>NZ_CP121475.1:5430000-6567494 GCF_029691625.1 Methylobacterium sp. 391_Methyba4 | reverse complement strand
CACTGGCTCTCCCGACGCGGCCCGCGGAAGTCCGCAGTCCGCGCGTACGCACGATTTACGCCCTCAGCGTCCCGCAAGAACCGGCGGGACAGAGTCCCCTGGACGGAGTCAACCCCACCGCGAGGAACTTTTGCCGATTGGGAGAGCCTATCAACAATTACCTACGGTTCCTTTAACAGTGGGACTTGTGGGGACGGCGTGGATTCCCATTCGGAAGTGTTCCCGGCACGGCTGAACACGGGCGCTAGAGTCTTGGCGAATCAGATTGATTCGCTTGAGTCCCGAAATCGTCGTGTTTTGCTTGCCCGGTGTCAGTTTCTGTTAAGCTACACGCCGTTTCCGGACTCTGCAATCGCGTTGATTCTTGGATAGGGTTAACGGTTTCGGCGGGCGCACGCAGCCGGCATCGAGCCATCGCGCCCGGACAGCGCGCACGAAAAAGCCCGGCGCGAAGGCCGGGCTTGAAACCGTCTCGGTGGTGCGTGGGTGTTAGGCGGCCAGCGCCTTCACGCGGGCGGCGAGGCGCGAGACCTTCCGCGAGGCGTTGTTCTTGTGAACGATGCCGTGCTGGGCGGCGCGCATCATCTCGGGCTCGGCAGCGCGGAGGGCGGCGAGCGCGTCCTGCTGGTTGCCGGTGGCGATGGCCTCCTCGACCTTGCGGACGAAGGTCCGCATGCGCGAGCGGCGCGAGCGGTTGATCGCCGTGCGCTTGGCGATCTTGCGGGTCATCTTCTTGGCCGAAGCTGTGTTGGCCATGTAAGTCCTCGTGTTTCTCGTCGGGCGATGCCGACGGGCCGGCTTGGCCGGAAATCGGTCGTCGCGTCAGGTTGTCTGGCGATGGCCGAGACGCAGCGCGCGCGAAAGCGCGGCCTCTCGGCGAAGCGGCTTCTATAGTGAGGGGGGCGCCGCGCGTCAACGCGCCCGGAGCCAAATCCGGTCGCCGGCTTCGGCCACAGCCGAGGACCCGGACAGCATTCGACCGGCCCGACCGAAGACATCGGAACGAAGAAGCCGGCACTGCTTGCGCAACGATGAGTGCTGGCCGCGTTGCGCAAGAGAGCTTCGGCTATTCCGGCCAACGCAGCGCCGCCGCCGCCGCCAGCGTTCCGACCACGGCAGCGATCAACGTCAGTGCTCCGAGCACGGCCAGCGGCACGAGGAACGGCACCGTCCCCCCGCTCGCCGCCTGCGCGGCCGAGACGCCGAAGATCAGCGTCGGGATCATCAGCGGCAGAACCAGCACGGCGAGGATCAGTCCGCCCCGCCGGATCGAGGCCGTAAGCGCGGCGCCCACCGCGCCGATGAAGCTGAGAGCCGGCGTGCCGGCGAGCAGCGTCAGCGCGGAAGCGCTCATGGCGGTACCGTCGAGGGCCACCAGCAGACCGAACAGCGGCGCGGCGAGCGCGAGCGGCAGGCCGGTGGTCAGCCAATGGGCCGTCACCTTGGCGAGCACCACCAGTTCGAGGGGCACCGGCGCGGCGGTCATCAGGTCGAGGGAACCGTCCTCCTCGTCGGCCTGGAACAGGCGGTCGAGGCCGATCAGGGTCGACAGCACCGCGGCCAGCCACAGGATCGCGGGACCGATCCGCGACAGTAGGTTCAGGTCCGGCCCGAGCGCGAAGGGCACCAGGGCGACGATCATCAGGAAGAAGACCAGCGACAGGGCACCGGAGCCGCCGACCCGGCCGGCGAGGCGCAGGTCGCGGGCGATGAGGGCGAGGACCGCGCGGATCATGCCCAATCCTCGGGGACGTCGGCCAAGGGCGCCGCGGCGGAAGCCTCGATGCGCAGTTCCGCCGCGCCGGCGAGGCCGAGGGATTGGTGGGTGGCGGCGATCACGAGGCCACCCCCGGCCCGATGTCCTTCCATCAGTTCGGCGAGCACCGCCTGCGAGGCCGTATCGAGGGCTGCGGTGGGCTCGTCCAGGAGCCAGAGCGGCCGGGCGCAGACGAGGAGCCGCGCCAGGGCCACACGCCGCCGCTGTCCCGCGGAGAGATAGGCCACCGGCAGATCGTGGGCGTGACCGAGGCCGAGCCGCTCCAGCGCGTCGCGCGGATCCAGGCGCGGCGCACCCAGGAGCCGTTGCGCGAACAGGAGGTTCTCGCCCGCCGTGAGGGCACTCTTCAATCCGTCGCGATGGCCGACGGCATGCAGGCATTCGGGCAGGCTCGCTTCCCCGACCTCGGCGACGGCGATCCGCCCGGCATCGGCCCGCAACCGGCCCGACAGGATGGCGAGCAGGCTCGATTTGCCCGCACCGTTCCGCCCGGTGATCGCCAGGGCATCGCCGGGTCCGAGGGCGAAGGACAGGTTGGAGAAGATGCGGCGGCCGGAGCGGCGGCAGGCCAGATTGTCCACGCTGAGCCGCACCCGATACCCCGCCCTCGTCCCGCTGCCGCGCAGCCGCTCCGCGAACCGCCGACTCCATG
This sequence comes from Methylobacterium sp. 391_Methyba4, assembly GCF_029691625.1. NCBI lineage: Bacteria > Pseudomonadati > Pseudomonadota > Alphaproteobacteria > Hyphomicrobiales > Methylobacteriaceae > Methylobacterium > Methylobacterium sp. 391_Methyba4. The sequence continues at coordinate 6,565,065 of NZ_CP121475.1, read as the reverse complement.
CCCGATTGCGCCGCGGAACGGAACCGCACGGCCCAGCTGAGCTTTCGTTCTGCAACGGAGGATTGCCCATGGCCGAGGCGAGAAACCCGAGCGAGTCCGAGGTGGCCGCGACGCCCGATGCGGTGGCCGGCCGCGCCAAGGTCGAGGCGCGCATGGCGCAATGCACCCCCGAGGAGCAGGCGGCGTTCTGGGAGGCGGTCGGCCGATGCTTCGGCGGCGGCAAGCCTCCAGAGATGAAGTCGGCCTCCGGCTGATCAGACTCCCTTGCGGGTCAGGGCCCGCAGGGCACCGCGAAACGTCCGCACATCCTGCTCGGTCAGGCTCATGCGGTGGAGCATGTCGCGCATGTTGCGGGCGATGATCTCCTTCTTCTCCGGCGGATAGAAGCCCGCCGCGTCGAGCGCGGCCTCGAGGCTTCCGAACAGCGCGACCAGCGCCTCGCGGGTCGCCGGCGGCGAGAGAAGCTCGCCCGAGAAGGGCAGCCGGGCCCGGCCGCTCGCCTGCCGCCACGTGTAGCCGACCAGCAGCACCGCCTGCGCGAGGTTGAGCGACGGAAAATCCGGTGAGACCGGGAAGGTGATGATCGCGTCGGCGAGCGACACCTCGTCGTTTGTGAGCCCGACCCGCTCGCGGCCGAACATCACCGCGGTGCGCTGCCCTTCCCGCGCCACGAGTTCGCCCATGGCCTCCTCGGGGGCGAAGACCCGCTTCATCTGCCCGCGCTCCCGCGCCGTGGTCGCCAGCACGTACCGGCAATCGGCGATGGCTTCGGCGACGCTGCCGAAGATCGTCGCCCGGTCCAGGACGTGCGTCGCACCGGAGGCCGCCTCGCGCACCCCCTTCTTGGGCCAGCCGTTCTTCGGATTGACGAGGCGCAGCTCCGACAGGCCGAAATTCGCCATGGCGCGCGCCGTCATGCCGATATTCTCGGCGAGCTGCGGCTCCACCAGGATCACGGCCGGGGCGATCCCCGGCGGGAGTTCGGTGACCTTCCTCGGGGCGTCGCCCGGCACGTCTCGGCTCGTCATGCGGGCCGTCTGACACGGGCAGCCCCGCGCCGTCGAGGGTCGGGTGACGAAGCCGGCCGGATGACAGTGCGCGCCTTCCGTCGCCGGGTGGCCCGCGCTATGTCGCGGGGCGATTCCGGCCTGGGGCGCCCCACAGGGCACTCGGGTCGACGACCGCACGGCCCTTGCATGCCGTGCGCGGGGACAACGCGGGAAGGCATCGGTCCATGGCGAAGATCAAGGTAGCGAACCCCGTCGTCGAGCTCGACGGCGACGAGATGACCCGGATCATCTGGGCCGAGATCAAGAACAAGCTGATCCACCCCTATCTCGATGTCGATCTCGAATACTACGACCTCGGCGTCGAGCACCGCGACGCCACCAACGACAAGGTCACGGTCGACGCCGCCGAGGCGATCAAGCGCCACGGCGTCGGCGTGAAATGCGCCACCATCACGCCGGACGAGGCCCGCGTGAAGGAGTTCAACCTCAAGGAGATGTGGCGGTCGCCCAACGGCACGATCCGCAACATCCTCGGCGGCGTGATCTTCCGCGAGCCGATCATCTGCAAGAACGTGCCGCGCCTCGTCCCCGGCTGGACCCAGCCCTTCGTGATCGGCCGCCACGCCTACGGCGACCAGTACCGTGCCACCGACTTCAAGGTGCCCGGCAAGGGCCGCCTGACCATCAAGTTCGAGGGCGATGACGGCACGGTCATCGAGAAGGAGGTGTTCAAGTTCCCCGACGCCGGCGTCGCCATGTCGATGTACAACCTCGACCAGTCGATCATCGACTTCGCCCGCGCTTCGATGAACTACGGCCTGGCGCGCAAGTACCCGGTCTACCTCTCGACCAAGAACACCATTCTCAAGGTCTATGACGGCCGGTTCAAGGACCTGTTCCAGAAGGTCTACGAGGAGGAGTTCGAGGCGAAGTTCAAGGCGCTCGGCCTCACCTACGAGCACCGCCTGATCGACGACATGGTCGCCTCCTGCCTCAAGTGGTCGGGCGGCTACGTCTGGGCCTGCAAGAACTACGACGGCGACGTGCAGTCCGATACGGCCGCGCAGGGCTTCGGCTCCCTCGGCCTGATGACCTCGGTGCTGATGACGCCGGACGGCCAGACCGTGGAGGCCGAGGCCGCCCACGGCACCGTCACCCGCCACTATCGCGAGCACCAGAAGGGCCGCGAGACCTCGACCAACTCGATCGCGTCGATCTTCGCCTGGACCCGGGGCCTGTCGCACCGGGCCAAGCTCGACGGCAACGACGATCTCGCTAAGTTCTCCGCGACCCTGGAGAAGGTCTGCGTCGACACGGTCGAGGCGGGTCACATGACCAAGGACCTCGCGCTCCTGGTCGGCCCCGATCAGAAGTGGCTCTCGACCACGGGCTTCCTCGACAAGGTCGACCAGAACCTGAAGACGGCGATGGGCGCCTAAACTCCGGACGAAGAGCGGCGGGCGTCCTCAGGGACGCCCGCCGTTTCGTGTGGGCGGTCCGCCGGCGACCGCTTCACGCCCCGCCTGCGCGCTCCTGCGGGCTGGTCTCGGCCAGGGCCCGGGCGACCTCGAGAAGCAGGAGGTCGATGACGGCCCGCATCAGCGGGTCTCCGACCGTGTCGACGAGTTCGCGCACCCGCAGGCACTGTGCGGCGAGCGCGTCCAGGGCCACATCCTTGCTGTCGAACATCATCCTCAAGCCACCAGGTAAGCGGGTTCGGAGACCAGGACCGAGTTACTGTCGCCGCGGACCGCGCGCAGCTTGGCGAGGGTTCGGGCATCGAACCGGGCTGTGGCCGCCATGATCTCCTCGCCGGCGATCTGAACCGGCAGGCCAAGGGGCTGCGGGCGGAAATGCAGCTGGATCACGTGGATCATGTAGAGGGTCGGCATCTGCAGCAGCAGGCTGTTGACCCCGTGGGCGAGCCCCCATTCGACGATGCCGGTGAGCAGCGCGATCGAGACCGGGTTGACCACACGGCCCTTCGCGCGGTGCGAGCGCGCCACGCCCTGGCGGGTCCATTCCCAGATCTGCGGGCCGACCGGCCGCTCGACCTCGCAGAGCTGAGGCAGGACATCGGACAGAAGATGCGGGCGCGTTGTCGGCAGCAGCCGGCTGTAGCCGATGACGGCGTCGCCCTCCATGGCGAGGAAGTGGACCGCATGCGGCGTGTCGAACTGGTCGATCTCCCGGCCATCCGGGCGGGCGAGTTCGGTCCAGCCTTTCTCTGCCACGAAGATGTCGTGGCGCAGGCGCCAGGCCTGCTCCATCGCATCGGCGTAGCGATGCGCGTTGGCGGGGGTGACGATATGGATCACGAAGTAACCTCACGTTGGATTGACGTGGGTTTTCTTCGTTTCGCGAAGACCTGGGTACTACGAGAAACCGTAGGGTTTGCGTGCGTGAGGGCCCACCGGTCCAGACCTTGCCGGGCCCGAGCGGGCCGCGCTCGCGCGCGCTCCGGAGCCGACCGTGCCGGCCCTACGTGATCAGGCCGGCACGCAGCGCCTGCGCCACGGTGTGGGCGCGGTTGACGGTATCGAGCTTCGCCCGCGCCGAGCGCAGATGGTAGTCGACCCCGGCTGCCGTGATGCCCATGACCATACCGATCTCGACATCGGTCTTGCCCTCGGCCGCCCATTGGAGGGTCTCGCGCTCCCGCGGCGAGAGGCGCGCCGGCGCCTGCGCGGAGGGGCGGCTGTTCATCAGCAGGAGTTGGCCGACCGCGTAGGTCGCCACCAGATTGACCGCGACGCGCTCGGCCGGATCGATCTCGATCCGCTCCCCGGACACGCTGATCCCGCCCGGCTCGCCATCGAGGGTCACGAACGGGATCGTGATGCCTGCGCGGATACCGAAATCGCCGGCCTCGTTCATGATGCGGCTCGCAATCGGCGTGTCCGGCGGCACGGTGCTCCAGTCGAAGGGCGTCGCGCTGGTGCAGAGCCGCCGGACCGTGGGATCATGGAGCGCGTAGCCCCGCGTCACGTACCGGCGTGCCCACCCCTCCGGCATGGTGCTCGTGAGGACGAATCCGGCATGCCGCCGCGCCGGCAGGCCAGGCGTCGGAACGATCCCGGCCATCACGTACGACACCCCGTAGCGGGTGAAGGCGTCGACCAGCAATCGCGCGATCTCGTCGGGCGCCGCAGCCCGCTCCAGATCGCGCAACACGCTGAAGGTCCTGTCCAGGTGCTTCGAATGCGGCATGCCCGATCTCAACGTTGGTGCACGCATTGCGACAAATGATACATCGAGCGCAACCTGAGGATGGCATCGCCGACGCTGAAAGGCTAGGGTGGCGGTGGAAAGCTCTGCCGTTTGAATCGGTCCAGCGGGCAGAACGCGAGTTTCAACGGGATGACAGACGACGTGACCCCGCCGACGACGCGCTGGCTTCTGGAACGGATCGCAGTCACGCTGAACGTCTGCCCGACCTATTTCCTGCAGAACGACCGGCTCGCAGCGACAGAGCAGGATCAGATTGACGAGCAATCCGCCGAGGCCGCCGCCTTGTTCCGGGCGATCAAGTCACCGGCACGCCGCGACGCGGTCCTGAAGCTCCTGCGCGAGATGACACGCGAGACCTGACGGCGCGCGCCGCCCGTCTCGCGGTGTCCCCGCCTGCCTCATGCCGCCACGAGGAGCGCGGCCCCGGCAACCCCCGAGAGGACGAGGCGCATCCGGCCGAGCCAGAGCGGAACGAGGCCGCGGCGGGGCAGATCCTGATCGATCAGCCCCCAGGCGAGCACCAGGGCGCCGAGGATCCGCAGATCCCAGGGTGCAGGCGCCGCCATTGCCGCCCAGGCCACCAGGGACGGCACGATGGCCACGAGATAGTCGCCGTTGCCGGCATTGCGCGCCGCGGCCGCGCCCCAGCGGATCCCGCCCAGGAACGAGGCGATCACCGCACCGTAGGCCGAGAGGATGGTGCGCGGCGACAGGCCGATGCTGCTCAGGCCGCCATCGGTACCGGAGACCGCGAGGGCCGCAAATCCCAGGAAGGGAATGAGGCCGGCAATGCCGAGGACGATGGCGCTCAGCGGGACAGAGTTCCGGTGCGCCATCCATCCTCCGGGCATCGGCTAGGGTTGGCGACCCGCGCGATCCGACCGCGGTCGATGCCGCCCCGCCGGAGCGTTCCCGCATCGCGGCACGGCGGTCAAGGTCGGCGCGGCTGCGGCGCCGGCTTCAGGAAAGCCGTCAGCCCCGGCGGGGCGAGGCCGTGGACGGCACCGCGCTGGGCAAAGGCGCCCCGAGCAGCGACATCGGCGGGCTGGCGGGGGCCTTCGACGCCGGCGGCTCGTTCACCGCCGCGTCAATCTTTCGCGGCTTGAAGTTGGCCGCGAGGCTCTTCGCGCTGGCGAGATCGGAGGGACTCAGCTTGTTGGCCACGTCGTCGCGCTTCTTGCCGGCATCGTCGTCGCCCTGGCTCGCCGCGGCCGAGAACCACGCGTAGGATTGGATAAGATCCTGCGTCAGGCCGAGGCCGCGGGCATAGAGAACGCCGAGATTGTACTGGCTGTCGCGGACGCCGAATTCGGCTCCCTGGCGGAACCACGAGGCCGCGGATGCGAAGTCCGGCTTCCCGTTGGCGACCGGGTTCTCCGCATAGAGCACCGCCAGATTGTGCATGGAGCGGGCATGACCCTGCTCGGCGGCACGGCCGTACCAGAGCTTCGCCTTGTCGAGATCGCGGACGACGCCGGACCCCTTCTCGTAATGGCCGGCGAGCTTGTACTGGGCGGGGGCGTAGCCGGCCGAGGCCAACTTCTCGTAGAGCTTTGCCGCGACCGACAGATCGCGCGGCATGCCGCGGCCGTCGGCCTCCCGGGTGGCGAGGTCCCAGATGGCCGTGCCGTCGCCCTCGAGGGCGGCGAGCTTCACCTTGGCCAGCGCCGGCGGCAGGTTGCCGAGATCGGCCTGCAGGGCGTTCATGCCGGAGACCTGCGGCACCGCCGGCTTGGCGGTGGAGTGCGTCTCCGCGGGAGCGGGATTCGGCAGCGACTGGGTCGTGGTCGGATCGGCCACGGCCGGCTTCGCGTCCAGCGTCTCCTTGGCGGCGTCCGGAGCCTTCTTCTGGATGTCGGCGGCATCCCCGCGTGACGGCGCGATCTGGCTCGCCGGGGCGGGCGTTTGCGGCTCATCCGCGCTGCGCATGGTGATCGCCTGGAGCGCGCCCAGCGCCAGCACGATGGCGGCGAGCCCGAGCAGGAGCGGGCGGCGGCGGCGATCGATCTCGGCGCGCAGCCGCGCGAGCCGCCCCGTCGTCGCGCTGGGCAGCAGCGCGGCCCGCTCGCCCCGGGTCTCCCGGCGCTCCACGGGCGCTTCCGCGACCAGCTCCGCTTGCGCGGCCTGGGCGGCCCGTCGCGCCGCGGCGATGAAGCTGGTCTTGATGTCGGTCTCGGAGGTTGCGTCGGCCGCGATCCGCGCGGCGGCCGCGTCGCCGATCCGCTCCTGCATCGGCCGGCGGGCCGACGGCTCTCTGGGCGAGCGCGGCTCGCGCGGCGGACGGCCGCTGCCGGGCTCGAGCAGGTCGTCGGCGAGGCGGGACGCCTCGATGCCGTCCCGCCGTGTCTTCGCGCGCGCCTCGACGGGCGCGAGGGTCGCCTCCGCGCTCGTCGACGACATCAGGCGCTCGTCGAGGGACGGGACCCGCGGCGGGACGGACTCGGCCGGGCCGAGCCGGACGAGAAGGCGCTCAAGGGCCGATTGGACGCCATCGAGGGTGGCGCCGAGCCGCTGATCGGACGCGACCTGCCGGGCCTGCATATCGGCCAAGCTGGCGCGGAGGAGGCCGATCTCCCCGGACTCGGCTGTGCCGAGACCGGAACCCTGGAGGGTCTGGGCCACGGCGTTGCGCGCGGCGCGCTCCACCACGGCCTCGGTCGGGGCGGAGTCCCGGAGAGCCGTCACCTGCCGGAGCAAGTCGCCCATGGTGCGCTCGAGGCCGGCCAGCGCCGGATCGACGCTCAGCGGCGCGTCGAGGCGCCCCGCCAGAGAGACGACCTGCCGCTCCAGGGCGTCGAGCCCTTCGTGCTCGGCCCGGGCGCCGACCTGATCGACCTTGTCGGCGAGGCTGCGCAGCATGGCGTGGATCGACGCCATCCCGTCCGGACGGGCGGCGGTCTCACCGGTCCGCTCGGACCAATCGTCCCGGGCGCAGAGGAGGTCGACCTTCTCCGCAAGCGCCTGGATCTGCTCCGCCAGCGCGGCCGGCGCGGCGATCTTCACGTCGCTGCGGATCTCCTCCAGGATCGGGCGCAGGTCCGGACCGGCGCTCAGGCTTTGCAACTGCGCAATCTGCGCGCTCAGCGCCTGAAGGCTCTGCGCGAGACCCTGTATCCGCTCCGGACCCGCCAGGGCACCGATCTGCCGGCGAATCTCCTCAAGCTCGGCAAACAGGCCGGCGAGGGTGCGACCATCCGGATCGGCCGCGCCGGTCGCCGCCGCGGAATCGAGGCGCTCGGCCAGGCGGCGGACATCCTCCGCGACGCGGCTGTGGACGTTCTCGGCCACCTCTTCGGCGAGGCGCTCGACCTGCGCCCGGACCTGCTCGATCGGCACCGCGATGGCGGTGAGATCGGTTCCTGCCTGGGCCCGCTCGATGCCGCTGGCCAGGGTGATGACAGCCTGCTCCAGGGCGCCGATATCCCGGCTCGTCGCCAGCTGGTTGATCGCCTCGCGCAGGCGTGTGGTCTCCTCCTGAAGCTCGATCAGGGCGGTCGACGGGGCGACACCTTCCTCGATCCGGGCTTCCAGCCGGCGCGCGAGGTCCATGCGCATGCTGGCGACGACGCCGCCATCGGTCGCGGACATCGCGGCCCCCGGCCCGGCGGTCTCGGCGAGCTCGCGCTGCCGTTGCCGGATGTCCTGGACCGCATTGCGGATGTCCGCGGCGGCGGGGCGCGCGCGGCGGCCGGGCTGGCGCGTGGTGGCGACCTGCTCGCCGAGCTGGGACATGCGCCGCTCGATATCGCCGAGCCGTTCGGTCACCTGCTGGACGGGGGCCGCCTTGAGGGCCCGCTCGATGCGGGCTTCGATCTCCGCGAGGCGCCGCGCCTCTGCTTCCTGGGCGGCACGCCGCTCATGGTCGAGGGCCCGGTCGAGCCCGTCCAGGCGATCCATCAAGGCGGCGATGCCCTGGCCGTAGGCGTCGGCGCGGGGCTCCGGGTTCTCGCCGTCCGGAGCGGCCGGGGCGGATCGATCCGGCGCGGCATCGGGCCGGACGGCACCGGAACCGACCTGCTCGGCGCGGTGGCGGCGCCGGTGCCGCCGGTTTCCCGGAGCGGCCGATTGCTGCTGCGGCACCACTGAGGCGATCCAGGTCTCGAGCGGCACGCCCGCCCGCGCCGCCACGTCGCGCGCCGCGTCGAGCACCTCGGGATCGAAACTGTCGAGCTGCGGCATCGCGTTGCGGGTCATCGGTGGCCTGTCGTCGGCAGCGGTCGGCGTCCGTTTCCTCTGCGCAGGGCGGACCGGAATTCGGTATCCACGAACACACGCGTCGGATCGTTCGAGGCGACCATTAACTTTCTTGGTAAACACGAGGTTAAGGTTCACCGGGCCCCGGTAATCGTCGCGAGCGACCGGCGGCGTGGGCCGGGTGCGCCGGTCCGGCGGCGACGGGGTCGAGCCGTTGCTCCGGAGGCGGCGGGGCGGTTACATGCGGCCAAGGCAGCGGGCCGTCTCGAGGGGCCTGCACCAGACGGGGGAAGCCAGAGATGCCGCAGTATCGCGCTCCGGTTGAGGACACGCTGTTCCTGCTCACCGATGTGCTCGGTTTTCATGCCCGGGACAACCTGGCCGGCTTCGCCGATGCCTCACCCGATGTGATCGAGGCCGTCCTGCGCGAGGGCGCGAAGCTCGCCGAGGAGGTCCTGGCTCCGATCAACCGGACAGGCGATCTTGAGGGCTGTCGCCGGGACGCCGACGGCACGGTACGCACGCCGACGGGCTTCAAGGCCGCTTACGACACCTATGCGAGCGGCGGCTGGATGGGACTTTCGGTGCCCGAAGCCTATGGCGGCCAGGGCCTGCCGCACACGCTGAACACCGCGATCCAGGAATTCGCCTCGGGCGCGAACCTCGCCTTCGGCATGTATCCCGGTCTGACGCAGGGCGCGATGGCGGCGCTGCTGGTCCACGGCACGGAGGAGCAGAAGGCGCTGTACCTGCCGAGGATGGTCGAAGGGGCCTGGACCGGCACCATGAACCTGACCGAGCCGCATTGCGGCACGGATCTCGGGCTGCTCAAGACCAAGGCCGTGCCGAACGGCGACGGCGCCTACAGCATCACCGGCACCAAGATCTTCATCTCGGCCGGCGAGCACGACCTCGCCGAGAACATCGTCCACCTCGTCCTCGCCCGGATCGAGGGGGCCCCCGCCGGCACCAAGGGCATCTCGCTCTTCGTGGTGCCGAAGGTTCTGGTGAACGCCGACGGCTCCCTCGGCGCGCGCAACGGCGTGTCCTGCGGCTCCCTCGAGCACAAGATGGGCATCCACGGCAACGCCACCTGCGTGATGAACTACGACGGCGCGACCGGCTGGCTCGTGGGCCAGGAGAACCGCGGCCTCAACGCCATGTTCGTGATGATGAACGAGGCGCGGCTCGCCGTGGGCGTCCAGGGGCTCGGGCAGTCCGAGGTCGCCTACCAGAACGCCGCCGCCTACGCGAAGGATCGCCTCCAGGGCCGGGCGCTGACCGGCGCGAAGGCGCCCGACAAAGCCGCCGACCCGATCATCGTCCATCCGGACGTGCGCCGCACGCTGATGCAGATCCGCGCGTTCAATGAAGCGGCCCGCGCCCTCATGCTCTGGACGGCGCTCCAGGCCGACATCCTGCACCGTTCCGAGGATGCCCAGGAGCGGCAGGCGGCCGACGATTATCTCGGCCTCATGACGCCGGTGGTGAAGGGCGTGTTCACCGATCGCGGCTTCGCCAATGCGGTCGAGGCGCAGCAGCTGCTCGGCGGCCACGGCTACATCGAGGAATGGGGCATGTCGCAGTTCGTGCGCGATGCCCGCATCGCCATGATCTACGAGGGCGCCAACGGCATCCAGGCGATGGACCTGATCGGCCGCAAGCTGCCGAAGGATGGCGGCCGGGCGATGATGACCTTCCTGGGCGAGGTCCAGACCTTCCTGAAGGACCACGGCGAGGATCCCGCGATGGCGCCGTTCACCCAGCCGCTCCAGGCCGGGCTGAACGATCTCCAGGGCGCGGTGATGTGGCTGATGCAGAACGCCTTCGCCAAGCCCGACAATGCCGGGGCCGGCGCAACCGACTTCATGCACCTCTTCGGCCTCGTGGCCCTGGGCTACATGTGGGCGCGGATCGCCAAGGCCGCCCAGGCCAAGCATGCCGAGGCGCCCTCCCCGCGCTGGGAGTCGAAGCTGACGAGCGGCCGGTTCTACATGGAGCGGATGCTGCCGGAGACTGCCCTGCGCCTGGCCCGCATCAAGGCCGGTGCGGACAGCACGATGGCGCTGGCGGCGGACGCGTTCTGAGCGTCCCACGGGCCGTCGCGCCAGAGCGCGGCGGCCGGCAACGTGGCGTCCCCGCCTTTGCGAGCGTCGCGAAGCAAACCAGCCGTGCGACGCTGACCCAGTGCCCGCTGCCCTCGGTCGCCGCGCCGCGCGCGCGACGACGGCGGAGCCGGCTCGTGGCGCGGGACCGTGTCAGCCCTCGAGCGCGGCGTCGAGATCGTCGATCAGGTCCGCCGGATCTTCCAAGCCGATCGACAGGCGCACCACTTCCGGCCCCGCCCCGGCGGCGGTCTTCTGCGCGTCGGTGAGCTGGCGGTGCGTGGTCGAGGCCGGATGGATGATCAGCGACCGGGTGTCGCCGATATTGGCGAGGTGCGAGAACAGCTGGAGGTTCGAGACCAGCTTCACGCCCGCCTCGTAGCCGCCCTTCAGACCGAAGGTGAACACGGCACCGGCGCCCTTCGGCGTGTAGCGCTTGGCCAGCGCATGGTAACGATCGGTCTCCAGCCCCGGGTAGCTCACCCAGGACACGGCCTCGTGCTTGGACAAATGGGTGGCCACCGTCAGCGCGTTGTCGGAATGGCGCTGCATGCGCAGCGGCAGGGTCTCGATGCCGTTGAGGATCAGGAAGGCGTTGAACGGCGAGAGCGCCGGACCGAGGTCGCGCAGGCCCAGCACCCGGCAGGCGATGGCGAAGCCGAAATTGCCGAAGGTCTCGGCCAGCACCATGCCGGAATATTCCGGCCGCGGCTGGCTCATCATCGGGTAGCGCGCGTCGCCCGCCCATTGGAACGAGCCGCCGTCGACGATCAGGCCGCCGATCGAATTGCCGTGGCCGCCGAGGAACTTCGTCGCCGAATGGACGACGATGTCGGCGCCGTGCTCGAAGGGCCGGATCAGGTACGGCGTCGCCATGGTGTTGTCGACGACGAGCGGGATGTTGTGCTTCTTGGCGATCTGCGACAGCGCCGCGATGTCGGTGATGACGCCGCCGGGATTGGCGATGGATTCGCAGAAGATCGCCTTGGTGCGCGGCGTGATCGCCGCCTCGAAGGAGGCGGGATCGTCGTTGTCGGCCCAGGCCACCGACCAACCGAAGTTCTTGTACGAGTGATTGAACTGGTTGATCGACCCGCCGTAGAGCTTGTTCGAGGCCACGAACTCGTCGCCCGGCTGCATCAGGGCGTGCATGGTCAGGAACTCGGCCGCGTGGCCGGAGGCGACCGCCAGGGCGGCGGTCCCGCCTTCGAGGGCCGCGATGCGCTCCTCCAGCACGGCGTTCGTCGGGTTGGTGATCCGCGTGTAGATGTTGCCGAAGGCCTGGAGCCCGAACAGCGACGCGGCGTGATCGACATCGTCGAACACGAAGCTGGTGGTCTGGTAGATCGGCGTGGCGCGCGCGCCCGTGGCGGCGTCGGGGGCGGCGCCCGCATGGATCGCCAGCGTGTTGAAGCCGGGCAGGCGGTCGGACATCGTCAGGTCTCCTCAGAGCACCCGAGCCTGTACGCCCGCCCGGGAGTTCGGCGCAAGGCTCCGCGAGGGCTGACGCGCCGGAGTCGGTTAGGCCTCCGGCCTGGGGCCGATGTCCATATGGGGCTGGCCCGCATCGACCAGGGCCCGATCCACGGCTTCGATGGCCAGCAGCGTCCGGGTCAGATCCTCCGCCATAGAGATCGGCGCCACGTCGAGACCGCCCAGGCGCCGGGCGATGGCATTCCGCTGACGCGCCAGCGCGGCGCGGGCCCGGTTCAGCTCCTCGATCTCTTCGATGGTCATCCGCGCATCCTCTCCTCGACTCAGCGACACCGTCATCAACTCCCCGGCGTCCAGTCGATATTCGGTCGCTGGGCCAGCATGCGCTCGAAGTAGTTGGCGACGGCCTGCGCCCCGTCGGTGTGCATCATTGCCACGGGATGCGCGAGATAGGCGCGGGCGAGATCGAGGGGAATGCGTCCGCCCTGGAGCGCGTTCAGCACCTCGTCGATGAAGGCGTCATTGGCCTCGTTGAAATCGCTGGACAGCTTCTTGCGGTCATTGATGGCCTTGATCGGCATGCAGACTTCCTGTTGCTCGGTGCCGGTGTAGCATCCGGTCGACGGGTTCGGCCCGGATCGCGGCGCGATATGGTCTGACGCGGCAAGACGGCGCAAATCGCGTGCGGGCCCGCACGGTTCAGTAACCCTCCGCGATCGTCGCATGGAGCGGATTGCTGCGCTGCGGCGTTACTGCTCTATGTCGATCGAAACAATGCACTCCCATACGGTCGAAATCGTCCCGTGCAGGGACGATCCCCGGTGCTTCCGATGGATCATCCGCAGCCACGGCGGCACGGTCGTCGAAAAGTCGCCCTACGCCTTCGTAACGCGGAACGGAGCCCGCATTTCCGGCGAGTGCTGGATGCGTGAGCATTTCGGCGACGGGCAGGCCGCCTAGCTGCGCGCCCGACATCCGCGATCGACCGCACCGTCCGATTCTGTACTCTCGGTGAGGTGGCCCGCTTTCAGGCTGCGTCCAATACCCGGAATCCCTGAGACACCGAGATCGCGAAGGGTGGCGGCCGCCCGTATCCCGAGCCGATGCACAGGACGCACGCAACCTGGGCGATAATACTGAGACAAAAAGCATCGGTTAAGCATTACGCTTTTGCGCGAATTCCTTTGTCAGAACTTTAATGACCACCCTGCAGTATCGTGTCGATTCTGTTTCAGAGCAGGGCGCGGATGATGCTGAGCGGCGACGGGACGTTCCGGGACGACGAGTCCGCGTCGCAGATGGGGTCTGTGACTTCCATCGAGGGGTCGAAAGTTCATCTTGAGCTCGGGCTCCGGAACGGGCGACCGAGCGTGCGGGTCACGGTCGGCAATCTGGTCCGGATCCGTGCGGGCGGGGCCATCCTCGTGGGCATCGTCACGACGTTGGCCTCGGCCCACGAGCGCGGGCGAGAACCCGGGGCCTTTGCGAGCCTCGACCTGCTCGGCCAGATCATCGAGACGAACGGGGTGCCTGGATTCTGCCGGGGCGTGACCTGCTACCCGGCGATCGGCGACACGGTCGAGCTGCTGTCCCCCTCCGAACTGCGAATCGTCCACCAAGTGTCTGTGGCCAACACGGCGGCCGTCGGGGCGCTCTACCAAGACCCCGAAACCCCCGCCTGCATCAAACTCGACGACCTTCTCTCCAAGCACTTCGCCGTTCTCGGCGCCACGGGGGTCGGCAAGTCGAGCGGCGTGACCATCATCTTGGACGAGGTGATGCGCGCCAAGCCGGCAGTGCGCATCTTCCTGCTGGACGTACACAATGAATACGCCGCCAGCTTCGGCGACCGCGCGAGCGTGATCAATCCGCGGACGCTCAAGCTGCCGTTCTGGCTGTTCAACCTCGAAGAGATCGCCGACGTGATCTACGGCGGGCGTCCAGCCGTGGACGAGGAGATCGAGATCCTCGCCGAAGTCATCCCGCTCGCGAAGAGCAAGTACGCCCAGTACAAGGAGGCGAGCGACCGGCAGATCGTGAAGCGGACACTGGGCAAGGCCGGCGGCTACACGATCGACACGCCCGTGCCCTACGTGCTCCAGGACCTGATTGCCCTCATTGACGAGCGGATGGGCCGGCTGGAGAATCGCGTCTCCCGGATGCACTATCACCGTCTGATCACGCGGATCGAGGCGATCCGGAACGATCCGCGGCACGGCTTCATGTTCGACAACGCCAATGTCGGCGGCGACATGATGGGCGAGATCCTGGCGCACCTGTTCCGCCTCGATCCGGATGGGCGGCCGATGACGATCATGCAGCTCGCCGGCCTGCCGAGCGAGGTGGTGGACGCCGTCGTCTGCGTCCTGTCCCGGCTGGCGTTCGAGTTCGGCATCTGGAGCGAGGGCGCGATCCCGCTGCTGTTCGTGTGCGAGGAGGCGCATCGCTTCGCCTCGGCCGATCGCTCCGTCGGCTTCACGCCGACCCGCCGCGCCCTGTCGCGCATCGCCCGCGAGGGCCGGAAACATGGCGTCCATCTCGGCTTGGTCACGCAGCGTCCGGCCGAACTCGACGCGACCATCATGTCGCAATGCAGCACCCTGTTCGCCATGCGGATGACGAACGCGCGCGATCAGGCCTTCCTGGCCGCAGCGGTATCGGACGCCAGCAACCTGCTCACCTTCATCCCGTCGCTCGGGACGGGCGAGGTCATTGCCTTCGGTGAAGGCGTTCCGATCCCGGTCCGGATGACGTTCCGGCGCCTCCCGTCGATCCGCCAGCCGCGCAACGACACGAGCGGCGCCGCGGCGGGGGACGGCGCGGCGGTCGCCGGCGCCGGCTTCATCGGTGCCGTCGTGGAGCGGTGGCGGGGCGCGACCATGAACAAGGTCGGCGGCCAAGACCACGATCCGATCGGCGCCGTGCGCCTCGGACGCGAGACGGGTCCGGAGGGGGCTCAGGGCGCAGCGCTCGATCACGTGCATCGTCGGCTGCTCCGCCGCCCCCTCGAGGCCGGCGACACCGTCTCGCAGGCCGGACCACACGCTGCCACGCCGCTCTGGCAGCAGGGCGGAGTATGAGCGCCCCGACTTCCCCGACGCCTCAGACCCTGCTCGAAGCCGTGATCCAGACGCTCCCCGTGGGCGTCGTGGTCTTCGACGAGCAGGGAGGGTGCACCCTGGCCAATGCCGCCGCGCGCGCTCTCGGCGACAGGGCCGTCCACGCGCTCGCCGCCGCGGCGGGCTCGTCTCGGGAGGCCGCGCATGTCGAGGCCATCGGCGATCGTGTCGTCGAGGTGCGCACCCACCCGATCGCGGAGGATCACGGCAGCTTCACGCTCACCACGGTCACCGATGTCACGCGTCATCACAGGATTCAGCGGGAGCTGATCACCAAGGCCTTCATCGACGCCCTGACCGGGCTTCCCAACCGGACGATGTTCGAGCAAAGCATCGCCGAAGTCCTGGCCGGATCACGACCCGGGGACCGTTTCGCCCTGGCCTTCATCGACCTCGATAACTTCAAGCACATCAACGACTATTACAGTCACGCCGCGGGCGACGCCCTGCTGCGCAAGATGTCCGACCGGATCCGCGCGACGTTGCGCCCGAGCGACCTGCTGGCCCGCATCGGCGGCGACGAGTTCGTGCTCTTGCTCGATCCCGTCCTCGATCGGGACGACGCGCTGGCAGCCGTGCGCGCCATCTCGGAGCGGCTCAAGCAGCCGTTCTTCATCGACGGGCACGAGATCTTCGCCTCCGCCTCCATCGGCGTGAGCCTGTTCCCGGACCACGGCGACACCTATGAGGTCCTCGCCCGGCAGGCCGACAACGCCATGTACCGGGTGAAGGGCGAGTTGAAGGGCGGCGTCAGCCTATTCGACGACGCGATGAGCCAGGCGGCGACGGCCCGGATGGCTGTGGAGCAGCGGCTCCGGCTGGCGATCCGCGACCGCTGCTTCTGCTGCGCCTTTCAGCCGAAAGTCGACATGCGCACCCATGCCGTCACCGGCGTCGAGGTGCTTCTGCGCTGGCGGGACGAACTCGGCATGATCCAGGCGCCGGGCGATTTCATCGCCCTCGCCATCGAGCTCGGCCTGATCAACGAGATCACGCTCCAGGTCCTGGCCGAGACCGTTCGGTCGATGCCCGATATCGATGAGGTGTTTGGCCCGGACGTCACCGTGAGCCTCAACATCGCCGCGAAGCAAGCCTGCGATGTGCCCTTCATGACCGCCTTCTGTGCCTCCCTCGGCGAGACCGGGCTCGCGGAGCGTTTCGTCCTGGAGCTGACCGAGGAGGCCTTCTTCACGGCGGGCCGCTTTCAGCGAGACGTGCTCCCGCGGATCCGGGCGATCGGAGCGCGGGTCTCGATCGACGATTTCGGCGTCGGCTACTCGTCCCTGTCGGCCTTGGCGGACATCACCGCTGACGAGTTGAAAATCGATCGCTCCTTCATCACCGACATCGACAAGCGACCGCGCAGCCAGATCGTCCTGAAGGCGATCGAGTCGCTCGGCGCGGCGCTCGGCATGTCGGTGGTGGCCGAAGGCGTCGAGACCTACGAGGAGGTCGCCTACCTTCTCGGGGCGACGCAGATCCGCTGCGCGCAGGGCTATTACTTCGCTCGCCCGCTCCTGCTCGATCAGATCGGTCAGGTGGAGCCGCGCCTGTCCGGATCACGCCATCCTTCACCGCGCAGCCGCGCCTCGGAGTTGCGGATGCCCAGCCTGCTGCGGCGGGCGTAAAGGGCCACAGGCCGCGAAAGCCATCCTCTCCCCGTGGCCGAACGCTGCCGGGACAGACTGGGAGGACGCGACTCCGCCGCGAGACGGATTCCGGCGCATCGCCACCTGGCCCAGCGGCGATTACGATCGCCTGTCCCCGGCTACCCCCATGGGCCGCGTCGCAGGGTAGTCGCTGAAGCAGGCTGAGGCGGCCTGCGCGCTAGGTTCCGGCGCACTGGCCTCGGCGCCGGCCGAGCCAGGGCCTTTTGTCCTCTGGAGGCATCCGAACGGCCCACGCTGCCGCACGCGGTCCCCAAGCGGGCGGCCCAGACACCGGGCGCAGATCCGAATGACCGGTGTCGATCGGGGCGGCCCCAGGGGGAACGCCAACGGCTTGACCCGACCGCTGTCATTCCCAGTTTTGGCCACCTTCAGGTGCTCTACCTCCGACCCAAAGACCATCAGGCCGCTGTGCCGTACGAGCAGTCCCGTGATCCGATTCGAGAACGTCACGAAAATCTACCGCGCCAACGGCGCGCCGCGAATCGTCCTGGACCGGGCATCCTTCACCCTGAAGCAAGGTATCTGTTACGGCATCCTCGGCATCAACGGTGCCGGCAAGTCGACGACGATGCGGATCCTGGCGGGCACCGAGGAACCGACCAAGGGCAAGGTCTATAGAGGCCGGCGTGTGTCGTGGCCGCTCGGCTTCGCGGGCGGATTCCATCCCAAGATGACCGGCCGCGACAACGTCATGTTCGTAGCCCGGATCTACGGCGAGGATCCGCGGAAAGTGCTTGATTTCGTGGAGGATTTCTCGGAACTCGGGAGCTATCTGGAGCAGCCGATCTACACCTACTCATCGGGCATGGGCGCACGGCTCGCCTTCGGCATGAGTATGGCAATTCCGTTCGAGACCTACCTGATCGACGAGCTCACCTCGGTCGGCGACGCGCGCTTCTCCAAGCGGTGTGACGAAGTCTTCTCCGCCCGTCGCAAGAATGCCGACATCATCATGATTTCCCACTCGATGGAGCAGCTCCGCGAGTGGTGCACCCAAGGCATCGTGCTGCTGAACGGGCGGGCAATCGTCTACGAAGACATCAACGACGCGATTGAGGTCTACAGACGTCTCAATGCCTGAGTTTCAGCGCAGACTATGATCGGCCGACGCATAGATTTTTGAATTCAACGGGCTCGGTGCTCGAAATCCGTTTCCCGAGATCATTTTGCTGCTGACACAAAGCAGCAGCACCAAGCCATCCGATCTGGGCAAGCACACAGGGGCCAAGAGGCCGATCATCGCCCGCCTTTCTGCAGCTTGCCGGCGCGACTCGTCTGGACGTGGTCGAAGTCTCGACCCTGCGCGGACGCATCGCCCTCTGTCGCCAGATCGACGCGCGCGGTGCCGCCCCCCGGAACCAGCGCCTCGATCGGAGACGACCGCATTCCAACCGGAAGCGGCTTTTTCGTACGCCCTCGATCCCGGTCTGCGCCTCGATCCGATGACGGTACCGCCCCTCCCCGGGGAATGCGTTGGCCGCCACAACCGAAACCCGCTGGCGGAAGGGGTGGGATTCGAACCCACGGTGGAGTTGCCCCCACGGCGGTTTTCAAGACCGCTGCCTTAAACCACTCGGCCACCCTTCCGGACGGGTCTGCGGCGTTACGGTTACGGCCGCGGCGGAGGCTGCGTCAACAGGAGAACAACCGGTTGACCTTCCGAAGCATTCCGCCTATCTCACCGCCCACGCCCGGCGCCGCTCGATACGGAACGGGTTTCACCCAGCCCCATCCGGTAGGGATGCGCTCGGCTGCAGGCTTTGGGGGATAGTTTAACGGTAGAACGGTGGACTCTGACTCCTCTAGTCCTGGTTCGAATCCAGGTCCCCCAGCCACCTGTCACCGCTCCGTAGTTTCCGCTTTTGACTGAGATTGGACTGGCCCGTTGGCCGGACCGACCGGACGCATGGAGTCGTGTTTGCGCGTCCCGGTGATGGTCTCAAGCTGAGCTGTTTCTCGCCTCGGGAACACGCATCGCCAATCGAGCGTGGCCAATCGCAGGCGCAGTCGGGTCTCCCCGGCAAACGCCCCTTCTGAGCAGCCAATAGACACCGTATCCGTGACGGCGCTCTCAGGCACACTCATCAAATGGTCAGATCGCCGGTCCCGGCCGCGCAAAAGCCCTGCGCTCTGAGGAGCGGAAGCCCGGTAGAACAAGCAATGCCGACCAAGCTCGGCCTGACACCGCGGGGCCCCTCGGCCGCAGCCCGCGCGGCCGTGAGACCTATGCCGACCTGGGACGGTGCCCTGCATCCACCCCGCATTCCTCCTCTCGGCGCAGAGTGACCCCGTTGCGTTGAGCGGCGGCCCCGGCCGGGAAGATGATCGTCGGCGCTTGGCCTCCGCTTTACGGATTCAGTGGGGCCCACCTGCGAGCGACCAACCAGCAGCGCATCGAGGGTCCCCCGCAAAACCGCGCGTACCCCCTGACCGCGTTTGCCGTCAGGCCGCCGGGGCCGTGAGCTTGGACCGCACGCCGAGGACTTGGTGCAGGATGCGCCCGAGTTGCTCGGCCGAATAGGGTTTGTGCAGCAACGCGAATCCGTGGTCGCTTTCCTGGGCGAGCACGTGGCTGTACCCCGACGTGAGGACCACCGGCAGATCCGGCCACCGCTGCTGCAGCTCACGCGCCAGCGCGACGCCGCCCATGCCCGGCATGACCACGTCGGAGAAGATCAGATCGAACCCGTCACCGTCGCGACCCAGCCGGTCCAACGCTTCCTCGGCATTGCCGGCCCATGCCGTCCGGTAGCCCAGATCCTCCAGGATCTGGGTCGCGAACTGGCCGACTCCGATATTGTCCTCGACGACCAGGATGCGTTGACCCGAGCCCAGCGGGGCCAGCCCCATTTCCTGGATGCGCTCACCGGACGACAGATCGGACGCAGCCACCTCGGGTAGATAGAGCGTGAATGTGGTGCCCCGGCCGACGACGCTCCGGACATCCACGTCGCCGCCCGACTGCTTGGCGAAACCGAAGACTTGGCTCAACCCGAGACCCGTGCCTCGACCAACCTCCTTCGTGGTGAAGAAGGGCTCGAAGATCCGCTCGATCCGGTCCGGCAAAATGCCGGTCCCCGTGTCGGTCAGGGAGACCGCCACGAACGGCTTCTCGCACCCTGCATGGCCGCGAACAGCCGGCAGCGCCGCCCCCCCGGTGACCCGGAGGATGAGCGTGCCTTCACCGTCCATGGCATCGCGGGCGTTGACGGCCATGTTGACCAGGGCCGTTTCGAACTGGCTCACATCCGCCCGTACATGACAGGCGGTGTCCGGCACCTCGATCAGAACCTGCACGCGTGCGCCGGTCAGCGTGTCGAGCATGTCGGCGATCGCACTCACCCGCTGCCCGGCGCTGAACACCTCCGGCTTCAGCGCTTGACGGCGCGCGAAGGCGAGGAGCTGGCCGGTCAGCTTGGCGGCCCGGTCGACCGTCTCGGAGACCGCGTCGAGGTAGCGGCGCTTGCGGACCTCCGGCAGATCGGGCCGACGCAAAAAATCGACGGATGAGCGAATGATGGTCAGAAGGTTGTTGAAGTCGTGCGCCACTCCGCCCGTAAGCTGGCCGACCGCCTCCAGCTTTTGGGATTGGCGGAGGGCTTCCTGGGCCAGGACCAGCTCGGCCTGATCGCGCAACCGCTTTGTCACGTCCATGACGAACTGATAGCAGCCCGTGCGCTCGCCATCCGCTCCGCGCAGGGTGCGGAAACTGATCTCATAGGCGGGGCGGACGCGTCCGGGATCGCCGAACTCCTGGACGAGGGTGATCTCCTCGCCGGCCAGCCCGCGTCCCCAACCCGCTTTGACCTGGGCCTGGTGTTCAGGCTGATCGGCCAGAAGGTCGAGCATGTTGTCGCCGACCTTCGGCCGTACGCCATAGATGCGCTCGAACTCGTCCGCATTCGCCTTATTGATGGCCAGGATGTTGTAGTTGAGATCCGACGCCATCACCATGATGTCGGTTCTTTCGACGATCGTGGCCAATAGATTGCGCTCGGCCGTGCGCTCCGAGACCTGAAGTTCGAGCGTCTCGTTGAGAAGCTGTAGGCGGCGCTCGCTTTCGGCCAGCCGTTGCTCTGCCTCCCGGCGATGGCTGAGATCCGCCGTGACGACCAGCAGGTCCTTGAACCTGCCCTGCCCATCGTCGAGACGTCTGACGCTGCTGCTCGCCCAGATGGACGTGCCGTCGGGACGACGATAGAGCTTGTCGAGGGCAGAACTGTGCCCGGTCTCGAACGCCTGCGCGATCGTCGCCAAGCTCTGCGGGATATAGGCTGGATCGGTCACATCAGCGACGCCGATCGAGAGAACCTCGTCTGCGGACCGTCCGAGAATGCGGCACATCTCCGTGTTGACCCGAAGATAGCGGCCGCTCGCATCCACTTCGGACAGGCCGACGGACGCAGCCGAGAAGATCGCCGCCAGACGCTCCTCGCTCTCGCGCAGCGCCACTTCGGCACGGGCCCGCTCGGTGGCAGCCTTGACGCGCTCGCCGACCTCCCGGATCAGGTTGCCTTCCGCTGGCGTCCAGGCGCGCGGGGTCGCGCTCTGCACCGCGAGCAGGCCGACCCATTCGTCACCCCGAAACAGAACGACATCGACGAAGGCGCCGACCTGGCGTGACCGTAAGCCCGCCCGGGCTTCGACAGTGAACCGGGGATCCGAGGGCACGTCGTCGACCGCGACGACCACGCCGTCGCGGTAGGCTGCCAGCAGGTCCGGGCCGAACGCCGCCAGCGAGTGCTCGCCGATGATCGAGCCGACGCCGTGGACGTACTCACGTTCGACCGTCATCAGGCTGCCGGCGATCTCGGCGTAGAATACGCGGCTCGCACCGACCCGCTCGCCCAGACGCCGGGCGGCCACTTCGACGATGTCGGTGGGCGTGTTCAGCGGCCGAAGCGCGTCGCTCAGATCCAGCAGGAACGATTGTCGCTCCTCGTTCTCGCGGAGCGTCGCATCCGCCTCCTGCCGCTCCCCCTCGACGAACCGTTGGTCCGCGATCTCAGTGCAGGTGCCCCACAGGCCATCCACGCGCCCGGCCGGATCGCGAATGGGCACGTAGGACAACGAGAACCGGCCCCCGTCGGGCGACCTCACGACGTGTTCGAACGCGGCCGTGTCAACGGAGCGACCGGAGCAGGCCTCGTCCACGAAGGATCCAAGCTCGGCGCCGAGGTCGTGCCAGACCTGGAGATAGTCGCGACCGAGCGCGGACGGATGCGCGGCGCCGAGAAGCCCGGCAAAGGAATCGTTGTAGAGGAGCCTGCGCTCGGGCCCCCAGATGACGAAGGTCGGCTGCCTCGAACCGAGCATGACGCCTGTCAGCGTCGTCAAGGATGGCGGCCAGGTCGCGGGATCGCCGAGCGGTGAGGCGTCCCAGTCGTGCGCGCGCATGAGCGCGCCCATCGCGCCACCGTCCATCAGGCAGGCTGGGATGCACATCGTCACGTTCGAACTTCTGTGCATCACGGCGTGGCGCTGTTTCACGGGGCCTCAGGGATTGACCGAGCGGACTGCTTCCGCGGTTGAGCCCGAACGATCGCGCGTATGCGCCGCCATGACGGCGCGCCGAACGACCCTTCAGTTGCCGCCCTGAGAGAAGGCAGGCCCGTTCACCGTGTTGGCCGTGGCACGCGACAGGCGCGTGCATCCAACACCCTAGAGCGGTCTCATGGCGAGCCGAGGTTGTCAAAGCCATGGACGCCTGGCCGGCGGCGCAATCGCCAACCTTTGAGAGTCGTCGCGCGCCGGAGATCTGGCGATGCCGTTCGGCGTGGTGCGCCCGCTCCATCTCCCGATCCTGCCGCCCCCGCCAGGTCGCGGGCGCCAGCGAAGATCGTCCTTCCCGATGCGCCAGGGGAACGCCGCCCTGCGTGACCAAGCCGCTCCGACCGGCGCTTCCACAATCCTGGGAATCAGCCGAGCTTCAGACCTCTGCGCGAGGACGCGGATGCCGGGTCGCCACGCGTTTCCCGGCGGCATCGGGATGACCCCCTTCTCATCCCTGCAGGCCACGCCCGCCTGGTCACCGGCGGCCTCGGAGGCCTCATCGGCTGAGTCGTACCAGGCCGCGCTGTCTCGCCTCAGCGCGCCCGGCGCGGCAGCTCGGGGTCGTGACAATGCATCTTCGGCGGTGCCGTCGCACAATCGATGGAACAGGTCTGATCGCGCCGGCAGATCCATTGCAAGGCCCCCGTCTTCATACAGGAGCCGGAGCAATGACGGTGCGGCCCATCCCTCGGTTCGACGAAGGTGGCCGGCGCGTCCGGCGACCCCGCACTTGGCTGCACGGAGCCGGCAAAGGCGAATGCCGGAAGGATCAGGAGGGCCGACACGCGACGTCTCATCAGACCGCCCTCCCCGATCGGCAGCCACCCTAGGCTGCCGGAGCCCCACGACAGGGCGACAGAGGAGGTTACCGGCGTTCGGACATCGCGAATGCAGGGATGATCAATGACAATTCATTTCATCCGGCTCTGCGCAGGGGCAGCCATGATGCATCTCCTGGCCGGCAATGCTTGATTCGTGCTCGCGTCGGCCGGCGCGAGCCGGAGCGGCGGGGCCCTCCGGCGGTACATGCGTCCGATTCCCCACAGCGAGGCGTGGCCGGGCTGCTGGAGCACGGATGTCGTCGTTGGGCAGGCTCCGCATAGCCCTGTGCAGGACACGCCGGCCTTCACGAGGGCGACGCCCGCAGGACGCGACGGTCCAGATTAACGGCATCGCGCCCCGCCCGAAGCGTCAGCCCCCGGAACGGATCGGTCTCCGCGACCGGGGGTCTCGCGGCGGCCTCAGTGGCTGCCGCCGAGATAGGCCGCCCGGACGGCCGGATCATTGCGCATCTGCTGCGCCGGGCCCTGGAAGCGGATCCGACCGTTCTCGAGCACATAGGCGTGGTCGGCGACGCCGAGCGCCGCCATGGCGAACTGCTCAACGAGCAACATGGTGACCTGCTCGGCCTTGAGCAGGCGGATGATCCGGAACACCTCCTCCACGAGCTTCGGGGCGAGGCCCATCGAGGGCTCGTCCAGCAGGAGGATCTCCGGCCGCAGCATCAGGGCCCGGCCCATCGCGAGCATCTGCTGCTCGCCGCCCGAGAGGGTGCCGGCAAGCTGCGTACGCCGCTCCTTCAGACGGGGGAACATCTCGAAGGCGCGCTCGCGGTCGGCCGCGACGTCGCCCTTCGGCCGCGCGCCCGTCAACCGGGGGAAGGCGCCCAGGGTCAGGTTGTCCTCCACCGAGAGCGTCGGGAAGACGCGGCGGCCCTCCGGCGAGTGCGCGAGGCCGAACCGGGCGACGTCGTGGCTTTCGAGGCCGCCGATCTCGCGCCCGTTGAGGCGGATCGAACCCGCCCGCGGGCGGATCATGCCCGACAGGGCGCGCATCGTGGTGGTCTTGCCGGCGCCGTTCGAGCCGATCAGCGCCACGACCTGCCCCTTCGGGACCGCGAAATCGAGGCCGTGCAGCACCTCGACCTGACCGTAGCCGGCCGACAGACCCGTGACCTCAAGCATGGGTCAACTCCTCGTCGGCGACCGGGCTGCCGAGATAGGCCTCGATCACCTTCGGGTCCGCCTGGACCTCGCGGGCACTGCCCTCGGCAATCTTGTGGCCGAAATCGAGGACGCTGACGCGGTCGCACAGGCCCATGACCACGTCCATGTGGTGTTCGATGAGGATCACCGTGATGCCGGCGTCTCGGATCTTGCGGATGATCGCCGTCAGCTCGGCGATGTCGGGGGCGGTGAGGCCGGCGGCGGGCTCGTCGAGGAGGAGCAGGACAGGATCGAGGGCGAGCGCGCGACCGATCTCGAGGAGGCGCTGCTTGCCGTAGGGCAGGTTGCGGGCCTCCACCTGCGCCAAGGCGCCCAGGCCGACGAAGTCGAGGATCGCCATGGCGCGGGCGCGCTGCTCGCGCTCTTCCCGACGGCGGCGCGGCGTGCCGAGGATCGCGTCGAAAAGGGTGCCGCGGAACCTGTGATGGAGCCCGACCAGCACGTTCTCCAGCGCCGTCATCTCCCGGAAGAGCTGCACGTTCTGGAAGGTGCGCGCCACGCCGGCCGCCGCGATCTCGGAGGGCGTGCGCCCGTCGAGGCGCTTCGAGCCCTGGCCGCGGGCCAGGGTCACGCTGCCGCCGGTCGGCCGGTAGATACCGGTCAGCACGTTCATCATCGTGCTCTTGCCGGAACCGTTCGGCCCGATCAGGCCGTGGATCGTGCCGGGCCGGACCGTGAGGTCGACGCCGGCGAGGGCCTTGAGGCCGCCGAACTGCATCAGGGCCTGCTCGACGGTGAGCAGCGGGTCGGCACCCCGGCCGCCGCTCTGGACGCTGAGCGCCGCCCCCTCGGCGTGGAGGCTCTTGCCCTCGGCGGTGTGGGCCGGCCGGAGCGCCGGGATCTTCTCGCGGACGAAGCCGACGATCCCGTCCGGCAGGTAGTACACCACGAACAGGATCATCAGGCCGAAGACCGTCAGGCGGAAATCGGTGACGGATTCGAGCGCCAGGGTCGCCGGGAAGAAGGCGAGGCAGAGCCCGACCGGCACCAGCAGGGCGAAGCGGTCCTCCCGGCGCCGGAGGAAAGCGAGGGCGCCCACGATCAAGGCGGCAAGGGCGATGAGCCCCGCCATGATCCGCACCAGCTCGATATCGGCCAGCACGTTGGGCATCATCACGACGATCGCGGCCCCGATGATCGGCCCCGCCCGGGATTTGCGCCCGCCCATCGTCACGGCAAGCAGGAACAGCACGGTCAGCTCGAAGCCGTAGGAGTTCGGAGCCACGTAGCGCTCCGACCACGCGAACAGCGCACCGGCGAGACCGGCAAGGGCTGCCGAGATCACGAAGGCATAGACCTTGTAGCGGTAGACGCTGACGCCCATGCAGTCGCAGGCGATCGGCGAATCCCGCAGCGCCTCGAAGGCGCGGCCGTAGGGAGAGCGCACCACCCGGTTGACGACCAGGATTGTGGCCAGCAGCGCGACGCAGACGAGGTAGTAGAATTCGAGCTTGCGCCCGGCTGCGCCCCACGGGGCCTGGAGGCCGAGGAGCGAGAAGTCGAGGACGCGGGCCGGCGGCAGGGTGATGCCGAGGGGGCCGTTGGTCAGGGGCGTCAGCTCGTTGATGAAGATCTGAATGATGGTGCCGAAGGCCAGCGTCACCATGGCGAGGTAGGGACCGGTAACCCGCAGCGCCGGGACGGCCAGCAGCACGCCGAAGGCCGAGGTCACGCCGATCCCGGCGAGGATGCCCCACCACACGCCGAGCTTGAAGTGCAGGAACAGCACCGCGGCCGCGTAGGCGCCGACCCCGAACAGGCCGGCATGCCCGAGACTGACCTGTCCGGTATAGCCGACCACGATGTCGAGCCCGAGGATCAGGATCGCGTAAATGGCGATCACCACCACGAGGTGGATGTAATACGAACTCGTCACCACGTGCGGGAAGGCGGCGAGACAGACCACCAGCAGCACGGCGCCGAGGGCGCCCACGTGGCGGGACAGGCTCGGCGCGGCGGTCGGGACGGGCGCGTCGGCGGGGGCGAGGGTCTGCGCCATGGCTCAGGCTGCCGGGAGAGATGCGCGGGCGGTCACGGTCAGACCTTCTTGATGACCGCCTTGCCGAACAGGCCGACGGGGCGAATGGAGAGGACGACGAGGAGCAGGATCAGGCCCGGCACATCCTTGTAGCCGGTCGAGATGTAGAAGCCGGTCAGCGTCTCCGCGACACCGAGGATCAGGCCGCCGACGATGACGCCGAGCCCGGATTCGAGGCCGCCGATGATCGCCACCGCGAAGGCCTTCAGCGCCAGCACGGAGCCCATCGTGGCCCCGGTCAGCGTGACGGGCGCCACGAGCACGCCCGCGAAGGCCGCCGTCATGGCGCTGATCGAATAGGACAGGGTGATCACCTTCTGGGTGTTGATGCCCATCAGGCCGGCGGCGTCGATGTCGTTGGAGGTGGCGACGACCGCCTTCCCCCAGATCGACTTGCGATTGAAGATCTCGACCGCGAGCATCATCAGCAGCGCCCCCGCGACGATCAGCAGTTCCATCGGCAGGATGCGGACGCCGCCCACTTCGAGGGCAGTCTCGGGGAGCGGCGAGGGAAATTTCAGGTCGTCGCGGCCCCAGACATTCTCGGCGACGTTCTTGAAGATGATGCCGAGGGCGATGGTCGCCATGATCCATCCGTATTCGGACTTGATCTTCACGGCCGGGCGTACGCCCAGGCGCTCGACCACGGCCCCGAGGGCGAAGCCGAAGACGAGGACCAGGGGGATCATCAGCCAGTAGCCGACGAAGGGCACCAGGGTCAGGCCGAACAGGGCCCCGAGCGCCAGCGCCTCGCCCTGGCCGAAATTGAGCGTCTTCGAGGTCGCGAAGGTGAGCTGATAGCCGAACGCGATGGCGGCGTAGATCATGCCGACCGCGACGCCTGAGGCGATGAGCTGAAGCAGGATGGCCATGGATGCGTTGTCACCGGAGGGTCGTCCGGCCGCGCGGCGCGCGCCGCGGGACCGATATGCGACGTGCCGGCAGGCTGGAGTGCCGCCGGACTCTGGGGCACCCGCGCCCGGGTGGGCGCGGGCGTCGGGACCTCAGTTCGAGGACTTCTCCTTGACGCGGACGACACCGGCGTTCTTGGCGTCCTCATCTTTGGCGTAGACGATCTTGCCGTCCTGCACCTTCCCGAACACGACCATGTTGCGCGAGATGGCGTTGTGGTCCTTGGCGGTGAAGGGCTTGTCGTAAGTGGTGACGACGCCCTCGACCTTCTCGTTCAGGTTCTCAAGGGCGGTGCGGATCTTCGCGCCGTCGGTGCTGCCCGCCTGCTTGATCGCCGCGGCGAGGAGGTAGATCGAATCGTAGCCCTGGGCGCCGGCCACGGGGGTCGGGATCTTCGTGACGCCGTAGGTCTTGTAGTAGTTCTCAAGGAAAGCCTTGCGCTTCGGCAGCGTCTGGTCCTCGATGAACGTCTGGGGCATGACCACGCCGTTGCCGTTCGCGCCGGCGATGTCGATGAAGCTCTGCATCGAGGACGGCCAGCTGGTGATCATCGGCACCTTCCAGCCGAGCTTGGCCATGCCGTTGGCGATCTGGGCCAGCTCCGGCCCGATCCCGTAGGCGAGGATCACCTCGGCACCGGCCTGCTGCGCCTTGAGCAGCTGGGCCGTCATATCGACGTCCTTGATGTTAAACTTCTCGACCGCGACCGGCTTCACGCCCTTCGTGCCGAGATACTTCTCGATATCCTCACGGCCGAGCTGGCCGTAATTGGTCGAGTCTGCGAGGATCGCGATCTTCTTATGGCCCTGCGCGAGGGCTTCGTCGACCATCAGGCCCGCCTGCAGCACGTCGTAGGCCGAGTTCCGGAAGACGTAGTTCGAGTCGTAATCCGGCTCTTTGAACTGATTGGTGATGATCGTCCCGGTGGCAACGTTGTTGAACACCGGGATTTCGGCTTCTTGGTAGAAGCGTTGGGCCGCGAGCGCGACGCCGGTGTTGATGAACCCGACCGTCGCGACCACCTTCTCCTTATTGATAAGCTCTTGCGCGACTTGCGCACCGACCTCGTTCTTGGCCTCGTCGTCGCGCTCGACGAGCTGGATCGGCCGACCGAGGACACCGCCGGCCTTGTTGATTTCGGCAGCGGCGAGCTTGGCGCCGTCGCGCATTGAGACGCCCATCGAAGACGATCCCCCGGTATAGGGACCGCTCAGCCCGATCTTGATCGGATCCGCAGCCCATGCGGGGGCCGACAACATCGATAAGAACAGCACCGCAGCTGCTGCGCGACCTGCGAAGACCATCGTTCCCTCTCCAAGCTCCCGCTCGCGCGGCATGCCCTTCACCGTGGCACTCTGCCGACGACGTCTCATTGACTCAGGTCGGGCCGTCAAGCTGATGCTCTGATGAATCCAGAACGAATAATAAAGATTGTACCGATCTCTCCGCAGGATGAGCAACACAGGAGAAGAATCCAGCCCTGCCGACCGGGCGAGCGGATTAAAGGGCGACCGGGCTCGTAGGACTCCGACATCCGGCACGGCGCGCTCTGCGGCGTCCGCAGGGCCTCGAAACCAACGGCGTCAGGGCGGATGCGGCGCGGTCTCATCAGGGCGCGCCCCTCCCGGTCGTCGCCGATGCACAGGGCGTCCAGCGCCGTATGAGAACCGCGCATTGACGCGCCGCAGCCCGGCCGCCTAGATCGCCCCATGCGCCGGCGGCAGCCTCGAACGGGTAGAGGGCGCGCGATCATTGGCTTGGTCGCGCTCTACGCGCTGCTGCTTCAAGCCTTTCTGGGACTCGCCACACCGAGCCGCGCCCTGGACGGTCCGGGCGAGGTGCTCTGCGCCGGGCATTCGTCGGGCGAGCCTGCGAGCAAGGGCGTTCATGTCCATGCGTGCTGCACGGTCGTGCAGGCCGGGACGCTGACGCTGCCCCCCATCGATCCGGAGGCGGCGGCCTGGCCCTCCGCGCCCACCTCGTTGTGTGCGTGGCGCCCGGAAGCCGAGATCCCGACGACGGGACCTCCGGCCTATAACGGAACCGCGCGAGGTCCGCCCGCGGCCTGACGATCCCGATCCCGATCGCTCAGGCCCGGACCTCTCCTCATGTCGATTGTTCTGCACGGCAGCGCCCCCGCGTACGGGGCGGCTGCCACTGGACGACTGTCCAGCGACGCCATCTACCGGGCCGTCTGGCGCTGGCACTTCTACGCGGGCCTTCTGTGCCTGCCCTTCCTGATCAGCCTGTCGGCGACCGGCGCGCTCTACCTGTTCAAGGATGAGATCAACGGCAGCCTGTTCGCGTACCGGACCAAGGTCGCCCCCCAGGCGATGGCGCCGCTCGGCCCGGATCGCCTGATCTTCAATGCGCTGCAGACGGTGCCGGACGGCGCGCCCGTCACCTACGTCGATCCCGCCGCCCCGGATGCCGCCGCGCGCGTCACGGTCGCGGTGGGCGATCGCCGCATCCAAGTCTACCTGAACCCCTACACCGGCGACGTGCTCGACCGCGTCGGCTCCGATCGAGAGTTCATGGCGGTGGTTCGGGGGCTGCACAGCCTCGCCCTGCTCGGCCCGCTGGCGAATGCCGTGATCGAGATCGTCGCGGGCTTCGCGGTCATCCTGGTGGTGACGGGCACGTATCTCTGGTGGCCCCGCGGTCGGACCGGCGGCGTCGTCACCGTTCGCGCCACGCCCCGCCGGCGCGTGTGGTGGCGCGATCTCCACGCCGTCACCGGATTCGTGGCCGGCGGCGGTCTGCTCTTCCTCGCGCTCACCGGGTTGCCCTGGTCGATCTGGTGGGGGCAGCAGCTCCGCGCATGGTCGAATGCCGCCGGCCTCGGCCAACCGGCCGCGCTCTGGGCGAACCGGCCGGTCTCCACGATACCCCTGCGCGACAGGCTCGAGGATGCGGGCTGGACCCTGCAGGACGCGCCCATACCGCGCTCTACACCGCCTGCCGCAGCGGGCGCGGGCATTGGAATCGACGAGGCCGTCGCGAGTCTCGGACGCATGGGGATGCCCCACGGCTTCGAGCTGGCGCTGCCCGTCGGCGCCGACGGGGTCTACGCCGCCGCCATCTACCCGCGCGACGTCACCCGGCAGCGGGTGATCACCCTCGATCAGTATTCCGGGCGGCCGCTGGTCGACGTCCGCTTCGCCGATCTCGGCCCGGTCGGCCGGGCGATCCAATACGGCATCGGGATCCACAAAGGTGAGCATTGGGGCCGCGCGAACCAGTTCGCGATGCTGGCCTTCTGCCTCGCCACCATCCTGCTCGCCGTGACGGCCGGAACGATGTGGTGGAAGCGGCGCCCGGCCGGCAGCCTCGGGGTGCCGCCGTGGCCGCCTAACCGGCGGGTGCGGGTCACCGTGACCCTGATGATCCTCGGGCTCGGGATCCTCTTCCCGCTGACCGGCCTCGCGATCGCCGGGATGCTCGGTCTCGATCTCGGCGTGGATCGGCTCCGAAGGCGCGGGATGAGCTGATCCGGAGCGGACGGGCGCCATGCCCGTGCGGACCCGTTCTCGTCTGACGCGCCGGCGCCCGGGCCTTCTGGGTGCGGGGCTGATCGTGTGCGCGCTCTGGATCCAGGCGCTGGCACCGGCCGTGGCCCTCCGGATGGCGCAGGCGCCGTGGGCGCTGCCCGGCCAGATCCTGTGCGGGCACGGGCCGGATCAGGCGACGGAAGTCGCCATCGGTCCGCACGCGCCGGCACTGACGGGCTGCGGCCTCTGCGGGCTGTGTCGGGCCGGCGCCGTCCCGCCGCTTCTTCCGACGGTGGTCGGTCTCGCCCGTCGCCTGCGCTGGCATGCGGTGACGTGGCCGATCCCGCCCCCAAAGCCCATCGTCTCGGTCCACCGCATCCCTGGCCAACCGCGAGGGCCGCCCCGTTTCGCCTGATCGCCTGCCCATGCCCGCGGCCCCGCCGCTTGCCCCACCGATCAGACGAGTCCTCCGATGCCCCCCGACCAGACCGCCCTGCGCGGCCGCGCCCTCGCGCTTCTGCTTGCCGGTACCCCCCTCCCCGCCCTCGGCCAGACCGCGGTGACGCTGGACGAACTCTCCGTGGAGGGCGAAGCGGCGCCGTCTGCGGGCCGGACCACGGCCCCGCCTTTCGGCGTGGCCGCACCCCCCGGCGCGGCCCCCTCGGTCATCGAGCATCCGGTGGGGGAGATCGTCACCGGCATCGGCCGGGACGGCACCATCGCGAACCGGCCGGCGACCAGCATCGGATCGGTCCTGGTGAACAGCCCGGGCGTCACGGTCCGGCAGGGCAATGGCGGCCGGGACGTGGTGATCTCGATCCGCGGCAACAACGCCCGCTCCACCGGCGTGATCAAGAACACCGTCGTTCTGGAGGACGGCTTCATCCTGACCCAACCGGACGGGGCGTCGCGCTTCGACCTCACGGACCCGCGGGCCTACAGCCGGATCGACGTGTTCCGCGGGCCGCAATCGCCCCTCTTCGGCAATTACGCCACCGGGGGCGCGCTCGCGTTCCGGACGAGGACCGGGCGGGAGATCGACGGCTACGAGATCGGGGTGGATGCCGGCAGCTTCGGCTACCTCAGCAATTACTTTACCGTCGGAGGCGTCAGCGGCCCGTTCGAGATCAGCCTGTTCGCGAGCGACGTCCGCGCCAACGGCTATCAGGACCATGCGAGCTATGACACGCAGACCATCAATCTGCTCGCGAGCTACACCCCGACCCCGGACAACCGCTTCACCCTCAAGGTGATCAACAACACCCTCGACGCAAACCTTCCCGCCCGCTCGTCCCTGGCCCAGTACCGGATCAACCCGTACCAGCGCGGCTGCGCCGCCGCCGCAAGCGCGGCGGCCGGCTGCACCACCTTCAACCTGTTCCGGAACGGAGCCTTCGGCGCGACCGTGCCGGTGACGGCGGATGAAGGCGGCTTCGGGCGCAACGACCGCCGGACCATCGTGGCGGCCCGCTGGGAGCACGACATCGACGCCTTCACCACGTGGCGCACGCAGCTCGGCTTCGACGAGCGCAACTTCGATCAGCCCTTCTACCAGACATCGTCGCGTGGCTCGTATCCGTCCTGGAATTTCCTGACGGACCTGACCCGGCGGGGGGATCTGTTCGGTCTGCCGGCGACCGGCTACGTCGCGCTGGCCTACAACACGATCGACAACCACATCACGACGTTCAACCGGGCGCCCTATGATGGCCCGCGCCTGGGGGCGCTGATCGGCGATCAGACGGCGGTGCAGTCGAATCTCGGCGGCCGGGCGCGGCTCGAACTCGCCCTGTCGGACCAATGGACCGGCGTTCTCGGCCTCAGCGCCGAGAGCACGTCCATCACCGGCCGCAACCTGGCCTACAGCTACGCGGCGAGCGGCGCGACGCGGACAGTGGCGGACGCGAACCGCTCCTTTCTCAACGTCGCCCCGGAACTGGCGCTAGTCTACCGGCCGGATCCGGCCTGGGCGCTGCGCGGCCGGGTCGCCACCGGCTATACGACGCCGGCCGCGAGCAACCTGTTCATCACCCCCGCCGGACTTCCGGGCAACAACACCCAGCTCCAGACGCAGGAAAATCTGGGCTTCGATCTCGGCGCAGAGTGGAGTCCGGTGACGGATCTTCGCTTCAGCGTCACCGGCTTCTACGAGTTCTTCCGCAACGAGCTGGTCACGCAATCGCCAGGGGCGGGCCTCCTCGCCTACACGTTCAACGCGCCCGCCTCGGAGCATCGGGGGATCGAGGTCGGCGCCGACTGGGCCTTCGCGCCCGGCTGGCGCGGAACCCTAGCCTACACGTTCGACGACCAGATCTACACCCGCTACACCGAGCAGCTCAGCGCGGGCAGCCTGAGCCGTCGGTTCGACCGGGCGGGGAACCGGATCCCCGGCGTTCCGGCCCACCAGCTGCTGGCCCGCCTGGGCTACGACGTGCCGAGCGGGCCGCTCGCCGGTCTCGGAGCCTTCGTGGAAACGGTGGTTCAGGGCGACTTCTACCTCGACAATGCCAATTCGCTGAAGGCGCCGGGCTATGCGATCGTCAACGCCAACCTGCACTACGCCACGGACCTGACCGGCGGATACGCCAAGCGGCTCAGCGTCTATCTCGAAGTGCGCAACCTGTTCGATACGACCTACGTGGCCTCCGCGCAGAATCTCGCCAATGGGATCAGCGCCACGACCGGCCTCCAGAACGGGGCGGCGGTGCTGGCGACGACGACCGGCTCGATCTTCGCGGGGGCTCCACGGAACATCGTCGGCGGGATGCGGCTGGCATTTTGAGCGTTGCCGGCGGGCCGGCGCGTGGTGTCAATGCCGAGCTTGCACTATGCTCCGGCGATCGATCGCGGGGGCCGGGCCGATGCGCGCGGTCCGGGCCGCGCGGCGCGGGCCGTGGGCGGAGACTTGGCGCGATGGTCGGATGAGGCGGCGCACCGTAATCGCTGGATTGGCGCTGGCCGGATGGCCACGCATCGCCGGAGCGCAGACGCAGGCCCACGTGGCGGCGCTCTGGCCGTTCACGGAAAGCGATGACGAAGGTCGCGCGCTCGCGGAGGCGTTCAATGCCGCCCTGCGCGACCAGGGGCATCCGGATCAGCCCGTCGATCACCGCTGGGGCGGTGCCGACCCCGAGCGGACGCGGATCCTGGCGACCGAACTCGTCGCCGCAAGGCCGCCGGTCATCTTCGCTTATCTGAATGCGCAACTCTCGGCCGTCGCGACGGCGACCCGAACGATTCCGATCGTGTTCGTCGGCGCCTCCGATCCGGTCGGGTTCGGGTACGTGGAGAGCCTCCAACGCCCGGGGGGCAACATCACGGGCTTCACGCTCTACGAGGCGCCCCTGGGTGGAAAATGGGTGGCGGCCCTCAAGGAAGCCGTGCCGAGCATCCGACGCGTCACGCTCCTGTCGAATCCGAGCACCGAGATCCGGGGCAAGAACCTCTACGCCGAGCCGTTCCGCAGCACCGCGGCCGCGCTGGGAATCGAACCTACGGTCGTGAAGGTCGAGAAGACTGCCGACATCGATCCTGTCATCGCAGATCTCGCGCGACAGGGGCACGGGGGGCTGATCGTCGCGCCCGGGACATTCAGCGAGGCCAACGGCGATCGCATCGTCGCGCTGACGACGCGCAACACGATCCCGACGGTCTTCGCCATCCGGCGCTTCGCCTATCGCGGCGGCCTGATGTCGTACGGTCCCGATCCGACCGAGGCGGTCCGTCGGGCGGCGGCCTATGTCGGTCGCATTCTCCGCGGCGAGAACCCGGCAACCCTGCCGGTCCAGGCGCCCACGAAGTTCGACTTCATCGTGAATCTCAAATCCGCGCGCGGCATGGGCGTGGACATCTCGTCGGCGCTCCTCGCCCAAGCCGATGAGATCGTCGAGTGACGGCGCTTCCCCCACCGACCGGAAATACGGTCCCGCGGTGGCTCCGCGTGCCGCTGTCGGTCAAGTTCGCGGTGGCCTTCGTGGGCCTCGTCAGCTTGGTCCTGCTCATCAACGGGGCCGTCGACCTGACCCTAAACTATCAGGACGCCAAGCGGACGGCGATCGAGACGCAGCGCACCAAGGCGCGGGCGGCCGCGGAACGCGTCGATGCCTTCCTGTCCGGAATCGAGAGCCAGATCGGCTGGACGACCCGCGCCGAGTGGCGGCGGATCCCCCCCGAGCAGCAGCGTTACGACTTCATTCGCCTGCTGCGCCAGGCGCCGGCGATAACGGAGGTCGCCTATCTCGATCCGGCCGGAAAGGAACAGCTGCGGGTGTCGCGGCTCGAACCCGACGCCGTAGGCAGCGGCAAGGATTTCTCGACCTCTCCGCGGTTCACCCAGGCCCTCGCCCAGAAGACCTGGTTCGGCCCGGTCTATTTCCGGCGCGGTTCCGAGCCTTACATGACGGTCTCGGTCGCCCATGCCGGCCGCGACCCGGGCGTGACCGTCGCGGAAGTCAATCTGAAGCTGATCTGGGATGTGGTCAGCGCGATCAACGTCGGCGAGCACGGCTACGCCTTCGTGACGACCGCGACCGGACGCCTGATCGCGCACCCGGATCTGAGTCTGGTCCTGCGTGACACCGACCTGTCCGGTCTGTCGGAGGTCGCGGCGGCGCTGCCCGGATCCCGGATGGCGGGACAGGATTACGAGATCACCACCGGCCTCGACGGCGGCTGGGTGCTGGCGGCCCATGCCACCATCCCGCGGGTCGACTGGATCGTGTTCGTGCAGGAATCGCTGCGCGACGCGATGGGGCCGGCTCTGGAATCCGTCATCCAGACCACCTCCCTGATGGGCCTCGGCGTGCTGCTGGCGGCCGTGGCGGGGACCTTTCTGGCGCGGCGCATGGTCGTTCCCATCCGACAGCTGGAGGATGGCGCAGAACGCTTCGGATCCGGAGACCTCTCGGAACGCATCGTGATCCGCACCGGCGACGAGATCGAGACCCTTGCGCACCGGTTCAACACGATGGCAGGCCGCGTCCAGGAATCCTACGAGACCCTGGAAGCCAAGGTCGAGGAGCGAACCCGCGACCTCAATCAATCACTCGATGACCTTCAGAGAGCCCAGAGCCGTCTCGTGCAATCGGAGAAGCTCGCGTCTTTGGGCCAACTCACCGCCGGCATCGCCCACGAGATCAAGAATCCGCTGAACTTCGTCAACAACTTCGCATCGCTCTCGAACGAGCTGGTGGACGAGTTGCGGGACACGCTCGAACCCGCCTCGCTCGATCCGAGCACGCGGGAGGAGGTCGAGGAGATCACCGGCCTTCTCAAGGGCAATCTCGAAAAGGTCGTCCAGCACGGCAAGCGTGCCGATTCGATCGTCAAGAATATGCTGCTGCACTCGCGCACTGGGTCCGGGGAGCATCGCCCGGTGGACGTCAACGCTCTGGTCGAGGAGAGCCTGAATCTTGCCTATCACGGAGCCCGTGCGGCGAAACCCAGCTTCAACGTGACCCTCGTGCGCGATTACGATCCGGCCGCCGGCACGGCCGACCTCTTTCCCCAGGAGATCACCCGGGTCCTCCTCAACCTGATGTCGAACGGATTCTACGCCACCGAGAAGAAGGCCAACGGCGCGGAGCCGGGCTACGAACCGACGCTGTCGATCGCCACCCGGGATCGGGGCGACAGCATCGAGATCCGCGTGCGCGACAACGGCACCGGTATCCCCGACAGCGTCAAGGCCAAGATGTTCGATCCGTTCTTCACCACGAAGCCGGCCGGCGAGGGAACGGGGCTCGGGCTCTCGTTGAGCCACGACATCCTCGTCAAGCAACACGGCGGGACGGTGGACGTCGCCACGGAGCCGGGCGCCTTCACCGAGTTCACCATCACCCTGCCGCGCCAGAGCGTCACGACGACCGCGCCCGCTGCGCCTCCACAGCCGGCGAGCGAGACCGAGAGCCAGCCATGAACGTCCTGATCCTCGTCGTCGATGACGAACCCGACGTGACCGACCTGTTTCGGCAGCAGTTCCGCCGCGAGCTGCGCGCCGGACGGTTCGCGATGGGCTTCGCGCATTCGGCGGCGGAGGCCCTGGACCGGATCAACGGGTCCAACGATCCGAGCCTGATTCTGATGCTCTCCGACATCAACATGCCCGGGATGACCGGCCTCGAATTGCTGCCGCGGGTGCGCGCCGCCCGGCCCGACGTGCCGGTGATCATGATCACGGCCTACGGCGATGCCGAGACGCGCGAGAAGGTCATCGCCGCCGGCGCGGTGGGCCTGATCACCAAGCCGATCGATTTCCCCGTCCTGAAGGCCGAGATCGACCGCCGCCTCTCCGCGCTCTCGGGGGCCGAATGACGCCCGGCATGCCGAGCGCCAAGATCCTCGTCGTCGATGACGAGCCGGATCTCGAGGCGCTGATCACCCAGAAGTTCCGCCGCCAGATCCGCCAGGGCCTCGTCACGTTCCTGTTCGCCCATGACGGACAGGAGGCCCTGGACCGCCTCTCGGACAACCGCGACGTCGATCTGGTCGTGTCCGACATCAACATGCCGCGCATGGACGGGCTGACGCTGCTCGCCAAGCTGCAGGACCTTGCCGAGCGCCCCTCGACCATCATCGTCTCGGCCTATGGCGACATGGCAAACATCCGCACGGCGATGAACCGGGGTGCCTTCGACTTCCTGACGAAGCCGATCGACTTCGTGGATCTCGAGACGACGATCGAGCGGACGCTGAGGCATGTCGAGGCTCTGCGCGAGGGCCGGCGGCGGCAATCGCTGGCCGAGCGGGCGCATGCCTCTCTGGCCCGGTACTTCTCGCCCAACCTCGCCGAGCGGCTCGCGGGGGATGCATCGGGCCTGGAACTCGGCGGCCACCGGCGCGACGTGGCCTCCCTGTTCACCGACATCGCCGGCTTCACCAGCCTGGTGGAGAGTCTCGACCCGGCGCAGCTCGCCGAGATCCTCAACGGCTACTTCGCCGAGATGACCGACGTGGTCTTCGCCCACGAGGGGACGGTGGCCAAGATCGTCGGCGACGCCCTGCACGTGCTGTTCGGGGCGCCGGGGGACCAACCGGACCACGCGGCCCGGGCGGTGGATTGCGCGCTGGCCCTCGACCAGGTGGCCGAGGGGTTCCGCGCGCGCTGGCGGGAGCGGGGGATCGAGATCGGCGTGACGCGGATCGGCGTCCATGCCGGGCCGGCGATCGTGGGCAATTTCGGCGGCGGCCGATACTTCGACTACACGGCCTACGGCGACACCATCAACACGGCGGCACGCCTGGAGAACGCCAACAAGGCGTTCGGAACGCGGATCTGCGTCAGCGAGGCGGTGGTGATCCGGGCCGGGCAGTTCCGCGGCCGGCCCCTCGGCGACCTCCTCCTGCGCGGCAAGCAGACGGCTCTGCGCGCCTACGAACCCCTGACGGAGGCGGTCTACGGCGACGCGCCGCTCGCCCAGTATCAGGACGCCTACGCGAAGCTCGATGCCGGGGAGGCCGGCGCCCTCGCGGCCTTCGCGGCCCTGGTCGGGCTGCGTCCCGACGACGGGGTCGCGGCCTTCCACCTGAAGCGCCTCCTGAACGGCGGCAGCGGCAGCCGGGTCGAGGTCCGCTGAGTTCCGCGCCCCGCCGGGATCCCCATCGGTACCCGCGATAGCCCCGCCTTAAGGCAGCGCCTATTACCATCCCCGGGCGCGCGATCGGACCCCCTCCCGATCGGCGCGGCTCGGAACGGGTGAAGGCGGGAGACCGGCGCATGAGACGGCGCGACGTCATCGCGGGCCTCGGCGGCGCGGCCGCGTGGCCGGCCCTCGCCGCCGGGCCGGCGAAGGGTCAGCGTCGCCTGGGGATCCTGCTGGTCTACGGCGAAGCGCATCCCGACAGTCCCGTCATCGTCGACACGCTCAAGGAAAGCCTCAATCGGGCCGGCTGGATCTGGGGCCAGAACCTCGCCGTCGACCTGCAGTACGGCAACGGCGAAGCCGAGCGGATGCGCGGTCAGGCCGAGGAGATTCTGGCGCGCAAGCCCGACGTGGTGCTCGCGCAGGGCGTCGTCGGCGCGACGGCGCTCCAGCGGGCGACCACGACGGTTCCGGTCGTCTTCATGATGCTGCAGGATCCGGTCGGCGGCGGCTTCGTATCCAACCTGTCGCGGCCCGGCGGCAATCTCACCGGCTTCACCAACTTCGACTTCATTCTCGTCGGCAAGTGGCTGCAACTCCTGAAGGAACTCAGTCCCGGCGTCACGCGGGCCCTCGCCCTGATCAACCCGGATTACCGGGCGCGCCTCGCGGGCTACACGGCCGAGATGGCCCGGATTGGCCCCGAACTCGGGATCGACGCCCGGATCGCCGGCGTGCACGACGCCGCCGAGATCGAGGCGGCGATCACGGGCTTCGCCGCCCAGCCGAAGGGCGGCCTCATCGCGCTGCCGGACGCGGTGACCGGCGTGTACAGCCAGCGGATCGTCGATCTGGCGGCCGCCTACCGTCTCCCGGCCGTCTACGCCTATGCGGCGCCGGTCCGCCTCGGTGGCCTCGCCGCCTACACGACCAGCGTCGAGCAGGATGTGCAGCGGGCGGCGGGCTACCTCGACCGGATCCTGCGCGGCGCGGTGGTCGGCGACCTGCCGGTGCAGGCGAGCGAGCGCTTCATCACCCTGCTCAACCTGAAGACGGCCGCCACCCTGGGTCTGACCATCTCGCCCTCGCTGATGGCGAAGGTGGACGAGTTGGTCGAGTAGCGGCTGCCGGAATCGTCGGCGGAGGTCGTCGCGGCGTCGCCGCGACGACCTCCGCGAAGCGGATCAGCTGAAGGCCGGCAGTCGTCCTTCGGGCGAGTAGCGATCGATGGCCGAGGGCAGGTCGCGCGAGAGGCGCTCCAACAGCTCGCTCTTGCTCAGGCCCGTGCGCTGCTCCAGGGCCGCCAACGTGTCCGGCCCGATGGCGCGCTCCAGATCCGCGGCCGGGATGTCGCGGTTCGGGCCGTGATTGATCCAGGATTGCGCCGTCTCGGCATGGCCGCCCTTGGTGAAATGATCGACCAGCTCGGTCAGGCCGCCGGCGATGAGGCCGCCGACGCCCCCCGCGCTGGCGCCGCCGAGGAGGCGATCCAGGTTCGCCGGGATCGTCGACCCCGTCGCGGGCGGGACCTGCGGTGCCGGCGACCGCGCCGGATCCTTGGCGTGGCCGCCAAGCCACTCGGCGATCCGGTCGCGGTTCTGGTAGCCGGCCACCGCCAGCAGTCCCAGCAGGGCGGTCATCGAGGGATATCCCTTACTCATGGCGTCGTCCTTCCTTAGTGCGGGCCGAAGCCCGGGTGGTACGGCGGTGGGCCGCCGCATCGGGTCATGCCGGCGTCTGGGCCGCGTCTGCCGCGACGGCTCTGCCGGCCAGGCCCAAGCCGTCATCCGCGCTCCGGCCAGCCGTGATGGCGCGCTTCACCGTCGAACGGGCCGCGTCGATGGCGATGGTCGCCGCCGACATCGTCCGGGCCTCGGTCGGGCGCTCCAGGGCATGCTTGGCGATGTCGCCCGCGAGATCGTCGATCTCCCGGGCCAGGATCTCGAGACGTCCGGAATCCGGTGTCTCCTGCGCCTCCTGACGGATCTGCAGCAGGCGGTCGGTCGCCTCCTCGACGCGCTCGCGGCGGAGGCGCGACAGGCGCTGGCCGATCCACGCGAGCGCCGAGCCGATGCCGCCGCCCAGGAAGGCGAGCAGGTAGATCCAAGTCTCATAGCGCTCGATGAAGCTCTGCTGCTCGCGCTCGTAATAGTCGACGGCGCCGGGATGGATGGGCAGCCTCGCGCTGGTCGCGCCGACGGTGCCGTCATAGGCGGGGGCCTGAACGTAGTCGGCGG
Source organism: Methylobacterium sp. 391_Methyba4 (assembly GCF_029691625.1). Lineage (NCBI taxonomy): Bacteria > Pseudomonadati > Pseudomonadota > Alphaproteobacteria > Hyphomicrobiales > Methylobacteriaceae > Methylobacterium > Methylobacterium sp. 391_Methyba4. The sequence goes on along the minus strand of NZ_CP121475.1, from coordinate 6,524,485 downwards.
CCGGCGTGACGTTCGCCATCGCGCTGCGCAGCTCGAACAGGTGCTGCGTGACGTCGGCCGCCACGGAGCGTGCGAGGCTCGACCGCGCCATCAGCCGGTACGAAGCGCCGACCGTGTGAACGTCGTCGGCCGGCACCTTGGGGCTGCCGCCGAAGGTCTCGGCCGGCATGGTGACCACCTGCAGACGCGGCAGCCGCGCGACGATCGCCTCGGCATTCTCGACATCCACGAAGGAGATCTTGCGGTTGCGGCTGGCCGCCTGGACGAGGCCGACGATCCGCTGGGCCGTCGGCGCGGTCGGCGCGATGACCGAGATCACTGCGTCGACCCGCTTGCGGGCGAAGGCCGCTCCCAGGTCGCTCTCGGCCATCTCGACCAGGGCGACGTGGCGCGGCGGCAGACCGCCTTCCGGCTCGGTGGTGACCAGCGTCAAACCATAGTGATCCAGCATGGCGCGGATGAGCGCCTCGTCGGCGTCCCGATGGGCCAGGATCGCGAGGCGCTTGCGATCGAGATCGGGGAAGCGGTCGATCCCGGCGGCTTCCGGCGAGGCGATGATCATCGCTTGGTCGCGTAGGATCGCCAACGTCAGGCCGTTGTCGGGGAGTTCGACGTCCGGGCGTACGATCGCCAGATCGACCCGCCCGTCACGCAGCGCCTCGGCACTGTCGCGCACGTCGTCGAAGGGTATGATCTTGAGTCGAATCTCCTTGTGGCGCTTGGCCAGGGCATCCGCGTAGGCCTGGATCAGCGCCGGCTCCGTCCCGTCCTTGGGAGCGACCGCGATGGTCAGGACGGTGGCGCGCGACACCCAGTAGGCCACGCCGGCGCCGACGCTCAGCAGGATGGCGAGCACCAGGAAGACGAATTCCTGACGCAGGAAGAGGCTGGCGAAGTGCCGCATCGGCTCTGCTCCCGCGCGTTGAGCGGTTCGGCCCGGCACCGTACCGGACATGGGCCGAGGGGCGGCGCCGGTGGCCCGGCGCCGCGGGATGAGGATCAGTGCTTGCCGGTGATCTTGTCGGCGAGGGTCTTGGCGCCGTCCTTGACGTCGCCGACGGTCTTCTGGGCCTCGCCCTTGAGCTCCTGCGCCTTGCCCTCGGCCACCAGCTTGTCGTTGCCCGTGGCCTTGCCGGCCGCCTGCTTGACGTTGCCGATCGCCTCGTTGGCCAGGCCCTTGATCTTGTCGGTGGTGCTGCTCATCGCGTGTGCTCCGTGCGGTTGGAGGGGGGTCGGGGATCCCGGCCGGGCGCGTTCCGCCCGTCGGGGATGGGCGGCGCCCGCATGGAGGCGCGGGCGCCGAGGGCGGTCAGACGCGCCGGGTCTCGTAGGCGCCGAGCAGGGTCGCGGGCTTCGGCGCGCCCAGGCGGCCGCCGAGGAAGGCCGCCAGGGCCCCGAGGATCAGCGCCAGCGCCGCGTAGAAGGCGCCCTGCGTGGCCGCCGACTTGGCCGTCACGGCCGCGGCCTCGGCCTTCTGCTTGGCGGTGGCCACCGCCTGGTCGTACTGCGTCTCGTAGTCCTGGATCTGCTGGCGGGCCTGATCGACCGGGATGTTCTGCGCCTTGGCCAGGGCGTCGGCCGCGCGGGCCTCGGCCTGCTGCTTCTGCGACGCGTCACCCGTGAACAGCGCCTTGATCGCCGCCACCGCCGCGTCGCGGGCCGCCTGCGGGTCCTGGCCGGCGGTCTGCTGGCGGACCTTCTGCTCGATGCCGTCCAGCGGGTTCGAGATCTTCGCCAGCGACGGCGCCGCCGCCTGGGCCGCCGTCTGCACGGTGCCGCCCACGAGGTTGCCCGCGCCGCCGAGCGCCCCCGAGACCGTGCTCAGCGTGCCGCCGACCAGGCCGCTGGCGGCCGAGGTCAGCAGGTAGAGCACGACCAGCGTCGTCACCGCCCAGGACACGAGACCGTGCAGGGCGGCCGCGCCCGGCAGGGGCTTGCCCGAGAGCCGGCCGGCGATCAGGCCGCCGGCCAGCGAGGCGACGATGCCCGAGGCCACGAACCAGATGCCGGCGCCCATCGAGGCGGTCGAGGCGGAGGGATTGTCGGCCGCCGTCGTGCCCACCGAGGCCAGGCCCACCCCGACGCCGACGAGGTTGACGATCACCTGGGTCACCAGGGCGGTGACGGCGCCGGCGAAGATCGCCCCCCAGGACACTTGGTTGAGCAGGACGGCGCGCGTGTCGGCGTGCGCGTCCGGCGCGAGGGGCGTTGCTACGGTCTGGATGGTGGTCACGCTGTCACTCCGGTGGTGGTGGTCGTCGTGGTTCGTCGCGAGGGGGGATCGCGACGGGGCGTCGCCGGGGGGCGTCGCCAGGGGGCGTCGCGGTGGGGCGGCGCCGGCGAGGGGGCTCAGTCGCGGGCGCCTCATCCTGCGCGGAAGAGCCCTGGCCGCGCGGAAGATGAGGGCGGACATCGCCCGATCAATGGTCCGTCCATACCGGTACGGCGGTATTCATCCGTCAGGCCTGCTCAGCGGAAAGCCGTTCTCGCGCCCCCACACCACCGCCTCGCTGCGCTTGTGGATGCCGATCTTGCGGTACAAGGCGGCGCCGTGATTGCGCACCGTGTTGCGCGACAGGCCGAGCTTGCGCGCGATCGCGTCGTCGCCGAGGCCCGAGCAGATCAGGTTGAGGATCTGGCGCTCGCGCACCGTCAGGTTCGGCGCCGCCCCCTCGGCGGCCTCCCGGCCGGGGCGGCGCAGGGTCGCGAGCTTCTCGATCAGCCCGCGGCTGAACCACGACGTGTCGGCCATCACGGTCTCGATCGCGTCGAACAGCTCCCGCTCGGTGTGCTTGCGCTCGGTGATGTCCTGCAGGACCAGCAGGGCGAACTCGGCATCGTTGATGGTCACGCGCTCGGCCGAGACCAGGCAGTCCAGGTTCGTCCCGCTCTCGTGGCGCAGGCACACCTCGACCCCGAGGACGTAGCCGTGCCGGTCGAGGGCGGCCTCGACCTGCAGGCGCTGCTTGTCGGCGACCCACAGCCCGGCCTCGTCGAGGCTGCGCCCGACGATCCGGTCCTCGCCGTGGCCGAAGACCCGGCTGAACGCCTCGTTGATGCCGGTGACCTGGAACGTGTCCGCCCGCACCAGCACGGTCGGCACCGGCGTCATCCGGAACGCCTTGGCGAAGCGCTCCTCGCTCTGGCGCAGGGCCGTCTCGGCCTTCCGGCGCAGTTCGAGGTCGGCGAAGGTGAACAGCATGCACGGCTCGTCGCCCATCGCGATCGGCTGGCCGGCGACGATCACGAACCGGCTGCCGCCGTCGGGCAGGTCGAGGCAGGCCTCCATCTGGGGGATCGTGCCGCCGGACTCGAGGCGCGCGACCGCGAGGTCGCGGTTGCGGGCGCCGGCCAGGACGTCGACCTCGTAGACGCTGCGGCCGATCACGGCGTCGCGGGTGAAGCCGGTCATCTCCAGGAAGCCGGTGTTGACCTTGACGTGGCGCAGGTCGGACAGCCGGGTGATCACCGCCGGAGCCGGGTTGGCGTTGAAGGTCCGCTCGAACCGCTCCTCGGCCTCGAACTGGTCGGAGACGTCCTTGAGGATCAGCGCGAGGCAGCTCGGCTTGCCGTCGCGGTCCGTGGCCACGAGGCTGCGCAGCGAGTGGACGAAATCCATCTCGGGCTTGTCGGCCCGGCGCACCTCGACCACGACATCGTGGAAGCGCTCGCCGGCGACGACGCGCTCGATCGGATACTGGTTGGGCGCGACGTTGTTGCGGTAGCGCAGGCAGAACCGGTCCCGGTACGCGTCCACGGTCGGCCCGAGCTCGTCGAGGCTCTCGGCGCCGTGCATCGCCAGGGCGGCGGCGTTGGCGTACGCGATGGTCTGGTCGGGCTCGACCAGGATCACGCCCTCGCTCAGGCCGGCGATGATCTGCCGGAGTTCATGCCTGTCGACGCCCGCCGTCACCGCTCTCGCACCCCATGCCGCGCGCGCCGCCCCTCCGGCAGCCGGGCACAAACGGGTTGCGCACAAGCAGGTTCCACTGCGCTCGCGTTTTACACTGGTATACCTGCATCATTGACGCTGTCGTTATCGACCAGAGATAAGTCCGCGCCCTTCCGCCGGACGTGTCGTCCGCTGCGACAATGTTTCCATCCTATCGACACGAGAGCTTCCCGTGCAGCCCGCCGACGAAAAGCGGGATCTGGCCGACGCGTCCGATCCCGTCATCTCGTATGTCCATGCGCAGCTCGGTCATCGGCTGCGGCAATACTACTCAGAGGTCGTGGCGGTTGATGTCGGCTCGCGGCTCGCCGCCGTGCTGGATCGATTGTCCGCGGCCCTCGATGCAGCCGAAGCCGGCGGGCAGGTTCCCGATGCATTCAAGGACGACCTGATCGCGCTGGTGCCGCGTCTCAGGCGGTACGCCCTGTCGCTGACCTTCGATGGAGCCGAAGCGGATGATCTCGTACAGTTCACGCTGCTCAAGGCCTGGGAGCATCGCGAGCGATACGAGCCAGGCACTCGATTGGTCGCTTGGTTATTCACCATCCTGCGCAACGGCTTCATCAACGGGCGGCGCAAGAGGCGCCTCGAGATCGCGGATCCTGACGGCCTCCACGCTGCCACCGTTTCCGAACCGGCCGCGCAGGATCACGCCCTCGGACTGAAGGAGGTTCAGGCCGCCATCGACCGCCTCGAGCCGGCCTATCGCGAAGCGCTCCTCCTCGTCGCCATCGACGGCCTCCCCTACGAGGCCGCCGCCGCGGTGATCGGGTGCCCCGCTGGCACGGTGAAGAGCCGCGTCAGCCGCGCGCGCGACAGACTCCTGCGGGATCTCGGAGAAGCGTGATCGGGGCGCGCTGCCCTTGCCCAGCGACGTGTCGGACCTGGCTCATTCTTCCAAAGCCGGGACCTTGGGCCGCGGGAAAGGCCAACGTTCCGGAACAGCCGTGCCGCATGCAATGACGTCGCTCGACGGTCGCGCGGACGCCTGTCCGCGAGGCGTGGCGATCATTTGAGGAGTGCAACAAGCGACAGGAGGCCGCCCGACGATCCGCCGACAGGGGACCGACTGGCCCGGGCGGCGCGCTGCGCAATGGCCGGCGCGGCGGCCTAAGGCTAAGCCTGCGCAGGGAATGCGGGGCCAAACTCCGCCACCGTCGTCCCGGAACGTCCCCGATATTCCCGCCAATCGCAGACGGAAGACCCGGCGGTGATCGCGGATGCGTGCGCCGTGCGCAATCCGACACCGGCCACCGCGGCGTCAATCCATCTTTTGATGAGGACGCGGGGGTTTGGTTTTGCTGGTAAGGCGCCTTTGTTGCTGACCGCATCCACCGGACATTCCGTCTTCCGCGCGAGGAACCTCGATGCATGCGATCGGTACGAGGCCCGAACACGCCATACCCATGGACCAGATCGCTCCCGTCGCGTCCTCTCGCACCCGCAAGAAGCCTCATCCGGCTCTCGTCGTCGCGTCGATTGCTCTGGCTGTCGGGCTCTGGTTCGTCATCTACGCGGTATCCGGCCGCGTCATCTGGTTTTGGTAACGGCGCCGCCTTGGAGCCGGACGTCCATGGTCGCCCGCCCATTCGGAACAGGGCAGCGATAACCGGATCGCCTTCTCCAGCGCCGCAAATTCCGTGATGCCGTTTGAAGATGCGGCGCGGCTGGCTCGGATCGGCCAGTCAATCGGATACCTCGAACGACGCCTTCCTTGAACGGCGGCCTGGTGAGCCCCTTGCTGGGTCAGCCCGGGTTCCTCGATCCGGATGATCGCGATCATCGCTTTTCCGAGGCAGTTGATCCATTGCTGATGCGGGCGTCTCTGACTGAGTTCGAGGCCTTCCGACCAAAGCTGGCGCGCGCGACATCGGCCGACGGATCGTAGGGCGGCTGGCGTTGGCCTGAAGGGGGGTCGGAGGGAACTCTTGGCTCCTCACGACGCCCAACAACGGACACGCCGAGTCCAACAAAGCTGCCACCGTCCTCCTGTTACCCGATGAATCGATCCGTCATGCAGGTCTTCGGAGTATCCGAAAGGTTGCTGAAACCTGTGGCGCCCACATGATCGATATGAGCCTAACGCAAAATTTTGAAAACCGATCTATAATCCCGAATGACCGGGCGACAGAGGTGCGGCACTGTATTCTCTGAAACAGCGCCGCCATGCATCCGGCACCTCCTGGAATCCTCCAATACGACCGCCAAGACATTATGGTCGCCACGAAACCCATCACCGCAGGCAATCGATATTCATACGACTACAAAGTCATTGATTTTACGCCTAAAACTGCTTTGCGACCACAAAGATGGGATTAATTGGCCCTATACTGCGGAGTCGAATCGCATGACAGTCCGCAATACGTTCTAGCGATGCGTCGAGATAGGTTACGCGGCCTCTCGTCCTCGTCCTTCCTGTCGCCTTCCCCACACCGGACAACTAGGGCGATCATTGCGCGAGGCTTGTATCTGAGTGGTCCGGTCTCGAGACCGGGACACGCCTCGCATCTCTCGGCGCGTGCCGTCAGTTCAACCTATTCATGAGCGAAAACCGGCCGCTCGGCCCCGCGCGAGTCTGCTCACGAGGCGGAAGAGCGTCCGATCAGAGCCTCGGTCTCCTCAGCCGCATCCTGGACGAGCAGCAGGAGCCGAAGGCGTTCCTCGGGATCTCGGATACGCCTGTAGGCGTGCAGCAGCGCCTCGCACTGCTGATCAAGGTCGGCGCCATCCGTGGCGCTGTGAGTTCGCACATTGGCTGCGTCGGGAGCGTAAAGGACGTCCGGTTGAACCTGAAGCGCCCCCGCGATGCGGGTCACGAGACGCCTTGCGTCATCGCCGGCCGAGGCTGCGGAGCGGCTGTCGCTGCGATTTTCCCAGGAACCATCCGACCCGGCCTTCGCTTGAAGCGGCATCTTCTGTCCCATCGCTCGCTCCGCGCTGGCGCGAAAAACGCCAGTTCGGCTGCTTCTTACCACAATCCGTGCCGTATCCGGCACCAATTACACGCTCCGGTTGATATTGTTCTCGATATCTCTTGAAGCCGGAGTGAGTGCTTTTATACATTCGCAACTGAAGGTTGGTCCCGCAGCAATCGTGAGCGTCTCGGTGCCGAAGCTCAAGCTCGTTGACATCCAGACTCGCCCCACTGCATTGCAGCAGGCATTGGACGCCGTCGAGGTGGCCGGCACCTGGGACTGGGACATCGTCTCGGACTCGGTGCGTGCAGACACGTTCGTGGCATTGATGTTCAACGTCGATCCGGACGCCGCAGCCACAGGCGTTCCGCTATCGGCGTTTGTGGACGGCATGCATCCGGATGATCAGGAGCATGTCCACGCCTTGATCCGCCGCAGCATCGACGAAGACACCCCTTTCGTTGCCGAGTACAGGGTGCTTTCGGCTGACGGTGTTACGCGATGGGTTCTCGACCGTGGCTACACCGTTCGCGACGCATCGGGGCGTCCGATCCGGGGACGGGGCATCATCATCGATCTGACGCGGTCGCGCACCGGCACGAGAGCGGCGACGGGCGGTGAGTTGCACCCACTCTGCATGCCACCTTTAGAACGAGCAGCCGAACTCCTTTTGGCCGCGCAGCAGTCTCTCGTGCAGTTGCAGGATCCGAATCTGAAAGCACGCGCCGATGCGCTGCTGTTGGAGGTCGGACGCAAGCTCGCTCAGCAGGAGGTTCAGGCTCGGCGCCGGCACATGAATTAAGTGCGCGTCTGATGGCTTGCTTGGGTCAGGATACTTGAACCCACAAGCGGTGAGCCGACAGCAACGCGGCTCGGGATGGGATCGCAGGGGGTGGTTACGCCGGGGCGCCGGACTCGGACGCACGGGCGTCCCGAACCGGCAGCACACACGCACACCAGCCTCCGCCGGGTGAGCCTTGAAGCGACCAATGGCCGGCTCACGCGTTGTCCGGGACAACCGCCGTATCCCGGATTGCCCCATGCTCGCCCGATCCGCACTGCTCTTCATCGTCATGACGACGGGCGCGCAAGCCGCCGCCTTCGACGACCTGAAAGGCTACCTGGCATCCTGCCTGCGGTTCGAGATGAGCGGCGCCGGCGCGCACCGCGGCGGTCCCCTCGCGTCGAAGGTGAGGGATGCGTTAGATCGATGCTCCGACGATGTCGCGCGCCTCGAACGAGCGGATGGGCGTCGTCTGCGTGGCGATGGTGGGATCAGCCCGTCGACCAAGGAGGTGATCCGGAGCGTCGTGGGTGGCGGTGGCGGCGGTATCCGCACCGTCCGGTACTGAGGGAACGGGTCTCGGTGAAAAGACTGCCGACGTGCGTGAGAGGCCCGCGCCGGTGAACCGGGTGGGTCTTTCCAGACCCGAAGCTCAGGTGTCGAGAACACGCGGATCCGCGATCAAAGCTATCACGATACAGCGCAAGAGAATGCCCGGCGCGGCCAGGCCTGCAGGGCTTAAGTGGCGAAGGGTATCCGGGCCGGGACAATCGCACGCCCCCGATCATCGGTCGGATCGACCAGCGATCTGGTCGCAGGACAAAAGGAAGCGGGATTGGCCGCCGCTGGCGCGACGTTGATCCAGATAGACTCAACACAGCGAGCGTGGCGACCATGAACCAGACGGTCACAGCGATTGCATCGGCAATCCTCGCCGGCGCCCTCTTGGCGGCACCCACCGGTGCCCGGGCACAGGCCGGCGGCAGTTTCGCCAACCAAGGCTTCGGCAGCCACAACTTCGGGGCCGCAGCCGCCGGTGGCGGCGGCTTCAGCAATCAGGGCTTCGGCAATCACAACTTCGGAGCTGCAGCGGGTGGCGGCGGCTTCGCCAATCGGGGCTTTGGGAACCACAATTTCGGAGCTGCGGCGGGCGGCGGAGGCTTCGTCAACCAGGGCTTCGGCAATCACAATTTCGGAGCCGCGGCGGCCGGTGGTGGTGGGTTTGCCCACCGGGGCTTCGGCAACCCTCATATCGGCAGGCCAGGCGTCGGCCACGGGTTCCCCAATCGCGGGCTCGCCCATGACCTCAGCGCCCACCGCGGTTACGGCCTGTATCGGCATTACGGCGTGAACCGAGGCTTCTACGGACGTCCCTACGGATACGGCTACGGCTACGGACGACGCGGATATGGGCTCGGCGGGCTCGGTCTTGGAGTGGCCGTGGGAGGCCTCTACGGCGGATACGGTTATCCGGGATACGGCTACGGCTATGACGTCGGATATGGCGGCGGCTACGCTCCGGTCACCTATGGATACGACGACGTCGATTCGGATCGCACCATCGGTGATGACCGCTACTGCGCGCGTCGTTTCCGGTCCTACGATCCGCAGACCGGGACCTATCTCGGCCGGGATGGACGGCGCCATCGCTGCCGCTGATCAGGGGAGCACGCGCGAGGAACGGAACCGTCTGTGCCGTGCAGACAGGGCACGGTTCCGTTTTCGAGCTTTCATTCGAGGATGACGGGTCGGACGAGCACGTCCTGATCAAACGCAAGCTGCGACCGAGCGAAAGCCCTGCACAGCCATTCACCGCGGGGTCCACGGTGGTCTGGCACGGGAGTGTTCACCCGGAAGCGTTTGCACCGCCCAGCCGCATGCGCAGCGCCGCCTGTGGACCCGAACGCTTACGCTCGCACTGGGACGAATGGCCGAAGCCGCTGGCTAATGCGGCCACGCGCTTGCTGATGCCGCAGGCCACCTGCAGGGAGCCAGCGATCGCGCGGCGAGCGGCGGGCCTTCACCCCTCCCGCTTGCGCACGTCCTGCAACATGGAGCGATCGCGCGTCAGGTCGGCGACCAGCCGCCCGACTCGCCGGATTTCCGGCATATCCCTGACGACGAACTGCGTCTTTCAGCGGCGAAAGGTCGGCACGGCCGCTAGGCCTTGAACAGGCGACCGCCCCCCCCTCGCCGAGCGCGGCCACACGCGCGAGGCGCAGCGAGCACGGCTTGTTGACAGCGCTTGGAAAGGCTTCGGCGCAGCGCGGCCCTATGGGGTTAAGGGCTCGGGCATCCACCCCCCAGGGGTGAAATGCCGCCAACATTTATAAAAAATGCGCCGGTGGCGCTCCCAAGGGAAGCGCAGAAATTCAGGTCAGTACAGACACTTAGCTGAAGGTTTGGGCGGAATTCGCCCCGTTGATTCTCAAGACGTTTCAGACCGCCCGCCCAACCCGACAAACCATTCCAGGAACGAAAACGCCGTCGCGGGGGTGAAGGCCCGCAACGGCGCTAAGCAGATCGGCTCCCGCAAAGAAACCGAACGCAGAGATAGGGCGGTCCGCCCGGTTCTGGCAAGCGCCCTGACGGCCGTGCTGGACAGCCGGGGCATGGTCGTCGGCGTGCTCGCCGGCCGCACCGCGGCGCGGGCCTTCCTGCGGGGAGGCTGCGCATGATCCGACGCGATCTCGCACCCATCATCGCTCGCGTCTTGGTCGAGAACCCGCCCGAGCTGATGAGCACCAGGGGAACGCTCCTCTGGATCTTCCTAACGTGGCCCGATTGCTCCGGGGAGGAAGCCCTGCGCGCGATCGAAATCGCCGACGAGCTTCACGCGGTCGACTGCATGGCGCGGGAGGCCTGAGACATGGCCGGTGACGCCTTCACACGCGATCTAATCGCTTGGCAAAACCAAGTCGTCGCCGACCGTGAGCTGACGCTACTCGCCTTCCACGTGGCCTACGTGATCGGGCAGCACCTCAACCGGGAGAGCGGCGACGCCTGGCCATCCCAGGTGCGCCTCGCAGAAATCCTCCAGGTCAACGAGCGGTCGGTCCGCAACGCGGTCGATCAACTCCGCTCCCGGGGTCACCTCAGCGTCGCGGTTCGGCACGGCCGAGGCGACTCCAACAGATATCGAATCATCCTGAGAAACCGGAACGAGGATTCCGCTTTCGGCTCAGAAAACCGGAATACAGCTTCCGGTATCAGGCCAGAAAAGCGGAACGCAGATGCCGGTTTTGAGCAAAGAAACCGGAACGGCGGTTCCAAAGAAACCGGAACGAGCGTTCCTACTAACCATCTGAAAGAACCATCTGAGAGGGGATATATCCCCCCTACCCCCCAACATGCCTTTGATCGATTCTGGCGTGCCTTCCCGAAACACGAGGCGGAGGACGGTGCGCGTCGAGCGTTCGATCGGCTGATGCGGGACGGACAGGTCGACCCCGAGCAACTCGTCGAGGCAGCCTGCCGGTACGCCGTCGAGGTCGAGGGCAAGCATCCCGACCACATCGCGAGCGCCAAGAATTGGCTGCTGGATGGGCGCTGGAAGGATCCGGCCCGTCCCCGTAGTCCCGGCAGCGCCGGTCCCACCCTCAAGCAGAACTCCAACCCTCAGAGTGCCACGGCCTACCTGACGGAGCGCCGGGCCCGGAGACTTGGCCATGCCTAGCGATCAACGATCCACCACGATAGTACCGCTGAAGCGCGGACCGGCCGCACCAGCAGATCCGAAGAATCTGCTGCAGGTTGATCGACTGCTGCGCGAACACGGCAGATCGATCGCCAGAACCTACCTGCCGACGCTGCGAGCAATAGGCTTGAGCCTTACTCCGGAGCGGCGGGCACTTCAGCAGGCCGAGCATCGCGAAGCCCTGGAGAGCATGCTCAGTAACGCAGCTTCCGTTCCAACGCTTGTGGCGGTCAGCGAGGCACTTGACGTTGCCCTGAGTGCTGGGCCCGACGAGGGAGCTGTTGAGGCAAGTCTTGCGGCGCTGGTCGATAGCCGGATGAGGCTGCCGCACAATCTGCCGATCTTCCTCGAGGCCGCGATTTTCGATCTGGTGGATCTAGGCTTCCAGCCCTGTGTGGTCGCTGCGGCCTGCCAGAAGCTCAGGCGCGAGAGCAAGTTCTTCCCGGAGATCTCCGAGATCGTTGCGGCCTGCAGCGAGATCCTCGCGCGCTACCAGGATCAGCGGCGACGCGTCGAGCAGGCTCTCGCCGATCGCCGGCAGGCAGAACGGTGGCTGGCGCAGCTGAGCGGTCCAGAAGCGACCGAGGTGGCCGCGAAGGATTCGGGGCCATGACGTTCGCTGCGCAGCACCGCATCCATCCGGCGAACAGGATGGCGGGAACAACCCGCGGCGCCTCTCGCTGTCTGATCCCTTTCGATCGCCGAGAGGGTTGCTCTGTCGAGGAAGCCGCGGAGCTCGCGGGTAAGTCGATCCGGACGATGCGCATGTGGTGTGAGCAGTATCACATCGGTCGCCGCGTCGGTGGCGGGCCGTGGGTGGTGAGCCGCGTTGCGCTCGGGATGCTGCTCGAGGACGATGCAGCTGCCCTGGAAGCCTATTGCGCTGGCGATCGCCAGAGCTTCGCAGTGGTTGGCTACTTCGAGCGCATCGGCCTCGCGGATCTGATCAGCCGTTGGCGGCATGCCGGAGCGGCAATATCGGCAATGACGACGTAGCCCTTTGGTCCTCACGTCGGGCACCTTCGGCACACTCCAGCCGTAGCCCGAGGACAGCGCCATGAAGATCGCCGAACGCTCCATGACCTATCCGGAGTTCGTCCGGTTCCGGGCGGAGGACGGCATCTCGGACGCGATCGTCCAGGCCGCCCGCCAGCACCGCATCACCACCAGCGAGTTCCTGCGCCAAGCCGTCCGGGCGAAGCTGACCGCAGACGGTGTGCAACTGCCCGACCTCGGGCTGGCCGGACGCCGCGAGGCCGCCTGATCCCAGTTCGCCGGGCGGCCGTCCGACCGCCTGGCGAGGCACCTGCGGCGCTCGGTACTCAGGCCCCGAGCGTCGTGGGTGCCACCCCTCCAAGCAGCAGGACGTATCGCCGATGCCCGGGTACTCCGACACCGAACTCATCCGAGCGCGTCGTACGCTGACCGACAGTTTCGAACGAGGCCAGGCGTATTGCACCCTCGGCCACCTGGAGGCGGAGCAGCGTGAAGCTGCCACCTCCGAGCGGGCAGAGATTATCCGCCAGATCCAGGCCAACATCGCGACGTTCGATGGCGTCGAGCCGGAGGCCGAGGACGCCCCGACGAGTCCCGCGCCCGCGCCCGCGCCTGAGCCGGCGGCTGGCAGCCCGACACCCGCACCGATGCCGCCGGCGCCGCCCGCGCCCGCCCCCGCCGCCATCGACACCCGTGCGCTCGGCGCGGCCAGCATGCGCCGAACCCTGGCCCGATCCGGCATCACACCAGTGGGCGAGCAGCCGGCCCCGGCAGGTTCGTCCGACTGCATCAGGACCTCGACGACGAGCATGCAGCGGACGCTCGCGCGGATGGGTGTGCGGCCCAGCGGGAACGCCTGACCTATGCCGCGCACCGCCAAGCAGCCCGAGCAGCAGCCGGCCCCGCAGGACCCACAGCCGTGGAGCGACGACAATCGCGCGGAGGCCGCACAGATCGCAGCCCACTGCGTCGCCAACGGCTCTCCCGAATTGGCCGCCGAGTTCATCGCACAGGGTACGCCCCTGGCCGAGGTGAAGGAGCGGGTCAGCCTCATCGCCAAGGTCACGGAGATGTCGATGTTGGCCTGCTCGGTGGACCGAAGCCTCCCGGTCGGCCTTGGACGGCAGCTGCTCGCCGAGGGCCGCAGCCTGCAGGAGATCCGCAGCGAGTTCTTCGCGCGGATGGTGGCGAAGCAGGACGAGACGGCGATCTCGTCCCACGTGCCGATGAACGGGGGCAACGCAGGCGTCTCCGCATCCCGGGCGTCAATGGAGCGGACGCTGAAGGCGGCAGGCGTGGCCCCGATCGCGGACGGCAGGCCATGACCGCGCTCGCCCGCTACCCCTGGGATGGTGGACGGGTCTCCGGGGATGGCCGCGGGCATGCCGATGCCCTGCCACCCTCCCAAACCGTGACATCTGAGCAACAACCGAGGGACCCTACCGACCCTGATCGACCACGGGTGGTAGAGGCGCGAGACCCTGCTAGCGCCAGGGGTCAAAAAGCACTTAACACCGCCCGTCCTTGGGGGTCGGCATGACGATCATCACCAAGGCTGCTCTTGCGGACGAGCTGTCGATTTCTCGGGCGCGCGTCTCGCAATACGTGAAGCGGGGCCTGCCTGTACGGTCGGACGGTCGCCTTAACCGCGCCGACGCCCTTAACTGGCTTAAGTCGAACGCCCTCGGACTTAACAGCTTCGAGGACCGCGGAGTTAACCGGGCCGGTCGCCTCGCAAAGGTCGCGAAGGCCAAGCCGGAGCGCCGGCCCGAGCGCAAGCCGCAGCCGGAGCCGACCGCCAGCGATCTCGACCTCAGAGACGTGCTGGTCGCGATGCTCGATCGCATCGAGGCCGTGGTCGCCTTCGCCGTCCTGGCGGCGGAGGGCCCGCCGGAGACGGCCTACGCCGCCGCCGGCATCGCCCGGGCCGAGATGTTTGATGCCGCCAGCGATCTCGCTCTGACGATGGGCGCGCCGGACGGGGTCGACGGCCCCCTCGGTATCGTCAAGCCGACAGGCTTTCCGCCGGACTGGGCGGCCCTCGCCGACCTCGCCGGCCACCCTCTCGAACTGGACGCCTGGCGGGAGGCCGAACGCCGGCTGCCCTACTGGGCGGACGCTGATCCGGTCGACGCACCTCACCCGTGGAAATCGACGTCGCCCTGACGCCACCCGCAGCCCCTCATCCGAAAGGCACGCCCGTGAAGACACCCGCCCGGAAGACCGCTAAGCCCGCCACCGACCTCGTGGCGCTCGCCCGTACCGGCACCGACCTCGACGCCCTGGACGCCGGCCTCGCCGAGGCCCGCGGCCAGATCGAGACCGCCACCCGAGACCGGGACGCCGCCGAGGCCAGCTATCGGGAGCGGATCCTCGACGCCTCGCCCGCCGAGCTGGAGCAGATCCAGGCGACCAAGGCCCGAGCCGTCGTTGACCTCGACCGCGCCGAGGCTCTGACCGCAGCGCTCACCCGCCGCATCGCCAGCGTCCGGGACGATCGGGAGCGGGACGCGCGCCGCGCCCAGCACGCCGACGCCGTGGCGAAGTGCGACGCCATCCGCCAGCGCCTCCCGGCCGAGTACCGCCGGCACGCCCTGGCGCTGCGAGGCCTGCTCCGGGACCTCGCCGAGGCAGAGGTGGCCCGCGAGTTGGCCGAGTCCCTGCAGGCGGAGTTCGGCGCTATCCCGCCGGTCGAGGACGAGTTGCGCCGCCTCGTTCACGTCCCCGAGGAGATCGTCAGCCAGGAGCCGATCACACTGTGGGTGATCGACGGCCGCGCCGAACCGCTGCCGGCCGAGAAGCAGGCAGAGGTCCAGGCCGGCAATCGTCCGAACCAGGGCTACCTCTACACCGGAGATGCCGGGAAGGTCGCGGGGCGCGGTGGCCAGCTGAACTGCACGCGCCGTCGCTTCACCCGGACCCGCTACCGCGCGGCGATAGCGACGCCGTGGACCGCGGCCTCGCTCCTGAACACCGTGAGCCTGCCGGCCTTTGACGTCCACAGCGAGGACTTCGTGACCGCCGAGCAGTTCCGCAGCCCCCACACCGTCCTCGCGCACCTCGAGCGTGACTTGCCCGAGCCTGCCGAGCTCGCCCGGCCGGTGCTGGAGCGGTTCGAGATGGTGGCCGACACCCCGCGCGACGATGGCCCCGCCCAAGTCGCGCAGCATCTGCGGAGCGTGGCGTGACCCTGGCCGAACTCGACGACCTCGACGCCGTGGACCGTGCGGAGGCCTACCGCCTCCGCCGGGACACCCGGCTAGATGCGATCATGGGTGCGCCGGAGGCTGAGGCCGAGGAGCGTCGCCTCGTAGCCTTTGCCCTGGCCCTGCGCCTCGATCTCTCGCCCGACGCAGCGGTGCTGCTGCTTCGCCAGGCGCCGGAGCTGCGCACGATCGACGCGGTGTCCTCCTGGGTCGGAGCGATCCCAGTCCAGCCTCATCCGGAGACACGACATTGACCGATTCCCCCGCACCCGCACCGCAGGCTGAGGCGAGCCCGCCGCCGGCCGAGACCTGGGACCACCTCGCTGTGGTCGTGCTCGCAGGCGACCGCGCCGTGTTCTCGATCGACGAGGCCGGCAACATCCAGGTGCCCGCCACCTACGCCCTGCGGTCCGAGGTCGGCGTGGCCCTGGCCCGCGCCGCCGCCGTGCTCGCGGCCCAGCCCGAGCCGAGCTCGTCGCAGCAGATCCTGAACACGGTGTTCCGGCAGCTCGGCGAGATCGACACCGATGCGGCGCGGGATGCATCCGCCAAGCTCGAAGCCGCCGTGAACGGCCAGACGGCAGCACTGGCGGCGGCGGCCGTCGCCATGGAGACCGCCACCGTCGAGATCGGCGCCTCGATCCCGACCGCCCCCGGAACGCACTGAGGAGGACCCGCCATGGCGTCCAAGACCCTTGAGGCAAAGCTCCTCATCACCGCCGAGTCGCGGGTCGAGGCCGAGATGGCGAAGGTCGCCAAGGCGATCCAGCAAGGCCTCGACGTGACCAAGTACACGGCCGAGGCCGCGAAGCTGAGCAAGGCCTGGGAGCAGCAGGCGAAGGCGGCCAAGGCGGCGGCGGCCGTGATGGATGCCCGTAAGCCGCTGGAGGCGACGGTGCAGGGGATGCAGCGAGTCGGCGCGCAGGCGACGCGGCTGGCCCGGGAGTACGACGTGGCGAAGAAGGCGGCGGCCGAGTACGGCAAGGCCCAGACCTTCATCAAGGGCAGCGAACAGGCAGCGCAGGCCGCGCGGCTCGCCGCCGAGGTCCGGCGCCTCGGCGATGCGCATCGTGCGGCCGTCAACGACACCAAGGCCCTGACGGCGGCCTTCAGCGCCGAAACGGCGGCGCTCAGGGCGGCCGAGAGCGCGGCCTCCCGCTATGGTGTGGACTTGGCACGGGTCGAGCAGCAGCAGCGCACGCTGGCGCGGAGCACCGATCAGGCCGCCGCCGCCTTCCGGCGCCAGGTCGCCGCTGAGGACCTCGCGGCCAAGCGGGCCGTGGTCAATCAGGAGCGGTCGGCGGCCCGCCGCGGCTTGGTCTCCGCCGGGGCCGTCGTGGCCGGCGGCAAGATCGACGCGACGGCCAAGGCGGCCGAGCACACCTACGCCGAGTTCGACATGGAGATCCGCCGGCAGGTCGCCATGGCGGGGCTCACGAAGGAGGAGCGGTCGAGCCGGATCAACCAGGCCGTGCGGCTCGGCGGCGCCTCGACCTTCAACGACATCCAGGTGCTGCACGCCCAGCGGACGCTCGCCGGCCGGGGCGTGCGCAAGGATCTGGTCGAGCCCTTCGTGGAGGAGATCCTGAACTACGCCCAGGCGATGAACGTCGAGCTTCCGAGCGCGGCCAAGACGCTCGAAGGCATCGTGTTCTCGACCAACCAGCACATCGAGGACGCGGCCACGGCTACGAAGGTCATGCGCCGCAACGTCGATCTGGCGGTGAAGACGGCCAAGGTCGGCGGCCTCGAGGATCACGACATCCAGGCCGCGTTCAAGATGGGCGGCGCGACCTCGACCGGCGCCGGGTTCTCGATCGAGACCATGGACACGATCTTCGCGCTGCTGCGGAAGTCCGGCTACTCCGGCGAGGAGGCCGGCACCGCGGCGCGCGGCATCTCCTCGAAGTTCATCGCCCCCTCGAAGCAGGGACTGACCGCCCTCGACGCCATGGGCGTGAAGTACAAGAACTTCGTGCGCATGCCGGACGCGCTGAACGCCGACCGGCTCGGCAGCTCGGTGAAGCGCACGTTCGGCAAGGACATGTCGCCCCGGCAGATGCAGCGCCTGCAGGCGCTGATGAACGATCCCGACGCCCTGCTGGACCGGGACAAATTCACCGCCAGCGCGACTGGGATCATCGGGCAGAGCTTCGACAAGAACAAGAAGGGGCAGCTCAAGGCGGCCGACGCCCACGCCATCGCGAAGACGGTCGGCGACTTCTACAAAATGGCGGCCGAGTCGGTGGACACCGAGGGCCTGCTGCGGGCCGTCATCAACGCCCACCCGACCCAGGCGCAGCTGAACGCCCTGGTCACCCGGGAGCATGGCGGCAAGCTCGGATCGATCGCACAGAAGCCCGAGCTGTTCGACGAGTACCGCAAGAAGATCGCGGACACCCCCGAGGGGTTCGCCAAGTCGATCGGCGATGCGGTCATGGGCGGGTTCTACGGCGCCCAGAAGCGCATCGAGAACACCCGCCTGAACGTCGAGACCGCCATGGGCCGGTCGCTCGACAACAACGGCGAGGGCGGCGGCCTACTGACCCGGGCGGCCACGGCCATCGCCGACTTCCAGCAGCACATCGCCGAGCTGGATCCCAAGATCGTCGCGCTCGGGACCTCGGTCACCGTGGCCGGCGGAAAGATCGCGGAGGCGGCCGGCACGCTCGGCCTGATGGGTTCGGCCCTGGCGCTCACGAAGTCGGCGGCCTCTCTGGAACTGGCGGCCGCGAAGCTGGCCATGAACGGCGGCGGGGCCCTGCCGGATGCGGCCAAGAAGGGCGGCAGGCTGGCCGGGCTGGCGAAGGGGGCGCTGGGCATCACGGCGATCGGCGGGCTGGCCGAGCTCGCGAAGCAGTACGACACCCTGCAGATGCCCGAGTTCACCAAAGGCGGGATCGGCCGCGGGCTCCTCGGCGCCCTCGACCCGAACCTGCCCGACATGGTGCTGGGCAAGAAGGCGGACGAGGTCGGCAAGGAGGCCGGCACCAAGGTCGGTAAGGGCATCGCGGACGGCGTGAAGGAGAAGGCCCCCGAGGTCGAGGCCGAGGGCAAAACGCTGTTCCAGCGCCTCAACGAGCAGTTCCGCCAGGGCATCTTCGTGCCGATCCACTTCATGCCGGGCGAGGGCATGGGCGGCGGTGCCGGCGGCGGAGGCTCAGGTCTGATCCAGAAGGCCAGCTTCGGCGGGGGGGCCGCGGGCGGAGCCCTGGAGGGCACGATCCGCAAGTCGAGCATCGCCGGTGCGGGCGGCGGTGCTGGCGTCACCAGCGGGAGCGCGGTGCCGTATTCCGGCGGTGGCCGCGGGATCTCCGCCCGTGACATGCGCAACATCGATCCGGAGTTCGCAGCCCACATCCGCGCCTCGGCGCTGTCGCAGGGTATCGACCCGGACATCGCGCTGCGCATCGCCAACAGCGAGGGCCTGCGCGGATCGAACCCGAACCGGCTCACCCCGGGCGATTACGAGAACGGCAAGCCGGCCAGCTTCGGCCCGTTTCAGCTCCACTACGGCCGCTCGGGCGGCCTGGGCAACCGCTACACGGCGGAGACCGGGCACCACGCGAGCGACCCGCGGTACTGGAAGGAGCAGATCGACTTCGCACTTCGGACCGCCCGCAAGGAGGGTTGGGGCGCGTGGTACGGCCGGAGGGGCGCCGGCATCGGCTTGCGGGACGGCATCGGGACGGTGAAGCCGGTTCCGATGGCGAAGGACGGGGCGGTCGCGGCCAAGGGAGCGGACGGCGAGCCCCGACTGGTCCGCGGCCTCGACGGCAAAGAGGGCTTGGATCTGGGCGATGGGACGATGCGGATGCCCGATGGCGCTATCTGGTCGATTCCCCGGGGCAGCGCCCTGGAAATTCCGGATGCGCCGGCTGGCGGCATCGGCGCGGCAGGTAGCGGCCGCGGCAGCATCGGCGCGCACGTCGAGGAGTTCGGCCGCCACGTGGATCGGCTCCAGGACATGGGCTTCCACGGTCAGATCAGCCTCGCGGTGACCGGCAGCGGTCGCCAGCAGGTCCGGGCCACCGCGCTCAAGATGCGTGGCCGCGGCGGCATGACGGCGGACATGGGCATCACGCTGCCGGACCTAGAGCGGGACTGGTATACCCCGCCTCCACGCGGTCTCACGGACGTGTAGCCTCGACGCGGTGACGACGGCGAGGCAGGTTGCAGCATGCGCCTCATGATCCTCGCCGTCCTCGCTCTATCGGCATCCCAGGCCGCCGCTGACCAATGCGACACTGTGGCGGCGCGCATTGCCGCCCAGGTCGGTGGATCGGTCCGCACCCGCATAGGCCCGGCGATCAAGATGCAGCACCCGGAAGCTGCCAACTTCTCCGTCGACTGCAAGGGTGCGACCATCTCCCGGGTGTCCGGCAGCAAGGACGATCCGGGCTCGGTCGCTGGGTTCGCTCAACTCATCGCTCGCACGTCCAGCCTCGCCCTCGGCACGACCGAGGATCAGGCCGCAGGAGTGATGCTCTCCTGCGTTCGCGCTGCCTCGCGAGCTGCGGGCACCCTGAAGGAGGCGAGGGCCAGCGGCTTGAAGGTCGAGTGCTTCGTGAAGGGGGACTACGTGGCCCTGGAGGTCACGCGCCCGTAGGCGATGGGTCATCCCCGGCCCTCGCCGCCGTTGCGGGCTGTAGAGGCGCGGCCCTTCACACCATTCAGATCGCCTATAGGGGCTTCCGCCTCCAGGAGGGGACGATGGAGCCGGCTCGAACCGTGCGCACGAGTACGAACAGAGGATCGCAGACGGAAGCACGCTACGAATTCAGCGAGGGCATCCCCAGTGTCTAATTGCGCGAAAAGAACGAACACCCACGGCAAGATGCTGCGCCGCGTGATCTTCCATCATTCCGCATTCACTTCTCGCCAAACCGCGTTGGCTGTGAGGCGATACAGAAAGCTCATCAGAAATGGGCCGTCTTCCGATAAGGCTATAGCTAGAATCTCCTCGGGCGACGGCTGAGCAGACCTAGTGGCATGTCCGGTGTGCGCCACCTTGTTGCGGATACTATAGACCGCACCAAGCGCGTCCCAGAGCAAGATCTTGGTTTGCCCTGCCCCAGGCGTTACGGGCTGCGCCCCCTCAACGAGAGGAGGCATTCCACTCGCGTCAGGCTTAAGCAGGCTCATTTCTGGCCATGCAGTGTCGATCAGGTATTTGTAAACCTTACCCCGCGCGCCCGCAGTTTTCGCAGGCTTGCCTGCGTTATTAAGTATCTGCGAACCGTCAGGATGTGTCAGAACTAATGCATCTGACGTGACGTGCTTCTTGCTGATTTGCTCGATGATAAGCCAGCAGCGCCAGTACTGAAATGAAGGCACGCGCTCGCCGACTGCCTCATTCAGTAGCGTCAACAGAAGCTTCGCATACTCTGATCGCTCGATGATTGGTTGATATTGCAAAACACGGGCGGCGTGTTCGTCTGAGAACATCGGAGCTGCCATGTTCCCACGATAGCCGTCGAAAAGCGGATAGAAGGCGTAGCTGCGCCCGTCACTTATGAACGTTCCGCAGTGTTTTGCCTTCTCGCCACGCTCAAGCGAGATTAGCATTGCTATCTGCTCGGCCCGATCCTCGGCGTATTTTTTCGCCAGATCCATCGATGCAGCTTTCAAACTGAAGAATTTTACGCCAAAAACCCTATTATCTGATTTATATTCGTCCCTGATCGCGTCAGCAAACGCGACATCAACACCCAATGTTGACCTGAGATCTGACGACAAAGGCTGCTCTATACCCTCTGGTCCAAGAGGCTCTTGGATCGGGTAGATATTCACACCTGGCAGCACAAAAGGATGGTCCAATCGGATGCCTGAGAAATAGATCACCGTTGTGAAGATTGGCGATCGCTGCGGCGGTGTCCCTACCGCAATCTCCTGAGTTACAATAGCGGCACGTGCCGCTTGTATTCTATCTATCTCACGAGAAGCCAGTTCGTCCGACTTAGTGATTGGGTAATCGAAATGTAATTGACCTGATAATTCGTGCTCTACAAGCCGAGTCGGATCTTGCATCATCCGAGTGCCGGCTCGAACGATTTTGTACAACCCCGGCTCCATATCACTTATGCTTAGTGTACTTGGCTGAAATCCCGGACCAACAGCTCCAAGGCTGAAAGTAGCGGACCAGTGATCGCGAAGCTCTAGTATCCTGTAGATTTGAATCTCAGTCGAGCCATTGGCATAAGCCGCATCCAAATCGGTGCAATTGTACTCGATTTCCAAATCACCAGCATTGACACCGTTCCGTACACTGACAATCTCAAATCTCACCAGGGCATGCCTTCTTTAACCAACCTGCAAGCAGGCCGATGGACGATCTTCAAGCCACCAGAGATTGCCGCCGTCGCGCTGTGGTTGTCCAGGCACGCGCCGGCTGTAACCGGGGATAGCGCTCCGCCGCCGCTGATCGGATCCGATCAGCCTCGCGCTGCCCGCCAACCCGCTGCCTTCGCCTCATCCTCGCTGCAGAACATGCGCTCGCCGGAGCTCGTGTCGATCACGGTCCGGTCGTAGTCCCGGGTCCCGGGCAGGTGGTAGATCTTGTCGCCCTTGCGCGAGATGTTGCCCTTGTTCGCGCAGGCGGTCTGTACGGGGGCTGGAGCGGTCGCCGGTGACTTCTCCATCTCCGGCCGGGTCTCGACGCCGCTGGCCCGCTTGGCGCGGCGCCAATCCGACGGCGGATCGAAGGTGCCGGCCCAGAGGCCGCGCTTCAGCGCTCTCGCGGTGGTCTCGGCCCCGACATAGTCGCGGGAGTAGCGCTGGTAGGCCGTCGCATAGCCCTGGCTCACCATCCAGGCGTTCAGATCCTCCTCGCCCTTCCGGCACACAGCGACCGTGCGGCCGTACCGGTCGGTGTCGTGCGGCTCGCACGAGATGTTCGCCGCGCCGATCCGGTCCGCCAGCGCGAGCGCCGCCACTTGCCCACAGCGGTAGGACTTGCCGGCAGCGTTCTGGCACAACTGTGCGCTCTCCGGCGCGTCGATGCCGTGGAGGCGGATGCGGGTCCCGCGGATAACCACCGTGTCACCATCGATGACGGAGGGCCGTCCCACGATCGGCTCTGCAGCTAGGGCCGGGCTGGTGAGGAGGATGAGGGCGGCCAGGGTTGTGCGCATGGTGGTAGCATAGCTGGGCATGCCGCGATTGCGCGACTGCAACATGCGCTGCTGCAAACGGAGTGCTATATCTCAGGCCGGAGAACCGCCTTGCCTGATCCCGCGCTCCTCGACCTTATGCATCATCTAACGTGGCAACCGCCTGCCATTTTCGGCGCGCCGCCAGCCGCCGCTGGCAGCGGAGCCTTCGAGCAGTCTTACGACGCGTTCCTCGATCAGAGCGAGCGTGACCTCTCAGAATGGGTCAAACGCGGTGAAGCGCTGCGCACGCTGCTGTGGCGAGCGGCTCACGAAGAAAACTCTTGGTTCAAGCTTCGCGACGCTAACATGCTCGTTGATCTTTATGAGAAGAAGCTCAAGGACGAAATCCGTAGTGCTGAAAAGATCAAGAAGGAAATTGATCGCGCACGTAAAGGCATGTCGGCAGCAGATCAGGCCGCATTTAGCAAGCGACAAGGCAAATTCACCGAACTAGGCAATCGGTTTCGTGAGAACGGCAAAGAGTTCTCACTGTTCTTGCGTGCGTTGCGTGCGGAGCTTGATCCCGATGCGCGCGGCGGTCAGTCTTTTGACGACCCTGAAGCTCTGGAGGCGTACCTGCTCGGCGCCGTGGCGTGACCGTTCGCATCACGCCGACTCAAGCCTTCAAGAAGGCGTTGGACCGTCTGCCGCCACATCGGAAGAGGGGCGCAGTGCGAGCGCTCGCTAAGTTCTCTGCCACTCCGGATTTGCCGAGCCTGGACTTCCGTTCGCTTGCTGGCGCGCCTGGCTATCATATCATTGACCCGCAAAGCGGCGACCGGATCATCCTCCGAAAGGTCGAGGACGATCACTTCGAGGCAGTCGACGTTGGACCGCATGACAACATCTATCGCCGCTGGAACCGCTGAAATGAGCGACCGCGTATAGGACCATCTCGGCAGAATGGCCGCCGGGAACGCGTTGTCGAGTCCGACGAAAATCTAATCGCGTCACATGTATATCGGAACTGCCACTGTGCCTTCGGGGTATTTTATCGCATTAAAAACTAAATTTCCGATTTGTATTTCCCCGCGATCGTCGTACTTAATGATCATATTGAATTTCTTCAGAGCGATGCCATCGAAGGCAAGCCAGCGCAGAACTTCATCGGATCCTTCTTTCACAAGTACGTTTCCATCTGTGCTGCGACGCAGGCGTGTCAGGTAATGCTCCATAGAGCTGGCTGTCACGTCTGCAACGCTTAGCAAATCTGTTGTCTTAACATCACGAACCGAAAACGGCCGAGCCCCCCCGACTCTAGGAAAGCTCTTCTTTCCGTCTGCATACAGAGTAAGCACTTGATTGAAAACGTGCAGGAGCCGTTTATGCGCATCTGTGTCCGGACAGATATCATCGTTGTCAGTCATCCAAAAGACCTTTTGACCGTCTTTGCTTAGTAAGGCAACAAAGAAGGCCGAGGCGTGCACGATTCGCATAAGTTTTTCGGCCGCCGGAGGTTTCCAGCTGCCGAAACCAGTTTCTATTAGCGTGCGCGAGATCGACTTAGGTCCATCTTTCTTGTTCTCATGGATCACCGAGGTTATGCGCTTATCGATAACAAGCGTGAAAACGAGACCCGGAAGCTTGTTGTTTAACTCTCGGAGATAGTGCGGCAGAGCCGCCCTCATCTGCCCCATACGGAAATCTTTGAAAGCAATTTCTTTCGTGCCCAATCCATAACGGGCGCGGATGATTGCCATTTCCTGATGGAAGAAATCTTGTAAGTTCCATGCACATATCAAAAATGAATAAGTATAGTAATCTCCAGACCCCTCTCCCGCATAATCCGAGAAGACTGCTACTGTTTCGTTAGCGAAGGCGGACAGATTTGGAAGCATAAGCTTCCCAGCGTCTTGACTGGTAATCAGCAGCGCTTCGATGTTTCTGACGAGAGCGACATAATTATTTGATAAACTCGGATCCAGCAATCGGACATTTGGGCGTTTGAGAGTGATGATATTCGCCAAAGAGGTGGCGCGGATAAGCTCCTCGACGTTCGGTGATCCGCTCATCGCGTCCCCGGCGTCAGTCCTTGGATGCTTCGCCGGTAGTGCTCCATGCCCTTCTCGTCCGGCATCGGACCTTCGTGGTCGCACTCCTGCTTGTGGTGCTCAAAGACGCACTTCGAAGTCGGAGGCGATCCACACACCTTGTCAAGCTGCTTGTAGCTGACGCACCGGCCGTTTGGCCCTCGAAAGCCCGGACCGCCCTTGCAGCCGCAGCCGGTGCACTGGCATGCCGCGGCTGCGGTAGCGCTGGAGATCAGCAGAACGGTCGCAGCCAGGATGCGGCTCGGCCTCATCGTTCAGGGCTCTTCGCTTTATACGACGCGGGGCTGAGCCGTTGCCTCGTACCATTCGACGATCGCGGCCATGATGGCTTGGTCGCCACTCACCTCTTCGGGTTGCTCCTCGGACAAGACGCGGCTCCCGAACTCCTCCGACGATTGCTGATAGCCAAACGTTGAACGATCTCGGACCGTGACAAGCATCCGCCGTCCATCGCTTGTCTGCATCGTGACAGTCGGGAATTCACTCTCGACAGAGCACCGCTTTCCATTGCGGTGCACGTAGTTTCCGGCCTCCCGAGACAGCTCGACCCACGTCAAATGGATTTGATGCTGCTTGTCGCGCTCAGCCTTTTTCTTGCGCTCGATGGCATCATCTCGTTGTTGAAGGTAGCCAGTGAAATCAAATCTTGCCACGCTCGACTGCCTCCACGAACGTTCCCACGATACGAGATAACCTAGCGTCCGCAGACGAGCTCGACCATGCGGTCACGCCTATCGTGGTCGAGCCAGATGCAGTGCTGTCCGAGCGCACGATCCTAAGCGATTGTGCGCTCGAAGCCGCAGAGTTTGAGGTGCGGACCTAAGCAACAACCGGCGGCTCGCCGGCTTCGGGCCAGGCCCTTGCCGCTCCTGCTGAACTAGCATCATCGAGTGTAAATTCGACAGACGATATGCCGGATAGTGGGATGATGGCCGCAGTCAGATCGCTTTCAGTTTGCGGATCGCCGTGGCTCACCACGCAATAATGAGACGTCACTTGAACGATTCGCCCCTCGAACGTCCTTCCGTTGATCGTGGTGACACGCAGATGCCGCGTCTCTTTTGCGTTCTCATAGAACCAGCTAAGCAACCCAACGAGTTCGTTATTTTGGAAAAGGTTCAGAGCGCGAGTGGTCTGCAAGGCGAATGCTCCTTTGATCCAAGTTTACGTACCGTAACCGTCCGCCTCTTCCGGACTTTCGCGCCGCCGCAAGCAGCCTGGCCGGTGAGACGATCAGGCCTCGGAGTGCTCTCGCGCCAACCGCATCGCTCGCAGCTTTGCGGTCCGCTCGTCGACAGCTCGGCGCTCTGCTGCCACCTCCGCCCAGATTTCGTTCGCTCGGTCGTACCTCTCGGCAGCCTTCGCCGCCTTGGTCTCACGGTAGCCTTGAACGTGGCTGGGGTTCTCGGACATCAACGCTCCTCTCAACCTGTGGGCGAGAGATCTAGGGCGCGTTTCGCCAACGTCACTAGGCATGCTCCCCTGAGTTGCATAGATCCATTGCGCGGGGCGGAGCATCGAAATTCTGTCGGCATAGCTGGCTGGCTCGGGCCTAGCTTCGGAGTAGTTTACTGCCATGTCTAAGTTAGACTATTTTGTCTTCAGGCCTACCTTCGAATATCTTGATGGACTTTTAAATAATGCAACTGATTCGAATTCTGAGATCAAACTAGGAAAAATGGGGACAGGAGAGCGGCCTAACTATCAGATCAAATTTTCCGACGGATCGTCGAAAGCATACAGGAACAATCATGAGCTGTACTGGCCTGATGATCCGGCGCGGCTCTTTGAAGAGGCAAATCTGTTCCCAGCAATGAGACGAGATCGTTTTGCTGATCTTAGGACGACCGGCAAATCAACCGTCATCTCTGATGACAAAAACCAGACGGCTGAGGTAGAAAATTTCGAGTTTTCTGAGGGCGAGGTCAAAAGGGTGCTGACAAAGCAGATCGAGCGCAGCAAGAAAGCAGTGGCGGCTTGCCTAAAACATCATGGCTATACTTGCAAAGCTTGTGATTTTGATTTCGAGCAAACTTATGGAGAAATTGGTATCAATTTCATACATGTTCACCATATTATTCCTATCAGTCTGACATCTGGAAAATATACAGTAAACGCTAAATCAGATCTTGTTCCAGTCTGTCCCAATTGTCATGCCATGATTCACAGAAACGGCAAGAAGCCGCTCAGTATCACAGAGCTGAAGGAATTTCTCGAATTGGCAGCCGGCAATAGATAGGCGCCATGTGAACGAAATCAGTTCAATTAGCTTCTTCGGGATCTTCACGGTGCCGAACGTACCCCTGACCGGTGAGCCAATCCGCGAGGGCATAGCGGATCGCTTCGGGCCTCGAGGGCTTCGGGTCCGGCTGATCTGCAATCCAGGCGTCTAAAGGGACGGCGTGCTCAGGCTGTAAGCGCACCGTCACCGGTTCGCCTTTGCCGGTCGCCGGTCGACCTCGCCTTTTTATGCCATCACTAATTGACATCGCATTTTTATGATGGCACAAAATGCAGGCCGGGACAAGGTTGCAGCCTCGTTCCCGGCCCTGACCACGCCCGTCCTCTGGAGACGATCATGGCTACCCGTCATTCTACAGCACCGGCACGCGCCGGTGAACGCTCTCGCTCGCCTGCGGCCCATTACAATCGCGCCAAGCCGCTACTGGAGGCCGACGAGGCCGTCCCGGGCACGGTTGAAGCCTGGGAGGCGGTTGCGCCCGTACGGCCCGACACCGAGCACGTCCGCGCCCCGCGCTTCCTGGACATGGCCGGCGAGCTCGTGACGGCCACCCTCATCATCGCCGGGGGCGTGTTCGCCTACGGCTACATCCCTCTCGCGTGAGGGAGAGGGCTGTGAGGAAGTCAAACGCAGCTCGGACCGTTGAGCCGAGCTCCGACCTCCGCCAGCGCGCTGCCCGAGCCCGGGACGCCGCCGGGCGGTTCATCAAGCGCCCAGCCCCCGCGGGGCCGACGGCCGCCGATCCTGACCCCACGCTCGCGGCGATCGAGGCGCACCGGTCCGCCTTCGAGGAGTACGAGCGGCTCGCCGCAGTCGCGGGTGGCCTGCCGTCCGGCCACCCGGACTACAGAGCCGCCAACTTGGCCACCGACGAGCCCTGCCGGCGGGAGATCGCGACCTACGAGGCGCTCTTCGACGCCAAGCCCACGACGCTCGCCGGCGCGGCCTCTCTCGCCGCCTACATGTGCGATGCCGTCCGTACGGCGCAGGTCGAAGACAAGCTCTCGGACGGCGAGCGGGCTCTCCGCACGATCGCGGATGCGCTACGAGGCTTGGGCCCTGCTGCTGATGCTTCCCTGCATCCCGACGCTGCGCTGTTCGCCCTCGGCTATGAGTTCATCTCGGCCTGGGTGTCCGAAGAGGCAGTCGGCAATGAGGCCGCGTATCGGGAATGCACGCACGAGGCCGAGCGGATCGCTCAGACGCCAGCCACCACGGTTGCAGGCCTCGGGATCAAGGCCCTGTTGCTGGCCCGGCTCGACAGCGACGACTCTGGCCCGAACAAGCCGATCGCGGCGCAAGGCCCGCTCGCGAGCCACTGGAACGTGCTCAGGCAGATCCAGGAGGGCGCGGCGCGGCTCGCAGCGGCGCCCGATATGGGGATCCCCATGTCGGCGGCCGCGGGTCCCGAAACGGATTTCCCCGCACCGGGATCAGATGCTGGGGATCGTCTTCCCGCTCCACGGCACGATCTGTCCGCGCTCTCGATTGCGGAACTCGCGCGGCTGCACTCCGCGATCGTCCATGCGGAGGAGGCGTTGGGCAGCGCCGAGAACCGGCCCTGCTTCTCCGGAGACAGCCGTTTCGGCCTCACTCCGGCAGGCTGGATCATCAATCGAGAGGCTGCTCGGCTGTCGCAGTTCCTCGCAGCTATCGCTGAAGAAGTCGGCCGGAGAACGCCTGTCGAAGACGACGAGCGCGAGGAGCGGCTCAACACCCTCGTCGCGCATGCAGTTCTAGCCGGCGGCCTGGGTGAGCACCCTAAGCTCATCGCCGAGATCAACGCCACGTGGGGTTCCGCTCGATGAGCAACGTCATCCCGTTCCGCCGCCGTCAGCGGCCGAGGATCCCTGACACCCGGGCCCGCATCGAGGGCGCGCTGGCCCTGGCACTCGACGCCGTCGACCACCTTGTGGCGGCGCTCGATGAGATGGATGAGGATCCTGATCTCGAGGACGGCACTGATGCGGAGCCCAGCCTTGGGGCGCCCGACGAGCACGACTCGCAGGTCGTGTGGCTGCGCGGCGGCGATCGTGATCTGGAGGAATGATGCGGGCATCCACGCCCGTCCTCGACAGCTGAGGGGCAAATCTGCGGACGAGCGTGGATGGCCAACGAGACGGTCGAAAACTCGCCGGCAAATTGATGGCTAGCCCGCCCACCTTGCTGATGGGTTTCGCTGCCTGCGTATCTGGTGCGGGCGGCTGGATCTCGCGGCGAGAGCTCACGAAGAGGGCTCTCCCATCGAACCCTAATAGGTTGTGCAGGGGGAAACGGCGGCAGCTCTCAAAGTTTTACGAGCGCCGCCGGGCTTGAGGGCGCTGAGCGACCAGCCTTTGCGATTTTCAAGGCCTTTCACGATCCTCGGTTCAGAGGATCGGAGAGCACCATGTCGGACGATTTTCACGACGGGAACGACGCGCGGCGGTACCGCGCCAGACTCCGGCGCCAGCGCCGGTACCAGGCCGACTATCGGTCGAAGCTGAAGCAGGTCCGTGCGCCGCAGAAGGCCGACATCGCGGCCGCCTGCTTCGAGGAGCTGCTGGTCATCCTCGGTAAGGACTCCAAGGCCGTGACCGGCTTCGTCAATGCCGTCCTGCGGCGCTTGGCCGAGCGGTTCGACCAGCGGGAGGTTGCCGATCGCTTCTCCGTACTGGTGGCCCGCGCCGCGCGAGATGAAGCCAACCGCGCTGGTAGCTCCTGAACACTGCCGCGACATCAACAGGATCAGAGCGCAGTCGGATAAAAAATCGCGATGATGCTTTACATGGCAGGTGCCACGGCATAGCATCACTGTGAGCTTTTGGAGAGGTCGATGGAACCTGCACGGATTGAGAGCTGGGCCTTCAGCCGGAGCGACGCCGCAGCGCTCGTGGGCATGACAAGCGGTCAGATCGGCAACTACCTGACGCGGTACGACCTTTTCCCAGAGCGACCAAAGGGCAAGGGCTATCACGTCGACTTCAAGCTCGCTGATCTCCTGCGCCTCTGCGCCGTCAAGGTTCTGATCGACTCGCACTTCTCGCCGGAACAGGCCGCGTTCGCCATGCGGACCGGCCGCGGTCTCCTGAGCGCGATGCGGAACGACGGCTGGGGCGACGGGCAGGAGCCGCTTCACACCTACCCCGGCACCGTTTTTTTCGGACGTAGGGGCGATGGCACACTTTCCAGGGTCAACGGACCGGACGTGGTCGTCGGCACCGAAGTGCGGGCGTGGCCCATTTTCGACGACCTCTGGCCCCGGGTCCGATCCAAGATCCGCGATCAGGGCAAGTCCGATCCAGCCCCGTACTCGGGAGATGTCGAGGCGGGCATCGCCGCCTTCGAGGCCGAGATCGCCGCTCTCCGGGCTCTACGCTGGAACGAGGAGGCCTGAGACTGTGTCCCGGCGCGACCTTCAGGATCAGGATCTACCGCCGGGCCCTGGCGCCGTTGGGATGCGCCGCTCGCGCCACAGCGCGCTCCCGCCGACGCTGTCGCCCCGCCTCGTCAGTCGCGAAGCGGCAGCGGCCTACGTGTGCATCTCCCCCACCAAGTTCGACGAGATGGTCCGGGATGGTCGGATGCCGCGAGCGCGGCGGATCGATGCCCGGAAGGTGTGGTGTGTCCGCGAGCTGGACGGTGCCGCAGACAACCTCCCCATCGACGGTCAGGATGCCGCCCAGGATTCAACCTGGGAGGATATCGATGCCCCGTAAGCTGCCGCCCTACGTCGAGTGCTGGCGCGACCGGCATGGCAAGGTCCGCGTCTACTTCCGGAAGGACAAGGGCCCTCGCCTGCCGCTGCCCGAGCCCATCGGTTCGGAGGCGTTCCTGACAGCCTACCAGGAGGCATTGGCCGGGCGGACGCCGAAGGCACCGCAGAAGCGCGCCGCGGCCGAGCCCGGCACGATCGAGGCGCTGGTCCAGTCCTACTACAAGAGCGGCGAGTACGCCGCACTGCGCGCCACGACCAAGATCGGTTACCGGCGCCGCATGGAGGCGATCCGGGTCCAGCACGGCCACCGCTCGGTCGCAGGCCTGAATCACGGCCGCATCGTGAAGGCGTTCCTGGACCCGCTGGCCGGCAAGCCCGGCGCTGCACTCGACACGCTCAAGAAGCTCCGGATCCTAATCCGGCGTGCGATCGTCCTGGGCTGGCTCACCGCCGATCCATCCGTCGCGATCCGGCGACCGAAGATCGGCGAGGTGCGCTCCTGGACCGACGATGAGATCGCCCAGTTCGAGGCGCACTGGCCCGTCGGAAGCAAGCAGCGGCTCGCCTGCGCACTGCACCTCTACACCGGCCAGCGCCGGTCGGACGTGCACAGGATGACCTGGGCGGACGTGAAGGGCGAGCGCATCCGGGTCGTGCAGCAGAAGACCGGGGCCAAGATTGACGTACCGCTACACGCCGATCTCCGCGCCATCCTGGCCGAGACGCCGCGGAAGCACGCGACCATTCTCAACACCGAGTACGGGCGCCCTTTCACGGTGGACGGCCTTTCCGGCTTCATGCGCGACGCCATCACGGCTGCCGGCCTGCCGCTCGACGCGCAGCCGCACGGCCTTCGTAAGGCCGCCGGGCGACGCCTCGCCGAGGCCGGATGCACCGCTCACGAGATCATGGCCGTGCTCGGCCACAACACCCTCGCAGAGGCCGAACGGTACACGCGCGAAGCGAACCGGGCAGGCCTTTCGACAGGCGCGATCACGAAGCTGGAGGTCTGGAATAGGAACAAGACCGCCCAAACCACCCCGTGAAGGTTTGGGGAAAATCACCGAAACAGGAGTTATTCGAATGACTTACAGCACCGGCTGGCGCTCCCAAGGGGAATCGAACCCCTGTTTTCGCCGTGAGAGGGCGACGTCCTAGACCGCTAGACGATGGGAGCTTTCCGGCGGCGCGGGGGTGCTATAGCCACGACCCGGCGGCGGAGCAAGAGCCTTCGTCAGGAAATCCGCCTCGGCGGGTCAGATCGGGTGCGGACAAGGATCGTGGTGGACAACGGTGACGTCGAAAAGGCCGGGATCGTGGCCGAGGGAGGCGTGCGGCTCGATCGAGCGCTGGTCACGCTGTTCCCGGATCTGTCCCGGGCCCGATTGCAGGACCTGATCCGCGCAGGCCATGTGAAGCGGGACGGTCTCCCGGCGCGCGATCCGGCCGCCAAAGTTGCCGCCGGCGCGTCCATCATCCTCACCGTGCCGCCTCCGGCACCGGCCGAGCCGGTGGCCGAAGCCGCAGACCTGCCGATCGTCTACGAGGATGACGATCTGATCGTCATCGACAAGCCGGCCGGCCTGGTGGTCCACCCGGCGCCGGGCCACGAGAGCGGGACGCTGGTCAACGCCCTCATCGCCCATTGCGGGGCCAGCCTGTCCGGGATCGGCGGAGTGCGCCGCCCCGGCATCGTCCATCGCCTCGACAAGGACACGAGCGGCCTGATCGTCGTCGCCAAGAACGACGCGGCGCATCAGGGCCTCACCGCGCAATTCGCCGATCACGGCCGGACCGGGCCGCTGGAACGCGCCTACGCCGCATTGGTCTGGGGCCTGCCCCAGCCGCGGGCGGGGACGATCCGGGCCAGCCTTGCCCGGTCCCGGTTCCATCGGGAGAAGATCGCCGTCGTCTCCGACGACAGCGGCCGCCATGCGGTCACGCATTATGCCGTCGCCGAGTCCTATCGCGAGGCTACCCTCGTGCGGTGTCGCCTGGAGACGGGTCGCACGCATCAGATCCGCGTGCATCTCGCCCATCGCGGACATCCCCTGCTCGGGGACACGGTCTACGGAGGTGCCTTCCGCACCAAGGCGGCCCGCCTGAGTCTGGAGGCGCGTGCCGCTCTAACGGCCCTGGGACGGCAGGCGCTCCACGCGGAACTGCTCGGCTTCAGTCACCCGCGCACGGGTGAGACGCTGCGCTTCGAGAGTGCGCTGCCGACCGACATGACTGCCCTGATCCAGGCACTCCGGGCCGACGCAGGCGACCCGGCGCGCCTGTAACCGCCCCTTGCGGCGTGCGAAAGAACACCCCGTACCGCGTCACATCGTGACATGGTACGATCAAAATCGCCGGTGGCGCGTTGTTGGCGACGTGGGTGTCATCGACCGTGACCGGCTCCCCGGCGACCTGCATGAGATGGGTGGCCGGCAGGGTCGGCTCAAGAGCGGCCCGAGTAGACGGCACTGTTGTCCGTCGCGTCCGCCCGGCAGGGGGACACAGGTTCAGGAGAAAGCCATGGCCGGTACGCTTCCCGTGCTCGCCAACGAAGGTGGCCTTTCGCGCTACCTCGACGAGATTCGCAAGTTTCCGATGCTGGAGCCGTCGGAGGAATTCACCCTCGCCAAGGCCTGGCGCGACGCCGGTGACCGCGAAGCGGCGCATCGCCTGGTGACGTCGCACCTGCGCCTCGTCGCCAAGATCGCCATGGGCTATCGCGGCTACGGCCTGCCGATCGGCGAGGTCGTGTCGGAAGGCAATGTCGGCCTGATGCAGGCGGTCAAGCGCTTCGATCCCGACAAGGGGTTCCGTCTCGCCACCTATGCCATGTGGTGGATCAAGGCAGCGATCCAGGAATACATCCTGCGGTCGTGGTCTCTGGTGAAGATGGGCACGACGGCCAACCAGAAGAAGCTGTTCTTCAACCTCCGCAAGGCGAAGGGACGGATCTCCGCCCTCGATGAGGGCGATCTGAAACCCGACCAGGTGTCGCAGATCGCCACGCGCCTCGGCGTGCCCGAGCAGGACGTGATCGACATGAACCGGCGTCTGTCCGGTGACACGTCGCTCAATGCGCCCCTGCGCGAGGAGGGCGAAGGTGAGTGGCAGGACTGGCTCGTGGACAACAGCCCGAGCCAGGAGACCGTGCTCGCGCGCGAACAGGAGGGCCAGAACCGCCTTTCCGCGCTGAAGGACGCCCTCGGTGTCCTCAACGCCCGCGAGCGGCGCATCTTCGAGGCGCGACGTCTCGCCGAGGATCCGATCACGCTGGAAGATCTTTCGGGCGAGTTCGGCGTCTCCCGCGAACGCGTTCGTCAGATCGAGGTGCGGGCCTTCGAAAAGGTGCAGGAAGCGGTCAAGCGCAACATTGCCAGTCGCGAGCTGCCGCGGACCGGCATTGAAGCCCGCTGACAGCAGGTCCCCGGCGTAACTGAGCGCCGGGGACGATCCCGTTCATCACTGCCAGGCGTCGAAGGCGCTCTGCATGACCTGGGCGCCGGCGGTCCCTTTCTCGAAGGTCAGCACCGCCCGGCGACCGGAGGTGTAGCGCAGCGCGATGTCGAACCAGTTCCGATGCAGGAGCAGGTCGGTGTTGCGCTCGACGTCGTTCTGCAGCGACGACAGGCCGATCAGGAAGAGGTTGTCGCGGACACGGACCGGCAGGCCCGAGACTGGCGAACCGCGGGCGCTCTGCTCATCCTTCGCTTGCAGCAATCCGACATCCTGGACCGTCCGCGCGGTGCCGCTGCTGCCGGTCTGGCTGAACGCAAGGCTCACCGTGTGGGAGGCCGGCAACGTCGTGTCGAGGTTGCGCTGGATGGTCATCACCAGCGTCAGCCCGGCCTCCGGAACGGTCACGGTCGCGACGACCGCGTTCTGAACCGGCTGCCCCTGCTCCCCGTTCACCGTCTCCAGGCGCCACGTCACCCGCCCCTGCGTGACGGTCGGCTGGCTGCTTTCTGCGCCGGCCCCTTCCTCGACGAGTTCAGCCCTCTGGGCGACCGAGACGCCCGCCTCGGCGGATGGCGCGTTGGTCCGAGACGGTACAGCACCGTCCGCGCGCGCAGGCGCCTTCGACACCGGCGCCGCATCGCCACCGACCCGATCGCCGAACTTGGACTCGGCCTCGGACTGCTGAGAATCCGCAGTCTCCGCCCCGCTGGATGGCAGATTCTGTGGGCGGTCGCGCAGCAGGAAGGCCGCGACGGCGATCAAGCCGATCACGACCGCAAGGACGCTTCCGACAAAGACGTTGCGCAGCACGCGGGAGCGCCCGGCTCGGAGCGGCACCACCTCGATGCGCGGGCGCTGGCGGCCCGATCCGACGTCTGCGGCGGCCTCGCCGGCGTCCTGCTCCTCGACCGAGGGGCGAGCCGAAGCCGCCGCCTCAGGGGGTAGCCCTTCGGGCGCAGCAGCGGCGGAGGCGCCCGGGCGCCTCGAGGTGATCGGGATCGGTGCCTCGCGCGGTCCGGACTCGGATGCGGAATCGCTATCCCGACCCGGGATCGCGAACGGCGCCTTGGCGGCAGGAAGCACCGGATCGGGCTTCGACGCGACGCTCGGCTCAGGGGGAGACGGTTCGGGGATCTCCGGCTCCGGCTGCACCGCCGGCGCGACCGCGATGGGCTCGGAGACGACCGGTGCAGGCGCCTGCACCGGAGAGGCCTGAACCGCATCGTTGGCCGGCGCAGGCAGACCGCCATGGTCGACCTCGAGCCGTTCGATCGCGGCGTCGAGGGCGCGCCGCTCGAGATCGATATCCGCCTCGGAGAGCGGCGGGTCGAGGGAGCGCAACTGGCTGATCAGCGCGTTGCGCGCACGGTCGTAGACCGCCTTGCGCAGAGCGGGCGTTCGATCCGGTAGCGCATCGAGCGCGCGCGCCAGAAGCGGATAGTAATCGGCCATAATACCCTGGTCCGCCCCTTCGGCCGCCGTCCGGCAACGCCGGTCGAAGGCCGGGGACCGATGGCCGCTCCCGCCGGACAGGTCCGGTCGCGGCCGTCGGCCGGTTTGTCGTATTCCGCCGCACGGATCGGTGCCCGCACGCCGGTTGCGCCGCATACGGCGGATCATTCGCGAGAATGAAGGCCCGACCGCCAGCCCGTTCTAGATCAAGCCTGCGCGGACTGGATACAGGCAGCGCAGCCGGAATCACGCGTCGTCAACGGGATAGCGCGCGACGCGTCAGTCCTCGAACGGGTTGTGCATGAGGATCGTGTCGTCCCGCTCGGGGGAGGTGGACAGCAGGGCGACCGGCGCCCCGATCAACTCCTCGATCCGGCGAACATACTTGATCGCCTGCGCCGGCAGGTCCGCCCAGGATCGAGCGCCTGCGGTCGTCTCCGACCAGCCCGGGATCACCTCATAGACCGGTTCGACCCGCGCCTGAGCGGCTTGGCTCGCCGGCAGATGGTCGATCGGCTGCCCGTCCAGCATGTAGCCCGTGCAGACGCGGATCTCCTCGAAGCCGTCGAGGATGTCGAGCTTGGTCAGCGCGATCCCGTGAATGCCGGAGGTCCGGACCGTCTGGCGCACCAGCACGGCGTCGAACCAGCCGCAGCGGCGCTTGCGCCCGGTGTTGACGCCGAACTCGCGGCCGCGGCTGCCGATGGTCTCGCCGATCTCGTCGAACAGCTCGGTTGGGAACGGCCCCTCGCCGACCCGGGTCGTGTAGGCCTTGGCGATGCCCAGCACGTAGCCGATCGCACCCGGGCCGAGGCCCGAGCCCGTCGCCGCCTGCGCGGCCACGATGTTGGAGGAGGTGACGAACGGATAGGTGCCGTGATCGACGTCGAGCAGCGCGCCCTGCGCGCCCTCGAACAGGATGCGCTTACCGGCCCGCCGCTCCTCGTCGAGCAGCGCCCAGACGGTGTCGGCGAAAGGCAGGATCTTCGGCGCAATGGCCTTCAGCTCCGACAGCAGCGCCTCGGCATTGACCTCGTCGATCCCGAGGCCGCGCCGCAGGGCGTTGTGATGGGTCAGCACGCGCTCGATCTTGGCCGGCAAGGCTTCGGGATCGGCAAGATCGACGACCCGGATCGCCCGGCGCCCGACCTTGTCCTCGTAGGCCGGCCCGATACCGCGCTTGGTGGTGCCGATCTTCAGGCCGGCATTGGCGGTCTCGCGGAAATGATCCAGCTCCCGGTGGAGCGGCAGGATCAGCGTGGCGTTGTCGGCGATCCGCAGGGACGCGGGGGAGACCTCCACACCCTGGGCCTTGATCCGGTCGATCTCGTCCACGAGATGCCAGGGATCGACCACGACGCCGTTGCCGATGACCGAGAGCTTGCCGCCGCGGACCACGCCCGACGGCAGCAGCGCCAGCTTGTAGGTGACGCCGTCGATGACGAGCGTATGGCCGGCATTATGCCCGCCCTGAAACCGGACGACGATGTCGGCCTGCTCGGAGAGCCAGTCGACGATCTTGCCCTTGCCTTCGTCGCCCCACTGGGCGCCCACAACGACGACGTTGGCCATGCCTGCCTGCTTACCCGCGACGGAAACCGGGACGGCGCCGCCCACGGGTGCAGGCGGCGCACGTCGTGTGCCGTTTCCGCGATCCAGCCAGCGAAATCAAGCAAGACACCGCACGGGCGACCCGTTCTGCGGTCCGGCGATAGGCCCGGCGCGGCTACTTGGCCTCGGTTCCGGGCGTCCGGCCCGGGAGTTCGTGCGGCTTGATGACCGGCATGGTACCGGACTGATCGGGCTTCACCACGGTCCCGGTCGTCCCGGAATCCGGTGGCTTGATGACCCCGTCGTTCTTCTGGAGCTTGTCGCTGAGCGACTGATCCTGCGGCGGCGCATCCGCGTTCGGGCGCACGCGCTCGGGCGGCGTCGGAGACGGGCTGGGGGTCTGAGCAAAGGCGGGCACC
Organism: Methylobacterium sp. 391_Methyba4; assembly: GCF_029691625.1. Classification (NCBI taxonomy): domain Bacteria; kingdom Pseudomonadati; phylum Pseudomonadota; class Alphaproteobacteria; order Hyphomicrobiales; family Methylobacteriaceae; genus Methylobacterium; species Methylobacterium sp. 391_Methyba4. The sequence continues at coordinate 6,486,913 of NZ_CP121475.1, read as the reverse complement.
GCCGCCAGGGTCGCCGCGAAGGCGGCGATCAGGATCTTCTTCGGCATGAGAGCCTCCCCGGTTCGGGATACGAATTCGGGGAGGAACAGTCGGAGACGGAATCCGTTCCTGCGGGCCTGGAAGGCCGGAGGGTCCACCTGTGGACGGTATCCGGGCAACCGATGGGCTTCAGCCCCGACGCGCGGCCTCGATGTACAGGTCCCGCAGGCGCCGGGTCAGCGGCCCCGGACGCCCCTCGCCGATGGCGCGGCCGTCGATCTCGATGACCGGCATCACGAAGGCCGAGGCGCTGGTGTAGAAGGCCTCCTGTGCCGCGTAGGCCTCCTCGACCGGAATCAGCCGCTCCTCGATCCGCAGATCCGCCTCCTGGGCGAGGCGCAGGACCGACGCCCGGGTGATGCCCGGCAGGAGCGCCGTGGAGAGCGGCCGGGTGACGAGCACGCGGTCGCGGCTGACGATGAACGCGGTCGAGGACGAGCCTTCGGTCACCGCGCCATCCTCGACCATCCACGCCTCGGCGACGCCGGCCTCGGCCGCCTGCTGCTTGGCGAGCACCTGCGCCAGCAGGGCCACCGATTTGATGTCCCGTCGCTTCCAGCGCAGATCCTCGACGGTGATCACCCGGGCGCCGCTCTCGACAAGCGGGTTGGCGAGCACGGTCTTGGCCTGCGTGAACATCATCACGGTGGGCTCGGTGCCGGCCTTCGGGAAGGCGAAGTCGCGCTCGGCCACGCCCCGGGTCACCTGCATGTAGACCAGCCCCTCGGTGACGCCGTTGCGGGCGACGAGTTCGGTCTGCAGGCGCTCCCAGCTTGCCGCATCGTGCGGATTGCGGATGCCGATCTCACCGAGGGAGCGGTCGAGGCGGGCGAGATGCGCGGCGTTGTCGACGAGCTTGCCGTCGATGATCGCCGAGACCTCGTAGATGCCGTCCGCGAACAGGAAGCCGCGATCCATGATCGGCACGCGCGCCTCCTCGAAGGGGAGGAACTGGCCGTTGAGGTAGACGATGCGGGGAGCGGTCACGGAGAGCTGTCCTGTGTTCGTCGCGGGCCCAAGCAGGAATCGTGCGGGATGCTCAGCGGTCGCCGAACACCCGCCCGAAAATCGTGTCCACGTGCTTGAAGTGGTAGTCGAGATCGAAGCACGCCTCGATCTGTTCGGGCGCGAGCGCTGCGGCGACCTCCGGGTCCGCCTTGAGCAGGGCCAGGAAATCGCCCTCGCCGCGCCAGACCGGCATCGCGTTGCGCTGGACCAGCCGGTAGGAATCCTCGCGGGACACGCCGGCCTGGGTGAGCGCGAGAAGCACGCGCTGCGAGTGGATCAGGCCGCCGAGCCGGTCGAGGTTCTTCTGCATGTTGGCCGGGTAGACCAGCAGCTTCTCCATGACCCCGGTCATGCGGGCCAGAGCGAAGTCGAGGGTCACGGTGGCGTCGGGGCCGATCATCCGCTCGACGGAGGAGTGCGAGATGTCGCGCTCATGCCAGAGGGCGACGTTCTCCAGCGCCGGGGTGACGTAGCCGCGCACCATCCGGGCGAGGCCGGTGATGTTCTCGGTGAGGACCGGGTTGCGCTTGTGCGGCATGGCCGAGGAGCCCTTCTGCCCCTCGGAGAAGAACTCTTCCGCCTCCAGAACCTCGGTGCGCTGCAGGTGCCGGATCTCGATCGCCAGGCGCTCCAGGGACGAGGCGACGACGCCGAGGGTGGCAAAGAACATCGCGTGCCGGTCGCGCGGGATCACCTGGGTGGAGACCGGCTCGGCGGTCAGGCCCATCTTCTCGGCAACGTACTGCTCCACCCGCGGGTCGATATTGGCGAAGGTGCCGACCGCCCCGGAGATGGCGCAGGTGGCGACCTCCTCGCGGGCCGCGACGAGGCGGCGGCGGTTGCGCTCGAACTCGGCATAGGCCTGGGCCAGCTTCAGCCCGAAGGTGACCGGCTCGGCATGGATGCCGTGCGATCGGCCGATGGTGGGGGTCAGCTTGTGCTCGAAGGCCCTGGCCTTGAGGGCGGCGAGGAGCGAATCGACGTCGGCGATCAGGATGTCGGCGGCGCGCACCAACTGGACGTTGAGGCAGGTGTCGAGCACGTCCGACGAGGTCATGCCCTGGTGGACGAAGCGCGCCTCGGGACCGACGATCTCGGCGAGATGGGTGAGGAAGGCGATGACATCGTGCTTCGTCACCGCCTCGATCGCGTCGATGCGGGCGACGTCGAAGACCGCGTCCTTACCCTTGGCCCAGATCGTCTCGGCCGCCTCCTTCGGGACGACGCCGATCTCGGCGAGCGCCGTGGTGGCGTGGGCCTCGATTTCGAACCAGATCCGGAATCGGCTCTCGGGCGACCAGATCGCCGTCATCGCGGGGCGGCTGTAGCGGGGGATCATGGGGGCCTCGGCACGGTCCGTATTGCGTGCGAGGCCGGTAGCATGCGCCGGCCCGGCCGCTCAATGCGCATCGGCCATGACGGGACGGCAACGGATGTGGACCGTCGGCGGCAGCGGGATCAGTCGATCCGCACCCAGCCCTGGCCCATCAGGCGCTCCTGCGGGCGGAAACGGGACTTGTAGTCCATCTTCTGCGACCCCTCGACCCAATAGCCGAGATAGAGATACGGCAGGCCGAGCCGTTGGGCCCGGCGGATATGGTCGAGGATCATGAAAGTCCCGGGAGAGCGCGCGGCTTCGGCGGGATCGTAGAACGAGTACACCATCGACAGCCCGTCGGAGAGGACGTCCGTCAGGCAGAAAGCGAGCGGCGGCCCGGAGCCGCGGCCGGTGACCGCCGTGTCCGGCCCGTGCCGCCGGTACGACACCAGATGCGTGTCGACGTGGCTGTCCTCGACCATCATGGCGTAGTCGAGCACGGTCATGTCGACCATGCCGCCGTCGCCGTGGCGGGCGTCGAGGTAGCGGCGGAACAGGGCGTACTGCTCCGAGGCGGGCCGGTTCGGCTCCGGCGTGCCGATCCAGTCGGCGCTCCGCGCCAGGATGCGTCTCTGGCTGGCGCTCGGCACGAATTCATCGACCACGACACGCACCGAGATGCACGCGCGGCAGGTCTCGCAGGCGGGACGGTAGGCGATCGTCTGCGAGCGACGGAAGCCGCCCTGGGTCAGGATCTCGTTGAGGTCGCGGGCGCGCCGCCCGACCAAGTGGGTGAAGACCTTCCGCTCCTCCTGTCCCGGCAGGTACGGGCACGGCGAGGGGGCCGTGAGGTAGAATTGCGGTGTGTCGCGCGGATGGCTGGTCACGCTTCTCACAGGCCCTGCGCCGGGTTCGTCCTCTCGGCGCCGGCATGTCAATGTACAGGCGACCGGCCGAGGCTCAATGGCCCGACCGGTCGCACCGTCAGATTTTCATCGCCGGGTTCGACGCTCAGCGGGCGTGGACGACGGCGAGGCCGAGCAGCAGGTCGTGACCGAGACGCCGGTCCGACCGCATCAGGCCGAACGCGATGTCGACGCACCAGAGCAGGAAGGTCGAGATCGCCACGTAAAACAACAGGGCGTGGACCGCGGCCGTGATCACGTCGACCCGCGCGCCGCTCTCGGGTGCGATGGTGCGCAGGCCCATCAACCGCTGGCCGATCGTGCTCTGCTTCGACCCGCCCACCGTGATCGCGCTATAGATGATGCCGCTCGCCGGCAGCACCGCGAACAGGGTCCAGCCGAGGCCGAACGTGACCACGCCGATCACGGTGATCAGCAAAGTCAGCAGGGCCGTGAAGCCGAAGATGAACAGGATATCGAGGAGATAGGCGACCGTCCGGCCGCCGAGACTCGCCCGCACGAATGGAACCGGCAGCGACGCCGCATAGCCGGGTGCCGTGTCGAAGCGCTGCGCGTATCCGGGTTGGGGGTTCTGCATGATGTCGCGTCCTGCCAGCGAGGCTGCGGGCGAGAAGGTGGGTGCGCGCCGCTCAGGCCGCAAGAGGATGCGTTTGCCCGGCCTCGGCTTCGCGCTGCTGCAGGACTGCCTTACCGTCCGGCCGGGTCGCCGGCCGCGGCGTCCGGCGTGTCGAGATAGAATCGCCTCAGCATATAGAGCGCGGGCCCCGACAGGGTCGTCCCCTCGGTGGCGAGGGCCACGAGGGTCGTCCCGGCATCGAACCGGCAGGTCAGCCAGTGCGGCCGGGTCCCGTCGGAATAATCGACCCGGACCGAATTCGCCGCCGGTCCCGGCGCCGCCCGCAGAAGCCGGATCCCAGGTTGCGGCGCCACGGCCGGCAACGCCCGTCGGCAGGTGGCGACGCGATCCCGGCGCAGGGTATCCTGGCAGGCGGCGAGCCCGCCGAGAAAGCCGGCGACGACCGCGGCCCCGAGGAGCCAGCGGTGCCCGCGTGTCACGGATGGCTGCGCAGGCGCTCCGCGACCCGCGGCGCATGATAGGTGAGGACGCCGTCGGCTCCGGCCCGCTTGAAGGCGAGGAGCGCCTCGACCATCGCGCGGTCGCCGTCGAGCCAGCCATTCCGGGCGGCCGCCTCGATCATCGCGTACTCGCCGGACACCTGGTAGGCGAAGGTCGGGACCTGGAACTCGTCGCGGACCCGGCGGATGATGTCGAGATAGGGCAGGCCCGGCTTGACCATCACCGAATCGGCGCCCTCGTCGAGGTCGAGGCGGACCTCGCGCAGGGCCTCGGACGAGTTGCCCGGATCCATCTGGTAGGTGCGCTTGTCGCCCACGAGGGCGGCCTTGGTGCCGATCGCGTCGCGGAACGGCCCGTAGAACGCACTGGCATACTTGGCCGCGTAGGCCATGATCTGCACGTCGAGGAACCCCGCCTTGTCGAGGCCGGCGCGGATCGCGCCCACGCGCCCGTCCATCATGTCGGAGGGGGCGATGATGTCGGTGCCGGCCTCGGCCTGAATCAGGCTCTGCTCGACGAGGACCGCGACGGTCTCGTCGTTGAGGACCGCGCCGTCCTTCATCAGGCCGTCATGGCCGTGGCTGGTGTAGGGATCGAGCGCCACGTCGGTCATGATCCCGACCTCGGGCACGGCCCGCTTCACGGCCCGCACCGCCCGGCAGACGAGATTGTTGGCGTTGAGCGCCTCCGAGCCGGTCGGGTCGCGCAGCGCCACATCCGTGTAGGGGAAGAACGAGATGGCCGGAATGCCGAGGCGCGCCGCGCGCTCCGCGTCGCGGACGACCTCGTCCACCGAGAGCCGCTCGACGCCGGGCATGGAGGCGATCGGCTCGCGCCGGCCCTCGCCCTCGATCACGAACATCGGCCAGATCAGATCGTCGACCGTCAGGGTATGCTCGCGGACCAGCCGGCGCGACCATTCCGATTTTCGGTTGCGGCGCGGGCGCTGGGTGATCTTGAGACCCTCCACGCGGGCGCCCTCATGGGCGGCCTCCACGGCGAGAGGGCGCGGCTCTGGCAGGGTGTCTGACATGCGGCTTCGCTACCGTTCGCGCGGACCACGCCGCGGATCGCGCGGCGCCCCTGCGCCGGAGGCGTTCGACTACCACACCGGACCTGTGCGGCGAAACCCGACCGTTGACGCAGGACGGCGGAACGGCTTCAACCCGGCGCGTTGCGTTCCCGAAGACCAGGATCCTGTTCCCTGTCCATGAGCCGGCCCATCATCTCCGCGAGTCACCGATAGTGCCCGGCTATTTTCCGATCCGGCGCAGGACGCCCCGGCCCGGGGGGATCCCCAGCGACCGGATCGAGCGCGTCCAGGGGCCGGCACCCGGCACGTGGGATACGGTGCTGATCTGGTTCATGCGGCTCACGGCCCTCGTCTGGCTGCTCAAGAGCGTCTTCGCCTGGGCGACCATCCTCGACATCGTGCCGGGGGTCCGCCCCTTCGAGGCCGAGCCCTTCGGCCGCCAATCCGCCATCGTCTACTTCGCGGTGATCGATGCCGCCGCGGCGATCGGCCTGTGGCTGACGAGCGCCTGGGGCGGCGTCATCTGGCTGCTCGCCGTCACGTCGGCGATGACGCTGGCGGTTCTGACACCGCAACTCTTGCCGTTATCGGTGCCGCTGCTCGTATTCGGGGGCTGCGTCGTGACGTTGTACTTCCTGCTGTCCTGGCTGGCGGCGCAGGAAGCACGGTGAACGAACCGTTCTTATCTTCATTCAGTTTGTCTTTACCGCGAAGAGTAAATCGCGAATTCATCCTGTCGCTTAAATCGCCTTTCATTCCCGAGCCCTAGCTTAGCCATCATCAACGGCGCCGCATCGAACGGGTGCCGGATCATCGGATGGCGAGGCAGAGATGAAGACCCAGAACGCCCGAGTCGCGCAGATCGAAGCTCCCGAGGAAGGCTTGGGCGCGAAGGGCTCCTACCTGGAGGCGCTCCACCTCGTGGAACGGCTGCACCGCCGCCTGCTCGACGTGATCAAGGACGAGTTCGAGCGCCGCGGCCGCGAGGACGTCAACAGCGTCCAGGCGCTGCTGCTGTACAACATCGGCGACAAGGAACTGACCGCGAGCGAGCTGCGGACCAAGGGGTACTATCTCGGCTCCAACGTCTCCTACAACGTGAAGAAGCTGGTCGAGGCGGGCTACCTCCACCATGCCCGCTCGAAGACGGACCGGCGCTCCGTGCGGATCAGCCTGACCGACAAGGGCCGTCAGGTCCACGAGATCATCCAGGGGCTGTACGACAAGCATGCCCGGACGATCACGCCGATCGGTGGGATCTCCGAGGACGATTTCGCCCGCCTGAATCAGGCGCTCGGCCGCCTGGAGCGCTTCTGGACCGACCAGATCCGCTACCGCCTCTGAGGCTCAGAGGTTGAGGAGCCCGGCAACCCCGGCGATCACCGCATAGGCGAAGCCGGCATTGATGGCGACGCCGAACACGCCGATGACGAGGCCGCCCAGCACGACGAGACCGTCGCGCTCGACGAGGCCGAGCCCGACCAGGCAGACGGCGAGACCGAGCGGGATCTGCCCGACGATGGGCGCGGCCACGATCAGCGCCAGCGCCAGGGCCAGCAGGACGATCCCCATGCCGCGCATGCCGAGCGCGGTCTCGAAGACGCTGACGCGGGGGCGCGACCAGCGCTCCAGGCGGCGCAGGATCGGCACCGCGCGGGTCACAGCGCGCCGGACATCCGTCAAGGCGATGGAGCGGCCCAGCAGCATCCGCGGCAGCCACGGTGCCGACATGCCGGCGGCGATCTGGATCGCCACGAGCAGCAGGAGCAGGCCGCAGATCAGTGGGATCGGCGGCGGCATCGGCAGGCAGTTCGGCAGCCCCAGCAGGACCACGAGCAGCGCGAAGGCGCGATCCCGTAGGACCGCGACGATGTCGCCCACGGTGAGGCGCTCGCCCTCCTGGCTCGCCAGCACGGTGAGGACGTCCGACGTTCGTGCACCGGAGGTCAAGGATCTGCCAACCTTCGCTAACCCGCGGGGGCTCTAGCCGAGAACATCTGGCACGCCAAGCACGGCGGATTCGCGACAGCGCGATGGCGGCCGGCAGGTGGCCGCGCACCGCGCCGCGCCCGGCAGCCCGGCCAAGCATTCCCAAAGTCACAGCGCATGCCGGCGGACATGCGGCGCGCTTTTGCCGGGCTTCCGGATTATGGCGCCAACAAATCCGGGGATGCCATCGCGCCAATCGATGCAAAAAGGTTAATTTTATCTTAAACCGATCCTTCGAGTCTGGAGGATTGACCGTGCAAAGCCAGCGCACAGCCTCAAAGATCCATGCGCGAAGGCGAACGACCCTGATTCTTCTGGCAGGCATCGTGGGTTTTTCTTCAACGGCGCACGCCAGCGAGATCGACACGCTGCTGTTCGGCAGCCTCGACGCGGGCGGCGACACGTTCCTGACCCTCGGCGCGAAGGTCGGCCTTACCTCTCTCGCGCAGGAGGGTTTCGTCGCGCTGGCGACCGTCGGCGGCGGACGGCGCACGGAAAGCGGCGCGGACGGTCCCCGCGCACGGTACACCGTCGCCGCCGCCGCACTCGCCGGGCATCAGTGGTTTTTCGACTGGGGCGTAGTCGCGGCCTATGCCGGCCTCGAGACCACGAGCGAGATGCTGATCGCAGGGCCGACGCGCGACGCCCTGCCGACCCGCTTCGGCCTGCGCCTGCACGGCGAGGTCTGGGCACGTCCGACCGCTGCGACGCTGCTTCAGGCGACCGCCGTCGCGGGATCGGCCCGGGACAGCCTCTGGGCGCGCCTCGCCTGGGGCTATCGCCTCTGGGAGACCTATCTCGGCCCAGAGGCGGCGCTCTACACCGACGCGACCGGCTACGCGAAGTGGAGCCTCGGCCTGCACGGGACAGACTTCGCCCTCGGCCGGTACAGCCTCCGCGCATCGGTGGGCCTTCAGACCGAGTCGCGCCGGGCCCGGGCTTGTCCCTACGTGACGCTGTCGGTCTGGTCGCCCCTCTGATCGGCGCTCGGCCGGGCCTCGAGGGCATCGAGGAAGGCGGCCGCGTCGCGGCGGATCTCGGCGCGGCGCTTGTCGCCGAATCCGCGCAGGGTCCGGTACGGCATCGCCAAGCGCTGATTGCCGGCCAGCCGCTCCTCGTTCTCGATCAGGAAGTTCCAGTAGAGATAGTTGAACGGACAGGCCTCGGGCCCGGACTTGACCTTCACGTCGTAGGCGCAGGACGCGCAGTAATCGGACATCCGGTCGATATAGGCGCCCGAGGCCGCATAGGGCTTGGAGCCCATCACGCCGCCATCGGCCCACAGAACCATGCCGTGAACGTTGGGCAACTCGACCCATTCGTAGGCGTCGGCGAAGACGATCAGGTACCATTCCTCCACCTGCGCCGGGTCGAGGCCGGCGATGAGGGCGAAGTTGCCGGTCACCATCAGGCGCTGGATGTGGTGGGCGTAGGCGTGGGCGCGCGTCTCGGCGACCACCTGCGCGACGCAGTTCAGCGCCGTTTCCCCCGACCAGTAGAACCACGGCAGGTCGCGGCGCGCGCCGAGGGCATTGGTGTCCCGGTAGGCGGGCATCCGCGCCCAGTAGAGGCCGCGCACGTATTCCCGCCAGCCGAGGATCTGCCGGATGAAGCCCTCGACGCAGTGGAGCGGCGCCGCACCGTCGCGGTAGGCGCGCTCGGCCGCCCAGCAGACCTCCTCGGCGGTAAGCAGGCCGGCGTTGAGGGCGGGCGACAGGAGGGCGTGGTACAGGAACGGCGCGCCGGTCTTCATTGCGTCCTGATAGTCGCCGAAGGTCGGAAGGGCCTCGGCCAGGAAGTGCCGGAGCGCCGCGAGGGCGTCGGCCCGGGTCACCGGCCAGGAGAAGCCGGAGAGATCGCCGAAATGGTCGCCGAATTCCGCCTCGACGAGGGCGATGGCCTCGCGCGTCACGGAATCGGGCTGGAAGCCGATCCGGTCCGGCGGACGATGCCCCTTGGGCAGGCGCTTGCGGTTCTCGGGATCGTAATTCCAGCGGCCGCCGGCAGGCTTGCCGCCATCCATCAGAAGGCCGGTCCGACGCCGCATGCCCCGGTAGAAGGTCTCCATCCGCAGGTGATGCCGGCCGTCTGCCCATTTCGCGAAATCCTCACGCGGACACAGGAAGCGGTTGTCGGCGCGGATCTCGAGCGGCATCGGCAGGCTCTCGCGCCAATCCTGCATCATTTCCCAGACGCGCCACTCGCCCGGTTCGGTGACGACGATCCGCTCCGGCCGGTGCCGCGCGACGGCGCGCTCCAGTTCGCCGGTGAAACTACCGGTATTGCCCGCCTCGGTGAGGCGCACGTAGTCGACGGTGATCCCCTCCGCCTCCAATTCGGCCGCGAAGTGGCGCATGGCGGCGAACAGGAAGGCGATCTTCTGCTTGTGGTGGCGGACATAGGTCGCCTCGTCCCGGACCTCGACCATCAGCACCACGTCGCATTCGGGGTCGAGGTCGACGAGGCTCGAGACCCGGCGCGTCAGCTGATCGCCGAGGACGAAACGCAGCGTGCCGCGCGGTGCGGCGGCGCCGCGGCGTTTTCCGGCCATCGTCTCAGCCCTTGGTCCGGAGGGCGGAGCGGCCGCCATCCACGCCGATGACTTGGCCGGTGATCCAGGCCGCCTCATCGGAGACCAGGAAGGCGGCCAGGGCGCCGACATCCTCCGGACGCCCGAGCCGTTGGAGGGCATGCATGGCCGCAATCCCCTGCGCGAGGGTCTCGTTGCCGGTGATCCCCGCAGCGAGCGGCGTGCGCGTCAGCGAGGGCGCCACGACGTTGATGCGGATCTGGGGCGCGAGTTCGGCCGCCAGGGACAGTGCCATGCCCTCGATGGCGCCTTTCGCCATGGCGACGGAGGCATGCGCGGCAAAACCCTGCGCCACCGCCACCGTCGAGAACAGGACGATCCCGGCCCCCGCCGCGCCGGCACCGGCCTTCAGCGCGCCCGCGGCGGCCTGCACCGCCGAGAAGGCGCCGAGCGCATTGATGGCGAAGTCGCCCTCGACATCGGCCCGCGTCAACCGATTCAGCGGCCGCAGATTGATGGTGCCGACCGCGTAGACCAGCCCCGCGAGGTCCGGGCCCGCCGCCTCGGTCACGGCGGACGCGAAGTCCGGATCGGTGACGTCGCCCGCGGTGATGCGCGTCTCCCCCAGATCCTCGGCGACCTTAGACAGGCGATCCGCGTCGCGGGCCGCGAGATGCAGGGCGTAGCCTCGGGCGCGGAGGGCACGCGCCGTGGCAAGACCGATGCCTCCGGTTCCGCCGTAGATGATCACCCGACGCACGCCGAACCCCTTGCTACCCGCATTGGCACGATCAAGGTAAGGCGAGGGACGCTCCCGGGCAGACGGCGGATCCGCGCCCTCCACGTGCACAAGGTCGCAGGCGGCAAGGATGAAGTTCGCGTTCGCCGGCATCGACTTCCTCGGCGGAGTCTTCGAGGGACTGCTGGATGCCGGCTGGACGCCGGTGAAGCTGTTCACCCGCCCCTGTGACGGGATCTACGACCACAACGAAGTCATCGTCGCCCGCGCCCGGGCGCTGCGGCTGCCGATCCAGCTGTCGCGGATCCGCGAACGGGATATCGAGGCGCTTCAGGCCGAGCACGGCCGGGATTGGGCGCTCGTGGTCGCGGGATATCCCTGGCTCATCAAGGGCTGGAAGGGCCGCGCCGCCTACGGCCTCAACATCCACCCCTCCCCGCTTCCGACGGGCCGCGGCCCCTACCCGCTGTTCCGCGCCGTCCTCGACCGCTACGAGAGCTGGGGCGTCACCGCCCATGTCCTTGCCGACGGCTTCGACACCGGCGACATCCTCGCGCAGGATATCTTCGGCTTAAGTTCGCACGAGAGCCACGAGACCCTGCTGGCCAAGTGCCAGATGGCGGCCCGCCGTCTCGCCGCGGACCCGCTCGGCCGTGAACTGCCCGCACGATGGCGGAGATCCGAGCCGCAGGGCGACGGCTCCTACTGGCCCCGTGCCACCGATTTCGACCGGACGCTCGATTTCCGGCAGGATGTCGCGACGGTCCTGCGCCGGGTGCGGGCCTTCGGCACGGTCGAGACGATTGCGCGGCTGGGAGATGCCCGGGTGTTCGTGGCGGAGGCCCAGGGCTGGCCGGAACGCCACGCGCACACGCCCGGGACGGTGGTGCACCGCCACCGCCGCCACGTCGTGGTCGCGGCCCTCGACGGCTACGTTCAGCTGACCCGCTGGTCACCGGTGCCCCTCGCGGAAGTTGGGCAGGTCGGCCGCTGACCGACGCCGACCGGGAACCGAAGCGCGAACCCTGATGTTTCCGGCGGCCCAGGACATTACGGAGTCCGACATGTCGACACGCGCCAGCCTCGCCGCAGCCCTCGGGTTTGCCGCGCTGTTCACCGGCTCCGCCTTCGCGCAGGCGGTGATCGTGACTCCCGACGAGTTCGGCCCCGACGACGATGTGGTGGTGCGCGACTACATCGTGCGCCGACCGGTGGGGCCCGGGCCGATCGTCGGATCGATCCCGCTGCGTCCCGGCAGCATCGTGCCGCCTGACGTGCGTCTGGCCCCCTTCACCGAGGCCCCGAATCCGCGCCTGCGGCGCTTCGGCTACTTCGTGGCGCCGGGCGACAAGATCGTGGTCGTCGACCCCGAGACCCGTGCGGTGGTGCGAATCCTCGATCGCTGACGCCCCGCGGCGCGCGGCTCACCAGTCGCTGAGCGCCGCGCGCTTCCAGCGATCGGGCGCGACACAGCGGTACTCGTAGGCCTCGTCCCAGGCGTGGTCCCCCGGGATGCAGGGTGCGCGGCTGCTCTCGGGCGGCCGCGGCAGCGTCTCGCGGAAAGAGGCGGCCTCGATCTGCCCGGTGTCGCTCACGCGCAGGACCGGTCCGGCTCCCGTGCCATAGACCAGATCGCGACCGTCGAAGCCGAGGCTGCGGGAGAAGCCGCCGTCGCGGTTGCCGTCGAGCCCGATCGCCTGTCCGGCCGCGAGCAGCATCGGCACGCCGGTAAACCGCGCCGCGGCAGCGTCGATCCCGATGCCGTAGGTCCCCTCCCCCTGGAACGAGATCGCCCGGTCGGTGATGGATCCGGTGAGATTGCCCATGAGGATGCCGTAGCCGGTATGGGCCCCCGGCACGCCGCCGGTGGAGATCTGCAGACCGACCCGCTGGCGGTTCCGATCCGTCGTCGGCGATTGCGCCGAGACGTCGATCTCGGCGCCGATGCACGAGGCCACGGGGTCGGCCTCGTCGGTCATGTCGACGCAATTGAAGTTGCCGGCCCAGGACGGCCCCACCGGCCCCACCCCGTTCGGTTCCTTGAAGATCGTGCCATTGACGGCGACGTTCTGTGCCCCGGTGCTGGCGAGGGCGCGATTGTGCAGTTCGCCCGTGATCGTCCATTCGTAGCCGGCATTGTGCGGGCCGGTGGAGCCGAGCGCCCAGATCGCCTTGTAGGTGTGAGTGGCCTCACCCGACCCTTCGGGCACGTGCCGGTCGACCCGCAGGGTCGAGACCGGATCAAAGGCCTGCGGCCGGTTCCAGAGGAAGACGTGGCCGCCGTCCAGCCCCGGCACGCCGGTTCCCTGGACGCTCCGGGAAAGGGTCGGCAGCCAAGGCTGATCGGGGACAGGCGCGGCTGACGGCGGCCGTCCGGGTGCCTCGGCGGCGCCGGAAAGCGGCAGACCGGCCGCGATGCTGGCCAGCAGGACCAAGCCAGGGCGGATGCGCATGATCGTCTCCGATATCCGTACGGCACGGCCGCGCCCGGAACCGGACGGGCGGCCGCCCCTCGGTGCGAGATAGGCTCTGCCGAGCGTCGCGGCGACATTAGCCCCGATCAACCGGGCAGGTTGCGGATTCGGTGCCTGGATCCCGATGTGATCTGATGCAGGCCGGATTTCGCCACCGGTTCGGACCCATGAAAGCCCTTCGTTTCCTGCGAATTTGGCTCCTGATATCGATCCCGCTGGGCCTCCTGGTCGGCAGGTTCATCAAGGTCGGCAAGGGACCGCCATCGCCCGGAAAGGGCCCGCGGTGATTATGCGAACTCCCGCCGATAGACGCGCCACGTCTTGTCCTTCTGCCGGACGATCGGGGACCATCAATCATCTATTAGTAAATACCGCGCATTTTTACTGATATCGCGCCCATCAACGGATCCAGGCAGGAACCTCGGCCGTGTCCCGCACCGCACGCCCTTACAGCGCCCTGGCGGAGCGACGGGCGACCGAGCGGAAGCCCACCGCCCTGCTGGCCTTTGCTCAGCAACGGGACGGCGCGCGTTATCCGTGTCAGGTCAGAAACATCTCCGATCGCGGCGCGATGTTGGAGTTCCTCGGCCAGCAGGCGGCGCTGCTCGAGAACGCGTTCTATCTGGTGTTGACGAGTTCAGAAACGCGGCACGCGGTTCGCCTGATCTGGCGGACGGAGCAGACGGTCGGCGTGGCGTTCAGTCCGGATTCCGATTGAGGCACGCGCCGTCCCGGCTCAAGTCGCCAAGGTCGCCATGAGCATCAGTCCGAATGCCGGGAGCGTCAGCGCCAGGATAGCCAGGGCGTCGAGCGGTGCCGGCCGGCTCGCGGCGAGCCAGCGATGCTCGGCGAACTTCTCGGCTGCGAAACCGAAGAGAACCAAGCCGCAACCGATGAACGTGACAAGCGCGGACATGACCCGGCCCCTTTGCGGAACGCCGCACGGAAGCGTGCGCCTGCCCGGCAGTACCCGCCGCGGAGGCGTAAAGTTTCACCGCAGGTCCGCCGATCGCGAAAATCACCACCCGGGCGCCTACGGGTCCCTGCACTCCGGACACGACCGCAGGGCGGCGCCGCGCCGGCATCTCCACCGTAGACCCGTGCCGAGCGCGTGCCCTCAGGGTCAGGGGGTTGCAATCCCGCGCAGATCCGTCGAGGCGGAAGCAAGCGGCATCGTTGAGGATTGTCGCAGGCAGCGGGGGGACTTCGACCTGTGAAGGCGAGCGGCAGCGGCGTGGCTGTGGGACATGAGGGCTGGTTGTACTGGGTCGGGCGCGCCGGCGAGGTAGAGGCCTTCTACGGCGACACCGCGACCTCGCGACGGATCCTCAGACGCTGGACCCGGCTGATCGGGCAACGGGCACGCCGCCTGGACGCCCTCGGAATCCGCCACGTGCATACCGTCGTCCCCGACAAGCTGGCGATCTATCCCGACCTGCTCGGCCGCCCCTTTCCGGGGCTCGACGACCCACCGGGCGTCCGCCTCGCCCGATCGGTCGCCGTCGACAGCGGAGCTCCGATGGCGGATCTGCAGACGCCACTCGTGGCCGCGCGGGACGGCGAGCCGGTCTACCTGCGGACGGACACGCACTGGACCTATCGCGGCTATCTCATCGCCTATCGCGCCCTCTGCGAAGCCCTGAACGCACCGGTGGCGGACCATGTCTTTGCCGGCACCAGCACCCGCGAGACCTTCACCTTCGATCTCGGCGAGAAGCTCGTCCCTCCGGTCGACGAAGCGTATGTGGCTTACGATTTCCCGCGCCGTGCCGAACGGATCGACGCGAACGCGCTGGTCGAGGTTCGCGAGTCCGGACGCGCCGTGCGACCGCGCGGTCTGTTCGTCGGGTCGCGGGTCGTGCTGCAGAACAAAACGGCCCCTGATCCGCGGCGCGTGATCCTGTTCGGCGATTCCTACATCTACAGCCCGGGGGCGCGTCTCACCGCCATGCTGGCCGAGACCTTCCACGAGGTGCACGCGATCTGGTCGGCGAATATCGACTGGCGCTATGTCGAGGCGGTTCGGCCGGATGTCGTGATCTTCGAGATCGCGGAGCGTTTCCTGCGTCAGGTCCCCAACGACAGGATCCACATCGATCGCTTCGCAGCGGCCCGAGCGCGCCGTGCCGTCCGCCCGACCCTCCGCGAACAGATCCGGCGCTGGCTGCGCTGAGACGATCATGCGGACGTCCTCGTCGGTTTCGGCCGCCCCTGACGATGGCGCCAACCCCGAGGTCTCGCATCATCGACTCGGCGCGCACGGCCGGTTCATCGATGCGGCGGTGAAAAACGGCGAGAGCCCCGTCGCGGGGGCGACGGGGCTCTGCGTGAAAATCCGTGGCTCGGCTCAGTAGCCGGAGCCGTAGTAACCCGGACCCCGGCTCAAAGCGCCCGCCGCAACGGCTCCGGCGGCCGCACCGGCGATGCCAAGACCGACTGCAGCCCCGGTCGAGATCCCGCGATGACGACGGTAGCCGTAATCCCGGCGCGGGCCGTATCCGCGATGATATCCGTGGCCGTATCCGTAGCCGTGATGCCGCCCGTAGCCATAGCCCTGCGCGTCCGCGCTGGTGGCGCCGAGAGCTCCGATGGAGAGGCTCAGGGCGGAGATGAGTGCGAGCTTTCGCATCGATGAATCCTTCACGGTTACGTTGGGGCCCCAACCCAATACGCCGCAAAGAGGTTCCACCGCAGGTTCTGCGAGCGCCGGCGCAATCGGCAACGCACCGCCAATCTGAAAGGAAGTCCCCATCAACGACCGCGGGCGGTTCGCCGTTACCGGCCAGCCGCGTCCGATGGGGATCACCGAGGGTGTGGTGAGCGCGCTGGGACTCGAACCCAGGACCTACAGATTAAAAGCTTGCGTGCGGCCGCGCTGGCGGCGTTGGCCTGTGTGGACGCTAATCGACAAAACGATTGCATTGTGGGCGCTTAGCTCCCTACCCTATCGATGGGCGGCGATAGCTGTCGCTCGATGTTGATGCCGCGTGCTTCCCCCGTGCTTCCCCGGAACTGGATCGGTGCTACCCCATCCGGCCTCGTGGAGCGCGCTGTGAGCCCGGGCCGGACGGGTGGCATGGCTGAGCAGCGCATCACGAAGCGGATGGTCGACGGGCTTGAGCCTCGGGCGGCAGAGTACACGGCTTGGGACCGTGACCTGACCGGCTTCGGCGTTCGCGTGCGGCCGACAGGCGGAAAGACGTACATCGTCGCCTACCGGGCCGGGCGCGGCCGCAGCGCGCCCTACCGCCGGCAGACCATCGGCCCAGCCAACAAACTCTCTCCGGATCAAGCGCGCCAAGAAGCCGAGCGGATCCTGGCCGGGGCGACGCTCGGCGCCGACCCGGCCGCCGAGCTCGCCGCCGCGAAGGAGGCTCAGGCCGAGGAGCGGAATGCGCCGAAGGTTCGCGACCTGCTGGACCGCTTCGTGGCCGAGCACGTCGACACTCGCCTCAAGTCGCGCACCGCTGCCGGCTATCGGCAGATCATCGAGCAGGCCTTGAAGCCAGAGTTGGGCGATGTGCCCGTGCGGTCTCTTACCCCTGCCCGGGTCGCCGAGCTGCACCACAAGCGCCGGGCCACCCGAACGCATGCCGACGCAATCGTCCGGGTCCTCTCCTCGGCCATGACGCTCGCAGAGCAGTGGGGCCTCCGCGAGCCCGGATCCAACCCCTGTCGCGTCCGAAAATTCGGCTCCCGCCGGCGCGAGCGCCTGTTCTCCGACATGGAGGTAGCGAAGCTCCTGAGCGCCGCCGAGAAGCTGGCCGCCGCCGGCACCATCACCGTCTTTCAGAAGCTCGGCATTGAGCTCCTGTTCGCTACCGGGTGCCGCGTCGGCGAGATCGCCGGGCTCGAATGGTCGTTTGTGAACTTCGAAGACGGCGTGATCGCCTGGCCGGACAGCAAAACCGGCTCGCTCACCAAGCCGCTCACTGAGGAGGCGCGCAGCCTCTTGGAGGCTGCGCCGCGGATCGCCGGCGCTTCGGCCGTGTGCCCGTCCAAGAACCTCAAGGCCATGCGGGTTGAGACGTTGGAAGGCTCCTTCGAGAAGACGATGGCCGCAGCCGGCGTGGCCGCGAAGGAAAACGCCACCACGCACCTGATACGCCACTGGTTCTGTACGAAGATTTATTCTGACCCGACCATCCCCCTGCCCGATCAGATGCGGATCTGCGGCCACAAGTCGGTCGCGACAGCGATGCGGTATGCCCAACTGCAGATGGAGGCGGTAAAACGCGCAGCCGAGGAAAGCTCAAAGAAGCGCGCAGCGGCACTGCAGGAGGCTCGGAAGAAGCTCGAGGCCTCTAACGTGGTCACGCTCCGTTCGGGTGGCTGAGAATGGCGTTCGCCTTCACAGACGTGCAGTGGGCGACCTTGAGTGAGGTAATCGTCCGCGTCGGCGGGCATGCGACTGATTATGTTCGAGGACAGCTGGAGGCCGACGTTGCAAGATATCTCGGCAGCATAAACAATGATGCCGAGATTACTGCCGCTCTTCGCAGGGTCTCAGCCGAAGCTCACGCCCTAAACAAATCGTTGCGCGATTTGGCTCGGGCTTGTCTGAAGGAAGAGCTGGTTGGGGCTAAGCGCCGCCCTGGTGTCATTGCCAACGATGTGAAGGAGCGGCTGAAATTCGCCCGTCAGGTACGCGAATGCGCGGAGGGGGCCGATTTCTCTCTGGATAAGGGATACCGCGCGTTCAACGATGCCCGCCGAGGTCGACCGCCCGATACAACGCTACTCGTTTGGGCGACAGCACTTCTACGCCTCGCCAGGCAGGAAAGATGGAACGTCGAGGACAGCAGAGGCCGGACTTCGGCTGCGTTGACCGACCTAATGTTCGAACTGTCACGCTGCGCTCAAACCGCCCGGATCAGCCAGGGCCACGTGCGACGCGCGCTCACGAGAGCTTTGGCACAGGCCATGACCGAGCAGCGCGTGGAAGCAGGAGGCGCGGAGCGGCTCTATTCGGAGCTCGATGCACTCTGCGGCCCTGAGCCAAAAATGCCCGAGCACTCGGCGATATATTTGCGTAGCTCACCGCCAAAATCTGATTAAATTGTCGAGCCGTGAACGGTGAAGTGAACCGAAGGCGGCACAGATGAACCATCCCACAGCTCTAGAACAGCGCGGCTTCCGTTGCGAGACGGATGCTGCAGATCAGCTCGGATCGAAGCCCTCCACGCTCCGCGCCTGGCGGGTGAAGGGAAAGGGCCCACGCTATTACAAGATCGGCGGAAAGGTCTTCTACAAGGACATCGATTTGGAAACCTGGATCGAGGCCCAGGCACGGGGATCCACGTCCGAAGTCGCGGCGTGAGGGGCGGCCATGAGCACCCTAGCAGCCCCGATCTACACTGGCATGCTCAACGGCAGGCCACTACGGTTCTTCCGAGCTCCCTTCGCTGATGTACATCTACCTTGGCACGGCTTTAGTGACCTTTTAATATGCTGTAGTATTGATCCCGCTTTAGCTACTCAGTTGGCGAATTTTATACGAGAGGCGCACCCAGAGGCAATCAAGGCCATCTCCGCAGAAACCAGTATCTGCCTCATAGCAGCCCATTATATCGCGAAGGGACTCATTGAACAGCTGGCGGCGGCCCAGCGCATACCTAGAAAATCTATCTTAGCCTACCAGATACTAACGATAGATGCCTGGGAAAGCGCATACGGAGATGCCTGCACTGACAAGTTTTTCAGTGCTTTCAACAACACCAATCGCGCATGTGAAGGGGGCTCCTCATGAAGGAACTTCCCGACCTGCCTCTGTTCAAAGCCGCCGGCCTCGTACTTGAGGAAGATGCCCTGAAGATTGCGGGTATCTCTCAGCCGAAGCGCCCCCGGAAGCCCAAGCCGCCGACGCCAGCCGAGCGCGCCGCGGCGGTCCGCCTCGAGGGCGGCCGCCGCCCTCGGGCCCCGGCGAGCCTCGGCCAGCGCTCGGGGATCGGCACGCCGCGCGACCTGAGCCCGGCGCCCGTTCTGGCGTTCCCGCTGGCTAGGAACGCGGCCGTCCTCGCGGAGGTAATCGAGCGCCTTCCTCACGGCTACGCGCCGGATCTGGACAGAAAGCGTGATTTCGAAGTCCGCAGGCTACAGAAAGGCCTGATGCAGCGCGGACTTAGCAAGCAATCAGCTTGGCGCTGTGCTAGAGAACTGGTGCACATCGCGTACATCAAGCGCGTTAGAGACGCTCACACGGAGGCAGGAATACTGTGACACTCGCCCTCGCAGAGGGCGGCCTCGTGCACACACATGCTGAAATGGAACGGGCCTTCCAGCGCCAACCGGAAGGCCCAACGAAGTTCCAGACACCCCGTCGTCAGCAAAGCACGAGCCCCCGCCCGAAATCTGCAGACAACACTCTACGTGTACACCAAGTAGACCCGCCACCGCAACGCGAGCAAAGGCTTTTCGGGCATCGCTCCGAAGTCGATAAGATCGTGGCGCGGAAGCGCCGTGATCAGATCACGGCCGTGTTGCGCGATACCAACGCCGGGGCCTGTCGGACAGACGATGCGGTCCTCTACGTTGCGGAGATCATCCCACACTTCGCCATCGCTTGCGGGCAAGACGGGTTCTGGTTCGCCCTATGGGAGTGGATCGAGGCAAATACACCGCTCGTCTCACGCGCCGACGTCACAGAGATGGTCAGCGACGTCCTGCAAGCCTTGCCGCGCTACAACTCAGTGTCGACTGGCAGGCGCATGAGGGTGACCATCGAGCAGTACGACCGCCTTGGCCTCTCACACATCAGGCCGGACGGCTGGTCGCGGAAGAGATTGGACGAGCACCTCGACGCGCGCAGGGCCAAGAAGGTCAAGGAACAGCGCCACGCGTGCCGCGAGAGCAAGACCAGGCGCGAACTGTCGATTGCGCAGCTCAAGCCCTGGAAGCTGCCCAATGCGCCCTGCAAATCGCGGGCTGCCTTCTATCGCGAGCCTGAGAACGTCCGGGACGCCCTGATCGCCCAGGCTCGTGAGGCAGCTGCCGCGAGACAGTGAGACAGATTTGTGCGCCCTACTCTTTCCTTCTCAGCGCACAAATCCGTCTCAAGCGTTCCTGCCACTGGCAGCGGGGTCGGGCGTCAGGCCCGAGCCCCGCCCGGGCCGCAGTGAGCACGGGAAGCTCGCGCATCATCCTGAAGCCTACAGACAGGCCTTAACTCACGGCCGCGTACGAGCGCACGAGGCGGGCCGGGCTCTCGCTTCCGCGCCCGGGGGCGCACGCGAGCCCCGCCCCCCCGCCGGCGCGCCCGTGAGCTGGGGGTATGAGCGAGCCTCGAGCCTCAGCTCGCCGGCGACGTCGTAGGCCAGCTAGGGGGAGTTTGAACGAGCCGTCACGCTCAACCTCAAAGCACAGCCTGGCTGGAACCCTCGTCTTCAGCGTCTCAACCGTGATCCTCGACGGCCTTGATCTTGAATTCGGCTCACCGTTGCGTCATGTAACAGGTCACGAGCGTGTGTTGCTTCAATCGACCGCGTGGAAGGCTACTGCAGAGCCTTCCTTCGCTGGCCTCTCGCGATGGGGCTGGCCGTGATCGCCGGCGGGAAGCCGGGCAGCGCGAGCTTAAGGCCCCGCCGGCACTGCCGAGCGGGGCCTTTCCATAAGCACGGGGTGTCAATGGCCAAGTCGATCCTGAAATTCTTCGGCGGGGCCAGCATCCTGGTGGGCCTACTCATCATCGGCCTGGGCTTTGACCGCCGCGATGGGGGCAGCGCCTTCGTAGCCCTGCTCGCGGGGTCAGGCTTCCTTGTCGCCGGTGCGCCACTCCTCGGGTTTGCCCGGGTGATCGAACTGCTTGAGCAGATCGCGGCCAACACGGGATCGACCCTTGCCCCGAAGGCACGAACGACACAGGGGGCCGGTGGCCTGTCCGCCTTCGCCCCAGAGCGCCCCACGGCCGCGCCGCCTGAGCCTGCGCCTGCCTTAGGGCCCCCGCAACGTGGTTGGCACACGGTCGCAGAGATCGCGCGGCAGGACACTTATCGAGGGCGTCCATTCGACGTGCACGCTGATGGTGTGGTGATATCCGCCTTCGCGGGGCAGCCCGCCACGTGGCGTTCAGAAGCCGCCTTCAAAGCGTGGGCTGACCAGCAGCCGGCGGTGGGGTAGGCGCTGAGCACCGAGTGCGTCATCCGCCGCCTCAGCCGCCTATTCTGAGCCAGGCCGCCAGATTTGGTCGCTGACGGGTTCGCCCCCGCCGGCTTCCCTCCGTACGTGCCGCAGCCCCCGCGCCTGCCCACGCCCTGCGCCAACCCTCGCGCGGGCCAGCCAGCCCCCGGCCGGGAGGGGGAGGGGGGAGGGCAAAAGGAACGTACCCCCTGGCAGGGACCCGCGATGCCGGCGCAGGCCTGGGTTCGAACGTTTTTCACCGGACGCCGATTGCAGGCTCATTTCATGATCTGAAGTTGCGGTCTTCAGGTTCATCCCTGCAGGATCAAGCACTTAGCTCCCGTCGCCATCGTGCCGTTTGTAGGCCTCTTCGTGCCTCGAGCTCGCCGCCGCATACGACTGCCCGGCCGTCCATTTGGCCTGGCGTCCGCGGCCTGTGGATAACCCCGCCGTAGGCGTACCTGCCGTTGCGCTCAAGCCACTGAAAAGTCTCAGTTTATTGGGTAAACTCGAGCATGGCTGAGACGCAAACCACCGCCATGCCGGCGGCGCTCGATGATCGGAAAGCTCTCGCCCGGCTACGAGCTGCCGACGAAGACCCCGCGACGCGGCAGAAGCTCGAGCTCATAGCGGGCATCGCCCGGGTCCAAACCAGCATCGCGCAGCGTCGAGCGGAGATGGCCGCCGACGATGCCCTGCTCGCCGCCATGTTCGGCGAGCTTGAGGCTCTCGAGAAGCGGGAGGCCCGGCGGGCGTTAGCGCTCGCGCCGCCGGCCCCGCTTTGGCTCACGCTTAAGGAAGCGGCCGGCCTTGGACGCTGCAGCGTGGCGACGATGAAGGCGAAGGCGAAGAAGCATCGGTTCGGCGAGTGCGTGGACGGGCGTTGGCGGATCTTCCGGGACGAGCTCGTGGCCTATTTGACCCTCGGTCAGACGACAGCCAGTGACGGTTTTTGATACCCTGCCCTCGGCTGGCTGCGATTTCTGACAGGTGAGGATGCGGCTGCGTTCGGGCACGTTTCCGACATGCAAACCGCCCCGCCCGATCCCCTTGACGCCCTGTGGCCCCCGGCCGAGCGAGCTGTGGCGCGCGAGCGCTGCCGCGAAGAGGCTCGCGCTTCGGCGCTGTCGCAGGTTGCCGGGATCCCGCTCGACAAGCTGAGCGACGAGAGCCGCGAGCTGTTCGCGGACAACTTGGCCAAGTCCTGGCTGGCCAATTTCGACGCCAGCCTCGACCGTGTCGGCGCCGTGCTGCGCTCGCCGGAGGCGCTCGGGCGCGAGCGTCTCGCCCGCATACTGCTCGCTCAGACCAAATTTTCCGCCGAGGTCATTGTCGGCCTGCTCGGCACGATTGGTGACGACGTGTTCGTTCTCAGCCTCGCGAGGGTCGCATGAGCATGGTTCCTCATCGTGTCCTCGGGCGGTTTTTCAATCGGCCCCTGCTCATTACGCCGGCCGCGGCCGACACCATCGGTAGCTTCCTCCTCGGGCGGATCGGGGATGCCGGCGGCATCGATATGCGCCGAGGCGGCGGGAGTGGTGACGACGCCCGCGAGAGCCGGACGCTATTCGAACCCAACCGGGGAGCAGACGGCACGCTGACGGTTCACACGCCGGCGGCTTCGCGCTTCCATGGCGATGTGCCGTTGTCCGAGGACGGCACACGCCGGCCGCTGCCGTTCCGGCGCACGGCCGAGGGCGTGGCGATTATCACGCTGGTCGGCGAGTGGGTGAACCGCGGCGGCTGGGTCGGCGCGAGCTCGGGCGTCATCTCGTACGAGGGCTTTGCGTACCAACTCGAGCAGGCCAAGGCCGATCCGCGCACGCGGGCCGTGCTGCTCGACATGGAAAGCCCTGGCGGCGAGGCGGTCGGCGCCTTCGAGGCGGCGGCCGCCGTGCGGCAGCTCACGGCGGTCAAGCCCGTCTGGGCCCTCGTGAACGGCCTGTGCGCCTCGGCGGCCTACGCCATCGCCTCGGCTGCAACCCGCATCGTGTCGATCCCGACCGGGATTTCCGGCAGCATCGGCGTCGTGCTCGCGCACTTCGACATGAGCGAATTCCTGAAGAAAGAGGGCATCAAGCCGACTTTCATTCACGCGGGCGCTCACAAGGTCGACGCCAATCCTTACCAGGCCCTGCCCGAAGCTGTTCGGGACCGCCTGCAGGCTGAGGTCGGTAGCTTCTACGACCTCTTTATCCAGACCGTTGCCGCAGGACGGCCCAGCCTATCCGCCGATGCGATCCGAGCCACGGGCGCTCTGACCTTCATGGGCGCCGACGCGCTCAGGCTCGGCCTCGTGGACGAGCTCGGATCGTTCGAGAGCGCACTCGCCGGATTGGCCGCGGGCGGCCGGACCGCGCCCACGGCGCGGCCCGTCGCGGCCCCAGCGCCAGGACCTGCGGCCACTACCTCAAACCCCGCGGCCCCGGCCGCCACAGCGCCCCAGCAGGAGAAAAACGTGACGGACCAGGAAGCCGAGCAGGTGCGTGCGAGCGAGCGCGCCCGTTTCCGCGCGATCATGGATGCTCCGGAGGCCAAAGGCCGAGAGGCTCAGGCCCGTGAGCTCGCGTTCAACACGTCGCTGACCCCGGAGACGGCGATTGCCATCCTGAAGGCCGCACCGCCCGGCACCAGCGGCGACGCGGCGGCCTTCCTGGCCAACCGCGAGGCCGAGACCCCGCTCGCCCTCGAGCCGACCGCGCCGGTCAGCACCGGAGAGGCGGCCAAGGCCGAGCGCTACGCGGCATCGACTAACATCGTGGACCGGCTCAACGCCGGCCTCCCGCAGGGGGCGATCATCCCGGGCCGGCTCGGAGAGCAGTCGTGAGGGGCCCGAGGAACCCCTCTGGGCCGCGGACCTCGGCGCATGTGGCGCAGGATCTCGCGGCAGCCCAGGTCACCTTGGCTGCTCGCGAGGAAGATGTGCAGGACGCGGCCCGTGGGTACGAGGCGGCCCTCGACCTCGGTCGTGATGAGGCCCTCGCCGCCCGTGAGCGCCTCTCAGAGGCAGAGGTCGACCGCGACATTGCCCGGCGAGCCACCACGAAGCTCGAGGCCGAGCACGGCCTCGCCCTCGAGGGCGAGCGCCGGGCCGAACTTGCCGGCGTCGTCGGCGTCGCGGATACGGCTATCGCTGCTTACCGCGACGCCTGCGAGCGTCTTCTGCCCGAGATGGGCCGCATGGCGCGGCAGCTTGTGCGTGCCTGGGCAGAGGCCGAGAACGCGAACGAGGCTGCGGAAGCCGCTCTGCAGCTGAAACTCAAGGCCGAGGGCGTCAAGAACGCGGCTCGTCAACGCCTGAGCGTCGAGAACTTCCGGATATGGCCAGGTCGGCCACGTGAGGTCGTTGGCGAGCCGGTTGAGTATGAGCTCTGGGTCAATGCCGATGGCGAGGCGCCGGCTGAGGAATGGCAGAACCGTATCCGCTTGCAGCCTAACGGAACTGGCGTTCTGCACCATCACGGGCCAGTCGTCTTCACGCATAGGCGACGGTTCCGGGAAGAACCAGTCATAGACGCACAGTCGGCCAAGGACGTGACAGCCTTGGTGAGGACGTTGTGCGTTCCCGGACTTACGGCCTTCGACAAGTGGGGCTGGGAGCCGGTGAAATTCGCCACCGCTAGCAAAGTGCTGAAGCTCCTCTCTGAACTCGAGGAGCCCCTCGATATCGCTAAAGATCAGCGGCGGCCCGAGATGAAGCCTGTGCCAGTCGGCCCGGCTTGGGAAGTTGGCCAGCCGTCGCCTGCCTTTGTGCCTATCGGCACGCAGTTCGCCTCGGATAGCGAGGCACAGGCCTGAAATTGCCGGGCGCCAGGCGCGCCCGGCCTGATCTACGCGGGGGCCCATGACGGCGCCGCGGCCCGCCGAACATCGGGAAGCTCGCCTCCGCACCCGCGAAGAGTTCGGCGGTCAAGGCGAGCGTGGCCGCATCTTCTTTCCAGAGGGCATCATGAAAGCCACCATCACCCTGCTCGGCCGCGCGACCGAGGACGACGAATTCGCTCAGCTCTGGACCGGCTCAGCCGAGGTCAGCGCCGGGACCACAAGCGTCACGCCGGTCGTCCCGGCCGCAGCTGCAGGCCACGAGCTCGCGGTCTCGGTCCTGTCGAGCGACGGCTCGGTCAACTTCGCCTCGTTCGCCGTGATCCCGCCCGCGCCGGCCGCCGATGGCGAGCCGGACGCTGCGCCGGCGAGCCCGCGCCTCGAGCGCCGTTCGTCCGTGTATGCGACGCGCGCCGGGCAGGCCCGCCGTGCGCCCTTCGCCGGTAGCCTCGTGGCGCTCTGCCGGGTCGGCACGCCCCAGCCGACCGCCTGACCCGTCCTCGAGCTGAGCGCCTTGCACCATGTCGAACCTGACCTCGACCCTCACGCTGCAGCTCAAGGACGACGGGCTCGCGGCCAAGGCGAAGGCCGATGCCGAGGCGCTGAAGAAGCTCGGCGCGAGCGGCGCGGACCTGAAGAAGCTCGGCGAGGCCGGCGCGGCCGCGCTCAAGCAGCTCGACGCGCTGGCCGGCAAGGGGGCGCGCCTCGACGCGTTCAAGGCCGGCTCGCGGGCGCTGAAGGACCAGGGCAACGCCCTGCGCCAGGCCCGGGCGACCGTCGCGAAGGAAAGCGCCGCGCTGAGCCGCGCGCAGGCCGCCGGCGACGCCAGGGCCATCAAGGCCGCTGAGAAGGCCCACACGGCGGCCATGCGCCGCCAGGCGGCCCAGCAAGAGGCGTTCATCGAGCGCGGCAAGGCCGTCCGCGACGCGCGGAACCAGCTGCTGCAGAGCGGCGTCGGCCGGGCCGGCCGCGGCTTGGCGCTCGGCGCGGCCGAAAAGCAGCTCGCGGCTGAAACCGAAGCGGCCAACGCCCAGCTGCGCGAGCAGATTGCCCTGCTCGGGCGCGTCGCCGGCGCCGAGCACAAGGCGGCCGCGGCAGCCAAGACGCACGCCATGGCCGAGCGCATGGCGACGGCCGACAGCCGGCGCCAGGCTATCGCGCAGGCCGAGCGCCGGCTCAGGGACGGCATGGGCCGTTCCGGCGGCATGGGCGCCGCGGCAGCCGCTGGCGCCGAGGCCGGCGCTGTCGCGCACGCCTCGCGCCGCCGCCGCGGGGGCGGGCACAGCGAGGAGGATCAGCGCGACCACTATATTCGACACCACGGCATCGTGGGCTACACGGCAGCCGGCGCCGCGGGCTACGCCTCGGCGCACGGCGTCGTGGGCGGCATCGAGAAAGCGGTCCACGCCGGGGCGAGCTACCAGCACGAACTGGTGGCGCTGAAGAACGCGGGCCGCACGGACCACGAGCTCGAGGAGATCCACGCGGCCAGCAAGGCGACGTCGGCGGCGGTGCCGACAGCGAGCTATGAGGAAAACCTCAAGGTCGTGAACGAGACGACCAGCGCGTTCGGTTCGCTGCACCACGCCATCGAGCACCTGACCTTCATGCAGAAGGCAGCCAGCGTCGTGCACGCGGCGGCGGGCGACAAGGTGCAGGACGACGCCGGCGAAATGGGGAACAAGATGGCCCGCTTCGCCGAGGAGCGCGGCACTGCGGGCAACGGCGAGGTCTTCGAACGAGAGAGCGAGAAGCTCGTCCGCGCCATGGTGTTCACGCGCGGCAACTTCAATCCGAGCGAGATGCTCAACTTTGCTCAGCAAGCAAAGTCGAGCCTGCAGGGCTATAACGAGCGGTTCTTGACCGGCATCATGCCATCGATTGTTGGAACGATGGGCGGCGACCGCGCCGGCACGGCGGCCAATTCATTTAACGGCGTCATCGACGGCAAGGTCAATGACATGAAACAGGCCGAGGAGTGGATGCGCCTCGGCCTGCTCGATAAGTCGCAGGCCATCATGAAAAAGGGCCATGCGGTCGGCTGGCGCACGGGCGCGATCAAGGACACGGCGCTCGCCCACGCCGACCCGCTCGAGTGGATGGAAACGGTTGTTCTGCCGGCCCTTCGCGAGAAGGGCGGCCGGGACGGCAAGGGCATCAACGTCGATGACAAAGAGCAGCTGAAGCAAGCTCTCGCGACAATGTTCCGCAATCAGACTGCGAACTTTTTCGCGAATGAACTGTCTCAGCTGAACATGCGGACCCGTCTGCACAAGGACGAGGCCCTCATGACCCAAGTCGGGTCCATGGACGATATCTATAAGCGCAACCTGGCGAGCGATCCGAAGGTGGCGCTCACGGGCCTCAAGGCCGCCCTCGAGAACCTGATGACCACGGCGACGGGCCCGGGCATGCCCTTCGCCGCCAAGAACATCACCGGGCTCTCGACGGCGATCCAGGCGATATCGAACGCGGCCTCGGATCATCCGGCTGTCGCCATGGCGGCCGGCGGCGCCGCGGCTGCGGCCGGCCTCGCCGGCGCTGGGGCGCTCAGCTACGGCATCATGAACGGGTTCGGCCTTGGCGCCAGCGCCGTCGCGCTGGATGGGGCTGCTGCGGCGCTCACGTCCGCAGCTGTCGCCCAGGGCGGCACTGCCGCCGGCGGGGCTGCCGCGGCGGCGGCGGCTGGCGCAGCCGGCGGGGCCAAGGCGGGCCGCTGGGCCAGGGCAGGCAAGTTCGTGAAGGGGGCGGCCGGCGTCGCCGGCGTCGGCGTTCTGGCCGAGCTCGCGCAGCAGCAGAACGTGCTCACGGCGCCCGATGCATCGGATGGCTTGGGGCGAGCCGTCGTGGCGGCGTTCGATCCGGTGCTTGCCGACCTGATCTATGGCGAGAGCAGCTCAGTCGGCCGCGGGCGCCGCGCGAACGCCGCCGGGCGCCGCATGGCCGGGATCCGGGGTTCGAGCCTGCCGACAGAAATCGGCTCGGCCCGGCTCGGCTTCGGCCTCAACGGGCCTGTCGGGGCGCTCGACGCCGTGCCCCTCGGCTCGGGCGGCGGCGGCCCGAGCTCGGGCTTCGGCGCCTCGCCTGTCGACGCGGGCAAGATCGCCGAGGCGAAATTGGCCCTCGAGGGCTACCGGGCCGAACTGGCCTCGCTCAAGACCGACATGGCCGCGACGGCAGGCCTGGACCTGCCGGGCCTCGGCGAGGGCATGGAGCGGCGCAAGACCGAGCTCGAGGGCCTCATCTCGGGCATGGAAGCCAAGCTGCAGTCGCTCGGCGCGGTCACGGTCGCGCCGCAGGTTGATACCTCCGGGCTGCAATCGCTCAAGAGCTCTGCCGACGCAGCAGCGGCAGCCTTGCAGAGGGTCATCAGCCTGGCAGGCGGCGCCAATGTCGCCATTGCCAGCGTCAACGCCAACGGCGGCATGCTCCGGGGCAGATCGAGCGGCAACGCCTTTCACGACGGTGAGACGCCTGGGTATGGAGCTGAGTGATGCAGACGACTGCCGAGAAGATCGACGCCGTTGAGCGCCTTTGCCTCGTGCAGAACGATGCCCTCCGGGTGCTGATCGAGCACGTGCGAGCCCTGACGGTCGTGAACGGCGCTCTCCTCGAACAGCTCAGCGGCCAGATTGACCGCGACGTGATCCGAGAGGCGGCGCTCGCAGCCCTTGACGCTCATGGTCACGTCCCTGGCGGCCTCGCCGGAACCCTTGTTGAGGCCCTTACCCGCGACCCGACTGACCGGCAGGACGTCGCCGGCTCCACGCTTGCCAGCCTGTCGGCGAGGCTGCAGTGAGCGCTGCAGCACGCCAGCGCGCGGCAGGCCGGGCCGGCTTTGAGCCGGACCCGGCCCTCGTCTGGGACTACGTTCGCAAAGCTTATCGGGCCGGCGCAGCAGTGCTCCCGCCAGCGCCGACGCCAGGTCGCGCAGTGCCGGTTCCGGGGACTGCCGCGGCGCCGGCTGCGGGCGAACGGGTGCTTGTTCCCGTGGTCTCTTCGACTGCCTTTTGCCCAGGGCTCTTCACCGATCCCGGGTTGTTCATATTCCCGGTCGCGCTGCCGCCGCCCGCGGGTTGCTGGGCGTAGGCCGCGCCGGTCAAGGCAACAGCAAGAGCGGCCGCAAGGCCGAAAACCTTCGTGTTCATAGGCGTTCCCTCAGTCTGCCCGTGTTCGGGCTCGTAAGTGAACGACGCACCCACCATATTCGTTCAACAATATTTACAGATAGGCCCCATGAACATTGATGAAAGCTCGAACCTGATCCGGGTTGTGATCCCGCCGGTGGATCCGAACGCGCCGCCTGTGCGACGGCCGCCCAGCTCACGGACCATTGCGAGGCTTCGCGAGAAGGCTGAGGCCGCCGCTCGGGACGCCGCTGCCGCTAGAGCTCTGCGCGCTCAGGTTCAGCCAGGCCTCAGGCCGCCGGCCGGGAGGCTGTTTGCTGTCGACGCCGCCGCTCTCGTGATCCAGGGCCCGGCTGGCGGGCTCGGCACGAGCGAGCGCGTCGTGCGCACGCTCGCGCCTCTGGCCGCGGGCGGGCGGCATTCAGCAGCTGCTCTGGTGGCCGCAGGATCTTGGCGGGACGAGGCAGCGCTTCTTGAGGCGCTATCTGGCCTCGGGCCGAAGCTCACGGCCCTCGGCCTCCGGATCTGCCGGCGGAAGGCTGGCCTCCGCATGGCGAAGGCGAGATAGGGCCTGCCCAACCAGGCAGGCCCCGGGCATCAGCTGAGCGAGCCGACCGCCGGCAGGCTGCACCCCGTGGATGGCCGGGCTTTAGGCGTCTGCTCTCGCGGCAGCCGTGAGAACGCCTTCGCGAGGCTCGTAATTGGGGCTTCGCCCTCGGGGGCGATACGCAGGGGTGCGCGGTCCTTGATGTGCGTCATTGGTGCTCCGTTCCTGCCTGGGCTGAGGCCCACTTGTGCATGGTCACGGACGCAACGCGGGACACGCCGGATCGGCGAGGCGCGCGTCAATGTGTCAGTGCGCAAGCCGGCGCCTGGCATCGCGGCGGCATCATGTAGGCTGTGGCCATGCCGGCAGCGAAAAAGGCTGCGCCGGCGAGCATGCCGAGCACGACAAGCGTGGGAATTAGCCAGCGGTCTCGGCGAGCCTCGGCTGCTCGCTGCAGGTCGAACTGCTCGATGCTGCTAAGCCTATCCATCACGAGCCCTCCGTCTCACCGCTCGGATCGCCCCTGCCAGGCTTTGGATTGCTTGCCTTCGCCGCGTCAGCCTCGGGAAGCGGAGGCTCTTTATAGTTGGCCACCGATAGCGTGTAATCGTCCGTCATATTGAATTGAAACACCGCCTGCGCCCGGAACTTGAATACGTCCCGGCCATCCTTGTCGGTCAACACGAAAGTGAACATGCGGCGGCACTCTATCGGGCGTGGGCGGGGGCTTTGGCCTCGAGGGCCGAGATGCTGAAGCGAACGAAGCGGTGCAGCGCGCCGCCGGTGCTGCCCTCGGGGTCGTACACGAGGGCGCGCAGGCCCTCGATATCGCCGGCGGCCTGCAGCGCGACGGCCTCGGCGAGCCATTTCCGGCCGCTCACGTGCGTCGGCTTGCTGAAATCGGGCGGCTCGGGCAGCTCGCCGGCGGCCGCGGCCTGCATGGCGCCGAGCCAGCGGGCGCTGAAGCCCCGGGCGTCGGCCTCGCTCAGCATCAGCCGGCGCTTGGCGATGACGGCCTCGCTCGAGGCCCGGGCGGGCTTCTCGGGGGCCGGAACGGCCTCAGGGGCCTCACTCACGGGCGTCGGGGCCTCACTTGGGACCGGAGGCGCCGGGGCGAGCGCCCAGATCCAGCCGGCATCCGTCTTGCTCAGCGTGAACTGCACGCCCTGTTGAGCCCCGACGCCGAGCGCCTTGCGAGCTGCGCGGATGCAATTGCCGCGAACGCTGTAGGCCTTCGGCTCCTCGCGCGGGCTGCCGTCGTGATTGAGGCGGTAGCGGGCGCACAGGGCCAGAACGCCGGCGT
Organism: Methylobacterium sp. 391_Methyba4; assembly: GCF_029691625.1. NCBI lineage: Bacteria > Pseudomonadati > Pseudomonadota > Alphaproteobacteria > Hyphomicrobiales > Methylobacteriaceae > Methylobacterium > Methylobacterium sp. 391_Methyba4. Next base: position 6,455,865 of record NZ_CP121475.1, on the reverse strand, counting down.
CGATATCCCCCTGCGGATCCCGGCCGAGCTGCTGGGCGAAGCGTGCGTTGCTGTGGGCCTCGTGGCCGCGAACGATGGCCGCCTTGTGCTCGCCGAGGTCGGCGAACTTGGCGGCGATCCGAAGGGCGCCCTGCCAGTCCCGGCGGGCGGCGGCGTCCTTGAGGCTCTGAAGCTTGGTCTGCATAGTATGGTGCCGTTTTCGAACGCATATCAGCGACGCCGGCAAGCTAATCTGATACCTGCAGCTGTAAACACTCCCTCCCTGAAAATACTCCCGGAGAAGTACGCCATCCCTGTACTCCTCAAGGCCCATCGAATCTTCCGCGATCCGCCCATGCCCATCCCTCGAGCACCGCGCTTCGGGCCACCCGCCTGCTCTCGGCAGCCCTTCGCCGTCGCGGCCGCCAGCCGTGGCCTGTGGGAAGAGCCCTTCCCCTCGGTAGCGTGAGGCGGCCGCTCGCCATGCGAGCGAAGCGGCCGCCTCACGCGCCTGCCGTGCGCGCCATAGGCCAGCTCGCACGATTCGGATGTGCAGCGAGCCACTGTCCGGGCTTCCACCGCGCTTCCGAGGTTGGAGAAGAAGCTCTGATATTCGTGCAGGGCACTACCTGGCCCCCAGGAGGGCAGAGGGGCGCCTGATTGCCCCGGGGCAGGCGCAGCCGAAGCCAGGCGGCCCATTCGCGGCTCGCGACGCGCAGCACGTTCGTATCGTTCCGTGAGCGCGAGAGGCGCCGTTCCTCGACAGTCACGAGGCCGAGCGTGCGCGCCTGGCGCAGGGCCCGCTTCGCCGTCGTCTCGCTCACGCCGGCGAGCGCCGCCATGTGGCCGAGGGCGAGCGTGCACGTGCCCCGCTTCCCGACCTCGAGGGCGACGACGGCCAGCACGGCGAGCTCGCCTTGGGTGAAGCCGGCGGCGAGCGCCGGGGGTAGATAGCCGCCGGCGGCCATGCGACGGCGCCGAGTGAGGCTGTCGGCGGTCCGAGGGCATGAGCCCGTACGATGATGCGCGCGGGCAGGCGGCGCCCCCTCCCCTCGAGGGGGATGGGCGACCGCCGGAACGAGCTGCGCCGGTAAGGGCGCGAGCGGCTGCGCCTTCACGGGCGCCGCTCGAGCCGCCCCGCGCCGGGCGTTGAGCAACCCGTCAAGCTGCTCAGCCTCAGCGTCCGTGAGCCCCCCTGCCCCATACGCCTTCCACACTGCTGCAGCGACTTCGCCCAGCCGGTCGGGAGCAGCGGCCTCCACGGCGCGCCGCATTTGGTCGAACACCATCGTTCACGGTCCCTTACGGGCCGCGTTGCGGGTCTCGGGCAAAGCTCACCCGTTGCCGGAAATCGCGCTTCCGGCTTGACGCCCGGGCGGGCGTTATGGCTTCGTGAGGGCTGTGGCTTGGGGCCCTTCACAGAGCTTCAGGTTTGACGGCCTCACCCTGCCAGGGGTGGGGCCGTTGCTTTTCCAGGATCTCGGTTCCGCGGCGGCAATACCTCGATTACGGTGCAGAAGCCGTAGGCGTATTGCGAGACCTGATAGGTCGCAACTCCCACCACGCGGTATTTTTCGATCTCGCGGGAGCCGACCACTCTGGTTCGCACCGCTATACTGAAGCGCACGCGACGGAATTGGCGCCATCGGAGTATTGAGCAGCACCCCGCAGCACTCGGCTTTTAGCTCTCTCGGCAGTCGGTCTTCAATTCAGCTCGACGGGTCCGAGTTCTGCTAGCACCTTGAATCACACTGAGCCGCTAGCAGCAGACGGGCGCCACGATGATGGGTGGCTAACGGATCGTTAACTCGAAGCCGGTCAGTTCCCGGTGTCGCTACGGCCACTCTTCGGGGGTTGAAGCCGAACGGCATGCGGGCCGGCCCCTTGAGGGCTCGGCCCGCGCCTTCAGGCTCAGTGTAGGCTGCTCAGGATACGCTGAGCTTCGCCGTCAGCCACCATTCGCTCCCAACAATCATCTACGATTGCGCAGCGCATGATGGACGCCCAACGGGGACGGACATCTCGCATTACGGCAACCGGATCAACATAGCGGTCGTGAAGATCGTATCGCCCGGAAACACTACCCCGCTCTACATACATGAAAACCAGTTGCCCGCTTTCTAGACAGATCACCGCCTCTCGACTCATCATATCCGATAGATCTGACGTAGGCTTGTCGCATAATATGACGAAATCGCTTGTCATCAATTTCGGACGAGCGCGACCATCCTTATTGTGCTTATATGCTCGAAGTCCGTCACGGATGTACCCGGTAAATTTTACATCATCGGGCCGGAGCAGGTTGATAGCCTTCGCCGGAAGATCAATATTATCCTTATGCTCGTTTCTCATGTGGATGTCGCTTCCTCTTGCATAGGCTTGCGTTGCGTTTCACCGCGATATCGCTACCTTGTGCCGAAGCTGATAACCCGGAAAATAGTTACGTGGAAGCGAAAATTACCGCCATAAGTTGCCGCATGGCCAGAAGTGGCCTTGGCATCGGCATCCGGGACGTGGCTGAGTTTTCTGGGGTAGCGGTCAACACCGTCCAGAGGTTCGAGCGCGGCGCCGAGCTGAAGGTCCGAACGGTCCTGGCAATCCAATCTGCGTACGAGGCGCGAGGCTGCACGTTTCTTGCGGACGACGGTAATGGACCAGGCGTGCGCGTACGGCCCGTTGGCGAGACGACAGGCGAGCCTCTGCAGGCTGTCGATTGAAGCGTGCGGTCTACACGCCAGCCTTCGCGCTTGCCGCTCTGTGCGGCGCGCTGAGCGCCTGTCAGGGGCAGGACGCCAGCACCTTCACGCTGTACCGCAGCTCCGTTCTCAACGATGGGGCGCGCATCCACGTCGCCACCTTCGATGCCGCGGATGGCGACGCCTACAACTGGGAGAACTGTGCCGCAGCTGCCAACCTGTTCGGCGGCCAGCCGGGCACGCGTACACGGTTCTGGTGCGAGAAGGGACGTTTCAGGCCGTAGGCAGCATGGCGCCGTTGCTTGCGGTGTCGATTGCCGTGCGTTGACGACGAAAGAAGTTGCACAACGTTGTGCGTTCGCCAGGTTTTACGTTCCGTGCTGCGCGTATCATCCGCTATCTCGGGAGCGAGGGTAAGACCGTCATTGAGCGAACGAGGGACCGATGCGGGTTGCTGGCATCGACATCAAAGGCCACCCTGGTATCGGTGACCTAGCAATTGATTTTCGAGGCGCAGACGGCAGAGCGCCGCGCCACATCGTACTTGCTGGCGGCAATGGCTGCGGAAAATCTGCAGTCTTGGAATCAATATTCACGGCATTAATTCCGTACAATTTGCTAGCGACGCTAGAGCATCTCCATTTAAATGGCCGGATCCGTGTATTTGTCGAGCACGATGTTATGAACGCAGCGTCGGATCTTGGAAATCCTATATCCCCGGAAACACACGCCGAGTTGGATGGGTGGCGGGATTTTCGCGGTGTTGCAATCGAGGCCGACGTTCGCAGGAGAGAAAACGGTCTCATCTATCGAGCAGTTATCGAGCCAAGAACCAATACGAAGATCGAGCGGCACGATGCTGTAGAGACGTTTCTCGAAAATTCTTATGGAGCCTTCCTAAGCGAGGCTGTAACAAATTTCGAGGTGAAGGCAGTTCAAAGCACGACGGCGATGGATAATCCTCGTCGGTCCGCGAGCGTGCCTGCAGAGATAGTCTTTCCTCTCCGCGGCGGATCCAACCTGTCTTCGATAATTCCGCAGCTTTTTGTGGATCTAGAGAATGCAGACGGACTTGATATGATGCGATGGCATCGAGATAATCCCGATGGAAGAGCGCCTGCTATGCTAGCTGGTGGTCGAATGCAACGGTTCAAGGAAGCATTCGAGCGCCTCATACCTCAGAAGGGGTTCGCGGGAGTCAAGCAGGTCGAAGGAGAGTTGAGGCCAGTTTTCACTGAGAATGGCCGCGAGACCCCGTTAGCCAAATTGAGCACGGGCGAAAAACAGATTGTGTTTCGCGGCGGATTTCTTCTGCGCCAAGCACAATACATGCCGGGCGCGATAGTGATGATTGACGAGCCAGAGCTAAGTCTACACCCAAACTGGCAATCCGGCATCCTCGGTTATTACGACAAAATTGTTACGGAGACAGCAGATAAAAAAAGTCAAATTATACTGGCAACTCATTCGCCATTTGTTGTTCACGGCTCGCCAGCTGCCAAGCATGTCATACTGCGACGAGATAATCATACAGGCGTTGTGAATGTTGATCCGAGCCCGACATATCCGGGCGTAACAGCTGGCGACATTGCCATCTCGGCATTCGATTTGGGTAGCTTTCTCTTTTCGCGACCCGGCAACACGATGGTTGTGGCCGTTGAAGGCAAAACCGATGCTCAAATGATCCGTTTGGCCTGGGAAAAATTGCGGCGAGACCAACCCATGCCTTTCAACCTCATGCCGAGCGGATCCGCCGGGTCGCTGCGGCAATTTCTAGGTCACGAACCGAGCTCGCCAGGCCCCCTCGCTGAAGCTTTGGCAGATCGCGGCATTGATCGCGTATTGGGCATATTCGATTTTGACAAGGAAGGTCACGGGTATTGGAACAAGGGACGTAAGCCGCAGTCGACGTCTGAAGAGAACCTCAACCTTTCGAGTTGCCCATGGTGGCGCCGTCAGGGGACGAACATTTGGTCCGCACTATTGCCTGTTCCCGCTCATCGTCCAACAGCAGCTAGCCTAGATGATGGTGACGCCGCAAACTCGATCCTAACGACCGAATTGCTTTTCCAGGATAGCGATCTCGCGGGACGGATTGATTTCGTTCAAGTGCGGCATGCACCAGCCGGCATCACCAGGCCGGTCGCCTCAAATGCGCAGAAGGTTCAGATTGCCGAAGCGGCGCAGAAATTTCCTCCGGGTTCATACGCTTCATTTGAGCCGCTGCTAGCGCTGATCGAATCCATCTTGGCTAAGCGGTTATGAGGTCGCGAAGGCGGTCGCCGCCCAGGAGCGGGGCGAAGTCCAAGGCCACGGCGGCCAGGGCAAAAGGGATGTTCCCGCCGGGAACATCCCTGCCGTGACGGATCTCGGCCTGACCCGCAAGGCGATCCACGAGGCTCGGCAGCTGCGAGACGCGGAGGCGGCCGACCCGAGCCTAGTCCGTTCTGCGGGTGGTACGTATCTGAACGCGACTGATTGAGTGGGGGCTGGCTGTGACGGGTGAAGACAAGGACGAGGGCGCGGAGAAGCTTCGCTCAGGTCAGGGCATCGCGATCTGGAAGTTCAGCGTTGGAATGGCGGCAAAAGTCGCTGGCGGAATGGCCGGCGTGGGCACTACCGCGGTGACCGCGAACCCGTTTATCGGAGCAGCGGTCGGCACTAGCCTTGCACACTCATTGGAAAAGGTCGGAACGTATCTCGTAGATACAAGACTTGGTCCACGTCAGGCTGCACGTGTCGGCCGCGCAATAGCGGTTGCCGCAACACGGATGGATGAACGCGTATCGTCCGGACAAACATTGCGCGCCGATGAATTTACCCGGCCAGACCACACCGGCCGTTCGGCGGCCGACGAAACAATAGAAGCAGCCTTGTTGGCGGCGATGAACAGCGCCGAAGAAAAGAAGATCGACTTTATTGCCGCACTTATGACTAGTATCGGCTTTAACAACGAAATCAGCCCCGCCGATGCTCAGTTACTTATCGAAACTGCTCATAACATACGATTTCGAGCCTTTGTTGTCATGAAGATCGCCAGCCAGATCAAGAGCTATGGCTGGCCAGCGCGCGGCGGCGAAGATTTGCCGGGCCCACCGGAGAAATATCATCCGCTGATGTCGCAAATATTTGACATGACACAACGGGGAATCGTGGAAATGAGATCTGCGCCCGACGATATTAATTTGTATGCCATCTTGGGTCCGGACGAAATCGATCCGACGAAGCTACATCTGAGCCCATTTGGCTGGATGCTGTTCAATGGCATGGAGCTGAGCAGGCTGTCTGATGACGATGACACATACATTCGTACTGTAGCGGATCTCGCGGAGCTATCTGGCTATGGCAAGGGCACGCCGAGAGTTGATGCCCGTATCGATGACGGCCAGTTTTAGATAGCGATGTAATGTGCGCCTGGGCGGCTTGGGCGATGCCATCCTGCACAGCGCCGGCGCCAATGCGGCGCACGGCCTGCGCCGCACGAATGCAGATAAGCTGCGCGCCGTACTCATGCTTCTCGAGGACGAGGAATGGGGCGCGTGGTCCGATAGCGAGGTCGGGCGGCATTGTGCCGTCTCGCACACCTTCGTGTCCAAGCTACGCGAGACGCTCACTTGCAACGTTTCAAGTGAGCCTGTTCCGCGGACCTATCAGGACCGGCACGGCAACGTGACCCGGATGGACACCGCGCGGATCGGCCGGCGCACGTCCGAGCCGGATCCGCCGGCCCTGGACATGCAAGCGCCCCGCGCGCCGAATGCGCGGGGCGCTGTTCATGCAGTTCAGGCGACCTTCTTCGCAGTCGCCCCTGGCGCACGCTGCTGGGCGTTGCGGATGGTAGCTACCTCATCCTCGCGGGCGCGATCGACGGCTTCGATCTCGCTCTGCACCTCCACGATGGATTGGCCGAGAGCCACCTTCTCGCGTCGCGTTTCGATGAGGCGCTTCCGAAGCGCATCTAGATCCTTGATCGGTTTGTTGCTCATCATTCCCCCCGTTTGGTGATTTTGCTGGACCTCCACCCAAACTGGGCGATCGATGGCTGTACGCCTCGATTTGGTTCGTCCTCAGCCCGCACCTTTAGGCTGAGGCGGCTCGGCTCGCTCCTGTGTGGCCGAAGACCACTTGCTGGCGGCTTGCGTGCTTGTCGGCCCGCGCCGCGGATCGGCCGCTCGGCCCCGCCCCGATCTGCTCACGGGGCGGGGGAGCGTCCGATCTCACCAGCGGGCGGGCCGATACGCAACGTGGCCCGATGGCGTCGTACCTGAGATCCATTGAACGACGGTTTCGGAGCGTCGGGCCCAGCTGTCCCACTGCGGGCATGCTCGTCTTGGTTGCGCGCTGCATCAACCGTGAGCATGCTGTTGAGCTGCTACTCCAAGCGAGGCGGCGGCAATGAACCTGTTCCGGCTCGGAACTGCACTGGCGGTGGTAGGCGTCCTGCTCGTCGGCGGCTCGGTCGCGTGGTGGCAGAAATTCTATGCCGAGGTTGCCGCTTTCCTCGGCACTCACGCTGATCCGCCGTTGCAGTGCTTGTACTCGGTCGACGGCCCCTGTGGGCAGGTGATCGAGCTAGCGGCCATGGTTGGCGCCAACCCCTATCGTCCTGGCCTTTTCTGGATCGGCGCGGTCGCCCTCGTGATCGGTGGGGTTCTGGAATTCGCGGCTAAGCCGTCTCGGCGCGTGGCGGATGGAAGACGGCCCGAAGGCGAGCGCTTGTTTGTCCCCGGCCCTGATGGGGTAAGCAGCGAGGAATGGGAGCGGTTCAAGGCCGCTGCCTTTCCGAAGGACAAGCCCTGATCGAAGTGCCTGCCCTGTGGGCCTGCAAGGAGACTTCGGGACGAAGCGGGTTGGCATCCATCGCAAGGCTGCGGGTGCTACCCCGGTGCAACCCGGGCTCCCCGCGGGGAAGCACCAAATTTGTAACCCGCTCTAAAGCACTGATTTTGCTGGTAGAATGGTGAGCGCGCTGGGACTCGAACCCAGGACCTACAGATTAAAAGTCCGTTGCTCTACCAGCTGAGCTACGCGCTCGCGTCCCGGGCCGATCGCGGTGGCCCGTCGGGGACGGCGCGTCCGCAATAGGTGAGCGGGCCCGGGGGGTCAACATAAGGGACGTGGACAATCCTCAATCCGCCCTCAATCCGCGTCGCCGCGGCTCTGCTCCACGATGCCCCGGGCCTCGGCGAAGGCCGCATCCGCGTCGAGCTCCGTGGTGTCGAGCCGGATCGCATCGTCGGCCATGCGCAGGGGTGCGGCGCTGCGGGATGCATCCCGGGCGTCGCGGGCCTCGATGTCGGCGAGGATCGTCGCGAAGGTCGCCGACTCACCGCGGCCGACCAGTTCCCGGTGGCGGCGGCGGGCGCGCTCCTCCGAGGACGCCGTGATGAACAGCTTCACCGAGGCCCCGGGGCAGACCACCGTGCCGATGTCGCGCCCGTCGAGCACCGCCCCCTGCGGATCGGCGGCAAAGCGGCGCTGCCAGGCGAGCAGGCCGGCCCGGACTTCCGGCACGGACGAGACGCGCGAGGCCGCCTCGCCCATGGCCCGGTCGCGCAGCCGCGGGTCGTCGAGCTTGCCGGCGTCGAGGGCCTGGGCCGCCCGCGCCGCGGCCGCGGAATCCTCCAGCGACAGGCCTGCATCGAGCAGGGCCATAGCCACGGCCCTGTAGAGGAGCCCGGTGTCGAGATGCGGCAGGCCGTAATGATCGGCCAGACGCTTGGCGAGCGTGCCCTTGCCGGATGCGGCCGGTCCGTCGATCGCGATGACGAGCGGCATGCCGGTCACGCCTCGATCCGGCCGCCGAGGGCCTGCATGGTCGGAAGGAAGCTCGGGAAGCTCGTGGCGATCATCGCGCCGTCATCCACCGTGACCGGGTTCCGTGCGGCGAGCCCCATGACGAGGAACGCCATGGCGATGCGGTGGTCGAGATGCGTCGCGACCGTTCCGCCGCCCGGCGCGGCGGCGCCGTCGCCCTCCACCACGAGGTCGTCACCCTCCACCGCGTGGCGGACGCCGTTGGCGGCCAGCCCCGCCGCCACGGCGGCGAGGCGGTCCGATTCCTTGACCCGCAGCTCGTGCAGGCCGTTCATCCGGGTCCGGCCCTCGGCGAAGCTCGCCGCCACCGCCAGCACCGGGTACTCGTCGATCATCGCGGGCGCCCGCTCGGCCGGGACGTCGACGCCGGTCAGGCGGCTCGCGCGCACGCGCAGGTCGGCCACGGTCTCGCCGCCCTCCTCCCGCTCCGCCACGCGCTCGATCTGCGCGCCCATCTCCAGGAGCGTCGTGATCAGCCCGATGCGCAGCGGGTTCATCATCACGCCTTCGATGACCACGTCGGAGCCGGGGACGATCAGCGCCGCCACCAGGGGGAAGGCCGCCGAAGACGGGTCGGCCGGCACCACGACATCGGTGCCGCGCAGGGTCGGCTGGCCGGTCAGCGCAACCTTGCGGCCGTGGCCGCCGGGACCGTGCGGCTCGACGACGACCGTGGCGCCGAACAGGCGCAGCATCCGCTCGGTGTGGTCGCGGGTCGCGGCCGCCTCGATCACGGTGGTGACGCCGGGCGCGTTGAGGCCGGCGAGCAGCACCGCCGACTTGATCTGCGCCGAGGCCGCCGGGGTCTCGTAGGTGATCGGGATCGCCTCCTTGGGGCCCCGCAGGGTCAGGGGCACGCGGCCGCCCTCGGCTTCGGCCAGGACCTGGGTGCCCATCCGGGTGAGCGGGTCGAGGATGCGGCGCATGGGCCGCGAACGCAGGGAGGCGTCGCCGTCGAAGGTCGCGGTCACCGGCTGCCCACCGACCACGCCCATCATGAGGCGGGAGCCGGTGCCGGCATTGCCGAAATCGAGGACGTCGGCGGGATCGCCGAGGCCCCCGATGCCGACGCCCCGGACCCGCCAGCGTCCGGCCCCGAGCCGCTCGACGCCCGCGCCGAGCGCCTTCGCGGCGGCGGCGGTCCGCAGGACGTCATCGCCCTCCAGCAGCCCTTCGACCCGCGTCTCGCCCTGGCTGAGCAAGCCGAGGATCATCGCCCGATGCGAGATCGACTTGTCGCCGGGCGGCCGAAGGCGTCCGCGCAGCGGGGTGCCCGGCGCGGCGGTGAGGGGCTGTGGAGTCGAATCGTGCGACACGGGACGTCCGTTCGGGCTCTGACGAGTGGGCCTGGATCCGGCGCGTCGCGCGGCTCGGCCGCGGCGCTGCAATCGGACGGTGAAATCGCCGGGCGGTTAACACGGGTACCGGCCGGCGTCATCAATCCGATGTCTTCGTCGATCCTCCGGACGATCCTCCTGCCGATCCTCCCGCCGATCCTCCGTAGGACGCGGCCCGGAACGCCCTGCACGGGCTCGATTGACAGGGGCCGCCACCGCGACTAACGGGGCCCCTCCCCCGAGACAGAACTGACGACGAGGTGTCCGCCCGTGGCCCGACCGGAACTTGGCTTGAAGCGCCAGTGCATGAGCTGCGGCGCGAAGTTCTACGACCTCGCCCGAGATCCCGCCGTCTGCCCGAAATGCGGCGCGGTCTATCAGGCGGTGGCCACCTCGAGCCGTGCAGCGCCTCCGGCGCTGTCGCGGAGCGCGGCCAGCAACGACGATGAGGACGAGACGGACGAGAAGGGTCCGGAGCTGGTTTCCCTCGACGAGGTCGAAGCCGCCGAGGACGATGCGGATCCGACGCCCGAGGACGATTCGGTCGAGGACGGGGATACCGCCGACGACGACACCTTCCTGGAGGAAGAGGACGCCGGCGACGACGATGTCTCCGACCTGATCGACGGCGATATCGAGAACGACGAAGAGGGCTGAGGCGGTCGTCGCCTCCCCGATCAAAAACCCCCGGCAGCAGCGAAAAAGGGGGTTGAGTCCGCGGTGCGAGCCGCCTATAGAACCGGCCTCGCCGGACGCGATTTAGACCGGCGAGACCCCGCGGGACCCAACCCGCGGCGGATGCTAAAAGTGGGGCCTTAGCTCAGCTGGGAGAGCGCTTCCATGGCATGGAAGAGGTCATCGGTTCGATCCCGTTAGGCTCCACCATCCCACTCTCGCGTGACGCGGCCCTCCACGGGACGCGAAATGCAGTAAAAATTATGGGGCCTTAGCTCAGCTGGGAGAGCGCTTCCATGGCATGGAAGAGGTCATCGGTTCGATCCCGTTAGGCTCCACCATTTATCTCGCGCGCGACGCGGCCCATCGCGGCCTGCGTACCCGAGAACGAGACTTTCCAGATTTCGCCGTCGCGAGCGGACCCCGCTGCCACTGATGCACCGTGGGCGGCCGCGTCCGGTCAGCGGGTCAGGTGCCCGAGCGGCAGCGCGGTCGCGTACTTGACCTGCCCCAGGGCGAAGCTCGATCGGATGTTGGCCACCCCGGGGATCCGCGTGAGGTGGTCCAGGACGAGCTTCTGGTACTGGCCGAGATCCTCGACCACGACCCGCAGCATGTAGTCGGCCTCGCCGCTCATCAGATAGCACTCCATCACCTCGGGGCGGTTGCGCACCGCCTCGTCGAAGGCCTGGAGCGCGGCCTGGGTCTGTTTCTCGAGCGACACGTGGACGAACACGTTGACCGCGAGCCCGAGGCTCAGCGGGTCGACCACCGCCACGCAGCCGCGGATCACCCCCGCCTCCTTCAGGTCGTTGACGCGGCGCCAGCACGGCGACGTCGACAGGCCCACCCGCTCGGCGAGATCCGCGATGCTGATCTCGCTGTCCTGCTGCAGACATTCGAGAATGCGCAGGCTCGCGGCGTCGAGGGGGGCCGGTCGTGCGGGCATCGGTTCGGTCTCCAATCTGGCCGCTGCGAAGCGCAGCCTCCGACGACGACGCGCGAGGCGCTCTGGCCTCGCGACAGAGGCATATTTTGCCGCCTATCGCCCAAATCGCGGAATATCAATCCTGACACGGCGCGATGGAAGCAAATCTTCGGCATGTCCCGCCGTCCCGATACTCGTATGATCGGGGGAATAAGGGAGGCCGCGTTGATGAACGCCATACCGCCGAAAGCCATGATCGCGCGGTCCGCCGAGGTCGATCACGACCCGGCCGAGACCCAGGACTGGCTCGCCGCGCTGGAATCCGTCTTCCGCACCGAGGGCGCGGCCCGGGCGCGGTTCATCCTCGACCGCCTGGAGCGGCGCTCGAAGGAGATCGGCATCCTCGACGAGGCCCTGCCCTACTCGCCCTACCGGAACACGGTTCCGCTGGAGAAGCAGCCGCGCTACCCCGGCGATCTCGACATCGAGGAGCGCCTGACCTCGATCATGCGCTGGAACGCGCTCGCCATGGTGGTGCGCGCCAACATGGCCTACGGCGAGCTCGGCGGCCACGTGGCCAGCTACGCCTCGGCGGCGGAGCTGTTCGAGGTCGGCTTCAACCACTTCTTCAAGGGCGGGACGGACGGCGACCTCGTCTATTTCCAGCCGCACTCGGCCCCCGGCGTCTACGCCCGGGCCTTCCTCGAGGGGCGACTCTCCGAGGAGCAGCTGAAGCACTACCGCCAGGAGATCGCCGGCGACGGTCTGTGCTCCTATCCGCATCCCTGGCTGATGCCGGATTTCTGGCAGGTTCCCACCGGCTCGATGGGCATCGGGCCGATCCACGCGGTCTATCAGGCGCGTTTCATGCGCTACCTCGCCGACCGGGGCCTCGCCGACACGTCCGGCCGCCACGTCTGGGGCGTGTTCGGCGACGGCGAGATGGACGAGCCCGAATCGATCGGCGGCCTCGCACTGGCGGCGCGCGAGAACCTCGACAACCTGACCTTCGTCATCAACTGCAACCTGCAGCGGCTCGACGGACCGGTGCGCGGCAACGGCCAGATCATCCAGGAGCTGGAGAGCCTGTTCCGGGGCGCGGGCTGGAACGTCATCAAGGTGCTGTGGGGTTCGGAGTGGGACGGGATCTTCGCCCGCGACACCAACCACGCCCTGCTGCGGCGCTTCGCCGACACGGTGGACGGCAAGTACCAGACGCTGGGCGCCAAGGACGGCGCCTACAACCTCGCCCACTTCTTCGGCGAGGATCCGGAGGTCCGCGAGCTCGTCGCCCACATGTCGGACGCCGATGTCGACCGGCTGAAGCGCGGCGGCCACGACTTCCGCAAGCTCTACGCGGCCTTCGCCGCCGCCAAGGCCACTAAGGGCCGGCCGACGGTGATCCTGGCCAAGACCAAGAAGGGCTACGGCATGGGCGGCGCGGGCGAGTCGCGCATGACCGCCCACCAGGCCAAGAAGCTCGACGTGGACGCGCTGCGCGCCTTCCGCGACCGGTTCGCCCTGCCGCTGTCGGATGCCCAGGTGGAGGGTTTGGCCTTCTACAAGCCGGCCGAGGACGGCGCCGAGATGCGCTACCTGCGCGAGCGCCGCGAGACGCTCGGCGGCGTGTTGCCGGCCCGCCGCCGCACGGCGCCGACCGTCTCGGTGCCGGCCCTCTCGACCTACGCGGGCTTCGCGCTCGAAGCGGGCGGCAAGGAGATGTCGACCACCACGGCGGTGGTGCGCCTATTCGGCAACCTCCTGAAGCACAAGGATCTCGGGCCGCGCATCGTCCCGATCGTCGCCGACGAGGCCCGGACCTTCGGCATGGCCAACCTGTTCCGGCAGGTCGGGATCTACGCGCCGCAGGGCCAGCTCTACGAGCCGGAGGATGCCGGCTCGATGCTCTACTACCGCGAGGCCCGGGACGGGCAGCTCCTGGAGGAAGGCATCACCGAGGCCGGGGCGATCTCGTCCTGGACGGCGGCGGCCACGGCCTACAGCGTCCACGGCCTGTCGATGCTGCCGTTCTACATCTACTACTCGATGTTCGGCTTCCAGCGGGTCGGCGACCTGATCTGGGCGGCGGCCGACCAACGGGCCCGCGGCTTCCTGATCGGCGCCACGGCGGGCCGGACCACGCTGGGCGGCGAGGGCCTTCAGCACCAAGACGGGTCGAGCCACATGCAGGCGGCCGCAATCCCGAACTGTCGGGCCTACGATCCGGCCTTCGCGTACGAAATGGCGGTGATCGTCGACCGGGGCGCCCGGGCGATGATGGAGGAGGGCGAGGACGCCTTCTACTACCTCACCGCGATGAACGAGAACTACGCCCAGCCCTCCATGCCGCAGGGGGCGGAGGCCGGGATCCTGAAGGGCATGTACCGGCTGTCGGGGCCGGAGGCCGGGCAAGGGACGGGCGCCGCCTTCGTGCGGCTCCTCGGCTCCGGGGCGATCCTCCCGGAGGTGATCGCGGCGGCGGAGCTGCTCGCGCAGGATTTCGGCGTCGCCGCCGAGGTGTTCAGCGTGACGAGCTTCAGCGAGCTGGCCCGCGACGCCCGCGAGGCCGAGCGGCAGGCGATGCTCAACCCGGAAGCCGAGGCGCCGGTCAGCCACGTGGCGGCGCTGCTGCCGGGCACGGCGCCCATCGTCGCGGCGAGCGACTACGTCCGGGCCTACCCGCAGCTGATCGCCTCCTATGTCGGCGCGCGCTTCGTCGCCCTCGGCACAGACGGGTTCGGGAGGAGCGACACCCGCAACGCGCTCCGCCGGTTCTTCGAGGTCGACCGGCAGCACGTGGTCATCGCGGCGCTGCACGCCCTGGCGGAAGCCGGGACGGTGCCGCGCGCCACGGTGGCGGACGCGATCCGCCGCTACGGCATCGCGGCGGACGCGCCCGCGCCCTGGACGATCTGAGGCCAACCGGCGAACCCACCCGCGACCTCATCCTGAGGTGCGCGCGCAGCGCGCCTCGAAGGAACTCTCCAGCCGGCCGTGCGATCCCTGGAGCCCTCCTTCGAGGCCTCCGCTGCGCTCCGGCGCCTCAGGATGAGGGCGTGGCTGGGAGATCCGGCGCGTCGACGACATCGCGCCTCTCTTCCCCTGCCCGCACGCGGACAGGCCGTAACAGCCTTCCAGCAACCGGAATTCCACCCGCATGAGCGCCGCGCTGCAGATCGCCCTTCCGGATATCGGCGACTATCGGGACGTGCCGGTCATCGAGCTTCTGGTGAAGCCCGGCGACCGCCTCGCGGTGGACGACCTGATCCTCAGCATCGAGTCCGACAAGGCCACCATGGAGGTTCCCTCCCCGGTCGCCGGCATCGTCCGCGAGTTGCTGGTCTCCGTGGGGTCGAAGGTGTCGGAAGGAACCCCGATCCTGACGGTGGAGCCCGCGGAGGGCAGCGGGGCCGCACCGGTGCCGGACGCCCCCCCCGCTGCCGCGGCCGCGTCGTCCCCCGAGCGGAGCGCGGGTCCCCTTTCCCGTTCGGAAGCGGGACAGGATGAGGGATCAGGGTTGTCCGGAGACGGCGCACCCCTCACCCCAACCCTCTCCCGCACGGGAGAGGGAGCCGGTCGCGCCTCGCCGAAGCCGATACAGGCCGATCCGATCCAGGCGACCCGCGGCGCGGTGCATGCCAGCCCGTCCGTCCGCCAGCTCGCCCGCGAGCTCGGTGTGGAGCTGGACCGCGTCGCCGCCACCGGGCCCAAAGGGCGGATCCTGCGCGAGGACGTACACGCCTTCGTCAAGGCGGCGCTCGGCGCGTCGGTCCCGGCGCCCGCCGCCGCGTCCGGCATCGGCGCCGGCCTGCCGCCCTGGCCGGACGTGGACTTCGCCAAATACGGCCCGGTCCGGCGCGAACCGCTGTCGCGCATCCAGAGTCTCTCGGGGGCCAATCTCAGCCGCAACTGGCTCACGATCCCGCACGTGACCAATTTCGACCGGGCCGACGTCACCGAGATCGAGTCGTTCCGGGTCGGCCTGAACACGGAGACCCGCACGCCGCCCGCGAAGGTCACCATGGTGGCCTTCCTGATCAAGGCGGCGGCCTCGGCGCTGCGCGCCTACCCGCGCTTCAATTCCTCCCTGGCGGGCGGCGAGCTGGTCCTGAAGGACTACGTCCATGTCGGCTTCGCGGTGGACACGCCGAAGGGCCTGATGGTGCCGGTGGTGCGCGACTGCGACCGCAAGGGCCTGATCGAGATTGCCACCGAGATGGCCGCGATGGCCGAGAAGGGCCGGGCAGGAACCCTCCCGGGCTCGGACATGCAGGGCGGCTGCTTCTCGGTCTCGTCGCTCGGCGGCATCGGCGGCGACGGCTTCACGCCGATCATCAACGCCCCCGAGGTCGCGATCCTGGGCGCGGCGCGCTCGCGCACCGAGGCGGTGTGGGACGGCAAAGCCTTCCAGCCGCGCCTGATCCTCCCCTTGAGCCTCTCCTGGGACCACCGCGTCGTGGACGGCGTCGCCGCCGCCCGCTTCCTCGGCCATGTGGCGTCGGTCCTCTCGGACCTCCGCCGCGCCCTCCTGTGACCGCCGCCGCCATGCCCGAGACCCTCGACATCCGCGTCCCCGATCTCGGGGATTACGCCGACGTGCCCGTCATCGAGATCCCGGTGGCGCCCGGCCAGCCGGTCGCCAGGGACCAGACCCTGCTGGTGGTCGAATCCGACAAGGCGACCCTGGACATCCCCTCCCCGACGGCGGGCCGCCTCGTGGAGATGCTGGTCGGCCTCGGCGACACGGTCTCGGCCGGCACCCTCGTCGCCCGCCTCGCGGTGGAGGCACCCGAGGTGCGCACCGAGCCGGCACCTGCGCCGGCCACCGCCGCGCCGCCACCGAAGCCGCAGGCGGAGGCGGGCTGCGACCTCCTGGTGATCGGCGGCGGACCGGGCGGCTACTCGGCCGCCTTCCGGGCCGCCGATCTCGGGCAGCGGGTGATCCTGGTGGAGCGTGACGCGACCCTCGGCGGCGTCTGCCTCAACGTGGGCTGCATTCCCTCGAAGGCGCTGCTCCACGTGGCTGCGGTGACCGAGGAGGCCGTCCGGCTGGCCGCGCACGGGATCAGCTTCGGCGCACCGACGGTCGACCTGGAAAAGCTCCGGAGCTTCAAGGCCGGCACCGTCCGGCGCCTCACGGACGGGCTCGCCCAGATGGCGCGCCAGCGCAAGGTCGAGGTGATCCGCGGGACCGCACGCTTCACGGGCCCGAGCGCGGTCTCGGTGGCGCTGCATGGTGGCGACACGCGCGACGTCACCTTCGCCAGCGCCATCGTGGCCGCGGGCTCGTCGCCGGTGGCCCTGGCGATGCTGCCGGACGATCCCCGCATCGTGGATTCCACGGGGGCGCTGGAGCTGCCCTTTGTGCCGCGCCGGTTGCTGGTGATCGGCGGTGGCATCATCGGCCTGGAGATGGCGACCGTCTACAGCGCACTGGGCGCCCGGGTCGACGTGGTCGAACGCCTGCCGAACCTGCTGGAGGGCGTCGACCGGGATCTCGTGGCGGTCTGGACGAAGCGGAACGCGCACCGCTTCGACCGAATCCGCACGAGTACGGAGGTGATGGCGGCAGAGGCGACACCGGAGGGCATCGCCGTATCGATCGCTGGCGAGGCCGAGCCGCAGACCTACGACCTCGTGCTCCAGGCCGCGGGGCGTCGTCCGAACGGCGCGAACCTGGGCCTCGACGCCGCCGGCGTGGTGCTGGATGGCGGCTTCGTGCCCGTGGACGCGCAGATGCGGACCAACGTGCCGCATATTCTCGCCATCGGTGATCTCGTCGGGCAGCCAATGCTCGCCCACAAGGCCGTCCACCAGGGGCACGTGGCCGCCGAGGTGGCCGCCGGCCACAAGGCCGGCTTCGATGCCGCCGTGATCCCCTCGGTGGCCTACACCGATCCCGAGATCGCCTGGGTGGGCCTGACGGAAACGGCGGCCAAGGCCTCGGGGCGGGCCGTGGAGGTCGCCCGCTTCCCCTGGGCGGCCTCGGGCCGGGCCATCGCCAACGGCGCCGATTACGGTCTGACGAAGCTGCTGTTCGATGCGCAGACCAAGCGCGTTGTCGGCGGCGCCATCGTCGGCCCGAGCGCGGGCGACATGATCGGCGAGGTCGCGCTGGGAATCGAGATGGGCGCCGATGCCACCGACATCGCCCGGACCATCCATCCCCATCCGACCCTCGGCGAGACGATCGGCCTCGCGGCCGAAGCCGGCCTCGGGCTCTGCACCGACCTGCCGCCGGTCGGGCGCCGGTAGGATCATCTTCGCCAGGGGACGGGTCCGCCAGGCGGCGGGCAGCTCGACGGATGGACGCGTCTTGTATAGATCTTGGCCCGCGTCGCCGACTCGGCCAGGAAACAGCCCGGTCAGCACGTTCTGCCGGGCCTCGACGCTGCGGCGATCGGCGAAGACCTGGTATTTCGACTGGGAGGACATGGCTCGAGATGCTGTGGCACACCGGAAAGTCTTTCCGCCATGCCCTTTGTATTTCGCCATACTTGGCACGGGATCGATCGACGCGCGACGGCCGTCGAACCCGGCAGCCCGCATTTCGCCGGTGGGCGCTGCGCGTGGCTCTGGCGGCGCTTGTCCCGATGACCGGGTCACCAAGCTCTGCGCGCGATGGGGCGTCCGTGTCCGGTCCTGCCGCCGCGCCGGCGCCGGCTGAAAGCCCGCAGGCGCTCATCGCCTCGCTGCGGAGCCGCATTCTCGCGGCTCACAGCGCGACCTTCGCCCTCGAAAGCTGGTGTGCCGACCACAAGCTTGCGGGGGATCCTCACCTCGTCGCCGAGCGGATACCGGTGGCGGACAAGCCTCTGACGGCGGTGCAGCGGGCGCGGCTGGCGATCGGGCCGGACGAGCCCGTGCGCTATCGCCGGGTCCGCCTCGCCTGCGGCGACCGCGTCCTGTCGGAAGCGGACAATTGGTATGTGCCCGCACGCCTCACGCCGGAGATGAACGCGACGCTGGACAGCACGCGGACGCCCTTCGGCCGGGTCGTGCGTCCCCTCGCCCCGGTTCGCGACACCGTCGCGGTTCGCGCGCCGGACCAGCGCACGGATCCGGGCCCCGACGATCCGCTCTTCGAGATCGATGCCGTGCTCTCGACTGCCGCCGGCGAGCCGTTCTGCGAGGTGGTCGAAACTTATCTGGGCAGTGCGCTGCCCCGAGCATCGCGCTAAGTACCCATCCGCATTCTGGACAGGAGAGGACCAGGGATGGGTTCGAGGCTTCGTCGCTCGATTCTGACACTGCTCGCGATGGGCACGGCGTGCGGTCCGGTTCTGGCGGCCGACCCGGCTGGCTTCTGGCTCACGGAGACCGGCAGTTCCCGCGTCCGCATCACGCCCTGCGGGAGCGGCTTCTGCGGGACGATCGTCAGCGCACCGGGGAAGGGACTCGACGCGAAGAACCCGGATCCGGCCTTGCGCGGTCGCAGCGTCGTGGGCGTTCAGATCCTCGACGCGCGTCAGCCCCAAGGCGGCGGTTACTCGGGTTCCCTCTACAATCCGAACGACGGCAAGACCTATTCCGGTTCGCTGAAGCTCACGGGCCCGGATACGCTCGAAGTCTCCGGTTGCGTGATGAGCGTATTCTGCAAGCAGCAGACCTGGACGCGCGTCAAATAACCGAGGCCCCCGCAGGCCGGCGCCGGCGCTGCAACGATGCAGGATCGGGTCTGCGCCGCTGAGGTCGCGTGGGTCAGAAACCGAAACGGGGGCTTCGTGACCCAGCCCCTCCTCGCCCGCCTCGTTGGCCTGCCCGCCCTCGCGCCGGACCCAGTCCAGGCACAGTCGCGCCCGCGCCTCGGGCGTTGTGAGTAAGCAGAGCGACGCTACCGGTAACGCCGCGACCGGGACCTACTGCCCGACCAATCGTCTGGGCGACAGGATGGCGACCGATCTGGCCGCAGCGGGCAACGCCAATCCCCCGTCGCGGGCGACACCGCAGGGCGGCGGCGTCGGCGGAAACACGTAAGCCGCCGAGGGCGGGACCCCGACCATCCCGCCGCTCGCCTCCACGGCCGCACCGGAGACGGCGCGGTTCCTTGCGGGCGCGTCTCAGGCCGCTTCGGTGAGAGCCTGCGCGATGGCGTCAAGGGCGGCCTCGGCTCCGGCTCCGTTCGGCCCGCCGGCCTGCGCCATGTCGCGCCGGCCTCCGCCTCCCTTGCCGCCGAGCGCGCCCGCTCCAGCCCGCACGAGCCCGACGGCATCGTAGCGACCGGTCAGGTCGTCGGTGACGCCAACGACCAGACCCGCCTTGCCGTCCGGCGCGACGCCGACCACCGCCACGATGCCGGAGCCCAGACGCTTCTTCTCCTCATCGACGATCGGCTTGAGGTCGCGCATGTCGAGCCCTTCCACCACCGAGCGGCGGAAGGCCACGCCGCCGATCTCAGTTTGCTGAGCGCCCGAGCCCGGACCACCCTCGCCGCCCATGGCGAGCTTCCGGCGGGTCTCGGCCAGTTCACGCTCCAGGCGCCGCCGATCCTCCATCAATGACGTCAGACGATCGGGCGCCTCGGAGACCGGAGCCTTGAGAATGCCGGCCAGCGCCGCCAGGGTCCGGGCCTCCTCGGCCCGATGATGACGCGCCGCGTCGGCCGTGAGAGCCTCGATCCGGCGCACGCCGGCCCCCACCGCGCTCTCGCCCACGATGGTGATCGCTCCGATGTCGCCGGTGCGCCCGGCGTGGGTGCCGCCGCATAGTTCGACCGAGAAGGTCTTCGGCCGGCCCTGCGCGGCCTCCTCGTCGATGGGCAGCCCCATCGAGACCACCCGCACCTCGTCGCCGTACTTCTCGCCGAACAGCGCCCTGGCGCCCGACGCGATGGCGTCGTCCACGGCCATCAGCTTGGTCACGACAGGCGCGTTCTGCAGCAGCACGGCGTTGGCGATGTCCTCCACCCGGGCGAGTTCATCCGCCTCGATGGGCTTCGGGTGGCTGATGTCGAAACGCAGACGATCGGGGCTCACGAGCGAGCCCTTCTGCGCGACGTGATCGCCCAGCACCTGCCGCAGAGCCTCATGCAGCAGATGGGTCGCCGAGTGGTTGGCCCGGATCGCCTTGCGGCGGACATGGTCGACCTTGAGCTCTACCGGCTGGTCGAGGCCCAAGCTTCCCTCCTCCACGGTCACATGGTGGACGAACAGGTCGCCGAGCTTCTTCTGGGTGTCGGTCACCCGCGCCCGCACGCCCGGCGCCAGGATCAGGCCGGTATCGCCGACCTGGCCGCCCGATTCCCCGTAGAACGGCGTCTGGTTGACGAGGACGAGGCCGGTCTGGCCAGCGTCGAGGCTCTGCACCTCGGCGCCGTCGCGCAGCAGCGCCGTGACGATGCCCTCGGCCGTCTCGGTCTCATAGCCCAGGAACTCGGTGGCACCGACGCGCTCGCGCAGGCCGAACCACACCGTCTCGGTGGCCGCCTCGCCCGAGCCCTTCCAGGCCTCGCGGGCCGCCTGCTTCTGACGCTGCATCGCCGCCGAGAAGGCGTCGGTATCGACGCCGATGCCACGGGCTTTCAGGGCGTCCTGCGTCAGGTCGAGGGGGAAGCCGTAGGTATCGTAAAGGGTGAACGCGGTCTCGCCGGAGAGCTTGTCGCCCTGCTTGAGGTCGCGGCTCTCGGCGTCGAGGATCGACAGACCCCGCTCGAGGGTGCGGCGGAAGCGGGTCTCCTCCAGCTTCAGGGTCTCGGCGATCAGGCTCTCGGCCCGCATCAACTCCGGATAGGCCTGGCCCATCTCGCGCACCAGCGTCGGGACGAGGCGGAACATGGTGGGCTCGCGGGCGCCCAGGATCTCGGCGTGGCGCATGGCGCGGCGCATGATCCGCCGCAGCACGTAGCCTCGCCCTTCGTTACTGGGCAGCACGCCGTCGGCCACCAGGAAGGAGGCCGCCCGCAGGTGGTCGGCGATCACCCGGTAGGATGCGAGCGTCGCCGGCTCCGGCGCCCGCGACACGGCGTGGGCCACGGCGTCGATGAGGGCGCGGAACAGGTCGGTGTCGTAGTTCGAGTGGACGCCCTGGAGGATCGCCGCCATGCGCTCCAGGCCCATGCCGGTGTCGATCGACGGCCGCGGCAGCGGGTTGCGGACGCCCGGCTCCAGCTGCTCGTACTGCATGAACACGAGGTTCCAGAACTCCAGGAACCGGTCGCCGTCCTCGTCCGGAGAGCCGGGCGGCCCGCCCTGCAGCGCCGGCCCCTGGTCGATGAAGATCTCCGAGCAAGGACCGCAGGGGCCGGTATCGCCCATCTGCCAGAAATTGTCGGAGGTCCCGATCCGGATGATCTTCTCGTCCGGGAAGCCGGCGATCTTCTTCCACAGGCCGGCGGCCTCGTCGTCGTCGGCGTAGACGGTGACGAGGAGCCTGTCGGACTTGAGGCCGAATTCCTTCGTGATCAGGGTCCAGGCCAGCTCGATCGCCCGGTCCTTGAAGTAGTCGCCAAACGAGAAGTTGCCGAGCATCTCGAAGAAGGTGTGGTGACGTGCCGTGTACCCGACATTGTCGAGGTCGTTGTGCTTGCCGCCGGCCCGCACGCATTTCTGCGCCGTCGTCGCCCGGTCGTAGGCGCGCTTCTCCATCCCTGTGAAGACGTTCTTGAACTGCACCATGCCGGCGTTCGTGAACATGAGCGTCGGATCGTTCTTCGGCACGAGGCTCGAGGAGGGCACGACCTCGTGTCCCGCCTTGGCGAAGTAGTCGAGGAAGGTCGACCGGATCTCGTTGACGCCGCTCATCGGGGCTGACTCTGGCAGGACGGACGGGAAAGGGCGGCCGCGCGTCATCCGCCCGGCGCCCGCATGGCGCCCTCTTAAGGAGGGATGCCGCGCGAGTCACGGGCGGCCTGCCCCGAAATCTCCCCGGGACGCCGCAACTCGGCCACAAGCACGGCCGTGTTGTCGCCACATCTGTCAAGCGATGGTGAGTCCGTAGCGCCACAACGGCGTGTGGAGAGTCGGGATAACGATGCAGGGCCGCACGGTCGGATCGCCGAGGACCATCACCGGCAAGCAGAGCCATTTCGGCTCGAACCGCGCCGACGTGATCGCCGCACAGCCCATGCTGGGCCGTGCCCATGGCAGCCGCCCAGCGCTGTTCCGCTCGCTGCTCACCGTGTCGATGATCGCCGGCGGCCTCAGCGCCGCGCTGATCGGATCGGGCGTGGATCTCGCCAAGGTCGGCCTGTCGCCGGCCGTGTCCACGGCGGAAGCCGCTACCGAACTCCCGATGCCGCGCCCGCGCATCCACACAGTCGCCCTCAATACCGAGCTCGACCAGACGCCGCTCCGCGCCGCCTCCAGTTTCGCCCCCGTGCACGATCTCGACACCGATCTCGGCTCCAACACGGTCGACCGCGTGTCGTACGACTTCCTTCTCTCCGAGAGCGCCGCGGGCGACCCCAACGACATTCTCGAATTCGGCCCGATGAAGATCCGGCGCCACTTGGTGCAGACGATCGTGCGGGCGGCCCAGGCCGTTCAGACCGATCCGGTGCTGCTGATGGCAGTTGCCGACAAGGAGTCGAGCTTCGTCACGGCCGTTCAGGCCAAGACTTCCTCGGCGACGGGCCTCTTCCAGTTCATTGAGCGGACCTGGCTCGGTGTGGTCCGCGACTTCGGGCCCAAATACGGGCTGGAGAAGGAGGCCGCGTCGATCACGTCCGACGCCAACGACCGGCCGGTGATCGCCGATCAGGCGGAACGCGCCCGTGTGCTGGAGCTGCGCCGCGACCCGTACCTGTCGGCCCTGATGGCCGGCGAGATGCTGAAGCGCGACGCCGCCCGCATCGCCCTGCGCATCGGCCGCGAGCTGACCCTCGGCGAGGTCTACCTCGCCCACTTCCTCGGGCCGGACGATGCCGGGGAGTTCCTCGCCAACGTCGTGAATAAGCCGGCCGCCGCCGCGGCAGCCCTGCTCCCGGGCCCGGCCCGGGCCAACCGCTCGATCTTCTTCGCCGCCGGGCGCTTCGTCGGGCGCGGACGTCACCGCAAGCCGATGAGCCTGTCGGTGGCACAGGTCCATGAGAAGTTCGAGGCGATGATGAGCACCCGCGGCACGCGCTATCAGAACGTCCGCGAAGTGTCCGGGATCATGGCTTACGCCGACGCCGAACTGGGCCTCGCCACGCCGTAACGGGCGGCGGGTGCAATGCGGGATTCCCAACGTCGCGCGCAACCAGGGGCGGATTGCCGACTTTCCTCCTCAAGCGCCGCCTCCTTGAGCGGCACGACGTTCGACTTCGGGGGAAGTCCTTGAAAAAGCACGGAACGAGCGCGCCCCTGCCGCTCAATGATACGCTGTCGCCAGGTATTCCTCTCGACCAGATCGGTCAGACACTGGCGTCGTTCTACGATGATCTGGTGTCCGAGGGCATGCCGGAGCACCTCGCCGCCCTGGTGCGCCGCGTCCGGCAGACCGAGGACGACAGGGTCGCCGCAGCCGGGCCGGTCGCCGTGGCGGCCGAGACCGATCCGCGGCGCGTCGCCCTCGTCGTCGAGGACGATCCCGCGATTCGGGCCTTGGCCGAGACCCTGCTCGAAGAGACGGAACTAGACGTGGTCGGCTGCGACAGCGCCGAGGCTGCGCTGTCGGTCCTTCAGGCACGCGGCGGCGACGTCGCCCTGGTCTTCGCCGATGTCCGGCTGGCCGGCCATATGGACGGCCTCCAGCTCGCCCGCGCGGTCGCGACCTTGTGGCCGCGGGCCCGGCTGGTGATCACCTCCGGGCATGGCCTGCCGCGGCCCGAGATGCCGCCCGAGGCCGTGTTCATCGCCAAGCCCTGGCGCCCCCTGGACGTGCTGGTCGAAGCCGAGCGCGCCACTTCCGATCCGGCCCCTCCGGTCGTTTGAGAGCCGGCGGCCTCCCCCGAGCCCGTTCATCGTCGCTCTCGAACCATCCGGCAGAGCCCGGACGCGTCATCCGCGCCTGACGGCAGGGCCGGGAATCCGGACGGGTCGTGAGCCCGGATCTGTGCGGGCCGTCGGACCCGTATCGTCGCTGCACGATGCGGACCGGGAAGGCCCGGCCCTTGCATGACCGCCGGTCGTGTCGGCACGAGCCGGGAGACTGTGACGTTGCCGATCCTGTCTGTCCGCCACCGCACGACTTACCGGTATCGACGGCCGGTCGCCTTCGGTGAGCACCGGATCATGTTCCGGCCGCGCGACAGCTACGATCAGCGGTTGATCGCGGCGACCCTCGACATCACGCCCGAACCGGCCTCCCAGCGCTGGCTGTTCGACGTGTTCGGAAATTGTGTGGCCGTCACGACCTTCGACATCCGCGCCGAAGTCCTGACCTTCGATTGCGGCATCACCCTCGACCACACGCCGGAACACGCGCCGGTGTTCCCGCTCGCACCGCACGCGACGCACTATCCGTTCGGCTACGGTGCCGAGGACATGCCGGATCTCGCCCGCTCGATCGAGCGGCAATGGCCCGACCCGCGCCACGAGGTCGATGCCTGGGCGCGAAGCTTCCTGCCGCCTCAGGGACGCATCCCCACGCAGGAATTGCTGGCCGCCATGACGCGCAGCGTACGCGCGAACTTCACCTATCTGGCCCGTGCCGAGAAGGGCGTGCAGGATCCGCTGACGACGCTGCGCACGAAGCTCGGATCCTGCCGGGACTTCGCCGTGCTGATGATGGAGGGCGTGCGCGCGCTGGGCATGGCCGCCCGGTTCGTCTCCGGATATCTCTACAATCCCCGGAACGACCGCGCCCGCCACGTGGGCGGCGGCTCCACCCATGCGTGGCTGCAGGTCTACCTGCCCGGCGCGGGCTGGGTCGAGTTCGACCCGACCAACGGCATCGTCGGCAACCGCGACCTGATCCGCGTGGCGGTGGCCCGCGACCCCGCTCAGGCCGTTCCGCTGCACGGCTCCTTCTTCGGCCTCAGCAGCGACGATCTCGGCATGCGCGTCGATGTCAACGTGGTGGAATTGCCCGCCGACGGGACGACGGCCCACAGCCTGCAAGGGCTGCCGCCGCCCCTCGCGCGTTGAGCACGGGTGAGCATCCGGATCCGGGACAGGCATGCGCGGCGAGTGCGCGCGGAAGGCGACAGAGCAAGGTGGCCGCGATGAAGATCAGGACGGGTTTCGAGATTGCGTTCACGCTGTCGCAGCCAACACCGATGATTTTGATGCTCAGCGTCCATCCTTCACGGATGCCGGACGTGACGACCCCGCATGAAATCGGCTTCGATCCGCCGCTCCAGGCTCGCGAATACCGCGACGCCTTCGACAACATCTGCCACCGGATCGTCGCGCCGCCCGGACAGCTGACGATCTCGACGGACCTCATCGTTGACGATACGGGGCTGCCCGATCCGGTCGTGCCGGAGGCCCGCCAGATCCCGGTCCAAGATCTGCCCGACGATGTCCTGATCTTCCTGCTAGGCTCACGCTACTGCGACACCGACAGGCTCTCGCAGACGGCGTGGTCGCTGTTCGGCACCACGCCGGAGGGCTGGGCGCGCGTCCAGGCCATCGTCGACTACACGCACGAGCGGATCCGCTTCGACTACCAACGCGCCGATGCCACGAGGAGTGCGCATGACGCCTTCATGCAGCGCGAGGGCGTGTGCCGGGACTTCGCGCATCTGGCGATCGCCCTGTGCCGGTGCATGAACATCCCGGCGCGCTATGCCACCGGCTATCTGGGCGACATCGGCGTGCCGAAGGATCCGGCGCCGATGGACTTCTCCGCGTGGTTCGAGGTCTACCTCCACGGGCCCGACGGACCGCGCTGGTACACGTTCGACGCCCGCCACAACCGGCCCCGGATCGGTCGCATCATCATGGCCCGCGGCCGCGACGCCACCGATTGCGCGATCTCGACCAATTTCGGCTACGCCCACCTCGCACGGTTCGACATCCACACCGACGAGGTGACCTGAGCAAGCCGCGGGCCCTGGCCCGAGCCGCGGCGCACCGTACGGTCGAGCGGCCCTGCGTATTCCGCCCAACAGCAAATTCATGGCGGATGTGTGGAACTGCCTGCCTATGCTCACGCTTGTAAAGGCAAAGGTTATCGCACAGGCAGGCCACTCATGAAGACCTCGGTCACCGCACTCGGCGCGCTCCTCGGCGTGGCTGTTCTTGCCGCAACGCCAGCCCTCGCCGCTTCGTCGTACGATCCCTTCGGTACGGACGGCTCCGACGAGTACTACTCGGATCAGGGACAGTACGGTTACCAGGGCACTTACGCCCCGGGCTATGGTCAGGGCGTGCAGGCGGCGCCGCAGGCGCAGGTCCAGCCGATCCCCCGTGAGGTCGTGGCGTTCAACGCGAACTACGCGCCCGGCACCATCGTGGTCTCCACCGCCGAGCGCCGCCTGTACTTCGTTCTGGGCGATGGTCAGGCGATCCGGTACGGCGTCGGCGTCGGTCGCCCGGGCTTCAGCTGGAGCGGCACCAACAAGATCACCGCCAAGCGCGAGTGGCCGTCGTGGACGCCCCCGAAGGCCATGATCGCCCGCCGTCCCGACCTGCCGCGCTACATGGCCGGCGGCATCGAGAACCCGCTCGGCGCCCGTGCCATGTATATCGGCAGCACCGAGTATCGCATCCACGGCTCCAACGAGCCGGACACGATCGGTCAGGCGGTGTCGTCGGGCTGCATCCGGATGACCAATGACGACGTCACCGACCTCTACGAGCGTGTGAAGGTCGGCGCCAAGGTCGTCGTTCTGAACTGAATTCGATCCGGCGGGACCACCCTCGCGGACCCCGCCCCCACGAGACCGGCCGCGCCACCCATCCGGGTGCGCGGCCCTTTCCGTTACGGGACGACGCGCCCGACAGCGGTCTGCGGCGGGCTGAACGAGGCGATCGGCATGTCGCAGAAGCAGCGCACGCCGAGGGGCCGCGGGCCGGGCAGAGGACACGAGAACGGCTTCGGTCCGGTGATGCCCTGCTGGACCGCATCGCAGTTGTAACCGACGGGGGCGCGCTGCGCCCGGCGGGGGACAGGCCGGTATTCGCCGTCGTAACCCGGATCGTCGTAATATTGGGCCCGCGCCGCGCCGGCCGGCAACGCGGCCGCGAGCGCCAGCGCGGCGATCGCGAGCCGGAACGGACCACGCAGGCCGGATCGGCCCGAAACAGTAAGGCGCATCCCTGATTCCTTCGCTCGGCGCGGACTCAACGCGTCCGCCCGGCGGCTCTCGGCGGCAATACCGGCGAAAACGAGACGACCCGCCCCCGGAGCCCGGGAACGGGTCGCAGCCCCGTTGATCGGTGCAGGCCTCAGTGCGTCGCGCGCTCGGCGGCGTCCTGGGCGTCCTGGGCCGTCTGCTTGGCGGCGTCCTGGCCCTGCTCCATGGCCTTGCGGGCCTCGTCGGCCCCCTGCTGCATCGCCGACTTGGCACGCTCGGCGCCCTGCTGCATCGCGCTCTGCGCGAGACCGCTGAACTCCTTGGCCTGCGCCTGGATGGCGGCGAACTGGCTGCGCACGAACTCAGCCTGGTGCTGCATGGCCTCCTGAACGTCCTTGGCGCGAACCAGCTTCTGGGCAAGATCGAAGGCCGCGTTCACGTTCTGCTCGGCATACTCGAAGCCGCGCGAGGAGACGTCCAGCGCGTTGGATCGGGCCATTTCGGCCGAACCCTGCACGGTATCGGCCGTACGGCGGGCCGCGCCGATGAAGCTGTCGAAGGCCTTGCGGGCCTGCTCGACGCTCTTCTCGGCAAAGTCACGCATCTCGGCCGGGACTTCGTAATTCGGGGGGTTGCTCATTCTACGTCTCCTCTCTTGATTGCTCTGTGGATGGCGCTTTGTGCGGTGCACAATATCTGATTCGCCGCCTTATGCCACCCACGCCCATGGCGTTAAGGTTGCCATGACGTAAACGTGTGACGGTTGCGCCCAGAGTCCAGCGTCGCGGCGCAAGGGAGTTTACAATAGGGCTACGGTCACGGGCGTTTCTCGGGCAAAGCGAGCCCATGGAACGTGACGGATCGCGTTAGGGTTCGAGGTCGCGGGCTTTGGAGACGACAGTGACACCGATGGCCGGTGCAGCCCAGCCCGGGCTGGCGACTGCCTTCGCGGCCTGGGCGCGCGTGCCGGCCCTGGCCGCCACGCTCGGCGCTCGGGACACCGTGCATTTCGTGGTCGACCCGTCGGCGGGGCAGATCCTGTACGCGTCCGATGCGGCGGCGCCCTTGGCCGACACCCTGACCGGCTCCGCGCTCGTCGGTTTGATCCGTCAGATTGTTGCCGCGACCGCAGGGGACGCCGCGCCCCGCCTCGCGCGCCTGCGCCTGGATGTCCGCCGCATCGCCCCCCCGGCACTGTGCTGGCTGGCGCGTGGAACTCAGGCGGACGGTCGTCCCGCCATCCTCGTGGTACCGACCACGCCCGTGACCGCCGCCCGCGCCCGGCCGGTCCGCCCCGTCGCGCCCCCGGCGAGCGCAAGCGCGCCGCCGGCGCATCCGCAGGCGACGCCATCCTCGATGGGGCGGGACAACCGCTTCTTATGGCGCATCGATGCCGCTGGTGTCCTGACCACCCTCACCGGGCCGGAGGCCCTCGCGGGCCTCGTGGGGCAGCGGTGGCAGGACATGGCGGCGACAGGCCTCCTGTCCGAAGCCGACTCGGTGCTGACGGCCCTGCGCGACCGGCGAACCTTCCGCGGCGAATCGGCGGTGCTCGATGCCGGCACCGGGCCGTTCCGGGTCGATCTCTCCGGCGCCCCTCTGGGGCGGGGTGATGCGGCGTTCTCCGGCTTCGGCGGGTTCGGCCTGATCCGGAGCGCGCCGAACGCGATCAAGGTCGTCGCCGAGCCCGCGGCGCCGCCGCCGGAATCGTCGGTTTCGGCGCCCGCGTCGCCTCTCCCCGAGCCCGTCGAAGTCGAAAGGCCGGTCGCGCCTGCGCCGGATCTCATCGCGACACCGCTCTCGACTGATGAGCATGCCGCCTTCCGGGAAATCGCCCGGGCGCTGGGCGCACGCTATGCCGGCGACGAGGTCGATCCTGAATCAGGGGCGCCGAAGGCCGAGAGCGGCGCGGTGATGCCGTTCCCCGCGCCGCAGACCAATCCAGTGGATCTGCCCGTGGCCTCCGAGGAGGCCAGCACGGAAACCGACGGGGCCAGTGTCGAGCCCCCCGTCGACGTGGCCGCTCCTCCGCAGGCCGACCTTCTCGCGGGTCTGCCGCTGCCGACGCTGATCCACCACGACGGCACCATCGTCGCCGCCAATCGCGGCTTTCTGGATCTGACAGGCCATCCCGACCTGCCGAGCCTCGCCCGCACCGGGCTCTCCGGACTTCTCCCGGGTCTCCCGCCTTCGAACGCGCTTGGCGATGCGCTTGGCGACGCGCTTGGCGACGCGCTTGGCGACGCGGCACGCCGGACCACGGTGAAGACGGTCGAGGGCCATACGCGTCCGGTGGAACTGCTGAGCGGCGCCTTCAGCTGGGCAGGCGCCGCCGCGACGTGCCTGATCGCGCGCCCGGTCGATGAGGCCGATGTCGCGGATGCGCTCACCGCCGAGCGCCTCGCCCGCGCCGCCCAGACGGAACGAACGGCCCGTGCCGAGGCGGCCCTGGACGCACTGGAGATCGGGGTCGTCACCGTCGACGGGGCCGGCCGCATCGTCGCGTTGAACCACGCCGCGGCCGGCCTGTTCGGATGCGATCCGCGCGAGGTCGTCGGCGGCAGTTTCGTCAGCCTGTTCGACCGTCAGAGCGTCCTGACGATCGCCGATGCCCTGCGCGGCGCGGCCCCGGAGCGGCGCTCCATTGTCCTGGCCGGCAAGCCGATGTCGCTCGCCGTCGCGGGGCCTCTTGGACGACGGGTGGTCACGCTCGACCATGCCGGTCGCGCGGCGCCCGGAGAGGCGGGCGCAGCCAGTCGCCCGGAAACCGTGCCGGGCGGCGGAGAGGCCTTGAGCCGGCTCGACGGCGCCGTGCGCGGCCCCGTCACCGGGATGATCGATTTGGCAAACGCGATGCTGAAGGAGCCCTTCGGGCCCCTCGGCGACACGCGCTACAGGGACTGCCTGGCGGAGATCAAAGCGTCGGGCGAGACGATCCTGGAACGGGTCGGCAAGCTTCTGGATCTTGCCGCAGTCGAGGCCGGTTCGCTGCGCCTCGAACCCCGCGCCCTCGACCTCAACGACGTCGTGGCGGGTTGCGTCGCCCGCCTTCAGGGCGAGGCAGCGCGAGGCCGGGTCGTGATGCGGACAAGCTTCTCCACCGATCTCGGCGATTTGGAAGCCGACGAGCGCTCGGTCAGCCGCGCGGCCAGCCTCGTGATCGAGAACGCGATCCGACGCTCCGCCGCCGGAAGCCAGATCATCGTTTCCACCGGCTCGGCGGAACGGGCGGCCGTTGCCCTGCGGGTGCGCGGTACCGGCGCCGGGCCTGCTCCGCGGGTGGAAGACCCGAAGGAATCCGTCGAGGACGGGCTGGCACTGCCGCGTGCCCTGGTGGAGGCCAACGGCGGCCGCCTCCAGCTCTCCGCACGCCCGGAAGACGGCACGCTCGTGGAAATCATCATGCCGACGCGACGGGTGGCGAACGGATAGAACCCTGGCCGATCGCGCGCCGACGCGTCCCCGAAAGCGCGCCCCTGTACCGGCCATCGTCCGGGGGCGGAAACAGAGGACGGCGGGTGATCGTTCGCCAGGCTCCCCGCGCTTGACAGCGCAGCATCGAAGCCTCAATCAGCTGTTACATTGTGCCCAATTTATTTACGGGACTTGATCTGAGCGCGCGCGAAACCGCGATCATATCGTCATCGTAAATTGTAGGCTACATTACTTTGGAAGTCCTGGCTGCGCGGCCGCCACCGCGATACGATCGGGCACCAATCAGGGATGGAACGCCATGCAAGGCAAGGTCATCGAGGTGAAGGACGCGTGGCGTGAGGGCGCTCACGTCGACGATTCCAAGTATCAAGAGATGTATGCGGCGTCCGTCGCCGATCCGAATGCGTTCTGGGCCGAGCACGGCAAGCGCATCGACTGGATGACGCCGTTCTCCACCGTGAAGAACACCAGCTTCGAGCCCGGCAAGGTCTCGATCAAGTGGTTCGAAGACGGCAAGACCAACGTCGCCCATAACTGCATCGACCGTCATCTGGAGACCCGCGGCGACCAGACCGCGATCATCTGGGAAGGCGACAATCCCGACGAGTCGAAGCACATCACTTACCGGGAGCTGCACGCGCAGGTCTGCCGGATGGCCAACGTCCTGCGTAACCGCGGCGTCGGCAAGGGCGATCGGGTCACGCTCTACATGCCGATGATCC
This sequence comes from Methylobacterium sp. 391_Methyba4, assembly GCF_029691625.1. Lineage (NCBI taxonomy): Bacteria > Pseudomonadati > Pseudomonadota > Alphaproteobacteria > Hyphomicrobiales > Methylobacteriaceae > Methylobacterium > Methylobacterium sp. 391_Methyba4. The sequence goes on along the minus strand of NZ_CP121475.1, from coordinate 6,424,174 downwards.
CGGAGGCCGCCTACGCGATGCTCGCCTGCGCGCGGCTCGGGGCGATCCACGCCATCGTGTTCGGCGGCTTCTCCCCCGACTCGCTGGCGTCGCGCATCCAGGGGTGCGGCTCCAAGCTGGTGATCACCGCCGACGAGGGCCTGCGCGGCGGCCGCAAGGTGCCGCTGAAGGCCAATGTCGACGAAGCGATCAAGCGGCTCGACGCGGATCTCGTCGACCACGTGATCGTCGTGCGCCGCACAGGCGGCAGCGTCGCCATGGAGGCTGGCCGGGACGTCTATTACGACGAGGCCGCCGAGCAGGTGACCGACGAGTGCCCCGCCGTGGCGGTGGAGGCCGAGCATCCGCTCTTCATCCTGTATACCTCGGGCTCGACCGGTCAGCCGAAGGGCGTGGTGCACACCACGGGCGGCTACCTCGTCTACGCGTCGATGACGCATGAATACGTCTTCGATTACCGCGAGGGCGACGTGTACTGGTGCACCGCCGATGTCGGCTGGGTCACCGGCCACAGCTACATCGTGTACGGACCGCTCGCCAACGGCGCGACGACGCTGATGTTCGAGGGCATCCCGACCTATCCGTCGACGTCCCGCTTCTGGGAAGTGATCGACAAGCACAAGGTCAACATCTTCTACACGGCGCCCACCGCCATCCGCTCGCTGATGGGCGGCGGCGAGGGGCCGGTGAAGAAGACTTCGCGGGCTTCGCTGCGCGTGCTCGGCTCCGTCGGCGAGCCGATCAACCCGGAAGCCTGGGAATGGTACTACAACGTCGTCGGCGACAAGCGCTGTTCGATTGTCGACACGTGGTGGCAGACCGAGACCGGCGGCATCCTGATCACCCCGCTGCCGGGCGCCACCGCACTCAAGCCCGGCTCGGCAACCCGGCCGTTCTTCGGCGTGACGCCCGAGATGGTCGATGCCGAGGGCAAGGTTCTGGAAGGGGCCTGCGAGGGCAATCTCTGCATCGCCGATTCCTGGCCGGGCCAGATGCGCACGGTCTACGGCGACCACGAGCGGTTCGAGCAGACCTACTTCTCGACCTATCCGGGCAAGTACTTCACCGGCGACGGCGCCCGGCGCGATGCGGATGGCTATTACTGGATCACCGGACGCGTTGACGACGTCATCAACGTCTCCGGCCATCGCATGGGCACCGCAGAGGTCGAATCCTCGCTGGTCGCCCATCCGAAGGTCGCCGAGGCGGCGGTCGTGGGCTACCCGCACAACGTGAAGGGCCAGGGCATCTACGCCTACGTGACCCTCAACGACGGCGAGGAGGGCGACGACGCCCTGCGCAAGGAGCTGGTGACCTGGGTCCGCAAGGATATCGGGCCGATCGCCTCTCCAGACCTGATCCAGTTCGCGCCGGGTTTGCCGAAGACCCGCTCGGGCAAGATCATGCGCCGGATCCTGCGCAAGATCGCCGAGGACGATTTCAGCTCGCTCGGTGACACCTCGACGCTGGCCGAGCCGGCCGTGGTCGACGACCTGATCGAGAACCGGCAGAACCGGGCCTGATCGCATCCGCGCCGCGGCCATAGCGGCGCGGGTTCGGACCGGGACGGGTGCCGGGGCGGCGCCCGTCTCCAACAAGAACCACGAACTTCAACGCGATGAACCGGGGGGCCAGAGTGCCCTCGCGGGAGGAAAAGCCATGAGCGGCACGACACTCGGCCTTCGAGGGCGCACGGCGCCCCCGGGAACACGCGCACTCGGAACGGAGGTCGATCCGCAGGTCGAGCGGATTGTCCGGACACCCGAATTCCAGCAACTCGTCCATGAGCGCACCCGCTTCGCCTGGACGCTGACCATCCTGATGCTGGTGGTCTATTTCGGCTTCATCGGGCTCATCGCCTTCGACAAGTCGCTGCTCGCCGTGAAGGTTGGCGGCACCGCCTCCCTCGGACTGTTCGCGGGCGTCTTCGTGATCCTGTTCGCTTTCGCGCTGACCGGCGTCTACGTGGCCCGGGCCAACACGCGTTTCGACGCGCTGAGCGCCGCCCTCAAGCGGAGCGTCGCCCGATGAACCGGCTCCTCCTCGGCCTGACGCTCGGCACGATCGCCGCCAGCGCGGCCTATGCCGCCGGCCCGGATCTCGGGGCCGTGCAGCAATCGGTCACGAACTGGCCGGCCATCCTGATGTTCCTGTTCTTCGTGCTGCTGACGCTCGGCATCACCTACAAGGCCGCGAAGGGCACGAAGTCCGCCGCCGATTTCTACGCGGCGGGCGGCGGCATCTCGGCGGGGACCAACTCCCTGGCGATTGCCGGCGACTACATGTCGGCCGCCTCGTTCCTCGGCATCTCCGGCCTCGTCTACACCTCGGGCTTCGACGGGCTGATCTATTCCACGGGCTTCCTGGTCGGCTGGCCGATCGTGCTGTTCCTGATCGCGGAGCGCCTGCGCAACCTCGGCAAGTTCACCTTCGCGGACGTGGCGAGCTTCCGTCTCGACCAGACGTCGATCCGCATCATCTCGGCGGTGGGCACCCTCGTGGTGGTGGCGTTCTACCTGATCGCCCAGATGGTCGGCGCCGGGAAGCTGATCCAGCTCCTGTTCGGCCTGCCCTATCTCTACGCGGTGATCATCGTCGGCGTCCTGATGATCGTCTACGTCGCCTTCGGCGGCATGAAGGCGACCACCTGGGTGCAGGTGATCAAGGCCTGCCTGCTCCTCGGCGGCGCGACCTTCATGGCGGGCGCAGTGCTGTTGAAATACGGCTTCAACCCCGAGATGCTGTTCGCGAACGCCGTGCAGGTTCACCCGAAGGGCGACGCCATCATGGCGCCGGGCGGACTCGTGTCGAACCCGGTGGAGGCGATCTCCCTCGGCGTCGGCCTGATGTTCGGCACCGCCGGCCTGCCGCACATCCTGATGCGGTTCTTCACGGTCTCGGACGCGCAGGCCGCGCGCAAGTCGGTGTTCTACGCCACCGGCCTGATCGGCTACTTCTACATTCTCACCTTCATCATCGGCTTCGGCGGCATCGCCCTGCTGATGTCCGATCCGGTCTACTTCAAGCTCGGCGCGGCCGGGACCTTCGACAAGCTGAAGGACATGATCGGCGGCACCAACATGGTGGCGGTGAACCTCGCCAACGCCGTGGGCGGCCCGTACTTCCTCGGCTTCATCTCCGCCGTGGCCTTCGCGACCATCCTGGCCGTGGTGGCGGGCCTGACGCTCGCCGGCGCCTCGGCGATCAGCCACGACCTCTACGCCCAGGTGATCGCCCGCGGGCGCACCACCGAGAAGCACGAGGTCAACCTGTCGAAGATCTCGGCGGTGGTGATCGGCATCGTGGCGATCTACCTCGGCTACGTTTTCGAGAACCAGAACGTCGCCTTCATGGTGGGCCTGGCCTTCGCGGTGGCGGCGAGCTGCAACTTCCCGGTGCTGGCCATGTCGATCCTGTGGCGCGGCACCACCACCTGGGGTGCGCTGGCCGGCGGCCTCGTCGGCCTGCTCGCCGCGGTGATCATGGTGGTGCTGTCGAAAGCCGTGTGGGTGACGACGCTGGGCAACCCGGCCCCGCTCTTTCCCTACGACAACCCGGCCTTGTTCTCGATGCCGTTGGCCTTCGCGACGATCTGGGTCGTGTCGCTCATGGACAAGTCCCGCCGGGCCCAGCGCGAGCGGGCCGCCTTCGAGGCGCAGTATGTGCGCTCCGAGACCGGCATCGGGGCGTCCGGCGCCCACGCGCACTGATCTCAACCAGACGCGTCGGACAGGCGGAGGGCGCGGCGCGAGCCGCGCCCTTCGTCGTTCCGGTGACAACTCGGTGCGCACCTGTGTTGATGAGGCTCTTCACAATCGCTTTACCGGTTGACCCGCCACGCCCTTGAGATAACGCATAGGTGATCTGCGCTTTGCGCAGGGCCGCCCGGGAGCGGGCCGGGAAAGGGCGATCCCATCGTCGGGCCGCCCATATGCGTTTGGGAGGACGTGTCTTATGGCTGTGGCAACCGCGATCCCGCGGGCCGGAGACGCCGCGAGGCCGATGACTTCGGCCGAGAAGCGGGTGATCTTCGCGTCCTCGCTCGGTACTGTGTTCGAGTGGTACGATTTCTATCTGTACGGCTCTCTGGCAGCGATCATCGGCGCGCAGTTCTTTTCTGCCTATCCGCCCGCCACGCGCGACATCTTCGCGTTGCTCGCCTTCGCGGCAGGCTTCATCGTCCGTCCGTTCGGCGCCCTGGTCTTCGGCCGCATCGGTGATCTCGTCGGACGCAAATACACGTTCCTGATCACGATCCTGATCATGGGCCTGTCGACCTTCATCGTCGGCATCCTGCCCAACGCGGCCACCATCGGCATCGCGGCTCCGATCATCCTGATCGTCCTGCGCCTCGCCCAGGGCCTCGCCCTCGGCGGCGAGTATGGCGGCGCCGCCACCTACGTCGCCGAGCACGCGCCCAACGGCCGGCGCGGGTTCTATACCAGCTGGATCCAGACGACCGCGACCCTGGGCCTGTTCCTGTCGCTCCTCGTGATCCTCGCGACCCGGACCTTCACCGGCGAGGCCGCCTTCGCCGAGTGGGGCTGGCGCATCCCGTTCCTGGTCTCGGTGCTGCTGCTCGGCATCTCGGTCTGGATCCGCCTCCAGCTGTCGGAATCTCCGGCCTTCCAGCGGATGAAGGACGAGGGCAAGACCTCGAAGGCACCGCTCACCGAGGCCTTCGGCCAGTGGCGCAATGCGAAGTTCGCGATCATCGCCCTGTTCGGCCTCGTCGCCGGTCAGGGTGTGGTCTGGTACACGGGCCAGTTCTACGCGCTGTTCTTCCTGCAATCGATTCTCAAGGTCGACGGCTATACCGCCAACCTGCTGATCGCGTGGTCGCTGCTTCTCGGCACCGGCTTCTTCGTGGTCTTCGGCTGGCTGTCCGACAAGATCGGCCGCAAGGTCATCATCTTGGCGGGCTGCGCCATCGCGGCGGCGACGTTCTTCCCGATCTTCAAGGGCATCACCTCCACGGCCAACCCGAAGCTCGAGGCGGCGATCGAGAACGTGAAGGTGACAGTGACGGCCGATCCGGCCGCCTGCGGAAACCTGTTCAATCCGGTCGGAACCCGGGTGTTCACCGCGCCCTGTGACCTCGCCCGCGACTTCCTGTCGAAGTCGTCGGTGCGCTACACCACCGCTGCCGGGGCGGCCGGACAGCCGACGACCATTCGGGTCAACGATACGGAGATCCCCTATCCGCAGGGGGGCAACGTCGAGGCCAACAAGGCCACGACCGCGGCACTCCAGGCCGCGGGCTACCCGAAGGCGGGTGACCCTGAGATCGTCAAGATGTCGAATCCGTTCGACATCTTCCGGCCGCAGGTCGCGCAGGTGATCGGCCTGCTGTTCATCCTCGTGCTCTTCGTCACGATGGTCTACGGCCCGATCGCCGCCATGCTGGTGGAGTTGTTCCCGACCCGGATCCGGTACACCTCGATGTCGCTGCCCTACCATATCGGCAACGGCTGGTTCGGCGGCCTGCTGCCGGCGACCGCCTTCGCCATGGTGGCCCAGACCGGCGACATCTATTTCGGCCTCTGGTACCCGATCGTCATCGCGGTCGCGACCGTGATCATCGGCATCCTCTTCGTGCCGGAGACCAAGGATCGCGACATCTTCGCGGATACCTGAGCGGCGCAAACCGGCCAAACGAACCACGCGTCGACGACGCCCAGGCAGTTCCCACTGCCTGGGCGTTTCCATTTCCACAGAGATGTCCGCGCGCCTCCGGGCAGAGGGCCGCCCGGCACGGACCCGTGCCGGGTCGTGGCCGCAAGGCGGGCCGGGCCGTCTCGGCTTGTGTCGAACCCGCAACGCGACGGCGGAATCGCAATCCGTGCGGTCTGTCACGGATTGCGTTGCGGCGGATCCTATACAGAGGTCTCAAGTATCGACGGCAGACGGAACCATCACCGTCGAAACGGCGAGCCGACACGGAATGTCCTGATTTCTGACCACCACGTTGCAAGCAGTCAATGACTGCAACTTTCAGTCCGTTTCTCGGCCAATGCCGGTCGTCCAACAAACCTGCCGGCCGCCGGAAACTGTCCGAAATTTAATCTTTCGCCGATCGCCCCGGCGGAACCTTAGCGGCACAAGGCCGTATAAGGTTCCCCTACGATCCAGGGCCCCTGGGATTTCCATCGTGAACGATGTCGTGCCACATTTGCGCCGTCAGCCTCATCGGAATCTGCATCTTCTACTTCTAATTATCTGGATGGCCGTGGCTCTGGGCTTGTGGGCGCTGATCAACACCCTCGCCGGGCGGCTGGTTTGGTGGTGGTGACGCTGGTTACAGCCCGCGATTGTTCTCGGGATAGTCGGTGAGATAGGCGCCGAGCAGATATCCCGCCTGATGGGCCGTCAGGTATCCCAGCATAATCAGAACGTGCAGCAGGTCGAGGCCGTAAACGGACATGAAAATGGTCATCGCAGTGAACATGACCACCGATGAGGTCATGGCGATGATCATCACCGAATAGGAGCGGCCGATCAGCGCTCCCACGAGAAACAACAGCGCTGCGACCACCATCTCGTCACCCAACCCGGATTCGTTCCAGGAAGTTCTTCTCACGAGCTTCCGGCGCACATCTGGGCAATGATGGCGTGCAGCCGAGAAAATATCAACCCGCTCCGCAGATGCCACCCATATTCGCAAAGGTGGGGGTATTTGTTCGGCAATAATGCTCAAAAAAGAGCATTCGGCGTTACGGGACATCCATTGCTGAGCTTCGGCACAGGCCACGCTTGTTCACGGCAATGCTGAGAGACATCGCAGCCGGAACAAAAATCGCCGCGACCGGCTCCAATCCGTGCGGATCGTTAACGGAAGCGCGGCGGCGCCGCGCGACGGACAGGCCTCTCGGCGGTGCTGGAGCACGGAGGCACGGGAGCGTCACGTCGTGACCCTCCCGACCCCGCCCGATCAATGCCGGAAATGACGGTGGCCGGTGAGGACCATGGCCAGGCCGGCCGCATCGGCGGCCGCGATGACGTCCGCATCGCGCATCGAACCGCCGGGCTGGATCACCGCCGTCGCGCCCGCTTCGGCGGCCGCCATCAGCCCGTCCGCGAACGGGAAGAACGCGTCCGACGCCACCACCGAGCCGACCGCCAAGCTCTGGGACAGCCCGAGGCGCTTCGCGCCCTCGGCGGCCTTCCAGGCGGCGATGCGCGAGGAATCGACCCGGGACATCTGACCCGCGCCGATTCCCACCGTCGCGCCGGCCTTGGCGTACACGATGGCGTTCGACTTCACGTGCTTGGCCACCCGATAGGCGAACCGGAGATCGCCCAGCTCGGCCTCGCTCGGCGCCCGCTTGGTGACGACCTTGAGTGGCATGTCGTCGACGACCACCGCATCCCGGCTCTGGACCAGCAGACCGCCGGCGAGCGTCCGCACGGTCTCGCCGGGGGCCCGCGGGTCAGGCAGTCCGCCGGCCAGAAGCAGGCGCAGGTTCTTCTTGCCCGCGACGATGGCCGCGGCCTCGGGCGTGGCATCCGGGGCGATGATCACCTCGGTGAAAATCTCGACGATCCTGCTGGCCGCCTCGGCGTCGAGCGTCCGGTTGAGGGCGACGATGCCGCCGAAGGCCGAGGTCGGGTCACAGCTCAGAGCCCGCTCGTAGGCTTCGAGCAGGCTGGTGCCTTCCGCGACACCGCACGGATTGGCATGCTTGATGATCGCCACGGCGGCGGTCCGGGCCGGATCGAACTCGGCCACGCACTCGTAGGCGGCGTCCGTGTCGTTGAAGTTGTTGTAGGACAGCTCCTTGCCCTGGAGCTGCCGGGCGGTGGCCACACCCGAGCGGACCTTGCCGGGCGCGCGGTAGAAGGCGGCCGCCTGATGAGGGTTCTCGCCGTAGCGCAGCGCCTGACCGAGGGTGCCGCCGAAGGCGCGGAACTGGGCCGGCGCATCCGTGCCGAAGCGGCCGGCCATCCAGTTGCCGATGGCGGCATCGTAGGCCGCGGTGCGGGCAAAGGCCTTCTGCGCCAGGCTCCGGCGCATTTCCGCGCCCAGGGCGCCGTCATGCGCCTCCAGTGCGGCCAGCACGCCGGCATAATCCGACACGTCGGTGACCACGGCCACATCCGCGTGGTTCTTGGCCGCCGCACGGATCATGGCCGGGCCGCCGACATCGATGTTCTCGATGCAGTCGGCATCCGACCGGTCGGCCGCGATGGTGGCCTCGAACGGGTACAGGTTGACCACCAGCAGATCGATGGCGCCGATCCCATGGGCGGCGAGCGCGGCCTGATGCTCCGGGTTGTCGCGGATGGCGAGCAATCCACCGTGAACCGCCGGGTGCAGCGTCTTGACCCGGCCGTCCATCATCTCCGGAAAGCCCGTGAGATCGGCCACCTCGGTGACAGGCAGGCCGGCCTCCTGCAGGGCACGATGCGTGCCCCCGGTGGAGACCAGCGCGATGCCGCGGGCGTGGAGCGCCCGGGCAAAGTCGACGAGGCCGGTCTTGTCCGAGACCGAGAGGAGCGCGCGGGAGACCCGCACCTGATCGTGCGCCATAGCTTCGTGCCGAAAGTTCGAGATTTTCCGGCGCGGTAGCATGGAAACGGTGAGCCCGGCCAGCCGGCTCCCTCAGGGTGCCACCCCGCGCAGCGGTGCGGACGCCTGACGCTCGAAGCTCCAGCGGACCTCCACGTCCTCGGAGACGCGCAGGTGCAGCACGATCTGGTCGGTGCGGCGCGGCCCCGTCAGGCCCGAGAAGTAGACGCTCTCCTCGATGGCGATCTCGGCGTTCTCGGCGCGGAACACCCAGACCTCGCCGAGCGCCGAGGCGAGTTCGAGCCCGTCCGGGATGCCGCGCACGGCGATGCCGGGATGGAGATGGAAGCGGATCGCCACATCCTGCGGGCGCAACCGCCGCCCCCGGCTTTGCGCCTTGCCCTGGCGCAGGAAGGCGTCGCGGCCCTCCAGCCGCACCGACGCGTGGAACAGCTGCCAGCGGCGCTCGTGCACGATACCGAAATCGGGCGCGTAGCCGTTGTGCCGGGCCGCGAGGACGACGCTGTCGGCCTCCTCGGCGCGCTCGGCGGCCACCGCCGAGGGCCCGCTCAGCACCACGGGCCCGCGCCGGCGAATCAGCCAATCGGCCAGGAGCCGCTCGCCCCACCACCCGGTACGAGTGAGGAACCGGCACGACGAGCTGTGGGCGACCGAGGCCGTGGAGTGGGCCGGCGTCGAACGGGCGAGGAGGCGCAGATCCGCCCCGCTGGCCGGCAGGCCGCAATTGACCACGATGCGCTGGGGGCCGCTCGACATCTCGAAGGCGAGGCAGCCGGCACCGGCATTCACCGAGTAGGGCAGCGGCGGGCACGCGCCGACATCGGCCACGATGACGACCCGGCCGCCTTCCAGGCGCTCGTAGCCCGAGTTCGGCGCGTGCATCAGCGGCCGGGCGAGCGCGCCGTCGTAGACCAGCAGGGTCGCGAGGTGGTCCGCATCCGTGGCGCCCATGCCGTTGAAGTGGCTCAGCGAGGCGTCCGGGTGGCGCAGGAGTCGCAGCAGCGGCAACATCCGGTCGACGGCCCGCAGCAGCGCCATCGGCGGCTCGACACTGCGGCTGAGGTAGCTCTGGCGCAGGGGCAGGAGGTCGAGGAGCAGATCCATGGCGAAGCGCGGGTCGCGGGACCGGTGGCCACCATCGGTCAGGATCTGGCGGTCGAGCTCCCGCGTCAGAATCCGGGTCGCTCGACGCAGGATCGGCTGAATGCCGTCGCAGCACAGGCCGGCGTAACAGAGCGCCACGGCGGCGTTCAGGCGCCATTGCGGTGGCACGCCCCGCCGCAGGTCGCGCTCGAGTTGCTGCGCGTTGCGTCCGATCGCCTTGAGGAAGTTCTGGTAAAAGCCGTGATCGGCCCCCTCCAGCACGAGGGGCGACTGGCACAGGAACGAGATCAACCGGCGGGCCGCCACCGGCGTCTGCCGGGCGAGCGCCGCGTCGCCCCGGCCCGCGATGAAATCGGCCACGAAGGCGCGGGCATTGGCCCGGGCGAGGGCGGTGTCGGCGGCGCGCAGGTGGCGCAACCAGCCGAAGCCGTAGAGCTCATCAGCCCATTCCGGCGACGGCGCCGCGTAGTCGAAGGGTGAGCCGCCGCTCGCCGCGAGCGACCGGCCCGCGAAGACGAACAGCCCGGCATAGATGTCGTCCGCAAAGGTCGCGTCCGAGGTCCGCAGGTCCTGCGGTGCGATCACCAGTCCGGTCACCCGCATCCGGGCGAGGATGTCGGGCGGTGCGGTGACGCTGGCTCCGGCCGCGCGGCCCGCGCGTGCAGCCTCGCGCGCGACGAGCCGATAGAAGCGCCAGCGGTCAGGCCCCCAAGCCACGCGATCTCCGAGCTGCGCGTTTTCACAAGGCCCCCAGGCCTTGAGCCCTCGCGTACGAGGATCGGCTGGCACCCGTTTCGTAAGGCTAGTGGGGGCCTCTTAACCGGCGGTTTACGCTATGTCATGCCCGACGCCGTGAAGGCGACAGAGGACGGCACCGCCAGTCGTGGCGGCTCGTGATCCGGGCAGGATCGGCGCAGCCGCAGAGCACGTCGTCGGGATGGAAGCTCGATCCCGTCCTGTCGGAGCCGGCATCCGGCCTTGACACGGGCCAGCCCTCGGCGGAGCGGCTGCAGCGCAATCGATCCCGCGCCGGTCGGATCGGGTCACTTCGGCATGAGCGCGGCGTCGAACGCCGCCAGGTTCGACCGCATCAGGTCGAGATAGGTCGCTGCCGGACCGTCCGCCCCGGAGAGCGCGTCGGAATAGACCTTCCCGCCGATGCGGGCGCCGCTCTCGCGGGCGATCTGCTCCATCTGGCGCGGGTCGCTGATGTTCTCCAGAAACACCGCGGGTACGCGCTCGCGGCGAATCTGGCGGATGATCGACGCCACGTCCCGCGGGCTCGCCTCGCTGTCGGTGGAGACGCCCTGCGGCGCGATGAAGCGTAGGCCGTAGGCCGCCGCAAAATAGCCGAAGGCATCGTGGGTCGTGATGATCTGCCGCCGCTCCGGCGGGATTTGGAGGATCGTTGCCCGGACGTCCCGCTCCAGGGCATCGAGCTTGGCGAGGTAGCCGGCCGCGGCCTCCTGATAGGCGGCGGCATGGGCCGGATCGACCTTCACGAGGCCGTTCCGGATGTTCGCCACGTAGATCCGAACGTTGGCGATGCTCTGCCAGGCATGCGGATCGAAGGCGTGCTCACCGTGTCCGTGACCGCCCTCCCCGTGGACATGCTCGTCCTGCGCCGGGATCGGCGACACGCCCGTCGAGACGGTCACCACTGGGGCGCGCGTGCCGGAGGCGCGGATTAGCCGGTCGAGCCAGCCCTCCAGCCCGAGGCCGTTGACGAATACGATATCGGCCTCGGCGAGCTTGCGCGCGTCGGCTGGCGACGGGCTGAAGCCGTGAACGTCGGAATCGGGTCCGACCAGGGTGGTCACCGTCACGGACGCACCGCCGATCTGCCGGACGAGATCGCCCAGGATCGAGAAGCTCGCAACCGCCCGGATCGGGACGGTCTGCGTGGTGGCCACCGCCGGCACCCCAAGTCCGAGCCAGACGGACAGGACCGCGAGCGCCGCGATCCGGAATGTTGTTGCCACGCCCCGCACCGTTCCACCTTCCCGCGCCTTCGGTCGCACCTGCCACTAATGTAACATTGTTACATACACAAGCGGGATACATGCCCGGTCCCCAATGCGCGGCGTCGGACGCGTCGCGCCCCGTGGGTTCCGACGCTGTCCGGAGCGTCAAGATGGAGGATTCCATGTCCCGCCGTTTGAGAGCGAGCATCCTGGTAACAGGGGCCCTCGGCCTGGGTGTCGCCAGCGCGGCCTTTGCGCACGACCATGGACCCGACGGCTTCCGCGGTCACGGGCGCTGGAGTGCGCTCACGCCCGAGGATCGGGCGGCCTTCACGGATGCCCGCATCGCCGCCCTGCATGCCGGCCTGAAGCTCAACCCCGACCAAGAGAAGCTGTGGCCGCCCGTGGAAGCTGCAATCCGCGACATGGCCAAGATGCGCCAGCAGCGCCGCGAGGCGATGCGCGACCGCCCCAAGTTCAGCGACGATGCCCCAGCGGCCCTTCGGGCGATGGCAGATGCCGCGACGGCACGCGGAGAGGCCCTGCGCAAGCTGGCCGACGCGTCCCAGCCGCTCTACGCCAGCCTCGATCAGGACCAGAAGCGGCGCGCAACGATCCTCGCCCGGCCTATGGGCGGGCATGATCACGGCGGCTGGCATCGCGGCCGGGAGGGCGGCCGCGGTCCGGACGGCGACGACCGTTGAGCCAAAGGCCTTGATCCGCGGCGATGGCGGCGGCACACCGCTGCCGCCGCGCATCCTGCCCGAGGCCGGCGCTGATCCGACCTGGTAGGTTTCATGGCGCGCCTCCGCGGCGACACGGCTCCCCTCCTCGCGCGCCTCTGGCGCACCTGGCTGTACCCGCACCGGGCCACCCTTGCCGTGGTGCTGGTGCTGATCGCGCTGGTGGGCGCCTCGACCGGCCTCTACCCGGCGCTGATCAAGGCCGCCTTCGACGCCTTCGACCGGAAGGATGCGGCGGCCATCGCCTATGGGCCGCTGGTGGTGATCGTCGTCACCGCCACGCGCGGCTTCGCGCTCTATGGCCAGACCGTTCTGACGAACAGGGTGGTCACCCGGGTCGAGGCCGACATGCAGGCGGCGCTCTACGGGCACCTGATCGAGTCCGATCTCGCCCAGCTCGGCCGCGAGAGCCCGGCGGCGCTGACCCAGCGCTTCACCACCGATTTCGCCTTCATCAAGGAAGCGCTGACCCGCATCTCGACGGTGCTCCTGCGCGACATCGCCATGCTGATCGGCCTCGTGGCGGCGCTGATCTGGATGGATCCGGTGCTGACTCTGGTGGCCGGCGTCACGGTGCCGTTCGTGGCCGGACCGATCGGGCGGATCGGGAAGAAGCTCAGGCGGGTCTCGACCTCGACGCAGGAGCAGATGGGCGCCACCGCCAGCCTCATTTCCGAAAGCCTCCAGGGGGCACGGGTCGCCAAGACCTACGCCATGGAGGCCTACCTCAAGGGCCGCGCCGCGCAGGCCCTCGACGAGGTGCGCCGCCTCAAGATGAAAGCTGCCAATGCCCGCGGGCGTCTCGACCCGCTGCTGGAGATCGGGGGCGGCATCGCGGTGGCGGGGGTGCTCGTACTGGTCGGGCAACGGGTGCTGGCGGGGGAGAAGACGGTGGGCGACTTCACCGGCTACGTGGCGGCGCTGCTGCTCGCCGCGCAGCCGGCCCGGGCGCTGGGGAACCTCAACGCCATCCTGCAGGAGGCGGCCGCCGCCCTCAGGCGCTACTTCGACGTCATGGACGAGGCGCCCGAGATACGCGAGGCGCCCGACGCGCGGCCGCTCACCGTGTCCGCCGGGACGATCCGCTTCGACGGCGTGCGGTTCCGCTACCGGCCGGATGCGCCGGCCCTGGAGGGGATCGATCTGACGGTCCCGGCGGGCTCGGTCACGGCCCTGGTCGGACGCTCAGGCTCCGGGAAATCCACGCTGCTCAACCTCGTCCCGCGGCTCTACGACGTGACCGAAGGCCGCGTGACCATCGACGGGCAGGACGTCCGCGCGGTGACCCTCGCGTCCCTGCGCGCGGCGGTGGCGGTGGTGTCGCAGGAGGTGGTCCTGTTCGACGACACGATCGCGCGGAATATCGGCTTCGGCCGGCCCGGGGCGTCGCCTGCGGAGATCGAGGCGGCCGCCCGCGCCGCCGCGGCCCACGACTTCGTCGCGGCCCTCCCGGAGGGCTACGACTTCCGTGTCGGGCCCGGCGGCGGCCGACTGTCCGGCGGCGAGCGGCAGCGGGTGGCGCTGGCGCGCGCCTTCCTGAAGGACGCGCCGATCCTGCTCCTCGACGAGGCGACCTCGGCCCTCGATTCCGAATCGGAGCGTCTGGTCCAGGAGGCGCTGACCCGGCTGATGCGCGGCCGCACCACCCTGGTGATCGCCCATCGCCTCTCGACGGTGCGCGACGCCGATCAGATCGCCGTGATGGAATCGGGCCGCGTGATCGAGACCGGACGGCACGACGCCCTGCTTGCGGCCAGCGGCGCCTATGCACGCTTGCACCGGCTCCAGCTGTCGGAGCCCGCGACCGCCGAATAACGCGCATGTGCGGTGACACCGTCATGCGCCGGCTCCGTAGATTCGCGCGCCGGAGCGCGCCATAAGGGCCTCAGTCGATAAGGACCAGACCGTGAGCGACCTGACGTTCGAGATCCAAAGTCATCCCGCCCCGCGGACCGCCGAGGAGCGGGCCGCGCTGATGGCGAATCCTGGCTTCGGCAAGGTGTTCACCGACCACATGGTGGTGGCGCGCTACACGGCCGGTCGCGGCTGGCACGATGCGCGGATCCAGGCCCGCGAGGCGATTCCCCTCGATCCCGCCTCCGCGGTGCTGCACTACGCGCAGGAGATCTTCGAGGGCCTCAAGGCCTACCGCACTGCCGATGGCGGCGCCGCCCTGTTCCGGCCGGACGCCAATGCGCGTCGTTTCCGGCACTCGGCCGAGCGCCTGGCGATCCCACCGTTTCCCGAGGATGCCTTCGTCGACGCGGTGCGCAAGCTCGTCGAGATCGACCGCGCCTGGATCCCCGACACGCCCGACGGTAGCCTCTATCTCCGGCCATTCATGATCGCCACCGAGGCGTTCCTGGGCGTCCGGCCGGCCTCCGAATACCTGTTCATCACCATCGCGTCGGCGGTGGGCTCGTACTTCAAGGACCCGAACAGCACCGTCACGGTCTGGGTTTCGGAGCATTACACGCGGGCCGCCCCGGGCGGCACCGGCGCGGCCAAGTGCGGGGGCAACTACGCGGCGAGCCTCGCCCCGCAATCCGAGGCCGCGGCCCAGGGCTGCGAGCAGGTCGTCTTCCTCGACGCGGTTGAGCGCCGCTACATCGAGGAACTCGGCGGCATGAACGTGTTCTTCGTCTTCGAGGACGGCACGCTGGTGACGCCGCCGCTCTCGGACAGCATCCTGCACGGCATCACCCGCGACTCGGTCATAACCCTGGCGCGAGAAGCCGGCCTGACCGTGAAGGAGGAGCCCTACACGATCGACGCGTGGCGCACCGACGTGCGGAAGGGCCGCCTGACCGAGGCCTTCGCCTGCGGGACCGCCGCGGTGATCACGCCGATCGGCACCGTGAAGGGCCGCGAGGAGAGCTTCACAATCGGGAACGGCAAGGCCGGGCCCGTGGCCCAGCGGCTGCGGAGCCTTCTGGTGGACATCCAGCGGGGCAACACCAATGACGCCCATGGCTGGTTCCAGAAGATCTTTTAAGGCGTCTCGCCAGTTCGAACTCATGGCACGGGGGTCGAGCAGGCTTGGCTCGCACCCTCGGCGCGGCACCCGCACGTGCAACCCATCCCCGCATCGTGAAATGGCGCAGCGCAACGGAGGCCTCGCAGGAGGCCTCCGGACGGCCGCGCGATCCCTGGACCGCGCCTGCGAGGCTGCTGCCCAGCACCTCAGGATAAGAGGGATCGATCGGACAGGCCGCGTCACGCCACGGCGGTTGCGCCCGTGACCGTCGCGGCGGGGCAGGTTCCCGATGCGGCCATCATCGGCCCGTGGAACCCTGGCGTCCGATCCGATCTGCCGTCCGCCTTCCTGCCGCTGGTGACGGTCTACCGGTCCGAGCACGTCGAGACGCCGCTGCGCGACGCCCTGGATCTGAGCGACCTCTGCGGGCTGCCGGCCCGCCAGCTCAGCCGGTTCCGGGCCCGCCGCCTCGTCGTCCATGAGGTGCTGATCCGCGTGATGTCGGACCTGTCCGTGCCGGTCGGTGCGGTCTATGCCGATCTCGGCGTGAACTTCCGGGCCATCGTGTCCACGATCCTGCGCGAGGGCATCGAGCCCCGCCTCAGTGAGATCGAAGCAGCCCTCGCCCAAATCCGCGCCGAGGCCGACGCGCTACTCGATCGTGAAGTCGCCGCCATCCTCGACGAGACGCCGGCCCCGCAGCCGCCCGAGCCGCGCTGGCTCGATAGGCTCCTCGGACGCCGCCCCCCGGCGGTCGTGGCCCCGCGCGAGGATCTCGCGACCCGGTCCCTGCGTCATCTCGAGACTTGGCAGCGGCGCGCCGCCGAATCCGGCGACGGCCTGGAGATCGCCGCCTGCGAGGCCCTGCGCAGCGTGGTGTCCGGCCTTATCGCGCGGCAGAACACCTTGATCCGCGACGGATCCCTGATGCGGACCATCGCCGGTACGCTGGTCTCGAACGGCTACGGCAGCCGCCGCATCGGCGAGCTGATCGAGCCCTGGATCGCCGCAGTGGTGGAGGCGCATGGCTATCGCCGGCTGGCGCCGCAGGACTTCCCGGTGGTGATGAACGTGAAAGGGGCCTCGGCCTCCGGCAAGAGCACGATCCGTCCCTACCAGCTCGGCCTCGCCAGACGTCTCGGCATGGCGTGGTCGGACTTCGCGGTGATCACACCCGACGTCTGGCGCAAGTACCTCCTCGACTACGACAGCCTGGGCGAGGCCTCCCGCTATGCCGGGACGCTGACGGGCTACGAGGTCGAGATCATCGACATGAAGCTCGACCGCTACGTCACCCGCAAGGCGGCCGAGCGGCGGATCTCGAACCTGCTCATCGACCGGTTTCGGTTCGACAGCTTCCAGGCCGAGGCCGGCTCTGACGGCGGCGGGCAATTGCTCACCCGGTTCGGCGACCGGGTCTACATGCAGTTCATGGTCACGCCCCCGGCCGACACCGTCGAGCGGGCATGGAAGCGGGGTGAGATGTTCGGCCGCTACAAGGCGGTGGAGGACCTGCTGGCGCACAACGTCGAGGCCTATACCGGCATGCCGCGCCTGTTCTTCAACTGGGCGCTCTCGCGCGACAAGCAGGTGGTCTGCGAGTTCCTCGACAACAGCGTGCCGCTGGGCGAGCGGCCGCGCACCATCGCGTTCTGGGCCGACGGGATCCTCAACATCCTCGACGTGAAAGGGCTGATCGACATCGACCGGTTTCGGAAGGTCGACATCTTCGCCCGCAGTCCCGAGGCGGTGTTCAAGGGCGCCGACCTTTCGGCATCCGCCAACACCACCTTCCTGCGCGAATGCCTGCGCCGGATGGCGATCGTCCGCTTCGTTCAGGCCGAGACCGGCCGTGCCATCCTGCGCCTCGATCGCGGACGGATCACCGCGCTGGATCCGGCCACCCTGGCGGCGGTGAAGGCGGGTCCGGACTGGGAGGCGGCCTGCGCGGTCATCGGATTCCCGGCCGATCCGACCGCGATTCCCACGCTCGATGAAACGCTGCACCCGACCGACGCGCCGACGCTCGGTGCCTGGGGCCCGATTTCTCCGTCGGGGCAAACGGAATAATATCGCCGCCCTGACAGTTCATCCCGTCCGTATCAGGCTGGTATATTGCATACCTAGAACGGATGTGCATGATCGTCGGTGCACGAGAGACGCCGCCACAGCAAGGCCGCGCCGCCCAAGAGAGAGGCTCAGGGATGGAACGCCAGGATTCGCCGTCGGCGAAATGGTGGCAGCTCGCCTTCGGCGTGATCTGCATGGCCATGATCGCCAACCTCCAATACGGTTGGACGTTGTTCGTGGACCCGATCGACCAGCGCTACCACTGGGGACGCGCGGCGATCCAGCTCGCCTTCACGCTGTTCGTCGCCACCGAGACCTGGCTGGTCCCGGTCGAGGCGTGGTTCGTCGACCGCTACGGCCCGAAGATCGTGGTCGCGTTCGGCGGCGTGATGATCGCCCTCGCCTGGACGATCAACGCCTACGCCGACAGCCTGGCGATGCTCTATCTCGGCGCCGTCATCGCCGGCATCGGTGCGGGCTCGGTCTACGGCACCTGCGTGGGCAACGCGCTCAAGTGGTTCCCGCATCGCCGCGGCCTCGCCGCCGGTGCCACCGCGGCCGGCTTCGGCGCGGGTGCCGCCATCACGGTGGTGCCGATCGCCCGCATGATCGCGTCGAGCGGTTACCAGGACGCCTTCCTGTATTTCGGCATCGGTCAGGGCGCCGTGGTCCTCGCGCTCGCCTTCCTGCTGCGCAAGCCGTCGACCAACTCGCCGGTCCAGCGCAAGAGCACCCGCCTGCCGCAGACCAAGGTCGACCGCAGCCCCCGCGAGGCGGTGCGCACCCCGGTCTTCTGGGTGATGTACGCCATGTTCGTGATGGTCGCCTCCGGCGGCCTGATGGCGGCGGCGCAGATCGCCCCGATCGCCCACGACTTCCAGGTGGCGGGCGTGCCGGTGAGCCTGTTCGGCCTCCAGATGGCGGCGCTGACGCTTGCGATCTCGCTCGACCGGATCTTCGACGGGTTCGGGCGGCCGTTCTTCGGCTACGTCTCCGACAACATCGGCCGCGAGAACACGATGTTCATCGCCTTCTCGACGGCGGCGCTGGCGGTGATCGTGCTGCTGACCTACGGTCACATCCCGATGGTCTTCGTGCTGGCCACCGCGGTGTATTTCGGGGTGTTCGGCGAGATCTACTCGCTGTTCCCGGCGACCTGCGGCGACACGTTCGGCTCCAAGTACGCCGCCAGCAATGCCGGCCTGCTCTACACCGCCAAGGGCACCGCGGCGTTCCTCGTGCCCTTCGCCAGCCTCCTGTCGGCGGCCTACGGCTGGTCGGCGGTGTTCACGCTGATCATCGTGCTCAACGTGACGGCGGCGGCGATGGCGATGTTCGTCCTGCGCCCGATGCGAGCTCGCTACCTCGCCGCAGAGGAGCATCCCGCGGCGCTCGGCGCCCACCCGATCCGGGCGGCCTGAGCAGCCCCCGCTCCACGACGTCGCCCGAGCGACGCCCAGCCTTCACGGATCTCCCGCCCTCCCCTCCTCCGGGAGCGTGGGGGATCCCCCGCCAGCCGGCGCCCAGAGCCGCCCGTACCGATACCGATCCTCCGGGAGAAACCGTGATGACCGCACTCGCCAAGATCGTCCACACTGCCCCCGAGGTCGAGGCAGAGCCCGAGCTGACCGACGGCTTCCACCTCGTCATCGACGCGCTCAAGCTCAACGGCATCGAGACGATCTACGGTGTCCCGGGCATCCCGATCACCGATCTCGGCCGCATGGCCCAGGCCGAGGGGATGCGGGTGATCTCGTTCCGCCACGAGCAGCACGCCGGCAACGCCGCGGCGATCGCGGGCTTCCTTACCCAGAAGCCGGGCATCTGCCTCACGGTCTCGGCCCCGGGCTTCCTGAACGGCCTGACCGCCCTCGCCAACGCCACCACCAATTGCTTTCCGATGATCCTGATCTCGGGTTCCTCCGAGCGCGAGATCGTCGACCTGCAGCAGGGCGACTACGAGGAGATGGACCAGCTCGCCATCGCCAAGCCCCTGTGCAAGGCGGCCTTCCGGGTTCTGCATGCGGCCGATATCGGCATCGGCGTCGCCCGCGCCATCCGCGCCGCCTGCTCGGGCCGGCCGGGCGGCGTCTACCTGGACCTGCCCGCCAAGCTGTTCTCCCAGGTGATGGACGCCGAGGCCGGCGAGAAGTCGCTGGTCAAGGTGATCGATCCGGCCCCGGCCCAGCACCCCGCCCCCGAGGCAATCGCCCGGGCGCTCGACGTCCTGAAATCCGCCAAGCGGCCGCTGATCGTGCTCGGCAAGGGCGCCGCCTACGCCCAGGCCGACGCGGCGATCCGCAGCCTCGTGGAGACCAGCGGCATCCCCTACGTGCCGATGAGCATGGCCAAGGGCCTCCTGCCCGACACCCACCCGCTCTCGGCCGGCGCGGCGCGCTCGACGGCGCTGAAGGACTCGGACGTGGTGCTGCTGATCGGCGCCCGGCTGAACTGGCTGCTGTCGCACGGCAAGGGCAAGAGCTGGGGCGAGCCCGGTTCGACCAAGTTCATCCAGATCGACATCGAACCCCGCGAGATGGATTCGAACGTCGAGATCGTCGCGCCGGTGGTCGGCGACATCGCGTCCTGCGTGCAGGCGCTGCTCGACGGCATGGGCCAGGGCTGGCAGCAGCCTCCCTCCGACTGGATCGAGACGCTCAAGACCAAGCGCGAGGCCAACGTCGCCAAGATGGCGCCGAAGCTCATGAGCAACGCCTCGCCGATGAACTTCCACGCGGCGCTCGGTGCGCTCCGCACCATCGTCAAGGAGCGGCCGGACGCGATCCTGGTCAACGAGGGCGCCAACACCCTCGACCTCGCCCGGGGCATCATCGACATGTACCAGCCGCGCAAGCGCCTGGATGTCGGCACCTGGGGCATCATGGGCATCGGCATGGGCTTCGCGGTCGCGGCGGCGGTCGAAACCGGCAAGCCGGTCCTGTGCGTCGAAGGCGACAGCGCCTTCGGCTTCTCCGGCATGGAGGTCGAGACCATCTGCCGGTACGGGCTCCCGGTCTGCATCGTCGTGTTCAACAACAACGGCATCTACCGCGGCACCGACACGGATCCGACCGGCCGCGATCCCGCCACGACGGTGTTCGTGCCGGATTCCCGCTACGACAAGATGATGGAAGCCTTCGGTGGCGTCGGCTACCACGTCACCACGCCGGACGAGCTGACCCGCGCGGTCAACGAGGCGATGAACTCGGGCCGCCCGGCTCTGGTCAACGCCGTCATCGACCCGGCGGCCGGAAGCGAGAGCGGCAACATCGGCAGCCTCAACCCGCAGAGCGGCATCAAGAAGAAGAAGTGAGGGCGGCGGGCCCCTGAAGCCCGCAACTGGGATGTCTGCACGCCGGCCGGATCGCTCAGCGGTCCGGCCGTTCATGACTGCGCGGCACGCTTCGAGGCCGAGCCGCGGGCCCCCTCTCCCGTGCGGGAGAGGGACAGGGTGAGCGAACAGGTCCGTCCGGAAAGGGCGCGACCGGGACGCGCCTCAATGACGTGCTCGTCCTGGGAGTTCTCGCCCCTCACCCCAGCCCACTCCCGCACGGGAGAGGGAGTCTGGCGCCGCTGGCAAGCCACACAACGCGAATCCAACACCGATCCGACGAGTTCCTGCGATGATCGATCCCGACCTCGCCGGCCGCCTGCACTTTCGCCACCGACTGCCCGGCCGCGAACCCCTTCCGCCGGGCAGGCACGCCCTCGGCCTCTTCGCCGAGCGCGACGCGGTGCTGGTGGTTCCCGAGGGCCTCGATCCGCGCCGGCCCTGCCCGCTCGTGGTTCTGTTCCACGGCGGCGGCGGCAGTGCCGAGCGCATCCTGCCGATGCTGGAGGCGCATGCCCGCGCAGCGCGCTTCCTGCTCCTCGTGCCGCAATCCCTCTTCCCGACCTGGGACATCGTCATCGCCGGCCATGGGCCTGACCGCGAGAGGGTCGCGGCGGCACTGGCGCACGTGGCGGACCGGTTCCTCCTCGATCCGGGGCGGCTCTGCTTCGCCGGCCATTCCGACGGTGGAAGCTACACCCTCTCGCTGGGGCTCGCGAACGGCGATGTGGCGAGTCACCTGATCGTCTCGTCGGCCGGGTTCCTGTCGGTCCATCTGCAGGTCGGCGCACCGCGCATCTTCCTGTCGCACGGGACGCAGGATGAGCAGATCCCGATCGACCGGAGCGCCCGGATCCACGTGCCGACGCTGCGCGAGGCCGGTTATCCGGTCACCTATGTCGAGTATGACGGGCCGCACGCCCATCAGCCGGCCGTGGTGGCCCAGGCAGTGGACTTCTTCTTGAGCGATCCGCCCGACGGCGTGTGAGCGTCAGGCCAGAGCGGTACGGGCCGAGGCGCGGGCGCGGATCGGCGCCTCGGGCGCGTCGGCTTCGGACAACAGCGCCGGGATGAGGTCCGTCTGCGAGACGATCCCGACCAGACGGCCGTCGGCGTCGACCACCGGCAGGTGGTGCAGCCCCGCCTCCGACATCCGCGGCACCAGCACGGCGATGGGTGTGTCGGGGCCGACGGGCTCGACCGCGCTCATGATGTCGGCGGCGCAGCCATGGGGTGCGCGGCCCCGCTCGGCCGTGAGCCGCAGGCGGCGGCCGAGGCCGAGGCGCGGCCCGGACCGGTCCCAGGCGGCCTTGTCGAGGAGATCCGTCTGCGTGACGATGCCGAGGACGCGTGCCCCCTCGTCGGTCACCGGAAGCGCCTTGATCCGGTGCCTGCGCAGCAGCCGCAACGCCTCGGCCAGCGGCGCGTCCGGCGCCACCGCGATCACGTCGCGCGACATGATCGCCGCGCAGGTGATCGGACTCGAGAGGCGGCCGTAGACCCGCATCTGCACGCGCCGCAGGATCTGCTCCAGGTCGCTGCGGTCGACGTCGAGGAGCTGGTCGAAATCCTCCAGCGCGGCGTCGAGGTCCGAGGCCCGGAAGCCCACCCGGGCGCCGGAGGGCGGATCGGCCGTTCTGGGACCCGCCGGGCGCAGATGCGGGTAGGTGCGCCCCGTCAGGTTGTTGAACAGCAGGGCGGTCGTCAGCAGCAGCAGCGAATTGGCCGCGACCGGCCAGAGCACGAAGCCGTAGCCCAGCTCGCGGATCGCCGGGCCGCCGAGAACGGCCGTCAGCGCCACGGCTCCGCTCGGCGGGTGCAGGCAGCGCAGGGCCATCATCAGGGCGATCGCAACCCCGATGGCGCAGGATGCCGCCACGAACGGATCGGCGATCCACGCCCCCGCCGTGACGCCCACGAATGCCGCCACGATGTTGCCGCCGAGGATCGACCAGGGCTGCGCCAGAGGGCTCGCGGGCACGGCGAAGAGCAGCACCGCCGAGGCGCCCATCGGGGCGATCAGGACAGGCAGCGCCTCGGAGCCCAGGGCGGCGCGGCAGACGAGGCCGGTCGCCAGGATGCCCGCCAGGGCACCGGCAGCGGAGCGCAGGCGCTCACGCTTGCTGATCGGGGTCAGCTCCGGCAGGAAACGGCTCAGGAATGCGCGCATCGGATCCGGGGCTCGCACATGAAAAGGACGGCGCTGGGGGAGCGCCGTCCTGTCTCAGGAACGCTGAGGTCGGGCGCTGTCTATCAGACCGCGCGAGCCTCGTGCATCGCCCGGATCTGCTCCGGCGAGTAACCGAGGTCTGCGAGCACCTCATCGGTGTGCTCGCCGAGCAGCGGCGACGCCTTCACCTCGACCTTCATGTCGGAGAACTTGATCGGGCTCCCGACGGTCAGGTACTTGCCGAGCTTCGGGTGCGCCACCTCGACGACGGTGCCGCTCTCGCGCAGGGACTTGTCCTCGGCGATCTCCTTCATCGACAGCACCGGCGCGCAGGGGATGTCGTAGGTGCGCAGGATGTCCACCGCCTCGAACTTGGTCTTGTCGGCGAGCCACTCCTCGATCGTCTTGAAGATGTCGAAGATCTTGTCCTGGCGCGCCCGGGCGGTGTTGTAGCCCGGATCGGTGATCCACTCCTCCTTGCCGAGCGCCTTGCAGATCGGCGCCCAGGCATGACCTTGGATCGTGAAGTAGATGTAGGCGTTCGGGTCGGTCTCCCAGCCCTTGCACTTCAGCACCCAGCCCGGCTGGCCGCCGCCGCCGGCGTTGCCGCCCCGCGGCACCACGTCGGAGAACTCGCCGTGGGGGTACTGCGGGTACTCCTCGAGGTAGCCGAGGGCGTCGAGGCGCTGCTGGTCGCGCAGCTTCACGCGGCAGAGGTTGATCACCGAGTCCTGCATCGACACGGCGACCTTCTGGCCCTTGCCGGTCTTGTTCTTCTGGTGAAGCGCCGTGAGGATGCCGATGGCGAGGTGCATGCCGGTGTTGGAGTCACCCAGTGCGGCTGCGCTGACGGTGGGCGGCCCGTCCCAGAAGCCCGTGGTCGAGGCGGCACCGCCCGCGCACTGGGCGACGTTCTCGTAGACCTTCAGGTCCTCATAGTGGTGGCCGTCCGAGAAGCCCTTCACCGAGGCGAGGATCATGCCCGGGTTCAGCTCCTGGATGCGGGCCCAGGAGAAGCCCATCCGGTCGAGGGCACCGGGGCCGAAATTCTCGACCATGACGTCGGAGTCTTGAATGAGCTTCTCGAGGACTTCCTTGCCGGCCTGGGTCTTGGTGTCGAGGGTGAGCGAGCGCTTGTTGGAGTTCAGCATCGTGAAGTAGAGCGCGTCTGCGTCCTCGACGTGGCGCAGCTGGGTCCGGGTCACGTCGCCGGCGCCGGGACGCTCGACCTTGATCACGTCGGCGCCGAACCAGGCGAGCAGCTGCGTGCAGGCCGGGCCGGCCTGGACGTGCGTGAAGTCGATGATCTTGATGCCTTCCAGCGGCTTGCTCATGGGGCGTTCTCCCTGTGCGGTTTGGTGATCGGGACCTTCGGATCGTCCGGCGGGCTCATGGCGCCCGGCGGGCCGGATCCGAGGAAGCTTCGAGTTCGGCCACGCGTTGGCGCAGGCGCTTCTCTTCGGCCCAGCGCTCGGTCTCGTCGCGGATCACGGCGACGATCCCGGTCACCCGGTCGGAGGCGTCCCGCACCATCCCCACCGTGAAGGCGATGGAGAGCTGGCGGCCGTCCTTGTGGAGCGCCGGCACCCTCAGGGTCTCCGCCCCGTAGCGGGTGACGCCGGTGCGCATGGTCTTGGCATAGCCGTCCCAGTGGCGGCGCCGGTGCCGCTCGGGGGTGATCAGATCGAGACTCCGCCCCAGCGCCTCGGCGGCGCTGAAGCCGAAGATGCGCTCGGCGGCGGCGTTCCAGACAGTGATGGCGCCGTCCGGATCGGACACCACCACGGCGTCTCCGATAGCCCTGACGAAGTCGGCGAGATCGGAACCGTTACGCTCCGCCTGCGCCAAGCCCGTCACCGGCGACATCCGGCCAACGGGCCAGGGATGAGGCGGATTGCAGAAGTCCGAAGCTGCGTCATCCGCGGCCACCCTCCCTGAACGTCGCCCGAAAGAGCGGCGTTAAAATTCCAGTCCGGTCTTGCTAAGGAACCGTGACCAGCCCTTTCGTTGGTATTTGGTATGCCAAATGGGGAATTCCGTCAACGCCTGCGGTGACAGGTGGAACTTTTCTTCAACTCGATGCCGCGAGACGCGGCCCCTGACGGAATGCCGGCGGGCGGTCTCGACACGGGCCGAGCAGCCCGGCATTTCGCCCTGAGCCTTCCGAACGCGATCGCTTTCGACACGCCGATGATCGCCGCTCAGGATTTCGGGCTCCGGGCTCGACGAGCAGATATGTCTACGGGTATCGACAGTATTTCCTGAATGAGTGCGCCGCGTCCCACTCTGGTCGCCTCGGTTACGACTTTAATCTCGGACCGCAACGATTGATGGATCGTCACGCCGAATGATTTCCGTATCGGCTTTTATCGGAAGCTGATCATAAGTGACGGGATCTCCGCCGACGCGTCATAGATCCGGCGCCTTAGCGCAGGTTTTCCGTAGCGAGATCGGCTTGAGCGCGGCTTCGTGTGACTCCGACAGAACGCGGGCACCACCATGGCCACGCATTCCGCGAGGACGACCGGGCGGCTGGATCCGGCAGACTGCCTCCGGCCCAACAGCGATGTGGTCATCGATGGCACGCACGGATTCCATCGGACCAGGCCGCGCCGCGACGCGCGCGGCGGCGAAGCCGAGGCATCCATAACGACATGCTTTTGCCGTCTCCCCGTGCGACAGACGATCGGCGTGCGGATTGCGGCGCGGTCATGATCCCGGTGACGGGTCGACCTTCTAGGCCGGGAGGGCCGGGAATCAGACCATGAATATGGAGATCCGGAAGGCAGAGGGACAGCCGGTTACGTCTGCCGACCGTCAACAGGCGGTCACTGAGTCGCTTCGGCAGATCGCGCGCATGTCGCGCTTCGCCGATCGCAAGAAGGGGATCCGATCCTATCAGGTCCAGACCAAGAACGACCCCTGGATCCCGGTCCTGTTCGTGCTCTGTTTCATCCTGCCGGCCTTGGCCGGTGCCGTCTATTACGGCTTGATCGCGTCCAATCGCTACGTCACCGAAGCACGCTTCGCGATCCGACCGGCTCTCGGCTCGTCCGACAAGACATCCTCCGAAACCGGGGGAACCGCTTCCGGCACGTCGAACCAGATGGTGGCGCAGGATACACAGATCACGCGCGAGTTCATCCTCAGCCGGCCGATGCTGGAGATCCTTGAGGGGCAGCTGCCGCTGCGCCAGTGGTTCAGCAGCGATTCGATCGATTACTTTTCACGGTTCGATCCCGAAAAGCCGATCGAGAAGTTCGTCCGCTATTGGAAGCGGCGCGTCGGCGTCGAGGTCGAAGGCGGCTCCGGGATCATGTCCGTCACGGTCGAGGCCTTCGATCCGGACGAATCGCTTGCCATTGCCAAGGCCGTCATGAAGGAGGCCGAGCGCAAGGTGAACGACCTCAGCGTCAAGTCGCGCGAGGACGCCGTGGCGGAGAGCGCGCGCGAACTCCGTCTTGCCGAAGAGCGCATGACCAAGATCCGCCTCGCCATGCGCGACCTGCGCAACCGCGAAGGTGTGCTGGACGCTCAGAAGACGAATGACATCAATATCAAGATGATCGCGGAGCTGCGGGCATCCCGCATCAACCTCGCGGTCCAGCTCGCGATCGGCCAGCGCGACCTCGGTCCCGATTCGCGCCGGATCATGGATCTCAAGCAGCAGATCAAGGATATCGACGACAACATCGCCCGGATCGAGCGGCAATCCGCCAGCCAGGATCCCGATCAGAAGCGGCTGCTGTCCGACGCGTTGACGCGGTTCGAGATCCTGGAGAACGACCGGAAGAACGCCGAGAAATATTACCAGCAAGTGCTGACCGCCTACGAGCGCGCCCGCATCATCTCGGCCCGGCAGATCGAGTTCTTCAGCCCGATCGTCGAGCCCGTGAAAGCGGAATCGTCGACCGAACCGCGGCGGCTCCTGATGATCGGCCTGATCATGGCGGGCGCCGGAATCCTGTTCGGAGCCTCGATGTTCGCTCGTAAGATGATGACCTGACCCACGCCCGCCCCGCGGAGTTGCCCGGGGCGGATACGTATCCTCGCCTCAGCGGGTGGACCGGGCGGCCGGGCCGATCGTACCGCCGGTCCAGCCCTGTGCCCGCCAATCCTCGGCGCGCTCGTCGATGTCGATCGAACCGGCTTGATCCAGAATGGCGAGGACGCGTTCGCCCCGCGACTCGTCGGCCCGAACGGTGACCAGAGTGCCGCCCCGTCGCACGCCTTCCGCATAGGTCTCGGCTTCGTCGGCGCTGAGACCCGCCGCCGTCAGGCCGCCGATCAGGCCTCCGGCCGCGGCGCCGACCCCGGCGCCCGTGACGGCGGCCACGAGCCAGCCCGCCGCGACCACCGGTCCGAGCCCGGGGATGGCCAGCAGCCCGAGGCCGGCGAGCAGCCCCGCGCCACCGCCCAACACCGTCCCGACCGTCGCCCCGGTGCCCGCCGACTCCGCCGCGTCCGACGGGTGGGGCACGGCGGAACCGGGCGCGTGCGGTTCAGCGGGTGAGTCGGGGCGGTTCGCGACAATGCTGATCTCGGCATGGGGGATGCCGGCAGCTTCCAGCCGGTCCACCGCGTCTGCAGCGGCCTCGTATCGGTCGAACAGGGCGGTCAAGATGCGGACGGCCATCGGATCCTCCCGGACATACCCGGGTCGGAGCCCGGAGACGTGGCGACATCGCGGAAAGCCCGCAAAGGGCTCGGACGGGTCCTCATCAAGCGCTTGCGGCAGCCCCGGTTCCCGGCACCGCCCGCCACATCTTAACGCCGCGCTAACCATCCACCCGGCAGATCTTGCCGAGTCCCCCCGGCCCGTCCGGGGGGAACGGTGACGGATGGAATCGATGGCAGAAGCGGCGAGCGCGCCGGCACAGGCGGGCGTCACGACGGTCCTCGGCCAGCTCACATTGCCGACGCGCGGCGACCTCCACGCGCTGTCCAAGCGGTCGGACCTGCTGTTCGCCACAGGCGTGCTGGGGATCCTGGCGGTCCTCATCTTCCCGCTGCCGGCGGTCCTGCTCGACCTGCTCCTGGCGGTCTCGATCATCATGTCGGTGCTGATCATGATGACCGGCCTGTCCATCGACAACCCGCTGGAATTTACCGTTTTCCCGACGTTGCTGCTCATCGCCACGATGCTGCGGCTCGCCCTGAATCTCGCCTCGACCCGCCTGATCCTCGGGCACGGACACGAGGGCACCGCCGCCGCGGGTCACGTCATCGAGGCGTTCGGCCATTTCGTAATGGGCGGCAACTTCGTGATCGGGATCATCGTGTTCGCGATCCTGATCATCGTGAACTTCGTGGTGATCACGAAGGGCTCGGGCCGCATCGCCGAGGTCGCGGCCCGCTTCACCCTCGACGCGATGCCCGGAAAGCAGATGGCCATCGACGCCGATCTCTCGGCCGGCCTCATCGACGAGAAGGCCGCGAAGGCCCGGCGGGCGGCGCTGGAAGAGGAATCGTCGTTCTTCGGCGCCATGGACGGTGCCTCGAAATTCGTCCGCGGCGACGCCGTGGCGGCCCTGCTGATCACCTTCATCAACGTCGTCGGCGGCATCATCATCGGGGTGGCGCAGCAGGGCATGAGCTTCGGCGACGCCGCCAAGAGCTACACGCTGCTGACCATCGGCGACGGTCTCGCGAGCCAGGTCCCAGCCCTGATCGTCTCGACGGCGGCGGGCCTGCTGGTCTCCAAGGCCGGTGTGCGGGGCGCGGCCGACAAGGCCCTCGGCAAGCAGCTCGCCCATTACCCCAAGGCGCTGGGCATGTCGGCGGCCGTGATGCTGCTGATCGCACTCCTGCCCGGCATGCCGATGCTGCCCTTCGTGCTGCTCGGCGGCGGCGCCGGCTACGCCGCGTGGCGCATCAACAAGACCGCCAAGCTGGCCCCGCCCCTCGACGCCCAGGGCGTACCGATGGATGCGGCCGCGGTGGCGGCCGCGGCCGCCCCCAAGGAGGAGACGGTCACCGACCTCCTGAAGCTCGACGACCTCAAGCTGGAGATGGGCTACGCGCTCCTGGCGCTCGTCAACGGCGAAGGTCAGGACCGGCTCACCGACCAGATCAAGGCCCTGCGCCGCCAGCTCGCGGCGGAACTGGGCTTCGTGATGCCGTCGGTGCGCATCCTCGACAACGTCCAGCTCGACGCCAACGCCTACGTGGTGCGGGTGAAGGAGATCGAGGCCGGCACCGGCCGGATCTTCCCCGGTCAGTTCATGGCGATGGATCCGATGGGCGGCCAGGTCCAGCTGCCGGGCCAGCACATGCTGGAGCCGACCTTCGGCCTGCCGGCCACCTGGATCGACGCGGCCCTGCGCGACCAAGCCCAGTTGAAGGGCTACACCGTGGTGGATGCCGCAACCGTGGTGTCGACCCATCTCACCGAGGTCATCAAGGCCCACGTCTCCGAGCTCCTCAACCACGTCGAGGTCTCGAAGCTGCTGCGCGAGCTGTCCAAGGAGCACGCCGACCTGCTGAAGGAGATCGTCCCCTCGCAGATCTCGACCACCGGCATCCAGCGCGTGCTGCAGTTCCTGCTCGCCGAACGGGTCTCGATCCGCGATCTCGGCGCGATCGTGGAGGCGATCGCCGAAGTGGCGGGCGGGGTGAAGAACCCCCGGGACGTGGTCGAGCACGTCCGCGCCAGACTCGGCCGGCAGATCTGCGCGCAGTACCAGGACCAGAACGGGATGCTGCCGATCATCACCCTATCGCCGGCCTGGGAGCAGGCGTTCATGGAATCGATCGTGGGCGAGCGCGACGAGCGCTACCTCGCTATGCAGCCCTCGAAGCTCAGCGAGTTCGTCAATGCGGTGCGCGACCGCTTCGAGATGGCGGCGCGCCAGGGCGAGATGCCGGTCCTCGTGACCTCGGCGCAGACGCGGCCGTTCGTCCGCTCGATCATCGAGCGCTTCCGCCGGGAGACACCGGTGATGAGCCAGGCCGAGATCCATCCGCGGGCGCGTCTGCGGACGGTGAATTCGATCTGAGCGCAGACGCTCCCTCGCGACCGGACGGATCGCGGCCCCTGGATGTCGGCGTCGGGCTCCGGAACGCCCGGCGGATCATCGCCTCAGGCCGAACGCGGGAGCCCGTTGCACCCCGCGCGGAGACCGGCCTCAGAAGGGTGAGGCCCGCACGACAGTGCTTCGTGCGCTGACTTCCCACAACGGACGCGAGCCGCGACGGCGGACGTCCGCAGAAGTTATCCCACAGGAGGAGTCAGATCGCCTTCTGCTTGAGCTCCCGCTCCATCTCATGGGCGTCGAGGCCAGGGGCGGTGACCGGCGGTTCCGGCACGACGGTCGCCTTCGGTCCGTTCGCTGGGGTGCCGATCGCCGCGGCCAGACGCGAGCGTTCGAATGCGATCACCACGATCACCGAGATCAGCGCCGGAAGCCAGAAATAGAAGACGCGGAACACCAGCAGCGCGGCGACGACGGCGTTCTTACGCGCCTCGTCGGTCTCCGCGATGTTCATGGCGGTGAGGAAGACGATCTCGAAGACGCCGAGGCCACCGGGCGCGTGCGAGGCGAGCGCCACCGAGAAGGAGGCCAGGAAGATCGCCAGGACGGGGATGAAGCCCGGATTGACCGCGTCCGGCAGGGCAAAATAGATGATCCCGGCCGCCCCCAGAAGCTCCAGCGGTGCCGCCGCGAGCTGGCGCAGCATGATCCCCGGGCGCGGGTATTCGAGCTTGAATTTCCGCAGGCTGATCGGCGGCAGCCGCAGAAGCGAACCGGCGACGTAGAGGGCGACGAAAGCCAGCATCCCGATGCCGACGGCGACGGCCGTACTCGGATTGGTCAGGATCGCCGGGAGCTTGTCCTGCAGGCGGGCCAGCAGATGCGGATCGTAAACCAGCGTGAAGCCGCCGAGCAGCACCGTCCCGAGGAAGAACGTGAAGGAGCAGAGTGCCACCAGCACGGCGACCTGCGCCGCCGACAGGCCCTTGGCCGTATAGGCGCGATAGCGGACCAGGGCGCCGGAGAAGACCGAGGCGCCGATATTGTGCGAGAGGGCGTAGGTCGTGAAGGAGCAGAGCGAGACGAACAGCCACGAGATGTGGCGCACGCCCAGATGCAGGAGCGCGATCCGGTCGTACCAGGCGAGCGCCGCATAGGCGACCAGGGTCGAGAAGGCCGCCAGCAGGATCCGGTGCGGCGGGATCGCGAGCACCGCGGCCCAGATCGCCGAGAGCGAGGTGGTCTTCAATTCCTGATAGAGGAAGTAGCCCGATACCACGACGGCCGCGAGGCCAATCATGGGCCAGATAAACTCGCTGATCTTCTTCATGAACACCGACGCCCTGGGGAGAGCCCCTGATGCGCCGGCACGCGACGCGCTGCAAGCGGCATGTCACCGCCGCGATCCCCCTTGTCAGGTGATCGTGACGGTTTCGTGCCGCGGGAGCCTGCCGATCGGTCCGTCGGCCGGGCTCAGCCCCGGGCGCGGTTCAGGCCGATCCCGTCCATGGCGGCTTGGTCCCGAGCCGATTCGGCCGCGCGCTCGGCGGTCCGCTCGCGGTCGTTCAGGATCTCGACCTTCTTCAGTTCCTCGAAAGCCTCGCCCAGCTCGGCCTTCGCCTCGGCGAGCTGACCCTCGAGTGCCTGGGCGGACTGAATCATGTTGTCCCGGCGCGTCGCCGCCGCGCGGGCATAGGTCGGGTAGGCGAAGTGACCGACATCGGTGATTCCGGCCCGGGCCTCCTCGACGGCGACCTCGCGATCGAGCTCCACCGCCATGCGCTGGAAGTCGGCCATCATCATCTCGATCTGGGTCACGCGCCGGCGCTTCTCATCGACCTGGAAGCGGCGCAGGCGGATCAGCGTGTCACGCGATTTCATTAGGACGCTCACTCCACGCAACGCTTGAGGCCGCGCCCGGGATCACGCCCGGACCGTGCCCATGTGCGAGCCTGCCCACGGCAGCCTCGCCCGGATCCCCCACCTGCACCATGTGGTTCGCCGAAGCGTCGCCGCCCCGAGGCATGGTGCCTAGGCCCCGCCGATGATCTCGGTGAGCCGTGCGTAACCATCGCCGATGGACGTTGCTTCTTCCTTACCCTGCCCCAGAAAAGCCTCAAGATACGGCATGAGCGCCACGGCCTCGTCGACCTCCTGGGAGGAGCCGGCCCGGTAGGCGCCGAGGCGGATCAACTCCTCCATATCGGCATAGGTGGACAGCACCCGCCGCGCCCGCCGGACCACCGGCAGATAGGCCGGATCGCACGAGCGCGGCATGGTCCGCGAGACCGAGCGCAACACGTTGATCGCCGGATAGCGCCCGCGCTCCGCGATGGCGCGCTCCATGACGATGTGACCGTCGAGGATGCCGCGCACCGCGTCGGCCACGGGCTCGTTGTGGTCGTCGCCCTCGACCAGGACGGTGAACAGGGCCGAGATCGTCCCCTGCCCCACGCCGGGGCCGGCCCGCTCGAGCAGGCGCGGCAGCTCCGAGAAGACGGTCGGCGTATAGCCCTTGGCGGTCGGCGGCTCGCCGGCGGCAAGGCCGATGTCGCGCTGGGCCATGGCGAATCGTGTGATCGAGTCGATCATGCACAGGACCTTGGCGCCACGGTCGCGGAAATACTCGGCCACCGATAGGGTCATGTAAGCCGCGTTCCGGCGCATCAGCGCCGGCTCGTCGGATGTCGCCACCACCACGATCGAGCGGGCGAGGCCGGCGGCTCCGAGGTCGTCCTGAAGAAATTCCTGGACCTCGCGGCCGCGCTCGCCCACGAGGCCGATCACCGCCACGTCGGCGGCGGTGTAGCGGGCCAGCATCGACAGCAGCACCGACTTGCCGACGCCGGACCCGGCGAAGATGCCCATCCGCTGGCCGGCGCACATCGTCAGGAAGGTGTTGATGCACCGGACGCCGAGATCCAGCGGCCCGCCCACCCGCGTGCGGGCGTGGGCGGGCGGCGGGTCCGCGCGCAGGGGATAGACGTCGGGCCCGTGCGCCAGGGGGCCGAGCCCGTCGACCGGCCGCCCGAGGGCGTCGATCACCCGGCCGAGCCATGCGTCGGACGGCCGGATCGCGCCGGCCGATTCGTCGCGGACGTAGGCGGGGCAGCCGCGCCGCACGCCCTCGAGCGAGCCGAACGGCATGGCGAGCGCCCGGTCGCCCTGGAAGCCGATGACCTCGCAGGGCACCAGCCCGTGGCCGTTGGCGCCCTCGACATCGACCCGTCCCCCGAGCCGCATCGCCGCCACCGGCCCGGCGACCTCGACCAGCAGGCCGCGGATCGCCACGACCCGGCCGAACGTCTCCAGCACCTCGATCCGCTCCAGGGCGGCCTGCGCCGACGCGAGGGAAGCTACGGATCTTGCCGGATCCTGTGTCATCGGCCTGGCTCTCAACGCTTCGTTTACCGGCCTCCTTAACACTGCGGGTCACGGGCTCGTAGCGGCTCGATCCGGGTGGCGGCTTCGGCCGCGCCCGACGAAGTCGTACCGGTGTGTCCCATGGACAACAGCGGGGATCGGATCGTTGCGGAGGAAGTACTTACGCCGAAGGGGGCGAGCGGCCTGGACGCGGGCGGATCGGAATCGGGGTCGGGGCGAGACCGGGGAAACGCTGTTTCTCCTGTCAAGCTCGCGGAACTTCGAACGAGACGCTTGCGGGCAGGAATCAGGTTTTGTTAACGATTAATCCATAGCGTTCCACGTCAAGAGCGACGGAGCGCCCGTCCACAGGCCGGTGGCGGGCGAACGATAGGGACGTGTCTGCGCGCTGATGCGGCCGGCGGGGCTGGGGACCGACGATGCGGGTACTTTTGATCGAGGACGACAGCGCGACCGCGCAGAGCATCGAGCTGATGCTCAAGTCCGAGAATTTCAACACCTACACCACCGACCTCGGGGAAGAAGGTGTCGATCTCGGTAAGCTCTACGACTACGACATCATCCTCCTCGATCTGAACCTGCCCGACATGTCGGGTTACGAGGTGCTGCGCTCGCTGCGCGTGGCGAAGGTGAAGACGCCGATCCTGATCCTCTCCGGCATGGCCGGCATCGAGGACAAGGTGAAGGGTCTGGGCTTCGGCGCCGACGACTACCTCACCAAGCCGTTCCACAAGGACGAGCTCGTGGCGCGCATCCACGCCATCGTGCGCCGCTCGAAGGGCCACGCCCAGTCGGTCATCACCACCGGCGACCTGATCGTGAACCTCGATCAGAAGACCGTCGAGGTCGGCGGCGCCCGGGTGCATCTGACCGGCAAGGAGTACCAGATGCTGGAACTCCTCTCGCTGCGGAAGGGCACGACGCTCACCAAGGAGATGTTCCTCAACCATCTCTACGGCGGCATGGACGAGCCCGAGCTCAAGATCATCGACGTGTTCATCTGCAAGCTGCGCAAGAAGCTCGCCAATGCCAGCCAGGGCAAGAACTACATCGAGACCGTCTGGGGCCGCGGCTACGTGCTGCGCGAGCCGATGGACGGCGAGGAGCGCATGGCGGTCTGATCCGCCCGGCGCATGTCTTCCGAAAAACCCCGTGCGGCTAGGCCGCGCGGGGTTTTCGCGTTTCGAAGGGGCTCCTCCGCGACGGCATCGCCGACGCCGCGCAGGGACATCGGGCCGCGCGCGACCGTGGCGGGCGTGGCGCAGGCCGGAGCTTCCGGCTCGCGATGGACGCTACGCTCACCGCATCCCGGTCGCGGAGAAGACCTGTGCGGCCGGCGCGATCACCACGTAGCCGCCGCAGGGCGCGGCCCGGCTGATTACCGCACTGGCCACGCCCCAGATGTAGGTGCCGCGACGATCCTGCGCGACGACAGGGCCGCCGGAATCACCGAAGCAGACCCGGGCGCCGTTGGCCCGGGCGATGGTAAGCCCGGTATTGCTGGCCGCGATCGGCGTCAGCGTGGCGGTGCGCAGGCGTCCGACGGTGCGGCCGGACAGGCCGGCGCCGGCGATCCGCAGGCTCTTCGGGACCCGCCCGGGATCCGCCGCCAGCGGCACGGGCCGCCGGTCGCGCACCGGCTCGGTCAGGCGGAGCACCGCGAGATCGAGGGAGAGGTCGGAGAGGCTGACGCCCGACGCCTCGTTCGGCAGCATCTCCCCCGGATCGGGACTGTAGCGGGCGGCGACCCGCGCCCCGTAGACCGGCCGTGCCGGCTCGCTGCCGCGGAAGAAGACGACCAGCGCGCCGAGCGGATCGCCGTTCACGCAATGCGCCGCCGTCAGCACGAGATCCGGAGCGATGAGCACACCGCTACAGCGGGTCAGGCGCAGCGCCTCCTCGGGCTGGGTGATCGTGCCGATCGCGACGGTGGCCTGCGCCAGGGCATCCCGCCCCGCGGCCGCCCCGCCGTCGATGGCGAAAGCCGGCCCCGACAGCCCCAATCCGAATGCCAGGGCCGATGCGGCGGCGGCGCAGCGCGCCCCGATGGTCGCGAAGATGGTCACGTGCTGCTCTTCCCCGGCGCGAGCCCCCGGACCACAGATGCCGCGCACGCCGCATCGCGCAAGCGGGCGCGAGGACGCGGCCGCCGTGACATCCGTGACGTCGGCGGCCGGCTCAGCAATCAGCGCGCCACCGTCCAGGCGGTGGTGCCGTCCTTGTTGTCCTTCACGGCGACGCCCATCGCGGCGAGGGCATCGCGCGCCCGGTCGGAGGCGGCCCAGTCTTTCGCGGCCCGCGCGGCGCGGCGCTCGGCGATCAGCGCCTCGACCGCCGCGACGTCCACGCCGGACGCCGCAACCTGCGCCTGCTCGCGGTCGCTGCGGGTGCTGGCGAGGAAACCGAGGAGGTTCGCACCGGCGCGCAACGCGCCGGGCTGCGTCTCCGCGCTGCTCGCGAGCCGGTGCAGCTCGTTGATCGCCGCCGGCGTGTTAAGGTCGTCGCAGAGGGCCTCGACCACCCCGGCGGGGACGTCGGACGCGGCGGGCGCATCGCCGGCGGCATTGTACCAGCGGTCGAGCACGCGGCTCGATTCCTCCAGGCCGCGCAAGGTCCAGTCGATCGGCTGCCGGTACTGGGTCTTGAGCATGGTGAGGCGCACGACCTCGCCCGGCCAGTCGTTCAGCACGTCGCGGATGGTGATGAAGTTGCCGAGCGACTTCGACATCTTTTCCCCCTCCACCTGGAGGAAGCCGTTGTGCAGCCAGACGTTGGCCATGACCGGCGTTCCGAAGCAGCAGCGCGACTGCGCCACCTCGTTCTCGTGGTGGGGGAAGATCAGGTCGATGCCGCCCGCGTGGATGTCGAAGGTCCGGCCGAGATGCTTGGCCGACATCGCCGAGCACTCGATGTGCCAGCCCGGCCGCCCCGCCGCCGCGATCCCCGCGGGCGACGGCCAGGACGGCTCGCCGGGCTTCGCGGGCTTCCACAGGACGAAATCGAGGGGCGAGCGCTTGTAGGGGGCGACCTCGACCCGGGCGCCCGCCTCCATCTCGTCGAGGGGCCGTTTCGACAGGCCGCCGTAATCCGGCATCGACGGGACGTCGAACAGCACGTGGTCCTCCGCCACGTAGGCGTGGCCGGCCCGGACCAGCGCCTCGATCATCGTCACCATCTCGGCGATGTGATCGGTGGCGCGGGGCTCGACGAAGCGGGGCCGCTCGCCCGGCACGTTGACGTCCTCCGGCATGAGCACGCCGAGGTCGCGCACGTCCCGGTGGAACTGCGCCAGCGTCCCGTCGGTGAGTTCGCGGATGGTGATGCCGCGCTCGGCCGCCCGGGCGTTGATCTTGTCGTCCACGTCGGTGACGTTGCGCGCGTAGGTGACGTGCCCCGGCCCGTAGAGGTGGCGCAGCAGCCGGAACAGCAGGTCGAAGACGATGATCGGCCGGGCATTGCCGATATGGGCGGCGTCGTAGACGGTCGGGCCGCAGGCGTAGAGGCGGACATGCTGCGGATCGATCGGCGCAAAGGCTTCCTTGGCGCCGGTCAGCGTGTTGTAGAGCCGCAACATCGGCGCCATGAAACCCATCCCTATTCCGGCGCCGCGGCCTGATCCCGGCGCCGCGCCGGCGCCGGAAAACCGGCCCTGCCGTCAACGACCTGCGGGCCCCGCGCGGCGAAGAACGGCCGAAACGTGGCGGATCCGGAAGGCCCGCCACGGCACCCTGTTGCATCGCGGCGACGGCGCGGCCCGCGCGATGGGGCTAACCCAAAAGCGTGAGGAATTCGAGATGGCCTGCGCGCCCTGCGCGTAAGGCTTCCTTAACCGCGCCGTCGGACCGTCCGGGGCACGATCCTCACGCCACAGATCCTGTGCCCAAGGACAATTCATGCGACGCTCGGCCGCCGGTTCCCTCGCCCTCGTCACCGTTCTTGCCTGCGCAGGCCTGACGCATGTCGCGCTGGCCGGCACCGACGGCGAGACGCCTGCGAAGGCGCCCGCCCGTGTCGAGAAGACCTTCCTGATCCCGTCGAGCGATGGCTACGGCGTCGGCGAATGCCTGACCACGCCGGGCAGCGCCTGCGGCCAAGTCGTCGCCAACGCGTGGTGCGAGGCGCAGGGCTACGCGGCCGCCAATTCCTACGGCGTGGCCGCCGCCGACGAATATACCGGCGCGATCAGCCAGCCGGTCCCGGCGCCGTCCGAGCGCCCGATCCGGATCACCTGCCAGGACTGAGCCGGCCACGGCCGGCCCAGTCGGCAGGGCGCTCCGCTCACTTCATGAAGTCGGCGCATTTCTGCGCCGGTTCGGTGCCCCAGGGCGCCAGCGGCACGGCCGAGGTCGAGTTCTTCGGCGAGCCCTGGATGACCTTGTCCGAATAGACCATGTAGATCAGCGTATTGCGCTTCGCGTCGCAGCCGCGGACGATCTGCATCGACTTGAAGATCAGCGACCGACGCTCGCTGAACACGACTTCACCCTGGCTGAGCTTGCCCTTGAAGGCGATCGGCCCGGTCTGGCGGCAGGCCAGCGAGATGTCCGAGACGTCCTCGGCGAGGCCCAGCGTGCCCTTGATCCCGCCCTTCTCGGGCTGGGTGTACCAGCAGGCTACCCCCGAGACTGCCGGATCGTCCACGCCGTAGACCACGAGCTTGTCGTTGGGGGTCAGCGGCCGCCAGACCGTCGACTTGTCGAAAATGCGATCCGGCTCCTGCGCCGAGGCCGGACCGGCTGCGGCCAAGCCCACGGCCAACAGCCCGACATAGGTGAGACTCCGAAACAACATCACTGGCCAATTCCCCCTCACGCTTGCCGGCCGGATGTAGGAGGGGTGTCGCGGTCTTGCGAGGGGGCGTAGAATGGCTCTGCTTCGGTTCCGAAGCGCGGATGCGCGCGGGCCTGGATTCTCCGGATCGCCGCGCACCCGATCAACGCGATGCAGCCTATGCCTCACCGCCCGATCGTCCGTACGTTCGGCCGCCTCGTCCTGAGCGCGGCCATAGCCCTCGGACTGTCCTATCCCCTCGCCACCGCCGCGC
The DNA here is from genome assembly GCF_029691625.1 of Methylobacterium sp. 391_Methyba4. Taxonomy (NCBI): domain Bacteria; kingdom Pseudomonadati; phylum Pseudomonadota; class Alphaproteobacteria; order Hyphomicrobiales; family Methylobacteriaceae; genus Methylobacterium; species Methylobacterium sp. 391_Methyba4. The sequence continues at coordinate 6,385,883 of NZ_CP121475.1, read as the reverse complement.
GCGCGCAGGACGCGGCTCCCAGCCCGCCGCCGACCGAGGCACGGCCGGCGCCGCAACTGCCGTCGCCCCAGTGCCGGCGGTACCGGGCGGAGCTGGCCTCGCTCCAGACCGGCGCCAGCACGACGCGCGCCCTGAACGACGAGATCGGGCGGCTCGAGGCCTATTTCCGCGGCCTCAACTGCGAGGGCGGCAAGTTTTTGTTCTTCGACACGCGACCGCCGCAATGCGGGGCGGTGGAGCAGCGGATCCGCGCCCTCAAGGCCACCTATGGCGGCGCCGTGATCGACGACAGCGGCGCCCGGAAGCGTGAGCTCCAGGGGCTCGTCGCCTCCACCTGCCCGCCGCGCGAGACCTATGCCGGCTCCGGCGAGGCCTATGCCCGGGGCGGCCCGCAGACGGTCTGCGTGCGCACCTGCGACGGCGGTTTCTTCCCCCTGAAGAACCTGCCCGAGGGACGCGGCGGTGCCGACGAGATGTGCCAGGCCCTGTGCCCGGGGACCGAGGCACAGGCCTATTCGATGCCGTATGGCGACGATGCCCTGAAGCACGCCGCCACGGTGAAAGGCAGCCGCGCCTATGCGAGCCTCGCCAACGCCTTCAAGTTTCGCAAAGAATTCGTTCCGAACTGCTCGTGCAAGCCGGAGGGCAAGAGCTGGGCCCAGTCCCTGGTGAAGGCCGAGAGCATGCTGGTCCGGCACAAGGGCGACATCTTCGTCACGCCGATGCAGGCCGAGGCGCTGTCCCGGCCGAAGGTGCGCCTCACCCTGGTGGGACGGGCCGACCGGACCGCGGCCGAACTCGCCGCCGATGTGGCCGGTCGCGCCGGGGTCGACACGAAGGCTGGCCTGACACCGGAGGAACCCGGAAAGGCCGAGCCGGCGGCGGCGAAACCCGATCACGTTGCCGTGCGCATCATCGCGCCGGACGTCGTCGCTGTCCCCAAGCGCCTCACGCCCTGAGACCTCCCCCGCCCGCGCGCGGGGGAACCAAATGCCGCGTTCCGGGTTCGGGTCGGCCTGAACCGACATGGGACCGCGATGCGTCTGCTCCGCCTGATCCTCCTCACCGGCACGGTGCTGCCGGCCCTCACGCTCATGCAGCCCGCCGGAGCCGAGCCGGGCCGGTTCCACCTCGCACAAGGTGGACCGGAGGAGCGCGGCCCCCGCGGCGGCGAGCCGCCACACGGCGGACCGCGCCCGGAGCGGCCGCCGCAGGAGCGGCCCGGCCCGCAGCCGGGTCCGCCGGCTGGACGTGAGCGCCCCGAGCCCCGACCGGAGCCCCGGCCGGAGCGCGCCGCACCGCCGCCGCGCGAGCGACCGGAACCGCCGGCCCAGCGTGCACCGCAGGCTGAGCAGCCTCAGCGGGAGCGCGGGCCCGAGCGCCGTCCCGAGCCGCCGGCATCGCGCCCTCCGGCACAGGAGCGGCAGCAGGAGCGCCAGGATCGGCAGCAGGAGCAGCGCCAGCCGGATCAGCGCCAGCAGGAGCGCCGGGAGCAGCAGCCGGATCGTCCGGATCGCGGGCCTCAGGACCGCGCAGCGCCCGGGCGGCCCGGCCCGGAGCGGCAACAGGCGCCGGATCGGGACCAGGGTCCTGCTCCTCAGCCGAAGCCGGAGCGGCCGCCGGCACCGCCGCAGCAGCGTCAGGCACCGGACCGGGATCGCGCGGCCCCGGAGACGCCCCCGAACCGTCCCGCACAGCGCGACGCCACACCCGACCGTGGGCCTCCCGGCCAGCGACCGGCCGGTCAAGGCGGCCCCGATGCGCGCCCGCAGGCGCCCAATGCGACGCCGGACGGGCCCGGCAGACCGTCCCAGCGTCTGGATGCCCAGCCCGAGAACCGTCCGCAGCCGAATACCGGCCCGGGCGCAGAGCCCGGCCGGCCGGGCTCGCCCAACACGGCTCCGGGGGTCCCGGGGCGGCCGTTCCAGCCTCAGGGAGGCCAACCCGAAGGGCGCGGGCAGCCCCAGCCGAACGGCGCGCCCGGCGCCGAGCCGGGACGACCGCTCCCGCCCAACATGGCCCCGGGCGTCCCGGGCCGCCCGTTCGTGCCGCCGGGACAGGGCGCGGCGCCAGGACAGGCTCCGCCCCCCGGAGGCGTGCCGCCGGGACAGCCGCCGGTGGGTGGCCCCGGCCGGCCGGTAGATCCCGGCCCCGGTGCCTTCAACCGGCCGGGCCAGCCGGGCTACGTCCCCGGCGGCTTCCGGCAGAACGACACGGTGCGCGATTTCGAGCAGGTCCGCAGCGACCGCCGCGAATTCGTCGAGGATGGCCGGACCTACTATCGGGAGCCGGGCCGCATCATCGTGCGGGATCGCGACAGCTACCTGATCCGCCACGACGAGAACGAGCGCTTCCGCGACCTCGACCCGCGCGGCTACCGGTTCGAGCGTCGGGGCGCCGAATTCTACAGCTACGTCGCGTGGTCCGGCGGCGGCCAGATCGTCACCGTCACCGACGATGACGGCCGGCTGCTGCGCCGCTACAGCCGCTACCCCGACGGCCGGGAGGTCGTCCTGATCGACAACAGCTATTCCGGTCCGCTGCGCCCGATCTACGAGGACGTGGTGGCGCTGCCGCCGCCCGATATCCGAATCCCGCGGGACCGCTACATCGTGGACTACGCCCAGGCCGACGAGGCGGAGGTCTACGAGGCGCTGACGGCACCGCCGGTTGTCCCTGTCGAACGCCGCTACACCCTCGATCAGATCCGCTACAGCCCGGACCTCCGCGCCCGTCTGCGCTCGGTCGACATCAACACGATCACCTTCGATACCGGCTCGTTCACCGTGACGCCGGATCAGGCGGCCAAGCTGTCGGTGATCGCCGCGGCCATGAACCGCGCGATCCAGGCCAATCCGCGGGAGGTCTTCCTGATCGAGGGCTTCACCGACGCGGTCGGCTCCGACATCGACAATCTCTCGCTGTCGGATCGGCGTGCCCAATCGGTGGCGACCGTGCTCACGGAGCAATTCCGGGTGCCGCCGGGCAATCTCACCACCCAGGGCTACGGCGAGCAGTATCTCAAGGTGAACACGCAGGGCCCATCCCGGGAGAACCGCCGTGTCGTGGTCCAGCGGATCACGCCTCTGCTGCAGCAGGGTCCGGATCAGGGACAGGCAGCGCCTCCGCCTCCGTCGGCGCAGCCGCCGCGCTGAATCGGTCGCCGCGCAGATTTGCCCTGCGCGGCGCTCCACGGTCCGGGGCGCTGCCCTGCCTCGAGGCAGGTGGCAGGAGTGGATGGGAAACCACTCGGTCGGATGGAACGGCGTGGTGCTGATCCCAGGCAGCCTGTACGGTCGCCTCTGATCGTCGCCCTGCGGCTGTGCCACCGCCCGCCCCGCGCGATCCGAACCAGGAGATCCGCCCATGAGCGCGCGCAGCCACGCCCGACATGTCGTCGACCAGTTCGGCGCGCAGGCCTCCGCCTACGTGACCAGCGCCGTGCACGCGGCGGGCGCCGACCTCGACCGGATCGGCGTTCTGCTGCGCGCGCGGCCGGGTGCCCAGGTCCTCGACCTCGGCTGCGGCGGCGGCCATGTCGCCTTCACGGCCGCCGCCGCCGGCGCCGCCGTCACGGCTTACGATCTTTCGGCTGACATGCTGGCAGCGGTCTCCGCCGAGGCGTCCCGGCGGGGTCTCGACCGGATCGAAACCCGGCAGGGCGGCGCCGAGACCCTGCCCTTCCCGGACGCGATCTTCGACGCGGTGCTGACCCGCTACAGCGCCCACCACTGGCGCGACGTCCCGGCGGCGCTGGCCGAGGCGCGGCGGGTGCTGCGGGCAGACGGCCTGCTCGTCGTCAGCGATATCGTCGCTCCGGAGGATCCGCTGCTCGACACGCACCTGCAGGCCGTGGAGCTGCTGCGCGACCCCTCGCACGTGCGCGACTACCGGGTTTCGGAATGGCGCGCCCTTTTGGAAGCGGCCGGGTTCGAGCCCGGCGCCGTGATGGCGAGCCGGCCGCGCATGGACTTCGCCAGCTGGATCGCCCGGATGCGCACGCCGGAGATCCATGTCGCGGCGATCCGCGCCCTTCAGGCTACGGCGCCCGCCGAAATCACCGCCCATTTCGGCATCGAGGCCGATGGCAGCTTCCTGCTCGACGCCGCACTGATCGAGGCGACCCCGAGGCTTGGCCGTTGAACGGTCGCGGACACATCCCCATGTTGCAGGACCGCGCCACCAGAGGAAGCCGTCCCCGCCCAGCGGGGTCCCGGCTCAATGATCCGGTCTGATCGAGCTCCTCGTCGTCGTCCTGCTGATCGCGCTCAACGGCGTCTTCTCGCTGTCGGAGCTGGCCCTGGTCTCGGCTCGCAAGAGCCGGCTGCGCGCCTTGGCCGAGGAGCGCCGCGCCGGCGCGAAGGCCGCCCTCGCGCTGGCCGAGGAGCCGGGGCGGTTTCTGTCCACCGTTCAGATCGGCATCACGCTGATCGGCATCCTCTCCGGCGTGGTCTCGGGCGCGGCTCTGGGCGACCGCCTCGCCCTGATTCTGATCGATCTGGGCTTGGGCAAGGGCTGGGCCGACACATTGGGCTACACCCTGGTGATCGGCGTGATCACCTACCTGTCGGTGATCATCGGCGAACTGGTCCCCAAGCACCTCGCCTTGCGCAACCCCGAACGGATCGCCTGCATGGTGGCGCCCGGCATGCGGGTGGTCTCGCGCGCGGCTCTGCCGGCCGTGTGGCTCCTCGACGCTTCGACGCGGGCGGTGTTCCGGCTGATCGGCCAGGAGACAGAAAGCGCGAGCGCGGTGACCGAGGAGGAGATCCGTAGTCTCGTGGCCGAGGCCGAGACCGCGGGCGTCATCGAGGGCGACGAGCGGGCGATGATCTCCGGGGTCCTGCGCCTCGGCGACCGTCTGGTGCGCGGCGTCATGACTCCGCGCACCGACGTGACCTGGATCGATCTCGCCGATGATCCGGAGACCGTCCGGGCACGCATTTTCGCCAGCCCCTATGCCCGTCTGCCCGTCGCCGATGGCGGCCCCGACGCGATGATCGGCGTGCTTCAGCTGCGCGACCTGATCGGCCCCTTGTCGCGGGGGGAGCCCCTCGACCTGCGCGCGCAGGTCCGCGCGGCCCCGGTGCTTCCGGACACGCTCGATGCCCTCGACGCCCTGGATACGCTGCGCCGGGCCTCGGTGCCCATGGCCCTGGTGCACGACGAGTATGGACATTTCGACGGGCTCGTGACCCCGGCCGACATCCTCGATGCCATCGCCGGGGCGTTCCTGTCGGAGGATACGGAGCCGGACGCGGTACCCCGCCCGGACGGGTCCTGGCTGATCGCGGGTTCGATGCCGGTCGATGAACTGACCGACCGGCTGGGCCTGCGTCTCCCGCCCTCGCGCGACTATGCGACGGTCGCCGGCCTGGTCATCGCGGTGCTCCAGCACCTACCGGAGACGGGCGAGACCTGCGACATCGCCGGCTGGCGGTTCGAGGTCGTGGATCTCGACGGCCGGCGCGTCGACAAGTTGCTCGCGAGCCGTCTCGCCGAAACCGAGGCGTCGTAGCTCAAGCGGTCTCGCCGGACAGACGCCGCGCCGCGCGTGCCCGTCCGATCAGCGGCAGCAGACCCGCGAGGTCCGGGCCGTGCTCCAGCCCGGTCAGCGCGAGGCGGAGCGGCATGAACAGGCCCCTCCCCTTCGCGCCGGTCCGGCTTCGGATCTCCGTCGTCCACGCTTTCCAGGTGTCCGGGCCGTATGGCTCCGGGGGCAGGGTCTCGCAAGCGGCCGAGATCACGGCCGGCTCGGTGAGGACAGGCTCGACCGGGCCGGCGACGACGCGCCACCAATCGGCCGCCTCGGGGACACGGCCGAGATTGGCCCGGACCGCCAGCCAGAAGGCTTCGGCCCGATCCGCCGGAATCCCGAGATCGGCGAGGCGCGCGGCCGCCTCCGCGTACGGCATGGCGTGGATCAGTCGGGCGTTGAGGCCGTCGAGTTCCGCCGGATCGAACCGGGCGGGCGCCCGCGAGATCTCGCCGAGGTCGACGAGACGCGCGAGGGTGTCGAGATCCGGGACAGCCCGCACGGATTCGGCCGAGCCGGTGAGCACGGCCAGCGAGCGGACCGCCGCGGGCTCGTAGCCGGCCTCGCGCAGGCCCCGCAGCGACAGGTGGCCGAGGCGTTTTGACAGCCCTTCCCCGTCGGCGGTCGTCAGCAGGTTGTGGTGGCCGAAGACCGGGACGGTAGCGCCCAGGGCCTCGAAGATCTGCACCTGCACGCCGGTGTTGGTGACGTGATCCTCGCCGCGGATGACGTGGGTGACGCCGAGATCGGCGTCGTCCACCACCGACGGCAGCGTGTAGAGATAGCTGGCATCGGCGCGGATCAGGACCGGGTCCGACAGGGACGCGCAGTCGACATGGGCCGGACCGCGGACGAGATCGTCCCAGGTGACGGTCCGCGCCTCCAGAAGGAAGCGCCAATGCGGGCGGCGGCCCTCGGCCTCGAACGCCGCGCGCTCCTCGGCGGTGAGCCGCAAAGCCGCCCGGTCGTAGATCGGCGGCTGGCCGCGTCCGAGCTGGCGTTTGCGGCGGCGCTCCAGCTCCTCCGGCGTCTCGTAGCAGGGATAGAGCCGGCCCGCTGCGCGGAGGCGGTCGGCGGCAGCGTCATGCTGCGCCTTGCGGGCGCTCTGCTTCGCGAACAGATCGGGCACGATGCCGAGCCACGCGAGATCCTCGGCGATCGCCTCGGCGAAGGCTTCCGTGGAGCGCTCCGCGTCGGTGTCGTCGAGCCGCAGCAGGAAGCGCCCCCCGGTCCGGCGGGCGTACAGGGCGTTGAGCAGGGCCGGCCGGGCGTTGCCGATATGGAGGTAGCCGGTCGGTGACGGTGCGAAGCGGACGAGAGTCATGGACCGCTCTGTAGCCGATCTCTGCGGGAATGTGCGCGGGACTTCATGACGGCCCCGGACCGATGCACCGCTCTGCGGAGTCCCGCTACCCAGGAGGCGGAAAACCCGTCAGAAGGGCGCGCGTGGTGCGGTGCGGGATATGAGCGGCATGGCGACGGACGGGACGGCCGACATCGTGGTGGTCGGCGGCGGGATGGTCGGCCTCGCCAGCGCCATCGCGCTGAAGGATCGCGGCCTCGACGTGGTCCTGTGCGATCCCGGCGAGGCCCGAGCCCGGACCTCCTACGGCAATGCCGGCGTGGTCAGCCGCGGCTCGATCCTGCCGATGTCGAGCCCCGCCCTTTGGGGCAAGCTCCCGGCCTACCTGCGCAACGCCGATTGCGGCCTGCGCCTGCACTACGCGCATCTCCCGCGGATCATCCCCTACACGGCGCATTTCCTGGCGGCCGCCCGCGCATCCCGGTGGCGCCGCGCGGCAGCGGCGCTGCTCCCCCTGACGACCGCCGCCTATCCGGCCCATGAGCGGCTGGCCGCCCGGGCGGGGACCGGCGACCGGCTCCAGCGGACCGGCTGGATCAAGGCCTATCGCACGGAGGCGGCCTTCGCGGCCGCGGCCCTGGAGCGGGAGATCCTGGCGAGCCACGGCGTCGCCTTCGAGATCCTCGATACGGCGGCCCTGCGCGCCCTCGAGCCGGCCCTGGTGCGGCCCTACGCGCGGGGGATGCTGCTGACCGAGACCGGCTCGGTGCGCGAGCCCGGCCGTCTCATCGAGGCCTGCGAAGCCCTGTTCGACGCTCTCGGCGGTCGCCGCCTGCGCAGCCACGTCGCCCGCTTGGCGCCCGAGGCGGGCGGGTGGCGCATCGATCACGACAGCGGCACGGTGCAGGCCCGCCAGGTCGTCCTGGCGGCCGGCGCCGCCTCGGGAGCGATCGCCCGGACCCTCGGCTATCGCTTCGCGGTGGCGGCCGAGCGCGGCTACCATCGTCACTACGCCCTGCATCCGGACAGCCCGCCGCTGACCCGGCCAGTCCTCGACACGGGGGCCGGCTCCATCCTGTCGCCGATGGGCGACCACCGGGTGCGGGTCCTGTCCGGCGTGGAACTCAACGCCCGCCGCGCCGCACCCGATCATACCCAGATCGAGGCGGCATCCCGGGAAGCGGCCGGAACGCTCCGGCTCGGCGGGCCCCTGGACAACGCGCCGTGGCTCGGCTCCCGCCCATCGACGCCCGACGGGATGCCGGTCATCGGCCGGGCACCGCGTCACACCGGCCTGCTGTTCGCCTTCGGCCACGGCCATATCGGGCTGTCCACCGGGCCGATCACCGGCGAGATCGTCGCCGATCTCGCCACCGGCCGCACGCCGGCGGTGCCGGTGGCCGCCTTCGCGCCGGAGCGGCTTCTGCGCTGGCCACGCCTGCTCTGACGGCGCTCCCGCTCTCAGCGCCAGTCGTAGGGGTTGTAGGGCTCGAGCGCAGCCTGGACCTTCCGCAGGACGTCCGGCTGCCGCTGGAGATCGGCCTCCCGGGCCAAAGCCCGGAGGAACGCCTGCGGGCCATGCTCCAGATCCCGCGCCAAGCCGTTGTAGCGGTCGGCGGGCTCGACATGGGGGGGATTCACCGCGACGCGGTACGCGAGGCCGCAATTTGGCGGGTCGATCCCGAGCCGATAGCAGATCCGCACCCGGGCGAAGGGCACGTCAGGGCGATAATCGACCCGGTACCCGCCGAACCGGAAGGCACCTCCGGTCACGCGCTCGGCATAGGCCAGCGTCCGCGCCACCGTGGTGAAGCCGGCGGTGCGCCGGTCACGCACGAGGTCGATCGCCGCGCGCTCCGTCGGGACGAAGGGCTGTGCACAGGCGGTACCGGACACCAGCACGGCCAGGAGAGCGGGAACGACGAATCTCATGGCTTCTTCATGCAGACCGCGACGGGCTCGGCATCCTTGGCCGCCTTGGCGGTCATGTCGAGGCAGCCGACGGTGGATATACCGTCCGTCTGTGTCACGGACGGCAAAACCGCCATGCCCCGGCAATAGGCACCGATCAATTCCTCGTCACGACGACAGGCCACATCCAGGCGCACTTGGCTGCTCATCGACGGCCCCGGCGGACCGGGCGGCCCGGCCGGACCCGTCTCGCCCGTGGGACCGCGTGCCCCGGTCGCTCCGTTCAGGCCCGCAGGCCCCGCTGGCCCCGGAGGCCCCCGGTCACCCGTCGCACCCGGAGGTCCTGCCGGCCCCGGCTTCGGCGCGTCACAGGCGCCGAGCGCGAGCGCCATCGCGCCGAGCAGGAGCGCGGTCGGTGGGCCTCTCATGCGGGTCTCCGGTGGGGCTTGCGCAGAGGGAACTTGGTGCGCAAGCCAATCGGGTCAACGGCGCCTCGTCGATCGCCCGCATCGATACAACCAAAAGTAGTAGTCCCTGGATAAACCAGCTCTCGCCGATCGAATTAAGAGTTTTGCAAAATCTTGGCCTCACATCGACTTGTATGGCCATGTCTGACTGATCTGCTTGCTCATGAACGCCCGAAGACACTTCAGCGCGCGGAGCAAAGCGACGTCAGGTTGTCTGCTGAAGAGCCTGGGGCGTGACGCCAGCGGCGCGGCCGCGGTGGAATTCGCCCTCGTGGCGCTGCCCTTTCTCGCGCTGTGCGGCGCGGTCATCCAGATCGCCTTCCAGATCTGGGCGACGCAGAACTTTGATCGCGCCCTGCAGAACGCGGTCCGGACGATCTTCACCGGCCAGTTCCAGCTCGACACGGCGGGTCAGACCGATCCGGCGATCCTGCTCGCGGCCCTGAAGACCCGGATGTGCGGTCCGGCCAGCACGCCCGTCGCCACGGTCTTCAATTGCCAGAACGTCAAGATCGACGTCGCGACGGCGAGCAGCTTCGCGAATGCCACCGCTGCCAAGCCGATCGATACCGCGACGGGTACGTGGAACACCAGCTTCGGCAGCAACTACAAATGCGCTTCGCCGGGGACGATCGTGATCGTCACCGCGGCGGTGCCGTTCCCGACCTTCTTCAACCTGATGGGTCTGAACACGCGGCAATTCACCAGCGGCTCCGCAGCGGGATCGAGCCTTCTGACCTCCACCGCGGTGTTCCGGACCGAGCCCTACCAGATCGTCGGAGGGAGCCCATGCCCGTCGTCTCCGTCCTAGCCCGCCAGGCAGCGCGGCTGCGGCGCGACGGGCGTGGCGGCGCGATGGTCGAGTTCGCCGTCATCCTGCCGCTCCTGCTCGCGATCTGGGCCGGCATGACCGAGGTGGCGCACGCCATCGACGAGTGGCGCAAGCTCACGCAGCTCGCCCGCACCGTGGCGGATCTGACGGCGCAGGGCGACACGCAGAACCCGATCAGCCCCACCTTGATGAACGACATCATCGCCTCCGCCACGGCGGTGATGCGCCCGTTCGATACGTCGAAGGTCACGATCGTGGTCAGCGCCATGGGCGTCGACCTGAAGAACCCGAGCCCGGTTCCGCTGGTCTGCTCCAGCGTCGCCAACGCCAACGCCACCGCGCGCAGCCCCGGATCCGCGGCCGACCTCACCGTCCCGGACGGCTACCTGACGCCGGGGATGCGCTACGTCCAGGCGGAAGTCACCATCAGCTACGCGCCGATGATCGGCAGCACCCTGGTCAAGCTCGCCAAGGGCGTCAGCGGCACGATCACATTCAAGAGCAGTGCGCCTTGGCCGACCCGCGGCGGAAAGGCCTACGGCGCCAACACGTACACCGAGGTCGTCCTTCCGGACACCAAACACGCGAATTGCGATGGCACAGTGGTTAATCGTGCGTCCTGACAGCGCGCCCAAGCCGCGGCGACCCCGGTTCTTCCACGATCGCGGCGGCAACGTCGCGCTGCTGTTCGCGTTCCTCAGCGTGCCGATGCTGATGCTCGGCGGCGCGGCGATCGATTACGGGTTCGCCACACGGCTGGAGACGAAGCTGCAGGCCGCGACCGATGCCACCGCCCTGCTCCTCTGCCAGACGCCGCTCGCCACGCCGCAGGCCGACCTCAACACCCTCGCCGTGACGACCATGACCGGCGCCATGGGGACCGCGAACCTCGTGGTCGATCCTCTGGCCATCACCAACAACCCCCGCAAGATCACCCTGACCACGCACAAGCTGTCGACGACCTTCTTCGGCGCGCTCACCGGCACCAAGCGGATCAATCCGGGCGCCGTGGCGCAATGCGCCACCCCGCTTCCGAAGACCTTCGAGATCGCGCTGGTGCTGGACAATACCGGTTCGATGGCGGAATCGAGCGGCGGCCAGTCGAAGCTCAAGGCCGTGCAGTCGGCTGCGGCGAACTTCGTGGACTACGTCTACACCAGCGCGGCCTTCTCCAGCGCGACCAAGATCGCGATCGTGCCCTTCGCCGGCGCCGTGGCGGTCGATCCGACGGCCTACCGCTACGCCTCCTGGATCGATCTGAACGGCATATCGAGCTACCACTGGACCAATATTGTCCAGTCGCCCCCCGCGCCGTTCAAGAGCCGCTTCGACGTCTTCGCCAAACTGCAGGCCGTCAACCGCGCCTGGGGCTGGGCCGGGTGCCTCGAAACGCTGTCGTACCCGCTTAACGTGCAGGACGGCGCGCCAACCGCCTCGAACAAGGATTCCTACTACGTGCCCCTCCTGGCACCGGACGAGCCGGGGGATGCCAGTGCGCAGGTCGCTCCCTTCCCAGTCGGCAGCCAGAATCCGACGGCCTACAGCTACAACAGCTACCTCGACGACCGCACCGGCGGCAGCTGCCAGAACAGCAATTCCTACACGACGGCGCTCGGACAGTCGTGCAAGTACGTCAACCCGACGGACGCCGTGTCCGCCTCTCCCCTCGGCATCCCGAACGGTCCGAATTTCGGCTGCACGACTCAACCGCTTCAACGGCTGACCAACAACACATCGACCCTGAAGACCCTCATCAGCAACATGGCGCCGCTGGGATCGACCAATATCCATGAAGGGTTCATGTGGGGCTGGCGCACGCTCTCGCCCAACAGCGTCTTCGCCGACGGACAGCCCTACGCGTCGAGCACGAACAGCTCGAACGCGTCGACGATCAACAAGGTCATCATCCTGATGACGGACGGCACCAACAGCTGGAGCGCCAATCCGTACGCGCCGACCGGATCGCTCTATTTTGCGGCCGCCTACTTCAAGAACGCCAACGGCACGACACCCAATCCGCGCATGCCGCCGAAATACCAGAACATCGCGGACGCGAACACGGCCCGCTCCGCCCTCGACGCCCTGACGGCCGAGGCGTGCAGCAACGCCAAGGCGGTGAACATCTCGATCTACACGATCGGATTCAGCATTCCGTCCGACCCGATCGACGCGGCGGGTCAGACCCTGTTGAAGAACTGCGCCTCGTCGGCCGACCAATACTTCCTCGCCAACACGTCGGACGACCTGATCAAGGCCTTCCAGACGATCCAGGCGAGCATCGGCGCGCTGCGCCTGACGCAGTAGACCGCCCGGTCGGAAAAAGCGGCGCCCCGGCGTTGAGCCGGACCGCGCTCAGTCGTCGCGGTAGACCCGCTCGCGGCGCTCGTGCCGCTCCTGGGCTTCGAGCGACAGGGTGGCGATCGGCCGCGCGTCGAGCCGGCGCAGGGAGATCGGCTCGCCGGTCTCCTCGCAGAAGCCGTAGGACCCGTCCTCGATCCGGGCGAGAGCCGCGTCGATCTTGCCGGTGAGCTTCCGCTGCCGGTCCCGCGCCCGGAGCTCGATCGCCCGGTCCGTCTCGGACGAGGCGCGGTCGGCGAGGTCGGGATGGTTCTCGTTCTCGCTCTGGAGCGCCACCAGCGTATCCTGCGCCTCGCGCAGGATGTCGTTCTTCCAGCTCAGCAGCTTGCGCCGAAAGTATTCGCGCTGCCGGTCATTCATGAAGGGCTCGTCGTCGGACGGGACGTAGCCGTCCTCCAGCTGCACCTTCGCCATGCGTCACCCTCGCTGGATGGTAAACCGCCCACCAGGGGATGGCCGGTGTGCGGCGATAACGTGAGGTGCCGTATAGTCGAGGTGCCTCAGCGCTACAACGCACACAGATGCAGGGGTTGTAACCGGCTGTCACTGCATCGCCGCGTGCGGCAAACAGGCCACGGTACAGATCTTTTACGCTGTCATCGGGTCCGCAGCCGTACGATCGCGGCGGCGATTTCAGCGGTGAGGCTTCGGGCGAGCGGCAGCCTGTAATGGGTCTGATCGAAGAACTGGTCCGGATCTGCCGCCGCGGACCGGCCGTCGCGCCAGTCGACCACCGTGCTCAGGGCGTGCTGCGCGAGCACCGCGCGCACTTCGGCCCGGCAGGCGGCCTCGGCCCGCGCCCGAGGGCTGCCGGGCGGCGGCTCGGCCCGCGCGTAGACCGGGGGAAAGACCACCACGACCGGCGTCCCCGCCGGGATACGGGCCAGCTCGGTGCGCAGCCGCGCTGCGATCGGGAACGGGCCGCCATGATGCGGCTCCGGCTCGGGTCCGACCGGCTTTTCCAGGGCCGCCTTCTTGGCCGGATCGACGCCGAAGCCCTGGCTCAGGTAGTTGCGCTCGTAATCCCACCAGCCGTCGGCCGCGGCGGTCTTGTGGCGCGGATTCAGGAGCCAGCCGAGGCGGTTGACCGTCTCCTGCGCGGCCGAGAAGCGGATGAGCCCCCTCAGATAGGCGGGCCAGTCGCCCACGAGCCAGTAGGGGAATCCATGCTCGCTCGGAAAGGCGGGGTCGTCCGCGCACCAGAATGCGTCGGCCGAGAGCACGATCGCGTCGGGACTCGCATGGTGCTTCAGATACCAGCCGAGCAGGGCGAACTGCTCGGAGGGACCGGTGGCCGGCACCGAGAGCTGCAGGAACGGAATGCCGGTGAGCCGCGTCAGGGCTGCCGGCTCGATCAGCTGGATATGCGAATTGCCGATCACCACGCCTGAATAGGCCGGATCGCGCCCGCGCATGGCCGAGGCGGTGCGGGGTCCCTGCGGCCGCACGGCGCCCCGGGACAGCAGCGTCGAGCGTCCGGTATCGTAGGGGTCGACCAAGACCGCGAGGGCCAGATAGCCTGCGAACAGGCCGACCATCGACAGCGCCAGGGTGCGGGCGAAGGCACGCCAGTCCCGGTCGGTGGTGGGGGGAGCGGGCGCCATCCTCAGAACTGGAAGTAGATGAACTCGTAGTTCGCATCGTCGCCGATCTTCAGCAGGACGAGCACGAACAGCAGCGCGAAGCCGCAGGCGAGGAGCCGCCGCGGCGGCAGGCGGTGCACCGCAGTCCAGGCGGTGGGCCCGACCGTGGCGACCAGGGCGGCGATGGCGATGGTGCGCCACTTGAAGCCCGAGCCTCTGGGCGCCAGCCCGAACAGGCCCTTGAAGATCACGAGGGCCGCCTCGAAGCTCGTCGCCCGGAACAGCACCCAGGTGAGCACGACGAACAGGCTGGTGAGCGCCCAGCCGAGGGGCGCGGGGATCGCGATCCGGGCGCGGCGCGCCAGCACCCCGGCCCCGAGGCCGATCCCGTGGAGCGCCCCCCAGGCGAGGAAGGTCAGGCCCGCCCCATGCCAGAGGCCGCCCAGCGTCATGGTGGCGGCGAGCGCCCCGACCTGCCGCGGCAGCCCGCGGCGGTTCCCGCCCATCGGCACGTAGAGGTAGTCGCGCAGGAAGCGCGACAGGGTCATGTGCCAACGCCGCCAGAAGTCGCGCAGGGAGGTGGCGCGGTAGGGCGCGTCGAAATTCTGGGGCAGGACGAGGCCGAACAGCAGCGCGATGCCCAGCGCCATGTCGGTGTAGCCGGAGAAGTCGAAATAGATCTGGAAGGTGAAGCCCAGCGTCGCCTGCCACGCCTCCACCACCGTGACGGCCTTGCCGGCGGCGGCGGCCTGGAACACGGGATTCACGTATTCCGCGAGCGGATCGCCGAGGAACACCTTCTTGGCCAGCCCCACCGTGAGCAGCATCAGCCCGCGGGCGAAGCGCTCGGCGGCGTCGGGCCGCGCGTAGGGCGCCTCGTCGAACTGGTGCATGATCTCGCTCCAGCGCACGAGCGGGCCGGCGAGAACCTGCGGGAAGAAGGCGATGTAGAGGGCGTATTTCACGAGCCCGAAGCTCGGCGCGCGGCCGGCCCGCAGGTCGGCGAGATACATGATGTGGTGGAAGGTGAAGAACGAGATGCCGAGCGGCAGGGCGAGGCCGAGCCGCTGCGCCTCCAGGCCGGGGATCAGGTTGGCGAGATCGGCTGCGAAATCGAGGTACTTGAACACCCCCAGGAGGGCGAGGTTGGCGGCGATGGCGACCGGGATCAGCCATCGGCCGGGCCTGTGCCGATAGAGACGGGCCACGCACCAGTTCGCCAGGATCGAGCCGGCGAGCAGCGGCACGAACCGGACATCCCACCAGCCGTAGAACACGAAGGACAGGCCGACCAGGAGCGGCAGCCGCCACCCGGGCGCGGCGCGCGCCACCAGCCCGTGCAGGATCAGCGCGGCCGGCAGGAAGGCGAGGAGGAAGACGAAGGAGTTGAACAGCATCGGGCGAGGCGGCGCGGAGGAGCCCGGATGGGCCGCCGTTGTCTCCGAGCGGAAGGGACCGCCTTGTCGGGGATCAGGGCCGGCCCGTCAATCGCAGCCGCGCGGTCGCGGCCATTCGGCAGCGCGGCGCTGCAGCGACCCCGTCTCCGGTCGAAGCGCCCCGGGTGATGCAGCCCTCTAGGTCATCCGGGCGACGCCGAGTGCCTGAGGGCCGGGCGACGTCACCCGGGTGCGGCTTCACGCTCCGCGACGGGCCGCCTCGATGGTCAGGCCGAGCCCTACCGAACCGAACGTGTCCCCCTCCACCACCCGGGCGGCGGGCAGCGCGGCCGTAAGCGCGGCGCGCAGATGCGGCAGGCCGGTGGACCCGCCGGTCAGGAACAGGGCGTCGACCCGGTCGGCCGGCAATTCCGCCTGCGCGAGGCAGCGCGCGATCCGGGCCGCCACGGCCCGCGCGAGGTCACCGGTCTGGGACGACAGGGTCGCGCGATCCACCGGCACGGAGAGGCCGCGCTCCAGAAGGCCGAGATCGAGCACCGTCGCATCCTGCTCGGAGGCCGCGATCTTGGCGCCTTCCACCGCTCCGGCCAGGGCGTGACCGCGCTCCCCCTCCACCGCCTCGCGCAGCCGCGCGAGCAGGTCGGGCCGGGCGCCGTCGCGGATCACCTCGTCGATCTCCCGCAGGGTCTTCTGATTGTAGAGACGGTTGATCGCCGACCACGTGGCGAGGTCGTGGTAATAGGCGTTCGGCACCGCGAGGTCGCCCCGGCGCATCGGGCTTCCGAGGCCGAGGAGCGGCATCACCGTGCCGAGGCTGAGCTGACGGTCGAAATCGGTGCCGCCGATCCGCACGCCGTCATTGGCCAGGATGTCGCCGGCCCGGTCCGGCCGCCCCCGGCGCTCCGGCGCGAGGCGCACGATCGAGAAATCCGACGTGCCGCCGCCGATATCGGCGACCAGCGCGATCTCCTCGGACCGGACCTGCCGCTCGTAGTCGAGGGCGGCCGCGATCGGCTCGTACTGGAACGAGACCTCCCGGAAGCCGACGTCGCGGGCAATGTCCCGCAGCGTGTCTTCGGCCCGGCGGTCCGCCTCCGGATCGCCATCGACGAAGTGGACCGGGCGGCCATGGACCACGCTGTCGAGGCTCTGGCCGCAGGCGGCCTCGGCGCGCTCCTTCACGGCCGTGAGATAGCGGGCGATGACGTCGCGCAGGCGCAGCCGCTGGCGGCCGACCGGTGTGGCCTCATCCATGAGCGGGGTGCCGAGGACGGATTTCAGGCCGCGCATCATCCGGCCGGACCGGCCCTCGACATAGGCCGCCGTCGCGGCCCGGCCGATGATGGGCTCCCGGCCGAGTTCGAAGAAGATCGCGCTGGGGATCGTCCGGTGCGCGCCTTCCAGGGGCAGCAGCGTCGGTCCGTCCGGGCCGTTATGCCCGAGGGTGGTGTTCGACGTACCGAAATCGAGGCCGCAGGCCGCCATCGTGTCGTAGATCCGGGTTCGTTCTGGGAGGCCGGTGGCCGTACAGGGCCGCGGCGTCCGGGTCCAGGCCGGGCGCGGCACGGCTGGTATGGCGGGAAGCGTGGACAGCGCGACGGCGGCGCACCCGGATCCGTCGGGCCGTGCTATGAGGCCTTATGCGTTCCGACATCGATCTCGGCCTGACCGGCGAGCGCCCCGCGCTCCTCGACCTCACCGAACTGCTCGCCACGCGGCTTCTGGTCCAGGGCAATTCGGGGTCCGGCAAATCGCATTTGCTGCGGCGGCTGCTGGAGCAGAGCGCCGGCCTCGTGCAGCAGGCGATCATCGACCCCGAAGGCGATTTCGCCAGCCTCGCCGACCGCTACGGTCACGTGGTGGTCGAGGCGGACGGCGACGACGTCGCCCTGCAGCGCATCGCTGCCCGGGTGCGGACCCACCGGGTCTCGGTGGTGCTGTCGTTGGAAAATCTCGACGCCGACGGGCAGATGCGGGCCGCTGCGGCCTTCCTGGGCGGCCTGTTCGATGCCGACCGCGACCATTGGTACCCGATGCTGGTGGCCGTCGACGAGGCGCAGCTCTTCGCCCCAGCGGCGGCCGGCGAGGTCTCGGACGAGGCCCGGCGCCTCTCGCTCGGCGCGATGACCAACCTCATGTGCCGCGGCCGCAAGCGCGGCCTCGCCGGCATCATCGCGACGCAGCGCCTCGCCAAGCTCGCCAAGAACGTCGCGGCCGAGGCCTCGAACTTCCTGATGGGCCGGACCTTCCTCGACATCGACATGGCCCGCGCCGCCGACCTGCTCGGCCTGGAGCGCCGGCAGGCCGAGACGTTCCGCGATCTACCGCGCGGGCATTTCGTGGCCCTCGGCCCGGCCCTGTCGCGGCGCCCGCTGACCATCGCGGTCGGACCGACCCAGACCGTGAGCCGGAGCTCCTCGCCGGTCCTCGTCCCCCTGCCCGACGCCCTGGAAGACGCCCGCGCGCTGATCCTCACGGCAAGCCCGGAGGAGATCGTGGCGCCGTTGGCCCCGCGCCCGAAGCCGCGCCCCACCCCGGCGCCGGACGTGCTCGTCCAGCTCGCCAATTACCGGCCGCCGGTGCCCGCCGAGGAGCCGGAAGAGGAGCCCATGGACCCGGAGGCTCGCGAGGCGGCCCTCGCCGAGGTTCTGGCCTCCGTGCTGGCAGATGCCGACGCCGCCGCCTGCACGCCCGCGACGCTCTATCAGGACTTCACCGTCCGCTGCCGCATCCGCCGACTGCGGGGCGACACGATGGGCCTGCCCGAGTTCAAGCGGCGACTCGCCGTGGCGCGGGCCGAGGCCGGGGGCGCGGTGGCGGACAATTCCGGCTGGGAGCAGGCCCAGGCGATCGCGGCGAGCCTGCCGGACGATCTCGCCGGCCTGTTCCTGGTGGTCGCCCGGGCCGCCATCGAGGGTGCCCCCTGCCCGACCGACACCATGCTGGCCGAGGCCTACGGCACCAGTTCGGGCGGCCGGGCGCGGCGGATGCTGGCCTATCTCGAGGAGCGCGGCGCCATCGTCACCCGCAAGGACCTGCGCGGCGCGCCGATCATCGCGGTGCCGGATCTCGGCGTCGAGACCGGACCGGGCGAGCCGCAGATGCTGCCGGCGGGACCGAAGCGGCGGGTGGTTTAGCCGGGCCGGGCTCGCGTCCGACGCAAAAGCTATCGCGCACGCCGCGAAGCGGCGCGCGGTGCCGCCGGCCGGCGTGCCGCTGTCCGCGCCGACGGTCGCGGACGCCCGGTCAGACGCCCCGGGCCATCTCCAGCTTGGCGAGTTCCACCGCGGCCCGCAGCTCGATCTCGGCCATCAGGCCGTCCAGCCGCGGATCTCCCGACAGGCCCGCGCGCTCGTTCAGCCGGCCGGCGATGGCGCGCAGCTCCTGCGGTGCGACGCGGCCACCGAGAAGCGCCGCCTTCAGTCGGTCGAGACCATCGAGAAGGTCGTGGCCGCGCTGGGCCGAGCGCCGCCGCCGCTCCTGGGGTGTATCGGCCTCGGACTGGAGAAGCAGGACCGCGTCCAGCCCGGCCAGCGTCGCGGCGGCTGCCGGCGCACCGGCCCCCGTCCCGGGAGCCGGGGCCGCACCGAGGCTGAAGCCGGCGCCCCCCTCGGGCTTCCGGGGAGCCGCGACGCCGCCGGCACTCTGGATCGGCTGGCGAGTCTCGACACGCATGATCCGGTTCGCGTTGCTCCAAGCGCCCCCGCGCAGGACCCGAAACTCGGCCCCTAGGGTTAAGCGCGGGTAAACGAGGCGGCAGAAGCTGCCGGGTCGGCAGGTTCGGTCCCGGTGCGCCGGAACGCGCCGCCGGGGACCCGGAGCGAAAAATACCATTCCTTCAAAGCCTTGCCGCACCGGCTCGACTGGCACGGCCCTGGCAGGATGGCGGCAGGTCCGTTCTTGGTCGAAAATCCGGCATGCGCCCGCGTCACGCGTTCTGTCCCCTCCGGTTTCTGCTCGGTGTCGTCGCGGGCGCCCTGCTGCTCGCCGCCCTGCCCGGGCCGGCGCTGGCCCTGTCGCGCGTCAAGGACCTCGCCTCCATCGAGGGCGTCCGCCAGAACCAGCTCGTCGGCTACGGGATCGTGGTCGGCCTCAACGGCACCGGCGACACGCTCAACAACATCCCGTTCACCAAGCAGTCGCTGCAGGCGATGCTGGAGCGCCTCGGCGTCAACACCCGCGGCGCCACGATGCGGACGCAGAACCTCGCCGCCGTGATGGTGACGGCGAGCCTGCCGCCCTTCGCCGCGCAGGGCACGCGGATCGACGTGACGGTCTCGTCTCTGGGCGACGCCAAGTCCCTCCAGGGCGGCACCCTGCTGGTGACGCCGCTCCTCGGCGCCGACGGCGAGGTCTACGCCCTGGCGCAGGGATCGGTGGCGATCGCGGGATTCTCGGCCGAGGGCGATGCCGCCAAGATCACCCGGGGCGTGCCGACGAACGGCAGGATCTCCAACGGCGCCAATATCGAGCGCGAGATCGCCTTCAAGCTGAACGACGCACGCGCGCTGCGGCTCTCCCTGCGCAATCCCGACTTCACGACCTCGAAGCGGATCGCCGCCGCGATCAACGACTTCATGGGCGCCGACACCGCCGAGCCCACCGACCCGGCAACCGTCACGATCCAGATCCCGACCCGCTACAACGGCAACATGATCCGGCTGATCACCGAGGTGGAGCAGTTGAAGGTCGAGCCGGACCAGACCGCCCGGGTCGTCGTCGACGAGCGCTCCGGCATCATCGTCATGGGCCGGGACGTGCGCGTCTCCACGGTGGCGATCGCGCAGGGCAACCTCACCGTCACCATCACGGAACAGCCGCAGGTGAGCCAGCCGGCGCCGCTGTCCAATGGCCGCACCGTGGTGGTGCCGCGCACCGGCGTGAAGGTCGATACCGGCGACGGCAACAAGCTCGCCCTGGTCAAGGAGGGTGTCAGCCTGCGCGAGCTGGTCGACGGCCTCAACGCGCTGGGTGTCGGCCCGCGGGATCTGATCTCGATCCTGCAGGCGATCAAGGCCGCCGGCGCGCTTCAGGCCGACATCGAGCTGATGTGATCAACCGGACCTGGAGGGTCGAACCATGCTGCAACTCGCCAGTCTCGCGGCCAATGCCGCCGGCATCGGGACCTCGGTCGCCGGGAGCGCCGTCGACGGGGTCATCAAGTCGGCCAGCAAGGCCAAGGCTTGGAAGACCGCCACCGAGTTCGAATCGATGTTCTTGGAGAACAGCCTGGATCGGCTGACCCAATCGGACGGCACCGAGGGACCGTTGGGCGAGAACGGCACCGGCGGCGGTGTCTACCGCTCGATGCTGACCAAGGAATACGCGACCCAGATCGTGAAGAGCGGCGGCGTCGGCATCGCCGATTCGATTTTCCGTGAGATCATGAAGATGCAGGGTGCGGCGAGCGAGGGAGCGACCAATGCAAAGGGCTGAACCGCTGCGCGTCGCGGACCGGGTCACCGCCGAGGCCCTGGTGGCCGGCGTGCTCGGCAACATGGCCGCCCTGGAGGCCGTGCTCGCCGAGGAGGCTGCCTTCGTCCGGGAGGGCCGCCTGCAGGAGGGCGTCGCCGCGGCCGAGCCGAAGGCCGCGCTGGCCGCCGCCTACATGCAGGGCCTCGAGGTCGCGAAGGCGAACGCCGTCGCGCTGAAGCGCTTCCATCCCGACGGGGTCGAGGCCCTGCGCACGGCCCATCGCCGTTTCACCGCGGCCGTGGAGGCCAACCAGACGGTGCTCGCCAGCGCCAAGACCGTATCGGAAGGGCTGATCAAGACCCTGGCGGAGGAGATCGGCCGGGCTCAGCTGCCGTCCGGCTACGGCCGGCAGATTCCGGCCCCCTCCCCGTACGGCCGTGGCGTGCGCAGCGGACCGCTGGTCCTCTCGCGCAACCTCTGAGCCGCGCCTCAACGGCGGCCGGTGCCGATCCGAAGGTAGGTCCGCACCTCGCCGAGATCCGTGTCCGCGCGGTTGTCGATCGCGAGGCGGCCGGCGACGGCCGGCGCCGCCGCCACGCCATGCCCCGCGCCCAGATCCGCTCCCGCCGTGACGCGGCCCGAGATGCGGATGCAGCTGCCGCTCCCCGGCAGGCGCACGAAGCCCGGCCCCTTGGAGGGGCACGGCACAGGTCCGGGCGTCTTGGGCAGGTCCCGGAGATCGAGGGCGGCGGCCGTCCCGGCGCCAGACAGGCCCGCCGCGATGAGAGCCGCCATAACCGCCAGCATGCGGAGCCGGCCGCGCATCTCAGGCGGCCTGGCGCGCGAGATTCCGGTGAAGCTGGTCGATGTACTGCTCGACCTCGCCGATGAACGGATCGAGATCCGGCTCGTGGATGCGCAGACGGGCGAGGTCGCGCAACAGGATGTCGAGGGCGATGGCGCGCTCGCCGGGATGGGCATAGCCCGCAAGATACGCGTCGACGGCCTGTTCCACCATCCCGATCGCGCCGATCCGCGGCGCGATCCCGAGGCGAAGGACGAGTTCGATGGGTCCGGGCAGCGACATGCCGACCTCTCCTCGATCGAATCACGGCGCGTGGGCGCGTCCGCACGCCGCGGTTCAATCCCGGAAAACGGCAGGACTATGGTCGCTCGGGCCGATCGCGGATCTTTCGGATACCGGCCGCGCTCGGTCGGGGACCAATCCCCGTGAACGATCAGCTGATGTAGTTCACCAGTGACAGCTTGGAGAGCGTCGAGGTGACCTGATAGCTGGCCTGGAGCCGGTTCTGCACGTCGAGCAGCTTGGTGATCACCTCCTCGGGGGAGGCCTGCTCGATTCCGTCCAGGGTGTTCTGGACGGTGTTCTGGGTGGCCTTGTTGGTCGTACTGGCGTTCGAGAGGCGCGCCGATGCGATGGTCAGTTGCGTGACCGTGTCCTGGACGCTGGGGGTCTGGCTGGCGGAAGCCAGCAATCCGCCGGCCTTGGTCGCGACGGCCTGATAGGTGTTGTAGGTGCTGGCATCGTTCGTGGTCGGCAGGGCGTAGGCCATGGTCGCCAAGCCCGCCAGCACGTTCTGGATCTCGGCCGTGTTGGCCCGCGCTCCCGTGCCGACGGTGCCGGTCGCGCTGATCTGGACCGACTGGGTGTCGATCGCAGAGGTCGGCTCCGGCGGCGTCTTGGACGTGTCGTAGGTGTTCTCGCCCTGGTACCAGAGCACCGTCGTGTTCGGGTCGGGGCTTGCATATCCGACCGGGTTGGTTCCGGAATAGACGACCCGCTGGGGGATCACGCCGTTTCCGCCCGGCCCCCCGTTCACGGACCCGCTGAAGAACTGCGTCGCCGCGTCGGCTGTGGCCTTCACCGCGAGCGTGCTGCTCGCCGCGCCCGTCAGCGCCTTCGTGAGGGTGTCGGAGAGGTTCTTCATCGTTTCGGCGGAGTTGGCGCCGATCGCGAAGGTGGAGTTCGAGCCCGCAACCACGCTGGTCGCTGCGGTCAGCGTGATGGTCGTGGACGTCCCCTCGGGTGTCACCAGCGAGAAGCTGATGCTGTCGCCGGGGGCCGGCTGAGCGCTCGCGCTCGTCAGATTGACGGTCAGGGTCGCCGGGACCGTGCTCGAGACAGAGGCGGTCAGAGCTCCCGTGGCCGTCGCGGTGCTGCCGAGGGTGAAGCCGAAATTGCCGCGCGTCCCGGGGTTCGATTCCTCCGTGACCTGGATCGGGATCGCCGTCGACGCGCTCTGCGTCAGCCGGCCGTTCCCCTGGGTGCCCAGCTGTGCGCTGACCCGCTCGTTGATGACATCCGTGAGGCCGTCGAGCGTTTGGCCGGTCGAGTCGGTCGATCCGTTGAGGATCGTGTTCGCATCGAGCACCGGCTGGGTCTCGGTGTTGGTCCCGCCGAACAGGTAATTGCCCGCCGCCGACTGATTGAGCGTGTCGAGCACCGTCTGGAGGTTGGCCAGCGCCGTCGCGCGGCCGGACACGGAGTTCGCCGCCACGCTCTGCAGGCCGTTCTGCAAGGTCGACGCGGTGCTCGTCCCGATACTCGCCACCTGTGTCAGGCTCGTCACCGCCAGGTTGGTCCGGGTCTGGGCCGCGGTGATGCCGCTGGCATAGCCGTTGAGGGCGCTCAAAGTGGCCTGAGCCGCCAGCGCTGTGGAGCGACCGGAGCCGAGCCCGCCATAGGTCTGCGAGACCTGACCGCTGGAGAGCTGGTTCGACAGGTCGTTGAGCTGGTTCTTCAGCGTCAGGAGCTGCGAGGCGTTGCGATTCGTGATGTACGAGCCGGCCGCGAAGGGGGTGATCGTCGTCATGATCAGATCTGCAGCAGCTGGTTGAGCATGTCGCGGGCCGCCGTCAGCACCCGGGCGTTGGCGCCGTAGGCGGTCTGCAAAGCGATCAGATTCGACATCTCCTGGTCGATATTGACGCCCGCCCCGGCGGAGAACCGGCTTTGGGCGGTGGAGAGCGCCGTCTGCTGGGTGTCGTCGATCGCCGACGCGTTCGCGGAGGCCGCCCCCTGGGTCGAGACGATGTCCTGCGCGAAGCCGATCACGGTGGCATTGTAGGGCGCCGAGACACCGCCGATGCCACTGGACGACGAGAAGGTCTGCTGGGTGGAGGTCAGCGCCGCGAACAGCTTCTGGGCGCGTGACCCGGAGGCGCTGGGATCGGTGGCGCTCGTCTGGGTGAGCGCCGCCGTGTTTCCGGACAGGGCGGCATTGACCGTGATGCGCTGGGCGAATCCGGTGAGCTGCGAGCCATTGTCGAGCGAGCCGGTGTAGAGCTTGTTGGGCGTACCGTCGACGAACAGGGCGAGCGACGGGTTGCCCGAGGTCAGGTCACTGACCGACGACATCGGGGTGATGTTGGCCGTCGCCGACGTCACCGTGTCGGAACTCCCGGCCGCCGGCCCGATCACCAGAGCGGCGCCGGTGCCCGAAGCCGCAACTTTGGCGGAGAGACCGAGATTCCCGAGGGCCGTGTTGATCGCGCCGGCGTAGTCCGATCCGCTGCTCGGAATCTTGAACGTCTGGACGAGGGCCGTGGAATCCTTGGTCTGGCTCGCGGGGACTGACGTGGCGTCATCGTTGGACGCGACCAGGATGACGTTGCGCACCGTGCCGTTCACCGTCACCGGGAAGGTCAGGGTGTTGCCCGGCTGGATGCCGGTCAGGTCGATGGACGTCTGCGTGCCGTTGGACGTGCCGGTGACGGTCTTGTCGCTGAGCGCGCTGGCCAGGCCGGCCGCGAGGTCGTCCAGCTGACGTTGCGCCTGCGGCAGGGTCTGGTCGCGCAGTTCGATCCCGGCGGCCAAGCTCCCGGAGCGCAGCACGCCGGGGGCGCCGAGATCGATCTTGCCGCCGCCCGGCAGCGTGGCCGTGATGGTGCCGACCGTGCGCTGCGTCGGATCGGTGGAATAGGCGGAATTGGCGTCGAGGATCCCGCGTCCGTCGAAGCTGAGCGTCGCCGCGTTTCCGTGATCCACCAGTGTGACCCCCGACCGGGTCATCACCGAGACCGTTCCGTCCCTCTGATCGGACGTCTGGACATCCATGTAACTGGACAGGCTGTTGATCGCCTGGTCGCGCTGGTCCTGAAGGGCGGTCAGCGTGGTGCTGTCGGTGTTGTTCTGGATCTTGCCGTTCAGGGTCGCGATATTGGCCAGCAGCGTGCTGGCGGCGCTCGTATCGCTGCCCAGTTGCGATTCGATGCCGGTACGCAGGTTCTGAACAGTGCCGGCGGAACTGTTGATCAGGCTCGCGAGCGAGGAGGCGTTGCCCAGCACCGTCGTGCGGGCGGCCGCCGAGGTCGGATTCGCCGCGAGTTCTTGAAGCGACTGCGTGAAGGTGTTCAGCGTACCGTCGAGGGAGGTCGAACTGCCCGGCGTCCCGTAGAGGGCATCGAGCTGGGTGGCAATGCCGGCCTTGGTGCTGGTGTAGGCAGCCCCCGATGTCTCCAGCCGGAGCTGGTTCAGGGCCGCAGCGTCGAAGCTGCGGGTGATCGTCCCGACGGCGACACCCGAATTGTTGGTGCCGGTGGCGACCGTCGAGACCGTCCGCTTGACGTAGCCCGCAGTCCCCGCATTGGCGACGTTCTGCGAGACGATGTTGATGGCCGCCTGCGTGGCGGCCAGACCCGCGGTCGCGGTCGAAATCGCGTTCAGCGACATATCACGGCCTCCGCGTCGCGAGCCCCGGCCTCAATCAGCGAATCACGTTCAGCAGATCAGACATCATCGTCTGCGCCGTCGACATGACCCGCGTGTTCGCAGAGTACGCCTGCTGGGTTACGATCATCTTAGAAAATTCGCTGGCAATGTCGGTATTGGATTGCTCGATGCTGGCACCATTGATCGTGCTGCCGTTGAGACCGGTGAGCGGCGGCCCGGAATCGGCCGTCTGCAGATAATTCCCCTTCCCGTCGGCCTTCAGCCCGTCGGGATCGGCGAATTGCGAGATGCCCACGGTCGCGACGGGAATCACCGAACCGTTCGAGAATGTGCCGTTGATCTTGCCGTCCTCACCCACGGCGACGCTCATCAGGGTGCCGGCACTATTGCCGCTCTGGCTCAGCGCCTTGGTGGTCACGGCACCGCTGGCATCCGCGTATTGGGTCAGCCCGCCGCTGATATCCAGGCTGAGCGACGAGAAGGTATAGTCGCCGATCTGCACGCCGGTCAGCGGTACCGGCGTGGTGGAGGCCGGGCTCGTGAGCTTACCGGTTGAGTCGAACGTGAAGGCCGGCCCGGTCTGCGTCCAAGACGGCGTGTCGGTGGTGCTGCTGTTGTAGTACAAGTCCCACGACGAGGGCGAGGTGCCGGCCGTCGTCGTCTGAACCCAGCGCATGCTGATCGTCACCGGTGCCCCGGTCGTGGTGTAGCCCGTGATCGATGGACCGGCGATGCTGTTGGGTGGCTGAGCCGAGGCGCTCACCGTGGGCGTGGCCGGCAGGTTGGCCGAATACGTGATCGTCTTCGTCTCTTGCGCCGGAAGAGTCAGGTTGCCGATGTTGACGGGGCCCGTGCTGGTGACCTGACCGGTCGTGGGATCGAGGTTGGTCCCGGTCAGGTACCCACCCGCGCCGTTGACCAAATAACCGTCCTTGTCCTGCGAGAAGTCGCCGCGACGCGTGTAGACATTCGCGCCGCTGAAGGTTGGCGAATTGTTCGCGTCACCGGTCTTCTGCACCACGGTGAAGAAACCGGTGCCGCTGATCGACATGTTGGTCGGTACGCTGGACGAGACCACGTTGCCGGCAATCGTGTTCGTCAGCTGCGACTGGGCCAGGACGGATCCGGCGACCTCGCGTTTCGGCGTCGTCTCGGCCATCAGATCGACGAAGCTGGTGTCGATGCGCTTGTAGCCGGTCGTCTGCGAGTTCGCGATGTTCCCGGAGATGTTGCTGATGGCATAGGACTGCGCCTGGAGACCGGAGACCGAGGTCTGCAGGGCGGAAAAAAGATCCATGGCGAACGATCCCAATACGCGCCGCTCTGGCCCGCAGGCTCGATGCGCCGCAACCGGCATGCCAGGGCTAAGTCTTTGATATTTCGGAGCCGCGGCGTTCCGAACCCGGCAGGGTTCGCCGGGCGCGGCGGCGGTCCCGGCAGATCCTGCCGGGTGGGGTCCAAGCCCGGTCAGACGCGATCGGGCCGCGTTTACGCGGTGTTATTCCACACGCGCGAAGATACGGCCGGGCCAGGGCCACGCGCGGTGCGTCCTGACCGGAAGCGTCGAACGGATACGGATTTCGGATCTCGGGATCATGCGGGCGAAACGGACGAGCCTCGTCCACATCATCTACTTCTCACGCCTGAACCTCTCGTCTGAACCGGCGAAGAGGTCCGAGCAGATCAATGAAATCGGCCGGACCGCCCAGAAGAAGAACGAGTTTGCGGTGATCACAAGCTTCCTGGTCATCGAGGGAAATTTCGCCTGCCAGGTGATCGAAGGCGAGCGCTCGTCGGTGCACGAGACCTTCGACCGGGTGAGCGCGGACAGCCGCCACCGGGATGTCCAGATCAGCGAGTGGCGCGAAATCGCCAAGCGCGAGTTCGTCCACTCGTTCAAGAGCGCGCAGCGTACCGCCGGCAACGACACGCTGTTTGCGAAGGCCAACCTTCTGCCGATGCTCCAGCGCGGCACGCCGAAGGCATCCGCGATCCACGGGCTTTGCCTGTCGCTCCAATCCGACGCGATGTCCCGGCAGGGCATCGACCATCTTTTCATCTGAGCCGCGCCGATGTCCGAGAGCGATACGCCCCCGATCCTCATCGTCGACGATCAGGAGAAGCTTCTCCGGCTGATCGTGATGCTGATGACACGCATCGGCTTCCCGGATGTCGAGGGCGTCACAAGCGCGACGGAGGCCCTGGAGCGGATGCGGCAGCGCCGCTACGCCCTGGTGATCTCCGACCTCGACATGGAGCCGATGGACGGGCTCAGCCTGCTGCGCGAGATCCGGGCCGACGACGCGCTGATGAACACGCCCTTCATGCTCACCGAATCGTCCTTCGACTTCGAGGACATCAACCTCGCCCACCAGGCGGGCGCCGACGCCTTCATCCTCAAGCCCTTCGACATGGCGGTGTTGAAGTCGAAGCTGAAGCAGGTGCTCAACCGCAAGCCGCGCAAACGCGAAATGCCGATCGCCTCGGAGTCGAGTCTGAGCGTCGAATTCCCGATGCTCGGCAAGTTCTGACGCGGCCCTGGCGTCGCGGGGGCGGCACAGCGGTCCGGGCAGCGCCGCCGCGATGAGCGTGGCGCCGTTGGATTGTTACGCCGCGCGCGACGACGCGCGGCGCCCGCTGTCGGAGCGGGGCTCCGGACCGGCTCACACCGCCCGCTTCTGATAGTCCTTCACATCGGTGAAGCGCACCGCCGGGTAGCGCTCCTCTTCGTAGCGGAGCGAGAACGCCGTGGTCGCCATGAAGACCGGGGCCCCGTCGAGGTCCTTGGCCATGGCCGAGCCGTGCGAATCGACGAACTTGTCGAGTTCCGCCTCCGAGTCGGACGACACCCAGCGGCAGACCGAGAACCGCGAGGTCTCGTAATCCACCGGCAGGCCGTACTCGGCCTGGAGCCGTTCCTTGAGCACGTCGAGCTGGAGCGCCCCGACCACGCCGACGATCGCCTGGCTGCCGTCCTGCGGCACGAAGACCTGGACGACGCCTTCCTCGCCCATCTGCTGCAGCGCCTCGCGGAGCTTCTTGGCCTTCATGGCGTCGGTGAGCTTGATCCGGCGCAGGATCTCGGGGGCGAAGCTCGGCACGCCGCGGAACACGAGGTCCTCGCCCTCGGTGAGCGTGTCGCCGATCCGGAGGGTACCGTGGTTCGGGATGCCGACCACGTCGCCGGCATAGGCCTCGTCGGCGATGGCCCGGTCCTGGGCGAAGAAGAATTGCGGCGCCGAGAGCGAGATCGGCTTGCCGGTGCGCACCAGCCGGGCCTTCATGCCCCGGTTGAGCTTGCCCGAGCAGACCCGCATGAAGGCGATCCGGTCCCGGTGGTTCGGGTCCATGTTCGCCTGGATCTTGAACACGAAGCCGGTCATCCGCGGCTCGGTCGGCTCGACGAGGCGCTTGTCGGCGTCCTGGCCGCGGGGCGGCGGGGCCACCTTGGCGAGACCGTCGATGAGGTCGCGCACGCCGAAATTGCGCAGCGCCGAGCCGAAGAACACCGGCGTCAGGTGTCCTTCGCGGAACGCGTCGAGGTCGAAGGGCTTCAGGCCGCCCTCGGCCAGCTCCACCTCCTCGCGCCACGCGTCCGCCGCGCCGTCCTCGGTGAGCAGCTCGTCGAACAGCGGGTCGTCCGGGCCGGACACCGCCACCATCCCGGCATCCTCGGCGGCGTCGAGCCGGCGCACGCGGTTGCCGCCGAGTTCGTAAGTTCCCGAGAAGTTGCGGCCGGTGCCGATCGGCCACGTCACCGGGGCGACGTCCAGCGCCAGCGTCTTCTCGATCTCGTCGAGCAGCTCGAACGGGTCCCGGGCCTCGCGGTCGAGCTTGTTGATGAAGGTGACGATCGGGATGTCGCGGAGGCGGCAGACCTCGAACAGCTTGCGGGTGCGCGCCTCGATCCCCTTCGCCGCATCGATCACCATGACGGCCGAATCGACCGCCGTGAGCGTCCGGTAGGTGTCCTCCGAGAAGTCCTCGTGGCCGGGCGTATCGAGGAGGTTGAAGACGCAATCGCCGTACTCGAAGGTCATCACCGAGGTGACCACCGAGATGCCGCGCTCCTTCTCGATCCCCATCCAGTCGGACCGGGTCGAGACCCGGTTGCGCTTGGCCTTCACCTCGCCGGCGAGCTGGATCGCGCCCCCGAACAGGAGCAGCTTCTCGGTGAGCGTGGTCTTGCCCGCGTCCGGGTGGGAGATGATCGCGAAGGTGCGCCGCCGCGACACCGGATCGGCCGGCCTCGCCTCGGTCTTGGTCTGCATCAGCATGGAGCGAACGCTCTGGATCGGCGGAACGTGGTGGTGCGCGGCGCGGCATTCGCGCGGTCTCGGGATCGTGTAGCGGCAAGCCCCGATATTGGCAAAGACGCCGGCAGGATGGGGCTGCCTTTCAGGCACGGTACAGGGACACGACACCACGCTGCCCCGACCGATCCACGCACCGCGAGGCTGCGATGTCGCGCGCCGCAACACGCTGTTGTCTGGTTGCTGGTCTGTTGGTGGCCTGGGCGGGCCCGGGGCCCCGTGCGGCCGACGCGTCGCCGCAGGCCGCCGCGGCCAATGTTGCCTTCCTCGATGCCCTGACCTGGGGCGCCACCCCGTCTGCCTTCGCGCAGCTCACCGCGGAGGGGCGGGCACGGTGGCTGCAGGCCCAGCTCCATCCGCCGGCCGAATCGCGCCTGCCGCCCGCCGCCCAGGCGCAGGTCGACGCGCTGACCCCGCCGGGCAGCCTGTTCGAACGGGCCCAGGCGCTGGATGCGCAGGCCAAGGCGTTCAAGGACATCCAGGACCCCGACGCCAAGAAGGCCGCCCAGCAGGCCTTCCAGGCCGCGCTGAACATGGCCGCGCGGAACGCCGCCTCCGTCTGGGTGCTGCGGGCGCTCTACAGCCCCGATCAGCTGCGCGAGCGGCTGACGTGGTTCTGGTTCAACCGGTTCAACGTGCATCAGGGCAAGTCCACCCTGCGCGCCGCGGTGGGCGACTACCTCGACACCGCGATCCGCCCGCACGTGCTCGGGCGCTTCCGCGACCTGCTGATGGCGAGCCTGCGCCACCCGGCGATGCTGCGCTACCTCGACAACGACGCCAACGCGGCCGGCCGGCCGAACGAGAACTACGCCCGCGAGATCATGGAGCTGCACACGATGGGTGTCGGCTCCGGCTACACGCAGGGCGATGTCGAGGCGCTGGCCCGGATCCTGAGCGGGGTCGGCATCAACATGAAGCCCGAGACCCCGAAGCTTCGCCCCGAGCATGCCGCCGATTTCCGCCGGGACGGCCTGTTCGCGTTCAACCCCAACCGGCACGATTACGGCGACAAGGTCTTCCTCGGGACCCGCATCCAGGGACGCGGCTGGCCGGAGATCGAGGAGGCGGTGGATCTGATCGCCCGCCATCCCGCCACCGCCACCAACGTCTCCCGGGCGCTCGCCACCTACTTCCTCGGGCAGCCGCCCGACGACGCCCTGGTGGCGCGGCTCGCCGCCGTCTTCACTCGCAGCGACGGCGACATCGCCGCGGTGATGGAGGCGCTGGTGCGCGAGCCGGCCTTCACGGCCGAGCGCGGCGGCGCCTTCAAGGACCCGGTGCGCTACGTCTTCTCCGCCCTGCGCATGGCCTACGACACAAGGGTGATCCGCAACGCCGGCCCGGTGCTCGGCTGGCTGAACCGCCTCGGCGAGGGCCTGTTCAACCGGTCGACGCCGGACGGCTACCCCCTCGACGCCGCCGCCTGGAGCGGCCCCGGGCAGCTCGCGACGCGGTTCGAGATCGCCCGGCAGATCGGGTCGGGCTCGGCCGGCCTGTTCAAGCCGACGCTGCCCGATCAGGCCGAGGAGCCGGCCTTCCCGGTGCTCGCCAACGGGCTCTACTTCTCGACGCTGTCCGGCACCCTGTCGGCGGCGACGCGGGCGGCGCTCGCCCAGGCGGTGTCGCCGCAGGACTGGAACACCCTCTACCTCGCCTCGCCGGAGTTCATGCGATGAACCGTCGCGACCTGATCCGCGCCGCCGCGGCTTTCGGCCTGTCCACGGTGGCCGGCCGCGTCTGGGCGGCCCCCAAGACCGATGCGCGCCTCCTCGTGGTGTTCCTGCGCGGCGCCTACGATGCCGCCAACGTGGTGATCCCCACCGGCAGCGACTTCTACTACCGGTCGCGGCCGAACCTCGCGATCGCCAAGCCGGACGCCGCCGACCCGAAGGCCGCCCTGGCGCTCGACGCCGACTGGAGCCTGCACCCGGCGTTGCGCGAGACGCTCCTGCCGCTCTACGCCAAGGGTCAGGCCGCCTTCGTGCCCTTCGCCGGCACCGACGACATGACCCGGAGCCATTTCGAGACCCAGGACACGATCGAGATGGGCCAGACGGTCGGGTCCGGCCGCGACTACAATTCCGGCTTCATGGCCCGGCTGGCCGCGGAGCTGACCCGGGTCCGGCCGATCGCCTTCACGGATCAGATGCCGCTGATCTTCCGGGGCGGCGAGACGGTGCCCAACATCGCCATCAACGGCGTCGGCAAGCCCGGCATCGACGACCGGCAGGCGCGCCTCATCGCCGCCATGTACAGCGACACCAAGCTGGCCGCCGCCGTGACCGAGGGGTTCCGGGTGCGCGACGCGGTCTACCAGACGATTTCCGACCATGCCGGTCAGGCCGACCGCGGAGCGGTCTCGCCCAAGGGCTTCGAGCTGTCGGCGCGGCGGATCGGCCGCCTGATGCGCGAGAACTTCAATCTCGGCTTCGTGGATGTCGGCGGCTGGGACACGCACGTGAACCAGGGTGCCGGCACCGGCTACCTCGCCGACCGGCTCGGCGAGCTGGGGCGGGGCCTGTCCGGCTTCGTCGAGGAGATCGGGCCCGGCTGGTCCGACACGGTGGTGGTCGTGCTGTCGGAGTTCGGGCGCACCTTCCGGGAGAACGGCAGCCGCGGCACCGACCATGGCCATGGCAGCGTCTACTGGATCCTGGGCGGCGGCGTCCGGGGTGGGCGAATCGCCGGACCGCAGGTGCGCGCCGACGAGGCGCACCTGTTCCAGAACCGGGACTATCCGGTGCTCACCGATTACCGGGGGCTGCTCGGCGGGCTGTTCCGGCGCCTCTACGGGCTCGATCAGGCGAGTTTGCGCCGGATCTTCCCGAGCGCGGAGCCGGCGGATCTCGCGCTGCTGTAGGGGGCAAGCAGAAGACTGAGGCGTCGCACCCGGCCCACTTGAGACTGGGTATTCGGGGCCGCCGTCATCGCGAGCGCAGCGAAGCGACCCAGGGCTGCACGACATCGGCAGGCGTCGCGCGAGACGGGGTTGCTTCGCTGCGCTCGCGAGGACGACCGTGCGCGGGCCGCGCCAGCGTCTTGATGCTCCTCAGGAAAACCCGACACCAGCGTGCGAAACACCGTCGGTGGGGCGGCTCCGCACTCCCATGTCCACCCCGTCAGGCCGCCGCGGCGGCCAGCGTGCGCAGGTCCCGGACCAGCTCGTCCACCCGCTCGGGGCGGGCATCCCAGGCGAACATGAAGCGCGCCCCGCCGCCGATGAAGGTGTAGAACCGCCAGCCCCGGGCGCGCAGGCCCTCCATGGTGGAGGCCGGCATCGTCAGGAAGACGGCGTTCGCCTCCACGGGAAACAGCGCCCGCACCCCCGGCAGCCCGGCGACGGAGTCGGCGAAGTGCCGGGCGCAGGCATTGCCGTGGGCCGCATTCCTCAGCCACGCGCCGCTCTCCAGCATGCCGACCCAGGGGGCGGCGAGGAAGCGCATCTTCGACGCGAGCTGGCCGGCCTGCTTGCACCGGTAGCCGAAATCCTCGGCGAGCTTGCGGTCGAAGAACACCACCGCCTCGCCGGCATGCATGCCGTTCTTGGTCCCGCCGAAGCACAGGACGTCGACACCCGACCGCCACGTCATGTCGGCCGGGCTGCAGCCCAGACTCGCGCAGGCATTGGCGAAGCGAGACCCATCCATGTGCAGGGCGAGCCCCAGTTCGCGGCCGGTCGCCGACAGCGCCCGCAGCTCGGCGAGGCTGTAGACCTGTCCCGTCTCGGTGGGCTGCGTGATCGTCACCACCCGAGGCCGCGGAAAGTGGATGTCGCTGCGGTTCTGGGCGAGCCCGCGGATCGCCTCCGGCGTGAGCTTGCCGCCCTCGGTCCGGACGGTGAGCAGCTTGGAGCCGTTGGAGAAGAATTCCGGCGCGCCGCACTCGTCGGTCTCCACATGGGCCGAATCGGCGCAGATCACGCTGTGGTAGGATTGGCACAGCGCGGCCAGGGCCAAGGCGTTGGCGGCGGTGCCGTTGAAGGCGAAGAACACCTCGCATTCGGTCTCGAACAGGTCCCGGAACGCGTCCGCCGCCTTGGCCGTCCAGGCATCCTCGCCATAGGCCGGGGCGTGGCCGCGATTGGCCGCCTCCATGGCTCCCCAGGCTTCCGGGCAGATGCCGGAATAGTTGTCGCTGGCGAATTGCTGCGAGTCGTCGTGTCTCATCCGCGCAACCTAGCACGACGCAGACGCAGATGGATCGCGCGGGCAGGTTGGAACTGGTGCGCGCTTGGTGTAATAGCCCCGTCAAGGCGTGAGCTCCACGCCGATTCGGAAACCGACGTTCCCGTCCCCCTCGGGTTCATCCCGGGCGAGGGACGTTGCCGGTTTCCAGATCGGCGGCGGGCCGCGTGAACCCAGAACTTCAGGTCCAGAGGATCAAGTCCGTTGCAGGTACTCGTTCGCGACAACAACGTCGATCAAGCGCTCCGCGTCCTCAAGAAGAAGATGCAGCGCGAGGGCATCTTCCGCGAGATGAAGCAGCGCAAGGCTTATGAGAAGCCGTCCGTGCGCAAGGCCCGTGAGAAGGCGGAGGCCGTGCGCCGCGCCCGCAAGCAGGCTCGCAAGACCGCTATCCGCGAGGGCCTGATCGCCGCGCCGAAGCCGAAGCCCCGTTTCCCCGCCGGCAGCCGTCGTCCCGGCTTCCCGTCGCCGTCCGCTGCGCCGGCTCAGGGCGGCAACGCCTCGGGTCAGACCCCGGTCAGCCCGGCTCCCGCCGCCTGAGCGACGTCACATCGGTTGTGAAAGAGCCCGGCCCGCGCGAGCGGCCGGGCTTTTTCTTTGCGGCGCGCAGCAGCCGGGCGAGACAGCGGGCCAGCGAAGACGTCGGACGGGCACGTTCCGGCGATGCCGCCATCCTTGCATGCGCCACGAGAACCGGGGCTGCGCCACGTCAGGAGACGTCACGCAGCCCTGGTCGCGTCGCTGAACGCGCGAAGACGTGAAGGGATCGCGTCAGCGCGCCGGGCTCAGGCAGCCTTGGCGGCCATCGTCGCGTGCTCGGCCTGGACCAGCACGTCGAGGGCCCGCCACGGCTTCTGCATGTAGACCGCCTGGTCGGGGAGCCGCGCATCCCGGCCCGCGCCGGAGGTCACGACCACGCGCACGTCCGGCCAGCGCCGCTTGACCGCCTGGGCCAGGGTCACCCCGTCCATCGCACCGGGCAACCGCACGTCGGCGAAGAGCAACGCCACCGTCACGTCGGAGCGCTCCAGCACGGACAGGGCCGCCTCCGCGCTTTCGCAGGCAATGACTCCGAGGTCGGTTTCTTCAAGCACCGCGGTGGCGAGATCGCGCACGGCCGCATCGTCCTCCACGACGAGAGCCACGGGGGCGGATCCGTCGGGCACTGCGCAATCCATAAAAGTCTCCTGCTGTTGGTGCCTTGCCCCGCTTCGGGCGACCGCCTCCTGGGCGGCGTTCTGATTCCCCGATTTGGCCATGCTGACCCTTCATGAGACGGCTCACAAGAGTCGCGTCGCCGCGCCGGCGAATGCCTGCCCTGCGATCAAGCGGCACCGATTTCATGCGGAACGCACGAAAATGGCGCAGTTTCCGACCGGTTAAGAAACTGTTCACCGGAGTGGACCGACTGTTAACGTCCTGCGGCGGAACGTCTCCACCCTCCGAGGGGCGTTGCGCGGGATCGTACGTGGACCTGAGCTGAAGGATCATCGTCCGTCATGTGCCGTTTCCTCGCCTATAGCGGTGAGCCGGTTTTCCTCTCCGACCTCGTCTGCGCGCCGACCCACTCGCTGGTGCATCAGTCCCTGCACGCCGACGAGGGGAAGACCGAAACCAACGGCGACGGCTTCGGCATCGGCTGGTACGCCGAGCGGCCCGAGCCGGGGGTCTATCGCGACATTTCCCCGGCCTGGTCGGACGAAAATCTGGTGAACCTGTGTGGACAGGTGCGGGCACGCACGTTCTTCGCGCATGTGCGTGCGTCGACCGGGACCGCCACGGCCCGGGCGAATTGCCACCCGTTCGTCTACGGCCGGCATCTGTTCATGCATAACGGTCAGATCGGCGGCTACCACCGGATCAAGCGGCGGCTCGAAGCGCTGATCCCGGATACCTATTACGACCACCGTCGGGGCAGCACGGATTCGGAGGCGATTTTCCTGCTGGCACTCGCCAACGGCCTCGAGGAGGATCCCGTCGGCGCGATGGCGCGGACGCTCAAGACCGTGCGCGAGCTGATGGAAGCCGCCAGCGTCAGCGAGCCGCTGCGCTTCACCGCGCTGCTTACGGATGGCGAGACGCTCACCGCCTACCGCTGGGCCTGCGATGGCCGGCCGCCGAGCCTGTATTTCCGCGAGGGGCCGGGGGGCATCGTGGTGGTGTCGGAGCCGATCGATGGCTGTCGCGAGGGATGGCAGGTGGTCCCGAAAGGCGCGACCCTCCGCGCCCGCCACGGGACCGCGACCCTTGTCCAGGCACCGGAGCCCGCCCGCGCCGCCGCCTGAATACAGACGGTTCCAGCTATGCCGCCGCGGGGATTGCCCGGGCGCGCCACATCGGCACAGTCCGCCTGCGGCCGATGGTGCGGCCGAGCGGGAATCGACCGATGTATCCGGATACCGAGCTTCACATCGCCGGGCGCTGGCGCGCGGGTGCCGACCGGGAGACCCTGGGAGTCCTGAACCCGGCTTCGGGTGAGACGATCGGCCTGTGCGCCGTCGCCACCACGGCGGATCTCGACGAGGCCCTGGCGGCCGCGTCCCGCGCTTTCCCGGCCTGGCGCAGCGTCGCGCCCTTCGAGCGCGCCAAGGTGATGCGGAAAGCCGCCGACCTCCTGCGCGCGCGGGTCGACGAGATCGCCCGGACCATGACCCTGGAGCAGGGCAAGCCGCTCGCCGAGTCGCGGGTCGAGACCCTGGCGGCGGCCGACATCATCGATTGGTTCGCCGAGGAGGGTAAGCGCGCCTACGGCCGCGTCATCCCGGCCCGCGCCGACGGCGTGCTGCAGGTGGCGGTGCGCGAGCCGGTCGGCCCGGTGGCCTGCTTCACCCCCTGGAACTTCCCGATCAACCAGGCGGTCCGCAAGATCTCGGCGGCGCTCTGCACCGGCTGCACGGTGATCCTCAAAGGTCCCGAGGACACGCCGGCGAGCTGCGCCGCCCTGGTTCGCGCCTTCCTGGATGCCGGCATCCCGGGGGACGCGCTCTCGCTGGTCTACGGCGACCCGGAGACCATTTCGGCCTACCTGATCCCGCATCCGGTGATCCGGAAGATCTCGTTCACCGGCTCGACCGTGGTCGGCAAGAAGCTCGCGGCGCTCGCCGGCGCGCACATGAAGCGGGCCACGATGGAGCTCGGCGGCCACGCCCCCGCGATCGTGTTCGGCGACGCCGACGTGGAGAAGGCGGTCGCCGTCCTGGCCCCCTCGAAGTTCCGCAACGCCGGCCAGGTGTGCGTCTCGCCGACCCGCTTCCTCGTGCACGATTCGGTCTTCGACCGCTTCGTCGAGGGCTTCACCAATTTCGCCAAGTCGGTGAAGGTCGGCGACGGGCTCGATCCCGAGACCAAGATGGGACCGCTGGTCCACGGACGGCGCCTCGACGCCGTCACGGCGCTGGCGGCGGACGCCGAGTCGAGCGGCGCGACGCTGCGCGCCGGCGGCAAGCGCATCGGCAACCAGGGTAACTTCTTCGAGCCGACGGTGTTTACCGAGGTGCCGCTGACCGCCCGGATCATGAACGAGGAGCCCTTCGGGCCCCTGGCGATGATCAACCGGTTCTCCGACGACGGCGAGGCGCTCGCCGAGGCCAACCGTCTGCCCTACGGGCTCGCGGCCTACGCCTATACCCGCTCCGCCGAGCGGGCGGCGCGGGTGTCGAACGCGGTCGAGAGCGGCATGATCTCGATCAACCACCACGGCCTCGCCTTGCCGGAGACGCCGTTCGGCGGCGTCAAGGATTCGGGCTACGGCAGCGAGGGCGGCCCGGAGGCGCTCGACGCCTACCTGGTCACCAAGTTCGTCACGCAGGCGAACTTCTGACGCGCGGGCCGGCGCGTCGCACCCCGGCGCGCCGGCTCCCTCTGTCAGTAATGGGGCGGCGGCGGCTCCAGCCCCCGCGGCGCCGCCCGGGCGGCCGCCTCCTCGACCTGCTCCCGCAGCATGTCCAGTTGCCGCACCAACCGGTCGATG
This sequence comes from Methylobacterium sp. 391_Methyba4, assembly GCF_029691625.1. Classification (NCBI taxonomy): domain Bacteria; kingdom Pseudomonadati; phylum Pseudomonadota; class Alphaproteobacteria; order Hyphomicrobiales; family Methylobacteriaceae; genus Methylobacterium; species Methylobacterium sp. 391_Methyba4. The sequence goes on along the minus strand of NZ_CP121475.1, from coordinate 6,347,918 downwards.
ACGCGCCATTGCTCGGTCACGGTGCGGTTCAGATCCTCGATCGTCGCGTCCTGCTCGGTCAAACGGATCTCCAGGCGATCGATCCGGGTGTCTTCGTCCATGTCCGACCTCCAGTCAGTGCCGTGCCGACAGTCGCCTCGACCGACTTGGATCGGCCCGTCGACGTTCGCCCCGTCCTAGCGCAGACCGCGAGCCGCGCCATCCGGCTGAGTACCTCAGCGCACGATGGCCCGAAATCCGATCGAATGAGCCATTTGCGGCATTTCTCGATCCGAATACACATGAATAACGACCGAAACAAATAAAATTACCAAATGGTCCGCCATCTTTAAGGCGCCGACAAGCCGATTGACCAATGTGAAACAGATTTGCAATACTCTAAGCTAGGCTTTAACACAAATGAGACGGCGCGCCTGCGATCAAATGAATCGCTGTGAGATCAATATAATTCATAAATAAAAACAGACAGGGACGTTTTCAAATGGCGATATTTGGTTCTCGCGACAACGCCCTGCTCGCGGCCATCGATCGGACGATGGCCCGCGTGGAATTCGATCTCGACGGCATGGTCACCGATGCCAACGCGATCTTCCTCGCGCTCGTCGATTACACCCTCGAAGAGGTTCGGGGCCGGCATCACAGCCTGTTCGTGCCGGAATCCGAGCGGTCGGGTTCGGACTATGCCGCCTTCTGGGACGGGCTGCGCGCCGGCCGGCACGAGACCCGCGCCTTCCCCCGCCTGACCAAGTCCGGCCGGATTGTCTGGATCCAGGGGTCTTACAATCCGATCCTCGATCGACGCGGCAAGCCGATCAAGGTGGTCAAGCTCGCCACCGACATCACCGCGGAGCGCGCCCGCAACGCGCTCTACGCCGGCCAGATCGCGGCCCTCGACCGCTCGCAGGCGACGATCAGCTTTGCCCTCGACGGCACGATCGTGGACGCCAACGCGAACTTCCTGGCCACCCTGGGCTACACCCTTGAGGAAATCCGCGGGCGGCATCACCGGATGTTCCTGCCGCCGGCCGAGGCGGCGAGCGCGGATTATGCCGCGTTCTGGACCGCCCTCGGCAACGGCGAGTATCAGGCCGGCGAGTTCCGGCGGATCGGAAAGGGCGGCCGCACGGTCTGGATCTTCGGTGCCTACAACCCGATCCTCGACACCGACGGCAAGCCCTGCGCGGTGGCCAAGTTCGCCACCGACGTGACCCGGCAGGTCGAGGATCGGCAGCGCCGGGCCGAGAGCCAGCGCGCCATCGATGCCGATATCGCGGCGATCCGCGAGTCCATGATCCGGGTCGTCCGGCAGGCCGACGACACAGCGGAGGCGTCGAGCCAGACCACCCAGAATGTCGAAGCGGTCGCGGCCGGTTCGGAGGAATTCGCCGCTTCCATCGAGGAATTGAGCCGTCACGCGCTGCAGGCGAAATCGTCCGTCGACCTGGTCGTCTCCCGCGCCGAGGAGGCGGCCGCGATCGTCGTGGGCCTCACCGGCGCCGCCGACCGGATCGGAGCGGCGGTGAGCCTGATCCGTTCCATCGCCGACCAGACGAATCTGCTGGCGCTGAATGCCACCATCGAGGCGGCCCGGGCCGGGGCGGCCGGCAGGGGCTTCGCCGTGGTGGCCGCCGAGGTGAAGGCCCTCGCCGGGCAGACCGCAAAGGCGACCGGAGAGATCGGCACCCAGATCGCCGCCGTGCAGGCCGAGACCGCGCGGGCGGTCGCGGCGATCGACGGGATCGGCGGGACGATCGAACAGCTGAGTGCGCTCTCGCTGAGCGTGTCGTCAGCCGTGACCGAACAGGCGACGGTGACCCGCGACATGACCGAGAACATGCAGGCCGCCGCGCAGAGCGTCGCGGCCGTTCACGCCGCCATGGCGGAGATCGCCGCCTCGGCGGCCGTCGTCGACACGTCGGTGCGGAAGGTCTCCGAGGCGGCCCGCGCCCTGGCGTGAGCGACCCGGCCGCGCGTCAGGCGGCGCGGACCGCGACCGATTCCGCCACGGCGACCCGGTCGCGCCCCCCCTCCTTGGCGGCATAGAGCGCCGCATCGGCCCGCTGCATCAGCGCATCGAACGCGACCCCGGGCCGGGCCTGCGCGATCCCGATGCTGACGCTGACGCTGAGGCCCGGCAATTCGGGGACGTGAAGCTGCGCGAAGGTCCGGCGCAGTTCCTCGGCCCGACCGAGGGCCTCGGCGGGCGAGACGTCCGGCAGCAGGCAGGCGAATTCCTCGCCGCCCAGGCGGCCCAGCAGCGCCTCCTTGGGCAAGAGCGACGTCGCCATGGCGCAGAAGCCCATCAGGACCGCATCGCCGACCCCATGACCGTAACGGTCGTTCACCGCCTTGAACCGGTCGAGGTCGAACAGCAGCAGGGCGACGTCGGGATACTCGGCCATCGCCCGCTCGGCGGCCCTGGTGAAGGACCGGCGGTTACGCACCCCGGTGAGGGCGTCCGTGGAGGCGGCGATTCGCTGCTCGCGCTCGGCCCGCTCCTTGACCAGCGCCATGAAGGTGAAGGCCGAGGCGATGGAGAACATCAGAGTGACGAAGCACAGGATCGCCACCCAGGGAGAGGCGAGCGGGCTCAGGCCCGGCTGCGGCGGCGCCATGACGGTCGCGGGGATCCGCAGGACGTAGAAGGCGCTGTGCAGGCCGAGAATGGTCGCGGCCGCGATCCGGGAGGCGAGTTGCTCGGCGCGACCGCGCCAGATCTCCGCGGTCGCAGCGCCGCAATAGAGGGCCGCCACGGCCGAGGCGTAGAGGATGCGGGCCTCGATCGCGGCATAGAAGGCCGGGATCAGACACAGGACGCACCATCCGAGGGCACCCGCCATCGCGACGCCCGTCCGTGGCTCGCGATGCTCGAAGGTACGGACTCCGCTCCAGATGAGGCCGTAGGCAGCCAGCACCACCGCGTTGGCCAAGCCCACCGAGATCAGGTCGGGGATCTGATTGCGCAACGCGAGGCCGGCCGACCCGGCCGCCCCGACGAGGTGCGCCGTGCCCCAGAGGGCGAGCGTCCGGGATCCGGGAGCCTGCCGCCATGAGGCCATGAACAACACGCCGACCAGAAAGGTCGTCGCCGCGCTGACGACCAGCAGAGTCGCGGGATCGAGTTGCACGGACGACTGTCGATCCTCGGCTCGAACGATGGCGCCGTCCCATCCCGGCATTGCTGGGGGAACGGCTCGGCATCTCAATCTGTACTAATATCGCAGGCTAGACATTACAATAAGTTAGCTTGGCGGCATCACTCGCTCGTAGACGAGCTAGTACACCGCCAAGATCCGTTGGCCGGGGCCACCGTCAGGCGCGGTGGATCACCGGCACCGCGGGCGCCCCCTCCCACTCGGTGTTGGCGGGGATCGACTCGCCCTTCATGACGATGGTGAGCGGACGCAGGCGCGCGAAATCGCCGACCTTCGTATCGTACAGCACGGTCGAGAACGCGCCCACCGAGACGCCCCGGCCGACGACGACGCGGCCGATCTTCATGATCCGATCCTCGTACAGGTGCGTCTGCAGCGCCGAGACCCGGTTGATGGTGGCGTAGTCGCCGATGGTGACGCAGTCGAACTCGGTGATGTCGGTGGTGAGCATGCACACCCCCTTGCCGACCTTCACCCCGAACAGCCGCAGCACCCAGGGCAGGAAGGGCGTGCCCTGGAGATGCTCGAGCAGCACCTTGCCGGCGAGTCCCCAATAGGCCACGGCGATCGCCTCGGTGCGCATCGCCCACCACGACCACATCGGCTGCATGCCGGGCTTGTAGACGCCCATCAGCAGCCATTTCATCGCGATGACGGCGGAAGACTGGATCAGCGCGATGGCGACGCTCGCCGCGACGAAGCTGAAGGCCAGCCCCCACCAGTCCTGCTCCAGGATGGCCGGGTAGAAGTACCAGTCGATCACCGTGATCGCGAGGGTGATGTAGAGCATCGGCGAGAACGAGGTCGCGAAGGCCTCGAACACGCCGCGCCGGATCTTCGGCCAAGCGCCGGGCTCGTAGGTCTGGGCGGTCGAGCCGAGATCGACCTTCTGGCGGGCCGGCAGCCGGATCGGCGGGGAGCCGAACCACGTCTCGCCGGGGCTCATCGCGGCGTTCTCGGGCGGCTTCGACTTGATGCCGATGAGCACGTCGTCGGGGATGACGGCGCCCGGCGGCACCACGGCATCGTTGCCAACGAAGACCCGCGCCCCGGTGCGGGTCGGCTCCAGGTGCATCCAGCCGCGCCGGATCTCCTCCTCGCCGTACACCACCTCGTCGGCGACGAAGTTCTTCGCGCCGACCTCGGCGAGATCGTAGCGGCCCGCGAGGTTGGTCGAGATCTCGGCGCCGTGGCCCATATTGGCGCCCATCAGCCGGTACCAGGCCCGCATGTAGACGGTCGCGAACAGCGACGAGAGCGTCTCCAGGGTCACCTCGACGGCGAGCGCCAGCGACCATTTCCGCAGGTAGAACAGGGAATGGACCGAGTAGGTGCCCGAGCGCGTCCGCGGCAGCACGATCCAGCGGATGCCGGCGATCAGCAGCACCGTGCCGGCGGTCATCAGCATGGCCGTGGGCCAGGTGAGGATCGGCAGGTACCAGTGGTAGTCGACGTCGGTGATGTCGGAGAACGAATCCGAGATCTGGTCGAAGATGAAGAAGGCCGGGAAGATCGGCAGCAGGCCGACCGCGGGGATCGCGCCGAGCAGGACGACATAGGCCGCCATGAAGGCGCTGCGGCGCGCGAAGGAGGCCTCGGCGGGCGCGGGCAGGTCCGAGGGGGCCGCCATCCCGACCTTGCGGCCGGGTGAACCGTCCCAGCGCTCGGCCGCCCCGACCCGCGAGCCCACGGGGATCGTGGTCAGGTCGGCGATCTCCGCCTGCGGCCCGATCACCGTGTCGTGGCTGATGACGCAGGAGGTTCCCACCGCCGCATCCGCGCCGATCTCGACCCGGCCGATGACAAGCTCGTTGCCGACGATCTCGGCGTTGGCGATGACAAGACGACCGCCGAGCGACGCGCCGTCTCCGATGGTCAGGAGGTCGGGCGCGCCGATCTCAATGTCGGAGATCAGGGTGTCACGCCCGATCCGGGCGCCCATCAGACGCAGGTAGATGGCGATGGCCGGCGAACCCTGGAGCCACTTCACGTGGACCAGCGGGGCCAACCGCTGCGCGAGCCACCAGCGGTAATAATAGGCGCCCCAGAGCGGATAGCGGCCCGGCTTGGTCCGGCCGAGGATCAGCCACTTGCCGGCCACCGCGGCCACTGCGGTCACGCCGTTGATCGCCACGTAGACGAGGAGCAGCACCCCGAGTTCGGCGAAGAAGCTGAGACCGCCGCCGGTGAGCAGCAGGTAGGTCACGAACATGCCGAGCCATTGCGCAGTGGCCAGGGCGATGACGAAGGGCAGCGCGACGAGTTGCGCGAGGCCGCACAGCGCCCGGCGCAGCAGCGGCGGCGGTTCGAAGCTCAGGTCACGGGTCGCGGCCCCGGCGCCCATCCCGCCCGTGCGGGCGATCAGCGCGTCCGCCATGGCCCGCATCGTGCGCAGGGCATAGACGTCCGGCAGGGTGATGCCGGCGAGCGGCGGGTTCTCGCGCACCGCCGAGACGAAGCGGGCGGCGAGCAGGGAATGCCCGCCGAGATCGGCGAAGAAATCGCCCTCGAGGGCGATCGGCTGGTTGCCGAAGATCTGCTTGGCAGCCGCGACGAGGGCCGCCTCGGTCTCATTGGCGGGGGGCTCCTGCTCGCCGTCGGCGGCCACCACCGTCAGCGGGGCGATCTTCAGCGCCTTGCGGTCGACCTTGCCGGAGGTCAGGCGCGGGAGCGACTCGGCCACCTCGAAATGGCCGGGCACCATGTAGGGCGGCATCTGCCCGGCAAGCGTCCGGCGCAGGGCCGCGGCGTCGATGGCGCGGCCGCGCTCCGGGATCAGGAAGGCGACGAGGCGGTCGACGCCGTCGTCCTGCCGGAGCACGACGGCGGCCTGGTTGATGTCGGGCACCGCCCGGATCCGGGACTCGATCTCGCCCAGCTCCACGCGGAAGCCGCGGATCTTCACCTGGTCGTCGATCCGGCCGTGGAACACGATCCGGCCCTCGGCATCGAGGGAGACCGCGTCGCCCGAGCGGTAGAGCACCGGATCGGTCCCGTCGGACGCGAAGGGGTTGGCGATGAACTTCTCCGCCGTCAGCTCCGGACGGGCGAGGTAGCCCCGCGCCACGCCGGGGCCGCCGATCAGCAGCTCGCCCTGCTGGTCGCGGCCGAGCAGGGCGAGGTCCTCGCCGGCGACATAGACGGAGTAGTTCGGGATCGGGCCGCCGATGGTCACCGGCTCGCCGGGCCGCATCTCGGCGGCGGTCGCCACCACGGTGGCCTCCGTGGGCCCGTAGGTGTTGAACAGCTGGCGCCCGCCCGTCGCCCAGCGGGCGATCAGCGGCTCGGGCAGCGCCTCGCCGCCGAGCAGGACGAGGCGGACCCGCGGCAGGTCGCCGGAGATCATCGCCAGCAGCGTCGGCACGGTGTCGAGCACCGTGATCCCCTCCGCCTCCAGGATGCCCGGCAGCGATTCCAGGTCGCCCATCATGGCCGGGCTCGCCACGAACAGGGTCGCGCCCACGAGGTACGGGACCCAGATCTCCTCCATCGAGAGATCGAAGGCCACCGAGGCCCCCTGGAACACCACGTCGTCGGCGCGCATCCCGTAGAGGGCGTTCCCCGACCGGAGGAAGTGGCAGATGTTGGCGTGGCTGATGACGATGCCCTTGGGCACGCCGGTCGAGCCCGAGGTGTAGATCAGGTAGGCGGGATGCTCGGGCGTCAGTCCGGCGGCGCGCGGGTCCGGCTCGGGCGCATCGGCGGGCGTCCCCGCGTCGAGATCGGCGGGCGTCAGGGCGGGCGTCCCGTCGGGCGCCGCGGCCGCCAGCGCCGGCGAGACCAGCAGCGCCTTCGCGCTCGCATCGGTAAGGCATACGCCGACTCGGTCGGCCGGCGCCTCGGCGTCGAAGGGCAGCCACGCCGCCCCCGACATCGTGATGCCGATCTGCGTCACGAGGAGGTCCGGGCCGCGGGCCATCCACAGGCCGACGACGTCGCCGGGGCCGATGCCGCGATGGGCGAGGCCGGCGGCGATCCGGCCGGCCCGGGCGGCGACCTCCGCGTAGGTCAGGTGCGGGTGGACGCCGCCGGCCGCCACGCGGGCGCCGTCGACGAGGCAGGGATGGTCGGGCCGGGTCTCGGCGGCGTGCAGGAAGATCTCGGCCAGGACCTCGTCGCGGATCAGGTCGGGCCGGTGGTCGCCGCGCAGGATCGCCGCGTCCCCGGGACGGTCGCGCTCCCCGGCCACCGGGCCGGGCCGGGTCTTTTCGGCGACGTCGCTCATCCGCTGCTCCGCTGGCCGGCCGCTCGAGCCGGCGCCTGTCCTGGCCGCCGCCCTATAGCCTGCCGATCATGCCGTTATCGAGGCGGCCTTGCACTGCGCAGGCGCACGGGATCAAGCCCAGCGCCAGCCACCGGGCTCGAGGATCAGGACCTCGCCCTGCCGGATTCCGAGGCGGGGCGCGGCGTAGATGTCGAGATGACCGAGGGCGACGAGGGCCGCCCGTGCCACGCCGCCATGGGCGACGACCACCGTATCCCGCTCTAGGGCCGCGATCATCGGGCCGACGCGCTCGACCAGGGCGGCATAGCTCTCGGCGCCGAGGCCGGGCGGACGGTAATGCCAGCGGTCCCGGTCGCGGCCGGCCGCCCCCGCCGGGTCGCGGCGGCGGATCTCCGCCCAGGTGGAGCCCTCCCAGCTGCCGAAACCGATCTCGCGCAGGCGCGGATCGGTCCGGTACGCCGCCGGCGGCAGGCCGAGGGCCGTCCGGAGGATCTCCATGGTGCGCCGGGTGCGCTTGAGCGGGCTCGCGACGAAGTCGGCCTCCGCCAGCGTCGCCCCCGCCACCGCGGCGAGGCGTTCCGCGACGGCCGCCGCCTGCGCCTCGCCCTGGGCGTTGAGGTCCGTGTCGCGCCCGCCCTGGAGGCGTCCCTCGGCGTTCCAGGCGGTCTGGCCGTGCCGGATGAAGTAGATCGTACCCAACCGTCTCAACCCCGTCCTGCGCAGGAATCCGGAACGGCCTGGATCGCCGGCCGTTCTCGCCGTCGGTCGGCAATATCCGGATACAGGTCCTGCCCCATGTCCAAGAAGCACGGCAAGCATCATCGCGGCCACAAACGTCCCGATGACATGACAGGTGAGGCAGACCTGCATGGATCGCCCCGGCCGCCCCGCCCGTCAACGGCCCGCTGGGCGGGTTCCGCGGACACGATCGCCGGGACCGTCCCGGCCGCCCTGGACGGCCACCGCCAGATCCCCATCCTCGCCGCCCCGGGCATCGTCACGGTGGAGCCGGGCGCGGCCTTCGACCTCTCCGCGGTGGAGGCCGACGCCGATGGCGGGCTGGACAAGGCCTGGGCGAAGGAGGCCCTGGCCGGGGAGCGGGCGCGCATCGTCGCCCTCCAGGAGCGCCTCTATGCCGAACGCGCCCGCAGCCTGCTGCTGGTGTTCCAGGCGATCGATACCGGCGGCAAGGACGGGACGATCCGCTCGGTCCTGCAGGGCGTGAACCCCCAGGGCTGCACCGTGGCCTCGTTCAAGGTGCCCTCAAGCGAGGAACTCGATCACGACTTCTTGTGGCGCTACCACGCCCGCGTGCCGGGACGCGGCATGATCGGGGTGTTCAACCGCAGCCACTACGAGGACGTGCTGGTGGTGCGGGTGAAGGGCCTCGTGCCGGATGCGGTCTGGCAGAGCCGCTACGGCCGCATCAACGACTTCGAGCGCCTGCTCACCGAGTCCGGCACAACCGTGATCAAGTTCTTCCTGCACATCTCCCGGGCCGAGCAGAAGAAGCGCCTGGAGGCCCGGATCGCCGATCCGGAGAAGCGCTGGAAATTCGATCCCGCCGATCTGGTCGAGCGGAAGTCCTGGGACGCCTACCAGCAGGCCTTCGCGGACGCCCTCGGCCGCTGCTCGACGCCCCATGCGCCCTGGCTGGTGGTGCCGGCCAACCACAAGTGGTTCCGCAACTACGTGATTGCCCGGACCGTGGCCGATACACTGGAGGCCATGGATCCGCGATTCCCGGAGGCCTCGAAGGGCATCGCGGATCTCACGGTGCCCGACTGACGGGGGGAGGCCCGAGATGCTGGTGGTTCGGGAAATCGCGGTCTCGGGCTACCGCTCGCTGCGGCGGATCAGCTTCCCGGTCGATCGGCTGTCGGTCTTCGTCGGGGGCAACGGCACGGGCAAGACCAACCTGTACCGCTCGCTCGAGCTCCTACAGGCGGCGGCCCGGGGTACGCTCACCCGCGATCTCGCCGCGGAGGGCGGGATGGACTCGGCCCTGTGGGCGGGTCGCCGTCGGCAGGGCGAGGCCGCGCGGATCTGCCTGTCGGCCACCCTGCGCCACGACGGCACCGGCCAGGACTTCCAATACACGGTGGAGGTCGGGCTGGTGCAGCAGGCCGGCGACTCGATTTTCGGCGCGGCCTTTCGGAAGGAGCCGCAGGTGAAGGCCGAGCGCCTGACGGTCCGCACCCGCGGCCGCACGGCCGTACTCCTCGATCGCGACGGGCGCAGCGGCTTCGTCCGCGACGAGGCGGGCGCCAAACGCTCCCTCGGCGGGGATCTGCTGGCGACCGAGACCGCGCTGGGCAGCCTCCTCGACGCCACAGGGCTTCCCGAGATCGCCCTGGTCCGCCTCGCCTTGGCGGGATGGCGCTTCCACCACGATTTCCGGACGGATGCCGATTCGCCCCTACGCCGGCCCTGCCTCGCGGTGACGACGCCGACGCTGGCCTCGGACGGCTCGGACCTCGCCGCCGTCTTCGCCACCCTGGCGCATATCCGGCAGGACACCGCCGAGATCGACGAGGCCGTCGACGCCGCCTTCCCGGGTGCGGGGCTCGTCATCCCCGAGCCGGGCCGTCACGCCAGCTTCGGCCTGCGCTTTCCCGACTTCCCCGTCCGGATCTTCGATCCGCCGGAACTGTCGGACGGCACCCTGCGCTACCTCGCCCTCGCGGGCGCCCTGCTCGGATACCGCTTGCCGCCGTTCATCGCCCTGAACGAGCCCGAGACCAGCCTGCATCCCGATCTCATGGATCCGCTGGCGCGGCTGATCGCGCGGGCCGCAGAACGCACCCAGGTCTGGCTCGTGACCCATTCGGAGCGGCTGGCGGCGGGGATCGCGGAGCACGGGCGCGTCCGGCCGCGCACCGTCATCAAGCGCGACGGCGAGACCTGGATCGACGGGCTCAAGCTCTCGGGGGACTTCGCCGACGCGGATGAGGATTGACCCCGATCCGATCGGATCGTGCGAAGAACCGTCTGGCCGCGCGCGGCGCGTGCGGTGACGGAGCGCGCCTCAATCCTTGTCGAGGGTGAGGTCCGGGGCCTCGGGATTCTTCATGCCGACGACGTGGTAGCCGGCATCCACGTGGAGGATCTCGCCGGTCATGCCCGCCGCCATGTCGGAGACGAGGTAGGACGCGGTCTCGCCGACCTCCCCGATCGTCACGGTCCGGCGCAGGGGCGCGTTGTACTCGTTCCACTTCAGGATGTAGCGGAAATCGCCGATCCCGGAGGCGGCGAGGGTCTTGATTGGGCCCGCCGAGATCGCGTTGACCCGGATGTTCTTCGGGCCGAGATCGGCCGCGAGGTAGCGCACCGACGCCTCCAGCGCCGCCTTGGCCACGCCCATCACGTTGTAATGCGGCATCCACTTCTCGGCGCCGTAATAGGTCAGCGTCACGAGGGAGCCGCCCGGGCGCATGATCTTCTCGGCACGCTGGGCCACGGCGGTGAACGAGTAGCACGAGACCAGGAGCGACTTGGTGAAGTTGTCCTCGGAGGTCTCGATATAGCGGCCGGTCAGCTCGTCCTTGTCGGAGAAGGCGACGCAGTGGACGACGAAATCGATGCCGTCGGGGAAGACCTTCGCGGCTTCCGCAAAGACCGCGTCGATCGTGGCCGCCTCGGTGACGTCGCAATGCCCGATGACGTGGGCGTCGAGCTCCTTGGCGAGGGGCTCGACCCGCTTGCGCAGGGCATCGCCCTGATAGGTGAAGGCGAGTTCGGCGCCGTGGGCGCGGGCGCTGCGGGCGATGCCCCAGGCGATCGAGCGGTTGTTGGCGACCCCGAGGACGATGCCCCGCTTGCCCGCCAGAAGGCCCTGCCCGTGTTCCGCCATGATCGATCCCGAAGCCGCGCGACCCCTTTCGGGGCCGGGGGGCCTCCTTAGCGGAGGCGGCCCGGCGACGGAAGTCCGGGGCGACACCGAGCGCCGTCAAGCCGGCCTCGGTGTCCGGTTCGCGAGGCCGTCAGGCCGCCTTGGCGGCACGCCGGCTGCGGGCGAAGTCCGCCAGGGCCGCATCCTCGCCCTCCGGCAGGACGATCGCCGTGGTGGCGAACAGGTCCCCGGGGGTGCCGTCCTTCTTCGGCAGGCCCTTGCCGCGCAGGCGGAAGGTGCGGCCGGAACTCGTCATCGCCGGGATCTTCATCTCGACGACGCCGGTGAGCGTCGGCACGCGGATCGTCCCGCCGAGCACGGCATCCTCCAGGGGAACATCGACGGTGGTGCGCAGGTCGGCCCCCTCGACGGTGAAGCGCGGATGCGGGCGGATCCGGATCGTCAGCAAGGCGTCGCCCGGCTCACCCCGGAGGCCGCCGCTCTGGCCGAGACCGCGCAGCCGGATGGTCTGGCCGTCGATCACGCCACGGGGGATCATCACGTCGACCTCCCGGCCGGTGGGCAAGGCGAGGCGCAGCTTCTCCTCGCTGGCGACCTGCTCCAGGGTCACCGACAGCTCCGCGGCGACGTCTTCGCCCTTGGCGGGCTGGCGCTGACCGCCCGGTCCGGCCCCGCCGGCGCGGAAGGCCTCGCCGAAGATGTGCGAGAAGATGTCCTCGCCCATCCCGCCGCCGCCCATGCCGCCGCCGCGCTGGGCGCGGGCCATGTGCTCGAAGTCGAAATTGCCCCCGCGGCCGCCGCCGAAGCCGCCGAACCCCTCGAAGCCGGTCGCGCGCGGCTTGCCCTCGGCATCGATCTCGCCGCGGTCGAACTGCTTGCGCTTCTCGGCGTCGCCCAGGATCTCGTAGGCCGAGTTCGCCTCGGCGAAACGGTCCTTGGCCTTTACGTCGTTCTTGTTGCGGTCGGGGTGGAAGTCCTTGGCGAGCTTGCGATAGGCCTTCTTGATCTCGGCCTCGCTCGCCCCCTTGGCCACGCCCAGCACGTCGTAGGGATTGCGCATGGATCTCTTGGCTGTGCGGTTGGCTGTGCGATATCGCTTCGCCAGCCGGATGTGGGATGGATGTTGCATCCCTGCAACGGTCCTGTCGGCGAAAGTCTGCGGGTTCGTGCCGAACGTCAAGCGGCCGATCTCGCCGCGGCTGCGGGCCGGCCCTATCGTCGAAGGCAGCGCCGACCGGCGCCTCCGGCGGGATCGGGCCGGAGGCCAATCGCGCCGGAATCACCCGAGGCCGGAGAGCCGATGCACTACGCCTGCGACCACCTCCACCTGCGCAGCCGCGACGCCGTCGCGGCCGCATCCTTCTACATCGCGACGTTCGGAGCCCGCGAGGTCAAGCGCGTCGGCACGGATCCGGTGCAGCGTGTCGTGCTCGACCTCGGCGGCCTCGCCGTCTTCATCGAGCAGGCCCCGGCCGAGATCGCGCCCGCGGCGACCACGCCCTGCCTCGGGATCGAGCATGTCGGATTGCGCGTCGCCGACATCGAGGCGGCGATGGCCGATCTCACCGCCCGGGGCGTGACGGTGCGGACCGGCATCACCGAGCGCGGGCCCGGCCTGCGGATCGCCTTCGTGGAGGGACCGGACGGCGCGCTGATCGAGATCCTCGAGCGGACATCCGTCTGATGCCATCGAGCCCCGGTCGCCGGGCATCCCTGGCCGCGGCGCTGATCCTGCTGCTGGTGGCATCCGGGGCGGCCGCGGCGCGTCCGTTCACGGATGCGGCCGGCCGCACGGTCGAACTTCCCGAAAGGATCGGGCGGGTGCTCGCCGCGGGGCCGCCGGCCGCCGTGCTGCTCTACACCCTGGCGCCGGACCTGATGGCCGGCTGGGTGACCGCACCGCATCCCGAAGCGCTGCCCTTCCTCGAGCCCCGGACCCGAACGCTGCCGGCCTATGGCCGCCTGACCGGTCGGGGCGGCACGGCCAATGTCGAGGCGGTCCTGGCCGCCAAGCCCGACCTGATCGTCGATTCGGGGAGCCTCGGGCCGACCTACGCGTCCCTCGCCGACCGGATCCAGGCGCAGACCGGGATTCCCTACATCCTCCTCGACGGCAGCTTCGCGAAGAGTCCGGAAGCCTACCGGCAGCTCGGCGCCGCGCTGGGCCGTCAATCCGCGGCGGATGCCCTGGCGGCCGAGGCCAAGGCTCTCGCCGACAGGGTGGACCGCGCCGTGGCGACGCTCCCCGAGGACCGGCGGCCCCGGGTCTATTACGCGCGCGGCCCGCGTGGCCTGGAGACGGGCTTCGCCGGATCGATCAACACCGAGCTGGTGGAGGCCGCGGGCGGCCGCAACGTCGCGCAGGACGGCGGCGGTCGCCTCGGCAACGTCTCGCCCGAACAGGTCCTCGCCTGGAACCCGGACGTGATCGTCACCCTCGACCCGGCCTTCGCGGCCGGGCTGCGCACCGACCCGCTGTGGCGGACCATCAGGGCCGTCCAGACGGGGCGGATCTACGTGGCGCCGCTTCAGCCGTTCCCGTGGTTCGACGCGCCTCCGGGGGTCAACCGCCTGATCGGCCTGCGCTGGCTGGCGGCCCGGCTCCACCCGGACCTGTTCCCGGAACCGATGCCCGACGTGGTGCGCGCCTTCTACCGGGATTTCTACCACGTCGATCTCGACGGCGATCAGGTCGCCGCCCTCCTCGGACCGAGGCCCCCGGGCACGGAACCGGACGCGCCGAAATGAGCGACATCCCGGCTGCGGCCGAGGCGATCGGACTTCGCACCCGCAGCCGCCTGCGGATTTCCGCGGCGCTTTTGTCCGGATTGGCTCTGCTGGCGCTGGCCGTGCTCGCCTTGGCGGTCGGCCAATATCCGGTCGCGCCCGCGGACCTTGCCGCAATCCTCGGGCACCATCTGCTCGGCCTGCCCCTGCGCGCGCCGGCCGCGGCGGAGACCGTGGTGATGCAGGTGCGGCTGCCCCGGGTGATCGCCGCTCTGGTGGTCGGCGCAGCATTGTCGGCGGCCGGGGCGACCTACCAGGGCCTGTTCCGTAACCCGCTGGTCTCGCCCGACATCCTCGGCGTGTCGGCCGGCGCAGGGCTCGGCGCCGTGCTCGGGATCTATCTCGGCCTGCCCGTGGCGCCAATCCAGCTCCTGGCCTTCCTGGGCGGGCTCGGCGCCGTCGCCGCGGTCTACGGCGTCGGCCTCGCCGTGCGGCGGCACGATCCGGTCCTGACCCTGGTCCTGGCGGGGGTGGCGGTGGGCGCGGTGCTCGGGGCGGGCATCTCGCTCCTGAAAGTGCTGGCCGACCCCTACAACCAGCTGCCGGCGATCACCTTCTGGCTGCTGGGGAGCCTGTCCTCGGTCACCCTGGGCGACGTCGCCGCCACCCTGCCGATGATGCTGATCGGCCTCGTGCCCCTCGTCCTGCTGCGCTGGCGCATGAACCTGATGAGCCTCGGCGACGCGGAGGCGCGGACCCTCGGCGTGGAGACGCGGGTGCTGCGCCCGGTCCTGATCGCCGGCGCGACCCTGATCACGGCGGCGGCCGTCGCGATGACCGGCGTCATCGGCTGGATCGGGCTGATCGTGCCGCACATCGCCCGGCTGCTGGTCGGGCCGGATTACCGCCGGCTGCTGCCGGCCTCGCTGGCGCTCGGAGCGGGCTACCTCGTGCTGGTCGACCTGATCGCGCGGAATATGGGAACCGTCGAGGTGCCGCTGGGCATCCTGACGGCCCTGGTCGGGGCCCCGTTCTTCCTCTGGCTGCTGGCGTCCGGGCGCCGGGGCTTCGCGTGATGCTGCTCCACGTGCGGGACCTCGCCTTCGGCTACGGCGGCCGCAGCGTCGGAAGCGGCGTGTCGTTCGACCTCGCCGCGGGCGAGGTGCTGTGTCTCATCGGGCCGAACGGCGGCGGCAAGACCACCCTGTTCAAGACGCTGCTCGGGCTGCTGCCCGCCCGGGGCGGTCGCGTCGTCCTCGGCGGCACCGACCTGTCCCGGCTGTCGCGCAGCGCCATCGCCCGCATGGTCGCCGCCGTCCCCCAGGCGCATGCAGCCTTCTTCCCGTTCACCGTACGGGAGGTCGTCGTGATGGGCCGGGCGAGCCGGATCGGCCCGTTCGCCGCGCCCGGCCCGTCCGACGCGGCGGCGGCCGAAAAGGCCCTCGACGCCCTGGGGATCGGGCACTTGGCCGACACGGTCTACACCGAGATCAGCGGCGGCGAGCGGCAGCTCGCCCTGATCGCCCGGGCGCTGAGCGGGGAGCCGCGGCTGCTGATCATGGACGAGCCGACCGCGAGCCTCGATTTCGGCAATCAGGCCCGCGTCCTCGGGCAGATCCGCCGCCTCGCCCAGGCCGGCATCGCCGTGCTGTTCTCGACGCACGATCCCGGTCACGCCCTGCTCTGCGCCGACCGCCTCGTCGCCCTGCACGGGGGCCGCCTCGTCGCCGACGGGCCGTCCGCCGCCACGGTCACCCCGGCGCTCCTGCGTCTGATCTACGGGATCGACGTGGTGGTGGCACCGGTCCCGGGCCTCGCAGCGCCGGTCTGCGTGCCCGTCGTCGACTGACCGCGCTCCGGCCCCTCAGGCCGTTCGCGACACCGGCCCGGCATCCGCGTCCGGTGCGGCCCGGCGCGGACCATCGGGCCCGTACACCGCGCCGAGCACCGCCTCGCAATGGAGCCGGACGCGGGCGTGGCAGGCGCAGGCGGCGGCCGAGACCGCCCGGCGATCGACGATCGTGATGCGCCCGCGCTCCGCCCGGAGGAGTCCCTGCTCCTGCAGCATCCGCAGGATCCGGGTGAGGTAGGTCCGCTGGACGCCGAGCATCGCGGCCATCAGCTCGTGGGTGACCGGAAGGGTGTCGCCGCCGGTCCGGTCCTGCAACGTCAGCAGCCAGCGGAGGCAGCGCTGCTCGATCGGGTGCACGGCGTTGCAGGCTCCGATCAGGAGCAGCTGAGCCAGGAAACAATCGGCATAGCGGGCGAACAGATCGCGGAACGTCGCGGATCGGCGCTCGGCCTCCCGCAGCCGGTCCGCGTCGAGGCGCAGCACCCGCCCGCCCACCTGCACCAGCCCGCTGACGGCGTTCGGCAGCCGGCCCTGGCCGATGATCCCGCCGACCGCCCCGTCGTGACCGACGCTCGCGGTCTCCGCCATCCGGCCGTCGTGGGTGGCGACGACCAGAGCGACAACGGTCTGGTCACAGGGAAAGATCACAGGGCTCGCGCCGGAGTCAGCCGTGAGGATCGTGTCCCCCCTGGCGACGGTCACCGGTTCCAGATCGCGTTCGATCAGCGCGCGGTCCGAACCCGAAAGCGCGTCGAGGAGCAGGTTGCCGGTGGAGGCGGCAGGTTCGATCGGCATGGGGCGGCGAGATGCGGCAGAGAGGGTCCCGTCGGGACCCTCACGGATGTGCGCCCGTCAGCGTGCGGACTCGCCAGCCATACCCCGCAGGCTGCGCCCTCGAACTAACTTAGGTTTCGTTGCACCCGTTCATCTACTTGTCCGTGCATAGACCCTGCTCCGAGAGTCTCCTGTGTTCGCGCGGATCGCAGTCGGTGGCCAGGAACGAGGCCCAGTCGGACGGGGTCCCGTAGAAGGCGTTGCGGTCGACGTCACCCCGCACGCCCGGGACCCGACCCGTGGAGGTGAACTGCCACAGCATCCACTTACGGTTGACGAACCGCTGCTCCGGCTCGGCCGCGGTGGAGCGCAGCCAGTGCGGATAGTCCGGGAGTTCGCCCTCCAGCACGTCCTTGTGGAAGGTGATGTCGGTGTAGATGATCGGGCGCTTGCCGGTGTAGCGCTCCATCTCCTCCAGCATCTCGGTGACCATCGCCAGGGCCTGGGCCTTGGGCAATTTCTTCGGGCAGGTCTGCGAGTGGCCGTTCCACTCGACGTCGAGGACCGGCGGCAGAGCGGTGGGGTCGTTCGGAACGTTCCGCTTGAACCAGTCCATCTGCTCCCTGGCGGAGCGGCACCAGAACACGAAGTGGTACGCGCCCCGCGGCACGCCGGCCCGCGCCGCGCCGTCCCAGTTGGTCCGGAAGCGCTCGTCGACGTGGTCGCCGCCCTCGGTGGCCTTGATGAAGGCGAACTGCGTTCCGGCGGCCCGGACCGAGGCCCAGTCGACGTTGCCCTGCCACTTCGAGATGTCGATGCCCTGGATCGGGTGGAGCTTGGCCTTGGCCACGCCCGGATGGGGCTTGGCGTCACCCTTCGTCGGATAGAAGTCGTTGTTGGAGGCACAGGCCGCGAGGCCGGCCAGGATGGCGGCGGCGGCGAAGCGCCCGGCGAGGCGCCGGGCCGGCTTCAGACGGTCGGTCAGACTCCGAGCGACTTCCCCGAACGGCGACCGCGAAAGTTTTGAAATCCGCGACATCAGTGTTTAGCCCGCCACCGAAGAAGCGCCACAGTCAGGCGTATTCGATGGCCCCGGCGCGGTTAACGGAGCTTTGCGATCATTGCGGCGGAATTCCGGGACGCGTTGCCTGCCCGCGACATACGGCGCCCATCCCCGGTTGGTTCACAGGGCGAGATCCGGCTAAGTCGCGGTCCCGCAACGCGAGTCCGGACACGGCGCCGTGAGTAAGCAACTCTTTACCATAGGCTACGAAGGCCTCGATTCGGAGCGCCTCGTCGGGGTCCTGCGCTCGGCGGGGGTCGCAACGCTGGCGGATGTCCGGGCGGTGGCGAACTCACGCAAGCGCGGCTTCTCGAAGGGTGCGCTGGGCACATCCCTGCGCGAGGCGGGCCTGGGCTACGCGCATCTGCGCAGCCTCGGGACACCGAAATCCGGCCGGCAGGCGGCCCGGGCCGGGGACGCGGCGCTGATGCGCCGGATCTACTGCGAGGAGGTGCTGGACACGGCCGCAGGCCTCGCGGCCCTCGACGAGCTCGCCGCGCTGGCCGAGGGGGCCCCGATCTGCCTGCTGTGCTTCGAGCGCGATCCGGCCGGCTGCCATCGGCGCGTGCTGGCCGAGCGCCTCGCACCGCGCGGCTTCGTGGTCAGCGACCTCTTCGGCTGAGCCGGTCTCAGCGGCCCGACAGGGAAGGCGCGCGCATGCCCAGCGCGCCCGCGAGACGCCGGACGGGGCCGAGGGCGGCCGTCAGACCCAGCGGCGCGGCCCTGCGCGGCGCACGCGGCCGGCGACGGTCGGCATCCGCGACCGGCTCGACCGGCAGGTACAGCGCGTCGAAGAAGGACATCTCCAGGAGCGTGGCGCCGTCGTCGTCGGTGATCACCATCGCCGCCTCCATCAGCCGCGGGTCGCCGCCGTGCTGGCGCATCAGCCCCTGCACGATCGTGCGCGCGGTGGACCGGGCGGACTCGACATCCTCGACCCACTGGGCCGCCGAGGCCGGGAGCGAGGCGTTGCCGAGGCGGATGGTGAAGTGGGCGCGGACCATGAAGCGCTCCTGGGAGGGGACCGGCGGGGACACCGCCGGCAACGGGTGTCAGGCGGCCTGGGCGTCGTCGACGGCTTCGGCGACGGGTTCGGACTTCTCAGCCGCGGATTTCGGATCGAAGGCGTCCGCGAGCAGGACGAGGCGCCGCGCCATGTCCCGCACCTCGTTGAGCGCGATCGACTTCTGGCCTTCCTTCACCGCGCGGGTGATGTCGCTGACCTGCGTGGTGGCGATCCGCTTCAGTTCGTCGGCGAGCTGCTGGCTGGTCATCATCGCATCCGGACTCGGCTTGTCAGGCTGAGCCGGGACCGTGAGGGAACGGGGCTTACCAAGGCGTTTCGCCGGGCCGCGCAGCCTGTGGACAAGAGCGGGATGCGGCCTTCGGCTCACCCCTCCAGATGGCGTGCGGCGATGATCGAGGCCGCCGTGCGGTTCTCCACGCCGAGCTTGGCGTAGATGCCCTCGAGGTGCTTGGTCACGGTCCGGTGGCTGAGCCCGAGGATCTCGCCGATGTCGCGGCTCGACTTGCCGCGGGACAGCCAGAGCAGAACCTCCGCCTCGCGGCCGGTGACCGGGAGGCGCGCCCGGAGCCGCTCGACCCCCGCCGAGAGCGCGTCCCGCGACAGGCGGAGCAGGATCTCGTCCGGCGTGCGGCCGATGAAGCTCAGGGCGTAGGCGAGACCGTCGCGATCGGTCAGCGTCAGGGGCTGCGCGGCGCCGGCGAGGCATCCGCGCAGCCAGTCGCGCGCCTTGGCGGGCAGTTCGACGGCGCCGGAGCGATCGGCGCCGAGGCCGGCCAGCAGCCGGCCGGCCTGCGGCGTCGACCACAGCACATGCCCGTCCTCCGAGACGGCGAACAGGGTCCGCCCGGCCGTGTCGAGGGCAGCCCGGGCGCTCTGCGCGGCGCGGGCGCTGGCGAGGTGTACGCGGATCCGGGCCAGGATCTCGTCCGGCGCGATGGGCTTCGTGACGTAGTCGATGCCGCCGGCGGAGAGGCCCTTCACGATGTGCTCGGTCTCGCTCAAGCCGGTCATGAAGATCACCGGCACGCCGGCGAGATGCGGCTTGGCCTTGAGCCGCCGGCAGGTCTCGAAGCCGTCGAGCCCCGGCATCACCGCGTCGAGCAGGATCACGTCGGGCGTGATCTCGTCCACGAGGGCCAGGGCGAGGTCGCCGCCGACCGCGACCAGCACGGTGGCCCCGGAGCGCTCGATCGCCTCGGTGAGGAAGCTCAGCGTGTCGGGCGAATCATCGATCACCAGGACGATGTCCCGGTTCGGCTGGAGCTTCGGCGCCTCAGCCATGACGGGCGAGCTCCTGCAGGACCGAGAGGTAGCGGCGCAGGTCGTACCCTTCGACCAGCCCGCGCATCCGGGCGACGAAAGCGGGCGGCACGGTCGCGTCCTCCTCCATCTGGATCAGCTTGGCCTCGATGGCCCGGATATGCCCGATCCGGCCGAGGCGCAGGAGCTCGCCGATATGCTCGGGCCCGGGCCCCGGCCCGTCCGCGAAGGCCGGAACAGGCTCGGGCTGCGTCGGCGCGGGGCTCTCGGTCCATTCGAGGTGCAGGAGCTTGCCGATCCGCTCCATCACGTCGCGCAGGTCGAAGGGCTTGGCGAAGATGGCGTCGTGGGGCGCGTCGTCGCCGCGAACCGGGCTGATCTCGTGGACATTGGCGGACATCATGGCGATGGGGCCGGTATGTCCGGCCTGCCGCAGGGCCGCGGCCGCCGCCCAGCCGGTCATCCCGGGCATCGCGATGTCGAGCAGGATCAGGTCGACCCCGCCCCGCGCGACGATGGCCAGGCACTCCGGCCCCGAGCCGGCCTCCAGGACGGAGATGCCCTGCGGCTCCAGGATCGCCCGCATCAGCGCGCGGTGGGCGCTGTCGTCGTCGGCGACCAGGACGGTGCGTCGCGCGCCCGCATAGACCCTCTCCGGGGCCGCCGCCGGCGCGGGCGGGACAATCGGTGCCGGCTGGGCCACGGAGGCCAGCATCAGCCGCAGACGCGCCTGCGTGCCGCCGCCCGGCGCCGCCGTCACGGTAATCTCGCCGCCCAGCAATTGGGCCAGCAGGTTGGCGATGGTGAGCCCGAGCCCGGTCCCCGGCGTGCTGCGGGCGGCCGGCGTCGAGCCGCGCTCGAACGGCTCGAAGATCCGCGCGAGATCCGCCTCCGGGATGCCGGGACCGGTGTCGCGGATCGTGAAGATCGCGATCTGGCTCCGGTAGCTCAGGTCCAGCGAGACGGTGCCGGTTTCCGTGAACTTGATGGCGTTCGACAAAAGGTTGAGCAGCACTTGGCGCAGCCGCTTCTCGTCGGTGGCGACCACGGCCGGCAGGATCTCCGGCCGCGAAAAGCGGAACTCCAGCCCCGCCTCGCGCGCCTGGAGCCGGACCATGTCGACCAGCTGGTCGAGAAAATCGGCGAGGCGCACCTCGTCGCGGTGAATCTGAAGGCGTCCGGCCTCCATGCGCGAGATGTCGAGGAGGCCGTCGATCAGCCCGGACAGGTGCTGGGCGCTGCGGCGGATCACCCGGAGACCGTTGAGGCGGTGCGCCGGGATCGCCGGATCCGATTCCAGGAGCTGCGCGTAACCGAGCACCGTGGAGAGCGGCGTGCGCAGCTCGTGGCTGATCCCGACCACGTAGCGGCTCTTGGCCTGGTTGGCGGCCTCGGCCCGCTCCTTGGCCTCCTGCAGCTTGGCGTCGGTGATCTTATGGGCGGCGATCTCCGCCTGGTAGAGCGCGGTCTGGCGCATCGTCTCGGCCTGGGCGACGCGCCGGCTCTCCTGGGCGAGCACGAACAGCCACGCCACCACGCCGAGGATCACCACCAGGGTGAAGAACACGCTGGTCAGCGCCGTGCGCAGGAACTCGCGATTCTCCGGGTGGGCAATCGTCGCGCCCGCATGCACGATGCCGAGGATCAGGCCGATCACCGCGCAGAGCGTCAGCATCACCGCGAGGTAGCGGCCGAGCGGCGCGCCGATCCAGGCTGCGGTCCGGCCCGGCAGGATCCGGGCGGCCACGGCTTGCGCCTGCACTTCCAGCCTTCCGTGCGGCTTGCACAGGTCGCCGCAGCGGGCGTCGAGCGAGCAGCAGAGCGAGCAGATCGGCGCGTCGTAGGCCGGGCAATGGGCCATGTCCTCGCCCTCGAAGGGCAACTCGCAGACCCGGCAGGTGACCTCGGCGGTGCCCCAATCCTGCTTGGGCGTCCGGGCGAGATACCAGCGCCCCCCCGTCGCCCAGGCGATCGCCGGCGCGGCGCCGAAGGCGACGGCGAGGGTGAGCAGCGGCGCGAAGGGCTGCAGGATCGGGCCGAGCCAGCCGAGATAGGCCGCGCCGCCGGCCGTCAGCGCCAGCGCCATGGCGCCGGTCCCCACCGGGTTCACGGCGTAGAGATGGGCGCGCTTGAACTCGATCCCCGGAGGCGAGAGGCCCAGCGGCTTGTTCACCGCGAGGTCCGCGGCGAGCGCCCCGACCCAGGCCGAGACCACGGCTCCGTAGAGCGGCAGCGTGCTCTCGATGGTCTTGTCGATGCCGAGCTCCATCAGGAGCACCGCGATGGCGACGTTGAACACGAGCCAGACCACCCGTCCCGGATGGCTGTGGGTCAGCCGGGAGAAGAAGTTCGACCACGCGATCGAGCCGGCATAGGCGTTGGTGAGGTTGATCTTGAGCTGCGACACGATGACGAACAGCCCGGTGAGCAGCAGTGCTGCCCGGCTGCCCTCCCCCGTCAGGTAGCCGAAGGCCACCGCGTACATCCGGGTCGGCTCGGCGGCGTGCTCGGGCGGGACGCCGTGCCCCAGGGCCAGGACCGCGAGGGCGGCGCCGAGCAGGATCTTCAACATGCCGGGCAGGATCCAGCCCGCGCCGCCCGCCAGGACCGCCAGCCACCAGCGGCGGTCGCGCGGACCTGCCGGCTCCGGCACGAAGCGGAGGAAGTCGACCTGCTCGCCGACCTGCGCCAGCAGCGCCAGCAGGACGCCCGTGGCGAGCCCGAATCGGGCGAGATCGAAGCCGGCGCCGCCGCCGTCAAGGCCCGGGAAGACGGTGAGCGCGCGCAGCGGCCCCGCGCCCTGTGCCGCCACGAAGATCAGCGGGAGCAGGCTCAGCCCGATCCAGATCGGCTGCGTCCAGATCTGGAACCGGCTGATCAGACGGATCCCGTAGACGACGAGCGGGATCACCGCCCCGGCGCAGAGCAGGTAGCCGACGCCCAGCGGCAGCCCGAAGCAGAGCTGCAGCGCCAGCGCCATGATCGCCGCCTCGATGGCGAAGAACAGGAACGTGAAGCTCGCGTAGATCAGCGACGTGACGGTCGAGCCGAGATAGCCGAACCCGGCGCCGCGGGTGAGGAGATCCATGTCGACGCCGTGACGGGCGGCGTAGACCGTGATCGGTGCCGCCGTGGCGAAGATGATCAGGCCGACGACCAGGACGGCCGCCACCGTGTTGGGGAGCCCGGCCGTCAGCGCCAGCGTCCCGCCGATCGCCTCGAGCGCCAGGAACGATATCGACCCGAGCGCGGTCTGCGCCACTTCCAGACTGGACCAGCGCCGCGCCTTCTTGGCGGTGAAGCGGAGGGCGTAATCCTCCAGGGTCTCGTCGGCGACGAAGCGGTTGTAGTCCCGGCGGATCGGGATGATGCGCTGCGGCCCGCTCATGGTGCCGGAGACCCGACGACCCGGCCGCCGCCCATGGCCGGCGCGGCGCATGCGACGCCAACGGGCGCGGGCGCGCGCGAAACATCGAGCACCCGAACGGTGCTCACGCTCTTCGCGCTCCCCGTCACCCCAACCTCAAAGTATTCCGCGGCGATGGTGCACCGCATGCAAGAGTACGGCCATACGCAAAATCGCGTATAGGCCGCACCGCAACCCAGGACCTAGCCTGCGCTCGTCGATCCGCGGCCGCCTCTCAAGGCCCCGGACGCGAACAGGGTCAGGCACATGGCAGACGACACCGAGACCGGCGCCGATCACGGCTTACGCTCCCCGCTGCGGCGCAGGCTGCTCATGGGACTGGCCGGCGCTCCGGCGCTGGCGCTGATGCCGCGGAATGCCTGGGCGGCGCCGCCGACCGCAGCGGTGAACACCACCGGCCTCGCGGTGACCGACACCGAGGTGACGGTCGGCATCCTGCACTCGATCACCGGCACGATGGCGATCTCCGAGACCGGCGCCCAGGAAGCGGAAAAACTCGCGATCCAGCAGATCAACGATGCCGGCGGCGTGCTCGGCCGCAAGATCAAGATCATCCAGGAGGACGGTGCCTCCGACTGGCCGACCTTCGCCGAGAAGGCCAAGAAGCTCCTCGTCAACGACCATTGCGCCGCCGTGATGGGCTGCTGGACCTCGGCCTCGCGCAAGGCGGTGCTGCCGGTCTTCGAGCAGTATAACGGCCTTCTCTACTACCCGACCTTCTACGAGGGCCTGGAGCAGTCGAAGAACGTCTTCTACACCGGCCAGGAGGCCACGCAGCAGATCCTCGCCGGCCTCGACTGGGTGCACAAGGAGAAGGGCGGCGACAGCTTCTACTTCATCGGCTCCGATTACATCTGGCCGCGCACGTCGAACAAGATCGCCCGCAAGCACGTCGAGAACGTCCTCAAGGGCAAGGTCGTCGGCGAGGAGTACTTCCCGCTCGGCCACACGCAGTTCAATTCGGTCATCAACAAGATCAAGCTCACCAAGCCGAAGGTGATCTTCGCCGACGTGGTCGGCGGCTCGAACGTGGCGTTCTACAAGCAGCTCAAGGCGGCGGGCATCGACCTGTCGAAGCAGGTGCTGATGACGATCTCGGTCACCGAGGACGAGATCGACGGCATCGGCGGCGAGAACATCGCCGGGGCCTATGCCTGCATGAAGTACTTCCAGTCGATCGACAACGAGAACAACAAGGCGTTCGTCGCCGCCTTCAAGAAGATGTGGGGCGAGAAGACCGTCATCGGCGACGTGACGCAGGCGGCCTATCTCGGACCGTTCCTGTGGAAGATGGCCTGCGAGAAGGCCGGCTCCTTCGACGTCGACAAGGTGGTGGCGGCCTCGCCGGGCATCGAGTTCAAGGGCGCGCCGGAAGGCTACGTCAAGATCGACGAGAACCATCACCTCTGGTCGAAGACGCGGGTCGGCAAGGCCAAGACCGATGGCCAATTCGAGATCGTCTACACCAGTCCCGAGCTGATCAAGCCCGATCCGTTCCCGAAGGGCTACCAATAGCCCCAGGCCCGCACACAGTCCGCGCCGCCGCTCACCGGATGGAACGCGTGTCCCCTCTCCCGTGTGGGAGAGGGACAGGGTGAGGAACCAGGTCCTTCCGGAGAAGGCACATCCCTCACCCCAACCCTCTCCCGAACGGGAGAGGGAGTCCGTCTCGGACTTCAGAACCGGCACCGAACAATCCGCTCGGAGGACGCTCGCCCTCCGCCCCGATCTGCAGCGGAAGACCAAGACATGCTCGGCGACTATTCCCTCGGCGACCTCGGCGCGATCTTCGCCATGCAGGGCTTCGCCGGCCTGATCCTGTTCTCCGTCTACCTGCTGATGGCGCTGGGGCTCGCGATCATCTTCGGCCAGATGGGCGTGATCAACATGGCGCACGGGGAGTTCATGATCCTCGGCGCCTACGTCACCTATCTCTGCTCGACCTTCTGCCAGTCCTACCTGCCGGCGCTCTTCCCGATCTACTTCTTCATCGCCATGGGCCTGGCGTTCCTCGCCTCCGGGGCACTGGGCATGCTGGTGGAATGGGGCCTGATCCGGTTCCTCTACAAGCGCCCGCTCGACACGCTCCTCGCCACCTGGGGCCTCTCGCTGATCCTCCAGCAGGCCTACCGGTCGATCTTCGGCGCCCGCGAGGTCGGCGTCGAGCTGCCGTCCTGGCTGATCGGCTCGGTGCAGGTCACCGACACGATCGAGATCCCGATCAACGGCCTGTTCGTCATGGCCGTGACCATCCTGATCACCGTCTGCGTCGCGCTGCTGATCTTCCGCTCGCGCTTCGGCCAGCAGGTCCGCGCCGTGATGTCGAACCGCGCCATGGCGGGCGCCGTGGGCATCGATACCGAGAAGGTCGACCGCTACACGTTCGGCCTCGGCTGCGGGATCGCGGGCATCGCCGGCTCGGCCTTCACGATGATCGGCTCCACCGGGCCGACCTCGGGCCAGCTCTACATCGTCGACACCTTCCTGATCGTCGTGTTCGGCGGCGCCGCGAGCCTCTTGGGCACCATCGCGTCGGCCTTCTCGATCTCCCAGACGCAGTCGACCCTGGAGTTCTTCCTCTCCGGCTCGATGGCCAAGGTGATCACCCTGCTCGCGGTGGTCGGCATCCTGATGCTGAGGCCCCAGGGCCTCTTCACCCTCAAGGTCCGGCGCTGAGGATGTTTTCCCGATGACGAACCCGGTCCAGACCCTTACCAAATCCGTCACCGTCAACGACAACCCGTTCATGAAGCCGGTGGAGTGGCTGAGCCTCTTCCTCCTGGCCGGGGTGATCCTGGTCGTCCTGCCGCTGATGCTCGACGGCTTCCGCCTCAACCTCGTCGGCAAGTACCTCACCTACGCGTTCGTGGCCCTCGGGCTGGTGATCTGCTGGGGCTATGCGGGGATCCTGTCGCTCGGCCAGGGCGTGTTCTTCGGCCTCGGCGGCTACGGCATGGCGATGTACTTGAAGCTGGAGGCTTCGAGCATCGAGAACACCAAGATCCAGTCCACGCCCGGCATTCCGGACTTCATGGACTGGAACCAGATCACGGCGCTCCCTTGGTTCTGGCAGCCGTTCAAGAGCTTGCCGCTCACCATCGTGCTGGCGGTCGCCGTGCCGGTCCTGTTCGCGATGCTGATCTCCTTCGCGATGTTCAAGCGCCGGGTCGGCGGCACCTATTTCGCCATCATCACCCAGGCCATCGCGGCGATCCTGACGATCCTGATCGTCGGCCAGCAGGGCTATACCGGCGGCATCAACGGCATCACCGATCTGCGCACCCTCCACGGCTGGGACATCCGCACCGACTCGGCGAAATTCATCCTGTACTTCGTCAATGGCGGCCTGCTGATCGCCTGCATCCTGGCGGCGCAATACGTGAAGAAGTCGAAACTCGGCCGCATCCTCGTCGCCATGCGCGACAAGGAGGACCGGGTCCGCTTCTCCGGCTACTCGGTGGCGGGGTTCAAGGTCTTCGCCTTCTGCTTCGCCGCCGGGCTGGCGGCGATCGGCGGGGCGATGTTCACCCTGCAGGTCGGGTTCATGTCGCCCTCCTTCGTGGGCATCGTCCCGTCGATCGAGATGGTGATCTACGCCGCGGTCGGCGGACGCCTGTCCCTGTTCGGCGCGGTCTGGGGCACGCTGCTGGTCAACTGGGCCAAGACCAGCTTCTCCGAGAGCTTCCCGGACCTCTGGCTGTTCGGCCTCGGCGCCCTGTTCATCGCGGTGGTGCTGGCCTTCCCGAACGGCCTCGCGGGGATCTGGCGCGAGCATATCGAGCCGCGCCTCACCCGCCGCGCCAAGAGCCTGCAGGCGCCCGAACCCGCCATCGTCCCGCCCCACGGCGCCCCGGCCGAGTGAGCACGCCATGAACGCCGCGATCCTCCCCTCCCCCGTGGTCGGCGCCGAGGCGGCCCCGCCCGACTACCTCCTCGCCGTCGAGGCGCTCACCGTCTCGTTCGACGGGTTCAAGGCGGTGAACGACGTGTCGTTCTACGTCGATCCCGACGAGATCCGGGTGATCATCGGCCCGAACGGGGCCGGCAAGACCACGGTGCTCGACCTGATCTGCGGGCGCACCAAGGCCAGCGCCGGCTCGATCAAGTACAAGGGCCAGGAACTCACCAAGCTCTCCGAGAGCGCGATCGTGCAGGCCGGCGTCGGCCGCAAGTTCCAGACGCCGTCGATCTACGACGACCTGACGGTGTTCGAGAACCTGGAGATTTCGTTCCCCCGCGGCCGCTCGGTGTTCGGCGCCCTCACGTTCAAGCGGGACGCGGAGGTCCGCGACCGCATCCACGCCATCGCCGAGACGATCTTCCTGAAGGACCAGCTCAAGGAGCGGGCCGAATTCCTGAGCCACGGCCAGAAGCAGTGGCTGGAGATCGGCATGCTGCTGATCCAGGACCCGGAGCTGCTGATGCTCGACGAGCCGGTGGCCGGGATGAGCGTCGGCGAGCGGATCAAGACCGCCGAGCTGCTCAACCAGATCATCAAGGGCCGCTCGGTGCTGGTGATCGAGCACGACATGAAGTTCGTCGAGGACATCGCCCACCGGGTGACCGTCCTGCACCAGGGCAAGGTGCTCTCCGAAGGGTCGATGGACCGGGTCAAGAACGACCCGAAGGTCATCGAAGTGTATTTGGGACATTGACGATGGCGTCGCTCCAGACCGCGCACTCGGCCCCCGTCCAGGCGCCCCCGCTCGCCACGATCCCATCCGCCACGCCGGCGCTCGCCGTCGAGGACCTGCACGCCGCCTACGGCCAGAGCGAGGTCCTGCACGGGCTCACCTTCTCGGTGGCGCCGGGCGAGATCGTCGCCGTGATGGGCCGCAACGGCATGGGCAAGACCACCCTGATGAAGACCCTGATGGGGCTCGTTCCCGTCAAGGCCGGGTCGATCCGGGTCGAGGGGGCGGATGTCGGTGCCCTCAAGAGCCATGCCCGGGTCGCCAAGGGCCTCGCCTACGTGCCGCAGGGCCGGATGATCTTCTCGACCATGACGGTCCAGGAGAACATCGAGACCGGGCTCACGGTCACCGGCACCCGCAAGGTGCCGCAGGACCTCTACGACATGTTCCCGGTGCTCCTGGAGATGAAGGGAAGGCGCGGCGGCAACCTGTCGGGCGGGCAGCAGCAGCAGCTCGCCATCGCCCGGGCGCTCGCGAGCCGCCCGAAGGTCCTGCTTCTGGACGAGCCCACCGAGGGCATCCAGCCCTCGATCATCCGGGAGATGGGCCGGACCCTGAAGACGATCCGCGACGCGCGCGGCCTGTCCATCGTCGTGTCCGAGCAGGTCCTGAGCTTCGCCCTGGACGTGGCCGACCGGGTGATCGTGCTGGAGAACGGCGCCATCGTCCACGAGGCCCCGCGCGACGGCATCGACGAGGCCGCCGTCGCCCGGTTCCTGTCGGTCTGAGGAGCGCGGAATGGCCGATTACGAGATCTTTGAACTCGGCGACTTCGTCCTTCAGTGCGGCAAGACGCTGCGCGCGGCCAAGCTCGCCTACAAGACCTTCGGGACCCTGAGCCACGCCAAGGACAACGCCATCGTCTACCCGACCTGGTACTCGGGCCAGCACACCGAGAACGAATGGCTGATCGGCCCCGGCAAGGCGCTCGACCCGGACAAGTACTTCATCATCATCCCGAACATGTTCGGCAACGGGCTCTCGTCCTCGCCGAGCAACACGCCCGCGCCCTGGAACGGGCCGCGCTTCCCCAACGTCACCGCCTACGACAACGTCCGCGCCCAGCACCGCCTCGTCACCGAGCATTTCGGCATCGAGAAGTTGGTTCTGGTCACCGGCTGGTCGATGGGCGC
Source organism: Methylobacterium sp. 391_Methyba4 (assembly GCF_029691625.1). NCBI lineage: Bacteria > Pseudomonadati > Pseudomonadota > Alphaproteobacteria > Hyphomicrobiales > Methylobacteriaceae > Methylobacterium > Methylobacterium sp. 391_Methyba4. The sequence goes on along the minus strand of NZ_CP121475.1, from coordinate 6,318,728 downwards.
GCTCCAGACCTACCACTGGGCGTCGATGTACCCCGACATGGTGCCGAAGATCCTGCCGTTTCAGGGCTCGGCCAAGTGCTCGCGGCACAACTACGTCTTCCTGGAGGGCGCCAAGGCGGCGCTCCAGGCCGACGCCGCCTGGGCGGAGGGCTGGTACACGAGCCCGCCGACGCGGGGGCTGCGCGCCTTCGGCCGGGTCTATGCCGGCTGGGGCCTGTCGCAGACCTTCTACCGGCTCGAGGCCGACATCACCCACATGGGCTACGCCTCGCTGGAGGACTTCCTGATCGGGTTCTGGGAAGGCCTCTTCTACGAACGCGACGCCAACAACCTGCTCGCCATGCTGTGGACGTGGCAGCACGGCGACATCAGCGCCAACGACACCTTCAAGGGCGACTTCAAGGCCGCGCTCGGCGCCATCCGCGCCAAGGCGATCCTGATGCCCGCCTCCACGGATCTGTATTTCCCGCCCGAGGACAACGCCATCGAGGCGGCTGCCATGCCGAACGCGGAGCTGCGCGTGATCGACACGTGGTGGGGCCATTTCGCGGGCGGGCCCGGCACCAGCCCGGACGACATCAAGGTCCTCGACGACGCGCTGAACGAGCTGCTCGCGAGCGGGTGAGATTCGCGCACCGGCGCGCGGATGGGGTCCGCCCCAAGGTTCTAGGGAGCTGGAGACAGAACATGCCCGAGACGCTGATCAAGGTCGATCTCACGCAATCGGCCTACGACAACGACATGGTGCACAACCGCTGGCACCCGGACATCCCGATGGTCGCCTATGTGAAGCCGGGCGCCGACTTCATCGTCGAGACCTACGACTGGACCGGCGGCTTCATCAAGAACAACGATTCCGCCGACGACGTGCGCGACATCGACCTGTCGATCGTCCACTTCCTCTCGGGTCCGATCGGCGTCGAGGGCGCCGAGCCCGGCGACCTCCTGGTGGTCGATCTCCTCGACATCGGCGCAAAGCCCGAGAGCCAGTGGGGCTTCAACGGCTTCTTCTCGAAGAAGAACGGCGGCGGCTTCCTCACCGAGCACTTCCCGCAGGCCCAGAAGTCGATCTGGGACTTCGAGGGCATGTTCACCAAGTCCCGCCACGTGCCGGGCGTGCGCTTCCCGGGCCTGATCCATCCCGGCCTGATCGGCTGCCTGCCCGATCCGAAGATGCTGGAGACCTGGAACACCCGCGAGAAGGCGCTCTACGACACCGATCCGGAGCGCGTGCCGGCGCTGGCTACCCTCCCCTTCGGGCCGACGGCCCATATGGGCCGCCTGAAGGGCGACGCGAAGGACAAGGCTGCCGCCACGGGCGCCCGCACGGTCCCGCCCCGCGAGCACGGCGGCAATTGCGACATCAAGGACCTGTCGCGCGGCTCGAAGATCTACTTCCCGGTCTACGTCCCCGGCGCCGGCCTCTCGATGGGCGACCTGCACTTCAGCCAGGGCGACGGCGAGATCACCTTCTGCGGCGCCATCGAGATGGCCGGCTGGGTCCATCTCAAGGTCGAGCTGATCAAGGACGGCATGGCGAAGTACGGGATCAAGAACCCGATCTTCAAGCCGTCGCCGATCACGCCGAAATACGACGATCACCTGATCTTCGAGGGCATCTCGGTCGACGAGAGCGGCGGCCAGCATTACCTCGACGTCCACATCGCCTACCGGCAGGCCTGCCTGAACGCGATCGAGTACCTCAAGAAGTTCGGCTATTCGGGCGCCCAGGCCTACTCGATCCTCGGCACGGCGCCGGTCCAGGGGCACATCTCGGGCGTGGTCGACATCCCGAACGCGTGCGCGACGCTCTGGATACCGACCAAGATCTTCGAGTTCGACATCAACCCGGGCGCCGACGGACCGACCCAGTTCCTCGACGGCTCGATCCAGATGCCGCTCTCGCCGGATCTGTGATCAGGCCGTCTGCTGCGTGTCGCGCCCGCTTTCATCGGACGCGACCTGCCCCCTCTCCCGTGCGGGAGAGGGTTGGGGTGAGGGACCCGGTCTTTCCGGAGAGGTCGCATCCCTCACCCTGTCCCTCTCCCGCACGGGAGAGGGAACCCGCGTTTCGCCCGACAGCGGTCTGATCCGGCAGCCTTTCTGAAAGCGTCGCCATGCCCGTCTATGATTACGCCTGCGAGGCCTGCGGGCCCTTCACGGTAATGCGGCCGATGGCCGAGTTCCGCGATCCGCATGCCTGCCCGGACTGCGGCAGCTCGAGCCAGCGCGCCTTCCTGACCGCGCCGCGCATCGCCGGCATGGATGCGGGGCTGCGGGCCGCCCACGCCACCAACGAGCGCAGCCGCCACGCGCCCCGTCGCTCGGGGAGCCACGGGGCCGGCTGCGGCTGCTGCACCCCCAAGAAGGCGACCGCGGCCCCGGCCGCCGCCAAGAGCTTCCCGAAGGCGCGGCCCTGGATGATCAGCCACTAAGTCGAACGCGCATAGCCCTCCCCCCTCTGCGGGGGGGGGGGGGGGGGGTGCCCTCGCGTCAGCGAGGGTCGGGAGAGAGGAGCGCCGCATCCGGATGTGTCGCGACCGACGCGCGATCCTGCCGCGTCGCGCTGCCCCTCTCCCCCCTGCTGCGCAGGGTACCCTCCCCCGCAGAGGGGGGAGGGTCACGGCGCGCCTCGGCGCAACAATCCTCAGGAGGACATCACGCCATGATGCACGGAGACATCTCGTCCAGCCAGGACAGCGTCGGCGTCGCCGTCGTGAACTACAAGATGCCGCGCCTGCACACCCGCGCGGAGGTGCTGGAGAACGCCAAGGCGATCGGCAAGATGATCGTCGGCATGAAGAGCGGCCTGCCCGGCCTCGACCTCGTGATCTTCCCCGAATACTCGACCCACGGCATCATGTACGACGCCGCCGAGATGTACGAGACCGCCTCCACGGTCCCGGGCGCCGAGACCGAGGTGTTCGCCGCCGCCTGCCGGGAGGCCAAGGTCTGGGGCGTGTTCTCGCTCACCGGCGAGCGCCACGAGGAGCACCCCAACAAGGCGCCCTACAACACCCTGATCCTGATGAACGACCAGGGCGAGATCGTCCAGAAGTACCGCAAGATCATGCCCTGGACGCCGATCGAGGGCTGGTATCCGGGCGACCGCACCTACGTGTCGGACGGGCCGAAGGGGCTGAAGATCAGCCTGATCATCTGCGACGACGGCAACTACCCGGAGATCTGGCGCGACTGCGCCATGCGGGGCGCCGAGCTGATCATCCGCTGCCAGGGCTACATGTACCCGGCGAAAGAGCAGCAGATCGTCATCTCGAAGGCGATGGCCTTCGCCAACAACACCTACGTGGCGGTGGCCAATGCCGCCGGGTTCGACGGCGTCTACACCTATTTCGGCCACTCGGCGATCATCGGCTTCGACGGCCGCACGCTCGGCGAGTGCGGCGAGGAGGAGATGGGCATCCAGTACGCGGCCCTGTCGAAGTTCCTGATCCGGGATTTCCGCGCCCACGGACAGTCGGAGAACCACCTCTTCAAGCTCCTGCATCGCGGCTACACGGGCATGATCAACTCGAAGGAGAACCGGCACGGGATGTCGGAATGCCCCTACGACTTCTACCGGCGCTGGATCGAGGATCCCGACGGAACCCGCGACGCGGTGCGGGCCATTACCCGTCAGAGCGTCGGCACGGAGCAATGCCCGATCGCGGGCATCCCCTTCGTGGGCAAGGGCGAGGGTCCCCCCGACCCGGCACGCTGAACGCCGGTCATTCGATCAGGAGAACCATGGACACGACGCCCCTCGGCCCCACCGCGTTCCGGGCCCCCGCCGTCCTGCTGTCGGGCGCGGTGGACTACGACATGTACCGCGACTTCCGCCGCCAGCTCGGGGCGGCGGCCGACCGCGAGATCGTCGTCGTCGAGCTCACGACGCTCGGCGGCGATCCGGAGGTGGCCCGGATGATGGGCGAGGACATCCGCTTCAACAGCACCATGGACCCGGACCGGCGGTTCGTCTTCCTCGGCAAGGTGGCGATCTACTCGGCCGGCACCACCTTCATGAGCTTCTTCGCCCGGCCGAACCGATACCTGACCTGCGGCACGCGGCTGATGATCCACGAGCGCAAGATGAACAAGCAGCTCCAGATCGAGGGGCCGCTCACCACCTGCATCGCCTCCGTGACGGCAACGCTCAATGAGATCCAGTGCTCGATCGCGATCCAGAACGAGGGGTTTTCGAACCTGATCCAGGGCTCGGACGTGACCCTCGACGAGGTGCTCGAGAAGGCACCGTCGAACTGGTACCTCGAGGCCGAGGAGGCCAAGCGGCGGGGCCTGATCGAGGCGGTCATCTGAACCGCGCGGGATGCGCTGCGCCCGGCCATGCAGCGGGGCGGCGAGGGCTCCCCGATGCAGTGACCCGGACCACCGGTGGCACCGCCCGGATCAGGGCGTCGCGGCCGGCTCGGTCAGACGATCGACCGACAGCAGATAGGCGATCAGCGCCCGCTGCTCCTCGGGCGAGACGCCCGAACCGGCATCCGCCCAGAAGGCATGCCCCTTGCCGGTGACGCGGGCGATCCGCGCCGTATCCGAGGCGGCGTTGGCGGCGATCACCTTGGCCCGGAGATCCCGGTCCACCAGGGCGCGCAGGCTGTTGGCGGGATCGGGGGCGACGCCCCTGTAGAGCGTGCCCGGGACGCCCAGCTGGCCCTCGGCATCGGGCCCGACCGCCACGCCGGAATCGTGCAGGTACGGCGCCGTCCAGGCGAGGCCCACGAGGTTCGGCACCTTGTAGCCCCCCTCCGTGCCCCCCTGCCCCCAGGCGAGTTGCACCTGCGCCAGCGCGTCGCCCGCGAGCGGCACCGGGACGATCACCGGATCGGCCGGGACCGGGAACGGCGTGTCGGTGGCGAACATCGTCGGCGGCGACAGGCGCGCCTCCATCTTGGCGCCCGCCCGGGCCCGGGTCGGCTCGGTGCCGATCTCGGCCTCCGGGACGATCCGGTGGTTGGTGAGCGCCGGCCCGGCATGGCAGGTCCCGCAGCCGGCCTTCTCGAACACCGCGCGGCCGGCGCGCACCGTTTCGGGATCCTGTCCGGCGGCGGGCGGGTGCAGCAGGTTCTGGAACGCCGACATGGCGTTGTTGGCGTGGTTGACCGGCTCCCCGGGCACCGAGGTGAACAGGCCGTTGTCGGTGACGTAGTTGGTCGCCGGATAGGTCGGCAGGACCGCGAAGCTGTTCAGGCCCGGCGAGGCCGGGGTCGGATCGACGCTGCGCAGCACCGCGGACGGGCTCCGGCCACCCTCCGGCTTGAAGCGGAACGCCTCCGTGGCCGCGCCGCGCAGCACGATGCCGAGATACGTCTCGGGATCCATGCCGAACAGCCAGGGCGCGGCGGCGGCGAGCTGGGTCGTGTCGGAATTGGCCGCGTGGACGTTGTTGTTCAGCGAGGACAGGCCCGCGAAGGGCCCGATCGCCTCGCGGCCGCTCCAGCTGTAGGGCTCGCCGTGGGCGGAGAAGCTCGACGGGATCGAGGTCGGGTTGGTGACCCGGTCGGCGGAGGAGTCGAAGCTGCCCGGCGGCCAACTCGCCACCTGCACCTTCGTGGCCGCCTCGACGGAAGCGGCGTCCGGCAGCGCCGGCCCCGTCCCGGTCGCGCCGGTATGCTGCGGGTCGGCGGAAGGCCGGGCATCGGCCTCCGGCACGCTGGCGTGCATGAAGTAGGCCGACGAGTTCTTCGCGAGCGCCATCAGCAGCCCGGCATTGAGGTCGGTATTGGGCGCGCCCTCCACGACCTTGCCGGTGCCGGGATCGACCGCCGCGTGGCACAGGGCGCAGGTGATGCCCATGCGCAGGTGGCCGCGGTCGGAGAAGGTCTTGATCCCGATGATGAAGGCCCCGCCCCTCGGCACGTCGAGCCCGGTCGGGACCAGCTCGCCGGCCCGGTAGACACGGTCGCCGATGCGCACGTCCTTGGCCATGGCGACCTGGAGGTTCGTGGTTCCCTGACCGCCGAGCTTCGCCACCGCCAGGGCGACCGCGGTTGGTGTGAGCCCGCCGTCGAGCATGCCCATGACGTCGGTGAGGAAGACCTCGTTCCCGAACGTCTCCTGGTAGAAGGCCTGCCGCCCGCGCTCGACCATGGCAGGATCGATGGCGACCGCGCCGTTCCCCGGCGCGAGGTCCTTCCGTCCGGCCTCGGTCCCGTTGAGCCGGTCCGCCTCCGCGCGCGAGATGCGCCGTCCGAGTACGTCGAAGGCGGTCTGGATCGGGTAGCGGTCCGGGTTGAGCAGGTCCGCCCGGTCGGGCATCGGCGCGTAGCTGAAGCGGCCCACGCTCAGCGTGACACCCGCCGCGACGGTCACGAGTCCGGCGGTGATCAAGATGCGGCGCGGCCAACCCATGAAATCCGAGCGTCCTTCCAGGCCCCCGCCCGCGGAGATGCGGATCCGGACGGCCGGGCCATCAACCCCCGGATAAAGCCAGGGTTCATCCCGTCGGCCGGGACGGGGTGTCGCGTCCCGGCCGGCGCCGGATCCTCAGATCTGGACCTGCCCGCCATCGGCGAAGAGCTCGATACCGTTGACGAAGCTCGCCGCGTCGGAGGCGAGGAACAGCACCGCCTGGGCGATCTCCTCGGGCCGGCCGACGCGCCCGGCCGGGATCTGGCCGGCGAGGTAATCCTTGGTGGCCGCCGCCTGATCGCCGCCGCCGAACAGCGCGTCGAGGCCCGCAGTCTCGGTGACGCCGGGGCTGATCGTATTCACCCGGATGCGCCGGTCCTTCAGGTCGAGGATCCAGTTCCGGGCGAAGTTGCGCACCGCCGCCTTGGTGGCCGAGTAGACGCTGAAGGCCGGCGTGCCCGCGCTGCCCGTTGTCGATCCGGTGAGCACGATCGCCGCCCCGTCCCGCAGCAGCGGCAGCGCCTTCTGGACGGTGAAGAGCACGCCCTTCACGTTGGTGTCGAAGATGCTCTGGTAGTGCTCCTCGGTGATCGCCCCCAGCGGCGCGAAGGTGCCGCCGCCGGCATTGGCGAAGACCACGTCGATCTGCGCGTGCTTCTGCTGGACGGCATCATAGAGGCGGTCGATGTCGGCGAGGTTCGCCATGTCGCCGCGTACGCCGGTGATCCGGCCGCCGATCTGCTTCACCGCGGCGTCGAGGGCCTCCTGGCGGCGGCCGGTGATGAACACCGCGGCCCCCTCGTCCACGAAGGCCTGGGCGGCGGCGAGCCCGATGCCGCTGGTCCCGCCCGTTACAACCACAACCTTGTCCTGAAACCTGCCGGCCATCGTCGTTCTCCATCGTTCGGCTTCGTGTGCGCCGCTGGTTGGAGAGATGCCGACGGAACGATGATGCCGGTAGTCGCCAGATATGGCACTCAGCGTTCCCCTGGAGGAACGATGAGCCGCGCCGACCTGAACGACTACGTCTACTTCGCCGAGGTGGTGGCGCATGGCGGCTTCGCCGCGGCGGGCCGGGCGCTGCACCAGCCCAAATCGAAGCTCAGCCGCCGGGTCGCGGCCCTGGAGACGCGCCTGGGCGTCCGCCTGATCGAGCGGTCGAGCCGGCGCTTCCGCGTGACCGAGGTCGGCCAGGGCTTCTACGAGCGCTGCAGGGCGATGATGCTGGAGGCCGAACGGGCCGAGGCGCTGGTCGCGGAGGCGCAGACCGAGCCGCACGGGCGGATCCGCATGAGCTGCCCGACGGGCCTCATCGATATCGTCGGCGCGATCGTGCGCGTGTTCCTCTCCCGGCATCCGAAGGTCAGGCTGCAGCTGGTGGCGACCGACCGGCCCGTCGACCTGATCGAGGAGCGGATCGATGTGGCCCTGCGGGTCCGGCGGGATCTGACCAGCGACGCGTCGCTGACCATGCGCTCGCTCGGGCTCTCGCGCTGGATCCTGGTGGCCGCACCGGAAGTCGCGCGCGGCCTGGGCCCCGATATCGCCAGCCTCGGCGCGGCTCCGACCCTCGGGACCCGCGACGATCCGGGCGAGGCGGATTGGCGGCTGGAGCGGGCGGATGGCCGGGTTTTCACCCTGCGTCACGAGCCGCGCCTGACCTGCGGCGACTTCGCCGCGCTCTGCGACGCGGCGGCCGCCGGCCTCGGGGTCGCGTTCCTGCCCGACCATGCCTGCACCGACGCCATCGGGGCGGGCCGGCTTGTTCCCGTCTATCCGGAGTGGCAGGGGCAGCCTGGGATCGTGCACCTCGTCTTCACGACCCGGCGCGGGCTGCCGCCGGCCGTGCGGGTGCTGATCGACCACCTCGCGGCGACATTCCCGACGCTGTGAGGCCACGCGTCGTCCCCACGCATCCGAAGGGCAAAGGTCACGCGGCGCGCCCGTCCACCTGCGCCGTCATTCCGGGCGCCGCAGGCGGGCTCGGACCGGGAGAGGCACGCCGGAGGCGGGCGATCCGGAGCCGCCGCCGGAGCAGGATCCTGGCGCCTCGGCGTGTCAGGATCCCGGGCACCGCTGCGCGGTCCCGGGACGACGGGACGAAGCGGCCGCGACGCGCGACCTAATAACCCCGAGCCGCGTCGACCCCGTCCGGCACCTGACCGGTCCGGCGATAGGTCCTCAGGTTCTCCGCCACCGTGGCGGCGGCCGAGTCCATGTCGGTGGGCCCCGAAATGTGCGGCAGCACCGTCACCCCGGGATGTGACCACAGCGGGGAGTCCGCCGGCAGGGGTTCGACCCCGAAGACGTCGAGCACCGCATGCGCGAGGTGGCCGGAATCCAGGGCGGCGATCAGATCCTCGGTGACGACGATCGGCCCGCGGGCGAAATTGATCAGCGCGGCGCCCGGCTTCAGGGCCGCGAGGCGTCGAGCATCCACGAGGCCCCGCGTCTCGGGCGTCAGCGGCACGAGGCAGACGAGGATGTCGCACCGGCCGAGCATCGCCGGGAGGCTGTCGGTGCCGTGAAACGTCTCGAGGCCCGGCACGGCCTTCGGGCCGCGGCTCCAGCCGACGACACGGAAGCCCGCGCCGGTGAGCCGCTCCGCCGCCGCGGTGCCGAGCGCCCCGAGGCCGAGCAGTCCCACCGTGGTGTCGGACGGCTTGCGGTAGGCGTGCGGGCGCCAGACCCGATCCCGCTGCTGGCGGGCATAGGCCGGCATGTCGCGCTGGAGATAATAGGTCCAGGCCAGCACGGCCTCGGCCATGGTGCGGGCCATTTCCCGGTCGACCAGGCGGACGATCGGCAGCGGCCGGTCGAAGGCGCCGACCAGCTTCTCGACTCCGGCCCAGAGGCTCTGCACCCAGACGAGTCCCGGCAGCGCCGCCACCTCGGCCGGATCGGGATTGGCCACGACGGCGACCCGCGCCGCCGCCCGAGCCGCATCATCCATCGTCCGGAACGGGATCAGCCGCTCCTCCGGCATGGCCGCCGACAGGATCCGCAGGTACTCCGCCTCCTGGCCCGGCCCCTTGCACCCGACCAGGGCGATTGCCTCCGCCATCCGCGCCTCCGCACCGTCCCGACGAACCCGTCCACATGCGGACGAAGCAGGCGCTGTGCCTGACGGGATCCGGATCGTCGAGATGGAGTGGGCGAGAGATCGATTGCAGGCGCGGTCAGCGCGCCTCGACCAGCGCCGGGTAGACGAGGCGGACGTTCCGACGATCCTCGGGGATCGCGGTCTCGGGCCGCCTGCGGACGCTGCCGGTCACCGTCACCACGGGCTCCGTCGGCCGCAGCCGCCAGCGCTCGGCCGCCTGCAGGGCGACGCGCGGCTTGGGCCGTTCGAGATGCCGGTCCGCCCCCTCGGTGGGGACGGTGGCGAGCCCCGCGAGGGTCAGGACGGTCAGCAGGACGAGCCGAGCCCGGGGGCGGCGGGAAAGGGCAGGACGGTAGGACATGGGAAGGGCACCGCGTGGACCTCCCTGTTCTGCGCCGCGCATGTGAAGACGAAATCGAACCGAATCGATTTCCAACCCGTTCCCAACACCTGCCTACAGTCGCGGTAAATGCGCACTGTCCAGGCACAGTAAACGCTTGAGACGGGAGGACACGCGGACATGGCGAGCAAGGTCGAGGGGGGATCCGGGACGCCGGAGCGCGCGGAGATCGGCCGCGTGATCGACACGGACATCTCGGCGCGTCTGGACCGGCTGCCCTGGGGCCGCTTCCACGTGCTCGTCATCGTGGCCCTGGGCATCACCTGGGTGCTGGACGGGCTCGAGGTCACCCTCGCCGGCTCCCTGGTGGGCGCCCTGCGCCAGCCGCCGATGTCCTTCTCCGAGTTCGACGTCGGGCTGGCCGCCTCCTGCTACCTCGTGGGCGCCGTGACCGGTGCCATCGGCTTCGGCTGGCTCACGGACCGGATCGGCCGCAAAAAGCTGTTCTTCATCACGCTGGCCCTCTACCTCGTCGCCACGGCGGCCACCGGCCTGTCCTGGAACATCTGGAGCTTCTGCTTCTTCCGATTCCTCACGGGGGCCGGGATCGGCGGCGAGTACACGGCGATCAACTCGACCATCCAGGAGCTTGTCCCGGCCCGGGTCCGCGGCTGGACCAACCTCGTCATCAACGGCTCGTTCTGGATCGGCGCGGCGCTGGGCTCGTTCATGTCGATCGTGCTCCTCAAGCCCGAGGTGATCGACCCGGCCTGGGGCTGGCGCGTCGCCTTCTTCACCGGCGGCGCCATCGGCCTCGTGATCCTGCTCCTGCGCACCTGGATCCCCGAGAGCCCCCGCTGGCTCGCGACCCACGGCTACGCGGCGGAAGCCGACCGGGTGGTCACCGGCATCGAGAAGCGCTTCACCGACGAGGGCGTGACCCTGCCGCCGGTGGACGAAAGCAAGCGCATGAAGGTCCGCACCCGCGACCACACCCCCCTTTCGGAGGTGTTCAAGGCTTTGTTCGTGACGAGCCGCAAGGAGACCATGGTCGGCCTCGCGCTGATGATCGCCCAGGCCTTCTTCTACAACGCCCTGTTCTTCACCTACGCGCTGGTGCTGGAACGCTTCTACCAGGTGCCCGGCAACCATGTCGGCTGGTACCTGCTGCCCTTCGCGCTCGGCTCCTTCCTGGGCCCGCTGCTGCTCGGGCGGCTGTTCGACACGATCGGACGGCGCAAGATGATCGCCTTCACCTACGGCATCTCGGCCCTGCTGCTGGCCGGCGTCGGCCTGCTGTTCCGCCTCGACGTGCTCGGGCCGGTCGGCCAGACCGGGGCCTGGATGGTGGTGTTCTTCTTCGCCTCGGCGGCGGCGAGCTCGGCCTATCTCACGGTCTCCGAGACCTTCCCGCTGGAGATCCGGGCGCTCGCCATCGCGGCCTTCTACGCGGTCGGCACCGGCATCGGCGGCGTGTCGGGGCCGCTCCTGTTCGGCAGCCTGGTGGAGACCGGCTCGCGGGACTGGGTCCTGTTCGGCTACGGCCTCGGCGCGGTGCTGATGCTCATCGCGGCAATCGTCGGCGGGATCTGGGGCACGGCCGCGGAGGGCAAGTCCCTGGAGGAGGTCTCGAAGCCGCTGGCGGCGGCCTGAGCGCCGGCCCTCACGGGCCGTGCCGCCGCGACCGGGGCGCCGTCGCCGGTCGCCTCGCCCCGTTGGCGGCGACCGCGCCCGTCCGTCACGCCTGCTTGCGCCAGACCTGCCCGTGGTAGACGAACTTGGCGCCCTCGTTCGCCAGCGCCGCCAGACCCCGGAAGGCCGGATCGTGGACGGTGATCACGCTGGTCGGGATCTGGCGCATCATGGCGGCGAAGGGTGCCTTCTTCTCGAAGGCGGCGCGGAAGCCGCTTTCCGCGAGCACCTTGAGGATCCGGGGCGCGATGCCGCCGCCGATATAGACGCCGCTGGTCGCCAGAAAGGTCAGCGCGAGATCCCCGCAGACTCGGCCGAGCACCCGGCCGAAAAGCTCGAGCGTCTCGGCGGCATGCGGATCGGTGGCGTTGAGCCCCGCTTCGGTGACGGCGGCCGGCTCGATCTTCCCGTGCGGCTGCCCGGTCCGGACATGGGCGACCGCCGCGTGCAGCCGCGACAGCCCCGGACCCGACAGCACCGTCTCCACGGTGATGCGGTCCTCGACCCGCTCCAAGACGCGCCAGACCTTCTCCTCGAACGCGTCGACCGGGCCGAGATCGGTGTGGCCGGCCTCGGTGGACACGATGGCGAGATGCGCCGCGTAGGGCACCAGCGCCGCCGCGCCGAAGCCCGTTCCGGGGCCTAGCACAACCCGCGCGCCGCCGGGCACGGGCGGACAGGGCCCCACGGGCGTGAGGTCGTGGGGCTCGATATCGGCGGCACCGGCCGCCACCGGGACATAGTCGTTGACCACCACCGCGGCGGAGAGATCGAAATCCGCCGCGATGCGCTGGCCGGCGATCTTCCAATGCGCGTTCGTCAGCTGGATCTCCGGCCCGTCGACCCGGCCGGCGATCGCCAGGATGGCCGAGCGCGGCGAAGGCCCGCCCCCCTTCGCCAGCGACGCCCTGATGGCGCTCGACGGATCGGGATGGTCGGCGGTGGCCTCGTGGGAAAGCAGGCGGGGCTGTTGGCCGGCCGTCTCGATCAGGCCGAACCGCGCGTTCGTGCCGCCGATGTCGCCGACCAGAACCGGAAACTCGAACATCGCAACAAGCCCCTGCTACCTGTCCCGCCGCCGACGGGATCCGCACCCGACGCGGCTTCGGCGCTACATCGGCCCCGCGCCCCGGCGCGGGCAAGTCCCATTCGGCATCGGCCGCCTCTCAATGCGGCGCGATCGTGGTGTCACGCGGCCGGCCGATGACGCCAAGATGCGTATCGCCAAATCCGCTCGCGTATTTGAGACCATAGCCCAGCGCACGATCGAGGCCGATATGAGCGAGCCAGATCAAGGCCAATCCCACGAGATCGAAGTGGCCGAGGCCAGCCGCCAGACACAGGCCGACCAGCGGCAGGGCCAGGAAGTGAGCAAGGTTGTAGAGCACGGCACCGGCCACCGGGCCGGCCGCGTAGCCCAGCATGCTCACGTCGGGGACGAACAGCAGCGCGGCGAAGATCCACCACGATTGCCCGAGCCAGCCGTAGGCCGACACGGCGCCGGCCAGGATGCAGGCGCCCTCGAGCCGCAGCAGCATCCGCGGCCAGCCGTCGACGGAACGATTCGACATCGCGGCTCCCCATGATCGGCGCGCAGGACGACAGCCCGGGCCGCGGGCCGCGGGCCGACTGGCGAGACGGCTCAAGCCCGCGGAAGCGCGTCGGGATCGATCGCCCCCCCGGCGGCCCAGTCGCGCAGCAGCGCGCGGACGGCGGCGGGGTCGGGCAGGCGGCGGCGGGCGACGGTCTCGCCCTCGCCCACGCGTACCGCGATGCCGCCATCCTCGTTGATCGACGCGAAGGCAATCTCGTCGGTGCGGTCGTCCCCGAAGAAGACGGGTGTCCGGCCGGCATAGGGCGCCTCCGCCATGAAGGCGCGGATCGCGTGCGCCTTCGTCGCCTGCGCCGGGACGATCTCGCCGACCGCCTTGCCGAGTTGCAGGCGGTACGCGAGGCCGAGCGCGTCCGCCGCGTCCTTCACGAGCGTTTCGGCCCGAGCGGCATCGTCGGGATCCGCGAGGCGCCAATGCACCGCCACCGACGCGCCCTTGTCTTCGATCAGGACCCGCGCCAGCGCCGCGGTCTCGGCCTGGAGACGCGCGACCTGCCGGCGCAGATCCGGGTGATCCTCCATCTGGCCCCCCGTGATCGCACCGCCGACCCGGCGCTCGACGCCGTGAAGGCCGGCCGCGTCCAGGCGGGACGGCGTCAGAAAGCCGTCGATCACCGTCACCGGCCGGCCGGTCACAATCGCCAGCGCCCCGTCGAGGCGCGCCCGGAGCCGCTCCAGATCCTCCACCAGCCCGGGCTCGACCTGCACGGCGTCCGGCCGCGGCGCGATCTCGGTGAGCGTGCCGTCGAAGTCGAGGAAGAGGGCGATGTCCATCGCGGGCGATCCCGGGCTCGAGTGTCGGCGACGGGCTAGCACGGGCGAGGCCGACGACAAACGCCGGCCGCGCCGCCCTATCTGTATCCCCAAAGGCACGTCACGAGGTTTCCCATGAGAGGATCGCCCTTCCGGCCCGTTCCGGATCCGGTCAGGCCCGGCGAGGAGAGCGTCTGGGACTATCCGCGGCCGCCGCGGCTGGAGCCCGTCCGGGAGCGACTGCGCGTGGTGCTGGGCGGCGGTGCGATCGCCGAGACCGTCTCCGGCTTCCGGGTGCTCGAGACCTCGCACCCGCCGACCTACTACCTGCCGCCCGCCGACATCGCGGAGGGAACGCTCGTGAATCCGCGGCGCGGCGGGATCTGCGAGTGGAAGGGCCAGGCGGTACTGTTCGACGTGCGGGGCGGCGACCGTCTCGTCCCCGGGGCCGCCTGGGCCTACCCGGACCCGACCCCGGATTTCCGCGCGATCGCCGGCTATGTCGCGTTCTACGCCGGCCCGATGGATGCCTGCTTCGTCGGTGGGGCCCAGGCGACGCCGCAGCCCGGAACTTTCTACGGCGGCTGGATCACGCCCGGCATCGTCGGACCGTTCAAGGGCGGTCCCGGAACGATGGGCTGGTGATTTTCCAGCCCTCCCCTTCTACCTTCCGGACCGTCACGACGAGGAGACCGCATGAGCGCGCTGACCGAGACCGATCCGACCGGCGCCGGGTTCAGCCCGGAAGGTCTCGCCCGGATCGCGCCATGGATGGACCGCCTCGTCGACGAGGGCCGGCTCGCCGGCCTGTCGGTCACCGTGGCGCGGCGCGGCCGTGTCGCCTTCGCGCGCGCCTGCGGTCAGGCCGACCTCGCCCGGGCGACGCCCTTCACCCTCGATACGGTGACGCGGATCTACTCGATGACCAAGCCGCTCACCTCGGTGGCGGTGATGCAGCTCTACGAGCAGGGCCTGTTCCAGCTCGACGATCCGATCTCCCGGGTCCTGCCCGAATTCGCCGAGATGCGGGTCGCCGTGGGCGGCAACCGGGCGAAGCTTGAGACCGAGCCGGCCCGCCGGGCGATCACCGTGCGGGACCTGCTGACTCACACGGCCGGGCTGACCTACGGCTTCATGGAGGCGACCCTCGTCGATGCGCAGTATCGCGAGCACGGCGTCGACTACCTGGCGCGCGAGGGCACGCTCGCCGAGATGACAGCCCGGGTGGCGAAGCTGCCGCTCCTCGCCCAGCCGGGCAGCGCCTGGAACTACAGCGTCGCCACCGACGTGCTCGGCCAGTTCGTGGCCGCCCTGAGCGGTCGTCCGTTCGCCGACTATCTCCGTGAGGCGGTGATCGAGCCGCTGGGCATGATCGATACCGACTTTTTCGTCCGGCCGGAGCTGATGCCGCGCTTCTGCGCCACCTACGCGTATGACCGCGCAAGGCAGCTGCGCCTGTTCGACGATTCCGTGGAGACGGCCTTCGCGAAGCCGCCCGCCATCGCGTCGGGCGGCGGCGGCCTCGTCTCCACGGCCGCCGATTACCAGCGCTTCTGCCGGATGATCCTCAACCGCGGCACCCTTGACGGCACGCGCCTCCTGGGCCGCAAGACCGTGGAGTTGATGCTGTCGAACCACCTGCCGGGCGATCTGGCCGCGATGGGCACGCCGCGCTTCGCCGAGACTTCATACTCCGGCATCGGCTTCGGTCTGGGCTTCTCGGTGATGCTCGATCCGGCCCGCGCCCAGATCCTCGGCACGCCCGGCGAGGTCGCCTGGGGCGGCCTCGCCTCGACGGCGTTCTGGATCGATCCCGCCGAGGATCTGTCGGTGGTGCTCATGACGCAGCTCGTGCCGTCTTCGGCTCTGCCGATCCGGCGCGAACTGCGCGTCCTGACCTACGCGGCCCTGGCCGACTGAAGGCCGGTGCCCCTCACTCCGCGGGGGGCGCCTCGGTGGCGGCGGGCTTCTGGGCCGGTTTGGCACCGGCCTTGGCGGTCGGCTTGGGGGCGGCGCTGGCGTACTCCGGATCGGTGCGCGGACCGTTCGGACCATTGGTCGGGCCCGGGAGCTGACCGGGCGCGAGATCGGTGACCTTGGTCCAGGTCTGCGACTTGCACAGGAACGCGATCAGGCAGCCGCGCACCGTCAGCTCGCCGGGCGTGTCGGTCCAGATGGTGACGTCGTAGGATTTGCCGTCCTCGGAATTGTAGATCTTGCCCTCGAAATGGGCGTCCGCGTTCGGCTTCAGGCCCAGGATCAGCTGGTGACCGAGCGACGGCCGCGCCTGCTTCTTGGGATCGGGGTTCTTGAAGTCGATCCGCGGCTCGCCCTTGTCGTTGAGCGGAACCTTCAGCCAAACCACGTAGCCACAGAGCCGGTCGCCCGCGGTCCCGCACTTCTCGAGACGCACGCGCGCCCGGCCGTCCTCGGTCAGGTAGGTGCCGCTGGGATCAGTGGGCGTCTTGGCCTGGGCCGTGCTCGCCAATGCCGAGAGCGCCAGGATTGCGAGCGGCGCAACCCGGCGACCGATCGATGTAAACCGCATACCTGAACTCCCATCCCTCGCGAGTCGTGATGGAGCCTTGACCGCCCGCCCTCGCGTAAACCGCTTTCGCGCGCGGAAAGACCGCTCTCCCCGCGCCATCGCGCCCGCGCCGAGCCGAGAACCGGACGACGTGCGCATCATGCCCGCCCTGTCCCGCGCGAAGTTGTCCGCATCATGACAACCCAACCGCAGTGTTGGGGCGTAATCGGCCCTGCGAAACGGGGGCTCGCGGTCCGATCCGCGTCGGCGGCAGGCTTCGGTCGGGTCAGAGCGCGCCCTGCATGAGCATCACGGCGCGCCATCGCCCGGGCTTGCGGCCGCCACGCCCGCAAGGATGCGACAGGCGTGAAGCCGAGGCTTTCATGCAATGCAGTCGAGGCGGGAGAGCCGCTGTCGGCGATGATGGCGACCAGAGTTCGGCGGTCGATCTGCTCGCTACCCGCGACCGGGGTCGCAAGCGGGCGGCGCCCGCCGCGGCCCGACCGGGCGCCGTGGATCAAATCCTCGCGGGTCGAGCGGCAGGCGGCGCGCTGGCGCTAGGGACCGGCATCGGCATAGCCCGCAACCGTGTCGGCTCAATCGGCCACGACACGGGATAGCCGCCTCCGCGCAGGACTTCGTAGCCGCGCCTCATTTCCGAGAGCGTCGGCGGCTCCCTCTCGACGCTGGCCGTGCTCGCAGTGACGGCGTCACCGTAGATCGCCGCGATGGCAGAACGATCGGCCCCGGTGGTCGAACGTATCACGTCTGTCACGGCGGCCCGTTAAGCGAAGTCGCCAACCACCGGCAATGGCACGGAGCTATCTCGGGCGGGCACGGCCACCGCAGGCGGGCAACCGTGACGCTGCGGCGGGATGGTCGCCTGGCGACTGATCCCGCAGGCTCGGAGAGCCGGTGGATTACTCGGCGGCGGACATCTCGGCAGTGAAGTGGCCGCACCAGTCTTTGGAGGCGACGACCGGCCAGAGGCCCTTCGACTCCGGGGCGGGCTGGCTGACCGGCGGATTGAAGCGGCAGAGGCCTTCGTCACCCTTTGCCTGGGCGCCGTTGAGCTTGTGATCGTCGAAGAAGCGGCAGCTCTCGCAAGCGGCGTTCGCGGTACCGGCCATCGGGTCTCTCCATCGGCTGACTGGGGGGCGGTGGAACCGTTTCCGGATCGTTCCCCCGCCAGTTCTTAATTAGAATAGCTCGAAAGAGCGGTCAACGGGCAGGCTTGCGCGGAGCTTATGTCGGGCCACGCAAGCTGGTGGTGGCCGAAGGCGCACGGGGCAGCCGCTGCGACGACGGCTGAGCGGCGGTGTTTCGAGATTCCCGCTGTACCCGCGGTGGCTGCAGCCAGGATCTGGGCTGGCCCCGAGGACGCCCGCGCAGACGGCATCGACTCTGTGCGACCGGGTGAGGTTCGAGAATGCGAAGAGGCCGGATTCTCAGGGAGAATCCGGCCTCGGCAATAGACACTTGTCGAATCAGCGTCGTCGCTACGCGATCCCGTCGCCTACGACGGCATCGCGTGCAGACAGGCTAGCCCTGCTTGGCCTTCTTGTTGGCGTTGTGGTGACCGATGGCGCAGCCAGCGGCAGCGCCCATCTTGCCGTGGCCCGCCATATGTCCGGCAACGCCGCCGACCACGGCACCCTTGAGGCAGCCCTTTGCCTCGGCCGGCGCGCCGGTAAGCAGGGCCGCGATGGCCAGGGCAGAAGCGAAGGCGATCCGGTTCGTCATCGACATGTCTCCTTGCAGTCGACCGGAAACGGCTGCGCGGTCCAACCCGTTCCGTCGAGGGCCGGGACCGGGACGCGCCTGTTCCGGTTCACCGCGATGGGCGCGGTCAGCGCGCGAGACTCGCCACCAGTCGCACGAGGTCGGACTGGCGTGTCGCGCCGGTCTTGGCGAAAATCGCCTTCAGCTGCGAGCGGGCGGTTGCCGCAGTGATCGCAAACCGCGCTGCGCTCTCCGCGAGCGAGGTGCCAGTCGACAAGGCCAGGGCGAGACGTGCCTCCGCGGGAGTCAGCCGATAGACCGCCTGGAGAATGGTGGAGGTCGGCACCGTCATGGTCCCGGGAACGCTGCAGAGGAGGAGCGTGCTCGCTCCCCCGAACAGGCCGCGGGTCGGTCCGACCAACGGCACGACGTGGATCACGATGGGCGGCGCGTCCTGTCGCGGCACCACCACGGAGGAGATGGGCGGGCGGCCGAAGGGCCGCGCCAGGGCTTCCAGCTGCCGGGTTGCCTCCGGATTGTCCGCAGTGAGGCGACCGCCCGTGAGCTTCAGGTCGCGACCGAGGAGCGCGCCGAAGGCGTCGTTCCAGCGGAGCGCGCGCCCCTCGAAATCGAGGATCAGGGCGGGCCGGTCGATCAGCTCGAAGGCCTGCGTCAGCCCCGCCAGGCGGGCCTGCTCCACCATCGACGTCAGCAGAGCCGCGCGCTGCAGAAGCGGCGACAGGGTGGCGAGGCGCCGTTGCTCGTGTGCCTCGTACGGCCCCTGCTCCACCGTCCGCTGCAGGGACAGGCACCAGAGACGGCCCTTTACTGCGAAGCCGATGCCGGCGAACCAGCGCAGGCCGCGGGAGGCGAGCAGATCCTGGTAGAAGGGCAGGCGTGCGACTTCCTCAGGGGTGGTGAAGTCCTGATCGACCGCGATCCCGCGCGTCCGCATGAACGGAATTCCGCGCAGGCGGTGGTCGTCGCGGTGCCAGCCTTCGTCGAAGTAGCGGCGCGATGCGTCGGCGAGCGAGGCGGTGCAGAGCGATTCAAGGCTTCTTCGATCGGACCGGAGGAGCAGTGCTCCCTCGCTGCCGGACGCCCGCACGGTGCGCTCGGCCAGATCAGGCCAGCGCGCAGGATCGATGACCGCCTCCTCGAGATCTTCCCGGAACCCTGTCTCAAGATCGTCGCGCAGGCGAGCGAAGAGATCCGGCCTCACGCCCGCCATGCGGCACGCCCTCCTCGCAACGAACAATGCCGTCCGGCACCGCGCCGCAGAGTTTCGACCCGCAGCTCGGACCGGCTTTCACCAGCGAACTATAAATCACGTCGTTAAATCCGAGCAAGCGTCCGGATGTATACAGCTTTCGATCGAGAGTACCGAAGTCTGAGGTGTCGGGATCTCGACGGGGCCGCCTCGTCCAGCGGCTCGAACGTCGGGCCTTTTCATTTCGCGCTATCTCGAAGGTCGCGCCCGCAGGCGAGCCCGACTTCCCACACGGGCGGGAGTCCGCCTCCGCAGTTTGCCACGGCTTGCGATTTACAACCTCTGATAGAATTGGGAAAAGCCGGGTTCAAGCCTCGTTAACCAAGCTTTGCGATTGTATCGCGGTGCGCGGCTCGATCATGGGTTGTCTTCGAGCGAGCGCAGTCGAGCAGGATGCGGCTGAGGTCGATGGCGTTTTCCCTGTCTGGATTCCGCGGCGCGCCGTCCCGGCACGCCGGTCGCCCGGCCGGCGTCCTGGGGGTCGCCGTTGCGCTGCTCGGCTGCGCCCCGCTGCTCGCGGGCTGCATGTCGAGCCGTCCGCAGAGCGCGACGCGCGCGGGAACCGATGTCACCCAAACCGGCACCATCTCGGAGGGCCTGCCGCCCGCGTTGGTCGCCGCGGCGCAGGAGGAGGTCGGACGCACCATGCGCCTCGGGCTGGCGAACTACCGGCTCAATGTCGGCGACAATGTCGAAGTCTCGTTCCTGATCGATTCCAGCGTCGTCCAGCCGACCTACCGGCTGAATCCGAACGATGAGTTCGACGTCGATTTCCGCACCCATCCGGAGTACAACCGGACCGTGATCGTCCGGCCGGACGGCCGGATCTCGCTGCCCGGCAAGAACGGCATCAAGGTCGCGGGGCTGTCGCCGGAAGCCGCGGCCGCGCTGATCAAAAGCACCTACGACGACGTGCTGATCGACCCCGTCGTCACGGTGATGCTGCGCCGGTTCCGCACCGTGACGGACGATTTCCGCGACCTCACCCAGCGGGCCGATATGGGCCGCGTGAAGGTCCTGGCGATCGAGCCGGACGGCAAGATCAACCTGCCGATGGTGCCAGCCGTCCAGGCGGCGGGCCGGACCGTGCATGAGGTCGCCGGCAGCCTGAACGCCGCCTACAAGCACCAGCTCGCCTCGGTCACGACCAGCGTGCGGCTCGCGAGCCTCGTCCCGGCCAACACCATGGTGTTCGGCGAGGTGCGCGCCCCGGGCCCGGTGAGCCTTCAGGGGCCGCGGACCCTGGCTCAGGTCCTGGGCTCGGCCGGCGGCGTCCTGCCGACGGCCGCCGGCGAGGCCGTGCGCATCATCCGCTTCGACGCGGAGGCGGCCGGCAGCGTCCGCATCGTTGATATCAGCCAGCCGGGGCTCGCGGACTCGATCGTCGTGCCGCCCAACGCCACCGTCTACGTGCCGCCGTCGCTGCTCGCGAAGACCGCCCGCGCGGTGGATCTCGTGGTGCGCCAGATCCTGCTCTTCAACGGGACCGGCTTCGGCGTGAACTACATCACCGGGCCGTCCGCCAGCACCTCCAACACCGCCACCGTGAGGTCCGGCACGTGAGCCAGACCGACCTGACCGCCGCCGACGCGGGCGAAGGCCCGGCCTTCGACCTTCGCGACGCCCTCGCGGCCCTGTTCCGGCACATCCGGCCGGCCCTGCTGATCCTGGTCGCGGCCATCGTCGGCGCCGGGATCTACCTCCTGCTGACCCCGGCCGAATACACGGCGGACGCCAAGCTGATCATCCGTCTCGGGCGCGAGAAGGCGGGCGCCCCGCTCCAGGGCGGCGCCAACCAGAACTACATGTTCTCCGAGCGCGCGCAGAACGTGAACAACGAGATCGAGATCCTGCGCGACCCCAGCATCGTGCGCGACGAGTTCGCGGCGCTGAAGCAGATGACGCCCACCGGCGATCCCGGCCCGCCCCCCGCGGACTGGATCGACTGGTTCATCTACCAGGGGCGCCAGGTCCTGCGCAGCGCCAAGGCGGTCAAGACCTGGATCGTCGAGACGGTGCGGGTGCCCTTCGAGGCGGTGGGCCTGCTGCGACACCTCACGCCGGACGAGAAGCTCTACGAGGCCTATCTCGCGTCCTTCAAGGTGGCGTTCGTCAAGGAGACGGACGTGATCGTGACCGGCTTCACCTGGACGGATCCGCACTTCGCCGCGCAGGCGCTCAACCGGCTGCTCGACGCCTACAAGCGCCGGCACGTGGAGGTCTACGCCGACGAGACGCCGGCCTCGTTCTACCAGAGCAAGCTGGAACGCGCCCGGGCCGACCTCGCCGCCATCGACGCGCGGCTCGCGACCTACCTCAAGGGCAACAACACCGCGAGCTTCGAGATCGAGCAGCAGAACGACCTCGGCACGCTGGCCGATCTCGCCAAGCAGAAATCGGCGGCGCAGATCGAGCGCGAGGTGGTCGAGACCCGTCTCAAGCGCACCCGCGAGGCCGGACCCGACCGCTGGCAGCCGACGCCCCCCGACGCCGACCCGACGGTCACCGCTTTCGACCAGCGCTGGGCGGACCTGAAGACGAAGCGTGCCGAACTCGCGGTCCGGTTCCGGCCGACCGCGCCCGAATACGTGAGCCTCGACCGCGATCTCGCCGCCCTGGCGCGGCAGAAGTATCAGTCGCTCCTCGCCGCCGACACGGCGAAGCTCGCCGTGCTGGCCGAGAAGATCCAGAGCATCACGGCGATTGAGCAGACGCGCCGCAAGGCCGCCATCGGCCAGAGCGACGCGGCGCTGGCCTATGGCCGGCTGACCCAGCAGAAGGGCCTGCTCACCGACGAGATCACCGAGACGCAGAAGCGGATCGACGCGCTGAAGACCGGCACCGGCCTCGACGCGCAGGCCGTCACGTCCTCGGCCCTGGTGGCGCGCGCCGTGCCGCCGCGGCTGCCCTCCGGCCCGAACCGGCCGCTGATCCTCGGCCTCGCGGCCGGTCTCGGTCTGCTCGCCGCGCTGGCCTACGTCGCCCTCGCGGAGATCCTGGCCCAGACCTACCGCAGCGCGTCGGAGGTCGCCCGCTCGCTGCGGGTGCCCGTTCTGGCCGCGGTGCCGCTGCAGACAGGAACCGCCGGATGATCGCCGCCGCAGCCGCCCCCCGCATCGATCCGGCGATCCTCGAACCGGCGCTCGTCCAGCTCACCCGGAACGAGGCGCGCGTGCGCCGGGTCGGCATCACCGCGGTCCAGACCGGCGAGGGCGTGAGCACGCTCGCCCGCGAGCTCGCCGGCGCCTACGCCCGGCGCGGCCGCAGCGCCGTGCTGATCGAAGCCAACTGGTCCCGGCCATCTCTCGCCGAGGCCTACGGACTGATCGGACGGCCGGGCTTCGCCGACATCGTCGCCGGGGCGGTAGCGCCGAGCCGCGGCGTCCACGCGGTCGCCGACGGCCTCAGCGTCGTGCCCGCGGGAACCCCGGCGGCGATCCGGAAGGCGACTTTGGACGACGGGCGCGTCGAGGATTTCCTGGCGCTGGTCGACGAGCGCTTCGATCTCGCCCTCGTGGATTGCGAGCCGATCACCGAGATCGGCGACGCCGCGGCGCTCTCACCCTTCGTGGACGGCTTCATCGTGGTGATCGGCGCCGAGCGCACCCGCCGAGCCGTGGCGCAGCAGGCCCTGGCCGACCTGAGGGCCGCCGGGGGTGCCCCGCTGGGCGTGGTCCTCAATCGCACCCGCAGACCGATCCCGAAATGGCTCTACCGGTGGCTCGGGTGAGCGCGGCGCACACTCGCACGCTGCGGGCCCTGCCCATCGCGGGAATCGGGTTCGCGGCGGCGGCTGGCGCGGTCGCACTGAGCGCGGCGCCCCTGAAGTTCGCCGTCGTCGGGTTGGCGGCGGCATTCGGCGGCGTCGGCGCCCTGATCGTCGGGCGGCTCTATCGCCTGACGCCGGTCCTCCTCGTGGCCCTCGCGGTCGGGCTGACGGTCAAGCTCGACGTGAGCTTCTTCCAGCATTTCGAGGCGGTCGGGCAGTACCTGCCGAGCATCGGCGGCGGGGCCGGCCTGACGGTGAGCGTCGCCCTTCTCGTGGCCGTGGCGCTGATCACCGCCAAGCTCACGGGCCTCTGGGAGAATGCGCCCGGCCTGCGGCTCGACCGCCCCCTCGTCCTGACGCAGGTCGGCTTCCTGATCGCGGGCCTGCTGTCGCTCACCAACGCCACCGACCCGGCCTATCTCTGGTTCGACACGTGGCGCTTCGTCGGCCTGCTCCTGGTCTCGGTCGCGGTCTCGAACCTGTCGGAATCCGACATCCGGACCCTGGCGCTGGCGATCTGCGCCCTCTGCCTCGTCCAGACCGCGGTGGCGGGGCTGCAATATGTCTCGGGCTCGGAACTCGGCCTCTCGGTGCTGGGCGAGGAACAGATCGTCGAGGAGAACATCAACTTCTCGGCGCAACGCCGCGCCGGTGGCCTGAAGGTCCACCCGAACATCCTGGGCTATTATTACGAGTTCGTCTGGCCCCTCGCCCTGGCGCTGGCCCTCTCCCGCGGCCCGCTGATCCTGCGCCTCGTCGGAGCAGCGGGCGCCGCGTCGGCACTGGTCGGGGTGGTCCTGACCCTGTCGCGCGCATCCTGGCTCACCTTCCCGGTCTCCGCCGCGCTCCTGATCCTGCTGGTTTATCGGGACCGTCTGTTCTCCCGGGCGAGTCTGATCGTCTTCGGTCTTCTGGCAATCGTCGGCAGCGTCGCGGCCCTCTATGCCGGTCCGCTGATCTGGGAGCGGCTCACCGCCGACGATGGCGGCTCGGCCGCCCAGCGCGGCCCGCTGAACGCGGCGGCCCTCGCCCTCTTCGAGCAGTTTCCGGTCTTCGGCGTCGGCCTGAACAACTTCGGCAATCAGTTCGCGGTCCTCGACAAGACCGGCCTGTCCCGGCTCGCCGGGCTCTTCGACCGGTCGAACCACGTGGTGCACAACCTGCACATCCTGATCCTCACCGAGGTCGGGATCGTCGGCTACGCGGCCTTCGCGCTGGTCTTCGGGATCGGCATCGCCCGGGGGTTCCGCGCGGCCCGCCGCGCGCCGGTGGGCGATCCCCTCGCGGCGATTGCGGCGGCCTGCGCGGTGGGGCTGATCGCGCATCTGCTGCACGGCCTGGTCGATCCGGGCTTCCGCCTGAATCTCGGCATCGCCGAGCTGCTCTACACCGGCCTCGGACTGATCGCCGGGGTGCGTGCCGCCCAGCGGCAAAGGGCCGTTCAGGCGCGCCGGCCGGTCGGGCCGATGGAACCGAGAGGCGCGACACGCGCCCTCCCCGCCCAACGGAAAGGAACCGCGTCCCCCCTCGCCAGCGCCCCGGGAGCGCCCGCGTCCAGGACCGGCCATACCCCCTTCACACGTGGAGACCGATCATGAGCGCCGTCAGCCTCAGCGTCCTGATCGTCACCTACAACGCCGGTCGGGACATCGCGACCTGCCTGGAACTGCTGGCCTCGAGCCGGATCGACCGCCCCTACGAGGTGATCCTCGTCGACAACGCCTCGACCGACGGCACGCCGGAGCGCGTCGCGAAGGCTTTCCCCTGGGTGCGGGTGATCGCCGAGCGCACCAACCACGG
Source organism: Methylobacterium sp. 391_Methyba4 (assembly GCF_029691625.1). Taxonomy (NCBI): domain Bacteria; kingdom Pseudomonadati; phylum Pseudomonadota; class Alphaproteobacteria; order Hyphomicrobiales; family Methylobacteriaceae; genus Methylobacterium; species Methylobacterium sp. 391_Methyba4. Next base: position 6,293,771 of record NZ_CP121475.1, on the reverse strand, counting down.
CTTCGCGGGCGGCAACGCCGTCGCCCTGGAGCACGCGCGCGGCGAGGCGATCCTGCTCCTCAACCCCGACGCGTTCCTGCGCGACCCGGAGGCCCTGACCGGTCTCCTGGCCCATCTCGACGCGCATCCGGACGTCGGCGCCGTCGGCCCGCGGCTGACCTTTCCGGACGGGACGCATCAGGTCGGCGATGCCGGCTACGAGCCGCGCCCGCTCTCGATCCTGGTGCACGCCGCCGGCCTGTCGGGCCGCCTCGGCCGGCGTGGCCTCTATCTCGCCAGCCGGCAGGCCCGCGGCACCGGAGCCCTCGACGTGGACTGGATCTGCGGCGCCTGCCTGCTCCTGCGCCGGTCGGCGATCGCCGCCATCGGCGGTCTGCACAGCCCGATGTTCCTCTACGGCGAGGACGTGGATTGGGGATGCCGCCTGCGCGATGCCGGCTGGCGCGTCGCCTACCTTCCGGGGATTGCCGTTCTCCATCTCCAAGGGGGCTCGGGAGGTACCCGCTCGCCCCGCTGGCTCGACGGGCTGGCGACCATCTACAGCCTGCGCAACGCCGGCCGGCGCCTCTCGTCGCCGGCCTTCTTCTCGGCCCCGCTGCGGCTCGGCTTCACCCTGCGCGCCCTGGCCTACGGATTCGCGGCCCGGCTGCGCGGGCAGCCGGACCTCGCCCGCAAGGCCGAGGACATGCGCAGATTTGCCAGCCATCTGCGCAGTCTTCGCCTCTGACCGGACCGTCCCTCACGGTCGTTTACGAATGAACACCATGTGGTAGCCCTTGAACGGGCCCGGCGTGAGCCGGAACAGCAGCTCCCAGAACTTGCCCAGGACGATGTTCTCGCCATGATAGAACGGCTGCCCGTCGAAACTGTAGGTGAAGTGCTCGAACCGATCAGTTGGGAAAAGCCGCTTCCGCGCCGCCTCCGTGTTCATCGTGTAGAGCGGCACGAACGAGTCGATCTCGACCCGCCGGGGCTCGACGAGGCGCAGCACCCGGGCGTGCAGCCGCTTCGGGATGAGCCGTGCCCCGATCCCGACATAGCCCCAGCGGTTGGGCGTCCAGGCGCAGAGCCAGCCGCCCGGGGCGAGAACCCGGCCGAGTTCCGCCGCGGTGGGCTCGGGATGCTCGATGTGTTCGAGGACCGAGAAGGCCGAGATCAGGTCGAAGCTCCCGTCCGGGAATGGCAGCATCCCGTCGTGCCCGATCAGCCGGACCTCGTCGGCCGACTTGTTGCCGAGAACCGCCTCGTCGACGTCGCAGGCGACCACGTGGGCGCAGCGCCCGCGGAAGTCGCCGAGGTGTCGGCGCAATGGGACCGGATCATCGCTCCACTTGCCGCGTCCCGCGCCGAACTCCATCACCCGCATGTCCGGGCGGAGCAGCGCGTTGACCCGCACGATGTACTCCATCCGGTGGTCGTGCCGGGAGTAGCCTCCGGCTCCCATCTCCCGGAACAGACGCTGTTCGACCGTGACCATGCCTCAGACTCCTCTGAACGTGTCGCGCCCACGGCGCATGTGAAGGCGGGGGAGCCGGGCGGGCGCCCGGCGGTGGCGATCCTCGGCACACGCGGGGTGCCGGCGGCGCATGGGGGGTTCGAGACCCTGGCGGAGCGGCTCGCGCTCGAACTCGTGGCCCGGGGCTGGCGGGTCGAGGTCTACTGCCAGGTGCGCGAGCCGGCCCCGCCAACGGTGTGGCGTGGGATCCTGCTGATCCCGGTCGCGGTCCGGGGCGACGGTGCCGTCTCGACGATCGTGTTCGACCTGAAATGCACCCTGCGGGCGGCCTTCCGGCCCGCCCTGCCCCTCGTGCTCGGCTACAACACCGCGGCGTTCTCGCTGCTCTACCGGCTGACGGCCAAGCGCAGCGTCATGAACATGGACGGCATCGAGTGGAAGCGCGACCGCTGGTCGAAGCCCGCCAAGGCCTGGTTCTGGCTGAACGAGCGCCTCGGCAGCCTGTTCTCGACGCACCTCGTGGCGGACCACCCGGAGATCGCCACGCACCTCGCCCGCGGGACCTCGGCCGCCCGGATCACCACCATCGCGTATGGCGCCGACCCGGTTCTGGAAGCCTCGACCGAGCCGCTGGCGAAGTTCGGCCTGCGCCCCCGCGATTACGGACTGCTGATCGCCCGGGTGGTGCCGGAGAACCTCGTGCTCCAGGTCGTCCGGGCCTGGAGCGAGGTGCGCCCGGGCCTGCCGCTGCTCGTGCTGGGCAAGCTCGCGGAGTCCGACCCGTATCACCGCGCCGTCCGGGCGGCGGGCGGACCGGACGTGATCTTCGCCGGCGCGATCTACGAGGCCGAGCGCGTGGCCGCGCTCCGCTTTCACGCCCGCTTCCACATCCACGGCCACACGGTGGGCGGGACGAACCCCTCGCTGGTCGAGGCCCTGGGGGCGGGCTCGCCGATCCTCGCCCACGACAACCCATTCAACCGGTGGGTGGCGGGGCCGCAGGCGCTCTATTTCGGCGACGAGACCGAGTTGCGGCGGGGCATCCTGAGCCTGGTGCGGGCCGGGCCGGGCCGCCTCGACGTCATGGGCGCCGCCTCCCGTCGCCGGCACGCCGAGGCCTTCACGTGGCGCGTCATCTTCGACGCCTACGAGCGCGTCCTGCGCCGCCAGATCGCGCCCGCACGAGCCGGCCGCGGCGCGCTGCGGGCGGTCCGCGGGGAGCACGGGCGCGCGTGACAGGCGCCGCGGCCCTGCGCGGCCGGGTCTAGCGCCCATGAATCGTCCCCTGGGGGCGCCGCGGACTGCGAACCTGCCGCTGGGCGATCATCGTCACGGTGCCCGCCGGCACATCCCGAAGACTGCAGACCGCGATGCCGACCGTCGCGCCCGCGCCGATGGCGACCGATCCCTGGATGGCGGCGTGCGCGCCGACGATCGCGCCGTCCCCGAGATCAGGACCGTCGGCGGGAAACGGCTGGTCCGGAAGGACCCAGTCCCGCGGTCCGACCAATGTCCCGGGCAGCAGCGTCAGGTCGGCCCCGGCCGTCGCGCAGAAGGCGACCCGCGCCGGATGCGGCACGAACAGGCCCGGCCCCACGCGCGAGCCCGGATGCAGGCTGGCCCCCGTGAGACGCAGCGACAGGTCCGCCACGAGGGCGGCCGAGCGGCGCCAGCCCCTGCCGTGCAGCAGATGCGCGGTTCGATGCAGGATCGCCACCTGCATGGCCGGAAGCAGGAGGTGCATCAGGCGTCGGAGCCGGGCGGTCGGCTTCCCCCCCGTGGTCTGATGCAGGATGCGGGCGAAGTCGGCCGCCAGGAGGCGCCGCATCCCCGACAGGGTGCCATGGTCCGACATCGCGTTCCTCATGGCGCGACGTTCCGGCCGGGGAGCGGGCGCCAGGGTTGCGGCATGATCTCCTCGTCGGCCTCGACGGACTTCAGGGTGATGGTCCGCGGCCCGATCCGGGCGCGGTCCCCGACATGCACGGCGCCGAGGACGATGGCGCCCGCCTCCAGCATCACGTCGTCGCCCAGCACCGGAAGGCCCGGGCCGCCGCCGATATCCTGGTCCGGCTCCTTCAGCAGGCCGCCGATGGAGGCCTGGATGCCGAAGGCGGCGTCGCGGCCCACGGCGCCGGCGATCACGGTCCCATAGGGCTGCGGCAGGAACAGGCCGCCGGCGATCCGGCTGGAGGGCGGGATGTCGGCGCCGGTCCACCAGCCGTTCACCAGCCACAGCAGCCACGCCGCCATCCGCCAGCCGCGCTCATGGGCATAGCGGGACAGGCGGTAGAGCCAGATCGCGTGGTAGCCCCGGCGAAAGGCCGCCGGCCCGCAACCGCGGCGGCGCCAATGATCCCGATCGGCGGCCAGGGCGGCCCGCACCTCCCCCCATCGGAGGCGCCGTTCCGGCTCCGCTTCTGATCGGCGCGAGAGACACAGGTCCGACCCAGCGGCTGTCTCGGACATACGCAGTCCTCCGGTTTTGCCAACGCGATAACTCTGCAACCATAAATTGAGACACCGGTTGCAAGCCATACGCAGCCTGCCACGATGCAATCGTAGGTCGCAGTTTTCAGTCAGACGTCACCGAGAGATGATCCGCTTGGTAAACCGATTGTCGGGGCGCGGACGGGCCGGCGGGCTCCGTTATGGTGCGAATCTGCTCGGGCAGGCTGCCGGCCGCGGCGTCTACCTTGCGGCAGGCCTCGCAGCCTTCGTGATGGTCGGGCACATGGCCGGGCCGGCGGCCCTCGGTCGCTACGGCCTCGCCCTGGCGATCCTGGCGGTGGCGCTGATCGCGGCGGATTTCGGCACGACCCTGACCTTCGGGGCGCGCCTCGGTGCGATCGAACCCGAGATGCGGGCGGCCGAGTTCGGCCGAATGCTGTCGGCGCGTCTCGTCCTCGGTCTCGGGACCGGCGCGGCGCTGCTCTGCATTCTGCCGATGCTGCCGGACGCCATCCAGCCCGCGCTGGCGCTGGCCGCCCTGCTGATGCCCCTCGCGGCCGCCCGCTTCCTCGACGCCCTGTTCCAGGTCTGCGGGCGGCCCGGCTGGTCCGTCTGGCCGGCGCTCGCCAACGCCGTCATCCTGATCGGCGGGACCGCGCTCGCGCTGTGGTTGCAGCTTCCGGAAGCGGCCCTGAGCCTTGCGGCGATCGGCGCCGGCATCGCCTACGGCGCCGTGGGACTGGCGCTCGCGCTGCGCCTCGTGCCCGCCCGCCTCGCTCCCCTGCCGCAGGCCCTGGCGACCATCCGGGCCGCGGCGGGCGTGGGCGTCGCGAATGCCCTCGGTTCGCTCAACGGCCGGATCAGCCTCATGATGCTGGCCGCCTTCGCGGGCGCGGCCGAGCTCGGCCAGTTCACGGCCGGCTTCCGGTTCTTCGAGCTCGGGGCCGCGGTGGCGATCACCCTGTGTGCGCCGCTCGTGCCGGTCTTCGGACGGGCCGTCGGCCCCCTGGTGGACGGACGGCCGCGGACCGGGACGGCAGCGCTGCGGACCCGGGTTCGCACCGCGCTGGTCCCGATCCTGGCCGCCTCCTGCGCGGGAGCGGTGGCGGCCTGCGCCCTCGCGGAGCCGCTCGTGCGCCTCGCCTTCGGGCCGGACTTCCCCGGCGCCGTCCCGGTGCTGCGCATCGCCACCGGGATGAGCGTCCTGCTGATCGCGGCCACGATCCTGTTCGCGGGCCTCGTGCCGCTGGGGCGGACCGGCTTCGCCGTACGCGGGAGCGCGGCGGCCTGCGCCACCAACCTCATCGCCTGCACGCTGCTGATCCCCTGGAACTCCCTGCTCGGCGCGGCGCTCGCGGCGCTGCTCGCGGAGGCCGCGATGCTCCTCGTGCTGGCCCATGCCTTCTGGCGGCAGGCTGGACCGCCCCTGGCGCTGGCGGACATCCCGATCCTGGCTGCGCCGGGCCTCCTCACCGCCCTCGCCTGGGCGGCCGGCCCCGCCGCGCTGGCGCCCGGGACGGTCCCCGCCGTCGCGGCCGTCTCGGCCGCCCTGGTCGGGTGGCTGTGCCTGCGCCGCCCCCCGACCGATCCCCTCCCCCTCCCGCTTCCGGAAGCCTCGTCATGAGCGATGATCCCGTGCTCTCGGTCATCATCCCGACCTACAACCGCGCCGACACGCTGCGCCTGTGCCTCTGGGCCTTCGATCGGCAGGAGACGGACGCGCCCTTCGAGATCGTGGTCTGCGACGACGGCTCGACGGACGGCACCGGAGCGGTCATCGACCGCGCCGTCGCGACGGCCCGGATCCCGGTGGTCCATCTGCGCCAGGAGAATGCCGGCGCCAACGCCGCCCGCAACCGCGCCATTGCGGCGGCCCGGGGCGAGCGCCTCCTGATCGTCAACGACGACACCATCCCGGTGCCGGGCCTCGTCGAGGCGCACCGGCGCGCCCATGCGCGGCGGGGGGGACGGAGGACCGCGATCCTCGGGCGCATGACCATCGACCCGGCCCTGCCGTTCTCGCCGTTCTCGGCGCTTCACCACGACGCCTCCTACGATGCGCTCGCGGGCCGCGACGAGGTCGGCTGGGACGCGTTCCTGACCTGCAACGTCAGCGTCGACCGGGGCTTCCTGGAGGAGGCCGGGGGCTTCGACCCGAAGCTGTTCTGGCACGAGGATATCGAGCTCGGCGAGCGGCTGGCCCGGCGCGGCATGCGCCTGTTCTACGCCCCCGAGGCGCTCGGCTATCACCATCACCTCCTGGACGAGGCGGCCTATCTGCGCATCGCAGAGCGCGAGGGCGCAGCCCTGGTGCTGTGGTACCGCAAGCGCCCGGACCTCGTCGCGGATCTCGGCCGGCTCGGCCTGGTCGGGCCGCCGCCGCTCGGCGCGGCGGCACGCCACCGGGTTGCCGACCTCGCGATGCCGCAGGCCCTGCTGCCCGGCTGGCAGATGGCGGCCCGCGCGCTGACGCGGATCAGCCCGGAGGCCGGCCGCAGCGTGTGGCGCCGGCTGTTCCAGCGGCGCAAGCGGCTCGCCATCGCCCGGGCGCTCGCGGCATGAGACAGCCCCGCACGATCCTCGGCAGCGCCCTCGCGGCGCTGGTCCTGCCGGTCCTGGCCGCCTGCGGCCCGGCCGGCGCGCAGGTGCAGCAGAACATCCTGGTCGATCCCGCCGGCGGCACGAAGCCCGGCTACACCACGGTGGCGCACCTCGCCGACGTGTCCTTCGCCACCCTCGGCCCCGGCTCGACCGTGCTGGTCCGCGGCGGCAGCTATGGCGACGTCGTCTTCATCGGGTCCCGCGGGACAGAGGCCGCGCCGGTCACGGTGGCGGCCGAAACCGGCACGCAACCGCGCCTGTCCAACTCGGTGGTGTTCGAGAACGCCGCCTACGTGACGGTCACCGGCCTGACCGTGCAGGGCGCGGTGAATTCCGGCTTCATCATCCGCCGGGGGTCGAGCCACGTGACGGTCGCGGGCTCGACCGTGTCCCGGTCCGGCCTCGGCATCTGGATCGGCGACGGCGCGGGCGCCGGGCACCGGATCACCGGCAACAGCCTCGCCGACAACCAGACCCACGGCGTCGCCGTCGACGTCATCAACGCGCCCCCCGAGGACCCGAGCTACATCCTCGACAACACCGTGACCGGCAACGGCATCCACGGGATGGAGATCAACGGCTCCGGCTACGTGGTGGAGGGCAACCGGGTCTCGGGCAACGGCGTCGGGATGTCGGGCACCTCTGGCATCCACGTCTACGCCAAGGACGCCGCCCAGGACGCGGGCGACCGCAACACCATCCGGTACAACATCGTCACCGGCCAGAAGGAGACCACCGGCCAGGACGGCAACGGCATCCAGATCGACCAGTGGTGCGACGAGAACATCGTCGCGTTCAACGTCGCGGCCGACAATGACGGCGCCGGGATCAACCTGTTCGACGCCGGCTCCAACACGGTGGTGAACAATACGACCACCGGCAACATGCGCGATTCCGGCGGCAAGCACGTCTATCGCGGCGAGATCGTACTCGCCTCCGACTATACCAAGCAGGTCGACCGCACGTCGAACAACCGGGTGCTCAACAACATCGCCTACGCGACCCGGCCGAACGTGGCCGCGATCGTGGTCGAGGCGACCACCACCGACAACAACAACGCGATCGGCCCGAACTTCCTCGGCAGCGCCGTCGGCGCCCCGCTCTACCGCTGGGGCAATCAGGCCACCGGCGACGGGACGAGCCTGCCGCTCAACGGCCAGGGGCCCGACCTCACCGGCACGCCCGCCTTCCGCGATCCTGCAAGCCCGATGACCGGCGGCCTCGCCCTGACCGCCGCCCCCGCCCGCGTCGGCATCCCGCTTGGCGCCACCCGCGACATCGCCGGCCGGGCCTACGCCCCCGGGGAGGCCCCGACCTTCGGCGCCTACAGGAGCCCTTGATATGCTTCGCATCGGCGTCGACGCGCACGTGCTCACCGGCAAGCCGCAGGGCAGCCGGACCTGGCTCGTGAACATCATCGGCCGGGCCGCCGCCCAGCACCCCGACGCCACCTACGTGGTCTATTCGGGCGATCCCGAGGCCTGCGCCCGCATCGTCTCGGGGGACAACATCGAGCACCGGCGGCTGCCGCGGGTCCCCGCGACCGTGCGGCTGACCCTGGTCTGGCCGTGGCTGTTCCTGCGGGATCGCCTGGACACGCTGCTCACCACCTACATCGCCCCGCCGCTGGTGCCGGGCGACCGGCAGGTGGTGGTGGTCCACGACATCCTGTTCGAGACCCATCCCGAATTCTTTCCCTGGTCGATGCGCTGGCGGAACAAGATCCTGACTCGGCTCTCGGCCCGGCGCGCCAAGCTGGTTCTGACCATCTCCGACTACAGCCGCGACTCCATCGCCAAGGTCTACGGCATCGAACGCCACCGCATCGCCGAGGTGCGCTGCGGCTCGACCCCGCCGCAGGCGGTCTCGGAGCGGACCCCGCTTGCGGACGGGCGGCCGTACCTGCTCATGGTCGGCCGGCTGGAGCCGAGGAAGAATCTCGGTCTCGTCCTCGATGCCTTCGCGCGGCTGCCGGAGGGCGCGGCGCGGCTCATCGTGGTGGGCAAGGGTGACGGCGAGCGGCCCGAGACCCTGGACCGCCTCGCCCGGACGCCGGACGCGGTGCACATCGCCGGCATCGACGACCGGGGGCTCTCCGACCTCTACGCCCGGGCCGCCGCCCTGGTCTTCCCGAGCCGCGGCGAGGGCTGGGGCATCCCGGTCCTCGACAGCCTCGCCCGGGGGACGCCGGTCATCGCCTCGAGCCTGACGGCCATCCCGGAGGCCGGCGGCAGCGCGGCGAGCTACTTCGACCCCGACGCCCCCGACCGGGTGGATCGGCTCGCCGAGCTGATGGGCGCGGCGATCGAGGGGCGGCTGCCCTTCGACGCGACCGCCGCCCGGGCCCATGCCGCGCGCCACGACTGGGACGGACCGGCCGCCACCTTCGTGGACCTGATGCGCGGCAGCTTCACGGCCCGCACGCATCTCCGGGACCTGATCCTGGCTGCCCCGAACCTGCGGGGGTGACGCCAGCGGAGACCGTCCGCCTGCTCATCGCGCGGCCCTCAATTGACCGACCACCGGACCCTCCGGCGCCTCGTCGGCGATGGGATCCCTGATCAGCGTCCAGTAGCCGAGCGCCGCCACCAGGGCGATCACCGCCCCGGTGATGAAGGCCATCGAGAAATGGCCCGTGCCGCCGACGATGAAGCCCGTCACGGTCGGCGCCAGGGCGCCGCCGATATAGCCGCCGAAATTCTGCATCGCGCCGAGCGACGCCGTGCAGCTGGCCGGCGCCGCCACGGAGGCCATCGCCCAGGCCGACGACGAGCTCACGTAGACGAGGAAGAGCGAGGCCGAGATGCAGGCGATGGCGAGGGTGTCGCTCGGCGTCAGGGCCGCCACGACCGTGCAGGCGGCGGTCGCCACCAGGGATCCGACCATCGGGATCTTGCGGCTGCGGATCGGGTCGACGCCCCGGCGGACCAGCATGTCGACCACGCGGCCGCCCAGGATCCCGCCCAGCACGCCGAAGGCGAAGGGGATCGAGCCGACGAGGCCGGTCTTCTGCAGGGTGAAGTGCCGCTCGATCTCAAGGTAGCTCGGCAGCCACGCGGTGTAGAGCCACGTCATGTAGATGCAGCCGAAATAGCCGACGATCATCCCCCAGCTGGTTCGGAACCCGAAGAGCCGGCGCCACGCGCTCCAGGTGACCGGGCGGCTGGCATTCGGGGCATCGCCCTCTTCCAGGAAGGCGCGCTCCCCCGGCGTCAGGTCGGTCTCGCGCGGGTTGCGGAAGACCCCGTAGACGATCGCGGCGAGCACGAGGCCGACCGCCCCCATGATCACGAACATCGCCCGCCAGCCGAAGCTCACCATGAGGAAGGTCAGCAGCGGCAGGGCCAGGAAGGTCCCGAGCGAGGAGGCGCAGTTCCAGATCCCCGTGGCGGTGCCGCGCTGGCGGATGTTGAACCAGTCGCGGGAGACCCGGGCGCAGGTCGGGAAATGCGGCGCCTCGCCGATCCCGAGCACGATCCGCGCGCTCACGAACTGCCAGAACGACGTCACCGCGCCGCCGAGCATCTGGCCGAACGACCAGCAGGTCAGGCCGAGCGTCAGCGTCAGGCGCGGTCCGAACCGGTCGGCGAGCACACCGGCCGGCAGCTGTGCGAAGGCGTAGGCCCAGAGGAAGGCCGAGAGCAGCAAGCCCATCTCGGGGATCGAGAGGCCAAGATCCTCCCGGATCAGCGGGTTGGCCACCGCCAGGGTGGCGCGGTCGACGTAGTTGACGACGCCCGCCGTCACGAGAAGGGCAAGCGAGATCGTCTGGATGCGGCGCACGCGCGGCGTTGCGGCCAAGGCCATCGTATCCTCCCGGAATGGCGGGCCCCTTGAGGGTCTCCGTGGCCGGCCGGTCCTGTGCGACTCGTGGCGGCCCGGCACCATTCTGCACCGAACGCGGCCGGACGGAAGGTCCGCCACCCCTCGCCTCGCGGCGCCGGGCGTCGTAGACCGGCCGCTCCGTCATCCTTCGAGTCCGGACCGTTGCGCCTGATCCAGATCACCCACCACGACCTCGACGGCTACGGCGCCTCCACGGTCGCCGCCGCCTGCGCCACGGTCGAGCGCGTCGTCCACGTGCCCCGCTACAGCGATGTCGGCCCGGTCTTCGAGGACGAGATCAAGCGTCTCGGCCGCGCGGCGGAGCGCGAGATCCTGCTGATGACGGATCTCGGCCTGGAGGAGCAGACCATCGCGGGCCTGAGGAAGTTCGCCGCGATGAACCGGCGCCGGGAGGACGGGCAGAAGCACCGCCTCGTGGTCCTCGACCACCACGCCTCGTCCCTCGACCAGATGCGCCGGCTGGGCCTGGAGGCGACCGCCGATGCAGCGCGCCCGGCGCTCCACCGGATCGATCTGGGCGATCCCGAGATCGCCGTGCTGATCGAGGACGACATCTGCGCCACGCGGATGACCTTCGAACACCGGGCCCTGTTCGCCACGCACGAACCCGCGACCGACCTGTCGAGCCTGCTGTCCGCGGTCGATGCCGTCGACCTCTGGCGCAAGGAAAGCCCGGCCTTCCGCGGCGGGCTCGCCCTGGACGAGTTGTTCTGGGAAGTCGTGTCGAGCTACGTGCCGGTCGGTCATCCCTGGCACGACCGGTTCGTGTCCGACATCCTGCTCGCGGCCGCCGCGTCCCTGCGGGACGGCGCCAACCCGGCCGAACTCGAGCGGCGCGCCTCGGAGATCCGCACCGGCGTGGTCGACGCCCTGCTGCGCGAGGCGCCCGACGACGATCCGACGCTGACCACGCGCATGCGCCTCGCCCGGGCCCTCGCCCGCTCGGACGCCCTGTTCCGCCCGCTGAAGGACGGCACGCTCCTGTCCTTCGCCCTCGATTCGGGCACCTTCCAGCGGGTCTCCGACCTGATCATGGATGCGGGCCGCGCCAAGCGCGTCGTCAACGTCCAGCGGATGGGCACGCTGTCGTTCCGCTCCAATGACGGCACGGCGCTCGACGGCGCCCGCCTGTTCCGTGGCGGCGGCCACCGCGACGCGGCGGGCGGCCGGCTCCAGAGCGGCTCGGCCTTCTCGATGGCGGACGCGATCGCGCAGGTGGAGCCGGTGCTGAACCCGGAGAAGCCCGCGGGTTCCGACAGCCCGTTCGCGGCGCTCAAGAACTGGAAGGGGTGAGGCGCGGCCGCCTCCGCCCCGTCTTCGCTCCCCTCGTAGGGGCGAAGTCCGGCCTAAAGCCTGAAATCCTCGCCGAGATACAGGCGCCGCGCATCCGGGTTCGCCACGATCTCCTCCGGCGTGCCCTCGGTGAGGATGCGGCCGGAATGGGCGATGTAGGCCCGGTCGATCAGGCCCAGCGTCTCGCGGACGTTGTGGTCGGTGATCAGCACGCCGATGCCGCGCTGCTTCAGGTGCTTCACCAGATCCTGGATGTCGCCCACCGCGATCGGGTCGATGCCCGCGAAGGGCTCGTCCAGCAGCATGAAGGTCGGCGAGGAGGCGAGCGCCCGGGCGATCTCGCAACGCCGCCGCTCGCCGCCCGAGAGCGCGATCGAGGGCGACTTGCGCAGGCGCGCGATGTCGAACTCCTCCAATAGGGAATCGAGCTTGCGGGCGCGCGCCTTGCGGTCGGGCTCGGCCACCTCCAGCACCGCGCGGATGTTGTCCTCGACGGTGAGCCCGCGGAAGATCGAGGCCTCCTGCGGCAGATAGCCGATCCCGAGCCGCGCCCGCTGGTACATGGGCAGGTGCGTGATCGGCAGGCCGTCCAGGGTGATGTGGCCGCGATCGGCCGCCACCAGCCCGGTGATCATGTAGAAGATCGTGGTCTTGCCGGCGCCGTTCGGGCCCAGCAGTCCCACGGCCTCGCCGGTGCGGACGGTGAGCCCCGCCTCGTGGACCACCGTGCGGGCGCCGTAGCTCTTACGCAGGCCGCTCACGCTGAGGATGCCGAGGCCGCCCGCCTCGGCCGCGGACCAGCCCTCGGCCTCGGCCGCGTCCGGCTGCCGCGCGCGCCGGCCGAACAGGCGGCCGAGCCAGCTCGTTCGGCCCGCCGGGTCCTGCGGGCCAGCCTGGAACGCCACGGCGCCGCTCAATCGACCTGCGCCTTCGGCCTGGGCGGCGGCTGCGTGCAGCCCTTCGCCTTGCCGTCCTTGGCGTCGGACTTCTCGCCGGGCACGAACAGGGCCGAGACGCGGCCGCCCGCCACCGGGTCCATGTTCGCGCGCCCGGTGTTCATGTCGTAGACGAGCCGCTGGCCGCGGGTGACGTTCTGGCACTGGCTCAGGACGACATTGCCGGTCAGCACGATCCGCTTGGCGTCCTGATCGAACACCGCATGGTCGCCGGTGGCGACCTGATCCTTCTGCACCACCGTCACCGGACCGGCGCAATCGACCTTCTGGATCCCGTTCTCGGCGGGATTCCGGGGCGCCGCTTCGGCCCCCTCCTCCTTCGCCTCGCCCTTGGCACCCTTGCCGGGCGCGTCCTTGCCGCGCTTGTAGGTGACCGTCATGGTCGAGCACCGGATGGTGCTGTCGCCCTGCACGGCCACGACGTTGCCGGCGAAGATCGCCTTGTTCTCCCGGTCGAACACGTCGAGCCGGTCGGCGTCGATCTTGATCGGGTCCTTGCCCCCGCCCCCGATATTCCCGAAGGGCGAATCTTTCCGCGCGGACTTCTCGGCGAAAGCCGGGCCGGCGAGAACCAGCCCCGCCGCCAGGGCGGCCCAGACGATGCGGGCGGCGCTCATCGCGCACCGTCCGCGGCTTGGGCGTCCGACGTCAGGATGCGGGCCTGCGGCTTCTCGGCCTGATCCTCGTTGAGGATCACCACCTGGACCTTGCCCACGAAGGAGATCCGCTTGCCGTTCTCGACGACGTCCAGGGTGTCGGCCTTCACGGTGGCCCGCGGGCTCGAAACGGTGACAGGCTCCTGCGAGCTGATGGCGCCGGTCTTGAACGCCACGGCGGCCGAGCGCAGGCGCACCTCCTCGCCCTTGTCGGTCCAGATCCGGATGTCGTCCTTCAGGTCGAGCGCCTCGCGGGCCGTGTCGAACAGGCCCGACACCGCCGAGAGCCGGGCGATGCCGCCTTGGTCGTCGGTGGCGATGTGGCCGCGCATCTGCTGCAGCTCAATCTGGCTCGGCTTGCGGACGTCCTGCAGGGCGGCGTCCGCCGTCACCTCGTAGCCGCGCGTTCCCTGGCGGAAGCCCGAGAGCCGCGGATTCTCCATGCGGACCTTCGAGCCCGCCAGCGTCACCGGACCGACCGAGACACCCGGCAGCTGGGCCGCGAAAGGATTGAACAGGTACCCCAGCAGCAGCGCCACCGAGCCCCCGGCGACCACCGGAATCATGCGGCGCATGGTGCGCACGCGTCCGCTGTGGCGATACGCCCGGGCATGGGCCCGGGTCCGCGCCGCCGCGACCGCCTGTCCGTTGCCGGCTTCAGCCTCGACCGGGTTCATGCAGCGTCCGTGAGGCGCGCCTGACGCGCGCGAGAGGGTTCGGCTCAGACGCCTGCGGCCCCCACCGCGCCCGCGCCATCGGCCGGGCAATGATCCCGACCGGTGGCGAAGTTATGGCTCGACCGTTTCCGAATGATCAACCGAACCGACAATCGTCCGGCGCGGATGTGTGTGGAGACACACGCCGCGCGCGGCTTTCCGCCTGCGCCCGGCGCGTGTCTCCGTAGTCCTACGCGCTGCGCGCCGCCGCCAGGGCCGCCGCCACGGTCCGGGCGAAGGCCGCCGGGTCGCGGGGGCTGTCGCCATCCTGGATGCGGGCGAGGTCGAGGAGCGTGCCGGCCGCCTGCGGCACCTCCGATTCGGGTGCCGCGGCCAGCGCCCGAATCAGCGGATGGCGCGGGTTGATCTCCAGGACCGGCTGCCCGGCCCCGGCCCGCCCTGCCCGCCGCATGAGCCGCTGCATCTGCAGGTCTGGGCCTCCGGTCCCGGCGGACAGGACCACAGCCGAGTCGACCAGCCGGTCGGTGGTGCGCACGTCCGAGACCTCGCTGCCCAGCGCGGTCTTCACGGCGGCCACGAACGCATCGATGCCCTCGGGCGCCTCCGGCTGCTCGCCCTCGAGGGCGAACTTCGACAGGTCGAGCCCACCCTTGGTGATCGAGCGGAGCGGCTTCTCCTCGAAGCTGCCGAGCTGGTCGGGCCAGAAGGCGTCGACGTGATCGGAAAGCAGCAGCACCTCGAGGCCGCGCGCCTTGAAGCCCTCGAGCTGCGGCGACGACTTCAGCGCCTCGGCATCGTCGGCGACGAGGTAGTAGATCGCCTCCTGGCCATCCTTCATGCGGGATACGTAATCCGGCAGGGAGGTCCAGCCCTCCACCGCCGAGGAGCGGAAGCGCAGGAGCGGGGCGATCTCACCCCGGCGCTCGAAATCCTCGTAGATGCCCTCCTTGAGGACGGGGCCGAAATTCTCCCAGAAGGCCTGGTAGCCCTCGGCGTCCTTGGCGCGGGTTGCGAGTTCGGACACGACGCGGCCGGTCACGGCGCGGCGGATCCGCGCCAGGGCCGGGGTCGATTGCAGCATCTCGCGGGACACGTTGAGGGGCAGGTCTTCGGTATCGACCACGCCCTGGACGAAGCGCAGCCAGGGCGGCAGCAGTTCGGCCTCGTCGGTGATGAACATCCGCCGCACGTGGAGCCGGACCTTGCTCTGCCGCTCGTTCTCGAGCGCCTGGAAGGGCTTCGAACCGGGGATGAACAGCAGCGCGGCGAATTCGAGTTGCCCCTCGGCGCGCCAGTGGAGCGTCGCCCAGGGCTTGTCGAAGTTCATGCCGATGGAGTGGTAGAACGCCTCGTACTGCTCCTCGGTGACCTCGGACTTCGCCTTGCGCCAGAGCGCGGTGCCCTGATTGGCCGATTCGTCCTTGCCGTCGCGCACGACCGCGATCGGCACGGTGATGAAGTCGGCCCATTTCCGCACGAGATGGTCGAGCCGGTAAGGCTCCAGGTACTCGTCGGCGTCGCCCTTGAGATGGAGCACGATGTCGGTGCCGGGTTCCGCCCGGGTGGCAGGCTCCAAGGTGTAGTTGCCCTGGCCTTCGGAGGCCCAGGTCCAGGCCTCGTCGCTGCCGGCGCGGCGCGACGTGACCGTCACCCGGTCGGCGACCATGAAGGCCGAGTAGAAGCCGACGCCGAACTGGCCGATCAGGCTCGGCCGGTCCTCGGCCTTGGCGGATTCCAGCGTCTGCGAGAACGCCCGCGTGCCGGAGCGCGCGATGGTGCCGAGGTTGGTGGCGAGATCCTCCTTGGTCATGCCGATGCCGGCATCCGACACGGTCAGGGTCCGCGCCTCCTTGTCGGGGGCGATGCGGACCTTGGCGTCCGCCGGCAGGGCGCTCGCCGCCGAGGTCAGGGCCTCGAACCGCCGCCGGTCCATGGCATCGGCGGCGTTGGCCACGAGTTCGCGCAGGAAGATCTCGCGGTCGGAATAGAGCGCGTGCACGACGAGGTCGAGGAGCCGGCCTACCTCCGCCCCGAACTCGTGCCGCTCAATCGTCTCGCTCACGGGTCATGCCTCCGCTGTGGGAAAATCGCGGTGGCGATATGCTGGCGAACGCGGCCGTTTTCAATGCGCCGCGCGGGCTCGGCATCGCCGTCATGGCGGTCCGCCGCCTGTGGAGGCCCTGCCCTTCGGGCGTGCCGCGGCGCGGCCCTGTTCAGGGCCCCCGGTTCAAATCTCGATCTCGGTTCCCACCTCGACGATCTGCCGGGTCGGCAGGCCGAAATGGGCGCCGGTGCGCTCGGCATTGCGCTTCATGAAGCTGAACATCGCCTCCCGCCAGGGCGCCATGCCGGGATGGGTCGGCGACGGGATGACCACCTCGTGGCCCACGAAGTAGGTGATGTCCTCGAGGTATTCCGGAGGCAGGAGGCCGCTCGCCACGGCGCATCGCAGCCCCTCGGGGATCGAGGCGGTCTGCATGAAGCCATACCGCAGGACGACCCGTTCCATGCCGGGCGTATACTTCGAGATCGCCTTGCGGATGCCCTGCGCAACCAGCGTCACCTGCGCCCGCTCGGCGGCGCAAATGACCGGCTCCTCCTCGTAGACGACGGTGATCAGGAGGATCCGCTCGTGGAGGCACCGGCTGCGCTCCAGCAGACGGCCGAGGGCCATCGGGATGCCATCGATGGCGGCGGTCAGGAAGGCCGCGGTGCCGGGGAGCGTCACCGGCGGGTGCGAGGTCAGGCGGGCGAGGAAGGTCGCCTCGGACATCCGCATGGTCTGGCGGACGGATTCGAGAACGCGGTTGCCCGTCATCCATGTCAGCATCAGGAAGGCGACCGCGGCGGCCAGCAGCAGCGGAAACCAGCCGCCCTCGAACAGCTTCACGCTGTTGGCGGCGAAGAACACGGCGTCGAGGGTGAGGAAGGCGCCGTTGACCGCGAAGACCAGGATCGGATTGTAGCCCCAGCGCAGCGCGATGAGCGCGGCGAGCAGGGTGGTGATGCCCATCAGGGCCGAGACCGCGATGCCGTAGGCGCCGGCGAGGGCGTCGGAGGAGCCGAACACGACCACCGCCGTGAGGGTCGCTGCGGCCAGGAGCCAGTTCACCGCCGGCACGTAGATCTGGCCGCGCTCGTCCCGGTCTGTGTGGACGACCCGCATCATCGGCATGAAGCCGAGCTGGATCGATTGCTGGGTCAACGAATAGACGCCCGAGATCACCGCCTGCGAGGCGATGACGGTCGCCATCGTGGCCAGGGCGACCAGGGGATAATGGGCCCAGTCGGGGGCAAGCCGATAGAACGGATTCTCGATCGCACCGGGATCGGCGATGATCAGGGCGCCCTGCCCGCAATAGTGGATCAACAGCGCCGGCAGCACGAGACCGAACCACGCGAAGCGGATCGCGGGGGCGCCGAAATGGCCGAGATCGGCATACATCGCCTCGCCGCCGGTCACCGCCAGGAAGGCCGCGCCCAGCATCAGGAAGCTGACATGCCAGCCGGCATGGACGAGGAAGTCCACCGCCCGCAACGGGTTGGCCGCCGCCAGGATTTCCGGCGCGCGCAGGATGCTGGGGATCGCGAGCAGGACGAGGACGACGAACCAGACGAGCATCACGGGCCCGAACACGCGGCCGATGGCGGCCACGCCCTTGTGCTGGACCAGGAACAGCCCGACGAGGATGACGAGCGTGATCGGCACCACGTACGGGCCGAGCGCCGGCGCATCGACCTTCACGCCCTCGATCGCCGACAGGACCGAGATCGCCGGGGTGATCGCGCCGTCGCCGTAGAGCAGCGCCGCCCCCACCAGACCGACCACCAGAAGCAGCGCCTTCCCCGTGCCCGGCCGGGCCTGCCGGGCGCCGAGCAGCGCCAGCATGGCGACAATGCCGCCCTCGCCGCGGTTGTCGGCGCGCAGGATCAGCACCGCGTATTTCAGCGACACGATCAGGATCAGCGACCACAGGATCAGCGACACCGCCCCCGTGGCCGCCGCCGGCACCGCGGCCCCGCCGGCGGTCGCCGCCTTCACAGCCTCCTTGAACGCGTAGAGCGGGCTCGTGCCGATGTCGCCGTACACGACGCCCAGCGCGCCCAGCATCAGCGCGGCGCCGGGCCCATGTCGGACGGCACCGGGTTTGCGTGCCACCGGCGCCGCCGGAAGATCGACCGCCGGGGCAGCCGCGGAGGGCAGGGCTTGGCTCACGGTCACGTCCGGTCGATGGCGTCGCGGTTGGGCGAAACCTTAGCGAGTCGGTCGCGCGGCGATAGACTTCGGATGTCTCAGCCGCGCTGATGACGAAGACTTGTCACCCGAACGTGATGATCTTCGAGCCCTGCCCGACGGCGGATCTCCGCGGCGACCCGGAGGTCGCCCATTCAGGCCGCGTCGAGACCCAGGTCGATGATCGCCGCCGAGTGGGTGATCCAGCCGCAGGAGATCAGGTCGACGCCCGAGGCCGCGACCGCCCCCACCGTCTCGCGGGTGATCCGGCCCGACGCCTCGGAGAGCGCGCGTCCGTCGATCATCGCCACCGCGCGGGTGAGCTGGTCGGGCCCCATATTGTCGAGGAGCACCGCGTCGACCCCGACCGAAAGGGCCTCCTCCAGTTGCTCCAGGCTGTCGACCTCGCACTCGATCTTCACGAGATGGCCGGCCCGGGCGCGGGCGCGCTCGATGGCCGGCACGATGCCGCCCGCCACCGCCACGTGGTTGTCCTTGATCAGCACGGCATCGTCGAGGCCGAAGCGGTGGTTCGACCCCCCACCCGCCCGCACGGCGTGCTTCTCCAGGGCGCGCAGGCCCGGCGTGGTCTTGCGGGTGCAGACGATCGAGGCCTTGCCGTGCGGGCGGGCCGCCTCGACGAGGCCGTGGGTGGCCGTGGCGACGCCCGACATCCGGCAGAGCAGGTTCAGGGCGACGCGCTCGGCGGTGAGGATGGCGCGGGCCGGCCCCTCGAGGTGCAGCACCACGTCGCCCGGGGCGACGCGGGCGCCGTCGCCGCGCTCGACCGCGACGGTGACGGCCGGATCGACCAGCGCGAACGCGATGGCGGCGGCATCGGTGCCGGAGATCACGCCGTCCTGGCGGGAGGCGATCACGCCGCGCATCCGCTCGCCGGGGGGCACGATGGCGTCGGTGGTGATGTCGCCGGCCCGGCCGAGATCCTCCAGCAGGGCGGCGCGCACCACCGGCTCCACCAGGAGCCGCGGCAGGGGCAGGATGGCGTCGGAGAAGACCGATCGGGTCATGGCGTCAGGGCCTCCTCGGCGACCGTCCGGCCGCTCTGCGCCGCCCGGAGATCGGCCAGCGTGGTCTCGGTATGGGTCGCGGCTGCGAGATGCGGATGATCGCTGCGCCAATGGGCGCCGCGGCTCTCCTGGCGGTCCAGCGCGCCGCGGGCGATCAGCAGCGCCACCAGCGCGGCGTCGCAGGATTCTGCCTCCGGCGTCAGGGCGGCGACCGCCCCCCCGAGGCCGGCGGCGTCGCGAACGACCCCGACCTGGCGCTCCATCAGGCCACGGATCGCCGTCAGGTCACCGGAGGTGCGGGCGGTCACGGCCTGGGGGACGATGGCCGCCGGCGGCGGCGCATCGAGCCCGTCGGCGATGAAGCAGGCATAGGCCAGCCCTTCCAGCAGGGAGTTGCTGGCGAGGCGGTTGGCGCCGTGCAGGCCCGTGGAGGAGACCTCGCCGCAGGCATAGAGGCCCGGCACCGATGTGGCGCCGTGCGCGTCCACCTTCACGCCGCCCATATGGTAGTGCGCCGCCGGGCGGACCGGGATCGGCTGCACGGCCGGGTCGATGCCGGCGGCGGCGCAGAGTCCCGCCACCGTCGGGAAGCGCGTCGGCATCGCGGCGCCGAGCGCCCCGCGGGCGTCGAGATAGACCGTGCGGCCGCGCTGCAGCGCCTGGAAGATGCCGCGGGCGACGACGTCGCGGGGGGCGAGATCGCCGCCGGCGATACCGGCCATGACGGGTGCGCCGGTCTCGTCGATGAGTCGGGCGCCCTCCCCGCGCAGGGCCTCGGTGGCGAGCGGCATCGGGTCGGCGCCGGCCGCGATGGCGGTCGGGTGGAACTGCACGAACTCCATGTCGCGCATGACGGCACCGGCCCGGGCGGCGAGCGCCAGACCGCGGCCGACGGCGCCGGGCGGGTTCGTGGTCGCCGCGTAGAGGGCGCCGACGCCGCCGGTGGCCAGCACCACGGCGCGGGCCGGGATGCGGAACAGGGCGCCGTCGCGCTCGGCGACGATGCCGGCCACGGACCCGCGCGCGTCCCGAAGCAGGTCGCAGGCCCGCGCCGTGACGATCTCGACGGACGGCGCAGCGAGAACGGCCCGCACCAGCCCTTCGAGCACGCGCGCCCCGGTCGCGTCGCCGCCGGAGCGGACGATGCGGCGGCGGCCATGCGCGGCCTCAAGCCCGAGCGCGAGCGCGGCATCGTCGGTCCGGTCGAACGGGACGCCGATCCGCACCAGCCAATCGATCAGGCCCGGCCCTTCCTGAGCCACGCGGAGCGCGACGTCGGACTCGGTCAGCCCGGCGCCGGCCGCTTCCGTATCGGCGGCGTGCAGTTCCGCCGCGTCATCGGCGCCGACCGCGGCGGCGATGCCGCCCTGCGCCCAGCCGGTGGCGGTGCCGAGGCCCAGGGCCGACGCGGTGACCAGCGTCACCGGCCGGGGCGCGAGACGCAGCGCGACGCTGAGCCCCGCGACGCCGCCGCCGACCACAACGACGCGGTCGGCGGTGCTGGGCGAGACGGCGTTCATCGCGTGCGCACCTGGAGCATGCGCTCCACGGCCGCCCGGGCCCGGTCGGCCAAAGCCGGATCGACCGTGACCTCGTGGGTCATGGTCTCCAGCGCGCGGCGGATGTTCGCCAAGCTCATCCGCTTCATGTGCGGGCACATGTTGCAGGGCTTGATGAACTCGATATCCGGGTTCTGCGCCGCGATGTTGTCGGCCATCGAGCACTCGGTGACGAGCACCACCTGCTTCGGCCGCTTCTCCACGACGAAGTCCATCATCATCGCGGTGGAGCCGGAGAAGTCGGACTCGGCCACCACGTCGGGCGGGCATTCCGGATGCGCGATCACCGTCACGCCGGGATAGCTGTCGCGGACCTCGCGGATGTCGGCCGGGGTGAAGCGCTCGTGCACCTCGCAGTGGCCGGCCCAAGTCAGGATCTCGACCTCGGGAATCTCGGCCTGGACGTTCTGCGCCAGGAACTCGTCCGGGATCATCAGCACGCGGGGCGCATTCAGCGACTTCACCACCGCGACGGCGTTGCCGGAGGTGCAGCACAAATCCGACTCGGCCTTCACGGCCGCCGAGGTGTTCACGTAGGTCACGATCGGCACGCCCGGATACTTCGCCCGCAGGCCGCGCACGTCCGCGGCCGTGATCGAATCGGCCAGCGAGCAGCCCGCGCCCATGTCGGGGATCAGCACGGTCTTGGCCGGGTTCAGGAGCTTGGCGGTCTCGGCCATGAAGTGGACGCCCGCCAGCACGATCACGTCCGCGTCGACATTCACCGCCTCGCGGGCGAGCGCGAGGCTGTCGCCGACGATGTCGGCCACCGTGTGGAAGATCTCGGGCGCCTGGTAATTGTGCGCCAGGATCACGGCGTTGCGCTCCCGCTTCAGGCGCAGGATCGCCTCGATGTCGGGGGCGAGCGCCGGCCACTCGATCGCCGGAACGTGCCGGCTGACGCGGGCGTAGAGATCCGGAAGCGGCAGGCCCGGGATGGGCGTGCGGGAGACGGGTGCAACGGTCGCCGCCATGGCGTCCTCCATTATGCTCAGTTTGAGCATTGTGCCGTCTAACTTATGGGCGCCGGACGCGCCTGTCCAGATATGCTAGCTGTGAGCATAAATCTTTTGCGGCGCGATGTTACGCTGCGCCGCCGAAGGGATGCCGGTCAGCAGAAGGACGCCGGGTCGGGGCCGATGCGGCCGTCGGGGCGGTCGAGAGCCGCGATCTCCTCCATCTCGCCGGCACCGAGTTCGAAATCGAACAGCGCGATGTTCTCAAGGATGCGCTCGGGCCGGGCGGTCTTCGGGATCGCCACGCAGCCGATCTGCACCTGCCAGCGCAGCACCACCTGGGCGGGCGTCTTCCCATGGGCCTTCGCAATCGCGAGGATGACCGGGTCGTTCAGCTCCCTGCCCTGGCCGAGGGGGCTCCAGGACTCGGTCACGATGCTGTGACGCGCGTCGTCCGCGCGCGGCGCCTTGCGCTGGAAATGCGGGTGCAGCTCGATCTGGTTCACGGCAGGCGCCACGCCGGTCTCGCCGATCAACGTGGCGATGTGCTCGGCTGTGAAGTTCGAGACGCCGATCGACTTGGCCCGCCCCTCCTCGCGGAGCTGGATCAGCGTTTTCCAGGTCTCGACGAAGAGGCGCCGCTGCGGACACGGCCAATGGATCAGGTAGAGATCGACATACGGAAGGCCGAGCCGCTCCAGGCTCTCGTCGAAGGCACGCCGCGCCTCCTCGCGTCCCTGGCGGTCGTTCCAGAGCTTGGTGGTGAGGAAGACCTCCGCGCGCGGCACCTGCGCATCGCGGATGCCACGTCCGACGCCCGCCTCGTTGCCGTAGGCGGCGGCGGTGTCGATCAGGCGGTAGCCGGCCCGAAGCGCCCGGCCGACGAGGTCCGGCGCCTGAGCGTCGGAGAGTTGCCAGCAGCCGTAGCCGATCTGCGGGATGCGGCGCCCGTCGTTCAGGGCCAAAGTCGGGACGGCCATGGGGTGAGCCTCCGGAAACGCTTTCCGATCTACCCAAACGCCGGCGGTGCGACGCGTTCCGATGATCGCGTCCTTTGCAAGCGGAGCGCGGCGGCCCGGAGGCGCCACGCCCGGCCCTGCCGCGCGGCTGCGGGCCGATTCTCTGCGCCCGTATCGCGGATCGGATAGGGCGGCCCATGGACCAGCGGACCACCTCGGCCCGCGGTGAACGGGCGCAGTCTGGACTGGATCTAATCGGCACGACCGCACGTTGGCGCACCGGATTCCAGGTTGCGCCGCGCCGTCGAGCGCGGCGCACGGACGGGATGGCAGCATGACAGACGCGACTTCGAAGAAGCCGTTCGCCCTGACGCGGCGCGCCGTGGTGGAAGGCTGCGCGGCGGCCGGGGCGCTCGGCGCCCTCGGCTTCCGACCGGCCCCCGCAGCGGCGGCGCCGGGAGATCCCGCCCCGCAGACGATGCCGGTACGGCTCACCATCAATGGGCAGCCGCACGATCTCGTCCTCGACACGCGCACCACGCTCCTCGATGCGCTGCGCGAGCATCTGGCTCTCACCGGCACCAAGAAGGGCTGCGACCACGGCCAGTGCGGCGCCTGTACGGTGCTGGTGGACGGGCGTCGGATCAATGCGTGCCTGACGCTCGCGGCGATGCACGAGGGCGATCAGGTCACCACGATCGAGGGCCTCGCGGACGGCGAGAAGCTTCACCCGATGCAGGCCGCCTTCCTGGAACATGACGGCTTCCAATGCGGCTACTGCACGCCGGGCCAGATCTGCTCCTCGGTCGGCATGTTGAACGAGGCCAAGGCCGGTTGGCCGAGCCACGTCACCGAGGATCTCGCCTCGACCCCGACGCTCAGTGACGCCGAGATCCGCGAGCGGATGAGCGGCAACATCTGCCGCTGCAGCGCCTACCCGAACATCGTCGCGGCGATCCGCGACACCGCCGCCAGCAACCTCTGAGGGGGCGGACATGAAGGCTTTCACCTACGAGCGTCCCGCCACGGTTCAGGACGCGGCCAAGCTCGCGGCCGAGCGGCCGAACGCCAAGTTCATCGCGGGCGGCACCAACCTGCTCGACCTCATGAAGCTGCAGATCGAGACGCCGGCCACGCTGATCGACGTGAACCGGCTGCCCCTCGAGAAGGTTGAGGCCACGCAGGAGGGCGGCCTGCGTATCGGTGCGCTGGTGCGCAACTCCGACCTTGCCGCGGAGCCGCGGGTCCGGAAGGACTACGCCGTCCTGGCGAAGGCTCTGCTGGCCGGCGCCTCGGGGCAGCTGCGCAACAAGGCGACCACCGCCGGCAATCTGCTCCAGCGGACCCGCTGCTACTATTTCTACGACACGGCCATGCCCTGCAATAAGCGCGAGCCGGGTTCGGGCTGCGCGGCGATCGGCGGGTTCAACCGGATCATGGCGGTGGTGGGCGCCAGCGACTCCTGCATCGCCACCAACCCGTCCGACATGGCTGTCGCCATGCGCGCCCTCGACGCCACCGTCGAGACGATGGATCCGGCGGGTCAGACCCGACGGATCCCGATCGCCGATTTCCACCGGCTCCCCGGCGACACACCGCAGATCGAGACCGACCTGCGCAAGGGCGAGATCATCACGGCCGTGACCCTGCCGAAGCCGGTGGCCGGCATGCATATCTACCGCAAGGTCCGCGACCGGGCGTCCTACGCTTTCGCGACCGTCTCGGTGGCGGCGGTGATCGCGGGCGCCGAGGGCGGCAAGCCGAGCGCGGCGCGGCTCGCCTTCGGCGGCCTGGCGCACAAGCCCTGGCGGGTGGCCGAGGCCGAAGAAGCCCTGGTCCGGACCGGCTCAGCGGATGAGGCCGCCGACGCGGTGCTGAAGGGTGCCCGCGGCTACGGCAGCAACGACTTCAAGATTCCGCTGACCCGGCGGACCCTGCGCGCCGTGGTGGCGCAGGCGACCCGCGCTTAAGCCCCCCGATCAAGGACCGTCCCCATGGAGATGAACCAGCCGATCGGCCGGACGCCCCTCGACGACCGCGCCGACGGGCTCGTCGGGAAGCCGCTCGACCGCGTCGAAGGCAAGCTCAAGGTCACGGGCCACGCCCCCTACGCGTACGAGACCCGGGCGCTGAAGAACCCCGCCTACGGCTTCATCGTGCCGGCGACGATCGCGGCCGGCACCATCACGTCGATCGACGCCGAGACCGCCCGCCGGGCGCCCGGCACGATCCTGGTCATGACCCACGAGAACGTCCCCGAGCAGGGCGAGAAGAAGGAGCAGGTCTGGCCGCAACTCCAGGGGACGAAGGTCACGTTCTATGGTCAGCCCGTCGCCTTCGTGGTTGCCGAGACCTTCGAGCAGGCCCGCGCCGCCGCGATGCTGGTGAAGGTCCGCTACGACGCGGCTAAGCCCAAGGGGCTGCTTAAGGACAACCTGGCGGCGGCCTACGAGCCGAAGCCCGTCAATTCGCCGCCGGATTCGAAGCTCGGCGACTTCGACGCCGCCTTCGCGGCCGCGCCGGTGAAGCTCGACGTGGAATACGTCACGCCCAACCAGATCCACGCGCAGATGGAGCCGCACGCCACGATCGCGTCGTGGGAGGGCGACGGCGTTGTGCTCTACACCGCCAACCAGATGCTGAACCGCGGTCAGAAGGCGCTCGGCTCTGTGCTGAAGCTGCCGCCCGAAAAGGTGCGGATCGTGAGCCCCTATATCGGCGGCGGCTTCGGCTCGAAGCTCCAGGCTCAGCCGGAGGCGACGCTCGCCGTGTTGGCCTCGAAGCTGATCCAGCGCCCCGTGAAGGTCGCGCTCACGCGGCAGCAGGAGTTCCACGTCGGGACCCACCGGACCGACACGATCCAGCGGATCAGGCTCGGTGCCGATCAGGACGGGCGGCTCTCGGCGATCAGCCATGAATCCTGGTCCGACACGGCCGAGGGCGACGGGTTCTTCGAGACGTCGGCCAACGTCACCCGGTCGCTCTACGCGGCACAGAACCGGATCACGCGCCATCGGCTCGTGAACCTCAACATGCCCATCGCCTCGTCGATGCGCGCCCCTGGCGAGGCCGTGGGCCAGCTCGCCTTCGAGTGCGCCATGGATGAGCTGGCCGAGCATCTGAAGGTCGATCCGATCGAGCTGCGGGTGCGCAACGAGCCGGTCGAGGATCCCGAGAAGAAAGTCCCGTTCTCCACCCGCCAGCTCGTGCCCTGCATGCGCGAGGGGGCGCGCCTGTTCGGCTGGGACAAGCGGCAGGCGGCGGGCAGCCGCCGCGACGGCAACTGGCTCGTCGGCATGGGCATGTCGGCCGCCGCCCGCCTCAACCCGCTGATGCCCTCCGCCGCCAAGGTCCGTCTCGGGCCGGACGGCGTGCTGGTGGTGCGCATGGCCATGACCGATCCCGGGACCGGCACCTATACGATCCTCACCCAGATCGCCGGCGAGATGCTGGGCCTGCCGCCCGAGCGGGTCCGCGTCGAGATGGGCGACACCGACTTTCCCTTCGCCTCGGGTTCCGGCGGCTCGTTCGGCGCTGCGTCGGCGGGCTCTGCCCTCTACGTCGCCTGCGACAACCTCCGGCAGGCCCTGCTCAAGGCCGGCGACCTTAACCCGGACGGGGCGGTGTTCCGCGACTGCGCGGTGACCTCGGGCAATCGGACGGAGTCGCTGACCGATCTCGCCCGGTCGGGCATGGAGGCCGCCGGTGAGATCAAGCCCGGCGAGATGAAGCAGAAGTTCTCGCAATACTCCTACGGTGCGCACTTCGCCGAGGTCGGGGTCGATGTCGATACCGGTGAGATCCGGTTGCGGCGGATGCTCGGGGTCTTCACCGGGGGGCGCATCCTCAACGCCAAGACGGCGCGCAGTCAGGCGATCGGCGGCATGACCTTCGGGGTCGGGGCGGCTCTGATGGAAGATGCGGTGGTCGATCCGCGCTACAGCTACTTCGTCAACCACGACATGGCCGAGTACCATGTGCCGGTCCACGCCGACCTCCCGGCGATCGACGCGGTGTTCCTGCCCGAACTCGACGACAAGGCGAACCCGCTGAAGAGCAAGGGACTCGGCGAGCTCGGCATCTGCGGCGCCGGCGCCTCGCTCGCCAACGCGATCTACAACGCCACCGGGATCCGCGTGCGGGACTATCCGCTCACCCTCGACAAGATGCTCAAGGGCTTCGAAGAGCAGGAGGGCCAAGCGCAGCGGCGGACCTGACCGGAGGCAAAGGCCTGGGCGGCCGCGGTTGACGGCCGCCCGCGCAGGCGGGACACCCGGCCGAAAGCCCGAATACGGGGAGCGCCCGGTGCCCGACAGCCTTGCCAACGACCGTCATCCGCCCGCGCGGTTCAACGCCGCGCGGTACTGCCTGGCCGAGAATGCGCGCCTGCGCCCCGACAAGACGGCGCTCGTGATGGTCGGGGATGGCACCGCGGAGCGGCTGAGTTTCGGCGACGTCGAGCGGGCGGTGCGCGGCATCGCGGCGGGCCTGCTGGATCTCGGCCTGGAACCCGGCGACCGGGTGATGATCCGCATGGGCAACGAGGCCGACTACGTCCTCCTCTATTTCGGGGCCCTGGCGGCGGGCCTCGTCGCCCTGCCCTCCTCGCCGCAGCTCACCGCGGGCGAGGCGGCGTTTCTCATGGACAATTCCGGCGCCGCCGCGGTGGTGATCGGAGGCGGTTGCACGGTCGCGCCCGAGGCCCTGGGCGGACGCCTCCTGCTCGACGCCGCCGCCATCGCGCGGATGAAGGCGGGGCCGCCCCTGCCGGCCTACGCCGACACCGCCGCGGACGACCCGGCGATGCTGATCTACACCTCCGGCACGACGAGCCGGCCGAAGGGCGTGCTCCACGCCCACCGCGCCACCTACGGCCGCCGGCCGATGCGCGACCACTGGCTCGGCCTCACCGAATCCGACGTGATGCTGCATGCCGGCACCATGAACTGGACCTACACGCTGGGCGTCGGTTTGAGCGATCCCTGGTCGGTGGGCGCGACGGCGGTGCTCTACAACGGTCCACGCGACCCCGCCGTCTGGCCGCGCCTCATCGCCCGGTACGGCGCGACCCTGTTCGCCGCCGTCCCGACGCTCTACCGCCAGATCCTCAAATACGGCGACCTCGGCGCCCAGGACCTGTCGAGCCTGCGCCACGGCTGCACGGCGGGCGAGCCCCTCTCGGTGGAGCTGCTCGATGCCTGGCGGCAGGCCACCGGCAAGCCCCTCTACGAGGCGCTCGGGATGAGCGAGATCTCGACCTACATCTCCAGCGGCCCGACGATTCCCGTGCGTCCCGGCTCGCCGGGCAAGCCGCAGCCCGGTCGGCGGGTGGCGATCCTGCCCGTCGAGGGCGAGCCGGTCCCGCTGCCGGCCGGCGAGAGCGGGCTCCTCGCCGTCCATCGGACCGAGCCGGCGCTGATGCTCGGCTACTGGAACCGCCCCGAGGAAGAGGCCGAGGTGATGCGCGGCGACTGGTTCGTCGGCGGCGATCTCGCCCGGCTCGACGCGGATGGCTACCTCTGGTTCGAAGGCCGCAACAACGACCTGATGAAGGCGATGGGCTACCGGGTCTCGCCCAACGAGGTCGAGGCGGTGCTGTCCGACCACCCGTCCGTGGCGGAGGTCGGCGTGGCCGAACTGCCTGTGCGGGCAGACGTCTCGGTCATCTGCGGTTTCGTGGTGCTCCAGCCGGACGCCGAGCCCGACGCGGAGGGCCTGCTGGCCTGGTGCGCCGAGCGGCTCGCCGCCTACAAGCGGCCGCGGGAAATCCGCTTCCTCGACGCCCTGCCGCGCACGCCCAACGGCAAGGTCCAGCGCAAGCGGCTCGCCGCGACTGCGGCCGGTTGACCGGCGCCGCCGCTTGCTGGCTCGCCCCGGCGTTTCGAGGGCGCCGCAACAGGCCCCCTCTCCCGTCCGGGAGAGGGTCGGGGGGAGGGATCGGGTCTTGCCGAGGCTTGCCGGACCGGACGCCCCCTACAGCAGCGTCCCGCGCAGGATCAGCAGGGCCACCGAGAAATAGATGACGAGCCCGGTGACATCGACCAGCGTCGCCACGAACGGCGCCGAGGCGGTGGCCGGATCGAAGCCGATCCGCTGCAGCAGGAAGGGCAGCATCGAGCCGGCGAGCGATCCGAAGGTCACGATCCCGACGAGCGCCGCGCCCACCGTTGCGGCCACCAGCGGCCAGTGCTCGCCGTAATCGTAGAGGCCGAACTTCTGCCACGCGACGATGCGGACGACCGCGATCACCCCGAGGATCGCCCCGAGCACGATCCCGGTGGGCAGTTCCCGCAGGGCCACCCGCCACCAGTCCCGCAGCCGGATCTGGTGCAGGGCCAGCGCCCGTATCAGCAGCGAGGTCGCCTGAGATCCGGAATTGCCCCCCGAACTCATGATCAGCGGGATGAACAGCGTCAGGACGATCGCCTTCTCCAGTTCCCCCTCGAAGCCCTGCATGGCCGAGGCGGTGAGCATCTCCGACAGGAACAGCGCGCACAGCCAGCCGGCGCGCTTCCGGATCATCGTGAAGAAGCCGATATCCATGTAGGGCTCGGGCAGCGCCTCCATGCCGCCGAAGCGCTGCACGTCCTGCGTCTGCTTCTCGATCATCGCGTCGATCATGTCGTCGACCGTGACGATGCCGATCACGTGCCCGACCGCGTCGACCACCGGCAGCGCGAGAAGATCGTATTTCGAGATCAGTCGGGCCGCCTCCTCGCGGCTGGCCGTCGGCGAAACGGCGAGGGGCCGGCGTCCCGGCGCGACGCTGAGGACGTTGTCGCTCGGATCGCCCGAGATCAGCCGCCGCAGGGGCACCGCCTTGGTCAGCGCGCGGGTGCGCGGGTCGAGCACGAAGATCGCGTAGATCGTCTCGCGGGTCTTCTCCACATGGCGGATGTGCTCCAGGGTCTGGCTCACCGTCCAGGTGCCCGGCACGGTGACGAACTCCGTGGTCATCAGAGAGCCCACGGTCTCCTCGCCGTAGGCCGAGAGCCGGTCCACGGCGCCGCGTGTCTCGGCGTCGAGGCGCGCGCGCAGGTCGGAGCGGCCGGGCTCCTCGATCTCGCGGAACACGTCCGTGACCCGGTCGGCCGACATGCCCGACAGGTAGCCGGCCACCCGGTCCCGGGGCAGCATCTCGATGATGTCGGCGGCGCAGTCGAGTTCCGGCTGGTCCAGCACCTCGATCGCCCGCTCCGTCGGCAGACCGAGCAGGATGGCGGCGGCAACCTCCGGAGCCTCGTCGTTCAGCGCTTCGACGATGTCGGGCGCCCGTTCGTCCGAAAGACGTGCGGCCAAGACGGAGGGATCGACTCGCGTGTCGAAGGGCGCGATCTCGTTCATGGCCTCGCCTCGTGGGTTACGAGGCGACGCGTCGCCGGTCATCCTAGATCAGGGCCGTGGCCGGCCGCCGCGTCGATCGCCCCGCGGCCAGGCCTCTCAGCGGCTCAGGCGGGATGACGACACGGGGCCGGGCACGGCAGGCACGATCGGTCGGGCACGTCGCTTCGCTGGTCGCTGCTGGAAAGGGAACGCGGCACCGTCGAAGACGCCGTCGCGCGGGTGCGTCGTGCGCCCGAGCAAGAGGCCCGTCAAGCCGAAACAGCGCCCATCCGCAGCCGATGCCGAACGACGCTCCGTCGGGTGGCCGCGCGGCCACGGACGGGTGGGCCCCGCCGGCCAGCAACCCAGCCTATGAGAAATATAAGTGTTGTGCTCACTTGTATTGCGTCCAAGATATTGCCTATATGGATCTCACCAACAGCGAGGAGAAACGCCATGGCCTGGTCCGCCCCGATCGTGTCCGAGATCTGCGTCGGCATGGAAGTCACCAGCTACGAGTCGGCTGAGATCGATACGTTCAACTAAGTCGCTCACGGTTCGGAGCGCCCGACGCTCCGGCCTTTGCGGCTTCTTCATCCATCGCATCAATTCACTTGGAGGAAATCATGGCTTGGTCCGCACCCGTCGTGTCTGAGATCTGCGTCGGCATGGAAGTCACCAGCTACGAGTCGGCTGAGATCGACACGTTCAACTGAGACGTCGACATCACGTTCTGGGGCGCCGCTTCATCCGAAGCGGCGCTTTTCTTTTGTGCGCGCATGACATGCTGCGCCTCGGCTTGACCTGCCACACCAAACTGTGCCGCTGAACCGCCACCGGGCCATGTGAGCCTGCAGAGCGAGCGAGGACGGGTTTGGCGGACACTGCGTATTCGGCCGATCAAGCGATCCCACCCTGCCCGATCACCGGTGCCCCCGCCCTGCGCTGCGTCGAGCGCCTGGACGCCGCCTTCCTGACGCTGCTCTGGCACTATTCCGGCCGCGTCGATGTCGGGCCGCTGCTGCGCCCCGCCGGGACGTTCCGGCTCTGGGAATCACCGACCGGGCTGATCTTCTTCGATCCGCCGGTGGCTGGCGATGCGGCCTTCTACCGGGCGTTCTACGGCCGGATCGCCGCGCACGATAAGCTCGCCGGGCCGGAGACGGAGCGCCTGGAGTTCCGCCAGGCCGCCACGCATGTGCCGTCGGGTGCCCGGGTGCTCGACGTGGGCTGCGGCCACGGCGGTTTCCGCGCCTACGTGCCGGAGGCCACCTATACCGGCCTCGACCCGAATTTTTCCGCCGAGGACCCGACCGGGACGATCCTCGCCGAGACCGTGGAGGCGCACGCGGCGCGCCTCGGTCCGGTCTACGACGTGGCCTGCGCCTTCCAGGTCATCGAGCATGTGGCGGACCCGCTGGGATTCGCCCGGGCGCTGGCGGCCTGCGTCAAGCCGGGCGGCCTGATTCTGATCGGGACGCCGCTCTGGCCCTCGCCCAACACCACGATCCCGAACTTCGTCATTAACGCGCCGCCCCACCATCTGACGTGGTGGACGCCCGCCGCTCTCGAGGCACTGGCCGGAACCTTGGGCTGCACCGCCGAGGGGGTCCATGCCATCGGCATGGACCGGCACGATTCGCTGATTCACTGGATGGCCAAGGTCAGCCCCGTCCGCTGCCGCGACCGCTTCTTCCGGCGGACGTGGTCCTGGGCGCTGGCGCTCGCCTTCGCCTACGGCGTCGGGTCGGTCCTCGACCGCTGCCTGCCGGTGCCGAAACGGACGCGCCCGAACGCGCTGCTGCTCGTGGCGCGGACGGGCACCTGATCCCTCACGCCACGAACAGCCCCGCGATCGCCGCGCTCGTGAGATTCGACAGCGTCCCCGCCAGGATCGCCCGCAGGCCGTACCGGGCCACCTCGGCGCGGCGCTCCGGGACGAGGCTGGAGAAGCTCGCGAGCTGGATCGCGATCGAGGCGAAGTTGGCGAAGCCGCACAGGGCGAAGCAGACGATCGCCTGCGCGCGCGGGTCGAGGGTGCCGGCCTTCAGGACCGGCGACAGGTTGGCGTAGGCCAGGAACTCGTTGAAGGCGAGCTTCTGGCCGATCGCCCCGCCGACCAGGGTCGCCTGCTCCCAGGGCACGCCGAGGAGCCAGGCCAGCGGGGCGAGGGCCCAGCCGAGCACGCCCTCGAACGAGGCGGCGGGATACCCGACCCATCCGCCCAGCATGCCGAAGAGGCCGTCCGCCAGGGCGATCAGCCCGACGAAGGCGATCAGCATGGCCCCCACCGAGACCGCCACCGCGAGCCCCTTCTGGGTCCCGTCGGCCGCCGCCTCGATGATGTTGGCCGCCCGCGTCTCGCCGAACTCGACCCGGGTGGTGGTGATCCGGGTCGGCTCCGTCGATGGCATCAGGATCTTGGCGTAGACGAGGCCCCCCGGGATCGCCATCACCGAGGCGGCGAGCAGGTAGGTCATGGGCACGCCGAGGGCCGCGTAGCCCGCCAGGATCGATCCTGCCGTGGACGCGGCGCCGCTCGACATGACGGCGAACAACTCGGCCCCGGTGAGCAGGGCGAGGAACGGGCGCAGCGCGACGGCGATCTCGCTCTGGCCGATGGCGATGGTGATCACCGCCGAGAACGACTCGATGGGGGACGTGCCCAGAATCCGCCGGAGCGCCGCGCCGAGGAGGCGAGCCAGCGCCTGCATCACGCCGAGATGGTAGAGCACGCCGATGAGCGCGGAGACATAGAGGATCTGCGGCAGGACCCGCAGCGCCAGGATGAAGCCCGAGCCGCCGAACAGCTCGAACATCCTCGGCTCGACGAGACCGCCGAACAGGAAGGCGGTGCCGCGATCGCCGTAGGACAGCACGGTCACGACCGCGTCGGCGACAGCCCGCAGCGCGGCCTGCCCGGCGGGAAGAAACAGGACCAGAGCACCGAGCCCCACCTGCAGGGCCAGCCCGGCGAGCACCACGCGGAGACGGATCGCCCGCCGATTGGTCGAGAACAGGATGGCGACGGCGAGCAGCACCAGAAGGCTGAGGCCGGCATGGATCAGGCGGTCGAGCATCGTGTCCTTCGGCTCCGAGCTTGGCCGGAGCGTATGGAAGGTTCAGGCCAGACGCCGTCAATCCGGGCTGTCCGGTGCGAGATAGGGGGCGAACAGGTCGCGGAGCTGCGCGAAGCCCCAGTCCAGATCGGCCTCCGTCAGGGTGGTGCCCCCCTGGAGGCGATGGTTCATCCAGTGGCTGGACACGATCCAGGCATTGTCGATGAGCCGCCCGAGGGCCTCCGGTGCGATCCGCAGCCGTCCCGCCCGCACGGCTGCCTCGAAGACACCGCGGGCCAGCGCCTGGGTCTCGGCCCGCAGGGCATGGATCCGCGGTCGCAATGCCGGGGCGATGTCCACCATGGCGATCCCGTCGCGGTAGATGCAGCGGTAGCGCCAGATCAGGTCGAACCACGCCCGCTGGTAGCCGAGCAGCGCTTCCGGAGCGGCGGGGTCGGCGGGCATGCGGCCGGCCACCGCCAGCGCCTCTGCCTCGAAGGCGGCGAACACGGCTTCGACCAAGCCGCTCTTGCGCGGAAAGTGATACTGCAGATTGCCCTCGCGGATCCCCGCCGCGGCCGCGATCTCCGCCGTCGTGACACGGCCGAGGCCGCGGGCGTTGAACAGCGCGAGGCTGACTGCGAGGATTCGCGTGCGCGTATCCGGGATCGGCACGGCAGGACCAGCCTCCGGGCTGGCCTCCACATCGAAGTCGAACCTGCGGCCCTCGCCCCGCGGCATGATCCCATCCTCGTCTAGGGTGTTCACCCTAGACAATCAGGCCGGCCGGGCCTATCCCCCTGAAGACCGATCCAGGTCGACGATACGGGGAGGCGCGGTTTGGCACAGCGGTTCCAACTCGCGGGCGCGGTGGCCCTGATCACCGGCGCGGCGAGCGGTATCGGTGCGGCCCTGGCCGAAGGCCTCGCCGCGAAGGGCTGCAATCTTCTCCTCGTGGACCGGGACGCGACCGGGCTGGCGGCCACCGCCGGGAAGATCCGCGGTGTCTCGGTCGAGACCCGCGTCCTCGATCTCACGGATGCCGAAGGGATCCGCGCGCTGCCGGACTGGGTCGTAGAACGGTCCGGGCATCTCGACATTCTGATCAACAATGCCGGCGTCGCCCTCGGCGGCCGGTTCGACGAGACGCATCTCGACGATTTCGAGTGGCTGCTCGACATCAACCTGCGCGCCGTCGTGCGGTTGTGCCACGCCTTCCTGCCGATGCTGCGTGCCCGGCCGGCGGCGCAGATCGTCAACCTGTCGAGCCTGTTCGGGCTGATCGCGCCGCCGGGTCAGGTCGCCTACAGCACCAGCAAGTTCGGGGTGCGCGGCTTCTCGGAGGCCCTGCGGCACGAATATGCCGGCACCGGACTCGGGGTGACGGTGGTCCATCCGGGCGGCGTCGCCACCGCCATCTCGCGCAACGCCCGCGGCCGGCGACCGCCGACCGATCCGGAGGCGGCGAAGCGCGCGTCCGTGGAGGACGAGAAGGCGCGAGAGGCGTTCGGCAAGCTCCTGACCCTGGCGCCCGCCGACGCGGCCGCCGCGATCATCCGCGGCATCGAGGCCCGGGCGCCCCGGATCGTCGTCGGCAAGGACGCCAAGAATGCCGCGCTGATCCAGCGGCTGATGCCTGTGGGCTACTGGAAGACGATCGTGCGTCTGTCCGGAGGGGCGCTCTGAGATGGCGAGCCTGCGTGCGTATCTCGGGGCCTACATGGTCCGAAGCCGGGTCCGGGGGCCTCTGGCACGGGCGCGGGACGTGGCCGCGTTCCGCCGCATCTTCGAGGCGCCGGCCTTCCCCGACCCCAAGGGCGTGACCTACGAGCCGGGCATCGTCGGCGGCGTCAAAGGCGAGTGGATCCGGCCGAAGGCGGGTCCCGGCCGGCGGATGCTCTACATCCATGGCGGCGGCTTCATCGCCTGCTCGCCCCGGACGCACCGTCCCGTCACGGGCGCCCTGGCGAACCGGGGCTTCACGATCTTCGCCCCCGATTACCGCCTCGCCCCCGAGCATCCGTTCCCCGCGGCGGTCGACGACGTGACGGCGGTCTGGGCGGCGTTCAGCGCCGAGGGCGCCGCCTGCGTGGCGGGGGAATCGGCCGGCGGAAACCTCGCCCTCGTGCTGATGGGCGAAGCCCGCGCCAGGGGTCTGCCGATGCCCTGGGCGGCGGCCCTCTTCTCCCCGGCCACGGATTTCGTCTCCGAGGACGGGTCACGGGTTTCCAATGCATGGCGCGATGCCATGTTCGACCCGCAGGCCCTCGCGGCGATCCGGCCGATGTATCTGGGCGGCGCCGATCCGGCCGATCCGCGAATCTCGCCGATCTACGGCGACCCGACCGGCTTCCCGCCGCTGCTGTTCCATGTCGGCGCGCGCGAGGTCCTGCGCGACGATTCCGTCCGCATGGCCGAGCGGGCCCGCGCGGCCGGCGTCGAGACCGAACTCAAGCTCTTCCCGGTCGTGTCTCACGCCTGGCAATTCGCCGCCGGCATGCTGCCGGAGGCGCGGGCCTCCCTCGATGAGGCCGCGGCCTTCCTGAAGGCGCACGCGCCCCACGCCCCCTCCGGGAGCCCTCTGCCATGACCGAGACCGCGTCCGAGACCGCGTCCGAGACCCTGGCCGTCCTGATCGTCGGCGCGGGCTTCTCGGGGCTCGCGATGGCGATCCGGTGCCGGCAGGCGGGCATCGGCCCGCTGCGGGTGATCGAGAAGGCCGACGGCATCGGCGGCACGTGGCACGACAACACCTATCCGGGGGCGGCCTGCGATATCCCCTCGCACCTCTACTCCCTGTCCTTCGCCCCGAAGGCCGACTGGAGCCGGATGTACGCGCCGCAGCCGGAGATCCTGGCCTACCTGAAGGACACCGCCGAGCGGAACGGGCTGATGCCCCTGATCCAGCTGGGGACGACCTTCACCGGGGCCACGTGGGACGCGGCGCGCGCCCTGTGGCACGTGGAGACCGACCGGGGGCCGATCACGGCGCGCGCGATCGTCTCCGGGATGGGCGGGCTGCATCATCCCGCCTATCCCGACATCCCGGGTCGCGAGGCGTTCGCCGGGCCCGCCTTCCACACGGCGGCCTGGGACCATGCCGTGGCGCTCGAGGGCAAGCGCGTCGGGGTGATCGGCACGGGCGCCAGCGCGATCCAGGTGGTGCCGGAGCTCGCCGCCATCGCGTCCCACCTCACCCTGTTCCAGCGCACGCCGCCCTGGATCATGCCGAAGAACGACCACGCCATCGCGGAGGGCACCAAGAGCCGCTACCGGCGCGTGCCGTTCAGCCGGCGGCTCGAACGGGCGCGGCTGTTCTGGCTGCACGAGGTGCGTGCGCTCCTCGGCTTCACCAAGGTCTCGAAGCTCACCGGTCAGGCCGAGGCTCTGGCCCGGCGCCATCTCGCCAAGGCGGTCCCCGACAAGACCCTGAGGGCGAAGCTGACGCCGAGCTACCGGCTCGGCTGCAAGCGGGTGCTGATCTCCGACGACTACTACCCTGCGCTCCAGCGCCCGAACGTCACCCTGGAGACGGACGGCATCGCCCGGCTCACCGAGACCGGCGTGACCACCGAGGCCGGACGGCACCACGACCTCGACGTGATCGTCTACGCCACGGGCTTCGACGTGACCGCGACCTTCGCGCGGATGAAGCTCGTCGGCCGCGGCGGCCGGACTCTGACCGAGGCCTGGGCCGACGGCATGGGCGCCTACCAGGGCATCACGGTCGCGGGGTTTCCCAACTACTTTATGCTGCTCGGGCCCAACACCGGGCTCGGCCACAACTCGGTCGTCTCGATGATCGAGATCCAGGTGCAGCACGTCCTCGACTGTCTCAAAGCCCTGCGTCGCGGGACGAAGACCGTCGAGGTCCGGCCGGAGGCCCAGGCCCGGTTCGTCGACCGGATCCACAGCCGCATGGCCGACAGCATCTGGCAGGCCGGGGGCTGCCGCAGCTGGTACCTCGACGCGAGCGGGCGCAACAACACCCTCTGGCCCGACTCGGTCATGGCGTATCGCCGGAGCGCCCGCCGGGCCCGGCTGGGGGATTACAGGCTCGGCTGATCGCGGCCTGCGCGCCCCGTCCCGGATCCGCCCGCTTCGCCCGCGAGGACGGAGGCGGGGGTGATCCGGCGCGCGGTGTCAGAACGCGAAACCGGCTTCCGCCGCGAAGGCCTCGAGACCGGGCAGCGACGCGTCGAACAGCGGACGGGCCCCAAACGCGTCGCCGGCACGCACGAAGAGCGTGACCTTGGCGTTGCGGTGCGGGCCGAACACGCAGACCAGGCGGCCGTCATCCTTGAGCTGGTTCAGCAGCGCCTGCGGCCGGACCTCGACGCGGCCGTTGATCAGGATGACGTCGAAGGGCCCCTGCTTGGGCGCGCCGGCGGCGATCGGGCCTTCGATCACCTGTGCGGAGGCGCCGAGACGGGTGCGCGCCGCCTCGGCGAGGTCGGGCACCGATTCCAGCGCCGTGACCTGCGCGCCGAGCTGCGCCATGACCGCCGCCGCGTAGCCGGTGCCGGTGGCGACGTCGAGGGCGGCGACGCCCGGCCGGATCCGCAGGGCCTGGATCATCCGGGCCACGACCATCGGGGCCGGCATGCAGCGGGTCTCGCCGCCGGCCTCACCGAGGCTCAGGGTCTGGTCGATATACGCGAAGGGCTCGCGGCCCTTCGGCACGAAGTCCTCACGCGGCACGGTGTCGAACGCGTCGAGCACCGTGTTGTCGTTCACGTCGAAGGTCCGCAACTGGCAGTCGACCATCATCCGCCGCGCCTGCGCGTAATCGATCATCGATACGTGTCCTCGAACCGGATCGGAACGCCGCGTCGGCCGGGCTCCGGCGGACGGCCGGCAGCCCCGGCCAAGCCTAAGCTTCCCGGACGGGGGGCGTTTTCGGAGATCATTGCCCAAAACGCAAGGTGAGCCGACACGGCAGCCGACGTCGGTCGCGGAGGACACGGCAGCGCGCGTAATCCCGGGCCGCGTTACGGCGGCCGCGGAGTGTCGCCTCGGCGCCCCCAATCCCGGTCGCGCTCTCCAGCCGACCGTTGAATAAAGAGTGCAGAGCGAGCGGGCGGTCCGTGAGACCGTCCCCACCGGGAGACACCATGACGCCGATCCGCCAGCCGATCCTGATCCGCAGCCTCACCGCGGCCCTCGCCGGCCTGAGTTTCGGCCTGATGGACCACGGCCGCGCCGCGGCACAGGAGACGGCCGCCACCGCGGCCCCGCCGCCCAGCGTCCAGGTCGACCGCGGTTCGGCGCTGTACGGCCGCCCCGAGGGCGGCGCCGCAGCCAAGCTCGCGCCGGTGGCGGGGCCGCCGTTGGCGGCCGCAGCCGCCAAGCTGCCGCTCGACAAGCTGAAGGTGCCGGAGGGCTTCAAGACCGAGGTCTATGCCAGCGGCCTCGCCAACGCCCGTGAGATGACCCAGGCGCCGGACGGCACGCTGTACGTGGGCACCCGGACGGTGGGGAAGGTCTACGCGGTGCTTCCGAAGGCGGATGGGGACGGCAAGCGCGAGGTGAAGACCATCGCGTCGGGCCTGCATCGGCCGAACGGCGTCGCCTACCACGACGGCGCGCTGTACGTCGCCGAGCTCTCGAAGATCTGGCGCTACGACGACATCGCGAACCACCTCGACGGCGCGGCGAAGCCGACCCTGGTCTATGACGACCTGCCGAAGGACGAGGCCCATGGCTGGAAGTTCATCGCCATCGGCCCGGACAACAAGCTCTACGTGCCGGTCGGTGCCCCGGGCAACATCGTGATGCCGCCGGACACCCACGCGCAGATCCGGCGCATGGACCTCGACGGCAAGAACGCCGAGGTGATCGCCCGCGGCGTGCGCAACACCGTCGGATTCGACTGGAACCCGAAGACCAAGCAGCTCTGGTTCACCGACAACGGCCGCGACTGGGTCTCGGAGGACATCCCGAACGACGAGCTGAACGTGCTCACGGAGCCGGGCAAGCAGCATTTCGGCTATCCGTACTGCCACCAGGGCACGTTCACGGATCCGGAATACGGCTGGGGTCATTCCTGCTCGGAATTCACCGCGCCGGCGGCGCTCCTCGGCCCGCACACGGCTTCCCTCGGCCTGCGGTTCTACACCGGCACGCAGTTCCCGGAGGCCTACCGGGACGCGATGTTCGTCGCCCGGCACGGCTCGTGGAACCGCACCGCCAAGCTCGGTGGCGACGTGGTCGTGGCCAAGCCCGGACCGGACGGCAAGACCGCAGCAACGGAGCCGTTCCTGACCGGCTTCCTCCAGGACAACAAGTATGTCGGCCGCCCGGTGGACGTGCTGGTCGCCAAGGACGGATCGCTGCTCGTGTCCGACGACTACAACGGCGCGATCTACCGCGTCAGCTACGGCCGGTGATGCGCCGCCACCTCCGGTCGATCCGCGGGCTGGCCCCTGCCCTCGGCGGGCTGCTCTTGACGAGTGCGGCGCTTGCCGCCCCGGACGCGGCGCTGCAGGAGCGCGTCGCCCCCTGTATCGGCTGCCACGGTTCGGGCATGTCCGCGACGGAGGGCGTGCCCTCGCTCGGGGGACAGCTTCCGGACTACGTGGTGACGCAGCTCTTCCAGTTCCGGGAGAAGCAGCGGGAGGCGCCGCCGATGAACGAGGTGGCCGCCGGATTCTCCGACGACGACCTGCGCAGCTACGCCGACGCGGTGGCGACGCTGCCGCCGCCCGCCTGGTCCGGTCCGCCGGCCGATGCGGCTCTGACGGCACGGGCCCAGGCGCTGGTCGCCAAGCACCAGTGCAATTCCTGCCATGGACCGGATCTCGCGGGTCGGGACGCGATCCCGCGGATCCGGGCACAGCGCGAGGACTACCTCGCCAAGGCGCTCGCCGGCTACAAGTCGAACGCCCGGCCCGGCTACGATCCCGCCATGAACGAGGCGGCGCAGGGCCTGAGCGAGGCCGACATCAAGGATCTGGCGGCCTACGTGTCGCGGCTCTGAGGGCGGGCTCGGGCGCTTCCCCGCCTCCTCTCACCCTGAGGTGAGCGCGAAGCGGGCCTCGAAGGCGTAATCCAGGGATCGCGCGGCCGGCTGAAGCCCCAATCCGAGGCGTGCGCCGCGCTCCGGCCCCTCAGGATGACGGGGGCTTATGGGACCGCTCTTCCGGTCCCGTCACCGCACGACCCGCAGTGCGTCGCCCTTCGCCAGCGCCCCGCCGGCGATCACCTCCGCGTAGACGCCGAGGTCGCGGTGGCCGAGGCGGGCGTCGAGCGTCCAGGGGATGTCGCAGTCGCGGATGCCGCTGGTCGGCTCGACGTTTGTCGCCGCGCACCGCACCGTCCGTTTGGTGATCTTGAGCCGCAGCCCGCTCGGCGCTTCGACCACCTGCCCAACCATCTCCAGTTCGGCGAAGGGGTCGAGCCCCTCGACGAGCAGGTTGCCGCGGAAGCGCAGCGGGTCCACGGGCACGCCAAGATAATCCTCCACCGCCGCCACGCTCGCACGGTTGATGAGCGACACGTAGCCGGTTGGGGAATCCGTGAACCGGTATTGCGGCGGGGCGGCGAGCACCTTCGGTTCGCCCCGCAGGCTCCCGGGAATGAACCGCCGCATCAGATCCGCAAGCCCCTCTCGGCCGGCCTCGGTGTCGAGGTTGAAGGCCTGCGGCTCGCCATGGCCCTCGACGGTGAGAGTCGCCGTAGCATCCTCGTAGCGGGTGCGCAGGCGGGCGAGCGCCTCGTCACGCATGAGCATCAGGTACTTCGTCTTCGGCTGATGGCGGGGCGCCACCGCGTTGAAGCCCGAGGGCCCGTTCTCGATGGCGTAGAGCCGGTCGCCCGGGAAGAAGCCGCTGGTCTTGAGGTCCGCCCGCTCGACGGGTTCGGGACTCAAGCCCTTCACCGGATAGCGGTAGAGAGCGCTGACATGAATCAATGCGGTCATGCGCGAAGCGTGGCCCTGAAATGATCCGTCACGCAAGAGCTTCATCGCCCCTTGTGGTGCCCAATTGCAACACCACATCGGGATCACCGGCGGTCGCCAATGGCGCCGGGGCCCTCGCGCGGCGGATAGCCGGAGGGCGACGTTTCGGTGGCGCCGCGCCTCTCATCGGGCGGCGGATGCCGGTACGGGAGGGTTGTGCATGAACTTCGAAAAGTACACCGAGCGCGCCCGCGGCTTCGTGCAGGCGGCTCAGAACCTCGCGATGCGCGAGGGACATCCCCAGCTTCAGCCGGGTCACCTGCTCAAGGTGCTGCTCGACGATCCGGAAGGCCTCTGCGCCGGCCTGATCGACCGCGCGGGCGGGCAGTCGCGGGTGGCGCTGGCTCAGACCGAGCAGTGGCTCGCCAAGCAGCCGAAGGTCTCCGGCAACGCGGCCGCCCCGCAGGCGACGCGCGAGCTGATGCGCCTGTTCGACACCGCCGAGAAGGCCGCCGAGAAGGCGGGCGATTCCTACGTCACGGTGGAGCGGCTGCTCCTCGCCCTGGCGGTGGAGAAGGATTCCGAGGCCGGCCGCGCGCTCCAGGCGGCGGGTGTCACCCCCGCCTCGCTGAACGCGGCGATCAACGCCCTGCGCAAGGGCCGCACCGCCGACAACGCCTCGGCCGAGAACGCCTACGACGCCCTGAAGAAGTATGCCCGCGACCTCACCGAGGCCGCCCGGGACGGCAAGCTCGACCCGGTGATCGGCCGCGACGAGGAGATCCGGCGGACCATCCAGGTCCTGTCCCGGCGTACCAAGAACAATCCGGTGCTGATCGGTGAGCCCGGCGTCGGCAAGACCGCCATCGTCGAGGGTCTGGCCCTGCGCATCGTCGACGGCGACGTGCCGGAGAGTCTCCGGGACAAGAGCCTGCTCGCCCTCGACATGGGCGCGCTGATCGCCGGCGCGAAGTACCGGGGCGAGTTCGAGGAGCGGCTGAAGGGCGTGCTCTCCGAGGTCACCGCGGCAGAGGGCAGCATTATCCTGTTCATTGACGAGATGCACACGCTGGTCGGCGCCGGGAAGGCGGACGGGGCGATGGACGCCTCGAACCTGCTGAAGCCGGCGCTGGCCCGCGGCGAGCTGCACTGCGTCGGCGCGACCACGCTCGACGAGTACCGCAAGCACGTCGAGAAGGATGCGGCGCTCGCCCGGCGATTCCAGCCGGTCTTCGTGTCGGAGCCGACCGTGGAGGACACGGTCTCGATCCTGCGCGGCCTGAAGGAGAAGTACGAGCAGCACCACGGCGTGCGCATCCAGGATTCGGCCCTGGTGGCGGCGGCGACCCTCTCGAACCGCTACATCACCGACCGGTTCCTGCCCGACAAGGCCATCGACCTCATGGACGAGGCCGGCTCGCGCCTGCGCATGCAGGTCGATTCGAAGCCCGAGGAGCTCGACAACATCGACCGGGAGATCGTCCGGCTGAAGATCGAGGCCGAGGCGCTCAAGAAGGAGACCGATTCCGCCTCCCGCGACCGGCTGGTCCGGCTGGAGAAGGAACTCGGCGACTTGGAGGAGCGCTCGGCGGCGATCACCGCCCGCTGGAAGGCCGAGAAGGACAAGCTCGGCACCGCGGCCACCTTGAAAAAGAAGCTCGACGAGGCGCGCAACGAGCTCGCCGCGGCGCAGCGCCAGGGTCAGTATCAGCGCGCGGGCGAGCTCGCCTACGGGGTCATCCCGGGCCTGGAGAAGCAGCTCGCCGAGATCGAGGCCAAGGCCGATGCCAAGTCGGAGAACGGCCGCGACGCGATGATGGAGGAGGCCGTCACCCCCGCCCACATCGCCGGGGTCGTCTCCCGCTGGACCGGCGTGCCGGTGGACAAGATGCTGGAGGGCGAGCGCGAGAAGCTGCTGGCCATGGAGGAGGCGCTCGCCAAACGCGTCGTCGGCCAGCGCGAGGCGGTGGAGGCGGTCTCGACCGCGGTCCGGCGCGCCCGCGCCGGGCTTCAGGATCCGAACCGGCCAATCGGCTCGTTCATGTTCCTCGGCCCCACGGGCGTCGGCAAGACCGAGCTGACCAAGGCGCTCGCCGGCTTCCTGTTCGACGACGACACGGCGCTCGTGCGCATCGACATGTCGGAGTACATGGAGAAGCACGCGGTCGCCCGGCTGATCGGGGCGCCTCCCGGCTATGTCGGCTACGAGGAGGGCGGTGCGCTGACCGAAGCCGTGCGGCGTCGGCCCTATCAGGTCGTGCTGTTCGACGAGGTCGAGAAGGCGCATCCGGACGTGTTCAACGTCCTGCTGCAGGTTCTCGACGACGGGCGGCTCACCGACGGCCAGGGGCGGACGGTGGATTTCCGCAACACGCTGCTGATCATGACCTCGAATCTCGGGTCCGAGTATCTGGTGAACCAGCCTGCGGGCGAGGACACCGACGCGGTCCGCGACGAGGTGATGGGCGTGGTGCGGGGCCACTTCCGGCCGGAATTCCTGAACCGGGTCGACGAGATCATCCTGTTCCACCGCCTGGCGCGGTCGGAGATGGGGGCGATCGTCGAGATCCAGCTCGGGCGGCTGCAGAAGTTGCTGGACGAGCGCAAGATCACCCTGGACGTCGACGAGGAGGCCAAGACCTGGCTCGCCGACAAGGGCTACGACCCGGCCTACGGGGCGCGGCCGCTCAAGCGGGTGATCCAGAAGAATGTCCAGGATCCGCTGGCCGAGCTGGTGCTCTCGGGCAAGATCCATGACGGCGAGAAAGTGCCGGTTCGCCTGGGCGCGCTGGGCCTGATGATCGGCGACGTCACGGTCGGAGCCGAGCGGCGGCCGGTCAACGCGACGCTGAACTGATCCTGAGACAGACGATCGGGCGGCGCGCCCACACAGGGTGCGCCGCCTTTTCCGTCTCGGCTTCGTTCCACCGGCCCTCGCGACGCGATCGCGATCCCGAGTGACGACGCGTGCCGTATCGGCCGCCAGCGTCACGATGAGCTAGTTGCCTGGACAGCGTGGACGGGCCTGGGGATCCTGGCGGCATGCGTCGCGCCCACGCCGCCCTGATTCTCGCCGAACCCCGCTTCGCTGCGGCGGACCATCACCCGCCGCCCGTCGCGGCTGCCCTCGCCAGGGCCAAGGCCTCCTGCGGATCCGAGGCGGCAACGCACGAGCCCGATGTCATCACGCGGCGGGCCGTCAACGGCAGCGCTATGGCCGACGTCGTCCTGCGTTT
Source organism: Methylobacterium sp. 391_Methyba4 (assembly GCF_029691625.1). NCBI lineage: Bacteria > Pseudomonadati > Pseudomonadota > Alphaproteobacteria > Hyphomicrobiales > Methylobacteriaceae > Methylobacterium > Methylobacterium sp. 391_Methyba4. Next base: position 6,249,581 of record NZ_CP121475.1, on the reverse strand, counting down.
GAGTGCCGTTCCGTGCGGTGATGACGCCGCGTCCGACGGCGGCACCGCAAGCTGCGAGATGCGGGTCTCCGCATCGAAGAAAGACGAGTTCGTCGAGGCCTTCGATCCGATCGCCTTCTGGAGCGGGAGCACAGACAGCCGGATACGCTAGCGTGCAGCCGCGGGCCGCAGCATGTCGACGAGGCACTGCGCATTCGTTCAGCGGCATCCGTGCCGCATGGGGGCGTGCTCCGGTCCGGACAGCAGGCGAGCTCCGACCGCGATCGGTTTGCGGCCGCGAGCGTCACGCAGCCTTTGCCGGACGGCGCACGGTCGGCCGGATTGGCCTCGTGCTCGGCGGCGTGCCCCCTGACGGGAGACAGGCGAATTGATCCCATCGCATCTGATCTTAGCCGGAGCCCTGTTGTCCATGATCGCAGCCGCGCCGCCCCTGATGGCAGCCCCCGACGGCATCCGCGCCGTCACCCTTTCGAGCGGCGGCCTTGCCGAAGTGACCCTGGTTCATCCGGTCGACGGCGATACGACGATCGGGCTCAACGTCAGGCCAGAGCAGATCGACGACATCCTCAAGAGCCTCGTCGTGCGTGATCCGCTCGGCACCGTCGGTGCCCTGCGTCTGGACGGGGTGGATCAGGTCGACGAGACGCTGCGGACGATGCCGTTCACCGCGGACGATCTGTCCGCGCCGGCGCGCCTCGTGGGGAAGCTGCAGGGCATTCCAGTCAAGATCCAGAGCGCCGGGCGCACGCTCGAAGGCCGGGTGCTCGGCGTATCCGAGCGCAATGCCGGAACCGAGGCGGGCGAGGTCGCGATCCTGACCGTGCTGACCGGGTCGGGCACGCTCGAATCCGTGCCGATCGAGGACGGCGCGACCGTGACGATCCAGGATCCGGTCATGGCGGCCAGGATCGCCGCGGCCGTCGACGCGGCCGGCAAGGCCAAGGTCGGCGATGCCCACCGGGTCGAGATCGATGTCGCGGGACGCGGCCGGCGCGAGGTCCGGTTGACCTACGTCGTCGCCGCGCCCGTCTGGAAGACGAGCTATCGCATCGTCGACGGCGGCGAAGGCCGGGCGAATCTGCAGGCCTGGGCGGTCCTCGAGAATGCCCTCGGCGCGGACTGGAAGGGCGTCGACGTCACCCTGTCGTCCGGATCGCCGGTGGCGCTGCTCCAGCGCCTGCACCGGCGTTACTGGCGCACGAGACCGGAGGCGCCGGTGATGGTCGACGATGTCGGCATGCCCGATCTCGACCAGGGCACGGTCGCCCCGAAGACGCTGTCCCGTCTGCGTGCCCCCGCGGCGCCCGCTGCCGCTGTGCCCCTTCCGGCTCCGATGGCGCGCCTCGACGCGCGCCTGGACGCTGCGGAATCCGGCTACGAGGCGGCGGCCGCGACGGCGAGTGCCGGGGCCAGCGAGGGAGATGTGTCGGCCAACTTCACGCTGCCGCATCCGGTCGATCTCCGCGCCGGCGGCACGCTGTCCGTGGCGTTCATCGATACCGAGATCGAGGCCGAGCGGATCGCCCTCTGGAAACCGGGTCAGGGGATCCATCCGATCGCGGCCCTCAGGATCCGCAACGGCACCGCCGCGATGCTGCCCGCCGGTCTCATCACCCTCTACGACCGCAAGGCCGGCTACCTCGGGGATGCGCGCCTGCCCGCGACCCCCGTCGGCGAGCAGCGGCTGGCCAGCTTCGCCGTCGACCGGAAGGTCGCCGTCCAGGCGGAGACGAAGCCGAGCGAGGCCTTGACCAAGATCACGGTGGTCGACGGCGTGGCGCGCGCGACGATGATTGCCCGTGAGGTCACCACCTACACGATCAAGGGTGCGCCGGACGCCGCCCGGGCCGTCATCATCGAGCATCCCCGACGCGATGGCTGGACCTTCACGTCCTCCGCCCGCGACAGCGAAACCCCCACGGCCTATCGTCTCAAGGTCGCGGTTCCCGCCGGCGGGTCGGCAGAGACCCAGGCCGTGTTCGAACGCGTTCAGATCGATGCCTACGATCTCGTCGATGCCGATGAGGCGCTGCTGGTCCGCTGGGCCTCCCTCGCCGCCGAACCGGCCCTCGGCGGCAAGCTCAGGACCCTGTCGCAGGTCCGCGCGGAGGTTGCCGCGGCGACGCGCACCGTCGAGGAGATCGGCGAGCGCGCGGCGAAGGTGCAGGCCGAGCAGGAGCGCATCCGCAGCAATCTCGGCGCCGTCCCCAAGGACAGCGAACTGGCGCGGCGCTATCTCGCCCGTATGGGCGCCCAGGAAGACGAACTGGCGAAGCTGGCCGCCGACCGGGCCGGGGCCGAGAGCGAGCTGAAGGCCGCACAGGCGCGGATCCGGACGCTGATCGCGGCGCTCTGACCGCCCGTCCCGGATCCGTTCGCGGTCCGGGCCCGAAGTCCCGTCCGCGAAGGGCGTCCCGCGATCCGGGCGCCCGCCTCCGGGATGATGTCCTAGGCCGGGCGGATCGCCGCGGCCAGATCGGCCGCCTGATCGCGATCCCGACACACCAGCCAGAGATCGTCGTGAGCTGACAGCTCAGCGTCGAACAGGTCGACGAAGGCGGCCGGCGGATCCCCGAGGTCCGGCCAGTGGAACAGGCGGAAGCCCAGCGCCTCGAACAGGGGCAGGATCGGGCCCAGGTCCCACAAGCGGTTGTTGCTCAGGGTCGCGTCGAGGCGTCCCGTGGCCAGGAGCGCGGCATCCGAGATCGCGCCGCCCTCGCTCCAGGGGAACCAGCCGCAGCCGTAATCCAGGGTGTAGCGCTGCGCCGTGACCGACAGCCAGCCGACATGGCCGGTCCGGCGCTCCGGCCGGTGGAGCGGGCGCAACGCCGCAATCATGCGGCCGCCGCGGGTCGGCGCCCAGAAGGCCCGGCCCTCACTGGCCGCGAGCAGGATGCCCTCCGTCGCCTCCGCCGGGATGCTCTGGGCCGGCGCTGAGCGGTCTTCGTTCCAGGCCGGCAGGCTCATCACGCAGCTCCGGGGCCAGCCCGAGCGGCAGGCCGCAACCATCACGCCCCAGCCCGACAGGCCGCCCGCGAAGGGTCGGGTGCCGTCGATCGGATCGCCCACGAAGGTCCAGGCATCCCGGGCGAGCAGCGCCCGGGCCGCCGCCTGTCCCAGATCCTCGGCGGTCTCCTCCTCGATCAAATCAGGGCCGAACCGCGCGTGCATCAGCTGGCTGACGGCGAGGTCGGCCTCGGTTAGGGCCTGGCCGAGATCCGGGCCCTTGTTGGTCATGTCCAGGCCCGTCGCCCGCATGGTCAAGGCCAGAGGTGCGGCCTCCTCGGCGAAGGCCAGCATCTGAGCGAGGACATCGGATTCGGACGTGTCGGACGAGGTCATGCGGCGAACAAGTCGGGGCTTCGGAGCATCAGGGCCTGGACCAGGACCAGCGTCTTGAGATCGGGCAGGCGACCGGCGCGGGCCTGATCGCCCAGCGTGGCGAGGGGCACTTCGAGGGCGAGAACCTGCTCGCCCTCTTCGTGGAGGCCGCCGCCGGATCCAACCCGGTCGGAGGCGCCGTAGGGCGCAAGGTAGAGCCAGAGCCGCTCCGAAGAGATGCTCGGCATGCTGTAGGCATGCGCCACCGGCTCGAGATCCCGAAGGCGGACGCCCGCCTCCTCCATCGCCTCGCGGATCGCGGTCTCCTCCGGCGCGGCGCCGTCGAGGCCGCCCGCGGGCGCCTCGTCGAGATCGGCCGGCTCGCCCCAGAAAGCCGGGCCGACCCGCGCCTGCCGCACGAGCAGCGCCACGCGCCGAACGGGATCGTAGGGCAGCACGCAGGCCGCCTCGCCGTGATCCTCCAGCGCCCGCCGAACGGTGCTCCCGTCCGGCAGCGTCAGCGTGGCGATGCCGAAGGTGTTCCAGCCGCGGTGGATCACCTCCAGCGGCAGGGCAGGCGCGGCCTCGGTCATGTCCCGGTCAGCGCTTCGTGCTGGAAGCGGTCTGGCCGAACATCACCTTCTTGGCGTCCTCGCTCATGGTCTTGCCGTAGTCGGGATTGACCTCCGGGGCGCGGGCATAGGCCGCCTGCGTGGCCGGCCGCTCGGCGATCGCCGTGAACCAGCGCTTCAGGTTCGGGTGGTCATCGAGGTTCTGACCCTGCTTCTCGTAGGGCACGATCCAGGGATAGCAGGCCATGTCGGCGATGGAATAATCAGGGCCGGCGACGAAGGCGCGATCGGCCAGGCGCCGGTCGAGGACGCCGTAGAGCCGGTTGGTCTCGTTGACGTAGCGCTTGATCGCGTAGTCGATCTTCTCCGGCGCATATTGCGAGAAGTGGTGGTTCTGGCCGAGCATCGGGCCGAGGCCACCCATCTGCCAGAACAGCCATTGCAGCACCTCTGCCCGGCCGCGCAGATCCCCCGAAATGAAGCGCCCGGTCTTCTCGGCGAGGTAGAGCAGGATCGCTCCCGATTCGAACAGCGAGACCGGCGCGCCGCCGCCGGCCGGCTCATCGTCGACGATCGCCGGCATCCGGTTGTTGGGCGCGATCTTGAGAAAATCCGGATTAAACTGCTCGCCCTTACCAATATTTACAGGGTGAATGCGGTAGGCAAGCCCCGCCTCTTCGAGAAACATCGTGATCTTATGGCCGTTCGGCGTCGGCCAGTAGTGGAGTTCGATCATCGGCTGGTGTCCCGTTATGCCCCGGCGGACGGGAAGTGGGTCGGCGCGGCGCTCCGGTCAAGCACGCGACCGGCGGCGCGGGCGAGCCGCGATATCCTGGCCTTGCCTCATCCGCCGGCGCAGCCCTGGACCTCGACGTAGAGGGCATAGAGCGACTGGCTCGCCGCCATGAACAGGCGGTTGCGGTGCCGGCCGCCGAAACAGAGGTTGGCACAGCGCTCCGGCAGCCGGATGCGCCCGATCGGCCGGCCGTCGGGATTGAACACCATGACGCCGTCCAGGGCGTCGTCACCCATGCCCCAGCCGCACCAGAGATTGCCGTCGACGTCGCAGCGCAGCCCGTCTGGCGTGCCCGGCCCGGCATCGATCAGCACGCGCCGGCCCGAAAGGGCACGGCCGCCGGCCACGTCGTAGGCGACGATCCGCCGGGTCGGCCGCCCGCGCGATTCCACGAGGTAGAGCACGCGGCCATCGGGGGAGAAGCACAGGCCGTTGGGGCCGGCGAGGTCGGTGGCCACCGTCTCCAGCACGCCGGTGACCGGGTCGAGCCGATACACGTTCTGCGGCAGTTCGGCCTCGGCGCGGGCGCCCTCGTAGAACCCCGCGATGCCGAAGGGCGGATCGGTGAACCAGACCGCACCGTCGGCGGCCGTTACGACGTCGTTGGGGGAGTTGAGCCGCCGGCCCTCGAACGCGTCCGCGAGCACGGTGATCGCGCCGTCATGCTCGGTCCGGGTGACCCGACGGTTCCCGTGCTCGCAGGTGACGAGCCGCCCTTGACGGTCGCGGGTGTTGCCGTTGGCGAAACCGGACGGCTTCCGGTAGAGGCCGACCGCGCCGCTCTCCTCATCCCAGCGCAGGATGCGGTCGTTGGGGATGTCGCTCCACAGCAGGTAGCGACCGTCGCCGAACCAGACCGGGCCCTCGCACCAGCGGAAGCCGGTGGCGAGGCGCTCCACGGCCGTGTTGAACACCCGGTAACGGGCGAAGGCGTCGTCGAGGATCTCGACCGCCGGATCGGGATAGCGCGGGCTCGGTGTCCACACGGGAAGGTCCATGTCGCTCGCGGCGATCGTCGCGGTTTCGGCGCCCGCCGGCAAGGGTCATCAAGGGCCAACAACCGCCCCCGCATGGCCGAAGGCCCGACGGTGGCGACGAGGGCCGGTGTTCCCGGCGCGGCGATCCGTAACGCCCCATCCTCCACCCCCCAGTGATGGTGGACGCTGGTTCGTCAGCAGGGAAGCCCGGCCCTCGTCCCGAATCGGACGCTATCGCTCCGTGAATTGTCTGACAAGTCGGCCGGGCGCTGCAGGCGCGCCGGAAGCACGCAGGCGCTGGAATGGGCCACCGGCGTGCCGCGCCTTGCGGGGGACCGGCGGAACCGCTACGGCATTGAGGCCGTGTGGCAGTCGGGGTGTAGCGCAGTCTGGTAGCGCACCTGGTTTGGGACCAGGGGGTCGTAGGTTCGAATCCTATCGCCCCGACCATTCGATCAGGAGCTTGTCGAGTCCGATGCCGAGCGCCCGCATCTTCCGTCCGTCTCGGGATGCCACGCAGTCTGGCCTCGCCCGGACCAAGCAGTGGGTTCTGGAATTCGACCAGACCAGCCCGCGCGAGATCGATCCGCTGATGGGGTGGAACGGCTCCTCCGACATGCTTCAGCAGGTCCGCCTGGAATTCGACACCGAGGCGGAGGCCGTCGCCTACGCGAAGCGCGAGGGCATCGCCTTCCGCGTCGAGCAGCCGGCCAAGGTGGTCCGGCGCAAGGGCCTGTCCTATTCCGACAATTTCAAATTCAACCGCACGGCGCCGTGGACGCATTGAGTCCGGCGAGTTCGGATCAGGCTGTCCGGCGCGCTTTCCAGGCCGGGTAGGGCGAATCGCCCGGCGGACGGAGCTGGCTGATCCGCATCGGCTGCGCATCCAGGGGCTGGCAGAGTTCGGCGTAGATCGTCGCGCTGCCGGCACCGTAGGTCTCGGCCTCCTCGGCCGAGAAGGCGAAATAGCCTTCCTTGAAGCCGGCAAGCCGCATCGCCGCGTGGCACATGGGGCACGGGCGGCCGCTCGCGTACATCACGCACTCGCCGAGATCGCGCCGGCCGAGCAGGCGGCTGGCTTCGCGCAGCGCAACCATCTCGGCATGGGCGCTCGGATCGTTGGTGGCGTGCACGGTGTTGGCCGCGCGGACCAGCACGGTGCCGTCCTGCACGATCACCGCGCCGTAAGGGGCGCCGCCGGCCTCGACATTGGCCTCGGCGAGGGCGACCGCCTCGCGGATATGATCTTCGTGCATCCCCATGGACGATCCCCTCTGCGCTGGCGCGGCAACGCCGGGCGCGGCGGGAAGTTCAGCGACCGGGGCCTCAGAACGCGTAGCGCACGGTGCAGTAGGGCATGGTCTCGGCCAGCAGGGCCTTGAACCGGACGAGCCACCGGCCCTTCCAGCCGGCCCGGTAGCGCAGGTTCGTGCCCCCGCCCTCGGAAACCTTCGCCTCCTGAATGTCCGGCCGCCAGAGCAGGTCCTCGGCCTTCGGGTGCCAGCCGAGATTGACCGCATGCAGATCCGCATTGTGGGTCAGCATGATGATCTCGCACTTGAGCTGCGCCTTGGCGGCGTCGGACAGGGTCGCGTCGATCTCGGCAAACAGGGCCCGCCAGTCCGCCTCCCAGTCCTCGTAAAGGATCACGGGCGAGAAATTGACGTGGACTTCGTAGCCGGCGGCCACGAAGTCGTCGATGGCGGCGATCCGCTCCGGGATCGGGGCGGTGCGCACGTCCACGATCCGGGCGATCCGCGCCGGCATGAGCGAGAAGCGGATGCGCGTCTTGCCTTGCGGATCGTAGGCCAGGAGATCGCGGTTCACGGCCTTGGTGGCGAAGGAGGCCTTGGCGTTGGGCAGGGTGCGGAACAGCGCGATCAGGGCGCGCACGCCGCCACTGACCGCCGCATCAACCGAGAGGTCGCCGTTCTCGCCGATGTCGTAGACCCAGTATTCCGGATCGATCGGATCCGGCGCCGGCAGGCGTCCCTGACGGCCGGCGTGCCGGGCGATCGCCGCGCAGGCCTGCTCGACGTTCACGAACAGCGAGATCGGGTTGGAGAAGCCCTTGCGGCGCGGCACGTAGCAATAGGCGCAGGCCATGGCGCAGCCGTTGGAGGTCGAGGGCGCGATGAAATGGGCGCTGCGGCCGTTGGGACGCATCGCGAGACCCTTCTTCACGCCGAGGACCAGGGTCGAGCGCTTGATCCGCACCCAATCCTCCACCGATCCCGCATTGCCGTGGAGTTCGGGGATGTTCCAGTGCGACGGCACGACGATGCGCTCGGCGTCCGGGAAACGGGCCAGGATCTCCCCGCCGAGCGGAAAGTCGCGGACGGCAGGCTCGTGGTAGATCGTCCGGATATCGAGCAGGTCGCGGGTGAGGGCCATGGACGATCCGGGGCCCGGGAGCGGCCCGGGTGTCGATATGGTGCTTTCGGGCGCGGCCGGAATGCCCCGCGTGCCGGCGCTTCTGCGCATCCGCAGCGCGAAAAGATCGAGATCGCTTGCGGTGGTCGATGATCGTTCAACGATATCTAACGATTCGCTGTCATGAGTCGCTCAGCTTTGAGTGGACATATGATGATCGCTTGGGACCAGGAGAGATCCGGGCCAGGCTCACCCGGCTCCGGTGAATCTCTCGACCCTGCGGATCCGAGGTGGGACGCGCTAGTCCGGCGGGACCAGCTCGAGGCCATGCGCGGGACCGTGCTGGCGGCCATCCCCGTCAACATGCTGCTCGGGCTGGCGAGCATCCTGGTCGCCTATCGGAGCGGGCACGGCGCCCTGGGGGCCGCCTGGTTTGCGGCATCGACCTGCGTCAATCTCCTGCGGATCGTGCTGTGTCGGATCCCCTGCCTCGGCCTCGCGCTGACCGCCGACATGACGCCGAGCCTGGCCGCGACCGCCGCGCGCTCCGTCGACCGGCACCTGCGCGTCTGCACGCTCGCGGCATTTCTCTCCGGCCTGGTCTGGGCTTGCCAGCCGCTCCTGTCCGCCGGCTACACCTCACCCGAGACCCTGTTCTATCTCACGATCACCTGCGGCGTGACCGCCGGGGCGGTGACGCACGGGATTGCCTATGCGCGCATTCCGATCGCCTTCATCGCTCTACCGCTGCTGTCGGTCTCCGTCTGCCTGACCTATGCGGGTGACTTCGACCGGAACTGCCTTGCGGCCTGCGTCGTCCTCTACCTCGTGGCGCTGACGCACACCGCGTTCCGGAGCCAGGTCGTGTTCCGCGAGGCGAGCCGGCTCAAGAACGAGGCCCATGCCCTCGCCCGGTCGCGGGCCGAAGCGCATGCCAGCGCCAGCGCCCTCGTCGACGAGATGCGGTGGCGCGCCACGCACGACGACCTCACCGGCCTGCTGAACCGCGCGGGATTCCTCCAGGCGGCGGAAAGCAGGCTCCACAGCGGGACGCTCAGCCTGCTGCTGCTCGACCTCGACGGCTTCAAGTTCGTCAACGACGTCTACGGGCACAAGGCGGGCGACCGGGTGCTCGTCGAAGTGGCGCGCCGGCTGAGGGATGCGCTGCCGGAGAACGGCCTTGCGGCCCGGCTCGGCGGCGATGAATTCGCCGTGCTTTACGATCCCGCCACCTCCGGTCTGGCCCACGACGTCATGGCGGCCAACTTCATCACGGCCGTGGCACACCCGTTCGACGGTTTCGACGCGGGCCGGCTCGGGGTCAGCATCGGCGTCCATGCCGGTCCGGAGCCCAGTCTGACCGAGATGCTGAGCTGCGCCGACGAGGCCCTCTACGCCGCGAAGGCCGGAGGCCGGAATCGCTTCCGGGTGTTCGATGCGGGCCTGCGCGAGGGCCTGCAGATGCGGCGCGACCTGGAGCGCGACCTGTCGCAGGCCCTGGTCGAGAACGCGCCCAGGGTCTGGTTTCAGCCGATCTACGCCGCGGATGGCCACACGCTGGTCGGGCTGGAGGCGCTGATCCGCTGGGAGCATCCGCGGCTCGGCTGGATCGCCCCGCCGGACCTGATCGCCGCCGCCGCGATGGCGGGCCTCACCGAATCGCTGCTCCGCTACATCCTTGAGCAGGTCTGCGCGATGCTGGAAATCCTGCGCAGCCGTGGCCTCGATGGGGTCCGCGTGGCGATGAACGTCTCGCCCCGGGAGATGGCGCAGGTTCCGGTGGACGAGATCGTCATCGAGCGCCTGGGCCTGCTCGACCTGCCGCCCACCATGCTCGAGATCGAGATCACCGAGGAGACCGCCCTCGACATCGGCGCGGTTCAGGGGAAGCTGCAGGCCCTGTCGCGCGCCGGCATCCGGATCACCCTGGACGATTTCGGCATCGGCTACTCGTCGCTCTCCTCCCTGCGGCAGCTCAAGGCGGATCGGATCAAGATCGACCGAAGTTTCGTGACCGGGCTCGGCACATGCGACGACAAGCGCGGGCTCGTCCTCGCCGTCCTGGGCCTCGGGCGCCTGCTCGGTCTCGACGTCGTGGCGGAGGGCGTGGAATCGGTCGACGACCTGCACATCCTCCAGGCGATGGGTTGCCCGTTCCTGCAGGGCTATTATCTCGGCCGTCCGATGCCGGTGGAGGCCATGGAAGACACGCTGCTCGTCACGCGCATCGCGGCGGCCTGAAACCCGCAGTCGCCGCGGAGCTTCCGAACCGGATCAGAAGCGCTTCGCGCCCGCCGGCCGGCGGCGCAGGAACCGGCGCGTCGCCGCGCGCCACAGGCGGTCGGGAACTCCGTAGAGCCAGACCAGCCCGGCGACGACGGCGACCGCCAGCAAGAACAGCCACGCCAGACATTCGAGGACGGGACCCGGTGCCGGCCCGGACTCCGCCCGGTCATACCAGAGGGGATCGGTGTCCCAGGGCGGATCGTTCTCGTCCACGATGAAACCCTCCACCACGGCGCCGACCCGCGGACCCGGATGTTCGCACGGCGGTGGCCGACGGATCGCCGGCCGCCCCGGCTTACAGGGCCTTTGGATCCGTTCCGCGAACCGACCCGAACGACCGGCACCGAACCGGCCCGGTGAGTGGACGCTACTGCCGGGGTTCGATTCCATCGAATACTCAATTCGGACGACATCCAGCGCCGGAACACCCTGTTCTGACGGGATCAACCCGTACGCTGTCGTCCCGCCCGCGTGACACGTCCCCTCGGTGGCCGGAATGGTCGCGGATCCTGCGAGATGCGACGACCGTGCGGCGGTCGATGGCGGCCGTGGATGGCGGCCGTGGATGGCGGCTCTGTCGGCCGCCTGTCTTGCGCGCCCGCGAGCCGGTCCCGAACCGGGCGGTGAACGCGACGCCCGACATCCGCTTCCCGCCACAAATCGGGTGCCCGAAACCCGGCTCCCCTCCCGGGTGGCAAAGCTGGCACCGTCTTGGGCAGCGCGCAGACGTTGCTGATCCACAGCCATTTATATTTGCACCGATACCGTATTCGGGACGGCACTTACCGTAACGGCCCAGCACGCGGGGTAACGGAGACCGGATGTGTCACCTTAATGCCCCAACGCCGGACTTTCCGCCGCCATCCCTAAGCCGGGGCGAGCCAAAGCGCCCGGTTTGCGCTAAGCGTGACGGTGGGGCGGGCTTGATCGGAGACGAGCGAAACGCCGTACCTTGGCCGTTTTCGTCTCGGACATCCGAACCGAAAGAGACCGCAAGGGCTTGTTCATCGTGACACGACGTCCACAAGCGAGTTGCTCGACATTCCGTTTGGTCGGGATGGTCTCCGGGCTCGCGATTCTGGCAGCGATGCCGGCGTCTGCCGAGACACTCGAAAGCGCGCTCGCGAAAGCCTATCAGGGCAATCCAAGCCTCAACGCCAGCCGCGCCGGCGTGCGCGCGACCGACGAGAGCGTCGCGATCGCGCAGTCGGGCTATCGCCCCCAGGTCAATCTCGGGGCGCAGATCGGCGTCCAGTACCTTCAGACCCGCAGCTCCAGCACCGCCGCGGCCGCTGCAGGCTCGGCCAGCACCGGCACGTCGGCGACCGGCACAGCCGGTCTCGGGGGCACCACGGGCGGCGTTACGGGCGGCACCGGGATCGGCGTCGGAACGAGCACGACGGGTGTCGGCACGACCGACATCGGGGCGGGCTCGTCCGGCGTGGCCGGCACATCGGCGACCAGCGGAGCCGGGGCGACATCGAGCACGGCTGAGATCGCCTCGGCCCAGACCATCACCTCTAAGCGGACTGTCCGGACCACCTACCTGCCGAGCACCGCGAGCCTGACGGTCTCGCAGACGCTGTTCAACGGCTTCCAGACGGACAACCTGACCCGCCGCGCCGAGTCGACCGTGTACAGCCAGCGCGAGACGCTGCGCTACACGGAGCTGACCGTGCTCTACAACGCCGTTCAGTCGTACATGAACGTGCTCAGCAACACGGCGACGCTGGAACTCAACCGGAACAACGTCGAGGTCTTGGAGGAGCAGCTGCGCCAGACGCGCGACCGCTTCAACGTCGGCGAGGTGACGCGGACCGATGTCGCCCAGGCCGAGGCCCGTCTCGCGGGTGCCCGCTCGCAGGTGAGCGCGGCGGAATCGGCCCTGCGGACGAGCATCGGCATCTACCGGCAGAATATCGGTGTCGAGCCGCGCCAGCTTGCGCCCGGCCGGCCGCTGGACCGGTTCGTTCCGCACAGCCTGGACGCCGCCATCGCCATCGGCCTCCGCGAGCATCCGCAGATCGTGTCGGCGATCCACGCGGTCGACGCGGCCGAATCGCAGGTGAAGGTGCTGGAAGGTCAGCTGGCGCCGCAGGTCAGCCTGCAGGGCTCCCTCAGTCAGGTCTACGACCAGACCGGCCCGAACCAGAGCTTCTTCGTCGGATTCGTGGGCGGCCGGCTGAACATCCCGATCTACGAGGGCGGCCAGACCTACGCGCAGATCCGGCAGGCGAAGGAGACCGTCGGCCAGACGCGCATCCAGGTGGATCAGGTCCGCGATCAGGTCCGCGCCCAGATCGTCGATTTCTGGGGTCGCCTGGAAGCCGCCAAGGCCCAGGTCATCGCCGCCCAGGCCCAGGTCCAGGCCAACGAGGTGGCGCTGAACGGCGTGCGCGAGGAGGCCCGCGTCGGCCAGCGCACCACCCTCGACGTGCTGAATGCGCAGCAGGAATTGCTGAACTCCCGCGTGAACCTCATCGTCGCCCAACGCGACCGCGTGATCTTCTCCTACGGCGTGGTCCAGGCGATCGGGCAACTCACCGCGCGGTTCACGGCACTGCCGGTCGAATATTACAGCGCCAAGGTCCACTTCGATCAGGTCAAGGATCTGTGGTTCGGTCTGCGCACGCCGGACGGCCGCTGAGGGCTTTTCCACGGGGAGTGTGTTGCGGGCACGCTTGCCGCCACGAAACGGCATGGAATACTGATTGAACAACGATCCGATCGGGTCGCGTTCCAGTCTCCCATGCCCGAGTGCGCCTGCCGATGAGTGCAGCAAGCCCAAAGATCCCGGACACGAAATTCCAGGACAAGGCTGCCGATAAGGCGCACGAGCCTTCGATGGAAGAGATCCTCGCGTCGATCCGCAGGATCATCGCCGACGATCAGGCCGCCAAGCCCGCCGAGACGTCGGTCGCGCCGGAGCCCGATGACGTGCTCGACCTCGCTGAGGTCGCCGAGCCGGTGACGCGCCCGCGCGTGGTCGAGCCGGAGCCGGAGCCGGAACCTGCTCCGGACCTGCTCGATTTCGACGCGATCGACTTCGAGGACCCGGTCGCCGCGGCACCGGAGCCCGATCCGATCCCGGAACCGCCGGCACCGCCGCGGCCGCAGCCCGTGCTCCAGGCCGTGCGCGCGCCGGAGCCGGAGCCGGAGCGGGAGGCCCTGGTCTCCCCGGCGACCGACGCCAGCGTCAGCGGCGCGTTCAACCTGCTGGCCCATACGGTGCTGACGCAGAACGCCCGGACCCTCGAGGATCTCGTCAAGGAGATGCTCCGGCCGATGCTGAAATCCTGGCTCGACGACAACCTGCCGGCCGTGGTCGAGCGCCTCGTGCGCGCCGAGATCGAGCGGGTCTCGCGCGGGCGCTGATGCGGCGGCCTGGGTACGGTGGCCGCGAGCCGCCGTCCGCGTGTTGACGGGAGCGGCGTGACGGTCGAAAGCGGGGCCAACCCCGTTTGGACAAGCGCCGGCCCGTACCCGCGATGATGGACAAGACCTTCGAGCCCACCTCCGTCGAGGCGCGGATTTCCGCCGCCTGGGCCGAGGCGGACGCCTTCCGCGCCGGCCGGCCCGAGCGCGCCGGGGCTCCGCCGTACTGCATCGTGATCCCGCCGCCGAACGTGACGGGCTCGCTGCATATGGGCCACGCCCTCAACAACACCCTGCAGGACATCCTCTGCCGCTTCGAGCGCATGCGCGGCAAGGACGTGCTCTGGCAGCCGGGGACGGACCATGCCGGCATCGCCACCCAGATGGTGGTCGAGCGGCGGATGATGGAGCAACAGGAGCCTGGCCGCCGCGAGATCGGCCGCGCCGCCTTCGTCGAGAAGGTCTGGGCCTGGAAGGCGGAATCCGGCGGCGCGATCGTCAACCAGCTGAAGCGGCTGGGCGCCTCCTGCGACTGGTCCCGCGAGCGCTTCACCATGGACGAGGGCCTGAGCCGGGCCGTCCTCAAGACCTTCGTCGACCTGCACCGGCAGGGCCTGATCTACCGCGACAAGCGGCTGGTGAACTGGGACCCGAAGTTCCAGACCGCGATCTCGGACCTGGAGGTCCAGCAGATCGAGACGAAGGGCCATCTCTGGCACTTCGACTATCCGGTCGTCGACGAGACCGGAACCGAGACCGGGGCGGTTATCACGGTGGCGACCACCCGTCCCGAGACGATGCTGGGCGATACCGGCGTCGCGGTCCATCCCGAGGACGAGCGGTATACGGCGCTGGTCGGCAAGCGCGTGCGCCTGCCGCTGGTCGGGCGGCTGATCCCGATCGTCGCCGACACCTACTCGGACCCGGAAAAGGGGACGGGCGCGGTCAAGATCACCCCCGCCCACGACTTCAACGATTTCGATGTCGGCCGCCGCCAGGGACTCGGCGTGATCAACGTCCTCGACCCCGAGGGGCGGATGCTGCTCGAGGGCAATGCGGCCTTCCTCGACGAGACCTCGCCCGAGCCGGAGGCCCTGGCGCTCCACGGCCTCGACCGGGCGCAGGCGCGCAAGGCGGTGGTCGCGCTGATGGAGGCGCGCGGGCTCCTGCGCGCGACCGAGCCGAACACCCACGCGGTCCCGCACGGCGACCGGTCCGGCGTGGTCATCGAGCCCTACCTGACCGACCAGTGGTACGTGAACGTCAAGCCGCTCGCGGAGCGCGCCCTCCAGGCGGTGCGCGACGGGCAGACCAAGTTCGTGCCCGAGAACTACGAGAAGATCTTCTTCCAGTGGCTCACCAACATCGAGCCCTGGTGCATCTCCCGCCAGCTCTGGTGGGGCCACCAGATTCCGGTCTGGTACGACGCGGAGGGCGGCATCTTCGTCGCCGAGAGCGAGGTGGAGGCGCTGGAAGCGGCCGAGGCGAAGCACGGCCGCTCCGTGGCGCTGACCCGCGACGAGGATGTCCTCGACACGTGGTTCTCCTCGGCCCTCTGGCCGTTCTCGACCCTCGGCTGGCCGGATTCGACCCCGGAACTCGGTCGCTTCTACCCGACCAACACCCTGGTGACCGGCAAGGACATCCTGTTCTTCTGGGTCGCCCGGATGATGATGATGGGCCTGCACCTCACCGACCGGGCCCCCTTCGACACGGTCTACCTGCACACCCTGGTGCGGGACGCGTCGGGGGCGAAGATGTCGAAGTCGAAGGGCAACGTCGTCGATCCGCTGGAGCTGATCGATCAGGTCGGCGCCGACGCCCTGCGTTTCACCCTCTGTGCGCTGGCCGTCCAGGGCCGCGACATCAAGCTGTCCACCGACCGGGTCCAGGGCTACCGCAACTTCGCGACCAAGCTCTGGAACGCTGCCCGCTTCGCCGAGCTGAACGGCTGCCGCCTGGATCCGGCCTTCGATCCGCGCTCCGCCACCGGCGCGATCAACCGCTGGGCGCTCACCGAGGCCGCGCGCGCGGTCGACGAGGTCACGGGTGCCCTCGAGGCCTTCCGCTTCAACGACGCCGCGGCGGCCGCCTATCGCTTCGTCTGGAACATCTTCTGCGACTGGTATCTCGAACTCGCCAAGCCCGTGCTCCAGGGCGAGGGCGTCGACCCCGCGATCCGGGCCGAGACACAGGCGAGCGTGGCGTTCCTGATCGATCAGGTCGCCAAGCTGCTGCACCCGTTCATGCCCTTCCTCACGGAGGAGCTGTGGGCGATCAAGGGGGCCGAGCTGCCGGAGCGCGGCCTCCTGACCCTGGCCTCCTGGCCGGACCTCGGCGGCCTTGCCGATGCGGCCGCGGAGGCCGAGGTCGGGTTCGTGGTCGATCTCGTCAGCCAGATCCGCTCGGCGCGGTCCGAGACCAATGTCCCGGCCGCCGCGCAGATCCCGCTGGTGATGGTCGGCGCCGCCCCTGAGGTCCGGGCGCGGGTGGAGGCATGGCGGGACACGCTGCTGCGCCTCGCGCGCCTGTCGGACATCACCTTCGCGGAGGCGCCGCCGAAGAACTCGGTTCAGCTGCTGGTGCGCGGGAGCGTCGCCGCACTGCCCCTGGAAGGCGTCGTCGATCTCGCCGCCGAGGTCGCCCGCCTGAAGAAGGAGCAGGGCAAGGCGCAGGGCGAGATCAAGAAGATCGACGCCAAGCTCGGCAATGCCGACTTCGTGGCCCGGGCGCCCGAGGAGATCATCGAGGAGAACCGGGAGCGGCGCGACAGCGAGGCGGCGCGGCTCGTGAAGATCGAGGAGGCTCTGGTCCGGCTCAGCGGGGACTGAGCGCCCGTCCCGGGCCGCTGAGGCCCGGGCTCGGCGCCCTGCGCCGGCGGGACCGGCAGCGCGCCGTCACCCGGACGGCCCTGCGTCAGCGGCGGGTGCCGAGGGTGCCGGTGAAGGCCCGCGGCCCGGCCCAGTTGGCGGCCGACGCGTCGTTCGGGCTCCAGAACCCGTCCTGCGACGCGGCCCGCGGATGCGTGGAATAGTCCGGCGGAACATAGCCGCCGGCCTGGTTCCAGTAGCCGGGCCGCAGGTGGGTCGCCGACTTGGCGGTGCGATCGTCGCCGGGGCGGCGCGTATCGACGCCGTATGTCCTCTTGGACCCGCCGCGCGGCGCGTGATCTGCCACGGCGGGCTTCGCGTCAAAGTAGTCACGGTAATCCGCGTACGAGTCGGCCGCCAGCGCGCCGACAGTCGGCCCGAAGAACATGGCGGCGGCCAACAGCGTCTTCATTGCAATCCCCTCTGCCTGAACACTGGGATCGAGCAACGCCGAAACTTATGCCGGCCTGCCGAACTCAGCGGGATTTAAGGCCGACCCTCGGAAATCGCGGTGTCGGACAGCACAAGCCTGGGCCTGTCCCGTGCCGCATCGAGGCGTCGCACTCTTCCGATCGCAGGCCACCGCCGGGATCGCGATGGGGCTCCGCGACCGCTCGGCCACCTGTCCAAACGGTAATCTGACCGCCACGCCCGGGTCAGGCGGCGCTCTCTAGACAGATCCCATCGACGGCCGCGACCGCAGGCGTCGTCCCGATCATTTTCGAGAGGTTGAGCCCCCCATGACCGAGACCCGTCCCACTGGCCGCACCTCGCGCCGCGCCCTCGCCTCCGTGGCGGCGGCCGCGCTGATCGCCGGCGGTGCCATCGGCAGTGGCTATCTGCCGAGCGCGACTCCGGCCTACGCGCAGGCCCTTCCGAAATCCCCGATCGAGGCCCCTGAGCATCCGCCGGGCTCGTTTGCCGGCATCGTCAACAAGGTGAAGCCGGGCGTCGTCTCGGTGAAGGTCAAGCTCGACGACTCCGCGAGCAGCGACGACGATGACGGCCCGAGCCAGGGCCGCAACCTTCAGAATGTGCCGCCGCAGCTGCGCGAGTTCTTCAAGCGCTTCGGCCAGAACGGCCCCGGCGGGATGCAGCCCCAGCGCCAGGGTCCGCGCGGCGCGGTCGGCTCCGGCTTCATCATCTCGGCCGACGGCTACGTGGTCACCAACAACCACGTCGTCGATCACGCCAAGACCGTGCAGGTGACCCTGGACGACGGCCGCACCCTCGACGCGAAGGTCATCGGCAAGGATCCCAAGACCGACGTCGCTCTGCTGAAGATCACCGAGGGCTCGAACTTCCCCTACGTGCAGTTCGGCAAATCCGCGCCTCAGGTCGGCGACTGGGTTGTGGCGATCGGTAACCCCTTCGGCCTCGGCGGCACCGTGACCGCCGGCATCGTCTCGGCCCGCGGCCGCGACATCGGCGCCGGTCCGTACGACGACTTCCTGCAGATCGACGCGCCCATCAACAAGGGCAACTCAGGCGGCCCGACCTTCAACGTCAACGGCGAGGTCGTCGGCGTCAACACCGCCATCGCGTCCCCGTCGGGCGGCAGCGTCGGCCTCGCCTTCGCGATCCCGGCCGAGACCGTTCAGGCGGTGGTCGATCAGCTCCGGACCGACGGCAAGGTCGCCCGCGGCTACCTGGGCGTCCAGATCCAGCCCGTGACGCAGGACATCGCCGAGGGCCTGGGCCTCGACAAGGCCAAGGGGGCGCTCGTCGACCATGCCGAGAACGGCACCCCCGCGGCCAAGGCCGGGCTGAAGGCCGGTGACGTGATCGAGAAGGTCAACGGCGACACGGTGGACAGCGCCCGCGAGCTGTCGCGCAGGATCGCCGGCATGAAGCCCGGCGCCAAGGTCGAGCTGAGCTACCTGCGTGGTGGCAAGTCCGACACCGCCACGGTGACGCTGGGCACGATGCCGACCGACGGCACGAAGATGGCGAGCCGTGACGAGGATTCGAGCAACGGCCAGCCGCGGCTCGGCCTGCAGCTCGCTCCGGCCGGCGATGTCGGTCTGTCGGATCAGGGTGTTGCGGTGGTGCAGGTCGATCCCGACGGGCCGGCTGCCGCCAAGGGTATCGAGGCGGGTGACGTGATCCTCGATGTCGGCGGCCAGAGCGTGTCCCGTCCGTCGGATGTTGCGACGCAGATCCGGGCGGCCGAGTCGAGCGGACGCAAGGCCGTGCTGATGCGGGTGAAGAGCGGCAAGGGCCAGACCCGGTTCGTTGCGGTCTCGCTCAACAAGAAGGACGGCTGAGGCCGGCTCCTCCCGGCGCGGTGCCCCTCCCCCGCGCCGCCGCGTGGTGACCTCCGACTGGCGCCGGCCGAACAGGCCGGCGCCTTTTTGTCGTCCCTCACGATGGTCCTGGCGCGCACTGGGAAGCGAGAAACCGGCCTGCTTCGCGTCCGCTGGCAGAAACGGGGCTCTGACGTCTCAGCGCTCCGCAGCCGGTATTCCCAGCCCCGGTCCGAGCCGGGCGCGACAGCGTCCGAGCGACGCGAAGGCCGCATTGGAGTCACGGGCCAACCGCATCAGGTCCCCTAGCCGTGCCCGGCCGCGGGCGAAGGCGAAGAACACCGCCGCAATGTCGGGTTCACCGTCCGCCGTGAGCGCCTGTGCGGCGAAGGCGGGCAACGCCTGACCGGCCGGATCGCAGATCACGCGCAGCGCCGCGAAGGGCACGCCGTGCCGGCCCGCGAAGGACGCAGCCACGTGCGATTCCATGTCGACGGCGGCCGCGCCGGAGGTCGCCCGCAGATCGGTCTTGCCCTCGACGGAGAGCACGGCCGTATCGACACCGGCCAGATCGGCGGCGATCACCCGCGCGCCGGAACTGGACAGGAGATTGAGGAGCGCCGCCGAGAGGTCGAGATCGGCGGCACGCCGCCCGTCTTCGCTCACCACGCCGGTACCGACGACGACGTCACCCGGCTTGAGAGAGGGATCGAGCCCCCCAGCGATGCCGAAGCTCACAACCGCCCGGCAGCCGGAGGAGACGCGCGCGTCGAGGAGGCTACGCAGGCGATGCGGGTTGCCGCCGGCCCCCACCGCCTCGACCCCCTCCCCCGCCGCCATGCGGCGCTCGCGGGCGAGGCCGGTGACGGCCAGGACGGGTGCGGTGGGATCGATCATGGCCCGCTGGTGGACCAGTCCGGCCAGGTCCGCAAGCCGGCGCGGACGTCGCGGCGGCGTCTGGGCCGGCTCCGGCGCGGAACGCGGTTCGCCCGGTCCCGCGGGGTCGCTGTCTGAGGAGGCCACGTCTGGAATACCGGGCTCGCAGATCGGTCGTCGGAACGGTCGAACGCGCTGCGATCCGGCGAGGCGCGGCCGGCCCTGCGGGCCGGCCGCAGGCCGTCACATGCCGAACTGGACGCGCCGGCTGTTGCCGCGCTTGAGGTTGCGGAAGCGCGCCATCGCCCAGAGCGGGAAGAACTTCGGGTAACCATGATACCGCAGGTAGAACACCCGCGGGAAGCCCGTGGCCGTGTAGCGCTCTTCCTTCCAGAACCCGTCCGCGCCCTGCGTGCGGGTCAGGAAGTTGATGCCCCGGGTTACGGCCGGATCGTCGACCGCGCCGGCCGCCATCAGGGCGAGCAGCGCCCAGGCGGTCTGCGAGGCGGTGGACGAACCGGGCTCGAAGGCCGGGTCGATCTTGTACGAGGAGGCGTCCTCACCCCAGCCGCCATCCGGATTCTGGATCCGGATCAGCCAGTTCACCGCCCGCTGGATGCGGGGATCGGCGGGATCGACACCCGCGGCGTTGAGGGCGCAGAGCACCGACCACGTGCCGTAGATGAAGTTCATGCCCCAGCGGCCGTACCAGGATCCGTCCTCTTCCTGGTCGTTCAGGAGGTAGTTCACGCCGCGGTCCAAGGCGCGGGAGGTCTCCCGGGTCTCGCCGAGCTGGGCCAGCATGCCGACCACGCGGGCGGTCACATCCGCGGTCGGCGGATCGAGCAGCGCGCCGTGATCCGAGAACGGGATGTGGTTGAGGTACATGTGGTTGTTGTCGGCGTCGAACGCCGCCCAGCCGCCGTCCTCCGACTGCAGCCCCTCGACCCATTCGCGGGCGCGGGCGATGGAGACCTTGTAGTCCGGCATGCCGGCGACCAGACCGTGCTGGCGCATGGCCCGGTCCATCGCCATCACCACCACGGCGGTGTCGTCGAGGTCGGGATAATGGGCGTTGGCGTACTGGAATGCCCAGCCGCCCGGCCGGACCTTCGGCTTGCGGGCCGCCCAGTCCCCGACGATGTCGAGCACCTGCCGGGGCTTCAGCCAGTCGAGCCCGGCGCGGGCCTGGGCCTCGGCCTCGGGGCCGCCGGCTTCCAGGAGCGCGTGGCTCGCCAGCGCCGTATCCCAGACCGGCGAGACGCAGGGCTGGACATAGGCCTCGTCGGCCTTCTCGACGACGAGCTTCTCGATGGCGTCGCAGGCGACGCGGACCTGCGGGTGATCGGGCCGGTAGCCCATCACCTCGTACATCAGCACCGAATTGACCATGGCGGGGAAGATGGCGCCCAGGCCGTCCTCGCCGTTCAGGCGCTCGCTCACCCAGGCACGGGCCATTTCCATGGCCCGCTGGCGGCTCTTGCGCGGCAGGTGGTTCTCGACCCGCTGGAGCACCCGGTCGATGAAGCCGAAGATCGGGGTCCAGGGCCAGGTGGCATGGGGCGAACCCGGCCACGAGCGGACGCTCTCCGGCGGCGTGATGAACAGCTCCTGCACGCTGATGCCCCGCGGGTTGCGGGCCCGGGGCTTGGTCGCCTGGAGCACGAACAGCGGCACCACGGTGGTGCGAGCCCAATAGCTGATCTTGTCGAGGTGGAAGGGGAACCACTTCGGCAGGAACATCACCTCGACCGGCATCACCGGCACGGCGCGCCACGGCACCTCGCCGTAGAGCGCCAGCATGAAGCGGGTGAAGACATTGGCGTTGGCCGCGCCGCCGCGGGACAGGATGCCCTCGCGCGCCCGGCGCATATGCGGCGCCTCGATGTCGTCGCCGATCATCTTCAGGGCGAAATACGCCTTGACCGTGCAGCTCATGTCGAACGGCCCCTCGTGGACGAGGGCCCAGCCGCCGTGACGGCCCTGGGTGCGCCGCAGGTAGGTGCCGATCTTGGCCTCGAGGTCGCCGGGGACCTGCGTGCCGCGGAAGTGGTGGAACAGGATGTACTCGGACGGGATGGTGGCATCCGCCTCGAGCTCGAAGCAGATATGCCCGTCGTCATGCGCCAGGTCGGTCAGCGCGCGCGTCGCCTGTGCCACGCCGCGCTCGACGTCCTCGAGCGCGATCCCCTGCGTCTTGGAGCGCTGCAGCGCCTCGACTTTGCTTACGGCCTCTCTCATAGTCCTCGCCTCGAACGACCGCCTCGCGGCGGACGCCATGCCTCAAGCTGCGCCGCGCGCTGGGGTTCCAGAGCGCACGACCGATGCCGCGCGCAAGGAACGCGCGGCCGTCTGGCCCGAACGGATCGCTCCCTCGATCGTCGATGGCAGGCCGGTCGCAGTCCAATCGCCTGCCAGGACGAGATTCTCGTAGGCGGTTTCGGCCCCCGAGCGCCGCGCGGCTTCTGCCGGCGTCGCCGCGAAGGTCGCACGCTTCTCCTTTACGATCTGCCAGCTGGGCAGATCCGGTGCAAGGTTGCACAACTGTGCGATCTCGGCCCAAATCTGCCGCGCGAGGTCTTCGCGGGACACATCGAGAAGCCGGTCGGCACCGCTGATCGTGACCGAATACCGGTCCGGATAGGCGAAAAGCCACTCCGTGAGACTGTTGACGACGCCGAGGACGAGGGGGCTGCCGGGCTTCGGAGCGAGCGCGAAATGCGCGTTCACGATGGAGCGGAATTCCGTCGGGGCGAGGAGACCGGGCAACACTTCCCGGGCCACCCACGGGGGCAGCGCCAGCACGACGCCGTCCTCCGGGCCGAGGCTCTCGGCGCCATCCGCGAACACGAGTTGCCCGACGCGACCGTCCACGGTCTCGAGCCCGCGCAGGCGCCGGCTCAGGCGGATCTCGGAGCCGCGCGCGGTGAGATAGCGAATCGCCGGGTCGACGAAGGCGTAGGACAGGCCTTCCACGGCGACGAGGGGTCGGCAGGCCTTCCCGCCGGCGCCCAGGGTCTCGCGGAGGATCCGGGCCGCCAGCCCGACATCGCTGTCGCGGGGCTCGGTGTTGAGGGCGGCGAGCAGCACCGGATGCCAGAGGCGCCGGTAGAGCGGGCCCTCGCAGGCCATGTGCGCGCCGATGGTCCCGCCCGCGCCCTCCGCCTTGCCGGAGGCCGCCCGCAGGATGCCGAGGGGCGCCAGATAGTCCCGCGCCCGGGTGCCGGGAACGCGGCGCGCCGGGCTCATCACCCACCAGGGCAGCCGCCCGGCGTTGGGCCGCAGGCGCCAGCGCTCGCCCGTCTTCAGATCGGCGAAGTCGAACTCCGCCGTGTCCGGACCGGTCAGGGCATCGGCCGGGGCACCGATGGTCCTGAGGAAGCCCAGGGCATCGGCATTGCCGGACAGCAGCAGGTGGTTGCCGTTGTCGATGGTCAGGCCGAGTGCCGGATCGTAGTACGAGCGGCAGCGGCCACCCGCCTGCTTGGCGGCCTCATGCAGGACCACCCGGACACCGGATTCCGCGAGGGCGACGGCTGCGGAGAGGCCGGCCAGGCCGGCGCCGACGACGTGGACGGTGCCCATCAGATCAGGCCGTGCCGGAGGACGACGCCCAGCAGCGCGAGCTTGCCGGGCTTCACCCGCGCCCGGGGCATCGCCCAGCCGCGGTCGACGACCGCCTTGAGATAGAGGTGATAGGCCGCCGCCATCAGCCGGGCGGCCTTGGTGGCCTTGCGGGGGCTGCGGCGGATGATCTCCCAGGTCGCCTCGTAATGCTCCTCCGCCTCGCGGGCGAGGGAGATGCAGACCTCGCCGATGCGCGGGTGGCTGATCGCCTGGACCGGCGTCGGATCTGTGAGGCCGATCGCCTGGAGCTTCTCGCGCGGCAGGTAGAGCCGGCCGCGCTCCGCATCCTCGTCGATGTCGCGGAGGATGTTGGTGAGCTGGAGCGCCCGGCCCTGGTGCCACGCCAGCCGGATGCCGTCCGCCTCCGGCATGCCGAAGATCCGCACCGACAGCCGGCCGACCGCGCTCGCGACCCGGTCGCAGTAGAGGTCGAGGGTTTCGGCGTCGGGGGCGACGATGTCCTCGACGGCGTCCATGGCCATGCCGTCGATGACCGCCTGGAAATCCTCCCGCTTCAGGCCGAAGCGGCGCACGGGCTCCACGAGGTCGCACACGCGCGGCGCGGGCCGGCCGGCGTAGAGCGCGTCGATATCGGCCCGCCAGCGGTCGAGCTCGGCCTGCCGCACGGCGCGAGTGCCGCCGTCATCGGCGACGTCGTCGACGGCGCGGCAGAAGGCGTAGACGGCATACATCGCCTCCCGCCGCTCCTTCGGCAGCAGGCGCATCGCCGTATAGAAGGAGGAGCCGGCGGCGGGCAGCGCCGGGGCGGCGCTCTCTGGGTTCTGGGCGGGCGTGGCGGTGGCGGTCACGAGCGGATTCCTTGAGCCGCGGCCCGGATCGTGCGCCCGCGGAAGGGCCGGCGTGCCAGGGTGGCTGCGACGCCACCCAGAGCCGTCAGGGCGAAGGCGGCCTTGCCGTGATGGACCTTCTCCGAGAGCGGGTCGCGCTCCAGCAGGCCCCGGCTCAGCACCACGGCGAGGCGGTGGATGGCGGCGATCTCCAGCGACAGGCGCAGGTCGTCGATCAGATCCGGCAGGACCGCGCCCTCGTCGAGGAGGTCGAGGCATCTCTGCGCCAGTTCGCGGATCACCGCCCGGAGTTGCGGCGGCGCCTTGGCCTCGCCGAGCATCGCCACCGTGGCGCCGTGCCGATCCAGGCAATCCTGCGGGAGGTAGACCCGGTCCAGGGCGGCGTAGTCCTTGCCGCAATCCTGAAGGTGGTTGATCACCTGAAGGGCCGCGCAGATGGCGTCGGAGGCCCCGTAGACCCGGGCCGGATCCTCGCCGTGCACGTCGAGGACGAAGCGCCCCACCGGCATGGCCGAAAAGCGGCAGTAGTGGATCAGCTCATCCCAATCCGCGTATCGGCTCTTGCGGGCGTCCATGCGGAACGCGTCGAGGAGTTCCAGGGCGTGGCGGGGCGGCAGGCCGCGGGCCGCGAGCTCGCGCTTGAGCGGCTCGGCCTCCGGATCGGACGGGCCGGCGCCGGTCAGCGAATCGGCCAGGCTGTCGAGGAGCGCGATCTTGCGCTCCGGCGACAGCTCCGCGTGATCGGCCACGTCGTCGCCGGCGCGGACGAAATTGTAGAAGGCCAGGATCGCGCCGCGATGGCGGGGATGGATCAGGTGCGAGGCGACGGGGAAGTTCTCGTCGCGGTGCCCCTTGCCGGAACGGGTCGCGGTGGCGGATTCGAGGGTGCTCATGCGAGGTACCCCGCCTCACGGAACCACGTGATCGCGTCCGACAGGCCCTCGCGGTAGGGCCGGGCCGTGTAGCCGAGTTCGGCGCGCGCCTTCCGATCCGAGAAGAACATCCGGTACCGCGACATGCGGATGCCGTCGATCGTCGCGAAGGGCTGGTTTCCGGTGACCCGGGCGGCGAGCTGGGCGAAGAACGCGACGGGATAGACCACGGCCCGCGGCAGGTTCACGGTCGGCGGCTTGCGACCGACCATGCCGGCGATGTCGGCGAGCATCTGCGACAGGAACACGTCCTCACCGCCGAGAATATAGCGCTCGCCCACCCGCCCCTTGCGGAGCGCCAGGAGATGGCCGTGGGCCACGTCGTCCACGTGAGCGAGGTTGAGCCCGGTATCCACGAAGGCCGGCATCTTGCCCAGCGCCGCCTCCTGGATGATCCGCCCGGTGGGCGTCGGCTTGACGTCGCGGGGGCCGATCGGCGTCGACGGGTTGACGATCACCGCCGGCAGGCCGTCGCGGGCGACCATCTCCTCGACCACCCGCTCGGCCACGACCTTGCTGCGCTTGTAGGCGCCGATGGCGGTCTCGGGCGTCAGCGGCATGGTCTCGTCGGAGGGCGTGACGCCGTCGGCCGGCGGCCGGATCGTCGCGACGCTCGATGTGTACACGACCCGCTCAACCCCGGCCTCCAGCGCCGCGCGCATCATCAGGCGCGTGCCGTCGCGGTTGGTGCGGACGATCTCTTCCATGTCCGGCGCCCACAGCCGGTAATCGGCGGCGGCGTGGATCAGGTAGCGCTGGCCGCGCATCGCCGCCGCCACGGCGGCCGGGTCGCGCATGTCGCCCTCGGCGATCTCCACGTCGGTCCAGGTGAGGTTGCGGCGCGGGCTCGACGCGCGCACGAGGATGCGCACCGGGAAGCCGGCCCGGCGAAAGACGTCGACCAGGGCTGAGCCGAGGAAGCCGCTCGCGCCGGTGATCAGCACGGGACCGACCTCGGAGGGGCCGGAAGATGGGGCCTCTGCCATCACGGATCTGGAGAATTACCGAACAACCAGCGCGGCCGGGGATCCCCAGCTGCGCCGCGCTTGTGTCATCGAACCGCCCGAGCGGCAAGCCGCGGTGCCCGTCGACGGATCCGGAGACCGATCGTGGCCGCCCCGCCGTCCGCTCGCAGAATCAGGCCCGGACGGCGCTGCCCCCGCGCGGTCTCCGGCTCGAGCCTTGCCACGAGCCCGGCAGCGTGGCGCGCCAGATCCGATGCCTACTCCGGCGCCGCACCGGGATGCCTGAAGCGCGCGGCGAACTTGCCAGCGCGGCAAAAACCGACTATGCGCCGCCCCTCGCGTTCGCTCCGGCCGGGGGCTGAACGGACAATGCTGCTCGCGGCATAGGGATCTTGTCGGATCCCGTCGTCCGGTGTCTCCGCCTTCGATCAACCGCTCGGGCCTGAAAATCGGCTCGAAGGGCTTGGCGCCGAGCGTCTCGCGAGATGAACCGGCCCGACTCAGCCGCCCTCCGGCGGCCGGGCTCCTTTTGACGATGAAAGGCCCGATATGCCTCTCTACGAGCATGTGCTCTTGGCCCGCCAGGACGTGACGTCCCAGCAGGTCGAGACGATGATCGACACCTACAAGGGTGTGATCGAGCAGAACGGTGGCCGTCTCGAGAAGATCGAGATGTGGGGCGTGAAGTCCCTCGCCTACCGGATCAAGAAGAACCGCAAGGCGCATTTCGCGCTCCTCAACATCGACGCCCCGCCGGCCGCCATCGCCGAGATGGAGCGCCAGATGCAGATCTCCGAGGACGTGCTGCGCTTCATGACCATCCGGGTCGAGGAGCTCGATTCCGAGCCGTCCGCCATGATGCAGAAGCGCGACCGCGACGACCGCAAGGATCGCGAGCGCGGCCGTCGTCGGGATGACGAGGGCTTCGGTGGTGGCGGCTTCGGCGGCGACCGGGGTGACCGCGGCGATCGCGGTGACCGCGGCGAGCGCAGCTTCGGCGGGGAGGGCTAACCCATGGCTTTCGGTGCTGGTGCAGGCGGCGGACGCCGTCCCTTCTTCCGTCGTCGCAAGACCTGCCCGTTCTCCGGCGCGAACGCGCCGAAGATCGACTACAAGGACGTCAAGCTCCTCTCCCGCTACGTGTCGGAGCGCGGCAAGATCGTCCCGTCGCGGATCACCGCGGTCTCGGCCAAGAAGCAGCGCGAGCTCGCCCAGGCGATCAAGCGTGCCCGCTTCCTCGGCCTGCTGCCCTACGTGATAAAGTAGGTCACCGAATCGACCGGCCCGGCTCTCGCCCGGGCCGGTCCTCACAGAGGGCGGCGCGCGCCGCCCGATCGTTGGGGCGTATCCGTGCCTCTAACCCTGCCGCACCGGCAGCGGGACAGCGGAATTCATGGCACAGCATATCGGCATCGGTATCGGCGCGGGCCTCGTCTCGGCACTCCTGTTCGGGGTGCTTCTGAAGGCGACCCCCCTCGCGATCCTGCTCTACCTCGTGGCACCGCTGCCGATCCTGATCGTCGGCCTCGGCTGGAGCCATAAGGCCGCGCTCGTGGCGGCGGCCACCGGCAGCCTCGTGCTGATCCTCGTGATCGCCCCGTTCATGGGGCTCGCCTTCGCGGCCTACATCGCCCTCCCCGCCTGGTGGCTCGCCTACCTCACGCTCCTCGGGCGCGAGACGCAAGCCGGCCTTGAATGGTACCCGACCGGCCGCCTGCTCGGCTGGATCGCCGCCACGGCCGCCCTCGCCTTCATCGCCATCGCGGTCCTGTCCTCGCCGAATCACGCGGCCTTCGATGCGCAGCTGCGCGGGCTCGCCCAGACGCTGGTGCAGACGCGCATGCCTGCAACCCGCAGCCCCGCCGAAACCCGACGCGCCGGTGCGCCGGCGACCGGCTCCGACGCCGCCGGCCAGGACGCCGCCGGCCAAGGCACGGCCGGACAGGACGCGGGCGGACAGGACGCGGCGGTCGCGCCCGAGCCGGCGCCGCAGACCGGTGACGATCAGGCCGACGTGACGCGGACCGAGGTCGCGGATGCCCTCGCCCGGGTGGTACCGGCCTTGGCGGCGAACGGTCTCGCGCTGCTGCTGGCCTTCTATCTTTGGGCCTCGGCCCGGATCGTGAAGATCTCGGGCCGCCTGCCGCGGCCCTGGCCGGACATCCCCTCCACCACGATGCCGCGCTCGACGCTCGCGGTGCTCGCGGCCGCCGTCGCGATGTGCTTCGCCCCCGGCTATGTCGGCGTCTTCGGCGTCGCGCTGGTCGGAGCCTTCAGCGCAGCCTTCGCCCTTCAGGGACTCGCCGCCTTCCACGACCGTTCCCGCGGCCGGCCCGGACGCGGGCTGATGCTGTTCGGCATGTATCTGATCCTGTTCGTGACCCAGGGTATCGCCCTGGTCGCCCTCACCCTGTTCGGCCTCGCCGATACAGCCCTCGACCGCCGGCGTCCCAAGGACAGCCCGGCGACGTGAGACCCCGGCCTCAGCGGCCGACCACCTGAAGGAGAAAGACCATGGAAGTGATCCTGCTCGAGCGCGTGGCCAAGCTTGGCCAGATGGGCGAGACCGTGAATGTCCGCCCGGGCTTCGCCCGCAACTTCCTGCTCGCCCGCGGCAAGGCTCTGCGCGCGACGGAAGCCAACAAGAAGCATTTCGAGGCCCAGCGCGCCCAGCTCGAGGCCCGCAACCTCGACCGCAAGAAGGACGCCGAGGCCGTCGCCGAGAAGCTGAACGGCCAGAGCTTCGTCCTGATCCGCCAGTCGGGCGAGACCGGCGTGCTCTACGGCTCCGTCTCGACCCGCGACCTCGCCGAGGTCGTCTCGAAGGAGGGCTTCACGGTCGACCGCGGCCAGTTCACCCTGAACCAGCCGATCAAGACCCTGGGTCTCCATAAGGTCCCGGTGGTGCTGCACCCCGAGGTCGAGGTCGAGATCACCGTCAACGTCGCCCGCAGCCCCGAGGAGGCCGAGCGTCAGGCCCGCGGCGAGTCGGTCACCGAGCGCGAGGCGTTCAACCTCGACGACCTGGGTCTCGAGGTCGGCATGGCGCTGGCCGATGCCGGCGAGGGTGCCGACGACCGCGGCTGATTTCTTCCGCGGATAGTCCGACCGGCTTCGGGGCCGGTCGGGCGTGCGGGACAGCGGGCCGGGTACCGGACCGGACCGGGCCACGCCCTAGGCCGGGCGCCGGACGCGCCGCGTTCGGGCTCGGCTGGGAACCGTCCCCAGCCCTGTATACCGGTGAACA
The DNA here is from genome assembly GCF_029691625.1 of Methylobacterium sp. 391_Methyba4. Lineage (NCBI taxonomy): Bacteria > Pseudomonadati > Pseudomonadota > Alphaproteobacteria > Hyphomicrobiales > Methylobacteriaceae > Methylobacterium > Methylobacterium sp. 391_Methyba4. Next base: position 6,220,309 of record NZ_CP121475.1, on the reverse strand, counting down.
CTGGGGACGATTGCCCCCGAGACTTGACACGTTCCAGTTTTGTTCCAGCATGGACGCCCGCCGCTCGCGAGAGTCGGCGGGCGTCCGCTTTTCCGCGCCCCGGCCCGGGAGAACCGGCCGTCGGCTAAGCTTCGGTAACCATACCGAGGCCAAGGTCGTGCGGTGTGATCCTGGCGCGCCCGCCGCGGCGCCTGATACGGAGTCGTCCGCCGATGGCCCTGCCCAATGCGCTCACGGCCAAGCTCGAAACGGTCCAGGCCGAGTACCGCGTCGCCCCGCACAACATCGACGCGGAGCAGGCGCTGCTGGGCGCGATCCTGGTGAACAACGACGCCTATTACCGGGTGTCGGACTTCCTGCTGGCCGAGCACTTCATGGAGGATGCCCACCAGCAGATCTTCACGGTGGCGGCATCCCTGATCAAGGCGGGCAAGCTCGCCACGCCCATCACCATGAAGACCTATCTGGGCGACGCCGATTTCGGCGGCCAGACGGTGATGCAATACCTCGCCCGGCTCGCCGCCGACGCCACCACGGTGATCAATGCCGGCGAGTACGGCCGCACGATCTACGACCTCGCCATCCGCCGCCGGCTGATCACCATCGGCGAGGATCTGGTGAACGGCGCCTACGAGGCGCCCGTGGAGCAGGCGCCGCGCGACCAAATCGAGGAAACCGAGCGGCGGCTCTACGAACTGGCCGAGGCCGGACGCTACGACGGCGGCTTCCAGAAGTTCTCCGACGCGCTGACCGCCGCGGTCGACATGGCCGCCAAGGCCTATCAGCGCGAGGGCAAGCTCTCCGGCATCGCCACGGGCCTCAGCGATCTCGACGCCAAGATGGGCGGCCTCCAGCCCTCCGACCTGATCATTCTCGCGGGCCGCCCGGCCATGGGCAAGACCTCGCTGGTGACCAACATCGCCTTCAACATCGCCAAGGCCTATCGCGGCGAGAAGCAGGCGGACGGCACGACCAAGACCGTGAATGGCGGGATCGTCGGGTTCTTCTCCCTCGAAATGTCGGCCGAGCAGCTCGCCACCCGTATCATCGCCGAGCAGTCGGGCGTCCCCTCCTACAAGATCCGCCGCGGCGACATCCGGCCGGAAGATTTCTACAAGATCACCGATGCCGCCCGCGACATGCAGACGATCCCGTTCTACATCGACCAGAGCGGCGGCATCTCGATCGCCCAGCTCGCCGCCCGGGCCCGGCGCCTCAAGCGCCAGAAGGGGCTGGATCTGCTGATCGTCGACTATCTCCAGCTGTTGTCGGGCTCCGGCAAGCGCAGCGACAACCGCGTGCAGGAGATGACCGAGATCACCACGGGCATGAAGGCGCTCGCCAAGGAACTGGCGGTGCCGATCATCGGCCTGTCGCAGCTCTCGCGTCAGGTGGAGAACCGCGACGACAAGCGCCCGCAGCTCGCCGACCTTCGCGAATCGGGCTCGATCGAGCAGGACGCCGACGTGGTGATGTTCGTGTTCCGTGAGGAATACTACGTCGGCAACAAGAAGCCCCGCGAAGGGACCGAAGAGTTCTTCGCCTGGGAAGCCGAGATGCAGCGCGTCCACGGCAAGGCCGAGGTCATCCTCGGCAAGCAGCGTCACGGCCCGACCGGCACGGTGGAGCTGCAGTTCGACGCCAACATCACCCGGTTCTCGAACCTCGCGCAGACGGATCGGATCCCCGAGCAGATGTGACGGCGCGGGCCGCTGGCGGGTCCGGCCTCGGGACGGCACGTCGGCCGTCCCGATCGCCGACATCCGCGCGCGAACCATCGCCAAGCCCGGCCGTTGTGGGACAACAAGTGTCCCGCCGCGGCAGGAGCGACGATGAGCGAGCAGACCCCTCCGAAGATGCCGTACTGGCACGTCTACACCGATGCGGAGGGGGTGAGCCGCCAGGAGCTGTTCCAGCTCGAGCGGTTCAAGTTCGAGGGGATCAACCCCGAGACCGCGCCGCAGTGGAACGACAAGATGGATCCGGCCCCGTCGGTCGTGACCTTCACGGTCCTGCCGGTCGGGTGGGTGGGCGAGTGGCACGAGAATCCGCGGCCGCAATGGATCGCCATCCTCTCGGGGCGCTGGTTCGTCGAGACCATGGACGGCCACCGGGTCGAGATGGGCCCGGGCGAGCTGATGATGGGCGAGGACCAGAACACGAAGGCGCGGGACGGCAAGAAGGGCCACCTGTCCGGCACGGTGGGCGACGAGCCCTGCACCATGATCGTGACCGGCCTGCAGGTCGAGCCGACCGTCAATCAGCCCGGCCGCTTCAAGTAGGCCCGGTCTGATGGAGGGCTTCGACCTCACGCAGCCGCGCTTCAAGGCCTACATCCTGCCGAACGCGCCGCTGGAGAAGCTCGCCGAGGGGTTCCGCTGGACGGAGGGTCCAGTCTGGTTCGGCGACCGCGACGAGCTGCTGTTCTCGGATCTCCCGAACAACCGGGTGATGCGCTGGTCCGACTCTGCCGGCCTGAGCGTCTACCGGGCGGCGAGCGACTTCGAGAACGGCCATGCCCGCGACCGCCAGGGACGGTTGCTGTCCTGCTCGCATCGCGGCCGGCGCATCCACCGCACCGAACTCGACGGAAGCATCACCAGCCTCGTGGAGCGCTACCGGGGGCGGCGGCTGAACTCGCCCAACGACATCGTCTGCAAGTCGGACGGGACGATCTGGTTCTCGGATCCGCCCTACGGCATCCAGACCGACTACGAAGGCGGCAAGCAGGATTCCGAGCTGCCCGCCGCAGTCTACCGGTTCGACCCGCGCGACGGCTCGCTGCGGGTGGTGGCCGACGATTTCCAGGGGCCGAACGGGCTGTGCTTCTCGCCCGACGAGCGCAGGCTCTACATCGTCGAGACCGGCCTACAGTTCGACACCGACCCGCTCCAGCACGTCCGCGTGTTCGACGTCGGCGAAGACGGCGGCCTGTCCGGGGGCGCCGTCTTCTGCACGATCGCACCGGGCAATGCCGACGGGATCCGCTGCGACGAGCATGGCAATCTCTGGTCGAGCGCCGGGGACGGGGTCCACTGCATCGACCCGGGCGGCGAGCTGGTCGGCAAGATCCGCGTGCCCGCGACGGTCGCCAACCTGACCTTCGGCGGCCGCAACAACAGCCGCCTCTTCCTCTGCGCCTCGCAGGCGCTCTACGCGATCTACGTGAACGTGCGGGGGGCTCCTCTCCTGTGAGCGGGGTGCGGGCGCTCATCGGGTTCGGCCGCACTGTCGCGGACCTCGCCGTCACGGAAGCCTTCTACCGGGACGGGCTCGGCTTCGCGCGGATCGCGCCGCCGGAACCCCTGCCCCCCGCGCAGGCGGAAGCGATGGGACTCGGGGACAGGCGCGCGACGCAGCTGCGCATGCGGCTCGGCGCGCAGACCGTCACCTTCCTCACGGTGGATCCGCCCGGTGCGCCCTACCCGGCCGATCCGGCGGCGACCGACCCGTTCTTCCAGCATCTCGCGATCCCGGTCCGCGACATGGCGGCCGCGATGGCGCAGCTCGCGCCGCTATCCCCGATTCCCATCAGCCGCGGCGGTCCCCAGCGCCTGCCGGAATCCACGGGGGGCGTGACCGCCTACAAGTTCCGTGACCCCGACGGGCACCCGCTGGAGCTGATCGTCTTTCCCGGCGGCCCCCCGGCCGACCGCTGGCGCGAGGCGCCGGGGCTGTTTCTGGGGATCGATCACTCGGCGATCACCGTCACCGATCTTGAGGCGACCCTGGCCTTCCTGACCGGCCCCCTCGGTCTCACGCTGGCGGAACGCGGCCTGAATCAGGGCCCGGAACAGGCACGCCTCGATGGCCTGGACGATCCGCAGGTCGATGTGCTGGCGCTGGAACCATCGGAGCCGGTGCCGCACGTGGAACTGCTGCATTATCGCGTGCCCGCCACCGAACGGCGGCTCGTCTTCGGGCCCGCCGACCGGGCCGCGACCCGCTACGTGTTTGGAGCAACTGATTTAGATCGCCTGTTCGCGACGGACCGTCCGGAAAGCCCGCGCTTGCGAATCTCCGCCGATCGCACGGCGGCCTACTGTAGCGGGCCGGGTGGCCACGGTTTCCTGTTCCTCCGGAATTGAGGACGCAGCGCCGACTTGCTCGCCATCGTGGAGCAGGTAGGCTCTAGTCTTAGATTCCGTGAGCGAGCGCCATCATGCGCATCAGCGTCGAGGCTGCCGGAGGCCGCCTTCCGCAACTTATCGAAGCCGCCGCACAGGGCGAGGACGTGATCCTTTCCCAGGCAGACCGGCCCGTAGCCCGCATCGTGCCCATTACTACGTCTTCGTTCCGCGTCGGCATTCTGCCTCCGCTTGCCCTGGGGCGAGGACCGGATTGGCTCGAACCGATCCCTGAGGACGAGATCGCGCTCTGGGAAGGCGATCTTTGACCGCCGTTCTCCTCGATACGCATACTTGGGCATGGAGCCTGACCGACGATCCGAGGCTATCGGCCCGCGCGCGGGCGGCGATCACCGGCGCGGGATCGGTTGAAGTCAGTCCCATCTCGTTCTTCGAGATCGCGCAGAAGGTGCGTGTCGGAAAATGGCCCCAGATGGCCGCGTATGTCGATCAGCTCGTCGCTCTCCTCGATCAGCAAGGCGGCCGGGTCGCCGACTTGCTGCCCGCCATCTGCCTCACCGGTGGCACGATGGACTGGCACCATCGTGATCCGTTCGACCGCCTCCTCGCCGCCACCGCACTCCACTACGCGTATCCGCTGATCTCCGCAGACACCGTCTTCGACGGTATCGTGGAGCGGATCTGGTGATCCTCCGCCGGGCTTGACGCGTCGCCCCTCCGGCGTCCAATCCGGCCGCCCCGGAGGTGAGACTGATGCCGTTCCTCGCCCTGCCCTTTCCGGCCATCGATCCTGTGGCGCTCGCGATCGGGCCGATCACGATCAAATGGTACGCCCTCGCCTACATCGCCGGCCTGATCGGCGGGTGGTACTACGCGCGCCGCCTCGTCATGGCCGACAGCCTCTGGGGCGTGGTGAAGCGCCCGCAGGTCGTCGACATCGACGACCTCGTCGTCTGGGTGGCGCTCGGCGTCGTGCTCGGCGGCCGGATCGGCTACGTGCTGTTCTACAATCTCCCGATGTACATCGCCGATCCGATGGAGATCCTGGCGATCCGCAACGGCGGCATGTCGTTCCACGGCGGCTTCATCGGGGCGATCCTCGCCTTCCTGCTGTTCGCGCGCGGCAAGGGCCTTAACGGCTACACGCTCCTCGACATCGGCGCGGTGGTCGTACCGATCGGCCTGTTCTTCGGCCGGATCGCCAATTTCGTGAACGGCGAACTCTGGGGCCGCGTGGCGCCGGACTTCCCCTACGCCATCGTGTTCCCGAGCGGCGGGCCCGTGCCCCGCCATCCGAGCCAGCTCTACGAGGCCGCCACAGAAGGTCTGCTGCTGTTCATCGTGATGGCGGTGAGCGTCCGCCGGTTCGGCTTCCGCAAGCCCGGCCTCCTCGGCGGCATCTTCGTCCTCGGCTACGCCCTGGCGCGGACCTTCTGCGAGTTCTTCCGCGAGCCGGACCGCCAGCTCGGCTTCCTGTTCGGCGACCATTTCGGTCCGATGGGCGGCGGCGTGACCATGGGCATGCTGCTGTGCGTGCCGATGATGGTCGTCGGCCTCACCTACATCGTGCTGGCCGGGACCGGCCGGACGCGTCCGCGCCATCCGGTGGCGACACCCGCCGCCGAGGCGGACCGCAAGGCGGCCGTCGAGGCGTGAGCCCCCTCGGAGCCGAGATCGCGGCGCTGATCCGCCAGAACGGGCCGATCGGCGTCGATCGCTACATGGCCCTGTGCCTCAGCCATCCGGTCCACGGCTACTACCGCACCCGCGACCCTCTGGGCGCCCGGGGCGACTTCACCACCGCGCCCGAGATCAGCCAGATGTTCGGTGAGCTGATCGGTGCCTGGAGCGCCTATGTCCACGAGTTGATGGGACGACCCGATCCCCTGGTTCTGGTGGAGCTGGGGCCCGGCCGCGGCACGCTGATGGCGGACGCGCTGCGGGCGTTGCGGGCGGCGCGCCCGGGAATGCGCGTGGCGCCGCAACTGGTGGAGACCAGCCCGGTCCTGCGGGCCGCGCAGGAACGCCTCCTCGCCGGGACCGGCGCGGCGTGGCACGCCGACATCGAGTCGCTGCCTCCGGGTCCCGCGATCATCCTGGCGAACGAGTTCTTCGACTGCCTGCCGGTGCGCCAGTTCGAGCGCCGGCCGACGGGATGGCACGAGCGGCAGGTCGGCCTCGATCCGCAGGGCGGCCTCGCCTTCGGGCTGTCGCCGGAGCCGACCCCCGGCCTCGACGCGGACGGCCCGGACGGGGTGCTCATGAGTGTGCCGACGGCCGGGCTCGCGCTGATGCGCAGCTTGGCGCGGCGTCTGCGCACCCAGGGGGGCACCCTGCTGGCCATCGATTACGGCCATGTCCGACCGGGCTTCGGCGACACCCTCCAGGCCCTGTCGGGGCATCGCTTCGCCGATCCACTGGCCGCGCCCGGCGAGGCGGATCTGACGCATCATGTCGATTTCGCCGCCCACGCGAAGGCGGCGCAGGCCGAAGGCGCGGCGATCCATGGGCCGGTGGACCAGGGCGACTTCCTGGCCGCCCTCGGACTCGGCGCCCGTGCCGAACGTCTGAAGGCCCGGGCCAATGCGGCGCAATCCGCCGCGATCGACGCGGCAATCACCCGCCTCACGGATCCGAGTCGGGGCGGGATGGGCAGCCTGTTCAAGGTGATGGCGGTGAGCGGCCCGGCCCTCGGACCGCTCCCGGGGTTTCCGGCGGCCTGAGCCGCCGGGCCGATTCCTCGGCCCCGCAGGGGGCCGGATTCGGTCAGCCGAAGGAGCCGAAGCCGGAATCCGTCTGGGTGGACGGCCGCGGTGTCGGCGGTGCAGGCGGGTTGAGGTCGGTCGGGTCGAAGGCGGCGGGCTCTCCCGTGACGGGGTGGGCGGGCGCGCTCGGGATCCGGGGCTCTTCAGCCTCGGGCGTCTCGGGCAGGACGTCGGTCTCGATCCCTCGTGACATTGCGATCCTTCTCAAGGTGGAGCCGGATCGGCTCCATACTGCAATGCAGCAAGAATCTGACGGTTGAACGACATCGTCAAGGGTCCGCCCTTGCGCTATCGGGGCGCGATACGAGCAACCGCGAGGCCGACCGTGACCGCAGGCATGATCATCGAGGCGCCGGAACTCTCCGCGCATGCGGGCGTGCGCCACGCCTTCTTCACCCGCGTCGGCGGGGTTTCGGACGGCCTCTACGCGTCGCTCAACGGGGGGCTCGGCTCCCAGGACGTGCCGGAGCGTGTCGCCGAGAACCGGGCGCGGATGTGCGGCCGGCTCGGCCTGCCGCCGGATCGGCTCGTCAGCCTGTACCAGGTCCACTCGGCCGATGTCGTCACCGTCGAAGCGCCCTTCGCGGCGGCGGAGCGGCCCAAGGCCGACGCCATGGTGACGCGGGTGCCGGGCCTGGCGCTCGGTATCGCCACGGCGGATTGCGGGCCGATCCTGTTCGCGGATCCCGAGAACGGGGTCGTCGGTGCCGCCCATGCCGGCTGGAAGGGCGCCCTCACCGGCGTGATCGGCGCGACGGTGGCGGCGATGGAGGCGCTCGGCGCGCGGCGGCAGCGGATCGTCGCCGTGCTGGGCCCGACGATCGGGCAGGCTTCCTACGAGGTCGGCCCGGACTTCATCACCCGGTTCCGGTCCGACGCCCCCGGCATGGAGCGCTTCCTCGCGGCCGGCACGCGGCCCGGACACGCGCAGTTCGACCTGCCGGGCTTCATCCTGGCCCGGCTCGCCGAGGCCGAGGTCGGGGAAGCCAGCGCGCTCAACCTCTGCACCTACGCGGATCCGGAGCGGTTCTACAGCTATCGGCGGACCACGCATCGCGGCGAGGCCGATTACGGCCGCCTCATCTCCGCCGTGACGCTCGTCCCCTGACGGCACGGTCCGCCATCGGACACCAGAGGTGCGACACTTTGTCGATGCACGGGTGAGAAAAAAGCATAGCCGTGAATGAACCTTGGCCATTCGCCCGCGTTGGGGGGTCAAGGTGCCGGGGATAAACGGCGGGTTGCCATAAGGGGCCGCGAATGCGGTCGGCGACACCGCGGAGCGCAAAGCAGCCCTGGAACCGCTGGAACGCAGCCAGATCCGGTTACGCCCCCGTCCGGCCACGGTCGGGGCGGACCACCAGTGAGGACCAGATCATGAAATCCCTGCTCCGTGTGACCACGGCCCTCGCGGCCGTCGCCTTCGCCGGCTCGGCCTTCGCCGCCGACCTGCCGCGCCGCGCCGCCCCGCCGCCGATCTTCACCCCCGTCCCGGTCTTCACCTGGACCGGCGCCTATTTCGGTATCAACGCCGGCTACGCTTTCGACGCCAGCGACCGCAACACCGGTTCCAGCTTCGGCGTGCCCTTCCCCTACGCCGCCCCCGGCACCGTCGCCACCTTCCGAAACCGCAGCCAGGACGGCTTCTCCGGCGGTGGCCAGGTCGGCTACAACTACCAGTTCACGCCCGGCTCCGGCATCGTCATCGGCGTCGAGGCCGACGCCCAGTACCTCGACTTCGGCCGCAGCCGGAACAACGCCTTCATCTCCGGCGCGCTGGCCCCCGGCTACTACGTCACCGACCCGCGCGGCCTCTCCAGCCTCGACTTCTTCGGCACCGTCCGCGGTCGCCTCGGCTACGCCTTCGACCGCACCCTGATCTACGGCACCGGCGGCTTCGCCTACGGCTCGGGCAGCGCCGACCGCTCCTTCGGCGGCTATGCCGGCAACGACAGCTTCCGCACCGGCTGGGCCGCCGGCGGCGGCATCGAGTATGCCCTGCCCACCGACTCCTTCCTGAACTTCTTCCGCTCGTCGGCCGTGACGCTCAAGGTCGAAGGCCTGTACGTCAATCTCGACCGCGGCACCCGCAACCAGGGCGCGCTCGTCGTCAACGCCGCCAACAACTTCCCCGTCGTCTACAGCGGCGTCGGCCGCCGCTCCGACGAGTTCGCCGTCGTCCGCGCCGGCCTGAACTACAAGTTCGGCACCTTCTAGGATTACGCGACGGCGCGGCTACGGCCGCGTTCGGGATCCGTCTTTGGGAAGCCCGGCCGAAAGGTCGGGCTTCTCGTTTTTCGCAGCCGGCGGATGAAGTTTTCGCAATCCCCCTGACAAAGCGTCGCCGCGCACCCATGTCGTGTCTGCCATGCGGCGCGTTCGGGCCCGCGGGTGAGATTCGAGGAGGACGACTCCATGAACAGCGAAGAACGCGACGTCATTTCGGGCATCTTCCAGCGGCTGGAGCAGGCGCAGACCCAGCCCCGCGACGCGGAGGCGGAGCGCTTCATCGCCGACAAGATCCGCGCCCAGCCCTACGCGCCCTACGCCATGGCGCAGCTGATCTACGTCCAGGAAGAGGCGATCAAGAGCCTGAACCAGCAGCTGGAGCAGGCGCGCAGCCAGGCGGCCTCTGCGCAGCCCTCGGGCGGCGGCGGCTTCCTGTCGAGCATCTTCGGCGGCGGCAGCCAGCGCCAGGAGCCGCAGCCCGGCTACGCACAGCAGCGTCCCGCCGGACAACCCTGGGGCAATCAGGGCGGCGCGCCCCCGCAGGGCTATCCCCAGCAAGGCTACCCGCAGCAGGGGGGCTATCCCCAGCAGGGCGGCTATCCCCAGCAGGGCGGCCCGTGGGGCGGTCAGCCGCAGGCGCCGGCCCGCGGCGGCGGCTTCATGGCGACGGCGCTCCCCATGGCGGCGGGCGCGGCCGGCGGCATGCTCCTGGGCAGCGCCCTGTCGAACGCCTTCGCGGGCGGCCATTCGAGCCTCGGCAGCGCTGCGGCCGCCGGCCTGGGCGGCGGTGCCGGCGAGACCGTGGTCAACAACTACTACGGCGACGGTGGCAACCAGGATCTCGGAGCTGCCCTGGACAACAGCGGCGGCGACCTGGGCAGCTTCCAGGACGCGAACTACAGCGATCCGGGCGGCGATTTCGGCGGCGACCTGGGCGGCGGCGACGACAGCGACTGGACCTGATCGTCCAGCCCCGGCGTCAGCCCCCAAAGAGAGAGGCCCGGTCGCGTCAGGCGCGGCCGGGCCTTTCCGTATCCGAAGGGTCAGCCTGCGTGATGCCGACGGCGTCAGGCGCTCACAGGACTTCGACGCGCGTTCCCACCGGCACGCGGTCGTAGAGGTCGACGACGTCGTCGTTCATCATCCGGATGCAGCCCGACGAGACCGACTGACCGATCGTGTTGGGCTCGTTGGTGCCGTGGATCCGGTAAAGCGATGAACCGAGATACAGGGCCCGCGCCCCGAGGGGATTCTCCGGCCCGCCGGCCATGTGGCGCGGCAGGTCGGGCCGGCGGGCGAGCATCTCCGCCGGCGGTGTCCAGTCCGGCCACTCCGCCTTGCGGCTGACGGTCTTGAGACCGCTCCAGGCGAAGCCGGGACGGCCGACGCCGATCCCGTAGCGGAGGGCGCGCTGGCCGGCCTGCACGAGGTAGAGATGCTTGCCGGCGGTATCGATGACGATCGTCCCGGGCTTCTGCGGCCCCGCGAACGGGACCTCCTGGCGCTGGAATTCCGGCGCGACCGCGCGGGCGATCCGGCCGGGATCCGTCTGGGACGCTCCGTAGGCGGCCGCGGGCGGCGCGCCGTAGGGCTGAGCCGCACCGTAAGCCTGTCCGTAGGATTGTCCGTATGCCTGAGCGGCCTCCGGTTCGGCCGGCACCAGCTCCCCGGAATAGGCCGCGACCCGCTGGGACGTCGCCGCCCGCTGCGGGGCCGCGGAGCGCTGCGGCCAGCCGCGGCCGCCGCCCCCGGCGCTTCCGGTGACGAGGTACTCGATCAGGCCGCCGCCGTAGCCGCCCTCGGCGTAGCGCGCCTGTTGCGCGCGCGCAGGCCCGCACAGCACGAAAGCGGCCGCGGCCGCCGCCATTCCCAATCGGATCGAACCCCGCATCGTTGCATGCTCCCGAGCCGGCGCCCAAGCGCCCGGCCCGCGAACGATCCCGCGGCATTTTACCGAATCAGGTGAAGGAACGTGGTGAATCGCGCCGAGGCCGCGGTCTCTCCCCGGCCCGTCGGCGGCAGCGTGAATCGCCGGTTAACCGTTCATCGCAGCCCGCCGCGCCTTCGGGAAGGAGCCCGGAGCGGTCGGAAAAAGCTTGGCAGTCACAGTCCGCTAACCGATGTGGTAGAGAGTTGCGTCGACGGAACCCGAACGCCCACGCCCGGACGATGACCCAGAAGCGCTATCGCATCGAAGACAGCCTCGGGATTCCCGCGGCTCCCCAGCCTGGTCCGGGCTCGATCGCCTCGAACGAGCGACTCGAAGAAATCTTCAGCGCCATCCAGGACTTGCGCCGCGTCACGCAGATGAGCGCCAGCGAGACGATCGAGTCGTGCCGGCGCGAGCTGCACGAAGCGCTCGCGATGCGCACGGAACTCGACGTGATGAAGGAGGCGATCACCCGCACCAAGTCGGAGCTGGCGACGCTGCATCGGACGGAGAATACCGGCAAGGGCATGCGCCGGGCGGCCGACGAACTCGACGCCGTGGTCGATTCGACGGAGCGCGCCACGACGCAGCTCCTCGGGGCGATCGAGGAGATCGAGAGCCACGCCGGCATGCTCAACGCCGCGACGCTGCCGCCCGGGCTGAAGCAGCACGTCGACGTGATCCTCGAGCGCGTGATCACCGCCTACGAGGCCTGCAACTTCCAGGACCTGACCGGCCAGCGGATCACCAAGATCGTCGGCGTGATGAAGTTCATCGAGGAGCATCTCGACCGGCTGATCGCCACGTGGTCGGAGCTCGACAGCTTCAAGGAGCTCATCACCGTCATGCCGGTGCCGACCTCCCTGGACGACGAGAGCTCTCTCCTGAACGGTCCGAAGCTCGACCACGATCCCGGCCACGTCGACCAGAGCGACATCGACTCGCTGTTCGACTGATCCCCGGTCCGGGCGCGCGATTTTTGTCGCCGCCCCGGTCCCGCTGGCGCTCAGGAACGCTTAGATCTGCGGTATGAGCCGCAGAGCCCTCTCAGACCTGCCCCCGGACACCTTCGACGACGGCCGCGACGCCGAGCGGGACGAAACCGCCGACGCGCCGGAAGCCGGCCTCCCCGACACGGAGGCGCCGGAAATCGATTTCGACTTCGAGCCGGGTGCCGTCCAGGCCGGCACCGAGGTGATCCGCCGGTTCTGGTCGACCCTGCCGTCCTCGCCCGGCGTCTACCGGATGTTCGATCATCGCGGCGACGTCCTCTATGTCGGCAAGGCCAAGAACCTGAAGGCGCGGGTCGGCTCCTATGCGCGGGGTCAGGCGCATTCGAACCGCATCGCCCGGATGATCTCGCAGACGGCGGCGATGGAGTTCGTCACCACCGCCACCGAGACCGAGGCGCTGCTCCTCGAAGCCAACCTGATCAAGCAGCTGAAGCCCCGCTTCAACGTGCTGATGCGGGACGACAAGTCGTTCCCCTACATTCTGGTCACCGACGACGGCCCCGCCCCGCAGATCGTCAAGCACCGGGGCGCCCGGCGCCGGAAGGGCAATTATTACGGGCCCTTCGCCAGCGTCTGGGCGGTGAACCGGACGGTGAACGCCCTGCAGCGCGCCTTTCTCCTGCGCACCTGCACGGACAGCTACTACGAGAACCGCACCCGTCCCTGCCTGCTCTTCCAGATCAAGCGCTGCTCCGGTCCCTGCACCGGCGAGATCGCCACGGAGGATTACGCCGCCATGGCGGATTCCGCCCGGGCATTCCTGGCGGGCAAGTCGAACGCCGTGAAGGACCGGATGCGCACCGAGATGCAGGAAGCCTCGGAAGCGATGGAGTTCGAACGCGCCGCCCGCTTCCGGGACCGGATCGCCGCGCTGTCGGCGATCCAGGGCGTGCAGGGGGTCAACACCCAGGGCGTGGAGGAAGCGGACGTGTTCGCCCTCGACGAGCAGGCCGGCCAGTTCTGCATCGAGGTGTTCTTCTTCCGGAACTTCCAGAACTGGGGCAACCGCGCCTATTTCCCCAAGGCCGACCGGTCGATGACCCCCGACGAGGTGCTCGGGTCGTTCATCGGCCAGTTCTACGACGACAAGCCGGCGCCCCGGACGGTGCTGACGAGCCATGCGGTCGAGGATGCCGAGCTGGTGGCGGCGGCCCTGTCGAGCCGGGTGGAGTACCGCGTCGAGATCCACAAGCCGAGCCGCGGCGAGCGGAAGAACCTCGTCGATTACGCCCAGCGCAACGCCAAGGAGGCGCTCGCGCGGCGCCTCGCCGACACGGCCTCCCAGGGCAAGCTGCTCGCGGCGCTCGGCCAGGCCTTCGGGCTCGACGGCGCGCCCCGCCGGATCGAGGTCTACGACAACTCGCACATCATGGGGACGAACGCGGTCGGCGGCATGATCGTCGCCGGCCCGACGGGCTTCATGAAGACGCATTACCGAACGTTCAACATCAAGTCCGAGGAGCTCACCCCGGGCGACGATTACGGCATGATGCGCGAAGTCCTGCAGCGGCGCTTCAAGCGGCTGGTGAAGGAGTCACCGCGCACCGAACGCGAAGCCGCGGCCGCCGCCGTCGAGGGCGGCGTCCAGGAGCCGGTGCCGGCCGAGGAGAGCGAGGCGTTCCCGGCCTGGCCGGACCTCGTGCTGATCGACGGCGGCAAGGGCCAGCTCGACGCCGCGCGGACGGCCCTGGAGGAGGTCGGCGTCTCGGGCGTGCCGCTGATCGGCGTCGCCAAGGGCCGCGACCGGGATGCCGGGCGCGAGACGTTTTTCGTGCCCGGCCGGCCGCCCTTCAAGCTTCCGCCGCGCGACCCGACGCTCTACTTCGTGCAACGGCTCCGGGACGAGGCGCACCGCTTCGCCATCGGCAGCCACCGGGCCAAGCGGAAACGCGAGATGGTGAAGAACCCCCTGGACGAGATCGCCGGCATCGGGCCCAGCCGCAAGCGCGCGCTGCTCCATCACTTCGGGACCGTGAAGGCCATCGAGCGCGCGGCCTTCGAGGATCTGGCCAAGACACCGGGCGTGAACGCCGCCACCGCGCGGGCGGTCTACGACTTCTTCCATGCCGGCGCCTGAGAACCCGACCGCGATGGCCGAGACCGAAACCAGGACGTTGACGCCCGGGCCCCGCTCTGATTTCACCCCTGCGATGAACGCCGTCCTTCCCCGACGACGGTCGCCGGCCTGGACGCTCGCGAATTGCCTGACCTACGGGCGCCTCGTTGCCGTGCCGGTGATGGTCGCTCTGCTGTTCTGGCCCGAATCCCACACCGCCCGGTGGACGGCGCTGGGCGTTTTCGTCGCGGCCGCGATCACCGACTACTTGGACGGGTACGTCGCACGCACCTACCATCAGAGCTCGGCGCTCGGCCGGATGCTCGATCCGATCGCCGACAAGCTTCTCGTCTCGGCGTGCCTGCTGATGCTGACGGCGGACCACACGATCGTCGGCTCGAATATCTGGGCGGCCATCGTGATCCTGTGCCGCGAGGTGCTGGTTTCCGGCCTGCGCGAGTACCTGGCCGAGCTGAAGGTCGGGGTGCCCGTCAGCAAGATCGCCAAATGGAAGACCACCGTGCAGCTCGTGGCTCTCGGCTTCCTGGTGGCCGGCCCGGCGGGCGAGACCCTGCTGCCGGGGACCGAGCCGATCGGCCTGACGCTGCTGTGGCTGGCCGCCGCCCTCACGCTCTGGACCGGCTGGGACTACATGCGGGCCGGGATCAAGCACGTCATCGACGATCCGCGCTGACGGATCGGCCTGCGGGACGTGCGGTCCCTGCCCTGTCTTCGCTACGGTGATGCGATGAAGCTCGTCTATTTCGCCTGGGTCCGCGAGCGGATCGGCCGCCCCGAGGAGGAGCTGGCACCCCCGGCGGAGGTCGCCACCGTCGCCGACCTCGTCGGGTGGCTCCGGGGCCGGGGCGAGGAATATGCCTACGCCTTCGAGGATCCGGGCGTCGTCCGGGCCGCGATCGATCGGGTCCACGCCAAGCCGGACGCGCCGATCGCGGGCGCCCGCGAGATCGCCTTCTTCCCGCCGATGACGGGCGGCTGAGGCCCGGCCACGCCGCGCACGTAGTCCACCGGGGTTGTCTTGGTCCCGGTTCCGCAGTCATTGGCGCCGTCGCTCCGGCTCTGCTTCGAACCGAACGGCGCGCGGGCCGAGCCAAGTTTTTTTACGGGTTCGGTTCGCCTTCGAGACCGACGGCTCTGCGGAACGCTCAAGCTGTGACCGCCGTTACCCGGTACCGAAACCGGTATTGGAGTTTCAGCATGCGCAAGACCTTGCTCGCGACCGCCGCCCTGTTGAGCCTCGGCGCCGCCGCACAGGCCCAGACCACCGTCATCGAGCGCGACCGGCCGGCCGTCGTCGTCGACCGCCCGGCGACCGAGTCGAAATCCGTGACCGTCCACGACCATGGCGACGGCTGCGTCACCAAGACGGTGCGCAAGGAGAACGACATGGGCGACTCCAAGACCGTCAAGAAGGAGACGTGCGACTGAGGCACGGAAGCGGGCCGGGCCGGAGCGCGGACCCGCGCCCCCTGTCCGGCTGGTCTCATGTCCGGCCGGTCTCATGTCCGGCCGGTCTCATGTCCGGCCGGTCTCCTGCCCGGCTCCCGGTCAGCGCCACCTCGCGTCGATGACGTAGGGGTGGCCTGTACACATCCGGGCATCGTCCGAGGCGAGGCACAGGACCAGCGCGGCGACGTCGGCCGGCTGTATTCGGCCGTCGAGGCATTGCGCGGCGACGATGTCCGCTTCGCCCTCCGGCGTGTACCATCTCTCCTGCCGCGGCGTCTGGACGTTGCCGGGGATGATCGACACCACCCGGATCCCATCGCGGCCGAGGTCGCGGGCCAGGGCGCGGGTCATCCCCTCGATCGCCGCCTTGGCGGTCTGGTAGAGCGGCATCTCCTTCAGCCCGAGATGCCAGCTGATCGATCCGAAATTGAGGATCACGCCGCCGCCCGCACGCCGCATCGCCGGCACCGCCGCCTGGGCGGCGAAGAACAGGTGGCGCAGATTCACCGCCATCCGGTCGTCCCAATAGGCGGGCGTCACCTCGGCGAGGCTGTGGCGGTCGTCGTTGCCGGCATTGTTGATCAGGACATCCAAGCCGCCCAGAACCGTATCCGCCTCGGCGACCAGCGCGCGAACCGCATCGACATCCGTCAGGTCGCAGCGCCGGTAGAGCGGGGCGTGCGCGGCGCCGGGCGTCAGACGCGCCACCACTGCGTTCGCCGCATCATCCGCGATGTCGCAGAACAGGACGCGAGCCGCCTGGCCGACGAAGGCCTCGACCAGACCCGCGCCGATTCCCGAGGCTCCGCCCGTGACCAGGACGCGCTTGCCGGCGAGGCTCGGATACCGTGCGAGCCGATCCGTCTGCGCCGTCATCGGACCTCCCCGACACGTCTCACCCGTTCGTCATTTGTGGGAGTTTATCACGGCACCCGCGTGGTGCAACGGCCGCGCTCGGGGCGGGAATTCTCGAAACGTTAACGGTTCGCGAATGAGATCGCCGGGTCTTCTAGAAAGGAACGCCCGATGCCCCTGCGTCTGGAACTCAAGCCCTTCGAACGGCTGATCATCAACGGTGCCCTGCTGCGCAACGGCGACCGGCGCTCGACCTTCCTGATCGAGACGCAGTGCAAGTTCCTGCGCGAGAGCGAGATCATCACGGAGACCGAGGCCGACACGGCCTGCAAGCGCCTCCACCTGACCCTGACGGTCATCTATCTCGCCGACGATCCGACGCAGGGGATCGACCTGTTCTTCCGGCAGGCGACGGATCTGCTGGGGCTCGCGCCGGCGGCGGCCCCTCACATCGCGGGGATCGCCCAGGCCGTCGAGACCGGCGCGTATTATCGGGCGCTCAAGCTGAGCCGCAAACTCGTCGAGTGGGAAGCCGCCGGCGCGGTGTCCCAGCCGGACCTGCCGGAAACGTCGGCGGCTTCCTGACGGCCCTCGGGCCTCAGCCGGGATTGCCCTGCAGGCCGGCGGCGATGTGGTTGTTGATCGACACGAGCGTCGCGATCTTCTCGGGCGTCGGCGCGATCATCGTGTCGATGCAGCTCTGGAGCACGAACACGCCCAGGCGGCCGACGCCCTGCTTGACGTCCGAAGGGAGCGGGTTCAGGTCCGACGTGGCCTCGGAGGTCAGCAGCGTCCAGACGCGCTGGTTGAACGACAGGGCGTCGTTGAGGCGCCCGGCATCGCCCTCGGAGAGCCCCTGGCTCGCACCGATCAGCTTCTGCGCCGCTTTCAGCAGAACCGCGGATTCGGCTTCGCGCGGCGAGAGGGCGCTGTGGGATGTCTTGGCGTAGGCGTTGGCGGCGTAGTTCATCGGCGGTCCAGCCCCGTCGTCAGGCCTGCCTTGGCGGCAAGCTGGCGCGTAGCTGTCGCAGACCAGGAGTTAAAAGCGCGTGAGCGCCAGATCCGCCATGATGCCGCCGGGTTGCTTATCGACGACGCTGTGTGGCCCAAAGGAATCGGGCCCCGGATCCCAGGCCCGATGTTGAATTTCGTTCTCGGAACTGTTGCCGGCGGCCTGATCGCCTGCGTGCTGACCATCGCGGCGGCGCGGCAGCCCGAGGTTCAGACGCGCCTGGGCCTGATACCCGTGCCGGCCCACACGACGCTCGCGGCCGTCACGAAGCCGGCCGAACCCGATTGCGGGCGGCGGACGGAGCCGGCACCGAAGGTCGGCTCCCAGGACATGTTGTTCAACCGTCAGCGATTCTGGTCGGTCGCGCCCTGATCAGAACGCACCGATCAGCATGAGCAGCATCGTCGTCGCGACGGTGGTGCTGACGAAGCCGCACAGGGCGGCCGCGAAGGACGGGCCGGTGCGGACGACGGCGGGTTCGATGTCGTTCGAAAGCGTGGCGGGGGTCATGGGCGCAGAACCTTTTCGGCGACCGGCGTCGCGCGTGACGGGGTGATGCTGCAGGAACGGGACGTCCGAGGTGCGGATGCGCACCCGATCAATCGCAGCGGTTAATTTTCTTGGCGATCCGCAGGCCCCGCAGTTCACTGCGGAGATCGATCGCCACGACGCCCTCGCCGCATCGCTCGAAGGCGTCGCGGGCATCGTCGTAGCGGTCGCCCACTTCATCGAGCGTGTCGCAGACGCGGTCATGATCGCCCAGACGGGCCTCCTGACGCGCCTGGAAGCGCAGGGCATTCGCCTCGTCGACCTTGCGCTGGGCTTCGATGCAGGCCGGCACAGCCGACGCCGCGGAAGTCATCACGAGGCCTGCCACGAGGCTGGCGAGGCAACGGGTCAGAGTGACCGACATGGCACTCACTTCAACACTCACACACGGTTTGGGATGGCCGCTCCGAAGGCGGACCGGCCGGGTTTCTCGGAGCGGCACGAGTCCACTCCCTTCCTGTCCGCTGAAACGGTGAAGCTGACGTGAAAGTTCCGCCCCGACTCACCGCCCCCGACGCCGGCGGGACGTGAGGATTGCGGAGAGCGGCACGGGTCCCGGCCCCATCGGGTCGACGCCCACATCGTACTGCTTCGGCATTGCCTTGAGCTTGCCGTGGCTGTGCCCGTGGAGATTGAGGGCACCCCGGCTCATGCCGTTCCAGGTGCGGAACGCGTAGTGGCAGAGCACGACCATGCGGCCTTCGACCTCGATTTCCGCGTAGTGCCGAACCGACGTCCAGCCGGGCGCACCCAGAGTATCGGGCCCGTCGTTGTTGCCGACGATCAGGTGCTTCTCGCCGTTCAGCCCGGCGAGGATCTCGCGAATCCGGTCCCCGCTCGGCCCGAGGGCGAAGTCGCCGAGGTGCCAGACCGTGTCGCCGGGCGAGACCGCGGCGTTCCAGGCCGCGACCAGCCCGGCATCGTGGGCCTCAAGATCCGGATAGGGCCGGTGGTCGAAGCGCAGTGCCCGCGGGTCGCCGAAATGCGTGTCGCCCGTAAAGAAGATGGTCACCGGTCTGCTCCGCCTCGCCCGGGAACGCCACCGGACTGCCGCCGAAATCGGCTGGCCGCCGCCTGGTTCCCGCGCGCCCGCGGCCGCCTGGCGCGTTGACCGCCCGCGCGGCACGGAGGAGACCTCCGCAGGGCGAGCGGGATCGGGAGCGCGAGGGCATGCTGGGAACGGTCGGATTCGCCTTCCTGGCCGGGCTTCTGTCGGTACTCTCGCCCTGCGTGTTGCCGCTGATCCCGATCGTGCTCGGCACCGCGGCCGCGGAGCATCGCCTCGGCCCGGTGGCGCTGGCCGGCGGGCTGGCGATCGCCTTCACGGCGATCGGGCTGTTCGTCGCGACGATCGGCTTCACCATCGGCCTGGACGGCGACACGTTCCGGCGTGCCGGCGCGGTTCTCCTCCTGCTGCTGGGCGTGGTGCTGATGCTGCCGCGGTTCCAGGCCCGGGTCGCGACGGCGGCCGGCCCGGTCGGCGCCTGGGCGGAGGAACGCTTCGGCGGCTTCGGCTCCGGCGGATTGTCCGGCCAGTTCGCCGTGGGCCTGCTGCTCGGCGCCGCCTGGAGCCCCTGCGTGGGACCGACCCTGGGCGCGGCCTCGCTGATGGCGGCGCGGGGCGAGCATCTCGGGAGCGTCGCCCTGACGATGCTGGCTTTCGGGATCGGGGCCGCGGCCCCGCTGATGCTCCTCGGCTTCGTCTCCCGCGAGGCGCTGCTGCGCTGGCGCGGCGGCCTTGCCGCGGCCGGCCGGGCCGCGAAGGCCGCGCTAGGCGCCGTGATGGTGGTACTCGGCCTGCTGGTGCTGACGGGACTCGACAAGCAGGTCGAAGCTGCGGCCGTCGCGGCTTCGCCGGACTGGCTCAATGCGCTGACGACGCGCTACTGAGTCGCCATGGTCCCAGGACGTCCGGAACGGAGATCAGCGATGACCGATGCCCCCCGCCTGACCAGTCTTGCCCATGGCGGCGGCTGCGGCTGCAAGCTCGACCCCGCCACCCTGCGCCAGCTCCTCGCCCAGCAGCCGGCGGCCGGGCCGTTCGAGCGGCTCCTCGTCGGCAACGAGACGGCGGACGATGCGGCCGTATGGGAGCTGGAGGACGGCACCTGCATCATCGCCACCACGGACTTCTTCACACCGATGGTGGACGACCCCGTCGATTTCGGCCGGATCGCCGCGACGAACGCCATCTCGGACGTCTACGCCATGGGCGGCCGGCCGCTCTTCGCGCTCGCGATCCTCGGGATGCCCCTGGGCAAGATCGACCCGGAGGTGGTCGCGCGGATCCTGCGCGGCGGCGCAGAGCAATGCGCCGAGGCCGGCATCCCGGTGGCGGGCGGCCACTCGATCGACGCCCCCGAGCCGATCTACGGCCTCGCGGTGATCGGCACCTGCCGCCGGGAGGCGGTGCGACGCAACGCCGACGCGATGGCGGGAGATGCCGTCCTGCTCACCAAGGCCCTCGGGGTCGGGGTCTACTCCGCGGCGATCAAGCGGGAGACCCTGGACGACGCCGGCTACCGCGACTTCATCGCCACCACCACGCTGCTCAACCGGATCGGACCCGACCTGGCCGCCGAGCCCGCCGTCCACGCCCTCACCGACGTGACCGGCTTCGGCATCCTGGGCCACGGGCTGGAGATCGCCCGCGGCGCCGGTCTCACGCTCACCCTCGAGGCCGACGCCCTCCCCCTGCTGCCGCAGGCGGAGGCGCTGGCGCGCGCCGGCGCCGTCACCGGTGCCTCGCACCGGAACTGGTCGGCGTTCGGCGAGGCGGTCGACCTGCCGGAGGGTTTTCCGGACTGGCGCCGCCACATCCTCACCGATCCGCAGACCTCGGGCGGGTTGCTGGTGACCTGCTCGGCCGACCGGGCCGACGCGCTCCTCGCGCGCATCCGATCGGCGGGCTACCCGGCGGCCGCCCGCATCGGCCGGATCGAGGCCGGTCCGGCGCGGATCCGGGTGATGGGCTGAGACGCCGCCGGCCCCGAGAGGCAATCTTCAACCTTCCCGTCCACTCTGTCGCCCCGCACGAGACCCGAGCCGCCGCCAGAGCCGCCGTGACCGAGGCCGCAGACATGTCACCGCCTCCCCACGGCGTCGCCGGCTGGCCGTACGGGCGCAGCCCCCCCGGACCCGCCCGTCCGCGGTCGCTGCCCGACGGGCGCCCCTGGCCGCGGATCCGGATCATCACGGTGGCACACGCGGATGCCGCCCTGGCCGGGACCGTCGCGTCGGTCCTGCGCCAGGATTATCCGGAGTTCCGACACGACGTGCTGGCGCCCACGACCGGCCGCGCGGCCGTGGAGCGGATCCTGACCGATCCCGGTCCGGATCATCTGCTCTGGCTCGCTGCCGGCGACCTGCTCGCCCCGGGTGCGCTGATCGCTCTGGCGCTGGAGGCCTCGCTCGCCGAGGTCGACGCGGTCGCGGGGTTGCGCGTCCTGTTCGACCACGCCGTCCGGGGCCTCGACGGGCCCGATCGCGCGGCGGAAGCCGGTGGCCGCAGGTCTGCGGGGGGCGGGATCCTCTGGCGGCGCGACGGGCTGGCGGACCATGCGGACCTCGACCCCGACGGCATGCTGAACGAAGGGGCCGCCTGGTCGACGACATCCGAGGACCGGCGCAGCCTGATCGGTCGTCCCGCCCTGCTCCACAGGCTGCTTTCGGACCTTCCTCCGCCCGCCAGCGGTCTGTCGATCGTGTCGCTCACCGGGACGGGCACCCAGGGCGGGGCCGGCGTGGCCCAGCGCCGGCTCGCCGAGGCACTGACTCTCGCCGGTCACCGGATCGCGGAGGTCACCCTGAGCGGCCGTCCCGAGGCCGCCGAGTGGCGCGACGTCTTCCCCCCGGCCGAGGCCGCGATCGCGGCGACCGCACCGGATCTCGTCCTGGCCGGCAACCTGCACGGCGCCACCCGCAGCCTCGACGTCGTCGGCCGTCTGGCCCGGCGGGGACCGGTCGGCCTCGTGCTGCACGACCTCTTCCCCCTCACGGGCCGGTGCGCCCATCCGCGCGCGTGCGGCCGCGCCGCGATCGGTTGCGATGCGGCCTGCCCCACCCCCGACGAGTATCCGCAACTGGCCCCCGGCCGGATCGCCGGCATGCACGACCGCAAACGCGCGGTGCTCGCCGGCGCCCCGGTCGGGCCCGAAGTGCGATCCCCGGCCCGATCTCCGGCCCGATCTCCGGCTCCCTGGCTTCTCGCCAATTCCGACTGGACGCTGGCGCGGGCCCGCGAACTCGCGCCGCCCGGCACCGTGGTCGAGCCGATCCGCCTCGCCTTCCCGACCGCCGTCTTCCGGCCCGGCGATCGCGCCGGCCTGCGCGGCCGGCTCGGCCTGCCCCCCGATGACGTGCTGATCCTCGTATCCTCGGTCATCGTCGACGGGCCCGACAAGGGCTTTGCCGATCTCCGGGGGGCGCTTCAGGCCGTGGCAAAACCGGGCGTCGGCGTCGTGGCGATCGGTCGCCTCGACGATCCGGCCCGGCTCGGGATCGCGAACCTGTTCGCGCCCGGCCTCATCGCGGACGAGGCGATGCTGGCGGCGTGGTACGGCGCCTGCGACCTCCACGTCACCGCGAGCCGCCACGAGACTCTCGGACAGACGCCCATCGAGGCCGGCCTGTGCGGGGTCCCGACCCTGGCCTACCGCACCGCCGGGCTGACCTCGGCGGTGATCGACGGCGTCTCGGGCCGCCTCGTGCCGATGCGGCCCGGCGCCCTCGCCGACGCCCTGGCCGCCCTGGTCGGTGACCGGGCGACCCGCACCCGCCTCGGCGCCTTCGCGCGGATCGCCCTGGAGAGCCGCTACAGCCCGGCCGCGGCGGCGCTGTCGCTGGAGGCGGTCTTCCGGCGGCAGGGCCTGGGGGGCGGCGCGGCCCATCCGCGCTTCGCCCCCGCGATGCTCGGGCATTTCCCCTTCGCGGCCGATCTGCGGACGGGCGCGACCGGCACGGTCCCGGCGGTCTCGCCTCCGCTCGTGCGCCGGCTGCGGCGGGCCAAGCAGATGGTGTTCGGCCGCCGGATGCCGCTCTTCGTGCGGCGGTGCCTGTACTTGGCCGGCACGCTGCGGCGCAGGGTGCCATGACGGACCACAAGGCGAAATCCGGCATGGCGCAGCGGCGGATCTACCTGGACCAGACCCATCTGCGGGCCCATGTCACGGGGATCGAGCGGGTCACCCTGGACCTGTTCGCCCCGGAGAAGCTCGCCCCGCACACTGTGCGGCCGGTGACCGCCGGCTCCCTGCCCGGCATGATCGCCGCCCAGCAGATCGGCCTCCCCGCGCGGGCGCTCACGGACAGGGACGCCCTGTTCCTGTTCCCGGGTTTCCCGCCCGGGCCGCTCTGCGCCATCGCGGCGGCACGGTGCCTGCTCTACGTCCACGACACCTTCCTGCTAACGCGGAAGGCGGATCTGAGCCTGCGCAGCCGGATCTACATGAGCCCGAGCTTCGCCCTCGCCCTGCGCTGGTGCCCGAACCTGTTCGTCAACAGCCGCACCACCGGCGCGGCCGTGCGCGCCCTCTGCGCGGAGCGCGCCCGCGTCGCCCTGCTGCGACCCGCCGTCCGCGACGCCTTCGGCCTGGCCGACCTGCCGGGGCCGGCGGCCTACGAGCCCGGCGCGACGCTGCGGCTCCTCGCCATCGGGACCATCGAACCGCGCAAGAACTATCCGGCGACCCTCGCCCTGACGGCGGCATTGATCCGCGCCGGCATCCCGGCGGAACTCCATCTCGTTGGCCGGGTCGGATGGGGGCGGCACGCCTTCCTGGAGGCACCACCGCCGTTCCTGCACCGGCACGGATACCTCGCCGACGCGGAGCTGCGGGCCCTCGCGGGGTCGTGCCACCTGCTGGTCTCGACCTCCAAGGCGGAGGGGCTGGGGTTGCCGCTTCTGGAAGTCCAGCATGGCGGCCTGCCGGTCGTGGCGCCGGACGACCCGGTGTTCCGTGAGGTGCTGGGGACGTCCGGCCTGCTGATCCGGCCGGAGGATCCGGACGGCGCCGCTCGGACCATCGCCGCCTGGCTCCGGGATGGCGGTCTGACCCGCGCGGCGGCGGCAAGCCGGGCCAACGTGGCGTGCTGGAACGCCACAGCGGCCGAGGATGGGCTGCGCTTCCAACGCTTCCTGTCGGGCGACCCGACAGCCTACGCACCGTTGGAGTCAATTGTCGCATGCGACCGCAGCGCCTGAGGCGGCCTGCGTAGTCCCCAACAAATCGGAGACTTTTCACGTTCGATTGTCGTGACAGTTAGGATTACGTCTGTATGCGATATCTGCGGGCTTCCTGAAGCAGGAACCGCAGCGGGGCGATACTACTGGTCCGGTATGCTGATTGCTGGACTCCCGACGAAGACGGCGCCTCGGGCGAGCACCTGTTCCAGACCGGCACGAAGCTGGTCAGAAAGGGAACAGGCGACGAGGTTGGCGGCGGGCGGTTGTCTCCGTCCCGACAGGTCAGGGAGCGAGGCGTATGTTCGACTTCTCGACACGGATGAGCGGTGAGCAGCCCGTCCGAATGGTGCTGCCGCAGGTGAGCCCGCAGACGGACGGTCGCGTGATCCTCCGGCGCCTGTGGCGCGGCAGCGGCTTCATCGTGCTGGGCGGCCTGTTCATGGTCGCAGTGGCGGTGGCGCTGCTCGGCCTGATCCCGCCGCGCTACACGTCCAGCATCCAGGTTCTCGTGGATCCGAGCGATCTGCGCGTCGTCGAGAACGACGTGAACGCGCGCCAGCCCCAGGCCGACAGCGGCGTCTCGATCGCCGAGAGCCAGGTGCGGGTGATCCAGTCCGACAGCGTCCTGCGCCGGGTGATCGCCAAGCTCCACCTCGATCAGGACGACGAGTTCGTCCTGCCGGACGGCAACAACCCGACCCTCACCTGGGTGAAGGGCGCTCTGGGCATGCTTCCGCCGGCGGCGAGTCGCGATCCGGTCATCACCGCTCTCGACACGCTTCAGAACCGGCTCACCGTCCGACGGGCCGAGCGGACCTTCGTGATCGATGTCGCGGTGCAGTCCCGCGATCCCGAGAAGGCCGCGCGCATCGCCAACGCCGTCGGGGACGCCTACTTCGCCGAAGAAGCGGCGGCCCGCACCGAGACCGCGCGCCGCGCGTCCAGCGCCCTGGCCGGACGGCTCGCCAGCCTGAAGCGGGATGTCGAGCAGGCGGAGGGCGCGGTGGTGCGCTACCGTGAGGATCACAAGCTCGTGGCGGCCAGCGGCCGCCTGCTCACCGACCAGCAGCTCGGCGACCTCAATCAGCAGCTCGTCACCGCCTCGATCAAGACCGCCGAGGCCAAGTCGCGCCTCGATCAGGCGCGCCGGATGCGCTCGTCGGATCCCAGCACCGCTTTGCCGGAGATGCTGCAATCCCTGGAGATGCAGGCTCTGCGGCAGCAATACGCCACGCTGTCCCGCAACACCGCGGAGCTCGCCACCCGCCTCGGCGAACGCCACCCGGCCATGGCCGAGCAATACGCCCAGCAGCGCGACCTGCAGCGCCTGATCCAGCGCGAGAAGGAGCGGATCATCGAGACGACCCAGAAGGATTACGACCGCGCCGCCGCGAGCGAGGCGGCGATCCGGACGAATCTCGACCGGGTGAAGACCGAGACGGCGAGCAGCGACCGGGCCTATGTCGGCCTGCGCGAACTGGAGCGGACTCTTGAGGCCCGCCGCGGCATCTACGAGGCCTACCTGAAGCGCGCCCGCGAGGCGAGCGAGCAGGAGCGGCTCAACACCACCAACGTCCGCATCATCTCGGCCGCGACACCCGCGCGCCAGCGGACCTTCCCGCCGTCGCCCAAGATCGTCCTGCCGGTGGCCCTGATCCTCGGCCTGCTGCTCGGCGGCGGCATCGCCCTGCTCCTCGGCGCCGACAGCGACCGTCGCCGCACCCTGCGCGCCGCCACTCGGCCGGCGACCAGCTTCCGGGCCGCCGATGCGTGACATCGGAGAGATGAGCCTCTACCTCGGCGCCATGGATCCGGTCCGCGGGGAAGCACACACGGTGAGCGGCCCCGCCTGCGCGGCGTCCGGGTCGCCGCAGGCGGAGGCGACCGTCGAACTCTTCGGATACCAGTTTCACACCGGACCCGTCGCGGCCCTCGTGGCCGCCGTCGCGGCCCGGCGAGACGGCCGGCCCCGGATGATCGTCACGGCGAATGTCGATCATGTCGTCCAGCTCAGCGAGAATGCCCCCTTTCGCGAGGCCTACGCGCGTGCTGCGGCCAGGACCCTCGACGGGATGCCGCTGGTCTGGCTGGCCCGGAGGGCCTGTCGCCGGCCCGTGCACCGTATCACCGGGCACGATCTCCTCGGCTGCGTCCTCGCCGATCCGCCGGCCTTCGCGCAGCGGGTCTTCTTCGTCTCCGCCCGCAAGGATGCGGCGGACGCCCTGGCCCTTCGCCTGCAGACGGCGGGCCTTCCGGCCGGCGCCGTAGCCAGCGCGGTCCCGCCCTTCGGCTTCGAGCACGATGCGGCCTACAGCCGCGCGCTGGCGGAGCGGATCCGCGCCCACGGTACGACACTGCTGGTGATGGGTGTGGGCGCGCCCAAATCCGAGATCTGGGTGGATCGGCACGGCCAGACGCTCGGTGAACCGGTGGTGTTCTGCGTCGGCGACGCCCTGAACGTCGCGGCCGGGTTCCTGCCGCGCGCGCCCCAGCTGATGCAGCGCCTCGGCCTCGAATGGATCTACCGGTTCCTGCAGGCGCCGCGGCGGCTGTTCCGCCGCTACTTCATCAAGTCCTGGCGCTTCATCGGCCTCGCGATGCGGGAGCAGATGGGGCGGCGCGCCGGCTGATCTCAGCGCGTCGCCTCGAAGAGGTCCGGCCGCCGCAATTGGAGCGCGAACAGCAGCGTCAGCGATTTCATGTCGGTGATCGTGCCGCGGCGGCCCATGGCGGCCAGCTCCGGCAGCGGGATCTCATGCACCGCCACGGCCTCGCCCTCCGCGGCGAGGCCGCCGCCGCTTCCGGTCCGGTCGGCCTCGCCGTAGGCGGCGAGGAACAGGTCCATCCGCTCCGTGGAGATGCCCGGCATCGACCAAGCGCTGGCGACGAAGTCGAGCGCCCCCAGGCGCAACCCCGTCTCCTCCAGGGCCTCGCGGCGTGCCTCATCCTCCGAAGCGCCTTCGTCGAGGAGGCCGGCCGGGACCTCGATATGGCTCGGCGGCCCCCCCGAGTAGAGGACCGGCGCCCGGAACTGCGAGACCAGCGTGGCGACCCGCCGCTCCGGATCGTAAGGCAGCACCGCGACCGCCCGGCCGTGATCCTCCATCTCCCGCGTGAGGCGGGTTCCGTCCTCCTGCATCACCTCGGCCACGAGGTAGCGCGCCCAACCGTCGTGCACGAGGCGCACGCCCCCGATCCGCGGTGCCATACCGATCCTGCCTTGCCCCTGGAAGGCTCACGGATCGTTCAGGAATGCGGCGGCCTTGCGGACACGGTGATGCGGAAGCGCAGGCGTTCCGCGCGCCGCTCGACAGCGTCGAGGCGCGCGCCCTCCTCCCGCACGAGATTCGGGATGTCGAGGGCAGCCAGCGGATCCGTGCACGTCACCACCAGCGTGCGGTCGGCAGGAAGGCTTCGCAGGGCCTTGCGCGTGCGCAGGACCGGGAGGGGGCATTTCAGCCCGCTGAGGTCGAGATCGACGCAATCCGGATCTTCGTCCCGCACGCCGCAAGCTCCCGAACCGGCGCAGCGACCGGCATAGCGACCGGCATAGCGACCGGCATAGCGACCGGCATAGCGACCGGCACCCGGCGCGTCATAGGCATCGCCGGCCCGCGAAGCCAGCGGATCCGCTCACCATTCGTAATAACCGAAGGCAGGCCCGGAATAGCTGTCTGGTGCAGACCAGAGATAGCGCGGACCGGAATAGCCGTAGTCGAAGCCGTGGCTCGGCACCGGCGCGTAGGCATAGCCGTAACCGAAGGGTGCGGGATAACCGTACTCGCCATAGTAGCTGTATTGCGGACGCCCGCGGGCCGCCACGGTTCCGGCAATGCGTCCGCCCGCCCCGTAATGCCAGCGGCCGGGGCCCGGCGCCGGGCCT
Organism: Methylobacterium sp. 391_Methyba4; assembly: GCF_029691625.1. Taxonomy (NCBI): domain Bacteria; kingdom Pseudomonadati; phylum Pseudomonadota; class Alphaproteobacteria; order Hyphomicrobiales; family Methylobacteriaceae; genus Methylobacterium; species Methylobacterium sp. 391_Methyba4. The sequence continues at coordinate 6,192,275 of NZ_CP121475.1, read as the reverse complement.
GGAGCCTCGAACCGTGCCAGATCGGCCGCCTGACCTGCGCCCCCGCTCGCCGGCAAGGAAGCCATCGCCAGAAGGATGACGGCGGTGACACGGGTCATGGTACGATCCTCCAGCGGCAAAACGCCCTGCTGGAACGTTCCAATAGCACGCTCTGGACGTGATTCGCGCCCGGTGCGTCGGTCGATCAGGGAGGCGTCAGAAGACGCATTCGGCGAAGGCCGGCCGCACGCAGGCGCCCCAGCGGCCCTCGTAATCGGCGAGAAGATCCTCTGCCCGCGTCCGGCCGGCCGCGACGATGGCCTCGAGAGGCTGCAGGTAGATGGTCTCGTCCCGCCCCTCGGCGTCGCGGCGGCCCCGTGCCCGCAGACCCGACCGGGCGATCGCCAGGGCCTCGGCGGCGACCGCGCCGAGGGTGGTGTTGGCCACCGGAGTCGCGAGCCCGAGGCGCGGTGCGGTGGCCCGCGCAGCCTCGCGATTGGCCGGGCTCCACCCCTTCACGAGGTCGAGGGCCGCGTCGAGGGCCGCCTCGTCGTAGAGGAGGCCCGCCCAGAAAGCGGCCTGGGCGGCGATCATGCCGGAATCGCCGACATCGGCGCCGCGCATTTCCAGGAAACGCTTCAGCCGGACCTCGGGGAAGGCGGTGGAGGCGTGATTGGCCCAGTCCGAGACCGTCGCGAACTCGCCGGGCAGCTGCGGCAGCTTGCCGGCCATCAGGTCACGGAACGAGGCGCCCGACACGTCGTGGTAGGTGTCGCCCCGCTTGACGAAGTACATCGGCATGTCGAGCAGCCAGTCGACATAGGCCTCGTAGCCGAACCCGGCATCGAAGGCGAAGGGCAGCATCCCCGTCCGATCGGCATCGGTGTCGCGCCAGATCTCGGACCGGCGCGACAGGAAGCCGTTCGGCCGGCCGTCTGTGAAGGGAGAGTTGGCGAAGAGCGCGGTGGCCACCGGCTGCAGCGCCAGGGATGCGCGCATCTTGCGCACCATGTCGCCCTCGGAGGCGAAATCCAGGTTCACCTGCACCGTGGCGGTGCGCAGCATCATGTCGAGGCCGAGCGATCCGACCTTCGGCATGTAACCGGCCATGATCCGGTATCGGCTCTTGGGCATGACCGGGGTCTCGTCCCGGCGCCATTTCGGACTCATGCCCAGCGTCAGGAAACCGATTCCCAGAGGATCGGCCACCCGCTTCGTGGCGGCGAGATGCGTGGCGAGTTCCGCGGCGGTGGCGTGCACATCGGGCAGCGCGGCGCCGGACAGCTCGAACTGGCCACCGGGCTCGATCGAGATCGCACCGCCCGCCTCCGCCGACAGGCCGATGATGTTGCCGAGATCGACAATCGGCTCCCAGCCCGTCTCGCCGGCAAGGCCCTCCAGAAGGGCCCGGATGCCGCGATCCCCGTCATAGGGGACGGGCGCCCGGCTCTCCCGGTAGAACGGGATCTTCTCGTGCTCGGTGCCGATCGCGAAGCGGGCGCGCGGCTTCTCGCCCGCCGCGAACCATTCGATCAGTTCGGCGCGCGTGGTGAGCGGCGTGGTGTCGTTGCTGTCGCGCGCCATGCGCTGCCTGCCCGTGCGTCTGACTTATGCGTTGGAACGGGCGCGCCGAACTGCTTCGGCGGATCCACCCGGTATCGACCCGCTCTCGCGAGCGGGCTCCGGGCGGACACCCGCCCCCGACCCCGATGAGCCCGCGGCGCAGGCGGCGTCCGTTCCGGGACATAATCGAGCCGCCGGGAACCCACAACGCGGCGGCCTCGGCCGGCGCGCCGCTTCACGTCCGATCCGGGGAAACAATCGTCCGGGCTGACGCCTTCATGTGCGCGGGCACACATGGATCGGGCCGGGCCGCCTTCAGCGCGCGTCGCCGAGGACCGCCTGCACCAGGGCCAGCACGGCGACCGCGGCCGTGTCGGCCCGCAGGATGCGCGGTCCCAGGGAGAGCGCGACGGTGTTCGGCCGCGCCCGGATCAGCGCACGCTCCTCCTCCGAGAAGCCGCCTTCCGGACCGACCAGCACGGCGAGCGGTGGGGGATCCTGCGGATCGCCGGCCGCCCGCAGCGCCTGCACGGGATCGCGCACCGGCGCGTCCTCGTCGCAGAACACCAGGAGCCGCTCGGCGGCGAGCCCCGCCAGGGCCGGGGCGAGACGCTCGGGGTCGGGACAATCGGGAATCGTCAGGATCCCGCATTGCTCGGCCGCCTCGACGGCATTGGCCCGCAGCCGGTCCATGTTGATTCGGTCGCCCTGCGTGTACCGGGTGATGACCGGGCGGATCGTCCCGGCGCCCATCTCGACCGCCTTCTGCGCGAGGTAGTCCAGGCGCGCGCTCTTCAGCGGTGCGAAGAGATAATGCAGGTCGGCCGGCTTCGTCTGGGCGCGCGTCCGCGCGGCGACGTGGAGGTCGGCGCCCTTGCGTCCGGTCTGGACCAGATGCGCGCGCCACTCGCCGTCGCGTCCATTGAAGACCAGGACCGGATCGTCCGGCCCCCGGCGCAGCACGTTGAGCAGGTAGTTGGCCTGGGCGCGATCGAGGGGGAGAATCACGCCCGCGGCGAGATCGGCCGCGACGTGAAGGCGCGGGGCGGTGAAGTCATAGGCCGGCATGGCGGCGTGGTCGCCCGGGGCGGCGAGCCTGTCAACGCAGGGCGGGCCGCCGAAAGTGTTGCCGAATGGTTACGAGCCCCGGTTTTCGGCAGCCAGTCCACCGGTGCATGGCGCAGCCGGTTTGCCGCTCGATTGACGCCACAATCCTATGGCGAACCCAGGGGAACGGAAGAAAGCCGGCCGCTCGCGGATTCGGCAGGGGCGTCGAGGGAGTCTCGGAATGGCGAAGGGGAGTCTGAAGCTGGGGGCGGCGGTGCTGGTCGGCACCGTCGTGTTCGGTACCGCCGCGTTCGCGCAGAGCGCGGCACCGGAATGCGGCGCCATCCAGAAGACCCTGGCCGAGCGCAAGGCACTGGTCGGCCGCGCCAATGCGGCGTCGCAGTCCAAGAAGAAGATGACCCCGCAGGAGGCCTGCGCCCTGTTCGGGAAGCTCCAGGCCAACGGCACCGAGGGCATCAAGTGGATCGCCGCCAACAAGGAATGGTGCTCGATCCCGGATTCCTTCGCGGAAGGCTTCAAGGCCGACCACGTGAAGGTCAGCGGCATCCGCACCAAGATCTGCAGCGTCGCCGCTCAGGCGACCAAGATGGAGGCGCAGGCCCGCGCACAGGCCCAGGCCCAGGCCGGCGGCGGCGGCGGCGGCCTGCTCGGCGGACCGGGCTTGACCGGCAGCTTCAAGCTGCCGCAGGGCGCTCTGTAAGATCGTCTGAGAGGATCACGGATCCGGCGCGGGTCCCCCCTCTGCAGCGATGGGGGACGCACGTGTGGCACGACCGGAGATCCGACCGATGAACGGGACGGCGCTTGACGACGGGCGGCCAGCCGATGCCGTCTCCGGTCACTGGGTCGACCGGCTGGCGCCCCGTTCCTGGCGTCCATACCTGCGCCTCGCCCGGATCGATCGGCCGATCGGCTGGTGGCTCCTCCTCCTGCCCTGCTGGTGGTCGGCCGCCCTGGCGGCGATCGCCGCGGATCAGGCCTTTCCCGATCCCTGGCACTGCCTCCTGTTCCTGATCGGCGCGGTGGCGATGCGCGGAGCGGGCTCGACCTACAACGACATCGCCGACCGAGACCTCGACGCGCAGGTCGAGCGCACGCGCCTGCGCCCCCTGCCCTCCGGTCAGGTCCGTCCGCGCCATGCTGCCCTTTTCCTGGTGATCCAGGCTCTGATCGGGCTGGCCGTCCTGCTGCAGTTCAACGCCGAGGCGGTGATCATCGGCCTCTGCTCGCTGCTGCCGGTGGCGATCTACCCGTTCATGAAACGGGTCATGCCGATGCCGCAGGCGGTTCTGGGCCTGGCCTTCGCCTGGGGAGCGCTGATGGGCTGGGCCGCCGTGTTCGCCCGCCTCGATCCGCCGGCGCTGCTGCTTTACGCGGGCGCCCTGTGCTGGATCATCGGATACGACACGATCTACGCGGTGCAGGATATCGAGGACGACGAGATCGCGGGGATCCGCTCGTCGGCGCGCCTGTTCGGCCGGCATGTGCGTCTCGCCGTCGGGCTCTGCTACGCGCTGGCGGCTGCCTTCGTGATGCTGGCGGCGCGCGGGGCCGGTGCGGGATTCGTCGGGTATCTGGGCGTCGCGGCCTTCGCCGGGCACCTCGCCTGGCAGGTCCTGTCGCTGCGGGAACGCGATGGGCGCGGGGCTCTGGCGCTGTTCCGGTCGAACCGGGATGCCGGGCTGCTTCTGTTCGTCGGCCTCACCGCCGACCTCGTGCTGCGCAATCTCGTCTAAGAGCGGTCGGCGCCCTCAGGTGCGGGCGATGATCTCGTTCTCGCCGCGGAAGATCTGCGGACGCGCCGGCAGCCGGCCGGTCTTGCGGCGGGCCAGGAACCGCGGGCGGCGGCGGCCGAGGCCTGCATGACGGCGGCGGATCCGGACCTGGCCGAGAATCAGCCGGCCGATCTGCTGCGAGACCGGGACCAGGAGGCCGTCCTCGCGGACGATCATCCGCGTCAGTCCGGCCCGCGCCGCGATGTCGCGCCACACGGCGACGACGTCGTCCTCCTCGAAGCTGCCGAGGCGCTGGAGCACGTCGCCTTCGGCATCCACCAGGATCAGGCTGAACCGGTCGGCCCCGGTGATCTCCGCATCCTCGGTGGCATAGGCGAGCGCGATCCCGACGGCGCGGCGCGCACCCGCGGCGCGACCGATCACCGGAAGCGGCGAAGCGACGAAACGGGGCGCGGTGTCAGCACCGTGCATCGGGTGTCCTGCGTGGCTTTTGTCCGTGGCCGGGGAAGTGTTCATCAGTCCGAGTCCCTGGAGCAAGTGGCGGTCCCTGTCGGGCCGTCCGTTATGCCAAGCAAAATCGCACCCGAACTCCTCCGCACCGCTTAAGAGCCGTCGTTAAGCGAATCTGGACAGCGCTGTCATTTGCGGAATGCTCAATGCTTCCTTGAATGCTCAACATTTCCTTGCCCAGACCGGTCGTTATCGAACGATCAACCAGCATCCTTGTGGCGCTGCGGGAGGCGCCGTACAACGGAGCGACCGGGCGCGCGATCCTCCGTGCCGGGTCTTCTCAGCCCGAGCGGGTGAGCCCAGGCGGGCCCGGACGTCCGCGTCACCGGACGGACGGGACAGCAAGGCCCTCGCGGGCCGCACGGATTCCACGCGGAGCGCGATGCCCGAGTCTCTCACCGACGATGCCGTATCCGCCCTCATGCCGGAGCTGCGCGCCGTGATGCGCGAGGCGGCCGACATCGCGCGGCCGTTCTTCAGGCTCGGCGGTCAGACTTCGGCCCGCATCTGGTCCAAGGCCGGCGGCTCGCCGGTGACCGAGGCGGACGTCGCGGTGGATGCCTTCCTGAAGGTGCGCCTGAGCGCCCTCGTGCCGCGCGCCGCGTGGCTGTCGGAGGAGACGGCCGACGACCCGGCCCGCCTCGGCCACGACCTCGTCTGGATCGTCGATCCGATCGACGGGACGCGGGCCTTCCTGTCGGGCCATCCGGATTGGTCGATCGCGGTTGCGCTCCTGTCGGGCGGCGAACCGCTGATCGGGTTCGTGCACGCGCCGGTGGGCAACGCCGATTACGAGGCGGTGCGCGGTCGCGGCGCGACGCGGAACGGCGAACCGATCCGCGTCGATGCACGGCAGCACCTGACGGGCGCCCGCATCACCGGCCCGAAGCCGATGCTCGACCGTCTGACCCGCGGCGCCGGTACGGAACCGGATTTCGAGGTGATCGCGCGGATCCCGTCTCTCGCCCTGCGGCTCGCCCGCGTGGCGGACGGAACGGTCGATATCGGGATGATTTCCGGCAATGCCCGCGATTGGGACCTTGCCGCCGCCGACCTCGTCCTGCGTGAGGCAGGGGGCGTGGTCTGCGATTTCGGGGGGGCGGCGACGCTCTACAACCGCCCCGACCCGGTGCACGGCGAGCTGCTCGCGGCACCGGTCGGCCTGCGCGACCCCGTCCTGTCCGCCTGGGACGTCTGAGGACGAGGCCCTGCGCAGACCGGCGGTCCGGCCTCTCAGGCCGCCGCCGCCTCGCGAAGCTTCACCGCGCCGGGCGCGAGCCCGAGGCGCTCGGCGAGATGCCAATGCAGCTCGCGCGGGGAATGGTAATTGTAGGATCGGTCGATCAGGTCGCTGACATCGACCCCGGTCTGCTCCGCGGTCTTGGCCCGGGCCAGCTTGCCCACCCGGAAGGTCGGCGCATCGGTCACGGGGGAACGGACGCCGCGGCGCCGTGTAAACTCGAACAACATCTGTGTCTTTTCTTCTCTGGACCGAACGTTGGCTGCGTCCGGCGTCGTTTCTGGGATATTGCCTCCGACGCGACCCGGACCGGGCGATCTTGCCCGGAATGGCAGCGTCGGAAGGGGGAACCGCTTCGGGCGGCCGCTTCGCGCGTCATGCGAGCCTTTCACCTGTACCGGCTGGCGCAAGGAAAGCCGCGTGAGGCGCCTTCAAATCCTGCGACGGTCAGGCCGCCTGCAGGTTGCCGGCGGCGTCCTTGCCGCTGCGCTTGTCCGTGAGGATCTCGTAAGTGATCCGCTGGCCTTCGATCAGGTTGCGCATCCCGGCGCGCTCGACTGCCGAGATGTGGACGAACACGTCCTTGCCGCCATCGTCGGGCTGGATGAAACCGTAGCCCTTGGTCTCATTGAACCACTTTACAGTGCCGGTATTCACGTAGTGTACCTCGTTCGTCCATAGGCCATCCGCGCGGCACGAGGGCCGCGTGATGCACCACGGTCTTTCTGGATTTGGCCAGTGCGGCGGGGCGCGAGTCGCTGAACCTTGAGCAGCGTCAGCCTCGGTGGAAAAGCCCCCCGAGGACGTATTTAAGCGCAGGCTGCGGCCGCAACAAGGCATGAGCGGCGTATCATCTGCGTCGCAGGCCGGAATCGGGAGGCGGCCGAGAGGCCCCGCCCCCTGTGATTCCGGGCGTTCACGATGCATATACGGAATGCGCTCAAGCAGTTAAGGCGCGTGGCTCTGGACGATACATGGCAGGCATCTCGGTCTCGCTGGACGGTGCGAACATCCAGCTGTCCTTCCAGAAGGACGATCAGGCGACGGCAGTGGTGATGGATGCCCGCGCCGCCCGGGCGCTGGTGCGCGCCGTCGGGCAACTTCTGACGGCGATCGACGACACGGACGAGCCCGACATGGCCGACGAGATGGGCGACGAAGAGGTCGCCATGCTCGACGTGACGTCGTCCGCGATCGAGATCGGCACCGATGACGAAGGCCAGGCCGTGGTCGCCCTTCAGGCTGGCGCGCTACCGCCCTTCCAGCTTCGCCTCACGGACGAAGAGGCCCGCCACGTGGTGACGAGCCTCTCCGAAATTCTCAGCGCGCCGCGCGACGTGCGAACCTCGCACGGCGGTCACTGACAGCATTTCACATGCGGGTGCCGGGATCGGTCGGCGTGCCCGGGAAGACGTCGGGTTCGGAGCCCGGGCCGCCGGGCTCTCCGATCCCCGGATCGTTCACCGGATAAGGCGTGCGCGGACCGGTCGGACCGATATCGGGCTCCTCATCGGGCGCCGGCGGGGGTGGCGGCAGGTCGCCGGGCGTGGGCTCGGGAAGACCGGGATTGGCCATGACGCGACTCCTGGCGGTTGGGGTGGTGACCAACGGGTCGCCCTCGCGGGAGTTCCGTTGACCGCACCGACATCCGGTTTCGGACGCGGCCGGGCGGCCGAGGGCCGCAGGAACAGGGCGAACGACCCTTTGTTAGCCGGGCAGATCCCCAAAGAGGACACCCGCCATGCCCGACATCCGCCAAGCCAAGATCCTGATCCTCGCCACCGACGGCTTCGAGGAGAGCGAATTGACCGTCCCGCAGGCCAAGCTGGCCCAGGCCGGCGCCACCGTGACCGTCGCCGCCCCGCAATCGCGCCAGAGCAAGGGTACGATCCGCGGCTGGGACAAGACCGACTGGGGCAAGGAGGTCGCGGTCGATACCGATCTGGAGCAGGTCGATCCCGCATCCTATGACGCCCTGGTCCTGCCGGGTGGTCAGATCAACCCGGACAAGCTCCGGTTGGAGCCCCGGGCGCTCGACGTGATCAGGAGCTTCCTCACATCCGGCAAGGTCGTGGCTGCGATCTGCCACGCCCCGTGGCTGCTGATCGAGACCGGCGCGGCCAAGGGCCGCGATCTGACCTCGTTCAGCTCGATCCGGACCGACGTGATCAATGCCGGCGGCCGCTGGCACGACAAGGAAGTCGTGACCGATCACGGCATCGTCACGAGCCGCAACCCGGGCGACCTCGACGCCTTCTGCGCGAAGGTCATCGAGGAGATCCAGGAGGGCGGCCACGGCGCCCGCCAGCTGGCGGCGTGACCCGCGCGGGCGCCGCCGAGCACGCGGCGCCCGGATTCAGCCGCGGCTGCGCTCGCCGGTGACTTCCAGCACCGTACAGCCGCGGATCGGGCGGCCGTACTCGTCCGTCCCCTCCACGATCACCCGGTGGGCCCCAGGGGCGAGATCGTCCGGAAGCCGCGCCGTCCAGATATGGGTCGAGGGCGTCGCCTTCACCCAGCTCTTCTTGGTCTCCGGGTAGCGCTCGTAGAGCTCGGTGACGAACGGGTCGAGGCGGCGGGTGCGCGCCATCGGCCGGGCCGGCGCCTCGCCGACCCGGAACGCGAGGTGCGTACGCGGGCCGCCGTCGAACACGTTCACCACCAGGGTCGTGTCGGGGAGCGCGTCCTGCGGCACCGGCGGCCGGAGGCCCTGCACGGGCCGGGTCCAGCGCACCACCTCCGGCGCGCCGGCCCGCAACTCGCTTTCGAACAGGATCCGCATGGTCTCGTCCGGCTGACCCTGCGCGGCGACGTAGCGCGACGTGTAGTCGGCGCCGCGGATCGACAGGACGTGGAACCCGTTCGGCGTGCCGTCGCGGCTGTCGGCGGAGGGGATGCCGGTGCGGGCGTCGGGACCGCTCCACCACGAGCCCGAGACGGCGGTCAGCACGTGATGGTGGTGCCCGTCGGCGAGGTAATGGTGCTCGGTCGTGTGGGTATGGCCGGCGAGGCTCAGAACCTTGCGGCCGGCGAGCAGCTCGAGGAGCGCGGCGCGGTCGGTGGTGGTGTTGCGCGGATCGTCCGGCGCGGTGTCGGTGTGCAGCGGGATGTGCATGGCCAGCACGATCAGGTCGTCCCGGGGGATCTCGGCCAGGAGGTTGCGCAGGAAGGTGAGGCTGCGTTCGCCGATCCGGCCTCGATAGGTGTTGGCGCCCACCGGCACGGGCGGCCCGAGCCACTCGACGTTGTCGAGCATCACGAACCAGGCCCGGCCGTGCCGGAACGCGTAGGTCGGCGCGCCGAACACCCGCTTCCACGTCTCGCGGCTGTAGCGCGCGTCCGGCGCCTGCATGTTGAGATCGTGATTGCCCGGCAGATTGTACCAGGGCAGACCGATCCGCCCGACGATGCGGTTGGACCGCCCGTAGAGCGACAGGTCGTCGAACAGCACGTCGCCGGTGGTCAGGCCGAAGGCCGCGGGGATCGCCATGGCGCGGGCGACCGCCGTGTCCCGCACATGGTCGAGTTCGAACCGGCTCTCGGGCTGGGGATCGGTGAACAGCACGACGTCGAAGTCCGTCGTCTCGTCCACGCGGGTCAGGGTGAAGTCGATCGAGGCCGGGAGCGGCCCGGTGGGCGCGAGCCCGCGATAGCGCAGGCCCAGCTCGGCGGGCGTGCCCCCGGGCTGGTGGATGTAGGAATGGCGCGGCACGTTGTCGGCGTCGCGCGGCAGGGCGTAGCCCGGCGGCTTGATCACGAAGACCGCCCCGTCGCCCGACATCGGCAGGCGGTAGCGGCCCTGATCGTCCGTGCGAACGACCTCGCGACCGTTGGACACCAGCACACCCGGCAACGGGACTGGGTCCCCGCCGGCCGCATCGCGCGCGGAGACGATCCCGGTGGCCTCGGCGGCCTCCTGCGCGCCGGCCCGGCCCGCGACGAGGCCCAGGGCGGCGGCGCCCGCCATGGTGCTCCGGCGGGTCAGGCCTCCGGATTGAGTATCGCGCGACATGGATGGCTCCTGCACGGCTTCGCGGCGCGTCGTCTCGCGGGAGGCCGGCAACCGGCATCCTGGACGTAGCGACCCGCGGCCAAGCAGACGCGTTTGACTTCCGGATGACAGAAGCGGCCCCGAACGCACGAGGCCCGCGCCTCGGCGGAGGTGCGGGCCTCGGATCGGGTTCGATGGGCGGGCGCCGCCGGAGGCGGCCGGCGCCCGCGGAACGACTACTCTTCGTCGCCGGGCTCGAAGGTCTGCGGCATCGGCTCGGCGCTGGCGACCGGGGTCGGTGCGCCGATGGTCGAGGGGACGTTCACGCCGTCGCGCTTGTAGATGTCGTCGCGGAACTGGACGATGCCATCCGGGGTCGACCAGGCGGTGATGTAGGTCCAGTAGACCGGCACCGGCTGGGCGATGTTGGCGTCGACGCGCTTGCCGCTCTCGATCGCCTCCTCGACCTTCTGGCGGTCCCAGCCGGGCGTGTCCTTCAGCAGCCACGTGATGTACTCGCGCACGTTCTGCACGCGCACGCAGCCCGAGGAGATGAAGCGGAAGTCGTCGCCGAACACGCCCTTGGTGTTCGTGTCGTGCATGAACACGCCGTAGGGGTTCGGGATGTTGATGCGGACGATGCCCATCGAGTTGAAGTCGGCGCCCGAATCCTGCCGGTAGGTGTAGCGGGTGCCCTCATCCGAGAACCAGTTCACCGACTTCGGCGAGATCTCGGAGCCGTTCGACAGGATCCGGATCTTGTTGTCCGTGAGGTAGTTCGGATCCTTCTGCATCTTCGGGATCAGGTCCTTCTTCACGATGGAAGCCGGGACCGTCCAGGTCGGGTTGAAATTGATCTGCGTCGCCTTGGTGTTCATGATCGGCGACTGGCGGTCGATCTTGCCGACGCCGGCGGCGTGGAGCGTCACGACCTGACCGTTCTCGACCGTCTCGACGAGCGCGGCCGGGATGTTGGTGATCACGAAGCGCCGGCCGAGATCGCCCGAGTAGGAGCGCAGGCGCACGACGTTGATCTCGAGCTGGCGGAGGCGCACCTCGGCCGGGACGTTCATGGCCTGCTGGGTGGCCATCGTCATCGCGCCGGTCTGGCTGAGGCCGTGACGGGCCTGGAACCGCTTCACGCCCGCGGCGACGTACGAATCGTACACGCCCGAGCCACCGGCGGCCGGATCGAGGTCGCCGGTGACGATCAGGCGCTGGCGGATGGCCGCCACGGCCGGGCCGCGCGAGCCGACCCGCAGATGGTCGGCGCCGGAAACCTGACGCCAGCCGCCGCGGGCGACGATGTCCTTGTAGCGCTCCACCATCTGCTCGGTGGACGTCACGGTCTGCGGCGAGAGGATCGGAACCGTCTCGCGCTGCACCTGCATGCCGGCGGGTGAAGCGTAGTCCTGCGCCCACTCGGCCTGGGCATAGTTGCCCTGATCGCGGGCTTGGGCGGCGCCGAAGCCCAGCGCGCCGAAAGCGGCGACGCTCAGGATTGCGGTGAACCGGTTTTGTGCCTTCTTGCGCATCGGTCGCTGGCTCTGGTCCGGGGTTCGTCAGATCGTGACGGGAGCGGATTGTCTCGTGCGCCACGGTGTCGGGATGGCGTTAAGACTCCCTATCGAAGGGGCCGGAATGTGGCATCGCCGTGCGCCAGCGCACGCAGCGTCCCGGTGCGGCACCCTGGCAACAGCCTAAGGCGGCCCGGTGTGGCAGGGATGCCATAGCGGTCCGGTTCGGACGGTGCGCGGGAGCAGCATGGATTCGGGCGAGGCCCTTTCGGATCGACGTGTCGGGCCGGCCCTGCGGGCCGTGATCGCCGTGCTGGCGCTCTACGCCCTGCTGCTCCAGGCCTTCCTCGGCGGCCTGATGCCGTGGCCGGCGACGACCGACGGCCTCTGCGCGCAGCATTCCAACGCGGCGGCCATACCGGGAGCGCCCGTTCCCCACAGCCATGGCGATTGCTGCACGGCGGCCCAGGCCACCGGGCCGGCGCTTCCGCCGCGACCGGCCGTGACCGCACTCCGGTGGGCCGCGGCCGCGGATCTTCATCCAGCCTGGCCCCTCACCGGCAGCATCGGCGCCCGCGCCCCGCCCGGCACAATTGCCTCCCCCCGGGGGCCGCCGACCGCCTGAGCGATCACCATCTCTCGGATCCCTCAGGACGGATAAACTCCCATGAAGACCCTTGTCTCGGCCGCCCTCGGCCTCGGGCTGCTCGCTTCCGCGGCGCAGGCTCACGCAGTGCTGGAACGCAAGCAGGCCGCCCCCGGCGCCGCGTATCGCGGCGTCGTCCAGATCATGCACGGCTGCAACGGCAAGCCGACCACCCGCGTGAGCGTCAGCATCCCGGAGGGCCTCGTCGGCGCCAAGCCGATGCCGAAGCCCGGCTGGACCCTCGCCACGACGCGCGGCCCCTACGCCAAGACCTACGCGACCCATCACGGCACGGCCTCTGAGGGCGTGACGGCGATCACCTGGAGCGGCGGCTCCCTGCCGGACGACCAAGTCGACGAGTTCACGTTCCTGGCGCAGGTGGCCGGCACGTTCGAGCCCGGCGCGACCGTCTACGTCCCGGTCCAGCAGGATTGCTCGGAGGGCGGCTATTCCTGGTCGGAGATCCCCAAGGCCGGCCAGGACGCCCATGACCTGAAGGCGGCGGCACCGTCCTTCCGGATCGTCCAGGTGGCTCAGGCCGGCGGCGCACCGGCCGCGGCGACGCCCGCCGCCGGCTCGACCGTGAAGGCCGGGGACCTGACGATCGAGACGCCGTGGCTGCGCGCCACGCCGAACGGCGCCAAGGTCGCGGGCGGGTATGTGCGCATCACCAATACCGGGAGCACGCCCGACACACTCACGGGCGCGACGGTGCCCTTTGCCAAGAGCAGCGACATCCACTCCATGTCGATGGAGGGCGGCGTCATGAAGATGGCACCGGTCTCGGACGGCCTGACGATCAAGCCCGGCGAGACCGTGGAGCTCAAGCCCGGCGGCTACCACCTGATGTTCGAGGGGCTCACCGGCGCGCCGAAGGCCGGCGAGACCGTCGCGGGGACGCTCACCTTCCAGCGGGCGGGCGCCGTGCCGGTGACCTTCACGGTGGCCCCGATCGGCGCGGGCGCGCCGAGCGGACAGCATCAGCACCAGCACTAGCCGCCCGACAGGGAGCATCGGCCGCCGGGCGACCGACGTGAGAAGGGAGAACCCACGAGGCCGGGCCGCCACGGCGCCCGGCCTGCGCGGCCGCGCGGATCGTCGGGACGTTCCCGCACGGTCGGTCCGTGCATGCGCTCGGGTCGTGGCGTTCCTCGCCCTCTACGCCCTGGCGCTGCAGGGCATCCTCGGCGGGATCGCCTCGGCCAATGCGGGACCGGACCATATCCTGTGCCTCGACGATGGCGGCCAAACAGATCGGGCACCGGCCGGCAAGCAGTTGCCGGCTCATCACCACGGGGATTGCTGCGTCGCCTGTCACGCGGCGGGGCCAGCCACCCTCCCCGCGCCCTCGACCGTGACGGCCGTCCCCCTCGCCCGTCCGGTCGCGGCCGCCGGCCCGCGGCCGCAGCGCGTCGCTTTCCCGCGGGCGCCGCCACGTCCCGGCCTCGGAGCCCGCGCCCCACCCGTCGTCTGACCGATCGCCGCCCGCCCCCGATCATCAGACACGGATTCTGCCCCATGCCCCGCCTGTTCCGGGCCGGCCGACGCGCCGCGCTCCTCCTCTCCGCCTGCGCGACGCCGGCCGCAGCGCAACCTCAGTCATCGGCCGCCTCGGTCACCCTGTCCGAACTCAGCGTCGTCGGCGCCGCCGCGACGGACGCGCCTTCGGGCGAGACCCGCGGCTCGCTCTCGGTGCCGAGCGTCGACCGCCAGCGGGCCGCCCTCGCGGGAACCGTCGGGTCCGTAGCCTTCGTCGACGCCGCGACGCTCCAGGACCGCTACGCCAACACGCTTCGCGACGTGCTCAAGGACGTGCCGGGCGTCTACGTGCAGGAGCGCTACGGGCAGGAGCTGCGCCTGTCGGTCCGCGGCTCCGGCATCGCCCGCGCCTTTCACCTGCGCGGCATCGAGCTGCTGCAGGACGGGATCCCGCTCAACCTCGCGGACGGGAGCGGCGACTTCTATCAGGTCGATCCGCTCGCCCTGCGCTCGGTGGAGGTCTACAAGGGCGGCAACGCCCTCACCTTCGGGGCAACGACCTTGGGCGGCGCCGTCAACGTCGTGACGCCCACGGCCTACACGGCGCTGGCGCCCAACATCCTGCGGGTCGATGGCGGCAGCTTCGGCACGATCCGCGAACAGGCCCAGATGTCCCGCATCGACGGGCCGCTCGACGTGCTGGTCAACGCGACGCTGACCAATTCCGACGGGTTCCGTGCCCACGAGGCGCAGGCCACGAAGAACTTCAACGTCAATATCGGCTACCGGATCGCCCCCGACATCGAGACCCGCTTCTATCTCGGCACCTATCTCACCGACCAGAAGCTCCCGGGCACCCTGACCCTCGGCCAGAGCCTCACGACGCCGACGCTGGCCAATCCCGCCGCCATCACGGGCAACCAGTCCCGCAAGGTCGAGACGGAGCGCATCGCGAACCGCACCTCGTTCCTCCTCGACGTGGGCAAGCTCGACGTCGACACCTGGGCGATCCACAAGAGCCTGTACCATCCGATCTTCCAGGCGATCGACCAGGATGGCTGGACCTACGGGATCAGCCCGCACTGGGCCGGGACCTTCGATCTCGGCGGCTTCCGCGACGACGTCGTCCTCGGGCTGCGCGCCTTCGCGGGCCAGAACTCCGCGCTGCAATTCGTCAATGTCCGCGGACAGCGGGGGGCGCAGACGCTGAATTCCCTCCAAAGCGCGTCGAGCGTCGAGGCCTATGGCGAGAACCGCTTCTGGTTCCTGCCGGACGTGGCGCTGATGACCGGCGCGAAGGCGTTCTCGTCGAACCGGACCTTCAGCGACAAGGGCGGCCTGCCGGGCAACCCGAGGCCGCGCTTCGCCGATGTGACCTACGAGGGGCTCAACCCGAAGGTCGGCCTGCTGTGGCAGCCGCGGCCCGACATCCAGGTCTTCGGCGACGTCGTCCGGTCCCGGGACGTGCCGGATTTCTCCGATCTCGTTCAGCAGAACCTCCTGAGCACCACCTTCGTACCCCTGCGGGCGCAGCGCGCCTGGACCTACGAGGCCGGCGCCCGCGGGCGCTTCGGCCGCCTCGCCTTCGACGTGACGCTCTATCGGTCGGACCTGCGCGACGAGCTGATCAACTTCGCGACCAATCCCGGCCTCAACATTCCGGCCGCCACCTTCAACACGCCCCGCTCCGTCCACCAGGGCGTCGAGGCGGCCGTCACCCTGGACCTCGTCCGCGATCTCGCCGGGACCGGCGACGGGGTCAGCCTGACCCAGATCTGGACCCACAACGACTTCCGGTTCGTCGGCGACCCGGTCTTCGGCAACAACCGCATCGCCGGGATCCCGGCGGACGTGCTGCGGACGGTCCTGACCTACCGGCACCCGAGCGGCTTCCACGTCGCGCCGTCGCTCGACTGGGTCCCGCAGGGCGCCTTCGCGGATCACGCCAACACCCTGCGGGTGCCGGGCTACGCCCTGCTCGGCGTCGAGGCCGGCATCGATTTCGCCGACGGCGTCGCCCTGTTCGTGGATGCCCGCAATCTCACGAATGCCCGCTACGTCTCGGACATCGCCGTGGTCGCAAACGCCGCCGCGACGGCCGGCGGAGCGGGCGCGCTGGCGGCGTTCTATCCCGGCAGCGGCCGCAGCGTCTTCGGAGGGATCCGGGCCGCGTTCTGAGGCGTTCTCCGCCCCCGGACCCGAAACCCTTCTCCCAACCCTTCTCCAGGCACCGGACGGCGGGTTAAGGTTAAAAAAACATGAACCCTGCTGTTCGGGCCAATCGGCGCTAGGATTGCGGTGTCGTCCGAAAGCCAAGGACGGAGCGTCCCGGATCGGAACGAGCCGGGCCGTCGGACGGCACAGGAGAGGCAGATGAACGGCTTCGATGTCACGTTTCGGGACGATCAGGACTGGATCGATTTCGGCAGGTCCTACGTCAACTCGGACGCCTTCAAGGCGCTGTTCCGCGACGGGATGACCCTGGTCGAGGAGACCGCCGCATATCTCGACGGCGAAGGCCGCGACGAGTCGCGTCTGGTCTCCCGCGACGCGACCCTCAGCTACGCGGCCGAGAGCATGCGCCTGACCACGCTGCTGATGCAGATCGCCTCTTGGCTCTTGGTGCAGCGCGCGGTCGCCGAAGGCGAGATGACCCCGGCGGAGGCCCTTCAGGAGAAGCACCGCGTCAAGCTCGGCACGGCGGAGCCGCCGAAGCAGCAGGATTTCAACCTGCTGCCGATGCGCCTCCAGCAGCTGATCGTGCGCGCCCGGCGCCTGCACAGCCGCATCCTGCACCTCGACGCGCTGATCGCCGAGGACCGGCCGACCCCGGTCCCCGTCGAGAGCCCGGTGGCCCAGCAGCAGGGCCTGCTGCGGATGGCGTTCCGGATGGCCGAGGGCTGATCGCCTGAAGCCTCAGCCCGCGAATCGGAAGGTGTTCCGGCCCTGCGCCTTCGCACGGTACAGGGCGCGGTCCGCGCTGTTGTAGAGGCTCAGCGGATCGTGGCCGTCGGCGGGCGCCAGGGCGATCCCGACGCTGAGGCTCACCGAGAGGGTATGCCCCTCGAGCTCGATGGGCTGCTCCACGGTGCCGATCAGGCGCTCGGCGAGGGCGGAAGCGCTCTCGGGCTGCTCGGCCTCGGTTTGGATGATCACGAACTCGTCGCCCCCGATCCGCGCCAGCATGTCTTCCGTGCGGATGACGGCCTGAAGTCGGGCTGCGACGATCCGGAGCAGCGCGTCGCCGACCGAGTGGCCGTGGGTGTCGTTCACAGCCTTGAAGCGGTCGATGTCCAGGCAGAACAGCGCGAAGGTGGCGCCGTGCCGGCGGACACGGGCAATCTCCGCGTCCAGACGGTCGTGGAACAGCGTTCGATTGGCGAGCCCGGTCAGGGGATCGTGGCACGCCATGTGGGCGATCTTCGCCTCGGCCTCCTTACGGGCGGTGATGTCCAGGCTGAGACCGACGACCGCGGTGACGGCACCGGCCGCGTCGGTCTCCACCTGCCCGAGGCCGGTGATCCAGCGCACCCGGCCATCCGGCAGGAGAACGCGGAAATCCGTGACGACTTTCGTTCGCCCGGCAATGGCCGCCCCGAGATCCCGCAAGGTCCGCTCGGCATCGTCGGGATGGATACGCGGTCGCCAGTCGCGCTCGACGTCGATCTCGATGGGCTGGTCGCCGAAGCCGTGGTGACGCGCCATCTGCTCCGAGAGCTGGGCGCGCCCCGTCCGGACACAGTAGCGCCAGGTTCCGGCATCGGCGGCCTGCAGGGCAGGATCGAGAAGCAGCGTCTTCTCGGCGAGCTGCTCGTTGGCCATGCGCAGGCTGGTCTCACGCTGGAGCTCGACCATGAGCCGCCGCGTGGATTGCGCCAACGCCGCGTTGGCGTCCGAGGCCCGCCGCATCCTCTCGATGAGGATCAGGTTGATGCCCACGACGATCCCGAACAGGATCAGGGCGATGGCGGCCGACGATGCGCCCGTGGCTGGAAGGTTCGACGGCAGCACGGCGTACCACACGGCCACGCCCGATAGGATCGTGCAGACGAGTGCCGGACCGAGACCGCAGAAATAGGCGGTGAGGATGACCGCGGGATAGAAGGTGATGAACGGAAGGCCGGGCGGAAGCGCCGCACGCGCAGCCAGCGCGCAGAGCACCGCGGCAATCGCGATGGCGTAGCCGTAACGTGCCGCCCGCGGCTCGCGGCGCTCGATCGAGAGAGTCCGGTCGACGTTTGCGCGGTCGACATGCTCTATCGACGGAGCCCCACTCATCGTTGCAACCGTTCCCTGACGCAGAAACCCCGCCCGCGACGGCAGCCGCGCTGCCTCTGGTCAGATCGCGCTCGATCTCCCTATGTTTTTCTCCACAAGAAATCAATAATTCTTAAGTCTAAGTACAAAAACAACTTGCGCGAGAAGTCTCCACTCCGAAGTGAAGACCATCCGCCGGACAGGACCACGCGCCCCGCGGTGCGAGGACGTGCGCTGGGCAGCGCGCACGAAAACGGGCGGCCCCGAAACGAGACCGCCCGCCTGATTGCGCGATTCGCGTGAGCGAGGTGTTCGGGACTCAGCGCTTGCCGAGATTGCCGAAGCGCGAGTTGAAGCGCGACACCCGGCCGCCGCGATCGAGCATCTTCTGCTCACCGCCGGTCCAGGCCGGATGGGTCAGCGGATCGATGTCGAGATTGAGGGTGTCGCCCTCCTTCCCGTAGGTCGAACGGGTCTGGTACTCGGTACCGTCCGTCATCACGACCTTGATGAAGTGGTAATCGGGGTGCTCGGTCCCCTTGGCCTTTGCGGCCGCGTCCTTCGCCATGACCTTGGTCCCTGTCTGGCACGCCGGCGGGAAGCGCAGGAGGCGCCGCCCGGCCCGGAATGCGGAAGATATCACCGGTTGCACCGAACCATGGGTTCGTGGCAACGGCACGTCCAAGCCGACCGTGGTGGCGGCCCGCGGCCATTGAACACACGCAATCGGATGAGCGGCGGCCTATACCGCAGCCGCTCCCCGGTCACAAGCGCCGCGGACCGGGACAAAGAAAACACGTGAGGCGTGATGGCCCGTAAGACCAAGGCGGCCGCGGATGGCCGACCCAAAGCCCCGCTGAGCGCCCTCCGGCCGCTCCTCCCCTTCGCCCTGCGCTACCGCGTGCGGATCGCCGCGGGCCTGATCGCCCTCGTCTGCGCCTCCGCCTCGACGCTGGTCGTGCCGATCGCCATGCGTCGGGTCATCGACCACGGGTTCACCGCCGACGGTTCGGGGGTGATCGACGCCTATTTCCTGGCTCTGCTCGGCGTCGTCGCGGCCTTCGCGCTGTCGAGCGCGGCCCGCGTCTACACGGTGGTGTCCCTGGGCGAGCGGGTGGTCGCGGATCTCCGCAGCGCGGTCTTCGCCCGGCTGACCCTGCTCGACCCTGCCTTCTTCGACCGGTCGCAATCCGGCGAGATCGTCTCCCGGCTCACCGCGGACGCGACGCAGATCAAGTCGGCCTTCGGGGTCTCGGTCTCGATCCTGCTGCGCAACCTGTTCCTGTTCGTGGGCGCCACGGCCATGATGGTCGTGACGAGCCCGCGCCTCTCCGTGATGGTGCTGGCCGCAATCCCCATCATCGTCTTCCCGCTGATCGTCTCGGGCCGCGGCGTGCGGCGGCGATCCCGAGCGGCCCAGGACCGCCTCGCCGACGCCTCCGCGTACGCGGCCGAGGCCGTCGGGGCGGTACGCACCATGCAGGCCTTCGGCCGCTCGGCCGCGACGGCGGCCCGGTTCGCCGCAGCCTCCGAGGAGGCCTACCTGGCCGCCCGCGCCTCGATCCGCGCCCGGGCCCTGCTCACGGGGGTCGCGATCTTCCTGATCTCGGCCTCGGTTGTCGGAGTGATGTGGTACGGCGCCCAGGGCGTCCTCAATCACACGATGACGGGCGGCGAACTCTCGCAATTCGTGCTCTACGCCGTGTTCGGCGCGGGCGCCCTCGGCCAGCTCTCCGAGGTCTACGGCGACCTCGCCATGTCGGCCGGGGCGGCCGAGCGGCTCACCGAGATCCTCGCAGCCGAACCCGCAATTCGCGCGCCGTCGCCCGTCATGGCCCTTCCCGAGCCTGCGCGGGGCGCGGTGTCGTTCGAGGATGTGCGCTTCGCCTATCCGACCCGACCGGAACATGCCGCCCTGGGCGGGTTGAGCTTCACGGCCGCACCCGGCGAGCGCATCGCCATCGTGGGCCCGTCCGGCGCCGGCAAATCGACGGTGTTCCAGCTGCTGCTGCGCTTCTACGATCCGCAGAGCGGCCGGATCCTGGTGGATGGCACGGACATCGCCCGGGTCGACCCGGAGCGCCTGCGCTCCCGCATCGCCCTGGTCCCGCAGGACCCGGTGGTGTTCTCCGGGACCGTCACCGAGAATATCCGTTACGGCCGACCGGAGGCCGGCGAGGCGGAGGTCCGGCGCGCGGCCGAACTCGCCAACGCGCACGGTTTCGTCACGGCGCTGCCGCAGGGCTACGCCACCCAGGTCGGCGAGCGCGGCGTGACCCTCTCCGGCGGTCAGAGGCAGCGCATCGCCATTGCGCGGGCGATCCTCAAGGACGCGCCGATCCTCCTCCTCGACGAGGCGACATCGGCGCTGGATGCCGAGTCCGAACGCGCGGTCCAGGCCGCCCTCGCGACGCTGATGCAGGGCCGCACCACGCTGGTGATCGCTCACCGTCTCGCGACGATCCGCGCCGCGGACCGCATCCTGGTCCTCGACGACGGCCGAATCGTCGAGACCGGAACCCATGAAAGCCTTCTGGCGCAGGGTGCGCTCTACGCCCAGCTCGCGAACCTGCAATTCACCGATGCGCTGGACGAAACGGCACGGGGCAAGGAGCCCCGCAGCCGCGGCGAGCGCCTGCCGGTCGCGGACTAGCCGGAGCGGGTCTGGACATCGCCGCGACGGCCGGCGCCGCTCACTGGGCGGAGGCCTGCGCGACGCGGCGATGACGATGCCCAGCCCCGCCCTGCGCCCGCTCCGCCGCGGCCTGGATCAGGCCGACCTGCGCGACGATCGTATCCGTCGCCCGTGCCATCTGACCGGCCAGATCTTTGACGTCCGCGGCGGCGACCGCGAAGCCCTTCCCCTCCCCGCCGTCACGGACAGCCTCGATTGCGGCCCGGAGTGCCATGAGGCTCGTCTGACCGGCGATGCTTGCGAGGAGGCCGGTCGCCTGGTCGGCCACAGCCTCACCCGCGTCCGACGCGCCGGCAACCCTCGCGCTCGCCTGCATTTGCATCAGCCCGTCCTCGAAGACCCGCACGGCCGCCGCGATCGCGCCGGCCTCGTCATGCGGCTCCTGGTCACCCAGACACTTCATCGTATCGCGGCCCACCGGAGGGCGTCGAGCGGCGTGCCCGTCCGTGGCCGGACCGGGCAGATGGCTGACGTCGCGCCGAGCGGCGTTCGGGAACAGGTTGAGCTTCGACATCGATGACACTCCCCGGATCGCCGGCACCCTGGAGCATCAAAGATAACGAGAGGTTAAATCGATGGTCCGTCAAGACGGCCGCGAATGAACCGCAAATACAGGAGGCAAAACACGCTTCGATGATAGCATGTAAAAATCATACAGATTGAATTGGACACAAATTTTGCGTCTTTATAGCCCTCTTCGACCGGGAAGACTGGGCGATCCCGACCTCGCCGGGGGAGCCGGCTCAGATCCTGAGGCCGGATGCGCCTGAGGCCACCGGGTGGGCCGCGCAGCCCTACCGCTCGGTGAGCTTCATCTCGATCCGGCGATTGCGGGCGTAGGCCTCCTCGGTCGCGCCGGCCTCGAGAGGCTGGAATTCGCCGAAGGCACCCGCCAGGAGATGCTGCGGCGGGATCCCCTTGCCGGCGAGGTACTGGACCACCGCGATGGCGCGCGCCGCCGAGAGCGACCAGTTCGACGGGAATTGCGACGTGCTGATCGGGCGCGCATCGGTGTGCCCATCCACCCGCAGCACCCAGGGCAGATCCGCCGGGATCTGCTTGGCGAGATCCGAGATGGCCCCGGCGATGCGGTCGAGTTCCGGCCCGGCCTCAGGCTTGAGGGTCGCGGAGCCGCCCGGAAACAGCACCTCGGATTGCAGCACGAACCGGTCGCCGACCACGCGGATGTCGGGCCGGTTACCGAGGATCTGGCGCAGGCGGCCGAAGAAGTCGGACCGGTAGCGGGCCAGTTCCTGAACTTTCTGTGCGAGAGCGACGTTCAGCCGGCTGCCGAGTTCGGCGATCCGCGCCTGGGATTCCCGGTCGCGGCTCTCGGAGGCCGAGAGGGCGTCCTCCAGGGCGGCGAGCTGCCGGCGCATGGCGCTGATCTGCTCGTTCAGCAGGTCGATCTGAGACAGCGCCCGCTTCGTCGCCCCGCGTTCGGCCTCCAGCTGCTTGTCGAGCGTACCCGCGGCGCCCTGGCTGACGGTCGCGGCCTCGGCCTGCACCTTGGCCCGGTCGCGCTCGGCCTCGACGCCGGCGAGGGTCGTGCGGAGGTTCCGCGCCTCCTCCTCCTGATTCCGGCGGTTCGTCCGCTCCAAAGCGAGCAGATCGGTGAGGTCGGAGATCTGGCGGTTGAGCTTGGCCAGCGTCTCGTCCCGGCCGGTCAGCTCCTGCGACAGGAAGAACTGCCCCACCACGAACACCGTGAGCAGGAAGACCACCGAGAGGAGCAGCGTCGCCAGCGCGTCGACGTAGCCGGGCCAGACATTGAGCGTTCGCCGGGTCCGCGTCGCCGTGGAGGCCACTAGACGCGCTCCCGGCCCAGCCGGTCGAGCACCTGTTTCAGCTCGCGCTCGCGGCTGGCCTGCGCCTCCACCCAGTCGCGGATCATCTGCTGCTCCGCGCGCATGTGCTGGACGAGACCTTGGATGCCCTCGGCGAGATTGGTCATCGCCTGCGTCGCCGCGCGGCTCCCGCCGCCCTCGGCCACCAGTGCCGTCAGGCGGTCGACGGCGTCCTTCAATTCCTGCGTGCCCGCGGCAGGCCGCACCGCCGCGACGGTCGCCACGGCCTCGGGCGCGGTCGCGCCGGACATCAGCCAGTCCTGCAATTCGTTGTGGAACCGGGCATGGGCCTGCCCCGCCTGCAGTTCCAGGAAGCCGGTGATCAGAGACGAGGCCAAGCCGAACAGCGAGGCCGAGAAGGCCAGGCCGATGCCTGAGAGCGGCACCGCAAGACCGGATTTCAGTTCGTCGAACATCACGCCGGCATCGCCGCCACCGCGCATACCCTTGATGACGCCGCCCACCGCCGACAGCGTATCGATGAGACCCCAGAAGGTCCCGAGCAGGCCGAGCAGGATCAGGATGCCGGCAATGTAGCGCAGGATGTCGCGGCCCTCGTCGAGGCGCACCGCGATCGTATCCAGATAGCCGGTGGTGCCCGGCAGGGTGGCGCCTCCAGCCCGCGCGGCGATCATCGGCGCCATCGGCGCCAGCAGGGCCGGCGGCCGTTTCACCGGCCCGCCGTTGGCGACGGCGTTGACGTAGGCGGTCTCGCGGAACAGCCGCACAACCTGACCAAAGGCGATCAGGACCGCGATCAGCAACACCCCGAGGATGAGACCGTTGAGTCCGGGATTGGCCAGGAAGGCCGGGGTGATCTGCCTGAACAGGATGAAGGCCAGGAAGCCCACCAGGATCAAGAAGATGACCATGCGCCCGAGATAGATCCCGGGTTGTGCCAGCGGCCCCTTGTTAACGTCGCCGGTTTCTCGGGCGGCCATCCGTCGCTCTAACCTGATCTCATTACGCGGCAGCCGGATGCCGGCGCCGATCGTGGGCACTGTGGGGGTAGGCCCGCACGCGATCAAGTCTCGCGAAGGTCAGCGGGAAGCTATGCCCACCCCCTTCGGGATCGGCGACGCACAAAAGGCTTAAGACCGCCGCTTCGTCCTTAGCCGAACCGGCATCCGCGGCACCGGACGGGACGCTAATCCCAGAATTGCGGCCAGCTCTCCTCCAGATTCGGCCCGAGGCGGAGGGCTGCGACCCGCGTGGCGAGGCCGCGCGCATCCGTCTCCACCGCGATGCCGCTCAGGGTGCCCTCACCGACCGCCACCTCCCATCGGGAGCCCGGCGTCTTCTGGATCATGCGCCGGATCGGCTCGTCCTTCTGCATGCCGATCACCGAATCGTAATCGCCGCACATGCCGGCATCCGACATGTAGGCCGTGCCACCCGGCAGGATCCGGTGGTCCGCGGTGGGCGTGTGCGTGTGCGTCCCGACGACGAGGCTCGCCCGCCCGTCGAGGTAATGACCGAAGGCCTGCTTCTCGCTCGTCGCCTCGGCGTGGACGTCGACGATCACGGCGTCGGCCGCCGCGCCGAGGGGGCAGGCGGTGAGTTCCCGCTCCACGGCCGTGAACGGATCGTCCATCGGGTCGAGGAAGACGCGGCCCATCACATTGACGACGAGGACGCGAGCGCCTCCCTGCGTCTCCACGACGGTCGCACCGCGGCCCGGCGTACCCGGGGGATAGTTCGCCGGCCGCACCAGGCGTGGCTGGCGGGCGATGAAGACCATCGCCTCGCGCTGGTCGAAACTGTGATTGCCCAGCGTCACCGCATCGGCACCGGCCTGGATCAGTTCGTCGCAGATGGCCTCGGAGATGCCGAAGCCGCCGGCCGCGTTCTCGCCGTTCACCACCACGCAGTCGAGGCGCCACCGCTCACGCAGGCGCGGCAGGCGCTCGCACACGACGGTGCGGCCCGAGCGCCCGACGACGTCGCCGAGAAAGAGCAGGCGCATGGGTCAGGCGGTCCTGTCGCAGCGGATCACGCCGGACTCGGTGATCACGAACTGGAGGGGGCGGTCGTGCGGCTCGGCCGGCACCCGCTCCACCTCCTGGGCGGCGAAGCCGATGCCGACAGTCAGGACCGGACGGGTCCGGGAGAGGCGCGCGATCGCGCCGTCGTAGTAGCCGCGGCCGTATCCGATACGCTGACCGGTCCGGTCGAAGGCGGCGAGCGGGACGATCAGCGCGTCGGGCTCCACCGGCGGAAGCGACGGATCGGGCTCGCTGAGACCGAATCGGCCGGCGATCAGGTCGTCGCCGACGCGCCATTCGCGGAACACCAGGCCATCCGGCGTGACGTGCGGCAGGGCCACGGCCTGGGCACGGGCGCGCAGGCCCTCGACGGCGGGGCGGGGATCGACTTCGCTGCGGATCGGCCAGAAGGCCCCCACCAGACGGGCCTGGGCAAGCTCGGGCAGCGCGAGCAGCGCGCGTCCGATCGCCGCCGAGGCGGCCTGCCGGGCCGCGGGATCGAGGGCGTCGCGGGCTGCGAGCGCCGCGCGGCGGAGTTCCGCCTTTCGGGCGACGTCCGGAGCTTCGGCGCTGGCCTGGGGAGGGGTCGGGTGCGGAGCCACGTGAGCCGTTGGAGGATCGATCCCGGGAAACCTACAGCGTAGGTGGGCGCCGTGTTGGCCAAGTCCAGGGACGAGGCCAGGGACAGCTCCCGAGGGAGTCGATAAGGCCCCGGGGATAGTGCTCCTGACGAACTCTGCAGCCCCGCTGTCATCATGTAGCGGTCCTGACCCGATCCCGCCAGGGCCGTACGTACCAAAAACCGCAGGTCGTCGCTTCAGGCCGGCGCCGCTCCGCCGTCTTTCGCGCCGGCCGCTCGGGCCCGGGCCACCGCGAGAATCTCGATGCGGCCCTCCTCGTCGGCGACCGACTGCCACAGGCGGATCAGCTCGATGAGATCGGCCAGCGGGCGCGATGCCGGAGTCCCGAAGAAGGCCGCGACCGGCACCCCGGTCACGTCCGCGATCCGACGCAGATGGGCACTGACATCGCGCCGCCCACCGGCCCGGTCCTCGAAGCTGGCTGTCTGCATAAGAGCGCACCCAAAATTGGATCGCAGGCCGCGAAGTTAGACAATGCTACGTCGCCACGTGATCAATACAATTTATCCGATGGGATAATAGAGTATGCCGCAGCGGTTATCCACGCCGATGGCGCTCCATATCGGTGAAAGCCGCATCACGGGGGCCGCCGTCTTTGCGAGGCTGGCGAGCCGGCTAGGTCGGCCTGCCGACAGACCTCCGCGATGCGGCGACGTGTGCGAGCCGCGCGCCACCGACATGCTGTAGCAACAATCGGAACGACGCAGTCATCCGGGACCGCGCCGCGTGCCGATTGTTTACCATGCCCCCAGTCATCCGCGCGATTGAGGCGCTGATCGGGGTCCCGATACATTGTCCGCAGACTGCGCGACTCTTGCAGTAGAGAAGGCGCCCGCGAGGGACCGACCCGGATTGAGACGACGGTGACCGATCGTGGCACAGATCGACCATAACATCGCTGTCGCGACGTGGCTCGCCCCCGTGCAGCCGGCTCATCCCGAACGTCCGGGCCCGAACCGTCCGGACACGACGGCCGAGCTGGGCGACCTGTGGCGGATCCTGTGGCGGCGCAAGTGGCTGGTCTTCGGAACGGCGCTGCTGCTCGGACTCACCGTGCTGGCCTATGCCCTGATCACGCCGTCGCTCTACACGGCCACGGGACAGATCCTGATCGATCCCCGGGACCGTCAGGTCGTCACCAACGACGTCAATCCCGCCGCATTGTCGCCGGATGGTGGCATCGCGCAGGTCGAGAGCCAGGTGAAGGTGATCGAGTCGGACGCCGTCCTGGGGCGGGCGGTCGATCAGGCCGGCCTCGAGCGGGTGCCGGGCTTCGGCGTTCCGCAGGAGAGCGGCGTCACCCGTGCGTTGGCGTCCCTTCGCGAGATGCTGACCGGGCCGAGGCCGGAACGCCGCGTCGATGCGCGCGGCCGCGCCCTCGACCAGCTGCGACGCCGGCTCGCGGTCAAGCGCGCCGACAAGGTGTTCGTGATCGACCTGGTCGTCACCACGACCGACCCCGATCTCTCGGCGCGGATCGTCAATGCCATCGCGGGCGCCTACCTGACGGACCAGACCGAGGCCCGCTCGGACGCCGCCAAGCGCGCCGCGGGCGATCTGCGCGGGCGCCTCGACGAGCTGCGGAACGCCGTCAACACCGCCGACAAGAAACTGGAGGATTACAAGGCGCGCAACGGCCTCATCGCCTCCAGCGGCCGGCTGGTGAACGAGCAGCAACTCACCGACCTGAATGCACGGCTTGTCGCGGCACGGGCTCGGACCGCCGAGGCCAAGGCGCGCCTTCAGGGGATCCGCGACGCGCGCGGGCAGGCAATCGGGTCCGGAGCGATGCCGGAAGCCGTCCAGTCCTCAGTGATCGACCGGCTCCGCGGCCAGTACGCGGAACTCGCGGCCAAGGAGGCGGACCTCCGCACCAATCTCGGCGAGCGCCACCCGTTCATCGCCGCCGTGCGCACGCAGATGCAGGACGTCCGCCGGCTGATCGACGCCGAGCTGAACCGGATCGCGGGCGCCGCCGAGACCGAGTCCCAGCGGGCCCAGGCCAACGAACGGACCCTCGCGGCGGAGCTGGAGCGCCTGCAGCGGCAATCGGCGGTCAACGCCCAGTCGTCGGTGCAGCAGCGCGAGCTGGAGCGGGAGGTCGACGCGGCGCGCTCGGTCTACAACGCCTTCCTGGTCCGCGCCCGGGAGATCAAGGAGCAGACCAGCATCGACAGCTCGAACGCGCGGATCATCACCGCGGCGCGGCCGCCGCAGGATCCGAGCTGGCCACCGCGCCTGATCCTGGTCGCCGCCGCCCTCGCCGGCGGCCTCGGCCTCGGCGCCGGTCTCGCGCTGACGCGGGAATACCTCGCGCCGACCGTGCTCTCGTCCCGGCAGTTGGAGCGCCTGTCGAACGCCCCGGTCGTCGCGGTGCTGCCCGGCCTGCGGCCGGGCGGCGCGAGCGCGAGCGCGGCGAGCATGACGCTCGACCACCTCGCCGCGACCTCAAGCAGCCGCGGCCGCTCCCTGGCGCTGCTCGTGACCTCGGGCGAATCCGACGATGCGGAGCGCCGGGCCGTGATCGCGCTGCTCGCCGCCGTGGCGGTCGGGCGCGGCGACCGGGTTTTGCGGATCGATGCCGATCTGCGATCCGACGGCTCCGGCACCGGCGGCCTGCTCGACGTGCTGCGCGGCGAGCAGAGCCTCAACGCCGTGACGCAGACCGACCCGGCCTCCGGTGCCCGCCGGATCGGACTCGGCGATACGGTGAAGCCCCTGCGCGACGCCCTGACACCCGCCAACATCGAGCGCTTCATTGCAGGCGTGAAAGGACGCTTCGACCTCGTGATCGTGGATGGCGGCGTGCTGACCGAGAATCTGCGGCTCGGCCCTCTGGCGGCCGCC
Source organism: Methylobacterium sp. 391_Methyba4 (assembly GCF_029691625.1). Taxonomy (NCBI): domain Bacteria; kingdom Pseudomonadati; phylum Pseudomonadota; class Alphaproteobacteria; order Hyphomicrobiales; family Methylobacteriaceae; genus Methylobacterium; species Methylobacterium sp. 391_Methyba4. The sequence goes on along the minus strand of NZ_CP121475.1, from coordinate 6,164,274 downwards.
GCGGACCGGCTGCTGCTGGTCGCCTGCAACGGTGCGACGCGCCAGCGCGATCTGATCGACCTCGTCGACACGTCGGAGGCCCTCGGCCGACCGGTCTCCGGCTCCCTGCTCCTCACCCGGCGCACCGCGTGAGGACCCTCCGGCAGACCGCCGTCGCGCGCCGCCGCGCCGCGGTGGCGCGCCCGGGTCCGGTTCTGCGGGTCCTCCTGCGGGTGGAAGCGGCGGCGCTGTCGCTCTGGGCCCTCCTCCTCGTCGGGGTCTCCGGCGGCCTTCTGTGGGTGCTGGGGCTCAACTACGAGGGGATCACCGGCTCGGCCGCCTCCAAGATCCACCCGTCCACCTATCTGGCGGTGATCCTGATCGGCTGGACGCTGGTGCGGGCGGGCAATCCCGTGATCCCGGTGGCAGGCGCGCTGAACCGACGGCCGGCCAGCGTGCTCCTGGCCGCCTGCGGCGTGGCGCTCCTCGCGCTGATCGCGGCCCGGGGCGGCGCGGGCCTCGCCGGCTCGATCGATACCTTCGTGCTCGCCGGCCTCATCCCGATCCTGCTGATGGACCGCGACGCCGCCACGCTCGGCCGGCTGGAGACCGTCTTCCACGGGGTCATGCTCGCCAACGCCCTGCTCGGCCTGTTCGAACTGGCGAGCGGCCAGCGATTCTTTCCCTATCGGTTCGACGGCGTCGCGTTCGAATCCGACACCCGCTCGGCGGCGTTGCAGGGGCATCCGCTGGCCAACGCGACCTTGACGGCCTGCTACATCCTGGCGCTCGCCAAGGGTGGTGGCCGGCTGGCGCCGATGGCCCGCGCCGCGATGATCGGCCTCCAGCTGGTCGCCCTCGTCACGTTCGGCGGTCGCTCGGCCACCGTCACGACACTGGTTCTCGGGAGCGGCGTGGGCCTCGTGGCCCTGAACCGCACCCTGCGCACCGGCCGCGTTCCGCTGGCGGCGGCGGCCGGTGCCTGCTTCGCCCTCACCCTGCTGCCGGTTCTGGTCGCTATCCTGGCCGCTGCCGGCTTCTTCGACACCCTCCTGGACCGGTTCGTCTCGGACGGCGGCAGCGCCAAGGCCCGGGTCGACATGCTCTCGGTCTTCGACGCGATCCCGTTCCGGCAGCTTCTGCTCGGCCCCGACTTCCTGCAGGTGAACACCCTGCGCCGGATCTACGGGCTGGAATGGGGCATCGAGAATTCGATCATCTCGGCCGTGCTCTATCACGGCATCCTGGTGACGGCGGTGCTGGTGATCGCGGTGGGGCTCTACCTGGCGGAGATCGCGCGGGACTGTCGGCGCGGGGTCTGGCTGCCGATCCTGGCCTTCGTGATCCTGGTGAACACCTTCGAGGGCTTGGCCGGCAAGACCACCCTGCTCGCCAAGTTCGCCCTGATGCTCATCGTGCTGTTCCCGCCCCTCCCCGCCCGGGGGCGCGTCTGATTGGGAGCGAAGATCGGCCGGATCGGCGGGCGTTTCAGGACCGGCTCCGGAGCCCGAGCGCTGCGACGAGGGCGGGATCGGCGACGTGCGCGTCGTCCATGAAGCCGAGGCCGTCGAAGAGATTCCAGAACGACCAGGCGAACCCATTCGTCTCGGCCGCCATCCGGACGTCGCGGATATAGGCGGCCCGGTCCGGAGCCCGGGACGCCGTGAACCGGGCATCGGTGCGCAGGGCCCCGAACTCGCCCATCAGAACGTGTCCCGGGGCGATGCCGTAGAGGTCCGCCCAAGTCGACACCGGCGCCATCGCGTCGGCGATGTAGGCGGGGCCGGGCGCGGCCTCGAAATAGTCGCGCAGCTTCGCTTCAATCACCGCCCGATCGCGCGCCTTCTCGGCCTGCGTCACCGTGCGGTCCGCGTCCATGCGCGCCTCGACCACCGCCAGCGTCTCCCGCAGCGTGCCGCGCGACCCGGGCCAGGGAACCGCCGTGAGCCAGCGATAGAACGGCTCCTCTGTAAGCCACGTCGCCCCCTGATGGGAGAACAGGTACGGCTCGTAGAAGTGGAACGTGTAGAGCAGCGGCGAAAACCGCGCGAGGGTGCCCGGATCGAGCGCGGTCAGGCCGGCGACGAGACTGCCGCAGGATCCCGTCGCCACCAGGGTCAGCGCCGGTGCCGCCGCCCGGGCCGCCTCGAGGAGCCTGTTCTGGACCCGATTCCAGGCGAGCGCGCCGCAGGCCTGCGGCGGCTCGTTCACCGGTTCCAGGGCCACTTGGCCGGCATCCTTCCGAGCACACAGGCGCGCGAGGGCGCCGACGAGGTCGCGATAGGCGGAGAACAGCAGCGCCCGGTCCGAACCGTAGAACGCGTCGGGCGTGTAATGGTGAGTCGCGGCATTGGCCTGGACATTGACCACGACGCGCAGCCCGGCCGCCAGGATCGCATCGATGGCGGCGGAGAGCGCATCGAACAGTTCGGTGCGCCGGGTGCCAGTGAAGGCCACGAAGGGTCCGGGATCGAGGGGCAGTCGCACGAAGTCGAAGCCGAGATCGGCGAGCTGCCCCAGGTCGCGGGGCGTGGGTATCGGCCGGCCGGCTTGGAAGGGCGGCCAGGCATAGTCGGTCCGCGGAGGCGGATATTCGGTGGTCAGCGAGAACCACGGCCACAGGGCGATGCCCCGACGCAACGCGATCGGCGCAGGCGTCGCTCGGGCGGGTCGCGCCCCCGCCGCTGCGAGGGCACCGACGAGCAGGGAGCGCCGGCTTGGGCCTACCATTCCGGACCGGCTGCGGCGCCGACGAGAACGGCGCCGGGTTCGGTGGCCGAGACGTCCGGCGCCGGCGGATAGCCGCCGACCCGGCGCAGCGTGTCCTCATAGGAGGCCAGCACGTCGTCCCAGCGGAACCGCTCGGCGCGCCGCCGTGCGGCCTTGCGGGCCGCCGCGACCGCGGCCTCGTCGGCGAGGACATGCGCGATCGCTGCGGCGCAGCTGTCCCGATCCGAGAAGTAGAACTGATCGTCGCCGGCCGTGCCCCGGTTGAACGGATTGTCGTGGGCGATCACGGCGTTGCCTGCCCACAGCGCCTCGACCAGCGACGGGTTGGTGCCGCCCACGGTGTGACCGTGGAGATAGGCCCGCGCATGAACCCGAAGGGCCTGAACCTGCTCGGGCTCATAGATGGCGCCGGGGAACAGCACCTCGGGCGAGGCGGCATCCTCCACGGCGCGATGGTACGGGTTGCCGACATTCAGCGTGCCGAGGACGACCAGCCGCATGCCCCGGGCGCGGCGTGAGAACGCCTCGACGAGCGTCAGGATGTTGTTGTCCGGCTCGATGCGAGCGATCGAAACGAGGTAGCGATCGGGCTCGAGCCCGAGGGGCGGCGGTCCGGTTTCGGCCGGAGGGTCGCCGCCATACGGAATGGTCGTGATGGCCGCGCGCGGCCGGCGTCGGGCGAGATGGTCGGCGATCCCGGGATGGTCGGCCACCAACCGCTGCGAGGACCACGCGGCGATCCACTCGCTGACATAGAAGAAGGCGCGGACGGGCAGCGACCATTTCGGACGGCGCCACTCGATGCCGTCCATGTTCGTCACGATCCGTCCGCCGCGCGCCCGCAGGTAGGGCAGGAACACCGCACCGTTGTACCCGAGCACCAGGCACACGCCGCCGCGTGTCGCCGCATCGTGCGTGCAGATGGCGTCGAAGGCGAGAGTCGCGGCAGGGCCGCTCAGGCCGGTCTCCACGGTGATCAGTTCGACGCCGTTCCAGAGGCGAGTCGAAATGCGCTCCCGCACCGTCTCGACGTCGCGCTGACAGTACACCCCGACCTGCCATCCGCGGCCGGCCAAGAACAGCGCCAGACGTTCGGCAAAAGTCTCGAAGCCGCCATGCGCAGCCGGAATTCCGCGCGTGCCAAGAATAAGTAGTTTCGGTGCGCGGTCAGCCATGGACCTTCCTTCCCAATTAAGGGCCCCTATTGTAAAGCCCGAGGATACAGTCACGGCGCCCTGCGATTACAACCGCTAGTTGCTGTAAAAATTCAGAAATAGACTTATGGTTGATAGCCCAGGATTCAAGTCGTGTCGCGTCAGCGACGACGATCGCGCCCTCGCAGCCGCCATGCGCGCGGAGGGCGACGCCGCGTCGCGTCTGCGGATCACCTGCGTCCATCAGGGCTTCGAGTTGTACGGCTCGGATCGCTGCTTCATCGAGACCGTCCGGACCATCCGGGCCGCCCATCCCACCGCGCGGATCGACGTGGTGCTCCCGCGGCGCGGGCCGATCGTCGCCGGGCTGGAGCCGTTCGCCAACGACATCGTCATCGCACCGCTCTGGATCCTGCGGCGCAAGAATCTGGCGCGCCTCGCAACTCTGGGTCTGTTGACGCTGCCCATCGCCATAATCCGTGCGTTGCGTCGCATCCGCGCGAGCGACCTCGTCTACATCAACACCACCGTGGTGGCCGACTATCTGTTGGCCGCCCGGCTCGCGCCCGGCCGGAGCATCGTGCACGTCCACGAGATCCCCGAAGGCGTTGTGCTGAAGGTCCTGCGTGGTCTGATCCGCTGGAGCGGCGCCAACGTGGTGTTCAACTCGCGGGCCACCGAGCGAACCTACGCCCTGCCCCACGGGACCACAGCCCGCGTCGTCTATAACGGCATCGCCGGTCCGGCGGAGCCGAACCGGCCTGCGTATGACGGGTCTCGGCCGCTTCGGGTGCTGATGCTCGGCCGGATCAGCCGGATCAAGGGACAGGACGTCCTCGTGGAGGCCCTCGCCTCGCTGCCCGAACCCGTGCGCCAGCGGATCCAGGTGCGCATCGTCGGCAGCGCCTTCGAGGATGACGCCCGCGAGCAGGCCCTGGTGAAGCGGATCGCCGAGGCGGGTCTCGCCGATCAGGTCACCCTCGCGCCGTTCGTCGCCGATCCCGCGGCGCTCTACCGCTGGGCCGACGTGGTCACGATGCCGTCGCAGCGACCGGAATCCCTCGGCCGCGTGGCGATCGAGGCGATGTCCTACGGCGTTCCGCCGCTCGTCACCGCCATCGGCGGCCTTCCGGAGGTGGTGGAGGCCGGGAAGACCGGTTGGATCGTTCCGTCGGGCGGCCCGGAGCCGATCGCCGCCGTGCTGGCGGATCTGGTCGCTGACCCGGCGCGCTGGCGCGATTTCGGCCGTGCGGCGCGGGCACGCTACGAGAGCCTGTTCTCCGAAGCCTCGGCGGCCGAGGGTATCGAGGCGATCGTCCGGACGACGCTGCGCCGCCCGCGGGCGACGGATGCCGCGCGCGCCGCGGACGTTCCGGCCCGCCCGGCAGCTTAGAGCCGGCGTCCTCGCATTCGCCTCGGTTCCAATCCGGCGACGGAGCCGGTCGTGGGACCGGGCTCGCCCTCAGCGATCGGGGCCGAGCGCCGCAGCCGCGCGGGGCGAACCGTACGGCAACTGACGGTCGTCCACCGCTTCGCGGATCCGCCCCGAGGCCTCGAAGGCCCGCTGGACACGCCGGGGATTCGGCGCGCAGTGCGGCAGTCACCCTGTGGACGATCGGCGGCGCAAGGATGCAATGCGACCGCGCCTGATCGATGAGCGTGCAGCGCGGACAACCCTGCCTGGGCAGGACGAGGAGCGACATGGCAGCCAAGCTCGCAGTTCAGGAGACTGCGGATGCCCTGGACTGGGACAGACGGATCTGGGCTTGCCCGGGCGCCAACATCTATTGCGGCAGTCCCTGGGGCGCCTACAAGGTGCGGCGCGGATTGGCGGTGCGGCGCGCGGTGGTGACCGGCGACGGTGCGGATCTCGCCTTCATCCAGTGGCAGACCCGTCGCAAGGGGCCGGCGCGGTTCATCCACGTCCAGGGCGGCCCCTTGCTGACCCAGGCCGGGACACACCGCGCGGAGGCGGTGTTCGCGGCGTTCATCGATCACCTCGCCCTCGGTCGGCTCGACATCCTCGCCATCGACTACGAGCAGTTCGAGACCCGGGATGCGACGCTGGCTCTCCTGATGCACGGCTTCACCCCGGTGATCGGCGCGCACGATCACACTCTCGAACTCGACCTGACGCAGGATCTCGACGCCATCCAGGCCGGTATGGAGCAGCGCTGGCGCAAGGCCCTGCGCAAGGCGGAGCGCAACACCGAGGTCACGACGCATTTCCTGACAGACCGAGCCGAGCGCCTGTCGGCCTTCGACGATTTCACCGCGATGTTCGCGGCCCTGCGGGAGCGCAAGGGTTTCGCCACGACGCTGCAGCCGAAGGCCTACCGGGACATCGCGGCTGAGGACGAGCACCTGCTCTTCCTCGACGTCCGCGAGAAGGGAGAGCGCATCCTCGTGCGCATCGCGCATCTGTCGGACACGCGCTGCACGGATTTCTACACGGCCTCGAACGCGCGGGCCCGGGCGACGGGCGCCGCCACCCTCGCCGTCTGGCGCTTCGTGGAACGAGCGAAGGCGGAAGGCTGCCGCGTCTTCGATTTCGGCGGCATCGATCCGGCGGTGAACCGTCCCGTCTTCGACTTCAAGCGCGGCCTGTGCACCCACGTCGTCCAGCACAACCCGCTCTGGATCTACAGCAAGACGCCCGCGCTGCGGAAACTGGCGCCCGTCCTGCTCTCCCTCCGCTGAGCGCCGCCGCCGCGCCCTTCACAGGACGCCGACGGGCCGCGCCGGCCTCGGATGCCGGGCCAGCGTCCGAAAGGCCGAGACCGACCAGACCAGCGTGGCCACCTCGGAGGACAGCAGGCCGACGAGCGCCGTGGCGGGAGGCATCAGCAGCAGCAGCACCGGCACCATCACGGCCATGCCGAGGGCGGCGCTCGCGACCGCACCCGCCGTGATGGTCCGGAACGCCGCGGAGGCCTCCAGATAGGCCCGCGGGATCGCGTAGAGCAGCGACACGGTCACCACCGCCCAGACGCCGAGCCCGATCCAGCCCATCGGCTGGTCGGCGAACCGCCCCTTGAACAGGATGTCCTCGATCAGCGGCAGGGCGGCCGCCATCAGCGCTCCATAGGCGAGACAGGCGCTGCCGAGCAGGATCCCGTTGCGGATGACGAGCCGGCGTGCGGCGTCGACCTGCCCGGCCGCGAGCAGCCGGCTGATCTCCGGCAGGATCATGTTCAGCAGCGCGCTCGCCGGGATGCGCAGCGGCGCATAGAGCACGATCGTGGCGGCGATCGGCGCGTAGGCGGCAGGCCCGGCCAGGAGCGCCAGCAGCAGGGTCAGCCCCTGCCCCTGCACGGTCAGGCTGGTGACGCCGGCCAGAGACCAAGCGAGGGTCCGCCAGATCGCCCGGTAGCGCGCCCGTGCCCGCGCGTGGAGGGAGAAGCGGATCCGCTCGCGGAGTGCCCCGTACGCCACGGCGATCGCGATCGCGTGGGCGAGTGCGATCGCCGCGAAGGCCCGATCCAGGAGCGCCGTGCCCTCGCCGTTCAGCCAGCGGGCGACCAGGAGACCGCCGCAGACCGCGTAGACCAGATCGCTCAGGCCGGCGATCCGGGGACGGCCGCGGGCGAGAAGCACGATCCGCAGATAGCTGCGGAAGGCGTAGAGGCCCACGAAGGCTCCCGCCGCGAGCGCGCCGAGGCCGATCACCGGGATCAGCACCAAGCCGACGCCGGTCGCCATGACGCCCGAGACGAGCACCGCCCCCGAGCCGAACATCACGTCGTAGCCGAGCGCCGCCGGCCGCCCCAGGCTCCGGGCGACGTGGATCGTCGCCGGGACCGCGACCAGGGCCCGGATATAGGTGATGCCGACCGCACCGACCGCGAAGACGATGGCGAACAAGCCGTAATCGTGCGCGCCGAGTTCGCGCACCAGCAGGATGTTCAGGAGGAAGTGGAACAGGCTCTGGATCAGTTCGCCTGACAGGATCACGGCGAACCGCCCGGAGAGGACGGCGCGCATCGGTCCGGGCAGGCGGCGACGGCCGGGACCCGGGATCCGGAGCCAATCACCGGGACGCGGCATCGAATCGGGCATGTGGGTGTGGACAGTCTCCGTGTGGGCAAGCCGACGGTGTTCCGGCACCGTCATCGAGAGCCGGCCGGTGGCGCAGCATCCGCATTCCTCCGGCTCTATGCCTGCGTCGAAGGATCCGCGCCCGATCGGTCTCAGATGACGCCCTGGCACGCGGCGCGCAGTGCGGCAATGCAGCGCGTGAGATCGTCGTCGTTCGCCCAGACATGCGGGCTGATGCGCAGGGCGCCGGAGCGCTCGCTGACGAAGACCTTGTCCTGGTGCAGGCGCCCGACGAGATCGGTCGGCATCCCCGCAGGCGGCCGCAATCCCAGGATGTGTGGTGCCCGCAAGGCCGCCGGCATCGGCGTCAGGCCGAACGCGGCGACCCCGTCCGCCAAGTGGTCTGTCAGCCCGCGCAGGCGGGCGGCGATGGCCGGCACGCGCCATTCGGCGATCAGCTCCAACCCGGCTACGGCCATGGACAACGCCACCGGATCGTAGAGTTCGCCCCGGTCGTAGCGGCGTGCGCCGACGGCCGGCGGCCGGTTCCCGACATTCTCCTCGATGGCCGCCCCGTCCTGCCGGTGCGGCGCCGCGTACAGGAAGGCGAGGCCATAGGGACCGAGGGTCCATTTGTAGGTGGGGAAGGCCAGGAAATCGGGGCGCCACCGGGCGACGCTCACCGGAACGGCGCCCACGGCCTGCGTCGCGTCGATCACCAGGGCCGCGCCCGCCGCATGGACCAGGGGCGCGAGACGGTCGAGGTCGATCAGGCTGCCGTCGGTCCAGTGCAGCGGGGTCAGGGTGGCGAGGGCGAGCGGCGCGGCACCCGGCCGCGTGATCGCGGCCGCGACGGCTTCGGTCCAGTCCCCGTCCGAAGGGCGCGGGACCTCCTCAACCACCAGGCCCTGTCGCTCGGCCAGGCGGTCGAAGGCGAAACGCAGGGACGGAAACTCGTCGGCCACGCGCAGCAGGCGCCCGCCCGGTCTCAAAGTCAGGTTGTGCGCGGCCACCGCCATGGCGTGGCTGACCGCGCCGACGATCGCGATATCGTCCGCGCCGGCCCCGATCAGCCGGGCGGCCGCTGCGCGCGCCCGCTCGGCCCAAGCCGGGACCACCGCGCGGGGATGGTCCCAGGGTCGGCTCTTGACCAGAATTCCCGCTTCGCCCGCCTCGCGCACGGCCCGCGGAAGCGGCGACCACGCCGCCGCGTCGAGGTAGCAGATGGCGGCAGGCATCTCGAACAGGTGGCGCTGGCAGGGAAGCGCGACAGAGACGGATTCGGGAAACGCCATGATGCGCGGGAGCCTAGAGGATCTGACCTGTCGGGACCAAGGCCCGGGCTTGATCGCGCGGCGCCGATGCCGCAAGGCGACTCGTCCCAGCCCGCGAGGCCGCCTGTGCCGACCCGCCCGCCCCCGTCTGAGCCCGCAGCGCCATGGGCCGCCTGAGCCCCGACTGCTTCGACGCCGCACCCGCGCCGATGCGGGTCGCCGACGCGGTGGCGCTGATCCGGGCGCGGCTTCCGGTCCTGTCCGGAATCGAGACGGTTCCGCTCGCGGGTGCGGATGGCCGGGTCCTCGCGGAGGACCTGATCGCGCCGCTCGATCTGCCCCCCTTCGACAACGCCGCGGTGGACGGCTACGCCCTGCGGGCCGGCGATCTCGCGGTCGAGGGCGAAACGCGCCTGCCCATCGGCGGACGCGTGCCGGCCGGCCATCCGGCCGCCGATCCGGATCCGGGCGCGGTGGTTCGGATCTTCACCGGGGCGCCGATGCCTCCGGGGACCGACACCGTCGCCATGCAGGAGGACGTGCGGATCGAGGGCGGTACCGTTGTCCTGCCCGAGGGCCTGCTGCCGGGCTCCAACCGGCGGCGGGCCGGCGAGGACGTCGCCCGCGGCAGCATCGTGATCCGCGCCGGGACCCGCCTCGGGCCGCAGCACATCGCGCTCGCCGCCGCCTGCGGCATGCCCGCGCTGCCCCTGCGGAAGCCCCTGACGGTCGCGTTGTTCTCCACCGGTGACGAGCTGACGCCGCCCGGCCAGCCGCTGTCGCCGGCCGGCATTTTCGACGCCAACCGGCCGATGCTCGCCGCGCTCCTGAAACGGCTCGGCACCAACCCGGTCGATCTCGGCATCCTGCGCGACGAGCCGGGGCCTCTGCGGGCGCGCATCGCGGGCGCCGCCGCGTCCCACGACCTGATCCTGACATCGGGGGGCGTCTCCGTCGGCGAGGAGGATCACGTCCGCGCCGCGGTCGAGGCTTCGGGCGCGCTGACCTTCTGGCGGCTGGCGATCAAGCCCGGTCGCCCGGTGGCACTCGGAACCGTGGCCGGCACGCCCTTCATCGGCCTGCCGGGCAATCCGGCCGCTGCCTACGTGACCGCCCTTGCGGTGCTGCGTCCCCTGGTCCTGCATCTCTCCGGGGCACACGACACGGCGCCCGAGATGGCGGTCCGCAGCGGCTTCGCCCGCGAGAAGCGTCCCGGGCGGCGCGAATATCTGCGCGTCTGCCTGCGCGCCGGCCCGGACGGTCTGCCTGAGGCCGTGCCGGCGCCCGGCGGAGCTCTGTCGGGCCTTGCGGGAAGCGACGGGCTGGTCGAACTCGCCGAGGATCTGACCGCGATCCGCGTGGGCGACGCCCTGCCCTATCGGCCGCACGGGGCGTTCGGCGGAGACACCCGCTGAGCTGTTGTTCTGGTCCGCGAGGCTGTAGAGCCTCGGGACAAACCGCCACGACCCGACCGAGACCCCGTGCCCCTTCTCGCCGATCGCGCCCCCGCCAAGGTCAACCTGACGCTCCACGTCCTCGGCCGCCGCGTCGGCGACGGCTACCACGTGCTTGAGAGCCTCGTCGCCTTCGCGGGGACTGCCGACCGCCTGACGCTGGATCCCGCTGCCCCGCTGGGCCTGACCGTCAGCGGGCCCACCGCCGGCCCGGCCGGTCCCACGGACGACAACCTCGTCCTCCGGGCCGCCCGGGGGCTCGCCGCGCGGGTGCCGGGGCTGCGCGTGGGCGCTTTCCATCTGGTGAAGCGCCTGCCGGTCGCGGCGGGGATCGGCGGCGGCTCCTCCGACGCCGCCGCGGCCCTGCGGCTGCTGGCGCGCCTCAACGGGCTGTCCCTCGACCACGAGGCCGTCGGCGCGGTGGCGCGCGAGACCGGCGCCGACGTGCCGGTCTGCCTCGTCCCGCGGGCCCGGATGATGCGCGGGGCCGGCGAGGAGATCGGCCCGGCCCTCGGGCTCGCGCCGCTGCCCGCGGTGCTGATCAATCCCGGCGTTCCGGTGCCCACCGCACCGGTCTTCAAGGCGCTGGGCCTCGCCGCCGGCCAGGATCTCCCGGGCGCGCCGCATCCGACGATCCCGCAAGACATGGCGACCGGCGCGCTGCTGGAAGCCCTGGCCGGGGCCCGCAACGATCTGGAGGCGCCGGCTCTGACCGTGGCGCCGGTGATCGGCGACGCGCTCAAGGCCCTCCGCGGCCAGGGCTGCCGCCTCGCGCGGATGTCGGGCTCGGGTGCGACCGTGTTCGCGCTGTTCGCCGACCGTCGCGCGGCCGTGCGGGCCGCCGCAGCCCTGCGCACCGCCCACCCTGCATGGTGGGTCGCACCGACCTTCCTGCGCTGAGCCAACCCGCGGCAGGCGTTCAGGCCGGCTCCGCCGCGTAGACCGTCACGACCCCGTTCCCCTCCGGCACCATCACGCGCCAGCGGCTTGCCCGCGGCAGGTCGCCGGGATCCATCGCGCTGACGCGGCCGCTCCCGACATCGAAGGCGGCCAGCCGGCCGTCCCTGTCGCAGCCGCACAGATACGCGCGGCCGTCACCGAGATGGAGCGCAGCCGGAGCGAGGGCGGCGTGGCCGACGGCGATGTCCGCGAGGGCACCGCTGGGCGCCAGGAAAGCGCCCTGCAGCGCCAACACGTCGGCGTCGGGGGCGATCTCAGAGACGATCCGCAGGTGGCCGTCGGCCTCGTGACGCCGGTTCAGCAGCAGGGCCTCCCGCCGTCCGTCACGCAGGACGACGAGGGCGAGATCAGGCCCGTCCGGGCCGGCGATCAGGTAGCAGCTGCCCGGCCCGAGCTGGTCGAGGCGGGTGGTCCGGCCGGGAAGGCGCGGCTCCATGGTCATGCCTCCATCCGTGCGCGCCGCTCACCCCGCCCCTTCCGGTAGAACGCGCGGCGCTCGGCTTCGGCCCGCACCACGGTGGCGCGCACCTGAAGCAGATCCTTGCGGGTCAGGAGCCCGACGAGGCTGCCGGTCTGCGGATCGGTGACCGGCAGGCGGCCCTGCCCGGCCGACAGCATCACGTCGAGGGCGTGCGAGACCACGTCGCCCGGATGGACGACGGCCAGATCGGCGTCGGAGACGCGCTCGCCGAGGGTGCCCGCCTCCGTCTCACCCTCGCGCACTTCGAGGGTCCAGCGCAGGGCGTCTTTGCGCGAGACGAGGCCCACCGGCCGACCCGCGCCGTCGACCACCGGGTAGGCGTGGTGGAGGCCGGTCTCGATGGCGGCGAGAGCCTCGGCCAGGGGCAGGTCCGCGTCCAGGGTCTCGACGGTGCGGGTCATCACCGCCTCGACCCGGGCCAGATCGTAGGGATCGATCCCGTATTCCCGGGTGACGTGCTGCCCGCGCCGGGCGATCTTCTCGGTCAGGATCGAGCGCTTGAGGAGGAGCACGGTCACCGCGTAGGCCGCCATGGTGGCGGCGAGCAGGGGCGCCAGGGCGGCGACGTCGCCGGTCACCTCGACAGCGAAGACGACGCCGGTGAGGGGCGCCGGCAGCGTGCCGCCGAGCATCGCCGCCATGCCGAGCAGCGCCCAGAAGCCGTGGGCGCCGGGCAGGAGCAGGCCGATCAGCCAGCCGACGGCGCCGCCAAGGATCAGCAGCGGCGCGAGCACGCCTCCGGACGTGCCCGACGACAGGGCGGCGAGCCAGATCACCGCCTTCACCCCCAGGATCAGCACCACGGCGCTCGCCAGCATGTGGCCGGAGAGCAGGTCGTGGATCACGTCGTAGCCGACGCCGAGCGCCCGGGGCTCCGCGAGGCCGCCCAGGCCGACCACGACGGCGCCGAGGGCGGGCCACCACATCCAGTGGATGGGAAGCCGCCCGAACCCGTCCTCCAGCGCGTAGAGCGCCCGGGTCAGCGCGCCGGAGATCAGGCCGCAGGCGACGCCGAGCAGCGCGCAGGCGGGAAGCCCCCACCAGGGCAGGGCCGGATTGTCGGCGAAGGGAAACAGCGGGCCGGCGCCGAACAGGGCCGGCCGCCAGCAGGCCGCCGTGACCGCCCCGACGGTCACCGGGACGAGGCTCCGCGGCCGCCACTCGAACAGCAGGACTTCGACGGCGAGCAGCACGGCCGCCACGGGCGTCCCGAAGATGGCGGTCATGCCCGCAGCCGCGCCCGCCACCAGCAGGGTCTTCCGCTCGGCGGCGCTGAGGTGGAAGAACTGCGCGAAGAGCGAGCCGACCGCGCCGCCGGTCACGATGATCGGCCCCTCGGCGCCGAACGGGCCGCCGGTGCCGATCGCCACCGCCGAGGAGAGCGGCTTGAGCACGGCCACCTTGGGCGACATCCGGCTCCCGCCGATCAGGATCGCCTCCATCGCCTCCGGGATCCCGTGGCCGCGGATCTTCTCCGAGCCGTAGCGCGCCATGGCGCCGACGATCAGCGCCCCGATCACCGGGATCGCCACCATCCAGGGCCCCGGCGTCGCGCCGGCCAGGGAGGTCAGAGCGGTATCGAAGCGGCCATACCACGCGAGATTGGTCACAAGGCCGATGAGCGTGAGCAGGATCCAGGCGGTGACGCCCGCGGCCGTGCCGGTGACGACAGCCATGCCGGCCAGCGTCAGGACCCGCCGATCAGCACTGAAATCCCGCAGCGCACGGCGCAACGGCCTCGCACCCCCGCGCTCCCCTTCCGTCCCGCCGATCATCCAGGCCTCCTTTCCTCACGACCGCATTTATGTCGTGATCCGATATAATCCACAACGGCACGGTCGTGGCGAGGCTGCACAAGCCTGTCGATCCGGGGCATCGTCGGCGGATCACAGGCCCCATCACGGAGGCGATCATGGACACCGACGCGTCCGGGACGGAGGCGCTGTCGCGGGAGCAATATGCGGCGCTCGCGGATTTCCGGTTCCGGCTCCGCCGCTTCCTGGCGTTCAGCGAGGCCGCGGCGGCCCGGGCGGGGCTGCCGCCGCAGCAGCATCAGGCCCTGCTGACCCTGGCAGGCCATGTCGGACGCGCGCCCGCCACGGTCGGCCTTCTGGCCGAGCAGCTGCTGATCGCCCCGCACAGCGCGGCCGAACTGGTGTCCCGCATGGTGGAGGCCGGTCTGCTGACCAAGACACGCGCCGTGGAGGACCGGCGGCGGAGCGCGTTGTCGCTCACGCCCCGTGCCGAGGTCCTCCTGCAAAGCTTGACGGCCGCGCATCTGGACGAGCTGCGCAACCTCGCCCCCGCCCTCACCGACGCCCTCGGACCCGCGACGCGCTGACGCGACCGGCGGCCGATGGGTCGTTCAATCGTAGGGACCGGCATCACCGACCCGCCTGCGGGGACGGAGCGCGAGGGATACCTTCGCGGCGGGCCGCGGTCCGATCAGCCCGGGGCGACGCGCTGCCGATCCGATGGTGGGGCGGTCTGGCTGTCGATGCGGGAGCCGTGAGGCCCCGCCTCAGCGCGCCCGCGCCACGCAGAACTCGACGGCCCCGAGGAGCGCCGCCTTGACGGGCCCGTCGGGGAAGATGTCGAGGGCGGCCCGGGCCTCTGCGCCGTAATGGTGGGCGCGGGCGACGGTCTCCTCCAGGGCGCCGTGGCGCTGCAGGAGGTCGAGGGCCGTTTCCAGATCGTCGGCGCCGATCTCGCCCTGCTGCAGGGTGCGGCGCCAGAAGCCGCGCTCGCCCTCGCTGGCGCGGCGGTAGGCGAGCACGATCGGCAGGGTGATCTTGCCCTCGCGGAAATCGTCGCCGACGTTCTTGCCGAGCTCCGCCGAGGTGCCGCCGTAATCGAGCACGTCGTCGATCAGCTGGAAGGCGATGCCGAGATTCATCCCGTAGGACCGGGCGGCCGCCTGCTCGGCCTCGGGCCGTCCGGCGAGCACCGGGCCGACCTCGCAGGCGGCGGCGAACAGCTCGGCGGTCTTGCCGCGGATCACCGCAAGGTAGGCGGCCTCGTCGGTCTCCAGGTTCTTGGCGTTGGTGAGCTGCATCACCTCGCCCTCGGCGATCACCGTGGCGGCGGCCGAGAGGATGTCGAGCGCCCGCAGGGAGCCGACCTCCACCATCATCCGGAAGGCCTGGCCGAGCAGGAAGTCGCCGACCAGCACGGAGGCCTCGTTGCCCCACTTGATCCGGGCGGCGACGCGGCCGCGGCGCATGTCGCTCTCGTCGACCACGTCGTCGTGGAGGAGCGTCGCGGTGTGCATGAACTCGACGCTGGCGGCGAGCTTCACGTCGCCGTCGGTCGCGCCCGCGTAGCCGCAGAGCTGGGCGCAGGCGAGCGTCAGGATCGGGCGCAGGCGCTTGCCGCCGGAGGCGATCAGGTGGTTGGCGACCTCGGGGATCATCGCCACGTCCGATCCCGTCCGCGACAGGATCGTGGTGTTGACCCGCGCCATGCCGTCGGCCACCAGCGCGACAAGGTCGTTGAGCCCCGCCTCCGCCTCGGGCTTCGGATTCTCGATGGAGAGGGCCATACCCAAGATCCGTGACCTCCAGACCGGTCGCCCCTCAGGGGGCGGGCGATCCCTTCGCACGCGCCCCGCGGCGCCGCAACATCGTCGCCGTCCGGATATGGGGTGCCGCCAGCGCGGGGCTCACGCGACGAAACCGCCGATCCGAGCCCGCTTCGGAGCGAACACGCGATGATCGAGCTGATCCGGGCCAACGATGTCGTGCTGATCGGGTTCGCCCGATCGGTCCTCGAGGCGGCCGAGATCCCGGTCCTCGTCGCCGACAGCCACATGAGCCTGATGGAGGGATCGATCGGGGTCTTCGGCCAGCGCCTTCTCGTCCCGCGCGACCACGAGGCCCAGGCCCGCCGCCTGCTCACGGATGCCGGCATCGCCCACGAGCTGCGCCAGCCGTGACAGAAGAGGCCGACACCGGCGCCGATTCTTTCCTCGGCGGCCTCCTGCGCCTGCACCAGCCGCCGCGGGGGGCGCATCGCGCCGGGACCGACGCGGTGCTGCTCGCCCGGCTGCTCGCGCCGCAGGCCGGGGAGCGGGTCTGCGATGTCGGCGCCGGGACCGGTGCCGTCGGTCTCGCCTGCGCGGCCCTGGCGCCGGGCCTCCGGCCGACGCTGGTCGAGCGCGACCCGGTGCTCGCCGGGCAGGCCCGCGCCAACGCGGCCCTCAACGGCATCGACGCGCAGGTTCTGGTAGCCGACGTCCTGGCACCCGCGGCGGAACGCCGCGCCGCCGGCCTGGCGCCGGACAGTTTCGACGTCGTGCTCACCAACCCGCCGTTCTTCGCACCCGGCAGCCACCGCGCCTCGCCGCATCCGGGCCGCGCCGCCGCCCACACCTTCGCGGGCGGGGATCTCGAGACCTGGATCCGGACCTGCACGGCGATCCTGCGGCCCGGCGGCCGCCTCGGCCTGATCCACCGGGCGGACGCCCTTCCCGCCTGCCTCGACGCCCTGAAGGGCCGCTACGGCGGGCTGGCGATCCGCCCGGTCCATCCCCGCGGCGACGCGCCCGCGATCCGTGTGCTGATCGCCGCGGTCCGCGGCAGCCGCGCCGCCGCGAGCCTGCGCCCGCCCCTCGTGCTGCACGGTTCCGACGGCACCTTCACGGCCGAGGCCGAGGCGCTCCATCGCGGCGCGCCCTGGCCATCGCTCTGAGCCGTCAGCTTACGCCGCCAGCGCGGCGGGTTCGGCATCACGGATGCCGAGGAACCGCTCGACCTCTGGAAGATCCGGGAAGGCGAGGAATTCCGGACGCAGCGGCTCGGGCAGGCCCTCGAAGTTGAGGCCCGGGAACGTGTCGGGATGCGGGTAGAGCTGCCAGGCCGCGCCGGGCTCGACCGGGGGGAACAGGATGGCGACCTTCTCGGCGCCGAGGCGCACGATCCGCGTCGGGCTGTAGGACAGCGTCTCGATGCTCCAGCCGTGGTGGGAATCCCGGCGGGCCTTCATGGTGCGGCGGCTCGTCGCGCGATGCATGGCGGTCTCCTTCGGTGGGGTGGAAGCGGGATCAGGCGGCGCTGCGGCGTCCGGCGCGCTTCGGCCAGCCGAGCGCCACGAGGCGGGCCTTGGCGTAGTCGCGCACCTCGTCGCGGGTGCCGGGCGGCATCGTCGCCAGGACGGCCTGGGTGGCACCGTCCAGCATCAGGTCGGTGACCGCGTTGATCGTCGCGGCCTCGTCGATGCGGCGCTTGAGGTCGCCCTCGGCCTCGGTGACCTCGTCGAAGGCGGGCGCCTCCTCGAAATCCTCGTCGACGGCGCGGACCGGGATCTGATGGGCGCGGAACTCGTCGGCCTCCTCCTCCGAGTAGACGAGACCGTGCAGCTCGATGAGCTTGAGGATGACGCGGTCCTTCCCGCGCTTCTCGGCCATGGCGTAGACGTAGGCCGCCTGCTTGCCGGAGACGCGGTAGTTCACGTTGACCAGCGCCTCGCCCATCGACCACTCGACCCGCTCGGTCCCGGGCTTCGCGCCGGGCAGGCGGCCGGTCACCAGGATCACGGCCTCGTCGCGTTCGGCCCGGATGACGGTCGGCGGCTCGAACACGATGCCGGCCTGGGCGGCGATGCGCTCCAGGGTCTTGTGGTAGATGACGGCGGTCCCCTGAACGCGCCAGACGTTGCCCCCGAAGGGCTCGCCGTAGCGGACGAGGATGTCGGCGATCTGCTTGTCGGCGGTTCGCATGAGGCGCTCGTTCCGTCAGGAGGGAGGCGGGTCGTCCACAGCTTTTCTCAGGGACGCTCTTTCGTTCTCTTTTTGTTCACGTCTATATGCGCAATCTGCCCGCGATGCGCAAGGCTCGGACGCCAAAACCTGCGGTTGCGGACATGCGTCATCGTCCCCGCGCGCCGGTGGCACCCGGGGCATGGCCCGGGACGCCTCGAACAGGCGCGGTCAGGAAGCTCGAGATAGCGATACTGTCCAGACCGGCGAACGCTGGGAGGCTTAGACGCGTGTGGGCGTAGCGCGGGTCCCCTCTCCCGCACGGGAGAGGGGGCGCGTCGCGGATGTCCCAAGAAGACGGTTGGGTGTCGACGCGATCGTCCAGGAGCGCGTCGGCTCCGACGCCCCGTCAGCGTTGGCACCGCCTGCGACCACATTCCGGCGACCCCGCCGCCTGCGCCGCCGACCCGCATTGTTGCTGCACCGCACCCTAGGCTAGACCGCTTCCACGATGTCCGAGACAGCTGCCGCGATGACGCCTTCCCTCTGGACCCGCCTGTCGAACCCCAGCCATTTCATGCGCTGGTCGGGCGCGCTGGTGCCGTGGCTCACGGCCCTGTCGCTCGCCGTCCTGGCCCTGGGGCTGTACCAGACCTTCTTCGTGGTGCCGCCCGACTACCAGCAGGGCGAGACCGTGCGGATCATGTACATCCACGTCCCGGCGGCGTGGCTCGGCGTGTTCTTCTACGGGGCCATGAGCGTGTCGGCGATCGGCACCCTGGTCTGGCGCCACCCGTTGGCCGACGTCGCCCAGCGGGCGGCGGCGCCGATCGGGGCGGCCTTCACGCTGATCTGCCTCGTGACCGGCTCCCTGTGGGGCAAGCCCATGTGGGGCACCTACTGGGTCTGGGATGCCCGCCTGACCTCCATGCTCATTCTGCTGCTGATCTATTGCGGCATCATCGCCCTGTGGCGCACGCTGGAGGATCCGAACCGTGCCGCGCGCGCGGTGGCGATCCTGACCCTGGTCGGGGCCGTGAACCTGCCGATCATCAAGTTCTCGGTGAACTGGTGGTCGACCCTCCACCAGCCGGCCTCGATCCTGCGCATGGGCGGCTCGACCATCGATCCCTCGATGCTCTACCCGCTGCTGGTCATGATCGGCGCCGCGACCCTGGGGGGGACCACCCTGCATCTCTACACGATGCGCACCGAGATCATGCGTCGCCGGGTGCGGACGTTGACGATCCGCGAGGCCGAGCGCCTCGACCGCGCCCAGCCGCACATCACTCCGACACCGGCCGCGATGCCGGTCGGCCAACCGGTCTAGGGGGCCGCAATGGATCTCGGGTCTCACGGCGGCTTCATCCTGCTCGCCTACGCCTTCACCGCCTTCGTGATGGTCGCCCTGGTCGGCAACGCCCTGCGCGATCGCCGGACGCAGCTGCGTGCCCTGAAGGGCTTCGGCGAGGATCGGCGATGACCGCGCCCCTCGACGAGGCGACCGGGCGGCCGCCGCCGGTCCGCCGCTCGCTGCTGCTGATCGTGCCGGCCCTCGCCTTCGCGGCGCTCGCCGCCGTGCTGTTCCTGCGCCTGCGCTCCGGCGCCGATCCGGCGGCCCTGCCCTCCGCGATGATCGGCAAGCCGGTGCCGCAGTTCGATCTGCCCGCCGTGCCGGGGCTGACCGCCGGGGGCGCGCCCGTGCCCGGCCTGTCGAGCGCGGATCTGAAGGGCCAGATCACGGTGCTCAACGTCTTCGCCTCCTGGTGCGCGCCCTGCCAGGTGGAGCACCCGATGCTGATGCGCCTGGCGAAGGAGCCCGGCATCCGGCTCGTGGGCATCGACTACAAGGAGCCGACCCCCGAGGCTGGCCAGCGCTTCCTGGCCCGGCACGGGGTCCCGTTCAGCGCGGTGGGGGCCGATGCCGGAGGGCGGGCGGCGATCGATTTCGGCGTCTACGGCGTGCCCGAAACCTTCATCATCGGGCCGGACGGCATCATCCGCGACAAGCTCGTCGGCATCCTCACGCCTGAGAATTTCGCGAGCGTGCTCACGCGAATCCGCGCCGCCGGCAAGGTCGCGGCAGCGCAGTAGACCCTAGATTTCGGGCTGCGGGGTCTTGCGCTCGTAGCGGGTCAGCAGCGGCGTCTGCGCCAGGGCGAACAGCACGGTGATCGGCATGATGCCGAACACCTTGAAGTTCACCCAGAAATCCTCCGTCTGCGTCCGCCACACCAGCTCGTTGAGCGCCGCCAGCACGAAGAAGAACACGCCCCAACGGAAGGTGAGCTTGCGCCAGCCCTCCTCGGTGAGGCTGAACATCGAATCGAGCACCACCGAGAGCAGCGAGCGCCCGAACACGAGGCCGCCGAGCAGCACCGTCCCGAACAGGGCGTTCACGATGGTCGGCTTGACCATGATGAAGGTCTTGTCCTGCAGCGCCAGGGTCAGGCCGCCGAACACCACCACCACCACGCCGGACACGAGCGGCATGATCGGCAGGCGGCGCACCATCACGTAGTGGATCGCCAGCGCCACCACGGTCGCCGCGATGAACACGCCCGTGGCCACGAACAGCTTCTGGTCCGGGGCGACGCCGAACTTCTCGGAATACGCGTTGCCGAGGAAGAACAGCACCAGCGGGCCGAGTTCCAGCGCCAGCTTCACGAGCGGCGGCAGGTGGCGGTGCGGGGGGACGGATTCGATCTGCATACGCTCGGTCGGCTCGGCTGCGGCGCTCACGGTGGGCCGGGAGCGTCGAACGGGATTTGCGGGGTGTGTGGTACGCCGAGCGCGCGATGTCCATGACATCGCGCACCAAAGATCGGCGGGCGCCCGCGTCCTAATCCTTCTCCAGCCCGGCGATGGCCCGGGCGAAATCGCGGGCCGCGAAGGGCTCCAGGTCCTCGACGCCCTCGCCGACGCCGATGAAGTGGACCGGCAGGCCGAATTTCGCCGCCAGCGCCACCAGGATGCCACCCCGGGCGGTGCCGTCGAGCTTGGTCATCACCAGGCCCGAGACCGGCGCGGCCTGCGAGAACAGCTCCACCTGGCTGAGGGCGTTCTGGCCCACCGTGGCGTCGAGGACGAGGATCGTGGCGTGGGGCGCCTCCGGATCCTGCTTGCGCAGCACGCGTACGATCTTCTCAAGCTCCGCCATCAGGCCGGTCTTGTTCTGGAGCCGGCCGGCGGTGTCGATCAGCAGCACGTCGGTCCCGGCGGCGGCCGCCTGCTTGAGGGCGTCGAAGGCGAGGCCCGCGGCATCTGCCCCCTGCGCGCCGCTCACCACCGGCGTGCCGGTGCGCGCGCCCCAGACCTTGAGCTGGTCGATCGCCGCCGCCCGGAACGTGTCGCCCGCCGCCAGCATCACGGTGCGCCCCTCCGCCCGCAGCTTCGAGGCGAGCTTGCCGAGGGTCGTGGTCTTGCCGGCGCCGTTCACGCCGACGGTGAGGATCACGAAGGGCTTCCGGCTCGCGTCGATGGCGAGCGGCACCGCCACGGGCTCCAGCGCCCGCTCGACCTCCGCGGCGAGGATCGCCCGCACCTCGTCCGGCGAGATGCCCTTCTCGTAGCGGCCCTTGCCGACGGCCTCCGAGACCCGCATCGCGGTCTCGAGGCCGAAATCGGCCTGGATCAGCGCGTCCTCCAGGTCCTCCAGGGTGGTGGCGTCGAGCTTGCGCTTGGTGAACAGGCCGGTCACGCGCTCGGAGAGCGCCGACGAGGTCCGCTTCATCCCCGAGGTGAGCCGGCTCCACCAGCCCTTGGCCTCCGGCTCGCGGTCCGGCCCGGCACCCGCGTCGTGGGCCAGGGCCGCGGCGCTGTCGACCGGCTGGATGTCGGGCATCGGCGCGACCACCGGCTCCCGGTTCACGTCACCGGTATCGACCGGGTCGGCCCCGTGCGCGGGGTCGTCGCCGGCGGTGCCGGCCGGCGGACGCTCGGGCTCGCCCGCGACGGGCAGCAGATCGGCGCCCTCGACCACGTCCGGGACCGGCTCCCCGGTCTCCTCCGGCGGCAGCGGAACATGCGCGACGTCCTCCGCGGCGGTGGCGAAGTCCGGCTCACCCTCGGAGGGCGAGGCCGCCTCCGGGGGCAGCTCGGCCTCGGGCTTGTCTTCCGGCTTGTCCTCGGGCGCGGGCTGGTCTTTGCGCCCGAACAGGCGTCCGAACCAGCCGGGCTTCTCCTCGCTCGCCATGAAATCGCGTCCTCGCCCCACCTTGCCCCGCCGACACCGACCCTCTAGCCGATCCGGATGTCCAACGCCTTCGACATAGGCGCGCGCCTCCTCTACCGCGATGCCCTGCTGCTCGTCATCGACAAGCCGGCGGGTTTACCGGTCCATCCGGGTCCCCGCGGTGGCGAGACGCTCACCGATCACCTCGACGCCCTGCGGTTCGGCCTGCCGCGCCGCCCGGAGGCCGCGCACCGGCTCGACCGCAACACCTCCGGCTGCCTCGCGCTCGGCCGCCACGCCAAGGCGCTGGCGCGGCTCGGCAAGCTGTTCTCCGGCAGCGGCGTCGACAAGACCTACTGGGCGATCGTGGAGGGCGGCCCCGCCGAGGAGGCCGGCCGCATCGACCTGCCGCTGGCCCGCCGCTCGGACGATCCGCGCTCCTGGTGGATGAAGGCCGACCCGGCGGGCGACCCGTCGCTGACGCACTGGCGGGTGCTCGGCCGCGCCGGGGGGCGGACATGGCTGGAGCTGAAGCCGGTGACCGGCCGCACCCACCAGCTCCGGGTCCATTGCGCCGCCTCCGGCTGGCCGATCCTGGGCGACGCGATCTACGGCGGGGCGCCCCGCGGCAGCGCGCTGCACCTGCACGCGCGGACCCTGTCGATCCCGCTCTATCCGAAGCGCGACGCCATCACCGTGACGGCCCCGCCGCCGCCGCACATCGCCGAGGCCGTGGCGCCGCTCGCGGCTCAGGCCGCGATCAGCCGCGCCCCGTCGTGAGACGCGATCGCGACGCTGTGGAACGTGCCGGGGGCAAGCGCGTCTGACAGGCGCACGGCGGTGAAATCCGCGCTCCGCCCGGTGCCGCCGCGCTCCGCCAGCACGGTCAGCCGCCGCCCGACCTGTGCGTCGAGGTGCCGCCGCAGGGCGTCGGCACCGGCTGCGCGCAGCCGCGCCGCCCGCGCGCGGATCGCGTCCGCCGCCACCGGCGGCATCCGCGCGGCGGGCGTCCCGGGGCGCGGGGAATACGGGAAGACGTGCAGGTGCGTCAGGCCGCACTCCGCCACGAGGTCGAGGGAGCGGGCGAACTGCGCCTCCGTCTCGGTCGGAAACCCCGCGATCAGGTCGGCGCCGAACACCATGTCGGGCCGCAGCCGCCGCACGGTCTCACAGAAGCGGATCGCGTCGGCGCGCAGGTGCCGGCGCTTCATGCGCTTGAGGATCAGGTCGTCGCCGGCCTGCAGCGACAGGTGCAGGTGCGGCATCAGCCGCTCCTCCTCGGCGATCGCCGCGAGCAGGGCGTCGTCGGCCTCGACGGAATCGATGGAGGAGAGGCGCAGGCGCGGGAGGTCGGGCACCGCCCGGAGGATCGACCGCACCAGACCGCCGAGGGACGGCCCGGCGAGATCCCGTCCATAGGCGGTGAGGTCGACGCCGGTCAGCACCACTTCCCGCCCGCCCCGGGCCACGAGGGTCTCGACCTGCGCGACCACATCGGGCACCGGCACCGAGCGGGAGACGCCCCGTCCGAACGGGATCACGCAGAAGGTGCAGCGGTGGTCGCAGCCGTTCTGCACGGGCACGAAGGCGCGGGTGTGCCCGGCCATGGCCTCGATCCGCGTCGGCTCGGCCATCCGCGCCGCCATGACGGCCCCCGGTCCGGTCGCGGCCGCCGACCAGCCCTCCGGCCGCAGCTTCTCGGCGTTGCCGACGAGGCGCGCGACCTCCGGCATGGCCGCGTAGGCCTCCGTCTCCACCTCGGCGCCGCAGCCGGTGACGACGATCTCGGCGCCGGGCCGTTCGCGGGCGATGCGCCGGATCGCCTTGCGGGCCTGCCGCCCGGCCTCGGCGGTGACCGCGCAGGTGTTGACCACCACCCGGTCCCGGCCGTCCGCAGCCGCATGGGCCCGCAGAGCCTCGGACTCGACGGTGTTGAGGCGGCAACCGAAGGTGAGGGTCTCGACCGCCATCAGGCCGCGCTGTCGAACAGCTCCGGCGCCAGGGTCCCCTCGGCGACGAGCGCGACCGGGCCGGTCATCAGGACATGGTCGTCGGCGCGCCACTCGATGAACAGCTCGCCGCCGGGCAGCGCGACCTGGGCCTGCCGGCCGATCATCTTGAGGCGCGAGGCGGCCACCACGGTGGCGCAGGCAGCGGTGCCGCAGGCGAGCGTCAGCCCGGCGCCGCGCTCCCAGACGCGGAGCTTGATCGTCTCGCGGCCCGTCACCTGCGCCACGGAGATGTTGGCGCGCTCCGGGAACAGCGGGTGGTTCTCCAGCATCGGACCGATCCGCGCGAGGTCGAAGGAATCCGGATCCTGCTCCACGAAGAACACCGCGTGCGGGTTGCCCATGTTCACCGCGCCCGGCGAGTGCAGGATCGGATCGTCGATCGGGCCGATCTGCAACTCGATCCGGCGCGTGTCCGGGAAGGGCTCCGACAGGGGGATCTCGTCCCAGGCGAGACGCGGACGGCCCATATCGACCGTGAAGGCCCGCTCCGAGACGCGGCGCACGCCGAGCACGCCCGCTTCGGTCTCCAGGGTGAGCCGCCCGCCCTCGGCCGGCCGGGCCATGGCCGGATCGTCGAGCATCGCGTAGGCGACGCAGCGCGTGCCGTTTCCGCAGGCGCCCGATTCCGAGCCGTCGGTGTTGTAGATCCGCAGGAACGCGTCCGTGCCCGGGCTCACCGGATCGTGTAGCACCATCAGCTGATCGAAGGCCGAGCCGGGATCCTGCGCGATCGCCCGCGCCTCCTCGGGCCGCACCGTCGCGGTGGAACCGCGCAGGTCCAGCACCACGATCGCGTTGCCGGCGCCGTGCATCTTCAGGAAGCGTCTGTGGGCGAGTGCGCTCATGCGGTCCCGCAGGTCGAGGAGGGGCCGGCTATATCGCAAAAGCGACCGCCCGGCGCGAGGGGTGCAGCAGCGTGGCAGATGCGCCGCACCCGCGGCTCTCGTCCGCGGTGCCCTCGCGGGCCGTCCCGTTCGCCACTAGGTTACGCGGCGGGAGCCTGCGCGATCATCCGCGGGCCTCGACCGGAGCGCCCCACGTGATCCGCCTTCGTCCGCTCGTCGCCCTCTCGGCCGCCCTCGTGCTCGCGTCCGGCGGCCCGATCGCCGCGCAGCAGCAGCCTGCGCCGCCGCCCTCCACGGCACCCGCGCCGGCCCAGACGAACCCGCTGCCGACGACGACGGCGCCGAACCCGGTGGCCGATCCGGACAAGAGCGCGGCCCCGGCCCCCCAGCAATCGGTGGCGCCCCCGCCCGCGGGCCAGTCCGCGGTGGGAACGCCCGCGCGTCCGACGCTCATCGAAAAGGCCGGCGAGCCCGGCGACGTCGACGAGGTCACCCTGCCGTCGAAGCCCGCCGCGATCCTGTCGGGCAAGACCAAATGGGAGGAGGCCGTGCCGAACCTGAAGCAGGCCTTCGCGCGGATCGAGGCCGACCTCGCCAAGCTGGGCGTCGCGCCGGCCGGCCGGCCGCTGGCGGTCTTCACCCGGACCGACGATGACGGCTTCGAGTTCGAGGCGATGATCCCGGTGGCGGCCGCGCCGAACCCGGCGCCGGCGGAGACCGACGGGCTGCGCTTCGGCACGACGCCCTCCGGCAAGGCGTTGCGCTTCGCCCACAAGGGTTCCTACGAGTCGATCGACAGCACCTACGAGACCCTGACCGCCTATCTCGATGCCAAGGACATCGTGGTGCAGGACCGGTTCGTCGAGGAATACGCCACCGACCTCAAGGACGGTACCGACGACAACCTCGACGTGAACATCTACGCGCTGGTGAAGTAGGGGCCGGCAGATCGGCCGACGTCGCGGACCGATCCCGCGCCGGAGAACCGGCCGCAACCGCCGCCTCTCGCCCCCCTCTGCGGGGAAGGGAGGAGTGCGCGGCACCCGATCGCCCGTTCCTGACGCGCATGCGCGGAGATCGGACAGATCGCCGCTGCCCCGCCCCGGCAGGAACAGGGGCGTCGGCTCGCGGATTCGCCCGACATGCCCGCCACCGACCTCAGAACCGGGACCGTCCCGCCTCCGCGCCGCAAGGCGGCCCCCAACGCCATGGATCCCGCCCTCGCCGAGAAGGCTCTGGCGATCCACGCGCGCCTCTGCCCGGTCTACGGCTGCCCGATCCCGTACTTCCACAGCCTGGATCCGGTCAGCGAACTCGTCTCCTCGCTCCTGTCGCACCGGACGCGCAACGCCGAATCCGGCCGGGCCTTCAAGGCCCTGCGGGCACGCTTCCCGGACTGGGAGGCGGTGATCGACGCGGACGTGCCGGAGATCGAGGCCGCCATCGCGGGGGTGACATGGCCGGAGCTGAAGGCGCCGCGCATCCGCGACGTGATCCGGGCCCTGCGCGACCGGTGCGGAACCCTCGACCTCGCCTTCCTGGCCGACATGGAGGTCGAGGCGGCGCGGGCGTGGCTGCAGGCCATCCCCGGGATCGGGCCGAAGACCAGTGCGGCGGTCCTGTCGTTCTCCACCCTGCGGATGCCGGCGCTGCCGGTGGATAGCCACCATCACCGGGTCGCCCAGCGCCTCGGGCTGATCGGCCCGCGGGTCGATGTCGGCCCGGCGCACGCGATCCTGCGGGGGCAATTGCCCGCCGCGTGGAACGCGCAGGATCTCTACGACAATCACGAGATCCTGATGCTGCACGGCCAGCAGGTCTGCCACCATCACCGGCCCGCCTGCGGGCGCTGCGTCCTGACCGACCTCTGCCCCAGCGCGAAGCGCCCCGTGCGGGAGTCGTGAGCGCGTCCTTGACCATTCCGGCCTACGGGTGCGAGTAACCCCGCGCCCGGACGGCGCGGAGCCCCGGTCTATCTTTGCTCAGGATCGGCGCCGATGGCCGCGTTCACCGAATTGGTCTTCTCGGGCGTCCAGCCCACCGGCAACCTGCATCTCGGCAACTATCTCGGAGCGGTGAAGCGCTTCGTGGAGATGCAGGACCGCGACGCGCAGTGCCTGTACTGCGTGGTCGACCTGCACGCGATCACCGTCTGGCAGGATCCGGAGGCCCTGCGCGGCCAGATCCGCGAGGTCACGGCCGCCTTCCTCGCCGCCGGCATCGATCCGAAGCGCTCGATCGTGTTCAACCAGAGCCAGGTGCCCCAGCACGCCGAGCTCGCCTGGGTGTTCAACTGCGTCGCCCGCCTCGGCTGGCTGAACCGCATGACCCAGTTCAAGGAGAAGGCCGGCAAGGACCGGGAGAACGCCTCGATCGGCCTGTACGACTACCCGGTGCTGATGGCCGCCGACATCCTGGCCTACCGGGCGACCCACGTGCCCGTGGGCGAGGACCAGAAGCAGCATCTGGAGCTGACCCGCGACATCGCGCAGAAGTTCAACACCGACTTCGCAGGCTCGATCGCGGCGCACGGCCACGGCGACGCGTTCTTCCCGATCACGGAACCGCTGATCGGCGGTCCGGCCGCCCGGGTCATGTCGTTGCGCGACGGCGCCAAGAAGATGTCGAAGTCGGACCCGTCCGACAACGCCCGGATCAATCTCACGGACGATGCGGACGCCATCGCCCAGAAGATCCGCCGGGCGAAGACCGATCCAGAGCCCCTCCCCTCCGAGGTGGCGGGCCTGAAGGAGCGGCCCGAGGCCGACAACCTCGTGGGGATCTACGCGGCGCTGGCCGGCATCAGCCGCGAGGACGTGCTGCGCGACTTCGGCGGGGCGCAGTTCTCGACCTTCAAGCCGGCGCTCGCCGACCTCGCCGTGACGAGCCTCGCGCCGATCGCCGGGGAGATGCGGCGGCTCACCGCCGATCCCGGCCATATCGACGCCGTGCTGGCCGACGGCTCCGCCCGGGCGGAGACGATCGCGGCGCAGACCCTCGACGCGGTCAAGGACATCGTCGGCTTCGTGCGGCGGGGCCCCAGCCTCCAGGCGGTGCGGTGACAATCCGGGCGCTGGTCTTCGACGTCTTCGGGACGCTCGTCGACTGGCGCTCCGGCGTCGCCCGCGAGGCGGCGCGGCTGCTGGCGCCCGTCGCGCCGAGCCTCGATGCGGGCGCCTTCGCGGATGCGTGGCGGGCCCGCTACGACCCGTCGATGGAGACGGTGCGCTCCGGCGCCCGGCCCTATGTCGACCTCGACACGCTCCAGGCCGAGTCCCTGCCCGACGTGCTGGCGCAGTTCGGCATCGCGGGCGTGCCCGAGACCGTGCAGCGGGAGCTGGTCCAGGCGTGGCACCGGCTCGAAGCCTGGCCCGAGGTGCCGGACGCGCTGCGGCGGCTGCGGGAGAAGCACCTCCTGGCGCCGAACTCCAACGGGCCTGTCCGGTTGATGGCCGACCTCGCCCGCCGCAACGGGCTGATCTTCGACGCGGTGCTCGGCGCCGGCTATTCCCGCGACTACAAGCCGAAGCCGGCGCTCTACCGCGACGCGGTGGCGGCCTTCGGGTTCGCGCCGGCGGAAACGATGATGGTCGCGGCGCACTCGAACGACCTCGCGGCGGCGGCGCGCCACGGTCTGTCCACCGCCCACATCGCCCGCCCGCACGAGCACGGCCCGGCCGGCGGCGAGACCGCGCCGACGGTGCCGGTCACCCACGCGGCGCGGGACCTGGCGGACCTCGCCGACCAGCTCGGCTGCTGAGGCGTCGCACGGAAGGTTGAGATGGCCGATTGGAACCCCGCCCTCTACACCCGTTTCGAGGACGAGCGGACGCGGCCAGCGGCCGAGCTCCTCGCCCGCGTGCCCCTCGACGCGCCACGGCTCGCCTGCGATCTCGGCTGCGGGCCCGGCAATTCCACCGCGCTGATCGCGGCGCGATTTCCCGATGCTGAGGTGCTCGGCCTCGACAGTTCCCCGGCGATGCTGGAGAGCGCCCGTGCCCGCCTGCCCGACCTCACCTTCGCGCAGGCCGATGCCGCGACCTGGGTCCCGGAGCGCGCCCCGGACCTGATCTTCGCCAACGCCGTCCTGCAATGGCTGCCGGACCACGCGACCCTGCTGCCGCGGCTGTTCGGTCTCCTCGCCCCGGGCGGGGTGCTCGCCGTGCAGATGCCCGACAATCTCGCCGAGCCCACCCACCGGCTGATGCGCGAAGTCGCGGCGGCCGGACCCTGGGCGGCAACGATCGGCGACCCGGCCGTAGCCGGCCGCCTCGGCCGCATGCTGGAGCCCGCGGCCTACTACGACCTGCTGGCGCCCATGGCCGCCGAGGTCGATGTCTGGCGCACTGCCTATCACCACCGGATGGCGGATGCCGCCGCCATCGTGGACTGGGTGAGCGCCACGGGGCTCCGGCCCTTCCTCGACCCGCTGGAGCCCGGGGAGAAGGCCGGCTTCCTGGCGGCCTATACCGGCGCGATCGACGCCGCCTACACGCCGCGCAGCGACGGGCAGCGCCTGCTGGCCTTCCCGCGGGTGTTCATCGTCGCCCGAAAAGCCCCGTAGCGCGCAGGCCGGCCCGGTGGTCCTCAGGCCGCGCGCACCGTTCCGAGGAAGCGGCTGACCTCCGCCCGGAGGTGCTCGGATTGCTGCGACAGGTTCGCGGACGAGTCCAGCACCTGGCCCGCGGCCGAGCCGGTCATGTCGGCGGCTTCGGCCACGCGGGCGATGTTCGTCGTCACCTCGCCCGTGCCGGCGGCGGCCTGGGTCACGTTGCGGACGATCTCTTGGGTCGCCGTACCCTGCTGCTCGACCGCGGCGGCGATCGTCGTGGCCACGCCGCTGATCTCGTCGACGCGCGTCGTGATGCTGCCGATCGCCGAGGCCGCCTGCGCGGTCGAGGCCTGCACGCGGGCGATCTGGCCCGCGATCTCCTCGGTGGCCCGCGCGGTCTGTTCGGCCAGCGCCTTCACCTCGGCGGCCACGACCGCGAAGCCCCGTCCGGCCTCGCCGGCACGGGCCGCCTCGATGGTGGCGTTGAGGGCCAGCAGGTTGGTCTGGCCCGCGATGCCGCTGATCAGCGCCACCACGTCCCCGATCTTCATCACGGCCGCACTCAGATCCTCGACCAGACGCACCGTGCGCCCGGCCTCGTCGGCCGCGGCCCGCGCGAGTTGGGCGGAGCCCTGGACCTGACGCCCGATCTCCTGCACGGAGCTGCCGAGCTCCTCGGCCGCCGAGGCCGCGGCCCGGACGTTGGCGGCCGCCTCCTCGGCCCCGGCCGCGACGGTGGTCGACTGGCCGGCGGTCTCCGACGCCGTGGCGGCCAGCGCCCGGGCCGTGGCCTGCAGCTCGGTGGCCGCGTTCGTGACCGTCTCGACGATGCCGCCGACCGCCTGCTCGAAGGTGTTCGCCAGATCCGCCGTCACCCGCTTGCGGTCCCGGTCGGCGGCGGCCTGGGCAGAAGCCCGCGCCTGCGTGTCGGCCTCCGCCTGCGCCCGGAGGCCGTCGCGCAGGTTCAGGACGGCCCGCCCGACCAGCCCGACCTCGTCGCGGCGCCGAGCCTCGGGCACGTCCGCCCCGTAATCGCCCGCGGCCATGTCGCCGATGGTCCTGCCGAGGGCGCGGACCGGCTTTCTGACGAGGCGGTGCAGCGCGCCGAAGACGACCGCGCAGCCGATCAGCACGCAGAGGACCGAGATGCCGATGAGCCTGGCGCGCGCCTGATCGGCGGCAGCCGTGAGCGTCGCCACCGGCACCGCGACCACGATGGCCCAGCGGTCGGGCGTCTCGCCCGCCTGGATATGCTGCGCCATGTACCGCCACGGCGCCCCATCCGGGCCCGGCGCATCGGTCACCACCACGGCGCCTGCCGCGATCGCCTGCCTGGCCGCGTCGGCTGCCGACGCGTCGAAGCCGTGCATCGGCTTCCCGGCCGCCGCGCCGGTCGGATGCGCGACGGTCGTTCCGCTCGCCGAGACCACGGCCAGGTAGCCGGTCCCGAACGGCTTCACCGCGCCGAAGGCGGCATTCAGGGATCCGAGGTCGATGTCGACACCGGCGGTGCCGCGATACTTGCCGTCCACGCTGATCGGCGCGCCGAACGACATCATGACGACGTCCTTCCCGGCCACCGGGTAGATGTAGGGTTCGATGGCCACCAAGCGGTTCAGCTTCTTCGGCTGAAGGTAATAGGCGCCGTCCGGCTCGGCCTCGTAGCCGGTGAGAACCTCCCGCTTGATCGTGCCGCTGCCGCGATTCCAGTAGGGCATGAAGCGGCCGCTCGCGTCCGACGAGGCCGTGCCGGCGAACGTGCGGTCGCGCCCGTCCAAGGCATCCGGCTCCCAGCCCGTCCAGGTCGCGATCAGGCTGGGGTTGGCGCGCAGAAGCTCGCGCAGCATCGCATCGTAGACCTCACGGTCCTGAATGCCGCGGGCGCGCAGGGCCGAGGCGGAGACCGCGATGCTCTCGGCGGTCTTGGCCGCGACCGCGAGGCGAAACCGGACCTCGCGCGCCTCGTTCGACAGAGTCTCCGACTGCATCTTGGCCGCCTGCTCCTCGAAGGAAGCGTTGATTCGACGGGCAAGAAAAGTCATCCCTCCCGCGAAAACCGCAGCGATCAGGACGCTACAGATAACGGCGACACGCAGGGGCAGCGAAAGCATGTTCTCTACGATCCGCGCAAGGATGTGACCGACTAGATTTGCAGGAAATCTAGCGGCCACCCCCGCACATCGTCAAGAAATTTTGAACTCGGCCGCGATCAGTCGCAATTATATTGCTACATCAATATGAAGCGCCGCGGATATCTACTTGGTATCAACTTGTGCGCCGAAGATTGAATTCCCGGCATATCGAGCGCCCGCCGGCCGCCCCATTTCGCGAGGCGGCCGGCAAAGGGTCGTCAGGCCTCGCCGCGGGCGACCAGCGCCTCGTACTCCGAGACCTCCAGCTTGCCCTCCCGGGCGACCCGCGCCTTGTCTTCGTCGCTGATCACGTCGCCCGCGAGGTCCAGACGCTTCCAGGCGGCGAGCGGCGTCTCGCGGCCGGGCCGCGGCACGTACTTGTTCTGCTCGAGCTTCTGGTACTTGTGGATGTAGCGCGGGCAGTTGATCCAGATCTTCGTCACCGCGACCTTCACCAAATACTTGGCCTCGGTGTACTCGGCCATCAGGGCGTCGTCGCGCAACAGCGTGGCGTGGCCCTGCACGCGGATGCGGTGGGGCGTCTCGAAATCGATGAACAGCAGGCCGACCTTGGCCTGCCCCGCGATGTTGCCCATCGAGTAGAACATGCCGTTGCCGTCGAAGCCCGGGAACACCAGCGTGTTGGCGTCGAGCACCTTCACGAAGCCCGTGGGGCCGCCCTTGTAGGAGACGGTCGGCATGCCGTCCGGGTCGACGGTCGAGAGGAAGAACATGTCGCGGGAGCCGATGAAGGCGGCCTCGTCCGGCTGGATGCTCTCGTGGACCCAGTCCTCGTCGAGGCGCACCGCGAGCTTGGTGGTGCCGAACTCCTCCTGCAGCGCCCGGTGCGCGTCGGAATAGAGCGATGCCATGCGTGTCCTCTCCGCTAGCCGGTCCTCGTACACGCGGGACCGCTGGCGGGCTTATGGCCGGGACTCCCCAGGTCGGGCAACCCGGAACGCGAAGGGCCGGCCACGCTTTCGCGTGACCGGCCCCCGGGCGCGGCCGAGCAGAGCCCGGCCGCGCAATCCGAAGCAATCAGTTGCGGGTCTTGTCGACCAGCGCCTTCTCGGAGATCCACGGCATCATGCCGCGGAGCTTGGCGCCGACCTCCTCGATCGGGTGGGCGGCGAGCTTGGCGCGGGTCGCCTTGAACGAGGTCTGGTTGACCTTGTTCTCCAGCATCCAGTTGCGGGTGAAGGTGCCCGACTGGATGTCGTTCAGCACGCGCTTCATCTCGGCCTTGGTCTCGGGCGTGACGATGCGCGGGCCGGTGACGTACTCGCCATACTCGGCCGTGTTGGAGATCGAGTAGTTCATGTTGGCGATGCCGCCCTCGTAGATGAGGTCGACGATCAGCTTCACCTCGTGGAGGCACTCGAAATAGGCCATCTCGGGGGCGTAGCCCGCCTCGACCAGGGTCTCGAAGCCGGCCTTGATCAGCTCGACGAGGCCGCCGCAGAGCACGGCCTGCTCGCCGAACAGGTCGGTCTCGCACTCCTCCTTG
Organism: Methylobacterium sp. 391_Methyba4; assembly: GCF_029691625.1. Taxonomy (NCBI): domain Bacteria; kingdom Pseudomonadati; phylum Pseudomonadota; class Alphaproteobacteria; order Hyphomicrobiales; family Methylobacteriaceae; genus Methylobacterium; species Methylobacterium sp. 391_Methyba4. The sequence goes on along the minus strand of NZ_CP121475.1, from coordinate 6,131,287 downwards.
AACGTCGTCTCGATGATGCCGGCGCGGCCGCCGCCGTTCGCCGAGGCGTAGGACAGGCCGAGGTCGTGGGCGTTTCCGCTCGCGTCCTGCGCGATGGCGATCAGGGTCGGTACGCCGCCGCCGCGGAGGTACTCGGAGCGCACGGTGTGGCCCGGGCCCTTCGGGGCGACCATCAGGACGTCGAGATCCTTGCGCGGCTCGATCAGGTTGAAGTGGACGTTGAGGCCATGGGCGAACAGGAGCGCGGCGCCCTGCTTCATGTTGCCCTCGAGGGACTCGCGGTAGATGTCGCCCTGCAGCTCGTCGGGGGTGAGCATCATCACCACGTCGGCCCACTTGGCGGCCTCGGCGACCGACAGGACCTTGAAGCCCTCGTGCTCGGCCTTCTTGGCGGTGGCGGAGCCCTCGCGCAGGGCGATGACGATGTCCTTCACGCCGGAATCGCGCAGGTTGAGCGCGTGGGCGTGGCCCTGGCTGCCGTAGCCGACGATGGCGACCTTCTTGCCCTTGATCAGGTTCAGGTCGGCGTCGCGATCGTAATACACCCGCATGTCTGTCTCCTCTTAAACGTGGCGGTTCGGGTCGGGTTTGGCCTGGCCGTAGAGGGCCAGAAACTGCTCGACGGCGCGGCCCGCATCGCGCCGGATCTCGGCCCCGTCGAAATCGAGGGTCTCGCCGAGCAGAAGTCGAATCTGGATATCCCGGCCGACGAGGCCGAAGAAGGTGCGGAAGGTGGCCTCGCTGTCGGCGAAGGCGAGTAGCCCGGCGGCGCGCCCGGCCTCCAGCACGGGCTTCACCCGCTCGCCGATGGCGAAGCGGCCGTTGGCCAGCACGATGCCGCCGAGATTGCTCTTGCGCGAGCCGGCATGCGCGATGGCGATGCGGTTCAACGCGACCGAGGTGGGGCCGGTGATGACCTCCAGCCACGTCACGGCGAAATCCTGCAGGCGCTCCCGCAGGGTCGCCCCGTCGAGGATCTGCGCGGCGTCGTGCCCGGCATGGACCCGGGAGGCCTGCCAGCGCACCGTCGCGGTCAGCAACCCGTCCCGGTCGCCGAACCACTTGTAGAGCGTCTCCTTCGAGCAGCTCGCCCGGCGCGCGACGGCGTCCATGGTGAGCTGCTCGCCGTCCTCGACCATGAGGCCGAGCACGACGTCCAGCACCGCCTGCTGGCGTGCCGACGGCGCTTCCCGCTCTGCTGTGGCGCTGGCCTGCATCATCTCGAATAGCGTACCGTACCGTACGGTACGCGCTCTAGGCCGATTCGATGGCCGCGGCAAGGGGGTTGCCGCGACCGAATGGGATTAGTGCGGGAGCGGCAACCCCTCGCGGGCGAAGACGGCCTGCACGGCCGGGCGCTCGGCGACGCGGCGGGCATGGGCGGTCCAGGCCGGGAAGCGGCCGGCCATGTCGAACCGCAGCACCGGGCCGTTGGCCCAGAACCAGAAGACCATCAGGTAGGCGTCGACGACGCTGAAGCGGTCGCCCACCGCCCAGCCGCCGTGCGAGAGGCGCACCTCGGTCATGGTGGCGAGATCCGCGTAGGTGTTGGCCGCCTTGCTCTTGATGCCGTCGAACGCGCTCTCATCCTCGGTGTAGCGTTCCGGACGGCGGACATGCGCGTAGGTCACGTGGTGGTTGCAGGCGAGCCAGCCGAGCCACTCGTCCGCGGCGGCCTGCTCCCGCAGGTCGGCGGGCCACAGAGCCGTCTCCGGCACCTGACGGGCCACGTGGCGCATGATGGCCGCACATTCGGTGAGCACCCAGCCGTCCTCGGTCAGCGCCGGCACGCGGCCGCGATCGTTGATCGCGAGGTATTCCGGCCGGCGCTGGTCGCCGGCGGCGAGGTCGAGCTTGATGCCCTCGTAGGGCAGCCCGGATTCCTCCAGGACGATGTGGGCGGCGAGCGAGCAGGCGCCGGGGGCGTAGTAGAGGGTGCGGGCGGTCATGACACTGCTATACGCCGTCCTGCTTCAAAGCCCGAGCAGTTTCGCGATCTGATGCCGGACTTCGGCGAGAACAGCGCCCGGCGCGACGCCGAGGCGCCTCAGAATACGCGCCCGCTGATCGATGGACCGGATCTGATCCGTCAACACCGCGCCTTCGACAGTCATTCCGACCGGAAGCATGACCTTCGTCGGCCATGGTTCGATGTTGCTCGTAATCGGGCAGACGATGACGCGGCGCGTCGCCGTGTTCATCAGCACTTCCGACACAACCAACGCCGGTCGACGACCATCTTGTTCCGTCCCGCGGACAGGACCGAATTCGACGAGGATCAAATCGCCGGCCTGAAGCGATGGCTCAGCGGGAGTCGTCGTCATCGATGATCTCAGAGCCGACATCCGGACCCCAGTCCACGGTCGGCGGCTCGAAATCCGGGCCCAGACGGCGCATCTCGGCGACCATGTCCTCGAGCGTATAGACCGGCAGCCCGTTGACGTACCGGCGCCCAGCCCATTGCTGCGGCTCCGGCGGGACCGGGCGCTTCGAGACGATCTCGACCGTCTCGCCTTCGCGGATGCCGAGTTCTTCGGCCTCCGCGCTGCTCAGACGGACGGCGAGGTCGTCACCCCAGCGGATGACCTTGGCTTCCATCACTCCGCCTCCTGCGGGGACGGGGCATCCTAGCAGAGGTCAGCCGCCGGAGCCTACAGCGGCTCAGCCCCGCGCCCCATCGCGGAGATGCCGGTCCGGCAGATCTCCACCAGCCCGATCACGCTCATCAGGCGCACGAACCGGTCGATCTCCTCGGTGGCGCCGGTCAATTCGAACACGAAGGAGTTGAGCGTGGCGTCCAGCGTCTTGGCGCCGAACGCGGCGGCCAGCCGCAGGGCCTCGCTGCGGTGCTCGCCCTCGCCCTTCACCTTCACGAGGCAGATCTCGCGCTCGAGGGCGTTGCCCTGGAGCGTCAGGTCCACCACCCGGTGGACCGGCACCAGCCGGTCGAGCTGCGCCTTGATCTGCTCGATCACGGCGTTGGTGCCCGTCGTGACGATGGTGATGCGGGAGATGTGGCGCGCCTCCTCGGTCTCGGAGACGGTCAGGCTCTCGATGTTGTAGCCGCGGCCGGAGAACAGGCCCGAAATGCGCGCGAGCACGCCGGGCTCGTTGTCGACGATCACCGCCAGCGTGTGCCGGTTCACCGGCTCGACGCGGACGGCATCGGGGTAGTGGGTGTTCATCGCATTCATCGCCGGCCTCGTCCTCGTCGTCCCGTCCGTGCTCACCAGCGGCGACCCCGGAGGGCCGCCGCCAAACCCATCACACCAGCATCTTGCCTTCCTCGGAGATCACGTCGCCGAGTTCGACGCCGGTCTCACCGAGGTAGTCGGACAGGAGCATCTCGTTGTGCGCCTTGCCCGACGGGATCATCGGGAAGCAGTTCTCGGTCTTGTCGACGATGCAGTCGAAGATCACCGGGCCGTCATAGGCGAGCATCTCCGCGATGGCGCCGTCGAGGTCGCCCGGCTTCTCGCAGCGCATGCCCTTGGCGCCGTAGGCCTCCGCGAGCTTCACGAAGTCCGGCAGGCTCTCCGAATAGCTCTGCGAGTAGCGCGAGCCGTGCAGCAGCTCCTGCCACTGCCGGACCATGCCCATGTACTCGTTGTTCAGGATGAACACCTTGATCGGCAGGCGGTACTGCACCGCCGTCGACATCTCCTGCATGTTCATCAAGATCGAGGCCTCGCCGGCGATGTCGATCACCAGCCCATTCGGATGCGCGAGCTGCGTGCCGATCGCCGCCGGCAGGCCGTAGCCCATCGTGCCGAGGCCGCCTGAGGTCATCCAGCGGTTCGGCTCGTCGTACTTGAAGTACTGGGCCGCCCACATCTGGTGCTGGCCGACCTCGGTGGTGATGTAGGTCTCGCGGTCCTTGCAGGCCTCGTAGAGGCGCTGCACGGCGTATTGCGGCTTGATGATCGTGCCCGACGGCCAGTAGGCGAGGCAGTCCCGCACCTTCCAGGCACTAATCTTCTGGAACCACGGATCGAGGTTGGACTTGTCGGGCCGCGACGGCAGGGCGCGCCACGCCTCCAGCATGTCGGCGAGCACCGAGGCGCAGTCGCCGACGATCCCGACATCGACCTTGACGACCTTGTTGATCGAGGAGGCGTCGACGTCGATGTGGATCTTCTTGGAGAAGGGCGAGAACGCGTCGAGACGGCCGGTGATCCGGTCGTCGAACCGGGCGCCGACGCAGATCATCACGTCGCACTCGTGCATCGCGAGGTTGGCCTCGTAGGTCCCGTGCATGCCGAGCATGCCCAGGAACTTCTCGTCCGTGCCCGGATAGGCGCCGAGCCCCATCAGGGTCGAGGTGATCGGGAAGCCGGTCTCGCGGACGAGCTCGCGCAGCAGGCGCGACGCCTCCGGGCCGGAATTGATCACGCCGCCGCCGGTGTAGAAGACCGGCCGGCGCGCGGTCGCCATCAGTTCGACGGCCGCGCGGATCCGGTCGGCGTCGCCCTTCACGGCCGGGCGGTAGGTCTTGTGGCTCGCGATCTCCGGGCGCTCGTAGAGGCCGGACGCGAACTGAATGTCCTTGGGCAGGTCGACCACGACCGGGCCGGGACGGCCGTTGGCCGCGACGTAGAACGCCTCGTGCAGGATGCGCGGCAGGTCGTCGATCGATTTGACCAGGTAATTGTGCTTCGTGCAGTGGCGCGTGATGCCGACCGTGTCACACTCTTGGAACGCGTCGGTGCCGATCAGGTGCGTCGGGACCTGGCCGGTGATGCAGACCAGCGGGATCGAATCCAGCATCGCGTCGGTCAGCCCGGTGACGATGTTGGTCGCACCGGGGCCCGAGGTGACCAGCACGCAGCCGACCTTGCCGGAGGAGCGGGCATAGCCCTCGGCGGCGTGGACGGCGCCCTGCTCGTGGCGGACGAGGATGTGCTTGACGGCGTTCTGGTGGAAGAGCGCGTCGTAGATCGGAAGTACGGCGCCGCCCGGATACCCGAACAGCGTGTCGACACCCTGATCCTGGAAGGCCCGGATGACCATCTCGGCCCCGGTCATGACCTCGCCGCCCATGCTCGTCTCCTCGCGCTCTCCGGAGCCACCGCGATCCCGTGATCGCCGCCCTGCCCCGTCCTCTCTCCCGGCACCCTCGTCACGCGGGGCGGTCTCCGCCTCGCCCGAAGGTGCCTATCGCCTCGGATCTCCGTCCGTCCCAGTCCTGTCCCGCCCGGACGCGGGCAACAAAAAAGGGCCCCGAGGGACCCTGCATGCGCCACCGCCCGGATCGCGGCCCTAGCTCAGGGCCGCCCCGTCGGTGACGCTACCGCTACAATAAGGACCGTGGTCATCGGAAATCCGAACCTGCCCCGCGGCGCCCGCATGATCCGGAACTGGCTCATGGTCGGCGCGCGAAGTGTCGGGCCTCATAGCGGAGCGCGCGCGGCGGGTCAACGCGTCCGCGCGTGCAAGTGAGCCGGTTCGGAGGCGGAGCCGCTCCCTCACTGCAGGGGCGGCGGGAAGCGGCGGACCCAGTTGCTCGCAGCGTCGTAGGCGGCCCCGAGTTGCAGGCAGGCGAGTTCGCCGTGGTTGGGTCCGACGATCTGGATGCCGGTGGGCAGTCCGGCGGCTCCGAACCCGGCCGGCACGTCGAGCGCCGGCAGGCCCGACATCGTCGCCGGGATCGTGATCTGCATCCAGCGGTGATAGGTGTCCATCGCCTGTCCGCCCACCGTCTCGGGCCAGCGCAGGGCCTTGTCGAACGGGAAGACCTGCGTGCTCGGCATGACGAGGTAATCGTAGCCCTCCATGAAGCGGCGCAGGGTCTCGTACCAGCGGGTGCGCCCCTCCAGGGCCGCGATGATCCGGTCGGCGCCGAGCGCCAGCCCCCGCTCGACCTCCCAGACCGCCTCCGGCTTGAGCAGGGCCCGGTGGCGGGGCTCGTCGTAGAACGGGCGGAGATTTGCCGCGACGGTGAAGGCGCGCAGCACCAGCCAATCCTCCCAGAGCCGCTCCATGTCGTAGCGCGGCATCGCCTCCTCGACGGTGCAGCCGATCTCCGCGAACGTCGCCAGGGCGGCGCGTCCGACGTCGAGCACGCCGGGATCGAAGGGGATCTGGCCGCCGCAATCGCCGAGCCACGCGATCCGCGTCCCGCGGAAGTCGCGGGCGAGCGGGCTCGCGAAGGCGGAGGGGTCCTGCCGGATGGCGTTCGGGCAGCGGGGGTCGTAGCCCGCCAGCACCGAGAGCATCAGGCCGATATCGGCGGGCGTGCGCCCGATCGCCCCGAGCACGCCAAGCCCGGGGCTGAACACGTCCTTGGCCTCGGCGGGGATCCGTCCCCAGGCCGGGCGCAGGCCGTAGCAATTGTTGAAGGCCGGCGGGTTGCGGAGCGAGCCGGCATGGTCGCTGCCGTCGGCCACCGGCTGCATCCGCAGCGCCACCGCCACGGCCGCGCCGCCGCTCGACCCGCCCCCGGTCTTCGCCGGATCGTAGGCGTTGCCGGTGGCGCCGTAGACCGGGTTGAAGCTGTGCGAGCCGAGGCCGAATTCGGGGATGTTGGTCTTGCCGATGAAGATCGCCCCGGCGGCGCGCAGGCGCGTCACCATGATCGAGTCCGTCTCGGCGATCCGGTCGGCGAAGATCGGCGACCCTTGGGTGAACGGCAGGCCGCGGACCGGGTCGAGGTCCTTCACGGCCAGCGGGAAGCCGTGCAGCGGCCCGACGGGCTCGCCCCGCGCCAGGACGGCGTCCGCACCTTCGGCCTCGCGCAAGAGCGCCGCGTCGTCCTGCAGGCCCACGATCGCGTTGACCTGCGGGTTGAGCCGGTGGATCCGCTCCAGATAGGCGCGCATCACCTCCGCGCAGGAGACGACCCGCCCGCGGATCGCCGCGGCGAGATCCACGGCGCCCATGGCCGTGATTCCGTCCTGTCGCGCGTCCTGCATCGTACCCTCCTCCGGATCAACCGAAGATCGGTAACCGGAGGTTGGATCCAGGCAAAGATGGCTTTGGCTGATTGGATGGAGTGCCGATGTCCGTCTCCGCGAGCGCAGCGAAGCAATCCAGTGTCGCGCGACGATCGCCGATGTCGCGCTGCCCTGGGTCGCTTCGCGCCGCTCGCGATGACGGTGCGCTGTCCTCAGCCTAGGCGGTCACACCACCGACCAGGGCAGCGTCTCGTCACCCCGGAACACCACCACCGCGGTGTCGTCCACGGTCACGGCCTCGGCGACGCGGCCGGGCCGGCGCTCCAGGGTGACGGTCCCGGCATTCGGCTCCAGACCGTGGAAGCGGGCGCCGTTGAGGGAGGCGAAGGCCTCGAACTTATCGAGCGCCCCCTCCTCGTCGAAGACCTGCACGTAGGTCTGGAGCGCGCTCGGCCCGCAGAACACGCCTGCGCAGCCGCAGGCCGCCTCCTTGGCGCCGCGGACGTGGGGGGCGGTGTCGGTGCCGAGATAGAAGCAGGCCTCGCCGGAGGTCGCGGCCCTGCGCAGGGCCAGCCGGTGCCGCTCGCGCTTGGCCACCGGCAGGCAGTACAGGTGCGGGCGCAGCCCGCCCTGGAAGATGTGCGTCCGGTTGATCACGAGGTGGTGCGGCGTGATCGTGGCCGCGCACCGGCTCCGGTGCTCCCGGACCACGTCGAGGATCTCCGCCGTGGTGGCGTGCTCCACGGTGACCTTCAGCCCCTTGTGCCGGCCGAGCAGCGGGATCAGGCTGCCCTCCATGAACGCGGCCTCCCGGTCGAAGATGTCGATCTCCGGGTCGGTGGCCTCGCCGTGGATCAGGAGCGGCATGCCGATCCGCTCCATCCGCTCCAGCACCGGCGCGATCCCCAGGAGGTCGGTGACGCCCGCATGGGAGTTCGTGGTCGCGCCCGCCGGATAGAGCTTGGCGGCGACCCAGACCTTCTCCCGGAAGCCGCGCTCGATCTCGTCCGGATCGGTGTCGTCCCGCAGGTAGCAGGTCATGAGCGGGGTGAAGTCCATGCCGGCGGGAAGGGCCGCCAGGATCCGCGCGCGATAGGCCTCCGCGGCGGCGACCGTGGTCACCGGCGGCACGAGGTTCGGCATGATGATGCCCCGGGCGAACTGCGCCGCCGTGTAGGGCAGCACCGCCTTCAGCATCGCGCCGTCGCGCAGGTGGATGTGCCAGTCGTCCGGCCGGCGGATCGTGATCCGGTCGACCGGCTTCGCGTCCTGGCGCTCGGCGGGGAACAGGTCTGCGACGCCCATCGCGAAAACCCCTCAGGCCTGGCCGAAGGCGGAGATGCCGCCATGGGCGGCCGACCACTCGGCCGGCGCGTTGAGGAAGCGCTCGACCTCGTCGAGCGTCTTCGGATCGAAGGTGCCCATCTCCTTGGCCACCGCCAGTACGTCCCACCACGTGGTGAGGTAGTGGAGCTTGATGCCGATCTCCTCCATCAGCGCGGCGCTGCCGGGGAAGATGTCGTAGTAGAACAGCACGAAGCAGTGATCGACCTGGGCGCCGGACTCGCGCAGGGCCTTGCAGAAGTTGACCTTACTGCGTCCGTCGGTGGCCAGATCCTCGACCAGCAGCGTCCGGGCGCCGTCGACGATCTCGCCCTCGATCTGCGCGTTGCGGCCGAAGCCCTTGGGCTTCTTGCGGATATACTGCATGGGCAGCATCATCCGGTCGGCGATCCAGGCCGCGAAGGGGATGCCGGCGGTCTCGCCGCCCGCGATGTGGGTCAGCTTCTCGTAGCCGATCTCGCGCACGATCGTGGCGGTGGCGAAGTCCATCAGCGTCGAGCGCAGGCGCGGGAACGAGATGATCTTCCGGCTGTCGGTGTAAACCGGGCTCGCCCAACCGGAGGTGAACTTGAACGGCTCGTCCTTGTAGAAGAGGACGGCACCGATCTCGAGGAACATCTTGGCCGCCTCGCGGGCGATGACGGTCCGGTCGAGGGGCAGGAAGGGGCTGGTCATGCGGCGTGCGCGCTCCGCTTGAGGCGCTCTCCGGGGCCATGAGGACCGGTCCGGCCGGGGAGCGCGCGTGAAACTAGGGCCTGACCGCCCTCCTCCGCCCTGTCTCCGCCAGCGTCAACCCTGATCGCGGCGCTATCCGCGCCTCATGCAGGCTTGCCGGACCGCAGATGCGCGAGGTGGCGGATGGCGAGCGCGTAGCCGTGCGTCCCGAACCCCGCCAGAACCGCCGTGGCGGCGAGCGAGATGTAGGAGTGGTGGCGGAAGGCCTCGCGCCGGTGGACGTTCGAGATGTGGCACTCGATCACCGGCACCTCGCAGGTGTTGAGCGCGTCGAGGAGCGCCACGGAGGTATGGGTGTAGGCGCCCGCGTTGATGACGATACCGGCCGAGCCGACCCGGAAATCGTGGATCGCGTCGATCATCACGTGCTCGGCGTTGCTCTGGCGGAAATCGACCGTGAGCCCGAAGCCGGCGGCGGTCTCGCGGCACAGGGCCTCGACGTCGGCCAGGGTGTCGCGGCCGTAGATCTCGGGCTGGCGCTTGCCGAGCAGGTTCAGGTTCGGCCCGTTCAGGACCAGGATCGTGTCGTTCATCGTGTGCCTCGCGGCCGGAAGAGGTGCGGCAAGCGCCGGCGAGACACAAGTCCGTCGGGACACGGGTCCGGGCTGTCATCCGGCCCGAGATGTCGCGCAGACGGATCTGCCGCCCGCGCCGGGCGGTTCAGATCCGGCTTGCGCGGCGCTATCCGGGATTCCGAATTCCAAGAGGCAGGGAGGACAGGCGGATGGCAGGATCCCGGAGCGAGGTGCCCGTTGTGATCGCGGTGGCGATCACCGGCTCCGTGCCGCGCAAGACCGACAACCCGGCCGTTCCGGTCACCGTCTCCGAGCAGGTCGAGTCGACGCATCAGGCCTTCGAGGCGGGCGCCACGCTCTGCCATATCCACGTGCGCAACGACGACGAGTCGCCCTCCTCCGACCCGGACAAGTTCGCCGCCGTGCAGGCGGGGCTGCGCGAGCACTGCCCAGGGATGATCGTGCAGTTCTCCACGGGGGGGCGCGGGCGCGACCCGGCCGCCCGCGGCCTCTCGCTCAAGCACCGGCCCGACATGGCGTCCCTGTCCACCGGCTCGGTGAACTTCCCGACGATCGTCTACGAGAATTCCGCAAGCCTCGTGACCGACCTCGCCGGCCAGATGAAGCAGTATGGCGTCCGGCCCGAGATCGAGATCTTCGACCTCTCGCACCTGCACGGCGCCAAGCGCCTCGTGGAGGCAGGCCTGATCGACGCGCGCCCGCACGTGCAGTTCGTCCTGGGCGTCCAGAACGCGATGCCGGCCGAGGAGCACCTCCTCGACATCCTGCTCGCCGAGACGCGGCGGATCCTGCCGGAGGCGACGTGGACGGCGGCCGGGATCGGCCGCAACCAGGCGATCGTGATGGACTGGGCGCTCGCCCGCGGCGCCGACGCGGTCCGCACCGGCCTGGAGGACAACATCCGGGTGACGAAGGACCGTCTGGCGGCCAGCAACGGCGAACTGGTCGGCCTCGCCGCCGAGGCCGTGGCCCGGCACGGCCGGCGGATCGCGACGCCCGCCGAGGCCCGCGCCGCGCTGGGGCTCGGCTGATCGGGCGACGCCTCGGTCCCGCGACGAGTGCCCCCGGCTGGAGCGACGCGACCGTCGCAAGCCCCTCGTTTCGAGGGGGTGCCGGGTTGCCGAGCGGCGCGGCGCCGGAGGATCGTCCCTTCGCGGCGGCCGTTCATCGCTGGCCGCGTCCCACCTTCTCACGGGCATCGCAGCGTGCTAACGATCCGCCCGCGCGGGTGTAGCTCAATGGTAGAGCAGCAGCCTTCCAAGCTGAATACGAGGGTTCGATTCCCTTCACCCGCTCCATTCCAAAATCCGAAATCGCATCACGCGCTTAAGCGTAACCGGCCGGCCCTCCTCAGGCGTCGCGCGGCCGCCCCCTGCGCCGTGCAAGCTGCGTTCCCGGCCCCGCCGCGCCGCGGGCAGCCGGATGCGGGGCGGAGGCGTCGGCGGCTCGAGGCCAGGATCGCGGGCCGCCAGGAGCCCCGCAGGCCAGGCCCTCCCGGAGGACCGACGACCGCGGTGCGCGCCGGCTGTTTCTTGATGGACCCGGCGTTGTAAGACGGGCGCCGACGATCCGGACGGATGACGATGCCGTCCCCCCGTACGGCCGACATGACGACGTCTGACCCTCCCAACGATCCGGGTTCCCGCGGCGACGACCCCTTCGACGCGGAGGGACTTCGGCTGACGCTCGACGAAGCGGGCATCTGCGGCTGGGCCCTCGACGTCCGGACCGGGCGCGTCACGATCTTGCCGTCCTGCCTTCGTCTGTTCGGGGTGCCGCCGGACCGCCTGACCACCTTCGACGCGATGCAGGCCTTCGTGCATCCGGACGACCGCGCAGCCAGGGCGGACGCCATCGGGCGCGCGCTGGCGGAGGGCGGACGCTACGAGGTCGATTATCGGGTGGTGCATCCCGATGGACGCGTCCACTGGCTGCGTTCGCGCGGCCGCGTGCAGCTCGGCGCCGACGGTCGGCCGTGCCGCCACCGCGGCGTGGTCTTCAGCATTCACGAACAGAAGCAGGCCGATGAAGACCTGCGGGCGCGCGAGGCGCATCTGCGCTCGATCCTCGACACGGTCCCCGACGCCATGATCGTCATCGACGAGCAGGCGCAGATCAAATCGTTCAGCGCGGCGGCCGTGCGGCAGTTCGGTTACGGGCCGGACGAGATGGTCGGCCGGAATGTCAGCCTGCTGATGCCGGAACCGTATCGGAGCCAGCACGACGCCTACATGGCGCGCTACCGTTCGACCGGAGAACGCCGCATCATCGGCATCGGCCGCGTCGTGGTCGGCCAGCGCAAGGACGGCTCGACCTTCCCGATGGAATTGGCGGTCGGCGAGATGCGTTCGGGCGGCGTGCGCTACTTCACCGGCTTCATCCGCGACCTCACCGAACGGAACCAGACGGAGATGCGTCTGCAGGAGTTGCAGTCCGAGCTGGTGCACATGTCGCGCTTCACCGCCCTGGGCGAGATGGCATCGACGCTGGCGCACGAGATCAACCAGCCGCTCACGGCAATCGCGAGCTATCTCAAGGGCTGCCGCCGCCTCCTCGGGCGCATGGAAGGCCCGGAGGCGGCCCGGCTCTCCGACGCGGTGAACCAAGCGGCCGATCAGGCCCTGAGAGCCGGACAGGTGATCCGGCACCTGCGGGACTTCGTATCGCGCGGCGAGAACGAGCGGCATATCGAAAGCCTGCCCAAGCTGGTCGAGGAGGCGAGCGCCCTCGCCCTCGTCGGCGCCAAGGAGAAGGGCGTGCGCGTCCGCTTCGATCTCGATCCGGATGCGCCGCTCGTGCTGGCCGACCGGATCCAAGTGCAGCAGGTCCTGCTCAACCTCATCCGCAACGCGATCGAGGCCATGCAGGACGTGACCCGGCGCGAACTCGTCGTCGGGACGCGGGCGCGTCCGGCCGAAGGCCTGGTCGAGATACGGGTGTCGGATACCGGGACCGGCATCGCGCCCGAGATCGCCGAGCAGCTGTTCCAGCCCTTCGTGACAACGAAGGCGAACGGCATGGGCGTCGGCCTGTCGATCTGTCGAACCATCGTCGAGGCCCATGGCGGCAAGATCCTGGCCTGCCCGGGTCCGGACGGCGGAACGACCTTCCGCTTCACCCTGCGCACGCTCGACCGCGAGGAGATGGCTCATGTCGACTGACGCGCCCGTGCACATCGTGGATGACGATCTCGCGGTGCGCCAGTCCCTCGCCTTCCTGCTGGCGACCGACGGACTGGCCGTCCAGGTGCACGACTCGGCGACCGCCTTCCTCGCCGCGGGGACCGACCGTGTCGGATGCATCGTCACGGACGTGCGCATGCCCGACATCGACGGCGTCGAACTGCTGCACCGCCTCCGGCAGAGAGGCCGGATGCCGCCCGTGATCGTCATGACAGGCCATGCGGACGTCGCGCTCGCGGTCGAAGCGATGAAGGCCGGCGCGGTGGACTTCATCGAGAAGCCCTTCGACGACGACGTTCTTCTCGCCAGCATCCGATCGGCCTTGGCGCGGGCGGATCGCGCCCGGACGCGCGACGCCGAGGGGGACGCGGTGCGGGCGCGCTTGGCCGCACTCAGCGAGCGCGAGCGCCAGGTCCTGGAAGGACTGGTCGCCGGCAAGGCCAACAAGGTCATCGGGCTCGATCTCGGCATCAGCCCGCGGACCGTCGAGATCTACCGGGCCAACGTCATGTCCAAGATGCAGGCGGGCAGCCTGTCCGAGCTGGTGCGCATGGCACTGATCGCAGAAAGCCTGGAGGGCGACTGAAGACCGACGCGCGTTGCGTCCCGTCGAGATGCCGTTTCCGGGATGCCTCAGCGGACGGGCTTCGACGCAGGGGCTCGCTCTTCGAAGGCATCCCCAATGCCCTCTCGGCGCCCGCCCACAGCCGGGCGCATGACTGCAGGCCCGCCTCCGCGCCGACATCGGGTGGATCGGCGCACGGCAGTCACTTCCGACCCCAGGGCGCTTGCCGGCTCCGGCGGTTCGCGTTCGCCGCGGGTCGGCGGCGCGCGGTCGATGCCGGATCGGGATCGGGGTTGGGCCAAATCTGCAGTTGATATGCATCAAGGCCGGAATGCGCCCCGGTTCTCACGATGCCGAGGTCGAGTGGAAGCGCAGCTTGCCATGCGCGGAGAAGCGAACACCGATCCCGGAACGGGTGACAGCAGCAAGGAGGCACCGCGCATCCGCACCATGTTCCAGCACACGCTCGAGCACGAAGTGCCGGCGGGGACGATCCTTTTCGCGCAAGGCGAGGTCCCGACCTTCCAGATCGTCGTCCTGTCGGGATCGGTTCAGCTCTTCGGACGATCCCGCGATGGCCGCGAGGTGCTCATCGAAGTCGTGAGGGCGCCGGACCTGTTGATCCCTGCCGCCGTCGTGACCGCATCGCCGTATCTGATGCAGGGGCGGGCTCCGGAGCCGACCCGCTTCCTGCTCATTCCGGCCGATGCGTTCCGCGACGCGGTGGAACGCAACCCGCATCTGGCGAAGGCGGTTCTGGAAACGCTCGCCGAGCAGTTCCGTCGGATGGTGCGGCAGACCAAGAATCTGAAACTGCGCTCCGCGGCCGAGCGCGTCGGATGCCATATCCTCGTCCTATCCGAACGGCAGGGCACGCCGGACCGCGCGATCCTGCCCTACGAGAAGCACATGATCGCGTCCGAACTCGGGATGACGCGCGAGTCCTTCTCCCGTGCCCTCAAAGCCCTCACCAAGATCGGCATCGGCGTTGCGGGCCAGGAGATCGTCATCCGCGACCGCGCGCGACTGACCGCCGTCGCCAAGCCCGACCCCATGATCGATCTGCCTGCCTTCGACGACACCGGTCGCCGGACCCTGGCCCTGATCGAGCGGTTGAAGGGATAGGGACGGAAGGGCGGCCCGCGGCGTTCGACGGCGGACGCCCGTTCCGTCGGCACCGGGCGGTTCGGCGCCCGCACGCGCGATCACGGGAGGCGGCAGCGCCGTTCGCGGCGCCGCCGACACCCGGCTGTGGCGCCACGATCAGGCGACGCGCCGCACCTCGTCCTCCAGCAATTCGTCCGCCGGCCCGAAGAATTCGAAGCGGACGCGCTCGGCCGGGATGCCGTGGCGCTGCAGGCCGTTCACGAGCGCGGCCAGAAACGGCTTGGGACCGCAGAGGTAGTAGACCGCTTCGGCCTGCGGCGTGTTCGCCACGAGCCAATCCGCCGTGATGAGACCCGCCTCGTCGTAATGCTCGCCACGCCGGTCCTGCGTGTCCGGCTGGGCGTAGAAGGTCCGGACGCGGATATGCGCGCGCCCCGAGGCTGCGGCGGTCGTCGCGTCCCGCAGCGCATGGACACGGCCGTTGAGGGCTCCGTGGACATACCAAGTCGGGCGCTCGGGCATCTCATCCGCGATGGCGGCCAGCATGCTCACCATCGGCGTCAGTCCGACGCCGCCGCTGACCAGGACCACGGGGCCGTTCGTCGACCGGTCGAGGAAGAAGTCGCCCGCCGGCGGTGCCACGCGCAGGATCGTGCCGATGCCGGCCGCGTCGTGCAGCCAGTTCGAGACGACACCGGCCGGCGCACCGGGCGCGTTCTCGCGCTTGACGGTGATGCGGTAGACGCGATCGTTCGGGGCACACGAGACCGAGTAATTGCGTTTCAGAACGCCCTGGCCTGGCAGGTCGAAGAGGAAGCCGAGGTACTGACCGGGCTGGTGGCGCAGCACGGGCCCCCCATCGACCGGCGCCAGCACGAAGGAGCGGATCGTCTCGCTCTCCTGGGTCACGCTCTCGATCTGGAACGCGCGCCAGCCGGTCCAGCCTCCAGGCTTTGCGGCGTGGTCGCGGTAGATGGCCGCCTCGCGCCCGATCAGGATCTCCGCCAGGAGCCAGTACGCGTCTCCCCAGGCCGCGCAGATCTCGGACGTCGCCGCATCGCCCAGAATGTCGCCGATCGCGCCGAGCAGCGCATCCGCGACATGCGGATAGTGCTCGGGGAGGATGTTGAGCGCGACATGCTTCTGCGCGATGCGCTCCACCGCCCCGCCGAGAACGCTCAGATTGTCGATGTTGCGGGCATAGGCCAGCACGGCTTGCGCGAGGGCCTTCGGCTGCGAGCCCGCTGCCCCATGGTGCGACTGGTTGAAGAGGTCGCGCATCTCGGCGTTCTCGAACAGGCGCTCGTACATGCGCCGCGTGATGTCCAGGCCTCGCGCCTCCAGGGCGGGAATCGTGGCTTTGATGAGGGCGACGGTGGAGGGACTCAGCGGGGCAGGCATGGCGGTCCTCAAGATGCATATTACATACACCTTATGACGGCCCATTTTTAAAGGTGCAATCGTCATGCACCTTAAGGGCTGTTACGGAGTTGACATGCGGCTGACCCGCTTCACCGATTACGGCCTGCGCACTCTGATCTATCTCGGCTCGCTGGGCCCCCGGCAGGGCTCCATAGCCGGCGTCGCGGCGGCCTACGGGATCTCCGAGCATCACTTGGTGAAGGTGGTGCATCAGCTGGGCCGGCTGGGATTGATCCGGACGACGCGCGGCCGGGGCGGCGGCTTGCTTCTGGGCCGGCCCGCGGACCAGATCCGCGTCGGAGACGTCGTGCGGGCCATGGAGGAGGATCTGGCGCTGGTCCCCTGCTTCGCCGGTGCGGCCTGTGCGATCACGCCCGCGTGCCGCCTCAAGGGTGTCTTGAACGAAGCGCTCGCCGCGTTCCTCGCGGTCCTCGACCGACATACCCTCGCCGACCTGCTGGAGCCGAATGCCGGGCAGGATCTCGCAGCCCTCCTGGGCATCGATCCCATGCCGTCGATCGACGAGCCCGCCTCGCGCATGCCTCGACGCCCCGTCGACCCGGTGCGTTGATCGACGGTTGCTCAGCCTCGACGCCGCGATGTGATCACCAACGCCATCGCAAGGCCGGACGCCCGCAGCATCGGAGCATGGGCGAGCGTCGGCGCGCTCCGGACGCGGGCTCGGAGCCCCACCGGATGCCGACTCGCCTCGGTGATCGCGGCGCAGTCGTCGCGATCGAAGTGGCAGGTCTTCACCTCTGCCGTCACGGCTCCGGAGCCCAGGGCAGGACGGCACCGGCGATAGGACCTCGCCCGAACGCAGGCTATAGTGCTTCTATACGATTTGATCTCTCGAACGCTTTGGGGCTGCCTGCGCGACGCCGATGGATAATTCGGCATTCAACCATCGATATCGAAAGGTCGCGATGATGAAGAATGTGCCAGAGATCCGCGAATTGACGGATGAAGAGATCGATCGTGTCGCCGGCGGCGTGAGCGACGACGCACTGTACGGGGCAGCGATCGGCCTCGCCGTGGCCAGCGTCGGCGCGCTGATCGCGGTGCCGACCATGGGAACGAGCACGACGCTCTGCGTGTGGGGGGCCTCCCTCGCCTCGTCGGCGCTCGCCTACAACATCGCGGCCCAGTAGCGCGGCCTGAACCCGGCGGCCCGCCGGGTCCGGAGAGGGTCTGCTCACGGAGCGGCCCTCTCCAAGGACGGAGGCTTCGACGGGCACCCGAACGGGCGCAGGGTCTTCGGCCGGCCGGCCGGCGCCTGCGCGAGCGCGAGGGGGCCGATCCGGCGGGGGACGCCTCCTGTCCGCAGCCGGCGCAACGCGCGGTCGGCCGAACGCGTCGGCTGCTGTGTCGACCGGCCCATCACGGCCAGGGGCGCCGGCCCATCCGCATCGCGCCCGGCCCCGTCAGGCGACACCCGTGAAGAAGGTGGCGTAGCCGTCCTCGTGCACGCGGGCGAGATAGGCCCGGTACGGTGCGAAGCCCGGCTCCTCGGGTCCGATGCGCCCGTAGCCGAACGCGCCGGCCTGCTCCGGGAGCAGCGCCAGGGGCGCCGCGGCGGGGGTCAGCTGGGTGCCGCGCCCCGCATGGAGCGTGGTTAGGACCCCGTACATCTCGCCCTGGATGTTCGGGCGGCACAGGACCGCCAGGCGGTGCTGCCCGTGCCAGTTGGTCACCAGATAGATCATGCCCGACTGGCTCGGCACGGCGACGCTGCCGGATTGCGCGAAGGGGGCGTCGAGCCGCTCGGCCTCGCGGAACACGAGGCGAGCCGACTCCGGGTCCCAGGCGATCTCGGTGCGGTAGGCGAAGATCGCGCCGGCCGTCCCGAAGGAGGGCCGCAGGGTGAGATAGCGCCCCTCGATCCAGGCCACGCTCTCCCGGGAATAGGAGCCGAGTTCGTCGGGCGCGTGACGGGCCGTCTCCGGAGCCGGTCGCCCCGGTTCCTGGCGGAGGGATTGGCCCAGGGCCTCCTCCAGCCGGATCGTCGTCGCCAGGGTGAAGGGCCGGCGGCCGGCAAGCGCCTTCTCCAGGGTCGAGATGCTGATCCGGGCCTCTTCGGCCAGCGTCTGCCGGGAGATCCGCCGGCGGGCCAGCGCCTCGCGCACGGTCTGGGCAATGGCGCGGCTCTGCGCCTCGGACAGTTCGATCTCGCTCACAGGCACGGCTCGCGCGGGCTTGATCCGGACAGATCCGCACGAAACCGCACAATTGCGCAAGCGCGGCCAAGCTGGCCATCCACGGCGGCCCGTCAGGAACGCCCCGCCTCCGACGCCAGCTCCGTCTCGACGATCAGCCGGAGCGGTCCGGCCCGCAGCGCCTCCAGGGGCCAGCAGGTGACGAGGTCGAGATGCCGGCCGGCCGCCTGCGGGTCGATGCCCGAGGCGTCCCACCGCGCCACCCGCGTGCCGGTGACGCGGAAATGCCGGGTCCGGCCGTCGCGGCCCGTCACCGTGACGGGATCGCCGGGCCCGAGGCGCCCCAGCACCGCGAACTGCGTGTCGCGGTGGGCGGCGAAGATTGCGGTGCCGGGCGCGCCGGCCTCCGGCGTACCGTCCAGATGGCCCGGGCCGAAGGCCAGGGCCTGGCCGCTCCCGCCCCGCAGCACCACGAAGCTGCGGCCCGCGACGGTGAGGCGGGCGACCGGCTCGGTGTCGGCCCAGGGCCAGGGCTTGGCGGGGTGCCCCTCGGCCAGCGTGCGGGCGAAGGCGCGCTCCAGCAGCACCTGCGCCAGGGCGGCCTTGGCGGGGATCCAGGCGGCCTGCGCCGCCAACCCGAGCCCCCCGAGGGTGAGGAGGGCCGCGAGGGCCCTCCCCAGTCCGGATACCGGGGAGCGGCTCATCGCGCGTCCCCGATCAGCCGGACGCCGCGCCGCTGCAGGCCAGCGCCCAGCAGGAGGCCCAGGAGGGCGAGGAGCAGGCCCAGGCCGAGCTGCGCCAGGATCCCGGCCCCGGTTTGCGGGAGGTCGACGCCCGCCTCGCCGGCATGGATCGGCACGATCCGGGCGGCCTTGTCGTCGGCGGGCGCTTCGCCGCTCCGGTCCGTGCCGAACACCTTGGCGAAGTCCCAGCCCGCCGGCAGGTTCAGCGGCAGGTCGGCGGCGACGAGGGGCGTGCCCGGCGCCCGGCGGGGCGTGGCGTCGATGGCCACGAGGCTGGTCAGCCGCGTCGTCAGGCCGTGCTCCAGGGCCAGCGCCAGGATGGTGGCGTCGGCCGCCTCCGCGCCGAGGCGTCCGGTGATCCGCGCGGTCTCGGTCTCGCCGATCCGGGAGCGCGCCCAGACCTTGGAGATGCCGGCGCCCGTGCCGGCCGCGGCGAGGGGCAGGGTCCGGGTCCAAGTCCGGCCGCCCACCCGGCCCGAGACGGTCACGGTCCCGTGGGCGATCCCCTCGGCCGCCTCCGGCAGCTGCGCGGCGAAGACCAGCGGCTCGCCGCGATACAGGTCGGGCAGCGCGCCCGGCGTGACGGCGACGCCCGGGACCGAGAAGGTCGCGGTCAGGTCGGTGACGGCGGGGGATTCCAGCTTCTCGTAGAGCGCGCGGGTCCGTTCGCCGACCAGGGCGAGGTCGCGGATCTCCGTGAAGCTGCCGCGGCCGATCTCGGCGGCGTGACGCATCAGGTGGCCGTTGGGCGCCGAGCCGATGCCGACCATGAACAGGCGCGTGCGCCCGAGATTGGCGTGGATCGCCGCGAAGATCCGCTCCTCGTCGCCGACGGCCCCGTCGGTGAGGAACACGACCTGGCGCACGCGCCCGTCCTCCGGATGGGGATCGGCCAGGGCCGCCTTGAGCGGCGCCAGCATCTCGGTGCCGCCTCGGGCCTCCAGGGCGGCGACGAAGCGCTCGGCTTCCGCCAGGGCCGCCCGCGTCGCCGGGACCGGCTCGGGATGCAGCGCGTCCCAGGTGTCGTCGAAGCGGATGACGTTGAAGCGGTCCTGCGGCGTCAGACGCGCGAGGCCGGCCAGCAGCCCGGCCTTGGCCTGCCGCATCGAGGCGCCGGACATCGAGCCGGAATTGTCGATCACGAAGGTGACGTCGCGCGCCGGCCGGGTGGCCGCGTCGGGCTCGAGCGCCGGCGGGTTCACGGCGGCCAGCAGGTAGGTCCGGCCGGCCACGGTCTCGCGGACCAGGCCGAGGCCGGGCACCCGGCTCGGAGCGGGCTCCCAGGTCAGCTCGAGGTCGCGGTCGGCCGGCACGACGCCGTCGGCCAGCGTGACGGTGCGCGCCTCCGGGCCGGTCTCGGTCACGCGGATCGCGTGGGTGGCGCTGCGGACGGCGCCGACGGCGAAGCCCGCCTGGAGCCGCACGGTGACGGCGACCGGGTTGGTCGGCGGGGACAGGGCCGGGTCGAGCACCGGCGGGCTGATCCGGGCGCGATCCGGAACCGGGTCGCGGGCCGCCTCGGCCACGCCGTCGAGGGAGACCGCGTCCACCGCGGCGGGGGCGGGAGTGTAGCGGGGCGCCACCACCAGCGGCAGGCGCAGCGTCCGCGTCTCGCCGGAGACGGGGATCGTCTGCTGATAGGTAATCTGGACCACCACCGTCTCGCCGGGGCCGATATTGGCGACCGCGTTGGTGAAGATGTTGGGCCGCTCCTGCGCGGTCAGGGCCGCCGACTGCCCGGCCGCCTTCGCGGCCTCGTAGGCGCGCTTGGCCGCCGCCCGCTCGCGGATGTCGGCCACGATCACGCGGTTGCCGACGACGAGCTTCATCCCGTCGACGGCCGCGTCTTCCGGCAGGGGGTACACGTAGGTGCCCTCGACCCAGTCCGCCGTGGTGTTGCGGAAGGCCTGGGTGACCGTGGCCCGGGCGGTCGGGCCGCTGACATCGACGCTGATGTCGGTGGCAAGCTGGACGGCCTCGGCCGGCGCGGCGCCGGCCGGCCCGCGCAGCATCAGGCCGCCCCGCGCCGGCCCCGGCGCCGCGTGGGCCGAGGCGAGCATGATGAGGAGCGCCAGCAGCGCGAGGAAGAGCGGTGACAACGCGGCGTTGCGGGGGAGCTCGACCGCGGGTCGTGGAGCGAAGAACGGCATCGGGGAACCTCCTGCGCCGGCGGATCGGGGCCGGCTCGCCGCTGAAGCTCCCGCGCCCGCCCCTCGGCCGCCACGAGAAGCTTCGCCCTTTTCCAGGCTCGGCCCGCACCGGCCGGCCGCGCCGCGGCGGATCTGTGCGGAGCCGGTGCGGAGCTGTGCGCCCGGCGGCGCGTCCTGACGGATCCGCCGTCGCCTTGACATATGCGCAACCTGCGTCTTAGTTATGCTCAACCTGAGTAGAAATCGAGCGATGACCGAATCCGAGTTCCTGGCAGGCTACGATCCTGCGGCCTACGAGCGGCCCGCCCTGGCGGTGGATCTCGTCCTGCTGGGGATCCGGGCGGGGCGGCTCGCCGCTCTCCTGCTGCGGCGGAGCCAGCAGCCGCAGGCGGGCCGCTGGGCCCTGCCGGGCGGGTTCGTGGGCATCGCCGAAACCCTCGACGCCGCCGCGGAGCGCGTCCTGCGCGACAAGGCCGGGATCGGGCGGGCGCGGCTCGAACAGCTCTACACCTTCGGTGGCGTGGACCGGGATCCGCGGATGCGCATCGTCTCGGTCGCCTATCTGGCGCTGCTGCCGGAGGCGGCCTTCGCCGAGGCCCTGGCGGGCGGCGCCGCGCTGACGGCGGCGACGCTGGTCGTGCCCTGGGCGGGCGAGGCCGGTGGCCCGGTCTCGGCCGTCACGGAGGACGGCGCCCCCCTCGCCCTCGCCTTCGACCACGCCGACATCCTGGCGCTCGCCGTGAAGCGGCTGCGCGGCAAGCTCGACTACACGGATGTCGGCTTCGCGCTGCTCCCGGAGCACTTCACCCTCCGCCAGCTCCAGGACGTACACGCGGCGATCCGCGGCGCGCCCCTCAACAAATCCGCCTTCCGCCGCCGCATGCGCGACCGGGGCTGGATCGCGCCGACGGGCGCCCGCGAGGCCGGGACGGCGTTCCGCCCCGCCGAACTCTTCCGCTTCGACAGGTCGGGTCAGTTTTGAGGAGACCATCATGGCCACGGTCCGCAACATCGGTGTGATCGCCCAGCTTCGGAGCGAGGCGAGCAGCCACATCATCCGCTTCCGCAACGGCCGGGTCCGGCAGAGCGGGCGGGGGCTGGTCTTCTGGTTCCGGCCCGAGACCGCCAGCATCAGCGAGGTGCCGGTGGACGACCGCGAGATGACCCTGTTCGTCCGCGGCCGCAGCCGGGACTTCCAGACCGTCGTGGTCCAGGGGACGATCGGCTGGCACGTCGTCGATCCCGAGCTGCTGGCGAGCCGGGTCGACTTCTCGATCGACCTCCGCACCGGGCGCCTGCAGGGCGAGCCGATCGAGCGGATCGAGGCGCGCCTCGGCGGCATCGCCGGTCAGGCGGTGCTGCAATATCTCGGGGCGAGCCCGATCGGCGCCCTCCTCGACGCGGGGCCGGAGCCGCTGCGCGCCGTTCTGGAACGGGTGCTCTTCGCCGCCCCGGCCCTGGCCGAGATCGGCATCGCGGCCGTGGCGGTGCGGCTCACCAACCTCGCGCCGACGAGCGAGCTGGAGCGCGCCCTGCAGACGCCGACCTTCGAGGCCCTGCAGCAGAAGGCCGACGAGGCGACCTTCGCCCGGCGCGCGCTCGCAGTCGAGAAGGAGCGCGCCATCGCGGAGAACGAGCTCGCGACGAAGACCGAGCTGGCCCGGCGCGAGACCGTGCTGATCGCGCAAGAAGCCGAGAACGCCCGCGACCGCGCCGCCGGCGTCGCGGAGGCCCGCGGCCTGGAGGCCGCCGCGGAGGCCGAGCGGATCCGGCTCGTCGAGGGGGCCCGGGCCGAGGCGGAGCAGCGCCGCGCCGCAATCTACCGGGACATGCCGCCCGCCGTCCTGCTCGGTCTGGCGGCCCGGGAACTCGCCGGCAAGCTGGAGACCATCGAGCACGTCAACGTCACGCCCGATCTGCTGGCGGCCGTCCTCGGGGAGTTCCGCGGCGCGCTGCCCGCGCGGCTCGCGCCGCGCTGAGGAGGCCCGCCATGCCGGCCATCACCCCCCGGGTCGTCTTCGTGATCCGCGACACGGATTACGAGCTGCTCATCGCCCGGCACGCGACCCGCGGCCAGGTTCGGTTCTTCCTGGAGAGCCGGGGCCAGACGCTCGCGGAGGTCGAGGCGCGCCACGCCCAGTTCCAGGCCGTGCTCGCCGAGGCGCGGTCCGCCGTGCCCCTGGACTGGCGGCAGGCCCTGGTGCGGCGCCCCGACCTCGACCGCTTCCTCTTCGCCCCCGAGGACGTGGTCGTGGCCGTGGGGCAGGACGGGCTCGTGGCCAACGTCGCCAAATACCTCGACGGTCAGCCGGTGGTCGGCGTCAACCCGGCGCCCGACCTCTACGACGGCGTGCTGGCCCGGGCCCGGGTCGAGGCCCTGCGTGCCCTGCTGCCCGCCAGCGCGGCCGGCGCCGCGCCCCTGCAGCGGCGCACCATGGTGCAGGCGACCTTCGACGGCGGCGAGCGGCTGCTCGCCCTGAATGAGATCTTCGTCGGCCACCGCAGCCACCAATCGGCGCGCTACCGCATCGACGACGGGGCGCGGGCGGAGGACCACTCGTCGAGCGGGCTGATCGTGGCCTCGGGCACGGGCCTGACCGGCTGGGCGCGCTCGATCAGCGAGGCGACGCACCTCACCGTTGAGGTGGGCATCGAGGAGGCGGCCTTCGGCTACTGGGTGCGCGAGCCGTTCCCGAGCGTCGCCACCGGCACCGACCTGCGCGGCGGCAAGTTCGCCGGATCGCCCCTCACGGTGGTGTCGCGGATGAACGAGGGCGGCGTGGTGTTCTCGGACGGGATCGAGCAGGATTTCGTCGCCTTCGACTGGGGGCGGCGGGTGAGCCTCGCGCCGGCCGACCGCACCTTCAACCTCGTGGCCGCGTAGGGCGGCGCCGACCGGGAGCCCGATGATCGCCATCCGGACCGACCGCCTCATCCTGCGGCGCTTCAGGCCGGACGACGCCGCCGACCTGTTCGCCTACCTGCACCGGCCGCGGGCACGCTGCTTCCTGAGCAGCCGCCTCGATACGCCGGCGGACGCGGAGGCGGAGGCCGAGCGGCGCGCCAGCGACGACGAGCACGTGGCCGTGTGCCTGACCGCGTGCGGCCGGCTGATCGGCGACCTGTTCTGCCTCCCCGAACCGCCCGACACCTTCTCGGTCGGCTGGAACTTCAACGCCGCGTATGGCGGCGCGGGCTACGCCCATGAGGCCGCGGCCGCTCTGTTCGGGCACCTGTTCTGCGAGCGGCAGGCGCGGCGCCTCTACGCCTATGTCGAGGAGGACAACGCCGCCTCGCACCGCCTGTGCGCGACGCTGGGAATGCGCCTCGAGGGCCTGTTCCGCGAGTTCGTCACCTTCGTGGACGACGATCAGGGCAACCCGATCCTCGAGAACACGATGCAGTACGCCATCCTGCGCCGGAAATGGGCAGAGCGCTCCGCGCGCGGCTGAGGCCGGTCCGGCACTGTCCAAAGACCCCGGCTGAATACGCCGGCGGCATTCAGCTGCTTTCGCGGGCGTCGGACCGGTCGAATCACGGCGCGAAGACGGTGTCCGTCATCACGAGCGCAGCGAAGTGACCCAGGGCAGCGCGACGTTCGGAGGCCTAGCGCTGCTGGATTGCTTCGCTCCGCTCGCAATGACGGCGGTGCAGTTCTTCGACAGCGGCGACGGGCAAGGCGCGCCGCCAATACGGTCGGTCCCTGCATCTGGCACGCTTCTTGGTTCGTCTTCACCAGCGCAGCGTCGCCCCGGCGGCGGCTAGAGGTTGGCGTGCCGTCGATGTGGTGAGGTGCCGGGCGACCGGATCTCCGCGACTGCCTTGAGCCTGTCCCGAGCTCCGATCCCTCCGTTTCAGCACCGGCACGCGCCGTCCGGCGGATCGCACGATCCGCCCTCTGAGGAGAGTCGATATGTGCGACCGTCACGGCGATTATCGCGTCCCGGATTTCACGCGGTTCAAGCCCAGCCGCAGGCGCTTCCTCGGCGGGACCGCCGCCGCGCTGACCCTGGCGGTGGGTCCGGGCCTGACCGGCCCGGCCGCG
Organism: Methylobacterium sp. 391_Methyba4; assembly: GCF_029691625.1. Taxonomy (NCBI): domain Bacteria; kingdom Pseudomonadati; phylum Pseudomonadota; class Alphaproteobacteria; order Hyphomicrobiales; family Methylobacteriaceae; genus Methylobacterium; species Methylobacterium sp. 391_Methyba4. The sequence continues at coordinate 6,106,409 of NZ_CP121475.1, read as the reverse complement.
GCGGCCACCGGCATCCGCGCGACCCACGGCACCGGCTTCTGCAACCTGAACTTCTTCCTCGCCGAGGCGATGCAGCTCGCCAAGGATGACGGCCTGACCATCGACTTCGTCAACACGCCGACCTTCTCGGATCAGGTCACCTTCCTCGGCATGGGGCAGGTCGATGCCGGCGTGATGCCCTACACGAGCTTCATGGCGCTCTACGACGCGGGGGCCCCCGTGAAGATCGTGGCCGGCGGCGGCATCGAGGGCTGCGTGCTGGTCGCCCAGCCCGGCCTCGACAGCCCGGAGAAGCTCAAGGGCAAGACGCTCGGCACCTTCCAGCTCGATACGCTGGAGGTGCTGCCCTACGACTGGCTGAAGAAGAACGGCGTCGCCTTCAAGGACATCACGGTCCGCTACATGGGCTCGACCCCGGAGGCCGTGGAGGCGTTCCGCGCCGGGGCGCTGGACATCATCTCGACCATCGAGCCCTACGGCACCGCGCTCCTCACCGACGTGAAGGGCGCCGTGAAGCTCTCCGACGGCACCGACATCTACGGCAAGGGCTACACCGACTGCGTGCTGGCGGTCCGCAATGAGCTGATCGCCAAGAACCCGGCCGCCGTGAAGGCGCTGATCAAGGGCATGATGAAGGCCCAGGCCCTGGCCGAGGGCGATCCCCAGGCCGCCCTGAACAAGCTCGTCGGCTCCTACTACAAGACCTCGATGAGCAACGCCCAGCTCGCCATGGGCCGGCAGCCCTCGGTGGTGGACGCCCGCAACCAGACGCAGTTCATCCTCGACCGGACCGATTCCGTCGCCGAGATGGGCTACATCAAGAAGAAGCCCGGCCGCGACGCGATCGACTGGACCCTGCTGGAGCAGGTCATCGCCGAGAACCCGGATCTCTACGGCAAGCTCAAGCTGAAGTCGGCCTGAGCGGATGGCCGTCGATCTCGCCCGCGCCGCCGTCCCGCACATCCGGCCGCGCGTGCCCTTCGGTCAGCGCCTCGCGCTGCCCGACGGGCTCGTCCCCCTGCTCCGCCGGATCGGCTGGATGCTGGTCTCGGTCGGCTGCTTCGCCGGCCTCTGGGAGCTGCTCTGGGCGCTCGGCATCGCCGACGCCAAGCTCCTGCCGCCGCCGCACATCTTCCTCGGCAACCTCGCCGAGCAGGCGCGCTTCTTCAACACCGCGCAACGCTGGCAGATCGGCACCGGGATGAATACCGGCCCGAGCCCCGCCATGGCGGTGCTGATCACCGTGCTCGCCTCCACGGGCCGGGTCCTGGCGGGCCTCGCCCTGGCCGCGACCCTGTCGATCCTCGTCGGCGTGGCGATCCGCTACGTCGTGTTGTTCGAGCGGCTGACCCTGCCGACCATCACGCTGCTGGCCCCGGTCTCGCCGATCGCGTGGCTGCCGGTGGCGATCTTCATGTTCGGGATCGGCAACGCCCCGGCGATCTTCATGGTGTTTATCGCCCTGTTCTTCACGATGGTCCTCTCGACCATCCACCAGATCGACGGGGTCAACCGGAACTACATCAACGTCGCCCGGACCATGGGGGCGACGAAGCGCCAGATCTACGCGCGGGTGATCGTGCCGGCGATCCTGCCGGGGCTGCTCGCGGTTTTGCGCCTCAACCTGTTCGGCGCCTGGATGGTGGTGCTCGTCGCCGAGGCGACCGGCGTCGGCTACGGGCTCGGCCAGGTGATCATGCTGGCGCGCAACACCTTCAACCCGTCGCTCGTCTTCTTCACCATCACGCTGATCGGCCTCCTGGGCTTCGCCTTCGACCTGCTGTTCCGGCTGGTCCAGCGGCGGATGCTCTACTGGCTGCCGCGCGACGCGGGGTCCTCCCTTGGCCTCTGATCCCGCATCCCAGGACGCCGTCTCCTGCCGGGGCGTCGCCAAGGTCTGGGCGGCCGGCACCGCTCGCGCCCACGAGGCCCTGCGCGACATCGACCTCACCGTGCGGCCCGGCGAGTTCGTGGTGTTCCTCGGCCCCTCGGGCTGCGGGAAGAGCACGCTGCTCTACCTGATCGCCGGGCTCGAACCCGCCTCCGGGGGCGCGCTCCTGGCCTTCGGCGAGGCCGTCACCGGCCCGTCGCCGGAGCGCAGCCTGATCTTCCAGGAGACCTCGCTGCTGCCCTGGCTCAGCGTCTGGCAGAACGTCAGCTTCGGCCTGTCGCTGAAAGGCGTGCCGGAGGCCGAGCGCCGGAGCATCGCGCGGGCCGCCCTCCAGCGCGTCGGCCTCGCCGAGGCCTTCGACAAGCGGCCGGACGAATTGTCCGGCGGCATGCGCCAGCGCGTGGCCGTGGCCCGGGCGCTCGCCATGCGTCCCAAGGTCCTGCTGATGGACGAGCCCTTCGCGGCGCTCGACGTCCAGACCCGCCAGAAGATGCAGGACTTTCTGCTCGACGTCTGGCGCGACAGCGGCGCCTCGGTGCTGTTCGTGACCCACCACATCGACGAGGCGGTGGCGCTCGCCGACCGGGTGGTGGTGTTCACGGCCCGGCCCGGGCGGATCAAGACCATCGTCCGCAACGACCTGCCCCGCCCGCGCGACCCGTTCTCCCCCGAGGCCGAGGCGATGCGGCGGCACCTCACCGAGCTTCTGCGCGACGAGGTCGACCGGGCCTTCGCCGAGCAGGAAGCGCTCGTCTGACCCCCTCCCCCAACACGGACACGACCATGGCCACATCGCTGATCCGCAGCCGGCGGATGATCACCCGTACCCTCGATCACGACCGCTGGGAGGAGATCGCCGACGGCGCGGTCCTGCAGAAGGACGGCGTGATCGAGGCGGTCGGCACCTACGCGGACCTGCATGCCCGCTATCCCGACGCCCCCGTGATCGGCTCCGGCCGCGAGATCCTGCTGCCGGGCTTCGTCAACGGCCACCACCATGTCGGCCTGACGCCGGTGCAGCTCGGCTCCCCCGACATGCCGCTGGAACTGTGGTTCGTCACCCGCATGGTGGCGCGCAACCTGAACCTCTACCTCGACACCCTGTACTCGGCCTTCGAGATGGTCGGCTCCGGGATCACCACGGTCCAGCACATCCACGGCTGGATGCCCGGCAGCCTGGAGGAGGTCGAGGCGCGCTCCAACGAGGTGCTGCGCGCCTATCGCGACATCGGCATGCGGGTTTCGTACTGCTTCGCGGTCCGCGACCAGAACCGCCTCGTCTATCAGGCCGACATGGATTTCGTGGCGAGCCTGCCGGCGCCGCTGCAGGACCCGATGAAGCGCTGGTTCGAGCGCTTCCAGATGTCCCTGGAAGACAACTTCTCCCTGTTCCGCAGCCTGCATGCCGGACAGGCCGGGGCGTCGCGGTCCAAGATCCAGCTCGCGCCCGCCAACCTCCACTGGTGCTCCGACGCGGCCCTCGAAGGGCTCGCCGGCCTGTCCGAATCCTACGACGTGCCGATGCACATGCACCTCGTCGAGACCGCCTACCAGAAGGCCTATGCGGAGAAGCGCGGCGGCGGCACCGCCGTCGAGTATCTCGATCGGTTCGGCATGCTCGGTCCGCGCCTGACCCTCGGCCACGGGGTCTGGCTGAACGAATCCGACATCGAGCGGGTCGCGGCGACCGGCACCTGCATCTGCCACAATTGTTCGTCGAACTTCCGGCTGCGCTCCGGCGTGGCGGCGCTCAACCGGTTCGAGGCGAAGGGGATCAACACGGCGATCGGCCTCGACGAGGCCGGCATCAACGACGACCGCGACATGCTCCAGGAGATGCGCCTCGTGCTCCGCGCCCACCGGGTGCCCGGCATGGACGAGGCCGACGTGCCGAGCATGGCGCAGGTGCTGCGCATGGCGACCGTCGGCGGCGCCCGCACCACGCCCTATGGCGATAGCCTGGGCACGATCGAAGTCGGCAAGGGCGCCGACATGGTCCTGATCGACTGGGACCAGATCGCCTACCCGTATCTCGACCCGGAGACGCCGCTCCTCGACGCCGTGATCCAGCGGGCCAAGACCGGCGGCGTGACCACGGTGCTGTGCGAGGGCGAGGTGCTCTACGCCGACGGCCGCTTCACCCGGGTCGACAAGGATGCCGCCCTGAAGGCGCTCCACGACGACCTGTCGCGGGCGCTGTCGGACGACGAGGTCGAGCGGCGCCAGCTCTCGAAGGCGCTGCTGCCCCACGCGCGGCGCTTCTACGCCGATTACATCGACCCGTCGCGGCACGAGCCGTTCTACCGCCCCAGCTCGCGCGTCTGACGGCGCAGGCCCGGGCCGGGCTTCAGCGGACCAGGCAGGGCTTCTTGTTGTCGAAGCTCCAGCCGGGGATCAGGAACTGCATGGCGGCCGCGTCGTCGCGGGCGCCGAGGCCGTGGTCGCGGTAGAGGGCGTGCGCCTCCTCCACCGCCGCCATGTCGAGCTCGATGCCGAGGCCCGGCCGCTCCGGCACCCGCACGAGGCCGCCGCGGATCACCAGCGGCTCCTTGGTCAGGCGCTCGCCGTCCTGCCAGATCCAGTGGGTGTCGATCGCCGTGACGTTGCCCGGGGCCGCCGCGGCCACGTGGGTGAACATGGCGAGCGACACGTCGAAATGGTTGTTCGAATGCGAGCCCCAGGTCAGGCCGTGGTCGCGGCAGAGCTGGGCCACCCGGACCGAGCCGGCGAGCGTCCAGAAATGCGGGTCGGCGAGCGGGATGTCGACGGCGCCGAGCTGGATCGCGTGGTTCATCTGCCGCCAGTCGGTGGCGATCATGTTGGTGGCGGTGGGCAGGCCGGTGGCGCGGCGGAACTCGGCCATGATCTCGCGGCCCGAGAACCCGCCCTCGGCGCCGCAGGGATCCTCCGCGTAGGCCAGGACGTGGCCCTGGCCCTTGCAGAGGCGGATCGCCTCGTCGAGGGACCACGCGCCGTTCGGGTCCAGCGTCACCCGCGCCTTGGGGAAGCGCGCGTGGATCGCGGTGACGGCGGCGATCTCCTCCTCGCCCCGCAGCACGCCGCCCTTCAGCTTGAAATCGTTGAAGCCGTACCGGTCGTAGGCGGCCTCGGCGAGGCGGGCCACGGCCTCCGGTGTCAGCGCCTCCTCGTCGCGCAGGCGGAACCATCCGTCGCGGGCGGTCGGCGCGCGATAATCGAGATCGGTGCGGGTGCGGTCGCCGACGTAGAACAGGTAGCCCAGCATCTCGACGGCGTCGCGCTGCTGGCCCTCGCCCAGGAGGGCGGCCACGGGCACGTCGAGGTACTGGCCGAGCAAGTCGAGGAAGGCGGATTCGACCGCCGTCACCGCGTGGATGGTTATGCGCAGGTCGAAGGTCTGCAGCCCGCGCCCGCCGGAATCGCGGTCCGCGAAGCGCGTCCGCATGGCGTTCAGCACCGCGTTCCAGGCGCCGAGCGGCTGCCCGACCACGAGGTCCCGGGCATCCTCCAGGGTCTTGCGGATGCCCTCGCCGCCGGGGACTTCGCCGAGGCCGGTGGCGCCGGTGGAGTCCGTGAGGATCACGAGGTTGCGGGTGAAGTACGGGCCGTGCGCGCCCGAGAGGTTGAGGAGCATGCTGTCGTGGCCGGCGACCGGCACGACCTTCATCTCGGTCACGGTGGGCGTGTTGCGCGCGGCATGACGGCTGTCGTTCGGCATGGCGTCCTCCTCGAAGATCCCCGGCCGGCCTGAGCCGGGCGCGGGGCGGGTTCGGAACGGGGCCGGTCCGGCCCGCGGGTCAGTGGGCCTTCAGCTCGACGCGGCGGATCTCGCCGACCACCACGAGGTAACAGAAGCAGGCGACGAGGGCGTTCAGGCCCACGAAGACCAGGGCGCCGTTGAACGAGCCCGTGCTCTGGACGATGTAGCCGATGGCGATCGGCGTGGTGATGCCGGCGGTGTTGCCGAAGGTGTTGAACAGGCCGCCCGAAAGGCCGCCGCTCTCCCGCGGGGAGGTGTCGGCGACGACCGCCCAGCCGAGCGCGCCGATGCCCTTGCCGAAGAAGGCGAGCGCCATCAGCCCGACCACGAGGGCATCCGCCTGGACGTAGTTGCAGCCGATGATGCTCATCGACAGCAGCATGCCGCCGACGATCGGGATCTTGCGGGCCGCCGTCAGGGAGAAGCCGCGGCGCAGGAGCAGGTCGGAGATCACGCCCCCGAGGATGCCGCCGATGAAGCCGCAGAGCGCCGGCAGCACCGCGGCGAAGCCGGCCTGGAGGATCGACAGGCCGCGCTCCTTGACGAGGTAGACCGGGAACCACGTCAGGAAGAAGTAGGTCAGCACGGTGATGCAGTACTGGCCGATATAGATGCCGAGCAGCATGCGGTTGGCGAGCAGCTGGCGCAGCGTCCGGCCGGCATCGCCCTGCCTGGTCCGGCTCTGCCCGTCCATGTCGAGCAGCGCGCCACCGGCCTCGATGTAGTCCCGCTCCGCCTGATTCATGGACGGGTGGTTCTTCGGGCTGTCGACGACGCGCAGCCACACCACCGCGAAGGCGAGGCCGAGCAGGCCCATGCTGGTGAAGACGTGGTGCCAGCCGAAATTGTGGACGATCCACGCCATCAGCGGCGTGAACAGCACAGTGGCGAAGTACTGCGCCGAGTTGAAGAACGCCGACGCCATGCCGCGCTCCCGGGTCGGGAACCACGCGGCGACGATCCGGGCATTGGCGGGGAAGACCGGCGCCTCGGTGAGGCCGACGGCGAGCCGCAGGGCGAACAGCAGCACCACGGCGGTGAGGCCGGAGAAGAAGCCGACGGCCCCCTGGACCAGGGTGAAGCCGGACCAGAGGGCGACGGCGGCGGCGTAGACCCATTTGACGCTGTAGCGGTCGAGGAGCCAGCCGCCCGGAATCTGGGCCAGAACGTAGGACCACGCGAAGGCCGAGAAGACGTAGCCCATCTGGACCGGAGACAGGCCGAGTTCCTTGGCCATGTCGGGTCCGGCGATCGAGATGGTCGCGCGGTCGGCGTAGTTGATCGTGGTGGCGGCGAACAGCATCGCGACGATCAGCAGGCGGACGCGGGTGCGGCGACCCGCATCGGCGGCGTCGAGCAGGGTGCTCGCCGCGCCGCTCGAACTGGCACTCATGGACGTTCTCCCTGGCTCGTCGCCGCCCGGTTGATCCAGGAGGCGGGTCGTTGCCGCCGTTGGCTCGGCGGGTCTGTCGTTGGTCGTCTCGTGGGGGCTCAGCGGCGGTCGCCGATCAGCGCCGTCAGCTCGGCGCGCTCCGCCGCGTCCAATTCGGTCAGCGGCGGCCGGACCGGGCCGGCGTGGCGGCCGACGGCGCTCATCCCCGCCTTGACGATCGAGACCGCGTAGCCGCGCTTGCGGTTGCGGATCGCGATGTAGGGGAGGACGAAGTCGCGCAGCTCCCGGTAGACGGCGTCGCGGTCCCGGCGGCGCACGCTGTCGTAGAAGGACAGCGCCCATTCGGGCAGGAAGTTGAAGATCGCCGAGGAGTAGGTGGTGACGCCCATCTCCAGATACGGCAGCGCGAAGGTCTCGGCGGTGGGCAGGCCGCCGACATAGGTCAGGCGGTCGCCCAAAGCGGCGTAGATCCGGGTCATCAGCTCGACATCGCCGACGCCGTCCTTGAAGCCGACGAGGTTCGGGCAGCGCTCGCACAGGCTGGCGAGCGTCTGCTCGTTGAGCTGGGCGTTGGCGCGGTTGTAGACGATGATCCCGAGAGAGGTCGCGCGGCAGACCGCCTCGATATGGGCGGCGAGACCGGCCTGCTCGGAGCCGACGAGGTAGGGCGGCAGCAGCAGAATTCCGTCCGCGCCGGCGGCCTCGGCGGCCCGGGCCATCTCGACCGCCAGGGCGGTGCCCTGGCCGGCGGGGGCGATGACCGGCGTGCGGCCGCGGGTCTCCGCGACGGCGGCGCGCAGGACCCGGTCGATCTCGGCGGGCGTCAGCGAGAAGAACTCGCCGGTGCCGCCGGCCGCGAACAGGCCCGAGACCTTGTAGTCGGCCAGCCGCCCGAGATTGTCCCGATAGGCGGTCTCGTCGAAGCCGAGATCGTCGCGGAAATGGGTGACCGGAAACGACAGCAGGCCGGAGCCCAACACGCGCGCCATCTCGACCGGGGTCATCCGCGCCATCGATTCCTCTCTCTGATGCGCACCGTTCGGTGTCGCGTCCGGGGTTAGGCGCAGGCCTTCGATGCGTCCAACGTTGATTTTGGCTGGATTATCCCGGATTTTGCATCAATGTTCGATCTCGGCCACGCCCGCAGCTTCATCGCCGTCGCAGAGGAGATGCATTTCGGCCGGGCCGCGGCACGGCTGAACCTGACCCAGTCGCCCCTGTCGCGGCAGATCCAGATGCTGGAGCAGACGCTGGGCGTGACGCTGCTCGAGCGGACCACACGGGCGGTGCGCCTGACCCCGGCGGGCCGGACCTTCCTGGCGGAGGCCCACCGGGTGCTGGCGGCGGCCGAGAACGCCGCGCGCATCACGCAGCGCGCCGACCGGGGCGAGAGCGGGGTGCTGCGCCTCAGCTTCACCGCCGCCTCGGCCTACCGGACGCTGCCCCAGGTCGTCGCCCATGTCCGCCGGACCCTGCCCGAGGTCGACCTCGTGCTGGAGGAGATGGTCTCGGACGAGCAGATCCTGGCTTTGGGCGAGAACCGCACCGATCTCGCGATCCTGCGGCCAAGTCCGGTCCTGCAGGATCCGAAATCCGCGATCGCGACGGCGCCGCTCGCACGGGAACGGCTGCTGCTCGCGGTCCCGCGCGGACACCGCCTGGCGACCGCCCGCACCCCGACCCTGCGGGATCTCGACGGCGAGGCCTTCGTGACGTGGTCGCCCCGGGGTGGCCGCTACTTCATCGACCTCCTCGACAGGCTGTTCGAGGCCGGGGGCGTGCAGCCGCGGATCGTGCAGCGGGTGAATCAGGTCCACGCGATGCTGGCGCTCGTCGGCGCGGGCATCGGCGTCGCGCTGGTGCCGGGCAGTGCCCGGGGCAACAGCATGGCCGATATCCGGCTCCGGCCGATCGCCCTGCCCGCCACGACCGGGCCGGAGCTGTGGCTCGCGTGGCGCACCGACAATGCCAATCCGTGCCTGCCTTCCGTGCGCGCCGCCGCGCTCGAAACCGGCGAGGCGTGACGGCCGGCTCGGCAGCGCCCTGGAAAGTCGATGCGGCCGGCGATAGCCTGCCGGCCCGCCCCGCGTCCGGTCGCAGAACCGTGCGGGGCCGCTTCCCCCGGATCAGGCAGGCACCATGAAAGTTTCGGCCGACCTCTGCATCGTGCCGATGGGCGTCGGCCCGTCGGTCTCGCCCTACGTCCGGGCGATCAAGGACATCATCGAGGCGAGCGGGCTCACCGCCACGATGCATCCCAACGGCACGAACATCGAGGGTGAGCTGTCGGAGATCTGCGCGCTGGCCGAGCGATGCGAGGCGAAGCTCGCCGAACTCGGCGTCCAGCGGACCTTCTTCACGCTGATCTTCTCGACGCGCCGCGACAAGGATCAGTCGATGGCCGACAAGCTCGCGGCGGTCTCCTGACCGCGAGGACGGGCACGGACGCAGAGCCGCTCCCGATCAGGTCGGCGGAGTGACGACAGCCGAGCCCGCGCCGAGCGAGGCGCGGGTCCCCTCTCCCGTGCGGGAGAGGGACAGGGTGAGGGGCGAGAGCTTTCCGGAAAGACCTGATCCCTCACCCCAACCCTCTCCCGCACGGGAGAGGGGGCGCGTCGCGGCTGTCTCGACCAAAGATGCCTTCTCCAGACCGTCGCAGCGCGATTGCGAGCGGCCCTAGCCGTGGCAGGCGCAGCCGGCGTGCTCGCAGCCGGCGTGATTCTTGTGGCCGTCCGCGCAGTCGTCGCAGCAATAGGCCTTGCCGTCCCGCGACACGGCCTTGGAGACCGGAATCACGCAGACGCAATCCTGGCACGCACACTTCACCATCTCGACGTCGACGCTGGCCATGGTTTCCTCCTCCGGCGGTCGGTCCGCGGCTCGACGTTAGATCCGCGCCATCGGCAAGGAAAGCCGTCCAAGAACGCGGTGACGCGCCCGTGATCCCATTCGCTCCCTCGTGCGTTCCCTTCGTCCGGTGATCGATGCGCCGGATGGGAGGACGGCATGGCCGATCAGAAGACCGACGACGTCCGGATCGAGCCCTATGACGGCCCGGCGGGCGGCTGGGGCTCGGCCCGCTCCCTCGTCGAGATCCTGACCCGTGAGGGCGTGCCGATCACCGGCTCGGCGATGCTGCTGAAGCAGAACAAGCCGGACGGCTACATGTGCACGTCCTGCGCCTGGGCGAAGCCCGCCAAGCCCCTCGCCTTCGAGTATTGCGAGAACGGCGCCAAGGCGACCGCCTGGGAGCAGACGCGGCGGCGGGCGACCCCGGACTTCTTCGCCGAACACACGGTGACCGAACTCCTCGGCTGGAGCGACTACGCCCTCGAAGAGCAGGGACGCCTCACCCATCCGATGCGGTACGATCCGGAGACGGACCGCTACCGGCCCGTCGCCTGGGCGGAGGCCCTCGCGGAGATCGGCCGGGAGCTGAAGGACCTGCGCGCGCAGGACCCGAAATCGGTGGTGTTCTACGCCTCGGGACGGGCCTCCCTCGAGACCAGCTACATGTGGGCGCTGCTCGCCCGGCTCTACGGCAACAACAACCTGCCGGATTCCTCCAACATGTGCCACGAGCCGACCTCGGTGGCCCTGCCGCAATCGATCGGCGCGCCGGTGGGCACGGTGCTGCTGGAGGACTTCGAGACCACCGATCTGATCTTCTTCTTCGGCCAGAATGTCGGGTCGAATTCGCCGCGGATGCTGCACCCGCTCCAGGAGGCGCGGCGCCGGGGGGCCCAGATCATCACCTTCAACCCCCTCCGGGAACGCGGGCTGGAGCGCTTCACCGACCCGCAATCGCCGGTAGAGATGCTGACGCGCTCCTCCACCAAGATTTCGACGCAGTATCACCAAGTGAAAGCCGGCGGGGATCTCGCGGCGCTCACCGGCCTGTGCAAGGCGCTGCTCGCCCTCGACCGGGCGGCGGACGCCGCCGGCCGGCCGGGGGTCCTCGATCGCGCCTTCATCACCGAGCACACCCACGGCTTCGAGGCCTTCGTCCGCTTCTGCGACGGGCAGGATTGGGCCGCCCTGGAGCGGCGCTCCGGACTGACCCGGACGGCGCTGGAGGCGGCCGCCGGCGTCTACGCCCGCGCGAAGGCGGTGATCGGCATCTACGGGATGGGCCTGACCCAGCACCGCAAGGGCACCGAGACCGTCCGGATGCTCGTCAACCTGCTGCTTCTGCGCGGCAATATCGGAAAGCCCGGCGCCGGGATCTGCCCGGTGCGGGGCCACTCGAACGTGCAGGGTCAGCGTACCGTCGGCATCACCGAGAAGCCCGAACTGGCACCGCTCGACCGGCTGAAGGAACTCTACGACTTCGAGCCACCGCGGGAGAAGGGGCTCAACACGGTGGAGACCTGCGAGGGGCTCCTCGATGGACGCGTGAAGGCGTTCATCGGGCTCGGCGGCAACTTCCTGCGGGCGATCCCCGATACCGGCCGGATGGAGCCGGCCTGGCGCCGGCAACGGCTCACGGTGCAGGTCTCGACCAAGCTCAACCGCTCCCACCTCGTGAACGGCGCCGTCGCCTACATCCTGCCGTGCCTCGGCCGGATCGAGATCGACCGGCAGGCGAGCGGCCCGCAGGCCGTGTCGATCGAGAGCTCCACCGCGCAGTTCCATGGCTCGCGGGGGGTGGCCGATCCGGTCGGTCCGCATGTGCGCGCCGAACCCTGGATCGTGGCGGAGATCGCCAAGGCGACCCTGCCGCCGAATCCCCGCATCGACTGGGATGCCTGGGTCGCCGATTACGCGCGGGTGCGCGACGCGATCGAAGCGACCTACCCGAGCGTGTTCCACGACCTGAACGGTCGGATGTTCCAGCCCGGCGGCCTGCTGAAACCGCTGGGCGCCCGCGACCGCAAGTGGGAGACCGAGACCGGGAAGGCGAATTTCGCGGTCCCCGAGGGCCTCGAGGCCGATCCGGACCTTCCCGCCCGCGGCCCGGACGTGCTCGATCTGATCACCCTGCGGTCGAACGATCAGTTCAACACCACGGTCTACGGCTACGACGACCGCTTCCGCGGGGTGAAGGGCACCCGCGACGTGCTGTTCATGAACCGGCGGGACATCGCCCGGCTGGGGCTGAGGGACGGCCTCACCGTCGCCGTGGCGACCGAGGCCGAGGACCAAGTGCCGCGGCGCGTCGGCGGCCTGCGCGTGGTGGCCTACGACATCCCGGAGGGCAACTGCGCCGGGTATTATCCGGAGCTGAACGTGCTGCTGCCGCTTTGGCACCATGACGAGCAGTCCAAGACGCCGGCCGCCAAGGCGATCGCCGTGCGGGTGGCGGCCGCGACCCAGGGCCCGTGAGCGGCGTGTCTGGCGTCCGGTCGCGCGTTCCGGCAAGGAACGACCATGGACCAAGCGACCCCACCCGATGCACGACCGGACACTCCGGTGGAGTCGCGGCTGCGCGCCCTCCTCGACCGGATCGCCGGCGGGGCGCCCCTGCATGAGCCGGGCGCGGACCTGTCGCAGCTGAGCGCCGGGCCGGACGCGCTCGCCGCACAGCCGGACGCCGGCATCGGCACGGACGTCGAGTCCGGCGGACTGGCGCTGGCCGGTGCGGACCTGTCCCGTGCCCGCATGGAGCAGGCCGACCTCTCCGGCGCCAACCTGCGCCGGGCACGCCTCGCCGGCGCCGTCGGACGCTCGACGCGCTTCACCGGCGCGATCCTGGAGGAGGCCGACCTGTCCGAGGCCGACCTCTCGGGGGCGGACTTCACCGGCATCGTCGCTGGTCAGGTGAAGTTCGCCGGGGCGATGCTGGAGGATGCCCGCTTCGGGCACGCCGCGATGCGCTTCGCCGACCTGTCCGGCGCCCTCCTGGACGGGACCGATTTCGCCGAGGCCGACCTCTGGGGTGCGGATTTCTCCGGGGCGGATGCGGACGACACGGTCTTCCGCGGGGCGCGGCTCGACGAGGCCAAGCTCACCGACGCCAATCTGACCCATGCGGATTTCGCCGAGGCGAGCCTGACCAAGGCGTCGCTCGCCGGCTCGCGGCTGCGGGGGGCGCATTTCACCGGGGCGAAGCTCGACGGTGCCGATCTTTCGGGCGCGGATCTCTCGGACACCGACCTCGTACGGCTGAACCTCGGCACCTGCCGCCTGCGGCATGCCCGCTTCGCCGGCGCCTGGCTCAACGGAACGCGGATGAGCGTGGAGCAGCTCGGCGGGGCGGTGGGCGAGGAAGTGGCCGGCGCCTACGAGGCCGCCCAGGCGAGCTACCTCGCGCTGGAGCAGAACTGGAAGAGCATCGGAAGCCACGACGCGGCGAGCTGGGCCTACAAGCGCGGCCGGCGGATGGGCCGCTTCCATGCCGGCCAGCAGGCCCGCGGCGCCTGGGGCGCCCGGGACGGGGCCGGCTTCCTGCGCCACGGCTATCGCTGGACCGCGGACCGCTTCGTCGAGTGGCTGTGCGATTACGGCGAGAGCCTGTCGCGCATCGCCCGGGCCTTCGCCCTGCTGATCGTGGTGTTCGCGGGCCTCTTCGGGCTCACCGGCGGCCTGTTCATCCTGGAGGGGCCGGAGGCGGGGCCGACCTACAATCCCCTCGACCTCCTGAGCTACAGCGCGCTCAACATGATGACCGCCAACCCGCCGGAGATCGGCCTCAAGCCCACCGGCCGCGTCACCAACCTGCTGGTCGGCATCGAGGGCGGCGTCGGCATCATCCTGATGGGGCTCTACGGCTTCGTCCTGGGCAACCGCCTGCGGCGGTGAGGCCGATCGCTCCAGCGCGGCGCAAGCGGCTCATCGCGGCTCCGAGGGCGCCTCAGTCGCTCACGCTGAGCCGCTCGATGACGAGGCTGAGATCCTTGCGGAGGGCGCGGATCTCCGGCTCGCTGAGTTCGAGCTGGCACATCACGCTCTCGCGGACGGAGACCGCGTCGGCGCGCAAAGCGGCGCCCTCGGGCGTCAGGGCGATCTCGACCTCGCGCTCGTCGGACTGGCGGCGGGTCCGGAGCAGGAAGCCCGCGCCCTCCAGGCGCTTCAGCACCGGTGTCAGCGTGCCGGAATCCAGACGCAGGCGCCGGCCGATCTCCGACACGGTGACGCCGTCCTGCTCCCACAGCACCAGCAGGACCAGATATTGCGGGTATGTCAGTCCGAGCCGCTCGAGCAGGGGCCGGTACGACTTGGTCATTCGATGCGCGGCAGCATAGAGCGCGTAGCAAAGCTGGTTATCGAGAAGCAGCGGATCCGTCTCCGGCTCCGCCTCAGCCGTATCGGCAATATACGCCATATCGTTCGCCCATCGCGGTCCACGCACCGCCACTCTCGACCGCGACCGCAGGTCCGTCATTATACCATAACACGGGATGCCGGCGCGCAAGATCCAGACGTGTGATCCGTTCTCTCAACAACCCTATGTGGTTCGTCGCCCGTCTTCAGCGCGCGTCAGCGCCGCCAGGGCGGCGAGGAAGCCGGCCTCGTCCTCCAGGGTCCGGAGGTCGAGGCGGACGGCCTCGTCGCTGATGCGGCCGATCACCGGCACCGGAAGCCGGCGCAGATCCTCGGCGAGCCGCCGGCACCGCCCGCCGCCGCCCCGTCCCCCCGGGGCGTTCGGCGTCAGGACCAGGGCGGCGCTGGGAAGCGTCTCCACCGGCAGGGCGCCGGATCCGATCTGGCTGATGCAGTCGGCGACCGAGACCGTGGCCCGGCCGGCGAGCCGCTCCGCCACCGCGGGGGCGAGGCGCTCGGCCTGTGCGGCGATCGCGTGCCGCTCGCGGGTGAGGAGCCGCAGGGTCGGCAGCTCCGCACGCAGCCGCTCGGGATGCAGATAGAGCCGCAGCACGGCTTCGAGGGCCGCGTAGGTCATCTTGTCGACGCGCAGGGCGCGCTTCAGGGGGTTCTTGCGCACACGGGCGATCAGGTCCTTCCGGCCGGCGACGATGCCGCACTGGACCGCGCCGAGCAGCTTGTCGCCGCTGAAGGTCACGACATCCGCCCGCTCCAGGGCGACCCGGACCGTGGGCTCGGGGGGCAGGCCGTAGGCCGCGAGGTCGACGAGGCTGCCGCTGCCGAGGTCGTCCGCCAGCGGCACGCCCCGCTCCCGGCAGAGGGCGTGGAGGGCGACGGGATCCGCCGCCGCGGTGAAGCCCGCGATGGCGTAGTTGCTCGGATGCACCTTCATCACCAAGCCGGTGCGGGGCCCGAGGGCCTCCGCATAGTCGCGCAGGTGGGTGCGGTTGGTGGTGCCGACCTCGCGCAGGCGGCAGCCGGCCCGCACCATCACGTCCGGCACCCGGAACGAGCCGCCGATCTCCACGAGCTCGCCGCGGGAGACCACCACCTCCTTGCGCATGGCGAGCGCGTTCAGCACCAGCAGGACCGCCGCCGCGTTGTTGTTGACGACCACCGCGGCCTCGGCGCCGGTCAGGCGGCAGATCAGCGCCTCGACATGGTCGTCGCGCTCGCCGCGGGCGCCGGTCGCCAGATCGAATTCGAGGTTGCTCGCCTGCACCATCACGGCGGCCACCGCCTCCGCGGCCGAGCGGGGCAGCAGGGCGCGACCGAGATTGGTGTGGAGCACCGTCCCGGTCAGGTTGAAGACCGGCCGCAGGGACGGGCGGCGCTCGGCGGCGAGCCGCGCGGACGCTTCGGCCCGGATCGCCGCCGCGTCCGGGACGGGGCGGCCCCCGGCCCGGATCCCGGCCAGAACCGTCCGGATGGCATCCGTGAAGGCCGTCCGTCCGTAGGTCTCGAGTTCCGCGGGCGACGCGGCGCCGACGAGGCGCTCCACCGAGGGGATCCGGCGCGGGGACGGCACCGGATCGTCGGCCGGGGGGGTGGGGACGGGCGCATTCATGTCAGGTCAGAAATAACCATCCCCCGGCACGGAGCCAGTCCGTTCCGGCGCGGATAATGCGCGCAGCTTGTTCAGTCTCCGCCCCGACGGTAAGGGCAGATCTGGAAATCGGCGGCCGAGAGTCCATCGCACCCGCGCGGGGCGGGCTCGGCCGCGCCCCCGCCGAGCCCTCTCGGGAGACGCCGCCATGTCCCGATCTTCGATCCAGATCCACCCGATGATCCTGTGCGGGGGGACGGGGACGCGGCTGTGGCCGGCGTCGCGGGAGAGCATGCCCAAGCAGTTCGCCCGGCTGGTGGATGCCGAGCGCTCGACCTTCCAGGCGACGCTGGCGCGGGTGTCGGACGCGTCCGTCTTCGCCAGGCCCACGGTCATCGCCTCGGCGGAGGCCCGCTTCATCGTCGCCGAGCAGCGTGACCAGCTGGGTCTTGCCGCCGACATCCTGCTGGAGCCGCAGGGCCGCGACTCGGCCGCCGCCGTGGCGGTGGCCGCACTGCACGCCGCCGCCGCCGACCCGCAGGCCGTGGTGCTGATCCTGGCCGCCGACCATGTCGTGCCCGACACGGAGGCCTTCGTCGACGCGGTGCGGCGCGCGGCCGCCGGCGCCCAGGCCGGCTACACCATGACGCTCGGCATCGAGCCGGACCGGCCCGCCACCGATTACGGCTACATCCGCCGGGGCGAGCCGATCGCCGAGGCGCCCGGCGCGGCCCGGGTCGCCCGCTTCGTCGAGAAGCCCGACCGGGCCGGCGCCGAGGCGCTGATCACGGACGGCGCCCTGTGGAACTCGGGCTACTTCCTGTTCCGCGCCGACCTGATGCTGGCCGAGCTGGAGGCGTTCGTCCCCGAGGTGCTGGCGGCCGCGCGGGCGGCGCTGGAGGCGGCGGTGACCGACCTCGACTTCGTGCGCCTCGATGCGGCGGCCTTCGCCCAGGCGCCCAAGATCTCGATCGACTACGCGGTGATGGAGCGGACCGCCCGGGCCGGCGTGCTGCCGGTGTCGTTCTCGTGGTCGGATGTCGGCACCTGGGACGCGGTCTGGCAGGTGCTGGACCACGACGCGGAAGGCAACGCCGTGCGCGGCCGGGTCTCGCTGATCGGCACGAAGAACAGCCTCGTGCACAGCCAGGGCGAGGGCCTGACCGCGGTGGTCGGCCTGGAGGACGTGGTGGTCGTCTCCACCCCCGACGCGGTGCTGGTGGCCTCCAAGGCGCATTCGGGCCAGGTGAAGGATCTGGTCAACGCCCTGCGGGCCTCGGGCGCGCCGGAGGCGGACGCGCATCTGCGGATGTACCGGCCCTGGGGCTGGTACCAGCGCATCGACATCGGCGAGCGCTTCCAGGTGAAGCGGATCCAGGTGGTGCCGGGCGGGCGGCTATCGCTGCAGAAGCACTACCACCGGGCGGAGCACTGGGTCGTGGTGCGCGGCACCGCCGAGGTGACGATCGACGACCGGGTGGTGCTGGTCCACGAGAACGAGGCGGTCTACCTGCCGATCGGCTCGATGCACCGGCTGGCCAATCCGGGGAAGATCCCGCTGGAGCTGATCGAGGTCCAGGTCGGCTCCTACACCGGCGAGGACGACATCATCCGCGTCGAGGACATCTACGGACGCTGAGCGCGCAGGACCCGACGTCCCTGCGACCCGATCGCCCGCAGGCGCGCTCGGAACATGCGGCCTCCCCGATCGATAGCACAGCGTGTGGCCGCTTCCGTGCGGCCGCGCCGGGCAGCATCGGGGATACCGCATGACGCATAAGCCGCTCCGCGCGCAGGTGATCGTGATCACCGGCGCCTCGTCGGGCATCGGCCTCGCCACGGCCCGTATGGCGGCCGAACGCGGCGCCCGGGTGGTGCTGGCGGCGCGCAGCGGCGACGCCCTGGCGCGCATCCGGGCCGAGATCGAGGGCGTCGGCGGCAAGGCGATCGACGTCGTGGCCGATGTCGGCCGGCGGGCCGACGTGCAGGCGGTCGCCGACCGGGCCGTGGCGACCTTCGGCGGTTTCGACACCTGGGTGAACGTCGCGGGCGGCTCGATCTACGGCCGGCTGCGCGAGGTCAGCGACGCCGACCATGAGCGCCTGATCCAGACCAACTTCTGGGGCACCGTCTACGGGTCCCTGGTGGCGACCGAGCACCTGCGGCAGCACGGTGGCGCCCTCATCAACGTCGGCAGCATCGCCTCGGATCTCGCCTTCCCGTACCAAGGCATGTACGCGGCCTCGAAACACGCCGTGAAGGGCTTCACCGATGCCCTGCGCATGGAGCTGATGGACGAGAAGGCGCCGGTCTCGGTGACGCTGATCAAGCCGGCCTCGATCGACACGCCCCTGCCCCAGCGGGCGCGCAACTACATGGACCGCGAACCGAGCCTGCCGCCTCCGATCTACCCGCCGGAGGAAGTCGCCAACGCCATCCTGCACGCGGCCGTGCACCCGCAGCGCGACATCATCGTGGGCGGGGCCGGCAAGGCCTTCGTGGCCGGCAAGGAATTCGCACCCGGGGCCTACGACCACCTCAGCTCGGCGATCATCGCCCTGCAGAAGCGGACGGACGCGCCGCGCAATCCGAACGGCGCCCTGCATGCGCCGGTGGCGGCCGGCGAGACGCGGGGCGACCCGCCCGTCCCGGTCATGCGGACCAGCGCCTATACCCGTGCGAGCCTGCACCCCCTCGCCGCCGCGGCCGGCCTCCTCGGCGTCGGCGCGGTCACGGCCTTCGCGGTGCTCGGCCCATCGTCCGGGCGCCGGCGGCGCCTGTAAGTGGCCGCTGGCACGGAGGCTCTGCCCGGCGCCGCTCGGCCGGCGCAGGGAGCCGGGGCCGATCCCCGGATCGTGCCGCGCCGGATCGTCGCTTTGGCGCAGGACCGGACGATCGCCTACGCGGAGACCGGCACCGGACCGGACCTCGTGGCGATCCACGGCACGCTGATGTGCCTGGAGGACGTCTGGCTCGGCCCCGTGCCGGCACTGGCCGAGCATTTCCGCGTGGTCGCCGTCGACCGACCGGGCCACGGCTTCAGCCGACGCCCGCGGGGCGCCGCCGCCGACATCTGGGATCAGGCCGCGAGCATCCGGGAAGCCGTGCAGCGCCTCGGCCTGCGGCGGCCGGTGATCCTGGGTCACTCGTTCGGCGGGGCCGTCGCCCTGGCGTACGGGATGCTCCATCCTGAGGAGATCGCCGGCGTCGTGGCCCTGGCGCCGATCTGCTTCCCGGAGCCGCGGCTGGAGCAGGTGCTGTTCGGGCCGCGGGCGCTGCCGTTCGGCGGCGACGCTCTGTCGGCCCTCCTGGCCGCGAGCAGCGACCGGATGCTCCTGCCGCTCCTGTGGAACGCGATGTTCTTTCCCGAGGCGATGCCGCCGCGCTTCGCTCGGGACTTCCCGTTCGATCTCGCGGGTCGCCCGGGGCAGATCACCGCCGAGGGGGAGGATGCCGGCTGGCTCTGGCCGGCGCTGACCCGCAACGTCCTCGGCTACCCGTCGCTGCACCGGCCCGTCCGCATCCTGGGCGGCAGCGCCGACCTGGTGGTGAACAGCACCCTGCACGGAATGCGGGCGGCCGGGATGATCCCCGGCGCGCGGTTCGAACGTCTGCCGGACGCCGGCCACATGCTCCATCATTTCCAGGCCGCTGCGGTCGTGCGCGCGGCCTGCGCGGTGCAAGCCTGCGCCTGACGCGTCCGGCGGCCCCGCGCGTGGCGAGGGTGCTTGAAGATGCTGCCCCGTGCAGATTCCGATCAGTCCACCGGACATGGCCCGATCACGGCCCGATCACGGCCTGCGACGGGAATGTTCCGATCCAACGACGCGCCGTTCACCTCGATCCAGCCCGTTATCGCTGCCCGTCGCCGCCGCCGTCGCTTTGACCGCCCGGTTTCCCGCGCAATAAATCTCAGCCGACCCGGAACTTTTCGCCTTCGCATGCGTCGGGCACGCGGATGCGGTGCCGCCAATCCCTGCGCGCGCCCGAAACCTCTTGCGCACACAAGTCGAAAATCGCGACACCAAGGAAAAAAACGCGCGATTAGGATTTTCTTTATCCGATACCCCGAAGATTGAGCACGTAATTCCAGCTCAATCACCTCGGATACTGGCGATCCACATGCCCCGCCTGACAATCGGCCGCAAACTGATTTTGTCGTCCGCCGTGACGGCCTTGTTCGCTACTGGCGTGATCTACAACCAATGGAACAGCGACCGTCGGATCGCGGAAGCGACCGACGCCGTCGCCCGGGAGCAGACGATCCTGACCGGGATCTCGCAGGCGCAGGTCGCCCTGAACCGGATCCAGCTGAGCTTCAAGGCCGTCGATCTGGCCCGGACCGCTTCCGAGGCCGACGCGGCCGTCACCCGGGCGGCCAAGGAAGCCGAGCAGGCGTCACGCGGCCTCGAGCGCCCGATCGCCATCGCGTTGAAGCCGCAGATCCTGCGTGACAGCGGGACAGCGTTGCAGGATCTGGCCGGCGCCGTGAGGACCTATGCCGACGCCGGACGGACGGACCTGCGCGGCGGCGCGGTCGATCCGGACGCGGCGAACGCGGCACGACGGTCGATCACGGAGCAGATCGCCCGGGCCGAGGGCATGATCGATCAGGCCGTGGCCAACGCGCGCGGCTTCACCGACAAGGCCATGGAGACCACGACCGAGCAGGTCAGCGCAGCGACGCGCTTCGGCCTCTTGGCGGGTGCGGCCATGCTGCTGAGCCTGCTCACGGCCGCGATCCTGCTGATGCTCAACATCCAGCGCCCGATCACCCGCTTGGTGGCGGTGCTGGAGCGCATGGCCGCCGGCGAGATCGACGCGGAGATCCCCGAAAGCCAGCGGGGCGACGAGATCGGCGCGCTCGGCCGCGCCGTCGACAACATCAAGACCATGGTCGCCCGCAAAGCCGCTGAGGAAGCGGAACTCCGGCAGATCGCCGATGCGGCCGCCGCGGCGGAGCGCCGGCGCACGATGGTCGAACTGGCCGACAGCTTCGAGCGGGCGGTCGGCGGCATCGTCAGCATGGTCTCTTCGTCCTCCACGGAGTTGCAGGCCACGGCGGAGCAGATGACCGCCAATGCGAGCCAGACGGCCGCGCAATCGACCACGGTCGCCGCGGCGGCCGAGGAGGCGGCGGCCAATGTCGGGACCGTGGCGGCAGCCGCCGAGGAATTGGGGACCTCCGTGCAGGAGATCGGCCGGCAGGTGGCCGGCTCGGCCGGGCTCGCCCAGGCTGCGGTGGCGGAGGCGGACCAGACCACGCGCCTCGTGCAGGAACTCAGCCAGGCCGCCGAGCAGATCGGCGCGATGGTGGGAATGATCTCGAACATCGCCGGCCAGACCAACCTGTTGGCCCTCAATGCGACGATCGAGGCCGCCCGGGCGGGAGAGTCGGGCCGCGGCTTCGCCGTGGTGGCGGCCGAGGTGAAGGAGCTGGCCAATCAGACGGCACGGGCCACCGAGGAGATCGGCCGGCGGATCGGGCAGGTGCAGGGCGTGACCGACCAGGCCGTTTCGGCCATCGGTGGGATCACGGGGCGGATCCGCGAGATCAACGACGTGGCCTCCAGCATCGCGGCGGCCGTCGAGCAGCAGAGCGCCGCCACGCAGGAGATCGTGCGCAACGTGGCGCAGGCTTCGAGCGGCACGGCCGAAGTGACCGGCAACATTGCGGGTGTGGCCCACGCCTCCGAAGACACGGGCGCAGCCGCCGCGCACGTCCTCACCTCGGCGTCCGAGCTGTCGCAGCAATCCGAACATCTGTCGGCCGAGGTGCGACGCTTCCTGACCACCGTCCGGGCGGCCTGAGCCCGCCCGGCAGGCCTCCTCGCGATGCCCGATCGGGTCGCGCCTGGCGGTGCGACCTAATCGGCCGAGGCGTAGGCCGGCCCCGAGGTCGCGATTCACACGACGTGCGCCGATCGGCCCTCGATACGCCAGACCGGCACATGGCTCTCAAACAATTGCAATCGTTGACGTTCGGAGGCGCTGCCGCTCAGCCCACAGATCGATGCTCCACCCCGGGCCAAGTGGCGCGCGGACAGATGCGCAGGATCGAAAGGTACGCATTGGCCCTCGGTCCTGCCGCAGAAGACGCCGTCGAAACCGACGCGCCGCCGGACCGCGCGTGATCCCCTCCGGGACCTCGTTACGAGGCCCGGCTCGCCCCCTGGCGCGCTTTGCCGGCTCGGTGGCGTGGCGGTGCCGTCAGAACGGTCCCCGCGCAGAACGTGCGACCGATGGAACGGCCAGCTCCGCGAAAGAGGGAGGTTTCTGGTGGGCGGTGAGGGACTCGAACCCCCGACCCTCTCCGTGTAAAGGAGACGCTCTACCAACTGAGCTAACCGCCCGGCCGGCGACCGTTACGGCATGGCGCCGGTGCGGTGCAAGGGGCTCCGTTTCGGATCGGCGTCAGGGATCGACGAGCCGCGCCGCCAGTGCCGGCGCCAAGCCAACGCTCTCCACGGGCTCTGGCCTGAACCGGACCGTCCCGGTCGCCCCCGCTGCCAGAACCGCACGGGTTCCCGCCTCGACCGAGCAGATCAGCGGAACGGGAACCTGCGCCGCGATCCGCCGCGCCAGTCCCGCGAGGCCGGCACCTCCGAGAATGACGCGCTCGGCGCCGGACGCCGCGCAGGCGCGGCAGGCCTCGGCCAGGGTCGCCAGGGCGGCGTCCGGATCACGGGCGATGGAGCCACCGCTCGGAGCCACCGTGTGGAGCGCCGCCAGAGCATCGGACAGGCCGAGGGCCGCCACGAATTCCCGCAGCATCGGCTCCCAGGCCGCGCCCCCGGTGACGATGCCGAAACGGCCCGCCGCGGCGGCCTCGCGACAGGCGGCTTCCGCCATGCCGATGACCGGCACCCGCGACAGCTCGCGCAGGGCGAGAAGACCCGGATCGCCGAAGCAGGCCAGATACACCGCGTCGCACTCAGCCCCATGCTCCGCGAGGGCGTCGAGCGCCGCATGGCCGGCGATGGATGCGGCAGCCCGGCTCGCGATGTAACGCGCCCCGAAGCGGCCTGTGACGGCGCGCAGTTCCGCTTGGTCACCGAGTTGCGCACGGACATGGGCGGCGACGAGGTCGGTGACATGCGCGCTGGTGTTCGGGTTGATCAGCAGGACGCGCATCCAAGCCTCCGCGCATGAAAAAGCCCCCGGGGCGCGAAGCTCCGGGGGCTCGTATCATTCGGACGTCTTCGTCAGTGAGCCACGAAGGCGGCGCCGTCTTCCTCGGTCCGGGCAGGCTTGGCCACCGGCAGCGGCTCTTCCCACTCGATCGCCTCGGGCTGACGGACCAGCGCCTTCTCCAGCACCTGATCCATCCGCGAGACCGGGACGATCTCCAGCCCGTTCTTCACGCTGTCGGGCACCTCGGCGATGTCCTTGGCGTTCTCCTCGGGGATCAGCACCGTCTTGATACCGCCGCGCAGCGCGGCGAGCAGCTTCTCCTTCAGGCCGCCGATCGGCAGGACCCGACCGCGGAGCGTCACCTCGCCGGTCATCGCGACGTCACGGCGGACCGGGATCCCGGTCAGCGTCGAGATGATCGCGGTGGCCATGGCGATGCCGGCCGACGGACCGTCCTTCGGGGTCGCCCCCTCCGGAACGTGGACGTGGATGTCGCGACGCTCAAAGAGCGGCGGCTCGATCCCGAAGTCGATCGCCCGGGAGCGGACGTAGCTCGCCGCCGCCGAGATCGACTCCTTCATCACGTCCTTCAGATTGCCGGTGACCGTCATCTTGCCCTTGCCGGGCATCATGACGCCCTCGATCGTCAGCAACTCGCCGCCGACCTCGGTCCAGGCCAGACCCGTGACCACACCCACCTGATCGTCCGCGTCGATCTCGCCGTAGCGGAACTTCGGCGGGCCGAGGAAGACCGGAAGGGTCTCCGTCGTCACCGCGACCGACTTGGTCTTGGTGATCAGGATCTCCTTCACCGCCTTGCGGATCAGGTTAGACAGCTCGCGCTCCAGGTTCCGGACGCCGGCCTCCCGCGTGTAGCGGCGGACCAGCATCATCAGCCCGTCATCGTCGATCGACCACTCGTGCGTCCCCAGCCCGTGCTTCTTCAGGGCGTTCGGGATCAGGTGCTTGCGCGCGATCTCGACCTTCTCCTCCTCGGTGTATCCGGCGATGCGGATCACCTCCATCCGGTCCATGAGCGGGCCCGGGATGTTGAGGGTGTTGGCCGTGGTCACGAACATCACGTTCGAGAGGTCGTAATCCACCTCCAGGTAGTGGTCGTTGAAGGTGCTGTTCTGCTCAGGGTCGAGCACCTCGAGGAGCGCCGCCGACGGATCGCCGCGGAAGTCCATGCCCATCTTGTCGATCTCGTCGAGCAGGATGAGCGGGTTCGAGGTCTTGGCCTTGCGCATCGACTGCACGATCTTGCCGGGCATCGAGCCGATATAGGTCCGGCGGTGACCGCGGATCTCGGCCTCGTCACGGACGCCGCCGAGCGACATGCGCACGAACTCACGACCCGTCGCCTTGGCGATGGACTTGCCGAGCGAGGTCTTGCCGACGCCGGGGGGACCGACGAGGCACAGGATCGGACCGGTGAGCTTATTCGCCCGCTGCTGCACGGCGAGGTACTCGACGATCCGCTCCTTGACCTTGTCAAGGCCGAAATGGTCCTCGTCGAGGAGCGCCTGCGCGCCGAGCAGATCCTTCTTGATCTTCGAGCGCTTGCCCCACGGGATGCCGAGCATCCAGTCGAGGTAGTTGCGCACGACGGTCGCCTCGGCCGACATCGGCGACATCTGGCGCAGCTTCTTCAGCTCCGCCGTCGCCTTGTCGCGGGCCTCCTTGGAGAGCTTTGTCTTCTCGATCTTCTCTTCCAGCTCAGCCAGCTCGTCGCGGCCATCCTCGGAGTCGCCCAACTCCTTCTGGATCGCCTTCATCTGCTCGTTCAGGTAGTACTCGCGCTGGGTCTTCTCCATCTGCCGCTTGACGCGGGTCCGGATGCGCTTCTCCACCTGCAGCACGGAGATCTCGCTCTCCATGAGCGACAGCACGCGCTCGAGGCGCTGCGCCACCGTGGGGGTCTCCAGGATGCCCTGCTTGTCGGAAATCTTAACGAGCAGATGCGAGCCGATCGTGTCGGCGAGCTTGGACGGCTCGTCGATCTGGGTCACGGCGGAGACGACCTCGGGCGAGATCTTCTTGTTCAGCTTGACGTAGTTCTCGAACTCCGAGAGCACCGAGCGCGCGAGCGCCTCGGCCTCGACGCGGTCGCCGAGTTCGTCGTGCAGGGCCTCGGCGGTGGCCTCGTAGTACTCGTCCGAGCGGGTGAAGCCCGTGACCTTGGCGCGGCCGACGCCTTCCACCAGCACCTTCACGGTGCCGTCGGGCAGCTTCAGGAGCTGGAGGACGGAGGCAAGGGTGCCGATCTTGTAGATCGCATCGGTGGCCGGATCGTCGTCGCCCGCGTTGATCTGGGTGGCGAGCAGGATGTGGCGGTCGGTGCGGACCGCCTCCTCAAGGGCGCGGATCGACTTCTCGCGCCCCACGAACAGGGGCACGATCATGTGCGGGAAGACGACGATGTCGCGCAGGGGGAGGACGGCGTAGGTGCCCGTCGTGCCCGGGACCACCGGCTGGCGCGATTTCGACTGTGACATGCTGACTTCCTCTCAGGGACGCCCGGGTTCAGCACCTCCAAGCATGGAGCGCGCCTACAGCCAGGGGCCGACCGGGCCGCGAGGGTCGGAATTTCGAAAACTTTGCGGCTGGTGACGCGGACCGGACCTCGAAGGAGCGTGCGGCCACCGCGCTGAGCCTGAGGTGGCTGCGGGGCGCAGCGTTTTCAAGATGTTCCCCGCAGCGCGCCCGGCCGGAGCCGGGCGCTTAACGCAACCCTACCAAGCGCTTACGCGCTGACGCTGGCGGGCGCTTCCTTGTTGCGGTCGCCGTGGATGTAGAGGGGACGCGACTTGCCCTCGACCACCTCCGGACCGATCACGACCTGCTCCACGGACTCGAGGCCCGGCAGGTCGTACATCGTGTCGAGCAGGATCGTCTCCAGTATGGAGCGCAGGCCGCGGGCGCCGGTCTTGCGCTCGATCGCCTTGCGGGCGACGAGCGACAGCGCGTCGTCCTGGAACGTCAGATCGACGTTCTCCATCTCGAAGAGCCGCTGGTACTGCTTGACCAGGGCGTTCTTCGGCTCCTGCAGGATCTTCTTCAGCGCGGCCTCGTCGAGATCCTCAAGCGTCGCCAGGACCGGCAGGCGGCCGACGAACTCGGGGATGAGGCCGAACTTCAGGAGGTCCTCCGGCTCGACCGAGCGGAAGATCTCGCCGGTGCGGCGGTCGTCCGGGGCCTGCACGGTCGCGCCGAAGCCGATCGAGGTGCCCTTGCCGCGCTGGGAGATGATCCGCTCCAGCCCCGCGAAGGCGCCGCCGCAGATGAACAGGATGTTGGTCGTGTCGACCTGCAGGAATTCCTGCTGCGGGTGCTTCCGGCCGCCCTGGGGCGGAACGGAGGCGACCGTGCCCTCCATGATCTTCAGGAGCGCCTGCTGCACGCCCTCGCCCGACACGTCGCGGGTGATCGACGGGTTGTCGGACTTGCGGGAGATCTTGTCGATCTCGTCGATGTAGACGATGCCGCGCTGCGCCCGCTCGACGTTGTAGTCCGAGGCCTGGAGCAGCTTGAGGATGATGTTCTCGACGTCCTCACCGACGTAGCCGGCCTCGGTGAGGGTCGTGGCATCCGCCATGGTGAACGGCACGTCGAGGATGCGGGCGAGCGTCTGCGCGAGCAGCGTCTTGCCCGAGCCGGTCGGCCCGATCAGCATGATGTTGGACTTGGCCAGCTCGACGTCGTTGTGCTTCGTCGCGTGCGCGAGCCGCTTGTAGTGGTTGTGCACGGCGACCGAGAGGACCTTCTTGGCGAAGTCCTGGCCGATGACGTAGTCGTCGAGGACGCGGCGGATCTCCTTCGGGGTCGGCACCCCGTCGCGGCTCTTCACCAGCGAGGATTTCGACTCCTCGCGGATGATGTCCATGCACAGCTCGACGCACTCGTCGCAGATGAACACGGTCGGGCCAGCGATCAGCTTGCGGACCTCGTGCTGGCTCTTGCCGCAGAACGAGCAATACAGCGTGCTCTTCGAGTCGTTGCCGCCAGTCTTGCTCATATCGGTCTCCGATTCCTCGCGTCCGCAGCCGGCAAGGGGGCGGACGCGCATCGTTTGAATGTAGGGGGCCCGTTTAAAGAAACAGTGTGCTGCGCGCCTTTGACCGAAGGGCCCGATCTCGGATGCAAACACGCTGCCGCGGCGGGATCAAGGCCGCGCCGCGGCGGTCAGGCGTCGCGGATCCGATCAGGCGGCTGCCGGCTCGGGGCGCTTCTCGATCACCTCGTCGATGAGCCCGAACTCCTTGGCCGCGTCCGCGGTCATGAAATTGTCGCGCTCAAGGGCGGTGTGGATCGTGTCGTAGTCGCGACCCGTGTGCTTCACGTAGATCTCGTTCAGGCGCCGCTTCAGCGCCTCGATCTCGCGGGCATGGATCAGTATGTCGGTCGCCTGGCCCTGGAAGCCGCCCGACGGCTGATGGACCATGATCCGGGCGTTCGGCAGGGCGAAGCGGTGGCCGGGCTCGCCGGCGGTGAGCAGCAGCGATCCCATGGAGGCGGCCTGGCCGACGCACAGCGTCGTCACCGGGCAGCGGATGAACTGCATCGTGTCGTAGATCGACAGGCCCGAGGTGACCACGCCGCCGGGGGAGTTGATGTAGAAGGAAATTTCCTTCTTCGGATTCTCCGCCTCGAGGAACAGCAGCTGCGCCACGATCAGCGACGCGCCGTAATCCTCCACGGGGCCGGTGAGGAAGATGATGCGCTCGCGCAGCAGGCGGGAGTAGATGTCGAAGGCGCGCTCGCCGCGGCTCGATTGCTCGACGACCATCGGCACGAGCGCATTGTTGTAGACGTCGATCGGATCTCTCATCTCGTCCTGCCCAGGAGTGAGGCCCGGGGCTGCCGCGAATCAGGGCAGCCCCGGGCATGTCAGCGAACACCGGCGATGCTTAACCATCGCCTAACCCTTGCCCGCCGTCGCTCGGACAGGGCGGGACTCAGTCGGCCTTTGCCTCGGTCTTGGCCTCGGCCTTGTCTGCCGGCTTCTCGCCGGTCGTGTCGTCGTCATCTTCGTCTGCGAAAAGCGCCTCTTTCGAGACAGGCTCCTCGACGAGTTTGACCTGCCCGAGGACGTGGTCAACGACCTTCTCCTCGAACAGGGGCGCGCGGAGTTCCGCGAGCGCCTGCGCATTCTTCCGGTAGAAGTCCCAGACCTGCTGCTCCTGGCCCGGGAACTGCCGGACCCGGGCGATGAGGGCCTGGTTCACCTCCTCATCCGAGACCTTGATATCGGCGCTCTCGCCGACCTGCGCAAGCACGAGACCGAGACGGACGCGCCGTTCCGCGATCTTCCGGTACTCGGCCTGGGCCTTCTCCTCGGTGGTGTCCTCATCCTCGAAGGTCTTGCCGCGCGTCTTGAGGTCCTGCTCGACCTGGGCCCAGACCGCGGCGAATTCCTGCGCCACCAGGGACGGAGGCAGCTCGAAGGCGTACTTGCCGTCCAGGGCGTCGAGGAGGTCCTTCTTGAGGCGGCGGCGCGTGGCGGCCTCGAAGTCGCGGCCGATCGCCTCCGACACGGCTTCGCGGAGCTTCTCCAGCGACTCCATGCCCATGGACTTGGCGAACTCGTCGTCCACCTTGGCCTCGCCCGGCGCCTGGATCTTCGTGACCGTCACGTCGAACTCGGCGTCCTTGCCGGCGAGGTGCTCGGCCCCGTAGGATTCGGGGAAGGTGACCTTCACGAGCGGCTTGTCGCCGACCTTGGCGCCGACGAGCTGGTCCTCGAAGCCCGGGATGAACGAGCCGGAGCCCAGCTCCAGATCGATGCCCTCGCCCTTGCCGCCCTGGAACTCCTCGCCGTCGATGCGGCCGACGAAGTCGATGGTGACGCGGTCGCCGCTCTGGGCCTCCGCGCCCTCGTCGCGCTCGGCGAACGGGCGGCCCTGGCCGGCCATGCGCTCCAGGGCCTCGTCCACCTCCGCGTCGGAAGGCTTGGCGACGCGCTTGGTCAGGCTGACGTCGGAGAGGTCGGCGAGTTCGAAGCTCGGCATCACCTCGAGGGCGACCTTGAAGGCGAGGTCACCCTTGGCGTCGAGCGCCTTCTCGACCTCGGCCTGATCGCTCGGGAACTCGACCTGCGGCTCCAGGGCGAGCTTGAGGCCGTTGTCGGCGACGATCTGGCGATTGGCCTCGTTGACGGCGTTCTGCACCACCTCAGCCATCACGGAGCGGCCGTAGACCTTGCGCAGATGCGCGACCGGCACCTTGCCGGGGCGGAAGCCCTTGAGCTGCACCTTGTCCTTCATGCCGGACAGCTCGTTGGTCAGGCGCTCCTCGAGTTCCTGGGCGGCCAGCAGAACCTGAAACTCGCGCTTCAGCCCCTGGGCGTTGATCTCGGTCACCTGCATCGTCGTCGTCGCTCTTCAAAGAAACCTGGGTTCGCCGGGCGGGCCGGCGTCGTGCTCGCGCGGACCGGGATGCCGAGATGTCGGGTACGGGACGGAGGGTCCCGAGGGGACCGCTACCGCAGCAGACGTCCTGGTGCGGGCGGAGGGGCTCGAACCCCCACGTCTTGCGACACTGGAACCTAAATCCAGCGCGTCTACCAGTTCCGCCACGCCCGCGCGCGCCGACATCCGGCGCATCGCCGGCCGCCGGAAGCGCGCCCTATAGCATGGGCCGGCCGGCCCGCAGCAAAAAACTTACCCCTGTGGCGCGGGAGCCGACACGCCGCTATGGAGCGAACCCGTCGCGAGCCGCAGCCGAGATCCCATGCCGCCATCCCGCCCCGTGCCGCCGACCGATTCGCGCGCCGGCTCGCCGTCGCGCCGGAGCCTCCTCGCCACCGCCGCCGCCTTCGGGCTGGTGCCGGACGCGGCGCGGGCCCAGGCGCCGAGCCCGCCCCCCGGCAGCGGGGCGGCGTCTCCGGCGCAACCGGAACCGGCCGCCCTGCCGGCGGCCCCCGGCCGGGCTCGGTTCCGGTCGGAGCCCGCGCCCGAAACGCCGGTCTGGTGCTTCGACGGTAAGGCCCTGCCGCCCGTCGTCCGGGTCAAGCTCGGCCAGCCGGTGCGGCTGAAGGTCGAGAACCGGACCGACAAGCCGCTCGCGTTGCACTGGCACGGGGTGCGCAACGTCAACGCCATGGACGGCGTCGGCGGGGTGACCCAGGCGCCGATCCCGCCGGGCGGCGACTTCCTCTACGCGTTCACGCCGCCGGATGCCGGCTCCTACCTGATCCGGCCGTTGGTCGTCGGGGGGTCGAGCGAACCGTCGGGGCGCGGGCTCGCGGGCATGCTGGTCGTCGAGGAGGCGAATCCGCCCGCCGTCGATGCCGATGTCAGCGTCGTCCTGCAGGATTGGCGGCTCGAGGATGACGGCACGCTCCTGCCCTTCGGGCAGGTTCCGCTCGCGGCCGCACACGGGCGCCTCGGCAACCTCGTCACGGTCAACGGCAAGCCGGTGCCGGGCATCTTCGAGGCCCGCCCCGGGGCCCGGGTCCGCCTGCGCCTCGGCAATGCCTGCAACGCCCGGGCGACGCGCATCAAGTTCGAAGGCGTCAAGGTCTATGTGGCGGCGGTCGACGGGCAGCCCACCGACACGTTCGAGCCGCTCCGGGCCACCCTGCCCTTCCCGCCGGGAACCCGCTACGACCTGCTCGTCGACCTGCCGGAGGAGGAAGGCGCCACCTGCGCGATCCACGCGCTGATCGGCAAGGGCCTCATCCTGGCCAGCGTCACCACGAAGGGCGCCAAGATCACCGAGAAGCGGCCGCCGATCGGGCCGATCGGCGAGAACAAGCGCCTGCCGGCCGAGGTCAAGCTCCAGAACGCCCTGCGCCGCGACGTCGTGATCACCGGCGGCGCCTTCGTGCCGAAGGACAAGGGAGGCGCCAAGGACGGTCCGGCGCCCGACGCCGTCTATACGGGCGATCCGCAGAAGATCTGGTCGGTGAACGGTGTGAGCGGCACCACGGGCCTCCAGCCGATCTTCTCGGTGAAGCGCGGCCAGGTCGTGGTGCTGGCCCTGCGCAACGATACCGCCTTTCCCCAGGCCCTGCACCTGCACGGCCATTGCTTCCGGCTGCTCCACCCCCTCGACGATGGCTGGGAGCCCTACTGGCTGGACACGTTCCAGCTCCTGGAGGGCAGGACCGCACGGATCGGCTTCCTGGCCGACAATCCGGGGCGCTGGCTGATCAGCGCCACGGTGCTGGAGCGGTTCGACACCGGCCTGTGGACCGTCTTCGAAGTCACCTGAGCGCGGATTCGACGAGGTCCCGGAGCACCGCCGGCATCAGCTCCGGGATGTCCTCGGCGATCAGGCCGGGACCGTGGCGCAGGCCGGCATCGCCGTGGAGCCACACCCCGGTGGCGGCGGCCTCGAAGGGGTCCATGCCCTGGGCCATCAGGCCGGCGATCAGGCCACCCAGCACATCCCCGGAGCCCGCAGTGCCGAGATAGGGGCTGCCGTGGTCGTTGATCGCCGCGCGGCCGTCCGGGGCGGCGACGACAGTATCGGCGCCCTTGAGGACCACGACGGCGCCGGTGAGTTCCGCCGCCGCGCGGGTCCGCGCGACCTTGTCGGCGGCGCCTGCCGCCGCCGTACCGTCGAAGAGCCGCGCGAACTCGCCGGCATGGGGGGTCAGGACGGCCCGGGCATCGCCATCCGCCAAATGGGCGGCGAGAAGGCGCGCCTGCCCGGCGAAGCTCGTCAGCGCGTCGGCATCGAGAACGAGGCCGCGCCCGGCCGCCGCCGCCACGGCGACGCGTTCCCGGGTGGGCTCGCCGGTCCCGAGTCCCGGACCGGCCAGAACCACATTCAGCCGCTCGTCGGTGAGCAGGTCGTCGAGGTCATCGGCACTCTCGCAAGGCCGCAGCATGATCGCCGTGAGATGCGCGGCGTTCTCAGCGAGCGCCGCGGGCGGCGACGCGACGGTCACGAGCCCGGCGCCGACCCGCAGGGCACCGCGGGCGGCCAGCCGGGCGGCCCCGGTCTTCGTGGCCGGCCCGGACAGCACGAGGGCGTGGCCGCGGGTGTATTTGTGGCTCAATCCGCTGAGCCGCGGGAAGGCTCCGGCCCACAGGTCGGGCCCGTTCCGATGGAGCGGCGGGCCGACGGCCAGACCGACCGCGAGCGCCTCCGGTCCGGTCCCGATATCCGCGAGGCTGAGTTGCCCGCAGAGGCTGCGTCCGGGTTGGAGCAGGTGTCCGGGCTTGAACGCCACGAAGGTCACGGTCTCCACCGCCCGGATCGCGACACCTCGCACCGCACCGGTATTGCCGTCGATCCCGGTCGGCACGTCGACCGCGAGCACCGGGACCCCGGCGGCGTTCACCGCCTCGACGAGCGCGCGGGCGGCGCCGTCGAGATCGCGCGACAGACCGGCCCCGAACAGGGCGTCGATCACGAGGTCGCAGGACGGCAGCGGGCTGCCGTCGACCTGACGCACCGGTCCCGTCCAGGCCTGGGCGGCCAGGGCGGCGTCCCCTTTTAGCGCCGCACGCTCACCGAGAAGGACGAGGTCGACGCCGTAGCCGGCCTCCGCCAGCAGGCGCGCGGCCACGAAGCCGTCGCCTCCGTTGTTGCCGGGTCCGCACAGGACGACCGTCTTTCCGCCCGCCGGCAGGCGAGCCCGGGCGCGGGCGGCGACCGCGGCGCCGGCAGCCTCCATCAGCCGGAGGACCGGCA
Organism: Methylobacterium sp. 391_Methyba4; assembly: GCF_029691625.1. NCBI lineage: Bacteria > Pseudomonadati > Pseudomonadota > Alphaproteobacteria > Hyphomicrobiales > Methylobacteriaceae > Methylobacterium > Methylobacterium sp. 391_Methyba4. The sequence goes on along the minus strand of NZ_CP121475.1, from coordinate 6,073,795 downwards.
CGCCGCCGTCGATGGCTGCCGCATCGACCCGCCTCATCGCCGCGACCGTCAACAACCGCATGTCCGCCCTCCCCTCTGCCCGTGCACCGATCAGCCCTGACTAAAAACGCGCCAAAAACCGGAGAAGCGCCTGAAGGATGTGCGTGGATCGCACATGAAATAGGCACTATGGTTGGGCACGCCGCGAAAACGGCATGGCGGAGGCGTCACGAGGATGTTAGAAATGCCCGGCACCGCAGCGCAGGCCCGAGCGGCATGAAGAAGATCGAAGCGATCATCAAGCCTTTCAAGCTCGACGAAGTGAAGGAGGCGCTCCAGGAGGTCGGTCTCCAGGGCATCACCGTCATCGAGGCGAAGGGTTTCGGCCGTCAGAAGGGCCATACGGAGCTCTACCGGGGCGCCGAATACGTGGTCGACTTCCTGCCCAAGGTGAAGCTGGAGATCGTTCTGTCCGACGCCCTTGTGGAGGGCGCCGTCGAGGCGATCCGCAAGTCGGCCCAGACCGGCCGCATCGGCGACGGCAAGATCTTCGTCTCGACCATCGAGGAAGCGATCCGCATCCGCACCGGCGAGACCGGAACGGACGCGATCTGACGCGGGCCGTCCCGCTCCCGCAACGCTTCTCTGCCTAAGATTTCGCACTGCGCGAATGTCCGGCATCGGCGCGCTCCGCACTGGAGCGCCGCCTTCCACACCCCACATCATCGGGAACGGCTGGCCTGATCGGCCGCTTGAACCCGATGCAGGAGGATGTGCGATGGCCGCGACGGACCCGCGCGAGAGCGCCAAGATCTACGATCTGTCCGCGTTCCGGCGCTCGCGCCTGACCGCGCGGGCCGCTCCGGACGCGAAACCCGCACCCGTGCCGAGCCTCGGCGGCGGCGCGTGGTACCACGAGGCGGCGATCCGCGACGACGAGCGCCCGCGCCGATCCTGAGACCCGAAACTCGGGCGTTCCGCCCGTCCACGCACCCCGCGATACCCATACGTTACAGGGCCGCCGAGCGGAGCTCGCTATCCTGGAGCGCTGGCACGGGTCACGGACCGGCCCACCCGATCCGGAAACGGCGAAGCCGGACCCGAGGGCCCGGCTTCGTTCGTTCTGTGGGAAGCTGACGCTTCCGACGCGTCTTACGCGGCTGCAGCGGCCTCGGCCGGCACGGAAGCGATCGTCTTCAGCACCTGCGAGGCGATCTGGTAGGGGTCGCCTTGGGAGTTCGGACGGCGATCCTCGAGGTAGCCCTTGTAGCCGTTGTTCACGAAGGAATGCGGCACGCGGATCGAGGCGCCGCGATCGGCCACGCCGTACGAGAACTCGTGGATCGAGGCGGTCTCGTGCTTGCCGGTCAGGCGCATGTGGTTGTCCGGACCGTAGACGGCGATGTGCTCCTCGCGGGCGTTCTTGAACGCCTCCATGAGCTTCTCGAAATACGCCTTGCCGCCGTGCTCGCGCATGAACGCGGTCGAGAAGTTGCAGTGCATGCCCGACCCGTTCCAGTCGGTGTCGCCGAGCGGCTTGCAATGGTACTCGACGTCGATGCCGTACTTCTCGCAGAGGCGCTGCAGGAGGTAGCGGGCCATCCACATCTCGTCGGCGGCCTTCTTGGAGCCCTTGCCGAAGATCTGGAACTCCCACTGGCCCTTGGCCACCTCGGCGTTGATGCCCTCGTGGTTGATGCCGGCATCGAGGCAGAGGTCGAGGTGCTCCTCGACGATCTTGCGGGCGACGTCGCCGACGTTCGAGTAGCCGACGCCGGTGTAGTACGGGCCCTGCGGCGCCGGGTAGCCGGAGGCCGGGAAGCCGAGCGGGCGGCCGTCCTTGTACAGGAAGTACTCCTGCTCGAAGCCGAACCAGGCGCCGGCATCGTCCAAGATGGTGGCGCGCTTGTTGGATTCGTGCGGGGTCACGCCGTCCGGCATCATCACTTCGCACATCACCAGCACGCCGTTCTTGCGGGCCGGGTCGGGGAAGTGGCGCACGGGCTTCAGCATGCAGTCGGAGCTGCCGCCCTCGGCCTGCTTGGTGGACGAGCCGTCGAAGCCCCACATCGGGAGCTGCTCGAGGGTCGGGAAGCTGTCGAATTCCTTGATCTGCGTCTTACCGCGGAGGTTCGGGGTCGGCGTGTACCCGTCGAGCCATATGTACTCGAGCTTATATTTGGTCATTCCGGTTCTCTCGTCCGTATCGATGCGCGACCTGGGCAACCCGGGAAGACGCGAACGGCTTGCCGCCTCGTCGACGGCTGCGGCCGCCTTCGCATGGATCGTGCCAGCAGGGCCATTGCCGGAGAACAACGATGCCCTAGAAACGGTATGGCGCGATCACGGTTTCGAGATCGGACGCAATCGCGGACCGATCGTTCTATCCGGCCGCCGATTCCGGGGCCCGGCGGGTGGCAAGGCACGCCCGCGCCGGATATCAAGCCCCGCTTGCCGGCGCACGCGACCGCGTGCGGGTGCGCCCCGAGAGACGATTCAGAGATCCCTGGAGGATGCCCACGATGACCACTGCGGCCGAGGTGCTGAAGACGATCCGGGACAACGACGTGCGCTACGTGGACTTCCGGTTCACCGACCCGCGCGGCAAGTGGCAGCACGTCACGTTCGACGTGTCGCTCATCGACGAGGAGATCTTCGACGAGGGCACCATGTTCGACGGCTCCTCGATCGCCGGCTGGAAGGCGATCAACGAGTCCGACATGCTGCTGATGCCGGATCCGGTGACCGCCACCCTGGACCCGTTCTTCTCGGCCGCGACCATGTCGATCGTGTGCGACGTGCTGGAGCCGGCCACCGGCGAGCCCTACGGCCGCGACCCGCGCGGCACCGCCAAGCGCGCCGAGGCTTACCTGCAGCAGACCGGCATCGGCGACACGATCTATGTCGGCCCCGAGGCCGAGTTCTTCGTGTTCGACGACGTGAAGTTCGGCGCCGACCCCTACCGCACCGGCTTCGAGCTCGACTCCACCGAGCTGCCAACCAACGGCTTCACCGATTACGAGGGCGGCAACCTCGGCCACCGGGTGCAGACCAAGGGCGGCTACTTCCCCGTCCCGCCGCAGGATTCGGCGCAGGACATGCGCGGCGAGATGCTCGCGGCCATGCAGTCCATGGGCGTGAAGGTCGAGAAGCATCACCACGAGGTGGCCTCGGCCCAGCACGAGCTCGGCATGAAGTTCGACACGCTGACCCTGCTCGCCGACCACATGCAGATCTACAAGTACTGCATCCACAACGTCGCGCAGAGCTACGGCAAGTCGGCGACGTTCATGCCCAAGCCCGTCTACGGCGACAACGGCTCGGGCATGCACGTCCACCAGTCGATCTGGAAGGACGGCAAGCCGGTCTTCGCCGGCGACAAGTATGCCGGCCTCTCCCAGGAGTGCCTCTGGTACATCGGCGGCATCATCAAGCACGCCAAGGCGCTGAACGCCTTCACCAACCCGTCGACCAACTCGTACAAGCGCCTGGTGCCGGGCTACGAGGCGCCGGTGCTGCTGGCCTACTCGGCGCGCAACCGCTCGGCCTCCTGCCGCATCCCGTGGACCAAGAGCCCGAAGGCCAAGCGCGTGGAGGTCCGCTTCCCCGACCCAATGGCGAACCCCTACCTCGCCTTCTCGGCGCTGCTGATGGCCGGCCTCGACGGCATCCGCAACAAGATCGACCCGGGTCCGGCCATGGACAAGGATCTCTACGAGCTGCCGCCGCGGGAGCTGAAGAAGATCCCGACCGTGTGCGGCTCGCTCCGCGAGGCGCTCGCCAACCTCGACAAGGACCGGGCCTTCCTCAAGGAGGGCGGCGTGTTCTCGGACGACCAGATCGACTCGTTCATCGAGCTGAAGATGACCGAGGTGCTGCGCTACGAGATGACCCCGCACCCGATCGAGTTCGTGCAGTACTACTCGCTGTAAGGGGATTGCGGGCCGGGCACGATGCCCGGCCCGGATCTCTCCCAGGCCGGGGCCTCTCGCGGGGCCCCGGCCTTTTTCTTGGGGACGTTCCGGAGTTACCCATCCCCACCTGATTTTGCGGCGCCCGTCAGCACGAAGGCCGGGTCGGGACCTGCGCGGCCCCGGGAATGCCCTGGCCGCCGGCCGCCCAGGCGCTAGCGGTCACACGGAGCCCGCCCGATGCTTAGCCTCGACCACCTCGTCGTCGTCGCGCCCGCTCTCGCGGAAGGCGTGGCGCATGTCCGGGATTGCCTCGGCCTGACGATGCCGGAAGGCGGGCGCCACCGCGAGATGGGCACCCGCAACCATCTGATGCGTCTCGGCGACGCCACGTTCCTGGAGGTGATCGCTGTCGATCCCGAGGCGCCGGTCCCGCCGCGGGCGCGCTGGTTCGGCCTCGGCGATGCCGCACGGGTGCGGGCCGACTGGGATTCGGGCCGGCGGCTGCGCGGCTTCGTCGCCCGCACGGACGATCTCGACGGCGTTCTCGCCGCCCATGGCGCGCTCCTCGGCGCGGCGGCGACGATGACCCGCGGCGACCTGTCCTGGCGCTTCGCGGTGCCCCCGGGCGGGGTGTGGCCGGCGGACGGGGCAGCGCCGTGCGTCATGGATTGGGGGCAACGCGGGAATCCGGCGGGGCGGATGCCGGATCTCGGCGCTGGTCTGGAGGCGCTCATCCTGACGCATCCGGATCCCGACGCCGTCACGGAGCTGCACGCCGCGCTCGGCCTCGCCGATCCGCCGCGGGTCGTGGCGGGCCCCGGCCCGCGCTGGACCGCCCGGATCACGACGCCGTCCGGCCCGCGGACGCTGACCTGAGCACGACGGACCCTCCTCGCCGGCCTGATCGGGTGGGTGACCGGCGAGGAGGGACTGGCCGGGACCCGGAAGCCCTGGCAACCACAACTTACCAGCGACACATCGCGGTGCGGTGACAGGAAAGTCTCACTCCGCACAGGAAGTGTGCAGAATCCTCCGCCTCCTCAAGTATGCGCGAAGATGTCGGTCTCGGGCCAGCCGTCGAGGTCGAGGCGGGCCCGGGTCGGCAGGAAGGCGAAACAGGCGGCCGCGAGATCGCTGCGCCCTTCCCGGGCCAGCATCGCGTCGAGCCGGTCGCGGGCCGCGTGGAGGTGGAGCACGTCCGACGCCGCGTAATCGAGCTGGGCCTGCGACAGATTCTCGGCGCCCCAATCCGAGGATTGCTGCTGCTTCGACAGGTCGACGCCGACGAGTTCGCGGACCACGTCCTTCAGGCCGTGGCGATCCGTATAGGTCCGGGCGAGCTTCGAGGCGATCTTGGTGCAGTAGACCGGCATCGGCATCACCCCGAGCGCCCGATACAGGACCGCCACGTCGAACCGCGCGAAGTGGAAGATCTTGAGGATTTCCGGATCGGCCAGGACGCGCTTGAGCATCACCGGCTCCGGACCGTCTTGCGGGATCTGGACCACGTCGGCCGTCCCGTCGCCGGTGGAGAGCTGCACCACGCAGAGACGATCCCGATGCGGGTTGAGCCCGAGCGTCTCTGTGTCGATGGCCACCGCCCGGCCCGCATCGTAATCGGCGGGCAGGTCGCCGCGGTGGAGACGTACGGTGGGGCTCGGCATCTTTTTCGGACCTTACGGGTTTTTCGGCCGGTAGCATCGGCGTCCAGTGCCGGCAAGCGGCCGGCCGGACGCCGGCGCGGCGGATGGAGAGGCGGATCATGACGGCAGCCGAGGTGATCGCGACGCTGGGGCTGAAACCCCATCCCGAGGGCGGCCATTACCGCGAGACCTTTCGCGATCCCCGCACGGTGGAGGGGCGCTCGGTCGGCACGGCAATCTACTTTCTGCTGGATCTCGGCGAGGTCTCGGCGTGGCACCGGGTCGACGCCACCGAGATCTGGCACTGGCATGCCGGCGCGCCGCTCGTGATCACCACGAGCCCCAACGGGCACGACGCCACGGCCCAGCATCTCGGCCCGGATCTCGCCGCGGGGCAGCGCCCGCAATGCGTCGTGCCGACCGGCCACTGGCAGACCGCCACCAGCCTGGGCGCCTGGACGCTCGTCGGTTGCACGGTCTCGCCGGGCTTCGACTTCGCCGGCTTCGAGATGGCGCCGCCGGACTGGCGGCCGACGCCGCGGCGCTAGCCTCGCTTCGGCGCCGTCCGCGACGTCCGCGACGTCCGCACCGCCGTGAGCGCCCCCGCCACGATGAGCAGGCAGGCGACCGCCAGGGCGGGGCTCGGGCTGGCATAGCCCGCCGCCACCAGGATCAGCGTCGAGAGGACCGGCGCCGCGTAGGCCGTGACACCGAGGAGCCGGACGTCGCCGCGCTTGCAGCCGATATCCCAGAGATAGAAGGCCGCCCCCACGGGCCCGAGACCCAGCAGGAGCACGGCGCCCCATTGCACCGCATCGGCCGGCCAGACCGTCGCCTCGAAAGCCAGATGGCACGCGAGGCTGAGCGCCGCCGTGGCGAGGCAGAACCCTGCGACCGCGTCGGTCGGCACCTGCCCGACCCGGGCCGAGAGCACCGAGTATCCGGCCCAGACGAAGGCCGCCGCCAGGGAGGCCGCGTAGCCCGGCAGCGCGCCCGCAGCGAAGGTGAGATCGGCCCGTCCGGCGAACAGGGCCGCGACGCCGGCGAGACCGAGGACCGCCCCGATGAGATGGCCCGGGCGCAACCCGCCCGAGCCCGGCAGGCGGGCCGAGAACAGGACGATCAGCAGCGGCCAGAGATAGTTGATCAGCCCGGCCTCGGCCGGCGGCGCGAGGCGCAGGGCGCTGAAGTAAAGGGCGTGGTAGCCGAACAGGCCTCCGACCCCGAGCAGCCAGACCGGCCAGGGCTGGATCAAGGCGCGGGCGCGGCTCGGCCGGACGATCCAGGTTGCGCAGCCGCACAGGCCGCCGATCAGGAAGGTCATGGCGGCGAGCTGGAACGGCGGCACCGTCCCGGAGGCGGCCGTGAACAGGGCGAGCAGCGACCACAGCAGGATCGCACCGAAGCCCGCGACAGTGGCGGTTGCGCTCTGCGTGCGCAGGGTCGAGATCGATGCAGGCGCGGTCATGGCGTGCCGCTATCACGCCGCTTCCGAGTCGGCGAGACCGGGGTCACGCCGCTGTCACCGTGGCCCTCTACCGGCGACCTGAAACGGGAGGTTCGCGATGCGTGCGTTCATGATCGGGCTGGGGCTGCTCCTGGGGCCGGGACCCGGCCTCGCCGGCGAGGCCGCCCAGCTCGGGCCGCGGCCCTTCTACCTCGTCGACCAGCTGAAGCCCGGCCCGCTCAAGGACACGCTCGCCGCCTGCGGAATCGACCGGACCTACACGCCCAGGGCCTTCTCGATCTCGCATCGCGGCGCGCCGCTGATGTTTCCGGAGCATACACGGGAGGGGGTGCTCGCCGCCGACCGGATGGGCGCCGGGATCATCGAGTGCGACGTGGCCTTCACCAAGGACCGCCAGCTCGTCTGCCGTCACAGCCAGTGCGATCTGCACACGACCACCGACATCCTGGCCCGACCCGAGCTCGCGGCGAAATGCACGCAGGGCTTCACGCCGGCCGATCCGGCCACCGGCCGCAGGGCCTCGGCCAAGTGCTGCACCAGCGACCTGACGCTGGACGAGTTCAAGTCGCTGAACGGGAAGATGGACGCCGCCGATCCGGACGCCACCAGCGTGACGGCCTACATGAACGCGACCCCGCGCTGGCGTACCGATCTCTACGCCGGCACCGGCACGCTGATGTCCCACAAGGAGTACATCGCGCTGGTGAAGGGGCTGGGGCGGAAGTTCACCCCCGAATTGAAGGCCCCCCAGGTGCCGATGCCGTTCGACGGCACCTACACCCAGGACATGTACGCCCAGCAGCTGATCGACGAGTACCGGCAGGCCGGCATCCCGGCCTCCGACGTCTATCCGCAGAGCTTCCAGCTGCGGGACATCCTGTACTGGCTGGAGAAGGATCCGGATTTCGGCCGCCAGGCGATCTTCCTCGACGACCGCGACGAGACCGCGAAGGGTTTCGACCCGGAGAAGCCCGCTACGTGGCAGCCCGGCATGACCGAACTCGCGCAGAAGGGCGTGAAGATCCTGGCGCCACCGCTCTGGATGCTGGTGCGGCCGGGGCCTGACGGGACGATCGAGCCCTCGACCTACGCCCGGGAGGCGAAGAAGGCCGGCCTGGGCCTGATCGCGTGGTCCCTGGAGCGCTCGGGCCCCCTGAAGGGCGGCGGCGGGTACTATTATCAGTCGATCAAGCCGGTGGTGACCGGCGACGGCGACATCCTGCGGCTGCTCGATGTCCTGCACGGGCAGGTGGGCGTGCTGGGCGTCTTTTCCGACTGGCCTGCGACCACGACCTTCTACGCCAACTGCGTCGGCGCGCCCTAAGGGGTGCGGCTCAGTCGGCCCACAGGGCCACGAGGGAGAAGACGCCGGCCATCATGAAGTTGACGACGAGGAAGCCGGTGATGATCAGGGCGAGCGTCATGAGCGTTGTCTCGGGGTGAACGATCCGGAGAACCGGCAGCAGCCCCTCGGGGCGCTGCCGGGGATGGGCGTCTCAGAGCGGGGAGAGCAGCAGGACGAGATGACCCAGATGGCCGAAATCGAGCGGCTTCCAGCCGAACCATCGCTGAAGCGGCACGTAGATCACGCACTGCACCCCGGCACTTCCGAGCATCGCCAAGACGAACTATCCCCAGTCCTGCGTGACCATCCCGATCGTGGCCGCGAACATCGCCGTCGTGGCGAAGATGAACGTGCTGGCGTTCCCCGGCCGCGGCGTGATGACGTCCGACATCGTCGATCTCCCTGATAGCGGTCAGCGGGCGCGGCAGTTCGGGCCGTACCAAGTCATGGTCCGGCGATCCATGCCGCCATCGGACGAGGCGCCGCAGATGGGGAAGCGGGGGTCGCCGCTCCGCTGCAGGCTGGCGATCTTGTAGAGATCCTGCCGGGCCTCGCGGCGGCGGTTCTGCTCGGCGAGCTGCGCCTGCCAATACAGGTTGCTGTTGGCCTGGGCGACGGCGCGCTGCTGATGGAGGCCCATCATGCACTCGGCAAAGCCGTCGGTGTCGGGCTCGAAGCCGAAGGCGTAGCACTGGTTCTGATCCATCGCGTGGCGCTCCTGCGGCGTGACGCAGGCGGCCAAGCCCAGGGCGCAGGCCGCGGCGAGACCGAGCTTCGCGACGGTGGGCAGCGTGCGGTTGAGGCTGCCCTCGCTCTGGCCGGCACGCGAAGCCGTGTCGCGCAAAGAACTGTCCTGGCCGCCACCGATAAAATGAACGCCGAATTTACCGTGAAACCAGTTGTTCATGACGCCCGGGACCTCGATTTCTGTCGGCAGGACCATCCGCGAGCCGATGAAAGAAGGTCTATACGAGGCAGGTCGAATTGTTCGTGTCGCAGAACACGCGGGCGCCGGGGCCGATCGCTGCCCGCAATGCCCGTTATCCCGAAGCCGCGCGGAGACCGCGCAGGCCAGGTAGGACTTTCGTCAGGCTTGCCGGGTCGGATCGTCCGCGTCGCCGATCTGCGGAATCCGCGCGACGTCTGGCACTCGGGCGATCAGCGGGCGCCGCCGGACTCTCTCCGCGGCGACGGTCTGCACGGGCGAAGCGCACCCCGATGGGGAACGGGCGGCGCGCCGGCTGCGCGGCGCACTCGATGAGGCGCAGCCCGAGGCGGCCGTCATCGAAGCGATCGGGCGCGAGAGGGACCGGCCGCGGGGGCCTCGGCCCTGCGTCGGGCGCGCCGGATCGATCCGGCGCGCCCGCTGGCGATCAGACGAAGTGCTGGCCGCCGTTGATGGTCAGCGTCGAACCGTTCACGAAGCCGGCCTCGTCGCTGGCGAGGTACTCGACCGCGTGCGCGATCTCGCTGGCTTCGCCCAGGCGACCCGTGGGAATCGTGGAGATGATCTTGTTGCGGATCTCCTCCGGCACCGCCATCACCATCTCGGTGGCGATGTAGCCCGGCGCGATCACGTTCACCGTGATGCCCTTGGACGCGCTCTCCTGCGCCAGGGCCTTGGCAAAGCCGATCACGCCGGCCTTGGCGGCCGAGTAGTTGGTCTGGCCGGCCTGGCCCTTCTGGCCGTTGATCGACGAGATGATGATGATGCGGCCGAAGTTGCGGCTGCGCATGCCCTCGATCAGCGGACGCGTGCAGGTGAACATCGAATCGAGGTTGGTCTTGATGACCGCCTGCCACTTGTCGAAGGTCATCTTGTGGAAGGCACCGTCCCGCGTGATGCCGGCGTTGTTCACCAGCACCTCGATCGGCCCCAGCTCGGCCTCGACGGCCTTGATGCCGGCCTCGCAGCTCGCGAGATCGCCCACGTCGAACTTGAAGACCGGGATGCCGGTCTCGGCCTTGAAGGCGTTGGCCGCCTCGTCGTTGCCGCCGTAATTGGCCGCGACCCGATAGCCCTTGTCCTTGAGCCGCTTCGAGATCGCCGCGCCGATACCGCGAGTGCCGCCCGTGACCAGGGCGACGCGTCCTTGAGCCATTGTTTCCTCCTGTTCGCATCCCGTGATGCCGCGTGCGGATGGCGTCCGCACGCGAATTTTTGTGATCTCGGCCTTAAGTCTAAGTTGTCCAGCGGGGCTGACGCCCCGCTGCGCTCAGGTCCGCTCGATGCACATCGCGACGCCCATGCCGCCGCCGATGCAGAGAGTGGCGAGGCCCTTCTTGGCGTCGCGGCGCTTCATCTCGTGCAGCAGCGTGACGAGGACGCGGGCGCCGGACGCGCCGATCGGGTGGCCGATGGCGATGGCGCCGCCGTTGACGTTCACCTTCGCGTCGTCCCAGCCCATGTCCTTGTTCACCGCCAGCGCCTGAGCCGCGAAGGCTTCGTTGGCCTCGATCAGGTCGAGGTCGGAGGGCTTCCAGCCGGCCTTCTCCAGGGCCTTGCGGGAAGCCGGGATCGGGCCGGTGCCCATCACCTTGGGATCGACGCCCGCGGTCGCCCAGGACTTGATCTTGGCGAGCGGGGTCAGGCCGCGGCGCTCGGCCTCCGAGGCCGACATCAGCACGAGGGCGGCGGCGCCGTCGTTGAGGCCCGAGGCGTTGGCGGCCGTCACGGTGCCGTCCTTGGCGAAGGCCGGCTTCAGCTTGGCCATGGCCTCGATGGTGGCGCCGTCGCGGATGTACTCGTCGGTGTCGACGACGGTGTCGCCCTTCTTGCCCGGCACGGTGACGGGGACGATCTCGTCCTTGAAGCGGCCCTCCTTGCGGGCGGCCTCGGCCTTGTTCTGCGAGCGGGTCGCGAACTGGTCCTGCTGCTCGCGGGTGAGCTGGAAGGCCTGGGCGACGTTCTCGGCGGTCTGACCCATGTGGTAGCCGTTGAAGGCGTCCCAGAGCCCGTCCTTGATCATCGTGTCGACGAGCTTGACGTCGCCCATCTTCTGGCCGCCGCGCAGGTACTGCGCGTGGGGCGAGAGCGACATCGATTCCTGGCCGCCGGCGACGATGACCTTGGCGTCGCCGTTGGCGATCTGCTGCATGCCGATCGCGACCGTGCGCAGGCCCGAGCCGCAGACCTGGTTGAGGCCCCAGGCGGTGGCCTTCTCGGGAATGCCGGCCTTGATGGCCGCCTGACGGGCGGGATTCTGGCCGGCGCCCGCAGTGAGGACCTGGCCAAAGATCACCTCGTCCACATCGTCGGGCGAGACCTTGGCCCGCTCCAGGGCGGCCTTGATGGCGGTCGCACCGAGCTCATGGGCCGGCACCGCCCCGAAGGCGCCGCCGAACGAGCCGACCGGCGTGCGCGCGGCCCCGACGATGACGATCTCTTCGCTGCCTGCCATGTGAACGTTCTCCTCTCGCGAGCCGGCGCGCCTTCCACGTTTTGGGGCGCGCTCTGTGCCGGCCCTGGGATGAAGGGCTTGAGATGGGCGAAGTCAAGGTTGTCTATCAAAGCGCCAAAACGTGCCGATGACGCGTCCGCGAAACTGAAATGGCGCTCCGGCCCCACACCCTCTGCATTATTCTGCGTTGAAGAGGTGCAGTTTGCTGTTTTCTGCGCCCGGGGAAGGCTTTAAGGATCGTGCTGCGGGCGCGAAGACAGCCCCGCCAGACTGCACCGCGCGTCTGCAACGCCCCCCGGTCCCGAGTCCAGAAAGGCCGTTCCCGATGGCGGATACCGTCAAGGCCACCCAGACCGTCATCAAGAAGTACGCCAACCGGCGCCTCTATCACACAGGTACCTCGACCTACGTGACGCTGGAGGACCTCGCCACGATGGTCCAGAACGGCGAGGATTTCGTCGTGTACGATGCGCGCACCGGCGACGACATCACCCGCTCGGTCCTCACGCAGATCATCTTCGAGCAGGAGAACAAGGCCGGCGCCGAGAACCTGCTCCCGGTGGCCTTTCTGCGCCAGCTGATCCGCTTCTACGGCGACAGCATGCGCACAATGGTGCCGAGCTTCCTCGAATTCTCGATGGCGAATTTTGCCAAGGATCAGGACGGGCTCCGCGAGAAATTCGCTCAGAGCTTCGGTCCGTCGGCGTTCCAGAACGCGATCGAGCAGCAGGTGCGCACCAACATGAACTTCTTCGGCGACGCCATGAAGATGTTCACGGGCTTCGGGCCGCCCGCCCCCGGGACGCAGCCGCCGGCGCCGACACAGCCCACGCCCTATGCCGGGGGCGAACTGGACGATCTCAAGCGCCAGATGCTGGAGATGCAGCAGCGGCTCGAAGCGCTGGCGAAAAAGTAAATTCCCGTCGGCGCGACCGAACAAAGGGTTGACGATTAGTAAACACCGGCCCCACCTTTGCGACATCGGCACGGAAACGTGCGAAAGGTGTGCGCATGGTGCGTATCGGAACAGTCAGCCGTCTCGGCCCGACACAGGTCCGCTCCACCCGGCGCAAGCCGGTGTCGGAGCCGGACGCGTCTCCGGAGCCGGCCGAGACCGCAGCCCAGGCGCTGGTGGTGATCGACGGGGGGCGGTCCGAGGGGGAACCGGAGGGTCGGCCGGCGGATCGCGCGGGCCGAGGAAGACCCCGCGCCGGCTTTGTCGCCCAGCTGCTCACGGCCGACGATCCGACGCTGCTGCCGTCACGCCTGACACGGACCCAGATGGCCGCCGCGCGCTACGCGGAGGCCGCGCGGCGCCTCGCCTGAGGCGCCGCCTTCGCGAGGCTCAGGCCTCGGCGGACTTCACCTTGAGAACCTGACGGCCGCGATACATGCCGGTCTTCAGGTCGATGTGGTGCGGACGGCGCAGCTCGCCCGAATCCTTGTCCTCGACATAGGTCGGCGCCTTCAGGGCGTCGGCCGAGCGGCGCATGCCGCGGCGGGAGGGGGAGGTCTTTCGCTTCGGAACGGCCATGGCAGGATCCTTCGTGACGCCGCGGACAAAGCGGCGCGCGGGCGGCTCCTCAATCGAGGATCGCCACGCACACCGCGGGATACGGATGAGGGCGGGCTTATAGCTCCGGCGCCGGCCCGTGGCTAGGGGTGCCGGACCACAACCGTTAAGCGCGGGCGTTAAGCGCGGGTTCAAGCAGGCCGTCGCAGATCTGCCACGACGGCACCGCGCAGCGGGCCGCGTCCTTCGGGAGAACGCCATGGCTTCCTCCACCAAGACCCTCGCCCTTCTCGCCCTCCTGTCGAGCCTCGTGGCGGCCCCCGCCCTGGCGCAGGCGCCCCAGACGCCGACGACCGCAGCGCCGACGGCCCCCGCGAAACCCATGGCACCGAGCGCACCGGTGGCCGGATCGCCCAACGCCGCAAAGGGCGCGCTCATCGACCTCAACAGCGCCAGCACCGAGGAACTCGACGCCCTGCCGGGTATCGGCGCGGCGCGCGCGGCCGCGATCATCAAGGGGCGGCCGTATCGCGGGAAGGACGATCTCGTCTCCAAGAAGATCATCCCGAAGACCGTCTACGACGGCATCAAGGACAAGGTCATCGCCAAGCAGAAGTAGCCGCTACTCGGCGATCGCCCCCTGAGGCATGGAGAAGCCGGGGGGCGTCTTCGGGGCCGCGGCGGCCTTCGGCGCCGCGTGCCGGGGCGCCTTCTTGCGGGCTTCGGCCTTCGGCTCCTTCGGCGCCTTGACGGCGGGCGGGGTCTCGCAGGCGCGGAAGGTGAGCTGCGCCAGCGGCGTGCCCTCCTCGGTGACGATCGCGATCGGATCGGGGAAGGTCGGCAGCGTCGGCTGCCAGCGAATCGGGCCGCCGAGCATCGCCTCGATTCCCGCCGGGGCGCCGCCGCGCCGCAGCGTCGTGAAGTCAGGCCCGTAGGCGGTGGCGACCTTCCCGGCAATCACGACCTGCAGCACCTCGTTCAGTTCGGGCGTCAGCGGCCTGAGCGGGTTCGTCGTGCGGATCTGCCCGGACCGCGTGATCACCATCTTGAAGCCCTTGCCGCTCTCGAAGTGGGCCGCCTGGGTCCCACAGGGCTGCTCAAGGGCCGGGCCGGCCGCCGGCGTCGGGCTCGTCGCCTGAGGGGCACTCGGCTCCGGGGCGGGAGCCGGCGCAGCGGGCGCGGTCTGTGCCGGAACGTCCGGCGCAGGCGGCTTTCCGGCCGGCGCGGCCGAAACGGACTGCGCCATCGTCAGGTAGAGGGGGCCGGCCAGCAGCAGACCGGCCGCCCCGCGCAGGCTCACCGTCATCGGCTGCCTCCGGGCGGATCGCGGTGAAGCGCCTCGCTGCGCTGCGTCCTGTCGAGGGCGCGGATCGGTTCCAATTCCATCGCTTCCAGATCGAGCACTCGCGGATCGAGCACCTGTGCGCTGCGGTCGATCGGGCTCCTGCGGGGACCGACCGAGCCGATGAGCAGATCCTCGTCCTCAAGATCGAGGTCGGAGCCCATGCGCAGGGGCTCGCGCCGGCCGCGAGCCACCATCGCGGCGACGGCGACGACGGCGATGGCGAAAACCAGGATGGCCAGGATGATGAACAGGCGCTCCATAAGGCGGCAAGCTCTAACCTGCGGTTCAGGCCGCCGCCACCCCGTCGCGTGTCCGATCGCGTCCCCGATCGCGTGCGGAACGCTCCTTGCGTGCGCCGCCGGACCGGGTAGATGCGGGCAGACCGGAGCCGGGACCGACCGATGCAGCACGAGCCGAGCCGCGAGCCCGAGGAACTGGAGGCGCACCTCCTCGGACTGATTGAGGCTGCCCGGGAACAGGCCCGGGAGGACCCGTTCCGCAATCCCGTCCTGGCGGTGACCCTGGCGATCACCCGGCGGTTCGACAGGAACGAGATCTCGGCAGGCGACCTGGACGGCCTGTTCGTGCGCCTGCGCGCCGAAGCCCTGGCAGCCCGGGCGGAGCGGCTGCGGGCCTATGTCGGGCTCGATGCCAGCCCCGAGGATCCGCAGGCGGGGATTCCCGCCCGTCTCGTGGCGGCAATCCCCGACCGGTCGGACAGCGTCGAGGCCTTCGCGGCCCTCATCCACCGCACCGCCTTCGCGGTGGTATTCACCGCCCATCCCACCTTCGGCATGCCCCGGGCGGTCGCCGGCCTCCTCGCCGAGGCAGCGAGCCTGCCCGACGCTGCGGCCCGCGCCGGGCTGATCGAACGGGCGGCGACTTTGTCCACGCGGCCGGACGCGCCGATCACCCTCGACGTCGAGTTCGAGCAGGCCTGCGCGGCGGCCAATAACGGGCGGCTCGCCCTCGACGCCTTCAACGGCGCCCTGCTCGACGCCGCCCGCGCCCGCTGGCCCGACCGCTGGACCGAACTGACGCCCCGCCCCTTCGCCATCGCCAGCTGGGTCGGCTGCGACACGGACGGGCGGACCGACATCGGATGGTGGGACACTCTCCGCTACCGGCTGATCTCGAAGCGGATGCAGTTCGACCGGGTGATGCGCGATCTGCCCGCGAGTCCCGCGTGCCGGGAGGTCCGTGCCCTCGCCGAGAACGCGCTGGCGGCGGTGAACCGCCAGCTCACCGTGGCGCCGCGCCTCGGCGACCAGCCGTCCCTCGAGGCGGTGCACCGCTTCGCCCTGGCCCTCATCATCGAGCGCGAGCGCGCCCAGACCGACGCGGGCGCCCTCGTCGCCGCGCTGACCAAGGCCCTCGAGGCTGCCGACGACGGGGCCGACAGACGGCGGATCGCGGTCCTGCGCGCGGGCGTCGCGACGCACGGCCTGTCGAACGCCCTGCCGCATTTCCGGCTGAACGCCAGCCAGATCCACAATGCGGTACGCCGGGTGATCGACCTCGAAGGCGAGCCCACCGACGCGGCCCGGCGCCGGTCGCACCTCGCGACGATCCACACCCTGCTGAACGATGTCCGGCCGGTCGCCGTCGATTTCGGGGCGCTCGCGGCCGAGCGGGCCTCGGCCGCCCGGCTGATGATGACGATCGCCCAGATCCTCAAGCACGTCGACGGCACCCATCCGGTGCGCTTCCTCATCGCCGAGACCGAGACCGGCTACACCCTGCTGGCCGCCCTCTGGCTGGCGCGGCACTACGGCATCGCCGACAAGCTGGAGATCACGCCGCTGTTCGAGACGGCAAGCGCCCTCGAACAGGGCATTCGGGTGCTCGACGACGCCCTGCGCAACCCCCACTGGCGCCAGTATCTGAAGCGCATCGGCCGGCTGACCGTGCAGTTCGGCTATTCCGATTCGGGCCGCTATGTCGGCCAGCTTGCGGCGACCTTCTGGATCGAGCGACTGCGGCTGCGCATCACCGAGATGCTGGTCCAGAACGGCCTGTCCGACGTCGAGCTCGCGATCTTCGACACGCACGGCGAATCGATCGGGCGCGGCGCCCATCCGACCTCCCTGCGCGACCGCCTCGCCTACCTCGCCCCCGAGGATGCGCGGGACCGGGCCCGCAAGGCCGGCATCCGGGTCCGGCTCGAATCGAGCTTCCAGGGCACCGACGGCTACCTGCTGTACGGCACCGAGGCGCTGGCCCGCGCCAGCGTCGCCCGCATCGCCGAGCACGTCTACGCGCTCGACGTGACGGAGGAGGATTCGTTCTCGGACTACGCCCTGAACGACCATCCCAAGGCGGCCGACGCCAAGGTCGATCCGATCTACGCCGAGCCGGATTTCGCCCTCGAATTCTTCACCGCGGCCCGCCAGGACATGGAGGCGCTGGTCGACGATCCGGGCTACGCCGCCCTGCTCGGCACCTTCGGCCCGAGCCTGATCGACCGGACCGGCTCACGTCCGGTGGCACGCCAGACCGACAATGGCGGCCCGGCGCGGATCACCCATCCGCGCCAGATGCGGGCGATCCCCAACAACGCGATCCTGCACCAGCTCGGCTTCCTGGCGAATTCCCTGCACGGGATCGGCCGGGCCGCCCAGCGCGGCCCGGACCTGTTCCGCGACATGCGCCGCGATTCGGTGCGCTTCTCCCGGGCCTTCCGGCTGGTGCAGCACGCCGCCTCGGTGGGCGACCTCGACGTGCTGCGCGCCTATATCGACACCCTCGATCCGGCCGTGTGGCTGGAGCGGGCGCGGCGCACGCAGAAGGATTTCCGCAGGGACGAGCTGGTCGTGATCTCCGGGGCCCTGGAGCGCCTCGATCTCGCCCCCGCGCTCCGGAACCTGTTCGGACGCCTGACCCGCGACTGGCTCGCCCTGCGCGCGGCCGCCCCGGACCTTCCCGCCATGTCGGCGCGGCTGACCCTGCTCCACGCCCTGCGGCTCGCGCTGATCCACCGGATCTGGTTCCTGGCGGTGCACATCCCGGGTTTCCGGCCCCAGGCGGGCATCTCCCGCGAGCAGCTGCTGGAGCGCTTCCTGCGGCTGGACATCGACGGCTGCCTGAAGCTCCTCGACGCGATCTTCCCGATCACGCCGGATCCGACGCTCGGCCTGAACTTCGGCGAGCCGGCCGGCCCGCGGGACGTCGGCACCTACGAGGCGGAGCACGCCAACCTGTTCCAGCCGATCCGCCGGATGTTCGACCAGGTCCGCGAGATCTCCGGGATGATCCAGCACGAGGTCGGCGCGTTCGGATGACCGCGACGCCGTCCCGCAGGCCGAGGCCGGACGCGCAATCTGGCCCGACCTCGGCGCCGGCCTATATCGTCGACCATGGAACAGGTCGTCGTCTGGTTCGATGGAGGCTGCCCCCTCTGCCGGCGCGAGATCGCGCTGATGCGCCGGCTGGACCGGCGCGGCGCGATCACCTTCGTCGACGTGACAGAGGATGCGGACACCTGCCCGGCCTCGCGGGCGGACATGCTGGCGCGCTTCCATGCCCGCGAGGGCGAGTCCGTCCTCACCGGCGCCGCGGCCTTCGCGGCGATGTGGCGCGCGATCCCGGTTCTGCGCCCGCTCGGGCTCCTCGCGCGGTCGGGCCGCGTCCTGCAGGTCCTTGAGCGTCTCTACGGCGTGTTCCTGAGGGTCAGGCCCCGGCTGCAGCACCTCGCCCGGCGACTCGAACGGCCCCGGGCCTCAGCCTGAGGCGGGGATCCGCGGAGACGCGCTCACGCGGCCTCCACCTGCAGGATCGTCCCACGAATGGCCGTCACCCGAACCCGTTCCCCGGCCGGCAAATCGGGTCCCTCGACCCGCCAGAGCGTATCGTCGAAGCGGATGCGGCCAGCCCCCTGCACGATCGGCTCGTCGAGCACGCCGGCGCGCCCGATGAGGCCCCTGTCGGCGCGGTTCAGCGCGGGAGCCGGCGGTCCGGTACCCCGACGCTGCAGGCGCGCCGCGACGGCGACCAAGCCGACGGCCAGCACCGCGAACAGCAGGGTCTGACCCTGCCAGGGCAGGGGCAGCGCGGCGGCGGCCACGCCCGTCGCGACGGCGGCGAGGCCGAGCCAGATCAGGAAGACGCCGGGCAGCAGGATCTCGGCCCCCGCCAGGGTTAGCCCGGCGATCACCCAGCTCCAGGCGGGCCCGAGAGCCGCGACGGCGTCGGCGACGGAGGCGGGCATCGCCGGCGTCAGGTCCGCGGCGGGGCGACGTTGGGCGGCGTTCCCGCGCGCCTGGGCGCCGAGGGACCATCGCCGAACACGGTGCGGGTGAGTTCACCGATCCCGCCTAGGGTGCCGGCGAGAGCCGCCGCCTCGATCGGCACCACGACCACCCGCTGGTTCGGCGCGGTGGCGATTGCCCGTACGGCCTCGACGTATTTCTCGGCCACGAGGAAATTCGCCGCCGCGATGTCGCCCTCCGCGATCGCCCGGCTGACCATGCCGGTCGCCGCCGCCTCGGCCTCGGCGGAGCGCTCACGGGCCTCCGCGTCGCGGAAGGCGGCCTCGCGCCGGCCCTCCGCCTCCAGGATCGCCGATTGCTTGCGTCCCTCGGCCCGGAGGATCTCGGCGGCGCGCTGCCCCTCCGCCTCCAGGATCGAGGCGCGCTTCTCGCGCTCGGCCTTCATCTGGCGGGCCATGGCCCCGGCGAGATCGGCCGGAAGCACGATATCCTTGATCTCGATCCGGTTGATCTTGACGCCCCAGGGCGAGGCCGCCGCATCCATCACCCGGAGCAGGCGTTCGTTGATCTCGTCACGGTGAGCGAGGAGCTGGTCGAGATCCATCGCGCCGACCACGGTGCGAATGTTGGTCATCGTCAGGGTGGTGGCGGCGAGGTCGAGGTTCGAGACCTCGTAGGAGGCGCGCGCCGCGTCGAGCACTTGGTAGAACACCACCGCGTCGATGGTGACGCCGGCATTGTCGCGGGTGAAGGCCTGCTGGCTCGGCACGTCGATCACCTGCTCCATGACGTTCACCCGCCGGCCGATCCGCTCGACGAAGGGGGTGATCAGTCCGAGGCCGGCATCGAGGCTGCGGGCGTAGCGGCCGAAACGCTCCACCGTGTAGACGTAGCCCTGGGGGACGATCTTCACGCCCGCGGCCAGGGTGATGACCGCCAGCGCCGCCACGCCCACCGCGAAGACGCTCAGCCCGAACGGCAGCCCCATCGACACCCTCTCCGTCCCGGCCGCGCGTCCGGCGCGCGAGACGCAGCCTAGCAGGCCGATGCGCGCCTCGCGACCGCGGTCCCGGACAGCCGAGAAACGGGGCCGCCGCGGCCCGGCGTGAACGGGCCCCCATTCATTTCGATCATCTTTGGTTCAGGCCGCGGCGCTTAGGAAGTCGGCAAGCGTCGCGTTCGTCGTCGCTCCAGACCCTCCAACGCAACGCTTGTTGAAGAAACATTCGGCATGATCCCCGCCACCCTCGCCGCGGAAAGAAGTCCTTTCGCGCCGCTGCGGGCGGCAGAAATCCCCACCCAACCGGATCCGGTGCGCGCGTGAAGATCGCTGTCCTCGCACATCTGAAATACCCGATCGGCCAGCCCTATGCCGGCGGCTTGGAGATGCACACGCATCTCCTCACCGTCGCGCTGAAGCGGCACGGGCACGACGTCACGCTGTTCGCCAGCCGGGGCTCGGACCCGGCGCTCGATCCCGTGATGCTCTGCGATCCCACCGGGGACGCCCTCTTGGACCCGGACCGCGAGGAGGCGATCGACCGGGCGGAGCACGAGGCCTACCGGCGCATGATGGAGATGGTTGCGGCCGGGGGCTTCGATCTGGTCCACAACAATTCCCTGCACGCGCTGCCGCTGTGCGAGAGCACCCGGATCGGCCTCCCCTGGGTGACAGTGCTGCACACGCCGCCCTTCGAGTCCCTGGTCGCCGGCATCGTCGATGCCGATCCCGACATGGCCTTCCTCGCGGTCTCGCCGTCGCTGGCGCAGGAATGGGCGCATCTCGTCCCGAACGCGCAGGTGGTCGACAACGGCGTCGATCTGTCGACCTTCGTGTTCTCGGAAGAAGCCGACGTTCCGGCCTTCGCCTTCTGGTCGGGCCGAATCGTGCCCGAGAAGGGTCTGCACCTCGCCATCGACGCCGCCCGCGCCGCCGGGCTGCCGCTGACCTTCGCCGGCCCGAAGCTCAATCCCGGCTACTGGGCCGCCGAGATCGCCCCACGCATGGGGCCGGACCTGACGCATCTCGGCCATCTCGCGCACCGGGATCTGGCCCATCATCTCGGCCGGGCGCGGGTCGCGATCGTCTCGCCCCGCTGGGAAGAGCCCTTCGGCCTCGTCGTGGCGGAGGCGCTCGCCTGCGGCACCCCCGTGGCCGCCTTCCGCCGCGGTGCCATGCCCGACATCCTGGACGCGTCCTGCGGCCGCCTCGCCCGTCCGGACGATCCGCAGGATCTCGCAGTGGCCATCCGGGAGGCCGCCGGCCTGTCGCGCCGGGCCTGCCGCGACCGGGCCGAGGCGCTCTACGACGCCACCGCCATGACAGGACGCTACCTGGAAGCGTACGATGCGGTGATCGCGCGCTGCGCCGAGCGGGCGCGGCCCGCCCTGCGCGTCGCCGGAGGACGCGGCTGAGCGGCGCAGATACGCGCGCCGTGCCGCATTTCCGCACCCGAGCCCGGAGCCCGGCGGCTCGACGCCCCGCCCCCGACCTCCGCGGCGCATGACGGTGCCACGGGAGACCTGACATGACCACGGACGCCGACCATCCGGCCCCCCTGCCCTGCGTCGTCTGCATTCCCGCCCGGAACGAGGCCGAGCGCCTGCCCCGCCTGCTCGCCTCCCTGGCCGCGCAGGAGGGCGTTTCGGCACGGGCGCCCCTCAGGGTTGTGGTTCTCACCAACAACTGCACGGACGGGACCGTCCAGGCGGTGCGGGACGTCGAAGCCTCGGGCATTCTCGCAACCCTCGCCCTCCGCCTGACCGACGTCGAGCTGGCCGGCGCTGAGGCCCATGTCGGCACGGCCCGGCGCATGGCGCTGGAGGCCGGGGCCGACTGGCTGGAGGCCGACGGACAGCCGGACGGAATCCTCCTCACCACCGACGCGGATGCCCGCCTGCCCGCCGACTGGGTGACGGCGAACCTGCGCGCGTTGGAGGCCGCGGACGTCGTCGGCGGCCGGCTCGTGATCGACGAGGACGGCACCGCGGATCCCGACCTCGTGGCCCTGCACGCACGCATCGAGCGCTATTGGTCCGGTGTCCGCCGCCTGGAGGATCTCCTGGACCCGCCGCCGCACGATCCCGCCCCCCGCCACGGCGACCATACCGGGGCGAGCCTCGCCGTTCCGGCCGTCCTGTACCGGTCGGTCGGGGGGCTGCCGGCGCTGCCCTGCGGCGAGGACAATGCCCTCGTCGGGCTCCTGCGCGCCAACGGGGCGCGCCTGCGCCACTGCCCGGAGGTGCATGTGCTGGTCTCGTCCCGCCATCAGGGGCGGGTCTCGGGGGGCATGGCCACCGAGATGCTGCGCCGCGCCCGTGTCCTTCACGGAGAGGCCTACCTGCTGCCGGAGGCCGCCCATTGGCAGGCGCTGATCCTGCGCCGGGCGGCGCTGCGCCGGGCCTTCCATCTGGACCCCGAGGCCCGCGTCGCAGCCTGCGGGCGGCTCGGGCTCGCCCCGGAGGATCTCGACTCCGTCGGCGCCTGCCCCAACGACATCGCCTTCGTGGAGCGGGCCGACCGCATCCTCGAATCCCGCAGCGCGCCGGCGCGGGAATGTGCCCTGGATCAAGCGGTCGCGGATCTCGACGCCCTCGCCCTTTCCCTGAAGGCCGCCGCGTGACCCGCGGCATCGGCTGGTACGTCCACCACCAGGGCGCCGGCCATCTCCAGCGCGCCTGGGCCGTCGCGGGGGCCCTGCCTCGACCCTGCACGATCCTCGGTACGCTCGCCGGCTTCGACACCGCCGGCCTCGACGTCGTCGATCTGCCCGATGATCGCCCCCTCGGCGCCGCGGCCTTCGACGGCCGGGACGGCGAGGCCGAGCGGCCGCAGGCGCTCCACTACGCCCCTCTGAACCATCCCGGCATCCGCGCCCGGATGGCACGCATCGCCGCCTGGGCGGAGCGAACGGACCCGGCCCTGCTCGTGGTCGACGTCTCGGTGGAGGTCGCGCTCCTGGCGCGCCTGCTGTCGGTGCCGACCCTGGTGGTGCGGCTTGCCGGAACGCGGACCGACCGGCCACACCTCGAAGCCTTCCGCAGCGCCACGCGACTGCTGGCGCCCTTCCCCGCCGCGCTCGACGGGTCGTCCGTCCCGGACTGGGTCCGGGCCAAGACGCTGTATGCGGGCTTCCTCGGCGCTCCGGCCCAAGGGCTCACCGAGGGCAGCCGGGACATCGTGGTGGTGTTCGGCCGCGGCGGCACGGGGGGCAGCCTCGCGGATCTCGCCGCGGCGGCGCGGGCGGTGCCCGACCGGCCCTGGCACGTCCTCGGGCCGGTCTCGGGCAGCGGCGAGATGCCGGACAACCTGCACCTGCACGGCTGGGTCCCCGACGTCGAGGCGCGGGTTGCGCAGGCGGCGCTGCTGGTTGGCGGCGGCGGCGACGGTGTGGTCGCGCTCGCCGCCGCGCAGGCGAAGCGTTTCCTCTGCCTGCCGGAGGAGCGGGCCTACGGCGAGCAGACCGAGAAGGCGGAGGCGCTGGCGCGGCTCGGCGCCGCGATCGTCCATCCGGGCTGGCCCCCGGCCTCGGCCTGGCCGGGCCTGATCCGGGACGGCCTCGCCCTCGACCCGGCGGTGATCGGCGCCCTGCACGATCCGGATGCGGTCCGGGGCTGCGCAGCGGCGATCGAGGCGTTGGTGCGGCACGTCTGAATGATCGGCCCGCGACGGTCCGGGGCGGGCGTCCTTGCGGGCGCAGCGAGGCGGGAGAGCGAACTCCGTCTCCAAACGCACCGCCGCCGAAGCGAAGCTCGCTCCGGCGGACGTGTTTTAGGTTGGGCTCAGGAGATCAGATCGAGCTTCGCGGCCTCGATCCCGTCGGCGCGGATCGCGTCCGGCAGCGAAGAGAAGTCACGATATCCCGCCTCGCGCGCCATCGCGTCGAGGGCCGTCTGCTCGTCATCGGCCGCCCCGGTCCAGAGCACGGCGCCGCTCTTTGTCTGCCTAATCTGGAAAATGCTCATCGATCCCTCCCCGGTCGCGAAAAGACCTTCACGGTATTAACGTCGCCGTTCGTCGCCGGTTGCAGGGGGACCGAACGCAACAGCCGCGGTTCGTCGGCGCCAATCCCCTGCGGCGCGAGGCCCGGCGACGGCATCGCGCAATGGCGCTATTCTCATCCGCATCCAGGATGACTCGCCATGAAAACGCCGACCTGCCCGGCGAGGGAGAGACAAGATCAATCGAGCGCCGATTGTGAGGCCCCCGTCGTGAAGTATGTCCGTTGGCGCGCGTCCCGCCTCAGTCTCCTGTGCGGGCTCGCGATCCTCGCCGCGGCGCCGGCCCGGGCCGTCGAGACTGCCGCCGTTCCCGACGCGGCCGCCATCGCCCCGGCGGTGACCGTCGTGCCGGCCGAGAGCCGCGAGATCGTCGAGCGGGCCGTCGTCACCGGCACGCTGGTCCCCCGGGACGAGATCCTCGTATCCCCCGAAGTCGAGGGCCTGCGCATCACCGACCTGCTCGTCGAGGAGGGCGACCGCGTCACCAAGGGGCAGGTCCTCGCCAAGCTGTCGCTGGAGATGATCGCCACGCAGGAGGCCTCCAACGCCGCGGCGATCGCCCGGGCCGAGGCGGCCATCGTCCAGGCCCGGAGCCAGATCGTCCAGGCGGAGGCCGCCAACGTCGAGGCGCGGCAATCCCTGGAACGCGCCCAGGCGCTGGCCAAGACCGGCAACGCCACCGCGGCCGTGCTGGAGCAGCGCGTCTCGGCGGCCCAGGGGGCGGAAGGGCGCCTCGCCGCCGCCAAGGGCGGTCTGCAATCCGCCCAGGCCGACCTCGCCACCGCCCGCGCCGCGGGCTCCGAGATCGCCCTGCGGCGGGCCCGCACCGATATCCGCGCCCCCGAGGCCGGGATCATCAACCGCCGCACCGCCCGGATCGGGGCCACCGCCACCGCGGCGGCCGAGCCGCTGTTCCGGCTGATCGCCCGGGGCGAGATCGAGCTGGAGGGCGAGGTGCCCGAGACGTCCCTGGCGCGCCTCCAGGTCGGCAATCCGGCGAGCCTCGACCTCGACGACGGCCGCCGCCTCGCCGGCACGGTGCGCCGGGTCTATCCGGAGGTCGACCGGGCGACGCGGCTCGGCAAGGTGCGCATCCGCCTCGGCGACGATCCGGCCCTGCGCATCGGCGCCTTCGCCCGCGGCAACGTGGAGATCGCGCGCCGTACGGGCATCGCCGTGCCGGTCTCCAGCCTGCTCTACGCCGCCGACGGCCGCGCCAGCGTCCTCGTGGTGAAGGACGGGCGCGTCGAGGCGCGGCCCGTGACCACGGGCCTCTCCGCCGAGGGCTTCACGGAGATCCGCGCGGGCGTCGCCGCCGGCGAGAGCGTCGTGGCCCGCGCCGGCAGCTTCCTGCGCGACGGCGACCGGGTACGCCCCGTGCCGGCTGCCGCCAGCAGCACGCCGATCGCCGACGCGGCCCCGCGGTAGGACGAGTCGAAGGATCCGGCCATGCGCCTCAACGTCTCCGCCTGGGCGATCCGCAAGCCCCTGCCCTCGGTGGTCCTGTTCCTGGTCCTGATGATCCTCGGGCTGGTGAGCTTCCGCTCGCTGCCGATCACCCGCTTTCCCAACATCGACATCCCGATCGTCTCGGTGACGATCACCCAATCGGGGGCGGCCCCGTCCGAATTGCAGACCCAGGTGACCAAGTGGGTCGAGGATTCGGTCGCCGGCGTGAAGGGCGTCAAGCACATCCTCTCGACCATCACGGAGGGGACCTCGACGACGACGATCGAGTTCCGCCTGGAGGTAAACCAGGATCGGGCGACCAACGACGTCAAGGACGCCATCGCCAAGATCCGGCAGAACCTGCCGCGCACCATCGACGAACCGATCGTCTCCCGCGTGGAGATCGCCGGCCTGCCGATCATGGTCTACGGCGCCTCCGCGCCCGCCATGACCCCCGAGGACCTATCGTGGTTCGTGGACGACGTGGTCGCCCGCGGCCTGCAGAGCGTGAAGGGCGTCGGCGGCGTCGAGCGCCTGGGCGGCGTCGCCCGGGAGATCCGCGTCACCCTGAAGCCCGACCGGCTGCTGGCGCTGGGCATCACCGCCGCGGACGTGAACCGGCAGCTGCGCCTGACCTCGGCCGACATGGCCGGCGGCCGGGCCGAGGTCGGCGGCCAGGAGCAGTCGATCCGGGCGCTCGCCGCCTCGGCGAGCCTCGAGACGCTGGCCAAGACCTCCATCGTCGTGCCGGGCAACCGCAAGGTCCGCCTCGACGAGCTGGCGACCCTGTCCGACACCGCCGAGGAACCCCGCACCTTCGCGCGCTTCAACGGCGAGCCGGTGGTCGCCTTCGCGATCTCCCGGGCGAGCGGCGCCAGCGACGCCGACGTCTCGGTGGGCGTCGCCAAGAAGATCGCGGCGCTCCATGCGGCGAACCCGAACGTGCGGTTCGACCTGATCGACACCAGCGTCGTCAACACGATCGGCAACTACCACTCGGCCATGATGGGCCTGATCGAGGGCGCAGCCCTCGCGGTCGTGGTGGTGCTGCTGTTCCTGCGGGACTGGCGGGCGACGCTGATCGCCGCCGTGGCGCTGCCGCTCTCGGTGCTGCCGACCTTCTGGGTGATGAGCGCACTCGGCTTCTCGCTCAACGCCGTGAGCCTGCTGGCGATCACCCTGGTCACCGGCATCCTGGTGGACGACGCGATCGTGGAGATCGAGAACATCGTCCGGCACATGCGGATGGGGAAGTCGCCCTACCGCGCGTCTCTCGAGGCCGCCGACGAGATCGGGCTGGCGGTCATCGCCATCACGGCGACGATCATCGCGATCTTCTCGCCGGTCTCCTTCATGGGCGGCATCGCCGGCCAGTATTTCAAGCAGTTCGGCCTGACCATCGCGGCGGCGGTGTTCATGTCGCTGCTCGTGGCGCGGCTGATCACGCCGCTGCTCGCCGCCTACTTCCTGCGCGACCACGGGCCGGACCACGAGCGGGACGGCTTCGTGATGCGCGGCTACACCCGCCTCGTCGCCTGGTCGGTCCGGCACAAGTTCATCACGCTGGTGCTCGGCATCGCGTGCTTCGCCGCCTCGATCGCCTCCACGGGCCTGCTGCCCGCGGGCTTCCTGCCGGCGGAGGACCAGGCCCGCACCCTGTTCGTGGTCGAGCTGCCGCCGGGCGCCCGGCTCCCGGACACGGTCCGGGTCACCGACCGCATCGAGGAGAAGATCCGCGCGCTGCCCGAGGTGAAGAGCGTGTTCGTGGACGGCGGCCGCCAGCTGCCGGCCAAGAAGGAGGTGCGGCTCGCGAGCCTGACCATCAACCTCACCCCGAAGAACGCCCGCCACAAGACCCAGAAGCAGGTCGACGCCGAGGTCGCGGCGATCCTGCGGGAGGAGCCGGACCTGCGGTTCTGGGCCCTGCGCGAGGGCGGCCAGCGCGATCTCGCGCTGATCATCGCCGGCCCCGACAAGGCCGTGGTGGCGGAGGTCGCCGCCAAGCTCCAGCGCGAGGCCCAGCGGGTCCCCCACCTCGTCAACGTCATGTCGACGGCGCCGCTCGACCGGACCGAGGTGCGGATCCGGCCGAAGCCCGCGGTGGCGGCCGACCTCGGCGTCAGCACGGACACCATCGCCGAGACGGTGCGGGTCGGCACGATCGGCGACATCGGCATGAACCTCGCCAAGTTCAACGCCACCGACCGGCAGGTGCCGATCCGCGTGCAGCTGCCCGAGCGCCTGCGCGGCCGGCTCTCCGATCTCGAGACCCTGAAGGTGCCGGTCAAGGGCGGGGCCGCCGTGCCGCTCGCCACCGTCGCCGATATCAGCCTCGGCCAGGGCCCGACCGGCATCGACCGCTACGACCGCGCCGTGCGCGTCGCCCTCGAGGGCGACATGCAGGGCACCGATGCGCTCGCCGAGCTGATCACCCAGGTGATGAACCTGCCGACGGCCAAGAACCTGCCGCCCGGGGTGACGATCAGCCAGACCGGCGACGCAGAAGTCATGGGCGAGGTGTTCGAGGGCTTCGCGCTCGCCATGGGCGCCGGCCTGATGATGGTCTTCGGCGTGCTGATCCTGCTGTTCGGCAACTTCCTGCAGCCGCTGACCATCCTGTTCTCGCTGCCGCTCTCCATCGGCGGCGCGATCCTGGCCCTGCTGATCTGCCACATGCCGATCTCGATGCCGGTGGTGATCGGCATCCTGATGCTGATGGGCGTCGTGACCAAGAACGCCATCATGCTGGTGGATTTCGCCGTGGAGCAGATCCGCGCCGGCGTCGACCGGAACGTCGCCATCGTGGATGCGGGCCGCAAGCGCGCCCGACCGATCGTGATGACCACCATCGCCATGGCGGCCGGCATGGTGCCGTCGGCGATGGCCTACGGGATCGGCGGCGAGTTCCGCTCGCCCATGGCGGTGGCGGTGATCGGCGGCCTGATCGTCTCGACGGTGCTGTCCCTGGTCTTCGTGCCGGCGATCTTCGTCCTGATGGACGACCTGTCGCGCCTGCTGAAGCGCCTGTTCGGCCGCTTCGTGGGCGAGCGCGACGACCCGGAGGATGCCACGACCTTCGACCCGGCCCATCCGGCCAACGACGGGCATCCGCTGCCGCCGCGAATCGCCGCGGAATAGGACCCACGCGACGCGGTGCATTGCGTCCCGCGCCGCGATGGGCTGTGACTCCCCCCATCGAATCAACGGAGACGCGCTAAACGATGTCGGGTGGTCACGGGGCGATCGAAGGGTCGAACAAGCGCGTGGCGCTGCTGATCTCGGTGCTGGCGCTGTTCCTCGCCTTCAGCGAGACCCTGGGCAAGGCGTCCCAGACGGAGTCGATCGGGGCCAATGTCGAGGCCGCAAACCAATGGGCCTATTTTCAGGCCCGCACCATCCGCTCCACGGTGCTGAAGACCGCCGACGAGGCCCTGGCCCTGCTTCCGCCGGGACCGAACCAGGACGCGATCGCCGCCAAGCGTGCCGAGTGGGCCAAGACCCTGACGCGCTGGGAATCAGAGCCCGCCACCGGCGAGGGGCGCAAGGAGCTGACCGCCAAGGCCCGCGCTTCGGAAGGCCGGCGCGACCTCGCGCTGCTGCGTTACCACCATTACGAATTGGCCTCGGCGGCCTTCCAGATCGGCATCGTGCTGGCATCGGCCGAGGTCATCACCGGCATCACCCTCTTGGTCTTCGCCGGCGGTTTCCTGGGTCTCGCCGGAGCCGCACTCCTCGGCTTCGGCTATCTCGCGCCGCATGCCCTGCCGTTCTTCCACTGAGGAATCGCCCCGCGAGTCAGCGGCGTAACGCCACCCTCGCGTCCGATTGATCGGCCGCGCCCGTCCATGGGCTGGACGCGCGCGCCGGAAGCTGATCGTTTCGGCACATTCCAGGGGGGAATGATGTCAGCTCATTCGGAAGACCAGGGCCGCCTGACGCGGCTCGCCAGCGCGATCTTCCTGCACACCGAGCACGCGATCTACGCGGCGCTCGGTCTTCTGCTCGCCCTCACCGCCATTGTCGCGCTGGTCGATGCCGCGGGGCTCACCTGGGAGGCCATGCGGGCGCTCGGCGGCGCCCAGCAGATCCTGGAGGTGATCGACCGGCTGCTGTTCCTGCTCATGCTGATCGAGATCCTGCACACGGTGCGGGTCTCGATGCGGTCGGGCACCCTGACCTGCGAGCCGTTCCTGATCGTCGGGCTGATCGCCTCGATCCGGCGCGTCCTGGTGATCACGCTGCAATCCTCCGAGATCATGCACGCCAAGGACTGGTCGCCCGAGAAGCAGGCGCTGTTCCAGGCATCGATGATCGAACTCGGCGTGCTGGCGGGGCTGATCCTCACGATGGTCTTCGCGATCTTCCTGCTCCACCGCGCCCGCGACGACGGGCGGCCGGCCGGCGAGGAGAAGCCCGCCGGCGAATCCTGACGCGGCTCACCCGCTCCGGGTCGCTTCGCTCCGTCCGCGATGACGGAGCGAAGGCCGCATGCGCGCTCAGTTCATCCGCAGGATCGCCGCGTTGAGGAGCGTCGCGAAGCCCACCCAGGCGGCGTAGGGCACGAGGAGCCACGCGGCGATCCGGTCGAACCGCCAGGACAGCCGGATGGTCCAGAGCACCATCACGAGCAGCATCGCGACGACAATGAGCCCCGCGCCGATCGCGTGGGCGGTGAAGAAGACGGGCGTCCAGGCGGCGTTGAGCACCAGTTGCACCAGGAAGGCCGCCAGGGCGAGCCACCAGCCCGTGCGGCTCGGTCCGGTGCGCGGCATGGTGCCGAGCAGCCGCCAGAGTGCGATCGCGATCATCGTGTAGAGGATCGTCCACGCGACCGGGAACACCCAATTCGGCGGGTTGAAGACCGGCTTGTTCAGGCCGGCATACCATCCCGGGATCTCGGCCTGGGTCGCCATCGAGCCGACCACCGCGGTGGCCGCCACCGGCAGGATCGCGGCGGCGAGCCGTAGCCAGCGCGACAGAGGCGCCCCCTGGGGGACGTGTATGGCGGCCGTCATGATCGTTCGTCTCCACCGGGCAGGGCTTGCGGGCGTGGCTTGCAGGCGCGGGTTGCGGGCGTGGCTTGCCGGGGCCCACGCGCCGTGGCACGCGGCCGTCTCCATCCGCCGAGAATCGCCAGATGTCACTGCCTAACGCGCCGCAGGGTCCGTCGGATAGCCGCAGCGACGCTGCGCCGGGATTCACGCCCCGAACCCTCGCGGCCCAGGCCATGGGCCGGATCGAGCCCGGGACGCGGGCGGTGGTCATGCCGCTGCACGTCTCGACCACCTTCAT
Organism: Methylobacterium sp. 391_Methyba4; assembly: GCF_029691625.1. Taxonomy (NCBI): domain Bacteria; kingdom Pseudomonadati; phylum Pseudomonadota; class Alphaproteobacteria; order Hyphomicrobiales; family Methylobacteriaceae; genus Methylobacterium; species Methylobacterium sp. 391_Methyba4. Next base: position 6,043,237 of record NZ_CP121475.1, on the reverse strand, counting down.
CCGCGATCCCGACAACGGCTACAGTTCCGGCTACAGCTACGCGCGGCCCGACAACGCCACGGTGCGCGAGGCCGAATCCGTCCTGGCGATGCTGGAGGGTGCGGAGGCCGGCGCGCTGCTGTTCGGCTCCGGGATGGCAGCGGCGACCGCGGTGTTCGGCGCCCTGGAGCCCGGCGACCACGTGGTCGCCGGCACGGTCATGTACTGGGCGCTGAAGCGCTGGCTGCGCGAGGAGGCGCCCCGGCGCGGCCTGACGCTCACCTTCGTGGACACGGCCGATCTGGATGCCCTGCGCGCCGCGGTCGCGCCCGGCCGGACCCGGCTCGTCTGGATCGAGACCCCCGGCAACCCGCTCTGGACGGTGACCGACATCGCCGCCGCCGCCGAGATCGCCCACGCGGCGGGGGCACGGCTCGCCGTCGATTCCACGGCCGCCTCGCCGGTGCACACGCGTCCCCTGGAACGCGGCGCCGACATCGTGATGCACTCGGCCACGAAGATCCTGAACGGCCATTCGGACGTCGTGGCGGGCGTGCTGGCGGGCGCGCGGGCCGACGCGTTCTGGGATCGGATCCGGGGGATCCGGGCCGGCAGCGGCGGCATCCTCGGGCCCTTCGAGGCCTACCTGCTGATGCGCTCGCTGCGGACCCTGCACCTGCGGGCCGCGGCACAATCGGCGGGTGCCCTGCGGCTCGCCGAGCGCCTGAGCGGGCACCCGCTCGTGACCCACGTCCTCTATCCGGGACTGCCGGACGATCCCGGGCACGCGATCGCCCGCCGTCAGATGCGGGACGGCTTCGGCTTCATGCTGTCGATCCGGGTGGCCGGCGGCGAGGCCGGCGCCATCGCCACGGCGGCGCGGGTGCGGCTCTGGAAGCGGGCGACCTCCCTCGGCGGCGTCGAGAGTCTCATCGAACACCGCGCCTCGGTGGAGGGCCCGGGCAGCCCCTGCCCGCCGGATCTCCTGCGCCTGTCCACGGGCATCGAGGACACGGAGGACCTGTACGGCGATCTCGACCAGGCTCTGCGCAGCGCCCACGGGGGGTGATTGTCGAGGGTGGTTGGTGCCGAACGGGTTCCTGGCGCGTTGTGCCGGCAGTTCCGACGGCGCACGCCGCCACAGATCGCGAGTCCGACGACATGACGACCCGTTTCCGCGCGACGGTCCCCGGCACCCTCGCGCTGCTCACCCTGGCGCTCGCCTCGCTCCCGGCGCGCGCCGACGCCGTCCCGACTCTCGATGTCGAGCGGACCTGCCAGTCGGCGCAGGTCACCAACACGTCCATCAGCGACAAGGCGAATTACGACGGCTGCCTCCGCTCCGAGCGCGAAGCCCGGAAGGAGGCCGAGCGGCACTGGAGCAGCTACACCCCCGCCGCCAAGCGCCAGTGCGAGGATCAGTTCAAGGCAGGCGGCTATCCGTCCTACGTCGAGATGGTGACCTGCCTGGAACTCGCCTCCGGTACCGTGCCGACGCAGAGCGACGAGGGTGGCCGCGCGGTGGGCGGTCCGGGCTCGCCGCGGGACGTGAAGGTGCAGCGCGAAGGCGCCGCCAGCCTCACCAAGGAGCCGCCCGCGAGCCAGCGCACGGATCCCATGAAGGTGCTGGAGAACAAATAGGCCCGCGCGCCGGAGACCGTCCCGGCCGCGGCGGGCGCCGACGAGCCATTCTCCCGGCGCCGAGGCATAGGACCGAGGCGGCGTGCTAAGGGCGGTCATCCCCGCCTTCCCGCACGTCGCCCGGATCCGTGAACGCCCTCGCCATCATCGCCCCGATCTTCGGGATCGTCCTGATCGGCTGGGCGGCAGCCCTCGCGGGCCTTCTCTCCGACAAGGTGAGCGACGGTCTGTCGGAATACGTCTTCGCCGTCGCCGTCCCGGCCCTGATCATCGCCACGCTGACCAAGCCCGGCATGAGCGGGACCGTCACATGGTCCTACTGGGTCGCGTATTTCGGCGGCGCCGCGATCTCGTGGTTCGTCGGCACGCTGATCGCCCGGCGGCGCGCCGGGATCGAGCGGCGGGGCGCCATCCTGCACGGCTTCGCGGCGAGCCAGTCGAACACGGTGTTCGTCGGCGTGCCGATGATCCTCCAGGCCTATGGCGAGGAGGGCGCCTTCCCGCTGTTCATGCTGCTCGCCGTCCACCTGCCGCTGATGATGGGCAGCGCCACCTTCCTGATCGAATCCGATTCCGGCCTGCCGGTCCTGGCGCGGATCCGGGGGCTCGCCCTGGTGCTGCTGCGCAACCCGATCTTCGTGGCGCTCCTGATCGGCATGGCGATGAAGGGGCTCGGTCTCGCGCCGGTGGGCATCGCCCGATCGCTCATCGACGCCTTCGCGGGCACCGCCTCCACCTGTGCGCTGGTGGCGCTCGGAGCCGGCCTGAAGCGCTACCGGGTGCTGTTCGACCTCAAGGGCGCCCTGGTCATCGCTCTCCTGAAGAACCTCCTGCACCCGCTGGCGGTCTGGATCCTGGCCTTCCACGTCTTCGCGATGCCGGCCGCCTATGCGGGCGTCGCGACCCTGTTCGCCGCCATGCCGGTGGGGATCAACGCCTACCTGCTGGCGGCGCGCTACAAGACCGAGACCGGGATGGTGGCGGCCTCCGTGCTGGTCTCGACCCTGCTGGCGCCGCTCACCACTCTGGCGTGGCTGATGCTCCTCGGCCGGGCGTGACGGCGGCGCCCCGGCGTCACCGCGCGCGTTGGACGGGGCGTTTTCCGGGTCTAGGGTAGGCGCAAGCGCGGGTCCGCGAGGCCCGGCGCATCCCTGCAGGCGAGGAATTTCGATGAACGCTCCGATGCGCCCTCCGGGCAGCGCCTCCCCGTCGGCCCCGGCCTCGCCCCGCTTCGTCTGGGACGATCCCTTCCTGCTGGAGGATCAGCTCACCGAGGATGAGCGGGCGATCCGCGACGTCGCCCAGAGCTTCGCGCAGGAGCAGCTCCTGCCCGGGATCGTCGAGGCCTACGCGAACGAGACGACCGATCCGGGCCTGTTCCGGAAGATGGGCGAACTGGGCCTCCTCGGCGTCACCCTGCCGGAGGAGTATGGATGCGCCGGCGCGTCCTACGTCGCCTACGGGCTGGTGGCGCGCGCCGTCGAGGCGGTGGATTCCGGCTACCGCTCCATGATGAGCGTGCAATCCTCCCTCGTAATGTACCCGATCCACGCCTACGGCTCGGAGGAGCAGCGCCAGAAGTTCCTGCCGAAGCTCGCCTCGGGGGAATGGATCGGCTGCTTCGGCCTCACGGAGCCCGATGCCGGCTCGGATCCGGCCGGCATGAAGACCAAGGCCGAGAAGATCGACGGCGGCTACCGGCTCACCGGCGCCAAGATGTGGATCTCGAACGCGCCCTTCGCGGACGTGTTCGTGGTCTGGGCGAAGTCCGACGCGCACGAGGGCGCGATCCGCGGTTTCGTCCTCGAGAAGGGCATGAAGGGCCTCTCGGCTCCGACGCTCAAGGGCAAGCTGTCCCTGCGGGCCTCCACCACCGGCGAGATCGTCATGGAGGGCGTCGAGGTCGGCGAGGACGCGCTGCTGCCGAACGTCTCGGGGCTGAAGGGGCCGTTCGGCTGCCTCAACCGGGCGCGCTACGGCATCTCCTGGGGCGCGATGGGCGCCGCCGAGGATTGCTGGCACCGCGCCCGCACCTACACGCTGGAGCGCAAGCAATTCGGTCGCCCCCTGGCGCAGACCCAGCTCGTCCAGAAGAAGCTCGCCGACATGCAGACCGAGATCGCGCTGGGCCTCCAGGCCTCGCTGCGGGTCGGGCGGCTGATGGACGAGGGCAAGATGGCGCCGGAGATGATCTCGCTGGTCAAGCGCAACAATTGCGGCAAGGCGCTGGACATCGCCCGCACCGCTCGGGACATGCACGGCGGCAACGGCATCATGGGCGAGTACCACGTGATGCGCCATGCCCAGAACCTCGAGACGGTGAACACCTACGAGGGCACCCACGACGTCCACGCCCTGATCCTGGGCCGGGCGCAGACGGGGCTGCAGGCGTTCTTCTGAGCCCCGGGGGACGCGCCTGCCAGCCGATCCCCGCATCCTGAGGTGCAGCGGAACCGCCTCGAAAGCGGAGCCCAGGGATCGCGGCGCCGTGCGGACTCCGCCTTCGAGGCGTTAGCGGCGCTCCGGCGTCTCAGGATGCGGGCGCGGGCGGGATGAGTTCGGCCCGATGGGACGGCGTCACTCCCCGCCCTCCTCCCCGCCCAGCGACCATTCCAGCACCCGGGCGAGGTGATCGTAGGCGCCGTACTTGCTGGCGTATTGCGGATAGGGGCGCGCCGTATAGGCGGCCTCACCGGTCATGAACCGGGCGACCAGACCCCGCAGCCGCTCGGCGTGCTCGGCCACGATCGCCGCGACGGCGCGCTCCTCGCCTCTCGGCGGCTTCACCGGCACCGGCACGAAGGGCTTACGCCCGCCCGAGGCGTGGACGTAGAACAGGTCCGGCGTGACCGTCACGGCCGGCAGATCCGCGAAGGCGCCGTGCATGAGCATCGCGGCCTCCAGGGTGAGCTGCGGCGAGAAGCCGGAGAAGATCTGCTTGGCAGAGGGCGGCGTGCCGGTCTTGTAGTCGACGATGCAGGCAGTGCCGTCCGGGCGCAGCTCGATCCGGTCGGCCCGGGCGCGCAGCGTGAAGGTCTCCCGGCCCATCGGGATCACCCAGCGCCCGGAAACCTCGGGGTGGATCCGGCTCAGCCCGGGCCGGCGCTGCGTCTCCCAGTCGAGATAGGCCGCGGCCATGCGCTCGTAGCGCGGCCACCACTCGGCGTAGAGGTTCGGGTACTCCGCCTCGATCTCCGCGAAGGCGTTCACCGCGAGGTTCAGGAGGCGCTCTGCCGGATCCGGGGGCAGATCCTGCGGATGCCGGCGGGCGAACTCGGCGAAAACCTCGTGCACCAGGGAGCCGCGGGTCGCGACGCTCGGCGCCGCCGCCAGCGGATCGAGAGGGTCGAGCCCGAGCACGTGGCGGGCGAAGATGCTGTAGGGATCGCGCACAAGCGTCTCGATCTCGGTGACGCTGAGGGAGCGCGGAAACAGCGCCGGGTCCGGCTTGGGCGCGGGGCGCTTCAGCCGCGGCTCCGGCGGGGCGGCGTCGAGCCGGGCCGCGAGGCCGTTGAACCGGCGCCCGGCGTCCAGGACCGTCTCCCAGGTTGCGTCGCCCGAGAGCGCGCGCAGGCGCTGGATCAGCCGCGACGGCACGGTCGGCGCGCCTTCGCGCTTCAGGGCCCGGGTGATCACCGCGTCCCGGCAGCCCAGCGCCTGCACGAAATCGTGGGCCATCTGCCCGATCCGCCGCTCGGGCGGGTTGAGGCCGACCCGCTCGCGCATCGGCCGGTTGAGGAACGAATCGGTCAGCGTGCGCACCGGCCAGACGCCCTCGTCGAGCCCGCCGAGCACCACCCGGTCGACAGAGAGCAGGCGCGCCTCCAGCAGGCCGAGGATGCGCAGTCGCGGATGCGGCGCCTCGCCCGAGCAGGCGACGGTGCGTTCCCGGGCAAGCGACGTGAAGAAGGTGGCGTAATCGTCGAACCGACCCGGCATCAGGTCGGGCTCGGCCATCTCCAGATCGTCGAACAGGGCGTCGAGGCAGGACAGGGATCCGTCCGGCTCCTCCTCGGGGGCGTCCTCCGGCCCGGCGATCAGCCGGTCGCAGGCCTCCCGATGGCGTGCAGCCGTCGCCACGAGGTCGCACGCCCCCGTCCCGTCCGGGCCCGGGAAATCCCGGAACACCAGATCCAGCCGGTCGAGCAGGTCCGCGGCCAAGTCCCAGTCGATATCCTTCAGGCGGCGTTTGGCCCGGGGTCGGCGCTCGGGCGGTCCGGCGCGCTCGGCGGCGAGGGCATGGCGCAGGCCGTCGAAACCCGGGGCCGGAACCGGGCCACGCAGCAGCCCGATCTCCAGGGCCGCGGCACCCCGGACCACCTCCGCGCGTGGCAGACCAAGATGGACCATCGGGTGCGAGAGCAGCGCGATCAGCCGGGCCGGGATCGTGTCCGCCTGGCTGCGGGCGAGATCGGCGGCGAGTTCCGCGGCGAGCCGGGCGAGCCGCCCGGCCGGGCTTCCGGCCAGGGACAGGCCGGCGGAATCCTCGGCGACGATGCCCCAGCGCAGGAGTTCGACGGCGACCCGGCCGGCGAGCCCCCGGTCGGGCGTGATGAGGGCCACGGTGGCGCCGGGGGTCTGGAGGGTCTCGCGCAGCGCCAACGCCGCGACCAGCGCCTCCTCGCGCTCGTCGGCGGCCTCGGCCAGCGCCAGTCCTTCGAGGCCGCGCCGGGCGACGGTGTCGCGCTCGGCCGGGTCGAGGGCGGCCCAGGCGTCGGTCGTGTCGGCCGGCCGCAGAGCCTGCGACAGGAGCGCGGCCCGCGCAGCCTGGCCGGCGTCGGGCGCGCCGAGGGCGACGATCTCCGCGCGGTCCAGGTTGAGGTTCTCAGGCCCGAGCAGCCGGTGCAGCACCGCCTGCGGGTGGCCGTGCGCGATGACGCGGGAAAAGCCCTCGCCGGTGTCGATGCCGTCCCAGCCGGCTGCGTCGAGGTCGAGGTCGAGCCCGGGCAGCACCACCGCGCCCCGCGGCAGCTTCGCTACGGCGGCGATGAGGCGGGCGGTGGCGGGGACCGAGCCGAGCGAGCCGGCGACGATCACGGGGTCCGGCGTCGCATTGCGCGACAGACGCCGCTCCTCGGCGAGCACGAGGCCGCGGGCGCGGGCGACGGGATCGGCGAGGCCCCGCTCGGACAGAAGCTTCGGCCAGTTCTCGGCGGCGATCTTCACGAAGTCGAGGGTCAGGCCGAAGTAGCGGGAATATTCGGCCTCGACGGCGGCGCCGATCTCCGACCAGGGCAGGCCCTCGACGGTGAGGGCGTCCATCAGCCGTTCGAGATCACCGGCGAGGCCGACCGCGTCGGCCGGGGAGGACGGCACGAGGAACGGCACCTCGGCGTCCAGCGGCAGCAGGGTCCGGTCGACGGTCTTGGCCCAGGCCTGGACGAGGCGGGCGAGGATCAGCCGGCGCTCCAGCGGAGGCATCGGCGCGCTCAGGGGATCGGCGTTGGCCTCCAGCAGCGGCTCGGCGGCGAGGTCGAGTTCCGCCTCGTCGGCCTCCCCGAGGGGAATCATCCGCGGCAGCAGGGTGGCCCGACCGGGCGCGTCCCGGCCAAGCCTCTCGGCCAGGATCGCGCCGAGCGCCCGGGCGGCGCGGCGGGTCGGCAGGTAGATCGTGACGGCGGCGAGCGCCAGCGGATCGTCCGCGACCGGCCCGACGAGCCGGCCGGAGAGCAGCGCCTCGGCGAGCGTCGGAAGGAACGGGACGCCGCGGGAGATGGTGAAGACGGCGTGTCGGGCGGGCATGGGCGGGCTTCTACGCCCGCCGAGGCGGCTCGGACAGGGGGCGCGGGGTCGAGATGCGGGGATCGGACGGGTCTCCCACGCGCCCTCCCCCCTCTGCGGGCGACCGGATTCACACCTCAGTCTGGCAGCGCGGGCACAGGAGGACGCGCGGGTCCCCTCCCCCACGCGGGAAAGGGGCGCGCGTCGGGCCCGGTCCGGGCCGATGGGCAAGCACCCTAGCCCCCACGGAAGACGGAGCCTGTCGCGCTCGGCCGAGGGTCCTCAGCCCCGCGCCCCCGCGGCGGCGCCGTAGCCGGCGCGGCGGCCGAACACGACGCCGGAGGTCAGCCCCGAGCCGCCGGGATAGCCGTTGAAGAACACGCCGCCCACCATCTCGCCGCAGGCGTAGAGGCCAGGGATCGCACGGCCGTCCTCGCGCTTCACGCCGCCATCGTCGCCGACCTCGACGCCGCCATAGGTGAAGGTGATGCCGCCGGTGACCGGGTAGGCTTTGAACGGCCCGGTCTCGATCGTTTGGGCCCAGTTCGACTTCGGCAGGGCGAGACCCTTCGTGCCGCGCCCGTCCTTGACGGTCGGGTCGAACGGCACGGTCCCGTCCACGGCGGCGTTGAAATCCGCGATGGTCCTCTTCGCGGCTGCGCGGTCGATGCCGTCGAGCCTGTCGAGGAGCCCGTCCAGGGTATCCGCCTCGACGAAATGCGCGTCGTGGAACCGGTACTCGCTGTAGAGCAGGTGATCGACCTTGGCGTCGAAGATCTGCCAGGCCACGTGGCCGGGCTGCTCCATGATCGCGCGGCCGAACTGGGCATAGGTGTAGTTGCGGAAATCCTTGCCCTCGTCGACGAACCGCTCGCCGTTCGCGTTGAGCATCAGCCCCAGGAAGTAGCAGATCTTCCGGTAGTGCTTGCGCTCGCCGTGCGGCAGGTCGAGGTTGCCGTAATCGGGCGTGTGCAGGTCCATCGGCGTGGCGTGGCAGCCGCCGTAGAAGCCGTGGGCCTTCGCGCCGAGGTCCAGGGCCATCTGGAGCCCGTCGCCCTGGTTGTGCGGCGTGCCGCGCACCCGGGCCTTGTCCCAGCCCTCGCCGATGAAGCGCGTCCGCAGGGCGGCGTTCGACTCGAAGCCGCCGCAGGCGAGCACCACGGCCTTGGCGCGGAAGGCTCCCTGCGGCGTCTCCACGCCGACGACGCGTCCGTCCTCGACGGTCAGCCCGGTGGCCGGGCAGCCGTAGCGGATCGTACCGCCGGCCTCGGTGAAGGCCTCGAACTCGGTCCGGGCGAGGCCGAAGCCCTCGTCGTGGGTGGCGAGCGTCAGGCCGCCCCAGAACACGAAGCGCCCCTCCTTCTCGAAGGATTGCCGAGAGTAGATCGGCTCGAACTTCACGCCCTGCGTCGCCAGCCAGCGCAGGGCCGCGCCGCTCTCGTCGATCAGGATGCGCTGCTCGCGCGACAGCGGCCGCCCGTCGTTGAAGCCGAGCAAGTCCTTCTCGAACGTCTGCGCCGTATAGGCGCCGAAATCGGTGCGCGGCAGGCGCGGATCCTCGGGGTCGGCCAGCAGCGGGATCAGGTCGTCGTTGCCCGCGTAGACGAAGCGCATGGCGCCGGCCGTGTAGGCGGTGTTGCCGCCGGCCAGATCCCGCTCGGCCTTCTCGATTATCAGCACCGAGGCGCCGCGCTCCAGGGCGGCGAGCCCGGCGCTCATGGCGGCGTTTCCCGACCCGACCACCACCACGTCCCACTGCGCGTCGCCCGGGCGCTGCATGCCAACCTCCTCTTCGCCGTTCGGCCTCGCGTTATTGTATACGAGTGCATGCAATATGCCGCAAGCGTTTCGGCGGCGTCGGTTTCGGGCTATGGCCAAGCCGAGGAGAGCCGGGAATGAAGGCGAGCGAATCGGAGCGCTCCAGCGGCGCCGGCGCCTATGAGCGGCTGCTGCGGGCGATCGAGGAGGGCGAACTCGCGCCCGGCAGCCGCCTGCGCGAGGCGGAGCTGGCCGAGCGGTTTCAGATCAGCCGCACGCCGGTGCGCGAGGCGCTGGGCCGGCTGGAGGCGCAGGGCCTCGTCGCCCACGAACCGCACCGGGGCGCCAGCGTGGCGCAGCTCGATTACGGGCAGGTGAGCGAACTCTACGATCTGCGCGAGGTGCTGGAGGGGACGGCCGCCCGCCTCGCGGCGATCCATGCGAGCGCGGTCGAGACCGAGATCCTGGAGGAGATGGTCGCCCGGGACCGGACGCTGCTGGGGGACGCGCCGGCGCTCGCGCGGACCAACCGCCTGTTCCACCGGCAGATCCACGGAGCGGCGCGCAACCGCTTCCTGCAGAGCACGCTGGAGACGATGCGCCTGTCCCTGGTGCTGCTGCCGGGCGCCACCACGCTGGCGGCCCCCGACCGCGCCGCGGAGTCGCTCACCGAACATGCCGCCATCGTGGCGGCGATCCGGGCGCACGATGCAGACGGCGCAGAAGCGGCGGCCCGGGCGCATATCCGGGCCGCGTTCAAGGCCCGGATCCGGATCTGGCAGGAGAGCTGAGCGGCGATCGCCCTCAGGCGTGGGCGGGTACGCGCCCCAGTCTCGGCCGGCCCCGGAACAGCGCGAGCGTCGCGACGATGCCGCAGGCGGCCGCCGCCATGAGCCAGTAGCTCGGCGCCGCCCGGTCGCCGGTCTTCTCGATCAGGAAGGTGGAGACCATCGGCGTGGCCGTGCCGAACAGCGCGGTGGCGAGGCTGTAGGCCAGCGAGAAGCCGCTGGCGCGGACATGGGCCGGCACCACCTCGGAGAGGGAGACCACCATCGCGCCGTTGTAGACGCCGAAGAAGAACGAGAACCACAGCTCGACGGCGAGCATCTTGCCGAAAGTCGGATCGGCCACGAGCCAGTGCAGCGCCGGGTAGGTCGTCAGCAGCGACAGGGTCGAGATCGTCAGCAGCACCGGCTTGCGCCCGATCGCGTCCGACAGGGCTCCGCCCACCGGGAGCCAGATGAAGTTGGTGATCGCCACGAACAGCGTCACGATCAGGCTGTCGGTCTCGGTGAGCTTGAGGACGTTCCTGCCGAAGGTCGGGGTGTAGACGGTGATCATGTAGAAGGTCACCGTGGTCATCGTGGTCAGCATCATGCCGAGCAGCACGATCCGCCAGTTGGCGGCCACCGTGGTGAGGATCTCGCGGGTGGTCGGGTGGCGGGTCCGCTTGGCGAATTCCTGCGTCTCCTGGAGCGAGCGCCGGATGAAGAAGATGAACGGCACGATCAGGCAGCCGATCAGGAACGGGATGCGCCAGCCGAAATCGCCGATCTGCTGCTTGGTCAGGAAGGCGTTCAGCCCGTAGCCGATCAAGGCGGCGAACATGATCGCCACCTGCTGGCTCGCCGACTGGAACGAGGTGTAGAAGCCGCGCCGCCCGGGCGTGGCGATCTCGAACAGGTAGATCGAGACGCCGCCGATCTCGACGCCCGCCGAGAAGCCCTGGAGCAGGCGCCCGGCGAGCACGATCAGCGGGGCCGCGACGCCGATCGTGTCGTAGCTCGGGCAGAAGGCGATGAGCACCGTGCCGCTCGCCATGATCGCGAGCGTGATGATCAGGCCCTTCCGGCGGCCGATCCGGTCGATATAGGCGCCCAGCACGATCGCCCCGAGCGGCCGCATCAGCGCCCCGAGCCAGAACGTGCCGAAGGTCAGGAGCAGCTCGGTGGTCTCGTTGCCCGCCGGGAAGAACGCCCGCGCGATATAGGTGGCGTAGAAGCCGAACAGGAAGAAGTCGAACATCTCCAGGAAGTTGCCGCTGGTCGAGCGGAGGATCGCTCCGATCCTGGACTTGAGGGTGGCCTCGACGGCCCCGGGATCACCGGCCATGACGACGTCCTTTCCGGGTGCCCGTCAGGCACCGATCCACTTCATGGCGATGATGGTGCCGGTCACGGTCAGCGCGCCGCCGATCCGGGTGGCGATCTGCGCGAAGGGCATCAGCGCCATGCGGTTGGCCGCCGTGAGGATCGCCACGTCGCCGGTGCCGCCCTGGCCGCTGTGGCAGGCGTTCACGATGGCGGTCTCGATCGGGTACATCCCGAGCCAGCGCCCGACGACGAAGCCCACGGTCATCAGCGTCGCCACGGTCGACACGATGGTGATCAGGTTCACCAGCGTGAAGGCGGCCATCAACTCGTGCCAGGGCGTCATCGCCACGCCGATGGCGAAGAGCAGCGGGTAGGTCATCGAGACCTGCACGAACTTGTAGACCACGAAGCCGCCCGCCTGGAGATGGGGCGACACCGCGCTGGCGAGCTTGGCGAACACGGCCAGGAACAGCATCGCCACAGGGGCCGGCAGGCCGACGAGGTGGTGGGCCATGACGCCGAGCAGGTAGAGGGTGATCGCCGTCAGCCCGGCCGCGCCGATCGTGGCGGGGTCGATCTGACCGCGTGCGGCCTCGGACTTGGCCTGCGCATCGCTGGATTTCATCTCGTCCGAATCGGGCTGGAGCCGCCCCTCGCCGGTGAGGTGCGGGTAGCGCTTGCCGACGGAATTGAGCGTGCCCGACAGGATGATCGCCGTGAGCGAGCCCAGCATCACCGGCGGCAGAACCTGAGCGAAGACGACGCCCTGCTGCACGCCCAGGATCGCCGCGTAGCCGATGGAGAGCGGGATCGCCCCCTCGCCGACACCGCCGGCCATGATCGGCACGACGATGAAGAAGAACGTCTTGTAGGGGCCGAGGCCGAGGAGCGTGCCGACCAGCGTGCCGACCAGGGCCGCCGCCACCGAGCCGAGGGCGAGCGGCGCGAAGATCTTGAGGAAGCCCTTGATCAGGACCTCGCGGTCCATCCCGAGGATGGAGCCGACGATGATCGTGGCGATGTAGATGTAGAGGAAGTTGGTGAACTTGGTGAAATCGGTGATCGCCTTCACCATCTGCGGCGGCACCAGGGCGTAGTAGACCAGCGCCGAGGGGATGAAGGTCGCGAAGATCGCGCCGGCCCCGATGTTCTTCAGGATCGGGATCCGCTTGCCGATCTCCGCGCAGGTGAAGCCGCCCATCACCAGGACGGCGATCATGGTCGGCCCGTCAGGCTTGATCTCGCCCTCCTGGACCAGAACGGTGAGGAGGATCGCCAGCACGACGAAGATCGGCAGCGGTATGATGCCGATCTTGAGGTCGATGAGGCGCCACCACACGTCCGGCCAGAACCGGGTCGCGCGCCCGTCTCGGGTACGGCCTTTCGACGGTGATGGGATCGGGCTCGTCGAAGCGGTGCTGGTCATGGCGTCCCCCCGGATATCTCGCCGCCTGCGGGCCGTTTCGCCTTTCGCCGCGCCGTCGCGGCCGCGTGATGGGACGCGGTCCGTCGAGTCCCGCACGGTCGGCGGAGATAAAGTGACATTCGGCGTATCAGCGTCGAGAATGGGCGGCAACGCGACCCGCGGAACAAAGGGCGCCACCTGTCCCGTAAGCCGGGATTAAAGACCACTCTCCATCGTTGTGCGCATGACAATGGCCCGGCTGGGTGCCGGGCTTCGAAGTCGGCGGGCACGGCGGCAAGCGGCGGGACAGCGCGCCGCCACCGGCTTTGCCGATCAGAAGTCGCGCTGGACGCGGAAGCGGACCTGCGAGACCGAATCCTGCGTCACGGTGCGCGGGACGAACGTGCCGGCGTTGATGCCGGCGACGTTGGCGTAGGCGGTGGGGCTCTTGTCCAAGTCGATCACGCGGCCGCTTTTCACGCCGACCTGGGTGTAGAAGCCCTCGACGCCGATATCGAGATCGCGGACCGGTGACCAGATGAGGCTGGCGCCCGCCACGACCTGGTAGGTGTCGCGCAGGGCCTCGCTGAGCGCGTAGAACCGTGTCCCCGGCAACCCGACGGCGCTGGCGCCGAACCTGTTGGCGCCTCTCGGATTCGCCAGTCCGAAGATCGCGCCCTGCCCCAGCCGGGCGCTCCGATCGAAATCCTGCTCGCCGTACGATCCGAAAAAGGCCGAGCGCCATTCCGGCGTCCAGTAATGCAGAAACGACGCGACCGCCGAGAAGGCCCGCGACTCCCGCAGCTGGCCGGTGAACGGATCGATCGTCGCATCCGAAAAATACTGATTGAATTTCTGTCCATGATATCCGGCGCTGGTTTGCGTATAGCTCCCGGCGAAGGCCGAATATCCGGCATAGATCTGCGCGCCATTGCTGTAGGCACTTTGCAGGTAGAGGGCGTCACCCAGCGCGATGAACGGGGTGTTGATCTTCAGGCCGCCCTGGACCGCCCAGCCATACGCGGTGCTGGTGTGCGGGATGCTGAGGTTGGAGCCGGTGCCGATACCCGCGCCGTTCTGCACGTTGCCGACATTCAGCTCGTGGACGGCGGCCGAGACCTGAGCCGAGCCCCAGGCCTGGTCGAGGCGCAGGGCGCCGACGATGTCGGGCACGCGCGAGCGCTCAATCGCGTCGACGAAGCTGTACCGCGAGGGTAAACCGTCGGTGTAGCCGATGAACACCGGCGCGGGTGCGCTGGTTTGCGCGAAGTTCGCGAGCGTCGCATTGTTCTGGAGACCCGCCGGATTGTTGGTCGGCGAGAAGATCGGGCTGCGACGGTAGACCGGATCTTCCGCCGAGACCGTGGCGGACAGGCCGTTGCCGAACGTCGCCGTGTAGGCGAGCAGGTTCGTCGAGGCGACGTCGGAGCCAGCGGTGGCACCGTAGATCTCGAAATCGTGGGCGTAGAAGTCGAAGAACGAGGATGCACGCCCGGCGGTCAGCCCTGCGAACTGGATGAACGCCTTGTCGGCATTCACGTGCTGCTGGTCGCGGCCGAACTGGTCGATGCCCAAGCCCGGAAAAGCGTTGCCGATGCGCTGCTGGGTCCCGGACGTGATGTAGCCCGTCCGCGCGATGGCATCGAGGCGCGCGAAGGCGCGGAGCGTGCCGTAGGCGGTCTGGGTGCGGGCATCGAGGTTGATGCGCATCTGGCCCTGAAATCCGGCCGTGTCGCCGAGGTTCGTGCCGAACTGCCGCCCGTAGCTGGTTCTGTAGCCGCCCTCGAAACGGGCGCGCCCCGAGAGCCGCAGGCAGGTGTCGGTGCCGGGGATGAAGAAGAAGCCGGGGCCGTATGCGCCGCAGACGCGGACATACGCGACGGGCACCGCCGTCCTGGCCGGCAGGTCGGCGGCCTCTGCGACACCCACCGTCGTGATCGCCGCCACGGCCCCGAGCAATACCGATTCCAAATAGTTCATTGAGACCCCCCGATCCCTCAATATTTACGACACAACGAAAGAGTAATTATCTCCCCCTTGGGAAACACAGAGTCCGATCCGGGTCTCCGTTCACTGATTTCGTCCCAAGCCGAGAAGATACGCCGACAACACTGTGCGCATGAACATATCAGAGCAACATAAAACCTGACGCCGCAGAAACGCTTATGTTTTTGTTGTAGATCGGCAACATTTCTTCTTTCAATACAGAAGCCGTATTGGATTTTTGCTTTGTTCATTCCGCAAAATAATCGAGTGTCTTCTTCCCGATGGAGGCCATCTCATCGATCAAAGACACCGCAGAGGCTCGCGAAATCCCTCCGCCCGAGGCGGCTGCAAACGCCAGTTCCGGACACTCCGCGTCGCCGGAGCAGCCGCGACGGACCGGGCCGAAGGCCGCTACGGACCCGCAGCGCGGCGTGATTCCGGGGCGCCGATTCGGCGTGCGAGCGGCCCTCGTCCGGGCCGTCGATCAGGATTGAGAAGGGATCGCGGGCCCTGACCCGGCCCAGGGCACGGCCGGTTCATCCCGACACAGGGTCCCGGCTTCGCTCGCGGACGGGGCGGCGAGAGAGGGGATCGTGCGCCGATGGCGCGGCTCTCTCGACCCGGAATCCGCGGTCCCGCGAATTGCCGAAGCAGGCGGACCCGCGCTCCGCGTCGGCGTGGAGAGGCGTGCGGCCCGGACCCGAACAGGCGGCGGGACGGCCCGACGCCTCGGTTCGACGCATACGGGAAGGGGGAAGCGAGATGGCGCCTGCGTGCGCCGGGACGGGCGCCGGAGGGCGGCCGAATTGCTTCGGCGCCGTTCTCGACAGGCGCGATTGTGGAGCTCGATCAGGCCGCGTGGCGACGCGCCGCTTCGCGCGTCCAAAAGGGCGACCACAACGAAAAAGGCCCGGCCGAAGCCGAGCCTTGAGGTTCCTGAAGCACGGGGACCGGTGCCGAGACCGAAGCCCCGGCGCCGGTAAAGCGGCTTAGAAGTCGCGCTGGACGCGGAAGCGGAAGGTGGAGACGCTGTCCGCCGTCGTGGTCCGCGGCACGAAGGTGCCGTTGTTGATGCCGGCGACGTTGGCGTAAGCGGTCGGGCTCTTGTCGCGGTCGATCACGCGGCCGTTCTTGACGCCGATCTGGGTGTAGAAGCCCTCGACACCGATATCGAGGTCCTTCACCGGCGACCAGATGATGCTGCCGCCCGCCACGAACTGGTAGGTGTCGCGCAGCGCCTCGCTGAGCTGGAAGAACCGGGTGCCCGGCACGCCGACGCCGTTCACGCCGAACGAGTTGCCACCGGTGTTGTTCGCCAGCGCGAAGGCCGCGCCCTGGGCGAGACGAGCGCCGCTGCCGTAGCTCATCTCACCGTACGACCCGAAGAAGGCCGAGCGCCACTCCGGCGACCAATAGTGGAGGTACGAGGCCGTCGCGGTGAAGCTCGTCGACTGCTCCAGCTGACCCGTGAACGGGTTGAGCGTCGCGTCGTTCATGTACTGCGCGAACTTCTGGCCCTGGATGGTGGCCGGGTTCTGCGAGTAGCAGCCGCTGAAGGCGCAGTAGCCGGTGTACATCTGGGCACCGGAGCCGTAGGCGCCCTGCAGGTAGAGGGCGTCGCCCGGCGCGATGAACGGCGTGTTGATCTTCAGGCCGCCCTGCACCGCCCAGCCGTACGAGTTGCTGGCGTGCGGGATGCTGATGTTCGAGCCGGTGCCGGTGCCGGCGCCGTTCGCCACGTTGCCGACGTTCAGCTCGTGGACGGCGGCCGAGACCTGAGCCGAGCCCCAGGCCTGGTCGAGGCGCAGGGCGCCGACGAAGTCGGGCATGCGCGAGCGCTGGATCACGTCGACGAAGCTGTACCGGGTCGGCACGCCGTTGGTGTAGCCGATGAACACCTCGGCCGGGGAGGACGTCTGTGCGAAGTTCGCGAGGTTGCCGTTGACCGTCACGCCAGCCGGATTGATGGTCTGCGAGAAGATCACGCTGCGGCGGAAGACCGGATCTTCGGCCGAGATCGTGGCGGACAGGCCGTTGCCGAACGTCGCCGTGTAGGCGAGCAGGTTGGTCGAGGCGATGTCGGAGCCGAGCGTGGCGCCGGCGAACTCGAAGTCGTGGGCGTAGAAGTCGAAGAACGACGAGGCGCGACCGGCGGTCATGCCGGCGAACTGGATGAAGGCCTTGTCGACGTTCACGAACTGCTGGGCGCGGCCGAACTGGTCGATGCCGAGGCCCGGGAAGGCCTGGCCGATGCGCTGCTGGGTGCCGGAGGTGCCGACGCCGGAGTAGCCGGTGCGGGAGCCGGCATCGAGGCGGACGAAGGCGCGCAGCGTGCCGTAGGCGGTCTGGGTGCGGGCATCCATGTTGATGCGCAAGCGGCCCTGGTAGCCCGACGTGTCGCCGTTGCTGCCCTGGCGCGAGTAGCTGGTCATGTAGCCGCCCTCGAACCGGGCGCGGCCCGAGATGCGCAGGCAGGTGTCGGTGCCAGGAATGTAGAAGAAGCCGGCGCCGTAGGCGCCGCAGACGCGGACGTACTCGATCGGAACCGCCTTCTTGACCGGGAGGTCGGCGGCATGAGCTGCGCCTACCGCCGCGAACGCAGCAGCAGACCCGAGCAATGAGCTCTTCAAGAGCTTCATAGACATCTCCAAAGCTTCGAGACCCAATGATGCGGACGTGCCCGGTTGTCCGGGTCTAGCCGCACGTTCTGTAGGTTTGGCCCGCGTCTTAGGTGGCAGGCTCCTGCGGGCTCTCGCTTGGCGATGCCCCCGTGCACGATCACCATGTGCGAACGGGTTTCGGCGAGCAACGAGGATTCGTGAGCGCCTTGGCAGTTCCAGAGTGATGTTGCGGCCCCGCAACATTCCCCGGGTGATTTAGTCGGCAACGGGTCGTGCAATGTGCACGAATGCTGTCCTGACAGGCTTATGTGCCGCGTCGACAGGCAGGACGCCGCCCGACTCGGATCCCGGGCCGGGCGGCGCATCAGCGTCTCGCGATTCGCCGGCGACGGGGCGCCGGCGGATCTCCCTCACATGGGCGGCGTCAGGCCGTCCTTGCCGACGGCGACCCGCCGGGCGGTGACGCGGCCGTCATCCCCGCGCGCAACGATCACGAAGACCTTAGCGCCGGGTGCGACGGCCGACGCGGTGGCAGGCTCGAAGCTGACGACCGGCGCCTGCGGCGGCACGAGGATCTGCAGGGACTGGCCCTGGCCGTAATCAACCGTGAGGGTCCGCTCCGCGCTGCCGCTGCTCGCCTTGACCGTCCCGTTGGTCATCGCGCTCTTCACGCGGGGCGCGTCCGGCGCGGTCGCATGCACGTCCGCCTTCACGGTGCCGTTCGTCATGGCGCTCTTCACCGGCGCCCCGGCCGCCGTGCGGTCGGGAATCATGTCCCAGTCGTAATGCCCCTCGCCGGTGCCGCGCATCGCCTCGGGGAACAGGACGACCTCGAGGGCCACCGGGGGCTCGCCCTTGGTGGCCGTGCCGATGAAGACGCCGTCCTTGATCGCGTCCAGGCTCGACGGGACGACCCAGGAGACCTTCGCGTCGGGGGCGAGCGCCACGGATTCCGACGCGCCGTCCAGGGTCTTCACGGTGAAGCCATCGCCGGAGACCGCTTCGACGGTGCCGCGCAGGCGCTCGATCTTCGGGGCCGCCTGCGCGCCGGTGACGACGGCCAGCAGGCTCGCCAGGACGAGCGTCGGTAACTTTGTCATGTCGGGTCCTTTTCCTGCCGCCGGGATCGATGCGACCGGCGGGACGTGGGGCGGCGTGGGGCGAGGTCAGCCCCGGGGGGCCTGTGACATCGCACCCCGGATATCGCGCCCGGGCCCGGGGCGGTTACGTGTCCCCGACCTGCCCGAGCCGCCCCAGGAACGGGGCGGCCGCGGCCTCCGCGGCCGCCTCGATGGCCCGGTACCGACGGACCACATCGGTTCCGAAGTCCGAGAGGCGGGCGCCCCCTCCGGCCCGCCCGCCAGTCTGCGCCTCGACCACGGGCCGGCCGAAACCGGTGTTCATCGCCTCGACCAGCATCCACGCCCGCCGGTACGACATCCCGAGCGCGCGGCCGGCCGCCGCGATGGAGCCGTGCTCGGCGATCATCTCCAGAAGCCGCACCTTGCCGGGACCGAGGCGGTGCCCCGGCCCGAGATCGATGCGAATGCTCAGGCGCGGCCCTTCGCCTGCGGCGGAGGCTCGCCCCGGGACCCTATCGGCCGCCGCACTCAGGCGGGCAGCACCAGAAGGGCGAGACCGGCCGCGGCAAGGCCGGCGCCGAGGGTCGGCGCCGCCCGCGTCGCCCCGATCCGGGCCGCCGCGACGCCGAGGCCGATCCCGGCCGCGTGCAGGAGCGCGGTGGCCGCCAGGAAGCCGAGTCCGAAGGTCAGGCCTGTGGCGGTCTCCGGCATCTCGGTCCCGTGGGCGTAGCCGTGGAACACTGCGAAGACGCCGACCAAGCCGGCCAAGAGGGCGACCGGCGCGCGCAGGCCGATGATGGCGGCAAGGCCGAACACGACGATGGAGAGCGCGATCCCGACCTCGACATGGGGCAGCCCGAAACCGGCCATGCCCAGGCCGGCCCCCACGCTCATCAGCGCCAGGAAGGACAGGGGCAGCGCCCAGAGTGCGCGTCCGCCGCGCAGGCTGGCGAGGAGTCCGACCGCCACCATCGCGAGCACATGGTCGGCGCCCATCAGCGGGTGGAGGAAGCCTGCCTCCGCGCCCGTCGCGGCTCCGTGGCCCGGATGGGCGAGCGCCGCCTGGGGCAGCAGGATGAGCGCGGCCGGCAGGAGCGCCAGGGACGCGGCGGGTCGGGAGGAGAGCAGACGCTTCATCGGAAATCCTTCGCTGGATCTGCGAAGATGTAGCGCCGTTCCACCGCTGCTGCGAGGGGCCGGCGGCCATCGCCGCGGGGCGCCTCCCCGGATCAGGCCGCCCCGGGTCGGCGCGTCAGAACGACATCGCCTCGTGGACCGCAGCCGGCTCGAACGGCTCCGTGAAGGCGACCCCGACGCCGTGCGCGAAGTGGCGCATCACCGTCGCAGCCTTATGCCCCACCTGGATGGTCGCGCCGATCTCGAGTTCGTGGTCGACGAGCAGCGCCACCCCGGAGGCTGAAACGTTGAGCACATGCCCCAGGAAGGCCTGGCCGGAGGCCGTGGTGACCTGGACGATCTTCTGCTTCGGCACGATCCGCTTGTGGGCTCGGATCGGCTCCGGCTGCAGGTCCTGGGCGCGCGCCAGCGTCACGAACTGTCGGGCGAGGTCGGCGAGGATCGCGCGGCCACCCCGGACGCAGGCGACGAATTCCTGACCGGCCACTTGGGCGATGCGCGCTTCCAGAGTCCCGACATGGCGGATGCTGCAGGTCAGATCCTCGCCGATCGCCAACAGCGAGGAGGAGCGGAAGCGGATCCCCTCCGTCGAGACGTCGGCGGTCACGGCGTAGAAGTCGCGACGGCGCTGGTTCCAGCACAACGCAGGCAACATGACGACGTGCCGCCGGACCATCACACCTGCATCATCAATAGGAATACACAGGCTGTCTTTTGCGGCCCAAAATTTTTCCGGGTTGTTCAGGCGATCTATAAAATTGGATTTATCTCGGGCCCTGTACAATCCCTCTCGAGCCGGACCTTCGCATCGCGGACGCGGTCGGCGCCGGGCCTGCGGGGGGCGCCGATCGGATGCGGCGCCGGCCCGATCCGGGAGGCCCGGGCCAGATTGCCACGGAAAACCGAATACAAGATGCAGATTGGCCGCATGGCATGGATGCTGCCTGGGATTGTGCATGCCAGGAGGCTGCGCGACAGTGTCGCCCGTCTCCCGGATCGGCTGCGGCCGATCCGTGCCGCCCTCTCCGCCTGCATCCGGACTGGTCTCATGTTGCGTCTCGCCGCCTGCCTCCTTGCCGGTTTTACCCTCGCCGGGCCCGCCGCCGCGCAGACCCTGCGCTACGGCATGATGGAGGATCCGGACGCTCTCGACCCGACGCTCGCCCGTACCTTCGCGAGCCGGATGGTCTTCGCCGCCCTGTGCGACAAGCTCGTGGATATCGGGCCGGACCTGAAGCCGGTGCCGCAGCTCGCCACCTCCTGGGAGCTGTCGCCGGACGAGAAGGCGCTGACCCTGCACCTGCGTCCGGGCGTGCTGTTCCATGACGGCGAGAAGCTCGACGCGGCCGCGGCCAAGTACTCCATCGAGCGGCATAGGACGATGCCGGGCTCGCAGCGCCGCTCGGAGATCGCGCCGATCGACTCGGTGGACGTGGTCGACGACCTCACCGTCCGCATCAACCTGAAGCAGCCCTTCGCGCCGCTGCTGGCGCAGTTCACCGACCGGGCCGGCATGATGGTCTCGCCGAAGGCCGCCGAGCGGCTCGGCGACAAGTTCGCCTCCGCGCCGGTTTGCGCCGGGCCGTACAAGTTCGTCGAGCGGGTGCCGCAGGACCGGATCGTGGTCGAACGCTTCCCCGACTACTGGAACAAGGACGCGATCCACATCCAGCGGATCGAGTTCCGGCCGATCCCCGACGCCACGGTGCGCCTGACCAACCTGCGCGCCGGACAGCTCGACCTTCTGGAGCGGCTCGCCCCCACCGACGTTCCGCAGGTGAAGCGCGACGCCAAGCTGAAGCTCGAGTCCACCACCGAACTCGGCTTCCAGGAGATCCTGTTCAATCCCAACAAGGCCGGCTCGCCGGTGGCCGACCCGAAGGTTCGCGCCGCCTTCGAGGCCGCCATCGACCGCAACGCCATCAATCAGGTCGTCTACAACGGCGAGTTCCTGGCCGGGAATCAGTGGGTCAACCCGAAGAACCCGAACTACGTCGCCGAATACCCGATCCCGAAGCGGGACGTGGCCAAGGCCAAGGCCCTGCTCGCCGAGGCCGGCAAGCCGAACCCGCAGATCACGCTCACCGTCTACGCCAACAGCGAGTCGCCCCAGGTGGGCCAAGTGATCCAGGCGATGACCAAGGAAGCCGGGTTCGACGTGAAGATCCAGGCCGTGGACTTCACCACGGCGCTCGATGCCGCCGACAAGGGCAATTACGAGGCGCAGCTCTATTCCTGGAGCGGCCGGTCCGACCCGGACGGGAACACCTACAGCTTCCTCGCCTGCAAGGCGGCGCTGAACTATCCCAAATACTGCAGCCCGGAGGCCGACGCGGCCCTCCAGGCCGAACGCGGCACCATCGATCCGGCCAAGCGCAAGGCCGCTTGGAAGGCCCTGGCCGATCAGGTGCTGAAGGACCGGCCCGGCATCTACATTCTGCACCGCAAGCTGCTCTGGGCCTACAGCCAGAAGATCACCGGCTTCGTACCCTACCCGGACGGGCTCGTGCGCTTCACCGGCCTGAAGCTCAACTGACGCTGCGCGCCTGATGCTTCGCTTCCTGGCGCGCCGCCTCGCCCTGGCGGTCCCGACCCTGATCCTGGCCTCGATGATCATCTTCGCCCTGCAGCAATTGCTGCCGGGGGACGTCGCCACCGCGCTGACCGGCGAGGAGCGCGACCCGCAGGTGATCGCCTTCATCCGCGAGAAGTACCACCTCGATGAGCCCCTGCCGGTACGCTACGCCTACTGGGCCGGCGGCGTGCTGCGGGGCGATCTCGGCGAGTCGATCCGGCTGCAGAAGCCGGTCTCCGAGCTGATCGTCGAGAAGTTGCCGGTCACCCTCGAACTCGCCTGTCTCGCCATGCTGGTGGCGCTGGCCATCGGCGTACCGATGGGCGTGCTCTCGGCGGTGAAGCGCGGGCAGGCCGCCGATACGATCGCCAACGGGATCGCCCTGTGGGGCCTCTCGGTGCCGAACTTCTGGCTCGGGATCCTGCTGATCCTTCTGTTCTCGGTGGAACTCGGCTGGCTGCCGGCCTCGGGCTACGTTTCGCCGTTCGAGAGCCTGTCGGACAACCTCGCCGCCATGGTGATGCCGGCCTTCGTGCTCGGCAACGCCATCGCGGCGGTGATGATGCGCCACACCCGCGCGGCGATGCTGGGCGTGCTCGGCTCCGACTACGTCCGCACGGCCCGCGCCAAGGGCGTCTCGCCCCTGCGGGTCACCCTGCGGCACGCGCTGCCGAACGCCGCGATCCCGATCATCACCCTGGGGGCGCTGGAATTCGGGCAGCTCCTGTCGGGGGCGGTGCTCACCGAGCAGGTGTTTTCCGTGCCAGGCTTCGGCAAGCTGATGGTCGATGCGGTGTTCAACCGGGATTTCGCCACGGTGCAGGGCGTCGTGATCTGCACGGCCGCCACCTACATCGCCCTCAACCTCGCCGCCGACCTGCTCTCGGCCGCCGTGAACCCGAAGCTCAGGCGGGCATGAGCGCAAGGATTGCCCGCGCCTCGCTCTCGCAGTCTTCAGAGCTGCGACTTCGGGAGTTACAATTGAGTGCACAGAGTGAAGCGCGGGTCCCCTCTCCCGAGCGGGAGAGGGAGCGCGTCGCATCTCGCACTGGCCGGCCTGAAACCATCATGGGCTGCGCTGAAAAGCAGTGTGCGCGGATCGTACGCATCGCTGCCAACCCCGCGAGCCCCCGATGAGCACCGGCACCCCCATCGCCGAAGCCACCGGCCTCGCGGCCCCCGCGGGCACGCCGGCCCTCATCCAGGAACCCGGCACCCTCGCGGCCTTCTGGCGGCGCCTGCGGGCGCGCCCGAGCGCCGTCGCGGGCCTCATCATCGTTGGCCTGCTGATCCTCATGGCGGTCTTCGCCCCCTGGATCGCCCCCTACGATCCCACCGCCACCGACTGGGGCAACGTCCGCGGCGCGCCGAGCCTCGCGCACCCGTTCGGCGGCGACGAGGTCGGCCGCGACGTCCTCTCGCGGATCATCTTCGGCGCCCGCGCCTCCCTCGGCGCCGGCCTCGTGTCGGTGGCGCTGGCGGTGTCCCTCGGCCTGCCGCTGGGACTGCTCGCCGGCTACGCGGGCGGCTGGATCGACGGGGCGATCTCGCGCCTTACCGACGCGCTCCTGGCAATTCCCTTCCTGATCCTGGCGATCGCGCTCGCGGCCTTCCTGGGCCCCAGCCTCGTCAACGCGATGATCGCCATCGGCCTCTCGGCGACCTCGACCTTCATCCGGTTGACCCGGGCGCAGGTGCGCGCCGTGGCGGCGGAGGAGTTCGTGGAGGCGGCCCGGGCCATGGGCAACCCGCCCTGGCGGATCGCCCGGGTCCACATCCTGCCCAACATCGTGCCGGCGATCCTCGTCCAGGCGACGCTCACCATCGCGGCCGCCATCATCGCGGAGGCGAGCCTGTCGTTCCTGGGCCTCGGCCAGCAGCCTCCGGAACCCTCCTGGGGGGCGATGCTCAACACCGCCAAGAACTTCATGGACGAGGCGCCCTGGATGGCGATCTGGCCCGGCCTTTCGATCTTCCTCGCCGTCCTCGCCTTCAACCTGTTCGGCGACGGCCTGCGGGACGCCCTCGACCCGAGGCAGCGCACATGACAGCGCCCATGACCAAGCCTCTCCTCGACGTCCGCGACCTCGCGGTCGCCTTCGACACCGACGGCGGCGCGGTCCACGCCGTCAACGGCGTCTCCTACACCCTGCACGAGGGCGAGACCCTGGGGATCGTCGGCGAGTCGGGTTCCGGCAAGAGCGTGCACGTGCTCGCCATGCTGGGCCTGATCCCGCGCCCGCCCGGCCGCATCACCGGCGGGCAGGTGCTGTTCGAGGGGCGCGATCTCCTCGCCCTGAAGGAGCGGGAACTCCGAAAGGTTCGGGGCGGCGCGATCGGGTTCGTGTTCCAGGACCCGATGAGTTCGCTCAACCCCGGCATGACCGTAGCGGCGCAGATCATCGAGCCCCTGCGCATCCATCTGGGCCTCGACGCCCGCGCCGCCCGCGTCCGGGCGAAGGAACTGCTCGACCTCGTCCGCATCCCGAACGCGGGAGCGCGCCTCGACCAGTACCCGCACGAGTTCTCCGGCGGCCAGCGCCAGCGGGTGATGATCGCCATCGGCCTGAGCTGTCGCCCGAAGCTGCTGATCGCCGACGAGGCGACCACCGCCCTCGACGTGACCGTCCAGGCCGAGATCGTGGGCCTGGTGCAGGAGCTGAAGCGCGAGCTCGGCATGGCGATCATCTGGATCACACACGACCTCGGCGTGGTGGCCGGCATCAGCGACACCGTTCAGGTGATGTATGCCGGCCGGATCCTGGAGCGCGGCCCGGTGGACGACATCTTTTCGGATCCCCGCAACGCCTACACGCTGGGGCTTCTGCGCTCCCTGCCGGACCTCTCCGGCGGCCGGGCTGGGCGCCGTCGCCTGCACCAGATCGAGGGGGCGCCCCCGGACATGCGCCACCTGCCGCCGGGCGATCCCTTCGCGCCGCGCAACGCCTACGCGACGCCCCGGTGCCGGACCGAGATGCCGCCCCTGGCGCAGGCGCCCGGCGCCGCCCCCGGCCACCTCGTCGCCGCCTGGTACGACCTGCCGCAGCTTCTGAGCCGGGAGGCCGCGCGATGAGCCCGCAGGACTATCCGGTCGTCTCGGTGCGGGACCTGTCCAAGCACTATCCCCTGCGCTCGTGGTGGGGCGGCAAGGCCTCGGTGTTCCGCGCCGTCGAGGGGGTGAGCTTCGACATCCGTCCCGGCGAGACCCTGGGGCTCGTCGGCGAATCCGGCTCCGGCAAGTCCACGATCGGCCGGGCCGTGACGATGCTCAACCCGCCGACATCCGGCACGATCGCCTTCGAGGGCACCGACCTCGCCAAGCTCTCGGCGGGGGCGATGCGCAGAATGCGCGCCCGGATGCAGACCGTGTTCCAGGACCCCTACGCGGCCCTCAACCCGCGCATGACCGCTGGGGATTATGTCGCCGAAGCGTTCAAGCTGCACCGGCGGGACATGCGGGGCCCGGAGCGGCGTGAGGCCGTCGCGGCGCTGTTCCAGCGGGTCGGGCTCGATCCGCGGTTCTTGGGGCGCTACCCGCACCAGTTCTCGGGCGGCCAGCGCCAGCGCATCTGCATCGCCCGGGCGATCGCCCTGAAGCCCAGCTTCATCGTCGCCGACGAGCCGATCGCGGCGCTCGACGTCTCGATCCAGGCGCAGGTGGTGAACCTGCTCCAGGACCTGCAGGACGAGATGGGGCTGTCCTACCTGTTCATCTCCCACGACCTCCGGATGGTCCGCTACCTCTGCCACCGGGTCGCGGTGCTCTGGCGCGGGCGGATCGTCGAGATGGCCGAGGCCGACGCCCTCTACGAGGATCCGCGCCATCCCTACACGCGCCGCCTGCTCGCGGCCGTGCCGGTGCCGCACCCGGCCGAGGAGCGCGCCCGGCTCGCCGCGCGGGACCTCGCCGGCCACGACCAGCCGCCGGACGGGTCGCTCATTGAAGTGGCGCCGGGGCATTGGGTGGCGATGCCCGAGGGTCAGGGCGCGTGACAAGCGCACTTTCTCTTTCCCACCCTCCTCCCTCATCCTGAGGTGCGAGCACAGCGAGCCTCGAAGGAGGGCTCCAGCGAGCCGCACGATCCCTGGAGCCCTCCTTCGAGGCCTCCGCTGCGCTCCGGCAACTCAGGCCGATTTTTGGATCAAGCAGCGTCGTCTCGTCGAGACGATCCATACAGCAGGACATCCCGTGAGAGACTTCTCCGCCCCCGGCCGCTCCCCGGTCTATGCCGCCAACGCCGCCGTCGCGACCTCGCACCCGCTCTCGACTCTCGCCGCCATCGAGGTGCTGCGCGCGGGCGGCAACGCCGTGGATGCCGGCATCGCGGCGGTCGCCGTGCAATGCGTGGTCGACCCGCTGATGACCGGCATCGGCGGCGACTGCTTCGCCCTCTACGCCCCCGCCGGCGCCACCAAGCCCCTCGCCCTGGACGGTTCGGGCCGCGCCCCGGCGGCCGCCACGCCCGACTGGTACGCCGAGCACGGCGTCGCCATCACGCCGACTTCGCCGCACGCCGTCACGGTGCCGGGTGCCGTCGCAGCCTGGGACCTGCTCGTCCGCGAGCACGGCACCCGCTCGCTGGGTGAGCTCCTCCAGCCGGCGATCCGTTACGCGGAGGACGGGTTCGTGATCCAGCAACGGGTCGGCTGGGACTGGCAGCGGGGCGCGGAGCGCGTCGCCGCCGATCCGCACGCCGCCGAGACCTACCTGCCCGGCGGGCAGGTGCCGGCCATCGGCAGCGTCCTGCGCCTGCCGAAGCTCGCGGCGACGCTCCGGCGCATCGCCCAGGAGGGCGCGCGCGGCTTCTACACGGGGCCGGTGGCCGAAGACATGGTGAGCCGGCTCAACGCGCTCGGCGGCCTGCACACCCTGGACGACTTCGCCGCTGCCCGGCCCGACATGGTGACACCCGTCTCAACCCGCTACCGGGGCTACGACGTCTACGAGTGCCCGCCCGCAGGCCAAGGCCTGGCGGCGCTGATGATGCTCAACGTGCTCACGCATTACGACGTCGGCGCCCTCTCGGACCTCGACCGGCTGCATCTCTTCGCCGAGACCTGCAAGCAGGGCTATCATCACCGCGACGTCCTGTTCGGCGACGCCGCCCTCGCCCAGGTGCCGATCGAGCACCTCCTCTCCGACGCCTGGAAGGCCGCCGCCCACGGGGCGATCGACATGGGCCGGGCCCGCGAGCCGGAGATCTATCCCGAGATCAGGCAGGAGATCGCCGAGGGCCGCGCCCACAAGGACACGGTCTATCTTTGCGTGGTCGATCGGGACGGCAACGCCCTGTCGCTGATCAACTCGATCTTCCAGGGCTTCGGCTCCGGCATCCTGGCACCCGAGAGCGGCGTCCTGCTGCACAATCGCGGCCTGTCGTTCCGCACGGAGGGCGGCCACCCGAACAGCGTCGGGCCCGGCAAGCGGCCGATGCACACGATCATCCCCGGCATGCTGATGAAGGACGGGCAGGCGGTCGCGCCGTTCGGCGTCATGGGCGGCCACTATCAGGCCATGGGCCATGTCGAGCTGCTCTCCGGCCTCATCGACCGCGGCCTCGACGTGCAGGAGGCGCTCGATGCCCCGCGCAGCTTCGCCTATGGCGGCAGCCTGGAGGTCGAGGGCGGGATCTCCGACGCGGTGATGGCGGGGCTGATCGAGCGCGGCCACCCGGCGATCCGCGCGCCGCTGCCGCTCGGCGGCGGCCAGATCATCTGGATCGACCGCAAGGCCGGCACGCTGGCGGCCGGCTCGGACCCGCGCAAGGACGGGGCGGCGCTGGGGTATTGAGGGGCGTGGCCGGTGGGATGCTCAAGGCCTTGCCACCCACCGCCCTCATCCTGAGGTGCCCGCGTCAGCGGGCCTCGAAGGAGGGCTCCAGCAATCGCAACGGTATCCGGAGGCCTCCTTCGAGGCTTCCGCTACGCTCCGGCACCTCAGGATGAGGTGATCGGATTGGACGCCCCGGGGACCGGAACGACAGTCGTTCGGATCCCCGGAGGTTCGGATTAGTCGATATCCTCGACCGCCTCGCCACCGCCGTAGACCCGCTGGGCGAGCGAGGCCTCCATGAACGGGTCGAGATCGCCGTCGAGCACCTCGTCCGGATCGGTGGACTGGGTGCCGGTGCGCAGGTCCTTCACCAGCTGGTACGGCTGCAGCACGTAGGACCGGATCTGGTGACCCCAGCCGATATCGGTCTTGGACGCGGCCTCGGCGTTGGCCTTCTCTTCGCGCTTCTTCAGCTCCGCCTCGTAGAGGCGGGCGCGCAGCATGTTCCAGGCGGTCGCCCGGTTCTTGTGCTGCGAGCGCTCCTGCTGGCACGCCACCACGATCCCGGTCGGATTGTGGGTGATACGTACCGCCGAGTCGGTGGTGTTGACGTGCTGGCCACCGGCGCCCGACGACCGGTAGGTGTCGATCCGGCAGTCGGATTCCTTGATCTCGATCTCGATCCGGTCGTCGATCACCGGATAGACCCAGACGCTGGCGAAGCTGGTGTGCCGCCGGGCGCTGGAATCGTAGGGCGAGATCCGCACCAGACGGTGCACGCCGGACTCGGTCTTGAGCCAGCCATAGGCGTTGTGGCCCTTGATCAGGAGCGTGGCGCCCTTGATCCCGGCCTCTTCGCCGTCGGTCATCTCGACGACCTCGACCTTGTACTTCCGACGCTCGGCCCAGCGGGCATACATGCGCTGGAGCATGTTGGCCCAGTCCTGGCTCTCGGTGCCGCCGGCCCCGGCATGGACCTCGAGATAGGTGTCGAACCCGTCGGCCTCGCCGGACAGCAGGGTCTCGACCTGCCGGCTCGCGGCCTCCTTCTCGACGGCCAGGATCGCCGCCTCGCCCTCGCGGATCGAGGATTCGTCACCCTCCATCTCGCCGAGCTCGATCAGCGTGGCGCCGTCCTCGAGATCGCGCTCGAGCTTCTTGATCGCCGTGACGGCCTCGTCGAGCTGCTGGCGCTCGCGCATGACCTTCTGGGCGGCCTCGGCATCGTTCCAGAGGTCGGGGTTCTCGGAAGCCGCGTTCAGCTCCGCGAGGCGTTTATCGACTGTATCCCAGTCAAAGATGCCTCCTCAGCAGCCCTATAGACTGCTTGGCGGCATCCGAGGCTTGCTCGATCTCGGCGCGCATCTGGTTTTTCGGGAATGGGGTTTGGGGAAAGAATGGAGGTCCGTCGGGTCGGGGTGATAGCCCCCGGGACCCGGCCTGTAAACGCTTCCGCGTCGCGTCGCATGCCGCCCGTGCGGCGCCCGACCGCAGGGAAGGAGGCGAGCCGGCAAGCCTCGGGCGCGTTGTCGGGCACGAACGACAGGGCCCAGGAGGCAAGCGGATGGCGGACGACGATCACGCGGCGACGTGGGCGGACTTCAACGAGGCCGTCAACATGACGCCCGCGGCGCTGAAGAAGCACCTCGACAGCGAGGCCAGCAAGGAGGTCGGCCAGAAGAAGGGCGGCGGCGAGTCCACCGGCCACGCGATGGGCCGGCGCATCCTGGCGATCAAGGATACGAAGAAGGCCGACCTGACGGACGACGATTACGCCGCCATGCGCAAGGTGGTGGGCTACGTCCACCGCCACCTCAAGCAGGGCGGAGAGGCCCGGAAGGACCCCGACTCACCGTGGCGGTTGTCGCTGATGAATTGGGGCCACGATCCGCACAAGGATTGAGGCTCCGGAACGCCCGGCGGCTCAGTAGCGCGGCGGCACGATGTAGGACGGAGCGATCACGTACTCCTTCGGCCGCTTGCGCGCGCCGAACCGGCCCTCAGTGATCTGGTCGTTGTAATAGTCGAAGCCCGTATAGCCGAAACCACCGCCGTTCATCACCTCGGCGACCGGGACCGCGGGCTGCGCGAGATCGGGACGGCCCGGCGGCACCACCACCTGGCAGCACCCCTCGGTCTCGAGAACGGTGGGCCCGTTCGGCGCGGTGAACACGAAGGCGCGGGGCTGGTACGGCGCGGGCGGGTAGGCGGCGTCGGAGGCCGAGGCGCCCTGCCCCGCCAGGAGGGCGAGCAGTCCGGCGGCGATCAGGGTCTTGGTGCTCACGCGATGCTCCGTCAGGGGGCCGGCCGGGCCGGCATCTGGCCTACAGTCTAGCTGATCGCGGGCGGCTTGTCCGGCCCATCCGAATCGACCGGTTACCGAAATGCCGGCGCAGATCAGCCGCGGGCGCGCAGGACAACCTGCGGGCTCGCCGGCACGGGGCGGCAATCCGTCGTGAAGGCGTTGACCGGCAACGGCTTCGAGTCGCACGCATACACGTCCGCCGGGCCGGGCGCGGGGATCGGATCCCGGGCGATGATCGGGTTCGGCGCACAGGCCGAGGCCGCGGCGGCGAGCAGCAGGGCGGCGATCAGGTTCAGGCGGCGCATGCGACACTCGGGACGCGGGAGGACCCCCGCACCTGACCCTGGCCATCGCGATCCGTCCTGACAAGCGCCGGCGCGGGGCGTCGGCGCCTTTGGCGGAGCCTGTCGCCCCGCGGCAACAATCCGCGCGGGGTCGGCTAGCCGGCCCGGACCATCGGCACGACGTTGTGCAGGGTCTTGTCGGTGCCGTCGAAGAACCGGCGGATGTTGCGCGCGGCCTGCCGGATGCGCTGCTCGTTCTCGACCAGCGCGATGCGGACATACTCGTCGCCGAATTCGCCGAATCCGATGCCGGGCGCCACCGCGACATCCGACTTCTCCAGCAGCAGCTTGGAGAATTCGAGGCTGCCCATCTCCCGGTAGCGCTCCGGGATCGGAACCCACGCGAACATCGAGGAGGCGGGCGACGGGATGGTCCAGCCGGCCTTGCCGAAGGATTCCACCAGCGCGTCGCGGCGCTTCCTGTAGATGCTGCGCATCTCGTGGATGCAGTCGTCCGGCCCGTTGAGGGCGGCGGTCGCGGCGACCTGGATCGGCGTGAAGGCG
Organism: Methylobacterium sp. 391_Methyba4; assembly: GCF_029691625.1. NCBI lineage: Bacteria > Pseudomonadati > Pseudomonadota > Alphaproteobacteria > Hyphomicrobiales > Methylobacteriaceae > Methylobacterium > Methylobacterium sp. 391_Methyba4. The sequence continues at coordinate 6,012,313 of NZ_CP121475.1, read as the reverse complement.
CCGTAATCGAGGTAGGACTTCACCCGGGTGAGCGCCGCGAGCAGGCGCTCGTTGCCCACCGCGAAGCCCATGCGCCAGCCGGCCATCGAGTAGGTCTTCGACAGCGAGGTGAACTCCACCGTGCAGTCGATGGCGCCGGGCACCTGCAGGACCGAGGGCGGCGGGTTGTCGTCGAAATAGACCTCCGCGTAGGCGAGGTCCGACAGCAGGATCAGCTCGTGCTGCTTCGCGAAGGCCACGAGATCCCGGTAGAAGTCGAGGCTCGCCACGTAGGCGGTCGGGTTCGACGGGTAGCAGACGACCAGGGCGACCGGCTTCGGGATCGAGTGGCGCATGGCCCGCTCGAGGGCCGGGAACATCGCCGGGGTCGGCTCGGCCGGCACGGAGCGGATGACGCCGCCGGCCATCAGGAAGCCGAAGGCGTGGATCGGGTAGCTCGGGTTCGGCACCAGTACGACGTCGCCCGGGGCGGTGATCGCCTGAGCCATGTTGGCGAAGCCCTCCTTGGAGCCCAGCGTCGCCACCACCTGCGTGTCGGGGTTGAGGGTCACGCCAAACCGGCGCTGGTAGTAACCGGCCTGGGCCTTGCGCAGGCCCGCGATGCCCTTCGAGGCCGAGTAGCGGTCGGTGCGGGGCCGCCCGGCCGTCTCGCACAGCTTGGCGATCACGTGCTTGGGGGCGTCGAGGTCGGGATTGCCCATCCCGAGATCGATGATGTCGGCGCCCTGCGCGCGGGCGGCGGCCTTGATCCGGTTGACCTGCTCGAAGACGTAGGGCGGCAGTCGCTTGATGCGGTGGAAGTCGGTCATGGGCGTGTCCATCGGCGCGTCCCGAATCTGGCGTCTTTCGTCTGGGCCGGTCGCGCGAACCCCATGCTCTAGCAGAGTTGCGGGCCGCCGCCGACCCACAAATCGGTGCTCAAATCGGTGCTATTGCGGCGGCGCCGGGGCCGGCTTGATGGTGGCCGCGGCGCCCTGCCCGGCGCTCGCCGCCGCCCGGCCGCGGACCTCGTTGCGGCCGCGGGCGCTCTCCAGCTCCGCCTCCAGGGCCTTCTGGCCGGTGACCGACTTGGCCCGGACCGGGCGCTTCGGCGCGTCGACGCCCACCGGCATGAAGTCGGGCTGCGCCTTGCTGCGGGATTCCGCGACGAAATCCGGCGCGGCGACGGTCCGCGGCCCGTAGCCTGCATCGGAGGCCAGCGAGCGGACGACGTCGCCCGAGCAGGCCCCGAGCAGGCTGACCAGCAGCCCGAGGCCGGCCGTGCGGATCAGCGGCAGGCTGCGGGACATGCGGGCGACAGGGTTCAAAATGGCACGATCCATCGTCACATGGGTTTGAAAAGAACGGCCGGATGTTTCGGCGACGTCCGCAACCGGGGTGGCGAAAGCTCTGGCTCGCTCCTTATTTTGTCGGAAACGAGGCCCGCGCGATCGGGTCGACAGACGAAACACAGGGAGGCACGTTTGACGAGTCCGCAGGCGCCGGATCGGACCGCCCCTCCGAAGTCGGTCTCGAACGGCGCGATGCCGGACGGCATGGCTGCTCCGATGCCGGATTTCGAGGCGCTGTCCCGCAATGCCGGACAGTTCGTCGAGGCGATGGGGCGCAATATCGCCCGCGCCCTCGGGCCCGAGGGACAGGGAGGCGCCCCCGGAAGCGAGATGAACGAGGCCGCCAGGGTCCTCGGACAGGTGGCCGAGACCTGGCTCGCCGACCCGAAGCGGAGCGCCGAGGCCCAGGCCCGCCTGTCGCAGGCCTTCCTGTCGCTCTGGGGCTCGACCTACCTGCGCCTGCAGGGCCAGCCCGCCGACCCGGTGGTTCTTCCAGAGCCCCGGGACGCGCGCTTCGCCCATGCCGAGTGGTCGACCAACCCGTATTTCGACTTCATCAAGCAGGCCTACCTGCTCGCCGCCCGCTGGGCCGAAAGCCTCGTGGACGAGGCGGAGGGGCTCGATGCGCACACGCGCCACAAGGCGCAATTCTACCTGCGCCAGCTCACCAGCATGCTCTCGCCGTCGAACTTCCTGCCGACCAACCCGGAGCTGATCCGCCATACCCTCCAGGAGAACGGCGCCAACCTCGTCCGCGGCCTGAAGATGTACGAGGAGGATCTACAGGCGGGCGGCGGACATCTGCGCGTGCGCCAGACCGACCCGAGCGGGTTCGAGGTCGGGCGCAACATGGCGGTCACCCCCGGCGAGGTGGTGTTCCGCAACGATCTGATCGAGCTGATCCAGTACGCGCCCGCCACCGAGACCGTGCTGCGGCGCCCGTTCCTGATGGTTCCGCCCTGGATCAACAAGTTCTACATCCTCGACCTCAATCCCCAGAAGAGCTTCCTGAAGTGGATGGTCGACCAGGGCCTGACGGTCTTCTGCATCTCGTGGGTGAATCCGGATTCCCGGCATGCCGACAAGGACTTCGAGTCCTACATGCGCGAGGGGATCGAGGCGGCCATCGACGCGATCGGGGTCGCCACCGGGGAGACCGAGGTCACGGCGGCCGGCTACTGCGTCGGCGGGACGCTGCTCGCCGTGACGCTGGCCATGCAGGCCGCCACCGGAAACCGGCGGATCAAGAGCGCGACGCTGCTCACCACGCAGGTCGACTTCACCCATGCCGGCGACCTGAAGGTCTTCGCCGACGAGGAGCAGATCCGGCAGGTCGAGGCCCGGATGGCCGAGCAGGGCTACCTGGAGGGCGCCCGGATGGCGAACGCCTTCAACATGCTCCGGCCGAACGACCTGATCTGGCCCTACATCGTCAACAACTACATCAAGGGCAAATCGCCCTCGGCTTTCGACCTGCTGTACTGGAATTCCGACGCCACGCGGATGCCAGCGGCCAATCATTCCTTCTATCTGCGCAACTGCTACCTCGACAACACGCTGGCGCAGGGACGGATGGTGCTCGGCAACGTCCGCCTCGACCTCAAGAAGGTGCAGGTCCCGATCTTCAACCTCGCAACCCGGGAGGATCACATCGCGCCGGCCCTCTCGGTCTTCGAGGGCTCGAAGGTGTTCGGCGGCAAGGTCGATTTCGTGCTGGCGGGATCGGGCCATATCGCCGGCGTGATCAACCCCCCGTCCAAGCCGAAATACGGCTACTGGACCGGCGGCCCGGTCAAGGGGACGCTGGAGGACTGGATCAGCGCCGCGGTCGAGACCAAGGGTTCGTGGTGGCCGTATTGGTTCCAGTGGATCGAGGCACAGGCGCCGGAGCGGGTGCCGGCCCGGAAACCCGGCGGGGATGCGCTCCAATCCCTCGGCCCGGCGCCGGGGACCTACGTGCGCATGCGGGCCTGAGGCGCGCCATCCGCGGCGAACCGGAGCGGGGCACCGCCCGTCGCGGATCGCCCGGGGGAGCCGGGCGCCCCGCGCAGGCGCATCACCATTTCCGCACGAGGGGCGCGGGAGCGGGGGCGGGCGGCGCGCCGAACACGTAGCGGAAGCCCACCGAGACGATGTCGGCGCTGGAATCCACCACCCCCGCGAAGGCGATGTTGCCGACGTTGTAGTCGCGGCCGAGGCCCGCCAGGACCCGCGACCGGTCCAGGAAGAAGTGCGAATAGGCGAGGTTCAGCGTCAGCTGCCGGCTCCAGCGGTAGCTGGCGCCCACCGAGGCGATGTAGCGGTCCCCGTCCGGCAGCCGCACCGAACGGTTGCGGAAGTCGATCGGCGATGTCTCGTAGGCGAAGCCCGTGCGCAGCGTCAGGTTCGGCGAGGCGTCGTACTCGGCGCCGATCGCGTAGGTGAACCCGTCCTTGTAGTTGAGCGGCAGGGTGTTCACCGGCAGGCCGAGGGTCTTCGACACGATCCCGATGGTCCCGAGCCTCGACCAGTTGTCCCACTCGAAGCCGAGGTTCACCCGCGCCACCGGCGAGACCGCCTGGGTCAGGCCGACGCTCAGCTTGTCGGGGGTGTTCAGCCTCGCCCGGACCTGGCCGGCGAGCGGGGCCAGGGCGAGCAGCGGCACGCCGATCGAGCCGTCGATGTCGTGGTGCACCGAGGAGCGGTAGCCGATGCCCAGCACGGTCCCGTCGCGGGGCGTCAGCGTGGCGCCCGCGGTGAAGCCCACCCCCCAGGATTCCCCCTTGAGGAAGGAGCTCGGATAGGCGGTCGGCAGGAGGCCCGGGACCGGCAGCGCCTGCCGCAGGGTCAGGCGGAAATACTCGATGTTCGGCCCGGCCGCGATCGACAGCCATTCGTTGACCTTGAAGCCGATCACCGGGTTGATCGCCAGGGAGAAGATCCGCGACGAGCGTCCGTAGACCTCCCCGGCCCAGACCTGGTTGGGCTTGGTCACGAGCCCGAAGGGCGCGCCGGTCGAGAGGCCGAGCCACAGGCGGTCGTTCAGCTGGTACGAGGTCGCGCCCGCCGGCACGAGGGCGCCCTGACCGAGCTCGCCCGAGCCGCCCAGCCGCGCGAAGCCCGGATTGGTGCCCGGCGCCGGGCGGATCTCCGAGGACAGGCCGATATAGGTGAAGTTCTGCTCCGCGACGAAGCCCGGGTTCATCGTGATGGTCGCGGGGTTCCAGAACATCGACGACACGCCGCCCGATCCCGAGGCCGCGCCCGCAAACGCCAGCCCCTGCGCCTGCGTGCTCTGCTCCCGCAGACCGAACGCCCCAGCCTGAACCTGCCCGGCACCGAGGATCATTGCCGTCGCCGCCAGCATTGCAGCGCGCACCGTTCCGCCCATCTCGTCCCCCAAGCGTTGTCGTTCTGGCGGGCGCCGAGGATTGTTAGAGCTTCATCAGGTGGCACCCTTTCGGGCATGGTGCCGGTTGCGGGGACTGAACCGCAATGACCAGGACGGCCTCAGGAGGCGAAAAGGAGATCCGTAGAGACATCGGGATGCATTGTCTCACTGCGGCCGACGTCCGGCGAAGACCTGTTTTCGATAATTACGCACCCAACTTTTCCTCTTGCGCCGCGCCCTGAACAATAGATCCACTATCATCAGACCATGAACTTTTTGCAGGCCTGTTGCTTGGCTGCGACACCCGGCGGGGCGCTGCGTGCGGACCGCCGGCCTTGCACCCGGGTCGAGGCCCGGCCATGGTCCCGGCGTCCGGCGCAGACCGGCACAGGGAAGGATGAGGAGTGCGGCCATGAAGCTTTTCCGGCACGGCCCGAGCGGCGACGAGAAGCCCGGCCTCGTGGATGCGAAAGGCGGCCTGCGCGACCTGTCGGGCATCGTGCGGGACATCGCCGGGCCGGCGCTGTCGCCCGATTCGCTGGCGCGCCTGCGCGCCCTCGATCCCGAGACCCTGCCGAAGCTGCCGCCGGACGTGCGCCTCGGCCCCTGCGTGGGCGGCACCCGCAACGTCGTGGCCATCGGCCTGAACTTCGCCGACCACGCCGCCGAGACCGGCTCGCCGATCCCGGCCGAGCCGATCATCTTCAACAAGGCGCCGTCCAGCCTGTGCGGGCCGAACGACACGGTGATCATCCCCAAGGGGTCGCACAGCACCGACTGGGAGGTCGAACTCGCCGTGGTGATCGGGCGGCGCGCCAGCTACGTCCACGCCAACGAGGCGCTGAGCTACGTGGCGGGGGCCTGCATCTGCAACGACGTCTCCGAGCGCGAATGGCAGATGAACCGCGGTCCGACCTGGACCAAGGGCAAGAGCGCACCGACCTTCGGGCCGCTGGGCCCCTGGCTGGTGACGCTGGACGAGATTCCCGACCTGAAGAACCTCGCCATGAGCCTCGACGTGAACGGCGAGCGCCGTCAGACCGGCTCCACCGCCACGATGATCTTCGACGTTCCCCAGCTCGTCGCCTACACGTCGCACTTCATGCTGCTGGAGCCGGGCGACGTGATCACCACCGGCACCCCGCCGGGCGTCGGGCTCGGCATGAAGCCGCCGCGCTACCTCAAGGCCGGGGACGAGATGGTCCTGCGGATCGACCGGCTCGGCGAGCAGCGTCAGCAGGTCATCGCCTTCGACGACTGGACCGCCAAGGTCTCCGCCGGCGAGCCGACGGACTGACTGGCCGCGCCGCCGCCCGCATCCGGGCGGCGGTGCCGGTTCCAGGAACAGACACCGGTATCGGTGATCGTCCCGCGCTTCGGCCGGACAAGACTGCGACATCGGATTGTCCGCAGGCCCGCGCGCAGGGTCGGAACCCGAGCCGCCGACGCGCAAGGTGATCGAGATCCGGGCCGACACCGTCAAGCAGGCGGTGCGGGACGAGCCCGACCGGATCCGGCGGATCGCGGCGCAGCCCAATCGCCTCGCGCGCCTGGTCGGGGCCGGCGGCCGGATCCTTGGGGCCTCCGATCAGACTGGATCGCTGACCGGGCGGGCGTCCTGCCAACCGGACGGTCTCACGAGCGGCGTCGAGCGGGACCGGCACGGGCACGGCCCTCCCCCGGATACCGGGCCGCGAGACGTCGCGCGGCCTCGGTTGGCACGGCCTCGAAGTCCAGACCGATCCGTCCGCGGGGAGTTCGGGCGCCCGGCCCGCTTGATTTCTGTCCGCCGATCCGGCTCAAACACCGGATGAGCGCGACTTCCCTTCCCGGTTCCCCGCAGCCCGACCTCGGCGACATCCGCCACGACTGGAGCGTGGCGGAGATCCGCGCGATCCACGACCTGCCGCTGATGGACCTCGTGTTCCGGGCGGCGCAGGTCCACCGCCGGCACAATGACCCGGCCGACATCCAGCGGGCGTCGCTCCTGTCCATCAAGACCGGCGGCTGCCCGGAGGATTGCGCCTATTGCCCGCAATCGGCCCACCACAAGGGCGCAGGCGTCGCCCGCGAGCGGCTGATGCCGGTGGAGACCGTGCTGGCCGAGGCCGCCGCCGCCAAGGCCGCGGGGGCCCAGCGCTTCTGCATGGGCGCCGCGTGGCGCCAGCCCAAGGACGGGCCCGAGTTCGACGCGGTTCTCGCCATGGTGCGTGGCGTGCGCGGCCTCGGCATGGAAGCCTGCGTGACGCTCGGCATGCTCACGCCCTCCCAGGCCGGACGGCTCGCCGAGGCCGGGCTGACCTCCTACAACCACAACCTCGACACCGGCCCGGATTTCTACGAGGACATCATCTCCACCCGGACCTACGACGAACGCCTGCAGACCCTCGCGAATGTCCGCGAGGCCGGGATCGGCGTGTGCTGCGGCGGCATCGTCGGGATGGGCGAGGGCGTCACCGACCGCGCCGCGATGCTCCAGGTGCTGTCCAACCACGCCCCCCATCCCGAGAGCGTGCCGATCAACGCCCTGGTGGCGGTGCCCGGTACTCCGCTGGAGGACCAGCCGGCGGTCGATCCGTTCGATCTCGTGCGCATGTGCGCCACGGCGCGGATCGTGATGCCGCGATCCCGGGTCCGTCTCAGCGCCGGCCGCAAGAGCCTCACCCGTGAGGCGCAGGTGCTGTGCTTCCTCGCGGGTGCCAACTCGATCTTCTACGGCGAGCGGCTGCTGACCACCGCCAATAACGGGCAGGACGACGACGCGGCCCTGCTGGCCGATCTCGGCATCCGGGTTGGCGAGCCGGTTCGGGCCGCGGCGGAATAGGCCCACGGACGCCTTTCCGCTCGGACCTTGCCGCGCGCGCTGATGGGGTGGTGACGGCCGCCGCCCACGGCCGCTCGCGTCAGCCCTCCGGCAGGACGATCCGGAAGCGCGCGCCGCTCAGCCCCTCGGCCTCGGAGGCATCGAGGGTGAGCGTGCCGCCGTTGATCCCGATCAGCTCGGCGGCGATCGGCAGGCCGAGCCCCGTGCCGCCGGAGCGCATGGAGCCCTGAAACGGCGCGAACAGGTTCTCCCGGGCGCGCGCCGGCAGTCCGGGGCCGTTGTCGGCGACCAGGATCGTGATCCGGCCCGGCGCCCCGCGGGAGGCCACGACGCGGACCGCAGCCTCCGGCACGGCGGCCCCGTCGAGCGCCTGCACGGCGTTGCGGACGAGGTTGGCCAGCGCCCGCGCCAGTTGCTCCGGATCGGCCTGCACGCTCAGGTCGGCCGCCGCGACCTGCACGGAGACCGGATGCGCCGCCAGCGCGGCGAGATCCGGAAGCTCCGCGAAGATGGGCGCCAGCGGCGTGCTGGCCAGGAGCGGCGTCCGCTCGGAGACGCGCCCGTAAGCGAGCGTCGCCTCGCAGAAGCGGATCGCCCGGGCCAGCGTCCCCACGAGGCGCGGGGCCACACGCTGAACGGTCGGATCCTCGGTACCCTCCAGGCGATCGCCGAGAAGCTGCGCGCCGGTCAGCAGGTTGCGCAGCTCGTGGCTGATCTTGCTGACGGCGAGCCCGAGTTCGGCGAGCCGCCGCTTCTGGCGGAGCTGGTCGGCGAGGCTGCGCTGCATCCGCCCGAGCGCCCGCTCGGCCTGGCCGATCTCGTCGCTGCGGCGGGACGGGGCGATGATCCGCCCCGCATCCTCCGGATCGTCCGCGAAGACCGTGATGCTCGTGGCGAGCCGCCGGACCGGCCGCACGATGAGCACCTGCAGCACCACGAAGACGAGGCCAGCCGCGGCGGCCGCGATGATCAGCGAGGAGACCAGCAGGCGCAGGGCATAGTCGATCATGGCGGTGCGCAGCGGCGCCTCGTCGAGGAGGATCTCGACCCGGTCGAAGCCGATTCCCCCCTCCCCGATCACGCGGATCGGCTCGCGGACCGGCGCCACAAGGGTGCGCCACGCCCCCCGGATCGCCGACAGCGCTGTGACGTCGCGCAGATCGACGATGTCGGCGACCTGCTCGGGCATGGGCTCGATGGCGAGCAGGCGCTGGGCGCCACCGCCGCGAACCGCGATCGCCCGAGCATTCACCCCGGCCAGGAGCCGGCTCTCCAGCGCCTCGGAGACCGGCTCCCCGGTCCGGCCGTCGAGGACCAGGGCGGCGACCTGCGCGGCCGCCAGGCGGTCCGACATCCACTCGACCCGGTAATTGGCCACCGCCGGCACATAGGTCAGCACCTCGGCCACCACCACGAACGCGACGGTGACGAGGAACAGCCGCCCCGACAGGCCGAGGCGGGCCGTGCGCCGCTCCGGCAGATCGCGGCTCGGGGCGGACGCCGGCATCGCCGGTGCCGCGGCCTCATCGGACTCGACGGACACGCCGGTCACGCTCCGCGCGGGCATCGCGGATTCGGATCGGCGGAGGGCGGATTGAGAAAGCTCGAGCCGGGTCCGGCCTTCGCGGGATACATGTTCGCAAGCCACAGATTCGCAGGCGGCAATACAGGCTCTCGGCAGTGAGCACTATACGATATCCACCCGCAGGCGGTTGCATGTGCCCTCAGACACGGAAAAACACAGCCGGCGGAGGATTGCGTATCCCGGGCGTCGCTCTCAGCCGCGTCTGGCGCGCCGGCTCAGCAGCACGCTGACCAGGGCGAAGACGGCCAGCATCGCGAGGCCCGCCACCATCTTGGGCGTGACGAGGGCCCGCAGGCTCAGGGCGTCGTCACAGCCGCCCGCCCCCGCCGCCAGGCAGGCCGCCTTGGCGGCTTCGTGGGCGGCGACGACGTCCTCGATGCCCGCTCCCGTGGTGGCGTACACGACGGCGCCGGGCAGCAGCCCCAGGAAGGTCGCGAGGACGAAGACCCGCATCTTCACCCCGAAGGCGGCGGGGGCGAGGTTGGTCACCCAGAACGGGAACAGGGGGAGGAGGCGCAGGACCGCGATATAGCCGAAGGCATCGCGCCGGAAGCCTTCGGCCAGCCCGGCGAGGCGCGTGCCGCCGATCCGCCGGAGCAGGTCGGCCCCCGGCCCCCGGCCGATGGCGAACACGAGGGCGGCCCCCGTGGTGGCCGCGCAGACCGCAGTGAGCGCGCCCGGCACGATGCCGAACAGGAAGCCGCAGACCATCGTCAGGATCAGCGTGGCCGGCACCGACACGACCACGGCCCCGACATAGAGGCAGTAGGCCGCGACCAAGGCGCGGAGATAGCCGGCCTCGACGAAGCCGCGCAGCCAGATCCGCGAGGCGAGGAGTCGGTCGAGGCTCAGGAGCTGGGCGGCGCCGGAGACCACGACGATCGCCGACACCGTCAGGAGCAGCACCAGCGGGAGCCAGCGCCGCAGCCGCTTCCAGCGTCCGTCACGCCGCTCTTCGCCGACGGGCGCGTTCCCGGTCTCGATCACCCGGGCTTGCGCATCCGCAGGATCTTGAAGAACCCGCCCGGGAAGGTCGGCTTCAATCCCAGGACCTCGACGCCGTTGCGCCGGGCCCAGGCCTCGATCCGCGTCGCCTTGAAGTCCGACGACCAGCCGATCTTGGTGCAGAGCGGGGCCACGATCTCCTCGACCCGGGCGACCGGGCCGTCGCTCTGGCCGAAATGGTTGGCGAGCACGATGCCGCCGCCCGGCCGCACCACCCGCAGGAACTCGGACATCGCGGCCTCGGGATCCGGCACCAGGGTGATGAGGAACTGTGCCACCACCGCGTCGAAGCTCGCATCGGCGTAGCCCAGGTGGCAGACATCCATCACCTGCAGCCCCTTCACGTGGGACAGGTTCCGGCGCCGGACCTTGGCACGGGCGCGCTTGAGCATGTCCTCGGAGAGGTCGACGCCGCAGACGAAGCTCGATGTCGGATAGTAGCCCAGCGCCAGCCCGGTTCCGACGCCGGCCTCCAGGATCCGCGGCCCATGCTCGGCCGCCGCCTCGACGGCGGCGCGGGCCGCGGGCTCGGTGAGCTTGTCGTAGACCACGTCATAGACGGGGGCCCAGCGGGCATAGGCCTTGCGCATCAGGGCCGTGCTCGGCCCGGCCATCTGCGGCTCGCTCAGCATCGTTCGAAGGTTCCAGAGGTTGAGATCAGGCGGCCTCGCGGGGCCGGGCCGACAACGCGTCGACACGCCGGATGGTGCCGCCGCCCAGGACCCGGGCCCGGGGCCCGTCATCCGCGTAGATCGCGCAGGCCTGGCCCGGCGACACGCCGTCCTCGGGCTCGGTGAGAACGATCTCGGCCGTGCCGTCCGGCCCGACCGTGAGTGTCGCCGGGCGCGGCGGCCGGGTCGAGCGCACGCGCACCGCCACCGGCAGGTCGCGCACGGCCTCGGCCGGGCCCTCGCCGAGCCAGTTCAGGTCCGAGAGGCGGATCCGGGTCGTGGCCAGGGCTGTGCGCGGTCCGACCACCACCCGGGCCGCATCCGGCTCCAGGCGCACCACGTAGAGCGGTTCCGGCCCGGACAGGCCGAGGCCCTTCCGCTGCCCCACCGTGTAGTGGACGATGCCGTCGTGCCGGCCGAGGACGTGGCCGGCGAGGTCGACGATCTCGCCGGGCCGCGCCGCATCGGGGCGCAGGCGGGCGATCACGTCGCTGTAGCGGCCCTGCGGCACGAAGCAGATGTCCTGGCTGTCCGGCTTCTCGGCGAGCGACAGGCCGAGATCCTTCGCGAGCGCGCGGGTCTCGGTCTTCTCCATCTCGCCCAGGGGAAAGCGCAGGAATGCCAGCTGCTCCGCCGTGGTGGCGTAGAGGAAGTAGCTCTGGTCCCGGGCCGGATCGAGGGCGCGGTGGAGCGCCCGGCCGCCGCCCGGCAGCGCCCGGCTCGCCACGTAATGACCGGTGGCCAGCGCGTCGGCGTTCAGGTCCCGGGCGAGGCCCAGCAGATCGCGGAACTTCACCGTGCGGTTGCACTCGACGCAGGGGATCGGCGTCTCGCCCGCAAGGTAGCTCTCGGCGAACTTTTCGATGACCGCGTCGCGGAAGCGGTCCTCGTAGTCGAGGACGTAATGCGGGATGCCGAGATGCTCCGCCGCAGCCCGTGCATCGTTGATGTCCTGGCCGGCGCAGCAGGCGCCCTTGCGGTGGCTCGCCGCGCCGTGGTCGTAGAGTTGGAGCGTCACGCCGACCACGTCGAAGCCCTGCCGCTTCAGCAGGCCAGCGACCACGGAGGAATCGACGCCGCCCGACATGGCGACGACGACGCGCGTCTCGTGGGGGGCTTTGGGAAGATCGAGGGCGTTCATCGCGAGGGTCCGCAGCCGCCGGCCCGGAAGCTTCCTGGCTGCACGGGCCGTCTATAGCGGGACTTCGCCCGGCTTTCCAGGGCGGCCAGCGCCGACACCCGGCAGATCCTGCCGATCGGGCGGCAGGTTCGATCAGGGCCGCGCCGCGCGCCGCGGAAGAGCACTATATTTTTCAGTCTCTTAGCGGGCCACCCCGGTGGCGCGCGGCTTGCTGCGGGCGGCCCAGAGGAGTCCGGTATGGCGAGCGGTGCGGCGGATCGTTTGGATGTCACCACCTGGATTCCGTCCGCGCGGAGTGCGTCTGCCCCGCGGTCAGGCTGGGAGGCGGCGGGCGTGGCCGCCCGGGCCGGGGATTCGACGCAGGATCGCTTCGGCGCCGCCCTGACCGCCGCCCAGGCCCGCGACGACGCGGCGGAGACGCGCGCCCGCACGGTCGACCTGCGCGACCTCGCCGCGTCGGCCCGCACCCGACAGGCCGATCAGCGCGATCAGGCCCAGGCCGCCCGGGCGGCCGGCGACCGTGCGCAGGATTCGGCGCGGCAGGCCGAGGCCCGCGCCGCGGACCGGACGGCCGACCGCGCCCGACAGGCGGAGGCGGCGGCTCCGGCGGGGCGTACCGGCAAGGCCGACGCACCGCGCGCCGCCGCAGACGCACGCCCGGAAGCGCGGATGCCGGCCGCGGCGCGCGACGCACAGACGGGCCAGGCGAAACCCGCCGCACGACAGGGCTCCGAGGCTGCCACGACCTCATCGGATCGCGCCTCCGCCACAGGCGACACGGCGGCTCCCGAGGCGGCGCAGGCCGAGACGACGGTGCAGGCTGAGACGACGGCGCCGCAGACGGCGCCGCAGACGGCCGAGCCCGCCGCCACGCCCGCCGGTTCGGACCCTGCCGCCTCGCTGCTGGCCCTCATCGCCGCGCTGACCGAAGGCGGCGCGGCGACCGGAACGGTCAAGACCGAGGCGCCCGCGGGCACCGGCGCGGCGACCGCGCAGGACGGCGGGACAGCGCTCCTCGGAACGGGCGCGGCCGTGGGCGCTCCCGGCAGCGGCGGGCCGGTCGGCAGCCCCGCGGGTGATGCCGTATCGGGCATCGCCGGCATCCCCTCCGGGGCGAAGGCGGCAGGCGCCGGCAACGAGCCGGGCTCGGTGGGGAAGAGCACCGTCCCGGTGGAGGGCCCGGCGGCCGGCGGCTCTGCGGTCGCGACATCGGACAAGGACGGCCAGGATTTCCTGACTGCCCTGGCCGATATGGGACAGGGCGCAGGTCCGCTCCCAGGCACGCCCCCGGCCCCGCAGGGCGGCCAGACGCCGCCGGTCCCGTCGAGCCCGGCCGTCGGCACGACGAAGGCCGCAGAGGGCACCGCTGCGCCGAACCAGACCGCCGCGCCGGTCCAGACCGATCCGCCCATCCCCCTTGGCCAGGTGCCGATGACCATCGGCCTGCGCTCCCTGCGCGGATCGAACGAGTTCCAGATCCGGCTCGATCCGGCCGAACTCGGGCGCATCGACGTCAAGCTGGAGATCGACAAGGCGCATGGCAGGGTCATGACCCACCTCGTGGTCGACCGGCCCGAGACCCTGGCCCTGCTCCAGCGCGACGCCGGCCAGCTGCAACAGGCGCTGTCCCAGGCCGGATTCGACCCCTCAGGCGGCGGAATCAACCTGTCGCTGCGGGGCGACGGGAGCGCCCAGGGCGGCAGCGGCGGCCAGCAGGGGGATTCCCCCCGCAGCAACGGGGTGAACTGGTCCCAGGATCAGGCCGAGGCCTCCCAGGACATCGCCCCGATCCGCCTTCTGCGCGGCTACGGCGGCGTCGACATGAGAATCTAGGCGGCGCGCGCAAGCGCCCGCATCGCGAACCGACACAGACACAGCGCGCATCCAGGCCCGCGCCAGGGCGCAGCACCGGAGAGATCAGCATGACGAGCGGCATATCCAGCCTCACCAGCACGACGGCGACGAAGAGCGCGTCGTCGAGCAGCAGCAGCGGCAACTCCACCGAGATCGCCAGCAACTTCACGCAGTTCCTGACTCTGCTGACCACGCAGCTCAAGAATCAGAACCCCCTCGATCCGATGGACACCAATCAGTTCACCCAGCAGCTGGTCCAGTTCGCCGGCGTCGAGCAGCAGCTCAAATCGAACGACCGCCTCGACAGCATCCTGAGCGCGTCGCAATCGGCGAGTTCGGCCTCGGCCACGAGCTACATCGGCAAGACCGTGACGGCGGATGGAAGCGCGTCGCAGCTGTCCAAGGGCTCGGCCTCCTGGACGCTGACGCCCGCCCGGGCCGCCTCCAAGGCGGTGATCTCGATCCTCGATTCCCAGAACAACGTCGTGGCCACGCAGAGCACGACGCTGACCGCCGGAAGCCAGGCCTACACGTGGAACGGCAAGACCTCCGCGGGCCTGACCGCGCCGGATGGGAACTATTCGATCAAGGTCTCGGCCACCGACGCCACCGGCGCCACCGTGGCGGTCGACACGAGCCTCACCGGCACCGTCGACGAGGTCGATCTCAGCGGGACGACACCGGTGCTGATCATCGGCTCCCAGAAAGTGCCGCTGTCCAGCGTGCAGACCATCGGGTTGTCCACAAGTGGCACTTAACGAATCACATCCGAGTGACTCGCTTCAACATCTCTTAAGCGGGCGCAAGTACCTTCAATGCTCGACAGGTCAGTCGAGTGTAGAGCGTATCATGACCGAACCGAGCCGCCCGAGAGTGAAGTACGTGATCGGGCCCGACGGCAGCCCCCTGACGATCGCGGATCTTCCGCCCCCGAGCACCCGTCGCTGGGTGATCCGGCGCAAGGCCGAGGTCGTGGCCGCGGTGCGCGGCGGCCTTCTCAGCCTGGAGGAGGCGTGCAAGCGCTACACGCTGACCACCGAGGAATTCCTCAGCTGGCAGTTCTCCATCGACCAGCACGGTCTCGCCGGCCTGCGGACGACGCGGATCCAGCATTACCGCCACTGATTATCCGACGCCTCTGTCGGGCGCCATCGTTCCGGGATGCTGCAGACGCCCCCGGAACCCCAACACGACCGAGGGTGCCGAAACCCGGCGCGTCGGCGGCTCTGGATGACGGGCTCCGCTTCGCAATCCTGGACTGACGCGATGGCCTCACTCCCGCAGCGACCACGTCGACGGCGCCGGTGGGGTGGATCGCCCGAATCCGAGAACCCACGAAGCCGCGTCCGGATTCCGGGCGCGGCTTCGTGCTGTTCCGGCGCCCGCCTTTGGGCCTCGGTTGCGCGGCATTAACGCCTCGCTAACCACGACCTGGGCAATTTCTGCCGAGCGGGCCGCCGGGGTCCGCCAGCGTTAGAGTGCAGCGAATCCTCCCGTGAAGCCGGTCCTCGATCTCGTCACGAAGTTCGGACCGGCCCGAATCGCCGCCATGGCGGCGGTGACGCTGACTCTCATCGGCTTCTTCGCGTTCATCATCCTGCGGGTCTCGCGCCCCGATATGGGCGTGCTGTTCTCCGACCTGTCGATGCAGGATTCGGCCTCCGTGGTCCGCGAGCTGGACAGCCGCGGAATCCGCTACGAGACCCGGGGCGATGCCGGGCAGACGATCCTGGCTCCCCGCCCCGACCTCGCCAAGCTGCGCATGGATCTGGCCGGCAAGGGGCTGCCGACCCAGGCCGGGGTCGGCTACGAGATCTTCGACAAGGGCGATGCGTTCTCGTCCACCAACTTCGTGCAGAACGTGAATCACCTGCGCGCCCTGGAGGGCGAGCTGGCCCGCTCGATCCGGGCGATCGGCCGGGTCCAGGCGGCCCGGGTCCACCTCGTCCTGCCGGAGCGCCGCCTGTTCGAGCGCGACCGGGAGAGCCCGAGCGCCGCCATCGTGCTGAAGCTGATGGGCGACCTCGACGCCGGGCAGGTTCGGGCGATCCGCCATCTCGTGGCCTCCGCGGTCGAAGGCCTCAAGCCCGACCGGGTCTCGATCGTCGACGAGCGCGGCCGGCTGCTGGCGGACGGCGCCCGGGACGCGGGGACCGACGTCGCCAGCGGCTTCGAGGACCGGCAGGCCGCCCTCGAACGGCGCCTGCGCGGCCAGATCGAGGACGTGGTCGCCGGGATCGTCGGCACCGGCCGGGCCCGCGTCCAGGTCAACGCCGAACTCGACCTCAACCGGATCGAAAGCCGCTCCGAGACCTTCGATCCCGAGAGCCGCGTCGTGCGCTCCGCCCAGACCCGCACCGAATCGGCGGTCACCGGCAATGCCGAGGGGCAGGTCAGCGTCGGCAACGAGCTGCCCGGCGCCAATGGCGGCGACAAGGCGCCCACGCCGAAGGACGCGACGAACAAGAACGAGGAGACCACGAACTACGAGATCTCCCGCGTGACGAAGACCGAGATCGCCGAGGGCGGACGGATCAAGCGCCTGTCGGTCGCCGTCGTCCTCGACGGGGTGTACGCCACCGCGCCCGACGGAAAGCAGACCTACAGCCCGCGCACGCCCGCCGAGATCGAGCGGATCACCGCCCTGGTCCGCGGCGCGGTCGGCTTCGACAAGGCCCGCGGCGACCAGATCGAGGTGGTGAACCTGCGCTTCGCGGAGGCGCCGAGCGTGCCGCAATTCATCGAGCCCACGCTCATCCAGTCGCTGCTCGCCCCCACCAAGGAGGACGTGCTGCGGATGGCCGAACTCGCCGTCCTGGCGCTGCTCACCCTCATCGTCCTCCTCACAGTGGTCCGCCCCCTGGTGCGCCAGGTGCTCGCGCCGGTGCCTGAGGCGCCGGCTCTGGCCGCGGCCGGCATGGGCTTTCCCGGCGACGCCGTGGTTGCGGGTCCGAGCGGGACCGTGACGGTCATCGACCGCGACAATCCGACCGCGCGGCTGATGGAGTTCGCCAAGATCAACGGCCAGGTCCAGGCCGAGACGGTCCAGCGCGTGGTCGACATGGTCCGGGCGAGCCCGTCCGAGACCGTCGAGGTGCTGCGCACCTGGATCCAGGAAGAGTGAAGCGTAGGGCGTCGAGGGCAACACGATGGCGGCAGGTGCGGGACAGGGTTTGGCGAACACGCTGGCGACGGCGGGCGGCGATTCGTTCGCGGCGATGCCCGGTCCGCAGCGCGCCGCCGCGCTCCTGCTGATGCTCGGTGAGGAGGAAGGCGCGCCGATCTGGCAGGCGCTCGAAGAGGAGGAGATCAAGAAGGTCAGCGCCGCGATGGTCCAGCTCGGCACGCTGGAGGCGACGACCGTCGAGAAGCTGATCATCGAGTTCGTGACGAAGCTCGGCAACAGCGGCGGCATCTCGTCGAATTTCGAGCGGACCGAGGCGCTGCTCCTCAAGATCTTCCCGAGCGATCAGGTCTCGCTGATCATGGCGGAGATCAAGGGCGCGTCGGGCAAGCGCGTCTGGGCCTCGATCGCCCAGGTCGACCCGGAGATCCTCGCCTCGTTCCTGCGCAACGAGTACCCGCAGACCGTGGCGGTGGTGCTGTCGCGGGTGCGGGCCGACTACGCCGCCAAGGTGCTCACCATCCTGCCCGAGGATTTCGCCATCGACTGCCTCAACCGGATGCTGCGCATGGAGACGGTGCAGAAGGAGGCGCTGCGCCACATCGAGGAGACCCTGCGGGTCGAGTTCGTCTCCACCATCGCCCAGACCCAGCGCCGCGACGCCCACGAGATGATGGCCGATGTGTTCAACGCCTTCGACCGGCAGACGGAAGGCCGCTTCCTCGCCGCCCTGGACCAGGCCAACCGCGGCTCGGCCAAGCGCATCCGCGAGCTGATGTTCACCTTCGAGGACCTGCTGAAGCTCGATCCCGGCAGCGTCCAGACGCTGATGCGCTCGGTCGACAACGACACCCTGTGCCGCGCCCTGAAGGGCGGCAACGAGAGGACCCGGGCCTTCTTCATGCAGCAGATGTCGACCCGGGCTGCCAAGAACCTCACCGACGAGATGGCCGCCCTCGGGCCGGTCCGGCTCAAGGAGGTCGACGAGGCCCAGGCGAAGATGACCGAGATCGCCAAGGACCTCGCCGAGAAGGGCGAGATCATGATCGCCAAGAATAGCGCCGAGGAGGAGCTGGTCTATTGAGCGCCCAATCCGCCCGGAGCGCCAAGCCGTTCCTGTTCGAGACCGATTTCCGCAGCGCCCGCCCGAGCGCCGAGGCCCAGCGCGCCGCCGAGGCCGCGCTCCGCGCCGAGGCCGAGGCGCATGCCCGCGGCCTGCAGGAGGGACGCGCCCAGGCCGAGGCGCAGGTCCAGGGGCGGCTCGCCGACGCCATGACCCGCCTCGCGCTCGCCGCCGCGGGCCTGATCGCCCAGGCCGACGCCCGCGACACCGAGCGCGAGGCGCAAGCGGTCGAGGTGGCCATGCTGATCGCCCGCAAGGTGGCGGGCGACGCCCTCGATGCCGCCCCGCTCGCCGGCATCGGCGAGGCGGCCCGGACGGCGCTCCAGCATCTGCGCGGCGTGCCGCACTTGGTGGTGCGGGTGCACGACAGCCTCGTCGAGGAGGTCGAGACCCTGGTGAAGCGCCTCGCCCGCGAGCGCGGCTACGAGGGCCGCCTCGTCGTCCTCGGCGACCCCGACATGGCGGCGGGCGACGCCCGCATCGAGTGGGCGGACGGCGGCATCGTCCGCGAGCGCGCCCGCATCGAGGCGGCGGTGCTGGACGCCCTCGGCCTGCCGACGAGCCTGTGAGGAGATCCTGATGTCCGACGATTTCAGCCTGCCCCAGCTCGGCGAGCACGACACCGACTACGCGGCGGGCTCGATCCGCGACGCGCCCACCACCCCGAAGACCGCCGCCGACCTGGAGCAGCTCTTCGACGTGCCCGTCATGGTCTCGGCGGTCCTGGGCTCGGCCCGGATGCCGATCGGCGACCTGCTGCGGCTGGCGCCCGGGGCGGTGCTCGAACTCGACCGGAAGGTCGGCGAGGCGATCGACGTGTTCGTCAACAACCGGCTGGTCGCCCGCGGCGAGGTCGTCCTCGTGGAGGATCGGCTCGGTGTGACGATGACCGAGATCGTCAAGGGTGAATGACCCGGGCGACCGAGAATGTGGCCCGGGCGCCGGCGACGGCCGCAGGCCAGTTCGGCGCGTAACCCGCGCCAGGATGTTTGAGAGGGACGAACCATGCGGCTCCTGATGATCGGGCGGCTCAATGGCGAGCTGATCACCGCCTCGAAGATTTGCATGCAGCGCGGCGCGTCGGTGACGCAGGCCGATGCCGTGCCGCAGGGCCTCAACGTCCTGCGCGCCCGGGGCGCCGACCTGATCATGATCGATGTCGGGCTGCCGATCCGCGAGCTCGTCACCGCCCTGGAGGCGGAGCGGATCCGCACGCCCGTGGTCGCCTGCGGCGTGTCGGCGGACGCGTCGGCCGCCGTGGCGGCGATCCGGGCCGGCGCCAAGGAGTACATCCCCCTCCCCCCCGACCCGGAGATGATCGCCGCGGTGCTGGAGGCGGTCGCCACGGATCGCGCGGCCTTCGTCTGGCGCGACCCGTCCATGGAGCGGGTGGTCAAGCTCGCCGAGCAGGTCGCGCGCTCCGAAGCCTCGGTGCTGATCACCGGCGAGAGCGGCACCGGCAAGGAGGTGCTGGCCCGCCACGTCCACCAGAAGTCCAACCGGGCGGGCAAGCCCTTCGTGTCGGTGAACTGCGCGGCGATCCCCGAGGCGCTGCTCGAATCCGAGCTGTTCGGCCACGAGAAGGGGGCGTTCACGGGGGCGGTCGCCCGACGGATCGGCCGGTTCGAGGAGGCCAATGGCGGCACGCTGCTCCTCGACGAGATCTCCGAGATGGACGTGCGCCTGCAGGCGAAGCTGCTGCGGGCCCTCCAGGAGCGGGTGATCGACAGGGTCGGCGGCACGGCGCCGGTGCGGGTCGACATCCGCGTGCTCGCCACCTCGAACCGCAACCTCGCCGAGGAAGTCCGGAAGGGCACGTTCCGCGAGGATCTGCTCTACCGGCTCAACGTCGTCGCCCTGCGGCTGCCGCCCCTGCGGGAGCGTCCGGCCGACATCATCGAACTCGCCACCCACTTCGCCCGGAAATACGCCGCGGTGAACGGGATGCCGGTCCGCCCGCTCTCTCCGGAAGCCCGGACCCTGGTGCTGAAGAACCCGTGGCGCGGCAACGTCCGCGAGCTGGAGAATACCCTTCACCGGGCGGTGCTGCTCGCCTCGGGCGACACGATCGGCCCGGAGGCGATTCTCTCGCCCGACGGCGAGACTTTCGCGGCCGAGGGACCGGCCGCGCGCGCCGCGCAGGTCGCCGAGGCCGCCACCCGCGGGCTGGTGGGGCGGACCGTGGCGCAGGTCGAGTGCGACCTGATCCTCGACACCCTGGATCATTGCCTCGGCAACCGGACTCACGCCGCCCGGATCCTCGGCATCTCCATCCGGACCCTGCGCAACAAGCTCAACGAATACGTCTCGGCAGGGCTCGAAGTGGCCGAGCCCGGGAGCGTCCGGACGAGTGTCGCCTGCGGCTGACGCGCCAGGGGTCGCGGGACCGATCCCCGCTCAGGCGCGCTGCCGCTCGGCGGAAATCCGGCCCGGAATCGATGCGGATGGCGGTGTCTCGACGCGGTGGTGAACGGTCCTAGCGCCGCCCGCTCTGCGCCGCCTTGTGGGCCTCGGTCTGGGCCGCGAAGGCCGCGTCGAGCTTGCGCAGCGACTCGTAGCGGGCCACGTCGCCCTCCACGTCGCGGATCGTCTCCTCGACCAGGTGGCGCTGGAGGGCCACCCGCGGATCGTCGGCGGGCAGCGCCTCCCGCTCCTGCAACCGGAGCACGGCCTGCCGCACCACCGTGTAGACCGCCTCGCGCTCCTCACGGGTCATCGACGGCTGGATCGCCTTCGCGACGAGATCGGAGAAATCCGACATGGCGTGTTAGCGTTCGCTCATTCTGGGACGCCCGAAAGGCCGGGCCGCCTCCCTCTACAGACCGCGCCGCCCCGGATCCAGATCCGGGAGCCGCGACCGCGGCTACATCCTCTGGTCGCGGATGCCTGCGAGCAGGAGCGCGGACGAACTCCAGATCACCAGGAAGCAGAAGAACGCCACCAGCAGGGTATGGCCCCGCTCTGGATAGAGGCTGTCGGTGGGAAGGACCGGAGGCACGAAGGTGGCCAGGAAGATGTGCTGCTTGCTGGCAGAGACGCGGGCCCGGTCGAGGAGGGTGTGGGCTGATTCCTCGAGCTTCTCGGCGATGGTCCGTTCGACCAGCAGGCCCTCGTACTGGAGCAGCGCCTCGGTCAGGTTCTGCCCGCCCGCGCCGGCGGTGGCGCTGGTCATCTCGTCCTGGAGCGTCTTCATCTGCTGGTCGATGGCCGCGATGTTGGCCACCAGCGTCTGGATCGAGCGCGACCGCTCGTCCAGATTGGAGCCGCGCAGGACCTGCAGGTCGTTCTCGGCCTTCAGCTTGTCCTTCCGCAGGGACGTCAGGGCCGTCAGCGTTCCCTCCGCTGACTTGATCGGATCGATCACGCCCCACTGATTGCGGAAGGCCTGCAGCGCGAGATGCGCCTTGCGCAGGCGGTCCTGCGCGACCTTGGCGTCGGCCTCGGCCTGGGCGACCATGTCGGACTGCGCCCGCTTCGAGATGTCGTTGATCAGAGCCTCGGAGCGCAACACCACCGCGCGGGCGATGGTCAGGGCGTCCTCGGGCGTGAAGGCGCGCACGGACAGGCGGATCACGCCTGAGATCGAGTCGATATGCGCCTCGACGTGCTTGCGCCAGTATTTGGTGAGATCCTCGATCGGATCGGTCGGATCGAAGCGCGCCCAGAAGTCCGCCTCGGACCGCGAAAACATCTTGGAAATGCCGATGCTCTTCTCGAGAGCCTCGACCAGGGTCTGACTGTTGATGTAGTCGCGGACGATGAAGCTGTCCTGGCTGTTATGCTTCTGGATCAGGTTCGTGTACTGGCCGAGCGAGATGTTCTCCATCGGCTCGACATTGCCGCGCACCGCGAACTGGGCCTCCGCGACGTACTGGTTGGACGCGAAGGCGAACAGGTAAAGACCGACCACCAGGGTGGGCAAAAGCACGAAGAAGCCGATCCGGCGGATGATCCGTGCGCCGTAGCTCGACGTGTCCTCCTGACGCGGGCGCAGACCGGGCAGACGGGTCCAGTCCAGGCGCTCACGGACCGAGGCGACGAGCGCTCGTGCGGTGCGCTTCTCCGGCACCGGCCGGATCGTCTCCGCGCTCCGCCGCAACTCGGTCATCGTCGGTGCGGCGAACGTCACGATCTCGCCTTCGCGCGTGTCGTCCTTGACGTCGTCGAAGCTCATCCGCTCTTTGTTCCTGGGTCTGCGCCGGTTCCGCTGCCGCGGCGCCGGCCGAGGGGCGGCCCGTGCGCGATAACCGGAATCCCGTTCTTTTAGGCCCTTTTTATGGCACCCGGCTTGGCCGCTCCGCCCGTCGCTGCACCGCGGCGACAGGCGCCGTAGCCCGCACCGGGTATCGCGTCCTACAGTCTCTGGATGATGACAGAACCCCATGTCCCGGGCGTGGATGGCCGCCCGACCGGCCGTTCGGCCAAGACCAAGCTCACCGAGATCGTCGTCGTCTGTTCCAAATGCGCCAAGCGGCAGGGTCTGCGCGGCCGAGACCTCCGTGCCCTGCTGAAAAAGGCCGGGAAGCAGGCCGCCCAGGACGGGGGAGCCGGCCGCCGGAGGAAGCTCTGTATCGTGGAATCGGGCTGCCTCGGCCCCTGCCCGAAGCGCGCGGTGGCGGTCGCCACCGGCGCGAGCCTGGCTGCGGGCCGCGTTTTCCTGCTCGATCCCGCCGCCGGCCCGGCCGAAGCGCGTGCCGCCGTACTCGATCCCGTCCTGCCCCGTCGTGCAATCCCCGAATTCGGCCCCAATACCGCTCTAGCGGCGATACCATCCGACGAATCGCCGCCGGTCCGCTGACCGGCACAACCTGGAGCGCGATCTTGCCCGCCTCTCGACGCGAGGCCCCCGCACCGTGACCGGCAACCACGTTTCCCGGAAGCGGCGGGCAGCCCACGCCGTGCTGCGTCGCCTCCCCTTGATCGGTACCCTGATCGGCCTCGGTCTCGCCGTCTGGCTCGTGGCGACCAACGATCTGGCCGCCGTGGCCACGGCCTTCGGGCGGATCGGCTTCGCGGGCTTCGCCGGCGTCACGCTGGTGCGGATCCTCGTGATCCTCCTCTGCGGCCTCGCCTGGGCGCGCATCCTCGACGGGCTGCCGCCCCCGGCCGGCCCGGCCTGTCTGATCCTGCGCTTCGTCCGCGAAGGCATCAACGTTCTGCTGCCCGTCGCCTCGGTGGGCGGAGACGTCCTCGGGGCACGCCTCCTCACCTTCTGGGGTGTTGCCGGGTCCCTGGCGGCGGCCTCGGTCCTGGCCGACCTGCTCTTCCAGGTCGGAACCCTCGCTTTGTTCGCCAGTCTCGGCGCGGGCCTCCTGAGCCGGGTCCAGGGCGCCGAAGCGGCTGCGCTCGCCAGCTGGACGCTGCGGACGCTGGCGGTGGCCGGTCTGGTGGTCGCGGCGTTCTTCGCCCTCCAGCGGATCGGCATCGTGCGGGTGATCGAGGATCGGCTCACCGCCCTCGGCCGGCGCTTCGTGCGCGAGACCGAGGCGCGCCCCGAGCCGCCCCGGCGGATCCAGGGGGCTCTGGACACGATCTGGGCGCCGAGCCGACGGGGCCACCTGGCCCAATCCTTCGTCCTGCACGCGCTGGCTTGGCTGCTCGGCACGGCAGAGGTCGCCGTCGTCCTCGCCTGCATCGGCGTGGATCATGTCGGCTTGGCCGACATCCTGGTGATCGAGGCGCTCAGCCAGGCGATCAAGGCCGCCGCCTTTCCGGTCCCGAGCGGCCTCGGTGTGCAGGAGGGCGGGCTCGTCCTGGTCTGCGGTCTGTTCGGCATCGATGCCGGCACCGCCCTCGCCCTCTCGCTCGCCCGCCGGGTGCCCGACGTGGTGCTCGGCCTGCCGGCGCTCCTCGTCTGGCAGAACCTCGAAGCGCGCCGGGCCGGGGTGCGTCCGGCCACACCCAGCTGCGACAATCCGTGACCCAGAATCGTCCCGTGCCGCCTCGCCCGGCGGCCCTTGTCCCGAAGCCGCGCCTGCGGCTGCTCGCCCTGTCCGGACTGGCCGGCGGTCTGCTCGCCGCCGGCCCCGCCCTCGCGCAGAGCGTCACCCTCGATCTGGGCGCCGGCGGCACCACCGAGCGCGCCCTGCAGCTCGTGGCGCTGATCACCGTCCTGGCGGTGGCCCCGTCGGTGCTGGTCATGGCCACGGCCTTCACCCGCATCGTCGTGGTGCTGTCGATCCTGCGGTCGGCGCTGGGCACCCAGACGGCGCCACCGACCGCGGTGCTGGTCAGCCTCGCGCTGTTCCTGACCGCCTTCGTGATGGCCCCCACGGGCCGCGCGGCCTACAGCGCCGGCATCGAGCCGCTGGTCGCCGGCCGGATCACGCAGGCGCAGGCGTTCGAGCGCGCCTCGGCGCCGTTCAAGACCTTCATGCTGCGCAATGTGCGCGAGAAGGACCTGAAGCTGTTCCTCGACCTCGCCAAGGTGCCGGCGCCGAAGGGCCCGGAGGATGTCGGCCTGGAAATCGTGACCCCGGCCTTCATGATCTCGGAACTGCGCCGTGCCTTCGAGATCGGCTTCCTGCTGTTCATCCCGTTCCTGATCATCGACCTCGTGGTCGCGTCGGTCCTGATGGCCGTCGGCATGATGATGGTCCCACCGGCGACGGTCGCCCTGCCGTTCAAGCTGATCTTCTTCGTGCTGGTCGACGGCTGGACCCTGGTCGCCGGCTCGCTGGTCCAGAGCTACGGCGGATGACGGCAGCCGCGACCGGCCGTCGACGATCCGGACGGCCTCCGCGGCGACACCGCAGGATCGCGCGATGGCGGGGATCGGTGCGCGGAGTCGCCTGACGGGCCGCGCGGCATCGGCCTAGACGCGGCCGGCCTGCGGCCTCTGCCGGGCGATCCCGCTCGACGTGCCGGCGCCCTGCAGGCCGCACCGGATCTCGCGCCGCTCGGCCTTCCGTTCGGGCGTGCAGACGCGACCGTCGTCGGTCGTCAGGAAGGCGTCCGGATCGACGGGCCGGCTCACCCGGGCGGCGCGCCGGGCGATCCGGCGCTGCTCTGCTGGCCGCCCGCCCCGCCTGCCTGCGGAGCCTCCTGGGACGCCTCGCCGCTCGCGCCGGGTGCGTCCGGCCCGCCGCGCGCGGGTGTGGCGGCGTCCGGGTAGCGCTTGCGATACTCGGCCAGGAACGCCGACAGGGTCTGAGCCTTCGTGGCGCGCGCGGCGATGTCCCGGAAGCCCGGCGCCCGGGTCGGGTCCATGCCGGTCAGGAGCGCGAAGGTGCGGGCGTCCGGGCTCGCCGCCATGGCCTCCGAGAACTTCGCCTTGAGCCGCTCCAGGCCGATGGCTTCGTGCGCGAGATCGTAGGCGATCGCGGCGCGGATCACGTCGGCGCGCGCCTGATCGTCCAGCGGCTGGCCGGACTGCCACGAATCGCCGAGCAGCGCCTCATGGGCCTCGCCGGCCTCGCGCCAGCGGCGTGCGCCCCAGTAGATGTCGGCGCGCAGCCGGTCGATATCCGGGCCGCTCTCGCCGTCGATCGTCTCCAGGGCGAGGTCGGTCCGGGTCAGGTCCGACAGGGCACGGGCGCGGATCAGGCCGCGGGCGCGCCTGAGCTCGCCCGGGAGCTCGGGCAGCTCGGTGGCGTCGAGGGCCTTGAGCGCCTCCATCGGCTTGTCGTCCATCAGCCGCACCGTCGCGAGCCGCGTCGCCACGGCGGACCGCGCCGGGCCGGTGAGGCGGTTGTCGATCTGGTACTTCAGGAGGTCGGCGGCGGAATCGAGGAGGTCGAGGCCCACGAGGCGGTCGGCCAGCCGGCGCACCACCGCGTCGCCGCGCCGCCCGATCGGGCTCAGCTCCCGGAAGTCGAAGAAGAGCGCCACGGCCTCGATCCCGGAGAGCTTGTCGCCCTTGTCGGTGAGGTACAGGTTCTCGAAGGCCATCTGCGCCTCCCGCGTCAGGGCCTCCGTGGTGGGGGCGTTGGGCGCGGAGGCATTGGCCCGGCGCACCACCGTGAAGGCGTCCCGCCACCGGCCCGCGTCGAGGTAGAGGCGGGCGAGGCCGGCGGTGATGCCGTCCTCGACCGGGCCGCCGTGCCAGGTCAGGGCGAGCCGCTCCAGCCGCTCCGTGGCGGCATCGAGGGCCAGCTTGCCGGAAGCCCGAGCCAGGAGCGCCCCCCTGAGGGCGGCCTCGCCCGAGACCGGCCGCACGGCTGAATCCTCCAGGCGGGCATAGGCGTCGAGGGCCGCCTCGGTCTGGCCGGTCGCCTCGGCCACGCGGGCGCGGACCAGGGCCAAGCGGTCCCGGATCCAGGGCGCCAGATGACGCTCTGCCTCGGCCCGGGCGGCGGCGGTCTCGGCATCGCCGTTCTCGATCGCCGATTCCGCCGCGCTCGCCCGGATCAGCTGCGCCACATCCGTGGGATAGCCACTGGCCAGCGGCAGCACCTTGAGGAAGCCGGCTTCCGCCGCCTTCCAGTCGCCCGCACCCGCTGCCGCCATCGCCCGCCACAGGGCGGCCTCGCGATCATCGGCCAGGGGCGGCACGCTGAGGGCCTTCAGCGCCTCCGCGTTCCGGCCGATCCGCACCAGGGCCATGCCCCGCAGGATGGCCGTCTCGCGCTGGGAGGCCAGGAGCGGATCGTCGGCGGCCGCGATCTCGAGGACCGTGAGGCCCTCGTAGTCGAGGCCGTTGGCCAGATCCGCACGCGCCAAAGCGAGGCGGGCCGGACCGCGCTCGGATGGCGTCGCAGCGACGGCCGCGTCGAAGAGGCCGCGCAGGGTCTCGCGGACGTTGCCCATCCGGGCACGCTCCCAGGGCTCCTTCGCGATCGCAAGCGCACCCGCATCCGCGAGCACCGCTTCCGGCTTGCGGGCCGCCATGGAGGCGGCGAGACCGCCCTCACGGCCGATCGAGACGCTCTCGAGCTCGGGCCGCACGGCGAGATCGTCGGCGCCGGCCAGCACCGCGAGACCGTGCCGGCTCGGCAGGATCTCGAAATCGACGAAGCGGCGGCTCTTCGGGTTGCCGACCGGGCGCTGCGCGGCCGAGGTGACCACCGCGATCCGCTCGTTGTCGAGGGTGAGCCACGTCGCCGAACCGGGATGCGGCAGCGCCAGGGTGACGGCCATGCGGCCGGACGGATCGGGTTTGCGGACGGGATCGATCGTGTCGCTCGGACTCAGCGTCTCGCCCGCCGAGAGTTCCCAGGCGACTCCGCTGGCGGTGGTGACGGCGCTGAGATCGACGAGGCGTCCGGGCGGGACGGGAAACCGCATGACCGTGAGCGGGCCGCTCCGGGCGGGCGGCCCCATTGGCGCGAGCCCCTGGCTCGCCGGCGGCAGGGTCACCGGCTCGGCGGTCTCGAAGGCCAGGGTCGCGACGCCGCCGCGCTCGAACAGGATGGCCGGCGGCAGGGTTTGGAACGGGAAGACCAGGCCGCCGCCGGCACGGCGCTTCGGCGGTGCCTCGGGAGGCCGGGGCGGAGCGGCCGGCGCCGCCTGGCGTGGCGGGACCGGGACCGGGATCGGCGGCGACGCTGTCGCAGCGGCTGGACCCGGCACGTCGACGGCGGCCGTCGCCGGCTCCGGCGGCTTGCGCCGGACCACGTCCACGATGATGGCGCCGTCCTCGCGCTCGGTGCCGATCGTGAACCCGTCCTCGGGGGTGACGAGCAGGCTCGCCGAACTCGCGTCGATCTCCGTGGCCAGCTTGGCGATGCCCGGCCTCGGACGGCCGCGGGTCTCGCCCGTGTCGATGGTCCAGGCCCCCACCACCCGCACCCGCGTCGCCGGCCCCTCGGCGGTCACCGTTGAGACGGCCTCGGCGGGCAGGCGCAGCGACAGCCGCGTCAAGGTCGGAAGCCGCGCCAGTTCGAGCGCCAGCGGCCGGCGCACGGGTTCCGGGATGCGCGCCCTGAGCGCCTCCTCGGCGGCCCGAGCCCGGCGGGCGAGTTCGGCGATCACCTCCGGCGGGAGCGGCGGCGGCAGGCCGGACCAGCCCTCCGGCAGCAGGTCCACGAACACCCGCTCGCCGGCCGTCTGGACGTTGACCTGGTAAGGCCGCTGCAGGGCGAGCCGGAGGCCCGTCCCGTCAGGATCGCGGCGGACGCTGGCGACGAAAGCCGGCATGTCGTCGGCGAGGTGCTCGGGCCCGGCCGCGATCCGCTCGCCGTAGCCGACGAGCAGCACGCCGCCGGCGAGCTTGGTCTTGATCGCGACCGGCTTGTCGAAGGTGAACACGATCCGGCCGTAACCGCCGGCACCGTTGCCGCTCTCGCTGCCCTTCGCGCCGATCAGCCGTGCGGCCAGGACCGGGTCGATCGCCGCCAGAAGGGCAAGCAGCGCCAGCGACGCCGTCGTCAGCAGCCGCACGCCACGTCCTCGACCGACCCGGGGTCGCCCGCCCACCGATCCCATCGCCTCGCCGATCCGAACCCGGCGCGCGGCACTGGACGCGCCGCGGCGCGCGGCGCCACATCTCGGCGGGATCCTGCCGCGCTGCGGCTAACGCTGGCTTAACCGTAACCGGAAAAGGCGACGGGCCTCAGCCGCTGAGGGCGACGGCCCGGTCGAAGGCCTGGGGGAAACCCACCAGCGGCACCGAGACGGTGGCCGGTTCGGTGCCCCCCGCCTTCTGACCGGTCACGGTGAGCGCCTTGGCGGTGCGCATGCCGTCGAGGGCCAGCGTCGGGAAGCTGATCGCCACGATGCAGCCCTCGGCGCTGCAGGTCGTGTAGGGCGCGCCCTTGCCCAGGGTCTGCTCGTCGAGCTTGAAGGTCACGCCCGGCTCGATGGCAAGTCCGAAGGGCATGAGCACGATCCCCTCGGAGCGGCCGTTCGCCGGCGTCTGCAGCTCGATGCCGAACTTGCGCCGGCCGGTCTGCGAATCACCCTGCGCCTGGGCCACGATGCAGGTGACCTTCTCGTTCGGACGCGTGCAGGTCATCGTCCAGTCGCCGTAGCTCTCGCTGACGGTGCTGGCTCCGGTGGGCCACGCGGCGTGGGCCGGCGCCGCCGCAGGCGTGGCGGCCGCCTCGGACTTCGCCGCCTCGGCGGGCTTGGCGGCCTCCGCGGGCTTGGCCGCCTTGTGGGGGACGGGCTTCGGCCGGGGCTTGGGACGTGCCTTGGCGGGTGCCTCGGCGGCCGGCGCGGCCTCGGGCTCGGCATCCTGTGCGCGCGCCGCCAGGATCGGGACCGCCGTGAGCAAGGTCGCGATCAGGCTGAGACGCAGATGCGCACGAAATGTCGGCATGGAATCACGATCCCCCGAAGCCATTGGACGGCAGAGCCGCCTAATGCCCTAGCCGGGGCGACGCAATCGTCCGGAGCATCGTCAGTGGGTCGGGGGCCGCCCTCAGAGCGGATTCGGGCCGCCGACGGCGCGGGCCAGGGCGCAGCGGCGCGCGAAGGCGGTCTCCGCTCCGTTGCGCAGGCCGCGGGCGACCGCAAAGACGAGGGTGAGGAAGCCGGGATCACGGTCGGCGGTCTCGACGGCCGGGCCGGGGATCCGGGAGGTTATGAGCGCGAGCATGACGGACTCCAAGTGCGAGGGCCCGGGCGTTTCCACGCTCCCCAGTTCCTGCGGTCCTCTCGGTGACCTTGCTGCACTGCAATATGAGCCATGCACGCGGAGCCTGCCATCCGTTCCAAGGCGGGGGGCGCATGCGTCGAGGTCATGGTTTCGACCCGGCGCGTGCAAGATGCCGTTAACGAAGGCGCGGATCCGCGCGGTTGACCGGCGACGGGCGAGCGGCCATTGAGCGCGCTTCCGGCGACTCGGCCCCTGGACCGCACCGGCACCGCTCCGGCGGCGCGGGCCTGTCGCTGCACTGTCACACGCGCGCCATAACCCGCCCGCGAGCCAGATGAGCGGACGCGCCCGGCATCCGCCAACGAGGATATCCCGCATGACCGATCAGCCGACCCGTCACCCGATCCACGGCCGGATCACCGGCCCCATCGTGATGATCGGCTTCGGCTCGATCGGCCGGGGCACCCTGCCGCTCATCGAGCGCCATTTCGAGTATGACCGGGCCCGCTTCACGGTGATCGACCCGGTCGACACGCATCGCGCCCTCGCCGAGAAGCACGGCCTGCGCTTCGAGAAGGTGGCGCTGACGCCGGAGAACTACCGCGACGTGCTCACCCCGCTCCTCACTGAAGGCGGCGGCCAGGGCTTCTGCGTGAACCTGTCGGTCGACACCTCCTCGCGGGCGATCATGGAGCTGTGCCGCGAACTCGGCGCCCTCTACATCGACACCGTGGCCGAGCCCTGGCCGGGCTTCTACTTCGACAAGACCAAGAGCCAGGGCGACCGCACCAATTACGCCCTGCGCGAGAACATCCTCGACGCCCGCGAGCAGAAGCCGGGCGGCACCACGGCGGTCTCCTGCTGCGGCGCCAATCCCGGCATGGTCTCGTGGTTCGTCAAGCAGGCGCTCCTGAATATCGCCCAGGATACCGGCCTGGAGCGGCCGGAGCCCAAGACCAAGGCCGAGTGGGCCGCCCTGATGAAGGATCTGGGCGTGAAGGGCGTCCACATCGCCGAGCGGGACACGCAGCGCGCCAAGAATCCGAAGCCGCGCGGCGTCTTCGTCAACACGTGGTCGGTCGAGGGCTTCGTCTCCGAGGGCAACCAGCCGGCCGAGCTCGGCTGGGGCACGCACGAGACCTGGAAGCCCGACAACGCCCGCGAGCAGGAGAAGGGCTCGCGCTGCGCGATCTATCTGCTGCAGCCGGGGGCCGACACGCGGGTGCGCACCTGGGTCCCGACCGCCGGCTCGCAGTTCGGCTTCCTCGTGACCCACAACGAGGCGATCTCGATCGCCGACTACTACACGGTGCGCGAGGGCGATAAGCCGGTCTTCCGGCCCACCTGCCACTACGCCTACCACCCGGCCGACGACGCCGTGCTGTCGCTCCACGAGATGTTCGGCAAGGCGGCCAAGGTGCAGGAGCAGCAGCACATCCTCGACGAGACCGAGATCGTCGACGGCATCGACGAGCTCGGCGTGCTCGTCTACGGCCACAAGAAGAACGCCTACTGGTACGGCTCGCAGCTCTCCATCGAGGAGACCCGCAGGGTCGCACCGTACCAGAACGCCACCGGCCTGCAGGTGACCTCGGCGGTGCTTGCCGGCATGGTCTGGGCCCTGGAGAACCCGGAGGCCGGCATCGTCGAGGCCGACGAGATGGATTTCCGCCGCTGCCTGGAGGTCCAGACCCCGTATCTCGGCCCGGTCGTGGGCGTGTACACGGACTGGACGCCGCTCACCGACCGCCCGGGCCTGTTCCCGGAGGACATCGACACCAGCGATCCCTGGCAGTTCCGCAACGTGCTGGTGCACGGCTGAAGGCTCTGCCGCGCCCCGTCAGCCGGGGCGCGGATCCGCCGCCTGAACGGCAGCGCAATCCTGCACGCAAAAGGGGCCTCCGAGATCGACGATCTCGGAGGCCCCTTTTGTACGGGCGCCCCGTCCGGCCCCGTCGTCGTGCATTCGCCGCGCGGCAGCGGTCCGTGACCCGGATCCGCCGCCTGCGCCCGGGATGGCACCAGCCCGGACAGCGTCAGCCGGCTTGGCTACTCGGCCTGCCGCCGCGTCACGAGGGTGCGGCCCGGCTCGACCTCGTTCTTGTCCTGGTACAGCGGCACGATCGCCCGCAGCCAGCCGCGGACCTCGCGGCCGCCGTAATTGCGCTCGACCACGTCGTGGGTGAGGTAGGCCTGGAGGTTCACGGGCCCGAAATTGTAGCCGACGAGACCGCCCACCGCGATCTGCCCCTGCGGGCGGTAGCTCGCCACCCCGGTGGGAAGGTCCGTCGACCCGAACGCCACCGCGCCGACCTGCCACGCGCCGAACTTCTTCGTCATGGTCAGGTCGAGGTTCAGGTAGTCCGGGTACAGGGTGCCGCTGGGCGAGCGCGGGTCGAGGAAGACGCCGTAGAGCAGGTTCGCCGTGAGGTTCCAGCCCTGGCCGGTGTAGCTGACCGCGAAGCGGTGGGTCAGCGAGGCGGACTGGGTCAGGAAGCGCGTCTGGATCGGCAGGTAGCCGCCGAACAGGTAGCTGACACCCACATCCCCGCCGAGATCCCAGGCGAGCTGCGCGGCGAGCAATTGCTGGCCGACGCCGCTCTGGTAGGGCGCCCCCTGGCTGCTCGCGGCCGCGATCGGCTGGGTGAAGAAGAATTGCAGGCGCGCGCCCGCGACGTCCCAGGGCGTCGCCCACGCGAAGGTCGGCAGGTTGACGTTGGTCGCGGAATCCCGCGGGCGGGTGCCGCGCACGCCGAAGCTCGACAGGTTCACGAAATACAGGCCGACGGGAAGCTGATCGCCCACCGGCAGACCGACCGTCTGCCCCGGCTGCGCAGCGGAAGCCGCCCGGGCGCCCGTCGCCGTCGACGCGACGGAGATGGGAGCGGTGACGGCAAGAACCACCGCCGCGAACTCGCGTGACGTCAGGCTAAATCCGACCATGAGAACCCCGAACCAGGCCCCCGGGATGCGGGGCCGATCAGGGTTGGACGGGCGCTCGCTCCGACAACATCCCGCCGTTACGGCCAAGCCGTGCGCAACGGCACAGCCTCGACGGTCCGATCTCTTGGGACGGGACTAAATCACCGGTTCTCAACTTCCACGACGAAATCGCTGCTGTAGGTCGCGCCCTCCACCGGGTTCGAGACCCAGCGGCAGCGCCCGACCGCGAGGTCGTGGCCCGCGTGGAAATGCCCGGAGATCCACAGCGCCGGTCGCGCGGGATCGGAAAGGGCGTCGAGGGCCGTGCTGGCATAGAAGGCCGGCACCCACCAGGGAACGCCGGCCACGTCCCGGAACCGGTCCGCGGCCAACGGGCTCGCCGGGTGATGGGTCACCACGACGGTCGGACCGTCGTGCGGGATCTGCAGCGCCGCGTGCAGGGCGGCCCGCTCGATCCGGTGCTCCGCCATCGCGTCCGCGGGCTGCCAGGGGCTGCCGTCGGCCTTGCGGATCGCGCCGAGATATTCCCGGGAGCCCGTCACAGGATCGGTCATGCGGGCGGCCGCGTAGGCCACCGGATCGGCGGGCCGGTCCGGGGCATCCGGGGCGAGCCAGCGCCCGGCGAGGTCCCAGTCGCTCCACAGGGTGGTGCCGACGAAGCGGACGCCGTCGATGACGCAGCTCTGCGCGCGCTGGAGCAGATGGATCCGGGCACCCAGCTCGTTGAGCCGGGCGACCTCGCCTTCCAGGGCGGCGAGCAGCTCCGGTGCGGTGCGCCGGTCCCCGGTCGGGGCATAGCGCTCGTGGTTGCCCGGCACCAGCACGATCGGCCGCCCCTGGGCGAGATGCAGCAGGGCCGCGAGCCCCCGTTCGGGATGCCCTTCGTGGAGGTCGCCGGGGCAGGCGAGCAGGTCGAACGGCTCTGCGGGCGGCGCGATCAGGTCGAGGCGGCGCCGCTCCAGGTGCAGATCCGAGATGGGGAAGATGCGCATGATGGTCGCTGCTGAGGGGCCGCTATCGTGCGGCTCTGCGCTCGGCCGCGGCCGCCTTGAGGATGTCGGCGGCCGAGTCGGCGTTGAGGATCGCGATCCCGGCCGCCACGACGAGGTCGGGCCAGGGGGATGGGTGGAGGGCCGTCACGAGGCCGGCGGCGATGATCGCCAGATTGGCGTAGGCGTCGTTGCGTGCCGAGAGATAGGCCGCCCGGGTCAGGCTGCCCGAGCCGGAGCGATGCCGGGCGAGCATGAGCGCGCAGGTCAGGTTGACGGCCAGTGCCCCGAGCCCCGCGAGGGTCAGGGGCAGAGCGGCGGGGGCGGTGAAATCGGCGATCTTGCCGTAGGCCGCCCAGGCGCCCGCCAGCGCCGGCAGCAGCAGGATGCCCGCCATGGCGGTCCCGAGGCGGGCGCGGTTGCGCGCGCTCCAGCCGAGGCCCGCGAAGATCAGCAGGTTGATCGCGGCGTCCTCGAGGAAATCGAGGCTGTCGGCGATCAGCGCCACCGAGCCGATGGCGAGCGCCACCGCGATCTCGATGCCGAAATAGCCGAGGTTGAGCGCCGCCACGCGGGCGACGACCGGGCGCAGGGCGGGCCGCGCGGGCGGGGGCACATCATCGG
This sequence comes from Methylobacterium sp. 391_Methyba4, assembly GCF_029691625.1. Taxonomy (NCBI): domain Bacteria; kingdom Pseudomonadati; phylum Pseudomonadota; class Alphaproteobacteria; order Hyphomicrobiales; family Methylobacteriaceae; genus Methylobacterium; species Methylobacterium sp. 391_Methyba4. The sequence goes on along the minus strand of NZ_CP121475.1, from coordinate 5,978,250 downwards.
CGATCACGGGACGCCTCTTCGCCGACGCGCACGGCTCTGTCGAGCGGCTGTTGAGAAAACCCTGTCGGCGGCTCAAGAAAGTTCGAGGCCCTTCAGCCTTTGTCCGGGTGGATTCGGCGCCGGGATCGTGCGACGCCGTTGCCGGAGCCGGCCGCACGAGACGAATGACCGGCCCGAACCGGAGGTCTGCCGCGTCATGCTGCCCGAACTGCGCGTGCTCTATTTCGAGGATCTCGAAGTCGGACTGTCGGAGACTCTGTCGAAGACCATCGCCTCGTCGGATGTGGTGGGTTTCGCCGAGATCACCGGCGACCGCAATCCGATCCACCTGTCCGAGCACTTCGCCGCGCGCACGCCCTTCGGCACCCGCATCGCCCACGGCCTGTACACGGCCGGGCTGATCTCGGCGGTGCTGGGCACGCGCCTGCCCGGACCGGGCGCCGTCTACATCTCCCAGACCCTGAACTTCCGCGCCCCGGTGCGGATCGGCGACGTCGTCGACGTCACCGTGACGGTGGCCGAACTCATGCCCGAGCGGCGGCGGGCGCGCCTCGCCTGCCGGTGCTCCGTCGGGGGCGAGACCGTCCTCGACGGCGAGGCGCTGGTGAAGGTGCCGACCAAGGCCGAGGCCGACCCGCTGGCGAGCCGCACCGAGCGCGCCCAGGGCTGAGGTGACCCCGGACCCGGAAGACCTCGGCGACCCGGACGATCCCCGCCTGGAGCCCTATACCCGGATGCGCGAGCGCGACCTCGTCGGCCGCGCCGGGCGCTTCATCGTCGAGGGCGAGGTGACGCTGCGGCTGCTCCTCGGCCGCCGCAGCCGGTTCCGCGCGGAATCGATCCTGATCGCCCCGGAGCGCTGGCCAAGCCTCGTCGCCGACGTCGCCGCCTGCCCGGAGCCGCCTCCGGTCTATTGCGCCAGCAAGGCGGTGATGAGCGCGGTCACCGGCTTCCCGATCCACCGGGGGGTCCTGGCCATCGGCCTGCGCGGCGCGGAACCCGCGGCGACCGCCCTCGTGCCGCCGCCGCCCGCACCCGCGCTGGTGGTCGGCCTTGCCGGCCTGACCAATCACGACAATGTCGGCGCCGCCTTCCGCAACGCGGCCGCCTTCGGGGCCGACGCGGTGATCCTCGACGGAGAGAGCTGCGATCCGCTCTATCGCAAGAGCATCCGGGTTTCGGCCGGGGCCGCGCTGATCCAGCCCTTCGCGCGGCTCCCGGCGGGGCAGGACTGGCTGCGGCTGGCCGACGCCCTCGACCTCCAGCCGTTGGCCTTCAGCCCGGGGGCGACCGAGCCCCTGGATGCCCTCACCGTGCCGGCGCGGGCGCTCCTGATCCTCGGCACCGAGGGGCCGGGCCTCGACGCGGCGACGCTGGCCCAGGCGCGGCCGCTCCGCATCCCCATGGCCGCCGGATTCGATTCGCTCAACGTCGCCACGGCGGCGGGCATCGCCCTGTTCACCATCGCCCGCGGCCAGGGGCGCCTCGGTCCGACGTGAGCGCGCGGCGCCGGCGGGTCGGGGCCCGGAATCCGATCTCGGCATCGCCGCCCTGGCCGGGCGCCCGATGCAGGGGGCGGTCGGCAGCGGGACCTTCGGGCGGAGGCCGGACTCGGCATGGATGGTATCGACGCCTGGGCCGGTGCTGAGGCGCAGGATGTCCGCCGACCGGCGGCTCCCGGATGATGGCCGCGTCTCGGCCCGCGCAGGTCCGCGGCCTGCGGGCCGGCCCGCCCTCGGGCGCCTCGGTGGCCGGGACAACGGCGGCCTTGCGCAAATCTTGCGAATGGGTGTCCCTGGTATGATCGTATACAGCGTTCTGCGCGCGACAAACGGCTGCAATTGCCGCGCGATGATGCCAAGCTAGCTTGGCCACATGGGTGTCGGGATTCTGTGAGGAGTCGGGGACGTTGCTTCAGTCTGGGGATGGGTTGCGAGCGCTGACCGGGCGCCGGGTGGCCGTGGTCGGGGCCGGGCCAGGTGGGCTTGCCTCTGCCCTGCTCCTGGCGCGGGCCGGGATCCATGTCACCATCTTCGAGAAGGATTCCCAAGTCGGCGGCCGGACGAAAACCGTTGAGGCGCCCGGCGGATACCGCTTTGATATCGGACCGACGTTCTTCCTCTATCCGCAGATTCTGGCGGACATTTTCGCGAGCTGCGGGGAGCGGCTGGAAGACCACGTCAAGCTCGAGCGGCTCGACCCGCAGTACCACCTCGTTTTCGAGGGGCAGGACGGCATTTCGGGGACGATCAGCGCCACGGGCGATGTCGGGCGCCTGGAGCAGGAGATCGCCCGCCTCGCGCCGGACGACGCCAAGAACGTCAAAGCCTTCTTCGCCGAGAACCGCACCAAGCTGAACTATTTCAAGCCGGTCCTCGAACAGGCCTTCCACACGTTGCGCAGCATGGCGAGCCCGGCGATGCTGGCTGCCCTGCCCTACCTGCATCCGGGCCGAAGCGTCGACCGCGACCTCAAGCGCCACTTCGCCGACCCGCGGGTGCGCCTCGCCTTCTCGTTCCAGACCAAATACCTCGGGATGTCGCCGTTCCGGTGCCCGAGCCTGTTCACCATCCTGTCGTTCCTCGAATACGAGCACGGGGTCTACCACCCCGTGGGCGGTTGCGGGGCCGTCTCGGAGGCCATGGCGGGCTTGGCCGGCCGCATGGGCGTCGATCTCCGGCTGAACAGCACGGTCGAGCGGGTGCTGTTCGACGGCAAGCGCGCCTGCGGCCTGGTGGCGGACGGCGAAACCTTCAACGCCGACGCGGTGATGATCAACGGCGACTTCGCCAAGGTCGTCCGCGCCCTCGTCCCGGAGCGGCACCGGCCGCGCTGGCGCGACGCCAAGATCCAGAAGGCCCGGCTCTCCTGCTCGACCTTCATGCTGTATCTCGGCCTCGAGGGGAAAATGCCCGACAGCCTCGGGCATCACACGATCCTCCTGGCCGATGGCTACGAGAAGAACATCCGCGAGATCACCGAGGGCACGCTGCCGATGCAGCCCTCCCTGTACGTGCAGCATGCGGGCTACACGGACGGCGGCATGGCGCCCCCCGGGCATACGGCCCTCTACGTTCTGGTTCCGGTGCCGAACCTTAAGGCGGGGATCGACTGGTCGACGCTGCGGGAGACCTACCGCGCGCTGATCCTGGAGCGTCTGAAGCTCCTCGGAATCGACGATCTCGAATCCCGCATCCGCTACGAGCGGATCATCGATCCGACCCAGTGGGAGGAGGATTTCGCCGTCCATGAGGGCGCCACCTTCAACCTCGCCCACGACCTGATGCAGATGCTGTATTTCCGCCCGCACAACCGCTTCGGACCGGGGCTGTACATCGTCGGCGGCGGCACGCATCCGGGCTCCGGCCTGCCGGTGATCTACGAGGGTGCCCGCATCTCGGCACGGTTGCTGATCGAGGAACTGGCCGGCGCCCGCGCCGCCGCCACGGCGGGCATTCCCGATACGGCGCCCTTGGCGACCTCCGGCGAGGCCTCGTGAGCGCGGCGACGGATCGGAGGAGACACGGCCGCGGGCCGACGGGCCGCGTGACGATCGCCCTGTCGGCTTGGCTCTGCGCCGCAGCCCTGCCCGTCTCAGCCGCCGCCGTTCAGGTCGAGGTCGACGGGATCGAGCCGGGCGGCGGTCAGGTGCGCGTGGCGCTCTGTCAGGGCGGTCTTTCGGAGACGTCGTGCCTGCGGGGCGACGACTCGCCGGCGACGGCCGACCGGGCGCTGTTCACCTTCCGGGACGTTCCGCCGGGGACCTACGCGGTGGCGGCCTATCAGGACGCAAACGGCAACGGACGCCTCGACCGGACCGGCCTCGGCCTGCCGCTGGAGCCCTACGGCTTCTCGGGCGCCGTCGGGCGCCGGGCGCGGCCCGATTTCGCCGAGGCGGCCTTCGCCCTACGGGAACCGGGCGCCGCCCTGCGGGTGCGCCTTGGCCGTGCCCTTCCGAGACGGTGAGACGATGGAGGGCCCCCTCGTCAGCCTCGTGGACGTCGGCCTCGACCTCCGCGGGCGACGGGTCCTGGACCGGGTCGATCTTGAGCTCGGGGCCGGCGAGACCCTCGCGCTGCTCGGGCCGAACGGGGCCGGCAAGTCCTCGCTGATGCGCCTCGTTGCGGGGCGGTTGTGTCCGAGCGCGGGGTCGGTGCGCGTGGCCGAGGCGGACCCCTATCGCGCGGGACGCGCACGCCGCGCCATCGGCTGGGTGCCGCAGGAGATCGCCCTCTATCCCCGGCTGACCGTCTCGGAGAATCTCGGCGTCTTCGGGCAGCTCGCGGGGGTTGCCCGACGCGACCGGAAGGCCGCCGTGGAGGCCGCCCTGACCATGGCCGACATCGCCGACGTGGCCCGACGCCCGGTGGGCGTCCTGTCGGGGGGATACCGGCGCCGGGTCAACATCGCGGCGAGCCTGATGAACCGGCCCCGGCTGGTCCTCCTCGACGAGCCGACCAGCGGCGTCGACCTCGCCGCCCGGGCCGCGATCCACGCGGTGCTCGACCGCCTGAAGGCCGCCGGCACCGCGATCCTGATCGCCACGCACGATTTCGCCGAAGCGGAGCGCCTCGCCTCCCGGGTTGCGTTCCTGGCCCAGGGTCGGGTCGTGCGTGCCGGCCGGCTCGCCGATCTGCTCGCGCAATTGCGCACGGGCGCCCCCGAGCGGGAGCTGAGCCTCGCCGTCCCGGCGACGGGACCGGCCGAGGGTGTGCTACGCCGGGCCGGGTTCGCGCCCGCCGAGGCGGGAGGCCTCGTCTGGCGGTCCGTCGAGCGCTCCGGCCTCGACGGCGCGGCCCTGCTCGGCGCGCTGCGCGCCCAGGGCGTTCCCGTGGCCGAGATCCGGGTTCGGGCGCCACGGCTGGAGACGCTCTACCTCGACGCCCTCCGGCCGCGGGAGCTGACGGATCCCGCGGCCACGCCGCTCCGGGTCGGTGCAGCCGGATGATCGCCGCCGCCTTCCGCGTGATGCTCCTGACCCTCCTGCGCGACCGGGCCGCGCTGGTGATGGCCTTCGTGCTGCCGACGGTGATCTTCTCGATCTTCGCGGCCATCTTCTCCGGGGCGATCGGCGACCGGATCCGCATTCATCTCGGACTGGCCGATCTGGCCCACACCGCCGCCACCGAGCGCCTCGCCGACGCCCTCGCGGCCGATCCCTCGCTGCGCGTGACGCGCCTGCCCGCCACCGACATTGCCGCCGTGGCGCAGGCGGTTCGTGCGGGCGAGGTCGACGTGGCGCTGGTCCTGCGCGGCGACCTGATCGCCGCGCCTGCGGAAGCCGCATCCGGGTCTGTCGATCAACCGGTGGTGCTGGTGGAGAACCCCGCCAAGGCGTTGGCGACGCCGATTGCCCTGGGCCAGCTCCAGCGGGTCCTGAACGAGGCGCTGCCCGACGTGGTCCTGTCGCGGATCGTCGCCGACGTCGAGCGCACGGGCAAGATCGGCCCCGACGAGCGCCGCTTCCTCGACGAGGCCTTCGCGGAGCAGCGGGCCAAGAAGGAGCCGTTCAGCTTCGCCGCCCTGGTGGAGCGGCGCAGCACCGCCGCTGGCAGCGCCAATGCGCGGGTGAGCTACTATGCCGGTGCGATCACAGCGGTGTTCCTGCTCTTCGCCGCGATGCAGGGGGCGATGTCCCTGGTCGAGGAGCGCGAGACGGGCCTCGCCGAACGGCTGATGGCCGGTCCGGGCGGCCTGCCGGTGGTCGTGCTCGGCAAGTTCGCCTTCCTGACGCTGCAGGGTCTCGTCCAGGCCGGGCTGATCTTCCTGGCCGCCGCGCTGCTCTACGGAGTCGAGATCGGGCCGCACTGGCCGGCCTTCCTGGCCACCTGCCTGCTGGTCTCGGCGATGGCCGCCGGCCTCGCGCTCGCTGCCTGCGCGCTGGCTGGCTCGCGCCAGCAGGCGCACCTCGCCTCGACCTTCGGAGTGCTGCTGCTCTCGGCGGTTGGGGGCTCCATGGTTCCGCGCTTCCTGATGCCGCCCTGGCTGCAGCAGGCCGGCTGGCTCACCCCCAATGCCTGGGCGATCGAGGCGTATCAGAGCGCGCTCGGCGAAGGGTTCTCCGCCGCAGCGCCGTCGCTCGCGGTGCTGGGCGCGCTGACGCTCTGCGGGCTCGGCCTCGCCCTCACCCTGGCGGCGCGGCGGACCGTGTAGGGCAGCCATCGGGCGCGCGGATCGGACCCGCGTTACTCGACGTAGACGCCCGCACCGATGACCGCGTCCGAACCGGCGACGTGCGTCGCGCAGACGTAGCTCCATTTCACGGTCGGGACGGACTGACCGGGCTTCGGGAACATGTAATCGACCCAGCCGGAACCGAAGCGGTCCACAACCTCGATGAAGTCCCTGTGGAACTGCTTCCGGTCGGCGTCGCGCTCGTCGAGAAGATCATGCCCCTCGCGGTTCGGATGCGCGGCATTGAACAGCACGATCCCCTTCATGTCGATGACGAACAGATAGACGTCCCCGTAGCGCCAGACGCTACCTTTCCGTCTGAACTCTCCGAACGCCCCGGCGCCGCGGTCTTCCAACGCCTCGGCCGCCCGGTTCACCAGGGCCTCGATCTCGGCCGCCTGATGGACGGGCGGGGTCGAGCGCGTCCGGAATGCGGGAAGCGTCAGGCCGATCACGAGCAACACCGGCCATATCAGCAGGGCTCTCCACATGTGGTCGCCTCACCGATTGAATCTGAGACGTCCCAGGCGATCCCGAGACGATCACGGCGCGCTGCGCCACGGCGATCCGCCCAAGGCGGCAGGCGCGCCGAACTGCAGGTGCGGCCGCAGCACCGTCTCCAGCCCCGCCTGCCCGGAGAGGGGATGGCTGCGGGAGTCCGGCCGAACGGATAGCGGAGGGTCCACGCTCGTCTTGTCAGGATCTTGCCGGGAGCCCTCCGAGGTCACCGGATAATCCCGCCCGGTGCGCGTTGCCGAGGCGCGGACTTCGCCGACATGGCCGTGCCCCCTGAGAGCACAGCCGGTCCGCCTTCCGGAAACCGGCCGGCCCACGGCATCGGGCAGCGTCGCGAAGGCGAGGCAATTGCCGTCCAGCTCGATCATCGGATGACGGTCGTCGATCGCGGCACGCCTCGGCACGACCGTCCTGCGAGACCCCGCGCAGGCGCCCGCCTGCGCCGCGCGACGGACGGCCTCCGTGTCACGGACGAGGAGACCCCACCCCTCTCGGACACAGAGTTCGATCCCTGTGAAATCCGGCATTTCGCCCTCCAGCATAGCCTGATTTCAGTAATGATCTGATCCAATATGAATCGTATGCGGGATAAGGCGCATCATTCATTTGGATGCGCCAACGAATAAATAATATTCGACAGCCCGATGGATGGGCGTGAGGCCCGTGCCGAGACCCGCGCCAAGACCCGTGCGCTCGGCATCCGTCACACCGTGGTCGTTGCCCTGTACGTCCGGCCGGGGGCGCTCCGACCCGGTCGCCCGCGACGGGCTCCGGGAGCCGCTCCGGGCTGCGGCATGCTCGGCCCGCGACGATCCGCGCCGTTTCCCCGCGGCTCCGCGAGGGCACATGCAGCTTCCCCGCCGCACGGCCCCGCTCAACGGAACTCCCATGCTCCGCCTGCTCATCGCCGACGGCAACGACCGCGCGGCCCGGGACCGGCACGTCGCGGCCACCGGCCGAACCTCGGCCGAGTCCTACGCGGCCGTGGTCCGAGATCTTCGGCCGGAGATCAGCTGCCATCTCGTCAGCCCCGCCGATGCCGACGCCACCCTCCCGGCGACCCTCGCGGATGTCGACGGCGTGATCTTCACCGGCTCGACGCTCAGAGTTTCCGAGGGCACGCCCGAGGTGAGGCGGCAGCTCGTGCTGATGCGGGCCGCCCTGGACGCGGGGCTGGCGATCTTCGGATCGTGCTGGGGCGTGCAGGTCGCCGCCACGGTGGCGGGCGGGCGGGCCGCCGAGAACCCGCGCGGGCCGGAATACGGCTTCGCCCGCTCCATTACCCCGACCGAGGAGGGCCGGACCCATCCGCTCCTCGCCGGCCGGCCCGCCACGTGGGACGCCCCCGCGATCCACGCGGATGCGGTGCTGCAACCGCCGCCGGGCGCCCGCGTGCTTGCCGGGAACCGGATCCTCGGCATCCAGGCGATCGAGATCCGCCAGGGGGACGGATGGTTCTGGGGGACGCAGTATCATCCCGAGCTCGACCTGGACGAAGTCGCCGCGATGCTCCGCCTGTGCGACACGGCCATCGTCGCGGCGGGCCTGGCGGAGGATCCGGAGACGGTGGCGGCCTATGCCGACGAGATCGCAGGCCTTCAGACAGGCGAGCCCGCAGCCGTGCGCCGGCTCGCATGGCGCCACGGATTGGGGCCGGAAGTGCTGGAGGCGGATCGCCGCCGCCGCGAGATCGGCAACTTTCTGACCCGGCTGTCCACAGGTGAGCATTGACCGGATGCGGCCGCGACCGGGTGGCGCGTTGACCCGCACGACCCCGGGGCTAGCTTCGCTGTCGCGGGTCACGTTCGTGGAAGGCCCGGGGAGCGACCTATCAGGATGAGCCAGGATTCAACGGTGGCCGTTATCGGCAGCGGACTCGGCGGTCTGGCGGCCGCGTGTGTCGCTTCCGCGCGGGGACACCGCGTGACGGTCTACGACAAGAACGGCTGGCTCGGCGGAAAGGCGGCGGTGCTCCACGAGGGCGGCTTCCGCTTCGACATGGGCCCGACCATCCTGACCGTGCCGCGGGTGCTGGAACGGATCTTCGCTGAAGCCGGCCGCTCGGTCCACGACTACATGGATCTGCGCCGCCTCGACCCGCAATGGCGGTGCTTCTTCGATGACGGCACCCAGATCGACCTGATGCAGGACGTCGAGCGGATGGCCGGCGACATGGAGCGCTTCGCGCCCGGCACCGGCGAGGGCTACAAGAAGTTCCTCTCGATCTCGGAACACCTGCACGGCGTTTCGGAAAAGTTCTTCTTCTGGAAGCCGGTCGAAGACCTGTTCGACACGATCAACATCCGCGCCAACATGAACCCGGGCACGCTGCGCGACGTGCTCTCCCTGCGCATGCACGCCTCCGTCGCCTCGACGATCCGCGGCAAGGTCAAGGACGCCCGGCTCGCGCAGATGCTCGACCACTTCGTGCAATATGTCGGCTCCTCGCCCTATGGCGCGCCGGCGGTGCTCTGCGCCATCGCGCACATGCAGACCGCCGACGGCGTCTGGTACCCGATGGGCGGCACCCGCGCCGTGGCGGAGGGGCTGGCGAAGCTCGCCCAGGAACTCGGCGCCACCTGCAAGACCGACACCGAGGTGACCGGAATCGAGACCGCGAACGGCGCCGTCCGGGGCGTGCGGACTGCCCACGGCGTCACGCCCTTCGACGCGGTGATCTCCAACATGGATTCGGTCCGCACCTACCGCGAACTCGTCGGCGGCGAAGCGGCCAAGGTCTACGCCAAGAAGAACCCCGAGCCGGCTTGCTCGGGCGTGGTGCTCTATCTCGGCCTGAACAAGCGCTACGAGCACCTGAACCACCACGACTTCGTCTTCTCCCGGGATCCGGAAGAGGAGTTCGACTACATCTACAACAAGGGCGAGCCGGCCCCGGACCCGACCGCCTATCTGGCGGCGCCCTCCTCCACCGATCCGAGCGTGGCGCCGGAGGGTGGCGAGGCGCTCTACGTCCTCGTGCATACGCCGTATCTGCGCCCGCACCACGACTGGCGTCCGGACGGACCGCTGTTCCAGAATTACCGCCGGACGATCCTCGACAAGCTCAAGCGCACCGGCGGCATGCCGGACCTGGAGGAGCGCATCGTCGTCGAGCGCCACCTGACGCCGCAGGACATCCACGAGCGTTACAAGGTGCTGAACGGCGCGATCTACGGTCTCGCCTCCCACGGGCGGGTGATGGGCGCATTCAAGCCTGGAAACCGTTCGCGGCAGGTGCGCGGCCTCTACCTCGCGGGGGGCGCCGCCCATCCGGGTCCCGGCATGCCGATGGTGATGATGTCGGGCTGGATCGCCGCCGACGCGCACGACCAGGACGCCCGCGGCGCCCTGCGCGCCTCGGCGTGACGGCGACGCCGCCACCTCCCGCCTCCGTCCCGGGGGGCGAGAGAGGTACGCGCGGCGCCCCCTTGCCCCCGATCTCGCCCGGAATCCGCGCCTTCATGGTGGCGTGGTTCGAGCGCTATATGCACCGTCACCTCGACGCCGTGCGGCTGCCCCTCTGGAGCACACCGCCGGCGGCGAGCCATCCGGGCGCGATCGTGGTCTATAGCAACCACCCGGCGTGGTGGGACGCCGCGCTGATCGTCGTGCTGGCCGGCCGCCTCTATCCGGAGCGATGGAGCCGCGCCCCGTTCGACGCCGCGATGCTGGCGCGCTACCGGATCTTTGAGCGGATCGGCGCCTTCGGGGTCGACCTGGAGAGCCCGCGCGGGGCGGCGCAGTTCCTCACGGCCGCCCGGTCGATCCTGGCGTCCTCCGACGGCATGCTCTGGATCACCGCACAGGGCCGTTTCGCGGATGCCCGCGCACGGCCGCTGGCCCTGAGGCCCGGCGTGGCACGGCTCGCCGAGATCGCCCCCGACGCCCTGTTCGTTCCCCTCGCCGTGGAATACACCTTCTGGGACGAGCGCGGCGCCGGCGCCTTCGTGGCCTTCGGTCCCGGGATCGGCGGATCCGAACTCGCCGCGCTTCCGCGAGACCAGCGGCTCGCGCGCCTGGAATCCGACCTGACCACGACCCTCGACCGTCTGAGCGCCGATGTGATCAGCCGGGAACCCGGACGCTTCCGCACCCTGGTCTCCGGCCGAAAGGGCGTCGGCGGCCTCTACGATCTGTGGCGACGCGTGGCGGCCCGGCTCTCCGGGCGACGCTTCGATCCGGCGCATCGCGCCGCGGGCGGCCAGGATCGCGCCGGATGACCCCTTCCGCTCGCGCCCGGCCCCGTACGATCCCAGGTCGAGACCCGACACCAGCGCGGCGCGGACGATGACCGATTCGATCCTCACGGCCCTGGCCCTGCTCTGCCTGGTCACCGCCCTCCTGCCGGCCGTGCTGGCGGCAGTGAATCTCGCGGCTCTGCGCCGGCCCATGCCGGAGACCGGGACGGGCCTGGTCTCGATCCTGATCCCGGCACGCAACGAGGCCGGCAACATCGACGCCACCGTGCGGGCGGCGCTCGCCAGCACATCGGTTCCGGTGGAGGTCATCGTCGGTGACGATCATTCCACGGACGCGACCGCGGAGATCGTGCGCGCCGTCGGCGATCCGCGTCTGCGCCTCGTCTCGGTGCCGGCCCTTCCCGAAGGCTGGACGGGCAAGAACCACGCCTGCAGCCATATGGCCGGCCTCGCCCGCGGCGACCACCTGCTGTTCCTGGACGCCGACGTGCGCCTCGAAGCCGAGGCCGCGGCTGCCGTGGCGGCCCAGGCCCGCCGCACCGGTGCGGCGCTCGTCAGCGGCGTACCCCGGCAGCGCACGGACACGCTCGGCGAGATGCTGACCGTCCCGATGATCGACTTCCTGCTCCTCGGCTTCCTGCCGGTGCCGCTGATGCGTCGGCTGCCGGACCCGTCGCTCGGCGCGGCCTGCGGTCAGCTGATCTTGGTCGATCGTGCGGCCTACACGGCCGTCGGCGGACACGCTGCGATCCGCAAATCCCTCCATGACGGCGTCCGCCTGGCCCGCCTCTTCCGTGCCGCGGGCTACCGGACGGATCTCGTGGCCGCCGCCGCGCTGGCGACATGCCGGATGTACGATGGCTTCACCCAAGCCTGGGCCGGCTTCTCCAAGAACGCCCACGAGGGCATGGCCACGCCCCGCGCCCTTCCGGTCTGGACGCTCCTGCTCGGCTGCGGCCAGGTCCTGCCGCCGCTCCTCATCCTGGCCGGCCTGCTCGGGCTGGTGCCCGCCTCCGCCCTGGCCCTGGGCGGCCTGGCCTTGGCCCTGTCGCTGGCGACCCGGACGGCCGTCACGGTGGCGGTCCGGGCACCCTGGGCGACGATCCCGCTCCACCCGGCGGCGGTCGCGGTGGCCCTGGCGATCCAGTGGAACGTGCTCCTGCGACGCGAGCGAGCCGGCGCGGCCACTTGGAAGGGGCGCAGCTATCCCGTGAGCGGCGGCTGACCCGCGCAGGCCGACGGAAGGCCACCGCCGGCCCGGATCACGCGTTCAGGGCTGGCACGGGTTGGTGTTGCGGGCCTTTCCGGAAGACGGCTTCAGCGAGACGATGAGCTGAACGTTCGGCACATCGCCGACCTGCCGGGTCAGGTGCCCGACATGGCCCTCCGCCCCCTGCGGCGTCGATCCCATGTCGGCGTTGAACTCCACCTCGCCGGGTCCCTGCTCGAGCACGCTCCCGTCGGTGGCCTCCACCGACCAGCGGCCCGACAGGGTGATCACCCATTGCGGCCCCGGCGCCGTGTGCCACGTGCCGACATAGCCGACGGGCAGGACCGCATACTTGATCGACGCCACCTCCCCCGGCGGAAATCCGACGTATTGCGGCGCTGCCGGAGGCGCGTAGCTCTTGAAGATGAAATTCTTCAGGTCACAGTATTGGACATGGCTGTGACCCTTGTCGTCGGCATAGAGAACCCCGTACCGCAAGGCGGGCGGATCGGCTGAGGCGAGACCGGCCGGACCGGACGGCGCCGCCTCGATGGTCATCAACAGTTCCTTCTTCGGATCGCCGGCCGCCTGAACATTCAGGGCGCCCATGACCGACATCAGCAGAGCCGCAGCGGCGCGGTCTGCCATCCTGAACCATCCCATGGTTTCCCCTCGGCTTTGTCTCGGGCGCGACGCGCGCCGCAGCCCATTAAAATCGTCCGCCAGATTTTCTCAATCTTTTTCCCGTGCAACGACCTTCCGATGCTTTTATTTATCTGAAACATCGATCTTTAATCTCGAAACTTTGCATGCAAACTTAGATCTGTTCACGACGCCGAGAAGCAAGGCAAAGGAAATACCCGGATGCACGCGCTCCATGCGGCGTCCGACGGCGCAGAAGTCTTGTCCACAGACGCCGGACAGCGAGGCCGGCAACCTGACGGGTTCGGCTCCGATCCGCGGCCGCAGATCGGGGCGAAGATCGCTCATCGCCCACAGACCGCCAGATGCAGGATCCGGTCGGAGGCGCAGATGGATCCGACGGCTTCGGATGCCGAGCTCCCCATCGCGGGATACGCCGCCTCGTGGCTCGCAGCGCACGACCGCGCGCGCCCGGCTTTCACAGCAGCGGCAGCCGTCCTGTTCGCGGGAGCGCCGGCGGCTCTTGTCACCTTCGCCGGCGACAGCCTGCTCGGTGCCGGCATTGCCGATCGCCGCAACGCGGCGCCGGACCGCCCGGTCGTCCTGGCGCCGGTGGGTCGGCGCGTTCATCCGGATCGCTGCCAAAGCGGTGTTCGCCCGGGTGCGGTGATCGCACAGCGGACCGTCGTGCCGCGGCTCGGCCTATTGGATCAGGCCGACTGGGGTTCCGCTCCAGCCGAGCCGTCCGGCTGCGTTTCCGCCAGGATCCAGGCGGCGGTGTCGGCGTCCGCGCCGGCGACCGGCAGATGCAGGATGATCGGCGTGTCGTAGGGATGTCGCGCCTTCAGGGCGGCCGTCAGGGCGTCGGCAAGACCCTCGCGGCTCTTGAGAAGGGCCGCGACCTCCGCGCCGCGCTCGACGGCGCCCTTCCAGCTGTAGACGGATTGCATGCCCGGCATCACGTTGATGCAGGCGATGAGACGCTCGCGGACCAGGGCCTCGCCGATGTTCAGCGCAGAGGCGAGGTCGGGAAAGGTGGTGTAGACGAGGAGCGGACGCTCCATGCTATGCCTCCGATTGCGCATGTGCCGTCAGAGTGAGGCCCATGCCAAGCCAGGACGTCAACCGGGCGGTTCGCTCATCAGACTGGAGCCGTGACGTGAACCCTGAGGCGATTTTGACGCGCCTGCGCGGCTGCGCCTGAGCCATGGCGCTCTTCCAGAAGATCGCCTTCGTGGCGAGCCCGACCGGCCATGCCCGCGAGGCCGCCGCCGCCCTGATGCGCCGCTACGATCACGTCCCGCCCGAGGAGGCGGACGTCGTCGTGGCGCTCGGCGGTGACGGCCTGATGCTGCAGGTGCTCCACCGCTTCATGGACAACCCGAAGCCGATCTACGGGATGAACCGCGGCACGGTCGGCTTCCTGATGAACGAGTTTCGCGACGACGACCTTCTGGAGCATCTGGAGACGGCGCATCGCAGCGTCATCCACCCGCTGGTGATGGACGTCCTCGACACCGAAGGCCGCTCCCACCGGGCGCGGGCGATCAACGAGGTCTATCTGCTGCGCCAGACCCACCAGACCGCCAAGCTGAAGATCGCCGTCGACGGCAACGTCCGGCTCGACCTGCTGATCGCCGACGGCGTACTCGTCGCCACCGCGGCGGGCTCGACCGCCTACAACCTGTCGGTCGGCGGCCCGATCCTGCCCCTGGACGCCAAGCTGCTGGCACTGACGCCGATCTCGGCCTTCCGTCCCCGGCGCTGGCGCGGCGCGCTCCTGCCGGATTACGCCCGCATCCGGATCGACGTGCTCGACGCGCCCCACCGCCCGGTGGCGGCGGTCGCCGACCACACCGAGTTCCGCCGCGTCTGCACCGTGGAGACATCCCTCGACCGCGCCACCGAACTCGTGCTGCTCCACGATCCCGGCCACAGCCTCGACGAGCGCATCCTGCGAGAGCAATTCGGGTGAGCCTGGACATCAGACCTGCGCGGGCGACCGATCACGCGGCGATCACCCGCATCATCGTGCCGACCATCCGGGCGGGAGAGACCTATGCCCTCGACCGCGACCTCGGCGAGGCCGAAGCCCTCGCCTACTGGACCGGACCGGACCGCGAGACCTTCGTGGCGGAGGAAGCGGGGACGGTGGTCGGCACGTATTACCTGCGCGCCAATCAGGCGGGCGGAGGCGCCCACGTCGCCAATTGCGGATTCATGACGGGGGAGGCCGCGATCGGCCGCGGAATCGCCCGCGCCCTGTGCGCGCATGCCCTCGATCGGGCGCGGACGCGCGGTTTCACGGCGATGCAGTTCAACTTCGTGGTCAGCACCAACGTCCGGGCCGTCCGGCTATGGGAAAGCTTCGGCTTCGCCGTGGTCGGACGGCTGCCGGGCGCCTTTCGACACCCGGACCTCGGGCCGGTCGATGCGCTGGTGATGTTCCGGACGCTCTGAGGTGCGCCCGGATCAGGGCTGCGCAGCTGCGACGAGGTCGCCTTCGCGGATCGCCCGCTCGCCGGCCTTCGTGCGGATCCGGTAGCTCGGCTCGCCGGTCTGATCCTGCGGCATGAGCCGCAGGACCTCGAACACCTCGACCTCGCCCGCTTCGCCGGGGGTCCCGAGCCGGGGCCGGCAGACACGCTGGCCGATCTTGAACTTGTGGGACATGCCGGGCTCCTGGAGGGTGTTGCCGCTGCCGCGCCTCAGCGCTTCTTCTGCGCTTTCGCCTTGCGGGCGAGATAGCGAGCGTCGCGCTGGGCCTTCTGTTCGGCCTGGAGAGCCTTGGCGCGCTCCTGCGCGGCCAGCTGCTCGGCGTGCTTGCGCTCGATTTCCGCGAGACGCTCGGCCTCGGCCAGGGCAGCGGCGCGCTCGAGCTCGGCCTGACGCTGGGCGGCGCGTTCGGCCGCACGGGCCTCGCGGGCATCGACCACGGCGCGGCGGGCGGATTGGCGAGCCAGGACCGTGGGATCATCGGCAGACGGGCGCGCCCGGAACCGGGCCAGCATCTCGGACCGCGCCTTCGCGGCGGTCTCCAGACGATCGACGACACCCTGATTCTTCAAAAAGCTCACAGACACTCCTGGATCGGGCGCGGCGAAGGCCGTCGCCCACGAGAGAAAGGCAAGGAAAGAGAATGCAGATACGAAGAAGCCGCTCCAAGGGAGCGGCTTCGACAGAAACGCCTAGGACGGCGATCAGGCCGTCTGGAGCTGACCGGCGGACTGCTTGCCGCTGCGACGGTCGGTCTCCAGCTCGTAGGAAACCTTCTGGCCTTCGTTCAGGCTGCGCAGGCCGGCGCGCTCGACGGCCGAGATGTGAACGAACACGTCCTTGCCGCCGTCATCCGGCTGGATGAAGCCGTAGCCCTTGGTCTCGTTGAACCACTTGACGGTTCCGGTGCTCATGGAAGTCCTTGATCTTCGCAGGCATAGTGAGGAATGGCACCCGCTCATGCGAGAAGGCGCCGGCATCGACCGATAGCGATAGGAAAGTCAGAACCGCCCTGCGAAGGCGTAACGGTCCAAGATATCCGGACACGTGCCGATACGGCTTAAATAAACCGCCGGCGGTTTTTTGGCAAGCGCAGGGAAATATTTCACCCGGCAACAGGCCCGCCGATGCGGGAAATTCTCAGCGGAAAATGCGGCTGAGCAACGCCAGAACGGCCGCGAGAACAACGAGATAAGGGAGTTCAATGCGGCGTGGGCGCATGAAGTCTGTGGTTACGGCCGCACGAACTAGCGCCGTCGGCACGCAGGCACCGGACGGGCTTGCTCAGGCCGGAACGAGGCGCAGAACCCCCTCGCCGCGCCGATGGCCGACGGCGGTCACCGCGACCTCGCGGGCGCTGCCGCCGGCGACGAGGGCGGCCCCGAGCGCCGTTCCGAAGGGTGCCGCCACTTCGAGCCCGTGCCCGATCACGTCCCCGAGGGCGCGCAGCCGCGCGCCGGGCGCGAGACGGGCCAGCGCAGCGTGCTCTTCCGCGGTGATCGGCGCGACTCCGGTGGCACCGGACAGGACGTGATCGGGGCCCGAGAGGCCGGCCTGTCGCCAGAGGGCCTCGAGGCTGTCGGCGACGCTGCCGGGCCTGCGCCGGGTCCGGTCGCTCGCCACCGTCTCAAGCCGGGCCAGGGCACGGGCACCGCGGGCGGCCGCATGCGCAGCCGATTCCAGCATCAAGAACGCTGCGCAGCTACCGAGGATGAAGCCGCCCGCCTCGCCCCGCGCGAAGACCGGGCGGTAGGCGTCGCGGGCGAGGTAGCCGCCCATCTCGTGGATGACCAGAACGTCCGGCCGCTCGGCGCTGTAGGAGCCGCCGACCAGGATCGCATCGATCTGGCCCGAAGCCACCCGCGCCTGGGCGATCCGCAGGGCGTCGACCCCGGCGGATTCCTCGCCCATGAAGGTGCGCGAGGCGCCCGTCACCCCGTGCACGATGGCGATGTTGCCGGCGAGCAGGTTCGAGAGCTGAGCGAGGAACAGGGTCGGCCGGAGGTCGTTCTGCAGCCGCTCGTTCAGGTAGGCGCCCGGATCGGCGGCGTCCCGCAGGCCCGTGAGGATCGCCCCGTCCGCCACATAATCGCGCTCGCCGCCGCCCGCCGCCACGACGAGATGGAGCGCCTGCTTGAAGGCGGCCTCATCCTTTACGCCCGCGGCGTCGAGGGCGAGGCCGGCGGCGTAGACGCCGAGCCGCTGCCAGGCCTCCATCTGCCGCTGGTCGCTGCGCTTGGGAATCTGGCCGTCCCAGGCGATCGCCGGCGCCGGATGCACCGGGTAGGGCGCAAAGGTCTCGCTGTCCGTGCGCGGAGCCGCCTCCCCGGCGAGGGCGGCCAAGTGGGCGTCGACGCCTTCACCCACGCAGGAGACGAGGCCGAGGCCGGTGACGACGACGGGGCGGCTCATGGCTGACTCAGGGCTCGCGTTCGGCCGGCGCCGAATCGGGAAACAGGCCGATCGTCCGCGCCCGCTCGCGCATCGGCGCGTCGAGGCCGTCCGGGAACGGCATGGTGCGGAAGCGCAGCTCCGCGTCGCACAGCGCCTTGCCGTCGTGGCTGATCGCCGCCTTGGTGACCGCGTAGCCCGAGCCGTCATGCTCCAGGTGCGCCGTGACGAGGAGGTTCGCCCCGGGGCCCACGAAGGACCGGAAGCGGGCCTTGTCGACGCCGGTGAGGAACGGCATCCGGGCGAAGTCGAGATGGGCAAGCACGAGGTAGCCGGAGGCCTGCGCCATCGTCTCGGTGAGGAGGACGCCCGGCACCAGGGGATGGCCGGGGAAGTGCCCTTCGAAGACCGGGCTGGCCATGGGCACCCGGGCGAGCGCCTCGATGCGGCCGGCGGCCCGATCGAGGAGCCGCACGGAGTCGATCATCTCGAAATATTCGAGGCGCATGATGGGTCGGATCGGCCTGCGTTCAGACCTTGGCGGCCTTCTCGGCCACGAGGCCGTCGATGCGCGCGCAGAGGTTCTTGAGGACGAAGTACTCCTCGGCCGGGACCTTGCCCTCGTTGACCTCCTGGGTCCAGCGCTCGAGCGGCAGCTTGATCCCGAAGGCCTTGTCCACCGCGAAGGCGATGTCGAGGAAGGCGAGGCTGTCGATGCCGAGGTCGTCGATGGCGTGGCTCTCGGGCGTGATCTTGTCCCGCGGGATGTCGGCGGTCTCGGCTATGATGTCGGCCACGCGCTCGAAGGTGGCGCTGCCGTGGGCGGGCTCGTCGGACATGTCTTCTCGCGGGCTGTTCGAATTCCGGATCGGTCGTGCGGGAGCCCCCTCGCCGCCCGGGCGGCCCGGCGGAAACGCCCCGTGCGGCCACCCTACGCGTATACGGGCCCTCGTACGTGGCCCCGTCGAATGGCGGCGACCTCTACACGAGGGTGTCAGGGGCGGCAACCGCGGCGCTTCCCCGGCGTTTCAGCGCCTGTCCACAAGCGTGCGCCGCCGGGTGCGCGGACGCGCATGTGCGCCGATCGCGCCGACCCTAGCTTGACGGCGAGAGGACCGCGCGTCCTCAGGAGAACAGACGGATGCCACCGATCACCAAGCCCGCCGCTCCGCCGGCGCGGATCGAGACGCCACCCCTCCCGCCACAGGAGCGGGCGCGCTCCCAGGGTGCGGCTCGCGTCCTGCTCGTGCTGACCCTGTCGGCCCTGGGTCTCTGGATCCTGCACGAGTTCCTGCCCGCGCTGGCCTGGGCGGTGGTGCTGGCGATCGCCCTGTGGCCAGTCTACACGCGGCTGGAGCACCGCTTCCCGCCGGGGAAGCACAACATCCTGCTGCCCACGCTGATGACGGCGGCGGTGGCGCTGGTCTTCCTGGCGCCGCTGGCGATCCTCGGCGTCCAGGCCGCCCGCGAGGCCCACGACGTGGCCGAGTTCGTCCGCAATGCCGAGGCGAACGGCATCCCGGCGCCGGAATTCCTCCAGCACCTGCCCTACGGCGCCGCGCAGGCGACCGCGTGGTGGAACGACAATCTCGGCCACGCGCAGGCGGGCTCGGACCTGCTGCGCCGGTTCGAGAACAATTCCGTGCTCGGGGCGTCGCGCAATGTCGGCCGCGAGGTGGTGCACCGGATCGTGCTGTTCGGCTTCAGCCTCGTGGCCCTGTTCTTCCTGTTCCGCGACTGGCGGACGGTGCGGGACCAGTCGCTGACCGCCTGCCACCGGCTGTTCGGCCCGCGCGGCGAGCGCGTCGCCCGCCAGATGGTGGCCTCCGTGCACGGCACCGTCGACGGGCTCGTGCTGGTCGGCCTCGGCGAGGGCTTCGTGCTGGGGATCGTGTACCACTTCGCGGGGGTACCCCACCCCGTGCTGCTCGGCGCCTTCACGGCGGTCGCGGCGATGATCCCGTTCGGAGCCGCCGTGGCCATCGCCATCGCGGCGCTTCTTCTGGTTGCGGCGGGTTCGGTGACGGCGGCTTTGGTGGTGGCTGCGGCGGGTTTCGTCGTGACCTTCGTCGCCGACCATTTCATCCGGCCGGCCCTGATCGGCGGCACGACGAAACTGCCCTTCCTGTGGGTGCTCCTCGGCATCCTCGGCGGCGTCGAGACCTTCGGGCTGCTCGGCCTGTTCGTCGGCCCGGCGGTGATGGCCGCCCTGGTCCTGCTGTGGCGGGAATTCACCGAGGGGCAGGACGCGACGGCCTGAGCCGCCGGACCCGCTAGTCGGCCGCGCTCGCCCCGGCCGTGGCCTCGACCCGGCGCCGATCCTGGCGCCAATCGGCCGGCTTCTCGAAGGTGCCGGCCCAGATGCCGCGGCGGGTCGCCCAGGCGTGCCCCTCGTGGCGGACATAGGTGGGCGTCACGTGGCGGCTGGCCAGCGCCAGGCCCTGGCCGACCATCCAGGCGGACAGATCCTCGCCATGGACATGGCAGATCCCGGTGACACGCCCGGCGACGGCTCCCTCCCGCCGCTCGCAGGTGACGACGCCGCCGTCGATCCGCGCGCGCAGGGCCTGCGCGGCCTCGCGGCCGCAGCGATATTCCAGGCCCTTGGCGCTCTCGCAGCTCTGCGCGGTCTCGGGGGCGTCGATGCCGTACAGGTGGATGCGCGTCCCCTGCACCTCGATCGTGTCGCCGTCGATCACGGTTGCCGGACCGCTGATCGTCCCGGCCGCGGCAGCAGGGCCGCACAGGAGGAGCAGGGCAAGCATCGGTCTGATCATCACGGAACTGTCCACGCGGGAGGCAAGGCGTCGAAGAAAAGCGGTGTGAGGGCCGTCACGCTGCACGACCAATGTGGCGAATTTGTCGGGCGACCGGAGGAACGGCGCTTCCCCGGCGCCGACTTTCTCCCGTCGTGGTTGCGAAAGCGTTCCAACCCTGCGCGCGGGCTGCGCCACGGAACGGCGCCCCGGAGCCGTCGTTGTATCGCATGAGCTTTCTCAAGACCCTGCTCGCCGGCTTGGCCCTGAGCGCAGCCCTTCTCACCTGGATCGGCCTCGCGATCGGGCCGGAAGGACCGGCCGCCCGTACGAGCCCGGGGCTGACCACGGCCGCGGTCCTGGCGAGCGACGGCATGGTACGGGACGGCGCCCCGCGTGACCCGGCGCTGGATCGTGAGGGTCTCGGCCGTCTCGCGCGCCACGCCTCCGAAGAGGCGCGCGACGCCGCCTCTGTGAGGCCGGCCGGCTGACCGCCGCCTTTGCGCGTCGCAGCCGACGTCGGGGGAGCCAGACCGATCAGGTCCGGTATTGGCCGTTGCGCTTGACGAGAACGCGGGTTCCCACCGGCACGCGCTCGTAGAGATCCGCGATGTCTTCGTTCAGCATCCGGACGCAGCCCGACGACATCTGCTCACCGATGCTCCAGGGCTCGTTGGTGCCGTGGATCCTGAACAGGATGTCGCGGTTGCCCTGGTACAGGTAGAGCGCGCGGGCACCGAGCGGGTTGTCGACGCCGCCCTTACGGGTCCGTGGCAAGTCGGGATGGAGCGAGACCATCGTGGCCGTCGGGCTCCAATCCGGCCAGACGCCCTTGCGTCCGACCCGGGCCTCGCCCTTCCAGGAGAAGCCTGCCTTGCCGACGCCGACGCCGTACTGCATCGCCGTGCCATCGGCCTGAACAAGGACAAGCTGGCGCTTGTCGATGTCGACGACGATGGTGCCGGGTTGCTCGGGGCCGTTGTAGCTGACCTGCTGCCGGCGATATTTGGGGTCGAGCCGCTGGGTATCGACGAGGGGAATGTCGAAGGGCTTGTCGGGCTTTGCGCCGATGTACCAAGCGGATTCGTCGTCCTGCGCGACCTGGACCGGACGGGTCTGACAGGCCGCCAGCGGCGCGATCGCCACCACGGCGAGGAGGATCCGCGAGAGGGCGATCCGGCGCAGGCGGCTCCAGGCCGATGGAAGCGTGGCGATCATAGGTCCTGTCGTGCGGGATACGGTCGTCGCGCCATGCCTACCGCCTCAGCGCCCGTGACGATGTAGCTTTTCCGCCGCAGCGGATCGCGTGCGGGCGGCTCGCGCGGCCACGGTTGCGCCCTAATTCAGAATCGCGGCAACGCTCTATTGCGGCCGGCGCGGAGGTGAAGGATGCCCGAGACCCAAACTCTTCCGACCGAGGCGACGACCGCACCCGAGGTCCCGCTCAGCCCGGCGATACACCTCGACCACTGTGTGATCCACGTCAGCGACTGGGCCCGATCCAATGCCTTCTACCGGGATGTGGTGGGCGCCGAGATCATCGAGCGCGGCCCAGGCTTCGCCTACCGGTTCGGCGGCGTCCAGCTCAACTGCCATGGCCCTGGCGTCGAGGCGGTGCCCGTGGCGGCCAAACCCGTCCAGCCCGGCAACAGCGATCTGTGCTTCCGCTGGTCGGGTCCGATCGAGGCGGCGATCGCGCATCTCGAGGCAGCCGGCATCGTGGTGGAACTCGGGCCGGTGGAGCGGCACGGCGCCGCGGGTCCCGGCCAGAGCGTCTATTTCCGGGATCCGGACGGGTCGCTCCTGGAATTCATCACTTACGCAGCGTGATCAGCCGCGGCTCTCGGCCAGCGCCTGATTGGTCTGCTCCAGCCGCAAGGCCAGGACGCGCATCAGGGCGATGCTGATCTGGGGAAACTGTGCGAGCAGTTCCAGGAAGACGCCCCGGTCGATGCGCAGGGCGGTCACCGCGGATTGCGCCGTCACGGTGGCGGATCGGGGCTGCTCGGCCAGGATGCCCATCTCGCCGACCAGGGCATCCTGGCCCAGCAACGCCAGCCGCACCGGGCCGGCGGGGCCATCGATGCTGACCTCCGCGGTGCCCGAGAGGATCACGTAGGCTGCATCCGCCACATCGCCGCGGGCGAAGAAGCGTTGCCCCGGCTCGAAATGCACCCGCTCGCTGGTGAAGGCCAGAAGCTTCAGGCGCGACGGTTCCACCTCGCGGAACAGCGGCACCTGCTTCAGGGAGGAAACCTCGGTGTCGAGGGTCATTCGGGGGCTCCGCGACGGGTCTCACGCCCAGGACGGCGGGGCCGGACGGGCCCGTATATCCATGCGGTTCGTCAGGCACTTGTCCAGCCCTGCACTGGACGCAACTTGGCGGTGTGGTCTCGGCGCCCTGCTGGCACTCGGCCTCATCCTGGGGTCGAGGCCGGCCGTAGCCCGGCTGGTCCAGGCCGATCTCGCCCGTGTCGCGGTCACGCCGCCCCCGGGGGCCCGCGTCCCGCTCGACCTTGCGGTCACCGATGCGCGCACCGGGCAGCCCACCACCCTGGGCAAGGCCCTCGACGGTCGGGCCGCCCTGCTGCTGCCGGTCGATTACACCTGCGGCAATGTATGCGACCCGATGGTGTCGATGTCGGTGGAGGCCCTCGCGGCGACAGGACTCCCGCGGGACGATTACGGGCTCGTCCTGGTCGGGATCGACCCGCGCGACGATCCCGCGGCCGCGCGCCGCATGCTCGCGGATACGCTGGGAGACCGGGATGCATCGGCCCGCCCCCGGGCTCTGATCGCCTCGGACACGGCCCTCGCGCGCCTCACCGGCGCCCTGGGCTATCAGGCCGTCTATGATGCCGGCACCGACAGCTTCGCCCATCCGGCGGCGGCCATTCTTCTCGCCGCCGACGGCCGGGTGGCACGGGTGCTGTCGCCCCTCGCCCTAACCGGGCGGGATCTCCGCCTCGCCCTGACCGAGGCCGGCGAAGGCCGGGTCGGCAGCCTCGCCGACCGGCTCACGCTGCTCTGCTACGGTTACGATGCCGCACGGGGTCTCTATACGCCGCTCATCCAGCGGATCCTGACGGGGGCCGGAATCGTCACCATCCTGGCAATCGCCCTCCTGATCGCCGCCCTGATCCGCCTCACGCACCGGCGGCAGGCTTGAGGGCGGCTTCGACCTGGATCAGCGCTCGGTCGAGAGGCCCTGGCGCCCGGGAGCGGGCGCTTCGCGCTTGAGGCTGGCATTCAGATGGGGCGAGTCGGTGGGCTCCTCACGGGTGGTCGGCGTAGCGGAATCTTCCGGGGCCGGCATCGGCGGCATCGGCGGCGTGTTCGGCCGCTCCGTCGCCGTGCCCGGGGCAGGATCCTTGACCATGTTGCGGTTCGTCATGCGCGATACCCCATCTCATTCCGCGGTCGCACTGTCGCACCGCCTCCCGGACCAA
This sequence comes from Methylobacterium sp. 391_Methyba4, assembly GCF_029691625.1. Taxonomy (NCBI): domain Bacteria; kingdom Pseudomonadati; phylum Pseudomonadota; class Alphaproteobacteria; order Hyphomicrobiales; family Methylobacteriaceae; genus Methylobacterium; species Methylobacterium sp. 391_Methyba4. Next base: position 5,954,417 of record NZ_CP121475.1, on the reverse strand, counting down.
GTCGCCGTGGCTCCGGTCATGCCGACACGGCCGCGGATGTCGACCAAGGTCGAACGTCGACCAACGCCCGACACAAGTCCGGGTTGCTGCCAAGCTTAGCTGGCGGAAGCTTGAGCAGGTCTCGGGATAGGAACCTTGGTTATTGCTGAAGGTTGTTGCGGGGTGAAGCGAAGCCTGAGGAGGAACTGATGGCATCCGGAAATTCGACCTCGAAGCGGGGCTTTGCCTCGATGAACCTCGAGCGGCAGCGCGAGATCGCCAGCAAGGGCGGCCGCAGCGTGCCGGCAGAGAAGCGTTCCTTTTCGCAGGATCGCGAATTGGCTTCGTCCGCCGGTCGCAAGGGCGGTCAGTCCACGGGGACAGGCCGGGCCGAGTGAGGCATCGGCTCACGCGTATCGCGTAGCGGCGCCGCGTCTTCGGACCGGCGCCGTTTTCGTTTCGGCAATGCCAACACGGCACACCAACGCAAAAGGCCCCGCCATGGTGACGGGGCCTTTTGCGTTACGGGATCCGGGGGGCAACGATCAGGAAATGCAACGCCCGGGGGTCATGCGGCGCGCCTCGGGCCCGACCAGGGAGCTCAGAGCCGTCTCGCAGCCTTCGCGGACCATACGCCGGGGCGGCTGACGCAGGATCGGCTTGATCTCCAGATCCTGAGCTTCCCCTGCGACCGGGGCAATCCGACCGTCGGCCTTCTGAACGCCCGCGACCCGCGTCGGGCTGAGCGCGATGGAGACCGGCCGCATCCCCGGCAGCGGAATCTGCGCCGTCTGGGCGGTGGGCACCGGGGGCACCCAACGATCCGCCGTGTCGCGCACGACCGGCTGGACGAGGACGGTGAGAAGAGCGGCAGGAGCACTCACGCCCAGGAGGAAACCAGACCGCAGCATTGCCCCGACCTCATGCGAGAGCTTGACAGGATGTTCGTATAACGCGCCCTGCAATCGCAGGTTCCTAGACTGTGACGCGCCTACGTATCCTGAGTATTCGATGACAGCCCGGCCGTTGGTGCGGCGGCGCACGCCCGCAATCCACACCATCCACATGTGGCCAAAAGGCCACCGCATCAGAAAAAGTGCGTTTTCTGGAACCTCCCGGTCCGGCATCCGTTTTCTCTGCACCCGGCCACCTGGTCCTCCCCGCATTCCCCTTGTGCATCGGCCGGAACCTTCGCGACGGGCTGGAGACTTCTCCGGCCCGTTTTTTTGCGCCTGCATCCGGGATGTCCGGGTCTCCGGCACGGACAACAAAAAACCCCGGCGCAAGCCGGGGTTTTTGTCGTCATCGAGGCTCGGAGGCGGCCTGGGACCGGTTCAGCCCGGCGAGAACCGCCGAGCCCGGCTCAGGCCGTCCTCTCAGGCCGTCTTGGCTTCGCGCCGACGGGCCGTCTGCTGGAAGAACAGCGCCTGGCTGATCACCGCCGAGACATTCGCCGGCTGGAAGGGCTTCGCGATGAGGAAGGCGGGCTCGGGACGCTCGCCGGTGAGGAACCGCTCCGGATAGGCCGTGATGAAGATCACCGGGACCTCGAAGGTCTTCAGGAGATCGTTCACGGCATCGAGACCCGAGGAGCCGTCGGCGAGCTGGATGTCCGCCAGGATCAGGCCGGGACGCTTACCCTCGCCGGCGATCTTGATCGCCTCGGTGCGGGTGCGGGCGACGCCGATGACATTGTGACCCAGACCCTCCACGAGGGCCTCGAGATCCATCGCGATCAGCGGCTCGTCCTCGATGATGAGGATCTCGGTCGCCATGTCGGCGGCCAGCTCGCGGCCGGCCTCGTCCACGAGGTCACGGACCTCGGAGACGTCGACGCCCAGGATGATAGCCGCATCTTCCTCGGAGAAGCCTTCGAGGCAGGAGAGCAGGAACGCCTGCCGCGGCAGCGGCGTGATCTGGCCGAGACGGACCTCCGCCGGCAGATCGTGCTGAACCTGCTCGCTGCGGCCGTTCACCGAGAGCGAGTTCCAGATCCGCGTGAAGACACGGAACAGATCGGCCTTGATGTTGGTGCTCCGGCCGAGCGTGTCCGGTTCGTTGACGAGGGTCTCCAGGGTGGCAGCGACATACGCGTCGCCCGCCACTTGGCTACCCGTGAGCGCCCGCGCGTAGCGGCGCAGGTACGGCAGGTGCTGTACCACGAGTTGCGATGTCGACATTCGATCCCCTGTGCCTCGCCGTGTTGCCCGGCCGCGAACGCCTCGGTCCTTTACCGAAGTCCTGCCGGGGCCGGCTTGTGTCCTGCGCAGCCTACCGCCCAACGCGGAGGCCCGCACTCCGTTCCACCCCCCGGCGGAACCGATCCCGGCGGGCAGGCGTTGCCGCCGCAGCCATGGCGTATGTCGAGCCGCAGCACAATGCGGCCGAGCCGACTTCGGCAACAAGGGGCCTATTGATGGTGGACCAGGGAAAGGAGGGAGGTCTTCGCGCGCGCTATTCGCATGCCGAGACTGTCTCGAATCGCTCGTCGGAGGGCCAGGACGGCGCCGTCGATCAGCAACCTTTCGACACCCCTGACCAGACCACCGACCACCGGACCAAGAACGGCCTGAGCGACCAGACCCGCAATCGTATCGCGACGCAGCTGCGCGCGATGTACGACACGGTCACGCAGCAACCGGTGCCCGACCGCTTTGCCGAACTGATCGCGAAGCTGGACAGCGCCGACCGCAAAGCCTGACGGTCGAGAGCCCTCGACCCCGGATCCAGCGGACGCCCATCCCGATACCCCCGCCTCGGCCAGACGGAACCGTCTCGAGCCCAGTATGCGGACCGACACGACGGAAAAAGCCGCCGAACGGGGCGGCGGCTTCTCATCGCGCCGTGCGCCGGCCCGGGATCGGGGCCGGCGTCTCCGGTCGTTCCTCAAAGTGTCGGCGAGCGGCCCCGCATCAGTCCCACGACCGCCGAGATCGCAAAGAGGACGATGGCCACGAAGAATACCAGCTTGGCAGCTTCCATCGCCGTGCCGGCGATGCCGCCGAAGCCAAGCAGAGCGGCCACGAGGGCGACGACGAGAAAAGTTACGGCCCAACCGAGCATCGTTCAGATCCTTCGAAAGTCTCAACGCGGGCGGGCCGCGTCGTTCTGAACACGAAAACGCCAAGGTTTCGCTCCGGTTCCGCCCCGATCGCGAAGTCCCCTGGGGAGCGGGGGGTTCGTGCGCTGTCCGCGTCAAGGGGTGACGGAACGAGACAGGGGCGCTAGCGTTCGAAGAGAGGTCTCCAGGCTCGATCCGGGATTTGCGATGCTGCAATCTGCCAAGAGTGCCGTTCGATCGAAGGCCGCCGCGCTGGCGGTGCGCCTCGCCGATCTCGTCGATAGAACCGGCGATGCCTTGCGCGCGGCAGCGCTCGGTCTCCTGCCGGCACCGGCGCCCGTACCGGTCCGCGTGCGCGCTCGACAGACCCGCCGCCAGGGCTGACGTCCTTCGTCGCGGTCTGGCCCGTAAGCGTCACGCCCAGACCGAGGGCCGCCTCCAGGGGGCGAGGTCGGTGCAGGGGCGGTCATCCGGTCGCAGAGCGCGTCTGCGACATCGGAACTTGCCGGATACGCGGGGAATGCCCGGAACGTCGGATCGCGGCCTCCGAGCCGATTGCCACGCGGCGTCGAACCGTCCAAGGAAACGCCGTGTCGATCGCATGGGATCGCGATGGCGGACGCCGACGAGAACAGCCTGACCTTCGATCGTTCGATGCCCCCAGCCGGGCGGCTAGAGCCGGTCGCCCCGTTGATCCGCCGCCGGGTCGCGCCGAACGGCGGCTTCTTCACGGCGAGCGGCACCTGCACCTACGTGGTGGGCCAGGATCGCGTCGCGGTGCTCGATCCGGGCCCGGATGATCCGGTGCATATCGAGGCGCTGCTTCAGGACCTCGCTGGGGAGCGTGTGGAGGCCATCGTGGTCACCCACACCCATCGTGATCATTCTCCGGGCGCGCGGCTCCTCGCTGCCCGCACCGGCGCGCCAATCGTCGGATGCGGGCCACACAGGGCCGCACGCGCGCTCTCGGAGGCGGAAGCGCCGATGCTCGATGCCAGCGCCGACCGGGCTCACGCTCCCGAGCGGATCATGGCGGAGGGCGATTCCGTGTCCGGTCGAGGCTGGACCCTCGTGGCCGTCGAGACCCCCGGCCACACGATGAACCATCTCGCCTTCGCGCTGCCGGAAGCGCAGGCGCTGTTCTCGGGAGACCACGTCATGGCGTGGTCGACCACGATCGTGGCCCCGCCGGACGGCGCGATGCGGGCCTACATGGACTCCCTCGACAAGCTGCGCGGGCGCGACGAGACCGTGTACTGGCCGGGCCATGGCGGACCCGTATGCGAGCCCGCCCGGTTCCTGCGCGGGCTGGCCGGGCACCGCCGCCAGCGCGAAGCGGCGATCCGCGCGCGGCTGGCGGCCGGGGACAGGCGGATCGCCGACATCGTCGCGGCGATCTACCAGGGGCTCGATCCCCGTCTCCGCGGCGCCGCGGCGCTGTCGGTCTTCGCCCATCTGGAGGATCTTGTCGGACGCGGGCGCGCAACCTGCGACGGCGCCCCCCGGCTGGACGGCACCTACGCGCCGGCCTGAGGGACGCGACGGGTCACTTCACCGCGAGGGCGAGGTTGGCGACGTCGTCGAGATAGGCCCGGATCCGGTCCGCGTTGCTGCCGAAATCGCGGCCGCTGAGGCGCGAGGCCGAGCGCACATCGATCCGCGCCCCGTCCGCGCGGGGGCGGATACGCACGGTGACGTCGCCGGGCAGGTTGAGGATCAGACCGCGGGCCACGGCCTCGATCCGACCGTTCCCGGTGCGTCCCCCCGGCCGGATCGCCTCGACGATCTGCCAGTGCCGCTTTAGCGCCGCCTGCCGGGCGAGTTCGAAGGCCTCGTCGGCGCCGATATCGAGGGTCAGGGGCGCGATCTGCGGATAGGCGCCGCGCTGGCGCTCGCGGATCGCGGGGCCGGGATCCGCCGGGTAGCGGCCGCCGCGAGCCGCGAAGGCCGCCCGCGAGCGCGAAAAGGCGGGTGGGTTGTCGATGTCGGTGGTGATGTCGGACAGCGCCGGCAGCCGCAGGCTGCGCAAGCCCAGGAAAGCGGGATAGCCGAGGACCGCCAGCGCGAGGATCAGCCCTGCGAGGGCGGCCCCGAGACCGCGAGCCCCCTCGCGCCAGACCCGCACGAAGGCGAAGACCGCAGCCGCCGCGGCGAGCACCGCGACCCCGAACCCGGCCACCAGGGCCGCGAGCGCCGCGTCGGTGTCGGCACGCGGGTCTCGGACCAAGATCAGGGCGATGCCGGTGGCGATGACGGAGAACACGGCGAGCCGCCGGGCCAGAGGCCCTGCGCGGGTGACGGGTTCCTCGATGAGCAGGCGGCGCATGGGGATCATGACGGCGATCGGGATCCGATCTTAGAGCTTGGCCGGGGCCGGCGCCAACGCGCGACCGTCACGGCGCGAAGGCACGGACACTGCCGGGCAGGCCGAGGGTGGCGGGCAATTTGAGAGGATCGGGCAGCATCGCATCCCCGATCCGGCCGGCCGGATCGGACGGCTCGCTGTGGGCGGCCGTCTGAGCCGTCAGGGCGTTCCAGGGGCCCGTCACCGCGAACAGGATCCCGCGGGCGGAATCGCCGGGCGGCCGCAGAACGAGATCGCCCCTGGCGTCGAGTCGCCGTTCCGGCAGCGACACCTGGCCGTGAAGGGTGGCGCCGACACTCGGCCCCAGAAGACCCGACTCGGCGATCTCGCCGACACCGTCGACGAAGCGCAGCGTCACCACGGCCCGCTCGAACGCGGTCCGGCCGTTCCGGCGCGCCAGAGCTCCGGACGCCACGGCACCGTTGCGGTGGACGACGTCGGCGAGATCGAGGCCCGCGATGGCGCCGCCATCCATGGCGAGCGTGGCCCGTCCGCCGAGATGCGCCAGGAGGCCGACCGTGTCACGCGCCCTGGATTCGAGGGCGAAATGCCCCTGGACGGGCCCGACCACCCAGCGGGCCGCGCCGATCTCGCCGAGGAGCGCACCGAGATCGACGCGGTCGAGGCTCCCCTGGGTGCGCAGCTCCGTCGCGGCCGGATCGGTCCCGCTCGTCAGGTTCACGCGCCCCTTGAACGTGCCGTCCTGGATCCGGGCCCGGTTCACCGCAACCTCAAGGGCGGTATCCCGCACCAGGATGCTCGCCGCCAGATCCTGCACCCGAACGGCGCCGGCGCGGCCCTCCGCCGCCGACAGGCGGAGGTCGAGGTCGCCCTGCGTGAGCGGCGCCAGGGCGACGGATACCGGGGCGGGATCGAGGAGCCGGGTCAGATCCTCGACGAGCGGCGTGAAGTCGAGGGTCTCGGCCGCCAGGGTCGCCTGCACCGAGAGGCGCGGCGCCTTGCCGGGTCCGAAGGCGACGGCGCCGGCGCCTTCCAGCACGTTCTGACCGAGGCCGATGCGCAGGCTCGGCCACGAGATGGACCGCTCCGCCGTCTCGAACCGGCCGTCGATCGAGAAGGCGCCGGCGAGCGGCGCCAGCGGCACATCACGGCCGATCCAGGCCAGGCTCTCCGGCAGGGATCGCGTCTCGAACCGGACCTGCCCGGACAGGACGGGCAGCGCGTTCCCCTCCGCGGGCGGCGCCATCGTTCCGTCCGCCGCGAGGCTGCCGTCCGGCCACGTGACCTCCGCGGTGAACGGGCTGCGGCGGCGCTGGGCCAGCTCGGCCGGACGCAGGTGGGTCAGGGTGATCCGGGTCGGCACGCCCCGCCACGTGAAGCTGGCGCGGCCCTCGGCGGTCTTTCCCCAGAGCGGCCACGCGATGTCCAGGTCGATGTCCCGGGCCGTGTCGCCGGCGGCGAGGCGCGCGTCGCGCACGACGATCCGGCGTGGCCGGGCCGTCCCGCCGAACCGGGCCTGCTCGGCGAGGCGCGCGAGGGGGGCGTCCCAGCCGGCGGGGTCATCCGACAGCCGCGCACCCTCCAGGCGAAGCCCGCTCACGGCCGCGCGCCCGCCGAGGAGGCTCAGCGGGTCGAGGTCGAGGGTCAGGCGGCCCGCATCCGCCAGGACCGGTCCGTCGGAACCGGCGGCGAGCCGGACGCGGTCGAGGGTCAGGCGCGGCCAAGGCAGCACCGCGACGCTCGCGGGGCCCTGCAGCGTCAGGCCCAGGCCGTAGGCGTCGAAGGCGCGGCGCGCGTAGGCCGTGACCCGGCCGTCCTCCAGGGGCCAATCGCGCAGGCCGAGGCCGGCCGCGATCAGGCTCCCGAGAGCGAGGACGAAGATCGGGCGGCGCAGCGACATCATGCTCCGAAGGGGCGGCGGCTGTAACCGGAAGCCGGGCGCCGCGCCGGCCCCTCGGGCTGCCGCGGCCCGGCAGGGTCTGCACGTCGAGTGAGCAATTTAGCGTCCTTGGCCGGCTTTGTCTGCCGCGCCCGCGCAGGGCCGCCCTGCCCTCCCCAACGCAGTGCCGGTTACGGATCGCCCGCGTCCGCGCGGACCGGTGCGGCGCACCACTGGATTTCACGCGCGGAATCGGGGAGAGCAGGCGCGAGGACACGCACTTCCCAGGTTTCGGCCGGTCGGGTCCGGCGGGAAAAGGACGGTTCGATGAAGAAGGTCTACACGGATGCCGCCGCGGCCCTGGCCGGCCTCCTGCACGACGACATGATGGTGATGTGCGGCGGCTTCGGCCTCTGCGGCATCCCGGACGAGCTGATCGAGGCGGTGCGCCTCTCGGGCGTCAAAGGTCTCACCGTCGTCTCGAACAATGCCGGCATCGACGGGGTCGGCCTCGGCAAGCTTCTGGACACCCGTCAGGTCCGGAAGATGATCTCGTCCTACGTGGGCGAGAACAAGGAATTCGCCCGCCAATATCTCGGTGGCGAGCTGGAAATCGAGTTCAACCCGCAGGGCACGCTCGCCGAGCGGATCCGCGCCGGCGGCGCCGGCATCCCGGCCTTCTTCACCAAGACCGGCGTCGGCACCAAGGTCGCCGAGGGCAAGGAGGTCCGCGAGTTCGATGGCGAGCACTACGTCATGGAGCGCGGCCTGTTCGCCGACCTCGCCCTGGTCCATGCCCATACGGGCGACACCGAGGGGAACCTGCGCTACCGGATGACCGCGCGCAACTTCAACCCGATGATGGCCACCGCCGCCAAGATGACGGTGGCGCAGGTCGAGCATCTCGTGAAGCCGGGCGAGATCGATCCGGACACGATCCACACGCCCGGCATCTTCGTGAAGCGCATCGTCGACGTGGGCGTGCGCGACAAGCGCATCGAGCAGCGCACGACGCGCAAGCGCAACGATGCGACCCCGGCCGCCGCGGCCGGCGGCGGCACGCACTGACCGGACGGGAAGGGAGCGAGAACGATGGCCTGGACCCGTGAGCAGATGGCGGCGCGCGCCGCCAAGGAGCTGGAGGACGGCTTCTACGTGAACCTCGGCATCGGCATCCCGACGCTGGTGTCGAACTACATCCCCGAGGGCATGTCGGTGCAGCTCCAGTCGGAGAACGGCATGCTGGGCATGGGCCCCTTCCCATACGAGGGTGAGGAGGATCCGGACCTGATCAACGCCGGCAAGCAGACGATCACCGCCCTGCCGACGACGAGCTACTTCTCCTCGGCGGATTCCTTCGGGATGATCCGCGGCGGGCACATCAACCTGTCGATCCTCGGGGCCATGCAGGTGGCCGGCAACGGCGACCTCGCCAACTGGATGATCCCCGGCAAGATGGTGAAGGGGATGGGCGGCGCCATGGACCTCGTGGCCGGGGTGAAGCGCGTGGTCGTGGTGATGGAGCACGTCGCCAAGAACAAGGACGGTACCGAGAGCCCGAAGCTGCTCAAGGCCTGCGACCTGCCGCTCACCGGAACCCAGGTGGTCGATCTGGTGATCACCGATCTCGGCGTGTTCGCGATCGACAAGAAGGGCGACGGCGGCATGACGCTGATCGAACTCGCCGACGGCGTCACCGAGGACGAGATCCGCAAGAAGACCGAGGCCGACTTCACGGTCGCCCTCAAGAACTGACATCGGCAGGCCCGGCGACCGACGTCGCCGGGTCCAACGGGGCGATGGCCGCCCAGATCGGGCGGCCATCGCATGACGGCGCAGGCGCCCTTCAGACGCGCCCGATGTCGGCGCACCTCGTCAGCGCCAGCCCCCCTTCACCCATCTGCACAGGCCAGACGCGAAACGCCCCCCTCTCCCGGTCGGAAGAGGGGGGCGTTTCGCGTGATCCTTCGCCGCTCGGCTCCGGCCGGGTCAGAGCCCGAAGCCTCGGACCAGTGCCGATCGGTCAGCCCGCGTCGCTGGCGCCCGCCCCCGCGAGCTGCGGATCCCGGGTCGCGGGCCGCACCGGGCTGTCGGCCGCCGGCTCCTCGCCCTGCAACGCCCGCCGCACGTAGCTGTCGACCCGGTCGCCCTGCTCCGGGAGGGCGGCCTCGAGATGCGCGATCATCTTGGGCGTCCAGAACGCCTTGATGTGCTTCTGGACCCCGGCGACCGCCTCCTCCTCCGGGTAGGACCGGAAGAAGGTGGCGATCTGGTTGGCCATGCGGACGAGCTTGTCCGCCTGCGTCACGGCACTCATCGGATACTCTTACTCCGCCGCGTCGAGCGCAGTGCCCTGGGAATTGGCGATCCGGGTCAGGGAGAAGTCCTCCTCGTAGAACTTCGCCTGCCAGTCGGAGGGCCGGTTGGTCCGCCGGACCTGCACCGCCGTCACCTTGTACTCGGGGCAGTTGGTCGCCCAGTCCGAGTAGTCAGTGGTGATGACGTTGGCGCCGGTCTTGGCGTGGTGGAAGGTCGTGTAGACCACGCCCGGCTGCATCCGCTCGGAGATCTTGGCCTTGAGGGCGATGTCGCCCGAGCGGCTCTCCAGGGCGACGAGATCGCCGTCGACGATGCCGCGCAGCTCCGCGTCGAACGGGTGGATCTCCAGCACGTCCTCCTCGTGCCAGCGCGAGTTCTCGGTGCGCCGGGTCTGCGCGCCGACATTGTACTGGGACAGGATCCGGCCCGTGGTGAGGATCAGCGGGAACTTCGCCCCCGTGCGCTCCTCGGTGGCCACGAACTCGGTGATCATGAACCGACCCTTGCCGCGGACGAACCGATCCACGTGCATCATCGGCGTGCCGAGTGGCGCCTTCTCGTTGCAGGGCCACTGCACCGAGCCGAGCTCGTCGAGCTTGGCGTAGGACACGCCGGTGAAGCTCGGGGTGAGCGAGGCGATCTCATCCATGATCTCGGACGGGTGGCTGTACTCCATCTTGTAGCCCAGCGCGTTGGAGAGCAGCACGGTGCCCTCCCAGTCGCCATAGCCGCCCATCGGGGCCATCACCTTGCGGACCCGCGAGATGCGGCGCTCGGCGTTGGTGAAGGTGCCGTCCTTCTCCAGGAACGAGGCACCCGGCAGGAAGACGTGGGCGTATTTGGCGGTCTCGTTCAGGAACAGATCCTGGACGACGATGCACTCCATCGCCATCAGGCCCGAGGTGACGTGGTGCGTGTCCGGGTCGGACTGCGCGATGTCCTCGCCCTGGATGTACATGCCCTTGAACGAGCCCTCGACGGCCTCGTCGAGCATGTTGGTGATGCGCAGGCCCGGCGCGTTGTCGAGCTTGGCGCCCCAGAGGGCCTCGAAGCTCTCGCGGGTGGCGTCGTCCGAGACGTGGCGGTAGCCGGTGAGCTCGTGCGGGAACGAGCCCATGTCGCAGGAGCCCTGCACGTTGTTCTGGCCGCGCAGCGGGTTCACGCCGGCGCCGAGCTTGCCGATGTTGCCGGTGGCCATGGCGATGTTGGCCATGCCCATCACCATGGTCGAGCCCTGGCTGTGCTCGGTGACGCCCAGACCGTAGTAGATGCCGGCCGCGCCGCCCTTGGCGTAGAGCCGGGCCGCCCCGCGGACTTCCGCCGGGTCGAGACCGGTGAAGGGCTGCTGGCTCTCCGGGGAGTGCCGCTCATCGGCGATGAACCGGGCCCAGGACTCGAACTCGGCGAGGTCGCAGCGCTCGCGGACATAGGCTTCGTCGATCAGCCCCTCGGTGACGATCACGTGCGCCAGCGAGTTGATGAAGGCGACGTTGGAGCCGGGCTTCAGCGGCAGGTGATAATCGGCCTTGATGTGGGGCGACTTCACGAGGTCGATCTTGCGCGGATCGGCGACGATCAGCTTCGCGCCCTGGCGCAGGCGCTTCTTCATCCGCGAGCCGAAGACCGGATGGCCGTCGGTGGGGTTGGCGCCGATCACCAGGATCACGTCGGAATGCTCCACCGACTTGAAGTCCTGTGTGCCGGCCGAGGTGCCCAGCGTCGACATCAGGCCGTAGCCGGTCGGCGAGTGGCAGACGCGGGCGCAGGTATCGACGTTGTTGTTGCCGAAGGCGGCGCGCACGAGCTTCTGGACGAGGTAGGCCTCCTCGTTGGTGCAGCGCGACGAGGTGATGCCGCCGACCGAATCCTTGCCGTACTTGGCCTGGATCCGCTTGAACTCGCTCGCGGCCCGGTCGATGGCCTCCTCCCAGGAGACCTCGCGCCACGGATCCGTGATCTTCTCACGGATCATCGGCTTGGTGATGCGGTCCTTGTGGGTGGCGTAGCCGTAGGCGAAGCGGCCCTTCACGCAGCTATGGCCCTCATTGGCCTTGCCGCCCTTGTAGGGGACCATGCGGACGACGCGCTCGCCCTGCATCTCGGCCTTGAACGAGCAGCCGACGCCGCAATAGGCGCAGGTCGTCACCTCCGCGTGCTCGGGCTGGCCGTACTCGTGGATCGACTTCTCCTGAAGCGTCGCAGTCGGGCAGGCCTGCACGCAGGCGCCGCAGGAGACGCATTCCGACTCGAAGAAGTTGGTCGGGCCGGCGGCCACGCGGCTGTCGAAGCCGCGGCCCGCGATGGTCAGCGCGAAGGTGCCCTGGACCTCTTCGCAGGCGCGCACGCAGCGGTTGCAGACGATGCACTTCGACGGGTCGTAGGTGAAGTACGGGTTCGACTCGTCCTTCGGCAGATACTTCTCGGCGCTCGGCTTGACGTGGTTGTCGCCGTCATAGCCATAGCGGACGTCCCGCAGGCCGACGACGCCGGCCTGCGTCTGCAGCTCGCAATCGCCGTTGGCCGCGCAGGTCAGGCAGTCCAGGGGATGATCGGAGATGTAGAGCTCCATCACGCCCTTGCGGAGCTTGGCGAGCTTCTCGTTCTGCGTGTGGACGACCATGCCGTTCTCGGCCGGGGTCGTGCAGGAGGCCGGGGTGCCGCGCCGGCCCTCGATCTCCACGAGGCAGAGGCGGCAGGAGCCGAACGGCTCCAGGCTATCGGTGGCGCAGAGCTTCGGGATCTGCGTCCCGGCATGCATCGCCGCCGCCATCACCGAGGTGCCCGCCGGCACCGTCACAGACATGCCGTCGATCGTCAGCGTGACGGTCTGCTCCGCCACGCGGATCGGCGTGCCGTAGTCGATCTCCTTGATCAGGCCCATCGACGCCTCCTTACTCGGCCGCGGCCGGCAGATCGCCGGCGCGCCTGAAATCCTCGGGGAAATGGGTGATCGCGCTCATGACGGGCATCGGGGTGAGCCCGCCCATGGCGCAGAGCGACCCGTCGGTCATGACCTCGCAGAGGTCCTCGACCAGCTTGAGATTCGCATCCGGCCGGATGCCGGCGATGACCTTGTCCATGGTCTCGACGCCGCGGGTGGCGCCGATGCGGCAGGGGGTGCACTTGCCGCAGGACTCGGTGGCGCAGAACTCAAAGGCGAAGCGGGCCTGGGCGGCCATGTCGACGGTGTCGTCGAACACCACGATACCGCCGTGGCCGACGAGGCCCTTCTTGGCCGCCATCGCCTCGTAGTCGAGGGGCGTGTCGAGGAGATGGTCGGGGAAGTAGGCCCCGAGCGGCCCGCCGACCTGCACGGCCCGGACCGGCCGACCCGAACGGGTGCCGCCGCCGAAATCCTCGATCACCTGCCGGAGGGTGATGCCGAAGGCCATCTCGATCAGGCCGCCGTGCTTGATGTTGCCGGCGAGCTGGATCGGCAGGGTGCCGAGCGAGCGGCCCATGCCGTAATCGGCGTAGGCCTTGGCGCCGTTCTCCAGGATCCACGGCACGGCCGTGAAGGTCATGACGTTGTTGACCAGCGTCGGCTTGCCGAGGAAGCCCTTCAGCGCCGGGATCGGCGGCTTGGCGCGGACGATGCCGCGCTTGCCCTCGAGGCTCTCCAGCAGCGAGGTCTCCTCACCGCAGATATAAGCGCCGGCGCCGAGGCGCACTTCCAGGTGGAAGGTCTTGCCCGAGCCCAGGATATTCTCGCCGAGCACGCCGGCGGTCACGCCGTTGGCGATGGCCTCCTTGAGGGTGGCAAACGCCTGCGGGTACTCGGAGCGCAGGTAGATGTAACCGCGGGTGGCACCGGTCGCGACGGCCGCGATGGTCATGCCCTCGATGAGGTTGAAGGGGTCGCCCTCCATCATCATCCGGTCGGCGAAGGTGCCCGAATCGCCCTCGTCGGCGTTGCAGACCACATACTTCTGGTCCGCCTTGGCGAGCATCACGGTGTTCCACTTGATGCCGGCCGGGAAACCGGCACCACCCCGGCCGCGCAGGCCGGAATCGCGCACCGCCGCGACGATGCCCTCGGCATCGAGCTTCAGCGCGGCCTCGAGGCCGCGATAGCCGCCATGGGCCCGGTAATCGTCCACGGAGACCGGATCGATCACGCCGCAGCGGTGGAAGGTCAGCCGCTGCTGCCGGGCGAGGTAGGGGATTTTTTCAGGATCACCGAGGCGCAGGGGATGGTCACCGCCGGTGGCGAGGCCGGCATCCAGAAGGGCGTCGATATCCGCCAGCTTGACCGGGCCGTAGGCGACGCGCCCCTCGGGCGTGCCGACCTCGACCATCGGCTCCAGCCAGAACAGGCCGCGGGAACCGGTGCGCACGATGGTGACGTCGAGACCGCGGCGCTCGGCGCCGGCGAACAGCGCGCGGGCGACCTTGTTGGCGCCGAGGCCGAGGGCGACGGCATCGCGGGGAATGTAGAGGGTCACGCTCACTGGCGCACCTCCGTCAGTGCAGCTTCGAGGGCGTCGGCGGTCAGGTGCGCGACGGGCTCACCGTCCACCAGCGCGGCGGGACCGTTGGCGCAGAGGCCGAGGCAGTAGACCGGCTCCACCGTGGCGCTGCCGTCGGCGGTGGTCTCGTGCCAGCCGCAGCCGAGGCGGCCGAGGATCTCGCGATGGAGCTTGTCGGAGCCCATGGCCTGGCAGGCCTCGGCCCGGCACAGCTTCACCTCGTGGCGGCCGGCGGGGTGGGCGCGGAAATCGTGGTAGAAGGTGATGCAGCCGTGCACCTCGGCGCGCGACAGGTTCAGCGCGTCCGCGATCAGCGGCACGGCGCCGGAATCCACGTAGCCGAACGTCTCCTGCAGCGCGTGCAGGATCGGCAGCGTGGCCCCTTCGAGATGGGTGTGTTCGGCGATGATCCCGGATGCGCGCTCCGCGCTCCAGGGCTCGTGACGCGCCATGGTTTCCAGCCCAGTCTGTTCCTGTTCTAATGCGAAGAGGAACAGAAATGCCGGTTGGCTTCAATCGCGCAGTCCGGTCGCTCGACAAAGGACGTTTGTCGAGCTGTAACCCGGCCGACCGCGCCTCGGCCAATTCCGGCTAATTCTTTGTCAGAAATTAATTTTTTGAATCGGAGCGGTGACGGACCACATCTGCGTGCGGCGCAACATGAATTTGTGCCCTGCAATAAATTGCATCCACACGGTGAATCTGCTCGATCGTCCGCCTCTGCCTTTCCGAGCGGCGCGAGCCATGCACCTCCGCGACGCTGGCTCGTGTCCCGTCACCCTGGATCGTAGGGTGCGTAGGTCGCCTTCGTCCGGCGGCGACAGGGAGCGACCGAGGGAGGGCATCCGGGTTGCCTGCGCGCCCCGCTTGCAGGGACGACCTGCGCAGGCCGGAGGCCAAGCAGGCGGCTCGTCAGAACTCCATCTCCAGTTCCTCGATCTCGTCCGGCTCGTCGGCAGCGGCTTCCGCCCATTCCACCATCAGCGGCCAGTGCAGGATCGTGTCGCGGTAGGCGGCGGCGCGGGGCGGCAGGGCGACGTCGTAGGTGCGGAAGCGGGTGCAGACCGGGGCATACATGGCGTCCGCCAGGCACGGTCGCGCTCCGAACAGGTACGGCCCGTCGTAGCGGTCCAGGCAATCGTCGAAGATCGTCACGATACGCTCGATGTCGGCCTTCGCGCCGTTGAACACCCGGAAGTCAGGGTGGAAGGCACGCAGGTTCATCGGCAGGGCCGAGCGGAGATTGACGAAGCCGGAATGCATCTCGCCGGAGATGGACCGGCAATGGGCGCGCTCCGCCGCGTTGCCGGGAAGGAAACCGGCCGCGGGAAAAGTCTCGGCCAGATATTCGGCGATGGCCAGGGTGTCCCAGACGACCACGTCGCCGTGGCGCAGGCGCGGCACCAGGAACGACGGCGACAGGTGCAGCAGCTCCGCCCGGCTGGTGGCATCCGTGCCGGACAGGACCTCGGTCTGGAAGTCGAGACCGGCCATCCGGCAGATCAGCCAGCCCCGCAGCGACCACGAGGAATAATTGCGGCTCGAGATGGTGAGCGTAGCGGCCGTCATCGTCCTGCCCCGGGGCGCGTCGCCGATCATGCGGTCTGCGAAGCCCGATCCAAGACTCGTGCCGAATGGGGCGGGCGAATCGCTACCGCCCCCAATTCTAATCGCGTCGCAGCAGCGCCGCGACCTCCGCCTGCTCGGCGGCCGACAGAGTCCGGACCGGTGCGGGCGGCCGGCGGCGGGCGAGGCGCCACAGGCCGAAGCCGCCCAGCAGCACCGCCAGAACCGGGGTCAGCCAGAGCAGCAGGGTGTGCAGCGCGAAGACCGGGCGCAGCAGCACGAACTCGCCGTAGCGCGCCACGACGTAGTCGAGCACCGCCTTGTCGCTGTCCCCCTTCTGCAGCCGCTCGCGCACGATCAGGCGCAGGTCCTTGGCGAGCGGCGCGTCGGAATCGTCGATCGACTGGTTCTGGCAGACGAGACAGCGCAGCTCGGCCGAGATCTCCCGGGCGCGGTGCTCCAGGGTGGGATCCTTCAGCACCTCGTCGGGCTGGACCGCGTGGGCGGGAAGCGACGCCAGCAGGGCCAGCGCCGCCAGGGCCGGTCGGAGGGAGCGGCGCGCCATCATTCGGCCGGCACCGCAACGGGGAGCGGCCGCGCCTTCGCCTTGGCGGGGACGCCCACGCGCATCCGCCGGTCCGTCAGAGACAGGCCGCCGCCGACCGCCATCACCACCGCCCCGAGCCAGATCAGCAGGACCAGCGGCTTGTAGTAGAGGCGCAGGCCGACGCCACCGTCCTGGCCGATCTCGCCGAGGCTCGCATAGACCTGGCTGGCGCCGATCGTCAGCAGCCCGGACTCCGTCACCGCCATCTTGCGGCTCGGGTAGAAGCGCTTGCCGGTCTCGACCTGGCCCACCTCGTCGCCGGCGCGGGTGCGGATCGTCAGGTAGGCGGCGGCCTCCTCGTAGTTCGGTCCCTTGCGCGGCGCGACCCGGTCCAGGGTGGCCGTGTAGGGCCCCGTCGCAAGGGTCTGGCCGGGCTTGAGGGTCGCCAAGCCCTCGGTGGCCCAGCCCTGTGCGGCGATGCCCAGCACCACCACGCCGACCCCGGCATGGGCGATGGCGGTGCCCCAGGCCGAGCGCGGCAGGCCGACGGCGCGGCGCCCGATCTGGCCGAGCGAGCGGGCCCGGCTCGCCCCGTAGCCCCGGGCGCGGGTGACGATCTCCAGAACGGAGCCGATCAGCAGATAGGCGCCGAGGCCGATCCCCACCGGTGCCAGGACCGGGCCGCCCCAGGTGAGGGCCAGGACCACGAAGCCGACGACCAGGGCCACCGCCAGCGCGGCGAAGAGGCGCTGGGCGGCGGCGAGCACGTCGCCGCGCTTCCAGGCCAGTGCCTGCCCCACGGGCACGATCAGCAGCAGCGGGATCGCGAGCGGCACGAAGGTGGAATTGAAGAAGGGCGGCCCGACCGTGATCTTCTCGCCGGTCAGCATCTCCAGCACCAGCGGGTAGAGGGTGCCGACCAGCACGGTGGCGCAGGCCGCCACCAGGAAGAGGTTGTTGAGGACGAGCGAGCCCTCGCGGGAGATCGGCGCGAACAGACCGCCCTGCCGGAGCAGCGGCGCGCGCCACGCGAACAGCGTCAGCGAGCCGCCGATGAACAGCACCAGGATCGCCAGGATGAAGACGCCGCGGGTCGGGTCGGTGGCGAAGGAATGCACCGAGGTGATGACCCCGGAGCGGACCAGGAAGGTGCCGATCAGCGAGAGCGAGAAGGTCAGGATGGCGAGCAGCACCGTCCAGACCTTCAGGGCGTCGCGCTTCTCCATCACCACCGTGGAGTGGAGCAGCGCCGTGCCGGCGATCCACGGCATCAGCGAGGCGTTCTCGACCGGATCCCAGAACCACCAGCCGCCCCAGCCGAGTTCGTAATAGGCCCAATAGGAGCCCATCGCGATTCCGAGGGTCAGGAAGCACCACGCGGTCAGCGTCCAGGGCCGCACCGCCCGCGCCCAGACGGCGTCGATCCGCCCGTCGATCAGCGCGGCCACCGCGAAGGCGAAGCTGATCGAGAAGCCGACATAGCCGACATAGAGGAGCGGCGGATGGATCGCGAGGCCGGGATCCTGCAGCAGCGGGTTGAGGTCGTTGCCCTCGAGCGGCGCCGGGATCACGCGGGTGAACGGGTTCGAGGTCGTGATGATGAACAGCACGAACACGAAGGTGATCAGCCCCTGCACGCCCAGGGTGTTGGCCCGCAGCCGCGGCGGCACCGCGTTCTTGGCGGCGGCCACGCAGGCGCCGAACAGCGTGAGGATCAGCACCCAGAGGAGCATCGAGCCCTCGTGGTTCCCCCAGACGCCGGAGAGCTTGTAGATCAGCGGCTTCTGCGTGTGCGAATTCTCGACGACGTTCTGGACCGAGAAATCGGAGGTGACGTGCGCCCAGGTGAGCGCCGCGAATGCGAACAGCACGCAGGCGAAGGCGCCGAGCGCCGCCTGCGAAGCGGTCTGGCGCAGGGCCGGATCGCCCGAACGTGCCGCCCAGATCGGCATCACCATTTGGACGAGGGAGATCGCCAGCGCGAGCGCGAGGGCGAAGTGACCGGTCTCGACGATCATGCGGGTTCCCTCACCGCTCGCTGCGGGGGCCGAGGGTGCTGTCCGCCGCCGCCGTAGCGGGTTTCGGCGCCGGGGCCGCCTTGTTCGGCCCCCCCTCCTGCCAGCGCCCCTGCGCCTTCAGCGCGTCGGCCACCTCGCGGGGCATGTAGGATTCGTCGTGCTTGGCGAGCACCGTGTCGGCGCGGAACTCGCCGCCGGGCTCCAGGACCCCCTCGGCGACCACGCCCTGCCCTTCCCGGAACAGGTCTGGCAGCAGCCCCTTGTAGTGGACCGCGACGGTGGCGTTCGTGTCGGTGACGGCGAAATCGACCGTCTGGTCCGGGCCGCGCCTGAGCGAGCCGTCCTTCACCAGACCGCCGAGCCGCAGGCGCGTACCCGGGGCGATGGCCTGCTGGACGATGTCGGTGGGCGAGCGGAAGAACACGATCGAGCCGCTCATGGCGTACAGGATCAGCCCCACGGCGAGCGCCAGCACGCTGCCGCAGGCGGCGATCAGGATCAGGCGGCGTTTCTTACGCGTCACGATACTTCCACCCCGCGGTCCGGCGCGCGGAGACCCGCCCCGACCGGAACCGTTCTCATTCTAGTCTTGAGGGTGTCGGCTCCAGGCGCCCGCGGGTCAAGGGCGGGCATCAGGACCGATTGTCGTACGGGCCCCGTCCCGCGCAGGCGGCCTCACGATTTCGCCGTGTCGCGGATCGAGCTTGTCAGGGATTCGGCTTGGCGGCGAGGTCCAGCTCCCGGGCGAGTCCGTCGAGCCGCGCCACCGCGTCGCTATTGGCGGCCAGCGCCATCCGGGCGCGGTCGAGGGCCTTCACGGCCTGGTCGCGCTCGCCCAGCGCGCTGTAGGAGCGCACGAGGCGCATCCACTCGTCCGGCGTGCCGCCCCGTGCGGCGAGGCGCCGGTCGAGCCCCTCGACCATGCTGCGAATCGCCGCCTGCTGCTCCGCCTGCGGCATGGCGCGCACCGCCGCCATCGCGGCCTCCTTCTCGGCCTGCGCGGTCGGGCCGGCCTCACCCGACCCGGCGGGCCCGGGCGCCGCGCCCTCCGCGCCGAGTCCCACGGCGCGGGCGCCCTGCTCCACCTGGGCGAGCCCCTGCGGGTCACCCGCGAGGGCGGTCCGGGCCCGGGCCAGGGCGGCGGCCGCCTGATCGGGCTCGCCGAGGACCACCCGGGACCGGACGAGCCTCAGCCATTCGTCGGAGGTGCCGCCGCCGGCCTTGAGACGGGCATCGAGACCGTCGACCATGCCGCGGATCGCCGCCTGCTGCTCGGCCGGGATCTTCGGGGCGGCCTGGGGCGTCGTCGGGGGCGGCGGCGGCTCGCCCTTGAGGCGGGCGAGGCTCTGCTTGACGATTCCGAGCCAGGGGGCGGTCGGCGGGCTGCTGGCCTCGAGTTCGGTGAGCTGGCGGATTGCCTCACCGGTATCGCCGGCCTGCTCGGCCGCCCGGGCCAGATAGAAGCGCGGCTTCGGGGCGTTCGGCTCCTTGGCCTGGGCCTTCTCGAACAGGGCCTTGGCCTCGGGCGAGACGGTGCCGTCGCCGGCCGCCGTGAGGGCCTCGGCCTGATCGGCGAGGGTGTCGGCGGTCTCGCCCTTCAGGCGCGCGATGTTGGCGTAGGCGCGGGCGGCATCGTCGAAGCGGCCGGTGCGCATGTAGACCGGGGCGAGCACCGCCCAGCCGCGGGCGTCGTTCGGGTCCCGGGCGAGGCGCGCCTCGATCTGCCCCACAGCCTTCATGAGTTCGTCGGCCCCGCCGCGGGTGGCCTGCCGGTCGGCTTCCGTCTGGGCGGGCAGTTCGGGCGAGCCGTAGAGGCCGTAGGCGATCAGCGCCACGAGGGGAATGGTGGAGAGCGCGAAGGCCGAGGCGGCCCGCCGCCGGCGCAGGCGCGGCTCGGCCGGGCGCGCGGCCTCGACGAGGCCGGCATCCTCGGCCTCGCGCTGCGCCTCGCGGCTTGCCCGGAGCAGGCGGCGGGCCGCCTCGGCCTTGGCGGTCTCGGCCTCGTCCGGAGCGATCAGGCCGCGTTCGAAGTCGCGGTCGATCTCGGCGATCTGATCCTCGTAGAAGGCGGTCTCGGTGGCGAGCCCGCTCCCGCCCGCCTCGCCGGTCGGCACGGCGGCGCGCCGCGACATCGGCCAGAGCAGGCCGAGAACGGTCGCCGCGGTCATGGCCGCCAGAATGAACCAGATCGCCGTCATGGACCTTTCCGCCAACGAGCCGGACCGGCCCGCCCCTCCCCACGCCCTGTGGAGCCGGCAGCGTGATGCCACGACGCCTCCCGACGGCGGCACGGTGTCACGCAACTCTCCCACGATGACAAGGGCCTGGGCTGGGCCATGAGGCCGCGTCGACCTCACACCGACCCCTCGCGGAACTCGCGGACGGCCTCAGTGGGTCGCGGTGCCGACGGGCAGGTCGCCCGGCACCTCCAGCACCGCCCGCAGGCCGCCGAGCGCTCCCTCCTCCAGGGTGAACCGCCCCCGGTACAGGGCGGCGAGGTCGGCCACGATCGACAGGCCGAGGCCGGATCCGGGCTTCGATTCGTCGAGGCGCCGCCCCCGGCCGAGCACGGCCTGGCGGGCCTCCGGCGGCAGGCCGGGGCCGTCATCCTCGATGGCGACGACGAGGTGGGGATAATCGTCCTTGTCGACCGCCTCGGCCCGGATCGCCACCCGGCCGTGGGCCCATTTCGACGCGTTGTCGACGAGGTTGCCGACCATCTCCTCGAAGTCCTGGCGCTCGCCGCGGAAGCGCAGGCCGGGAGGCACGTGGACGTCGTAGGCGATATCCTTGTCCCGGTAGATCTTCCCGAAGGTGCGCACGAGGCCGGCCAGCGCCGGCTCCACCTCGGTCGAGGTGCCGAGCGTGCCGGCGAGCGCCGCGGCCCGCGCCCGGTCCAGATGGTAATTGACCTGATCGCGCATCACCGCGGCCTGCTCGCGGATCTTGTGCGTCAGCTCCTCGGGGGCATCGGAGGCGCCGACCTCGTTGACGATGATCGAGAGCGGCGTCTTCAGGGCGTGGGCGAGGTTGCCGACCTGGGTGCGGGCGCGCTCCAGGATCTCCCGGTTGGTCTCGATCAGAAGGTTCACCTCGCCGGTGAGCGGCGCGATGTCGCGGGGATAGGTGCCGGTGATGCGGTCGGCCTCGCCCCGGCGCACGGCGCCCAGCGCCGCACGCATCTTCTTGAGCGGCGCGAGGCCGAACCGGATCTGCAGCAGGGTTGTGATCGCCAGGGACAGGCCCAGCAGGCCGAAGGTGATGGTCAGCGAATTGCGGAACCGGTCGACGTCGTTGACGATCTCGTCGGCGGGCCCCGCGACCCGGACCGTGTAGCGGCCCTCCTCGCCGAGATCGACGTCGCGCTCCATGATGCGCAGGAGGCGCCCGTCCTGCCCCTTGCCGTAGCCCTGGCGGATCTGGCCGACGCCGGCCTTGCCGTCCGAATCGGTGGCCGCCGGCAGCGGCACGCCGACCAGCGAGCGGGAGGTGCGCACGTCCCGCGGCTTCGCGTCGGGCTTGCCGACCTGCCAGTACCAGCCGGACAGGGGCAGGTCGAAGCGCGGATCGCCCAGCGAGAAGGTCCGGCTCTCGGGATCGTTGGGCGAGACGAGATCGGTGGCGAGGTTGTTGGCGAAGACGAGGAGCCGGCTGTCGAAGGAGCGCTCGGTGTTCTCGCGGTAGAGGGTCGTGAGGATCCAGGCCGCGATCAGCAGAATCGCGGAGCTCGACAGGAACGCCGACACGGCGAGCCGCACCGCGATGGAGCGGCGGCGCAGGGAGAAGAGGCCGATGAGGTCGATCATGGATGCGTCGGTCGCTCAGACGGGCGGCGGCGCATCGTCGAACACGGCGCCCCGCATCAGCGGGCGCGCCGTGCGGACGAACGCGCCGCGCGCGACCCGCCAGCCGTCGCCAACCACGACCTGCAAGAAGGTGTCGTCGATGTCGGCATCCGGCCGCGCGGAGCGCTCCACCACATAGGTCTTCGACACCGACGAGACGCCCCCGCCCATGCCGTTGAGCTGCCGCCCGAACGGGTCGGGACTGTCCATGGTGGAGAGGAAGACCGGCTCCCGGGCGGCGACATCTCCCGGTACGTCCCGGCGGTGCAGCATCAGCGCCTTGCTGGTGCCACCGCGCATGAAGACGGCCGGCAGCGTGCCGGAACGTGCGGCCGCGCTCACATCCGCGCCGGCGGCTGGTTGGGATCCACGAGATAGCCGAGGCCGCGCACGGTCTGGATCAGGTCCACCGCGAGCTTCTTGCGCAGGCGGCCCACGAACACCTCGATCGTGTTCGAGTCACGGTCGAAATCCTGATCGTAGAGGTGCTCGGTGAGTTCGGCCCGGGACACGACCCGGCCGGTATGGTGCATCAGGTAGGAGAGCAGCCGGTACTCGTGGCTCGTCAGCTTCACCTGGGCGCCGTCGACGAAGACCTTGCCGGAGCGTGTGTCGAGGGTGACCGGCCCGCAGGCGATCTGGCTGGTGGCGTGTCCGGCGGCGCGGCGCAGCAGCGCCCGGACGCGGGCCATCAGCTCCTCCATGTGGAAGGGCTTGGTGACGTAGTCGTCGGCACCGGCATCAAAACCGTCGACCTTGTCGGACCAGCGGTCCCGGGCGGTGAGGATGATCACCGGCGTCTTCACGCCGGCCCGGCGCCACTTCTGGAGCACCGTGACGCCGTCGGCTTTGGGCAGGCCCATGTCGAGGATGATGGCGTCATAGGGCTCGCTCTCGCCGAGATAGCCGCCCTCCTCGCCGTCATAGGCCTTGTCGGCCACGTAGCCGGCCTCCTCCAGCGCGGCCACGACCTGCCGGTTGATGTCCTTGTCATCCTCGACGACGAGCAGTCGCACGGCTTACTCCCCTCCGACACGGTTGCGGCGCCCGCTCAATACTGTCCCGCCACGGTGCCGGTGCGCGCATCCACGATCACGTGCACGAAATGCCCGTCCCGGCGCAAGGCGGTGAGCATATAGACGAGGCCGCCCTCGTGACGGCAGAGGCTCGCCCGCTGGATCTCGGCCCGGGGGATCACCGTGCGGGCCGCGCGGATCGCCGCCACGGGCGGGATCACCCGCCGCTCGCCGACCTCCTCGCGCAGGTCGGCGGGGGACAGGCAGCTCTCGATGCGCAGCGGCGCCTGGCTGGAGACGGCGCCCGTCTGGGGGGCCGGCCCGTCATCCGCCATGGAGCCGAACCCGCCCGCGGCGAGGGCCGCGGCGGTCAGGCTGATGGCGACGAGGGCGATGGCGTAGCGCATTGGCGAACGATGTGCGCCCAGGGCACTGAATGCGTCCTGAATACGTAGCCGTGCGTCAACCCCGGCGGTTGTCGGCGTCGGTCCGGACATTCCCTTCGCGGTTGATCTGGCGGCGGACGGCATCGTGCCGACATGACGGCCGAGGCGGCGCCCGGTTCCACGCCGCGGGCCGCTTCGCACAGGCGCGTCGACCGCCGTCATGGCGACGGAGCGGGGGCGGGCCCGCAGGCCAGGGCGGCGCGGGCCGGCGGGTTGACCCCGCCGGGTCCCGCCGGCGCGGCCAGCGCGCCGCCGCCGGACCCGAGCGTCCAGGCGCGCCGGCCGACCGCGCCGCCCTCGTGGACGGCGACCGTCACCGCCGTAGCGGCGGCCAGGGCGAGCCAGGCCCGGTCGAGAACCCTGTCCCAGCGCAGACGCATCTCACGCTCCCGTCAGCAGCTTCCAGAGGGCCCGCAGGGCCGGGACATGCGCGGCGAGCCACGCGACCTGATCGGAGAACCAGTGCGCGGCCGCCGCCGCGGCGACGAAGGCGAACACCGTCGCGTGCTTCAGCCGCCGCAGGTAGCGGCGCAGCGCCCGGCGCTCGACATGCGCGTCGACCAGCTCGTCGAGGGCGGCGAGCCGCGGCTCGGTCTGACGCGCAAACCACGCGTGCCAGAAGGGCGGGAAGCGGATCGTCCGGGGCCGGCCGCCCAGCGCGACGCCGGGACCGGCCCCGTCCTCGGGGGGCTCGACCGCCCGTCCCGAGGCCCTGCGGGTCGTGGTGCGGGCGGTGTTCATGGCGTCGATCCCTGTTCCACGGGCTCCCGGGGCGTCGGCCTCAGCCGCGGCGCTTGTCCGGCTCGCGCAGTTGGGTCAGCGCCGGGGCGAGGACGTTGGCGGCGCTCGCCTGCGGATCGAGGGGCAGCGCCCGGAAGATCCGCGCGGCGACGCCCTCGGGCCCGCCCGCCTTCCGGACGACGTGCGCGGGGGCGGTCGCGAGCACGTGACGGGCGCCGGCGGCCACCACTGCGGCGCCGACATCGACGCCGACGGTCCGGCCCCGGGCGGCCCCGGCCACGGCATTCTGCCCGAACTCGGCCCCGGCGCGGATCGCGGCCTCGATCCGATCGCGGGTGAGCACCGAGGCGGCCCAGGGCGCGACCCGGGCGATGCCGGCGGTGACGGCGGCGGCGGCGAGGGGCACGAGGGCGGCGGTCACCGGCTGGAGCAGGCCGACCAGCCAGTCGCCCCACGGGATCGCCAGGTCGGTGGCGGAACGGGCGGCGGCCGGCTCGGCGAGCGCGGCAAGCGACAGGCTCGTGCAGGCGAGGGCGAGGCCCGCCCGGATACGGTGCATCATCGTCGATCTCCGTGGCTATGCGCGCGGCGGACCCGGCCGGCTCGGGATCGGGTGCGACGGGGCCGGTCAGGCCCGTCCGGGCCGCCGGGCCGGTGCCGGAGCGGCGGGGCCGTCGCGAAGGGCGGCGAGCGCCCGGCGGGCCCAGGCGAGGCGGCGCGCGGGGGCGACGACGCCCGGCCGCTCGTAGCGCCGCCAGACCGTCTCGGTGGCGGCCGCGAGGGTCGTCGTGGTTCGCAGGGCGGCGAGGGCCGGCGCCTCGGTGGTGCGCAGCTCGGCGCAGAGATAGCCGTAGCTTGCTTCGGGATCGGCGGGATCAAGGCCGCGCGCCCGGCACCAGGCCTCCAGGGCGACGCGCCGGGGGCCGGTCCACTGGGCGAGCCCCCATCCGCCGCGGGAGCCGGGCACCGCAGGGGCGATCTCCTGGAGGTGGCGGAACCCGCCGGTCTCGTGGCCGAGATTGCCCAGGAGCCCGGCGGCCTGGACGTCACTCAGGCCGAGATCGCGCATCAGCCGCGGCCCGAGGCGGCGGCATGTGGCGGCGAAGGAATCCAGCGCATTCGGGAGGGGGCTCGACATGGGCGTGCTCCGGACGGTGGCGTGCCCGACCCCGCCGGGCTAAGGCGGCGCCGCCCGATCCCGGGCTCGGCGCCGATGGGGGACGTGTGGGACGCGGACAGGACCGGCCGCTCGTGTTCATCGGCGATTCGATCACCGCCGCCTGGGGCGTCGTGCGGGCCGAGACCTTCGCGCGACACGGCTTCGTGGCCCGGGGGGTGCCGGGCGAGACGAGCGCGCAGATCCGGGCGCGCTTCCTCCGGGACACCGCGGATGCGCGCGGCGTCCACCTGCTCTGCGGGATCAACGACATCGCGGAGATCGGCGGCCCGGTCCCGGACCGGGCGATCGCCCAGAACATCATCGCCATGGGGCGGATGGCCTTCGCGGCCGGTCTGCCGCTCACCATCGGCACCGTGATGCCGAGCGACTTCTGGGGCTGGCGCCCCGAGTTGCGCCCGGTGGCGCGGATCCGCACCCTGAACGGATGGCTGCGCAGCTATTGCGCGGCGGGCCCCGCCCGCCTCGTCGATTACGGGCCGGCGCTCGCCACGGCGGAGGGGGCGCTCCGGCGGGATCTCACCGACGACGGCATCCACCTCAACGGGGCGGGGTACGCGGCTGTGGAGCCAGTCATGCTGCGGGCCCTCGGCGCAGTCCCGGACTGACAGCGGACGCGGCCGCGACGGACCCGCAGGGTCAGGCGCTCACGCACCCAGCGCGAGCCAGTAGGTCGGCACCGACCCGGCGCCCGCCACCGAACCGGCCGTCGCGCGACGGGTGCGGAGCGTGAAACCGGCGACTGCCACATCGCTGACCTGCGCGGCGTAGAGCGCGGCGCCGGCGACCGGCTGCGCCCAGACCCCGAGGCAGCTCCCCGGGAAGGCGGTGCCGAACGCCACCGCGACGTCCGCGTCGGCGGCGGTGACGAGCCCCCATTGCACGATCAGGCCGCCCGGGAGCCGGACCGACCCAGTCGCGCCGAGCACCTGCGCGCCGGTGGCGAGCGGCGTCCCGTCGGCGCGCTGGTAGTGGTGCACGCGCCAGCAGCCCGCCGCGTCCGAGGCGGCGATGCAGGTGTCGTCGGGGGCCGTGACGAGATCGGCCCGGGTCGGCAGCGCCAGCGCCTCAGGATCGTGGACCAGGGTCGCGGCCCCCGAGAAGCGCACGAACCGCTCCCGGTCGGCCGCGGCGCCGAAGCTCGCGATCCGTGCCGCGCCGGTGACGAGGACCCGCCGCGTGCCCGCACCGCCGAGGTCGGTGGTGGGGGCGGCCGCGAGCGCCGTCTCGGCCGAGGCGAAGTCGATCCCGCCAGTCCGGGCCGAGGCGGTGAGCGCCGTGGCGAAGGCGGACCCGTCGGGCGAGACCTTCAGGCTGAAGTCGTCGCTCCCGAGGGTGCCCAGCATCGCCCGCGCCGCGTAGCCGGTCTCGAAGACCAGAGCGGCGTCGCGGGCGGCGGCCTTGCGGTTGACGAACACCCGCATGTCGCCGCTGCCCGGCGTGGCGTCGTCCCAGGTCAGGAGCGCGGCATCGGCCTTGACGGCGAGGCGGTTGGTGGCGTCCGCCCCCGTGTTGATCCCGAGGCGGCTGACGCTCTGGATCGCCGTCAGCGTCCGGCTCAAGCTCGTCCAGGCCGCGCCGTCGAAGACGTAGAGGTCGGCCTCGTCGATCAGCCAGGCGAGCCAGCCGGCCCGCGGCACCGCGCCGGTCCAGACGCCGTCGCCGTAGCGCACCACCTGTCCGGCGAGCCCCGCCCAGGCGCCCCCGGGCTCGGTGGCGACCACGAGGTAGCGGTCGCCCTCCGCGGGGCTCGGCGGCGGCGCGGTGAGGTCCTTGTCCAGGCAGGCCAGCTGGACGAGGGCGTCGAGAAGGCCGAGCGCTTCGTTGTGGGTGACGTGCTTCTGCGCCTGGCTGGCGGCGATCAGCGGCAGGCCGAGATGGGGCGTGGCGTCGGACATGGGGCAACTCCCGGGCGGTCAGGCCGTGCGGACGGGGATGCGGGCACGACAGGCGGGGCCGGGGCCGGCGACCTGCCCGATCTGCGCCACGGCGACGTCGAGATGCGCCTGGGCCCCGCCGAAATCGGCCGCCTCGTCCGCGTAGATGCAGTGCTGGGCCTCGGCCCGGAGCGTGCGCAGGGCCGTGCCGGCGGCCGAGAACAGCGTCACCGCGTAGGCCTCCGGCTCGTCGAGCGGGATCTCGGCCGGCTCCCAGGCGTCGCCGTCGCGGCGGGCCCGGCGGATCCAGGAGAGCCGCACGCCATCCGCGCCGCGCCGCGCCCGCAGGTGGACCGGCCGCAGCGGCGTGAGCGCCGCGAGGCCGGCCGTGGCGGTAATCTCGGTGAAGGCCGGATCGGCCGGATCGCTGTCCGCAGGCCCGATCCGGTAGCGGAAGGCGCGGCCGACCTCGTCCAGCCGGTCGATCAGGGGCGTCACGGCGCCGTCGTCGAGGCGCACGATCAGGCTCCCCGCCGGGCTGACGCGCCCCGCCGCCGCCTCGCTTCCGGCGAGCCCGCGCAGGAAGCCGGACAGCCGGTAGGTGTCGGGCCCGGTCAGCAGCGCGTTCGCCGCGCAGAGCAGCTCCACGGCGCCATCCGCGCCGAGCAGGGCGAACAGGTTGCCCCCGGCGCGCATCGCGCCCTCCCCGATCGACGCGAGGGCCGCGCTGCGCCGCAGGGCGACGTCGAGATGCACACCCCGCTGGATCCGCCAGAGCGGGCCGGCCGGCAGCGCCGACAGGGTGCGCCCGAGGCAGGCCGGGTAGTCGACAACGCGGTGCAGGGCAAGCGGTCCGTCGCCCGCCGCGCGCCAGATCGCGACCGCGCCGGGCCAGGGTTCGGCCGCCACCGCGGCGTATTGCAGGACGGTCGGGCTGCCGCGGTCGACCGGCAGGTCGAGGGCCAGGGCGAGCGGCGGTCCCGGAAAGGCGGGCGGCGCCACCGCCGCCTGGGCCATCTGGCGAGGCAGCCCGCGCCCGGGTCTCGCCCGGGGCGGCACGCCGCTCGCCTCGATCCGGCGGCCCGTGGGCGCGTCGTCGATCCGGTCGATCCGGCGCAGGACCGTGCCGCCCGGCACCGCGCAGGGCACCGCCAGGAGGTCGCCGGGCTCCAGCTCGACCCGGCGCGGGCTCACGGTGAACACCGCGCTGTCGCGGCCCGCGATCAGCCGGTCGAGCAGCGCCTCCGCGAGCCCGTCGCCGGTCTCGCGGCGGGTGACGATCGCCGACTCGATCCGGGTCTCGCGCCGCCGCAGGCCGGCGGGCCGCACGGCCGCCGCCGTGGCGCGTCGGTAATCCGGGCTCTCGGATTCGGTGATCCCGAGCTCCACGGAGCGCGGCAGGGCGCTCTCCTCGGCCCGGACCTGGTGCAGGACCGGCCGGTCCTCCGACAGCCGGACGAGGTCGGGCTCGGCCAGGGCCACGGGCCGGTCGCGGCGGGGACCGCGCAGGCGCAGGGTCCCGGCCACCGCCGAGACGTCGAGGCCGTAGACCTGCGCCAGAGTCTCCAGAGCGCCGCGTGCCGTGAGCGGCCGGTCGATCACGTAGCCGTCGAGATAGGCGGCGGCCTCCACGGAGACCGGCGCGTCGAAGCCGAAATCCGCGAGGATCCTCAGGACCAGCAGGTCGAGGTCGCAGCCTTCGATCCGGCCGGTGATCCAGTGGCCCACCCGCCAGTTGGCGTTGTCGGCCCAGACGCCCCGCACCGTCGGGAAGGCCGGGAAGGGCCGCGCGTCCCAGGCCCAGACGAAGATCCCGTCGGGATCGACCATGCGGCCGCCATAGACCGGCGAGACCGGGTTGTCGGCCTCCCGGAAGCCCGGCACGGCCGGGTCGAACCGGGCGATCACGGCTTCCAGACCGCGGAGCTGGATCAGCTCGTCCCGCAGGGCCCGGGATTCCGGCGGGAAGGCGCTCTCGGAGGATTTCGGGTCCGGGAAGACGTTGGGGCCGTTGGTGCCCTTGTCCACCGCCGGCACGCCGATCTCGGTGAGCCAGATCGGCTTGCCGGCCGGCACCCAGGCGGTGCTGCGGGTCTCGACGCCGCCGTCGCGCTCCATGTGCGGGCTCGACCACCACGCGACGAGATCCTTGGCCCGGTAGAGCCACGGCTTGCCGGCGGCGCCGTCGGTGATCGGCCGGCGGGCCTGGGCGGCGCGGTCCTTCGCGTCGGCGTAGTACCAGTCGAAGGCCTCGCCGGACACGCCCCGGGCCTTCAGATAGGCCCGGTCGGCGATGTCGCCGGTCACCGCGAGGTCGGCATGGTCCGGGTCGTCGCGCCAGTCGGAGACGGGCGGGTACCAGTCGATCCCGACGGCGCCGATGTTCGGATCGGCGAACAGCGCGTCCAGGGGGAAGCGCACCGTGGCGCCGCCGTCGCGGACATGGGCGCCGTACTCGGTCCAGTCGGCGCCGTAGACCAGGGTGACCGCCGGGCCGAGGCGTTCGCGGAGCGCGGCGGCGAGGTCGCGCAGGGCGTCCACGGCCGGGTAGCCGGCGGCGCCGCGCACCCGGGTGAGGCCGACGAGCTCGCTGCCGATCACGAAGGCCGCGAGCGGCACCCCGGAGGCCGCCCAGCCGGCCGCGAGGCCGGCGTAGTGGAGCAGAGCGGCGCGGTACCCGCCCGCGAAGAAGGCCGCGACCTGCGCGTCGGCCGCGGCGGTCCCGTCCGGGCTTCTTGGGCAGCCCGGGGCCGGATCGCAGGTGATGCGGCCGCGCCAGGGATAGGCGGGCTGCGCGGCGCCGGGGACGTGCGGGTCGGGCAGCGCGTTGCCGGCCGGCACGTCCATCATGACGAACGGATAGAGCGACACCGCGAGCCCCCGGCGCGCCAGCTCGGCCACCAGCCGGGTCAGGCCCGCATCCGCGGGGCTGCCGCCATAGGCCGGGCTGCCGTCCGGCAGGGTCGAGACCACCTCGGCCCGGTCGCGGGCGATCCCGGCAACGCGCCAATCCTCCGGCAGGGCGCGCTTGTGGGCGGCCTCGACCTTCGGCACGACCCGGCAGGATCCCGCCCGCAGGTCGGTGCCGAACCACGTCGCCACCACGGCGACCCGGCGCAGGTTCGGGCAGAGCGCCTGGAGGGCGTCGAGGGAGGCGACGACGTCGGTGCCGCGCTGGAGCTGGTGCCGGTTGGCGGCCTCGGTCCGGCCGAGCCCGAGATCGACGGTGACCCGGTCCGGATCGAGGCCGAACTCGCTGGCGCCGGGGATCAGGTCGACGGCCCGCACCCGGCCGAACAGGCCGTTGACCGGGCGGATCACCTCGAAGGCGAATTGCGGGACGCGGTTGCCGAAGGCGGCGAGCGGCAGGTTCTCGAACACCACATAGGCGAGGCCGCGATAGGCCGGCGCGTTCTCAGCCCCCTCCTTGGCGACGATGAGCGGGTCGGGCTCCTGGCCGGGGCCGCCGGTATGGACCCGAAGGTTCAGGCCGACCTGGTCGATCTCCTTGCCGTCCGCCCAGATCCGGCGGACGAAGGCGATCTCGCCCTCGCACAGACCGACCGCGAGGTTGGCAAAGTAGGTGTAGCGGGTCGTGACGGTCCTTTGGCCGCCCGTCAGGCCGCCCATGGCCTTGGCGGGCGCGGCGGCGCGCTGCACCGCGGTGTCGGCGACCTCCAGCGGACGGGTCGCCCAGATCAGGGTGCCGCCGATCCGCGCCCGGCCGTAGACCCGCGGGATCGGATCGCCCTCGGTGGAGGTGAGCCCGGCCACGTCGGCGAGCCGCGGCCCTTCGACGAAGCGCGTAGATTGCCCGGACCCCGACAGGGCGCCGCCCAGCGCCGCGCCCGCGACCGAGCCGAGCGCCCGGCCGACCATGCCGCCGATCGGACCGCCGAGGGCGGTGCCCACGGCCGCGCCGGCCGAGGACAGGATCAGCGTCGCCATGGCGGGGCTCCGAGATCGACCTGTTCGCCATCGACTCGGCGGTCTCGATGCGCACCGCGGCCGGGCCGCAGGTCGGACTCGGCGACGCCGCGGCGGCCCGACGGGACGTCCGGAAACCGGAACACCCCCGTCACGTGCCGACGCCACCAGCCGGTGAGCGCCACCTCGGCGACCACCGCGCCGTCGTGGGCATGGATCATGGCGCCGTCGCCGGTGGCGATGGCGCAGTGGCGCGCCGGCAGGTGGCGGCGGAAGGCGAAGAGCAGGACGTCGCCCGCCCGCGGCGCCAGATCCGCCAGGGGTCCCGGCACCGGCACGAGGTGGCGGGCGGCCGCTTCGGTGAGGGGGTCGGTCCCGGGCGCGGCCGATTCCGCCCAGGTTCCCGAATAGGGGGGCGGCCCCTCCGGCTCGTCCCCGTAGAGCCCGCGCCAGACCCCGCGCAGCAAGCCCAGGCAGTCGCACCCTACGCCCCGGAGCGAGGCCTGATGCCGGTAGGGCGTGCCCAGCCACAGGCGCGCCTCGCCGAGCGCCGCAACACCGATATCCCGCCGCATCGCGCTCATCGGAACAGGCTCCCGCCATCGAGGACGTGGTCGGAGCCCGGCACCGCGCGCATCACCGCGTCGTTGCCGGGCATGTGCGGGAAGCCCTGGAAATTGACCGCATTGGCGAAGCGGTCGCGGCACGTGGCGAGGCGCTTGTCGCACCCGGCCGTGAGGCTGAAGCCGTCGCCGACGGCGATCGGCCGGGGCGGCACGGTCCAGAGCTCGATCAGGGACCCGAGCTGGAGGCGCAGATCCGCCGCGAGCCCGGCATTGGCCCCCGCGGTCCAGGTGAGCCGCCCGCCGGTGAACAGGCCATCCGCGAAGGCGCCGACGAGCGTCGCCGCGAGCGTGGCCGGCTCCGGCACGCCGGTCACCCGGCCGGTGGTCGTCCACGCGGCGCGGTCCACCCGGCAGCGCGCATCACCGAGATCGGCACCGCAGGTCGCCCGATAGGTGCGGCCCCGCTCGGCACCGAGCCGGTGGGCGAGGCCGCGCAGCTCCGCCACGAAGGCGTCCCCATCCCGGCGCACCTCGCCGATGGTGGCGACGTCGATGAGAAGCCGCGTCTCGGGGTTGGTCCAGTCCACCAGCCAGGTCTCCACCGCGGCGCCGTCGTAGAGGCCGCCGGCGATGTCCGCCTCGGTGAGGCCGAGGCTGCTGAGCGCCCCGGCCACGTCGCCGCCCGAGACCGCGAAGCCGAGTTCGGCGCTGGCCTCGGCCGCCTCCAGCCCGGTGCGGGCGGCGTGGACGAGGCCCGCGACGGTCAGGTCGCGGTCGTGGTCGGTGAAGCCGAGGGCGAGCCCGTCGCGCCGCCGGAGGGACCAGCAGCGGCACAGGGTGGTCACGCCGCCCGCGAGATGGGCCGCGAAGGCCTCCGGGATGTCGCGCATGGCCTCACGCCTCCTCAGGGCACGATCTCGACGAGCGGCACCTTCGGGATCTCCCCGGCCGTGAAGGCGGCGAGGTCGATGGTCAGCGCGTCGGTGTCGAAGCGGACCGGAACGTCGAAGGCGAAGCCCGCCGTCACCGCGGCGCCCGGGGGCGGGACTTGGCCGGAGGCGAAGGTGACGAGACCGGTGGTCGGATCGCAGGCGAAGGCGCCGGGTTCGATCTCCCGGCCCGAGACCGCCACCCGGACGCTGCCCGCCACCGGCTTGGCGATCCGGCGGCGATAGGGCGCGAGACCGGCGCCGTAGGTCTTCACCAGGGGGAAGGCGGTCGCGGTGCCGTCACCCGTGCCGAGAGGCTGGTCGAGGGGCCCGATCGGCCGGCCGGGCGGCCCGGAGCGGCCGTCGACCCGGTCGCGGAACCGGAAGCCGTAGAGCCGCCCGCGCCGCTCCTCGAAGAAGGCGAGCACGGTATGCAGCGCGTCGAGGCCGCGCATGCCGAACCCGGCATCGTAGCGGCGGCGGGAATCGGCCCAGCGGCCGTTCCGGTGCTCCCGGCCCGAGGCCAGGGTCACGATCTCGGTGAGCCGCTGCGGGCCGCCGCTCGCGCGCAGGGACACGTCGAGGGGGAACAGCACCTCGTGGAAGTCGTCGGCCATGGCGAACTCGGCGGTTGGAGCGGGGCGTCGGCGGCGGGATCCCTCACGTCGCCCGCTGGCCGCGCGCCACCGCCCGGGCGAGGCTCGCGGTCACCTGGGCCTCGGAGCGGCGGAAAGCTCCCGGGTCGGGAGTCGCGATGTTGACGGTCACGGAGACCGGCCGGGCCTGAGCGCCGCCCGCGGCGACGCCGAGCCGCCCGTCCGGACCGCGGCCCAGGGGCAGGATCGCCTCGGGGCCGGCCTCGCCCATGAGGCCGGCGCCCCCCGCCATTGGGAAGTAGGTCGGTGCGGCCACGACACCGCCGGCGGCGAAGGGCTGGACGCGGCCGCCCCGGAACACGCCGCCCCGGGCGAAGCCGGTCTCCGAGCCCGAGCCCAGCATCGCGCCGATGAGGCCCGTGACGCCCGATTGGATCGGCCCGGCCGCCGCCCGCGCCGCCACGCCGGCGAGGCGCGCCCCGATCGTGCCCAGCACCCCGTCGAGGCTGCGACCGGAGGCGGCCCCGCGGGTCAGGGCCGTGTCGAGGCTGCGGCCGAAAGTCTGCGCCAAGCGGTCGAGGGTCTCGAGCTGCCTGATCCGGTCGTCGGCCTGGGTGTCGGTCTCGCTCTCGGCCATCGGGGCGCCTCATGTCGGATCGGGATAGGCGGCGAGCAGCCGCGCGAAGGCGGCGCGGGTCAGCGGCTCCGGCCCGCCGCGCCGGCCGAGCGCGGCGGCGAATTCGCGCGGGGTCGCCGACCAGAAATCGCGGGGTCGCCAGCCCAGAGCGCCGAGGCCGAGGGCCAGGGCGTCGTCCCAGGGGAAGCGGCCCGGAGCCGGACGCGGCGGCAGATCCGCATCCGGCTCTAGGGAGGGTTTGCCGGGCCCGGCGCCTCCCCGAAGGCGGCCGCCAGGACGTCCCCCAGGGCGGCCGAGACGGCATCGAGCCCCCCCGCCAGGGGCAGCCGCGCCACCGCCGCGTCGTCGAGATCGTGGCCGCCGCCCCGCAGGGCGACGCCCAGAAGGGCGATCAGGTCGCGGGCCGAGACGCGCCCGCCCGCGAAGCGCGCGGCGAGGCCCGCAAGATCGCCGGCCTGGAGCGCGGTCTCCAGCTCGGCCAGCGCCCCGAGGGTGAGGCAGAGGGTGTAGCGCTGCCCGCCGAGGTCGAGCGGCACCTCGCCGCGGATCCGGTTGGCCATGGGATTCAGGCCGCCGCGAAGGCGAGTGCGCCGCCGGATTCGAGGCTCATGTCGAAGGTCACCTCGCCGGCATGGTCGCCCCGGTATTCGAGGCTCGCGATCTGGAACGGTCCCTCCAGGGTCCCGAAGGCCGGGATCACGATCTGGAACACCTCGACCGCGCCCTCGAAGAACAGCAGCCGCAGGCGCGCATCCGACGCCTGGTCGCGGAACACGCCGGAGCCGGCGATCGCGGCCCGGCGCACCCCCGCGCCGGCCAGCAATTCGCGCCAGCGCCCGGCGGAATCGGCGTTGGTGACGTCGACGGTCTCGGCGTTGAGGGTGATCTGGCGGCTGCGCAGGCCCGCCACCGCCGTGAAGCCGCCCGCGCCGTCGCCGGCCCGGATCAGCAGGTCCTTGCCCTTCTGCGCGCCCATCGGCCTTCTCCTCACAGGGTCTCGGTGACGGCCTCGACCGTCAGGCTCGCGCGGGCCTCGCCGGTCCGGGCGTCGCGGTGGGCGCGGACGGCCCGCACCCGCAGGGTGACGAGCCGGCAGCCCGCAAGGGGGAGGACGGGCGGCGTCGCGGCGTCCTGCAGCAGGGCCGCCATCCGCGCCGCGGCGTCGAGGGCGGTGCGCACCGAGCCGGCCTGAGCGATCACCACGATCGCGTGGCTGTGCCGGTGGCGCTCGGCGCCGTCGACGGAATCGTCCGTGATCTCGGCGTCGCCGAACAGGGCATAGACCGGGAGCGTGCCCCGCGGCGGCTCGTCGTAGAGCCGGACCCGGCCGCCCAGCAGGGCCGCCAGGGCGGCATCGGCGGCGAAGCGGCCGATCAGGCCGGCGCGGAGCGCCAGGAGCGGGCCCGGATCGCTCACGACCGGCCCTCCCGGGGCAGTTCCTCGACGTGGCAGATCAGGTCGCGGCCCCGCGCATCCGGCTCGGTGACGGCGCGGATCGCGAAGCGGCGGGGCCCGGCGGCGAGCCGCATGGTCGGGTCGAGCTCGGCCCGGCTCCGCAGGGTGACGCGGTAGGCGGGCAGCGTGTCGGTGCGGCCGCCCGCCGGGCGATCGGCCATCCCCGCCGGGGCTAGGGCCCCCCACAGGACCGGGCCGGCCACGTAGCGGCGCAGCACGCCCCCGAAGCCGTCCGGCTCTTCCAGGGGCCGTTCGAGCACGAAGCGGCGGCGCCGCGCGCCGAGGGGCGGGTGTTGGGACGAGGACGCCATCGGGGAAACTCCGGGAGCGAGCGTCACAGCCGTGTCAGAGCCGCATCCGCCGGAACGGCGCGGCGAGTTCGGCCGCGTCGGTACGGGCGGCATCGGGCTCGTCGCCGCGATGCTCGTAGCGGGCGGCGGCGAGACGCAGGATCGCGAGGCGCAGAGGCTCGGGGAGCGGCGGCCCGTCGCCGCCGTATCCCGCCGCGACCTCGATCAGGATCGTGCGGCCGGCGGGATCCGGCACGGCGGGATCGATGCGCAGGGACGGCGCCTCGCCCGGATCGGGGCCGAGGCGCACGAGCCCCGCGGCGAGGTCGGTGACGCCCCCCGAAGCCTCCGCGAAGCCGGCGCGGAGGAGCGCGACCAGGGGGCTCAGGGGCAGCGGCACCTGCCCGTCCGGCGGCCATGCGGACAGGGCGATCCGGTAGCGGCCGGGGATCAGGATCCGGCGGGTCTCGATCTCCAGGCTCGCGCGCGCCGCACCGATCAGGGCCTGGAGCAGCCCGTCCTCGTCGGCGCCCGCATCGGACTCGAACCGCAGGTAGGCGCGCAGGTCGGGCACGCCCACCGGCTCGACGGCGGCGGCCTCGATGCGTAACGGGATCATCGCGCGTCTCTCTGCAGGTGGTCCGATGCCGATCTCGAAGCGCCGCCCGGTGCGCCACCCGGCGGGGGGGAGCCTTGCGGCGGCCTTCGCGGCGGCCCTGGCGCCGATCCTGGCGTTCGCCGCCCTCCCGGCGCAGGCGGTGGTCGGCGGCACCGAGGCCCCGGCCGGCGGGGCCGTGATGGTCCTGTCGTCGAAGGGCGGCGTCTGCACCGGCGTGGTGCTCGCCCCCGACACGGTGCTGACCGCCGGCCACTGCCTCGCCGACGCAAGGGAGCACCGCGTCCATTTCCGCGACGCCGCCGGCGAACCGGTCCTCGTCGACGTCGCCGCGCAGGCGCTGCATCCGGGCTACGCGCCCGGTGCGGCCGCGGCCCGGCGGCGCTCCATCGACCTCGCGCTGCTGCGCACCGCGACGCCGCTGCCGACCCGCTTCGCGCCCGTGACCCTGAGCGCCGCCCCGGCCCGGGCGGGCGAGATCCTGACCCTGTCGGGCTACGGCGCGGCCAAGCCCGGCGATCCGCGCTCCACCGGCACCTATCGCAGCGTCGGGCTGCCGGTGATCGAGCCCTACGGGCCGAGCCGGGTCCTGGTCTGGCTGAAGGGCACGGGCGGCGGCGCCTGCCAGGGGGATTCCGGCGGCCCGATCGCGGGACCGGACGGGGCCGTCCTGGCGCTGTCGGCCTGGATCGGCGGCGCCTGCGGCGGCCTGACCCAGGGCATCCTGACGGGGCCGCAGCGCGGCTGGATCGATCGCGTGCTCGGTGGCTGGAACCGGACCGCGCGCTGGACGGAGTAACGTCACGGCGACGTGTGCGCAGGGAACCTCAGCTTGGCCGGGCACTTGCCTTGCTCTAGGCTCACCGCGCGCCGCCTCCCGCATCCGGCGCCCCCACCCGCGCAGAGCGCGCGCCCGGAGATCCCGATGTCCCCTCGCCCGATCCGGACGGCCGGCCCCCGCGAGCGCAGCCTGCGCGGCGGCCTGAGGGGCGGCTTGTGGGGCGGCCTGCTCGGCGTGTCGTTGCTCGGCGCCCTGACGGGCCTGCTCCCCACGCCCGCCGCCGCGGTGATCAACGGCGCGACGACGCGGGATCCGAACGGCGCGCGCAGCTTCGTGGTGCGCATCGAGAGCACCGAGGGCGAGATCTGCTCGGGGACGCTGATCGCCCCGGACCTCGTGCTCAGCGCCGCCCACTGCGTCATGCGCCCCGCCGGATACACGGTGATCAGCGTCGACCGGAGCTTCCGGCAGCACCGGACCCCGGTGATCGCCGCCTCCATGCACCCGGACTTCGTGCCCGGCACGACCCCCGAGGATCAGCCCGGCGTCGATCTGGCGCTGCTCAAGCTCGAGCAGCCGCTCGGCAACGACTACGTGCCCCTCGATCCCCGGGGCGCCGGCTCGATCAGCAACGGCGAGCCGGTGGACATCGCGGGCTTCGGCGTGGTGGCGGAGAACCGGCGGAACTCGGCGCGGGTCCTGCGTCTCGCCCATCTCGTGTCGATCGGCTCCCTGCAGGTCGCCAACCGGGTGACCGTCGTGACCGACCGGCGGCGCATGGCCGAGACCTCGGGCGCCGGTGCCTGCCTGGGCGATTCCGGTGGCCCGATCCTGACCGGAGGCCCCGGCGGCTACCGGATCGTCGGCGTGGTGAGCTGGTCGAGCGGGGCCCTGCAGCAGGGCACGCGCCGCACCGCCTGCGGCGGCTTCACCGCCGTGACGCCGGTGGCCGAGCATGCCGGCTGGATCGCCTCGCGCTCGGCGGAACTGCAGCGGATCCAGGTCGGCGAGGCGGCCTCCCGCGGCAACCGGTCGGACTGGATGGCGCGCCCCGGCCGCAACCGCTAGGCGCGCCCTGCGGCGAAACAGTCCCGCCGCCGCGGATCCGTCGCGGCTGCGGGAACCTGAGGCCGCACCGGCACTTTCGCATCCGAACCTTTTCGACTGACGGAGCGAAAGCATGGCCGAGAGCGGCACCAGCACCACACCCCGGACCCACAAGACCCGCAACGACACCGACTCGAACGCCAAGAAGGTCTCGATCGACGCCCTGAACGCACGGCTCGCGGACGGCATCGACCTCGCCCTGGCGATCAAGCAGGCGCACTGGAACCTGAAGGGCCCGCAGTTCATCGGCATCCACGAGATGCTCGACGGTTTCCGCACCGAGCTGGACGACCTCAACGACAAGGTCGCCGAGCGCGCGGTGCAGCTCGGCGCCACGGCCTTCGGATCGGCCCAGGTGGTCGCCGAACGCACGAAGCTGCCGCCCTACCCGACCGGCATCTACGCCATCGCCGACCACGTCGCGGCGCTGATCGACAGCTATGCCGGCTACGCCAACGCCGTGCGCGAGAACATCGACGAGACCGACGAAGCGGGCGATCCCGGCACGGCCGACCTGTTCACCGAGATCTCCCGGGCGGTCGACAAGCACCTCTGGTTCCTGGAGGCCCACGTCCAGGAGCCGACCGGCGCCCTGCGCGACGGCAATCCGGGCCGCTGAAGGCGCGCGGTCCTTCTGAAGGCGCTGGCCCGAGGGATCACAACGTCCCCGTCCGAGACCGGCGCCGTCCCGGACGCGTGCAATCCCCCCTCCCCCTGTGGGGAGGGGCCAGGGGTGAGGGCGGCTTTGGACCGAGCGGTCCGGTTACGTCCGAACGCCCCCCGTCCCGGTTCTCCCTGACGGAGGAGGAGCGCGCATCGCGGATGAACCGGCGCGGCGATCCGAAAGCGCCGAGGGGGAGCGACGCGGCATCCCCTCAGGAGAATTTCAGCAGCTTGATCGCGTCGAAATCCTGCACCCCACCGCCGACGCGCTTGGTGGTGTAGAACAGCACGTAGGGCTTGGCCGAGTACGGGTCGCGCAGCACCCGCATCCCGGTGCGGTCGACCACGAGGTAGCCCCGGCGGAAATCGCCGAAGGCCACCGACAGGCTGTCCTTGGCGAGATCCGGCATCGCCTCGGCCTCTGTGACCGGGAAGCCGATCAGCGTGGCGGACCGGCCGGCGGCGAGCGGCGGCTGCCAGAGGTAGTTGCCCTCCGCATCCTTGAACTTGCGGATCGCACTCTGGGTGCGCCGGTTCATGACGAAGCCGGCATTCTGCCGGTAGGCCGCCCGCAGCCCGTAGACCAGATCGAACAGCACGTCCGCCGGGCTGGCGGACGGGAAGGCCCCGGCCGCCCCCGTGGCGATCGTGCCGAGCTTGCCCGGCACCCAGGCGGCATTGGCGACCGTGTCGTAGCTGAGGAAGCCCCGTGGGCGGCTCGCGCCGTTGCCGGACACGAAGGCGACGCCCTCCTGCTCGGCGAAGGCGGTCTCCACCTCGGCCGAGAGCCACGCGTCGAGATCCACCACGGCATCGTCGAGAAGCGTCTGGGTGGCGGCGGGCATCGCGTAGAGTTCCATGGCGGGGAACGCGATCTCCGACAGGGCCGGCGCGGCGGTCTCCGGTCGTGGCGCGGTCTCGGCGGCCCAGCCGGTCACCGGCGCGCCCACCGAGACCGCCCGCTTGTACTGGGATCCCGAGATCTGCTGCACGCTGGCGATCGACCGGATCGGCGAGACCTGGCCGAGGCGCGTCAGCACGGTGCGCTCGATCGTGTCGGGGACGAGGTAGCCGCCGTCCGGCCCGGAGCCGGCCGACAGGGCCTTGGCCTCCAGGCGCTTCAGGCCGCCGCTCTCGCCGGCCCGGACGTAGAGATCGAAGGCGGCCTTGTGCTCGTGCGCGGCCCCCGCCTCGCGGATGTCCGACTGCCCGAGGTGCGGCCGGGCCCGCTCCAGGGCGATCCGGTCGAGGCGGGTGCGGGCGGCGTCGAGGGCCGCGTCGATCCGGGCGAGCTTCTCCTCCGTGAGCACGTCTGCGCCGAGGCGGCCCTCGATCTGGTCGATCCGGGCGTCGTTCGTCTCCTTGAAGGCCGCGAAGGCGGCGGCGAGCTCGTCGAGGGCCGAGCGGACCGGGCCGCCCTCGGGTTGCGCGGCCTTGTTCTCCAGGAGTGGCAGGCCGCTCTTCGTCGCGAAGGCGGGATCGGTGTTCAGGGTCTGGGCGTCCATCGTGAGCCTCGTCGGCGGGGTGAAAGTCAGGACCGCGCGGCCAGCCGAGGCCGGGCGGCGGGTCTGGCGGTGCGGAGCGGGGCGATCAGGCCGGCGAGGCCGCGGATCGCGTCGGCCTCCGGATCCGGCCCGGGGCTCGGGCTCGCCCTCGCCCCCGGCTGCAGCGGGAAGGTCACGAGCGAGATCTCCCAGAGATCGACCTGCTGCAGCCGGCGCTCGCCGCCGGCGCCCTTCCGGGCGCGCAGCGTGCGGAAGCCGATCGACAGCCCGTCGAGGCCGCCGCCGCGCATCAGGGCGTCGACCTCCCGGGCGCGCTGCACCGCGAGGTTGAGCTGGCCTTCCGCGAACAGGCCGCGGCCATCCTCGCGCAGGGCGAGCCACCGGCCGATCGGCTCGGCGGGATCGTGCTGGAACAGGAGCCGCACCCCCGCGGCCCCACGCCGGGCGAGGCTCGCCGCGAAGGCGCCGGGCACCACCACGTCGCGGCCGAGATCGGGCACGCCGAAGAGGCTGGCATAGCCGGAGAAATGCCCGTCCATGGGGGGATCCTCGCGTGAAGCGGGTCGTGAGGGGACGTTCGGAGCTGCCACGGGCCCTCCCTCCCCCGCGCCGGGAGGAAGGAGACCTGCGCCTCACCGGGAACCCGGCTCCTGCGGCATCGCGGGCGGGTAGCCCACCGCCTCGCGCTTCTCCGCCACCGACAGGAAATCGGCGGCCTCGACCCGGCGCCACAGGGATTCCCGCTCCACCGCCAGCGCCTCGATCCGATCGAGGTCCGGCTCCAGGTCGACGGGGCCGAAGGCGGGCTCCAGCCAGCCGGCCAGCGCCTGCCCGGTGCGGGTGGCGAGGGGGATCAGGGTCTGGCGGTAGAGGGCGCGGTTGGCCTCGGCGTAGTTGGCGTGGGTGTTGTCGCCGGGCAGTCCCAGCAGCAGCGGCGGCACGCCGAAGGCCAGGGCAATCTCCCGGGCCGCCGCGTTCTTGGCCGCGACGAAATCCATGTCCCGCGGCGACAGCGCCAGGGGCTTCCAGTCCAGGCCGCCCTCCAGCAGCAGGGGACGGCCGGCATTGGCGGCCCCCTGGTAATTCGCCTCCAGCTCCGCCTTCAGCCGGTCGAATTGCGGTTCGGACAGCGACGCCCCGGCGAAGACCAGGGCCCCGGACGGCCGGGCGGCATTGTCGAGGAGCGCCTTGTTCCAGGCGCTCGCGGCGTTGTGGATGTCGAGGGCCGCGGCGGCGGCCGCGATCGGGGCGAGGCCGCCGGTCTCGTCGTCCGGGTGGAACAGCGCCAGCGCCAGGATCGGCGCCACGGCGGTCCCGGGCTCGGGCAGATCGAACCGGCGGCTGCGTCCGCCCGCCGTATAGAGATAGGCCGTCGGCCAGCCGTCCGGGCCCGGCAGCATCCGCATGCGCCCGGGCCGGAGAGCCTGGAGCGCCGCGATCCGCCCGTCGAGGCTCACCGCCTCGAGATAGGCCGTGCCGCCGAGCAGGAGATCGGCATAGACGGTTTCAAGCAGGTGCGTGCCGCTCTCCCGGGGGTTCGGCCGCGCCAGCAGCGCCAGGAGGTCGCCCGCCCGCTCGGCCCCGGGGCCGGTGGCGATCAGCGGCAGGCTCGCGGCGCTCTCGGCGACGAGCCGCACCGCCCGGTGGACCACCGGGTTGGCTTGGTAGCCGGCCCGGGCGAGGGCCGCCGGATCGCGGGGCGTCCAGCTGGCCCGGCCCTCGGCATAGAGGGCGAAGGCCGGGGCCGCGGCGGCCTTGGTGGCGAGCACCGGGCCGCCGCTGGCGCGGCGCGCCACCCGCGCCAGCCGTTCGAGGAGGGTCGACATGCCGGTCCGTTCCTGAGCTATGGTCACGCGATGCAGCCCCGGTTCCCCACACGGCCCCAGGCGCGGTTCCGGGCGCGCTTCCGCGCCGCCCGTTTCGGCGGCCTCGTCGCGGCGCTCCTCGCCGCGCCCGCCCGGGCCGGGGATGCGCCCGGGCCCGCGCCCCTCTGGCCGGAACCCGATGGAACCCTGATCCTGGCGCGCCCCTTCGGCCGGTCCGAGATCAGCCTGCGCCTGTCCCGGCGGGTCGCCGGAGCGGTGGACACCCTGACCTGGGACGGCGTCACGTTCCTGGCCGATACCGAACCGGGCGATGCCCTGCAGGCGCGGGCGGAGGTCGGGTCCGGACGCGGCTGCCGCCGGGCGAGCGAGGCGGGCACCCCGCAGGACCCCACCGGCGAACCCGCCGCGCGCCGTCTCCGCGCCCTGCGCGCCGGACGGAGCTGGGCCGAGACCGAGACCCGCATGGCCTGGGACGGGCCGTCCGATCCCGCCGACGAGCCCCCGTCAGACTGCCCGACGGGCGCCGCGGCCGCGGCATTGCCCGCGCCGATCCTGCACAAGCGGATTGCCCTCGGCCTGCCCGGCCTCGGCAACGCCGTGGAGGTGCAGGCCCGCTTCGACCTGGCCGAGGCCGCGGCGGCGCTCCGGCTCGAACCCCTCGCCGCCGCCGTGCCGGCGGAATTCTCGTCGGCCTGGCGCTTCGACCCGGCCAGCGGCGGGATCGCGCCCCTCGATCCCGAACCGGGGGAGCGGCCGGACCCCGTGATCCTGGCGACGCCGGAGGGCTCGCACGCCCTGGCGGTCTGGGCGCCGGGCCCGCCGGAGCAGGAGCCCGACGCGCCGCGCCCCGGCTTCGCGGTCGCCGCCGAGGCCGGAGCGAACCGCCTGAGCTGCCGGTTCCGGGTGACGCACGCCGCCGCCGGCGCGCATGCTTTCGCCTGCTATGCCCTGGTCGGCTCCCTGGCCGACGTCCGGGCCGCCCTGCGGACCCTGACCGCGCCTCCATGACGGCGCCCCCCGTGCTGGACCGTCCGGATTGCAGGACCCGCCGAGGGCCCGGGGTCCTGTATGCCGGGCGCGCCTGCGGCGCCCCCAGCTGACGGCAAGGATCGTGCCCCTAGGATGCGCGGCCCGATCCACCCGCCGCCGTCGCACAAGCGGAAAGAATTGTGGTGGGGATTCCCAGCACGGGACGGCACGCCGTGGCAGGACAGCTACAGCTCTGGCGCACGACATTGTGTATACAGGATGCAGTTCGTTCCAGAGACCACGAACCACCTCCGGCGCGCTTCTCACGGAAGCGCGCCGAATTGTTTTCTAGAAGCCGCGGTCAAAGCCGCCGGATCCGCGGCTCGGCCTGCGGCCCGAGCATCAGATGCGTCAGCGCCCAGACGAGGGCGTCGAGCCGGTCGGGCGAGGCCCCGCCGGACAGGCCGTCCGGCCCGAAATCGCACAGTTCGTCCTCCAGCGCCGGGAACGCCCCGACATGGTGGACCAGTCCGCGAGCGTAGAGCAGCGAGACCGGCTCGGCGCGGAGATACTTGCCGCGCGTAGCGTGCACCCGCGTGACCGGCACCGCGGGGTCGCACTGGCTGAGCACGGCGGCGGCCATCTCGCCACCCTGGTTGACCTCGACCACGAGGGCGTCGGCCTGGAGGCGGTGATAGAGCGCCAGCGCCGCACCCGCCCAGGCCTGCGGGGTGGCACGGGCGAGGCTCGCATCGGCCAGGACGTAGGCGTGCCCCCCCGCGCGCCCGGCCGCCACTATCCCGCAGGCATCCGAGCGCGCCCCGGAGGCGGCCGGGGGATCCACCGCCACGACGATCCGGCCGAGATCGGGCGCGGCGGCGACCCGACCCGCCTCCAGCGCGGCGCGGTTCCACAGGGCGTCGTCCCGGTCGGCGATGAGCTCGCCGTCGAGTTCCTGACGGCCGAGCCGGGTGCCGGCGTAGCGCCCGACCACTTGGTCGAGGAAGTCCGGCGCGAGATGCGCGGCGTTGTCATGCGTCCGGGCCCGGCTCACCACCGTGCGCGGATCGGCGAGCAGGCGGCGGATCAGCGGCACCGGCCGGGGGGTCGTCGTCACGCAGTTGCGCGGCCGGGCGCCGAGGCGCAGGCCGAATTGCAGCATGTCGAAGGCGGCGTCCGGCCGGCGCCATTTGGCGGCCTCGTCGCACCACGCGGCGCCGAATTGCGGACCGCGCAGGGCGTCCGGCTCCTCAGCCGAGAAGGCCAGCGCGACCGCACCGTTGCTCCACTCGATGCGGCGGCGGCTCGGCGACCAGACCGGGCGGGCGCGCCCCCGCGCCGGCAGGCCGAGGAGTCCCGAGGGACCGTCGACCATCACGTCGCGCACGTCGAGATGGGTCTCGCCCACGAGCGCGATCCGTCCGATCGGGTCCTCGGTGAAGGCCGGATCGCCCCGGGCGAGGGCGTCGACCCACTCGGCCCCGGTGCGGGTCTTGCCGCTGCCGCGGCCGCCGATCACCGCCCAGGTGGTCCAGGGCTCGGGCGGCGGCAGCTGATCGGGCCGGGCCTGATGCAGCCAGTCGCCGGCCAGGGCCCGGAGCAGGTCCTGAGGCAGGGTCCCGAGGAAGTCAGGCAGCCGTCCGGCCGCCGACAAAGCCAGCATAGCGTCGCGCGATCTCCGCGCGCAGGGCGGGCAGGTCGGGTTCGCTCCCATCGCCCCCCTCCTCCCCCGCGCTCCGCGCCCTGTCCGCATCCAC
This sequence comes from Methylobacterium sp. 391_Methyba4, assembly GCF_029691625.1. Classification (NCBI taxonomy): domain Bacteria; kingdom Pseudomonadati; phylum Pseudomonadota; class Alphaproteobacteria; order Hyphomicrobiales; family Methylobacteriaceae; genus Methylobacterium; species Methylobacterium sp. 391_Methyba4. Next base: position 5,909,527 of record NZ_CP121475.1, on the reverse strand, counting down.
CGTGTCGAGGAGCCGCTTGAGCCCGCCGAGGTCGCGCAGGATCCGGGCGGAGTCGCGCGCGGCCGGCCCCACCCCGCTCAGCGTCGCGTCGAAGGCGGCGATCTGCCGGAGGATGTGGGCGCGCAGATGCGTCCGCAGGGTCGCCGGATCGGTCGCCGGGTCGCCGCGCCGGATCAAAGTCGGCGGCAGATCCGCCCCGAAGGCCGAGGCCAGCATCGCGGCATCGAGCCGGCCGAGTCCCAGGATCTCGGTGACGTCGCCGGGATCGGCGCCCGGGGTGCAGAGCAGGCGGATCAGCGCCGCCCGACGCGCCGCCGGCCACCGCGCCGTCAGGAGCCTGGGCCGATGCTTCCGCGGTCTCAGCCAGCCGGCCCGGACGTTCCAGGTGCGGACCGTGCTCGGATGGACACCGAGGCGGGCGCTGATCGCGTCGAACGGCAGATCGGTCTCTCGGAGAAGCTTCAGGGCCTCGGCGCGGCTATCCGCCCTGCTGGGAGGAGGTGGCCACATCGGCGTCTCTCCGCACACGTCTCGACCGTGCCGTGTTGATACACGGGCAGCGCGACGGTGTCAAGCGCAAATTCCTATTCTTGGCCCGGAATAGGATTTAAGGCAGAGCTCGCCCTGGGCTTCAGCCTTCCCACCGGGCGACGCCGCCGTGGCGGGAGCAGGTGCCGCGATGGGTATGGCTGAAGCTCCACGTCCCGTCCCGGCACTTGGCAGTGGCGCCGGCCGGTTTGGCGCCGTCGAGGCTCTTGGCCGGTTGATGGACCTCGGATCCGTCCCGGCTCCGGTAATGGCCGTGCCGGTCGAGGTTCCGGTCGTCCGGTTCGGAGAAGGGCCGCGCGGTCGCACTGCCCGCCATGGCGAGGAGGAGGCAGCCACCGAGGGCGCACCAGCGGGCAGCGCCCCGGCGGAAGGCTCTGGGCCGCAGCGTGATCCGCCACCGGCTGGCGTCGCCACCGGCGCCCCTCCGGCGGAGAATGGGAACGGTCGCGATCGGGGCAGGCAGCACGGCGCCCTCAAGGTTGTGTCAAACACCATCAGACACAACCAGAGCATCGCGTCACGAACTATCTAAAGTTATCTCATCGTCACTCACAAGTTGTCGCTCCCGCATGATGGCCGGTCTGCCCGACCGGCTCGCCGGCGCGTGCGGTCCGGCCGTGCGCCCCGGTTCGGGCGCGCAGGGCGGCGGGGCGCGGAACGGGCTCGAAAGGTATCGCGGCTATCGTCGCCGAAAGTGCGCTGTTGAAGGCGGTGGAAGACCGGAACGGCCGTCCGGTCGACACGTTGACCGGCGCCATCCGCACGCAGGCATCGCCTTTTACGCAGTTCGTCAAAGTGAATCAGGTACAGAATGGTCGGTGAGCCACCAGGGTCCGGCGCGGCACAACCGCCGGATAACGGCCCCTCGGGGGATCCTGGTCGGGGTCCGGCACAGGGGACCGCGGAAGCCGCTGCCCTGAGCGACAGCTTCAAGCGATTCGCCGACGTCGTGCCCCTGATGATGTGGCGCTCGGACGAGGCCGGTCACGCGATCCACCACAACGAGTGCTGGCTGGAATTCACCGGACGCCCCCTTGAGGCGGAACTCGGGCTCGGCTGGCGCAGCGGACTGCATCCCGAGGATTTCGACCGGCATGCCCGGATCGTCGCCGAGGCCTTCGAGGCGCGGGCGCCGTTCACCGTCGAGTTCCGGCTGCGGCGGCACGACGGCGAGTACCGCTGGCTGCTCGACACGGCCCGCCCCCTCATGGAGGATGGCCGGTTCCAGGGCTATCTCGGCTCCTGCTTCGACATCACCGACCGCAAGCACGCGGAGGAGCATATCGAGCACGCGCTGGCCGAGAAGGAGGCGCTGCTGGCCGAGGTCTACCACCGGGTCCGCAACAACCTCCAAGTGATGGTCAGCCTGATCGGCCTCTACGGCCGGGCGGCGCCGGATGCCTGCCGGGGCAGCTTCGAGGCCCTGGGCCAGCGGGTCCGGGCGATCGCGCTGGTGCAGCAACATCTCCATGAGGCGCCGCACATCGCGTCGATCGACCTCAAGGACTACCTCCACCGCCTCGCCTCCGGGCTCGGGCAGCTCCGGCGGGCCGGGCGGATCAGCGTCCATGTCGGCGGCTCGGGGAACGGCCTCGTGGAGCCGCGTACCGCCAACGCCCTCGGGATGATCGTCGCCGAGATCGTCGCCGAGTGCCTGGACGCCACGGCCGAGCACGTCGCCTGCTCCATCGCCATCGACATCGAGTCCGGCCTCCCGGCGCGCCTGTCGATCGTCTCCGGGGTGAGCGAGATGGCCGATTCCGGCCGGTCGAACGTCCCGAAGCTCGGCCCCCGCCTCATCGCCGCCTACGCGGCCCAGGCCGAGATCAGCGTGTCGGGCGATGCCAGCCCAGGCGATCCCCTGTGGCTGACCCTGCCGCCGACCCGCCCCGCCGCGCAATGAGCGACCGCGTCGCCGGGCCCCGTCGCCATGACGGCGCGGTCGGCCTATAGCGGCGTGGACCCTACCGGACCCGGCCGAGCATGCTTCCTCCGATCGACACCATCATCGAGAATTTCGAGATCGTCGAAGACGACGACATGCGGCTTGAGTATCTGATCGAGCTGGGCCGCGCCCTGCCGCCGATGCCCGAGTCGGAGCGGACCGAGGCGAACCGCGTCCATGGCTGCGAGAGCCAGGTCTGGATCGACACGAAGGCGGAGCCGTCCGACGGCACGCCGCGCCTCGTCCTCCACGGCTTCAGCGATTCGTTCATCGTCCGCGGCTTCGTGGCGCTGATGGTGGCGCTCTACACCGGCAAGACGCCCCGGGAGGCCGCCGAGACCGACGGCCTCGACCTGTTCCGGCAGCTCCGCTTCGGCGCCCACGTGACCTCGAAGCGCTCCAACGGCGTGCGGGCGATGGCGGAACGCATCCACCGCGACGCGGTCCGGCTCGCCGCCGGGGCCTGAGGGGCCTCACCCCCGCCAGAGGCGCAGGCGGCCCCGATCGGGCCCCGTCGCCTCCCGCTCCAGCCCGTAATGCTCGGCCAGCCGCCCCAGGGCGATGCGGGCCACGACCTTGGCCGAGCGGGCCGGCCAGCGCCGCTCGGCCTCGATCCGCTCCAGGCCCTTGAGGAAACCGCAGAGGTCGATCAGCAGGCCCGACAGGTCGCTCCCGACCGCATCGAGGGCCCCGCGCACCCGTTGCCGGGCCGCGATCACGTGGTCGGCCGCGCTGGCCGGGTCGCGGGGACCGCCGCCATCGACCCGGGGGGCCCCGAAATCCGAGCCCATGCGCGGCAGCAACGCGGCGGCGGTCATGTCCCGCCGCAGCCGCTCTCCGGCCTCGAACGCCGCCGCGTCGATGAGCGGCGTGCCGTCCCGGTCGCGTCGGCGCACCATCCAGGCCAGGGGGTTCTCGGCAGCGTTGCGGAGGGTCGGCCCCGCACCACCCCCCTCCACGACGGCGAGGTCGTGGTGCTGGGCCGCGAAGGCCAGATCGCCCGGCATGGCCTGCCGGCGCAGGCGCGCCCGCCCGGCCTCCGTGATCGTCAGCCGCGTGCCGGCCTCGTTCCACGTCGCCAGATCGGCCGCGGCCAGAGCCCGGCCGTCCGCGGCCGCGAAGCGCCCGCCCCCCACCGAGACACCGCCGCCGCTGCGCCGGATCACCAGCGCATCCTCAACCAGGGGATCGGGCCGCGCATCGGCGCCCGCCTCGCCCAGTCGCGCCAGAAGGCGGCACGCATCCGCCGGCAGATCCCCAGGTCCGGCGCCGCGCGGCCGCGCCTGCACCGAAGCCACGCGGCCACCCTTGAAAGGTTTGTTCATGTTTTGTTCCGTATGGTTCACCACGGACGCACCGAGGGGCCACCATATCAGGAAAACTCAGAATTTCAAGGTTTTTTTACCTACAACTCTCAGCTATCGCGCCGCGGTCTTTCGCGCGGCACGGGTCGGTGCCCGATGGAGGATCTCGGCGATCTCGTCCTCGGACTTGTCCCGGACCTCGTAGCCCATCGCCTCGAACCGCTCGATGAGCGCGGCGCTCTCGGCGGCGGAGCGGGCCGCCCAGACGGCGAGGAGGTCGTTCACCCGGTCCAGATCCGCCTCGGGGTGATCGTCCTGCGCATCCGGCGACGGATTGGGGATCGCGACCATGGCGGCACCTCGGGATCGAACCGGCGACCGTGTTCGACGCCACGGCCCGTCATGCAACGCCCGAGGTCGGACGTGGCTCCCGCGGTCCCTCAACCGAAAGCCGGGTCGCTCGGGCCGACGACGGTCCGCCCGGGGCAGGAACCGGATGGCCGGCGGACGGCGCTATTCGGTCTGAGCGCGGTCATCCCGGTCGGCGTTCGCCAACGGGGCGACGGCTGTGAAGACGACGCCCTCGGCGCGGTAGTCGATATCGACCCGCCCACCGATCTCCGTGGCCAAAACGCGCTTGATCAGCTGGGTTCCGAAGCTCGTCTGCCGCGGGGCCACGACAGGGGGACCTCCGCGCTCCTGCCAGCGAATATGGAGGAGCGGAGGCTCTTTCCCGCCCTGAACGCTCCACGCCACGTCGACCACACCCGCGGCGACAGACAACGCGCCGTACTTGGTCGAGTTGGTCGCCAGCTCATGGAGTGCCAGGGCGTAGGCGACGACAACCTGTGGGGGCAGGCGCAGATCCGGTCCCGAGAGCTGAAAGCGGTCGCCGTCTTCGACCCCGAAGGGAGCGAGCGAACGCATGATGAGGCCCTGCATCGAGACGCTGCCGAAATCCTCCGTGATCAGAAGGGTATTGGCGGCCGACATCGCCTGGATGCGCGCCGTCAGCGTCGCGGCGGCGTCCTGCAGCGAGTTGGCGCGCCGCATGGTCTGCGAGACGACGGCTTGCAGCGAGGCCAGCGTGTTCTGCATGCGATGGTGGAGTTCGCGGGTCAGCAGCGCGCGATGGCTCTGAACCGCCCGACGGTCCGTGATGTCCTGCGATGTTCCCGTGATCAGGATCGGCGTCCCGTCGGCCCGGTAATGCGCCTTCCCCCGAATCTGGACCCATCGCTCCTGACCGGCGGGCGTCGTCAGGCGATACTCGGCGTCGAGAAGCGACCGGTTCGCGATCGCCTGCTCAATCGCGTCCTGCTGGACCGCACGATCGTCCGGGTGGATGGAGGCGCGCAGTTCTTCGAGACTCAGCGGCTCGTCGGGCTGGCGTCCGCAGATCGCCTTGCAGCTGTCGGACGCCGTCAGATGCCCCGTGTCGAGGTTGATGCTCCAGCTTCCAAGCTGCCCCGCCTCGAGGGCAAAGCGCAGGCGCTCCTCGCTCGCCTGCAACTCGACATTGCGCCGCGCGACCTCCGCCTCCAGATCAAGGCGGTCGCGCTGGAGGCGAACCAGACGTTCACGCTCCAGGGTGACATCGAACTGGGACGCAAAGAAGTAGGTGAGCTGACCGTCTTCCCCGAACACGGGAGAGACGAGGAGGCGGTTCCAGAATGTCGAGCCGTCCTTCTTATAGTTCAGGAGGTCGAGTTCGATCGGCGTCCTGCTGTCGATCGCGCTCCTCAAGCGCGCGACGTCCGCCCGGTCGGTCGCAGGTCCCTGCAGGAAGCGGCAGTTCCGCCCGATGATGGCGTCGCGTCCATAGCCCGTCAGCCGCGTGAAGGCCGCGTTGGCGAAGACGATCGGGTTGTCGTCTTGTCGCGGGTCGGTGATGAGCATCGGCATGCGCGTGGCGCGAACGGCCGACGAGAAAGGGTCTGGTCCGGCGCCCGCCCGCGTCAGCTCGCGAATGATGCGGGCTTCTTCCTCATAGTCCGGCACCTGGGCACGTCCTGAACACATCAGACCTCAAGCGCTGCCGTATAACGCGTCGGCGCCTGCGCATGAAGAGCGCCGAAGACCGTTGAAGCGCCCATCCACCTGAACCGGATTGCTCGGGACCAGGGCGAGGCGCGCTGCTCCCGGGAAGGCATGACAGCCTTCCCTAGGCCCCATGGGTGGGGAACGGAGCGACCGCTCGGGGTGGGTTTCCCCCGGTCCGCCTTCGGGCAAGAATTCAGGGCCGCGGACGTCGTCGCCGCGCCTGTTTCCGGCCCGAAGCAGAATCTCGCGATCCCCGCTCCGTGCCGTCCCGATTTGGCGGTCTGCGATGATGGAACGGGGTGAGAGAATTGTTCCGGATGGTCTCGCGGGACATCCAAATCAGACCGGTGGCGGTGGGCAGCCGCGACCATACCCATGATGAACCGGCATCAGGCGCGGGGCCGGGATCACCGCGCGCCGGATCGAACAGCGGTCGGGTGACGTTCCTTACCGCCTACCCGGTCCAAACAGGAGGAACGCTCATGCGTATTGGCTATCTGCTGCCGCTCGTCGGCCTGCTCGCGCTCACGGCCTGCAAAGACGAGAAGAAGGCCGAGACACCCCCGCCTCCTCCGCCGCCTGCCAGCACCGCACCGGCAAACCCGGCGCCTCCGGCGACGACGACCAACCCGGCCCCAGCCAACAAGCCGTAGCCAACGAGCCTCAAGGGCGGCGGGCCCTGGCACGCATCCCAGCGCCACAGGACCCGCCGATCGCGACCGGGGCTGATGTCACCGCCCCGGTCGCGAGGCTCATACCCGAACCAGCCCCCTGGATCGACAGCCAGGGGGGGGGGCCTGCCCGTCCGCCCCCACGCAGCCTTGTGCGGAAGCGGACGAGGCCACCCATCCGCTCACGACCCGCCGCAGCGCCCGCGCGACGCGCCCGCATGCCGGCCTCGAATCGTGCGGCACGCCGATGCGGAGGCGAGTGTCGCCGTTCAAAACATCCCGTTGGGGTTGGCTGAGGCCTCAGGCAGGATCTGCAGCACGTCCCAGTGCTCTACGATCCGGCCGTTCTCATCGAGACGGAAAAGGTCCACGGCCGCGTAATCGTGGTCGCCCGGCCAGTGCTGATGGCAATGCAGCACGACCATATCGCCCTCGGCAATTGCCCGCTTCACCGACACCCGCTTCCCCGGCCACTCACGCGCCATGCGCTCGAAATAGGCGATGAAGCCGTCTTTGCCCGTGGCCACATGCGGGTTGTGCTGGATGTAAGTGTCGCCGGCATACCGCTCGATTGCTTCACGCGGACGGCACTCATTGAACATCAGCTCGTAGAACGCGATCACGTTTGCCTTATTTCGCATGAGATCTACCATGCGGCCTTCCTCTACAACGACAAGGCCAGTCTTTCGCCCCCGACAGCCAGTCGGATCGAGGGCGTCTTGATCGTGGCCGTCCGCGCCCGGTGATTGGGAGCATGTCGGCATAGGGCAGGCAAGTGCCCGCGCCCCCTTCCAAGCCGCTCTCGCAGACAGACCGACGGATCGCCGCGCTTTGGACGCTCTGGCCATCTCCCGTAAGCCGGACAGGAATCGTGCGCCGAATGCCCCCTCGGGGCCGGGAGCGATCCGATTACCGTAAGCAGCGCGCCGGGCGAGCATCCTCACGAACCGCCAGCCCGCGCGCGGATAGCCTTCGGTCGGATCAAGGGCCGCCGACCGCGCAGGCCGCCCCGGGCTTGTCGTGCGGGCCGATCCGCTCGACCCGGCTTGCCGTCGCCGCGTTCATGCCGACCACAGGGAGCGCGATGCCGTGGCGACGGAACGTCCGCACCACCCGGTCGAGGGCGTCGAAGGCCGACATATGCCCCAGGAGAGCCGCCTGGAGGTCGCGCCTGACCGCAGGATACCGTTTGGGCGAACGATCACAGCCGCCTTACCGGCCTCCCCCTGCCGCGGGACGGTTGAGACGGCGGGGCGTGCCAGGGCGTCTGAGGTGGACCGGCATCGGCGTGGCAGACGGGCGTCGATCCCCGCGGCCCCTCCCCCACTAAGCGGCGCGGACCTCGTCCAGGAATTTGCGGACGGCTCGGCTCAGCCCATCGGACCGGACGGCGAGGGTGCGCGCGGCACCGAGAACCTGCGTCGCAGCCGATCCTGTTTCGCCGGCGCCCTCGCGCACCGATCCGATGTGATCCGTGACCTGCCGGGTCCCGTGTGCGGCCTCCTGGACGTTCCGCGCGATCTCGCGCGTGGCCGCGCCCTGTTCCTCGATCGCCGAGGCGATGTGGGTGGCGATGCCGGACATGTCGTCGATCGTGCGGCTCACGCCCTGGACCGCCTCGACCGCGCCGCGCGTGGCGGACTGGATCGCACCGATCCGGGCGCTGATCTCTTGCGTCGCCCGGGCTGTCTGCTCGGCCAGTGTCTTGACCTCCGCGGCCACCACGGCGAAGCCGCGCCCGGCCTCCCCCGCGCGGGCCGCCTCGATGGTGGCGTTGAGGGCGAGCAGATTGGTCTGGCTCGCCACGCCCGAGATCAGGCCCGCCGCAACGCCGATCCGGTCGGCGCTGTCGGACAGCTCCTGAATGATGGTGCCCGTCTCCTGGGCGCGCGCGATGGCCGTGCCGGCGATCGCGACCGAATGCGTCACCTGTCCGCTGATCTCCTGGACGGAGGCCGCCATCTCGTCGGTCGCGCTCGCAACCTGCTGCACGTTGCCGGACGTTTGTTCGGCGGCAACCGCGACGCTGACCGCGAGCGTATTGGTCTGCGCCGCGATCTCCGTCATCGATGCGGCGGTCGCCTCCATCTCGGTTGCAGCCGCGGTCAGCTCGCCCGTGAGCGCACCCGCCTCCCGCTCGAAATCACGCGTGATGCGGTCGAGGAGTTCGGCCCGGCGCATCTTGGCGGCATCGGCCTCGGCCTGCAGCGCGGCCAGCCGCCGAGCCTCGATCCCGGCCTCCTTGAACACCTGCACGGCGTCGGCGATCTGGCCGATCTCGTTCGCCTCGCCCTGGTGCGGGATCGCGACGGCGAGATCCCCAGCCGCCAACTGCCGCATCGGTTCCAGCACGGCCCGGACACGGGCGGCGATGCTCCGCACGATCAGGGTTCCGAGGATGGTGGCGACCACGAGCGCCAAGGCGCCGATGGCGAGCATGAGCCGCTTGGCCTTGGACGCGGTCGCAACCCCCTGCGCCACGGCGTTCTCGCCCTTGGCATTGTTGAGGGCCACGATCTCTTCGAGAGCCTGGGAGGCCGCCTTGATGTGCGGGCGGACGCCGACGAGGCTCTCGCGCAGCGCCAAGTCCTTATGCCCGGTCCGCGAGTATTCGAGCACGGCGGGGATCGCCGCGAGATAGCTCTGCCATTCACGGCGGAACCCGTCGAAGAGTTCACGCTCGCGCGCGTCGCCGATCAGCGGCGCGAAGTTGCGCATCGCCGCGGCCGTGGCCTCTGTCTTCTTTGACAGGGCGGCCTCCTCGGCCTGCATGCGGGCAGCGTCGGTGTAGAGGATGTGGTTGACGACGCTGACGCGCACATCGATGACGTCGCCGCGCAGTTCGCCGGCATATCGGACGCTCGGCAACGTGTTGGTGCCGAGGTGGGCTTGGTCATCGGCGAGGGTGCCGACCGCGTGGAGACCCAGGCCGTCGACGAGAAGCAGACAGCCGATGAGCAGGCCCAGGACGCCGACAAGGCGGTGCTTGATCGAAAGTCTGGAGAACCAAATTCTCATGACCCGAGCGCAGCCCCGACATCTACACCGACGAAAATAGCGATCGATCTTAAATTTTCCCTTAAAATATCAAAATGCGAATGAAAATATCAAATATCAATACTAAATTCTACGACACGATAATCGCGTGTCATCTTCCTGATCGAGACCGACATTTGGCGTAACCAAGGCCGTATCATGCGGTCGAAAGTGCCGGAGGCAGGAAGTCAGCGCCGGATGGATTTCCATCGTCCGCATCTAGCCGAACACGATCCGAAGGTATCAGTCGGCTCTGAGCCGGCCCGACATCCCTTCCCGAGCCGTCCGTGAGGTCCTGGCTCGGTTCGGGGCGCTCCGCCTGCCCCGTCGGACGGGACGCAGGCCCACACGACAGCCACCCGTCTCGGCTGGTCGGCGGGCAGGCCTCGGTTCGACAACCGCCCCACCCATGCCGGCGTCGCGACGGCCAGCCCGCCACCCCGAGCCGGCTGTCGCGATGCCCGACGCGGGTGGCGCCTGCGGGACCGGCGCAGGAATCCGCATCGTCGCACCCGCCCGACAGCGGCGTAGCACGTTCTTTTGCCCCCGTGGCCGTTTGAAGAGCAGTCTTTTATCCCGCCCGCCGACATGCAAAATTTAAATCTTAATGCCGCGGTCCGTATTGCAATACTTTCCCTAATGTAAGAAGCGGAAGGCCGATCAAATCGGACTTACTGCGAAACGATCTCACTCAGAGACCAGTCGATTGTGATCGCACACGCACGATAGCCTTGCCGGAGGGCCACGCCATGACCCGTCAACCCGCGTCTCCCTCCGACAGAGCCTCGGCTGCCGGAGCGCATCGTGGGCCGACCCACGGTCTCGTCGTAACCCTGGAGGCGAAGAACGGGCAGCAGGAGCAGGTCGCGCAGACGCTCCACGCCGCCTTCACGACCGCCATCCGCGAGGGCGGCACCGCGACGTGGTACGCCTACCGCATCTCGGAGACGCGCTTCGGCATCTTCGACACGTTCTTCGACGAGGACGCACGCAAGTCCCATCTGGATGGGGAGGTCGGCCGCTTGCTGAGCCGCATCGGCGAGGAAATCCTCGTCGGCCCGCCAGACTTTCGGGCCATCTCGATCCTCGCGTCCAAGATCTAGCGTCGCAAGACCCGCCTCAAAGACGCGCGCGGCTTCCGTCCGCGACACCGCCCTTCTTCCGGCCGATGGATAGAATTATGCTGATCGATCAGCGAGCGACGCGACCGCACATCTTCCTCAGTGCCTTCGACATGCACTGCGTCGTCCATCAGAACCCGGGCATGTGGCGGTATCCGGGAGACCAGACGCACAATTACAAGGATATTGAATACTGGATCGAGCTGGCCCGCGTGCTGGAGCAGGGCGGGTTCGATGCGCTCTTCATCGCCGACGTGCTCGGCTTCTACGATGTCTATGGCGGCAACCGCGATGCGGCGCTGCGTACGGCCGCGCAGGCGCCGGTCGGCGATCCGCTCATGACCATCGCGGCCATGTCGGCAGCCACGACCCATCTGAGCTTCGGGGCCACCGTCTCGCTGACCTACGAGCTGCCCTACAAGTTCGCGAAGACGATGACCACCTTGGATCATCTGACGAAAGGTCGTGTCGCCTGGAATATCGTGACGTCTTACCAGCAGAGTGCGGCCGTCAATCTCGGACTCGACACGCAAATCGCCCATGACGAGCGCTACAACATGGCCGATGAGTTCATGGAAGTCTGCTACAAATTGTGGGAAGGCTCCTGGGAGGACGACGCGGTGCGGCGCGATGTCGAGACCGGCCTCTACACCGACCCCTCCAAGGTTCACGACATTCGGCACGCCGGCAAATACTACAAGGTCCGGGGCGCACATCTGTGCGAGCCCTCCCCGCAGCGCACGCCCTTCCTGTTCCAGGCCGGCGCCTCCGCCCGGGGACGGAAGTTCGCCGCGCGCCACGCCGAGGCGGTCTTCCTCATCGGCACCAATCCCAAGGACACTCGCACCGTCGTCGATCAGTATCGGATGCTGGCGGCGGAGCAGGGCCGCGATCCGCGCAGCCTGAAGATCATCATCATGCTGACGCCGATCGTGGCGGAGACCGATGCAGCCGCCCAGGAGAAGCTGGCGTTGATCAAGTCGCGCGCGCAGGTCGATGCGGCCCTGGCGCTCTGGGGCGGCTGGACCGGCATCGACCTCTCCGGCGCGGATCCGGACAAGCCCCTCGATCAGTTCCAGGGGGACGGCATCCGGGCCTTCAGCGATATGCTGACGCGCGTGGACAGCGAACTCGTCTGGACGCCGCGGCGGCTCGCCGAGTGGCTCTGCGTGGGCGGGATGAGCGCGAGCTGTGTCGGGTCCCCCAGGACGATCGTCGATCATCTGGAAGAATGGCTCGACGTCGCCGACGTCGATGGATTCAACATCGCCCGGGTGACGAATTACGGCACGTTCGAAGATTTTCGGGATCTGATCACCCCGGAGCTTCGCCGCCGCGGCCTGATCCCGGAGGATCGACCCGCCCGTCCTCAGACAGCCCGGGAGCGGGTCTACGGTCAGAGCCGCCTGCGCGACGATCATCCCGGCGCGGCCTTCAAGGTTGGCGCGGCCCAGGCGTCGGCTCGGCGCAGCGCGGGCCCGGTTACGCTGCGCACCTCACCCCGCAACGTCGGCCTTCTGGTCACGCTCAAGGCAAAGCCGGAGACGAAGGAGCAGCTGGAAACGTGGCTGCATGACATGCAGCAATTCGCCGAGGATGAGGCGGGCACGATAACCTGGTACGCCTTCCAGATCGACGACCTGACCTACGGCATCTACGACACGTTCCTCAGTCATGAGGGACGGGAGGATCACATCCACGGTCAGATCGTCAAATCATTGCGAACGCTGCAGCACGACATGCTGGAGAGCCCGCCCGACATCCGGCCCCTCGATCTCCTGTCCGTGAAGAGCTTCGCGCCGGGCCACTGAGAATCGGTCCGCGTTCGGCAATCCCGCCGGCGCAGCAGACGTCGCGCTCCCCCCGGCCGACGAACCTCGCACCTGTCCGGGACCGCCTGAATGAAAGGCATCGGACGGCGGCAAGGCACGTGAGCCGGGCCGCCCCTCTCCGTGAGCCTTGGCTGTTGACGGCCCGTCATCGCAACGCCTAATACATATAGCACAGGCTATAATGATGGGTCATGGCTATGCGGCAGACGTCCGCCCGACATCGGTCGCCGGTGTCAGGCCCCCTCCTGTGCGGGCTCGCGGTGATGCTCGGGCAGCTCACGGCACCGGCGCTTGCGCAGACCCTTCCCACCGCCGCCGAGAACCTGACGCCCGGTGACCTCGACAGCGAGCATCTGTTCGGGTTCACGGAAGGCAGCGACCTCGGCGTACCCGGGGAAGTCGAGCTGGAATGGGAGACGAGCGGGCGCCTGGGCAAGCGCCTGGGCCGTTTCCTGGCCGTCGACAGCGGGCTCGCTCTGAAGGTCCCACTCACCCGCGACTTCCGCCTGGCGCCGGGGATCACCTTCAACGCCTACGATATCGGCGTGCCCGGCGACCCGACCCGGACCACGGGCGGGTTCAACGGCGGCTTCCTCGAAACCCGTCTGCGTCTGCTGGACCGCCGCACCGCGCCCTTCGGCCTGACCCTCAACCTCGTGCCGGGATACGGGACCGTAGACGGGGGATCAGGCGCACCGGCCAGCAGCTTCGGCACCGAGGTCGGGCTTTTGGCCGACCGCGAGGTCATCCCTGACATGCTGATCGCTGCGGTCAACGTCGGCTTCGCATTCTCATCGGTCCGGATGAACGCGACGGACGCGCGCGTGGCTGGGTCAGGCGTCGAGGTCGCCGGCGCCTTGGCCTACCGCGTGCAACCGGGTTACTTCCTCGGCGGCGAGGTCCGTTATGCCTGGACCTATGATGGCCTGACGCTGGACCGGCTCGCGGGTCAGGCCGCGTATCTCGGGCCTACGGCCTATGTGACCCTGTCGCCGCATGCCTGGGCCTCATTCACCTGGAGCTTCCAGATCGCCGGGCAGTCGGCGGGTGAGCCCGGTCCGCTCGATTTGTCCAGCTTCGACCGTCATCAGATGCGACTGCGTGTCGGTTACAGCTTTTGATCGCGGCCAGGGCAAACGCGCAGCGAGGCTCCACCCACGCCTTCGCGGACAAAGGTGACGCCGTTCACCCTTGTTGTGCCGCGTGATGCCGCCCGCGCACCCCGCCGGGTTCGTCGCACGGCCGACGAACAGCTCCTCGGGAGATCGGAGATCTATCGGACGTCCGACTCGGGCCGGGAGGGCAATAGCCGCTTTGGGTGGATCTCAGCTGCTCCGCTTTCGAACGGCAACGCATCGACGCGGACCTCGCCTTGCCTCTCGCTGACGCCCCACCCCGGCCCCTCGGCGCGTCCCGTCATAGAATACGCGACCCAAGTCACGGGATAAGGCCGCTCTCCCGGTAAGCCGCAATGACATCGGTGTAGTGGGCGACTTCGTCCCGGCCGTGCGCGATCATCTGCGCGCCCGATACCGCCGCGAAGATGGCCTTCGCCCGCCGCCGGATCTCCTCCGGGGCATCCCCCTCCCCCGGGGCCAGCACCCGCGCGATCCAGCGCTCGTTCATCTCGCCCCACCGGACGACTTCGGTCCGGACCTCGGCAGGGAGGTCGTTCCGTTCCGCCGCCAGCATCCCGGCCAAACACATGCGATTGCCGTTCAGCAACGTGTCCCGGAACACGTCGGTGTACCGCCGCATCACGGTCGTGCGGTCCGTGGCGTCGTTCAGGACCTCGTCGAGGTAGCGCTCGTAGCGATCGATGTAGCGCCTCACGATCGCCTCGACCAACGCCCCCTTCGTCGGAAAGTAGTAGTGGATGCTGGCGCTCTTGATCCCGACCGTTTTGGCGAGCTCACGGAAGCTGAGTCCGCTGTATCCGAGATCCTGCACGGTCAGCCGCGCGGCCTCCATGATCCGGTCCCGCATCGTGACGCCACTCATCTCGGCCCCCTGCTACCTGACGCCAGATAGGCTTTGACAGGCCATGCGTGAAGCTCCTATTCCGACCGCACCTACCTGACGCACGGTAGGTGCCCGTGGAGGACGCTACGATGACGGACAAGCCCCGCCTCTTCACCTCGCCCTCGGCCTTCCCCAACCCCCAGCGCGTGCGCCTCTTTCTGCACGAGAAGGGCATCGCCAATCAGTTCGATGAGGTCATCTACGACATGGCCCCCGGTGGAGAGCAGCGGGGATGGCAACACCTCAAGATGAATCCCTGGGGCGAGACGCCGACCCTACGCCTCGCCGACGGCGAGATCCTGTCCGAGACGACCGCCATCGTGCGCTACCTCGACCAAGCCTTCCCCGGCCGCCGCATCCTGGGCGAAACCCCAATGGCTCAGGGCCTGGACGCGATGTGGGACAGCCGCATCTGGGTCCACATCCTCTATCGCATCACCACGATGTTCCACGTCCTGCACCGTGGGCTGGGTCCGAAGCTCGAACTGACGCACAATCCGGCCTGGGGTGAGCACTGCCGCAAGGAGGCGCTGGCTCACGCGGGGCTCGTGGACCGGCACCTGTCGGACGGCCGCGCCTGGATGTTGGGCGGGGATGCGCCGACCTTCTCGGACATCACGCTGGCGACGGCGGTGGCTTTCTCGAAATTCCCCGTCTGCGCCACGCCGCTGGACGAGCGGTTCGAGCACCTCGATGCCTTCTGGCGGCGATGGCAGGAGCGCCCGGCGTTTCGAGCGGCCTACGCCGATCGCAGCAGCGGCGTGCCGGAGCTGGACGACCGTCAGTAATCCCGGCGCGTGATACGGCGGTGATGGGGACCGGCCCGATCGCGAATGCCTCGGCGATCGGGGCCGATCTACCCTCTCACGGGAAGGGCGAAGCGTCCGCTCAGAACGTGATGTCTGCAATTCCGGGTGTGGAACGGCACCTGGCGGCCGCTTTCCACCGCGAGCCGAAGTTGACGGATGCGGGGCTGCTTTCGGGCTCGGCCGACGGCCGTCCCGGCGGCCGGCATGGGTCGGAGGCGGATGCCCCCTTCGGCGCGACGCGCCAGGGGCCGCGCCCCGTTCCAAGCCGAAGCTGCCGGCTGGCCGACAAGGGGCCGCGCCCCGGAACAAGGGGCCGCGCCCCGGAAGCGGCGACGGCGTTCCGCACGGCCGAAAGGGGGCGAAAGCGGGCCGGCCGGTGCGGATGGATATGCGACGGGCTGCTTCTCAGCTGCCACCGTATCGAGGCGGAATTCGTAATCCCGCCTGGCGTAATTGCCAGATCCTGCACCTGTCGATCTGCGAGGCGACAGGAACAATCATCCGCCCGAACAGATGCCATCTTGCGCACACCGCGCAAACGGAGCTGCTCGCATGTTCATGAAGCTCGACCGCCTTCAGGCTGAACTGCCCCAGCCGAAGAAGCCCGATCCCAACGCCGCTGCCGCCCTGCAGGAGCTGCTCGGCGGAAAATACGGCGAGATGTCGACGCTCGGAAACTACATGTTCCAAAGCTTCAACTTTCGCAACAAGTCGAAGCTGCGCCCTTTCTACAGCCTGGTATCGAGCATCTTCGCGGAGGAACTCGGGCATGTCGAGCTGGTCTCAACCGGCATCGCCATGCTGAACAACGGTCCGGGTGACGACACCGAGGAGGTCGACGTCTCCAAGGCCCCCTTCCACGACATGCAGGACATCCGGCTGGCCGGCAGCTTCCTGTCGAACGGCGGCGGCGCGACACCTGTCAACTCGAACGCCCAGTCGTGGAACGTCGACATGGTCACGACCACGGGCAACATCATCATCGACCTGCTGCACAACTTCCACTTGGAGTGCGGCGCCCGCCTGCACAAGCTGCGCGTCTACGAGACCCTGACGGACCCGACCGGTCGCGAGGTCTGCGGCTATCTCCTGGTGCGCGGCTCGGTCCACGCCCACGCCTACGCGCTGGCGCTCAAGAAGCTCACCGGCGTCGAGATCGAGAAGATGCTGCCCACGCCGAACATCGTCCTCGACAAGATACCGGAATGCCAGAAATACCTGCAGGAGGGCTCGCACCGGCGCCTCTACCGGTTCAGCCCCGACGACTACAAGGAAGCGGCGGGCGTGTGGTCGAACGACGAGGTAGCGCTGCCCGGCGATCCGCCTGGCAACCTGGAAGTGGTGGACGGTCTGCCCGAGGGTGGCAAGATCCCCGAGCTCGACGGCAATTACGGGGCATTCGCGCCCAACTACGCGCCCCAGGAGATCTTCGAGATCGCGAGCAAGCTCTACAAGAAGAGCCGCTGAACGGACGACGGTGGATGGAGATCGCCCCGCGGATGCGACGCCGCGGGGCGCGGCGGCTCTCTCGGCGGCTCTCTCGGCGGCTCTCTGCCGCTCGGACGGCCGAGCCGATGGCGTTCAGACCCCGGGCGCGGTGCGCCCGGCCCGGATGCCCCTGGACGGCGGGGTGACGCAGATCCCGGGATTACCGCGCCGTTCTGCCCCGCAACACAGCCCTCGCCCTGCCGCCCTGCGCCCCGGGTGCCTTGCATCCCGGCGCCGGGCGGGACACATCCCGTCACCCGAACGTGACGGGACCCGACGGGAGAGACAATGACGGAGATCGGCCACGGCTTGCTCGCTCACCGGTCCGGCGCGCCGGTCGCCGAGGTCCGGCCGCGACGCTTCAGCGTCCACGGGCATGAGATCACCGACGATTACGCTTGGCTGAAGGCCGAGAACTGGCAGACGGTCCTCAAGGACCCGTCGGCGCTGCCCGACGACATCGCCGCCTACCTGAAGGCCGAGAACGCCTTCGCCGAACAGGCGCTCGCCGGGAGCACGGAGCTGCGGCGGCAGCTGGTCGCCGAAATGCGCGGGCGCATCCAGGAGGACGAGAGCGGCGTCCCGGAGCCGGACGGGCCCTTCGCCTACTACACCCGCCATCGCGCGGGCGGCCAGCACCCGCTGATCTGCCGGCGGCCGGCCACGTCGCCCGACGTGCCCGAAACGGGGCCGGACCCGGACGAGACGATCCTCATCGACGGCGACCGCGAGGGCGAGGGCCTGCCGTTCTTCGAGATCGCCGCCGCGGTGCATTCCGACGACCACGAACGACTCGCCTGGAGCGCCGACACCAAGGGCTCGGAACTCTACACGATCCGGGTGCGCGACGTCGCCACCGGCCTCGATCTCGACGACCGGGTCGACGCGACCTCCGGCGAGGCGGTCTGGGCCGCGGACGGGGCAAGCTTCTGGTACGTGGCGGTGGACGCCAACCACCGACCCGCGAAGGTCATGCGGCACCGCATCGGCACGGGGCAGAGCGAGGACGAGACCGTCTACACGGAAGCCGATGCCGGCTACTTCGTCCATATCGGCAAGACCCAGTCCGGCGCCTTCCTCGACGTGACGGTGAGCGACCATGAGACCTCCGAGGTCCGGCTCCTCGACCGGCAAGCGGAGGACGCCCCCTTGCGCCTCGTCGAGCCGCGCACGCCGCTGCTGATCTACGGGGTCGAGCATCGCGGCGACCGGCTGTTCATCCGCACCAACGCGGACGGCGCCGAGGACTTCAAGATCGTCACCGCGCCGCTGGACGATCCGGGCCGCGCCCACTGGACCGACCTCGTGCCGCACCGGGCCGGGGTGATGATCCGCCACCTGCACCTGCTCACCGGCCACCTGATCCGTCTGGAGATCGAGAACGCCAAGCCGCGGATCGTCGTGCGCGACTTGGCCGACGGCGCCGAGCACACGGTCGCCTTCGAGGAGGAAGCCTATTCCCTCGGCCTGCGCGCCGGCCTCGCCTTCGACACGGCCACGATCCGCTTCGTCTACGCGTCGATGACGACCCCGTCGGAGACCTGGGATTACGACTGCGCGGCGCGCACGCGGGTCCTGCGCAAGCGTCAGGCGGTGCCGAGCGGCCACGATCCGGCCGCCTACGTGACCCGGCGGCTCTTCGCCACCGCGCCCGACGGCGCGCAGGTGCCGATCTCGCTGCTGCACCGGCGGGATCTCGTCCTCGACGGCAGCGCGCCGCTGCTGCTCTACGGCTACGGCTCCTACGGCACGCTGATGCCGGCGGCGTTCCGCACGAACCTGCTGAGCCTCGTCGACCGCGGCTTCGTCTACGCGATCGCCCATATCCGCGGCGGCACCGAGAAGGGCTGGCGCTGGTACCTCGACGGCAAGCGCGAGAAGAAGCCCAACACCTTCACGGACTTCATCGCCTGCGCCCGGGCCCTGATCGCGGCGCGCTACACCGCCGAGAAGCGCATCGTCGCCCATGGCGGATCGGCGGGCGGGATGCTGATGGGGGCGGTTGCCAACCTCGCGCCGGAGCTGTTCGCCGGGATCGTCGCCGACGTCCCCTTCGTCGACGTGCTCAACACCATGCTCGACGCGGAGCTGCCCCTGACCCCGCCGGAATGGCCCGAATGGGGCAACCCGGGGGAGAGCGAGGCCGCCTTCCGGACGATCCTGTCGTACTCGCCCTACGATAACGTCGCCGCCAAGGACTATCCGGCGATCCTGGCGCTCGGCGGGCTCACCGACCCGCGCGTCACCTACTGGGAGCCGGCCAAGTGGGTCGCGCGGCTGCGCGCCACCATGACGGGCGGCGGGCCGGTGCTCCTGCGGATCAACATGGAGGCCGGCCATGGCGGCGCCGCCGGCCGGTTCGACCGGCTGGAGGAGGTGGCGCTGATCTACGCCTTCGCGCTCATGGCGGTGGGGAAGGCTTGAGCGCCGTCGTCCGTGCGGGCGCATGGCCCATGACGGCGATGACGGGGCCATGACGGGGCCATGACGGGGCGCGGCGCCTGAGGCGTTCAGAGGGGCCGGTCCCACGGAGATGGGAGCTGCCTCAGGATGCGGCCGGCCTCACGGTCGGACCTCGGCGGGAGCCGGCGGTTGGGCGATCCCCTCGTCCGGATTGCGGGCCCGCTTCGCCGCCTCCTCGGCGGCCTTCTCCCCGGCGGCCTTCTCCGCAGCCGCTTTCTCGGCGGCAGCCTTCTCGGCCGCGGCCTTGAGAGCCGCCGCGCGGGCCCGGTCCATCTCGATCCGAGCGCGGCGGCGCTGCCGCTCCACCTGGTCGGCCTCGGTCAGCTCGATCGTCTCCAGCTCGCGCTGCAGCACGAAGGCGGCGAGGCCGTTCGACAGGGTGCCGACATCCAGCACCCGCTCCGGCGCGCCGAGGGGCCCGGTCAGGCCGAACTGGACCGCGGGCGGGCCGGCATTCCAGCCCCGGGGGACCGGGCCGCCCACAAGCGTGCCGCGGACGTTGAGGCGGCCGGCGCGCAGGTCGTAGCCGACGGTGCCGGCCCAGCGGGCCGGGCCGAGATCGAGGTCGAACGGCCCGGCCCGCAGGACGCCGCCCACGATGGTGGCGGCGGCCCGGGCGGATCCCCGCGCCTGCCCGCCGCCCCGGGCGAGTTCCTCGGTGACCAGGGCCTGGAGCCGCCCCTCGCGGAGCGGGTCGTCCATCTCGGCCGCCCGGGCCAGCACCCGGCCGAGGGCCGCAGGATCGGCCGCGGGCAGGCTCAGATCGGTCAGGGTGAGCGCGCCGCTGCCCGAGAGGCTGTCGGCGAGGCCCGGCAGGGTCTCGGCCGTGGCGGCGAACCGCAGATCGGCGCTCAGGCGGCCGCCGATCGGGCCGCCGGCCAGCGTCGGGAGCGCCGCACCGTCGAGGCTGCCCGAGCCGGAGACCGCAGCGCCGGCCCCGAGGCGGGCGATCGTCACCGAACCCGCGAGCCGTCCCCCGGCGAGCTTGCCGGACAGGTCCCGCAGGATCAGGTTCCCATCGGTGAGGCCCAGGCCGGCCGTCGCCTCCGTGGCGACGAGGCCGCGCCCGAGATCCAGGCTGGCGACGCGGGCGTCGAGGGACAGGGCCGGATGGGCCGTCGGCGGCCCGAACGTGCCGTTCGCCCCCGGCGGGATCACCAGGGCGGCGGCGAGCTGCGGCACGGACAGGCGGTCGAGGGCGAGGCGGCCGTGCAGGGCGCCGCCCGCCGCCCGCAGCAGCGTCCCGTTCACCCCCGAACCCGCGACCGTGCCGGCGATGGCGGCGGCGGCCTCGCCCTGCTGCCGCGACAGCGTGACGGTGAGGTCGGCCGGCCACGCGCCGGGGGCCAGGGTCGCGGCGCCGGCGAGCGTCAGGAACGGCGCCAGATCGGCCGTGTCGGCCCGGACTTCGCCGCCCGTGGGCACGAAGTCGGGACCGACCAGGATCGGGCGGCCGGTGGAGAGCCGGAGGCCCGCGACCGTGCCGTTCGCCGTCAGGGCGAGGGCCTGGCCGTCCGGCCGCTCGGCCGTCACGTGCAGTTCGGCGGGCTGCTGGAGGCCAACGATGTCGGTGCGGCCGAACCACGCCCCCGCCCGGGGCGCGGTGAGCGTGGCGGTGCCGCCCTCGATCCGCGTGCCGCGGCTCGCCAGGGTCAGGTCGAGGGTGCCGCCGCCGGCGCTGCCCCGCGCCTGAGTCCGCAAAGCCGCGGCCGCGCCGCCCGCCCGGTCGAGGGTGACGGCGAGGTCGAGGGGCGCGTCCCGCAGGACGGCGGGCAGCAGGCGGATCTCGCCCACCCAGACCCGCTCGAGCAGGCCGAGCAGCGGCGCCGCCGCCGGGGCCTTCAGCCGTCCGGAGACGCGGCCGGTCCCGTCCGCGCCGATCTGGCCGGACAGCCGGGCGCTGGCGCCGGCGAGATCGGTGACGTCGAGGCTGTCGACCGTGAGGCCGGCGCCGTCGGACTGGATCCGCGCCGCGATCGTCCCGGTGCCGGAGCCCGTGGCGCCGAACCGGACATCCTTCGCTTCCAGGGTCAGGGCGAGGTCGGTGTCGCGCAGGGTCCCGAGCGTCGTCCCAAGGGGCGGCAGGCCGGCGATGTCGAGGCCGCTGGCGCGGATCTGGGCCTCGAAGCGGCCGCGCTCGGTGCCCTCGGCGGCGGTGTAGCGGGCGTTGCCGGTGATCCGCGCCGGTCCGAGGCCGAGGCGCAGGTTGCGCAGGGACAGGCCGGTGGCGGCGGCCGACAGGTCGGCGGCGGCCTCGACCGTGCGCCCGTCGAGGAGCGCGACGAGGGGCCCCTCGGCGCCGAGGCGGCGCAGATAGCGGCCCAACGCCTCCGAATCGGGGGCGGTGAGCGCCACCGGGCCGGTGAAACGCAACGGGGCCGTCTCGACCTGCCCGCTCGCCGCGACGGTGGCGTCGGCCGGGCCCGTCACCGACAGGCGGCGCAGCAGCAGGCCGCCGGCCCGTTCCAAGGTGCCGGTGAGGGCGAGGTTCGACCAATCCTCGCCGCCGAGCACGGCGCTGCCCACCGTGAGGTCGAGATCGAGCATGGCCGGCAGGCTGCCGGCCGAGCGCGGCAGGCCGCGGCCGATCAGGTTCTGGCCCTCCGCCGAGGTCAGGAAGGCGTCGAGGTCGAGGCGGCGGGCCTCGAGGGTCAGGCCGCCGCGCCACTGGCGGAGATCGAGCCGGCCGGTGCCGCCGAACCGCAGGCTCCGGCCCCCGGGATCGATGGCGAGGTCGACGCCCTCGAACCGCACCTGCGTACCCCGGGCCTTGAAGGTGCCGGCCAGCGAGAAGGGCAGGTAGGCGCCCGCGGCCTGGGTCGGCGGCCCGACGACGAGGCGCG
Organism: Methylobacterium sp. 391_Methyba4; assembly: GCF_029691625.1. Classification (NCBI taxonomy): domain Bacteria; kingdom Pseudomonadati; phylum Pseudomonadota; class Alphaproteobacteria; order Hyphomicrobiales; family Methylobacteriaceae; genus Methylobacterium; species Methylobacterium sp. 391_Methyba4. The sequence continues at coordinate 5,887,401 of NZ_CP121475.1, read as the reverse complement.
CCGAGCCCTCGGCCTCGACCAGGGAGCCGCCGGCTTCGCTCGGCGCGAGGCCAAAGCGTGCATCCGCCTCGAAGCGCGGAGCCGCGTCGCCGCCGCCGGAGATCTTGGCGGCGAGGCGCCCGTCGGGTCCCGGCGTGCCGCTCACCGCCCGGAACGGGATGCCGCCGCTCGTCCCCTCGACCCGCCAGGGGCCGACCAGGGCCGGCGCCTGCAGGTGCAGGTCCTGGACGTAGAGCTGGTCGGTCCGCCCGGTGGCGGGCACCTGCGTGGTGACCAGGAACTGCTGGATCTGCAGGTTCTCGATCGCGAGGTCGCGGTCGCGCAGGGCGCCACCGAAATCGGCCGGCAGCTTCAGGGCGTCAGGGCCGGCGACCGGGAGCTTGATCTCGGCCCGGCCGATCCGGGTCTCGGTGAAGCGGAACTCGCCCTTCAGGAGCGGCGCGAGGGCGATCTCGGCCTTGACGAACCGGGCGTCCAGGCTCGGCCGGTCCGGATCGGCGCCGAGATGCAGGCGGTCTACGCGCAGCCGCGGCGAGGGCAGCAGCCGGACCTCGATCCGGCCGTCGGTCCGGACCGGGACGCCGAGGGACCGGGCGAGCGCCCGGTCGACGAGCGCGCGATGGGCCTGCCAGTCGACGAAGGGCGGAACGGCGAGCGCCGCCACGAGAACCAGGATGACGGCGCACGCCAGCGCGGTCAGAAGATCACGCAATGGTCCTGTTCCGCACCATCTCTCCGCGAGGCCGCGCCATCACCGTGCCGCCGTGCCCCGCGTGCCCCCGCGAGTCAGTTGTCACGGCCATAGCACGATAAGCCCCCGGGAGCGCCAGCGGCGATGCCACGGTCCGGAGCGGCTCTCGGCGCGCGCGCGGCGGCCCGCGGCACCCCGGGCCAGGAGCTCCGGACCGGGCGCGGATCCCCTCTCCCGTGCGGGAGAGGGATAGGGATGCGACCTCTCCGGAAAGACCTGATCCCTCACCCCAACCCTCTCCCGCGCGGGAGAGGGGGCTTGTCGCGCTCCGCCGCCGCTGTCGGCCCTCGATCACACAGGTGCCGATCCGCGGCCACCGGGGAGACGGCGGCGCCCCGCAGCCGGCCGCGGGCCCCGAAGGGCGCGGATCGTCCCGGCGCGGCGCGAACGGCCTCGACGCCGTTCGCGATTTGGTCCAGGGATGCGGGATGCAGAACCGCCCGCAAGCGCAGCCCGCCGGGGACGGCGCGCCCGCCACGTCCATCACCGCCCGCGCCATGGGCGCCCTCCGCCGCGACGCCGCCGGCTATCTCGAGGGGCTTAATCCCGAGCAGCGCCGCGCCGTCGAGACCACGGAGGGCCCGATCCTCGTGCTGGCCGGCGCCGGCACCGGCAAGACCCGGGTGCTGACCACCCGCATCGCCCACCTGATCGCCACCGGGCGGGCGCGCCCCTTCGACATCCTGGCGGTGACCTTCACCAACAAGGCCGCCCGGGAGATGAAGCACCGGATCGGCACGCTGATCGGCCCCGCCGGCGAGGGCATGCCCTGGCTCGGCACCTTCCACGCCATCGGCACCAAGATCCTGCGCCGCCACGCCGAGCTGGTTGGGCTCAAATCCGACTTCACCATCCTGGGCACCGACGACCAGCTCCGGCTGATGAAGCAGGTGATCGCCGACCAGAACGTCGACGAGAAGCGCTGGCCGGCCCGGGCCCTGTCCCACGCCATCGACGGCTGGAAGAACCGCGGCCTCGGCCCCGAGCAGGTGCCCCCGGGCGAGGCTGCCTCGTTCGCCTTCGGAAAGGGCGGCGCGCTCTACACCGCCTACCAGGCCCGGCTCGCGACGCTAAACGCCGTCGATTTCGGCGATCTCCTGCTGCTCTGCCTTAAGCTCTGGCGGGAGAACCCCGACGTCCTGGCCAATTACCAGGACCGGTTCCGCTACATCCTGGTGGACGAGTACCAAGACACCAACGTCGCGCAGTACCTGTGGCTGCGCCTGCTGGCGCAACAGCGCAAGAACATCGCCTGCGTGGGCGACGACGACCAGTCGATCTACGGCTGGCGCGGCGCCGAGGTCGACAACATCCTGCGCTTCGAGCACGATTTCCCCGGCGCGGTGGTGGTGCGGCTGGAGCGCAACTACCGCTCCACCGGCCATATCCTCGCCGCCGCCTCGGGGCTGATCGCCAAGAACGAGAGCCGCCTCGGCAAGACCCTGCGCACCGACGACGAGCCGGGCGAGCGCGTCACCGTCACGGGCGCCTGGGATTCCGAGGAGGAGGCGCGGATGCTCGCCGAATCGATCGAATCCCTCCAGGTGAAGCAGCATCCCCTGTCGGAGATCGCCGTGCTGGTGCGGATTTCCGCGCAGATGCGCGAGATCGAGGATCGGTTCGTCCAGCTCGGCCTGCCCTATCGGGTCATCGGCGGCCCGCGCTTCTACGAGCGCGCCGAGATCCGCGACGCCCTGGCGTATCTGCGCGCCACCGTGAATGTCAGCGACGACCTCGCCTTCGAGCGGATCGTGAACACGCCCAAGCGCGGCCTGGGCGACGCCACCCTGCAGCAGCTCCACACCTACGGCCGTGCCAACCGGCTGCCCCTGCGGATCGCCGCCGAGCGCCTGTGCGAGACCGACGAGCTGAAGCCCCGCGTCCGCTCGACCCTGCGGGCGCTCACCGAGAGCTTCGCACGGTGGGCGCGACTGGTGGAGGCGCAGCCGCACAGCGAGGTCGCGCAGACGATCCTCGAGGAATCCGGCTACACCGAGATGTGGCAGAAGGACCGCTCGGCCGACGCCGCCGGCCGGCTGGAGAACCTGAAGGAATTCGTCCGCTCCATGGAGGAATTCCCGGACCTCGCGGCCTTCCTGGAGCACGTCTCCCTGGTGATGGAGGCCTCCGAGGCCGAGGGCGCCGAGCGGGTCTCGCTGATGACGCTCCACGCCGCCAAGGGGCTCGAATTCGACACCGTGTTCCTGCCCGGCTGGGAGGACGGCCTGTTCCCGAACCAGCGGGCGCTGGACGAGAGCGGCCGCGCCGGCCTGGAGGAGGAGCGGCGCCTCGCCCATGTGGGCCTGACCCGGGCGCGCAAGCGGGCGAAGCTGTCCTTCGCGGTCAACCGGCGCATCCACGGGCTCTGGTCGTCGACCATCCCGTCGCGGTTCATCGACGAGTTGCCCGAGACCGCCGTCGACGTGGTCGAGGCCCCCGCCCACTTCTCGGCCGGCGCCTCGCGGTTCGACCGCAACCCGGCGCCGTTCGGATCGAGCTACGGCACGCCGGGCTGGCAGCGGGCGCAGGCCAACACCGCGCCGGGTGGCCGGTCCGGGTCCGGCGGCGGCTTCCGGTCGGCGGGCCCGGGCGGCCGCTCCGGCGGCCAGTCCGGCGGACCCCGCCAGATCGAGGGCGAGCTGATCGCCAAGTCGACGGGCGCGCCCTCGGCCTTCCAGGCCGGCCAGCGGGTCTTCCACACCAAGTTCGGCCCCGGAACGGTCGCGGGCGTCGATGGCAACAAGCTCACCGTTGACTTCGACAAGGCCGGCCAGAAAATGGTGCTCGACAGCTTCATCCAGGCCGGGTGAGGCCCGTCCCGCCGACCAAGCCCGGACGTTTCAGGGCGGCAGGGTCGGCCGGCTTCGCCCCTGCGGGCGGGGAGGATCGTGATCGTGCCGGATGCCGCGTCATCGCGTCTCCCCCGTCCCGAACCTGATGCATCCGCGCCAGCCGCGCGGCTTTTTCGAAGCCCCCTCGTCCACCGTCACCCCTTGGTCACACCCGGCGCGCATTCGTCGGATGCGAATCGCACTGGTGCGCCAGTTGCATCGTGTATTCGGCCGCGCACGGATCGTCGTGACGCTCTCCACAGGCGGACGAGCGCGGGGCGGAACCTTCGGCCTGGGGCCGGTATTAAGTTTCGCAAACGAATAGAACCGGGAGCACGCAGGTAAACGGCAGTTCAGATACAGATCCAGGTTGGCTAGTCCCGTTGGAGTGTACATCCATGAAGAGACGCCGCGCACGACTTGAACTGGTTGAAGACCGCACGTCCCGCATTCACCGCACACGCTTCGACGAAGAACGCAACCTCGCCCCCATCCAGCCGCTCACCGAACGCCAAGCCGAGTATCTCGACGCCCTCGCCCGCTCCCCGCAGGTCATCGTCCTGGGGCCGGCCGGCACCGGAAAGACCTTCATCGCCGGCACCCGCGCGGCGGACCAGCTCCGCCAGCGCCGGATCGCCAAAGTCGTCATCACCCGCCCGAACGTGCCCTCGGGCCGGTCCCTCGGCTACTTCCCCGGCACGCTGGAAGAGAAGATCGCCCCCTGGGTCGCCCCGCTGACCGAGGCCATGAAGGAGCGCATGGGCGCCGCCGCCTTCGAGATCGCACTCAAGACCGGCGACATCGAGATCGTCCCCTTCGAGGTGATGCGCGGGCGGACTTTCAAGAACTGCCTCGTGATCCTCGACGAGGCCCAGAACACCACCATCAACGAGATCAAGATGTTTCTGACCCGGATCGGCGACGATTGTCAGGTCATCATCAACGGCGATGTGTCGCAGACCGACCTGCGCGAGACCTCCGGCCTGCGCACCGTCATGCACATGGTCAAGAGCCGGATGATGCCGATCCCGGTGGTGGAGTTCACCCGCAACGACATCGTGCGCTCGGGAATCTGTGCCGAATGGGTGAAGGCCTTCGAGGAAACGAATCTCTGACTTGGCAGTTGATGGCGGCGGGTCCTCGCAGACCCGCCGTGCCGCCCCGCGGCACGAGACGACTCTCCGCACCTCCCGTCCGGGAGGAGGAACCGGGCACCCGACCCGGCCACCAGAAAATTGGAGTCTCCTCGTGAGGAAACTGACCTTCGCCTTTGCCGTGCTGGCCTCCCTGGGCGGCGCCGCCCTCGTCCAGCCGGCCTCGGCGGCTCCGGCGATGCCCGGCGCCGTCACGGCGCCCGACGCCGTGACCCATGTCCGCATGACCCCGATGGAGCACCGCATGATGCACCGCCGGATGCATCACCGCATGATGCACCGCCGGATGGAGCGCCGCATGATGCATCACCGCATGCATCGCCGCATGATGCGCCACATGTGATCAGCCGGCGAAGCGGGGGCCTCGCGCCTCCGCCTCGCCGTCCCGGACCGACCGGGCGTTGCTCCCCATCGCGAAGATTCCTATCTCGTCCTCTCGAATCGCGCCGTCAGGCGGCCGCCGCGGCAGCCGGCCGATCCGGGAGACCTCGATGCCCCCCTCCAATCGACTGTTCGACGACCTCGCCCGCCTGATGACCGACGCGGCCGGCGCCGCGCAGGGCGTCCGCCGCGAGGCGGAGACCGTGGCCCGGGCGCAGCTCGAACGCGTCATCCGCGACCTCGACATCGCCTCGCGCGAGGAGCTCGACGTGCTCCGCGACCTCGTGACTCAGCTGCAGGCGCAGAACGAGGCCCTGTCGGCCCGTATTGCGGCCCTGGAGGCGAAATCCGGTGCCGCCGGAGCGGGCGCCGCGGGCCTGAGCGAGGCCGTCTGAGTCTCCGCGGCAACGCCCCCGGCTTTTACACAGGAAGCCGCGGCGACGATCCGGTTTCCTGTTCACCGATTGTGACCTGCACTTTGTGTCGCGAGTCACGGCCGGTCTATAGTCGGGCATAGGGTGATTCGGGGGCTGCAGGGCGATGTCCGCAGAGCTTCGACAGTCGATCGCATCACCACCGGCCTAGATCTGCCGATCGTTCCAGTTCTCGGAGTGTTCTCACGCTCCGGTTTCGCGTCACCGTCACGTCGGGCCGGATCTCGTCCGGGCCGTCCTTTTGGATCGTCATGCCGCTTCTCAACGTCGACTTCCACGACCCGGACCGGAACGAGCATCCGCTCGACGTCGTCGAGCGGCTGGCCTCCCTGCGCGATTGGATCTTCGACCGGGCCGAGACCGACGAGATGTCGGTCACGAGCCCCGGCCGGTGGACCGACTACAACGTGGCCTTCACCTGGATCGAGGATGTCGAGGCGCTTCACGTCGCCTGCGCCTTCGACCTCAAGGTGCAGGAGCGGCAGCGCACCGAGGTGATGCGCCTGATCGCGATGATCAATGAACAACTGTGGGTCGGCCATTTCGACCTTTGGACCACCGACAACGTCGTGATGTTCCGGCACGCCCTGCTGCTGACGGGGGGCGCGGTGCCGACCCACCCGCAATGCGCCACCATGATGAAGACCGCGGTGGACGCCTGCGAACGCTACTTCCAGGCGTTCCAGTTCGTGCTCTGGGCCGGCAAGAGCGCCCGCGAAGCGCTGGACGCTGTCCTGTTCGAGACCGAAGGCGAGGCGTGACCGGCCCGATGCCGATGCCCGCCTCGCTGGTCCTGGCCGGGGCCGGCAAGATGGGCGGCGCGATGCTGGCGGGCTGGCTGGATGCTGGCCTCGACCCGCGCCGGACAACGATCATCGACCCCGTGCCGTCCGGCGCGATCGTGGACCTCTGCACCGAACGGGGCATCGCCCTGAACCCCCCGGCCCCCGAGCCCGGCGCCGTTCTGGTCCTCGGCATCAAGCCGCAGGGTCTGGAGACGGCCGCCCCGGGGCTCGACCGGCTGATCGGCCGCGACACGCTCCTCGTCTCGATCCTGGCGGGCAAGACCATCGCGGATCTCCGCGCCCGCCTGCCGCGGGCGCGGGCCGTCGTCCGGGCCATGCCGAACCTGCCGGCGAGCATCGGCCGGGGCGCCACCGGCGCCTGCGCGAATCCCGAGGTGACGCCCGCGCAGCGCGCGGCCGCCGAGGCGCTGTTCGCGGCGAACGGCACGGTGGCGTGGCTCACCGACGAGGCGCAGATCGACGCCGTGACGGCGGTCTCGGGCTCCGGGCCGGCCTACGTGTTCCTGCTCGCCGAGACCCTGGCGGATGCCGGCATCGCGGCCGGCCTGGATCCCGACGTGGCCCGCAACCTCGCCCGGGCGACGGTGGCGGGGGCCGGTGCGCTCCTCGACGCAGACCCGGCCGAGGCGGCGGACTTGCGCCGCAACGTCACCTCCCCCGGCGGCACCACGGCGGCGGCCCTCGACGTGCTGATGCGGCCGGACGGCCTCGGCGCGCTGATGCGGGAGGCCGTGGCGGCGGCCCGCAGACGGGCGGAGGACCTCGCCGGCTGACACGGTGCGGCGTCCGTGCGGCATGGCCGCGCGACGGCCCTGCCCTTCGCCGCCGGCTCGCCTACATGAGGCGTCACGACCGACAGACCGGGCGACCGATCCATGACCGACAGCAGAGCCACTTCCAAGCGTCCCCGCAAGGGCGCGACGTCCCCCAAGGCGAGCAGCGCCCCCGAGAGCGCCGCCCCCGCGGCCTCCGTTCAGGATGGCGCGGCGCGGAGCGCCGGTGCGGCGCCGGAGGATAGCGCGCCGAAGCTGCCGCCCCGGGAGGCCGCCGTCGAGGCTCTGATGCGGCTCGCCGCCGAGCAGCCCTGGAACGACATCGAGGTGAGCGACATCGCCCGGGAGGCGGGTCTGACGCTCGCCGAACTGCGCGACCTGTTCCCGTCGAAGGGCGCCGTGCTCGGCGGCCTGACCCGCATCATCGACCGCAAGGTCCTGGAGGGCGATCTCGCCGGCCTCGAGGAGGAGCCCACCCGCGAGCGGCTGTTCGACGTTCTGATGCGCCGCATCGATGCGATGGAGCCCTACAAGCCCGCCCTGCGCCGGATCGCCTACGCGCTGCGCGGCGAGCCGCTGTCGATGCTGGCGCTGAACGGCGTGATGCTGAACTCGCACCGTTACATGCTGGCGGCGGCCGGGATCGACACCGAAGGCCCCCTCGGACAGCTCAAGCTGCAGGGCGTGGTCATCGCTTTCGCCCGCGTGACCCAGGTCTGGCTCGACGACGACGACCCGGCCCTGGCCCGGACGATGGCGAAGCTCGACAAGGAAATCCGCAACGGCGAGCGCGTCATGGAACGCGCCGAGGATGTCCGTCGGTTGACGGCGCCGCTGCGCGCCCTCGGCCGCTCCTTCCTCGATCGACGCCCCCGCGAGCGGCGGACGCGCGACGGCGACGAGACGGACACCGCCGCCATCTAGGCCGCCCTGGCCTTCACGCCGCCTGAATGTCGTCGAGGAAGCTGTCGACCTCGCGCTTGACCGTCAATGACTGGGTGGCAAGCTCGGACGCAGCGCTCTGGACCTGCGCGGCTGCGCTGCCGGTCTCGCGGGCGGCGGCCAGCACGCGCGTGACATTGGCCGACACATTCTCCGTGCCCCGCGCCGCTTCACCGGCATTGCGCGAGATCTCGCTCGTGGCGGCCGTCTGCTGCACCACCGTCGCGGCGATGGCGCCGCTGATCTCGTTCACGGCGGCGATGGTGCGGCCGATCTGGGCCATCGCCTCCGCGGCCTGCCCCGAGGCCGCCTGGATCGCGGCGATCTGGCCGCCGATCTCCTCGGTGGCCCGCGCCGTCTGCGAAGCGAGCTCCTTCACTTCGGAAGCCACAACGGCGAAGCCGCGCCCCGCCTCGCCGGCCCGCGCCGCCTCGATGGTGGCGTTGAGGGCCAGCAGGTTGGTCTGGTTCGCGATGCCGGAGATCATGATCACGGCGGCGCCGATCTGCTCGGCGGCGGCGCGCAGGCTCGCCATGGCGGCGTTGGTCGCCTCGGCCTCGTGGGCGGCGTGACCGGCCACCTCGTTGGAGCGCACGACCTGCCGCTCGATCTCCTGAAGCGAGGAGACCATCTCCTCGGCGGCCGCCGCGACGGTCTGGACATTGGCCGAGGTCTGCGCGGCGGCCGAGCTCGATGTCACCGCCTGACTGTTGGTGTTGTCGGCCACCCGGGTCATCGCCTGCGCGGTCGCGTCGAGTTCGCTGGTCGCCGCCGTGACGATGGCGAGCGAGGCGGCGATCTTCGCCTGGAAGGCTTGGACGCGCTGCTCGACCCGCTCGGCCCGGCGCAGGCGAGCCTCCCGTTCGGCGGCCTGCGCCGCCTCGAGTTCCGCTCGGGCGACCGCGTTCTGCCGGAAGATGTCGACGGCCTTGGCCATCGCGCCCATCTCGTCGGCCGCGTCGCGGTACGGCACCACGACCTGAAGGTCGCCGCCGGCCAGCCGCGTCATCGCCTCCGTCATGCCGGCGATCGGCCGGATGATGCTGCGGGCCAGCATGAAGGCCAGGACGCCCCCGAGGAGCAGGGCCGCGCCGACGAGGCCGATCAGGATGTAGCGGGCCCGTGACGCGGCCGACGCGGTCTCCCGGGAAATCCTCTCGCCGGCGGCCACGATCCGGTCGCGCAGCGCGATGCCGAGCCGTTCGATCGCGTCGGTGTGGGGCTTGATCCCGGTTTCGAACGTCGCCTTTGCCGAAGCCACCGCCTGATCGTACGCACGGAAGCCGGTCGCGGCGGCGACCAGCGCGTCGCGAACGGCCCTGACCTGCTGCGCGAAGACCGCGCCGCCCTGCGTGTCCTTGAACGCATCCAGGGCCGCCAGAGCCTGCTCGACCCGCTGCTCGAAGGTGCTGCGGTCCTGCGGATCCAGGCCGATCACGAAGCGGGCCGATGCGATGCGGGACCGCAGGACGGCATTCTCGATGTGCTCGATCCGCGCCAGCATTGCCTCGCCGCCTCGGGCGCGCACGTCCGCGAGCAGGTTTCCGAGAAGAACGGTGAGTGTATTGCCGGTCTCGTAGAGTTTCGCCCTGGCTTCACGCAGGGTCGCGCCCGAGGCCGCGAGGCGCTCCAGCTCCGGCTTCATCGCGCGGGCGGCCTCCCGCACGTCGTCGTACAGCTTCCGCCCGCCGTCGGTCATGGCCAGCGAGAAGTACTTGTCGCAGGTCTGCTCGATCGCCCGCCGGGCCTGCTCCATCGCGACGATCAGATCGGGATCCGGCTGGATCCGGTACCGTTCGGCGGTTCCGATGAGGCGTGCGGCGTGACCGTCGATCATCAGGACCGATTGCGCACCCCGCTCCACCCGCTCCCGGAGCGCGTGGTCTTCGCTGATCACTCCTTGCTGGTAGATCGCGAATGCACCGATGATACCCGTGATCATGACGAGCATCGCAAATCCCGCGTAGAGGCGAGAGCGTATCCCAGTTCTCACAGGCGCATCTTCCACAGAACAGGCCAAGTTCTCGGCCGAACGATAGACGCCTCAATCATGACAACATCGTGTCACGCGATCAATTTCAACTTGTACTATAGATATTTGGCGGCAATGTCTCGAGATATATTTGATATTCAGGCCAGGCAAGCCAGCCGCAGACGCAGGGCGGCACGCGCAAACGGCAATCGGGGCGTTCTCGTCGCGATGGACCAGTTCTGACAACGCGTCCTGGGCCGACCGAAAGATTCGCCTTGCGCGTGTCCGCTGCTGAGCCGCGCTAAAACTGCGCGCCGATCCCTCTTTCACCGGATCACGCGGCCGCTGCATTTGGATTGCCGTGCGGCCCGGCCTGCGTTGCTGACATCGAGCGGGCCGTCCCGCTTGCAACAGTCCCGAACCGGCACGGAGGCGCGGCGACGTCGTGAGTCGCGTCGGCCGCGATTCGCTCGACGCCTCGCGAGGCCCCTCAGGCCGTCGCGCCGGACCTCAGGCCGCGCGGTTCGCCAGCGCCTCGCGCATCATCGTGGCGACCATGCCGTTCTGAAGCTGGTCGCGCGGGACGCGCAGCGCGTCGGGCACGCGGGCCGACGCCTCCGGCTCCATCGCGTCCACCGGGTCGCTGGCGAGGATGATGCGCAGGGCCGGGCGCAGGGCCCGCGCCTCGACGGCGAGCTGCGCGCAGCACAATCCCCCCTGGAGCGCGGTATCCACCACGATCACATCCACGGGGAGGCCGAGGGCCAGCACCGTCATGGCATCGACGCCGCGATCGCAGGCGGTGACCTGATAACCCAGCATCCGGACTTGCGCGGAGACCTCGTCGCGCCAGCGCTTGTGGCAGCCGACCACCAGAACCTGGATTCGATAGCAGCTCCCCTGGGGAAGGCTGCCCGAGGCAGTCTCGACGTCGGCTGGGGGCATTCCGCACTCGACCTCGCGCTGACTTTGCGATGCAGCATGCTAGGCTGGGATGCAATCCACACGCAAGCCCGACGCCGTGATACCGCCGTATTCGGCGCCGTCGGTGCACAAAACCGAAGCAGCTCGAAGCGTGGCCATAGGCTGAGCACACGGTTGACGCCGCAGGGGTCGCGCGGGCAACACCGGGCCGCCGCGGAACCTGAGCCGCGCGTGCCGGAGCCTGAGCCGATGTCATCCGCGAAAGCCCCTCCCGTCTCCCCGCTGGCGCCCACCGCGATGCCCGAGCTGCCCCCCCTGCCGGGCGTGCGCATCGCCACCGCTCAGGCGGGGATCCGCTACAGCGGCCGAACCGACGTGCTCTACGTCGCGCTGGAATCCGGCACCCGGGCCGCGGGGGTGTTCACCCGGTCGAAATGTCCCTCGGCGCCGGTGGATTGGTGTCGCGACGCCCTGGCCGACGGATCCGCGCGGGCGCTGGTGGTCAATTCGGGCAACGCCAACGCCTTCACGGGCCGGCTCGGACGCGACGCGGTGGCGCGCACCGTCGAGATCGCCGCGCAGGCGGCGGGCTGCCGCACGGGGGAGGTGTACGTGGCGTCGACCGGCGTGATCGGCGAGCCGCTTCCGGCGGAGCGGTTCGAGGGCGTGCTCGCGGAGTGCGCGGCCCGGGCCGAGGATGGACCGGCCGCCTGGAATGCGGCGGCCCGCGCGATCATGACCACCGACACGTTCCCGAAGCTCGCCACCCGCACGGCCGAGATCGCCGGCGTGCCCGTGACCATCAACGGGATCGCCAAGGGCGCCGGCATGATCGCCCCCGACATGGCGACGATGCTGTCCTTCGTCTTCACCGACGCGGCCCTGCCGCAGGACGTGCTGCAGGCGCTCCTCTCGGCGGGCACGAAGACGAGCTTCAACTGCGTGACGGTGGACGGCGACACGTCCACCTCCGACACGCTGATGCTGTTCGCCACCGCCAGGGCCGGCCATCCGGCGATCACGGATCCCGCCGACCCGCGTCTTGCCGGCTTCCGGGAGGCGCTCGACGGCCTGCTGATCGAGCTGGCCCAGCTCGTCGCCAAGGATGGTGAGGGCGCGCGCAAGTTCGTCACCGTGCGGGTCACCGGCGCCGAGAGCGACGCCTCCGCGCACCGCATCGCGATGTCGATCGCCAACTCGCCGCTGGTGAAGACCGCGGTGGCCGGCGAGGATGCCAATTGGGGCCGCGTCGTGATGGCCGTGGGCAAGGCCGGCGAGCCCGCCGACCGCGACCGGCTCGCGATCTGGTTCGGCGACGTCCGGGTGGCCGTCCAGGGCGCTCGCGACCCCGATTACAGCGAAGCGGCTGCCAGCGCCGTGATGCGCGAACCGGAGATCGAGATCCGGGTCGATCTCGGCCTGGGCGACGGCAATGCCCGCGTCTGGACCTGCGACCTGACCAAGGCCTATGTCGAGATCAACGGGGATTACCGCTCGTGAGGGCCATCCTGTCCGGCGCCCTGCTGGTCACGGTCCTGGCGGCCCCGGTTCAGGCCGACGACGCGGCGTGCAAGCGGCATATCAGCGTCGTCGGACGCGCGGCGGAGACGCGGGCACCGGACTTCGCCGAGGTGACCGTCGGCATTGAGGCGCGCGCCGCGACCGCGGCAGCCGCCCTCGACGCGGCCTCGAAGGCGGTGTCCGGCGTCTCGGCGCAGGCCCGTGCCCTCGGGGTCCCGCCGGCCGATATCGGGACGGCCGCCGTCACCCTGCAGACGGCGACCCGCACCGTCGCCCGGCCCGGAGGCGCCGTGACCGAGGAGCCCGACGGCTACCGCGCCAGCAACCTCGTCACGGTCCGCCTCGCCGATATGGACCGCCTCGGCGACCTTCTCCGGCAAGCACTGGACTCCGGGGCGAACCGCATCGACGGCGTGAGCTTCGGACTGCGCGACCCGGACAAGAGCGAAGCAGCCCTTCAGGTCGCGGCGACCCGGGACGCCCGGAGCCGGGCCGAGGCACTCGCCGAGGCGGTCGGGGCCAAGCTCGGCGCGCTCTGCACGCTGACCACCACGGTCGGGACACCGTACCGCCCGGCGCTGGAGATGGCCCGCGCGGCACCGATGGCCGCCAAAGGGCGACGGGTGCCGATCGAGGCGGGCACGATACAGATGTCTTCCGAGGTCTCGGCCGCTTTCGCGGTGGCGCAATGAGCGGGCTCGAAGGCGGCGCGCTGCGCCTGCTCCTGGTGGTCGCCGTGGCCCTCGTCGACGTCGACGGCCGGGTGCTGGTGAGCGAGCGTCCGGCGGGCAAGCAGCTCGCCGGCCTGTGGGAGTTCCCCGGCGGCAAGGTCGAGCCCGGCGAGCGCCCCGAGCAGACCCTGATCCGGGAGCTCGCCGAGGAACTCGGCATCCGGGTCGAGGAGCCCTGCCTCGCGCCGCTGACCTTTGCCAGCCATGCCTATTCGGACTTCCACCTTTTGATGCCGCTCTACGTCTGCCGGCGCTGGACCGGCACGCCGCGCCCGATGGAGGGACAGGCGCTCAAATGGGTCCGGCCGAAGGCGCTGCGCGATCTCGCCATGCCGCCCGCCGACGCGCCGCTGATCCCGTTCCTGGTCGACCTGCTGGGAAGCTGAACGCCTCACGGTCCGGGTCGCTCGGTCCCGGTCCGCTCCGTCATCGCGAGCGCAGCGATCCAGGGTAGCGAGAGGCCAACCCGCGTCCCGCGGCCTGAATGGCCGCCCTCCGCTCGAAGACGGCGGAGCCTCGGCGGGTTCGTTCTTCGGGCGCGGGCCCGCGCCCGGCCCTCACAAGGCCAGGATACCCTCTACGACCTCCTGCACGGCGAGCGCCTCCGCGAAGGTGGCGAGGGGGTGGGGTTCGCCGCGGGCCATCCGGACGACGCCCTCAAGCTGTCGCCGGAGGGTGATCGGCCGCAGCCGCTCGTTGGGGATCGCGTCCGGCTCCGGCTCGAAGCGCCCGTCGGCGCCCCGACGCTCGGCGATAGCCCAGTCGCGCAGCCGGACGGCGCCCGCATCGCCCTCCAGCGTCCACGTGTTGTGGTCGTCGGCCTCGACGCCCCCGACCCGGCCGGTCAGGGTGACGGGAATCCCACCCGCGGTGAGCGTCACGTCGATCGCGCGCTCGGACCGGCCCGGCTCCGGGAACGCGATCCGTCCGGCGAGACCCTGGAGCGGGCCGAGCTGGCGGCGGGCCAGGAACAGGAAATGCGAGACCACCTCGCGGGTGAAGCCGCCCTCCGCCCGGGCGTCGAGCCAGTGCGCGGCGTCGGCCTGCCAGGGGCGCGGCCAGCGAGCGAATTCCACCGCGATGGTGAGCGCCCGGGGCGTGCCGACCGCGCCCGCTTCGATCCAGCGCTCGATCGTCGCCACGCCCGGCGACGAGGCGAACGGGAAATTGACCGCGCCGGCACCCGTGGTGTCCGCCACGAAGGCGCGGGCATCGGCCAGATCGATGGCGAGCGGCTTCTCGCAGAAGACGCTCCGGCCGGCGGCCAGGGCGGCACGGGCATAGCCGAGATGCGAGGCGGGCGGCGAGGCGACGTAGACGCAGTCGCTGGCCGCCACGACCGCGGCGGCGTCGGCCACGCGCGGCACCGCCGGGAAGGCCGCGCCGATCCGGGCCAGGGCCTCCGGAGCCGGATCCCAGATCGCCGCGACCCGCACGGGCGAATCCGCCGCCCCGTGGATCGCGCCGAGCAGGCGCTCGCCCATGATGCCCGCGCCGATGATCCCGAGGGCGAGGGGTGCGTCGGAGGTCGGCATGCGAGGATCCACGCGGAGGTTCGGGTCTGACGGACCGCGGCGTGCGGCCCGTCGCAGGCTTTAGGAGCCCGGACCCGCGCGGGAAAGGCCGCCGGTCTCCTCAACCTTGGATGAAGGCGAGCAGGTCTGCGCTGAGCCGGTCCTTGTGGGTGGCGGCCAGCCCGTGCGGGGCGCCCGGATACTCCTTCAGCACGGCGTTCGGCACGAGCTTGACGGCGGCGCGCGCCGCGGCGTCGATCGGCACGATCTGGTCGTCGTCGCCGTGCACGAACAGGGTCGGCACGTCGATGCGCTTCAGGTCCGCGGTGAAGTCGGTCTCCGAGAAGGCCGCCACGCAGGCGTGCACGTTCCGCAGGCCGGCCATCATGCCCTGCATCCAGAACGTGTCCCGCAGGCCATCGCTGACAGCGGCGCCCGGTCGGTTGGCGCCGTAGAAGGGGCCGCTCAGGTCCTTGAAGAACTGGGACCGGTCGCGGAGGACCGAGTCGCGGATGCCGTCGAACACCTCCCTGGGCTGGCCGCCCGGATTCGCGGGGGTCCGGACCATCTGGGGCGTCACGGCCCCGACCAGCACCGCCTTGGCGATGCGCGCCGTGCCGTGCCGCCCGATGGTGCGGGCGACCTCGCCGCCACCGGTGGAGTGGCCGACCAGCACCGCGTCGCGCAGGTCGAGATGGGCGATCAGCCCGGCGAGATCGTCCGCATAGGTGTCCATGTCGTTGCCGGACCAGGGCTGCTCGGAGCGACCGTGCCCCCGGCGGTCATGGGCGATGACCCGGAACCCGTGCTGCCCGAGGAACAGCATCTGGTCCTCCCAGGCGTCGCCGTTGAGCGGCCAGCCGTGGCTGAAGACCACCGGCTGCCCGGTGCCCCAATCCTTGAAGTAGATCTGCGTGCCGTCCTGCGTGGTGAAGTAGGGCATGGTGGTCTCCCGATAGTCGCAACAGTCGAAGGACGGGTCAGGCCCGGCCCTGCCGCGCGTCGAGGCTGAACGGACCGGCCCCGAAGGCCGCGACCTGGAGCAAGCCGCCGGCCATGGCGAGGTTCTTCAGGAAGTGGAACATCTGGTTCTGGTCGCCGAGGGCCGCGTGGAAGGTCACCGCGGTGGCGACCGCGAAGAGCGCGAGGATCAGGGCGACGAGCCGGGTGCGGTAGCCGGCGATGAGCAGCAGCCCGCCGACGACCTCCACGCTTGTCGCCGCCGCGTAGGCGAGAGGCGGCAGCGGCAGATGGGCGGCCTCGATGGTGGCGAGCGTCGCGGCGGGGGCGGCGAGCTTGCCGGCGCCGCTCACGAGAAAGATCGCGCTCATCAGGACCCGGCCGGCCACCGGCAGCAGGGCGGTCGCGCCGGGAGAGGAAATCGGGGACATCGTCAATCGCTCCATCCTGTCGTCAGTTGCGGAATCAGGCCGCTTCGGGGCCTGGGAGGCTGCGAAGCCATGCGAGGGCCTGACTGACATCGGCCTGCGACAGGCCGTGGCCGGCCGGCAGGATCCTATGCTCCACGCGCGCCCCGGAGGCGGAAAGCTGCTGCGCGAGGCGCCTTGCATTCTCGACGGGTACGATCGGGTCCATCGCCCCGGAGAGGATCAGGACCGGCCGGCCAGCGAGGTCCGCGGCCGGGGGCTCGGCGAACGGCACCATCGGGCGGATCAGCACGGCACCCGTCAGGGTCTCCGGCCGGAGCATCAGCAGCGAGGCGGCGATGTTGGCGCCGTTCGAGAATCCCAAAGCCAGGGGGGGCCCGAGGCCGTACCGTGCCCGGGACGCCGCCACGAAGGCGGCGAGGTCGCCGGTGCGCCGACGGAGATCCGCCTCGTCGAAGACCCCTTCGGCCAGGCGCAGGAAGAAGCGCGGCATGCCGTTCTCGCTGACGCCGCCGCGCGGCGCGAGCAGGGCGGCCTCCGGCGCGACCATGCGGCCGAGGGGGAGGAGGTCGTTTTCGTCGCCGCCGGTCCCGTGCAGGAGCAGCAGGGGACGCGCGGTGTCGGGACCGGGCTCGAAGCGGTGGATGAAGCCGGTGGTATCCTGGGTCATGATGGCCTCACGGCTGATGGGGCGCGGTCCCGCCCCGCACGGATGCGGGGCGGGCATGATGGTGTTGCGGCTCAGGCGACCTTGGGCAGGACGGCCTCGATCTCGGCCCGGTGCGGCTCCAGGCCGGCGGGGAGCTTGAGCGCCTGGCCGAGGGCCTCGATCGGCTCGTCCACCGCGAAGCCGGGCGCGTCCGTGGCGATCTCGAACAGCACGCCGCCGGGCTCGCGGAAGTAGACCGAGCGGAAGTACTGCCGGTCGCGCTGCTCAGTGACGTGCAGGCCCCGCGCCGCGAGCGCCTGCCCCATCGCAGCCTGCGCGGCGTCGTCCGCCGCCCGGAATGCGATGTGGTGGACCGAACCCGCCCCCGGCCGTCCGGGCAGGAAGCCGCCCACCGCCCGCAGGGTGACGAGCCCGCCGAGTTCGGCGCTGCCCGCGAAGCGGATCAGGCTGCCCTCGCGGCCGACCTCCTGCAGGCCGAGCACCTCCGTGAGGATCGCGGCCGTGGGCTCGGCCCTGTCGAGGAGCAGCGTCACCCCGTGGAGGCCGCGGATCGCATGCTCGGCCGGTACCTCGCTCGACGCCCAGCCCTCCGCATCGCCGACATCGACACCCACCAGGGCGAGCATCATGCCGTCCGGATCGCGTAATCGCAGGGTCGGCGCGCCGAAGACCTGAACGAGCGGCTCGTGGGCGACGCCCTTCTCGATGAAGCGATGGGTCCACCAGCCGATGGAGGCGCGGGGAACCCGGAACGCGGTCTCCTGGGTCTCGCCGATCCCGACGCGGCCCGGCGCGGCGTGCTCGATGGGGAAGAAGGTCAGGATCGTGCCCGGGCGCCCGACCGCATCGCCGTAATACAGGTGATAGGTGCCCGGATCGTCGAAGTTGACGGTCTTCTTCACCAGACGCAGCCCGAGGACGCGGGTGTGGAAGTCGAGGTTGCGGAGGGCCGGGCCGGAGAAGGCCGTGACATGATGGAGGCCGGTCTGAACCATGGCGATGTCTCCCGACAGGCCACCGCGGAGGGCGGCGTGTTTTGATGACGGGAATGTGCCCCTTGCCATGTCTCGCGAAAATAGAAACGATGGAAACCTATCGTTTCTGGAAATGACCGATGCGATTGCCCGATTTCGAGGCCTGGGCGGTGTTCGCCAAGGTGGTGGAGACCGGCTCCTTCGGTCGGGCTGCCACGGAGCTCGGCCTGTCGAAGGCCACGGTCTCGAAGGCGGTGAGCCGGCTCGAGGTCCGGATCGGTGCCCGTCTGTTCAACCGCACGTCCCGGAAACTCGCCCTCACGGCGGCTGGGCAAGGCGCCAAGGACAGCGCCGCACGCATCCTGGCCGAAGGTGAGGCCGCCGAGGCCCTCGCGACGGCGAGCGCCACAGAGCCGCGCGGCCTCGTGCGCCTCGCCGCGCCGATGACCTTCGGGGTGATGCACGTGGCGCCGATTCTGCCGGCCTTCCTGCAGCAATACCCCTCCGTTTCGGTCGACCTGCACCTGTCCGACGCGGTCGTCGACTTGGTCGGGGGCGGATTCGATGCCGGGCTGCGCATCGCCGCCCTGCCCGACTCATCGCTGCGGGCGCGCCGGCTCTGCGGGATCCGCCGCTCGCTGGTGGCCACGCCCGCCTATCTCGACCGGCACGGCAGGCCCGAACATCCGGACGATCTCGTCCATCACACCTGCCTCGGCTACGCCTACCTGCCGACGCCCGATCGCTGGCGATTCGTGGACGGAGCCGGGACCGAGGCCGTCGTGGTGCCCGCGGGCCAGCTTCGGGCGAACAATGCCGAGGCCCTGACACCGGCGCTTCGGGCCGGTCTCGGCCTCGCCCTGCAACCGGACTTCATGATCTGGGAGGATCTCGAGGCCGGGCGCCTCGAACGGGTGCTGCCCGCTTGGTCGCCGCCCCCGATCGCGCTGCATCTCGTCATGCCCCCCGGCGATCCGAGGCCTGCGCGGGTGACGGCGCTGATCGCATACCTGGGGCAGACCCTCGCCCAGTCGCCTTGGGCCGATCCGCACCACCGGCGCGATCCACCAGAACGATAGGCCGCGCGACGGGGCCGTGCCCCACCCGGTTTCGGTCCTGGTTTTCGCAATCTGGATCAGTGCCGTCCACGTCTGCGTGCGTTATCGGCGATCAGCAGGTGAGTCGCATGATGTTCCTGCTGGCTGAATGACATCGCGGGCGGGGGCCGAGACGTACAACCCAACAGCAGGGGCCCGTAAATTTGCAACCTCAAGTTCGATCAGGACAATCTGGCATTGGACATGCGAGCGTTTCCGCGGCATGACGGTGTCCTGCATAAATGTATACATTCGGCGAGGCGTTGATGTCCCCTGCGGTCCCCGGACGACCGGCGCCAGATCGGCTGCGGCACAAGACCGTGTCCGCGGCCGTCGCGGACTCGTTGCGTCAGCAGATCCTGAACGGGGACCTGCCGCCCGGGGTGCAGCTTCGCCAGGATGCCCTGGCTGAGGAATTCGGGATCAGCCGGATCCCGATCCGCGAAGCTTTGCTCCATCTGGAAGCCAGTAATCTCGTGAAGATCATGCCGCATCGGGGTGCGGTCGTGACGGGTCTGTCGCTGCAAGAGGTCGAGGACATCTTCCAGCTGCGCGTCCAGCTGGAGCCGCAATTGCTGCTGCTATCGGCCCCTCATCTGTCGCACGACGAGATCCGGGATCTCGACGCGCTCGCGCAGGAGTACGGCGCGGCGCTGGAGACGGGCGAGGTCCTCCGATGGGGCGACCTGAACAGCCGTTTCCATCTCGACCTGCTCCGCCACGCCAATCGCCCGCGGTCGCTGACGATCGTGTCCGGACTGCTGCAGGATTGCGAACGGCCGACGCGGCTGCAGATCTCGACCTCCAACGACGCGACCCGCGCCCTCAGCGAACATGCGCAGATCCTCGACCTGTGCGAGGCGCGCAGGTTTGAGGAGGCCGCGGCCTGCCTGCGCGGCCATATCGAGCATGTCGGCACTTCCCTCATCGCCCTCTACCGGCGTGCTCTCGCCCGGGCCTGATCGGACCTGACAAAGCCGTGCGCCCCGGCGCATCCGGCCGACTCAGTCCGGCTTGGATGCCAGACCGCCGATCCGCCCCGGCAGACGGGTCAGGCGATCCTTCATCTCGAGCACCTTCTGGACCTTTGCGCCGAGGGTGAGGAGCTGGACGAGGCGCTCTGTTTCGAGGCGGCGCACGTCGGCGTACCAGCCCGCGAACAGCTCGAAGAGGTCATGCATCTCCTTGAGACGCTCCTGGGCGTGCCGCTCCTCCTCGGTGGCGGCGTCCTGCATCAGGAGCTCGCGCAGGAGGGTCAGCGTCGGATCGACTTCCCGCTTCTTGCGCTCCTCGACCAGCGTCCGGACGATCTGCCAGATGTCCTCGGGCGTCGTGAAGTAGTCGCGCCGGTCGCCCGGCCGGTGCTGGAGGCGCACGAGATTCCAGGCCTGCAGTTCCTTCAGGCCCATGCTGACGTTGGAGCGCGACACGCCGAGCCGTTCCACGATCTCGTCGGCGTTGAACGGCCGCTCGGCCACGAACAGCAGGGCGTAGATCTGCCCCACGGTCCGGTTGATGCCCCAGCGCGAGCCCATCTCGCCGAAGTGCAGCACGAAGGTCTGGACGAGGGGAGGCAGTTGCACGGCGAGGGTCCGACGCGGGGAAGGTACGGGGTCGCCCCCGGCTTATCAGGACTTGAGCCAGAACCGGAGGAGCGTCGCCACGAAGGCGAGGCCGACGACGCTCGAGGCCCAGAGCACCGCGAACCAAGCGAGGCGCTTCCAGAGGGGTTGTGCCGATGCGGGTGCCATCAGTGATATCCGTGCGCGTCGACCTTGCCGCGGAAAACCCAGTACGCGTACGCGGTGTAGGATAGGATGATCGGGATCAAAACCGAGGCGCCGGCGAGGAGAAAGATCTGGCTCGCCTCGGGAGCGGCCGCCTGCCAGATTGTGATCCGGCCCGGCACGACGTCGGGGAAGATGCTGATGCCCAGCCCCAGGAAGGTCAGGGCGAACAGGCCCAGCGCAATCAGGAAGGGCGCCCGCTCGGCCCCGCTGCGCAGGGCCCGCCACAGGGCGTACGCGGCGAGCGCCACGAGCAGCGGCACCTGCGCGGTGACGAGCACGTTCGGCATCGCCAGCCAGCGCTCGGCGTAGCGGCCCTGGAGGAACGGCGTCACCGCACTGACGAGGGCGATGGCCGCGACCGTCGCCACGGTGAGGCCCAGGGCATAGCGCCGGGCCTGCGCCTGGAGCTGGCCCTCGGTGCGCATCACCAGCCACGTCGCCCCGAGCAGTGCGTAGGCGACGACCACGCTCGCGCCGACGAGGATGCTGAAGGGCGTGAGCCAGTCCCACCAGCCGCCGGCATAGGCCCGCCCCTCGACGGTGATGCCCTGCAGGAGGGCGCCCAGCGTGATGCCCTGGGCCAGGGCCGCCACCAGCGAGCCGCCCGCGAAGGCCACGTCCCAGGCGGCGCGGTGGCGGGGATCGCGCCAGCGGAACTCGAAGGCGACGCCGCGGAAGATCAGGCCGAGCAGCATCGCGATGATCGGCGCGTAGAGCGCCGGCAGGATCACCGCGTAGGCCAGGGGGAAGACGGCGAACAGGCCGCCGCCGCCCAGCACGAGCCAGGTCTCGTTGCCGTCCCAGACCGGGGCGACCGAGTTCATCGCGGTGTCCCGCTCCGCGCCGGGCCGCAGGAGGGGGAACAGGAGGCCGATGCCGAGATCGAAGCCGTCCATGACGATGTAGGCGAAGACCGCGAAGGCGATCACGAACGCCCAGACCACCGTGAGGTCGAAGCTGTAGGCCATGGGTTCCTCACTCGGCCGGCTGGAGATGGCGGTCGGGATCGATCGCCGGGGCGGGGGTGAGGCCCGCCGTCCGGATCGGCACGCCGGGCTCGATGCCGCGCTCGCCGGCATGCGGGGGCTTGGCCATCAGGCGGAGGATGTAGGCGGTGCCCATGGCAAAGACCGCGAAGTAGATCACCACGAAGGCGGTGAGCGAGGCCGCCACCGCGGGCGCGTGGAGCGGCGAGGCGGACTGCGCCGTGCGCAGCAGGCCGTAGACCGTGTAGGGCTGGCGCCCGACCTCGGTGGTGATCCAGCCGGCCAGCACCGCCACGAAGCCGGCCGGGCCCATCGCCACCGCGAAGCGGTGCAGCGGCGGCCACGTGTAGAGCGTCCCGCGCCAGCGGGCGAGGAGGCTCAGGGCGCCGAGCAGCAGCATCAGCATCCCGAGACCGACCATGATGCGGAACGACCAGAACACGATCGGCACCGGCGGCCATTCCGCCCGCGGCAGGCTGTCGAGCCCCTTCAGGGGCGCGTTCGGATCGTGCTTCAGCACCAGCGAGGACAGCTTCGGGATCTCGACCGCGTAGCGGACGGTGCCGGTCTCCTGGTCGGGCAGGCCGAACAGGATCAGCGGCGCGCCGTCCGGGTGGCTCTGGTAGTGCCCCTCCATGGCCATGACCTTGGCGGGCTGGTGCTCCAGCGTGTTCAGGCCGTGCGCGTCGCCGGCGAGGATCTGGACCGGCGCCACCAGCGCGGCCATCCA
Source organism: Methylobacterium sp. 391_Methyba4 (assembly GCF_029691625.1). Taxonomy (NCBI): domain Bacteria; kingdom Pseudomonadati; phylum Pseudomonadota; class Alphaproteobacteria; order Hyphomicrobiales; family Methylobacteriaceae; genus Methylobacterium; species Methylobacterium sp. 391_Methyba4. The sequence continues at coordinate 5,865,032 of NZ_CP121475.1, read as the reverse complement.
CATCGCCATCGAGAACATCGTCCGGGCAGCCGGATTGGACCGGTCGCGCAGGAGGTGCCACGCGCCGACCGCGCCGACCACCAGGGCGGTGGTGAGATAGGCGGCCAGCACCATGTGCACGAGGCGGAACGGGAAGGACGGGTTGAACACGATCGCCCACCAGTCGAGCGGCACGAACTGGCCGTCCGCGTTCGTGCCGTAGCCCGCCGGGGTCTGCATCCAGGAATTCACCGACAGGATCCAGAAGGCCGAGAAGAAGGTCCCGAACGCCACCATCAGCGTCGCGGCGAAGTGCAGCCGCGGCCCGACCTTCGTCATGCCGAAGAGCATCACGCCGAGGAAGCCCGCCTCCAGGAAGAAGGCCGACAGCACCTCGTAGGCCATCATCGGGCCCAGCACCGGGCCGGTCTTGTCCGAGAAGACCGACCAGTTCGTGCCGAACTGGTAGGACATCACCAGCCCCGACACGACGCCCATGGCGAAGGCGATCGCGAAGATCTTAATCCAGTACTTGAACAGGTCCATGAAGACCTGACGCCCGGTGGCGAGCCAAAGCCCTTCCAGCACGGCGAGGAAGCTCGCGAGGCCGATCGAAAAGGCCGGGAACACGATGTGGAAGGCCACCGTGAACCCGAACTGCATGCGGGCGAGGATCAGGGGATCGAGATTGGCGAGCACGTCGGGCCTCCGGCACTGAGCGCGACTCGGCATATAGCAATTTCAGAAATGTCTGAAAAGTCAGAATGCAGAACGGCCGCGCGTCGGGGCGGCCGCGCGCGTCGGCCTCCGGGGCTGATCCGGGCGACGCGCGGGTCTGGACGTCCGCGCTTGAACGCGGCAGGGTCGCGGCCTTCCCCACAGGTCGGGATCCTGCAGGCGCTCCGGTGCATGCCGCGCCACGGCACGCCGCGTCCCGACGCAAGCAGAGCACGCGCCGCCATGGCCGATATCCCCGCATCCGCCGCGCCCGTCGATCTCGCCTCCGCCCTCTCGGCGCGCATCCGCGGCATCGGGACGAGCCAGATCGGGCTGGTGGCGGATCGCGGGCGGGACGACCCGGAGGTCGTGAAGCTCTGGATCGGCGAGGGCGATCTGCCGACCCCGCCCTTCATCGTCGAGGCGGCCCACAAGGCGATGCTCGCCGGGCACACCCGCTACACGACCTCGCTGGGGCTGCCGGCGCTGCGCGCGGCGCTCGGCGCCTATCACGCCCGCCATTGGGACGTGGAGATCCCGCCCGACCGGTTCGCCGTCACGGCGGGCGGCATGAACGCGATCATGCAGGCCGCCCAGGTGCTGCTGGAGCCGGGCGACGAGATGATCATCCCGTCCCCGGCCTGGCCGAATCTCGGCGAGGCGGTCCGCATCGCCGGCGGCATCCCGGTGACGGTCCCGTACCGCAGGCTGCCGGACGGACGCTTCGCGCTGCCGCTCGCCGATATCGAGGCGGCGCTCACCCCGCGCACCCGGGTGATCATGGTGAATTCACCCTCCAATCCAACCGGCTGGACCATGCCGCTGCCGGAGATGAAGGCCCTGCGCGACCTCGCCCGGGAGCGCGGCCTCTGGATCCTCTCGGACGAGGTCTACGCGCATTTCACCTACGGCAACCGGATCGCGCCGTCCTTCCTGCAGATCTGCTCGGAGGACGACCGGCTGATCGTCACCAACACCTTCTCGAAGAACTGGGCCATGACCGGCTGGCGCGCCGGCTGGGTGATCTATCCCCGTGGCCTCGCGCCCACCTTCGCCAAGCTCGGACAGTACAGCACCACCTCGATCCCGACCTTCGTCCAGCACGCTTGCATCGCGGCCCTCGAGGAGGGCGACGGCTTCATCCGCACCATGGTCGACCGCTGCGCCGAGGCCCGGGCGATCCTGATGGAGGGCTTGTCCCGTCTCCCGGGCGTCACGGTCGCACCGCCTGACGGGGCCTTCTACCTCATGGCCCGGATGGGCGGCGACGAGCCCAGCCTCGACCTGGCACTGCGCCTGCTGCGGGAGGCCAAGGTCGGGGTGGCGCCGGGGACCGCCTTCGGGCCGGAGGGCGAAGGTCTGGTCCGGATCTGCTTCGCCATCAGCCCGGCCCTGGCGCGAGAGGCGGTACGGCGGCTCTCGGGCGCACTCGGGACCCGCGACCCGGCCGCGTCGGCGCATTGAGCCGGGCGGGTTAGGCGGCCCCGCTCGCCTTGCACGCGCGGCGACGAAGCAGGGCGGTGATACAAGGCGGTGAAGCAGAGACGGTGAAGGCCTACGGGCCTTCCTTGCTCAGGGAGTCGCCTGTCCGAGGCCGCCGCGCCATCTCAGCGCCCCCAGCGCAGGACCAGCGCATCGTTCCGGCGGGCCAGTTCGATCAGCCCGGCGCGCGTGTCGGGGTGCAGCGGCTGGATCGGCAGCCGCGCGGTCTCGTGGGCGATCACCCCGCCCTCGGCCATCAGCGCCTTGCAGGCCAGCAGGCCGCATTGCCGGTTCTCGTAGTTGATCAGCGGCAGCCAGCGCGCGTAGGCGTCCATGGCCTCGTCCCGGCGGCCCGCCGCGTAGGCGTCGGTGATCTGCCGGATCCCGTCCGGATAGGCCCCGCCGGTCATCGCTCCGGTGGCGCCGGCATCGAGGTCGGCCATCAGGGTGATCGCCTCCTCGCCGTCCCAGGGGCCCACCACCGCTTCGCCGCCCAGCGCGATCAACTCGCGGAGCTTGGCTGCAGCCTGCGCGGTCTCGATCTTGAAATAGGCGACGTTGGCGATCTCCCGGGCCATGCGCGCCAGGAACGCGGCCGAGAGCGGCGTTCCCGAAACCGGAGCGTCCTGGATCATGATCGGGATCGAGATCGCGTCCGAGACCGCGCGGAAGAACTCGTAGATGCCGAGGTCCGGCACGCGGATCGTGGCCCCGTGATAGGGCGGCATGATCATCACCATGGCGGCCCCGGCCTCCTGCGCCAGCCGCGAGCGCTCGGCACAGACCTGCGTGGCGAAGTGGGTCGTGGTGACGATCACGGGCACGCGGCCGGCCACGTGCTCCAGCACGGCGTGCATGACGGTCTCCCGCTCCGCGTCGGTGAGGACGAACTGCTCGGAGAAGTTGGCGAGGATGCACAGGCCCTGGCTGCCGGCGTCGATCATGAAGTCGATCGCCCGGCGCTGCCCGTCGAGGTCGAGGGCGCCCGCGGCGTCGAAGACCGTCGGGGCGACCGGGAAGACGCCCCGGTAGGATTGGGCAGGCGAGGTCATGCGCGCTCCTTCCATCGAGAAGGCCGCGTTCCCCGGCGCGTGAATCGGTCCGGATTCGAGACCCGCTTCCTCCTAGCACGGAGCCGGCCTGTCCGCGGCCGCATCATATCCCCGGGACGATGCCCCTGTCGGTAGGCGTCCCGGGTTCCCCTTGATATGGGAAGCGCGGCCTTCCGGAGCGTGGCGCCATGCGGCGGCATTTCCTGACGGTCCATCAAGTCCCGGCCACGCGCTGGCCGCCCGAAACCTTTTCTGCGTCCCGCGTCGACAGCTGAGAGCGACCTCGGCGACAGCGGCAGGACCTTCTATCGCGCTGGAGCCAACCACGATGCGCTTTGTCTCGACCCGCCTCGCCCTGGTCCTCGCCGCTGCGGCATGCCTCCTCGGAATGCCCGCGCAGGCGGACGACCTCGACGCGATCCGTGCGTCCAAGACCCTGCGCATCGGGACGGAGGGCACCTACGCGCCGTTCACGTTCCACGACGCCTCCGGGGCGCTCGTCGGCTTCGACGTGGAGATCGGCCGCAAGGTCGCCGAGAAGCTCGGCGTCACGCCGCAATTCCTCGAAGGCAAATGGGACGGCCTGATCGCCGGCCTCGACGGCAAGCGCTACGACGTGGTGATCAACCAAGTCGGCATCACCAAGGAGCGTCAGGCGAAGTTCGACTTCTCCGAGCCCTATATCCGGGCGCGGGCCGTGCTGATCACACGCGCGGACCGGGCGGACATCACGTCCTTCGCCGACCTGAAGGGCAAGAAGGCCGCGCAGAGCCTGAGCAGCAACTTCGCGCGCCTTGCCGAGCAGTCCGGTGCCGAACTCGTCGGCACGGACGGATTCGATCAGTCGGTTCAGCTCGTGGCCACCGGCCGCGCCGACGCGACCGTCAACGACAGCCTGTCGTTCCTCGACTTCCACAAGCAGAAGCCGAATGCGCCCGTGAAGATCGTCGCCGAGCAGACGGACGCGGACGCATCCGGGATCATCATGCGCAAGGACAACCCCGCGCTGAAGGCTGCCATCGACAAGGCGCTGGAGTCGATTAAGGCCGACGGCAGCTACGCGGCGATCGCCCAGAAGTACTTCGGCGCCGACGTCTCGAAGTAGCCGTCCGGAAGGGGCCCGTCGCGGCGCCCCTGCGGGTCGCCTGCAGGCCCCTGCAAGCCTGAAGGCTGCGAGGATCCGGGCCTCTGAAGGCAGAGCGCATCGGGATCCCTCCCCGAGGGGACGCGGGGATCCGCACATATCCTTCGGCGAAGGCCATGCCCCGAGGCCGAACCTGCGAAACCCGTAACCCTGTCCGACCGAAAGGAAACGTCGCCCTGTGCCGCACTGGCTCGACCTCATGCTCCAGTCGCTGGGGCCGCTGCTCGCGGCCGGCCTCCGCTTCACGGTCCCGCTGACCCTGATCGCCTTCATGCTGGGGCTCGGCCTGGGGCTCGGAACCGCGCTCGTGCGCCTGTTCGCCCCACGCCCGCTGGCGGCCTTGGCCTGGTTCTACGTGTGGATCTTCCGGGGCACGCCGCTCCTCGTGCAGCTCTTCGTGATCTTCTACGGGCTGCCGAGCACCGGCATCCTGATCGACGCCTTCCCTGCGGCCGTGATCGGGTTCACGCTCAATGTCGGCGCCTACACGTCCGAGATCATCCGCGCCGCCATCGCCTCCATTCCGAGGGGACAATGGGAGGCGGCCTACGCCACCGGCATGACGCCCGCTCAAGCCCTGCGGCGCACGATCCTGCCTCAGGCAGCGCGGGTGGCGGTGCCGTCGCTCGCCAACTCCTTCATCGCGCTGGTCAAGGACACCTCGCTCGCGGCCGCGATCACCGTGCCGGAACTGTTCCAGGCCGCCCAGCGCATCGTGGCCGTCACCTACGAGCCGCTGATCCTCTACATCGAAGTGGCGCTGATCTACCTCGTCCTGTCCACGTGCCTGTCCTGGCTCCAGACGCTCTTGGAGCGGCGGCTCGGGCGATACGGCGGATATCTGGAGGCGCGCGCATGATCGCCCTGTCGGCCATCGAGAAGAGTTTTGGCGGGAACGCGGTCCTGCGGGGCATCGATCTCGCAGTGCCCGAGGGCCGCGTCACGGCGCTGATCGGCCCGTCCGGCTCGGGCAAGTCGACGCTCCTGCGCTGCGTCAACCTGCTGGAGATGCCGCGGTCCGGTACGCTCGACCTCGGCGATATCCGACTCACCTTCCGACCGGACCGGCCGCCGACCCGGCGGGAGATGCTCGCGGTGCGCCGCCAGACCGGCATGGTGTTCCAGAATTTCCAGCTCTTTCCCCATCGCACCGTCATCGAGAACATCACGGAGGGGCTCGTCACCGTCGCCAAGTGGCCGCAGGCCAGGGCGCGGGCGCGAGCGCTGGAGTTGCTGGAGCGCGTCGGCCTCGCTCACAAGGCGGGGGACTGGCCTGCCAACCTGTCAGGCGGCCAGCAGCAGCGGGTCGCCATCGCCCGGGCGCTCGCCCCCTCCCCACGCCTGCTCCTCTGCGACGAGCCGACCTCGGCCCTCGACCCGGAGCTCGCAGCCGAAGTGGTGGATGTGCTGGCCAGCCTCGCGGGGGAAGGCATGACCATGCTGATGGCGACCCACGACCTGCGCCTCGCGCGGCGCGTCGCCGACACGGTGGTGTTCCTGGAGGGCGGCACGATCGTCGAGCGGGGACCGGCGCCGGACCTGTTCGCCCACCCGAAGGATCCGCGCACCCGCCGCTTCATCCGGACTCTGCTCGGTGAAGCCGCGGAGGAGGCGTGAAGGGCGATCCGGCCTGGATCAGATCGTCCAGCCGCCGTCGATCATGACGGCTTGGCCGGTCGTGTAGGTCGCGCCCGCCAGGTAAACGGCGAGGTCGGCGATCTCCTCGGCGGTACCCAGCCGCCCGATCGGCTGCCGCGCGATGAAGGCCGCGCGGGTCTGCTCGTAGTCGCCCTGCGCGCGGATGCGCTCTTGGAGCGACGGACTCTCCACCGTGCCGGGGCAGATCGCGTTGCAGCGGATGTTGTGGCCGACATAGTCGGCCGCCACCGCCTTGGTCAGGCCGATCACCGCCGCCTTCGTCAACCCGTAGGCGAAGCGGTTGGGCACGCCCTTCACCGAGGATGCGACCGACGCCATGTTGACGATGGCGCCGTCGCGGCGCTCCAGCATCCCGGGCAGAACCGCGCGGATCGTGCGGATCATCGCCTTGACGTTGAGATCGAGGGCGAAGTCGAGGTCGTCGTCGCGCATCTCCAGGATGGTGCCGGCGTGCACGATGCCGGCGCAGTTGAACAGGACGTCGACCACGCCGATCCGCGCGACCAGGGTGCTGACGGCGCCCGCATCGAGAACGTCGAGGATCGCGGTGCTGAGACCGTCGGCGCGCAGCCCGGCGAGGGCATCCGCGTTGATGTCGGTGGCGTGGACCCGAGCCCCGGCTTGGGCGAAGGCGAGCGCGCTCGCCCGCCCGATCCCCTGCCCCGCCGCCGTAATCAGGACCGTCTTCCCGGACAGATCTGCCATTGCTCGCTCCCAGCAGGCTGCACTTCGCCGCGTCGGCTCCCGGACCGGGATACGCCGGCCAGATCCGGGCATCCGGGCTGAGTGCCCCCCAGCGTTGTAGGTTCCGGATGGGCGGGGCTCCAGGCCCGATCGCCCCGTCCATCCGACCCGACGCCGCCGCCCGGAGCGACGCAATCAACCGACCGCGCGGGATGACCGGCACGGTGGCGGATCTCTGGATGCCCGTCCGGCGTTCTCACGACGAAACCGTTTCGTGGAGGATCCCCGTGGGGCTTGCCGCCTTCGTCTTCTTCGTCGTGCCCTGGATGGCCGTGGCGATCTGGCTCTCGCTGCGTCCGTCCGGCGCCCGCCTGGGCGCCCCGGCTGCTCCCTGGCGTCCGCTGACGGATTATCCGCCGCCGGCGCGGGACCAGCAGGACAGCGCAGAGACGCAGAGCCTGGATTCGGGTGCGGCGCATGACGGCAAGCACGCACCGATCCAGGCCGTGTAGGGCCCGCTGAGGCGGCGGATGGTGGAGGTGGAGATTTCCACCTCCCGGCCAACAAGCGTCGCATCATCCCATCCGCCGCGCCTGCCCTGCGCCTCGATCCGTTCGGACCCTGGGCGGCACCGAAGGGGGCGGCGGCGACGCGCGTCTGGACCGGTCCGGACGGTCCGGCTCTCGGACGGGCCTGCCACGCGCCGACACGATCCTCAGGATCGTGAGCGCGCTTCGACGCGCCGTCCTGGCTCCTGTGAGGAGGTCGGGCGCGCCGGCCGCGGCGGGGGCGTGGTCCGCCGGCCTGCGGCGATCCATCCCGGAAATCCGTTGCGCTTCCGCGGTTGCACAGGTTCGTGGGCGCGACGTTGCGCGGCCGAGGGAGAGACCGGGACTTGCCCGAAGCCACCTATCCGCCCCTCGACGTCCTCAAGCCGGTGGCCGATGGCGTCTGGATCGTCGACAGCGGGCCACTCCGCGTCCTCGGCATCCCCCTCCCGGTCCGCATGACCGTCGTCCGCCTACGCGACGGCGGACTCTGGCTGCACTCACCGACACGGTTCGATCCGCACCTGTACCGCGAGATCGCCGCATTGGGGCCGATCCGGCATCTTGTCGCCCCCAACATCGCCCACTGGACCTTCCTGAAGGCGTGGCAGGCGCATTGTCCGGAGGCGCTGACCTGGGCGGCTCCGAATCTCCGCCAGCGTCGCCCGGTCCGCCGCGCCGGCCTCCGCATCGACCGGGTTCTCGGGGATGACGCCCCCTCCGATTGGGCGGCCGATTTGCGCCAGATCGTCGTGCCGGGCGGCTTCGGGTTCCGGGAGGTTGCGTTCTTTCACGGGGCGAGCCGGACGCTGATCCTGACCGATCTCGTCCTCAACCTGGAACCGGAGAAGATGCCGGCGCTCCTGCGTCCGTTCCTGCGCCTCGCCCGCATGACGCGACCGCACGGCCAGCCGCCACCCTACCTGCGCCTCGTGATCAAACTCCGCCGGCACGACGCCGCGAGAGCAGCGAGCGACCTTCTCACCTTGGCTCCCGAGCGGGTCATCTTCGCACACGGCCTCTGGTTCGCCGGGGACGGCGCAGCGCGCCTCAGACACGCGCTCCGCTGGCTCGCGAAAGGCCTCTGAGGGCGGGCGGTATCGGGATCACGCCGCAGCGATCAGCCGCCGCATGATCCAGGCCCGGGCGGCCGCGAGATCCGCGAAGAGCGGCGGACAAGCCGGTGCGAGCGGGCCGAATCCGGCCTCCAGGAACCACTTTCCGGTGTCCTCGCCGTGCTGCGCCGAGAGGCGGACCAACACCGCGACCAGAAATCCGTCGGCGAAGACGAGCTGGCTCTCGGTATCGTCGCTGCTGGTCGCGACCTGCACGGCCTGCAGGCTCAGGATCATTCGGCCATCGACTTCAAGGCGAAGACTTCGGCCGGATCAGTCCATCGCACGTTGGCGACGGGCGCAGATCTCCGTACCGATCCCTCTGGTCAATCGACCCTTCGCGCCGAAGTTCCGACGTCGATAGGGTCCGGCCGGCAGCCGCCCCCGCGATGGCGCAGTCGGGGATCGCCCGCCCCGCGAAGCAGGCGTGCAGATGGATGACGGCCCGCGCGCCGATTCGGTCCGGGCTCGGCCCGGCGGACGCCTTCGCGCGGGGCACCGACGATGCGTCGACCAGGAGAAGGGCGGTCGTTCAGGGCTCTTCCGGCGGGTCAGCCGCGACGGTGACGGCCCCCTCGATCGAGCGGGCGAGTTCGGTCAGCACCTCCTCCACCATCGGCGGCCAGGGTGCCTTCTCCTCGTCCATGAGGCGGGCAGCGCCGACCAGGGCGGCGATCTGCGCCTCATAGACGGGACGGCCGACGAGCTGCGCGTAGCGCACCCGCGCCGCAAGCGCCGTGGCGAGGCGCTGGACCTCCGCGATCTTCACGCTCGGCGCGCCGCTGCCGTCGCTCATCCGTCCATCCCTCCGGATCCTCGCCGATCCTCATAGGCCATGGGCGGGATACAGTCAGGACCGGCTACCAAGCCTGGAGGATCCAGCCGCAGGCGAGGGCGACGACGACGCCGGCCAGCAACGCCAGGGCGATGTCCCACAGCGGAGCGGTGAACGCTCCCGGCTCCGAGACGAAGCGTGTCAGACTCTCGGGCAGGACCGGTGCCGGCGGCCCGCGCCGCCAGCGCAGGCCAGTGCGGATGCGGCGCATGCGCAGATCCCCCGACCCTCTCAGGCGGTCTCGGCCAGGCGGCCGGCGGCGGCCTGCGCCTTCCGCGCCCCGCCCTTGGTGCGGACGAATTCGCCGAGCGGCTTGCAGGCCGGAAGGCCGATCACCTCCGCGGGCCGCATCCCGGCCGGCGGCCTCGGATCGCACCGGGTCAGGGTGCCGGCGGCCTCCGCGGTCCCGGCGGATCCGCCATCCGCGCTCGGCAGGTCGACGCGATGCCCGATCAGGTACGCTTCGAGGTCGATCAGGCGGTGGCGCAGGCGCCAGATGTCGTTCTCGACGCCGTTGATCTGGACCAGCAGGTCGGAGACGGTGCCCTGGCGCGCCGCGATGGCCGACAGCACGGCGGCCCGCTCGTTCAGCAGAACGGCTTTGACGGTCGGGTTCATGACGCACGCCTCCGAATGTTACTGCGCCACGATCCGCCAATTCCGCCTGCGAAATACCTCTCAAAATTGATTAGCCATTACGCCCGAAGGTTAAGCGCGGAATTCGACGGCATCGCCGCGAAACGACGCCTCCGAATGCACCACATGCCGGCGCGGGCGCGTCGCGGGTGCGGGAACTTCATGAACGGACAGGCGTCGGTTTCTCGCAGACCGACGCACGCAGTTCCGGGAGCTTCACATGCGCAGATCCGCAACCCTCGCCATGGCCGCCACCCTGAGCCTGGCTTCAGCCACCGCCTGGGCCGACCCCGTCGGCAGGACGGGAACCGGGGGCGGCCCCGATACGACCGCCAAGGCGCCCCACACCGCCGCGACCGGCCAGACGGTGCCCAACCCCGGCGCCCTCGGCCCGAGCGAGACCGGCAGCATCGAGCGGCGGGATGCCATCGAGGAGCGCAACGACGCGATCACGCGCGGAATCTGCATCGGCTGCAGCCGCTGAGACCGCAGGCCGTCCGGCCCCATCGCGCCCGGCCAAGCGGCCATCTGCAGGGCGCCCCCAAGGGTATGACGAACCGTCATGGCCGGGGCGCCCTGTTCCGGGCGGGGCTTGAAGCCGCGGCCGCCGCGGCCCAAATCATCGGCCCTCACCCACCATGAACAGGAGTCGAAGCGTGGCGAACGAGTCTGTCGAAGAGGCGACAGAGAAGACCTATTTCGGGCTGACCCTCGCGCAGCATGCGGAGCGGATCCGAAAGCTCGCGACCGAGCGCGGCCTCACCGGCGATGTCTTCGACCGCGTGACTGCGAAGGCCGTCGCGATGATCCCGACCGTCAAGGTGAACGACGCCGCCCAGCGGTGAGCCCGGGCGGGCCGGATCAGCCTTCGGCCCGCAGGCCCTTGATGATGCGCCGGGCGATGGTCCGCACGGCCTCATCGTCCCGCGCCTCGCCCTCGACCGGATCCCACAGGTGGGCGAGGCTGCCCTCAAGCTCGTCCAGCAATTCCGGATGACGCTGCGCCAGAAACCGGACCGTCCCGAACAGCAGATGCTCGGTCGCCATCTCGCGACGACGGGCCTCGGCGACGGCATCGGGATGAAGCTTGGGATTCTGCGCGCTCATGGATGCCCAACGATCGGCGGCGGCGGCGGTTCGTCCCGCAAGGCGTGGTGCGACGCCGCGGAGCGGGCTTCAGCGAACGCGATATCCGCGACGGTTCGTGAGCGTCGCGGACACGCAGCGCACAAGATCGTGCCGGCCAGATCGTGCCGGCCCGGTGCGACTGGATCGGACGCGAGAAACGCGGCACGGGGCGCCCTCAGCGCCGCAGTGCCCCGAACCAGGTGACAAGGGGCTCCGCGAACGCGGCCCAGGTCCGCGACCAAACCGTACCGGTGCGTGCGTCCGCCGGGCGGGCGCCGGCCATCAGGGATGCCACCAGGGCATCCTCGCGGGACTTGCACTCGTCGAGGGCGTTGCGCTCGTCCCCGGCGCGGCTCTGACCCGTCGGCTGATGCCCGGAGGCGTCTCGAAGGCAGCGGTGCCACGCGCGCTCCAGCTCGGCCGGATCGGACGCTCCGGCGACCGGACCCGCGACGGCAGGACCGGTGGTCAGGAGGAGCATCGCGGACAAGCTGAGCACCGGCATGCGCATGATCGCTTTATGCCCGATTCGCGCCCAGCTCGGATAGAACGTAGCAGCAACAGTGGCGGTGGCTCGGGACGGCGGCCGCTCAGCCGTGCCGGCCGGGCTTGGCCATCCGGCAGCTGTGATCCATCAGGTACTCGGCGCTGGCCTCCGGCTCCCGATAGGCCAGGAGGATCATCCCGCCCTGCGGATCCCCGGGATCCGCCTCCACCGCCGCGAAGCTCGCGTCGTGCAGATGCCCCTGCCAGCCCGGCACCCGGGCCAGCGCCGCGAACGGATTGAAATCCGCCACCGCGTCCGGGGGAATCCGCAGCGCGACGTAACGCGCCTCCGCCAGCGGCACGGGGAACGGGGCCCAGGTCTCGCCGACGGCGCCGCCATGGGCCTTCAGGGCCGCCATGACGCTCCGGTGCATGCAGTCGAGATGGATGTGAAGCTGGTCCTGGCTGCGGCCGCCGACGGAATTCACCTCCAGACCCACCGCTGCGACCGGCAGCCGGCCCGGCAGCGCATCCGACACAAAGTGCCGGGCCGCGAGCGCCGCGCGCCAATAGGCGACGCCCCGCGGTCCCTGGAGCACGGGCGCCTCGATGCCCGAGATGCTGTCGGTGGGCATCACCACCGTGTGGGTGGGCTGTCCCGGCGCGCGCAGCACCGCCGTCCCCGGGCGCGTACCATCGCCGAGGTCGACGGAGAGGCAGGGAAAACTCCGGCCCGCCGCCTTCTTGGCGAGCACGCAGCCCTGCAGCGCCACCCAGAGCACGTCCCGCACAGGGTTCGCCGCGATGGCGGCCGGCACCGTGGCGAAGGCGAACAGGATCGCGGCGACCAGACGACGAAGCATGAGCAGATGTTCCGGTCCCCGGCCGCCGTTATGCTACAGGCGGCAGCGCGCCATCACTGTACGCGGGCGCCGTCGGCGCGAGGTTACGATTCCGCGATGCTGAGAGGGAAGGTGCCGTGGCTCGGCCTGATCCGGATCGCGGCCTGGATCCTGGTGGCCCTGATCGCCGCCGTCACGCTGGTGCCGATCGGGCTCCGCCCCGTCGTCACGGCCGAACCCAGCATCGAGCGCTTCGCCGCCTACGCGCTCGCCGGGCTGCTGATGGCCATGGGCTACCCGCGGCACGGGCGCTGGATCCTCGTCGGCAGCATCCTCCTCGCCGGCGGCCTGGAGTTTGGGCAGACCCTTACCGGGACCCGCCACGGCCGGTTCGACGATTTCCTCGTGAAAGCCGTCGCGGCCTTGGCCGGCGCGGTGGCGGGCCGCCTGCTCGCCGTCCTGGGCCGCGGGCGCCCGGACGACGCGACCTGCCGATGAATCCGGCCCGGCCGGACCGTCGCCGCGGACGCGGACGCGGACGCGGACGCGGACGTTTGCACATGTCCCAATGCATGTCGCCGATGCATGTCTGCGCCGCCAGCCCGGCATCCTGCGGTCGGTCTCCGGCGGAAACCGCCGAGCTTGACCCACGTTGGCTCAGGGGGCTCTCACGCGAGGTGCGGCATGTTCGGCGCAGCCAAGCTCACGGGACGGTTCTGGTTTCGCAAGACGTGGACGGGCAAGCTGGTCCTGCTCGTCGAGGAAGAGAAGCCCCGGTGGCTCAGCCGGACCGGCCTCACCAAGCGCCGCTGGCGCGACGCGCGCCTTCTCGACCTGGCTGAAGCCCCGATGCACGCGCTGATGACGCTCGAGCGCGGCTATCGCGGGGATCCCGCATCCGGTCCGGCGCGGATTCTGCAATCGGTGGTCCCACCCGGGACGCGCGGCGCGATCGCCACGCCGATCGGGACCGCCGTCAACGCGTGAGCGCCGCAGGGGCGCGGGCCGAGCATGGAGGGGCAGGGCTCGGCCCGCCTGCCGTTCGGCTTCTTACCCCCAAAGCCGGAGCGACCCTGCCACTGATCACGGCAGGATTAACACTTCCTGAAGCCGCCCGCCCGGGCCCGCGCCGCAGGCCCCCGTGCGGCCGATCCGAGGGAAGCCGCGCAGCCAGCTCCGACCGGAATGATCCAGCGGCAGAATCGCTACTGATCTATGTTGGTATTCGCCCAGACATTCGGTAGATAACAGCCATAATAGGTTATCTTCGCTCATATATGGACTTGACTGTCGAGAGGCGGATCAACGTTCATGCATCACTCCAACGTGAGAGGCGTTCATGGAAGATAGCAATCCCGCACCGCATCAGGATCCAGTCGATTTTGTGGAGCTGACGGCCGACATTGTTTCCGCTTACGTAGCCAACAATTCCGTCCCGGTCCCCGATCTTCCGTCGCTGCTGTCCGGCGTTCATGCCGCACTCGCCGGCCTGAGCCAGACGACGGTCTCGGCCGAGCCGGAATTCAAGAAGGCGACGCCTGCGCAGATCAAGAAATCGATCACCCCCGACGCCCTGATCAGCTTCATCGACGGCAAGCCGTACAAGACGCTGAAGCGGCATCTCACCGGCAACGGCATGACGATCGAGCAGTATCGGCAGCGCTACGGTCTGCCGCCGGACTATCCGACGACCGCATCCACCTACTCGGCGATGCGGGCCGAGTTCGCCCGCAATGCCGGCCTGGGCCACAAGCGCCGGAGCCCGGCCGCGAAGCGGGGCGAGCCTGCGGCGTCCACCGCGGCGCCGGATGCGGACGGCACGAAGGTGGCCAAGGGCCGCAAGACCCGGAAGGCCGACGCGGAGGCGTGAGCCCTGAGGTTGCGGGCCCTGACGTGCGATCCCGGGGCCCGGACTCGGAATGACGGGATCGGGCGCGGCCAGGGCGGCCGCATCCACCCGTCAAAACCGCGGCGCGGAGTGCCGGAACGACGCCTGCGGCCATCCGTTGGCCCTGCGGAACGCCCGGCTGAACGCCACGGAGCCCAACGTGAACCGACCGATCCCCGCCCTTCTCCTCGCCGCCGCGACCGTGGCCGCCCTCCCGGCCGCAGCCTGGGCGCAGGATCGGCCCGGAACCGGACCGGCGCCCCGGACCGAGACCGCACCGAAGCCGGCGGCCGATACGAAGGATCCCGGCCGGACGGCGACGGAAGCCGTCACCCATCCGTCGGCCGTTCCGCCGACGGAGGGTCAGGTCGGCACCGGCAAACCCCCGGCCACCGGGACCCCTCCGACGACGAGCCGCTAGCGCCCCATCACAGCCCCGGCGCCCCCAGCCGACCTAGCGCGGCCGCACGGGCCTGTCCCCGCCGGGGCGCGACATCGAGGGGTATCGGTCCGGCGGGACAGACGCGGCATGGCCCCGCCGCCGTGGCGGTCGTGCCCCGCGGATCGGGCCGCCATCACAGGCCGCGCCTGCCGGTGGGGCCAGAGCGGGTGCACGGAACCGGGCCCGTCTGCCGCGAGCGCTGCGGCACGCATCGGTGGAAACGAACCGGCCGGCCGGCGGTGACGCGATCGACGAGCTCCTTCAGCCTTCCGCTTGTCCCCCGCGCCCACCGTCCATAGATCCCGACGATGACGGCACTCCCCTTCGACAACAGCTACGCCCGCCTGCCGGAGCGCTTCTACGCGCGCCGGCCGCCGACGCCCGTGGCGGCCCCGCGCCTCGTCCGGCTGAACCGGGCCCTGGCCGCGGAGCTCGGCCTCGATCCGGACTGGCTTGCCGGCCCGGACGGCGTGGCGGCCCTTGCGGGGAACGCCGTCCCGGAGGGCGCCGATCCGATCGCGGCGGCCTATGCCGGACATCAGTTCGGCCAGTTCGTGCCGCAGCTCGGCGACGGCCGCGCGGTCCTCCTGGGCGAAGTGCTCGACCGGACTGGGCAGCGCCGCGATATCCAGCTGAAGGGCGCGGGCCCGACACCGTTCTCCCGGCGGGGCGACGGGCGGGCAGCGCTCGGTCCGGTGCTGCGCGAGTATCTCGTCAGCGAGGCCATGGCGGCGCTCGGCATCCCGACCACCCGGGCGCTCGCCGCCGTGACGACCGGCGAGCCGGTGGTGCGCGAGACGCTCCTGCCGGGCGCGGTCCTCACCCGCGTGGCCGCGAGTCACATCCGGGTCGGGACGTTCCAGTTCTTCGCGGTCCGGGGCGATGTCGAGGGCCTGCGGGCGCTCGCCGACCACGTCGTGGCCCGGCACTATCCCGAGGCCGCTTCGGCCGCGAACCCCTACCGGGCGCTGCTGGAGGGCGTCATCGCCGCCCAGGCCGAACTCGTCGCCCGCTGGCTGCATGTGGGCTTCGTCCACGGGGTCATGAACACCGACAACATGTCGATCGCCGGCGAGACGATCGATTACGGACCCTGCGCCTTCCTCGACGCCTACGATCCCGGGACCGTCTTCAGCTCCATCGACCGCAACGGCCGCTACGCCTACGGCCAGCAGCCGCGCATCGCGCTGTGGAACCTGACGCGGCTGGCCGAGACCCTGCTGCCGCTGCTCGCCGAGGACGAGGCGGGCTCGGTCGCCGAGGCCGAGGCGGCGCTGGCCTCCTATGCGGCGCGCTTTGAGACGGCCTATCACGGCGGCCTCGCCCGCAAGCTCGGCCTCGCCGAGACCCGGGACGGCGACGCCGCTTTGGCGGGCGACCTCCTCAAGCGCATGGCCGAGAATCGGGCCGACTTCACCTTGACGTTCCGCACGCTCTGCGCCGCCGCGGAGCGGCCGGAGGCCGACGCGGGCGTGCGCGACCTGTTCGTCGATCCCACGGCCTACGATGCCTGGGCGAAGGACTGGCGCGGGCGGCTCGCGCAGGAGGCCCGCGACCCGGCCGAGACCGCCGCCGCGATGCGCCGGGTCAATCCGGCCTTCATCCCGCGCAACCACCGGGTCGAGGCGATGATCGAGGCAGCCGTGGAGCGGGGGGATTTCGCCCCGTTCGAGACGCTCCTGACCGTGCTGTCCCGCCCCTACGCGGATCAGCCGGATCAGGCCGCCTTCGCCATAGCGCCCGAGGACGGTGGCGTCGGCTACCGCACCTTCTGCGGCACCTGAGGCGGCGCGCCGACGGTCACTGCCGCGGCCAGGTGAAGATCTCCCGTACCCCGCCCTCGTGCCGAAACCAGTGGACGCGGGTGGCGGGGTTGAAACCGTGATCCCGGTACGACGTGGCGATCACGGAAACGAGAGTCTCCGCCGCCGACCGGTCGTGAATGTCGTAGGCCAGAAGTTTGGGAGCACCGCCAGGTTCGCGGGCGAGATCGCGGACCAGAATCGAATACGACATACTCCCCTCCTTTCGACGCAACCGATCTACTCAACATTATATCTCTAAGGCTAGGATTGTTCGCGTCAGCATCGTGTAAAGGTTAAACATCATTAACCGGAGTGCGTTGATTTGATACGGTCGAGATCGGAGGCGCCAGGCGCGGAGGTCATCCCTGTCGTCACGAGCCTCGCGAGGGGACCGAGAGCGGCGCGGGAGCGATGAGCGGCGCGTGGCCGGATCCCTCAGCTGCGCGTGCAAAGGCGGCGAAGCCATCCCCATGAAACGGAAGTCGAATCGCGTCGCGACCGTGGCCGCCGGCCTGTCGCCCGGGCTCAACGGGATCATCGCCCGCCCCAGCCGGACATCGCGCGCGGCAGGCGCCCACCGAGACCGGACGACGCGAACGGGGGATCCGAAGGCCAAGGTGACGCGGACCCTCGCGTGGTTCGTCGCGCCGGCCCTGGCGCTGCTGCTCGCTCAATGTGGCCCGACGCCCGGCGCGCCAGCGGCCGGGATCGTCGTGGCCTCCAAGATCGACACGGAGGGCGGGGTGCTCGGCAACATCATCCTGCAGGCCCTGAAGGCCCGGGGCCTCCCGACGGTCGACAAGATCCAGCTCGGCGCCACCGCGATCGTGCGCCAGGCCCTGATCGAGGGTCAGATCGACATCTATCCGGAATACACCGGCAACGCGGCGTTCTTCTTCGGGAAGGCGGATCTCCCGGTCTGGAAGGATCCCGAGGCGGCCTATCGGACGGCCCGGGACCTGGATCGCGCGGCCAACGACCTCGTCTGGCTGACGCCCGCCTCGGCCAACAACACCTGGGCGATCGCGGTGCGCCAGGAGATCGCGCAGGCCGCGGGCCTGAAAACCCTGAGCGACTTCGGCCGCTACGTAGCGGGCGGCGGCGCGATCAAGCTCGCCGCCGCGTCGGAATTCGTGACCGCCCCGGGCGCCCTGCCGGCCTTCGGCAGGACCTACGGCTTCACCCTCAAGCCGGAGCAGCTCGTCATCCTGGCCGGCGGCGACACGGCCGCCACGATCGCCGCGGCGGCGCGGGGCACGTCCGGCACGAACGCCGCCATGGTGTTCGGCACCGATGGCGCCCTCGCGGTCGCGCGCCTCGTGACGATGGACGACGACAAGGGCGTCCAGCCGGTCTATCAGCCGGCGCCGGTGGTCCGCGGGGCGGTCCTCATGGCCCATCCCGAGATCGCCACGGTGCTGGATCCGATCTTCCGCAGGCTCGACCTGGCGACGCTCCGGGATCTCAACGGCCGCGTCCAGATCGGCGGCGAACCCGCCTCCGCGGTCGCGGCGGACTTCCTCCGGCAGAACGGATTCGTGCGCTGACCTGCGTCGACAAGCCGAAGCTCTGCCGGCATGGGTTCTCGGCGGGTCGCGGGGACTCGTCGCGAGGCCGGCCACTTTTGCGCGGGCCCGCGCGCGCCGGCGCCGTCGGAGCTTGAGGATGGGGGGACATTCCGCGACGGGGCTGCTCCGCCCGGGCGTCGATCCGCTGGGCTCGGCCTTCGCGGCCCTGCTGGGACTGAGCCTGCTCGCCCTGCCGCTGATGACGACCCGGCCGAACCGGATCGCGGCCGGCACCGGGCTGACGGCCTGGTCCGCCCTCCCGTCGGGTGCGGTGCTCCTCCTCGGAGGCGTCGTCGCCCTCGGCCTGCCGCTGCTGGCGCTCCGGGCGGCGCCGCCCCTGCGCCTCGCCGCCGCCGCCGCGATCCTCCTGCTCCTCGGCCTGTCGGCCGGCTGGGCGGCCGATCACCTGACCCTGCCGGGCGACCGGTACGGCCGGGTCTCGCCGGATGCAGGCTGGTGGCTCGCCTTCGCGACGGCGGCCCTCGCCGTCGGCGACGGGCTGGCGCGGCTGCGGCCGGGACCGATCCTGCGGATCGCCCTGCTGGCCCTGCTGGTCGCCGCGACGGGACTCGCCCTGCGGACCGGGTTCTGGAACAACCTCTCGGTGCTGCGGGAATATGCCAGCCGCTCCGACACGTTCGGCCGGGAGTTGCGGACCCATGCCGTTCTCGCCCTCACCTCGGTGGCGGCCGCCGCCGCTCTGGGGATCCCGGCGGCCATCCTGGCGCGCCCGGTTCCTGCGCTGCGGACGGGCCTGCTCGCGACCCTCAACGTCGTGCAGACCATCCCCTCCATGGCGCTGTTCGGGATGCTGATCGCGCCCCTGGCCTGGATCGGCCGGGCGGTCCCGGGCGCGGCCGCCCTCGGCATTGCGGGAATCGGCGCCGCGCCGGCCTTCGTGGCGCTGTTCGCCTACGCGCTCCTGCCCGTGGCCGCCGCGACTGTCGCGGGCCTCGATGCCGTGCCCTGGCCGGTGCGCGACGCCGCCCGGGGCGTCGGCATGACCGCGCGGCAGCGGCTGCTCCAGGTGGAGCTGCCCCTCGCCCTCCCGGCGATCCTGACCGGAATCCGGATCGTCCTCGTCCAGAACATCGGGCTTGCGGTGATCGCGGGGCTCGTGGGCGGCGGCGGCCTCGGCGTGTTCGTCTTCCAGGGCATCAGCCAGAATGCGGGCGACCTCGTCCTGCTCGGCGCGCTGCCGACCGTCGCCATGGCGACCGGCGCCGCGGTACTGCTCGACGCGGTCGTCGATCTGAGCCGGGGCCGGGCGGCGGAGCGGGTTCCATGATCGACCTCGCCCAGGTGAGCCGCGTCTTCGAAGGACGCACGGTCGTGGCGGACGTGACCCTCCGGGTCGAGGCCGGGACGATCCTGACGGTGGTCGGCACCTCGGGATCGGGCAAGACCACCCTGCTGCGGATGATCAACCGCCTGATCGAGCCGAGCGCCGGCACGATCCGGATCGCAGGCCGCGACATCCGGGACGTGCCCCCGCATCTCCTGCGGCGCGGGATCGGCTACGCCATCCAGGGACACGGGCTGTTCCCCCACCGCACGGTCGCGGAGAACATCGCGGTGGTGCCGAAGCTGCTCGACTGGGACCGGAGGCGGATCGCCGCCCGGGTCGACGAACTCCTCAGCCTGTTCAACCTCGATCCGGCGGCCTACCGGGATCGCCTGCCGGCGGCGCTCTCCGGTGGCGAACAGCAGCGGATCGGCGTGGCCCGGGCACTCGCCGCCGAGCCGCCGATCCTGCTCATGGACGAGCCCTTCGGCGCCCTCGATCCGATCATCCGCGGTCGGGCGCAGGAGGATCTGCGGACGATCCAGCAGCGCTACAACACCACGATCGTGCTCGTGACCCACGACATGGACGAGGCCCTGCACCTCGGCCACCGGATCGCCGTGATGGATGCCGGGCGCCTCGTGCAGGAGGCGCCGCCGGCAGACCTTCTCGGCGCACCCGCCACCGCCTTCGTCGGCACCCTCCTCGGCAGCGGCGACCGGGCCTTCCAGCTCATGGCCCTGCGCGTGGTGGACGATCTGGTGGAGCCCGGCCCGGCGCCGGGCCCGCCCCTCCCGGCCGGGACCTCGGTGCGGGCCGCCCTCGCGGAGAGCCTGTGGTCCCGGCGCCCGGCCCTGCCGGTCAGCCGCGACGGCGTCATCCTGGGACGGGTGACGCGGGCGGCCCTCGAGGCGCAGGGCGGCCGGCCGTGAGCCGGGCCCCGCCTCTCGCCTGGGCCGCGCTCCTCGCCCTCCTCGGCGTGTTCCTGGTCGCTCCGGGCCGATTCGCGCCCCTGTTTCAGCCGTTCGCCCCCGGCGACACGCCGGCGATCTACGCGCAGACGCCGCTGCTGACCCTCGCCGTCAATCACCTCCTGCTGGTCGCCGCCGCGACCCTGACGGCCGCCGCGATCGCCGTCGGCCTGGCGGTCGCGGCCACCCGGCCGGCCGGGCGCGACGTGCTGCCGTTCGCCCGGTCGGTGGCCCGGATCGGGCAGACCTTTCCGCCGGTGGCGGTCCTGGCCCTGGCGGTGCCGATCTTCGGGTTCGGCGCCGTCCCGACCCTGATCGCCCTGGTGCTCTACGGGCTCCTGCCGATCTTCGAGACCGCGCTCACCGGGCTCGACGGGCTCGATCCCGCGCTGATGGAGGCCGCGCGCGGCATGGGCATGACCGACCGGCAGCGGTTCCTCCGCGTCGAGCTGCCCCTGGCGCTGCCGATGATCCTGTCGGGGATCCGCCTCGCTGCCGTCATCGGCCTCGCGACGGCGACCATCGGCTCGACGGTGGCGGCCAGCACCCTCGGCGAAGTGATCATCTCCGGCCTCCTCACCGGCAACACCGCCTACGTGCTGCAGGGCGGCCTCGTGGTTTCGGCGCTGGCCCTCCTGATCGATGCCGGCTTCCGCCATGTCGAGCGCGGGGCGGCACGCCGGGCTGGATTTCGTTCCTAGACGCGACTAAAACGCCAGCGGGGCCGTACGCGCGGCCC
The DNA here is from genome assembly GCF_029691625.1 of Methylobacterium sp. 391_Methyba4. Taxonomy (NCBI): domain Bacteria; kingdom Pseudomonadati; phylum Pseudomonadota; class Alphaproteobacteria; order Hyphomicrobiales; family Methylobacteriaceae; genus Methylobacterium; species Methylobacterium sp. 391_Methyba4. The sequence goes on along the minus strand of NZ_CP121475.1, from coordinate 5,844,027 downwards.
TGGGGCGTGGAACCCCCTGTCTGATGGTTGGTGCCGACCAGAACGGCACCCGCATCCTTGGCCATACGGTCGGGGAGCCTGCGACGCATGTCCAGGCGTTCCGGCGCTAAAGGTCGTAGGGACCGTTCAGACACGGTTTTCCAACTCCCCGACTCGGGATGGTCGAAGGCTCGTTCGCGGGGGCGCACCGCGGATCAGAGCCCGCCGGGGGGATGGACCATGGGCTCCAGCGATCCCGAAACGCGCGGACGTCAGCTCGCCCGGCTGCGCGCGGCCTACGAGGGCCGTCCGGGGCGGCCGGACCGCGCCGGCAGTGGCGAGCGGCACTCGCGGGCGCTCTTGGGACGGATCCTCGTGGTGCTCGGCGGCCTGCCGGACGGGACCGGCTTGCCGGTGATCGGTCCGGGCGGGGACGGACGCGCCCGCTCGTAGCATCGGCCCGCCCACGCGCCGGAATCGCGCGGCATCACCGGCCCCAGACGCGCGGCGGGCCAGGCGCATATGGACCGCCGGCCGGCCCGGCAGCGATGGCGACGCGCAGATCGAGCGACAAAAACTGTCAAACTCCAAACATATTGAATATTTAAAATCGCTATAACAATATTAACTCGACGCACACGATTCGTTCGGCCGTCGTCCAATTGTGCGATCGATGCCGACCGGTCTTGAAAGCGTCGGACTGGGAGGTCGCCATGACACGAAGGACCATCCACACAGCATTTGCCCCAGGACTCTCCGCTGTCGCGCTCGTCCTGATGCTGCCCGCTGCCATAACGGCCCGCGCCGAGGACATGCCGCGACAGGGCGATTTCAGGATAACTTACACATCGACAAATATCTCTGCGCCGAAACCTGTCACGATCGGCGACAACCGAACGGCTTCGGCAACGATCAACATGATGACCGCCGTCAACGAATCGGGCGGGCGGCTCCTGCACAACATGGCCGGACGCTGCACCTCCGCCCCGCTGATCGACACCGCCGCCAAGACCCTCGAGAATCACGGCTATTGCGACTACGTCGACGCCGACGGCGACCACGTCTTCGAGAAGTGGGACTATCCGGTCCAGCCCCTGGGCGCGGTCAACGAGGGCACGGGCGAGTGGATCGGCGGAACCGGCAAGTACGCCGGCATCTCCGGGACCATGAAGATCCGCTCCCGACGGCTGAACTCCCTCACGGACGGCGCCATCCAGGTGGCCGGCGAGAAGCTCGGCAGCTACAGCTTCACCAACGCGGTGGCCAGCGCGAAGCGGGACTGACGGGTTCGGGACGACGGGACAGGCGGGCTGACTTGGCGGTAAGACGCCGTTCATGACGCCCGCCGACCGAGACCGGTTCGAAAAATGCCTCGCCCTCGCCGCCCAGGGCGCCACGATGGGCGAACGCGCGGCCGCCCGGGCCGCCGCCGAGCGCATCGCCCGGGGCGCGGGCCTCACCTTCGCCGAGGCGGCCGAAGCGCTCCGGCGGACGGGACAGGAATCCACCCACCGGGCGACCCGCCCGCCACCGCCCCGGCGGGCCTATCCCTGGGCGCAACCCAAGGCGCCGGTGACGCCCATCACGGTCGAGGAACTGCTCCGCCAGAAGGCCGAGACGGAGGCGTGGCAGAAGCGGTCGGCGGCGGCCGCCGACCGCCGCCGGAAGCGAGAGCGCGCCGACCAGGACGCCTACGTGGCGGAGCAGCGCGCCCGGCAGGCGGAGCGCGACCGGGACTGGGCCCGCACCCGCACGGATCCTCCGGCCGCGCCGGGGGACGAGGCTTGAGCGTCGCTCGGCCGGCGGACAGCCGTCTCAGCGGCGGGGCTGCGGACGCGCGCTCCGGTGCGCCCGCGCCCGGCGATGGCGCGGGGCGACCCGCGGCGTGGCCTGCGGCGGCGCTGCGGCGGCCGGGGGACCGGGCGCGACGCCGTCATGGGCCGCGACGATCCGGCGGGCCTCCTCGACGCTCATGTCGCAGGCGCTCGTCATGCCCTGCAGGGCGCCCAGGGCGCGGTTGTATTCGGGAAGGTTGGTGCATCCGGGAACGCCCCACGCCCAGGCGGACGCCGGCACTATCCCCACCGCCGCCAGCACGAGGGCGACAAGACCGTTCCTGATCGACACGGATGCTCCTCCGCTCCCCGAGACCCGATTCCGGACCCCGGCGGGGAAACGCGGTCACACCGGTGGCGGGTTCACCGCCGCCGGGTCAGGCCCCGCCGCACATGTGCTGGGAGTCCGGCAGAGTCCAGGAATCCAGCGTGCGCAGGTTGGTCGTCGTATACATCTTGCCGCGATCGTCGCCCTTGGGGCAGCCGGTCGGCAGGGCCACGAGGCAGGTCATCACCCGATCGCCAACCCGCGACCGCGCGATCGCGTCGATATAGGCGTAGGAGACGCCGTAGACGCCGTTCTTGAGATCGACGCTCGTCCCCTCGTCGATCCCGTCGCCCTTCGGCTTCACGAGCTTGTCGCTGAACCGCGTCCCGATCCGCGAGATCGTGGTCGCCACGCAGGTGCCGACCCGTGTCGGCATCTGCGCCGCGGCGGTGCCGGGGGCGAGCCCGAGACCGACGACGAGCGCGCCCGCCAGAACCGCACCGGTCCGGCCCCCCATCAGGCGGCTTCGAGCAGGAAATTGGCCCGCCGGAACATCAGCTCGCGCCGGTAGAGGTAGACGCCGCCCCGCCGCATCGCCGCATGCGCCGCGTCCGCATCGAACCCGTACGGCTTGTCCCGCGCGGTATCGATGCAGCCCACATACATCCAGTGCACACCGTCGATGATCGCCGGAATCGGCTGGTCTTGTCGGACGGCGCAGAACTGCTCACCGTCCGTGGCCGCCACGAAAATGTAGAAGGTCTTCCGCGCGCACATCCGAACCTCCAGAGGTCTCGGGGGTGTAACCGCAAGGCAACGGTCAAGGGATAAACTGATTCCGCTGCAATAGTCAAGCTTCTGCCACATTTTCGTCACGCCCGAGACAGAACCGGCGCAGCCTCACACCCGCCACCCTTCGAGTATCGGCCGTGCCCGAGAGCCCGCCCCGTCCGGCGCGCCACCCATCGCGAACGAGGCATGACCCGGCAAGGTCTGGCGCCGGCTCGGATCCATCGACGGCTCGGCCCCGTCGGACCGTCGCATCGGCCGCGCTCCTTCGCCCGGCTTCAGGCAGCCGCACATTCCCTGCGCCCGACGGTGGACCACCCCGGCGCGAAGGCCGGAAACCTCAGACAACAGCGCAGACCGATAAGCCTTCGGATCCGTCTCTCTAAGATCTCAATAAAATTTTGTATCCATAATAAGAGGGTTACCGGGCATGCGAACAAGTATTGACAGGCCATAATGTACGAGTATTCATAAAGACCGAGCGAGGTTGCCGGGACCAGAGATGCGATCGATCGCGTTGCCGAAAGACCAAGACCATCTCGAATCGACGATCAGCGAGGTCGCGGTGCGCGTCGTCACGGCCTACCTGTCGAACAACGCAATTCCTCACACCAGCCTGCCGCCGCTTCTGGCCACCGTGCACGGCGCCCTGTTCGCACTGACAGACCGGCCGAAGGCCGCCGAGATCCCCTACGAGCAGCCGACCCCCGCGCAGATCCATCGGTCGGTCCGCCCGGACGGCATCGTCAGCTTCATCGACGGCCGATCTTACAAGACCTTGAAGCGGCATCTCACGGCGCATGGGCTGACGCCGGCCTCGTATCGCGCGCGCTACGGGCTGCCGGAGGACTACCCGATGACCGCGCCCGGCTATGCCGAGCGACGTTCGGAAATCGCCAAGGCGATCCGGCTCGGCCGCAACGCGGCCTGACCGGCGCGATCCCCGGCGCCCCCCGGCTGCCGCGCGGCACCCCGACCGCGCCCGCGCACGATGGCCGGGCGGGCTCCCGCCGGGAGCCTCACCGGGCTCGGCGGACCAGCCTCGCGCTCGCCCGTGAACCGATCGTCCGCGTGGACGTAGATACCCCGGACCTATGACGCGCGCCGGCGATGCTGGAACCGTCCGCTGGGACGGCGCGATCAGGCGAGGGGAATACGGGCATGAAGGGTCTGTCGGGCTGCGTCGTCATCCTGTCCCTGCTCGGCGGGGGAGCGGCCTCCGCACAAACCGTCCTGGCGCCATCCGGCGACTCGGCCGTGACGCAGCCCGGTGGGACGGCCGGTCGTTCCGCACGACGCAACATCCGGGAGGCCTACCGCAACGGCGACGTGATCGGCCATCGGCCCGGCCCGGTCGCTCCCGTATCGCAGCGCGATCGATCTAAGCACACGCAACCGCGCTTCTAGCCGGCGGCTGCGGCCCCTATCAGCGCGGCGCGCGCCCAGGCCGGCTTCGCTCCGTCGGCGAAACGAGCGGGAGGCAGGGCCGTCCGCGGCAGCCGGCCGGCCTGCGCGGCGCCGGATCTCGTGTGACCCGCGACAGCAGCGCATCGTGCGTTTGTGAGCGCCGCCACGTTTCCCGGTTCGAGGCGCGCAGCTATGGCGGTGCGGCACCGGTTGCGCGCACGCTCCGGTCGGGAGAGGACACACGCCCTTGATGGACGCCCGCCTGCAGGCCGCGACGCCCTCCCATAGCGCCGCGCCCGCGGCCGGATCGGTGGCGGTCGTCACGCGGCGGCTCGATTCCCTCCCGATCACGCGGCTCCACGTGGCGGCGCTCGCTGTCTGCACGCTGGGCCTGTTCACCGACATCGCCGAGGTCGCCTTGAGCAACGCCTTGGCGGCCATCTTCCTCGCACCGCCCCACAACATGCCGCGGGGCAGCCTCTCGCTGCTCCTCGCCTCCGTCTTCGCCGGTGGGGCGGTGGGCGCCCCCTTCTTCGGGATCCTGGGTGATCGCTTCGGCCGCAGGCGCGCCCTTCAGGCCTCCCTGGCGCTGATGGCCGCCGGATCTCTGGCGGCCGCCGCGAGCCAGGGGCTCACGGCGCTGACGCTCGCCCGCACGGTCTCGGGTTTCGCGATCGGCGGGTTTCCGCCCCTCGTCGCGACCTACCTCGCCGAGGTGACGCCGGCGCGCCACCGCGGCGCGACACTGATGGTCTGTGCCGGGATCGGGCTCCTCGGCGGCTTGGCCGTCCTCCTCCTGGTGCAGGCGCTCGCACCGGGGGCTCCCCTCGGCGTCGAACCGTGGCGCTGGGCCCTGATCCTCGGGGGCGCCCTGGCGGCCCTGGGCAGCATCCTGTTCGCGGGGCTGCCGGAATCGCCGCGATGGCTGGCCTCGGTCGGGCGACCCGTCGAGGCCGACGGGGCCTGCCGCCGGTTCGAGCGCGCGGCCGGCCGGGCGCCGGTCGTCGGAGCAGCCGACCTCGCCCCAGCGCCGGCGATACACGGGCCGGCGATACACGGGCCGGCGGGCTTTCGCGCCCTGTTCACCGGGACGCGCCAGACGCGCCAGACGGCCCTGTTCGTGTGCCTCTTCACGCTCGCCCCCCTGGCGACGATCGCCTTCCCGCTGCTCAGCGCCGTCGTGATGGTAGAGAAGGGCTTCCGGGTCGATCAATCCCTCGCCTTCGCCGCGCTGTCGATGCTCGGCCCGCCGCTGGGCACCCTCCTGACCGCGCTGGTGATCGACCGGCTCGAGCGGCGCGCCTGCCTGACGGCCCTGGCGGCCGCGATGGCGGCCCTGGGCACGGCCTTCGCGGCGAGCGGCACGTTCCTGACGCTGGTTCTCGTCGGCATCGCCTTCAACACCGCCGCGGCGACCTACGGCAGCGTCCTCGCCGTCTACGCCACGGAACTCCTCCCGACGCCGCTGCGGGCCTCGGCCATGACCTGCGCCTGGGCCGGCGGCCGGGTCGCCGCCGCCCTGGCGCCGCTCATCCTCCTGCCGGTCCTTTCGGCCTACGGACCGCACGCGATGTTCGCGGTGATCACGATCGTCCTCGGGGCCAGCGCCGCGCTGCTGCTTGCCGGACCGCGCGGCCTGTCCGGCCGGGCCGTTGCATAGGCCGCGCGGGGACGCCCCGCATCGTCAGGCCCGATCGGCGTCGGTTGCCAATCCGGCAAGATTCACACGATAGAGTTGCACAGGCGCTGGGACAGCGCCGCCGGGCCGGACGGGAGTGTCACACGTGTTGAGCCCGGTGCTCGTCCCAAGCCTCGTCGAGACGACCAATCACGTCGAGCCCAAGCAGGCCTTCGAATTCTGGCGCTGCACGGCCCTGGCCGCTTTCGGCGACATCGGCCGGCGGCATCCCCGGGAGCGCTTCGCGGCCAAACGCCTGACCGTAGCGTCGGCCGGCTGGTCGCTGACCCATACGGTCAGCAGCCCGGTGGAGTTGGAGTTCCGGTCCCGGCACGTCGACCGGAATGCCCGCGCGATGGTGGTGATCGGCCTCGGGCTCGACGGCGTCGGCTATCACGAGCAGCACGGCCGCGGCGCCCAACTGAACCCCGGTGATATCAGCTTCCTGTCGCGGAACCGGCCCTTCGTGGCCGGCACCCAGAGCGCCTACGGCGAGATCCGGCTCGCCGTGCCGCGCGAGGTCTTCGAAGCCTGGGTCGGCGATGCGGACGCCTTCGCGGGCCGCAGCCTCAACCCGCACCCGGCCGGGGTGGCGTTCCGGACACGCCTGTGCACCGTGGCCGCCTCCATCGCCTGGATGTCCGAGGGCGAGGCACAGACCGCGATCGAGGGCGTGCTGCACCTTCTCGGCCACCTCGTCGACGGCACGGCCCGGCGCACGAAGCCCGCGGAGGTTTCGCAGGCGGCGGTGGTCTCGCTCGCCCGCGCCCATATCGCGCGCCGGATGCACGATCCCGACCTGAACCCACAGGACATCCAGAGGGCGCTGGGCCTGTCCCGGACGAGCCTGTACCGCGCCTTCGCGGAGACCGGCGGCATCGCGACGGCGATCCGCGACGCGCGCCTCGACCTCGCGCGCCGACGGCTGGAAGCTGCCCGCGACGACAAGGTGCGGATCGCCTCGATCGCCTATGCGTGCGGGTTCACCGACGTGCCGACCTTCAACCGCGGGTTCCGCAAGCGCTTCGGCCTGGCTCCGGGCGACATCCGGCCCGCGCGGCCTCAGGCGAACCGCGTCAGCCCGCGGCAGCCAGATCCGCCGCGCCCCTGACCTGGGCGGGGAAATCGAACACCGCGTCCGCATGGGCGATCGTCGCCGGGCGATGGGCCACGATGACCCGCGTCATGCGCAGGTCCCGCAGAGCCTCGGCGATCACCGCCTCGGTGGCCTCGTCGAGATGGCTCGTAGCCTCGTCGAGGAACAGGATCTCGGGCCGCCGGTAGAGGGCGCGCGCCAGCACGATGCGCTGCTTCTGGCCCCCCGACAGGGTCGAGCCCATGTCGCCGACGAGGCTCTCGAAGCCCATCGGCATGCGGCGGATATCGTCCAGGATCGCGGCCCGGGCCGCACATTCGGCGATCCAGCCGGCATCCGGATGCTCGTCGAAGGCGGCGATGTTCTCGGCGATGGAGCCCGCGAACAGGCCGTCGTTCTGCATCACGCCGGCGATCCGGCGGCGGTAGGATCCGGCGGCGGTGCGGATGTCCTGGCCGTCGGCGGCGACGATCCCCTCGGTCGGGGGCGTCAGCCCCATCATCACCTTCATGAGCGAGGTCTTGCCGCATCCCGAGGGACCGGTGATCGCGAAGCAGGCGCCGGCCCGGACCGACAGCGAGACCCCGCGGAAGATCCAGGGCTCGTCCGCGCCGTAGCGCAGCGCCAGGCCTACGCCGGCGAGCGCCCCGGCCTTCAGGGCGACGACCGGCGCCGCGGGCGGCGCGGCGGCAGCGAGATCCTGCTCCTCGGGCTCGCACAGAACGATGTCGGCGAGCCGGTCGGTCTGCACGTCGAGCATGCGCAGCTTGAACCACGCGTCGATCAGGCTGCCGATCCGCGTGGCGAACTGGTCGCGATAGGCCAGGAACGCCACCAGCATGCCGAGCGACAGCGACCCGCCGATCACGGCGCGGGCGCCCAGCACCAGCAGGATCAGGCGGTCGAGGCCGAACAGGAACTCGTTCGCACGGCCGAACACGAGGTCGAGGCGCTGCAGCCGCAGCCGGGCGTTCAGGGCCGTGACGAAGTGGTTCATCCAGGCGCCGCCGCGCCGCTCGCGCAGGTCGAGGAGCTTGACGCTCGCCATGCCGCGGACCGTCTCGATGAAGTGCGTCTGCTGGCGGGCCTCGGCCACGAGGGCCTCCTCGCTGCCCTCGCGATAGGCGCCGTAGGCGAAGACCCGGAGGATCGCGTTGAGCGCCGTCGAGGCCAGAACCACCGCGACCAGCCAGCCGCCATAGACCATCAGCATGGCCAGCATCCCGACCGCCATGAGGCCGTCGAGGACGGCCTGGACGAGGTCGGTCGTCAGGCCCTTCTGGATGGTGGCCAGGGAGCCGAACCGGGAAATCACGTCGCCGACATGGCGCTTCTCGAAATAGTCGAGGGGCAGCCGCGACAGGTGGTCGAACAGGCCGGCCGACCATTGGTAGTTCAGCCGGGTCCCGGCCAGCATGATCGCCCAGGTCCGGGCGATGCTGAGGCCGAGCTGGAGCAGCAGCAGCAATCCGAGGCCGATCGCCACCACGAGGAGTAGGTCGTGGTCGGCATTCACGATCACCTCGTCGATCACGACCTGCGAGGCGATGGGCATCAGCAGGGCGACGAGTTCGATCCCCAGGGAGAGGGCCAGCACCTGGGCCAGGGCGGCGCGGATGCCGGCCATATTGCGGAACAGGTCGCGCAGCCGCAGGCCCGGGTTGGCCCGCTCGCGCTTGAAGCCCGGGTTCGGCACCGCCTCCAGGGCGACACCGGTGAATTCCCGCGAGGCCTCCGCGAGGCTGATCCGGCGCCGGCCGCGGCCCGGATCGTTGATGACGAGGCCGCCGCGCTCGACACGGGTCAGCACCACGAAGTGGTTGAGGCCCCAGTGCAAGATGCAGGGGAGCCGGAGCCGGGGCAGATCCGTGAGCTCGACCCGCAGGGCGCGGGCGGTCAGGCCCTGGGCGCCGCAGAGGTCGATCAGGTTGCGCAGGGTCATGCCCTTGAGCGACAGGGGATGGCGCCGGCGCAGCGTGGCGAGGTCGAGCTGGCGGCCGTGATAGGCCAGGACCATGGCGAGGCAGGCCATGCCGCATTCGGCGGCCTCGGCCTGCAGGACGACCGGCACCCGGCGGCGAAGCCCGAAGTCCAGCCGGGCGGCACGGGATGGCGCCGTCACGGGGCCGCCTTCCGGACCGGCAGGGCGTCGAGGCCGCCGCGCGTGACGAGGGCGAGGCTTTCCCGGACATGCGCGACGGGATCGAGCAGCCAGCGGTAGAGCGACCGCTTCTCCAGGGCGATATCGGCCTCGACCCGCATGCCCGCCTCGAGGCTGCGCCGCTCGCCATAGGCCAGCACGGTGTCGGAATCGGGCCGGACGACGATGCGGTACAGGTCGGTCCCCTCCCCCCGGGCGGAGGCGCGCCGCGCGAAATCCGGGGCGTCGTCGCTGCCCAGCGGCGCCCGCGTGACCTCGGTGACGACGCCGCGATGCAAGCCGAAGCGCTGGAACGGGAAGGCGGCGTAGCGCAGCATCACCGGCGCGCCGGCCTCGGCGAAGCCGATGGCCGACGAATCGACGAACAGGTTGGCCTGGAGGCGCCCCGCGCTCGGCAGCAGGGTCAGCAGCGTCGCCCCGGCCGCCACGGTCTGGCCGACCTGCGCGCGGATCGACGTCAGGGTCCCGGCCTCCGGTGCCCGGACCTCGATGGCGCGGCGCGCCTCGCTCTCGGCCTTCTGCTGCGCCAGCTGGGCGGCGGTCCGGTCGAGGTCGGCGAGGTCGCGGGCCAGCCGGTCGTCGTAGGCGGCGAGCTGGGATTTCGTGTCGGCGAGCTTGCCGTCGACCTGGAGGCGGCTCTGCTGGAACTGCGCGAGTTGCGCGCTCGCCTGCATGTAGAGGTAGTTCTGGCTCTGGAGATCGGCGGCGCGGGCGAAGCCGCGCGCCACGGCGTCGGCGAGCTCCTCGACCCGCGACCGGAGCGGCGGCACCAGCTTCTCCTGCAGGTCGATCTGCTTGGCGAGCTGGGCGGATTGCTCGCTCAGATTCGCCACCTGCTCCCGGAGGGCCTGGCGCTCCGTCCCGGCCAGATCGGCCCGGGCGGCCCGCTGCCGCTCCACGCTCTGCCGCTGGCGCTCCAGCTCGGCGATCACCCGTTCCTGCGTAGGCCCGCTCGCCGACACGGCGTCGAGGTCGATCGTGTACAGGAGCTGCCCGCGGGCGACCTTGTCGCCCTCGCGCACCCCCGTCGAGCCGACGCGGCCGGCGACCGGGCTGGCGAGACTGATCAGACCGATATCGGGCGCGAGCAGGCCGACGGCGTGGATGCGGCGGGTATAGGTGCCCTGCCAGGCATAGAGGCCGACGGCCGCCACCATGGCCACGCAGGACAGGGCCACGATGCGGATCGGCAAGGGCTGGATGATCTGCGCCTCGCCCAGCCACGCATTGCGTCGTGCCTCTATAACTTCCAGTCGAAAGAGCGGACTTGGCACCCGGCTAAAGCAACCTTCCCAGAACGAGACCACATCTTCGAGGATAGCGCGCCTCAGCGTCATCCGGCTTGTTCGGTCGCATCGTACGAGTGCTGTGTCAACACTGCACGGGAATGCGAATTTTGTATTCCCGATGCCGCGTCAGATCGTCGCAATTTTCTACAAAAATTCAACGATCTCAATTGCTTGAACGAAATGAGGGTCCGGCTTGTTTTGCGACGCAAAACAAGGTCAATTTTTGCGCGCTCTCGTGCTGCAGCGCAAAGATCGCGTCTTCGCGATGCTGTCGAGAGGCACGGGGCCCCAGCGAAGACGGCGCTCGATGCGAAAGCGCCTGGAGCGCGCCCTGGGAAAGGCAAGCCCGGTCAGTTTTTGCGCATTCGCCGAATTCGAGAGAACTCGACACGTATCGGCAGCCAGATACCGATTGACACGAAGCACATCTCTGTAATCCTAAAGGCAGGCGCCGACGTCCAAGGCGCCTCGACGCTGCGATCAGACAATAGATCGAGCAGAATAAACTTCTTCTTGAATCTCAATCAGGAGAACGATCATGCAGGACAGCATCGATACCGTCCGCGAGCTGAGCGCCACCGAGCTTGACCAGGTGGGCGGCGGCCTCGGGGTCGGCCTCACCGTCGGCCTGGGGGTCGACGCAAGCCAGGAACTCGGTGCGGTCTCGGGGGTCGTCGGCCAAGCGGGCAGCCTCGTGAGCGGCTTGGTGGGCAGCGCGCTCGGCGCGGTTGGCGGCCTCGTAGGCGGCGTGACCGGCGCCCTTCGCTGACGGAGGAGAATCGGGAGGGCGGCCGCGAGGCCGCCCTCCTCAGGCGCCCGAGGGCGACGAAGCCGGAACCGACTGGCCCGCATGGACAGCACGCCCGAGACCATCACGTACGCCACCAGCGGCAGTTCCGGACATCTCTCCGGCCGTCCCGAACTGACCTGCTGCGCGCCGGGCGACCGCGGTCTCCCGGAGATCACCTTCATCGATTTCCGCTTCGCCACCGGGGGCTGGAGCACGCATGCGGTCTCCGGTCTCGAAGTCGCCGCCAGCACGCAGCCCGCGGGGGCGCATCACGAGGTCGATTACGAGATCGCGGCGCGGTTGAGCGACCGCGAGGGCCTGCTGGTTCGGCGCCCCGGTCTGCACGGCACGACCCGGTGGGACGGCCCGTATACCGGCAGGGTCCTGTCCTTCTCGGCGGTGGCCGTCGAGCGCCTCGCGGAAGCGCCCATCGGAAAGATCGCGTTTGCGACCGACGGGCGCGACCTCCGCGCCTGCCGGAGCACCTGTCACATCCTCAGCGCGCTGAGCTACGCGCATCGGGACGATCCTTCGCCAGACCCGCTTTTGATCGAGAGCCTCCATCTGGCGGTCCTGCGCTCGGTCATCGCGGTCCGCACGGCGGGCCGGTCGGCCGGACCCGATCTGTCGGCATCGCAGGCCGGGCGCGCCTGCGCGTATATCCGCGAGCACCTGGACCGGGAGATCACCGTGTCGGCCCTGGCCGGGATCGTCGGGCTCAGCGAGGGCTACTTCATCCGGGCCTTCCGCCAGAGCACCGGGGTGACGCCGTACCAGTATATCATGCGCGAGCGCGTCGGCCGGGCCGAGGCTCTGATCCGCTCCGGCGCGGGGTCCATGGCGGAGGTCGCCGCGCGGTCGGGCTTCACGAGCGCCGGCGCCATGAGCCGGACGTTCCGGAAGCTGGTCGGGCGCTCGCCGACCGGGCGCACGGCCGGCCGGCGCGCCTGAGCGCCTAGCCGGCGGCCCGCCCCGTCGCCCCGCGAAACAGGTCCTCCATCTCGCGCCGGACGCGGATCGCCTCCTGGTCGGCCTCGTACGCGACGTCGCTCCAGCGCACGGCCCGGCCGGCGGGCACGTCGGTCTTGAGGACCATGTTGTGGGCGAGCCCGATCGGCAGGGCGTCCTGCGCCAGGGCCTCCGCCGCCGGCATCAGCTTGCCGTAGACGGTGAACCCGCCCTCGCCGTCGAGCCGCTCGCCGGCCCGCAGGGCGCGCTTGGCGGTGGCGGCGACGTCGCCGCGCCAGTCGCCGGTGGCACCCGTGGCCTCGCCGCGGACCGCGATGGAGGCCACCGAGATCCCGAGTTCCAGCCCGATCAGGTGATAGGGCTTGTAGGTGGCGGCGAACCGGCCGCTGGCGTCGGTCTTGAGGCCGTACTGGGCGAAGCAGTCGCGCACGTAGGGGCTCGGCGCCTCGAACACCGCGTAGACGCCCCAGCGCAGGTCCCGGAACACCGGGCGCCCGTCCCGCTCGACGGACGAGACCACCTCGACGGTGCCGCGCTCGGTGAGGAGGCCGCCATCCGCCACGGGCTTCAGGAGGCTCGGCAGGTCGTCGACGCCGCAGGGCGGGAAGGCGAGGCCGTCGCGCGGGGGGGTGAGCCCGCAGGCATTGGCCACCGCGGCCATCTCCAGGGCCGACTTGGTGCCGTCGAGGAAGGAGTTGAACATCTGCGGGTTGAAGTCGCCGCCCGCGACCTGGCTCTCGCTGAAGCCGTAATGGCCCCAGACCGTGTCGGGCGTGGAGGCATGGTAGGCCGGCAGGTACTTGGTGCCCTTGCCGGCGCAGATCACCTCCAGCCCGATCGTGCGCGCCCAGTCGACCAGCTCGGCGATCAGCGCCGGCTGGTCGCCCGAAGCCATGGAGTAGATCACCCCGGCCTCGGCCGCCTTGCGCGCCAGCAGCGGCCCGGCCAGCACGTCGGCCTCGACGTTGACCATCACGATGTGCTTGCCCGCCGCGAAGGCCCGCAGCGCGTGGCGGATTCCGGCGGCCGGGCTGCCGGTGGCGTCGATGACGATGTCCACGAACGGGCTCGCGATCATCGCGTCGGCATCCTCGGTGACGAGGGTCGTGCCGGCCCGGGCAGCCTCCTCCAGCCCGCGCGCCGCGAACCGGGCCTCCTCCCAGCCGACCCGCCGCAGCGACGCGCGCGCCCGGTCGGGCGACAGATCGGCCACGGCGATCAGGTGGATCCCGGGCGTGCGTGGCGCCTGCGAGAGGTACATCGCGCCGAACTTGCCGGCCCCGATCAGGCCGACCCGGACGGGCCGGCCCTCGTCGGCGCGCCGCTGCAGCTTGGCGAAGAGGGACATGGGGCGTTCTCTCTGGGGGCGCACGGTCGGGCTCGGGTCCCGCCGCGTTTGCCGCGTTGTTTGAACCTGCACCTAGCGCGGCTCCCGATCCCGTTGAGACCCGCCGCATGACAAGACTGGCACAACCGTTTCGACCGGGGGGACGCGCGCCGGACCCTGCACCGCCATTGGCTTCGGGGTCCGGGCTCGCCTCGCGTGCCCCGGATCGACGGCGTGAGGCGCCCGCCTGTCGCCGAAGCGATCCGGCCGACGACGATCACCGCGCCCATGTCTTTCCGCGCCAACATCTTTCCGCGTCAGGCCGGAACCGCCCGGCTCTCCACCTCCACGTCGAGCAGCCAGCGGCGGAAGGCCCGGATCTTCTCCAGGGCCCCGTCGCGCTCGCGGTAGCAGATGAAGTGCAGGTCCCGGGACAGGCTCTCGAACCGCCCGCCGCCGAGGCGCACCAGCTGCCCGGCGGCGAGTTCGTCCCGGGCGAACCGCAGGGTCTCCAGCGCCACGCCGAGCCCCTGGACGGCCGCCGAGATCACCAGCGAACCCCGGTCGAAGGCCGCGCCCGACGCGCCGGTCGGGACGGGCAGGCCGTTATGGGCGAACCAGTCCGGCCAGCGGATGGGGCTGAAGGACGAGTCCAGCCGGGTGAAGGCCCCGGCCGACCCCGCGGCCCGGGCAACCTCCGGCGTGCACAGGGCGGCGATCTCCTCCGGCCCAAGGGACTCGACGGTCAGGCCGGGCCCGCGCGGCGGCCGGCCGTAGGCGATCAGGATGTCGATCTCCTCGTGCCGGGCGAGATCCACCGGGTCGGCGCTGGTGGAAAGGCGGATGGCGATGCCGGGATGCGTCTCCACGAAGGCGGGGAGCCGGGGCCCCAGCCACTTCGCCGCGAAGCTCGGCGTGCAGTGGACGGCCAGCGACGAGGGCGGCGGCGGGCTCAGCTCGGCACAGACCGCCTCGATGGCGTCGAAGGCGCTGGAGAGCCCCGCGAGCAGGCGCTGGCCGTCGGCGGTGAGCGTCGCCTGACGGTTCGCCCGCCGGAACAGGGCCCGTCCGAACCAGCGCTCCAGGGCGCGGATCTGGTGACTCACCGCCGAGGGCGTGAGGTGCAGCTCCTCGCTCGCCCGCGCGAAGCTGCCGAGGCGCGCGGCCGCCTCGAAGGCCCGCAGGGCGGGGAAGCTCGGGATCCGGCGCATGGGACAATCCATGAATTGAATTCCCGAAAAGCGTGAAAAATCGTCGTTTGTCAACGATTGGACGCAGCACGATAGTGCCGGCCGCGCCGCGCAGACGGTGGCGAAACGATAAAGTCTAGGGAGACACCGGAATGGCACAGGGGGTCATGACCCTCGTCGAGCCCAGTATCGACGAGACGACGCGGGTCTACCGCAAGGTTACGTGGCGCCTCGTGCCGTTCCTGTTCGCCTGCTACGTCGCGGCCTATCTCGACCGCGTCAATGTCGGTTTCGCCAAGCTGCAGATGCTGAGCGACCTGCAGTTCAGCGAAACCGTCTACGGCCTCGGCGCCGGAATCTTCTTTCTCGGCTACTTCCTGTTCGAGGTGCCGAGCAACATGATCCTCCACAAGGTCGGCGCCCGGATCTGGATCGCCCGGGTCATGCTGAGCTGGGCCGTCATCTCGGCGGCCATGATGTTCGTGACCTCGCCGACCTGGTTCTACGTCCTGCGCTTCCTGCTGGGCCTCGCCGAGGCGGGCCTGTTCCCGGGCGTGATCCTGTACCTGACCTACTGGTACCCGTCCGAGCGCCGCGGCGGCATCATCGCCCTGTTCATGACCGGCATCCCGATCGCCGGCCTGATCGGCGGACCGGTCTCCGGCTGGATCATGAACGCGTTTGCCGGCACGGGCGGCCTCGCGGGCTGGCAGTGGCTGTTCCTGATCGAGGCGCTTCCGTCCGTCGTGCTGGGCTTCTGCGTCCTCGCCTATCTCGACGACGGCATCCAGAAGGCCAAGTGGCTGAGCGCCGACGAGAAGGCGCTGCTCGCCCACAATGTCGCCGCCGACGGCGCCTCCGTGACCGCGCACCGGTTCCGGGACGGCTTCACCAGCGGCTGGGTCTGGCTGCTCTGCGGGATCTACTTCTTCTTCATCATGGGCCTCTACGGCGTCGGCTTCTGGCTGCCGACCCTGATCAAGGGCGCGGGCGTCTCCGACCCGCTGCAGATCGGCCTCCTGACCATGCTGCCCTACGGCGCCGCCGCCGTGGCGATGATTACGGTCGGGCGCCTGTCCGACGCGGCCCGGGAGCGGCGCTGGCACATCACGGTGCCGGGCCTCGTCGGGGTGGCGGGCTGGCTGGTCAGCATCCGGTTCAGCACGGACCTCGTGATCGCCGAGGCGGCGCTCACCGTGGCGACGATCGGCGTGCTGGTGACGCTCGCCCAGTTCTGGTGCCTGCCGACCGCCATCCTGGCGGGGGCGGCCGCCGCCACCGGCATCGCGGTGATCAACTCGGTCGGCAACCTCGCGGGCTTCGTGAGCCCCTACCTGATCGGCTGGATCATCGACACCACCAAGTCCACGAGCCTCGGCGTCTACACCCTCGCCGCGTGCCTCGCCCTGGGCAGCCTCCTGGCGCTGACGGTGCCCAAGCGCCTCGTCAACCGCTGACGCCCTCCCCTCACCCGACGAAAGGATACGCCATGCTCGACGATCATTCCCACGAGGCGCCCGTCGCCCTCGACCTGCCCGACGACGATGCCGGCCGCAAGCGGACCTCGATCTACCAGCCGGAGCAGGCCGGCCTGATCTTCCCGGAGATTCCGGAATTCGCCAACCACGCCGAGGCGCGCGACTACCGCAAGAAGCACCTCGTGGCCGCCTGCCGCGCCTTCGCGATGCACGGCTTCGACTACGGCTTCGCCGGGCACCTGACGATCCGCGACCCGGAGCGTCCGGAGCTCTACTGGACCAACCCGATGTGCGTGCACTTCTCGCAGGTGCGGATGTCGAACCTGATCCTGGCCGACCACAAGGGCCGGGTGGTCGAGGGGCGCCACGCCATCAAC
This sequence comes from Methylobacterium sp. 391_Methyba4, assembly GCF_029691625.1. Taxonomy (NCBI): domain Bacteria; kingdom Pseudomonadati; phylum Pseudomonadota; class Alphaproteobacteria; order Hyphomicrobiales; family Methylobacteriaceae; genus Methylobacterium; species Methylobacterium sp. 391_Methyba4. The sequence goes on along the minus strand of NZ_CP121475.1, from coordinate 5,827,394 downwards.
CGGGCGGGCTTCGTCCTCCACGCCGCCGTGCACGACGAGTACCCCGAGGTCATGGCGATGTGCCACGCGCACACCACCTACGGCACCGCGTGGTGCGCCACCGGTCGGCCCCTCGACATGATCAGCCAGGACGCGGCGGCCTTCTACAACAGCCACGCGGTGATCGGCGCCTCGGCCGGCGCCGTGGCGGTGGAGAAGGAGAGCGGCCTCTCGGTCGCCCAGCAGATCGGCCGCAACCGCGGCGTGCTGCACCAGAACCACGGCCTGCTGACCTGCTCGCACCACAGCATCGACGACGCGGCCTTCTGGTTCATCGCCCTGGAGCGGGCCTGCAAGCAGCAGCTCCTCGTCGAGGCCTCCGGCATCAAGCCGCAGCTCCTCTCGGAGAAGACCGCCCGCTACAGCCGCGAGCATGTCGGCAGCGACTATATCGGCTGGCTGCACTTCCAGACGCTGTACAACCACATCGCCGAGACCCAGCCCGACATGTTCGCCTGAGGCCCGGCGGGCGCCGCCCCCGCGCGGACGGCGCCGCGACGCGCATCGGGGCCGGCCGCGAGGCCGGCCCTTCCGCTATGGGCCGGTATGGGCCGGTGCCCGGGCGGCGCCCGGGCGGCGCCATCCGGATGGAGCGGGGAGCCGGTCCGTCCTGCCCATCAGCGGTACAAGATTGATTCATCCGTCGGCGGCCGCCACCCTGCACAGGTCATGTGAGGGCCGCGACCATGCGCAAGCGACACGCCGACGAGGACGCCCTGCGGTCGATCTTCGCGGAGGCGCTGGCAGCCCTGGCGCTGCCGCCCGATGCCGGAGACCGGCTGACGGTCACCGGCACGGAGAGCCTGCCGTCCTGCTTCCCCGTCACGGAGCTGGCGACGGCGGCGATCGGTGCCGCCGGCCTCGCCGTCTCCGAACTTCTGGGCCTGTTCGGAGATGCGCCCGCCGTGACGGTGGACCGGCATCTCGCCTCGGCGTGGTTCGGCCCGTCGGTGCGGCCGCGCGGATGGACGATGCCGGCCGCCTGGGACCCGATCGCCGGCGACTACCGGGCGGCGGACGGCTGGATCCGGCTGCACACCAACGCGCCCCACCATCGCGCCGCCGCCCTCTCGGTGCTCGACTGTCCGGGCGACCGGCAGGCGGTTGCGGCCGCCGTGGCCCGGGAGACGGCCGAGACCCTGGAATCGGCGATCCTGCGCGCGGGGGGCTGCGCCGCGGCGATGCGCAGCCTGGAGGCGTGGCAGCGACTGGACCAGGGCCGGGCGGTCCGGGCCGAGCCCCTCGTGGCGGTCACGGAGGCGCCCGGCCACGACTCCGGACGGTGGCGCCCGGACCCGGCCCGTCCCCTCGCGGGGATCCGGGTCCTCGACCTGACCCGCATCCTGGCGGGGCCTGTGGCCACGCGCTTCCTGGCCGGGCTGGGCGCCGACGTCCTGCGAATCGACCCGCCCAGCTGGGACGAGCCGTCCCTGGCGCCCGACGTCACCCTGGGCAAGGTCTGCACCCGGCTCGACCTCCATCGGGCCGCCGACCGACAGCGGTTCGAGGGGCTGCTCTCGGAGGCGGACATCCTCGTGCATGGATACCGCCCGGATGCCCTGGAGCGGCTCGGCTACGGGGAGAAGCATCGCCGGGCGCTCAATCCGAACCTGATCGACGTCACGCTCTGCGCCTATGGCTGGACCGGGCCCTGGGCCGGCCGGCGCGGCTTCGACAGCCTCGTCCAGATGTCGGCCGGCATCGCGTCGGCCGGACAGCGCTGGAAACAGGCCGACCGGCCGGTGCCGCTGCCCGTCCAGGCGCTCGACCACGCCACCGGCTATCTGATGGCGGCGGCGTCCATACGGGGCCTGATCGCCCGGTTGCGGGAGGGGCGCGCCGTCACCGCGAGGCTCTCCCTGGCCCGCACGGCGTTTCTGCTCAGCGACCATGCCGGCGGCGCGCCGGGGCCCGCCTTCAGCGGAGATCAGGACCGGGACTTCTTACCAAAGATCGAACACACGGCGTGGGGACCCGCCCTCAGGCTGTACGCCCCCGCGCGGATCGACGGCGTTCCCCTGCGATGGGATAGGCCCGCCCGAGATCTCGGATCTACGGAGGCTGCACTGGTTTCCAATTTCGATAGCGCGCAATTTTCCAGCCCGAACAGCAGCCGCGCTATAAATTGATCAATCCATCTAATATTTTTGCACCGGCGACATTACGCGACCCTTGACATCGATCCGCGTCGTCTGGCAATCGGCACGTACGATATGCATGACACTATGTTAATATATTCAAAAATTTGTAAAAAGGGAACAGAAAATTCCTGAAGATCTCGCTTTGACAAAAGTCCATCAAGCAACAGGGAATATTAATACGATTTACCTCAAAGCACATCCGTTTCGCCGACCCAGACTTGCTCTGTGCCATACGGTTCGACACCGAGAAGGATGACGATGCCCGCGTCTGCCCCGGACCATCCTGTCCTGCGCGAAATCCCGATCGGCATCTCCGCCACGGGGACACGCCGCGAGACGGATTCGATGGGGGCGATCGACGTTCCGGCGGACCGCTACTGGGGGGCGCAGACGCAGCGCTCGCTCCAGCATTTCTCGATCGGCAACGATCGCATGCCCAAGCGGGTCTATCACGCCTACGGCTACGTCAAGAAGGCCGCGGCCCTGGTCAACGCCGCGGCCGGACGCCTGGAGGACTGGCGGGCGCAGGCCATCGTCCGGGCCGCCGACGAGACGATCGCGGGAAAGCTCGACGCGCATTATCCGCTCTACGTCTGGCAGACCGGCTCCGGCACCCAGTCCAACATGAACGTCAACGAGGTGCTGTCGAACCGCGCGATCCAGCTCCTCGGCGGTGAACTCGGCTCCAAGAGCCCGGTCCACCCGAACGACCACGTCAACATGGGCCAGTCGTCGAACGACACCTTCCCGACCGCGATGCACATCGCGACGGTGCTGGAACTCGACGAGGTGCTCCTCCCGCAGGCGCACGCCCTTGCCGACGCGATCGACGCGAAGGCGCAGGCCTGGATGGATGTGGTCAAGACCGGCCGGACTCATCTTCAGGATGCGACGCCGTTGACGGTCGGCCAGGAATGGTCGGGCTACGTGGAGCAGATGCGCGACGCGCTGGCCCTAGTCGCGGCGTCGCGGGCCGGGCTCTACAAGCTCGCGGCCGGCGGCACCGCGGTCGGCACCGGCCTCAACGCCCCGGAAGGCTTCAGCGCGGAGATCGCCGGCCAGATCGCCGCGCTGACCGGCAAGCCGTTCGTCACGGCGCCCAACAAGTTCGCCGCCCAAGGCTCCCTCGACGCCATGGTCGCCGCCATGGCGGCGGTGCGCGGGCTCGCGGTCGCGCTGATGAAGATCGCCAACGACATGCGCTGGCTCGCCTCGGGGCCGCGCTGCGGTCTCGGCGAATTGCTGCTGCCCGCCAACGAGCCGGGCTCCTCGATCATGCCCGGCAAGGTCAACCCGACTCAGTGCGAGGCCATGGTGATGGTCTGCATTCAGGTGATCGGCGAGGACAACGCGGTCGCCTTCGCGGGCGCGCAGGGCAATTTCGAGTTGAACGCGATGCGCCCGATCATCATCAACAACACGCTGCACGCGATCCGCGTGCTGGGCGATGCCTGCGAGAAATTCCGGACCTACTCGGTCGCGGGCACGGAGCTCAACCGGAAGCGGATCGACGAGACCGTGAACCAGTCGCTGATGCTGGTCACGGCCCTGTCGCCGGTGATCGGCTATGACCTCGCCTCCAAAATCGCCCACCGCGCCAACGACGAGGGTACGACGCTGCGCGAGGCCGCCCTGGCCGAGGGCGTTCCGGCCGAGCGCTTCGACGCGGTGTGCGATCCCAAGACCATGACCGGCCACGGGCTGGCCGGCGCCTGAACCCGCCGGGACCATCCGTCGGGGCCCCTCAGCTGAGCGAGACACCATGAGCACGAAGGTCGCCGATCTGTTCGTCCGGGCGCTGGCGCAGGCCGGCGTGAAGCGCATCTACGGCGTCGTCGGCGACAGCCTCAACGGGCTGACCGAGGCCCTGCGCCAGGACGGCTCGATCGCCTGGATCCACACGCGCCACGAGGAGAGCGCCGCCTTCGCGGCCGGCGCCGAGGCGCACCTGACCGGCGACCTCGCGGTCTGCGCCGGCTCCTGCGGGCCGGGCAACCTCCACCTGATCAACGGCCTGTTCGACGCGCACCGCTCCCGCGTGCCGGTGCTGGCCATCGCGGCCCAGATCCCCTCGGCGGAGATCGGCCGGGGCTACTTCCAGGAGACGCACCCGCAGAACCTGTTCCAGGAATGCAGCCACTATTGCGAGCTGGTCTCCTCGCCGGCCCAGCTGCCCGGCGTGATCGAGACCGCGATCCGCGTCGCCGTCGCCGAGCGCGGGGTCGCCGTGGTGGTGATCCCCGGCGATGTCGGCCTCATGGCCATGCCGGGGAACGCGCCCGAACTCTCCGCCGCCCTGGTGCCGCCCCCGCCCGTGGTGCGCCCGCGCGACGCCGACCTCGATGCGCTGGCCGGGATGCTCAACGATGCCGGCCGCGTGACCCTGTTCTGCGGCCGCGGCTGCGCCGGCGCCCACGCGGAGCTGCTGCAGCTCGCCGAGGCGCTGAAGGCGCCGGTGGTCCACGCGCTGGGCGGCAAGGAATACGTCGAGTGGGACAATCCCTACGACGTCGGCATGACCGGGCTGATCGGCTTCTCGTCGGGCTACCGGGCGATGCTCGACTGCGACACCCTGCTTCTGCTCGGCACCAGCTTCCCCTACCGCCAGTTCTACCCGGAGGACGCCAAGATCGCGCAGGTCGACCTGCGAGCCGAAAGCCTGGGGCGCCACTGCCGGATCGATCTCGGCCTGATCGGCGACGTCGGCGCGACGATCACGGCGCTGCTGCCGAAGCTGCAGGCGAAGACCGACCGGGCGCATCTCGACGACAGCCTCGCCCATTACCGCAAGGCCCGCGCCGGGCTCGACGCCCTGGCGGTGGGCAAGCCCGGCGGCAAGATCCACCCGCAATACGTCGCCCGGACGCTCAGCGAGGCGGCCTCCGAGGACGCGGTGTTCACCTTCGACGTCGGCACGCCGACGATCTGGGCGGCCCGCTACCTCGCCATGAACGGCAAGCGCCGGCTGATCGGCTCGCTCAACCACGGCTCCATGGCCAACGCCCTGCCGCAGGCGATCGGCGCGCAGGCGGCCTATCCCGGGCGGCAGATCATCTCGTTCTCCGGCGACGGCGGCTTCGCCATGCTGATGGGCGACCTGCTGACCCTCAACCAGCACAAGCTGCCGGTGAAGATCGTGGTGCTGAACAACGGCACGCTGGGCTTCGTCGAGATGGAGATGAAGGCCGCGGGCTTCCTCGAGACCGGCGTCGAACTGGTGAACCCGGACTTCGCCGCCATGGCGCGCGGGGCCGGCATCTTCGCCCGGCGCGTCGAGGATCCGGTCGAACTGCCGGACGCGATGCGCGCGCTGCTCGACCACGACGGTCCGGCCCTCCTCGACGTCGTCTCGGCCCGCCAGGAACTGTCGATGCCGCCGAAGGTCGGCCTCGAGCAGGTGACGGGCTTCGGGATGTGGCTCGCCAAGGCGGTGATCGACGGGCGCGGGACCGAGATCGTCGACCTCGCCAAGACCAACCTCTGGCGCTGACGCGCCGATCCCAAGCTGGAGGTCAGCCCGATGATCCGCTGCGTTCGCATCTGGACCGGTGACGACGGCAATTCCCACTTCGCGGAGGGCGTCATCGCCCTGCCCCACGGCGAGCGCGGCGACCTCCTCAGCGGCACGACCGACGTGGTCTCGATCTCCTTCCGGGAGACGCAGGCCGGCGGCACCTACGCGTGGCACACGGCCCCGACCCGCCAGTTCGTCATTACCCTGCGCGGCACCCTCGACTTCCAGACGAAGGCCGGGGCGCATTTCACGATCCGCCCCGGCGACATCCTCATCGCCGAGGACACCGCCGGCTCCGGCCATTCCTGGCGCCTCGTCGACGACGAGCCCTGGTGCCGGGCCTACGTGATCCTCGCCCCCGGCGCCGAGGCCCGGCTGCCCTTCGTCCCGAACGCCCAGTGAGTTCCCCCGAACCGGTGCCAGGAGTTCCGCGATGGCCGGCCTAAGCGACGACGACACTCCCGACGTGGTGCTGATCGGCGCCGGGATCATGAGCGCGACCTTCGGCACGGTCCTGAAGGAGCTGGAGCCGTCGCTCAGGATCGCGATGTTCGAGACGCTCCACGACTGCGCGCAGGAGAGCTCGGAGGGCTGGAACAACGCCGGCACCGGCCACGCGGCCAATTGCGAGTTGAACTACACGCCCCAGCGCCCCGACGGCAGCGTCGACATCGCCAAGGCCCTGGAGGTCAACACCGAGTTCGACATCTCGCGCCAGCTCTGGGCACATCTGGTGAAGAAGGGCGCGATCCCCGATCCCCGCGCCTTCATCCATCCCTGCCCGCACATGAGCTTCGTCTGGGGGGCCGAGAACGTCGCGTTCCTCAAGGCGCGCTACGCCGCGATGTCGGCGCACCATTGCTATCACGGCATGGAATACAGCGAGGATCCGCAGGTCATCGCCGGCTGGGCGCCGCTGATCATCGAGGGCCGCGCCCCCGGCGAGCCCATCGCCGCCACCCGGATCGTCACAGGGACGGATGTCGATTACGGCGCCCTCACGCACCTGCTGGTCAAGCAGCTCGCGGCGCAGCCCGGCTTTTCCGTGCACTACAACCGGAAGGTCGTCGCCCTCGACCGGGTCGACGACGGCCGCTGGGCCGTCACCGTCGAGGACACCTACGACGGCACGCGCCAGACCGTGACGGCGAAGTTCGTGTTCATCGGCGCGGGCGGCGGCTCGCTGCCGCTGCTGCAGGCCTCGAAGATCCCGGAGGGGCGCGGCTACGGCGGCTTCCCGGTCTCCGGCATCTGGCTGCGCTGCGACGTCGACGCGGTCAGCGCGCGCCACCACGCCAAGGTCTACGGCAAGGCGGCCTCCGGCTCGCCGCCGATGTCGGTGCCCCACCTCGACACCCGCATCATCGGCGGCAAGCGCTCGCTGCTGTTCGGACCCTATGCGGGCTTCTCGTCGCGCTTCCTCAAGCACGGCGCGCTCACGGACCTGTTCACCGCGCTGACCCCGCACAACATCGTGCCGCTGCTCGACGTCGCCAAGGACAACGTCGCGCTGACCGAGTACCTCGTGGGCCAAGTGCTCCAGAGTTCCGACCACCAGTTCGCGACCCTGAAGCAGTTCTTCCCCAAGGCGCTGAAGCAGGACTGGACGTCGGCGGTCGCCGGCCAGCGGGTGCAGACGATCAAGCCGACCGGCCAGTCGAACCCGCTGGAGGAGGGCTACCTCGAGTTCGGCACCGAGCTCGTGGCCGCCGCCGACCACTCGATCTGCGCGCTGCTCGGCGCCTCGCCGGGCGCCTCGACGGCGGCCTTCATCGCGGTCGAGGTGCTGGAGAAGTGCTTCGCCGACCGGCTGACGCCGGAGGGCTGGCTGCCCCGCCTCAAGGCCGTGATCCCGACCTACGGCATCGACCTCAAGCAGGACGCCGAGGCCTGCCGGCGCAGCCGGGCCGAGACGGCGCCGATCCTGAGGATCGACACCGTCTGACACTTCCGCGAGGCGCGGTTCCCCGCGCCCCGCCGGTGGACATCTGAGGGTGCGACGCGCCCGAGCGGGGGCGGCGGACCGGCGAGCTTCGGCTGGAGAGAGGAACGATGGACATCTCCGCCCTGATGCTGTCGCGCATCCAGTTCGCCTTCACGGTCTCGTTCCACATCATCTTCCCGGCCTTCACGGTCGGGCTGGCGGCCTGGCTCGCCTTCCTCCAGGCGCGGGCGATGATCTCGGGCGAGCCGGTCTACGACCGCCTGTTCGACTTCTGGCTCAAGATCTTCGCGGTCGCCTTCGGGCTCGGGGTCGTCTCCGGCATCGTCATGGCGTTCCAGTTCGGCACCAACTGGAGCGAGCTCGCCCGCCGCACCGGGCCGATCCAGGGGCCGCTTCTCGGCTACGAGAGCTTCACGGCCTTCGCGCTGGAGGCCTCGTTCTTCGGCGTGCTGATGTTCGGCCGGCGGCGGGTGCCGCGCTGGTTCTACCTGTTCGCCTGCCTGATGGTCTGCCTCGGCACCAGCCTGTCGTCGTTCTGGATCCTCGTGAACAACTCGTGGATGCAGTATCCGACCGGCTTCGCCCTGCGGCCGGACGGCGTGTTCGTGCCGACCGACTGGTGGGCAATCCTCTTCAACGGAGTCGTCTGGGTCCGCTTCCCCCACATGGTCCTGGCCGCCTACGTCACCACCAGCTTCTGCGTCGCGGCGACGGGCGCGTGGTCCATGCTGCGGGGCCGGGACCGCGTCGAGGCCCGCGCCATGGTCCGGATGGGGCTCGGCCTCGCCGCGGTCCTCGTGCCGCTGCAGCTGTTCTTCGGCCACCTCACCGGCGACTACGTCGTCCGGCACCAGCCCTCGAAGATCGCCGCCATCGAGGGCCACTGGGAGAGCCGGGCGCCGGCCGGCGAGATCCTGTTCGCGTGGCCCGACGAGGCGCAGGAGACAAACCACTTCGTCATCGCCCTGCCCGCCCCCGCCGGCAGCCTGATCGACGACGGCACCCTCACCGGCAAGGTGATCGGCATCAAGGACATCCCCAAGGCCGACCGGCCGCCGGTGCTGATCCCGTTCTTCGCCTTCCGCATCATGGTCGGCTGCGGGCTGCTGATGCTGGCGCTCGCCTGGGGCGGGATGGCCTTCTACGCCACCGGGCGGCTGGAGCGGGCGCGCTGGCTGCAATGGGCGATCTTCCTGTCGTTCCCCCTGGGCTTCGTCGCGACGCTGACCGGATGGTTCACCGCCGAGGTCGGGCGCCAGCCCTGGACGGTCTACGGCCAGCTCCGCACCGCCGACGCGGCGACGCCGTTCCTGACATCCCCGCAGGTAGCGACCTCCCTCGCCGTGTTCGGCGCGGTCTACGCGCTGATCTTCGCGGCCGGCACCGTCTACATCTACCGCATGCTCAGGGCCGGCATCCTGCCGACGCCCGCGCATGCGGGGAGCGCCGCCAACCCCAAGAGGCCGCTCGCCGTACCGGGCGACAGTCCCGGCACACCCGGCGCCACGCCGACCGGCACACCGGCGGAGTAAGCGGCCATGATCGAATTCTGGGCCGCCGCCCTCGCCCTCACCCTGATGCTCTACGTGCTGCTCGACGGGTTCGACCTCGGCGTCGGCATGCTGTTCGGGATCGCCCCGGACGAGGCGGCGCGCCGCCACATGATGCAGGCGATCGCCCCGGTCTGGGACGGCAACGAGACCTGGCTGGTTCTGGCCGCGACGATCCTGTTCGGGGCCTTCCCCGCGGTCTACGCGCTGCTGCTCTCGGCCTTCTACCTGCCGCTCCTCCTGATGCTCGCGGCCCTGATCCTGCGCGGCGTCGCCTTCGAGTTCCGCTACAAGTCCCGGCGGCTGCGGCGGGTCTGGGACGCGGGCTTCGTCGGCGGCTCCTTTTGCGCGGCCTTCGTGCAGGGCGTGACGGTCGGGGCGCTGGTGCAGGAACTGCCGGTCCGGGACGGGCTCTATGTCGGCGGGGCGTTCGGGTGGCTCACGCCCTTCTCGCTGCTCTGCGGGCTCGGCCTGTGCCTCGGCTACGCGCTGCTCGGCGCCGCGTGGCTGTGCGGCAAGACCGAGTCCGACGTGCGCGACCTCGGCTTCCGGCTGCTGCCGCGGCTCCTGCTCGGGGTGCTGGCCTTCCTGGGCGCGGCCTTCGTGTACGCGCTGGCGATCAACCTGCGGGTGCTGCACCGCTGGATCGAGCGGCCCGAGATGCTGGTCCTGCCCCTCGTGGGGGCCGCGGCCTGCGCGGGGCTCCTCTACGCGGCGCGGCGCCGGAACGACGCCCTGCCGTTCCCGCTGGTGGCGCTGATCTTCGCCGCCGCCTTCGCGACGCTCGCCGCCTCGTTCCTGCCCTACATGGTGCCGTTCAGCGTGACGGTGACCGAGGCGGCGGCGCCGGAGGCGAGCCTGTCCTTCATGTTCTGGGGCGCGGGGATCGTGGTCCTGCCGATCACCCTGATCTACACCCTGGTCGTCTACCGGGTGTTCAAGGGGAAGGTCGACGTCGCCGAGCATTATGAGTGAGCCCGCGACCGGGCTCCCCGACCCGCCCCGGCCGCTGAGGCCGCGCCGTGGCCGGTGAGGTCGCGCTCTCCGAGGACGCGCCGGGCCTCCTGCAGCGCCTCGCCGCGTGGTGGCCGCGGGAGGCGGCCGAGGCCGTGCGCATCGCGCTCACCGCCATCGCGGCGATCTGGCTCGCCATGTGGCTCGAACTGGCGCTGCCGCACTGGGCCGGCTGGACGGTCATCTCGGTGACGCTCGCCACCCGCGCGGCCTCCCTGCGCAAGAGCCTGTGGCGGGCCGGCAGCACGCTTGTCGGCGTCACCGTCGCGATGGTGCTGGTGGCCAATTTCGCCCAGGCGACCCTGGCCTTCGACCTCGCCCTGGCCCTGTGGATGGGCCTGCTCACCGCGGCCTCCAGCGTCGAGAGCGGCCAGCGCGCCTACGGCTTCGCATCCATGGGCTTCACGGTGCCGATCATCGCCCTGGCCGACGTGCAGAGCCCCGAGACGGTGTTCCAGATCGGCGTCGACCGCTGCTCGACGATCCTGCTCGGGATCGGCTGCGCCTACGCGTCGAACGTGTTCGTGGCGCCGGGCGTCCCCGCCGTCAGCCGCGCCCTGGCGGGGCGGCTCGAGGCGGCCGCGCAGGCCTGCGACGCCTGGATGGCCGCCCTGCGGCGGGGCGAGCGGCCGGGCCCGATGCCCATCGCCGCCGTGATGACGCTCGGCGAGGAGGTCACCGACACGTTCACCGAGCAGCCCTCCCTCCGTTCCGGCGGCCGGGGGATCCGCAACGCCGCCCCCCGGCTGCGGCGCGTGCTCGCCGCGGGCCTGCTGCGGGCCCTGCTGCCGGACCGGCCGGGATCGCGCTCGACCGACCTGATCGGGGCCGGCGGGGCGATCGCCGTCCGGCAGATCGGGCGCGTCCGGGTCTCGGCGCGGCTCCTGCGGGCCGGGGGCCGGGTGGGGCGGCGGCGCGTGCCGTTCCGCCCGCACCTGCTCTTGTGGAACGACCTGGACTGGGACGGCTGGCACGCCTTCGACAACGGCCTGCGCACCGCCGCCGCCGTCCTGCTCGTCAACGGCTTCTGGTACGTCACCGGCTGGTCGCACGGGGCCGGCGCCGCGACCTGGGCGAGCCTCGTCTGCGTCCTGCTCGCCGCCCATGCCGACCCGCGGGCGGAATCCCGCGCCTTCCTGATCGGCGCGCTGCTCGCCGCCGTGGTCGGGCTGACCCTGCGCTACACCCTGCTGACCACCACCGGGAGCTTCGCGCTCCTGGCCGCCGTGCTCCTGCCGGTGGCGATGCTGGCGGTGGTCGGCCGGGCCGACAAGCGTGCGATCTACGGCATCGGCTTCGGCTTCTTCGTCTTCGGCGTCCTCGATCCCAAGAACCCGATGACCTACGACCTCGCCGACTCGCTCAACACCGTGCTGGCCGAGCTGCTCGGGATGGCGGTGGCGGCGGTCGCGTTCGCCGCCCTGCCGCCGCCGGTGAGCCCCGCGACGCTGCGGCTGCGGGCCCGCCGCCGGCTGGTCCGGTCGGTGCGCGGCGCGGCCCTCGACCCGGCGCTCCTGCTGCCGCCCCGCGACCGCTATCTCGCCCGGGGTTTCGGCCGGCTCGCCCTCATCGGCGCGGATGAGGCGATGGCCCGGGGCGGCGAGCGCCTGCTCGTCATCGGGCTCCTGCTGCTCGCCCTGCGGGAGACGGACGACCGGGAAGGCCGCCGCGTCGGCCGGGCGGTCTGGGCCCGGCTCGCCGCGTCCCGTCCGGCAGAGGCGGATGCGGTGCCGGATCCCTTGCGCGAGCTCGCCGACCGGGCGACCCTGCCGCTCCAGGCGGAGCGCATCGGGGCGCTGGCCGCCCTCGTGTCGGATCTCGACCGCGCGGGCTGGCCGAACCTCGATCCGGGGGTGCGGGCGTGATCGGATTGCGGGCGGTCGACGTGCTGGGGCTCTACGTCGAGCCCGCGGTGATCTGCCTGCTCGCCGCCCTGGTGATCACCTGGGGCCTGCGCTGGATCCTGGACTGGATCGGCATCAACCACCTTGTCTGGAACCGCGCCCTGTTCGACTTCAGCCTCCTGACCGCCGTGACGGCTCTGCTGATCCTGTCCCTGCGCGTCCAGGGTCCGTGACATGGCCACGACCCCGCGACCGTCCCTGCGCGACTGGCAGCCGCCGCCCGCCTACAACGTCGCCGCCACCCTGCTGGCGCTGGCGGCGGCAATGGGCCTCGCCTACCTCGCCTTCCTCTACTACGCCTACACGCCCTGGACCCGGGACGGGCGCGTGCGCGTCTACACCGTGCAGGTGGCTCCCGAGGTCTCCGGGACGGTGGTGGCGGTCCGCGTCCGGGACAACCAGTTCGTCCGCAAGGGCGACGTGCTGTTCACGATCGATCCCGGCACGTTCAGGAACGCCGTGACCCAGGCGGAGGGCGCCCTCGCCAGTGCCCGGGCACAGGCCGGCTACCTCGCGGGTATCGCGCAGCGCACCGCCGAACTCGACGATCTCGCCACCACCCCGCAGCAGAAGCAGACGACCAGCGGCCAGGCGCAGGCCGCCCAGGCCAACGTGGTCCAGGCGGAGGGCGCGCTGGCGCAGGCGCGGCTCAACCTGGAGCGCACGACCCTGCGGGCCACCGTGAACGGCTGGGTCACCAACCTGCTGCTGCAGGAGGGCGGGTTCGCCGCCACGGGGCAGCCGGCGCTGACGCTGGTCAACGGCGACAGCTTCTGGATCGAAGGCTACTTCGAGGAGACCCAGCTGCCGCGCATCGGCGAGGGTGACGCCGCGCGGGTGTCGCTGATGGCGTGGCCGGACCGTCCGATCCGGGGCCGGGTGACCGGCCTCGGCCGCGGCATCAGCGTCGCCGACGCCGCCCCGGGCGTTCAGGGGCTGCCGACGGTCAATCCGATCTTCACCTGGGTCCGGCTGGCGCAAAGGGTGCCGATCCGGATCGACCTCGACGACGTGCCGTGCCCGATCGTGCTGGCGGCGGGGATGACGGCGAATGTCGCGATCCTGCCCGAGAAGGCCGGATCCCCGGACGCCCTGCCGCCCGACCGGCGCACCGGCGCGGCCGCCGGCCAGCGCTGCGAGGGGGCGCCGGTCGTCGAGTCGCGGCGCTGACGCGCACGGCCCTCGTCGTGGCATGCCCGCCGCCGGGAAAACCGGGGCGGCGGCCGCGTTAGACCGGCAGGCGCGCCGACATGCGGCGCCCGCGATCGCGATGAGGATCCGATGGACTACAGGCAGTTCGGACGCTCCGGCCTTACCGTGCCGGTGCTCAGCTTCGGCACCGGCACCTTCGGCGGCACGAACGAATTCTTCCAGCGCTGGGGCCAGACGGACGTCGCGGAGGCGACCCGCATGGTCGATCTCTGCCTCGATTCCGGGGTCAACTTCTTCGACACGGCCGACATCTACTCGGGCGGCGCCTCCGAGGAGATCCTGGGTCAGGCCCTCAAGGGCAAGCGCGACCGGGCGCTGATCTCCACCAAGGCGACCTTCCGGTTTAACGACGACCTGAACCAGGTGGGCTCCTCGCGCTACCACCTGGTCCGCGCCTGCGAGGCCAGCCTGAAGCGGCTCGGCACCGACCATATCGACGTCTACTTCATGCACGGGTTCGATGCGCTCACCCCCGTGGACGAGACCCTGCGGGCGCTGGACGACCTCACCCGCGCGGGCAAGATCGGCTACATCGGCGCCTCGAATTTTTCCGGCTGGCAGCTCATGAAGGCGCTCGCGACCTCGGAGCGCCACGGCCTCGCCCGCTACGTCGCCTACCAGGGCTACTATTCGCTGATCGGCCGGCACTACGAGTGGGAGTTGATGCCCCTCGGGATCGACCAGGGTGTCGGCTTGATGGTCTGGAGCCCGCTGGGCTGGGGCCGCCTCACCGGCAAGATTCGCCGCGGACAGGCCAACCAGAGCGGCCGCATCGCCGCCGGTGGCGCCGAGGGTGGGCCGCCTGTCTCCGACGAATACCTGTTCGGCGTGGTCGACGCCCTCGACGCCGTGGCGGCCGAGACCGGCAAGACGGTGGCGCAGGTGGCGCTCAACTGGCTGCTGACCCGGCCGACCGTGTGCAACATCGTGGTCGGCGCCCGCACCGGGGAACAGCTGAAGCAGAATCTCGGCGCCCTCGGCTGGACCCTGACCGCCGAGCAGGTCGCCCGCCTCGACGCGGCGAGCCACGAGACGCCGATCTATCCGTACTGGCACCAGAAGGGCTTTGACGAGCGCAACCCGAAGCCGACGGTCTGGTAGCCAGCGGCGCGCGGCCGGGACCCTGAGGGCGGAAATCGGAAACGATGCGTTTCGATCGTTTCTGTTTCAACTCGTGCGGTCCCGGTCCAGGATGCCTGCGGATGGCCGGCCGATCCCGAACGATGTCGGCTCCGCCATCCGGGGCGCCGCGCAGCAGCCGATGGCGCTCCTCCCTCCCCGCGCGAAGGAGCAAGGCGATGAGCTGGCACAGTGCCGAGGATCCGATCCCGGGCGACCATTTCAGCTGCGACGCGATCCGGACCCTGATCGTGCCCCGCTCGCGCGATCTCGGCTCCTTCGCGGTGCGGCGGGCGCTGCCCTCCACCGAGTGCCGGATGGTCGGCCCCTTCATCTTCTTCGATCAGATGGGCCCCTCCGAGTTCCTGCTCGGGCAGGGCATGGACGTGCGGCCGCATCCGCATATCGGCCTCTCCACCGTCACCTACCTGTTCGACGGCGAGATCATGCACCGCGACAGCCTCGGCACGGAGTTGCCGATCCGGCCGGGCGAGCTGAACTGGATGACCGCGGGCCGCGGCATCACCCATTCGGAGCGCACGGCCCCGACGCTGCGGCAGACCGGCTCCCGGCTGTTCGGCATCCAGAGCTGGGTCGCCCTCACCGACCGGGACGAGGAGAACGCCCCCGCCTTCGAGCATTACGACGCCGCCGCGCTGCCGGTCCTCACCGGCGAAGGCAAGACCGTCCGGCTGATCGCGGGCGAGGCCTTCGGCGCACGCTCGCCGGTGCGCACCTCGAGCCCGATGGTCTACGCCGACGTGGCGCTCGAGGCCGGGGCCGTCCTGCCCCTCGATCCGACCTACGACGAGCGGGCGATCTACACGGTGGCGGGCGCCATCGAGATCGCCGGCGACGGCTTCGGGCCCGGCCAGCTGCTGGTGTTCCGGCCCGGCGACCGCATCAGCGTGCGCGCCCTGGAGGGGGCCCGGTTCATGGTGCTGGGCGGCGAGCCGATGGATGGTCCACGCCACTTGTGGTGGAACTTCGTCTCCTCCCGCCCCGAGCGGATCGCGCAGGCCAAGGAGGATTGGCGCCAGGGCCGGTTCGACACGGTGCCGAACGACGCCGAATTCATCCCCCTGCCGGAGGATCCGCAGCCCGTCCGCTACCCCTGAGCCGACAGCCCGATCCGGCGGTCCGGCGTGCAGCGACAGGCGATCATGGCCGCTCGAACGCAACCCTAGCGCGAGTGTTAAGGAGTTGTTAACCATTTTCCATCGGTGTGGGACGGACACCGATGCCTCATCGGAGGCTTGCGCTGCACCCTGCCGGCAGGACGCGTGATGGAACAGACGAAGCACCCTAAGGCCGAGACGCTGACACCGATCGAAGCCGCCGCGCGCGACGTCCGCGAGCCGACGACCCGGATTCGGACCGGCAACCTGGTCCTTCTCGCCGCGGACGAGCGCGCCACCGCGCAGGGCCGGAATCCGAACCCGTCGCCGGTGGAGCGGTGGCCGGACCTGCTGGAGCGGGTGCAGGGCGCGGCCCGGTACATCCGGGACGTCGAAGACCGGGCGCAGGAGCAGGAGACGCACGTCCAGGATCTCCTGCGGCAGGTGCGGGCCGACATGGATGCGGCCCGCGCCCAGGTGCAGGCGGCCGAGCGGGAGACCCACGAGGTCCATGCGCAGGCGATCAAACTGATCCAGGCCGCCGAGGACCGGGCCGCGGCCGCCGAAGAGCGGGCTGCAGCGGCGGAACTCATGCTCCAACGCATCGCCGAGACGATCGACGCGGAGTTCGTGACGCAGGCGGGCCCACAGGACGCCCGGACCCGGGCCTCCGCCACCCGGGCGGCCTCGTGACCCGCGCGGGCCCGGCCGGATCGCGGCGGCGATGAACGCGGCCTTCTGGGCAGAGCTCGACGCACGCATCGCGCGCGCGGAGCCGGCCCCGGCGACCGCCGACGGCAATCCGGCGGTCGCCGGGCCGCTCCCGGTGGCGGCCTCCGGAGCGGGTCCCGAGACGCCGTCCGAGCCACCGTCCGAGCCACCGTCGCGGCCGGATGCGGACTGGAGCCAGGTTCTGGACACGCTGTCGGCCGCGAGCATCGCGGCCCAGGAGCAGGATCAGCGCCTGCGCCAGCGATCCGCCACCTGCGAGACCCTGTCTGCGGAGCTGCAGGCGGCCCGGCAGGAAATCGAGGCGCTGCGGGCGCATCTGCAGGAGGTGCAGACCCAGGCGGCACTGCGCGTCCGCGAGGTCGAGGCGCTGGCCGACGGGCGGGTCCGGGACGCCGACGAGCGCGCCGAGGCCGCGATCGTGCGGGCGGAGTCGGCCGAGGACTGGCTCAAGCGTATCGAACAGGCCAGCCGGGATCTGCTGCCGGACGGCCGGCATGCGGCCGCCTGAAGCGCGGGACGCCGGGCCTTTCGGAAACGCCGGTCTCCCGGTGGGTCATCGGCCCCGGGAAGACGGCCCGTTGCCCGGTCAGGAGAACCTCCTCGTCGGAATCCGAGGTGGGGCGGCCTCAGCCCGTCGGGATCCGCCGGCTCAGGCGGCCCGGTCGCGGGGCACGCCCTGGGCGATCGCACGCGCCAGCGCGGCCCGGCGTTCGGCATATTCCCGGGCGACCATCGGATAGTCGCCCGGCAGGCCGAAGCGCGCGCGATAGCTCTGCGGGTCCAGCCCATGCGCCGTCAGATGGCGCTTGAGGGTCTTGTAGACGCGCCCGTCGATGAAGCTCATGATGCCGTCGGGCCGGACCGAGCCGCGGACCTGTGCCGCGCTCGGCTTGTCGAGCCGCACCTGCAGATCCGGGGCCGCCGTCACCGGCCCGCTCCCGGGATACGCCAGCGCGCTGATCGCGCTGTGGCACTGCGCGATCAGGGCCGGCAGTTCGCTCACGGGGACCCGGTTATTCGACACGTAGGCAACGACGAGCCCAGCAACCAGCTCGATATTGGATTGGGGGCTCATCGGAGTCGATGGGGACACGGGGCGGCCTCCTGAATGGGATGAAAACCTTCATAGGTTGGTCCGTCCCATTGCGCTTGCCTGGAAGCGTGCTACCGTTTTCCTGAGCGCGCACGCGGGCGCCCGAATACAAGAAGTTGCAATGAGGACTTTGTTCTCGACGGCGGATTACGCGCCAGAAGACAGTTTCCGCTTCTGGCGTGAGACGATCTTCGATCGCATTGTGCCTGTCGAACTTACGCCCACCGCCGCTCACGGATTCGCCGGCTCCCTGGAGGCCGCCGAGGTCGGACCTCTGCTCATCACCCGGGTGACGCAGAGTGCCGTCACGACCGTCGCGACCCCGGACACGATCCGGCGGCACGGCAAATACGAGACGCTGAACGTCGCGATCACCCTGAAGGGCCGCGTGTTCAGCGCGCAGGACGATCGCACGGCGATCCAAAATCCCGGCGACATCGTCGTGATGGATCGGCGGCCAGCCGTCATGGGTTCGGATGGCGACACGCAGACGCTGTTCATCGAGATGCCGCGCGCGTGCCTGGAACGGGCGCTCGGCTCGACGCGCCGCTTCACGGCCCTGACGATCGGGGCCGACCAGGTCGGCACGTCGATGGTCACGACCTTCTTCCAGGAACTCGCCCGCACCGCCGGTCAGATGACCCCGGACATGGCGAACCGCATGGCCTCGATCGGCGTCGATCTGGTGGTCGCCAGCATCGCGGAGCGCCTCGCCCACGAGCCCCCGAGGAACATCCAGGGGATCCTCATCTTTCAGCGCGCCTTGGCCCATATCGAGGCCAATCTGGGCGACGTGAATCTCGACCCCGCCCAGCTCGCGGCGGCGGTCGGCGTGTCGCTGCGCCACCTGCAGACGCTGTTCCGCGAGCAGGACCGCAACATCGCAGACTGGATCTGGCGGCGGCGTTTGGAGAGCGCCGCACAGCGGCTCACGGATCCCGGCTTCAGCCACCTGTCCGTGGGCGAGCTGGCCTATAGCTGCGGCTTCAGTACCCAGAGCCACTTCAGCCGACGCTTCAAGGAGAGCTACGGACTCTCACCGAGCGATTACCGGAGGGCGCCCGGGATCGCGGGCTGACGGCCGGCTATTGGCGACGGGTCTCCGCGGAGTTCGCCCGGATCCATCCCGGCGCGAGGATGTCGCCGTCCTCCGTGATGATCCACGGGCTAGCATCCTCGGCGTCGATCGCCGCGACCGCGGCGGCCAGGGCGGCCCGCAGCGTCGGGAAGCTGCGCGAGTCGGCGACCCGGGCGGGCGCGTAGCCCGGCCACAGGGTCAGTTCGGCGGGTCTGTCGAGGTCGGTCGGCATCATGGCGTGGGCGGGCCTGGAGGGGCACGCCGCCGATGCCGCGGACGTGCAGGGGAAGCGAGCGGAGCGCGGGAGGCCTCCGGGGCCGCCCGCCGAGCGGAACGCGACGCGCGTTCAGGCGGCTTTCGGCTTCGGCCGGGGAACACGCACCTCGACGGTTTGTCCGGTCAGCGGATTCAAGATCAGCATGGCAGCACGTCTCCGGTGGAACTGCCCGTAGAACGCCGGCCGATCGCATCCGGATCGGGGCGGTCGGTGCAAGTTTGCCGATTGGGTAAACCAATCGTTCACCGTGGCGGCGGGCCGTCCATCCGCCCCGTGATCGCCCCAGGATAGATCCGGGTCGCCGCGCCGATGGAAGGCCGCGCGCATACCGCTTTAGGAGGAGGTCCGGCACGGGCGAAGATCGGGCGAAGATCGGGCGCAGATCGCGCGCAAGCGGGCCGACCGGGCGCCGCCGCGACGCGACCGCGCCGGCGGTGCGACGGGGCCCGCCATCCCGAGCGCGACAGTCACGGGCCGAACGGCCCGGTTCGATCAGACCCGTTCGGGCTCCGCCAGCAGGATGGCGGCGCGGATCGCCGCCCGGCGCAGTCCGGTATCGGCCCAGGGCTGATCGATCAGCGTCCGGGCGAAGGGATGCGAGGCCACCGCCACCGCAGGGTCGATGCGGAAGCCGTCCCCGAACGCCACAGAGCCGGGCGTGGGATCGGCCAGATACGCGTCCACGACGGCCGAGACGTCGTCATCGACGATGTCGAGGGTCGTGAACAGGTCGAGGGTCATCGGGCGCTTCGCCATGGCGGCGCTATAGCGGCGTCTGCACGACAGGATCACGACTCCCGCCCCGGGCCGCGGCGCCCCGTTCAGTACGCGTCCGGCACGTACATCTCGGCGGGGACCGGACCGCGCACGTAATCCGCATGCCGCAGGCGGGCCGGCAGGTGGACCGGCGGGTGCTCCACGCTGCCGTACGGGATCTGGCCGAGCAGATGGCTGATGCAGTTCAGGCGGGCCCGGCGCTTGTCCACCGCCTCGACCACCCGCCAGGGCGCCTCGGGGATGTGGGTGCGCGCCAGCATGTCCTCCTTCGCCCGCGTGTAATCCTCCCAGCGCCGACGCGACTCGACGTCCATCGGCGACAGCTTCCACTGCTTGAGCGGATCGCGGATCCGCATCTGGAAGCGGAATTCCTGTTCCGCGTCGGTGATCGAGAACCAGTATTTGAGGAGGACGATGCCGGAGCGCACCAGCATCCGCTCGAACTCGGGCACCGAGCGGAAGAACTCCTCGACCTCCGCCTCGGTGCAGAAGCCCATCACCCGCTCGACCCCGGCGCGGTTGTACCAGGACCGGTCGAACAGCACGATCTCCCCGCCGGCCGGCAGGTGAGAGACGTAGCGCTGGAAGTACCATTGCGTCCGCTCGCGCTCGCTCGGGGCCGGCAGGGCGGCCACGCGGCAGACGCGGGGGTTGAGGCGCTGGGTGATCCGCTTGATCACGCCGCCCTTCCCGGCCGAATCGCGGCCCTCGAAGAGGACGACGACACGCAGCTTCCGATCCTGCACCCAGTCCTGGAGGCGGACCAGTTCGTGCTGCAGGCGCAGCAGTTCGCGGAAATAGACCTTGCGGTCCAGGCGCTCGGGCTGTGCGCCGTCGGCGGCGAGCCGATCGAGGCGCTCCTCCTCGAGCCCGAGTTCCACCTCCTCATCGTAGCTGTCGGCAAGGTCGCGCCGGATCGCCTCCAGGGCGGCATCCAGGGCAGCACTGTCGTCGAGCCTCATCGCGGGTCCCCCTGCGTGTCGGACGGCCGAGCTAGAGCAGCCTTCCGTGACAGGCCTGAGAAGCGATCGGTCCGCGGGCGGACGATCCGGTATCGCCCCCGTGATCGTTCCGTCATACGCTTCGGCCACGGAGCACCGCGACCGGAGACGCGTCATGGCTGGAGAAGCGACGAAGCCCCCGCCTGGGCGGGCGCCGGGCGATCTGGATCCGGCGCGGGCCGAAGGCGAGAAGGTCGGCGCCCGGATCGACGCGGCGTTCGAGAAGCTCGCCAGGAAGATGCGCGCCCGCGCCGACAAGGCCCATGGCAAGCTCGATGCGGCGACGCCGGCCGAGAAGCGCGCGGTCCTGCTCCGCCGCTACGAACTCTACGCGGATGCGGCGGCCTATCTCGAAGAACGGCTGGTGCAACGCGGGGAGCGGTCCACGTGATCTGCACCGACCCGGCCCGGCGCGTCGCCGCCGGCCGCAGCTGACGGCGAGGCCCGACCATGTTCGACGCGACCAAGATGCTCGCCGATGCCCTCGGCGAGCACCTCGCCGTCACCTACCAGCGGACCTTCGGCAGCCGGGAGCCGCGCTATGCCGAGATCATCGAGGCCTCGGCGCGCCTGACGATCGAGCGGATCGTCGGGAGCGATGCCCTCTACCATGACGGCGATCATACGGCCCTCGTCACCCTGGTCGCCCAGGACATCCTGCGCGGCCGCTTCCTGCACGAGGGTGTCACGCCGGAGGACTGGCTGCACATGATCCTGGCCGCTCTCTACCACGACATCGGTTACGTGCGCGGCGTCTGCGCGGGCGACCGGGCCCAGGCCTTCGTCATCGACGCGCGGGGCGGGACCGTGTGCCTGCCCCGCGGGGCCTCCGATGCGGCGCTGGCGCCGTATCACGTCGAGCGCTCGAAACTCGCTGTCCAGGAGCGCTTCGGCACGCACGATCTCGTCGATGCGGGCCGGGTCATCCGGGCGATCGAGCTGACCCGCTTCCCGGTGCCGGAAGACGACGCGCATCGCGAGACCGGGACCGAGGCGGGCCTGTTGCGGGCGGCCGACCTGATCGGGCAGCTCGGCGACCCGCTTTATCCGCGCAAGTTGAATGCGCTGTTTCACGAATTCGCCGAGATCGGCGTCAACGCGGAACTCGGCTACGACAGCCCGGCCGACCTTGCCGAGCGCTATCCGTCCTTCTTCTGGGGCAAGATCGAGCCCGTGATCGGGGATGCGATCCGCTTCCTCGACCTCACGGTCGAGGGCCGGGGCTGGGTCGCCAACCTCTACGCCCATGTCTTCGCCATCGAACACGACCGCCGCCGCATGGGCCCGCATCCCGGATCGGGGCCCGTCTGAGGCCGGCGGGGCATCCGGGGGGGAAGACGCGGTGGGCCGGCCGGGCGAGGCCGCTTCCGCACTCGACGCGGCCGCCGGGGCGCGGCGTCCGGCCTATCGCCGCGGGCGCCGGTCGCTCACGGATGCCTGTGGATCGGATCGACCCAGTAGACGGTCTCGGGCGTCTCGGCGGCCTCGACATCGGGCAGGTTGACCACCACCGCCTCGTTGTCGGAGCGCACCAGCACGCAATGCAGGGGCTCGTCGGTCGAGGCGTTGATCTCCTGGTGCGGCACGAAGGGCGGCACGAAGATGAAGTCGCCGGGGCCGGCCTCGGCCACGTATTCGAGCTTGTCGCCCCAGCGCATCCGGGCCCGGCCGGAGACCACGTAGATCACGCTCTCCAGCTCGCCGTGATGGTGCACGCCGGTCTTGGCGTCGGGCTGGATCGCCACCGTGCCGGCCCAGATCTTCTGGGCGCCGACCCGGGCGGCGTTGACGGCCGCCTGCCGGAACATGCCGGGCGTCTGCGCGGTGTTGGCATCAAGCCGGTCGCCCGGGATGACCCGCACGCCGTCGTGCTTCCACCGCTCCGGGGCGCCCGGCTCGTGGGCCTCGTCGTGCGCATGCGGGTGCGTGTGATCGTCGCCGCTGTCGTGCATGTCGAATCCTCCCGCGCCATCATGGCATGGCGGCGCGGGATCGCCGAGGAGGCCGGTCGCGGGATCGACGCGCGGCCGGCCGGTTCCCCACCGCTTCAGCCCCCCGCAATCGACGGGGCCGGGCCGACGGCCGGCGGCCGCGACGGGTGCCGGCCGATCCAGAAGACCAGGGCACAGCCGATGCCCGTGAGGGCGCAGAGCGGCAGCAGGGCGACGGGGAAGCTGCCGGTCTGCTCGCGCAGCACCCCGATCAGCGAGGTGATCGCTCCGGTCCCCAGATGCGCCAGCGTGTTGATCGCCGCGATGCCGGCCGCCGTCTGGGCCGGCGGCAGCGTCTCGGTCGCCAGGGCGAAGAACGGGCCCTTGATCGCGTAATTGCCGAGCAGGACCAGCGAGAGCAGGACCAGGGTGATCCAGAGGGAGCCCGTCAGCAGGGTCAGGGCGAAGCTCAGCGAGGTCAGTGCCAGCGGCAGGGCCGTGCTCCAGATGCGCTCGCCGCTGCGGTCCGCCCGCAGGCCCCAGACGATCATGAACACCGAGGCGATGCCGAAGGGGATCATGCTCAGCAGGCCGGTCTCCAGGTTGCTGAGGCCGAACCCCTTGAGGATCTGCGGCATCCACAGCGACAGCGTGTTGCTGGTGGCCGAACTGCCCGCGTAGATCACGGCGAGGAGCCAGACCTGACGGCTGGCGAGCACCGCCCACACCGCCGCGAGGCCGTGGGCGTGGTGCGATGAACCCGCCTCCGCGGCGCGGCGCTCGGTCTCCAGCCGGTCCGCCAGCCATCGGCGCTCCGCCGGGCTCAGGAAGGCCGCCTCGGCCGGCCGGCTCGGCAGCAGCGCCAGGGCGGCGATGCCGAGGAGGACGGCCGGGATCGCCTCCATGATCAGCAGCCACTGCCAGCCGCGCAGGGACGCGGCCCCGTCGAGGGTGAGCAGCGCCGCCGAGAGCGGCGAGCCGAAGAAGCTGGAGAGCGGGATCGCGACCATGAACATCGCCACGATCCGCGCCCGGTAGGCCTTGGGGAACCAGTAGGTCAGGTACAGGATCACGCCGGGGAAGAAGCCGGCCTCGGCCGCGCCGAGCAGGAAGCGGGCGGTGGCGAAGCTCGCCGGACCGGTGACGAAGGCCGAACCGATGCCGACGAGCCCCCAGGTGATCATGATCCGCGCGATCCAGATCCGGGCGCCGACCCGCTCCATGGCGAGGTTGCTCGGCACCTCGAACAGCACGTAGGCCACGAAGAACAGGCCGCCGCCCAGGCCGAAGGCCGCGGCGGAAAGGCCGAGGTCGCGGTTCATGGTCAGCGCCGCGAATCCGACATTCACCCGGTCGACGTAGGCGATGAAGTAGCAGAGCACGAGGAAGGGGATCAGGCGCAGGCCGACCTTCCGCATCGTTCGGCTCTCGAAGGCGGCCGCGTCCGCCCCGTGAGGCATGGTCGGTGTTGCCATGGTCCTGTCCTCGTTGAAATCCGGGCTGGCGCGCGCCGGGCGGCTCAGTGGTCGAAGCGGAAAAGGGCGGCGGGCGTCTCGCCCAGGATGATCCGGCGCTCGGCCGGGTCGGGTACCCAGGCGTCGAGGTCGCGCCGCGCCTCGGCGGGGCTGGCCTGGGTCTCGAACTGCGTGTGCGGCCAGTCGCTGCCCCAGAGCAGGCGCCGCGCACCGAAGGCACCACGCAGGCGCTCGGCCGCCTGCAGCGCCGTCTGCCGGCCGGCCGCGCCGCTGCCGATGCGGTAGGCGCCCGAGAGCTTGACCCAGACGCGGCCGCCGCGGCCGAAGCCGAGGAGGTCGGCGAAGCCCGGATCGGCGATGCCGAGGGCGGGGTCGATCCGGCCGAAATGATCGACCACCACCGGGACGCCCGCTTCGATCAGCGGCGGCAGCAGATGCGCGAGGCGCCGCGCCTCGGCCTGGACCTCGATCTGCCAGCCGAGATCCGCCACGCGGGCGAGGTGGGCCCGCCAGACCGGACTGCCGAACTCCGGGTCCGGCCGGCCGATCAGGTTGAGGCGCAGACCGACGACGCCTTGGTCGGCGAGATCGCGCAGGGTGACCGTCTCCGCCGCGGGGTCCAGCACCGCGATGCCGCGCAGCCGCTCCGGGGCGGATCGCAGGGCCGAGACCATGTAGCTGTTGTCGGTGCCGAGGAAGCTCGGCTGGATCAGCACGCCGCGCGCCATGCCGTTCCGGTCCAGCATGGCGCGATAATCGGCGACGCTCGCGTCGTAGGCCGGGGCGTAGCGCCGGTCCCCGACCAGGGTGAGGGTCCGGGTGAAGACGTGGGCGTGGGTATCCACCGCCGCCACGCCGTCGCGCGCGTCGAGGCCCGTCTCGGCCGCCCGGCCGCGGACGGGGAATGCGAGCGCGACGCCGCCCGCGAACAGGGTACGGCAGAACAGGCGCCGGTTCATCGGATCATCTCACGGTCTAGGGGAGCAGCGCGCCGCCGGACTGCCGATCCGGCAGGAGCGCGACGGCGAGGAGGACGAGCCCGTAGGCGCCGATGGCCGACAGGCCGATCGCCGTCCCAAGGCCGCAGATCTCGCTGAGCAGGCCGACGCCGAGGGGCAGCACCCCGGAGGCGAGACGGCCGGCATTGTAGCAGAAGCCCATCCCGGTCCCGCGCAGGCCGTCCGGGAAGAGCTCGCTGAACAGAGCGGCGAGACTCGCGGGGATCCCGGCCGTGCAGAAACCGAGCGGGGCGCCGAGAAGGAGCAGCCCCGTGCCGCCGACCGGCACCAGCAGGTAGAGGACGACCAGGGCCATGCAGCCGGCGGCGAACAACGCCACCGTCCGCCGGCGGCCGAGCCGGTCCACGAGGCCGCCCGCCACGAGGCAGCCCAGGCCGAAGGCCGCGATGATGATCGCGAGGTAGAGCCCGGTGCCCGCCACGGAGGCGCCGCGCTCGACGCTCAGATACGTGGGCAGCCACGTGAACAGGGCGTGGAAGCCCCCGTGCGCCCCCAGCCCGAGCAGCGTCCCGATCACCGTGATCCGGCGCAGGCCGGGCGAGAAGATCAGGAGCGGCCCGATGGCCGGCCGGGTCGGTCCGGCGGCCGGTCGGACCGGCTCCGGGACCGAGCGGCGGAGGTAGAGGACGAGGAGCGCGGGCGCGAGGCCGCAGGCGAACAGAGCCCGCCAGGCGGTCTCCTGATCCAATACGGAGAAGGCCGCGGTAGAGAGGAGCACGGCCGCGCCCCAGCCGAGCGCCCAGCCGCCCTGGACGGCGCCCAGCGCCTTGCCGCGATGCTCGGGCCGAATGGCATCCGCCATCAGGACCGCGCCGGCCGCCCATTCGGCGCCGAAGCCGATCCCCTGCAGCGCCTTCACGATCAAGAGCTGGCCGAAGCTCTGCGCGAAGGCCGCCAGGAAGGTCGCGACCGCGAACCACAGCACCGTGATCTGGAGGGCCCGGACGCGGCCGATCCGATCCGCCATGAGGCCGCCGAGCCAGCCGCCGATCGCCGCCGCGACCAGCGTGACCGCGCCGATCAGGCCGGCCTCCGGGCGGCTGAGCCCGAAGCTCGCGACCAGGGCGGGGATGGCGAGGCTGAACATCTGCACGTCCAGGGCGTCGAGCGACCACCCGCCCAGACAGGCCCAGAAGGTGCGACGCTCGGCCGGACCGACCTCACGGTACCAGCGGAACACGGGCTTTCCTCCGCCCTCTAAAGAGGACTAGTCATTTATATGACTTAATGAGCATGGGCCCGATGGCCCGTCAAGCCGGCGGCCTTTCACCGGATGTCGATGTGGTACCGGAAGTCCTTGGCGGCGCCGCGCGTCACGCGCCACTCGATCGGGCGGGCATCGAAGCCGAAGGCGAGGCGCGCGATCACGACGACGGGCTCGCCCTCCGCGATCCCGAGGCGCTCGGCGTCGGTCGCATCGGCGATGCCGACCGTCAGGGTCTCCTCCGCCCGGGCGACGATCTCGCCGCACAGGCGCTCGTAGGCGGGGTAGAGCAGATCGCCGATCTCCGTCAGCGGCGCCTCGAGGAGCGGTGCGAAGCGTGCGGCCGGCAGCCAGATCTCCTCGGACAGGATCGGTCGGCCCTGCAGAAGCCGCGTCCGGATCAGGCGGATCGCCTCGCCGCCTGCGTCGGGGCCGAGGGCTTCGCGCACGGCCGCGGGCGCCGGCCGGGCCTCGCGCAGCAGGATCCGCCCTTCCGGCACGGCCTGGCTCCCATCCGGCCCCAGATGCCGGAAGAACCGGAACAAGGATCGGTCGAAGCGCGGCCGGCGGACGAAGGTGCCGCGGCCCTGCTGGCGCTCCACCAAGCCGTCGGCGACCAGGACATCGATCGCCTTGCGCACGGTGCCGATGGCGACACGATGGGTCGCCGCGAGTTCCGCCTCCGTGGGAATCGGTTCGCCCGACCGCCAGACGTTGCGCGCGATCTGGAAGGCGATCGCGTCGCGCAGTCGCTGATAGAGCGGCAGACGGAGATCGGGCTGCGGCGCAGGCGTGAAGGTCATGTGTATGACTGTATGATCCTCGCGCATCGCCGCCAATGGGGCCGAGGGAGGCGGCGGTGCACAGCGTCGCAGGGCGGGACCCAGGCGCAGGGTCGCGGGTTTGAGCCCGGATGTCTGAAGACGGGCTCAGCGAGGAGCGGATGATCGAACGTCGCACGGCTCAGGAGAGCCGCCAGGGCCGGCGGGGCAGGCCGGTTCTCGTCGTGCTCGCCGTGAGTGTGGCGCTGATGATCGCCGCATGGGCCGGTCTGCTGATCTGGCAGGGCGCGGCATCGCCCCCCGATTACGCCAGCCAGAGCCAGGCCGCGGCCCGAAAGGTCGTGACCGGTTCCGAGACGGGCTCCGCCGGAGCCGCCCCGGCAGCCAGCGCGCGTCCGGCGCCCTGACGAGGAGCGGATTCACGCCAGAGGGTGCGCCAAGTGGTGCGCTGAGACGCCGAGACACAGATTCGCGAGGATCAGCGACCCCCGGGCGGGTATCCGTGTCGACGTGGAATCCCCGCGCGCCGTCGGTGCCTGCGGCGGCGGGTCGGATCACGGCAATGTCATCGGCACTATTGCGAGGCCGCCTGCCCCGGTCCTTGGAAGGACTTCGCTGCTCCGAACTTGATCCCGGGAGCGACTGCCTCATTTCGTCACCAGCCTCGAGCGCGACGGGGATTCCCCGGAGGTTCGAACTGCCTGCACCGCCCCGCCGCCTTCGATGCCCGAGCCTCGGGCGGCCGGCGGCTCAATGCCTAGGGGACCACTGATGAGCGAGACGATCGACAAGACGGACACCACGACGTTCCCGATGGCGGGCAAGTGTCCGTTCGGCGGCGACCGGATCGGCGGCGCCCACGGCAACCGTCCGACGCTGGAGAACTGGTATCCCCATCGCCTGCGGGTGGAAGTGCTCCACCAGAACGGGCTGGCGGCCGATCCCCTCGGGCCGGATTTCGACTACGCGGCTGAGTTCGCCAAGATCGACTTCGAGGCGCTCAAGCGCGACATCAAGCAGTTCCTGACCTCGTCGGTGGACTGGTGGCCCTCCGACTACGGCAATTACGGCCCGCAGATGATCCGCATGGCCTGGCACTCGGCCGGCACCTACCGGATCGCCGACGGGCGCGGCGGCGCCGGCACCGGGATGCAGCGCTTCGCGCCGATCTCCAGCTGGTGGGACAACGGCAACACCGACAAGTCGCGCCGCCTCCTGCAGCCGATCAAGCACAAGTACGGCAACGCCCTGTCCTGGGCCGACCTGATGGTCCTGACAGGCAATTGCGCCCTGGAGATCATGGGTCTGCCGACCTACGGGTTCGGCGGCGGGCGGCTCGACGCCTGGGAGGCGGACAACGCCACCTACTGGGGCCCCGAGGTGGTCGAGATGGGCTCGGTCTCGAGCTTCGACGACATGGTGAACCGCGACAAGCGCTGGCGCGGCAAGAACGGCGACGCCGACTACGACCTGGAGAACCCGCTCGCCGCCTCCCACCAGGCGCTCATCTACGTGAACCCCGAGGGACCCTACGCCAACGGCGATCCGCAGGGGTCGGCCAACGACATCCGGGTGACCTTCACCCGCATGGCGATGAACGACGAGGAGACCGTGGCGCTGATCGCGGGCGGCCACGCCTTCGGCAAGAGCCACGGCATGACCCCCGCCAAGGAGATCGGTCCGCCCCCCGAGATGGCGCCGATGGAGGCGATGGGCCTCGGCTGGCACAATCCGAAGGGGTCCGGCTCCGGCAAGGACACGATGACCAACGGCATCGAGGGCAGCTGGACGCCCGATCCGACCAAGTGGGACAACGCCTATCTGGAGAACCTCTTCAAGTTCGAGTGGGAACAGACCAAGAGCCCGGCCGGGGCGCTCCAGTGGACGCCGAAGGACCCCAACGCGCCGAAGACGCCGGACGCCCATGTCGCGGGTCAGATGCACCCGCTGATGATGATGACCTCGGACATCGCCCTCAAGGTCGATCCCGAGTACCGCAAGGTCTGCGAGAAGTTCCTCAACGACTTCGACGCCTTCACCCAGGCCTTCTCCAAGGCGTGGTACAAGCTCACGCACCGCGACATGGGTCCGAAGCACCGCTATCTCGGCCCGGAGGTGGTGATCGAGGACGGGCTCCTGTGGCAGGATCCGCTGCCGGAGCGCGACTACGACCTCGTCGGCGAGGCCGAGATCGCCGTGCTGAAGCAGGCGATCGCCGGGACCGGCCTGTCGGTGTCCGATCTGGCCTTCACGGCCTTCTCGGCGGCCTCGACCTATCGGGACAGCGACAAGCGCGGCGGTGCCAATGGCGGCCGACTCGCCCTCGCCCCGCAGAAGGATTGGGCCGTCAACCGCCGGGCCGCGCCGGTGATCGAGGCCCTGCGCAACGTGATGTCGACCTTCAACGGCGGGCGCAGCGACGGGAAGAAGATCTCCCTCGCGGACCTGATCGTGCTCGGCGGCTGCGTCGCCGTGGAGAAGGCGGCCCGCGATGCCGGAGTCGACACGCCGGTGCCGTTCACGCCGGGCCGGGTGGACACGACCCAGGCGCTCACGGACCTCGAGATGTTCGAGTGGCTGAAGCCGGTGGTGGACGGGTTCCGCAACTACGTCGATGACGGCTTCGGGCAGATGACCCGCAGCGTCTCGCCGGAGGAGATGTTCCTCGACAAGGCCAACCTGCTGACGTTGACGGCCCCGGAATGGACCGTCCTGACCGGCGGCCTGCGGGCGCTCAACGCCAACCACGACGGGTCGAACCGGGGCGTCCTGACCGATCGGATCGGGGTGCTGACGACCGACTTCTTCCGCAACCTGACCGACGTCGATCTGGTCTGGGAGAAGGCGGATGCGGACGGGATGACCTTCGCGCTCAAGGACCGTGCGAGCGGCCAGACGAAGTTCGAGGCGACCCGCAGCGACCTCGTCTTCGGGTCGAACGCACAGCTCCGGTCGATCGCCGACGCCTACGCGGGCAGCGACGGCCAGCGGCGCTTCGTGGCGGACTTCGTCAAGGCCTGGGACAAGGTCATGATGCTCGACCGCTTCGACGTGAAGGGTCACCGGCGCTACGCGCCGATGGCGGCCTGACACCCGCCCTCAAGATACGCCCGCGCGGCCTGCGCGGGCGTTATTCCGGAGCATGCGCCGCGGACGGACCGACGATGTCCGCGGCCGCGCCTTCCGTCCCGCAGCCTCAGGTCCCGAGGCTGTGTGTGGCCAGTGCAGCCCAGTAGGCCGCGCCGACCGGCAGGGCCTCGTCGTTGAAATCGTAGCCCGGATTGTGGAGCGGCAGGCTCGGCCGCGTCCCGTCGGTGCCGATCCAGGCATAGGCGCCCGGGCAGGCTTCGAGCATGTAGGCGAAATCCTCCGACGCCATGGAGGGGCCGACATCGCCACGGCGCGCGGTGATGTCCGGGACGGTCCCGGCGGCCGCGAGGGCGGTGCCGACGGCATCGGCGGTGTTGACCGTGGCCGGGTATCCGAACCGGTACGCCACCTCCGCGCGGGCGCCGTGCGTGCCGGCGGTCCCGC
Source organism: Methylobacterium sp. 391_Methyba4 (assembly GCF_029691625.1). Taxonomy (NCBI): domain Bacteria; kingdom Pseudomonadati; phylum Pseudomonadota; class Alphaproteobacteria; order Hyphomicrobiales; family Methylobacteriaceae; genus Methylobacterium; species Methylobacterium sp. 391_Methyba4. The sequence goes on along the minus strand of NZ_CP121475.1, from coordinate 5,796,935 downwards.
CGGCGATGGCCTCGATGAGCTCCGCGACGCGCTTGCGCACCGCCTCGTCCAGGCAGCGGACCGTGCCGCGGATGACGGCGTGGTCGGGAATGACGTTGTATGCGTCGCCGCCGTGGATCTGCGTGACGCTGAGCACGACCGGCTCCGTGGGGGCGATGCGGCGGCTGACGATGGTCTGCAGGGCGAGGACGATCTCGGAGACGACCACGAGCGTGTCGGTGCCGCGCTCCGGCATGGCCGCATGGGTGCCGAATCCGGTGACCGCGATCTCGAACGTGTCGAGGGAGGCCATGATGGCGCCGACCCGGGTCGCGAAGGTCCCGAGGGGCAGGCCCGGCCAATTGTGCAGCCCGTAGACGGAGTCGCAGGGGAACAGCCGGAACAGGCCGTCCTCGACCATCGCGCGCCCGCCGCCCTCGCACTCCTCCGCAGGCTGGAAGATGAAGTGGACCGTCCCGGTCAGGTCGGTGCGGGCCGCGAGATGCCGCGCCGCGCCGAGCAGCATCGCCACGTGGCCGTCATGGCCGCAGGCATGCATCACGCCGGGCGTCCGGGAGGCGTAGGCGACGCCTGTCGCCTCCTGGATCGGCAGGGCGTCCATGTCGGCCCGCAGGCCGATGGTCGGGCCGTCGCCCCGGCTCAGGGTCCCGACCACGCCCGTGCGCCCGAGCCCGGTCTTCACGGACAGGCCGCAGGCGGCCAGTTCCCGCGCGACGAGATCCGCCGTGCGGACCTCCTGGTAGGCCAGTTCGGGATAGGTGTGCAGGTCGCGCCGCCACGCGACCATCCGCTCCACGGTCTCTGCCTCGATCCCCATGTGGTCTCTCACCCATGCCAGAGGCCGCCGGAGCGCCTCGTTCCCCCTGCCTCACCCTACGCCGGACGGCGCGGCGGTTCACCCCAGCGGCGGATGCATGAAGAACTGCGCGATCAGGGCCGCACCGAGGAACGTCCCGGCATTGGCCATGAACGAGACCACCACGATCCGCCAGCCGAGGCGGCGGAAGGCGGGCACGTCCTTGGCGACGGAGAGGCCCGCGAAGGTCAGGATCGGCGTGGCCAGGGCCAGGAAGTTGATCTTGCCGGTCAGGGCGGCGATCTCGGCGGCGTAGGGCGTGCCGGGATAGGTCAGGGCCATGCCGATGATCGAGACCCACAGGACCGCCGGCAGGCGCCGGCCGAGGAGCAGGTAGACGATCCAGCCGGCCAGCACGGTGCCGATGATGATCGCCATCCCGCCGACGACCTTCGCGTCCGGGACGACGCCGTAGGTCAGCCAGTTGCCGATGAGCCCGTAGGCACCGATCAGGATCCAGGCCAGGACGGTCTCGGCGAGGCCGATCCGCACCTCCTGATGGACCGGTGCCTCCGCCTGCGGGTCGACCGCCGCCGGGCGGGCGGCATCCGGCCGGTTGCGGCCGAGGATCGGCTCCAGCTTGCCGTAGGCCCAGATCGTGAAGGGCAACGACAGGAACAGGGTGAAGTACGTGCCGATCGTCGTGGTGACGAGGTTGCTGGCCGCCGCGAAGGTCGCGACATCCTTGGCGACCTCGGGGGTCTGCTGAGCGGCGATCGCCCCCGAGGCGGCGGCCATCATGCTGCCGGAGCCGACGCCGGCGCCCATCGCCAGGGCCAGCGGGTTGAAGACGCCCAGGCTGGCGATCAGCCCGGCCAGCAGGGCGATGAACACCGCGCCGAACACCGTGCCGGTCAGGTACTCCGCCAGCACGCCGCGGCCCTCCGGAGAATCCATGCCGTAGCGCTCGCCGATGATGGCGAGGCTCGGCTCGCGGCCGACCGAGAAGGTCGCGCCGATCGCCTCGCGCTTGATGCCGAGGAGGAGCGCCACCGGCAGGCCGAACACCATCGTCCCGAAGAAATGGCCGAATTCCTGGAAGGCGAGCGCCCAGCCCGAGGCCAGGATCTTCGGCAGCGAGCCCCCGACCAGCAGGCCGAGCTTGGCGATGAAGATCAGCAGCGCCGGCTGGAGATAGGCCCCGGCCGCGTTCTGCAGGGCGCCCGTCAGCCGCAGGGGCGCCGGGAAGCGCGGGCTCATCAGCCCCAGGGCCCCGCCGAGGAGCAGGGCCCAGAGCAGCGGCAGCAGGACGATCTTGCCGGCCCCCACCGGGATGCTGACGTTGCCGATCGCCTCGGCGATGATGACGATGACCAGGGCGAGCAGGAACAGCGTCAGCTTCCCGCCGCCGGAAACGGGCGGCGCGTCCGGCCGCGTGTTCGTCGCAAACAGTTCGCCCGCCATCGTCATCCTCCCCGCCCCTCCGGGGCTGCCCATCGCCCTGCCTGCCGGACTTGGCCGCCGGTCGTGTCGGTTGATCCCGTCCGTCGCCCCCCGCGCCCGGCGCCTAGCCCACGTAGCCGAAGGTCACCGCCGGCTGGGCCGCGGTCTCGACCCAGACGCTCTTGGTCTGCGTGTAGGCCATCAGCGCCTCGCGGCCCGAGGAGCGGCCGAAGCCCGAGCGGCCGAAGCCGCCGAACGGCGAGGCCACGTTGATGGTCTTGTAGCCGTTGACCCACACCGTTCCGGCCCGCAAAGCCGCCGCGACCCGGTGGCCGCGACCGCCGTCGCCGGTCCAGACCGCGCCCGCGAGGCCGTAGGGCGTGCCGTTGGCCAGCGCCACCGCCTCGTCCTCGCCGTCGAACGGCAGGACCGTGAGGACCGGGCCGAACACCTCCTCCCGGGCGATCGCCGCGTCCGGCGCGACGCCGTCCACGATGGTCGGGCCGAAATAGAAGCCGCCCGTGTCCCGCAGGGACGCGGGGCAGGCCCCGCCGGCCGCGATGGTGGCGCCGGCGCTCGCCGCGGCCTCGACCATGCCGGCGATCTTGTCGCGCTGGCGCCGGTTGTTGATCGGCCCGATCTGCGTCGCCGGGTCGGTCGGCGCCCCCACCGGGATGCGCGCGGCGGCGTGGGACAGGCGCTCCACGAAGGACGCGTGGATCGAACGGTGCACGAGGAGGCGGGAGCCCGCCACGCAGCTCTGGCCGGCGCCGCCGAAGATCGCGGCCTGCGCGCCGATCAGCGCCCGGTCGAGGTCGGCGTCGGCGAACACGATGTTGGCCGACTTGCCGCCGAGCTCCAGCACGCTCGGCACGATGGCGCGGGCCGCCGCGGCGGCGATCTGCGCGCCGGCCTCGGCCGAGCCGACGAACACGACGAGGCGGGTGTCGGGATGGGCCACCGCGGCGGCCCCCGTGGTCGGACCGGCGCCGGCCAGCACCGAGACGAGGCCGCGGGGCATCCCCTCGGCGCGGTCGCAGAGCAGGCCCAGCGCCAGCGAGGTCAGCGGTGTCAGCTCGGAGGGCTTCAGCACCACGGCGTTGCCGGCGCAGAGGGCCGGGGCGATCTGCCAGCCGGCGGTGAAGATCGGCGCGTTCCAGGGGGTGATCTGCACCACGGTGCCGAAGGGCTCGTGGCGGGTGTAGTTCAGGTGCGAACTCGGCACCGGGATGACGTCGCCGTGAAGCTTGTCGCACCAGCCGGCATAATACTCGAACATCTCGGCGACCTTGGCGACCTCGCCGCGCGTGTCGCGGATCGGCTTGCCGGCCGAGAGGGTCTCCAGCTCAGCGAGCGCCCCGGCGTGCTGCCGGACCAGGGCGGCGACCGCCCACAGGGCCCGGCCCCGGGCGGCGGCGCTCATCCCCCACCACGCGCGCTGGGCGTCGCGGGCCGCCGCCATCGCGGCCTCGACCACCGACGGCCCGGCATCGGCGAAGGTCGCGAGCACGCCGCCGTCCGCGGGGTTGACGAGGTCGAGGGCGGCGCCGGTCCCGGCGAGGACCTCGCCGGCCACGACGCTGCCGATGCGGCCGCCCGGCAGGAAGTCGGTCAGGAGGGCGGCGACCCGGTCGGCGGCGGGCGAGTGCGACGTGCCGGACATCAGTGGGCTCCCTTGGGATCGCGGTAATCGGCCATGCGGGTGAAGTCGGCCGTGTCGGGGATCGCGGCCTGCGTGGCCTGCCAGATCCGCTTCACCTCGGCGGAGAGCGGCAGGTCGATCCCGCATTCGGCGGCGAGCTCCAGGGCGAGGCGCACGTCCTTGCGCATCAGGCCGGCCGAGAAGCCGCTGTCGAAGGTGCCGGACTGGACCCAGCGCGGGACCATGACCTCGCTGATCGCGCTGCGGCCGGTGGCGGTGTTGACGACCTTGACCGCCTCGTCGGCCGAGAGGCCCGCGGCCTCCGAGAGGCGCAGGGCCTCGCCGGTGGTCACGAGATGGGCCGCCACCAGCAGGTTGTTGACGAGCTTGACGATGTTGCCGGCGCCCGACGGCCCGACATGGGGGGCGCGGGCCGACATGGCCTCCAGGACCGGCCGGGCCAGGGCGTAATCCGCCTCCGCCCCGCCGACCATCATGGTCAGGGTCCCCTCGGCGGCGCCGGACGGGCCGCCGCTCACCGGCGCGTCGAGGAGCGCGTGGCCGGCCGCGGCGAGGCGCTCGGCCAGGCGCCGAGTGGTGCCGGGATCCGAGGTCGAGGTGTCGACCACGACCACCTTGCGGTCGGTCCGGGACAGGAGGCCGCCCTCCGCGGTGACCACCGCCTCCACGTCCCGCGCCAGCGGCAGCGAGAAGACCAGGGCGTCGGCCGCTTGCAGGACCTCGTTGAGGGTGTTGAGTGTCGTCACGCCGGCGGCCTCCGCGGCCGGGCGCCGGGCCGGGCTGAGGTCGTAGCCCAGGACCGTGAAGCCCTTGCGGGCCAGGGTCGCGGCCATGCCCAAACCCATATTGCCGAGCCCGACGACCCCTACCGTTGCGATGGTCATGCCGATCCGTCCTCACGATGCGGCACTATCGTTCCGGTAATAGAGCGTTGCGACAACAACCGATTTCTGCACGATGCGTGCGGAAATTCAGCACGGTCCCGGTCAGGCCGGCGGCGGCCGGAACGCCACCATGTGGTCGGCCAGCCAGCCCAGCAGCCGGGCCGCCCCCTCGGGCAGCCGTCGCCCGGCCCGGATGACCAAGTGGGCGCTCGCCTCGGACAGGATGGCGTCGCGCAACGGCACCGCGTCCAGGAGGTCGGCGCGCAATTCGGCCGCGACCACGAAGCGGGGCAGGAAGGCCACCCCCATGGCCGCCATGACGAAGCGGCGGTGCAGCTCGAAGGACGCCGTCTCCAGCCGCGGCACCAGCCGGAACCCGCCATCCGCCTCGACGCGGCCGAGGAGCTGGCGCACCCCGTGGTCGGGCGGCAGCAGGGCGGCCGGCTCGGTGGCGAAGCTGCGCAGGGGAACCGGCGCCGACCCATTGGCGAGGGGGTGACCCTTCGGCAGGACGGCGAGCAGGGGCTGCCGGGCGGAGACGACGCCGCGGACATCCGGATGCGCGGGCGGATTGTAGACGAGGCCGATATCCGCCTCACCCCGCGCGATCGCCGCGAGGATGCCGTCGGTGGTGCCGATCTCGACCTGATAGGCGATGCCCGGATGGTCCTGCGCGAAGCCCGCGAGGGCGTTGTCGAGGAGGTCGATCAGGAAGCCGGCGCCGCAGCGCAGGCTGATCGTCCCCCGCTGCACCCCGCGCAGGCGCTTGAGCTGGTCCTCGAGGAGCGCCGCCTCGTCGGCCTGCCGCTGCGCGTGCTCGGCGACCAGACGGCCGGCCTCGGTGGGGACCACGCCCCGGGGCAGGCGTTCGAGCAGCGTCTCGCCGACCTGCGCCTCCAGCTCGATGATCTGCCGACTGACGGCCGAGGCGGCGACGTTCAGGCCCTCGGCGGCGGCCCGGACCGAGCCCGCGCGCACGACGGCGAGGAGGTAGCGCAGGGCGCGGTCGTTCACGGCGGCGGGCCTCCGGCGGCCGCACCGTGCCGGTCGATCGCGACGGTCCCCCGCGCCACGACGAGCACGGGCGCCTGGCGCTCGACGATCACCTGGGGCACGCCGCCGGCGCGGAAGGCGATCAGGTCGGCCCGGGCCCCCGGCGCCACCACGCCCGGGCCCAGTTCCAGAACCCGCGCCGGGACGGTTGTGACGGGGTCGAGCAGCGCGGCGAGCTCTCCGTCGGTGCGGAGATCGAACCGATAGGCGGCGAGCTGGGCACGGTCGACCATGCCGGTGACCGTGGCTGGATTCCAGCAGTCGCGGACATTGTCGGTGCCGAAGCAGACCGGGACGCCGCGGTCCCGCAGCCGCGGGATCGGCGGGCATCGGCGCCCGCCCGGCACGCTGCTGAGGATCGCGACGCCGGCCCGGTTCAGGCCTTCCGCGATCCGGCCGAGTTGGAGATCGTCGGCTTCCGCGAGGGCGAAGGCGTGGCTGATCGTGACCCGCCCGCCGAGGCCGGCCGCCGCCGTGCGGGCCGCGATCGCCGCGATCGTGTCGAGGCCGGCTTCGCCGCCGTCGTGAAGGTGGATGTCGATACCCCTTCCGTGACGCTCGGCCAGGGCGAAGACGATGTCCAGGTGACCGTCGCGATCGCCGTCGATGCCGACGGGATCGAGGCCGCCGACGAGATCGGCGCCCATCCGCAGGGCCTCGTCCAGGTCGCCCGCGACCGGCGGGCATCCCAGGATCCCGCTCTGCGGGAAGGCGACGATCTGGATCTGCATCCGGTCGGACCAGCGCGCCCGCAGGTCGAGGATCTGGGCGAGGTGGTCGAGCCGCGTGACGTCGTCGATGTCGACATGGGTCCGCAGGCTCGTCGTGCCGCCGCGGAGCATGCGTTCGAGGAGGGCCTCCGCGCCCTGCGCGGCGAGCGGCACCCGCGTGGTCCGGCGGAAGGCCTTCTCGTCCGCGATGATCGCGCGGACGGATCCCTGCGCCCGGTGGGGGCGCCAAGCGAGGCCGAGCAGGCACTTGTCGAGATGGACGTGCCCGTCCGCCAAGCCCGGCAGCACCAGGGCGCCGCCGAGGTCGATCGTGCGAGCGGCAGGGGGCAGCGGCGCGCCGGGATCGTGCAGGACGGCCACGCGGCCGTCCCGGATGTCGATGGTCGCCCGGCGGCCTTCGGCGAGCGTGACATCGCGCAGGCGCAGGTCGCAGGGGGCTACCGTGTCAGAACCGGGACTCGACGTCATGCCGGGGCTCCTCTCGCATCCTGATCCGCGGCGGCCATCAGAGGGGCCGGCCCGCCGCCACGACGGTCCGGATGGCGAAGCTCGATTGCAGCCGGGCCACGCCGGGGAGACGCGACAGGACATCCTTGTGCAGCCGCTCGTAATCGGCCGCGTCGACCACCTTGAGCTTGACCAGGTAATCGGCCGTCCCGGTCATCAAATAGCAATCCTGCACCTCGGGACAGCGCCGGACGGCCGCCTCGAAGCGGTTGAGGTAATCCTCGGTCTGGCGGTCCAGGGTGAACTGCGTGAGCACCACGAGGCCCGGCGCGTCGGCGCCGCCGCCGATCAGCGCCGTGTAGCCCCGGATGATCCCGGATTCCTCCAGCAGGCGCACGCGGCGGTGGCAGGCGGAGGCGGACAGGCCGATTGCGGCGGCGAGGTCGGCATTGCTGATCCGGCCGTCGACGCGCAGGGCCTGGATGATGCGGCGGTCGATCTCGTCCACAGCGGGTCACGAAGGATCTTCGAAATCGTCGTAGAAACTTGCACGGGCAGCCCATCGTCGCAAGACGCTTCGACACATCGCACGCCTGTTCGACGATCCTCCGTATAGCTTGGCGGCAGCGCATCAGGGAGCCGCCCCGGGGGTCGCCATGAGCAGGATCGATCGCGATCACCGGCCCGATGCCGGTCCCGCAGGCACGGCAGCCGCGCTCCTGACGATCGACCTCGGGGCCATCGCCGACAATTACCGCGCCCTCGCGTTGCAGGCCGGGCCGGCCGTCTGCGCGGCGGTGGTCAAGGCGGACGCCTACGGGCTCGGCGCCGACCGGGTGGCGCCGGTCCTGGCCGCCGCCGGCTGTCGGCACTTCTTCGTGGCGCAGGTCGGCGAGGGCGTCGCCCTCCGGGCGATCCTCGGCCCCGGCCCCGTGATCGCCGTGCTCAACGGCGCCTCCCCGGGCAGCGAGGCGGCCTGCGCGGCCCACGACCTCGTCCCCGTCCTCAACGACCGGTCGCAGCGCGACGGCTGGCAGGGTCTCGCCCGGCGCCTGGACCGGCGCCTGCCCGCGATCCTCCAGATCGATTCCGGCATGGCCCGGTTCGGCTTCGCGCCGGACGAAGCCTGCGCGCTCCTCGACGCGCCGGACGCGCTCGCGGGCCTCGACCTGCAGCTGGTGATGAGCCACCTCGCCTGTGCGGGCGAGCCGGACAGCCCCGTCAACGCGGCGCAGCGCGCCGTCTTCGAGGTCGTCCGGCGGCGCCTGCCGGCCGTGCCCGCGAGCCTCTCGGCCTCCTCCGGGATCTTCCTCGGGCCGGACTTCCGGTTCGACCTGGTGCGCCCCGGCGCCGCCCTCTACGGGATCGCCCCGCAGGCGGACGCCCCGAATCCGATGCGGCCGGTGATCGGTCTGCGGGCGCGGGTGATGCAGACGCGCAGCGTCCCGGCTGGGACCCCCGTCGGCTACGGGCACGCGGCGAAGGTCGGCCGGGACAGCCGCCTCGCCACCGTGGCGATCGGCTACGCGGACGGGTTCTTCCGCAGCACCGCCGGTGGGGCGGCCTGGTTCGGCGGCACGCGCCTGCCCGTGGTCGGGCGGGTCTCGATGGACAGCCTCGTCCTGGACGTCACCGACCTGGCCCCCGGCACGATCGGGCCGGGGGCGCTCGTCGACATCATCGGGCCGGAGCGCGACGTCGACGCCGTCGCCGCGGCGGCCGGCACGATCGGCTACGAGGTCCTAACCAACCTCGGCCACCGCTTCCACCGCGTCTATCTCGGAGCCTAGGGCCCGCCATGAACGTCCTCATCCTCGGCGGCGGCGTCGTCGGCGTCACCTCGGCCTATTACCTCGCCCGGGCCGGCCATCAGGTCACCGTTCTGGAGCGCCAGCCCGGTGCCGGCCTGGAGACCAGCTTCGCCAATGCCGGCCAGGTCTCGCCGGGCTACGCGGCGCCCTGGGCGGCCCCCGGGATCCCCGTGAAGGCGCTCAAGTGGCTGATGATGCGGCACCGCCCCCTGGTGCTCTGGCCGCGCCTGGAGCCCCGCCTCTACGGCTGGCTCACGCGGATGCTCGCCAACTGCACCGAGGAGGCCTACCGGCGGAACAAGGGCCGCATGGTCCGGCTCGCCGAGTACAGCCGCGACGTGCTGCGGGACCTGCGCACCGAGACGGGCATCGCCTACGACCACCGGGAGAAGGGCACGCTGCAGCTCTTCCGGACGCAGAAGCAGCTCGACCATGTCGGCGACGATACCCGCGTCCTCGACGCCTACGGCGTGCCCTACACGGTGCTGGATCCGGCGGGCTGCATCGCCGCGGAGCCCGCGCTCGCGGCGGTGCCGGACGTGTTCGTCGGCGGCCTGCGGCTGCCGGGCGACGAGACCGGCGACGCGCACCTGTTCACGCAGCGCCTCGCCGCGATCTGCGAGGGCCTCGGCGTCACCTTCCGCTACGGGACGGCGATCGCGCGCCTGCACCATGCCGGCGACCGGGTAACGGCGGTGGAGACCGCCGATGGTGAGCTCCTGCGGGCGGAGGCCTACGTGGCGGCGCTCGGCAGCTACACGCCGGCCCTGCTGCGCCCCCTCGGGATCACCCTGCCGGTCTACCCGGTGAAGGGCTATTCCCTGACCCTGCCCATCGCCGATGCGGCCGCCGCCCCGGTCTCGACGGTGATGGACGAGACCTACAAGGTGGCGATCACCCGGCTCGGCGACCGCATCCGCGTCGGCGGCACCGCCGAACTCGCCGGTTTCAGCAGCGCCCTGCGCCTGCCGCGCCGCGAGACCCTCGCGCGCTCGGTGCAGGACCTGTTCCCCGCGGGCGGCGACCTCTCCCGGGCCGCGTTCTGGACCGGCCTGCGGCCGATGACGCCGGACGGCACGCCGATCGTCGGGGGGACGCGGGTCGCGAACCTGTTCACCAACACCGGCCACGGCACCCTCGGCTGGACGATGGCCTGCGGCTCGGGCCGCCTGCTCGCCGACCTCGTGTCCGGCCGGGCCCCGGAGATCGCGAGCAACGATCTGGCGCTCGACCGCTACGCCGCGTGAGCCGGCCGGGCTTTCCGCGCCGCGTGGTGACGGAGGTGCCGGCACGCGGCGCCCTGGGGACGTGACGCACGGGCACAGCCTCGCCTCGTCCTGCGCCGGGCCGGCCCCGACCCTGCCGGCGCCGAAGCGGCCGCCGCGAGTGGTCGCCGCGAGTGGTCGCGAAGCCCTGCCACGGGCCTGCCCAATGATTCGGCACTCTTCGCGACACGACTGCAAGTTGATTACATCGCGTTCATGAAGCGCCGATATCCGACATCACCGGACGACTTCACAACGGCCTGAGCAACCCTTCGCATCCCGTCGAGTTTAGGATCTGAACCAACGATCCGGGTGCGCAGATGAGTTTCATCGTCGTACAGGGCAGGGAAGATCAAGAGCAGGCGGATGCCGTGCTCAGAGGCGTCGCCGACGGGCTGGCCAGCCTGTTTCCCGTGCCCGATCATCCGCCCGGTGTTCAGGACCTGCTGGATGCCCGGACACAGGAGGCCGGCATCCGCGCAGGCAGCATCGCAACGTCGAGCGGGCGGAGTACGAAGCGCGCGAAAGCGGGTGCGCGCCGCGGCGGGGATATGGGGCCGCCTCCGGCCCGCTCCGTGAAGACGGCTCCCGCCGGGGCGCTGCGCGGATCGCCTCCGCAATACAGCCGCACGCGGGCGCGCCGGGCGAGATCCGAGGCGAAGTCCGAGCGTCGCGACCAGTCCTGAGCCCGAGGCCGGCGGTCACACCGGCCTCAGCGCGGCCCCGCCACGGTCAGGCCGAACCGCCGGATCTCCCCGGGCATCTGCTCGAGCGGCAGGACCTTGGCGGCCGCGCCGCGGTCGATCGCCTCCTTGGGCATCCCGAACACCACGCAACTCGCCTCGTCCTGCGCCACGGTCTGCGCCCCGGCCCGGCGCATCTCCAGCAGGCCGTTGGCGCCGTCGTCGCCCATGCCGGTCATCAGGATGCCCAGCGCGTTCGCGGCCGCCGCCCGGGCGGCCGACCGGAACAGCACATCGACGGACGGGCGATGGCGCGCGACGAGCGGACCGTCCTTCACCGACACCGCGTAGCTGCCGCCCCGGCGCTCGACCATGAGGTGCCGCCCGCCCGGGGCGATCAGGGCCCGGCCCCGCAGCACCGGATCGCCGTCCTCCGCCTCCTTGACGGTGATCGCGCAGAGCCCGTTCAGGCGCTTGGCGAAGGCCGCCGTGAAGTGCTCCGGCATGTGCTGCACGATGACGAGGCCGGGGGACTCGGCGGGCAGCACCTCGAGCACGTCGCGCAGGGCTTCCGTCCCGCCCGTCGACGCGCCGATGCAGACGATCCGATCGGTCTCGACAACGACGCGTCCGGGCACGGGCGGCGGCAGGACGACATCGGCCGAGAGCTTCGCTTCGACGAGCTGTCGCGGCGGCCGGCTGCCGCGCAGCTTGGCCCGGGCGGCCGCGCGCACCGCGTCGCAGACCCGCACCGTGGATTCGAGCAGGAACTGGCGGGTGTCGACCCGCGGCTTCGGCAGTACGTCGACGGCGCCCGCCTCCAGCACCTCGAACAGGATCCGGGAACCCGCCTCGGTCAGGGTCGAGCAGACGATCACCGGGAGCGGCTTCTGCGCCATGATCTTGCGCAGGAAGGTCAGGCCGTCCATGCGCGGCATCTCGAGATCGAGGATGATGACGTCCGGGATCTCCTCCTGGATCCGGCGGGCGGCGATGAACGGATCGGCCGCGGTACCCAGGACCGCGATGTCGGGCGCCGTCTCCAGGATGCCGCACAGGGTCTGGCGGACGGAGGCCGAGTCGTCGACGATGAGGACGCGGATCGGTCTCGACGCATTCACCGGCCGGAATCCCTCAGCTTGCTGAAGACGGTCGAGGACATCTGGTCGAGGCCCGCCACGCCGACGCCCGCCATCGATTCGGAATGGCCGACGATCAGGTATCCGCCGGGGCGCAGGTGCCCGGCCAGGCGTGCGACCACGGCCTTCTGGGTCGGCTTGTCGAAGTAGATCAGCACATTGCGGCAGAAGACGAGGTCGACGTCCCGGTCGATCGGGTAGCTTTCGTCCATCAGGTTGAGCCGCTGGAACCGCACCCGGGCGCGCAGCTCGGGCACGATCCGCCCCTCGCGCCGGGCCGGATCGCGCGCGACCATCATGTAGCGCCGCCGCAGGTCCGGCGGCACCGCCTCCAGCATCTCCTCCGGGTAGATCGCCGTCCGGGCGCGGTCGAGCACCTCCGAGGAGATGTCGGTCCCGAGGATGGCGTAGCGGAACCGGTCGGCGGCCATGTCCTGCAGGACCATCGCCAGCGTATAGGCCTCCGCCCCGGTCGAAGCCGCCGCGCTCCAGACCTTGAGCAGCGGCCGGTCGCCCCGCGCCGCCAGCCGCGGGACGATCGTCGTGCGCAGCAGATCGAAATGCGCGGGCTCGCGGAAGAAGTCGGTCTTGTTCGTCGTCACGCAGTCGACGAGGTGCGGGAACTCGTCCGCGAGATGGCCCGCCTCGAACAGGTGGTGGCCATAGGCCTCGAGGGTCGGAAGATCGAGGGCGCGCATGCGCTTGCGCAGCCGGCCCTCGACCATGGTGCGCTTGGCCGGCGGCAGCTGGATGCCGGCATGGTGCTGGACGAGGTCGGCGACCGAGCGGAAATGCCGGTCGCTCAGGTGACCCGGATCGGTCTCCATGGGCCCGGGTCCGCTCAGGCGGCCTGGGGCGACGCGGCGAGCGCGGGCCCGTCGCCGTCCATGAGCGCGACGAGGTCGAACACCACCACGAACGCCTCGCCCCGGCGGCCGATCCCGGCGATGTAGCGCGCGTTCCAGCGGCCGCCGACCTCGGGGGCCGCCTCCATCTCGGTCCCGTCGAGTTCCGTCACCTCGATCACCCGGTCGGCCACGAACCCGACCCGGAGCGCCCGGCCCGGCATCGGCACGTTGAGCAGGATGATCCGCGTCGCCGGCGTGCGCGCCACGGGCGGCAGTCCGAGCTTGGTGCGCAGGTCCACCACCGGGTAGCTCTGCCCGCGCACGTCGATCATGCCGAGCAGGAAGGCCGGCGCCTGCGGCAGGGCCGCCGGGACCCGGTAGTCCAGGATCTCGTGGACGTGCTCGACGTCGATCCCGAAGGTCTCGGCGCCGAGACCGAGGGTCAGGTACTGCCACACACTGGACATGCAGAGTCTCCGGATGGACTGCGACGCGCGCCGACGGCAGGATCCGCGCGGGGACGAGCGCCGCGCGGATCCGGGCCTCGCCCGACAGGTCGGGCGACCTGTCGGGCGAGATGTCAGGCGACGCGGGTGAAGGCGGCGTCCTGCGCGTCGCCCTCGCCCATGTCGAGGGCGAAGCCCCCGGCCGCGGCCGGGTTGCGCCCCCCCGCCCGCTTCGGGCTCGGCGAGCGGATCGCCGCCGAGGGCGCGCCCATCCGCGTCGCGGTCGCGCGCAGCCGCGTCACCGCCTGATCGACACCGGCCAGAGGCCCGACCGGTGCGGCCGCCTCGGTGATGCGGAAGTAGGCGATCGTCGCCTGCAGCTTCTCGGCCTGGGTGGCCAGTTCCTCGGAGGTGGCCGAGACCTGCTCGGAGGCGCTGGCGTTCTGCTGGGTCACCTTGTCGAGCTGCTGGATCGCCTGATTGATCTGGCCCGAGCCGACATCCTGCTCGCGGCAGGCGGCGGTGATCTCCTCCACCAGGCTGGCGGTCTTCTTGATGTCGGGCACGAGCTTGCCGAGCATGTCGCCGGCCTGCTGGGCGGCCTTGACGGTGTCGGACGACAGCGTGCCGATCTCGGCCGCGGCCGCCTGGCTGCGCTCGGCGAGCTTGCGCACCTCGCTGGCCACCACCGCGAAGCCGCGGCCATGCTCGCCGGCCCGGGCCGCCTCGACGGCGGCGTTGAGGGCCAGCAGGTCGGTCTGGCGGGCGATCTCCTGCACGATGGTGATCTTCTGCGCGATGGTCTGCATGGCCTCGACGGCGCGGCCGACGGCGACCCCGCTGGCCTCCGCGTCCTGGGCCGATTGCCGGGCGATCGTCTCGGTCTGGCTGGCGTTCTCGGCGTTCTGCTTCACGTTGGCGGCCATCTCCTCCATCGAGGCCGAGGCCTCCTCGGTCGAGGCCGCCTGCTCGGTCGAGCCCTGCGACAGCTGCTCGGCCGAGGCCGACAGCTCCTGGGACCCCGCCGACACGTTGCTCGCCGCCGCGCTCGCCTCGGCCACAACGGCGCGCAGCTTCGTCAGCATGGTCTGCAGGGCGATGCCCATCGTGTCCTTGTCGGAGAGCGGCCGGGCCTCGACCCTGAGGTCGCCCTGGGCGATGGCGTTGGCGAGCGCGGCCGTCGCGTTCAGGTTCTCGGTCATGCGGCCCATGGCCCCCACCAGGTCGCCGAGCTCGTCGTTGGAGGTGACCTTCGCGGTCTGGCTCAGGTCGCCCATCGCCACCGCGTCGGCGAGGGTCACGGCGCGGCCGAGGCCACGGGAGATCGAGAAGGCGAGCCAGGTGGCGATGCCGAGGCCGAGGAGGAGCGCCGCCGCAACGGTGGCGAGCAGGATCGTCTGGCCCTCGCTCGCATCGGCCTTGGCCCTGCCGACGGCGTCGATCATGCGGCGGTTCTGGAATTCGGCCAGCGCGTCGAAGGCCCGGTTCGCCGCGAGGCTCAGCGTCGCGTATTCGCCGGAGGCGAGGTCGGCGGCCTTGACGGCGGCCCCCGTCTCGATGGTCGCCAGCGCCTTCTGGAACGAGGCCGACCAGGCGGCGTATTTCTGGCGCACCCCCTCGGTCGAGATGCCCTGCGCGGCGCTCGCGCGCAGGAGGTCGTCCATGGCGTGCGCGACCTCATCCCGCACCTGCTTGGCCGCGTTCACCCGCTGCTCCAGCACCTCGAGGGTCGTCGCACCGGTCGCCGATTGAAGCTGTCCCCAGGCCCGCTCCATGCGGATCTGGAAGGCGGCCGCAGACTTGGCCAAGTCGTCACCCGATGTCTCGCCCGAGCGGCCCTTGGCCAAGGTGTCGAGTTCCGAACGGAGCGCCGCCGTCGCCGGCCGACCCGTCGTGTTGATCTCGGCCCAGGTCCTGACGCCGGAATTCTGCTTCGTCAGATCGATGATCTTCCCGGCCAGGGCGCGCTGCTTCTCGTACTTGTCGGACAGGTCATCCAGCAGCCGCTTGCCCTCATCCGCGACGATGTAGCCCTTCGCCTTGGCCAAGCCCGCCACGGCGTCGTTGCGGTTGTCCGCAGCGCGCTTGCTGAACTCCGTCATCTGGGCGTCATCGGTGCTGATCACCGCCGCCCGCACGTTGCTGACGCCATTGATCGCGTGGCCCTTCGCGTCCAGCACGAGGGCCTGCAGCTCGGCGCGGCTGATGACGAACTTCATCGACTCCTCGGAAGACATCAACTTCTGATAGCCGACGCCGCCGGCCGCGGCGGTCAGGAGCAGGACGGCGCCGAAGCCGCCTGCGAGCTTGGCCTTGATCGAGAAACGCATCGTACTCACCCCACGCACGCAACACTTGGACAGGACAGCCACAAGACTTCAGTTGAGGATCTGCTCGAGTTCGGGGACGATGATGAATTCATCCCTCGCCTTGACGATCGACCGGATGTATTCAGGGCGCCACGTCGTGCCGACCGGCGGCACCGCCTGGCAGCTCGCCGGATCGATCTCCGTCACCGCGAACACCTTGTCGGCCACCAGCGCGACCACCACCGGATCGCCCCCCACCGCAACCTCCAGCACCAGGAAGCGCGTGTCCGGGCTGTCCGCCGCCGCCGGCATCCCGAACCGCTCGCGGATGTCGGCCAGGGGGATGACGTTGCCGCGCACGTTCACGATCCGGTCGATATGCGGCCGTGCCCCCGCCACCCGCGTCGCCGGGATCGGATCGATGATCTCGCGCACCATCCCGGCATCCAGCGCGAAGCTCTCCGTGCCGATCCGGAACATCACCACCTGCTGGCCGCCCCGCGACCCCGCCTGCGGTCCGGTTCCGAGAGAACCGCTCGTCACGCCGCCGCTCATCACGCCACCTCCTGATACACGCGCGCGCCCTCGGCGCCGCCGCCGCTCACGAGCCGGCCGACATCGATGATCAGCGCCGCCGTGCCGTCGCCCAGGATCGTCGCCCCCGAGAACGTCGCCACGTCCGCGTGCAGCTTCGACAGCGACTTGATCACCGTCTGGTGGTTGCCGATGATCTGGTCCGCCACCAGCCCGACCCGGGCCTCGCCCGCCGCGACGATGATCACCTTCTGGTGCAGCTCCGGCTCGCCCGCGGCCCCGAACAGGCTGCGCAGCCGCAGGAACGGCACCAGCGCGCCCCGGATGTTCAGGAAGTCCCGCCCGCGCCCGCCGCGCTCGCCGGCGGGCAGCTCGACGCATTCCTCCACCGCCGCCAGGGGGATGACGTAGCGCCCCTCTCCCACCCGGATCAGCAATCCCTCGATGATCGCCAGCGTCAGCGGCAGGCGCAGGGCGACCGTCGTGCCGCCCCCCGGCTCGGTCGCGATGTCGATCGTGCCGCGCAGGCTCTCGATCGTCTTCTTGACCACGTCCATGCCGACCCCGCGCCCCGACAGGGCCGAGATCTCCTGGGCGGTCGAGAAGCCCGGCGCGAACAGGAACTGGTAGACCTGCTGGTCGGTGAGCACCGCGCCGGGCGCGCACAGGCCCTTCTCCTCGGCCTTGGCGCGGATGCGTGCCGCGTCGAGCCCGGCGCCGTCGTCGCGCACGCTCACCAGCACCTGGGCGCCGACATGCTCGGCGGTCAGCGTGATACGCCCGGTCGCGGCCTTGGCGGCGGCGGCCCGGCGCCCGGGCGCCTCGATGCCGTGGTCGATGGCGTTGCGGATCAGGTGGACGAGCGGGTCGGCCAGCCGCTCGATCACGGTCTTGTCGAGTTCGGTGTCCTCGCCGCCGGTGACGAACTCCACCGGCTTGCCGAGATCGCGCGAGAGATCGTGGATCAGGCGGCGGAAACGGCCGAATAGCGCGCCGATGGCGACCATGCGGATGCTCATCGTGGTGTCGCGCAGCCGCGCCGACAGGCGCTCGATCTCCTCCGCGATGCCCTTGAGGCCGGGATCGGCGCTCAGGCCGGCGAGCTGGCTCAGCCGGGCCTGGGCGATGACCAGTTCGCCGACCCGGTCCATCAGCTCGTCGAGCCGCTCCGCCTCGACCCGCACGCTGCTGGCCGGCCGCTCCTCGGCCCGCCGCGCCGGGCTCCGCTCAGCGGTCGGGGCCGCGGGCGCGATCGCCGGCGGCGCGACGGGTGGGGCTTCGACGGAGGCGATGGCGGCGAGACCCGCCGCCGGAGCCGTGACGGTCGGCGGCGCAAACGGCCCGGGCGCGGCCTCGACCGGTTCGGGTGCGGCGTCCGGCTGCGCCGGCGAGACCGGGACCAGGGTCAGGGTCATCTCGTCCCGCACGAACAGGAAGACATCCTCGATCGCCTCGCGGGTCACGGCCGCGCGCAGCGTGACGTCCCAGCCGATGGCGAGGCTCTCGGGATCGAGGCCCGGCAGTTCGGGCAGCGCGTCGAGGCGCGGCACGATCGTGCAGGCGCCGAGGTCGCGCAGCTCGTCGAGGAGCGCCAGGGGATTGGTACCGTTGCGCAGCACGTCGGGCGCGAAGGCGATGCCGATCTGCCAGCCGCCCTCCACCATCGGGATGGGATCGGCGACCGGCTCCGGATGGGGGGCCAACGGCGCGGCGGCGGGGCGGCCGGTGGTGCCGAGGAGCTGCTCGAGTTCGGCCAGGATGGCCTCGCCGATGATGGGCGCGCTGGCCTCGGGCTCCTCGATGAGGCCGCGGATATAGTCCTTGGCCGAGAGAGAGACGTTGACGAGGTCGTGGCCGACCGGAACCTCGCCGCGACGGACGCGGTCGAAGGCGGTCTCGAAGTCGTGGGTGAAGGCGGCGACCTGCTCGAAGCCGAACATGGCGCCCGAGCCCTTGATGGTGTGCAGGGCGCGGAAGGCGGTGTCGATCAGGGCGCGGTCCTCGGGCCTGTCGCCGAGGTCGAGCAGGGTCGTCTCCAGGCAGGCCAGAAGCTCGGCGGCTTCGGCCCGGAAGACGTCGGCGGGATCGAGAGCAGTCATGGGACGGTCGGACCCGCTCACGCTAGACACAGATATAGAATGAACCGCCCGGCTTCGAGCGAACGCGAAGATTTCGACTTTGTCACCGGGCGAATGTCTTTGAACCCAAGCGTTCGGCTGGATTGCCGAGTCGCGCCGCACCCTCACGGCGACGCGAAACGACGATCATCCGCCGCTCGATTTCGCCGGTTGTATATAATCCGACTAAAAATTTTCGGTTAACGCCGAGGTTTCGATGCCTGACGGACAGTATATCCGCCCATCGCCCAGAGAATTTGATTATCGGATACTGAGATCGCGTGAGCCGTGGATCACAGGATCGCCGTATCCGGCATCCTGCGCCGGTCGGTCCGGCACGGGCTCTCGTCGTGCATCCCATGCGGATGCGGGCCGCGACCCTGCTGGGTGCGGCCGGCGGAGAGACGGGGATGAGACGTGGGGCCGGTCGCGGCAGATCCGGCCGCGGCGCAACCGCCGACCGGGCCGGACCGGATTGCCCGCGGACCGCGCCTGGCGGCGCGCTCGGGTTCAGAACAGGTCGATGCCGTCCAGATCGTCGGCGGCCGGGCGCTGCGCGACCGGGGCGACCCCGAGCAGTCGCTCCGTCAGGCGCGCCCGGACCTCGCCGAGGGTGCAGCGCGCGATCGCCGCCTCGATCCAGGCCGGGTCGGCGCCGAAATCTGGCACCGCGCCGTCGCCCGCGCTCGCTCCGGAGAGACGGCCGAGTTCCGCACCGGCCGCGCGCAGCAGGCCTTCGACGTTCTCGATGCGCTGCTTGGCCCGGTCCTGGAACTGCATCGCCACGATCGCCGCCGACACGTCCTCGGTGATGGCCTGCGTCGTCTCGGCGGTCTGGCGCAGGACGCCGGCGACCTGGGCGTTCTGCTCGACGAGGGCCCGCATCACCATGCGGACGCGCAGCTCGGCGGTGCGGCTCTCCTCGGACATGTCGATCGCCGCGATGTCGCCCAGCAGAGCGTGGCTGCTGCGCAGGTCGGCCGCCATGGTGCCGATCTGCTGCTTGATCACGTCCGACAGGGCGTTGATGGTCGTGGCGAGGCCGCGCACCTCGTCGGCGACCACCGCGAAGGCCGCGCCGCTGCTGCCGGCCCGGGCGGCCTCGATCTTGGCGTTCAGGGCAAGCAGGTTGGTCTGGCGGTTGATCTTCTCGATCTCCGCCACGCTGCCCTCGACCGACGACAGGCCGTCGAGCGCCCCCGCCAGCCCCTGCGCGAGGGTCGTCCCGCGGGAGGACATCAGCGTGATCCGCGCGATCAGCGCGGCGAGCGTCTCGCCGAGGCCGGCGGCGACATCTCCGAGGTCCAGGGTCTTGTCGTCGATCCGTACGGTCTGAACCGAGGCGACGAGGCCGCGCACGATCTCCGACTGCTCGCAGGTCGAGGCCGCGATGTTCTGAAAGCGGTTGGACAGGCCGTGGACATTCGCCTCCACATCCGCGGAGACGATCCCGAGCTCGGCGATGAGGGCGTCCAGGAGCCCCCGCTGCTGCGCCGAGAGGCCGAGCCAGGCCTGGAGCAGATCGGCCGACCGCGTGGCGGCCGCCGGGTCGGCCGGGATCTCGATCTGCGGCGCCGGCGACGTATCGGCGGCGGGGGATGCCACCGTCTCGGGACGATCCGGCGGCGCGAGCGCGGAGCCGGACACCGCGCCGGGCACTGCGCCGGGCACTGCGCCGGATCCGCGCCGTCCGTCGGCCCGCCGGAAGCGGGCCGGGACCTGCCTGAGAATGTCGTGGGCAGCTTGGAAGGACATCAGATGTCGGATCTCTCGGCGTCGACCGTCGCGCGCCGGTCAAGCCGCAAACCGATGGACGGCGTCGGCCCGACGGTAAGGATCGCCGTTAAAGAAAGCGTTATCACCGGCAATGAAGCGCAAGAGCGAGACAACAGATTTCTGTATTGACGCTTGAATTCCGTTCCATGCTGAATCGAATTCCAGCTGTGCAGCGTCCGGCGGCGGCGGCAACAGCGGTGGATTGGTCTGCCGTCGGTCAGAAAGAATTTACCCGCCGCGGTGTTGTCTCCGCCGGAGAGGCGCAGCGGCGCCCAATCCTGTCGTCGAGGGCCTGAACCCGCATGTCCGAGGCTTCCGTCCTCACGCTCGAATCCGACTGCACCATCCGGACGGTCCGGTCGCTGCAGGGCGCTTTGGCGGCGGCCCTCGCCGGCGCGACGCGCCTCACCCTGGACTGCGCGGCGGTCGAGCGCGCGGACATCACCTTCGTCCAGATCGTGCTCGCGGCGGACAAGGCGGCACAGCGTCAAGCCACGGAGATCGCGCTGGCCAATGTGCCGCCGGCGGTCAGCGGCGCGTTCCAACGCGCTGCGATCGCCCTCCCCGGCCAGGCACTCCGCTAGGCCCACGCTTCAAGCACAAGAACGGAATCCTTGTCATGGCCACTGTCCTCGCCGTCGACGACTCGCCCAGCATCCGGCAGATGATCAAGGTCGTCCTCGGCCCGGCCGGCCACACGGTGATCGAGGCCGGCGATGGCGCCGAAGGCTTGGCGAAAGCCAAGAGCGCCAGCCTCAACCTCGTCATCACGGATCTCAACATGCCGGTGATGAACGGACTGGAGATGATCAAGCAATTGCGGACGTTGCCCGCCTGCACGGGCGTTCCGATCCTCTTCCTGAGCACGGAATCGGACGAGGGTATCAAGCAGCAGGCGAAGGCGGCCGGGGCGACCGGCTGGATCACCAAGCCGTTCAAGCCAGAGCAGCTGCTGGCCGTCGTGTCCAAGCTGGTGCGCGCCTGAGGGCGCGGGGCCGGTCCCGGCGGCGCGGCCTTCCGGGACGCCGGCCCCACGACGTCGGCGCCATCCCCCGCACCGCGAGCGGTGACGCGCGTCGCCGTCACTTCAGGTGGTAGGCGACCCCCGCGATCAGCGCCTTTTCCTCGGTGTTGATGGTGCGCCGCGGGTCGGCGCCGAACTTGTTGCGCCAATACTGGAACCCGGCGAAGACCTCGACCCGGTTGGGGGTCCCGGCGAGCAACTGCCCGACATCCAGGACAAGGTTCGTCTGTGAGGCGAACTCCAATTGCGTGTCGTTCTGGTTGATCGTGCCGTAGCGCCCCTTGGGCAGGATGATCGTGTTGAAGCCGGCCAGGGACAGCGGCAGCCCGGTGAACGGCAGCGGGATCGTGTAGGTGATCTCGAATTCCGGGGTCAACTTGAACTCGACACTGCGGAAGTGCGAGTAATCGAAGCCCGGCACGGCGCCATTCCCGGGGATGCCCGGCGTGGGCCCGTTCCCCGCAAAGCCGTTGCGGGAGAAGTCCTTGTAGCCCTGGACCTTCAGGTTCACGAACCCGGCCGGCACGTCGAAGGCGAAGCTGAGGCCGAAGGTGCCGGCCCGCTTCTCAGCGTCGAAATACGTGTCCTTGGTGTTGATGTCGGCACCGAACGACAGGCCGACATCCTTGACGAAGCCTGGAATCGCGAAGGTCTCGGTATCCAAGATCTTGTTGAAGCTCAGGACGCCGCGATAGATCAGGTAGATTTCGGTCGCGCCGTAATCCTTGAACGGGCGCCGCTTGTCGCCCGCAGGATCCTGGGAGCCGGATGTGAGGATGTCGAGGGAGATGAGGTTGGTGCCGTAAGCCCATGAGTCGGCGTGAAACACGTTGACGACGTTCTTCGGCACCTCGCGCGGGGCGAACCCACCCTGCGCCGTGCCGTCGGGACGCCGCACGAAGAGCCCGGGCTCCGCCGACGGGCCCTGGAAGCGGTAGCTGACCACCGTGTCGGAGAAGCCGAGGTACGAGGGCGGCGGCGCCGCCATCACGGTGGCGGCCGCCACGGAAACCCCGGCCTCCTGGCGCTCCGCGCGGGCCGGAGCCCGCGCCCCGGGAACGCGCGTGCCGCCTGCCGCCCCGGCGACCTCCGGAGCCGGGGACGTGGCCGAATCCGGCGAAGGCTCGGCCCGGGCCGGCCCGACCGGCCCGGATCCGCAGGCCAGGATCAGCAGACCCGCCGCGGAGAACGGCCTCATCCGGGATAGCAACCGGAGCCCGGTCAAGACAGCTTCCAGAAGGCAAGGATCATGATCGCGTAGGCGGCGATCAGCAGCGCGGCGCCCTGAAGGTTGGCCCGGGCCCGCCGCCCCGGAGCCGGCGACAGCCACCAGCCCAGCCGCCGAGCCGTCCAGGGCACCATCTGCGCGGTGAGGAGCACGCTGAACACGTTGCCGATGAACAGGGCGACCGGGAAATCCAGCTTCAGCATCCCGGAGAGGATCGGCGTGCCGACCAGGACCCCCCACAGGAACACGGTGGGGTAGAGCGTCAGCACGACGATCATGTTCATCTTCCACGCCGCGGGCGCCGGGCCTCCGGCCGGGGCGACGGTGCGGAACCATTGCTCGAAGCCGCTCTGCACCGTCCGCGTGTGGAATTCCGCGGTCAGCGGCGCCGCTTCGGCGACGAGGGCCCGCCGCTCGGGCGAGTCCATCCAGGTTTGCAGGTTCGCCTCGCCGTCGAAGCGCAGGATCGCGACGTAATCCTCCTGCACCCCCGGCACGGCCGGCTCGAACCGGTAGCCCTGCATGCCGGGCGCCTTCGACTGGGCGGCGGCGATCTTCTGCTCCCACTTGAGGTAGGCGGCCTCCAGGCCGGGCTTCACCCGGGTGCTGATCACCGCGCTGACCGGCGACGTGCGGGCTGCACTGGCATCGTCCTTGACGATATGGACGTCGTCGCGGCCCACGAGCATGGGCGTGGCGCCCTCGATCCGGGCCTGCCGCTCGGGCGAGGCCAGCCACGCCCGCGCCTGCTCCAGGCCGCTGAAGCGCTGCAGGATGACCCAATCCACCTGCAGCGGCGGCCGCGGCGGGATGAGCTGCTGCTCGATGAAGCCCGGAAAGGTCGCCACGACGGCATGGGTGTCGGACTGCCATCGGGCGAAGGCGTCGGCGCTCTCCGGCCGGATGGTCGTCTGCGTCACGATGGTGACGGACGTCGAGGCACCGCTCATGAACCGACGCACTTCCGTTGCACGACGTCCTGCCCTCGCCCGCTCGTGCGAAGCGGGGTGCAGCCCTCGGCGCTAAACCGAGCCACACCGCCGGGCGGATCGAAGCATCGGTTCGGGGACCATCACACCGCGACCACGGCAGACTTGAAGAAGCCCGCCGCCCCACGAAAGACGAGGAGGAACAGCCGAAGATTGGTCTCGCATCGCATAGCCGCCGTTCCGCCGGCGGCGTCGCTCTGCACGCCCCCATCAGCAAGCCGACATCAGTTAAAGTCAAGGCCTTGGCAGAAAAGTTCAATGTAAATATTGTAAATATAATACAATACATGTATAGATCGTTCTTTGAACCAAAACATCGAAAGGATAGTTATATCTCGGGGACGCAGCCAGAATCGCCGGACTTTTTCCAGCGCGCCGGCGCCTCGCGTGCCGCAGGTCTGGGACGGAGCGACAACAAAAAGGCGGCGCGCTGGCCAAACGGACGAGGCGGAGGCGGAAATATTTTTTCTTGTTCCTGCGTCTCAGACCGAGCGCCATCCGACTTCGCGAACTCCACGGCGCGACTGCAACGCCTCGGATCTGCTGCAGGAACCGCGACCCCGGCGAATCTGATCGTCTATGCTTCAGATATTTATTGCATTCGTGAATATTTACAATTCAATTGCGGCGGATGTCTTGACGGCGTTGACGCGTCTCGCGGTGCCATGTCTAGTCAGATCGTCGTCGGATCATGACCATCCGGTATTGGCGAACGGACATGCGCTTCACGGGACGCACGGCCTTGGCGGGACGACCTGATCTGCGAGAACCATCGCGGCGGATGCGGGCGCGGCTCGATCCCCCCCCCCGCAACCTGCGCCGTTTCATCGACCCACGAGACCATCTGTCCCGAACCGAAGGCGATGCCGGTCTCCGAGGCAGGATTCTTGATCATACGGCGCCAAGTTCAAATCCGTTGATCGACGATCATACCCCCGGACATCGACAAGAACATCGCCGCAGATCATAGTCGCACTTGGCCTGAAAACATGACGAAGCAGAGGATTCGATGACCGAAAAACACGAACAGTTCATGGCCCGCGCGATCGCGCTGTCGGAGAAGACGTCGCTGGTCGACAGTGCCGGCGGCGTGTTCGGCTGCGTGATCGTCCAAGACGGTGAGATCATCGCGGAGGGCGCCAATCGCGTCGTCGCCGAGAACGATCCGACGTGGCACGGGGAGATCGAGGCCATCCGCAAGGCCTGCAAGTCGCAGGGTACCTTCAAGCTGCGGAACGCGACGCTCTATACCAGCGCCGAGCCTTGCCCGATGTGCATGGCGGCCGCGTATTGGGCCGGGATCAAAAATGTCTACTATGCGGCTCAGGTCGAGGACGCGCTCGAATACGGCGGCTTCGACGACAGCATGATCTACGCCGAGCTCAAGAAGGATGTCGGGGAGCGCTCGATCCCGACCCAACAGATCATGCGCGAAGAAGCCGTCGAGGTGTGGAAGAAATACGCCCAGAAGGCGGACCGCGTCCCCTATTGAGGGTCGGGCCGGGCGACCGCCCGCAACCTTGCACCCGCTCAGGCAGATCGGTCCGGGCGGGTTCCTCGCTCGTGCAGGGCTTGGCCATGAATGCTGAGGATCTGAGGACGCTCTGCAAGGGTCCCGTCATCGACGCGGGCGATGCGCAGTTCCGGAACGCCCTTCATGGGAATCTGTGGAACCGGCTGATCCCGGACCGGGCGCCGCGCATGATCGTGAAGGTGGCCGACGAGGACGACATCATCGCCACCGTAAAGTTCGCCCGCGCGCATGGCCTCAAGGTGGTCGTCCGCGGCGGCGGCCACAACTGGTGCCAGCCGACGCTGCGCAACGGCGGCATCCTGATCGACCTCGAACGCCTCAACAGGATCCTCTCGATCGATGTCGAGCATCGCAGGGCGGTCATCCAGCCCATCCTCAGCAATCGCGAGATCCAGACGGCGCTCAACGCCCACGGGCTCGCCTTTCCGACCGGCCATTGTCCGCAGGTCAAGGCCAGCGGCTACTTCCTCGGTGGCGGCATGGCCTGGAACCCCACGGTCTGGGGATACGGCACCGAGAGCCTGGAGGCGATCGAACTCGTCACGGCCGAGGGCACGCTGATCCGGGCGAGCGAGTCCGAGAACGCGGATTTCTTCTGGGCCGCCCGCGGCGCAGGCTCGGGCTTCTTCGGCATCGTCACGAAATACTTTCTGAAACTTCACCCGCTGCCGAAGGCGATTCATGGCAGTCAGTCCTTCTATCGGCTCGCGGATGCCCCGGCTGTCGGCACCTGGCTGGGGCAGGCCGCACCGGCAATCTCGCCCAGCGTCGAGCTGACCCTGTTCCTCGTCCAGGCCCCGCCCGCGCTGGCGGACAAGGCGGCCGGCAGCAACGGCTGGGTCTGCATGGTCACCGCGACCGCCTTCGAGGACGATCCGGAAGCGGCCCGGCGCGCCTTGCAGCCGCTGGACGATGCGCCGGTCGAGCCGC
This sequence comes from Methylobacterium sp. 391_Methyba4, assembly GCF_029691625.1. Lineage (NCBI taxonomy): Bacteria > Pseudomonadati > Pseudomonadota > Alphaproteobacteria > Hyphomicrobiales > Methylobacteriaceae > Methylobacterium > Methylobacterium sp. 391_Methyba4. The sequence continues at coordinate 5,771,285 of NZ_CP121475.1, read as the reverse complement.
TGTCGCGTTCCCGGGTCACGCCCCTCGATTTCGAGCAGCTCTTCGATGCCTCCGGCGCGCTTTTCCCGGAGGGCGTGCGATCCAGAGTCGAAGCCACCTATTCCGACCACTGCCCCGGCGCGGTGATGGCGGCCATCCTGCCGGCCTGGCAGCGGGCCCCCTCGGCGATCTCGGTGTTCCTGACGACGATCTTCTGCGGGCCCCATGTTCCGGGGCCGCAACGGGACATGGCGCGCTCGATCACCTCCAAGATCTATGGCGGCCCCTGGACGATGTGGCACGATGCGGATGCCGACGCCGTCAATGCCGAATGGCATCGGGCGGTGACCGCCGTCTTGAAACCGTTCAACGTCGGGTACTACATCGGCGAGACCAACACGGTCGAACAGCCCGAGATCGTCGCCCAGGCCTTCACGCCCGAGAAGTGGCGGAGGCTGTGCGACCTGCGGGACAGGTACGATCCGGACCGCGTCTTCTTCGATTATTTCGACGGCCTCACCGCCGAGCCGAGTCGAGAGGTCGGATAGGATCGGACGTCGCGACGGTCGACCCGACGACGCAGGCCGGCCGCGCGATCGGACGAGGCCCTAGGCGTCGACCTTCGTCAGGAAGTCGAAGTCGCAGCCGTGCGGGGCCTGCGTGACGGTGCGGCGGTAGAGGGCCTTGTAGCCCCGGGCCGGGGCCGGCGGCGGCCGGTGGTCAGCGAGCCTGCGGGCGATCTCGTCGGCCTCGACCAGCAGGTCGACCCGCCTGTCCCGGATCGACAGGCGGATCCGGTCGCCGTCGCGCACCGCCGCCAGCGGTCCGCCCACCGCCGCCTCGGGCGCCACGTGCAGGACGATCGAGCCGAACGCCGTACCGGACATCCGGGCGTCGGAGATCCGCACCATGTCCGTCACTCCCGCCCGGGCGAGCTTCTTCGGGATCGGCAGATACCCGGCCTCCGGCATGCCGGCGGCGTGGGGACCGGCGTTCTGCAGCACGAGGATATCGCCCGGCTCGACGTCGAGGTCGGGATCGTCGATGCGGGCGGAGAGATCCTCCAGGCCGGTGAACACCACCGCCCGACCCTCGGATTCGAACAGCGCCGGGGTCGCGGCCGCGCGCTTGAAGATCGCTCCGTCCGGGGCGAGGCTGCCCGACAGGGCGACCAACCCGCCCACGGCCGAGACCGGCTCGGCGAAGGGGCGGATCACCGTGCGGTCGACCCAGCCGGCGGGCTCGTCCAGGCGCTCGGCGAGGGTGCGGCCCTCCACATCGACGGTGTCGAGGTGCAGGAGCGGCCGCAGCTCGCGCAACAGCGCCCCCATGCCGCCGGCGGCATGGAAATCCTCCATGTACCCCTGACCCACGGGCTTGAGATCGACCAGAACCGGTGTCTCGTCCGAGATCTGGTTGAAGCGCTCGGGGGAGACCCGGATGCCGAGCCGCCCGGCGATCGCCGTGAGATGCACGATGGCGTTGGTCGAGCCCGAGACCGCCATCAGCACCCGGATCGCGTTCTCCACCGACTTCTCGGTGATGACCTGGGAGGGCCGGATCTTCGTCTCGATGAGACGCACGGCGGCCCGGCCGGTCTCCTCGGCGGCCACCAGCCGGTCGGAATGCACCGCGGGGATCGCCGCGGTGCCGGGCAGCGACAGGCCCAGCGCCTCGGCGATGCAGGCCATGGTCGAGGCCGTGCCCATCACCGCGCAGGTGCCCTGCGTGACCGAGAGCCGTCCCTCGACTTCGGCGATCTCCTCCGCATCGACGGTGCCGGCCCGGTACTTGGCCCAGAAGCCCCGGCAATCCGTGCAGGCGCCGAGCCTCTGCCCGCGGTGGCGCCCGGTGGACATCGGGCCGGTGACGAGCTGGATCGCCGGCAGGTCGGCGGAAGCCGCCCCCATGAGCTGGGCCGGCACGGTCTTGTCACAGCCGCCGATCAGCACGACCGCGTCCATGGGCTGGGCCCCGATCATCTCCTCGGTGTCCATGGCCATCAGGTTGCGATACATCATGCTGGTCGGATTGAGGAAAACCTCGCCGAGCGACACGGTGGGGAAGGGCCGCGGCAGGGCCCCGGCCGCCAGCACGCCGCGGGAGACCGCCTCCACCAGCTCGGGCATGCCCCGGTGGCAATTGTTGAAGCCCGACGGCGTCATCGCGATGCCGACCACCGGCTTGTTCAGCAGCCCGACCGAGATGCCCATGGAGCGGGCGAAGGACCGGCGCAGGTAGCGCGCGAAGTCGCGGTCGCCGTAATTGGTCAAGCCGCGATCGAGGCCGTGCGGTTCGTCGGTCATCGTCGGATCCTGTTTCGAAGGCGCGGATGTCTGCGGTGTCGTCCCGGGCCTCGGGCACCCTGTCGGTCATGCCCTTCGCGACCGGAGACCGTGCCGGCCGTCGGAGCCTTCGCGCAGCCGATCCGGCCGGGCGCGGCCCGGCATCCGGAGGTGCGCGCCGAAGCCTTCGGCAGGTGGACCGGGACCGCTCGTCCGGACCGGGCCCGGCGGGAGGCTACCGCATGGCGTTTGCCCTGGGTAGCCGGAAGACCCGCTTCGGGCGCTACCCGGCGCGGGCCGCCGACCCAACGCCCCGCGCGGCCGGAACCGGTGGCGTGCTCCGCCCGGCAGACACCCCGATCCGCGGCGCCGCGCGCGCATAGGCAGACCGTCACCGTGTCCCAGTCGAACCGCGCGGGACGAGACAGCCGCTGAGGACCACGCGCCGGACCGGCTGATCCGGCCTCTCGATCCGCTCGAACAACAGGCGCATCGCCTGGGTGCCGATCTCGGCGACCGGTTGCTCGATCACGGTGAGGCCCGGTTCGGCGAGTTCGGTCCACGGCTCGTTGTCGAAGCCGGCGAGCGCGAGATCCCGCGGGAGCGCGAGATTCAGGGCACGGGCCGCCCGCACGGCGCCCATCAGGATGAGCCCGTTCGAGACCACGAGCGCCTCCGGCCTGTCGGGCTCCTGGAACCAGCGCGTGGCCTCCGCCATCGCCGCGGCCGCGTTCGGGGGCACGCTGCGGATCTGCGGCGCCAAGCCGTGCCGCCCCATCGCCTCCAGATAGCCGGCACGGCGCTCCTGCGCGGTCGAACTCGTCGAGCCGAACAGGCCGCCGATCCGCCCGTAGCCCTGGGCCGCCAGATGATCGACGAGGGTCGCGCAGGCCGCCACGTTGTCGAGGACGACGCTGTCGTAGGCCCCTGGCGGTCCGGCCCGGTCGATCAGCACCACCGGGAAATCGAACCGGCGCGCGCCGAGCCCCCCGGGGTCGGCGGAATCGACGCCATGGCGCCGGACCACGCGGGAACCCTGGGCTACGCCCTCGGGCAGATCGGCGCCAAGGCGGCCTTCGCGCTGATCGTCCCGGCGCTCGCCGGCTACATCGCCTACTCGATCGCCGACCGGCCCGGGATCGCCCCCGGCATGATCGGCGGCATGCTGGCGGCCAATCTCCAGGCCGGCTTCCTCGGCGGCATCGCGGCCGGGTTCATCGCCGGCTACACCGCCCGCTTCCTCAACACGCATATCCGGCTGCCCAGGAACCTCGAGGGCCTGAAGCCGGTCCTGATCCTGCCGCTTCTCGCCACCACGATCACCGGCCTCCTGATGATCTACGTGGTCGGCGTGCCGGTCGCGGCGGTGCTGTCGGCGCTCACGACCTGGCTCAAGGGCATGCAGGGGGCGAGCGCCCTGGTGCTCGGGCTCGTCCTCGGCGGCATGATGGCGCTCGACATGGGCGGCCCGATCAACAAGGCCGCCTACGCCTCGGCGGCGGCCCTGCTCTCCTCCGGCGTCGACGCGCCCATGGCGGCGGTGATGCTCGGCGGGATGACCCCGCCGCTGGGCCTCGCCTTGGCGACCCGCCTGTTCCCGGCCCGCTTCACGCAAGCCGAGCGCGAGGCCGGCGGCGCCGCCGCCGTGCTGGGGGCGGCCTTCATCACCGAGGGGGCGATCCCCTTCGCGGCGGCCGACCCCCTCCGGGTGATCCCGTCTCTGGTCGCGGGGTCCGCGGTGGCGGGCGCCCTGGCGCTCACCCTCGGCGTGACCCTGAAGGTGCCGCATGGCGGCCTGTTCGTCCTGCCGATCCCGAACGCCGTCACGAACCTGCCGGGCGCCGTCCTGGCGCTCGCCGCCGGCACCCTGGTCACCGCGCTCACGGTGGGCCTCATCAAGAAGCGCCCGGGCTGAGGCCCCGATCCGGAGCCCGGCGCACGACCGGACCCGGACACCACAGAGCATCACGGGGGGATCCGTCATGAACGGTTTGGCGATGCGCGCCGCGCTCGCGTTAGGCTTGGCGCTGCCGCAGCCCGGATGGAGCCAGGAGGCGGGGGCCGGCCGCGCCGTGCCGGCCACGGCCGTCGGCCCGGTGCCGCGGCCCCGCGCCAGCCGCCCGCCGCCGCGATCGGACGGCCCGGGCTCCGACGGGGCCGACAGCGCGGCCGGCGCCGCCGACACGCTCGGGCAGACCGCGACGCCGCCGACCCTGCCGCCCGGCACCCTGGATCTCGGCAACGGCCTCAGTCTCCTGGCCAATTACACCGGGCAAGGGGCGATCAACCCGGTCGGCGGCCTCCGGCAGGGCGCGGCTTATGCCGGCCAGCTCGTCCTCGGCATCGACGGCGACCTGCAGCGCCTCGCCGGGATCGAGGGCGGCGCATTCCACGTGGCGGTGACGAACCGGCACGGACGCAGCCTGTCGAACGATGTCATCGGCAATAACACCAGCGTGCAGGAGATCTACGGCGGCGGCCAGACCACCCGGCTGACGCTGCTCTCCTACCAGCAGAAGCTGTTCGACAATCGTCTCGACGTCGAGGCCGGCCGCTTGGTCGCCAATATCAGCTTCCTGAATTCGCCGCTCTATTGCAACTTCCAGTCTAATTCAGCCTGCGGCAACCCGACCTTCGTGTTCAAGACCTCGAACTTCACCTTCTGGCCGGTCTCCAGCTGGGGAGCGCATGGCAGGGCGTGGCTCACCGACACGACGTTTTTCCATGTCGGCGCCTACGAGGTGAACCCGCGGCATCAGCAGCCGGGCGACAACGGCCTCGACTTCTCGCTCGAGGGCGCGACGGGCGCCATCGTGCCGTTCGAACTCGGCTACACGACCACCTTCGCCAACGACGTGCTGCCCCGCAATTACGGAATCGGCGGCTGGTACGACGCCTCGGATTACGCCGATCCGGTGCGCGACGTGACCGGGCAGCCCGCGGTGCTCACCGGCCTGCCGGCGATGACCCGGTTCGGCCGCTCGGGTGTCTACGCCCGGTTCGACCAGATGGTGTGGCGGCCGGATCCGAAGGCGATCCAGGGCCTGACGCTGTTCGGCGTCGCGATGGCCGGCACCTCGGGCCGGCTCGTCGAGGACCACTTCCTGGAGATCGGCGCCCTGCAGACCGGCACCTTCGCGGGCCGGCCGTTCGATACGGTCGGCTTCGTCATCAACACGCAGGCCTTCAGCCGGCTCGCCCTGTCCAACATCGCCCTGGCGCAGGGCACGCTCGGCCTGTTCCGCAAGATCCCGACGCAGCAGGTGATGATGGAGCTGAACTACGGCATCCAGGTCAATCCGGCGATCCGGCTGACGCCGAACCTGCAATACATCGTCGATCCGGACCAGACCCGGTTCCCATTCTACCGCAAGACCATCCCCGACGCCTTCGTGGTCGGCGCCAAGCTGTCGATCGATCTGTTCACCCTGGCGGGGCTCGCGCGCGGTCCCGGCAGCCGGTGACCGCCGGCCGGGTGTCCCGGTCGGTCCAGCATCGCGCCGGCCGGCGGCGTCTGGGCCCGGCAGGTTCTCCGGCGCGCGCATGTCGATCCCGCGGGCCGCGATGTCGGTGTTTCCAGGCGGGATAGGGCTGCATCACGCCCGTCGGCTTGTCCGTCGACTTGTCCGTCGCCTTGCCCGTCGTCCCGCCGGTGAGCGCGATGGCCTGCGGGCCGAGGCGTGGCTGCGGGTGGAGGCGCGGCGCCGGGTCGGCATCGCCCCGCGCGAGGCCGCCCGCCGTTCCCGGTCCGTCACCCGGATCTCGGCCGCGTTGTTCTCCGGAGAGGGCGGGAGCCAGGCCTTCCCCGCCGCCGTGCACCACGCCGCGCCGTGCGCGACATGGCCGGAGCCGCAGATACCGACACACGATTGCGAAAACGCCGATCGACCACCTGTACCCGGACAAAAAACTTCATGAATACTGCATTTTAGTTGCATATTCAAAACATGTCACAGATTTTTTGACAATATTGATCCAGCGCAATGCCGCCGGGAGGGCAAGATTTTGAATTGAGCCCGAATTGGAGAAATGGGATTTGTGCAATGACCAGTCGCCTCGCTCTCGTGTGCGAAGACTCTTGTGACAGTCTCGAATTCTTCCACCCATCGGATGCGGATCTTTCCCCCTCCGTCGAAACCGTTCATGGCGGCGTCGCGAGCGCGACCCGTGCCGCTCTCCGGGAACTCGGCGCCGATCCCGTCCACATCCTGCGCGAGGCCGGTTGCGATCGCTGGGCGTCCGGAGACGATGCCAGCCCGATCTCGAACGCCGCGCTCGGCCGCGTGCTCCAGTTGGGGGCGAACCGCACGCGGTGCGGCCATCTCGGCCTGCTGGTGGGGCAGCGCATTGCCCTCGCCAAGCTCGGGCCCAGCAACATCCTGATCCGGAACGCGGCGACCATCGGCGACGCCCTCCATGTGCTGGAGACCCGGCCCTGGGCCTGGACCTGCGGCTCGGCGGTCCGACTCTTCGTCGAGGCCGACTTGGCGCTGCTTCATTACTTTCCCTACGAGACCGGCGCGACGGCAGTGGGCCTGCAGGCGGAGGGGGCGCTCGCCACCGTCGTCAATATCGTGCGCGCCCTGTGCGGCGCCCGCTGGTCCCCGTCGGAGCTTCTGCTGCCGCGGGCACCGCCGGAGCAGACCGATCCCTATTGGCACTTCTTCCGCGCGCCCGTCAGGTTCGATCAGGAATGGGCGGCCCTCGCCTTTCCGGCGCGCCTTCTGGAGCAACCGGTCCCGGGCGCAGATCGGACGGCACACCGGATCGCCGAAGGCCGCATCCGACAGGTCGGGGCGGCAGCTCCGCTCCCGATGTCGGACCGGTTGCGGCGGCTGCTCCGCGCGGAGTTCATCCAGGATCCGTGGTCCGGCCAAGCCGTCGCGCGCCATCTGGCGGTGCATCGGCGCACCCTCAGCCGCCGCCTGAGGGCCGAAGGCACGAGCTTCCGGTCGGTGGCCACCCAGATCCGGTTCGAGACGGCGCAGCAGCTCCTGGCCGATACCAACATGACGCTGGCGCAGATCTCGGCCTGTCTGGGCTTTTCCGAAGCCGCCGCCTTCACGCACGCGTTCAGACGCTGGTCCGGTACGACGCCGAGCATCTGGAGGCGTGGGAGCCGGCCTCCGGATGCGGCAGCCGATCCGGGGCCGCCCGATCCCGTACCCCTTCCTGAATGGACGGAACGGACCGGCCTTTCAGGCCGCCCTTGGGCGCCAAGGCCGCGATCGCCGGACGACCGCTTTCCCATGGACGGCAGACAGCATTGGTCAATCGAGCACAAGAATCCGGATTGCATGGCATCACCCGGCGAATTCAGGAGATCCCGATGAAAGCGACACGGACCATCTCGCTCGCAGCCCTCACACTGGCTGCCATGCTGGGCCTGCCTCCCATCGGCTCGGGCGGACTCGGCATTGCGGCCGCGCAGGCCGCCGGCGGCTGTGGGCCCGGATTTCATCGGGGCCCCTACGGCGCCTGCCGACCGAACGTCTCCGGCGCACCGGGCTACTACGGGCCCCGGGGTGGCGGCGTGTACGGATACCGCGGCGGCGCCCGCTACGGATACCGGGGCGGTGCCGTCTATCGGGGTGCGCGGGTGTATCGGGGGGGCCGCGTATACGGGGGCCGCGCCGTTTACGGACGGCGCGTCGGCGGGTTCCGGGGCAGCTTCCGCCGCTGACCGCGCCGGCCAGACTTAACCGCGCCGGCCGGACTTGGCTGCCCCACAGCCTTGTCCGGCCGACGCAACCGGAGGTCGTGCCCTAATAGGCGCGGTAGACGGCCCGATGGACGCGAGCCGGAGGAACGTCGTAGCGCACGGAGGCCGGAATCCGCACGGCCACCGGGGCATTCGGGTCGAACGGCAAGATCGCGGCCCCGGCTGCGATGAAGCCCGCCAGGGCGCGGATATCGTCCGGCTGCCGCAGATCGCGCGCGATGCGGTCCGTCTCCCATTGAAGCCGCAGATTGCAGGCCCGTGACGGCAATCCGCCGACGGGGGTGCAGGCGTCATGACGCGCACAGGCGGCATCGAGCGAATCGACGGGCGGCAACGGGGCATTGCTGCCGAGGCCACAATAGTTGCCGTGAATGAGCGCCGCAGGCTGCTGCAAGCCGGACGGCTGCGCCAGGGCTGGTGTGCTCAGGCAGGCGGCGAGGAGGAGCGGGGCGACGATTCGGGAGGTCATGGCTTGGGCCGAACCCATTCTGGGGCCACTCTGCCGGGGCGGGCCGCCGGCTCGGGCCGGATGATCGGGGGTTGGGGGTCGGGGCCTGCCGGCCTCGACCCTCTCGCGGCAGGATCAATACGGGCGGCAGACGCCCGCATAGGCATCGTAATAGGCGTAGGGTCCGCAGCGGCCGTAGGTGGCACCGTATCCGGTGGCGGCGGCAGCGCCCACGGCAGCCGCGCCCAGGCCGTAGCCGTAGGGACGGACGCCGTAGCGGCCATATCCGTATCCGTAACGGCCAACCCCGCCGTATCGGCCGACCGCGCCGTAACGGCCGACCGCGCCGTAGCGGCCGCGATAGCCCACCCCCCCGCGATAGCCGCCGACCCGGACGCCCTGGACGCCGCCCGCGCGGAAACCACCGCCGCGGAAGCCTCCCCGGCCACCGTAGAAGCCACGCGCTTCGGCCACCATGCCGCTCATGATCAGGGCGGCACAGGCCACCGACGCAATCTGCAGAGTTCTCATGGATGGTCTCCGTTCAGGAGAACGACCTGCCGAGGGGCGCCGGACGCGAAGCCCTGCGGCCCCTCGGACACGTCTCGGCCGTACCGTACGCCGAGCTGCCGACGCCGCTTGATCCGCGGGGACTCGCGTGCCGGTGAACCGGCGCAGCCGCGTTGCGCCGCTCCGACCGCAGCGTTCCATCCTGAACGTCGCTTCCGTCCGGCGCCCAGGCGGCCCGAAGCCGTTGTCAATCGCGCCGGCGGCCGGTGTCTTCCCCGATCAAGCATGGGATCGCCGCGACTGCATAATGGGCCCTCCGCTTCGGTGCGGTGAGGCGAGGCAGGGAACTGACCTTGCGTGCCCGGTCAGGGCGCGACCGATCGGGCTTCCTAGCGGTCGGCGCGTTCCGCACATCCCGGCGATCGGAAGAACGCTGCCTCCGGTCCGCTCAAGGACGCGCGAAGCGGTCTCGGCATTTGAGAGATGCCTCGGTTGATCACGATGCAGCGTGAGGAGATGACCATGCCGATCAAGTCACCGAAGGAGCTTTTCGTGCGCATGTTGAGCGATGCGCGGCATCACGCGGAGCGCGCGACGAAGATTTACGAGGAGCTGGGCCAAGCCACGCAGGATCCGGCCATCCAAGAGGCGCTCCAGTCACGCGCCTTCATCCAAGAGAAGACGGTCAAGTCGCTCGATCGCTGCTTTCAGCTGATCGGCGAGAAACCGATTGCCTCCAACGGTCGGCTTCAAGAAGTCTTCCTCGAAGACTTCCGGCGCGAGCTGGCCGAGATCCAGGCCCCGGCCGCCAAGGCCCTGTTCATCCTGATCAAGGCCAATCACCTGATGCATCTGCGCATCGCCGAGTATGTCGCCCTCGTCGCCATGGCCGATGTGAGCGGTCACTTCGGGGTCGGCGTCCTGCTGGAGAGCTGCCTGGCGGACAAGATGGCCTTCACCGAGCGGACCCGTCGCCTGATCCGGCGGACGATCGAGAGCAAGCACGCCGTCAAGCTCGCGGCCTGACCCGCGGCCCGTCAGACCCCGGACCGGGCAGCCCGGTCCGGGGCTTCGGGCGCGCATGCGGAACCGGCCCATGGTCCACGCGCCCGGCGCGCGGACCATGGGCGCACGGGAGCCGCGGAGAACGAGCCATGCCCCCTGTCACGTCTCGAGAGGCGATGGCGGCTGCCCCTGCCCCTGCCCCTGCCCCTGCCCCGCGGGAGCTGCCGGGTGCCGACGGGCGCGCCAAGTCCCGATCCCTGGGACGTCGGGCCGCCGCCGAAGCGAAGCGCTACCTGGCCTTCGCGATCTACCTGATCGTCGTTTTCGGTACCCTGATCCTGTTCAGCATCAACATCTACGCACGGGTCGATCAGGATATCCCGCACTATCCGAGCTATCACTTCTATGCGCTCGGGCTGATCAACGCCCTGGTCCTGGCCAAGTTCATGCTGATCGCCGAGGCGGCGAAGCTCGGATCCCTCCGTCTCGGCCGGCGCATCACGCGCGGCCCCCTCGTCTACGGGATCCTGTACCGCTCCCTTCTGTTCACCGCCGTCCTGGTGGCGGCCTACGGACTCGAAGAGGTGCTGGTGGGGGCCTGGCACGGGAAGGCGCCGGGCACCGTTCTTCCGGAGATGGCCGGCGGCCCGCGGGGCGTGCTCACCTTCGCCTGGGTGATGTTCGTGGCGCTGCTCCCGTATTTCGCCTACCGGGAGATCGGCCGCGTGCTGGGCGGCGGTCGCCTGCGCGTCCTGCTCCTCCGCACGCCGGCGGCGCGCTAGAGCGCCTTCACGGCTTCGGTCGCTCGATCGCCGGCCGCAGCCGGCCCGAGCCACCGCCCGGGCCCGGGCCCGCCGTCAATGGGCGACCACGAGCGTCGGTGCGGACGGGAGCGCCGTCTCGGGGCCGAGGCTTGCGCGCCGGCGGTCGAGGGCGTCGCGCGCATGGGCCAGGGCCGTCGCGAAGGCCGACAGGCAGTCGGTGCTGACAGCCCCGGTGGTGCAGCCCAGCATCGCCGAGACGATCGCCCGGAATTCGCCCTCCAGGGCGGCGAGCTCCGCACGGTCGGCGCCGGGCGCCGCGTCGGCAATCTCGACCAGGCGCCAGACCGGGCGCCATTCCGCCTCCGATCGGCGCCGGGCCCAGCCCGCCGAGGCGGCGGCGAGGAGCGATCCGGCGAGGCTGATCACCACGCCGCCGAGATAGAGATATTGCTGGGCTTGGTCGAAGAAGCTCTGGTCCCCGTTGCTGAGATAGGACGCGACCCCCGGATGGACGGGCAGGATCGGGCTCTTGTCGTCCGGATCGGGCGCCTCGATCTGCGCGGCGAGCGGCGTCACGGCCGTGAGCTTGGCCTTTGTGGTCAGGATCGACCGGGCGATGGCGGCCGCGACGACGTTGGGCATCAGCTCCGAGGCGGCGAACCGATAGGTGACCGCCAGCGTCGTGACCGACTCGCTGGGCGTGGCGGGACGCGCCCGGAACGCCCCCACGGGCACGTCGATCGCCTCGAAGCCGGGGAACCGCTTGCCGATCGCCTCCGCCTCGTCGAGCGCGAGGATGCCCGGCGTGCCCTTCGTGGCGCGCGCGACGGCGGCGACCCCATCGACGATCTCGCCCGGCGCCATGGGACCGACCGCCAGGATGGCCGCCACCTTCTTCTGCCGGACGGCCTGGGCCAGGGCGTCGATCGGAAGAATGGCCCTGCCGACATCCTTGGCGGGGATGTTGAAGTAGCTCAGCACCATGTCGAGGACACGCGTGTTGGTGTCTTGCAGCGGCCCGGCCACGAGGCCGACGGTCTTGCCCGCCAGGTTGGCGACCGAGGTGACAGGACTGTGCGGGGGCACGATCAAGGCGACCACGTCCCGGCGCAGGATGACGATGGTCTGTGCGTTGGCGGGTGCCCCCGCGTCGCTGCGCACGATGGCGAGATCGGTCCGGCGCTCCTCCAGAGCCTTGGCGCTCCCCGCGAGGTCGTCGACCCGCACGAGGTCGAGATTGACGCGGGGATGCTGCACCCGGGAGACGGACACGAAGGCCGTGATGAACCGCTCGGCCGTGCTGCCGGGGGGGCCGAGCGTGATGCGCAGGTTGGCGTGCGGCGACCAGACATGCGCAACCGCGAACGCGCCGGCGGCCACGAGCAGGATGGCGACGGCCACGAGCGCCCGGCTCCACCGCCGGGGCGGCTTGGCGCGGTGCCGCGGGCTTTCCGATCCCGTCCGGTCGGGATCGACAGCGACAGGCTTGGCATCCTGCATCGTGACCTCACACCGGGACTTCGGACCGGGATTTCGGACCGGGGGCGTGTCGCGGGGATGCACCGCCCGGAACCGTTCAGCACGCCTCGCAGGCGCCCCCCTCCCCCGGGAGCCTGCGGTCGTTGCGGCGATCCTGCGGGTCTCGATGCCGCCTCTGCGTGCCCGGTTCGACGCCCGGCGGAGGATCGCTCACATCGAGGGGAGGCGTGGTGATCGCCTCGCGTTCGAGGCGGTTGAGCTGCGCCTCGCTGGGGATGGCGATGCCACCTTGCGCGAGGCGGATCTGCGCTTCCCCGCGGGTGGCCGCACCCGCGACTCCGCTGGGAAGGGCGAGCATCAGGAGGGCGGCCCCGGCCCGTGAAAACGGTGAAAACGCCATGGCGACCTCCTCGGCAGCCGCTGAACGGACGATACTCCGCTCACATAGCCCGTCTCGGCGGGCGCTCCTTGACCGAACCGGACAGGGACTGCGCTCACCGCGCGACGCGCGCCGTATTCGGCGATGTGTCCTGGGAGGCGACCCACGAAGTCCCGCGCACGCCGAACGCCCGACCTGATGGGGAGATCGAGCTGGCGGCTTGCGCGAAGCGGCCATTTCCCGCCGCGGTGTTCGGGGCGGGCCTCATGGCCGATGCGCGGCCCTCCGGGCGTGGCGAGGGCCGCCTCTCCGGATCTCAGGCCGAGGCGCGGATCGGACGAGCGGCGACCGTGACGAATGTCACCGGAGCCGCCCGGCGCAGGCGCCCGATCTGAGCCGGCGCAAGCCGTTCGACGATGTGCGGCAGAGCATCACCCCGGCCACCACGCACCGCGACACGGCCGGATCCACAGAGCACTTCAGGGGGACGACTGGCGGAGAAGGGGGACGCTCCGCACTTCCGGCCAAGTTCCTCGACACTCCGCCAAATCCGCTCCGGACACGCAGCGGAGGGTATAATGGAATGTGCATTGCGTTGGCGCGGAGCCCTGCAACTGCTCGGTTCCACCCTAGAGCGCGATCCGAGCGAGTTGAGTCGTCTGGGGTTTTGGCACGGACGGAGATGTGATTCGATGCACGGCTTTCTGATCAGGAGAGCCGGATGCCCTGTCCGCCGATCTGCGTGAACGCGTCGTGACGGCCATCGAAGCGGGAGCCTCGCGCCGTGATCTAGCCTGACCGTCTGGCGGGAGCCCCTCGGCCAAGCCTCGGGTCAAATCTCAATCCAGGCCGACCGCGAGTTTTTCAACGAAATCGGTCGTGAGCGGGCGGAACGGTGACGTCCGCTTCATCGCGAGGCCGGTGTTTCGGTTGCGACCCGACGCGGTCATGTCGCGACACGCGTTGCTGTCCTGTTAGCAGACACCCCCGCTGCCTTGTTGCGGATCAGTGACACTGAATTGGCTGACTTTGGCGACGGCCTCGCAATTGCGCTACGCAGCTTTCAGCTGGCGGAGGTCGAACTCGGCGTGAACGCCTCCGGGCTTCGCCATCCGTTCCTCGCGATAGGGTCGCCTCGGCGTTCCTGGTCAATCGAATGAGTCACCTCATGGCGCATAGATCCGGCACCGGGCTCTCGCGTGGTAAAATTGAATTTTTCCGCGATACTTACGCCACCTTATTCTTGGAATGCTCGACTTTAAATAGGGCATCGACTTCCTGGGCAGGGCGCGGAGGACTGAACAGAAAGCCCTGCATCTCATGAGCCCCCTCGGAGAGGACAGCGTTACGCTGGATGTCCGTCTCGATACCCTCCACAAGGGTCGTCATATTGAGGCTCTGGCCGAGACCGATAATAGCCCGAATGATCGCGGCCGCCTCGGGCTTCTCGCCGATCTCGCGCACGAAGGACCGATCAATCTTGATCTTGTCAAAGGGGAACCGGCGCAGGTAGCTGATACTGGAATAGCCGGTGCCGAAGTCGTCCATGGCGATGCGGATACCAAAACTGCGCAAGACGTGCAGCGTCTCAAGGTTCGCATCGGTTTCTTCCAGAAGTACGCTCTCGGTGATTTCCAGTTCGAGCCGACTCGGATCGAGGCCGCTTTCTGATAGAATCGAGAACACCATCGTCGCGAAGTTGCGCTGGCGCAGCTGATGGGCCGATACGTTGACCGCGACCCCGACGTGAGCGGGCCATCGCTTGGCATCCTCGCACGCCCGCCGCAACACCCACTCGCCCAACGGTACGATCAAGCCAGTTTCTTCTGCGATGGGAATGAACACCGCAGGGCTCACGAGGCCCCGCTCGGCGTGCCGCCACCGAACCAGGGCTTCAACGCCAGTCACGTCGTTGCTGCTGAGTTTGACGAGCGGCTGGTAGTGCACCTCAAAGCGCTCATTGGTCAGCGCCTCGCGCAGTTCCCGCTCCAAGTTGAGGCGGGCTCGTGCGCTTTCGTCCATCTGGGGTTCGAAGACCCGAAACGTCCCCCGCCCGTCCGATTTTGCTTGGTAGAGCGCCAGATCGGCGTTCTGCAGAAGCTGAGTGACGTCACGATCCATCTCGCCGGACAACACAATTCCGGCACTCATACCGATCTCAACCCGCAATCCGTCGAGCTCGTAGGGCGCGCTGACTGACGCGATCAGTCGCCGCGCCAGCGCTTCCGCCGCCTTCAGGTCCTTGACCCGGTGCAGGACGACGAACTCGTCTCCCCCCATCCGCGCGACGGTAGTTCCTTCACGAACTTCTCGCTGAAGCCGCTGAGCGACACACCGTAGAAGTTGGTCGCCCACCGCGTGGCCGAACCCATCGTTGACGAGCTTGAACCGATCAAGGTCGAGACACAGCACGGCGAGGGAACGACCCGGCATAGGCTGCCCCAGCATTCCGTTGCCAAACTCATGCAAGGCCATGCGGTTGGGCAAATCGGTCAGGGCGTCGTGCCGCGCCATGTAGGTAATACGGTCTTCGTTGCGGCGGCGCTCAGTCACATCCTCGAAGGTCGCGACCCACCCGCCGCCGCTCATCGCCCTGTGAGTCGCTGAGACCGTTCGCCCATCCGCGAGCTCCCGCAGGATTGACGTAGCCTGCCCCTCGATAAGCGAGGTCCGAGTGCCTTCACTCAGAGCATCGACCGTGGTGCCAGCTGCGTAACGTCCGAGGCCAACCAAGATCTCGATGATCTGTCGCTGGCTCATTCCGACATGCAACTGGTCAGCCTCAAGTCCGAAGATCTCCAGATATCGCTTGTTCCAGACCAACAAACGTCGGTCCGCATCGAACATGCACAAGCCTTGGTTCATATTCTCCAAGGCTGCATCGAAGCGTCGATTTTGTTCAATCAGTTGCTCGTGCGGCACAGAGGACTGACTAAGCCACGGCACGAAGGCAGCTGTGGCATTGGAATACCAACACCAAATGCCACAAGAGGTTGGTAATTCCCAAGCATCGAGAGCAGACATGGAATGCGGTCAGCGTGTTGAATTTGGCATACGATAAGATAGATATCTTAATTTATTAGCTGCCTACTCGATGGGCATATGCACTTACAATCATCAACTTAGCGAACCAAAGACAGGCGCTCACTACAGCTTGTCCGATTGTATCACGGGCCGGCCTCTGCACGATGCGCACCGGCAAGCGCTGCAGTGTCGGGAGCGGGACCCATCCGGTCGTCTGCTTTTGCCGTGCTCAGTAAAGGAAGCGGAAGAGCCGAAATTCACCCCGAGCCGCCATTCCGGAAGCGACCCAAGCCGGCCGTGCCGGCCGTTGTTAGGTTTTTCCGAAAGCGGTCCTTTGCAGGAACCCATCGACCTTGGCTCGCGGTATGGCGCGAACCGAGACATAGCGGCTGGATAGGGCCTTGACTTAGAGCGCACTCAAACCCCTAGCCTCAGATGCGTCGTGGCGAGAACGGTGCTCATGAAGATTGGTGAACTGGCGAAGCGTTCGGGACTGTCCGCTCACACCATCCGCTATTACGAGCGGATCGGACTGCTTCCCTATGCCGACCGGGACCAATCGAGCCAACGTGACTACGACGCATCGATCCTGATCTGGATCGCGTTCCTTGGCCGTCTCAAGACGACTGGAATGCCGATCCGGGAGATGCTGCGCTACGCAGCCTTGCGGGAGAGCGGCGTCGTCACCGAGGCTGAGCGCCGGGACATGCTGGAGCAGCACCGCGAGCGCGTCCGCGCCCACGTGGCTGACCTGCAAGCCTGCCTCCTCGTCCTCGACACCAAGATCACCGGCTACGCCGGTCCGGACGAGAGGACACAGGCCTATGACGAAATTCCCCCACAGCGGCAGCGAAAGCCGGCTCGAACGCGGACGACGGGCACTCGCTGAGATCGACGGCGAGGCCGGAGAGAAGGTCGTCGCCTCGCTCGCCGACATTGCCCCCGACTTCGCGACCTACCTGCTCGAGTTCCCCTTCGGCGACATCTACAGCCGCCCCGGCCTCGACCTGCGCGCCCGCGAGATCGCCACCATCGCGGCTCTGACAGCGATGGGCAATGCGGCCCCGCAGCTCAAGGTCCACATCGAGGCGGGCCTTAATGTTGGTCTCTCGCGCGAAGAAATTACCGAGATCATTATGCAGATGGCCGTCTACGCAGGCTTTCCTGCGGCACTCAATGGCCTGTTCGCTGCCAAAGAGGTGTTCGCGAAATGATGCGCCGACCGATGTGATTGCGGCGGGTCGAACGCAAACGTCATAACGAGGTCCGCTTCGAAGCGTTTGTCGCCCGAAAGCAGATGGGGTGGATGGCTCCCGCTCCGACTGACGGCATCTCGGTGCCAAGATGTGGTCGCTGCCGAAGCAGCAGCCACGCTCATGCAGGAGCCATCCCCATGGAGATCACCACCGTCGGCATCGATCTGGCCAAGAGCATCTTCCAGGTCCACGCCGTCGACGCAGCTGGGCACGTCGTCGTGCGCAAGGCTCTGAGGCGGGCGCAGGTCGTGCCGTTCTTCGCCAAGCTGCCGCGCTGCCTGGTCGGCATGGAGGCGTGCGGCACGGCGCATCACTGGGCCCGGGAGCTCATGAGCCTGGGCCACGACGTGCGGCTGATGCCGCCGGCTTACGTGAAGCCGTATGTGAAGCGCGGCAAGACCGATGCGAACGATGCCGCTGCAATCTGTGAGGCGGTCACGCGCCCGAGCATGCGCTTCGTGCCGGTGAAGTCGACCGAGCAGCAGGCGGCGCTGGCGCTGCACCGGACGCGCGACCTGCTGGTCAAGCAACGCACGCAGTTGGTGAACATGATCCGCGGCCTGCTCGCCGAGTTCGGGATCGAGATGGCGCGGGGCCTGCGGCACGCGCTCGAACTGGCGGCCCGGCTCTCGGCCGGAGACGCGGCCGAGGTGCCGCCGCTCGCCCAGCGCGTGGTGACCGGGCTGGCCGATCAGATCGGTGCCGTGCAGATCCAGCTCACCCGACTGGAGAAGGAGTTGCTCGCCTGGCATCGGGACAGCGACCTGTCGCAGCGCCTGGCGACGATCCCGGGTGTCGGCATCGTGTCGGCAACCGCGTTGGCCGCCTCGGTGAGCGAGCCCGAACGCTTCCGCTCCGGTCGGCAGTTCGCGGCCTCGTTGGGCCTGACACCGCTGCAGAACTGCAGTGGCGGCAAGGAGCGCCTGGGCCGGATCTCGCGCATGGGCGACCGCTACCTGCGCCGGCTGCTCGTGGTCGGCATGACCTCTCTGATCCGGCGTGCGAAGACGACACCGACCTCGGTCGACCCGCGGCTGCCGGCGCTGCTGCAGCGTAAGCCGGTGCGCGTGGTGACCGTTGCGGCGGCCAATCGCACGGCGCGGGTCGCCTGGGCGATCATGACCCGCGGCGGCACCTACCGCGCACCGGCGGCCACGGCCGCCTGACAGCACGCAGAGGAGACGTTTCCAGGTTGCGAGGACGATGAGAGTTGATGGCGAACCGGTCAGACCGGGAGCCGGGACACCCCGCCGCTAGTCCAGGGCGTCATAGCCCGCAAAGCAGAGTGGGACCCAGCTCGCGGATACCATCAGGGCCAGCGGTCAACATGAACGACTGCATCGACAGGCCGGACACAAGACTGCACCCGACCAACCCGTCAGAAGCTCAATTCGCCACTTGCAATGCGGGAGCCATCCACACAGGACCAGCGGAAAATCACCGAAAGCCGCCATTCCTATAACGACCCAGATCGGGCGTCATGGACATGTCCCGGGCTTCTTGAAATCCGTCAGTCGCCGGCCGCCACACAAAGTCGGCTCAGGGGGATTGCGGGCCTAGACGCATGCCGAGCTTGCTCGTGTCGTTCTTCGAGAGCGAGCAACCGTGATCTACACTGTGATACCGCGTCCGGCCCTTCAGTCGAGCCGACCCTGTCGGCAGAAACAGATCTCACGGTTGCGCGATACCCGTAGCCGTTTAGGCAGGTGGTAACCCTTGCTGGATGGTATGCCATCGGACGCCTCGTAGCGTTCCACTATCCGCCGGATCATCGATGCGTATCTCGATCAAGGCCGCGCTTGCCGGCCTTTTTGCTTTACTGGCAGTCATTATAGCCGGCGAGAGTGCCCTCACGCTGCTCAAGCTCAGCGCGATCCGTCACAGCGCGACCGAAGTCGCAGGCAACTGGCTGCCCTCCGTTCAAACGCTCGGCGAGCTGAACTCAGCCGTCGATAAGGCTCGCGTGCGCCAGTACCGGCTCGTAGCCGCGACGCGTGACACACAGCAACTGGCCGAGCATCGTAAGCAGTACTTGTCGGCAATCGAAGCCGCTGAACAGGTCAGCAAACGCTATGAAGCGCTTATCTCCTCGCCCCAGGAGCGCGCTCTCCACGATCGGTTCGTGCAAGAGTGGACCGAGTTCGGAGCCATCGGCAAGCATGCGGTCGAGCTGATGGATGCAGGCCGCCAGCCGGAGGCGCTAACCGAGATTACGCAGCCTGAGATCGTGAGGCTCTACTCAGGCCTGTCTCAGATCATCACACAAGCTGTGGCCCTCAATCGAAAGGGTGCTCAGGACGAGGCGGACACGACCGTGTCCAACGTCGACGAAACAGCACGCGTGACCTACGTCGCGATGGTCGTCGCCCTTGTCCTTGCGCTTGGAGCGACGCTGTTCAGCCTCCTCCGCGTCGCGCACCCGATCACCCGCATGACGGCCACGATGGGCACGCTCGCGGCCGGCGATACCTCTGTCACGGTTCCCGGAGCCGACCGACGCGACGAGCTTGGCGCGATGGCCGCCGCCGTACAGGTGTTCAAGGACAACCTGATCCGCACCCGGCAGCTTGAAGC
This sequence comes from Methylobacterium sp. 391_Methyba4, assembly GCF_029691625.1. Classification (NCBI taxonomy): domain Bacteria; kingdom Pseudomonadati; phylum Pseudomonadota; class Alphaproteobacteria; order Hyphomicrobiales; family Methylobacteriaceae; genus Methylobacterium; species Methylobacterium sp. 391_Methyba4. The sequence continues at coordinate 5,751,860 of NZ_CP121475.1, read as the reverse complement.
AGAGACTGCCCAGGCCCGTTTGGCTGCCGAGGAACAACGCAAGGCCGGCATGCGGCAGATGGCTGACAGCTTTGAGGCCGCCGTCGGCGGCATCATCGGCCTGGTGTCGTCCTCAGCGACCGAGCTGCAGGCGACCGCGCAGACCATGACCGCCACGGCGACGGAAACGGCGAGCCAGTCGACCACGGTGGCCGCGGCCGCCGAGGAGGCCGCCTCGAACGTCAACACCGTCGCTGCGGCCGCTGAGGAACTCGGTTCGTCCGTTCAGGAGATCGGTCGGCAGGTGGCCGGCTCGGCGGGTCTCGCGCGGACCGCTGTTACCGAGGCCGGTCAGACCGGCGGACTTGTTCAGGAGCTGAGCGCCGCGGTGTCGCGCATCGGCGATGTGGTCACAATGATCTCCTCGATCGCTGGGCAGACGAACCTTCTGGCTCTGAACGCGACGATCGAGGCGGCGCGCGCCGGCGCGGCAGGGCGCGGCTTTGCGGTCGTAGCGTCTGAGGTGAAGGCGCTCGCTGAGCAGACCGCCAAGGCGACGGGTGAGATATCGGGTCAGATCGCTCAGATCCAGGCCTCGACCGGTCAAGCAGTCACGTCGATCACCGGGATCACCGAACGGATCCGCGAGATCAGCGGCGTTGCGACCTCGATCGCCGCAGCCGTCGAGGAACAGGGTGCGGCGACTCAGGAGATCGTCAGGAATGTCTCTCAGGCGGCGCAGGGTACCGGTGAGGTGACAAGCAACATCGCGGGTGTTGCCGGTGCGGCCGAGGAGACGGGCGCGGCGGCGAGCCAGGTCCTCGGCGCGGCCTCGGAGTTGTCGCGCCAGTCAGAGCACCTCAGTGCTGAGGTTGCGCGCTTCCTAGCCACCGTGAGGGCGGCATAGAGCCTAACGAGGCCGTGCTTTTCAGGAGCACGGCCTCAACCATGCTGTCCGCTTCGCCACATCCCCTTACGAAAGCGGATCGGCTTAAAGCCGCCCGCTCAGCTCGAAGGTTTCGGCTGCAGGAGCTAGGGCGATCAGCGCCGTGGCGGTGATCGGACCCATACCTGGGATGGTCATCAGCCTGCGCGCCATCTCGTGCTCGCGAGCACGCTCGGCGATCTCGCGGTCGAGACTCGCAGGCCTGGATCTCCTCGCCCGAGACGTAGCCCCGGTCCGCGCCCATTACGAAGCGTCCATCCCGCCCTACCACCCTGGCGGACACTCTTAACAACCCAGGCTTTTCCCCACAGCCATTGTCGAGACCAGCCGTAAATGTCGGTCTGTGAAAGGCGTACGCAAATCGCCCGGACGTTCAGGGCGGCAACAACGTAATGAGAGAAAGGCCACTCCCGAAGGAGCGGCCCAAGTCAGGGAAGAAACGCCCACAAATGGGCTGCACGGTGTTGAGACGTGCGCCGCAGCAACTTTTATGCACTGCGGCGGTTCCGGAATGAAGCAGGCGGGTGACGGTCGACTGAGCGACGGCGCGCGTCCATGATCCGTTCTGGTCGACCGAACAGGTATCCCTGCAGCTCGTCGCATCCCTCAGCGACAAGGAAATCGCGCTCCTCGACGGTTTCAACCCCCTCGGCGAGCACCGTGATGCCCAACGCGTGACCCAGGGCGATGGCGGCGCGCATGACGGCGACGCCCTGGCTGCCATTCGACAGGTTCCGAACGAAGGTCTGGTCGATCTTGATCTTGTCGAACGGGAAACAACGCATGTAGTTCAACGAAGAGTAGCCCGTACCGAAATCGTCCATGATGATGGACACGCCCATCCGATGCAAAGCCTTCAGGATCTCCAGGTTCGTCAGGTCGTCCCGAAGGAGCACGCTTTCGGTGATCTCGAGCTCCAGCAGCTTCGCCGGCAGATCCGAACGTGCGAGTGCGCGTTCCACCACGGCGACGAGTTCCTTCTCTCGGAACTGCACGGCCGAGAGATTTACGGCCACGCGCAGGCCGGGCAGCCAACCGGCGGCGTCCTCGCAGGCGCGCTGTAGGACCCACGAGCCGATCTCGCGGATGAGGCCGGTCTCCTCGCAGATCGGAATGAACTCGGCGGGCGGGACGAGGCCGCGCGTGGGATGGCGCCAGCGCAGCAGCGCCTCGTACCCGGTCACCGCGCGGCTCGCCGCTCCGACGATGGGTTGGTAGTGCAGCTCGAACTGCCCCTTCTCCAGAGCACAGCCGAGATCCTCCTCCAGCCGCCGCCGTTCACGGTTCTCGCATTCCATCTGCGGTTGGTAGAGGCACCATGTGCGCCTGCCGGAGGCCTTGGCCCGGTAAAGGGCGATGTCGGCGTTGCGCAGTAGCGTTTCGGGCGAGCCGTCCGCCACGTCCGCCCGCGCCACTCCGATGCTCGTCCCGATCGAGAGGTGGACGCCCTCGATAACGAACGGGGTTCCGAGAGCGGAGACGATGCGTTCGGCCAGTCGAACGGCATCCGCCTCTTCGTCCTGCCCGAATCGCACGACGGCGAACTCGTCCCCGCCGAGGCGCGCCAGGACGTCGGGGGCGGCGATCAGAGCCGAGAGCCGCGCCGCGACCGCCCGAAGCAGCGCATCGCCGAGGGGATGGCCGTGGACGTCGTTGACCTGTTTAAAGCCGTCCAGGTCGAGCAGGAGCAATGCCCCCCCCGCCGCCATCCATCGGCGTGCGCCCGCGTTCGGCCAGCAGCCGACCGGTGGCTTCCTGCAACAGGACGCGGTTCGGCAACCCGGTCAGCGCGTCGTGATGCGCCATATGGGCGATCATGGCCTGGGCGCGGTGCCGTTCCGTGATGTCCTCGAAGGTGCAGACGATGCCGCCACTCGGCACGGCTGCGGTCGTCACGCCGACGATGCGGCCGTCGGTCAGATCGCAGACCAGTGCCGCCGGGCGGCTCTCCCTCACACTGGCGGCGAGGATATCCGACAGTCGATCTCCCTCGGCCTTCGACATGGAGGCGATGATCTGACGGAGCAGGACATCGAGAGGGCTACCCGCTTCGCGTAGGAGCGGCGGGATGTCGAACAGCTCGGTCATGCGGGCGTTCAGGACGACGAGCCTGCTCTCGTGGTCGAGCAGCAGCACCCCCTGGCTCATGCTATCCAATGCGGTCCCGAACCGGGCGTATTCGTCCCGCAGGCGGCGGTCCGCCGATGCCCTTTCCTCGGCGGCAGCCTGCGCCGCGCTGGACGAGGCGAGGCGCTCTTGGGCGCGAAGCTGCGCCTTGGCGATCCTGACGATGAAAAACACGCCGCCGACGAGCAGCGCCACCGTCGCGGTCAAGGGCAGGGTCTGCGCCCGCCATGGGGTCAGCGTCGCCGAGATGGTGCGGCTCGTGCCCATGATGATCGGATAATGCTCCATGAGCTGGGCCGCGACGATCCGATCCTGCCCGTCGATCGGTGTCGTCATGCGTTCCACGCCGGAGGTGGGACGTTCCGCCCCTTGGACCCGCATCCATTTGAGCGGCGGGACCTTGCGTCCGATCGCGCCGGGCGGACGCGGATGGCGTGCCAGCATGGTCAGATCCGTGTGGACGAACGAGATGACGTCGGCCTCGTCGGGGGAGACCCTGGCATAGAGCCGCTCGAAGTAGCGGAGGTCTACGGCTCCGATCATGTAGCCGACGGATCGGCCATCGATGTCCGCGATGCGGTGGGCGACGATCAGATCCAGGCCTGAACCGTCCGGCCGGGCCGTGCCGGCGACGATGATCTTCCGTTCGGAGGGATCACGGCCGAGATCTTCGAGGAAAGAAGGACGGGACGATTCTTTATCTGCAGGCCGGTCGATCGAGGAGTTGATCGTCCTGCCCTGGAGGTCGATGATTGATATCTCCTTGACCTGGGGTAGGGCCGAGACGCTGGCACGAAGCTTGTCGTGCATGGCCGTGCTCGAGCCAAGCGACGCGAACGAGCGGTCGGCCGACGATCGAGCGCTGGCAAGCTCCCTCGCCACGTCCAGCTGAATGACCTCCATCGCCTGCATCGACCTGTCGGCCTGCTCGGAAAGCAGGGTCGTGAGGCTGACAAGGCTTCGCTCGGTGCTGCGGATCTCCAGGTCGTAGAGCTTTTGCGCCACGAGAATCCCGGCCCCGGTGAGGACCACGGCAAGGACGATGCCTGCCCTCGTAAGCGACGTTGCGGACAAGGTTGGATGTCGTGCCAATCGGATCGCCCGGCGCGCTCTGGAGGATCCTCGCAACGTCCAAGTCGAAGGCATGTCCGCTTAGCGTCCGTCTGGGCAGTTGTTTGACACAAGCTCGACGAAGCGCCTTGCCATCCGTGCGGCTTCACCGTGGCATCCCGAAGTTGAGGCGGTGTGAACAGCGTCGACCCTCGACCAGACTGAGAATTCCGAGCCCGTAGAGCGCCGCGAACAGGCAAGCGACCGCCGGCGCGCTGCTGTCGCGACCACTCGTGACGCGAGTGCAGCCACCGTTAGACTCAGCTCGCAGAGCGCAGCCCCAACAATGCCGGTGGTGAGCTTCCGGCGTCGCACGCCCGGAGCATCGATGCCGTCGTCCGGTTTTCCGGATGCGGCGGAGGCGGGCTGGAGGGCAAGGTCGAGGCTCTATGCCGCGGGCAGAACATTGCCCGCAACGACCATCGAGGCGTGTCGACCAGCGTCCGCTTTTTCATCGGTGCGTCTGGAAGCAGATGGCGTGGATGGCGCCCGCTCCGACTGACGGCACCTGAGTGCCACGATGTGGTCGCTGTCGACGCAGCAGCCACGCGGCTGCAGGAGCCATCCCCCTGGAGATTACCACCGTCGTGGTGACCGGGCTGGCCGATCAGATCGGCGCCGTGCAGATCCCGCTCACCCGGCTCGAGAAGGCGCTGCTGGCCTGGCATCGGGACAGTGACCTGTCGCGGCGCCTGGCGACGATCCCCGGTCTCGGCATCGTCTCGGCGACGGCGACGGCGCTGGCCGCTTCGGTGAGTGAGCCCGAGCGCTTCCGCAATGGTCGACGGTTCGCCCCCTCGCTGGGCCGGACACCGCTGCAGAACTCCAGCGGCGGCAAGGAGCGCCTGGCCCGGGTCTCGCGCATGGGCGACCGCGACCTGCGCCGCCTGCTCGTGATCGGCCTGCCCCCTCTGGTCCGGCGCGCGAAGGCGATGCCGACCTCGATCGACCCGCGGCTGCCGGCGCTGCTCCAGCGCAAGCCGGTCCGCGTTGTGACTGTTGCGGCGGCCAATCGCACCGCACGGGTCGCCTGGGCGATCATGACCCGCGGCGGTAGCGACCGCATACCGGCGGCCATTGCCGCCTGACGGCACGGCGAGGAGACTTTTCCAGGTTGCGCGGACGATGAGACTTGATGGCGAACCGGTCAGACCGGGAGGCGGGACACCCCGGAATACGTCGTCGGCGTCATGGCCCGCAAAGCAGAGTGGGACCCAGCGCGCGGATACCATCAGGGCCAGCGGTCAACATCAACGCCTGCATCGACAGGCCGGACACAAGACTGCACCCGACCAACGCGTCCGAAGCCCAACTCGTCACTTGCAATGCGGGCGCCTTCCACACAGGACGCTCCACCTTCGATTGTCGAAGAGCGTGTCAGCCCGCGAGTTTGCCTGCGATCCCATAAGGTCCGATTCCGCCATGATGTGGATGCTGTCCTGTCCTGCGATCGTCTGCTCGGCCAGGGTTGCCAGCATTCGTGGCGACGCCCGCCACTTCCGCGGCTCAAGCGAACGAGCTACGCTTCGATCGGCTCAGGGCGCGGCATGTTCGATTGGAATGACCTAACCTTCTTCCTGGAACTCGCCCTCACGGTCGGGGGAAGCGGGTTTTCGGCTTCATCTGCGCCGTGGCGTTCGCGACGATGCTTGCGGTCGTCGCAAAACTGACGCTGTCCGGGGTGGCGACGGTCTGCCACGACCTCTGGGTCAACGTCGTTCGCCAGGGGCATTCCTCCGAGTCCGAGCAGCTCACGGTCGCGCGGATCGCGACGGTCGCCATCGCCGCCCTGGCGGTGTTCCTGGGCATCGTCTTCGAGGGTCAGAACGTCGCGTTCATGGCCGGGCTCGCCTTCGCCGTCGCGACCTCCGCGAACTTTCCCGCGCTGCTTCTGTCCATCACCTGGAAGCGGTTCATGACCCCGGCGGCGGTCGCCAGCATCGGCGTCGGGACGTTCTCCGCCCTCCTGATGATAGGGCTGTCACCCACCGTTCAGGTGGACATGCTCGGGAAGAACCTCGCCGACGCCTCGCGAGCCTGGTGGTTCGTCCCGATGAAGAACCCGGCCATCATCAGTATGCCGCTGTCCTTCATCGTGGCGGTCGCCGTCTCGCTCCTCACTCGAGAGGACGGCGTCGCGAGCACCTTCCGCGAGATGCGCCACCGGATCATGTTCGGGAAGGCGCGGGAAGCCTATCCGGAACGCTGACTTCTGGCCTCCGACGCAATGGGATGGGGTGTCGATTGACGCCCTGTCCCCGCGTTCAAGCTCCGGCGGACGGTCTGTCGGCCTCAAGAGGCCTGAGAGGGACGGAGAGCGTTCTCGTCGCTGAAGGCCGGCGTGCGTGCGAGACCCTCCGACGGGACACCATGCTTGGTAGGACCGCACCGTGGCCCGGTTCACTGCCGCGGCGTCGTGATCGTTGTGTGGATTGTCTGCTGTCACGATGCCCCGCCTGCGCCTCGTCCCGTCGCTTCCGCCGATGCCGCGCTTCCGATTTTTGACCGATCTGTGAGATTGATTGGCATCGACCTTGCGAATGTCCTTTGCACCCGCTTCCGGTCACCGGACCCGAAGCGCGACGTCAAGAGGAGTTCGGGGGATGAGTGCGATGGACCGTCGAAAGGTGCTGAAACTGGCGATGGCGTCCGCAGCCGGCACCGTCGCGATGCCGTTCGTCGCGCGGAAGGGCCTCGCCGCCGAACCGATCAAGCTCGGCAGCCTGCTCGACGGATCGGGCGCGCTGGGCCTCGAAGGCAAGCGGATGATCGAGACCACCGAGTACGCGGTCGAGCAACTCAACAAGGCCGGCGGGCTGCTGGGGCGGCCGATCCAGCTCATCGCCTACGACACGCAATCGTCGATGCAGCTCTACACCCAGTATGCCCAGCAGCTCGCGCTCAAGGACAAGGTCGACGTCATCCAGGGCGGAATCACCTCGGCTTCGCGCGAGGCGATCCGGCCCATCTTCGACCGCGCGAGGACTCTCTACTTCTACAACACCCAGTACGAGGGCGGCGTCTGCGACCGCAACGTGTTCTGCACCGGGTCGACCCCCGCGCAGACCGTCAACCACATCGTCGATTATGCCCTCAAGACCTGGGGCAAGAAGGCCTACATCATCGCGGCGGACTACAATTACGGACACATCACCGCGAGCTGGATGACGAAGTTCATGAAGGACGGCGGCGGCTCGGTGCTGGGCACCGACTTCTTCCCCCTCGACGTCACCAACTTCTCGTCCGCGATCAGCCGCATCCAGCAGGCGCAGCCCGATCTCGTCCTCTCGGCACTGGTCGGCGCCAACCATTCGGGCTTCTATCGCCAATGGGACGCGGCGGGCATGAAGTCCAAGATCCCGGTCGGGTCGAGCGTGTTCGGGCTCGGCGACGAACTGACGACGATGGATCCCTCCACGACGAACGGGATCATCACCTGCTACGGCTGGTACAACGACCTCGACACACCCGCGAGCAAGGCCTTCGTCGCCGGCATGCAGGCGAAGTTCGGCGCCGACGTCACGGATCTCAGCGAGCTCGACACCGCCACCTACGAAGGCATCCTGTTCTGGGCCGAGGCGGTGAAGAAGGCCGGCTCGATCGAGCGCGACAAGGTTATCGCCGCCCTGGAGAGCGGCCTGTCCATCGAGTCCCCGACGGGCAAGGTCACGATGGACGGCGCCACCCACCACACCATCCGCAACACCTACTTGGCCCGGCCGAAGGACCGGAAGTGGGAGATCCTCGCCACCTTCCCGGATTCGTTCCCGGCCGATACCGGCGGCGCCTGCGATCTCATCAAGAACCCGCGCACGAACAAGCAGTTCACGCCGGACCTGAAGGGCTGAGGGCGATGGACCTCGCGGGACTGCTCGCCTTCAACGTCCTCACCGGCATCGCCACCCTGGTGCTGATCACCCTGGGTCTCGGGGTGATCTACGGGATGATGCGCATCATCAATCTCGCCCACGGCGAGTTCATGATGCTCGGCGCCTACACGGCGGTCATGGCGAGCGGCGCCGGGGTCAACATCTGGATCGCGATGCTCGTCTTGCCGCCCCTCGTGGTCGGCGTGATCGGGCTGATCCTGGAGCGCACCGTCATCCGCTTCCTCTACGGGCGGATGATGGACACGATGCTCGCCACCTGGGGTATCAGCCTGGGCTTGATCGGGCTGATCACCACGCTCTACGGCAACGTGGTGCGCGGGGTCTCGACGCCGGTCGGCAGCTTCGACATCGGGCGCTACGGGGCGAGCCTCTACAGCCTCGTCATCGTGGCGACGGCTTTGGCCGCGCTGGGAGCGATGTTCCTGGTGCTGCGCTTCACCAAGTTCGGCCTGATCCTGCGCGCGACCATGCAGAACCCGCGCATGGCCGCGGCGCTAGGGGTGCAGCCGAACCGCATCTACATGGCGACCTTCGCCCTCGGCGCCGCCCTGGCGGGCCTTGCCGGCGGGGTCCTTGCCCCGATCTCGGGCGTCTCCCCGGCCATGGGCGCGGCCTACATCGCCCGCGCCTTCATCACCGTTCTCGGCGGCGGCCCCGCCATCGTCACCGGCACCGGCCTCGCTTCCAGCCTGTTCGGCGTCATCAACGAACTCGTCTCGTTCAAGACGACGCCGGTCATCGGCGACGTCGCCCTCCTCGTCGCGGCGATCCTGCTGATCCGCGTCCTCCCGCAAGGCATCACCGGCCGCTACCTGAGGCGCAGCCTATGACCTCCGCAGCCCCCGCCCGCCGGCTCTCCGCCGCGGGATTCCTGGCGACCCTGGCCCTCGGCCTCGCCATCCTGTTCGGGGCGCCGCACGCCCTCGATACGTTCGGCCTCGTTCAATGCACCGGCTTCGCGGCGCTCGCGATGTTCGGCCTCTCGCAGGGCTTCGTCTGGGGCTTCGCGGGGGTGATGTGCTTCGGGCAGGCGGCCTTCCTGGGGCTCGGCGGCTACGCCTACGCGGTCGCGGTCCTCAACATGGGCGACAGCAGCGTGCCGGTGCTGCTGTCGATCCTGGTGCCGATGCTGTTTGCCGGCCTGCTCGGCTACTTCATGTTCTACGGCCGGATCAGCGACGCCTATATCGGCGTCATCACGCTCACCGTGTCGGTGATCCTGTTCCAGCTCGTCAACGCCACCTCGGGCAGCCAGTACCGGATCGGCGTGGCGGAACTCGGCGGCTTCAACGGCATCCCGGCGATCCCCGCCCTCAACGCGCCCGGCCATCCCGACGAGCCCCTGGACATCGAGGGGATCTGGTACGCCGCGATGGGCGCGCTGGTCCTCGTCTACGCCCTGCTGCGGGGGATCCTGGCGAGCCGCCTCGGCCGCGTGGTGGTGGCGATCCGCGAGAACGAGACCCGGGCGCAGCTGATCGGCTACGACCCGCGCCTCTACAAGCTCATCGCCTTCATGATCGCCGCGGGGGTCGCGGGCCTCGCCGGCTGCCTCTACGCCAACTGGGGCGGCTTCATCAGCCCGACGGTCTTCGCCCTGCCGATGTCGGCGCAGGTGATCATCTACGTGCTGGTCGGCGGTCTCGGCACCCTGATCGGGCCGATGCTCGGCGCGGTGCTGATCCAGGCGCTGATCATCGCCGCCGGCAGCCAGAGCGCGGTGGATTCCAACCTCGGCCTCGGTCTCGTCCTCGTCGGCTTCGTTCTGCTGGTGCCCCAGGGCCTCGTCCCGGTCGCCCGCAGCCTCGGCCTGCGCCTGCTGGAGCGGCGGCCGCGCAGGGTCGCCGGCACGGCGCAGGACGGGCTCGCCACGGGGAGCGCACGATGAACGCCCTCAGCCCGCTCACCGGCCATCACGGCGCGCCGCTGCGCCCCCTCGTCGAGGCTCGCGGCGTGACCATGCGGTTCGGCGGCGTGACCGCGGTCGCCGATGTCGATTTCACCCTCGGGGAGGTCGAGCTGCGCTGCCTGATCGGCCCCAACGGCGCCGGCAAGAGCACCTTCTTCAAGATCCTGACCGGGCAGCTCAAGCCCACCGAGGGCCGGATCCGCCTGCGCGACACCGACATCACCGGGGCCGAGCCCCACGCCATCGCGCGGCTCGGCGTCGGCATCAAGACGCAGGTGCCCAACGTGTTCAACGGCCTCTCGGTCCACGAGAACGTCTTCGTGGCGGCCGGGCGGCGCAAGTCCATCGCCCGCACCCGCCGCATCGTCGACGAGACGCTGACCCGCCTCAACCTCACGGGCATCGCCGGGCGGACCGTCGGCCAGCTCGCCCACGGCCAGCGGCAATGGGTCGAGATCGCTACCGTGCTGGCCCAGGAGCCCGAGCTGATCCTCCTGGACGAGCCCGCCGCCGGCATGACCCACGAGGAGGTCCACCGCACGGCGGAGCTGATCCGCGAGATCAACCGCACCCACGCCCTCATCGTGGTGGAGCACGACATGCCGTTCATCCGGATGATCGCAAAGACCGTGACGGTGTTCAACCAGGGCCGGATCCTCATGGAGGATACGGTGGACGCTGTGCTGGCCGATGCCCGCGTCCGCGACGTCTATCTCGGCAAGCAGGCCGCCTGACATGACCGACCCCGCCAGCCCGCCGCTCCTCTCCGTCGAGGGCCTGCATTCCGGCTACGGCCGCATCCCGATCCTCGGCGGCGTCACCCTCGCGGTACGCCCGGGGGAGTTCGTCGGCATCCTCGGCCACAACGGCATGGGCAAGACCACGCTGCTGCGCACCCTGATGGGCTACCTGCCGGCCACCGCCGGACAGGTCCGGTTCGAGGGGGCCGACATCACCCGGCGCAGCCCGACGGCCCGGGCCCGGATGGGCCTCGGCTACGTCCCCCAGGGCCGGGAGATCTTTCCGGCGCTCAGCGTGCGCGAGAACCTGCGCATGGGCTGCCTCTTGTCGAAGCGCGGCGAGGACGAGACCATCGCCGACATCCTCGCCACCTTCCCCCGGCTGAAGGCCTATCTCGACCGGCCCGGGGGCGCCCTGTCGGGCGGCGAGCAGCAATTGCTGGCGCTCGCCCGCTGCCTGTGCGGCGGGCCGACCATCCTGCTGCTGGACGAGCCGACGGAGGGCATCCAGCCCTCGATCATCGAGGAGATCATCGAGATCCTCCTGCGGATCGGGCGCGAGCGCGGGATCGCGCTGCTCCTCGTCGAGCAGAACCTCACCTGCATCACCGGCCTCTCGGAGCGCATCCTGATCCTTCAGAAGGGCGTCATCACCCGCGAGGTCCCGCCCGAGGTCGCACGCGACCGATCGCTGATCGACGAGTTCGTCGGCATGGCCTGAGCCGCCGACGCCCCGCCTGTCCGTCCCAAGCCCGGAGTTTCCGATGGATGCCGCCCCGACCGACGCGCCCGATCTTGCCGGGATGCTGTCCGAGATGACCGTCGCCGACGCCCAGGCCGCCTTCGCGGGCGGCGTGACGGCCGAGGCCCTGACCCAAGCCTTCCTGGCCCGGATCGAGACCTACAACCCGCGCTACAACGCGGTAATCTTCCTCAACCCGCACGCCGTCGAGGAGGCGCGGGCGATCGACCGCCGCCGGGCCGCCGGCGAGGCCCTCGGGCCGCTGGCCGGGGTGCCGGTCGTGATCAAGGACACGATGGACGTCGCCGGCCTGCCAACCACGGCCGGCTGGCACTTCCTCTGCGCCAAGGCCGGGGGCGTCGACCTGATGCCCGCCACCGACGCGCCCGTGGTGGCACGGATGCGCGCAGCCGGCTGCGTCATCCTCAGCAAGACCAACGTGCCCGTGCTGAGCGCCACGGGCAGCCACGCCAACGACAGCTGGGCCGGCCCGACGCTCAACGCCATGGCGCCCGACCTCCTGCCCGGCGGATCGAGCGCCGGCACCGCGACCGCCGTCGCCGCCAGCCTCGCGGTGCTGGGGCTCGCCGAGGAGACCGGCGGCTCGATCCAGAACCCGGCCTCGGCGCAGGGTCTCGTCGGCATCAAGCCGACCTTCGCCCTGGTGCCCAATACCGGGGTGGTGCCGCTCGCCGGCAGCACGCGCGACGTGGTCGGACCGATCGCCCGCTGCGTGCGCGATGCGGCGCTGACCCTCGATGCCTTGGCCGGCTACACCGCGGCCGATCCGAAGACCGTGGCCGGGATCGGCCGCCGTCCGAAGGGCGGCTACGCTGCCAAGCTGTCCGAGACGGCCCTGCGGGGCAAACGCCTCGGGCTCTACGGGCCGGGCTGGCGCGACCGGGCCCTCTCCGCGGAGACGATCCAGCTCTACGCCCGGGCCCAGGATGAGATTGCCGCACGGGGCGCCACCCTGGTGGCCGATCCCTTCGCGGGCAGCGGCTTCGCGGAACTCGGCCAGCCCGTCGCCGGCCTCGATCACTACGATGCCCGGGGCATCGAGAGCGTGCTCTACGACCTCCACCACTATCTGCAACGGCTCGGTCCGCAGGCCGCCTACCGGACCCTCGCCGAATTCGATGCCGCCACGAAGGCGGAAGATCCCCTGGCCCCGGGCGGCGTCCTCGACTGGATGAATCAGGTGCCGGCCTTCGCGGCCTGTCGCGCGGATCCCCTCGCCCCGCCGGATCTCTCGGATTTCCTGGCGGCGCGCGAGCGCTACCTCGACATCTTCACCGCGGTCATGGCGGAGCAGGGTCTCGACGCCCTGGTCTTCCCGCAGACCCGCGACGCGGTGCCGTCCCTGCACGGGTCGGAGACGATCCACGAGACCACCGTGTGCGAGATCAACATCGCCGGGCTGCCGGGCGTGGTCGTGCCGGCCGGCCGCTACGCCTCGGGCTCGCCCTTCTGCCTGATCTTCGTCGGGCCGCTCTGGAGCGAGGCCGACCTCCTCGGGCTCGCCTACGATTACGAGCAGGCGACCCGCCACCGCGCGGCCCCCGACCTCCGGGCTTGAAGGGATAGCGCCCCGCCGCGAAGGCGGCGGGGGCTACCCGGCCGGCAGAGCCGGCGTCGGATCGGCGGGATCCTCCCGGCGCAGCGCGACGCCGCTGGTGCCCTGGGCCAGCATCGCCCGCAGCAGCGCCTCCATCTGCCCGGCGGCCGCCTCGACCGAAAGGCCGCCCTCCCGGATGTTCGAGAGGCAGTTGCGCCGGGAATCGGCCAGCCCCGGCTCCGGGCCGAACGTCACGTAGCAGCCGAGGCTGTCCGAGGCCGACAGGCCGGGCCGCTCCCCGATCAGCACCACGACGCAACGCGCCCCCAGCCGCGCCCCGATGGGATCGCCGATCGCCACCCGCCCCTGGCTCGCGACGACCACCGGGGCGAGGCTCCAGCCCGCCCGGCGCACCCGCGCCGCGAGCGCCGCGGCGGCGGGGACCGCGTTCAGCGCGACCGCCGTCGCCGAGAGCCCGTCCGCGATCACGATGGCGACGTCGAAGCCCGGCCCGTGCCCGTCGAGCACCGTGGCGGATTCCGGAGCGAGGCTGCGGCCCCGGTCCGGCCGGCGCAGGTACTCCGTCCGGTCGGACACGGCGGAGCGGACCTCCACCGACTCCAGGCCCTGGGCCCGCAGCGCTGTGCGGATCGCGGCCGCGTCGAGGGGCGTCCAGACCGCCTCGCGGGCGCGGGCATGGTCGAGGCCGAAGGCGAGCGCCGCGCCGGTGGGAAGGCCGGCGCCGTGCGCGCCCAGGGCGATGCGGGCCTGGGTCAGCCCGCGCAGATCGCGCAGCGTCGGGGTGCCCGCGTGGGCCGGCTTGGCCGGCTCGGTCGGGTCGCTCACGCGGCCCTCCCAGGCAGGAGCCGGGTGGCCGCGGCGAGGGCCGGGGGCAACTCACCCGTGGCGCTGGTGAGCCGGCCCTGCGCGTCCGTGATGCGCACGTCGCGCAGCCACGCCTCGAATTCCGGGGCCGGCGGACGGCCCAGGGTCTCGCGGGCGAAGACCGCGTCGTGGTGGGACAGCGACTGGTAGTTCAGCATCACGTCGTCCGCCCCCGGCACGGTGATGACGAAGTTGACGCCGGCCGCGCAGAGCAGGGTCAGGAGCGCGTCCATGTCCTCGCCGTCGGCATCGGCGTGGTTGGTGTAGCAGACGTCCACGCCCATCGGCAGGCCGAGCAGCTTGCCGCAGAAGTGGTCCTCCAGCCCGGCCCGGATGATCTGCTTGCCGTTGTAGAGGTATTCGGGGCCGATGAAGCCCACGACCGTGTTGACGAGGAGCGGGTCGAACTCGCGCGCCACCGCGTAGGCGCGCGCCTCCATGGTCTGCTGGTCGACGCCCCAATGGGCGTCGGCCGAAAGGGCCGAGCCCTGCCCGGTCTCGAAATACATGACCTGGCCGCCCGCCGGGCAGCGGCCCAGCGCCCGCGCCGCCTCCGAGGCCTCGCGCAGGACGGCGAGGTCGACGCCGAAGCCGGCATTGGCCTTCTGCGAGCCGGCCACCGACTGGAACACGAGGTCGACGGGCGCGCCTTTCGCCATGGCCTCGATCGCCACGGTGACGTGGCCGAGGCAGCAATGCTGGGTCGGCACGTCGAGGCGCAGCCGCAGGGTCTCCAGAAGCTCGACGATGCGGATGTAGTCCGGCAGGGAATCGGTGGCCGGGTTCACCCCGATGACCGCGTCGCCCGAGCCCATCAGCAGGCCGTCGAGGGCCGAGATCAGGATGCCCTCGGACGAATCGGTCGGATGGTTCGGCTGGTTGCGGGTGGCGAGGCGTCCGGGCAGGCCGATCGTGGAGCGGAAGCGCGTCACGACCGGCCGCTTGGCGGCCACCGCGACGAGGTCCTGCAGCCGGCAGATCTTGGAGACCGCCGCGACCATCTCGGGGGTGAGGCCGGGCGCGAGGGCGGCGAGCGCCCGCGCGTCGGCGGCGGGGGAGAGCAGCCACTCGCGGAAGGCGCCGACCGTGAGGGACGAGACCGGCGCGAAGGCCGCCGCGTCGTGCCGGCGGGCGATCAGGTCGGAGACCTCGTCCTCCTCCGAGGGGATCAGCTCCTCGGCCAGGAAGGTCTTCAGCGGCAGGTCCGCCAGCGCGATCTGCGCGGCCAGGCGCTCCACCGGCCCGTCGGCGCAGAGGCCGGCGAGCTGGTCGCCGGACCGCTCCGGCGTCGCCTTGGCGAGCAGGCGGCGCAGGTCGGGGAAGGTGAAGCGTGTGCCTTCGATCATCGTCGCGTAGGCCATGGCGGGCGCTCCCGGCGCGCTGTCGGACGTCAGGGAACCCGATCCTGCAGGATGTCGAGGGCGGCCTCGTGCAGGTCGGGCGTGGCGGCGGCGAGCACCCGCCCGTCCGAGTCGAGGGTCAGCGCGGAGCCCGCCCAGTCGGTGATCACACCGCCGGCCGCCTCGATCACCGGGACGAGGGCGAGGTAATCGTAGGGCTGGAGACCGGTCTCCGCGACCAGATCGCAATGGCCGGAGGCCAGCAGACCGTAGGCGTAGCAGTCGCCGCAGAACCGCCGGATGCCGACGCGGTCGACGAGGCGCCGGTAGCGCGCCGCGTCCGAACCGGAAAAGCCGTCGGGCGTGGTCGTGAAGAACCGCGCCGCGGCGAGGGACCGGCAGGTGCTGGCCCGGGTCGGCGCCCCGTTGAACGTGGCCGCGCCCGGCATGCCCGCCCAGCGCTCGCCGAGGGCCGGCATGTCGATGACGCCGACCACCGGCCGGCCGCCGTCGAGGAGGGCGATCAGGGTTCCGAACAGCGGCAGCCCGGTCACGAAGCTCTTGGTGCCGTCGATCGGGTCGATGACCCAGACCGGGCCCTGGCCCGGCGTCACACCCATCTCCTCGCCGACGATGCCGTGCTCCGGAAAGCGCGCCGCAATCCGCTCGCGCAGGAGCGTCTCGATCGCCCGGTCCGCCAGGGTCACGGGGCTCGCATCGGCCTTTGCGATGATGTCGAGTTCCGTGCGGAAGTGGCGCATCGCCACCGGTCGGGCCGCGTCGGCGAGCCCGGTCGCGAAAGCCAGAATCTCGCCTGCGGAGGGAAGCGCTTCCGGCATGGTTAGAGCGCCTTCAGGAAAGCAGGCCACCGCGTGTCGTTCATGATCGAGCGGGCGCGCATGTGTTTCCAGATGCCGTACTTGTAGAAATCGAAGTCGAGGTCCGAGATGCGGTTCTGCACCATCGCCCAGGTCGACCATTTCACGTCGGCCAGAGCTTTGTGGACCATCAGCCGAGCGAAGAGCTGGTCGCTGTACCGACCGAAATACATCTCGATCACCGTGCGATCGACGTCCTCGGAGAAGAACATTTCTCCGCTCCAGATCGCGAGGTCGTAGAGGCGATCGTTGTTGGAGGCGTATTCGAAGTCGATCAGCAGGATCGAACCGTCCTCGCCGATCAGGAAGTTGCCGGGCATCGGATCGTTGAAGCAGGGCACGAGGTCGATGCCGGAGGCCTCCAGGGCAGCCCGTGCGAGGCGCGTCTGACGGGTGAGCCAAGCCTGATCGGGCGGCAGCAGCGCGCCGAGGTCGACGGCCTGACGGTCGTGCTCGTCGATCATGTCGAACACCGTCTTGGTGAGCGGCAGCAGAGGCGCGTCGTGGAAGCGGCGGTAGAGGGCAATCGCCTCTCTGCGCACGGCCGCGTCGGCGAAGTCGCGGTTGGTCGAGGGCCGGCGGCCTTCCACGAACTCGGCGATCTCCACGTCTTCCGCGTCGAGATAGTCGAAGGTGCGCGGGCCGAGGCCGATCGCCTCCGCCTGCCGGCTCGCGGCGCGGGCGGCGGCCCGATCGATGAACATCTCGGTGCCCCGCCCGGGCATCTTCACGAAATAGGGGTGCGCCTCGCCCGCGACCTCGACGCGCCAGTTCGTGTTGCTGATGCCGCCCAGGACCGGCCGATAGCGCATCGGCCGCCCCTGCCACGGGGCAACCCGGTGAAGGGTCGCCTCGAAGGCTCGCTCGGCCTCGGTGCGTCCGCCTCCGAAAGGGATCATGCCGCGCTCCTCACAGCGTCCTCAGGGTTTCCTCGAAATCCGGGCGGCTGACCCGCGTGCGGCAGCGCAGAAGTCGCCAGCTCGCATATTTCCGGAACTCCAGGCTGCGCCGGGGCGAGACACGGTCCATCGCGAGCGCCCGCAGACCCCAGTACAGATCATCGGCGGCGGCGTAGGCGCGGCAGCGGCTGAACACGTCCGCCCGGCAGGTCCCCTCAGCGATTTCGATGCCAAGTCGCATCTCGCTCTCGAACGGACAGGCCTCGTTGAGGAAGGCGCCGAGCTGATGATGCGGGTCGGTATCGCAGGCCATGTCGAAGTCGACGAGGCGCAGCGCGCCGTCCGGCGCGAACAGCAGGTTGGAGGCGTGCGGGTCGGCGTGAGCGGGACGGCACCCGGTCCCGGCGGCGGCGAGCGCCGCCTCGATGGCGTCGCCCCAGTCGAAGAGGAACCACGCATCCGGCGGCAGGTCCGCCGGCAGGGTCTCGCCCTCGGCGCCGAGGGCCGCGCGCAGGGTCCGGATGCCGTCGAAGACACTCCACCGGCGGCCGAACGGCGCGCCGGCGCCGATGCGGTCAAAGGCCCCGATCACCGCCGTCATGGCATCGGGCCGGCGCAGGCGGTCGAGGGAGGCCGGGCGCCATTCGGGGCCGAGGCGGCGGAACAGGATCGCCCCCTGTGCCTGCGCCAGATGCAGCGGCTCGGGGCCGAGCCCCAGCGCGGCGATCCGCGTCGCGGCCTCGAACGCGGCGGCGGGGTCGATGAGAGCGGCCGCGGCCGGCTCGGTGACCTTGAGGAAGTAGTCCGGGTCCGCATCCGGCGCCGTCGCCACCAGGAAGGTGGCCGACTCGACGCCGTGGTACGACGGCGACGCCGCGCCCGGGCACGCCACGCCGTAGCGGACCGGCCGGTTCGCCAGGAGGGGGATCGCCGCGAGGGCCTCCTCGGCCAGCCGCTCGTGAGCGCCGTCGGGTGCGCCCGGCGCCTTCACCGGACCTCTCCCCCGGTGCCGAGGGCCGCGAGACCCTCCGTGGCCAACAGCATCAGCATGTCGGCCAGGACCTGGGTGCCGAAGGCCTGATCCTCCGGGGTGGCGAACTCGGTCGGATGGTGCATCACCCCGTCCCGGCAGGGCACCGCCAGCACGATCGCCGGGCAGACCGCCGCCAGGCTGATCGCGTCGTGGCCGCCGATTGTGTCGAGGGGCCGGGGCGGCGCATCATTGCGGGCGCCGGCCCGCTCCGCGAGCCGGACGAGGCCGGGATGCATGGCGCCCGCGGGCCGCAGATCGATGGCGCGGACCTCCGATTCGACGCCGGCCCGCGCCGCCGCCGCGGCGATGAACGTCCTGAGCCGCGCCTCGGCCTCCTCCAGGATCGCCGGCGCGCCGGAGCGCAGCTCGATGAACAGCACCGCCTCGCTCGGGACGGTGTTGGGCGAGTTCGGGAAGACCTCCAGCCGCCCGACCGAGGTGTGCAGGTCGAGCCCGTAATCGGCCACCATGTCCTTCAGGTCGGCGATCAGGTAGGCGGCCGCCAGCAGGGCGTCCCGGCGCTCGGCCATCGGGGTCGGGCCGGTATGGGCCTGCCGGCCGAGGAAGGCGAGGCGGTACTTGGTGGCCCCCCAGTAGCGGGTGAAGGCGCCGAACCGCTTCCCCTCGCGCTCCAGCACGGGGCCGCCCTCGATGTGGAGCTCGATGAACGCGTCCGGCACCGGGACCGTGTCGGTTCCCGCATAGCCGATCGCTGCCAGGGCCTCGTCGACCGCGATCCCGGCGCCGTCGCGCCGCTCCAGGGCCCAGGCCAGCTCGGCCTGGCCGGCGAACACGCTGCTGCCGAGGAGGCTCGGCTGGAAGCGGGCGCCCTCCTCGTTGGTCCAGTTGGCGACGACGAAGTTGCAGGCCGACCTCAGCCCGCGCTCCGCGAGGGACGCGCGCACGGCACGGATCGCCTCGCAGGCCGCGACGACGCCGAGGGCACCGTCGAAGCGGCCGCCATTGGGCTGGCTGTCGAGGTGAGAGCCGACCATGATCGTCGGCGCGTTGCCCCCGGCGAGGTCGACGCGGCCGAACTGGTTGCCGATCCGGTCGACCTGCGGCGTGAACCCGTTCTCCCGGAACCAGGCGCCGAGCCAGTCGCGGGCGGCGCCGTCCTGGGCCGAGAGCGCGAGGCGCGTCATCGACCCGTCGCCGCCGCCACCGAAGCGCGATACGGCGTCCATCATCCCGTGGAGGCGAGCGGCATCGATCCGCACGAAGGACGGCGACGGTGTCTCAGGCATGGAGCACATCCACGTTCAGGTGTCGGAAGGCGTCGGCGAAGTCGCTCGCCAGGGGCGCGTTGGTGACGAGCGTGTCGACGTCGCCGAGACCGAGGGTCCGGATCGTGCCGAGCCGCCCGAATTTCGAGCTGTCGGCCAGGATCACCGAGCGCCGGGTCTGCTCGACGGCGGCGCGGCGCAGGACCGCTTCCTCCTGGCCGAGATCCATGAAGCCGTGCTCGCGATGCACGGTCACGATGCCCATGACGGCGAGGTCGTAGACGTGCTCGCGCACGGCCGCGACGGTGCGGTGGCCGAACAGCCCGCGGTAATGCGGCTTCATCTCGCCGCCGAGCACGGTCACCTGCGATTGCGGATCGTCGGCGAACAGGGTGGCGATGCCGATGGAATTGGTATGGATGGTGATCCGCCGGCCGACCAACTGCCGGGCGAAGGCCAGGGTCGTGGTGCCGGTATCGATGAAGACGGTCATGCCGTCCTCCACCAGCGCCAGGGCGGCTGTCGCGATGCGCGCCTTCTCGCGCATGCCGACGCGCGCCCGCTCGTCGAAGGGCTGATCGTCCTTCTTCTGGTCGATGACGGCGCCGCCGTAGACCCGGCGGGCATGCCCGCGCATCTCAAGGTCCCGCAGGTCGCGCCGGACCGTCTCGGTGCTGATTCCGAGGCGGCTCGCCAACTCGTTGACCGATACGCGACCGTCGCGCTGCAACTCCGTCAGGATCAGTTGCAGGCGCGGCTCGGTTATACTCATCGGCGTCCGTCTCCCCAGGGTTGTAATCCCTCGTGACGGGACGCAACCTAGGAACGGGTTGGCATGGTCCTCGACGGGCCGCAATTCATCGGACTGCGTCATCTGTTAACCTGCCGCGTCGGCGTGGACCGGCCGTGCGCCGGGAACCGTGACGCGGTGGCAGGCGGCGAGCGCGCCCGCGCCGCGCGTCACGAGGTGCGGCCCCTCGGCCGCGCAGGGCGCGAAGGCGCGGGGACAGCGCGAGCGGAAGGCGCAGCCGGCCGGAAGGTCGATCGGGCTCGGCGGCTCGCCGTCGAGGAGGCACTCCTCGGGGCGGTAGCGGCGCTCCTCCAGGGTCGGCATCGCCGACAGCAGGGCCTTCGTGTAGGGGTGGCCCGGATCGAAGAACAGGCGCTCGTTGTCGGCGAGTTCCACGACCTCCCCCAGGTACATGACGGCGATGCGGTTGCAGGCTTTGCGCACCATCGCGAGGTCGTGGCTGATGAAGATGTAGGTGAGGCCGTGTGCCCGCTGGAGCTTCTCGAACAGGGCGAGCAGCCGGAACTGCTCGGTCTGGTCGAGCGACGAGAGCGTCTCGTCCATCAGAAGTATCTCGGGCTCGAGCACCATCGCGCGGGCGACGTTGATGCGCTGGCGCTGGCCCGCGGACAGGCCCACGGGCAGCGCGTCGTAGAGCGCGGGGCTGAGGCCGACATCGTTCATGACCGCGCGGACGCGCTCGCGGATACGGCCGGCATCCCGCCATCCGTGGGTGCGCAGGGGCGCCTCGAGCATCGCGCCGATGCCGGTGCGGGGTGGCAGCGAGTTGAACGGGTCCTGCAGCACGAGCTGGAGCTTGCGGCGGAACCCGAGGAGTGCCGGTCCCGAGAGCGGCGCGATGTCCTGCCCGTCGCACAGGATCCGGCCGCCGCTGGGGCGCTCCAGGCGGCTGAGCAGGCGCATCAACGTCGACTTGCCGCAGCCGCTCTCACCGACCACCGCGAAGCTGTCGCCCTTGTGGATGTCGAAGGTCACGTTGCGCACGGCGCGGAGCGCGCTCGTCCCCGCGAAGGTCCCCCGCTCCCGCACCCGGTAGGTCTGCGACACGTCCTCCAGGCGGATGACCGGGCTCGATTCGGACCGGTCGCGCGCAGGCTCGCCGGTGCGTGGCAACGCGGGGGAGCGGGTCCAGATGGTCGGGATCTGGGCGACCAGATCGCGGGTGTAGGCGTGCCGCGGCCGGGCGATCAGGGCCTCGGTCGGCTGCTCCTCGACGAGGCGGCCGGAATCGATGACGAGCGTGCGCGACGCGGCTTCCCGGGCAACCGGAAGCGACGAGGAGACGAACAGGATCGCCGTCTGGAAGCGCTCCGTGAGCTCGCGCATCAGGCGGATGACCTGCGCGGCCACGGTCACGTCGAGGGGCTGGGTGACGTTGTCGGCGACGAGGAGCGCCGGATCCGAGATCATCGCGTCCACCAGCAGCGCGCGCTGCATCATGCCGCCGGAGAACTGCGACGGGTAATCGTGGAAGCGCCGGGCGGCGGAGGGTATCCTGACCGCGTCGAGCAGCGCGACGACCCGGCGGCGCGCCTCCGCCGCCGCGACGGCGGGATTCACGGCCCGCATCTTCTCGGCGATCTGGTGGCCGACGGGCAGCGTGGGGTCGAGCGCGCCCATCGGGTTGGCGCCGACATAGGCGATCTCCCGGCGCAGGGGCCGCATCGCGCGCGGGGCGAGATTGAGGATGTCCTGCCCGCGGAAGCGCACCGTTCCACGCGCGGTGAGCGGCGGCTCGAGGCCGTTGACCAGGGCCTTCGCCAGGACCGTCTTCCCCGCGCCGGTGGCGCCGACCACGCCGACGATCTCCCGCGGCGCGACGTCGAACGCGATGGCGTCGAGGATACGGCGCCCGGCGACAGGCCCGGCGAGGTCGACGCTCAGGTCGCGGACGGACAGGACCGGCGGCATGTCCATCAGGCGCCTCCGTGGATCGCGTTGCGCGCGCGCTCGCACGCCGCGCCGATCAGGTTGAGGCCGATGAGCGTCAGGCCGAGGAACACACCCGGCATGGTGGCGATCCACCACGCGTTCAGCAGATACTTCCGGCCATCCGCGATGATGTTCCCGAAGGTCGGCGTCGGCGGCTGCACGCCCAGACCGAGGAAGCCCAGCGTCGATTCGAAGATCATCATCCGGGCGATGTCGAGCACCGACGTGAACAGGATCGGCGGCACGAGGAGCGGCGTCAGCAGCGTCAGCACGATCCGGGCATGGGTGGCCCCCGAGACCTGCGCGGCCCGGACGTACTCGCGACCGCGCTCGGCCATGGCGACGGAGCGCATCACGCGGGCGTAGACGGGCCAGTTCGACAGCCCGAGCACGAGGATGATGGCGGGGATCGTCGGCCGGGACACGCCGAGCACGGCGATCGCCAGGATGATCATGGGGATCGAGAGCTGCGCGTCGGTGATGCGCATGAGCACCGCGTCGGTCCGGCCGCCGACATAGCCCGCGACCATCCCGAGCGCACAGCCGATGACGAGGGTCAGCGCGGTCGAGGCGCCGCCGATCAGGAAGGAGTAGCGCAGGCCGATCAGGCAGCGGACGAGCATGTCGCGGCCGATCTGGTCCGTGCCGAGCGGGTGCGCCCAGCTCCAGTGCGGACCGGCGAAGAGCGGCGGCAGCAGGCGGGCGCGGACATCCATCTTGCCGGGATCGAGGCCGCTGAGCTCGGGATAGAGGACGGTGGCCAGGACCAGGACACCGAGCAGACCGAGGCCGATGCGGAACCCGGTCGCCCGGGCCGCCCGTCCGAGGATACGGCGCCCGATTGAGCGGGAGCGTCCCGTATCGACCGGGACGGACCCGAGGGTGAGGCTCGACTCGACGCTCATCAGTAGGCGAGCCTCGGATCGATGATCGTGGCGGCCAGATCGACGAGGATGTTGATCACGACGAAGATCGCGCTGGTGACGATGGCGATGCCCTGGATCAGCGGGAAGTCGCGCTGGAGCACGGCGTTGATGGTGAGCAGGCCGAGTCCGGGATAGTCGAGGATGTATTCGACGATGATCACGCCGCCGAGCAGGCTGGAGAACTGGACGCCGAGGAGATTGAGCAGCGGTACGGCGGCGTTGCGCAGGACATGCGCCCCGACGATCCGCGTCTCCGTCAGCCCGCGGATGCGGCCGACCGCGACATAGGCCTCGCCCATCTGGGCGGCCACGGCGCCCGAGAGGGTGCGGATCAGCACCGGCGACAATTCCACCGCCAGCACGATGGCCGGGAGGATCGTGTAGGAGAAGCCCCCGTAGCCGACCGCCGGGAGCCAGCCGAGCTTCACCGAGAACAGCAGCGCGAGCACGATCGCGAGCCAGAAGTTCGGCAGCGAGATGAAGATCGACGAGACCGCGAACGCGAACTTGTCCGCGAGGCCGCCCGGCCTCAGCCCCGCGGCGATGCCGACGAGCGACGAGAAGGCCAGGGCGAAGGCCAGGGCCAGGGCAGCGAGCTGCAGCGTCATCGGCAGGGCCTCGCCGATGAGGGCGGCAACGGGCGCGCGCTCGGCCCGGGTCGCGTCGTCGAAATTCGCGCCGCCCGTGGCGGCGCCGTTGGCGGGCCGCACGAAGCTGTGGCCGAGGTCGCCGCGCACCACCTGCCCGGCGTAGCGGCCGAACTGGACCAGGATCGGATCGCGCAGGCCCATCCGGTTGGCGATCTGCTCCACGAGGGAATCCGGCGCCATCCCGCCGACCATCAGGCGCACCGGGTCGCCCGGAACGACGCGCAGGAGCGTGAAGATCAGGAGCGAAACCAGGGTGATGATGATCGCCCCCTGCGCGAGGCGCCGGGCGAGGAAGCTGAGCACGAACATCGGGCGATGGGGCTACGGGTGACGCGCCGCCGGAGGCGGCGGGGATGGGATGCAGATCAGGCCGTGCGCGCGGCGTCGATCGAGCCGTCGGGATAGATGAAGAGGCCCTTCAGGTCGGCCTGCATCGCGTGGATCATCGCCGAGGTGAAAAGCGAGAGGGCCGGCGCCTTGGCGGCCAGGAGCGGCATGGTCTCGGTCTGCAGGATCGTCTTGCGCGCCTCCAGGGTCGGCGCGTTCCGCTCCTTGTCGAGGCTCGCGTCGACCTCCGGATCCTCCAGACCCGTGATGCGGTGCGAGGACGCGTGGAAATGCGTGCGCAGCACCAAGTCGGGCTCGGGCGATCCGGTCGACCAGCCGCAATCGATCATGTGGCCCGGCCCGCCGCCGGGGCGATGATAGAGGCGTTCATTCCAGGCCGCGGGTTCCAGCACGGTGAGGGTGACCGGAAAGCCCTGTTCGTTCAGCATCGCGGTGATGATCTCACCGTATTCCTTGGTCTTCGGGTAGAAACCGACCGAGGTGATGTATTCCAGCGGCGGCAAGCCCTTCCCTTTCGGGAAGCCGGCCTCCGCCAGCAGCGCCTGCGCCTTGTCGGGGTCGTAGGCGGGATAGTTCTTCAGGTCGACATAGCCGAACTTCACCGGCGAGACGAAGTTCGACGAGGCGTGGCCCGCGGAGCCGAGGACATCGAGGATCACGCTCCGGTCGATCGCGTGGCAGGCGGCGAGGCGCAGGCGGACGTCGTTGAACGGCGGCTTGGAGCAACGGAACCACAGATACTTGTTCTCGACCGAGACGATCCGGCTGACGGCGATCTTCGGGTTGCCCTTGACGGTCTCGACCTGCTCGGGCTCCAGGCGCTCGACGATGGAAGCTTGCCCGTTCATCAGGGAGAGCATCCGGGTGGTCGAATCCGCCGTGAAGGTGAAGTCGATGCCGGGGATCGCCGGCTTCCCCTTGAAGTAGCCCTCGTGGGCCTTGAGCACCGTGGTGTTGCCGCGCTGCTCGACGAAGCGGAACGGGCCTGTGCCGTTGAGGCGCTTGGCGAGGACGCCGCCGGGGCCCTCGGCCACGTCCTTCGCCGACATGATCGGCAGGAACGAGGCCAGGAAGACGAAGAGGTGCGCCGGGTAGCCGCCCTTCGTCGTGTCGACGATCACCGTACGGTCGTCGGGCGTCGTGATCGTGAGCGTGTCGGTCGGTCCGGGATACCATTGCGCCGGTCGATCGGGCTGCGCGCCGTACTCGAAGGTCGCCTTCACGTCCTCGGCCTTGAAGGGCTTCCCGTCGTGGAATGTGACCCCGTCGCGCAGGGTGATCTGCAGGCGGTGCGGGTCGAGAAGCTTGATGTCGGTCGCCAGTTCGTAGACCACCTTGCCCGGATCATCGAGCGTCATCGGTGTGCGGGTGAGGAATCCCATCACGAAACCCTCGATGTTCTTCTGCGAGAGCGTCGTGTGGGCCGTCGGGTCCCAGTTCCCGGTGATGTTCTCCGCCGACAGGAAGACCAGAGGCCGCGCGCTCTGGGCGGAGGCCGAGGCGATCAGGAAGTCGGGGTTGATCTGCGCGCACGCGGCGATCGTACCGAGCCGCTGAAGGAACCGCCTGCGATCCATCCCGTCGCCCTCCACCTTCGAACCGACGACACACATCGGTCAAAAACCACACAGCAAGCCACGTGCCAGTGTCGTGCATCGCCGAAGTACGGCGGACTCGCGATCATCGCCGCGCGTAGACGCGAAGGTGCGTGACGTGTGAGCACCGTGCTCACAGAGTAAACACGCTGCCGATTATCGGTCCGCTGGCACCGAAGATGCCCATGCGGTGAGCAAAATCGCCCTCGACTTCATGTATCGAGCCGATCCGAGACGCAAACTCGCGAATATACAACGCAAAGTAGACGGTTTTCCGGCGTCTTCAGCAAAAGTAGCGGGATTAAATCGCAGTTCCACCATGACGGGCCGATGCCGCCCTCTCGCGCTCAACTGTGGCCGAAACATCTCGACTCGGTCAGACTCCACAAAAACCATGCACGCCCCATTGACGATGCAGAATCTCTCATGACACGTTGAGGCAGCGATGAGCTCGGACCCGCAAGAGTAGCGGTGTCCTTCGGCGAGACCGGATTCGGCTGACGACCGAACCGTGATCGGCCCGTCATCGAGAAGGCGCGCAGAACGCCGAACCAGTCACACCACCGGCACCGAATGGGTCCCGACGGCTCCCGGCCGCTCGGCCTGCCGCCCCGCGGCCGGTCCGCGCCCGGGCATGCGCCGGCCGGACCCCCGAACGGAGATCACGATGATCGGGGACATTTCGCGCTTCGCCTCACCATCCGGGACCGGCGCGGTCCTGGGCCTGCTCGTGCTCGGATCGGGCCTGACCGCACTTCCGGCCGCGGCTCAGACCGCGACGCCGGTGGAGACATTGAGCGACCAGACGCAGGCGCGGACGAACCCGGATATCGCAGCAAAGGCGACGTCGCCAATCCGCGTCGGTCCGCTCGCGCCTTGGGCGACCGAGATGGCGGCGGCCGGCTTCACCTTCGACATCAACATGTACGACTTCTACCAAGCCAACCCGTCCGCGGGTCTGCGCACGGGGCAGCAATCGAACTCCGCCTATTTCGTCCTGTCGATGACGGCGGACATGCAGAAGCTTGCCGGCATCGCGGGCGGCAGCATCAATTTCACCGAGACGCTCTTCGGCCTGGTGCGCAACCTCAACATGGCCGGCGATATCGGCGATACCACGATCGGGTATCAGCCGCCCTACAATCCGAACGACAACCGCCTGTCGCTCCTGACCTATCAGCAGAAGCTGTTGGACGACCGCCTCGTCATCGAGGTCGGCCGCACCCATCCGGGCCGCTATTACGCCCTGCCGCCCTGCAACTCGATCAACTCCTGCTTCCAGGACATCCTGTATTTCAATGCAGGCTGGACCTCGCCGCTCTACTCGGTCTGGGGGGCGAACTTCGCCTACAAGACATCGCCGACCACGTACATCCAGGCCGGCGCCTTCAGCGTGAATCCCGGAACCAACGTGCTCTCGGGCTACGATTGGGGCTATGAGCGCCTGTCGGGCGCCCTCGCCATGTTCGAGATCGGCCGCGTGACCGATTACACGCAGGAAGCCTATCCCGGACGCGCTTCGTTGACGGGTTTCTACAACTCGGCCGATCATGACGACAACTTCAAGACCGTCTTCGGCACGTCCAAAGGCCTCAATCCCGGCACGCCGGTCCTCCAGAAATCCGGGACGTCAGGTATTGTGCTGACCGGTACGCAGACCCTCTGGCGGGCCGATGGCGGACGCGAGGTCAATCCCCACCCGACCGCGATCTCGGTCTATACCGGAACCGGATATGCCTTCGATCCGACGATCCCGATCCGCTTCAACAGCTTCGTCGGATTGCTCCTGCAGGCGCCGGACCAGGGCCGTCCCCTCGACACCTACGGCATCAAGATCAACTGGCAGCGCCTCAACGAGAACTACACGCGCTTCCTCGCCGACGCGAATTTCATCTCCGGCGGGTCGGGCGCTCCCTTCTCCCGAGACAAGTTCGTATTCGAGCTCAATGCCCATTTCGCCATGCCGGGCGGCGTGATCCTTGAGCCGGTGGTCCAGTACCTCGTGAACGGCAATTCCTACTTCAATCCCTACACGGCGCGCCGCCCCAAGGACGGCTTCTACGGCGGCTTCACCCTGTCGGTCCCACTCGGCACGCTGCTCGGGTTGGCTCCAGGCTGAGGCTTGCCAATTCTGGCTGAGCGACGGGCTCGGCCAGCCCCTCTCCGGCGACGGCGTGACAGTCTTGTCTGCCGCGCCGCACCGATTCCGGCCGCAGGCGAACATTGCTAAGGCGGCCGTCACACAGCGCCAAGCGCAGACGGAATGTCATCTGCCGCCGCATCAGGGAAAGGACGATGGAGGGGCAGTTGGTCGAGGCAAGCAGCATCGAATCGAGGAATTAGCCCCGTCGCTGAGGCTGATGAGCCGGCGCGTTGGCAAGGATGTGCTGCTTGATCACGGATTCGTCAGATGTTTCACAACGATCAGTCGAGACTTCTCATCCAAGAACGTCCTCATACTTGGATGACTGCGAGGCCTCGCGCGCACCTCGGTTCAATCTGGGCATCCGACAAAGAACACCTGTTCTGCACGGGCTTCTTCAGCAACGTGTCTGCTCACCCGCTCCAGCAAAATCGTCTTCTGAAAACTTTCAACGGAAACAAGGCGCAAGCCGGAATCTGCCTTTGGCGGATGCGGCCATCCCATCGCAGCAAACACTCACATCGGTGCGTTTGCTCAGAAAGACGTCGTACTGCGAGAGATTATAGGGTCCATCAAGGTCGGAAGATGAACCGTCGGGCCCGGTCGGACTGAGGATTGGTGAAGAAATCCGTTGGCGCCGCAATCTCTCGGATGCGGCCCCCGTCCATGAAGACGATTGTGTCGGCGATTTCGCGCGCGAAGCTCATCTCATGGGTTACGATCACCATGGTCAGCCCCTCCCGCGCAAGCTCGCGGATGACGCTCAGCACCTCTCCGACCATCTCGGGGTCGAGGGCGCTGGTGGGCTCATCGAAGAGGATGACCTTGGGCCTCATGGCGAGCGCGCGACTGATCGCGACGCGCTGCTTTTGACCGCCGGACAGCGTGTGCGGGTAGACGTCGGCCTTCTCGGTGAGGCCGACACGGGCCAGGATCGCGCGGCCCTCCTCCTCGGCCTCTCGCTTGGGACGGCCGAGGACGTGGACCGGCGCCTCGGTCACGTTGCCGAGCACGGTCAGATGCGGCCAGAGGGCGAAGTGCTGGAACACCATGGCGATGCTGGTTCGCGTGGACGCCAGCTCGCGCCGTGCCATCGGCCTCGTGGCCCTGCCATTCCCGCTCCGCCCGATGGGCTTGCCGTCGATGTGAACGGAGCCCGCGCTCGGCTCCTCAAGCCAGTTGAGGCAGCGTAGAAAGGTCGACTTGCCCGAGCCGCTCGGCCCCAGGATGCAGGTCGTCGTGCCGGGCGCGAGGTCGAGGTCGATGTCACGCAGGACTTCGAACCCATCGAAATCCTTGCACAAACCCCGGACCGAGATCGCGGCGTCAGTCTCAGCCATAGCGTAGCTTCCTCACCCGCTCCATGCGGCGCACGCCCGCCTCGATCACGAACGACATGAGCAGGTAGAGACCGACCGCGGCGGCGAACGGCTCGAAGGGCGTGAAATGGTTCGCACTGACGAAATTCGCCGCGAAGGTCAGTTCCTGCACCGTGATGATCATGAGGAGCGCGCTGTCCCGGATGGTCGTGATCACTTGGTTCCCGATCACCGGGGCAGCGGTTATGGCGACCTGGGGCAGGATGATGCGCCGGTAGATCAGGCTGCGGGACAGGCCGAAGGCGTGCGCCGCCTCGATGTTGTCCGGAGCGACGGCGCGGAAGGCCGCCCGAAAGATCTCCGCGAGGTAGGCCGTCGTGTAGACCGTGAGCGACATCAGTCCGGCCCACCAGGGATCGAGTCTGAGGCCGAGCTCCGGCAGGCCGTAGTAGACGACGTAGGCGAGCAGCAGGAACGGCACGCACCGCAGGAGATCGACGGCCTCGGCGAACAGGCGGCGCAGCGGATCCGGCGCCTCCGTGAGCACGACGGCGCCGAGGATGCCGATCGGGATACTGAGCAGGAGGCACCCCAGTACGAGCGACAGGGTGTTGGCCGCCCCCCAGAGGAAGACGTCCCGGCTCTCCCAGACGACCAGAAGTCCGTTCACGGGCGCGCCAATCCGAAGCGCCGGGCGATCCTGCGCTCGACGACGCGCTGGCCGCGCACGAGCGTCGCGATCAGCGCGGTGTAGATGAGCGTCGCGACGAGGAAGGGAGGCAGCGGCTCGTAGGTCTCTGCGCCGATCCGGCCGGCTG
Organism: Methylobacterium sp. 391_Methyba4; assembly: GCF_029691625.1. Taxonomy (NCBI): domain Bacteria; kingdom Pseudomonadati; phylum Pseudomonadota; class Alphaproteobacteria; order Hyphomicrobiales; family Methylobacteriaceae; genus Methylobacterium; species Methylobacterium sp. 391_Methyba4. Next base: position 5,722,056 of record NZ_CP121475.1, on the reverse strand, counting down.
CGCGGGTGATCTCGACCACCCCGATAACGGCCACGGCTGGGGTGCACTTCAGGAGGATCGTGACCTCGCTGACCAGGGGCCCGAGATTGGCCCGCCAGATTTGCGGGAAGACGATGCGGATGAAGGTGGCTCGCTCCGACATGCCGAAGGCGGCAGCCGCCTCACGTTGATCCCGGGGAAACGTCACGAGTGCCGAGCGCCAGATCTCGCTGCTGAACGCCGCCGTATTCAGCGTGAGCGCGACGATGGCGGCCGGAACCGGTTCGAGCTCCAATCCGGCCGCCGGCAGGACGAAGTAGACGAACAGGACGAGCGTTACGAACGGCGTCGCCCGGACGAGGCTGACGAAAGCGGCGAGAAGAGCCGGGACCCCGGGGATGCGGCCTTCACGCAGGAGCGCGAGGAGGAGGCCCAGGGGCAGGCTCAGCAGTATGCTGACCGCTGCCAGCGCGGCGGTAACCACCGCGCCGTCGAGAATGGTGCGTATCGCTGGCCACGTCATGGCCGTCACTCTCCGCGTCCGGGTCTGTCGCCCCGCGCTCCCAGGCTACTTGGTCGGTGCGGACGGCATGTCCTTGAAGGCCCGGCCGAGCCACTTCTCCTGCAGAGCGTAGAGCTCTCCGCTCGCGCGCACCTTCGCCATGAACTGGTCGAGGTAGGCCAGGAGGCCGTCGTTCCCCTTGGCGACGGCCCAGGCCGCATAGGTCGGCGCGCCGACCGCCTCGCCCATCCTGAAGCGCTTCGGCTGGTCCTTCGTCAGGCTGACGAGGTTGACGACGCCATTGATCACGTAGTCGAGCCGGCCATTGGCGAGGTCCTGATATGCCTCCGGCAGCGACGTGTACTGCACCACCTTGCCGAGCTTTCCGCCTGTCTTCGCCAGCGTGGGTTCGAGATCGGCCAGGGCCGCGTAGGACGCGCCGCCGGACTGCACGCCGACCGTCTTGCCGGCCAAGTCGGGGACACCCTTGATCCGGGTCTCGGCCGCGCGGACGACGTAGTATTGCGTCGCTTCGGCGATCGGCATCGTGAAGCTCAGGCTCTGGATCCGATCGGGGGTGATGACGGCCGCCGTCAGGGCCACGTCGTATTTCCCGGTCGCGACCCCGGCCAGAAGCCCCGTCCAGGGTATGATCTGCTGGTCGATCTTGAACGGCGCCTCCTTGCGCAGCAGCGCGAGGAGGTCGTGGTCGAGGCCCATCGGCTTACCGTTCTCGACGTACTCGAACGGCTTGTAGCTGTCCTCGGTCGCGACGACCATGGACCCCTTGGCCTTGATGTCGTCGAGGCTCGCCGCAGAGGATTGGGACGCCCCGACGCTCAAGCTCAGCGCCGCCGCGGCGGCGATGGCGAGGATCTTGTCCCGAACGGAAGCCATGGCTCAGTCCTTTTGCTCGCTCGACGAAAGGGATGGCGCGGCGCCCCGACGGGCGATCAGGTCGATCTCGACCAAGGCATCGTAGGCGAGCCCCGTCGTGCCTACGCAGGTTCGCGCCGGCAGGCGGTCGTGTGGGAAGAAGGATTTGTACGTCGCGTTGAACGCCGCGTAGTCGCGCTTGAACTCCGTCAGGAAGGCCCGCGCGACGACCACGTGCTCCAATCCCAGGCCGAGCCCGGCCAGGATCGTTGTGAGGTTGGCCATGACGTTGCGGGTCTGCGCCTCGATGCCGTCCGGCAGGAGGCCGGGGTTGGACGGCGTGTCTGGCATCTGCCCCGTGACGAAGACGAAGCCGTCGACCTCGACCGCGTGACTGAAGGGAGCGACCGGCTGCGGCCCGTCGGAGACCATGTGGAAGAGCATGGCCGACGGGTCTGATTCTGGCTTCGGCACCGCGATCTCCGTTCCGCAGGCTTGCCCCGCGTGATGTCCCGGACCCAGGGTCGGGACCGTATTGTCATGATCAAGTTAGGCGACATTGTCGGACCTGGCGCGCGGATATGAGCGGCATCGCGCTTGAATTTCGGTCGTGGCTGCGGTCCGACCGAGACAATGTGTAGGACAATCGGTGCAGGTATGAGTCGACCCGGATGGATCGATGCCGTCGAGCGGACGGCCGGGGCTCGCTATTCGGCCATCGTCGGCGCGGTCGAGATCGCGCTGCGGGCCGGCGTCTTGCGACCGGGCGATCGGCTGCCGCCGCAGCGCGACTTGGCCGCATGGCTGTCGCTCAACATCGGGACGGTCAGCCGGGCCTATGCCGAGATGCAGCGGCTGGGCCTTGTCAGAGGCGAGGTCGGCCGCGGCACCTTCCTCAACCCAGTGCAGGATCCGGACGGACCGCCATCCCTTCGGGAGCCGGTCCCACGCCAGACCTTCGTCGACCTGTCCCACAACTTCCCGGCGCATGCGATGCATCACCCTGCGCTGGCGCTGATCCGCCCCGAACTCGACGGCGCCGTCGATCTCGGGGGCCTGCTCGCGAGCCAAGTCGACGTCGGTCTTCTCAGGCATCGGACCATTGCAGCACGATGGCTCGGTCGCTTCGGGATTGAAGCCCCGGCCGACGAGGTGCTGGTCACCTGCGGCGGCCAGCACGGCCTGCTGCTCTCCCTGATGGCGCTGACGCATCCGGGCGATGCCGTCCTGGCCGAGGAGCTGAGCTTCTACGGCCTGAAATCCGCGGCCGGCATGCTGGGGCGCTCGCTGGTTGGGGTCCGCATGGACCGCGAAGGCATCGTGCCCGAATACCTCGACGTGGTCTGCCGCCGGACCCGAGCGAAAGTCCTCGTCTGCACGCCGACGCTGCACAACCCGACCACCGCCACGATGTCGGACGAACGGCGGCGGGAGGTGGCCGAAATCTGTGCGCGCCACGACGTCCTGATCGTCGAGGATGATGTCTACGGCTTCCTGCCCGACCCAATCCTGAGACCGCTGGCTGCGTCAGCGCTGGACCGGGTCGTGCACATCTCAAGCTTGTCGAAGCTTGCGGGCCCGGGATTGCGCATCGGCTTCCTGCGGGTGCCCCGGCAACTGGTCTCTGCTTTCGGTATCGCGCTGCGTGCGACCACGCTGATGGCATCGCCGTTCAACGCGGAATGGGCGACGCGCCTTCTGGAGTCGCGGCGGATCGATCAAGTCGTCGCCGCGATGCGTGCGGAAACGCAAGCGCGGCAGGCACTCGTGGCTGGTCTCCTGCCTCGGCAAGCCATCCTCACCCAACCGAACGCGTACTATTTCTGTCTGAAGTTGGGGAACGGCTGGTCGGCGGAAGCCTATACGCAGGCCGCGGAGGAAGCCGGGGTCGGGGTTACGCCGATCAGCCTGTTCGAGGTGTCGTCGTTGTACCAAAGCGATACCGTCCGGGTCTGCGTCAACGCAGCGCCCGATCGCGAAACGCTTCGAGAGGCACTGGAGAAATTGGCGGGCCTGCTTGAGGCGGGTGCACCGCCTACGGTTCGATTCAGGGGCGCGGTGTGAGACGGGGCTCCACCGCTTTGGTCCCCTGACGACGAGTCACGGGGCGTCGACATCACGCCGGAGCGATCGCGCGCCCTTCGAATTCCTGCGAATCTCCGCCAACCAGCACGCCGCCGACGCGGTGCTCCGGCCCGCCCTGACCTGTGAATCTGTCTGGCTCGACGTCCGCTTCGGGGGCGTTGTCCATCGGTTTTGACCGTCCGGGTTGGACGCATTGCTCCCGGGCTGGTTTCGAAGCCCATCGCCATTGAAGCCGAGGGGCCGGAACACGCAAATCTCAGGTCTTTCGGCTGGGTGTGGACCGAACCAAGGCGTTGCAGAGTTTGTCGTTTTGTGATTCCGGGCGGCCGTTTTGCGGCCTGGAGGTGGCGATGGCGGACCTGTTCTGGCTCGTCCGATGAGCAGTGGGCGGTGATCGAACCGTTCATGCCCAAGGATCATCCCGAACCCGAGCGGAAGGACGACCGGCAGATCATTTCCGGCATCCTGCACGTGCTGACATCGGGCTCTCGCTGGCGCGATTGCCCGGTCGCCTACGGCCCGCGTACCACGGTCTACGCCCGCTTCAACCGCCGATCGCGGCGCGGCTTCTGGAAATCCACGCTCGCCGCGCTGGCCAAGGCCGAATGGGCAGGCGATGCAGCCGCCCTCGACAGCAGCCTCCGACCGCCTCAAAGACTTCCGCCGCATTGCCACCCGCTACGACAAACTCGCCCGCAACTACGCCTTGGCCCTCGCTCTGGCCGCCGTCATCGTCTTCTGGTGCTGATCAAGTCCACACCCTAGAGCGTCACTTGCCTCCGCCGCTCCCGGTCGAACCGACGCGTGAGGGCTGTGCTTCATTGCCGGCGGCGGCCGAGTCCGTTGCGATGCCATCTTCCGCTCGGCCGGACGGCGAGTAGGTGAACGCATCCTCATCGCCGGTGGAGCCCGGCTGACGCGTGATCACACCTGGCGCGCCAGGCGGGACGACGACGGTTGTGCTGGTCGGCGTCTCGATCACCGCCTGTGCGACGGCAGGGGTCGCGAGGATTGCAGCGAAGACTGCACACAAAACGATCTTGTTCACAGAATGCACCGTAGAGAAACGTGGGGCATTATCCCCTGGGTGGTGTCAAACACGGATTGGCCACTATCGATCCGGCCTGATCGGTCGCACCTTGAACACAGTGTGCCAATCCACACGGCATGACCGTACATTGAACACAATATCGCGATCGATGTTGCCGATTCATTTCTGCATGAAATTCGTCAGATCCGCGCGCTAAATCTTTTATATATTCATGCCTCTCCCAAAGAGTATTTGGACCTTGCCCAGGCCCTTTCGGAGGGCATCGGGCGGCGATGGATGTCGTCGCTGCCGCATTGCCGCATTGTCGCATCGTCGGACACAAAAAACCCGGCACAAAGGCCGGGTGAGTAAGGTCCCTTTGCACGGGGACATCAAGACCGGGAAGCTTTGGAGATAACCGGTCTCGATCTGGAATTAGAAATCGCGTTGGACGCGGAAACGAACCTGAGAGATCGAGTCTTTCGTCGCGGTGGCAACAGCGAAGGTTCCGTTGTTGATGCCGGAGATATTGGAGTAAGCCGTCGGGCTCTTGTCCAAATCGATAGCGCGGCCGCTCTTCAGTCCGATTTGCGTGTAGAACGCCTCGACGCCGATATCGAGGTCTTTGACCGGCGACCAGATGATGCTGCCACCAGCGACGAACTGGTAGGTGTCGCGCAGCGCTTGGCTCAGCTGGTAGAACCGAGTGCCTGGCACACCGACGGCGTTGGAGCCGAAGGCATTCGTACCGTTGGGGTTTTCTAGGCTGAAGATGGCACCTTGCACAAGGCGGGCCCCATTCGAGAAGCTCTGCTCGCCATACGAGCCGAAGAAGGCCGAGCGCCATTCCGGCGTCCAGTAGTGCAGATACGAGATCGTGGTCGTGAAACTCGTTGACGTCTCAAGCTGACCAGTGAATGGATTGAGTGTAGCGTCGGCAAAATACTGATTGAATTTCTGGCCCTGAATGGTCTGCGTGCTCTGCGTGTAGCAGCCGGTATAGGCGCAGTACCCGGTGTACATCTGCGCGCCATTTCCATAGGCGCCCTGCAAGTAAAGAAAGTCGCCCGGCGCGATGAAGGGCGTGTTGATCTTCAAGCCGCCCTGTACGGCCCATCCGTACACACTGTTGGTGTGTGGGATGCTCACGTTTGAGCCCGTGCCCGTACCGGCGCCGTTGGCGACGTCGCCGACGTTCAACTCGTGCGCCGCAGCTGAGAGCTGGGCCGTGCCCCAGGCTTGATCGACGCGCAGGACGCCGACAAAGTCGGGCATCCGCTCGCGCTGGATCACATCGACCTGACTATAGCGGGTTGGAATACCGTTAGTATAGCCGATGAACACCGGAGCTGGCGAATTGCTTTGTGCGAAGTTCGCAACGCTGGCGTTGACCGTGACACCAGCTGGGTTGTTCGTCGGCGAGAAGATCGGGGTTCGACGGAACACAGGGTCTTCTATGGACAGGGTCGCCGACAAACCATTGCCGAAGGTCGCCGTGTAGGCCAGCAGATTTGTAGAGAACACGTCGGATCCGAGAGTGGCGCCGGCGAACTCGAAATCGTGGGCGTAGAAATCGAAGAATGAGGAGGCGCGACCAGCGGTGAGCCCCGCGAACTGAATGAATGCCTTGTCGACATTCACATACTGCTGATCGCGGCCGAACTGATCGATGCCGAGACCGGGAAAGGCTTGACCGATGCGCTGCTGGGTCCCTGAAGTGCCGACACCGGAGTAGCCCGTCCGGGCGCCGGCATCGAGGCGCACGAAGGCTCGCAGGGTCCCATAAGCGGTTTGCGTGCGGGCATCGAGATTGATGCGCAGGCGCCCCTGGTATCCCGAGGTGTCACCACTGTTGGTGCCGCTTTGGCGGGTGTAGCTGGGCTGGTAGCCACCTTCGAACCGCGCACGGCCTCCGATACGGAGGCAAGTGTCAGTCCCAGGAATGTAAAAGAAGCCGGCGCCATAGGCGCCACAGACGCGGACGTACTCGACGGGGACAGCCTTATTGACCGGCAGGTCTGCGGCATGGGCTGCCCCCGCCGCTATGAATGCTGCAGCAGACGCAAGCAGCGCGCTTTTCAAGACACTCATCGATATCCTCAAAGCTTCGAGACCCGTGGTGCGGCAGCGCCCGTTTTCCGGATCTCGCCGCGAAGTGCATCGCCGCCTGCATCTGAAGGCAGGCTTGTACGGGGCGTTGGACTGCGATGCCCCGATGCAGGATCAGCATGCGCGGGTCGGCACGGTTGAGCAATGAGGCTTAATCCATCTCAAGAACAGCGCGAAGAAAATGTGGTCATTTTACAACAAAATACCCCTGTTTATCAGAAACAATCGAGCAATTTGGATGCAAATCGCGTTTCTCTTTGTTTCCGTATCTCTGCACTGCCCCATAAATGATTCCAAAAATGACCATCGGTAGCAATTTAACTCGCATTCAGGATCAAATAGACGTGAATTTATGCCATGAACTGCCATTTTTGTTTCGATGCTGGCGATAAATTTCAACTGCTACACATTCTCGTTAGGCAAGGGATCGCAGGCTCTCCGTGACCGGGGAACACATCGTCGCTGAGCCCGTCGCCCCGCATCAGCCAGGCCACGCGTCGCCGGCCTGCCGCCATGCCCTGTTGGTGCAGCTCGTGCGTCACACGGGGCTGCCATAGGTCTCGTGCGAGAGCGCGAAGGTGGAGCGAACAGGGGTGAGCAGCACGAGATCCTCGCGCTGCCGCCTCGCAGCCGGGCGGCTCTTCCAGGCGAAGAAGCCGTTCGGGCAAGCATTCAAGGCGACGCCGACACCAGGCCGCTCGGGCCTGATCTCACAGAATCGGCCCGGCGCCCGCATGGGTGAGATCGGCAGCCGGGACAGAGACCCGGGACAGGTCTAGCGCCGGTGTCGGACCCGCCGGGAAGGTGCTTTCCCAGCCGCCCCCCAGCGCCTTCGACAGAGCCACAAAGTCAGTCGACATCGCCGCCGTCGCCTGGACGAGGTTGGTCTCGGCCTGCAGCACGGTCTGAGAGGCCTGGAGGACGGTGGTGAAGATCTCGACGCCCTGCGTGTACCGCGCCCGGGACAGCGCCAGCGCCTGCCGCGCATCGGCCACCTGCCGCGCCAGCCGCGCCCGGCGGCCCTCGTCGCCCCTGAGCGCAGCCAACGCGTTGACGACGTCGTGCCAGCCCTGGAGCACCGCCTTCTGGTAGGCGATCGCCGCCTCCTGCTGGCGGGCCCGCTGGAGGACGAGGTTCGACTTGAGCCGACCGCCCTCGAAGAGCGGGATGGAGATCGACGGCCCCACATTCATGTATTGCAGGGACGAGCCCCGGAAGATCTTGCCCGGATCGACCGCGTTGACGACCGGGCTCGCCGACAGCGTCACGGAGGGGAAGAACTGCGCCTCGGCGACGCCGATCTCGGCGACCGCCGCGTGCAGGTTGGCCTCGGCCCGCCGGATGTCGGGGCGGCGCAGCACGAGGCTCGACGGTACCCCCACGGGGATTCGCGGCGGCACCGGCGGGATCGCGCGGCCGGTCACCAGCTCCTGCGACAGGGAGAGCGGCGGCTCGCCGAGCAGCAGCGCGATGGCATTGATCTGCTGGATCTCCTGCTGCTGGAGCTGCGGCAGCTGCGCCTTGATCGCTTCGACCTGCTGGGCGGCGTTCGCCGTGTCGAGGCCCGTGACGAGACCCCGCTGCTGGCGGATCCGCACCACGTCGAGGATCTGCTCGTTGACCTTGATGTTGGTGAGGTCGATCCGGATCTGTTCCTGCGTCCCGCGCAGCTGCACGTAGTCGCGTGCGAGTTCCGCCTGGCTCGAGACCAGCGCGTCGCGCCGCTGCTCGGCGGCCGCGTCCGCCTGCGCCTGGGCGGATTCCACCGACCGGCGGACCTTGCCCCACAGGTCGAGTTCCCAGGAGGCGTCGAAGCCCAGCGTATAGCTCTCGAAGCCGTTGGTCAGCGGCGCCGTCAGGTCGCTGCTGGAGGCGCTGGAGCCGCTGCCACCCGTGACGCCGCCGAGGGAGTTGGACAGGAGGCCGATCGTGCCGTTCTTGCTGAATTGCTGCCGGTAGACACTGCCCTGGCCGTTGAGGGTTGGCAGGCCGGCGGCGGCCGCGGTGCCGAGCTGGGCCCGGCTCTGGAACAGGCGCGCTGTGGCGGTCTGCACGTCGAGGTTCTGCGCCGCGACGCGGTCCTCGAGCTGCGCCAGGATCGGATCGCGGAAGGCGAGCCACCACGTCACCGCCGGCTCCACCGCGCTGGTGTGGGCGAGAAGCGGCAGCGGGGCCCGGGCCGGCTGGCCGGTATCGAGGTAATCGCTCGATTCCGCGAGCGGCGCCGCGGGGGGCAGGAAGTTCGGTCCGACTGTGCAAGCCGTCAGCCCGGATAGGGCGAGGGCCGCGCCGCCGCGCAGCCACGGGCGGGGCCGAGAGGAGATGCGGGAGGTCATGTCAGTGTCCTCCCCCGCCGCCCTGCGCGGTCTTGGCCGAGATCAGGAAGCAGAGCGGCACGACCATCAGGGCGATGACGGCCGTGTACTGGAAGATGTTGCTGTAGGCCAAGACCTGCGCCTGCTTCATGTAGGTCTGGTAGGTGTGGGCGACCGCCTGCTGATGCACGACGGAGGCTGCGCGGCCGAGTGAGCGGAGGGTGTGCTCACTCTCCTGGATCAGCGTGTTGTAGCCGGAGCGCAGCGGCGTCATGAACCCCGACAGGTGCGCTTGGTCGGCCTGCGTGCGCTCGGTGATGGCTGCGGTCGAGAGCGAGATCCCCAGCGACCCGAACACGTTCCGGAACATCGAGAACAGGGCCGCGCCGTCGCTGCGGTATTTCTGCGGCAGGGTCAGGTAGGCGATGGTCGAGATCGGCACGAACAGGAAGCCGAGCGCCGCGGTTTGGAGGGAGCGCATCAGCACCAGGGTCCTGAAGTCGATGTCGGGGGCGAGCCGGCTGGAATAGAACAGGGCCGCGCCCATGAAGGCGAAGCCGAACATGACGATGAAGCGCGTCTGGACGACCTTCATGAGCTGCCCGACGATGGGGATCAGGATGATCACCACGATCCCGCCTGGCGACAGGATCAGGCCGGATTTCAGCGCGGTGTAACCCAGCACGTTCTGGGCGAATTGCGGGATCACCACGGCGCTGGCGTAGAGGGCGAAGCCCATGGCGCCGATGAGCACGCAGCCCATGGCGAAGTTCTTGTCCTTGAACACGTCGAGGTCGATGATCGGCTTCTTCGCCGTCAGCAGCCAGCAGATCGCCCCGAACACGCCGAGGAAGCCGATCGTCGCCATGATCCGTATGAACGGCGAGCCGAGCCAGCCGTCGTCCTCGCCGCGGTCGAACACGATTTGCAGGCAGCCAATGCCGATCACGATGAGGGACAGGCCGATATAGTCGATGCCGCGCTTGGTCTTGCGCTTCTCCTGCTCGGAGGGCGGGTCCTGCACCAGGATGCTGTTGGCGATCACCGCCAGGATCCCGACGGGGACGTTGACGAAGAAGATCCAGCGCCAGTCCAGGTGCTCGATCAGGTAGCCGCCGAGCGTCGGCCCGAGCACGGGCGCCACCACGGTCGCCACGGCGGTCACCCCGAAGGCCGCCCCGCGCTTGGCGGGCGGGAACGTGTCGAGAATGATCGCCTGCTGGCTCGGCTGCAGGCCGCCGCCGAAGAAGCCCTGCATCAAGCGGAACACGATGATCTGGCCCAGGCTCTGCGAGATGCCGCACAGGAAGGACGACACCGTGAACATCGCGATGCAGATCAGGAAGTAGCGCTTGCGCCCGATCGTGTCGGAGAGCCAGCCGGCGATGGTCAGGACGATGCCGTTGGCGACGAGATAGGCGGTGAGCGTGTAGGTCGCCTCGTCGCTCGAGGCGGCGAGCGACCCCGCGATGTAGGGCAGCGCCACGTTGACGATCGTGGTGTCGAGGATCTCCATGAAGGCGGCGAGCGTCACCGTGATGGCGATCAGCCAGGGGTTGTAGGCGGGTTTCCAGCCTTGGTTCGGATCGCCGCTCATTTCAGCAGCACCGTCGGCTCGACGCTGACGCCGAGGGGCAGGGGCTCGTCCTTCTTCAGCCCGGAATCGATCACGATCTTCACCGGCACGCGCTGGACGATCTTGATGAAGTTGCCGGTGGCGTTCTCGGCCGGGAAGGCTGAGAACTTCGAGCCCGAGCCGCGCTGGACCGAGTCCACATGGCCATGCAAGTCGAGGTCGGGATAGGCGTCCACCGTGATGGTGACCTGCTGGCCGGGCCGCATGCCGTCCAGCTCGGTCTCCTTGAAGTTGGCCGTGATCCAGACGTCGGTGGTGACGAGCGACATCACCTGCTGGCCCGCCGTCAGGTAGTCGCCGGCATTGACGTTGCGCCGGGTGACCCAGCCGTCCTGGGGCGCGCGCACGACAGTCCACTCGACGTTGAGGACGGCTTGGTCCAGCTGGCCCTTGGCCTGCTCGGCCTGCCCCTGGAGCTGGTCGACCTGCTGCTCGGACTGGCCGATATTCTGCTGGACCGGCATCGCCTGGATGACCCGGGCCTCGGCCTGCTCGACCTGCGCCTTCGCCTGCTGGTAGTTCGCGGCGGTCGTATCCACATCCTGCTGGGTGGTGGCCAGCTTCGGCAGGCTCTTCTGCCGGTCGTAATTCGCCTGCTGCAGGGCGAGGTTGGCCTTGGCCGAGGCGAGGTTCGCCTGCGCCAGCGCCAGCGCGGCCGGGAAGTTCTTCTTGGCGATCTCGACGCCGAGTTTCTGATTGGCGATCTGCGCTTTGCTCGCGTCGAGCTGACCCTGGGCCTGCTCCTGTCGGTAGACGTATTGCCGGGCATCGATGCGGAACAGCGGGTCGCCCTTGTGGACGAACTGGTTGTCGGTGACATCGAGGGAGATCACCTGCCCGGCGACCTGGGGCGCAATGCTGACGATGTTGCCGTCGGTATAGGCATCGTCGGTCGAGGCCTTGCCGCGGGTCGACAACCAGAAATAGAGGCCGCCAGCCACCATCAGAAGGACCACGACCGCGCCGATGCCGATCACGAGCGGTCGGCGCTTGCTGCGCCGTTCAGCATCCTGATCCCGGCCGCCCTGTTCCGCATTGCCGGTCCGCCCATCGCGGCCCGATCCGTCCTGCCCGTCCGATCCTTTGCCGCGGGGGTGCTCTTCGTTCTGCTGACGCCCGCGGCGATCGGCATCGGCCGATCGATCCGCGTCCCGACGCCCGCGATCTCCTACGGATTCGCCTCCGTCATCGTCCTGATCGTCATCGGGATAATTGTCCTGCGCTTCGTCCCGGGCGCGGTCGGAGCTGCGGCGGCTCGTCTCGAACGCCACGGACCTTGCACCGTCCCACCGTTCCTCGCGGTCGGATGCGCGTGCCGCGCGGCGCCCGCGATCATCGGCTTCGGAGCCGAGATCGATATAGTCGCGGCGGTCGCGCGGGCGGCCACCGGAGCGCGATCGACGGTCAGTATCATCGTCGGCCATGAATCGGATTCGCAACCCTATCGACCGCGCAGCCGAAGGAACACTCGATCACGCGGCCCACTTGCCTTAGACGCGGTCAACATAACCGAACCCGGCGGTTCGGATGTGCGAGGGTGGACGGAGCGATGTCAAGCGCCGCAGAGGTCGATCAGAAGGCCGCGCGTGGGCCAATCCCGCGCGGGGCGCGGCGCCGCGCGGAGATTGCCCAGGCTGCCGAGAAGGTATTCCTCGAGCACGGTTTCGCTGAGACGACGATGCAGATGGTCGCTCTCGCGGCTGGGTCGTCCAAAGAAACGCTCTATCGGCATTTCGGCAGCAAGGAAGATCTGTTCATCGAAGTGGTGGACAACCGGAACAACGAAGTCCGACAAGTTCTCGACTCAACTCTGGAGAGCGATGGGCCCATTCCAATCGTCTTGCAATCGGTCGGCATCGCACTTTTGGAATGCATGTGCAGCCCCATGGTGGTCGCGCTGGCTCGCATGATCGTGAACGAGACTCACAGGCATCCGGCGCTCGGGGAGGCCTTCTACGCGATGGCGCCGGGCCGTACCCTGCAGAAGCTCACGGGCTACTTGGCCGAGGCCCGGACCCGCGGGGAATTCACCGGCGACGATCCGGCGCGGGCGGCGGAGATCTTCACCGGCAGCATCATGGGCAAATTCGTTCCGCTGATGCTGTTCACCCCGCACACCTTCGCCATCGATCCCGATCAGATCAAGGACCATGTCGCCGAGGCGGTCTCTGTGTTCGCGAAAACTTATGTCGCAAAGGATCGCTAGCGGAGAGATTGTTTTTTGAACCAAAAAATCCAAGATTATTTGAAATCAACAAAACTATAAAACATTTCATCTAACATTATATTCAAGTATTTTCCAGACCGACTAGAGATTTTTCGGAATGCGCTGAGTCGGACGGCTGGGGTTCACACCGGGCATTTGGGCTGATTCATTGCGCGCTCCCTGTGAGGAGCACGGCATGGGCCGACCCGACAGCCAGGATCTGCGTGAGCGGGTGGTTGACGCGGCAGGCGCGACCTCGCGCCGGCAAGCGGCCAAGCACTTCGAGGTGGGTGCTGCGACCGCGATCCGCTTTATGACGGCACTGGCCACGACCCGAACGGTGGCGACCCGTCCGCAAGGTCGGGCACGCCGCTGCAAGCTCGATCCGCACGAGGCGTTTCTGCGGGCCCTGATCGCCGAGCGGGATGACGTCACCCTGGAGGAGATGCAGGTCCGCTTGAAGGATGAGCACGACCGAACGGTTGGGCTGCGCACGCTGTGCAGTTTCCTGACGCGCGCGGCCTGACGTACACAAAAAGACAGCCCACGCCACGGAGCACGACCGTCCGGACGTGAAGGCCGCTCGCGAGGCGTGGTTCGAGGGCCAGCCCGATCTCGACTTCGCCCGCCTCGTGTTCCTCGACGAGACTTGGCCCTCGACCGACATGGCCCGCACCTGCGGCCCCCCCGCGGCAAACGGCTTCGCTCGAGCGTGCCGCACGGTCACTGGAAGACCACGACCTTCGTGGCGGGCCTGCGCCTGTCGGACCTCGCGGCGCCGTTCGTGCTGGACGGTTCGATCAACCGCGACGCCTTCCAGACTTCCGTCGAGCGCGTGCTCGTGCCCGAACTCGCTCCCGGCGACACCGTCGTGATGGACAACCTCGGCAGCCACACAGGGCCGGCCGGCGCGCGGCTGCTCTTCCTCCCGCCCGGCTCGCCCGACTTCAACCCGATCGAGATGGCCTTCTCAAAGCTCAAGGCGCTGCTGCGCAAGGCCGCCGAGCGCACTGTCGAGGGATTGTGGGCAGCCATCGGTCGGCTCATCGATACGATCACGCCCGATGAGTGTGCCAACTTCTGCGCCGCCGCAGGATATGAGCCAGATCAAATCGAAAACGCTCTAGCGAAATCCATCGCCCGCCGGAACACACGCATTGGATGCGAGAGGGCATCCTCCTGCCTCATGTCTCAGCAGTAGATGCGGTTCAGCCTGTACAGGAGCGCGGCGGGTTCCAGGCCTGCCACGATCGGATCGCGAGGCATCGAATTGCCAGGGCGAACAGTCCTTATTTATCGATGACGCACGCGCCTCAGCGATAAATTATGATGAGATCGTAGCCGGAAACGCGCCCAAAAACGAAAATCTATGGCGTGCGTCACGGGACGACTGGCGGAGAGGGGGGGATTCGAACCCCCGATGCCCTTGCAGGCATGCCGCATTTCGAGTGCGGTGCATTCAACCGCTCTGCCACCTCTCCGCAAGGTGCCTCGATGAGACCGGCGGTGCCTAGCACGCGCGGCGCAGCTTCACAAGCGAGACGTCGCCCGCCTGCGCCGGATCAGACCACCACCGTGATCGCCTGCGCGGCGCGGGTCAGGCCGGTGTAGAGCCAGCGCGCCCGGTGCTCGCGGAACGCGTAGGATTCGTCGAACAACGTTACCCGGTCCCATTGCGATCCCTGGGCCTTGTGCACCGTCAGCGCGTAGCCGTAGGTGAATTCGTCCGTCTCGCGCCGCAGGAACAGCGGGATCTCCTCGTCCGAGCCGGTGATCATCGCCCGCAGCACCTTGATGTCGGTGGGCTTCCGGCGCAGGGCCGGATCGTCCTCCGGCACCACGTCGAGCCGGATCAGATCCGGCCGCGGCGGTGCGCGCAGCGCCTGGACCGTCCAGGTCGAGCCGTTGAGCAGGCCCTTCACCCGATCGTTGCGCAGGCAGACCAGCTTCTCGCCGATCGCCGGCATCGGATCCGTGTGGCCGGCGAGTTCCCGGAGCCGGGCATTGTAGAGGCGGCGCGTCTTGTTGAGGCCGACCAGCACCTGGTCGCATTCGAGCACCTCGGCCGGATCCAGGGTGCGGCGCGACACGACCCGGCTCTGCCCATAGCTGCCGAGTTCCAGCCGCCCGCCCTCGCGGATCGTCATCGCCATCCGGACGATCGGGTCATCCTTGGCCTGCCGATGCACCTCGGTGAGCATCACGTCGGGCTCCGCCTCGGTGAAGAAGCCGCCGCCGCGCACCGGCGGCAACTGCGCCGGATCGCCCAGGACCAGCACCGGCCGCTCGAACGACAGAAGATCGTTGCCGAGATCGGAATCCACCATCGAGCACTCGTCGATGATGATCAGATCGGCCTTGGCGGCCGGCCCCGAGCGGTTCAGCGTGAAGGTCGGCCCGCCCTCCTCCGCCTCCTTGGTGCGGTAGATCAGCGAGTGGATCGTAGCGGCGTCGTAGCAGCCCTTCTGGCGCATCACCGAGGCCGCCTTGCCGGTGAAGGCCCCGTAGACCACCGTGCCGTCGACATCCTCGGCGATCCGGCGGGCGAGCGTGGTCTTGCCAGTGCCGGCATAGCCGAAGAGCCGGAACACCTGGGATCCCCCGTCCCGCCGCCACGCGGCGATCGCCTTCAGCGCCGCGTCCTGCTGCGGGGCGTAGGCGGCCGGCAGCCCCGCACTCACGGCCAGCGCACGGTCGGCGGCATCGAGGAGAGGATCGAGGCGACGTTGCCGCCGGTCTTCAGGCCGAAGATCGTGCCCCGGTCGTAGAGCAGGTTGAACTCGACGTAGCGGCCGCGCCGCACCTGCTGCTCGTGGCGGTCCGCCTCGGTCCAGGGCGTGGTGACGTTGTCGCGCACGATCTTCGGATAGGCCTCCAGGAAGGCCTGTCCGACGTCGCGGGTATAGGCGAGGTCGGCCTGCGGATCGCCGCTCCAGAGATAATCGTAGAAGATCCCGCCGATACCGCGCGGCTCGTTCCGATGCTTGAGGTGGAAATACTCGTCGCACCACGCCTTGTAGCGGGCGTGATCGATGCCGTGCGCCGTGCAGGCCCGCGCCAGGCAGGCGTGGAAATGGCGGCTGTCCGGATCGTCCTGATTGCGGCGCCGGTCGAGCACCGGCGTCAGATCGGCCCCGCCGCCGAACCACGCCCGCGTCGTCGCGACGAACCGGGTGTTCATGTGCACCGTCGGCACGTGCGGATTCCACGGATGGGCGATCAGCGAGATGCCGGTGGCGAAGAAGCGCGGATCCTCGGCGGCGCCGGGCATCTGGGCCCGGAATTCCGGCGCGAACTCGCCATGCACCGTCGAGATGTGCACCCCCGCCTTCTCGAAGACGCGGCCGCGCAGCATCGCCATGACGCCGCCGCCGCCGGGCCGGCCGGTATGGTCGGTCCGGTTCCACGGGGTCTTCTCGAAGGTTCCGGGGCCCTCGGGCGCATCGGGATGGAACGGGCCCGTCGCCTCAGCCTCGATGGCCTCCAAGGCCGCGAGGATGCGATCGCGCAGCGTCTCGAACCACGCCGCGGCCTCGGACTTCATGGCCGCCACGTCGGCCTCTGAGGGAGGCGCAGCCAGGGCTGCGCGCGCGTCATCCGGCATCGTCATGAGACAGGCTTTTCCACCGTGCCGGGCGCACGTCAATGCGGGCGCGGCCCGACGTGACCGCGCAGGCGTCCGGAGCCGCCACCCGCCGCGGCGGCGCGGGCGGCCTACGCCGGTCCCGGCCGCTCGCCGACGGGCTTGAGCAGCCCCGTGGCCGTCGCCACCAGATCCCCCGCCGCATCCCGGATCTCGGCCTCGCAGAAGATCACCGACCGCCCCGCCCGGGTCACCCGCCCCTCGGCGATCAGGACACCGCGCCCGGGGGCGAGGAAGCGGGTCTGCATGTCGAGGGTCACCACGGGGCGCCCCGCCTGCAGCCGGGCCGCCGTCCCGAGGGCGACGTCGAGCAACGTGCAGAGCGCGCCGCCATGGGCGATGCCGAGATTGTTGGCGTGCTCCGGCTGCAGGGCTAGGCGCAGGCGCGTCCGGCCGGCGCGCACGTCGAGGGCCTCGATGCCGCAATGATCCACGAACGGGATGGTGGCGCCGAAGACGGTGCCCGGTTCCGATTGCTGGTCCACGTCGATCGCCCCGGATCCCGTCTCACCCGGACGTTTATGGCCCAGATGCGCCCGAGGCCAGGACCGGCCACGCGCAGATCACGTGACAGTCCGGCCGAAACGTTCATCCCGCGTCGATGCGCTGACGGGACATCGCGGCGGGCCGCCGCGTGAAGTTCCGGGCGTCTCATCAGACCCGAAACGGATCTTCGCAGAGGAAGCCCGCCGCTAGATCGCGACAGAAGGCATAATCGGCGCCCGTCCGCAGGCCGCGGCCACATCCAACCTCGCCTCCGGCATGTCGGTTTGCTCGACCAACGATTTCAGCTCGACCCACGGCTTCAACAATATGCGTGTTCATGACCGGGGCATTGTGTAGGGAAATGCTCGACGACGACTTGATTTTGCTGCACAGACGTTAGAACCGTCTCACCACGGTCGGATAGAGGGAATCATCGATGGACGACACCGCCACTGAGCAGCAGCAGACCTTTATCGAGCAGGCGTCGGACATCGTCTCGGCGTATGTCTCGAACAATTCGGTGCCCATCAGCGAGTTGCCCGGTCTGCTCGCCGGCGTTCACGCCGCGCTGACGAAGCTTTCGGCCCCCGCGGCGACCGTGACCGAGACGGCCGACAAGCCGACGCCGGCCCAGATCCGCAAGTCGGTGACGCCGGACGCGCTGATCTCGTTCATCGACGGCAAGCCGTACAAGACGCTGAAGCGCCATCTGTCGCGCAACGGCCTGACGATCGAGCAGTATCGCGAGCGCTTCGGCCTGCCGCGCGACTACCCGTCGACGGCCGCGAGCTACTCGGCCCAGCGTTCGGAACTCGCCCGCAGCCTCGGCCAGCAGCGCCGCAAGTCCGCTGCTCCGGCGCCGGCGCCGGCTCCGGAGCCCGTCGCGGAGGTGGCCGAGAAGCCCAAGCGCGTGAGCCGCCCCCGCAAGGCCAAAGAAACGGCCTGAGCCCGGCCCCTCGGCCGGGCCCCTGGATCCCGGCCGGCCCGCAGCCCGCGTGCCGGCCGGATCACGCGAAGTCGGCGAGATCGTCGGCCACGTCGCCCGCAGCGACGTCCGTCTCGGCCCTGTGCCGCTCGACCGCTTCGGCCTCTTCGGCCGTCCCGGGTCGCGGCACCGGCCGCTCGGTCTCCGGATGCGCCTTGCCGGCCGCGTCGTCGGTGGATTGATCCGTCACCCGACCCGCCATGCTGCGCGCTCCCCGAACTTGAACTGGGAAGCAAAGCGCCAAAGCCCGTGCGTGTTCCGCCCCGCGAACACTCCCGCGAACACTGCGGGTGACCCCGCCGAAGCCCGGTCCGGCGCTCGTTCGCCTTCCTGAAGACGCTCTCCAGATCCCGTCGAAGGACGAGGCCGAGGGCCGCGACGGCACCGGCCTCGACGCGGCCCGTGCGGGCTGCGCCCGCGGGGGACGGATCGCGATGCGCCGCGTTGCACGTCCGGGCCGGCCGATCAGGAGCGGAATTTGGGCACTCGCTACGGGCTGGAGATCCGCGCTGCCGCGAGTCCCGACGCCGCCGGGCTCGCGGCCCTGTTGGGTGAGGCGGGGATCGCGGTCAGCGCCGCGGACCTCGCGACCCGGCTCGACGCCCTGCAACAGGACGGCGGCACCGCCCTCGTCGCCGTGGAATGGGGACCGCCGAGCGGCCTCATCACCATGTCCCCCGTCCGGACCCTCGAGGCGCCGCGGCCCTTCGGCCTGATCACCAGCCTCGCGGTCGCGATCGAATCCCGCCGCCGGGGCATCGGCCGGGTGCTGCTGAAGGCGGCCGGCCGGGCGGCGCGACAGGCGGGCTGCGACCGGCTGCTCCTGGCCGCGGCGCCGGACCAGGAGGCTTTGCGCGCCTTCTGCAGGGCGGCCGGCTTCACCGATGCGGGGCAAATGCTCGCGCGGCCGCTGCTGAAGCGCGGCGCCGGAGAGGCCTGAAAGCCGCGACATCCTGGCCGCAGCCGACCGGGCCCATCGGGCGTTGTGACCGGAGACTGGAGTCCCCCCGATGACGCTGCGATCCGAGACCCCGCCGCCCCCAGCGAACCTGCCCTGCGATCCGCCACCGGATTCCGACGCGCCGACCGCCGCGCAGCTCAAGGGTGACATCGACAGCGGCCGCACCGCCGACAAGACCCCGCACATGGATATCGGCGCGGCCCCGCTCGGGACCTGCGAGGAGGCCGGCGGGACGCCGCCGACGCCCCAGGAGGTCCGGATCGCCCGGCAGAACGAGCGTGCCCCCTCGGAGCGGGCGGCGAAGGGCTACGTGCACCAGCGGCAGCCCTGGGTCCTGCCGCTCTATGTCGGCATCATCGTCGCGGCGGCCTTGGGGCTCGGCCTCGTTCTCTGGCTGACGCGCTGAGGCCGAAGCGGGGCCGCGCGCGGGCCACCATGATGCAGGACGGCACGGTCGCGGCGGAGGCGGTTTAAAGGTCGATTCACGTCGATGCGGTTAGCGTGACCTTACTGCAGTCTTGCGTAACCGATCCTCCATGCCCCCATCCGTCGATGCTCCGCCGGACCTGTCCGGGCTCCTCGAACTCTCACGCATCGAGAATCTCGATCTCAAGCCGGTGATCCTCCGGGTTCAGACCGACCTGTTCGTCCGGGCGGCGGCCCGGGACAGGACCGAGATCGAGATCTTCGAATCGCTCGCCTGCGGCCTGATCCCCACGGTGGATGAGGAGACCGCCCGGGTGGTGGCCCGCAAGCTGGCCCCCTGCCCCGAGACGCCGCCGGCAGTGCTGGAGGCGCTCGCGCTGCGCGGCGGCGAGGCCCGCGACGCGGTGGTGGAACTGGCCCCGACCCTGAGCCATCGCCTGATCGAGGCGGCCCTGGCCGAGGGATCGGATATCGCCGCCCGCATCGCCGCCCGGGCCGGGTTGAGCCGCGAGGCGGTGGACGAGCTCTCCCGCGAGGGCCGCCCCGAGATCGACCGCGCGCTGGCCGCCAATCTCGGCCACACCCTGCGGGGGGCAGCCCTGGCGCGGCTCGTGAACCGCGGCCGCGGCGCCCCCGACCTCGCCCGGCTCCTCCTGGTCCGGCCCGACGTCTCGGCCGCCGACCTCGTGCCCCTGTACCTGCACGCCGATCCGATCCGCCGCACGGTGATCGGCCGGGCCGTCGAGGCGACCGCCGCCCTGCGCCCCTGCCCACCGGCGCCCCGCGGCCTCGGCGAGACCCTGACCGGCCTGTCCGCCGCCCGCGACGTGCCGGCCTTCATGGCGGCCCTGGCCGACGGTCTCGGCCTGCCGCGCGATTTCCTGACCGTGGTCGCCGACGCCAGCGCCCGCTACGACCTCCTGACCCTGGGTTTGCGGGCTGCCGGCCTGCACGAGGAGGAGGCGGTCTACATCTTCCTGACCCTCAACCAGGGTGTCGCGCGCTCGGCCGAGCGGGTGGCCGACCTCGTCCGGCTGTTCCGCACCGTGAGCCGGCCAGCCTCCCGGGACCTGATCGCCGCGATCCTCGACCGGCCCCTCGCCGAGCGCGGGCGCGGCGAGGCCCATCAGCCGCTGCACGGCCCGGAGGCGAAGCTGCGCCAGGGCGCAGAGCGCGTCGCCGCGCAGCGCCCCTCCCTGCCGGTGCGCGCCCGGGCGGCGGGCGGCGGGGAGCCGGCCTGACGGGCCGGACGTCAGCGGGGATCCACGGGCGGATCGCGCTGCGGATCGGCGCCCCGCCAAGCAGGCTGCCGATCGGTCTCCTCGAGGGTGTCGGTTGAGGCCGTCGGCTCCGCGGCGCGGCGGCTCAGTTCGGCCATCAGGCCGCGGGCCAGGACGGCGCGCACCGCCCGCTCGCGGGCCTCGGCTGGCACCGCGTCAAGGGCCGCCGGCAGCGCCGCCTGGGCGCTGGGCACCGCGTCGGCGAGCCGTCTCGCCTCGGCGGCCGGATCCGTCCCGGCTCGCAGCAAGGCAAAGTAGGAGAGCACGCCGATCACCAGCGCGGCGCGCAGCAGGACGGTCATGAGACGATTCCTCCGCTCGAGATCAAGCGGAAGCATTCGACGGATTTCCTCAACCGGGCCTCAACCGACCCGAGCTTTTCCGCGCGATGGTGAATGAAGCTTGTCCGCAATCGGCTGGTTACCTCGCGGAAAGCATCCCGATCAATCGGACAAGTCCCGCAACACTCGTTTAAGCCGGCTCTGCGACCGTCCGGAAGTCGTTCGAAGTCGAACCGGAGGCGCGACGGATGCGGGAACGCATTCTGCGCGGCGCGTGCCAACCTTGACCATTAAGACTGTCCTGACGTCGTTGATCGACGACCGGCTCGCGGGTCTCGTCCACGAATCCGTGGCCGACAATGCGCCGGCCCGTGCGCGCCACCAGCGCTTCCTGGTGTCGCGGCTGGCGACCGGCGCCGTCATGATGGTCGGTCTGCCGCCCTATCTGCTCTGGCGCGGGGTGCCGTCCGGCTTCGAGGTCCTGGCGATCGCGAGCCTGCTGCTGCCGGTCTTCGCCGCCGTCCTGCTCGCCCGCACCGGGTCCCTCTGGATCGCCCACGCGGTCTCCTCGGCGGGCCTGACCGGCCTCGTCGTCGCCCTGGCGGGCGTCACCGGCGGCGCCACCTCGCCCGCCGCGGTCTGGCTGGTGGCGATCCCCCTGGAGGCGCTGGTCTCCGGCTCGCTCCGCGCGACGATCGCGGCCTCCGTCATGGCGGTTCTCGGCGTGCTGACCGTGGTGGCCCTCGGCGCCTGGGCCGGCGCCCTGCCGGTCATGGACATCTCGGCGGGGATCGCGCTCCCGGCCTTCGCGATCACCGCGATCGGCCATGTCGCCGCCCAGGCTCTGGAGCACATGCGCAACGAAGGCGTCTGGCGCGAGCGGCTGCGCGACAACGAGGCCCGCGACCGGCTGCTGCTCTCGGCGATCGACGATCTCGTGACCTGGCACGACCGCAACGGCCGCGTGCTGGAAGCCTCGGTCTCGGCCACGCGGCTGCTCGGCAGCGATCCGGCCCGGCTGCGCGGCCATGGGCTGCTGGAGCGGGTCCATGTCGCCGACCGGCCGGCCTTCCTCAAGGCGGTGAGCGACGTGGCGGCGACCGGGCGGCCCGCGACCCTGCCCCTGCGCCTGCACGTCGAGGCCGAGGCCGGCCGGCCCGACGGCGTGAGCCTGATCCACGCCGAGATGCGCGCCCACCGGATCGAGCACGGGCCGCACGAGGCCGCCATGGCGGTGGTGGCGGTCACCCGCGACATGACCGAGCACCACCGGCATGCCGTGGAGCTGGAGCGCGCCCGCGCCGAGGCCGAACGCGCCGACGCGATCAAGGGCCGGTTCCTGGCCAACGTGACCCACGAGCTGCGCACGCCGCTCAATGCGATCATCGGCTTCTCCGAGGTCCTGGCGGGCCAAGGCGCCGTCAGCCTCGGCCCGGACCAGGCGCGGGAATATGCCGGCATTATCGGCGCCTCCGGCCACCATCTGCTCGGCGTGGTCAACACGCTGCTCGACATGAGCCGGATCCAGAGCGGCAATTTCGACTGCGCCCCCGAATGCTTCGACATCGCAGGCCTGCTTCGGGCCTGCTGCGACCTGATGCGCCTGAAGGCCGACGCCGCCGGCATCGTCCTCACCGTCGCCCCGTCGGGCCCGGTGGAGATCACCGCCGATCCCGCCGCCTGCCGGCAGGTTCTGATCAATCTCATCTCGAACGCGGTGAAGTTCACCCCGCGCGGCGGCCGGGTCGACCTGTCCCTGCGCCGCGGCGCGGGCAGCCTGGACATCGTCGTGGCCGATACCGGCGTCGGCATCGGTACGGACGACCTGCCCAAGCTCGGGACCCCGTTCTTCCAGGCGGGCAGCGGCGGCTACAAGCGCCAGCACGAGGGGACCGGCCTCGGACTCTCGGTGGTGCAGGGCCTGGTCGGCTTGCACGGCGGCGCCCTGCTGATCGAGAGCGCCCCGCAGGCCGGGACCGTCGTGACCGTAACCCTGCCCCTCGTCTGCCCGGCTCCGGCGGCCGACCATGGGCCGGCCCCGATCCGCACCGCCGTGCGGGGCGCCCCGGTGTCGCGCCGCGTGGTGCGCCTGCCGCTCGGCCTGTTCGACGCGGAGCCGAGCGCCGCCTCGGTCCCGGCCGACCCGGTCCTGCGCCGCACCGCCTGATCGGCAGATCCCCCGGAAGGAGACATGATGTCAGGCTACCGCGAGATCACCGTACCGGGCGAACCCAGCCGCGCACGCCGTCCCGCGCCGCGCCGCGCCGCCGTCCAGGGCGACTGGCGTGCCGTCCTCGTCGGCGCGCTGAAGGCGACGGGCGCCACCTGCCGGACCAGCCCCGGCACCGTTCTCGGCAGCCTCGCGGCCCTCTGCGCGGCGGGCTTCGTCTGCGTCAACGCCCTCGGCTACCAGACCGGGCGCCATCCGGCGCCGATCCTGCCCAAGCTCGCCCAGAAGGCGCCTGCCGCGCGCGAGGCGGCCCCGGCCGCCAAGGAGCCCGTCCGGGAGGCGGCCCGGGATCCGGTGCGCGTCATCGATCCCGAACGCGTCGCCGCGCCGGCGCCCGCCAAGCCGGCGGCCCGGGACGCGATCGGCGAGCTGATCCGATCCGATGAGACCACCGCCTCGGTTACCCCGAAGGCGTCGCCGGTCCGCCCGGCCGCGAAGCCGGCTCCGAAGGAGACGAAGGACGCCGCCAAGACCGCCAAGCCCGAGAAGGACGGTGATCCGGTGATGCGGGCCCAGAAGGCGCTGTCGAAGCTCGGCTACGCGGTGAAGCCCGACGGCGCGATGGGACCGGGCACGCGGGCGGCGATCGAGAAGTTCGAGCGCAGCGCCAAGCTGCCGGTCACCGGCGAGGCGACGGGCCGGACCCTGCGCGAGCTGATGGCCCGGGCCGGCCACGGTTAGCGAGACAGGGCGGCACCCCCGCCGCGCTTGCGGCGCGGGTGCCGATCGGCGTGAGAGCGCGGAGGCGGGCCCTTAGTATTGCGTGCCGGTGAACCGGCAGATCGTCTTGCAGCGTGGACCGCCATTGGCCTGCCAGGACTTCGCGTGTCCGATCGATCCGGTCATGTCCTGCGTGGGATTACCCCCGGGTCGATGCACGACGATGTTGCAGCGATCCTGCGGCGTCCGCTGGTAGCGCGGGCAGGATGCGGAATCGCGGTTGCCCAGTAAATCCATGAGCGTCTCCGGACGGGCGTGGGCCGACGGCACAACACCGCACAGGCCGGCGACGATCAGCGCCGCAAGCGAGGTCATTCTCCACATCGGAGTGCTCCTTAAATCATCGTGAGATGCAAATTCGGGCGCCCTTTGCTCAGATAATCAGCGAACAATACTATAGATGTGCGTTGTCGCACATCGATCAATTCTATTTTAATCCCGATAAATACTCGATTTTCTGAAGGAATATTCCGCCGCCTGAACCGTTATGGAGATGCCGGGCCGTGCACCGGCGGTTGCCCGGACCGGCGCTTTCGCGCATGGCGGAGGACGCGCCACCCGGCGCTCGCAGGGTTCCGGATCCGGCTGATCCGCCGGGACACAGGCCCTGCGGCGAACGGATCCTCACAGGGCTACAGACGCATGCGCCTGCGCTCCGATTTCTGGGTTTCGGCCCATCTGCGGCGTCTGGATGTCGCCGGCATCCCGGCCGTGCTGCGGCGGCGCGGGTCCGCGG
Source organism: Methylobacterium sp. 391_Methyba4 (assembly GCF_029691625.1). NCBI lineage: Bacteria > Pseudomonadati > Pseudomonadota > Alphaproteobacteria > Hyphomicrobiales > Methylobacteriaceae > Methylobacterium > Methylobacterium sp. 391_Methyba4. Next base: position 5,697,570 of record NZ_CP121475.1, on the reverse strand, counting down.
AGGCGGGTGCGATCTTCGTGAAGGTCGATCGGCTCGACGGCAGCGCCGACCTCTACGGACCGGCGCCGCAGGCCCTGTTCGAGGCCGAGGAGAGCGGCGACCGCCGTTTCGCCGGGATCGTCACCGGCGGCAGCCCGCTCGACGTGGAGGAGCGCCTGACAAAGGAGATCCGGTTCGATTCCGATCTCTGGATCATCGAGATCGACGACCGCCAGGGGCGGCATTTCCTGGACTTGGCGGAGTGATGGAGGGCCGCGCCCGGTCGGGCTGCGCCTGACGGAGGGCCCTCCCACACATCGCCCGCATCCTGAGGTGCTGCGCAGCGGCCTCGAAAGAGCCCTCCGGGGATCGCGCGGCTGGCTGTAACCCTCCTTCGAGGCCTCTGCTGCGCTCCGGCCCCTCAGGATGAGGGGAGGGCCGGAATGACCGAAGGCCAGAACGCCGTGTCCCGTGACGCGAGGCGCTCCGGGGGAGCGGCTCCAGCGCCCGCTCGCCGTCGTTGCGAACGCAGCGAAGCAATCCAGCGACGCCACGGCCGCCGATGTCGCGCGACCTCAATCGCTTCGCTGCGCCCGTGATACCGGGGCGGAGCGAAGCGACGGCGCCCGTCAGCCCTCGATGATGCGCTCGTCGAGCTTGCGGTCGACGGTCTCGACGGTGCGGTCGATCTCGGCGTTCGGATCACCGAGCTGGTGCGAGATCAGCTTCACCAGCAGGTCGACGCGCTCGATGTAGGGCGCACCGTTGGCGACCGCGCGCGCCGCCGAGGACGGCTTCAGCAGGCTCTCGGCCGCCTTGGCGTATTTCTCGAACGGCACCTGATCGGCCGGATCGGCGCCGAGCTTCCGGGCGATCCCGTCGACATGGTCGTAGATCGCCCGCGAGCGCGCGAGGTCGCCGTGGACGGCGTCGTGGATCGATTGCGGCGCGCCCGGGGTGATGCACCGGTAATTGCCGGTGAGCAGCATCGACCACTTGGCCAGCGGCACGAACAGCGAGTCGAACACCTTCAGCTTCACCGGCACGTCGTGCCCGTCGAGGCGCACGGCGTCGATGTCGGCCTCCAGCTCGCGGAGAAGCGTGTTGTGCGCCTCGTCGGCGAAGGTCGCGGCCTTGAAGTTGGTCGGCAGGCCGACATGGAGGACGTTGGCCTCCTCCTCCGGCGGCCGGAAGGCCTGCGGGTCGGGGGAGCAGAGCGACACCAGCCCCGGCTCGAACCGGTCCCAGACGCCGGCATTGGTGTAGGCATCCTCAAGATCCATGGCGGCGAGCGCCGGGATCCGCTTGAGGTAGGGCAGCGGCGGCATGTTCATGATCGACAGGCACGGCAGCTTCGCCGCCGCGATCTTGATCATCAGGACGCGGATCGTGTGGTTGTTGTACTGCGGCTCCTGCATGGCGAGGCCGACGAGGTCGTAGCGCGACACGTCGACGTCTTCCGGCGGCATGGCGTCGACCTTGCCGGGCAGGTCGCGCGAGTGGATCGCGCGGTGCTCCTTCTCGTCGCGGAGCTTGATGCGGACCTCGGTGCCCTCGCGGTTGATCAGGTCGGCGGTCTTCCTGCGGCAGACCAGGGTCACGTTGTGACCGGCCATCAGGAGCTTGGTCCCCAGGAGCGAGCCGTAGGAGGCCCCCAGGATCAGGATGTTTCTGGCCACGTCGTTCCTCCCCAGCATTGAAGACTGCTGTTGTGTTGTCTGGCTGCGGGGAACAGCGCGTCCACGCCACGGCCCCATCGCACCGCCGATGGATGGCAGCCGGGCGGGCGGAACGCAAGCCTTCTGGTATACCTAATCCCAAACCCGTTGTGACGCCCCGCCGGTGACAGGCGAGGCGAATCCTATCCCCACAGCTCCGGCGTGGGCGGGTGCATCAGGCTACCGTCGTAGCGGAGCGGCGGGTCGCGGTCGCGGGCGAGCAGCAGCGGCCCGTCGAGATCGACGAAGTCGGCCCCCTCGGCGAGGAGCGCCGCCGGCGCCATGCCCAGCGAGGTGCCGAGCATGCAGCCGACCATGATCGCGAGCCCCCTCCCCTTCGCCTCGCGGGCGAGCAGCACCGCCTCGGTCAGGCCGCCGGTCTTGTCGAGCTTGATGTTGATCGCGTCGTAGCGCCCGGCGAGCGCGTCGAGGCCGGCGCGGTCGTGCAGGCTCTCGTCGGCGCAGACCGGGACCGGATGCGCGATCTCGGCGAGCAGGGCATCGGCGTCGGCCGGCAGCGGCTGCTCGATCAGCGCGACGCCGGCCTTCAGGCAGGCGGCGAGGTTGGCCTCGATGGTCTCGGGCCGCCACGCCTCGTTGGCGTCGACGATCAGCCGGGAATCGGGCGCGCCGGCCCGGACGGCGGCGATGCGCTCCGGATCCCCTACCCCGCCGAGCTTGACCTTGAGCAGGGGCCGGTGGGCCGCCTTGCGGGCGGCCTCTTCCATGCTCTCCGGCGTGCCGAGGCTCAGCGTGTAGGCGGTGATGACCGGCTGCGGCGCCGGCAGACCGGCGATCGCCCAGGCGGGGCGGCCCTGGAGCTTCGCCTCGAGGTCGAACAGCGCGCAGTCCAGGGCGTTGCGCGCCGCCCCCGCTTTCATGCGGGTCATCAGCGCATCGCGCCCGATCCCGGCCGCGATCGCCTCCGCCTGCCCTTCGATCAGCGCGCTGACGCTCTCGACGCTCTCGCCGTAGCGCGGATAGGGCACGCACTCGCCGCGCCCGACCGTGTCGCCGTCCGTGAGCGTCGCCACCACGACGGCGATCTCGGTGCGGCTGCCGCGGGAGATCGTGAAGGCGCCGGCGATCGGGAAGCGCTCGACGGCGAGGCTCAGGCGACGGGCCATGTCAGATCTCCGGGAACTCGGCGACGATCCGGTCGACCAGCCCGTCGACGCCGAAGCGCACCGGGTCGGTGGCGGGCAGGTCGTGCTCGGACGCGAGCGTCTCGAGGAGCGCCCGCGCCTCGCCCTCGGCAAGCGCCTGGGTGTTGACCGCGATGCCCACCGGCCTGATCGCCGGGTTGGTCAGGCTGCCGAGCTGGACGGTCAGGTCGATCACCTGGCGGATGGTGGGGAGCGGGTGCTTCACGCCGCGCATCGTGGTGCGGGTCGGCTCGTGGCAGACCACGAAGGCGTCGGCCTGGGCGCCGTGCAGCAGGCCGAGGCTCACCCCCGCGAAGGACGGGTGGTAGAGCGAGCCCTGGCCCTCGATCAGGTCCCAGTGGTTGGAGGCCGCCTCCGGCGAGATCGTCTCGACGGCGCCGGAGATGAAGTCGGCCACCACGGCGTCGATGGCGACGCCCCGGCCGGAGATGAACACGCCGGTCTGGCCGGTGGCGCAGAAATCGGCGTCGAGGCCGCGTTCGCGCATGCCGCGCTCCAGGGCGAGCACGGTGTACTTCTTGCCGACGGAGCAGTCGGTGCCGACGGTGAGCAGGCGCCGGCCCGACCGCTTGGTGCCCTTGCCGGTGGGGAAGCGCTCGTCGGTGTGGCGGACGTCGTGGAGCTGGCGGTTACGCCGCGCGGCGGCCTCCGCGATGGCCGGAATCGTACCGAGCTTGACGTGCAGGCCGCTCGCCACGTCGAGCCCGGCCTCGATCGCCGCGACGATCTCCTTGACCCAGTGATCCGGCAGCACGCCGCCGGCATTGACGACGCCGATCACAAGGGTCCGGCAGCCCTTCGCCAGGGCCTCGGGCAGTGTCATGTCGGGGATGCCGAGATCGGCGGCGCAGCCCGGCAGGCGCATCTGGCCGACGCACCATTCGGGGCGCCAGTCCTTGATGCCGTAGGCGGTCTTGGCCGCCAGCGTGTCGGGCACGTCGCCCAGGAACATCAGGTAGGGCGTGGCGATCTGCATCGGTCGAGCAACCTTCTCCGGGAGGCCGGCGGACCGTCTATGCGGGATCGCGGGCGCCGGGCGCAATGCACGAGACCGGCCAAGCGGGTGGACGCGGCCGCCGTCGCGGGCATGACCGGGTTGCGCCATCCGGAAGGGACGCCCCTCCGACCCTCTCCGCAACCCGAGGTGCCGCAGCGCAGGGAGGCCGCGAAGGAGGCCTCCAGGGCTCGCGCGGCTGGCTCGAGGGCTCCTTCGAGGCCCGCTCACGCGGGCACCTCGGGATGAAATCGCGTTGGGGAAAGCCGATCTCACCCCTGCGGCGCCTGGTGTCCCCGTTCAGGCGGCGCGTCGTCGCGCCACCCCCGCCTCGTTGGCCACCGCGCCCACCGGCGACTGCACGCCGGTCGCCCGGACCATCCCCTCGACGCCCGCCAGAGCGCCCGCGCGCAGCTCGAGACCGAGGAAGCGCTCGCGCTCGAACGGCCCCGGCAGGGTCAGGCCCTCCGCGAGCGCCCGGTCGAAGCCGAAGCGGGCGTAGTAGGGCGCGTCGCCGACCAGCAGCACGGCGCCGTGGCCGAGGGCCTCCGCCCGGCCGAGGGCCGCCTGCATCATCACCGAGCCGAGCCCCTGCCCCTGGATCGCCGGATCGACGGCGAGCGGGCCGAGCAGCAGTGCCGGGCGAGCGAGCCCGGCCTCGACGTGCCACAGCCGCAGGGTGCCGACGAGGCGGCCGCCCCGAATCGCCGCGAAGGCGAGGCCGCGGGCCGGCCGACGGCCTTCGCGCAGGCGCTCCGAGGTCTTGGCATGGCGGTTGCCGGGAAAGCACGCGTCGAGCAGGCGCTCGCGCGCCGGGACGTCGTGGACATGCTCCGCGCGGATCTCGATCATGGCTGTGCCCTCCCCGGGCCGGCAAGCGGGAGAAGCGGTGGGTTCCGACGGACGGCCGAAGGCGATCCGTCGATGCGACAGCGGGAGATCGCCCCCGGCAGCGACACGCTGCCGGGAGGTTCTGCAGCAGGTCAGATGACGATCTGCTGAAGGGGCGGGAAGCCGTTGAAGGCCACCGCCGCGTAGGTGGTGGTGTAGGCGCCCGCACCCTCGATCAGCACCTTGTCGCCGATCGAGAGCGAGACCGGCAGCGGATAGAGCTGCCGCTCGTAGAGCACGTCCACCGAGTCGCAGGTCGGCCCGGCGATGACGCAGGGCTCGGTCGCGTCGCCGTCCCGGGCGGTGCGGATCGGGTAGCGGATCGCCTCGTCCATGGTCTCGGCCAGCCCGCCGAACTTGCCGATGTCGAGGTAGACCCACCGGACCTCGTCGGCGTCCGCGGACTTCTTCGACACGAGCACGACCTCGGCCTCGATCAGGCCGGCATTGCCGACCATGCCGCGGCCCGGCTCGATGATCGTCTCGGGGATCTGGTTGCCGAAATGCTTGGTCAGGCCCCGGAAGATCGCCTCGCCGTAGCTCTCCACGCCCGGCACCGCCTTGAGGTACTTGGTCGGGAAGCCGCCGCCGAGATTGACCATCGACAGGCCGATCCCGCGCTCCGCGCACTCGCGGAAGATCGCCGCCGCGGAGCCGAGCGCCCCGTCCCAGGCCTCGGTGTTGCCCTGCTGCGAGCCGACATGGAACGAGATGCCGTAGGCCTCCAGCCCCTGGCGATGGGCGTGCTCCAGCACGTCCGCGGCCATCTCGGGCACGCAGCCGAACTTGCGCGAGAGCGGCCAGTCGGCGCCCGCGCCGTCGCACAGGATGCGGCAGAACACCCGGATCTCGCCGGTCGGCACGTCCGTGGCCACGGCGGCCCGGGCGATCTTCTCGACCTCGGCCTGGCAGTCGACCGCGAACAGGCGGATGCCGAGCTTCAGGGCGCGGCCGATGCAGCGCTCCTTCTTGATCGTGTTGCCGAAGGAGATCCGGTCGGCGGTGGCGCCGGCGGCCAGCACCATCTCCATCTCGGCGACAGAGGCGGTGTCGAAGCAGGAGCCCATCTCGGCGAGCAGCCGCAGCACCTCGGGGGCCGGGTTCGCCTTCACGGCGTAGAACACGCGGGTGTCCGGCAGGGAGCGCGCGAAGGCGGTGTAGTTGTCACGCACGACGTCGAGATCGAGGACCATCACGGGGCCCTCGTCCTGACCGAGGTCGCGGCGCACGCGCAGGAAGTCACGGATGCGGTCGGTCATAGTCGTCTCCCGGCACGGGTTCGCGAGCGCCCTACGCGGGGCGCGCTGTCGAAGATGACGGCCAGGACTGGCCGTCGGCGTCAGGGGGCGATGCGTCGCGCGGACCCACGCGCTTTGGAGACGCGTGCGTCAGTGCGGGCGCAGAGCACCCGGAAGCTGCCGTGGATTGGAAGGGATGACCCCCACCGCACGCCGGGCAAAGAGAAACAAGCCTCTTCGGTGCCGGCCTGTGGAGGGCCGACGAGACCAAAAAAGCCCGTTCGTCGTTGCTTTAAGCTGCGTCCCCCGTGGAGAGCGGGGTTCGCCGGTTTCGCCTCCGGCTGCCGGTTGTTGTCGGGGTCCGGTGTTGCCACCTGGATGCCGGCCGTAGGGATCCACCCTTGCGACCATCGATCCTTTAAGACCCCTGGCGGCTGTCCGGCAGTTGACCGGATGCCCACCAACCGACACGCGGCCACAGGCACGTGCGAAATTGGGCACGGCGCATATACGGAGACAGGCCCGGCCCGGCAAGGGGAAGACGCCCCGGACCGCCCGCTTTTCCGCCCGGAATCCACACCCCGTGCGGCCCGTTGCAAAAACGACGCAGCCCGACCGGGCCGAAGGCGCCGTGCGGGCTTCCCAAGCGGGGCGGAAGCGGGCATCTGACCGGAGCGGGCAGAACACGCAGGTAAGCAAGCGATGGCCGGGCCGACCAGATCCACCGCGACGGCGCGGGCGTGAGCGCCCCCCTGCGCAACCCGGTCGGCGACGGGCTCCCCGAGCCGACGATCCGGACCGCCACGCTCGCCGATCTCGACGCCCTGGTCGCCCTGGAGCACGCCGCCTTCGCCACAGACCGGGCGGAGCGCCGGGCGATCCGCCACGCGATCCTGTCGCCCACCATGGACGTGCTGGCGGCGCTGATCGACGCGCCGGATGCGGACCCGACGCCGGTCCTCGTCGGCGCCGCGGTGCTGGAGCGGCGGCGCAGCAGCCGGATCGCCCGGCTGGCGTCGATCGCGGTGGCGCCGAATCGCGGCGGCCTCGGCCTCGGCGGCCGACTCCTCGACGCGGCGGAGGCGCAGGCCCGCAGCCAGGGCTGCGACCGGCTCCGGCTGGAGGTGCGCGCCGACAACGGCGCCGGCATCCGCCTCTACGAGCGCCGGGGCTATACCCGCTTCGCCGTGCGGCCGGACTATTACGAGGACGGGATGGAAGCCTGGCGCTACGAGCGCGGGCTGTAGGCGTCGCGCAGGGCTGCCGCCGATACGCGGGCCGCCTGCGGGCCGGCAGCCATCACGTTGACATCCGGATGCGATCGAAGCCGTCCCCTCCCGCGGCCCTGTTCGTCATCACGAGGGGACGCGGCGGCCCGACGGGCAGGACACCGAGCAGGACGCCGAGCAGGCGAGCGCCGCCCGAGACTGCTTCACCGCACGCTCCCGCAGGGCGCCGGCAGGCCGGCCGCGCTCGGCCTCGGGCCGTTCGCGGATGCGACCGCAGGGCGCCAGATCCGCCTCGCGCCGTTCGACCGCGGGGAGCAGCCCCGCCGCGCCGCCCAGGCCACGCTGATTTCAGCGCCCATAAATTCGGCACAACCCCCGTAAATTGACTCGCCCCTCAATCAAATTCGCGTTCTATTATAAAATCTGAATGAAAATATCATTATAAAATCGCAAGTATTCAACATATCATCAGACGATTGCCTGAAGAAACCTAACGTTTTAAGACAAAGCATCGCAGACCTTGAGACTTTACCCATGATTCGCTGGCTGGGGCGCTTCTCGATCCGGACGTTGTTGTCCCTGGTGATCGTCATCATGGCCTGCATGGCGCTGGTCAATGCCGTCAGGACCCTCGTCGACGAGCGGGCGCAGGCGATGGGTGCGGTCAGGGCGGTGACCTTGACGCAGGCGAGCCAGGGACTCCTCCGGACCATCCTGCCGCTGCGGCTGGAGCGCGGATCGACCCTCGCCCTCGGGGGTGAGGCGCCCGCGGACGCGAAGACCCTGTCGACCATCGCGGGCAGCCGGCAGGCGCTGATCGAGAATTACCGCCAGGCTCAGCGCAGCCTGAGCGATCTGGCCGAGCCGACGGTCAGCGCGACGCTCGATCGCCTGAACGCGGCCCAGGAGGCGATGGCGGCCCTGCGCCCCCGCATCGACGCGGCCCTCAGGCTGCCGAAGGCCCGTCGTGAGCCGGCGCTGCGGGACGCCGCGATGGCCGCCTTCCAGGACCTGCTCGAGGCCCTGACGGCCACGCTGAAGGCGGTCGACGCGGCCATTCCCCGGTCCGATCCCGTCCTGGAGCGCTATCTCGCCCTCAAACAGGCGGCCTGGGACACGCGCGTCGCCAGCGGCAACGTCGCGGTGCGGGTGCAGACCTCCCTGATCGCCGGAACGTCGTGGTCCCTGCCCGAGACCGTCGCGGCGGCTGAGGAGCGGACCGAACTTCTGTCCGCGTGGCGGCGCACGACCGAGGCCGCGACCGACGTCTCGGAGACGGTGCGGGCCGCGTTCGTGCGGGCGAAGGCCGACAATTTCGAGGGCGACACCAAGGCCATCGCGCAGGCGGTCTTCGACGCGCTCAGCACGCACACGCCCCCGCGCCACACCTTCGCGGAGCTGCGCGACCGCAACACCGAGAACCAGCGCTCCCTCGTGGCCCTCTGCGACGCGGCCCTCGACGCGATGGTGGCGCGCGCCGAGACTCTCGCCGACGCGGCCCGGACCGACGTCGTGCACAGCGTCGCGGCGCTGCTGGCGGTGATCCTGCTGGTGGGCCTCGGCCTGTGGACCCTGTTCGGCGGCGTGCTGCGCCCGCTCCGGGCGCTGACGGCGACGATGCAGGCGCTGGCGGACGGGGACGCCTCCGCCACGGTCCCGGCGCGCGCCTACCGCAACGAGATCGGCGCGATGGCGCGGGCCGTCCAGGTGTTCAAGGACAACCTGATCCGCAGCCGCCAGCTCGAAGCCGAGGCCGCCGAGGCGCGGCTGGCGGCGGAGGCGCGGCGCCGGTCCGACCTGCGGGCGATGGCCGAGCGCTTCGAGCAGACGGTCGGCGGCATCATCGCTCAGGTCTCGGACTCGGCCACCGCCCTGCAGGGTACGGCCCAGACCATGACGGCCACCGCGACCCAGACCGCGAGCCAGTCCAGCACCGTGGCGGCCGCCGCCGAGGAGGCCGCCGCCAACGTCAACACGGTGGCGGCGGCGGCCGAGGAACTCGGGGCCTCCGTGGAGGAGATCGGCCGGCAGGTCGAGGGATCGACCAAGCTCGCCCAAGGGGCCGTCTCGGAGGCGGGACAGACGGGCACGCTGGTCCGGGACCTGAGCGGCGCGGTCGCGCGGATCGGCGACGTCATCGGGCTGATCGCGGCGATCGCCGGGCAGACCAATCTGCTGGCGCTCAACGCGACGATCGAGGCCGCCCGCGCCGGCGAGGCCGGCCGGGGCTTCGCGGTCGTCGCCAGCGAGGTGAAGGCGCTGGCGGCGCAGACCGCGCGGGCGACCGAGGAGATCGCCGGCCAGATCGCTGGCATCCAGGGCGTGACCGGCCGGGCCGTCACGGCGATCGGCGCGATCACGGGGCGGATCGAGGAGATCAGCGGCGTGGCGAACGCGATCGCCGCGGCGGTGGAGGAGCAGGGATCGGCCACCCGGGAGATCGTCCGGAACGTCGGGCAGGCGGCCGTCGGCACCGGTGCGGTGACCAGCACCATCCTGGGCGTCGCCGGGGCCGCCGAGGAGACCGGCCGGGCCGCCGACGCGGTGCTGGCGGCGGCGTCCGCGCTGTCGCGCCAATCCGCGACGCTCACGGCCGAAGTCACGCGCTTCCTCGACACCGTCCGGGCCGCCTGACCGGACGGTGTCGGAGGCCCCGCGGGTCTCCGCCCCGATCTCGCCCGGTTAGGGGAGTCTTACGGCTCGCGCGCTACAGCGCGGGAACGGGCGGGGCGACCCCGCCGCGCATGAGACGCCGTCCATGGCCGTGATCGCCGCCTTCGTCATCAATGCGGGGCTCAACTTCGTCCTCGGCCTGCTGATCGCCAAGCTGCTGGGGCCGGCCGATTTCGGCCGGTTCGCCCTCGCGACCACCGGCGCCATCGTGCTGAACACGGTGCTGTTCGAGTGGCTGCGCCTCTCGGCGACGCGGTTCTACTCGGGACGGGTGCGCGTCGACGAGCCGTGGATCCGCCACGGGCTCGACCGGGCCTATCTGCGCATCGGCCTGCTGCTTCTGGCCGCCGCCGCCCTGTGCGGGGCCTTCGGCTTCGCCGGCGGCGCGGACGGGCGCGAGGCGGTGCTGTGCGGAACCGGCCTCGCGGCGCTCGGCATCGGCGTGTTCGACTACCACGCGGCCCTCGCCCGGGCCCGGTTCGACGGCAAGCTCTATCTCGGCCTCGTCGCGGTGAAGAACGTCCTGTCCTTCGCCCTGATGGCGGCGGCGGCGTGGTGGCTGCCCCAGCCGGCCTGGGTGCTGGCGGCGGCGGGGCTCAGCCAGCTCCTCGCGGTGCTCCTGCTGCGCCACCCCCTGCGCGACCCGCACACGCCCTTCGAACGGCCGCGCCTGTCGGCGACCTGGCGGGTCTTCGCCCGCTACGGCCTGCCGCTCATCGCCGCCAACACCGCCTATCAGTGCCTCGCCTTCGTGAACCGGGGCGCCATCGCCAGCCATGCCGGCTTCGCCGAGGCCGGCTACTTCGCGCTGGCCGCCGACGTCACCGCGCGCGCGATGACGACGCTCGGCACCGCCCTCGACCTGCTCCTGTTCCAGCTCGCCGTGCAGGCGGAGGAGCAGAGCGGCCGCGCCGCCGCCGAGGCGCAGGTCGCCGCCAATGCCGGCACGGTGTTCGCCCTGCTGGCACCCTGCGCGGTCGGTTTCTGGGCGGTGCTGCCGGCCCTCCAGGGACTGGTCGTGCCGGACGCCTATCGCGGGCCGTTCGAGACCTACAGCACCGTGCTGATGCCGGGCCTCTTCTGCCTGTCGATGATGTTCTACGCCCTCAACCCGGTCTTCCAGATCCGCCGCCGGACCCTGCCGGTGGTCGCCGCCGCCCTGGTCGGCCTCGCGGTGAACGGCGCCGGCCTTCTGATCCTGCCGGACCGGATGGGCGGGATCGGCGTCGCCCTGGCGCAGACCGCCGGGCTCGCCGCCGCGGGATTGTGGCTCGGCTGGCGCGCCCTCACCGGCGCCGAGCGGATCGTGCTGCCCTGGGGGGAGATCGGCGTCGCGGCCCTCGCCTGCGCGGCGATGGGCCTCGCGCTCGCCCCCTTCCGGCACCTGCCGCCCGCCACCGCGCTGGCGGTCCTGGTCCCGGCCGGGACGGCCCTCTACGGGGCGCTGGTCTGGATCTTCGACATCGCCGGCCTGCGCCGTCAGGTCCTGGCGCGTCTGCGTCCCGCGGGGACCCTGGCGGCGGAGCAGGGTTCCAGGCCCCAGGCAGGCGCCTTCGCGGCAGCCCCGCACAGGAAACCCGCCCGCTGAAACCCCGCGACTCCACCTCCGCTTGAATCCGCCGCCGGATCCGGCGACACCCGTCCTGGAATGGATACAAACAGGACCGGGACGGAAACGATGGGCGTGTACGAGCCCGGCACCGAGGCGGAGGCCGGGGAGATCGTGCGGGCGGCCGCCGGGCGCGGCGAGCGCCTGCGGCTCGCGGGCGGCGGCACCGCCGCGGGGCTCGGTCGGCCCGCGCAGGACAGCGCGACGCTCTCCGCGAAGGCGCTGACCGGCGTCACGCTCTACGAACCCGCCGAGATGGTGGTGGCGGCCCGGGCCGGCACGCCGCTGGCCGAGGTCGAGGCGCTGCTCGCCTCCCGGGGCCAGATGCTGCCCTTCGAGCCGATGGACCTGCGCGGCCTCTACGGCAGCTCCGGCGCGCCGACCCTCGGCGCGGTGGCGGCGATCAACAATGCCGGCCCGCGCCGCATCAATGCCGGGGCGGCCCGGGACAGCCTGATCGGCGTGCGCTTCGTCAACGGGCGGGGCGAGGCGATCAAGTCGGGCGGGCGGGTGATGAAGAACGTCACCGGGCTCGACCTCGTGAAGCTGATGGCCGGCGCGCACGGGACGCTGGGCCTGCTCACCGAGGTCACCTTCAAGGTGCTGCCGGCCTGCGAGCGCGTGGCGACCCTCGTCTTCTCCGGGCTGGACGATGCCCGGGCGGTGACGGCCCTTTCGGAGGCCCTCGGCTCGCCCTTCGAACTCACCGGCGCCGCGCATCTGCCGGCGGGGATCGGCGCCCCGGAGGCGCGGACCCTGATGCGTCTCGAAGGCTTTTCCGACTCCATCGACTACCGCACGGGCGAGCTGCGCCGCCTGCTCAAGCGCTACGGCCAGCCCGAGATCGTGGACGGCGAGGCCGGCGCCGCCCTCTGGCGGTCCGTGCGGGACGCCGCGCCCCTGGCCGAGCCCCGGGACGCCGCCCTCTGGCGGATCTCCACCGCGCCGACCCACGGGCCGGCCCTGGCGGCGGCGGTGGCGGCGGAGCGCGCCGCGCGTTGGTTCTTCGACTGGGGCGGCGGCCTGATCTGGCTCGCCACCGGTGCCGAGGGCGATGCCGGCGCCGATGCGGTGCGCCGGGCCGTGAAGACCCAGGGCGGCCACGCCACGCTGGTCCGCGCCCCCGACGCCGTGCGCGCCGCCGTGCCGGTGTTCCAGCCGCTGGCCGAGCCGCTGATGCGGCTCACCGCCGGCATCAAGGCGGCGCACGATCCCGCCGGGGTGCTCAACCCCGGCCGGATGTACGCGCAGGTTTGAGGTTCATCCCCTCCCCCCGCGGGGAGGGGCCAGGAACGGGGCGGCTGAGGACCGGGCGCAACGGTGCCTCCTGCGCCACCCCCACGCGGGATCCGCGATCCCGGAACTCCGCCCCGCAAGGGGGGCGGAGAGCAGGCAGGAAGAGACCGTGCAGACCAATTTTGCCCCCGCCCAGCTCGCCGATCCCGCCATGGCGGCCTCGGAGAAGATCCTGCGGACCTGCGTGCATTGCGGCTTCTGCACGGCGACCTGCCCGACTTACCTGCTGCTCGGCGACGAGCTCGATTCGCCGCGCGGCCGCATCTACCTGATCAAGGACATGCTGGAGGGCGGCAAGCCGGCCTCGCAGGAGGTGGTCAAGCATATCGACCGCTGCCTCTCCTGCCTGTCGTGCATGACCACTTGCCCGTCCGGGGTGCACTACATGCACCTCGTGGACCATGCCCGGGCCCATATCGAGAAGACCTACGCGCGGCCGGCCGGCGACCGGTTCCTGCGGACGCTGCTCGCCCAGGTCCTGCCGTACCCGAACCGGTTCCGCCTCGCCCTCGCCGCCGCCAAGCTCGGAAGCCCGGTCCGCGGGCTGGTGGCGCGGCTGCCGCGGGTCGGCAACCGCCTCGCCGCCATGCTCGACCTGGCGCCCGCCGGGATGCCGCCCCGCGAGCCGACCAACCGGCCGGGCCGGTTCCCGCCGACGGGCGGCCCGGCGACCAAGCGCGTCGCCCTGCTGCGCGGCTGCGCCCAGAGCGTGTTGCGGCCGGACTTCAACGCGGCGGCGATCCGGCTGCTCAACCGGCACGGGATCGAGGTGGTGCACGCCAACGAGGGCTGCTGCGGGGCGCTGACCCACCACATGGGCAAGGAGGATTCCGCCCACGCCCATGCCAAGCAGACGATCGACGCCTGGGACGCCGAGATCGCCAAGGGCCTCGACGCGATCTTGGTCACCGCGTCCGGATGCGGCACGACCATCAAGGATTACGGCTTCATGTTCCGCGACGACCCCGCCTATGCCGAGAAGGCGCGGCGCGTGTCGTCCTTGGCCAAGGACGTCACCGAGTATCTGGCGTTGCTCGATCTCGCTCCGGTGGCCGAGAACGACCTCGTGGTGGCCTACCACTCCGCCTGCTCGATGCAGCACGGCCAGGGCATCCGGCTGGAGCCGAAGACGCTGCTCAAGCGGGCGGGCTTCACCGTGAAGGACGTGCCCGAGGGCCATATCTGCTGCGGCTCGGCGGGGACCTACAACATCCTGCAGCCGGAGCTGGCTGCGAAGCTGCGCGCCCGCAAGGTCGCCAACATCGAGCGCGTGCGCCCCGACGTGATCGCCACCGGCAACATCGGCTGCGCCACGCAGATCGGGAAGGGCACCGGCATCCCGATCGTCCACACGGTCGAGCTGCTCGACTGGGCGACCGGCGGCCCGAAGCCCGCCGCGCTCGCCGGGGTGGCACCGCGGATCGCGGCGGCGGAATAGGATCCTCCCGGCCGGATCGCCGCCCCGGCATCGCGCGCACGCACCGGGCCCCGGGGATGCGCCACGACGGAGGACCGCGCACGCAGGGACGGCGGCGGCGCCCTCGCGCGCCATGACAGCCCCGTGACATCTATTCACGCTTGACCCTTGCCAAATCCGCACAGCGGTCTGTAATGATGAGGACCCCTCTCCGGTCCCGCCGGTCGCCGCAACGGCCCGCGGACGTGACCGAATTCCTTGCGAAAACGGTCGCGGTGTCGCGGCGGGCCGTTTCGGTCCGTCTGACGGCGACGGGTGTCGCCCGTGATCGGGCAGGTGTCACACGACGCGGCGGAGCTTCTCCGCCGCACCCCAGAATTCACGGCCGATCCCCATCGGCCGAGATTGTTTCGCGAGGTCGGGACCACGATGGACGGACGCACGGCCCAGCATAGAGCTGCGCGTGCCCCGGAGGCGCAAGAGGCGCGTCGCACCGGTCCGTCCCTCCTCCCGGCCTGTTTCAACCCCAGGCGCCCAGGGCGCCGAACGGCGGTTGACGGCAATTTCCCCTCGAACCCATCCGCCTCGGCGACGAGGCCGGCACCCCACCCGACAGGTTTGACGTCGGGCGAGGCGCCGCCGGGACCACGGGCACGGAGAACGACGTCGGCCGCCATGCCGAGAGTCCGACATGGCCAACAAAATGCTGATCGACGCGATGCACCCGGAGGAGACCCGGGTCGTCACGGTCCACGGGTCTAGGGTCGAGGAGTTCGATTTCGAAGCCGCCAACCGGCGTCAGCTGCGCGGCAACATCTATCTCGCCAAGGTGACCCGGGTGGAGCCGTCGCTCCAGGCGGCGTTCGTGGAGTATGGCGGCAACCGCCACGGCTTCCTGGCCTTCAACGAGATCCACCCCGACTATTACCAGATCCCGCTCGCCGACCGGCAGGCGCTCCTCGAGGAGGACGCCCGCGACGCCGAGGAGCACCGCGAGCGTGAGGAGCGCCGCCGCCGGTCGCCGCGCCGCTCCCGCGGCCGCCGCGCCGAGGCCCGCGCCCGCGGCGCCGACGAGACCGTGAGCGCCGAGGACGGGCACGAGGCGTCCCAGACCGAGGATCAGGCCGAGATCCGGACGGAAGCCGGTTTCGATCCGGCCGCCGAGCCCGATACGCTCGCCGAGCATCCCGAGGCCGTGCGGGAGGCCCTCGCCTCCGAGACCGCCGCCGGCGACATTCCCGTGGCGCAGGACGAGCCGGCACGGGACGAGCCGGCGCAGGCCGCCGAGCCGGCGGCCGAGGCGCCGTTCGGGACCGCTCCCGTCGAGGCCGCCCCTGCCGAGTCGCAGGCGGCGCCCGACATGGCCGGACCGGTCGCTGACGACGCCGCCGAGCAGGACGCCCCGGTCGAGGCCGAGGCCCGCATCGCCGTGGCGGGGGCGCTGACCGTCGCCGAAGCGCCGGCCGAGTCCCTCGCGGAGGAGACCGCCGAGCCGGCGGACGCCGATGAGGCGGATGACGCGTCCGACGAGGACGACGAGGAATCCGACGACGAGGATGAGGATGAGGACGAGTCGGAGGACGACGAGGACGAGTCCGACGAGGATGAGGACGAGTCGGACGAGGATTCCGACGATCCCGACGCCGAGCCCAAGATCGCCCAGGTCGGCGGCAACGGCGACGCCCTGGCCGAGATCCCCGAGCGGCCCCGCCACTACCGCCGCCAGTACAAGATCCAGGAGGTGATCAAGCGCCGCCAGATCATCCTGGTTCAGGTGGTCAAGGAGGAGCGCGGCACGAAGGGCGCGGCGCTCACCACCTACCTGTCGCTCGCCGGCCGCTACTCGGTGCTGATGCCCAATACCGGTCGCGGCGGCGGCATCTCCCGGAAGATCACCTCGGCGGCCGACCGCAAGCGCCTCAAGGAGGTCGTGCAGGATCTGGAGGTGCCCGAAGGGATGGGCGTCATCCTGCGCACCGCCGGCGCCTCGCGCTCCAAGCCCGAGATCGCCCGCGACTTCGAGTACCTGATGCGGCTGTGGGAGTCGGTCCGCGAGCTGACGCTGACCTCGATGGCGCCCGCGCTGGTCTACGAGGAAGGCTCGCTGATCAAGCGCGCCATCCGCGACCTGTACAACAAGGATCTGGACGAGGTTCTGGTCGCCGGCGAGGACGCCTACCGCGAGGCCAAGGACTTCATGCGGATGCTGATGCCCGGCCAGTCCAAGGTCGTGAAGCCCTACCGCGACCCGACGCCGATCTTCGCCCGCTTCGGCGTCGAGCAGCAGCTCGACGCGATGTTCTCCAGCCACGTCTCGCTGAAGTCCGGCGGCTATCTGGTGATCAACCCGACCGAGGCCCTGGTCTCGATCGACGTGAACTCGGGCCGCGCCACCCGCGAGCACGACATCGAGGACACCGCCCTCAAGACGAACCTGGAGGCCGCCGAGGAGGTTGCCCGCCAGCTGCGCCTGCGCGACCTCGCGGGCCTGATCGTCATCGACTTCATCGACATGGAGGAGAAGCGCAACAACCGCGCCGTCGAGAAGAAGCTGAACGAGTGCCTGAAGAACGACCGCGCCCGCATCCAGGTCGGCCGGATCTCGCCCTTCGGCCTCATGGAGATGAGCCGCCAGCGCATCCGCACGGGCGTGCTCGAATCCTCCTCGATCCCCTGCGCCCATTGCGGCGGCTCGGGCTTCGTGCGCGCCACCGCCTCGGTGGCCCTGCACATCCTGCGCTCCATCGAGGAGGCGCTGCTCAAGTCGGCGAGCCACAACCTCGTGCTGCGGACCCGCACCGAGGTCGCCCTCTACATCCTCAACCAGAAGCGCGGGCACCTGCGCGAGCTGGAGATGCGCTTCGGCGTGACCATCACGATCGCGGCCGACGAGCGGCTGGCCGCCACCGCGGCCTTCCAGCTCGACCGCGGCGAGCCGGCTCAGCGCGCCGAGGGTCCGGTGACGGGCGTGCGCGCCCAGGCGATCTCGCCCACCACGGAGTTCGAGGACGAGGACGAGGAGGCCGACGAGGTCGAGGCCGAGGTCGAGGCGGATGCCGAGGGCGAGGCCGAGGAGGGCCGCGCCGAGACGCGCGAGGAGGCGACGCGCGAGGAGGGTGAAGGCCGCCGCCGGCGCCGCCGCCGCCGCCGCCGGGGCGGGCGTCAGGACGGTCGCGCCGAGGAGGATCGCGGCGACGATGATCGCCAGGAGGGCGAGCGTTCGGACGAGGACGGTCGGGACGAGGACTGGGACGGCGAGGAGCCGGCCGCAGCCGAGGCGCCGGCCGAGGCCGTCGCAGCCGAGGCCGGGGAGACCGACGAGGCCGTGGCCGGCCCCGACGAGGCGGCCCGCGCCGAGGACGAGGGCGGACGCCGCCGCCGCCGCGGACGCCGCGGCGGTCGCGGACGGAGCGAGGGCCGCACGCGGGACGCCGCCGAGACGGAGGATGCTCCCGAGGCGGTGGGCGAGACGGTGGCCCTGTCGGCGGAAGAGCCGGTGAGCGCCCAGGCGGTGGCGGAGGCGGTCGAGGCCGCCCCGGCGGCCGGCCGCACCGAGACCGCCGTGGATCTGCCGGTGGCGGAAGCCGAAGCCCCTGTGCCGGCCGACCGGGAGCCCGCCGCTGCGCCGGACGCCGCGACCGCTGCCCCGGCGGAGGTCCCCGCGGAGCCCGTGGCGGTGGTTCTGACGCCGCCCGCCGATCCGGACCGTCCCAAGCGCGCGGGCTGGTGGTCGCGCACCAAGGCCGCTCTGACGGGCGAATGAAGCATTGCGCCTCCAGATAGATCCATATCTGGAGGCGCAACCTCTGGCAGCGCCGCCGATTGCACTTCCGCAGAGTGCTATATCGGCGGCGGGCAGATCCGGTTATCCTTCACCATTGATTGAAGGTTCTGTGCGAGGGTCCGCTTCGATTCGGATATCGGAGTGTCCCGCATGTTCAGTTTGCGTCGGCAGCGTCACGTTTCTGACGCGGTCGCAACCCCGGTCATAACGCCTGCGCCGTCCACGATTCCGGCGGCGGCGCTGGTCGTGGAACCTCTGCGTCCCGAACCCGAATTGACCGTCGATCGCGAGTGGCTGTCGCTCCTGGCGCGCCTGTCCGCCTCCGCCTCCGACGCCGGGACCTCCATCGGCTGGATGACCCACGACGCCTCCGGCACCGCCGAGCAGGCCCGTCTGATCGCGGCAGCGAGCGAGGAACTCGCCGCGACGACGGGGGAGATCGCCGCCCGCTCCTCCTCGGCGGCCGAGACTGCCGAGACGGCCCGGGCCGGTATCGTCACCTGCGTGGGCGACCTTCACCGCGCCACCGAGGGCATGCGCGGGATCGAAGAGGGGACTGAAGAGATCGGCAGCCGGCTCGACAGCTTCTCGACCGCCGCCCTGCGGATCGAGGAGATGGCCGGCACCATCGCGGCGATCTCGGCCCAGACCAATCTGCTGGCGCTCAACGCCACCATCGAGGCGGCACGGGCCGGCGAGGCCGGCCGCGGCTTCGCGGTGGTCGCCGCGGAGGTCAAGACGCTGTCGGCGCAGACCGCCAAGGCGACCGACGAGATCCGGGCGCGGGTCAGCGGCCTGCGCGAGGAGATGGCGGCGATGCAGGCCGCGGTGACCCGCAGCCGCAACGCGGTCGAGGCCGGCGCCTCCGCGATGATGCGGGCCAATGCCCGCGTCGAGGCCGAGAGTGGCGCCGTGGCGAATGTGGCGGCGCAGATGCGCGAGGCCTCGGAGATCCTCGGCCAGCAGATGCAGGCCACCGGCGACATCGCCCAGAATGTCGGCCGCATCGCGGAAGGCACCGACAAGGCGCGCCGGGAGATCGGTGACGCCCTGGCGCAGTTGAGTCGGATCGAGGATCTGGGGCGTACCCTGCTCGATCGCCAGATCGGGACCAGCGCGGATCAACAAGTGATCCGCCTTTCGGCGGATTGCGCGGCCTGGCGCCGCGCGATCGCGGCGACCCTGGTCGGGATGCGCTCGACCGACACGCCGCCGGAGGGGATCCCCGCCGATTCGACGCGCGCCACCGCCATCGAGCGGCCGCTGGCGCAGGCCCGCGAACAGGCAGCCGCCCTGATCCGCCACGTGCGCAGCCAGGCCTGGGATCAGGCGACCACGGCCTTCGTCGCCTTCGAGGCGGCCGTGAAGGAGGCCCGGTCGGCGATCGAGGCCTGAGACCCGGGCCGGTTCCGCGACCGCCGCGTCGTGGGTCGTCTCACGGCGTGATCAGGCGGTCCAGGCGCATCCGGGTGATCTGGGCGACCTCCTCCAACGCGGTCGCTTCCTCGACCGCCGGATCCCGGCCGAGACGAGCCTCGAAGATGGACCGGATCTCGGCCCGTCCCCGGCCTCGCACGGCGATGATGAACGGGAAGCCGAAGCGCGCCCGGTAGGCGGCATTCAGGCGGTCGAAGACTTGCGCGTCGGCCTCGCCCATGCGGTCGAGGCCCGCACTCCCCTGCTCGCTCGCGGAATCCGCGGTGAGGCTGCGGGCGCGGGCCTCGGGCCCGGCGAGTTCCGGATGGCCGTTCAGGAAGGCGCGGCGGGTTTCGACGGGGGCGGCACGCACCGCCGCCATCATCGCCGCGTGCAGATCCGCGATGTCGGCGAAGGGCCGCCGGGCCCAGGCGGCCCGAGCCACCCAGGGCGCATGCTCGAAGACGCTGCCGAGGAGCGCCTCGAAGGCCGGCGCATCCATGTCGTTCAGGGCGGCGAGACCGGTCACGCGACCGGTCCTGCGTTGGCACCGGGCCGGGCTCGGGCAGCGGGGACGGAGGGCTTCAACGGGGGCTCCTGTCGCACGGGTGAGCGGACGGCCCGTTGCGGTGGAGACCGGGCCTTCGGGGCCGAAGGTTTCTCACGGCGCGCGACCGCGCAAGGCCCAGCCCAGATCGCGCCCTGCGCGTTGCACGGCCATGCGGGCGATCCCCCGCGACCTTGTGGTGGTCCTCCGCCGATCTCGCACAAGCCGGCCCCGCCGACCAGATGCCGCGCCCCGGGGGCTGTCATCCCGCGCCGCCTGGTCGATGGCGGATGATGCCCCGGTCTCGCTAGACCGCCGCTCAGGCCGGCGGCGAACCGGATGCCGGATGGTTCGGCCGATCCGCGCTCTTCCGGCGCTCCCGCTCCTTGCGCAATTCCCGCTCGGCCAGCAGCCAGAACTCGATCTCGAAACCCTCCGGCCGGTGGTTGCGCTCCCAGAGTTCGTAGGCCCGCTCGCGGATCTGCTCGAACGTGAGGGCATCGGGCGACCGGGCCGGAGGCTGGGTTACAGCGTCGTCGGATCCGGACGAGGGCCCGGGCTCGACCGACGGCGTCGCCGCCGCCGGAAGCTCCGGGGGCGGTCGGAAATCGGGGGGCACGTCCACGATGCCACCGCGCTCAGGAGGCCGGCTTGTCGAGATAGGCGGCCACGCTCGTGATCCGGCTTCCAACCATGGTCACAGCCTTGCGCAGCCGCTCCTCGCTGACGCCGAAGCGCTGTGCCCACTCCTCGCGGATGGCGCGGTCATAGATGTCGATATGCGTCTTGCCTCTGAATTCGGTGGACATTCTGTGCCCGCTCCGGTTCGCCGTGAGCCGCGGACATGCCGGGCTCTCCGCAAGGACAACCGGGGTCGAAGCCTTCGGTTGCGGCCGGTCGCACGGCGAGCGCCGAGGGCTCGCGGACCGCGTATCCCGTACCGGGTGGACGAGGCCCTGTGACGGGCCGGAGCGGCCAGACGCCGGAGCGGGCGGGCTGTTCGGCGCCTGGGCATCGACCCCGTCGCCTGCTGCTTCAGCTGAAACAGGCCGGGATCGCGACCTTCACCGCGCGTCCGCTCCACGCCCCTCCGCCACCGCCTCACAGGCGAAGGGTGACGGCGGCGCCTCGACGCCGCGCCAGCGGCCATAGGCCCAGGGGCGGTACCACGCCGATCCCGCGGGCAGCTGCTCCGGCACGAGATCGATCCCGTGGGTTCCGAACGGGCCGCAGCGGCAGATCCGGGCGACGCCCATCCAGCCGCCGGGCCAGACCCCGTGTCGGGCGATGGCCGTATCGGTGTATTCGGAGCAGCTCGGCCAATGACGGCACTGGCGGCCGATCAGACCCGACAGGGTGAGCTGATACAGGCGGATCGCCCAATGGGCGGCGCGCCGGACCATGCCCTCAGGCGGCCCGTCGCTTGGCGGCGATCTGATCGAGGGCGTCCACCACCGCGTCGAAGGTCAGGAGCGTCGAGGCATGGCGCGCCTTGAACGCCCGCACCGGCTCCAGCACCGCGAGGTCCGCCCAGGCGCCATCGGGCGCAGGCCCGTTCTCCTTGAGCATCGCCCGCATGGTCTCGCGGACGCCGCGCAGCTCCTCCGCCGTGGTACCGACCACGTGCCGGCCCATCAGCGACGAGGAGGCCTGCCCCAAGGCGCAGGCCCTCACCTCGTGGGCGAAATCCGTCACCCGGCCGTCCTCGCCGAGGACGAGGTCGACCGTCACGGTCGAGCCGCACAGGCGGGAATGGGCGGTGGCGCTGGCATCCGGGTTCTCCAGCCGACCGAGCCGGGGGATATCGGCGGCGAGTTCCAGGATACGGCGGTTGTAGATATCGTCGAGCATCGGGTCCTCAACCGGAGGCGTCAATCCCATCGGGACTCTGCCGCGTGCATCGCGCATTGCGCGTTGCCCCGCGAACGATGATATAGGCGCCGTACGGTCGCTTCGCGAGGAGGCGGGCCGTCGACCAGGGTCGCGCCCACGGCCACGGTGGTGCTCACGGCTTTAGACCATCCCGGGGCGCCGGCTTGAAACCTTTTCGAGCCCGGGAACTTCCCTCGAACGCCCGACCCGATCCGACGATGTACGCAAAGCCCGACAGCACCCCGATGAAGTCCCGCATCGCGCGGGCCGGAGATGCCATGGATGCCGCGCTCAAATCCTTGTCCTACCAGGGCGATGGCCAGGGTTTCGGCCGGAACGGGAGTGATGGGCAAGGGCTGAACGGCATGCGCAATGACAATCGGCCGGTGGATGACGGGCGTCCCATCGAGGTCGCGCCCGAGCCGGCTTCCGCCACCCGCGTCCCGGACGGGATCGAGACCGGCCGCCCGAGCCGCGCCGAGGCCGAGGCCGCCGTGCGCACGCTCCTGCGCTGGGCCGGCGACGATCCGACCCGCGAGGGCCTGCTCGACACGCCGGCCCGGGTGACCAAGGCCTACGAGCAGCTGTTCGGCGGCTATGGGGTCGATGCCGAGAAGCTCCTCGAACGCGTCTTCGAGGAGGTCGAGGGCTACTCGGACATCGTGCTGGTGCGCGACATCCCGTTCCACTCCCATTGCGAGCACCACATGGTGCCGTTCATGGGCCTCGCCCACATCGCCTACTACCCGACCCGGGGCGTGGTCGGCCTGTCGAAGCTCGCCCGCGTGGTCGACACCTTCGCCCGCCGCCTGCAGACCCAGGAGACGATGACCGCCCAGATCGCCGACGTGATCGAGAGCATCCTCAAGCCCCGCGGCGTCGCCGTGATGGTGGAGGCCGAGCATCTCTGCATGGCGATGCGCGGCGTCCAGAAGGCCGGCGTCTCGACCATCACCAGCCAGTTCCGCGGCGTCTTCAAGGACAATGCCAACGAGCAGGTCCGCTTCCTGACCCTGGTGCGCGGCGGCGCCAAGTAGCCTCAGGCGACGACCTGCCCATGACTGCCCGCGACATCGCTTTCGCTCCCCCCGGCACCCGCGCCGAGGTCGAGGAAGGTACGGCCCTCACGCCCCGATTCGACCGCGACGGGCTCGTCGCCTGCATCGCGGTGGACGCGCAAGACGGGCGGGTGCTGATGCTCGCCCACATGAACGCCGAATCGCTGGCGCGCACGCTCGAGACCGGCGAGGCTTGGTACTGGTCGCGCTCGCGGGGCGAACTCTGGCACAAGGGGGCGACCAGCGGTCAGATCCAGCGCGTGGTCGAGATGCGGGTCGATTGCGACCAGGACGCCCTGCTGATCCGCGTCGAGGTCGGGGGCGACGGCGGCTGCTGCCACACCGGCCGGCGGGACTGCTTCTACCGCAGCGTCGTCCGTGAGGCGGACGGCCAGGTCGTCCTGAAGGCCGCCGGGCGATGAACCACCCTCTTGCCACACGGTGGCAAGACGAATCCGCCGATCCCCATTTCCTTCCCGGAACCGTCGAGCCGGTCCGGCCGTCGCCGAGTGCCGGACCGCGGGTCGGGCTCGCGCTCGGCGGCGGCTCGGCCCGGGGCTGGGCGCATATCGGGGTGATCCGTGCCCTCGAGGAAGCCGGCATCCATCCGACCGTTGTGGCGGGCTGCTCCATCGGCGCGGTGGTCGGCGCCTGCTACGCGGCCGGGCGCCTCGACCGGCTCGAAGCCTTCGCCCGGGCGCTGACCCGGCGCCGCGTCGTCGGGCTCATCGATCCCCGTCTGCCGGGCTCCGGCCTGATCGCCGGCAACCGCCTGCGCCAGCGCCTCGCCGCGGATCTCGGCACGCGCCGCATCGAGACGCTGCCCATCCGCTTCGGCTGCGTCGCCACCGAGTACGGCACCGGCGACGAGATCAGCCTCACCGAGGGCCCGGCGGTGGATGCGGTGCGCGCCTCCTACGCGATTCCCGGCCTGTTCCCACCGGTGGCCCACGCGGGCCGCGTGCTGATGGACGGGACTCTGGTCAACCCGGTGCCGGTGGCGTTGGCCCGGGCGCTGGGTGCCGACCTGGTCATCTGCGTGAACCTCAACGGCGATACCGGCGGTCCGGTGGTGCGCGAGGCGCCGCATCCGCCCCCGCGCCGGGGCCTTCTGCAGGTGGTGCGCGGACGCCTGCCGGGTTTCGACCGTCCCGAGCCCGAGCTCGCCGTACCGGGCATCGCCCGGGTGGTGCTCGACGCCTTCAACACCACCCAGGATCGGATCTCGCGGGCGCGGCTGGAACGCGACCCGCCGGACGTCGCCATCGGCCCGGATCTCGGCGCCTTCGGGCTGTTCGATTTCCACCGCGCCGCGGAGGGCATTGCTCTGGGGCACCGCGCCGCCCGGGCCGCCCTGCCCCGGATCCGCACTATGCTGGAAGGTGCCGCGGCTCGGGCGTGAGGCTGTCGGGCCCCGATCCAGCCCGCCTGCGTGCTTGCCCGTCATCCGGCTGTCGCGACCGCCTGCGATGGGCGCCCTGCATACTGGAGGGCTTCCAATGTATACGAGTCGCCGTCAGATCCTGCTGTCCGGGGGCGCGAGCCTCGTCGGGCTGGCCTCCGGCCTCGGGCGCCCCGGCCTGAGCCGTGCCGCCGACCGGCCGGTCCTCACACACGGCCTGCAATCGGGCGATGTCGGCACCGACTCGGCGGTCGTCTGGGCGCGCTCCGACCGGCCCGCCCGGGCGATCGTCGAATGGGCGACCACCGAGAGCTTTTCCGACATCCGCGGCGGCGTCTTCGCCGACGCCCTGCCCGAGACCGATGGCACCGTGAAGGTGGCCCTGACCGGGCTGCCGGCCGGCCAGGACGTGTTCTACCGGGTCCGCCTCCAGGACATCGCCGCCCCGACGATTGTCGGACCGGCTCAGATCGGCCGGTTCCGTACCGCGCCGGCGGACAGGCGCACGGTGTCGTTCTGCTGGTCGGGCGACACGGCGGGCCAGGGCTGGGGCATCGACGAGGCCCGCGGCGGCATGACGATCTACTCGGCCATCCTGAAGAACCGGCCGGACTTCTTCATCCATTCCGGCGACACGATCTACGCCGACGGGCCGATCCAGTCCGAGGTGAAGCTCCCCGACGGCAGCCTGTGGCGCAACCGGGTCACCGAGGAGGTGGCCAAGCCCGCCGAGACGCTCGCGGAGTTCCGGGGCCGGCACAAGTACAACCTCACCGACCGGAACGTGCTGGCGATGAACGCCGCCGTGCCGATCCTGGCGCAGTGGGACGACCACGAGGTCACCAACAACTGGTGGCCGGGTGAACCCCTCACCCGGGCCGAGCACCTCAAGAAGAAATACTCCGACCCGAACGTCCTGGCCCTGCAGCTGCGGGCGGCCAAGGCGTTTCACGAGTACATGCCGATGCGCTTCGAGCCGGCGGAACCCGGCCGGGTCTACCGCAAGATCGCCTATGGCCCGCTGGTCGACGTGTTCATGCTCGACATGCGCTCCTACCGGGGCCCGAACGGCGAGAACAAGCAGACGGAGTACGGCCCCGAATCCCACTTCCTCGGGCCGCAGCAACTCGCGTGGCTGAAGCAGGCGCTGCTCGACTCCCGCGCGACCTGGAAGGTGATCGCCGCCGACATGCCCCTTGGCCTCGTGGTGACCTACGACGTCGACCGGAATTTCGGCTCGGAGGCGGTGGCGCAGGGCGACGGGCCGCCCCTGGGGCGCGAACTGGAGATCGCCGACCTCCTGCGCTTCATCAAGAGCGCGGGGATCCGCAACACGGTCTGGCTCACGGCCGACGTGCACTACACGGCCGCCCACTACTACGACCCCAACAAGGCGCAGTTCCAGGATTTCGACCCGTTCTGGGAGTTCGTCTCCGGCCCGCTGCACGCGGGCACCTTCGGGCCGAACGCCCTGGACAACACGTTCGGGCCGCAGCTGCGCTTCGTGAAGGCGCCCGACAAGGGTCAGGTGAACCTGTCGCCGGCCGCCGGCTACCAGTTCTTCGGCCACGTGGCGGTGGACGGTCGGACCGAGCAGATGACCGTGACCCTCAAGGACGCGGCCGACACCGACCTCTGGCACGTCACCCTCGATCCCATGAAGGCGTGAAACGGACCGCGGGCGATCATGGGCTTGAGCTGTCGGCCCGCTCGTCCGTCGACGCGGAGGCGCGCAGGTCCCCTCTCCCATGCGGGAGAGGGCGCGCGTCGCGCTCCGGCACCGCCGGCCTGCTCTGAACCGGTGAAGCCCGGGGGCCGGAGGGCGCGAGAGACGTGAGGCTTCGCGCCCCTACGCCATCGTGATGTAGTCGCGCAGGGCCTGCTGCTCGGCCTCGACGGAGGCGATCTTGCGCGCCACCACGTCGCCGATCGAGACCAGGCCGATCAGCCGCCCGTCCTCGCAGACCGGCACGTGGCGGAAGCGCCCGTCGGTCATCAGCGCCATGACCTCCTCGATCGTGGTGCTCCGACCGCAAGTCGTGACCGCGGTGGTCATATGGGCCGAGACCGGCGCGTCGAAGGCCGAGCCTCCGTGCCGGGCCAGCGCACGCATGATGTCCCGCTCGGAAATGATGCCCGCCACCGTCCCGTCGGCATGGGCGGCCACCAGGGCACCGATCCGCTTATCGGCGAGGATCTGGATCACGTCCTCCAGGGTCTTGTCGGGGCTCACGGTGACGACGGAGCTTCCCTTCTCGGCGAGGATGCGTGCGACGGTCATGGCTCTCTCCCTTGTGACGCGTCCGGTACGCCGTCAGCCCGCGGCGCCCTGATTGCGTTCTCGGCCGGGTTGGGCCCGGCGCGTTCACATTGTGGCGAGTGTGTGACCGATCCGGCCGGATGGCAAGGTGCTCAGTGCCGCCGCGGCTCCCGAGGGTCGACGAGGGGGAACAGGAAGAAGCCCGCGATGAAGCCGCCGAGATGCGCGTCCCAGGCGATGGCGGCGTTCTCGCCGACCAGCGGCATGCTGACGAGGCCAAAGAGCAGGTTGGTCAGGAGCCAGATCACCAGGAACGACACGGCCGTCCGGTTGCGCAGCAATTCGGGGATCGTCTCGGCGGGCCGGGCCGGCGGCACCTGCCAGGCCGGCGCGCCGTAGCCGGAGACCGGCGGCTGGAACACGAAGCGGGCGGCGGCCGCCATCAGGGCCGAGATCCCCGCCGAGGCGCCGACCAGCGGCCCGGCGCCCAGGGGATCGATCAGGATGTGGAACAGGCCCCCGGCCGCGGTGCCGGCAAGGGCGAGGACGCACCAGCGCAGGGCGCCGCAGCGGCGCGCCACCGGGGCGCCGAAGGCCGCGAGCCAGACGCTGTTGAAGATCACGTGCATCCACGAGCCGTGCAGCAGCGCGTAGGTGACGAGCGTCCAGGGCTGGAGGGCGTGCTCGCCCACGATGTAGCGGGCGAAGGCCTCGCGGGCCGCCTCAAGGCTGGGATCGCCCGTATCGGCGGCCGCGCGGATCACCTCGGTGGCTTGGCCGGGATCGAACCAGAGGGTCCAGCGCGCCGGGATCAGCGCCAGATCGAGGACGAGGCGGATGTCCCAGGTGTCCGGCAGCAGGAACTCGCGCACCGCCTGGATCGCCAGAAGAAGCCCGATCGCGAGGGTGACAACCCCCGGCATGTTGAACACGGGCACGCGGCTCTGCCGCGGAAAGTCGGGGGAGGCATCCATCGCGGCACCATGTCGGGGCGCGGCGCGACTGGGCAAGCCCCGGCGACGTATTGAAGCTCGCAAAGACGCAGAGGATACCAGTCCATCACACGGCGCCCATCTGTCTTCGCACCGGTTCCGCCCCGGATGACGGCTGAGCGCCGCGCGGGGTGCGACGATTGTGTCGCCGGCCCTGACGCGCTAACCCCCGGGCCGCGCGTCGCCGGTCGGTCCAGCGATGCGCGGACGCACCGGGCCGGCACGGCCCATGCGCCCAGACGCGGTGAGCGCCCGGATCGGCCCGTCACACCCGCGCGGATGTGCCAGAGTGATCCGGGGATGAACCACAGGCGTTGAGAATCGGGACACCGATGAAACATCCCACCAGCCGCATGCTCCACGCCTACTGGGAGCGCCTGCGCGGAGAGCGGGCTGCTCCGGAGCGCGCCGAGATCGAGCCGGGCGAGATCCGGCACCTTCTCGCCGACAGCCTGATTTTGGAACTCGACATGCTCGCCCGTTCCGCGACGATCCGGCTCGCAGGGACGCGGGTCTGCGCCCTGTATGGCCGTGAACTGAAGGGTGAGCCCTTCGCCCGGCTCTGGGGCTCCCGGGCCCCGGATCCCTGGCGGATCGTCGAGATCGTCGCCAGCGACACGCTCGGCGTCGTGGCGGGCCTGCGCGGCACGAATGCGGCCGGCGAGGCGGCGGACCTCGAACTCCTGCTCCTGCCCCTGCGCCACCGCGGCCGGACCCAGGTCCGCGCCCTCGGCACCCTGAGCCTCGACGGTGCGCCGCACTGGCTCGGCCTGCGCCCGCTGATGGAAGCCGAGACAACCTCCCTACGCATCCTGCCCAGCCGCCGTCCCGAGGCGGGGCCGCCCGCCCGCACCGCCGTGCGCACGAGCGCCACCTATCCCGGACCGGTGCGCCACGGTCACCTCCTCGTCCACGCCGGCGGACGCGCCTGAGGATTGTATTCATTCGAAGATTCACTGGGATGACGCTCGCTGCCACGAGCGGATCCGCGCGGGAATCCGAGAACACCGTCACGGCGAAAGTCGATCGCGCCCGTCGAGGCAACGTCCGATAGTGAATGCTTCTACAGGGCCGAAACACGCAGAAGCAGGAAAAAAGGGTTTCGTAACAGTCCGAGCTTAGTCTGTACCGGCCTTTATCTCGGCGTAGGACCTATCTCGGAATGATCGCGGTCGCGGCCACCGCCGGAACAGATCGACGCGGGGCGCCCCCCGAGCCGGCGCGCGGTGCGGCCGACCAGCGCCGGCACCAGCGCGTGCGGGTCGCCGTGCTCGGCCGCTACATGCTGGCCGATCGTCGGGAGTACCCCTGCCAGACGGTGGACATGTCGCCGGGCGGCGTGCGGCTGACCTGCGCGGTGCAGGGCGAAGTCGGCGAACGCGTGGTGCTCTACCTGGAGCATATCGGCCGGATCGAAGGCGTGATCGCCCGCCCCTGCGCGGACGGCTTTGCGGTCCAGCTCAACGCCACGCCGCGCAAGCGGGACAAGCTCGCCTCCCAGCTCACCTGGCTGGCCAACCGGGAGATGCTGGGGCTGCCGGAGGGGCGCTCGCACGAGCGTCTCGTCCCGACCAACACGGCCGTGATCCTGCGCGTCGAGAGCGGCCGCGAGATCAGGGCACGCCTCATCGACATCTCGATGTCGGGCGTGGCGATCTCCTGCCCGGTGCCGCTGCCTCTCGGCGCCGCCGTCACGGTGGGCAGCACGCCGGGGCGGCTGGTCCGCTATTTCGAGGGCGGCTTCGGCGTGCAGTTCCTGCTGCCCCTCTCCCCCGACCGCTTCCATGCCGGGATGACGCTGTAGCGCGTCCCCGGCCGGACCACCCCGCGCTCAGATCTTCCTGGCGAGCTGCGCAGCGACCTCGTCGGCCGGCCGGGTCAGGTCGAGGGCGCCGAGGAAGTGGTTCTGCGCGTCCATGATGTACACCAGGGCGGTATGCTCCATCGTGTAGTCGCCGTCCTTGGCCGGCACCTTGCGGGCATAGGCCCGGTACGCCTTCTCGGTGGCGGTGACCTGCTCGGGGGTCCCGGTGAGGCCGGTGATGCGCGGATCGAAACTCGACAGGTAGGTCTTCAGGCTCGCCGGATCGTCCCGCTCGGGATCCACCGTGATGAAGGCGACCCGCATCGCCTGGCCCTTCGGCCCGAGGGCGGCCAGCACGGCGGAGATCTGCTGCAGGGTGGTCGGGCAGACATCCGGGCAGTGGGTGAAGCCGAAGAACACGAGATGGGTGGCCCCGGCGAAATCGCGCTCGGTGACGGTGCGTCCGTCCTGGTTCACGAGGGTGAACGGGCCGCCGACGCCGGGTACGCCCACCGGCGCCTTGTCGGGCAGGAACGCGAACACCGCCGCCCCGGTGAGGCCCACGAGGCCGAGGCAGAAGGCGAGAAGCGGGACGAGGGCGCGGCGCATGGGACGGGTTCCGACCTCCGGGGGAGGCCGGCACAGCACACAACGGCGCGCGGAGGCAAGCCAGCGCGGTGCCGCCGGCCGCCCGGCCCCGCGCCGTCGGCGCGGTCAGGGCTTCTGCGCCGGCTCCCCCGCGGGGCTCGCCGGAGCGGCGCCCTTCGGCGGCTCCTTGCCGAGATAGACGTATTCCGGCGCCGCCCGGAGCTGGTCCTTGGTCGTGTCGATCCGTGCCTGAAGGGTCTTGCCGTCGGTGCGGTCGAGCTTGAGCACGGACGGGTCGACCGCGACGTATTTCGAGCCGATCCCCAGGAAGCCGCCGACCCCGATGATCCAGGCCTTCACGGCGCCCTTCTGGTCGAGGACGAAATCGGCGATCTGCCCGATCGTCTCGTTGGCGCCGTTGACGACGCTGGAGCCGATCAGCTTGCTGGCGACCATGTCGTCGGGGGTCTGAGCCACGAAGGTCGGGCGCAGGTTGTCGGCCATGGTGGCGGGTGCGCCGGGAACCGGGGTCGCGGCGCTGCCGCCGTCCGGCTTGGTGCCGTCGGTCTGCGCCGAGGCGGTGGCGAGGCCGGCCAGCAGGAGGGCCGAAGCGAGGAGCGGGGTGCGCATCGGAGCAGGTCTTTCAGACGGGGGCCGAACATGGGGTGGCGCCGCCTCAAGGTTCTGGCGGGGCTTAAGTTCCGCCCGGTCTCGGCGTCGGCGGGGGCCGCCGCGGCGGTTTGCCGGCTGTGCGTCGTCGGCGCGGGCCTTTGACGGCGCGGGCCCCACCCCGCACAAGGCGGGCGCCATGCTCCGCCTCGCCCTCTACCAGCCCGACATTCCCCAGAACACCGGCACGATGCTGCGCATGGCCGCCTGCCTGGGGCTCGCGGTGGAGATCGTGGAACCCGCGGGCTTCGATGTCTCCGACCGGCACCTGCGCCGCTCCGGGCTCGACTACCTCGACCACGTGGCGATCACGCGGCACCGCTCCTTCGCGGCCTTCGCGGCGTGGCGGGCCGAGGCCGGGATCCGGCTCGTCCTCGCAACCACGGCGGGCGCCCTACCCTACACGGACTTCGCCTTCCGCCCGGACGATTGCGTGATGGTGGGACGCGAATCCGCCGGCGTACCGGAGGCGGTGCACGGGGCGGCCGATGCCCGGATCGTGGTGCCGATCCGGCCCGGCCTACGCTCGCTCAACGTCGCGGTTGCGGCCGCGATGATCGCCGGCGAGGCCCTGCGGCAGGTGGGCGGGCCATCGCGGGCGGGCGTCTAGAATCTGAACGCGGCCGGATTGGCCGCGCGAACGGCTGCGTTCGACCCATGTCGTCACTCAGCGGACTGTGACGCCATCCCTTAGGCGGACCGTGCGGGCTGCGCGGGGCCGTCGGCAGAGTGATCCGCCCCCCCGTGAAGGGGCAGTCCTTTTGGCGCTGCAGCTTGCCGCGCTCCGGGGGATCGCTTCGGGCGGCCCTCACCGACATCCCACCGGATCGCCGTGCCGTTGCCGATCAGGCCCGTCCCGCAGGCATCGGTCGGACGAGGGGGGCGCCTGCGCCAGGTGCCGCCGCTTGCAGGCCACCAGGAGTCGGCCGTCTCGCCGACATGACTTGCGGATGTAGAGATGGCCCCCTCGGCGGCGCGGCGGTCCGCCGAGCGCCGGTCGATGCTGCGAAACGGGGCGGCGAAGTCGGGCGGGCCTCGGCCGCGCGCCCGACCGGCGGCCGCGGCCCAGATCTGGCCTCTGGAGTTCGAGCGAAATCAGAATTTCGGAACTGGCAGGATAGGTGAATGTTCTGATAGACGCTGAATAATGTAGTTTCAGGCCGACGCAGCGACTCGCCTGCACGGCCGTGAGGTTCGTCCATGTCCGGATTTGCACTGCGGACGATTGTGTTCGCCGCCGCCGCCGCGGGGAGCATCACCGCCGCGGCGGCGCAGGGCGCGCCGGTGCCGAACGTGAACGACTGCACCTTCATCCGCGACCCGACGGCCCTCCGGGACTGCATCGAACTCTACGAGGGGCAGCGCCTCGCGCCCGGCCCGCGACCGGCTGCGTTTCAGCGGGCGCCGGTGATCGACCGGTCCCTGCTTGAGGCGGCGGGCCCAATCCCGGCGGCGGGGGCATCACGGCGCGGGAAGCGGCGCAGGCTTCGGCAGAGCCGCCAGCCGACCACGCCCGCCCAGGCGGTCCGGATCGAGCAGCTCGCGCCCCCTCAGTAGACCGCCTGGACGAGGCAGGTGCGGCCTTCGCCGTTCAGGACCGCGCAGAGGGCCTGCTCGGAGCGCGGCTGCGGGCTCCGTGCCGACGGGCGCTGGGGCCTCGTCCTGGCGGAGCGCGCCGTCGACGACACGGGCCCGTCGCGCAAGACCGGCTCGGTCCCCAGCAGGGACGCAGGACGCAGGAGCGGGTCGGCGCGGCCGGCCCAGGCAGAGCCGAGACTGCGCGGGGCGAGGAAGGCCAGCGCCGTCCCCGGCAGGGACCGGCCGCTCTGCAGGGCCCACTCCTCCAGGGGGCGGCCCGTGATGCGGATCACGTAGTCGCGCGTCTCGGCGGGCATGCCCGAACGGCCGTCGAGCCATCCGCGCACGCGCTGAGGGCCGGCATTGTACGCGGCGGCCGCCAAACCGAGATTGCCGAAGCGCGCGCGGTGCTCGCGCAGGAGTTCGGCGGATTTCGGAATCGCCTCCACGGGATCGAACGGGTTTCGCAGGCCGCGCTCGGCGGCGGTCCCGGGCATGAACTGGGCGATTCCCTGTGCGCCGACCGGACTGACCGCATA
Organism: Methylobacterium sp. 391_Methyba4; assembly: GCF_029691625.1. Lineage (NCBI taxonomy): Bacteria > Pseudomonadati > Pseudomonadota > Alphaproteobacteria > Hyphomicrobiales > Methylobacteriaceae > Methylobacterium > Methylobacterium sp. 391_Methyba4. The sequence goes on along the minus strand of NZ_CP121475.1, from coordinate 5,664,851 downwards.
GGGATTGAGGCCGCTCTCCTGACGCAGAAGGCGCAGGAAGAAGTCGGGCGGCAGGTCGTTGGCCGCGGCCGCGGTCGCGATCAGCCGGTCCAGGTCGCCATCACCCCGCGAGAACAGCAGCGACGCGGCATCGATCGGCTGGAACGCGCCCCGATCCAGGACCAGAAGGTCGGCCATGGCCGGACTGATCGCCGGACTGATCGCCGGCCACCGGACCAAGCTGGCCACCGGCCCAATCGGCGGCGGCGCACTCTGCGCGAAGGGTGTGAGGTCGGCCGCATCCGGCGCCATCGGGGCACGCGCGGTGCTCGATGCCCGGGGCGCGATGATCGGGGTCAGGGCGGCGGCCAGCACGAGACAGAGGGCGAGCGGCCCCCGCACGCCCCTGCGGCGGTGGCCGAACTGGAGCGGGCGTGCGACGGGCTCCAGCATGGCGGTTCAGGACTTGACCACCACGGGCCCCACCGGCGCCTCTGCGGCCGGAACCTCGAGCGGCGTCGGCTTGTCGCGGGCGAGGTACGCGTCGACCAAGCGCGTCCCGAGCACCGGGTCCCGGAAGCGCCAGAGCTTCTTGCGCGTGCCTTCCATGATCGTCGCGTAGACGGCGAGGTCGATCGCCTCGCGGACGGCCATCTGGGTCGGCTCGTTGCGGGTCACACCCGCCTCGACCTGCAGCAGCTTGGCCACCGCCACGTAGCGGTACGCGTTGGCGTTGAGGGCGACCGAGTAGATCGTCTTCGTCACCGTGACGCTGTTGAGCACCTCGCCGCTCTGCACGGAGACGATGCGCATCGCCACCGTCACCTCGTCGCGCCGGTATTTGGTGTCGCCGCCGATGCCCAGAAGGTTGGCGCCGGCGCCGCCCGTGACGGTGTTGGCATCGTAGCCGATGATGCCGCCCTCCACGATCAGGCCGGCGAACCGGATCGGCGGCAGCGGCTTGGCCTCCACGCCCTCGAATTCCTGGCGCGTGGCCCGGATGAGCTGCCGCTCCTGAAGCAGATTGGCGAGACCGGTGCGCTCCACCACCGAGAACCACTGGCCGCGGCCGGCGCGCCGCAGGGCGTCGACCACGAAGGCGCCCCCGCCCTGCGTGACCGCGCGGGAATATTCCGCGATGTTGTCGTTCGGCTTGTTCTGACCGGTGAGGTCCGGGAAGCTGTAGATCGCGATGTCGACCCGGCGGGTCGGCGGCGGCAGCGTCTCCAGATTGAGGTCGGTGGGCGACGGCGGCGTCACCACCGGGGCCTGGGCGAGCAGCTCCCGCTCCCAGGGGGCGCAGGCGGCGAGGCCCGCACACAGGATGACGGCGCCGACCAGGCTGTTCAGAAGGCTACGCACGGGCAACGCCGTCTCCGTTCCGGTCCGCATGCCGGTCCGCCGCGTCCGCTCGCGCGGCACAGGTCGGCGAAGCCGGCCGCCAAGGATGATCGGTTTCCATCGTCCTGCGCCCGGCTTCAGGGCGCGCCCGAGAGCGGCGTCGTGGCGATCGCGCTGCCGCCGGCCGCCGCCGTCGCCGGGACGACGATGGTAGTGGTCGACTGGCCGTCGAAGATCTGGAGCTGGATGTTGGTCCCCAGACGCTGGAACGTGACCTGGGATCCGCCGAAGCTGTAGCTGCCGCTCTGCTGGGCGTTCTCGCCGAAGAGGGCCTGGGTGATCTGGTTCGCCAGCGAGCTGTAGATCTGCGTCTGCAACTGCTGGGCGAAGATCTGACCGGGGGTCTTGGTGTTGGCGTTGCTCTGGGCCGCCGAGAACAGCTGCTGGTCGCGCTGGGCGGACCGTTGCGCGTCGTTCTGGGCGGCGGCCTCGGCCTGCAGCCAGGCGCCGTTCAGGGGGCTTCCCCCGAAGGACGGGTTGATCGGCTGGTAGACGAGGCTGCTGGCCTGCGCCTCTACGCCCGCAAGGAGAGCCGTGCCGCAGACGAGCGGCCCGAGGAGACGGGACAAGCGCATGGGGTTACCTCCGGGTGACCGAGACGTTGGCGCCGTTGCCGACTTGCGTGATGCTGATCGGCAGGGCGTTGTTGCCCTGCTGCTGCGCCGAGATGGCGTTGTTGTCGCCGCGGACCGTGATCGTCGCGGCCGCGCCGCTGCCGTCCTGCCGGGTACCGACGGTGTTGGAATCGCCGAAGACCGAGACTGTCGACTGATTGTAGGAGCCTGTCTGCTGCTGCGTCACCGTATTGCGCGCGCCGATGATGCTCTGGACCGCGACATTCCCGTAGCCCGACATGTCGATCGTGGAGATGTTGCCTGTTCCGACCTGAAGGGCCCGGGCTTGATTGGCTGCCGGCTGGGGCGGGAGGCTCGGGCTGAGCAGCAGGATGCCGGACTGATTGCCCAGGATGTAGTCGCTCTCCTGGATCGCCCGCCCCGGAGCACCGGCCGCGGCGCGTTGGGCTAGGGCTTGGATCTGTTCGATCGCGACGCGATCCTGGGCCGCCGCCGAGCCGGCCATGAGCGGGAGGACGAAGAGCAGCACTTGACCTGCGGTCCGGCTGCGGCGCGTGCGGCGCATCATCTGTCCCCCCTGCTTGTTTGGCCCACCTTAAATCAGTGCTATTCGATAACGTACAGCAAAATATCTTATCCACACGGCTTCTAAGCCGGCGTGTGGTGACTATGGCACAATGAATTCTGATAAGAATCGACCCGCTGTCGCCGTTGGCAGCCCATGTCAATGAATCGACGGATAATTTCCCGATAACGAAAAAGTGGTATGTCAACCGACTGACATCGGCGATTATCGATCGGCCGATCAAAGATCGTATATGCTGATATGGCCGCAGTTGATCTTGCGCCCGTCGATCAGCACGGACGCGTCGATCCGGAGCTGGCCGTTCGGCAGGACGCTGACGGTCAGATTGCCGACATCCCGGGTTTCGCCGGGGGCGAGGTCGAAGCCACCGCCCTGCTGCATCGTCGCGGTGCCTGCCGGATCCGATTTCCGCACGACCAGGCTGTACCGCCCTGCGGTGCCGCGGAGCGCCTCGACGCGAAGAGCCAGACGCGTCGTTTCGGCCGAGCGGCTCTCGACCACGCGACAGAGGACGGGCGGATCGACGGTGAGGCTGGGCATGATCGAGACTGCGCCTGCGATCGAAGACGCTGGGATGGCGAGAGAAGGGACGCTCCCGCAGGAGCGCCCCTTCCAGGACACGTCAGACTGGGGATGGGCCTCAGCCCGATCCATTAGTGCTGGCGGATCGTCACGCTGTTGAAGCCGCCGATCTGCGCGAAAGCAGCATTGGCCGAGTTCGCCGACTGCGTGATGGATCCATAATTGCCGAAGCCGTTCTGATAGCCGAAGGCGCCGACAGACGATCCGGTCTGCGTGATCGACGCCTCGTTGCCTCGGCCGATCTGGAGCAGGGCGGCGTAGTTGGTGTTGCCGTTCTGGCTGATGTTGCCTACGTTATAGTCGCCGGACTGGACGATCGCGGCATAGGCGTTGTCAGCCCTGTAGTCTTGCGTGATGCGGGCCCTGTTGTTGTCGCCGTTGAACTGGAAAATGCCCGCGTAGGTGTTCTTCGATCCGGCCTCGGCGGTGATCCACGCCTTGTTCTTGTCGCCGTTCTGCTGGAACTGCGCCACGCCGTTGGTCCCGAGCTGATTCGAGTCGACGGAGTTGGCGATGCCTTGCTGGAACGAGCCGTTGGCGACGCCGATCGTCGGATTGCCGTAGCGATTGCCGGCGATCGTGCTCACGGTGTTGTTCGAGCCGCCCTGCGTGACCTTCAGTTCGTTGAACGCACCATTCTGCAGAATGGTCTGGGCGCCGTTCGAGACGCCGTTCAGGTTGCTCTCCGACAGATTCGGGACTGACAGGTCGACATTGGTCGAGAGCTTGCCGGCCTTATTGTTCGTTCCGGTCTGATCGACAGCCGCGGAGTTCGATAGACCGCGTTGGACGACGAAGGCTTCGTTCGCGGTAGTTCCAGCGCCCATGACGGGGGTCTGGGACTGCGCCGAGGCGCCTGTCGCAAAGGCCGTCAGACCGGCGACCGCCACGGACGCCAGAACAACTGACTTGAACATAGATACACTCCCATTTTTATTTATGTGTCCTCTCGAACACAATCTATGCCATTGCAGTCGCTCTATCGTTACAGCGATTTAACGGCTTGTTAAGCGTATCCATAAGCCGATGATGGGTGTCAAGCGTGAGTTAGGCAAAAATCTACAATCTTTACAATTTTCTGGATTCCTTTTTCAGATGAAAGTGCCGTGAATTCAGTATGGATGGCGCGTCGAAAGACGAACATTCTCAACTGTTTAAAGTGGCCCTGCCGCGATCGCTGACTTAGAATCCATTCCACGGGATAGGCAGTCTTCGTTAGTGCCATCACAGGTCGGTATAGGCGTGTTAAATTGGTCACATCAGTTATGGCTGAAAGTGGTATGTTGCTGGCCAAGCAAGAATGCTCCGAAAGGTGATGTGGGACGGGTCTCACAGGGCCATGCCGCCGTCGCCGCTTAGGATCCGTCGACTGTGCTTGAGCCGAAAGGTTTTCGCGGACGACGAAGAGATCGAATTCACCGCAAGACGAAAAATCGTCTGCGATACGCGTTGAGTGGGAGGCTACGATGAGGCAGCGCGGCCGATCGCTGATGCAGGTCCTGCTCGCCACCGCGACCCTGGGGTCTGTCGGCGCCAACTCGGCCGAGGCTCAGCCCGCGGCCCCGGCCCCGCCGGCAGCCTCACCACAGACACCGCCCGCGCAGCAGCCAGCCTCCGCCAGGGCCGCGTCGACGCAACCGGCGCCCGCCCCCGCGGGCTGCGATGCCACCTGCGTGCGCGCCAACAACGAGGTCGCGTCCCAGATCTGCGCGCCGCGGATCGAGGCGCAGGCGCCGACGGATTTCGAATGGGTCTCGCGGCCCTTCGCCAAGATCTTCCAGCAGGCGGAGGCGCCCGAGGGCGCCGCCACGGTGGTGCGCTATCGGGGGGATTCGATCCGCTTCCTCAGCCCCGCGAAGGAATGGGTACGCGTGACCTACGAGTGCGGGTTCGATGCGGCCAACCGTTCGGTCGCGTATGTGCGGGTGCGGCTCGGCCGGCTCGACCAGGCGGACGCGCCCGCACAGCCGCCGCAGCAGGTCCGGGCCAATGCTCCGTCCCCGCAGCCGATGGCGCCCCAGGCGCAGCAGCAGGCTGGCCGCGTCGGGGCGCCGGTCCCACGCAGGCTGCTTCCGTCGGAGCCGAGCGAGGTCGAGATCCGGCAGGTCAACCCGCGGATCCGGCAGGCGCAGCCATGATCCCGACCCGGTCCCGGCAAGCCAGGTCCCGGCAAGCCAAGGCCGTCCTGGCCCTGCTGGCCGGCCTCGGTGCGGCCCCCGCCGCCGCGCAGCCGAGCCCGCTCTCGGTGAACGATTGCACCTTGCTGCCGGACCCGGGCGCCCTGCGGCGCTGCCTCGATCAGGCGGAGGGACGCGTGGTGGCGCCCCTGCCGCCGGTCGCGGGGCCGGCCACGTCCGAGCGCCCCGAACAGGTGGTGCAGGCCGCGCGCGGCGCCCCGGTCGCCAAGCCCGGCGCCAAGCCCGGCGCCCTGCCGCCGACGGACTTCCTCGGCAACAGGCGGGAGCCCGCACCGCGGGCCCATCCGTCGGGGCGGACGGTCATCGATCTCCAGTGACGCCTGCACGGCGTCGATCCGGCGTCGATCCGGCGACGATCTGGCCGTCACGGCCGCCGGAACGCGGCCTCGAGCGCGTCCGAGACGCTCGACAGGGTCGCGGCGCGGGCGGCGGCGTCGGAGCCGATATGCGGGTCGTGCTGCACGCACGGGGCGGTATAGGTGAACGGCGTGGCGTTCGGGCCCTCCACGAGGGCGCCGTCCTCCGCCTCGCGGATCGCGCAGGCGCGGACCGTCTGCGCGCCCTTGGCGACCACGGGGTGGGCCGGCCCGTTCGGGTTGTCGAAGACGTGCTGCGCGCCGGGATAGACGGTCAGGCCGACATCGGCGCCGGCCGCCTTCAGTCGCTCGGCGTAGGCGGCGCAGGTCGCGGCCGGATTGTAATCGTCGCCGCTGCCCCCGAACATCCGGATCGGCCGGTCCACCAGGGCGGTGTCGTCCCGGAATCGGATCGCGCAGTCGGGATAGACCGGCAGGTACAGGGCGGGGGTGACGCCGGAGCGGTTCCAGGCCGCGTCGAAGCGCTTGAGGCTGGCATACAGCGCAGCCTGGCCGCCGCGCGAGAAGCCCATCACGGCGATGCGCGCCGGATCGACCCGCGGATGCTGGGCCAGCACGCCCAGCGCCCGGTAGATGTCGAGGATCAGGTTCGTGCGCGCGAGGAGACTTTGATCGGTGTTGACGCTGGTCAGGCCCCGGCCGGTGAAGCCGTCGATGGCGAAGGTCGAGATCCCCCGCGCCGCCAGCGCCCGCTGCCAGAACTCGATGTTGCCGCCGAGGCCCCCGGAGCCGTGCATCAGGATCACGGTCGGCAACCGCTCCGACCCCGGCTTGGCGATGCGCAGGAGCCCGGCGACCGTGACGGGCTTCGCACCCTCGGACGTGCCGGTCAGGAACTGCCGGTCGGTCAGCGTCAGGCTCTCGAAGGGATGCATCTCCACGCGGGCGGCATAGCTGCCGAGATCGGCGACGCCGTCCTGCGCCGGCTCGGCGGAGGCCGCACGCGGGCTGCAGGCCAGGAGGCCGGCCGTCAGGAACAGGATTGATCGCCGCATCGAAACGCTCCACAGCCGCGCGATACCGTATCAGCGGCGCGGCGGCCCTGTCGCGGCGCGCCAGGACGGAACCGGTTTCCCTTCGGCGCCCGGTGTCACGCCCTGGGGCTCCGGCGGTGGGCACCTGGATGCCGACGGAAACGGGACGCTTCGGAGCCGCCGCAGGCCCCTGTCACCGGGCCGTGTCCTTCAACTTCTGTTCCACGGACTGCCTTGCATCGCCCGGAAGCCGCCGCCTACAAGTTTGCCGACTTAAGGCTCGGCCGCGATCGAGCGAGGACATGACGGCGCCGGCCCGAGGCACGGCTCCGCAGGGAGGATACCGCGTGACATTCGCCCGATACGGCGCAGCCCTGGCGCTGCTCTGCGGCTTCGGTTCCCTGTCGCCCGTCAGGGCCGACGCGTGTCCCAACCGCGGCCAGCTCGACGATGCCTATTGCGACGCCGACAAGGATCTCGTCGCCGACGTCCCGGCCAAGACCCGTGACCCGAGCGTCATCGTCTTCGCCTACACGCCGGTGGAGGATCCCGCGGTCTACGAGAACTCGTTCAAGCCGTTCACGACCTACCTCAGCCAGTGCACGGGCAAGCGGGTCGTCTACTATCCGGTCCAGTCGAACTCCGCCGAGATCGAGGCGATGCGCTCCGGCCGGCTCACGGTGGCGGGCTTCTCGACCGGGCCCCTCGGCTTCGCCGTCAACATGGCCGGCGCGGTCCCGTTCGCCGCCAAGGGCACCGAGAAGGGGTCTGAGGGCTACAACCTGATCGTCGTGGTGAAGGCGAGCAGCCCGTACAAGACGCTGGCCGACCTGAAGGGCAAGCGCGTGGCCCACACGGCGCCGTCGTCGAATTCCGGCAACCTCGCCCCCAAGGCCCTCTTCCCCGAGCAGGGGCTGAAGCCCGGCGAGGATTACAAGCTGATCTATTCGGGCGGGCACGACAAGTCGGCTTTGGGCGTCGGCACCGGCGACTACGACGCCGCCCCGGTGGCCTCGGACGTGTTCTACCGGATGGTCGCCCGCGGCACGATCAAGGGCGACGATTACCGGGTGATCTACACGAGCGAGAAGTTCCCGACCTCGGGCTTCGCCTATGCCCACGATCTCAAGCCGGACCTCGCCGAGAAGCTGAAGCAGTGCTTCTACGATTTCCGCTTCCCACCCGACATGGTGAAGGATTTCGAGGGCGACGACCGGTTCGCGCCGATCACCTACCTCAAGGACTGGGCGATCGTCCGCAAGGTCGCGGAGGAATCGGGCACGCCGTACAACAAGGTCGCCTACGAGCGTGAGGCCGCCCGCGAGGCCGAGGCCGCCCGCAAGAAGGCCGCGGACGCGCCCAAGCCGTGATGCAGGCTGTGACGGCGGGAAGCGCGATGCGCGCGGTCAAGGACGGACCCGACGGCGATCCCCGGGCGGAGGATCCCCGAGCCCTGGTGATCCGCGGGCTGACCAAGGAATACCGGCCCGGCCAGCCGGTCCTGAAGGGCATCGACCTCGTGGTGCCCGGCACCGGGCTCACGGCGATCATCGGGCCGTCCGGCACCGGCAAGAGCACCCTGATCCGCTGCATCAACCGGCTGGTCCAGCCGACCGCGGGGCAGATCCTGTTCCGCGGCGAGGACCTCGCCCGGCTCTCCGGCCCCGCCCTGCGCCGGGCGCGTCGCCGGATCGGGATGGTGTTCCAGGAGTACAACCTGGTCGAGCGCCTCTCGGTGATGGAGAACCTGCTCTGCGGCCGCCTCGGCTACGTGCCGGCGTGGCGCGCGTGGCTGCGCCGCTTCCCCGAGGCGGACATCGCCCGCGCCTTCGACCTCCTCGACGCGGTCGGCCTGTCGGGCTTCGCCACGCGCCGGGCCGACGCCCTGTCGGGCGGCCAGCGCCAGCGCGTCGGCATCGCCCGGGCGATCATGCAGGAGCCCGAGATCGTGCTCGCCGACGAGCCGACTTCGTCCCTCGATCCGAAGAGCTCCGTGGAGATCATGGAGATCCTGTCCCGGCTCGCGGCCGAGCGCGGCGTGCCGGTGGTGGTCAACATCCACAACGTGGCGCTCGCCCAGCGCTTCGCGGCGCGGATCGTCGGCATGTCGGGCGGGCATGTGGTCTATGACGGGCCGCCCGACCGGCTGAGCGAGGCCGACCTACGCGGCATCTACGGCGGCGAGAACTGGCTCGAATGATTGCGACCGCCCGACCGGCCTCCTCCGACGCCGCCGGCCGCGTCGCGTTCCGGCCCAACTGGACCGCCCGCGCCGGCTGGGCGCTCCTCGCCCTCTACGCGGTCTACGCGGCGACCCAGCTCGGCTTCTCCCCCGAGCGCTTCGCCGGCGGCCTCGCCCACGGGCAGCAGTTCCTGGCCCGGATGTTCCCGCCGAACTTCTCCCGCTGGGAGCTGATCCAGTCGGGCATCCTCGAGAGCCTGCAGATCGCCGTGATCGCGACGGTGATCGGCATCGCGGTCGCCCTGCCGATCGGCTTCCTGGCGGCCCGCAACCTGATGCCGCCCTGGGTGACGTGGCCGACCCGCATCCTGATCGCGCTCTGCCGGTCGTTCCACCCGATCATCGTGGCGATCCTGTTCGTGAAGGCGATCGGCTTCGGGGCGCTCGCCGGCGTCATGGCGCTGATCGTCGCCTCGGTGGGCTTCATCGCCAAGCTGTTCGCCGAGGCGATCGAGGAGATCTCCCTGAAGCAGGTCGAGGCGGTGCGGGCGACCGGTGCCGGCTTCCTGTCGACCCTGATCATGGGCGTGCAGCCGCAGGTTCTGCCGCGCTTCATCGGCTTCGCCACCTACCAGCTCGATTCCAACCTGCGGAACTCCACCATGGTGGGCATCGTCGGCGGCGGCGGCATCGGCGCGACGCTGTTCACCGCCTACCAGCGCTTCGACTTCGACGTCGTGCTGGCGATCCTGATCGTCATCGTCGCCCTGATCATGGTGGCCGAGATCGTCTCCGGCTGGGCCCGCAAGGTGTTCCAGTGAGCGTCGCCCTCGCCCCCGCTACCGCCGGCCCGCGCCACTGGCAGCGCTTCCCCCTGTGGAAGCGGCTGGCGCGGCTCGCCTTCACGCTCTGCGCGGTGGCGGCCTTCGTGGCGAGCCTGCGCACCATCGAGGTGATCCCGGAATTCCTCTACGACGCCCCCGAGCAACTGGCCGACCTGTTCGGCCGGATGTGGCCGATGGATGCCGGCTATGTCGGGCCGACCCTGCGGGCGCTGGTGGAGACGCTCCACATCGCGACGCTCGGCACCCTGATCGCCATCGCGATCGCGGTGCCGATCGGGCTGATGGCGGCCCGCAACGTCACGCCCAACCGCGCGCTGAACCTGTTCGCGAAGTTCGTGTTCGTGACCTCGCGCTCGGTGAATTCCCTGGTCTGGGCGCTGCTGTTCGTGGCGGTGTTCGGCCCCGGCCCCCTGGCCGGGACCCTGGCGATCGCGCTCCGCTCCGTCGGCTTCACCGGCAAGCTGTTCGCCGAGGCGCTGGAGGAGGCCAATCGCGGCTCGATCGAGGCCCTGCAGGCCGCGGGCGCCGGCCGGCTCTCGACGCTGCTGCTCGGCTACTGGCCGCAGGTGAAGCCGGCCTTCTGGTCGATCGCGCTGTTCCGGTGGGACATCAACATCCGCGAATCCGCCGTGCTCGGGCTGGTCGGCGCGGGCGGCATCGGCGTCGCGCTCGATACCGCCCTGAACCTGCTCTACTGGGATCAGGTCGCCGTGGTGCTCGCCGCGATCTTCGGCGTCGTCATCCTGGCCGAGATCGTCGTGACGGCGCTCCGCGCCCGGACGCTCTGAGGGGGCCTCACCGCCCCAGCGACATGCCGAGCGGCGGCGCGACCTCCGGCGGCAGCGGCGAGACGTAGCCGGCGGCGCCGACCCGGCGGGCGAGGTCCGCCTTGGCGGCGTCGCGCAGAGCCGCGTCGGTCACCGCCCGGGCGCCGGTGGCGGCCATCGCCTTGGCGACCTGCACCATCGCCTTGTGGGCCGCCGGGGTCTTGCCCTGCGCCACCACCTGCCAGGTGTGGAACGGCGTGCCGATCGCCACCGTGGGTGCGTGGGCCTGGACGGTGGGCACCACCCAGCTCACGTCGCCGACATCCGTGGAGCCGACCGCCGGGTTGCGCGGCGCGTCGAGGGGCACGAGGAAATCGGCGAGCGGTGCCTCGTTGCGCGGCATGCCGATGGCGCGGAACACGGCGTCGATGTCGCCGTCGGTCAGCGTCGACCGGATCTTGCCCGCGAAGTCCCGGTCGGCCTCGTCGAAATGCGGCGGCCCGAGCTCCTCCATCACGCCGTGGAGCGCTTGCTCCAGCGGCGTGTTGCCCAGGAGGTTCGACACCGCGCTGACGATTCGCACCTCGAGGGCGGTCTCGGTCATCAGGGCGGCGCCCTCGGCGATCTTCTTCACCCGCTCGACCAGCGCCAGCATGCCCGGCAGGTCGCGCGCCCGGATCGAGTAGCGCACCGTGGCGCCGGCCTGGACGACGTTGGGGGCGATGCCGCCGGCGTCGAGATAGGCGTAGTGGACCCGCGCGTCGGACGGCATGTGCTCCCGCATGTAGTTCACGCCGACGCTCATCAGCTCGACGGCGTCGAGCGCCGAGCGCCCGAGATGCGGGGAAGCCGCCGCGTGGGCGGTGCGCCCGGTGAAGACGAAATCCGCCCGGGTGTTGGCGAGCGCCACCGGCGGCGCCACCTCCCAGAAGCTGCCCGGATGCCAGGAGATCGCGATGTCGGCATCCGCGAAGGCGCCGGCGCGGACCATGAACGCCTTGGCGGCGCCGCCCTCCTCGGCGGGACAGCCGTAGTAGCGCACGCGGCCGGGGGTGCCGGTCTCGGCGAGCCAGTCCTTCAGGGCGGTGGCGGCGAGCAAAGCCGCCGAGCCGAGGAGGTTGTGGCCGCAGCCGTGGCCGTGGCCGCCCGCCTCCACCGGCCGGTGCTCGGCGACGCCCGCCTCCTGCGACAGGCCCGGCAGGGCATCGTACTCGCCGAGGAAGGCGATGACAGGCCCGCCTTCACCGGCCTCGCCCATCACGGCGGTGGGGATGCCGGCGACCTGCTCGGTTACGCGGAAGCCCTGGTGGCGCAGCTCGGCGACGTGCTCGGCGCAGGACCGCGCTTCCGTGTAGCAGACCTCCGGCATGCCCCAGACCCGGTCGGACAGGGCGATCAGCCGCTCCGTCTGCGCGTCGACGTGGCGCCACACGGTGTTGCGGTTGTCCATCGTGTCGTCTCCCGGAAGGTCGCGCGTCGCGTTCGCGCCATCATAGCGGGCTCCGCGCCGTCATCGCGAGCGCAGCGAAGCGACCCAGGGCTGCGCACGGTCAGGGGACGTGGCGCTGCTGGATTGCTTCGCTGCGCTCGCAGAGACGGCGGCGTCGCGCTGCTCGGCTCGGTGCGGCAGGAGAGGGACTGGCATGCAGGGCCGGGGCCATGCTGCGCACGAAGCGAACCTTCCTCAACACGTTTCGGTTGAACCGTCACTGGCCCGCCCCTTGCCAAGGCCGCCACCGGAATGTTGCTGTGCCGCGCGGCGGTCAACGGGAATGCGTACATGGACGAGCGGGATCTGCGCGGCCTCATCGGGCAGGTGAAGGGCGGCCGCCTGTCGCGGCGCGCCTTCGTGCAGCGGATGGTGGCTTTCGGCCTCACCGCGCCCATGGCCGGGCTGATGCTGGCCGGGAACGGGGTCGCGATGGCGGCCGATATCCGGGCCGGCTATAAGCCGACCAAGGCCGGCGGCGGCGGCGCCCTGAAGCTGCTCTGGTGGCAGGCGCCGACCCTGATCAACCCGCATTTCGCCATCGGGACCAAGGACCAGGACGCCTCGCGGATCTTCTACGAGCCGCTCGCCGCCTGGGACGCGGACGGCAACCTCGTGCCGGTGCTGGCCGCCTCGATCCCGTCGAAGGAGAACGGGGCGCTCGCCGCCGACGGCCGCTCGGTGGTGTGGACGCTGAAGCCCGGCGTGACGTGGCACGACGGCAAGCCGCTCACCGCCGACGACCTCGTCTTCACCTGGGACTACGCCCGCGACCCCGCCACCGCGGCGGTGACGGCCGGCTCCTACAAGGATTGCAAGGTCGAGAAGGTCGACGACCTCAGCGTCCGGGTGCTGTTCGACAAGCCGACGCCCTACTGGTGCGACGCCTTCGTGGGCATCGTCGGGATGGTGCTGCCGAAGCACCTGTTCGGGCCCTATAGCGGCGCCAAGTCCCGGGACGCGCCGCAGAACCTCGCCCCCGTGGGCACCGGCCCGTACCGGTTCGTGGAGTTCCGGCCCGGCGACATCGTCCGCGGCGAGCGCAATCCCGACTACCACCTGCCGAACCGGCCGTACTTCGACACGATCGAGATGAAGGGCGGCGGCGACGCGGTCTCGGCGGCCCGCGCGGTGCTCCAGACCGGCGAGTACGACTACGCCTGGAACATGCTGATCGAGGACGAGGTGCTCAAGCGCCTGGAGACCGGCGGCAAGGGCCGGGTCGACGTGGTCTACGGCGGCAAGCTCGAGTTCCTGCTCCTCAACGCCACCGACCCGAACGTCGAGGTCGACGGCGAGCGCGCCTCGGTCACCACCAAGCACCCCGCCTTCTCCGACCCCAAGGTGTGTCAGGCGATGAACCTGCTGGTCGACCGCAAGTCGATCCAGACCTACATCTACGGCCGCACCGGCAAGCCCACCGCCAACACGGTCAACGGGCCGGAGCGCTTCGTCTCCAAGAACACGAGCTTCGCCTTCGACCCGGCCAAGGCCAACGCGCTCCTCGACGAGGCCGGCTGGAAGAAGGGCTCCGACGGCATCCGCGCCAAGGACGGCAAGAAGCTCAAGCTACTCTTCCAGACCTCGATCAACGCGCCGCGTCAGAAGACCCAGGCGATCATCAAGCAGGCGGCCGCCAAGGCCGGGATCGAGATCGAGCTGAAATCGGTGACCGGCTCGGTGTTCTTCTCCTCCGACCCGGCCAACCCCGACACCTGCACGCATTTCTACGCCGACATGGAGATGTACGCCTACAGCATGACCCAGGCCGATCCGGCGATCTGGCTGCTCATGTACGCCTCCTGGGAGGTGGCCCAGAAGGCCAACAAGTGGCAGGGCCGCAACGTCGTGCGCTGGCGCAACGCCGCCTACGACAAGGCCTACAACGCCGCCCAGAGCGAGCTCGACCCGGTCAAGCGCGCGGCGCTGCTGATCACCTGCAACGACCTCGCGGTCTCCGAGAACGTGCTGCCGCTGATCCACCGCGCCGAGGTCTCGGCGGTGGGCGCCACGCTCACGGCGCCCCGCAGCGGCTGGGACAACGACCTGTCGTTCCTGCCCGACTGGTACAGGGAGGCCTGAGCGGGAGCACGGGCCATGGGCGCCTACATCCTGCGACGGCTCCTGATCGCGATCCCGAGCCTGCTCGGCATCAGCCTGATCCTGTTCACCGTCCTGGCGCTCGCGCCGGGCGACCCGTTCGGCGAACTCGCCAGCAACCCGAACGTGCCCCCGGAGGTGCGGGCGGCCCTGCGGGTGAAATTCGGCCTCGATGACCCGATCCTCACCCGCTACCTGCACTGGCTCACCGCCATGCTGCAGGGGGATTGGGGCTTCTCCTTCGCCAGCCGGGTGAATGTCGACACCCTGATCCTGCAGCGGCTGCCGACGACCCTGTTCATCGTCGGCTCCTCGCAGGTTCTGGCGCTGCTGATCGCGGTCCCGGTGGGCCTCTACGCGGCGCGCCGGCCCTACTCGCTCGCCGACCAGATCGCCAACACGCTGGCCTTCGTGGGCTTCTCGCTGCCGACCTTCTTCACCGGCCTGCTGTTCATCCTGCTGTTCTCGATCAAGCTCGGCTGGCTGCCCTTCGTCTACCAGGCCGACCTGCCGGGCTCCGGCCTGCCCTGGGTCTGGGCGAATGTCCGGCAGGCGATCATGCCGGTGGCGGTGCTGGGCTTCTTTCAGGCCGCCTCCTACACCCGCTACGTGCGCGCCTCGGCGCTGGACGTCGCCCGCCTCGACTACGTCACCACGGCCCGCGCCAAGGGCCTGTCGGAGGGCACGGTGACCCGCCGGCACATCGCCCGCAACGCCCTGATCCCGGTGGTGACGCTCGTCGCCCTCCAGATCCCGGCGGTGTTCGGCGGCGCCATCGTCACCGAGCAGATCTTCCGGATACCCGGCATCGGCTCGCTGCTGATCGACGCGATGCTGGCTAACGACACGCCGGTGGTGATGGCGGTGACCTTCGTGTTCGCCGGCCTCGTCATCCTGTTCAACCTCGTCGCGGACCTGCTCTATGGCTGGCTCGACCCTCGCATCGCCCTCCGATGAGGCGGTGCCCGTCGCCCGCGCGCCGGCCTCGCCGGCGCGGGAGACGTGGCGGCGCTTCCGGCGGCACCGGCTGGCGCTCGCCAGCGTCGGCGTGCTGTCGCTCCTCGTCGCCGGCGTGGTGTTCGGCGGCCTGCTCTGGCCGGTCGCCATCGACGATATCGACTTCGCGGCCCAGCTCCAGGGACCGTCCTGGGACCACCCGTTCGGCACCGACGATCTCGGCCAGGATCTCCTCGCCCGGATGATCTACGGCGGCCGGATCTCGCTCGCCGTGGGCTTCGCCGCCATGGCGGTGGCGAGCCTGATCGGCGTGCTGGTGGGCGCGCTCGCCGGCATGTCGCGCCGCCTCCTCGACCCGGTGCTGATGTGGCTGACCGACCTGTTCCTGTCGCTGCCGCAGCTGCCGCTGCTGCTCCTGGTGATCTACCTGTTCCGCGACAGCCTGAAGGCCGTGTTCGGCAGCCAGGGCGGCGTGTTCCTGATGATCGTCGCGGTGATCGGGGGCCTGCGCTGGATGCCGGTCGCCCGGCTGGTGCGGGCGCAGTTCCTGAGCTTGCGCGAGAAGGAGTTCGTGGAGGCGGCCCGCTCACAGGGGGCGACCACCGGGCACCTCGTGCGCCGCCACATCCTGCCGAACGCCCTGGGGCCGGTGATCGTGGCGGCCTCCATCGAGGTCTCGTCGGCGATCATCGCGGAATCGACGCTCTCCTTCCTGGGGCTCGGCTTCCCGCCCGACATCCCGACCTGGGGGCGGCTGCTGTTCGACGCCAAGGACCATCTCGACGTCGCCCCGCACTGGGCGCTGTTCCCGGGGGGCGCGATCTTCCTGACGGTGCTGTCGATCAACTTCATCGGCGACGGTTTGCGCGACGCCCTCGACCCGCGCCGGGTGCTCTAGGGCATGCGGCGGGGCTTCGAGGGCTGCCGGCTTGCCGTGACCGCGCCTGCCCCCGCAGAGGGGCGGACAGACCGGAAGGCCCTTTCCGGCACTGGGGCTTCAGGATCGGGCGCGGGTCCCCTCTCCCGGGCGGGAGAGGGACAGGGTGAGAGATCAGGTCTTTCAGGATGGGGCGCGCCCTGTCGGAGCGTCGACGGTGTGCTCGGTCCTGAACCTTCTCATCCCTCACCCCAACCCTCTCCCGCACGGGAGAGGGGGCCCGTCGCGCTCCGTCATCAGCGTCGGTGCGCATCGGAGAGGCGGGAACATCGTCGCGTCGGAGGACGCGGGGACGGTGTGGAGTCGCCCCGTCGAACCCCGCTGGATCAGGAGTGAAGCCCGTGACGGATCCGATCCTCTCGGTCTCCGACCTCACCGTGTCCTTCCGCTCGGAGGGCCGCTGGCACGCGGTGGTGCACGGCGTCTCCTTCGATGTCGGGCCCCGCGAGACCGTGGCGCTGGTGGGCGAGTCCGGCTCCGGCAAGAGCGTCAGCGCCCTGTCGATCCTGCGCCTCCTGCCGCGGGACGCGAGCCGCATCGGCGGCAGCGTGCGCTTCGCGGGGCGCGAGCTGCTCACGGCCCCCGAGGTCGAGATGCGGCGGGTGCGCGGCGATTCCATCGCCATGATCTTCCAGGAGCCGATGACCTCCCTGAACCCGGTGCTCACCATCGGCTTCCAGATCGCCGAGGCGCTGATCCGGCACCGGGGCCTGTCGCGCTCCGCCGCCGAGGCGGAGGCGCTCCGGCTCCTCGACAAGGTCCGGATCCCGGCCGCCCGGTCGCGCCTGCACGAGTACCCGCACCGCTTCTCCGGCGGCATGCGCCAGCGGGTGATGATCGCCATGGCGCTCGCATGCCGGCCGAAGCTCCTCATCGCCGACGAGCCGACCACGGCGCTGGACGTCACGATCCAGGCCCAGATCCTCGACCTCATCAAGAGCCTGCAGGACGAGGAGGGCATGTCGGTCCTGTTCATCACCCACGACATGGGCGTGGTCGCCGAGATCGCCGACCGCACCGTGGTGATGTACCGGGGCCGCGCCGTGGAGGCCGGTCCGACCGCACGGATCTTCGACGCCCCCGCCGAGCCCTACACGCGGGCGCTGCTGGCCGCGGTCCCGCGGCTGGGGACCATGGCGGGCCGCGCCCGCCCGATGCGCTTCCCGGTGGTCGACCGGGCGACCGGCCTGGCGGCGCCGACGCCCGAGACCCCCGACACCGTCAGGGCCGCCGAGCGCCCGGTGCTGGAGGTGCGCGACCTGACCGCCCGGTTCGACATCCGCTCCGGCCTCCTCGGCCGCGTGACCGGCCGCGTCCACGCGGTGGAGCGGGTCTCGTTCAGCCTCGCGGCCGGGGAGACCCTGGCGCTGGTCGGCGAATCCGGCTGCGGCAAGTCCACCACCGGCCGCGCGATCCTGCGCCTCGTCGAGCCGCTGTCGGGCTCGGTCCTGCTCGACGGCGAGGACATCACGGGCCTCGACCCGAAGACCCTGCGCACCCGCCGCCAGCGCATGCAGATGATCTTCCAGGACCCGTTCGCGAGCCTCGACCCGCGCCTGAGCGTCGGCGCGGCGGTGGCCGAGCCGCTGCTGATCAACCGCCTCGCCACGCCCCGCGAGGCAAGGCTTCGGGCCGAGGACCTGCTGGCCCGGGTCGGACTCGCCCCCGAGACCGCCGGACGCTTCCCGCACGAATTCTCCGGCGGCCAGCGCCAGCGCATCTGCATCGCCCGGGCCCTCGCCCTGAACCCCCGGCTGATCGTCGCCGACGAGGCGGTCTCGGCGCTCGACGTCTCGGTGAAGGCGCAGGTCGTGAACCTGATGCTCGATCTCCAGGCCGAGTTCGGCCTCGCCTACCTGTTCATCTCGCACGACATGGCGGTGGTGGAGCGGGTGAGCCACCGGGTCGCCGTGATGTATCTCGGCGAGATCGTGGAGATCGGACCGCGCGCCGCGATCTTCGGCGACCCGCAGCACCCCTACACGAAGAAGCTGCTCGCCGCCGTGCCGGTCCCGGATCCGGCCCGGCGGGGCGCGCGGCACGCCCTGCCGGACGACGAGATCCGCAGTCCGATCCGCGCGCCCGACTACGTGGCGCCGGAGCGGCTCTACCGGGAGGTCGCGCCTGGCCACAGCGTCCAGGATTGGGGGGGCGACTGGGACGCGGGCCCGCGTCAGGGCGCGGCGGCCTGACGCCGCTCAGCTCCGCCGCTCCGCCGATCGGACGCAGCGCCTCGCCCGCCTCGCCGCCGCGGCAATCGCGCGGCCGGACTGGGCGCGCAGCGTGGCGGCCCATGCCGGCCCGCTCTGGGCGCGGGCCCCGATGGCATCCGGTCGTCGCAGTCGACAGCGCTCCGGCCGATATCGCTCGGGTCGAGGGTCTCGACGGAGCCGAACCGGTCCAGCGCCGCATTGGCGGATCCGAAAATCGGGATCGCCCGGTTTCTACAGGAGATTTTTGAAGTATTACGACACCACCGCAGCGGGGTGGCGCCCGCAATCGATTGCCGCTAAGCTGTTCCTCTATCCAAGTAAGTCTTTCATTTGAAGATTTACAAACAACAGCTCTGGAGCGATCGGTCCATGTTGCGTGCCGAAGGAGAGGGGCAGCGCGGCTTTCCGGCTGGGACCCGCGCGGGACCCGGCGTGACGCAGCCTGTTCCGCTGCCGGAGCCGGCGGCCGAGATCGCCTCCGCGCGTCTCCTGCAGGGGCGCCGGGAGATCGTCATCCGCCACGGCGGCCACACCTATCGCCTGCGCGTGACCGCGAGCGACAAGCTGATCCTGACCAAATGAACGGCCCCGCCCCGATATCGCGCCGCACCCTCCTGGCCGCCGCCGCGGCCGGTGCGCTCGCACCGCGCGCCGCCGCCGCGCAGGCGGCCACCCGCATCGCCGCACTGGGCGGTGCCGTCACCGAGATCCTCTACCGCCTCGGCGCCGGCGGCCGGATCGTCGCGGTCGACACGACCAGCCTCTACCCGCCCGAGGCGCTGCGCGAGAAGCCGAATGTCGGCTACCTGCGGGCGCTCTCGGCCGAGGGCCTGCTGGCGCAGCAGCCCGACCTGATCATCGCCGCCGAGGGGGCGGGCCCGCCCGCGGTCCTGGCGCAGCTGCGCGAGGCCGGGCTGCGTGTGGAGACCGTGACGGAGCCGCCGAGCCCCGAGGGCGTGCTGGACAAGATCGAGACGGTCGGGCGCCTCGCCGGGCTAGAGCGCGCGGCCGAGGCCCTCGAGGCCGAGGTCCGCGCCCGTTTCGCCGACCTCGCGGCCCGGCGCGCCCGGATCGCCCGGCCGGCCCGGGCCCTCGTCGTCCTCTCGGTCCAGGGCGGCCGGACCGTCGTCGGCGGTGCCGGCTCCTCGGCGGACGGCATCCTGACCCTGGCGGGCATCGCCAACGCGGCCACGGGCCTGGAGGGCTTCAAGCCGATGACCGACGAGGCCATCGTGGCCGCCGCTCCCGACGCGGTGGTGATGATGCAGAACGGCCCGGAGCCGCCGAAGCCCGAGGGTATCTTCGCCCCCGGCACGGCCCTCGCCCAGACCCCCGCGGGCGCCCAAGGCCGGCTGGTGGCCATGGACGGGCTCTACCTCCTCGGCTTCGGTCCGCGCACGCCGCAGGCCGCCACGGACCTGATGCGGGCGCTCTACCCGGACCTGCCGCGTGACTGAGCCGCACGGCGGCGGGCGGCGCGCGTGAGCCGGCGGTCCACGGCGCCCTGGGTGCTGGGGATCCTGGCGGCCCTGGTGGTGTCCGCCGCCCTGCTCTCCGTGAGCCTCGGGGCGATCCGCATCCCGGTGGAGCGGGTCCTGGCGGTCCTGCTGGGGGACGGCAGCGATCCGGCCCGCGCCCGGGACGCCCTCGTGATCCTCTCCATCCGCCTGCCCCGCACTCTGCTGGGGCTGATGGTCGGGGCGGGGCTGGCGGTCTCCGGCGCGCTGATGCAGGGGCTGTTCCGCAATCCCCTGGCCGACCCGGCGCTGGTCGGGGTCTCGTCGGGGGCGGGGCTCGCCGCCGCGCTCATCATCGTCCTCGGCGACCGCATCCTCGCCCATCTCGGGCTGCCCGGGCCGCTGCCCTACGCGGTCCTGCCGGCCGGGGCCTTCCTCGGGGGCCTGGGCGCGACCCTCATCCTGTACGTCCTCGCCACGCGGTCCGGGCGCACCGCCGTGGCGACGATGCTGCTCGCCGGGATCGCCCTCGGCGCGCTGACCGGCGCGCTGACCGGCCTGCTGACCTTCGTCAGCGACGACCGGCAATTGCGCGATCTCGCCTTCTGGTCCCTCGGCAGCCTCGGGGGCGCCACCTGGGCCAAGGTCGTGGCCTCGGCGCCGCTGATCCTGCCGGTGCTGGCCGCGGTCCCGTTCCTCGGCCGCGGCCTGAACGCCCTGGTCCTCGGCGAGGCCGAGGCGTTCCATCTCGGCGTCCCGGTGGAGCGGCTGAAGCGCGCCTGCATCGTGCTGGTGGCGGTCGCGGTCGGCGCCAGCGTGGCGGCGGCCGGGGTGATCGGCTTCGTCGGCCTCGTGGTGCCGCACGCCCTGCGGCTGCTGATCGGCCCGGGGCACCGGCTGCTGCTCCCGGCCTCGGCGCTCCTCGGCGGCGCCTTCCTGATCCTCGCCGACGTGGTGGCGCGCCTCGTCGCCGCGCCCGCCGAACTGCCCATCGGGATCGTCACGGCGCTGGTCGGGGCGCCGGTCTTCCTGTGGCTGCTCCTCGACCGGGTGCAGCCGGACGATGTCTGATCCGGCCCTGCTCACGGCGCGCGACCTGACCGTCACGGTGGCGGGGCGCGACCTCGTGCGCGACGTCTCCCTGGAGGTGGAAGGCGGCACCCTCCAGGTGATCGTCGGCCCGAACGGGGCCGGCAAGTCCACCCTCCTCCGCCTGCTCAGCGGCGCCCTGCGCCCGACCCGGGGCACCGTCGCCTATGCCGGCGCGGCAATTGAGACGATCCCGCCCTGCCGGCTCGCAGCGATGCGGGCCGTGCTGCCGCAGGCGGCGCGCCTCGCCTTCCCGTTCGCGGCGGCCGAGGTGGTCCGGATCGGCCTCGACGGCATCGGCCGGGGCCTCGGCGCCCGCGACCGCGCCGCGATCCTGGCCCGGGCCCTCGAACAGGCCGACGCGGTCCATCTCGCCGGGCGCGCCTATCCGACCCTGTCGGGCGGGGAGCAGGCGCGGGTGCAATTCGCCCGCGTGCTCTGCCAGCTGGAGGCCGGCCGCACGGTCGCGGAGCGGCAGGTGCTGTTCCTCGACGAGCCGACCGCGAGTCTCGACCTCCGCCACCAGGGCGCGCTTCTCGACGCCGCGGCCGGGCTGGCAGCGGCCGGCATCGCCGTGGTGGCGATCCTGCACGACCTCAACCTCGCCGCGGCCTATGCCGACCGGCTTCTGGTTCTGGACGGGGGCCGGCTGGTCGCGCGCGGGCGACCGGCCGAGGTCCTGACGGACGAGCTGATCGCGCGGGTCTTCGGCGTCCGCTGGCCGGTCGGCCGGGTGCCCGAGGGCGACCAGCCCTTCCTCCTGCCGCATCGGGATGTGGCCGGCCGGACACCGACCTGACCGGATTTCGTGGATCCTCGACGTCGTCCGGCCGGCGCCAGGACGGCCTTCTCGGCATGCCGGCCCGACATCCCAGAAAAATCTGTTGCGCATCGCCATCGCGATCGGCAAGAAAAGCTTCAGCAAGCCAGCCATCCGCCAGCCAGCTCTTGGAAACGACTGTGCGGGGGCGATCGTCATCATGGCTTATGCTTTCCACCGGGCGCTCGTCGCCCTCGGCGTTGCGCTGGCGACTCTGCCGGGCGCCCGGGCGGAGGAGTCCGGCCCGGCCGCGCGCCTCGAGCCCGAGATCGGCCTCGATACGCTGTCGGTCACCGCGACGAAGACCGCCGTTCCGGCCGTCGACGCCCTGGCGGGCACGAGCGTCGTCCCGCGCGCGGCCCTCGACCGGCTCCAGCCCGGACGCCTGTCCGAGGTGCTGCGCGACGTGCCCGGCGTGACCACCCAGGAGAACCGGACCGATCCCGCGCAGGCGATCAACATCCGCGGCCTGCAGGATTTCGGCCGGGTCAACGTCCTGGTCGACGGCGCGCGGCAGGACTTCCAGGTCTCGGGCCACGGCGCCAACGGCGTGTTCTACCTGGATCCCGAACTCGTCGGCGGCGTCGACATCACCCGCGGGCCCACGGCGACGATCTACGGCTCGGGCGCCATCGGGGGCGTCGCGGCGTTCCGCACCCGGTCGATCGACGACATCCTGGCCCCCGACGAGACCGCCGGCTTCGTGCAGAAGCAGGGCTTCGGCACGAACGGCCAGCGCTTCGTGAACAGCTCGGCGCTCGGCGCCCGCATCGGCACCGCCGCGGACCTGTTCGGGCAGTTCGTCTTCCGCGACACCGCGCCCTATCGCGACGGCGCCGGCCTGCCGGTGCCCGATACCGGCAGCGACCTGAATGCGGGCCTCGCCAAGCTCACCCTGCGGCCCGCGGACGGACACGCGATCCACGCCACCGCGCTCCTCCAGCGCTTCGACTTCGTCAATGGCGGCGACACCGGCGGCGGGGCCCGCTTCGCCAACGCCGTGCAGGCCGACACCTACACCGTCGGCTACCGCTTCGCCCGGCCGGACGTGCCGCTCGTCGATCTCAGCCTCGACGGCTACGCGACCACGACGCACGACGCCCTGACTTTCCTGCAGGACTCGCCGCGGGGCGTTTACGGCCGGCTCGGCACCCGGGCCGGCGACCGTCTGACCTACGACATCGCGACGTTGGGCTTCGACGCCCACAACACCGCCCGGTTCGAGACCGGTCCGGTCGCGCACGCGCTCACGCTCGGCGGCGACGGCGTGGCGAATCGCGTCCGGACCACCGACCGGGCCGGCGGCTTCGGGGCGGCCTTCACACCGTCGGGGCGGCGGGACCTGGCCGGCGCCTTCCTGCAGGACGAGATCCAAGCCGCGCCGTGGCTGCGGATCGTCGGCGCGCTCCGGCGCGACAGCTACCGGCTCGACGGCGGGGCCTATCGCGCCGGCGGCGCGCGGGTCTCGCCGAAGATCACGATCGGCGTTGCGCCGCTGGGCGGCCTCGAACTCTACGGCACCTATGCCGAGGGCTATCGCGCCCCCACCGTCACCGAGACGCTTGTGCAGGGCCTCCACCCGTTCCCGGCCTTCACGATCCTGCCGAATCCGGCCCTGCGGCCGGAGGTGGCCCGCACCGTCGAGGGCGGCGTCAACCTGCGCGCCGACGCCGCGATGGGGCCGGAGGATTCCCTGCGCGCCAAGCTCGCCGTGTTCGACACCGCGGTCGACGCCTTCATCGACATGCAGGCGGTCGGGCCGACCTACTTCGTCCCGGCGATTCCCGGCATCCCGGCCTCGGCCTGCTCCGGCCGGCCCGGGCGCTTCCCCTGCGTGATCCCGGTGCGCTCCTACCAGTACCGCAACATCGCCCGGGCCGACCTGTCGGGCGTGGAACTGGAGGGCATCTACGATTGGGGCCGGGGCTTCGTGTCGCTCGCCGCCACCCATATCGACGGTCGCGACCGAGCCACCCGCGAGAGCCTGCTCACGGTGCCGCCGGACCGGATCGGCACGACGTTGGGCCTGCGCTTCCTCGCCGACCGGCTCACCGTCGGGACGCGCCTGACCCTGGTGGATGCGCGCACCGACCTCCCGGCGGGTTCCCGGAACCGGGCCACCAAGGCCTACGGGCTGGTGGACCTCTTCGCCACCTATGCGGTCACCGACCGGGTCACGGCGGATGTCGTCGTCCAGAACGCCCTCGACCGGCGCTACCGCCAGTACCGCGACGCCCTGGCAAGCCCGGGCCTCGTGGCCAAGGCGGCGCTCAGCATCGCGTTCGCGACCCGCTAGGAGACGCTAGAAGACGCTACCGGTAGCGCGACGGGTGATATTCCCGGTAGCTCAGGCCGATGACCGCCGCGAGCAGGCCGGCCCCCCGGCACAGCGTGTAGCCGCCGCCGATCAGGGTCTCCGGCCTGAGGGACAGGCCGGCGATCCCGAGCCGCAGCAGGCCACCGCCGAGGCGCGCGAGGCCGCGGCCCGCATTGGCGAGGCGGCCGGTCACCGTCTCCGGGCGGAGCCGGCCGAGATAGGCCTCGACGTTGCCGCTGCGGTACCAGCGGGCCAGCAGCCAGCGCACCCGCATCCGGTGCGTCGGGATGCTGTCGTAGACCAAAGCCGTCTCGGCCCAGGCGATCCGGTGCCCGGCCTGCAGCAGGGACCGGAAGAAGAAGGTGTCCTCGCCGCCCAGGGTGTTGAAGCGCATGTCGAAGGACAGGCCCAGCGCCCGGATCACCCGCAGGTCCAGGAGCGCGTTGGCGGTGTAGCCGTCCTGCACGAAGCCGTCGCGGACCGGCAGGCGCTTGGCGAAGAAGCCCCCCGCCGCCGCCCAGGTGGGCGGCACCCGGTCGAAGAACGGCACGACCGGCCCGATGCAGGCCGCGGCCCCCGTTCCGAGGGCGGTCTCGAGCAGGTTGTGGAGCCAGTCCCGGTCGGGGAACTCGTCGTCGTCGATCAGCGCGACCCAATCCGCGCCGGCCGCGGAGGCCTCCGCGAGGCTCCGGTTGCGGACCGCGGCGAGGCCGCGGGTCTCCTCCCGGGCATAGGTGACCGGGAAACGGCCGGTCGCCCGGTAGGCCTCCACGACCGGCACGGCGGCGCGGCTGCGCCCGTTGTCGATGATCAGGATGCGCAGGGCGGTCTCGGCGAGGTTGCCGAGCCGCTGCTGGTCCAGCGCCTTGAGAAGGCGCGCGAGCCCGACGGGCCGCTCGCAGGTGCAGATACAGATGCACAGGCGCATCGTCTCACCTCTGTCCGATCGGGAGGGCGTGTAGCCTCGGCCGCAGGCGCTTGCCCGCCGCTTCCAGCAGCGTCGCGGCCAGGGATTGCCACATCCGGGGATGCCGGAGCGCCAGGGCGGCGCCCTGGATCCACCGGCCGGCCTGGGCGGCCTCGATGACCTGGGCCATCATGCGCATCATCGCGAGGCCGTCGCGGTAGGCGCGGCTGCCGTGGCGGATCTCAGCGGACCGCGCCCGGGCCTCCGCGAGGCGGCCGTGCTCCGCCCGGGCCGCGAAGGCCGCCTCCAAGCGCGCAATGTCGGCTTGGCGCAGCCGGTGGGACAGGGAGGTCGGGCCGCGCCGATAGCCGTAGCCCGCGTCGCTGGTGACCACGAACCGCGCGCCCGCCGCGAGGGCCTCGAGGCACAGCAGGAAGTCCTCGCCGATCCGGACGCCTTCGTCGTACCGGATCTTGTGCCGGTTGAGGGTCTCGGCCCGGATCATGGGCTTGAGGTAGCCGAGCTTGGTCCCTGGCCTGAGAAGTTGATTGCAGGCGATGTACTTGGCGAGATCGATCTCGAACAGGTACGGCTCCCGGCCGCCCTCCATCATGCCCGGTCCCCGGGGATCGAACACGTCCGTGAACGGGATCGGGTTGTCGGCGACGATGTCGGCATCCGCCGCCAGGGCAAGGTCGAGCAGCGACCGGGAGCGATTTGGCAGGATCAGGTCGTCGGCGTCGAGGATCGCGATCCAGCGGCCCCGGGCGGCGTCCAGGGCCGCGTTCCGGGCGCTCGACGGGCCCCGGGGCGATCCCGGCCCGGCCCCGGCGAGGGAGATCACGCGGACGCGCCGATCGGCCTCCGCCAAGCGCGCCAGCACGGTCCCGGTCCCGTCCCGCGAGCCGTCATCGACCGCCACGACCTCCACGGCGGCGCCGGTCTGGGCGAGGGCGGAGCGAACGGCCATCTCGATCCAGGGCGCCGCATCGTGCGCGGCCATGATGAACGAGACGTCCACGGACGTGCCCCGGGCATCGGACAAGAATTGATCCGCCATCGCGTTTCCTGGCCCGACGGGCGCGGCCTCCCAGGCCGCCCTCGACATGAGCCCGAAGTGATCGGCGCGCACGACGCTCAAAGGGCGTAGGGCCGCCGGCAGCCCTTCCTCTTGCGGCGGATGGCCCCGGTGGCGGGGGGCGCTCAGCGTGACCCGGGCTTCGATTCGCCGCCGGGACGCGGCTCCTGCGGGGTGAGGCCCTGTGTCAGGATCGACCGGACATGGGCACGCAATTTCTGCTTCCGCTCCGCCGAGGCGGGAGAATCCTTCTTGAGGCTCGAATCGCCGGAGGCTGTCATGTCGAACGCCGCTGAGGCCCGTCACCGCGCGTCGCCATGGCCGACGCGGCCGGAAGGGTGATCGGCGATACCTATAATGGATTATTTGGATGGAATCTCGACATTATTGCAACGCGACTGGCGAAAACAGTTTTGGTGTTTGTTAAGGTTTATGTCTCCTACTGAGCATTGTCGGGCACGGGCGAACTACGTAGGTAGTATCCGAGGGGGCCCTCCCGAGGGCAGCATTCAGGGAGGAGATGGGTGCCCAGTCGCTTCTATTTCGATATCGAGAACGGCAAGGAAACGATCCGCGACGCGCAGGGCGTGGAAGCCGAAGACCTGGCCGAGGCGCTGGCGGAGGCCCGCAGCGTGATCGACGAAGTGGCAGGCGATCTGGGTGCCGCAGGCTCGGACGGCAGGTGGACGCTCGTCGTGCGCGACGCCACCGGTGCCGAGGTCGGCCGGTTGCCGATCAAGAGCTAGACAGGGCCCGCCCGCGGGCATCCGCAAACCGGCCCGGCCGCTGCCGCCGCGGGACGCGGCTACGGGCCGATCAGCGCAGACGAGCCGACCCGCCGGGGTGGCGCCCGCAGGAGCCGGCGGGCCGGCGCCTCGAGGAGCCGCCACGACAATTCCGCCAGCAACAGCGTGAGGATCAGGTCCAGCGCCATCGAGACCGGGCGCGGGCCGGCGACGTCGAGGCCGATTGGCGCGAGCACCCGTTCCGCGTGGAGCGGAACGTGGAACAGGTAGGCGGCGTAGCTGATCACGCCGATCCGGCGCAGCCACGGGATCTCCAGCAGGGCGACCGCGCGGCCGTCCCGCACCTGAACCACCTGCAGCAGGAGCAGCGCCGCCAGGACGCCGCTGAGGCGGCCGAGGATCAGCCACCAGCCGGTCGGCGCGACCACGAGCGGCAGGGTCAGGAACAGGATCGCCACGCCGGCCAGGGCGGCGTCGTGGGCGAGCCAGGCCGGAAGCGGCTTGGTGCGCAGACCGGCGAGGCCGCCCAGCGCGATCAGCCCGAGATTGGCCAGCGTATCGACATCGAAGCGCGTCGGCCCGGCGCCCGACAGCCACAGGGCGCCGTGCGTCACGACGCTGACCCCGATCAGGATCCCGCACAGCGTGCCGAGGTGCCGCCGCGGCAGGAACAGCGCCGCCGGCGCGAACAGCAGGTAGAATTGCTGCTCGACGGCGAGGCTCCAGAGGTGGCCGAGTTCGGTCCCCCAGCCGTTCTGCGCGATGTAGACGTTCGTGACGTAGAACCACGTCGCGCCCTTGAACGCGGCGGTGCCGAGACTGGACGGGTCGCCGGGCCGGACCGTGTAGAGCACGAACAGGAAGACGTAGTAGACCGGCACGATGCGGGCGATCCGGTTCCGGTAGAACAGTCCGAGGCTGCCGAGCGGCGTCGCCGTGCCGGCCTCCACCGCCGCGCGGGCGGCGTCGAGGATGCGGACGATCAGGAAGCCGCTCAGGACGAAGAACAGCCACACCCCGGCTGTGCCGACGGCTTCGGTCCTCGGGCTCGACGCCTTGTGGCTGATGAAGACCATCAGGAACGCCACGGCCCGGAGGCCGTCGAACCCGATGATGCGGCGCTCTGGAGGGGCCACGGCGCGCCTCGTCCGGTGATCGTCCGCGCCGCGCCGGGGCAGACCTGAGTGCCGATCTCGCCCGTGCGGCTTCGTTCGCGTCCGGGAGGGCCGGACACGCCGCCATAGACCGGGCTGAGAGCCGGAGGTCCCTACCTCGATCGGGGGAGCGGGGCTCCCCGAAAGCGGTCTTGCCGCTCAGCGGCGCCGGGCGAGGAGGGCGACGAGGCCGACGGAAACGGCCGCCGCAGCCTGGGCGGCCAGCAGCGCGACCAGGATCCCCTTCGGCAGGACCAGTGTGAAGCCGATCGCTCCTCCTATCAGCGCAGCGAAGACCAGCACGACCAGCAACGATTTACCTCCATTGATGGATCGGCGGCCGTCTTGTTGCCGAACCTCTCGCCGGCCCAGAGTCGGCGCAAGGGTTCCGCCTGCGATCGACGCCCCTTCGGACCGGCTGACAGCCGTCGAAGCCGGCTGCGGCGACGCGGGCCGGACCGGACGGGCGCGCACGCCGCTCCGCAGGTTCGGACCCCGTCTCGCTTCGAGTCAAGGAGCCGACATGTTGCGCCCGGCCGGGACCCCGACGCCGATCGAGTCGTCGACGCCGCAGGATGTGGTCGAGACGATCAACGAGGCCTTGGTCAAGACGTTGCCGGCGACGGTGCAGGCCGGCCCGGGCCTCAGGGCGAGCTGGGTGACGAAGCGCATCCTCGACGCCACCATCGCCCTGACGGCCCTGCTCCTGCTGCTGCCGCTCCTGCTGTTCATCGCCCTGCTGATCTGGGGGAGCGACGGCCGGTCGCCGATCTTCCGCCACAAGCGCCTCGGCCGGTACGGGCGCCCCTTCGGCTGCCTGAAGTTCCGGTCCATGGTGCCGGACAGCGACACGGTTCTGACGCGGCACTTCGCCGAGCATCCCGAGGCCCGGGCCGAGTGGGAGGCGTCCTACAAGCTCACGCACGACCCCCGCGTGACGGCGCTGGGCCAGGTCCTGCGCAAGACCTCCCTCGACGAGCTGCCGCAGCTCTGGAACGTGCTGTGCGGAGAGATGAGCCTCGTCGGTCCGCGGCCGATCGTGCAGGCGGAGGTCGTCCGCTACGGCGCCGACTTCATCACCTGCTTCTCGGTTCCGCCGGGGCTGACCGGCCTGTGGCAGGTCTCCGGGCGCAGCGACACGGGCTACGCCGAGCGCGTCGCCCTGGATTGCGCCTATGCCAGCCAGTGGAGCCTCGCCCGCGACCTCGGCATCCTGCTCAAGACGGTGCCGGCCGTGTTGAGCCAGCGCGGCAGCCGCTAGGGCCATGGCCTGGCGGCCGCGTCCCAATCGCCGCGCACACCGTGGAATGCGCCGATGAAGGGCATGATGCTCAACGCCCTGCTGGGCGTGATGCTCGGACGCTTCGGTTCGGTCTGGCGGCTGCTGGTCTTCGTTCCGATCGTGGCGGCGGAGGTCGGCTACGGCCTCTGCGTCTACAACCTGAGCGCAGGTGCGTGTCTGCGCCGCGGTACGGCACTGCTGATCTGCGGCCAGCTGGCCTTTCTGCTCGGCGCGCTGCTGCGGCCCATCGCCAATCAGCGGTGACGCCCCCGGGGCCGGCCCGGGCCGCCGCGGCGACGCGGGCACGTCAGGCCGCATCGTCCTCGGCGGTGGGTGCCTCGATGCAGAGTCGCCAGAACTCCACGAATCCGGCGGCGTAGGCGGCGATGACGAGGCTCGACCAATGCATCGCGCAGCTCCGGGCACATTCGCGGGCTGAGCCTGATGCGGAGACGTTAAGATTCCGCCCCGTCCGGTGTCCGGGGCGCGGCCGACCGACGGGGGCCGCTACCGGCAGACGATCGATTCCTTGAAGCCGCACGGATCGCCCATCCGGGTGAACGCCACCCGCTCGAACAGCGCGGTGACCGGCCGTCCCGGATAGACCGTCGGCCCAAGCCAGGACGCGAAATCCTGGCCCTGTCCCGACCAGACGCTGAGCATGATCTTGCCCGGATGCGACGGGAGCGGCCGGTCGGGCGCGGCGCGCACCTCGCGCAGCAGGCGTCCGTTGACGTACCAGCGCAGGCGGTCGGGCAGCCACTCGAGGGCGTAGTCGGCGGTGGCGGTCGCGGCGTCGAATCCGAGCGGGTCGAAGCTGTCGTGGCCGCCGACGCCGCCGACGAAGTAGTTGAGCTGGACCTTGCCGGTGTCCTTGCCGAGGAACTCGAAGTCGATCTCGTCGTTCGTGCGCCGGTCGCCGTTCTCGGGGCCGTTGTAGGTGAAGAACGCCGAGACCATGCCGGACCCGGCGCCGGGCCGCATCCGGACCTCGTAGGTGCCGTAGCCGTAGCGCTCGTGGGTCTGGATCTCGGCGCAGCTGAACGGGCGCTCCTTGTAGGCGATGTTCGCCAGGGCCAGCGTCAGCTCGCCGGGCTTGGCGATCCGGACGCGCTGCTTCGACCACATGCAGCCCTGCCAGTCGCCGTTGGCCCAGCCGTCCGAGATGTACCAGCGGCGGTCGCTCAAGGTGTTGAAGGTCTCGACGAAGGATCCGCCGCCCTGTTCGGCCGGGGCACCGGCCGCTGGAGCGGCGGTCTCGCCGGCGCTGCCGGGATGGGCCTGCAGGAGGAGCGTCGCCGCCACGCAGAGGCGGCGGACCGGGCCGGACCAGATCGTCATGCGCGCGTCCTTATCTTCGCCGCCCGATCGCGGCGGTGCGGATCGTAGCGACGGGGGCGCCGCGGACCGGTGATCATTCGGACGATCCGGGCCGGGGCGCTCCCTCTCCTTTCGGACGATCTCGCGCCCCGCGGCGGAGCCGTCCTACCGTGCGGCGGACCGGCCGCGGCGCGGACCGGCCCGTGAGTCGCGGAGTCGTCCGGTGCGCAGATTACAGGCCCCGTCCCCCGTCCCGGAGGTCTGCGTCATCATCGCGGCCCGGGACGCCGCGGACACGATCGCGACCGCCATCGCCTCGGCGCTCCGGCAGCCGGAGGTCGCGGAGGTCATCGTGGTGGACGATGCCTCCGCGGACCGGACCGGCGCGGCCGCCGCGGCGGCCGACGACGGTTCGGGCCGCCTGAAGCTGATCCGGCTGTCCGTCAATGTCGGACCCGCGGCCGCCCGCAACCGGGCCATCGCGGCCGCGACCGCCCCGCTGCTCTGCATCCTCGACGCCGACGACCACTTCGTCGACGGCCGGCTCGGCCGGCTCCTGTCCGCGCCCCGGACCTGGGACCTGATCGCCGACGACATCATCATGGTCCGCGGCCGCGAGGCGGGCTCCGCCGCCGGCCTCGTGACCGGGCCCGGGCGGCCGCAGCGGCTCACCCTCGCGACCTTCGTGGCCGGCAACATCCCCCGTCCCGGCGCGTACCGGCGCGAACTCGGCTTCCTGAAGCCGGTCATGCGGCGGGGATTCCTGGAGCGGCAGGGGCTGCGCTACGACGTGCGCCTGCGCCTCGGGGAGGATTACGCCCTCTACGTGGAGGCGCTGGCGGCCGGGGCGGTGTTCGCCGTGACGGCGCCCTGCGGCTATGTGGCGGTCGAACGGGCGAACTCGCTGAGCGCCCAGCACCGGACGGACGATCTCGCGGCGATCCTGGCCTTCGACGACGCCATGCTGGACCGGCCGGGTCTCACCCCGGATGCCCGGGCGGCGCTCCGGGCTCACCGGACCGCGACGGCCAAGCGCTGGCAACACCGGCGCGTTCTCGACCGGCGACGCGCCCAGGGCTACGCGGCGGCCGTGAGGGAACTGCTCGGCACGCCCATGGCGTGGCGGCACATCCTGTCGGTGACTCTGGCGGCCAAGCTCGCGCGCCTGGTGCCCGCGGCTGCGCCGGACCGGGAGATCCGGCCGCGCCTGCTCCTCGGGCCCGAGCGCCGCCTCGAGCCCGTGCGCTGATCCCAGGCTCCGGCCGAGCCTGCCTGGCGGATCAGCGGTCGCGCTCCGCCTTGCGGGTGCGGACGGCCGCCACGTCGGAGCAGACGTCGTCCAGCGCGCAGCGGACCCGTTCGAGGGCGGTCGAGAACGCCGCGTCCAGATTCGGATCGACGGCGTCCCGCTTCGTGCCCTGGTGGAAGCTGTCCAGCAGGTAGGGCATCATCTTGCCATGGAGCGCCACGTAGGCACCGGGGCTGGACAGCTCGTAGACCACCGCAAGAGCGTGATAGGCCCGGATCAGGACCTCGAGCGCGACATCCGCACTGCGCGCGCCTCGATCACAATCATCGCTGCATATCATCGTGATTGATATTCTATTGCTGCCCTTTCCTCCGGGTAACATGCTCAATTATATCTGTCGATATTGAGGCCAATTGCACTTTTCGACAAGGCGTGCCGCACGGCGATTTAGCGGAGGCCCATGGCTCGACTGCAACAGTCTCGGAACGGACAAGCTCAGCGCAAGCCTATCTCAAGACGATACCTAGCTGCGCATAGGTCGCGTCGGCCGGATCATCGTGGCAATCTTGTTTTCAACCTCAACGAGGACGCTGTTCACAAGTTGAACGGCGTCGTCGACTGTCCCGGTCGTCAGGCTTCCGTTGCGGCTTGTTTCTTGAATGATGCGGAAATTATCTTCGACGAACGTGCGGATCTTCTGCTGAACATCGCCGAACTCGCCAGGATGAGCCGTCTCATAGAGCAGGGCGAGGGCCAAATAGGCGCGCCCGACCATGTCCAGCGCCAGGGTTGTGCTGATATCCGAATTTTCCGCTTCTGGCGCCGGCACGACGACTGAATTTCCTGTCGCAAGCTGAGCTGCTACTCTATCACACTCTCAATTCGACGCCAGCCATGTCGAATTTTTTCAATGGGATGGCGCCTTTCACGCATCCCGTTCGGACCGCGACCGTCCCGAACCCGCTTTCCGGCAGAGCTGGCCCGCGGGGAACTGCCCAGGACACGGCGTGCCGCTTCGGCCGGATCGGGCGCGAGGCGGGCGACCGCACGTGGAGAGCCCGCATCTGCTGGCGCCGACAGGCAAGGCCGCCGCATGGCTCGATCGGCGGATCGGCCGCCCCGGGGGCATCGGTCAGGGTCGGGCC
This sequence comes from Methylobacterium sp. 391_Methyba4, assembly GCF_029691625.1. Lineage (NCBI taxonomy): Bacteria > Pseudomonadati > Pseudomonadota > Alphaproteobacteria > Hyphomicrobiales > Methylobacteriaceae > Methylobacterium > Methylobacterium sp. 391_Methyba4. Next base: position 5,632,125 of record NZ_CP121475.1, on the reverse strand, counting down.
CGTCGCAAGACGGGGCAGGCGCCGGCCGTTAAGGCGCGGCGAGCAATCGGCGCCGGTGCGGGCGTGGGGGCCTGTGCCCGGGACGCCCTGTCTCGAGGGGAGCGGAACCGGGCGTGCCGCGTCGCTCCGGGCGGAACCGTCAGCGGGTCGCGCTGTCCTGACGCCGGGCGCGGTCGCGGCTCGGGAGCGGCGCGAGACCGTGCTCGACCCGCAGCTTGAGTCCGAGGATCCGGTTGTGCCGCGCCATGGCGCGAAGCGATTCGGCCGTCTCGATATCGCCGCGCAACTGCAGGGCGTCGGCGGCCAGCGCCATCTGGGCGGCCATGGCATCAGCCTGCAGGGCGGCGCGCGGGTCGGTCGAGGAGTGGGGCATTCCGGCCATGGCTGCCACGGTGCGAGGGCTGGCCCGATCCTCAAGACAATCCGTTAACGATATCTTAACAGGCGCGCCTCGGAGGCGGCGGGTGCGGCCAGTGCCGTCACTTCCGGATGGGCAACCGGCCGACCAGCCAGCCGGCCTCGTTGCGCACGAGCAGGGTCCAGAGCGGTTCTCGGCCGCCTCCGGTGATCTCCTCGGCCATCTCGGCGATCACGCTGCGGGCCTCGATCAGGGCTTCCTCGAGGCCCGCGGCCTCGACGCCGACCAGGTCGCGGATCGTCTCCTCGGCATTTGCGATCTCGAAGTAGAAACGCGCCGCCAACAGGATTCTCCTCGGTCGGAACTCTTTCGGGAGTTCTCTGCTATAGCCCGATGCACGCATCTTAGCCGCGTGCGCCCTGAGATGAAGCGGTCAGAAAAGAGCAGCCGTCTTTGGCAATTCGGGTGATGCCTGTGCGCAATCTTCGCCGGATCGCCGAAGGATGGCTCGATCTAGGCCGAAGGGCGTAGCCGTCTGACACCCGCGATGTCCGGACGGTGATGTCGGGGCAGCACGGCGCGGACCGAAGGACGGGGGATGTCGAGCCCTGCGCGGACGTGCCGGCGCCTCCCAGGCTCCCAGGCTGGGGCGGGGTGACGCGACCGGCGCCGCGCTTGCGGGGGCGCCGCCAAGCGCGAGGCGGGCATGGCCCTGAATGCGGGTGGCGGCGGTCGGCGGCCGGGTGCGCGATGCCTGGACGGGCGGCGGCCCGCCAGCGGCCGAAGCGGCCAGTTCCGGTGCGGTCCTGCGCCCGCATGCCCGACGGGGCGGGCGACACGCTGCGCGAACTGCCCGCGACGGAGCGGGGCGGCCGGCAGGGAAGCGATCTCGACTTCGCCCGCGATGGGGCCCGTCGCCGCGCGAGCCGGGATCTGCGCCGATGATCGCGCCCGCCGGGGCGGCGCGGGCGATCCGTCCGCTTCAGGAGCCCGATGCCTCGAGCGGCGGCGAGGCTGACGAGGCCCCTCCCGGGCCGATCAAGCCGTCGACCGGAGAGGAGTCCGTGAAGCCCCGCTTGGCGCCGCCGGATCGCGGTCTCGCCGGGGTCACCCTGCGACCGCGGGAGGGGCCGCCGGGGGCGATCAGGCCGCGGGGGCCTTCACGCTCGCCAGGCTCGAATCCTCACGGAGGAAGTACTTGTTCGTCAGATAGGCGACTTCCGTCCGGTTCTTGGCCTTAAGCTTCTTCATGATATTCCGGACATGAACCTTCACGGTGCTCTCGCACATGTTCAGTTCATACGCAATGATCTTGTTCGGCGTGCCCTTCCGCAGCGCCCGCGCCACGCAGAGCTGCCGCGGCGAGAAGATCTCATCGTCGCCGGCCTCGACCGGCTCGTCCACCTTGATGTTGGCCAGCAGGGGCAGGAGGCACTCGGCCGGGATGTAGACGCCGCCGGCCTGCACGAGCTGGAGGGCCTGCAGGGCGATGTCGACGGAGGTCGTCGTCGGAATGTAGCCTTTGACCCCGAGCTTGATGATCCGCACGATCTGCTCGAGGTGCTCGCCGTCCGAGATGACCGCCACCGGCGGCGTGCCGGCCTCGCCCTGCAGGAAGGTCAGCTCCCGGGTGATCTCGGCCCACTCGGTCTCGGACAGATTGCCGTCCGGCCGGCAGAGGACGACCACGCTCGCCGGAACGAAGGGCGTCTGACGCTTCCACGATTCGATGTCCGCGAAGACTTCAAACGAAGTCTCCCGGTCGGCCTCGCTGAGCGAGGCGGCGAGGCATCGGCCGACGAGTTGGCGTCGATCGATGATCACGATGCGGCTGGAGCGGCCCCGGGACTGGTCCCGTTGCTCGACGACGGCCGGGTTGTCACCGGCATGTGCACCCGAAAAGCCGCCGCGGCTCTCGGCCGTGTCCCGCTCAACGATGATGAGCGCGTCTCGAGTACCAAGACTGGCCATGAGAAATTACCTCCTTTCGAAGGAAGTCCATTGTCAGCGATGACGTGAGTACCCAATGAGCCCGCCGACGGCGTGACACTGAGATACGCGGTCGCTCCGGTCGTCTGGGGCGATGGCCGATGACCACGGATACAATGCTAACTTTCGTAAAATCGCCTGTAAATACCCTGTATGAAATTAACTGCCTAAATTTCTTCTCTAAATACAATCATCGCTCACTACGTACGTACAGGGTGATTTGTTTGATAGCCGGTTCTTGAACTGATCGAGATGTGCATTCGCAAGGTCGTTTGTCGTCGGGCGGCGATCGGTCTCAAGATCTTTGCGAATGTAGTCCATCGTTCATCGATTTTCTGAATGATCAAACTTTGATTTGCTTGCCTCCGCTTATTGCTAAGGCGTTTGGCTTGGCTTTCGAACCGATTTCGATGATCCGAATGCGCTTCAGGTATTCGATTGCAAGTATTCGCCCCAATGCGATCCGGTGTCAAATGATGAGGCTAAAATGCAACATATGTGGGTGTTTGTTGGGGCTGTTTTGAGTCGAGTACTGATTTCATGGGTACGCTGCGGTACCGAATGGCAGGGCATCCGGATCCGCGGCGCGGCTGGGCGTGCCGCCCGGCGCGGCGGGCGAATCAGCCCGCGCCTGCGCGCCGGAATTGCGATGCCCGGACTGCTCTGAAGAGGCCTGTTCAGTCCACCCGGACCAGGAGATCGCGCATGCCGCCGACATCGACGAACGTGGCGAGGTCGCAGGCGAGCAGGCGGGCGTGTCGCTGCGCGTAGACGGCGGGCGTCAGCGTCCGCAGGAACGCCGTCACGGAATCCGCGAGCGGCTCGGGGAAGGCCCAGCCGAGCCCTTCGGCGACCGCGTAGCGCCCGGTGGCGGTCGAGGCGCGCGCGAGCGTCAGCGCCCCGCACAGGCCGCCCTCGTAGAGCCGGTTCGGCAGCAGCCAGTCCGAATTCAGTCCATCGTCGAGGTAATCGACGGCCCAGCTGAAGTGGACGCCGCTGTAGATCTCGGGGAGATCGCGGGGATTGGCGTAAGGACCGCGGAACGCCATGTTCGCACGGCCGTCCAGGGTTTCGGCCAGCACGCGCGGGGCTATGTCCTCCTCGGAGAGACGCCCGGCCAGGACGATCCGCACCGAGTCGCCGAGGGCGTCGGCAATGGCGGCGAGAAGCGTCAGGCTCCTGCGGCAGCGCAGCGTCCCGAACCAGCCGATCACCCAGGGCGGCTCAGCCGCGCGGGTGCGATCGAGCCGGTCCGCCACCTCGCCGAGGCGATGGCCCATGACCTTGTTCTCCAGCAGATGCCACGCGCCGGTGAAGCCTTGGACGGGCCGGAAGTACCGGTCGATGAAGTCCGGTGCGCTCACGACGAGGAGGGCGCTGCGGCGGAGGAGCCAGCGCTCGACCGTGCGGGCGATCCGCCCCGGGGCGTCCGGCCGGACCATCAGCCGCTGGATATCGAGCACCTCATAGACGAGGCGCGCGCGGCTTCCGGCGAGGCGTGAAGAGGTCCAGGCCACGAGGGCCATGTCGAGGTTGCGCACGTAGATCACGTCCGCCGCGCGCAGGTCGGGCCCGCGGCGCAGGGCGCGGAGGATGCCGAGGGCGAGGCGCGGCAGCCGGCTTGCGTAGTTCCGGTCGACGGTCCGGCCGAGCGGGACGGCGTCGTCCGCCTCCCGGGGCGTGGCTGCGCCGCCGGGTCGGGCCCGCTCGAAGGCGTAGACGATTACGGACCAGCCGGCTTCCCGGATGGCATCGACCCGCTTTCGGACCGTCGGCTCGGCCAGATCGTGGCCGAAGAAGGCGACCCGACGGCCGGGCACGGTCTTCGGGTTCGCGACCGCCGGGGGCGCGGTGGCCGCGCCCGGCCCGAAGGCCGAGGTCCGGCCGATGCCCCGGCTGAGCGGGCCGATCACAGAGCCGCCTGGGTTGCGTCGTGGGGCCGCCGCGGGGCCGTGGCCCAGCGCCGGAGCGCGCTCCTGAGGCCGCCGCGCCGGACCGCCGTCCCGTCGCTCGTCTTGTTGAGCACGATGCCCAGGACGGTGCTGCCGCTCGACTCGAGATCGTGGACGGCGGCGGCGACCTCGTCGATGCTCGTCCGCCCCGCCTCCACCACGATGATCAGACCGTCGAGGCTGTCGAGGAGCGGCTGGAGAGTGGGCAATTCGTCCACCGGCGGCAGATCGACGACGACGCGGTCGAGGGTGGTGCGTTCGTCCCCGACGACCGACGCGACGCCCTCCGGGGTCATCAGGTCGCTGAAATGGGGGTCGTTCGGGTGGCGGTTCCCGCAGGCGAGCAGGCGGACTTCCCCGGGCTGGGGCCGGACCGCCTCCGTGGCGCAGCAGCGGCCGGCGAGCACATCGAGCAGGCCGCGCTGGTCCGTGGCCCGGTTGATCTGCGAGAGCGTCGCACGCCTGACGTCCGCGTCGATCACCAGCACCCGCCCGGCGCTCGACCGGACGCGGGCGAGGAGCTGGCCGAAATTGCTCGCGAACAGGGTCTTGCCCGCGCCGGACCCCACCGAGGTGACGCCGATCGCGAAGACCGCACCGCGGCGATCGCTGCCCAGCACATGGGCCTTCAGGCTGTGCAGGCGCTCGACGAAGACCGATTGGGGCATGAACCGCACCGCGCTCGCCTTGAACGCTTCGACATTGGCCGGGCGCTGCGCCTCGCTGGCATGGGCCTGAGCCAGCGCCAGGGCGGCCCGGAAGCCCGGCTCGCGCCGCAGCTCGGGGAGAGCGGCGAGGCAGGTCAGGCCGTGGCCGGTGAGCTGCCGGGGCGAGCGGATCGTCCGGTCGAACCAGTGCCGCGCGAAGGCGCCGCTCACCCCGAACCCGGTGCCGACGAAGAGGCCGAGGAGCAGGATCAGGCTGCCGCGGGGCGCGCTCGGAGCCTCCGGCACGGTCGCCGGCGTGATCACGTGGGCAGAGGGCTGCGGATAGGATTGCTGGTTGACGGCGTCGATGTAGCGCTGGAGCAGGTTCGTGTAGATCTGGTCGTAGGTCTCGGCGGTGCGGTCGAGTTCTTTCGCCTTGACCCGGGCATTGCTCATGATCAGCGTCTTCGAGATCAGGGCGTCGAAGGCCGCCGTCATGCTGTCCTCACGTGCCTTGGCGACCTCGTAATCGTGGTCCAGGGACATGGCGAGGCGCTCGAGTTCGGTGCGCAGCGACTGCTTGGCCGCCTGAATGTCCCGCTGGATCGCCTGGACCGCCTCGTGGTCGGGGCCGAGCCGGCGCTTCAGGTCGTCGGCGCGCTGCACGAGGTCGACATATTGCCGGCGCAGCTGGATGATCACGCTATCCTTGAAGGCCTCGGTGATCCCGGGATCGGCGATGTCCGAATCGAGGAGCCCGCGGATCTGGTCGCGCACCGCCCGGGCATCCATGGTCTTGGCGCGGGCCGCGGCCACGGCGGTGTTGAGCTCTTCCACCTGCTGCTCGCCCACGAGGCCGCGCTTGCCCAGGTCGATGATGGTGTGCTCGGCCTTGTAGGTCTGGGCCTCGCGCGAGGCCTGGCTGGCGCGCTGCTGGAGTTCCTTCAGCCGCGGCAGCATCCACTCGCCGGCGACCTTCCAGATCTGGGCCCGGTTTTCCAGCTCGGTGCTGACATAGGCCTCGGCCACCGCGTTCGCGACGGCGGCGGCGGTGGTCGGGTTGTCGGCGCTGTACCCGACCTCGATGACGTAGGCCGCGCCGATGCGGTTGGCCTCCACGTTCTCCCGGAGGGTCCGTGCCTGGCTCAGTTCCGGGCTCACGGGGGCAGTCTCCCGGACCGGCGGTTCGGTGCCGATCAATCGATGGGGGAGCGCCTTGAGGGCCTTCACGACCTCACGGATCTTCGCCACCAGCGGGTGCGAGGGCACCGCGAGGTCCTGCAGGGGGGGGAGGCCGAGCCGGCGCACGGCGGCCAGCGCGATCTTCTCCGAGCGTATGTACTCGACCTGGCTCTCCACCTCGGCGATCTCGAGCGGGGCCCCGGCATTGGGCGTGTCGCGGGCCGTCACCGGGCTGGTGCGGCTCTCGATGTAGATGCGCGTCCGGGCCGTGAAGATCGCGGGCGCGGTCGCGACGTAGAATCCGGCGCAGACCAGGCCGATGGTGGCGAAGACCAGGATCGACCGCCAGTTCTGCCGGGCAATCGTCAGGATGGAGACCTGCGCCTCCGTCTCGGACGAGAACGGCAGGCTGCGCCAGGGGCCCGTCCCACCGGCGCGGGCCGCACCGATCGGCAGGAAGGACGCGCTGGTCGAGTGTCGGTTCATGGCTCTCTCCTCACCGCGGCGGACACCGCCTCGGAGCGCTCTCTGTCAAAGGGGGTGTCGGCTCGGCCCATGGGGTGCCGAACCGGGGGGCGTCAGTTCTGGCCGGCTCCGTCACCGATGCCCCGCAGGGTGGGATCCGGCTTGAGCGCGACCTCCAGGACGTCGCCCGGCTGAAGCTCCATGTCCTCGGCGGCGTCGAGCTGGGTCCGGGACGTGCTGCCCTGGCGGAAGACCGAGATCGCGGCCTGCGCCCGGCTTCCGGATAGGAGCTGGGCCCGCAGGGCGCCGGTGTAGACGAGCTTGTCGTTGATGCTGTTCAGCTTCGAGCGAAGTGCCGACAGGTTGCTCTCCGCGGCCTGGAGCTTCTCCAGGGCGTCCATGGCCTGCAGGTCCTCGACCCGCTCGAGCTTGCGGGCGACGTCGCTCTTGTCACGGTCGAGCTGGGTGAGCTGGACCGTCGTCTGCAGGGCGCGGGTCGAGGAGAGCAGCACCGCCCGCCGGGCGTCGGTCAGCCGCGTGGTGACCACCGCGCCGCGCTGGAACAGGGCACGCACCGTGTCGTACTCCTCGGCATCGGCGTTGACGCCCTCCTTCTCCTTGACCTGCTGCTCGCTGAGATTGGCGTACTGCGTCTGGGCCCGGGCGAGGGAGCGCTGCAGATGCTCCTTCTCCTTCGCGATGTCGGTCAGCTGGATCCGGAGCTGCTGCTCGGCGAGCTTCTGCGCCGGTGTCGGGCGGCCGCCCGAGGCGGCCTGCGGGTCCGCGGCCGGGGCGCTCCTGTCCCGCGGCGCGGCGATGATCGCCTTCAGGCGCCAGATCGTCGCATTCTCCCGCGCGATGCTCGCCCAGGTCGCGTCGTAGTCGGCGCGCAGGTTCGCGGATTCGATGATCGGGTTCTCCATCCGGAACCGCAGGAGATTGTAGCCGCCCGCGAGGGCGACCGCCTGCCGGACGGTCATGCCCGGATGGAACGGGTGCTCGCCCTGCTTGGTCACGTCGCCGCTCAGGTAGATCGGCTGGTACTTCGCGACCCGCACGCCGATCTCGTCCGGCTCGATCACGGCGATCGTTTCCCTGCCGTCCGGCCCGCGCTGCCGCACCGCCTTGGCGGCCAGGGTCTTCTGCAGGTTCCGGCGCAGCTCCGCGAGGGTCAGGCCGGCGGCCGGCACGTCCCCGAGCAGCGGGACCATGAGGGCGCCATCGGTCGAGACCGTGGATTCCTGCTTGAAGTTCGGGAGGCTCAGGGCCGACACCTCGATCGTGTCCCCGGGGGCGATCCGGTACTCCGCCGCCGCGGGGACCGTGAACAGGGCGAGCAGGCAGGCCATGATGCCGGCTCGGGAGGCGCGCCGGGTGACGGCGGACCGATATCCGGCAGGCATAGGCTCAGTCTTCGCCAGAATCCTCGACACGCGTCGTCCCCTCGAATGCGCTGCCATGTCCGGGCGTGGCCATCGAGCGGCGAACCGCGCGTCGGCCTCACGGGCTTATGGGTGGCTGAGGCGGCATGATGCGTAACGGCAAAGTCCGCCGGGACTCCTCCAAAAGGTGGGCCGGCGCCGTCCCGTCGGGGCAGGATCCCCGCCTTTCGGCGTAGGCGCGGCGACCGGAGCGCCGCCGGATCGCGACGGCCGGCAGCATCGGGCAGACGCTATTCGCCTTTCGACGGACGAACGCCATCGAAAGCCTGGGTTCCCGGCCACCTGCAGCTCTGTGCAGCTTTACCGCACGGAAATTCGGCGGGTGGAGCGACCGGTATGCCGATTAATGATGTCAATATTGGTTCTGATGTGGGCATATTGTACCCAGATCTGGTCAATATTTATGGATGTCGAATCGAAGACGGCTCGCGCATCGGCCCGTTCGTGGAGATCCAGCGCGGCAGCCATATCGGCCCGCGCTGCAAGATCTCCTCGCACAGCTTCATCTGCGCGGGCGTCTCGATCGGGGCCGAAGTGTTCATCGGCCACGGCGTGGTCTTCACCAACGAGCTCTATCCGGAAGCCACCAACGCGGACGGGAGCCTGAAGCGGGACGGCGAGTGGGAGCTCGTCGAGACCGTGGTCGAGGCCCGCGCCTCCATCGGCTCCAACGCCACCATCGTGGCGGGGATCACCATTGGCGAGGGCGCCCTGGTCGGCGCCGGTGCCGTCGTCACCCGGGACGTCCCGGCCTTCGCCATCGTCGCCGGATGCCCCGCGCGGGTCGTCGGGGACACGCGCACCAAGCGCGCCGAAAGCGCCGCGCGCGCCCGTTCCGTCCAGTCGCCGCGGCCCGAGCCGGCCGAGCCTCTGCAGATTGCTTGAGGGGAATGCACTCATGATCTCGATCGGTATCGTCGGATACGGCTACTGGGGGCCGAACCTCGCCCGGTGCACGTCGGAGAGCGAGCGCTGCCAGCTGGTGGCCATCGCCGACCAGTCGCCCGCCGCGCTCGCCCGGGCCGGCAAGCGCTACCCCGCCGTCCAGCTCCATCAGGACTGGCGCGACCTCGTGGCCGATCCCGCGATCGACGCCGTCATGGTGGCGACGCCGGTGAGCTCGCATTTCGAGATCGCCATCAACGCGCTGCGGGCCGGCAAGCACGTCTTCATCGAGAAGCCGATCACGCCCTCGGCCTTCGAGGCCCGGCTGCTGATCGAGGAGGCGGCCAAGCGCAACCTGAGGCTGATGGTCGATCACACCTTCGTCTACACGGGCGCGGTCGAGAAGATCCACGAGCTCGTCACGACCGACGCCATCGGTGACGTGTTCTACTACGACTCGACCCGGGTGAACCTCGGCCTGTTCCAGCGCGACGTGAACGTGATCTGGGACCTGGCGGTCCACGACCTCGCGATCCTCGACCACATCCTGGACCTCGCCCCGGTGGCGATCTCGGCGAGCGGCACCGGCCATTTCAGCGGCCGTCCCGAGAACATGGCCCACCTGACCGTCTTCTACCCGCGCGGGGTGGTCGCGCAGATCAACGTCAACTGGCTCGCGCCCGTGAAGGTGCGGCAGACGCTGATCGGCGGCAGCAAGAAGATGATCGTCTACAATGACCTCGACCCGATCGAGAAGGTCAAGGTCTACGACCGCGGCGTCACGGTCGGCGGCGGCTCGGACGACATCACCGAGCTGATGGTTTCCTACCGGACCGGCGACATGTGGTCGCCGCACCTGTCCTTCCGCGAGGCGCTGATCGTCGAGATCGAGCACTTCGCCGATTCCATCGAGAACGGCACCGCGCCCATGACCGACGGCCACAGCGGCCTGCGCGTCGTCGAGATGCTCGAAGCCGCCATGCGCTCCCTGCGCCAGAACGGCGCCCCCATCGACCTCATGCCACTTGCGAGGGCCTCGTGATCCCCTTCCTCGACCTCAAGGCGCAGTACGCGGCGATCGGCGGCGACGTCGAGACCGCAATCCTCAACGTCCTGCGCAGCGGCGACTTCGTCCTCGGCCCGGCGGTCAGCGCCTTCGAGACGGCCTTCGCCGAGGCCTGCGGCGCCCGCCACGCGGTCGCCGTCAGCAGCGGCACCGCGGCCCTGCACCTCGCCCTCCTCGCCCTCGACATCGGCCCGGGCGACGAGGTGATCACGGTCTCGTCGACCTTCGTGGCGACGGTCGCGGCGGTCCTGTATGCCGGGGCCACCCCGGTCCTCGTCGACATCGACCCGGTCACCTGGACCATGGACCCAGCCCTGGTCGAGGCGGCGATCACGCCCCGCACCAAGGCGATCCTGCCGGTGCACCTCCACGGCCGGATGGCCGATCTCGACGCGCTCGGCGCCATCGCCCGGCGCCACGGGCTCGCCCTCGTCGAGGACGCCGCCCAGGCGCATCTCGCCGAGCGCGGCGGCCGCAAGGCCGGCACGATCGGGGATATCGGCTGCTTCAGCTTCTATCCCGGCAAGAATCTCGGGGCCTACGGCGAGGGCGGCGCCATCGTCACGGACCGCGACGACCTCGCCGCGGCGGCCCGCTGCCTGCGCGACTGGGGCCAGCAGGGCAAGTACAACCACGTCCGCCACGGCTTCAACCTGCGCATGGACGGCGTCCAGGGCGCGGTGCTGGGGGTCAAGCTCCCGCACCTGGAGGGCTGGACCCGCGCCCGCCAGGCGGTGGCGGCGGAGTACGGCGCCCGGCTCGCGGGCCTCGGCCTGGAGCTGCCGGCGCCCGCCGGGCTCGACCACGTGTTCCACGTCTACGCCGTGTCGACGGCGGACCGCGAGGGGCTGCGCCAGTACCTCAACGCGGCCGGCATCGCCACCGGCATCCACTATCCCGTCCCGGTCCACCGGCAGCCCGCCTACAGCCACCTCGACGACGGCGCCGGCCGCCTGCCGGTCACCGAGCGGCTGGCCGCCCGGACCCTGTCCCTCCCGATGTTCCCCGAGATGACGTCCGCGCAGATCGACACCGTCTGCCGGGCCGTCGCGAGCTACTGCGAGGTCGCCGATGCCCAAGCTGCGTGAGGTCACCAAGGGAAGCCGCTTCAGCGGCGACCTGCGCGGGACCCGGATCCTGGTCACCGGCGGATCGGGCTTCATCGGCTCGCACATCATCGACCTGCTGGTCGAGGCCGGCTGCGAGGAGATCGTGGCCATCGACAACATGATCCGCGGCCGCCCCGAGAATCTCGGGGACGCCCTCGGCTCCGGCCGCGTCCGCCTCGTCCAGGGCGACATCCGCGACCGCGCCCTGATGGATACGCTGGTCAAGGGCACCGACGTGGTGTTCCACCAGGCGGCCCTGCGGATCACGCAATGCGCCGCGGAGCCGCGCCACGCCTTCGAGGTGATGGCCGCCGCGACCTTCAACCTGCTTGAGAGCTGCGTCGAGGCCGGCGTCGCCAAGGTGGTGATGGCCTCCTCGGCCTCGGTCTACGGGATGGCGGAGGTCTTCCCGACGACCGAGAAGCACCACCCCTACGACAACCGGACCCTGTACGGCGCCGCCAAGTCCTTCGGCGAAGGTCTGCTGCGCTCGTTCAACGACATGTACGGGCTGGACTACGTCGCGCTCCGGTACTTCAACGCCTACGGCCCGCGGATGGACCTGACCGGCCGCTACACCGAGGTCATGGTCCGCTGGATGCAGCGCCTGGCCGAGGGCCAGTCGCCGATCGTCTTCGGCGACGGCCTGCAGACCATGGACCTCGTCCATGTCCGCGACATCGCCCGGGCCAACATCCTGTCGGCGATCTCGCCGGCCACCGACGTGGTGCTCAACGTCGGCACCGGCGTCGAGACCTCGCTGGTCGACCTCGCCGGCCACCTCACCCGGATCATGGGCCGGGACGGCACGCCGCTGATCCACGAGGCCGAGCGGGCCGTGAACCCGGTGCCCCGGCGCCTCTGCGACACGAGCCTCGCCAAGGCGCTGATCGGCTTCGAGGCGAAGATCGGGGCGGCCGAGGGCCTCGCCGACCTCGTCGCCTGGTGGCAGGACGAGTCCCGCTCGGAACACCTGCGGCGGGCGCTGGCATGATCCCGATCGCCAAGCCCGAAGTCGGCGACCCCGAGGCCGAGGCCGCCGCCGCCGTCGTCCGCTCCGGATGGCTGACCCAGGGGCCGCAGGTCGCGGCCTTCGAGACGGAGTTCGCCGCGATCGTCGGCGCGCCCCACGCCTGCGCGGTCTCGAACTGCACGACCGCGCTGCATCTCGCCCTGCTCGCCGTCGGGGTCGGCCCCGGCGACGAGGTGGTGACGGTGAGCCACAGCTTCATCGCCACCGCCAACGCCATCGCCCAGTGCGGGGCGACGCCGATCTTCGTCGACATCGACCCGGCGACCTACAACATGGCCCCGGACGCCGCCGCGGCGGCGATCACCGGGAAGACGAAGGCCATCGTCTGCGTCCACCAGATGGGCATGCCCTGCGACCTGGAGGCGATCGTGGCGATCGGGCGCCGGTCCGGCATCCCGGTGATCGAGGACGCGGCCTGCGCCATCGGCTCCGAGCGGCTCCAGGGCGACGTCTGGCGGCCGATCGGCAGCCCGGCGGGGGACATCGCCTGCTTCTCGTTCCACCCGCGCAAGGTGCTGACCACCGGCGACGGCGGCATGATCACCACCGCCAACGCCGCGTGGGACCGGACCTTCCGGCTGCTGCGCCAGCACGGGATGAGCGTCTCCGACATCGCCCGCCACGGCAGCGCCCGGGTGGTGGTCGAGGAATACGCCATCGCGGGCTTCAACTACCGGATGACCGACGTGCAGGCGGCCATCGGCCGGGAGCAGCTGAAGCGGCTGCCCGACCTGATCGCCCGGCGCCGCGACCTCGCCGACGGCTACCGCGTGCGGCTGGCCGACCTCCCCGGGGTGACGCCGCCGCCCGAGCCGATGGGGCTGCGCAGCAACTGGCAGAGCTACTGCGTCCGCCTCCCGGACGATGCGGACCAGCAGGCGGTCATGCAGGCGATGCTCGACCGGGGCATCGCCACCCGCCGGGGCATCATGTGCGCGCATCTGGAGCCGCCCTACGCCGAGGCGCCGCGGCGATTCGCGCTGCCGGAATCCGAGCGGGCCCGCGACCACGCGATCCTGCTGCCGCTCTACGCGGCGATGACGGAGGCGGCGCAGGATCAGGTCGTCGACGGCCTGCGCGCCGCCCTGCGATGATCCCCGCACCGGTCAAGAGCCTCGCCCGGACGGTCGGCCTGACCCGCCCGCGCGTCGCCGCCGCCCGGATGGCCTGCGAGCGCACGACGCTCGCCCTCGCCCGACGGCGTCGGGCCCTGCCGGGCGGGCGCATCCTCTGCTACCACTCGGTGGGCCAGCCGGAATGCGGCGTCAACGACGTCGCCCCCGGGCGCTTCCGGCATCAGATCGAGCGGGCGCTCCGTCTGGGCTACCGCTTCGTGCCGGCGGCCGCCATCGCCGAGGGACGCGGCGGCGCCCGCGACCTCGCCATCACCTTCGACGATGGCTGGCACAGCGTGCTGAGCGCGGCGGCCCCGATCCTGCGTGATTACGGGATCCCGTGGACCCTGTTCATCGTGGCGGGTTGGCTGGACCGGCCCGAGACCGGGCCGCGCGGCATCCTGGACTGGCGCGCCATCGAGGCGCTCGCCGCGGCCGGGGTCGAGATCGGCAGCCACTCGGTGACGCACCCGGATTTCGGGCGCCTCGACACGGATCGGACCGTCGAGGAACTCGTCGTCTCCCGGGCCATCATCGCGCGGCGCCTGGGCGTCGCTCCGGCGAGCTTCGCGATCCCGCTCGGTCAATCGATGAACTGGACGCCCTTCGCCCAACAGGCGGCCCGCGAGGCCGGCTACCGGACCCTCTATGCGCAGGCGGAGGAGACCAAACCTGAGGGCACCGTGGGGCGGACCTTCGTCACCTGCTTCGACCATGATCTGATCTTCCAGGCCCTGCTGCGCGGCGCCTTCGATGCGTGGGAAGAATGGGTCTGATCTCCGGCGTCTCGGGGTGTTCCGACAGTCCGAGGCCGTACTGCCCTGTCATGTCGCAGCAGATCCATCGGCCTGGGAGGCGCCCCGATGCAAGACGGTCCGAGGCTGGTTTCGGTCATCGTGCCGACATTCCGGCGGCCCCATCTTCTGCGCGGTGCGCTCGCAAGCATCCGGCGCCTCGAAGATCGCGATCTCGCGTTTGAAATCCTCGTCGCGGACAATGGGGGCGCGTGCGAGAACCGGGCGATCGCCGAGGCGTTCGGGGCCACCTACGTGGCGGTGGAGCGCCGCGGGCCGAGCGCGGCACGGAATGCGGGCCTGCGTTTGGCGACCGGCGACTTCATCGCTTTCCTCGACGATGACGACGCGTGGCTTCCGGGGAATGTGCGTGCGCAGATTGCGGTCCTCGATGCGGATCCCGCCTTGGACGGCGTTCTCGGGCAGGCCGTCGGAACGGACCCGGACCTGAAGAATCCCTCCGCCCCTTGGCCGGAACGGCATCCGGGCGTCGGCGACGCGCTTCTTCGGACCATGCTGAGCGGCTACTTTCCTCAACTGGGCACGCTCGTGGTCCGCAGACGCGTCCGCGATTTGGTGGGTCTGTTCGACGAGACGCTCATCGGTGGAGAAGACCTGGATTGGCAGCTCCGTATCGCCCGCCGGCGGACCCTGGGCTATGTCGAGACACCCTGCATGCTCTTCCGCGGCCGCGCCCACGGCACCTACGACGCGATTCAGTACGACCGTCTTGCCTACGACCGGCTGGTCTTCTTCAGGCATAGTGTGCCGGAATGGCGTATCTGGCCCTCGCCCCTCGCGTTCCTCAGGGCGTATCAAGGCACGCTGCAGCATTTTTACTGGTATTTCGTCACGATCATGATCGCCGCGGCCTCGCGCGGCCAGAAGCGCCGGGCCTTCAGGGCCATCGTCGGAGCGCTGAGGGTCTTCCCGGTCCGCGCGACCTATCATCTGGTCGCGCGCCGGGATTGCCGAAGGGCGCTGGTTCAGATGGCCTCGATGCATCGGCCGATCTGATCGGACGCCAGCCGGGCCGTCACGGGGATCGGCGGGATCGCCCCCGCGGCCGCCCTCACGCCGTCAAGCGCATCGACCGCATCGACGCGGAACGGGCCGAAGCCGATGCCCGCCCGGTCGCGCGCAGGCCCGAACCGCCGCGGGACCGAACGAACCGATCTATGGCAGAGGCGACTCCGTCGACGGCCGCATCCAGCCGGGTGTCGCGGCTCATCTGCGGCTCCGCATGCGACAGCTGCTGCAGACGCTTCGCGGCGATCCAGGTCAGCATCTGATTGACGGGCTTGAGAGTCGGCATCGTGCTCGAACGCGCCGCGCGCCAGACTTCGGCGTTGGGCCAAACGGCGTGATACATCTCGCGGATGTTGCTCGGCAGCAAGGCATGCGGGCGCAGGTCGATCTCGAGGGACTCGGACCAGTCCCGCCACTTCATGCGATGCGAGTGATGGAGCGGCTTGGCGGCGATCCAGGGCGTGCGGAGGGCATCGGCGACGATGGCGCCGTGCATCGCCTCGGTGATGAGGAGCCTGGCGCCCCTGATCTGGGACAGGATCCGCCCGACATCGTCCCGGGGATCGATCAGCGTGACGCCCGCCATCCGGCAGGCCACCTGCCAGAAGCCACGCTCCAGGCTTTCGTAATGCGGCATGAAGGCGACCGTGATGCCCGACGCGGCCTCCGGCAGCGGCAGCAGGCGCAGCAGGACGGCTGGATCGCAGATCGCCCGCTCCGCCGGGAGGCCGAGGCGCCGCGCGGTCCCGGGGCCACGGACGAACAGGACGTCCCAGGATCCGTCATGCACGTCCGGCATCGCCGAATAGCCGCCGTAGCCGGACCCGATAACGTATTTTCTTGCCGATCTCGGGTAGATGTCTTGGATGATCGAGCCGATCCCGAGGAACAGCGCCTCCTCGCGATCATCCAGAAAGCCGTCCGGAAGCATCGCGCTCCAGACCAGCGGGTTGAGTTCATCCCCGAAATTCGGCGGATCGCCGGCAAAGTAGGTCAGCTTCATGTCGGGCGCCGTGGCGTGTCGGGGTTCGACCGGGGCCGCGTCGGCGCGTTCGGCGCCGGCACGCTTCCGAGAAACTCAGGAGAAGGCCGGCTTCGCTATTGGAGGCCGAGGTTCCATCTGCAGAAGCATCTGAAATTCCACAGCAGCCAGCGCAGACGCCATTTGAGCCGGGTCTTGAAGCCGATGCCCGCATTCCGCAGGAGGCTCAGGCCGAACTCGGCACCGCGCAGCTCCTTCAGGTAAAGCCACGCCAGAGGATGCCATTCGTCGCGGCGCCAGGGTTTGGTCGCGTCGGTGAAGTGGATGATCTTCGGCCGCGGGGCGCTCCGGGTCAGAGCGGTCCACGTTGCGAACTTCTCGTAGAGAAAATTGCGCTGGAAGTTCCAGTCCGGTGGAATGCTGGTCCAGCGGTTCCAGAAGCTGATGTTCAACGCATCCTGATCGTCGTAATCGTAGACGTTGCTTGCAAGGAGCGCGATCGTGTGATCGAAGCTCTGGTCCGCTCTGAGTTTCTGGACATCCAGCAGGAGCACGCCCGCGTTGAAGTATCGGCCCTGGGCCGGCAGGCCGTACCGCGCGGCGAAGTCGCGCGGGTTGAGGCCGGCATCGACCACGGCTCCGAGCGCATGGGCGCCGAGGTCGAAGTCCCAGAGTTCGGCGATGTCGCTTTGAAGGATGAGATCGGAATCGAGATAGATCGCACGACTGACGTCAGGCGGCATAAATCGCGGGATCATCAACCGGAAATACGTCGCCCGACTCATGCTCGGGCGATGGGCGTCGAACCCGAGCAGGACCGGATCGCAGATCTGAATCCACTCGATCGTGGCGCGCCGGGTCGAAACCTGGGCTCGGCTGGCCGCGTCGATGCCGTCATGGAAGACGAAAAACCGCAGCGGGTTGCGTTCGTTTCGTGTCTCGATCGAGCGCATGACCACACGAAGTTGTGGGATGTACGACTGATCGATGCCGAATGCGACGTTTATGACGGGCCTCTGCACGTCGTCCTCCGCTCGATTGCACCTGTGCTGACATGCGGCGCCGAGAAGGCACCGTCCGCGACAGGATGTTCAGGCGGGCCACCAGCCGGTGACCTCGCCATGGTTCGTCCAGTCGAGACGACACTCCCGGATCGACCTTCCGTTCGATCGGTGCAGCTGCCTGCGGAAGGTATGGAGCGCCGGACGACCGATCACCCGCTTCAGGGCGAGCTTCCACCAGTCGCGCCGCAGGAGCAGGTGCGGATCGAACTCCGCTGCAGCTGCGAGGATCTCCTTCCAGTCGTCGTCGTGATGCAGGGTGAAGGAGTTGCTCGCCGTGATCAGGAGTTCGCGTCCGATCCGCCGCTGCATCGCGGCCACCCATCCCTGAAGCTCGGGGATCCTGTCTCCCTGCTCCTGCAGGATGACGCGGCAGGTTTCCATCTGCTCACGGCGATCGCTGATCGCCTGTGCATAGTAATGAGAACTCATGTTCTGATTATGCCAGCGGTAATAGGCCTGCTTTGCATTCAGGATGACCACGGGCCCATGGCACGCGAAGCGCATCCACATCTCCATGTCGGAGGTGTGCCGCATCTTCGGATTGTAGCCGCCGAGACGGTGCTGGACGGATGTGCGGACGATCACGACCGGGGATGCGAACTGGTTTCCGAAGTCGCAGAAGCGCTTGATGAACGTGCGCCCCGGGACGAGCCGGCATTCCGGGTCCGACGCGTCGGCGACGGCCACCGGCTCCACGTCGCCGGCCTGGGACACCGCCATCCCGCAGACGAGCCCCGCTTCGGGATGCCGGTTCAGCGCCTGCGCCGCGCGGGCGAGCGCCCCGGGCGTCAGCATGTCGTCGGCCGAAAGCAGCAGCGTGTAGTCGGCCGTGGCCCAGTCGATGATTCCTTCGTTGAAGGTCTTGATGTGTCCCTGGTTGACCGTGTGGCGCCGATAGGTGACGCGGGCATCCTCCCGGGCCAGGGCCCGTCCCACCTCTTCGGATGAGTCGTTCGACATGTCGTCGATGATGAGAATCCGGACGTCCACATCGCGCTGCGTCAGGATACTGTCGACGCATGCGCGGAGGTAGCGGCCGTAATTGTAGCAGGGGACGACGACATCGACCGTGCTCATGGTTCTTTGCCTTCCCGATAAGTCTACCTGCCGAAGGTCCAGTGACCTTCTTCGTGGAAGATGCCGAAGATGTACGGATCGAGATCCGGGTGCTGAACGTGGAACCGGGCGCCGATCTTGGCGTCGGCGATCGTGTCGAAGCCCTTGCGGCGCACGGAGATCGACACCCGGTAATCGTCCGCGGTGAGCCGGAGCGGCGGTGTCAGCAGCTCGATCGTCCCCGTACCGGCGATCACCGGCACCGGTGCCGCGTCGAGCAGCGTGCTGAACGTGCAGCAATGGGTCTCGTCGGCGCGGGTGAAGGAGCAGGAGACGTTCGCGTCGTGGATCGGCAGATCGGCCGCATACCGCATGCGGATCCGCATCCGCTCGCCGTGGGAGAAGACCGTCTTGCCCTCTCCGGCCGCGTCGAAGATCTCGACGCCGGTGATCCGGAAGTCCTGGCTCGACTGTTCGGGTCTGTACCACGAGGGATGGGACAGGTAGCTGTCCTGCTCGTAGATTTTGAGGCCCGCATCCACGGGCCCGTCATAGGCCACCGTCCCGTTCTTGATGTAGATCACGCGCTTGCACATCGTCTTCACGCTGAACATGTTGTGCGACACGATCAGGATGGTGGCGCCGCTCGCTTGCAGGCGATGGGCGAAGTCCATGCATTTTCTCTGGAAGGCGTAGTCTCCGACGGCCAGGACTTCATCCAAGAGCAGGATGTCGGGCTCGAGATGGGCCGCGACCGAGAAGGCCAGCCGGACATACATGCCGCTCGAGTAGCGTTTGACCGGCGTGTCGATGAAGTCTCCGATCTCCGAGAACGCGACGATCGCGTCGAACTTGTCGGCGATCTCCTGCCGGCCCATGCCCAGGATCGAGCCGTACAGGAAGATGTTCTCCCGGCCGGTCAGCTCTCTGTGGAAGCCGGTGCCGACCTCGAGCAGGGCACCGACCCGACCCTCGAGGCGGATGCGGCCGGTGGTGGGGGCGGCGATCCGTGAGAGCAGCTTGAGGAGCGTGCTCTTGCCGGCGCCGTTCAGGCCGATGATGCCGACATTCTCACCGTGCTTGATGCCGAAGCTGACGTCCCTGAGCGCCCAGAAGGATTCCCGTGCCGGGCGCGCCTCGGAGCGGCGGGACAAGAGGCCCCGGACGCCCTCGCTGAGGGCGTCGCGCAGGGAGTTCTGGTGCGCGGCCCGCGGCGCGCGCCAGTACTGCTTGCCGATATCTTGTACGCTGATTGCCATCGACATCAGATTACATCCGCGAAGGAGCGCTCCATGCGCTGGAAGAAGATCAGTCCGCTGACGAGCAGGACGAACGCTGCCGTGACCGAGACCGTGATCGCGAAGGCGTCGGGCGGCGTCCCGCCGAGGACGGCGAACCGGAACGCCTCGATCAGGCCGACCATGGGATTGAGTGCGTAGAGCCAGCGCACCGAGGCGGGCACGATGCTCGACGCGTAGACGATCGGCGAGGCGTACATCCAGATCTGGATCAGGAACGGCAGCGTGTGCTTGACGTCCCGGAAGCGGACATTGATCGGGCCGAGCCAGAGACTCACCCCGAGGGCGAGCATCGCCGTGACGATCAGGGTCGGGACGGCCAGCACGAGGTGCCAGTCCGGCACCACGCCGTACCAGACCATCAGGGCCAGCATGACGGCCAGCGCGATGGCGAAGTCGACCATCGGCGAGATCACCGTGGCGAGCGGGATGACCAGCCGCGGGAAGTAGATCTTGCGGATGAGTTCGGCCTCCGCCACGAGGCCGTTGGCGCTGCGCCGGACTGCTTCGGCGAAGTAGGTCCACAGGACGACCGCGCTGCCCGCGAACAGCGCGTAGGGCGCGCCGTCGGTGGGGATCTTGGCGAAGTGGCCGAAGATCACGGTGAAGATCAGGACGGTGAAGAGCGGCTGTGCGATCGCCCAGCAGGCGCCGAGCGCGGTCTGACGATAGAGGACCTTCAGGTCCCGCAGGATCAGGACGCGCAAGAGACCGCGATACCGCCAGAGCCCCACGGCGTCGAAGGCGATGATCCGGTCGTCGGGCGCAATCTCGGTGACCCGCAGCGTCGACGGATCGCCTCGCTGTTCGGTCAGCCCGCATTCCGACGGGCCGAGGGCAAGCGCATCCAGAGATTTCATCATTCGAGGGGGTCCCGCATGACGCTTCGAGCCCGTGATCGAGCTCGCGGGATCCGGTTCGAATCGACTGTCGAGCCGTCCGGTTGTCCCGCCGGAACGGGCTATCATTGCGGTGGGGCGGTCAGAATTACACCTTTCGTCGTATCGGTGCGGCCAACCGAAGTGGTGGTTGTGATCAATGACCGTAATCGCGGCCAATCACGGCAGATGAGCCCTCGGATGCGGGACCGTCGGCGTCCGCTTCCCTCCGGAACGGCCGGCCCGGATCCGCCGACCACCGGGGCCCGGTGTCGGGAGAGCCCCCATGAGATCACCAACGAGAACCCCCGCGCGCGCCGCCGGTGCTCCGCTCGTGACGATCGCCATGCCGGCCCTCGACGAGGCCGGCCACATCGCCGAGGCCATCGCGTCCGTTCTGCCCGACCGGGATGCGGTCGCCTGCGAATTGCTGGTGTTGGACGGCGGCAGCCGCGATGGCACCTGCGCGATCGTCTCCGCCCTGAGCGCCGGGGATCCGCGGATCCGGCTCGTCCACAACGAGCGCCGGATCCAGGCGGCGGCCCTCAACCTCGCGGCACGGCTGGCGCATCCCGCCTCCGCCTACCTGGTCCGCGCCGATTGCCACGCCGTCTATCCGGAGGGGTTCGTGCAGAACCTCGTCCGCACGATGCAGCTGCGGGAAGCCGTCTCGGTGGTCGTGCCGCTCCGGACCGTCGGGGTGACGCCGCTGCAGCGGGCCATCGCGGCGGCGCAGAACAGCCGCCTCGGCAACGGCGGCTCGGCCCACCGTCAGGGCGGCATCTCGGGCTACGTCGCCCACGGCCACCACGCGGCCTTCGACCGGCGGGCGTTCCTGCGGGTGGGCGGCTACGACGAGACCTTCACCCACAACGAGGATGCCGAGCTCGACCGGCGGCTCTGCGCGGCGGGCGGGCGGATCTACCTCGCCGCCGACCTCGCGATCACGTATTTTCCCCGCGCGCGCTTCGGCAGCCTCGCGCGGCAATACCGTCAGTACGGTCGCGGCTGCGCGCGGACCCTCGAGAAGCACGCCAGCCTGCCGCGCGCCCGCCAGATGCTGCCGGCCCTGGTTCTGCTCTACGCCGTCGCGGCCCTGCCCCTGGCGGCCCTGATGCCCGCCCTGCTGATCCCGCTGCTGCTCTACGCCGGAGCCTGCGGCCTGTGCGGCCTCGCCCTGGCCCTCAAGGCGCGGGACCCCGTCCTGCTCCTGAGCGGACCGGCGGCGGTGGCCATGCATCTGTCCTGGGCGGCGGGGTTCCTGTCCCATCCGGGCTACTGGCGGACCGTCCTCCGGGCCGCCCTGCGCCGCAAGCGGCCCGGGCTCGGCGTCCCGCCGGGATCCGACGCGGCGCGCGTCAACTGACCGGTTGACGCCGGGCCGGCGCCGCGCCTGGCGATGGGCTGGGCGCGGCCCTGCCATGTCAGAAGCCCGACGCTCTCTCGCATCCGTCGCCCATTCGCCCATTGGGGCGGTGGCCTCACGGGGCCAAGGCGATTATCGACACGCGCAACGATCCGGCCGCGCAGGGCCCGGAGACCGGCCGCGCCCCGCGTGCGGCAGCGCAGGAGAGTTGTGACCGTGCCCGACAGTACGCCGCGTCCCGTGATGCTCGTGATCCTCGACGGCTGGGGTCTGCGGGACGCGGTGGCCGACAACGCCGTCCACCAAGCCAAGACCCCGGTCTTCGACGCGCTGATGCAGGCGCATCCCCGGGCGCAGCTGAAAACCTTCGGCGCCGATGTCGGCCTCCCCGCGGGGCAGATGGGCAATTCCGAGGTTGGGCATCTCAATATCGGGGCGGGCCGCGTGGTCCTGCAGGACCTGCCGCGGATCGACTCCGCCGTCGCCGACGGTTCGCTCGCCCGGAATCCGGCGCTGATCCGGTTCATCGAGACCCTCCGCGCATCGGGGGGCACCTGCCACCTCGTCGGCCTGCTCTCGCCCGGCGGCGTCCACGCCCATCAGGACCACGCCGTGGCGCTGGCGCGGTTGCTGGTCGCGGCGGGGATCCCGGTCCGTCTCCATGGCTTCACCGACGGGCGCGACATGCCGCCCCGCTCCGCGGCCACCTGCATCGCCGATGTGGCGGCCACCCTGCCCAAGGGCGCGCGCATCGCCACCCTCTGCGGCCGCTATTTCGGGATGGACCGCGACCGGCGCTGGGAGCGGGTCCAGACGGCCTACGACGCCCTCACGGAGGCGCGCGGGACCCGGTTCGAGCGGGCCGGGCAGGCGGTCGCCGCGTCCTACGCGCAGGACGTGTCGGACGAGTTCATGCGGCCCGCGATCATCGGCGACTATGCCGGCATGCAGGACGGCGACGGCCTGCTGTGCTTCAACTTCCGCGCCGACCGGACCCGGCAGATCCTGGAGGCGCTCCTCGACCCGGCCTTCGCGGGATTCGAACGCACGCGGACGGTCCGGTTCGCCGCCGCCCTGGGGATCGTCCAGTACAGCGTCGAGATCGACGCCTTCGCCGAGACCCTGTTCGGCCCCCTCGACCTGCCCAACGGCCTCGGCGAGACCGTGGCCCGGGCCGGCCGCACGCAGTTGCGCATGGCCGAGACCGAGAAGTACCCGCACGTCACCTACTTCATGAACGGCGGCCGCGAGGACCCGTTCGCGGGGCAGGACGCGGTCCTCGTGCCCTCGCCCAAGGTCGCAACCTACGACCTGCAGCCGGAGATGTCGGCGCCGGAACTCACCGATCGCGCCGTGGAGGCGATCGGCTCCGGGCGCTACGACCTCATCATCCTGAACTTCGCCAATCCCGACATGGTCGGCCATACCGGCAGTCTCGCGGCCGCCGTGAAGGCGGTAGAGACCGTCGACACCTGCCTCGGCCGCGTGGTCGAGGCGGTGACGGCGCAGGGCGGGGCGCTGCTGGTGACCGCCGACCACGGCAATTGCGAGATGATGCGCGATCCCGAGACCGGGGAGCCCCACACCGCCCACACCCTCAACCCGGTGCCGGCCCTGCTCATCGGCGTCGACGGCGTGTCCCTGGCCGACGGCCGCCTGGCGGATGTGGCGCCCACCCTCCTCGACCTGATGGGGCTCGACCAGCCGGCCGAGATGACCGGCGCGTCGCTGATCCGGAAGCGGGGCGCGGGCTGAGGGCCGGGGCCGGCGGCACGCCGCCTGCACGGCCCGGGCTGTCATGCCCGCCGTCCCTGCGTTACGTCCCGCCACGAAGCCGGTCTGTCCCAGCGTGGTGCGAGGTCGTGGTGCGTGTGACCGGTTCTAGGACATGATCGCCCGACACAGCCTGATCTATGTCGGCTCCCGGGGCTTCGCGGCAGCCCTGAACATGGCCTCCGTGGCGGTGTTCACGCGGCTCGCGCCGGTGGAGAGCTACGGCACCTACCTCTACGTCCTGTCCTGGTCGCTGGTGCTCTACGGGGCGACCTGCCAGTGGCCGAAATTCGCGTTCTTCGCCCTCTACGACGAGGCGCGCGAGCCCGCGCAGGTCGGCACCGTGGTGCGGATCCTGGGCGGCACGCTGCTGCTCGCGGGGCTCGGGAGCGCGCTGGCCGCCGGCCTCGGGCTGATGTCGGCGCGGATGGCGGCCGCGATCCTGGCGCTCGCCTTCGGGAGCACCCTGTTCGAGGGCTCCACCGAGATCGCCCGGACGCGCCTCCGGGCCGGGGCGGTGGCAGCCTCGGTGATGAGCCGGGCCGTCCTGATCCTCGCCCTCGGCAGCCTCGCGCTGCATCTCTCGCAGGATCCGCTGCATCTCGCCTTCGCGGTGGCGGCCGCCAACGTCCTGGCCTCGCTCCCCGCCGCCGCCACGATCGCGCCGATGATGCCCGGCCGCGGCAGCCGGGCCGAGGCCCTGCGGCTCTTCGCCTATGGCTGGCCGCTGGTCCTGTCCTTCGGGACGGCGGCGCTCGCCCAGAGCCTCGACCGGCTGATCATCGCCAAGACGGTGGGGCCAGCGGGGCTCGGCGCCTACGGGGCGCTGGCCGACTTCCTGAAGCAGAGCTTCATCGTGTTCGGCGAGGCGATCGCCCTGTCGCTGATCTCCATCGCCAAGCGCGAGGCGCGGGCGGGCGGGATGGCGGCGGCCTCCGGGGTGCTGCGCGACGCCGCCCGGGCCATGACGCTGATCGCCGCCTTCGGGGCGGTGTTCTTCCTGTGCTTCGACGATCTGGTCGTGGCGGTGCTGCTCGGGCCCGCCTACCGGGCGGAGGCGCGGGAGCTCGCGCCGGTCCTGATCCTGGCCTCCATCCTGATGATGTTCCGCGCCTATTATTTCGGGCAGGTGATCTACTTCACCCGCTCCAGCGGCCTGGAGGCCGCCGCCGCCTTCGCGACCCTCGCCGCGGTCGCCGCCCTGTCGCTCCTGCTGATCCCGCGGTTCGGTGCCGCCGGGGCGGCCCTCGCCTTCGCGGGCGGCCAGAGCGCGGCCTGCCTCGTGCTGGTGCTGGGCGCCCGCCGGGCCGGAACGACGATGCCGCTGCCCCTCGCCGACATGGCGGGGATCGCCGGGATCGCGCTCGCCTGCGGCGCGGTGAATGCCGGCATCGCCCTGGTCCCGGGCGGGCTGATGCCGCCGGGGCAGGCCCTGCGCCTGGTCCTGCTCGCCGTCGCCGCCGGCATGACGGCATGGCGCTACGACGTGCTCGGCTTCGCCGGCGCGATCCGCCACCGGCTCGCGGCCTGACGGTCCCGCCATGGCAGACATCGCCGCGCTACCGGGGGGGTTCGTGGCGGCGGTCCGGCCCCTCGATCCCCGAGCCCCCTGGATCCCGGCCTGGCGGGCGCTGGGCGCGGCGTCCCTCATCCGAAACCCGTTCTACGAGGCCGGCTACGCCCTGGCTGCCCGCGACGCCTTCGGGGCGGGCGTCCGGCTCCTCCTCGTCGCCGACCGGCCGCCGGAGGCGCCGGGGGCCCGGCTCGTCGCCGTCTGGCCGTTCCGGCTGTCGCGGCGGCGCTGGGGCCTGCCGCTGCCGCTGCTCATGGGCTGGACCCACGGCTACGCCCCGTTCGGCGCGCCGCTCCTCGACGGTGCCGATCCACAGGCCGGACTCGCGGGGCTGCTCGCCGCGCCGGGCGTGCTCGGCCTGCCGCCGCGGCTCCTCCTGCCGAACGCCCCCGCCGACGGCCCCCTGCCGGACCTCCTCACCGCGCAGGGCGGACGCCGGGCCGCCTACTGGCCGCATGACCGCGGCCTGCTGGATCTGAGCGGGTTCGGGCCGGAGGCGCGGAGCGGCTATCTCGGGCACCTCTCCGGTCAGCGCCGCCGCAAGCTGCGCCGCGCCCGCGCGCGCCTGGAGGCGGCGGGGCCCGTGACCTTCGAGATCCTCGCCGCGCCCGAAGCCCTCGGCCCGGCCCTGGACGCCCACGTCGCCCTCGAGACCGCCGGCTGGAAGGGGCAGGCCGGGACGAGCCTGGCGCAGCGGCCGGCGGAGATCGCCTTCCTGCGCGCCGCCCTGGCCGATCTCGGCGCGGCGGATGGCGTGCGCATCGCCCGCCTGCGCCGGGGGGAGCAACTTCTGGCCTCCCTGATCCTGCCGGTCACCGGCCGGGAGGCCTGGGTGCTGAAGATTGCCAACGACGAGACCCGACCGGAGACCGCGCCGGGCGTCCAGCTCGTCCACCGGCTGACCGAGGCCCTGGCCGCGGGCGACTGGCCGATCGACCGGATCGATTCCTGCGCGCCGCCGGGCTTCGCCCTCGGCACCACCTTCTGGACGGAGCGCCGGCCGATCGCCCATCTCCTGGTCGAGGCGGGGCGCGATCCCCTGTTCCCGGTCGCCCGGACCCTGGAGCGCGCCCGGGAGCGCGTCGCCCGGGCGCGTGTCACCATCCGAAGCGGGCGATCTGCTCCAGCCGTGCCCGCGTCGCCGCCGCGTCGCCGCCCATGACGGCGATCCGCCCGGACAGGTCGTAGCAGGCCGCGCAGAACGGCAGCTGCAGCAGCGTGTACCCATCGTCGCGCGCCCGGGCGACGGAGGCGATCAGGCAGGGCAGGACCGGCCCGTCCGCGGGCCCGGCGAGGCAATCGGCCCGGGGGCTGCCGAAGGCCGGGCGGTTCGGCCAGGTCAGCAGGAGCGTGGTGCCGCCCCGGCGGTCGGGGGCTGGCGGCAGGGTGTAGCTGCGCAGGAACAGCGCGCAGGCGGCGAGGAGCAGGAGCGGCAGGATCAGGGCTGTGCGCATCGACGGACTCCTCGCGCCTCAATCCCCCGCGTCGAAGCGCGTGCGATAGAACACCTCGCGGCCGGCACCGTCGATCACCCGGACGGCCTCGGCCGGCTCCCCCGACCGCTGCGGCACCCGGGCGCGGGCGAACAGGCGCAGAGCCCGCTCCTGCGCGCTCTCCAGGCTGCCGACCCGCACGGAGATCCGCGTCTGGATCTCGTCCGGTTCCGGTCCGAGGACTTCGATGTGGAAGGTCTCGCGCAAGGGCATCCGCCTGATCGAGGGGCATCCGGTTGCCGGATCGCGTAGTCCGGTCGCGGGCGGCCATAGCACGATCCGGCTTCCGGCGCCGGGGTCGCCGACCGCCCTCGGTCAACACGGTCTGCCGACGTTTCGGAACGCGACCCAGGGACGCGCCGGCGCCCTCGCGGTCAATCCAGCCCCGGAATGCGCGCCGGCCGCCCCCTGGGCCGCGCATCGGGCGTGTTCTGCCGGGATGCCAGCCGGAACTCCGTCGGCGTCAGGCCATGCCGCTCCTTGAAGCGTCGGGCGAAGTGGGCCTGGCTGGCGAAGCCGCTTCCGTAAGCCAGCATGCCGATCGGCAGGTGGGCGCAGGCGGGATCGGTCAGGCGCTTGGCCGCGAGCTCCAGGCGGCGCTCCCAGATGTAGTCTGAGATGTGCCGGCCACGCTCGTGGAACAATTCCTGAAGGCGGCGCAGCGACACGCCGACCGCGGCGGCGAGCTGTGGCGGGTCGAGGGTCTGATCGCTCAGGTTCGCCTCGATATAGGCCATGGCGCGCTGGACCGTGACGGTGCCGTGGGTGGAGCGCGGCACATTCTGCGCGAGACGCTCCGCGAGGCTCGCCACGATCAGGTCGATCCCGATCGACGCCATGCGCGCGGCCGCGTCGGGGGCGAGCCGGTCACCCAGCCGGACAAGATCTCGGAAATAGGTGCTCGCCAGGGTCGCGGAGGCGAGATCCGCGCCGACTGTGAGGGCACTGAACAGCCGGGACGGCCCCAGAACGGTTTCCAGGCGCTCGCGCGGCAGATCGAGCACCAGCGAACTGCTCGGCTCCGTCATGCAGACGGCCGGACGCGCATTGAGGACGACGAGATCGCCGGGCCGGGTCTTCGCCTCCTGGTCGCCTTGTTGGTAGCTGGCGTTCCCGGAAAGCCTCAGAATGGCATAGACGCGACTGTGCCGACCGTTCCGCCGGACCATGTCGGCTGTCGCTTCCGTCCGCAGGCTCGTGTGGGCGAAGTGCGAGATCGGCACCCCGCCGATATCGGTGACCTCGAGCTTGCCACGGAAGTGGCCGGCGTCATCGGTCTGCAACGCGACGGGTACCAAGCGTTCACAAACCATCTCCCGCCAACGCCGGAACGCGGCCTTGGGATGAACTTCATCGGTCGAGAAGAACGGTTGCATTCGTGTTTCAGGGCGAAGGCCGAACGGCCAATACAGTTCCTACACGGTCAATTTCCATTAGCCATAAGTTGCGCGCGGTCAATGACGATAGATACCGCTTAAATAAAGCGAACGCATTGCGACAATAAAACAAAAGCATCGCGATAATATTATTAAAGCGAGATGTATTGCATATATTATTATAAATTGCCGTTCGATTAATTCCATCCGTATCTCAGATCGCCCCTCGTGTTGGACATAAGGAAGCGATTTTGTCCCTGTCTCGGCCTGACCCGCTGGTCGGCCTGAGAGATCGAGAAGGGTCACACGGTCCAGATCCGCGAAGGCCGCCGGACGGAGCGCCGCGCTGGCGGATTTCCAGTACAGGTACGGGAAGATCCCCACACGCCGGTCCCACTCCGGGATGGTGCGCGTTCGGAGAGAGCCGGCGAACCTGCAGCTTCGAGGAAGGACCGGACGCCTGTCTCGGCGCCAAGTCCAATTGCGCCCGGGCCGCCTACGGCTCTATCAGTCCTCACGCGTCAGGAGGCATAACCGGAGGAGGCCCTTGGATCCGCTCAAAGCCGCCGCAGCGACCCTGCTCTGCCTCGCTCTGTTCTGGCTGGCCTTCCGGCTGACCCGGCGCCTGGTCGATCTCGCCATCGCGGGGGGCTACGCCGAGGAGCGCCGGCGGCTCGCCGAGGAAGAGGCCGCTCAGGCCGAGGCGGGCGCCGTTCCGCAGGCCTCGGCCATCCGGGCCACCCCGGCGAGCTTCGCCGCGAACAGGGACCAGTCATCCGCCGCGGCGATCGGCGCCCACAACGCCTCCACCTCGTCGATCAGGAGCGTGCAGGGCGCCTCCGCGAAGTAAGGATGGTCGAGCCGCGCGCCCGGTGCGGGCGCCAGCGGTTCCAGCGCGGCCCGCACGGCCGTGAAGGCCTCGGACCGGTACTGCGCGGCGGCCGGTCCCGCCTCCGCCCGCCCGGCGCTCGCGAGCCCCCCGTACCAGTCGAAGAAGAACCGCTCGAAGGGCGCCCGCGTCTCGGCGAGGAACCGCCAGACCGCCGAGACCAGCCGGTCGGTCTCCGGCTGCGGCGCCGCGGCGAGGCCGAGGCGGCGGAACAGGGCTTCGGCGAAGGCCGCCTGCAGGGCCGGGCCGAAGCCGGAGAGGGCGGCTTCGAGGCGCGCCTGGGGGGCCAGCGTCAGCAGGCAGTCGGCGAGCCGGGCGAGATTCCAGAACAGGGCCTCGGGCTGACGGCCGAAGCTGTAGAGCCCGGTCTCGTCGAAATAGGCCGCGGTGAAGTCCCGGTCGAAATGCGGCAGGAAGCGCCAGGGCCCGTAATCGAAACTTTCGCCGGTGACGTTGATGTTGTCGCTGTTGAGCACGCCATGGACGAAGCCGGCCGCCGCCCATTGCGCGCCCATCCGGGCGACTTTGACCACCACATCCTCCAGGAAGGCGACGCCGCGATCCTCCAGGCCGGCCCGCCAGAGATCCGGCCTGTGGGTCTCGATCGTGT
This sequence comes from Methylobacterium sp. 391_Methyba4, assembly GCF_029691625.1. Classification (NCBI taxonomy): domain Bacteria; kingdom Pseudomonadati; phylum Pseudomonadota; class Alphaproteobacteria; order Hyphomicrobiales; family Methylobacteriaceae; genus Methylobacterium; species Methylobacterium sp. 391_Methyba4. The sequence continues at coordinate 5,602,701 of NZ_CP121475.1, read as the reverse complement.
GGTCGAGGAGCCGGGCGACGTTGTCCGGTTCGCCGAGCGCCAGGACGCGCTGGAAGCTGCCGATCCGGATATGCCCGTGCGAGAGGCGCACCAGCACGGAGGAGCGGGCCGGCGAGGGCTCGTCGCCGCGCATGAGGTCCTCGCCGGTCTCGATCAGGCTGAAGCTCTTCGAGGTGTAGACGCCCTGTGCCTCCAGGAGCGCGGTGGCCAGCACCTCGCGCACGCCGCCCTTGAGGGTGAGCCGTCCATCGGCGCCGCGGGACCAGGGCGTGGTGCCGCTGCCCTTGGTGCCGAGGTCGAGCAGCCGCCCGTCCTCGAGGTCGTGCAGCTGCGCGAACAGGAAGCCGCGGCCGTCGCCGAGCTCCGGATTGTAGGAGCGGAACTGATGGCCGTGGTAGCGCAGGGCCAGGGGCGTCTCGAAGCTGCCGGGCAGCGGCTCGAACCGGCCGAAATGGGCGATCCACGCCGCCTCCGAAAGGCCGCCGAGGCCCACCCGCTCCGCCCAGGCCTGATTGCGGTAGCGCAGGATCGTCTGCGGGAAACGGGCCGGGGTGACCGGATCGAAGAAGGCGGGCCCGAGCTCGGCGTGGCGCCGGGAGGGCTTGAAGGCGGTGTCGTCCATGCGGCGCGTCTCTCGGGTCGGGCCGGGCGTGCCCCTCCCCTCACCAAGCCGGCGGAACGGGATCCGTTGCAGCATTCCGGTTCTTGCGCGCGGAACGAAGCAGGCCGGCGTCGCAGGCGGCCTCGGGCGTGGTGCTGTGGGCGTGCTTCGCTCTGCGCGCAGGGGCGGCCGGCACCAGGGCTGCCGTCGGCGCCCGTGCGTGTGAGCGCGATCCGCCTGGCCGTGCGACTGTCTAAAAGGAGTGGTCTCGTGGCGGTCTGCTACCGCGCGGACGGTCGAGGACGCAGACATTCGAGCTGTGGCAGCAGGGGTCGACAGTCGTGCGCTCGGCACCAGGAGCGCATCGCGCTGGATTGGACATGCCCCTGCCCGATCGATCGTAAGCGAGACCGCTTTTCCGAGGTCTGACGAGCCGACACGATCCCCCGACAGCATGGGGGCCGGATTGGGGTGATCCAGCCTGCCTGTCTGGCACGCGTCGGAGGAGCCCTCGTTTTATGGACACGGTCCGGCGCCGATATGAGACGACGCGGTGGGTCGGTCTACAGAATGTCCGGGTCCTTCAAGCGCGAAACGGCCCGCGCATGCGCCCCGCAGCGCCAGCGCTCCTTCAAGGCAGGTCAATCCCGGAATGACCGCGATTGTTCGATGCGGCCTTGCGACGGGACGAACGATTTAAGGCTTATCGGGGATCTCAAACTATTTTATCATCCTCGCGATGTAGGATGTGATCAGATATATCTATAAATATCATGCTCGGCGCGCCAATGAAGAGCAGGTCTATTGCATAGATGCGCATCTAAGACTGAAATTACGAGACACCCCATCTCGCCGTCGAATCTCTAAAAGAGCTATTGTTTATCGAATGAAGAAGATAAAAATTAATCATAGCCCGAGCGTGTGATCTGTCACTTTAAGTCGGTCAAAATCAATTTATGAGTTGATGCCATAACCGCTAGTGGATGGCGGGCATGCGGTGGGATGTAAGTTTTTGGAATCCATACGAGCCCTCCGCCCTACGCCCGTTCGACCAGATATTTTTGTGACCCTCTATCTTCAGCAGGACAATCGAAAATCCTGCGCGCGCCAAGGAGTCTGTTCAATGCGTATGATCAAAGGTTTTATAAGAATTTGGCTCGTCGTGTCCGCTGCTGCCGCTTCAGTACTGCTGGTGTATGTCGTGAACCAGTCCGCCCCGGCCTGGGTAACCGCTGTTCTGCTGTCCCCTTTGTTTTTGATACCCATAACGCAAACCGATGAATTTCTGGCGCCCGTCATAAATTGGGTCAGGCGCGGGTTTCACGGCAATCCTTCCGACAACCCGCATTGACCAAGTAAAAAATTTCCAAAACTTGTTGCGCATTGGGGTAATTGGAATTTGATTTTGCGACCGTGAATAAATTATTGCGGCCAACAGTATATTCTATGAAGAGTGCGGATTGCGAACGACGCCGGCAGGCGGTGGCGGGATACCGACAACCGCGTCCGGCCGCATTCGTCCTCGGGCTACCGACCACCTGCGCCTGTCACCGTCCCGGATCTGGCCTTCCGGCTTCCCATGGCCCCGGCCCTGCAGCAGCCTCTCAATCAGCCTGGTCAATAATACTGGTCAACTCAGCGTCTATCGCACAATTAGATCGTATCTTCTAACAGTTCACGTTTAATGGAGATCACTTTTAGCGCTTAATAAAAGTCTTTAGTTTATAAAACTATTGACCGACCGCCTCACAACCTCAGCGATCATAGAAAAGGTATATTTGCCGATAACTCACTCTTAGATTTGTTTTTGGCTGAGATTTGTTAGATTTTGACATTACGCCATTTCCATACCATAAGCCACATTGCATCAGAGTTCGTCGAGAATTCATGCATTACTAGTGATGGTATATTTAAATATAGACAAAAATACATGCGGACACTATTTTCAACGGAGAAATTTCATCCTCGCGACAGATTTAGAAGCTGGCGCGATGCCATGTCTGACATGCGCGTGCCGGCCGAGCAGAAGCGCCTGACCGACGATCCATTCGATGCCAAGATAGAAGTTGCTACCGTCGGCTCGATCGAAGCGATACGCACCTCCCATGGCGCTTTACGCGCTGAGGCGACGCCCGACCTGGTCAGGAATCATGGCCAGGAGAATGCTGTCGGAATATTCTTCCGGCAGGCAGGAATTGCAAAGACCGGTCAATCCGACAGGACCTCGGTGCAACGGCCCGGCGATCTCATGGTGCTCGACTGTCGTCCGGCGGCGCAGGAATACAGCTCGGGCAGCCAGATGCTCACCCTCCACATCCCCCGCGAGCGGCTCGAGTCTGTCCTCGGTCCAGCTCGGCTCTACAGCGGGCTGACCATCGGTGCAGACCTCGGCAGCACCGCCTTGGCGACAGGCTTCCTCACTGAGCTGATGCGTGTCAGTGATAGCCTCACCCCGGCCGTGGCAGACCGCATGTCGGCCATCGGCATCGACCTGATCGCGGCCAGCATCGCCGAGCGCTTGGCACAGGAGGTGTCTCGCCCCTTGCATGAAACAGTCACGGTCCAGCGCGCCAAGACCTATGTCGAGGCTAATCTGGGTGACCCCGACTTCGGACCTCCTGAACTCGCCGCGGCTGTCGGCGTCTCGCTGCGCCGGCTACAGGAGATGTTTCATGAACGTGGCAGGCACGTGTCCGACTACATCTGGGAGCGCCGTCTTCTGAGGGCCGGGCACCAGCTGAGCAATATCGAGCATGGCCATCTGCCGATCGGCACAGTCGCGTATAGCTGCGGCTTCTCCAGCCAGGCCCACTTCTCCCGCCGCTTCAAAGCGCATCACGGCATGACGCCGAGCGAGTTCCGGCAGGCTGCTCTTGAGGTGGCCCGGTAAGGGCCCTCATCCGTTGACGATCCGGTCCTGGGTGGCGGTGGGAGCATCCCCGGCGCGCAGGTCGGGAAGGTCCGGTAGGCGCGATTCTCTGAACATGGAAAACCCGACGCGTTACTCCGACGCACACGGATGCGTCTCCAGCGGCTCGACGAGGGCTCGCCCAAAGGTCGGGAAAACGGTCGTCTTTCGAAGATGCAGTCGGATAGGACAATGTCGGCTTGGGGTGACGGCTGTGCGGGAACGCGTTTTGGTGTGTCGGTACGGAGTTGTGACAGCGCGCGCGGTGCCGCGTGCTCTTACGTCCCGTCGGCCCTCGACAGGTCGCCCACAGGCGCAGCCCGGGCCCAGCCGGCTCACCAGCGGTAGGAGAGGCTGCCCTTGACGGCATGGTCCTGCGCCCGCCGCCCGATCTGGCCGTCATAGGCCAAGCCCAGCCGCGCGCCCGGCGCTATTTCCCAGTCCAGCCCAGCCGACACCACCGCCGCGTCCTCGGCCAGCGGCCCACCCCCCGTGCGGAACGCTGTGCCCCCACCCCGGAACGCCAGCAGCGCTGCCGGCGCCACAGTCCCGAATGCCCGCCGGTAGCCGATCAGGCCCCGCGCCACGAGCGGACCTGCGCCTCCGAACAGGTCCGCCACAATCGCCTGCGCCTGCGCTCCCGCCGTGACTGTCTCCACCCCGTAGCTCCGGCCGAACACCGCCAGCGCCGCCGAACCGCCCGTTTCGGTCAAGCCGTCCTGGTGCAGCCGCAGCATCGCGACGCCCACGAACGGCTCGACGGAGCGCGCCGCTCCGCCCATCCGGTAGCCGACTTCGCTGAAGCTCTGCAGCGTCGTGCCCCCGGCCCGGCCCGTGATCGCCTGCGAAAAGCCCGGAAACAACACCGTCCGGTGGGTGTCGAGTGCGTCGCTGCCGGTGGTGGCCGTTGTGGTCACGGTCGGCCCGGCGCCGTTCAGGGCCTGGGCGAGGTTGCCCTGGTTGAGCGTGGTGGCCACGCTGGTGAGCGGCGCCGTCTGAGCGAAGCCCAGCGACACGCTGTGGCCGTCGTAGGCCAGCGACGGCGTCAGGAAGGCGAGATTGCTCGTTGTCTGCAGGCTGCTGAACTGGCCGGTGACGCCGCCGGAGGCGGTGAGCAGCGTGTAGCGCAGGGCCGGCGTGTAGGTGCCGGCGCCCGCCAGCACCTGCACGGTGCCGCCCTGGATCGTGACCGGGCCGGTCACCGCGGTGCGGTCGTTGGCGGTGGGCGTCACCTTGACCGTGTAGAACGAGCCCGGCGCGAAGGTCAGCGGGCCGGTGATCGACAGGGTGCCGATCGCCGTGGCGCTGCCCGGCGCCAGCCGACCGCCGGCCTCGATCAGCGGGTCGCCGATCTTGCCCGAGCCGGCCAGCGTGCCGCCGCTCTTCACCGTCACCTCCGAGGCGGCGAGCACGCCGTCGATCTGCAGGGTGCCGCCACGGATCGTCGTGGCGCCCGTATTGGTGTTGCGGCCGGTGAGCACGGTGGTGCCGCCTCCCGCCTGCGTGAGGCTGCCCGATCCGGAGATCGCGGGGGCAAAGCTCACGGCGTCGGTCCGGTCGAACACCAGGGCGCCGTCGTTGACGACCCCGGCGGTCGCCACGATCGCGCCGGCGGTGCCGCCGTCGCCGAGCCGCAGGGTGGCTCCGCGGCCGATCGTGGTGACGCCCGTGTAGGTGTTGGCGCCGGTGAGCGTGAGGGTGTCGCCCGCCAGGGTCAGGCCGAGCGGACCGACGCCGTCCCGGATCGTGCCGGCGAAGCTGCCGGCGCTCAGGCCGGCCACCGTCAGGACGGCCGGGCCGCCCGCGCTGCTGGTCACAACCGTCGCCGGCGAGGCGCTGACCAGGGCGCCGACGGTGTTGGCGGCGCCCGCGAGGTCGAGGGTGCCGGTGCCTGCCAGGGTATGGGGGGAGGCCGCCGCAAAGCCGCCCACGCCGCCCGCCTTCAGGACCGATCCGTCGCCGATCGTGGTGGCACCCGTGTAGGTGTTGGCCGTCGAGACGGTGGTGCCGTCGGTTGTGGTGAGCGTGGCGGGGCCGGAGATGCGCGCGACTGTTCCGCCCGCAGCGGTGACCGGGGCGGTGAGCGCGCCGTTCTGCAGGGTCGCGCCCTGGCCGAGGCTGACGGCGGCCTGGGTCTGGCGGGTGCCGCCGAGGTCGAGCACGCTGGTGGCGCCCGTGATCGTGGTGGTGGCCAGGGCGCTGCCGAGAGTGCCGGCACCGCCGAGGGCGAGGGTACCGGCCGCAACCGTGGTGCCGCCGCCATAGGTGTTGGCGGCAGTGAAGATCGCGGTGCCGGTGCCGATCTTGGTCAGGCTGGAGCGGTTGCCGCCATCTCCGATGCTGCCCGAGACGGTCAGGTTGCCGGTGCCGCCGAGCGCGATGTTGCCTGCCAGCGTGATCGCGCCGGAAACACCGGCCGTGCTGGTACCGGTGAGCGCGCCGACCCAGCCGGCTCCGGAGCCGGCGAGCGTCAGGGCATTGCCGAGGGTCACGCCGTTGACGTCGAGGGTGGCGCCAGCCGAAACGGTGGTCGCCGAGGAGCCGAGCGCATGGGCGTTTGCGACGCTGAGCGTTCCGCCGGAGAGGGTCGTGGTGCCCGTGTAGGTGTTGGCGCCGATCAGGATCGTAATGCCGGCGAGGTGATCGACGCGGCCCCGGCCGGTGATCGTCGTCGCGAAGGTGACGGCCGTGCCGTCCGGGTTGCCGGTATGGTTGAACACCAGGGCGCCGGTGCCGGCACCGAAATGCACCTCACTGGCCTGCACGGTGCCGGCGGCGACCGCCGCCTGACCCGCTCTTGCGCCGATGGTGAGCGTGCCGCTCGAGCCGTTGCTCCTGGCGAGCGTCACCGTGCCGGTTCCCCTTGCGCCGAATGAGACGCCTCCGCCTTGCGCCACGGTCAGCGCGCCTGCGCCGAACTGGCCGACCGTGAAGGTGTTTTGGGGCGTGAGGCGGGAGCCCGCACCGCTCACCGTGGCGGCGGCGCCGAAATCGATCCCGCCGCCGGCCGTCGTCAGCGTGCCGCCGCCTTCGAGCCGGAGGCGCGTGGCGCCCTCGACGCTCAGCCCGCCGCCGGGGGTATTCCGTCCGGTCAGCGTCCACGTGCCGCCGCCGGACACGATCAGGGCGGCGAGGCCCCCCGTGATGTTGCCCGTGAGGAAGCCGCTGCCCGGCCCGCTGAGGCACAGAGAGGGATTGGCGCCGGCGGCGCCCGCGATGGTGCCGGACAACGTCAGCGTGTCCGCCGCGACGGTGATCGTGCTGGTCCGGTTCAGCGTGATCGCCCCGGCATAGATGTTGTCACCCGAAACGCTGCGCAGGGCGCCCCCACGGCCGATCCCGGAGCCCGCGAGGGACAGCGGCTCGTCGCCCACCGCGATCCCGCCCTGCAGCGCCAGGGTCGCCCCCGAGGCGACGGTGGTGCCGGTCGCCGCCGTGCCGTCCGCAGCGCCCAGAGCCGCGCCGTTCTCGATGACGAGGGTGCCGGCCGAGACCGTGGTGGTCCCCGTGTAGGTGTTGGCGCCGATGAGCCTCTGGGTGCCGCCCCCCAGGGTCAGGCCGCCGGCGCCGGCGATCGTGCCGCCGAAGCGGCCGCTGGCGTTGGACAGCGTCAGGATCCTGGCGCCCAGGGTGACGGCGCCGGCCTGGCCGGGAGCCGTGTCGGACAGGCCGGCGATCGCGGTGCCGGCACCCGAGACGCCGGAGATGTCGAAGGTCCCGCCCGTGGCCAGCGCCACGCCGCGCGACGCCGCGATCGACCCCGTGGCCGCCAGGGCCAGCGTGCCGCCCGCGATCGTCGTGGCGCCCGTGTAGGTGTTCGCGGTCAGGAAGGTCTGCGTTCCGCCGCCCAGAATCAGGCCGCCGGTCCCCTGGATCACGCCGTCGAAGGCGCCGCGGGCCCGGCTCAGCGTCAGGGTCTTGTCGCCCAGCTCCACCCTGCCATCACCCAGGGTGCTTTGCTGGGTCAGGGTGGCTATGGAGGTTCCGGTGCCGGCGATGCCCGAGATGTCGAGGGTCGCCCCGGCGGCGATCGCCATCTGGCTCGACGCGGCGATCGAACCGGATCCGACCAGCGCCAGCGTACCGCCGTACACGAAGGTGAGGCCGGTGTACGTGTTGACGCCCGCCAGCGTCAGCAGGCCGGTGCCCTCCTTGAACAGGTCCCCGGTCCCAACGATTGCCCCGGAGAAGGCGGTCGAGGCATTGTCGCCGCCGGCGTGCAGCGTTCCCGAGCCAAGGGCGACGGTTCCGGCTCCGGCGAGGGAGCCGATGGTCTGGCTGAAATTGGCAAGGTCCAAATTGGCCCCGCCCGCGACCGTGACCGCCGAGGCCGGCGCGAAGGAGCCGGCCGCCCCCGCCCGCAGGGTCCCACCCAGGATCGTCGTGGCGCCCGTGTAGGTGTTGGCGCCGGTCAACGTCTGGGTGCCGCCCGCCAGCGTGAGGCCGCCGCTGCCCGAGATGGTGCCGCCGAAGCTGCCGTTGGCGTTGGTGATCGCCAGGGTCTTGGCCCCGAGGGCGACAGTGCCGGCCTGGCCGGGGGCGGTGTCGGTGAGGGCCGTGATCGCGGTGCCGGCGCCGGTTAGGCCAGAGATGTCGAGGGCGGCGCCGGTGGCGAGCGCCACCCCGCTGGAGACGGTGACCGCGCCGGCTCCCGACAGGGCGAGGGTGCCGCCCGAGATCGTGGTCGCCCCCGTGTAGGTGTGGATGCCCGACAGGGTCAGCGTGCCGGTGTTCACCTTGGTCAGGCTGCCGCTTCCGAAGATCGTGCCCGCGTAGGACGCGGCGTCCGATCGGTCGAAGACCAGGGCCCCGGTATTGGCGATGTCGGCCGTGAGCGATCCGGCGGTGGCGCCATTGCCGATCGTGAGCGTGGCCCCCGCCGCGACCGTCGCGCCGCGCGCGTAGGTGTGGTCGTCCGTGAGTGCCCAGGCGCCGCCCTTGACGTTCAGCACCTCGAAATTCACGACGTTCGCCAGCGTGCCGGTGCCGGGCCCCGTGGCGGCCTTGTCCAGGTTGAGCGTGTCGGTGCCGGTCCCGCCGTCGATCCGGCCGGTAATGGTCGAGCCGGTGATGGTCGAGCCGGTGAAGAGGTTGAGGATGTCGTTGCCGCCCTCCAGGCTGATCGCCCGGCCGCTGTTGCCGGTGATCGTGCCGTAATTGGTCAGGACGTCGTCGCCCTCGCCCATCTGGATCGCCGCGCCGTCGCCGCGGATGAAGCGGGCCGCGCCGGTGCCGGTGTAGCGGACGCCGTCGAGGGTCCCGACCGAGCCGCCGTCCACGCGGCCGTCCTTCAGGAGGACCACCCCGCTCGGATCCGGGATCGTGCCGTTGCCGATGATCGTGCCCTTGTTGACGATCGTGTCGGCGTCGGCCGCGGTGCCGGTCTTGTTCTCCAGGCGGATCGCGTAGCCGCCCTTGCCCTCGATCGTACCGCCGACGTCGTTGGTGATCGTGGTCGCGGCGGCGCCGGAGCGGCTGTTGTCGGGGTTCGAATCGTTGTTGACCACGATGCCGTAGGCGGCGCCCGAGATCGTGCCGGAATTGGTGATGGTGCCGCCGCCCAGCGAGATGCCCTCGCTGTTGTTGGCCCGGCCGTTCTTGTCGTAGCCGCCCGCCCCGGTCCCCTTGATGGTCCCGTGATTCCCGATCGTGCCGGCAAAATCGATGTCGACGCCGTCGCCGTCGCCGTCCTGCGTGCCGTTGCCGGAATAGGCCCCTTCGATCGTGCCGTAATTCGTGACCGTCCCGCCGGCGTCGGAGCCGACACCCGAGCCGTTGCGGCCGGTGATGGTGGCGTTCGCCGCGTTGTTCACCGTCACGGAGCCGGCGCCGTTGCTGCCGCTCAGGGTGACGCCGTGGCGGGCGCCGGAGATCGTGCCGCTGTCGTTGTTGTTCACCGTCCCGGCGGTAGCGGCCTTGAAATCGATGCCGTCGGCCTTGTCGGCGGCCTGACCATTCGTCCGGATCGTGCCGGAATTGTTGACCGTCGCACCCTGGCCCGGCCGGATCGCGTCGTCGCCGCCGGACGTGATCATCCCGGTGGCGGCGTTGTCGATCGTAACCGTGGCGGCGCCGCTGGCGGCGGCCTCGAAATCCAGCGCCCGCTTCGTCGATGACTGTATCGTTCCAGCGTTGTTCACCGTCACGGTGCCGCCGGTCGGGTTGACGTTGATCCGGAACGCGTCGCTGTCGGATTTGATACGCGCGCTCGTCTTGTTCTCCAGCGTCAGAGTGCGGGTATTGTCACTGCCCGTCGCGTCGATCGCCCGGCCGCCGGCCTTGGTCGATTCGATCGTGCCGGCATTGGAGATTTGCAGATCGCTGGACGCATCGTTCCAGTTGATCGCCGCCTTCTTGTTGACGGAGAGCTTGCCGCCGGGTTCGATCGAGAGTCGATCCGTGCCCGCCAATGTCTCGGTGTCGGTGTACGTGTTCCCGCCCGAGATCGAGTAGTCGGCCGCGCCTGCCGGCAGGATCCAGGACTCGGCGGACAGCGCCGCCAGAGCGGCAACACCGATGCGGACCTTGCGCTGTCCCAAGATAAAATTCCCCCGCCTAAGGCGCAGCAATAATTTTATATGATGACGAAGCTGCGACGCTTCGTATTTTGTCTTTGAAAACAATCAATGATCATTATATCAATATTTACTTTTATTGAAGTTTACTGTATTATTATAATGTGTTTCCGCAATCTATAGTGCAAATATCTGCAGCCGTCTGAGTCTGCGCCGGTGCCGGGAGCGACCCTCGGCCACTCCGCGGGCTCCTGACCCGCGCAGGCCTCGCGCAGGGCAGCCGCCCCGACGGTTCCGGCGCTCACGATCTGCCGGACGCGCCGGCCCCGCCCCCACGGCACGCGTCGAGCGCCCGCTGCACCTCTCGGCGTAGGGCGACACGGTGAGGGGCGCGGTCTTCGGGATCGGGCAGGTACCGGCGGGCGACGCGCTCGACCGCGGCGCAGGGACTCTCGGGCGACCCGCTCGGCCCCGGCGGGCGCGCCCCGCTGTCACCGGCTGGTGGGACCGGCACGCCCGGACCCGCCTGCGGGACGGGCCCGTTGCCCGGATCCGCAGCCGCTCGACCGATCGGGGCGCAGGCGGCGATCAGAATGCTTGCAGCAACCGCAGAGCGGCATACGGCCCGTCGATGAATCATCCTCGCCCCCCAAAGTCTCGAAGGCGCCGTGCGCAGTGATCGACGGCCTGCACAAGCATTGCCGCAGACCCCACAAGCTTTTACAGCTCTCGCACGACTCTTCCTGCAGCCTAGCTGCGACGCAACGACTTGACTTGATCAAACTTGCGATCCGGCTTCGCATGGAGGGATTGTGGCCGAGGACCTGAACGACCAGATCTCCTGGGAGCGAAATCTTCTCACCCGGGATCCGCGGATCGCCCACCGCCCGAGCAGCTCACCCAAACGGCCGCCGCCGACGATGCTGGACGACCCCAGGATCGCCCGCGCAATACGGCTCATCGAGCGTAGCCCGGCTGAGAAGATCGGCCTCTCCGACATCGCGCGCCATGTCGGGCTCAGCCTGTTTCACTTCCAGCGCCTGTTCCAGGCCGTGATGGGTGAGACGCCTTCCGCCTACATGCGCCGGACGCGCCTCGACCGCGCCGCCATGAACCTGCAGATGAGCCGCCAGCCCATCACGGACGTCGCGTTGAATGCCGGCTACGCCAGTCACGAAGCCTTCGTGCGCGCCTTCCACCGCCAGTTCGGCGCCGTGCCGTCACAGTACCGGATGGTCGCCCAGCAGGCCCTGCCGTTGAAACCGGCGGCCCCGATCGCGGGCGGCGAGGTGGCCCGGGTCGAGGAGCGGCCGGCCTGTACCCTGCGCGCGGTGCGGTTCCATGGGCCGTATCCGGCCTTCGAGGCGCACTGGACGGCCTTTCACGGCTATCTCGCGTCGATCGGGATCGATCCAGCGGACGTGGAGGCGGTCGGCATCACCTACGACACACCGTTGATCACCCCGGACGCTGTGTTCCGTCATGATTGCGCGATCGTCGACCGCGGCCTGACTGTCGCGGACGAGCTGCTCCAACCCGTCGCGTTCCGGCCGGGCCGCTACGTCCGCATGCGCCACCGGAAGCCGTTCCGCGCCATCCTGCAGACCTATGCGGCCCTGAGCCTCGACTGGCTCCCCCGCTCGGGGGAAACGTTCCTGCCGGACGGGAACGGGGGCTACAAGGTCTACCATAAGCCGCCTTGGACACGGGTCGGGCAGGTCCACGACCTCAGCGTGGTGCTCCCGCTCGCCTGAGCCGGGGCAGCCGTTGGACGACACGCCGGTTGATCCGCCCCACTCAAGGGGCCCGCCCTGAGATATGGCTTTCGGACCAGGACGAGGACGAACAGGTGGGAACGACGCGGCACAAGCCCGAGGACGTTGTCGCCAAGCTGCGGCAGGCCTGCAGCCGCTCGCTGTCGAACGGCCGCGCCTGGCGGTTGTCGGTGCGCGGATCGTGCCCCGTTCGGCTCGGAGCGTGGGGCGCGTGATCATCGATCCGGATCGGTTCCTCGAGACGCCCGCTGGCCGCCTCTGGACGCCGGAGCTCAACCGCCAGGCCTGGGCGGCCGCCTTCGATACCCTCGATGCCGCCCTCGCCGCGGCGACGCCGCCCGTGCAGGTGATCGTCGTGTGCGGCGTGCAGGGGGCGGGCAAGAGCACCTGGGCGCACGCAGCGGCCCGCGATCACCCGAACGCCATCGTCTTCGATGCCGCGCTGCCCGGTCGCCGGCACCGCAAGCCGATCATCGACGCGGCCCGGCGCCACGGTGCCCGGGTGTCGGCCGTCTGGATCGACACGCCGCTCGCCACCGCGCTGGGCCGGAACGCGGCACGCTCCGCCGACAGGATCGTTCCCGAGGCCGCTTTGCGTGCCGTGGCCGAACGCTTCGAGCCGCCCAGTCCCGATGAAGGCTTCGACGCCGTGCGCATCGTGCGCCCCTGAGAGCGCGGGAGATCCCTTGGCCAAGCTCTGGATCCTGTCCGACCGGCACCTCGAGACGGTGCTGTATCCGGATCAGTTCCGGTCCGAGCCGCCCGCCTTCGACCTGCTGGTCGCGGCCGGCGATATGTGGGAGGCCGACCCCCGGCAGACGTTCAGGGTCCTGCGCCGCCTCGCCAATGACGAGCCCGTCGTGTTCGTGATGGGCAACCACGAGCACTGGCACGACATCGTGCCCGCGGATCTCGCCCGCGCTCAGATCCTGGCCGGATGCCGGTTCGTCGGCACCACCCTGCGGGGCGATTGTCGGTTGGCCGGACAGCTCGATCCCAACACGCCGACCGGCAAGCCGATCGATGTCGCCCATGACGGCGGCCATCACCTGCTCACGGTCGGGGACGCCGCGGCCCTGCACCGTCACGCCCGCGCCGAGCTGGCTGCGCTCATGGACGAGGGTGATGGGGCGCTGCCGCTCATCGGGGTCACCCACCACGCCCCGCATCCGGACTGCATCGCTCCCGCTTGGCGCGGCACCTGGAACGCAGGGAGCTTAACCTTGGACCTGTCCGCCCTGACCGATACCGGCCGCACGGCTCTGTGGATGCACGGCCATGTCCACCACAGCCTCGACCTGGTTCGGCCCGGCGGAGCCCGGATCCTGTGCAACCCGGCCGGTCCCCGCTTCGCCAATCCCGCCTTCGACGCGGCTCGGGCGATCACGATCGGCTGATCTCACACGGGCTCAAGCCGAGGGGGCGTCGCGTGTCAGCCCTTGGACGAACAGCTCGGCCTGATCGACGAGCAGGTTCAGATGCGCCACGCTGTCGCTCATCTGGCCGACCAACGCCGCGGTGAGCTCGGTCAGCCGGGTCTCGGCACTCGGCTGCACGCTCTGCAGATTGGCAATCTGGGCCTTCAGCTCGGTCCGTCTCCGACGCAACAGCTGCAGGAGCGTCTCGATCCGCGCCACGACCAGATCGGCGGCGAGCGCGTCCGTCCGTGATCGGAGGGCGGTCTCATCCTCCTTGGAGCCCAGCGGGATGTTCGTTCCGGTCATGGCGGCTTTGTTCTGCCTCAAGGTGAAGCAGCTTAGGCCGTGACACATTCCTCAGGCTGACCGGCGTCGGCGATGACGCTCGGATGGCCGAGCCCCGTATCGCACCCGATCCAGCCGCCTGCACGCAGTCGGGCGAGCGGGAGGGGGCTCGGAGCCCGCGCCAGTCTCAGGCGGCTCGGACGGTGGCGAGGAAATGCGCCACCTCCGCCCCGAGATGCTCGGACTGGCGCGACAGCTCGTCCGCCGCGCTGAGCACCTGGGCCGCGGCCGCGCCCGTCTCCTCGGAGGCCTCGGCCACGCCGGTGATGTTGCTCGTCACCTCGGCCGTGCCGGTGGCCGCCTGGGCGACGTTGCGCACGATCTCCTGCGTGGCGGCGCCCTGCTCCTCGACCGCCGCGGCGATCGAGGCCGCCACGCCATTAATCTCCCGGATCCGCGCCGTGATCGCCCCGATGGCACCGACCGCCTCGGCCGTCACGCCCTGAACACGCGTGATCTGGCCTGAGATCTCCTCGGTGGCCCGGGCGGTCTGCCCGGCGAGTTCCTTGACCTCGGCAGCGACCACCGCGAAGCCGCGCCCGGCATCGCCGGCGCGGGCTGCCTCGATCGTGGCGTTCAGCGCCAGCAGGTTGGTCTGCCCGGCGATCGAGGAGATCAGCCCGACCACGTCGCCGATCCGCGCGACCGTCCCGCTCAGCTCCTGCACCAAAGCCGCCGTCTGATCCGACTCGTCCACCGCCGCTTGCGCGAGCTTGGAAGAGCCGTCCACCTGCCGGCTGATCTCCTGCACGGACGTGCCCAGCTCCTCGGCGGCGACCGCCACGGTGTTGACGTTGCTCGCGGCCTGTTCGGCGGCGGACGCCACGGTCGTGGACTGGCCGGCCGTCTGGGTGGCGGTGGCGGTCATGGCCTGGGCGGTGGCCTGCAGGTCCGTGGCCGAGGACGAGACTTGGCCGACGATGCTGCCGACCGCCCGCTCGAACTCGTCGGCCAGCTCCAGCATGGTGCGCTTGCGCTGCGCCTCGGCGGCGGCCCGCGCTTGAGCAGCCTCCAGCTCCAGGTGCCGGCTCCGGATCAGATTATCCTTGAAGACCTGCACGGCCGCCGCCATCGCGCCGATCTCGTTCTTCGTGGCCGTGTCGGGAACGACGAGGCTGGTGTCACCGTCAGAAATCCGGCTCATGACCTGTGCCATGCGGCGGATCGGCATCGAGATCCTCCGGACGCAGACCACGATCACGCCGCCGCACATCACGAGCACCGCGCCACCGCCCAGCAGGAAGAGGACGAAGCGCGTCCGGGCCGCGGCGATGCGCGCCTTGATCAGGTCGAAAGCCCGGACGAACAATCGATCGCGAAGTTCGACGATCGCGCTCATGGCCGGGACATAACGGGCGGCAAAGTCCTGCACCGTCAGGGTCGCGGCCTGACCGGATAAGCTTTGGGCCACGAGATCGGCGGCCAATTTCTGGCCGCCTTCGATGTATTGCGCCCGCATGGTCCTGATGAGCTCATCGACACCCGCATCGTTGCCGATTTTCCCACGGGCGAGCAGGATCTGCCGCATCTGTGCGTCGACATAGCCGCTCAATCGATTGTATTGCCCGATCTCCTCGTCCGTCATACGCCGCCTGGTCACGAGAGCAGGGGTGAACACGGATCCGATCTGACCCGCGAAGTCACGCAGCTCCGTCGCGGTCCGGGCCATCGTCAGCCAGGAGCCCAGGCTCGGATCGGCCGACATCGTGGCATCGTCCACAGCATTCAACGCCTGGTCGAGCACTGGCGGGACGGCGATCAAGGCCTTCACGATCCCCGCCACCGCGTCCTGGGATCGCTGTGCCTGAACGTGAGCCGTCACGGCATCGGCCTGCTGCCGCACGGTGGCGAGGTGCCGAACGGTCTCGGAGACGGCCTCGGCAGCCTTGGCTCCCCATCGCTCTGGCAATGTGGACACGGCGAGGCTGGCCTCTCGTAGGGCCGCATCGGTGTCGGTGCGAGCGTCGCTGAGCGCCTGCTCGACAGCGCGTTGCACCGGTCTCTCACTGCCGAGACTGCTGTTGGTGGGCCCCCGTTCCTGCGCGATGCGGGTCGAAGCGCCCAGGATCTTCAACGACGCGGAAGCACCCGTCAGCGCATTGACGCTATCGCTGTATGATTTGTACTCGTCGATTTCCATCTTCGCAGTAACAGTCACGCACAGCGCACCGACACATCCCGACACAGCGACGATCAAAGTCGATATTTTCACAACAACCTCCGCAATCGACCAAAATCTCTAGGTTAAATCATATTACGATTTTGCAAATTTTTGGTTTAAAACTGTGATATAGGCAGTTGATCGATCCGTTTTTTGGATCTATGTCCGCAAACCTAAGAAGATTGGAATTCCTAGGGAGATTGTACGGACGAAATAGAATTACATATGGAGGACAAATTGGGGACAAATTCGAAAAACGATGGTATTGTCGATTACGGATACGCGGCGTGGGCGGGATTCCTAGGCGGAAATCTTTCGAGCTTCGTCAAGTGGGGATCCGAGATCCCTTTCCCGCCCCGGGAGGCCGGCCGCATCTCGCCACCCTTCGCCATCCTCAAAGCGCTTGGCCTAAACGCCGAGGACATGACCTACGTCTTCACCGGTCACGTCATCAATTACGGCGTCGCCCTGGTGCACCAGGGCTTCTCGATCGTCTTCGGCCTGCTCTATTGCCTGCTCGCAACGGCATGCCCGCTCGTGACGCTGGGGCAAGGACTGGCCTTCGGACTGATCATAACCCTCCTGTTCCACGCCATCCTGCTGCCGCTGGGCGGCTGGGCGCCCCAGGTCTGGGACATTTCCGCCCATGAGGTGTTCTCGGAGGTGTTCGGGCACCTGCTCTGGGCTTGGACGATCGAGATCGTCCGGCGCGACATGGTGAGGATGCGGTTCGCGTCAGCGTCCACCTTGGCGAAAGCCAGCTCTGAAGTTCGATCGATGGCAACGAACAGGTAGAGGGTGCCATCTCCCGTCCAGACCTCTGCGAGATCGATGTGGACATAACCGATGACATCATCGGCAAAGCGCGTCGTCTTGCGCTGATCGCCTTTTCGGCCCTTCGCCGCATCGGCCGCCGTCTGCCGAGCTCGCCACGTCTGGCGTTGTCGGGCTGACGCCGCAGCGTCCGGCGGCGGCCCTCACACCGTCTTGACGGCGCTGTCTTGCGCGACGGAGCGCCTCCGTCGTGCGGGCGCTGCCGTGGCGCCTTCGGCCCAGCGCGCATCCCAAGGGATCCAGCACCCGATCTCAGGGGTCTGCCCGCAGCATCGCCGACATGGCGGGGTCCGCGGGAATGTCGGCTTCCGCCGCCTCCGGGGAGGACGGGAGCGGGCCGCTTTCAGCCTTTGCATCGGTTGCCGCTCATCCAGCGCGTCTTCGGGGACGCGGTGCTGGCGTGTCTCGCACCTCTCCTTGCACAGGGCTTGCAGGTTGCCGACGGCAGTCGGGCAACTGAGGTGCGATCAGCCATGGAGGAGCGGGCAGGCAACGCAACGTCGAGCACTTACTGGCGCACGCAGGAGATGTTCCTCATCCAAGAGGTCATGAACCTCGTCGGTAAGGGCCTGCACCTCGACCAGGTCGCCCGCGAGATGCTGCACCTGCTCTCGGAGATCGTCGGGCTCAACCGTGGACGCATCGTCCTGAAGGACCCTGACGGCGCCGGCTATCGCATCGCCCATTCCTACGGCCTGACCCGCGAAGAGGTCGCCCGCGGCCGGTATGCGCCGGGCGAGGGCATCACCGGGCGTGTCATCCAGGACGGCCACCTCGTCATCGTCCAGGACATCGACAATGACCCGGTCTTCCTAGGGCGTGCGGTCGAGCGCGCGCGACTGCCCCGTGGCGCGGTGTCGTTCCTGGCGCTCCCGATCCGGGTCGAGCAGAGAACTGTCGGCGCCATCGCCTGCCACAGGATCCGCCACCGGGAGCGACCGCTCTCCGACGACCTCACCCTCCTTCGCATCATCGCCACGATGGTCAGCCAGTTGCTGACCCTGAACGAGCGGGTCGAGCGGAAGACACGCGCGCTCGAGGAGCACAACGATATGCTCGCTCGCGAGTTGCGCATCAAGCGGGCCCGCTACGGCATCATCGGCACCTCGCCCGCACTGCTGCGCGCGCTCGTACAGGTCGAGAAGGTCGCGGACGCGACCGCGAGCGTCCTGCTGCTCGGCGAGTCCGGCACCGGCAAGGAACTGTTCGCTCGCGCGCTCCACCTCGCAAGCCCCCGGCGGGACCGGCCGTTCGTCAAGGTGAACTGTGCGGCCATTCCAGAGAGCCTCTTCGAATCCGAACTGTTCGGCCACGAGCGCGGCGCGTTCACCGGGGCGGTCGCGGCACGCGCCGGCTGGTTCGAGCAGGCGAGCGGCGGCACCATCTTCCTCGACGAGATCGGCGAGATGCCGGCGATCCTCCAAACCAAGCTGCTGCGGACCCTGCAGGAGGGGACGGTCGTTCGCCTCGGTGGCAAACGGGAGATCCGCGTCGACATGCGCCTGGTCGCCGCGACCAACCGGGACCTCGCGGCCGAGGTCGCCCACGGCCGCTTCAGGGAGGACCTTTTCTACAGACTCAACGTCATCCCGATCACCCTGCCGCCCCTGGCCGAACGGCGAGACGACATTCCGGACCTCGTGCTGCATTTCCTGACGCAGGCGAACCAGGCCAACCAGCGCAACGTCAACCTGACCCGGTCGGCCGTCGCACATCTCGCGCGCCAGCCCTGGCCGGGCAACATCCGCCAACTCGCCAACTTCATCGAGCGGCTCGTCTTGCTGGCCAGCGAGGGCGTTCTCGACGTCCACGACCTGCAGCCGATGCTTGGGGGCGTGACTGTCTCGGGGGCGGTTGCGCCGGGGCCGGCACGGCACATCGTGCCGTCGGGGGGAGACCCGGTCCATGCGATGGGCGGCCTTCGGCCCTATCTGCCCGCCGACTCGCACGATGGCGAGCAGTTGCGCCTGGCCCTCACGCAAGCGGGTGGCAACAAGACCCGCGCCGCGCAGAGGCTTGGCCTCACCGAGCGCCAGTTCTCCTACCGCTGGCGGAAGCTCCAGCCGATGGCCTAACCAGCCTCGCCCAAGTCCGACAATGTCGACACAATGTCGACATTCACTGTCGCAACCGGGCGATCAAATCACCGCGGCCCTCACCTAAGAATTTGGAAAACCTGGATTTTCAAAGATAGTTCCCGGTTCGGCCATCCTGGCATCTGCCTTGCGCAAGTCCTTCCGAGCCGCCCCCGACAATTGCGGGGCTGAGCCGGAAGGAACACCAGATGAGCGCGAGCGCCGCCCCGAAGACCGTCACCACCTACCTGCGTCCGATCAACCGCGACGGCCTGATGCAGTTCGCCGAGAAGGGCCGCTGCAATCCCGGCTCGCGCGGCACCAACAAGGTGCACACGGTCGTCGACGGCCAGTACCGCACCCTCAGCTACGTCGGCGACCATGCGCCCGTCGTGGTCGACGAGCCGCTGCATCTGTTCGGCGAGAACACCGCGCCGGCGCCCGGCGAGATCGTGCTCTCCGCCCTCGGCGGCTGCCTCGCGGTCGGAATCACCGCGGTGGCGACCTGGAAGCAGGTGCGCCTCTCCCGCCTGGAGCTCCACCTCGAGGGCGACATCGGCAACCCGGCCGCCTGGGGCGCCGGCGGGGCGGAGAAGAAGCCGGAGGATATGGGCTTTCAGGAGATCCGGGTCGCCGTGACCATCGAGGGCGACGCGACCCGCGAGGCGCTCGACGAGATCGTGCGCCACGCGAACCACTTCTCGCCGGTGGCCAACACCCTGCGCAACCCGGTCCCCTTCAAGATCGGCCTGGCCGATTGAGCGCGTCGGCGGGACCCGGCGGGCCCGCCCCCTTTCCCCTTCCTGAGGAGATTGCACGATGTCGAGCGCCCTCGCCCTTCCACCGGCCGGGCCCTCCGTGACGGAGGCGCCGTTCGCGAGCCCGGCCGGCCGCACGTGGACGGACGAGACCGTCCTCGCCGAGACGACGGCCATTGCCGACGGCCCCCTGGGCGCGGCGGCGAGCAAGATCGACCACGGCGCGTACCCGCTCGACATCATGGGCAGGCTCGGAGACGCAGGCGCGCTCGGCGTCCACCTCGACCGGCACGGCGCGCGCGTCGGCCTGGCCATCGCCGCCATGCAGGCGGCGAGCCGGGCCTGCGGCGCCACCGGCTTCCTGATGTGGTGCCACGATGTCTGCGGCCTCTACCTGGAGCGCTCGGGCAACCCGGCGCTCTCCGGCGCATTCCTCGACGACCACGTCGCGGGCCGCACCTTCGGCGGCACGGCGCTCTCCAACCCGATGAAGGCGTTCGCCGGGATCGAGCCGATCCTGCTGCGCGCCCGTCGCGTGCCCGGAGGCTACCAGGTCAGCGGCATGCTGCCCTGGGTCAGCCACATCGGCGCCGGCCAGTACTGCGGGGCCATCGCGGGCGTCCTCGGCGCCGGCGACGCCATCAGCCACGAGATCATGTTCCTGCTGCGCTGCGACCGCGCGGAGCTGCGGCCCTGCCCGCACTTCTCCGGCATGGAGGGCACCAGCACTTGGGGCGTGCGGCTCGACGAGTACTTCGTCGGGCAGGACGACCTGATCGCCGATCCGGCCCGGCCCTTTATCGGAGGGATCCGGGGCGCCTTCATCCTGCTCCAATGCGGCATGGGGCTCGGCGTGGCCGAGGGAAGCCTCGACGCCATGCTGGCGGTTGAGGAGACCCTTGGGCACGTCAACCAGTTCCTCGATGACCGCCCCGACACGGTCGCGGCCGAGCTCGCGGAGCTCCGCGCCCGGGTGATGCGGCTCGCCGAGACGCCCTACGATGGCTCGACCGACTACCTGATCGACGTCCTCGACGCCCGGGCCCAGACCGCCGAGCTGGCCCTGCGCGCGTCGCAGTCGGCGCTCCTGCATCAGGGCGCGCGCGGCTACCTGATGTCGGCGGCCCCGCAGCGCCGCGTCCGCGAGGCGCACTTCATCGCCATCGTCACGCCGGCGATCAAGCACCTGCGCTGGGAGATGGCGCGCCTGTCCCGAGAGGTGCTGCCGAGCGGCACCGGCGTGGGAGGTCGGGCATGACCGTCCTGGAACCCACCGACGGCCTCGGCCCCTGGAAGCAGTTCCTCTGCCGGGCCTGCGGGCTGATCTACGACGAGGGCGAGGGCGATCCCGACAGCGGCCTGGCGCCCGGAACCCGGTTCGCCGACATCCCGGACGACTGGGCCTGCCCGATCTGCGGGGTGACCAAGTCCGACTTCGAACCGTACCGGCGGCGGGCCCCGGTCGCGCCGGTGCCGGCGGCCGCGGCCGCGCAGCGCCGGCCGGGCGTAGTGATCGTCGGCGCCGGTGCCGGGGGATGGGCGGCCGCGGAGGCGATCCGGGCCGAGGACACCCAGGTTCCGATCACACTGGTGACGGCCTGCGGCGGCGACGTCTACCACAAACCGGAACTCTCGGTTGCGCTGGGACGCGGCCTGTCGCCGGACAGGCTGCGTCGGGAGACGGGCGCCGCGGCGGCTGCCCGCCTGGGCCTGCGCCTGATGGCCGACACCGTGGCCGTGGGCCTTTCCCCGGAGCGGCACAGCCTGCGCACCACGCGCGGCACCCTGGGGTACACCGCCCTCGTCCTGGCCCACGGCGCGCGTCCGGCGCTGCCGGCCTGCCTCGACCCGACCCTGTGCTGGCGCGTGAACGACCTCGCGGCCTGGGCCTCCCTGCACGCCGAACTCGCACAGGGCCCCCGTGCCGTCGCGGTGATCGGCGCCGGCATGGTCGGCTGCGAACTCGCGGAGGACCTCGCCCGGGCCGGACACGCCGTGACGCTCGTCGGGATCGGGGCGCTGCCGCTGCCCGAGCTCCTGCCGGACGTGGCGGGCCGCCGGCTCCTGGCCGGACTCGAAGGGCTGGGCGTGCGCTACCGGGCCAACGCCGTCGTGCGCGGCCTCGGCCGCCGGCCGGACGGCGAGGTTGCGCTCACGTTCGCGGACGGGACGATTCTGGTCGCCACGACGGTGATCGCCGCGACCGGGCTCGCCACGCCCTCGCGGCTCGTGCGCGGTGCCGGGCTCGCCTTCGACCGCGGGATCGTCGTCGATCCGGCGACCCTGCGCACGAGCGGACCCGACATCTTCGCGCTCGGCGACTGCATCAGCATCGCGGGGCGACCCTGCCGCTTCATCGAGCCGATCGCCCGCCAGGCCGAGGCCATCGCCCACGCGATCCTGGGCCGGGAGCATCCGGGCTACGCGCACGCTTTACCCGTCATCCGTCTGAAGACGCGTTCGACACCGATCGCGCTGCACGGCGCGCCGCTCCCCGGGGAGCCCTGGCACATCGTCGAGCACACCGAGAGCCGGCTCGCGATGGAACAGCGGCGCGACGGCGAGGTCACCGCCTGGCTGGCCGCCTGAGGCGCTGACGATGACGAACGATTTTCACGCAACCGATCCCGCCTTGGCGCAGGCGCACGGACAGGTCGAGGCCAGCCTCTCGGCCACGACCCCGCGCCCCGCCGTGAACGGCCTCATCGACGAACCGACCCACACCGCAACCTTCGCCATGCACGATCCCCGGAGCCGCGCCGCGGCGGCGATCGACAGCGTGCTCGCCCAGGTCGGCGAACAGGGCCGGACCGTCGCGTGGATCCTGGAGACCCCCGGCCACGCCGACCCCCTCTCGGCCGCGCCGCACCTCCGGGAGGGTCTTGGCGGCCGGCTCGGGATCGGGCGCGGCATCCTCCAGGTGCAGGACGCGTGCGGCACGCTGTTCAACGCGGGGACTGAGGTCGCCCGCCCAGGCGCCGCGTTCGACCGGTTGTTCGACGAGGGTGACGGCTTCCGTGACGGTCGGGACGGGAGCGTTCGCGATCGCGGGCGTCTCCCGCGTCTCCCGCGTCTCCCGCGTCGACTGAGCCCCGGTCCCGGCCTTCGCGGAAGGCGCCGGCAGCGGCCGCTCCGGCCTTCCCCGGCCCTCCGCCCGTGCAACCCGCAAGAGCCCGCTCGACACGGTGCCGGGAAGGCTCATCGGAGGTGCCGGCCTCGCGATGCTGCTCCGGTGATCCGGCACGGTTCGACGCTGTCGAGAGACCGTCACCGGCCCACCGTCTCGACCTTCGCCAGCCAGGCGGGGGGATGCTGATCCGAGCGAAGATTTCATGATGCGGCGCGCTTGGCGCGACAGTTGCTGCGAATTTCAAGACTTCAACGCCGGAGTTCTCGATGGCCCGTTCCGACAATCCTTTTGATGCCCGGCGCAGGCTCGGCGGCTGCTCCTGCGGTGCGCATGCGGACCAAGCCGCGCACGAAGCCTCTCTCCCGTCGGGCGACGCCGCGGTCGTGCGCGTCGTCGAGGCGGCGATGCTGCGGGCGCTGTTCCCGCATGATGCCGGACGCCGCGCCTTCCTGAAGAGCGTCGGCGCCGCGACCGCCGCAGCGGCGGTCGCCCAGTTCCTGCCCACGCAGTTCGTGGCCGAGGCGTTCGCCGAGGCCGGCAGGCCGGAAAGGGCGGATCTCAAGGTCGGCTTCATCCCGATCACCTGCGCCACGCCGATCATCATGGCCAAGCCCATGGGCTTCTACGAGAAGCAGGGCCTGAACGTCGACGTCGTCAAGACCGCCGGGTGGGCGGTGGTGCGCGACAAGACCCTGAACAAGGAATACGACGCCGCCCACATGCTCGCGCCGATGCCGATCGCGATCACGCTCGGCCTCGGCTCGAATCCCGTTCCCTTCGCGGTGCCGGCGATCGAGAACGTCAACGGCCAGGCGATCTGCCTCGCCAACAAGCACAAGGACAATCGCGATCCGAAGAACTGGAAGGGCTTCAAACTCGCCATCCCGTTCGACTACTCGAACCACAACTACTTGCTGCGCTATTACTTGGCCGAGCACGGCATCGATCCCGACACCGACGTGCAGCTCCGCTCGGTGCCGCCGCCGGAGATGGTCGCGAATCTGCGCGCCGACAACATCGACGGCTTCCTGGCGCCGGACAACATCGTCCAGCGCGCGGTCTACGACGGCGTCGGCTTCATCCACGTGCTGTCGAAGGAGATCTGGGACGGGCATCCCTGCTGCTCGTTCTCGGTCGCGCAGGACACGATCCGCGAGATGCCGAATGCCACGGCCGCGCTCCTGCGCGCCATCCTCCAGGCGACCGCCTACGCCTCGCGGCTGGAGAACCGCAAGGAGATCGCCGCCGCAATCGCGCCCGCGAACTACCTGAACCAGCCGCTCACCGTCGTGGAGCAAGTCCTGACCGGTACCTACGCGGACGGCCTCGGCAGCGTCAGGAAGGATCCGCGGCGGGTCGCCTTCGACCCGTTCCCATACGAGAGCTTCGCGATCTGGACGCTGACCCAGATGAAGCGCTGGGGCCAGATCAAGGGCGATGTCGACTACGCCGCCGTAGCGAGGCAGGTCTACCGCGCCACCGATGCCGCCAAGCTGATGAAGCAGGACGGCCTCGCCCCGCCGGAAGCCACCACGAAGACGTTCGTGGTGATGGGCAAGCCCTTCGATCCGGCCAAGCCCCAGGAATACCTGGATTCCTTCAAGATCAAGCGCGCGAGCTGAGTCATGCAACGCACCCTGACCCTGCGCGCCGGTATCCTCTCCCTGGCGCTCCTCGCGGTGATCCTACTCGGCTGGCAGGTCGCGGTGAGCGGCACGGCCAAGACCGAGGCGATGGATCCGGAATACGCGGCCCTGATGGGTCAGGCGGCCACCACCGGCAAGTCGGCCATGCCCGGCCCCCTGGATGTCGGGGCGACCATCTGGGGGCACCTGAGTGACCCGTTCTACGACCGCGGCCCGAACGACAAGGGCATCGGTATCCAGCTCGCCTATTCGATCGGGCGCGTGGCGCTCGGCTACGGCTTGGCGGTGCTGGTGGCGATCCCGGTCGGCTTCCTCATCGGCATGTCGCCGCTGATGAGCCGGGCGCTCGATCCGTTCATCCAGATCCTGAAGCCGGTCTCGCCGCTCGCCTGGATGCCGCTCGCCCTCTACACCATCAAGGACTCGGCCCTGTCGGCGATCTTCGTGATCTTCATCTGCTCGCTCTGGCCGATGCTGATGAACACCGTGTTCGGCGTGTCGAGCACGCGGAAGGAGTGGCTCAACGTCGCCCGGACCCTGGAGGTCGGGCCGGTGCGCCGGGCGTTCACGGTGATCCTGCCGGCCGCCGCGCCGACCATCCTCACCGGAATGCGCATCTCCATCGGCATCGCCTGGCTCGTGATCGTCGCGGCCGAGATGCTCGTGGGCGGCACCGGCATCGGCTACTTCGTCTGGAACGAGTGGAACAACCTCTCGATCACCAACGTGATCACCTCGATCTTGGTGATCGGCGTCGTCGGCATGGCCCTCGACCAGCTGCTGGCGCGCGCGCAGCGCCTCGTCACCTTCCCCGAATGAGGCACCCGATGAGCAAGCTGCTTCCCTTCGTGCGGCGCTCCAGCCGTGCCGCCCCCGCTCCCGTTCAGGCCGGGACCAGCCGCATGTCGAACGCAGAGAAGTTCATCTCCATCGAGGGGATCGCGCGGCGCTATCCGGGGCCAGGGGGCAAGACGGCCACGATCTTCGAGGACCTGTGGCTGCCCATGCGCCGGGGAGAGTTCGTGTGCATGATCGGGCACTCGGGCTGCGGCAAGACCACGGTGCTCAACATCCTGGCGGGGCTCGAGGCCCCGTCCGAGGGCGTCGTCATCGTGGATGGGCAGGCGATCGAAGGAACCAGCCTCGATCGGGCGGTGATCTTCCAGGGCCACGCCCTGCTGCCCTGGCGCAGCGTGCTCGGCAACGTCGCCTACGCGGTCTCCGCGCGCTGCCGGACGGCGCCCAGGGCCAAGGTCGAGGCGCGCGCGAGGAAGGCCATCGCCACGGTGGGACTGGCGGGCTCCGAGCACAAGCGCCCGTCCGAACTGTCGGGCGGCATGAAGCAGCGCGTCGGCATCGCCCGGGCGCTCTCGATCGAGCCGAAGATCTTGCTGATGGATGAGCCCTTCTCGGCGCTGGACGCGCTGACCCGGGGAACCCTGCAGGACGAGGTCCGCCGCATCTGCGTCGAGACCGGCCAGACGGTGTTCATGATCACACACGACGTCGACGAGGCGATCTATCTCGCCGACCGGATCGTGCTGATGACCAACGGACCCCGAGCGAGGGTCGCGGAGATCGTCGAGAACCCGCTGCCGAAGGACCGTGATCGCACGCAGCTCCACCATGCACCCGGGTATTACGCCCTGCGCAACCACCTGATCGACTTCCTGGTGACCCGCTCCACGACACTGCGGGACGCGATGCCGGACGGGTACGACCCGCGCCATCCGCCGGTCGTGCGGCCTTCCCTGAGCGAGGCGGACGCGGCAGCCGGCGCCGCCGAGCCTCCAGCCCGCCGGGCCTGATCCGCGGCCATCGCCCACGCGGCGGGATAGCCGCCGCCGGATCGCGCGGAAGGCATCGGCAGTCCCGACGCTAAACCGCTTCGCCCGTCGCCCTCCCCCGGTGCGCGAACGCGAGGCGTGACTTGCCGAACTCCTCGGCCTCACCGAGGCGGAGGAGCGGATGCTCAACGAGCCGCTGATCTACCGGTTCTACGAGCGGGTGATGGTCTACGGCACGACCTTCGAGGAGCTGATCCAGGAGGGGTTCGGCGACGGCATCATGTCGGCCATCGACTTCAACATGGACATGGCCCGCGAGGCCAGCAACAAGGGCGACCGGGTGCGGCTCACCATGTCGGGCAAGTTCCCGCCGCACAAATCTTACGGCAACAACGACGATAGGCCGGAATACGGGCTCAAATCATAATGAAATCAGGTCCGACCGGCGGCTCTCAATGTGGTGTAAATGCTTCCAGTATAATTACGACCAGAACAACTTGAGATTTACGATCTGCCAATGAGCCTGTAATGTTTCGGTGTGAGCCCGGTCAACCGCCGAAAAGCCGTTGCCAGATGGCTTTGACTGGAGAAGCCCGTATCGAAGGCAATCGCCGTGACGGCAAGGTCGGTCGAGAGGAGCATGGTCTTGGCCCGCTCGACACGGCGTGAGAGGACATACTGGTGAACCGTCGTTCCCCATTGCTTGAGGCACACGCGGGATAGGGTGCGAGGGGATACGCCGATCTCGGCGGCAAGCGCCTCGAGGGAGAGGTCCTCGGCGAGCCGCTCTTCGATCAGGTCGCGGATGCGCCGCATCTCGCCGCGATCCAGCGCATCGTTCTCCAACGCCGTCCGTGATGAGCGACCGTTCGCCGTATAGGCCCGGACAAGGCGCACGACCATCGCGTGGACCAGCTCGTCGACATAGAGCGCCGATGAGGCATCGGGCTCCTCCCGCAGGATCTCCAGGATGGCCAGGGCCAGCTGCTCGAGGAGCGGATCAGACGTTCCGAGCGGAATGTCGAGCTCGACCCGTGGCGCCGTCGCACTCCACATCTGGCGCGCGGTCTCGTCGATCAAGCCCTGGCGGAGATGCATCGCAAGCATCTCGGAGCGTCCGCGTCTTTGCCACTCGCTCTTGTCGTGGGCGGGGATCAGGTGGAACTGCCGGGGGCGCAACGTGCTCGCCTCGGTCGCGCCGCCGCGCCCGATGCGTCGACGGATCTGGGCCGGACGCGCGACGCAGTAGCCGAGGCAGGGATTGCCGACCGGATCGAGTGTCCCCGTCCACGGCTCGACGGCGACGTGCTGCGCGTGAATGTCCCGCCAGCCCCGCCCCGTGCTGCGGGCCAGCGCGATATTCTTCGGCCAGGAGCCGATGTCACGCGTCTGCATCGTCGCGCTCGTCATGTCCCCGACCCTGTCGGCACGTCCCGCCAGCCTCCGCGCTGCACGCTGTCCGGAATCTGTTCGAGCCCGGCCCGAATTTGGAAGAGTGCCGTCCAAAGCTAAGGGCAGTCTAGGGCTTGAACAAGTCATCACTGGCGGACAGCTCGGCATTCGACTGCTCGTTCCGCAACTGTATTGGCTCAATTTCGAGCAGATAGCTCGCTTCTCCGGCAGGATGTTCGGCTGGACGGAGCGTGCGTGGAGAGCGGGCACGATGTCCTCATTGTTCAGCGAACTCCGGGTCCGCGATGTCACGTTGCGCAACCGCATCGCGGTCTCGCCGATGACCCAGTTCTCGTCGCCGGACGGCCTCGTGAACGATTGGCACTTGGTCCATCTGGGCTCGAAGGCGGCGGGCGGCGCCGCGCTCGTGGTGGTCGAGCAGGCGGCCGTGTCGCCGGAAGGCCGCATGTCCACGCAATGCGCGGGCATCTGGAACGACGAGCAGGGTGAAGCCCTGGCCCGGATCGCCCGCTTCGTCTCGACCGTCGGGGCCGTGCCCGGCATCCAGCTCGGCCACACGGGCCGCCGGGGCTGCGTCGAGCCTCCGTGGAAAGGCGGCGGCCATCTGCCGGAAGATCACCCCGACGCGTGGGAGATGATCGGCCCCTCCGCGGATGCGTTCGGCGGGGTCATGCCGCGCATCCCGCGGGCCATGACGCACGACGATATCGCGACCGTCACGCGCCAGTACGCCGAGGCCGCACGCCGGGCGCGGGACGCCGGCTTTCAGTGGCTGGAGATCCACTGCGCGCACGGTTTCCTCCTGTCGAGCTTCTTTTCGCCCCTCGCCAACCGGCGCACCGATGAATACGGCGGCGATTTCGCCGGGCGCAGCCGGCTGCTTGTCGAGGTCTTCGAGGCCGTCCGCTCGGAATGGCCCGAGCGGCTGCCGCTCTCCATGCGGTTCGGCGTGACGGAATTCGCACCCGGCGGCCAGACCATCGACGAGTCGGTCGAACTGGCCCGCCTTCTCGCCCCCCGGGGACTCGACCTCGTGGACGTCTCCTTCGGCGGCAACTCGGGCCGCGCCCAAACGCCGTGGGACGAAGAGGGCTTCATGGTCCCGGCGGCGCAGCGAATCCGCAAGGAGGCGGGGGTCCTGACCGCCGCGAACTGGAACCTGGCTGATCCCGTCTTCGCGGAATCGATCGTCAGGGAGGGCCAAGTCGACATCGTCATGCTCGGCAGGCCGATGCTCGCGAACCCCCACTGGCCGGTCTACGCGGCGATGGTTCTGGGCGAGGCGCGCCCCTACGACATGCTGCCTGTCCAGTTCAAAACTTGGCTCAACAAGTATCAACGCAGCCGCGTCAACAACGGATTCGGCCACGTGGTCGCCGATGCCGCATCGAAGGCTGCCGAATAACCGCCCGATATAACATCAACGCGTCGAAGCCGGAGGTCGAACGGTGTCAGCAGAGGAAACACATCTCGAAGTCCCGAAGAACGATCTGCCGCAGGCCCGACTCGGATGGATCATGGCGTGCATTCAGACGGTGATCTACGGCAGCTTCGTCGGCACCTTCATCGTTTCGCCCGCCACCATGACGCGGCCGATCGCGCCCGGGATGGCCGTGACGGTCGCCACCGTCGGCGGCCTCCTCGCCATCCTGTCCACCATGATCCTGACGGGACTCTACGTCCTGCTCGCCAACCGTCTCACCGCGCGCTGAGGAGGCGACCCCATGCGAAGATCCCTATTGGCCACCCTGCTGCTCCTGGGCGCGACCGCCCCGGCGCTCGCGGGCGATCCCGGCGGCGGCCTGAACGCCGCGGCGATCGGAATGTTCGTCGGCATCGTCATCGTGACGCTGGGCATCACCTACTGGGCGGCCCGGCGCGCTCAATCCGCCGATCAGTTCTATGCCGCCGGGGGCCAGATCTCCGGCTTCCAGAATGGCATCGCGCTGGCCGGTGACATGATATCGGCCGGCGCGCTCCTCGGCCTCGCCGGATTGATCTGCTCCTCCGGCTTCGACGGCCTGATCTTCGCCGTCGGCTACGCGACCGGCCTGCCCTTCGTCGTCTTCCTGGTGGCCGAGAGATTGAGGAAGCTCGGCCGCTACACGGTGGCCGACGTCCTCGCGACGCGCCTGTCGGAAACGCCGATCCGCATCTTTACTGCCATCGCCACCCTCGTCATCGTGATGTTTTACCTCATCGCCCAGATGGTCGGGGCGGGACAGTTGATCCGACTGCTTTTCGGGCTGGACTATCTCTACGCGCAGATCCTCGTGGGCGCGCTGATGATCTGCTACGTGATGTTCGGCGGCATGGTGGCGACGACTTGGGTGCAGATCGTCAAGGCGACGCTGCTGCTCGCCGCCGGCGTCGCGATCGCGCTGCTCATCCTGGCGCGCTTCGGATTCGACTACGACAGCCTCATCGCCCAGGCCATTGCGGTGCATCCGAAGCACGCCGCCATGATGATGCCCCAGGTCTATTCGGGCAGCGTGTGGCAGTCGATCTCCCTTGGCATGACCCTGATGCTCGGGGCGGCAGGCCTGCCGCATGTCCTGATGCGCTTCTTCACCGTCCCGGATACCCGTGCCGCCCGCGTGTCGGTGTTCTGGGCGGTGATGTGCCAGAGCGGCTTCTTCGCCCTCATCTTCGTCATCGGCTTCGGAGCGCTGGCCATCATAGGCGGGGACCCGGCCTATCTCGACGCCAAGGGCGCCATCCGCGGCGGCGGCAACATGGCCACCGTCCATCTGTCGCACGCCTTGGGTGGCGACACGCTCATGGGCCTCGTCTCCGCCGTGGCGTTCGCCACGATCCTGGCGGTGGTCGCAGGACTGACGCTGACGGGAGCCTCGGCGGTTTCGCACGATCTCTACGCCCGCATCATCGGCCGGGGCCGGGCAACGGAGCGCAGCGAGATCCGCGCCTCGCGGCTCGCCACGGTCGGCCTCGGCATCATCTCGGTACTGCTCGGCATCGCCTTCCAGACCCAGAACGTCGCCTACATGATCAGCCTCGCCTACGCGGTCAGCTGCAGTTCGACCCTGCCGCTGCTGATCCTGGCGCTGTACTGGAGCGGCCTGACGACCCGGGGCGCCATCGCGGGAGGGGTGACCGGGCTCGTCGGCGCGACCGTCCTGACGGTTCTCGGCCCGCCGGTCTGGGTGAAGGTGCTCGGAAACGCCGCACCGATCTTCCCGATCGATCCGCCCACGATCGTGACGATGCCATTGGCATTCCTCACGGCGTTCGTGGTCTCGGCGATGGACCGCAAGTCCGCGCCCGCGGCGGC
Organism: Methylobacterium sp. 391_Methyba4; assembly: GCF_029691625.1. Taxonomy (NCBI): domain Bacteria; kingdom Pseudomonadati; phylum Pseudomonadota; class Alphaproteobacteria; order Hyphomicrobiales; family Methylobacteriaceae; genus Methylobacterium; species Methylobacterium sp. 391_Methyba4. Next base: position 5,572,043 of record NZ_CP121475.1, on the reverse strand, counting down.
GATGTCGCCCGCGACCTAGCGCTACTCCTGCGGGGCCTCGCGATCTCGACCGTTGCGAGCCCCCCCCCTTGACGGTTCCGCCATGGGCACGCGCCGGTCAGGCATAGAAGCAATCCATCGCGGAACGATGAAAGGTCCGCGTCCCAAGTATAAGGTTCACAAAGCGGGAATTCTGCTTCCGGCCATGACCGCCGGATCGTGGGCGCTTCAGAATGACTGGGTTGGGTGCTTTCCTGCCCATCGGCTTTCGGCGGCCGAATCCGTAAGTTCGCCCGTTCGCCCGGATCGTGTCGGTCGACGGATGCGCGCCCATTTGGGTCGTCCAAGTCCCCCAAGGCAGTGCCCGAAAGCGGCACGCGACATGACGGCGTGCGCCGGCTTGCGCGCATGACAACGGCAGCCAACCGAGACCAGCCAATATGCCCCACGGATCGTTGCGGGCGGGCCCCTCTGCGCAACGCGAACCTGTCCCATGGTGACGCTTGTCGCCCCAGGACAGGACGGCAGCGTCGAAGATCGAGCAGAATGGCTTTGAGCCGCGCGGTCACACGACGATGGCGTGCACGGTCGGGTCCGTCGGGGCCAAGGTCGAGACTGGTCACGCTTGCTGCCAGGGCCAAAATCCAAGTGCCGGCTCTTCGGCAGCAGCCTCAAGGTGCTTCTGAACCAGCCGAACAGAACTGCACTTGAGACGGGCGAATATTTAGGGATCTCGAAACCAGGAAACATGGACATCGTTCCAGGTCGAGGGTCGTGCGCTTCACCGGCCGGACCGGTAGCGCGCTGAACGCGCCGCGATCGAAAAATGGCGGCTCAAGCGAGGATCTGCGCCCCCGACGCAACGCCGCTCGCCGACGAAGCAAGTCACACGAACAACATTCCAACCGGCCGACCCTCGCCCCCAGTGCGTTCGGTGCGCAGATCCGAGGCGCTGCAGGCTAATCGAAGAGTCCTTCCACCCGCCCTCGACGAAGCGGAATCTTAGCCTCGTCGCCTCAAGTAAAATGGCATTCTGTTTTCTTGAACGACGATATCGTTTGCGCATAATTTCTTTGCCTGAGGGGACACAAGCGATCTTTCCCCGAAAAAATATAAACAATATGATTCTTTACTGGGGCATCACTTCGGATGTCCTTGCTATACCGAGACGACTCGCCGATGCAGTTTGCACCTTCCGCCATCTCTCGCAGAGTCTCATCCCGGCTCGGGGTTCGGCGAGGCTGTCTCGCACTCCTTGCCCCTCTCTCCGCCGAGGCCCTGTCGCCGAGCGCCGTCGAGACCGTCACGGGCGAGGCGGGCCCGCAGACGGATGCCGGCGCGATCGGCGGCGCCCCTCATGGCGGCGTCAAATGGCATGGGCCGCGGGCGCCCGACGCGGCCTCGCTGGCTGCGGCGGGGTTGTCAGGCCGACCTGATCTCAGGAGGCACCGGCGGCGCCTGTTCTCGCGACAAGCTCGTGTTCGAGGTCTACGCTCATCTTGCCGTAGGGAACGGTATCTTCTTCGAGCCGGTGGTCCAGTACGTCGTGAACGGTGATCCGTACTGGAATCCGTACGCGGCCAATCGCTCGAAAGACGGCGTTGACGTTGACGCCACGCGGATCGTCCCGCTGGCGGCGATCTTCGGCCTCGCTCCGGGCTGAACCGCCCGACCTTCCCGCCCTCACCACACCGACTGCGACGCGCTGCCATGCCCGGCCAGACCATTCGCTTCAACGCCTTCGCCATGAATTGCGTCGGCCATCAATCGCCCGGCCTTTGGGCCCACCCGCGAGACCGTTCGTGGCGATACAAGGACTTGGAATACTGGCAGGATCTCGCTCGGACTTTGGAGCGGGGCATCTTCGACGGTGTCTTCATCGCGGATGTCGTCGGATACTACGATGTCTACAAGGGCTCCAACTGGCACGCCCTCGAGCAGGCGGCCCAGATCCCCGTGAACGATCCGCTGCAGCTGGCCGCGCCGATCGCCCTCGCCACGGACCATCTCGGGATCGGCATCACTGCATCCACGTCCTTCGAGCATCCCTACACCTTTGCAAGGCGCCTCTCGACGGCGGATCACCACACCAAGGGCAGGATCGGATGGAACATCGTCACGTCCTACCTGGAGAGCGGAGCCAGGAATGTCGGCCAGAGCGGCCTGCAGCGCCATGACAACCGCTACGAGGTCGCGTCGGAATACGTCGAAGTTCTCTACAAGCTCTTCGAGGGGAGTTGGGAGGATGGGGCGGTCCTGCGGGACCGGGATAGGCGGATCTTCACGGACCCGTCGAAGGTCCATGAGATCGGCCACCGCGGGCGGCACTTCACGGTCCCCGGCTATCATCTCAGCGAGCCCTCACCGCAGCGCACACCCGTGCTCTACCAAGCCGGCGCGTCGGGCCCCGGCAAGGCCTTCGCGGCAACGCATGCCGAATGCGTCTTCGTGGCCGCGCCCCTCAAGGCGATGCTCAGGGCCTATGTCTCCGATGTCCGCGCCAAGGCCGTCGCCGCGGGGCGGTCGGCTGAGGACATCCTGATCTACAACCTCACGACCGTGATCGTCGCCGAGACCGACGAAGCCGCGCAGAGGACGTTCGAGGACTATCAAAACTACGCATCCTACGACGGCGCGCTCGTCTTCATGTCGGGCTGGAGCGGGATCGACTTCGGGCAATACGCACCGACCGATCTCGTGAAGAAGGTCGAGACCAACGCCATCGTCTCGATGGTCGAGACCTTCACGGCGGACGAGAAACCCTGGTCGATCGCCGAGTTGGCCCGGTGGGGCGGCATCGGCGGAATCGGGCCGGTCTTCGTCGGCTCGCCGACGACCGTCGCCGACATCCTGCAGGAATGGGTCGAGGAGACCGGGGTCGACGGCTTCAACCTCGCCTATGCGGTCACGCCCGAGACCTTCGAGGATACGGTCAACCTGCTGGTGCCGGAACTGCAGCGTCGCGGTGTCTATCCGAAGGCGTACAGGCCCGGGACCCTGCGCGAGAAACTGTTCGGACGCGGCGCCTACTTGCCCGAGTCCCATCCGGCTCACGGCTACCGGGACATCGAAGCCGTGAAGGCGCGCGAGGCCGCGGGCCTTGCGGCGGCCGAGTGAGGGCGGCGATGCCCGAACCTCTTCTCGACGTCTTGGACGTCTCACTCTCCTTCAGAGGCCTGAAGGCGCTCGACGCGTTGAGCTTCTCGGTGACGCGCGGCGAGATCTGCGCCCTGATCGGTCCGAACGGCGCGGGAAAGAGTTCGGTCCTCAACATCCTCAACGGCGTCTATCGCGCCGATGGCGGGGCGATCGTGTTCGACGGCGGCCGCCTGGGACAGATCCGTCCGGTCACGGCCGCGCGGCGGGGCATCGGGCGGACCTTCCAGCACGCGGCCCTGTTCGGCGGCCTGAGCGTGCGCGACAACGTTCTCGCCGGCCTGTCGCGCAAGAGCCGGACGACGCTCCTCGACGATGCCCTGGGCCTGCCGCGCGCGCGCGCGGAGACGCGCGGATGTCTCGCTGCAGCCGACGAGATCCTCGGCTTCCTCGATCTCGCTCCCCACCGCGACCGCCTCGTCTCGACCCTTCCCTACGGCCTTCAGAAGCGCGTCGATCTCGGGCGGGCGCTGATCGCGAAACCCAAGCTCCTGCTTCTCGACGAGCCCATGGCCGGGATGAACGGCGAGGAGAAGCGGGCCATGGCGCGTTTCATCAGGTCCGCGCGCGACACGCTCGGGACGACGATCGTCCTGATCGAGCACGATATCGGCGTGGTCCTCGGTCTCTCCGACCACGTCGTCGTCCTCGATTACGGGCGCAAGGTCGGGGACGGCCCACCGTCCCAGGTCCGCAGCGATCCGGCCGTCATCGCCGCCTATCTCGGCAAGCCGCAGTGAGGACCGCGCGATGAGCTTCTTCCTGGAGACGCTCGTGGGCGGAGTGCTCGCGGGCGTGATGTATGCCCTCGTCGCGATCGGCTTCGTGCTGATCTACAAGGCGTCCGGCGTGTTCAACTTCGCGCAGGGCTCGATGGTGCTCTGCGCTGCGCTGACCTTCGTGACCCTGACGGAGAAGGGACTTCCGTTCTGGCTCGCCGGTCTCGTCACCTTGGCGATCATGGTGACGCTCGCGGTGGCGGTCGAGCGGGTGGTGCTGCGCCCGCTGGTCAACCGCTCGCAGGTCACCCTGTTCATGGCGACGCTCGGCCTGTCCTACATCATCGAGGGCGGCTCGCAGTTTCTCATGGACGCGCGCGTCCACGAACTCGACCTCGGGATCGCCGACCTTCCGGTCGCGCTCGGACCGATCCAGGTCAGCTCGTTCGATCTGGTGGCCGCCGCCAGTGCCGGCGCGCTGGTCCTGGGTCTCGCCCTGTTCTTCGAACGCACCCGGATCGGCAAATCCCTGCGCGCCGTCGCGGACGACCCACAGGCCGCGCTCTCCGTGGGAATCCGGCTTCCGGCACTCTGGGCGGCCGTCTGGGCCGTGGCCGGGTTCGTCGCGCTGGTGGCGGGACTGCTCTGGGGCGCACGGCAGGGCGTCCAGTTCTCACTGACCTTCGTGGTGCTGAAGGCGCTGCCGGTGCTCATCATCGGCGGATTCACCTCGATCACCGGCGCCATCGCCGGCGGCCTCATCGTCGGGGCGGGCGACGCCCTGGCCGAGATCTATCTCGGGCCGCTCCTCGGCGGATCCGTCTCCACGTGGTTCGCCTACGGGCTTGCGGTCGCCTTCCTGCTGGTACGGCCGGCCGGATTGTTCGGCGAGCGGCCGATCGAAAGGGTCTGACGCGATGCCTCCCGCTGCCGCGGCCCTCGACGGCCGCGCCCTCGCCGCGACGTCCACGCCGGCCGGTTCACCGATCCGGGCAGCGGGCATTCTCGCCGCCCTTGCCATCGCCGCCGTGGCGGTGCCGGTCGTCGCGGACGACTACTGGTACAACGCGATCCTGATTCCGTTCCTGATCATGGCGCTGGCGGGCCTCGGCCTGAACCTGACCATGGGCTTCGCGGGCCAAGCGTCCCTCGGCACGGGCGCCTTCATGGCGGTCGGCGCGTACGCAACCTACAACCTCCTGCTCAGGGTGCCGGTGCTCCCGCTGCCCTTCAGCCTGCTCGGTGGAGGGCTGATCGCCGGCCTCGTCGGCCTCGTCGTCGGCCTGCCGAGCCTGCGGATCAGGGGGTTCTACCTCGTGGCGCCGACTTTGGCGGCGCAGTTCCTGATCGCGTGGACCTTCAATCAGGTCGGCTGGTTCTCGAACTACGCCACGTCGAGCGCGATCTCGGCCCCCCATCTGGCCTTGCTCGGCCGCGATCTGTCGAGCCCGGCCGGGCGTTACGCCTTGACGCTCGCGAGCGTCGTCGTCGTCACGGCCGTGGCGTGGCGGCTGGTGCGGAGTCGGACCGGCCGCGACTGGCGCGCCGTACGCGACGGCGAGACGGCTGCCGCGATCATCGGCGTCCCGGTATCCCGAGCGAAGCTGTCGGCCTTCTTCGTCGGGGCTGCCGTGAGCGGCGTGGCCGGCGCACTCTGGGCCTTCGCCTATCTCGGCACGGTCGATGCCCGAAGCTTCGATCTCGATCGCTCGTTCCAGGCGATGTTCATCATCATCGTCGGCGGTCTGGGCAGCCTGTCGGGAAGCTTCCTCGGCGCAGCGTTCATCGTGCTCACGCCGATCCTGCTCTCGCACCTGTCCGGCACGATCCTGGGAACGGGCCTCGACGGCGGGCAGATCGCCAATCTCCAGCGCGTCGTCTTCGGCGCCCTCATCATCGGCTTCCTGATCAAGGAGCCGAACGGCCTCGCCGCGCTCCTCGGGAGCCTCGTAGACCGCCTGCGCCGTCTGGCCCACCGACCTGACCCTCTCGGAGAAGACAGATGACCCGCCTCGCACGGACCATGCGCATCGTTGCGCTGGCCGCCCTTCTCGGAACCGGCACGGTCACCACGGCCCCGGCCGGAGACGCGGCCCGGCAATACTTCCCGCTCCCAACATTCCGCGTGGGCGCCTACGCCTCGTCCGGCATTCCCGTCTGGGCCGGGACCATCGATTACCTTCGCTACATCAACGAGGTCGAAGGCGGCATCAACGGCGTCAAGCTGTTCTGGGACGAGTGCGAGACCGAATGGGCGGTCGAGAAGGGCGTGGAGTGCTACGAGCGGGTGAAAGGCGGCCGTGACGGCTCGCCCGTGCCCCTCTTCCTGCCCCACGGCGATCCGGTCTCGAAGGCGCTTACCGAGAAGTCGGTGGCCGACAAGATCCCCCTCGTGACCACCGGCTACGGCCGAACGGAGGCCATCGACGGCCGCGTGTTTCCCTACAGCTTCACGGTTCTGTTCAGCTTCTGGAGCGAGGCCTCCTCGGCAATCAACTATATCGCCGAGCAAGTGGGCGGGAAGGACAGGCTCAAGGGCCTGAAGATCGCCACCGTCTACCACGACAGCCCGTATGGGAAGGAGACGCAGATCCCCCTCGACCTTCTGGCCAAGACCTACGGCTTCGAGAATATCCAGATCGCGGTGCCGCATCCCGGCAACGACCAGTCCGCGCAATGGGCGCGGATCCGGCAGATCAAGCCGGATTGGGTGTTCCTGCGGGGATGGGGCGTGATGACGCCGGTGGCGATCAAGACCGCCGCCAAGACGGGTTTCCCCGTCGATCACATCATCGGCGGGATCTGGTCGGGCTCCGAGGAAGACGTGCGCCCGGCCGGCAGCGTCGGGAAGGGATATCGCGCCATCACACCGTTCCCGGCGGGGCAGGACTTCGAGATCCTCAAGAAGATCAAGGCCGCCATCGTCGACAAGGGCCTGAGCGACCTGAAGGACCCGAAGAGCTTCGGATCGGTCTACTACAATTCCGGCGTGATCGAAGCGATCATCGCCGTCGAGGCCATCCGGACGGCGCAGGGGCGCTTTGGCCGCAAGCCGATCGACGGCGCACAAGGGCAATGGGGCCTGGAGCACCTCGTCCTCGACGAGCCCCGCCTGAAGGCGCTGGGCGCGGAAGGGCTGGTGCAGCCCCTCCGTCTCTCGGTGAAGGACCATGAGGGAGGCGGCGCCGGCAAGGTGCTGCAGTGGGACGGCACGCAATGGGCGGTGGTCAGCCACGGCTGGGTGAAGTCCGACCGGGACCTGCTCCTTCCGCGCATCTACGAGCGCGCCGCGGCCTATGCCCGGGAGAAGGGCATCACGCCCCGCAGCGAGGAGACCGCCGAGGCGATCGCGCGATGACGGCGCCGGCTGCCTTTCTCGAGGTGGACGGCATCGAGGCCGTCTATGGGAACGCCATCCTGGCGCTGAGGGACGTCTCCCTTTCCCTCGGTGCAGGAGAGATCGTGGCGTTGCTCGGCGCGAACGGCGCCGGGAAGACCACGACGCTCAGGGCGATCTCGAACCTGCTCGGTGCGCAGCGCGGCTCACTTCGCCGCGGCCACGTCCGCTGGCAGGGGGAAGCGACCGCGCGGCTCGATCCGGCCAGCCTCGTCCGAAGGGGCTTGGTGCAGGTGCTCGAAGGCCGGCACGTCTTCGGCCAGCTCACGGTCGAGACGAACCTGGAGATCGGCGGCTATCTCCGCCGACCGAGCCGAGCGCAACTCGCCCGCGATCTGGAGCGGATCTACGCGTGGTTCCCACGCCTCAGGGAGCGCCGGCATACGCGGGCGGGACTGACCTCGGGAGGCGAGCAGCAGATGGTGGCCATCGGCCGCGCCCTGATGACGCGTCCGAAGCTGCTCCTGCTGGACGAGCCCTCCATGGGCCTCGCCCCCCGCGTCGTCGCCGAGATCTTCGAGAGCCTCGCTCGCCTGAACCGCGAAGAGGGGCTGAGCCTCCTCATCGCCGAGCAGAGCGCTCACCTCGTCCTGGAGCACGCCCACCGCGCGGTCGTGCTCGAGAACGGGCGCGTCGTCGCGACCGGGAATGGCCGCGACCTCTCGGCCAGCGGCCGGCTCGACGCTCTCTACCTCGGTGAGCCGGGCGCCACGCCGACACGCCACTGACCCACGCCCGGCTCCCATCGCATCCGGAGGACACGAGACCGCCATGACTGCTTCGGAACGACAGGGATCTGCCCATTGGGGGGTCGCGCCGAGCCCGCGCTACGAGGCCCTCGCGGGGCGATTTCGGCCGCTCTTTGCCCAAATCCGCGAGGGCGCCATCGAACGGGAACGGAACCGAGACCTTCCCTATCCGGCCTTCGCCGCGTTGCGGGACGCGAAATTCGGTGCCCTTCGGGTCCCCGAGGCCGAGGGGGGGTTCGGGGCGAGCCTGCCGGACCTGTTCGCGCTCCTCGCCGAGTTGGCCGAGGCCGATTCCAACCTGCCTCAGGCGTTGCGAAATCATTTCGGCTTCGCGGAGGACACCGTCGGCAGCCCGAAAGACGAGCGCCGCGCGCGGTGGATCCAGCGTCTGACGGCGGGCGACCTGTTCGGGGGAGCGTGGTCCGAGACCGGCCCGGCCAAAGTCGGCGTGTTCGAAACCCGCATCCATCGCAGCGGTGCGGGGTGGGGCGTGACGGGTCGGAAATTCTACACGACCGGCTCTCTCTTCGCGGACTGGATCGACGTGGTCGGCACCGGTCCTGATGGCGAAGAGACCTCCGCCATCGTCGCGGCGAAAGGACCGGGCCTCGAGATCGTCGACGATTGGGACGGCTTCGGCCAGCGGCTCACGGCCAGCGGTTCGACCGTCTTCGACGATGCCGACGTTCTAGGGGATCCGCTTCCGACCGCCTCGCGGTTCTCCTACGGGCCGGCCTTCTTCCAGGCCGTCCATCTCGCCACCCTCACCGGCATCGCCCGGGCCGCGGCCACGGAGGTGACGAGCGCCGTCCGGGACCGCAACCGGACCTATTCCCATGCGGCGGGGGCCCGGCCGCGTTCCGATCCGCAGGTGCTCCAGGTGGTCGGGCGGGTCCACGGCCTCGCCTATGCCGCCGGCGCCATCACCCTGCGGGCTGCGGAGGCCGTCCAGCGCGCCTACGACGCCCGCATCGGTGCTGTGCGGGAGGAGGAAGCCCATGCGATCAACGTGAGGGCGGAGATCGAGTTGGCGCAGGCCCAGAGCGTTCTCACCGGACTCGTCCTGGACGCAGGAACGATCCTGTTCGACGCCCTGGGCGCGTCGGCCACCCGGTCCGGTCTCGCGCTGGACCGACACTGGCGCAACGCCCGGACGATCGCGTCCCACAATCCGCGGATCTACAAGGACCGCATCGTCGGGGATTTCGCCGTGAACGGCACCGAGCCCCCGTTCCAGTGGAAGATCGGTCGATCGCCCGCTCTGTCCGGCGGCACGTAATGGGCGAGTACGATGCCCGCGGGCACGGCCAGGTCGGACAGGCGGCGCAGGCCGCGGTCGCCCGGCCGCCGCTGCAGTCCTGCAGCGGCGTCAGCCCCGACGAGGCGGCGCACGGCCGACCGGAGCGGAAGCGCTCCAGCGCCAATGCCTGCTTCGCAAAGCTCTGATGCGAAGCAAAGGTCTGACGCGGAAATCAGACCGGCTTGAACGCCGGCACAGCTGTCATCCGCAGGGCCTTACCCACCGATCGCCGGTGCAGCGAATGGGCCAGTGTCTCCGCCGATGCGCAAACGCGGCATCGTGCCCGTGCGATGGGCTTGGCCGCATGATCCGGTCCCGAGCGTGCGGACAGGGGCAGCTTCTCGCCGAGCCGCAAGCATGTCACTCCGCACGATGGACAGCGCGGTCGCGCGTGGGACGTAGGGCACGATGGAGCGCGTGGACTTCCTGGGGCTCCAAGCCTTTCTCAGCATCGCCAACTGGGGAAGCTTCAACCGAGCGGCGGCCAGTCTCAACCTGTCCCAGGCCGCCTTGAGCCATCGCCTCAAGAAGCTGGAGGACGAACTCGGGGTGAAGCTCGTCGCCCGCACGACGCGCCAGGTCACCTTGACCCCCGCCGGTGTCGACCTGCTGCCGAGCGCTCAGCGCATCGTCGAGGAGCTGTCCCAGATCTTCGGAAAGCTGCGCGCGCAGGGGCGCGAGAGCCAGGACCTCGTCCGCATCGGGTGCCTGCCAACCATCGCGAGTTCTCACCTGCCCCTCATCCTGCAGCGCTTCGGCCAGCGCGACCCAGGGGTGCTCGTACGCATTCTGGACCATTCGGCGACTGCCATCGTGGAGCGCGTGCGGGCGGGCGAGGCGGAGTTCGGCGTTACCATCATGTCCGCCCAGCACTACGACCTCGACATCGCTCCGATCCATCAGGAGCCCTTCGTGCTCGTCTGTCGTGCCGGTCATCGGTTCGCGGGGGAAAAAGCGGTTACATGGAGCGATCTGCGCGACGAGCGCTTGGTCAAGATCGGCGAGCAGACCGGCAACAACCTGCTCATCGCGGCCGGGCTCGGCGGGCGCTATGCCGAGATGGGCTGGACATACGAGGTTCACCGCGTCGCCACGGCGATCGGCCTCGTGCTCGGCGGCCTCGGCATCACCGTGGTCCCGCGCCTTGCCTTCCAGACGGCACCCGGCAGCGACCTCGTCGCCGTGCCGCTGCGAGGGCCCAGCATCTCGCGCACGATCGGCATCGTCACTCGCCGCGGCCACACGCTGTCGTCGCCGGCCGAACGTCTGGCGCGGATCTTCCGCGAGTATTTTCAGACGGTCTGAGCGGGGACGGCGGGCCGTGGGATCGCACCCATTTATCGATTTTATGCAATAAAAACTGCAATCATTTCATTTGTCTCATACATGGGCGTTTACTAGTCATCGATCCTGAAGACAGCGCGCAGGTCCTGCCTCGCCGCTGGAATGAGGGAGGACACCGACGGCCATGACGTCAGTTCCCAAGTCAGGTCTCGTGGTGACCGCCCACCCCGGCGATTTCGTCTGGCGAGCAGGCGGGGCCATCGCGCTCCACGCAGCGAAGGGCTACCGCCTCAAGATCGTTTGCCTCTCTTACGGTGAGCGCGGCGAGAGCCAGTGGGCCTGGAAGTCGGCCGGCGTGCGCCTCGACGATGTGAAGGCGCAGCGGCGTGCCGAGGCGGAGGAGGCCGCCGCGATCCTCGGCGCCGAAATCGAGTTCTTCGACGTCGGCGATTATCCCCTGCGCGTGGGCGAGGCCGAGCTCGACCGCTTGGTTGATGTCTACCGCGAGTTGAATCCGGCCTTCGTGCTGACGCACGCGCTGGAGGATCCCTACAACTTCGACCATCCAGTCGCCGCCCATCTCGCCCAGGAAGCGCGGGTCATCGCACAGGCCGCCGGCCATAAGCCGGACCACGAGCGCCGCTACAGCGCGCCGCCGGTCTTCCTGTTCGAGCCGCACCAGCCCGAGCAGTGCAACTTCAAGCCCCAGGTGATCCTCAACATCGATTCCGTCTGGGCGACGAAGCAGCGGGCCTTCCGGGTGCTCGCCGCCCAGCGCCACCTTTGGGACTATTACGAGCGCGTCGCCCTCAACCGCGGCGTCCAGGGCGGCCGGAACTCCGGCACGGCGATGACGTACGGCGAGGCCTACCAGCGGCTCTTCCCGATGGCGGCGGAGGTGCTGTCATGAGGAACGTCGTCGTCCGCAACATTCCGCGCCTCGCGCCCGAGGTGGCGCAGCGGCTCGCCGGGCATGGCGTCTCCACCGTGCACGAGGCCCAGGGACGCACGGGCCTGCTGAAGCCGTACATGCGTCCGATCTGGGAAGGTGCTGCCATCGCCGGCAGGGCCGTCACGGTGCTCGCCCAGCCCGGCGACAACTGGATGCTGCACGTCGCCATCGAGCAGTGCCGGCCGGGGGATGTCCTCGTCGTCGCCTGCACCACCGACAACACCGACGGCATGTTCGGCGATCTCCTCGCCACCTCGCTGAAGGCCCGCGGCGGGATCGGCCTCGTCATCGACGCGGGCTGCCGCGACGTGCGGACCCTCAAGCAGATGGGCTTCCCGGTCTGGTCGCGCGCGATCTCGGCCAGGGGCACCGTGAAGGCGACCCTCGGCAGCGTGAACGTCCCGGTGGTCTGCGCCGGCGCCCTGGTCCGGCCGGGCGATGCGATCGTGGCGGACGACGACGGCGTCGTGGTCGTGCCTTGCGCCGACGCGGCCGCGGTGGCGGAGAAGGCCGACGCCCGGACCGCCAACGAGGAGGCGAAGCGCGCCCGCCTCGCCGCGGGCGAACTCGGCCTCGACCTCTACCGGATGCGCGAGACCCTCGCGGCCGCCGGCCTGGAATACGTCGACGATCCGCAGGACTGACGCCCCCGTACCCGGGCGCCCGGCAGACCGCCCGAAAGAGGCGGCGCAGGGCACGATCCGTCGTGCCAGGAGGAAACGCACCATGATGAAGCTCGGCTGGTACCACGACCTCGACGATACGGAGCGGCGAACCTACTGGGCCTGCTTCGCGGGCTTCGGCCTCGATGCCATGGACACGACGATCTACGCGCTCGTCATTCCGGCCCTCATCGCAACGCTCGGCCTCACGCAGGCCGAGGCCGGCTACCTCGCCACTGCCTCCCTCGCGGGCGCCGCGGTCGGCGGCTGGGCCGCCGGCATCCTGGCCGACCGAATCGGCCGGGTCCGGATTCTCCAGCTCACCATCCTGATGGTAGCCGGCTTCACCTGCCTCGCCGCGTTCATGAGCGATTTCTGGTCGCTCGCCGCCGTCCGGTTCCTGCAGGGCGTCGGCTATGGCGGCGAGGCGGCCGTTGGCGGGGTGCTGATCAGTGAGGTCATCAGGCCAGGCCTTCGGGGCCGGGTCGCGGCCTCTGTCCAGAGCAGCTACGCGGTCGGCTACGCGATCTCGGTCAGCCTTCTGCCGGTCATCGCCGCGCTCTTCTCGGAGGAGATGGGCTGGAGGGTGTTCTTCGCCCTCGGCATCGTGCCGGCCGGCCTCGTCTTCTTCATCCGCCGGCTCGTGCCGGAATCCGGCATCTACATGCAGGCAAAGGCCGCGCAATCCGACGGCGCGGTGTCGCCGCCGGTCTGGACGATCTTCACGGGCCGGCATCTGCGCCGCACCTTCGCGGCAGCGGTGATGTCCACCGGCATCTTCGGGGGCGCCTACGTGATGATCACGTGGCTGCCGACCTATCTGCGGACGGCCCTCGGCCTCTCGATCAAGTCGAGCACCGGCTATCTCGCGATGAACATCCTGGGCTCCCTCGTCGGCCCGCTGCTCTACGGCTGGCTGTCGGACCGGATCGGCCGCCGTCCCGCCTTCATGACGTTCCTCGTCCTGCAATCGGGCAACGTCGCGATCCTCCTGCTCGCGCCGATCGGCCTCGGCACCACGATCGTGCTGAGCTTCTTCCTGGGCGCGTTCCAGGGCGCCCTGGCCGCCGGCATGCTGCCGACCTTCGCGGAGCTGTTCCCCACGTCGATCCGGGCGAGCGGCCAGGGCTTTTGCCTCGGTGGCGGACGCGGGTTCGGCTCGGTGGTGCCCGCCACGGTCGGCATCCTGGCGGCCAGCCTGCCGCTCGGCACCGCGATGGGCGCCTGCGCCCTCTGCGCCTACGGCGTCGCCTTCTGCGCGACCCTTCTTCTCCCGGAGACCGCCGGCGCGGATCTGCACGGTGACCCGGGCGCCCGGGACCCGCGCCCCGTTGCGCCCGGCCGGGCAGACGGTCACGCCGTGACGCCCCATCTCGCTCGAACCGACGCATGAGGGCCACGCTGCCCACGGCAGGGCTCAGGGAGCAGCACGGCATGGCCCAGGACACCGCGGCACGCGGAACGAGCCGGAGAAGGATTCTGCAGGCGGCGGGCGGCCTCCTCGCCACCGCCGCCGTGCCGGCCCGGGCGGCCCCGGCCGGGGCGGAGATCACCGGACGGCTCGCCCGCTACATGGTCGAGGCACGCGACAGGCCGCTTCCGCCGGATGTCGTGCTGGCCTGCAAGCACCGCATCCTCGACACGTTCGGCGCCATGATCTCCGGCGCTCGCATGCGGCCAGGCGAGATGGCGACGGCCTATGTCCGCAGCCTCGGCGGCATCGATCAGGCCACCGTCGTGGCCTCGGATCTGCGCACCACCGCGATCAACGCGGCCCTCGCCAACGCCATGTGCGCCCATGCCGACGAGACGGACGATTTCGAGCCTGTCACCAAAGCGCATCCCGGCTCGGCCACCGTGCCGGCGGCTCTCGCGATGGCTGAGAAGGAGGGCCGCTCGGGTCAGGACATGATCCGCGCCGTCGTTCTCGGCTACGATCTGTGCTGCCGTCTCCTCCTGGCGCTCGGGCCGGATCTCGTCCGGGGCTCCCACCGGAGCGCCGAGGGAACGAGTTCCACCTTCGGGGCCCTGGGCGCAGCGGCCGCGCTCGCCCGCCTCGACGAGCGGCGCACGCGCTTCGCGCTCTCCTATGCGGCCCAGCAGGTCTCCGGGCTCTGGAGCTGGGTCAAGGACGAGGACCATATCGAGAAGGCCTTCGACTTCGCCGGGATGGGCGCCCGCAACGGCGTCACCGCGGTCACGATGGTCCAGGCCGGCCTGACTGGCGTCGCCGACGTCCTCGACGGCACGCACAATCTGTTCATCGCGCTCTCGACCGACCCCAAGCCCGAAGCGATGCTGGATGGGCTCGGAAGCCGGTATTTCATCTCGGAAACCGCGATCAAGACCTTCTCGGTCGGGTATCCGATCCAGTCGCCCCTCGATGCAATCCTGACCTTGCGCGAGCGCCACGGCCTGCGCGCCGCAGATGTGCAGCGGATCGTCGTGCACCTGCCGACCGACGCGGTTGGCATCGTCGGGCACAGCGCCATGCCGGATGTGAACTGCCAGCATCTCGTCGCCCTGGCGCTTGTGAGAGGAGCCGTCTCCTTCACGGACAGCCATGATGCGAGCCTGATGCAGAATCCTTCGATTCGGTCCGCACGCGAGAAGGTGGAGGTGGTGGGCGATCCCGGCCTGATGACGCGGGAGGCCCCGCGCAGCGCGCGGGTCGAGGTGACCCTCACCGACGGGAGGAGGCTGGAACATTTCACGAAGTTTCCGCCCGGGACCAAGGAGAACCCCCTGAATACGGAGCGGGTGAACGCGAAGGTGCGCGACCTCATCACGCCGGTGCTCGGTGTGCCGCGCGCCGACGCGCTGATCACGCGTCTCAACGACCTTGAAAACCTCACCGACGTTCGAGGGCTGCGGAGTTTGATCGCTTCCTGATGGGGGACCTTGCCCCCTGTTTGCCCTCGTTCATAACCAGAGCCCGTTCCGGTTCTGGTCGTGCTCGGACCGGGTTGCAGATGCGTTCGGGGTTGAGCCCGCCGAAGCTCGTGTGAGGGCGGCAGGTGTTGCAGTCTGCCCGCCACACCTCGGCCATGGTCCGAGCCGCCGGCAGGCTCCGGAACAGCTGCTCGCTCAACCACGCGTCGCGCAAGCGGCCGTTAAGGGCCTCGACGAAGCCGCTCTGCTGCGTGCACTGGACGTCAGAAGGTTTTCTCCAGAGCCTCGCGCAGCGTGGCCACGTCGAGCCTCGCCTCGACCAGGAGCGTCTTGCGCTTACGGCTCTCCTCGTCGAGCGCCTTCAGCCGGCGCGCATCCGAGACCTCCGTGCCGCCCCAGCGCGAGCACCACGTGTAGAACGTCGCGTCGCCGATGCCGCGACGGCGGCAGACCTCAACAACCGGCAATCCGGCCTGCTGCTCCTTCAGGATCCGATGCTCTGCGCTTCGCTGAACCGGCTCTTCTTCATCGTCCGTCCCCTGATCGACGGACTCTCGCTTCAGAACGAGGGCAAGCCAGCGGCCAAAGGAGGAGTCGCATTTCGCGATCTCCCTGGCATCCACGCCCGCCCGCTACGGTCGGAGGTGTGGCGAGGCGAGCGTGGAAGGTCAGTGGGGGCTTAGGCCACCGACAAGCTCGGCAGTAGCAAGCGAGCTTTGCCGGATCATGTCCCGACCTCACGAACGCCGCTCGCGCATCCGGTGCAGGCGTCCGCCGTTACCGAGTGGTTCCACTGTTACCCACAGCGTTAACCCGGTGCGTTCGGGAATGTATTGAGACTTAGCTAGGTGATGGCGCGCCCGAAAGGATTCGAACCTCTGACCCCCAGATTCGTAGTCTGGTGCTCTATCCAGCTGAGCTACGGGCGCCTGACACGGCGGCGGGGTCTTGGCCCGCCGGTGTGAAGGGGCTTCTAGAGGCTCGGATCCGGCTTGGCAAGACACTTTGGACAACGACTTGCGCGGCCCATGCGTCCCACCTCGCTCCCCCGGACCTACGGAGTCCGCGCGCTCGCCCGCACGCGCTCCTCGGCGGCCCGGATCGCCTCGGGCGTTCCGACATGCAGCCACTGGCCGTCGAGCCGCATCCCGAAAAGCCGCCCCGCCGCGATCGCCCGGTCGAACAGCAGGTTGAGGGAGAAGGCGCCCGTCGGCGTGTCCGCGAACAGGCTCGGCGTGAGGATCGCCACGCCCGCGTAGATGAAGGGCGCCACCTCACGCTCGCCGCGCCGCTCCAGGCGCCCGTCCGGGTCCATCACGAAGTCACCGGCCCCTTCGTAGCCGAGGCTGGTGGCGGTGGGGGCCACCAGCAACAGGCCATCCATGCGGTCCCCATCCCAGCTCTCGATCAACCGGCGCAGGTTGGAGGCCGGCCCCTCGAGCCAGAACGAATCCGAGTTCAGCACCACGAACGGCCCCGCGCCCAGGAGCGGCAAGGCCTTGCGGATGCCACCGCCCGTCTCCAGCAACGCTCCACGCTCGTCGGACACGAGCGTGGCCGGCCCCTCGGTCCGGCCCGCAAGATGCCCCTCGATCAGGTCGGCGAGATAGTGGACGTTGACGACCGCGGTCCCGATTCCGGCCTCGGCGACCCGGTCCAGGGCGTGATCGAGCAGAGCCTTGCCGGCGACCTCCACCAGGGGCTTCGGCACCGTGGCGGTCACCGGCCGCATGCGCTTGCCCAGGCCCGCGGCCAGGACGAAGGCGCGGCTGACGGCGGGGGCGGGCTCGCTCATGCGGTCGGGAATCCGATGGTCAGGGTTCGGGAGCCGGAGCGACGAGGCCCGGCAGATGATCCGCGTGCCACGCCCGCAGTCCGGCGAGCGCCGGATGGGCGAGGTTGCGGGCGAGATAACCCTCGATCCGCGGCAGATGGGCGAGATAACCGGGCTTGCCGTCGCGCCGGTCCAGGCGCGCGAAGATGCCGAGGATCTTTGTGGCCCGCTGGGCCGCAAGCAGCGCGTAGGCGGTGGCGAAGGCCCCGACATCGAAGGCCGGGTCCCGGCCGCGGCGCTCGCGGGCGTAGAGGCCGAGCAGCCGCAGCTCGAACTCGGCGCTGGAATCGACCCGGGCATCCTGCAGCAGCGACGCGACGTCGTAGGCCGGGTGGCCCATCACGGCGTCCTGGAAGTCGATCAGCCCGACCCGCTCCAGCCCGTCGCGCTCGGGCAGCCAGATCAGGTTCGGGGAGTGATAGTCGCGCAGGGTCCAGGTCGGCCGGTCCGGGATCGCGCCCTGAAGCGCCTCCCGCCACAGGTCGACGAACGCCGCCCGCGCTTCCGCCGTCAGGCGGACGTTCCGGATCGCCGGCGCGTACCATTCGGGCATCAGTTCCGCCTCGAACAGCAGCGCCTCCATGTCATAGGGCGGCAGCACGTGCTCGATCCCGTCCTCCACCGGCAGGGCCGAGGGGAGCGGGTTGGCGTGGAGCTTGGCGAGCACGCGCACGGCCTCGGCGTAGCGCTCGGGCCGCGGGGCGCCCCCCTCGATCACCGGCTCGCTGCCGAGATCCTCGAGGATCAGCAGGCCCTCGGCGAGGTCCTCGCCGTAGATTTTGGGCGCCGAGAGGCCGAGCGCCCGCAGGCCGCGGTCCAGGGCCACGAAGGCGTGGACGCTCTCGGCGAGGTGCACGATCGCGCTGTAGGGCTTGCCGTCCCGCACCGGGGGCCCGTCCGGCCGAGGCGGCGCGATCATCAGCACGGCGCGGGTGCCGTCGGGCTTGGTCAGACGCTCGTAGGCGCGGGAGGAGGCGTCCCCCTGCATCAGCGTCCGCTCGGCGATGTCCCACCCGCTGCGGTCGAGGAGGCGGCGCACCGCCCGGGCCCGATCGAGGCGGGCGCGCATGCCGCCGGTGCCGTCGATCCGGGCGAGCCGCGCCTCGGGGCCGAACTCCGCCCGCAGGGACAGGTCGACGGTCAGCACCGGACCGTCGCGGGGCGGCATCCGGTCCGGCCACTCGACCAGGGTGATCGCGCCCTCGGCCATCTCGTCGAAGCCGAGTTCCACCAATTCGTCGGGGTCGCGCAGCCGGTAGAGGTCGGCATGGATGATCGGCCGACCATCCCGGGCCGCATAGGGCTGGATCAGCGTGAAGGTCGGGCTCGGAACCTCCAGCTGCGCGTCGCCGGCGAGTTCGCGGATCACCGCGCGGGCGAGCGTGGTCTTGCCGCCGCCGAGGCCACCCGACAGGGCGACGACGTCGCCGGGGAGCAGAAACTCGGAGAGGAACAGGCCGAGATCCTCCGTGGCCGTCTCGTCCGGCAGCACGAATTCCCAGGGCACCGGCCGCGCGGATGCGCCTGCCGCCCCATCGGCCATCTGCCCGTCCCGCTCGTCTCCGCCCAAAGCCCGCCTCCGAGACCCGAAGACGCATGGTCCGAAAACACGCACCGGATGCAAGCGTTTCCGCCCGGAGCCGCGCGCTTCCCGCCGGCCCGGTGCATCGAAACCACGCTCGCGGAGGCGGCAAACGTCGCCGCCGAGGCCCGGACTCCCTCAGATCTGGGCGCCGTGGCCCCCCTGCCGCCCGGAATCGGCCAATTCGGCCGGCCCGCACCGCCAGCGCAGGGCATCCCAGGCAGCCGCCGCCGCAAAGGCATCGGCCTGCGGCATCGGACGACCGAAATGGTAGCCCTGGCCCAGGGCGCAGCCCATCGCCGCCAGGGCCTCCGCCTCGGCGCGGCCCTCGATGCCCTCCGCGACCGCCGCGACCCCGATCTCCTCGGCGAGCCGCAGGATGGTCTGGACGATCCGGCGATCGCGCGGCTCCGCCAGCATCGCCCGGACGAAGGCCCGGTCGACCTTCAGCGTGGTGATCGGCAGGGCGCTGAGATGACTGAGCGAGGAATAGCCCGTGCCGAAATCGTCCACCGCGATGCCGAGGCCGGCCGCGCGGCAGCGCGCGAGGGCGGCGGCGGCGCCGGCCGGATCCTGCATCAGCGTGCTCTCGGTGATCTCGAGCTTGAGGGCCCCGGGGGCGATACCGGTCCGGCGCAGCATCGCGTCGATCAGGCCCGGAATGTCCGACCGGGCGAGGTCCTGGGCGGTGACGTTGAAGCTGACGAACAGGGAGGTTTCGACGGAGGCGGGGGCCTGCAGGCCGGCCTGCAGGATCGGGGGCACGATCCGGCCGATCTCGCCGATCACCCAGGCGGTGATGGCGACGATCAGGCCGCTCGCTTCGGCGGCCGGGATGAAGGCCGCGGGCGGCACGAGCCCGCGCTCGGGATCGTGCCAGCGGATCAGGGCCTCGAAGCCGGCGAGCCGCCCGGTGGCGAGCCGCACGATCGGCTGCAGGAACAGCGCGAACTCGTCCTGGGCCAGGGCCCGCCGCAAGGCGCGCTCCTGCGCGAGGGCGGCGACAGTCGCGTCGAAATCGGCTCGGGCGGCCGGCGACAGCGCCGCCGGCCGGCTCCCCGCCACCGCCGGTCCGAGGCGCGGCAGGGTCTCCCGGAACCGGGCGATGAGCCCCTCGAGGCAGAGGCGCAGGATCGGATCGGCGCCGGCGAGCCGCTGGCGGATCTGCGCCGCCCCCACGGGCACGAGCACGCAGTCCTCCTCGGCGCGGACGCCGGCGGAGCGCGGGAGGGCGTCGAGGATGGCCATCTCGCCGAAGAGCTCGCCGGCCCCCCGCCGGCCGAGCACCGACTCGCCGCCGTCGCGCCGCTGGAAGATCGCGATGCGCCCGCTCAGGATCAGGTAGGCAGAGTGCCCGATCGCCCCCTCCTCGAACAGGACGGCGCCGGCCGGGAGGGTGACGGGCTCGGAGAGATCCTGCATCGGCCGGGGCGCTGCGACGTCGACGGGGAAGGCCGGAGCGAGCCCTGGCACAGCGATCTTAAGATCGGATCAAGGACCTGCCGGATCAGCCGCGCGGGATCCCGTGGGCCTTGATCCGCGAGGCGAGCGTCGTCGGGCGCAGGCCGAGCAGCTCGGCCGCGCCGCCCGGCCCGGAGACCCGGCCGCCCGCCAGGGACAGGGCGGCGACGATCTCGGCGCGATCCCGGGCGCGGCGCTCGGCCTCCGTGGCCGGCCGGCCGCCGGGCGCCGCGGCCGGTGCGGCCGGGTCCGTGGGCCCGGTCGCCTCGCCGTCGGGCAGATCGAGGCGGAGCCGGCCCCCGGCGGAGAGGATCACCGCCCGCTCGATCACGTTCTCCAGCTCGCGGACGTTGCCGGGCCAGGGATAGCGGCAGAGGCGGCGGACATCGCCCTCCGAGAGCCGCGG
This sequence comes from Methylobacterium sp. 391_Methyba4, assembly GCF_029691625.1. Taxonomy (NCBI): domain Bacteria; kingdom Pseudomonadati; phylum Pseudomonadota; class Alphaproteobacteria; order Hyphomicrobiales; family Methylobacteriaceae; genus Methylobacterium; species Methylobacterium sp. 391_Methyba4. The sequence continues at coordinate 5,551,670 of NZ_CP121475.1, read as the reverse complement.
CTCCGGGACGGTGAGGCGGCGCGCGGCGACCCGGAGCAGGTGCAGGGCGATCGGCGGGATGTCCTCGGGCCGCTCGCGCAGGGGCCGCGCCTGGATCGGGAAGACGTTGAGGCGGAAGTAGAGATCCTCCCGGAAGCGGCCCGCCCGGACCTCGGCGCGCAGGTCCCGATTGGTGGCCGCGACCACGCGCACGTCCACCGCGCGGGTGCGGGCCTCGCCGACCCGCTCGAAGGAGCGCTCCTGCAGGACGCGGAGCAGCTTGCCCTGGAGGTCGAGGGGGATCTCGCCGACCTCGTCGAGGAACAGCGTGCCGCCATCGGCGAGTTCGAACCGCCCGATCCGGTCGCGCAGCGCCCCGGTGAAGCTACCCCTGACATGGCCGAAGAACTCGCTCTCGAACAGCTCGCGGGGGATCGCCGCGCAGTTCACCCGGATCATCGGGCGCGCGCTGCGGCGGCTCGCCTCGTGGATCGCCCGGGCGATGAGTTCCTTGCCGGTGCCGGATTCGCCGGTGATCAGCACCGTGGCGTCGGTTCCGGCCACGAGGTCGACTTGGCGCAGCGTGGCCGCGATGGCGGGGGAGCGGCCGATGATGCCCTGGTGCTGGCGCTCGGCCCGGATTTCCTCCTTGAGATAGGCGTTCTCCAACTCGAGGCGCTCCCGAAGGGAGTCGACCTCGGCGAGCGCGCTCGTCAGCCGGGCCTCGGCCTCCCGGCGCTGGCTGATGTCGCGGAACACGATGACGGCGCCGAGCAGGCGCCCCCGGTCGCGGATCGGCGTCGAGGTGTACTCGACCGGGAAGGACGTCCCGTCGGCGCGCCAGAAGACCTCGTGATCGACCTGATGCACGATCCCGTCGCGGAACGCCGCGTAGATCGGGCAGTCGCGATGGGGGTAGTGGCTGCCGTCGGCGCGGGTGTGGTGCACGGCGGCATGCATGTCCCGGCCGACGAGGTCGGCGGCCTCGCAGCCGAGCATGCGCGCGGCGGCCGGATTGACGAAGGTGGTCACGCCCTCCGCGTTGACACCGTAGATCCCCTCCCCGGCCGCGCGCAGGATCAGCTGGTTGCCCCGCTCGATGTCGCGGAAGATCCGCTCCATCCGCTGCCACTCGGAGAGGCCCGCGCGCATATGGGCCTCGGCCTCGCCGTCGACCTGACGGCGGTGGAGGGCGTCCGGATCCGCGAGCGCCACGACGAGGCGCATCTGTTCGCCCGGAAGCGGGAAGGCCACGGTCTCGACCCGCAGGTCGCGGCCCGCCGCGTCGCGGGGCGCCAGGGTCCGCGTCCACCAATGCCCTTTCGCCAGGACGGCCTGGGTGAACGCCGTGAGGGCCGCGAGCTGGCCCGGAAACAGCGCGCTGGCCCGGGCCCGCCGCAGCGCCGGACGCCCGTGACCGAGCAGACGCGCCGCCGCCGCGTTGGCGTCGGCGATCCGGTCCTCCTCGGGCAGGAGCACCAGCAGGGGATCCGGGCTCGCCTCGAAGACTGCTCCGAACGCGCCCATCTCGCCGGTGTCACGATATGTCGTCATGGTCTGACGATATCTCGTTTCCAACGAGATGTCGTGATTCTCGCACTGGCCGGCCAACCTCCTGCCGGCGCTGGCGATTCCGGAATTTCCGCGGCTGGCATACCGCTTGCGCCGTGGAGGGGGTCCGCCCGTCGGCCGGCGCCGCTCCCGATAGCGGCCAGGCCGATGATCGGCGGATGTCCGCGTCCGGTCGCGACCGTATCCCCTCACCGGTCGCGATCCGGACGCGCACCCCGCATCGGGGTGGGTGGGGCCGCGGACGACGCGGCCTCACCGAACCCATCGCAGATTGAAACCCAGGAGCCGACCATGAAGCGCGAGGACCTCACCGAGAAGCTTCTCGACATCAAGCGCGAGAAGGGCTGGACCTGGAAGCACATCCACGAGGCGATCGGCGGCCTGTCGCCGTTCCTGATCACCGCCGCGTGCCTCGGCCAGATGAAGCTGCCGAAGGCCCAGGCCAAGCGGGCGGCCGAACTCTTCGGCCTCACCGAGGCGGAGGAGCGGATGCTCAACGAGCCGCCCTACCGCGGCTCGATCCCGTCGCTGCCGCCCACCGACCCGCTGATCTACCGGTTCTACGAGCTGGTGATGGTCTACGGCACGACCTTCAAGGAGCTGATCCAGGAGGAGTTCGGCGACGGCATCATGTCGGCGATCGACTTCAACATGGACATGGCCCGCGAGGCCAACAACAAGGGCGACCGGGTGAAGCTCACCATGTCGGGCAAGTTCCTGCCGTACAAGTATTACGGCAACGACGACGACACGCCGGAATACGGCTTCAAGGAGGGCTGAGGACATTCGTGCGGTCCGCACGGCGCAGCGGTGTCCGGGCGTGGCGGTTCCGAACCGACGCCCGCCGCTCCTCTCCCCCTGCGGACCACCGGATCCACACCGCTCGGTCTGACACCCCGTTCCGACAGGGCAGCGCGCATCCCCTCCCCCTGCCGGGAGGGGTCACGGGTGGGGCGGTGCAGAAGGCACCGCACCGCCTGATCCTGCGCCCCCACCTCCAACTCCACCCCGCAAGGGGGCGGAGCGCGGCTCCGGCAAGCGATGGCGTGGATCTCGTCGCCCCGGAGGCCGCAGGGCGCGCGCGGCGTCCGTCAGGGCCTGAACCTGATCGATCCCGTCAATCCGCCGGACGCCTCCGATCCGCGACGATCCCGACTGCGCTGTCGCGCCCTGGCGTGCGCCGCATTCCGTTCGGATTGTCTCCGTCGATCAAGCAGCGCACGAAAAATCCGCAAGACTGCGAGGGTCGGTCCTGACGGCAACGACCAAGCGAGGGAGAGGGCGATGTCGCATCTGAAGTTGGCGGGGTTTTCCGTCGCCGCAGCCCTCGCGCTCGGCCTGGGAAGCGGTGCGATGGCAGCGCCCTTCGGCACATCTCGGCCTGCGGTCGAGGCGGCCGGCGTCGCAGACGGGTTGATCCTCAAGGCGCAGACCCTCGGCATGGAGCGTCGGCACGATCGCAGGATGGATCGACACGAGCGACGCATGGACCGGCAGGTCAACCGGCAGGACCGGAGGATGGACCGGCACGAGCGACGGATGGAGCGGCGCTACTGATCGGATAGGCACCGCACGACGCCACCACGCCGGCCCGAGGCTGTTCCTGCCGTAGACGTATCACGGCAACGCCGACGACACGCCGGAATGCGGGTTCAAGGAGGGGTGAGCCGTTTCCCCTCCTCCTTATGGGGTGGGGCTCGGGAAGGTGCAGGATCGAGCGTCCCGGCGCCGCCTGCACCCCCACCTCCAAGGCCTCCCCACGCGAGGGAGGCGAGAGCCGCGCGTCCGGCGCTCAGGCCGCCGCCGGTCGCCCCTCCGGCTCCAGGTAATCCTGCACCGGCCGGGCCGGACCGCCGCGCATCAGCACGTAGAGGAACGGCACCAGCAGCAGGGTCGCGGGCGTCGCGAAGGCGATGCCGCCCATGACGGCGCGGGCCAGCGCCGCGTTCTGCTCGCCGCCCTCGCCGGTGCCCAGCGCCATCGGGATCAGGCCCAAAAACATCGCCGAGGCGGTCATCAGCACCGGCCGGAGCCGGGTCTCGCCCGCGGTGATCGCCGCCTCCAGGGCGCTGCAGCCCGTCGCCTCCCGGTGCTCCTTGGCGAAGGTGACGAGCAGGATCGAGTTCGCCGAGGCGATGCCCACCGACATGATCGCCCCGAAGATCGACGGGATCGAGAAGGTCGTGCCGGTGACGAACAGCGCGAAGGTGATGCCGCAGAACGCCATCGGCAGGGCCGCGATCACCACGAACGGGTCGCCCCAGCTCTGATAGTTCACCGCCATCAAGAGGTAGACGGCGATCAGCGCGATGCCGAGGCCGATCTCCAGGCGGAAGAAGGCCGAGCGCATGTTCTCGATCTGGCCGCGCACCACGATCTTGTCCGGCGCCTCCAGGTTTTTCTGCTCGTCCTGGACGATGGCGTCGATCGCGCGGGCCACCGTGCCGAGGTCCCGGTCCTGCACCGAGGCGAAGATGTCGAAGGTCGGCTGGATGTTGACGTGGCTGATCATGGTCTGCGTCGGCGTCCGACGGATGTCGGCGAGGCTCGAGAGCAGGGTGAGCACGCCGGGGCCCGAGCCGGAGGTGGCGGCCGCCCGCACGAATATCGGCGTGTTGCGCAGGTCGGTGAGTGAGCTGTTGCGGTATTCGGGCGTCTGCACCCAGAGCTGGTAGGGGATGCCGGTCTTCGGGTCGGGCCAGAAGTTCGGCGTGACCTGGTAGCTGCCCGACAGCGAGATGTTCATGTTCTGCGCCACCTGCTGCTCGGTGAGGCCGAGTTCGGAGGCGAGGCGCCGGTCGACGTCGACGTAGAATTGCGGCGCGTTGACGATCTGTTGCAGGTGGACGTCGACGAGGCCCTTCGTGTGCTTCAGCCGCTGGACGATGCGCTGGGCGACCTCCAGATCCTTCTCCTTGTGCCGGCCTGAGACCTGCACGTCGATCGGCGTGAGGACGCCGAAATTCAGGATCTGGGTGATCATGTCGGCGGGCTGGAAATAGACGGTCACGTCGGGGAAGCGCTTCATCAGCACGTCGCGCAGGCGCTTCATGTAGCCGGCCACCGGGCCGTGCCCCTCCTTCAGGCTGATGAGCATCTGCCCGTCATTGTAGGAGACGAACGAGCCGTCCGAGAACGCGAAGTTGTAGTTGTTCGACGGCAGGCCGAGATTCTGCAGGATCTGATCGATCTCATCCGCCGGGATCACCTCGCGGACGGTACCCTCGACCTCGGCGAAGACCTGCCGGGCGGTCTCGATGCGCATGCCGGTGCGGGTGCGCAGATGCAGGGTCATCTGGCTCGCCTCGATCTGCGGGAAGTAATCCTGGCCCACGAAGGCGAACAGCACGCCGGTCAGCCCGAGCACGCCGCCGACGACGCCGACGGTGACGATCCGGTGGCGCAGCACCGCGTGGAGCAGGCCGACATAGCCCCGGTGGAACCGCGCGAAGCCGCGCTCGAAGTGGCCATGGATCCAGCCGGCGAGCCGCATCACGGGGGCGCCGACGAGACCGGCGGCCCGGGCGATCCGGCCCCGGCGGGGGGCCTCGTGCTCCGCCCGGTCCTTGGCGTGCTTCTGCCGGTATTCCGGCGCCACGATCACGTCGATCAGCAGCGGCACCAGGGTGCGCGAGAGCAGGTAGGAGGTCAGCATCGCGAACACGACCGCGAGCGCCTGCGGGGTGAACAGGTATTTCGGCGTGTCGGTCAGCGCGAACACCGCCGTGAAGGCCGCGCAGATCGCGAGCGTCGAGATCAGCGCCGGCTTGGCGATGCCGGCGGCGCCGTGGACCACGCTCTCGCGGAACTCCTCGCCCTCTTCGAACAGCCGGTAGGTGTTCTCGATCGCCACCGTGGCGTCGTCCACCAGGATGCCCACCGCCAGGGCGAGGCCGCCCAGCGTCATCACGTTGATGGTCTCGCCGAGCGCCGCCAGCACCGCGAGCGAGGTCATCACGCAGAGCGGGATCGAGATCAGCACGATGATGGTCGAGCGCCAGGAGCCGAGGAACAGCAGGATCGCCAGCCCCGTCAGGGCCGCGGCGGTCAGCGCCTCGTGCAGCACGCCCTCGATGGCGTTCGACACGAAGACCGACTGGTCGAACAGCGGCTTGATCGACAGGCCGTCGGGGGCGGCGGCGCGGATCGTCGGCATCGCCGCCTTGACGTTGTTGACGACGTTCAGCGTCGAGGCGTTGCCGTTCTTGATGATCTGCATCAGCACGGCCTGCTGGCCGTCGGCGCTGACCACGTTGACCTGCGGCGGGCCGCCGTCGCGGACATAGGCGACGTCGCGCATCAGCACGGGCTGGCCGGCCACAACCTTGATCGGCGCGAGGTTCAGGGTCTCGATCGAGGGCGGGGTGCCGTTGAGCTGGACCGGGTATTGCTGCTCGCCAATCTTGGCGAGGCCGGACGGCACCGTCAGGTTCTGGGCCGTCATGGCGTTGGTGACGTCGAGCGGCGTCAGGCCGAGCGCCTGGAGGGCATTGAGGTCGAGATCGACCATGATCTGCCGGGGCGCACCGCCGAACGGCGACGGCAGGGTCGAGCCCGGGACCTGCGCGAGGGTCTGGCGGATCCGGTACTGGGCGTAGTCGTAGACCTCGTTGAGGCTCTGCTTGGCCGAGGTCAGGGCGAGCTGGATCACCGGCACCGAGGAGGCGGAGTAGCGCACGATCACCGGCGGCTGCGTGCCGGTGGGCATCACGGCGCGGATCGAGTTGGTGGAGGAGACCACCTGAGCGATGGCGAGATCCAGGCTGACGGACGGGTCGAAGTAGATCCGCTGAACCGCCGTGCCCTGGAGCGTCGTCGACTCCATCCGTCGGATGCTGTTGACGTTATTGGAGATCCCGTATTCGGCGTAGGTCGTGATGCGCTGTTCCATCTCCGGCGCCGACAAGCCGGTATAGGTCCAGACCACCACGACGACCGGGATGTCGACGACCGGCAGCACGTCCTTGGGCGTGACAAGGATCGCGCCGACGCCGCCGAGCATCATCAGCACGGCGAGCACGTAGGTCGTGATCCGGAACTTGAGGGCGTAGAGGACGAGGCCCATGCGGTCTCCGCCGGCCGGCCGCGGGCCGGCAATTCCGCGCTGTGTACCGGCTCACCGGCTAGACCCGGATTGTTTCGCGATCACGTCCGGTCAAGCAAGGGCCGGACCGCATCGCCGCAGGGTTGCGGTCGCCCCCCCCTCTCATGCCCCGCATCCCGCTGCGCCGTCATCCTGCGGTGCCCGCGTCGCGGGACTCGAAGGCGGGCGCCAGGGATCGCGGCGCCGACTGGCGGTCTGCTTCGAGGCCTCCGCGGCGCTCCGGCCCTTCAGGATGAGGGGGCGGGTTGGCGAGACATCTCGGCGCAGCGTCCCCGCGCCTGCCGGGCGCTGCGCCCTCTGGATCACCGCAGCAGCGCGGACTTGTCGACCTGCAGCGCGGCGGCGATCTCGTCGAGCGCCTTGTGCTCGACCGCGCTGATCCCGTCGATATCGGCCACGTCGGCGCCGATCAGGAACACGTCCTGGCGCTGCTCGATCGGCCGTTCCGCGATGGCGCCGACGTGGCGCAGGTTCTCAATGCGCCCGGCCCGGGTCTTGGCTCGGGCGATCGCCTCATAGAGCTCCTGCTCGACGCGCAGCGTGTCGTACGACTTCTCGAGGATCGGGTTGGCGCGAATGCCGGTGATGGCCGACTCGATCTCCTCCTCGCCCACGTCCCCATCCGCCACGATGACGTTGGCGGCGGACGAAACCGCAGCCTGCAGGAAGACCGCGTCGCCCGCATACGACATGATCGTGCGGCCAAACCGAAGGATGGCGTCCTGGAAAATGCTCATGCCGACCTCCCGTCGGGCCTGAGATGGCGGATATTGTGGCCGCCGAGTCAAGATGCGGCCGAGCTTAAGCCCGGGATCGTGGAGGACGAGCGCTCAGGTGGCGGGCTCGTGGCCCGGCCAGTCCCGCCCGAGATGGGCCGCCACGCGGGCCGGATCGTCGCCGACCGCCGCCACGGCGGCCTCGACCTGCTCCACCGGAACCATGAACCGGCGCGCCCAGTAGGCCCGCTCCCAGGCATGGGCGATGTTGACGGCCCGGGGCTCGATCGGGGCCTGCACGCTCTCGTCGGTCATCGGTGCTCCGCGTCTCGCGAGGGCGGGGCGGCCCTCCGGCCTGAAGAACGCCGGCCGGGCCGCATCGGGTCCGCGTTCAGCAGCAGCGGAAGCCCGCGGTGTTGCCGACGCCGAAGCGGGCGTTCTCCCGGTTGCGGAAGAACTCCACCTCGGTCATCGGCGCCTGGTCCGGATGGGTGCGGCGGACATGCTCGGCATAGGCCGCGTAGTCCCCCTGCCCCACCATCAGCCGGGCGCCGTCGCAGACGCATTTGGACAGCGTCCGGAGGCGATCCCGCAGGTTCGACGGCTGCCGCATGGCCCTCCCCCTACTCCGCCGGGACCATGTGGGGCTCGGTCTCCAGGGCAGTCCAGCGATCCGCGCGCCACGCCTTCAGGCAGGCGGCGATGCCGAAGCCCGCGATGGCGACGACGAGGCCGATGAACAGGGCCGCCAGCACCGCGTCGATCCGGTCGTTGAGGATGATCTGGCTCATCTGGTCGGCGTTCTTGGCCGGGGCCAGGATCTTGCCCTCCGCGGCGGCGGCCGCGTAGCGCTGGGCGTGCGCCAGGAAGCCGATCTTCGGATCGGCGGAGAAGATCTTCTGCCAGCCGGCCGTGAGGGTGCAGATGCACAGCCACGCGGTCGGGATGATGGTCACGAACGCGTAGCGCTCGCGCTTCATCTTGAAGATCACCACCGTGCAGAGCGTCAGCGCCACCGCGGCCAGCATCTGGTTCGAGATGCCGAAGAGCGGCCACAGGGTGTTGATGCCGCCGAGCGGGTCGGTCACCCCCTGGTAGAGGAAGTAGCCCCAGGCCCCCACCGAGATGGCGGTGGCCGCGATGCTCGGCCCCCACGACGTGGTGTTCTTGAACGACGGCACCGCCAGCGCGACCAGATCCTGCACCATGAACCGGCAGGCGCGGGTGCCCGCGTCCACGGCCGTGAGGATGAACAGCGCCTCGAACAGGATCGCGAAATGGTACCAGAAGGCCATCATCGCCTTGCCGCCGATGGCCGACGAGATGATGTGGGCCATGCCCACCGCGAGCGTCGGGGCGCCGCCGGCGCGGGAGATGATCGTGTGCTCGCCGACATCGGCGGCGGTCTGGGTGATCACCTCCGGGGTGGTGGCGAAGCCGAGCTTGGTCACCGCGGCGGCGGCGGTCTCGGGCGTGGTGCCGAGCAGGGCGGCGGGCGAGTTCATGGTGAAGTAGACGCCGGGGTCGATCACGCAGGCCGAGACCAGCGCCATGATCGCCACGAAGGATTCCATCAGCATGCCGCCGTAGCCGATGAAGCGGGCATCGGCCTCGCTGGCGATCAGCTTCGGGGTGGTGCCCGACGAGATCAGGGCGTGGAAGCCCGAGACCGCGCCGCACGCGATGGTGATGAACAGGAACGGGAACAGGCTGCCCGCCCAGACCGGACCGGTGCCGTCGACGAACTTGGTGACCGCCGGCATCTGCATGTGCGGCGCCACGACGGCGATGCCGAGGGCGAGGCCCACGATGGTGCCGATCTTGAGGAAGGTCGACAGGTAGTCGCGCGGGGCGAGGAGCAGCCAGACCGGCAGGATCGAGGCGACGAAGCCGTAGCCGATCAGCATCCAGCAGAGCTGCGGGCCCGTGAAGGTGAAGGCCGGTCCCCAGACCGGGCTCGCCGCCACCGAGCCGCCGGCCACGATCGCCAGCATCAGCAGGACGAAGCCCAGGATCGAGACCTCGCCGATCTTGCCGGGCCGGATATAGCGGGAATAGACGCCCATCAGCATGGCGATCGGGATCGTCGACATCACCGTGAAGGTGCCCCAGGGGCTCTCGGCGAGCGCCTTGACCACGATGAGGGCCAGCACGGCCAGCAGGATCACCATGATCAGGAAGGTGCCGAACAGCGCGATGATGCCGGGAATCGTCCCGAGCTCGGCCCGGATCAGCTCGCCGAGCGACCGGCCGTCCCGGCGCATCGACACGAACAGGACCATGAAGTCCTGCACAGCGCCGGCGAGGACCACGCCGGCCAGGATCCAGAGCATGCCGGGCAGGTAGCCCATCTGGGCGGCGAGCACCGGGCCGACCAGCGGGCCCGCGCCCGCGATCGCCGCGAAGTGGTGGCCGAACAGGACGCCGCGGTTGGTGGGGACGTAATCGAGACCGTCATTGTGCCGCACGGCCGGCGTCATGCGCTTCGGGTCGAGGCGCATCACCTTGTCGGCGATGAACTGGGAATAGTAGCGGTAGGCGATCAGGTAGACGCAGACTGCCGCGACCACGACCCAGAGGGCGTTGATGGTCTCGCCCCGCTGGCTCGCCACGATCGCCAGCGCCGCGGCGCCGAGGGCGCCCACGAGGACCCATGGCCCATGCCTGCCGAGCGCCGTACCCATGTCCCACTCCCTGACCGACCGCCTCGCGCACGGGGCCACGCGCGGGGGCTCCGGCTGGGACTTCGTGGTCCCGGGCTACACGGGCGGGTTATCCTATTGGTCCGCCGTTGACGCAAGCGATCCGAGCTGTGATGCAGCGTCGGCGGCGGCACGACGCCCAATGTGTCACATCGGGTCTCCGGCACGGCCCCGACCCCCTTCACGGCCAGGCTGCCGAGCTCCGTCGCCGCCCGCCGTCGGAGAAGGAAGGGCGCCGGCGCGGTCCGGGCCTGCGAGGAGCGGACAACCATGGCGAAGGTCGCATTCCTGGGTCTCGGCGTGATGGGCGGGCCGATGGCTGGCCACCTCGCCAAGAAGGGTGGCCACGACGTCACCGTCTACAACCGCACCACGCCGAAGGCGGAAGCCTGGGTGAAGACCTATGGCGGTGCCTTCGCCCCCACGCCCCGGCAGGCCGCCGAGGGCGCCGAGATCGTCTTCGCCTGCGTGGGCAACGACGACGACCTGCGCAGCGTCGTGCTGGGCGACGACGGGGCGCTCGCCGGCATGACGCCGGGCGCGGTCTTCGTGGACCACACCACCGCCTCCGCCGAGGTGGCCCGGGAACTGGCCGCGGCCGCGGAGGCCAAGGGGCTCGGCTTCATCGACGCGCCGGTCTCCGGCGGCCAGGCCGGCGCCGAGAACGGGGTGCTGACCGTGATGTGCGGCGGCGACGCGGCGACCTACGCCAAGGTCGAGGGCGCGATCGGGTCCTTCGCCCGGGCCTGCCGGCTGATGGGCCCGGCGGGCGCCGGCCAGCTCACCAAGATGGTCAACCAGATCTGCATCGCCGGCCTCGTCCAGGGCCTCTCCGAGGGCGTCCACTTCGCCAAGCGCGCCGGCCTCGACGTGGAAGCGGTGCTCGACGTGATCTCCAAGGGCGCCGCCGGCTCCTGGCAGATGGAGAACCGCGGCAAGACCATGAACGCGGGCAAGTTCGACTTCGGCTTCGCGGTCGACTGGATGCGCAAGGATCTCGGCATCCTGCTGGACGAGGCCCGCCGCAACGGCGCCAAGCTGCCGGTCTCGGCGCTGGTGGACCAGTTCTACGCCGAGGTTCAGGCCATGGGCGGCAACCGCTGGGACACGTCGAGCCTCGTGGCCCGGCTGGAGCGCTGAGGGCGGCAGCTCCCCTCGCGGTCCGGAGGGGTCGGAAACGGCCCCGTGTACCCCCTCCCTCGCCCCGTCGCGGGAGAGGGGGTGTCGGGCGAGGACAGCATCCGCACAGAACAGGATTCTGCTCCGCGTGCAGGCCCTGCCTTCTCCGGAAGCCGGGCTCCCTCACCCGCACGGGGAGGGAGCCCGCGGGAAGCCTCACAGCGCCGCCGCGGCCTCCTCCGGATCCATCCAGCGCCAGTCCTCCCCCATCTGGTGGCGGAACCACGTGAACTGGCGCTTGGCGTAGGCCCGGGTATCCGCCTGTCCCCGGACGATCGCCTCCTCGAGTCCGATCGCCCCCTCGAGATACGCGATCAGGCCCGGCACGCCGTGGGCGCGCATCACCGGCAGCAGCGGGTCGAGGTTTCGCCTGTGCAGGCGGGCGACCTCGTCCAGCGCCCCTTCGGCGATCATGGTCCGGAAGCGGGCGTCGATGCGGGCGCGCAACACGGCGCGGTCGGGGGCCAGGAAGATTTTTTCGAGGGCCCACCCGGCGAGCGGCCCGGGTATCGGATCGCCGTAGAAGCTCGCGATCGGCCGGCCGGTGGCGAGAAAAATCTCCAGGGCCCGCATCACCCGCATCCGGTCGCTCGGGCGCAGGCGGGCGGCGCCCTCGGGATCGTGGCGGGCGAGGTCGGCGTGCAGCGCCTCGGTGGGACGGCCCTCGGCCTCCGCCCGCACCTGCGCGCGCACGGCCTCGGGCACCGGCGGCAGCTCCGAAAACCCCTGCTCCAGCGCCCGGAAGTACAGGCCCGTGCCGCCGACGAAGACCGGCCTTTGCCCGTCGAGCGTCGTCAGCAGCGCCGCCACATCCCGTGAAAAATGCCCCACGGAATAGTTCACGGCGCCGTCGACATGCCCGTAGAGCCGGTGGGGCACCCGTGCCTCCTCGTCCGGGTCGGGCCGGGCGGTGAGGCGCCGCAGGTCGCCGTAGACCTGCATGGAATCGGTGTTGATCACCACGCCGCCGTGACGCTCCGCCAGCCGGGCGGCCAGCGCCGACTTGCCCGACGCGGTGGGCCCTGCGATGAGGATCGCCGCCGGGCGCCCCCCGGCTTCCTCCCGGTCTGGCGGCAAGGTGAAACTCCACGATGCTGGTCGCGGTCCTGATAGCAAACCCGGATCGGCCGTCCATCACCGATGCGGTGCTGGCCGAGGCCCGCGCGGTGCTGCGGACGGAGCACCAGCCCCGGATCCTGCACGGCGCGGTGGCGGCCGAGCTGCTCGTTTCGGGCGAGCCCGCCGCCGCGGCGTCCCTCACCGACGCGCTGCGGACGGCCCTCGCCGGTGAACCCATCGACCTCGCCGTGCTCCCCGCCGACGCGCACCGGCGCAAGCGCCTGTTCCTGGCCGACATGGATTCCACCATGATCGAGCAGGAATGCATCGACGAGCTCGCCGGAACGCTCGGCCTCAAGGATCATGTCGCGACGATCACCGAGCGGGCGATGCGCGGGGAGATCGCCTTCGAGCCGGCGCTGCGCGAGCGCGTGGCGCTCCTGAAGGACATCCCGGTCGGTGCGGTCGACGGGCTGATCGCCGAGCACCTGACCCTGACCCCGGGCGGCCGCACCCTGGTGCGGACGATGCGGGCGCACGGCGCCCACACCTGTCTCGTCTCGGGCGGCTTCACCCTGTTCACCGGCCCGATCGCGGCGATGATCGGCTTCGATGAGCACCGGTCCAACCTGTTGGGCGTGGCGGACGGACGGCTCACCGGCTTCGTGGAGGATCCGATCGTCGGGAAGGCCGAGAAGCGCGCGGCGCTGATCGAACTCCGTGAGGCGCTGTCCCTCGGCCCTGCGGAGACGCTGGCGGTGGGCGACGGGGCCAACGATCTCGACATGCTGACCGAGGCCGGCCTCGGCGTGGCGTTCCGCGCGAAGCCCGCGGTCGCCGCCGCGGCGCGGGTCCGGGTCGAGCACGGCGACCTCACCGCGCTCCTGTACCTGCAGGGCTATGCGGCGGCGGAGTTCGTGGGGTGAGCCCTCACTGAAGGGTGCGGGTCGGGGCGCGGACCGCGCCCGGAACGGCCGGGGCCTGAACGCCGATCGCACCGACCCGCCGGCGCACCGGCTCGACCTTCGCGCAGGCGACGGCGCCCATCGCGGCCGCGATGTCAGAGCGTGTCGATACGCGGAGCTTCTCGATCTCCGGTTGGTTCGCGAACCGCTGCGCCTCGCGGCACCGGCGTGCCGCGCCGCGGCACCACGGGTGTCCTGAACGCAGGAAGGCCGCCGCTCCTCGCGAAGCGACGGCCTTCGATCTCGCGTGGGACAGCGCTCAGTCCAGCCCGACGGCCACGAAACGGACGTCGCCTGTGGCGCTCGCCACCAGCAGCAGCACCGACTTGCGCCCATCCTTCTTCAGGGCGTCGATCCGCTTGGTCACCTCCGCCGGGGTGCTCACCGCCTCCTGGCCGACCTCGACGATCACCTCGCCGGGCTGGATCCGCTTGTCGGCCGCCGTCGAGTTCGGGTCGACCCGGGTGACGACCACGCCCTTCACGGTGTCCTTGATGGAGAACTTCTTGCGCAGCTCGTCGGTCATGCCGGAGAGGTTGAGGCCCAGCGCCTGCCGGGTGGCGCTCTCGGGCTCCGGCTGGCGCAGGTTGGCGAGCTGCGGCTTGTCGCTGTCCTCCAGGCGGCCGAGGGTGACGGGCTTCGTCACCTCCTCGCCCTTGCGGACCACGACCACGTCGACCTTCTGACCCACGGGGGTCGAGGCCACGATCCGCGGCAGGTCGCCGGAGGCCTTCACCGGCGCACCGTTGAACTTCAGGATCACGTCGCCCACCTCGATCCCGGCGGTCTTGGCCGGACCCTTCTCGTCGACGCCGGCCACCAGGGCGCCCCGCGCCCCGCCCTTGAGGTTGAGCGCCTCGGCGGTGGTGTCGTCGACGTTCTGGATGCGGACGCCGAGCCAGCCGCGGCGGACCTCGCCGAAATCGCGGAGCTGATCGATCACGGGCTTGGCCGTACCCGACGGGACCGCGAAGCCGATGCCCACCGAGCCGCCGGTCGGCGACAGGATCGCCGTGTTGATGCCGATCACCTCGCCGTCCATGTTGAACAGCGGACCGCCGGAATTGCCCTTGTTGATGGCCGCGTCGGTCTGAATGTAGTTGTCGTAGGGTCCGGACTCGATGTTACGGCCCCGGGCCGAGACGATGCCGGCCGAGACCGAGCCGCCGAGCCCGAACGGATTGCCGATGGCGATGACCCAGTCGCCCGGGCGCATCTTATCCGAATCGCCGAACGGCACCGCCTTCAGCGGGTGATCGGCCGGGGGCTTCACCCGCAGGACCGCGAGATCGATCTTCGAATCCTTGCCGACGATCTCGGCCTTGAGCTTGGTGCCGTCGTGCAGGATGACCTGGATGTCGTTGGCGTCGCCGATGACGTGGTTGTTCGTCACCACGAGGCCGGCGGCGTCGATGATGAAGCCGGAGCCCAGGGAATTGGACTTGCGCTGCGCGCGCGGCGCCTCGCCGTCACCACCGCCGCCGCCGCGGCCTCCGCGCCGGTTGAAGAATTCCTCGAACAGGTCCTCGAACGGGGTGCCCGGGGGGACCTGCGGCATGGCGCGGCCGCCGCGGGCCTCCACGGTGGTGGAGGCGGAGATGTTGACCACCGCGTCGGTGACCTGCTCGGCGAGATCCGCGAGCGAGGCCGGCCCCTTGGCGAGGGCGGGAACCGGCAGGGCGGCCGCGGCTACGGAGGCGCCGATCAGGATCGAGGCCATCAGCGCGCGGGCGCGGGAACGGGGCTGCGCGGTGGCGCGGCCGAAGGGCGCCACGGGGGCGCTCGCGACGGGGTGCATGGTCGACCTCTTCAAGAACGCGTTTCCGGCGCCGCGGGCCTCGACCGACGATCGGGGGCCCGCGGGTTTTCCTGCAAGGTAGTCTCCGGACGCCGGGGCGCCAACTCGCATCCCGATCAGCGTGCCGTCCCGGCCGCGGACCCGGTGGTGGACCCGGTGGCGGCGCTCGGATCGGCCGGTCCGCGCGGCCCGCGGGCCGCCGGGGCCGGGGGCCGGCCCTGCGGGTCGCTGAAGTACCGGAAGAAGTCCGAAGTCGGGCTGATCACCAGACGGGTGTCGGATCCCTTCAGCCCGCTCTCGTAGGCCTGCATCGAGCGGTAGAAGCTGAAGAAGTCCGCATCCTTGCCGAACGCCTCGGCGAGGATGCGGTTCTTGTCCGCGTCACCCTGTCCGCGCAGCTGCTCGGAGGTCTGCGTCGCGTCGGCGAGGATCACCGTGACCTCGCGGTCGGCCTTGGCGCGGATCGTGGCGGCGATCTGGTCGCCGTTGGCGCGGATGTCGGCGGCCTCGCGCTCGCGCTCGGTCTTCATCCGGCGGTAGACGGCGGCCGAATTCTGCGCGGGCAGATCGACGCGGGTCATGCGCAGGTCGACGATCTCGATGCCCAGTGCCTTGGCCTGCCGGTTCACGTCCTCCTGGATCTGGTGCATTAGCTGGCCGCGGTCGGTCTTCACGATGGCGTCGCGGGTCGAGCGGGCGAGCACGTTGCGCAGGCCGGAATTGGTGAAGCTCGCGAGCCGCTGGTTGGCGAGCCCGATATTGCCCACCGCCTGGTAGAAGCGGAGCGGGTCGAGGATCCGGTAGCGGGCGAAGGCGTCCACCTCCAGGTTCTGCCGGTCGGCGGTGAGCACCGTCTGCACCGGCAGGTCGAGGTCGAGCACGCGCTTGTCGAACAGGACCACGTTCTCCATGAACGGGATCTTGAAGTACAGGCCGGGCTTCTCCTCGCCGGTGGCGTTGAGGACGGCGCGGACGCGGCCGAACTGCAGGACCAGGGCCTGCTGCATCTGGCCGACGGTGAAGATCGACGCGTAGAGGCCGATCGCGACGATCGCCGCGATCGCGATCAGGCCGGTGCGGAGAGCCTGCTTCATCGGGCGGCTCCCGTCTGGGTCTGGGCGCGGGCGCCGAACTCGGAGAGCGGCAGCACCGGCAGCACGCCGGCGGCGGTCGCCGCCCCGGGCTGCGTCCCGTTCTGGTCGATGATCACCTTGTTCACGGACCCCAGTACCTTTTCCATCGTCTCCAGGAAGATCCGCTCGCGGCTGATCGCCGGGGCGGCCTTGTAGGAGGCGTAGACCTCGCTGAAGCGGGCCGCCTGGCCGGTGGCGTCGGCGGTCGCCTTGGTCCGGTAGGCCTCGGCCTGCTGGACGATCTGGGACGCCTTGCCGCGGGCCTGCGGCACTTCGCGGCTCGCGTAGGTCTTGGCCTCGTTCTGCGCCGTGTCGGCGTCCTGCTGGGCCGCGTTCACGTCGATGAAGGCGGGGCGCACCTCCGGCGGCGGATTGACCGAGACGAGCTGCACCACCTCGATGCGCACGCCGGCGCCGTACTCGTCGAGCGCCTTCTGGACCATCTCCTTCACCTCCTGGGCGATGCTCGACTGCTCGTTGGTGAGGATCGCCTGGATGTTGCGGCGGCCGATCACCTCGCGCATCGCGCTCTCGGAGATCGCCTTGATGGTGCCCTCCGGGTTCTGGAGGTTGAACACGAAGTCGGAGGCCTTCAGCGGGTTGACCCGCCACTGCACCTCGAAATCGAGATCGACGATGTTCTCGTCGCCGGTGAGCATCAGGCTCTCGTCCGGCACGTCGCGGGTGCGGCCCTGGCCGTTCGGACCGGCGCGGAAACCGATCTGGATCGAGTTCTGGGAGCCGACATCCGGCTTCACCACCCCGCCGATCGGATAGGGGAAGTTGTAGCGCAGGCCCTCGCCCTTGGTGCCGACATAGCGGCCGAAGATCGTCTCGATGCCGACCTGACGGGGGTAGACGGTGTAGAAGCCGGTGGCGAGCCAGATCGCGACGGCGAGCACGGCGATCACCGCCGCGCTGCGGCCGCCGCCGACGCCCTGCGCGCCGCCGCCCCCGTAGCCGCCCGAGCCGCCACCGCCGCCCGGGATCAGACCGCGCAGGCGGTCCTGCCCGCGCCGGAGCAGGTCCTCAAGATTCGGCGGCGTCTTGCCGCCGCCGCCGCCACCACCCCAGGGACCGCCGCCGTTGCCGCCGGGCCGGCCCCACGGGCCCCCGCCGCCGCTCTGATTGCTCCAAGGCATCCTAGACGTCGTCTCCTGCCTGTCCGCGCCCGGCCCATACCCCGGCCGGCGCCCCCTGCCTGAACGGCCACGCTCGCCCGCCTAGTCCCGGCCATCCGGATCGATCGCGAGGCGACCGCATCCGGCCTCAAGCCTTAAGAGCCTGCACGCACGCATCTTCCCGCAGGATGCGCAGGCCCGGCGTGAGCACGCGCACCCGACAGGCACCTGCGGGCGCGCGCCCCGTGCTGTCAAGGCTGGCAGGTGGGCATGCGCGGCATGGAACGCAATTGCGGCGGCGCGCCTCAGCGGACGCGCTCCCAATCGACGAACGCGAAGGCGTGCTCGTCCCGGGGTCCCGCCGGATGCGCCTCGCGGAACGTCTCCCGGAAGCGACCGCGGTCGAAGGCCGGGAAGCGCACGTCGCCCTCGGGCTCGGCCTCGACCTCGGTGAGATGGAGCCGGTCGGCCTGCGGGAGCGCGAGCGCATAGATCTCGGCCCCGCCCACCACCATCAGCTCCGCCCCGGCGGCGGCCGCCAGCGCGGAGGGCCAGTCATGGACGGTCTCGACCCCCTCGGCGCGGAAGCCGGCATCCCGGGTGAGCACCAGGGTGCGACGCCCCGGCAGGGGCCTGCCGATCGAATCCCAGGTCCGCCGGCCCATCAGCATCGGCTTGCCCATGGTCAGGGCCTTGAAGCGCTTCAGGTCGCTGGAGAGATGCCAGGCGAGGCCGTTGTCGCGGCCGATCACGCCGTTGCGGGCGACCGCGGCGACCAGGGAGACGATCGGGCTCATACCGCCACCGGGGCCGCGATGGCCGGGTGCGGCTCGTAGCCCGCAATGGCGATGTCCTCGTACCGGAAGGCGAAGAGGTCGCGGACCTCCGGGTTGAGCCGCAGCTGCGGCAGCGGGCGCGGGGTCCGGCCCAGCAGGGTCCGGGTCTGCTCCAGGTGATTCCGGTAGAGATGCGCGTCGCCGAAGGTGTGGACGAAGTCGCCGACCCCGAGGCCGGTCACCTGGGCGATCATGTGGGTCAGCAGGGCGTAGCTCGCGATGTTGAAGGGCACGCCGAGGAAGGCGTCCGCCGAGCGCTGGTAGAGCTGGCAGGAGAGCCGCCCCTCGCTCACGTAGAACTGGAACAGGCAGTGGCAGGGGGCGAGCGCCATCCGGTCGAGGTCGGCCGGGTTCCAGGCCGAGACGATCAGGCGGCGGGAATCGGGGTTGCGCCGGATCTCGTCGAGCACCCAGGCGATCTGGTCGACGGTGCCGCCGCCGGGCTTCTCCCAGGAGCGCCACTGCTTGCCGTAGACCGGCCCGAGATCGCCGTGCGCGTCGGCCCACTCGTCCCAGATCGTCACGCCGTTGGCTTGGAGCGCGGCCACGTTGGTATCGCCCGTCAGGAACCAGAGCAGCTCGTGGATGATCGAGCGCAGGTGCAGCCGCTTCGTGGTGACCAGCGGGAAGCCGGCCGACAGGTCGAAGCGCATCTGGTGGCCGAACACCGAGAGCGTGCCGGTGCCGGTGCGGTCGTCCTTGGCCACGCCCTCGTCGAGGATGCGCCGGAGCAGGTCCTGATAAGCGTCCATCGGTCATTCCTGCGCGCCGACGCGACGGCGGGCAAGCGCGCCGCCGACATCTGTCCACCGCCGTCACCAGCTGGCGGTCAGGCCGGCCAGAGCAGGTAGGTTACGAGGGCGAGGTTCGACCAGCCGTGCAGGGCGATCCCGGGCCAGAGCCGGCCGGTCCGCCAGCGCAGCCAGCCGAGCGCCAGGGCGAGCGGCAGCAGGGAGACCGGCCGGGCGAGCCCCCAGGAGGAGATGTGGGCGGCGGCGAAGATGACCGCCGTGACCAGGATCGCCCCCGCCGGCCCCAGCACCGCCCGGGCACGGGCGAAGGCCTCGCCGCGCAGCAGCAGCTCCTCGGCCACGGGCGCCAGGATCGCCAGATAGGCGAGCCACGCCGCCACCGCGGCCTGGCTCATGAACGGGGACAGCCGCACGTGCTGGCCGAAGCTGGCACCGAACAGTTCCGCGGTGCCGGTGACCCAGGCGATGTGCAGAACCGGCCAGACGAGGAGGAGCCCCAGCAGGGCGACGGGCCGCATCCCGTTCGGGCGCTCGCGGTCGAGGGCGAGGCGGCGGCGCCAGCCGGTCCGGTCGCGCCACCAGGCCGCACCCACCACCAGAACGGCGAGGAACACCTGACGCAGGACGTCCGTGGCGAAGGCACGGTGGGTCAGCTCCACCGCACCGAGGAACGGGCGCCGCTCCGGCGGCAGGAACGGATCGATCCCGCTCCACAGATCGAACCCGACGCGCACGACCGCCAGCGCGAGCAGGCTCGCGGCGCCGAGATAGAAGACGACGAGCGCGACCAGCCCGCCGAGATGCCAGGCCGCCGACCAGATGCCGGGACGAGGGGCGTCGGCCACCGCGCCGGAAGACGACTGCGCGCTTCCGGCAACAGCCTCACCCGGAGGCTCCAAATGAGACGGCGGCGCGACACGATCGGGCTTCAAAACCGGACCGATCCCCTCTATATCTTGGGAGCCGGTCGCGAGGCCGGCTATGGCGATAAACGTTCTTCGCAATAAACCTATCGGACCCGGGGGCGGTACCCGGCGCCTCCACCCGAGCCCAGGACATGCTGCCGCAAGGCGCGTGATCTTAGCCTGGGCTTTGGCGGGGGCGAAATAGGATCGACGAGGGCGTAAAGGTTGGACTTTCGCTCGGCATGGTTCCGCCGTTATCGGGCCTTTGCAATAGTTGCCAACGACAACTTTGCTCCGGTGGCGGTGGCCGCGTAAGCGGTCCCCAATACCGACCTAAAGTCCTAGCGGGTAGCACCGCATAGGCGGGGTTCGGAGGCACCTGGCAACAGAAGCCTCCACTTCCAATCCTCGGTCCAGCCATCCGCGGCGGGGCGCCGGGCAGACCGGGCGAGAGCGCAACCGCAGATGGCAGACGACCTCATCCGCTACGATCTACTGGTACAGGACGCCCTGCGCGGCGTGGTCCGCAAGGTGCTGACCGACGCGGCCCGCGAGGGCCTGATGGGCGAGCATCACTTCTACGTCTCGTTCCGGACGGAAGCGCCCGGCGTGCGGATCTCGCAGGCCCTGCGGGAGAAGTACCCGCAGGACATGACGATCGTCCTGCAGCACCAGTTCTGGGACCTCAACGTCACCGAGCACGCCTTCGAAGTCGGCCTGTCCTTCTCGGGGGTGCCGGAGCGGCTGCTGGTGCCGTTCGACGCCCTGTCGGGCTTCTTCGATCCCTCCGTGCAGTTCGGCCTGAAGTTCGATCTCAGCGAAGCCGGCGAGACCCCCGAGGAGGCGAACGCCGCCCCGGCGGCCAAGCCCGGCCCGCGCGGGGCCGGCTCGGAACCCGGCGAGGTGCGGCCCAAGAGCGCCGGTCTCGCCACGATCGGCTCCGGCGCGCCGAAGGGGCTGCCCGCTCCCGCCGCTCAGGGCGAGAAAGCCGCCGGCAAGTCCGACGACAAGGCCCCCCGCCCCGCCGCCAAGAAGGAGGGCGAGGAGGGCAGCGCCGAGGTCGTGAGCCTGGACGCCTTCCGCAAGAAGAGCTGAGCGTCTCCCGGGCCGGATCGACGGCCGGGCGTCGTACGGGGGACGACACGGTCGCGCCGTCGATGCTGTCGGCGGCTGCGGGGAGCCCGCGCCCGATCGCCAAGCGATCCGCGACCCTCGAGACCGTCGATCAGATTCGGTCGCCCGTCCCCTCCGGCCGTCCTGCTGAAGGGCGCCGGCCTGCACCGCGGCACGGTGACCGGGCCCGGCCTAGCCCCGCGCCACCGCGTCCATGCGCAAGCCGTGCTCCGGCCGCAGCGTCACCCGGTGGAGCGGCGTCACCGGCGGATGATCCGCCGGCAGCCGGAAGCGCACCGCCCGCACCACATGCGCCAGCACGATCACGGCCTCCTGAATCGAGAAGCTCTGGCCGATGCAGATCCGCGGCCCCGCCCCGAACGGCAGATAGGCGAAGCGCGGAATCGTGTCGCGGTTCTCGGGCAGGAACCGCTCCGGCACGAAGGCCTCCGGATCCTCCCACAGCAGATGATGGCGGTGGAGCACCCAGGGCGCCACCATGACCAGCGAGCCCCGCGGCACCTTGATCCGGCCGAGCCGGTCGTCCCGGATCGCCTGACGGCTGAGGAACGGCACCGGCGGGAACAGGCGCATCGCCTCCTCGATCGCCGCCCGGGTGAACGGCAGACGCTCCGCGGAAAAATCCCCCGGCCCGGCGGCATCGACCTCGGCCTCGATCCGCGCCTGGGCGGCCGGATCCTGCGACAGGCAGTAGAGCGTCCAGGTCAGGGAATTGGCCGTGGTCTCGTGCCCGGCGGCGATGAAGGTGACGATGTTGGCCTTCACGGCGAGATCCGAGAGCCCGTTGCCGGTCTCGGGATCCTGCGCTTCGAGCAGCAGGGTCAGCAGGTCCCGGGGCGCCTCCCCCCGCGCCATCAGCGCCTTGCGGCGGGCGATGAGCTCATCGACCACCTCGGCGAAGAAGCGGCCCGCCGGACGGGCCCGCAGGCGGCCGATCCGCGGCACGAAATCGGGCACGCCGAACACGTCGAGGGGGTCGATCGGCCCGACCGCTTCCAGGAAGCGCGTGATCGCACGGCCGAGAGCATCGGGATCGCTCGGCAGGCCTTGCGTGAAGATCGTCCGCTCCAGCACGTCGAGCGTGACGCGGGTCATCTCAAGGGCCACATCGACCTGCTTGCCGTCGCGGCGGACGAGGCGGCGGCCGAGACGGGCGCCGGCGGCGTTCATCGCCTCCGAAAAGCCCTGGACCGTGCGGGCGTTGAAGATCGGCGCCAGCGTCCGGCGCTGGAGGCGCCACTCGTCGCCCTCGGCGCTGAGCAGACCGTTGCCGAGCCCCGGGGCGAGGACACGCCGCTGCAGGTCGTCCTTGCGGTAGCCGTCGGCATTCTCGATGAGCAGGTAGCGGATCAGCGCCGGGTCGCTCACCAGGGTGATCCGGCCCATCGCGCCCTCGGCCGCCACCACCGGCAGCTTGAAATGCGCGTCCATCCAGGTGGTGATCGGATTCTTCCGGGCCGCCCGCAGGAAGTCGAACAGGCCGAGCGGCGCCTTCAGCGGCGGCGGCACGACGGGGCGGAACCGGGCGGCGGGTTCGGACAGATCGATCGTCGCGCTCATCGGCTCCTTGTCCGGCGGGAACAGAGCTTCGCTCTTGTCGGGGTACCGGGAAAACCGGCATCGCGATTCACCCGCGCCTCATTTAAGTAGGCACCGCACGGCACCAGACGTAGAGGCCACGATGTCGCCCACCGAGACCGCCACCCGCACCGAGTCCGACACCTTCGGGCCGATCGAGGTTCCGGCGCATCGCTACTGGGGCGCGCAGACGCAGCGCTCGATCCAGAACTTCAAGATCGGCACCGACCGGATGCCGGCGCCCCTCGTCCACGCCCTCGGGGTGGTGAAGCAGGCTGCCGCCCTGGTGAACAAGGATCTCGGCGCCCTCGACGCGACGCTCGCCGACGCCATCGCGGCCTCGGCCGCCGAGGTAGTGGAGGGCCGCCACGACGACGAGTTCCCCCTGGTCATCTACCAGACCGGCTCGGGCACCCAGTCGAACATGAACGCCAACGAGGTGATCGCGAGCCTCGCCAACGAGCGCCTGGGCGGCCAGCGCGGCGGCAAGTCGCCGGTCCACCCGAACGACCATTGCAACCGCGGCCAGTCCTCGAACGACACCTTCCCCACCGCCATGCACATCGCGGTGGCGCGGGAGATCCAGGGGCGCCTGCTGCCGGCGCTCTCCCACCTGCACGGCGCGCTGGACGCCAAGGCCAAGGCGTTCGCGTCGATCGTCAAGATCGGCCGCACCCACCTGCAGGACGCGACGCCGGTCTCGCTGGGCCAGGAATTCTCCGGCTACGCCGCCCAGGTGGCGCTCGGCGGCTCGCGGGTCGCCGCGACCCTGCCGGGGGTTCTGGCACTCGCCCAGGGCGGCACCGCGGTCGGCACCGGGCTCAACGCCCATCCGGAATTCGCCGACCGCTTCGCCGCCAAGGTCGCGGAGCTGACCGGCCTGCCCTTCACCTCCGCCGAGAACAAGTTCGAGGCGCTGGCCACCCACGACGCGCTGGTGTTCACGCAGGGCGCGCTCGCGGCCCTCGCCGCCGGCCTGTTCAAGATCGCCCAGGACATCCGCTTCCTCGGCTCGGGCCCGCGCTCCGGCCTCGGCGAATTGTCGCTCCCTGAGAACGAGCCCGGCTCCTCGATCATGCCCGGCAAGGTCAACCCGACCCAGTGCGAGGCGCTGACCATGGTCTGCGCCCAGGTGATCGGCAACGGCACGACGGTGAGCTTCGCCGGCAGCCAGGGCAATTTCGAACTCAACGTCTTCAAGCCGGTGATCGCCAACGCGGTGCTGCTATCGGTGCGGCTGCTCGCCGACGCGGCGGTGAGCTTCACCGACAATTGCGTCGTCGGCATCAAGGCCAACGAGGACAAGATCGCCGACCTGATGAGCCGCTCGCTCATGCTGGTGACCGCGCTCGCCCCCTCGATCGGCTACGACAAGGCCGCCGAGATCGCCAAGACCGCGCACAAGAACGGCACCACCCTCAAGCAGGAGGCCCTGCGCCTCGGCTACGTCACCGAGGCGGAGTTCGAGCGCGTGGTCCGGCCGGAGACGATGCTGGCGCCGAGCGCCGACTGATTGTTGTGTGACGTCCCGGCGCGGAGCCTCCCGCGCCGGTTACGGGAGGCGATCCGTGGCCGAGATCATCAATCTGCGCCAGATCCGCAAGGCGAAGGCCCGTGCCGAGGCCGACACGAAGGCCGAGGCCAACCGGATCGCCTTCGGCCAGCCGAAGAAGGCCAAGACCCTCCAGCAGCGGCGCAAGGCCCTCGAGACCGAGCGCCACGAGGGCCATCGCCTCGCGCGGCACGAGCCGGATTCCGACCCGAACGCATGATCCGCCTCCCGTGAGCGCCGGCCTCACCAAGCACTCCGTGATGATCGCCGGTCACCGCACCAGCGTGTCCCTGGAGGATCCGTTCTGGGCGGCGCTGCGGGAGATCGCGGAGGCGCGGGGCCAGTCCGTCCAGGCCCTCATCGGGGCGATCGATGCCGGGCGCGACGGACAGAACCTGTCTTCGGCGATCCGGGTCTTCGTCCTCGAAGCCGTGCGCGCGATGCCGGAAACGTGAGCGCGTCGCGCCCTGTCCGATCTGCCGGTCCCGAATAGCTTGTGACGTGCGCGTGACAAAACCCCGCAGTCAGGAGATCCCATGGCCACCCGAGAGCCGCTGCTCAGAACAATCCCGATCGCCGAGCTGCGCCCGACGCAGATGACGGTGGGCTACCGTGAAGTGGCGGAGAAGCGGCGGCGCTGGCGGGAATACGACGGCGAGAAGAAAGAGGAGTTCCTCGGCGCCCATATGATCCCGACGCTGCTCGGGCCGAAGAAGCGCCATTACATCATCGATCATCACCACCTCTCCCGCGCCCTGCACGAGGAGGGGGTCGAGAGCGTGCTCGTCACCGTGGTGGCCGACCTGCACTACCTCGACAAGGACGCTTTCTGGACGGTGTGCGACCACAAATCCTGGGCGCATCCCTACGATGCCGAGGGCGTGCGCCAGCACTTCAAGGACATCCCGAAATCGGTCGATGCCCTGGCGGACGATCCCTACCGCAGCCTCGCCGGCGAGCTGCGCCGGGCCGGCGGCTTCGCGAAGGATACCACCCCGTTCAGCGAGTTCCTGTGGGCCGACTTCCTGCGGCGGAACATCAAGGAGAAGCGGATCGAGGGCGACTTCTCCTCCGCCCTGGAGCGGGCGATGGCGCTGGCGAAATCCAAGGACGCCGACTACCTGCCCGGCTGGTGCGGACCGGTGACCCGCCCCATCCGCTAGGGCGCCGCCGGGTCGTCGCGGTGGATCCGCCCGACCGTTTCGCGTGACGCGGCGGGCTGTCTGCCCGAAAAACGCCCCGCCCCTGGGCGAGGTTCGGGGGGGCCGCCCGCGCCCGCCCCCTCCAGCCGGACGAACAGCCCCCGCATGCCGATGCCGCGTTTCGCCCCGAGCCTCGCGCTCGCCGCCCTGCTCCTGCCCGCCGCCGCGCAGGCCCAGGATCGCGGCAGCGTCAATCCGAAGCCCCTGCCGCCCCTGGAGCATCCGGACGCGCCCTCGACGCCCGCCAAGGCGCTGTTCGGGCGCGTCACCAAGGCGGCCTCCGGGCCGGCGCACATCTACGGCTTCTATGCCAAGGGCTGCTTCTCCGGGGGTGAGGCGCTGCCGCTGGACGGTCCGAACTGGCAGGTCATGCGCCCGTCCCGCAACCGGATGTGGGGCACGCCCTACCTCGTCGATTTCATCGAGCGCCTGTCGCAGAAGGCGGCCCGGGTCGGCTGGCCCGGCCTCCTCGTGGGCGACATGGCCCAGCCCCGGGGCGGCCCGATGATCACCGGCCACGCCTCGCACCAGATCGGCATCGACGCCGATGTCTGGCTGACGCCGATGCCCGACCACCGCATGAGCCGGGCGGAGCGCGAGGAGACCTCGGCCACCGACATGGTCCGCCGCGACCGCCTCGACATCGATCCGGAGGTCTGGACGCCGACGCACCTGCAACTGATCAAGGTCACCGCCGAGCAGCCGGAGGTGGAGCGCATCTTCGTCAACGCGGCGATCAAGAAGGCGCTGTGCCGCGACGCCGCGGGCAGCCGCTGGATGTCCAAGGTGCGCCCGATGTACGGGCACAATTACCACTACCATATCCGGCTCGCCTGTCCGGCCGGCCAGGAGGATTGCCAGCCGCAGGGCGCGCCGCCGCCGGGCGACGGCTGCGACGACCTCAGCTACTGGTTCTCGGATGCGGTGCTGCATCCGAAGCCCCCGAAGGTGCCGCCGAAACCCAAGCCCGCCATGACCATGGCCGCGCTCCCCAACGCCTGCCGGGCGGTTCTGAAGGCGCCGTAGGGCGGAGGCGCGGAGGCGGGGCGGCCGCCATCGCGGGCGAGGCGACCCGTCCGCGCGCCACCCGCGCTGACGGTGGCACCGCCGAGGGGATGAGCGGCGCGGAAACGATCCGCCCGGCGAGACTGGTCGCTCGGCGCGCCGGACGCGATGTGCTAACGCCTGCGGATGCCCCGCTGGCTCTTCATCCTCTTCGCGACCGCCGTCGCCCTCTCGGTGCTGGGCAGCGTGCTGATCGTGCTCCGCAGCCCGAACAGCACGCCGCCGCCGCACGGCAGCGCCGCCCCGTTGCCGGGCCCGCAGACGCGGCCCGACGGACGGAGCCCGTGAGGCTCAGGCGGCGACGCCGGTTCCCACCGGGCAGCTGACGCCGGTGCCGCCCAGGCCGCAATAGCCCGCCGGGTTCTTGGCGAGGTACTGCTGGTGGTAGGCCTCCGCGAAATAGAACCGCTCCAGCGGCTTGATCTCGGTGGTGACGTCGGGGAAGCCGCGCGTCCGGAGCGCCTCGGCGTAGGCGTCGCGCACGGCCCGGGCCGTGGCCTCCTGGTCGGGGCCGACGGTGTAGATGCCGGAGCGGTACTGCGTGCCGACATCGTTGCCCTGGCGCATGCCCTGCGTCGGGTCGTGGCTCTCGAAGAAGGTCCGCAGCACCGCCTCCCGGGACAGCACCGCCGGATCGAAGGCCACCAGCACGACCTCGTTGTGGCCGGTCTGGCCGGTGCAGACTTCCTCGTAGGTGGGGTTCGGCGTGTAGCCGCCGGCATAGCCGACCGCCGTCACGAACACGCCCTCGGGCAGTTGCCAGAACCGCCGCTCGGCGCCCCAGAAGCATCCGAGCCCCAGCACGATCGTCTCGATGCCCGGCGGATACGGCCCCTTGAGCGGGTTGCCGTTGACGAAATGCGTCTCGGCTGTCGGGACCGGCGTCGGGCGGCCCGGCAGGGCGTCGGCCGGGGCCGGCATTTCGGGACGCTTGCGGAACGAAAACATCGGCTTGCCTTCCGGTGTCGAACTCCCGCCGATATGGGGAGGCGGAGGCGGCCAGAAAAGCGTTCGGCGGCCCGGCGACGCGAAACCTTGACGCGAGACTGGACCTCGGACGCGAATTCCGGCTTGTACCCCCGAGAGACACTGATCGAATGGCCGCTCCGAGCGGCGTTGGGAAGGGCTGATCCGCATGGAGACGGGCGGGACTGCCACGAGCCACGTGCCGGACAATGTGAAGGTGGGGTCGCAGCGGGGCGATCCGTTCGCCGCAGCCGTGCGCGCGACGCGGATGCCGATGATCATCACGGATCCGGCCCAGCACGACAACCCGATCGTCTTCGTGAACGACGCCTTCCTGACGCTGACCGGCTATACCCGGATGGAGGTGATCGGCCGCAACTGCCGCTTCCTGCAGGGTCCCGAAACCGAGGCGGAGGCCGTCGATCGCCTGCGCGAGGCCATCCGGCGGGAGGAGGACATCCGGGTCGACCTCCTCAACTATCGCAAGGACGGCTCGACCTTCCAGAACGCCCTCTATGTCGGGCCGGTGCGGGATGAGGCGGACCGGGTCGTCTACTTCTTCGCCTCGCAGTTCGACGTCAGCGAGCGCTACGCGCTGACCGCCGAGGTCGAACGGCTGAAGGGGGCGCTGGCGGAGGCCGAGGCCCGGCTCGCGGGCCGTTAGGCTGCGCCCGAGCGCCAGGGCTTCGTCATTACTTCGTCAGGGCTTCGTCAGGAAGCCGATCGGCTCGCGGCCCGGCTGGCCGAGCCAGAGCAGCACCGCGCCGAGCCCCAGGCCGATCAGGGAGGCCGGCGCCAGGGTGAGCGGCAGGCCCAGGATGTGCCAGAGCCAGGGCGCCGCCCCCTCCACGCTGCCCTGCAGGGCGCTGGCCTTGTCCTTGAACAGGGTGGCGATCACGTCGGAGAGGGGCGTCACCCGCAGGCCGTTGTTGGCGATGGAACGGGCGCCGTCATAGATCAGCGCGACGAAGCCGCCGGCCATCAGCAGGAAGCCCAGGACGCGGGCCAGGAAGCGGAACATCGCGGGGCCTTCTGAGCCTTGCCTTACGGACCGTTTGGGCTTTCGCCGGCGCGCCCGAGGGCGCCCGCCCCGGGAGTATGGGTCCGGACCGCAAGGTGCAAGCGCCAGCGGCGCGTCTGCGGCGCGGCCGGGGCGAGCGTCGATCCGCGCGGTTGCCGGGTCGCCGGGCCCGTGCCACAGGCTCGCCCCGCGGCGGCGGGCCGCGGGAGAGCGGTCGACCTTGAACGCGCGCGCGACGAATCTCGGCCTCGTGATCTTCGATTGCGATGGCGTTCTGGTGGACAGCGAGCCCCTGAGCCTCGCCTGCTTGACGGCCGGACTGAACCGGATCGGCGTCGATATCGACTTCGCCACCGTGCGGGCCCGCTTCACCGGCACCGCGATGCCCTCGATCATGGCCCATATCGCCAGCGACTACGGGGTCGCCGCCCCCGCCGGCTTCGTCGAGGCGGTGAAGGCCGAGACCCTGGCGCTGTTCGACGCGGAGCTGCGGGCGATGCGCGGCGTCGCCGAGGCGGTCGCCGCCGTGGGCCTGCCGGTCTGCGTCGCGTCGAGCAGCGACCCGGTGCGGCTGCGCCATTCCCTGACCCTGACCGGGCTGCTGCCGCTGTTCGGCGAGCACGTCTTCTCCTCGGCCCAGGTGGCACGGGGCAAGCCGTTCCCCGACCTGTTCCTGTTTGCCGCCGCGCGCATGGGCGCCGCTCCGGCCGCCTGCCTGGTGATCGAGGACAGCGTGCCCGGCGTCACGGCGGCCCGGAGCGCCGGCATGCGGGTGGCGGGCTTCACCGGGGGCGGCCATTGGGGGCACGACCCGGCGGGCACCGGCCTCGCGGAGGCCGGCGCGACCCGGATCTTCTCGGACTTCTCCGACCTCGCCGCGGTGATCGCCGCCGCCTGAACGATCCCGCCTCCCCCGAGCGCGGCCGGCACCGGATTCCTGCCAGGCGGGCACCGAAAATCGGAAGTCCGTTCCGTTGACGGTGTGCGGCGCCACGCCCATTTTCAGGGTGCCGGCCGGGCTGAACGCCCGGGCGCTCCGCCGGTCCGGCCGCGGTGATTTGAGAAGCGTAGCTTGCGCCGCGTGATCAAACGCTAAAGCACTGCGACGGCCCCGTGCCGCGCGGTCCTTCAGTCTGGAGGACATCCGATGGTCCTGCGAACACCGTCCCTTCGACACCCGCTCCTGAACGCGCCCTGCTGCCCCGCCGCCCGTCGGCGCTGTCGACGCTAGCCCCGCCGACCGTCCGCAGCAGCCCACGCGATCCGGCACGGCGATATGCCGGCCCAGGGAGTTCCCAGTCCGATGCACAGTCTCGCAGAGTTCCAGCCCGAAAACCGTCCCGATTTCGCAGACCCGGCCATCGGGCCTGCCGAACCGGCCCGGGTGATCGAGATCGGTGAGGTCACCGCCGGGATCGCCGTGCCCGAGGGGCGCGGCGTCCGGTTCTTCTCATCGGCGCGCGCGTTCGACGGTCTCGACGGCGCCGTGTTCCGCACGGCCGAGCAGGCGGCCCGGGCAGCCCGCGCGCGCATGCGTACCCCGAGCCGGCCGGCCGCGCGGGCGCATCGCCCCGCGCTGCGCCGGGCCTGACCCGCGCGCCACCCCGCGCGCTACCGGCCGCACTCGTCGCGGGTGCGCTTCAGGGCTTCCGCGAACCCGCCGAGGGCGTATTCGTCGCTCGTCGGGTTCCCGCGCAGCGAGGTGGTCTTGATCACGAGCTTGGGGTTGCGGGCGCTCATCTCCGAGACGACCCGCGCCTCCTCGGCGGGGTTCTGCAGCCAGGCATTGCCGTCCTTCACCACGAGGCCGTAGCGGCTGGCGCCGAGGTTGAGGCTCGGATCGGTGGGCGCGGCCGCGGAGCCGGGCTTGATCTGGGAGGCCGCGGGCTTCGACGGGAAGCCCAGCATCACCGCCACCTCGTTCTGGACGTTCTCGCCCTTGCGCACGCTCACGAACAGATAGGCGGTGTCGCGCTTCAGGGTCTTGGGCGAGCGCGTCTGCGGCTGCGCGATGGCGTAGCAGAGCTTGTTGCGGCCGTCGCCGTTCACGAACACGTTCCAGTCGCCGAAGATCGCCACCGGCGTGGCCTGCTGCATGCCGGGCGGCGTCGCCGCCTTCTCCGCGCGCTTGGTCCGCTCGCGCCCATGCCGCCGCACCCGGCGGCTCGGGGCCGCGTCGCCGCCCCCGGCATCCGGGGCCTGCGCCACCTCCTGGGCATTGGCCGTCGTCGCCGACAGGCCGACCCCGCCGAGCAAACCGGTGGCCAGCCCGGATGCGAGCAGGGCGAGAGCTCCGACCGGGAGCGAGCGGGAAACGCGGACCATCTTCACTTCCTGACGACGGGCGGCTCCGTCAGGAGCCGGACCGGGGATCGGGATTAGTGAAGCTTGCGTAAAACGTCGGCAAGATGGCGAGGCCGGATCTCTCGAACATCAGACCGCGCGGGCTTCCGTCGCCCGGGCCGCGATCAGTCCGGCCGGAACCGGCAGCGGCTCGACCGCCTGGCCGGCCGAGACCGCGATCGCGTCCGGCTGGGCCGGCGCGGCACGCTTGCGGGGCGGATCGTTGTAGGGCGTGTTGTAGCCCTTGCGGACCGCGGCCCAGTAGGATTCGCGCGTCAGGCCCGACCCGGTCAACGCGGCGTCGATCATCGCCGTGGCATGCGCCGCGAAATCCGGCACGTCCTCCGGGTTAAGCCAACTCTCGACAGGCATCCTGCGAACTCCGATCCGAACGGCGAAGCTTGTAGCTGAGCGGACTTATCCAGACACTGAACGCGCGGGTGGGCAGAGGGTTGCAATGCACAATTTTGATGGGCGCTGTGGATGACCGGGCGCCCGTCATCGGGCCCGAGGCGATCGGGGCGCCGCCCTGTCGGCGGAGCGAAACGCCCCCCGGCCCGCGCTACGCCCGGTGAACGACGAGGGTAAAGCCTTCCTCCGGGTCCGGCGGCACGAAGTAGCGGCTGAACAGGTCGAACTCGGCATCCGTCACCGTGAAGGTATGGGCACCCTCGGCGTTGCGGAGGCGGAGGCGGGCCTTGCAGACCGCATCGGGTACGTCGAGGACGTGGAGTTGGTGGGCGACGCCGGCCGCCTCGAACAGGGTCCGCATCCAGGCCCGGCTGGCGACGGTGTTAGCCGGGAAGTCCAGCACGACCGAGAGGCCGAGTCGCAGCAGCGCCACGAGGTGCGGCGCCATCGCGTCGCGCAGGCGCGCCGCGTTGCGCGCGTAGTCGGCCAGGGAGGTTTGCTCACCGGGATAGAGCCGGGCGAGCCAGTGATCCTCCGCGACCACGACCGTGCCGGGCTGCTGCCCCAGGCGGTCGGTCAGCGTCGATTTGCCGGCAGCGATCTTGCCGCACACGAGGTGCAGAGTCGGGACGTGGGTGGGCATGGCGGGGACCTTGGATGCGGCGCGACGGCCGCGGGGCGCTCACGGGCGGGTCGGCCCGGCCTGACGGATCAGGCCGGGTTCCGAATTCGCCCGCGCAACGCGGCCCCTCCGCCGTGAATCGACAAGGTCATGAACCCACTCTGACATCCGCCGGGCGCCACTGCCAAGGAGCACCGAGGAGCGGCGGAGGCCCGCGGGGGCGCGCTGGCTCAGCCCAGCCGCTCGATCCAGGCCTGCGCCTGTTGCCGGACGTTGTCGGGCGCGGTGCCGCCGTAGCTGGTGCGGCTCGCCACCGAGTTCGCGACGCCGAGCACCGCGTAGACCGCATCGGTGATCCGCGGCTCCGCCTCCTGCATCTCGGGCAGCGACAGCGCCTCCAGCCCGACGCCCTTGGCGGAGGCGACGCCGACGAGACGGCCGGTGACGTGGTGGGCTTGCCGGAACGGCAGGCCGAGCTCGCGCACCAGCCAGTCGGCGAGGTCGGTGGCGGTGGCGTAGCCGGAGCCGGCGGCTTGGCTGAGCACCTCGGCGTTGGGCTCAAGATCCTTCACCATGCCGGTCATGGCGGCGAGGCACAGCGACAGGGCCTGGAGGGCGTCGAACGTCCCTTCCTTGTCCTCCTGCATGTCCTTCGAATAGGCGAGCGGCAGGCCCTTCATGACGACGAGCAGGCCGGTCAGCGCGCCGATGATCCGGCCGCTCTTGGCCCGTACCAGCTCGGCGGCGTCGGGGTTGCGCTTCTGCGGCATGATCGACGAGCCGGTGGTGTAGCCGTCCGACAGGCGCACGAAGTTGAACTGGGCCGAAGTCCAGACCACCAGTTCCTCGGCGAAGCGCGACAGGTGCACCGCGCAGATCGAGGCCGCCGCCAGGGCCTCCAGGGCGAAGTCGCGGTCGGCGACGGAATCCAGGGAATTCGCGGTCGGCCGGTCGAAGCCGAGCGCCGCCGCGGTGGCGTGCCGGTCGATCGGGAAGGAGGTGCCGGCGAGCGCAGCGGCGCCGAGCGGGCACTCGTTGAGCCGCGCCCGAGCGTCACGGAACCGGCCCCGGTCCCGGGCCAGCATCTCGACATAGGCGAGGCAATGGTGGCCGAAGGTCACCGGCTGCGCCGACTGGAGATGGGTGAAGCCCGGCATCACCGTGCCGGCGTGCTGCAGCGCCGTCTGGCTGAGGGCGCGCTGCAGGTCGGCAGCCTGCTGGTCGAGCGAATCCAGGGTGTCGCGCACCCAGAGCTTCATGTCGGTGGCGACCTGGTCGTTGCGCGAGCGCGCCGTGTGCAGGCGGCCGGCGGCCGGCCCGACGATCTCGGTCAGGCGGCTCTCCACGGACATGTGGATGTCCTCGAGCTCGCGCTTGAACGTGAAGGTGCCGGCCTCGATCTCGTCGCGCACGGACTTGAGCCCGGCCTCGATCGCGGCCACATCCTCCGCCGGCAGGATGCCGGCTTGGCCCAGCATCGCCACATGCGCCAGCGAGCCGCGGATATCCTGGGGCGCGAGGCGCTTGTCGAACCCGATGGAGGCGTTGATCTCCTCCATGATCTCCGCCGGGCCGCTCGCGAAGCGGCCGCCCCACATCCGGTTGCTCATGTCGATCCTTCCGCGCCCTGACCGTCCCGAGGCCCGAGCCTGATGCCCGGCCGCACGCCCATCCTGGCCGGCGCGGGCGTCGCCGCGCTCGCCGTCCTCGGCCTCGCCCTATACGGGAGCGGTCTCCTGCCCGGCAACATGGGCGGCGCCCTTCAGCCCTGCGCCGCCGCCAAGCCCGCCCTCGCCCGGGTCGACGCCGCCGCGAAGGGCGAGGTCGCCGCCATGCAGGCCCTGACGCAGGCCCGGCCCGCGCCGGACATCCGCTTCAAGGGGCCGGACGGCGCCGAGACCGGCCTCGCCGACCTCAAGGGCCGGCTGCTCCTCGTGAATCTCTGGGCGACGTGGTGTGCCCCCTGCAAGGCCGAGATGCCGGCCCTCGACCGGCTCCAGGCGCAGATCGGCGGGCCCGACTTCCAGGTCGTCGCCATCAACGTCGACACCCGCAACCTCGAGACGCCGCCGGCCTGGCTGAAGCAGGCCGGCATCCGCGACCTCGCCTTCTATGCCGATCCCGGGGGCCGCGTGCTTCCGATCATCCAGCGCGACACGCAATCGCCCGGCCTGCCGACCACGATGCTGATCGACGCGCAGGGCTGCACCCTCGGGGTGATGAAGGGACCGGCCGCGTGGTCGAGCCCGGACGGGTTGGCCCTGATCCGTGCGGCGCTGGGACGGACGTCATAGAGGTTGGCATCATAGAGGTTGGCGCCATAGGGGTTACGGTCGCGCCCTTGCGCCCACCTGGGATGCGCGGCAAGGCCTGCTGCGATGACATCTCCCCACACCGCGCCGCGGAGGCGGGGCCCGCGCCCCCTCTCGATCATCCGCACGCTGCTCGCCGGCGAGGCGGTGGGCGGGCTGATCCTGATGGCGGCCGCCGCCCTGGCGCTCGTCGTCGCCAACGGGCCGTTCGCCGAAACCTACGCGCACGGGCTCCACGCGGCCCTCGGGCCGATGAGCGTCCAGCACTGGATCAACGACGGCCTGATGGCCGGGTTCTTCCTGCTGGTCGGGCTGGAGATCAAGCGCGAGGCCCTCGACGGGCGGCTGCGCACCTGGCCCGACCGGATCCTGCCCGGCTGCGCGGCTTTGGGCGGCATGGCGGTGCCGGCCGCCTTCTACGCCCTGGCCAATCTCGGCGCCGGCACCCTGCGGGGCTGGGCGATCCCGGCGGCCACCGACATCGCCTTCGCGCTGGGGGTCCTGGCGCTCCTCGGATCGCGGGTGCCGGTCTCCCTGAAGATCTTCCTCAGCGCGGTCGCCATCGTCGACGATCTCGGCGCCGTCGTGGTGATCGCGCTGTTCTACAGCTCCGGCCTCGACCTCACCATGCTGGGGCTCGCCGCCCTGGTAGTGGCCGCCCTCTACGGCCTCAACCGGGCGGGGATCGGATGGCTTCCGGCCTACGGGCTGCTCGGCCTCGTGCTCTGGGTCCTCGTGCTGCGCTCCGGGATCCACGCGACGATCGCGGGCGTGCTGCTCGCGCTCACCATCCCGATCCGGGTCAGCCCGGGCCGGCCGGAGGATGCGCTCTCGCCCCTGCACCGGCTGGAGCACGCCCTCGCCCCCTGGATCACCTACTTGGTGGTGCCGGTCTTCGGCTTCGCCAATGCGGGCGTGGACCTCTCCGGCCTCACCCCCGAGGCCCTGCTCCAGCCGGTGACGCTCGGCATCGCGGCCGGGCTGTTCCTCGGCAAGCAGGCCGGCGTGTTCGCGAGCCTCCGGCTGGCGGTGGCGCTGGGATGGGCCAAGCGCCCGGCCGGGGCCGGCTGGGGGCAGGTCTACGGGGTCGCGGTGCTGTGCGGCATCGGCTTCACCATGAGCCTGTTCATCGGCGGCCTCGCCTTCCCGGATCCGGAGCATGAGACCGCCGTGAAGCTCGGCGTGCTCGCGGGCTCGGTCCTGTCGGGGCTCGCCGGCGCGGCGATTCTGCTGCTGGCCAAGCCGCGGACCGCCACGCGATAGCGGCGTCCCGCGCACGAGGCGGGATCCGCTGCGCGGAAAAATGCGCTACCCCGCGTCGGCATGCGCTTCTATCTCGGCCTCGCCACCACCTTCCACGACCCGGCCCTCGCCCTGGTCGGGCCCGACGGCACCCTGCTCTTCGCCGAGGCGGCGGAGCGGGTCCTGCAGTACAAGCGCGCGCCGAACTGCGAGCCGGACGCCCCGGCCGTGATGGCGTCGCTGCTGAGGGACCACGTCCCGCCGGGCTCCGAACTCGTCGTCGCCTCCAGCTGGGGCCCGCAATTCACCGACTTCCTGCGTGGTCAGGCGGGCACCGGCGCCTTCGACCTCATGGCGCTGTCCGCCCACACCACGGCGCTCAATCGCTCCTTCGTGCCCGAGCAGGCCGAGCGGGTGTTCATCGCCGACCTCCACGGCGCGCAGGAGCGGGCCGGCCACGGCACCCTGCTGGCCCTGAACCAGGAAGCCCGGATCACCGGCGCGGCGCCCCGGGCGACCATCGCCGGGCAGCGGCGCTACCCGCACCACCTCTGCCACGCCGCCTACGGCCTCTGGGGCAGCCCCTTCGACACGGCCACGGCCCTGGTGGTCGACGGCATGGGCGAGACCGGCGCGGCGGCGATCCACCGCCTGGAGGGCGGCCGGATCACGGAGCTGCGCCGCCATCGCGGGCGCGGCTCGCTGGGGTTCCTGTACGGGCTGATCACGGATCTCGCCGGCTTCGACCAGGTGAAGGGCGAGGAGTGGAAGATCATGGGGCTCGCCCCCTACGGGCGGTCCGATCCGGATCTCGCCGCGCTGCTCGGCCGGCTCTGCACGGTCGAGGGCCACCGCCTGCGCTATGCCGACGCGGAGACGATCCGCTCCGTGGCCGCGGAGATCCGCGCCCGCCGCCCCGCGGACGCCCTGGAGACCGGCTGGGCCGATCTCGCCCGCTGCGGCCAGGATCTTTTCGGCACCCTCATGGACGCGCTGGTGGCCGAAGCCTACGCCCTGGCGCCCGCCGAGAACCTCGTGATCGCCGGCGGCTGCGGGCTGAACTCCTCCTACAACGGCCGGGTGCTCGGCCGCTCCGGCTTCACCCGGCTGCACGTGCCCTCCGCCCCGGCGGATGACGGCAACGCCGTGGGCGCCGCGTGGCTCGCCTACGCGGAGGACCATCCGGACTGGGCAGGGCCGCCGCACGCGCAGCGCCCGCTGACCCCCTATCTCGGCTCGCGGGTCTCCACCGGCCCGATGGAGCGGCTCGCCGAGCAGGAGCCCCGCGCCAAGCGCGTCGGCCACGCGGAGGCGACGCGCGCGGCGGCGCGGATCCTCGCCGAGGGCGGCCTCGTCGGCTGGGTGCAGGGCCGGGCGGAGTTCGGGCCCCGGGCGCTCGGCAACCGGTCGATCCTGGCCGATCCGCGGCCGGAGGGCGCCAAGGACGCCCTCAATGCCAAGGTGAAGTACCGGGAGGCGTTCCGGCCGTTCGCGCCGTCGATCCTGGCCGAGGCCGGGCCGGACTGGTTCGAGGATTACGCCGACAGCCCCTACATGGAGCGCACCCTGGTCTGGCGGGAGGCGGTCCGGGCCCGGGTTCCGGCCGTGGTCCACGCGGACGGGACCGGCCGGCTCCAGAGCGTCACGGCGGCGCGGAACCCGGCCTACGCGGCCCTGATCGGCGCCTTCGCGGCGATCACCGGCGTGCCGATCCTGCTCAACACGAGCTTCAACGTGATGGGCAAGCCGATCCTCCACGGCGCGGAGGACGCGATCCTGATGTTCTACACCACCGGCCTCGACGCCCTCGTGGTCGAGGATTGGCTGGTGGTGAAATGAAAAGCGCCGCGCCCCCGGGGGACGCGGCGCCGGTCGCGCGACCGCGCGGATGCCTTACTCGCAGACCTCGACGCGGCGGTAGGTGAACTCGCCGTCGCCGAGCCATTCCTTGCGGCGCTCGTAGTGGCAGATCGGGCCGCGGCGCTCGCGCACCACGATGGTCTCGGGCTCCTCGACCACGACGCGGCGCGGGCGGTACTCCGGCGGGGGCGGCGGGGGCGGCGGGTTCGCGCCGTTGACGAGGGCGCTGCCGACCATGCCGCCGACGACGCCGGCCGCGAGGCCGCCGACGATGGCACCGGTCTGGTCGCGGGCGGTGGCCGGGGCGACCGCCCCGAGCACCAGGGTCGCCGCGAGGGCTGCGGCCCCAGCGCGAATCATCGTGAAGGAACCGTTCAAGGACACGCGAAAGATCTCCCGTTCGTGTTGAGGACGATCCAACACCGGGAGGATTAAGAATCCCCGAAGTGGGCCAATTGAATTGTGTGCCGGATATGGCATCGGCCCGTCCGAAGTTCCTGGGCGGAGGCGCGCAGGGCCCGCCTCCGCCGGCCGGCTACTTCGCCTTGTCGGCGATGCCCTTCAGGCCGGCCTCATAGACGCCCGCGATGGCCTCTTCCGCTTTCGCGTCGGGAGCGCCCTTGGCCTTGAACGTCCCTTTCCAGGTCACCTTGGAACCGCTGCCGGCCTTCGCGACCATGATCGTGGAATGATAGTCCGTGACGGGCAGCGGACCTTCCAGGATGGTGTAGGTGTAGTCCATCTTGGTGTCGTTGCGGGATTCCTCCTCCTCGACGATCGTCCCGCCACCCTTCAGGCTGAGCGTCCGGACCGCCTTGCCGCCCTTCTTCGACAGGGCGCATTTCTCGATCACCGGATGCCAGTCGCCGATCCCGCAGAACCCGCCGATCGTCTTCCACACGGCTTCGGGCGACGCGGCCACATCCACCGACTTGGTGACGTCCAGGGCCCAGGCCGGCCCCGCCGCCCCGAGGCAGATCGCGGCGGCCGCCAACAACATACGCTTCATCAGTCGCTTCCTCCCGCTCGACGCTCGATTTCCCGGCGTCCGAGTCAGGCCCAAACCAAGAGCGACACGCCCACGTTGCAAGGTCGACTTTAGTCCAAGACGCGGCCGAAAAATTCCGCCCCGGCCGCGCTGCGGGCCATCCGGTGCACCGCGTCCCCCGCGGGCTCGGATGTCAAAGCAGACCGTCGAGGGCCCCGATCACGACCGTCGGCGCCGAATCCATGTACTCGTCGGGCAGGCCCTTGCGGTTGACCCAGGCGGTCCGGAACCCGAAGACCCCGGCCCCCGCCACGTCCCAGCGGTTCGACGAGCAGAACAGCACGTCGCCCTGCCCCACCGCCAGCCGGGTCAGGGCGATCCGGTAGGCGTCGGGATGGGTCTTGAACACCTGCGCGTCGTCCACCGAGAGAACCGCGTCGAGGTGATCGGCCAGCCCCGCCGAGGCCACCGCCCGGTCGACCATGGCGGCGTTGCCGTTGGTGAGCACCGCCGTGCGGATCCCGCGCTTGCGCAGGGCCGCCAGCACGCCCGGCACCTCCGGATAGGCATCGAGGTCGCGGTAGGCGTCGAGGAGCCGCTCGCGCAGGCCGGGATCGACCTGCGGGTGGACCGCCAGGGCGTAGTCGAGGGCCCGCACGGTGAGGTCCCAGAAGGCCGCGTACTGGCCCATCAGCGACAGGGTCCAGCTGTATTCGAGCTGCTTGTTGCGCCAGACCTCGGAGAGGTGGGCGGCGTCCGGCCCCACCGCCTCGGCGTAGCGCTGGACCGCGGCGTTCACGTCGAACAGTGTGCCGTAGGCGTCGAACACCGCGGCCTTCACGCCCGCGAGGGGTCCTGATGCGTCGGTCATGGTGTTCCTCACTCGGTGCTCTCGCCCGATCTGGGGCCGGACCCGCGCTGCGGCGAGCCCGGCCGGGTCACTCAGGCCCGGCGCAGGCGCAGGCCGAACAGGTGCAGCAGGCCGGCCAGCAGGCCGCCATAGACCAGCGCTCCCACGAGCCCCAGCACCGCCAGGACGACGAGGTCGCGCCCGTGCGGGAGGGCCGGCACCAGCGCCTGGACGAGTCCCTGGCCGTAGACGGCGACCGCCGCCAGCCCGAGGCAGGCCAGGGCCACCCCGGCGACGGTGAGGCCGAGCGTGCGCCCCGGCGCCGTCCAGTTCCGGCGCTTGGCCAGGACGAGCAGCAGCAGCAGGTTCACCCATTGGCTGACCGCGGTGGCGAGCGCCAGCCCGGTGACGCCGTAGGGGCCGGTCAGCCAAAGCTTCAGGACCACGTTGACGCCGATCGCCGTGAGGGAGGCCCAGAGCGGCGTCTTGGTGTCCTGGCGGGCGTAGAAGCTCGCCACGGCGCTGCGCACCAGCACCACCGCCGGCAGCGCCAGCCCGTAGGCCGCCAGCACCGAGGCCGCCCGGGCCGCATCCTCGGCGCTGAAGGCGCCGCGCTGGAACAGGGCCGCCATGATCAGGCCCGGGATGGTCAGGAAGGCCACGGTGAACGGCGCCGACAGGGCCAGGGAGAAACCCGCGGCCCGGTTCTGCGCCGCGTGGGCCCCGGCCACGTCGCCGGCCGCGATCCGGCGGCTCATCTCCGGCAGCAGGACGGTGCCGGCCGCGATGGCGATGACGCCGAAGGGCAGCTGGTAGAGCCGGTCGGCGTAGTAGAGCGCCGAGACCGCCCCGGTGGGCAGCCAGCTCGCGATGATCGTGTCGGCGAAGGCCGCGATCTGGAAGCCGGCCGAGCCGACCACCGCCGGGCCGAGCACCGTGAAGAAGCGCTTCAGCGCCGGATCGAGGCGCGGCACCGCGAGGTCCGGCATCACCCGGACGCGGCGGCAGCCCCACCAGAGCAGGCCGAACTGGAGCACGCCGGAGACGGCGACGCCCCAGGCGGCGGCGTAGGCGGCGTTCGGGAACAGGAAGCTCACACTCAAGGCCGCCAGCATGGCGAGGTTGAGCAGGACCGGGGCGCCCGCCGCCACCGCGAAGTGCCGGTGGGCGTTCAGGATGCCCGATAGCAGCGTCACCAGCGTCATGAACAGCAGGTACGGGAAGGTGATGCGGGTCAGCGCCACGGCGAGCTGGAAGCGCTCGCCGTCCTCGGCAAAGCCCGGCGCCAGGGCGTGGACCACCCAGGGCATGGCCGGCAGGGCGAGATTGAGCAGCACGAGCTGCACGATCAGCATCAGGGTGAAGACGCGGTCGGCGAAGCGGTGCGCCGCCCCGGGCTCGCCGGCCTCCGCGAGCCCGGCATAGGCCGGCACGAAGGCGGTGTTGAACGCGCCCTCGCCGAAGATCGCGCGGAAGTGGTTCGGGAGCCGGAAGGCGACCACGAAGGCGTCGGCCATGGGCCCGGCGCCCATTACGGCGGCCATCACCACGTCGCGGGCGAAGCCGGTGACGCGGGAGACCAGCGTCCAGCCGCCGACGGACAGGATGGAGCGGATCATCGGGCAGGGCGCTCGCTCACCCCCTCCCCCCGCAGCGGGGGCGGGCGGGAGCACGGTCGAAGCGTCGCGCGTGTCGATCGAAAGGAAATGGCCGGCCCCTTCTGCACCGGGTCATCCGGCCTCGGGCGCATCAAGAGCCGGTTTCGTGCGCCACCTCAAGGGTGCCGCGGACACAGGGTCCGCGGCACCGGCGATGCGCCTCAGCGGGTCGCCTCGGCGTACATCTTCTCCACGTGCTCCCAGTTCACGAGGTTCTCGATGAACGCCTTCAGGTAGTCGGGCCGGCGGTTGCGGTAGTCGATGTAGTAGGAGTGCTCCCACACATCGACGCCGAGGATCGGCTTGGCGCCGTGGACCAGCGGGTTCTCGCCGTTCGGGGTCTTCATGATCGCGAGCTTGCCGTCCTTGACGGCGAGCCACGCCCAGCCCGAGCCGAACTGGCCGACGCCCGCCTGGATGAAGTCCGCCTTGAACTTCTCGGCGCCGCCGAGATCCTCGTCGATCTTCTTGGCGATCGCGCCGGGGATCGCGCCGCCGCCATTCGGCTTCATCCACTGCCAGAAATGGATGTGGTTGTAGTGCTGGC
This sequence comes from Methylobacterium sp. 391_Methyba4, assembly GCF_029691625.1. NCBI lineage: Bacteria > Pseudomonadati > Pseudomonadota > Alphaproteobacteria > Hyphomicrobiales > Methylobacteriaceae > Methylobacterium > Methylobacterium sp. 391_Methyba4. The sequence goes on along the minus strand of NZ_CP121475.1, from coordinate 5,510,498 downwards.
CGGCGTTGTTGAAGAGCGGCTGATTCGTGTTGTAGGCGGCCTTGACGATCTCCTCGACGCTCTTGCCCTGGAGATCCGTGCCCTCAAGCAGCTTGTTGCCCGTGTCGACATAGGCCTTGTGGTGCTTGTCGTGGTGGAACTCGAGGGTTTCCTTCGACATGTACGGCCCCAGCGCGTCGTAGGCGTAGGGCAGTTCCGGCAGGGTGAAGGTCATCGCGTCTTTCTCCGCTTAGCAGGGGGCGGCCTCGTCCCCGGCGGGGGGTCCCGAGTCGAGAGCCCGCTAGGTAAGTCGGCGACCGCGGGACGGCAACGCCGTTCGGCCGCAGCGCGGGACGTTCCGTCGATCCCGAAGCCGCGGCGGCGGATCGGTCCGCGCGGCGGATTGCCGGGTGAGATCCGGACTATTCCGCTTTCCCGGACAATCTCAGCCCCGAGTTTTGCAATATGATCGGTAGGCCTTACTGTGCGACCGCCTTGAGTGCCGGCCGTCAGCCGGCCCGTGTCTAGAGAGTATCATGATCGCTGCGCTGTTCGCGCTCGCCGCCGCCATGATCATCGGGGGCTGCGCCGCCGTGATCCAGGGCTTCCCGTACGTGCGTCTGGAGAGCGGGCTCGCGATGGTGATCGCGGGGTCAGTGGCGGCCTCGTCGGGTGCGGTCCTCCTCGGCCTCGGCGTGGTGGCCCTCGGTTTCCGACGGGTCGAACGGGCGATCGGGCGGAATCCGATGGCCGGCCCGCGGGAGGCCACCGCGGGCGCCGCACCGACGATGTCCCCCGACGAGGGCCGGATCCGGCTGCCGCCGGTCCTGCCGGCGGCGCCCGCCTTCATCGTGCCCTCGGTGGTGGAGCCGGCCTTCGACCCCGAGCGCCCCCGGATCGAGCCGAACCTGGAACTTCGGGCCGACGAGGCCCGCGCGCCCGTCGCGGGCCCCTCTTTGGCCGAGTTGGAGAGACCCGTTCCGGCCGAGCCGCCGCCGCTGCATGTGGCGCCTCCCGTCCACGTGGCGGAGCCGATCCGCGCACCCGCGCCGGAAGCCCCGAAGGCCGAAGCCGCGATCGCGCCCGACGACGACCTGTTCGCCGCCCCCGAGCCGCCTCCGGAATCCCGGTCGGAGGAGCCCCATAAGGAACCGCAGGAAGGACCGCAGGAGGAGACACCCGCCCTGCGCCCGAGCCTCGACACTCCCCCCGAGCCCGAGCCGGCTCCGAAGCCCGCCACGCGCACCGTGGTGGGGCGCTACGCCTCGGGCGGCAACACCTACGTGATGTTCGAGGACGGCTCGATCGAGGCGGAGACGCCGCAGGGCCGCTTCACCTTCGGGTCGCTCGACGAGCTGAAGGCCTTCGTGGATGGCGGCGGCGAGGCCGGGACCCGCGGCGCGGCCTGACCCCCGCGTCCGCGCGCGCGCAGCGCAGCGACCCAGGGCCGCGCGCCGTCTGCGGGCGCGGTGCGCTGCTCGATGGCCCCGTCCCCCGCAAGGACGGTGACCTGTCCGAGCCGGCGGCGGGGACGCGGCCTCACACCAGCGGGTTGAGGTTGTCGTTGCGCGGCGGGATCGGCGCCCGCATCGTCAGGGCGAAACCGCCGGGGGCGTAGTCGGTCGTTACCTCGGCCTGGACCTGGGTGATCAGGACGCGTTGCAGCAGGCGCGACCCGAAACCCTGACGGCTCGGCGGCGAGACGGGGGGACCGCCCGTCTCACGCCAGGAGAACCGCAGGATCCCGGCCGGTCCGCCGGGCTCCAGCGACCATTCCACCGCCACCCGCCCGGTGCGGTTCGAGAGCGCCCCGTACTTCGCGGCGTTGGTGGTCAGTTCGTGGATCGCCATGCCGATCGGGACCGCGATCTCGGAGGGCAGGTCGATCGCCGGCCCGTCGAGGCTGATGCGGCCCTCGGCGCCGCCGTCCGGCGCCACCTCCGCGTAGGGCTTCAGCTCGTTGCGCAGGAGGTTGGCCAGGGACGCCATCTGCCACGTGTCCTCGGTGAGGACCGAGTGCGTATGCGCCAGGGATTTGATGCGCCCGACGAACGCCTCGTAGAAGCTCTCGATGCTCGACGCCGTCCGCGCCGTGGAGCCGACGATGGCCTGGACGGTGGCCAGCGTGTTCTTCACCCGGTGATGCAGTTCCCGGATCAGCAGGCTCTGGCGCTCCTCCGCGACCCGGCGGTCGGTGACGTCCGCGACGACGCCGATCAGGCGGCGCGGCAGGCGGCCGGGGGCGTCGCGCTCGAACCGCCCGGCCATGTCGATCGTGCGCCACACGCCGTCGGACTTGCGCCGGATCCGGCCGCTGATGTGGAGATCGCCGTCCTCCCGCAGCGCCTTGGAGATCGCCCGGCGGACCGCGGGACGGTCTTCGGGATGGAGGATGTCGTTGAGGAACTCGGTCTTGCCGATCGTCCCATCCTCGGGCGTGTGCCCGAAGATCTCGTACATGTGCTCGTTCTCCCAGATCGCCTGGTCCTCGAGCATGTGCCACTCGAAGATCCCGAGCTTGGCGACCGTGGTCGCGACCCGCAGGCGCTGGTCGCGGGACAGGATCTCGTCCCGGGCCTCGACCCGTGTGGTGATGTCCTGGATGACGCCGACCATACTGGCCGGTCTGCCGTCCGGGCCCGGCACGGCCTGCCCCCGCACCCGCAGGATCACGGAGCGCCCCGCCACCGTCGTGGCCGTGTCGAACTGATAGGGCTCGTCGGTTCCGGCCGCGTCGTCGATGAGCGCGCTCAGGCGGGTGAGTTCCGCCTGCGACAGGCCGGTCTTGAGCGCCTCCCACGAGACGGAGCGACCCGGCGGCCGGCCGAGGATCCGGGCGGCGCGGCGCGACAGGGTGAGAAGGCCCGTCGCCCGGTCCCAGCGCCATTCCCCGAGCCCGGCGGCCGCCAGCGCCTCCCGGTTCGCCTCGGAATGGGCGGCCGCATCCACGTCGACCGCCTCGACGACCAGGGTCAGGCCTGCGCGCCGGACCCGCACGTCGAGGGAGGTGCCGTCCGAGCGGCGCCAGAACTGGAGGCCGTCCCGGAGCCCCTCCGGTCCCTCGGTCAGGAGATCGGTGGCCGGCCGCCCGGGCAGGGTGCCCTGCGGCCAGCCGAGGAGATCGTGCAGCGCCCGATTGGCGGCAGCGATCGTCGCCTCGTCCGCCGACAGCACGACGAGGCCGATCGCGGCGTCGTCGAAGCCGGTGCGGGACGGGTCCGCCGCCGCCGGGTCCTGCCCCACCCTCTCATTCACTCGGAAGAATCCTCGAACGTGCCGTGGCACGCTCCCGCCGGAGATGAACCCCGCCCCGCGATCCGCAACCGCGGCGGGACTTCAGGATGGCGATCGAGCGTGACTGTGGCAAGGCGTTCCGCTCCGCCTGCGGCGACCGGGCGCCCGGGCGGCGCGATCGAGGCCGGTCTCAGCGCGGATGCCGGGCGAATTCCAGGTAGGTGGGCCGCCGCCCAGCGTCCAGCGCCTTGGCCTCGTAGCGCGTGCCGGGCCAACCCGGGAAGGGCTGCGTCCAGTCCTGCGCACCCCGTGCCGTCCAGGTGAGGTCCGGGCAGCGCGCGGCCCGGACCAGCGTCCAGCCGGCGTAGTCGTCGATGTCGCTGGCGAAGCGGAACAGGCCGCCATCCTTCAGCACCCGGCCGATCTCGGCGAGCGAGGCATCGGAGACGAAGCGGCGCTTGCGCTGCCGGCGCTTGGGCCAGGGATCGGGATAGAGCAGGTAGACCCGATCGAGGCAGGCATCCGGCAGGCGCGCCAGGAGGGCGGTCACGTCCGCGTCGCGGATGCGGACGTTGCGCAGACCCTGCGCCTCGATCGCCGCCAGCAGCTTGACCACACCGTTCACGAAGGGCTCGGCGCCGATGATGCCGACGGTCGGCTGCGCGGCCGCCTGAGCGGCGAGGTGCTCGCCGCCGCCGAAGCCGATCTCCAGCCAGAGCGCCTCGGGCGGCGCCGCCATCGCGGGAAACAGCGTCCGCGGATCGAGGGGCCGGTCGTCCGGCGGCAGGTCGATGCGCAGGGCCGGCAGAAGCTCGGCGAGCCGGCGCTCCTGCTGGCCGCGCAGGCGCTTGCCCTTGCGCCGGCCGAAGAAGGCGCGCTCCAGCTCCTCGGCCGGCGGTGCGGCGCGTCCAGACGTGTCAGACATGGTCACGGTGCGCCGTCGAAGGGCTTGCGCATCTCAGCGGGGTTGCTCGGCGGCGTGGGACCTTCGTCCCGTGCCGGTGTCTCGCGCCGTCGGTCCGGGGGCCGCGGGCAAGCCCGGATCCGGGATCGCCGTCCCGACGCGGATCCGGATCCGCCGGCGCGTCTGGATGCGGGCTCCGCGGGGCGGCCCCGGATGACGGAGCGGTTGCCGGCCCGAGCCGGCCACCGGTCGGACCCAGGCATGGGGGCGCCGATCGCGGTGGGTGTGCGTCCGGCGCAGGCCCCGGACGACACCGGAACCGGCGCTGCCCCGAACCCGCTCCGCGGGTCCGGGGCGATTCCGTCCTCAGGCGAGGGCGGACTTCAGCTTGCCGGCGAGGTCGGTGCGCTCCCAGGAGAAGCCGCCATCGGCCTCCGGGGCGCGGCCGAAATGGCCGTAGGCCGAGGTGCGCGCGTAGATCGGCTTGTTGAGGCCGAGCGCCGTGCGGATGCCGCGGGGCGACAGGTCCATGGCGTCCATCAGCACGGCTTCGAGCTTGGCCTCGTCCACGTTCCCGGTGCCGTGCAGGTCCACGTAGATCGAGAGCGGCTTCGAGACGCCGATCGCGTAGGCGAGCTGGATCGTGGCGCGGCTGGCGAGGCCCGCGGCCACCACGTTCTTGGCGAGGTAGCGCGCCGCGTAGGCCGCCGAGCGGTCGACCTTCGTCGGATCCTTGCCGGAGAACGCGCCGCCGCCATGCGGGGCCGCGCCGCCGTAGGTGTCGACGATGATCTTGCGGCCGGTGAGGCCGGCATCGCCGTCCGGACCGCCGATCACGAACTTGCCGGTCGGGTTCACGTGCCAGGCCGTGCCCTCGTTGACCCAGCCCTGCGGCAGGGCCTTGAGGATGTAGGGCTCGACGATGGCGCGCACGTCCGCGGAATCGAGGGACTCGTCGAGGTGCTGCGTCGACAGCACGATCTGCGTGACCTCGACCGGGCGGCCGTTCTCATAGCGGACCGTGACCTGGCTCTTGGCGTCGGGCCCGAGCTTGGCGGCGTCGCCCTGCTTCGCCTTGCGGGCGTCGGCGAGGTCCTTGAGGATCTTGTGGGCGTAGAAGATCGGCGCCGGCATCAGCTCGGGGGTCTCGTCGGCGGCGTAGCCGAACATGATGCCCTGGTCGCCCGCGCCCTCGTCCTTGTTGCCGGCGGCGTCCACGCCCTGGGCGATGTCGGCCGACTGGGCGTGGAGGTAGATGGCGACGTCGTTGTTCTTCCAGTGGAAGCCCGACTGCTCGTAGCCGATATCCTTCACGGCCTCGCGGGTCAGGGCCTCGAGGTCCTTGAAGGTGACCGAATCGGGCCCGCGCACCTCGCCGGCGATGACGATGCGGTTGGTGGTGGCGAGGGTCTCGACGCCGAGCCGTGCCTCCGGCATCGCCGCGAGATAGGCGTCGACGACGGTGTCGGAGATTCTGTCGCAGACCTTGTCGGGGTGCCCCTCGGACACGGACTCGCTGGTGAACAGATAGTTTGAGCGCGGCATCAGACGGCCTCGGTTCAGAGGTACGCCGTCGCGATCGCGGCGTTAGACCCTTCATGGGGCGGGCGTTCTCGCACCCGAGCAGTGGACGGTCAAGATGGAGGAACGAACGGATCCGCTATAACGGACGAAACGACCGAAAGAACGGCCGCCCCGGGGATCCCGCCGCGGCCTCAACCGCCGATCTTGCTCTCCAGGGCGCGGATGGCGTCGGCCACGTCGCGGCGCGCTTCCTCGGAGAAGTTTTCGGTGATGTGACGGCCCACGATTTCGGCCAGCCCCTTCAGGCCGCCATCCGACAGGGCCGATTGCTCGCGCTCGCCGAAGCCCGGCGCGACGAAGTCATCGTTCCGGGGCATGCCTTTAAAGAAGTAATCCATCGGCACGCCGGTCATCCGCGAGAAGATATCGAGATGGACGGCGCTGATCCGGTTGGTGCCCTTCTCATACTTCTGGAGCTGGGCAGCAGACATACCGAAGCTCTGCGCGACGCGGCGCTGTGTGAGCGACGCCTTCCGGCGCTGCTCGGCGATGCGTTGCCCGACATAGACGTCGCGCTGATCGGTCTTCTGGCCCGCCATGAAGTGCTCGTCCACCCCCGCCATGAATCCTGGCAGCAAAGCTTAGCGCGGCCCTCGGTACTTGTCACCGGCAGGCGGTCACCGTGGCGGACGATTTGCGCGCGGCTCCGCGGCCGGAGAGAATTGCAAGACGCGAAAACTTGGCGTCCCCGGCAGGGCTCGAACCTGCGACCCCAGGTTTCATACCACTTCGGCTTTCGCCGCCGCGTCCCGAAGGCTCGCGTTCGTGGCCTGGACTATCCCTTCACCGTGGACTGGATCGCCTCCAGCCGTTAGGTGCCGCCCGTCTAGTCTCTACACCTTCCCGCCGGGGCACCGTCGGGCTTGGCTCGGGATCGGCAGAGCATCGGACGCCTGAGCGCCGATGCCGGAAGCTTTCCCCGACTTTGAGCGGATCCGCCGCGTGGTTTCCCGACGCGACGCCCAATTAAACCTGCTTAGGAAACCTGTGCTCTGTCCAGCTGAGCTACGGAGACAACCGCGTGCTCCATAGCATTCTCCCCGTCCGAGGCCAACCGCGCCCGGTGGAAAGGCGGACGGCCGGGGCTCGCGGCCTCGGGGGTGTTCCATGGGCGGGATCACGGGCTGGGAGAGACAGCGGAGCGCGGCAGCGGCGCGGGTGGTGCGCGCAGCGGTGCGCGCGGTCGTGCTCACGGCCTCCCTCGCCGCGACGCCGGGCGTCCTTCCGGTCCGGGCCGCCCCGCGGACCAGCCTGTCCGAATGCATCGCGGGGCCGGCGCGCGTCGAGGTCATCGCGGGGATCGGTCCCCGGGGGGAGATCCGCCTCGCGTCGGGCGTCCGGGCGGTGCCGGACTCGCTGCGGTGGCCGGACGCGCCGGAGGCCGCATCCGCGGCCCAGGCCTGGCTGGAGGCCCGTCTGGGCGCCAGGGTCACGATGATTCCGCGCGGGCAGCCCGACCGCTGGGATCGGGTGCGGGCCGATCTCCTGATCGCGGAGGGTGAGGAGGATCTGGCGGGCGGCCTCATCGGGGCGGGCCTCGCCGTCGCGGACGCGAACGAGGCCGATTCGCTCTGCCGCCCCGCCCTGCGCCTCGTGGAGGCGGCGGCCCGCGCACGCAGGCTCGGCCTCTGGCGCGCGCCGCTTCCAGGGGCGCAGGACGGCCCGGCGCTCCGGGCGAAGGCGGGGCATTTCGTCGTCGTGGAGGGGCGCATCCGCCATATCGGCGAGCGGGGCGCGCGCACCTATCTCGATTTCGCGGCCCGGGGCACGGACGGGCTCACGGTGACGGTATCGAAACGCACTTGGCGAATGATGCGCGCCCGTGGTTTGAGTGCGGCCTCGCTCGAAGACCGGCGCGTGCGGGTGCGCGGCCTCCTCGAGGTCCGGCGCGGCCCGACCTTGGAGGCCGCCGTCGACGGGATCGAGGTTCTGGACGAGGCGGACCGGCCGGAGGCCGGTCCGGACGGGGAACGGGAATTGCGGCGCTGATCGCGATGGGCGGGATCACGGGTCACATCATCGGGGCGTGCGTCCACGGGGCGGGACGCCGCCCGCGCGGTGCGGCGGCGCTCGGCGGGCTCGCCCTGCTGCTCGGCGCCTGCGTCGCCGACCAGACCGAGGCGACCGTGCGGCCGGCCGTGGTCCGGGTGCCCGCGGAGGCGCCGCGCACGACGGGCCGCGAGCGCGCCGCGGACGCCGACCACCTCAAGCTCGTGGCCTCCTTCGGGGGCGAGGCGCGGGCGCCCAACGTGATGCGGCTGCTCACGGAGGTGACGGACCGCCTCGTGCGGGCCAGCGACCGGCCCGATCAGAGCTACACGGTGACGCTCCTCGATTCGCCGGTGGTCAACGCCTTCGCGCTGCCGAACGGGCGGCTCTACGTGACCCGCGGCCTCGTGGCCCTGGCGAGCGACACCTCCGAGGTGGCCGCCGTCCTGGCGCACGAGATGGCCCACGTGACCCTCAACCACGCCACGGCCCGCAGCGAGCTGGAGCTGCGCTCGGCGCTCGTCAGCCGGGTCGTGGCCGACGTGCTGAACGATCCCGATACCGGCGCGCAGCTCCAGCACCAGTCCCGCTTCGCCCTGGCCCGGTTCTCCCGCGAGCAGGAGCTGGAGGCGGACGCCACCGGCGTGCGCACCCTCGCCAAGGCCGGCTACGATCCGTTCGCGGCCGGGCGCTTCCTCACCGCCCTCAGCCGCTCGACCGGGCTGAAGGCCGGCAGCGCCAACGCGCCCGACATGCTGGCGACCCATCCGGGCACGGCCGAGCGCATCACCCAGGTCACCCGGGCGGCCCGCCGCATCGGCGCGCCGGGCATCGGCACCGACGACCGCGCCACCTACCTCGCGGCGGTGGACGGCCTCGCCTACGGCGACAATCCGCGCGACGGCGCGGTGCGCGGGCACCGCTTCATCCATCCCGGCCTCGGTATCGCCTTCGAGGTGCCGGAGGGCTTCACCCTGGAGAACACCCGCTCGGCGGTGCTCGGGACGACCCAGGACGGCAGCCGGCGCCTGCTGTTCGACCAGATCGAGGCCAAGGAGGGCCAGCCCCTCGATGCGGTGCTCAAGGCGAGCTGGAACGACGCCTTCGACCCGGCCGGCTTCGAGACCCGGGAGGTCGGCGGCCACCCGGCGGCCTTCGCGCTGTCGCGGGGGAAGGAGTGGACCTTCCGCCTCGCGGCGATCCGGATCGGCGATTCGACCTACCGGATGATCATGGCCGCCAAGGGCACCGCCGATCCCGACCCGGCCTTCCGCCGCTGGACCTCGACCCTCGTCGCCGTGTCGCCGGACGAGGCGGTCCTGCGTCCCCTGCGGCTGCAGGTGGTCCAGGCGATGTCGGCCAATGCCGAGGATCTCGCCCGCCGCATGGCGGTGCCCGACCGGGCGCTCGACCGGTTCCTCGTCCTCAACGGCCTGGAGCGCGGCGCCGCGCTGGTGCCGGGTCGCGGCTACAAGATCATCGTGGAATAGCCGCCCTGCGCGGCGGCGGCTTGTGCGTTCGCCCGGCCCGGACATCCTGCCGGGGTCGTTCAGGGAGAGCGCCGTGATTCGATTCTTCTACAATCTCAGCCCCAACCCCATGAAGGTCGCCCTCTGCCTCGAGGAGATGGGGCTGCCCTACGAGCCGGTGCCGGTCGATACCCGCAAGGGCGAGCAGTTCGATCCCGCCTACACGGCGGTCAACCCGAACGGGAAGGTGCCGGCGATCGTCGACGGCGACGTGACCGTGTTCGATTCGAACGCGATCCTGATGTATCTGGCGGGCAAGACCGGCCGGTTCCTGCCGGAGGGCGAGCCGGTCCGCGGCGAGATGCTGTCGTGGCTGATGTTCGTGGCCACCGGCATCGGGCCGTTCTCCGGCCAGTGCGTGCATTTCCGCCACTTCGCGCAGGACGGGGGCGCCTACGCCACCGAACGCTACACCTTCGAGGCGCGCCGGCACTGGGGCATCCTCGACCAGCGCCTCGCCGACCGCACCTACGTGCTGGGCGACACCTACACGATCGTCGACATGGCGGTCTGGGGCTGGGCCCGGATGGTGCCGTTCATCCTCGGCGAAGGCGCCTTCGGGGACCTGCCCAACGTCAAGCGCCACCTCGATGCGCTCAACGCGCGGCCGGCCGCGCAGGCCGCCGAGGCGCTGAAGGGCCGCCACGCCTTCAAGGCCGAGATGGACGACGAGGCCCGGAGCTTCATGTTCCGCGCCGTGAACAGCGCCGCCTGACGCTCCGCCGGATCCGACCGCTCCCTTCGCCTCAGGGCGCGGGAGCGGTCACCGTGAGCATCGGCAGGGTGACGGAGAGCGTGCCGGGCGGTGTCCGCTCGGTACCGAGCGTCAAACAGGCGGCGAGGCCGAGACACAGGGCGAGACCGATCAGCGAGGTCTCGAAGCCACGATAGACCCAATCCATGACGGTCCCCGTTCGCGAGGGACCGTCAGGATGCGCTCCTCCGGTTAACGGATCTGTGCGCCGGCACGCATCCGCTGACCAGCGCTTACCAGCCGGATGCGACGAGGGCGGCCCCGGCGGCGATCAGGCCGACGCCCATCCAGGCGGCGAGGCTGAGGGTTTCGCCGAGCAGGGTGGCGCCGAGGATCGCCACCAGCACGACGCTGAGCTTGTCGATCGGCGCGACCCGGGCGGCGTCCCCCAGCGACAGGGCCCGGAAGTAGCAGAGCCAGGACGCCCCGGTGGCGAGCCCCGACAGGGTGAGGAAGACGAGGCTGCGGCCGGAGATCTGCGCGAGGCCGCCGGCCTGCCCGGAGCCGACGACGATCGCCCCGGCAAAGACCAGGATCACGGCGGTCCGCACGAAGGTCGCGACATCCGACTGGACGCCCGAGACCCCGACCTTGGCGAGGATCGCGGTGAGTGCCGCGAAGCCGGCGGCGGCGAGCGCCCAGAAGCGCCAGGAGTGCAGCAGGTGGCTCACGGAGCTCTCACGCCGTTTCGGTTCCGGGCGCTCGGCGTCTTCGCGCGCGGAGCGACAGGCGGAGTGCCACGCCGACCGAGCGCGCCCCCCCAGATCGCATCACGGCGCTCGCGATGCGGATGCGCCCATGGACGTTGACGTGGACGTGACCGCCGCGCCCGGGGCGCGGCGGCGCTCGGATCTCGGCTTCAGAGCAGCTTGTCGATCGTGATCGGCAGGTCGCGCACCCGCTTGCCGGTGGCGTGGAACACCGCGTTGGTGATCGCCGCCGCGGTGCCGACGATCCCGATCTCGCCGAGCCCCTTCACGCCGAGCGGGTTCGCCTTGTCCTCCTCCTCCACGAAGATCACGTCGATGTCGTAGATGTCGGCGTTCACCGGCACATGATACTCGCCGAGATTGTGGTTCATGAACCGGCCGATCCGGTGGTCGAGCATCGACTCCTCCTCCAGGGCCGAGCCGATCCCCATGACGACGCCGCCGAGGATCTGGCTGCGCGCGGTCTTCGGGTTCAACACCTTGCCGGCCGCGATCGCCGAGACGACGCGGGTCACCCGGACCTGACCCAGCTCCTCGTCGACCTTCACCTCCACGAAGATCGCCGAGTGGGTGTAGGCCTCGTATTTCTGATTGAAGTCCTTGTCGGGCCCGGCCTGTTCCACCGCCTCGACCTTGTCGATGCCGGCCGCCTGCATCACCTCGACCAGGGAGACGCTGCGGCCCGGATCGCCGGCAACCGAGATCCGGCCGTCCGCGAAGACGGCCCGGTCGAAGTCGACATTGGCGAGCGGCGAGTTCTCGAGCCCGCGGGCGAGCTTGAACACCTGTTCGCCGACATTGCGGCAGGCCTTCATCACGGCGGTGCCCGAGGAGGCCGCCGTCCAGGAGCCGCCGGCGACCGGCGCCTCCGGCAGGCGGGTGTCGCCGAGCTTGGTCGTCACCGCGTCCATCGGCAGGCCGAGGGTGTCGGCGGCGATCTGCGTCAGAATCGTGTAGGTGCCGGTGCCGATATCGCCGGTGGAATTGCCCACCGTCAGGCGGCCGTCCGGCGTCAGGGTCGCGATGGCGCTCGACTGCATCATCATCGATTCCCAGATGCCGGTGGCCACGCCCCAGCCGACGAGCTCCCGCCCCTCGCGCATGGAGCGGGGCTCGGGATTGCGCTTCGCCCAGCCGAAGCGCTCGGCGCCCTGCCGGAAGCAGCTCTTCAGCTCCTTCGAGCCGAAGGGCTTGCCCTGGGCGGTGGCGTCGGATTCGGCGTAGTTCTTCAGCCGCAGGGCGATCGGGTCCTGGCCGGTCGCATAGGCGAGCTCGTCCATGGCGGTCTCGATGGCGAAGACCCCGGTCACGGCACCGGGGGCGCGCATGTCGCCCGGGGTGGCGGTGTCGAGCTTGGCGATGCGGTAGGTTAGGGCCACGTTCTCGCAGCGGTAGAGAACCCCCGACCAGTTGACGATCACCTCTTGGTAATCCTCGAAGGTGGAGGTGCCCTGGACGGCGTCGTGCCGCAGCGTCGTCAGCGTGCCGTCCGGCTCGGCGCCGAGCGCGACGGTCTGGAGCGCCTCGCCCCGGTAGGTGAAGGACCACATCTGGTCGCGGGTCAGGGTGACCCGGACCGAGCGCTTCAGCTCCTGGGCGGCCAGCATCGCCAGGAACGCCTGGTATTGGGGGCGCAGCCCGGAGCCGAAGCCGCCGCCGAGATAGGGGTTGAGCACCCGGACCTGATCGGGCTTCAGGCCGAACACGTTGACGAGGTACTGGTGGCTGTTCGAGACGCCCTGGATCTTGTCGTAGACCGTGTAGGTCCCGTCCTGCTCCACCACCACCGTGGTGGCGTGCGGCTCCATCGGGTTGTGGTGCTCGTTGGCCATGCTGTAGCCGCCCTGCACGCGGATCGGCGCGCTGCCGAACGCCTGGTCGGCGTCGCCCCACGGAGCCGGCGGCGGCTTGATGCCCTCGCGCTTGGTGGGCGGATCGTAGGCGTCGCCGCGCACGGCCTTGAGGTCGGTGACGGGCTCCTGCATCGCGTAGCTGACGCGGACGAGGGACGCGGCGTAGCGCGCGGTCTCGAAATCTTCCGCCACCACCAGGGCGACCGGCTGGCCGCTGAACACGATCAGGTCGTCGTAGAGGGCGCGGAAGGGCGAGCCGGGGGGCGCCACCGCGTCCTGGAAGTTCTTGTCCCGCCACGCGGTGCGCGGCCGGTTCGCGTGGGTAATGACCTTGAGGACGCCCGGGACCGCCTCGGCCTCGGCGGACTCGATGGCGGTGATCCGGCCTTTGGCGATGGAGCTGGACACCACATAGCCGTAGGCGAGGCCGGGCGCGGCGAACTCGCCCGCGTACTTGGCGAGGCCGGTGACCTTGGCGGGCCCGTCGATGCGGCTGCGCGGGCTGCCGACGAAGGTGTCGCGGCCGGTGGAGCTGAAGGTCTGGGGGTTCGAGGTCTGGGTCATGGCGGGGCCTACTGGATGCGCTTGTCGCTGAGCGACTGGGGCGTGCCGGCGGCGGCCTGTTCGAGGCCGCGCACGATGGCCCGCCGGGCGAGATCGATCTTGAAGCCGTTCTCCGATTGCGGCTTGGCTTCCGCGACGATCAGGTCGGCCGCGTCCTGGAAGCTGGCGCGGGTGGCGGGCTTGCCCTCGAGCAGGGCCTCGGCCTCGCGGTTGCGCCAGGGCTTGTGGGCGACGCCGCCGAGCGCGAGGCGCGCGGTCTTGATCCGGTCGCCGTCGAGTTCGAGCCCCGCCGCCACCGAGACCAGCGCGAAGGCGTAGGACAACCGGTCGCGCAGCTTCAGGTAGGTGAAGTGCTGCGGGAAGCGGCTCTCCGGCAGGTCCACCGACACAACGATCTCGCCGGGGGCGAGGTTCGTGTCCGTCTCGGGGGACTCCCCCGGCAGGCGGTGGAATTCGGAGAACGGGATCGACCGCTCGCCCTGCGGCCCGTTCACCTGCACGGTGGCCTCCAGGGCGGCCAGCGCGATGCACATGTCGGAGGGGTGCGTGGCGATGCACTTGTCGCTCGTGCCGAAGATCGCGTGGATGCGGTTCATCCCGCCGATCGCCGGGCAGCCGGAGCCGGGCGCGCGCTTGTTGCAGGGCGTGGCCACGTCGTAGAAATAGTAGCAGCGGGTCCGCTGCAGCAGGTTGCCGCCCGTGGAGGCGGCGTTGCGCAGCTGCGCCGAGGCGCCGGCCAGGATGGCGTTGCGCAGGAGCGGATAGCGCTCCGTCACTCTGTCGTCGTACGCCACCTTGGCGTTGGTCACGAGCGCCCCGATCCGGAGCCCGTCCCCGTGCGCCTCGATCCGGTCGAGGGGCAGGTGGGTGATGTCGATCAGCCGGCCCGGCTTCTCGACCTCGTACTTCATCAGGTCGATCAGGTTGGTGCCGCCGGCGATGAAGCGGGCCCCGGCCCCGAAGGCCTGCACCGCCTCCGCCACCGTGCCGGCGCGGACGTAATCGAAGCGGTTCATCGGGCGTCTCCCTGCATGACGTCCTCGATGGCGTCGACGATGTTGGTGTAGGCGCCGCAGCGGCAGAGGTTGCCGCTCATCGCCTCGCGGATCTCGTCCCGGGTGTGGGCGTGGCCCTCGTTCATCAGGCCCACCGATGAGCAGAGCTGGCCGGGCGTGCAGTAGCCGCACTGGAAGGCGTCGTGCTCGATGAACGCCTCCTGGATCGGGTGGAGGGCGTTGCTGCCCGCCCGGTCGCCGAGGGCGGCGAGCCCTTCGACCGTGGTGATCTCGGCCCCGTCCTTCATCACCGCGAGGGTCAGGCAGGAATTCACCCGGGTGCCGTTCACCAGCACCGTGCAGGCGCCGCACTGGCCGTGGTCGCAGCCCTTCTTGGTGCCGGTGAGGTCGAGCCGCTCGCGCAGCAGGTCGAGTAGCGTGGTCCAGGGCGCGACGCGGAGTTCGCGTCGCTGCCCGTTGATCGTCAGCGTGATGCCGATGGGCGTATCCGCCGACACCGGCGGCTGGGTCTCGAGTCGCATGATGTCGTCCACGGTCTGGGCCGGCCGGGGCCGGGCGGGAACGGATCGGCCGAAGCGGCAACCGGCAGAGACGCGCGGGCACCGGCCTGAGGGCTCGATCGATAACCATTCCAATCTGCGCCTGTTCCGGTGCGCGCTGTCTCACCCCATGATCGCTGGCGGGTCCGCGAAGCGGCTCCGGGGCCAATCAACCCGTCCTCCGACGTTGCCGCCCCCGCCCCGCCTCGGCTAACCCTCGTCCCGCAGAGTCCCCGCCGCACCCCGGAGCCCCCGATGGCCGCGCTCGACGCGATCCTCAACGACATCGACACGGATCTGGAGAACGCCCTGGAGCGGCTGTTCGCCTTCCTGCGGATCCCGTCGATCTCCACCGATCCCGCCTATGCCGGCCAGTGCCGCGAGGCCGCCGCCTGGCTCGCCAAGGACCTGACCGCGCTGGGCTTCGAGACCTCCGTCGAGGAGACCTCGCTCCATCCGGTCGTGCTGGCCCACAAGCCGAAGCCGGGCGCGCCGCACGTCCTGTTCTACGGCCATTACGACGTGCAGCCCGTCGACCCCCTCGACCTGTGGACGACGCCGCCCTTCGAGCCGCACCTCGCCGACGACGGGCAGGGCGGCAAGAAAATCGTCGGGCGCGGCGCCTCCGACGACAAGGGGCAGGTGATGACCTTCGTGGAGGCGTGCCGGGCCTATATCGCCATGCACGGCGAGTTGCCCTGCGGCGTCACGATCCTGATCGAGGGCGCCGAGGAGAGCGGCTCGCAGGGGCTCCCCGAATGGGTCGCCGCCAACCGCGACCGGCTCGGCTGCGACGTGGTCCTCGTCTGCGACACCGGCATGTGGGACCGGAAGACCCCGGCCATCACCTCGTCCCTGCGCGGCCTCGCCTATTTCGAGGTGAAGGTGACCTGCGCCGACCGGGACCTGCATTCGGGCTTCTTCGGCGGCGCCGCCCGCAACCCGATCCACGTCCTGTCGAAGATCATCGCCGACCTGCACGATGCCGACGGTCGCGTGACGATCCCGGGCTTCTACGAGGGCGTGCACGAGCGCCCGCCCGAGGTGCTGGAGCAGTGGCGCGGCCTCGGCCTGACGCCGGAGACCCTGCTCGGGCCGATCGGCCTCAAGGAGCCCGCGGGCGAGCGCGGGCGCATGCCGATCGAGCTGGTGCAGTCGCGCCCCTCCTGCGACGCCAACGGCATCATCGGCGGCTATACCGGCGAGGGCACCAAGACGGTGATCGCCTCGACCGCCTCCGCCAAGGTCTCGTTCCGCCTCGTGGACGACCAGGATCCGAAGCGGCTCGCCGAGAGCTTCGAGGCGTTCGTGCGGGAACGCGTGCCGGCAGATTGCCGGGTCGAGGTCATCACCTACAAGGGCTCGCGGGCGATCAGCCTGCCCTTCGACATGCCGCAGCTCGGAGCCGCCAAGGCCGCGCTGCAGGACGAGTGGGGCGTGCCGGCGGTGACCGTCGGGGCCGGCGGCTCGATCCCGATCGTCGGCGACTTCAAGCGGATCCTCGGGCGCGACACCCTGCTGATCGGCTTCGGCCTCGACGACGACCGGATCCACTCGCCGAACGAGAAGTACGACCTGACGAGCTTCCACAAGGGCACGCGCTCCTGGGCGCGGATCCTCGCGGCCCTCGGCCAGGGCTGAGCCGTCAGCGGGCGGAGGCCGACCGCATCTTCCCGTCGATCCAGGTCCAGAGGGCCCGGACCTCGTCGGCGGCCGGGCTGACGGGGGCGTATTCCGTGACGCCGAGCCCGGTCGCCAGGGCGTCCTGGTGGTCGACCCGGTGGATGATGCCGGGCTCGGCCAGGACGCCCAGGGCGCGCAGCTGCGCCGCGTAGGCGCTGGTGCGCGGCGAGGGCGGCGGCGGGCACTGGTTCAGCACCAGGGCCAGCCGCTCCCGCAGCCCGAGCCCGACGAGCGCCTGGAGGGTCGGCCGGGCGGCCACGATGTCGAGCCGCGAGGGGCGGACCGGCATCAGGACGAAGTCGGCATCCTTCAGGGCCGGCGCGAGGCCGGACGCGCTGCCGGCGGTGTCGAGGACGGCGAGCGTCGTGCCCTGCTCGGCGAGGATGCCGAGAATCTCCGACAGCTGGCCCATCTCCCAGGGCTGGATCCGGTCGACCGCGACGGCGTCGCTCTCGCGGTCGCTCCCGCGGTCGCCCTTGCGCAGGGCCCCCCAGCCGGCCAGGGATCCCTGCGGGTCGAGATCGAGGGCGGTCACCTGCTCGCCGGCCTCCGCGGCGGCGACGGCCAGGGAGGCCGCGAGGGTTGTCTTGCCCGTCCCGCCCTTCTGCACCGCCAGGGCGAGGACCCGCAGCGAGCCGGCGCCGGGCCGGGGCGCGGTGTCCGGCGCCGGTTCGGATCCTTCGGGATCCATGCGTGTCCCACCTCTCCAATCTCAGGCCCGGGCCTCGGCCCGTGCGGCGCCGAATCGAGGTCCGGCACGATCGTGCTTACCGTGACGCCGCTGGCTGGGGCCAGCGTCGCGCGGCGGCGCCTGTGGACCGCCCGTCGCCGGCTCCCGATCGGCGGGGCGCGGATTCCGGCGCGCGGGATCGCCCGGACGGCCCGTGCGTTGGGCCGGCATCCCGTCGGTCGCGCGCCGCGCCCCCGCCGGGACTCCGATGACCGCCACGCCGGGATCCGCATGCGCCTCGACCGCCGCCGCCTGATCGGAACGGGGCTCCTGGCCCTCGCCGCCCCCGCGGCCCGCGCCGGGACGCCGCCGCCCCCGACGAGCCGGCCTGCGGGGATTCTGGACCTCGCCATCGCGGCGGATGCGCCCTCGACCCCCACGGGACTCGCCATCGCCCGGGGCGGACGGATCTTCGTGATGATGCCGCGCTTCACCGGTGCGGAGCCGATCACCCTCGGCGAGGTGCTGCCCGACGGATCGGTGAAGCCCTACCCCGACGCGGCGGCCAACCGCCCGGATCCGCAGGCGCCGCAGGCCACCCTGTTCCATGTGCCGAACGGCGTCTTCGACCGTGACGACACCCTCTGGGTGCTCGATGCCGGCCTGCCGACCGGCAAGGGACGGCCGGTGCCGGGCGGCGCGAAGATCCTGGCGATCGATATCGGCCGGAACAGCATCCGCCGGACGATCCCCCTCGACGCGGGCGTGGTGCCGGATTCCTCGCTGAACGACCTGCGGGTCGACGTGCGCGACGGGCGGGCGCTGGCCTACGTCACCGATCAGGGGCAGGCCGGCGCGGGGGCGATCCTCGCGGTCGATCTCGACAGCGGGCGGGTGGTGCGGCGCCTCGCGGACCATCCCAGCACGCGCTCCGAGGAGGGCTTGGTCAAGTTCGTGGAGCGGCGGCCCGTGATGGAGCGGAAGGGCGACGCGCCGGAGAAGAGCCCGAAGGGCGGCGCCAACGGCATCGCGATCAGCCCGGACGGACGCCGCCTGTACTACGCGCCGCTGATGAGCCGGCGGCTCTACGCGGTCGAGACCGCGGCCCTGCGCGACCCGAACGTCTCGGACGCGGCCGTGGCCGCCGCTGTCAAGGATCTCGGCGAGAAGGGCATGACCGGCGGGCTGACCACCGATTCCGAGGACCGGGTCTATCTCAGCCTGCAGGAGCACAACGCGGTCGGCCGGCGCCTGCCGGACGGCACCGTGGAGGTGCTGGCCGCCGACGACCGGCTGATCTGGGCCGACACCTTCTGGATCACCCCGGACCGATGGCTCTATATCTCGGCAGCCCAGGTCAACCGGCGGCCGGAATTCAACCGCGGCCGGGACCTGCAGCAGCCGCCCTACGCGATCCTGCGCATGCGCATCGACGCGGACCCTGTCCTGTAGCGGATCATGACGGACCTCTCGCACGACCCGGACTTCTTCGCCCTGCTCACCGGCAGCTATGCGCGGCGGCTCGGCGAGTCCCTGGTGCCGGCCGGTGCCGATGCGGCCTGGCTCTACGCGGCGGCCCCCTTCGCGGTCCTCGCCCACGATGGCGCCGCGGATCCCCGCTTCGTCTACGGCAACCGGGCCGCCCAGGCCTGCTTCGGCTACGCCTGGGACGAACTGATCGGCCTGCCCTCGCGGCTCTCGGCCGAGGCGCCCGAACGGGCCGCGCGGCAGAGCCTCCTCGACGCGGTCACCCGGGACGGCTACAGCCGCGGCTATCGCGGCCTGCGGATCGCCAAGGACGGGCGGCGGTTCTGGATCGACCAGGCGGTGGTCTGGCAGCTCGACCGCGACGGCATGAATGTGGGACAGGCCGCGACCTTCTCGGCATGGCGCGACGCCTGAGGAAGCGGCCGATCCTGCCGGCTCCGTCGCCGGGCCAGCCCCGTCGCAGGCCGGGCCTTACACCTTCCGATAGAAGTTTCTTGAAAATATCAGTTACAGATAGAAATCAGTCACGCGCTTTGCAGTCTCGATCACGTTCGTTTGAAATCTTGTCTTGGCTCGAAACTCGACTGCATTTATCGACTAAACTTTAATCATCGTGCCTCACCAAGGTGCAAACTCCGAAATCACCGCGCGCGTGTCTGCGCCGCCGCCGGTCTCGGATGCCACCGTCTGGAAGGCCACCCGCCCACGATGACCATCAAACTCAGACTGCTCGCACTCCTGGCCGTCATGGGCCTGCTCCTGCTCGCATGTGCCGCCATGGGCAATCTCGCCCTTCACTGGAATCACCAGAGCTTCAAGACCGTCTTCGACGACCGCGTCGTCTGCCTCCGGCAATTCAGCATCATCCGCGATGCCTATGACGACCTGATCGACATCTCGCGCAGGCTGCGCGGCCGGCAGATCGACCCGGCCCAGGCGAAGGACCAGATCGAGCGCGATCTCTCCAACCTGCACACGCAGTGGTCGGCCTATCTGGCGACCTACCTGACCCCGGAGGAGAAGGCTCTGGCCACCGAGCTGCAGGGGTCGCTCGACCGGAACGATGCCATCGCGGCCGAGATCCTCAAGCGCATCGCCGCCGGTCGCGCTTCGGATTTCGAGTCCACGCATGCGGACCTGCTGACGAGCCTGCGGACCGCCAACGCGACCCTCGGCAAGCTCACGGCCTTGCAGGTCCGTGAAGCGGAGGCGGAGTTCGAGCGCTCCGAGACCACCGCGGGCTGGTCGCGCCTCGCCCTGCTGGCCGCCCTCGTCCTCGCGGCGCTCAGCATCGCCTACGGCATCTACACGATCGTCGTGCAGGTGATCCGTCCGCTCGGCGGCATGACGGCGACGATGACCCGCCTGGCCGCCGGCGAGCTCGAGGCGCCGGTCACGGGCGCGGAACGGGCGGACGAGATCGGCGGGATGGCCCAGGCCGTCCAGGTGTTCAAGGAGGCGATGATCGCCAAGCGGGACGCCGACGCGGCTGCAGCGATCGAGAACGCCGCCAAGATGCGGCGGGCCCAGGTGCTGGACGATGCGACGCGGGCGTTCCAGAGCCAGGTCACGCAGCTCACGCACGGCCTGGCCTCGGCCGCAACCGAGATGGAGGCGACTGCCCAGTCGATGAGCCGCACGGCCGATCAGACGGCGGGTCAATCCATGAGCGTCGCCTCGGCCGCCGAGCAGACCTCCTCCAACGTCCAGACCGTGGCGGCGGCGAGCGAGGAAATGGCGGCCTCCATCGGCGAGATCGCCCAGCAGGTCGCCCGCTCCACGATCATGGCCGAGCGGGCCGCCGCGGATGCCGCGCAGTCCACCACGATCGTGCGCGGGCTGGCCGAGGGCGCCGAGAAGATCGGGGCGGTGGTCGGTCTGATCTCCGGGATCGCCGCTCAGACGAACCTGCTGGCGCTCAACGCCACGATCGAGGCCGCCCGTGCGGGCGAGGCGGGGCGCGGCTTCGCCGTCGTCGCAGGCGAGGTCAAGGAGCTGGCCTCGCAGACGGCGCGGGCGACGGACACCATCGCCGCGCAGATCAACGCCATCCAGGGCGAGACCCGCGAGGCCGTCGCGGCCATCCAGTCGATCGGCGCGACGATCACTGAACTCCGCGAGATCGCCGTCGGCGTGGCCGCCGCCATGGAGGAGCAGGGCGCGGCGACCCAGGAGATCGTCCGCAACGTCACGCAGGCGGCTCAGGGCACCCAGTCGGTCACCGTCAGCATCGGCAGCGTCACGCAGGCCGCGAGCGAGACCGGCGCCGCCTCCGCGCAGGTGCTCACCGCAGCGTCGGAGCTGTCACGGCAATCCGAGCAGCTCGGGGCCGAAGTGTCGGGCTTCCTCGCCACGGTCCGGGCGGCCTGACGGCCCCTCGGGCCGACCGGGCGGGCCTCCTCAGGCCCGCCCCTCCTGGACGGCGTGGCAGGCGACGCCGTCCAGCAGCGCCGGCACCTCGGTCCGGCAGCGGTCGTTCGCCAGCGGACAGCGCGGGTTGAAGGTGCAGCCGGGCGGCGGGTCGATCGGGTTCGGGATCTCGCCGGAGACCGGCACCCGGGCGCGGCCGACATGGGCGAGGTCGGGCACCGCGTCGAGGAGCATCCGCGTGTAGGGATGGCGGGGCCTGGCGAACAGGTCCTTGGCGGCGGCGACCTCCACGAGGCGGCCGAGATACATCACCCCCACCCGGGTCGCCATGTGGCGGACCACGGCCAGGTTGTGGGAGATGAACAGGTAGGTCAGCCCGAGACGGTCCTGCAGGTCGCGCATCAGGTTGAGGATCTGCGCCTGCACCGAGACGTCGAGCGCCGAGGTCGGCTCGTCGCCCACGAGGAACTCCGCCTGGCTCGCCAGCGCCCGGGCGATCGCCACCCGCTGGCGCTGGCCGCCGGAGAATTCGTGCGGGTATTTTTTCGCATCGTCCGGGTGGAGCCCGACCAGGCCGAGCAGCTCGCTGACCCGGGCGCGGATCGCCCCCTCCCCCTGGATCAGGCCGAAGGCCCGGATCGGCTCCGCGATGATCCGGCCCACCCGCCAGCGCGGGTTCATGGACGCGTAGGGGTCCTGGAAGATCATCTGGATGCGCGCCCGCAGGCGCCGCCGGGCTGCGGCCTGGCGCGGGTCGGTCATCGAGACGCCGGTGATCGTCACCTCCCCGGCCGAGGGCGGCAGCAGGCCGACCACCATCCGCGCCACCGTCGACTTGCCGGAGCCGGATTCGCCCACGATCGCGAAGGTCTCGCCCTTCTCGATCGTGAACCCGACCCGGTCCACCGCCGTGAGGAATTTCCGGGGCTCGCCCTCGAGCACCCGGTTGAGCCAGGGCTTCGAGACGTCGAACCGGCGGCGCAGATCGGTGACTTCGACGTAGGCGCTCACGCTGCGCGCTCCGCTGCATCGTACAGGTGACAGGCCACCCGGCTCGCCTCCACGGCCTGCGGCTCCGGCCGCTCGACCCGGCAGCGCGAAAAGACCTTCGGGCAGCGCGGGTTGAAGGCGCAGCCCTTGGGGATGGCGGTGAGGCGCGGCATCGAGCCGGGGATCTGGCTCAGCCGCGTGGCCTCCTGCGACAGGGTCGGGATCGCCCCCATCAGCCCCACCGCGTAGGGATGGTGGGGCTTCGCGATCACCGAGGCGACCGGGCCGATCTCGGCGACGCGCCCGGCATACATCACCGCCACCCGGTCGGCGGCCTCGGCGATCACGCCCATGTCGTGGGTCACCAGCATCACCGCGGTGCCGTGCTCCCGGCAGAGGCGCTTGAGCAGGGTGATGATCTGGGCCTGGACCGAGACGTCGAGCGCCGTGGTCGGCTCGTCGGCGATGATCAGCTCCGGCTCGGCGGCGAGCGCGAGGGCGATCACCACCCGCTGGCGCATGCCCCCGGAGAACTCGTGCGGGTAGCCGTCGATCCGCCGCTCGGGGGCCGGGATGCCGACCTCGGCGAGCAGGTCGATGGCGCGGGTGCGGGCGGCTTTCCCCGACAGGTCGGTGTGGGTGCGCAGGGTCTCGACGATCTGGTCGCCCACCCGGAACAGCGGGTCCAGCGAGGTCAGCGGATCCTGGAAGATCATGCCGATGCGCTTGCCCCGCACCCGCCGCATGGCCTCGGGCGAGAGATTGTCGATGCGCTCGCCGCGCAGGCGGATCTCGCCGCCGGCGATGCGTCCGGGGCGGTCGATCAGCCCGATCACCGCCGAGCCGGTCACCGACTTGCCGGCCCCGGATTCGCCGACGACGCCCAGGATCTCGCCGCGGCCGATCTCGAAGGAGACCCGGTCGATGGCGGTGAGCGGCCCGCGGCGGGTGTCGAAGGCGACCGTGAGATCGCGCACGGAGAGGATCGTGTCGGTCATGGCGTGGCGGCTCCGGTGGCAACCGGGCGTCGGATGGGCGCCCCCGTCCTTGCGAGCGGAGCGAAGCAATCCAGCGGCGCCGCGTTCACCAAGGTCGCGCTGCCCTGGGTCGCTTCGCTGCGCTCGCGCTGACGATGTCCCATCATTGCAGCTTCGGATTGAGCGCGTCGCGCAGCCAATCCCCCAGGAGGTTGATGGCGATGACCAGCCCGGCCAGCGCCAGCCCCGGGAAGGCGACGATCCACCACTCGCCGGAGAACAGGAAGCGGTTGCCGGTGCGGATCAGCGTGCCGAGCGACGGCATGGTCTCGGGCAGGCCGGTGCCGAGGAACGACAGGGTCGCCTCGGTGATGATCGCGAGCGCCAAGTTGATCGTCGCGATGACGAAGACCGGGCCGGTGACGTTCGGCAGCACGTGGCGGACCAGGATCACCGGGGAGGACAGGCCGATCAGCCGCGCCGCCTGGACGTAGTCCTTGCCCTTCTCGACCATCACGGAGGACCGCACGGTCCGGGCGTACTGCACCCAGAAGGACAGGCCGATCGACACCACGATCAGCCCGATCAGTGGCCCGACGTCGAGGGCGCTGCCGAAGGTTGCCTTGGCGACGCCGTCCACTACCAGGGCGATCAGGATCGCCGGGAAGGTGAGCTGCACGTCGGCGATCCGCATGATCAGCGTGTCGAGGACGCCGCCCGCGTAGCCGGCGATCAGACCCAGCGCGATGCCGATGACGCCGGAGGTCAGCACCCCGAGCCCGCCGACGATCAGCGACAGGCGCAGGCCGTAGAGCACCGCCGAGAGCACGTCCCGGCCCTGGTCGTCGGTGCCGAGATAGTAGGGCGCCTGACCGTCCGCCTGCCAGATCGGCGGCAGGTTGGAGTTGATCAGGTCGAGCTGGGCCGGGTCGTAGGGGTTCTGCGGGGCGATCAGGGGCGCCGCGAAGGCGAGCCCGACCATCAGCACCGTGGCGACCAGCGCCGCCATGGCGGTCTTCGAGCGCAGGAAGCTCGCCAGCAGGTCGGAATCCCGCCAGCGCGCGAGGCGGGAGGGCGCCGCCTCCGGCAGGGGGACCGGCGGGGTATCGCCCGCGTCGAGGTCGTATCCGCTCATCGGTCGCCCTTCACGCCGTGTCCGGTGGAAAGCTTCGGGGCGGCTGCCGTCGTCTTTGCGAGCGGAGCGAAGCGATAACGGCAACCCAGAACGCGACCGTCTTGCGCCGACGGGCCTGGCAGGCGCGACCTGCCCCCTCTCCCGTGCGGGAGAGGGTCGGGGTGAGGGTCGAGACCGCTCAGAGTGAAGCGCACCCTCGAAGCGCCGACAGGCCGCGCCCCATCCGGACAATTCTCATCCCTCACACTGTCCCTCTCCCGCACGGGAGCGGGGACCCGGGCCTCCTGCGAAGCGGGCGTGACCGTCGCGTCCCGTTCAATGACGCGCGGCAGGCAAGCGGAACGGTGCGTCATGTCCGGTCTCACGCCGCCCGCCCGGTCGAGAGCCGCAGGCGCGGATCCACCACCGTGTAGAGGATGTCGACCACGAGGTTGATGGTCACGAAGATCAGCGCCACGAGCAGCAGGTACGCGGACATGATCGGGATATCGACGTTCTGCACGGCCTGCACGAACAGCAGGCCCATGCCGGGCCACTGGAACACCGTCTCGGTGATGATCGAGAAGGCGATGACCGAGCCGAGCTGCAGCCCCGCGATGGTGATCACCGGCACGAGGGTGTTCTTCAGGGCGTGCCGCAGGTGGACGGCGCGGGTGGTGAGCCCCCGCGCCCGGGCGAAGCGGATGTAGTCGGTGCGCAGGACCTCCAGCATCTCGGCGCGCACCAGCCGCATGATCAGCGTCATCTGGAACAGGCCGAGCGTCACCGAGGGCAGGATCAGGGCCTTGAGCCCCGACGCGGTGAGGAAGCCCGTCGTCCACCAGCCGAGCCGGACCGTGTCGCCCCGCCCGTAGGAGGGCAGCCAGCCGAGCGTCACCGAGAAGAGGTAGATCAGCAGGATGCCGATCAGGAAGGTCGGCAGGCTGATCCCGATGAGCGAGACGGCCTGGAACAGCCCGGCGAGCCAGGAGTCGCGGCGCAGGGCGCAGTAGACGCCCATGAGGACGCCGACCACGAGGGCGAAGACCGTCGCGCATAAGGCGAGCTCCAGCGTCGCCGGCATGCGCTCGGCGAGGAGCTGCGCCACCGGCTGCCGGAACTGGTAGGAGATGCCGAACTGACCCCGCGCCACGCTGCCGGCGTAGCGGGCGAACTGGACCAGGACGGGATCGTCCAGGCCGAGATTTTTGCGGATCTCCGCCCGCTCGGCCACGGTGGTGTCGGGGCCGACGATCTGGTTCACGGGATCGCCCGCGAACCGGAACATCGCGAAGGCGATGAGCCCGACGACCGCGAGGACCGCGGCCGCCTGGATCACCCGGCGCAGCAGGAAGGCGAGCACGCCCGGATCCTACTGCGGATCCTTCGACACCCAGTAGAGCAGGAGCAGGTTGTCGGCGCGCTGGGTCAGGTGGACCTTCTTGGAGACGCCCCAGGCCAGCGCCTGCTGGTGCAGCGGGATGTAGCCCCAGTCGGTGTTGAGGACATCGAAGCCCTCCTTGATCAGGGCGTCGCGCTTGGCCTTGTCGGTCTCGCCCTCGACCTTGTCGGCGATGGCGTCGATCTTCGGATCGCAATAGCCCGCGAGGTTCCAGCTGCCCCGGCCCGACTTGTCGCCGGGCTTCCGGCAGCCGACGATCTCGTAGAGGATGTTGTGGCTGTCGAGCGAGGACGGGGTCCAGCCGAGCAGGTAGAACGACGTGTCGTAGTTCGGGGCCAGCACCTTGGCGAAGTACTTGGCCTTCGGCTGCGCGTTGAGGTTCACCTTGACGTTGATGCGGGCGAGCATCGAGACCACCGCCTGGCAGATCGCCTCGTCATTGACGTAGCGGTCGTTGGGGCAATCCATGGTGAGCGAGAACCCGTCCGGGTAGCCGGCCTGGGCCATCAGCTCCTTGGCCTTCTTCAGGTCGGTGGCGGGGCGCTTGAACTCGGCGCCGCGGTCGTAGAGGCTCGGGGCGATCATCAGCGCCGAGGGCACCGCCTGCCCGCGCATGACCCGCTTGGCGATCGTGTCCTCGTCGATGGCGAGGTAGAAGGCCTCGCGGACCTTGATGTCCTTGAACGGGTTCTTGCCCTTGACGCTCGAATCCTTCAGCTCGTCCCGGTCCTGGTCCATGCCGAGGAAGATCGTGCGCAGTTCGGGCCCGGCCATCACGGTGGCGGTGCCGCTGGCGTTCACCCGCTGCTGGTCCTGCAGCGGCACGGGGTCGATCCAGTCGACCTCGCCGGAGAGGAGCGCGGCGACGCGGGTCGCCGGGTTGGCGATGGTGGTCAGCACCGCCTCGTCGAGGTTCGACTCGACCTTGCCCCAGTAGCCGTCGAACTTCTTGAACACCGTCTTCACGCCCGGCTGGTGCTCGGCGATCACGAAGGGGCCGGTGCCGTTCTCGTGGAGGGTGGCGTAGCTCGGGCTGGAGGCGTTGGGCGGCGTCGGCTGCACGACGCCGTTCTTCTCGGACCATGCCTTCGACATGATCAGCCAGGTCGGGAACTGGGCGATGGCGATGGGGTTCGGCTTCTTCAGCACCATGTCGACGGTGAAGTCGTCGACCTTCACGAATTCGGCGTCGGACGGGACGTTGGTGGTGAAGTTCGAGCCCGGGGCGCGGACCCGCTGGGCGGAGAAGATCACGTCGTCGGCGGTGAAGGGCGTGCCGTCGTGGAACTTCACGTTCTTGCGCAGGTGGAAGCGCCAGCGGGTCGGCTCGGGCGTCTCCCAGGATTCGGCGAGGCCGGGGGCGAATTTCAGGTTCTTGTCGAGGGTGACGAGGGATTCGTAGGCCGCCTGCTGCATGCCCTCGGTGAAGCTCTCCTTGAGGGAGTACGGGTCGAGGGATTTCAGGTCACCCTGGAAGGCGAAACGGAAGACGTTCGCGGCCTGCGCGGGCAACGCCGCGAAAGCGAACGTCGCGACGGCACCCGTGGCCACGCCGCGGACGAGGGTCTTCAGGGTCGAACGGGACAAGCGGATCTCCGGAACCGTGAATGCGCCACCGGCCGGCAGCCCCGGCGGTGTCCACCGCGGCGTCAGCAAGCTTCGGACCATCTGTATACAAGGCGGCGGCCGAGGCTGTCGCGGGTGAGTGACATTATTCGGCCGCCCGAACGCGTTTTTCCCGCCTCCTATCGTCCTCGATCGACGGCCGAGGCGCCGCCATCGCGCGGCAGGCGGGACCGGAACGGCCCTCGCGCATGGAAGCGCGCGCCTCCTCCCCCGTGCGGGAGAGGGGGCGCGTCGCGCCTTGCATGGGCCGGGGCGCGAGCGCGCCGGCCTACTCGGCCGCCACCCGCGCCGGCTCGTGCCGCGTCTCCGCGTCCGCCCGCTCGCCCTCCGCCACCGCCTTGCGCCGGAACAGGCGCATGACGACGACGAAGAAGACCGGCACGAAGAACACCGCCAGCACGGTGGCGGTGATCATGCCGCCCATCACGCCGGTGCCGATCGCCTGCTGGCTCTTCGAGGCGGCGCCGGTGGCGATGGCCAGCGGCACCACGCCGAAGATGAAGGCCAGCGAGGTCATCACGATCGGCCGGAACCGGAGCGTGGCGGCGTCCACCGCCGCCCGGATCACCGAGGTTCCGGGCTTCCAGAGGTCCTTGGCGAATTCCACGATCAGGATGGCGTTCTTGGCCGAGAGCCCGATGATCGTGATCAACCCGATCTTGAAGTACACGTCGTTGGGCATGCCGCGCAGGTAGACGGCCGCCACGGATCCGATCACGCCGAGCGGGATCACCAGCATGACCGAGACCGGGATCGCCCAGCTCTCGTAGAGCGCGGCGAGGCACAGGAACACGATCAGCACCGAGAGGGCGAGCAGCAGGCTCGCCTGGCTGCCGGCCTGCTTCTCCTGGTAGGACTGGCCGGTCCAGGCGTAGCCGAAGCCCTTCGGCAGCTGGAGCATCAGCCGCTCCATCTCGGCGATGGCGTCGCCCGACGTGTAGCCGGGGTTCGGCTCGCCGGTGAAGCGCACCGACTGGTAGCCGTTGAAGCCGACGATCTGGCTCGGCCCCATGCCCCATTTCAGCTCCGCGAAGGACGACATCGGCACCATCGTGCCGCCGGCGTTCTTGACCGCGTAGTTGAGGATGTCCGACGCGTTCATGCGCTGGAGCTGCTCGGCCTGCACGTAGACGCGCTGCATCTTGCCCCGGTTGGGGAAGTCGTTCGGATAGACCGAGCCGAGGTTGAGCTGGATCGTGGCGTTGATGTCCTCGAACTTCACGCCCAGGGCCGCCGCCTTCTCGCGGTCGATCACCAGCTCCGCCTGCGGGGTCGGCGGCAGGCCCTCGATCTTCACCTTCTGGAGGATCGGGCTCTGCTGCGCGAGCTTGAGCAATTGCTCCTGGGCCGAGAGCAGGGCCGCGTAGCCGCGGTTGGCCCGGTCCTGCAGGCGGAACGAGAAGCCCGCCGCGTTGCCGAGATTGTCCACGGGCGGCGGTTCCTGGGCGTCCACCGTGGCGTCGCGGTAATTGGCGAGCGCCGCGTTGGTGCCGGCGACGAGGGCGGCGGCCGAGTTCTTGGCGTCGCGCTCGGACCAGGGCTTGAGGGTGACGAAGGCCTGGCTGGTGCTCGGGGCCTGGCCCGAGAAGGAGAAGCCGTTGAGCATGGTCACGGTGGCGACGCCGGGCTGGGCCAGCAGGTGCTCCTCGACCTTGCGGACCGCCTCCTGGGTGCGGTTGTAGGAGGCGCCCGGCGGCGTCTGGATGTCGACCGTGAAGAAGCCCTGATCCTCCACCGGCAGGAAGCCCTCCGGCAGGTTCACGAAGGCGTAGGCGGTGCCGGCGACCAGCGCGAGATAGACCAGCATCACCCGGCCGGATTTCCGGATGAACCACTGGGTGCCGCGGCCGTAGCGGGCGGTCTCCCGGTCGACGAACCGGTTGAACATCCCGAACACGCCGCCCTTGGCGTGGCCGTGGCCCTTCTCGATCGGCTTCAGGAAGGTCGCGCAGAGGGCCGGCGTCAGCGACAGGGCGAGCAGCGCCGAGAAGGCGATGGAGGTCACCATCGCGATCGAGAACTGCCGGTAGATGACGCCCACCGAGCCGGGGAAGAACGCCATCGGGATGAACACGGCCATCAGCACCAGGGTGATGCCGATGATCGCCCCGGTGATCTGCCCCATGGCCTTCTTGGTGGCCTCCTTGGGGGGCAGCCCCTCCTCGTTCATGATCCGCTCGACGTTCTCCACCACCACGATGGCGTCGTCGACCAGGATGCCGATGGCCAGCACCATGCCGAACATGGTGAGCACGTTCACCGAGAAGCCCGAGATCCACATCACCGTGACGGTGCCCATCAGGGCGATCGGCACCACGATGGTGGGGATCAGGGTGTAGCGGATGTTCTGCAGGAACAGGAACATCACCAGGAAGACCAGCACCACCGCCTCGACCAGCGTGTGCAGCACCTTCTCGATGGAGGCTTCCACCGCCGGGGTGATGTCGTACGGGATGTCCCACTTCAGGTCCGGCGGGAAGAACTGGGACAGCTCCACCATCTTGGCGCGGATCGCCCGGGCCGTCTCGAGGGCGTTGCCGTCGGGGGCGAGCGTCACCGAGATGCCGGCGGCGGGGCCGCCGTTCAGGCGGGTGGAGAACTGGTAGGCGTCGCCGCCGAGTTCGATCCGGGCGACGTCGCGCAGGCGCACGTTCGAGCCGTCGGGATTGGCCCGCAGCACGACCGCGCCGAACTCCTCGATGGTGCCGAGCTGGCCCTTCACGATGATCGGCATGGTCAGCGATTGCCGGGTCGGGCTCGGCTGCGCGCCGACCGCCCCGGACGCGACCTGGACGTTCTGGTTGCGGATCGCCTCGGTGACGTCCGAGGCGCTGAGCGAGAGGCCGCGCAGCTTGTCGGGATCGACCCAGACGCGCAGCGACCGCTCCGTGGAGTAGAGCGTCGCGCGGCCGACGCCGGGGATGCGCCGGATCTCGTTGATGACGTTGCGGATCAGGAAGTCGCCCAAGCCTACCTCGTCCATCGACCCGTCCTTGGAGACGAGGGTGATGATGTTGAGGGTCGCGGCCGAGGCCTCCTCCACCAGGATGCCCTGCTGGCGCACCTCCGCCGGAAGGCGCGCCTCGACGCGCTTCAGCCGGTTCTGGACCTCCACGGAGGCGAGCGACGGGTCGGTGCCGGGCTGGAACGTGGCGGTGATGTTCACCGAGCCGAACGAGTCGGTGGTCGACTCGAAGCTCATGATGTTGGCCGCGCCGTTCAGCTCATCCTCGATGAGCCGGGTGGTGCCGATGTAGAGGCTCTCCACCGAGGCCCCCGGATAGGCCGTGGACAGGGCGATGGAGGGCGGGGCGATCACCGGGTACTGCGCCACCGGCAGGTTCGGGATGGCGAGGGCCCCGCCCAGGCAGATGAACAGGGCCACGACCCAGGCGAAGACCGGCCGGTCGATGAAGAAGCGTGCCATGATCGGGCTCTCCCGGCTCAGTGGCGCGGCTGGACGGCGGCGGCCCGCGGCGCGACCTCCGCCTTGTCACCCGAGGCGTCGGGGGCCTCGTCGGTATCGTGCTTCGGACCGGTCTCGCCGTGGACCGGCGTCTGGTCGCGGGGCTTCACCTTGGCGCCGACGGTGATCTTCTGGAAGCCGTCGATCACGACCCGCTCGCCGGCCTTCAGCCCCGAGCGGATCAGCCAGTTCTGCCCGACCACCGGCCCGACCTCGACGGGCTGGCGCATGACCGTCTCGTCGGCGCGCACCACCCAGACCTCGGCGCGGCCGTCGTCGGTGCGCTGGATCGCCTGCTGCGGCACCGCGATGGCGTCGGAATCGATGCCCTGCTTGATCCGCGCCCGCACGTACATGCCGGGGAACAGCTCGTCGTGCGGGTTGGGGAACTGCACCCGCAGGGTCACTTGGCCGGTGCTCGGATCGGCGGTGACGTCCGAGAACAGGAGCCGGCCGGCCAGCGGGTAGAGGGAGCCGTCATCCATGATCAGGTGGACGTTGGCGGTGTTCTCCTCCAGCCGCGCCAGCTCCCCGCTGGCGAGGTCCCGGCGCAGGCGGTTCAATTCGCCCACCGACTGGGTGATGTCGACGTAGATCGGGTCGAGCTGCTGGATCGTGGCGAGCGCCCCCGTGGAGCCCGGCTCGATCAGGGTGCCCTCGGTGAGCAGCGCCCGGCCGATGCGGCCGGTGATCGGCGCGCGCACGTCGGTCCAGCCGAGGTTGAGCTGCGCCCGGTCGCGGGCCGCCTTGGCGCCGGCGACCTCCGCCTCGGCCTGCTTCTTGGCCGCGAAGGCGGCATCGTACTGGGCCTGGCTGGCGGTGGCCCGCGTCAGCAGCTGCTCGAGCCGGTCGGCCTGCTGCCGGGCCAGCACGAGGGCGGCCTCCTGACGGGCGAGCGCCGCCTCGGCGCTGGCGAGCTCGACCTGATAGGGCGCCGGGTCGATCTTGTAGAGGATGTCGCCCTCCTTGACCTGGCTGCCCTGCTCGAAGAGCCGCTTCACCACGAGCCCGGAGACCCGGGAGCGGACCTCGGCGATGCGCATGGGCGCGACGCGGCCCGGCAGGTCGCGGAGATAGGGGATCGCCTGGGGCTCGACCTTGACGAAGCCGACCTCGGGCACCGGCGGCGCCGGCGCGGCCACCTGCTTCGGGTTGCAGGCCGCGAGGCCGAGCAGAAGCAGGGCCGCGGGCAGGACGGTCCTGGCCCGGCCCGGACGGCGGCGAGAGGATGAGGTTCTGACGGACAGAGTGCGGGTCACGATTTCCGACGCTCCTGAAAACATGCGTCTGCTGAGGCTGGCGCGGAGCATGGACCCGCGCATCGTCGTGGCAGATCTCGGGACCGGTCACGAGGCCGGTCGGACGGAGATCAGGACAGGCGCGCATCCTCGCCGGCCGCCAGGGCCGGGGCACGCGTCAGGCCAAGCGGGGAGGCCGGTGCGGCGAACCGTCCGGCGCGGAAGCCGGCAGGATGTCGGACCTGTATTCGAACGATGCGGAAAGAGTGTGACGGGGCCGCGGCGCCTCGACCGGCGGGCGCGGCAGCCCCAATTCGGTGAGGATCTCGCTGTCGGCGGCGCAGAGATCGGTGCGGCCGAAGACGGACCGCTTGGCCTCGGGTTGCGCGTCCGGCGTGCCCGACAGAACCGAGAGGCGCGGGCTCGTGATCGCGCAGGCCGGGCCCTCCGGCCGCGCGGATTGGGCCCGTGCCGGCACGGCGGCCATCGCGGCCGCCGCGAGGACGAGCAGCGCCAGCACGGCGAGGCCCCGGGCGAGGCGGTCCGGCAAGGCCGCGACACGGCGGGCCAGAAGGGCGGCGGATCGGATCACGGATCTGAGATAAGCACGGCTGTCGCCGGGCGCAATCACCCACGGCGTCGCGGCGTCCGCGGAGTGTTGCATGCAGCACACAGCTACGCCCGGAAGTGCACATCCCGACGGCCCGGCCTCAACCTTGCCGTGAAGTCCGGGCCGGCTCGCCCGATGCGCGCAGGGCACCGCGAAGGTCTGCGCCACGACGGACGGAGGATGGAGACCATGCCGAGACGGATCGCGCTGCTCGGGCTCGCGGGGTTGCTGCTTGGAAGCGCCCCCGCGCTGGCCAACCCGCTGGACAGGGGCCCCATCGCGGACTTCCTCAACGTCTTCCGCAGCCAGGCGATCCCCCGCGAGACCGTGGCGTGGACCGGCAAGGAGAAGCCCGGGACGATCGTGGTCTCGACGCGCCAGCGCCGGCTCTACTACGTGCTGGGCGGCGGCGCGGCGGTCCGCTACGGCGTCGGCGTCGGCCGGCAGGGCTTCTCGTGGTCGGGCACCAAGACCGTCACCATGAAGAAGGAATGGCCGGATTGGCGCCCGCCGCAGCAGATGCTGGCCCGCCGCCCGGACCTGCCGCGCTACATGGCCGGCGGCCAGGACAACCCGCTGGGCGCCCGCGCCCTCTATCTCGGCTCCTCGCTCTACCGCATCCACGGCTCGAACGAGCCGGAGACGATGGGGGCGGCGGTCTCGTCGGGCTGCATCCGCATGACCAACAAGGACGTGGTCGACCTCTACGACCGGGTCCGGGTCGGCACCAAGGTCGTCGTGCGCGACTGATCGCGGCGGGTGGCGGCGCCCGGCCGCCGCCCTCCCCCCCTGCGTCGCCCTCTCCCCTGCGCCTCGGAGCGGCCCCGGGGCGGCGCGCGGACCGACCGCGACGCGCAAGGCCGTGCGCGGCCGGATCGGCGCGGCTGCGGCTGCGGACGGGTCCGCGTCGACAGGCGCGGCGGGCCGGTGATAGGAGCCGCGCCGTCGGGCAGAGCCGGATCGCCCGATCTCCACGAGGGACAGCATGAACGAACGCATCATCCTGCGGGCCGGCGAGGCCCTGGTGGCGGGCGGGCCGCCCAACACCGCCTCGGAGCCCGAGGTCATCATCGGCGAACTCGACGGGCCGGTCGGCACCGCCCTCGCCACGCTGACCGGCGATCAGGTCGTCGGCCACAGCCGCGTCTTCGCCCTGCTGAACACCGACATCATGGTGCGCCCGGTCACGCTCTGCGTGTCCAAGGTCAGCGTCACCGAGAGCAAGTACACCTCGATCCTGATGGGCACCGTGCAGTTCGCCATCGCCAACGGCGTCCTCGACGCCGTGCGGGCGGGCTACATCCCCAAGCACAAGGCCAACGATCTCGGCATCATCTGCTCGGTCTGGCTCAGCCCCGGCGTCATCGAGGCCCAGCATGTCGACCACAAGGCGCTGTTCGACATCCAGCGCCGCGGCATGACCGAGGCCATCCGCAAGGCCATGACCAACGAGCCCTCGATCGACTGGCTCCTCGAGAACCAGGACAAGATCGTGCACAAGTACTACCAGATGGGCCTCGACGGGAAGATCTGAGCGCCCGTCCGCGCCGCGATCACGCCTCCCGCCGTCGGCTCCCGGCCGGCGGCCGCGGCGCGGACCCGGCGGGCGTTCCTGCGGGACCCGCATGGCCGGCTTCCTGCAGGGCCGCGTCCGGGGCCCGGGCCGATAGGGAGAGACGCCACGCCATGATCAGCGCCTTCGATCTGTTCAAGATCGGGATCGGCCCGTCGAGTTCGCACACGATCGGCCCGATGGTCGCCGCGCGCCGCTTCCGCGACCGCGTCGCCGGCCGGTCCGGCGTCGCGCGGGTGAGCGCGGAGATCTTCGGCTCCCTCGCCTGGACCGGGCGCGGCCACGGCACCGACGTGGCGATCTACCTCGGCCTCCTGGGGCACGAGCCCGCCACCGTCGATCCCGACGCCGTGGCCGGTTACACGCAGGCCCTCGCCGAGACCGGCGCCCTCGGCCTGCCCGGCATTGCCTTTGATGGCACGCGGGACCTTCTCTTCAACTTCACCGAGGTGCTGCCGCGCCACACCAACGGCATGCGCTTTCGCGCCTACGATCCTGCCGGCGGGCTTCTGGACGAGGTGGTCTGCTACTCCGTGGGCGGCGGCTTCGTGGAAGAAGAGGACGAGCACGGCACCGCCGGCCTGGACGCGGTGGCGCTGCCGTATCCGTTCGAGAGCGGCGCCGACCTCCTGCGGACCTGCGCCGAGACCGGCCTGACGATTCCGCAGGTCCAGATGGCCAACGAGCGCGCCCTGCGCTCCGACGCGGAGATCGAGGCCGGGCTCGATGCCATCCGCGACGCCATGCTCGCCTGCATCGCCCGGGGTCTGCGCATGGACGGCGAGCTGCCGGGCGGCCTCAAGGTGCGGCGGCGCGCCAAGCGGCTCCACGCGACGCTCGAAGCGAACCGGCTGTCCAACAGCCGTCCGGCCCACGAGATCATGGACTGGATCAGCCTGTTCGCCCTGGCGGTGAACGAGGAGAACGCCTCCGGCGGCCGCATCGTCACGGCGCCGACCAACGGTGCGGCCGGGATCGTCCCCGCGGTGCTGCGCTACATCGTGGATTTCTGCCCCGGCTGGAGCGAGTCGCGCGGCCGCGACTACCTCCTCGCCGCCGCGGCCATCGGCGGGCTGATCAAGCGCCGGGCCTCGATCTCGGGCGCCGAGGTCGGATGCCAGGGCGAGGTCGGCTCGGCCTCGGCCATGGCGGCGGCGGGCCTCGCCGCGATCCTCGGGGGCGAGCCGCCCCAGGTGGCCAACGCCGCCGAGATCGCCATGGAGCACCATCTCGGCATGACCTGCGACCCGATCGGCGGCCTGGTGCAGATCCCCTGCATCGAGCGCAACGCCTTCGGCGCCAACAAGGCGGTGGCCGCCGCCTCCCTGGCGCTGCACGGTGACGGGGTGCATTTCGTGAGCCTCGACCAGGTCATCGAGACCATGCGCCAGACCGGGCACGACATGCAGGCCAAGTACAAGGAAACCTCCCTGGGCGGCCTCGCGGTCAACGTCGCCGCCTGCTGAGCACGCCGGCCCCGGCGCGCCGCGCACGATCCCGCGGGTGCGCGGGTTCCGCCTGTCGCGGGCGGGGAGCTTCGGCTAGGATGGCGGGATGATCAGACGCGCCGATTCCCGTCCGTTCAGCCGCCTCGCGGCCGGTCTCGCGCTCGGGGCCGGTCTCGGGCTCGGGGCCGCGTGTCTCCCGGCGGGTCCCGCCGCCGCCCAGGCGTTGTTCTGGCCGTCCGTCGGCTTCGCGCCGCTGCCCTCCTTCGCCTGGCCGCAGATGCCCGAGGACGCGTATGGCCGCTGGACCGGCTCCTACGCGCGCCTCTCGACCGGCTACGCGGTCAGCACGTCCCGGCATTTCGGCAGTTATTCGGGCCCGACGATCGGGTTCGAGGGCGGCCGGATGTGGCAGGAGGGCCCGATCCTCTACGGCATCAGCGGCGGGTTCGATTATCTGGCCGGGCTCGACGGCACCCTCACGCCGGGCTTCGGGCGGCTCGCCTATTCCAACGACTTCGCCGGGTCCCTGGAGGTGAAGGTCGGCACCCTCGTCGCGCCGGACGTGCTGGTCTACGCCAAGACCGGCGCCCTGGCCCTGCACCAGACGCTGCGCGTCGGGCCGACCCCGGGGTCGCTGCCGTTCACGCGCCAGGACATCGCGGTGCGGCCGGTCGCGGGCGTCGGCGTCGAGTGGGCGGTCACGGACCGCCTCTCGCTGGCGGTCGAGGCGGGCGTGGTCGGCGGCGGGATCCGCTGAGGCGGTCTCTGCCGGCACCGCCGCGCGGCGGTGCCGGGAGGCGGCCCCCTGATCGGCCCCCTACTTCGGGACGAAGGCCCAGTAGTCGAGGTCGAGAATCACCGCCGGGTCGTAGCCGTCGCCCGCGCGGTCCGGGAAGGCGCCGCAAGACTGATTCTTGGTGGCGACCGTCCGCAGGCGCAGGAGCCCGACATCGTCGCGGCCGACATCGGCTGTGGCCAGCACCTCGCTCCAGGCATAGACCGTGTCGCCGGCAAACAGCGGTGCCACGTGGCGGCCGGCATTGATGCCCGCGAGGGCGAAGGCGTTGCCGAGCCCGTTGAAGCTCAGCGCCCGGGCGAGCGAGATGACGTGGCCGCCGTAGATCAGGCGCCGGCCGAACCGGGTGTCCTTGGCGGCCAGCCCGTCGAAATGCACCTTGGCGGTGTTCTGGAACAGGCGCGTGGCGATCTGGTGCTCGGCCTCCTCGACGGTCATGCCGTCGACGTGGTCGATCTTCTCACCGACCGCGTAATCCGCGAAGCGGTGCGGGCTGCCGGCGAGGTCGGTGTCGTAGGCGGCGGCCGAGAGCTTCGGCAGGGCGCCCGCGAGATCCTGCGGGTCGACCACCTTGGCGAGGCTCGGCACGTGCTCCTCGGCGATGGCCGCCTCGGGGTCGCGCTTGCGCACGAGGACCCAGCGGCAATAGCTCAGCACGGTCTCGCCGCGCTCGTCGGAGCCCACCGAGC
This sequence comes from Methylobacterium sp. 391_Methyba4, assembly GCF_029691625.1. Classification (NCBI taxonomy): domain Bacteria; kingdom Pseudomonadati; phylum Pseudomonadota; class Alphaproteobacteria; order Hyphomicrobiales; family Methylobacteriaceae; genus Methylobacterium; species Methylobacterium sp. 391_Methyba4. The sequence continues at coordinate 5,473,703 of NZ_CP121475.1, read as the reverse complement.
GGACATAGACCACGCCGGTCTGGCGGTTCGAGCTCTCCTTGAGGCCGATCACCTCCGACACGGTGGAGAGCGTCTCGCCCGGATAGACCGGCCGCCGGAACCCGCCCTCCGCGTAGCCGAGATTGGCCAGCGCGTTCAGCGAGACGTCCGGGACGGTCTTGCCGAACACCATGTGGAAGGTGAGCAGGTCGTCGAGCGGGCTCTTCGGGTAGCCGATGGCCCGGGCGAAGGCGTCCGACGACTGCACGGCGAAGCGCGGGCCGTAGAGGCCGGTGTAGAGCGCCACGTCGCCCACCGTCACGGTGCGCGGGGTGGCGTGGCGGATGGTCTCGCCGAGGCGGAAATCCTCGAAGAAGCGGCCGGGATTCGTCTTCACGGGCGTTCGGTCCTACTGCGCGTAAACGTAGGTTGCGGGCACGGCGTACTCGTGCAGCAGGCGGCTGATGAACAGCAGCAGCAGGATCAGGATGATCGGCGAGATGTCGACGCCGCCGAGATTGGGCAGCAGGTTGCGGATCGGCCGCAGCACCGGCTCGGTCAGCCGGTAGAGCACCTCGCCGATCTGCGCGACGATCGGGTTGCGCACGTTCACCACGTTGAACGCCACCAGCCAGCTGAGAACCGCGCTTGCGATGAGGACATAGATGAAAAGCTGGACGACCGTGTCGAAGAGCCAGATCAGGGCGTTCATGCAGGTCCGCGCGCTATCCTCGGGGCGCCCGCACCCCAGCGCCGGAGCGGCGCGCGGCGGGCGACGTTGAAACAGGGAATTGACAGGCTGAGCCGCCCGCGCCTACAAGGCCGGCGCCTCGACGGGGCTGTAGCTCAGATGGGAGAGCGCCGCAATCGCACTGCGGAGGTCAGGGGTTCGAATCCCCTCAGCTCCACCAGGCCTTCCTGGTGACAATTCAGCATCCTGGCGACGCGGCGATATCGCCGTCGCAGCCAGGACTTAGCGGTAACCAGCCGCGATTTTCGCGCCCTGCGCCCCTGTCCGATCACCGATCTCAAGCCTGCTGGCGCCCGGACCGCGCCTGATCCGCGGGCGCGGAGGGATGGGCGACCGCGGGCCGTCTCACGCCGCGCGGCCGCGTCCGGACCGGCGGCCCTGCAACCATTGCGGCGGACCGGGGTTCGCTCCCGATTGACGACAGGCGGAGGCCGGGTGGCGCCCTGGATCGAACAGACAGTCTGGTGGCAGGTCTTCCCCCTCGGCTTCGTCGGCGCCCCCGACCGGGCCGACCCGGCCGCACCGGTCGTGCATCGCCTCTCCCACCTGCAGGCTTGGCTCGACTACGCGGTGGAGCTCGGCGTGTCCGGGCTGGCGCTCGGGCCGATCTTCGCGGCCTCCACGCACGGCTACGACACGATCGACCCTTTCCGGATCGATCCGCGCCTGGGCGATGAGGCCGATTTCGACGCGCTGATCGCCGCGGCCCGTGCCCGCGGCCTCCGCGTCCTGCTCGACGGGGTGTTCAACCATGTCGGGCGGGCCCATCCCGCCTTCCAGGACGTCCTGCGCAACGGGCCCGAAGCCCGGCAGGCCAACTGGTTCAGGCTGTCCTGGCCGCGGGGCTCCGGCCCGGGCATCGAGCCGGACTACGCCTGCTTCGAGGGCCATCGGCAACTCGTGACGCTCAATCACGACGCGCCGCAGGTCGCCGATCATGTCGCCGCCGTCATGGACCATTGGATCGCCCGCGGCGCCGATGGCTGGCGGCTTGACGCGGCCTACGCGGTCCCCCCGCACTTCTGGGCGCGCGTGCTGCGGCAGGTCCGCATCGCCCACCCGGAGGCCTACATCGTCGGCGAGGTGATCCACGGCGATTACGCCCGCTTCGTGCGGGACACCGGCATGGATGCGGTGACCCAGTACGAGCTGTGGAAGGCGATCTGGAGCGCCCTCAACGATCGCAACCTGTTCGAGTTGGCCCACGCCCTGGACCGGCACAACGGCTGCCTCGACACGTTCGCGCCCCTGACCTTCGTGGGCAACCACGACGTGACGCGGATCGCCAGCCGGCTCACGGACGACCGGCACCTGCCGCACGCCCTGGCGATCCTGCTGACCTGCGGCGGAACGCCCTCGATCTATGCCGGCGACGAGCAGGCCTTCCGCGGCGTGAAGGAGGAGCGGGTCGGCGGCGACGACGCGATCCGGCCGGCCTTCCCGCCGACGCCCGCGGACCTCGCTCCGTACGGCTGGCCGATCTACCGGCTGCACCGGGACCTCATTGCGCTGCGGCGGCGTCATGCCGGGCTGCACCGCGCGCGGACACGGACCCTGCACCTCGCCAACGAGCAGCTCGTGGTCGTGCTGGGCGACGGCGCCGCGCGCGTCCTGCTGGCCCTGAACCTCGCCGACGCGGCCGTTCCGCTGCCGGTCCCGGATGCCCGGGCGATCGAGGCCGGCCAAGGCGATCTCGCGGAAGCCGGCGGCCCGAGCGCCCGGGTGACCCTTCCGCCCCACGGCTGGGCCATCCTGGTTGTCTGACCGTCGCGGGTCGGCCCGCGACGGATCGGCCGCGGCCCTGCCCTACCCCGTGCCCTACCCCGTGCGGCGCGCGGTCCAGCGGCCCGCACAGGCGCCGAGCCCCGACAGGGTCCAGCGGCCGGTCCCGGCGGATCCGCGCAGACGGCCCGAGACCAGGACGCTGGCGAGCCCCTTGCGGATCGTGCCGGTGATCCGGCCGTCCGCGCCCGCCCGGCCGGACGCGTCGACGCCGTTGCCGCCGGCATCGTCCACGGTCCCGTCCCGGATGACGATCGGGTAGCTATACGGCCCCGTGCAGCTCCCGCTCTCCGCGGTGGCTATGACCGACCAGGCTCCATCGAACCGGTTGGCCGCGTAGGCTCCCGTCGGAGCGCCGACGGCGAGGAACAGGGCGGGCGCGAGCAGTGCAGCACGAAGTCGGGTCATCGTCTCCTCTGTGGTGATTTCGAAGCGCGGGCGCGGTTCATCCGCGGCCGGATCATCGACAGGGCCGATCGGGTGCGGGCCTGAAAGGGCAACGGGCCGGACGCGCGCCCGGAGTGGCGCGGGCGTCCGGCCTCGCGGCCGTGCCGGACAAGAGGGCCATCCGCCCGGCACAACCTCGACAAAGGGGTGGGATGCCGTGGAAGCCTGGGGCCCCACGGCACGTCCCGCAACCCCGATATGGCCCCTAACACGTTCTTTCAAATGAGAGATTTGTACCAGTACGGCGCGCTTTTTTCACGCCGCCGATCCGGACGCCCGACCGCTCCCGTCAGGAGAAGTTCCGCGAAGGCCCGCCGCCCAGGCGGCGCGGCCCACGGTGCCCGACACGGCCGGCAGGCGGGCCGGCCGGTGCCCCGGACGCGATGCGGCATCGACTTCTGCAACTTCTAAACAGTGGTCGCGAAGATCCGCCCCGGGGTCGCACCGGCCCCGGCGCTTCTGGCCCGGTGTTCGGTCGATATCCGCACGTTCGGCACGCCCAGGTCTGCTGGGCGGTTCGCCGGCGATCTGCGCGAGACAACGCCTCGACGGGCTGGGCATCAATCCTTGGCTCAAAACGCCCGCGTCGATGATGCGTGTATACCAAGAAAATAACTTAGGTGAGGGAACCTGCTTGTGCGCAACCCGTTTGTGCCCGGCTGCCGGAGGAGCGGCGAGCGCGGCATGGGGTGCGAGAGCGGTGACGGCGGGCGTCGACAGGCACGAACTCCGGCAGATCATCGCCGGCCTGAGCGAGGGCGTGATCCTGGTCGAGCCCGACCAGACCATCGCGTACGCCAACGCCGCGGCCCTGGCGATGCACGGCGCCGAGAGCCTCGACGAGCTCGGGCCGACCGTGGACGCGTACCGGGACCGGTTCTGCCTGCGCTACCGCAACAACGTCGCGCCCAACCAGTATCCGATCGAGCGCGTCGTCGCCGGCGAGCGCTTCCACGATGTCGTGGTCGAGGTGCGCCGGGCCGACAAGCCCGAGATGGATTTCGTCCACTCGCTGCGCAGCCTCGTGGCCACGGACCGCGACGGCAAGCCGAGCTGCCTCGCGCTGATCCTCAAGGACGTCTCCGACCAGTTCGAGGCCGAGGAGCGGTTCGAGCGGACCTTCAACGCCAACCCGGCTCCGGCGGTGATCACCCGGCTGTCCGACCTGCGCCACGTCAAGGTCAACACCGGCTTCCTGGAGATGACCGGCTTCACCCGCGACGCCGTGATCGGCCGCAGCGTCTACGAGGTCGACGTCCTGGCCGGCGCCCGCAACCGCGACCTCGCGGTCGCGCGCCTCGAGTCCGGCGGCACGATCCCCCAGATGGAGGCCTGCCTCGACCTGCCCGACGGCGGCAGCCGGTTCGTGATCGTCGCCGGCCAGCCGATCGCGATGGGCGACGAGCCGTGCATGCTGTTCACCTTCGCCGACCTCGAACTGCGCCGGAAGGCCGAGACGGCCCTGCGCCAGAGCGAGGAGCGCTTCGCCAAGGCGTTCCGGATGACGCCGGTGCCGACCGTGCTGGTGCGGGCGGACACGTTCCAGGTCACCGGCATCAACGAGGCGTTCAGCCGGGTCTTCGGCCACGGCGAGGACCGGATCGTCGGGCGCAGCCTCGACGAGGCCGGGCTGTGGGTCGCCGACAAGCAGCGCCTGCAGGTCGAGGCCGCCCTCGACCGGCACGGCTACGTCCTCGGGGTCGAGGTGTGCCTGCGCCACGAGAGCGGGACGAACCTGGACTGCCTGGTCTCGGCCGAGCGCGTGACCATCAACGATGCCGAGTTCGCCCTGCTGGTCCTGCAGGACATCACCGAGCGCAAGCACACCGAGCGGGAGCTGTTCGACGCGATCGAGACCGTGATGGCCGACACGTCGTGGTTCAGCCGCGGGCTGATCGAGAAGCTCGCGACCCTGCGCCGCCCCGGCCGGGAGGCCGCCGAGGGGGCGGCGCCGAACCTGACGGTGCGCGAGCGCCAGATCCTCAACCTGATCTGCTCGGGCCTCGGCGACGACGCGATCGCGCGCAAGCTCGGCCTGTCGCGCAACACGGTGCGCAATCACGGCGCCGCCTTGTACCGCAAGATCGGCATCCACAAGCGCAGCGAGGCGGTGGTGTGGGGGCGCGAGAACGGCTTTCCGCTGAGCAGGCCTGACGGATGAATACCGCCGTACCGGTATGGGCGGACCATTGATCGGGCGATGTCCGCCCTCATCTTCCGCGCGGCCAGGGCTCTTCCGCGCGGGACGAGGCGCCCGCGACTGAGCCCCCTCGCCGGCGCCGCCCCACCGCGAGGCCCCCTGGCGACGCCCCCACCGGCGACACCCCCTTGCGACGACCCACGACGACCACCACCACCGGAGTGACAGCGTGACCACCATCCAGACCGTAGCAACGCCCCTCGCGCCGGACGCGCACGCCGACACGCGTGCCGTCCTGCTCAACCAAGTGTCCTGGGGGGCGATCTTCGCCGGCGCCGTCACCGCCCTGGTCACCCAGGTGATCGTGAACCTCGTCGGCGTCGGGGTGGGCCTGGCCTCGGTGGGCACGACGGCGGCCGACAATCCCTCCGCCTCCACCGCCTCGATGGGCGCCGGCATCTGGTTCGTGGCCTCGGGCATCGTCGCCTCGCTGGCCGGCGGCCTGATCGCCGGCCGGCTCTCGGGCAAGCCCCTGCCGGGCGCGGCCGCCCTGCACGGTCTCGTGTCCTGGGCGGTGACGACGCTGGTCGTGCTCTACCTGCTGACCTCGGCCGCCAGCGGCCTGGTCGGCGGCACGCTGAGCACGGTCTCGGGGGCGCTCGGCGGCGCGGGCAACCTCGTGGGCGGCACCGTGCAGACGGCGGCCCAGGCGGCGGCGCCGTCGCTGGCGAAGATCTCGAACCCGCTGGACGGCATCGAGCAGAAGGTCCGCCAGCAGACCGCCGGCCAGGACCCGCAGGCGGCCCGCGACGCGGCGGTGGCGGCGATCAAGGCGCTGTTCACGGGTGACGCGTCGCAGAAGCAGCAGGCCGAGGCCCGCGCGGCCGACGCCCTGGCCAAGGCGCAGAACATCCCGGTCGATCAGGCCCGCCAGCAGATCCAGGATTACGAGACGCAGTACGACCAGGCGGTGGCCACCGCCAAGCAGAAGGCCGAGGCCGCGGCCGTGACGGCCAAGTCGGCGGCCACGCAGGGCGCCTTCTACGCGGCGCTGGCGCTGATCCTGGGGGCCCTGGCGGCCTTCCTCGGCGGCCGCCTGGGCGCGCCGAAGCCCGCGGCCCTGCTCGGCGCCTACGAGACCCGGCGCGTCTGACCGCCCTCGGCGCCCGCGCCTCCATGCGGGCGCCGCCCATCCCCGGCGGGCGGAACGCGCCTGGCCGGGATCCCTGCCCCCCCTCCAACCGCACGGAGCACACGCGATGAGCAGCACCACCGACAAGATCAAGGGCCTAGCCAACGAGGCGGTCGGCAACGTCAAGCAGGCGGCCGGCAAGGCCACGGGCAACGACAAGCTGGTGGCCGAGGGCAAGGCGCAGGAGCTGAAGGGCGAGGCCCAGAAGACCGTCGGCGACATCAAGGACGGCGCCAAGACCCTCGCCGACAAGATCACCGGCAAGCACTGATCCTCATCCCGCGGCGCCGGGCCACCGGCGCCGCAGCCCCCCGGCGAGGTCCCATCACCCCGAGACAGGAGAGCAGCATGAACCGCGACCAGATCCGTGGCGCGTCCCGTCACCTCAAGGGTCGCGCCCAGACCGCCCTGGGCGGCCTGACCGGTGACCCGGCCCGCCAAGTGCGTGGCGCCGTCAACCAAGTGGCCGGCGGCGCTCAGTATGCCTACGGTCGCGCCCGCGACCGGGCCGAGGATTTGGCCGACGATGGCCGCCATCTGGCCGAGGCCGCCCGGACGCGGGCCGACCATCTCATTGGCGAAGGCCGCGAACGCGCCCGGGACGTGCGCCGCCGTGGCGCGGTCTACGGCCGGCAGGCGATCCGCACGGTCGAGGCCAACCGCACGAACACCCTGCTGGGTCTGGCCGCGCTCGCCTTCGCGGCCGGCTGGCTCGTCCGCCGCACCCGCTGAAGGAGGCCCCCATGCTGCGCAAGATCCTGACGGCCTTCATCGTGCCGAAGCTCATCGCCTATGTCGGCCGCCGCTTCGACCGGCGCCAGCGCACCGGCCGGACCTACTGAGGTAACGCGCCGTCGCGGCGGCCGTCGTTCCCGCGCCCGCCCCGGTCGCGGACGCCGGGAGACCCGCCGGGGCGACGCGACCCGCGGGCCGCTATCCCGGCGCCTTCCAGATGCTGGCGGCGATCCGCGTCGTCTCGACCAGTGCCGCGTGGAGCGCCGCGTCGCCGTCGCAGCGGCCGGCGCGGATGGCTGCGACCAGAGCCGCCGGCGCGGCGGCGTCCCCTTCGGCGGCGTCCCCTTCGGCGGAGAGCACGCCAAGCATCCGCGCCCAGGCCTCGGCGGCGGCACCCTCCTGCTCGATCTCCCGCAGGACGATGCCCATCGCGTTGGCGGCCATCAGCAGGACGTAACGCTGGCGCCCCGACAGGGCGGGGGCGACCTCGTCGAGGAGGCTCTGCCGGGCCACCGCCAGGAGGGCGGCGCCCGCGGGCGCGTCCGGGAAGGCGGCGCTCATCGGGCTCCCCATCGTTCGGGCGCGGTCTCGCGCAGGATCGTGGCTTCGAGTTCGGGCGCCATCCGGCCGGTGAGCGCGAGCTCCAGCGACGTCTCCTGACCCGAGACGTGGCGGTGGCCCTGCTCCAGGGCGATCACCGCCCAGCGCAGATGCGCCATGATCTCCCAGTAGCACACGGCCTCCGGGTCGATCCTGCGTCCGCTCTCGGCCTCATAGCCGCGGTAGAAGGCGGCCCGCGGGGCGATGCCGCCGGCCTCCAGGTCGGGCCGGCCGAACCGCCAGCAGGCGGCGCAGAACCAGCCGATATCCTGGACCGGGTCACCCCAGCCGGCGAATTCCCAATCGAGGATCGCGGTCAGGCCCTCGGCATCGACCATGTAGTTGCCGGTGCGGAAGTCGCGATGGACCAGGACCGGCTCGGGACAGGGCGGCGCGTGGCATTCGGCCCAGCGCAGGCCCCATTCGAGGGCCGGGCGCACGGCGCCGATCCCGTCGAGATTCGCCCGCAGGGTGCGGATCTCGGTGAGCGCCGGATGCGCGTCGGGCGCACCGAGGAAGGCGAGGTCGTCCGCCAGGACGGCGCGGCCGGGGCCATCGGCCCGCAGGATTCCGTGGATCCGGGCCAGCTCCCGCCCGAGCTGCTCGGCCAGGGCCGCCCGGTCGCCGCCGAGGCGCGTGTCCTTCACCACCCGCGGCCCCAGCCCGACCCCGGAGACGAACCCCATCAGGGCGAAGGGCGCCCCGACCACGCCCGGATCGGCGCAGAATCCGACCGGCTCCGGCACCCGCACGCCGGCCGCGAAGGCGGCGCGCAGGATCCGGAACTCCTCGGCCCGCGGGCGGCTCGACGCGATGGTGGCCGGCGCGTCCTTGCGCAGGACGAAGCCCCGCTCGCCGCCGTCGACCCGGCAAGCCAGCATCCAGTTCTCCTGGATCGAGCCGCCGGTCAGCGGCCGGATGTCGTCGAGGGTGACCGTCCCGGCCCCCAGGGTCCGGCCGATCCAGGCGCAGAGCGCCGTCCTTTGACCTGCGTCCAGCATGGGGGTTCAGGGCCGCGTCACTGGACGCGCTCGAGGGCCAGGGCGATCCCCTGGCCGCCGCCGATGCACATGGTCACGAGACCGTAGCGGCCGCCGGTCCGGGCCAGCTCGTAGAGGGCCTTCACGGTGATGATCGCCCCCGTGGCGCCGATCGGGTGGCCGAGGGCGATGGCGCCGCCGTTGGGGTTGACCGTGTCGGGATCGAGGTCGAGGGCGCGGGAGACCGCGCAGGCTTGGGCCGCGAAGGCCTCGTTCGACTCGATGACGTCGAAATCCCCCGCCCGCAGCCCGGTCCGCTCCAGCAGGCGCCGCACCGCCGGCACCGGGCCCATGCCCATCTCGGACGGGTCCACGCCCGCATGGGCATAGCCGACGATCCGGGCGAGCGGCGTCGCGCCGTCGCGCTCGGCCTGCGCGGCGCTGGACAGGACCAGGACGGCGGCGCCGTCGTTCAGCCCCGAGGCGTTGCCGGCCGTGACGCTGCCGGTCTTGGAGAAGGCCGGGCGGAGCTTGGCGAGGTCGTCGGCGCTCGTGGCCTTCGGGTGCTCGTCGGTGTCGAAGGCCACCGTCTCGCGCTTCCGCTGCACGTCGATCGGCAGGATCTGATCGCGGAACCGGCCCTCGCGGATCGCCCGTGCGGCGCGCGCCTGGCTCTCGGCCGCGAAGGCATCCTGCATGGCGCGGGGGATGGCGTAGCGCTCGGCCACGTTCTCGGCGGTGACGCCCATATGGCCGTTGCCGAATGGGTCGCTCAGCGCGCCGAGCATGTAGTCGACGAGGACGGCGTCGCCCATGCGCGACCCGGTCCGCCCGGTGGTCAGGAGGTGGGGCGCGCGGCTCATGCTCTCGGCCCCGCCGGCCACCGCAATCTCCGCATCGCCGAGCAGGATGGACTGCGCGGCCGAGACGATCGCCTGCAGGCCGCTGCCGCAGAGGCGGTTGACCGTCATGGCCGGCACCTCCTTGGGGAGGCCGCCCTCCAGGGCGGCGACGCGGGCGATGTAGGCGTCCCGGGGCTCAGTGGGGATGACGTTGCCGAGGACCACGTGGCCGACCGCCTCGGGCGCGGTCCCGGCCCGGCGCAGCGCCTCGGCGACGCAGCGGGCGGCGAGGACGGAGGGGGGCGTTCCGGCGAGCGCGCCGCCGAAGGTGCCGATCGCGGTGCGCACCGCGCCTGTGATCACGACATCGGTCATCGTCTTGGGCTCCATGGCTTACTCGGCCGATCGGCGGATGGGACAGCGGACAGCCTGGACGAGGCCGTGCTCACGCCCCGACACCCCACGACCAGAAGGCGTCGCCCTCGGCCTCCAGATTGCGGTTGAGGACCATCTTGTGGACCTCGTCGGCCCCGTCCACGAGGCGGGCCTGCCGGGCGTAGCGGTAGATCCATTCCAGCGGCGTGTCGGTGGAATAGCCCCGGGCGCCGTTGATCTGGATCGCCGTGTCGGCGGCCGCGTGGAGGAGGTTGGCCACGTGCACCTTGGCCATCGACACCTCCTTGCGGGCGAAGCTGCCCTGGTCCAGCGCCCAGGCGGCCTTCATCACCAGGAGCCGCCCGATCTCGATCCGCATGGCGAGGTCGCCGAGCATCAGCTGGATGCTCTCCCGGTCGGCGAGGCGCACGCCGAAGCCGTGCCGCTCGGCCGCATAGGCCCGGGCGATCGCGACGCAGCGCTTCGACAGGCCGAGCCAGCGCATGCAGTGGGTCAGCCGCGCCGGCCCGAGGCGGATCTGGGTGAGCTTGAGGCCGTCGCCCTCGCTCATCAGCACGTTCTCGGCCGGGATCTCCAGGCCCTCGAACAGCAATTCGCAATGGCCGCCATGCTCCTCCGGCCCCATGATCGGGATGCGGCGCAGGATCCGCCAGCCGGGCTGGTCCCTGTGGAACAGGAAGGCGGTCAGTCCCTTGCGCGCGTCGTCGGAGGTGCGCGCCATCAGGATGAAGTGCGCGGCCTCCTCGGCGCCGGTGATGTACCACTTGCGGCCGGTGACCACGTAGCGGTCGCCCCGCCGCTCGGCCCGGGTCTGGATCATCCCCGGATCGGAGCCGCCGCCGGGATGCGGCTCGGTCATGGCGAAGGCCGAGCGGACCCGTCCGTCGACGATCGGCGCGAGCCAGCGCGCCTTCTGGGCCGGCGTCGCCACCTTCTCCAGCACCATCATGTTGCCGTCGTCCGGCGCGGCCGCGTTGAACACGACCGGCCCGAAGATCGACCGGTTCATGGCCTCGTAGCAGACCGCCATGCCGACCCTGTCGAGACCGGCGCCGCCGGTCTCGGGCCGCAGCTGCAGGCACCACAGGCCCTGGTCGCGGGCGAGACCCCGCAGCCGGGCCAGCTCGGTGAGGCTGATGTTGCCGTGGCCGTCATAGGCCGTCGGATCGGCCTCCAGCGGCAGGATGTGCGTGTCCACGAAGGCCGCGATCCGGGCGCGGTAATCCTCGACGCGCGGGGAGATGGTGAAATCCATGAGCCCACCTGCTGTGCCGGCCCAGGCGATAAAAATCGAGCGAGCGCTCGCTTTTTATCGCCTGGATTCGGATCTGGCAACGCGCTAAGGGCGACTGACAACGGGCCAAGGGACGGGGACCGTCTTCGGCCGTCGCCCCGACCGGCCCGCGCGACGATGGATCGATGAGACCCGCTGACGCTCCCCCGTCCGCCCGTCCGGCCGAATTGCCGGCGAAGGACGCCTACGCGACCGAGGCGATCTGCGCGCGGATCCTGGCGCGGCACCGGGACCGGATCAGCGTCCGGAAGGATCACGTCGCCACCGCCAACCTCGCCCGGATCATCGAGGCGGTGCTGAAGCTGTCGAGCCGGCAGGGCTTCCACGAGACCAGCCTGCGCGACCTCGCGCAGGCCTCGGGCCTCAGCATGGGCGGGCTCTACTCGTACTTCGACAACAAGAACACGCTTCTGGTGATGATCCTCACCGAGGTGGCCGAGACGGCCGAGGCCGTCCTGCGGCAGGCTCCCGCGGGGATCGAGGGGGATCCGGCCGCGCATCTGCGCTGGCTGATCGAGACCCATATCCGCCTGACCGAGGCGATGCAGCCCTGGTTCGTCTTCGCCTTCATGGAGGCGAAGGGGTTTCCGGCCCCCGCCCGGACGATGGCGACGGAGAGCGAGGCCGCCACGGAGCGCATCTTCGCCGAGGTCCTCGCCCGCGGCGTTGCGGCGGGCGTCTTCGCGGTCGCCGACGTCGATCTCACCGCCGCGCTGATCAAGCCGCTCCTGCAGGACTGGTACGTGAAGCGGGCCAAGCACCGGAAGCGCGGCATCCCGATCCAGCGCTACATCGCCGGCGTCATCGCCTTCGTCGAGAAGGGCATCGCGGCGCCCTGACCGCGTCGGCGCGGCCCGCTTCGCGCCGCTGCCGGCCGCCCTCCGCGAACGGACCGCCCGGGCGCCGGGCGTCCCCGGCCGCCGCGCCCTCGCGGCGAGGCGCTAGGAGGCTGGGGCGCGGCCCGACGCCAGCGGCCCGGGCAGCGCCCCGATCAGGACCCGCAGGCCGCCGATGTCGTCGAGGACGGCGTCGGCGGCGTCTGCGTCTTCGGGGCGCCCGTAGCCGTAGCGGGCCAGGATCGCGGCGACGCCCGCCGCGCGGGCCGCCGCGATGTCGTGGTGCATGTCGCCGACCATGACGGCCCGGCCGGGCTCGACCCCCAGCCGGCGCAGGGCCTCCCGGAGCGGCGCGGGATCGGGCTTGCGTTGGGGCAGCGTGTCGCCGCCCACCACCGTGTCGATCAGCGGCGTCAGCCCCACCGCATCCAGGATCAGGCCGGTGGCGCGGGCCGGCTTGTTGGTGACGATCGCCAGCGCGAGGCCCGCCTCCCGGAGCGCGCGGACGGCTTCCGCCGCGCCGGGAAACAGAGCCGTGCCGGCCGCCGCGATCGGCTCGTACACGGCCAGGAAGGCCGGCAGCAGCTCCGCCGCCCGGTCGGCGTCGCCGCCGGAGGCCCGCAGGGCGCGCCGCAGCAGCGCCAGGGCGCCGTCGCCCACCATCGCCCGCACCGCGGCGGCCGCGACCGGCGGCAGGCCGTCCTGCGCCAGAATCGCGTTGAGGGCCGTCCGGAGATCGGCCAGGCTGTCGACGAGGGTGCCGTCGAGATCGAGGAGAACGGCGTCGAAGCGCGACGGGGCCGCAGGCAAGGGTGTTCTCCGCGTCGAGGGGGGCCGCCGCCGGACGCCGACGCTTCGGTCTCCGGGACGGGCGGTTCCTAGCGGGTCGCGCGCGGCCGGGCCAGGGAGCGCCGCTCGCAACGGGCGCGACCCGCGATGACGCGGCCATGTCCGGGCCATGTCCGGCCCGTGACCGGCCCCGCGGGTTCGGACGATTGCGAGCGGCCCGGCGGATCGCGCGGCGCATCCGCACGCGGCTGGCGAATCCGGCCTCCTGGGCGATCGCCCCGATGGCAGGCGGGTCACCGCCCGGATCCGCTCGGCCGCCGCGACGCGGATCGTCCCGACGGCCCGGCGCGCCGGGACACGAAGCGTGACCGGACGGGAGGCATCCGCGTCCGGACCCGGCGGCCCGGATGCGGCACCGCCTATCGCGGCCCGGAGCCGGCCGGCGTCTGATCGGTGCAGGTGATCGGCTTGCCGGACCCGTCGGTCCACGTGACCGACCGCCCCTTGCCCCGCAGCTCGTGGGTGGCGTCGGCATAGCGGAACCCCGACCCGCTCAGCTGCACCGGCAGGGTGACGGCGCCGCCGTCGCCCGGCCGGACGATTGCCTGCTCCGGCCCCGCGCCGTTCACGAACGTGACGGCCAGCGTCCGCCCCGTCGGACAGGCGAAGGTCACGTGGATCGTCTCGGGCCGCCCCGGTCCGGCCGCAGCCCCGTGCGGCCCGGCGGCCACGAGCAGGCCGCCCACGAGGATCGCGGGCCGGACGGCACGGGCAGGGATTCTCATCGACCACTCTCCAGACACGTTCCGGCGGCCGCGTGGCGGCCGTCCCGACGATCATCGCCGGGATGCGCCCTGCGGGCAATCGGAGGCCTTCCCGGATCACCTGAAATGCGCGCAACCGAACAATTGTATTGATCTATAATGTTTCATTGCCGCACAGAAACGAAAGCCCAATACAGTAAATAATTCACGATTTGTCCAACGCGACAAGACGGATCACGGTCCAGCCCCGTCGATCACGGTGTGCCGGCCGCGATCGAAGATCGGTCCGGTCGGCGAGCCAAGCGTCCGGGGCTGTTGCGACGGCACTGTCCAGGACGCGAATCCGGGTCGTGGCTGACCACCGCCCGCGCGCGCCGCTTAAATGGCTCCTTAATGAAAGGAAAATAGTAATGCGAAAATCGCGCAGCTGCAGATCCAATGAACCGCCCGAAACACGCTCTGTCGACACTGATCGCGGCGCTGACCAAATCCCCGCGCGGCCTGACCGCCATCCGTCAGCTCGCGGAACTGCAGAAACAGGTCCCGTCCCTCTACGGACTGCTCTCGGTCAATGCCTGCGCGCTCGCCGCGACGCATTATGCCCTGGCGCCCGCCATCCTGACGCTCGGCATTCCGGCGGTCGTGATCTCGCTGTGCCTGATCCGCGGGGTCCACTGGCTGCGCCTGCGGCCCGAGACGTTGAGCGAGGCGCAGGCGGTCCATCATCTGCGGCGGACCACGGTGCTCACGATCTTCTTCTCGATCGTCTTCGTGGTCTGGGCGATGGTCCTGACCGGGTTCGGCGGCCCCTACGAGCAGGGCCACGCGGCGATCTTCGTGGCCGTCACGGTGATCGCCTGCATCTTCTGCCTGACCCATCTGCCGGTCGCGGCCTTCCTGGTGACCGGCATCGTCATGAGCGTGTTCCTGTTCTGCTGCGTGACGAGCGGGAACAAGGTCTTCCTCGCCATCGCGGCGAACACGGCCTTCGTGACGGTGGTGATGGTCCGGACCCTCAACACCAACTACCGGGCCTTCGTCGACCTCGTGGCGTCCCAGGCCGTGGCGAGCCGGCTTTCCGAGGAGAATGCGCGCCTTGCCCAGACCGACAGCCTGACCGGCCTGCCGAACCGCCGCTACTTCTTCCAGAAGCTCGACGAGGCGATCCGCTCGCCCTCGGAGGCGGGCGCGCCCTTCGCCCTGGCCATCTTCGACCTCGACCGTTTCAAGCCGATCAACGACACCTACGGGCATAATGTCGGCGACCGCGTCCTGGCGGAAGCCGGCCGGCGCCTCGCGGAATTCGCCAGCGCCGACGTGGTGGTGACGCGGCTGGGCGGCGACGAATTCGGCGTGATTCTCCGAGCGTCCGAAGGGGCCGCGGCGGCGCTCGCCTTCTGCGACGGCATCTGCACGGCGCTGCAGCAGCCGACGCGGATCGGCGACATCCGGGTCGTCACCGGCTGCTCGGGCGGCCTCGCCCTCTCCTGCAAGGCCACGCGCGACGCGGACGCCCTGTTCGACCGCGCCGACTACGCGCTCTACCACTCGAAGGAGCAGCGGCGCGGCGCAACGACCCTGTTCTCGCAGGAGCACAAGGACGCCATCCATGCCGAGCAGGCGGTGGAGACGGCCCTGCGGACGGCCGACCTCGCCGCCGAGATGGTCCTGCACTACCAGCCGATCCTCGACACGGAGACGGGACGGATCGCCTTCGTGGAGGGTCTGGCGCGGTGGACGAGCCCGTCGCTGGGCCAGGTCGGGCCGGACCGGTTCATCGCGGCAGCCGAGCGCTGCGGCATGATCCACACGGTCACGCTCCTGCTTCTGCGCAAGGCGCTCGCCGACGGCGCGCGGCTGCCGCCCGAGACCGGCCTGTCCTTCAACCTCTCCGCCCACGATCTCGCCTCGCCGGAGACCGTCCTGGCGATCCTGGCCGCGGTGCAGGGCAGCGGCTTCGACCCGCGCCGGCTGACGCTCGAACTCACCGAGACCGCCCTGATGCGCGACTTCGATCACGCCAAGGCGGCCATCACCGCCCTGCGCAGCCTCGGCATCAAGATCGCGCTCGACGATTTCGGGACGGGCTATTCCAGCCTGGGCTACGTCCACCGCCTGCCGCTGGACAAGATCAAGATCGACCGCAGCTTCATGGTCGACATCAACACGGACCGGGGCTGCAGCCTGATCTCCACGATCCTGGACCTGTGCCGCAACCTCGGTCTCGACGGGATCGTCGAGGGGATCGAGACGCAGGCCCAGCTGGACGTGGCGCGGCGGCACGGCAGCCGCTACGTCCAGGGCTATCACATCGGCCGGCCGATGCCCCTCGCCGACCTGCTCCAGCGGATGGACCACGACGCCGGCGCGGTGCGTCGCAGGGCCTGAGGGACGGGCGGGCGGCGCGTCGCCATCCGCCGGCACGGCGCCGTCCGTCGGGCCGCAGCCTCAGGCGGCCACCGGGGCCGCCCCGGGTTCCGGCAGCTGCATGTGGCGATAGGCGTGCCGGGTGAGGACGCGGCCGCGGGGGGTGCGCTGCACGAAGCCGCGCTGGATGAGATACGGCTCGATGATGTCCTCGATCGCGTCGCGCGGCTCCGACAGGGCCGCCCCGATCGTCTCGATCCCCACGGGCCCGCCCCCGAAGGAGCGCGCGATCAGGCTCAGGTACTTGCGGTCCATCACGTCGAGCCCGGCCGCGTCCACGTCGAGCAGTTGCAGCGCCCGGTCGGCGATCGCCCGCGTCACCGTCTCGGCCTCCGCCACTACGGCGAAGTCCCGCACCCGCCGCAGGAGACGCCCGGCGATCCGCGGCGTGCCCCGCGCCCGCCGGGCGATCTCGTTGGCGCCCTCCGCCGACATCCCCAGGCCCAGGACCCGCGCCCCGCGCGCCACGATCTGCTCCAGCTCGTCGATCTCGTAGAATTCCAGCCGGATCGGGATCCCGAACCGGTCGCGCAGCGGCGTGGTCAGAAGCCCCGCCCGGGTCGTGGCGCCCACCAGCGTGAACTTCGGCAGCTCGATCTTGACCGAGCGCGCCGCCGGGCCCTCGCCGATGATCAGGTCGAGCTGGTAATCCTCCATGGCCGGGTAGAGGATCTCCTCCACCGCCGGGTTGAGCCGGTGGATCTCGTCGATGAACAGGACGTCGCGCTCCTCCAGGTTGGTGAGCTGCGCGGCCAGGTCCCCGGCCTTGGCGATCACCGGGCCGGAGGTCGAGCGGAAGTTCACGCCGAGTTCGCGCGCCACGATCTGGGCGAGCGTCGTCTTGCCCAGGCCCGGCGGGCCGACGAACAGCACGTGGTCCAGCGCCTGGCCGGTCTTCCGCGCCGCCTCGATGAACACCTGCATGTTCGCCCGCGCCGCACGCTGCCCGATGAACTCGGACAGGCTCAGCGGGCGGATCGTCTGATCCGGCTCGCCGGCGACCGGATCCGCGCCCGTCCGGAGCGGCGCCATCGTTCAGGCCGCCCTGGCGCGGCCCGACGCCCCCTCGAAGGGCTGGACCAGGACGCGCCGGCCCGAGAGATCGTGCACGCTCACCCGCCACTCGGCCCAGTCGGTCCGGTTCGCCAGCGACTGCCGCACGTCGGAGGCGACCTTCCGGGCCCGGTCGACCAGGCGTGCCGCGGCGCGGACCTCGGTGCCGCGGGCATCGAACACGCATTCGAGGCCGTTGGTGCAGTGGAACCGGTACTTGGCCATCCCTCGCTCCTCCTCGGCCGCCCCGTGCGGCCCGCGTCGTCTGTTCATTATATGTTCTCATTTTCGTAGGATCCAGCCCCGGCGGGGCGTCGCAGGCGCCCCCGGCGGGGCCGGGGCGTCGGAGGTTCGGTTGCGGCCGACGGGATCGGCAGGGAACACCGCGCGCCCTGCGGGCTTACCGGCCCGGACGCTTCACCATCGGACCGGGATACCGCCATGCGCGCCACGCTCCTCGCCCTCCTGCTGGCCGCCGCCCTGGGCACGCCCGGCCGCGCCGCCGAGGCGCCGGCCGAGTCCGACGCCCTCAAGCCGATGGTGAAATCGGACAGCCTCGTGTTCAACGGCATCACCCGATCCCCGGACGGCCGGCTGTTCTCCCCGTTCCAGCGGCAGAGCAAGGACACGGGCCTCGAACTCGGCGAGTGGCGGGACGGCAAGGCGGTTCCGTTCCCCGACGCGGCCTGGAACGCCTGGAAGCCGGGCGACGATCCGGCCAAGGCCTTCGTGGCGGTCAACGCCATCCGGATCGGGCCGGACGGGGACCTCTGGGTGGTCGACAAGGGCGCGCCGGGCATGGGCGCGGCGCCGCTGCCGGGCGGCCCGAAGCTCGTGCAGATCGACCTCGCCACGAACGCCGTGCGCAAGGTCTATCCGCTGCAGGCGGCGACCGGCGAGAAGAGCTTCATCGACGATTTCCGCTTCAACGGCAGCCACATCTACCTGACGGATGCCGGCCAGCCCGGGCTGATCGTCCTCGACCGCGAGACCGGCGGCCTGCGGCGGGTGCTCGACGGCCATTGGTCCACCATCGCGCAGCGCCCGCTCACCGGCCAGGGCCGGGTGCTCCGGGACGACCAGGGCAAGCTGCTCTTCATCCACGCCGACCAGCTGGAGGTCTCGCCGGACGGCAAGACCTTCTACTATCAGGCCTGCACCGGGCCGCTCTACAGCATCGAGACCCGGTATCTCGACGACGCGACCGTGAGCGACGACGAGCGCGCCAAGCACGTCAAGCTCCACGCCGCCACCGTGGCGACGGGCGGCACCGCCATCGACGCGGCGGGCACGATCTACGCGAGCGACACGGACGGCCTGCGGATCCTCAAGATCGCGCCGGACGGGACGATGAGCACCCTGGTGCAGGACCCGCGGCTCGTCTGGGTCGACGCGATGTGGATCGACGAGCAGGGCGGCCTGTGGATCCCGGCGGCGCAGATGAACCGCACGCCGGCGATGAACGGCGGCGAGGCCTCGGCGGTCAAGTTCCCGACGACGATCTACCGGATGCAGATCGACGCCAAGCCGCTGCGCAACTGAGCCGGGTATGAAGCGCCGGACGCACCGCGCGGAGAACCGGGATGCCGGTTCCCAAGTTTGACCGAAGCGGGGGCCGGGCCCCGGCGCGAGGATGGGAGGGACGGATCATGCGCAGGATTCGGACGTCGCGGCCGGCCGCCGCCTTCTTGGCGGCCGGCCTGATCGTCACGTGCGCGACGCCGACGCGGGCCGACGCCGCCCTCGTCCTTCGCGAGACCCGGCTCCACACGCCACCGGATTCCCACGAGCCGCAGCGGGCGATGGTCAACCTGCGCAACACCGGTCCGGACCTGGCGACGAACGTGACCGTCCTGTGTACCTTCACGGGGGCCGGTGGGGCGGTGCTCGACACGCAGCAGGCCTCGGTGCCGGAGGTCGTGGGCCTCGCCGACGTGCAGGCCGAGACGATCTACTACGGCTGGCCCCGCGCGAGCGGCGCCACCTGCCGCCTCGCCGAGCCGCACTGACCCGGTCATCGCGGGCCGGCCGACGCAGCCTTGGCGGTTTCCGCGCGTTATGGTGCGTTCCCGTGGCGTCCCAGGTCCGTTTCCGGCAGAAGGCCCCCACGACCCGCCACCTCTGTCACAGCGCCAGTCCCGTGCCCGATTCACCGGCCCTCCCCGCCCCGGCGACCAGCCCCGACCGCCCCGCGCAGATCGGCCCCGTCGCGTCCGCGCGGCCGGCGGCGGAGCCCGTCGCGACGCCCGGACCCTGAGCGTGGACGCGACAGGGACCGACATGCTCCTGCGGCGCGCCCGCGCGCTGGAGGAGGAGGCCGCCGGATTGCGGGCGCGGGCGGCGACCACCGGCACCGGCGGCGCGCCGCCGATCCCCGACGGCGCCGCCCGGTTCGCCGCCATCGCCCTCGACCGCGACGGGTGCATCACCGCCTGGAACGCCGGCGCCGAGGACATCCTCGGTTGGACGGCGGAGGCGATGGGCGGCCAGCCCTTCGCGGCGCTGTTCACGCCCGAGGACCGGGCGGCGGACCATCCCGGGGCCGCTCTGCGCAGGGCCCTGGACGAGGGCGGCGTCGCGGACGCGGACTGGCACCTGCGCGCCGTCGGCGGCCGCCGGCGGATGTCCGGCTCGGTGACGCCGCTGCGCGACAAGGCCGGTGCCCATGTCGGCTACGTGGCGGTGCTCCAGGACAGCCTGGACCTCGACACCGCCGACCGGGCGCTCCGGGAGGCCGAGGCCCGTCTGCTGCGGGCGCAGGAAGCGGGCGGGATCGGCCTGTTCACCGTGGGGGTCGACGACGGGCTCCTGCACCCGACCCCGCAATTCTGCCGGCTCTACGGCCTGCCGGAGCGCAGCACCTACCCGGCCGAGATCGTCGAGGCCCTGATCCTGCCGGAGGACCAGACCCTCGTCTCGACGGCAGCGAGCCGGCGCCGGGGCGACGCCCCGCGCGACGTCACCTACCGGATCCGGCGGCCGGATACCGGGGAGATCCGCTGGATCGCGCGGCAGGGCGAGATCGAGCGCGACGTCCACGGGCGCCCGGTGCGGTTCTCCGGGGTGGCGCGCGACATCACCGAGCAGCGGCAGGCCCGGGACGCCCTGCGCGCCGGCGAGGAGCGCTACCGGACGCTGTTCGACGCCATCGACGACGGCTTCTGCATCATCGAGTTCTTCGACGGCCCGCACGGCCCCCTGAGCGACTACGTCCACATCGAGGCCAATCCGGGCTACGAGCGCCACACCGGCATTCCCAACATCGTCGGACGGACCCTGCGCGGCCTCGTCGCGGCCGAGGACGCGGATGCGTGGCTCGACCTGTACGGCGGGGTGCTCCGCACCGGCCGCCCGATCCGGTTCGAACGCTTCTTCGCGCAGGCCGACCGCTTCATCGACGTCTCGGCGGCCCGGGTCGAGCCGCCGGGACGGCGTCAGGTCTCGGTGCTGTTCCGGGACGTCACGGCGCGCCGGCAGGCGGAGGACGCGCTGCGCGCCAGCGAGGCGCTCGCCCGCACCAACATCCAGCGCGTGCAGCTCGCCCTCGCGGCCGGCGCGATCATCGGCACGTGGTTCTGGGACCTGCCGAGCGACCGCTTCACCGTCGACGAGGCCTTCGCCCGCAGCTTCGGCCTCGATCCGGCCCTCGGCCGCGAGGGCCTGAGCCTCGCTCAGGTGGTGGAGACCGTACATCCCGACGACCGCGACGGCCTGGCCCAGGCCATCACGGCCGCGATCGCCCGGGGGGGCGCCTACGCGCACCAGTACCGGGTCCGCCGTGCCGACGGGAACTACTACTGGCTGGAGGCGAACGGCCGCGTCGACCATGCGCCGGACGGCACGCCCCTGAGCTTCCCCGGGGTCCTGATCGACGTGGACGAGCGTAAGGCCGTCGAGGCGGAGCGGGACCGGGTCACCGCGGCGCTGCGCAGCCTCAACGAGACCCTGGAGCAGCGGGTCGCCGCGCGCTCCGCCGAATTAATGCGCGCCGAGGAGGCCCTGCGCCAGTCGCAGAAGATGGAGGCGGTCGGCCAGCTCACCGGCGGGCTCGCCCACGACTTCAACAACATGCTGGCCGGGATCGTCGGCTCGCTGGAGCTGATGCAGACCCGGATGCTGCAGGGCCGGGTCGGCGACCTCGACCGCTACATCGGCGCGGCGCAGGGGGCGGCCAAGCGCGCCGCCGCCCTGACCCACCGCCTGCTGGCCTTCTCGCGCCGCCAGACCCTCGACCCGAAGCCGACGGACGTGAACCGTCTGGTCGAGGGCATGATGGACCTCGTCCGCCGCACGGTCGGCCCCGCCGTGGCGATCGAGTCGGTGGGGGCCGGCGGCCTGTGGCCGACGCTGGTCGACCCGAGCCAGCTCGAGAACGCGCTGCTCAACCTGTGCATCAACGCCCGGGACGCGATGCCGGAGGGCGGCCGCATCGTCATCGAGACGGCCAACCGCTGGCTCGACCACCGGGCCGCCCAGGAGCGCGAGCTGGAGCCGGGCCAGTACGTCACGCTCTGCGTCTCGGACAACGGCACCGGCATGACCCCCGACGTGGTCGCCAAGGCCTTCGACCCGTTCTTCACCACCAAGCCGATCGGCGAGGGCACCGGCCTCGGCCTGTCGATGATCTACGGCTTCGCCAAGCAGTCCGGCGGGCAGGTCCGGATCTACTCCGAGATCGACCAGGGCACGATGGTCTGCCTGTACCTGCCCCGCCATCTCGGCGAGGCGGAGGCCGAGGCGAGCCTGCCCGACCTCGCCCACGCCCCCCGCGCCGAGCAGGGCGAGACGGTCTTGGTGGTGGACGACGAGCCCACCGTGCGGATGCTGGTGACCGAGGTGCTCGAAGACCTCGGCTACGCGGCGATCGAGGCGGCGGACGGGGCCTCGGGCCTGAAGGTGCTCCAGTCGGACGTGCGCATCGACATGCTCATCACCGATGTCGGCCTGCCCGGGGGCATGAACGGCCGCCAGATGGCCGATGCCGGCCGCCAGCACCGTGCCGACCTGAAGGTCCTGTTCATCACCGGCTACGCGGAGAACGCCGCCCTCAACCACGGCCATCTCGGCCCCGGCATGCAGGTGATGACGAAGCCCTTCGCCCTGGAGGCGCTGGCCACCCGCATCCGCGGCATCATCGGGGGCGAGGGCTGAGATCCGGAGGCCGCGGTCGGGCGCCAGGCGGCCGCATCCGGGGCGGTGCGGTCGGGCCGGACCGGGCGGCGCCCGGCGGAACGTCGGTGCCCCCGCCGGACACGGGGTGCGGCAGGCCCGCGCGGAACGGGCGGGCGGGGTCGGGCGTCATTGCCATACCGATCCGACGCGCCCATGAGGACGGCCTCAGCGCGGTGCCCGAATTGGAGAGCGGCAGCCGCGGTTGCGCGTCAGGAATGTCGACCCGCGCCGAGGCCGGCAGCGCGAACGCGGGGCGACCGGCCGGGCCGCGCCGAACGGAGGCGACAGGGAAGCTACCGTGGACACGCAGACCATCCCGGCCGAACTCAGCACCTTCTTCGAGAAATCCCACATCGCCCTGGCGCTGGCCGCGGCGACCGACGACAACGTCCTGCTCCTGGTGAACGCGCGGTTCCACCAGCTCACCGGCTATACGGGCGCGGAGGTCGTCGGGCGCAATTGCCGCCTCCTCCAGCGCGACGCCGACAACCGGGAGGCGCGGGCCAAGATCCACGCCTTCCTGGAGAACGACCGGCAGGACTCCGTGCGCACGCCGATCCTGAATTTCCGCAAGGACGGAAAGCCTTTCGTCAATCTGCTGTACATGTCCAAACTGAAGGCGATCTCGGGCGAGGTGCGCTTTCTTTTCGCATCCCAATTCGATGTCAGCCGCTCGCAACCCGAGTTGCTTTCCGCCTACGATACCGAACTCGGCCGGACCTTGAGCCGGCTGACCCCGACGCTTGCGGAGAGTGGGCTCGTCATCGAGGGCTCGCTGATGACGATCGCCAACACGGTCGCCACGGTCGCGCAGGCCAAGCTCACGCTCGCGGATCTCGATGCACCAGGATTTCCATAACGCCCCCGGAGGCGAGGCCTCGGAGATCCTGGACGGCGCCGGGACGGTGACGGCCCCGCCCTTCGCCGGACCCGTCGTGGGAATCGGCGCCTCGGCGGGCGGACTCGAGGCCCTGCGGGAGATGCTGGCGCGCGCCCGGCCGCCGACCGGCATGGCCTTCGTCATCGTCCAGCACCTCGACCCCAACCACGAGAGCATGCTGGCACAGCTCCTCGACCGGCAGACCGAGCTGGAGGTGCTCCAGTGCGAGGGCGGGGAGCGGATCGCGGGCGACAAGGTCTACATCATCCCGCCCGGGCGGGGCCTCGTCATCCAGAACGGCGTCCTCGAACTCACCCACTTCGTCCAGCCGCGGGGCCTGCGCCGGCCGATCGACGACTTCTTCCTGTCGCTCGCGGTCGACCAGCAGGCCAACGCCGCCTGCGTGATCCTGTCGGGCACGGGGGCCGACGGCACGACCGGCCTGCGGGCCATCAAGGAGCATGGCGGCGTCTGCGTGGTGCAGCAGCCCGACACCGCCCGCTACGACGGCATGCCGCTCTCGGCGGTCGGCACCAGCCTCGTCGACTTCGTGCGGCCGCCGGGGGAGATCGTGGACTGCCTCACGAGCTTCTTCCGCCGCCGGGGCAACGACGCCGTCGACGACCTCTGCCGGGTCATCCGCGCGACGGTGGGCCACGACTTCTCCGGCTACAAGCGGACCACCCTGGTCCGGCGGGTCGAGCGGCGCATGCACGTCCTCGGGCTCGAGTCCGGCCGGGCCTATCTCGGCCGCGTCCGGGCGGACAAGACCGAGTGCGAGGCGCTGTTCCGCGACCTCCTCATCAACGTCACCCGCTTCTTCCGCGACGCCGAGCTGTTCGAGCTCCTCCGGGAGCGCGCGGTGGAGCCCCTGCTGCGCACCCGCGACCCCGAGGAGGACATCCGGGTCTGGATCCCGGGCTGCTCCAGCGGCGAGGAGGCCTACAGCATCGCCATGCTGTTCGCCGACGCCGCCCGCCGCCTCGGCCTGCCGCCGGCGGTCCAGATCTTCGCCACCGACATCGACGAGCGCATGCTCCAGATCGCCCGGGAGGCGACCTACCCGGCCGCCGCGCTCGCCGACATCCCGGCGCATCTGCGGGAGCGCTACGTCGTCCCCCATGCCGAGCGCTTCACCATCGCGGCCGAGATCCGCGACCTGATCCGCTTCTCCAGCCACAGCCTGGTCAAGGACCCGCCCTTCTCGCGGGTCGACCTCCTGTCCTGCCGCAACCTGCTGATCTATTTCGACGAGCGCCTCCAGCAATCGGTGGTGCCGCTGTTCCACTACGCGGTCCGGCCCGGGGGCTACCTGTTCCTCGGGCCTTCGGAGAGCGTCAGCCGGTTCGAGCACCTCTTCCCGGTCATCGACCAGCACGCCCGCCTGTTCGAGCGGCCGCCGGGCGCGCCGCAATACCCGATCGACCTGCCCGGGAGCGCCCGGCGCGGCGAGACCCGGCGCGGAGCGCGCGAGGAGCGCCGCGGCGAGCCCTCGATCGCCGACGAGACCGTCGCGGTGCGCCGCGTCATGGAGCGCTACGCCCCGCCCAGCATGGTGCTCAACGAGGATGGCGGCATCATCGCCGCCTACGGGCGCCTGAGCCGCTACTTCGACTTCCCGGTCACGCGGACCGGCGGCAGCAGCGCGATCACCCTGGCCCGTCCGGGCCTGCGTGACGTGATCGGGCCGCTGCTCCGCCAGACCCGGGACGTGCGCAAGCGCGTGGTCGTCCGCGACGTGGAGATCCGCTCGGAATACGGCGTCCAGCCGGTGGAGCTGATCTGCGATCCCCTGCCCGACGGCTCGATGCTGCTCGTCCTGCGCGACACCGGCGCCTTCCGGGCTGCGGACGATCTCGACCTGATCGAGATGGATGCCGGCGGCGACCACGTCGAGGCGCTGGAGGAGGAGCTGCTGCGCACGCGCTACAAGCTCCGCTCCACCGTCGAGGAGCTGGAGACGACGAACGAGGAGCTGAAGAGCTCCAACGAAGAAATGATGTCGATGAACGAGGAGCTCCAGTCGACGAACGAGGAGCTGTCCACGGTCAACGACGAGCTGAAGACCAAGGTCGAGCAGCTCACCATCGCCAATGCCGATCTGCGCAACTTCTTCGAATCCACCGATCTCGCCGTGGTCGTGCTGGACCGCGCCCTGAAGGTGCGCAGCTTCACCACGGCCGCCACGGCGATCTTCCCGCTGCAGCCGGCCGACCGGGGACGTCCCCTCGCCGACGTGTCGAGCCGGCTCGCCGGCCTAGAATACCTGCATGACGCCCAGGAGGTCTGCGCCGGCGGCTCGGTGATCCAGCGGCGCGTCGCCACCCGGGATGGGGACCGGACGCTCTCCCTGCGGGTGCTGCCCTACCGCCTGCAGAACGGCAGCGTCGACGGCGCCACCCTGGTGCTCACCGACATCACCGAGGCCTTGTCCCTGGAGCGCCAGCTCGCCGCAGAGCGGGAGCGGCTGGAACTGGCCGTGAAGGCCGGAGGCATCGGCGTCTGGGAATACAGCCCCGATGCCGGGACCATCGTGGTCGACAGCACCGCCGGCACGATCTTCGGCCTGACTCCCGACACGCCGCACCCCACCGCCGCCCTGGCGGCCAGCGTGCTGCCCGAGGACCGTCCCGGCTTCGAGGCGGCCCTCGCCGAAGCGGCGCACGGCCTGGACGAGTTCGAGGCGCGCATCCGCGTGCGCGTCGCCGATCACGCGCTGCGGCACATCCGCAGCTACGGGCGCCTGACCCGGAGCGGCGACCGGAAGCGGATCGTCGGCGTCTGCATCGACGTCTCGCCCGAATACGCGCTCGCCGAGACCCGCGACCTGATGCTGCGGGAGATGAACCACCGGGTGAAGAACCTGTTCGCGATCATCGGCGGCATGATCTCGGCGGGGGCCCGCACGCACCGGGAGATCGGCGTCTTCGCCACCGACATGCGCGACCGCATCTCGGCCCTCGGGCGGGCACATTCCCTGGCCGATCCCTCCGACGGCCAGGGCATGAGCGACCTCGCGGGCCTGATCGGCGCGACCCTGCGCCCGTACCGCGATCACGTCCCCACGGTGATCGAGGGGCCCCTCGTGGCGATCAACTGGCGGCACGTCTCGTCGCTGGCGATGATCCTGCACGAATGGGCGACGAACTCGGTGAAATACGGCGCGCTCGGGTCCGACGACGGCGCGCTGTCCGTCACCTGGGACCGCCAGGAAGAGGGGCTCGTCCTCGAATGGTGCGAGCGCATGGCCCGCGTGGCCGAACCGCGGCCGGGCCGGGGCTTCGGGACCCTGCTGGTGGAGATGTCCCTGCGCCAGCTCGAAGCGACCGTGACGCGCAGCCACGACGCGTCCGCCTACCGGATCACCCTGCACCTGCCGGAACTGGCGCTGACGCGGGGGTGAGGCGCGAGCCGATCCCTCCGCTACCGGCCGCACGCTCGCGGCGGCCCGTCGGATCCATCCATCCGTGTCGGCAACGCGGCTTCAGGACCGGGCGCGGGTCCCCTCGCCCGTGCGGGAGAGGGACAGGGTGAGGGGTGCGGCCTTACCGAGAAAGTCTCGACCTCGACTGACCGGCGACGGGGCGCTCGATCCTGATCCTTCTCGTCCCTCACCCCAGCCCTCTTGCGCTCGGGAGAGGGGGGTCCGTCGCGCCTCGTCTCCAGCGCCCGTGCCCGCACCCATGCCCGCGCGTCCTTCGTCCTCTCGTCTCGGGCCGCGCCCTGCAGACGCGAAACGGCCCGCCGCGGCGATGCCGGACGGGCCGTCCTGCCTGGCGGGGCACCGGGATCCCGGCGCCCCTCCGATCAGTCGATGACCTCGACGATGCGGTGGCCGCGATCGACCAGGACGGGCTGGTCGTTCACGATGGTGTAGCGGTAGCCCGGACGCACCCGGTACTCGTCGGGTACGTCGTAGTAGGTCACGCTGTCCTCCGGCAGCACGGCGCCGACCCGGACCGGGCCGCCCCAGCTGTACGAGCGCACGCCGCGGTCGCGGACGTAGCTGCGGAACCGGGGACGGTCGTCGACCCCGAGGATGCCGCCCACCGTGCCGGTGGCCGCGCCCACGGCGCCGCCGACGATGCCGCCGACCGGGCCGGCCGCATCGGCGCCGACCGCCGCACCCTCGGCCGCGCCCCGCAGGGTGCCCTGCGCCTGGGCGGCCACCGGAAGGGCGAGGAGGCCGGCCGTCGCCAGCGACAGAAGAAGCTTGTTGGTCATGCTGAGATCTCCAGGCTCGTCAGGGCGTTACGGGCCGCGGAGGCTCAGTTGCAGCCTTCCTTGTGGACGGTCTTGGAGTTGCCCATGCCGTCCTCCTTGTGGACGGTCTTGGAACCGCAATCGACGGTGCCGGTGGTGACCTCGCGCTTCTCGACGACGGTGTCGCGGTGGTCGACGACGGCGGGCCCGTCGCGGCGGATGACCGTGGTCTCCTCGGCGCTCGCCGCGCCGCACAGGGCCGCGAACAGGGCACCCGAGAGAATGATGTTGCGCATTGGTAGCCTCCTGGTTTCAATCGAACCCAGCAACGGCAACTGCGGAAAAAGGGTTCCACACGCATCGCTCTGTACAGCGCGCGGCTATTTGCGATGAGAGGCGGTATTGGTTGCGTGCAATCGATCGCAACGGGCCGGTTCAGCTGCGCAGGACCGGCGCGCCGCGTCAGCCGGCCAGGGGCGGCACCCGGCGCCACCAATCGTGCGCCCGCTCGTACTGGTGCGCCACGCGCAGGATCTCGGCTTCGGCGAAGGGCCGGCCGGCGATCTGGAGGCTGATCGGCAGGCCGCGCCGGTCGAAGCCGCAGGGCAGCGCGATCGCGGGCAGGCCCGTGAGGTTGAACGGGTAGGTCAGCCGCCAGGAGGCCGCCAGCACGCTTTCCGCGCGGCCGCCGAGCGACACCGCGGACTCGTCCGTCCGCCACGCGGTCAAGGGCGAGGCCGGGCCGACGATCACGTCGGCCTCCGCCAGGACGGCGGCCATCTCGTCCATGATCAGGGCCCGCACCTGCTCGGCGCGCAGGTAGTCCGGCCCGGTCACGAGCCGGCCCATCTCCACGAGGTCGCGGACGTCGGCGGCAAAGCCCGCCACGTGGCCCTGGGCGAGGCTGCGGTCGTGATAGGCGGTCGAGGAGGCGAGCTCGATGGCGTAGATGGCCCCGAGGCCGTGGCGCAGGGACGGCACCGCGACGTCGCGGACCGTGCAGCCCCGGTCGGCGAGGAAGCGGAGCGCCCCCTCGATTGCGGCGGCGACGTCCTCGTCGACCGCGTCGAAGAAGTGGTTGCGGATCACCGCGACGCGCAGGCCCCGGATCGGCCGGTCCAGCCCGGCCGTGTAGTCGGGGACCGGCGCCGCGCTGGCGGCGGGATCGCCGGCATCCGGGCCGGCGAGCGCCTGCAGCATCAGGGCGGAATCGGCCACCGTCAGGGTCAGCGGCCCGGCATGGTCGAGGGACCAGGAATGCGGGACGATCCCCGACCGGCCGATCCGGCCGTAGGTCGGCTTGAGGCCGACGACCCCGCACAGGGCGGCCGGGATCCGGATCGAGCCGCCCGTGTCCGAGCCGAGGGCGGCCGGGCAGAGGCGGGCCGCGACCGCGGCGCCGGAGCCGCCGCTGGAGCCGCCGGGCACCCGGTCGAGGTCCCAGGGATTGCGGGTCGGCGGCGTGACCATGCCCCAGGCGAATTCGTGCATGCGCAGCTTGCCGAGGATCACCGCGCCGGCCGCCCGAAGCCGCGCCACCGCGTGGCTGTCGGCCGCCGGGAAGGTCAGGGCCTCCACGGCGGTACCCGCCCGGGTCGGCATGTCGGCCGTGGTGTAGTTGTCCTTGATGGCGATCGGGATGCCGTGCAGCGGGCCCCGCGGGCCGGACCGGGCGATCTCGGCATCGGCCGCGCGCGCGGCGTCGAGGGCCGCGGACGAGAGGTGGACGAAGCTGTTCAGGGCGCCGTCGAGGCGCGCGATCCGGTCGAGGCTGGCGCCGACGAGGTCGGCGCTCGACAGCTCCCGCGCCGCGATCCGCCGCGCGAGCTCGGTGATCGGCAACGGCCAGAGGGCGTCAGTCACGGCGGTCGTCATGGGGCCCCCGGCGGTACGGTAAGGTCGGATCGAAGACGACCGGCGGATGGATGTCCGCGAGGTCGAGGTCGCGGAGCCGGGCGATCTCGGCGAGCACCGGCGCGAACTGCCTCAGCAGGTGCGCGACCCGCCCGGGCTCCTGGCGCAGGCCGATGACGTCGCGCAGGAGATCGGGCGCATCGGCGGACCCGCCATCGGCCGCAGCGCCCGGCCGCTCGGCGGGCGCTTTCAGGAGCATCGCCACGACGTCGTCCGGCAGGGCGCCGGCCGGGCCGTGCTTCCGGGGCATGCCGGCCACGAACGGCACGAGCTGCCGCCGGGCGATGGCCAGGACGCGGCGCAGCTCGGCGACGGGCTCGGCGTGCTCGTCGACCCGCAGGTCGAGGAGCGGGTAATCCTCGCCGGCGACGATCCTGAGGGCCGCCGATTGCTTGCCGCGCTTGTCGCCGCCGGCCGCATCGCCGGCCTCCAGCGCCCGCATGAGCCGCTCGTCGAGGTCGCAGGCGGCGCTCCCCGCGAAGGCCTCCGCCATGGCGTCGATCACGCCGGTCCCGGCGAGCATGTTGCCCTGCACGGCGTAGCCGGCCCCGGTGCGGTGTCCGGCGGCGTCCGTGCAGCCGGCGCCGGTCCAGGCCGCGCCGGTCCCGCGCGCATCGACGAGGCCGAGCTGGCGCAGGTCCGGCCGGTCGTCGGTGGCGAGCGCCGCCGCCAGGGCGGCGTCGGGGCCCTGCCCGCCGGCCAGCCCGTCGAGGATGCGGGCGGCGAGGTAGGGGTTCACCCAGGACTGGGTGGTGACGGCCCCGATCCCGGCGCGGATGTAGGGGCAAAGCCCGCCCACCGCCGGGACGGCGCTCGCCACCGCGACGCCGAGCTGCCCGGTCCGCGGGCAGCGGGCGGCGATCGAGAAGGTGTTGAGTTCGCTCATGGCTCACACCGCCAGATGGCCGATGACGCGCGCCTGCGCGTCCGGCGCCTTGGCGGGGCCGCTGTCGACGATCTCGCCGAGCTTGAGGACGGCGTAGCGGTCGGCCAGCGCCAGCGCGAAGGCGACGTGCTGCTCCACCACCAGCATGGACACGCCCGCCGCCCGCTCGGCGTCGAGCACGCCGCGCAGGCGCTCGACCATGGAGGGCTGCACGCCCTCGGAGATCTCGTCGATGAGGAGCAGGCGCGGGCGCAGCATCAGGGCGCGCCCGAGGATCAGCATCTTCTGCTCGCCCCCCGAGAGGGTGCCGGCCCGCTGGGCCAGCCGGTCCTTCAGGAACGGGAAATGACCGAACAGCCGCTCCAGCGCCTCCGGCAGCATCCGGTCGGAGGGGACCGCGAGGCGCAGGTTGTCGCGGATCGACAGGTCCTGGAACAGGGGCTGCTCCTGCGGCGCGTAGCCGACGCCGAGCGCCACGAGCCGGGCGGGCGACAGGCCGCCGAGCGCCTGTCCCCCGACGGTGATCGCGCCGCCCCGCAGGGCGACCATGCCCAGGATGGTCTTGAGCAGCGTGGTCTTGCCCATGCCGTTCTTGCCCAGCAGCGCCACGATCTCCCCCGGCGCCACCGACAGGGACACGCCCTTCACGATCGAGACCGCTCCGTAGCCGCTCGACACCCCCTCCAGGGCGAGGGCGGCGCCCGCCGGCTCGCTCCGCCGCACTGCCTCAGCCGCTGCCTCAGCCATGGGCACCTCCCGAATAGATGGTCCGGACCAGCTCGGAGCCGACGACGTCCTCCACCGTGCCGTCGAGAACGAGGCGGCCCTGGTGCAGCACCACGATCCGCGACGAGATCTCGCGCACGAAGTCGAGGTCGTGCTCGACCAGCACGGCGGCGATCCTTCCCCCGGCGGTGAGCGCCTTGAGCACGGTCCCGATGGTGGTGCGCTCGGCCTTGGTCAGGCCGGCGGTGGGCTCGTCCAGCAGGATCAGCCGCGGCTCCAGCGCCACCACCATGGCGAGTTCGAGCGCCTGCTTCTGGCCGTGGGACAGGAGGCGGGTCGGCCGGGTCAGCAGGCGGTCGAGGCCGGTCATGCGCAGGACGTCGAGGGCCGCCTGCGGCAGGCCCAGCGTCTCCGCCTGCCCGACCGGGCTCAGGCCGTCATGGGATGCCCGGGCGAGCCGGAGGCAATCGGCCACCGACAGGCTCTCGAACACGCTCGCCACCTGGAACTTGCGCCCGACCCCGAGGCCGACGATGCGGTTCGGCGTCAGCCCGGTGATCGGGGTGCCGCCGATGGCGATCGCCCCCGTGAAGGGCTCGGTGCCGTCGCTGAGGCAGCGCATCAGCGTGGTCTTGCCGGCGCCGTTGGGCCCGACGAGGCTGACGAGTTCGCCCGCCCGGATCTCCAGGTCGATGCCCTCCAGCACCGTCAGGGCACCGTAGGCCTTGGCGAGGTTCTCGACCGTGAGGATGGGGGTCGCGGAGGCGGCCGCATCCGGATCGGCCGCCCGCGCGACGAGGCGCGGCGGCGCGGGTTCCCGCCGGCCCATCGGGAGCGCCCGCCAGAGGCGGCCGACGAGGTCGGCGAGGCCGCCCGGCAGCAGGATGATGATGGCCACGAAGGCCGTGCCCAGGAGGAGCTGCCAGAGGAACGGCAGGTCGCCGGACAGGTTCGCCGCGAGGTAGTCGATGGCGATGGTGCCGAGCACCGGGCCGAGCAGCGTGCCGCGGCCGCCGAGCGCCACCCAGATCACCAGCTCGGTGCCGAACAGGAAGCCGGCATTCTCGGGCGCGACCACGCCCGAGGCGTTGGCGAACAGGAAGCCCGCGATCCCCGCGACGGCGGCCAGAGCCGCGGTCAGCCGGATCTGCAGGCGCCGCGGGTTGAGGCCGAGATAGGCGCAGCGCGCCTCGTTGTCCCGCAGCGCCACGAGGGCGCGGCCCGCATCGGCCCGGACCAGGATCCAGGCCGCCAGGGTGACGACGATCAGGAACAGGGCCGCGAGGCGGAAATAGCCCTCGCTCTCGAAGGGCAGCACGTCGAATCCGACGAGGCCGCTGCTGGAGCCGGTCCATTCGCCGCCCGCGTAGATCAGCTGCACCACGACGATCGGGACGACCAGCGAGATCACCGAGGCGTAGAGCGGGGTCGAGCGGTGGTAGAAGGACAGCCAGCCGACCGCGAGGCCGAGCAGGGCCGGCGCGACGAGCGCCGCCGCGACCGCCGCGGCGATCCCCAGGGGCGTCGCCCCGTAGGCGGTGAGGATCATCGCGGTGGCGTAGGCGCCGACGCCGAAGAAGGCCGCCTGCCCGAAGGTCAGGATCCCCGCGAAGCCCCAGAGCAGGTCCACCGTGACGGCCAGCACCGCGTAGATCATCGACCGGGTCAGGACGTTGACCGCGAAGGTGTCGAGGACGAGCGGCGCGATCCAGAGGGCGAGCGCCGCCAGGATTGCGACCACGACGGGCGCCGCGCGGGACAGGCGCCGCCGGCGGGGGGCCGCGGCGGCGCGCTCGGTGACGGGCAGGGTCTCAAGCACGGGAGAAACCTTTCGGGCTGATCCGCAGCACGAGGGCGGCGAGCACCGCGATGGCGATGCTGCCGAGGATCGGGCTCACGAAGGTGCTGATCAGGACCTGCGCGGCCCCGAAGACGAGGCAGGCCGCCGCGAGCGCCAGGTACGAGGCGTCGGCGACCATCACCAGCATGAAGGCGCCGATCAGCCAGGCGACGCCCATGTTCGGATCGACGCTGGTGAGCGGCGTCAGCAGGACGCCGGCGAGCGCCGCGAACCCCGCGCCGATCATGAACACGACGAGGCGCACGCGCCCCGTGTCGATGCCGAGGCTGCGCGCCAGGGTCTCGTTCATGATCACCGCCCGGGCCGAGAGCCCGAGCCGGGTCCGCTCGATGGTCAGCGCGAACAGGGTGCCGATCGCCAGCGCGATGCCCAGAGCCACGAGGCGGTAGGCGGAATAGTCGACGCCGAGGATCTCGACGGTGCCCGCCAGCAGGTTCGGGGTGAGCTGGACGTCCCGGCCGAAGGCCAGGGTGATGAGCTGCCCGACCACGATGCCGAGCCCCCAGGTGGCCAGGATCGCGTCGAGCGGCCGCCGGTAGAGCGGGCGGATGATGAAGTGCTCGGCGAGACCGCCGAGCGCCGCGCCGACCGCGAAGGCCAGCGGCAGCGCCAGCCAGGGATTCAGCCCGAGCTTGGCGGTCACCACCGCGCAATAGGCGCCGACCGTCAGCCACGCCCCGTGGGCGAAGTTGATGATCTTGAGCACGCCGAAGATCGCCAGGAGGCCGATCGAGACGATGAACAGGATCGCCGCGGTGGTCAGGATGTCGAGGGTGAGCAGCATCGGGGAGTTCCGGTTGAAGGACCGTCATCACGAGGCGAAAGCGGCAGAGGCCCGGCGCAATGAGCGCCCCTGTGCGGGCCTGCCGATCCACGCATCTGCTTTGGCAACGCGGATTCAGGATCGGGCGCGGGTCCCCTCTCCCGTGCGGGAGAGGGACAGGGTGAGGGATGCGGCCTCTCCAAGAGAGTCTCGACCTTGACCGCGCGGCGATGGGGCGCGCGATCCCGAAACCTCCGATCCCTCACCCCAACCCTCTCCCGCACGGGAGAGGGGGCGCGTCGCGCTCGTTCAGCGGCGTCGGTGTCCGCCTCGGACGGGCGGCCATCGTCGCCGGGCGGGGAGAGGGAGGCGTCGCGCCCCGCCCCTCATTGCAGCTTCGGGCACTGCTCGCCGGGATCGACGTCCTTGAAGGTGCCGGCGACCTTCACGGTGCCGTCCTTCTGGATCTGGCCGAGATACATGGTCAGCGGCGCGTGGTGCTGCTTGCTCATGGTGATCGTGCCCCGCGGCCCGGTGAAGCTTACCGTCGGCAGCGCCTCCAGCACCTTGGCGGTCTCGGTCCCGCCCGCCTTCTCGACCGCGGCTTTGTAGAGGTAGATCGCCTCGTATTCCGGCACCGAGAGGTCGTTCGGCGTGCGCAGCTCCGCGCCGAACTTCTTCTGCATCGCCGCCAGGAACGCCTTGTTCTCCGGGCTGTCGATCCCGGTGACGTAGGAGGCCGAGAGGTAGACGCCCTCGGCGTCCGCGCCCATGCTCTTGGCGGTGCCCTCGTCCAGCGCGAGGTTGGCGAAGGGCAGCGTCACGCCGGCGCCGCGCAGCTGCTTCGTCAGCGTCACGTTCGGCGCGCCGCCCGCCGTCGAGGTGATCAGCGCGTCGGGCTTGGCCTCCTTCAGCTTGGAGATGATCGCGGTCCAGTCGCTGCCGTCCATCGGCAGGTATTCCTCGCCGAGAACCTTGCCGCCGGTCTTCTCGACGTAGCTCTTGGCGAAGCCCAGCATGCCGCGGCCGAAGGCGTAGTCGCTGCCGATCAGGAAGTAGGTCTTGGCACCCTGCGCCTTGAAGGCGTCCACCACCGGCGGAACCTGCTGCTCCGGCACCCAGGCGTCCACGAACATGTTCTTGTTGCAGGAATGGCCCTCGTAGAACGAGGTGTAGATGTACGGCACCTTCCCCTTGGTGACGGCGGGCAGGCCGGCATTGCGCGCCGCGCTCGTCTCCATGGAGATCAGGACGTCGACCTTCTTCTGGTAGATCAGGCTGTCGAAGGCCTTCTGGGCGCCCGCCGCCCCGGAGGCGTCGTCGGCGACCTCGAGGACGAGCTTGCGGCCGAGCACGCCGCCCTTGGCGTTGATCTCCTCCACGGCGAGTTCGGCCGACTGCACCACCGAGGGGGCGACGACGCTGTTGGCGCCCGACAGGCCGATCGGGATGCCGATGACGATCGGCTTGCCGTCGGCGGCCTGCGCGGCCGTGGCGGCGAGGGCGAGCGCCGCGGCGCCGGCGAGGGACCATTTCACCATGAACGAACTCCTTGGGACGGACGGGAAGGGTTACGGATCTCGGCTCAGCCGTAGATGTCGGTGCGGCGGTCGCGCAGGAGCGAATTGAACCGGTTCAGGTCCTTGCGGCCGGCCGCGTCGAGATCGACCAGCGCCGAGAGGGTCTCGGTCCGGTCGCGGCTCGCCGGGCCGGCGAGTGGCCAGCCCTTGGGGCCGACGATCAGGCTCTGCCCCTCGAAGGGCTGGCCGCGCTCGGTGCCGACCCGGTCGGCGCAGGCGATGAAGAGGCCGTTCACGTGGGCGGCGGCCCGGTGCAGGGTGTTGGCCATGGCGGCCTCGCCCGCGGGCTGGTCGGGCATCGGCACCCAGTTGGTCGGGATGCAGACGATCTCGGCGCCCCCGAGCGCCAGCTGCCGGAAGGTCTCGGGGAACCAGCCGTCGTAGCAGATGGCGACGCCGACCTTGCCCAGCGCCGTGTCGAAGACGGGGAAGCCGAGGTCGCCCCTGGCGAAGAACACGTTCTCCTGGTCCCAGAGATGCGCCTTGCGGTAGGTGCCGATATAGCCCTCCGGCCCGACGATCACGGCGGCGTTGTAGAGGACGTCGCCGGCGGATTCGGCGATCCCCGCCACGATGTGCACGCCGAGTTCCGCGGCCAGCGCCGCCCAGGCCCGGGTGGTCGGGCCCTCCGGCACCGGCTCGGCCAGGGCGGCGGCCTCCGCGGCGGATTCGAACACGTAGCCGGTGCTGGCGAGTTCCGGCAGCACGATCAGCCGGCTGCCCGCGGCGGCGGCCGCGCGGACGAGATCGGAGGCCCGCGCCAGATTCGCGTCGACCGCGCCGAAGTCCGGCGCGAACTGGATGCACGACACCCGTATCGGCGGGCGCGCAGGACCGTTCGCTTGGATCATGAAAGCTCCAAAACGCAAAAAGCCCCTGGGCGCGGACAAGATCATCCGCGAACCAGAGGCTTCAAAGCCGAGATGTCATGCAGCAATCTTGCTGCGGGGCAACCTTGCCCGGTTAGACTACGATACGCGCCCCGAACCGGACCGCAAGACCATAAATGCGGCAGGCTGCTGCGATCAGGTCTTTTCCGCCAACGCGATGCGCAGGCCGAGACCGCTCATCGCCTCGTGGGCCGAGACCACGCTCTCGGCCACGCTGGCCATCGGCACGCGGGCGGCGGTGGCCCGGTCCCGGAGCATCTTGTAGGCGGCGTCCTCGTCGATCCGGTTCAGGTCCACGAGCAGCCGGACCGCCTTCTCGACGGTGCGGCGGCCCTTCATGGTCTCCTCCAGCCGGTTGATCTTGCTGGTGAGCCGGCCCTCGTAGCCGCGCCGGTAGCGGGCCAGGGCGAACTGGGTGAGCACGCCCCGCGGGTGGAGCGGCTTGTTGAGCACGCCGTGGGCATTGACGTCGGCGATCGCCTTCAGGGAGGTCGGGCTCTCGTAGGCCACGATGGCGATGACCGCCGGCTCCAGCGCCTCGATCGACGGCAGCAGGTGCATCACCTGGGCGTCGTCGAGCTGGATGAACAGCGTGTCGATGTCGGCGGGCAGGGCGGCGGGCGGCGGCCACGCCAGGGAGACCGCGCAGCCGAGGCGACGGAGCTGCTCCAGCAGCGCGGCGCCCTCCTCGTCCTTGGGGTGGATGACGAGGGCGCGGGCGCGCCGCAGGTCGTCCAGGATCTTGCGGGCGGGGGCGGTCACGCGGCGAGACCCTCCTCCAGCCAGTTCGTCTCGAACCGGGACCACGCGAGGTAGGGATCGGGCCGCACGGGCCGGCGCGCCCGCCAGACCACGTCGAACTGCCCGTCGGCCCGGGCGACGCCGATGCCCGGCGTGAGCCAGATGTGCCGCGTCTCGCCGTCGAAGGCGAGGTCGCCCTCCGGCGCCGCGAGGCGCTGGCGCAGGGCCGCCGCGCCGAGGCGCTCGGCGTCGAGGGTGCCGGCCTCCGTGAGCGCCCGGGCGAAGAGATGGACCTGCGCGTAGGCGGTCTCCGACCACATGCTGGTGGGGCGCTCGGGCCCGAACCGGGCCTGGAAGGCGGCGACGAAGCGCCGGTTCTCCTCGCTCGCAAGGGACCCGAAATACGGGGCCGCCAGGACGTGGCCGGTGCAGTGCTCGGGACCGATCGCGTGGATCTGGCCCTCCGCCAGGGTCAGGCTGGCGATCGGGCAGCGGGCGCGGTCGATGCCGGATTCCGCGTAGGCGCGGTAGAGCCGCTCGGCCCCGCGCCCCACCACGGTGGAGAAGACCGCGTCCGGCGCGGCGTCGCGGATCGCCGCGATCATGGCGGCATGGGCCGCGTCGTCCGCGTCGAGGGCCGCGTACAGCTCGCCCACGATGGTCCCGCCCTTCGCCTCGATCAGGTCGCGCATGACCCGGTTCGATTCCCGCGGGTAGATGTAGTCGGACCCGATCAGGAAGATCCGCCGCCCCTGCTCCTGCAGGAGGTAGTCGGCCAGGGCGAAGACGTTCTGGTTGAGGGTCGCACCGGTGTAGATGATGTTCTCCGAGTACTCGAAGCCCTCGTAGATCGACGGGTACCAGAGCAGGCCGTTGTGCCGCTCCATGGTGGACAGCACCGATTTCCGGCTCGCCGAGAGCGAGCAGCCGAACACCACCTCGACCCCGTCCTCGGCAAGCATTCGCCGGGCCAGGGTGCGGTAGGCGTCGGTCTCGCCGGCGGGGTCGTAGCAGACCGGCTCGATCGGGCGGCCCAGCACGCCGCCGGCCTGGTTGATCTCCTCGATCGCGAGCGCGGTGCCGAGGAAGTGCTCGGTCTCGGTGATGCCGCTCACCCCGCTGCGGGAGAACAGGACGCCGACCCGCCACGTCGCTTCATCCTTGGCCGCCATGGCCCCTCCCCGCGCGCGCCCAGGCCCGGCGGATCGCCCGCGCCTCGGCCCCGTCCTACCCGACGGACGCCCCCCTGCGGAAGCGTCGGCCCGGTCGCGCGGGCTCGTCCCGGATCCGCGACCGGACATCCCGCTCCGGCCGCTGCGATCCTCAGGCGGTCCCGGCCCCCGGTTCGGCCCGCCGCACCGGCCGGCTGACGAAGCGGGAGCCGGCGAGCAGGAACCGCCAGGGCGTCTCGGCGCCGCGGGTGATCCCGATGCGCCGGTCGCTGACCACCTCGACGGCCCCGGGATCGCCCGCGGCGCGGGGCTCGAACCGGAACGGCGCCCCCGCGAGGGGCGCGCCGTCCAGCGCGTCGGTGACGCCGAGGGCCTGGCAGAGGCGGCCCGGCCCGGCGCAGAGCAGGCGCGGATCCTCCACGCCGCGGCGCGCCCGCATGGCGGGAACCCCCTCGGTCGGCGCGAGGGCCCGGAGCAGCACGGCGCTGCCGGGCTCGCAGACGAGGTTCAGGCACCAGTGCATCCCGTAGGAGCGATACACGTAGGCATGGGCCGGCGGCCCGAACATGCTGGCGTTGCGCCGGGTCGGGCCGCGGAAGCTGTGGGAGGCCGGATCGGTGCTGTCGTAGGCCTCGGTCTCGACGATGATCCCGCCGGCCGCGCCGACGAACAGGCGGGCGCCGATCAGGTCGAAGGCCACCGCGGCGGCGCTGCGGGCGAAGAAGGTGTCCAGCATCGGGTCTCCGGCGCGGTCGATACGCGCGATCCTCACGTCCGGGACTCCACGGATCGCCGGCGATTGGAAATAAATCGGACGCGGCGGAAGTCTTGCTGGTACGAGGGACCGTGAATGGCGGGCCCAGAACCGATCTCCTCGGACCTCCCAGCATGGTGCGCACAGCCTCGATCGCGACGCTTCGATCCGCCGATGCGGGCGCGCAACCCCGATCCGCCACGCAAGCCGCGCGGATCCGCCTGAACCTGCGGCGCCTCCGGCTGGCCAGCGGCCTGGTCCTGTTCGGCTACGTGCTGACCCACCTGCTCAACCACGCCCTGGGC
Source organism: Methylobacterium sp. 391_Methyba4 (assembly GCF_029691625.1). NCBI lineage: Bacteria > Pseudomonadati > Pseudomonadota > Alphaproteobacteria > Hyphomicrobiales > Methylobacteriaceae > Methylobacterium > Methylobacterium sp. 391_Methyba4. Next base: position 5,434,849 of record NZ_CP121475.1, on the reverse strand, counting down.
AACATCTCCCTCGACGCCATGGAGGACGGCCTCGACGTCGTCACGGCCGTCTGGCTCAATCCCGTCGGCCTGACGCTGCTCTACGGCGCCCTGGTGCTCCATCTGCTGCTCGGGCTCCAGGCGCTCTACGCGGCCCGCTTCTTCCATTGGCGGCCCTCCGAGGCCCTGCAACTGGTCTCGGGCCTGCTGATCCCGACGCTCCTCATCAGCCACATCACGGCGACCCGGATCTCCTTCGTCACCGAGGGGCTCGACAAGGGCTACGCGCAGGAACTCTACGCCTTCTGGATCGCCTCGCCGACGCTCGGCCTGCTGCAGGTCAGGGTCCTGGTCCTGGCCTGGATCCACGGCTGCATGGGCCTGTATTTCTGGCTGCGGCTGAAGCCCGCCTTCGGGCGCATGGCGCCCTGGCTGCTGGCGCTCGCGGTCCTGGTCCCGGTCCTGTCGCTGCTGGGCTTCGCGCAGGGCGGCCGCATGATCCTCACCCTGGCGCAGGATCCGGCGTGGCGGGCGGTGGCCCTCCAGCCGGTCCATGTCGGGCTGCCCGATCAGGTCGCGCGGCTCGCGGCCATCCGGGACGGGCTGCTCGGGACCTATGCGGGCCTGGTGGCGGCGGTGGTCGCAGCGCGCGGCGTGCGGACCCTCGCCGAGGTCAAGCGGGGCACGATCCGGCTCAGCTATCCGGACGGGCGGGTGGTGCGGGTCCCCCGGGGCACCAGCGTGCTGGAGGCGAGCCGGCGCAACCGGATCCCCCATGCCAGCGTCTGCGGCGGCCGCGGCCGATGCTCCACCTGCCGCATCCGGGTGACGGACGGCAGCGACGGCGCGCCCAGTCCCGGCCGCACCGAGCGGTCGGTCCTGGAGCGCATCGCCGCCGGTCCGGGGGTGCGGCTCGCCTGCCAGTTCCGGCCCGAGACCGACATGGCCGTGGTGCCGCTGCTGCCGCCGCAGCCGCGGATGCGCCAGGCCGACCTGCTCGACCGGGCGCAATCCGGCGAGGAGCGCTTCATCGTGGCGATGTTCGTCGACCTGCGCGGCTCGACCCGGCTCGCCGAGGAGCGCCTGCCCTACGACACGGTGTTCATCATCAACCGCTTCCTCGGCGCGGTCGGCGACGCCGTGCGGGAGGCCGGCGGCTCGACCAACCAGTTCCTCGGCGACGGTCTGCTCGCCCTGTTCGGCCTGGAGACGGAGCCCGGGCAGGCCGCCCAGGACGCCTTGCGGGCGATCGACCTCATCGCCGACGCCGTCGACACCCTGAACCGGCTGCTGGCGGCCGATCTGGAGCATACGCTCCGGTACGGGATCGGCGTGCATGCGGGCCTCGCCATCGTCGGCGAGATGGGCGACGCCACCGATGCCCGCTTCACGGCGCTGGGCGACACCGTCAACGTCGCCGCCCGCCTCCAGGGCCTGACCAAGACCCTCGGCTGCGTGGCCGTGGTGTCGGAGGCGGTCTATCAGGCGGCCCGCGTGGCGCCGGCGCAGATCCGGGACGTCGCGGTGGACGGCCGGTCCGAGGCCGTCCGGGTCAACACCCTGGGCCGCCTCTGAGGCGGCGTCCGGGCGGGACGCGCGGGCCGTCCCCGCGGGCAGATCCTGTCCCCGTGCTCCTGTTCCCATGCCCCCGGCCCCGCCGCCACGCCTCAGGCCCGTTGCCGGTCCGCCGCCCCGAGGCGCGGCGCCAGGGCCAGCATCAGCGGCACCACGGCGAGCGCCGTCCCGGCCGCCGCCACCGCCGCCCAGTGCGGGCCGGCCGCGTCGCCGAGCCGTCCGTAGAGCAGCGGCGCCGCCAGCGCGCTGCCGCCGAGCGTCCAGGTGTAGAATACCGCGAAGGCCCGCTCGACCCGGCCGCCCGGGGCCAGTTCCGGCACCGTCCCGTAGAGGACCGACGAGGTGCCGTTCAGCATCACGCCGAGGAGCGGCAGCAGGATCAGCCCGGGGGCCAGGGGCAGGACGATCACCGCCAGGATCGCGAGCGCCGTCCCGGTCTCGGTGAGGATCACGGTCCGGGTCACGCCGAGGCGTTCCCCGAGGCGCCCGCACACCGCCTTGCCGAGGGCGCCGCCGATGAAGACCAGCGAGAGCGCGAGGCCCACCGTGGTCAGCGCCGCACCCTTCTCCTGCAGCAGGAACGGCAGGTAGAGCAGGAAGGCCGGCCGCGCGGCGTTGTCGAGCATGCCGATGGCGACGAGGAGCCCGAACCCCGCGCCGGGCGGCGATCCGCCCGCGACCCGGCGGGTCGCCCGCTTGGCGGCCGCCTGGGCGCTGCGTGACTGCGGCTCACGCGGAAGCAGGCGCCCGACCAGCACCGCCACGAGGACGCCTCCGCCGGCGATCACCCAGAGGGCGTGGCGCCAGCCCGACAGGGTCAGCAGCAGCCCGACCAGGGGCGGGACCGCCGCCTTCCCGAGGTCGCCGGTGAAATTGTAGGTGCCGAGGGGCCCCCGCGCCGCCGCGCCGTAGGCCCGGGCGATCACCGCCGAGGCCAGGGGATGCTGGGTGCTGCTGCCGGCGCCGCCGAGCAGGAGGCCGACCCCGAGCCCGACGAGGCCGCCCGAGGCGCCGGCGATCGCGTAGCCCGCCGCGCTGAGCCCGGTGCCGAGCACCAGCACGATGCGGGCGCCCCAGGCCTGGGCAAGGCGGCTCGCCGGCATCTGCAGCGCCGCCAGCGCGCCGTTGTAGAGCGACCGTAGGAAGGCCAGGGCGACGTAATCGAGGCCGAACTCCGCCTGCCAGACCGGCAGCAGCACGTAGATCAGGTCCGTGTAGCCGTCGTGCAGGGCGTGGTTGACCCCGGTCGCCAGGAGGGTGCGCCGGGCCTCCGGCGGGGACGCGGTTTCGGAAGACGCGGTCGGAACGGACGCGACGGACATCCAGCCATCCTTCGTGGTTCCGATCCAGGATGGCGGTCTGGCGGGGGGCTGACAAACACCTTATGCTGACGCTCGCGTGAGGAAACCTGACCCGTGCATCGTCGCCTGCCGCCCCTGAACGCCCTGAAGGCCTTCGAGGCGGCCGCGCGGCACGGGAGCTTCACCCGGGCCGCGGACGAGCTGCGGGTCACCCACGGCGCGGTGAGTCGGCACGTGCAGATGCTGGAGGGCTGGCTCGGCCTGCCGCTGTTCACGCGCCACAACCGGCGCGTGGTCCTCACCGAGGCGGGGGTCGCCTACGCCACCGAGATCGGCGCCGCCCTCGACCGGATCGCCCTGGCCACGGCCCGCCAGGTCGAGCGCGGGCGGCCCCGCCTGCTGCACGTGAATGCGCTCGCCACCTTCACCCTGCGCTGGCTGATCCCGCGCCTGTCCGGCTTCCAGGTGGCCAACCCGGCGATCGAGGTCCGGCTGACGACCTCCAACGTGCCCCTGGCGCAGCTCGCGGAGCCGTTCGATGTCGCGATCCGCGGTGGTCCGGAGACGCGCCCGGGCCATCGCGCGGAGCCGTTCCTGTCCGAACGCCGCATCCCCGTCTGCAGCCCGGCCCTGCTGCAGCGCCTCCCCCTCGCAGAGCCCGAGCAGCTCCGACAGCACACCCTGCTGCACGCGGCGACGCTCCCGCGGGTCTGGCCGGACTGGCTGCGGGCGGCCGGTGTGCCCGATCTGGAGCCGCAGGCCTCGGTGACGCTGGAGCATTTCTACCTGACCCTCCAGGCCGCCCTCGACGGGCTCGGGATCGCCATGGGGCCCGAGCGGCTGATCGCCGACGACGTCGCGGCCGGCCGCCTGACCCTGCCCTTCGCGGGCCCGTCTCTGCCGGCACGGAGCTACTACACCTACGTCCCGGAGCCCCGGGCGGAGGATCCGGCGGTGCGGGCCTTCTGCGGCTGGCTCGCCGAGGCGGCCCGGCAACCGTGAGATCCCGTCTTTGCGAGCGCAGCGAAGCAACCCAGTGTCGCGCAACGTTGGGGTTCGTGGCGCCGCTGGATTGCTTCGCTGCGCTCGCAAGGACGGTTTCGGAGTGGCGTCCGGGCGCGGTTCCGCGCATGGATCGGATCCGGAACGCCCCCGACCGCGTCAGGGTTTGCGTGAGACGCTTCTGCCGAAGGTGACCGCATGGCGCGCAAGCGTCTCCGCCCGACGATCGAGAGCCTGATCGAATCCCTCGGGCGGCTCGGCCTGTCCCCGGAGGCCGTCGACCTCGACCGGCTGCTCGCCGATCTCGAACTGCCCGAATACGGCGCCGAGGTGGAGGACGACCGCGTCGCCCGCGCCGTGCGCGCGATGCAGGCCGCCCGGGCCTTCGCGGAGACCGGCATCCCGGCGGTCCGCAAGGCCGTGCCGAACCTCCGGGCCGTGGTGACGAAGGACCACCGGATCACGTGGCTGATCCGCACCGAGATCCCCCTCCTCGACAACGGCCGCCTGGACCTGCGGCTCGACATCGCGCCGGAGCCGGAGGCGGCCGAGATCCTGGCCCGCATGGCCGCCCGGAACGACCCGGCCCACCGCCTGGACGCCCTGCGCGAGGCCGTGACGCGCACGGCGCTCCAGGCCAGCCGGGCCCTGCACAAGCCGGTCGACCGGTTGCGGGCGCAGCTCCTCGTCGACCTGCGCGAGGTCGGGGCGGACGCCGCCGCCTACATCGCCCACATGGACCGGTCGCTGCGGTCCCGGGTGTTCACCTACGGCCCGAAGCTCGCCCGGGGCCTCAACGACACGCTCACCCCCGTGCGCCGGCACGCCAAGGCGGTGGCCCGCGAGGGCTCGCGCCTGCGCCGCCTGCGCGATCAGGTCGGCTTCGGCGCCTATATCGAGCGCTTCACCGCCGCCCGGCGCCTCAACCGGACAATCCTGTTCCACATGGGGCCGACCAATTCCGGCAAGACCTACGCGGCGCTCCAGCACCT
>NZ_CP121475.1:4317500-5422500 GCF_029691625.1 Methylobacterium sp. 391_Methyba4 | reverse complement strand
GAAGCGGATGTAGTGGGGCTCGCCGCGCGACGCAAGGGGCCGGGCGCAGGCCGGCCAAGCCCGGGATGCACACCTCCGCATCCGCGCCCGACCGACCGCCGCCGCCGCCGCATCGCCTGGGTCCTCCGCGGACCGGCGCTCTGGCAAGCGTCCTGTCCGGGCGCCCGAACCGATCCCCCTCGCGCGGCCGACAGGCCGGGCGCGCCGGCCGGGAACCTGCGGATCGCCGCGATCGCCGACGCCCGCCCCCGCCTGCGGCTCCCTGAAGAGCACCCGGCTCAGGGCCTGAGCGCAGCGGACCGGGCGGCGGCGAGCGGCATGATCGCATTCGCAGTCTTGAACGCAGATCAGGACCGCGATCTTCTGGTCCTTAAAGATGGAATTAGCATCTTCGCATCTATGGAGTCCTTGTTTCCAGCCGCAGCTTGCCCGGCGGCTCACTCCGAGGCCCCTTGGCATGCGCGCGGATCCCCAGCCTGCCGACCTGTCGCGCCGGGAGGCGGCGCGTCCGCCCCTGCCGGAGCGGGGCGTCGGGCGCGATCCCCTGCTCCCGTTTCTCGACGCGGTCCGGCAGGGTCTGCTGATGATCGACCCCACCGGGACGGTCATCGCGGCGAACGCCCCGGCCCGGCAGCTCCTGGCCGGCCTCAATGTCACGCTGCGGGTGCAAGCTTCGGCGATCCCGCTGCTGCGGGCCCTGCGGGCCGGGACCGCCCCGCCGCGGGGCGCCCTCCTGCGCAGCCTCCGCCGCGCGCTGGCCCGGCGGCAGCCGGTCGTGTTCGAGTTGCGGCACCGGGACCACACGGTCCAGGTGGAACTCCATCCCCTCGCGACGGGCGGCTGGGTCGTCTCGCTGGAGGATGTCAGCACCCGGAAGGCCACGGAAGCCCGGGCCGACGCGATGGCGCGGCGCGATCCCCTCACCGGTCTGCCGAACCGCCTGCTCCTGCGCGAGCGTCTCGCCGAGGCTCTCGCGCGTCTCGCGCGCACGGGCGAGTGCTGCGCCCTGCTGCTGATCGACCTCGATCGGTTCAAGCCGGTCAACGACACGCTCGGTCATCCGATCGGCGACGCGCTGCTGGAGACGGTCGCCGACCGCCTGCGCTCGACGGTGCGGCCCACCGACACGGTGGCGCGGATCGGCGGCGACGAGTTCGTCATCCTCCAGGCCGGGATCCGCGACGCGGCGGGCACGCAGGCCCTCGCCCGCCGCGTCGTCGACCTGATCGGCCGCACCTACATGGTGGAGGGCCATCTCCTGACGATCGGCGCCAGCGTCGGCGTGGCGCTGGCCCCCGAGGACGGGACCGACGCCGACCGGCTCCTGAAGAACGCCGACCTCGCCCTCTACCGGGCCAAGCTCGACGGCCGCGGCACCTACCGGTTCTTCGAGCCGGAGATGGATGCGCGCATGCAGGCGCGCCGCAAGCTCGAACTCGACCTGCGGCAGGCGCTCGCCCGGCGGGAATTCCAGCTGCACTTCCAGCCGCAATTGCAGCTCGCGAGCGGCACGCTGATCGGCTGCGAGGCCCTGATCCGGTGGCGCCATCCCGAACGCGGGTTGGTCTCGCCCCTCGATTTCATCCCGCTCGCCGAGGAGATCGGCCTCATCGTCCCGATCGGCGAGTGGGTCGTCCGCCAGGCCTGCCGCGACGCCATGACCTGGCCGGAGCACATGTCGGTGGCGGTCAACGTCTCGCCGGCGCAGTTCAAGAGCGACCGGCTGGTGGAGACGATCATCTCGGCCCTGGCCGGCTCGGGGCTGCCCGCCCGGCGGCTGGAGGTGGAGATCACCGAGGGCGTGCTGCTGCAGGAGAACGACAGGACGCTCCAGACCCTGCACCGGCTGCGGGAACTCGGCGTGCGCGTCTCCATGGACGATTTCGGCACCGGCTACTCGTCGCTGAGCTACCTGCGCTCGTTCCCCTTCGACAAGATCAAGATCGACCGTTCCTTCGTGAAGGATCTGACCAGCAAGCCCGACGGCGAGGCGATCATCCGGGCGATCGCCGGCCTGGGCAAGAGCCTGGGCATGACCACCGTCGCCGAGGGCGTCGAGACGGCCGAGCAGATGCAGCGCATCCGCCTGGAGGGCTGCACCGACGTGCAGGGCTACCTCATCAGCAAGCCCGTACCCGCCGAGGACCTGCGCCAGGTCTTCGCCGGCTTTCCGCAGACCTGATCACTCTCCCCTTCGGGACGCCTTGCCATGAGCGACCTCTACCGTCTCGTCTATGCCAGCAAGAACCTGCTGCAGGGCTCGGAGCCGGAGGTGATGGCCGCGGTCCGCCAGATCCTGGACGCGTCCCAGCGGAACAACGCGGCCCTCGGGGTAACCGGCGCCCTGATGTTCAACGCGGGCGCCTTCGCGCAGGTGCTCGAAGGTCCGCGTCGGGGGGTCGAGACGACCTTCGAGCGGATCCAGCGCGACCTGCGGCACGACGACGTCACGGTCCTGCAATGCGGCCCGGCGGAGAGCCGCGCCTTCGCCAACTGGTCGATGGCGTTCGTGGGCCAGTCGTCCAGCGGGCAGGCCCGCTTCAGCAGCCTCTCGGCCGAGAGCGGCTTCGACCTCGCGCGCCTCGACGGCGACCGGGTCTTCGCCATGCTGCACGGGCTCGTTCTCGAGGAAGAGGGATTTCCGGTCGTGGGGGCCGATCCCGTGGCGACAGCCTTCTTGGAGGCTGCCCCCGTGGAGGCCGCCCCCTTGGAGAGCGCTCCCGTGGAGCGCGCGCCCTTGGCGGCCGGGCCCGAGCCGCGTGCGGCTGCCGGGCTCGACGTCGCGCAGGTGCGGGCCGAGATCGCGCGGCTGCGTCCGGAGCCCGCATCCCAGGCCCCGGGACCGGCTCCTGCCGGGTCGGATCGGGCGCCGCGGGCCGCACCGGTCCTGCGTCGCCCCGCCGGGACGCGCGGCGCGACCGAAGCCGCCCTCAGCGTGCTCAAGGCGGCCCTGGCGAGCGAGCGGCAGCGTACGACCGACCTGCGGGCGGAGATCGACGGCCTGCGCGTCGCACTGGCCGCCTCCGCGGACCGGCTTGAGGTCCTGCGCGACGAACGGGACCTGTGGGCCGGACGGGCCGGTCTCCTGGCCCGCACCCTGGCGCAGGCGGCCGAGGGCGTGCGGGCCGCCGCACCGGCCGTGGCGGACGAGACGCCACCGGCGGCGGTGCGCGACACCCGCACCGCCTGACTCCGCCGCGGCGGGCGGGCGAAAGGGTGTCATCGTGGCCGATCTCGAAGGACCCGATGACGCGGCCGCACGACCTCCGGAGCCCCCGGGCATGACCGGTGGCGCCCTGGGCCTGCGCCTGTCCGCCATCGACAGGACCACCCTGTTCGACGCGTTCACCCCGCCGCGCGCACAAGGCCTGCGGCACTGGCACGCGGTCGTCATGCCCGGCCAAGGTGGCGACCCGACCGCCGGGGCGACACAGTCCTGCGCTACGGACTGTCCACCGTGATGCTCGGCTATCGGGCGGCGGCCCTGCTCCGCGCGCGGATCCGACGGGACAGGTCTTCGCCGGCTTGGCGCCCTGGCCGTGGCGTCGCCGGGCGCTGACCGTCCCAGCATGAACGCGCGACCGTTCTCTTGAAAGTCTGATACGTTCTGCATAAAGAACGCCCGTTCGCTCCGGTTGGACGGTGCGGACGATCTCTGCGTGGAGGACGAGGCGATGTCAGAGGGATTTGCGGCCCGTACCGTTGCGGCGGCCAACGGCGTGGCCCAGGACGCGGCCTTCGGCGCGGTGATCGCGCCGATCCACCTGTCGACGACCTTCAAGTTCCCGGCCTTCGAGCAGGCCGGACCCTATGACTACTCGCGTCTCGGCAACCCCACGCGGGACGCCCTCGCCGACACGATCGCCAAGCTCGAGGGCGGCGCCCGCGCCGTCATGGTGGCGAGCGGCATGGCGGCCCTCGATCTCGCGCTGTCGAGCCTGCGGCCGGGCGATCTCCTGGTCGCGCCGCACGATTGCTACGGCGGGACTCACCGGCTGTTGAGCTTCCGCGCCGCCCGCGGGCATTACCGCGTGGCCTTCGTCGACCAGACCGATCCGGACGCGCGGGCGGCGGCCCTGGCCGAGGGGCCGAAGGTCGTGCTGATCGAAACGCCCAGCAACCCACTGATGCGCGTGGTGGATATCCGACGCATCACCGCGGACGCGAAGGCGGCCGGCGCGCTGGCCGTGGTGGACAACACCTTCCTGTCGCCCGCCTTGCAGCAGCCGATCGCCCTCGGGGCGGATCTGGTCGTCCATTCCACCACCAAGTTCCTGAACGGCCATTCCGACGTCATCGGCGGGGTCGTGGTCGCCGCCGACAAGGCCGTTGGGGAGGAACTCGCCGCCTGGGCGAACACGATCGGGGTCACGGGCTCGCCCCTCGACGCTTATCTGACGCTCCGGGGCCTGCGCACCCTGTTCGTGCGGGTGGAGCAGCAGCAGCGCAACGCCGCCGTCCTGGCGGCCTTCCTGGAGGCGCATCCGGCGGTGGCTCGCGTGCATTACCCGGGACTGCCCACCGATCCGGGACACGCCCTGGCGAAGACGCAGCAGGCGGGCTTCGGCGCCATGCTGAGCTTCGAGCTCGTCGGGGGCCGTGCGGCGGTGAAGACCTTCGTGGAGGCCCTGCGGGTGTTCACGCTGGCCGAATCCCTGGGCGGCGTCGAGAGCCTGATCGCCCATCCGCCGACCATGACGCATGCGGCCATGGACCCGGAGGCGCGCGCCATCGCGGGCATCACCGACGGGCTGCTGCGTCTCTCCGTCGGCCTGGAGGCGGAAGCCGACCTGCTGGCCGACCTGTCGCGGGCCTTCGAGGCCCTGGACGGCTGAGCCGGCCGGTCACTCCTCCTCGACCACGCTGAACCCGGACTCGTCCTCGACCACCCGGAAACGGGCACGCTGCACGGTCCGGGAGCGCTCGACCGCCTCGTCGCGGCACTTGTCGACATGGGCGGCGCGGTTGACCACCTGCAGGTTCGGCGCCCCCCAATAGCCGAGCAGCACCGGCCAGGGCGCGTCGCGGTGTTCCCGCCAGACCCGGTAGAGCGGCAGGGTGTGGTCGACCTCGGCCGTCTTCAGCAGGCGCTTGCCGGTGGTGGTGCAGCGATGCCGCTGGCGGAGCTTCAGCGCCCGGACCTGGGCATGCGGCGCGATCCAGAACTTCCAGGCCGCGACACAGGCCGCGTGCCAGCCGGCATTGGTGTTGGGGGCGCCGCGCGCCCAGAGATCCCGGTGCCAGCCGAACCGGTAGACCGGCTGACCGCAAATGCAGCAGGCGCCCCGGCCGCGGGCGAAGGCCGGATCGCGGTAGGGTGCCGGCGGCATGCGGAAGCTTCCGGCCCGGCCCTCGGCCCCGAGCTGCCAGGTCCAGCCCTCCGGCGTCCCGGAGCGGGCCGCCAGCGCCCGGGCCAGCCGGTCGGCGCGGAGGATGTGGTTGCGCCAGTAGCTCTCGACGGCGAGCCGCGGTGTCGGCGGGATCAGCGGGCGCGCCAAGGCGTGCTGAAGGACCGGTGCCGGGAAGACCGACGGCAGGGCCCGTTCCAGCCGCGCCCGGGCCTGCTCGTTGCGGAGGGTGCGCCAGCTCGATGTGGTCATGGTGGACCGGTGGTAACCCGGCCGGCGCCGCGCCGCGACGGCGCCGCTGCAACAGCGGGCGGCCCCCGCACGCCCGACCTTCAGGGTTAAGAAAATGTTTCCCGTGAAACATCGCGCGGCTCGTCAGAAGCAGCATGGCCGCTCCGGTCCGGCTCAGAGATCCACCCCCATCGACAGGAGGTAGGTGCGCGGCGCGCCCTGAAAGAAGGTGCCGAACGACGCGACCCCGGTCCAGTACCGCGCGTCGGTCACGTTGAGGACGCTGGCCCGGAAGGTCGTCGGCCGCTCGGCGACGAGGGTCGTGTAGCGCAGGCCAAGGTCGAGGCGGGCCCAGGCCGGCAGGGCCTGGGTGTTCGCGAGGTCGACGAACTGCCGCCCGGTGGAGATGACGGCGCCGTTGAGCGTCAGGCCGGGCAGCCCGGGCAGGTCCCACTCGGCGCCCAGGCTCGCCTGGGCCTCCGGCACGCCGATCGGCCGGTGCCCGCGATTGGCGGCGAGCGCCGTCCGGACGAGGCGTCCGTCCAGCAGGGTCACGCCGCCGACCACGCGCACCTGCGGCGTGATCTCGCCAAACAGGCTCAGCTCGAGGCCGCTGACGCGCTGCTCGCCGGTCGCTGCGAAGCGCCCCTGCGGGCCGAGTTCGCCCGCGGGCTTCGTGATCCGGAAGGCGCCAAGCGTGGCGCCGAACCGGCCGAGATCGAGCTTCACACCCGCCTCGACCTGTCGGGCCACGTAGGGAGCGAGGATCGTGCCGGAATTGGTCGCTACCGCCGGGGCCACGTCGCCGCGGCTCAGGCCCTCGATGTAGTTGCCGTAGAGCGAGACCGAGTCCCAGGGCCGCACCACGAGACCGACCATCGGGGTCGTGGCGCTCTTGTCGTACGACGAGGCCAGCGTGCCGACATTCGACAGGTAATTGTGCGCCTCCACGCGCTGGCGGCGCACACCCAGGGTCAGCAGGACGCGCTCGTCGAGGGCCGACAGCGTGTCGGCCACCGCGATCCCCGACAGGGTGCTGTCGGACAGGCGGGGCCGGCCGATGCCGTAGATCGGCGCGATGTACGGGACGAGGGCCGGCACGTAGAGGTTCGACAGGTAGGCGCCCCGGCCGGGCGAGAACCGCCGTCCCGTCGCCTCGTCGTACACGGAGCCCTGAAGCGTGAGGGCGTGGCGGATGAATCCGGTCTCGAACCGGGCCCGGACGCCGGCGTCGTAGGTGAGCCGGTCGACGCCGAGGGCGTAGAATTGCGGCGTGCTGGTCGTGTCGCCGCGGCCGTTGAGGATCGTCGGTGCCGATTGGAAGTACCGCTCCACTCCGGTCTGCCCGCCGCCGACATCCGCGAACAGCGTGACCTGATCGGTCAGGTCGTACTCGGTGCGCAGCAGGCCGCCGCGATCGTCGACGTCCGAGTATTCCCAGGGCTGGGTCAGGTTCAGGCGACCGTCGGGCGCCCGCGGTACGGGCACGCCGGCCCGCAGGAGGAACGGGCGCAGCGGCGCGTTGAAGCGGTCCGTCTGCGCCAGCAGGTAGAGCCACGCGCGGAACCGGTCACCCTGGTAGTCGAGGGCCAGGGCCCCGACGCCGGTCGTCTCAGTCTGGCGGTCGAAGGGCGTGGCGCCGCCGTGCAGGCTGCCGACGACGCGGGCGCCCCATTCCCGTCCCGGCCCCCAGCGGCGGGCGACGTCGACCTGGCTGCCGCCCCAGGCGGTCGAGCCGTAATCCAGGGTGACGCGGGTCAGGTCCGCGCCGGCGCGCTTCGGGACGATATTGACCACGCCGCCGACCGCGCCGTTCGGCGACACCCCCGTGAGGGCGGCGGACGGCCCCTTTAGGACCTCGATGCGCTCCACGTAGTCGGTGAAGATGCGGAAGCTCGGGGCAATGCCGTAGAGCCCGTCGAAGGCGACCTCGCCGCTGGTGTTCTCGTTGGACGGGAAGCCCCGGATGGAGAAGGAGTCGAACGGCGCCCCCGTGGTCTGGGTGGCGCGCACCGACGGGTCGAGGACCAGGGTCTCGGACACCGTCCGCGCCTGCCGGTCCCGGATGAGCGTGTCGGTGTAGCTGGCGATGCTGAAGGGCGCCTTCTGGATCTCGGTATCGCCCAGCAGGCCGAGGCGACCGCCCCGCGCCACCTGACCGCCGGCATAGGCCGGGACCGGTCCGCGCGGCGCGGCCGCGCTCGCGACCGAGATTTCGTCGAGCTGGACCTCCCGGCCGGCCCCGGCCTCCTCCGCGCGGGCCGCGTGCAGCCCGGAACCGACGAAGCCCAGCAGGACAGCCATCGGGAGAACCGGCCGGGCCGCGCGCCGCCGGCGCCGGTTCCGCGCGGAAACCGACACCGAGAAATCTTGAGACCGCATTGTCGTGACGAAAGCTCCGAATCACGGAGCAAGGCAGCAAATATCTCTACGTGTGTCAAAAATACATTTGGATTAATTATAATTATATTCAGCGCACGCAGGGTCGATCTACGTGATCGATATTGAGTGCGTTCTATACTGAATTCCATTGCCGAACGACATCATTATCAGTGCCTCACTCATCATCGCACGGTCGAGCCGGCGATTTCGCGGAAGGCCGGGCCGGAGCTCGGCCGAGGCGCGCGGCCGGGATCGTCGGGGCGTGCGGGGCCCGACACGGCCGCGATCGGGTGTGGATCGCGCGCGTCCGATCGGGTTGCCGCGGCGGAGACCGGGGCGCCCGGTTGCCAGGGTTGCCCACCCCGCCTAGACGGGCCCGGCGCGAAACGTGCCTGTCACCCCTCCTCTAGTGCAGAGGTTTTCCCGTGATCACCGGTCCGTGCCTCATCGTCCAGCCGATCCACGCGGCGGGCCTCGACCGGCTGCGGGCGGCCGGATTGGAGCCGCGTCCGGCGAGCGGCACGGATCCCGAGACCCTGGCCCGCGAGGCCGCCCCGTGCGTCGCCGTCATCACCCGCAACACCGGCTTCCCGGCCCGCGCCATCGCGGCGGCCCCGGCCCTGCGGGTGATCGGCGTGCACGGCACCGGCACCGACCACGTCGCCACCGCCGAGGCGACCGAGGCCGGGATCGTGGTGGTCAACACGCCCGGCGCCAACGCCGTCTCGGTGGCCGAGCAGACGCTGGCGCTGATCTTCGCCCTGGCCAAGGCCCTGCCGGAGGCCGACCGCTCGGTCCGACGCGGCGACGACAGCTTCAAGTTCACCGCCCGCCTGATCGAGCTGGCCGGCCTGACGCTGGGCCTCGTCGGCTTCGGGGCGATCGGGCAGGCGACGGCCCGGCTCGGCACGGCCCTCGGCCTGCGGGTGCTGGCCTACGGCCCGAGCCGGCCGGACGCCGACTTCGCCAATGCTGGTGCCCTGCGGGCTCCTTCGGTGGACGCGCTCCTCGCGGAGGCCGACATCGTCTCCCTGCACGTGCCCCTGACCCCGGCCACCCGCGGCCTGATCGGCCGGGACCAGCTCGCCCGGATGAAGCGGGACGCCTTCCTGATCAACACCAGCCGCGGCGGCCTGATCGACGAGGCGGCCCTGGTGGAGGCGCTGGAATCCGGCACGATCGCGGGCGTGGGGCTCGACGTCTTCGCCCAGGAGCCCCTGCCGGCCGACCACCCCCTCGCCCGTCAGGCGCGCGCGATCCTGACGCCCCATGTCGGCGGTTCCACCGGGTCGGCCCTGATCCGCACCGCCGAGACCGCCGCCGGCCGCGTGGTCGACGTGCTGGCAGGCCGGCGGCCGAGCGGACTGGTCAATCCGGATGTCTGGGCGCGGCGGCGCGCCCTGTGATACCCTGAGACGGGTTGCTGCCGCGGGCCGCGCGACCGATCTCCGACCGGCACCTCAGGACGAGGGCGCGGATGGGAAGGCCGCGGTCCAACGGCTCCGACCGCGCCCGGATCACGCCCTTTCGTCCGCACCACGACCGCCCGCCGCGCACGTTGTCATGCAATCGTCGCAGACGGGCCGGAAAGCCACGCGCTGCATCCGAGGCCAGAGAGGGCTCCATGGACTTCCACCGTCGCTTCACGGTCCTGATGTGCGCCCCCGCCTTCGATCCGGACGATCTCGAAGGCGCGCGCGTCAATCAGATCGTGGCAGCCGTGGAGCAGCGCGGCTTCGAGGTGGTGCGCGCCCGGCGGGTCGAGGACGCGGCCATCGCGGTGCAGACCGACGCCGCGGTGGGCTGCCTCGTGGTCGATTGGGGCAAGCGCGGCCTCGACGGCAAGGCCGCCGCCCTCATCGACATGATGCGCAAGCGCGGCCTGGAGATGCCGATCGTCATCATGGTCCGCCGCAAGCGGCTGGAGGACATCCCGGTCGAACTGCTCGATTTCATCGACGGCTACATCTTCCTGGCGGAGGAGACGCCGGAATTCATCGCCCGCGGCCTCGTCAGCCGGGTCACGCAATACGCCCAGACCCTCAAGACGCCGTTCTTCGGCGCGCTCGTCGACTACGCCGAGAAGGGCAACCAGCTCTGGACCTGCCCGGGCCACAACGGCGGCATCTTCTACAACCGGTCGCCGATCGGCCGGATCTTCGTGGAGCACCTGGGGGAAGCGATCTTCCGCGACGACCTCGACAACTCGGTCCTCGACCTCGGCGACCTGCTGACCCACGAGGGCCCGGCGCTGAAGGCCCAGAAGGAGGCCGCGAAGATCTTCGGGGCCGAGAAGACCTACTTCGTCCTCAACGGCACCTCGGCCTCCAACAAGATCGTCCTGTCCTCGCTGATCGCGGAGGACGACCTCGTCCTGTTCGACCGCAACAACCACAAGGCGGCGCATCACGGCGCCCTGTTCCTGGGCGGCGGCATCCCGATCTTTCTGGAAACGGACCGGAACGCCTACGGCCTGATCGGCCCCATGTATCATGAGGCCCTCGACGAGACCCGGATCCGGGAGAAGATCCGCCGGAACCCGCTGGTGACCGATCCCGAGGCGTGGCGCCGGGAGCGGCCGTTCCGCGTTGCGGTGATCGAGCAGTGCACCTACGACGGCACGATCTACGACGCCCAGGAGATCCTGGAGAAGATCGGCCACCTCTGCGACTACATCCTGTTCGACGAGGCCTGGGCGGGCTTCATGAAGTTCCACCCGCTCTACGCCCGCCGCTTCGCCATGGGGCTGACCGGCCTCGACGAGACCTCGCCCGGCATCGTCGCCACGCAATCGACCCACAAGCAGCTCGCGAGCTTCTCCCAGGCCTCGCAGATCCACACCCGCGACGGGCATATCCGCGGCCAGACCCGGCGGGTCGAGCACAAGCGGCTCAACGAGAGCTTCCTCGTCCACGCCTCCACGTCGCCCTTCTACCCGCTCTTCGCCTCCCTCGACGTCGGCGCCCAGATGATGAAGGGCCGCTCCGGCATGATCCTGTGGGACGACACGATCCGGCTCGGGATCGAGTGGCGCAAGAAGGTCCGGGCGATCCGGCGGGAATTCGAGGAGAACGAACGCGATCCCGCAAGGCGCTGGTTCTTCGACCCCTTCGTGCCGGACGTGACGGTGAATGCCGACGGGGCCGAGGTGCCGTGGGAGAGCGTGCCGACCGACGAACTCGCCGCCACGCCGCGCCACTGGGAGCTGAAGCCGGGCGCCCGCTGGCACGGCTTCACCCACGTGGCGCCGGGCTACGCGATCACCGACCCGAACAAGCTCACCGTGCTCACCCCCGGCTTCGACCGGCACACGGGGGCCTACGCCCAGCACGGCGTGCCGGCGCCGATCGTGGCCCAGTACCTGCGTGAGAACCGGATCGTCGCCGAGAAGAACGACCTGAACTCGCTGCTCTTCCTGCTGACCCCGGGGGTCGAATCCTCCAAGGCCGGCACGCTGATCTCGGGCCTCGTCGCCTTCAAGCGGCTCCACGACGACAACGTCCCGCTGGAGGAGGCCATGCCGGAATTCGTCAACCGCCGGCCGAACCGCTACCGCGGCGTGCGCCTGCGCGACCTCTGCGCCGAATTCCACGCCTTCCACCGGGAGGCCGGCACCTCCACGCTCCAGCGGCGCCAGTTCGCCCCGGAGCACCTGCCCGAGATGGTGATGCCGCCCAAGAAGGCCGCCCAGCTGCTGACCCGCAACAAGGTGGATTACGTGCCGATCGCCGAGGCCGAGGGGCGGATCGCCACCACGCTGATGCTGGTCTATCCCCCGGGCATCGGCACGGTGCTGCCGGGCGAGCGCCTGGACGACCGGGCCAAGCCCATGCTCGACTATTTCAAGATGTTCGAGGCCTCCGCCAACCTGTTCCCGGGCTTCGAGGCCGAGATCCAGGGCGTCTACCGCGAGGTCGATCCGGACGGGCGGATCCGCTTCCACACCTACGTGGCACGCGAGGGGGCCTGATGGAGATCGAGGTCGAGACGCCCGGCCTGGTCCCGGCCCGCACCTGCCCCGACATCGTCATCCGCGCCTCCTCGGATGCGGATGTCGAGGCGATGGTGGCGATCTACGAGCACCACATCAGCAGGGGCGTGAGCGATGTCGGCGTCGCCGAGGAGGACCGTCTGCTTCCCGACGACCTGAAGCGGCGGCGCAAGACCATGCGCAAGAAGCGCCTGCCCCACCTCGTGGCCGACCGGGACGGCGCGGTGGCGGGCTACGCCTACGCGGTGCCGTTCCGGAAACGCCCGGCCTACCGCTACACGCTGAAGCACTCGATCTACGTGCATCCCGACCACCTGCATGCCGGGATCGGCCGCCGGCTGCTGCCGGCCCTGATCGAAGCCTGCGCGGCCGGCGGCTACCGCCAGATGATCGGCTACATCGACGCCGAGAACGCGGCGTCCCTGCGGCTCCACGAGGCCTGCGGGTTCGAGCGGGTCGGCTACCTGCGGGCGGTGGGCTTCAAGTACGGCCACTGGTCGGACAGCGTCATGGTCCAGCGGGCGCTGGGCACCGGGTCGGAGGACCGGCCGGGGTAGCGGGCCGGGACGGGGCGGCGTCCGACGCCCGGCCGCCGTCATTGCGAGCGCAGCGAAGCGATCCAGGAGCGCCACACTTACGGAGGGCGCGCTACCCTGGGTCGCTTCGCTGCGCTCGCGATGACGGAGCGCGTGACACCCGCCGAAGGAGTCGACCGGGGCCGGGATCAGTGGCCGGAGGCCGGCTGCGCCGTCGCGACGATGTCGACCTCGACGCCGACATCGAGCGCCACCCATTGGCCCGAGGCCCAGGCCCCCTGGCCGACGCCGAACTCGGTGCGGACGAGGCCGACGCGCCCCACGGCATGCGCCGCGCCGCCGTCGAAGGTCAGGTGGAACGGCAGCGTCACCGGCCGGCTCGTGCCGCGGATCGTCAGCGTCCCCACTGCCGCGTAGTCGCCCTGCCCCTTGTCGACGAAGCGGGTCGCCTCGAAGCGCGCCTGGCTCGCCGCCTTGACGTCGAACCAGTCCTTCTGCGGCAGGGCCTCGTCGCGCTGGACGTCCCCGGTCCGCGCGCTGGCGAGGTCGACTAGCACGAGCGCGTGCCCCGCCTCGGGCTTGGCGGGGTCGAAATCCACGCTGGCCGTGAACCGCTCGAACCGCCCGGTGAACGGGACGCCGACCTGCACGCCCGAGAACCGGATCGCGCTCCGGGCCGGATCCACCGCCCACTCGGCGGCGGCGGCCGGCAGGGCCCCGCTCAGGAACGCGCCCAAGAACGCGCCCTGCAGCGCCGCGAGCAGGCAGAGGTGACGCGCGTTCATCGGGTGGGCTCCACGATCGGGGCGGTCGACGGCCGGCGCCCCGGCAGCATGCGGCGCAGCACGTCGTCGCGCAGGAGGAAATGGTGGCGCAGGGCGGCCGCCACGTGGACGGCGAGGAGGGCCGCCAGGAACCACGCCCCCAGGGCATGGACCTGCTTGAGGAGGCCCTCGGCGGCGGCGGGGTCGGGGACGTGGGCCGCCAGCGGCAGGTGCGGCCAGGGGACGAGGCCGTAGAGCACCGTCGGGATGTTGAACGGCGACAGCGAGACCACGGCCCAGCCGGTCAGGGGCAGCCCGACGAGGAGCAGATAGAGCAGGTGATGCGCCGCCGCGGCCGCCCGCCGCTCCCGCGCCGGCATCCCAACCGGGTGCGGTGGCGGCCGGTGGGTCAGGCGCCAGAGGAGGCGCAGGACCGTCAGCGCCAGCACCGTGACGCCGACCGACTTGTGCCACTGGTAGAGCTGGAACTGGCGCAGCGGCGCCAGGGCCGCGTGCGTCATGGTCAGCCCGAGGCCGATCAGGACGAGCACGGCGAGCGCGCTCGCCCAGTGCAGCAGGATCGCCACGGCGGAGTACCGCCGCGCGGAAACCCCGTTCGCCATGGCCGATCCCCCGGTGTCAGTCCTGCTTCTCGAAGGCGCCCGCGATGGTGAGGTGCAGCTCGTCGCCGATCAGCGGCACGTAGGTCTTCACCCCGAACTCCGAGCGCTTGAGCGTGCCGGTGGCCTCGAAGCCGACCGTATACTTCTTACTCAGCGGGTTCACGCCGGCGCCGACCAGGGTGACGTCCAGCGTCACCGGCTTGGTCACGCCGTGGAGCGTCAGGTCGCCCGTCACCTTCGCGTGGTCCTTGCCGGCCGGCGTGACCTTGGTGGACACGAAGGTCATGTCGGGGAACTTGGCGGCGTCGAGCCACTGGTCGCCCTTGAGCTCGTCGGTGAGCTTGGCGCTGGTGGTCGTCACCGAGGCGACCGGGATCTTCACCGAGAGCTTGGCCGCCGCCGGGTTCTTCGGCTGCAGCTCCAGCGTGCCGGACACGTCCGAGAAGCCGCCGGCATAGTTCGAGAAGCCCATATGGGACACGCGCCAGCCGACCTGGGTGTGGCCGGGATCGACCGCGTAGGTGCCGGCCTGGATCTGCGCCGGATCGCGGGTCGGCGGGGTCTGGGCCAGCGCCGAGGTGGCGACCGGGGTGGCGACCAGCAGGGCCAGCAGGCCGGAGGCGAGAATCGACTTCAAGGGTGTCTCCTGCAGAGCAGACGGTCGAGCGCGATTCGCTGCGCCGCAGCAGCCCTGTAGACCCGTTCACGGCACCGGTTGAGCCTGCTATCCGGAACCCCATGGTTGCGAGAACGGAAACCTTCCGGGGCGGACTCGAGGATGTTCGGGCGTTCTGCGCCGTCGTCGATCTCGGCACGGTGACGGCCGCGGCCGCGAGCCTGCAGGAGACCAAGGGCAGCGTCAGCCGACGGATCTCCCGCCTGGAACAGGCGCTGGGCGCCCGGCTGATGGCGCGCACCTCACGGGCGGTCTCGCCGACGGCCGAGGGGCTGGCCTTCTACGCCAAGGCGCAGGAGAGCCTGACTCTCCTCGACGAGGCGGCCGAGACCGCCCGCGACGCCCGCACGGTGCCGACCGGGCACCTGCGGATCACGACCTCGATCGATTTCGGGATCGAGGTGATGCCCGAGATCGTCGCGAGCTTCCGGACCGCCTACCCGCAGATCACCGTGGAGATGCTGAACACCGACGCGCGCCTCGACCTCGCGGCCAACCGGATCGACCTCGCCCTGCGGCTCGGCGGCGCGGAGGAGACCGGCTACCGCGCGATGGTCCTCGCGACCCTGGCTCTCGGCCTCTACGCCGCCCCCGCCTATCTGCTGCGCCGCCCGGCCCCGACGGACCTCGCGGGCCTGCGCGACCACGACCTGATCCTCGCCCGGGAGCGGATCGGCACGGCGGGACTGGTGCTGACCGACGGGCAGGGCCGTACCGAGCCGCTGGCCTTGAGCCCGGCCATCCGGGTCAGCGACTTCGCCACCGCGCACCGGCTGACCCTGGCGGGCGCCGGGATCGGCCATCTCCCGAGCCTCGTCGCCGCCCGCGCCGTGGAGGCGGGGGAGATCCTGCGGGTGCTCAGCCCCTGGGCGACCCGCGGCGCGCATCTGCGCGCCGTCACCCTCGCGGGGCGCGAATTGCCCGCCCGCGTCCAGGTCTTCCGCGAGCATGTCCGCAGCGCCCTGGCGGCGCGCGACTGCCCCGGCGCCACCCTGGACGGCGACGACCCAAACAGATGACGCCCTCTCTCGCGCCGGAGATGACAGGGGCTGCGATCGGAATGGGCATCGCCCGGGCGACCGCCTAAGCCGAGCGACCCGCCGCCACCCGGTTCGTTCTGCCGTCGGCGGGCCGGTCCATCACGACCGACTTATATCTGCGCCGTGGCGACAGCATCGCTCTGCGCACCGGCGATGCGCACCTACCCCCGGACCAGCCGAAGGATCTCGCCATCCCGTGCGCGACGCACCCTTCCGCCGCGTCGGAGTCGGGGCATCGCGGCGCGGCTCAGCCGTCGCGACCGAGGCCGAGACCGCGGATGATGTCGCCGATCGGATCGATCTTCGGGGACGGGGCGGCCACCGGGGCCGTCTGGGGGGCCGCCGCGACGACGGCCGGCCGATCGGATTGCGCGGTGCGCTCGAGTGCGGCGTGGCGAAGCCGGGCAGTCCGGCGCGACCCACGCTCCGCCCCCTTCGGCCGATGCGTCGCCACGGCCTTCCGCAGCGGTTCGGCCGGACGTGCCATCTCGGCCGGAAGCGGCGCGGTCGGCATCGCCGTGGAGGGGACCGCGGCGGCGATCCGCGGCGTCGGGACAGCCGCCAGCGCTCCGGTGGTTTCCGGTGCGGACGAGCGGGCCGGGGGATTCACCCAGGCGGCCGGCGCGACCGGTGCCGCAGCCGTCACGACCGGACGTGCAGGGCGTGTCTGCACCTCGTAATTGCCCGGATGCAGAATATGCGCGGCCGCCACCAGCCCGAATACGGCAACGGCAGTGGTACCGAGGGTGGAGCGGTAGTGTTCCATGGCGGAAAAACGTACCGCCAAGCTCCCGGTTCCGCGCCATCGAACCGTGCGTCGGCGCAAACAAAAAAGGCCACTCCCGAAGGAGCGGCCCGAAGTCTAGGGAGGAAACGCCCAAGAAGGGCAGCGGGATCGCGACGCCATCGCCATCCCGCAATGCAAAGATAGGATACCGCAGTGCGGCATGCAACGGATCGGACGCCGGGGAGATATGCATATGCTCCCCTGTCGGGCCGCTCAGCCATGCGCCTGAAGCATGTCACCGCGCGGGATCGCGGACGGACCGCGCGACGTGCAGGGCGCCCTGCACGCGGATCTGGCGGTGATGGGTGGACGCGAACGGGATCTAGGCCCCCCCGGACCGACCATCCTGGCCGATGAGCCGCTCGATCTCCGCCTCCGCGACGGCGCGTGCCGCGTGCTCGGAGGTGTACGGGCGGAACGACCCCCGGACCAGCTTGCCGCGGTCGCGGATCGCCCAGGTGAAGCGGCCGGGATCATGCCGGCTCGGCCTGACCTCGACCGTGTAGAGATGCCCGCCCGTCGCACCCATGCTGGGAATGTGCGGAAGCGTCCCGCATCGGGACAGGGGGTGCGACCCTGGGCGTCAGCCCCGGTCGCGAGAGCCGTTCTCCCCGCGTTGCTATGGCGCGCTCCGGACCAGGGCCGGCCGTCCGACCCGCCCCCGTCCTCCTGAGGGGCCGGAGCGCGAGCCCCTCAGGCGGAGAGGGGTGGATCGGAACGCCGCAGAGGCCGCATCGTCGGTCCCGTCACCCCGCGGTGGGGAATCACAGAACCCGGTTGCACCCCGTGCGGGAACGGCCCTAGCGCGCCGGCCGCCGCCGGCCCTGGGCCGGTCCGCGCGGTCCGGCGCCGCCCGCCGGCCGGCCCTCGCTCCGGCCCTCACCCCGAGTCTCGCCCCGAGTCTCGCCCCGAGTCTCGCCCCGAGTCTCGGCCTGCCCCTCGGTCCGGGTCCCGAGCCAGACCACGTGCTTCGGGCCGCTGCCCCGGCCGCTCGCGTGGACGCGCTGCTCGTCGACCGCGAAGCCGGAGCGCTGCAGGCGGCTCTTGAACTTCCGGTCCGGCGCGCCCGACCAGACGCCCAGGATGCCGCCCGGCCGCAGGGCCCAGCGGGCGCGCTTCAGGCCCCAATTGTCGTAGAGCCGGTCGTTCGCCTTGCGCATCAGCCCCTCCGGGCCGTTGTCGACGTCGAGCAGGATCGCGTCGTAGCGCGCCGGGCCGGCCTGGATCAGGCGGTTGACGTCGGCCTCCTGCAGGTCGACCCGCGGATCGTCCAGGCAGCCGGCGAAGACGTGGGCGAGCGGCCCCCGGGCCCAGGCGACCACGGCGGGCACCAGTTCGGCCACCACCACCTGCGCCTCCGGCCCGAGGCCTTCGAGCGCCGCCCGCAGGGTGAAGCCCATGCCGAGGCCGCCGATCAGGATCCGGGCCCGGGGCCGGTCCTGGAGCCGCGCGCAGGTCATCGCGGCGAGCGCCACCTCGGAACCGCTGCGCCGGTTGTTCATGAGCTCGATCGTGTCGGCCATGATGGCGAATTCGTCGCCGCGCCGCATCAGGCGCAGGTCGGTGCCGCCCCCGGGCACGGATCCGGTATCGAGATGAACCCAGGGTATCACGCACACGTCCTCGGCTTGCCGGCGCCCGTCCCGTACGGGCGGCGGAGGGATCGCGGCAGGAGCAAGGCGGCGCCCGGACCCGGCAGTGCGCGTCGCGCAACCCCCTGCCCGGCGACGCACCTTGCCGCGACCGATTCCGGCGGCGTATCAGCACCTATGGCCAAACGCATCAAGTCGAGACCCCAGGAGCGGGGCTCCGTTCTGTTCGATATCGTCTTCACGGACGGTTCACGGGCCTCGAACCGGCGTGTGCCGGCCGAGATCCTCGGCGGCCTGGACGGCGACGAGCCGGCCCGGCAGCTCATTGCCGAGCAGGAGGAAGAGATCGCCCGCAAGGCCGGACGGCCGGGCCGCGCGATCGAGAGCCTGACGCGCTCGCCCGTCGTCAAGCCGAAGCCGGTCGTCTGACCGGAGCGGTCAGGCGCTCTCGGCCAGCCGGCGCAGGACCTCGTCGCGCAGGGCCTCGTTCATCGCCGCGAACCGGGCCTGCAGGCGCGTCCGCAGCCACGGGACCAGGGCGGGAGCGAGCAGGCCTGCGACGGCCACCGCCTGGACGAGGCGGACCCCGTCGGCGGTCTCGAGGATCCGGACCTCGTGCTCGCCGACGAGCAGGGGCGGCATCGTGAGGCCGCCGCGCCAGGCGAGGCGCCGGCCGGGCTCCCAGCCGGTCACCGTCACCTGGCGCGTCCGGTAGGCGCGGCCGTTCAGGGTCCGCTCCAGGCGCCAGCGCGCGCCCTCGCGCAGGCGGCCCGCCGCCTTGCGGATATACGGGTTCCACGCCGGGTAGGAATCCAGATCCGTCAGCACGGACCAGACGAGTCCGGCCCGCGCGGGGATCGCGATCTCCGTGCTGCTGATCCGAACGCCCGTCATGCCTTTCCTCCCGTCGCCCTCCCGCCGCCCTCCCGCCGGCGCCCGTTCGCCCCGGCCGCTCCCGCTCTCCGAGACCGCGCGCCGCCCACCCGGCGGTTCAGACCGCGCCCTCGACCACTTCCAGCGCCCGCAGGATGGCGAACCCGATCCGCTCGGCCTCGGTCTCCGCGTCGGCGGGGAGCAGCGCCACGGTCTCGACCCCCCGCTCGTCCTCCGGACCGACCACGACCCGGATCACGTCGCCCTCGACCGCCGACGGGTCCCGGATCAGGCCGACCCGATGGCCGGCCCCCGTGCCGAAGACGCGCAGGGGCGCCTGGGCGGGATCGGGCTCCGGTTCCGGCGCGGGGGTGCGGGGGACGCCGAAGGCGGGGCGGATGACGTTGTCGTCGGACATGCGGAACCCAGTCTCCGTTCGTACGCGGGTGCCGGTGCGGGCGGGGCTCAGGCCGGCCCGGTCCGGGGGGCGGCGAGACCCGCCGTCGCGAGCACCGCGTCGGCCAGCACCTCCAGGCCGGCCCCGGCCCAGGCCGGCGTGATGCTCTCGGCCTCGTTGTGGCTGATCCCGCCGTGGCAGGGGCAGAACACCAGGGCCGCCGGCACCGCGCGGGCGCAGTAGACGGCGTCGTGGTAGATCGCGGTCGGCATCCGCGTCCAGGCATGGCCCCGCGCCTCCGCCGCCGCCTGGACGCGATCCACCAGAACCGGATCGAACGGGGTCGGGGGCGCCCGCCAGAACTCCGAGACCTGGATCGTGACGCCGCGCCCGGCCGCCAGCGCGTCGGCCCGGGCGCGGATCCGCGTCCCCATCGCCTCCAGCTGCGCGGTGTCGCCGTGGCGGGTGTCGAGGCTGAACCAGACCCGGCCGGGCGTGATGTTGCGGCTCGCCGGCTCCGCCTTCAGCACGCCGACGGTGGCGCGGCCGCGCTCGCCCCCCTCGCCGACCGCCGTCTCGGCGATGTCCTCCAGCGAGGCGATCAGCGCCGCCGCGGCCATCATCGCGTCCCGCCGGCCCGCCATGGGGCTGCCGGCATGGGCCTCCTCGCCCAGCACGGTGATCTCGTACCAGATCTGGGCGAGCGCCCGGTCGACCACCCCGATGGTGAGGCCGGCCTCCTCCAGGCGCTTGCCCTGCTCGATGTGGAGCTCGAAATAGGCGCCGATCTCCCGCAGGGCGGCCGGATCCGCCGTGCCCTGCCAGCCGATGCGCCGCAGCGCGTCGCCGAAGACGTGGCCCGCGAGGTCCCGGGTCGCCAGGATGTCGGCCTCCGGGACGATGCCCATGGCGACGCCGCTGCCGCTCATCGGCGGGGCGAAGCGCGCGCCCTCCTCGTTGCACCAGTTGATCAGCAGGAGCGGCGCCTCGGTCTCGATCCCGGCCTCGTGCAGGGCGCGCATGATCTCGAGCCCGGCCAGCACGCCGAGGGGTCCGTCGAACTTGCCCCCGGTGGGCTGGGTGTCGAGATGGCTGCCGATGGCCACGGGCTTGCGGCTCGGATCGCGCCCGGGGCGGTGGAAGATCATGGTGCCGACCCGGTCCACGGTGAGCGTCAGCCCCGCCGCCTCGCCCCAGCGTTGGAACAGGGCGCGGCCCTCGGCGTCGCGGTCAGTCAGGGCCTGCCGGTCGTTGCCGCCGTTGGGGAGCGCGCCGATCCGGGCGAGGTCCATCAGGCTGTCCCAGAGCCGGACCTGCGAGAGCGGGAGGTTGATGCGGTCCACCGTGCGCTCCATGGTGCCTCTGCCGAATGCCGACCGGACGGTGCAGGTTACGGCGCACCGGCAACCCGCACCAGGGTCGGGCGACGCGCGTTCCGGCGGCCGGGCAGCGGCCGTCCCGGAGCCCGGGGCGGAGTGCGGAATTCTCTCCGATCGCGCGGTCTACCCATCATTTGTGATCGAACTTTCTCTGCCGCAGCGATGTGGATCCGGTCTTTGTGCCGTGATGGGACGACCGAGACCTGTCGAGGAACGCCGAGATTCGCCCTGCGCCGCATCGATGTCTTCCTCGGCCGCAATGCGACCCGAAACTCGGCGGCCGCGACGCCGCGTATGAAGCTTTCGACCGGGACGATACTGGACATCCGGCTTGCCGCGCGCATGTGGCGCGGATCAATCTGTCCATCATCGTACAATCATCGATACTAGCCAGTTCGGAGAGGATTCCATGATGCTGGCTTCTACGGCAGCCTCTGCCCTGCAGGCCGCCGGACTGATCGGACTCTGGGATACGGACGTCCGGGCCGGCCGGTCGGTGCTCGACACGGGCGCGGCGTCTCTTCTGGCGGGGGACCCGCGGCTCGCCGGGACGCCGCTGCCGCTGGACGCCGCCCTCGGCCGCATCCACCCGGCGGACCGGGACTGGGTGTTCGGCCGGATCCACCATGTCCGTCGGACCGGGGGCCCGGTTTCGCTGGAGTTCCGCATCCTGACCGGGGCGGGCGAGACCCGCTGGATCCTCAACCGCGGCTGCCTGACGCCCGACGCGGACGGCGCGCTGCGGGGGCGCGGCGCCTATATCGACGTGACGGATCTCCATCCGCCGTCGGTGCGGGACGCGGAGGGCAGCGGCGCCGCGCAGGGGGCCGACCTGAACGTCGCGGCCGACCACGGCATCGCGGTCCACGCGGCGCTGGAGCGCCACGGGGACCCTTATCTGAAGACGGTCTCGGAGATGCTGCTCCTCGGGATCGGCCGTGCGCTGGCGCGGCGCGAGCCCTGAGGAATCCGCAGGCTCAGGTGCGCCAGGGATGGGCCGGCAGTTCGGTCTGGCCGATGGCCTTGGCGCCGGCTTCCGCGACGGTGTGGTCGTTCTCCACCGTCGAGCCGCTGACCCCGATGGCGCCCGACATCACGCCGTCGGCGTCGACGATCGGGATCCCGCCCGGGAAGGTGATCAGCCCGTCGTTGGAGTGCTCGATCCCGTAAAGCGGACCACCCGGCTGGGACAGCTGGCCGATCTGGCCGGTCATCATGCCGAAGAACACCGACGTCTTGGCCTTCTTCTGGGCGATGTCGATGGACCCGACCCAGGCATCGTCCATGCGGTGGAACGCCTTGAGGTTGCCGCCGGAATCCACCACGGCGATGCACATCTGGGTGCCGAGCTCGACGGCCTTCGCCCGCGCGGCCGCGATCGCCGTCTCGGCCTGCTCGATCGTCACGTGCATGGGACACTCCCGTTCGCGTTGTCTGCGCGACAGGCTGTGACGGTTTGAAGCGCCCGGCGCAAGATCGACCGCAGATCGGCGGCGCGCTCAGCCGGCGCGCTCCCGGGCGGCGCGGATGCGCTCCAGGAGGTCGGCCGCCAACGCCGCGCACCCGGCGGAATCCGGGCAGGGCCGCTTCCACACCACCCGTCCCTCGCGCAGGATGACGTCCGCCTCGGCGGCCATCGCGGGTAGCGGCCGGTCCGGCCGCAGATCGGCCGCGACGCCCTGCGGGCCGCCCCGGAGCCGGGCGACGCCCAGCGCGCAGCAGGATGCGCGCAGCCGCGCGAGGTCGAACAGGGCGAGCACCGGCGCGGGGGCCGCGCCGAACCGGTCCTCGACCTCGCCGGCCAACGCTTCGATCGCCTCGGGATCCTGCAAGCGCAGGAGGCGCGTGTAGAGGCTGAGGCGGATCTCGGGCTCGGGGACGTAATCCTCGGGAATGCGGCTCGGCAGACCGAGTTCGATCTCGGGGCTCCAATCCTCGGCGCGCTCGCCCTTGGCGGCGGTGAGCGCCAGCTGCAGCAGGTGCTGGTAGAGGCCGAGCCCGACGAGCTTGGCGTGACCCGCCTGATCCTCGCCGACGAGGTCGCCGGCGCCGCGCAGATCGAGGTCCCGGGCGCTGACCGCGAAGCCGGCGCCGAGGCGGTCCAGGGCCTCCAGGGCCCGCAGGCGCTGGAGCGCCGCCGCCGGGGGCGGCGCTGCCGGGTCGCTCAGCAGATGGACGGTGCCGCGCCGCTGGCCGCGGCCGACGCGGCCCCGGAGCTGGTGGAGCTGCGCCAGCCCGAACCGGGCGGCCTCCCAGACCAGCATGGTGTTGGCCCGGGGCACGTCGAGACCGCTCTCCACGATGGCGGTGGCGAGCAGGACGTCGCCGTCGCCATCCGCGAAGCGGACCATGACCTCGTCCATGGCGGAGGGCTTGAGATCCCCGTGCGCCACCAGGATGTCGAGGCCCGGCACGAGGGCGCGCAGCCGCTCGGCCATGGGGCCGATATCCTCGATCCGCGGGCAGACCACGAAGCTCTGGCCGCCCCGGCGGTGCTCGCGGATGAGCGCCTCGCGGACCGCCTCGGCGTCGAAGGGCGCCACCACGGTCCGGACCGGCTGGCGCAACGCCGGCGGCGTGGCCAGCACGCTGAGGCTCTGGAGGCCGACGAGCGCCGCCTGGAGCGTGCGCGGGATCGGGGTCGCGGTGAGCGTCAGGACGTGGCCGCCATCCGCGAGGCGGCGCAGGTCGGCCTTCATCTTCGCGCCGAAGCGCTGCTCCTCGTCGATCACGGTCAGGCCGAGATCCGCGAA
Source organism: Methylobacterium sp. 391_Methyba4 (assembly GCF_029691625.1). Classification (NCBI taxonomy): domain Bacteria; kingdom Pseudomonadati; phylum Pseudomonadota; class Alphaproteobacteria; order Hyphomicrobiales; family Methylobacteriaceae; genus Methylobacterium; species Methylobacterium sp. 391_Methyba4. The sequence continues at coordinate 5,399,128 of NZ_CP121475.1, read as the reverse complement.
GGACACCCCGCTGCCGGCGAGCGCGTGGGTGCCGACCACGAGCCGGATCGTGCCGTCGGCGAGCCCCGCCTTGACGCGCTTGGCCTCGGCCGGCGCCACGAGGCGCGAGAGCTGCGCCACCTCCACGCCGAACCGCCCGAAGCGGCGGCGCAGGGTCTCGGCATGCTGGCGGGCCAGCACGGTGGTCGGGGCGATCAGCGCCGCCTGCCGGCCGGAGAAGATCGCGGCCGCGAGCGCCCGGAGCGCCACCTCGGTCTTGCCGAAGCCGACATCGCCGCAGACCAGCCGGTCCATCGGCCGGCCGGAGGCGAGGTCGGCCATCAGCGCATCGACCGCAGCCGCCTGATCGGGCGTCGGCGCGAAGCCGAAGCCCGCGGCGAACCGCTCCATGTCCCGGGCCGGGGGCGACAGGACCGGCGCCTCCGTCTCCCGGCGGGCGCGGGCGGCCTCCAGCATCAGGCGGGCGGTCCGCGCCATGGTGGCCTCGGCCTCCAGGCGGCGCCGGGGCCACGTGCCGCCGTCGAGCTTGTCGAGGGTGACGGCGTCGGGCTCCGGACCGTAGCGCCAGATCCGGTCGGCCTGGGTCACCGGCACCATCAGGATCGCGTCGCCGGAAAAGCGCAGGCGCAGGGCCTCGGAGGGCTCCTCGCCCCGGGTCGTCACCGCCTCCAGCCCCTCGAACACGCACAGGCCGTGATCCCGGTCGACGGCCACGTCGCCGGGGCGCAGGTCGACCTCGCCCATGGGCAGGATCGCCCGGGCGCCCCCCGTGACGGCGGCCTCCGGGCCGAACAGGTCGGCGGCGGCGATCACGGTCGCGCCCTGCTCGGGCACCCGGAAGCCGGCCGCCAGCGGCGCCTCCAGGGCGAGGACGTCGCCGGGTGCCGCCTCGGCGACGTCGGCCCAGGCGTCGATCAGCCGGATCGGGCGCTCGGCGATCTTGCCCGCCTGGCGCACGAGGCGCCGGAGCGGCCGGACCGAACCGGCGAGCACGACGACGTCGCCGGCCTTCAGCCGCTCGCGCAGGACCTTGGCGAAGGCCGTTCCCGGCCGGCGCTCGCCGGCGAAGGTCGGCATGGCCCGGGGCTCCCCGGCCGCCTCGGTGACGGCAAGCCGGCCGTGCGCCGCCACGATGGCGCGCCACGCCTCCGGCGTCAGATAGAGGGCGGCGCCGGGCTGCCCCTGCGCGTCGCGGGCGGTCAGCCGGCCCCGCGCCTCGTCCATCTGCTCGAAGAAGGCGTCGACCCGGGCCTGCGTGCCGTCCTCGACCGCGAGGCGCGCGCCGGGCACGTAGTCCAAGAGGGTGACGAGGCGGGGGTAATAGCGGTCCAGGCGATGCTCCTGGCCGGTGAAGGGCTCGAAGCTCTGGCCGGATCCGGGCTCCAGGATGATCTCGGTGGCGGGATCGATGACGAGTTCGTCCGCCTCGGCCACCGAGCGCTGCGAGATCGGGTCGTAGGAGCGGATCGCCGTGACGCGCCCCTCCGCGTGCTCGATCCGGCAGGGCCGCGGCGCGGCGGCGGGGAACACCTCGACGGTGCGGCCGCGGACGGCGATCTCGCCGGGCTCGTCGACCCGTTCGTCGAGGATGTAGCCGAGGCGCTTCAGGTCGGCGGTCGCGGCGGCGACGTCGAGGGGGTCGCCGACCCGCAGGGTCACGCGGGCCGAGGCCCAGGTCTCCGGCGGCGGCACGCGCTGCACGAGGGCGGGGGCGGTCGTCAGCACGAAATCCGGCAGCGCCTCCCGGTCGGTCAGCCAGCGCAGCACCGCGGCCCGGGCGCCCATCATGGCCCGCGACGGCGAGGCGTGGTCGAAGGGCAGGCAGTCCCATTCGGGATAGATCGCGACCTGCGCGTCGGGATCCAGCGCCCGGAGGGTCGCGGCGAGGTCCTCGAGGCGGCGGGCATCCCGGGCGACATGCACCACCGGACCCGGGCCCTCGGCATAGGCCAGGAGCGCCACCGCCAGGGCGCCGGTGGGCATCAGCGGCGCGTCCTCCAAGCCCTGATGGGCGCCCGCCTTCGTCCTGCGCTTGGCCATGCCTGATCCGAACCCGTCCCTCTTGAGCCGGCAACGCCGCACCGCCCCCGCGGGCTCCCGGCCGCGGCGATCCGATCCACAGCCGTGACCGCGCGGCCTCCGGTGCGGTCCGCGCCGGCACAGATCACGAAGACACCGCAGCGGGCGCCCGGACGGGATCGTCGGCCCGGACAAGACTTGGCCGGCGCCTGTGAAACCATGTTGTCGCCGACGATCCGATGCGAATGTCGACTAATGGACTGTCGCGGAATGCTTGGGCTGGTCGCGCCGCCGGGCCCGTGAGGCAGAGTTTCATTAGGGAGGCGCGGGCGCTTACGCTATGACGGTCCCGTGTCGCAGACCGAGACAATATCCCGCCCGTCGGGTTTCGAGCCCGAGCATCCCCAGCGGCTCGCCGCCTTGCGCGCCTACGCCATCCTCGACACGCCGCCGGAGCGCGCGTTCGACGAGATCGCCGAGATGGCCGCCCAGGCCTGCGGCACGCCGATGGCCCACATCAATTTCGTCGATGCCGACCGGCAGTGGATCAAGGCCGCGTTCGGCCACCCCGCGCGGGCGATGCCGCTCGATTTCGGCTTCTGCACCGAGGCCATGCGCGAGGACGGCGTCCTCGTGCTGCCCGATCTGGCCGCGCTGCCGGACCGCGCCGCCAATCCGCTCGTGGCCGGCGAGCCGCACCTGCGCTTCTACGCCGGCGTGCCCCTGGTGACGCCGGACGGCTGGGCCATCGGGACGCTCTGCGTCCTCGACCGCGTCCCGCGCACCCTGACCGACCAGCAGATCTTCATCCTCAAGGCGCTCGCCCGGACGGTGATGACGCAGCTGGATACCCGGAATGCCGAGGCCGCCCTGCGCCGGAACGAGGAGCGCTACCGCTCGCTGTTCACCTTCATCGATGCCGGCTTCTGCCTGGTCGAGCTGACGTTCGAAGACGGCCGGGCGGTCGATTACCGCTTCCTGGAGGCCAATCCCGCCTTCGAGCGGCAGACCGGCCTGACGGACGTGGTGGGGCGGTGGATGCGGGACATCGCCCCCGATCACGAGCAATGCTGGTTCGACCTCTACGGCCGCGTCGCCCTGACCGGCGAGCCGGTCCGCGTCGAGCAGGCCGCCAAGGCCCTCGGCCGCTGGTACGACGTGCACGCCTACCGGGTCGACGGGCCGGGCCGGAACCGCGTCGCGATCCTGTTCAACGACATCACCGAGCGCCGCCGGAGCGAGATCGCACTCCGCGCCCGGGAGGCGGAACTCCGGCTGGTCGCGGACGCGATGCCGGTCCTGATCGCCTTCATCGACCGCACCCTCACCTATCGGTTCGCCAACGCCGCCTACGAGTCCTGGACCGGCTGCAGGCCCTCCGAGGTCGTCGGGCAGACCGTGCGGATGCTCATCGGTCCCGAGGCCTTCGCGATGCGGCAGGCCGCCTTCGAGCGGGTGCTGGCCGGGCAGGAGATCCGCCGGGAATGGACCTGGACGCTCCCGAACGGCGAGACCCGCGTCGCCGACACCCGCTACCTGCCGCGCCGGGGAGCGGACGGAGGGGTCGACGGATTCTACGTCTTCGCCCACGACGTCTCGGAGCGGAAGCGGATCGAGGCGCTGCTCCAGTCCCGGGCGGAGCGCCTCGAAGCGCAGGTCGCCGCCCAGACCCGCGACCGCGACCGGGTCTGGACGCTGTCGCCGGTGCTGAAGCTCGTCGCGGACCGGGACGGGCGGGTCCAGTCGGCGAACCCGTCCTGGAGCCGGGCGCTCGGCTGGTCGGAGGCCGAGACCCTGGGCCGGGCCGCCCTCGACTTCGTGGCCGCCCCGGAGCGGGCGGCCGCGCAGGCGGCGCTGCGGCCCCTCTGCGACGAGAGCCGGGTCGAGGATGTCGAACTTTCCTGTCTGACCCGCGCCGGCGACCGGCGCCGGGTGCTCTGGACCGTCGTGCCGGAGGACGGGCTGTTCTACGGCTTCGGGCGCGACATCACCGAGCAGCGGCAGGCCGAGGAGGCCCTGCGGCAATCGCAGAAGCTGGAGGCCATCGGCCAGCTCACCGGCGGGGTGGCCCACGACTTCAACAACCTCCTGACCATCATCCGGTCCTCCATGGAATTCCTGCGCCGGCCCGACCTCGCCGAGGAGCGCCGCCGCCGCTACGTCGACGCGGTCTCCGACACCGTGGACCGCGCGGCCAAGCTCACCGGCCAGCTCCTCGCCTTCGCCCGGCGCCAAGCGCTGAAGCCCCAGGTCTTCGACATCGGCGCGCGCCTGCGCAGCATCGCCGACATGCTCGACTCGGTTACCGGCGCGCGCATCCGCGTCATCATCGAGCTGCCGGAGACGCCCCGCTTCGTGCGCGCCGACGAGAGCCAGTTCGAGACCGCGCTGATCAACATGGCGGTCAACGCCCGCGACGCCATGCGTGGGGAAGGCAGCCTGACCCTGCGCCTGGAGGGCGAGTGCCCGATGCCGCCGATCCGCGGGCATGCCGGCGCGCCGGGGCCTTTCGTGGCCGTGCGGGTTTCCGATACCGGCGGCGGTATCCCGGACGCCGATCTGGGGCGGATCTTCGAGCCGTTCTTCACCACCAAGGAGATCGGCAAGGGCACCGGCCTCGGCCTCAGCCAGGTCATCGGCTTCGCCAAGCAGTCGGGCGGCGACATCGACGTGGCGAGCACGCTCGGGCGCGGCACGACCTTCTCGCTCTACCTGCCCCAGGTCGAGGCGCCCGCAGAGGTCGCCGAGGCCGACCGCGACCGCCGCCGGGCGGCGGAACCGCGGCGGGGCCTGTGCATCCTCGTCGTGGAGGACAATCTCGGGGTCGGCCGGTTCTGCACCCAGATCCTGGAGGATCTGGGCCATGCCCCGGTCTGGGCGAAATCCGCCGAGGAGGCGCTGGGCGAACTCGGGCGGACGCCCGACCGCTTCGACGTGGTCTTCTCCGACGTGGTTATGCCGGGGATGGGCGGCTTCGCCCTCGCCCGGCAGCTCCAGGCCGACCGTCCCGACCTGCCGGTGGTGCTGACCTCGGGCTACAGCCACATCCTGGCCACGGACGACGCCCACGGCTTCACCCTCGTGCGCAAGCCCTACTCCGCCGAGCAGCTCGCCCAGGTCCTCTACGAGACGGCGAAGCGCGGCGGGCAGCCGGCCGCCCCGGCGCCGCAGCCGGGCGGCGCTGACGGGGCGCGCGATCCTTAACCGCCTTCGCCCGAATTCGTCCGCGTTCTAACCTAAGCATTTTGGGCCACACCGGACTGGATGTATTGTATTCGCCTCGACAATCGGGGCGCGAGACCGCCATGCCGCTGACCGGACGCTTCTGGTTCCGCCGGACCTGGACCGGCAAGCTGATCCTGCTCGTCGAGGAGGAGCGCGGGCGCTGGTTCCGTCGCCACCTCGGCCGCAAGCTGCGCTGGCGCGATGCGCGGCTCCTCGACCTCGCCGAAGCGCCCCTGCGGAACCTGATGACGCTGGAGCGGACCTACCGCGCCGAGTTTGGACCCGGAGACCTGCGCCGGCCGGTCGGAATCGCTCCGGTGACGGGCGCATTGCCGTTGCGACGCGGCGTTTCGGATCCAGGAACAAGACCACCTGTGTCGAGTTGATGCCGGGCCAGACGGTGCCGACCGCATTGTCCGGCCGCCCCGCTCGGGCGTTTCCTCCCTAGACTTTCGGACCGTTCTCTTGAGGGCGGTCTTTTTTTATTGTCGGTCCCCTTCCCCAGCCCGGCCCGGGGCGAAGAGTTCTCAAGTTTCTCTTAGAAGATCATCCGGACCGCCGCCCGGGTCGCCGTCCGGCCCCGCCTCCAAGGCCAGAACCGCGAAGGTCGCGAGCCAGTGCTCGCCCATGTAGTCGCCGGTGACGTGCGGGAGCCCCGCCGCGAGGTGATCCTCCGCGGCCGCGCCCAGGAGCGGCCGGCGGGGATCGTCCGCACCGAGGGCCGCGGCCAGCGCGCGGAAGCACCATGCGCGGCTGAGGTTCAGCCCGTCGAGATGGGCGATCTTGCCGTCCGAGCGGTCGGTCACGCGGGCCGGGCGGAACAGGGTCGCGGGCCGGGACGCCGGGAGATCGGGCAGGAACCGGTCGAACCAGGGCGCGAAACGCGTGGGGGGCAGCAGCCGGCGCATGCATTCGGCCTCGATCAGCGCGGAGGACAGGAAGTCGTCGCCGCCGGGCTCGCCCCAGGCCGGGCAGTCCGTGTCCGCCCCGTACCAGCGCTCGGCGGTGTCGCGCAGCAGGGCGGTCAGCCCGGCATCCCCCGCGCCCTCCGCGTAATCGGCCGCCAGGCGCAGCGCGAAGGCGGTGTTGAAATGGGTCCCGACCCGTACCGGATAGACGGCGACCGGCAGGAAGTCCCGGAACCGCTGCGCGATCATCCCGGCCAGCGGCGCCAGGGCCTCGGACCAGCGGCGCTCGGGGAGCGCGGAGAGTTCGTCGGCGAGCTTCAGGAGCCAGCCCCAGCCGTAGGGCCGCTCGAAGCCCCGGGCGGTCGGGGCGGCGAAGTAGGCGCATTCCCCCGCCACCGTCTCGGGGGTCAGCTGCGCGTCGAGCCGGGCGCGGATCGCCGGGGCCTGGGGGCCGTCCGGGTACAGGCGCAGCACGCGCGCCAGCAGCCAGGTGCCGTGGACGCAGGAATGCCAGTCGTAGCTGCCGTGGAAGGCCGGGTGCAGGGCCGCGGGGGTGCGGGCATCCGCTGGACCGGCCAGGACGTGCCCGGGCTTGTTCGGATATTCGCGGGCGACGTGGCCCAGGGCGACCGCGGCGAAGCGCGCGGCGATGTCGGGGGTGAGCGCGGTCGTCATCGCGGGCATGGCGTCATCGCGGGCCTCCGGGGCGGCGGAGCGGCCGGCATAGCGGGTTTTCCGGTGCGGCGTCAGCGTCTCCGGATCCTTTGCCGGCAGGCCCCCGGATCGGCTATTCCGGGACGGCCAAGCCGACGCGCCGCGTCGGCTCGATCGGGGAGCCCTCATGCGCCGCGCGCCGTTCGCCGCCCTCCTCGTGGCGCTCTCCGCGATGGCCGCGGTCCCGGCCGCGGCCGCCCCCGATCCGAGCCGCGACGTCCTGTGGGCGGCGCTGAAGACCTGCGTGCTCGCCAAGCGGCTCGCCAACCGGACCTTCCCGTGCCTCTCGGTCGACCTGGGCGACGCGGATCGTCCGGGCTCGGCGGTGCTGCGCGCCCCCGGCGAGCCGACCCACAGCGTCGTCATGCCCACCGACACCGTGGCGGGCCTGGAGGCACCGGTCCTGCGCGGGCCGCGGGGCGCCGCCTACTGGCGGGCGGCCCTGGCGGCGCGGCCGCTCGTGTCGGACGTGCTGAAAGGGAAGCTGTCCCCCGCGGAGGTCGGGCTGGCGGTCAACTCGGCCCGGGGCCGCAGCCAGGACCAGCTGCACATCCATCTCGACTGCCTGAAGCCGAGCGTGCTCAAGGCGGTCCGGGCGCACGGCCGGCAGGTGCGCCACACCTGGAGCCGCTTCCCGGTGCCACTGGCCGGCGACCGCTACTACGCCCTGCGCGTGCTGGAGGCGGAGGCCGCGCAGTTCAACCCGTTCGCGGCCCTGCACACCCTGCCGGGCGCCCGGCCGGACCTGCACCGGACGAGCTTCGCGGCGCTCGCCACGCCCCCGGGCGATCCCGAGTCGGGCTACATCCTGCTGGCCTACCGGGCGCCGAGTGCCAGCGCCGAGGACGTCATGGACCACAGCTGTCGGCTCGCGGCTGACCGGAGCGGCGCCTGAGCGGTCGCGGGCCGAGGGTCACGGCGATCGCGGCGGCGGCAGCGCGTCGAGCAGCTGGCGCAGGAATGCCCGCACCGCCTTCGGCAGCCGCCGGTCGCGCATCGCCTGGATCTTCACGCCCCGGGCGAGGCTCGTCCGGGACTGGATCGGCAGGCTGACAAGCTCGTTGAGCCGCAGGGGCGTCTGCACCGACAGCGCCGACATCAGGGCGATGCCGCGGGAGCGCCGCACGAAGGGCAGCAGCGCCGAGAGATTGTTGGAGGTCAGCACCGGCTCCACCGCGATGCCCTCGTGCGCGCAGGCGGCGTCGAAGACCTGCCGCAGGGTCGTGTCCCGGGTCGGCAGGGCGACGGGATAGTCCAGCAGGTCGGCGAGGCGCAGGGCGGGCGCCCGCGCGAGGGGATGGTCGGGCGCGGCCAGCGCCAGCATATCGACCTGCCCGTCGTAGAGCACCTCGACCTGCGCGGTGGGTGTCAGCGCGAAGGTGATCCCGAGATCGGCATCCCCCACTGCCACCGTCTGGGTGACCTGGGCCGGGGGCTGGACCGTGACCTCGAAGCGGATGCCGGGATGGGCCGCGTGGAAGGCCGCGATCGCGTTCGGCACGATGTCGAGGGAGAAGCCCTCGGAGCAGGCGACCCGGATCAGCCCGCGGGCGAGCCCTTCCAGCTCCCGGATCTCGGTGACCACCTGCTCGGAGCGGATCAGCACCTGATGGGCGTGCTGCGCCAGCAGCTCCCCGGCCGGGCTCGGCACCATGCCGCGCGGGCGCCGCTCGAACAGCACGCAGTCGAGCTCGGCTTCGAGGTTGGCGATCTGCCGGCTGATCGCCGAGGCCGCCACGTTGAGCTGGGCCGAGGCCGCAGCAATCGAGCCGGTGCGGGCCACGGCCAGGAAGTAGCGCAGGCCCGTCGTCTGCATTATCGTGCTCGATACGCTGTATGCTGCCATGCACATTGCCAATACGGCAACGCAGCACTCGCCAAATTCTACTTGTTGCGATCCCAGATGCACAACACCATGGCAGGGTGAAAAACGCGGCAGCCGCGGATCGATCCGCCGGACCTGTCCGCCGCGCCGTCGGAGACCGCATGCCGCTACGGATTCTCACCCGGGCCGCGACCCTCGCCGCCTCGTTCGCGACCCTGATCGCCGCGCATCCGGCACTGGCCGGGAAGGCCGACGACACCCTGGTCTACGCCTCGGACAGCGAGCCGGAGAATGTCAGCCCGTATCACAACAGCGCCCGCGAGGGCGTGATCCTGGCCCGGAACTGCTGGGACACCCTGCTGTACCGCGACCAGAAGGACGGCACCTACAAGCCGATGCTGGCGACCGCCTGGACCTGGGCGGACGACACGACCCTGGATCTCACGATCCGCGAGGGCGTGGTCTTCCACAACGGCGACCCGCTCGGGCCGGAGGACGTGGCCTTCACGTTCAACTACGTGCTGACGCCCGAGGCGCGCACGGTCACCCGCCAGAACGTCGACTGGATGAAGTCGGTGGAGGTCACGGGCCCGCATAATGTCCGCATCCACCTCAAGGCGCCGTTCCCGGCGGCGCTGGAATACCTCGCCGGCCCGACCCCGATCTTCCCGGCCAATTACTTCAAGAAGGTCGGGCTCGACGGCTTCGCCAAGGCGCCGATCGGCAGCGGTCCGTACCGGATCACCAAGGTCGACAGCGGCCGCGGCGTCTCCATGGAGCGGTTCGACAAGTACTGGGCCGGCAGTCCGCTGGGTAAGCCGAAGATCGGCAAGCTGCAGTTCCGCGTCATCCCGGACGGCGAGAGCCGGATGGCCGAGCTGATGACCGGCGGCGTCGACTGGATCTGGCGGGTGCCGAGCGACCAGGCCGAGCAGCTGCGCGCCGCGCCCAACATCACGGTGCTCAACTCCGAGACGATGCGGGTCGGCTTCCTGCAGTTCGACACGCTGGGCCGCGCCAAGGAGAACTCGCCGCTCAAGGACGTGCGCGTCCGGCAGGCGATCTCCTACGCCATCGACCGCAAGGCGATGGTCGACAACCTCGTGCGCGGCGCCTCGCGGGTGATGAACGCGCTGTGCTTCGTCGACCAGTTCGGCTGCACCGACCAGGGCGTGCCGCGCTACGCCTACGACCCCGCCAAGGCCAAGGCGCTGCTCAAGGACGCCGGCTACCCGAACGGCTTCGAGATCGACCTCGGCGCCTATCGCGAGCGCGACTACGCCGAGGCGGTGATCGGCTATCTCGGCGCCGTCGGCATCAAGGCGCGGCTGAACTACCTGCGCTACGCGGCGTTCCGGGATGCGCTGCGGGCCGGCAAGACCTCGATCGGCTACCAGACCTGGGGGTCGTTCTCGGTCAACGACGTCTCGGCCTTCGACGGGGTGTATTTCCGCGGCGGCGAGGAGGATCTGACCAAGGATCCGCAGGTGATCGCCGATCTCCAGAAGGGCGACGGCTCCACCGATCCGGAGACCCGCAAGGCCGCCTACGCCAAGGCGCTGCAGCGGATCGCCGGAGAGGCCTATGCCCTGCCGATGTTCTCCTACTCGACCAACTACGCCTTCACGTCGGACCTGAACTTCACCGCCCAGCCCGACGAGGTGCCGCGCTTCTACGCGGCGTCGTGGAAGTGAGGATGGTGGTCGTGGCGCGACCGGCTCCCTCTCCCGTGCGGGAGAGGGTTGGGGTGAGGGATCAGGTCTTCCCGGAGAGGTCGCACCCCTCACCCTGTCCCTCTCCCGCACGGGAGAGGGAACCCGCGATCCGCCCCGGTTCCGACGGCGGGAGCCGATCCGGTCCGCATCGCCGAAAGGGAGCCTGAGCCCATGCTGGCCTTCACGTTCCGGCGCGTGCTGGTCGCCCTGGCGGTGGCCTTCACGGTCTCGGTGGCGAGCTTCCTGCTCCTCCACCTCTCGGGCGACCTCGCGACCGCCATCGCCGGCCCGGAGGCCACCGGGCCGCAGATCGCCCAGATCCGCCAGGATTACGGACTGGACCAGCCGCTGCTGACCCAGTTCCTCACCTGGGGCTGGCGGGCTTTGCACCTCGACTTCGGCAACTCCTTCTATTTCCGCGAGAGCGTGATCGACCTGCTGGCCGCCCGCCTGCCGATCACCCTCTATCTCGGCATCATCGCGCTCGCCGTGGCCCTGTTCGTGGCGATCCCGCTGGGCGTCGTCGCCGCCGTGAAGCGGGATACCTGGATCGACCGGACGGCGCTCGCCGTCTCGGTGCTCGGCCAGGCGATGCCGAGCTTCTGGTTCGGCCTGACGCTGATCCTGATCTTCTCCGTCAACCTCCGCTGGCTGCCGGTCTCGGGCAACGCCACGTGGAAGAACTTCGTCCTGCCGGCAATCGCGCTCGGCTACTACGCGATGCCCGCCGTGATGCGCCTCACCCGCAACGGCATGCTGGAGGTGCTGGCCTCCGACTACGTCCGCACCGCACGTGCCAAGGGATTGCCGCCCAGAAAAATCCTGGTGCGGCACGCGCTGCGCAACGCCGTGATCCCGGTGATCGCCCTGTCGGCGGTGCAGTTCGGCTTCATGCTCGGCGGTTCGATCGTGATCGAGGCGGTGTTCTCGCTCCAGGGGCTCGGGCAGCTCGCCTGGGAGTCGATCGCCCGCAACGACTTCCCGGTCGTCCAGGCGATCGTGCTGGTGCTGGCCATGATCTACATCGGCCTGACGCTGGCCGCCGACCTCCTGAACGCCTTCCTCGATCCGCGCCTGCGCCAGGCCTGAGGACGGAGATCGCCATGAGCCTCCCCCCCGACACGGCGGCGCTCGCCGCCCCCGCTTTGCCCCCGGACGCGCCGGTCGCGCTGGCGGCGGTGCCCTCCCCTACCCGCCTGATCCTGCGGCGGGGCCTGCGCCACACCGGCTTCCTGATCGGGGCCGGAATCCTCGGGCTGATCGTGCTGGCGGCGCTCGCCGCCCCGCTCATCGCGCCGCACGACCCCTACGCGCAGGACGTTTCCCGCCGCCTGATCCCGCCGGTCTGGCAGGCCAAGGGCTCCTGGGAGAACGTGCTCGGCACCGACAAGCTCGGCCGCGACTACCTGAGCCGCCTGCTCTACGGCGGCCAGATCTCCCTCCTGATCGGGATCTCGGCGGCGCTGATCTCGGGGCTGATCGGCACGGTGCTCGGCCTGTGCGCCGGCTATTTCGGCGGCTGGGTCGACTCCGTGGTCAGCTACGTGGTGACCACGCGGCTCGCCATGCCGGTAGTGCTGGTGGCGCTCGCCATGGCGGCCCTGGTCGGCGGCTCCCTGAAGGTGGTGGTGCTGGTACTGGGCTTCCTGCTCTGGGACCGCTTCGCCGTCGTGACGCGGGCCGCGACCCAGCAGATCCGCAACCAGGATTTCGTCTCGGCCGCCCGCGCCGCGGGTCTGACCGACCTGCGGATCCTCCGCCAGGAGATCCTGCCCAACATCATGAACGCCCTGATCGTCGTGGCGACCCTGGAGATGGCCCACGCGATCCTGCTGGAGGCCGCCCTGTCGTTCCTCGGCCTCGGCGTCCAGCCGCCCCTGCCCTCCTGGGGCCTGATGATCGCCGAGGGCAAGCAGTACATGTTCTTCCAGCCCTGGGTGATCACCATCCCGGGCGTGGCGCTCCTCCTCCTCGTGCTGGCGATCAACCTCCTGGGCGACGGCCTGCGCGACATCACCGCCCCCGAGGCGCGCAACTGACGGCTTCGCCGGGCCAGGGCCCGTCGACAGGTTACCAAAATGTTTCACGGGAAACACACCATGACGCGAGACGCCGCCATCGCGCGCGCCACGGAGGCTTTCGATTCGGGCGCGTTCCTCGCCCTCCTGCGGGAGGCGGTGGCGATGCCCACCGAGAGCCAGGCCCCCGGCCAGGAGGCGGCGCTCCGCGCCTATCTCGACGCCTTTATCGTGCCGCTCGTCGCCCGGCTCGGCTTCGAGACGCCGAAGATCTTCCCGAACCCGGACGGGGTGCACGGCCCGTTCCTGATCGCCGAGCGGCGCGAGGGCGCGGACCTGCCGACCGTGCTGATCTACGGCCACGGCGACACGGTGCGGGGCTATCCCGAGCAGTGGCGCGCGGGCCTCGGCCCCTGGGAGATCGTGGTCGAGGGTGACCGCTGGTACGGGCGCGGCACCGCCGACAACAAGGGCCAGCACGTCCTCAACCTCGCCGCCCTGGAGCAGGTGATCGCGGCCCGCGAGGGCCATCTCGGCTTCAACGTGAAGCTCCTGATCGAGATGGGCGAGGAATCCGGCTCCCCGGGCCTGCGGCCGTTCTGCCGGGAACAGGCCGATTCCCTCCGCTCGGACGTGCTGATCGCCTCGGACGGGCCGCGCCTCAACGGCGAGCGCCCGACCCTCTTCCTGGGCTCCCGCGGCGCCTACAATTTCGAGCTGAGCCTCAACCTGCGCGAGGGCCCGCACCATTCCGGCAACTGGGGCGGCCTGCTGCGCAACCCCGGCACGGTGCTGGCCTCGGCGATCGCCTCGATGGTCGACGCGCGGGGCAGCATCCTGGTGGACGCCCTGCGGCCGCCGCCGATCCCCGAGGGCGTGCGCGCGGCGCTCGCCGACATCCGCGTCGGCGAGGACCCGACCGCGCCCACGATCGATGCCGACTGGGGCGAACCGGGCCTGAGTCCGGCCGAGCGGGTCTTCGCCTGGAACACCCTGGAGGTGCTGGCCTTCAAGACCGGCGATCCGGACGGCCCGCTCAACGCCGTCCCGCCCCACGCCAAGGCGACCCTGCAGCTGCGCTTCGTGGTCGGCACCGACTGGCAGAACCTGATCCGGAACGTCCGCGCCCATCTCGACGCGCACGGCTTCCCGATGATCGAGGTCCGGCCGGCCCGCGCCGCGGAGGTGTTCCAGGCGACGCGGCTCCCGGTCGAGGACCCCTGGGTCGAGTGGGCGCTCCAGTCGATCGAGGCGAGTTCGGGCAAAAAACCGGCGCTGCTGCCCAATCTCGGCGGCTCGTTGCCGAACGACGCCTTCTCGGAGATTTTGGGCCTGCCGACCCTCTGGGTGCCGCATTCCTACCCGGCCTGCCGCCAGCACGGGCCCGACGAGCACATGCTCGCCTCCGGCACCCGCGAGGGCCTGGCGATCATGGCCGGCCTGTTCTGGGATCTCGGTGAGGCCGGACCCGACATCCTCCGTCGCCGCAAAGCGAGGGCCTGAACCATGAGCGCGCCGGTCGTCCGCATCCGCGATCTGACGATCGCGCTCCCCAAGGGCGCCGACCGCCCGCACGCGGTCGAGGGTCTGAACCTCGACCTCGAGGCCGGGAAGATCCTGTGCGTGGTCGGGGAATCGGGCTCGGGCAAGTCGATGAGCGCCTACGCGCTGACCGGCCTCCTGCCCCGGGCGCTGAAGCCGACGGCCGGCACGATCCTGTTCGAGGGCCGGGATCTCCTGACCCTCGATGAGCCCGCGTGGCGCGGTTTGCGCGGCCGGCGCATCGCCATGGTGTTCCAGGAGCCGATGACGGCGCTGAACCCGGTGATGCGGGTCGGCGACCAGATCGCCGAGATGTTCGAGGCGCACAACCTGCTCACCCGCGGCGAGCGCTGGGCCCGGGCGGTGGCGCTCGCCACCGAGGTCGGCCTGCCGAACCCGGAAGAGGCGGTGCGGGCCTACCCGCACCAGCTCTCCGGCGGCCAGCGGCAGCGGGCGATGATCGCCATGGCGCTGGCGCTGGAGCCCTCGGTGCTGGTCGCCGACGAGCCGACCACGGCCCTCGACGTCACCACCCAGGCCCAGATCCTCCGGCTGATCCGCGACCTGCAGCGGAAGCGCGGGATGAGCGTCCTGTTCATCACCCACGATTTCGGCGTGGTCGCGGAGATCGCCGACCACGTGGCAGTGCTCCAGCGCGGCCGGCTCGTGGAATCCGGCACGGCCGAGGCGGTGCTGCGCAATCCGCAGGCACCCTACACCAAGGCGTTGCTCGCCGCCGTCCCGAGCCTCACGCCGCCGCCGCGCGCGCCCCTCGCGGCGGCCCCGGTCGCCCTCTCGGTGACCGGGCTGTCCAAGACCTATTCCGGGCGCTCCGGCCTGTTCGGCAAGCCACGGGTCGTGGCCGCCGTGAAGGAGGTCTCGTTCGACGTTCGCCGCGGCGAGACCCTTGGGATCGTGGGCGAATCCGGGTCGGGCAAGTCGACCACGGCGCGGCTCGCGATCCGGCTGATCGAGCCCGACGGCGGCACGGTCCGGCTGGGGGACCTCGACTACACGGCCCTCGGCAAGACGGCCTTGCGCGACAAGCGCAGCCGCATCCAGATGATCTTCCAGGACCCGTTCGCGTCGCTGAACCCGCGGCGCACCGTGGAGCAGATCATCACGGCGGGGCCGATCGCCCATGGGGTCCCGGCCGCCGAGGCCCGGGAGCGGGCCCGAAACCTCCTCGACCTCGTCGGCCTCGATCCGAAGGCCGCCGCCCGCTACCCGAACGCCTTCTCGGGCGGGCAGCGCCAGCGCATCGGCATCGCCCGGGCGCTCGCCATGGAGCCGGACGTGCTGGTGGCCGACGAGGCGGTCTCGGCGCTCGACGTCTCCGTCCAGCGGCAGGTGCTGGACCTGCTGGAGGATCTGAAGCAGCGCCTGTCCCTGGCGATGCTGTTCATCACCCACGACCTGCGGGTGGCCGCCACGATCTGCGACCGGATCGCCGTGATGCACCGCGGCGCCATCGTGGAGATGCGGGGCACCGCGGAGCTGTTCGCCGCGCCGGAGCACGCCTACACCCGCAGCCTCCTCGCGGCGGTGCCGGGCGCGCACGCCTCCTGAGCCCGCCGGGGCCGGGACCGGGCCAATCTGGGACGCAGAGACAAGTTTTTTGGACGGGACCGCCCTGTCCGGCCCCTGCAAGTTCAGTAGGATAGCGCCGTTGTCGCGGGTGGAGCACCCCGACGGATCCACGGCTGCACCCGCTATCCGTCCTCGCTCCCGCCCCGACTGCGGACGGGGTGATTCAGCGTGTCGATCTCAGACAGGACCGACGACAGGCAAGCGATCCGCCGGCGCAGCGCGCCGGATGGACCGCCGGCGCTGCGCCGCGGGCGCGAGCACCGGATCGTGCGCTGGATCAGCGCCGGCAACCGCAAGGCACCGCCCCCCGCGGAGGAGACCACGTCCGCGGCTCCGGATTGCCACGTGATCAAGCTGAGCTGGGCCGACACGTTCGGGCGTCCGGACCGCGCCGCGCTCGGCAGGTCCGTCCCGGGCCCCGCGCAGGTGCTTCCGTTCCAGAGCCGCAAGGCCGAGAGCGCGCCGCCACCGGGCTCCCGCCGCGCCGCCGATCAGCCGCCGGTGCCGGTCCTGCGCTGATCGCTGCGCCCGCCGGGCACGCCGAGGCCGATCGCCTTGGCGAGCGCGGAGCGCTGCGCGGCGTAGCCGGGCGCGGTCATCGGGTAATCCTCCGGCAGGCCGTAGCGCTCGCGATACCGCTCCGGCGTGAGGCCGTGGGCGGTGAGATGGCGCTTCAGGGTCTTGTAGGTCCGGCCGTCGATGAAGCTGACGATGCCGTCCTCCTGGACCGACTTCCGGATCTGTGCCGGCGTCGGCCGCTCCACGGCCGGTTCCGCCGGGGCAGCCGGTTGCCCGTCGAGGGCCGCCAGCGCTCCATGCACGCTCGCCATCAGCTCCGGCAGCGCCGTCGGCGGAACGGAATTGTTCGAGACGTAGGCGGCGGCGATCTCGCCGACCAACGTGACCAACCGGAGGCGGCTCTCGGGATTCTGTTCAGGCACTGCGCGAGTCCATCCGAAGCTTTCGACGACGATGGACGTGGTTCCAAAGCAAAAATCGCGGATGTGTCAAGACGGTCTTGAAAGACAGTCGATCACCGAAAGGGCTTTTCGATCCGAACGGGCGCGATCGCCCGCGAAAAGGATCCGTCACCTGCACAAAGATGCCGATCCTGCCCCGGTTACAGGCGCCGGACGCGCACAGGCCGGGAAATACCGCGCCACATCCGGCCGGAGCGCAGGACGGCGCGGCGTCAGCCGATCCCGAGGACGCGGATCAGCGTGAGGCTGAGGACGATCAGGACGGCGAGGGAGGCGATGACGGCGAGGGTGACCCGGCCGCCGACCCGGGCGAGAACCCGCACGTCGACCCCGAGCCCCAGGGCGGCCATGGACAGGACCGTGAGCACGCCGGCGAGCTGGGTCAGCGGCTTCACCGCGGCATCCGGGACGAGGCCCAGGGAGCGCAGGGTGGCCAGGGCCAGGAAGCCGACAATGAACCAGGGCACGAGCTTGGTGAGGCCGGGACGGGCCGGCGCGCCCGGCGCCCCCGCCGCCTGCGGCAGCCGGGGCGCGATCAGCGAGAACGCCACCACGACCGGGCCGAGCATCAGCACGCGGACGAGCTTCACCAGGGTTCCGACCTGGGTCGACAGCAGGCTCACCGGCACGGTCGCGGCCAGCACCTGCGGCACCGCGTAGACGGTGAGCCCCGCCAGCACGCCGTACTGGTTGTCGGTCATGCCGGCGAGCGGCACGAACAGCGGCAGGCCGAGCACCATCAGCACCCCGAGCACCGCCGTGAAGGCGATGGCGGCGGCGATGTCCTTCGGCTCCGCTCCGATCACCGGCGCCACCGCGGCGATGGCCGAGTTGCCGCAGATGGCGTTGCCGCAGGCGACGAGGATCGCCATCCGGGCCGGCAGGCCCAGCACCCGGCAGATCGCCACGCTGGCGGCGATGCCGAGGACCACGGTCCCGACGATGCCGGCCAGCAGCGCCGGGCCGGAGGCGAGGATCGCCCCGAGGCTCAGGGAGGCGCCGAGCAGCACGACGGCGACTTCGAGGAGCTGCTTGGCCGAGAAGGCGATGCCGGTTCGGAACCGGGCCGGGGGCGTCCAGGCGGTGCGCACCGCGATGCCGACCAGGATCGCCAGGACCAGGGCCTCGATATAGGGATGGCCGGCGACCCGCTCCTCCAGCGCCTGCGCGGCCATCGCCACCGCGGTGATCGCCGCGCACAGGCCGATGCCGGGCAGGACCGAGGCGGCCGTATCCGACCGGCCGCCCCGCTCGGGAAGCGCCGGCGTCGGGGCTGCCTGGGAAGAGGATTCGAGGCTCACAGGATCGGACTCCGCGGTCGTCGACGGAGCTTATAGGAAGAAAACGTTCGTCGCACCCACGCAAAAGAGAAGTTACTTCTCTATTCAGGCATCGTTCGAGAAGACGCATCTAAGGACACGGTGGACCCGACCGCGCGCCGGGACGCTCCCGGTCGTCGGGCGCCGCGGCGCCTCAGGCCTGCATGCCCCAGCGCTGGACGGTGCGCCGCTCGATCGTCTGGAAGATCAGGTTCTCGACCACGAGGCCGATCAGGATGACGGTGAGCAGACCGGCGAACACGTTCGGGATGTCGAGCATGTTCTTGTTCTCGAAGATGAACCAGCCGAGCCCGCCCGCCCCGGACGACACGCCGAAGACCAGCTCGGCGGCGATCAGGGTGCGCCACGCGAAGGCCCAGCCGACCTTCAGCCCGGTGAGGATCGCGGGAAAGGCCGCCGGGATCAGGATCTTGCCGATCAGCCGCGGTCCCGACAGCCCGTAATTGCGCCCGACCATCTTCAGCGTCCGGCTCACCGACAGGAAGCCGGAATGGGTGTTCAGCGCGATCGCCCAGGTCACCGAGTGGACCAGCACGAAGATCAGGCTGCCGTTGCCCAGGCCGAACCAGATCAGCGCCAGGGGCAGCAGTGCGATGGCCGGCAGCGGGTTGAACATCGACGTCAGGGTCTCGAGCAGATCGGTCCCGATCCGCGACGCGATGGCGAGGCCCGTGAGCACGGTCGCCAGGGCGATGCCGGCGGCGTAACCCATGAGCAGCACCTTGAGCGACGACCAGGCGCGGGCCGGCAGCGTGCCGTCCGCGATACCCCGAAAGAAGGCCTCCACGGTGGCCGAGAAGGTCGGGAACAGCAGGTCGTTGTCGAGGTAGCGCCCGTAGGCCTCCCAGATCCCGGCCAGGAGGACGAGGATCACGATCTTGCGCAGCCAGGCTTGGTTGTAGAGCCGCTCGGCGAGCGACAGGGGCTTCTCCACCACCGTGGCGCCATGGGCGTGGCCGGTCTCGCGCACGATCTCAGGGCGGCCGGATTCCACGGGCGTCAGGCGCGGCGCGACGCCGGTCAGCGGGGCGCCGGTCAGGGCTTGCGCGCTAGACATTCTCGGCCTCCTCGATCTCTTCCGAGAACAGCATGTGCTGGATTCGGCTCTCCAGCTGCAGCGCCGCCTCCGGGGATTCGGCGCTGTTGAGTTCGGCCTTCACCTCGCCGGGATGGGGCGAGAGCAGCAGGATGCGGGAGCCGACCTTGATCGCCTCGGGGATCGAGTGGGTGACGAACAGCACGGTGAAGCGCGTGCCCTCCCACAGCATCAGCAGCTCGTCCTGCATGCGCCGCCGGGTGAGCGCGTCGAGCGCCGCGAAGGGCTCGTCCATCAGCAGGATGTCGGGCTCCATGGCCATGCCGCGGGCGATGGCGACGCGCTGCTTCATCCCGCCCGACAGGGTGTGGGGATAGCTGTCGGCGAACTTCGTGAGGTTGACCTTGTCGATGTAGAGGTTGGCCCGGTCCAGGGCCTCCCGGCCCTTGAGCCGGCCCGAGGCTTCCAGCGCGAAGACCACGTTCTGCCGCACGGTCTTCCAGGGCAGGAGCTGGTCGAATTCCTGGAACACCATCATCCGGTCGGGGCCGGGCTCGGTGACCGGGCGGCCCTTCAGGCGGATCTCGCCCTCGGTGGGGGCCATGTAGCCGCCCACCGCCTTGAGCAGGGTCGACTTCCCGCAGCCGGAGGGCCCGAGCAGGACGAACCGGTCCCCGGGCCAGACCCGGAAGCTCACCCGGTAGGTGGCGGTGACGAGGTGCTCGGGCGTCTTGTAGCGGAGTGTGACGCCGTCGACCTCCAGCAGAGGCTGACCCGTGTCCATCCATCCTCCCTGGCGCCGCAGCTTCGACCGCGTGTCGCAGAGGGCCGGCGATGGCCCGCCCCTCACGGGAAAGTGTATCGGGCCGCCGAAGAGGCTGTAAAGGTCGATATTCTGTATGCGATCGGACCGAGGACCTGCAGGTCCGGCCCCGGCGCGGTCAGGCCGGATGCCACCACCGGCCCTTCAGCACCACGCCCTCGGCGGTGATCCGCTGGGCGCCGGTCATGGTCTCCCCCCGCGTGTCGACGTAGTCGAAGGCCCCGTCCCGCACCGCCAGCACGGTGGCGTCGCCCAGCGCCCCGACCTTCAAGGTCCCGTATTCCATGCGCTTCAGCGCCACGGCGGCGTTCACCGTGGAGGCGGCGATGACGTCGGTGAGGCTCATGCCGAGGCAGAGCATCTTCGACATGGTGGTGACTTGGTCGAAGGCCGGCCCCTCGATGCAGAGCTGGTGCACGTCCGACGAGATCGTGTCCGGCAGGAAGCCCCCCGCCAGCATGGCCCGCGCCGTCCGGAAGGCGAAGGAGCCCTTGCCGTGGCCGATGTCGAACAGCACCCCCCGCGCCCGGGCCTCGCGCAGCGCCGGCTTCACAGCGCCCTGCGCGGTCACGGGCGAGTTCGGGAAGGGCCGGAACGCGTGGGTCAGCACGTCGCCGGGGCGGAGCATGGCGAGCACGGCCTCGTAGCTCGGCGGCGGCTCGTCGATATGGGCCATCAGCGGAAGGCCGGTCTCCTCGGCGACCTGCAGGGCAATGTCCAGCGGCGCGGTACCCTGGTCGCCGGAGGCGTGGCGCCCGACCCGGACCTTGATGCCGACGATCACGTCCCGGTTGGCCTCGGCGACCTCCACGGCCTCCCGGGGCGCCATCAGCCGCGGATCCTCGCTCTCGCCGACCATGATGGTCTTCGAGAACCCGAAGATGCCCGCGAAGGAGACGTGCAGGTAGGCGAGGATCCGCGCCTGCGACCGCTCGATCACGTGGCTGCGGAAGCCCGCGAAGTTGCCGGGTCCCGCGCTGCCGGTATCCACCGAGGTGGTCACCCCGGAGGTGCGGCAGAATTCGTCGGCGTCGATGCCCAGCGACGTGCCGCCCCAATAGACATGGGTGTGCAGGTCGATCAGGCCCGGCGTGACGATGGCGCCTTCCATGTCGCGGACCTGCGTGCCCGGGCCGGCCGGCAGGTCGCGGCCGAAGCCCGAGACCCGTCCGTCCGCGAAGGCGACGTCGCAGATCCCGTCGTGGTTCTGCGACGGGTCGATGACCCGCGCGCCCTTCAGGATGAGGTCGTGCTGCACGGTTGTCTCCAAAAGCCGTCTGCAGGGATCCGATCCGTCATCGCGCGCGCAGCGAAGCGACCCAGGGATCCGCCACGCTCGGGGATCGCGCGCCGCACCGGGTTGCTTCGCTGCGCTCGCAAAGACGGCTCCGTCAGGCCGCCCGGGCCGGCGCGGCCGCGTCGTTGAGGTGGCAGGCGGCGAAATGGCCGGTGCCCACTGCGTCGAGGCCGGGCACCTCGGTCCGGCAGCGGTCGAAGGCGTGCGGGCAGCGGGTGTGGAAGCGGCAGCCGGAGGGCGGGTTGATCGGGCTCGGCACGTCGCCCTTGAGCACGATGCGGGTGCGCCCGGCCCCGGGCTCGGGGATCGGCACCGCCGAGAGCAGGGCCTGCGTGTAGGGGTGCTTCGGGGCCAAGAACAGATCGCGGCGGGGCCCGATCTCGACGATCTTGCCGAGATACATCACCGCCACCCGGTGGGTCATGTGCTCGACGATGGCGAGGTCGTGGCTGATGAACAGCATGGCGAGGTCGAGCTCGCGCTGAAGATCCCGCAGCAGGTTGACGATCTGCGCCTTCACGGAGACGTCGAGCGCCGAGACCGCCTCGTCGCAGATGATCAGGTCCGGCTCGGCGGCGAGCGCCCGGGCGATGCCGATGCGCTGGCGCTGGCCCCCCGAGAACTCGTGTGGGAACCGGCCCAGCGCCTCGCGGGGCAGGCCGACCCGCTCCATCAGGCTGGCGAGCTTCGCCTCGAGGTCGGCGGCATTGCGGGCGAGGCCGAAATTGCGGATCGGCTCGGCCAGGATCGCCCGCACCCGCATCCGCGGGTTGAGGGACGAGAACGGGTCCTGGAACACCATCTGGATGTGGCGCCGCAGGGGCCGGAGCGCTCCGGCCGAGAGGTCGTCGATGCGCCGCCCGTCGAGCACCACCTGTCCGGCGGTGGGCGCGTAGAGGCGCATCAGCGCCTTGGCGACGGTGGACTTGCCGCAGCCGGATTCGCCGACGAGCGACAGGGTCTCGCCCCGGGCGACCGTGAAGGACAGGCCGTCCACGGCCTTCAGCACGCGGGTCGACCGGCCGAACAGGCCGCCGCCGAGGGAAAAGTGCTTCTTGAGGTCGTTGACCTCCAGCAGGGTGCGGGCGGGGGGTGCGGGCGGGGCGCTCATGCCGCGAGGGCGTCCTTCGGCGCGTAGTGGCAGGCGGCGAGGTGGCCCGGCGCCTTCGGCTCCAGGGCCGGCGCGTAGGCGCGGCACAGGTCGGTCACGTCCGGACAGCGCCCGGCGAAGACGCAGCCCTCGATCCGGCCCTTCAGGCTCGGCACCATGCCGGGGATCTCGGCGAGCCGCGCGTCGGCCCCGTGCTCGACGGCGCCGAGCTTCGGCACCGCCCCCATCAGGCCCCGCGTGTAGGGATGGCGGGGCGCCCGGAACAGGTCGCGGACCGGCGCCTCCTCGACCTTGCGGCCGGCATACATCACCACCACCCGGTCGGCGACCTCGGCCACCACCCCGAGATCGTGCGTGATCAGCATGATCGCGGCCCCGACCCGGGCCTTCAGGTCGCGCATCAGGTCGAGGATCTGGGCCTGGATGGTCACGTCGAGCGCCGTGGTCGGCTCGTCGGCGATCAGGAGCTTGGGCGAGCAGGCGAGCGCGATGGCGATCATCACCCGCTGGCGCATGCCGCCGGAGAGCTGGTGCGGGTATTCCCGCACCCGGCGCCGCGGCTCGGGGATGCCGACCAGCGTCAGCATCTCGATTGCCCGCTCCTCGGCCTCGCGTCGGCCGAGCCCCTGGTGCAGGCGCAGGGTCTCGCCGATCTGGCGGCCGACCGTCAGGACCGGGTTCAGCGAGGTCATCGGCTCCTGGAAGATCACGCTGATGTCGTTGCCGCGGATCTTGCGCATGGCGCTGTTGGGCAGGTCGAGGAGGTTGGTCCCCTCGAACTTGATGGCGCCGGCAATGCGGGCCGGCGGCTCGGGCAGGAGCCGCAGGATCGACATGGACGTCACCGACTTCCCGCAGCCGGATTCGCCGACGATCGCCAGGGTCTCCCCCGACTGGATCGCGAACGAGACCCCGTCCACCGCCCGGTTCACCCCGTCGGGGGTGCGGAAATGGACCTGCAGGTTCTCGATCGACAGGAGGGGTGCGCCGCTCATGCTGCCGGTCCTCATCAGACGTCTTTCGCCATGCGGGGATCGAGGGCGTCGCGCAGGCCGTCGCCGACGAGGTTCACGGCCAGCACCGTCATCGAGAGGAAGATCGCCGGGAACAGGATGATGTAGAACTTCACCTGCCAGAGGGCCCGGCCCTCGGCCATGATGTTGCCCCAGGACGGCGTCGAGGGCGGCACGCCCGCGCCGATGAACGACAGGATCGCCTCGGTGATCATCGCGGAGGCGCAGATGTAGGTCGCCTGCACGGTCATAGGCGCCAGCGTGTTGGGCAGGATGTGGCGCCAGATGATCGCCGGCATCCGGGTGCCCGTGGTCACCGCCGCCTCGACATAGGGCTGCTCGCGCAGGGACAGGACCACGCCGCGCACGAGGCGGGCGACCCGCGGGATCTCCGCGATGGTGATCGCGATGATCACGTTCTGGACCGAGCCGCGGGTCAGCGCCATCAGCGCGACCGCGAGCAGGATCGGCGGGATCGACATCATGCCGTCGACGACCCGCATGACGATCCCGTCGAGCCAGCGCACCATGCCGGAGACGAGTCCGACCGCGAGGCCGGCGATCGAGGCGAGGAACGCCACCGAGAAGCCGACCAGCAGCGAGACCCGGGCGCCGTAGACCACCCGCGAGTAGACGTCGCGGCCGAGCATGTCGGTGCCGAACCAGTATTGCGCGGACGGAGCCCGGGTGCGCTTGGCGGGCGCCAGGGCGGTCGGGTCGACGGTGCCGAGATACGGCGCCAGCAAAGCCATCAGGAAGACGACGAGGAGCAGCACGCCCCCGACCACGATGGTCGGGTTGCGGCGGATATAGGTCCAGACCGGGCCCCGGCGCTTGCGGGCCGGGAACACGTCGGGCAGCGGCGCCGCGATGGCGAGGCCCGGCGGCGGGGGCGCCTTGGGGGCGGTCGCCTCGGACGGGGTCCCCGCCTGCGGGGCGCTGCTGGGGAAGGGCGCGACGGTCGCGGTCAATAGCGGATCCTCGGGTCGAGCACGGTGTAGAAGAGGTCGATGGCGAGGTTCACCAGCACGTAGACGAAGCTGAACAGCAGGACGACGCCCTGGATGACCGGGTAGTCGCGCCGCAGGATCGCATCGACGGTGAGGCGCCCGAGGCCGGGAATCGCGAAGACCGTCTCGGTCACCACCGCGCCGCCGATCAGCAGGGCGATGCCGATGCCGATCACGGTGACGATCGGCACCGCGGCGTTCTTGAGGGCGTGGACGAACAGGACCGGCCCCTGCCCCAGCCCCTTCGCCCGGGCGGTGCGGACGTAATCCTGCTGGAGCACGTCGAGCATGGTCGCCCGGGTCACCCGGGCGATCAGCGCGATGTAGACGAGGCCGAGCGTCACCGCCGGCAGGATCAGGTTGGACAGCCAGGGCCACAGGCCCTGCTCGATCGGCGTGTAGCCCTGGACGGGCAGCCAGCCGAGTTCGAGGGCGAAGACGTAGGCGAGCACATAGCCGACCACGAAGACCGGGACCGAGAAGCCCGTCACGGCGAGGCCCATCACGAGGCGGTCGATCAGGCTGCCGGCCTTCCAGGCGGCGACGACGCCGAGCGGCACCGCCACCACGATGGCGAAGACCAGGGTGACCAGCATCAGCGAGACGGTGGGCTGCACGCGCTGGCCGATCATGGTGGTGACCGGCAGGTTGGTGAAGATCGAGGTGCCGAGATCCCCGTGGAGGATCTGCCAGGACCATTCCCAGAACCGCACCAGGAACGGCCGGTCGAGGCCCAGCGTGGCGCGGATCCGGGCGACGTCGTCGGGCGTCGCCTGGTCGCCCGCGATGATCGCCGCCGGATCGCCGGGGGCGAAGTAGAGGAGGCTGAAGACGAACAGCCCGACCACCGCCATGACCGGGATGGTGGCGAGGATGCGCCTGCCGATATAGCCGAGCATGGGTCCTCGCTAGGCCGTGGGACGAAGGGCGCGGCGGGCGCCGCCGCACCCCCTCTCCCCTCTGCGGGGGAGGGTGGCCGCCGAAGGGGGTCGGGAGAGGGGAACCCGGCTTCCGGAAGGGGCGCGGCCTGCATGAAGGGCGAAGCCCGATCCTGCATCGTCGCTCCCCTCTCCCGACCCTCGCTGACGCGAGGGCCACCCTCCCCCGCAGAGGGGGGAGGGAGAACGCGTCGCGTTCGCCGGCATGATCACCACCCGCCCCATCACGCCTTCGACACGCCCCAGGTGAACGGGATCGGCCCCTTCACGATGCCCGAGACGTTCTTCCGCCACGCCTGGTAGCCGAGGAAGAACCCGGTCGGGACGTAGACCACGCCCTCGCAGGCGGCGGCGTTGACCTTGTCGATGGCGGCCTTCTCGGCGGCCGGGTCGGCGGCGTCGAACCATTCGGCGATGGCGGTCTCCACCGGCGGGATGTTCGGCCAGCCGAACCACGCCTTGTCGCCGCTCGCCCGCACCGCCGGGTAGCCCGCCGGGTTGATGCAGTCGGCGCCCGCGTGCCACGTGTGGAACATGTTCCAGCCGCCCTGGGACGGCGGCGCCTTGGAGGCCCGGCGGGTGCCGGTGGTGCCCCAGTCGGTGGCGACGAAGTCGACGTTGAAGCCCATCTGCTTCAAGAGGTCGGCGGTGATGTCGCCCTGCGCCTTGGTGATTCCCTGATCCTGCGCCACGATGCAGACCACCGGCTCGCCCTTGTAGCCGGCTTCCTTGAGCAGCTTCTGGCCGAGCTTGATGTCGCCCTTGCCGACGTTGCCGCCGCCCGCCTCGCTGTAGAGGGGCGTCCCCGGCGTGAAGAAACCCGGCAGCTTCTTCCACAGGCTGTCGTCGTCGCCGACGATCGCCCGCATGTAATCCTCCTGGCTCATCGCGGTCATGACCGCCTGCCGGATCTTCGGATTGTCGAAGGGCGGGTGCAGGTGGTTCATCCGGAACGAGCCGACATTGCCCAGCGGGTCGGCGATATCGACGTTGAGGTTGCTGTTCTTGCGCAGCAGCGGGACGAGGTCGGAGATCGGGTTCTCCCACCAGTCGACCTCGCCGTTCTGCAGGGCCGCCGAGGCGGTGGCGGCGTCCGGCATGATCACCCACTCGACCCGGTCGACCAGCATGCGCTTGCCGCCCGCGAGCCAGGAATTCGGCTCGTCGCGGGGCTTGTAGTCGGTGAAGGTCTCGAACACCGCCCGGGCGCCCGGCACCCACTCGTTGCGGACGAACTTCATCGGGCCCGAGCCGACATATTCGGAGATCTGCGTGAACGGGTCGGTCTTGGCGATCCGCTCCGGCATCATCAGGGCCATCGGCGCGTTGGTCTTGCCGAGCGCGTAGAGCAGCTTCGGGAAGGGCTTCTTCAGGCGCCACTGGAAGGTCTTGTCGTCGGTCGCCGCGAGGTCGTCCTGGATTCCCCGGATCATCAGGCCGATCGGGTCCCGGGCCATCCAGCGGGTGAGGCTCGCCACCACGTCCTTGGCCAGCACCGGCTCGCCGTCGTGCCACTTGAGGCCGGGGCGCAGCCGGAAGGTCCAGGTCAGCTTGTCGCCCGAGACCTCCTCGGACTCGACCATCTGGCGCTGCGGCTTCAGCTGCGCGTCGACGCCGTAGAGCATGTCCCAGACGAGGGTGCCGGCGTTGCGCACCACGTACTGGGTCCCCCAGATCGGGTCGAAATTGGCGAGGTTCGCCTGCGGCACGAAGCGCAGCACCTTCGCGCCCTGCGCCAGGGCCGGCCGCGCGATCTGCGGTGCCGCCAGCCCGAGCGCGGCCGAGCCCTTCAGGAACGTCCTGCGGTCCATCGTCTTCTCCCTGGCGGTGCGGGTCTCAGGCCCGAAGCGCCGGCCCACACCTTGCGGGCGAGTTTGAACAATTCTTAAGCAGGGGCGCAATGGCCCGGCGTGACAATGGAGCTCTGGCAAGCGCCCGCGCGACCACCGGTCTGGGGACGGAGTCGGGCTGGGCGCAGGCGGTGCGTGCGCGGGCGGTGCTTGCGCGGATCCAGGTCACGGGGCGCATCTCGCAAGCCCCGCGCCAGTCCGGCCATCACTGCGTTATGTATTCAGGATCGGCGGGGGATTTTTTCGCGCGCGGGCGCAGGGCGAGACTTCGCCGGAGCCGGTGCGGCCTCACTGCGCGGCGCGCAGCGGTCGGAGCCGTGTGAGCATCGTCGCCCGCAGGGGACGGGGCCCGTCGCGCCTGTCCCGGGCGCGGCGGGCGGAGGCTGGACGTAACGCCTCAGCCCACCTGCCGCAGGTGGCTGCCCCGCGTGCCGGGCACCGCCTGCATGGCGCGGATGAAGGCGGCGATACGGGGGGCGATCACCGCCCGGTAGCGGGAGCCGTTGAACACGCCGTAATGGCCGACGCCGGCCTGGAGATGGTAGGCCTTGCGGGCGTCGGGCAGGTTCGGCGTGAGGTCTAGGGCCGCCTTGGTCTGGCCGACGCCGGAGATGTCGTCGTTCTCGCCCTCGACCGCGAGGATCGCGCAGCGGCGGATGGCTCCGAGATCGACCAGCGTGTCCCGGTGGCGCATCCGACCCGTGGGCAGGGCGTGGTCGACGAACACGGTCTGCACGGTCTGGAGGTAGTACTCGGCCGTCAGGTCCATCACGGCGAGGTACTCGTCGTAGAATTCGCGGTGCTTCTCGGCCGAATCGCCGTCGCCCTTCACCAGGTGGTCGAACATGTCCGAATGGGCGGTGACGTGCCGGTCGAGGTTCATCGCCATGAAGCCCGACAGCTGCAGGAAGCCCGGATAGACCCGGCGCCACGCCCCCGGGTAGATCGGCGGCACGAGGCTGATCGTGTTCTGCTCGAACCACGCCTGGCCGCGCTCCTGCGCGAGGCAGTTCACCGCGGTGGGCGAGCGGCGGGTGTCGATCGGGCCACCCATCAGGGTCATGGAGGTCGGCACCGCCGGCTCGTCGGCCGCCTCCATCAGCGCCACCGCGGCGAAGACCGGCACCGCCGGCTGGCACACCGCCATGACGTGCAGGTCCGGCCCGAGGACGGCGAACATCTCCTGCAGGTAGTCGATGTAATCGTCGAGGTCGAACTGGCCCGCGAACAGCGGCACCATCCGGGCATCGGTCCAGTCGGTGACGAACACCCGGTGGTTCGGCAGCATCGCCTCGACGGTGCCGCGCAGGAGCGTGGCGTAGTGGCCCGACATCGGCGCGACGATCAGCAGCTTGGGCTGCGCCTCGGCGGGGGGCGTCGGGAAGGCGCGGTCGAAGGCGATCAGGCGGCAGAACGGCCGCTCCCAGACCACCCGCTCGGTGACCGGGACCGGCGCGCCGTCGACGACCGTCTCGGTGAAGCCGAAGGCGGGCTTGCCGTACTGGCGGGTGACGCGCTCGAACATCTCGCAGCCAGCGCTCACCGCGCGTGCATAGGGGCCGTAGGCCAGGGGGTTGCCCGGCAGCTGCAGCCCGTAGCGCGTCAGATCGGCGGCAACGCGGGCGGGCGCCATCAGGGCGCGGGCGCCCTCGTACATCGAATAGGCCAGCAGCATCGTCACCTCGCGGTCTCGGTCCGGCCGCCGGCATTGCGCCGCACGGCCCGTCCCCTGCAACCCGAATCGGTAGGATAATGCTCCACCCTGAACGCCGGTGGAACATCCCGGAGCCGCGGCGACTTGCCTGTGACCACGTTCACCAGCGACGACTTGTCCGGGTCGGCTTGCCGGGATCCCCGCCACCGCGTCATGCGGTGGGGATCCGCGAGAAGCCGGGCCGGTCGGGTCCGTCCGGCGACGCATCGAAACACAGCATGCCCGATACCGATCTCAGCGGCCTCGGCCGCGACGCCCGACACCTGCGGCTCGACACCTTCGTCCGCCTCCGCTGGCTCGCCGTCACGGGCCAGAGCGCGGCGGTGGTCGGGGCGCAGTTCGGCCTCGGCCTGCCGCTCCCCTTCGGCTGGTGCTTCCTGGTGATCGCCACCTCGTCCTGGCTGAACCTCGCCCTGCGGATCCGATTCCCCGCGAGCTACCGTCTCAGCGACGATTCGGCCGCGCTGCTGCTCGCCTTCGACATCGTGCAGCTCGCGGCTTTGCTGTTCCTCACCGGCGGGCTCCAGAATCCGTTCTCGCTGCTGTTCCTCGCCCCCGTGCTGATCTCCGCGACCGCCCTCCCGCCCGAGCGGACGCTGGCGCTGGGGCTTCTGGCGGTGGGGCTCGCGACCCTGCTCGCCCTGGTGCACCGGCCCCTGCCCTGGTTCGCCGACGGGCGGATCGAGCTGCCGTTCCTGTATGTCTCCGGCGTCTGGACGGCGATCCTGCTCGGCACCGCCTTCACGGGCGTCTACGCGTGGCGGGTGGCGGAGGAGACGCGGCTCCTCGCCCAGGCGCTCGCCGCCACCGAACTCGTGCTCGCCCGCGAGCAGCACCTGTCGCAGCTCGACGGGCTGGCGGCCGCCGCTGCCCATGAATTGGGCACGCCGCTGGGCACCATCATGGTGGTGACCAAGGAGCTGATCCGCCAGCTCGGCCCCACCGCCTCGCCGGCGGTCGCGGAGGATCTCAACCTGCTGCGCGAGCAGGTCGACCGCTGCCGCGGCATCCTCGGCAAGCTGACCTCCCTCGACGGGGACGGGGTCGGCTTCCTGGAGACGGTCACGTTCAGCCACCTCGTGGAGGAGCTGGTGGCGCCCCAGCGGGCGCTGGGCGCCGCCCTCGACGTCACCAGCGCCGGCGACGGCCCGGAGCCGGCCTGCCGCCGCAACCCGGGCGTCATGTTCGGCCTCGCCAACATCCTCGACAACGCCGTGGACTTCGCCGAGGCCCGCGTCTCCGTCGAGGGGCGCTGGACGCCCGACCGGGTCTGGATCGAGATCCGCGACGACGGGCCGGGCTTCTCCAGCGAGGTGCTGCTGCGGGCCGGCGAGCCCTACGTCACGACCCGCAGCCACGACCGGCCGCAATCCGGCGAGACCGTGGGGGCCGGGCTCGGCCTGGGCCTGTTCATCGCCAAGACCCTGATCGAGCGCTCGGGGGCGCAGCTCGCCCTGATGAACGTCGCCGCGCCGGACGCCCATGGGGCGATCGTGCGGGTCTCCTGGGCCCGCCACATCTTCGAGCGGGGGGCGGCGCCGCGACATTCTCCGGAACTCAGTATCCGCGCCCCCCTGCCACCGCGCGATGCCGTACCTATATGAGGCACAGACCAAGAACCCGACGACGAAAACCCAAAAGGAGTGTCGGATGCTCACGCAGCCCGGGACTGTGGCGGCGACCAACCCCGCCGTGATCGACGATGCCGATCCGCTGGCCGCCTTCTCCGACCGCAGCCTGTTGATCGTTGACGACGACAAGCCCTTCCAGACCCGCCTCGCCCGCGCCATGGAGAGCCGCGGCTACCACGTGCAGGTGGCCGACAGCGTCGCGGACGGCGTCTCGGCCGTCGAGGCGCGCGCCCCCGCCTTCGCGGTGATCGACATGCGCCTGGGCGACGGCAACGGCCTGGACGTGATCGCCCGCCTCAAGGAGCGCCGTCCCGAGGCCCGGGGCGTGATCCTGACCGGCTACGGCAACATCGCCACGGCGGTGACCGCGGTGAAGCTCGGCGCCTTCGACTACCTCGCCAAACCCGCCGATGCCGACGAGATCCACGGCACGCTGATGGCGCAGCCGGGCGAGCGGGCCGACCCGCCGGAGAACCCGATGTCGGCGGACCGGGTCCGCTGGGAGCACATCCAGCGCGTCTACGAGCTGTGCAGCCGCAACGTGAGCGAGACCGCCCGGCGCCTCAACATGCACCGGCGGACCCTGCAGCGGATCCTGGCCAAGCGCGCGCCGCGCTGACACGGGATCCGTCCCGTCGGTTGCATCACGCGGCCGCTCCGGGCTAGCTGCGCGCGTCCCGGACGGCGCGTCCGGGACGCGAAATCTATTCGAGGGCGGATCTCGTGAACGGGCGCAACGCCATCACCATCATCAGCATGATGGTCCTCGTCGGCACCGAGGTGTTCGCCGTGGCCATCGCGGCGGGCTGGGCCATCGCGGGCATCTTCGATCTCGGCGAGCGGGTGGGACACGTCCTGATGGGCGTGTTCAGCCTGTTCGCGGCCTGGGTCATGCTCCAGCTCTGGCGCCGGGCCACCAGCATCGAGCCGCTGCGGAGCCCGGCCACGCATCGCTGAGCGAGTGCGCCTGCTCTAGAAATATTCGTCAAGTTGCACCGAATACCGGAATTATCCCCATGCGTGCGGGGTGTTCGACAGTTCGGCGGCCTTCCTGCTAGAAGCGGTCCGCGGCGGTCTGTGTGACGATGTCGCAGGTCACACTCCCGTCCCGGACACGCGTGAGACCCGAAGATCCATGAAAGCCCGTATCATCGTCACCCTGAAGACCGGTGTGCTGGACCCGCAGGGTAAGGCGATCGAGGCCGCACTCAGATCCCTCGGCATCGAGGGCGTCGACGGCGTCCGGCAGGGCAAGGTCTTCGACATCGAGGTCTCGGCGGTCGACAGCGCCGCCGCGGAGGCGACGTTGCGCACGGCCTGCGAGAAGCTCCTGGCCAACACCGTCGTCGAGAATTACGCGATCGAGATCCTCTGATGCACGCCGCGGTCGTCGTCTTCCCGGGTTCCAACCGCGAATCGGACGTCGTCCGGGCCCTGCGGCGATCCGGCGCGCAGGTGAGCCTCGTCTGGCACGCGGACCACGAACTGCCCGCCGGCACCGACCTCGCCGTGCTGCCCGGCGGCTTCTCGTACGGCGACTACCTGCGCTGCGGCGCCATCGCCGGCCGGGCCGCCGCCATGGATGCGGTGCGGGCCCACGCGGCGCGCGGCGGACTCGTGCTCGGCATCTGCAACGGCTTCCAGATCCTGTGCGAATCCGGCCTCCTGCCAGGCGTGCTGATGCGCAACGTCGACCGGCGTTTCATCTGCCACCGCCAGACGCTCCGGGTCGAGCGCACCGACACCCGCTTCACCAGCGCCTACGCCCCGGGTCAGGTCATCGACGTCTGCGTCGCCCACGGGGAAGGCAATTACTTCGCCGATCCCGAGACGCTGGCGCGGATCGAAGGCGAGGGCCGGGTCGCCTTCCGGTACTGCGACGCCACCGGCGCCATCACCGTGGAGGCCAACCGCAACGGCTCCCTCAACGCCATCGCGGGCGTCCTGTCGGAGACCGGGAACGTGCTCGGGATGATGCCGCACCCGGAGAACTTCGTCGAAGACCTGATCGGCGGAACCGACGGGCGCGGCCTGTTCGACAGTCTGGCGGCCTGAGATCACCGGCCGAAGATTTGTATTAACTGCCGATTAAGGTTTCCGGGGCATAAAGAGGCATCCAGTGATCTGGATGTCGAGTTGGACATGTTCGTCCGCTCTGTTTTGATGCCTCCCTGATGACTCTTCGAGCCGCTCCATCCGGGGCGGCTTTTTTCTGCGCGGATGCCGGAGCGCGGATCGCGCGAGCCACGTCTTCCGGACCGCGCAGGGCCGCTGCCGCGCCCCGGAACGACGGCAAGAACCCTGAATCGTCCAGGGCAGGCACCCTGATCCCACGCGGGAGGGGGACAGGATGAGGCCGGATCCGTGACCCTCGTCGAGGCCATGCCGCGGTTTCAGAACGCCGCTCCGGCGTCGGCGCTGCGCACGCTCGGGATCCGCAACAGAAAGCCCAGGCCGGGCGGACCCGACCTGGGCAGACTCGACTCGGGCAGACCCGACTTGAGCGGAGCGCGAGCCGGGACCGGTCGCCTCAGTACAATCCGCCGGCCTGCGCGGCCCGGTCGGGATCGGCCGGGACCGCCGCGGGGGCGGCGGCCTGGCCGCCGCCCGAGGACGACGGCGCCACGTAGGAATCCGCCGGTGCGGTACCGGGCTTGAACGCCTCCAGGATGGTCCCGGCGCCCTCGCCGGACCCCGCACGGGTGCCGCTGGCGAGATTGATGCGGATCAGCTTGATCCCCGGGGGCACGCGGAACGGCGTCGGCGGCTTGTCCTTGAGGGCGGTCTTGAGGAACTCCAGGGCGATCGGCGCCGCCAGCCCGCCGCCGGTGGCGCGGTCGCCGAGCGAGCGCGGCTTGTCGAAGCCGATATAGATGCCGACCGCCAGATCCGGCGAGAAGCCCACGAACCACGCGTCCTTGGCGTCGTTGGTCGTGCCGGTCTTGCCGGCGAGCGGCTTGCCGATCTGCTTCAGGATCGTCGCGGTCCCGCGCTGGACCACGCCCTCCATGATCGAGACCATCTGGTAGGCGGTCAGCGGGTCGAGCACCTGCTCGGAATCGTCCACCAGCTTCGGCTCGTCCTGGCCGGACCACTTCTCGGCGTCGCAGCCGATGCATTTGCGGTTGTCGTGGCGGTAGATGGTCTCGCCGATACGGTCCTGGATCCGGTCGATCAGGGTCGGCCTAATGCGCCGGCCGCCATTGGCCAGCATCGAGTAGGCGGTGACCATGCGCATCACCGTGGTCTCGCCCGCGCCCAGCGACATCGGAAGAACCGGCAGCATGTCGTCGTAGACGCCGAAGCGGCGGGCGTACTCGGCGATGAGCGGCATGCCGACATCCTTGGCGAGCCGCACCGTCATCAGGTTCTTCGAGTGCTCGATGCCGTAGCGCAGGGTGTGGGGGCCGCCGGACTTGCCGTCGTAGTTCGAGGGCGTCCAGGCCTCCTGGCCGGGGCCGGCCTCGATGGTGATCGGGGTGTCCTGGATGATCGAGGCGGGCGTGTAGCCGTTGTCCAGCGCCGCCGAGTAGACGATCGGCTTGAACGAGGAGCCGGGCTGGCGCATCGCCTGGGTGGCGCGGTTGAACTCGGATTCGTCGTACGAGAAGCCGCCGACCATCGCGTGCACCCGGCCCGTATTCGGGTCCATGGCCACGATGGCGCCGGAGACCTCGGGCTTCTGGCGCAGGCGGAACTGGCCGCGGCCGCCATCCATCGCCTCGACATAGACCATGTCGCCGGGCTGGAGGTTGGCGCGGCCGGCCCAGCGCATGCCCTCGGGCGTGATCACGCCGGTCTCGCGGTCCTTGACCACCTGGCCGGAGGCCTCGCGCTTGGGCTGCAGGCCGATCTGCACGCCGCCGCCGCCATTGCCCAGCACCACGGCGAGGCGCCACGGTGCCACGTCGCCCAGCGCCGGAACCTCGGCCGCCGCCATGCCCCAGTCGCGCCCGGTCAGGTCGACCTTGGTGACCGGCCCGCGCCAGCCATGGGCCTGATCGTAGCGCACGAGGCCGTCGACCAGCGCCTTGCGGGCCCAGCCCTGCATCTTCGGATCGAGGGTCGTGCGCACCGAGAGGCCGCCCTCGTAGAGCTTCTTCTCGCCGTAGCGCTCGGAGATCTCGCGGCGGACCTCCTCGGTGAAGTAGTTGGCGTTGGCGGCGTTCGGGAAGGCGACGCGCGGGTTGACGCCGAGCGGCATCTTCTTGGCGGAATCCGCTTCCTCCTTGGTGATGTAGCCGTTCTCCGCCATCAGGCGGATGATCTCGTTGCGGCGGTCCAGCGCCGCCTGGGTCTTGCGGTAGGGGTGGTAGTTGTTCGGCCCCTTCGGCAGGGCGGCGAGGTAGGCCGCCTCGTTGATGGTCAGCTCGTGGACCGATTTTCCGAAGTAATCCAACGCCGCTGCCGCCACGCCGTGGAGGTTGCGGCCCGGGACGATCGTGCCGAGGAAGATCTCGTTGAGGTACAGCTCGAGGATCTTGTCCTTCGAGTAGGCCGCCTCGATCCGGAGGGCCAGCAGCGCCTCCTTGATCTTGCGGTCGTAGGTCTGCTCGGAGGAGAGCAGGAAGTTCTTGGCGACCTGCTGGGTGATGGTCGAGGCGCCCTGCCGCTTGCCCGACTTGGCGTTGGTCAGGAAGGCGCGCACGATCCCCTCGGGGTCGATGCCGCCGTGCTTGTAGAAATTCTTGTCCTCGGCCGACAGGAAGGCCGCGACGACGATCTTGGGCATCGCCTGGATCGGCAGGTACAGCCGGCGCTCGCGGGCATATTCGGCGAGCAGCGAACCGTCCGCCGCGTGGACGCGGGTCATCACCGGCGGCTCGTAATTGGCGAGCGCCGCGTGGTCGGGCAGGTCCTGGCTGTACTTCCAGTAGAAGTACCCGCCCACCGCCGCGCCGACCACGAACAGCACCGCGCCAGCGCTGAACAGGATCCCGAAGAAACGAAGGATCAGACGCATCCGGTGTTCCGCTCGTCGCTGGCCCGGCCGAATGCCGGAATCGGCTCATCCGGCGCGTGCGTCCGCTCTCGATGCGGTCAGCCCCCGGATGCTCCCGTCAGGCCCCTTCGGAATGCCGGTTTCGACGGCGGTGCGACGGGGCGTTCGGACGTCCCGTATCGACACGCATTCTATGGTGAAACTGGGGCGACAGCGGCCGAGCGGCGCATGACCGTCGGACGCCCCAGGGTGGCGCGGTTGGTGAAGAACAGATCGATCGCCTTGGCCATGGAGCCGGTGACGCCCGCCCGCCACTCCGGCGATTGCAGCATCTCCAGGTCGCGCTTGCTGGAGAGATAGCCCAGCTCCACCAGCACGCTCGGCACGTCGGGGGAGCGCAGCACCACGAAGCGCGCCTCGCGGTGGGGCTTGGCGCTCATCTCGATCACGGGGGCGAGCTGGCCCATCAGCGTGCGGGCGAAGCCCGACGAGAAGCCGCGGGTCTCGCGCAGGGTCAGCTCCTGCAGGATGTCGGCGATGTCCGGCGGCGCCTCGGCGGCGTCGGCGCCCGCGGCGGCGTCGGCCCGGTTCTCGCGCTCCGCGAGCTTGGCGGATTCGG
This sequence comes from Methylobacterium sp. 391_Methyba4, assembly GCF_029691625.1. NCBI lineage: Bacteria > Pseudomonadati > Pseudomonadota > Alphaproteobacteria > Hyphomicrobiales > Methylobacteriaceae > Methylobacterium > Methylobacterium sp. 391_Methyba4. Next base: position 5,363,268 of record NZ_CP121475.1, on the reverse strand, counting down.
CGTCCGTGGCCTTCTCAGCATTGGTGTAGATCGTGGCGCCCCGCACCTGGGGGGCCGCCGAGATCGAATCCGCGTGGATCGACACGAACAGGTCGGCCTTGGCCTCGCGGGCGAGGCGCACCCGGTCGGCGAGGGGCACGAACACGTCCCGGTCGCGGGTCATCCGGACCCGGTAGCGCCCGGCCGCCTCCAGCTTCTCCACCAGCGCCTGGGCGAAGCCGAACACGATATCCTTCTCGAACACGCCGCCCACCGCGATGGCGCCGGGATCGGTGCCGCCGTGGCCGGCATCGACCATGATCAGCGGGCGCTGGTCGGTCGGTTCCGGCGGGGCGCTGCGGGCCTGGGCGGGGGCGGGATCCGCGGCGGCCGCGGCCTTGCGGAAGGCGTCGCGGTCGGCGCGCTGGAGCGGGATCGTGAGCAGCACCGCGCCGTCGCGGGCCCGCGTCACCGACTCGATCCTGCCGACGGTGGCGGGGGCGGTGAGGTCGATCACGATGCGGGAGCGGCCTGGGGCGAACAGGCCGTAGCGGAAGGATTGGACGAGCCCGTCGCGGCGGCTGCCGGTCCCGGATTCGAGCTGGAAGTTGACCTCGGGCAAGTCGATCACCGCCCGGTCCGGCCGCTCCATCACGAAGCCGCGGGCCTCGACGGCCCGGGACAGGGTCAGGGTCAGGCGCGTGCCGCCGGCCTGGCTCGCGAGGTCGGCCCCGATGGCGACGGCGGGCTTCTCGCCGTTCTGCGCGGCAACCGGCGCTCCCGCCAGGGCCGGCAGAAGCGCCACGGCCAGGCGAAGCCATGCGGTACGGATCAGGCGCGCGCAGTTCGGCATCGGTCCGGTGTCGTTTCCCGTGCCCTCCGTTACGGCATGGGACCGACTTGGTTAACGGACGGTTGCCGCCGCCGGTTCGATCCGGGGGCCCGTGTTGCCGGGATGCGACAAGTCCCGCGCCGCTTCAGCGGTACGCGACCACGCGGCTCGTCTGACCGATGACCGTGACCCAGCAGGTCAGGGACGCGTCGGCGGCCCGCTGGACCTCGCCGACCTGCAGGCGAATCACCTCGGCCGGCGACCGGGCGCCCGAGAGCGCCCGCAGATGCGCCAGGGCCGCCTCGCCCTCGCAGCGCACGTAGCGGGCGATGGTCGAGCCGATCTCGACGACATCGAAGCGGTCGGGGGTGAAGACGATCCGGTGTGGGACGTCGACGGCGTCCGGCACCGGCGGGAGGGCGATATCCGCCGCGGCACCGGCTTCGGGGACCGGCTGCGCGGCCGTCTCGGTCGGCCCATCGGCCGGCACCTCGGTCTGCACCTCAGAGGCGGTCTCGGGCAGGACCGGGGTGGTCGCCGCGGGCGCCGCCTGGGCCGGCTCGGCCTGCGGCTCGTGGGTCTCGACGGAAACGTCGCTCGCCGGCGCGGGTGCGTCCTCGGCGATCGGCGCAGGGCGGAACTCGGCCGGGGCCAGCGCCTTCCGGAGCGGTTGGGGTAATCCGGCGGGGCGGCCTCCCCTCGGTCGACGCGGCTTTCCCATCGCGCGATCTCCTCCTGTCGGCGTCAGGCCGTCCTGACGGAGCGGCGGCCGGAGGGTCGTGCGCAGCCGGCTCGCCCGCGGTGTCGGCCTCGGACCCGTGACGCCCGGGTGTCAGAGCCTCGGATCCGGTCGGCGCCGCGCGCCCTCCGGATCCCGTATCGTGTCCCCGATCGAGGATCGGGGACGGCGCGCCGGCCTCAGCGGGCGGCGGCGTTCTGGGCGAGGGCGCCGTAATCCTTGGCCTGGGCCTGGAGCGCGGCGAACTGGCTGCGGACGAACTCGGACTGGAGCTCGAACGCCTCGCGGAGATCCTTCGTGCGCACCAGCTTCTGGGCGAAGTCGAAGGTCGCGTTGGCGTTGGCCTGCGCGTGATCAAACCCCTTCGCGACCGCGGCGGTCAGGGTCGACTGGAAGGTCTGACCCGAGGTCTGGACCTGCTCGGCGACCTTCACGGCGTTCGTCATCATGGTGCCGACAGCGGTCCGAGCCTGATCGACGCTCTTCTCGGCGAAGTCGCGCATCTCGGTCGGGATCTCGAAGTTCGGGGTCTGCATCGATGTCTCCAGCAACGTTCATGGAGCGGGACGCCGGATGCGTCCGCGTTGACGCGCTTCTATATGTTGCACCGCAACAAGAAGTCAAGTGCATGCTTCGGGGGCCATGCAGGACCCGGAAGCCCGATAAAATGCAGATCCGATGATCTCGCACAGTCATCGCATCGCGGCTGCAGCCCCGATAGCAGATTGCGTGCAAGCTGCGCCATTTATCCGATCGGCCAAGATTGCCGATCCCGGCAAGAGGCCGCTTCGCAAAAAACGATCTGCCTGTCCAGAGGGGCACGAACGGATCGTGAATGCTTGTGGTATACCAGACGGGCCGGGCCGCCTCGGATCATCGCGGCTGGGCCAGCGAATCCGGATGCTGCATCGCACCAGCCGCGGCTCCGGACAGACGGGCGTAGAGCCCCCGGAGCGCCGCCGCATGGGCGTCCAGGCCCATCGGCGCGGTGCGGAAGAGCCTGCGGGCCTCCGCTCCGAGCGACGCCGCCAGGGCGTCGTCCCGGAGCGCCGTGAAGGCCTCGGCGAGGGGCCCGACCTCCGGTGCGAGCACGAATCCGGTCCGGCCGTGCCGGACCTTCTCGGCGGCGCCGGAGCGGTCGGAGGCCACGACCGGGATGCCGGCCGCCAGCGCCTCGTAGACGGTGAGCGGGCCGGTTTCGTACCAGCGCGACGGCGCCGCCAGCGCCCGGGCGCGGGTCCGGAGCGTAGCCCAGACCGCCTCGGGCCTCTGCCATCCGATCACCTCCACGCCGTCCCGGGCACGCAGCTCCGCCTCCAGGGGGCCGGCGCCGATGAACAGGGCCGGAAGTCCGGCCCTCCGCGCGGCGTCGGCCACGAGGTCGGCGCCCTTCTCGCGGGTCAGGCGCCCCACATAGGCGATCGCGTCGCCGCGGGCGGGCGCGGCCGCGGGCCCCTCCGGAAGCCGGACGGGGTTGTCGATCCGATGATGTGTGAGGGCGTAGCCGCCGAGCAGAGCGCCCAGCCGCTGCCGGCTGGCGTCGCAGACATGGACGACGTGCAGCGGATGGTGCCGGCTGGCCCGACCGACGACCTGCCGCAGCGCCGCGGCACGGGCGACCCGCACGAGCTTGTGCCCCCGGCTGCGGGGATCGCAGGGCGCCGCAAGGCAGGCGGCCGACAGGGGGGCGAGCCCGCAGGGCTCGGCCCGGTCGAAGCGGTAATAGACGCCGTTCGGGCAGGCCAGGGCGTAGTCGTGCAGCGTGACGACCAGCGGCACCCCGGTCTTCGACAGGACCGGAACGATCGCCGGCGACAGGGTCCGGGTCCATTGGTGCAGGTGGATACAGTCCGGCGGCGCGGCGAGGCCCGCGAGAGCCGCGGTGAGGCGGCGGGCGGCGGCGGCGTGCCAGATCCCGGCGGCAGCCGCCCGCGCGGCACCGAGCGACCAGATGTCGGGCAGGCCGAGATCGATCCGCTGGATCCCGGCATGGTCGAGGAGCGGATCGACGGCCCCCGAGATCGCCTGGATGTAGGTGACGGCGAGACCGGCCTCGGCGAGCCCGCGGGCCGATTCCAGCGCCACCTTCTCGGCCCCGCCGCTGGCGGCCGCGAACTCGGCCAGGATCACGACATGCACGGTGTCCCTCCCGGGGATCGCGTCGGTCTCGGGAGCCGGGAGGATGAAGGAGAGCGGTTTACGGGGGATCAACCGCGGCCGGATACAGATCTTTGCCCCGGATCAGAGCGGCGGAATTCCTGACGTGCACGTCGTCTTCGTCGCAGACCACGCCGCGATCAACGGCGGCCAGGCCAAGGTCGCGATCGAATCCGCCCTGGGGCTCGCCGCCCGGGGGATCCGCGTCAGCCTGTTCGCCGCGGTCGGCCCGGTGGACCCCCGGCTGGAGCCCGCCGGAATCCGGGTGGTCTGCCTGGAGCAGGACGACGTCACCACGGCGCGCAGCAAACTGGCCTTCGCCGCCCAGGCGATCTGGAACGGCGCGGCACGCCGCGCCCTCGCGCGGGAACTCGCCGCCTGCGACCCCCGGGACACCCTCGTCCACGTCCACGCCTTCGCCAAGGCGCTGTCGCCGTCGATCGGCCCGGCGATCCGGGCCTCCGGGCTGCCGTGCCTCTACACGATGCACGAGTTCTTCCTCGTCTGCCCCACCGGCGGCTTCTACGCCTATCCGGAGCAGCGGATCTGCCATCGGACCCCGATGTCGGCCGCCTGCATCGCGGCGCATTGCGACGCACGCAGCTACCCGCGCAAGGTGGCCCGGATGGTCCGCCATGCCGGCCTCGCCCACGTGGCCCGGCTGCCGGATCTGTTCGCCCACGTCGTCACGATCAGCGATCTGCAGGAAAGCGTCGTCCGGCCGCTGATGCCCCCCGGCACCGTGTTCCACCGGGTCGACAACCCGATCGCGGTGGTGCAGGCGCCCCTGCGGGAGGGCGCGCCGGGCGACTTCCTGTTCGTCGGGCGGATCTCCACCGAGAAGGGCGCGCCGATCTTCGCGGACGCGGCCAAGCGCGCGGGGGTGCGGGCGGTCTTCGTCGGCGACGGCCCCCAGCGGGCCGATCTCGCGGCGCGCCATCCCGAGGCCGTCATGCTCGGCTGGCGCGACGCCGCCGGCGTACAGGCGCTGATGCGCCAAGCCCGGGCGCTGGTCTTCCCGAGCGTCTGGTACGAGGGCCAGCCGCTCACCGTCTACGAGGCCCTGGCCTGCGGGGCGCCGGTGATCGTCAGCGATGCCTGCGCGGGGCGGGAGGCGGTGATCGATGGCGAGACCGGGTTCTGGTTCCGCTCCGGCGATCCGGAGGCGCTCGCCGCCCATCTGCGCCGCCTGACCGACGACGGCCTCGCCGCCCGGATGGGCCGGGCCGCCCACGACCGCTACTGGACGGCGCCCCTGAGCCTCGACGCCCATCTCGACCGCCTCGAGGGCGTCTACGAGACGGTGATGCGCGGGGCCACCGCCCGCAGGAGGGGCCTGAGCCCGGTCGATCGGCCGCTCGCGACCGCCTGACCCTGCCGCCGGTTCGGCCGTCCGTGCGCGGGACGCGGAGCCAGCCCGTCGGCGCCGCGCCGCCCGTCGCGCTGCCCGTCGCGCTGCCGCGGATCCCGACGCCGCGCGGGTGACGCCGGCGAGGCCATGGGCCGGACGCTTCGACCGGAAAGCCCATGCGGCCGCCGGAAAGATCGGATACACCCGCCGTCCCTCGCGTTGATGCCCACCAGCACCCTTGCGTGCCTCCGTCACGGACGAGTGAGCGACATGGCCGAGACCCAAAACAAGCCGAACGAAGCCAAGCCGGGCTTCCAGCAGGGCAGCGCCAAGCCGGGCGACGCCAAGAACCCCGACAACAAGCAGGAGAAGCTGAACGAGCGCCTGGACGAGGCCCTGGAGGAGACCTTCCCGTCGAGCGATCCGGTGTCGGTGAAGATCACCAAGTAGGCCCCGGGCCTGCACCGGCCGGGCGGCCGTCAGGCCGCCCGGTCGTCCGGGACCGGCTCCCGCCCGCGGTCGATCAGGCGGCGGGCCTCGGGCCCCGGGACCGCACGGCTGAACAGGAAGCCCTGGACCTCGTCGTAGCCCTCCGCGCGGAGCATCGCGAGCTGCTCGACGGTCTCCACCCCTTCAGCGGTGGTGGCGATGCCGAGGCTGGCGCCCAGGCTCGCCACCGCCCGCACGATCGCCGTGCAATGGGTGTTCTCGCCGACCTGGCTCACGAAGGAGCGGTCGAGCTTGATCTTGTCGAACGGGAAGCTGCGCAGGTAGCCGAGGCTCGAATAGCCGGTGCCGAAATCGTCCATCGCGATCCGGATGCCCAGGGCCCGCAGCTCATGCAGGGTCGCGAGATTGGCGGCGCTGTCGGCGAGCAGGACCGATTCGGTGATCTCCAGCTCGAGGCGCCGCGGGTCGAGGCCCGAGGTCGCGAGGGCGCCGCGCACGGTCTCGACCAGGCTGCGGTTGCGGAACTGGATCGGGGAGAGGTTCACGGCGAGGCGGATCGCCTCCGGCCAGGTCGCCGCCTCCGCGAAGGCGGTCTGCATCACCCAGGCGCCGATCGGGACGATCAGGCCGGTCTCCTCGGCCAGCGGCACGAACTCGGCCGGCGAAACCGGGCCGTGGTCCGGATGGGACCAGCGCAGCAGCGCCTCGAAGGCCAGGATCCGGTCGGAACGGGCATCCATCAGCGGCTGGTAGACCAGCGAGAACTGGCCGCGGGCGAAGGCCTCGCGCAGCTCGTTCTCGCGCCGCCGCCGCGCCTGCACCCAGGCATCCATCTCCGGCTCGAAGCACCGGAAGGTGCCGCCGCCCTCGGCCTTCGCCCGGTACAGGGCGAGGTCGGCGTTCTTCATCAGGGTTTCGGGATCGGTGCCGTCCCGCGGCAGGCAGGCGACCCCGATGCTGGTGCCGATATGGCAATCCTGGCCGTCCAGGCGGAAGGGCCGGCCGAGTTCGGCGATCACCCGGGCGATCAGCCCGTCGGCCAGGGCCGGGAGATCCATCCCCCCTACCAGGATGGCGAACTCGTCGCCGCCGAGCCGGGCCACGAGGTCGTCCTTGCGCAGGCAGCCGGCGATCCGCTCGGCCGCCTCGCGCAGGAGCGCGTCGCCGACCGGATGGCCCAGCGTGTCGTTGACGATCTTGAACTTGTCGAGGTCGAGGCAGAGCAGCACCGCCGCCTCCCCGTCCCGGGCGTGGCGGGAGATCGCCTCGGCGAGGCGGTCCCGGAACAGCACGCGGTTCGGCAGCCCGGTGAGCGCGTCGTGGTGCGCCATGTGGGCGATGCGGGCCTCGGCCCTCCGGCGTTCCGTCATGTCGATGGCGGCTTCGAGCACGGCCTGCCGCCCCTCGAACGGCATCGCCCGCTGGAACAGGGAGACCTCGATCGCCGAGCCGTCGGCGCGCCGGTGGAGGGCGCCGGTGGGCGGCAGGCCGAGCCCCGGCGCCGCGTCGGGGGGCATGGCGAGATCGGCCGGCGCCCGGCTCAGGAACTGCTCGCGGCTGTAGCCGTAATGGGCGACGGCCGCGTCGTTGACCGCCAGGAAGCGGTCGCGCGCGTCGGCCACGACCCACATCGGGACCGGGTTGTTCTCGAACAGGAGCCGGAACGAGGCCTCCCGGGCCTTGATGTCGCCGACATCCGTCATGGTGACCGAGAGGAGATCGCCGACGCAGCCCGCCTCGACCTTGAGGTAGAGCGTGCCGCCGTCGGACCGGGGGCGGCTCAGCTCGAAGGCGGAGCGCCCGCCCCGCTCGACCATGGCGGCGAGCGTCGCGATCGTCCGCGCGGTGATCGCCCCCGGGAAGAGCTGGCCGATGCGCTGCCATTGCAGGACCGCGGCGGGCCGCTCCAGGAGGCGCTCGGCGCCGCGGTTGAGGGCGACGATCTTGAAATCGATCGGGTGGCCCGCCGCGTCACGGATCGTGCTGAGGGCCAGGATCCCCTGGTCGGTGGCGGTGAACATCGCCTGGACGAGTTCGGTCCGGACGCTCGCCCCGTCGAACCCGATCAGCACGAACGGCTCGCCCCAGCGGTTGTCGAGGGGCACACCGACGAGGCGGGTCGAGGTCACGACGCCGGCATCCAGGCGATCGCACCGGCTGTAGGCGGGCTGGCCGGATCCGAGGGCGGCCGCGACCATCTCGCCGACGGGCTCGCGCAGCTCGATCGGGAGCGCGTCGACCGGGACGGTCTCGCTGGGACAGGGTTCCGCCGACGGACCTTCCGACCCTTGCGCGAGCCAGGCGCCGAATTCCTGGCCCGCCCAGAGGATCCGGGCGGCCTGGCCGTTCCGGGTGGTCACCAGGGCGGCCCGGTCGGCGAGGCGGCCGAGGCTCCCGAGCACGACGGCCTCGTAGGACGGGATCGGCGCCCCCGGCGTCCGGCAATCCTGCCAGCGCCGAAGGATGTTGCGGCCCGTCTGTCCGTCGTCGTCGTGCGCGGTCACCGAGCCGCCCCAGTTGTTCACCGGGGGCCAGGAAGCTGGGACTTCGTTTAAGCCGGGTTCATGAGCCGACTTATAATCCCATGATACGTACTATTCCCCAGTTTGATCTCGATTTTCAGGCCGCCTCGAGCAACCGGCGGGCGATCACCTGGGCCTGGATCTCCGCGGCGCCCTCGAAGATCGAGAGGATGCGGGCGTCGCACAGGATCCGGCTCACCGGGTATTCCAGCGCGAAGCCGTTGCCGCCGTGGATCTGCAGGGCGTTGTCGGCCGCCGCCCAGGCGACGCGGGCGCCCAGCAGCTTCGCCATGCCGGCCTCCAGGTCGCAGCGCTTGCCGGCATCCTTCTCGCGGGCCGAGAAATAGGTGAGCTGGCGGGCGATGTTGATCTCCACCGCCATCATGGCGAGCTTGTCGGCGACCCGCGGGAAGTTGACCAGCGCCTTGCCGAACTGGACCCGCTCCTCGGCGTAGCGCAGGCCGACGTCGAGGGCCGACTGGGCGACGCCGATGGCCCGGGCCGCGGTCTGGATGCGGGCCGATTCGAAGGTCTGCATCAGCTGGGCGAAGCCCTTGCCCTCGACCTCGCCCAGCAGGTTGCCGGCGGGCACCTCGAATCCCTCGAAGGCGAGCTCGTACTCCTTCATGCCCCGGTAGCCGAGCACCTCGATCTCGCCGCCCGACAGGCCCTGGACCGGGAACGGCTCCGCGTCGGTGCCGCGGGGCTTCTCGGCGATCAGCATGGAGAGGCCCTTGTGGCCCTTCTCCTCGGGCTTGGTGCGGACGAGCACCGTCATGATGTCGGCGCGGACCGGGTGGGTGATCCAGGTCTTGTTGCCGGTGATCTTCCAGGTGTCACCGTCCTTCACCGCCCGCGTGCGGAGCGAGGCGAGGTCGGAGCCGGTATTCGGCTCGGTGAAGACGGCCGTGGGCAGGATGTCGCCGCTGGCGATCTTGGGCAGGAAGCGCTGCTTCTGCTCCTCGGTGCCGCCGCACAGGATCAGCTCAGCGGCGATCTCCGAGCGGGTGCCGAGCGAGCCGACGCCGATATAGGCGCGCGACAGCTCCTCCGAGACCACGCACATGGCGGTCTTCGGCAGGCCCATGCCGCCGTATTCCTCCGGGATCGTCAGGCCGAAGACGCCGAGCTCGGCCATCTTGGTGACGATCTCCATCGGGATGTAGGCGTTCTTCAGGTGCCACTCGTGCGCCTGATCGACCACCTCGGCCTTGCCGAAGCGGCGCATCTCGGAGCGGATCGCCTCCATGTCCTCGTCGAGGCCCGAGGCGCCGACCGTGGCCGAGCCGCTGCCGTCGCGCATCCGCGCCACCAGGGCGGCGCGGTTCTCGGGGGTGTTCCCCTCGGCGATCAGGGTCTCGACGGCGTCGGTGCGGTACTGCGCCACCTCCTTGGCGGAGAGGCCGAGCGAGCCGGTGAGGCGGACCATCTCGCCCTGGCTCATCGGGATGCCGGAGAACAGCTGGTCGAGATACTCGCCGGCGCCGATCCGGACGAGGAGCGACTCGGTCTCGCCGAACCGGCCCTCGGCCTGGAGGCGCTCGGCGTAGCCGCCGAGCTCGGCGACCGCCTCCGCGTAGGTCGCGAGCCATGCGAGCCCGTGGGCGGCATGCTGCTCGCCCTCGAGCTTGGCCGCGTCGATACGCCCGTCCGTTCCGAGGATCCGCGTGCGGACCCGGCGGGTCGCCTCCGCGACGAGGGCCTTGACGCTCTCGCCGGCGGCCCTGGCGAGGGTGGCGATATCCTGCGGCTCGGTCTGGATGGCGGGGGATGCGGACATGGTTTCCTGCTCGCGTGGCGTCTTCTTGGATCGGGTCTTTTAACCTGTCGCGGGCCGGAGCCGAAGCAGATTTCGTTTGGCTCGCCTTGAACTCAAGTTGAATGCCGGAGCTCACGGGCCGATGCGCAGCCCATGAAAGTCAAGGCCGGGCCGGTGCGGCGATACGCGTCGGTCCCGACACTGATGATCCGTCCGCCGCCCTGCCGAAAGCTGTTCGCCAGACCGTGCCCGGCTCAGCGCCTCTGCTCGCAGCGCGTCTTCACGTAGGCCCCGTCCTCGCCCTTGAAGCCTGTACTGGCTGCCAGCACCGGGCCCTGAACGAGGCATTCCTGGAGCGTGTGGGCCGGCCCGGTGACCACGTCGAGGGCGGTCTCGCGGGAGCAGTCCGGGGCCTGGACGGAGGCGGCGCAGATGAGCGCGACGACGATGATCTGGTTCATGGGGCCTCCCGTATGGGCCCGACTCTCGAGACGGCGGGCGGCGTCTACCGAAAGATGGGCCGCCGGAACTGGTTCCATCGGCCCGGACGCCCGTCCTCGCGAGCGGAGCATAGCGATGACGGAGCGGGTCACACCAGCGCGGTGAGATCCGCACCCGACTCGATTGCCTCCGGGCTGGGCACGCGTCCCTCGCCCAGCAGGTGCAGGAACGCCGTGAAGGCCGGGTTGCGGCCGATGCTGCAGGCGGCCACGGCCCGGTCTTGGCGGACATAATAGGCGATGAAGTCCAGCGCCGCCGGATCGCCCTGCAGGATGATCCGATCGAAATCCGGCGCGTAGCCGCCGTAATCCAGGCGCTTGTCGCCCTGGTTGCTCCAGAAGAACGGCGCGCCCGCGAAGGCGCCGGTGGCGCCCAGCATCGCCCGGGCGACGTGGGTGCCGTGCTGCTGCGCCAGACGCCAGTGCTCGATCCGGGCGGTGACGCCGCTGCCGCGCTCCGGGAAGGCCGCGATGTCGCCGGCGATCCAGACGTTGTCGGCGAGCTTCAGATCGGCGCCGACCGGGAGGCCGCCGGTCTCGTCCGGCTCCACCCCGGCGACGATCCCGGTCTCCGGCGCGGCGCCGGCGCCGATCAGCACGAGATCGGCCGGCAGCCGCGTGCCGTCCGCGGTCTCGACGGCCTCGACGGAGCCGGTGCCGGCGATCCGCGCGACCTTGCCGGTCACGAAGGTCACGCCGTTGCCGGCGTGGTAGCGCTTCAGCGCCGCGCCCACGGCCTCGCCGAAGCGCTTGGCGAAGGGGATCTCCTCCCGCGCCAGCACCGTCACCGACAGGCCGCGCTTGGTCAGGAAGGCCGCGGCCTCCAGGCCGATGAAACCCGCGCCGATCACCACCACGCGCTTGGCCTGCTCCGCCGCGGCGCTGAGCCGCACCGCATCGTCGAGGCTGCGGAGCGTCATCACGCCGTCGAGATCGCGGCCGTCGAAGTCCGGCACCACCGCACGGCTGCCGGTGGCGATCAGCAGCGCGTCGCCGGTGAGCACCCGGCCGTCCGCCAGGGTGACGCTGAGGCGCGCCGGATCGATCCGGACCGCCTCGGCCTCGATCCGCTCGACCTGGTGGGCGGCGGAGAAATCCGGCTCTAGCAGGGTCTTCTCCGCCGGGGTGGGCTTGGCCAGGAACTGCTTGGACAGCTTGGTCCGGTCGTAGGGCGGGTGCCCCTCGCGGCCGACCATCGTGATCGCGCCCGCAAAACCCTCGCGCCGGAGCGTTGTGATGCAGGCGGCCGCCGCCGCCCCGGTGCCGACGATCAGGACCTGTCCGAGGGGCGTCCGGGCGTGCCGGGCCGGAGCGGGCTCGGGGGTCAGCGTCGCCACCGCCTCGCCGCCCTCGATCCGGACGGGATAGCGGGTGAGCGCGTCCAGCGCCGGCGGCTCCTCCAGGCTGCCGTCGGCGAGGGCGAAGGCCGCCTTGTGCCAGGGGCAGTAGAGCCGGCCGCCGCAGATCTCGCCCTTGGCGAGCGGCGCCCCGAGATGCGGGCACTTGGCCTGGAAGGCGCGCACGCCGTCGGCGTCGCGCACGAACAGCACCGCGTCGTCGCCCGCCTTGCCCTCGGCCTTGCCGCCGAGCGGGATCGCGTCGAGGGCGAGGCGGATCTCGCGGGGCTTGCCCGAATCCAGGTGTTCTTGGTCCATCCTCGCCTCGCCCGGTACCGGCCCGTGCGCACCAAACCGCGAAGCCCCGAAGGGTTTCCGCGCCTTCCGTCGCAGGCCCGGCGCCTCAGCCCCGGCTCGCCACCGCCACGCCGAGGGCGGCGAGCGCCATGCCGGCGCCTTGCAGCGGGGTCAGCACCTCGCCGAACAGCAGGTAGCCGAGCACGGCCGCGACCGGGGGCACCAGGAAGAACAGGGCGGCGACGCCCGCCACCGCCCCCCGCCGGATCAGCACCAGCAGCAGCAGGATCCCCGCGACCGAGTTGACCAGGACCGCCCAGCCGAGGCCGAGCCACAGGGCGGGGGCGGGGTCGAACGCGGTGCTGCCGAAGGCCAGCGCCAGCGGGATGGCGCAGGCCATGCCGCCGACGAACTGGAGGGTCGCGCCGGCCAGCAGATCGACCCGGCCGCCGGTGCGCTTCTGCCAGAGCGTGCCGAGGGTCAGCGCCAGCACCGCCAGGAGGCTGACGGCGAGCGCCAGCGGCGGGATCCCGGACGGGTCCGTGGCCCCGAGCTTCGGGGCGAGCACGAGGCCCGTGCCGACAAAGCCCATCATTATGCCCAGGGCCCGCCGCCCGCTGACGCGCTCGCCCAGCAGCGGCTGCGCCAGGAGTGCGGTGAGCAGCGGCTGGAGGCTGCCGACGAGGGCGGCGATGCCGGCCGGCAGCCCGTGGCTCACCGCCCAGAAGACCCCCGACAGGTAGACCCCCTGCATCAGGAAGCCCGCGATGACGGGGTCGCGCCAGCCCGCCCGGTCCCCGGGCCAGCGCACCCGGGAGGCCGTGGCGATCAGCGCCAGCACCAGGGCGACGGCCGTGAAGCGGATTGCCGTGAAGGCCAGCGGATCCACGTGCGGCACCACCGCCCGGGCGGAGATGAAACCCGTGGCCCAGATCGGGATGAACAGCGCCGGAAGGGCGCCGGCCGCGAGCGGCGACGGGCGTGAGAGCGTAGGCATGCCCGCCGGACGGAGCATGCCGGCGCGCCGGGCGCAACGGTGATCGCGTCCGCCCGCCGGAGCGCGGCCGCCACCGGGGACCGGCGTGGCGCGGACGCGTCACCGGGCGGCGATCGGGACCGGATCCGGCCGGCGGCGTTGACGCGCGGGTGCCGGCACCGTTCATCGGCGGGCCTCTCCCCGGGGAGGATCACGAGATCGAGGATCGTTGGACACCCGTGAAACCTCTCCGCAGCGGATTGCAGATCATGGGCGTCGCCGCGCAGCGCTTCGTCTCCCATGACGGCTGGGCGATCGCGAGCCACATCGCGCTCTCGAGCCTGACCTCGCTGTTCCCGTTCCTGATCCTGCTGGCGGCGCTGGCCGGCCTGTTCGGCACGCAGTCGCTCGCCGACGAGGCCGGGGTGCTGATCTTCGACGCCTGGCCCCGGGAGATCGCCAAGCCGATCGTCGGCGAGGTCCACCGGGTGCTCACCGAGCAGCGCAGCGGCGTGCTGACGCTCGGCGCGCTGTTCGCCCTGTACTTCTCCTCCTCGGGGGTCGAGAGCCTGCGGGTCGGGCTGAACCGGGCCTACGGGCTGCGCGAGAGTCGGCCCTGGTGGCTGACCCGCCTCGAATCGATCGGCTACGTGATCTGCGGGGCGTTCGCGATGCTGGCCTTCGCGCTGCTCGTGGTGCTGGGGCCGCTGATCTGGCGCAACGTCGTCCTGGTGGCGCCGGGGCTGGAGCCCCTGAGCCTCACCGTGGCGATCGGGCGGATCGCCGTGACGGCCCTGCTGCTGACCGTCGTCCTGGTCATCGCCCACAAGTTCGTGGCGGCCGGACGGCGCTCGATCCTGTCGGTGCTGCCGGGGATCGGGGTGACGCTGGTCCTGTGGTTCTTCGCCGGCCTCGGCTTCGGCTACTACCTCGACCGGTTCTCCAACGCCTACGCGTCGACCTATGGGGGTCTGGCTACCGCGATGGTGTTCCTGGTGTTCCTCTACTGGCTCGCCGCCATGTTCCTGTTCGGCGGCGAGATCAACGGCACGGTGATCGCCGCCCGCCGCAGCCGCCTGCAGGCGAAGATGCTGGCCCGCCGGGCCGAGAGGGAGGGACGATGGACCGGATCGAGCACCTGACGATCCGCGCGAACGGCGCCGATCTGCATGTGGCGCGCTGCGGCACGGGCACGCCGCTGCTGCTGCTCCACGGCTGGCCGGAATTCTGGCTGACCTGGGAGCCCGTGATGGCGCGCCTGGCCGCCCGCCACACCCTGATCGCCCCGGATCTGCGCGGCTTCGGCGACAGCGACAAGCCCGCGGGCGCCTTCGGCCCGCCGGAGCAGGCCGCCGACATGGTGGCGCTCCTCGACGCCCTCGGGATCGACCGCGCCGGCATCGTCGGCCACGATGTCGGCGGAGCGGTGATCCAGGCCCTCGCCCGGTCTCACCCGGAGCGGTGCGCCGGCCTGTTCCTGTTCGACTTCGTCTATCCGGGGATCGGCCCCCGGCTCGGGGCGCCGGACCGCCTCACCGAGATCTGGTACCAGTCTTTCAACCAGATGGACCTGGCGGTGACGCTGGTGGGCGCCAGCCGGGAGAGCTGCGCCGCCTATATCGGCCACTTCCTGCGCCACTGGTCGCACCGGACGGGAGCGTTCGACCCGGTGCTGGACGCCTTCGTGGACAATTTCCTGAAGCCCGGAAACCTCGCGGGCGGCTTCGCGCATTACCGGGCCGCCCATGCCGGGCGGATCGCGATGCTCAAGGGCGAGGCCCCGGCCCTGCCGCCGATCGGCGTGCCGACCTGCGTGCGCTGGGCCGAGCACGACCCGATCTTTCCCTTCGCCTGGACCGACCGCCTGGGCGAGACCTTCTCGGATCTCGATCTGGCGCTGTTCCCGGGGGTGGGGCACTTCCCCCACCGGGAGGATCCCGACCGGGCCGCCGCGGAGATCGCGGGGTTCTTCGCGCGGATCGGGTGGGCGTGAGGGCGTCCCCTCCCCGCACGGGGAGGCGGACGGCGTGCGCGCAGCGGCGCCCGGGCAGCCTCACGCGGCCAGCGCCAGCCCCTCGTCGTCCTCCGCCTCCGCCGCCATGAACTGGGCCCGGGCGAGCTCGGCGAAGCGCCCATTCTGCCCCACCAGCTGGTCGAAGGTGCCGGCCTCGACGATCCGGCCCTCGTGGAACACCAGGATGCGGTCGGCGTCGCGGATCGTCGCGAGGCGGTGGGCGATCACGAAGGTGGTGCGGCCCTCCATCACGGTCTCCAGCGCGCCCTGGAGCTTGCGCTCGGTGGCCGCGTCCAGCGCCGAGGTCGCCTCGTCGAGGATCAGGATCGGCGGGTTCTTCAGGAGCGCCCGGGCGATCGAGAGCCGCTGGCGCTCGCCGCCCGAGAGCGACCGGCCGCGCTCGCCGATCACCGTGTCGAGCCCGGCGGGCTGGCGCGCCATGAAGGCGCTGGCCTGGGCGCGCTCCAGGGCGTCGAGCATCTCGTCATCCGTGGCGTCGGGGCAGCCGACCTGCAGGTTCTCGCGGATCGAGCGGGCGAACAGCATCGGCTCCTGGAACACCACGCCGATGTTGTGGCGGAGGGACGACAGGCCGACGTCGCGGATGTCCATCCCGTCGATGCGGATCGCGCCGGCGGCCGGGTCGAAGCTGCGGTGCAGGAGGCCGAGCGTCGTCGACTTGCCCGATCCGGTGGTGCCCACCAGCGCGATCGTCTCGCCGGGCTTCGCCGAGAACGAGACGCCGTCGAGCGCCTGACGCCGGCCATCGTACGAGAAGGCGACGTCCTCGAAGGTGACCTCGCCGGCAAAGCGCGCCACCTGCCGGGCCTGCGGCCGGTCGGCCACCGCCGGGACGGTGTCGTAGATCTCGAAGAACTCGGCGATCTTGGGCGCCTGCTGGAACAGGCCGTTGACGAAGCCCACCACGTGGTCGAGGCGCGCCACGAAGGCGGTGGCGAGGCTCATGAAGGCCACGACCTCGCCCACCGTGGTGGTGCCGGCCTGATAGAGCCAGATGCCGGTGACGAAGATCGCCGTCATGGTGATGGTCGCCGAGGCGCGGGTCGCCACGTTGGCGAGCGCCCACCAGGACAGGACCGGGATCTGCGCGGCGAGCAGGTTGGTGATGATGCCGCGCATCGCGTCCTTCTCGGCCTTGGCGCGGGTGAAGGACTGGATCACCGCGACGTTGCCGAGCGCGTCCGAGGCGTGGGCGGCCAGACCCGAGTTGAACTCCTCGACCTGCCCCTGGAGCGCCTCGGTCCGGCGCATCACGAAGGTGGTGAGCGCCGTGAAGGCCAGCACCAGCACCACCAGGATCGAGCCGAGCTGCCAGTTGATCAGGAGGGTCATCGGCAGGAGCACGCCGAGCGAGACCAGGGCGACGAGGTGGTCGCGGAAGAAGCCGAGCCACAGCCACGCCATGCCGTTGGTGCCCTCCAGCATCGCCTTGAGCACCCGGCCGGAATGGTTGGCCGAGTGGAAGGCGAGCGGCAGGTCGAGGACGTGCTCGAAGTAGCTCGCCATCGACGACAGCCGGTTGCGGTGGGCGAGCCGGTCGGCGTGGAGCGCGATGAACACGCCCGCCGCGATGGTGAAGAAGCCGAACGCCACCCAGGCGGCGAGCAGCGGCAGCATGGTGCCCATGGCGTCGCCGCCGCGCTTGAGATGGGTCAGCTGGTCGATGATCCGGCCCATCAGCAGGGGCTCGGCGAAGGCCGCGATCGCCAGGACGACGTTGGTTACGGCCAAGCCTATGGCCAGCCGACGCTCCGCCTTCAGGAAACCCAGGACCCGCCCGTACAGACGAACCATCGTACCGCTCCGCCACCCCTGGCGCGGCCCGTGTGACCCGGGTCTCACGCCGTCTCTGACGGGTTCGCACGGCCGGCTTCAGCGCCGAATCCGGGTCAAACCCCTCTTGGGAAACGGGTATGCCAGCGCCCGCCTGAACGGGCGATGACGGACTGATACAGGTTCGAAACAGTCGCCTTTACGGTCCGTTCAGCCCGATGCCCTAGGATCGGCACGGGCCGCCTGCGTCGCGGATGCGAGCGCGGTGCAGCTCTGTCCGGAAAGCCCGTCGGGTCATCGTCCCATGGATCTCGCAACCGGTGTCGGACTGCTGGGCGGCGTCGGCGTGGTGTTCACGCTGATCATGATCGATGGCGGCAACTTCGCCGCCTATTTCGACAAGCATGCGGTCATCGTCATCTTCGGCGGATCGGTCATGGCGACGATCATCCGCTTCCCCTTCGCCACCATCGCCCACGGCCTGCCGATGGGCCTGCGCTACGCCTTCACCATGCGCGCGGTGAGGCCGCACGACCTCATCGAGGAGATCACCACGATCGCCGAGGTGGTCCGCAAGAGCGGGCCCATGGCCCTGGAGAACGTAGAGATCTCCGACCCCTTCCTGGCGCAGGGGGCCCGCTACGTCGCCGACGGCTACGACCGCGAGTTCATCCGCGACACGATGGAGCGCGACCGCGACAACTTCCTCATGCACCTCGACGAAGGCTCGAAGATCTACCGCGCCTTCGGCGACTGCGCCCCGGCCTGGGGCATGATCGGCACGATCCTCGGCATGGTGACGATGTTCGCCAACATGTCCGATCCCTCGAAGCTCGGCCCCGCCATGGCGACCGCGCTTCTGGCCACGCTCTACGGCGCGCTCATCGCCAACCTCGTGGCCCTGCCGATCGCCGACAAGCTGCACGTGAAGCTGGAAGAGGAGGACGTCTCCCGCTCGCTCATCATCGACGGCATCCTGATGATCCGCGACCAGAGGAGCCCGACCCTCGTCCGCGAGATGCTCGTCGCCTACCTGCCGCACCACCACCGTGGGTCGTTCGAGGAGGCGGCCGCGTGACCGCCCGGACAGCCCCGGCGGAGCGCCCGCGGATGGCATGACATGGCCAGGAAGAAGCGCGGCGGCGCGCATGGCGGCCACGGCTGGTTCGTCACCTTCGCCGACCTGATGGCGCTGCTGATGAGCTTCTTCGTGATGATCGCCGCGTATTCGACGCAGGACCAGAAGAAGATGCAGATGGTGGCGGGCTCCATGCGCGACGCCTTCGGCGTGAACACGGAGTCCAAGTTCGCCGGCATCATCGAGACCGACGGCCTGCCGGCCGCCGACCACGTGAAGCACCTGCGCGATATCCCTCCCGAGCAGGCCACCGACCGGACCACGCCGCCGCGGCTCGACAGGAGCAGCGAATTCGGCCTGACCGACACCGGCGAGCCGGAGAATTTCGGCCTCGCGGCCGCCTCCCTGCGGCAGGCCCTGCAGAGCCTGCCGGACTTCGCCGAAGTGTCGAAGAACGTCGTGATCGCCCGGACCGAGCAGGGGCTCGACGTGTCGATCGTCGACCAGGACGGGCGCTCGATGTTCCCGGAAGGCTCGACCCGGCCCAACGACCGCACCCTTCGCCTGCTGGAGAAGCTCGGCCCGGCCCTGCGCCAGATGCCGAACCGGATCGCCGTCACGGGCCACACCGCCACGGACCGCCCCGGCCGGCGTCCCGCCGCGCCCCCGTGGGACTTGTCGGCGGGCCGCGCGGTCAGCGTCCGGGAGATCCTGGCCGGCGCCGGCGTTCCGGACGACCGGTTCGCCACGGTCGCCGGCAAGGCCGACACCGAGCCGATGTTCCCCGACAACCCCTACATGCCCGCCAACCGGCGCGTGACGGTGACGCTGCTCAAGGAGGCCCCGCCGGTCCCGAACGTGAAGGGATTGCCGTGAGGACGCCGCGGCGTCGGGCCCGCCGGTCAACCGCTTCTATCGGGCGGTGAGCAGCGCCCAGTAGACCTTGTACTTCGAGCCCGGGGCGTAGGCGGTGGCGATTCCCATCCGGGTCGCTTCGGGCGCCAGCATGGTGGCGTCGTGGGGCGGACTCTCGCGCCAGCCGGAGAAGGCTTCGGCCAGGGTGTGGTAGCCGGCCGAGAGGTTGGCGTTCACGTTGGCGTAGCCGAGCCGTTCCACGGCGGCCTTGACGGTCTGCGCCCGGCTCGGCCGGTCGGCCAGGGCCATCGCGGCCGCCTCGGCCTCGGCCAGGCGCTGCAATTCGGGATCGACCGTCAGGGGCGGCGCGCCGCGGTTGCGGCGGTAGGACGAGATCATGTCGCGGGCCGCCGCGACGTCGATCTGTGCGCTGTTGCTGGCGAGGGGCAGGTAGATGCTCGGCAACGCCGCGGTGCTCGGCGCCTGGGTGGCGCAGCCGCCGAGCAGGGCTGCCGCGGTCAGCGCCGCCGAGCCCGTCGCGCGACCCAGCATCCTGCCCGTGATCCGGCCGAGCCCGCGCCCCGCATGCCGACCGTCCCGATCGCGTCTCGTCACGACTTACCCATCCCTGCGACGGTCGAGCCGCCCCGGCGGCATATAGGCGCTGCCGGGCCGTCGCGCATCGGACGATTAGGGCTTCCTCAAAGACCTGTCGTCTAAACGTGCACCGACCTCACGACCGAGCGTTCCCTGACCATGCTGGAGACGCCCCGCGATCGCGCCGTCGATGGGCCTGCCGGCCCGTCGGCCCAGGCCGAATCGGCCACCGATCCCGACGCCGCGGCGACGCTCGCGTTGCAGCAGGCGATCATCCGTGCGCAGGCCGGCCTGCTGGCGCGTCAGGAGCATGCCCTGGCCGCCGCCGGGACATGGCTGTGGTCGTGCCGCCTGGATGACGGCGCCCTCGATTGGTCCGGGGGAGTCCACGATCTGTTCGGCATCCCCCGGGGCGCGGCGCTGCACCGCCCGCGGATCCTGGAATTCTACGAGCCGGCCTCGCGGCGGCTGCTGGAGTCGATCCGCCGCCGGGCCATCGCCGGGCACGCGAGCTTCCGGCTCGATGCCGAGATCCGCACCGCCTGCGGCCGGCCGCGTTGGATCCGCATCCGCGCGGCGGTCGAGACCGAGGGCGGACGGCCAGCCCGGCTCTTCGGAACCAAGCAGGACGTCACCGAGGAGATCGCCCGGCTGGCCGAGCTGAGCCGGCGCGCCGACCGCGACCCTCTCACCGGACTGGCGAACCGCCACGCCTTCGAGGCGCAGTTCGACGCCGGATCGTCCGGCGCCGGACCGGATCCCCTCGGTGCCCTGATCCTCATCGACCTCGACGGGTTCAAGCCGGTCAACGACCTCCATGGCCATATCGCCGGTGACCAGTGCATCCGGCGCTCCGCCGCGCGGCTCGCGGCCATCTGCCGGGACGCGGCCCTCGTGGCGCGCATCGGCGGCGACGAATTCGCCGTGCTCCTGCGGGCGCCCGTGGATCTCCGCGCGCTGGCGGAGTGCGGCCGGCGCATCGTCGCCGCCCTGAGCCGGCCGATTCCGTATCGCGGACAGATGGTGCGGATCGGCGCCTCCGTGGGCATCGCCCTGGAGGTCAAGACCGGCATCGCGACGGGCGGCAGCCGGACCCGGCTGTTCGAGCGGGCGGATGCGGCGCTCTACGCCGCCAAGGATGCGGGCGGGAACGCCGTCCGCATCGCCGTCGGGAGCGGCTAGTCAGCCGCCTGCGCTCCGCAGGCTGCGGTCGCGCGGAACCCGGGCCGAGTCGCCCCCCTCCGGGACATCCGTCGGCTGGATGAAGCGGCTGGCGATCTCGCCCATGGCGCTCTGCATCGTGTCGAGGCCCTGCACGGTGACGATGCTGGAGCCGGGCCCGAGCGGCGGGATGAAGCCCGCCTCCGAGAGGGTCGAGAACACGGAGAAGTTCAGGTCGGTCACCACCTTCTGGCCGAGGCTCACGTCCACGATCCAGACGAGCAGCTCGAATTCCAGGAAGGGATCGCCGATCTTCTTGAACACCACCCGGGGCGCGGGCTCCTTCAGGACGTCGGAATGGCCCTGCGCGCAGGCCGCGATCATCTCGGCCGCACGGACCGGGTCCTGGTTGCGCAGGACGCTGACCGTGATGCTGACGCGACCCGTCCGGTCGCCCCGCACCCGGTTCTTCACCACCCCGGAGATCAGGTTCGAGTTCGGCACGATCACGGCCGAGCGGTCGAAGGTCTGGATCTCGGTGGAGCGGACCGAGATCCGCTTCACGATGCCCTCCTGATCGCCGATCACCACCTGGTCGCCGACCCGGATCGGGCGCTCCCATAGGAGCAGCAGCCCGGAGACGAAGTTGTTGACGATCGACTGCAGGCCGAAGCCGATACCCACCGACAGGGCGCCGGCCACGATGGTGAGCTTCTCCAGGCTCAGGCCCAGATACGAGAAGGCGAGCGCCAGCGCGATCAGGAAGCCGCAATAGCCCGCCACCGTGGTGATCGAGTTGCGCAGGCCCGCATCGAGGTCCGTGGCCGGCAGGTAGGTGTTCTCCAGCCAGCGCTGCACGCCGCGGGTGATGAACACGCCGACCACCAGGATGCCGATCCCGAAGGCGATGCTGGAGAGCGAGATCGTGACGTCGCCGACCTTGAAGCCGAAGAAAGCCTGCCGGACCGAGGAGACGATGTCGGTGGAATCCAGGCCCCAGGGCGCCAGCACGAGGATCGCGGCCGCGAGGAACAGGACGAGCCGGGCGGCGCCGGTCGCCAGGACAGAGATCTGGTTCAGCGAGCGCTTGCGCAGGCCCGTATTGGCCTGGAGCGTGGTGGCGAGCCGGGTCTCGTCGCTGAGCGCGCGGCCGACGAAGATGTCGACGCTCTGGACCAGCAGGTAAAGCAGGACCAGGACGCTGGCGTCCCAGATCAGCTGGTCGATCAGGAACGCCGCGAAGGCGACGTAGCCGACCAGCGCGCCGAGCCCGATCAGCGCCACCGCGGCCCAGCCGAGCAGCCGCGCCGGCCCGCCGATGCCCGTGGTGGTCTTGGTCGGCACGTAGGGGCCGAAGCAGGCTTCCTCCTCCTGCTCGGTATCGGCGAAGCGGTGGAGGCCGACAGCCAGGATCAGGGCCGTGGCGACCGCCCCGATGCCCCGCGTGGCGATGGAGATCGGCAGGGCCGCCGAGATCCCGGAATTCAGGGCCTCCACGGACTTCACCACGGTGATCACCGTGGCGATGCCGACCGCGAGCCGGGTCAGGCGCGTGGCCGCCGCATCGCTCACCGGGGCCGGCCGCCACGCCGGCTTCTCGGGGCTGAGCAGCCCGTCGCAGAGGGCCTCCACGAAGGCGATGAAGGCGAGCCCCCCGAGGATCGCGGCGGCCACCGGCAGGAGCCGGGACGGCAGCAGGTTGGTGGCGTCCAGCGCGTAGTAGACCGCGTAGGACCCGGCCACCGCCGGCACCGTGCCGAGCAGGATCACCCGCCAGGCGGCGAGCATCACGGCGCGCCGCGACGGATCGGTCCGGGCGGCGTCCCGGCGGGCGCCCTTGGGGGCGATGTTGCGCCGGCCGAAATACAGCGCCACCGAGATCCCGAAGGCGAGCCCCAGGAACAGCAGGTTGGTGAGGCTGCCGTTGCGCGAGAACAGCAGCCCGATATCCGACACGGCGCTCTGCAGGGCGCGCGTGTCCCGGGGCACGTCGCCCATCACCTTGGTCCAGAGGCCGGGGCCGACCAGGGGCTGGGAGCGCTGGAGCAGGTCGCGGGTGAAGGATTCGCGGCGGCGGTTCGAGACCCGGTCGACGATCTGATCGCCCTGCACCACCAGGGCGCGGGCGAGGCGCTGGGTCTCGTCGATGCGGGTGACGGCGGCCTCGCGCTCGCCGCGCTCGGCGGCGACATCGGCGCTCTCCTGGGTGTCCTTCGGCTTCGGACCGAGCTGGGCGAGGCGCTCGCGCGCGGCCTCCAGCGGCGCGTCGAGCCGGGTGACCAGGGTGCGGATCTCGTCGGTGACCGTGACGGCGCTGTCGCGGATGGCCGTGAGGTCGGCCACCGTCAGGTCCGTATGCCCGAGCTGCTTCTCGCGGGCGTCGAGCTCGGCCTTGGCGGCGTCGAGCTTGGCCCGGACCTTCTTGAACTGCTCGGGGACCTCGGCCTTGGCGGCCGGCGGGGCTGCGGGCTTCGCGTCGGACGGCTTCGCGCCGGTCGCCTGCGCGTCGGGCGCCTTCGTGTCCGGCGCCTTCGTGTCCGGCGCCTTGCCGTCCGCGGGCTTGGCCTCGGGCGCGGGCTTGTGATCCGCGGGCTTGGCGGCGGGCGCCGGATCCTGGGCGAAGGCCGGCAGGGTCAGGGCCGCCGGGGTTGCGAACACCAGCGCGGCGAACAGAACGAGCAGGCGGGACAGGCGCGACGCGCCCTCCGGCTTCAGGATCCGCGCTGGGATATGATGCATGAGCAACCTCTCGTCGGGCGCACGGCGGCCGGCCGGGGTCCGGCATCGGCGAATCGGCGGCGATCGGGGACCGGGCGGGCCTCCTGGCGGCCGGGCGCTCTGGGCGAGCAATAGGGCGAAAGCGTGCCCCTGCCCACCCCGGGGCCGGATCCGGCCCCGGACGGCCGCTGTGGGTGCGTCCCCGCGGCCCATCCGGAAAAGCTTCACAAGGGTGTCACGCTGGGATTAGATGAACACCTGATGGACAGGGCCTTTTCGTCGCTACGCGAAAGGGCGCGGCCGGTGGCGATGCCGGCCCGGCCCGGCCGCGTTCCGGATGCTACCGCATCGACCGGCGCCCCCGCGCGCCGGCCCGCCGCCCTGTTGTTCCCTCCGCCTCTCCCGTCAAGCCGTCGCTCCGCGCGCCGGCTCGTCCTGCATCGGCCGCGGGCCGGTTCGGACGGGCCGGCGGGGCGGCGGCCTGGTCCCGCGCGTTCTCCGCGCCAGAGCTAGTCCGAAGAGTCGCGCCGATGATGGATCTCCAAACCCTCGTCCTCAACGCGGATTATCGGCCGCTCTCGTACAATCCGCTCTCCCTCTGGTCGTGGAAGGACGCCTTCACGGCCCTGTTCCTCGACCGCGTCACCCTGGTGGCGAGCTACGACGTCGAGGCACGGTCGCCCTCGCGCTCCCTGCGGGTCCCGAGCGTGGTGGCGCTGAAGAACTACGTGGCGCTGGCCCGCAGCCCGGCCTTCACCCGCTACAACATCTACCTGCGCGACGGGTTCAGCTGCCAGTATTGCGGCCTGCGGCTGCCCTCGGGGGGCCTGACCTTCGACCACGTGGTGCCGCGCTCCCGGGGCGGGCTGTCGAGCTGGGAGAACGTCGTGGCGGCCTGCTCGCCCTGCAACCTGCGGAAGGCCAACCGCACGCCGGCCGAGGCGGACATGCCGCTGATGACCGAGCCGCGCCGGCCGACGCGCTACGAGCTGCACCACCGGCAGCCCGAGTTCGACCACCGCCAGTACCATCACACCTGGCTCGATTACCTGTACTGGGACAGCGAGCTGGAGAACTGAGCGCGGCCCGCGGCCCTTACCAGACGGGCTCGCGGCGGGGCGGCTCGTTGTACATCGGGACGTTGGGGTTGCGCGGCAGGTAGTCCCGGATACGGGAAACGTCGAGGGGCGGACCGATGATCTCTATCCGATGGCGAGGCCGGTATCCTGCCCGATATCCAAGCGCCGCGGGCGCGGCGTCCGCTCTCAGGTGACCGGGGCGGGGACGCGCGACGGCGGGATCAGCCGCGGAGGCGGATCCCAGGGAAAGCAACAATGCCAGACCCGCTGAGAAGCTGGTCGCGCAGCGCCCACCAGCCATGGCAACCCAGATTTTCAAGGTTCGGGGTTCTCTGATCATGACGTTGGGCCTGCGGGGCGACGGTGATGCGGAGCGATCCGCATCTTTGGGGATCAGAGCTTGGCTTTGACACCGAGCGAGAGCAGCAGCGTCTCCATCGACGCGCCGACCGACGGCTTCGGGAAAGCCGCAGCCAACACACCGCCCGCGTATAGCTTCTCGCTTCCGACGGCCTCGAGATAATTCTGATATTCGGCACGTCCGACGACAGAGATCAGTGGCGTCACCCTGTACTCAAGCGCTGCGTCGAAGCCGACCATGCCGGTGGGGCTCATCGTATCCTTGAAGACGATATAGCGCAGGGCATGATGGTCCTTCGCCATCCCGATCGCGACCGGGCTGCCGATCAGCTCACCTGAAGCCGTCCAGTCACCGAAGGCGATTTTGCCGCCGATCCCGAGATAGGGCGTCTGCCATTCCTGCTGATAGGCGATCCCAAGCTGGCCTCCAGCGAACATGCCCTGTTGGTCGCGGAAGCCGAATGGGGAGGAGTAGATATACGATCCGCCTCGGGCGTTCGATTTGAAAGTGAAGTACCGATAGCCTCCGATGCCGTAGAAGGCTGTATCTTCGTCTTTGTAGAACGTTAGAGCCGCACTCACGTCGGCCTGCCACATTTTAGATGGCTTGGCGTTGGGACTTTGCGAGTAGTGTGACCAGCTATTGAGCCCATTGTAGCCTTTTAGCCAATCAAAATCCTCCATCTCACCACCTGAGAACACTGAAGACCAGCCGCGAGCGCGAATGGTGACGTCCTCGAAGGGGCTGAAGGCGACGCGGCCGCCGACGGCAAGCGAATTCGTTGTCCAGTTCAACTGGCTGACGCGCCCGACGCCACCGACAACATTCACATATTCATGGGCTTGGCCGGCCACGTACCCGACGAACAACTCAGCAGAGAGCGTTTCTGTCTGCACGACCGGAATAGGATCGTAATCGGCGCCGCGCAGGTAATCGTAGTCCAGATCGGCGGCGCGGGCGGTGTTCACGCCGCAGAGACCGAGAACCGCCAGCAGCGGAAAGGTGACGGTACGCATCGGGATCGTCCTGGGACAGCAAGAGACGGCAGCGGATCGAGCCTCACCCCGGTGATACGTCGGTAACCTTAATTCTCCGTTGCTGAACACGATGACGGATTTCCAATCCGGAGATCGCAATCCCGGCGTGACGCGTCGGGTATTGGCGGCATTCAGGCCCGGATCGACCGGAACGGGGCGTGGAAACGCGAAACGGCGCGGAGAGCCTCCGCGCCGTCGTCGCCTGTCGGTGGGATCGGGACCGAGGCCCGATCAGTACTTGCGCACCAGCGGGCCGGGGATCGGCTCCGGCATCAGCGGCGGCAGCGGGGCCGCCACGAGGCCGCCGAGGTAGTAGCGCAGGCCGATCTTCACATCGTGCGCCTCGATGTCCTTCACCTTGATCGCCTGCAGGCTGCCGGTGCAGCACGGCACGAAGCCCGGTCCCGTCTCGGCCTTGCCGAGGTTCAGGTAGCGGTAGGCCAGTTCGATCTTCAGCGCGTCGGTCACGTTGTAGGCGAGACCGGCATGGAGCGCCCAGGCGAAGCTGCCGGTCGTCTTGTCCTTGTAGAACTTGCTGCCGCTGTTGGTGTTGTACACCGCGTTGCCGTTCGGGTCGTAGACCGGGGCGTACGGGATGCAGCCGCAGCCGGCATTGGTGTAATCGTAGGCGTAGGTCGGGCTCGTGAACTGCTGGTTCGTCGAGTAGCTCGAGACGTGGTTGAAGGCGTAGCCGACGCCGCCGCCGATGAACGGCGTGATGCCGTACCACGTGCCGAGGTCGAAATAGGCGTTGGCGAGCACCACCGCGGAATCGAAGTTTCCGCTCGACTTGTTCACGCCGTACGACCCGAGCCCGTTGTCGAAATCGGGACCCTTGTAATACTCGCTGCCGCGCAGGCCGGTCGAGTAGCGGTACTCGCCGGTGATGTCGCCGCGCAGGAACGGGGTGAACTGGTAGCCGACGCCGACGCCGGCAAAGCCGCCGCCGCCGATCGTGTTGCCGAAGGCGCGGTTGGCGTCCGGATAGCCGGTGTAGTCGTAGGCGTCGCTGTAGCGCGGACGGGTGTAGATGCTCGCGCCCACGTCGCCGCGCAGGTACCAGCCGCCGCCGACCTCGATCGGCGGGGGCGGGGGCGGAGGCGGCGGCGGAAGCAGCAGATCCGCGGCCGCGGCGAGGCAGGGCGCGCCGACGCTCGCCGCGAGCGTCAGGCTACGCACCAAAGCGTTCAGCTTGGAGCGGGCCATGGAGATTCCTTCACTGGACTCGTGAGCCGGACGCGCGGCGCGCGGTCCCGGGGTACGCAGCGAAGGATGGAAGCAACGTCTTAAATCCGGCTTAACGTTAAATGTTAGGCTTGCGCATCCGTTGCCGGCCTGTCGAAACCGTTATCCGGACGCGACTTGCTTGCCTCTGCCGCCGGGGATCCCCAGGTTGGTCCGGTTCATCTGTCTTGGATGGGACCCATGCGCCCCCCGACCATCGCCGCCCGGCTGCCCGGGCTCCGCACCGGCTGACATCCCCATGGGTCCCGAGGACGTACGCATCCTGGCCCCGATGCTGCCCGAGACGGTGACGGGCGCGCACAGCGGCAACCCGGATTTCCGGGTCGGCGGCCGGGTCTTCGCGACCCTCTGGGTCGAGGAGGCCCGGGTGGTGCTGCGCCTCGCGCCCGCGGATCAGGCCGCCCTGTGCGCGGCCGAGCCCGATCTGTTCACGCCCCTGGACGGCGCCTGGGGACGCCGGGGCTGGACCAATCTCGACCTCGATCTCTGCGACGAGGAGACCCTGCGGACGGCGCTGCTGGGGGCGTGGCGCGTGACCGCGCCGCCCGATCTGCGCGCCGCCTACGCGGCGGCCTGACCGGTCAGGCCGCGGCGCGGGTGACGGCGTCGACCACCTCGTCGACCACCGCGTTGACGAGGCCGCGGTCGTCGCCCTCGGCCATGACGCGGATCACCGGCTCGGTGCCCGAGGGGCGGATCACCAGGCGGCCGGCATTGCCGAGCCGCTCGCGGGCATGCTCGATGGCGCTGACCACGCTGTCCTGGCGGAGCGGCTCGCCGCTCCGGTAGCGGACGTTCTTGAGGATCTGCGGCAGCGGGTCGAAGCAGTGGCAGACCTCGCTCACGGGCCGGTTCTGCCGCTGCACCACGCTCAGCAGCTGCAGGGCCGCCACGAGGCCGTCACCCGTGGTCGTGTAGTCCGACATGATGATGTGCCCGGACTGCTCGCCCCCGAGATTGTAGCCGTGGGCGCGCATGTGCTCGAGGACGTAGCGGTCCCCCACCGCCGTGCGGGCCAGGGTGAGACCGAGGCCGCCGAGATAGCGCTCCAGGCCGAGATTCGACATGATCGTTGCGACCACGCCCGGCTGCGTGAGACGCTCGTCCTCCTGCCAGGAGCGCGCCACGACCGCCATGAGCTGGTCGCCGTCGACCACATGCCCCTTCTCGTCGACGATCAGCACCCGGTCGGCATCGCCGTCCAGCGCGATGCCGATATCGGCCCGGCGCTCGCGCACCTTGTCGATCAGCGCCGCGGGCGCGGTCGAGCCGACATCCCGGTTGATGTTGAAGCCGTCCGGCTCGGTGCCGATGGCGATGACCTCGGCGCCCAGTTCCCACAGGGTCTCGGGGGCGACCCGGTAGGCTGCGCCGTTGGCGCAGTCGACCACCACCCGCAACCCGTCCAGGGTCACCTGCCGCGGCAGGGTCCGCTTGGCGAACTCGATGTAGCGGGCATGCACGCTCTCGATGCGCTTGGCCCGGCCGAGATCGTTGGAGCCGGACAGGCGCTTGTGCATGTCGGCGTCGATCAGCCCCTCGATCTCGTGCTCGATCGCGTCGTTGAGCTTGAACCCGTCGGGCCCGAACAGCTTGATGCCGTTGTCCTCGAACGGGTTGTGCGAGGCCGAGATCATCACGCCGAGATCGGCCCGCATGGAGCGGGTCAGCATCGCCACGGCCGGCGTCGGCACCGGCCCGAGCAGCAGCACGTCCATGCCCACCGAGGTGAAGCCGGCCACGAGCGCGGTCTCGATCATGTAGCCGGAGAGGCGGGTGTCCTTGCCGATCACCACCCGGTGCCGGTGGTCGCCGCGCTGGAACACGAGGCCCGCGGCCTGCCCGACCTTGAGGGCGAGCTCCGGCGTGATCACGCCGTTGGCCCGGCCCCGGATGCCGTCGGTTCCGAAATACTTGCGCACCATGACGTCTCCGAGACCCGAGGGCGGGCCGGGCAGAGCCTAGCAGATTTCGGTGAAATCCGGAGCCGGACGCTCCCCGACGGTGAATCGGTTGCTTCCCGACAAAGGCGTTCGAAATGGGGCGGCGCGGCGTTTACAGGAGCCGGGGCAGCGCCGACGCCAAGAGGGTGAGGCCCGAGAGCGTGAGCAGGCTCAGCACGAGCCTGCGGAACGCCACTTCGCTGATGCCGCCATAGGCCCGGGTCCCGAGGAGCGTGGGGATCAGCATGGCCAGCAGGACCACGGCCAGCATCGGCAGGACCGGCGGGGTGATGATCCCCGAGGCGAGATAGGTGATCATCGTCACCGCGAGCATCGCGAGGTTGAAGTTCTGGACGATCGTGCGCTGCACGTCGCGCTCGTAGCGGCGCAGGGTGCACCAGAGGGTCGGCAGCACGCCCGTGAAGCCGCCGAGGGCGCCCATGACACCGCCGGCAAGGCCGACCGCGGCGTCGGCGATCCGACCGCCCGCCGTGACCCGCGGGAGGTCCCGGGCGAACAGCATCACCGGGCACCAGACCATCAGCAGGAGGCCGAGCAGGGCCTTGAACCGGTCGGCGTCGAGGCTGGGCAGCAGCAGGACGCCGAGCGGGATACCGGCGAGGCCGCCGAGCACGAAGGGCGCGAGGCTCTTGAGATCGACGCCACGCCGCACCGAGACGGCGGCGACGATCTGGCCGGCGAGCCCCCCGGCCACCGAGAGGATGGCGGCGAGCTTCGGATCGATCACCCAGGCCCAGAACGACAGGGCCACGAGGCCGAAGGCGAAGCCCGACAGACCCTGCACGAAGCCGGCGACGCCGGCGCCCAGGGCGACGACGAGATAGGTCGAGACCGGCATGGAAGCGTTTCTGCGACGGGGTGAGCGTTTGGCCAGTCCGGCCCAACCCCCGGGTGGGCGGCACCGAAGCTTCGGCCGTGTTGGCGCGGCCGAGTCATAAACGAGCCGTCCGGATTGTCACAGGCGGCTGCCGACGCGGTCCGTGCGCGCGTCGCATCCGGCGCCGGCACGAAAAAGGGCGCCGCGGGGCGCCCTTTCCGGTGGTCGTGCTGGTGTCCGTGCCTCAGGCCTGCGGCTGCGGCTCCAGGCCGCCGTCGCTCTCCTTCGGCCGGCCGCGGCCCGCCGAGGGGACCGAGGAGCCCCGGGCCGGGGTCGGCGGCACGTCGCCGCCGTCGCGGATCGGAGGCTGGCCCTTGAGCAGGTTGCGGATCTCCTCGCCCGAGAGGGTCTCGTATTCGAGGAGACCCTGCGCCAGGGCTTCCAGATCGTCCTTGTGCTCGGCCAGGATGCGGCGCGCCTCCTCCAGACCGGTCTCCACGAGGCGGCGGACCTCGGCGTCGATCTTCTGGGCGGTCGATTCGGAGACCGATTGCTGCCGGCCCATCGACATGCCGAGGAAGACCTCGTCGTTGTTGTCGCCGTACGCGACGGTGCCGAGTTCCGGCGAGAAGCCCCAGCGAGTCACCATCATCTTGGCGAGGCGGGTCGCCTGCTCGATGTCCGACTGGGCGCCCGAGGTGACCTTGTCCTGACCGAAGATCATCTCCTCGGCGATGCGCCCGCCCATCATGATCGCCAGCCGCGAGGTCATCTGCTCGAAGCTCATGGAGAGCTTGTCGCGCTCGGGCAGCTGCATGACCATGCCGAGCGCCCGGCCGCGGGGGATGATCGTCGCCTTGTGCACCGGGTCGGTGGCCGGGACGTTGAGGGCGACGATGGCGTGGCCGCCCTCGTGATAGGCGGTGAGCCGCTTCTCATCCTCGGTCATCACCAGGGTGCGCCGCTCGGCGCCCATCATGACCTTGTCCTTGGCGTCCTCGAACTCGTGCATCGTGACGATGCGCTTGCCGCGGCGGGCCGCCAGCAGGGCCGATTCGTTGACGAGGTTCATCAGGTCGGCGCCCGAGAAGCCCGGGGTGCCGCGCGCGATGGTCTTCAGGTCGACGTCGGGGGCCAGCGGCACCTTGCGGACGTGGACGCGCAGGATGCGCTCGCGGCCGGTAACGTCCGGGTTCGGCACCATGATCTGACGGTCGAACCGGCCGGGCCGCAGCAGGGCCGGGTCGAGGACGTCGGGGCGGTTGGTCGCCGCGATGATGATGACGCCTTCGTTGGCCTCGAACCCGTCCATCTCCACGAGGAGCTGGTTCAGGGTCTGCTCGCGCTCGTCGTTGCCGCCGCCGAGGCCGGCGCCGCGGTGGCGGCCGACCGCGTCGATCTCGTCGATGAAGATGATGCAGGGGGCATTCTTCTTGGCCTGCTCGAACATGTCGCGCACGCGGCTGGCGCCGACGCCCACGAACATCTCGACGAAGTCCGAGCCCGAGATGGTGAAGAACGGCACGTTGGCCTCGCCCGCGACCGCCCGGGCGATCAGGGTCTTACCGGTGCCGGGCGGGCCGACGAGCAGCACGCCGCGCGGGATCCGGCCGCCGAGCCGCTGGAATTTTTGGGGGTCGCGGAGGAATTCCACGATCTCCTGGAGGTCTTCCTTGGCCTCCTCGACGCCCGCCACATCGTCGAACGACACGCGCCCGTGGGCCTCGTTCAGGAGCTTGGCTTTCGACTTGCCGAAGCCCATGGCGCGACCGGCGCCGGACTGCATCTGGCGCGACAGGAAGATCCAGGCGCCGATGAAGACCAGGATCGGCAGCCAGCTCACGAGAAGCTGGATGAACCAGGGGGTGTTGTCCGACGGCGGGCGGGCGGTGATCTGCACGCCCTTGCCCTGGAGCTTGGAGACCAGGCTCGGGTCGTTGGGCGCGTAGCTCGTGAAGTTGCCGCCGCCGACATAGGTGCCGGACACGTCCTGCCCGGAGATCACCACCGACTGGATCTTGCCGGCATCGGCGTCGTTCAGGAGCTGGCTGTAGGCGATCTCGCTGCCGCCGCCCCGGTGCCCCGGGTTCTGGAACAGGGTGACCAGGGCCAGCACCAGTAGGAAGATGACGACCCACAAGGCAAAGTTGCGAAAATTCGGGTTCATCGATCAATCCTTGGCGCGTGCGACCCCCAGGACGGAGATGCCACGCGGCTGTTCCGGTCCATCCGTGCACACGTCACCAATGTAGGCGGGGGGCTCTCCCTTGCCAAGTAATTCGGGAGCCCCTGCGGCGAGGGCAGCACCTGCCCCCGTGCTTCGGCGCGGCGGAGCAGGGGCGAGGCTCACGGCTCCCCCCGAATCGGCGGAGACGAGAAACCCCGCCAGGGTGCGCCGGATCGGTTCCCGGCGGCGCAGGGCCGGCAGGAGCGATTCGAGGACCAGGGCCTCGAGGCGTTCGAGGCGGCGCGGTGCCGCGCCGGCCCGGGTCAGGGCGAGATCGAGGCAGCGCAGGACCACGGCATCCGGCAGAACCGCCAGGGCGGCTCCGTCGAGGCGCAGCCCCGTCCCCGCCCCCGTCTCCGGTCCGGACCGCCCCATCCTGTCGAGGGCCTGCTCCGCCGCGCTCCGGAGCGCGGCCTCGTCGCGGGCGGCGCGCTCGGCGAGCCGGGCGAGACGCGCCGGGGTCAGGCCCTCGCGTTCCAGAACCGGCCAAGCCTCGCGCAGGCGGCCGCGGGCGAAGCGCGGATTCCCATTGGCGGGATCGCGGAGATACGCGATGCCGCGCTCCTCGCACCACGCCACCAGGGTCGCCTTCGGCAGATGCAGGAACGGGCGCCCGAGGCTGAGGCCGGCGGCCAAGGTCCGCTCCGCGCGCATGCCGGCAAGCCCCGCGAGGCCGCTGCCGGCCGCGAGCCGCATCAGCACCGTCTCGGCCTGGTCATCCTGCGTATGTCCGGTGAGCACGAGACCGGCGCCGATCGCCGCGGCCTGAGCGGCGAGCAGGGCGTAGCGGGCGGTGCGGGCCGCATCCTGCAGGCCGGTGCCGGGCTTCGCGCCCGCCCAGGTCAGGAGTGCATGGGGCAGGCCCAGATCCCGGGCGGCACGGCCGACGCCCTCGGCCTC
Source organism: Methylobacterium sp. 391_Methyba4 (assembly GCF_029691625.1). Classification (NCBI taxonomy): domain Bacteria; kingdom Pseudomonadati; phylum Pseudomonadota; class Alphaproteobacteria; order Hyphomicrobiales; family Methylobacteriaceae; genus Methylobacterium; species Methylobacterium sp. 391_Methyba4. The sequence goes on along the minus strand of NZ_CP121475.1, from coordinate 5,330,522 downwards.
GGCTTTCGAGCCCGGTCGCAGGCCGTGATCCACGGTGGCGACCTGCACGGCGACCGGGCCAGCGTCGCGCAGGGCAGCGGCGGCATACAGCAGGGCGCTCGAATCGGGGCCGCCCGAGACGGCGAGGAGGACACCCCGCCCGCCGCGCGCGGCCGGATCGAGCCAGGGGCGGAGGGCGCCGAGGACCGGGTCGCCCGGGTCGCTCAGGCGCCGCAGCGGGCGCGCTTCTGTTCGCGGGCGACGCCCTGACGGACGCCGCTGCCGGCATTGGGGAATTTCCGGTCGAGCTCGGCCAGGGTCGCGCAGGCCTGCTCGCGGGCGCCGAGCGCGTTGAGCGTGACGCCGAGCTTCAGCATGGCATCGGGCGCCTGGGAGGAGCGGGCGTAGTCGGTGGAGACCTTCAGGAACTGCTCGGCGGCCTCGCGGTTGCGGCCGCGGGCAAGGTAGCTCTCGCCGAGCCAGTAGGTCGCGCCGGCGACGCGGTTGTCGCGGGGATGCGACTGGATGAACTGGCGCAGGCCCATCTCGGCCTGCTCGTACTGCTTGGCCCGGTACAGCTCGACCGCGGCATCGTAATCGGCGGCCGGATCGCCCGTCCGCGTTGCCGCGACGCTCTCGGAGGGCCGCGCCGGGATCGCCCCGGTCCGGGCCGGCGGCCGCAGGTCCACGGGCTCGTCGTAGCCGGGGGCGCTGGCCTCCGCGTCCTCGTCCTCCCCGTTGATCGCGCCCTGCGGCAGGCGCTGCGGCCGGGGCGCAGCCTCGGCCGCCTCGACGGCCTCCCGGGGCGGCAGCGGCGCCGAGGGCTGGGTGCTGCCGAGCTGCATCGGGGTGCCCGGGGCGCCGGGGGCCTGGGCCGGGTCGAAAGCGTCGCCGCGCTTGCCGGGGCGTCCGGCGCCCGGATTCCCGCCGTTGACGGGGCCCGACGGCGCGGGAGCGGCCGAGGGCTTGCCGCCCTTGCCCTCGTTCAGGCGGAACTCGACGTCCTCCTGGAACTTGCGCAGCTGCTCCTTGAGCTGGCGGTTCTCGTACTGGAGGGTCTCGATCTGGCCGGCCATGAGCCGGGACTGGTTCTCGATGCGGCCGAGGCGCACCACCAGCTCGGAGGCATCCTGCGCGACGGCCGGGTGGCCGAGGAGCACGGCTCCCAGGATCGTGGTGAGCGCGAGGCGAGTGCGAAGACGGGCGGACATGGTGGGGGTGCGATCCGGTGGCGGCGCGAGGCCCTAACAGATGCGCCGCACCGCGGCAAAACTGCGGCGCGGCGGCGGCCGGGGCCGCCTCCGGGTAACGCGTCGCGACGGCTTACGCTCCGGCGCCGCGGTCGAGGACGATCACCGCCCGGCGGTTCTGCGACCAGCAGGAGATGTCGTTGCACACCGCCACCGGCCGCTCCTTGCCGTACGACACCGTCCGCATGCGGTTGCCCGCGATGCCGCGGGTGGCGAGGTAGTCGTTCACCGCCTGGGCCCGGCGGGCGCCCAGGGAGAAGTTGTACTCGCGGGTGCCGCGCTCGTCGGCATGGCCCTCGATGATGAAGGTGTAGCGCGGGTAGCGCTGCAGCCACGCGGCCTGCTTGTCGAGGGTGGAGGTCGCGGTGGGCGTCAGGTCGGTGGAATCCGATTCGAAGAAGACCCGGTCGCCGATATTGACGACGAAGTCCTGCGCGCTGCCCGGGGTCGCGGCGCCGGCCCCGAAGGCGGAGGCGTCGGCGAGGTCCTTGTCGTTGCTGCAGGCGCCGAGGCCGAGGGCGGCGACGAGGGCGAGGCCGAGGGCGGCGGCGCGGAAACGCTGGGGCATGGTCTGAAAAACTCCTCGAGCGGTGCCGAAGGCCGGCTGCGGGTCTTCGAGGCGGGTCCGCATAGTCCTGGCGCCGTTGGTAGGCGGGGATGGTTAAGCGACGGTTCCGTCGCGCGGCGCGGCGGCCGTGGTGACGGTCCGCACCGAGCGATGGCGTGCGCTGACGCACCCGGGACACGCCCGGAATGCGGCGGCGGCGGGGCGGACGGAGGCGAAGGGCCATTTCGGCCGTGTCGGTTGCGGCGCGGCAACAGGCGCGGGGCTTCCGCACCGTAACGGTTCCGGCCGGGACCTTAAGGAATCCTCAACCCTAACGCTTCCTAATCGACGGGCCGAAAACCGGACCTCCGTCATGCGCCCCGCCCAGTGCGTCCTCATCGTCGAGGACAGCTACCTGCTCCTCGAGATCATCGCGAGCCTGTGCGAGACGCACGGCATCCGGGTGATCGAGGCCTCGACGGGTGAGGCGGCGCTGACCGTCCTGCGCGACCGGGGCGATGCGATCGACTGGCTGTTCACCGACATCCACCTGCCGGGGCTGATCGACGGCTGGACCGTGGCCCATGCCTTCCGGGCGATCCATCCGGACCGTCCGGTGGTCTACTCCTCGACGGACACGAACCGCCGCAGCGGCGTGCCGGGCAGCCTGTTCCTGCGCAAGCCCTTCCAGGTGCAGGAGGTCAACCGGCTGGTCCGGATGATGGTCGAGGGCCTCGGCGCGACCGACTGCGACAGCCAACTCTGCACGGCAGGCTGAGACGCCGCCTCCCGGATCACGGGCCGTCCGCATCCTTCGGTCGGACGCCCTTCACGGCCGGAGACGGCCTCAACCGCGCCGGAACAGCGCGACAATCTCCGGCGCGGCGAGCCAAGCGTCCACCCGGGGACAGGCGAGATCCCCAGGGGACGTCGCGTCGTAGACGGCAAAACTCGCCGCGATGAAGCCCGAGAGGTCGTAGAGCACCGGGAAGTCGTCGCCCCGGGGCTTGGCCTTGAACAGGTACGAGCCGGTCAGCCCGAAATGCTCGGCGATGGGCGGGTAGAGCGGCCAGACCACGTCCTGAGCCAGCTCGTCGCCGAGATAATCCTCGATCTCCACGGGCTCGGGCGTGAGCCCGTTCTCCAGCAGCAGCCGCCGGGCGATGTCGCCGAGGACATGGACCTTGGGATGGTTCATCAGATGCATGAAGGCGCCGCGGCGCGCCCAGCGGGTCACCTCCCGCTCCAGCCCGAAGCCCAGGGCATCCGCCGCGCCGACGAGTTCGCGCACCGCCGGATCCCAATGGTCGAGATAGCCCAGGCGGGCGAACACCTCCTCGCGGAACAGGCCGGCGGTGCGCTGCGGCTCGAGGCCGAGCCGGTGGGCGGTGAGGACGATCGCCGAGTGGTACTGGCCCATCGGCGACGACGCGAGCTTCAGGGCGGCGAGGTCCGAGGCCTGGCCGGCATAGACCATGTCCGGGTGGAAGGCCGAGAACACGATCGACGGGAAGAGCTTGAGCCGCGGGTCGGCCGCGCGCAGAGTGGCGACGTCGCCGCCCGGGATCAGCCCGGCCGGGAAGGCCTGCGAGAAGACGTGGTCGTGGGCGCGCAGGGTCCGGATCAAGCCGTCGACATGGCCGTGGTCGCGCTTCAGCGAGCCCATGGGCAGGTAGCGGACCGGGCTCTTCGGCGCGAGCAGGCGCATGGCCCGGGCGATGCCCCGCGCCTGGCAATTGCCCAGCACCGCGATGCTCGGCCCGTCACGGGTCGTGGCGGCGCGGGCGCGGTTCCGCCATGGTGTCGCCCAGGTGGGCGCCCAACTGGGTGTCGCGAGGGTGAACGCGCTGCGGGCGCGCCGGGGCAGGTCGTTCAGGGCCACGTCGCGTGCCGGTGTCAGCGGACGGGTCAGCGCCCCCGAGGGCCTGCCGCCGTCGTGAAGAAGAGGGTTCGAAGATGGCGTTGAATCCGTATACGGGTCTACCGGCCGAGCGATTCTGGCGCAAGGTCGTCACCAACGTGCCGCCCTTCGCGGTCAATCCGCACCCGAAGGACACGTTCGTCATCGGGCCGACCGACAAGGTCGCCACCGGCGGCTCCTGCTTCGCGCAGCGGGTGGCCGAGGCGGTGCGCGGCGCCGGCTTCAACTATTACCTGACCGAGCCGCCGCCCCCCGGCATGAGCGCCGAGGAGGCCAATGCCCGGCAGTTCGGCACGTTCTCGGCGCGCTACGGCAACCTCTACTACACGCGCCAGTTCGTGCAGCTGTTCGACCGGGCCTACGGCAAGTTCGAGCCGGAGCTGAAGGCGTGGCTGCGGGACGACGGCCGCTACGTCGACCCGTTCCGCCCCACGGTCGAGCCGGCGGGCTTCGCCAGCGAGGCCGAGGTGGTCGCGGCGCGCGACGCGCATCTCGCCGAGGTGCGCCGCCTGTTCGAGACCCTGGACGTGTTCGTGCTGACACTCGGCCTCACGGAAGGCTGGCGCTGGCGGGCCGACGGGGCGGCGCTGCCGCTCGCCCCCGGGGTCGCGGGCGGGACCTTCGATCCGGACCTCTATGAATGCGTCAATGCCGGCGCGGGCGAGGTGCTCGGCGACCTCAACGGCTTCCTCGACCGGCTCTGGAGCGTGAACCCGAAGGCGCGGGTGATCTTCACGGTCTCGCCGGTGCCGATGATCGCCACCTACATGGACCGGCACGTGATGGAGTCGAACAGCTACTCCAAGTCGGTGCTGCGGGTGGCGGCCGGCGAGGTGGTCGGCCGCGGCGACCCGCGGGCGGTCTACTTCCCCGCCTACGACATCGTCACGAGCAACGTGAATGCCGGGCGCTACTACAACGAGGACCAGCGCACCATCAACGATGCGGGCGTCCGCCACGTGATGCGCCTGTTCCTGGCGACCTTCGCCCGCGACCGGGTCTCGCCGGCGCCGACCCACGCCCCCGTGGACCTCGCAGCGGAGTTCGAGGGCAATGCCGGCGTGATCTGCGACGAGGAGGAGATCGAGCGCAGCGTGGCCTAGGGTCGGCATCGGGTCGGCATCGGGTTTGCCTCCGGGCAGGCGTTTCGGGCAAGCTCGGCCGCCCGGGCGCCCCGCCCTTCCGGAGACGAATCCCTTGAGCCTGCCCCCGCCCCGCCGCGCCGACCACGACATCGATCCGGTCTTCGTGAAGCGGCACTCGCCCCGCGCCTTCACGGGCGAGGCCGTGCCCGAAGCCGAGCTGATGCGGATGATCGAGGCGGCGCGCTGGTCGCCCTCCGCCTACAACTCGCAGCCCTGGCGCTTCCTCTACGCGCTCCGCGGCGACGCCCACTGGGAGACCTTCCTCGGCCTGCTCGTGCCCGGCAACCAGAAATGGGTATCCGGCACCGGCGCGATCCTGTTCCTGGTCTCGAACGGGCTCATGAAGGTCGGCGACGAGCTGAAGCCGTCTTACAGCCACTCCTTCGACGCCGGCACCGCCTCGCTGGCCTTCCAGCTCCAGGCGATCCACCAGGGCTGGCACGCCCACGGCATGGTCGGCTTCGACCATGTCCGTGCCCCCGAGATCCTGCGCCTGCCCGAGAACCACCGGATCGAGGCCGCCTTCGCGGTCGGCCGCAAGACGCCCGAGACCGAACTCACCGAGGAGCAGCGGCCCCGCGAGACGCCGAACGGCCGCCGGCCGATCACCGACTTCACCATCGCGGGTCCGTTCCCGCCCGCCGCGGACTGAGACGGGCCGGAACCGGTGCCTTCGACCAGGGATTGTGTCCGCAGCGCAACGTCGTGGCCGGCCTGGGGCTCACCGCCGCAGGCCGGGCACGCCGGGTGGCGGATCGCCGGGCCTGCACCGATCCGGTCCGCCCTGCGACGAATCGGGAGCTGGCTCATGAACCCGTCCGACAGCGCCCCGCGCGACGGTTTCTTCGACGACGGACCGCTGGACCACGCCTCGGGGCTGCAGAGCGTGGCCGAGCGCCACGGGGTCAGCCTGGATGCGGTGCGCCATCTCGTGCAGGCGCTGGAGCGCGGCCACGGCACGATGGCGCAGTTCGACCATCCGGATCTCGGCGGCATGGGCCAGTGGTTCGCCGGCGGCATGGTGATGGTCGGCCGGATGTTCGACGACGCGCTGAAGGCGCGGGTCGGTGCGCTCTGCACCGAGCTGGCCGGGGCGCTCCCGGCGGGCGGCTTCTCGGATGCGGCCCCTGCGGCCCTCCGGGGCGGCGGCGAGTGGTGGCCGGCCGGTCTCGGGAACCCGGCGAGCACCGGTGCGCAGAACGGGCTGCGCTACGCCTATTTCCCGGACAGCCGGCGGCTCGCGGTCGAATCGGGGGCGGGGGTGGCTCTCTACGACACCGGTGAGCACCGCATCACCGGCGTGTCGCAGGCGGATGGAAGCCTCGGCTTCACCGGGCCGGCCGGAGCCGTCGCCCTCGACCGCCTGCGCCGGATCGAGGCGGAGGTCGCCGCGCCGCGCCAAGCGGATCCACGCCCAGGAGACACTTACCCCGCGGACACTTACCCCGCGGGCACTCACCCGGCGGATCCGCATCCGGTGGATGCGGCTGGGATCCAGGGTCCCGCCGCAGCGCCTGCGCCGGATCGGTCGTCATCGGACGACGTGCTCGCCACCATCGAGCATCTGGCCGCGCTCCACGCGCGCGGCGTGCTCACCGATGCGGAATTCTCGACCAAGAAGGCGGAGCTGCTGGCGCGGCTGTGAGCGGCGCCCGACCGGCGGATCCGGCGCCGGTCGTCCGACCCTCCGTCCTCATCCCGAGGGGCCGCAGCGCGACGGAGGCCTCAGGACGGGGGGGAGGATCGGACCTGCCGGTTCCGAACGGCCTCAGACGATGCCGACGCGCAGCAGATCGTGGACGTGCACGATGCCCACGGGCCGTCCGTCCGCGACCGCGAAGACCGCCGTGATCAGCCGGCGGTTCATCAGTTCCAGCGCGGTCTGGGCGAGCTTGTGGGGCTCCACGGTGATTGGGTCGCGGGTCATGATGTCCGTGACCGGCGTGTCGAGGATCGCGGGGCCCATGTGGCGGCGCAGGTCGCCGTCCGTGACGATGCCGACGAGGCGCCCGGCCGCGTCCGTGACGCCGACGCAGCCGTAGCGCCGCGCCGCGATCTCGATCAGCACCTCGGACATCAGCGCGGTCTCGTGGACCAGCGGCATGTCCTGGGGTCCGTGCATCACCTGCTGCACGGTCTTGAGGCGGGCGGCCAGGGTGCCGCCGGGATGCAGGGTGTGGAAGCGCGCCGAGGTGAAGCCGCGCCGCTCCAGGAGCGCCACCGCCAGGGCGTCGCCCAGGGCCAGCTGGATCAGGCTCGAGGAGGTCGGCGCGAGGTCGTGCGGGCAGGATTCCCGCACCCGGGGCAGTTCCAGCAGCACGTCGGCGGCCTTGCCCAGCGTGCTCTCGCCGTTGCGGGTGATGGCGACCAGGGGGATCGAGAACCGGCGGCTGAAGCCGACGAGGTCGGACAGCTCCGCGGTCTCCCCCGACCACGACAGGGCGATGATGACGTCGTCCCGGGCGATCATCCCGAGGTCGCCGTGGCTCGCCTCGGTGGGGTGGACGAAGAAGGCGTGCGTGCCGGTGGAGGCCAGCGTCGCGGCGATCTTGCGGCCGACATGGCCGCTCTTGCCGATGCCGCTGACGATGACCCGGCCCTTGCTCTGCAGGATCGTCTGCACCGCCTCCTCGAAGGCCGCGCCGAGCCGGCCCTGGAAGGCCGCGCTCGCCTCCTGCAGGGCCGCGATGCCGAGCTGGAGGCTGCGGATCCCGAGGTCACGGGTGGTGGCGAGATGCGCCGACGGCGCGTCGTAACGATCGTCGCGCAGGGCGCTGGAGGCGGGAGCGTTCATCGTTTCCGTTCTGGACCCGTCGACCGGATCCGGCACCGAGGGCCGGGCTCGCGGATCGGCGCAGCAAAGCGTGTCCGGCGACGCTAGGCAGCCGTCGTGGTTGAAATGTGACGCGGGGACGACGCAGCGCCGCACGCCGGTTGAAGGCGCGGCCGCCGCGGTCCATGCTGCCGGCACGCCATCCCGCATGCCACCCCGCGCCGCGGGCCCAAGGAGGGCACAAGCCCCATGACCATCCGCTTCCCCGACCCCGATCCCGCGATCCTCGCCCGCCGCGACGCGATCCTGGCCGGCCTCGCGCCCCTGGTCGCGCCGGAGGCGCTGGTGGTCAGCGAGGACGAGCGCCGGGCCTTCGAGACCGACGGGCTCACCGCCTACCGGCAGATGCCGCTCGCCGTGGTGCTGCCCTCCACCACCGCGGAAGTGGCCGCCGTGATGGCCTATTGCCACGCCAACAACGTGCGGGTCGTCCCCCGGGGCGCCGGCACCTCGCTCGCGGGCGGCGCCATCGCGCAGGCCGACGCGATCATCCTGGGCGTCGGCAAGATGACCAAGGTCCTCGACCTCGACTTCGCCAACCGCACCGCCCGGGTGCAGAGCGGCATCACCAACCTCGCCATCTCGGGGGCGGTCTCCCACGAGGGCTTCTTCTACGCCCCCGATCCGTCGAGCCAGCTCGCCTGCACGATCGCCGGCAACATCGCGATGAATTCCGGCGGCGCCCACTGCCTGAAATACGGCGTGACCACCAACAACCTGCTCGGCGTCACCCTGGTGCTCAACGACGGCACCGTGGTGGAGATCGGCGGCGAACACCTCGACAGCGGCGGCTACGACCTGCTCGGCCTCGTCTGCGGTTCGGAGGGTCAGCTCGGCATCGTCACCGAGGCCACCGTGCGGATCCTGCGGGCGGCGGAAGGGGCGCGGCCGGTGCTGGTCGGCTTCTCGAAGGTGGAGGATGCGGGCGACTGCGTCGCCGCGATCATCGCAACCGGGATCATCCCGGTGGCGATCGAGTACATGGACCGCGAGGCGATCCTCATCACCGAGGATTTCGCCCAGGCCGGCTACCCCCGCGACGCCGAGGCGATGCTGATCATCGAGGTCGAGGGCTCGGATGCCGAGTGCGACGCGATGCTGGCGCGGATCGAGACGATCGCCAAGGATTTCCGCCCGACCAGCGTGCGGGTCTCGCGCTCGGAGGCGGAATCGGCCGCGATCTGGAAGGGCCGGAAATCGGCCTTCGGGGCCACCGGCCGGATCTCCGACTACATCTGCATGGACGGCACGATCCCCACCGGCCAGCTCGGTCCGGTGCTGGAGCGGATCGGCGCGATCTGCGCCGGGAAGGGCCTGCGGGTCGCCAACGTGTTCCACGCGGGCGACGGCAACCTGCATCCGCTGATCCTGTTCGACATCAACACGCCCGGCGAATTGCAGAAGGCCGAGGCCGCCGGCGACGAGATCCTGAAGCTCTGCGTCGAGGTGGGCGGCTGCCTCACCGGCGAGCACGGCGTCGGCATCGAGAAGCGCGACCTGATGCGCTTCCAGTACGATCAGGTCGATCTCGAGCAGCAGATGCGGGTGAAGGCGGTGTTCGATCCGGACTGGATGCTGAACCCCGCCAAGGTCTTTCCGCTGGATGGGCGGCTCGCGGCCTGATCGGCGGCCGCGTGACCGTCAGGCCGGACCGCAGCCGGCCTGAATCCACAGCGCGCCAGGGCGCCCTGCAGGACCTGCGGACGGTGAGGACGCGACCGTCTCCGATCGCGCGCCTACGACCGTCCGGCTTCCGCGGCCGCGATCAGGCGGCCTCGACCTTGCGGCCGGCACGCGGCTTGGTCGCGGCGGCCGAAGCCTTGCGCCGGCTCGGGGCGGGGGCGGAGACCGCCTCGTCAGCGGGTTCCGCATCCTTGTCGGCGGACTGAGACCGGCCCGGCTGGCCGAGACCGAGGCTCTTCGCGAGAGCCGAGCGCTGGGCCGAGTAGTTCGCCGAGGTGGTCGGGTAATCGGCCGGCAGGCCGTAGCGCTCCCGATAGCTCTGCGGATCGAGCCCGTGCTTGGTCAGGTGGCGCTTCAGCGTCTTGTACGACTTGCCGTCGATGAAGCTGACCAGTCCGTCAGGCCGGATCGACTTGCGGATCTGAGCCGGCGTCGGCCGCTCGACGCTCTCGGTCGCCGGGGCGACCGGGCCGGATCCGATCGCGTTCAGGGCCTCATGGATGCTCGCGATCAGGGCCGGCAAATCGGCCGAGGGTAGCGAGTTGTTGGAAACGTAGGCCGCGACGACGTCCACGGTCCGTTCGATGTAGTCCAATTGCGATGTCGGCGCAGCTTCTGACATTCTCTCTTTCCTCGGCGCAAAAGCCTGGTTGGATCCTCACTTTTCGCGAGTTAAGACAGCGTCCAGAAAATGCAAGGCGATTCATACAATTATCTGTGATCGTGCAGAAGTCTAAACCTCGATCACGCGGCTGTGCTTACAGGGTATGGTTGCATAGATGGCACTTGAGGCGCACTTCTGAAGCGCTTTATCCCCGCCGGTCCCACGAATGCTAGCCGGATCCTGGAGCCGGGTTTTCGCTGGCGGCAGAGACCTTTACCGCCCGGACCGAGGGCGCACCTAGACGATCGCTCACGATTGCCCTGCGGTCATGCCGGGACAACGCTCGATCTTCGTACAGTTGTGGAAAGACGGGCGGGGCGCCTGCGTCATTTTCGCCCGCCGATCGCGACGTTAGACGAAAGTCTTACGCGGATCGAAGGCATCGCGCACAGCCTCGCCAGCGAAGACGAGCAGGCTCAACATCACGGCGATGACCAGGAAGCCGGTCAATCCGAGCCACGGCGCGGTGAGATTGTCCTTGCCCTGCGCGAGAAGCTCTCCGAGGGAGGGCGAGCCCGGCGGCAGGCCGAAGCCGAGGAAGTCCAGGGACGTCAGGGTGGTGATCGAGCCGTTCAGGATGAACGGCAGGAAGGTCAGGGTCGCCACCATGGCATTCGGCAGCAGATGAACCGTCATGATGCGGATGTTCGACAGGCCCAGCGCCCGCGCGGCCCGGACGTATTCAAAATTCCGGGCTCGCAGGAACTCGGCGCGCACGACGCTGACCAGCGCCACCCACGAGAACAGCAGCATGATCCCGAGCAGGACGAAGAAGCCCGGGGCAATGAAGGCCGAGATGATGATGATCAGGTAGAGGGTCGGGATGCCGCCCCAGACCTCGATGAAGCGCTGGAAGGCGAGATCGACCCAGCCGCCGAAATAACCCTGCACGGCCCCCGCGACGACGCCGATCACCGAGGAGACCGCGGCCAGGATCAGGCCGAACAGCACCGAGATTCGGAAGCCGTAGATCACCCGCGCGAGCACGTCCCGGGTGGTGTTGTCGGTGCCGAGCCAGTGCCAGGGAATGTCCGCGCAGCCCGTGCCGCCGAGCTTCTCGGCCACGGGCCGGCATTGCGCGTCGGTGAGCATCCAGGTGGGCGGGGACGGCGACGGCGTCGGCAGATCCTCGTTGATCGTGTCGTACGAGAACGGGATCGGCGGCCAGAGCGCCCAGCCGTTCGCCGCGATCTCCTTGCGGATCTCCGACGACCGGTAATCGGTCGTCGCGAGGAAGCCGCCGAACTTCTCCTCGGGATAGTCGACCAGCACCGGGACCAGCCACTCGCCCTTGTAGGACAGCAGGATCGGGCGGTCGTTGGCGATGAATTCCGCGAACAGGCTGAGGACGAACAGGACCGCGAAAATCAGGAACGACCCGTAGCCGAGCCGGTTGCGGCGGAAATTGTCGAGGCGGCGCCGGTTGAGCGGCGACAGGCGCGCGCGCCGGCCCGCGGCGGCGACCGGGACCGGTGCCCCCTCGTCCGGCCGCAGGACCAGCGGCTGGGCGCCGGGCATCGGCGCGGGCACGACCTCGCTCTCGCCGGGACGCGTGACCTCGTTCATCCGTGCTGTCTCCCGGCCCGTGCCGCGCGCCATCCCGCTGCCCCGGGGCTTGCCCAGAGACTTTCCCAGGGACTCGCCCAGGGATTCGGGCAGCCCCAGGACCGGCCGGACGGGGAGCGGCTGAGGGGGCTCAGCCGTCGAGCCGGGTCGCGGTGCCCTCGATCTCGGTGGGACGCAGACCGCCGCTGCGCTCCATCCAGCGGCGCAGCAGACGGACATTGCGGCGGTTGGCCTTGAAGGCGGCGTCGAACAGGTCGCCCGCCAGCGGCACCGCACCGATCAGCCCGTCGAAGGCGACGTTCATCCCCATCCGGGCCAGCAGCCAGCGCGGCGCGCCCAGGCGCTTCGCCTCGTAGACGATGAAGGAGGAGATCACCATGCCGGCCACGTCGCCGATCACCGGCACGAGGCCGATCAGCGCGTCGAACCCGACCCGCCGGTTGATGCCCGGGATGACGAAGGCCGTGTCCATCAGGTGGGCCAGCGTCTCCAGCCGGGCGAGGCTCGCCTCCCGGCCGAGATCCGCCTTCAGGAAGGCGGGGTTGGAGGGCGTCGCGCCCCCGGGGAACGTCTCGGCACGGGCGAAACGCCCGGCCTGGGCAGCCTGGGTGAAGTCCATGGTCGGGATCCGTCGGGAAGCCATCGTCCGCAACGATGTGGCCCCCCGGTCGGATCCCCGCAAGGACGGGGCCGCCACGGGTCACGCCGCCCTCCCGGCAAGATCGCTCATGCGGTCGAGGGCCGCATCCAGGGTGGCGTCGTCCTTGGCGAAGCACAGCCGGACGATGTTGCGGACGGCGGCGTCCGGGTAGAAGGCGCTCACGGGGATCGCCGCGACGCCGTGCCGGGTGACGAGCGCCTCGCAGAATGCCGCGTCGTCGGCGTAGCCGAGATTCGCGACGTCGATGTTGAGGAACCACGTGGCCCGGGCCGGCAGCACGGTGTAGCCGAGGCCGCGCAGGCCGTCCGCGAGCCGGTCGCGGGACCGGGCATAGCCGGCGCGCATGGCCTCGAACCACGGGACCGGCTTGCCCAGCCCGTAGGCCACCGCCTCCTGGAGGTTCGGGGGCGTGGTGAAGGTGAGGAACTGGTGCGCCTTGGCGAGCCCGCGCATCAGACGGGCATCGGCCATCACGAAGCCGACCTTCCAGCCGGTGAGCGAGAAGATCTTGCCCGCCGAGCCGATCTTGACGGTTCGCTCCCGCATCCCGGGCAGCGCCATCAGCGGCCGGTGGCGCGCACCGTCGAACACCACGTGCTCCCAGACCTCGTCGCAGAGCGCGGTCACGTCGAACCGCTGGCAGTAGCGGGCGAGCAGGTCGAGATCCTCGGGGGCGAACAGCGTGGCGCTCGGGTTGAGGGGATTGTTCAGCACCACGACGCGGGTCCGCGCCCCGAAGGCCTCCGCCAGCGCGGCCTCGTCGAGGCGGAAGGCCGGGGGTTGCAGCGCCACGATCCGCGGCACGCCGCCCGCCCGCCGCACGAGGGGCAGGTAGGCGTCGTACATGGGCGCGAACAGCACGACCTCGTCGCCGGGCTCGATCAGCGCCAGGAGCGCGCCGGCCAGCGCCTCCGTGGCCCCGGAGGTGACCATCACCTCGGTCTCCGGGTCGAGGACGAGACCCTGGTGCCGCGCGTAATGGGCGGCGACCGCCTCCCGCAGGGCCGGCAGCCCCATCATCGGGGGATACTGGTTCCAGCCGTCGCGGAGCGCCCGCGCGCCCCGCTCGCGCACGTCCTCCGGCCCGGGATCGTCGGGGAAGCCCTGGCCGAGATTGATCGCGCCGTGGACCCGCGCGAGCCGGGACATGGTCTCGAACACCGTCGTGGGGAGGGCGTCGAAGACGGGGTTGATGAAGGCGGGCTTCATGCGGCGCGGCAGGGGGCGCGGCTGTGGGCGCCGGGCATCGAGGGGGTCGGCATCGCCGGCCTGTAGCATGGGCGCCGCGCGTTGCGGAATGTGCGCGGTCGCACAGACCCGGATTCCGACGCGCACGCACCGGCTGACGAATGTTGACATTCATCACCCGTATCTTAGGTTCGGATCACGGCCGGAGCGGCGCACACGCCGACGGAGCTTCGCCCCCTCGCTCCGTCAGCGGGGTTCCGCTCCGGTCCCCAAGAAGGGCCATCGACTTGCGGGTCGGTGGCCCTTTCGGCATGTCCGGAGGCGGCCGCTCCGATCGTCGGGCGGGTCTTCCGGATGCGACGATGCGGCCTTCCTCACGCACGGTCCTCGGCTGCCTGATCCTGGCGCTGCTGATCGGCGGCGTCGGGATCGGCCTGCGCCGCGCCGTGACCGTCACCCCGGTGGATGACGCCTTCCGCGCGGTGCTGCGGGCCTATGCGGCGCCGGATGCGGCCGGCGGGACCCAGCAACACGACTGAAACGTCGCCGCCCTAGTGACGGCGCATTGGCCGGGCACCGGTAAGTGCACCGACAGGTGAACCCGCAGGTGAACATGTCGCCGCGGTAAGGAGCCGTTCGGGGCCCGGACAGCTTTATGGGCGTATGCTCCCGCACACGGGATCGGAGCCGTCGGTTCCCGAGGGACAGGGCGGCTTCAGGACAGGTCTTCGGGACGCGGCGTTCCGGAGGCGGAGTGGGGGCTTCGACAGCGAGGGATAGGGTGCCGCCGGTCGCGCAGGCGACCGGCATGTGCTCTAGTCAGGCATGAACGAGAGTTCACCGATCCGGACCGACACGGCCCGGGCTTACCAGCCCGGCGAGGCGCCCGCGCGGGAGGTCCGGACGCGGCGCTTCCGGCCGATCCGCTGGCTCGTGATCCTGATGCTGCTCGCCGGCGCCGGGGCGATCGGTCATCGCTGGTACGAGGCGCGCACCGACAAGGGCGCGGAGCCCGCGACGGCGCACAAGGGCGGCGGCCGCGGCGGCCGGCACGGCGGCGCCGACATGCCGCAGGCGGTGGGCGTCGCGGCGGTCACGACCGGCGACATGCCGGTGGTGCTCCAGGGCCTCGGCACGGTGACGCCGCTGGCCACCGTGACGGTGAAGTCGCAGATCAGCGGCTATCTCACCCAGGTGAAGTTCCGCGAGGGCCAGACCGTGAAGGCCGGCGACGAACTCGCGCAGATCGATTCCCGGCCCTACGAGGCGCTGCTCGCCCAGTACCAGGGCCAGCTCGCCCGCGATCAGGCGCTCCTGCAGAACTCGAAGCTCGACCTGCAGCGCTACCAGACCCTGAACCGGCAGGACTCGATCTCGAAGCAGAACGTCGACACCCAGGGCGCCCTGGTGAAGCAGAACGAGGGCACGGTCGCGGCCGATCAAGCGCTGGTCGACCAGCAGAAGCTCAACATCGCCTACACGCACATCACGTCGCCGGTGGACGGGCGGGTCGGCCTGCGTCAGGTCGACCAGGGCAACTACATCTCGGCCGCATCCACGGCGATCGTGGTGGTGACCCAGCTCCACCCGATCTCGGTGATCTTCACCCTGCCGGAGGACGACGTGGCGCGGGTGATGCGGCAGGTGCGAGCGGGCGCGAAGCTGACCGTGCGGGCCTATGACCGCGGCGACGCCCACGAGATCGCCGCCGGCCGGCTCGACACGGTCGACAATCAGATCGACACGACCACCGGCACGGTGAAGCTGCGCGCGCTGTTCGACAACGGCGACGAGGAGCTGTTCCCGAACCAGTTCGTGAACGCCAAGCTCACCGTCGACACGGTGCGGGGCGCGGCGCTCGTGCCGAATGCGAGCCTGCTCCAGGGCACGCCCGGCACCTACGTCTACCTGATGGACGGGGACAACAAGGTCACGGTCCGGCCGATCAAGACCGGCGAGACCGACGGGACCAACACCGTGGTGGTCTCGGGCCTGAAGCCCGGGGATCGAGTCGTCACCGACGGCACCGACCGGCTGAAGGACGGCGCCCCGGTGCGGATCACGGAGGGCGCACAGGCGGCGGCAGGGGACGGGAAGGCCGCGGAGGCCAAACCCGACGGCAAGGGTGAGGTGAAGTCCGGCGCGCCGACCGACGCGGCGGCGGATGTTCAAGGGACAGCGGAGGGCGGTCGTCGGCACCGGCGCCGTCAGGCGCAGTGAGGACGGGTCTGGCGCGCGGGACCCGCGGCCTCCCCTCCCCCTTCCGCGGAGTCGGGGAGATTCCGGAAGGTCAGTCCCAGTCTCCTCCTCATCCTGAGGTGCGGCGAAGCCGCCTCGAAGGAGGGCTCCAGGGATCGCGCGGCCGGCTGGAGAGCTCCTTCGAGGCCTGCTCTGCGCTTCGGCACCTTAGGATGAGGGCGCGGATGGGACGTCCGTGCCCCCCGATTCAAGCCTCCCTGCAGTGCAGGCTGTCCGGCGCGGAAGGGTCGCGCCCATGAACCCGTCCCGCCTCTTCATCCTGCGCCCGGTGGCGACGACGCTGCTGATGCTGGCGATCCTGATCGTCGGCGGCGTGTCGTACCTGAACCTGCCGGTCTCGGCGCTGCCGGCCGTCGACTACCCGACGATCCAGATCCAGACCTTCTATCCCGGCGCCAGCCCCGAGGTGATGACCTCCTCGGTCACGGCGCCCCTGGAGCGGCAGTTCGGGCAGCTCGCCAACCTCAACCAGATGACCTCGCAATCCTCCGCGGGGGCCTCGGTCATCACCCTGCAGTTCAGCCTGGACCTGTCCCTCGACATCGCCGAGCAGCAGGTCCAGGCGGCGATCAACGCCGCCGGCAACCTGCTGCCCTCGGACCTGCCGGCGCCGCCGATCTACGCCAAGGTCAACCCGGCCGACGCGCCGGTCCTCACCCTGGCGCTGACGTCGAAGACCCTGCCGCTCACCCAGGTGCGCGACCTCGCCGAATCGCGCCTCGCGCAGAAGATCAGCCAGGTGGCGGGGGTCGGCCTCGTGAGCATCTCGGGCGGCCAGCGCCCGGCCGTGCGGGTGCGGTTCAACGCCCGGGCGCTCGCCGCCTACGGGCTCAACATCGACGACCTGCGCACCACGATCACCAACCTCAACGTCAACACGCCCAAGGGCACGATCGACGGGCCGACGCAGTCCTACGCGATCAACGCCAACGACCAGATCCGCGACCCGAAGGCCTACAATTCGGCGATCATCGCCTACCGTAACGGCGCCCCGGTGATGCTCTCGGAGGTGGCCGACGTGGTCGAGGGGCCGGAGAACACCAAGCTCGGCGCCTGGGCCGACGCGACGCCGGCGGTGATCCTCAACATCCAGCGCCAGCCCGGCGCCAACGTCATCGCCACCGTCGACAAGATCAAGGCGCTGCTGCCGCAGCTCCAGGCGAGCCTGCCGGCCGCCGTGGCGGTGGCGCCGCTGACCGACCGCACCACCACGATCCGCGCCTCCGTGGAGGACGTGCAGTTCGAGCTGGGCCTCGCCATCGCCCTGGTGGTGCTGGTGATCTTCCTGTTCCTGCGCAGCCTGTCGGCGACCCTGATCCCGAGCCTGTCTGTGCCCCTGTCGCTGATCGGCGCCCTGTCGGTGATGGACCTCTACGGCTTCTCCCTCGACAACCTGTCACTGATGGCGCTGACCATCGCCACCGGCTTCGTGGTCGACGACGCCATCGTGGTGATCGAGAACATCGCCCGCCACGTGGAGGCGGGCGACTCGCCCCTGGAGGCGGCGCTCAAGGGCTCCCGCGAGATCGGCTTCACCATCATCTCGCTCACCGTCTCGCTGATCGCGGTGCTGATCCCGCTGCTGTTCATGGGCGACGTGGTCGGGCGGCTGTTCCACGAATTCGCCATCACGCTGGCGGCCACCATCATCATCTCGGCGGTGGTCTCGCTGACGCTGGTGCCGATGCTGTGCGCGCGGCTCCTGAAGCACGTGCCCGAGGCCGAGACCCGCCGCCGGGAGGGCGTGCTCTCCCGTCTCGGCCGGCGCGCCATCGACGCCACCATCGCGTCGTACGGGCGCTCCCTGCGGGTGGTCCTCGACCACCAGGGCCTGACGCTGCTGGTGGCGCTCGGCACGCTGGGGCTCACCGTCTACCTGTTCGTGGTGATCCCCAAGGGCTTCTTCCCCGTGCAGGACACGGGCGTGATCCAGGGCATCACCCAGGCGGACCAGTCCGTCTCCTACGCGGCCATGGCCGAGCGCCAGCAGCGCATGGCCGAGATCGTCCTCAAGGACCCGGACGTGGCCAGCCTGTCCTCGTTCATCGGGGTCGACGGCCAGAACGTCACGCTCAATTCCGGCCGGATGCTGATCAACCTGAAGCCCCGGGATGAGCGCACGGCCTCGGCCAGCGCGATCATCCGGCGGATCTCGGCGGCGGTCGCGAACGAGCCGGGCATGCGGCTGTACATGCAGCCGGTCCAGGACCTGACCATCGACACGGCGGTCTCGGCGACCCAGTACCAGGTCATCCTCGAGAGCCCGAACATCGACGATTTCGAGACCTGGGTGCCGCGCTTCACCGCGGCGCTGGCGAAGTCGCCCGTGGTGGCGGACGTGGCGAGCGACCACCAGGGCCAGGGGCTCGCCGCCTACGTGACCATCGACCGGCCCACCGCCGGCCGCTACGGCATCACCCCGGCCACGATCGACAACGCCCTCTACGACGCCTTCGGCCAGCGCATCATCTCGACGATCTTCACCCAGTCCAACCAGTACCGGGTGATCCTGGAGGCCGATCCGAAGCTGCACACGACCCTGCGCAGCCTCGACGCGATCTACCTGCCCTCCTCCACGGCGACCAACGGGCAGGTGCCGCTCTCCGCGGTGGCGCGGATCAGCGAGCGGCGGGCGCCGCTCCTGATCTCGCATCTCGGCCAGTTCCCGGCCACCACCGTGTCGTTCAACCTCGCCCCGGGCGCCGCCCTCGGTCAGGCGGTCGAGGCGATCGACACGGTCAAGGCCGAGATCGGCCTGCCGCCCTCGTTCCGGGTGGTGCCGCAGGGCTCGGTCTTCGCCTTCCAGTCGGCGCTCGGCAACGAGCTGTTCCTCGTGCTGGCGGCGATCGTCACCGTCTACATCGTGCTCGGCGTGCTCTACGAGAGCTTCATCCACCCGATCACCATCCTGTCGACCCTGCCGTCGGCGGGGATCGGGGCCCTGCTCGGCCTGATGCTGTTCGGCCTGTCGCTCGACATCATCGCGGTGATCGGCATCGTCCTGCTGATCGGCATCGTGAAGAAGAACGCCATCATGATGATCGACTTCGCGCTCCAGGCGGAGCGCGAGGACGGGCTGGAGCCCCGGGAGGCGATCTTCCAGGCCTGCCTCCTGCGCTTCCGGCCGATCCTGATGACGACGCTGGCGGCTCTGTTCGCCGCGGTGCCGCTGATCCTGGGCACCGGCGTGGGCTCGGAGCTGCGCCAGCCGCTCGGCATCTGCATCGCGGGCGGCCTGATCGTCAGCCAGGTGCTGACGCTGTTCACGACGCCGGTGATTTACTTGGCCTTCGACCGGTTGGAGCGGCGGATTTCCGGGCGGCGGGGGCCCGATCTCGCGGCCGGCGAGGCGCTGCCGTGAACATCTCCGAGCCGTTCATCCGACGGCCGGTGGCGACCACGCTGCTCACGATCGGCGTGCTGCTGGCGGGCGTGTTCGCCTTCCTGAAGCTGCCGGTGGCGCCGCTGCCGCAGATCGACTTCCCGGTCATCCTCGTCCAGGCGCAGATGGCCGGCGCCTCGCCCGAGACCATGGCCACCACCGTGGCGGCGCCGCTCGAACGGCGGCTCGGCGCCATCGCCGACGTCAACGAGATGACGTCGACGAACGCCCTCGGCTCCACCCGGATCGTGCTGCTGTTCGGCCTGAACCGCGACATCGACGGTGCGGCCCGCGACGTCCAGGCCGCCATCAACGCGGCCCGCGCCGACCTGCCGGCCTCGCTCCGGCAGAACCCGACCTACCGGAAGTTCAACCCCGCCGACACGCCGATCATCATCCTCGGCATGACCTCGGAGACGCTCACCCGCGGGCAGGTCTACGATTCCGCCGCCACCGTGGTGCAGCAGAAGCTGTCGCAGCTGCCCGGTGTCGGCAATGTCGATATCGGCGGCTCGTCCCTGCCGGCGGTGCGGGTCGAGCTCGATCCCACGGCCCTGTTCAACTACGGCATCGGCCTCGAAGGCATCCGGGCGGCTTTGGCCTCGGCCAACGCCAACTCGCCCAAGGGCGAGATCGATGCGGGCGACCGCCGCTACCAGCTCTACGCCAACGACCAGGGCCGCAAGGCCGCCGATTACCGCGACATCATCGTGGCCTATCGCAACGGCGCCGCGGTGAAGCTCACCGACGTGGGGGAGGTGCTCGACGGGGTCGAGGACAAGCGCAACCTCGGCATCGTCAACGGCAAGCCCGGCGTGCTGCTGTTCGTCTACAAGCAGCCCGGCGCCAACGTGGTCGAGACCATCAACGCCGTGAAGGAGGCCCTGCCGCAGATCACCGCGGCGCTGCCGGGCGGCATCGACATCAAGCTCACCGGCGACCGCAGCGCCACGATCCGCGCCTCGCTCTCGGCCACCGAGGAGACGCTGCTGGTGGCGGTCGGCCTCGTCATCCTGGTGGTCTTCGCCTTCCTGCGCTCCTGGCGGGCGACCCTGGTCCCGGCGGTCGCCGTGCCGATCTCGATCATCGGCACCTTCTCGGCGATGTACCTGCTCGGCTACTCGCTCAACATCCTGTCGCTGACCGCGCTGATCATCGGCACCGGCTTCGTGGTCGACGACGCCATCGTGGTGCTGGAGAACGTCCAGCGGCACATCGAGGAGGGCAAGCCCCGGCTCCAGGCGGCGCTGATCGGCGCCCGGGAGGTCGGCTTCACGGTGATCTCGATGAGCCTGTCGCTCATCGCGGTGTTCCTGCCGATCCTGCTGATGGGCGGCCTCGTCGGGCGCATCTTCCAGGAATTCTCCGTCACCCTGTCGCTGTCGATCCTGATCTCTTTGGTCCTCTCGCTCACCACGACGCCGATGATGTGCGCCCGGCTACTCCGGGCCGAGGGGCACGGCCCCAACGGCGAACCCCCGGCGGGCCGCCGGCCGAACTGGCTGATCCGGATGCTGGAGGGCGGCTTCTCGCGTCTGCTCGGCGCCTACGAACGGACCCTCGCGGTGGCGCTCGCCCATCCGCGGCTCGTGCTGCTGAGCCTGCTCGCCACAGTCGGCCTCAACGTCTACCTCTACATCATCGTCCCGAAGGGCTTCTTCCCCGAGCAGGATACCGGGCAGATGATGGGCGGCATCCAGGCCGACCAGCGCATCTCGTTCCAGTCCATGGAGAAGAAGCTCAAGCAGGCGACCGCGATCGTCGGCGCGGATCCGGCGGTGGAAAGCGTCGTCGGCTTCACGGGGGGCCGCGGCACCAACTCGGCCAACGTCTTCGTCGGCCTGAAGCCGCTCAACGAGCGGGCGCCGATCTCCGCCGTCATGGCGCGGCTGCGGCCGAAGCTCGCGCAAGTTGCGGGGGCGCGCCTCTACGTCTTCCCGCGCCAGGATCTGCAGATGGGCGGGCGCCAGAGCTTCGCCCAGTACCAGTACACCCTTCAAGGCGACACTGCCGCGGAGCTGTTCGCCGCCGCCCCGAAGCTGGTGGCGGCCCTGCAGAAGGATCCGACCTTCGCGGACGTAACCTCGGACCAGCAGGAGGGCGGGCTGGAGAGCCGGGTCGTGATCGACCGAGCGACCGCGTTCCGCTACGGCATCACGCCGATCAAGATCGACAACACCCTCTACGACGCCTTCGGCCAGCGTCAGGTCTCGACGATCTACAATCCGCTGAACCAGTACCACGTCGTGATGGAGATCGCGCCGCGCTACCTGGAGACGCCGGAGACGCTCAAGCAGATCTACGTCTCGACCTCGGGCGGCAACGCGCCGGGCTCGGCCACCACCAACGCGGTCGCCGGCACGGTGGCGGCGGGCGGGACCGTCAACATCAACACGGCGACCGGCACCAGCAGCCCGGGCAGCGGGTCGTCGGCGAGTGCCGCGACCGGCGCCGCCACCGGCTCCGGGGCGGTGGGCGGCTCGGGCAGCGCGGGCGCCGTCGCGGCGGCGGCCGCCGCCTCCGCCACCAGCACGGCCGACACCGCCTCGAACGCCGCCGCCATCGCGTCCGACTCGGCCCGCAACGCCTCCTCCAACGCCATCGCGGCGAGCAAGGGCGGGGCCTCGTCGAGCGCGCCCGTCTCGGCCGCCAAGGAGACGATGGTGCCGCTCTCGGCCTTCGCGCGGATCGAGCCCGGCAGCGCCCCCGTGCAGGTGAGCCACCAGGGCCTGTTCGTGGCGACGACGATCTCGTTCAACCTCGCGCCGGGCAAGAGCCTGTCGGACGCCACCGACGCCATCGACCGGGCCATGGCCTCCCTGCAGCTCCCGGCCACGATCCACGGCGAGTATGCCGGCGCGGCCAAGAACTACGTCGCCTCGGCCTCCCGCCAGCCGCTGCTGATCCTGGCGGCGATCCTGGCGGTCTACGCGGTCCTGGGGATCCTCTACGAGAGCTTCGTGCACCCGCTGACGATCCTCTCCACCCTGCCCTCGGCCGGCGTCGGCGCCGTGCTGGCGCTGCTGGTGACCGGCACCGACTTCACCATCATCGCGCTGATCGCCGTGTTCCTGCTCATCGGCATCGTGAAGAAGAACGCGATCATGATGATCGACGTGGCGATCGATTCCGAGCGGACCCGGGGCGCGAATCCCGTGGACGCGATCCGCGAGGCCTGTCTCCTGCGCTTCCGGCCGATCATGATGACGACGCTGGCGGCCATGCTCGGCGCCGTCCCGCTGATCCTGGCCAACGGCGAGGGCTCGGAGCTGCGCCGCCCGCTCGGCATCGCCATCGTCGGCGGGTTGATTGTGAGCCAGATCCTGACCCTCTACACCACCCCCGTCGTCTACCTCACCCTCGATCGCCTCCGGCACAGGGTGCTCAACCGGCGCAGGCGCGCGGGGCGGGGCGGAGAAGCGGCGCTGCCGGCCGGAGAGTGATGGTTAAGGTTTCACGTGAAACAGCGGCGGCTCCGGTCGGGTGTGAACATCTGTCCAACCCACGCCCTCATCCTGAGGTGCCCGCAGCAGCGGGCCCCGAAGGAGGGTTCCAGGGATCGCGCATCTGGCTGGAGCCGTCCTTCGAGGACACCGCTGCGCTCCGGCACCTCAGCATGAGGGCGCGGCTAGGCATGACGCCTGCGTCCGTCGGATTGTTGAGCCGCGAACCTGCCGCTGCCAATCGCCGGCGCCGCACCCTCGCATCCCTCCTCCTCGCCGCCCCGCTCCTCGCCGGCTGCGTGGTTGGCCCCGACTACACCCGGCCCTCTGTGGAGACGCCCTTCGCCTACAAGCAGGGCGGCGTCCGCGAGGACAGCCCGGCCTATGTCGCGGCGCGCAAGAACGGCTGGCGCGAGGCCCGGCCCAACGACGCCGTGGAGCGCGGCGACTGGTGGCGGGTCTTTCGGGATCCGAATCTCGACCGGCTGATCCGCCTCGTCGACGTCGACAACCAGTCCCTCCGGCAGGCGGTGGCGAATTACCGGCAGGCCCGGGCCCTCGTCGCCTCCGCGCAGGCCGCCCTGTATCCGACGGTGATCGGCGCGCCGAGCATCACCCGGACCGGCAGCGGCACCACCACACGCACCAACGTGGCGCTGCTCGGCCAGGCGAGCTGGGAGCTCGACCTGTTCGGCGGCACGCGCCGGACCATCGAGAGCGAGGCGGCCCTGGCGCAATCCGACGCCGCCACCCTCGCGCTGACCCGCTTGAGCATCCAGGCGGAGATCGCCGCCGACTACCTGACGGTGCGCTACGCGGATTCGCTCCAGAAGGTGCTCGAGGCGAACGTCGAGAATTTCAAGAAGACCTTGGCGATCACCGAGAACCAGTACGCCGCGGGCGTCGCGGCCCGGTCCGACGTGATCACCGCGCAGACCCAAGTCCAGACCATCGAGGCCCAGGCCATCGCGGTTCGCCTGACCCGCGTGCAGTACGTCAACGCCATCGCCACCCTGATCGGGCGCCCGCCCTCGGAGGTGTCGATCCCGGTGGCCGGAATCCCGCGCAATCCACCCGGCGTGCCGGTGGGCATCCCCGGCGACCTCCTGGAACGGCGCCCGGACGTGGCCCAGGCCGAGCGCCTCGTCCAGGCGCAGAGCGAGCGCATCGGCGTTGCGGTGGCGGCCTTCTTCCCCACCGTGACCATCTCGGCCCAGGGCGGCATCTCGGGGGCGACCCGCAACGGCCTGCTCTCGGCCGCCAACCAGGTCTGGTCTGTGGCGGCCTCTGGCAGCGAGGTGTTGTTCGACGGCGGCGCCCGCACGGCGGCCCTGCGCTCGGCCGAGGCCGGCTACGATTCTGCCGTGGCCGGATACCGGCAGGTGGTGCTGGCCGCCTTCGCCGAGGTCGAGAACCAGATGGCGGCCCTGCGTATCCTTGGCCAGCAGCAGAAGGCGCAGGACACCGCCGTGGACCTGTCGCGCAAGGCCGTGGAGATCACCCTCAACGAGTACCGGGCCGGCACCCAGAACTTCACCACGGTGGTGACCGCGCAGAGCCTGCTCGTGAACAACGAGGTCAACGCCCTCCAGGTGCGGCTGAGCCGCTTCACTGCGGCGGTCACGCTGATCCGCGCCCTCGGCGGCGGGTGGGACGCGCGCTCGCTGCCGAGCGATTCCGAGCTGAAGGGTCCGAGCCTGCCGATCGACCGGGGCGGGCAGGCGGTGCGCCCCGACGAGTAGGGATTTGCGGGCGCGGGCGGCCGGCTTCCGGTCGAGGCCGTCCGGTGATGCAACCCTCCGCATCGGCGCGACGTCGCAAAGCGGCCCAGGGTCCGGCGGCGTCGAAGGGCGTGACGGTGTCGGTCGCCCCGGAAGACGTGGCTGTGGGCTCAGGGTTCGAGGAACCGGGTATGCATGCGGGGTTCCTTGATCCTGGACCCGGCGCAGCATAGCCCCATAGGCGCCGGAACGGGCCTCGCCGTAGCGGGTTGTCAGGCCGGTTTGCCGCACTGCAGCCAGACGGGAGTCAGGGATGGCCGAGCCGACGACAGCCCTCAAGGATACGGCAGCCTGCGGCACGCAGCCGGCACCGCCCTGTACGCTGGTGATCTTCGGGGCCGGTGGCGACCTGACGAAGCGCCTGCTGATGCCCTCGCTCTACAATCTCGCGGGCGCGGGGCTCCTGGCCGAAGGCTTCTCGATCCTCGGCATCGACCACAACGACGGCACTGACGAGTCCCTGCGCGACAACCTCACCCAGACCCTGGAGGCGTTCAGCAAGGACCCGACCTCGGAGTTCCACGCCGACCACATCGACCCGAAGAGCTGGGGCTTCATCCGAGACCGGCTCCACTACCTCAAGGGCGATTTCGAGAAGCCCGAGACCTACGCGGCCGTGAAGCAGAGGGTCACCGGCAGCGCGGTGTTCTACTGCGCGGTGGCGGCCCGCTTCTTCGGGACCATCGTGGACGGGCTCGGTCAGGCCGGGCTGCTCAAGCAGGAGGGCGACGGCTTCCGCCGCGTGGTGATCGAGAAGCCGTTCGGCTCCGATCTCGAATCGGCCCGGGCGCTCAATGCCCGGATCCTCAAACAGGGCGACGAGAGCCAGTTCTACCGGATCGACCACTTCCTGGGTAAGGAGACCGTGCAGTCGATCATGGCGTTCCGCTTCGCCAACGGGCTGCTGGAGCCGGTCTGGCGGCGGGAATACATCGACAGCATCCAGATCACGGCGGCCGAGACGGTGGGCGTCGAGGAGCGCGGCGGCTTCTACGAGCCGACCGGGGCGCTGCGCGACATGGTGCCGAACCACATGTTCCAGCTCCTCTGCATGGTCGCCATGGAGCCGCCGAACTCCTTCGACGCGGAGGCCGTGCGCACCGAGAAGGCCAAGCTCGCCGAGGCCGTGAAGCCGATCCCGCCCGAGGATGCGGTGCGCGGCCAGTACACGGCCGGCACCTCGGAGGGGCGCGACGTGCCCGCCTACCGGGACGAGCCGCACGTGGCGAAGGACTCGGTCACCGAGACCTACATCGCCCTGAAGCTCAACATCGAGAACTGGCGCTGGGCCGGGGTGCCGTTCTACGTCCGCACCGGCAAGCGCATGACCGGGCGGCGCACCGAGATCGCGGTGCTGTTCAAGCCGGCGCCGTTCAAGATGTTCGAGGACACGCCCACCGCCGATCTCGCGCCCACCGTGATGCGGATCCAGATCGATCCCGATCACGGGGTCAGCACCGAATTCAACGTCAAGGTACCGGGACCGCAGATGGCGATCGGCCGGGTCCGGTCCGGCTTCCGCTACAAGGACTTCTTCGCCGACCGGCCGAATGTCGGCTACGAGACGCTGCTCTACGATTGCATGACCGGCGACGCGACGCTGTTCCAGCGCGCCGACAACATCGAGGCCGGCTGGGCGGCGGTCGATCCGCTGCTCAAGGGCTGGCCGCAGGGAGAGGTGACCTTCTATCCGGCGGGCAGTGCCGGCCCGAAGGAAGCCGACGCACTCCTGGCTCGCGACGGCCGCCACTGGCTGGGTCTCGACGGCGAGACCGACTGAGAGGGGGCCGCCTGATCGGTTCTCCGCCGGGCGGCCGCACGATAGCCTTCCCCATAGCCTTCCCCATTCGTGAGGATGCGACAGCCTTCCGGCGTCGAGAGGGTTGCCTCGGGCGGGGGGCGCGTCACCGTCGACAGGCGCTTTCCGGACCGCGACGCCATCGACGATCTGACGGCGTTCGACAACCCGGCTCCCGCCATCGCCCCCGACGAGCGGTTGGCGAAGAGCGGCCTGCTGGAGGGATCGTCCCGCGCTCGATCGACCCGGCCGTCTGCCCAGCGGGCGGAAGCCGGTCGTGCACCGTCGTTCCGTCATCGCGCACGATGTGGCCGACGCGACCATCCGCGTCCTGCACGGCGCTCCGCCGTGGCCGCCGAGCGGGAAACGAGGGCGCGGTCGTGGTCGCGGAGCGCTGAACCCGGATCCGGTTTCAGCGGCGCTTGAACGGCAGCATCGCGGCGACGGCGAGCGCGTCGACCCGGTTGTTGAGCGGGTCGCCGGCATGGCCCTTCACCCAGTGCCACGCCACGTCGTGCCGGTCGCGAGCGGCGTCGATCCGCCGCCACAGATCCTCGTTCTTCACCGGCTTCTTGTCGGCGGTGCGCCAGCCCCGGGCCTTCCAGGCGTGGATCCAGCTGGTGATGCCCTGGCGCAGGTACTGGGAGTCCGTGAACAGGTCGACGCGGCAGGGGCGCTTCAGGGCCTCCAGCGCCTCGATCGCCGCCAGGATCTCCATGCGGTTGTTGGTGGTGTGGGCCTCGCCCCCCGAGAGCTCCTTCCGGGTGTCGCCGAAGATCAGGATCGCGCCCCAGCCGCCCGGCCCGGGATTCCCCGAGCAGGCGCCGTCCGTGTAGATCGTGACGCGCTTCGGCTCGGCCGCGGCCTGGCCGCCCGGCCCGGTCGCGTCGGCGCTCACCGGGCCCTCAGCGCGGCCGCCCGTAATCTCGCGCGTCCCGGGCCTGCCGGTGGAAGGTGAGCCGGCGATCGAATTCCCGCGGATCCTTCGGCTTCACCAGGGCGCCCGGGGGCACGTTCAGCCAGTCCACCAGCCGGGTGAGCATGAAGCGGAGCGCGGCGCCCCGGCACAGGATCGGCAGGGCCGCGACCTCGGCGGATTCGAGCGGCCGCACCGCCTCGTAGCCGGCGATCAGCCCGGCCGCCATGTCCCGGTGGAAGGTGCCGTCGGCCTCGAAGCACCACGCGTTGAGGCAGACCGCGAGGTCGTACGCGAAGGCGTCCGTGCAGGCGAAGTAGAAGTCGATCAGGCCCGACAGGGCATCGCCGATGAAGAAGACGTTGTCGGTGAACAGGTCCGCGTGGATCACGCCGCTTGGCAGATTCCGCGGCCAGTGTGCCTCGAGGACGGCGAGGTCGGACCGGGTGCGCGCCGCGAGACCGGGCTCGACCGAATCGGCCTGGTCCTCGGCCTGCGCGAAGAGCGGCCGCCATGCGGAGACCGAGAGGTTGTTCTCCCGCACCATCGGGAAGTCCCGGCCGGCGGCGTGCAGCTCGGCCAGCGCCCGGCCGAGCGCCCGGCAATGCTCGACGCCCGGCGTCTTGACCGAGACGCCCTCCAGGAAGCTCACGATGGCGGCGGGGCGGCCGCAGAGCTGTCCGAGGGCCTGGCCGGCCCGGTCCCGCACGGGCTGCGGGCAGGCGAGGCCGCGGGCCGAGAGGTGCTCCATCAGCCCGATGAAGAACGGCAGGTCCTGTTCCCGGACCCGCTTCTCGTAGAGGGTCAGGATGTAGGAGCCCTGGGTGGTGTGCAGGAAGAAATTCGAGTTCTCGACCCCCTCGGCGATGCCCTTGAAGGAGAGCAGGCTGCCGATCGCGTAGGCGGACAGGAAGTCGGCGAGCGCCGCGTCGGATACCTCGGTGTAGACGGCCACGTGTTCGCGCTCTGATTTCGGAAGGTCAACATGGCAAGGGGCGCCGAAGCGCCCCCGCATAGAGCATGCCGAGCCTCAGGCCCGCGTGTCGGCCTGGACCGCCTACTCGGCGGCCTCGCTGCGCAGCTCCCGCGGCAGCGGGAAGACCATGTCCTCGATCACCGTCGAGACCGTGTCGACGATCACGTCGTAGCGGGCCGCGAACGCGTCGATGATCTCCTCCACCAGCACCTCGGGCGCCGAGGCGCCGGCGGTCAGGCCGAGCTTGCGGATGCCCTCGAAGGCCGGCCAGTCGATCTCCTCGGCGCGGAGCACCAGACGGGTGATCGGGCAGCCGACGCGTTCGGCGACCTCGCGCAGGCGCTGCGAGTTCGAGGAGTTCGACGAGCCGACGACGATCAGAGCGTCCACCAGCGGGGCCACCTGCTTCACCGCCTCCTGGCGATTCGTGGTAGCGTAGCAGATGTCGTCCTTGTGCGGCCCGGTGATGGTCGGGAACTTCTTCTTCAAGGCGTCGACGATGTGCCTTGTGTCGTCCACCGACAGGGTCGTCTGGGTGACCCAGGCGAGGTTGTCGGGATTGTCCGGGGTGAGCGCCGCGATCTGGTCGAGATCCTCAACCAGGGTGATCGAGCCCTTGGGCAGCTGGCCCATGGTCCCCACCACCTCCGGATGCCCGGAATGGCCGACCAGCAGCACGTGGCGGCCGCGCTTGTGATGGATCTCGGCCTCGCGGTGGACCTTGGTCACCAGCGGGCAGGTGGCGTCGATGGTGGTGAGCCCGCGCGAATCGGCGTTGGCCGGCACGGTCTTCGCCACGCCATGGGCGGAGAAGATCACCGGGGCGCCGCCGTCCGGCACCTCGTCGAGTTCGCGGACGAACACGGCGCCCTTCCGCTTCAGGCTCTCGACCACGTACTTGTTGTGCACGATCTCGTGACGGACGTAGACGGGCGGCCCGTAGATGGCGAGAGCCCGTTCCACGACATCGATGGCCCGCACCACGCCGGCGCAGAAGCCGCGGGGGGCGCAGAGCAGGATTTCCAGCGGCGGCTTGCCGGCGGTGCCCGGAACGGGCTCGGTGGTCGCGATTTCGACGGTCATGAGGGGGATGTGGCGAGGGCGGGGCGGTCCTGTCAACAGGACTGGCCCAGGAACCGGGCGGGAAGAGGGAAGCGGAGCCGCTCTGTAGCACGATTGCCGCGGGAATTGGACCCGCGCCGTTCGCAGAGCGTCACGCAGGGCCGCTGCGCCGTCCGCGGTGGGGGACAGACGGTTTTCGTGAGCGACACCCGTCTCGTCTATGCGCAGGGCGCCGGCACAGCCGGCTAAAGCCGCCGGATGCCCGTCACGGCGCCGAAGCTGTGCGCCTCGATGCGGGCGACCGCCTCCGCCAGCGGCTCCGCCGCCACCGCCATGTGGTGGCCGTTGGCGTGGATCAGCGTCTCGGGATCGCGCATCAGCCCGACATGGCCGCGCCAGAACACGAGATCGCCCCGGCGCAGGTGCGCGAGGTCGAGGGGCAATGCCTGCCCGAGGGCCCTCTCCTGCATGTCGGCGTCGCGGGGGCAGGGCAGCCCCGCCATGTCCAGGCAGAGCTGCACCAGACCGGAGCAGTCGAGCCCGAGACTGGTGCGCCCACCCCAGAGATAGGGGGTCCCGGCCAGCCGCATGGCCGTGGCCACGTAATCCGGTTCGCGGCTCTCCACGGAGGCGCAATGCCGGGCGAACACATAGCCGCCCCGGGTCTCCAGATACGCGCCCGACTCACCGGTCGCCACGAGGCGGGCGCCGAGGCTGAGATGCCCGAGGACCGGCCGTTTCAGGTCCGGTTCGGGGTAGAGGAAGGTGCGCAGGGCCGTGACGCGGTGCGTCGGCTCCGGATCGGCCGGGCCCAGGCTGTCGGCGGGCAGGTAGCCGACATAGCCGTCGCGGGCGAGCTGCACGAAGGCGAAGCCCTCGGCCGCTTCGTAGAGATCGACCGCGTCGCCGAGGAGCGCCTCGGTGTCGAGCCCCGCGCCGGGATCGGGCTCGCGGCGCAGCGGCGCGGACGGCGCGGTCACGCGCAGCGGCGTGCCGGCGACGTAGCGCGCCGCCGTGACGCGGTCCCGCAGGCGGAGATCGGCGACATGCGGCCGGGCCGGAGTCAGCCGGGGATCGAGGGGTTCGCTCATGCGCAGATCCTACCATGAATCCGACCCCGCCGGGCTGACGGGCGGGTCAGCGCGGTCGCGCTGGAGCGACGCTTCCGGACGCTCCTCTGCGCCACTATGCCGCGCCGAGCGGTATAGGGGCCTGGACGGCCCGGATTCCGCCGCCGGATTGCTCGGATGCCCGGCCGATGAGGCGTCGGATGCCCCGGGGCGCGTCACATCTCCGTTCCGGATCCGCGAGACATGTGCCCAAGGCGCCCATCACACGTTTTTGATGCACTGCACAACCCGCGCGGAAGGCGCTATGTTCAGGGTTATGAAGACCGCGAGTCGCCCCGTGAAGAAGACACAGAAGAGCTTCGCCGACCTGCCGCCGATCCGCGTCCGCCGCGAGCCGCCGACGGTGAACGAGGCGGTCGCCGCCGCGCAGGACCTCGCCGACGATGTCGAGCAGCAGGTCGAGATCGCCGCCGGCCTGATGGGCCTGCCGGCTGACGAGGTCCGCCCGCACGTCCTGGCGGCCAAGAAGGCCAAGCCGGAGCGCGTCCCCGAGCGGATCCTGACCCATGCGAGCCCGAGCCGGGCACCCCGCACCGTGGTGGTCGAGCGCCGCACCCGCCCGACCGTGGTGATCGAGCGGCGCAGCCGCCCCCTCGACCCGCGCCGCTGAGCGGCCGTCAGGACGACCGCGTCACCACGCCAGCGTCTCGCCCCGGTAGTCGAGGTAGTGGGCGCCCGGCCGGCCGAGCTGCGCCCCGATCACGTCGGCGAGGCCTGTGACGCTGGTCGCCACGTCGATGTCGGCCTCCGCCCCGCCCATCTCGGTGCGCACCCAGCCCGGATGCAGGATCAGCACGGAGACGTTCTCCGCCCGGTGCCGGATCTCGAAGCTGCGCGCCAGGGTGTTCAGCGCCGCCTTGCTGGCCCGGTAGGTCTCCCAGCCCCCGGTCTCGTTCAGGCCGACGCTGCCGAGGATCGAACTCATCATCGCGATGCTGCCACCAGGGACGAGGCGATCCAGGAAGGCCTCGGCGAAGCGGATCGGACTGATCGCGTTGGTGAGGTAGACCTGCGCGGCGACATCGCGGGGCACCGCGTGCGCCGGGTCGTGCGCCAGGGTGGCGACACCGGCCACCACGAAGATCAGGTCGAAGCGCTCGGAGGCCAGCCGGTCGTGCAGGGCGGTGACGCCGGGATCGTCGTCGATGTCGGCGGTCTCGACGCGCAGGGCCTCCGGGCCGAGGCCGGCGAGGGCGGGGGACGGCCTGCGCTGGGTGGCGGTGACGCGCCAGCCGCGGGCCAGGAATGTCTCGACGAGGCCGAGCCCCAGGCCCCGCGAGGCCCCGACGATCAGCGCGTGCTTCTGCGATTGGGTCATGGTCGGTCTCCGGGTCTCGGCCGGATAAGGTTCGATCGGCCGCGGAGGTTGCGTGACCGGGGTTCGGTCTCGAACGGGCCGAGCCCGGGGTTCGCACGTGATCCGCGTGACCGGACGAATGTCCGGGTCGGGTGGTTTTCCGCCGGTCTCCTTTGGAGGATCAGCGGCGCAGAACGAGACGTCCGCTCAATCTACCATCCAGACCCGCTACAAGAGCCTCGGTATGCGGATGCCGGGCAGCCGCCCCTCATCTGACACCTCAGGCTGTTAAACCGGCGGTGGGCTTCCTGATCTCGTAATCGCGCATTCCCGGTCCCGGTCCCTTGATCTCAAGGTTTCCCGCATCCCCGAGGGCCTGGATACGACCGAACAGCACGATATCGCTGACGCCCTGACCCGGCGGATCAACCTCAACGGCGAGGTGGTGCAAGGTGCGACCGATCACCCTCGCCGCGACCTCCCAGTCTGTCGCGGCCTGAGCGATGAGCACGGCGTCGTAGTGTGTCAGCGGTGCCGATACCAAGCGGCCATTGCGCACGATGCGCAGAGGTGCATCCTCGCTCCTCAATGCTGCCCACCTCGCTGCGGCAGCATTGCACTCGGAGCGAGAGAAGACACGTCGCCTGTCCCTCAGGCGGGACGCGATGATGTCCTCGCGACGCATGATCCCGAGCGACCAGGGCCTTCGGACGCCGTCACGCGTGACGAAGTCGAGGGCTGTGGCGTCGATGATGTCGAAGGGGCGGCCATTCATGCGGAACGCAAATTCGAGGAAACTGGCGTGCTCGGTCGCGTCGCTCATGCAAACCCAATAGACGGGCTGCACGCGGGTCGACGTGGCTTCCATCCATGGCTCCTCTGCCTCGCGCTGGTCGGCGTAGGGATCGGGTCGCAGGATGGCTCTGAGCCACGCGTGTCGAACATCTGGGTCCGGCGGATTGATGGGGCCGAAATTCAGGTCGCCCGAGAGCGCGATGACCCGCGCTTCGTCGCCCTGTGACCGAAGAGCGTCACGGATGGTGTCCGCCCTGCTTGCACCCCACGCCACGTGGATGACTTCGGCCTCACCGGGCATCTGTGATCCTCCATCGCCGCATAGTGGTCAGGGCGGCTGGAAGCTTTGTCACCACGCGACGTAGCTGCGGTGTGACCCTGCTGGGCTTCTGTGTAACGTTCGGTGACAGCACCCGGGGTCTCGTGAGCCCTCGTCGCCAAGCGTCGGTCTCGCGTCCGGTTTCGGGCAAAGGGGAGACGCGTCTGGGCGACCATGTTGGGTCGATAAGAGGCCGTCCGCTTCTCTGGCCAGCCTTCTCCAAAGCGGTCGTTCCTCTTTCGGCCATGCCCTGCTGGCGCCGATGACCTCCGAGCGTCTCAGATGGGTGGTTTCCCGCCGGTCTTGTGTGGATGGCTCCCGCATTGCAAGTGGCGAATTGAGCTTCTGACGGGTTGGTCGGGTGCAGTCTTGTGTCCGGCCTGTCGATGCAGTCGTTCATGTTGACCGCTGGCCCTGATGGGATCCGCGAGCTGGGTCCCACTCTGCTTTGCGGGCTATGACGCCCTGGACTAGCGGCGGGGTGTCCCGGCTCCCGGTCTGACCGGTTCGCCATCAACTCTCATCGTCCTCGCAACCTGGAAACGTCTCCTCTGCGTGCTGTCAGGCGGCCGTGGCCGCCGGTGCGCGGTAGGTGCCGCCGCGGGTCATGATCGCCCAGGCGACCCGCGCCGTGCGATTGGCCGCCGCAACGGTCACCACGCGCACCGGCTTACGCTGCAGCAGCGCCGGCAGCCGCGGGTCGACCGAGGTCGGTGTCGTCTTCGCACGCCGGATCAGAGAGGTCATGCCGACCACGAGCAGCCGGCGCAGGTAGCGGTCGCCCATGCGCGAGATCCGGCCCAGGCGCTCCTTGCCGCCACTGCAGTTCTGCAGCGGTGTCAGGCCCAACGAGGCCGCGAACTGCCGACCGGAGCGGAAGCGTTCGGGCTCGCTCACCGAGGCGGCCAACGCGGTTGCCGACACGATGCCGACACCCGGGATCGTCGCCAGGCGCTGCGACAGGTCGCTGTCCCGATGCCAGGCGAGCAACTCCTTCTCCAGTCGGGTGAGCTGGATCTGCACGGCACCGATCTGATCGGCCAGCCCGGTCACCACGCGCTGGGCGAGCGGCGGCACCTCGGCCGCGTCTCCGGCCGAGAGCCGGGCCGCCAGTTCGAGCGCGTGCCGCAGGCCCCGCGCCATCTCGATCCCGAACTCGGCGAGCAGGCCGCGGATCATGTTCACCAACTGCGTGCGTTGCTTGACCAGCAGGTCGCGCGTCCGGTGCAGCGCCAGCGCCGCCTGCTGCTCGGTCGACTTCACCGGCACGAAGCGCATGCTCGGGCGCGTGACCGCCTCACAGATTGCAGCGGCATCGTTCGCATCGGTCTTGCCGCGCTTCACATACGGCTTCACGTAAGCCGGCGGCATCAGCCGCACGTCGTGGCCCAGGCTCATGAGCTCCCGGGCCCAGTGATGCGCCGTGCCGCACGCCTCCATGCCGACCAGGCAGCGCGGCAGCTTGGCGAAGAACGGCACGACCTGCGCCCGCCTCAGAGCCTTGCGCACGACGACGTGCCCAGCTGCGTCGACGGCGTGGACCTGGAAGATGCTCTTGGCCAGATCGATGCCGACGGTGGTGATCTCCATGGGGATGGCTCCTGCATGAGCGTGGCTGCTGCTTCGGCAGCGACCACATCTTGGCACCGAGATGCCGTCAGTCGGAGCGGGAGCCATCCACCCCATCTGCTTTCGGGAATCGAGGTTGGGGAAGCGGATGCCGCTCAGATCTCTGGGGTTGATTTCTCGACGGTCTCTCGCCCCGTGCGGCTTGAGGCCCGTGGCCTGACCGCGACCTCCATTCGTTCCCGCGCCTCGAAAGCCATCCCGA
The DNA here is from genome assembly GCF_029691625.1 of Methylobacterium sp. 391_Methyba4. Taxonomy (NCBI): domain Bacteria; kingdom Pseudomonadati; phylum Pseudomonadota; class Alphaproteobacteria; order Hyphomicrobiales; family Methylobacteriaceae; genus Methylobacterium; species Methylobacterium sp. 391_Methyba4. The sequence goes on along the minus strand of NZ_CP121475.1, from coordinate 5,296,096 downwards.
CAGGCCGACCCCCTCCCCTGGGGGCGGATCCTGGGGATCCGCTGAGGGCGCTGACGGAAGGCGCGCGGCGCAGACACGCCGGGCCTGCTCGTAGGCCGCCCGCTCCGTCTCCGCACGCGCGCCAGAAGCGACGCTGTAGCCTGTGGTCCTGCGCAAAGCGCGTGATGCGCCACGATGATCCGATGGGCGGCCTCGACGGCGATTCGCCGTTGTCGTCCGAGGCGGCGCGGTGCCTCGTCGTCAACGAAGCAGGTTCGGGGGCACCGGCGGGCTCGCATTGAGCAGAGTGATCGTCACCCGTCGGTTCGGCGCGATGTAGGGATTGTCGGGGAAAACCGGCTCGGTGTCGGCGCGTCCCACCACGGACGAGAAGTGGTCATTGGGAACCCCGGCACCCGACAGGATCTCGCGCACGGCGAGCGCACGCCCGGCGGTGAGATTCCAGGGTTCGGCGGTCCGCGCCGAGCCCGGGCGTGCGGCGGCCGTGTGGCCGGTTATCGACAGGCTGTTGGGCAGCCGGCGCAGGGCGGGCGCGAGCGCCTCCAGCACGCGACGGGTGCGCTCGTAGGGGTCGACAGAGCCCTCGCGGAACATGGCGCGGCCGTCCTGGTCCACGAGGGACACGTTCACGCCCTCCTTGGTCTGCTCGATCACGATGTTCTTCGACAGCTCGGCGATGTCGGGCATCGTCTGGAGCGCCTGCCGGAGGCTGGCTATGGCGCTGTAGTTCACCTCCGTGCTGGCGGCCGGGCGGCTGGCATCGAGATCGCTGGTGCGGCCCGGACTGGTCGGGCGCACTCTGTCCTCCCGCTCGGCAGAACCCCGCTCCGCGTCGCGGGGCGTGGACGGCTTGTTGCCTGACGTGTCCAGGGCGGTGCCGTACAGGATCCCGCCCGCGCCACTGGTTGCAGGGCTCAAAGCCGCCGGCGAGAAGTATTCCGCCAAACCGATCTTCTGCTCCTGCGTCGTCATGCTGATCAGCCACATCAGCAGAAAGAACGCCATCATGGCGGTCACGAAGTCAGCATAGGCGATCTTCCAGGCCCCGCCGTGATGGGCGTGTGCGGCCTTCTTGACCTTCTTGATGATGATCGTGGTCATCGAATCCCTGCCGGATAGCGGGTCAGATCTGGGCGGGCAGAGCGGCGGTTGCCGCTTCCACTTCGCTGAAGGTCGGGCGGACGTCGCTCATCAGAGACTTGCGGGCAAATTCTATCGCCATGACCGGCGGCTGGCCGCCGATGTGGGCGAGCAGACCCGCCTTGAGGGAAAGGTAGTATTTGGATTCGGCCTCGAAGAGGCTCTTGAGCGACTGCGCCATGGGCCCGAAGAAGCCGTAGGCGACGAAGACGCCAAAGAAGGTGCCGACGAGTGCGCCGCCGATCAGATGCCCCAGCACCTCCGGCGGCTCCTTGATCGCCCCCATCGTCTTGATCACGCCGAGCACGGCGGCGACGATGCCGAGCGCCGGTGTTCCGTCGGCGAGCGCCTGCATGGCAGACACGACCCGCTCCTGCTCCTGGTGGTGCGTCTCCAGTTCCTGATCCATGAGAGCGTCGATCTCATGGACGTTGTTGGCACCCAGCGACACCATGCGCATGTAGTCGCAGACAAACTCGACCGCGTGATGATTCGCTGCAAAGGTCGGAAAGGCGTTGAACAGGGTCGACTCGCCCGGGTTTTCAATGTGCGGCTCGAGCGCCATCGAACCCTTCTGCTTCGCAAGCTTGAACAGTGAATACTGCATCCCCAGCAGTTCGACATAGGAGTTCTGCGTGTATTTGGGGCCCTTCATCAGGGTGCCCAGCATGGCGGGCACGGCCTTGAGCACCGGCCCGGTGTTGCCGATGACGAAGGCACCGATGGCTGCACCGAGGATGATGACAAACTCGAACGGCTGCCAGAGGACTGCCAAGTGGGCACCCATCGCCGCGTAGCTGCCGAACACGCAGACGAAGACGATCAGTGTGCCGACGATCAGCCGCATGATTTGCCATCCTTGCGCGGCGGCAGGTACGGACCCCGCGAAGCTTTGAAGGATCCAGCAAATCACTGAACAAGGTTAATGCTGCGTTTAGAGCGGCGGCCGGAGGATTATGGGACGGTCGGTCCCAACGTGGGGTCGAGCGGGTTTGACCCGGCGTGACGGGTGCGGGCGTGTCGCACGCGCGAACGCGCGGGTTCACGGGTCCTTGGGCCTAGCCGCCGAGCCTGCCGCTCCATCCCCGCCACTCCATCCCCAGAGCCGGCGCATGATCTGCGGCTCGGACGGCATGCGGGGGCTGCGCAGGGGCTTCGGCTTTGCCGGTGAAGGGCTTCGGCTTTGCCGGTGCATGGACCGTGCGCGAGCGGCACCCGATGCTGGCCCGCTGCTTCGCACTTCCCGCGGCGAACAAGGCGTGACGGCGGGGCGATGGACGACCGTCCCCGCATCCCTCCCGCCTCGCGGCATGGCGGTTACGCCGTGGCCGGAGTTCCGCAGGCGCCCCGTGGGCCATCAACGCCCAGACGATCCGCGCCATCATGTCCGCCAGGGCGACGGTGACCCGCATGCGCGGCTGGCGCGACCGCATGCCGGCCGACCTCGCCCCAGCTGTGTCGGGATCCCCGGGCGAACCGCAGCGTCGGGCGCCGCGCCGCAGATCGCCTCCGCGTCGGCCATGGCGCTCTTCTGCCGCTTCGCGAACGGCTTCACGCATGCCGGAGGGATTGAGCCGCGTGTCGTGACCGGCCAAGCCTATCCCGCATGCCCAGTGACGAGCACCGGCGCAGATCTCCATCGCGCCCATGCATCGGGGAGGTGTCGCGACGAACGCCCGCCTCGGATCACGCCGCAGCATCGTGCGACCCACGGCTGTGCCACTCGCATCCGAGCGGTGACCCTGGAAAATCGACTCGACCGGATCGATCCCGCCGGTGCTCACCCCACCTGGGGACGCCGCCTGCAGGGGTGTCGCAACACCCCCGCTCTGGCACAGCGATGCCGTCGGGGGATGTCCACCCCAACGCTCAGGGTGGTTTTGCGGCGGTCCCCGGCCGAGATGAGGACGCATGGGAACGACCGTCGATGAACGGTTTCATTATTTTTGAGAGATAGTCATTCGGCCTATAAGGCACGAGTTTGGGCTATACCAATGCGAATCGTGGCGAGCGGTGACGCAGAGACACAGACCGTACACCTGTCGGAAATCCTGGGTGCCTTGAGCCATGCCCTGGATCTGACGGAAGGTCAGCCCGTGGGGCATTGCATTCGTGCAACATGGATCGGCTTCCACATCGGCCGCGCGATGGGCCTGCCCGACCTTCAGCTATGGGAACTCTACCATACGATCATGCTGAAGGATCTCGGCTGCTCAAGCAACGCCGCGCGAATCTGCGAACTCTATCTATCCGACGACCTCAGCTTCAAACGTGACTTCAAGACGGTGAGCGACAGCTTGCCGAAGGTGCTGGGATTTGTCTTCGCTCACACGGGCTTGAAGGCAGGCTTGGCCGAACGGTTCCGCGCGGTGCTCAACATCTTGCAGAACGGTGGAGCGATCGCCGACGAGCTCATACAGACCCGCTGCCAGCGCGGTGCCGCGATCGCCCGGCAGCTCCGCTTTTCGACGAGCGTCTGCGACGCCATCCACGCGCTGGACGAGCACTGGAATGGCAGCGGCCGGCCGGACCGCCTCACGGGCGCTGCGATCCCGCTCTACGCCCGTGTGGCGCTGCTCGCGCAGGTGGTCGACGTCTTCCACGCCGCAGCTGGCCCTTCGGCCGCGATCGCCGAGGTGCGGGCGCGCTCTGGCACATGGTTCGACCCGCAGGTCGTCGCCTGCTTCGAAGCGGTCGCGGCCGAACCCCGCTTCTGGGAGATTCTGGGTTCGGATGAGGTCGAGGCGGCGGTGTTCGCCCTGGCACCGGTCAGCCCGATCGCGGTGGACGAGGACTACCTCGACGACATCGCCCGCGCGTTCGCCCAGATCATCGATGCCAAGAGCCCCTTCACCTCCGGCCACTCCGAGCGGGTCGCGGTCTACGCCGATATGATCGCGGCCGAACTCGGCTTTACTGCGGAACGCCGCCGCTGGCTCAAGCGGGCTGCGCTCCTGCACGACATTGGCAAACTCGGGGTCTCGAACGCGATCCTCGACAAGAACGGCAAGCTGGACGATGCCGAGTGGCAGGACATGCGCAATCACGCCGCCCTGTCGGAGACCATCCTGGCCCGCGTGGCGGTGTTTCACGAGATGGCCTGTATCGGCGGCGGCCATCACGAGCGGCTGGACGGCAAGGGCTATCCACGGGGGCTGAAAGGCGATGCGATCGTACCCGAGATCCGGATCGTCTCGGTCGCCGACGTGTTCGACGCGCTGACCGCCGACCGACCCTACCGGGCCGCCATGCCGCTTGAGAAGGCGCTCGGCATCATGCGGGCGGATGTCGGCACAGCGTTCGATCCGGCCTGCTTCGCGGCGCTGGAGCGGGCGCTCGCCGCGATCGAAGGGGATCTCGCCCGGGCGGCCTGAGCCGCGTCGCCGCTCACCGATCCTCTTGCCTACCGGGCCGGCGCCATCGGGCCGGGCCGGCCGCCGGCAGCCTCGCTGCGGGGCGCGACAGTCCGGGATGCCACGATGACGACCGTGCGCACCGCCCATCCCAGGGCCGTCGAACCCAGGGCACTGAGGCACAGTGCGTCGAGGGCGCGGGTGATCATGGTCCGAGATTCCTGGCGGAGAGAGGCGTGAGGGCGGGCGGCTGCCATCCGGACGTCGCCCGCTTTGCGAGCCCAGAGAGCACGACGCGTCGATACATTCTGATAGGAACGTCCGTTGTATTTAATACAACCTCGTTTTACTTTCTGGTTGTAGCTTTCCTCATCACGCTGGCCCCGCCGGAAGGAGGGCGCCTTCGTCCGCTTCCGGGGACCGCACGATCCGGCCTCACGGGCGACGTCGGGTCGATAGGAGGCCATCCGCTTTCCGGCGGGCCTGCGCCGAAGCGGACCGGCCGCCTTCGGCCAGTTCCAGTCCCGTAGACAAGCGCCCCTAAATGAAAGCTGGGGGTGGACAGCCGAGGGTCTGCTTCCGGTGCGAGAGACAGCAAAGCAGACGCTATCGAAGGGTTGACGTAGTTCGACACCGCTCGTCCTGCGTTGCGCTCCTGCGCGCAGCCCGTGTCTGGCCCGTGCGCGCAGGTCTAGTCGTTGTGTTTCAGCGAATACCGCCGCTGGCGGTGATGTTCTCGCCGGTAAGCCAGCGCGCGTCATCGGACGCGAGGAACGTCACGACGCCCGCGATGTCATCCGGGTGGCCGGCGCGGCCGAGAGGTGTCTGTGCGACCATCCCGGCTTCCATCTCCGAGCCGGAGATACCGGCCGTGTGCGTCCCTTCGGTCACCACGTAGCCGGGGCTGACCACGTTCACGCGTATCTTGCGCGGGGCCAACTCATTGGCGAGGACGCCCGAGATCGCGTTCACCGCGCCCTTCGTGCCCGCGTAGACCGCCGCCGCCGGCGTATGCACGTGCGTGATCGCCGAAGAGATGTTCACGATGCTCGCGCCTTCGCCGAGATGCTTCACGGCCGCCCGGGTCGACAGCAGAATGCCGAGCACGTTGACGTCGAACTGGCGGCGATAGTGTTCCTCTGTGACCTCTTCGATCGCCGCGAACTCGTAGATGCCGGAGTTGTTGACCAGCACGTCGAGCCGCCCGAACTCCCGCACCGCCGCCTCGATCACACCCTGCGCCTCGGACGCTTTGGACACGTCGCCCTGGACCGCGATGGCCCTGCCGCCGGCCGAGGTTATGGCCGCCACGACGGCGTCAGCCCCGGCCCTGCTGGACGCGTAGTTCACCACCACAGCGGCGCCATCCTGGGCCAACGCCTTGGCGATCCCCGCACCGATGCCTTTGGATGCTCCGGTCACGACGGCGACCTTGCCCTCAAGCTTCGACATGTGTGCTATCTCCGACTGGGACCGGCTCCGGAATGGCAGCCTTAGACCCATAGTTCGGAACTTCGGAACTAATGGAGCGTCGTTCAAGACCCCATATGGACGAAATATGAGACCCCTGTTTCACCCCGCTATCGAGGACGTGCGTCCAGCGGCGATCCTGCACGCGCTCGCCGATCCGAGCCGCGCGGCCATCTTCGCCAAGATCATGCAGGCGGGCTGTGTCGAGGCCTGCTCGGCAGTCTCGGCAGTTGGGGACCGGGTCATCCCAAAATCCTCGCTGTCCAACCACTTCAAGGTTCTGCGCGAGGCCGGTTTGATCCGCAGCGAACGTCACGGCGTCGAAGTGCGCAACCATTCCCGCTGGATCGAGGTGGAGGCACGCTTTCCCGGTCTGCTGGCAGGGATCATCAATGCCTACGCATCAGACCAGCGCCACGACTTGCGTGCTGCGGAGACACCCACACTCGATAAAGACGCGACCTAGGTCTGCATCCGAGAATGCTCCAATCCACCGACGGCGACCGACTTGGGTCGGGAACGGAAGGCCCGTTTGGGTTGGTAGCGGACCTTACTCCGGTTGACGATGCCCGAGGCTCTCGGCGAGGCGCACGAGATACCCATCGGGGTCTTGGACGAGACACTCCCTCTGTCCGCCCTCCACCGGTCCGGTCCGATACCAAGCCTCGCTCGGTTCTTCGAAGAGCGGCCATCCCGCCGTGGCGAGCGCCGTCAGGATCGGCGCAAGCTGATCGACCATGATCTGGAAGTTCACGCCACGTCCGTAAGGGCGCTCCAGCGTCCCCGTATCCCAGCGACCATTGCGCTGGCACAGCATGATCTGCGCGCGGCCTCGTACAAGGTAGGAAAAGCGGGCAGCCGGTCGATCATAGGCGACACCAAAGCCGAGCAGATCGCACCAGAAGCGCAGGCTTGTGTCGAGGTCGTAGACAGCCAGTTCCGGCGTTAGGGCGGAGAACCCACCCTCCGGGGGGTGGCCGGAGCCGGTGGAGCGGGCGCGAGCAATGGGGTCGGCGAGCGGTTCCATGACGCTTTCCAAGCCATGCACGAGCGAAGGAGATCAAGGTCCGCTTCGGGTCGAGTGCGGAACGGCGGCGGGGGGTGGAAAGCAGCCTGACTGCTTCTGAGTGGGTTTACCGGGAATCGGCCATCCTCGGCCCGCCAGCGCGATTCGAGGATGGCCTGCCGTTGGATCAGTGACCGCCGACGGCGAACGTCGCCCCGGGCTTATCGTGAGTGCCGATACGCTCGACCATGGTTGCCGTCGCCTCGTTCATGCCGACGACGTCGACCGTGATGCCATGGTGGCGGAGCTTCAGGACGACCCGGTCAAGAGCGTTGATAGCCGAGATGTCCCAGAAGTGTGCCGCCTGCAGGTCGATCACCACGCCCGTCAGCCCTTCCTCGCGGAAGTCGAAGGCGGCGTGGAAGGCTTCCGCCGTGGCGAAGAAAATCTGCCCGGTTATCCGGTAGGTCCGCACGTCGCCCTCGCCACGGGAAGACCGGACGGCGAAGAACTTCGTGACCTTGTGGGCGAAGAACAACCCGCTCAGGATCACGCCGAACAGCACGCCCTTGGCGAGGTCGTGAGTGGCGACCACCACAGCGACAGTACCGAGCATGACCACGCTCGACGCCTTCGGATGGGTGACCAGCGTGCGCAGGGATTTCCACTGGAAGGTGTTGATGGAGACCATGATCATCACGGCCACGAGCGACGCCATCGGGATCTGCGCCACGTAAGGCCCGAGCACCACGATGAGGAACAGCAGGAACACACCGGAGAATAGGGTCGAGAGGCGCCCGCGGCCGCCGGAGGAGACGTTGATGACCGATTGCCCGATCATGGCGCAGCCGGCCATGCCGCCGAGGAACCCGGAAGCGATGTTGGCGACGCCCTGGCCGGCGCATTCACGGTTCTTGTTCGAAGTCGTGTCGGTCATCTCGTCGACGATGGCCGCGGTCATCAAGCTCTCCAGCAAACCGACCATGGTCAAGGTCAGTGAGACCGGAAGGATGATCCACAGCGTGTCGAGGGTGAACGGCACCTGTGGCAGGGCCACCCACGGCAGCTCGCTCGGGAGCGCCCCCATGTCGCCGACCCTGTGGATGCCGAGGCCGAGGTACATCGAGACGGCGGTGAGCAGGACGATGGTCACCAGCGGTGATGGCACGGCCTTGGTCAGGTAGGGCAGCCCGTAGATGATGCCGAGGCCAACGGCGGTCATGACGTAGACCGTGGTGCCTTGGCCGAGGAGCTCGGGCATCTGCGCCAGGAAGATCAGGATCGCCAAGGCGTTGACGAAACCGGTGACCACCGACCGCGAGACGAACCGCATCAGGTTGCCCAGGCGCAGGGCCCCGGCGACGATCTGCAGGAGCCCGGTGAGGATGGTGGCGGCGAACAGGTAGCCGACGCCGTGGTCCTTCACGAGGCCGACCATGAGGAGCGCCATGGCGCCGGTGGCGGCGGAGATCATCGCCGGGCGGCCGCCGGCGAATGCGGTGACCACGGCGATACAGAAGGAGGCGTAGAGGCCGACCTTGGGATCGACACCGGCGATGATCGAGAAGGCGATGGCCTCGGGGATCAGGGCCAGGGCGACCACCGCGCCGGCCAGCAGTTCACGCGTGACGTTCGGAGCCCATTCGCTCCGGAGGTGTACGAGATTCATGATGGGTGGGAGACTTTCGTCGTCCCGCACGCGCGACGTCCGCGAACCCGTGCGGGAGGCGCAACACGGCGGGTCGGCCTCCTTGGAGGTCCGCGACACGGTCGCCGTCGATTGCGTGGTCCGGCGGATCGGCGGCCGGAAGAGCCACCCGGGCTTTCACCGGGTCCTGTCGTATGGCCCCTCGTACATCACCAGACTGGTGCGTTGCAACATCCGAACGATACCCAGTGCGTCCCCGCCGCAAGACCGGCTTCGGCGTACCAGCTTTTGCACGTCTGCTTACCGGGCCTACTCAACCCGCATTGTACGGCCGAGGAAGGTCGGAACCAGCCGCCGCTCCTGTCGAACGGACCGAGCTTTGAGCCGAAAACAGATCAGTCGGCGGTCTGGACCGACCACGTGGCGTGACGAATGCCCGGGGCGCGGGCCAGTTCGGCCGTGACGGCATCGAGCTCCTCGGCCTTCACGGCGCTGGCCGTCAGGGTCGCCACCACATCCACCGCGGTCTCGCCCCGCTCCTCCACCTCGACGCTGCCGACCGGGTAGTTCGCCGCCTCCAGGCGCTCCACCAGCAGATCCTGCGCCGGACCGGCCTCGCCAGGCGCCGTGGTGACCTGGACCTCGTAGGTCGCCTCGGTGGCGGATTCGCGAATTGGCGCGCGGTTGATGGCATTCACCAGCGGCCGGAGCGCGGTGTTGCAGGCCAGAACCGTCACCATCACGAACACGGCCTCCAGGGGCAGGTCCGCACCGCAGAAGGCCCCGACGGCCGCCGAGCACCACAGGGTCGCGGCCGTGTTGAGGCCGCGGACGTTCATGCCCTCCTTCATGATCACGCCGGCGCCGAGGAAGCCGATGCCGGAGATCACATAGGCCACCGTGCGGACGCCCCCGTCCGGGCCGGTGAGCCGCATGCCGAGATCCACGAAGGCGCTCGCTCCCACAGCGACCAGCACCGCCGTCCGCAGGCCCGCGGTGCGTTGCCGGTACTGGCGTTCGGCCCCGATCACCGTGCCGAGCACGAAGGCCACGAGCAGGCCGATGGCGGATTTCAGTTCTTCGGGGAAGGCGGCGTAGCTGGTCATCCGCGGTCTCATGGAAGCGGGGAGGTGACGAAACCGTGACACCATGGCCCGGCCCGGATCCGAAAGGGCGTCGGAACCGGGATTGACGGCCGCACCGGGCAGCGGGCACACCGGCAAGAGCCTGAGGATCCCTTAAGAATTCGGGACCCGGTCGAGGAGACGTGCAGGATGCAGCACACGGCCCGAGCGGCGGACGGGGTCCGCGCAAGATCCCGCAGCGCAAGATCCTGCCGCACAGGATGCGTCCGCGTATGAGCGGCGTCCTCGCCGAGCGTCGGCCCGACACCGTTCCCGACGACGCCCTGCACGGCCGCGTCATGGCGCTCCGCGAGGGGCTGGAGCGCGGCCTGATCGGCAGCGCCGGCCTCGTCGAGCGCCTGCTGATCGGGCTGCTCACCGGCGGCCACCTGCTGATCGAGGGCGCGCCGGGGCTGGCCAAGACCCGCGCGGTCAAGCGGCTCGCCGACGGGCTCGACGGCTCCTTCGCGCGCATCCAGTGCACCCCGGACCTGATGCCGGCCGATCTCACCGGCACCACCGTCTGGCGCCAGGACAGCGGCACGTTCGAGTTCCTGCCGGGGCCCCTGTTCCACGCCCTCGTGCTGGTGGACGAGGTCAACCGCGCGCCGCCGAAGGTGCAGTCGGCGCTCCTCGAATCCATGGCCGAGGGGCAGGTGACGGTCTCAGGGACCACCCACCGCCTGTCCGATCCGTTCATGGTCGTGGCGACCCAGAACCCGATCGAGCATGCCGGCACCTTCCCGCTGCCGGAGGCGCAGCTCGACCGCTTCCTGCTGCACGTCGTGGTCGACATGCCCGACGAGACCACGGAGCGGGCGATCCTCGACCTCGTGGAGGGCGAGATCACCCACCACGTCGACGCCATGACCATGCGGTTGTCGCTGGCGGATGTGCGCGCGGCCCGGGAGGCGGCGCTCTCCACCTACGTGTCGCCGGCCCTCAAGGACTATCTCGTGCGGCTGGTGGCGGCGACCCGCACGGATGCGGCGGCCCCGGACCTGCGCGCCATGATCGAGCACCCGGCCTCGCCGCGGGGCACCCTGGCGCTGATGATGGCCGGCAAGGCCCGGGCCTGGCTGCGGGGCCGCGACCACGTCATCCCCGAGGACGTCACGGACCTCGCCCGGGACGCCCTGTCCCACCGCATCGGCCTGACCTGGCGGGCGGCCGCCGAGGGCAAGACGGCGCGCGGCCTCGTCGGCGAACTGGTGCAGCGGGTGCGGGCGCTCTGACGGTGTTCGGGCTCCGGATTCCGGGACGTGCTTCCCCGCCCCCCTCTGCGGGGGAGGAGACCCTGCGCGGCAGCGGGGGAGCGGGGCAGCGCGACGGATCGGGAAATGGCGCCCGTCGCGACCTGTCCGGAAGCGTCGCTCCCCTCGCCCGACCCGGCCTGACGGCCGGGGCCCCCGCAAAGGGGGGAGGAACGAGAAGCGCCGCGGGCATCCACCTCTCGGGCGAGGCGCTGATGGGCCTGCGCCACCTCGCCCGGCGGGGTTCCGCGCCCGCCACCCGGACCCTGGCAGGGCTGCCCGGCGGCATCGTCACCCGGCGCCGCGGCCGCGGCTCCGAGCCGGAGGATGTCCGCCTCTGGTCCGAGGGCGACGACCGCCGCTTCATCGACCGCAACGCCACGGCCCGCACCGGGCAGCTGCATGTCCGCACCCACCACGACGAGCGCGACCGCGCCGTGGTGCTGCTCGCCGATTTCCGGCCCTCCATGCTGTTCGGCACCCGCCGGGCCCTGCGCTCGGTGGCGGCCGCCGAGGCCCTGGCGCTGCTCGGCTGGCGGGTCGCGGCCGATGGCGGCCGGGTCGGCCTCGCGGTGGCCTCGGCCGGCGCGCCGACCGTGCTGCGGCCGGCGGGCGGCGAGCGCGCCATGATCGCGGTGACCGGCGCCCTCGCCCAGGCCCATGCCGACGCCCTCGGGACCGAGTCCGGTTCGCGGGCCCACGCGGAGCCGCCGCTCGAGGCGACCCTCGCCCTCGCCCGCAGCCTGCTGCCGGCCGGCGGCCACCTCGTCATCGCCAGCGCCCTCGACGATCCCGGCCCGGGCTTCGACGAGCTCCTGACGCTGCTCGCCGAGCGGATCGCCATCCGGCTGATCCTGGTGAGCGACGCCTTCGAGCGCGCCCGGCCGCCGGGCTACTACCCCTTCGCCCTCGCGGATGGCCGCCGCGGGACCGCGCTGCCGACGGCGGCCGGGCCGGCGGGCGAATCCGCCGAGGCCCGGCTCGCCGACTATGCCCGGCGCGGCATCGCGGGCGTTCGCCTCGACGTCGAGACTGGCCCGGAGGCCTATGCGCCGCTCATGGAGCGCCTCGATGCGGTGCTGTGAGGTCCGACACGGCGGTCCGATCCGATGAACCCCGTCACTCCCGCCGAGATTCCCCTGTCCCTCGAACAGCTTCGGGGCCTGCATCTGCCCGGCGGCGCCGCCGGCGCCCTGCAGGGGGAGGTCGTCGCCGCGGCGGCTCTGGGCTTCCTTGCCGCCCTGCTGGTGGGGCTTGTCCGCTACGGGCGCGGCCGGGCGCGGGCCGGCATCCGCCGGGCGGCGCTGGCCGAACTCGCCCGGAGCCGGAATCTCGATCCGGAGGCGCGCCTCGTCGCCCAGGCCCGGCTCCTGCGCCGTCTCGGCCGGACCCTCGGCGGCGAGACCGAGGCCCGGGCGACGGGCGCCGACTGGGCCGCCCGCCTGGACGCGCTGTTCAGGACCGATTTCTTCACCCGGGGCGCCGGCCGGGTGCTCGCCGACGGGCTGTACCGGCGGCAGGATCCCGACCTCGACGCCCTGGACGCCGAACTCGGCCGCCTGATCGGACGGCTGCGGGCATGAGCGCGTTCCTGCCCGCATGGCTCAGCGCCCTCCTGTCGGCCTTCGACTGCGCCGCGCCCTGGGCGCTCCTGGCCCTCCCCCTGCCCCTGCTGGCCGCCCGCCTGATCCCGGCCGAGCCCGAGGGCGGCAGCGGCGCCCTGCGCGTGCCCGGCACGCTGGTGGGCGGGGCGCGCTCCGGCGCCGACCTCGCGGCCCGGGGGCGGCGGCGGGCCCTGCTGACCTGGACGCTCTGGATCGCCCTGGTGGCGGCCCTGTCGGGCCCGCGCCTCGTCATGCCGGCGGCCGCGCTCCCGGCCTCGGGCCGCGAGATCATGATCGCCATGGACCTGTCGGGCTCGATGGAGCGGCGCGACTTCGCCCTCGACGGCGAGACCGTGAACCGGCTCACCGCGGTCAAGCGCGTCGGCACCGACTTCATCCGCCGCCGGGCCGGAGACCGGATCGGCCTCGTGATCTTCGCCGACCAGGCCTACGTGGCGGCGGCCCTGAGCTTCGACACTGCCGCGGTCGCCCGCGCCCTCGACGAGGCGACGATCGGCATCAGCGGCCGCTCCACCGGGATCGGCGACGGCCTCGGCCTCGCCCTGCGCCGCCTGGACCCGCGGGATGCGGACGGCGAGGCCGCCTCCGGGAGGCAGTCCGGTGCCAAGGCCGCGAAAGCCGTGATCCTGCTCTCGGACGGCGCCAACAATGCCGGCCAGACCGCCCCCAAGGACGTGGCGGACCTCGCCAAGACGCTGGGCATCAAGATTTACACCATCGCGCTGGGGCCCCGCGACATGGCCGATGCCGATGGCGAGCAGGACGTGGTCGACACCGAGACCCTGCGCGACATGGCGCAGGCGAGCGGCGGCGAGGCGTTCCGGGTGCGCACCACCGAGGATCTGGTCCGCGTCGCCGACGCCATCGACCGGCTTGAGGGCGGCCGCGCCCTGGCTCCGCCCCTGCCCCTGCGCCGGGACCTCTGGCCCTGGCCGGCCGCCCTGGCGCTGCTGGCCGCCGCCGCCCTGCTGGCCAGCCGGAGGGGGGCGTGATGGGTCCACGGTTCGCCGCCTGTCCGGCACACGCCGTCATCCTGAGGTGCCCGAGCGCAGCGGAGGCCTCGAAGGAGCCCGCCCGCCGGCCGCGCGCGCCCTGGAGCCCTCCTTCGAGGCCCGCTGCGCGGTCACCTCGGGATGAGGGGATCCGGGTGGGAGACGCCGCCCGATGAGCTTCCTCGACGCCTTCGCGCTGCTGCGCCCCTGGTGGTTCCTGGCGATCCCGGTGGTCGTCCTGCTGGCGCTCCGCGCCGCGTGGCGCTCGGCGCCGTTGGGCGACTGGGCCCGGGCGGTGGATCCGGCGCTGATGGCCCACCTCGCCCGCACCGGCGCGGTGCTGGGCGGCCGGCGGCAGGCGAACCTCGCCGCCGCCCTGGCGGCCGGCCTGATCGCCCTCGCGCTCACCGGCCCCGCTGTGGAGCGGGCGGACGGGCGGACCTTCCGCAACCTCGACGAGACCGTGATCGTCGTCGACCTGTCCCGCTCGGTCACGGAGGGCGGCAACCTCCAGGGCGTCCGGCAGGCCGCCGCCGCCGTCGCCGAGGCCGCCGGCACCCGGGCGGTCGCCCTCGTAGTTTATGCGGGCGACGCCTACCTCGCCGCCTCCCCCACCACCGACCGCGACAGCCTCGGCACCACCCTGTTCGCCCTCGATGCCGACACGGTGCCGGACCGCGGCACCCATCCCGAGCGCGGGCTGGCGCTGGCCCGCCGCACCCTGGCGGAGGCCAACGTCGTGGCGGCCGACGTGGTGCTGATCAGCGACGGCGACGGCATCGGCGAGGCCGCCACCCGCGAGGCCCGCGCCATCGCCGAGCACGGCTGGCGGCTCCAGGCGCTGTTCGTCCCCGCCGACAAGCCGCTGCCGCCCGGCGCACCGAAGCCCGACCGGGCCGCCCTCGACGCCCTCGTCCGGGCCGGCGGCGGCACCGTCGCCGACATCGCGACCCCCGGCCCGGTGCTCGACGCGGTCGGCGCCGGGCTCAGTCAGCACCTCGCGGCGGGCGGCTACGGCGTCCTGGCCTATGCGGATCTCGGGCGCTGGCTGCTGCTGCTGGCGGCCCTGCCGGTCCTGGTCCTGTTCCGCAGGAGCGCCTGATGCGGCTCACCCTCCCCGACACGGGCTTCGCCGTCCCGCTCCGCGCCGGCCTGCCGCCGCGCTGGCGCCGCCGCGCCCGGATCGCCGGCCTGGCGCTGGCGGGGATCGGCCTCCTGGCGCTGCTCGCCGTCTCGCAGCCCCGGACCGGCTTCGGGCGCCTGCTGATGGGCCTCGGCCTGCCGGGGCTGGCCGCGGACGTCTTCGTCGATCCGGCCTGGCGCGCCGCCGCGCTCTACGAGGCCGGCCGCTACGCGGACGCGATCGCGCTGTTCCGCACCGGCGGGCGGCGCGCGAGCTACAATCTCGGCAACGCGCTCGCGAAGGCGGGCGACCTCGAGGGCGCGCTGGCGGCCTACGACGAGGCCCTGCGCTTCAACCCCCGCGATGCCGACGCCCAGGCCAACCGCTCGCTGATCGCCCGGATGCGGGCCGAGGTGATCGATCGCGGGCCCGGCGGCGGTATCGCCAACGGCACCGCCCAGTACGGCGCCCGCTACAACAACACCGCCAACCAGGACCAGAACAACGACATCAACGCCGCCTCCAGCGGCGAGGGGCTCGCCGGCAACAAGGAATCGAACGCCAGCGCGTCGCTGCCCGGCAACAGCAAGGTGTCCCGCCGGGGCAAGGCCGAGCAGCAATCGATCGACACCGGCAAGGGCCAGGCCCGGGGCTCGGCCGGCGACGCGGCGGGCCGGGGCCGGACCGGGGGCGGTTCCGCCATGGTGGCCGAGGCGCCCGAGCGCGAGGTCCGCCGGGTGACCAAGAGCTTCGAGGCCCACGAGATCCGACCGGACCGGCTCTGGCTCCAGACCCTGCCGGACGATCCCGGCCGCTATCTCAAGCTGCGCCTGCGCGCCGAGCAGACCCGCCGGGTCGAGGCCGGCACCGCGATTCCCGCCGGGAGCAACCCGTGGTGAGTTTTTCTGGGGTCTTCGAGAGGCGCGCCCGCGCGCTCCTCCTCCTCGCTCCCCTCCTCGCTCCCCTCCCCGCCCGCGCGGAGATCGAGCCGGGCGACCTCACCCTGACGGTGACCGCCGAACTGAACGGCAACAGCGCGCCTTTCTCCCGCGAGATGGTGCTCTTGAAGATCCACGGGGTCTACAAGCAGCCGATCCTGCTCGAGGAGGTGGTGCAGCCCTCCCTTGCCAACTTCTCCTGGACGCAGCTCGGCCGGGATCACTGGAGCAAGACCAAACTTCCCGACGGCCAGAGCGCCATCGCGTTCGACCGCACCGTGGCGGTCTTCCCGCACCATGCCGGGCAGTTCACCATCGAGCCGTTCACCCACAAGCTCACCGTCAACGATGTCGGCGAGCGGCGGGTGGTCGAGGTGCGCTCGAAGCCGATCCCCTTCCCGGTCGCACAATGGACCGAGCCCAGCGGCGGCCCCGACGCCAAGGAGCCCTGGTGGCTGCCGGCCAAGGACGTGGCGATCACCGATTCCTGGAGCCCGGATCCCGAGACCATCAAGGTCGGCGAGACCACCCGCCGGATCGTCACCCTGGAGGCGCAGGGCATGGTCGCGGAGGGCCTGCCGCCCCGGCCGGTCATGCGCACCCGCGGCATCATCACCTTCGCGGGCCCCGTCACCCGCGAGACCCTGCTGACCCCCTCGGGCCCCGTGGCGCGGGCCACCTACCAGTGGGACGTGAAGCCCGGCGTGCCGGAGATCATCCCCCTCGACGCCATCGCGATCCCGTGGTTCGACACCAACACCCGCACCATGCGCGAGACGGAAATCCCGGCCCGGCAGATCGGCGGCGGCCTGCCCGACCGGGAGACCGACCGGGCGCCCCCCGCGATCCCCTCGCCGCTCGTGGTCGCCGCCTCGGCGCTGGCCGCCTTCGGGCTGGGCTTGGCGCTGATCGGCTTCGGCCTTGGCCGGCCCTCCTTGCGCCTGTCCCGCCCGACCCGGCGCGCGCTGCAGGCGGCGGCCCGTTCCGGAGATCCCGCCGGGTTCCGCGCGGTCCTGGACACGGCGATGCGGGAAGCGCCGGACCTGGCTCGCATCTGGCGGGCGCGGCCCGGTCTTGTCGCATCCTTCGCGGCTCTCGACCGGTCGGTGTTCGGCGCATCGGGCGCGCCGGTCCCGGACCTGAGGGCATTGGCCAACGCCCTGTCCCGGTCCGAACCGGTCGCCGCCGCGGCCCGGGAACCGGACCGGCTCGCCCCCCTCGACGGTCCGGCCCGCTGACTGATCGTCGGCTTGTGAACGCGCCTCCGGGAACGGCGCGCCGCATGGCGGCTTGGGCTGCCGGCGCTGATCGCCACCGGAGATTTCGTTCATGCCCGCGATCCTGAACAGACCCGCATGTGCGCTGGCCGCGATGCTCGTCCTCGGCCTGGTCGTCCCCACCGCGCTGCCGTCGGCGGCCTTCGCCCGGTCCTCCGGCACCGAGCGCACGCTGAAGATGGTCGACACCGACAAGGACGGCACGATCGATCTGGCCGAGGCCCAGGCCGCGGCCGGCAAGGTCTTCGACGCCGCCGAGACCGACAAGGACGGGACCGTCGACGCCAAGGAGCTGAAGGGCCGGGTCAGCAAGACGGACCTGAAGGCCGCCGACACCGACAACGACGGCACCCTCGACCGCAAGGAATACCTCGCCCTGGTCGAGCAGCGCTTCAAGGCGGCCGATCCCGACAAGGACGGCACGCTCGACGCCAAGGAACTCAAGACCCCGGCCGGACGCAGCCTGCTGCAGCTCCTGAAATAGGCGCGGATCCCGGAGACTCCGCCGTTGCACAGTCCATGAGCAAGTATTATTCCTGTGCAACGGCTTAAGTTCTGGGCAGGCATCAATATTTTGCACTATCTTGCGTCATCTGAATTGACCTCGTAGGTTTCGGTCATCCGGGCGGCAAAGCATCGGATGAACCACCAGGGAGGAGCGCGATGGCACGCGCCAACGAGGTCAAGGACAGGTTCCGCGCGCGGCTGCAGGAGGCGGATGCCCGCAGCAACGACTTCCGCAAGAAACTCCTGGAGGAAGGCGCCCGGGCGTTGGAGCCGGTGGTCGGCGTCCTGAACCTCATGGCTGAGGTGCTCAACGAGGAGGACAACGTCCACGGCAGCATCACCGGCCTCGAGGCCAAGATCGATCAGGACAACTTCATCAGCCTCTGCGCGCGGCTGCGCGGGACCGACACCGAGCAGAAGATCAAGATCAAGTACGGTCCGGAACTCGGCGGCAGCAACTACATCTCGGTCTCGGGCCTGAACCAGCGCTACAACGAGCGCCTCGTGCCGGGGGCTGCGAGCTGCGCCATCGGCCGGACCGTCGGCAGCGACATCCAGCTCGACGAGCACCGGGGCGACGAGCTGGCCGAGGTGGTCCGCGAGGTGGTCGAGGATTTCTATGCCGCCCAGATCGAGCAGCGCAGCCACTTCGCCTACGCTCGCTGAGCCTTGCGGCTTCGCCGATCGATCCAGCACGGTGGGTTCATGACAGGGCGCGGGTCCGCTCTCCCGCACGGGAGGGGACCCGCGCCGATCCGAACCGATCTGTGAACCCGCCGCGCCCCCCCGACCCACCAGCGCGGGAGCCGGAAAACCGGATTCCCCTTACCGGCATCCTGCGCTAAGCCTGTCCCGATGGGGATGGAGCGCCCCGACAACCGCCCGACTCGGAGGCCGGGCTGATGGCTCCTACCGCACGGGCGCGCCTCAGCCGTCCGCGGTGGGGCCGTGCGCCGAAGCCGCGACAGGACGTGGCTGCCCGACCGAACAGGAAGGGCCGGCATGATCAACACCCTCATCGTCGTTGTCGGAGCCGGGCTCGGGGGCGGGTGCCGCCACGGGATCAACGTGGCGGTCGCCCGGCTGCTGCCGGGCCTCGGCTTCCCCCTGGCCACGCTGATCATCAACGTGCTGGGCTCGTTCCTGATGGGCGTGCTCGCCGAGGGCTTCGCCCTGCGCGGCGCGGCGGGTCACCCGGCACGGCTGTTCCTGACCACGGGCGTGCTCGGCGGCTTCACCACCTTCTCGACCTTCTCCCTCGACGCGATCAGCCTGTACCACCGGGGCGAGACCGCCGCCGCCGCCCTCTACGTTGGGGCCTCGGTGGCGACCGGTCTGATCGGGCTGGTGGCGGGCCTCACCCTGGTGCGGGCGGTCCTGAGCGGCAGCTGAGGCCGTCCCGGCTTCAAAAGGGCTGCGAGCTTTTGCGGCTCCGGGGCGGAGCCCGGGTCGTTCAGGGGCTCCGCCCCCGAACCCCGCCAAAGGGCTGAGCCCTTCGGAAACCCCTCTCAATCCGCGATGAACTTCAGCCGGTGGTCGCGGTAGAGGTCGACGATCGCCGCCGCGGTCTCCTCGATGGAGCGGCGCGTCACGTCGATGGTCGGCCAGCGGTTCCGGGTGAACAGCCGGCGGGAGGCGGTGATCTCGTCCGCCACCGCCGAGCGGTCGACGTAGAGGGACGATTCGTCGGCGTTGAGGCTGGAGAGCCGGTTCTGGCGGATCTGCACGATCCGCTCCGGCGAGGCGAACAGCCCGACCACCAGGGGCTTGCGGGCGCGCTCGATCGCCGGCGGCAGCGGCATGCCCGGCACCAGCGGCAGGTTGGTGGTCTTGAGGCCGCGATTGGCGAGGTAGATCGAGGTCGGCGTCTTCGAGGTCCGGCTGACGCCGAGCAGGATCACGTCCGCGTCCTCGAGATCCTCCGGCAGGTTGCCGTCGTCGTGGGCCAGGGTGAAGTTCATCGCGTCGATGCGCTTGAAGTACTCGGCGTTCAGCATGTGCTGGGCGCCGGGCCGGGCCGTGGTCTCGGCGCCGAGATAGGCGCGCAGCAGGTCGTGGACCGGCCGCAGCACCGACAGGCAGGGCGAGCCGGTCTCCCGGGCGACCTCCTCCAGCCGCTCGCCGAGGTCGCCCCCCACCAGGGTGTAGAGGACGAGACCCGGCGCCGCCCGGATCTCCGAGATCACCCGGTCGAGCTGCGCGGCCGAGCGCACCAGCGGATAGACGTGCTCGATCGCCGACACGCCCTCGTACTGCGCGGCCGCCGCGCGCCCGACATTGATCAGCGTCTCGCCGGTGGAGTCGGAGACGAGGTGGAGGTGGAAGTAGCTGCGGCCCATTCCGATCGCCTCTGCGGTCGCCATTCGCGGCGCCCACGTTGTCCACCGCCGGCCGCCAGGGGAGTCGATGAGTGTGGATAGGATGCCCCGCCGGGCCGGTCCAGGGCGATACCGGTGCGCGCTATCGACTCCGCCGTTCACAGGCAGACGATCGGGGCGCATGGATTCCGCCTCACTGGGAGAATCCGGGACGCGTCCGGGGTCCGCACACGACTCGGCGTTGCCAAGGCGCTGTCGGATCTGGTCGTTCTCGCAAGATGGAGCAAATCCTTTAAAGCCTCGTTAACGGCGCGGCGCCGGGGACCGCCTGTGGACGCTTTTGTGCCCCCGTGATTCGGCCCCCCAAGAGAAAAAACAGAGTCCTAGATTCTCTCTTTTCTTTTCGAAGGGGCCTGTGTGGGGATCGGCGCGCCTCGACTCGACAGGAGGCCCGCCGACGGGCATGCGGGATGACGGATACGGGATGGGAACGACGATGACGGGGACGGAGCGCAAGTCCGAGCGGAAGGTGCTGCGCGTCCTCGACGGGGAGGCGATCGGTCCGCCCCCCGCCTGGATGATGCGGCAGGCCGGCCGCTACCTGCCGGAATACCGGGCGACCCGGGCCGAGGCCGGCTCGTTCCTCGACCTCTGCTACAGCCCCGACTTCGCCGTCGAGGTGACGCTCCAGCCGATCCGGCGGTTCGGCTTCGATGCCGCGATCCTGTTCTCGGACATCCTGGTCGTGCCCCATGCGCTCGGTCAGGACGTGCGCTTCGTGGAGGGCGAGGGGCCGCGCCTCGATCCCCTCGACGGCCGGGAGGCCTTTTCGAAGCTGCGCGAGGCCGGCGACCCGGCGGTGATGACCCATCTCGCACCGGTCTTCGAGACGGTGACGCGGCTGCGCGCGGAACTGCCCGGCGAGACCACGCTGCTCGGCTTCTGCGGCGCCCCCTGGACGGTGGCGAGCTACATGATCGGCGGTCGCGGCACCCCGGACCTCGCCCCCGCGCGGGCGCTGGCCGAGGGCGACACGGCGCTGGTGGACGGGCTGATCGACCGCCTCGTCACGGTGCAGACCGATTACCTCGTGCGCCAGCTCGAGGCCGGCGCCGACGCCGTGCAGATCTTCGAGTCCCATGCCGGCACGCTGCCCCTCGCCGTGCCGACCTCCGACGGCACCGTCGAGCCCGTCGGCGACGTGGCGGAGAGCGCCCTGCCGGGCGCCCCCGCGGCGGACGCCCTCACCCGCTGGTCCCTGCAGCCGATCGCCCGGATGGTGGCGGGCGTCCGCGCCCGGGTGCCGGGCGCCAAGATCATCGTGTTCGCCCGCGGCTCGGGCCTCGACGGCCATGCCCGGGTGGTGCCGGAGACAGGCGCCGATGCCGTCGGCGTCGACTGGGGGGTGGACCTGAAGGCCCTGCGGGCGACGGTGCCGGCCACCACGGTGACGCAGGGCAACCTCCATCCCGAGACGCTGATCGAGGGCGGCGCGGCCCTCGACGCGGCGGTGGATGCCGTCCTGGAGGCGACCGCCGGCCGGCCGCACATCTTCAACCTCGGCCACGGCATCACGCCCCAGACGCCGGTGGCCCATGTCGAGCGGATGCTCGCCCGGCTGCGCGGCCAGGGTTGAGGCTGCGCCCGTGCTGTACGACTGGATCAAGGCCGGCCACGTCATCAGCCTGATCGCCTGGATGGCGGGCATGCTCTACCTGCCGCGGCTGTTCGTCTACCATGCGAGCCTGCCGCCGGGTTCGGAGGCGCAGAGCGCGACCTTCAAGGTGATGGAGCGCCGCCTGCTCAAGGCGATCATGAACCCGGCCCTGATCGCCACCTGGCTGTTCGGGGTGGCGCTCGCCTGGATGAGCGGCTTCTATGCGAGCCCTTGGCTCCAGGCGAAGTTCGCGCTGGTCCTGGCGATGACCGGTATCCATGGCTGGCTCGCCCGGATGGTCAAGGATTTCGCCGCCGACCGGAACACCCGCGGTCATCGGTTCTACCGGGTGCTCAACGAGGTGCCGACGCTTCTCATGATCGGCATCGTCATCCTGGCGATCGTCAAGCCGGGCTTCTGAGACCGGGTCGATTCACCCGGCTGCCGCGCTGCGCGGAGCCTTTCCGCCGCCGGGCCGTTTCCTGGCCATGCCGAAGCCGCTCGTCCTCGCCCTGGCCCTCGCCGCCCTCGCGGCTCCGATCGCCGCCCCGGCTGCCCGGGCCGCGAGCTTCCCGTGCGACAGGGCCGAGGCTCCGGACGAGAAGGCGATCTGTGCCCATCTCCCGCTCAACGACCGGGACGTCGAGATGGCGACCCGGTTCGAGATCCTGAAGAGCGTGCTGCCCATGGGGGGCCAAGCCAAGCTGCGCGACGATCAGGAGGCTTGGCTGACGGAGCGGCGCGCCTGCAGCGGCGATGTCGCCTGCCTGACAGCCGCCTACGACGGGCGGCTCAAGGTGCTGCGCGGGGTGCTGTCCGAATTCGCCAAGCAGGGCCCGTAGCCGTCGCGGTGCTCCGCAAGGACACCACCACGACGGTCCGCCCTCCTCAGAGCCGCGCCAGCAGCCGCTCCGCCAGCGGGTTCTCGGCCGCGAAGGCATAGTCGACCCGCCGCACCGTCACGGCCCGCGCCCCCGCCTCGACCAGGGCGCCGGCGAGGTCGAACACCGCGCCCTCAGGGCAGCGCAGGACGATCTCGCCCTCCGGGCCCTTCGGGGCGCCGTAGGGCAGCTCGGCCTCGTGCAGGCCCGCCAGGGTGGCGAGGTCGATGGTGCCGCTCTCCGGCAGGGCGGCCCGCACCTCCCGGGTGGTCCGGGCGCGTTCCTCGGCGGCGATGCGGCCGAGCACGGTGCGGAGCGCCGCCCGCTGGCCCTCGCCCCAGGGCGCCTTCAGCGAGGCGACGAGGTTCGCCTCCGAACGCAGGATGATGCCGTCGTCCAGCACCTTCAGGGCGTTGGCGGAGAGCGTCGCCCCCGTCGTGGTGATGTCGACCACGATCTCGGCCGAGCCCGCCGCCGGCGCCCCCTCGGTGGCGCCGAGGCTCTCGACGATCCGGTAATCGGCGACGCCCTTCTCGGCGAAGAACCGGCGGGTCAGGTTCACGTATTTGGTGGCGACCCGCAGGCGCCGCCCGTGGCGGGTGCGCATGCCGGCGGCGACCTCGTCGAGGTCGGACATGTCGCGCACGTCGATCCAGGCCTGGGGTACGGCGACCACCACGGTGGCGTTGCCGAAGCCCAGCGGCGTCAGCAGCTCCACTTGGCCGCGCACGTCCGGCAGGGTCTCGCGGATCAGGTCCTCGCCGGTGACGCCGAGATGGGCGGCGCCCGAGGCGAGCTGCGCGGCGATCTCGGAGGCCGAGAGGTAGCGCACCTCGACGTCGGGGACGCCGAGCAGCTTGCCCCGGTAGTCGCGGGCGCCGGCGCCCTGGGCGAGCTTCAGACCGGCCCGGCCGAAGAACGCGCTGGCGTTCTCCTGCAGGCGGCCCTTGGATGGCACGGCGAGGATCAGCGGCATGGCGGTCGCGTCCGAAGCACTCATCGGCCGGCTCCCGCCACGCGCGCGATCCAGAAGGTGCAGCCCACCGCGGGCAGGGGCGCCGGGCTGCCGAGATGGCCGAGCAGGCCGTCGTAACGGCCGCCGCCGACCAGGATCGGGCCCTGCCCTTCGGTCACCTCGAAGATGAAGCCGGTATAATAGTCGAGGTTGCGGGCGAAGCCGCCCTGGAAGCGGAACCGCTCGATCGGCAGCCCGCGGGCCGCGATGAAGCCGGTGCGCTCCTCGAACAGGTCGAGGGCGGCCGCGAGGGCGTCGTGGCGGATGCCCGCGTCGGCCACCAGCGCCCGCAGGTCGCGGGCGGCGGCATCCGGATGGCCGGCGATGGCCCGGTAGCGGTCGAGGAGGATGCGGTTCTCGGCGTTGAGCCCGGCCCCGCCATGGGCCTGCGCGGAGGCCTTGGCGAGGAAGCGCTCGGCGATCTCGCCGGCGCTGCGCCCGCCTACCGCCGAGATCCCGGCGATCGCCAGCACGTCCTCCACGAAGGCGCGCACGCCCCGCGGGTCCTGGCCCTGGATCGCCGCCAGCAGGCCCGCATGGGGATCCTCCGGGCGGGTCCCCTCGGCGCCGTTGGTGACCACGTCCAGCGAGCGCCCGGCGGCCAGCGCCCGGAGCGTCCGGCGCTTGGCGGCGGGCGGGACCGCGAGGCCGTCGAGGAGCGCCACGGTCAGCCCCATGTCGCCGAGCCGCACCGCCGGATCGGTCCGGCCGAACAGGGCGAGGCCCTCGAGGGCGAGACCCAGCACCTCGGCGTCGGCGGCCGGCGTGTCGCTGCGCCCGATCGACTCGATGCCGGCCTGGAAGAACTCGTCGGGCTCGTCGGCGGCGAGGCGGAAGACCGGACCGCAATAGCTGTAATCGGCCACCTGCCCGTCGGCCTCCGCCCGGTGGAGGCGACAGACGGGAATCGTGAATTCCGGCCGCAGGCACAGCTCGGCGCCGCCCGCATCCTGCGTGACGAAGATCCGCCGGCGGATGTCCTCGCCCGACAATTCGAGGAACGGCTCCAGCGGCTGCAGCACCGGCGGCGTCACGGGCCGATAGCCTGCCGCCGCCAGATGCGCGAGCAGCCGCGTGCGCGCCGCGTCCCCCGCCCCCGTCTCGCCTGCCTCCGGTCGTGTCATCGGATCCATCCTCGCGGGCGCTCTGTAGCAACCGTGGCCGGACTTGGCGACACGTCGCAGGGCGGTGCGGTGCGCAGGACTGCGCAGGTCCCCGTACCGCGGACCGATACGCGCTACGGCGCCACAGACTTCACCCGCTCGGAGCAGCCGCTCAGAGCGGCCGGCCGCCGCCGAGACGCGCCCCGCGGGGGCGCCGGACCGGCTTGCGGCGGGCGATCACGGTCAGGGCCGGCGCTCCGGCGATCCCGGCGCTCAGGACGGGGGCGCTGCCGGTCCCGGGGGTGGCCTGGGCGACGGCGCTCGGCAACCGGTCGAGGACCGGCCGGGCGGCCCAGACGGGGCCTGTCCCGGCGCAGATCAGGCCGGCCGACAGGATGAGGATCTTCGCGCGCATCCCGACATCTCCCCCGACCCCTCCACGGAACCGACCGAGGATAACGCCGCCGGAGCCGCCGCGTTCGACCTGCGCGCCTCAGGTCTCCGAAGCCGTGAAATGCCGGGCCAGCACGGCGCGGACCTGCGCCACCAGATCGGCCTCCGGACACGAGATCTGCGCGGGCCGCGCCGCCTTCCACTCGGCGTTGCTGGCGATGGATTCGGCCGCCTGGGCACCCGCGATCAGGTCCTTGATCTGGACCTCGCCGGCCAGACGCTCGTTCGAGCCCTGGATCACCGCCACGGGTGCGCGCCGGCGGTCGGCGTATTTCATCTGCGCCTTCATGCCGGCGGCGCCGAGGTAGAGCTCCGCCCGGATGCCGTCGGCGCGCAGGAGCGCCACCAGCCGCTGGTAATCGGCCATGTTCTCCCGGTCGAGGACCAGCACCACCACCGGCCCGGGCGCCTCGGCGCCGGCGAGCAGGGGGCTGCCCACGAGCTGCAGGGCCGAGAACAGCCGCGAGACGCCGATCGAGAAGCCGGTGGCCGGGACCGGCTCGGACCGGAACCGCCCGACGAGCCCGTCGTAGCGCCCGCCGCCCGCCACCGAGCCGAAGCGCACGGTCTGGCCGTCCTCGTTGGTGACCGGAAACGTCAGCTCGGCCTCGTAGACCGGGCCGGTATAGTATTCGAGGCCGCGCACCACGCTCGGATCGGCGCGGATCACGTCGTGACCGTAGCCGGCGGCGGCGCAGAGGCGCATGATCGCGTGCAATTCGGCGATGCCCTCCCGGCCGGTCTCGGACTCGCCGACCGCGTCGTGCCAGCCGGCGAAGAACTTCTCCCAGAACGCCATCTTGTCGGCGCCGTCGCCGGCATCGGCCTGGAACGACACGTAGGCGAGGATCCGGCCGATCGCCGTCGCGTCGAGGCCCGCGCCCTTGGTGAAGTCGCCGCTCTCGTCCTTGCGGCCGGCGCCGAGGAGGTCGCGCACCCCGTCGACGCCGAGCCGGTCGAGCTTGTCGATCGCCCGCAGGACCGTCAGGCGCTGGCCGGCCTTGTCGGGACCGGCGAGCCCGATCGCCTCCATGACGCCGTCGAGCACCTTCCGGTTGTTGACCTTGACCACGTACTGGCCGCCGAGCCCGAGGCGGTTCAGCGTGTCGGCCATCAGCATGCAGGTCTCGGCATCGGCCGCGACGCTGCCGGCGCCCACGATGTCGGCGTCGAACTGCATGAACTGGCGGAAACGGCCCGGCCCCGGCTTCTCGTTGCGGAACACGTAGCCGGCCCGGTAGCTGCGATACGGCTTGGGCAGGGCGTCGTAGTTCTCGGCGACGAAGCGCGCGAGCGGCGCCGTCAGGTCGTAGCGGAGCGACAGCCACGCCTCGTCGTCGTCCTGGAACGAGAACACGCCCGCGTTCGGACGGTCGAGGTCGGGCAGGAACTTGCCGAGCGCCTCGGTGTACTCGACGAAGGGCGTCTCCAGGGCCTCGAAGCCGTAGAGCTCGAAGCTCTTGCGGATCGTCTCCAGCATCCGCCCCTGCGCGGCGATCTCACCGGCGCGCCGGTCGACGAAGCCGCGCGGCAGGCGGGGCTTCAAGGTCTCGGCCTTCTCGGCCTTGGGGGTGTCGGCCTTGGACATGTGCGCGCGTTCGCTTCTCGCGGACCCGGAGCCCGGGTCCGGCATCGGATCTTGAATCGTCTCCGCCGGGCGGAGAACCCTTGGCCGGGCTCTAAAGCATGCCGCGCGAAAGGGGAATTCGGTTGGCGGGGCTTCGATTGGCGGGGCTCAGTACGGCGCCGTCAGCTTGAGCCAGAGCAGGGCCGCGAGGCTCACCACGGCGATCGGCATCTGCAGCGGACGCAGGCGGGCATGCGCCAGCGGCACCTCGCCGGCGCGCGCCGCGATCGGGTCGAGGATCCCGATGGCGGCGTAGCCGAGGATCAGCATCGCCAGTGCCGGCACGGCCTTGCCCATCACCGCCGTGAACAGGCTGGCCAGCCCGAGACCGTACAGGATCAGCATCGTCACGAGCTGCGACACCTGCGGGCCGCCCTCGGTCCGGAAGCTGACGCCCCGGCGCACCCCGGCCAGGAACAGCAGGATCGAGGCCGCATAGAGCAGGGTGAACAGCGCCACCAGATAATCGAGGGGCTGGCCGTTCAGCCACCACGCCACCGCGGCCCCGACGGCGATCGGCACCATGGGGCCGAAGCCGAAGACGAGGTCGAGCCAGGGGATCCGGCGCGGCTCGCGCGTGGTGAGGGTGCGTCCGGTAGCGTCGTCGCGCATGGCGGTCAGGGGGGACTCTCGGTTGGACGGTCTGCTGCGCTGCAGCACCGGGACGGGGAACGGCCGCGCGCCGGCCCGGTTCCGATGACCCCGTCTGCGGGCTTGCCTCTCTAGCGCCGGCTCGGCGTCCCGGCGAGGCCCTTGCGGCCGGGCCTTTGCGGTCCCCGCGCCGGCATCCCGCGCCGGGCCCTTGAGTGCGGGCGAAAAAGGCGTTATCTCTACTGCGCCCTCATCACAAGGTCTGCGCCGCAGCGCGCCCGTGAGCCGCGAGGGTCCTGCCTCATCGGTTTCGCCAATCTGACCCCGGGCCCCTCGCCGCAGCGCGGCCCGCTCTTCGGCGCCCATCCCCCGGGTGCCTGGCACTGAACCGGCCCTCCCACCTCTTCCGTCGGTTGCAAGACACCCCATGACGCCAAACCCCGACGCCCTCGCCGACATCGAGACCGCGGAGCCGGCCGATGCGCCCACCATGCCCGCCGCCCTCGAGGGCGTCCGCGAGGTCAAGCTCCAGGACCTCAAGTCGAAGACGCCCACCGACCTGACGGCCTTCGCCGAGGAGGTCGAGGTCGAGAACGCCTCGACCATGCGCAAGCAGGAGCTGATGTTCGCCATCCTGAAGCAGCTCGCTGCCAAGGAGGTCGAGATCATCGGCTCGGGCACCGTCGAGGTGCTGCAGGACGGCTTCGGCTTCCTGCGCTCCTCCGACTCGAACTACCTGCCGGGCCCCGACGACATCTACATCTCGCCGACCCAGATCCGCCGCTTCGGCCTGCGCACCGGCGACACCGTCGAGGGCCCGATCCGCGGCCCCAAGGACGGCGAGCGCTACTTCGCGCTCCTCAAGGTCAACACGATCAACTTCGAGAACCCGGAGAAGATCAAGCACAAGGTCCACTTCGACAACCTGACGCCGCTCTTCCCGACCAAGCGGTTCAAGCTCGAGCTGGACAACCCGACCAAGAAGGATTTCTCCCCGCGGATCATCGACATCGTGGCGCCGATCGGAAAGGGCCAGCGCGCCCTGATCGTGGCGCCGCCGCGCACGGGTAAGACCGTGCTGATGCAGAACATCGCGCAGTCGATCACCCTCAATCACCCCGAGTGCTACCTGATCGTGCTGCTCATCGACGAGCGGCCCGAGGAGGTCACCGACATGCAGCGCTCGGTGAAGGGCGAGGTCATCGCCTCGACCTTCGACGAGCCGGCCACCCGCCACGTGCAGGTCGCCGAGATGGTGATCGAGAAGGCCAAGCGCCTCGTGGAGCACGGGCGCGACGTGGTGATCCTCCTGGATTCCATCACCCGCCTCGGCCGCGCCTACAACACCGTGGTGCCGTCCTCCGGCAAGGTGCTGACCGGCGGTGTCGACGCCAACGCCCTGCAGCGGCCCAAGCGCTTCTTCGGCGCGGCCCGCAACATCGAGGAGGGCGGCTCGCTCTCGATCATCGCCACCGCGCTCATCGACACCGGCTCGCGCATGGACGAGGTGATCTTCGAGGAGTTTAAGGGCACCGGCAACTCCGAGATCATCCTGGACCGCAAGGTCTCCGACAAGCGCATCTTCCCGGCGATCGACATCACCCGCTCCGGCACCCGCAAGGAGGAGCTGCTGGTCCCGCCGGATTCGCTCAAGAAGACCTACGTGCTGCGCCGCATCCTCAACCCGATGGGCGTCACCGACGCGATCGAGTTCCTGCTCGACAAGCTGCGCCAGACCAAGAGCAACAGCGACTTCTTCGACTCGATGAACACCTGAGGCGCCGGTTCAACGGGCATCCCAACCCGTCGCCTCCTCGGATGCGGCGCAGCCGCCTCGGAGGAGAGCTCCAGGGATCGCAGGGCATCCGGTGGCCTCCTTCGAGGCCTCCGCTGCGCTACGGCACCTCAGGATGAGGGGGAGGGTTGGAGGGCCGGTGTGCCTCTGTCCCGCCGCGGCACGGAAGCGACCGGCTCCGCGATGCGGCCGTTGACTGTCTCCTAACCCCTCCCTGCCAAGGTCCTCTTCGGGCGCCAGGTTGCGTATCGGCGCCGCGACAGCCCCGCCGGCCGGTCCATCCCGGCGGCGGGGCTCGTCGCAGCCCGGGCGATCCCCGGCTTGCACCGATCCCCGGATCCGTGACACTGGCGCGATGCTCCGCTCGCCCTGGACCGGTCCGGATCCGCTCCTCCTCGCCTCGACCAGCCCGACCCGGCGCCTCCTCCTGGAGAGCGCCGCCCTGCCGGTCGAGACCGCCGCCCCGGATGTCGACGAGCGCGCCCTGGAAGCGGAGTGCGCCGGCCTGTCCCCGCCCGACCTCGCCCTGGTGCTCGCCCGCGCCAAGGCGGAATCGGTGGCGGCGCGCCATCCCGGCCGGATCGTCATCGGCGCCGATCAGGTGCTCGATCTCGACGGCACCGTGTTCCACAAGCCGGCCGATGCGCAGGCCGCCCGGGCCCAGCTCGCCCGTCTGTCCGGCCGCACCCACGCCCTGCATTCCGCCGTGGTCCTGGCCGGGGCGGTGCAGGACGCCTTCGTGGAGACCGCCCGGCTGACCCTTCGCCCCCTCGATGAAAGGGCCATCGCGGCCTATGTGGGCTGTGCCGGCGAGGCGCGGGTGCGGTCGAGCGTCGGCGGCTACCAGCTCGAAGGGCCTGGGATCCACCTGTTCGAATCGGTCGTGGGCGACCACAGCACCGTGCTGGGCCTGCCGCTGCTGCCGCTCCTCGCCCGCCTGCGCGGGGCCGGGGTTCTGGATTTTTGAGGGAGCCTCCCCTTGGCCGGGCATTACCATTCCCACGACGGCCATTCCCACGACGGCCACGCTCACGGAGGCCATGCCCATGGCGGCCACGGCGGCCACGCGCACGCGCCGAAGGATTTCGGCACGGCCTTCGCCATCGGCATCGTCCTCAACACCGCCTTCGTGGTGATCGAGGCGGCCTACGGCTATCTCAGCAACTCCATGTCCCTGGTGGCCGATGCCGGCCACAACCTCTCGGACGTTCTGGGCCTCGCGGCGGCCTGGATCGCCGCCCTGCTGGTGCGCCGCCGCGCCACCGCGCGCTTCACCTACGGCTATCGCGGCTCCTCGATCCTGGCCGCCCTGTTCAACGCCGTGGTCCTGCTGATCGCCATGGGGGCGGTGATCTGGGAGGCGCTGGTCCGGCTGGTCCATCCGGAGCCGGTCGCGGGCACGACCGTGATGGTGGTGGCCGCGGTGGGAATCCTGGTCAACGGCCTCACCGCGTGGCTCTTCGTCAGCGGCGCCAAGGGCGACATCAACGTCCGCGGGGCGTTCCTCCACATGGCGGCCGACGCCGCCGTCTCGGCCGGGGTCGTGATCGCGGGCCTCGTGATCCAGCTCACCGGCTTCGCCTGGCTCGACCCGGCGGTCAGCCTCGTCATCGCGGCTCTGGTCGTCTGGGCGACCTGGGGCCTGCTGCGCGACAGCGTGGCGATGTCCCTCGACGCCGTGCCGCCGCAGATCTCCCCCGATGCCGTGACAGGCTTCCTCCTCGGACGGCCCGGCGTTGCCGGCCTGCACGACCTGCATATCTGGCCCATGAGCACCACCAGCATCGCCCTGACCGTCCATCTCGTGATGGCGGAGGGGCATCAGGCTCACGGCCACCCCGGCAACGGCTTCCTCAACGAGACCGCCGAGGGCCTGCGCACCCGGTTCGGCATCGGCCACGCGACGTTGCAGATCGAGGAGGCCGGCGGCCCGGCCTGCCGCCTCGCGCAGGATTGCGCGGCATGAGCGTCGCGAATCCCCGCGCCTTCGTGGTCGGCCACCCGATCGCCCATTCGCGCTCGCCGCTGATCCACGGGTACTGGCTCGCCGCGCACGGGATCCCGGGCTCCTACGAGCGGCTCGACGTGCCGCCGGCGGCGTTTCCGGACTTCATCCGCGCCCTGCCGGATTCGGGCTTCCGGGGCGGCAACGTCACGATCCCCCACAAGGAGGCGGCCTTCGCGCTGGCCGACACCCTGACGCCGCGGGCCAAGGCGATCGGCGCGGTGAACACCCTGGTGGTCGAGCCCGACGGGCGGATCCGCGGCGACAACACCGACGCGCCGGGCTTCTGCGCCCATCTCGACCACACCTTAGGCGCAGCCTGGCCGGCGCGGGCGGGCGGCACCGCTCTGGTGCTCGGCGCCGGCGGCGCCGCGCGGGCGATCGTGGTCGGGCTGGCCGAGCGGGGCCTGCGGCGCATCTGGGTCGCCAACCGGACCGCGGCCCGGGCCGAGGCGGTGGCGGCGCTCGCGCCGGGCATCGGCGCGGCGCTCGCCTGGGACGACCTGCCGGCGGCGCTCGCCGGGACCGGCCTCCTGGTCAACACCACGTCCCTCGGCATGAAGGGCCAGCCGCCCCTCGCCATCGACCTGTCGCCCCTGCCGGCGGAGGCGGCCGTGGCCGACATCGTCTACGCACCCCTGGAGACGGAGCTCCTCGCGGCGGCGCGCCGCCGGGGGCTCGCGGCCGTGGACGGGCTCGGCATGCTGCTGCACCAGGCGGTGCCGGGCTTCGAGGCGTGGTTCGGCCCGCGCCCCGCCGTCACCCCGGCGCTGCGCGACCGGATCGTGGCGGATCTCGCCGGATGACCCCGAAGGCCGGATCCGGACCCGTCATCCTCGGGCTCACCGGCTCGATCGGCATGGGCAAGTCCGCCACCGCCCGGATGTTCGCCGACCGCGGCGTCCCGGTTCACGACGCCGACGCCGCGGTCCACGCCCTCTACGGGCCCGGAGGCGCGGCCGCCGCGGCGATCGGCGCGGCCTTTCCCGGCGTGCTCGACGGCGACGGCGGCGTCGACCGGACGCGGCTGCGCGCCGCTGTGCTCGACGCGCCCGACCGGATGGCGGCGCTGGAGGCCATCGTCCATCCCCTGGTCCGGGCGGCCAGCACGGACTTCCTGGCGCGGCACGCGGCGGCGCCGCTGGTCGTCCTCGACATCCCGCTCCTCTACGAGACCGGCGGCGCGGGCCGCTGCGACGCGGTCGTGGTGGTGAGCGCCCCGCCCGAGATCCAGCGCGCCCGGGTGCTCGCCCGCCCCGGCATGACCGAGGCGGCCTTCGCGGCGATCCTGGCCAAGCAGATGCCCGACGCCGAGAAGCGCACCCGGGCGGATTTCGTCATCGACACGAGCCGGGGTTTTCCCGCCGCCGAGGCCGAGGTGGCGCGGATCGTCGAGCGCCTCACGGCGCATCGTGCGGAGCCGCACCACGGCACCGGATGACACGCCCGCGCGGATGAATATCTGCGGTTGCGTTCCGGGGGGAACACGAACGGCAGGATGGACGTGATGGCACGGCACTCCGGCGGGATGGATCCGGTCCGGTCCGGCGGCCTCGGGGCCGCGACCCTTCTCGTGCTGCTGGCGGCCATGCCTGCGCAGGCCCAGTACGCCGCCAGCTGCCCCCCGCCGAAGAAGTTCGCGGCCGGCGCCTGCGTCACCGCCTGTCCGGGCGGCTACGAGGACCGGGGACCCGTCTGCGTCTACCGCAACACGTCCCGCTGAGGCGCACGGGAGCTTAACCCCTCCGCCTTATCCGGCTAGGGTCCGCCCCCACCCCGCGAGTCGCGAGACCCATGCTGCGCGAGATCGTCCTCGACACCGAGACCACCGGCACGGAGGCGAAGGGAGGCGACCGGCTGATCGAGATCGGCGCGGTGGAACTCCTCAACCACATCCCCACCGGCCGGAGCTTCCACCGCTATTGCAACCCGCAGCGGGCGGTCTCCGAGGGGGCGTTCAATGTCCACGGCCTGTCCGACGCGTTCCTGTCCGACAAGCCGGTCTTCGCGGAGATCGTCGGCGAGCTGCTGGCCTTCCTGGCCGACGGACGCCTCGTCATCCACAACGCGCCCTTCGACGTCGGCTTCCTCAACATGGAATACGCCCGGCTCGGCGCGAACGCCCCGCCCCCGATCCGGCTGGAGGACGTGGTCGACACCCTGCCGATGGCCCGGCGCAAGCATCCGGGCGCGGCCAACAACCTCGACGCCCTCTGCAGCCGCTACGGCATCGACAACACCCGGCGCACCAAGCACGGCGCGCTCCTCGACGCTCAGATCCTGGCCGAGGTCTATGTCGAGCTCCTCGGGGGCAAGCAGACCAGCCTCGGGCTCTTGGACGCGGAGCAAGCCGCCCCGGTGGCCGGATCTTCCGCCCAGGCCGTGGCCCCCGTGGCGCCCCGTCCCTACCGGAGCCGTCTTACCGATGCGGAGCGCGCCCGCCACGACGGCTTCCGCGCGAGCCTCGGTCCTGCCGCGATCTGGGCCGACTATATCGGGGCGGACGATCCCGTCTGATCCGGCGGTCTGATCCCTAAGCCTGCTGCGCGGCGCCGACGGTTGTCGCATTGCACAGGGGCGTTTATTGCAATGCACAAAACATCCTCGACACATCATCTCGCAGGATGGTGAGGGTCGGCTCATGCGATGCCCGCGCGGTGGCGCAGGCGCATCGGGTCCGGCCGTGACAGAGACATTGAGGCAGTGAGGCGCGCACGCATGACCGAGAATTTCGGCAGTCGCGACGGACAGCGCGACGACAAGACCGGCCTGTCGCCCTTCGCCGACATGATCGAGGCCACCCGTCTGACCGGCCTCGGCCGGCTCGAGGAGGCGACCGCCCTGATCCAGCGCAGCCTAGCCGGCCAGAGGGCCGCACCCGCTGAACACGCGTCGACAGACTCTTCCCCGCACCACGCCGATCCGTCGGCCGTGCCGCAGATTCCCGCAGCGGAATCCGGGACGCGGATGCGCGAGGTGGTGGGGCAGGTCGTGCGCGGCCTTGCACCGGTGCTGAAGGGCCTGGGCAACCCGCTGCGGCACCCCGCTCCGCCGCCCGCCGACCGGGGGGGCGGGACCGGGGGCCGCTTCGTCGCCCTGACCCATGCCGAGCCCGCCGGCACCCGCGAGTACAAGCTGTTCATCCCGAGCCATCCGGACGCGGCCGCGCCGCTGATCGTGATGCTGCATGGCTGCACGCAGAATCCGGACGATTTCGCCGCCGGCACCGGCATGAACACCCTCGCCGAGCGCGCCGGCGTGTTCGTGGCCTACCCGGCCCAGAGCCGTCAGGCCCATGCCCAGCGCTGCTGGAACTGGTACGAGCCCCGGGACCAGGGCCGGGGCACGGGCGAGCCGGCGATCATCGCGGGCCTCGCCCGCGCCATCATGGCGGAGCACCCGATCGACCGAGCCCGGGTCTACATCGCCGGCCTGTCGGCGGGGGGCGCCGCCGCCCTGAACATCGCCCGCGCCTATCCCGACCTCTTCGCCGCCGTCGGCGTGCATTCCGGCCTCGCGGCCGGCTGCGCCCGGGATCTCGGCTCGGCGCTGATGGCCATGCAGGTTGGCGCCCCGGGCCTCGGCACCGCCACGGCTTTCGGCAGCCCGGCCCCGGCCACCCGCGTGCCGACGATCATCTTCCACGGCGAGGACGACGGCACGGTGAGCGTGCGCAACGCCGATCAGGTTCTGGCCCAGGCGCACGTCGCCGGTCTGATCGCCCGGTCCGAGACCTTCGAGGGCCGCGGCCACCCCTTCACCCGCACCCGCTACCGGGACGAGGCGGGCCGGGTCGTAGTCGAGGATTGGCGGGTGCGCGGCGCCGGCCATGCCTGGTCCGGGGGCCGCCCCGACGGCAGCTACACGGACTCCGAGGGGCCCGACGCGTCCCGGGCGATGCTCGACTTCTTCGCCGAGCACCGGCTGGGACCGGCCCGGCGCCCGTAAGGGGTTTCCCCAAGGGCCGCGCACTCTGGCGGGTTGTCAGGGCGCGGCCCTGCTGTATCGCAGGGCTTTGCCCTGCACCCACAAAAGGTCCCGGACCTTTTGAATCCAGGACCTTCCATGACCGCGACCGCCACCCCCGCGCCGATCCCGACCCTCCAGGGCCTCGCCGAGGTCGCCGACCGGTACGACCTGATCCTCTGCGACGTCTGGGGCGTGCTGCATGACGGCCAGAAGGCCCACGAGGCCGCCGGCGAGGCGCTGATCCGCTTCCGTGGCCGTCCGGGGGCGCGGCCCCGCCGGGTCGTCCTCGTCTCGAACGCACCCCGGCCCGGCGACGGCGTCGGCCGCATCCTCGACCGGTTCGGCGTGCCGCGGGAGGCCTACGACGCGATCCTGACCTCGGGCGACCTCACCCACGACCTGATCGCCGCGCGCCCGGGCGCCCGGATCCGGCATCTCGGACCGGAGCGCGACCTCGGCATCTTCCAGGGGCTCGACCTCAGCCTCGTCCCGGAATCGGAGGCCGACCTCGTCGTCTGCACCGGCCTGTTCGACGACCGCAGCGAGACCCCGGACGATTACCGGCCGGAGCTGGAGCGTCTCGCCGCCCGCGGGCTGACCATGATCTGCGCCAATCCCGACCTCGTCGTGGAGAGCGGCAACCGCCTGATCCCCTGCGCGGGCCTGCTCGCGGCGGCCTATGCGGAGATCGGCGGCCCCGTGGTCTATGCCGGCAAGCCGCACCGCCCGGTCTACGAGGCGGCCCTCGCCAAGGGGGCGGCCCTCACCGGGGCCCCGGTGGATCCGGCGCGGGTCCTGGCGATCGGCGACGCGATCCGCACCGACATCGCGGGCGCCCGCGGCTTCGGCATCGCCAGCGTGCTGGTGGCCCGGGGCATCCACGCGGAGGAACTCGGCGTCACGGCCGCGCATCACCGCCTGGGCGACGTGGCCGAGTGGCTCGGCCGGCAGGCGGTGCATCCGGACGGGGTGATCGAGCGGCTGGTCTGGTAGCGCCCTTCCGGACCTCGGCGTATTGCCGTCAGTCCAACTCTCTGAAATCCGCGACAAGCTTGACACCGCGCGGGAAATTGCGTGGATTTACGGGCGTGAATCGATCCCGCGTCCAACAATCAGCCCCGACATTCGCTTCGCTCGTCATGCGATTCGACCGGGAGACCTGTCCGGCTGCGGTGCTTTCGACGATCGGGGCCGGTGAGACGGCGGGTCTTGCGTGACCCTGGTCTCCGGACTGCCGGACTTCCTGCTCTATCTCGGCACCGCGACCGGACTGATCGGCCTCTACCTGCTGATCTACACCCTTGCCACCGCGCATAACGAGGTCGCGCTGATCCGCCGGGACGTGACGGCTGCGGCCATCGCGCTGGGCGGAAGCCTGCTCGGCTTCACCCTGCCGCTGGCGGTGGCGATCTACAACGCACGGTCCCTGCTCGACTGCCTGATCTGGGGCCTGATCGCCCTCGTGATCCAGATCGCGATCTACTGGCTCGTGCGCCTTGCGGTGCCGGACCTGTCGCGGCGCATCGAGGAGGATCGCGCCGCCGCCGCGCTCCTCCTGGGCGCGGCCTCGCTGGCGGGCGGCGTCGTGAACGCCGCCGCGATGACCTATTGAGCGGCCGGTGACGGAGACCGCCCCCGCCCCCGCAGCCGTCGGCGCGCCCGAAACCGGTTTCGCCGCCGCCCGCCGCTCCAAGCGCTCGGCCGCCGTGTCGCTGGTTCTGGTCGCGGGCGCCGGCGCGGCCGCCCTGACCCTCGGCGGCCTCGACCCGTCCCAGCGGGAGGAGGAGGCGCTCGTCTACGGGACGCTCGGCGCCTGCATCGCCCAGCAGCTGCGCAGCGCCGAGGCCTGCATCACCGCCTACAAGACCGCGCAGGAGGCCTACGCGGCGACGGCGCCGCGCTACGAGACCGAGGCCGATTGCCAGCGCCACCACGGGACCGGCGGCTGCACGCCGGGCGGGCCGGTCACGGAGGCCGCGCGCGGCCGCTACCTGCCGGTGATGGCCGCCTTCCTGATGGGGCGGACGGACGCGCAGGACCTGCCGGTCCAGCCGCTCTACCCGCACGCCCCCGAAGAGGAGCGCGACGCGGCGGAGGCGGGGACGGCCGGACATGGGGGCGGCTACTGCACCGGCACGGGCGGCCGGGTCGCCTATGCGGGCGGCGTCTCGCGGGTCCATGTCCCCGCCTCGGTCGCCCGCACCACGAGCACGACCCCGCGCACGATCAGCCGCGGCGGCTTCGGCGGCACCGGGCGGGCGACGGCGTTCTCCGGAGGCTCGGGCGGCCGCACGGGCGGTTTCGGAGGCGGCTGATGCGCCGGGTGGCGATCCCGGAGCGGCCCGACTGGCGGCTCCACGCCGCGCGGGCCGGCTTCGCCTTCCACACGTTCGACGGCGCCCCCTACTGGGACGAGACCGCCTACTACGCCTTCAGCCTCGCCGAGATCGAGGACGCCATCGAGGCGCCGAGCGCCGCGCTGCACGAGCTCTGCCTCGCCTTCGTGGACCGGGCGGTCCGCGACGAAGCGATTCTCGCCGCGCTGCGGATCCCCGAGCATGCCTGGGACGCGATCCGGGCGAGCTGGGAGCGGCGCGACCCCAGCCTGTATGGGCGCTTCGACTTCAGCTACGGGGGAACCGGGCCTGCGAAGCTCCTCGAATACAACGCCGACACGCCGACAGCGCTCTACGAGAGCGCGGTCTTCCAGTGGCTGTGGCTGGAGGACGGGCTGGCCCGGGGACGCCTCCCCGCCGGCGCCGACCAGTTCAACACCCTGCACGAGGCGCTGGTGGCGCGCTTCGCCGCCGTGGCGCCCCCGGAGGGCGTCGCCTTCGCGGGCTTCCCCGACGCGCCGGAGGATCGCGGCACGCTGGCCTATCTCCAGGATTGCGCGCTCCAGGCCGGCCGCGCCGCCCCCTTCCTGCCGGTCGAGGCGATCGGGCTCGCCGAGGACGGGCGCTTCGTGGACGCGGCCGGTGCCCCGATCGGCTGCCTGTTCAAGCTCTACCCGTGGGAATGGATGTTCGCCGACCCGTTCGGCCGCGCGGTCGGCACGGCATCGACCCGCTTCCTGGAGCCGCCCTGGAAGGCGGTGCTCTCCAACAAGGGGATGCTGGCGCATCTCTGGGCGATGGCGCCGGGCCATCCCAACCTGCTGCCGACCTACTTCGAGGAGGACCCGGCCAAGGCCGCGCTGGGCCGGAGCTTCGTGAGGAAGCCCCTCTACGGGCGCGAGGGCGCCAACGTGCTGATCGTGCGCGACGGCGCCGTCGCGGCGCGCGACGAGGGTCCCTATGGCGGCGAAGGCTTCGTGCGGCAGGCCCTGGCCGCGTTGCCCGATTTCGAGGGCCGCCGCGCGCTGGTCGGCAGCTGGATGGTCGGCGATCGACCCGCCGGCCTGTGCCTGCGCGAGTCGGACGGCCTCATCACCACCGACCGGGCCCGGTTCGTCCCGCACCTCATCGCGCCGTGACCGCGGCCCGGGTCGCCGGTCACCGGCCCAGCGCCGCGAGTTCGCGCCGCATGTTCGACCGCGCCGGCCCCTCCAGCTCCGCCCGGGCCCGGGCGGTGACGAACAGCGGCCTGCCGGATGCGAGGGCCCCCCGCAGGAAGGCCGCGCGCCCCTGCCGGTAGGCGGCCTCGCCCACGACCGGGACGAATTCCCGCGCCACGCCCGCGGCGTAGCCGTCATAGGCGGCTCGGGCCGCCCCGAGGATCGCCATGTCCAGATCGAGGAAGAGCGCGACGTCCGCGGCGAGCGCGGCCGGGAGACCGTCCGGGACGGCGTGCCGCTCGGTCGCCAGGATCATCGTCTCGGCCGCCGCCAGCGTGGGTGCCGGGACCGCGCCCTCCAGCAGCACCCGCAGGAGCGCGGCGCTGCGGCGCTCGTTGTCCGGGGCGCCCGGCTGGTAGACGGCGTCGTGGAACCAGATCGCCAGTTCCACCGCGTCGGGATTTCGGACGGTCGCGCGGTGGGCGCGAAACGCCTCCAGGAGCGCGTCGATATGCGCCTGGCCGTGATAGACGCGCTGCGGCTCGGCCAGCCGGGCACGCAGGTCAGCCAGGATGCGGGGATGGCCGTCGAGCATCGTCCGATCCTCTATCCGATCCGCCTCCGCGGGACGAGACGGGACCGCACCGATCCGGGTTCGTCGATGGCCCGTCCGCGCGCGGTATGTCGGGCAACGTCCGGCCTGTCGTGGCCCGCTCCGGTGCAAATCCTGGCATCCGCATGCGCCGCCCGGTTCAAGCGGCGCTGTGCGTCCGAAGGCTGAATCGGTCGCGTCCGGCGAGACCATCGTCTCCACATCCATGATCAATCATGCAATCTTCGATTTTGCGCAATGCAATGCCGTTGTCCGTGACAGGGTCTCTACTGGACGGATGACACCGGTTATCGCATCTGGTCTTCACGCCGGGCGCCGGCTACACGGGCTGAACGAATCCGGAGGATCCCCCGCGCCCATGAGAACGAGGACCCTGACAGCGACCACGTGGCTGGTTCTGACGACGCTGCTCGCCGCCGCCCCGGCTCGCGCACAGGCCCCTGCCTCCGCCTCCGCCTCCGCCTCCGCCCCGGCGGGTCAGGCGTCCAAGCCCGATGTCGATCCCGCGCAGGAGACGATCCGCAAGCTCAACGCCTATGTCGGGCTCCTCAACCGGACCCTGCGGGCGCAGGAATCGCTCAGCCGCTATCAGAGCTGGGTCAACATGAAGACCGGCCCGACCGGCCGCGAGCGGATCATCTACGGCCTCTACGGGCTCTACGATGTCCGCGGCGAGATCGCGAAGGCGGAGGCCGCGACTGCGCAGCCGCCCGCGATGCCGAACCTCGACGGCGCCATGACGCGCTACATCGCCGCCTACCAGGCCCTCGCGCCGACGATCACCGAGGCGGAGGGCTATTACGAGCGGCAGGATTACCGCGCGGACAAGATGGAGCAGGGCAAGGCGCTCCACGCCAAGCTCGCCGTCGCGGGGCCGGCCTTCCTGGCGGCGCGTGCCCAGGTCGACGCCGCGCTGCGGGTCGAGAAGGAGAAGAGCGACGCGCTGGAACTCGCCGCCATCGAGGCGCGGGAGGGCCGCAAGGCGCGCTGGCACGTCGCGAACGTGATGACCGAGGCGCGCAAGGTCATGGACCTGCTGCCCACCGACGCCAAGCCGGTCGTCGACATGGCGGCCTTCGAGGCCGCGCTCGGGCGCTACGCCGTCGCCGTGAAGGACCTGGACGGGTACAGCGCCGCCAACCCGAACGCCTTCCACGTGTTCGAGAGCCGGCCGCGCGCATTGCTCGGCAAGCTGCGCGAATTCGACGCCAAGCTCGCCAAGGCCAAGGGGGATGCCCGCCGCGGCGCCGGGCGCGACGTGACCTGGATCGTGAACGACTACAACACGATGGTCTCGACCGCGCAGACGGCCACGACCTTCTCGCGGTGATCGGGGGCGCCGTCAGCGGCTGTCCCGGCCCGGTTCCGTCAGCCGCAGCGAGGTCGCGGCCGTGGTGACGGCCGCCTGCCAGCGCGCCCGCTCGGCCACGGGATAGCGGATGCGCAGGGTGACGAAGGCGCCGCCGCGCCCGCCCGTCCGGAGGGTCTTCCGGTACAGGATGCCGTCGGCGGTCGTGCAGGAAAACACGATCCAGCCGGGCTTGCGCGCCCCGTATTCGGGCGGTTGCCGCAGGCAGGTCTTCCGGTCCGCGGCCACGACGGCGTCGAGATCCTGGTCGAGCCCGTCGTTCAGGCCCGACACCGTCAGGTGCAGATGGCCGTCGGCCGAATGGAAGGCCTGCCCGTCGCCGTTGTCGGGCGGCGGCTCCGCGACGAGGTCGGCGGGAACGTCGATGGAGAAGCCGAAACGGGCATTGACCACGTGCCGGAGCGCGGGTGTGTCCGACAGCGCTTCGCTCCAGTCGCGCCGGACCTGCGCGATCCGCGCGGTATAGACCCGCGTCAGGCAGGCGGCATCCGGGCAGGCATCGCGGATCCGCGTGCGCCAGCGTGCGTGGTCCGCACCGAATGTGTCGATCGCCCGGCCGGTCTCTCCGTCGATCCCACGAGTCTCCCCGGCGATCCTGTCGAACAGGCGCCTGAGTTCGTCGTCCAGCCTCGTCAGAGCGGGGTCGGCACAGATCAGCGTCTCGACCCGGCTCCGGCTCCCGGCGCAATCCGGAGCCGCCTGCGCGGCGGACGCGCCCGCGCTCAGGCCGAAGCCGAGCGCCAGCACGGGGCACGCGGCCCGCCATCGCCGCGGCTGGAAGGCCGGGCGCTCCGCGAACGCCGCTCTCGGCGAGGCCTGACCGGAAGCCCGGGCGGGACCGGGCATCGATCCGCCGCCTGCCGGCCGTGATCGCTTCGGCGGAGGCGTCTTCCGTCGCAGCACAACATCCTCCCTCCAGCGCGCCGCCACATCCCGGAACGGGCCGGGAGCCCGGGTCACCGGATCGTCGGCGGACCGAACGAAAGCTTTCGGGCAGAGTTGAGGCCGACCGTGAAGCCCGCGCAGGGTCGAGGCGGAGTGAAAACGCTGCCGTCGGCGTCGCCTGCGCACCCGTGTGCCCGGCCTGGCGGATGTCGTCTCCCGACCCGGGCGCGCGATACAGGGGTACGCGGCGAAACCACCGGACATTGATTCCCGGAGATCGTTCTCCATGATCTGTCGGACGTTTTCGTTGACAGATTTATTTGCCAAAACAGAAAGGCATCGCTCAACCAACTGTCGATGATCGAGTGGCACGGGCTGCCGCTTCCTGCCGCCCGGTCAAGGCTGCCTCGCACGATCGTGCCGTCGGCCGGATCTTCGCGGTGACGCATGCCGGCAGCCCCGACGAGCGGGAGCGCCGCACAGCATCCCGCGATCGTCACACGACGGCATCCCTGCGAGACCGATCCCGGGACCCACGTTTCACCCGGTCTCGATCGGAAGCGGCCGGTCCGGTGCGCGCGGCCGCGATCGATTGCGCTGAGGAGACCGTTCGGTCTATCGCCTGCGCAGGACGGCCGGCGGCCTCGGGCGCCGGCTCGATCCGCGAGGAGCGCGCCCATGTCAGCCGCACACGCCCCGATCGGCCGCTTCCCGATCCCCCGCCTGGAGGATCTGCCGGCCGACATCCGCGCGCGGATCGAGGCGGTGCAGGAAAAGTCCGGCTTCGTCCCGAACGTGTTCCTGGTGCTCGCCCATCGCCCGGAGGAATTCCGAGCCTTCTTCGCGTATCACGACGCCCTCATGGACAAGCCGGGCAACCTGACCAAGGCCGAGCGCGAGATGATCGTCGTGGCGACCTCGGCCATGAACCAGTGCCAGTACTGCGTGATCGCCCACGGTGCGATCCTCCGGATTCGCGCCAAGGACCCGCTGATCGCCGATCAGGTCGCGATCAACTACCGCAAGGCCGACCTCACCGATCGGCAGAAGGCGATGCTCGATTTCGCCATGCTGGTCAGCCAGTCCGCGCATCTCGTGGGGGAGGCCGCGTTCGAAACGCTCGGGGCGCACGGCTTCGACGACGCGGATGCCTGGGATATCGCCGCCATCGCGGCCTTCTTCGGCCTGTCGAACCGGCTGGCGAACGTGACCGGCCTGCGGCCCAACCCGGAATTCTACACGCTGGGGCGCGGCTGACGGCATGGCCGTCCCGCCAGCGCCGCGGCGCACCTGACCGGCGCAGCTGAAAGCGACACCGCCTTGGACCCTCTCCCGTGACCGGCGCGGTGCTGCTCGCCCTGTTGCCGATCGTGATCCTGACCGCGCTGGGACTGGCCCTGCGGCGGCGTGGTTTCCTGGCCGAGGGCTTCTGGCCGCAGGCCGAGCGGCTGGGCTACTTCGTGCTGCTGCCGAGCCTGTTCTTCCACGGCCTCGCGACGGCGCGGATCGAGGCCGTGCCGGTCGGCGCCCTCGCGCTGACGCTGATCCTGTCGACCCTCGCCGTCGCGGTCCTCTTGATCGTCCTGAGGCCGTGCCTGAGGCTCGACGGACCGGCCTTCACCTCGGTGTTCCAGGGCAGTGTCCGCTTCAACAACTATGTCGGGGTGACGCTGGCCGCCGGATTGTTCGGGCCGCAGGGCATCGCGCTGGCGGCCATCTGCAACGCGGCGATCGTGCCCACCGTCAACATCCTCTGCGTGCTGGTCTTCGCCCGGCACGGCACGGTGCGGCTGACGCCGCGCGGCATCGCCCGGCAACTGGCCACCAACCCGCTGGTGGTGTCCTCGCTCGGCGGAATCCTGGTCCAGGGCCTCGGCCTCGGTATTCCGCCGGGGCTGGAACCAGCCCTGCGGGCCCTCGGGGCCGCGTCGCTGCCCCTCGGCCTGCTCTGCGTCGGCGCGGCGCTCGACTTCGGCACCGCCCGGCACTGGGCGGGGCCCGTGCTCGCCGCCTCGACGATGAAGTTCGTCGCCATGCCGGCGGCGACGGTTCTGGCGGCC
Source organism: Methylobacterium sp. 391_Methyba4 (assembly GCF_029691625.1). NCBI lineage: Bacteria > Pseudomonadati > Pseudomonadota > Alphaproteobacteria > Hyphomicrobiales > Methylobacteriaceae > Methylobacterium > Methylobacterium sp. 391_Methyba4. The sequence continues at coordinate 5,252,803 of NZ_CP121475.1, read as the reverse complement.
CTGTGCCTCGGGCTGCACGGCCCGGCGCTGACCACCGCCCTGCTCTTCCAGGTCCTGCCCACCGCCTCCTCCGCCTACATCCTGGCCCGGCAGCTCGGCGGGGACGCCCCCCTGATGGCGGGGATCACGGCGGCGCAGACCGTGCTGGCCCTGGTGGCGATGCCCCTGGTCCTGATCGCCCTCGCCGCCTGGGTTCCGCTCTAGGCTCCCGGCGCGCCGCCCGGCCCCGTCGTGCGACCTGGCGTCGCGCGCGCATGGCGGATCCGGTCGCCGTGCCCTTCGGCCACCCGGCACCGGCCTCCCGCGCGGACGGTTAGCCCGCCTGTGCCAATCCTTTAGCCCTATAGGAGCGGCACGGTTCGGCTGTTAACACGCTTTAAGTTTTGCGGCCGACCCGATGAGGAGGCGAACCCCGGCTTGAACCTACGAAGCGGCGCGGCTCAGCGTCTTGATGTGACTGCGTGCGATCGCGAGCCCATCCATATCGTCGGCAGCGTCCAGCCGCACGGATTCCTGCTCGGGCTCGACGCCCGGTCCCTCGCCATCGTCCAGGCGAGCGCCAACGCCCCAGCGGCGGCGGCGGTCGGGACCATCCTCGACGCGGCTCTGCCCGACCTTGCGGCCGTCGTCCGGCACCACCTCGCGGCGGCGGAGACCCAGGACGGGGCCCTCTATCTTCGCACCGTCACGCTGGAGACCGGCAGCGGGCGCCAAGCCTACGAGGTGGCGGCCCACCGGGTCGATGACCTTGTGGTGGTGGAACTGGAGGAGATCGACGCGGCCGCCGCCGACATCGGCGTCGACCTGCTCACGCCGCGCCTGCGCGCCTTCGTCGAACGCCTGCACACCGCCAGAACCGTCGAGGACCTCTGCCGGTTCGTCGCCGAGGACATCCGCCAGATCACCGGTCTCGACCGCGCCCTGGTCTACCGGTTCGACCGCGACTGGCACGGGACGGTGCTGGCGGAGGCCGGGAACGGCGTCCTGCCCTCCTACCTCGACCTGCGCTTCCCCGCCTCCGACATCCCCGTCCAGGCGCGCGAACTCTACCGCCGGAACCGCCTGCGCATCATCCCCGATGCCGGCTACGTCCCCGTGCCGATCCGGCCGGCCACCACGCCGTCCGGCCGGCCCCTGGACCTCAGCCAGTCGGTGCTGCGCTCGGTCTCGCCGGTCCATGTCGAGTACATGCGCAACATGGGCACGATGGCGTCCATGTCGGTATCGATCCTCGTCGACGGCGCGCTCTGGGGCCTGATCTCCTGCCACAACCGCGCGCCCAAGCGCGTGCCCCTCCAGGCGCGCAACGCCTGCGACGTGCTCACCCAGATCTTCGCGCTGCAGCTCTCGGCCCGCGAGCGCGGCGCCCAGTCCGAGAGGCGTCTGGCCCTGGGCGCCGTGCAGGCGCGCCTCCTCGGCTTCATGGCCGAGGAGGACAGCTTCGTCGACGGCCTGCTCAACCATCCCGACGACGTCCTGGCCCTGGTGGACGCGACCGGCGCCGCGGTGGTGACGGCGGACCGCTGCCGGCTGCTCGGGGCCACGCCGACCGAGCGCGAGGTCCGTGGCCTGTACCGGTGGCTGTCCGCGCGCGAGGAGGCCGAGGAGGTCTTCGTCTCCGAAGCCCTGTCGGAGGCGTTTCCGGCGGCCGCGGCCTTCGCCGGGCGGGCGAGCGGTCTCCTGGCGGTCTCGGTCTCGAAGAAATACGCGAGTTACATCCTCTGGTTCAGACCCGAGGTCGTGCGGACGGTGAAGTGGGGCGGCAATCCCGTGAAGGCCGTCGAGCCCGATCCGGACGGCGGTCCGGACCGGCTGCACCCGCGCAAGTCGTTCGAGATCTGGAAGGAAACCGTGAAGGGCCGCTCCCTGCCCTGGTCCGACCCGGAGGTGGAGGCCGCCAAGGACCTGCGCGCCTCGGTGCTCGGCATCGTGCTGCGCCGGGCGGAGGAACTCGCCGCCATGAGCGAGGAGCTGCAGCGCACGAACAAGGAGCTGGAGGCCTTCTCGTACTCGGTCAGCCACGACCTGCGCGCGCCCTTCCGCCACATCGTCGGCTACGCGAACCTGCTCAAGACCCGCGAGGGGGCCCAACTGTCCGACAAGGGCCGGCACTACGTGGAGACGATCATCGAGGCGGCCTTCTCGGCCGGAACCCTGGTCGACAGCCTCCTGAGCTTCTCGCAGATGGGCCGGCACGCCCTGAACAAGGTCTGGGGCGACATGAACGCCCTGGTCGAGGAAGTCCGCCGCAAGGTCCTGCGCGACGTCACCCCCGACCGGACCATCCGCTGGGAGATCGCCCCGCTCGGCCGCGCCTATGCCGATCCGGTGATGCTGCGGCTCGTCCTCGAGAACCTGCTGTCGAACGCCGTGAAGTACACCCGCGACACCGCGGAGGCGGTGATCGCCGTGGGCAGCCTGCCGCCCCGGGACGGGGAGGCGGTCTACTACGTCCGCGACAACGGCGCCGGCTTCGACATGGCCTATGTCGACAAGCTGTTCGGCGTCTTCCAGCGCCTGCACCGGGTCGAGGAGTTCGAGGGCACCGGCATCGGTCTCGCCAACGTCCGGCGCATCGTCGAGCGCCACGGCGGGCGGACCTGGGCCGAGGGAACGCTCGGCCGGGGCGCCACATTCTACTTCACCCTGCCCATCCGGGAGGAGGCGCACTGAGATGGCAGGACTGAAACCCATCCTCCTGGTCGAGGACAATCCGAACGACATCGAGCTGACCCTCGCGGCCCTCGAATCGAGCCAGCTCGCCAACGAGATCGTCATCTGCCGCGACGGCGCCGAGGCCCTCGACTTCATCTACTGCCGCGGCGCCCACGAGAAGCGGCAGGCCCAGGATCCCGCCGTGGTCCTGCTCGACCTGAAGCTTCCCAAGGTCGACGGCCTGGAGGTGCTCGCCAAGATCAAGGGCGACCCGGTCACCCGCAAGACGCCCGTGGTCATGCTGACCTCGTCCCGCGAGGAGACCGACCTGGTGCGCTCCTACGACCTCGGGGTGAACGCCTTCGTGGTGAAGCCCGTGGGCTTCGAGGAGTTCTTCGCCGCGATCAAGGAGATCGGGGTGTTCTGGGCCCTCCTCAACGAGCCGCCGCCATACCGGGGAGGCTGGCCATCGAACGCGTGATCGGACGTTCCGCGGGCCCGCTGCGCATCCTGCATCTGGAGGACAGCGATCTCGACGCCGAGCTGATCGAGGCCGAGCTGGAGACGCTCGGGCATCCGGTCGAGATCGAGCGGGTGATGACGCGCGACGCCTTCGCCCGCGCGGCGGTGCCCGGCCGGTACGATCTGATCCTGGCGGACTACGTCCTGCCGACCTTCGACGGGGTGAGCGCCCTCGGCATCGCCCGGGCGCAATGCCCGGACACCCCGTTCATCTTCTGCTCGGGCACGCTGGGCGAGGACGTGGCCGTCGAGGCCCTGAAGAACGGCGCCACCGACTACGTCGTCAAGCAGCGCCTCGACCGGATGCCGCGCACCATCGTCCGGGCGCTGGCCGAGGCGCGGGCGCGCGCCGAGAAGCGCGAAGCCGAGGCTGCCCTGCAGGCGCTCAACGAGACCCTGGAGGCGCGCATCGCCGAGCGCACCCGGGAACTCGCCGCGGCGAACGACGCTCTGCAGGCTCAGATCGTCGAACGCGAACGGGCGGAGGACGCCCTGCGGCTCGCCCAGCGCCTGGACGCGGTCGGGCAGCTCACGAGCGGTGTCGCGCACGACTTCAACAACCTGCTCACGGTGATCGCCGGCAACATCGAGTTCCTGGAGCGCGCCGTCTCCGACGCCCGCTCGAAGCGCCGCCTCGACATGATGCGCGGGGCCGCCGAGCGCGCCGCCCGGCTCACGGCACAGCTCCTCGCCTTCTCCCGGCGCCAGCGCCTGGAACCCACCCCGGTCAGCCTGAACCAGACGGTCGCCTCGATGCGCGACCTGCTGCAGAGTTCGATCGGCGGCGCGGTTCGCATCGAGACCGCGCTCCAGCCCGATCTGTGGCCGGCCCTGGTCGACGCCACCCAGATCGAGCTCGTGATCCTCAACCTCGCCATCAACGCCCGCGACGCGATGGCGGTGGGCGGCCGGCTCGCCATCGAGACCGCCAATGTCAGCGTCACCGGGGCGCCGACGCGGCCCGAACAGCCGGCGCCCGGCGCCTACGTCATGGTGGCGGTGAGCGACACCGGCACCGGGATGACGCCGGACGTGCTGGCCCGGGTGTTCGAGCCGTTCTTCACCACCAAGGAGGTCGGCAAGGGGTCGGGTCTCGGGCTCGCCCAGGTCTACGGCTTCGTCAAGCAGTCCGGTGGCGGCATCCGCATCGACACGGTCGCCGGCGAGGGCACCTCGATCAAGGTCTACCTGCCCCGGGCCGCGGAGGCGAAGGGGGACGCACCCCGCAATGCCGCCGCGGCCGAGGCCGCGCGGATGCATCCGCCCGGAAGCGGCCCCCGGCTTCTGGTGGTCGACGACGACGCCGAGGTGCGCGAGGTGACGACGACCCGCCTGACCGAGGCCGGCTACGCGGTGCGCGAGGCGGCCTCCGGCCTCCAGGCCCTGGCCGCCCTCGAAGCGGATCCGGGCGTCGACCTCGTCGTGATGGATTTCGCCATGCCCGGCATGAACGGAGCCGAGACGGCTCTGGAGATCCGGAAGCGCTGGCCGACGCTGCCGGTGCTGTTCGTCACCGGCTTTGCCGACACCACCGCCCTGACGAAGGCCGGGGCCGTCGGCAGCGACGCGATCGTGCTGAAGCCGTTCCGGGTCGGCGAGCTCGAGGGCAAGGTCGCCGCCGCCCTGGCGGCCCGCCCGCCGGCGCAGCTTCGCCTGATCTCGGGCCGCGACAGGAGCGCCTGAGGCGTCCTCGACCCGGGCCGTGGCCATCGGACGGCCCGCGCCGGCGAAAGGCAACCCCCGGCAGTCGGCGCTGCGACCGGAGCGGGGTGTCTGGCCCTGCCGGTGGTGCCGGCCTCCGGCTACACCCGCGCCCGGGCCGAGATGGGGGATCCGCGCTTTCGCGCAGCTGCCAATCGCGGCACGGGGCCTAGATCAGGGTCATGCCCCCTTCGCGCCCCATGACCCGCGCCGCCGGCCTCGAGGCCCTGGCGACATTCCTGACCGGTCCCGGCGCCGCCTACGCGGCGTCCCGGAACACGGATCGCGGCCCCGGTGCGACGCCGACGACGTCGGTTCTGTCGCCCTACCTGCGCCGCCGGCTGCTCACCGAGGAGGAGGTCGCCCGGGCCGCGCAGAGCGCCTTCGGCATCCCGGGCGCGGAGCGTTTCGTCTCCGAGGTGTTCTGGCGGACCTACTTCAAGGGCCACCTCGAAACCCATCCCGGCGCCTGGACCGGCTATCGGGAGGGTCTGGCGGCCGCACGGACGCGCCTTGCCGCCGAGCCCGGCCTGCGCCGGACCTACGAGCGGGCCGCCGCGGGGCGCACGGGCCTCGACGGCTTCGACGCCTGGGCCGGCCAGCTCGCCGAGGAGGGCTGGCTGCACAACCATGCCCGCATGTGGTTCGCCTCGATCTGGATCTTCACCCTGCGCCTGCCCTGGGAGCTGGGCGCCGACCTGTTCCTGCGCCACCTGCTCGACGGCGATCCGGCCAGCAACACCCTGTCGTGGCGGTGGGTCGCGGGCCTCCACACCCGGGGCAAGCCCTACCGCGCCCGGCGCGACAACATCCGGCAGTACACGGAGGGCCGCCACGATCCCGCCGGGCTCGACGAGGGGGCCGCGCCGCTGGAGGAGGACATGCCCCCGCGGGAGGTGCCCCTCGCCCCGGCCGACACCCCGCCGGACGGGGCGATCGCCCTGCTGCTGCACCTCGACGACCTTCATCCCGAGAGCCTTCCCCTCGGACCGGCCCGCGTGGTCCGCGTCGGCGGCCTTCTCGCCCACGCGGAGGGGGCGGTCGACCGGGTCCGCGCGGCCGACGCGGCGGCGCTGGCGGATGCCCTGACCCGGGCACAGGCGCAGTTCGGCTGCCCGGCCATGCCCGTGCAGGACGGCTGGGCCGGCGACCTGCCCGTGGTGACGGCCTGGGCGCCGGCAGGCCCCTCGGCGGAAATGCTGCCGCGGGATTGCCTCCGGGTCCGCCGCCCCTGGGATTCGCGGGCTTGGCCCCTTGCGAACCGCGGCTTCTTCCGCCTGCGCAGCGCCATCCCCGGCCTGATGGAGGCCTGACGCCGCAGATGGTCGGCGGCAGGCGCCTCCGACGCCATGTTCCCGGGACCGCGGGGCGACGCCCGCGCCCGCATCCGGAGCTTCCGCCATGGACAGGGTCCTGTACGTGCTCGTCACCCTCGTGGAATCGGTGCTCGGGATCTTCGGCGTGCGGGCGCTCTACGAGCAGCCCGCCTACACGGTGGTCGAGCGTCTCGACCGCGGGGTCGAGATCCGGTCCTACGCGCCGCGCCTGGCGGTCGAGACCGATTCCCGCGGCCAGGGCGACGGCGAGGCCTTCGGCCGGCTGTTCCGCTACATCACCGGTGCGAACCGGGGGGGCGACCGCATCGCCATGACCGCGCCGGTGGAGACCGGCGGGCGGCGCATCGCCATGACGGTCCCGGTGGAGCAGGACGGGGCCGGCACGATGCGCTTCTTCCTGCCGCGCGCGGTGGCGGCGGCCGGGGCGCCCGCGCCGACCGAGCCGGGGATCCGGCTGGTCGAGATCCCGGCCGAACGGATCGCGGCGTTGCGCTTCTCCGGCCGTCTCACCCCGGAGGTACGGGCCGCACAGGCGCGCATCCTCGCCGACGTGCTGGCGGCGGCGGGACGGAGAACCGAGGGCGCGCCGTTCGTCATGGGATACGATCCCCCCTTCGCGATCCCGTTCCTGCGCAGGAACGAGGTGGCCGTCCGGCTGGCCTCCCCGTGAGCCGGAGGCAGCGACGGGGGCCGGTCCCGGCCGGTATCCCGATGGCCCGTCGCCGAACTTCCCGATTGCGTAATATTCCCGGAAGTTACTTCCAAATATGCCCAAAGATCCCGGACGATCGTTCGATGATGTTATATCTGCGCAACACTGTGCGTCATTCGATGGTCTTTTCCGGCACGGGCAGGGATTAAACAAAACGTGAATTGCGACCCGAACCCGACCCGAGATCAGTGACGCTCACGCAGCCGACGGGAAGCGGCGCGAGCCTTGAATTCAGGTTGGGGGAAGATATGCACGCCCTACGTGGCAGCTTGATCGCGTCCGTGGCCCTGTTGCCCGGTGTCGCGCAGGCTCAACAAGCCGTCACCCTCGGTGAGATCAGCGTCGTCTCGACGTCGCCGGTGGGTGCGGGCGGCGGCAATTCCAGCGGCGCCCAGACCCTCGATACCCTCGCCCAGACCGCGCCGACGCTGCCGGCTCCGGCCGGCGGGGTGCGCCTGCGGGGCTCGGAGCAGCCGCTCAACAAGATCCCCAGCACCGTCGAGACCGTCACGGCGCGGCAGATCGAGATCGACCGGGGCTCCGACAACGTGATCGCCACGCTGGCGCGGCAGACGCCCGGCGTGAACCTCAACGATTCGCAGGGCAATTCGAACCGGGTCGATCTCAGCTATCGCGGCTTCACCGCCTCGTCCGTGCAGGGCGTGCCGCAGGGGCTCGCCGTCTATCAGAACGGCGTGCGCATCAACGAAGCCTTCGGCGACGTCGTCAATTTCGACCTGATCCCCCCGCAGGCGATCCAGCGGATCGACGTCGTCACCGGCAACCCGGTCTTCGGCCTCAACGCCATCGGCGGCGCGGTCAACATCCAGATGAAGAACGGCTTCACCTGGCAGGGCACCGAGATCTCGGCCTGGGGCGGCTCGGACGCGCGCACCGCCGGCTACCTCGAATACGGCAAGGTCTCCGGCCCCTGGAGCTTCTATTTCACAGGCGACGGCCTGAACGACCGCGGCTGGCGCTACCAGAGCCCGAGCACGATCGGCCGCCTCTACGCGGATCTCGGCTACCGCTCCCAGGATTCGGAGTTCCACCTGATCGGGCTCGCCGCCCGCAGCTTCTACGGCGCCGCCGCCGCGACCCCGGTGGACTTCACCCACCGCGATCCGCGGGCGATCTTCACCTACCCGCAGACCCAGACGACGCAGGTCGGCACGATCCAGCTGACCGGCCGGGTGGACATCTCGCCGACCTGGGATCTCGCCGGCAACGCTTATTACCGGCGCTTCAGCGAGAATTACGTCGACGGCAACCAGGGCAACTTCGAGAATTGCAGCAGCCGCAGCAGCTTCCGGGGCTCGCTTTGCTACCAGGACGACGCGTTCAACGTGAACGCGCCGCCCACCAGTCAGGTGGCGGCCCGCCGGGCCTACGCCAACCAGTTCGCGATCCTGGGCCTGAACAACCGGACGATCCCGTTCCTGCGGAACATCCCCTACGGCACGATCGACACGACCCTGACCGAGGCCGAGTCGTATGGTGGCTCGCTGCAGGCGGCCAACCGCGACCGGATCTTCGGCCTGAACAACGCCTTCGTGGTCGGCGGCAGCGTCGACGCCTCAACCTTCGCGTTCAAGTCGTCCAGCCAGCTGGGCGTGATCAATCCGAACCTGTCGATCACCGTCGACCCGAACAACCCGTATTACGGCACCATCCCGGGGCTCGGCACGCCGGACATCCGCACCCTCGGGGCGATCGGCCTCGCGCCCAGCTCGGTGACCGGCTCGACGTTGTATCTCGGCCTCTACGCCACCGACACGCTGGACCTCACCGACCGGCTGTCGCTGACCGGCGGCTTCCGCCTCAACTACGCCCGCATCCAGACGCGCGACCAGACCGGCTTCTCGCCGGACGTGACCGGCGTGCACGAATACACCAAGGTCAACCCGCTCGCGGGCCTGACCTACCAGTTCGACCCGGCGGTCAACCTCTACGGCAGCTATTCGGAATCGAACCGTGCCCCGACCCCGCTGGAGCTGTCCTGCTCCAGCCCGACCCAGCCCTGCCTGCTGCCCAACTCGCTGGTGGCCGATCCGCCGCTCAAGCAGGTCACCGGCCGGACCTACGAGGCCGGCTTCCGCGGGGTGATCCCGAGCTTCCTGTCGGGCGGCGCCCTGACCTACAAGGCCGGCGTCTACCGCACCGACCTGAGCAACGACCTCTATCAGGTCGCTGTCGCCGGCAATGCCGCCAGGGCCTACTACATCAACGTCCCGGCGACCCGGCGCCAGGGCATCGAGGTCGGCGCCGAATACGCCGTCACCCCCGACCTGCTGGTCTACGCCAACTACGCCCTGGTCGACGCGACCTTCCAGTTCAACGCGACCCTCTCGTCGCCCAACAACCCCCTGGCCAGCACGGGGGCGACCGGCGGTGCCGTGGGCGGCGACGTGATCCCGAACGGCGGCATCCGGGTGCGGCCGGGCGACAAGATCCCGCTCATCCCCGATCACCAGATCAAGGCGGGCTTCGAGTACAACATCACCCCGAACTGGCGCTTCGGCCTCAACGTCTCGGCCTTCTCGTCGTCCTATTTCCGCGGCGACGAATCGAACCTGAACCGCAAGTTGCCGGCCTACTACGTGATGAACCTGACGACGAAGTATCAGGTCACTAAGAACCTGGAGATCTTCGGGCTGATCACCAACCTGACGAACAACCGCTACGCCACCTTCGGCACCTTCGCCGAGACGGGGGCGGTCGCCGGCAACCTGTCGATCAACGATCCCCGGACCACGACGCTGGCGCAGCCGCTCTCGGTCTATGCCGGCCTGACCTACCGGTTCGGGGAAGATCCGGTCCCGATGGCGCCGGAGCCGATCATCCGGAAGTACTGATCCCGCCCGCGGGACCCTGACGGCACCCGCGAGCGCGACGCGGACGGGGTGAACGCCTTCACCGCGCGTGCCTGCGACGCAAACGGCCGGCCCGTGCTGGTGCGGGCCGGGCCGGCCTCCTCAGCGTCGATCCAGCCGGGGACGTCCGCCGGACGTCCCCGGGCCCCGGTCAGGCCGCGTCCGGCATGCGGTCCAGGAGCTTGTCGAGGGTGATCGGGTAGTCGCGCACGCGGATGCCGGTGGCGTTGTAGATCGCGTTCGCCACCGCGGCGGCGATCCCCGAGATCCCGAGCTCGCCCACGCCCTTCGCCTTCATGGGCGAGGACCGCGGGTCGACCTCGTCGAGGAAGATCACCTCCTGATGCGGGATGTCGGCGTGGACCGGCACCTCGTATCCGGCGAGGTCGTGGTTGGCGAAGAAGCCGCGCTTGGTGTCGACGGCCAGCTCCTCCATCAGGGCCGCCCCGGTGCCCATGACCATCCCGCCGATCACCTGGCTGCGGGCCGATTTCGGGTTGAGGATGCGACCGGCCGCGCAGACCGCCAGCATCCGCCGGACCCGGACCTCGGCGGTGTAGACGTCCACGGCGACCTCGACGAAATGCGCCCCGAAGGTCGAGACCTGCTGCTCTTTCGAGACCTTGCCGAACTCGATCGTGTCCTCCGCGACCAGCTCCCCGTCCGCGGCAGCCTGGGCGAGCGGGATCGCGCGGTTGCCCGCGCGGACCTCGCCCTCCTCGAACACCGCGTCGGTGGCGTTGAAGCCGAGCTTCTGCGCCACGGACTCCCGCAGCTTCACGCAGGCCGCATAGACGCCCGCCGTCGACGAGTTGGCGCCGAACTGGCCGCCCGAGCCCGAGGAGACCGGGAAGTCCGAGTCGCCGAGCCGCACCGCCACCTTGTCGAGGGGCACGCCCATCATCTCGGCGGCGGTCTGGGCGATGATCGTGTAGCTGCCGGTGCCGATATCGGTCATATCGGTCTCGACCGTGACCGTGCCGCTGCCGTCCAGCCGCACCCGGGCGCCCGACTTCATCACCATGTTGTCGCGGAACGCCGCCGCCATGCCGAGGCCGACGAGCCATTGCCCGTCCCGGACCTGGCCGGGCTTCGGGTTGCGCTTGGCCCATCCGAACTTCTCGGCGCCGAGCTTGAGGCAGCCGACGAGGTCGCGGTGGGAGAAGCGTAGGTCCGGCTGGGTCGGGACGACCTGCGTGTCGTTGCGGATGCGGAACTCCACCGGGTCGAGGCCGAGCTTCTCGGCCATCTCGTCCATGGCGACCTCGAGCACGGCGAGGCCCGGGGCCTCGCCCGGCGCCCGCATGGCGTTGCCCTCGGGCAGGTCGAGGTGGGCGAGCTTCATGGCGGTGAGGCGGTTCTTCCCCGCGTAGAGGAACTTGGTCTGGTTCACCGCCGTCTCGGGATCGCCGTCCGGCAGGTTGCCGGAAGTGCTCTCATGCGCGATCGCCGTGATGGTGCCGTCCTGCGTGGCGCCGATCCGGACCCGCTGGATCGTAGCTGGCCGGTGCGTGGTGTTGTTGGCGATGAGCGGGCGCGTGAGCGCGACCTTCACGGGCCGCCCCGTCGCCTTGGCGGCCAGCGCCGCCAGCACCGCGTCGGCGCGCACGAACAGCTTGCCGCCGAAGCCGCCGCCGACATAGGGGGCGTCGAGCCGGACCTTGTCCTTCGGCAGGCCGAGCATCTTGGCGAGGCTGCCGTGGCCCCAGCCGATCATCTGGTTGGCGGTCCAGAGCGTCACCCGGTCGCCGTCCCAGGCCGCCGTCGTGGCGTGCGGCTCCATCATGGCGTGGCTCTCGTCGGCGGTCGTGTAGGCCGCGTCGAGGGTCACGGGCGCCTGCGCGAAGGCCCCCTCGAAATCGCCGACGCGCTCCTCGCCGTCGCCGCCGCTGCCCTCGCCGCTCTCGGCCGGGACCGGCTCGGCGGTCTTCGCCGCCGCCGCGAGGTCGAAGGCGCCGGCTTCCGGGGCGTACTCGACCGCGACCAGGAAGGAGGCCGCCCGGGCCTGCTCGAAGGTTTCGGCCACCACCACGGCGATCGCCTGGTGGTAGTGCTGGATCACGTCGCCGCCGAACAGGTAGGCGACGTTCATCACGCCGCGCTCGATCCGGGGCGTGTCGAGGGTGGTGACGATACCGATGACGCCGGGAGCCTGCCGGGCCGAAGCGGTGTCGATGCTGCGGACGCGGCCCTTGGCGATGGCCGAGCCGAGCACGTAGCCGTAGGCGGCCTCGGGCGCCGCGTCGTGGCGCTCGTAGGCGTAGGGGGCGGTGCCGGTGGTCTTGTACTTGCCGTCGATCCGGTCGGTGGGCTGGCCCACGACCTTGAGCCGGTCGATCGGGTTCGGGCCGGCGGGGGTGTCGAACTTCATGGCTCAGGCCCTCGCTTGGTTGAGCGCGGCGCCGAGGGTCCGCTCGGCGAGCTTCAGCTTGTAGGCGTTCTCGGGGGTGGGCTTGGCGTCGGCGAAGACCCGGTCGGTCACGGCCTTCGCGCCCTTCGGCAGGTCGGCCTCGGCCGCCGCGTCCCGCCAGGGCTTGGCGGCGACGCCGCCGAAGGCGACGTGACCCGTCCCGTCCTTGCCGAGGATGGCGGCCACCGAGACCAGCGCGTAGGCGTAGGAGGCGCGGTCGCGGACCTTGCGGTAGATATGCGTGCCCGCCACCGGCTTCGGCAGCGTCACCGCGGTGATGAGTTCGCCGGGCTCGAGGTTCGTATCCCGTTCGGGGGCGTCGCCGGGCAGGCGGTGGAACTCGGCGATCGGGATCCGGCGCTCCGTGCCCGCGGCATCGACCGTCTCGACGGTGGCGTCGAGCACCCGCATGGCCACCGCCATGTCGCCCGGATGCGTGGCGATGCAGGCGTCGCTGCCGCCGATCACCGCGAGCTGCCGGTTGACCCCGTCGAGGGCCGAGCAGCCCGAGCCGGGCCGACGCTTATTGCAGGCCTGGGCCGTGTCGTAGAAATACGGGCAGCGGGTCCGCTGGAGCAGGTTGCCGGCGGTGGTCGCCTTGTTGCGCAGCTGGCCCGAGGCGCCGGCCAGCAGCGCCCGGCTCAGGACCCCGTAATCCTTGCGCACCCGCGGATGGGCCGCGAGGTCGGTGTTGCGCACCAGGGCGCCGATGCGCAGGCCGCCCTCCGCGGTCGGCTCCACCGTGTCGAGGCCGAGGCCGTTCACGTCCACGAGGTGGCGCGGGGTCTCGATCTGCAGCTTCATCAGGTCGAGGAGGTTGGTGCCGCCGGCGATGAACTTGGCGTCGGGCGTCCCGGCGACGGCGGCGGCGGCTTGAGCGGGCGTGCTCGGGCGCTCGTAGGTGAAGGACTTCATGCCTGCCCCCCGGCGACTTCGGTCATCGCCTCGACGATGTTGGAATAGGCGCCGCAGCGGCAGATGTTGCCGCTCATGCGCTCGCGGATCTCGGCTTCGGTGACCCGGGGCGCGGCATCGAGGTCGACGGTGACGTGGCTCGGGATGCCGGCCTTGATCTCCTCGAGGACGGCCACGCCCGAGCAGATCTGGCCCGGCGTGCAGTAGCCGCACTGGTAGCCGTCGTGCTTCACGAAGGCCGCCTGCATCGGATGGAGCTGGTCCGGCTGGCCGAGGCCCTCGATCGTGGTGATCTCGGCGCCCTGGTGCATGATCGCGAGCGTCAGGCAGGCATTGATGCGCCGCCCGTCGACGATCATCGTGCAGGCGCCGCACTGGCCATGGTCGCAGCCCTTCTTGGACCCGGTCAGGTGCAGGTGCTCGCGTGCCGCGTCGAGCAGGCTGGTGCGGGTGTCGAGGTCCAGCGTGCGCCGCTCGCCGTTCACCGTGAAGGTGACGGTGGCGAGGACCGGCGCGTCGGTCCGTGCGGTGGTCTGTGAAGTCCCGGCACCCCGGTCCTGGGGCGCGGCGGCGGTAGCTCCCACCATCAAGTTTCTCTCCGGTTCAGATCACAAGGGCAGGGACGGCGCGTCTCGGTCTCCGGGCCGGCGCCGCCGCCGACGCGCGTCGGCCCATTGAAGGCGGGACACCCGGGGAAACACCGACACCCTGGATTGGCTCCAAGGTAGCGCCCACGTCCCCGATGGTCAGGGGGCGACGGGATCATCGACCCGAAAATCGCGGGCCCCGCGGTCGGAGGCCGCGGGCCCGACCGATCACGAGACGCATGCGCGCCGACCGCGGTGCGGCGCTGCGGGTGGCGCCCGGCGGCGGCCGGGGACGTTGACGCCAAACGAAAGGGCCGACCCGAAGGCCGGCCCCATCGTGCGCCCTGCGAAAATTCCTACTCGGCCGCCGTCATCTCGGGGGTGTAGTGGCCGCACCAGTCCTGGGCACCGACAATCGGCCACAATCCCTTGGACTCGGGCGCGGGCTGGCTGACCGGCGGGTTGAAGCGGCACAGGCCGGCATCGTTCTGGGCGACGGCGCCGTTGCCCTTGTGCTCGTCGAAGAACCGGCAGGTCTCGCACTTGGCGTTCATGGTCAGGCTCCTGTGAGGCCGGCGGCCGGGGCCGCCCTGGCGGGGAACGGAGAGCGTGGACCTTAGAAGTGATCCAATCTGCTGGCCCAACGTCGGACGGATCCGGCGGGTTCCCCATCGGGTAAGGCCGGCGACGGCCCTCACCCGGCCGCGGCGAGGCCCGATCCGGCGGCGACCGCCACCGCGGGAGCGCCGACCGCCGCGGCGTAGTCGGCGATCGGGCGCGGCTTGCCGAACAGGTAGCCCTGCATCTCGCCGCAGGCCTCCTCCGTGAGGAACTTCATCTGCGCGTGGGTCTCGACGCCCTCCGCGACCACGCCCATGCCGAGGCTGCGGCCGAGGCTGAGCACGGCGCGCACGATCACGGCAGCCTGCGGTCCGGTCCCGAGCTGCGCCACGAAGGAGCGGTCGATCTTCAGCTTGTCGAACGGGAAGGCCTGGAGGGTGGCGAGCGACGCGTAGCCGGTCCCGAAATCGTCCATGCTGATCCGGATGCCGTAGCCCTTCAGGCGCCGGAGGATGCCCACGGCCCGCGCCATGTCGTTGATGATGATGCTCTCGGTGACCTCCAGCTCCAGGCGGTCCGGCGACAGGCCGGTCTCTGCCAGGATGGCCAGGACGGACTCGGGCAGATCGGGCTTCTGGAACTGGCGCGGCGAGAGATTGACGGCGACCTTCAGGGGCTGCGCCCATTGCGCCGCCTCGCGGCAGGCCTCGCGCAGCACCCAGTCGCCGAGCACCACGATCAGGCCGGTTTCCTCGGCGAGCGGCACGAAGACGCTCGGCGCAACGCTGCCGCGGACCGGGTGCGTCCAGCGCAGCAGCGCCTCGAACCCGACGAGCGCCCCCGTATAGCCGTCCACCTGCGGCTGATAGTGCAGGCTCAGGGTATCGTCGTCGAGAGCCTGCCGCAGGTCGCGTTCGAGCATCCGCCGCTCCTCGGCCTCCTCGTCCATGGCGGGGGTGAAGATCCGGTACGTGCCGCGGCCCTCGGCCTTCGCCCGGTAGAGGGCGAGGTCGGCGCGGCGGTAGAGGGGCTCCGCATCCATTCCGTGCTCGGGCGCCAGCGCGATGCCGATGCTCAGGCCGACGCCGACCCGGTGCCCGGCCACGCTGAACGGGCTGTCGAACAGGGCGATGAGGCGCTCGGCCAGGGCGGCGGCCTCCGCCGTGCCCCCGTCCGAGAGCACGGCGAACTCGTCGCCTCCGAGCCGGGCCACCGCCCCGTCCCCCGCGGCGCGCCGCAGGCCGGCCGCCACGCGGCGCAGGAGTTCGTCCCCCGCTTGGTGGCCGAGGCTGTCGTTCACGCTCTTGAAGCCGTCGAGGTCGAGGTAGAGGACCGCGCAGGCGCCCCCGCGCAGGGCGATGTCGGCGAGGCTGCGCGCGAGGGTCTCGTGGAAGAGCGCCCGGTTCGGAAGGCCGGTGAGCACGTCGTGGCGCGCCAGGCGGGCCACCTCGGCCTCGGCGGCCTTCCGCTCCGTGATGTCGGTGAAGGTCCGGACGAAGCCGCCATCCGCCAGCGGCACGGTGCGGATCTCCAGCACGAGGCCGTTCGGCCGCGCCCGCTCGTGGACCTGCGTCTGCCCGGCCTCGCCGCGCTCGATCCAGGCCCGGGAGGAGCGGTCCGTGAGTCGGCGCTCGCGGCGGCTTGCCTCATGGCGCAGCACCGCCCGGTAGCTCGGCTGCGCCTGCATCATCGCCCGGGGCAGATCGAGGAGCGCCAGCGCCCGCTCGTTGCACACGCGCACCGCACCGCCCGCGTCGACCATGATCAGACCCTGGTCCATGCTGTCGAGGGTGGCGTCGAGCAGCAGGGTCTTCTCCCGCAGCATGTGGCTCTGTCGGGCCAGGGCGACGTTGATCCGGCGCAGGTGGTCCAACATCAGCGTCAGCGCCGCGAAGGCCAGGATCACCGCCATCATGGCGGCGATGCCGCCGGCCAGCACGCCGCGGGCGAGACCGAGCTGCGGGATCGCCAGGGCGGGATCCGGCACCACCCGGGCGGCCGCCATGGCCAGGAAGTGCAGGACCGCGATAGCGAGGGTCAGGACGGTCGCGGCCGCGAACCGGGCCCGCGGGCCGGCGGGCCCGACATGGATGGCCATCCCCACCGCCGAGAGCAGGCAGCCCGCCGCGATCGCCGTGACGGCCAGGGCCGGGTCCCAGGTGAAATGCCCGGGCAGCCGCACGCCGGCGATGCCGAGGAAATGCATGCCGGCGATGCCGATCCCCAGCACCAGGCCGGCCCCGGCCCCCGCCCAGCGCGACGGCGTGGCCCGGGCGAGCAGGAAGGCCGCGGTGGCGGCCGCGATGGCGACCAAGAGGGAGAGCAGGGTCGTGCGCGGCTCGTAGCCGAGCACCACCCCGGGATCGTAGCCGAGCATGCCGATGAAGTGCGTGCTCCAGATTCCGGCTCCGATCGAGAAGCCCGAGGCCAGGAGCCAGATCGGCCCGTGCCTGTGGGCCTGGACGCGCTGCTCGAGCTTGAGGGCGACCGCGCAGGAGATCCAGCAGATGCAGGCCGCCAGCGCCACCACCCAGGCGGTGTGTTCCTCGGTCAGGCAAGCGAAAGCGCGATACATCGAGGTGCCCCGCCCATCTGCGATGGCCGGAACCGTAACCTGCGGATACTAATCAGAAGTTGCATAAGCTGCGGTCGCGGACGGCCCGGCACCCGCGGGCGGGCGTTTCCGGCGCGATTGTCCCACCCCTTCAGCGCAGCCTCTTTGCCCTATAGCCTCGCCCGGGTCGCGGCGACGAATGGGCCGCAGCGGCCTTCAACCGTGGCTTTCAACCGGCCGCACCGCGAAATCCGCCAGCAGCTCCTGGAGTTCGTCCTCGTGGACGAGGCGTGCCGCCTCTTCGGGGGGGAACCATCGCAGCGTGCGCTGATCCTGCTCCGGCCAGCGCGCATGCTGGGCTTCGACCCGCAGCGGGTAGACGCGGACCATGCAGGGGAACGCCCGGCCGTGATCGAAGCGCTTCTGATAGTGGTACCGACCGACCGGGCTCGCCGCGATCTGCCCTTTGAGACCCGCCTCCTCGAAGGCCTCCCGTTCGGCCGCCTGATGGGCCTTCCGGCCGGACATCGGCCAGCCCTTCGGAATGATCCAGCGGCCCGTATCCCGCGAGGTGATCAGCAGGATCTCGATCCGGCCCTCCGCGTCGACGCGGAACGGCAGGGCCGCCACCTGCTTGAGCGGCTTCAGCGGTTTGACATGCGCCTTCCGGAGCAGCTTCTTCACGTTCGGCCGCTTGGATGACGTCTTCAGCGCCGACCTCGGGGATGTTGGGGGGCGGGGTTTCTGATGTTGCTTTTGCAAGGCCAAGACTCCTCGCGCTTTTACATAAGTTTAATACGATACCAATTCAGCCCGTGCGAATCGGCACCGAGCCATGCCCTCAGCGCTGTGCTCATCCCCGGCAGCCCGCTTGTCTCGGGCCGGCTCCTCCGCGAAAGCTCCTGCGTCAAATGTCCACGAGGCACGGTATGCCGGTCGAGATCGAGCGCAAGTTCATCGCGAACCCGTCGGTTCTGGCGCTGTGCCGGGAGGGGACGCACTTCGTTCAGGGCTATCTCTTCACCGACGCCGCCAACACGATCCGGATCCGCCGCGCCGGGGCGCGCACGCTCATCACGTGGAAGAGCCCGCGCCGGGGCGCCTGCCGGGACGAGATCGAATTCGCCATCCCGCCCGAGGACGGCGCGGCGCTCCTCGCCACGGTGCCGCCCGACCGGCGGCTGGAGAAGACCCGCTACCGGGTCGTCCATGCCGGAGCGACGTGGGACGTCGACGTGTTCGGCGGGGGGCTCTCGGGCCTGATCCTGGCCGAGATCGAGCTGGAGCGCGAGGACCAGCCGGTGGTGCTGCCCCCCTGGGTCGAGGGCGAGGTCACCGGCGACGCGCGCTACCGCAACTCGCGCCTGGCCGCGGGATTGGTGCCGGAGCGGCAGGCGGCTTGACCGTCTGCGCCCCCGCCGGATCCATCGGGTTGGACAGGCGGCGTTCCGATGGGACGCCGCCAAGCGCCGGATTGCCGGGACGAGCCGCCCGGCGTGCCGCTCCCGGGGCTGACGGATCGAGCCGGTTCCGGACCTGATGGAGCCCGCCGGCCGAGGGCGCCGGGCCGGATTGCGAAGCCTGTCTGCGCGGATGGCTCGAGACCTTCGGACCGTGCTGTCCCTGACGGATCCGGGCGAAGGCGCCAGAACCGGTCAGCGCAGCCTGGGTCAGCGCAGGGCCGGCGGAAGGCGCCGCTTCCAGCGTTCCCCGAGCCGCAGGTCCTTCGTTCGCCGCCCGGCCGTCGATCGCGGCGACGGACCTTGACCGGACGCGGCCGCCAGGGGGGGCGCCTCCGCGACGGGCAGGGGCGGCTCTGCGGCCGGACGCGGCGGTGCCGCCTGCACCTGGGGGGCGATGTCCTGCTCGGACGCGGGAGCCCGGGTACGACGCGGCCGCCGCACCCGAGGTGCCGGCACGGCCTCGTCCGCCGGTTCGGCCACCGGCTCGTCCGGAATCTCGAACATGGGGACGAGGCTCGGCAGAACCCGGCGAGCCGGTGTCTCCGGCGCCTTCCGTTCCGGGCGTTGGGCCGGTGCCGCCTGAGGCACGGATGCCGGCGGCTCCATCGCGGCCTGCGCCAGTTCCGGCCATAGAGTCTTGTCCGGGCGGGAGCGCGCTTCAGTGGCAGTCAGCGATGTGCGGGCCGGACGGGTCTGCTTGACTTCGACCATGAACGGTCGCGCGCTGCGGCGCTTCATGTAAGACGATCCTTGGAAGCATTCGAGCCCGCACATCGGCGGCACGAACATATCCAGATTAAGCCTGATCTCGGCCGTTGTCCAGAAAGACGGGCGCGTACTGATCAAATTTCTTTGTAGTTGAAATCGGCTGCCGTCATATCCAAGCGGTGAGCCGAGAAATGGAAGTCGTGTTCACCGGGGCCATTCAGGAAGGTGTTGCGTGCTGCCGCAGGACGGGCGCCACCCGGCCGGCCCGCGTGCGGGAGCGGCGGCGGCGAGGACCAGGGTCCTTCCGGATCGGGCGGCCTGCGCCGGCGCGGAGCTCGGCCGGCGCCCGCACCCGGACGCTGCCGTCCGTGATCGTCACCGCGGCGGTGCCGGACGCGGCGCCTTCGGCAGCCTGCAGGGCGCCCTGGATCGTCGCCGACAAAGTCATCACCTCGGCGAGAACTTGCTCATGGCCGATCGTCGCGCGTGATGATCGGCGATCGATCGCCGACGTCAGTTCAGGCGCCGTCGCTGCTCCACCATGTGCCGCTGTGCCAGCCGCCGTCCCAGCGCCATCAGCAGCGCGTCCGCCTGGGCCTTCAGCACCGGATCCCCGGCGGCGACGATCGCGTCCTGCGCGGCGATGGCATGCTCGACCGCCCGGTCCAGCGGCGTCTCCCCGGCACCGGGCGTGACCTCATCGGAGAGGCCCTCGCTCGCGCGCAGCCGCGTGACATCCACCAGGATTCCGCGACCGCCGGCTGGCCGGCCCGTATGGTCGCCGAAGATGCGGCCGCGGGCCAGAACCCAGTGCGTCCGGCCGTCGATGGAGATCACCCGGTACTCGGCGATGTACGGGCTCCCCTCCGCGGCGCTGCGGCGGATCAGGCCGATGACCCGTTCGCGGTCGTCGGGATGGGTGATCCCGTCGTAGAACGCCAGCGGCAGACCCGCTTCGGCCTCGGCCGGATCGACCGTGAAGAGGCGAGCCGCGAAGGCATCGACCCGTACGCGGTCCGTGGCGGCATCCCAGTCCCAGTGTCCGATCATGTCCGCGGTCTCGCCCGCGATCGGGAACGCCCTGGAACGGTTCCGACCGGCGTGCGGCTTAGTCTTGGGCATGGCGGTGTTCGTATTCGTCCCCGATCACCTCTTATTAGGATGTCTGTCACAACCTCAAGGGATTCTTAGCGCAATTATGCAACTGTTGCTTGCTGGGCACTCGCGTGTCGGCATTCTTCTGTATTATGAATGCTCCCGCCAGCCTGCGTGCCGAAGCTTGACCGCCGATGGGACCCAAAGCACCTGATCCGGGCGGATCCTCCGGGGATGCGGCGCCGGAGGACAACCCTTTCGATCACCGGGCCCGTCCGCCCGAATCGGCGACGGGGCGGCTCCTGCAGCGGATCGCCGAAGCCCTGGCGATTCCGGCAGCCACCTTGTACGGCCCGCGCGCCGCCGAACGGGAGGATGGCGGTGCCGAACGGCGCGCCGACGAGGCGGAGGCTCTCCTGTCCGCCTTCCGGCGGATCGAGGATCCCGAGCTTCGCCATCGTCTCCTGGACCTCGTGCGGAATCTCGCGGAGCGACGCGCTTCGTTTCACCCGTGACGCGCTTCGCCCCTGATCCGCTTCGCCCGTCACGCGCTTGGCCCGCCACGTGCTAACCTTTGCCGGGTTGCAACGCTCGGGCGAGTCGGCATGCTGAACAGACGATCCTTCATGGCCCTGTCGGGCGCCGCTCTCGCGGCCCCGGCCTTGGCGCAGGGCAGTGCCGCGCGGACGCTCAAATTCATCCCGCAGGCCGACCTGACGGTGCTCGATCCGATCTGGACGACCGCCTACGTGACCCGCAATCACGGGCTCGCCGTGTTCGACACGCTCTACGGCACCGATGCGCGCTATGCCGCCCAGCCGCAGATGGTGGCGGGCCACACGGTGGAGAACGACGACAAGCTCTGGCGCCTGACCCTGCGGCCCGGGCTCACCTTCCACGACGGCAGCCCCGTGCTCGCCCGCGACTGCGTGGCGAGCATCGCCCGCTGGGGCAAGCGCGACGCCATGGGCCAGACGCTCATGGCCTACACGGACGAACTCTCGGCCCCCGACGACCGGACGATCCAGTTCCGGCTGAAGAAGCCCTTCGCACTCCTGCCGGAGGCCCTCGGTAAGGTCGGATCCTCGATCTGCGCCATCATGCCGGAGCGGCTCGCCAAGACCGACCCGTTCACGCAGGTGACCGAGATGGTCGGCAGCGGCCCCTTCCGCTTCAAGGCGGACGAGCGCGTCGTCGGCGCCCGGGTGGTCTACGAGCGCTTTGCCGGCTACGTCCCCCGCGAGGGCGGCGAGCCGCAATGGACCTCGGGTCCGAAGCGCGTCTTCGTCGACCGGGTCGAGTGGCACGTCATTCCCGACCAAGCCACCGCCGCCTCGGCCATGCAGACCGGCGAGATGGATTGGTGGGAGCAGCCGCCGGCCGATCTCGTTCCGACCCTGGGCGGGCTCACGACGCGGATCACCGACCCGACCGGCCTGATCGGCTGCCTGCGGATGAACCAGCTTCAGCCGCCCTTCGACAACCCGGCCATCCGGCAGGTGCTGCTGAAGGTCGTCGACCAGACCGACTTCATGCAGGCGGTGACCGGCACCGATCCCAAGCTGATCCACGTGCCCACCGGGTTCTTCTGCCCCGGCCTGCCGATGGCGAGCGATGTCGGCCTCGATGTCCTCACGAGCAAGCGCGACTACGAGGCGGCCAAGACGGCGCTGGCGGCGGCGGGCTACAAGGGCGAGAAGGTGGTGCTGATGGGCGCCTCGGACTTCCCCAGCCTCAAGGCGCTCGCCGACGTGGCGGCCGACATGCTCACGCGCGCCGGCTTCAACGTCGACTATCAGGTCATGGACTGGGGCTCGGTGGTGCAGCGGCGCGCCAAGAAGGACCCGATCGCCCAGGGCGGCTGGAGCGCCTTCTGCACCTTCTGGGCGGGGCTCGACCAGGCCAACCCGGCAGTCAGCGCCTTCCTGCGCGGGACCGGCCAGAGCGCCGCGATCGGCTGGCCCACCAGCGAGAAGATCGAGGCGTTGCGGGACCAGTGGCTGGACGCCCCGGACACCGCCGCGCGCAAGCAGCTCGCGGGCGCCCTTCAGCGGCAGGCCTTCACCGACCTGCCCTACCTGCCCCTCGGGCAATATTTCAACCAGACCTCGTACAAGCCGTCCCTGACCGGCGTGCTCGACGGCGTGCCGATGTTCTGGAACGTGAAGAAGGGGTGACGGGCGGCGGACTGCCGTCCCGACCCGGACCTGCGGCACGGCGGTCGCTCCGAACCAGACCGAGGCCCCGGCGTCGAGAGCCGCCCGCCGTGTCTCCGTCCCGGCGAGCGGCGCCGGCAACCCGGAATCGCGGGACGTCACCGAGCGTCGCGCGGCCTGGATGGCCGCCGGATGGCGCTTCGCGGCCCGCAGGTGCGGCAGCCCGGCGCGCGCGCCTGCAGGCGATCGCGGCCGGCAGCCTGGCGGACGCATACGCCGTCGGGCTTCGACAGATCCGATCCGTTGAAGCCCGATGGCGCTTCCCAGCCGCGGCGGCCGCGGGTTAAGCTGAGGTTGGCACAGGTCACAACCAGAGATGACCGGCCCGCGAGGAAGCCCGAGACGAGACGCCCGGCCCGCCGCTCACGGGGGCCCCGCGGCGACGTCGAGCCCCGTGCGGGCCCGGCCGTGACCTGGAGCCGTGACCTGGATCGATCCGGACCCCGGGGGCCCGGCCCGAGCCCACGACACGCGCGAGGATAGGCCATGGACGACGCCGCCCTGGAACGCTCGGCGATGCGCAGGATCGGCTGGCGGCTCGTGCCGTTCCTGATCCTCGCCTACTTCGTGTCCTTCCTGGACCGCGTGAATGTCGGCTTCGCGGCGATCCAGATGAACCACGATGTCGGCCTGTCGGCGACCGTGTTCGGCTGGGGCGCCGGGATCTTCTTCCTCGGCTATTTCCTGATGGAGATCCCCAGCAACCTGATGCTGGAGCGCTTCGGGGCGCGGCTGTGGATCGCCCGGATCATGGCCACCTGGGGCCTGATCTCCGCCGCCATGGCGCTGGTGCAGGGGCCGTGGTCGTTCATCGCCCTGCGCTTCCTGCTGGGGCTCGCCGAGGCCGGCTTCTTCCCCGGCGTGATCCTCTACCTCACCTACTGGTTCCCCTCCGCCTACCGGGCGCGGATCATCGGGATCTTCATGATCTCGATCCCGATCTCGTCCTTCCTCGGCTCGCCGATCTCCGGCGCGCTGCTCAATGTGACGGGGTTCGGCCTCGCCGGCTGGCAGTGGCTGTTCATCCTCGAGGGCCTGCCGGCGGTGGTCCTGGCCGTCGCGGTCCTGTGGTTCCTGCCGGACGGGCCGCGGGAGGCGGCGTGGCTGCCGGCGGCCGAGCGGGACTGGCTGGAGCGGCAGCTCCGGTCCGAGGCGGCGCGCAACACCCGCCGCGGCG
The DNA here is from genome assembly GCF_029691625.1 of Methylobacterium sp. 391_Methyba4. Taxonomy (NCBI): domain Bacteria; kingdom Pseudomonadati; phylum Pseudomonadota; class Alphaproteobacteria; order Hyphomicrobiales; family Methylobacteriaceae; genus Methylobacterium; species Methylobacterium sp. 391_Methyba4. The sequence goes on along the minus strand of NZ_CP121475.1, from coordinate 5,229,317 downwards.
CGCCCGCGAAGCCGCCGCTCTGGGAGATCCTGCGCGACCGGCGGCTCGCCCTCTTCGCGGCGATCTATTTCGGCTCGACGGCGAGCAGCTACGGGCTGTCGTTCTGGACGCCGCAGATCGTCAAGAGCTTCGGCCTCGGCAATGTCGAGACCGGGCTCCTGAACAGCATCCCGTACGGATTCGCGTCCTTGGCCATGGTCCTCTGGGGCCGGCACAGCGACCGGACCGCCGAGCGGCGCTGGCACCTCGCGCTCTCGTTCCTGGTCCTGGCGCTGGGGCTCGCGGGCGGGACGGTCCTCTCGGGGCTCGGCCCGGTCGTGGCGGCGCTGACGGTCGCGGCGGTCGGCGTCTACATGCTCAAGGGGCCGTTCTGGGCGCTCGCGACCGAGCAGATGCCGCCCGCAACGGCGGCGGCGAGCATCGCGGCGATCAACGCGGTCGGAAATCTCGGCGGCTTCCTGGGCCCCTACCTGATCGGCGCGATCAAGGACGGGACCGGCAGCTTCACCCTGAGCCTTCTGCCCCTGGTGGCCTTCGCCTTGCTCTCGGCCGCCCTGTCACTGGTGCCGGGCCGTGCCCCGCGTCCCGACCGGGGTACGCCGCGCCCGTCGACCGTCTGAGCCCGGCGCGGCGGCGAACCGAGTCCGGGACCGGCCGGTTGGCCCTGGTGCCGCCATCGCCCGGCACGGGGCCGATCCGGACCGGATCGGGGCCCGCCGGCCGGGCGCACCGATGACCGGGAGCCGGACCCATGACGTTGGACGACGCCTTGCAGGACGCCGTCCGGGCGGAGCCGACGCGTCAGGCCGAGGCGGATCGACCGCGAGGCTCTGCCGATGGTGACCGCCGGCGCGGTCGCCGGCGGCTCGCGCGACGTCGCGGAACATCCCCGCCGGACGATCGAGCCCGGCGGCCGGGCCGCCCGTGACCGAGATGCCGTCAGGAGATCGCCGTGCCCAAGCTCAACGCCATCCTGGAGACTGCGCTGTACGTCGCGGATCTCGACCGCGCCGAAGCCTTCTACCGCGACACGATGGGATTGCCCTGCCTCTTCACGGATTTCCGCATGCGCGCCTTCGACGTCGGCGGCCGCGGCGTCCTCCTGCTCTTCCCGGAGGGCGGGTCCCTGCAGCCGATCGAGACGCCGGGCGGGCTCATCCCGCCGCATGACGGCCGCGGCCCGGCCCATGTCGCGTTCTCGATCGACGCGGACGCCCTCGCGTCCTGGGAGGAGCATCTCGCGGCCTCCGGCGTGTCCGTCGAGGGGCGCACCCGCTGGCCGAGGGGCGGCGTCAGCGTCTACTTCCGCGACCCGGACGGGCACCTGCTGGAGCTGGCCACCCCGGGCCTCTGGAAGGGCTACTGAGACGGCGCCGGGCCGCGTCGGGGCGGCCCTCAACGCCGAAGGGGCCGCGTCCTTTCGGACGCGGCCCCTTGCGAGCTCGGCTTGGCGCGGCGGTCGGGATCCGACCGCCGCGGCGCGGTCTTAGTAGGAGCCGAACTTGTAGTTCAGGCCGGCGCGGACGACGGCGAACTCGTCGGAACGGCGGCCGATGCCACTGTAGACGACGGGGAAGTTGTTGGCGGCGTTGATGACGAACGCGCCCTGGTTGCGGGTGTTGCGGTCGAGGTTGACGTACAGGCCTTCGACCTTGAGCGTCACGGCCGACGAGCGGAAGAAGTTCAGGAAGGAGTCGGTGGGGAGCGCGTACTCGACGCCGCCGCCGACGGCCCAGCCGGTGCGGAAGCTGTCGTTGCCGGCGTAGCCGCCGAAGGAGCGGTCGGCGCTGCCGGAGCCGTAGGCGAAGCCGCCGGTGCCGTACACGAGGGTGCGGTCGAAGGCGTAGCCGAGGCGGCCGCGGACGGTGCCGAAGAAGTCGAGGCTGGAGAGGCCGCGCGGGTCGGTGACGTAGTAGCCGGGGGCCAGCGCGCCGGCGACGAAGGCGTTGTTCCGGTTACGGCCGAAGTCGAGGTACTGGGCATCGGCCTCGATACCGAACACGACGCCGGAGCCGGGGGTCAGCTGCCAGTTGTAGCCGATCTGGCCACCGCCGGAGAAGCCGTCCTGGCTGCGGTTGCGGAAGGAGGCGACGGTGCCGGGAGCGGCGTAGGGGAACGGCACGGCGAAGGTGTTGCCGGTGTTGCGGTCGCTGGCGTCGAAAGCGTAGCCGGCGTTGATACCGAAGTAGGCGCCGGTCCAGGTGAAGACCGGGACGGGGGTGAAGACCGGCGGCGGGGCGGCGCGGCGCGGCAGGTCGGCAGCCGAGGCGGCACCGGTCAGGAGGGCCGTGGCGGCGCTCGCGAGAAGAAGCTTCTTGATCATCTGGTCCTCTGTCTCCCGTTAGGCGGGATGTGTGCGGGGCGGACAGGACGTCAGGATGTGCGGACGCGATAGTGCATTGTTGCAACAGCGTCGGCGGGGGTCCGGAGGCGGTGGACCGGAAGGTGCGCTGGAGCACATCATCTCGGCGTCGTGATCGAAGGATCGGGAACTATTTCGTGACATCTGCCACGTCGCCCCGCCGCGATGACCAATATGTCGGGCGTCGCCCGCTCATCTCTCCGCGTCTCGCCACGCGCGGGCGATCCGATCACGCCGAACCGCTTCGGCGAAACGCTTGATCCAAGTTGTTGTCCGCGCCGTCGCGCGCAGTGAGGCTTCAACCGAAGAAGACGCCCGAGGCGACCCCGAGGCGACGTCGCGGAGGGCGCTTCATGGATCGATCGGCCTGCTTCCACGACGCGTCCCAGATGGCTGAACGTCCCCTGGATTCCGACGCCGGTCTGGTTCGGGCCTCGTGCCGGCTGGCGACCGCCCGCTTCCTCGAGGACATCGTGACGATCCTGCGGGAGACGGCCCGGGAGATCGCCGGCTCCGATGGGATTGCTGTGGTGCTGCGCGAGGGCGACGCCTCATTCTACGCCGCCGAGGACGCCATCGAGCCGTTGTGGCGCGGCCGCCGGTTTCCGTTGACCGACTGCGTTTCGGGACGGGCCATGCTCGATGGCGCGACCATCGTCGTGCCGGACATCGAGTGCGATCCCCGGGTGCCGATCGCGGTCTACCGACTGACCTCGATGCGCAGTCTCGTGGTGGTTCCGATCGGCTCCCCCGAGCCGGTCGCCGCCCTCAGCGCCTATTGGTGCGCCTCCGTCATCCCCGACGACGGGACCGTTCGCCGGCTCGAGGGTCTGGCCCGGCACGCGGCGGCGGCCTTGGATCGGATCCGTCCGAGCGGGCCGTGACGGTCGGTGCCGGCCGTTCGGATCCTGCGGGCCGGCGGGATCGATCGGCCGCTCAGGCCGTTCCCCGCCTTCATCGCCCTGCACGGAAGTCCCAGACCCTCCTCATGAAGCGCCTCACCCTCATCGGCATCTTCGTCGCCCTGCTGCTCGCCATTGTGGCGATCGCGGCCACGTGGTCGACGGTCACGCCCGTCAATCCGGCCGTCGCGCCGGATACGTCGTCGACACCCAACCCCACCGCCCAGCGGAAATGATGCGGCATGACGGGCCGCCCGGCGTGCCGATCCTGATCGACCGGACCCGCTGATGAAATCTCCGTCGAGATTCTGGCAAAGAGGCACATTTCTATGCCAGATCATCCCGGTTGTGCGGCCGGGATTCGCGTCATGAGTGAGATTTCGAGGACGCCGATCGACGCGACCGACGGATTCAATACGCCGTTCGACCGGTTGCAGGCCGCCCTCGATGCATCCGGCGTGGTCGGCGCCTGGGATTGGGACATCCGCCGCGGCACCATAGTCTATGATGCCGGGGCGGCCCGGTTGCTCACCGGCGATCCGGCCCTCGCCGGTACGGAGATCAGCGGCGCCGACGCGCTGGCCGCCGTCCATCCGGACGACCATCCGTGGCTGCTGGACCAGGTCCAGCGGGCCGTGCGGTCGGGTGGTCTGGTGCTGGCCGAGTACCGCGTCGTGCAGGGCGGAGCCGAGCACTGGCTGATCAGCCGCGGACGGACCGTCCCGGATTCCGCGGGGCGGCCGGTCCGGGCGCGTGGCATCATCATCGACATCACGGAACTCCGGGAAGGCGGCGGCCGCTACATCTTCACCAGCGCGGCGGCGCCGGACGACCCCTTGAGCCGTGCGGCCGATCTGGCCATCGCGCTCAGGCAGACGCTCGGCGAGGATGCGGCGGCGGAACTCCGCCTCGCGGCCGACGGATTGTTGATGAGCCTCGGCCGCGCCCTGGCCCGGACGATGGGTCGACGCTGAGCGGGATCCGGGTGACCGCCGACCGGACCGCCCGCGCGATCCTCCGGGAGGGTCCGCCGGGCTGGCCGGGAGGAACGCAAGCACAGGATCTCGAGGCCGCCCGCGAAGCGTTCGGAACGCGTGCGCCGGACGTTCGGCCGGCCCGGCGAAAGCGTCCGATCCTGCGGCTCTCGGCAGCGGTCCCGCGTCCGCGGCCCTGCGGATCCCGGGCCCGACGAAGCTCCCGAAAGCGGCGGCCAGGACACCCGGCCGCCCGAGCCGCCGCGCGGCATGCCAACCTGGAGCGCCTGACGGCGATCGCCGGCACGGTCCGGGGCCGTCGCGCCGGGCCACCGCCGACCGTCGCGTCGGCGACGCGCCTGTTCGCGATGCCATTGCCGGTTCCGGCAAGCGGGCGGCTGCGCCGCACGGGTGCCGAATCTGGCCGCCACCCGGGTGTCCATGATCCCGGACGATCTTCGGTGGCACGAGACGGGTCGTCACGCGATCCCGGTGATCGACGCGGCGCCATCGCCTCTCGGAGGCCGTAGGGCACGAGAAAATCGGAATCTATTCGATGAGTCTTCGTTCAATTTTTACCTTGTTTAAACCCTTGTTGAGCCCAAACGATCTGAACGTAAACCGCTATTTGGAAATCTGCACATGAACGAGACCTTCGATGAAGCCTCCAACACCTTGGCCGTTATAACGGCCGAGCTTGTTGCGGCCTACGTGTCGAACAATCCGGTTCCGGCCTCGGAGTTGCCGGCCCTGATCGCGCGGGTGCATGGCGCGGTCAGCGGGCTCGTCGCCGGGACCCTGACGCCGGAATCCGGGGCGGCGCCCCAGGCCGAGATCGAGAAGCCGGGCGCGGCCCAGGTCCGCAAGTCGGTCCGGCAGGACGGGATCGTCAGCTTCATCGACGGCAAGACCTACAAGACGCTGAAGCGCCACTTGGCCAGCCACGGCCTCGATCCACGCAGCTACCGGGACCGCTACGGCCTTCCGGCCGACTACCCGATGGTCGCCCCGGGCTATGCCGAGCAGCGCTCCGCCCTCGCCAAGGCGATCGGCCTGGGCCAGCCCGGCGCCATGGCCCGTCGCGGCGGCGCGAAGCGCTGATCCCCCGCGGGCGTGACGCCGCCGGACGGCGCCGCGTCCCGTTCCCCCCCGACGGAGCCGGGATCGTCAATCGTCCGTCACGGCGACGGATCGGCCGGGGGCAGCCGCGGGGAGATCGTCCGCCTCCGTCCGGCCACGGCATAATCCCAGGCGATCAGCCGTCTTGCCGGTCGAGGCGCTGCGCCATCGCCTTTCGCCGCCCGGTGATCGGCAAAGGCGATCGGCAAAGGCGATCGTCTCGGCCTCCCTGAGACGAATCTCCGCAGGTCTCGTCTCGGGACCAGGGTGCATCGCGCTCCGAATCTGTATAGAACATATCATGAACAGAGCGCTTCGGATCGGCAGTTTCAATCGCCGACGCGTCCTGTCTCGGATCGCGGTGGAGCCCTGTGGATTGATCGAGAGAGCCTCAAGGCCGACGCGGCTGTACCGTTTCCACTGTACGGACGGCCACGAGCTGGTGACCGACCTGTGCGGCAGCCGGTTGCCCGACGGGGCGCCGATGCGGGCCCATGCCGAGCGCGTCGCCCTCGCTCTGATGGAGCGGGTCGTGGAGCGGTTCGATTGGTCGGGCTGGCAGGTCGAGGTCTACGACGCCAAGGGGCGGCGCGTCTGGATCCGGGCCTTTCCCGACGTGAACGTCGACACGCGGGCCGCCTGAGGCGGGCGGCCGCCGAGAAGGAGAAGCAGATGGCCTACAAGCCGAAATCCGCCGCGGAGACCAAGGCGCGGGATCTGGGGCTCGCCCTGGCCCGGATCGCCGAAGGGGCGGGCCTGCCGGCGAGCATCGGGGTCGATCAGGTGCGGCGCGCGAGTCCGCGGCTGACCCCTCTGGCGGTCGGCCAGATGGTGCGCAAGGAGCGGGACACCGTGGAGGCGACCCTGGCCGAGCGCGGACTGGCGCTCGTCGATTATTCCGATCAGGGGCCGGGTCGCGGGATGGAATTCTGCATCGACACGGCCACCTGAGCGGCTCGATCAGGCGGTCGCCGGGCGGCTGCGCAGGAGGCGGCCCAGGAGGCGGAACGGCAGCAGCGGCAGCTTGATCAGCGCCGTGACCACCAGAACCGCCACGACGGTAAGAAGCGCCAGAACAGAGTTCATCATGCGCGTCGGACTCCCATGACCGGCTCGCCCCTCGGGCCGGGAGTGCTACGAGGCGCCCGGAACACGGCGAGACTATGAACGGGTCAGAGCCATTCGGTCGCAGCCGGGCGTCGGGGATGAGCGTGGGTATGCGGCTCCGCTCGGGTGGTCCCACCCCGCAGGCCCACGCCGCGCCGTCGGGAAGCGGTTCGGGGAGGAGTTCGACATGTGCAGGCGTCTCGCCGGCGGCTGGGCCGGGTTCGCGGTCACGGTTCTGCTGCCTCTGGCCGGACCAGCCGCCGCCCAAGTCCAGGCTCAGGTCGTCCAGGCTCAGGTCGTCCAAGCTCCGATCGTCCAGGCTCAGGTCCATGTGCGCTATGCCGATCCGGACCGGTTCACCGATGCCGAGAACCGGTTCGGCTCCGGGCAGCCGCTCCGGGTCACCCTCGCCGAGCTGACCCGGATCTTCCGGGATCTCGGCACGGCGCGGCTCCGCCCGGATGAGCGCCTCGACATCATCGTCCTCGATGTCGATCTCGCCGGCTTCGAGCGCCCCGGCTTCGCGACGCCGACGGGCCTGCCGGTCGTGACGGATGCGACGCCGCCACGGATCCGCTTCGCCTATGTCCTGCACCGCGGCGATCGAATCGTCGCGCAGGGCGAGGACACGGTGACGGATATCAACTTCCTGCTGACGTCTAACCCGCGTTTCTCCACCGGCAGCCTGTATTACGAGCGCCAGCTCCTGCGCGACTGGTTCGCCCGGCGCTTTCCGGAGCCGGCGGGCCGCCGCTAGGGCACGTCACCGGCGGTTCGTCCCTGCATTCGTCCTGTCGGATCCGACAGGGCCGCGGACATCCGCCGTGGCGCTCGTGGAGCGCGCTGTGGCGTGGTGGCGTGAAGACCGATGCGATGTCGCGACATCCGGCTTTCGGGACTCGTCGGATGGTCGCAAGACCCGGAGCCGATGGCCGCTTCGACGATGAGGGCGCCCCTATCAAGCCCCGGGGCTGTGTAGTACCTGGTCATGATCTGCACGACGGGCCGCCCCCGGGCCGGTCGCGGAACGGTCCCCGCTCGAGTCCCGCGGCGCTCGCCCGGGCTGGAGCCTCTTCAGTCGGTCACCGCATGAGCGAGGCCTGCATCTTCTCGGCCGGCTGCAGCGAACTCGCGGACCTGGTCCGGACCTATGATTGGACGCAGACGCCGCTGGGGCCCCTGGCGGATTGGCCCCAGAGCCTGATCTTCACGGTCAGCACCCTGCTGCAATCGCCGGTGCCGATCGTGCTGCTGTGGGGCGAGGACGGCATCATGATCTACAACGATGCCTATTCCGTCTTCGCGGGGGCGCGCCATCCCAAGCTGCTCGGCTCCAAGGTGCGCGAGGGCTGGCCCGAGATCGTCGATTTCAACGACAACGTGATGCGTGTCGGACTGGCTGGCGGGACGCTCTCCTACAAGGACCAGGAACTGACCCTGCACCGCTACGGCCAGCCCGAGCCGGTCTGGATGAACCTCGACTACTCGCCGGTCTTCGGCGCGGATGGTCGGCCCGCCGGGGTCATCGCCATCGTGGTCGAAAGCACCGAGCGGGTGTTGGCCGAGCGCCGCCTGCGGGAGAGCGAGGAGCTGTTCCGCACCCTCGCCCAGGGCATCCCGCAGCTCGTCTGGCGCGCCGCGATCGACGGTGCCTGCATCTGGTCCAGCCCGCAATGGCACGCCTATACGGGTCAGACCGAGGCGACGAGCCGGGGCTGGGGCTGGCTGGACGCGGTCCATGCGGACGATTACGCGGCGGCCGAGACCGCTTGGCGCGAGGCTCCGGTGAGCGGCCACCTCTCCTTCGAGCACCGGCTCCGCAACGCGGCCGAGCAGCGCTTCTGCTGGTTCCAGACCCGGGCCGCCCCGGTCCGCGACGCGCAGGGCCGGATCGTCGAGTGGCTCGGAACCTCGACCGACATCGACGATCTGCGCCAGTTTCAGGAGCGGCAGCAGGTCATGGTCGCCGAACTGCAGCACCGGACCCGGAACCTGCTCGGCGTCGTGCGCTCCATCGCCCAGCAGACGATGGCTCAGACCGGGCCCGGCGAGACGTTCCGGGAGCGCTTCAACGACCGCCTGTCCGCCCTCTCCCGGGTCCAGGGCCTCCTCTCCCGCTCGGATCAGGAGCCGATCACGCTCCGCGCCCTGATCGAGACGGAACTCGCCGCCCTCGACGCTCCGGCCATGCAGGGGCGCATCCGGCTCCACGGCCCCGTGGTGCGGCTGCGTAAGGCGACGGTGCAGACCTTCGCGCTGGCCCTGCACGAACTCGCCACCAACGCGCTGAAATACGGCGCGCTCACCAGCGAGGAGGGGCGCCTGACGGTGACGTGGCGGACCTACCGGGCGGACGATGGCGGCGGCCGGCTGCTGGTGGAATGGGTGGAGGACGGTCTCGTCCGTCGACCGGATTCGGCGGACGCGCCGCCGCGGGGCGGATACGGGCGGGAACTGATCGAGCACGCCCTCCCCTATGCCCTCAAGGCGACCACCAGCTACGAACTCGGCGACACCGCGCTCTATTGCGCGATCAACATTCCCCTCCCCGACGGAGAAGCCGCAGGCAGCCCCGCATGACCCCGACTCCACGCCCGCTGGCCGGCAGGCGGGTCCTGCTGGTCGAGGATGACTACTTCATCGCCATCGATCTCAAATCCGGCTTCGAGGCGAGCGGTGCCCAGGTGCTGGGACCGGTGCCCAGTGTCGGCGAGGCGCTGGCGCTGATCGCCCGCACGGCCGCGATCGACGCCGCGGTGCTCGACATCAACCTGCAGGACGAGCTCGTCTATCCCGTCGCCGACGCGCTGTACGCGCGGGGTGTGCCGTTCCTGTTCGCGACCGGCTACGATCCGGTCGCGGTGCCGTCCCTCCACGGAGCCGTGGCCCTCTGCCAGAAACCTCTCGACCCGCAGATCGTGGCGCGCGCGCTGTTCGGCTGAAGCACCGGGTCCCGCGTCCGCGCCGGACCCGGTTGTCGGGGCTTCGGCCAATCGGGCGGGTGTTTCCCGTGAAACATCTCCGCCTGCGCGCCGCTCTGCATCGGAGCGCCGTTACTGTCCCGAACGACACGAGACGGGCTTCGGACGGAGCGGCCATGCATCGGCGGGGATGGTGGGGCCGCCGTGCGGCTCATCGATCCCCGAAGGCGCGCACGAGGGCCCCGGCGGCCAGCCACAATCCTCTCAGGAGCCATCCGACCAGCCGAACCGCCTGGACCAACAGCTCGATCCCTTCGAGCAGATCGACCAGCCGCCGCAACCGGCCGGGCCGGCGCGATGCCGGCTCGGCCTCGATCGACGGATCGCCCGATTCTCTGCGGTCCTGCATGCCTCTCTCCGGAGCACGGCGCCGGCCTGCGTGCGGTCGGCGTGCCTCACCATGCGGCCTGGAGGCCTGCGGCGAAGACCTGGGCGGTGGCGCCCGGACGCACGTCACCGGTGTAGCCCAGGGTCAACCGCACGCCGTCCGCCACCGGCCCGGTCAGGCTCACCCCCAGGACCGCCCCGTCCCGGCCGAGGGCGCTGGTGCGGGCGGCAAACTGCGCCCCGAACAGGCCGGAGCGGACCACCGCGTAAGTGTCGGCCAGCTCGTGCGCCCAATAGGCCCGACCCTCCAGCCGGAGGTCCGGCACGCCCGCGAAGGCCACGCTCGCCACGCGGCCGCCCACGAGGCTGCGCGCTGCGTCGAGATCGGCCACCGCGAATCCCTGGCCGCCCAACCCTTGGCCCCCGAACCCCTGGCCCACCAGGCCGCCCCGCTCGGCCACCCGGCCGCGCGTCAGCCGGTCGTAGCTGAACCCCACCTCCGGCACGACCTCGACCGGCAGATCCACGGCCAGCGCGTACCCGGCAAAGCCCGCCACCCCGCCGTTCCAGCCCGACGCCAGCCCGCTCGCCTGCGACACCGCCGTGCCCAGGGCCACCGTCCGGTCGATCCGCCCGTCCGCGTACGACACCCCCGCCGTCCCGCGCAGCACCACCGGCCCCAGACGCGTCTGCGCGTACAGGCTGCCGCCGTAGCTGTCCGTGGTGAACCGGCCGAGCCCCGCCCCCCGCGACGTGCCGGTCTCGCGCAGGTAGCTGAACGCCCCGCCCACCTGCGTCTCCGCCCCGACCTGCCGGTCGACGCCCACGAGCAGGCCGCCCGTGCCGTAACCGGCGCCCGAGGCCGCCCGATCGCCGGCCCGGTCGCCGAACCCGTACAGCGCGTCCGCCCAGACCCGGCCCTCGCCCACCGCCAGCGGCTGGTCCGGCACCCCGGCGGCGCCGCGCACCTGCAGCGCCGTGCGGTTCGGGCCCAGGCCCGGATCGCCCGCGCCGAACGCCGCCGTCCCGCCGCCCAGCCCGCGCTGGTGCCGGTCGATCGCGTCGGCGATCAGCCGGCGCGCGGAGAGATCGGTCATCACCGCGTCGCCGTAGCTCTGGCCCGACAGGCTGGCCAGGCCGCCCGGCAGGGTGGCCGGGCTAGCCGCGTAGAGCGGATCGTAGACCCGCGCCCGGGCCGCGTCCGGCCGGGTGCCGGCGGCCGGGCGGGCGATGTCCAGCGCCGCGCCCACGGCCTGGGCGTTGCCGGTCTGGGGGAGGCCCAGCCCGGCGAGGTTGCCGTAGGCCGCCGGCGTGACCACGAGGTCGAGGCCGGTGGCGGCGTAGAGGGCGTCGAAGCGCGTGCCGGCCGGAAGCCCCGTCGTCGGCTGGGCGAGGCCGGTGAACGAGCCCGACAGCCCCCCTTGAGCGGTGAGCACGCCGAAGCGCTGGCCGAGGGCCGGGGTGAAGCCGTTGGTGGCGTTGCCGGTGAGGCCGCGCAGCTCCGGCACGAGGGTGCCCCCCGCCGACACCGTGCCGGTGGCCCCCAGCGCCAGGAGCCGGGCGTAGCTGCCGGCACCCGTGCCGGTGCCGGGTCCGTCGATGTCGAGGCCGAGACGGCTGCCGGGGGCGAAGGCCACCGGGCCGAGCACCGGGAGGGTGCCGGGGGAGTTGCCCGGCCGCAGGGCGCCGGCCACCGTGACCGGGGCGGCGATCGTGCCGATGCCGCGCAGGGTGCCGGCGGCGGCCACCGTCACGGGCGAGGCCCAGAGGCCGTTGAGCGCGAGCGTGCCGGCCTGGATCGTGGTCGGGCCGGAGAAGCGACCGGTGCCGGTGAGCGTGAGCGTGCCGGTGCCGGCCTGGGTCAGGCTGGTGGGGCTGGCGGTCTCCAGGATGGCGCCGGCATAGGTGGTGGAGGCCGGGCCGGCGACCGTGAGGGCGCCGTTGCCCAGGACGGCGGAGGCGGGGCCGGACAGGCTCGCCACCGTGAGGGCGCCGCCGCTGAGGTCGAGGGCGCCGGCATTGGTCAGGGTGGTGAGGCCGGCCAGCGGCCCGGTGACCTGGATCAGCCCGGTGTTGGTCAGCGCGCCGTTGAGCTGCCCGGACAGGCGGGCGAGGCCGGTATTGGTCAGGTCGGTGGTGAGGGTGCCGTCGCTGGCGACGAGGCCGGCATTGCCGAAGCCGGCCGGCGCGGTGAGGCTGGCGGTCTGGGCGAGGACGACGATGCCGGCATTGGCGAGCGGCCCGGCGAGGCTGTAGCGGCCGCCTGCGGTGACGGCGAGGGTCGCGCCGGCGGCGTTGGCGAGGGTGCCATCGCTGGCGACGTTGCCGGAGACGGCGAGCAGCCCGGCGTTGTTCGCGATGGCGCCGTCGATGCGGCCGGCGCTGGCCAGCACGGTGCCGGTGTTGGTCAGGCCGCCCGCGAGGGCGCCGCTGCTGGCGAGGCTGCCGGTGTTGGTCACGCGGCCCGCGATGGCGCCGGTGTTCAGGGCTGTACCGGTGTTGGTCAGGCCGCCCGCGATGGTGCCGCTGCTGGCGAGGCTGCCGGTGTTGGCCACGCCGCCCGCGATGGCGCCGGTGTTGAGGGCTGTGCCGGTGTTGGTCAGCCCGCCCGCGAGGGCGCCGCTGTTGGCCAGGCTGCCGGTGTTGGCCACCCCGCCGGTGATCGTGCCGGTGTTGAGGGCCAGCCCGGCATTGGCGAGGCCGCCCGCGATGGTGCCGCTGTTGCCCAGGACGCCGAGATTGCCGACGCCGCCGGAGACCAGGCCGGCATTGAGGAAGCGCGCCGCGGGGCCGACGCGGACCGGTGCGGTGAGGCTGCCGGTGGCGGTCAGAGTCAGGGTGCCGGCGCCGACCAGGGCGCCGCCGGTGACGGTGTTGGCGGCCGACAGGACGGCGGTGCCGGATCCGGTCTTGACGAGCACGCCCGGCTGGCTGCCGTCGGCGATCGGACCCGCGAAGGTGGACGTGCCGCCGTCGATCTGCAGGGTGCCGGGGCCGGAGAGGGTGAGCGGGCGGGCGGTGGCGAATCCGTCGGCCAGGACCTCGAGGGTGCCGCCGCCGAGGGTCAGGCCGGTGCCGGCGGCGCCGAGGTTGGCGTCGCGGGAGACGGCGAGGGTGCCGCCGTAGACGGCGGTGCCGCCGGCATAGCTGTTGGTGCCGGCGAGTTCGAGGGTGCCGAGCCCGGTCTTGATCAGGCCGCCGACGCCCGAGATGTCGTTGGCGAAGCGGCCGTAATAGGCTTGGCCGTTATAGGTGGTGTTGACCGTCCAGGTCGAGGTGAACTGGCCCGGACCGTCGATCGCCTTGCCGAGGTTGAGCAGGCCCCAGCCGAAGGTGGCGTTCGGGGCGTCGGCGGGCCCGTCACCGAGATGGGTGGCGGTGGTGAACATGGTCTGGGCGATCTGCGGCGCCGTCAGGAATGGGAAGGCTTGAAACAGGACGGCTGCGGCACCGGAGACGTGCGGCGCTGCCATCGATGTACCATTTTTCAACCCGTATCCGCCGCCCGGAACGGTCGAGTAGATACCCACGCCGGGCGCGGCTATACACCAAGCTGCTGTCACGCCGCATAGATTGCTGAAAGATCCGATTTGATTGTTTTTGTCAGTTGCGACGACTGAAACGATGTAGCCTGACAAGTCGGAAAAATCGACCTTCGACTGATCGATCGGCCGATTTTGACCATCATTGAGCTGATAGACGCCGCTGTTTGCGTTGCTTGGACGTATGAAAGGATAGAACGCAACGCCGGTCGGATTGATGGCGACTTTTTCCTGATCTTCACGCTCATTGCCAGCCGCAAAGACTAGCAGCATACCTTTGTCTGCGGCACGTTTGAGGGCGCTGTACTCCGCCAGTGCGTCACCGTATTCGTATGATTGTATTTTCAGCTGAACGTAATAAGGATTAGATATTACATTGCCGTTATCATCGAGAATGAGCTTGGTCGGCAAGGAGGGGCCATAGCTGCCATTGAGAACTCGCGCCCCATTGGCTGCCGCGAAATCAACCGCGGCATTGGCATCGGTCGAGATTTCGTTGAGGCCCAATCTCTGCTTGATAAAATTGGCCTCGGCCGGGCCCATGATCGCATTCAGTGAGAGCAGCGTGCTTTCAAAAGCGACGCCCATCATCTCGCCGCCGGCTGCAGATGCCCCAATCGTTCCTGAAACGTGCGTCCCATGACTGTTGAGGTCGACGAGAAGAGTGCTGCGGATCGCTCCAGGGGGATCGGTGAGCCAAAAGTTCCGAGAGGCAGACGATATCCGCCCAGCAAATTTCGGGTGATTGGGGTCGATGCCGCTATCGACAACTGCCACCGAGACGCCGAGCCCCGTATAGCCACGCGCGTAAGCCGTCGCGGCATTGATCGCGGCGAGCCCCCAATCACCTTGGTAAGCCGACCAGTTCGAGAAATCAGCCGCTGTCAGTCCGAAAGTCGAGGGCGAGCGCGCCGGCACGGTCTGCGCCGCCACAGGTCCCAGAGCCAGCGCGAGCGTGGCGAGCGAGCTGCCGACCAGCAATCCCATCCGGACGGGGCCGCACCGTCGCGTTCCGGCGCCCGTGCTCTTGCTCGGATCACAGGATCCGGTCGCATGCTCGACGTCGCTATACTGTTGGACCATCGGACTGACCCCCGTCATGCCTGTCACAGACTTTGCGCGGGGGTTAGAAAATGCGGCTTTAACGAACTATCACATTGCAGCCACACTCTGCGCCGCGCGTAACATTCTGAAACGGGGATCCCCCTTTCTGAGACGGAAGGAACCATCCCACCGGCGCGCAGGTCAGAATCCTCCGATGCTGGGCCCGCTGCGGCCCGGTCGGGCGACACCTGCGTCGAATCGCACGCCGCAGCGACAAACGACAGTGTACAGCTGCTCGGGTCGGCGGGAGATAGGAGGACTGTCCGGATGGACGCGGCTAACGTGCGGGACGACCCGACCGCGTTGCCACGCGTCACCTTGGGGCAGGCCCTCGTTCTTCATCGGTCGCGCTAACAGCAGGTGTCAGGCTCCACGTATGTCTTCCGAGGAGAGAAACCGGGACCCGGACGTGGCACCCGCCGGCGGCGACGCCCCGGGCGGCGAGGTCGCCTGCCTGCGGTTCGAGCCGCCCGGTGATCCGGAGGCGCTCGGCCGGGCCTGGCAGGACCATCTCGCGCCCATCTTCGACGTGAGCTTCCGCCCGGAGACCGATCTCACCATCCCGATCGCGATGCGCAGCTACCATCTCGGCGACCTGCTGGTCGGCGACGTGGTGGCGCCGGCGCACACCCTCGTGCGGACGCGGGAGATGATCGGCCAGCAGGGCCTCGATCACATCCTGCTGCAGTTCTACCGCCGGGGGCAGAGCCGCGTGGAGACCGATCACGGCACCGGCCCGGTGAACGAGGTCCAGTGCATCGTCTTCGATCTCGCCCAGCCCGTGCGCATCGTCGCGGGCGCGGTCGACGCCACCAACGTCGTGATCCCCCGCGCGCTTCTGGAGAAGCAGGGCTGCCACCCGGACGCCCTGCACGGCCGCCCCCTCGACCATGACGGCGACCCGTTCGGGCGGCTGGTCCACAATTTCGTCGCCAACGTCGTCGCCTGCGGCGACCTCCTCGACCGGCGCGAGGCCCTGGCGGCCTCGACGGCGATCACCCAGCTCTGCGCCAGCTGGCTGCGCGGCCAGGAGGAGGGGCGCCCGTCCCAGAACCAGGACGTCCGGATCCGCGTCCGCCGCCTCGTCGAGGCGGAACTCGGCAACCCGAAGCTGACGCCCGCCCTGGTCGCGGCGCGGCTCGGCCTGTCGCGCTCGACCCTGTACCGCCTGTTCGCCCCCAACGGCATCGTGGCGTATATCCGCGACCGGCGCCTGATGGCGGCGATGCGGATGCTCGTGCGCGACGATGCGTCCAAGCCCCTGCGCATCTCGCAGGTCGCCTTCGCGGTCGGCTTCTCGGACGAGCGGACCTTCCGGCGGGCGTTCAAGCGCCGGTTCGGCTTCATCCCCAGCGATGCGTCCCAGCGCCTGGACGCCCACCCCGACCCCGCGCCCGGGGCCGTCCTGCGCAACTGGATCGAGAGCCTCTGACATGCCGCGCCCGTCCACCGGTCGACGGCGCGCCGTCGCGCCTGCGGGCGTCGTGGCGTTCTGCCTCTGCCTCGCGGCCGCCGTGCCGCTCGCCGCGGACCCTTTGCACGCCGAGACCCGGGACACGGCTCGGGCGGCATCCGAGGGCGTGTCGGAGGGGCCGCCCCTCGCGCTCCGCACGAACGATCCCGAGACGTGGCGGGTCGCGACGCATCCGGTGCCGCCCCTGGTCATGGAGGCGGAGGGCCGGCTGCGTGGGTTCAGCATCGATCTCTGGAACGCCATCGCCCGGGAGCTGGGCGTCCGGACCGCCTTCGTCCGCGTCGACGACCTGCCGGCGCTGTTCGGGGCGGTCTCGGACGGGCGCGCGGACCTCGCCATCGCGGCGGTGTCGATCACCGCGGAGCGCGAGCGGCGGTTCGACTTCTCGGTCACGATGCTGGAGACCGGCCTGCGCATCGCCGTCCCGGCGGCGCCGGACGCGACCGGCTCGGCCACCGGCCGGGCCCTCCGGGCGCTCCTGAGCGACGCCACCTTCCTGCAGGTCCTCCTGGGGCTCGCCGCCCTCATCCTCGCGGTGGCGGCGCTGATCTGGTGGCTCGAACGCCGCCATCCCGGCGGCATGGCGGCGCGGGCGCGGCCGGCGCACGGCTTCGCCCACGTCCTCTGGTGGGCGCTGAGCAGCCTCGCCGCGCAGGCGGAGGAGATGCCGCGCAGCCCCCTCGCGCGGGCCATCACGGTGGTCTGGCTGTTCACCTGCATCGCCCTGGTGGCGTGGTTCACCGCCGGCCTGACCAGCACGGCGACGGTGGAGCGCCTGCGCGGCGCGATCAACGGCCCGCAGGATCTGCCGGGCAAGCGGGTGGGCACGGTCGCCCACACCACGTCGGTCGCCTATCTGGCGGACCACTTCGCCACGCCGGTGGGGTTCGCGAGCCTGGAGGAGGCCTGCGCGGCCCTGCAGGCCGGCACGGTCGCCGCGGTGGTCTACGATGCCCCCGCCCTGAGCTACTACGCGACGCAGCCCGGCCACGCGCCGCTGCGCCTGATCGGGCCGGCCTTCAACCGGCAGGCCTACGGCATCCTGTTCGCGGCGAACGACCCCCGGCGCAAGCGCGTCAACCAAGCCCTCCTCGGCCTCAGGGAGGATGGCCGCTACGACGAGATCTACAGCCGCTGGTTCGGCTCCGAGAGCGGCGAGGCTCAGGATCGCTGAGGCGCGCCGCGGTGGCGGTGGGCCTCGGCCGGGTGGCGCGCGGGCAGCCGGTCCCCCTGGCCGAAGAGCTTCGCCCGGAGTGAGCCCTCGGCATAGGCGGTCTTGTAGAGGCCGCGATCCTGCAGTTCCGGGATCACGAGGTCGATGAAGTCGGAAAAGCTCTCCGGCACGACGATCCGGCTGAGGTTGAAGCCGTCGACCTCGCCCTCCTCGATCCAGGCCTGGAGCTCGTCGGCGATGGCGACCGCGTCGCCGGTGAGCACCGGGTAGCGGCCGCCGAGCTGCAATTCGGCCAGGAGGTCGCGCTTCGTCAGCCCGCGCTTGGCCGCCGCCGCCGTGGCCGACTGGATGGCGTTGCCCGGCGCGTAGGGGATCGCCTCGTCGAGGCCGTAGCGGGCGAAGTCGATCCCCGTGGAGGCGGAGAAATGCGCGAGCCCCGCCTCCGGGCTCGCGTAGGACAGGTATTCGTCCCGCTTGGCCTCGGCCTCCGCCCGGGTCCGGCCGGGGATCACCGCGAGGCCGACGAAGACCTTCACGTCGTCGGGATTGCGGCCGGCCGCGACCGCCTCAGCCCGGATGGCGCGGACGGACTCGCGGGCGGTGGCCGTGTCGCGGGCGGAGATGAACACGCACTCGGCGTGGCGGCCCGCGAAGGCGCGGCCGCGGCCCGAGGCGCCCGCCTGGTAGAGGACGGGCGTGCGCTGGGGCGACGGCTCGGACAGGTGGTAGCCGTCGACCGCGAAGAACTCGCCCCGGTGGTCGACCTTGCGGATATGGGCCGGATCGCTGAACACCCGGGCCGCCCGATCGCGGCGCATGGCGGCGTCGTCCCAGCTGCCCTCCCAGAGCCGGTAGAGAACCTCCAGATACTCGTCGGCATAGTCGTAGCGCCGGTCGTGTGCCGGCAACGTGCCGCCGCTCTGGGCGCGGTGGGCGCTGTCGAGGTAGCCGGTGACGATGTTCCAGCCGATCCGGCCGCCGGTCAGGTGGTCGAGGGTCGAGAGGCGCCGGGCGAAGGTGTAGGGCGCCTCTTGGTGGACGTTGATCGTCACCCCGAAGCCGAGATGTTCGGTCACCGCCGCCATGGCGGTGATCATCACGGTCGGGTCGTTGACCGGGAGCTGCACGGCCTCCCGGGCGGTCACGTCGATGCCGTCGCCGTAGACGTCGTAGACGCCGATGATGTCGGCGATGAACAGGCCGTCGAACAGGCCGCGCTCCAGGAGCTTCGCCTGGTCGGTCCAGTAGCCCAGCGTGTTGTAGGCCGACGAGCGGTCGCGCGGGTGCGTCCAGAGCCCGTGATTGATGTGGCCCACGCAGGCCATGTTGAAGGCGTTCAACAGGATCTGCTTCTTCTGGGCGGCCATCAGAGCGCTCCGTGCCGGGGCGGCAGCCGGCCGTCGAGGTGGTAGGCGCCGATCCAGTGGTACTTCCAGCGCACCGGATCGTGCAGGGTGTGGGTGCGGACGTTGCGCCAGTAGCGGTCCAGCGCCTCGGCCCGGTCGGTGGCGGAGGTGCCGCCGAGTTCGATGAGCGCGTTGGCCGCCCGCAGGCCCGCCCGGTGGCTCGCCGCCCGGGCCTCCGCCACCGCCACGGAGGCCGCCGCGACGTTGTCCGCATCGGGGGCGTCCTGCGCGGCGTCCACGAAGCGGCCGGCCCGCGTCAGCAGGGCGTCGGCCGCCGCGAGGCGGACCTGGACGTCGCCCAGCGCGTGGAGGGTCAGGGGATCCTCGCTCGCTCGGGTGACGCCGGAATCGATCCAGGGCCGGGCGCGGTCCCGCACGAAGGGCAGCGTCGCCGCGAAGGCGCCTTCGCCGATGCCGAGATCGATCCCGGCGTGCAGGATCTGCGCGAAGGGGCCGATGGCGGTGGGCCGCTCCAGCGAGGCCTGGAACGGCACCACCCAGCCGGGCTCCACGGCGACCCGCTCGAACAGGACCGAGCCCGAGCCGGTGACCCGCTGGCCGAACCCGTCCCAATCGTCCACCAGGGTCACGCCCGGCGCGTCCCGGGGGATGAAGACCAGGTAGGTGGCCGTGCGGCCCGCCTCCTCGGCCTCGACCAGCGTCGGGATGCGGTGGGCATAGAGCGAGCCGGTGCAGTAATACTTGCGGCCCTCGACGAACCAGCCGGCCGGATCGCGCACGAGCCGGGTGCGGCGGGTGTGGTCCCGCGCGCCGATCTCGGCCAGCGCATTGCCGAATCGCTCGCCCGCCAGGACGCGGCCGTAGAGGTCGCGCTTCTGGGCCTCGGTGCCGCCGTTGCGGAGCACCTCCAGGGCGTAGAAATGGTTCTGCGGGATCTGGCCGAGGGACCCGTCCGCCGCGGCGATCCGGGCGATCACCTGCGCGACCGTGGCGCTGTCGAGGCCGGGGCCGCCATAGGCCTTCGGCACCGTGATCGCCCAGAGGCCGGATTCGCTGAAGCGCTCGACCTCGGCGACCGGCAGGCGCCGCTCGAGATCGCGCGCGACCGCGGCCTCCGCGAACGCGGCCGCCAGCGTGTCGGCGATGGCCAGCGCCGCCGCGGCGTCGGCGATCACCGGCACCGGGCGCGGCGGTGCGGGCGCCTGCGTGAAGGCGGTCTCGTGGGGCTGGAGCGGCATGGCCCGATCCTCAGTTCCACTGGTGGCGGGCCGGCAGCACGCCGTTCAGGGCGTGGTTGCCGAGGAGGTGGTACTTCCAGCGCACGGGGTCGTGCAGGGTATGGACCCGGGCATCCCGCCAGAACCGGCCGAGATTGTACCCGTCGCGGGTCGCCGAGGCGCCGGCGAGTTCGAGCAGCCGCTCGGAGGCCTCCAGGGCGACCTCGGTGGTGAGGATCTTCGCCTGCGCCACCGCCACCGAGGCCTCGGCCGCGCTCTGGGCGGTGACGGGGGCCGCGGCGATCCGGTCCAGGGTCCGGCCGGCCCGGGCCAGGACCGCCTCGGCGGCGTGGAGGTCGACCGTGAGCCGTCCGACCTCGCCGAGGATGTGGGGATCCTCCGCGACGGTCTCGGCGGTGAAGGGATAGGGCCGCGTCCGGGTGCGCAGGAAGTCGAGGGCCGCGGCGACTGCGCCCCGGGCGAGGCCGGCATCGATCGCCGCGTGGATCAGCTGGGAGATCGGCCCGAACAGGCCCGGGCGCCCGGCGAGGGGCGCGAGGTCGATCGTCAGATCCGCCTCGACGGGGGCGTTCTCGAAGATCACGCTGCCGCTCGCCGTGGTGCGCTGGCCGAAGCCCTGCCAGTCGTCCACGACCCGCACGCCCGGGGCGTCCCGGCGCAGGAAGACCAGGAGCGGTCCTCCGTCGGGGCCGACCGCGCGGGTCGGGATCCAGTGGGCGAAGAGCGCGCCGGTGGAATAGAAGCGGTGGCCGCTCAGGCGCGGGCCCGCCGGCCCGGATGTCAGCCGCGTCTCCACGCGGGTGATCGCCTTGCCGTTGCGGGCGGGGCCGGCATTGCCGATCCGGTGGCCGGCGAGGACGTCGCGGTAGATCCGCGCCTGCTGGGCGGGGCTGGCGGCGACCGCGACCAGCGCCAGGACGCCGAACTGGTTCTGGGGGATCTGCGCCGCCGAGCCGTCGGCGGCGGCCAGGATCGTGAACACCTCGGCCAGCGTCGCGTACGAGACTTCCGCGCCGCCATGGGCCCGCGGCACCGTGAGGCCGCCGAGCCCGCTGTCGGTGAAGGCCGCGATCTCCCCCCAGGGCAGGCGCCGGTCGCGGTCGCGCTCGGCCGCGCCCGCCGCGAAGATCCGGGCCACGGCCTGTGCGGCCGCGATCGCCTCGGCGTCGGATCCGATCCGGTGCGGGGGCGACGGCGGCGGGGGCATCGGCTCGGCCGCCCCGTCGGCGACGGATTCGTCCATGTCCAGGCTCATGGGTGCAGGCTCATGGGTGCAGGCTCACGGGTTCAGCCTCAGGGATGCGGCCTCGGGTGTGGGCCGCCTCCTGCCGGGGCGCGGGGCCGTCAGCGGGCCCGGAGCCGCCGCACCGCGGTGTCGCCCGCGAACTGGACCACGCACACGAGGGCGATCAGGATCGCGATCACCGCCATCATCACGGTGGTGTCGAAGCGCTGGTAGCCGTACCGGATGGCGACGTCGCCGAGGCCGCCCGCGCCCACCGCCCCGGCCATCGCGGAGGCGCCGATCATCGACACCACCGTGATGGTGAAGCCCGCGACGATCCCCGGCAGCGCCTCGGGCAGGAGCACGTGGGCGAGGATGTGCCGGCGTCGGCAGCCGATGGACTGGGCGGCCTCGATCAGGCCGGCATCCACCTCCCGCAGCGAGACCTCGGCGATCCGGGCGAAGAACGGGGTGGCGCTCACCGCGAGCGGCACGATGGCCGCCCAGACGCCGATGGTGGTGCCGGCCACCAGCCGGGTGAACGGGATCAGCGCCACCAGTAGCACGATGAACGGCACGGCCCGGAAGCCGTTGACCACGGCCCCGACCACCCGGTTGGCCGCCGGTGCCGGGACGATGCCGCCGGGCCCGGAAATGACGAGGAACAGCGCCAGGGGCAGGCCGGCCAGCACGGCGATCCCGGCCGAGACCCCGACCATGAGCCCGGTGTCGAGGAAGGCCTGCCAGAGGCGGTCGATCATCTGCGGGGTCATGCGGGGCTCCGGGTCGGTGGGTTCGAGGGGGAACCGCTTGCGCGGCGGAGTCTCTGCCGGGGTCCGCGGGGAAGGCGGCCCATCGTCGCCTCACCCCGCCTCCGCTTCCGGGGCGACGTAGCCGAGCCTCTCGACGGCCCCGCCGAGCGCCCGCAGGCGCGCCTCCACGTCCGGATCCGCGCCCGGGACGGCGACCAGCATCCGGCCGACCGCGTGGCCCTGGATCCGCTCGATGCCGGCCTGGAGCAGGCGCACCGGCGTGCCGGCCGCCACGGCGAGGCCCGAGAGATCCGGCGTCCCCTGCCCGGCCCAGGTGATCCGCAGGATCGCGGATCCGCCGGGTGTCGGCAGCGGCTGCAGCCGGTCCGCCAGATCCGGCGGCAGGCCGCGGGTCAGCGGTTCGAGCAGCGCCTGCGTGGTCGGGTGCTCGGGCGCCCCGAAGACGCGCCAGACCGGCCCGGTCTCGACCACCCGGCCCCGTTCCAGCACCACCACGTCGCTGCAGATCTCGCGGATCACGTGCATCTCGTGGGTGATCAGGATGATGGTGATCCCCAGGCGCCGGTTGATGTCGCGCAGCAGGTCGAGGATCGCCAGCGTGGTTTCCGGGTCGAGGGCGGAGGTCGCCTCGTCGCAGAGCAGGATCTCCGGATCGCTCACGAGGGCCCGGGCAATGCCGACCCGCTGCTTCTGGCCGCCGGAGAGCCGCGACGGGTAGGTGTCGGCCTTGTCCTCCAGGCCGACGAGGCGCAGCGCCTCCGCGACCCGCGGGCCGATCGCGCTTCTGGGGACGCCCGCGACCGTCAGCGGCAGCGCCACGTTCTGCCGGACGGTCTTGGCCGCCAGCAGGTTGAAGTGCTGGAAGATCATGCCGACGCGCCGGCGCAGGGCCACGAGCCCGTCGGTGTCGAGGGCATCGACGGGGGCGCCGTCGACCAGAACCCGGCCGGAGGTGGGCGCCTCCAGCCGGTTGACCATGCGCAAGAGGCTCGACTTGCCCGCCCCCGAGCGGCCGATGATGCCGAAGATCGCCCCCGCCGGAATGGCGAGGTCGACGCTGTCGAGCGCGCGGACCGGTCCGGCGGCGGACGGATAGGTCTTGGAGACCGCCTCGAACCGTACCGTGCCGGGCCTCCGGCCGGGCGCTGCGGCCGGACCTGGGGCGGTGGCCGCGGCGCCCGGACTCCGCCGTCCGGTCGCGACCGGCGTGCCCGGAGTGTGCAGGCTGTCGAAGACGAGGCCGGCCATCAGTTCTGCCACGCCAGCAGGTAGAGCTTGTCGCTGTCGGCGAAGGACTTGCGGATCTGCCGCTTCACGGCGTCCGAATTCTGAAACAGGGTCACGAACTTCCGGATCGCCGGGTCGTCCTTGCGGGCCGTCTTGGTGACGAAGCTGACCGTGAACAGCTTGTCCTCAATGCCGGAATAGATCAGCCCGCTGGTCGGGTCGAAGCTTCCGGCCGCCACGATGAAATGCGGATAGCCCTGCGCGAGATCGACATCGCCGGTGATCCGCGCGAGCTGCGGTCCCTCGACCTCGGTGAATCGCAGCTTCTTCGGGTTCTCGACGATGTCGTCGAGGGTGCCGAGGAAGCCGACACCGTCCTTCAGCCTGACCAGCCCGGCCTTCTGGAGGAGCAGCAGGCCGCGGCCCTGGTTCACCGGATCGTTGGCGAGCGCCACCGACCCGCCCACCGGGATCTCGTCGAGGCGCTTATGCTTCAGGGAGTACAGGCCGATATTGGACAGGATCCCCTGCCCGACGATGTCGAACGCGTAGCCCTTCTGCTTGGCCGCGTTCTCCATGAAGGGGCGGTGCTGGAAGAAGTTCACGTCGATGTCGCCGGCATCGAGCGCGACGTTGGGCGTCGTCCAGTCGCTGAACTCGACCACCTTCACGTCGAGGCCCTCCGCCTTGGCCTCCCGGGCCGCCACCGTGACGGCATCGCCGTAGGCCCCGGGCACGACGCCGATCCGGAGGGCCTCTGCCCCGGCGGAGGATGCGCCGAGGCAGAGCGCCGCGACGGCGAGGAGACGCAGGATCTTCATCGGGCAGGACTCCGGCGGGGCAATGATCGGGCAATTCCGGATGTGGAGCCGCGAGACAACGGTCGACATCCGACGCGCAGGCGCGGGCGATCCCTCGATTCGACAGGCACAATCTTGTCCGGATGAGCTTCTTGAGAAAGTCTAGATCAGCTCGACGCGATCCGAAATTCCAAAGATGATTGTTTGGCGACATGAAAGATCTCCGGAAGGCCCGGTCAGGGGGATGCGGATGCTGCGTGCATCCCGTACGGCGCCTCTCGATCCTCGTCTCGGACGAGACCGGACCAGTGCCCGTCGGATCGGGACCGTACCGGTCATCGAGCACGAACCGTGGCTCATCCAAGACCGCGTTCGTCCGCGAACAGGCCGCGACCGATAGCCCTGGATCCGGGGGATGAGCCTGCGCGGGAGGATTCCGTGCCCCGTTGGGCGGCCCCCAGGCGACGCCGGCACAGCCTGGGGACCGCGCCCGACGTCCGCGTCCACGGCCGACGGCGATCCCCGCAGATCTGTCGCGCGAGAAGACATCGAGTGTCTGTTTTCGCGACACTTTCCCGGCTCGACGGCGCGTACGGCCCTGACTCACGAAAATGTAGGCTCCCGCCACCGCGGGCATCATCCCGAACCCGGAACCCGGCCGTGTCCGAAACGTCGGGCCGGTCGCGACCACCGCGGCCGATCCCCGGCCGGGGCGGGCTGGCCTGTCCGGGGAGCATGATGGCGCAGGGGAACGACAGAGCGCGCGCGGCCCACGCGGCCGTGTCCGGCCCCGTGGGCGCGCCATGACCGCAGATCACGGTGTCTTCGCCTTCGCGCATGTCGGCGATCTCCATCTGGAGCGGAGTTCCGACCCCCATGCCGCCGACCTGCGGGCGATCCTCGCGGAGGTGGACGGGCTGCACGGACACGGCCTCCTCGACTTCGCCTACCTCCCGGGCGATCTCGCCGAGGACGGGCGGGCGGAGCAATACGCGGTCCTGCGCGAGGCTCTGCGCCGGCACCCGGACCTGCCGGTGCGCCTGATCGCCGGCGACCACGACCGCCAGCACGGCACGATGACGGATTTCGACGCCCTGTTCGCCGCGGTGGCGGGCAGCCCCCGCGGCGGCGGCCACGCGGCGCGGCGCCATGACCTGCCGCGCCCGCACGACCCGGCCCCCGTCACGCATTACTACTTCGCCGAGACGTTCGCGGGCGTGCGCTGCCTGTTCCTCGACATGGTCAGCCCCGGCTACGGCCGGAAGGGGTTCGGCCTCGACTTCCGGCTCGGCCCCTGCCAGCTCGCCTGGCTCGCCGAGGAGCTGGCCCGGGCCGACGAGGAGGGCCGGCCCTGCGCGGTCTTCACCCACACCTACCCGGACGATCTCTGCGTGCCCGACGAGAAGGCGGCGCTGGCCGGCCTGATCCGCCACCACGGCGTGCGCCTCGTCGAGATGGGCCACACCCACTACAACGAGCTCGCCCCGGACGGGCGCACCCTCTACGCGGCGGCCCGCTCCGTCGGCCAGAACGAGGACGGCTCGGTGGGCTACGCGGTCGCGGCGATCGACGGGCCGGTCACGAGCTGGCGGTTCAAGCCCCTCGACCGGGCGCTGCCCTTCGTGATGATCACGAGCCCCGCCGACCGGCGCCTCGCCACGGCGCCCCTCGCCATGGCGGACGGCCGGATCTCCGTGCGCGCCCTCGTGCTGTCGGACAGGCCGCAGGGCGACTGGTGCTGCTGCGTGCGCGTCGATGACGGGCGGCCCCACGCGATGGTGCCGGACGGGCCGCGCACCGTCCATGCCCGCATTCCCTGGCCGGAGGGCGCCCGCCGCCTCGCGGTCACGGTCACGGACGGCACGGGGCAGGCCGATACCGAGGTGATCGAGCCCGTGGGCCGGAGCTTCGTCCCGCCGACCGCACCCGATCGCCCCGGCAGCGACGCCACCCGGCTCCCCGCCTGGCCGCAGAAGGGGCTTCGGGGCGACCAGCTCGGCCCGAACCGCAACGGCCGGCCCTGGTAGCCGGCCTCACCCGAATCGCGGCACACCGCACCGCACGATCCACTCCACCAAAGGACCACCGGACCCGATGGGCGCGCTGACGCTGACCCCCAATATCGCGACCTGGGCGATCGCCGCGCTCGCCACCCTCGGCGTCATCCTGCGGCCGTTCGCGTGGCCGGAGGCGATCTGGGCCGTGCTCGGCGCCGGCGCCCTCGTGGCCCTCGGCCTGCTCGCCCCCGCCACCGCCTGGGACGGCGTGCTGAAGGGGACCGACGTCTACCTGTTCCTCGTCGGCATGATGCTGATGTCGGAGGTAGCCCGGAAGGAGGGCCTGTTCGACTGGCTCGCCTCGATCGCCGTGCGCGCCGCCAAGGGCTCGGCGACGCGGCTGTTCACCCTGGTCTATCTCGTCGGCACCGTGGTCACGGTGTTCCTGTCGAACGACGCCTGCGCGGTGGTGCTGACGCCCGCCGTCTACGCGGCCACCAAGGCCGCCAAGGTGGAGAAACCCCTCCCCTACCTGTTCATCTGCGCCTTCATCGCCAACGCGGCGAGCTTCGTGCTGCCGATCTCGAACCCGGCGAACCTCGTGGTCTTCGCCGAGCACATGCCGCCGCTGGTGCGCTGGCTCGGCCTGTTCGCGCTGCCCTCGCTGCTGGCCATCGCGACGACCTACGCGGTGCTGCGGCTGACCCAGGCGAAGACCCTGCGCGGGCAGGAGGTCGCCACCGACGTCGAGGCCGTGTCGCTGTCCCGCACCGGCCTCGTGGCGGGGATCGGCATCGTGGCCACCGGCGGCGTGCTGATCGCCGCCTCGGCGCTCGGCCTCGACCTCGGCCTGCCGACCTTCGTGGCCGGGCTCGCCACCACGATCGTCGTGCTGCTGCTCAAGCGCGGCGGCCTCGTCGAGGTGGCCAAGGACGTGTCGTGGAGCGTGCTGCCGTTGGTGGCCGGCCTGTTCGTGCTGGTGGAAGCGCTGGAGAAGACCGGCGTCCTGGCGATGCTGGCGGACCTCCTGAAGGGCTACGCCCACGCCGCTCCGGAGGCCACCGCCTGGGGGGCGGGCGGCCTGGTCGCGGTGCTGTGCAACCTCGTCAACAACCTGCCGGCCGGCCTGATCGCGGGCGCCGCCGTGCAGGCCGCCCACGTTCCCGAGAAGGTCGCGGGCGCGATCCTGATCGGCGTCGATCTCGGGCCGAACCTCTCGGTCACCGGCTCGCTCGCCACGATCCTCTGGCTCACCGCCATCCGCCGCGAGGGCCAGGATGTCGGCGCCTGGACCTTCCTCAAGCTCGGCCTGCTGGTGATGCCGCCGGCCCTCGCGCTGGCGCTCGCCGGCCTGCTCCTCGTCTGATCCCTTCCCGGAAACCCAAGGTCCGCGCCCGTGACGGCAGCCCTCCTCTATCCCTTCATCCTGGTGGCGGGCGCGCTGCAGGCGATCGGCAACGCCATGAACGCGCAGCTGCGGGGCCGCATGGTCAATCCGTGGCTCGCCGCGACGGTGTCGTTCCTGCCGATCGTCTTCGTGTTCACGACCCTATTCTTCACGATGCCGACGCCGCTGCCGAGCCTCGACAGCTTGAGCAAGATGCCCTGGTACGCGCCCCTCGGCGGCCTGGCCGGCGCGGTGGCGGTGTTCGGGGGGCTGGCTTTCATCGACAAGGTCGGCGCCGGGCCGTTCAACGGCCTGACCCTCACCGCCAACATCCTCACCTCCCTGGCGATGGACGCGCTCGGCCTGTTCGGCCTGCAGGCCGCGGGCTTCAAGCCGATGCCCTGGCTCGGCGGCCTGCTGATGGCCGTGGGCGTGATCTTCATCGCGCGCTCGGGGGGCAGGAGCAACGGCGGCGAGGGGCACGGCGAGGGGCACGGGATGTCGGGCAAGCTGCTCTACCCGTTCATCCTCGTGGCCGGCGCCCTGATGGCGATCGGCGTGGTCTGGAACGCGCAGCTCCGCGGCGCCCTGGAGAACCCCTGGCTCGCCGCCACGGTGTCGTTCGTGCCCGTGGTGTTCGTGTTCGCCCTGATGTTCCTGCTGCGGCCGTCGCCGCTGCCGACCCGGGACGACATCGCGGGCGTTCGCTGGTGGATGCCGCTCGCTGGGATCACCGGGGCGGTGGCGGTGTTCGCCGGGCTGCTCTTCGTCGACAAGGTCGGGGCCGGGGCCTTCAACGGCCTGCTGATCACCGCCAACCTCCTGACCTCGGTGGCCCTGGACCATTTCGGCTGGTTCGGCATGAAGCAGGTCAAGGCCGGCCCGCCGCGCCTGATCGGCGCCGCCGTGATGGTGGCCGGCATCGTGCTGATCTCGCTGTTCTGAGCATCCGGACCGATGTGGAGCCTGCCCGCCTGGTTGCTGCGCCGGGAAATGCTTCTCCTGGCGGGCGCCGCCCTCCTGGGCGCGGGCGGGATCGCGGCGTGGGTCCTGCTCCAGGCGACGGTCCTGACCATCGCGGTCGCGCCCCGCGACGGCACCGAGCCCGGCCTGATCAAGGCCTACGCGGACGCGCTCGAGGCCGCCCACGAGAATGTCCGCCTGAAGATCCTGTCCTTCGACGACGTGCGCGAGAGCGCCGCCGCCCTGCAGGACGGCCGGGCCGACCTCGCGGTGGTCCGCCCCGACGTGCTGCTGCCGACGAACGGGCTGACCCTGGCGATCCTGCGCGACCAGGCGATGGTCATCGCCTCGCCCGAGCAGGCCGGGATCACGAGCTTCCCGAAGCTCGCCGGCAAGCGTCTCGGCATCGCGGCGCACCGGGACGCCGATCTCTGGCTGCTCCGGAATCTCCTCGGCTATTACGGCCTCACCCTGGAGGAGGCCGCCGGCCCGGCCCGGGACTCGACGGTCCTGCTGGTCCCGGTCGATCAGGAGGCGGTGGCCGGCGCCTTCCGCGAGAGGCGGATCGACGCCTTCGTCAGCATCATCGCCCCCTCGGCGCCCAAGGCGCTGGCCCTGGTCTCGGCCGTGCAGGGCGTCGCCCGCGGCGGCAAGGTGGCGTTCGTCGCCGTTGAGGATGACGGCGCCGTGATCGAGCGCTTCCCGCGGCTCCAGGCGGTCACCGTCCCGGGCGGCCTGTTCGGCGGCCGCCCGAAGCTGCCGGCCGACGACGTGAAGACGGTGGGCGCCTCGTACCGGCTGATGGCCCGCGCCTCCTTGAGCCGCGTGGTGGCGGCCGACGTGACCCAGCAGCTCTTCGAGAAGCGCAGCGCCGCCGCGCTGGCCACCGACGCCGCCGAGTACGTCCAGGCCCCGGCCTACGACACGACCGTGGCCGCCACCAGCGCCCGGATCCCGATCCATCCCGGCGCGATCGACTATTACGAGCGCGACCAGCACGGCTTCATCGAGCGCTACGGCGACACCCTCTACCTCCTGGGCGCGCTGGCGGGCGGCCTCGTCTCGGTGCTCGCCTGGATCCGGAAGCGCCTCGCCAGCCTGCGCCGGGAGCGCATCGACGAGATCATGGACCGGCTTCTGGAGATCGCCGGGCAGGCCCGGGCGCTGCGCGACCCGGCGGCGATCGAGGCGCTCACCGTCGAGGTCGACGCGCTGGCCATGGACGTGGTGCGCTACGCCCGGGAGCGGGAGCCGGACACCCGGATCCTGTCGGCGGCGTCCGTCGCCATCGACACGGCGCGGGCGACCATCGCGGATTGCCGGACGCAGGCGGTCGAGGGCGGGGGGCGGATCGGGCGGTCCGTCCGGCTGCACGGCGCGGGCGGGGCCTGACATGTCCGGTCCCGCCACCGTGCCCGCGCCGGACGTCGCCTCCGTCCGGGACCGCGTCGAGGCGCGGGTGCAGCGATCCCTGCGCTCGCGCACCGTGACCTGGATGACGGTGGGCTTCGCCACGATCCTGGTGATGACCGCCATCGCGCTCGGCGCCTTCGTCTACCAGCAGCGCGGCATCGACGCCGTGCGCCACACCGTGGCGGTGGACGGGCGCCTCGCCCGGGTGCTGTCGGCGGTGCAGGACGCCGAGACCGGCCAGCGCGGCTACCTGCTCACCGGCGACGAGGCCTTCCTGCTGCCCTTCACCGAGGGCCGGCTGAACGTCGACCGCCAGCTCGATTGGCTGCGCGACCTCGTCCAGGATGACGCCGACCAGAGGGCCGAACTCGACACCCTGGCCGCCCTGATCCGCGAGAAGCTCGACGAACTCGGTGCCAGCGTCGCCCTGATGCGCGGCGGCGACAGCGCCGCGGCCCACACCTCGGTGGCGGACGGACGCGGCAAGCAGGTGATGGACGCGATCCGCGACCGCGTGCGCCGCATGGAGACGTACGAGGCGGACAGGATGGAGCGGCGGCAGGCGGCGGTGTCCCGGATCGCCCTCGCCCTCTGGATCATGGTCGGTGCCCTCGCCGTCCTGTTCGTGCTGTTCGCCGTCTCGGCCCTGCGGGAGGCGACCCGCCGCAACCGGCTGTCGCGGTTCCTGCCGCAGGAGCTGGTCCTGCGGCTCGCCGACGGCGACGGGAGCCTGAAGGCCGGCCGCCGCCAGCAGGCCGCCATCGTGTTCGTCGACATGCGCGGCTCGACCACCCTGGCCGAGAACCTGGATCCGCACCGGCTCTCCGAGTTCCTGTCCGCCTTCCGGCGGCGGGTGACGCGCCTCGCCCGCCTCCGGGGCGGGGTGGTCGACAAGTTCATCGGCGACGGTGCCCTGGTGGTGTTCGGCCTGCCCGAGCCCAGGTCAGACGATGCCGCCCGTGCCCTCGCCTTCGCCCAGGATCTCGTCGCGGTGATCGCCCGCTGGACCGACAGAGCCGGGCCCACGGGGACCGTGCGCATCGGCGTGGGCGTCCATTACGGCGAGGTGTTCTGCGGGATCATCGGCGAGGAGGCGCGCTACGAGTTCACAGTGCTGGGCGATGCGGTCAACGTCGCCGCCCGCCTGGAACAGGCGACCAAGCTCCACGGTGTCCCGATCCTGGTCTCCGAGGCCGCGCGGCGCGCCGCCGGGGCCCCGGTCGAGGCGTGGCGCGAGGTCAGCCGCGAGCCCCTGCGGGGACGCCGGGAGCGCATGGCCTATCATACCCCCGCCGGCCCGGGGCCGGCCGCGCCGGCGCCCTGTGGAGACGAAGATGTGCCGCTTCCGGCGGCAGGAACGGCGGTCTGAGAAGAACCTGTTTGCCGCCGATGGCGGATAGAGAACAAGCATCTCCCCGGACAGAGAAATACGAAAGACGCGTCCATTGCGAAGGGACAGGCCGAGCGCGACATTCGCCATCATGCGCAGCGCCTCCGAAAACCAGTCGCCGGCCTTCGATCCGTTCGGCGAGCCCGTCGCCGACGGCGTCGCCCGCGCCTGCCCGGCCACCGCGGCCGGCGACCGCACGGCCCGTCGCGTCGGCGGTGCGGTGTTCTGGACGCTGGCCCTGGCGATCCTGGCCGGTCGCGTCTACGCGTACGATCTTCCGGCCGTTCAGGTCGTCGCCACGCACGCCGCACAGGCCCTCGCCCTGCGCTGACAACCCGGATCGGGTTTCCGGCCGGGGCGTCGTTCCGGGCCTCTCAGTACGTATCGGCCAGGTAGGCGGCGATCGCGCCGGCATCGGCCTGTTCGATGGGGGCGTGGTAGGCCTTGATCATCTTGGACACCTCGGCATCCCAGAACGCCTTCCCGCGGCCGGGCGGCTGCGTGGCGATGTAGTCCACCGAGTGGCAGGTCTGGCAATTGGCCTGGGCCGCCTCGTAGCCCGGGGTCAGGCTGTCCGCCTTCGGCGGCCGCAGCTGCGCGGTCGGGTCCGGAACCGCGTAGGTCCGTGGCGCGGCCCAGGCCGAGCCGGCCGTCAGGCCCCCGATCATCGCGCCGAGCAGAAGCATACGCATCCCGTTCGTCCTCCCGTTCGCGTTCACGCCGCCTGCACCCGGGTGGTCTCGACGCCGTTGCGCATGTAGCCGGACGGGTTCCAGCGGGACGCCATCGGCTGGCTGCTGCCGTCGTTGGCGGTGGCCCGGACCCGGATCGCGTGGGCGCCCGGCGTGAGCGCGGCCGTGAGCGACCAGGGCCGGAACGCGTAGGGGCCGAGATCCCGGCCGAGCGCGGCCTCGGTCCAGGTGGCGCCGTCGTCGGTGGAGACCGCGACCGTCCGGATGCCGGAGCCGCCGTCGAAGGCGATGCCCCGCAGGGAGACCGGACCGGCGGTCACGCGCGCGCCGTCGGCCAGATTCGTGAGGAACGACCGCACGTTGAGGCGCCCGATCGGCACCGTGGCGGCGGCCGCCTGGCCGGGTTCGGTGCAGGCGCAGGGATTGTCGGGGATGCGGTAGGCGGTCTTCATGAAGAAGCCCTCGAAGGGCTTGTCCAGCACCGTGACGGTATCGAGGTGCTTGACCCAGTAGGTGCCGTAATAACCCGGCACCACGAGGCGGAGCGGGTAGCCGTTGAGCCAGGGCAGGTCCTCGCCGTTCATGCCCCAGGCGAGCAGCACCGCGCCGTCGCCGGCCTGGTCGAGGGTGAGCGCCTTGGCGAAGTCCGGCGTCTCGGGCAGCACAGGCCGGTCGAGCCCGTTGAAGGCGACCTGTACGGCCCCGGCCTTCACGCCGGCCCGGTCCAGCACGCTTCTCAACGGCACCCCCGTCCACCGCGCGCAGCCCATGGCGCCGTTGCCGAGCTGGCCGCCGGCCATCCGGGGCTCGAAGAAGCCGCGGGAATTGCCCGAGCACTGGTTGACCGCCACGATCTCGGTCCGGCCCGGCAGCGCCTTCAGCTCCGACAGCGACAGCGCGACGGGTCGCTCCACATGGCCGCCCACGGTCAGCCGGAACGCCTCCGGGTCGATCTCCAGGGGGATGTCGGCGAGGTGGTAGCGGACGAAGAAGGCGTCGTTCGGCGTGATCGCGCCCTCGTCGAAGACCGCGAACGGCGTCTCCAGCTGGGGCGGCCGGGCGGTGGTCTGCAGCAGCGGCCGCTTGCCCGGATAGGCGACGAGCGGGCGCTCGCCGTTGCCGAAGGGCAGCTGCGCGTCCTCTCCGGCCCAGGCGGGCCGCAGGCCGCTTCCCGCCGCCAGGGCACCGAGCGCGGCGCTCTTCAGGAAGGCCCGTCGTGCCGGATCGGTCATCCCCTGCTCCCTCCCGGTCTGCCCCGACAGCCTCGGTCGCGCGGCGCCGGATCCATGGGATAGCCTGCGCCGGGCGAAAGGCCCAGATCCCCCCGCGTTCAGCCCTGCGTGAGATGCCGGCGCACCGCCGCGGCGATCACGGCCGAGACCCGGACGTTCGATTCCTGCGTCACCCCGGCGATGTGGGGCGTGAGGATCAGGTTCGGCACGCCCGCGAACGGGGCGCCGGCCGCGGCGTCGAGGGGCTCGCGGTCGAACACGTCGAGGGCCGCGCCGCCGAGATGCCCGGACCGCAGGGCGGCCGCCACCGCGGCCTCGTCGACGATGCCGCCCCGGGCGGCGTTGATCAGCACGGCGCCCGCGGGCATCCGGGCGAGGGCGGTCGCGTCGATCAGGCCGCGGGTCTCCGCGGTGAGCGGGACGTGCAGGGAGAGCACGTCGCTCTCCGCGATCAGCGCCTCCAGATCCCAGCGCCGCACCGGACCGTATGGGGGCGTCCAGGCCGGATCCTCGGCGGCCAGGAACGGGTCATGGGCCGCGATCGCCATGCCGAGGGCAGCGGCGCGGCGGGCGGTCTCCCGGGCGATCGATCCGAAGCCCACGAGCCCGAGGCGCTTGCCGGCGATCTCGCGCCCCATCAGGGCGTTGCGCGGCCACGTCCCCGCCGCGACCGCCTCGCTCGCCCCATAGGCACCGCGCAGCAGCAGCAGCGCGGTGGCGACGACGTACTCGGCGACCGCGCCGTCATTGGCGCCCGTCGCCGGCTGGACCGTGATCCCCCGCGCCCGGCAGGCCGGAACGTCGATGTTGTCGAGGCCGACCCCGAGACGCCCGACGATCCGGAGGCGTCGGGCACCCGCGAGCAGCGCGCCGCGGACCTGCGTCCGGTTGCGCACGATCAGGGCGTCGGCCTCCGCCACGGCGGCGGCGAGTGCCTCGGGCCGGTCGACGAGTCCGGGATCGTACAGGGTGTCGAAGCCCGACAGGTCGGCGGCGATCGCCGCAGGGTCCATGAATTCGCTGATGACGACCTTGGGCATGGCGCGCCTGTTCCCCGGTTCCGCGTGGTCGCCCCCCGCTAGAGCCGTTCCCGGGCGCGTGGCAACACGGATCCGTCCCCGCCCGCGACGCGGCCGGGACGATTCCGGCGCTCCTTCAGGCGACCGCGCGGACGGTCTGCTCCGCCGGAGCGGCCGTGCGCGGCGCGCACGCGATCCGTATGCGCTCGATCAGGCCGGGGATCTCCCCGGGCGGCCGGGCCGGGCTGTACAGGAAGCCCTGCGCGCTGTCGCAGCGCCGCAGCCGGAGCAGTTCGGCCTGCTGTTCGGTCTCGACGCCCTCGACCGTGACGTCGATGCCCAGGTCGCGGGCGATGACCATGATGGCCGCGATCACCGTCAGGCATTCGGGGCGGCTGCTCAGGTCGCGGACGAAGGCGCGGTCGATCTTGATCTTGTCGACCGGGAACTGCGTCAGGTAGCTCAAGGAGGAATACCCCGTCCCGAAATCGTCGAGGGCGATCCGCACCCCGAGCGCCCGCAGGGAGCGGAGATTGTCCAGCACGTGCGGCGTGTTGGCCAGGAAGATCGACTCGGTGATCTCGATCTCGAGGCGGTTCGCCGCCAGGCCGGTCTCGGCCAGGACCGCCGCGACGTCGGCGAAGAAGTCGGGCCGGCGGAAATGGACCGACGAGATGTTGACGGCGACGCGCAGGCTTGCCGGCCAGGTCAGCGCCTCCGTGCAGGCCCGCCGCAGGGCCCAGCGCCCGATCGTGACCACGAAGCCCGTTCCCTCGGCGATCGGGATCAGCTCGGCGGGCGAAACGGGACCGAGGCCCGGCCGGGTCCAGCGCAGCAGCGCCTCGCAGCCCACCACGTGGCCGTCCTGCAGGCTCACGAGCGGCTGGTAGTGCAACGTCATCTCGCCGTCGGCGATGGCGTGGCGCATCGCCTCGTCGAGTTCGCGCCGGCGCTGCACGCGCACTTCCAGGCCGCTGTCGAAGTCCCGCCAGCGCCCCTTGCCGGCCTCCTTGGCGCTGTAGAGCGCGAGATCCGCCTTCCGGAGCAGATCCTCGGGATCGGTTGCGTCCGCGGGCGCGCAGGCGATCCCGATACTGACGCCGATCTCCGCCCGGACGCCGTCGAGGAGGTAAGGCTCGCGCAGGGCCCCGATGATGGCTTCGGCCAGGGCCTGCGCCGCCGCGGCATCCCGGCCGCGCTGCAGGATCGCGAACTCGTCGCCCCCGAGGCGGAACGCCTGCGCGTCGGCCGGGAGCAGGGCGCGCAGGCGATCGCCGACCTGCCCCAGCAGGGCATCGCCGGCGGCGTGGCCGATGCTGT
Organism: Methylobacterium sp. 391_Methyba4; assembly: GCF_029691625.1. Classification (NCBI taxonomy): domain Bacteria; kingdom Pseudomonadati; phylum Pseudomonadota; class Alphaproteobacteria; order Hyphomicrobiales; family Methylobacteriaceae; genus Methylobacterium; species Methylobacterium sp. 391_Methyba4. The sequence goes on along the minus strand of NZ_CP121475.1, from coordinate 5,194,208 downwards.
CGTTGACGGTCTTGAAGCCATCGAGGTCGAGGTAGAGCAGGCTGACCACCGGGGCCGGCCCCTGCGCGACCGCTGCCGCGCAGGCCTCCGACGCGACCGCGTGGAACATGACCCGGTTCGACAGGCCCGTCATCGGGTCCCGCGTCGCCAGGAAGGCGATGTGCGCTTCCGTCCGGCGGGCCTCCGTCATGTCCGAGCCGACGCCCCGGAAGCCTGCGAAGCGCCCTCCCTGGTCGAGGAAGGGCTTGCCGCTGAGCCGGAGCCAGCGCCGGCCGGCCGGCGTGTCGACGGCGATCAGGAGCTGGTGGAAGGGGGTGCCCCCGCGGAGGCGCTCCAGCAGGTCGACGCTCTGATCGGCCTCGATCGGCGCCTCCCTCCGCCCGGCGAGCAGGGCCTGGAACCGGGCGTGCTGGAGCGTCTCTACCGGGCGGGCCAGGACATCCGCCATCCGGGTAGAGACGTGTTGGAACTGCCCGGTCTCGTCCGTCTCCCAGAGCCAGTCGCTGGCATTCGCCTCGAAGGCGTTGAGCAGCAGACCGATCGTCTCACTCTGATCCTCGACGCGCACCCGGTCCAGGATGCGCTGGCAGGACAGGCGGCTCATGCGGCGCACGCTCGTCACCACGAACACCGCGTAGACGGCGAGCAGGAAACCGATGCTGAGCGCGATCGGCTCCCCGGACCGGGCGAGCCCGACGAAGCTGCCGACGATGACCGGGACCGCGAACAGGTACGAGACCGACAGGAGCGGCCCGACCACGTAGGCGTCCGAGATCAGGCCCGCCACGATGGCGACGACGAGCAGCCGCTCCTCGCTGCTGCAGGGGGTGAACAGCACGACCGGCATGGTCGCCCAGGCGAGGCCCAGGGCGAAGGCCAGCCCTGCCGAGATCCGGCAGCCCCACCGGACGCTGCGTTCGGACGCGGTGCCGGCATAGGCGCGCCAGTAGAGCCAGGTCGTGTAGGTCGTTGCCGTGATCAGCGCCGCGACCACGGCGAGCAGGCCGAGAAGATAGGTGTGCGAGGCCGAGCCCCAGAAAAAGTACGTGACGGCCAGCGCGATGATCAGGTGCGTCACCGCCGAGTAGGTGGCGAGCTTCAGCGTCTCGTCGAGGAGCCCGGTGCGCACCTGCAGCCGGTAGCGGTTCGGCAGCGCGTCGACCGTGTCGGGGCCGCGGAGGCGGCCGAGCAGCGATCCCGTCCGGCGCCGCGACCGCCGGGCCGGATCGGGCCCGCCGGCCGGGCCGGCGGCCGCGGCGGACGTCTCACGCGACATGGCGGGGCTCGACCCTCATCGTCAGGCCGCCCTTGGGCCGCAGCGTCACGCGGAACTGCGTCGCGGGCATCGCCCGGGTGACCGGTCTGAAGCGGAAGGCGGGCAGCAGCGTCGCCAGGATGACGAGGCACTCGGTCAGGGCGAGGCTCATGCCGATGCACACCCGCGGGCCGGCTCCGAACGGCAGGTAGGCGTAGCGGTCGCGCGCGGCGGCCCGCTCGGGGGCGAAGCGATCCGGATCGAACACCTCCGGCCTGTCCCAGAGCAGGGCATGCCGGTGCAGGGCGTAGACCGGCACATGGACCGATTGCCCGGCCGGCACGACCCTGTCCCCGAGCCGGACCGGCGCCCGGGTCCGCCGCACGATCAGCGGCGCCGGCGGATAGAGGCGCATCACCTCGAGGAGCACCTGGCGGGTGTAGGGCAACCGGTCCGCGGCCTCGGGATCGGCGGCGGGGTCGTCGCCGAGCCGCGCCATCTCGGCGACGACGCGCGCCTCCACCTCCGGGTGTTCCGCCAGGACCCGGAGGGTCCAGGCCAGCGCCAGGGCGGTGGTCTCGTGGCCCGCGGCCACGAAGGTCAGCAGGTTGTCGACGACGCGCGCTTCGGGGAGCGGCTGTCCGGTCTCCGGATCCCGCGCCTCCAGCAGGAGGCCGAGGAGGTCGGTGCCGGGCTCGCCGCGCGCCCGGCGGCGCGCGATCGTCCGGGCGACCTCGCCGCGCAGGTGGCGCACCGCGGCCGCGCCCCCCCGGGCCCCGGGATGCGGGACCCAGGCCGGGGCGCGCAGCATCGCGAGGGCGATCTTCCAGCTGGTCTGGCCGAGATAGGCGTCCATCGCGCGCCCGAACGGCTCGACCTCCAGATGGGGATCGCCCGACACCATCGTGGCGACGATCACCTCGAAGGTGGTGCGCATCATCTCGTGCAGGACGTCCCGCTCCGCCCCGGCCGGATCGGCGCCATGCCAGCGCGTCCGCGTCGCCGCGGCGGCCCGGGCCATGGCCGGCACGAAGCTCCGGACCCGGTCCGGGCGGAACATCGGGCTGGCGGTCCTGCGCTGCCCCCGCCAGTGGGAACCGTCCGCGGTGAGGACGCCCGAGCCGAGGGCGGGCGCGAGGGCCCGCAGCATGAACGGCTCCCGCTCCAGCGCCTCGGCCTGATCGACCAGCAGGCTGCGGATGTGTCCGGGGTCGCAGACGTAGGTGGTGCGCTGGCCGAGGAAGCGCGTTGTCACCAAGGGTTGTGTGTAGATCTGCCGGGGCCAAGCCTCGATCAGGCTGCCCAGCATCGTGACGAGCACCGATGGCAGGGCGATCGCCTCCGCCACAGCCTCCCCCACGGCCTCCGTGAGCGGCAGCCTTCCCGGCTCGCAGACCCTGAACGTTCCGACCGCTGGCATCCCGGCACCCTCGCGGGACCAGATTCGAGGCTCAACGTTAAGTTTTGGCGCTCCTCGGCGCCGCCGTCGAGGCATTCGCGCCCGGGCGGTGCGGAAATCGCCGCGGTGCTTACCGGAGGCTTACCGGAATGCCTCCGGGAAGCCGTGCGGCCGGACGGGGGATCCGGCACGCGCCGCCGACGCGGATGCCGGGCGGGCGGGTCAGACCGACGGCCCTAGCGGGCCTGCGCCCGGAGGGCCTCGCGGAGCCGGCCCTCGATCAGCAGGGCCGAGCCGTAGTGGAACTCGATGTCGAAGGCGTGGCGCTGGTTCATCGAGAGCGACGCGCTCTGCATCGCGACGAGATGCCCGGCCTCGTCGAACAGGCCCGAGCCCGACCCTCCGTAGCCGTCGTTGCAGTCGTGGCGGGCGCGGCGGATGTCGCCCTCGCTGGGCGGATCGATCCGCCGGATGGCACAGGATTCCCGGCTGCTCTGACCGCGGTAGTTCTCGTGGCCGGCGGGGGAGACCATCGTCACCGGGAGCGTCAGGTCGCCGGTCGGAAGGTGCGGGGCGTCCGGGATCGGCTGCGGCCGTGCCTCGGCCGGCTCGGCGAGGCGCAGGAGCGCCCAGTCGTCGGTGATGTGCAGGCGCCGCGCCTCCGGCTCGATGCCGAGTTCCAGAAAGTCCGGCGCGAAGCCGTAATTGCGGCCGGCGATCTGGAAGTAGCAATCGGCAACGGTGCGGGTGACCTCCAGTTGGCGATTGCGGAAATTGTGCGCGTTCATCAGCACGAGGGAGCGGGTCCCGATCAGCCAGGCGGCGGCGGCCTTCTGGGGGATCCCGTCCGGGCGGCGGCACCACAGGACGCCCGCGCCGGTAAAGCGCTCCAGATCCGCCCCCGTCAGTTCGCGCCGCCCGTCCTGTGCGTAGAGGGCGGCGAAGCGTTGTCCGCCGCCGGTCCCGGCCGCCGTGGCCGGAATCGCGACACAGGTCGCCAGCGCCAGAAAGCGGCCTGCGCCGCCCGTGACAAGACCCATCGCGTCCTCCCGGAGCGGGTCGGCGGACGGCACCGTGCCCGCACGCCCGCATATCGTTTCCGCTTGTCTGGGATGGATGTCGGCGATCGGTCAAGACCTCGCTGATCTTACCAAATCTCCGGTGGCGTATTGCCAGATTGTCCCGAAAAGAAATGTTTCGTTTTGCAAAGACACGCATTACAAGCCGTGCGAATAATCGAGTGGCGCACAACGATAATAAGTCTTTCATAAGCCTAGCGAATACTGGAAATAGCCGGGATATCGCGATGCTGAAAGCGGATTTGTCGTCGGAAGACGTGTCGCCATCGGATGAACACCACGATGACTGCGAGGCCAAACGGCGTGGCAGTCCGGCGAGGAGACGCAGGATGATCAGGCTCCGGAATTCCGTCTCGGCATTGGCGATCATGGCGCTCGCGCCGGTCGCCATGGCGGGCGTGGCGCAGGCCAACGACAAGCTCGTCGAGAAATCGAAGAGCGACGAGAACTGGGTGATGCCCGGTAAGAACTACGACTCGAACAATTACAGCGATCTGACCCAGATCAACAAGAGCAACGTCAAGCAGCTCAAGCCGGCCTGGACGTTCTCCACCGGCCTGCTCAACGGCCACGAGGGCGCGCCGCTCGTCGTCGACGGCGTCATGTACATCCACACCTCGTTCCCGAACAACACCTTCGCCCTCGGCCTCGACGACCCGGGCAAGATCCTGTGGCAGGACAAGCCCAAGCAGAACCCGGCCGCCCGTTCGGTCGCCTGCTGCGATCTCGTCAACCGCGGCCTCGCCTACTGGCCGGGCGACGGCAAGACCCCGGCGCTGATCCTCAAGACCCAGCTCGACGGCAACGTGGCGGCGCTGAACGCCCAGACCGGCGAGACGGTGTGGAAGGTCGAGAATTCCGACATCAAGGTCGGCTCGACGCTCACCATCGCCCCCTACGTGGTCAAGGACAAGGTGATCATCGGCTCCTCGGGTGCCGAGCTCGGCGTCCGCGGCTACCTCACCGCCTACGACGTCAAGACCGGCGCGCAGGTCTGGCGCGCCTACGCGACCGGCCCGGACGAGGACCTGCTGCTCGCCAAGGACTTCAACATCCACAACGCTCATTACGGCCAGAAGGGCCTCGGCACCTCGACCTGGGAGGGCGATGCCTGGAAGATCGGCGGCGGCACCAACTGGGGCTGGTACGCCTATGACCCGGGCACGAACCTGATCTACTTCGGCACCGGCAACCCGGCGCCGTGGAACGAGACCATGCGTCCCGGCGACAACAAGTGGACGATGACGATCTTCGGCCGCGACGCCGACACCGGCGAGGCGAAGTTCGGCTACCAGAAGACCCCGCACGACGAGTGGGACTATGCCGGCGTCAACGTGATGATGCTGTCCGACCAGAAGGACAAGGACGGGAAGATGAGGAAGCTCCTCACCCACCCGGACCGCAACGGCATCGTCTACACCCTCGACCGGACGGACGGGACGCTGGTCTCGGCCAACAAGATCGACGACACCGTCAACGTGTTCAAGTCGGTGGATCTGAAGACCGGCACGCCGGTGCGCGATCCGGAATACGGCACCCGGATGGACCACCTCGCCAAGGACATCTGTCCCTCGGCGATGGGCTACCACAACCAGGGGCACGATTCCTACGATCCGAAGCGCCAAGCCTTCTACATGGGCATCAACCACATCTGCATGGATTGGGAGCCCTTCATGCTGCCCTACCGGGCGGGTCAGTTCTTCGTCGGCGCGACGCTGAACATGTATCCGGGCCCGAAGGGTGACCGGCAGAACTACGAGGGCCTCGGCCAGATCAAGAGCTACAACGCCATCACCGGCAAGTTCAACTGGGAGAAGATGGAGCGCTTCGCGGTCTGGGGCGGCACCACCGCCACCGCCGGCGACCTGGTCCTCTACGGGACGCTGGACGGCTTCATCAAGGCGCGCGACTCCGACAACGGCGACCTCCTCTGGAAGTTCAAGCTGCCGTCGGGCGCCATCGGCTACCCGATCACCTATACCCACAAGGGCACGCAATACGTCGCCATCTACTACGGCGTCGGCGGCTGGCCGGGCGTGGGCCTGGTGTTCGACCTCGCCGACCCGACCGCCGGCCTCGGCGCGGTGGGCGCCTTCAAGAAGCTCGCCAACTACACCCAGATGGGCGGCGGCGTGATGGTGTTCTCGCTGGACGGCAAGGGCCCCTACGACGACCCGAATGTCGGCGAGTACGAGCAGCACGCCGCCAAGTAGGGCCCGCCGAGTAGGGCCATTCAAGTAGGGCCCGCCTTCATCCCGCCGGCCAAGCGGCCGGCGGGACTCCGGGCCGGGTCCGGGACGCGCGGGGCGCCACGGCGCCCCGCAGCCCGGCCGCGCCCCTCCGGACCGCCATCAAGAAACGCTTCGACAACAGGGATCAACGTCCATGCCGCGCCCGCGCGCCCGCATCCTGGCGGCCCGTTTCGCCGCCGTCCTGACGCTCGCCACCCTGGCCGCCGGGCCGGTGGCGGCCCAGGACTCCGAGGCCCAGGCCATCCAGCAGGATCCCGGCAAGGCCCCGGCCGCCCCGCCGGCCGACCCCGCGACCCTGCGCATCTGCGCCTCCGAGAAGCAGCCGCCGCTCTCGATGCGGGACGGATCGGGGCTCGAGAACCGCGTCGCCGTGGCGGTCGCGGAGGCGATGGGGAAGAAGCCCGTCTTCGTCTGGCTGCCGAAGCCCGCGATCTACCTCGTCCGCGACGGCCTGGAGAAGCGGACCTGCGACGTGGTCGTCGGCCTCGACAGCGACGACCCGCGGGTGCTGACCACGAAGCCGTACTACCGGAGCGGCTACGTCTTCATCACGCGCGCCGACAAGGATCTCGACGTGAAGTCCTGGTCCGACCCGCGGCTCAAGACCCTCGACCACATGGTGGTGCCGTTCGGCTCCCCCGGCGAGGCGATGCTCAAGGATATCGGCCGCTACGAGGAGGACATGGCCTACCTCTACTCGCTGGTGAACTTCCGCTCGCCGCGCAACCAGTACACCCAGATCGACCCGGCCCGCATCGTCAGCGAGGTGGCCAACGACAAGGCCGATGTCGGCGTTGCCTTCGGTCCCGACGTCGCCCGCTACGTCAAGGATTCCCCGACGCCCCTGCGCATGACGCTGGTCCCGGCCGACACGGTCGGCAGCGACGGCCGCAAGGTCCCGCAGGTCTTCGACCAGTCGATGGGCGTGCGCAAGGACGACGAGGCCCTGCGCAAGGCCCTCGACGCCGGGATCGAGAAGGCGCGGCCCGCCATCGCGGCGATCCTCAAGCAGGACGGGGTGCCGGTCGTCGCCTCGAACTGAGCCCCGCCCGCCCCGACTCCCCCGAGACCGGCCCGGCGCGCCCGGGCCACCGACCAAGACATCAGGATCCGCTCAACAGATGCTCATCGTTCGTTCGGCACGCGTCGCCCTTCTCACCCTCGCCGTGGCCATGCCCGTTGCGGCCCGCGCGCAGCCCCAGTCCGGCCCGCAGACCGGGATCGTCTTCCGCAACACCATCACCGGCGAGGCGATGGACACGGCCGAGGGCAAGCCGGGCGGGCGGGACACGCAGGCGGTCAAGACCTTCTTCCAGACCGGCAAGAATCTCTACATCGACGACAAGTCCTGCCTGCGCAACGGCGAGAGCCTGTTCCTGACTTCGTGCTCCGGCTGCCACGGCCATCTCGGCGAGGGCAAGGTCGGGCCCGGCCTCAACGACGATTACTGGACCTACCCGGCGAACACGACCGATGTCGGCCTGTTCTCGACCCTCTGGGGCGGCGCCAACGGCATGATGGGACCGCACAACGAGGATCTCAATCCCGACGAGATGCTGCAGGTCATCGCCTGGATCCGCCATCTCTACACGGGTCCGGTGAAGGATGCCGAGTGGCTCACCGACGCGCAGAAGAAGACTTACAAGCCCTTCAAGGAGGGCGAGACCTTTGCCAAGGACGTGCCCGGCCAGTGCAAGCCGCTGGACTAGCCGTTCTCGGCAAGTCGCGCCCCGCAGGAGACGGGGCGAACCGACGGCCCGACCGGCCGGCCAAGGAAGAGACGGAGGAATCAACGATGCGCACAGTGATCACGACGGCGATGCTGATCGCGGGGGCGGCCTTCGCGGTGCCGGCGCTGGCCTATGACGGGCAGACCTGCAAGGCGCCGGGCAATTGCTGGCAGCCGAAGCCCGGCTTCCCCGAGAAGGTCGCCGGGACCAAGTACGATCCCAAGCACGACCCGAAGGAGGTCAGCAAGCAGGCCGAATCCATCAAGCAGATGGAGGAGCGCAACAAGAAGCGGATCGAGAACGCCAAGAAGACCGGCAAGTTCGAGTACGACGTCGCCAAGATCTCGTCGAACTGATCGCGTCGAACGGATCGCGGCCGACCGATCCGGCCGGCCGATCGGGCGTCCTGGGGCCGGCCCGCGCCGCGGCGCCGGCCCGCAGCGACGCTCGGTACCGCGCGCCGCACCGACACGCCGCATCGACACCCGGCGCCACCGTACCGGCGCCCCGCCCGACACCGCAGGCACCGCCTCATGAACACCCTCCGTCCCGGAGACACGATGCTCACCGACTGGCGGGCCGCGGCGGCCCGCTTCGAGGCGGAGGTCGCCAAGGCGGTGGTCGGACAGGAGCGGGCGATCCGCCTCGTGACGATCGCGATCTTCGCCCGCGGCCACGTGATGCTCGAGGGCGATGTCGGCGTCGGCAAGACCACCCTGCTGCGGGCGGTGGCCCGGGCGCTGGGCGGCGCCTACGAGCGCGTCGAGGGCACGGTCGACATGATGCCGACCGACCTGATCTACCACACCTATCTCGGCCCCGACGGCCGGCCGCGGGTCGATCCCGGCCCGGTCCTGGCCCGGGCCGAAGATCTCTCGGTGTTCTTCTTCAACGAGATCAACCGGGCGCGGCCGCAGGTCCACGCCCTGCTGCTCCGGCTGATGGCCGAGCGCAGCGTCCAGGCCTTCGGCCGCACCTACACGTTCCCGAACCTGCAGGTCTTCGCCGACCGCAACCGCGTCGAGCGCGAGGAGACTTTCGAGCTCCCGGCCGCGGCCCGCGACCGCTTCCTGATGGAGATCGGCCTGGAGGCGCCCCGGGACGCGGCGGTGCGCCGGACCCTGGTCTTCGACCCGCGCTTCCACGACACCGACGCCCTCGTCGGCGCGGTCGCGGAGGGCGTGCTCGACCACGCCCGGATCGGCGGCATCGCCGCCGCGATCCAGCACGCCGTCCGGGCGGAGCCGTCGATCGAGGCCTACGTGGTGGCCCTCTGGGACGCCCTGGTCCGCCCCGCGGAGGCCGGGATCCGGCTCCCGGGCCTCGACACCGCCACCCTCGTCCAGGGGGGCGCCTCGCCGCGCGGCGTCGCCTTCCTGGTGCGCGCCGCCCGGGTGCGGGCGTGGCTGGAGGGGCGCGACTGGCTGGTGCCGGAGGATGTGCGGGCGGTCTTCACCGAGGTGATGGCCCACCGCGTCTTCCTCGAACCCGTCCACGAATTGCAGCGCGGCGCGATCGTGCCGGCCCTGTGCCGGGCCGCGTTCGAGACGGTGCCGGCGCCGTGAGCGACCCGCGCACGGCCGACATCGTCTACCTGCCGCGCTGGCGGCCGCGCGGCAGCCGGGCCGGCCTCCACCGGGGACGCGACGCCGGCGGCTCCGGCCCGTTCCGCGATCAGGTGCCGTTCCTGCAACTGCCGGATGCCCGCCGCATCGACCTGCGCGCGACGCTGCGCGACCCGTTCGAGGGGGTGCATGTCCGCCGCTTCGAGGCGCGGACCGCGGTCGAGACCTGGGTTCTGGTCGATCTCTCGGCCTCTATGGGCTTCCGCGGCACGGCGGACCGGACGCGGCTCACGGGCGATCTCTGCCGGGCGCTGGCCGTCTCGGCGACCCGGATCAGCGACGGGTTCGGCCTGATCGGCTGCGACGAGACCCTGCGCGACGACCTCACCCTGCCCGCCACCCGCCACCGGGGCGCGGCCGTCGCCGCCGCCGAGCGGGTCGCGGGCGCGCCCCGCACGGGTCGCGGCTGCGCCGGCATGCTCGAGGCCGCGCGGCGGCTCGCCGGGCGGCCGAAGCTCGTCTTCCTCGCCTCCGACTTCCGCTGGCCCGAGGCCCTGATCGCCCAGGTCTTCGCCGCGCTGGCGCCGCACGACACGGTGCCGATCCTGCTCGCCGACCCCGCCGAGGCGGAGGCGCTGCCGGCCTTCGGCCTCGTCGAGCTCGACGATCTGGAGGGCGGCGGCCGCCGCGTGGTCCTGCTGCGCCCGAGCCTGCGCCGGGCCTGGATTGCCCGGGAGCGAGACCGGATCGCCGCCCTGGAGCGCGCCGCCGCGCCCTTCGCCCGCCGGGTCTTCCAGCTCGCCGGGCGCTTCGACGCCCAGGCGCTCACCCGCCACCTGATGACGACCTGAGCATGGGCGCGCGCGTTCCCGCCCTCCTGCTGGCCGGCCTCCTCGCCGCGCCCCTCGCCCTGACGGCCGGCACGGCGGCCGCGCAGGTGCGCTCCGTCGAGGTGCGCAGCCCGCGGCCCTTCGGAATCTTCCTGGGCGACCTCGTCGAGGCGCAGGTGGAGATCCTGGCCGATCCCGATTTCCGGCTGCAGCGCGCGACCCTGCCCCAGCCCGGTCCGGTGACCTACTGGCTCGACCTGCGCGCCGTCGCGGTCGACGACGTTACGGTGGCCGGCGCCCGGCGGGTGCGCCTGCGCCTCACCTACCAGAGCTTCTATGCCGCCCTCGACGCCCGCACCCTGGAAGTGCCGGGCTTCCCCCTGACGCTGGCGAGCGAGGCGGCGACCGGCCTGACCACCGCCGCCGTCCAGGTGCCGGGCTGGAGCCTCGGCGTCTCCCCCCTGCGCGAGGTGCAGCCGCAGCGGCGCGAGGATCCGGCCGAGTACCTGCGCCCGGACGGTCGCGGCGGCCGGATCGATCCCGGGCCGGATGTGGCGGCGGCGGCGGGCCTCGGGACCCTGGCCGGCCTCGCGGCGCTCGCGCTGGCGCATGACCGCGCCTGGGGGCCGTTCCGGACACGGCGCGGCCGTCCCTTCGCGACGGCCCTGCGGGTGCTCCGGCGGCAGCGGGCGGGGGCCGAGCCCGATCAGGCCTACCGGGCGGCGCTGCTGGCCCTGCATCGGGGGCTCGACCAGACCGCCGGCCGGCGGGTGCTGGCCGACGATCTCGGGGACGTCCTCGCGCGCCACGGGGCGTTTCGGGGGCAGGCGCAGGGGCTCGCGCGCTTCTTCGAGGCCTCGCGCCTCGCCTTCTTCGGCGGCCGCCTGCCCGCCGCGCGCGCGGCCTGGCCCCTCGCCGAGGCCGAGATGCTCCTGACCCGCCTCGCGGCGGCGGAGCGGAGCGCGTGACGCCGTGACCGATCTCCTCGCCCGCCTCGGCGCGACCGAACCCTGGATCCTGTGGCTGCTGCCGCTGGCGCTGCTGCCGCTGGCCCGCTCGGCCCTGCGCCGGACCTCCGTGCCGGCGGTCGCCGCCGCCCCGGCCGATCCCCTCTCGGCCTGGCTCGGCCGGGCGCTGACGCTCGCCGGCATCCTGGCCATCGCCGGCCTGATCGTGGCCCTGGCGGGCCCCTACCGGACGGGGGCGCGGATCGAGCGCCTCGGAATCGGCGCGCAGGTCTCGCTGCTGATCGACCGCTCGGGCAGCATGAACGAGACCTTCGCGGGCCGGCAGCCCTCCGGCGCCGAGGAATCGAAGGCCGCCGCCTCCCGGCGCCTCCTGGCGGATTTCGTCGGCGCGCGGGGGCACGACCTGTTCGCCGTGACGGCCTTCTCCACCGCGCCGATGCTGGTCATGCCGATGACCGACCGCCACGACGCCGTGCGGGCGGCGATCGCCGCCATCGACCGGCCCGGCCTCGACTACACCAATATCGGCCGCGGCCTCGGCATGGCCCTGTCGCAGTTCGGGGTCGATGTCGGCGCCTCGCGGGTGCTCCTGCTCGTGTCCGACGGCGCCGCGGTGATCGACCCGCGCATCCAGGACCAGCTGCGCGCCGCCGTCGCGCGGATCCGGCCGAACCTGTACTGGCTGTTCCTGCGCACCAAGGGCTCGCCCGGCATCGCCGACCGGCCGGCCGGCGAGGACACGCCCCAGGCCGCGCCGGAGCGGCACCTCGACCTGTTCTTCAAGAGCCTCGGCGTGCCCTACCGCGCCTTCGAGGCCGAGGGCGCCGCGGCGGTGGAAGCCGCGATCCGGCAGATCGAGGCCCTGGAGCGGGACCCGATCCCCTATGTCGAGGAGCGCCCGCGCCGGGACCTGACCGGGCTCGCCGCCGCGCTCGCCGCGCTGGGCCTCGCCGTGCTCGTCCTCGCCAAGCTCGTGGAGGCGGACCTCGTGGAGACGGACCTCGCGGATGCGCCGGCGGAGGCGGAGGCGGAGGCGGAGACGGCGACGGAAGCCGCGGGCGCGGCGCCGCGGAGGGCGGCATGAGCTCCGGCGCCCTCCTCGACGGCCCGGCCCCGCGCCGCCGCGCCGCCCTTCACCGCCTCGGCGTGGCCGCGGCCTGGCGCAGGGTCCGGCCGGCCCTGCTGGTCGCCCTGCCGCTGGTCCTCGCGGCCGCCGCCCTGTGGTTCGCCGTCTCGGGCTGGAGCGCCGCGCGCGACGACGACCGGATCGCCGCCCTGGAGGCGGGCCGCGACCGGCCGGTCGACCCGGATGCGCGGCCGGCCCTCCTGGTGGCGCGGATCGGCTTCCTCGCCGCCCGGGACCGTCTCGGCGAGACCGAGCCCCTCCTCGACGCCCTCGACCGCGCCGGCGCGGTGCGGGAGGCGGCCCGGGCGCGGTACGTCATCGGCAACGCGCGGATGCGGCAGGCCTTCGTGCTGATCGGCCGCGGCGATCTCGACAAGGCCGCGCCCCAGGTGACGCTGGCGCGGCAGGATTACCGCCGCGCCCTCCAGGCCCGGCCCGAATTCTGGGACGCCAAGTACAATCTCGACGTCGCCTCGCGCCTCGTGCGCGACTACCCGGAATTCGACCGCAAGACCGGGGACGAGCTGCGCGCCGAACCGAAGAAGATCTGGACCGACATCCCCGGCCAGCCGCGGGGCGGCCCGTGAGACCGCGGCGCGTCCTGCCCCCCGTTCGGCCCTCCGTCCTGCCCCCCTTCGTCGCCCGCAACCTGCGCGACGGGCGGTTCCGCGTCCTGGCGGCCGCCCTGGTGCTGGCGCTGGCGGCCCTCGTCGCCCCGCCGATCCCGTTCACCCGCACCGGCGTGTCGGTGCTGGCGGTGGTCGACATCACCGGCAGCATGGCGGTGCGCGACTATCCCGCCGCCGCGGGATCCTTGAGCCGGCTCGAGACCGTCAAGGCGGCGCTGCGGGCGATGCTGCCCGACCTCCCCTGCGGCTCGCGGGTGGCGCTCGGCCTGTTCACCGACCGGCGGCCGTTCCTGCTGTTCACGCCGGTCGAGGTCTGCGCCGATTTCGCGCCGCTGGACGGCGCCATCGCGGCCCTGGATCCGCGCATGGCCTGGGAGGGGGACAGCCGCATCGCGGCCGGCCTGTTCCGGTCGCTCGCCATGGCGGGGGAGATCGACGCCGACCTCCTGTTCCTCACCGACGGCCAGGAGACGCCGCCCCTGCCGGCCTCCGGCGGCCCGACCTTCGACGGCAAGCCCGGCGCGGTGCGCGGGCTGATCGTCGGCGCGGGCGGCTACGGCCTGTCGCCGATCCCGCGCTTCGACGATCGCGGCCGGCCGGCGGGCTTCCTGGGCGAGAGCGACGTCCAGCAGGAGAACCGCTCCGGGCCGCCCCCGGCCGACGCGGAATCGCGCGAGGGCTACAACCCGCGCAACGCCCCCTTCGGCGCCCAGGCGGCCCATGGCAGCGAGCACCTCTCCGCGGTCCGCGAACCCTATCTGAAGCGCCTCGCCGCCGAGACCGGCCTCGGCTACGCCCATCTCGACGGCCCGGGCGGCCTGGCCGCCCCCCTGCGCGCCGCGGCGACGCCGCGCCCACTGCCCGGCCGGCTCGACCCGCGCCCCGCCCTCCTGGCGGCGTCCCTGGGGCTGACGCTCCTGGCCCTCCTGGCGAACCCCCTCGCCCTCGTCCAGCGCGCGCGCCGCGGGCGCGCGGCCCACCCTGTTCCAACCCTCGTTCCAACCGGACCGATCAGGACCTGACCATGCGGATGCCCCTCGCCCTCGTCCCGGCCGTCGCCGCGGGCCTCACCGTCGTCGGCCTCGCCGGCGCGGCGCTGGCCCACGGGCCGACGCCGCAGAAGATCGACCAGTCGATCACTATCCAGGCGCCCCCGGACGCGGTCTGGAAGGTGGTGGGCGATTTCGGCGGCATCGGGCGCTGGCACCCCGACGTGGCCAAGGCCGAGGCCAGCGGCGGCAATGTCGAGGGCACGACCCGCCGGGTGACCCTCAAGGCCGGCGGCACCCTGGTCGAGGGGCTGGACGAGTGGCTGGCCGACGGCCGGACCTACTCGTACCGGATGTCCGACCCGGACCTGAAGGCGCTCCCGGTCTCCTCCTACTCGGCGACCCTCACGGTGACCCCGGACGGGACCGGCTCCAAGGTGTCGTGGATCGGCCGCTTCTACCGGGGCGACACCGGCAACGAGCCGCCGGAGAACCTCAGCGACGAGGCCGGGCGCACGGCGATGAACCGCTACTTCGCGGACGGGCTCAAGGGGCTGAAGGCGGCCGTCGAGGGCCGGACGACCCATTGAGGCCCCGCATGCGCCACCTCCGGCTGATCGCGACGCTCGCGCTCGCGGCCGCCACCGGGACCGGTGGCGCGTCCGCCTCCGCCGACCCGGTCTGGGTCGTCAGCCAGCAGGGGGCCGAGCTGGCGCGGATCGAGGCCGGGACCGTGGCCGGGCGGATCCCGCTCGGGCCGGCGCCGGTGGCGGCGGCCACCGACCGGGCCGGCCGCCTCTATCTCACCCACCCGGACGGGCGCGCCGTGACCGTCGTCGAGCCCGGCAAGCCACCCCGCCGCCTGCCCGTCCCCGGCCAGGTCTTCGGCCTCGCGGCGAGCCCCGACGGCGCGCACCTGTTCGTCGGCGACTGGTCGGGCGACCGCGTGCTGCGGATCTCCGCGGCGACCGGCGCCGTCGAGGGCACCGCGGCGGTGGGGCACGAACCGGCCCATCTCGTCCTCGACCGGCGCGGGCGGCTCTACGTCGCCGACCGCGAGAGCCGTCAGGTCAGCGTGATCGACACGGGGACGATGACCCGCGTGGCCGTCGTCCCGACCGGCGAGGCGCCCTTCGCCCTGGCGCTCGCGCCGGACGAGGCCAGCCTCTACGTCGCCAACGTGCGCAGCGGCGACCTCACGGTGATCGACACGGCGACGTTGCGGGCCCGTGCCACGGTTCCGGCCGGCCGGATGCCCTACGGCGTCGCGGTCACCGGCGACGGCAGCCGGATCCTGGTCACCAACCAGCATGCCGCCGCCGTGACGGTGATCGATGCGGCCCGGCTCGAGATCGTCGCCACCGTGGCGGTGGGGCCCTATCCCGAGGGCATCGCGGTGGTCGGTCCGCGGGCCTACGTGGCGAACTGGTTCTCGGACGATGTCTCGGTGATCGATCTCGCCACGTGGCGCGAGACGGCGCGCATCAAGGTGGCGGAGGGCCCGCGCACGGTCCTGGCGCCGGGGGAGCCCGCGCGATGAGACGGGCCGGCCGCATCCGGATCGCGTCCGGCTTGGTCCTGCTGGCCCTCGGCGCCTGCAACCGGGACTCGGACGAGCGCGGCGACGCCGCGGGCGCGGTGGTCGCCACCACCGCCGAGGGCACCCTGCCGGCTTGGCTCGCGCCGACCGACGGGACCGACCCGGCCCGCTGGCTCGCGGGCCGGGAGGCCGGCAAGGCCCTGCCGGCCGACGAGCCCCGCGTGCGCGCGATGGCGGCGGCGCTGGCCCGGGCCCGCGACGGCTTCATCGAGGATCCGCGCATGATCGCCAACCGCACCGTCCAGCTCGGGCAGATGCTGGCCGAGGCCGGCATCGGCGAGGGCTACGGCGCGATCCTCGACGGGCTCGGCGGGATCGCGGCCGAACGCGGGCGCCGCAAGAGCCTCTACGGCGAGATGTGCCAGCACTACTACAACGCGCGGATGCAGGGGGCCGACCATGCGGCCGCGCTGGCGCGCCTCGCCGCCCCGCATCCGGTCCTCGAGGGCACGCCGTGAGCGCCGCCCGGGCCTCGGCCGATTGGCCGGCGGGGGGGGACGGTGCGGCCATCCTCGACGCGGTGCTGATCGTCGACGACCACCCGGTGGTGCGGCGCGGCTTCCGCCACCTCGCGGAGGATGCCGGCGTCCGGGCGGTCCACGAGGCCGCCGACGTGGTGTCGGGATACCGCACGTTCCACCGCCACCGTCCCGGGCTGGTGGTGACCGACCTCGGCTTCCGCGACCAGGGCCTCTCCGGCCTGTCGCTGATCCGCCGGGTGCGGGCCCTGGAGCCGGCGACCCGGATCCTCGCCTTCAGCATGCACGACGACCCGGTGATCGTCGCCCGCGCCATCGAGGGCGGGGCGCATGGCTTCGTCCTGAAGGACACGGCGGTGACGCGCTTCCACGAGGCGCTGGCGGCCGTCTCGGCCGGGCACAGCTACCTGCCGCACGAGGTCGCGACCAAGATCGCCATGCTGAATGCCGGTCTGCTGGACTCGCCCCTCGCGCGCCTGACCGCGCGGGAGGTTCAGGTCCTGTCGCTGCTGGGGGCGGGCAAGTCCAACGAGGCGATCGCCGACAGCCTGTCGATGAGCCACCGAAGCGTGTCGGCCATCGTCTCGGGCATGAAGCAGAAGCTCGGCGCCGGCAGCCTCGCCGACCTCCTCCGCATCGCCCTGTCGCGGGACGGGCGGCCGGTGTGAGGCGGGCAGCCGACAGCGCGTCCGACAGCGCCGCCGACAGCGGGCCGGGGCTACCGCGGCACGATCAGGCCGGGAATGATCGATCCCTGCGGCCCGAACGTCGCCTCGGCCTTCCGGCAATTCGCCGCCACGTCCTTCTGGTAGGCCGCGATGTACCGGGTCGCGATCAGGTGCAGGTCGCCGGTCTCCAGGCTGGCGGCATCGACGCCCAGGGCCTCGACGGTCTGCTTGAGGCGCGCGGGATCGCTCCGCAGGCCGGGGCATTCGAGGTTCACGAATCCGGCGAGCCCGGCGAGCTTCGCCGCCTGGTTGCGCCGCGGGTCGCCGGCCGATGGGTCCTGAGTCTGGGTCTGGGTCTGGGTCTGCGCCTGGGCCGTCAGCAGGCTCAGAAGGAGGCCGGCCGAGACCAGACCGGACAGACGGACCACGCGCATGGCTTCTCTCATCCTGTTCGAAGAGCAGCGCGTCCGTCGACCGTCACCGCTGCGCAGAGTCACGCAGGGTTATGCCGCAGGATCGGGGATTTACAATGCAGACCAAGCTTATAATCGTCTTAATTGCTCTGACCTGCGGGACCTTGCCGGCGGATGCCGCCCGCCTGACCATGGACGACAAGGCCTCGCTGTGGCCGCGGGCGAGCATGACCGACAAGATCGATTTTTCCAGCCGGATGGGCCGGGCCTTCCACACGCTGTCGCCCAAACTCGACGAAGCGTATTTCATGCGGTGTCTGGAAGAGACCGCCAATATCGGTGACACGAAGGAACTCAGGCTCGAAGAGATGGTGCGGGCCTGCATCTCCCTCGTCCGGGACGAAGGCGAGTGAGCGTCCGGCCGCGCTGGCCTGCGGTGCCGCCGACATCCCCGGGGGCCGCGAAGGTCAGGATCCGGCCGTGATCCCTGACCACCTTCAGCCCGGGTCCGCCTGTGGTCCGCCTGCGGTCCGCGTATCGGAAAGCTCCGCGGGCAGCCCGGCAAGGGCCGATGCGGCGCGCCGGACGCCCGCGGAACCGTGCTCCATCCGCCTCCGGGATTACACGCAGCAATTGAAATCAGGTCTTCCGGAAAGAATCCGGAAAGCTCCCCGTTGCTAAAGTCCCGCCTGGTGGGAGCGTGCACCGTCCAGCAGTACGTTCGCGCAGGCGGACGAGTGGGATCCCCGGAACATGAACAGTGGGATGGGCGCGCTGCGGGAGAAGGCGAAGCTTCTGGACACCGTCCTCGACACGATGGACCAGGGTCTCATGATGATCGACGCCGCCGGCGTCGTTCAGGTCTGCAATGCCCGCGCCCTCACGCTGCTCGATTTGCCGCCGGCGCTGATGCGGACCCGCCCGACCTTCGAGGCCGTCCGGCAATATCAGATCGCGCAGGGGGAGTTCGGCGCGGCGTGCGAGACCCTGCGGCGCTGGGTGGCCGCGCGCGGACTGGAGCGCCGCGCCCACACCTACGAGCGCGAGCGCCCGAACGGCACCGTGCTGGAGATCCGCACCGTGCCGCTGCCCGATGGCGGGGCGGTGCGGACCTTCACGGACATCACCGCGCGCAAGCGGGCCGAGGAGACGCTGCAGGTCAGCGAGACGCGCCTCGCCCTGGCGCAGGACGCGGGCAGTGACGGGCTCTGGGACTGCGATCTCACGACCGGGGAGGCGTGGTCCTCGGATCGCTGGTGGGGGGTGCTGGGCTACGAGCCCGGCGAGCTGGCGAGCCACGCCCAGACGTGGCGGGCCCTGCTCCACCCGGAGGATGCGGGCGCGGCCGAGCGGGCCCTGATCGAGCATCTGAGCGGGCGGGCGCCGACCTTCGCGTGCGAGCACCGCATGCGGCGCAAGGACGGCACTTGGGCCTGGATGATGACCCGCGGCAAGGTCGTGGCCCGCGCCGCGGATGGCCGTGCCCTGCGCTTCATCGGCACGCAGATCGACATCAGCGCCCGCAAGGCGGCTGAGGGGCAGGTGGCCCACATGGCGCGCCACGACGGCCTCACCGACCTGCCCAACCGCGCGCTGTTCTACGAGCGGCTGGAGATCCGGCTCGCCGACCTGCATCTCCACGGGGGCGCCTGCGCGGTGCTGTGCCTCGACCTCGACCGCTTCAAGGCCGTCAACGACAGCCTCGGCCACGCGGCCGGGGATTTCCTGCTCCGGGCGGTGGCCCATCGCATCCGCGCGGTGCTGCGGGCCGAGGACATGGTGGCGCGCCTCGGCGGCGACGAGTTCGCCGTGCTGGTGGCCGATGCGGGCGATCCCGCCCACGCCGAGACCCTGGCGGCGCGCCTCATCGCGGCGGTGCAGGCGCCGATCCGCTTCGGCAAGCAGCGGCTGAAGGTGGGCCTGAGCGTCGGCATCGCGCAGGCGCCCGGCCACGGTCCCGATAGCGAGACGCTGTTCCGGCGCGCCGATCTCGCTCTCTGCCGGGCGAAGGCGGAGGGCGGGAACACCCATCGGGTGTTCGAGCCCACGATGGACGAGGCCGAGGCGGCCCGGCGCGACCTGGAACGGGATCTGCGCCAGGCGATCGAGGGCGACGAACTCATCCTGCACTACCAGCCGCAGGTGAGCACCGCCACCGGCCGGCTCCTCGGGTTCGAGGCGCTGGTGCGCTGGGAGCATCCGACCCGCGGGCTGGTGCCGCCGAATGCCTTCATCCCGCTGGCGGAGGAGAGCGACCTGATCCTGCTGCTGGGGGAGTGGGTGCTGCGCGCCGCCTCCCGGGAGGCGGCGCGGTGGTCCCGTCCGCTGAAGGTGGCGGTGAACCTGTCCCCGCGCCAGTTCCAGCAGGCGGATCTGCCCGAGCGCATCCTGGCCATCCTCACCGAGACGGGCCTGGCGCCGACGCGGCTCGAACTCGAGATCACCGAGACCCTGATCATCAACGACATGGCGCGGGCGCTCGGCATCCTGCGTCGGCTGAAGGCCTTCGGCATCTCCATCGCGATGGATGATTTCGGGACGGGCTACTCGTCGCTGGCGACGCTGCAGGCGTTCCCCTTCGACAAGATCAAGATCGACCGGTCGTTCGTGGGCCATGTCGAGGTCAGCGCCCAGGCCGCTGTGATCGTGCGCGCGGTCCTGGGGCTCGGCCGCAGCCTGGGGATGAGCGTCGTGGCCGAGGGCGTCGAGACGGATGCGCAGATGCGCTTCCTGGCCGCGGAGGCGTGCGACGAGGCCCAGGGCTATCTGATCAGCAAGCCGCAGCCGATCGAGCATTTCGCCGAGCAGATCGGTGCGTGCGAAGGCTTCGTGGCACCGGGCCGCCCGGACGCGGCCGTCGCCTGAGGCACGCTGCGGATCGACGACGGCCCGGAGCCCGGACGGTCGATGCGGGGCCGGATCGGGCCGCCCGATCGGCCGGCGTCCCACGGCGGCGATAGCCGCCCTGCGGCCTCGACGCGTTCCGGGGTCCGCCGGGACCGCGGGCGCCGCGCCGGCCTCTGTGGCGCGGCCGCGACACCCGACGACGACCGCCTGTGGATGACGTGACCTGCCCCCGATCCGTCAAGGTTCGGAGGCCAGCATGACCGCGCACCGCCGATCCGGCTCACCCAGCGCCCTCATCGCATGTTCGCCCAGCCCCACGCCCTCATCCTCCGTCATCGCGAGCGCGTCGCCGTGCTCATCTCCTCCGCGCTGTTCCTGGCGGGCGCCCTGCCGCTCTTCTGGGCGATCGGCTGATCCCCCGGCTCTGACCAATAGAGAATCGGCTGCGGACCGGGCCGCACAGGCTCTCGACGCGCCGCACGCCCGGCGGGCGGTCCGGTACGGATTCCGCGTGAAGCGCTCGGACGACGCCGGCGTCCAGGTTTCACGCGTGCAGCGAAGCCATCCGGGGCGGGCCACCCGCTCCGAGGTCGCCCGGCCCTGGTTCACAGCGCTCCGCGGTTGAGGCCGTGGAAAGTCCGTCCTGTCGCAGACGCGACGGCCTCCGAACGCCGAAGGGGCCGCGTCCGTTCGGACGCGGCCCCTTGCGAGCTCGGCTTGGCGCGGCGGTCGGGATCCGACCGCCGCGGCGCGGTCTTAGTAGGAGCCGAACTTGTAGTTCAGGCCGGCGCGGACGACGGCGAACTCGTCGGAACGGCGGCCGATGCCGCTGTAGACGACGGGGAAGTTGTTGGCGGCGTTGATGACGAACGCGCCCTGGTTGCGGGTGTTGCGGTCGAGGTTGACGTACAGGCCTTCGACCTTGAGCGTCACGGCCGAGGAGCGGAAGAAGTTCAGGAAGGAGTCGGTGGGGAGCGCGTACTCGACGCCGCCGCCGACGGCCCAGCCGGTGCGGAAGCTGTCGTTGCCGGCGTAGCCGCCGAAGGAGCGGTCGGCGCTGCCGGAGCCGTAGGCGAAGCCGCCGGTGCCGTACACGAGGGTGCGGTCGAAGGCGTAGCCGAGGCGGCCGCGGACGGTGCCGAAGAAGTCGAGGCTGGAGAGGCCGCGCGGGTCGGTGACGTAGTAGCCGGGAGCCAGCGCGCCGGCGACGAAGGCGTTGTTCCGGTTACGGCCGAAGTCGAGGTACTGGGCATCGGCCTCGATACCGAACACGACACCGGAGCCGGGGGTCAGCTGCCAGTTGTAGCCGATCTGGCCACCGCCGGAGAAGCCGTCCTGGCTGCGGTTGCGGAAGGAGGCGACGGTGCCGGGAGCGGCGTAGGGGAACGGCACGGCGAAGGTGTTGCCGGTGTTGCGGTCGCTGGCGTCGAAGGCGTAGCCGGCGTTGATACCGAAGTAGGCGCCGGTCCAGGTGAAGACCGGGACGGGGGTGAAGACCGGCGGCGGGGCGGCGCGGCGCGGCAGGTCGGCGGCCGAGGCGGCAGCGGTCAGGGCGGTGAAGGCAGCCAGCGAGGCCAGGAGCTTGGTCATCAGGTAAGGTCCAAATTTCGATCTGGACGTATGGCTACCGATCATCGACGAAAATGGCTGTAGTTTTACGGACACACCGCCCGTCGATGGCGGGCAATGCCATAGTAAATCATCCCTCAAGATTCGCCGACGTGCCGAAATACATCGCTCATACCGCGAGCGCGCGCGAGAACAATGTGAAGGCGTTTTGGTTGCATCGCACTGTGCCTACGCCCGCACCTGTGGCTGTCGAGCCACAGGTGCCCCTGCGCGACCGGCCGGCCTCGTGGGGGGAGGGCGCCGCCTGGGCCGGGCCTGACACTCGAGATCGATCCCGCGGGATTCCGGACCGGGCCGCCGAGCCAGTCGCCGGCAATCGCGCGCCGCGCGGATGATCGGGTTTCGGCACCCTCGCCGCTGTCCGGCAGCCGATCGACGGTAAATCCTATGGGCCGCCCAAAGTTATCACTCCCGTTACCAGCGGGAAAATAGACGGGATCGACAGTCATTGTCTCGAGCGACCCATCGATAGGAACCCGGCTGCCATGCATGTGAGAGTTCGCCTCGACGGCGCGAACCCGCGCCGCTGGCACGTCGCGCTGCTGACGCGACTCTCGGGCCTGCCCGGCATCGAAGCCGTCAGTGTCGAGGCCGCACCCGGCCCGGACGGTTGGCCGGTCCAGGCCGACCTCCTGTTCCGGCTGGAATCCCTGATCTTCCGGGTGGCCCCGAACGGGTCGGCGCCTGTGCCGCCGGCGGACTTGGCCGCCTGGACCGATCCCGCGGCCCCGGACCTCTTGCTCGACCTGTGTGGCGATGCGGTCGCCCGCTGCCCGGTCTGGCGGGTGGCTTACGATGGCGGCTTCGGCGAGACCGGCCTGCTCGGGAGCCTGCTCGCCGGCCGCGTGCCGCGCCTCGACCTGCTGGAAGGCGACACCGTCCTGGTCTCGGGACGCCTCGGATCGGACTACCGGGGCTCCATCGCGCTGTCGTTCGAGGACGCGCTGGTGCGCACGACCACGCTGGTCGCCGCCGCGCTGCGGGACCGATTGGCGGGCCGCGCCGCGGCTGAGATCCCGGCCCCGGCGGCCGCCGGGCCCGCGCGCCCGGCGCGGATCTGGGCGTCCCGACCGGCGCGGCTGCTGGCCCGCAGTCTCGTCGGCCGCCTGTACAGGCTGTGCTATCACGCGCCGCACTGGCGCACCGGATGGCGGGTTCTGCGCGGGCCGGATCTCATCGACCTGGGGCGCCATCCCGAGGGGGGATGGCAGATCCTGCCCGACGACGGCCGTCGCTTCTACGCCGACCCGTTCCCGCTCGCCGCCGATGGGACGACCCACGTCTTCGTCGAGGAATTCCCGCACGCGACCGGCAAGGCGATCATCTCGGCCGTCCGCTTCGGGCCGGACGGTCCCGTAGGGGCGCCCATCCCCGTGCTGGAGGAGCCGTATCACCTCTCCTACCCGTTCGTGTTCGCGCGGGCGGGCGCCGTCTGGATGGTGCCGGAGAGTTCCGCGGCGGGCACGGTCGACCTCTACCGGGCGACGCGCTACCCCGGCGGCTGGGTGAAGGAAGCGACGCTCCTCTCCGGCGTGGTCGCGAGCGACGCGACGCTCCTCGAACAGGACGGCCGCTGGTGGCTCTTCGCCACCGTGCGCGACGCCCCCCCCGGCGCCCCGGCGGGATCGGGGTGCCACCACGACGCGCTGTATCTCTGGTCGGCCCCCGACTTCCGGGGACCGTACGTGCCGCATCCGGCCAATCCCGTTCTGGTCGACCCCTCGTTCGCGCGGCCCGCGGGCCGGATCGTCGCGCGCGGCGGGCGCCTGATCCGTCCGGTTCAGGATTGCGCCCACGGTTACGGCCGCGCCCTGTCGCTGGCGCGGATCGACCGCCTGGACCAAGACGGGTTCGCCCAGACTGTTCTCGGCCGGATCGAGCCCGGGCCGGCTTGGCCCGGCAGCTGTCTCCACACGCTCAACGCGGGCGGCGGCATCGAGTGCATCGACGGATCCGGCCGGGCTTCGCGCCTCAGGGCGCGGCTCGGCGCCTAGAGCCGCACCCGGCCCCGGGCGAACCGGCACGGTGTCGGATGCCCGTTCTCACAAGCTCTCCGGCGCCGAACCGGCATCCGCCCTGCGCCCCCGGGGCCTCGATCCGGAGCCTCGATCCGGGACCTCAATCCGATGCGTGTCGCGGCGGAGGCCCGGCCCCCAGGAACCAGCCGGCGCTTTCCGTGTTCGCTCACGAACCCGGAGACACGTCACCCCCATGATCATGATCCTCATCTGCTTTCTCGCGCCATGGCTCGCCATGTTCCTGCGCGGAAAGGTGCTTCAGGGTATCCTCTGCATCATCCTCCACCTGACGATCATCGGATGGATCCCGGCGACGATCTGGGCCCTGGTCGTGACCCGGAGAGAGGCGGCCTGACGGACCGGCCCGCCTTACGCCCGAAGATCGACGGAGGCCGCACCGTCGCGGAAGGTTCGATCCGAGCGATCCCACCGAGGGACGTGACCGACCTGATGCTCCGACTCGGCTCCAGCGGCCGGCCCGAACCTGGGGAGACCGGCCGAGGCGGCCGGCGGCGTGCCGACCCCGGCGGTCTCGAACCGGCGATCCGCTTCGCACGGTAAAGGAATGTCGGGCCCGATCCCGCATGCCGGCGGGATTCCGGTTCGCCTCAGCGTCGATCGGGCGCGGCGCACTGCGCCCGGCCGTCACGCGCCACCGGATCCCGCTGGCCGGCCGTCGACTGGAAGTGGGTTGCGTTCGCGGCTTGCGCGGCGGTGCCGCGATCTGCCCGGTCCCCGAACGCGAAGACGGCGGGGCAAGAACCCCGCCGCCCGCGAAGACCGTCGCCAGGGCAGCCTCGCAGGCTGCCAGTCTCCGTCGCTCAGAAGCCCATCAGGACGCCGGCCGAGCCGGTCACCGTCATCGCGAGGCCGCCCAGGAAAGCGCCGATCATCGCGTAGGAAAAGCCCTTCAGAACCATGTCGTGCACTCCTTTCATCACGCGGCGGGCCTTCAAAGGCCCGGGAAAACCAACTGCAACGATGATGCCGGATCGGCCGGGCGCGTGCGGTGCGATGCGTCACGTTGCATTGCGGAACCGTTCGGCGCAGGTTCAGCGACACGGCTGAGCGTGCCCCGGCGCGGGACGGGATGCGGCGGTCGGCCGTCCCGCCGGTCCGTCCTACGCGAAATGCGCGGGAAGGCTCAGAGCCTGCGCGTAGGTGACCAGCGCGATCGCGCCCGCGATCAGGGTGGCGGCGATCGTGATGCGGTTCGTCCAGGTCATCGTCATCTCCATCAGATGTGCGGCGGCGTTCGCGGTGTGATCCTGATGTAAGCTCAAGCATTCAGGTCCGGCGTGTCCTGAAACACCCGCGGTGGAGGGCGCCCCTCACATCGTCTGCGCGGCGATGGCCGGCGGAGCCCGCACCGCGCTGCACGCCGGCGCGGTGCGGGCTCGGTCCGTCCTTCTGGCGCGGGCCCCTCCACAGAACCGGCATCCGCTTCGGCGGAGGGCGCCCTAGGCACCCTGCTGAAGACCGGAGGCACCGTCCCGCGCCGCACCGCGGAGGGCGGCCGGTCGCGCCCGGCAGCGCTCCAGATAGGCCTCGAAGGCCTCGCTGGCCGGGAACGCGGCGCGGCCGAAGCCCAGCGCGCTGGCGATGAGGATGTCGGCGCCGGAAAACCTCTCACCCATCGCGTAGGGGCCGCGCGCCAGGGCGGTTTCGAGGCGGCGGACCACCGCCTCGTGGGCGCGGCGCTTCTGCGGCGATCCCGGGAGCTCGCCCGCCATGCCGGCGAACAGGGCAGGCTCGAACTCTGCCACGTACCAAGCCAGCCAAGTCAGGTATGCGCCGCGATCGGGGTCGCCGATCGCCGGCGCCAGCCCCGCTTCGGGGAAGTGCTCCGCCAGATGGAGCACGATGGCCAGGGACTCCGCGACCAGCACGCCGTTGTGCAGGAGGGCCGGGACGCGTTTGTCGGGATGCGGGTTGGCGGCATCCGGCACGCCCTCCCCCGTCATCGGCCGGAAGATCGAGACCGGCTCGATGGCGTAGGGAACGCCCAGCTCCTCCAGCAGCCAGATCATGCGTGAGGATCGCGATTGCGGGGCGTGATACAGGGTGATCATGGCGCGGTTCCTTCGTCACGGCGGGCGGGATGGCCGCGACGGGAGGCTTGTAGGACCACCCTGCTGACAGCATCCTGTCAGCAGGAGTCGAGTGATGCGCCGCGCCGACAGGCTGTTTCAGATCATCCAGATCCTGCGGCGTGCGCCGCGCCCGGTGACCGCCGCCGAGATCGCCCGGGAGCTGGAGGTGTCCGCCCGCACGGTCTATCGGGACGTGGCCGATCTCGTCGGCCAGCGCGTGCCGATCCTGGGCGAGGCCGGGCTCGGCTACGTGCTGGGCGAGACCTTCGACATGCCGCCGCTGATGCTGACACCCGACGAGATCGAGGCGGCGGTTCTCGGCGCGCAATGGGTTGCGGGCCGGGGCGAGCCGGTCCTCGCCAAGGCGGCGCGCGATCTCATCGCCAAGATCACCGCCGTCGTGCCCGAGCGCCTGCATCCGTTCATCGCCGATCCCTCGATCGGTACGCCGCCGGCTTTCACGCAGACCGCGGACGGGATCGATGTCGCGCGGACCCGGGCCTGGATCCGCGAGGGCCGCAAGATTCGCATCGACTACCGCGATGCGCGCGGCGATCCGAGCCGGCGCGTGATCTGGCCGGTGATCGTCGGGTTCTTCGATCAGGCACGGATGCTGGCCGGCTGGTGCGAGCTGCGCGGGGAATTCCGGCACTTCCGCACCGACCGGATCACGGACCCCGACTTCCTGGAGGAGCGGCACGGCCTCCGGCCCGCCGTCCTGCGCGCCCGGTGGAAGCGGAGCCTGTCGGGCCGGCCGGTGGGTCCGCACGCGCCGACGCAGGTCGTGACGTGAAGGCGTCGGGATCCCGGCTTGCGGCCACCCGCCGTCGAGGGCGGGCGCCCCCTGGCGTTCCGAACGCGATCCGGGTCGCGCCGCGATCGCCCCCGTCGCCCACCCGGATGCGAGCCGCCGGGCGACCCCGACCGCCCGGCTGTCACGCGCTGGCCGAACTGCGCCCGCGCCGCCCGGGGGCGGCGCGACGGATCGCCCTTGGGACGCCGCCGCGCTCCTCAGATCGCCCAGTCGGCCGCCAGTGCCGCGGCGGCGTATCGGGCGCGCGCCGCCGCATCTCTCTGAAGCCCGGCCCGCTCGCACCACGCGGCGAAGATCTCCGGCTCGATCGGCACGCGCACGACCTCTACGCCGCTGCGCTGCACCTCGCGTTCCATCTGTTCGGTGGCGACGCGCCACGTCTCATAGTCGGGCGGCAGCTTGGCGCCATCCGCCAAGCGCGCGCGCAACTCCGCGTAGCGCTCCGGAGCGTACCAGGGCAGGCCGACGCGGCGGGGGCGGTCCATGGGAGGCTCTTCGAACGGTCACGCTGAACGGCCATCAACGGTCCAGAGCGCTCTTCGGTTCGAACCAGGATGGCCGGAGCGGCGGTGATCGTGCCGCAGCGGCCGAACGCCCGATGGCCGAGCCGGCGGGTCGCCGCTACGCGGCCCTCATGGATATCGTCCCGTTCGCCCTCATGGCCTCCGCCCTCACGTTTTCCGGCTTCGTCGTGCTGCTCGGATGGCGGTGAGTTCCTCGGCGTCGAGGTCGCGTCGGTGCCGTGAACGCGGAGGAGGACGCTGCGGCACCGTGAAACCCGCTCCGTCATCCCCGCAGCGGGCAAGTTGCTGGCGACCCCGGTAGGGCTCGAACCTACGACCTGCCGCTTAGAAGGTCGGCGATCGAGTCGCTGGGCAGCCCGGTGAACAGCCTTCGGCGAAGGCGGAACGCCCAACGCCCAGGGTCGCTAAGACCCTGAAATTTCCGGTCAATCGGTACCAAACTGGACTTCACTTCCAGGTCCGTTTTCGCCAAACCGAAGGAAAGGCGTTTCGGTCCATGGGCATGCTCGTTTTCCGGGAGCCGTCCTAAGGCCGTCCTAGCCCGACCTGGCATCCGGAGGGGGCCGTGGCCACGAGCGAGCGCATCGAGATCCGGCAGACGACCATCGACAAGGCCAAGCGGGACGCGGCCGCCGGCATCAGGCGGGAGGTCGCCGACATCGAGGCGAGGGGTTTGGTCCTGCGCGTGCAACCGTCGGGCTGCGTCTGGCAGGTTCGGGTCCAACACGAGCGCAAGGCCTACCGCGTCACCATCGGCCCGGTCGCGCTCTGGTCCCTCGCCCATGCTCGCGAGGCGGCGCGGAATGTGAACTGGCATATCACGCGGGGGCACGGGGTGCCCGAGCCCTATTGGATGAAGTCGTTCCTAGACCAGGCGCTCTGGCTGGACCGGCAGGCGGATCGCAAGGGTAAGCACGTCCCTGAGGACCCGGAGCCGCACCGCAAAGTCTACCAGCCGCGGCCGGAACGGGTGACGACCTGGACGTACAAGACCGCGCGCGATGAGTGGGGGGCGTACCTCAAGGCCGAGGCCGCGGCGGGCAACCTCTCGCCCGAAACCGTCAAGAACTATCTCGGCATCGTCGGCTCCCCTGCCATGCGCGCGCTCGACCCGATCCGGGTCGCCTCGATCACCGACGTTGACGTCGACAAGATCGTTCAGGCGCTCGTGAAGGCGGGTAAGCGCTCATCTGCCCGGGACGTCGCCCGCGTCAGCAAGCGCATGTGGAAGTGGCTGTATCGGCCCGCTAACCGACCGCTCTCGGGTGTGGCACGCGGCGCGCTCGCGGACATCGAGGCGCCCGACCTGGGCAACGTGAAAAAGCGTCAGCGCTACCCGGATATCGGGCGGCTGGGCCTCGTCGTCGCGACGGCCCGCAGCGGTGCCTTGGACCGCGTGATATCGGCGGCCGTGGAACTCCTGGCCTGGACGGCCCAGCGCCGCCTTACCGTCGTGCGGGCGCACGTCGATGAGTTCGAACCCTGGGAGGCGCGGTCCGGCTGGGGCCTGTGGCGGGTCGGACATCGGAAGTCCCACAAGCCGGGCGACGGAACCGTCGCGCATACGGTACCGTTGCCGCCGCCGATCTGGGGCAGGATGAAGGAGCACACGGAATGGCTCGCCGTCACCATGCCAGGGACGGAATGGTTGTTCCCTGCCCGCCGCGAGGCCAAGCTCGGCGTCCCGGCCGCATCGGGCCACCTGGGTGCGGATACGCTGACGCATGTGCTGCCGACCATTCCCGGGGCGGGAATGACTCCGCATGACGTCCGGCGCTGCTTCCCGACAACGCTCGCGACCGCGGGGCATCACCTGACGTTCGTCGGCTACGTCATGGACCATCTCTCGCTCGGCTCCGTCACGACGCGCGACGAGAACGGATCGACACGTCGGTACACGGAAGCCGAGATGCTGAGCTTCAAGGCGCCGGTCATGGAGACGTGGGAGACCTTGCTGGAGCCGGCGGCTCGGGCTGCAGTCCTACTACCCTTTCCCGAACTAAAGGCGGAGATCGCGCGGTTGAGGGACGAGCGGCGAGGCATCGACCCTGCCAAGGAGAAGGTCAGGCTGAAGGCCGTGAACGCCTCAGCCTATGCCGCGGGACGCACATTTCACCAGCGCAAACGCTCGACCGCAGACTCACGGCGTGATCCCGTCGGCGAAGCCGGTGAGCCAATTAAATGAATCGAGTTCGCCTGTGTCGAAAGGGGGACGACCACCCATTAACGAGGGAAGATCGATCCACCCTCATCTTCGGCTATTCGCGCACGGACTTTTTCTCGGTCGGGATGCTTGTGATCATTCCGCCGCTGCCGACGGTCGCCAATTCCCCCTAAGCTTAGGGTCAATACGAAGTTCGCCCCCGTCTTCTTCGTAGATGCACGGCACATCGGCTTTCCAGAAAAGGCAGTACCAAGCAAGCCGGTCCAAAACCACTTCGCATGGCATGCTTTTGGTGCATTTCATGTGCGAGGTACCTCCGGCGACGACGGTGCAGCGTTCCAGCAATGCCCCCGCAGCGTCCGCGCCGATGGTCTGCCGGCACGACGGGGCACGCAGGTTCGTCACGGGATGCGACAAAGCGTAGGTGCGGGCCTTATTGAAGGCCGCCACATAATCGGCAGTCGTATGCTGGTCCGTTTCAGCGGATGCCGCTGTCGTGAACAGGACCAGAAACAAAGCGACGTTGCGCATCAAGGTCTTCTCTTCTGGATAGCTGGGCCGAGTTGGTGCGGAATACCGCCCCGGCCCAACGATGAGCCGCATGCCTTCGACGCTCGGGCCGGCCGGGATCGGACGACGGGTCCGAGCGACCGTGATGGTGCATGCGCCTCCTAGTACGGTTCCGCTCCTATGCCGGCCTCAGGCGGTCGCCGTCAGGGGCGAAGGAGGGGGCATTGTTTCCCGGTAACCCGCGCTCGAACGTCTCGCGCGACCGCCTGGCGCCGAACGTCGCCGCGTTGAAGAAGTAGCCGATGGCCGACAGGATGCCGAGCACGCCGATCCCGATGACGGGCAGCAGCAAGATGCCTATGGCCAAATACTTGAATCCCTGGTTCCGCAGGTAGGGTCCGAAGATGTCACCGTACCACGTCTCCCTGGCGGTCCTGACGCCGTAGGGGTAGGCCCGTACGTCCTTCCCGGTCAGCCACAACTCGACCGGTTCACCGCGGTCCATGGCCTCGTTGATGATCAGCGACGCCTCGGCCTCGACCAGCATGCTCGGATAGAACCGGGACTTGCCGTCCGCGGTCCGGACCTTGACGCCGGTCCATATCTCCCGGCCGGTCGGGTTGGTGACGACGTCTCCTATCGCCGTCGAGGCGATGCCGGTGACGGTGCCGGTGATGATCTCGTCCATGGTGAAGCTCCGGGTCAGTCGTCGAGGAGGTAGGAGAAGGACAGCGCGGCGTGCGGGCTGCGCTCGGAGTAGCCCACGACCTCGCAGCCGCGCCGAACGGGCCCGGCGCCGCGGAGCGTGAGTTTGTAGTCGTGGTCGAAGTAATGGCCGCGCACCGGGTAGGGCGCGGGCGGACAACCGTCCTTGAAGGCGTAGGCGGTCCCGCTCGCCGGACCACCGGGCTTGAGGGTTCCGCGGAAAAGGACTGTCCCGGGCTGGATGCTCGCGCGCAGGGAAGCCTTCGGCTCTCGGTAGGCGATGATTCCGGTGGAGGGGTCGATCATCACCATGGAACCGTTGTGCATCCAAGGCCTGCCGGTCGGCTCGACCTTCGCCGACGTCGATGGCTTCCGGGTCGGCGCGTTGACGCCGTACTGCTTCACGGTCGGGATACCCGACGCGCAAGCGGCGTTCGGGACCGTCATCATGCCGGTATGGTTCAACATGTCGTTGTCGGCCTCGACCACGTCGATGTCGCCGACCGGCGGGGCGACACCGCCGAACGAGCCTTGGGCGAGCATCGCATCGCCCGAGCCGGTCAGCACCGTGACCTTGCCCGTCGCCGGGTCCCGGGTCTCACACCGGACATGCACCTGCCAAAGCGCACGACCGTTCTGTACCCGCCCGTCGTAGGTGAAGTCCGCCAGGGTGCGGTAGGTTATGCCGCCGCGCACCTGGGTGGCCTCGGCGGTCCAGCGGTCCTGGATCGGGCCGGCGCGAGCGCCCGAAGGACCGAGTGCGTTCAAGGCGAGGATAAAAAGGAGAGCTCTTTTCGGATTCATGGAAATTGCTTCGTCTCCGCAACGGCCGCGCGCGACGGCCCGGCGCGCAGCCGGACCGTGCGTGGGGCGGCATGGAAGGTCAGAGCTAGCGGAGGAGCTGAAGGATGCCCTGGTTGGCGGTGTTGGCCAGCGACAGGGCCGAGATGCCGAGCGACTGGCGGGTCGACAGCGCCTGGCTGTTGGCCGCCTCCTCGTTCATGTCGGCGTTGGTCAGGTTCGCCGCGCCGGTGGTCAGCACGTCGATCATCGACTTGGTGAAGTCCTGCCGGTTCTGCACCGTCGACAGGTTCGATCCGAGGTTCGACGAGAGTGACTTCAGGCTGGCGAGGGCGTTCGTCAGCGCGTCCGAGGCCTTGTTCAGGTCGGCGTTGTTCTGAATGCCGACGTTGGCCCCGCCTTGGGTCGTCGCCGAGTCCACGAAGGTGCCGATGCCGAGGCTGTCGGTGGTGAGGGCGTTGCCCTGGATCGACAACTTGGACTGTGCGGTGCCGGTCTTCTCGTTGAAGGCGATGGTCAGGTTATCGCCGGTAAGCAGGTTGGTGCCGTTGTAGCCGGCGTCCTTGGACGTCTGGTTGAGCTGATCGCGCAGGGCAGTGAACTGGCTGACCAGGGCCGAGCGCTGCGCCGAGGTGCCGCCGGCCGCGGAAGGCGCCGCGCCGCCGGTGAGCTTGGCAAGCTCGCCCGCATCGGCCGTGAGCGCGCCCGTGGTGGCGTTGAGCTTGCCGGCGGCGACCGTCAGCGTGTCGGAGCCGGTGCCGGTGATCTGCAACTGGCCGAGGCTGTCGATGGCCGCCGTGGCGATGCCGGACTTGTTGATGTTGTTCACGAGGTCGTTGACCGTGCCGGAGGTCATGCTGACGTTGTAGACGGTGTTGCCGGCGGCGAGCTGCAGCGTGTCGGCCTTGGTGTTGTCGATGCCGACGACGCCGACCGCGGTCGAGCTCGCGGGGGCGGCGGTGCCGGCGAGCGTCTTGGCCAGCACGGTGTCGTGCAGGCTTTTCCCGGTGGCGGTGGCCTCGTTCGCGGTGGCCATGGCCTGGGTGCCCTGGAGTTTGGGCAGGTTGGTCGTGGCGTTCGATTGGGCCTGCGCGACCACCGACTGCATCTGCTTCACGATGCTCGTGATGCTGTCGATGCCCTTCGAGGCCGCCTGGATCGTCTGGATGCCGTTGGAGATGCCGTCGAGCAGGCTCCCGAGTGCGGTCGAGCGGTCGGTCAGGCTGGCGGCGGTGAAGTAATTCACCGGGTTGTCGAGGGCGGAGTTGACCTTCTTGCCGGTCGACAGGCGGTTCTGGTTCGTCGCGGCGAGCGCGGCGGTGTCCTGCAAGGATTGCAGGTTCTGCCGCGTGGCGGCGGACAAGGTGATGGAAGAAGACATGAGGCGTGATCCTTCGACGTCCGACGCTTCAAGTCGGATCGACTAGATCCTCGTGTCCGCAAGTTTATGCGGGAGAAATATTCAGGGCCAGCAAACAGCCGTTATGTCTACTGGCGTCCTGGATATGTCTACTGGCGTACTATAGCCTGTTTTCCCTGGGCAATTGCCTCAAATTTCCGGCGCGCCCTTGACCGAGCTCTTGGAGCGCTCGATGCATATCCGGAACAGGCGGGCTCGACATGCAATCCGACGCGCTGGAAACGGACTTCTCGCAGATCGACGACGAGCGCGTCCGGCGGGAGGCGTGGGTTCGCGCGATCTCCCCCGTCTACGAGGCGAGGATCGACGAGGAAGTCCCGCGTACGGTCAGTTTCCGCTCTTGGAAGCTCGGAACCGTCCTCTTCAACCACATGAGGGCCTCGGCGCAGGCGGTCGAACGAACCTCGTCGCAGATCGCCGTCCAGGCCGTGGACCACGTCGTCCTGCGGCTCTACTCGTCCGGCAGGACCGGCATCGACACCGCCGGGGGCGAGGCGGAGATACCTCATGGCGGCATCGTGCTGTTCGACCTCTCGCAGCGCGCCCGCTCGGTCACCCGCGAGATGTCCGGGCTCAACCTCGCGCTCCCCCGCAGGCTGTTCGACGCGCGCGTAGGCGAGCTCTCGGCCCGACACCTCGACATCCTCCGGCCGGAGAGCACCCCGCTGATCCGCCTGCTTGGTGACCACATGCACAGTGTCCATGCCGGCATCGACGGCATGGACGAGTGGCAGCGGAGCCTGGTCTCCACCGCGACGGTGGCGCTCTGCAACGCCGCGATGACGCCGGTCACGGACAGCGCCTACAACCGGCCCGCCATCGCGGCCATCGAGATCAGGCAGTTCATCGAGGCACACCTCGGCATGGCCGATCTCGGCGTCGACATGATCTGCGCTCGCTTCGGGCTGTCCCGTACTCCCGTCTACTCGCTTTTCGAGGCCGACGGCGGGGTCGCGACATATATCCGCAATCGCCGCTTGTCCCGGGCGATGAGGATGTTGACGGGGGCCGAGGCGGGTCCGCCACGGGTCTCGGGCGTCGCATATGCCTGTGGCTACGAGAGCCTGAAGAGCTTCAGCAAGGCCTTCCGCGCCCGCTACGGCATCAACCCCCGCGACGTCGGAACCGGCCTGCGCGGCGTCGCGCAGCGCGAGAGCGGCGACACCCTGATGTCCTGGATACAGGAGCTATGACCTCGTCCACGGAACCCGACGTCATCGACCCGGGCATCGCCCGTCTGGACGACGAGCGCTTACGGCGGGAGGCGTGGATCGAGACGGTCTCACCGATCTGGACCGCGACGCCGGACCGGTCTGCGCCGCATCCCTGGCAGGCGAGCTTCCGGGCCTGGAAATGCGGCGGCATCCACCTCTACAAGACGCATTCCTCCCCCCAGACCGTCGAGCGCACCCGCTCGCAGGTCGCGACCCTCGCGGTCGACCACGTCTACCTGCAGCAGCACGTGACCGGGCATTCGAGCGTGGAGGTGGCATCCGACGAGCAGGCGATCACGTCCGGGACCATCGTGCTCGTCGACCTGGCGCAGCCGGTATTCGGGCGCTCGACCACGTCCGTCGATGGCATCGGGCTGTGCATTCCGCGCCG
Source organism: Methylobacterium sp. 391_Methyba4 (assembly GCF_029691625.1). NCBI lineage: Bacteria > Pseudomonadati > Pseudomonadota > Alphaproteobacteria > Hyphomicrobiales > Methylobacteriaceae > Methylobacterium > Methylobacterium sp. 391_Methyba4. The sequence continues at coordinate 5,160,096 of NZ_CP121475.1, read as the reverse complement.
GCTGTTCGACGCCCGGGTCGGCGAGATCGGGAGGCTGCACCGCTCCACTTTCGCGCGGACCGGAAGCCCGTTGAACCGGCTCCTGTCGGACCACATGCGGAACATGCAGGACTGCCTCGATACGTCGGACTTGGCCCAAAAGTCGCTGCTCTCGACGGCTACCGTCTCGCTGTTGAACGCGATGCTGACGCCTTCGCAGGACAGCGCCTACAACCAACCGGCGGTCATGGGTATCGAGATCCGGCAATTCATCGAGGCGAACCTCGGTCGGGTCGACCTCGGCATCGAGATGGTATGCGCCCGCTTCGGGTTGTCCCGCACGCCGGTCTACGAACTTTTCGAGGCCGACGGCGGGGTGATGACCTACGTCCGCAACCGGCGCCTCGCGAAGGCGATGCGCATGCTTTCCGGGGTCGAGGGACACGCGCCGACGCGGGTATCGAACGTCGCCTATGCCTGCGGCTACGAGAACCTGAAAAGCTTCAGCAAGGGCTTCCGCGCTCGGTACGGGGTGAACCCGCGCGACGTGGATGCCGATCATCGTGTCGGCGCCCGGCGCGAGAGCGGGGCGGCCCTCCTGTCATGGATGAAGGAACTCTGAGTCGTCGGCGGCATACAGGTCGCAGCGGGGTCCTTGGAGTATCGACGCTATCTCGCAGATAAGGACGTGCCACCTATATGGTCGTCTCGGAGGTGGTTCATGTCGAAGATCAAGGGACGCAACGACGGGCCGGGCGGCCGCAACGAGCATTACGATGTCGGGACGCGCAAGAACGTGCCGAGGCGGAACGTCGTGGCGGAAATCAAGCGCGGCGAGCATCCGGACAGCCACGTCGTGAAGATCAACGGCCGTGAATACGCACGGGACAACCCGGACAGCTCGACGGCGGACAACGTCAACAGGGACGAGTAGACCCAGGACGGACGATTGGCCGTCGATACCTTGTGCCGGTGCCGACCGGTCGCCACGATTCGGGTCATCGTCGGAACCTCACGGGTCGCGTTTTGGCCGGGACGTCCCGGAGACGGTCACCGGACGGGGACGCCCCAGATGTCCGTGACGCCCCACAAGGCCAAGCCCCTCGTCCGGCCAGCGTCGGCGAGCTCGTCCAGGCGCTCCCCGGGCACGCTCGGCCGCGGCCTGGTAGCGGTCGAGCGAGACGTCGAGACCGGCGATGCGACGTCGCATCACGGCACGGCGCGTCCCGCTTGCGGCCGGCAGCCGTTCGAGCGCAGCACCTCGACTGAACGGTCAGCCGACATTCGGAACTGGTATGGACCGAAACGCCGTCGACGTTCGGCAGCAGGCCTTCGCCATTTTGGGATCAATCGTATGACGGTGCCGGATCGACGCTTGTGACCGGCCTGAGACCATCCCAGCAGGCACGGTCATACTCGGCAACGAACACCCTAGGATTGTCGTGCGACCTCTTGGCGATGGTCAGCACCTCGTCGCGGATCATCTGCATCGTCCAGTTCTCGCCCGTGGCATCGTACATCGCATGAGGGAGATGCCACAGGGCACCCCCGGTTGCCTGGATGACCGTGTAATAGCGGGCTTTGTACATATCCCTGTGCAACTGGGCGTAGTCGCCGTGCGGCTTGTTCGGCAGTTCGACACGGACGATGAAGGACGGCATGGTCTACCCCCGTTAACGCTTGCATAGGTGGTCGCGGGCGCCCGGACCTGCAAGCGACCTGGGGTGGTTACGGCCACGCGCGGGCATGACATCATCTCCGTGGGTGACGTCGCATCCTTAGGGGCCCCATGCGGCGCCGAGGTATGACACGCCTTTCGCGAGAGCGTTGACCAAGTAGGACCAAGCATCCCCGACCACGTCGCGGACCACCGTCCATATTGCATCGAGGTCGATCCAACCTCCCTCGACAGCGGCGCCGGCCATCAATGCGAAGCACACCACGACCACGAACACCGTCGACCGGTTCTCGGTCCGTCGATAGGCTGCGAGCGCCTCCGTCACCGGGCGATCCGCCAGCGTCCCGTAGTCCGCGTCGTCAAGAAACCCGTACAGCTTCGTACGCCATGCGGCGCGGGACTGCTCGACGATGTCCAAGAACCGGCGGTTCGTGCCTACGCTCATGCGGAACGACGCTGCGACGTAGAGGGCGACCATCAGGAAGACCCAAGCGAAACCTTTTCCCGCGGCCGCGGACTTCGTGCTGTCGACCGCCAGGCGTACAACCATCACGCCCACCGCCACGGCGATGTCCCGCCAGACCGCGGTCGACAGGTCCCGCGATTGCTGCAGCAGTTTCTGCACCTCTTCGGCGAGGGTCTTGCGCAGGTCGGCCAGCGCCTTGAGCGTGTCCTTGCTGCTGCTCCTGAGGTGCGCCTTGTAGAGAAGGCGGGCGGAATCAAGCGCGGGCGGCAGTCGCGTGGGCAAGCCGTCCCTGAATGATTCGCCAAATGTCCATTCCCGCGCGAGTTCGGCGGTGAGGAACGTGTGCCGGACCTCGACGTCGGTGCCTTCGAGATAGACCCACGACGCGGCGGACAGAAGCGCCCGGAACCCGACATCGGTCACGGTGCCGGACCCTAGGACGAGCTTGCGCGGGGGCTGGCCGGACAGGATCAGCCAACCCTCGGTTCCGTCGCGGTACAGCTCATTCGGCAGGGCGCGTGCGATCATGGCGGCGGCCACCTCGCGCCAAGCGGCGAACGCAGGCCCGGGCGCGGGCTCCCCGGACGTGATGAAGGGTTCGATCCGCGACGGGGCCATGAGGTCGGGGGATTGGCTGCGAACCACGCGGCGCGGACCTACTTCCGTTCTCGGCTCGGAGGACTCCGGCGGCTCCGACGCCACGGGTTCGCCGACCCAGCGGTCCACGGGAAAGGCGCGCGTCGAGAAAACGTCCTCGGCGGCTGCGAACGCCAGCCGGACGGACGTCGAGTTGCGGACGCGCGCATCGTCCAAGAGAAACGACCGCCATCCCTCGACGGTGAACAGGTGGGTGCTCCCCGGCGTCGGGACGAACGCCAAGGTCACGCGCACGCGCTCGCCGACCTGCACAGTGCCGGGGTTCACCTCGTCCTGCGAGCCGTCGACACACCTGACCGAAAGCCAAACCGGGGCATCGTCGAAGACGCGCTGCCAGGCGACGAGCGCACCGGGCGAGAACGTCCCGGTCACGACGAGGCGACCGGCATCCTCGTTGACGGTGAAGTCGGGGGCCGAGCGGCTCGCCTCAACGGCCGAGTGTACGCTTATCGATGTCGACATCGTCCCTCGTGATCCCGGCCGTGACGATCTCGATGCGCTCGCGCCCGTCCTCCATGCGTTCGGTCGTCGGTCGGTGTCCCTCGTCGTAGAGCACCACCGTACCCTCCGCCGTCTCCATCACCCGGCGGCTCGGCTTGCGAACACGCTCCGGGTTGATCTCGAACGTCTCCTCTGAAACCCCGTGCTCGCGCAGCATGCGGTCGAGTGTCCGACGTATCGGCGCATCCTCGGCGAGACGCCCGAAAACGGCCGTGAAGAGTGGTTCGGGGTCTTCTGGGTCGTAGCGGTGGCCGCCCTGCCGCAGGGTCTCGTAGATGCGATTGACGCCACCCTCGCGGACATTTTCCGGAAGCGTGTCCTTATGCTTCCTGAAGGTTTCCCTCAGCGCATCGACCAGCTTGCCGCTCAGTTCGTCCGGGGCGTTGACCCGCCGGGCGTCGAGGAACGTCTCGAAGTATTCCGATATGTGCGTCGGCTTGCTCCGGTCGCGGACCATGATGCGGCCGCCCGCCACCGGGTCGAGCCTCACCAATGCGATCTTCTGCATGGCCTCGGTCTTCTTGACGAAGGTCTTCTGCAACCGTTCGAGGTGCGGCATCCCCTCCTCCCCGGGGTTGCCTAGAGAGTAATGCACCACCTCGTCGTGATCGTACTTGATCAGGGCGAAAACCGTGTCCTGTCCCGTCGCCAACTCGAAGACGAGGAAGACGCCGTTGCTGGTGCCTGTACGGTGCAGGCGGTGGAACTCACGCGCCAGCGCCTGCGTGCCCTCGGCGAAGTTCCCGCCGGTCGTGAGCCCTCTCAAAGTCGCCTCGACCGCGGCACCGTCCCGGAATGCGAAAAGGTTGCCGCGCAGCGCTAATTTCACCCGTGCCAGGAAGAAGCCCGGTTCCTGCAGAGGGGTGATCTCCGGGAGCAGGACCGGCTCGGCCAGGTCCTTGCCAACCACGTGGAAGATCATCCGTCGGATCGTCAGCGCATCCTTCTCTTCGTCCTGCAGGAAACCCATGACGCCTTTCCGCTCCCCCGCACCTCAGCACCCCATCGTACAACCTCAAGGCGGGGTTTTCCCATGGATCTGGTAACCGGCCACAACTTTCGCGATAGGGATTCATGCTTCCCAACCGCGGCCATGTTCCTTTTATGTTCTCATAGCGGCGCACGGCATTCAATGGCTGCTGAAAGCCGTAAGCGACGTTCGTGCCGGTCTGGATCGAGGATGTGGTACCCATCACCGAACCATCCCTAGGTTTGACGGGCCGGGGGTGTGGCTCCCGCGTCATAGCAACCTGGCGTTTAGATATTACGGTTGCTGGACCGACACCGATTGCGCCCTGGGGTTGCCGCCCACGGAGCGCCGAAGCACCTTCGGGACCCAGATGCACATCACCAATTGCGGGCGAGGCATCCACGCGCGGGAGGTCAAGGGCATCGAGCTCCTGCAACGAGCCTTGCCACACAACTGGTACGCCTTCACGAACCTCGACCTCATCCTCGGTCTCGGGGTCGCCCGCGAGATCGACGTCATCATCGTGGGCACCAGGCGCGTGTTCCTCGTCGACCTGAAGGACCTGCACGGCCGGATCATCAGCTCCGACGAGAAGTGGTTCCTCGGCAAGAACGACCTCGGCCGGTCACCGGCTAAGAAGGTCGCGGAGGTCGCCCGCGACCTGTCCACCCTACTGAAGGATGCACTTGGGAAGCGGCCCGAGACGCGCAGGAAGGCCGTACCGAACATCGTCGGCCTTGTCGTGCTGACCGGTCAGGCAGACCGTTCCGGCATCGCCGAGACCGAGCGCCCCAAAGTCCTGACCGCCGACGAGTTCCTGGCCAAGCTCTCGACCCCCAAGGCCGAGCGCGACGCTTTCGGCAACATCGCCGAGGAGATCCTGAGGGAGCCCCTGACGGAACCGTTCTGGAAGGAGCGGCTGACGCGTTTCTTCAACGCGCGGGCGGGATCGCCGCTGAAACCGGGCCAGCGCCGGTTCCAGCGCTTCGTTGCCAAGGAGGAACTAGCCTTCCCGCACCCGACCGGGATCTACAAGGAGTACGATACCTGGGAAGAAGGCGCACCGCAGAACATCGGTACGCTGCGCCTCTGGGACTTCACCCAATGCCCCGATACGCGGTTCCAGACCCTGGATGGCCGCATGGAGATCGCCGGCCGCGAGGGACGCATCTACCATTGGCTCAAGGACCGGGGCGAGGACATTGAGAACGTCCTGCTCGCCCCCAGGTTCGACGAACCCGAACAGGGCATCGGATACTGGGAGATCTACGACCGCCGTCGACGCCTCAGGCGGCTGTCCGAGTTCGCAGCGGCGGACGCTGTCAAGACCAACCCGGCGGCCCGGATCGAGTTGGCGCGCCAGCTTCTCTCGGCCCTGGCGACGATGCATCGTCACGGCGCGGCGCACCTGGATCTCGGTGACCACAGCGTGTGGCTGGAGTTGCCGACGACGGTGCGGCTCTCGCACCTCCTCGCGGCCAAGTACCAGGACGTCCAGTCGCTCGGCAGGTTCCGCTACCAGTTCCTGTCGAGCGTCTCGCTGCCGGAAGACGTCCTGGGTGACGATGCCGGGCCGAAGCGTCGCGACGTCTACCTCGTCGCGGTCGCGGTGCACATGATCCTGTTCGGCCGCCCGCCCGCCGGCGTGCCGCCGGTGTGGGACACCGCGGTCGACGCCGAGCGGCAGTTCGAGGTCCTGCACGCGTGGTTCGACCAGGCGCTCGACATCGTCGCGTCCGACCGCTTCGCCGACGCGGGCATCGCGCTGGAGGTCTACAACAGAGCGACCGCCGCCCGACCGACGCCCCAGGAAATCGCGGCCGGGCTGGAGAACTACCGGGGCGCCATCCGGTCGCAGATGAAGCTGTTCGCGGTCTATCCCCTGTCCGGCGAGACGTTCCGCGAAAGCGACCGGGTGGACTCATGGCTCAGCACGCGCGACGGCGGTGCCGTCGTGGTCAAGCTGTGGAAGCAAGCCGCCTGGGGTGACCTGCGCCGCGAGGGCGGACGTATCCTCGCGTTCCTGGATCGTGCCGCGGGCATGCGTACGGACCGCCCCCCCGGCCTGCCGGAGGTGCGGGACGTGATGTGGCTCGGCGACGGCATCGTCGTCGTCCAGGACTACGCGGAAGGCGTCACCCTCGACGCGGCGATGCGTGACGGCCCGCCGCCCTGGGAGTCGGCACGCGCCGCGCTCGCCATCGCGGCGACGCTGATCGAGGTCGTGGACGAGCTGCACGAGCGGGGGATCGGCCACGGCGACCTCAAGCCCGGGAACGTCGTCCTTGGTCCGGGCGGCGAAATCGTCCTCATCGACGCGCTCGATTTCTCCTCGGGCGTCGACGGCGACATCCATACGTCCGCCTACGCCCCGGAGAGCGGGACGGTCTTCGAACGCGATAGGTTCGCGGTCATCCGGATGGTCGAGGAGATCCTCGCCCCGGCTGGGCTCGCCGAGGAGGAGGCGCTCATCGTCGCCAAGGGAATCGGCGAGTGCCGCGAGCGGGTCCCGGCCCTGGCGACGCTGCTCCCGCTGCTCGATGCAGTCCGCGAGGCCGAGGCGAGGCTGGATGCTCCCGCGGCACGAGTGGCGGGCCCGGTCCTGTCCCTCGCCGTCCAAGGGGCGACGACCGGCCCCCTTGAAGCCGACGAAGGATTCTTTTTCCTCCGCCTGTACCGGAGCACGGTCCATGCACCCCTCTACCTGCACCTGCGCGGCGCGGTCGAGGAGATCAAGGTCCGCTTCGACGACCGGAACCGGCCTGCCCGGGGCGAGCGCAGCCAGTTACCCCAGGGGCGCATCGCCCGCGTCTCGAAGCACGAGTTCCACAAGGTGGCGATGACGCTGACCGTCACGCGGTCCGATCACACCGACCTCGCGGCGTTGGACGCGTTGCTCCAGGAGCCACCCGTAAGCGAGGCCATCGCGGCGATGGCCTCGCGCGGTCCCGCGGCAACGGCAATCGAGGAGGAGATACGCGACGCCACGGTGTCAGAGGAGGAGGCGGACGACCTCCTGGCCGAGGAGATCGCCGAAGGAGAGAAGCTAGCCCTTTCCCGGGTCGATGTCCGCACGATGTGGCAGGCGTTGATCGACGCCGAGCACGAGATGACCACCGAGGGCGTCGCCCAACTCGCCAGCCGCTTCGACCGCGGCAGTCGTCGGTACATGGTGGCGTTCGAGCTACAATCGGGGGTGTTCGACTACGAACGTAACGACACGGTCGGGGTGCTTCGGCAGGGTCGGCAGGGTGACTGGCGCCGCATCGGCATGCTCGACCTGCAGGCGTCGCGGCCCGACATGATCGCCATCGTCGGGCAGGACCTGGCGACGACCTTCCGCTCGAACTTGGTCAACGCCGGCCAGCGGCTGCGGTTCGTCAGCCACTTCGAGGTCCAGAGCTTCCGCCGCCGCAAGGGGGCCGTGGACAGGGTGCTCGACGGCGACAGCCGTTCGAAGAACCTGTTCACCGTCTTCGACCCGGATGCCGGCGCCGCTCCACAGGTGCTCAGCCATGAACCCGACCTGGGCCTCATCGGGAAGTACGGGCTCAACGGCGACCAGGAGGAGGCGCTCAAGAACCTTCTCCGGGTGCGCCCGGTCGGGTTGCTGCAGGGGCCCCCGGGCACCGGCAAGACGACGTTCATCGCCGCCCTGACGCACTACGCGATCACCAAGGGACTGGCCCGGAACGTCCTCCTCGCCAGCCAGTCCCACGAGGCGGTGAACAACGCGGCCGAGGCGGTCCTCGCGTCGTTCCGGTCCTTCGGGGGCGAACCCGACATCCTGCGCGTCGCCGCGAACGAGGAAGTCGTGTCCGACCCGCTCCGTCCGTTCCATTCGGCCAGGATCGAGCGGTCGCTGAAGGACCGTTTCAGGGCGGCGTTCAAGGAGCGGATCACCATTGTCGGGCGAACGCTCGGCATCGAGCAGGACATCGTGGACGACCTGGTCTTCGTCGAGACCGGCATCCGTCCGGTCGCCGGGCGGATTGCGGATCTCGTAGCCGAGCAGGAGCCCGACGCGCGACGGATCGAAGGCCTGACGGAGACGCTGGCCGGGCATCTGGACCGCCTCGGCCTTCCTAGGGACGGCTTGGCCGAAGCGGACTGGGACGGCTTCGCGGATGCCGTCATCGGACGCCTCATGTCGGCACGCTGGCGGCCGCGCGGCCTCGACGACGTCAGGCTCGGCCGTTTGCGGGCGGCCCTCACCGTGGCGCGGGATTTCATGGGCAGCGCGTCGCGTGCCCAGAGGAGCTTCGAGTCCTTCCTCGCCGGCACGCGCCAGATCGTGGTCGGGACCTGCGTGGGGCTGGGACGAAGCTCCCTCGGCCTGACCACGACACCGTTCGACCTCGTGATCGTGGACGAGGCGGCCCGGTGCACGGCCGGCGAGCTCCTGGTCCCGCTGCAGGCCGCCCGATGGGCGGTCCTCGTCGGCGACCAGGCGCAACTCAAGCCGCAGCATCCCCCCGAGGTGGTGAACCGGGTCGCGTCCCGCACCGGGATCGAGAAGCACGAGATCCGCCGTAGCGATTTCGAGCGGGTGTTCCTCTCCGCTTACGGAGAGGCGGCCAGTTCCCGCCTGTCCATCCAGTACCGCATGCTGCCCGCCATCGGGCGCGTCGTCTCCGACGCGTTCTACCCCGGCCTGAAGCTCAGCCCGGGCCGGCCGGAGCCGGAAATCGACGTCAGTTCCATGCCCGACGACCTCAGCCATCCCTTGACCTGGGTGGAGACCGACGGCCTCGCCGAGAGGGCGTTCGAGACGCAGCCCGAGGGCGGCAGCAGCCGGATCAACCGCGTCGAGGCCGACGCCGTCGTACAGTTGCTTGAGCGGTGGGTCCTGCACGAGCCCTTCGCCGCTTGGCTGACCACGCCCCGCAAGCATCCCGTCGGTATCGGGGTGATCTGCATGTACGCGGCCCAGCGCGACCTGATCTACGGCAAGCTCCTGCGCTCGCCGGTCGGCCACCTGCTGGGTCGCCATATCAAGGTGGGAACCGTCGACAGCTACCAAGGCAAGGAGAACGCGATCATCGTCCTGTCCCTCGTCAGGAACAACGCGGATGGCCGTGAGCAGGAGGGCGTGGGGACGATACGACCCGGTTTCCTCTCCGAGCCGAACAGGATCAACGTCGCGGCCAGCCGGGCTAAGGACCGCCTGGTGGTCGTCGGCGCGAGGCGGAACTGGCTGGCCGAGAGCCCGGTCGCGCTTCTCGCGGCCGGGTTCGACAAGCAAGCGCGTGCGGGACTGGCGCGTTCGTTGGCTGTCGAGGGCGTCCTCCCGCATGCCGGTGCAGCCGCCCGCGGCGCGCGGCGCCGCGGAGGGGCTGCCGACGGGGTCGGGGGAGGCGCGGCATGAGCGGCGGGAAGCGACCCATCATCGGCGTTCGGAAGGACGAGTTGGTCCCGCCGGACGAAGACCGCTTGGTCGAGATCGGCACCTACGACGCGCTTCTGCCCTGCAGGCAGTTCAAGGTGGATTACAAGGTTGCCGTCCTCGGCTCGGTGACACCGAGCCTGGAGTTCATGCTGCGTCTCATCAAGGCCGCGCCCGGCATCGACGAGCAGGACGCGGCCGCGTTCTTCGGCTACGACCAGGGCGAGTTCGATTATGTCATGAGGGAGGCTTGCGAACCCGGATACGCGACCCGCGGCGATGGCTGCCTCTGGCTGACGTCGGCGGGGGAAGACCTCTTCATCGACGCAGGTTCCGAGCCGCTGATCTTTGCGGTGGAGGGGCGTTCGGCGAGCTTCGGGTTCGACCTCCTCTCGGTCGCGCCGCAGCGGCGACTGAGCCTCGACGAGGTCGAGCGTGCCCTGCCGGAGTTGCCGGTGGAGCCGGGGACGCCGATAGGGGCCGTGTCCGAGCGCATCCCGGAGCGGGTCCTTCGCTTCTTCCACGAACTCGGCGACCGACGCGACCGGGAACAGAACCAGCGCCGCGACCTCTACTCGGTGGACGCGGTGGCGGCGGAGGACAGGTTCCAGGTACCCGTGCGGATCCGTGCGTTCGCACGGGCGTCCAGCCCGAGCCTCGCTGAAAGCGACCTGCGGTCATGGATGCCGGATCAAGACCTCGCGGACAGGCCGCAGGTGGAGCGCGCAGCCGCGGTGCTGCTGCAAGGCATGCGCGTCCATCGCGATCCGGTACGCGACCCGTTAGCATACGAGGCCTTGTACTCCTTCGCACCCGAGTTCCTCAGGGAGTTCACCACGCGCGACGGCCTGTCGGTCAATCGGTACTGGCGGGAGGCCGTGGGTCGTGCCGGCGAGGCGCGCGCGGACAGGCCGACCATTCCCATCGTCGGCCCATGGGGCACGAGCGGAAACGCGAAGCGGTTCGGCGAGGTGCTGGACTATGGGTTGCGCGCACGTCCCAAGGCGGGGCTGTCGGTCCTGTCGCTCGCACCCCAGGTCCCGAGCTGGGGCGGCACGACCCAGTTGCGGGAGTCCCTGGGGCTCCTCCGCCGGAGCCTGCGCGAAGCGGCGCCGGCCGGAGGCGGGATCGCCCTCAGGTGCCTGCTCGCCGGTAAGCCGGCCCGTTACGTTGAGGCGGCCTTCGACAGCCTTCACCCCATCGACGCCGGGGCCGTGCCGGCAAGGCTTGAGATCCTTCTGGTTCCCGCGGTCGCGGTCGTCGCCCTGGTGCATGCGCCCATCGGCGTCCTCAACGGGCATCCGGTGCCGTTGGGCCTGGCATCCTTCGATGCCGATGTCGTCTGGCGGGTGGGGGATTACATCCGCCGACAGGCATTCGCCCGACTGGCGCCGAACGAGGCCGATGTCCTCGACGAGGCCTTGCAAGGCATGCCAACGGATATCGACGACCTTCCCGGTACGACCTGACGGTTCAAGCCCGCGGGGACGGCGGACAGGTGGAGGTCATCCGAGGGGTACGCCCCAGATGTCCGTGACGCCCCAAAGGGCCAAGCCCCTCGTTCGGCGGGCTTCGGCGAGATCGTCCAGGCGTTCGGCGGCCGCGCGGGCGCGCCCGGCGGCTGCCTGGTAGCGGTCGAGGGACACGTCCAAGGCTGCAAGGTTACGCCGCGTCACGGTACGCCGAGCGCCGCTCGCGGCCCGCAACCGGTCGAGCGCAGCGCCTCGACCTTGTCCGCCACCTCCGCCACCGCCACCGTCAGGTCGGACATCGCCTCCACCAGGTCGTCGAGGCCCGACGCACCGTCCGCCTCCGGCGGCGCCAGCGCCATCAGGATGCCCTGGAGCAGCGTTTCCATCGCGGCCAGCCGCCGCTCGATCATTGTCTGTTCCACCGTCTGGTCCTTGCAGCATGAGGCCGGCGAGGCGCGCCCGCACCGTCGCCGCCCGGATACGTTCGCACGTGAGGCGTCGGGAAGCCGCGCCGACGAGGCGCGTCGCCAAGTGTGCCGTGCCGCTCGCGTCGACCACGACCGGGCCCTTCCGACCGCTCCTCAGGTCGAGTCCTCGGGCTCGGAGAGCGACGACGAAGCCGGCGCCGTCCGCCGACTCCTGCCAAGCCGAGAAAACCGTTCGGCGCAGGTCGTCGAGCGGCACGCCGGTCCGCTCTTCGACGCGACGCTCGCCGGGCGTCACCTTGGCGACGGGCCGTTCCGCCCGGGTGGCGCCGGCTGCGACGAGCCATCCCGCCACATCGTGTCGCCCATCCTTGCGCAGGGCTTGCGCGATGCTCCGGGCGAACTTCGACGGTACGGGCGCAAGCCCGGCCTCGTACTCGACGATGCGCGCGCATTTCTCGCGGCGGGCGTAATCGTGGGACAGGTCGATCACGGACCCCGAGGGCCGGACCAGGGCATAGACCCGGTGCTCGTGGACGCGTCCGTCCTTGTCGTGCACGACGCCACAGTACGGTTGCCTGTCGAACCCGAACTCAGCTTCGAACAGCGCCCAGAAACGTGCGCGGGCGACGGCGTTGTCGGCGACGCCCGGGTCGGGGCTGCAGTGGACGTGATAGACCGGGCGCGTCGTCCGGCCGCCCGCGCACTGGGCGACCAATTCGCTGATCTGGCCGGCCAAGCCCGGGCTGCCGAGGCCGCGCGCCTCAGTCACGGTCGGGCGGTTCTCACCCTTCAGGAGGTGACGCGCCAGGGCGTCTCCGAGGCCGGCCCCACGCGTCGCCCCCGAGATCACGGCGAAGTCCGGCCCAGCGCGAGCGGGACCAAAACCGCCCGGGCGGCCTGGATCGCGTCGATGGTGGGCGCCCAGTCTTGCTCCGCCGCCGCGGTGCTGGCCTTGGCGAGTGCCCGCAGCGCCGACGCGACCGCGGCTTGATGCGCCTCGGGTATCCGTACGGGACGGCGGCTCCTCTCGTCCGCTTCGGACTGCATGCCAAGGCGATCCAAGAGCAGCCTCCGGGCCCACGCCCCCGCGGTCAGCCCTTCGGCCTGGGCCGCCTGTCCTATGGCCGCGCTGAGGCTGCCGCTAAGCCGGACGACGAAGCGGACGTACAGGCCCCGCTTGTGCGCGGGTGGTCGAGGGGGGAGATGCGGCGTAGGCCGGATCGGGACGATGGCGCGGAATGGTCGGTCGTGCATGCTCGTATACCTTGGGGAACCTTCGGGACGGCGGGATCGCGTCACGCCTGTCCGGGCGGCCCCGTGCCCCCACCGCCCGGGTCTATCGGTACGAGTTCCGGCCCCCCACCGCCGTCGCCGCCGCGTTCGCGCCGGCGGAGGGCGCGCTCCCGCGTCGCCGCCTTGTGCGCCTCGATTGCGGCTGCGACCGCCGGGGGGACGACCAAGGGTGATGGCTCGGGCATCCCGTAGCGGGCGGCGCGGTTTCGCTCCGCGGCGAGGGCCGCGATGGCCCGCTCCCAGAGTGGGATGTCGCGGACCATCAGATCGTGGGCGTTCGCGCGTTCGCCGCTCTCGACGAAGCTGGGCGACGCCCGCCACGGGGAGACCCCTGCCAAGCGGCGTGCGCGCTGCCAGGCCCAGACATCTGCGCCCATGCCGAGGTAGAGCCGCGTGATCTCATAGGCGTTGAGACGGTCGAACGTCTCGCCCTCCAAAGCCCAGGCGTAGTCCCGCGTGGCTGTGGCGAGCGAAGGGACCAGCGTCGACCCGGGTGTCTCTGCGGTGGGCGAAGACCGATGGGCCACGGGCGCCTTCACGGAAGGGTCGCTGGCGGCCGCTGCAGTGGCGTCTGGACGCCGGTTTCGAAGAATGCGTGACCACATCGAGGCGACCCAAGGCCCGGGTCGGGCGAGGCGAATCCAATCAAAGCACTCTAAATGTATTTTCCTAGTGGGATGACATATTTTCCGCTCACGAATGGCTGAATAAGACCACTTCAAATTTCATTCAAATGCCAAACATCTTTTCGAGCAACGCTGCGTCATACCGCGGCACAATTAGAAGTAGATGCATTGGGAATCCCGCGCCGCGAACAGGCGAATCGGTTCGCGACCGCCATAAGACGCTGTCCCCCAACCCTGGTAGGGGATGACATCTATGGCTTGCGGATCGAAGGCAGGCACAGTCGTTTGGCAAATCAGGGCTGGACGGGAACAATCGCAGCCGCACGAAGACGCACGAGGTCGCGATGGTGCCGCCGTTGCGCGGGCTCGGCTTCCCGCACGATGCCTGGCAACGGATAGCGGTCTGAACAGTCCGTCGCTTCCGTCGGGGCTTTTCAAATCAGGGATGCCGACCGTGAAGGGCGCGATTTTGGCCGAGATAGGCGAGGCTGACGGGGAAATGAGGAGTGAGCAAGCCATGGCCGTCATCCCTGATCGGGATGACGGCCAGATGATGCCACGCGTGGCATCACCAGGGCTACCGCCCGTGGACCCGGTGCCGAGGATGAGATCAAGTTCGCCCATCGGGCTCCCGGACGCGGTGATGGCCCTGTTGAGTGCCCTGGCTGCATGGCAGGTCCACGATGGGCTCGTGCGCGATGGATGCTCGAACCAGCGATCTCGGGAAAAGGCATGACTGAGATAACCAAGCTCCGGCTGGCGATTTAAGCAAGAGTCAATTCTTCAACGGCTGTCGAGGCAGCGATTTATTGGCTCTATCGGCATAAATGCGCGCTTGAAACGACGTCAAATATCGGCAGATAATCACAGACGATCAGCCATAAATCGCGGCATTTGCCACGAAGGTAACCTCGTCAGGCGTTGCGGGATCTTTCCAGCGCTCGGATGAGGATTCCGAGGCGGTCATACTGTACTTACCTTAAGCAAGCGCGTGCCTATAGGTTCGCCGCTGGGATGACCCATGAGCGCTTTACCGCAACCCGTCGCCGGTGGTTGGGCCCCTCCCGGAACCCATACGGTCCCGACTCCTCGCGCCCTGATCCGGCTGCGGGCGGCCTACTACACCCGATACTCGACCGCCTCGCAGTTCGAGACCAGCACGGAAAGGCAGATCGAGGACTGCCACGCCTACGCCAAGCGGCTGAGCCTCGCGCTGGTCGAGGACGGGATCTACTCGGACGAAGAGCGCTCCGGGGGCTACATCGTCAACCGGGAGCGTCTCCATGCTCTTCTGGAACGTGCCCAGTCCGGCGCGCTAGACGTGGTCGTGATCGCCGATCCCACCCGGTTGTCCCGGGACATGGTCGACCTGGGCTGGCTGTGGCGGCAACTAGCCCGGGCGGGCGTGGCCCTGCACGCGGCGACGCGGGGCCCGCTCGCAGCCGCCGACATCGCGCTCTATGGGTTTCTGTCCCAGGAGCAGCGCCAGACTATCGCCACGAACACTGCGTGGGGGCGCCGGCGGATGGTGGCGGAGGGGCGCGTGCCGTGGGGCGTGTTCTACGGCTATCGGAAGATCGGGGGCGAAAAACGCGGCGAGATTGAGAAACATCCGGACCAAGCCCCGGTAGTCGCGCAGATCTTCGAGTTCCGCGAGCATGGTGTCTCCCTGCGCGGCATCGCCGAGGCGCTCAACCGGGACGGCGTCGAAGGGCCGGGCGGCGGCATCTGGAAGACAGGGGCGGTGGACACCGTCCTCAAGCAGCCCTGCTACGCCGGCACCCTCGTCTACGGTCGGTATAAGTACGAGACGAACCCAGAGACCGGCAAGCGGAGGCGCACCCTCAGGGACGAGTCTGAATTGCTCGTGGCAGAGGTGCCACGGCTCCAGATCGTCGATCCGGCGACGTGGGAACGCGCCAACGCCGTCAACGTGAGAGACGTCGGCGAGCGCCGGGGAAAGATGGGGCCGAAGAGTGTCTACCTCCTGTCCGGCTTGGTGAGGTGCCAGGCCTGCGGGAGCAACATGATCATCCGGGGCACGAAACGGGGCAGCGAGCACCAAGCCTACGTTTGCAGCTTGAAGGACTCTAGCAACGGCTGCGCGACGCCGAGTTCACTAAGCCTGATCGCGATGGAGCGGGCCGTTTTCGCCGCGCTGGACGGGTTCCTGTCGCAGCCGGAGGCCGGCCTGGAATACCTCCGGTCCGTGGCGGAGGAGACGAACCGCCGCCACGACCGGCTACGGCAGACACGGGCCGCGCTCGAAAGGAGGATCGCCGCTCTAAACGACCGCCTGGACAAGACGTTCGACGACGCCTTGACCGAAGGATTCAGCAGCAAGACGGTGGCAAGGCAGCGCGCCAGCATCGAAGCGAAGCTCGCCGCGCTGGAGCTCAAGCTTGACGGGATGCCCAAGCTCGGGGCGCCCGTCGACGTCGAACGGGAGGCGGTCGGCCTTGGAACCTTGCACGACGCCTTGGCGAGGCTGGGCACGCGTGGCGTGCTCGACGTCAAGAGCGTCCACGGCGAGCGCTTGGCGGCCGCGATACGGGGCCTGATAGACCACGTGGTAGCGGCCCGGATCGATGACACCCGCGGTATCCAAGCCACCGTGAGGCTGAAGCATCCCGTACCCGATGACGGGGAGGTGGAAATCGAGGAGGCCCGCGCGTGGGAGATTACCGGCTGTGGGTTCCCGCCGACGCGGTCCGAAATCTGGCGAAAGGCGGGAAAGCGGCAGGTCGAGCAAGCCCTGTCCGACGGAAACTGCGTGCTCGACGACGCGACATGGGCCCGGATCGCGCACCTCGTCCCGGAGCACTACTGTGCCCCGTTGCGCGGCGCGCTGCGCGAGCCGCGCGCGCTCGTGGACATGATGCTGCTGTCGGCGCGCCTGTCGCGCCCGTTCTCCGACTTGCCCGAGGCCTACGGACCGCGAAGGCCTCTTCGGACCGCGTCGTACTCCCTAAAGGCGAGTGGCGCCTGGGATTCCATATGCGCCGTGCTCGCGGGCGAAGCGCCTCGGTTCCTAGACGGGGTAATCTCGCACATCCCTTCAAAGACATCGACCCCGACCCTGCGCTAGCACGTGGCCAAGGCTGACCGAAGGCTGCCGCCGGATCGCCCCGGCTGCTTGATCAAGATAGGGGGACGGGCGCTGGGCTTCTCAAATGTAAGCTAGCTCGACAGCCTCGACCGTCTTCACGGGTGCCTCTGTGAGGTGAAGCCACGAAGTCAGCCGTTGATTCGTGAATTACCGGCCCACTCCGTGGCCTGGCTTGCCGAGGACGCCTGGGCTTGCGGAATTCGGTATGCTTCCCGACTTGTTTACCAACGGATTACGAGCCGGGCGGCATGACATGACCTATCGCATCGAACGGTACAAGGATGGCGTCCAGGTTGCGGCGACCTCTGTGCCGTGGCCTGAGGGGTTCGTCGTTGGGGTCGCCAAGAAGTGGCTTGCTCGTGGGGATGCCGATTTCATCCGCGTGGTAAGCACGGCTTACGTCGGCGCACCCGAGGTCTGGTCCGGCCGTCGCGGTCCCGGAAGCGCCTGAAAGCCTCGGCCTCGTGATGGAGCAGGGAGGTCACGCGACCTCAAGCCCCTCTTTCTGTCACCCCCTCCGCGCCCGGTGAGGATGTGGCAACCCTTCAGTGCCATAGCCGTTTTCATCGACTGGTGTACGATGGTGTCCGGCAACCTAGATTCGGCCTTGCCGTGTTGCCAACATCGTCTGCCTGAGGCATACGCCGCACAGCCCGCGGCGGGGATCGGACATCGCGCGAGCAAGGATACGTAAATGCCATTCACACCACAGCAGTTTCGTGACGCGGTGGCCCGTGACCAGATGGCATTGCTGAACGGCACCGCCCCTCAGGGGGTGTTCGCTTGCTCGGATTGCGGCATCCCCCTCCAGGAGACGGTTACGGGAAACAGGCCTTGCGGGGACGGCAAGCACCTGTGCAGCGACTGCTTCTACGAGGAGTTCGGGCGTGAGATCGACGCCCATCCCATCGCGACGCTGCGGGTGCTCCGCGGAGCCTGAATCTTGCACACGTTTTTCCTGGGCGAAGCCGAGGTCGGCGCCTATGCGGCCGACCTCGCGGCCCGTCTCGTCCAGATCTACAAGGAAGATCCGGCCAGCGTACCGAAGGTTTGGGTTTCCCTCGGCGTCTCGGGCGACAAGCTGACGGACGTGCTCCTCGACAAGGTCACCGGAACCGAGGTTTCCCCGGACCTCATCTACCGGGCTGCGTTCGACCGCGGAAGCAACGAGGCTGTCGGCCGGGATGGCGACGAGTTGCCTCGGGATCTGAAGGATGCCACGGTCCTCGTTATCGACGCGGCCATCCATTCCGGCATGAGCATGCGGCATCTCGTGGATGCGCTCTCGGCACGGTCCTGCGATACCATATTAAGCTACTCGCTCGTTGTTAAGGTCACCTCCGAGTTCGTCCCGTCCCTGTTCGGGTTGATGATCGGGGAGCACGACCGGGCCTTCTTCCAACTCGACCGCATCCCGAACAACCGCCTCCTCAAGAAGCCTCCGTTCGGCTCGGTCCGGCTGCTTCGGCAGGAGGACATCGAACGCTCTCCCGACCACGTCTCCTGCGGCGTCCCATCGATAGACCGCATGACCTTCGGCGACCTGTGGTATTACACTAAAACCCAGCGGTCGTTCGTGTATCTGTACGAAATCGGGGGCAAGGTCGTCGGGTTCATCCACTTCAAGCGTCTCGACGGTCAGCGGCTGTTCGTGGATCTCGTGGCCAGCCATACCGCTGTGCAAGGCCAAGGTGTCGGCGGAGTGCTGATGCGGTGGGCCGAGACCTATGCGCGTGCAGCCCGAATGGCAGCGATTGAGCTATGGGCCATCGATGGGCGCGTCGGCCAATACGAGCGTTTCGGGTACGGGAAGACTGGCGAGAGCATGCATCTCGGCGGCGAGGGTGAGCTGTATCACCACATGCGCCGGAAACTCCTCTACAACCTCAAGCCGGATGGCATGGACGAGAAGGCAGCCTAGCGACCGTTGACCGACAGCGACCGACGTACGTGTTTGACTGGCCTCACCCGACCTAATCGCGCTTACGGCCCCGCCCACGACACTCGGACCGAAATCGTCAGGCCCGAACGGCTCGCTGCCGAGCCGTTCGGCAGTTCATGCCTTTTCCATCGAAACCGGCGACTGGCGATCCATCTTCCCGGGTCGCGGCACGACGACAGCGTCGTGGACCATCGGGAGCCGCCGCAATCCATCGAGCAGAGTGGTGTGCTCCTCGGTTCTGCGTGAGTCATCCCAGACGAACGGGATGAGCACGTCCCACCTCGGATCGGCACCGTAAAGCGAGGCGTCGGCCGCAACCTCCTCGACAATGTCGGCGAAGCGCTTCCTCGGCCGGACGAACTTGACCTCCACGACAAGGCGCAGGCTAGGGATGGTCAGGTCCATGCGCGGGTTCTTGGGTCCGACCGGTTGGGTGTACTCCTCGGCCCTCAGGTCCGGGAACAGGGGTGCCAGCACGACCCAGAGCAGGTTCTGCACGTGGTACTCGTTCTCCACCTCCCACCTGACCGCGCTCGACCGCCTCGTCAGCGGTCTCTCGTCCCAGGTCCACCCGCGTAACGAGTGCGCGACGCCGGACAGGACCCTGACGACATCGCTCGGTTCGAGCCGCCCCAGCCGCGCCGGCATGTTGCGCGCGCACATCGCATCGAAGGCGCGGAGCGTCAGCGCGGCCCGCGCCGGGCCCCCATCTCCGGGGGCGAGCCGCATCGCGTTGCGCCAGGCATCCGGCCCGCAACCCGCATCCCCATCCACGCATCCCAGATCGGTCAGCGCGACGCGGATCTCGGGCAGCATGCCGGACAGGTCCGGCCGCCCCGGCGCCTCCGACACGTGCGCCGCGGCAACCATCAAAGACCGGTTGAAGGGCGACAGGGACGGCATGCCGGCGCTGGTCACCGCCAGCGTGCCGAGCACTCCGTGCGCAGCACCTTCCAGCGAGCGGGCGCCCAACGCCACACCGAGCATGGCGACCCCGTCGACTTCCAGGGTCGGTTCCCGAAGGGGGCGATGCCAGTGCCTCGCGGCGAGCCAGCGAACGCCGTCGGCGAGGACGGGGCGGACGGCTTCCGGTAGCCGCCGCGCCGCGGCGGCGTAGCCCAGTGCCGCGACTTGGCGGAACGACCGTTCCGTGGGGATGCCAAACCCTTCGGCCGCAGCGACGGCGACATCGGCCAGGGGCGCCGGGTCGCCGAGGACCCAGGCACGGAAGGCCTGCGGCAGCGGCGCCTCGTCGACGACGGCGGAGGCTGTCGCGAGGGCGGCCCTGATCCCGCCGACGTTTGGTCCCTCCCCTACAGGAACCATGGCCGGCGCATCACCGGATTGCCGAGGACGGCGTCCGGGTCCCAGTTCGGGGTACGCTCCAGGCCCGCCAGCTGCCGGGCGACCTGCTCGGCGTAGCTCAACGAGACAGGCAAGCGCGACGAGCCGAAGTTCCGCCAGCTATGGCATGCGAAGTTGCCGACCTGCCGGGCCAGCATCCGCATGTTGCGATACGTCGAGCGGTCGTGGAGCCGGAGCAGGACGGGATCGGGCAACCCCTGCCGCTCGCCCTTCACCTCCTTGCGGCCGACCAAGGTCACCAGCCATTCCCGGTCGCCGAGGTCGACTGCCTGTCCGCGCTCAGGTGCGAGCGGCGCCGTGGCATCCCCCGGCGCGTCCAGGTCGAAGACGGTGAAGGGATGGTCCTCGACGACGTGCAGGAAGGCGAATTCCATGCGCTTCAGCCCGAGTTGTTCGACCGCCTCCACCACGGCGTCGGCGGCATCCCGCCCGAGTTGGGTGAAGGCATGAAACACGAGCCGGACCCGGTCGTCAGGTAACCATCCGTCATCCGCGCGAATGCGCTCGACCGCCTCGACCACGACTCGGCGCAATGCATCGGGCAGCCCCTCGTAGCTCACTGCCGATGTCCTGCTGTCGAGGACGTAGGCCCCCTGTGCCGTGAAGACGGTGGCGATGCCCACGACACGCTGGCCGGCACCCCGCCGACCCCGCTTCTCCACATGGGAGCCGAGCCCGAACACGAACTCGTGCGCGTCGCTCTGCGGCGCGGGTAGGAGCCATGGCAACCCGCCGAGCTTGGCGTAGGTCTGTAGCGCCATGCTTGCCAACGAGCAGGCGTACTCGAACTTCTTCATCCCGATCATCTCGACCGAGACGGACTGGACGACCGTGCCCTGCTTCAGGAACGCAGCCTTGCCCATCCAATACGGGCTGTCCTCATAGGGGCGGGCCATCCACTCCCTTGAGACCAGCAGCAGGGCTAGGTCCCAGCGCACGTCCCGGCCAGCCGCCTCCTCGTTGGCCTGGCGCGCGGCGACTGCGAAATCCTCGCCGGCCGACCCGGCTGCCGTGAAGAAGTGGACCTCGGGCTGTTCCAAGCGGAAACGTCCCACCAGTCCGGTCCCGTGCGGGACAAGGCCGCCGGGC
This sequence comes from Methylobacterium sp. 391_Methyba4, assembly GCF_029691625.1. Lineage (NCBI taxonomy): Bacteria > Pseudomonadati > Pseudomonadota > Alphaproteobacteria > Hyphomicrobiales > Methylobacteriaceae > Methylobacterium > Methylobacterium sp. 391_Methyba4. The sequence goes on along the minus strand of NZ_CP121475.1, from coordinate 5,139,135 downwards.
CCCTTGCTCCTGACGTCGGGCAGCCCGTTCAGGAAATGGCCGACGACCGCCTGCATCTGCTTGAGGAGCGCCGCCTCGCACACGACCGCGATCCTGAGCCTTTTACGGGCGAAGCTCTCGCGGTCGTAGGGCCCGACCTCGTCGAGGCCTTTCTGTGGTGTGAGAAACTGCGTACCGACCGTCCCGCCTGGGTCGAACATCAGCTTCGGCTTGAAGATGGCCTCGGCGGGCGGGAACCAAGCGCCGTCGACGGACTGGTCGAGAGGGCCCTCGAATACCAGCGGGACGCCGTCGGCGAGTTGCATGGGCTGACGCGACAGCCACCCGAGGATCGACCGTGCAGTGCCGAGCATCTTCGGTCCGGCATGGGAAGCTGCCTCGATCTCCGCGATCTCCGCCATCACGGCGTCCGACCTCCCCTGCGTGAGCGCGGCGACCACCGCGGCGAAGTTCGTCCGGGAGGGTTCGAGGAACAGCTCCGTGTCCGGGACCTGCACCGGCCCATCGCCCTGGTCCTCCAGTGTCAGGGTCCCGTCATCGTCCACGGCGAGGATGCGACCTGCATAACGCAGCAGGTCGGAGACCTTAGGGTCCGGCGTCTCCCGCACCGTGGAGACGGTCGCCCCAAGCAACGGCACCCCGAGCTCGCGCAATTGCCTGACCGGTGCGTCGATGATCGTACGGAGTCTGTTCGAACACGTGAGGACGACCGACGGGACGCCGCGGCGGATGAGCACCCGCGCGTCGAACTCCAGCACCATCCGCTTCTTGAGCCAGTCGGGCAACCCGAGCGATGCGGGCAGCACGTTCTCGGTCTCGGGCCTGCCGGCCTCGACCACCAGCGGTCTCCGCTTGGTGATGCGATAGCCCTTCTCGGCTCGGGCCGTCAGTTCCCGTAGGACGGCTTCGCGGGCGAGCGCCGCTACGAGATACGGGTCTTCCGAAGCTAGAAGGGACTGACGCTCGGCTGGCAACGCCGCGTCCGACGTCAGGGGGACGACCACGATCTCGTCGCCCCTGCGGATGGCATGCACGTCGGCCGGGGCGCGGTCCAGAAGCTCGTGGAGCACGGTCCGGTCGTAGGGGACCAGGGCTGCCGGGAGGGCGCCTTTCGGAATTGCGATGCGGAACGCGTTTATCGCGAGACGTGGATCCCGCCGTTCGCCTGCCCAGGAAGCCATGCCTGACCATACGCGCCGATTGCCGGCCAGGAACGAGGCGCCCGTGCCGGAGAGGCGGCCATCCACATACAAGGCCGTCTATCCTACGCGGCCCTTCGACACGCCACGGTCGGCGCGAGCTCCGGGCCCGGAACATCCCTCACCCCAGCCGTTCCGGTTCGGTGTAGGCTGACTGGCGGCGCGGCACATCTCGGGAGGACGCATCCGGGCTGCGGTCCATGGTGCGGAATAGCGACCCCGTTGGACCTGCTGGCCTGCCGCGCTCGACGGTGTAAGGATATCCGCGCCGGTCCTTAGGGCTCCTGCCGGAGACTGTAAGACGGGATGGGGGCGCCTCGGACGGGCCCACGGTCATGCCATCGCCGACTCGGCGCGCGGCAAAAGTTAGAAGCGGGTGAGACCGAGCTGTCTCTAGGCTGTCCTAGCTGGAAATGCGCCTGCAGACAGCGTCGCTAAGCCATTGTGAAACCTGGCGACCCCGGTAGGGCTCGAACCTACGACCTGCCGCTTAGAAGGCGGCTGCTCTATCCAGCTGAGCTACGGAGTCAGGATGCCAAGCGGCCCCAGAAGCCACGGGCTCGCCCGGGGGTCAAGCGCGAGACGAAGACGTCCGCCGCCCCCGGGTTCACATCGGCGGTGACGATGTGGACGTCTGGATCGTGCCGCGGATCCGGATTGGGGTTGCGCGACGCTGCGGATCCGGACAGGCCGGGGCGCGGTTCATGCCGGGGCACCGCGCCCCCGTCCGGAGACCGAGGTTGCCCGCGCCGAGTCCCACAGCTTCGCCCCCTGGGCCGGCCCGGCGCCGGTGGAACGCCGCGGGTCGGGGCAGCCTGAACCGGCCGGGCTCGGACCTGCGGCGCCTGCCGACGGGCCTCGACCTCCGGAACGTCCGGCTCGTGGAGGGCGTGCGCGCCGCCTTCGCGTTCGGCGTCGTCATCCTCCTCAACATCTGGATCCAGTGGGCGCCGCTGCTGACGATGGCGCTCGCCGCCAACCTCGCCTGCTTCTGCGACAACGGCGGCCCGATGCGCGCCCGCCTGCGGGTTCTCACCGCCTTCTCGGTCCTGGGCGGCCTGCTCTGGGCCGGACTCGGCCTGATCCAGCCCCTCGGCCTGCCGGTGGTCGTCCCGGTCGCCTGCGCGCTGATCTTCGCCTGCTCGTACGCCCGCGTCTGGAGCGTTCAGGCCCAGTCGGCCGGCAACGTGCTCGTGGTGGTGCTGTGCATCGCCCTCGACCGGCCCCTGACCCCGGAGCAGGCGGCCGTCACCGCGCTGATGTTCGCGGCCGGCGGTCTCTGGGCGACGTTCCTGGCCCTGGTGATCTGGCGGCTGCACCCGTACCGGCCGGCCCACCGGGCGGTGGCGGAGGTCTGGCACAACCTCGCCCGGCTCTGCGGCGACCTCGAGCGGCTCGTCGTCCTGCCGGAACCCGATACGGCCGCCTTCGACGGCCACGCGCGGGGCCACCGGCGGGGCGTGCGGGCGAGCATCGAGACCGCCCGGACCATGATCCTCGACCTCGCCCGCTCCCGCGAGCGCGTCTCGGACCGCACCGCCCAGGCCCTGCTGCGCCTGGAGAGCGCCGAGCAGATCTTTTCCGCGCTGATCGCCGTCGGCGAGCTGATCGACAGCCGTCCCGATGCCCGCCGCCGGGCCCTCGCCAAGGTCTTCCTGCGGCGCCTGCGCCCCCTCTTGGTGACCATCGCCCGGGCGATCCGCGACGACGTCAACCTCGACCTCGACCGTCTGGAACACTCCATCGCCCGCGTGGCCGAGGGGCTGTCGGAGGATCCGACCCTCGCCCGCCTCGCCGAACGGATCGTGGGGCGCGTGCGGATCGGCGCCAAGCTGTCGACCCCGGAGGGCTATCGCCCCGGCGGCACGCTCACGGAGGGCGGCAGCCTCGACCGCTGGACCCGCTATGTCGGGCCGCTGCGGCAGAACTTCACCCTGGCCTCGCCCAATCTCCGGCACGCCCTGCGGGCGAGCGCGGTCGCGGCCCCGGCGCTCGCCGCCACCCTGACCTATGCGGGCGCCTTCACGCACTGGCTGGTGATGACCGTGGTGCTCACCATGCAGCCCTTCTACGCGGCGACGTGGCAGCGGGCGCTGGAGCGGATCGGCGGCACGGTGCTGGGCGGCCTCGTGGGCGCCGTGCTCGCCTACTACGCCACGAGCCCCCTGGCGGAGGCCGGGCTGATCCTCGTGCTCAGCATCGTCGGCTTCGCGGCGCGCCAGATCTCCTACGGCTTCTTCGTCACCTGCCTGACCCCCCTCGTGGTGCTGCTGGTCGAGCTGCTGGAGCCCGGCCACAGCTCCTGGGAGATCGTCGCCATGCGGGGCGGCTTCACGGTGCTGGGCGGCGTGATCGCGGTGGCGAGCTGCCTGGTGCTGTGGCCGATCTGGGAGCCGGATCAGGTCCGGCAGGAACTGCGCCGGGCGCTCAAGGCCCAGGCCGGTCTCGCCGAGGCGGTGCTCCGCGCGCCGCCCGGCGAGGGCCGCGAGACCGCGATCGCGGCGCAGAGCCGCGAGGCCGGCCTCGCCCTCAACGATCTGGAGGCGGCGCTCTCCCGCGCCCTGCAGCAGCCCCGGGCCGGCAGCCACCCGGAGGTGGAATCCGCCCTGGTGGCCGACGCGACCCTGCGCCGGATCAGCGCCCGGCTCATCGTCCTGCGGCACGCCCCGGAGGCGGCGGCCCCCGAGGCGGAGCCGTGGCGGGCCTGGATCACCGCGACTCTGGCGGCCCTGGGCGCGGACAGGCCCGTGCCCGAGCGGCCGGCGCTGGATCGCGGGCAATCGCTCGTGCGTCTCGTCAGCCAGGTCGATCTTCTGGTGGGAACCCTCCGCCCTGGAGAGATCCGGGCTGGGACGGCGGCCGTCGGCGCGGTGCCGGGTCCGGCAAACGGCGCCACCAGCCAGCCCGTCCCTCACGCCTGAGGGTCCGCCGGTCCCGTGCCCCGATCACGGCCGGTTATCGGGGCCCGCGGAGCCCGCGGGCCCGTCCGCCCGTCAGAACCGCGGCAGGGCGTTGGCCGGGCCGCCGGCATGCGGACCGCTGTAGCGGTAGGCGGCCGCCCGCGCGGGACCGGCGGCGTCCCGATGCAGGACGGCGCCGTTGCCGACCCAGCCCGAATAGGCCGAGGCCGGGTAGGGCGAGTGCTTCGAATCCAGGCCCTGCGCGAGGGCGGGCGTGGCGACCGCGGCGACCAGGGCGGCGGCAGCGAGCATGCGGACGGTCATGATGATCTCCTGGTGTCTTCGTACGACTTCAGCGGGAAGTCATCCGGTCAACCGTGTCGCGTGAGGAAGATCGTCGGGTCGGCGGTCTTGATCACTCGGGCTTTGCTTGGCCGAATGTGACCTCTCAACGAGGATATTCTGCTTCGGGTTCGGCCGAGGCCGTGCGCTGGCGCACGACGGAGACGGCCCGGGCCCGGAGGCCGGCCCATCGCTCCGGTCGGGCCGGACCCGGCTCGGGGGTGCGTCCCGCGCGGAAGCGTGCCACAGACCGCGCCGAACGGAGTCCCGCGGAACCCTCTAACATGAAGTTGATCGTCGGCCTCGGAAACCCGGGCGCACGCTATGCGGGCAACCGGCACAATATCGGCTTCCTCGCCGTCGACGCGATCGCCCGCCAGCACCGGGCGAGCCCGTTCCGCCACCGCTTCCAGGGCGAGGCCGCCGAGGCGGTGCTGGGCCCGGAGCGGGCGATCCTCCTGAAGCCCTCGACCTTCATGAACGAGTCCGGCCGCGCGGTCTCGGAGGCGCAGCGCTTCTACAAGATTCCGCTCTCCGACGTGATCGTGCTGCACGACGAGCTCGACCTCGCCCCCGCCAAGCTGCGGGTGAAGCTCGGCGGCGGCAATGCCGGCCATAACGGCCTGCGCTCGATCACCGCCCAATGCGGCAACGACTACCGCCGGGTGCGGCTCGGCATCGGCCATCCCGGCGACAAGGCGCTGGTGCATGCCTACGTGCTCAACGATTTCGGCAAGGCCGAGCTGCCCTGGGTGGACGATCTCTGCCGGGCCGTGGCCGACCACGCCGCCCTGCTCGCCGCCGGCGAGGATGCGAGCTTCCAGAACAAGGTCCACCTCGCCATGGCCGGCCGCGGCTGGGACGAGGTGAAGACGCTGGGCGCCCGAAATTGACACGCCCCCGCGGGGACGGGATATCGGGGCGGGCGAGAGGGTCCGATGAAGGCCGTGCGCCACAAGCCCGGCTGTCGGCGGTTCGATTGCCTCCCGGTGGCTGAGGCCCGGCTCGCCGGTGCCGCGCGTGCTCGACCGAGGACAGGGCGCACGGTGCCGTGTTCGCGGGCCTGACTCTCCGCAACCCTTTTTCGCGCGTCGCCCGACGACGTGCTGCGACGGAACTGACCCATGGGCTTCAAATGCGGCATCGTCGGCCTGCCGAACGTCGGCAAGTCGACCCTCTTCAACGCGCTGACGCAGACGGCAGCCGCCCAGGCGGCGAACTACCCGTTCTGCACCATCGAGCCGAATGTCGGCGAGGTGGCGGTGCCCGATCCGCGGCTCGATGACCTCGCCCGCATCGCCTCGTCGAAGGAGAAGATCCCGACGCGCCTGACCTTCGTGGACATCGCCGGCCTCGTGCGCGGCGCCTCCAAGGGCGAGGGCCTGGGCAACCAGTTCCTGGCCAACATCCGCGAGGTCGACGCCATCGCCCACGTGGTCCGCTGCTTCACGGACGGCGACGTCACCCACGTGGAGGGCAAGGTCGATCCGGCCGCCGACATCGAGACGATCGAGACCGAGCTGATGCTCGCCGACCTCGACAGCCTGGAGCGCCGCGCCGTCGCCCTGGAGAAGAAGGCCAAGGGGGCCGACAAGGAGGCCAAGGAGAGCCTCGACCTCGTCAACCGGGCGCTGCCGCTCCTGCGCGAGGGCAAGCCGGCGCGGCTGGTGGAGCGCAAGCCCGACGAGGAGAAGCTGTTCCAGTCCCTCGGCCTGATGACCGCCAAGCCTGTCCTCTACGTCTGCAACGTCGATGAGCCCGACGCCGACAAGGGCAACGCCTATTCGGACGCGGTCTTCGCCCGCGCCAAGGCGGAGGGCGCCGTGGCGGTGGTGGTCTCGGCCAAGATCGAGAGCGAGATCGCCGTGATGCCCGAGGCCGACCAGGCGGAGTTCCTGGAGGCGGTGGGGCTCGCCGAGCCCGGCCTCAACCGGGTGATCCGCGCCGGCTACGACCTGCTCGGCCTCGTCACCTACTTCACGGTCGGTCCCAAGGAGGCCCGCGCCTGGACGATCACCAAGGGCACCCGCGCCCCCGGGGCGGCCGGGGTGATCCACTCGGATTTCGAGAAGGGCTTCATCCGGGCCGAGACCATCGCGTTCAAGGACTACACGGCGCTCAACGGCGAATCCGGGGCCCGGGACGCCGGCAAGCTGCGGCTGGAGGGCAAGGAGTACGTGGTGCAGGACGGCGACGTGCTGCACTTCCGCTTCGCCAACTGATCCTTCCATCCCGGACGAGCCCGCCATGCCCGATCCCGCCCTCGAGGATTTCGCCGTCGGCGACGTGATCGTCGGCGCGCCGCTCACCGTCACCCGCGACGCCATCGTGGGCTTCGCGCAGGCCTTCGACTTCCAGCCCTTCCACCTCGACGAGGCGGCGGCGGAAGGGACCTTCGTGGGCCGGCTGATCGGCTCGGGCTGGCACACGGCGGCTTTGGGCATGCGGCTGCTCCAGCAGGGACCGTTCAAGGGCGGTTCGTCGCTCGGCGCGCCGGGGATCGACGAGCTGCGCTGGCTCGCGCCGGTCCTGCCGGGGGACGCGCTGACGCTGACCTTCCGGGTGGTGGGGCTGCGCGATTCGGCCTCCAAGCCCGGGCTCGGTTTCGTGACCGCCGAGGTCGCCCTCGGTAACCCGCGCGGCGAGACGGTGCTGACCCAGCGCTTCACCTTCATGCTGGCCCGCCGCGGCACCGATCCCCTGCCCCCGCGGCCGGTGGAGATCGGCGTGCCGGGACCGGTCGCCGAGCCGGAGGATGCCGAGATCCTGCCGTTCCTGCGGGATGCCGAGATCGGCGCCGTGCGGGAGCTGGGCGCCTATCCGTTCACCGCCGAGGCGATCATCGCGTTCGCCGAGGCCTACGATCCGCAGGCCTTCCACCTCGACCACGCGGCGGCCAAGCGCAGCCATTTCGGCGGCCTCTGCGCCTCCGGCTGGCACACGGCCGCCGCCTACATGAACCGGATGCTCACGACCCGCGCCCGCGACGCCGCCTACACGGCGACCCGCGGCCCGGTCCCGGAGGCGGGCCCCTCCCCCGGGTTCAAGAACCTGCGCTGGCTGAAGCCCGTCTACGCGGGCGACACGGTCCGGTTCAGCGCCAAGCTCACCGACAAGCGCGCCTCGGCCTCGCGGCCGGGCTGGGGCCTGGCCTTCGCCCGCAACACCGGGGTGAACCAGCGCGGCGAGCCGGTCTTCGCCTTCGACAGCGCGGTCTTCCACCGCTGGGAGCCCTGAGCGCACCGGGCCTGCTCCCGCGCGTTGACACCCCAGACACGGACGGGATCAGGCAGGCATGTATCAGAAGAAGCTCGGCAGCACGGGGCTGTTCGTCTCGGAACTCTGCCTCGGCACCATGACCTTCGGCGGCGGGGCCGGGATGTGGCGCCAGATCGGCGCCCTCGACCAGACGGAGGCCGGGCGCCTCGTCGGACGGGCGCTCGATGCCGGGATCAACTTCATCGACACGGCCGACGTCTACGCGGAGGGGCTCTCGGAGCAGATCACCGGCCAGGCCCTGCGCGACCTCAAGGTCCCACGCGACAGCGTCGTCGTCGCCACCAAGGGCTACGGGCCGATGGGGTCGGGCGCGAACGCCAAGGGCGCCTCGCGCCTGCACCTGATCGACGCCTGCAAGGCGAGCCTCAAGCGGCTCCAGCTCGATCACATCGACCTCTATCAGGTCCACGGCTTCGACCCGGCGACGCCGATCGAGGAGCAGGTGCGCGCCCTCGACATCCTCGTCCAGCACGGCCACGTCCGCTACGTCGGCGTCTCGAACTGGGCGGCGTGGCAGATCGTGAAGGCGCTGGGGATCAGCGCGCGGGCCGGGCTCGCCCGCTTCGAGACCCTGCAGGCCTATTACTCCATCGCGGGTCGCGACCTGGAGCGGGAGATCGTCCCGATGCTGCGCTCGGAGGGGCTCGGCCTCCTGGTCTGGAGCCCGCTGGCCGGCGGCCTGCTCAGCGGCAAGTATGCCGGCGGCGCGGGGGAGGGCCGGCGCGCGAGCTTCGACTTCCCGCCGGTCGACCGCCCCCGGGCCGACGCCTGCATCGACGCCATGCGGCAGGTGGCGGAGGCCCGCGGCGTCTCGGTGGCCCAGGTGGCGCTCGCCTGGCTGCTGCACCGCAAGGCGGTGACCAGCGTGATCGTCGGTGCCAAGCGCCTCGACCAGCTGGAGGACAACATCGCGGCGACCGAACTCAGCCTCAGCGACGCGGAACTCGACGCCCTCGATGCGGTGAGCGCCCTGCCGCCGGAATATCCGGGCTGGATGTTCGAGCGCCAGGGCGCCCGGGCGCAGCAGCTCGCGGAATCGGGCCGGCCCGGGGTGCGGTGAGGCGGCTCACGCCGCCTTCCGGCGCTCCGGATAGAGCCCGTACAACCCCTCGGCGCTGGCCTCGCAGATGCCGCGTTCGGTGATGATGCCGGTCACCAGCCGGGCCGGGGTCACGTCGAAGGCGGGATTCGCCACGGGACTGCCGGGGGAGACCACCTCGATCGTGGCGAAGCCGCCATCGGCGAGCCGCCCGGTCATGTGGGTGACCTCGCGCCCGTCGCGCTCCTCGATCGGGATCTCCTTGACCCCGTCGTCGAGGGTCCAGTCGATGGTCGAGAACGGCAGGGCGGCGTAGAACGGCACGCCGTTGTCGTGGGCCGCCAGCGCCTTCAGGTAGGTGCCGATCTTGTTGCAGACGTCGCCGCTCGCCGTGGTCCGGTCCGAGCCGACGATGCACAGGTCGACGCCGCCGTGCTGCATGAGGTGGCCGCCGGCATTGTCGGCGATGACCGTGTGCGGCACGCCGTGGCCGTTCAGCTCGAAGGCCGTGAGCGCGGCACCCTGGCTGCGCGGCCGGGTCTCGTCGACCAGGACATGCACCGGCACCCCCCGCTCGTGGGCGGCGTAGATCGGCGCCAGCGCCGTGCCCCAATCCACCGTGGCGAGCCAGCCGGCATTGCAGTGGGTCAGCACGGTGACCGGTCTGTCGCCGCCCTTGGCCCTGTGCAGGTCGGCGATGACCTGGCTGCCATGGGCGCCGATGGCGCGGCAGCTCGCCACGTCCTCCTCGGCGATGCGGCCGGCTTCCGCGAAGGCGCGGGCGAAGCGCTCGTCCGGCGCAACCTGCCGCAGGTTGGTGGAGACCCGATCCAGCGCCCAGCGCAGGTTGATGGCGGTCGGACGTGTCGCCGCGAGCGTCGCCACCGCCCGGTCGATCCCGTCGTGGGAGGCATCCGCCCGCATGGCCAGCGCCAGCCCGTAGGCGGCCGTGACGCCGATCAGGGGCGCCCCCCGCACGATCATCGTGCGGATCGCCACCGCGGCGTCCTCCAGCGTGGCGAGGCGCTTCAGCTCGAACGCGAAGGGCAGGCGGGTCTGGTCGATCACCTGGACGCTGACGCCGTCCGGGTCCGGGAAGATCGTGCGGTAGGGCTGGCCGTCGATATTCATGGCCGCTCCTGTGCCACAGCGGGGCGGCTTTTGCATCCTCCCGGGCGGGATCGCGACGGCCCGAGGAGGCCCGGCCGGGCGCCGGTGAGCCTTCCTCAACCTTAGCAGGTCGTTAAGGCGGTCATGCCTAGCCTCGGGCGTAAGTCCCCGTCTTGCGTCCGGTCCCGCATGCGCTCGCTTCGCCGTCCCGCATCGCCCTACGAGACTTTCGTCGACAGCGTTCGCCCCTTCCTGGGCAAGCGCCTGACGGAACTCGGCGGTTTCGTGCTCTTCACCGGCGCGGTCGCGCTGACCGTGGCCCTGGCCACGTGGTCGATCGACGACCCGAGCCTCAACCACGCCACCGACCACGCCGCCCACAACGTCCTCGGCCAGCCGGGCGCCGTCGTGGCCGATCTCGCCATGCAGATCCTGGGCCTGGGCTCCCTGGCCTTCGTGCTGCCGCCGGTCCTCTGGGGCATCCGGCTGATGCGCGAGCGCAACCTGCCCGAGGGCGGCCTGCGCATCGCGCTCTGGATCATCGGCTTCTGCGCCGCCAGTGCGGTGGCGAGCGCGCTCCCGCCGACGACCCGCTGGCCGCTGCCCACCGGCCTCGGCGGCGTGGCCGGCGACGGCCTGCTGTCGATGGCGCGGGTGATCGTCGGGGCGGTCTCGTCCGCGGCGGCCCATCTCGTCGGCTTCGGCTACGCGGCGGTGGCGATCCTCAGCCTGACCGGTGCCTGCCGCTTCGGCGCCGTCGAGGAGGAAACCCTGCACGACGACCCCTATCCCGTCCGCCGCGCCCCGGCGCGCGGCCGGGAATCGGCCCGCGACGAGCGCGAGGATTCCGACGAGCCGAGCCTCGGCCTCGTCGGTGTCGGCGCCCTGGCGCAGGGGCTGATGGGCCTGCGCGTCGCCGCGGCGGACCGGATCGCGGCATGGCGCGCCGGCCGGGCCGAGCCGATCGACAGTGCCTCGCCGGCCCTCGCGGCCCGGCGCGCCTTCACGGATGCGGATCTGCCCTGGGCCGACCACCTGCCCGAGGGACGGGCGCCGGGGCCGGGTCGGCGCGAGCCGGTCTTCGAGGCGCCCGAGGACGGCCCCCCGGCCACGACCGCCCGCCGAATCGCGGCGCCGCAGGTCGATGCGGAGGACGAGCTGGAGGCGTTCGAGGCGCCGCAGAGCCCGGTCCCGCCGCGCTCCGAACCCACCGCCTCCCGGGTCGCTCCGCCCCCGGCCGCGCCGGTGCCGGCGCGCCGCGCGCCCGCGCCGCCCGTCCGCCCGGAGGATTACGCCCTGCCCGCCCTCGACCTGCTGGCCGCCCCCCGCGGCCCGTCCCAGGCGAGCCTGATCTCGGCGGACGCCCTGGAGCAGAACGCCACGCTCCTCGAGGCGACGCTGGGCGATTTCGGCGTGCGCGGCGACATCCTGGCGGTGCGGCCGGGCCCGGTCGTCACCCTCTACGAGCTGGAGCCGGCACCGGGCACCAAGTCCAGCCGCGTCATCGCGCTCGCCGACGACATCGCCCGGTCGATGTCGGCGGTCTCGGCCCGCGTCGCGGTGGTGCCCGGCCGCAACGCCATCGGCATCGAACTGCCGAACGCCAAGCGCGAGACGGTGTATCTGCGCGAGCTCCTGGCCTCCACGGACTTCGCCGAGAGCAAGCACAAGCTGGCCCTGTGCCTGGGCAAGAACATCGGCGGCGAGCCGATCATCGCCGACCTCGCGCGCATGCCGCACCTGCTGGTGGCCGGCACCACCGGCTCGGGCAAGTCGGTGGCGATCAACACCATGATCCTCAGCCTGCTCTACCGGCTGAAGCCGGAGGAGTGCCGGCTGATCATGGTCGATCCGAAGATGCTGGAGCTGTCGGTCTACGACGGCATCCCGCACCTGCTCTCCCCCGTGGTCACCGACCCCAAGAAGGCGGTCATCGCCCTCAAATGGGCCGTGCGCGAGATGGAGGAGCGCTACAAGAAGATGGCCAAGATCGCGGTGCGCAACATCGACGGCTACAACGCCCGGGTCGCCGAGGCGGCGGCGCGCGGCGAGGTGCTGACCCGGACCGTGCAGACCGGCTTCGACCGCCACACCGGCGAGGCGGTCTACGAGGACGAGGCGATGGACCTGGCGCCGCTGCCGTACATCGTGATCGTGGTCGACGAGATGGCCGACCTGATGATGGTGGCCGGCAAGGACATCGAGGGGGCGATCCAGCGTCTGGCGCAGATGGCGCGGGCGGCGGGCATCCACCTGATCATGGCGACGCAGCGGCCTTCGGTGGACGTGATCACCGGGACGATCAAGGCGAATTTCCCGACCCGGATCAGCTTCCAGGTGACGAGCAAGATCGACTCGCGCACGATCCTGGGGGAGATGGGCGCGGAGCAGCTTCTGGGCCAGGGCGACATGCTGTTCATGGCCGGCGGCGGGCGCACGACCCGGGTGCACGGGCCGTTCTGCTCGGACAGCGAGGTCGAGACGGTGGTCGCCCACCTCAAGCGCCAGGGCCGTCCCAGCTACCTCGACGCCGTCACGGCGGATGACGAGGAGGGCGCGCCCGAGAAGGGCGGCGAACGGGCCGGGAAGGGGAAGGCCGGCGCGGCGGAACTCGAACTCGACGGCGCCGTGTTCGACCAGGGCTCCTTCGGCGAGGCCGGCGGCGATCTCTACGATCAGGCCGTGCAGGTGGTGCTGCGCGACCAGAAGGCGTCGACGAGCTACATCCAGCGCCGCCTGCAGATCGGCTACAACCGCGCCGCCTCGCTCATGGAGCGGATGGAGATCGAGGGCATCGTCGGTCCGGCCAACCATGCCGGCAAGCGCGAGATCCTGGTGGAGGAGGCGGTCGGCTGAGCGTGCGGGCGCCGGTGCCGCCGGTTCCGGTCCGGTGCCCGTCCCAGTCCCCGGCCTCATCCTGATCTCTTGGGGCCGGAATGCCCGGTCCGACAGCCCGCAGCGTCGCGGTCAAAAATTTTCGCTCGGCCTGGAACCCGTCCTCACCCGGCACGTTACGCGCGTGCGAGGCCCGGAAACGGGCTCGCGGTGAGGGCGCCGGACACGGTGTCCGGCGTCGCTTGTAGTCACGTTGCTCGTCGGAGGATGTGGTTATGAGGACTTACGACGTTTCGCCCCTGTTCCGGTCGTCCATCGGGTTCGACCGCCTGTTCGAGCTGCTCAATCAGGCTGAGCGCGTCGAGCCTTCGGCCGCTTGGCCGCCCTACAACATCGAGAAGGTCGCCGAGGACCAGTATCGCATCACCATGGCGGTGGCGGGTTTCACGCCCGAGGAGATCGAGCTGACCCAGCAGGACACCACGCTCCTGGTGTCCGGTCAGAAGGCCGCCCAGGAGGGCGAGAGGCACTACCTCCACCGCGGCATCGCGGCGCGCACCTTCCGCCAGACCTTCAATCTGGCCGAGCACGTGACGGTCGTGGGCGCGTCCCTGGAGAACGGCCTGCTCACCGTCGCGCTGAAGCGCGAGGTGCCGGAGGCGCTCAAGCCCCGCCGCATCGCCATCGGTGGCACGACGGCGGCGTCCGGCCAGGACAACGCCCCGGCTCAGATCGCCCGCGACGCCAAGGCAGCCTGATCGGCGGCCCGGGCCGCGCGTCCGGGCACCCCATGCCGACACGCATGACATCCCTCACGGGTCCGCGGACCCGCCGCGGGCCTGTTCCCACGACTGCATCGCATGCGCTGGAGAATGGACCATGAGCGTGAGAGATCTGATTCCCTGGAGCCGCAGCACGGCCCCGGCGCCCACCGCCCTGTCGCAGGAGCCGGCCAGCCCGTTCCTGACGCTGCACCGGGAGATGAACCGCCTGTTCGACGACGTGTTCAGCGGGTTCGGCGGCGTGCCGAGCCTCGCGAGCCGCGGCATCGGCTGGCCGCAGGTCGAGCTGGTGGAGGCGGACGGGGCGCTGCGCGTCTCCGCCGAGCTTCCCGGCCTCGACGAGAAGGACGTCGAACTCCTCATCGCGGACGGTGTCCTGACCTTGAAGGGCGAGAAGCGTGCCGAGACCACCGACAGGGCGCGCGGCTATTCCGAGCGCAGCTACGGCCGTTTCGAGCGGTCGATCGCCCTCCCCGTGCCGGTGGAGGAGGACAAGGCCGAGGCGACGTTCCGCAACGGCGTGCTCACCGTGACGCTGCCGCGGGCCGCCGAGGCGCCGGAACGCCGTCGGCGCATCGCGATCAACGCTACCGGCGCGCCGGCCGCCAAGCACTGAGCCGGCTTTGGATCGACCTTGCCTGCGGCCGCCCCGGCGGCCGCAGACCTGAACGCATGATGCGGCCGCCGGTGCGTCCCAACGTGCCGGCTGCCCCTGCCTTTACTCACGGCGAGGAGGGTTGCATGCAGCCGATCGATACGACGTCCATCCATCCCGAGATCGAGCGCCTCGGTCCGGTGGCGGCCGCCACCCTGAGACCGCAGGCGGTCGAGCCGTTCGACGCCTTCGTGGCGCCGGGCGACGTCTTCCGGCATCCCCGCGAGGTGCTGCGCTATCCGGGCCTGTCGCACGCCGAGAAGCGGGCGATCCTGGCCTCCTGGGCCTCGGACGCACGGGCGGTCGAGTCCTGTCCGGCGCTGCGCTGCTTGCCCGGTTGCCGGGCCGAGCCCGTGCCGCTCGACGCGATCCTGGACGCGCTCCAGGCGCTCGACGAGGGTTCGGCCCCGCCCGTCTCTCCGGCGCCGCCCAAGCCGCTCGTCCCCGCGGCGTTCACCCGCCGCTGGCGGCGCGGTCCGACCGGGCGCGAGCCTCAGCTGAACTGAGCCGGAGGCGTCCGATGGCAACCTTCGACCTGAGGGGTGGGCACAGGCACGTATCCCGGTTGCGGCACGGCCGGCGTGGCGGGCCGGGGCAGGCGACCTACGGGGCCGTGCTGGGCCGCTGGATCCTGTCCGCCGCGCTGTGCGTCACTTTGGCCGCGCTCTGCCCGTCACCGGCCCTGCCCTGGGTGCTGGCCGTGCTGCTGAGCCTGTCGGGCTTCGTGTGGCTCGGTCTTGCGATCACGCAGGCCGGGCCGCCGGCCAACACCCCGCATCTGACTGCCTGGGACGCCGCGCTGCTCTCGTTCGCGGCGAGCTTCGGCGTGCAATCGGCGGCGCGGCTTGGTCTCTTCGGCGGCTGAGCGCGCCTCAACAGGGAGGCAACCATGCAGGATCGTACGATCGGACTCGGAGACGACACGCCGCCCGCGGGCGCAACGAGGCGCGCCGGCCGCCGGGCGCCGATCCGCCACGGCGGGCGCTCCGTCGAGACATCCGGCCGCGCCCGGGCCGAGAGGGGCGGCCTCGCCGTCGAGCGGGCGACGCCTCCGGAGATCGGGCCGCCGATGGGCTGGACCGGCGAGACCGGCACGCCCGCCACGGAGGAGGCGCCGACAGGCCCGACAGGGGAGCGGGCGGCAGCCTCTGCCCCGGGCCGGAGCCGCCCCGACAGGCCCGCGCCCGACCCGGCGGACCGACGTGGTCGGCCAGGCACTGTGCGGGTCTGGCGCTCGAACCGGGACGCGGCGCCCGTGCAGGTCCGCGCGACGGCGCAGGGTCGTTCCGCGGACGATCGCGTGACGGAGGGGCTGCCGGATCTGGAGCGAGCCCTGGTCAACCCGGCCGCGGTGTTCGTCACGCCGGCCGCGGTCCTCGATCATCCCCGGCTGCTGCCCAGCTGCAAGCGCGAAATCCTGCGGCGCTGGGCGTGGGACGAGTACCTGAAGGAAGTCGCCGCCGCCGAGGGCATGGCCGATGGCGAGCTGTCCCGGCTCGACGCCGTGACGGTTGCCCTACTGGCGCTCGGCGAGACGCGGCGTCCGCATCCCGCCGCGCCGGCCGCCGCGATCCCCGGCCTGCGGGGACGCCCGCAGGCCGCGTGAGGCCGGAGCCAGCCGTCAGACCGGATCGGCCGGTCCCGGATCGATCCAGGCTTCGGCCCTCAGGGCGCTGCGGCCCGGCGGTATGCGCCCTGACGGAGGCGTGAGGCTGGCGCGACGCGCCCTCACACCACCGAGAACCGGAACTCCGTCGTCGCCGCGAAGGTCTCGCCCGGCCGCAGGACCGCGGAGGGAAAGGCCGGCTGGTTCGGCGCATCCGGAAAGCCCTGCGTCTCGAAGCAGACGCCGTCCCCGGACCGGTAGATGCGTCCGGAGGGCCCGATCAGCCGCCCGTCGAGATTGTTGCCGCTGTAGAGCTGCAGCGCCGGCTGTGTGGTCCAGACGTCGAGCCGGCGCCCGCTGCCGGGGGCGATGCAGGTCGCGGCCGGCCGCAGCGTCCCTGCGGCGCCGCGCAGGACGAAGGTGTGATCGTAGCCCTTGGCGTAGGCGAGCTGCAGGTCCCCTTCGCGAATCCGGGTCTCCAGGGCCCGGGGCGTGCGGAAGTCGAACGGCGTCCCGGCGACCGGCTGGAGCGCGCCGGTGGGGATCTGGGTCGCGTCCGTCGGCGCGAATGCGTCCGCTTCGACCTGCACGATGTGGCCGAGGACGCTGCCCGTCCCCTCCCCGGCGAGGTTGAAGTAGCTGTGGTTGGTGAGGTTCACGACCGTCGGCCGGTCGGTGACGGCGGCGTAATCGATGCGCAGCACGCCGTCCTCCGGAAGGCTGTACGTCACGCGGACATCGAGGGTGCCGGGAAATCCCTCTTCCCCGTCCGGGGAGCGGCGGCTCAGGATGAGGCGCGTCGCCTCGGAGAGGTCCGCCCGCCACAGGCGCCGGCCGAAATTGTCCGGGCCGCCGTGGAGGGTGTTGGGCGCCTCGTTCACAGGCAGGCGATAGCTCTGCCCGTCGAGGCTGAAGCGCCCGCCCGCGATGCGGTTGGCGTAGCGGCCGACGATGGCGCCGAAGCTCGGGCTCAGCGTCTCGTAGGCCGCGAGGGTGTCGAGGCCGAGGACGACGTTGGCCGAATGGCCGGCGCGGTCGGGCACCTCGATCGCCGTGACGGCCGCGCCGAAATCGATGATGGCGACGCGCAGACCGTCCCGGCTCAGGACATGGCGGGTGACCGGCCGTCCATCCGCGGTGGTGCCGAACGCTTCGGCCGGCATCGGTCTAGCGCTTCCAGACGCCGAGCCGTTCGCTCCGGGCGTGATCCTCGGCCGCGACCAGTTCGGGGCTCGCCTCCGGCGAGGCGCGACCGCCACCGTTGAACAGCACCACCTCGGAGAGGTCGCGCCCGTCCACGAGGCAATTCATGGTCGTGCTGCCGGGGGCGGGCTGGCAGGTCACCGGCCGGTTGCCGATGTACCGGGCCAACTCCTCCGCCTGGCCGCCGCGCACCCATTCGACGCCGAACAGATGCACGACCTTGCCGCCGACCTTGAGGGTCGCGGTATCGATGACTTGGGCCTGTCCCGTCACGGCATTCGGCGGCAGCGGCGCGTCGGGCTCGGACTCGCCTCCGGTTTCGGGGGGCGGCGTGACCGTGTCGGGGGCTGCCGCCGGGGCGCCGGAGGAGGGATTGTTCGGGGTGGCGCCGTTCGGGGCCTCCGTTCGGGGCGCGGCCGGGGCCGCGGGGCGCGCGGGATCGGGCGCACGGCCCTCCAGGACGAGGCCCGCGGCGATCACCGCCGCCAGGGTGCCGGCACTGGCGCCCAGGAGCAGGCGGCGCTGCCGGCGTGCGCCCTCGTCCGCGCCGTCTCCGCCGCGGCCGAACCGGTCGCGCAGACGGCCGAAGCCGTCACGGAGGGACTCTCCGACGCGGCCGGGGCCGCTGTTCCAGGCCGTTGCCGGATCGACCCCCGGGCTCGCCCCCGTGGCCGCGTCGGTCCGGACCGTCGCGGGACGGGCGAACCGGCCGCGCAGGCTCGTCCGCAGGGTGGCGAACCGGCCGGCGGCGCTCTGCGCCAGCACCCGACCCTGCTCGGAGGAGCGCTCCGCCAGGGAGCGGGCCCGTTCGGACTGGGTTTCGACGAAGCGCGCGGTGGCGGCCTTCATCTCGTAGGCGCCGCTCAGCAGGGACGAATCGCGGGCCTCGTCGGCGGCCTCCGGCGCCGATTCGGGTTCGGGCTCGGGCGGCAGGAACAGGGCCGGATGCCGGGCGCGCAGGTCCGCCACGAGATCCACGAGGGTCATCGGCTCGGACGTGTCGTCCCGCAGGCGCACGGCACCGTGTCGATCGAGCACGCGGAGGCCGGTTCCCGCCTCATCGGGGGTGCAGGCGGCCTCGGCCAGGAGCTCGAGGGTCCGAACCGCCACGGGGCGCGGGCGCGCCCGCGCGATCTCGGCCCGGATTGCCTCGCGCAGGGCGAGGCGGCCGGGACCGTCGAGGGCCGGACGCGCCGGCTCCGCCGCCTGTTTCCCCACCACCATCGAAGACGTCATACACCCGATCCCGGCATCACCGCGCGCCGCGTGAAGGAGGCCCGGCCGCGCCTCCCGACGAAGCCCGCCCGGGGCGCCTCACGGAACGCCCGAGCACCGGGACCGATCCCATGACGCACCACCTCGCACGCCCCTGCCCGCCGCGAGGCGGCGGACCATGATTCGGGGCTCTTACGCCTTGCCGGGCGAAGCGGCCAGGGTTCCGGCCTGGATGCTCCGCCGCAGGACGCGACCGGTCTCGCCGAGGATGTAGGGTCGCGTGCCCGCGAAGCCGACCTCCAGGATCAGCTCGGCCTCGCCGCTGGAGACGGCGCCGCGCCCCGGATTGGCGGTGCGGAAATCGACGATCGTGCGGATCGTACAGGTCTCGGCATCGCAGGCGGCGCGCATCGCCCGCGGCTCGTAGCGACGCTCGGGCCAGCGCTGCACGAAGCTGCGCTTCTCGGCCACGAGGCCCGCCGTGGTGATCGGCCGCCCATAGAAGCGCACGCGGGTCGCGTAGAACCGGGTCGCGGCATCGACCATCGTGTCGCTCGAACCCGAGACGGTGGCGAGGTAGCTCGTGGCCAGCGCCCGGGCGGCGGCGACGCGCTCGGCCGAGGCGCCGGATGCCGGGACCATCGCGGCCGGCGTCTCGGCGAGCCGGTGCTGAGGGCGCGCGTGATGGTGCAGGGATTCCCGGACCGGCGGGCGCTCCAGGGCGGCGGCCCGCTTCGGTCCCGGCCCCCGCGTCGCCGCAGCCTTCGGCAGGGCATCCTCCCCCGGTTCCGGTCTGGCGGCCTGCCGGAGCGGCTCGGCGCCGCGCCCGCCTTCGGGCGGGGCTTTCGCCTGAGCGGTGACGGGCTCCTGGGTCTGAGGGCCTGCGGCTTTGAGCGGGGCCTTCGGGGCAGCCGCAACGGGCGCGGCCGCCCGCGGGGGCGGATCCACCCAGCCGCCCCCGCCCGCAGCACCCGGCTGCTGGGCCACGGCAGAGCCCACGATGGCGAGCGGCAGGACCAAGCCCAGGACGAGGGCCTGGGGACGGGCGGGACGTATGGCGGGCATCGGTGCCTTCCTGGCGGCCGGGGCGGACTGGGGGGCGGACTGGGAGAGAACGCGCCTGCGTGAGTGCGGGGTTCCACGGGGGCTTCGGGCGCGCATCACATCCTGCCCGACTGCGCGGCGGCGGCCAGCCCTGGATTGCGGGGATGATGGGGTTGCGTTCGTGCGTTTGGGTACCAAGTCGGGGACAGTCTCGGCCTTTCGCCGTTCCCGCGTTCCCCTGGCACCCCCTTGCCGCCGTGCACCGAGGATCCCTTGGCCCGACCTGAGACCGAAACGCTGTCCGGCACCCGTCCCGGACGCACACGATGAGCACGCGCCAGCGCCGGGCCCTGCTGATCTGTAACGCCAAGGCCCGCAATGGCGCCCTGGATCTCGACGAGGTGCGCGCCATCCTGCGGGAGGGCGGGATCGAGCCGGAGGAGCCGTCGCCGGAGGCCGATTGCCGGGATGTCATCCGCGACCGCGCCGGCGCGGTCGACCTCGTGATTCTCGGCGGCGGCGACGGCACCATGAACTACGCCGCCCCGGCTCTGGTGGAGGCCGGCCTGCCCTTCGCCATCCTGCCGCTCGGCACGGCCAACGACCTCGCCCGCTCCCTCAACCTGCCGCTGGATCCCCTGGCGGCCGCCCGCTTCATCCCCGCCGCCGAGGCGCGGCCGGTGGATCTCGGCTGGGTCAACGGCCACTACTACTTCAACGTGGCGAGCATCGGCTTCTCCGCCGAACTCGCCGGCGAACTCACGGCGGAATCCAAGAAGACCTGGGGCGTGCTCGGTTACGCGGTCGCGGCTGTCCGCGTGCTGCGCCGTGTCCGGCCCTTCACCGTGACGATCGAGCATGACGGCACGGTGGAGAAGGTCACCACGATCCAGGTCTCGGTGGGCAATGGCCGCCACTACGGCGGCGGCATGACCGTCGAGGAGATGGCCGCGGTGGATGACGGCAAGCTGGATTTCTACAGCCTGGAGATCGATCACTGGTGGCGGCTCATCACCCTGCTCCCGGCGCTTCGGCGGGGCACGCATGGACGGGCGGCCGACGTGCGGGCGTTCCACGCGCAGGAGATCCGCCTCTCCACCCGCAGACCCCGGCCGGTGAACACCGACGGCGAGCTGACCACGCACACACCCGCCCACTTCAAGGTCTTCCCGCAGATTCTGCGGGTGCTGGCTCCCGAGCCGGTGCGCGGCCCCAGCCCGTTCGACCTCACCACCCTGGGCAGCCGCTTGTTCCCGACCAGTGAGGCCCCCAGCCTGTGACCGACCTGCTCCAACTCGCGAGCCAGCCGGCCGTCTGGGCCGCCCTCGCCACCCTGGTGGTGATGGAGGTGGTGCTCGGGATCGACAACCTGATCTTCATCTCGATCCTGACCAACAAGCTGCCGGCCGATCAGCAGACCCGGGCGCGGCGTATCGGCATCGGGCTCGCGCTGATCCTGCGGCTGGGGCTGCTCGGCACCGTGGCGTTCATCGTGCAGCTGACCGAACCGGTCTTCGCGGTGCTCGGCCAGGCTTTCTCCTGGCGCGACCTGATCCTGATCGGCGGCGGCCTGTTCCTGCTGTGGAAGGCCACCAAGGAGATCCACCACACGGTGGATCCGGAGCCCGAGACGGACAGGCCAACCGGGGGCAGCCTGGGCTTCGGCGCGGCGATCGGCCAGATCCTGCTCCTCGACCTCGTCTTCTCCGTCGACTCGATCATCACCGCGGTGGGCATGACCGAGCACGTGCCGGTGATGATGGTGGCGGTGGTGGTCGCCGTGGTGGTGATGCTGGTCGCCGCCGAGCCGCTCTCGGCCTTCATCGCCCGAAACCCCAGCGTGGTGATGCTGGCGCTCGGCTTCCTGATCATGATCGGCATGACGCTGATCGCCGAGGGGTTCGGCGCGCATGTGCAGAAGGGCTACGTCTACACGGCCATGGCCTTCTCGGCCGGCGTCGAGGGCCTCAACATGCTGGCCCGCCGGCGCCGCCGTCCCGCCCGGGACGGTGTCCCCGCGTCGACCGGGCCGGCGCGGCGCGCCTGAGGCGGAGCGACCGTCATGTGGATCCGCGCAGCCCTCCTCCTCCTGCTGCTCCCCGCCGCCGCACATGCCGAGACGAGACCGATGGCACCCGATCCGACGGTCCTGCACGACCTCGCCCCCACCGGCACGCTCCGGGCGGCGATCAATCTCGGCAACCCGGTGCTCGCTCAGGGAGGCCCGGACGGGCCCGCGGGGGTCTCGGTGGATCTGGCCCGGGCCCTGGCGGCGCGGCTCGGGGTGCCGGTGGCGTTCATCACCTATCCGGGAGCGGGCGCGGTTTCGGGCTCGGCGGGCTCCGGAACCTGGGACATCTGCTTCCTGGCGATCGACCCCAAGCGCGCCGAGGGGATCAGCTTCACCGAGCCCTACGTGCTGATCGCCGGCAGCTACCTCGTGCCGGCCGCCTCGCCGCTCCGGTCCCCGGAGGCGGTGGATCGCGACGGCGTGCGCGTCTCGGTGGGGCGCGGCAGCGCCTACGACCTGTTCCTGACCCGCGCCCTGACGCACGCGGCCCTGGTGCGGGCACCGACCTCGGCCGAGGCGGTGACGGCCTTCGCGCGGGACGGGTTGGAGGTGGCGGCGGGCGTGCATCAGCCGCTGGCCGCCTACGCGGCGGCGCATCCGGAGGTGCGATTGCTGCCGGGGCACTTCATGGAGATCCCGCAGGCCATGGGCCTGCCGGTCGGACGCGCGGCCGGGGCCGCCTACCTCGCCGCGTTCATCGCGCAGGCGAAGCGGGACGGACTGGTGCGGCGCGGTCTGGAAGCCAGCGGGCAGGACCCGGAGCTGGCGGCGCCTTGAGGTGCGTCACGCGGCGCGCTGAGGCCTTCGTCAACCCGGCGCTGTGACAGAGGCCCGGCAGAGCCGTCCTCGCCCTGGAATTCGCTTAACTCACCCGTGCCCCATCTGAGGTGCCCGCGTCGGCGGGCCTCGAAGGAGGGCACCCGGGATCGCCCGGCTGGCGGGAGCTCTCTTTCGAGGCCTCCGCTGCGCTCCGGCACCTCAGGATGAGGATGGAGGGTGGGATGGAGTCGATTCCCGATGGGATCGGCAGATCGACGCCTCACACCACCAGGTTCACGATCCGCCCCGGCACGACGATGACCTTGCGGGGCGCCTTGCCCTCCAGGACCTTCTGGACCGCCTCCAGCGCCAGGGTCGCGGCCTCCACAGCCTTGGCGTCGGCATCGCGCGGCACGGTGACGTCCGCACGCTTCTTGCCGTTGATCTGGACCGGCAAGGTGATCTCGTCCTCGACGAGGAGCCCCGCCTCGGTCTCGGGCCAGGGCGCCTGGGCCACGAGGCCGCCGCGGCCGAGGACGGACCAGCACTCCTCGGCGAGGTGCGGCATCATCGGGGCGATGAGCTGGACCAGGATGCCGGCGGCCTCCCGCGCCGCTTGTCCCGAGACCGGCCCGCGCAGGCCATCCTCCAGGGCGTTGGCCAGGGTGTAGATGTGGGCGACGCAGCGGTTGAAGCGCAGGCGCTCGATATCGTCCTGCACGGAGGCCAGCGCCCGGTGGGCGGCCTTGCGCAGGGGCAGGTCCGCGGCGCCGTCGCCGGTCGCCTGTACGGCCGCGTTGACCAGCCGCCAGACCTTCTGGACGAAGCGGGCCGCGCCCTGCACGCCCTCCTCGGTCCAGATCACGTCGCGCTCCGGCGGCGAGTCGGAGAGCATGAACCAGCGCGCCGTGTCGGCCCCATAGCTCGCGATGATGTCGTCGGGGTCGACCACGTTCTTCTTCGACTTGGACATCTTCTCGATGGCGCCGATCGTGATCGGCGCCTGAGTTTTCACGTGAAACGCGCGGCGCTCGCCCTCCTCCGTGGCGAAGCGGATCTCGGCCGGGGGCACCCAGGCGCCGGCCGCGTCCTTGTAGGTTTCGTGGACGACCATACCCTGCGTGAACAGGCCGGCGAAGGGCTCGGAGACGCCGGCCCAGCCGGTCTCGCGCATCGCCCGCATGAAGAACCGGGCGTAGAGCAGATGCAGGATCGCGTGCTCGATGCCGCCGATATACTGGTCCACCGCCAGCCAGCGATCGACCACGGCGCGGTCGGTGGGCGCGTCCGTGAGCCAGGGCGCGGTGAAGCGGGCGTAGTACCAGGACGAATCGACGAACGTGTCCATCGTGTCGGTCTCGCGCCGGGCCGGCGCGCCGCATTGCGGGCAGGGCACGTTCCGCCACGCCGCGTCGCGCTCCAGCGGGTTGCCGGGCTGATCGAAGGAGACGTCCTCGGGGAGCTTCACCGGCAGGTCGGACACCGGAACCGGGACCGGGCCGCAGGACTCGCAGTGGATGATCGGGATCGGGCAGCCCCAGTAGCGCTGGCGGGAGACGCCCCAGTCGCGCAGGCGGAACTGGACCTTGCGCTTGGCGATCCCCTCCCCTTCCAGGCGCCGCGCCACGGCCTCGAAGGCCTCCCCGGTGCTCATGCCGTCGAGGAAGCGCGAATTGATCATCCGCCCGTCCTCGACATAGGCGGTGTCGGTGATGACGAAGGTCGCCGGATCCTGCCCCTCGGGGCAGACCACCGGCGTGTTGCCGAGCCCGTACTTGTTCGAAAAATCGAGGTCGCGCTGGTCGTGCGCCGGGCAGCCGAACACCGCGCCGGTGCCGTATTCCATCAGCACGAAATTCGCCACGTAGACCGGCAGCGTCCAGGACGGGTCCAGGGGATGGCGGACGGTGAGGCCGGTGTCGAAGCCGAGTTTTTCCGCCGTGTCGATCGCCGCCTGGGCCGTGCCCGTGCGCCGGCATTCTTCGATGAAGGCCTGGAGAGCGGGGTTTGTTGCGGCAACCGCTGCCGCCAGCGGATGATCGGCGGCCACGGCGAGGAACTTGGCGCCGAACAGGGTGTCGGGCCGCGTGGTGTAGACCTTGATGTCACGGAGGACCCCATCCGCCGCAGGTTGAGCAGCTGCGGCGTGGGCATCCGGAACAAGTGCGAAAAGAACCTCCAGGCCTTCCGAGCGGCCGATCCAGTTCTTCTGCATCAGCCGGACCTTCTCCGGCCAGCGGTCCAGCCCGTCCAGCGCGGTCAGCAGGTCCTCGGCGAAGTCGGTGATCTTGAAGAACCACTGGGTCAGCTCGCGCTGCTCCACCAGGGCGCCGGAGCGCCAGCCGCGCCCGTCGATCACCTGCTCGTTGGCGAGCACGGTGTGGTCCACCGGGTCCCAGTTCACCTTGGCGGTGCGGCGGGTCACGAGGCCCTTCGCCAAGAAATCCAGGAACATGCGCTGCTGATGCTTGTAATAGTCGGGATCGCAGGTCGCGATCTCCCGGCTCCAGTCCAGCGACAGGCCCATGGCCTTCAACTGGTCGCGCATCGACGCGATGTTGGCGTAGGTCCAGTCCCGTGGGTTGACCTTGCGCTCCATGGCGGCGTTCTCGGCCGGCAGGCCGAAGGCGTCCCAGCCCATCGGGTGCAGCACGTTGAAGCCGCGGGCGCGCTTGTAGCGGGCGACGACGTCGCCCATCGCGTAGTTGCGGACATGGCCCATGTGGATGCGCCCCGACGGATAGGGGAACATCTCAAGAACATAGTATTTCGGACGGCTGTCGGAATTGTCGGTCTCGAACAGGCGCCTCTCAGCCCAGGCTTCCTGCCAGCGCGGCTCGGCATCCTTGGCGTTGTAGCGCTCGACGGGCTGGGGGGCGGTGCTGGTCATGGATCCGGCTGGGTCAGGGGCTCGTCGGTCATTCCGAAGGATGACCACGGCACGGTCGCGCCGCGATAGCATATCTGCGCCGCAGCCGGTCAACGCAGCGCGCGATTCGGGCTTGCGCGGGGCGCGCGAACGCATAGGTCGGACAGGGAGAGGCGGGACATGAGGCGGGGTCGCGCCGGAGCGATCCCATCCAACCCCCTCATCCTGAGACGCGGCGCCGCCGCCTCGACGGCGGGCTGCAGGGTGGCGGACCGCCGGGACCCTCCTTCGAGGCCTCCGCGGCGCTCCGGCATCTCAGGATGAGGGGGTTGGACAGGATGACCGTCCCCTCGAGAATCACGGCAGCGGGGATGCACGGGCCGCCGCCCGGCAGCGACAGGACAGGCAAGGCCATGGACGACGCGAAGACCGAACCCAGCGCGCCTCCCACCGACGGGATGGGGCATGTGACCGCGAAGCTTCCGGTGGGGCAGGCCGATGTCGCCGCGGGTCTCGCCGAGGTCCGGGCGGCCATCGCCCGGGCCGCCGAGGATTCGGAGCGCGATCCGGCCACGGTCCAGCTCGTGGCCGTCTCCAAGACCGTGCCGGCCGAGGGCATCCTGCCGGCGCTCAAGGCCGGACAGCGGGTCTTCGGCGAGAACTACGTCCAGGAATCCGTAGCGAAATGGCCGGACCTCCGGGCCCGCTACCCGGATGTCGAGTTGCACCTCGTCGGGCCGCTGCAATCCAACAAGGCCCGGGAGGCGGTCGCCCTGTTCGACGTGATCCACTCCCTCGACCGGCTGTCGCTCGCGGCGGCGCTGGCCAAGGAGATCGACCGGTCCGGCCGGACGCCGAAGCTTCTGATCCAGGTCAATACCGGCGCAGAGCCGCAGAAGGGCGGCGTGCTCCCGGATCAACTCGACACCCTGCTCTCCGAATGCCAGGAGACCCACGGCCTCGCCATTCAGGGGCTGATGTGCATCCCGCCGGCGGAGGATCCGCCCTCGGCCCATTTCGCCCTGCTGGCCCGGCTCGCGAAGGCCCACAACCTGCCGATCCTCTCCATGGGCATGAGCGCGGATTTCCCCGCGGCGATCCAGCTCGGCGCCACCCATGTCCGGGTCGGGACCGCGATCTTCGGGGCCCGGACCCGGAAGGCCTGAGCCTGAGGTCGGGCCTCAGCCGATCCGCAGATGCGTCCCCGGCCCGAGGCGGCGCAGCAGCCGCAGCAGGTCGGCCCGGGCCAGGGCGACGCAGCCCTCCGTCGGGCGGTAGCCGTCCCGGGCGATGTGCAGGAAGATCGCCGAGCCCCGCCCCTTCCGGATCGGGGCGCGGTTGTAGTCGAGATCGATCACCACGTCGTAGAGCCCGTCGCCGCGCCACATCGATTCGGCGCTGATCCCGGGGGCCGGCAGGCGGATCGGCCGGTTGTAGCGGCGGTCCCGGCTCTCGTCGCACCAGCCGTCGTCGGGCCGGGTCGCCCGCAGGGGCAGCAGCGTGCGCGGCCGGATCCCGAGATGATCGGGCCGGTAGGCGCCGGCCCGCAGGCGGAAGCGCCCGCGCGGCGAGCCGCCGTCGCCCTCGCGCTTGTCGATCACGATCCCGCCCGCCCCGAGGGCGCAGGGGATCACCGCCGGGCCGACGAGAAGCTGACCGCGCCGCCGGTCCCCCACCGTGGCCCGCACGCGGATGTCCCCCAGGGTCAGGCGGACGGGTCCCCTGCTCGGCCGCCGCATCTCCGTCCTCCCGAATCCACCCGGTCCGGCGCGCCTTATGCCCGAGATCCGTACTCCGAACCGGTGAAAAATTGCGCGCAAGGCAACTTCCGGCCACAAAGGGCGCTCTATTTCTCGGTTGAACCCGGGCCGCCGAGCCGGGATTCGGGAGCCAGCCCACCGCCTCGCCGTGGGGTCCGACGCCTTGATCCTGAAGCGGTGCGCCCCGATCCCGCAGCCCGTTCACCGCGGCGATTGCCGCGGCGGCGAAAGGATGCGGAAACACAAGCCTCGGTAGAGTCGCGCCGCGATCCTGCCGAGATCCTGACGTCATCGCATGCTGCACCCGGCAGGCGGCCCCCGCCTCTCCCGCAGCCTGCTCTGGGGCCCCGGACGATGCCGAATGCCTACCGCCTGCTGATCTGCGACGACGACGCGATCCTGCGCGATACCCTCACCGAGCAGCTCGATCTCTGCGACGAGTTCACGGTCTTCACCGAAGCCAACGCCACGGACGCGATCCGACGGGTCGCCGCCGAGCGCATCGACCTCGCCGTGATGGATGTCGGCCTGCCCGACCTCGACGGGCGCGAGGCCGTGCGCCGGATGCGGGCCGGCGGCTTCCGCGGCCCGGTGATCATGCTGACCGCCCAGGATTCCGAGGCGGACCATGTCGAGGGGCTGGAGGCCGGCGCCAACGACTACGTCACCAAGCCGTTCAAGTTCGGCATCCTGCTGGCCCGGATCCGCGCCCACCTGCGCAGCCACGAGGCCTCCGAGGACGCGGTGTTCCAGATCGGCCCCTACACGTTCCGGCCGGGGGCCAAGCTCCTCGTCGGCGAGCGCGGCTCGAAGCTGAAGCTCACCGAGAAGGAGACCGCGATCCTGCGCTTCCTCTACCGGGCGGGCCGGGCCGTGGTGAACCGCGACACCCTCCTCGCCGAGGTCTGGGGCTACAACGCCCAGGTGACCACGCACACGCTGGAGACGCATATCTACCGGCTGCGCCAGAAGATCGAGCCGAACCCCGCCACCGCCGCGATCCTCGTGACCGAGGGGGGCGGATACAAGTTGCTGCCCTGACGAATTGAAGCTTTACGTGTAGGCGATCCGGCAGGTTCGCGTATGCGCAGGGTGGTGAGGCGTTCTTGGGGCTCGACGACGACATCGCGATCCTCGCGGCCGCACCGCTGTTCGGCTTCCTCGACCGGGATGCCCTGCGCCTGCTGACCTTCGCGGCGGAGCGCCGCGACCTCGCGGACGGCGACCTGCTGTTTTCCCGCGGCGATCCGGCCGATGGCGGCTTCGTGGTGATGGCCGGGACGATCCGGCTGGCACCCCGGTCCCCGGGCGCCGAGCCGGTGCGGGCCGGGCGCTCCGCCTTGATCGGCCAGCTCGCCCTGTTCGTGCGCGGGACCCGCCCGACCGAGGCCCGGGCCGAGGGGAGCGCCGCGGTGATGCGCATCACGCCGATGCTGATGCGCCGGGTGCTGGAGGAATTCCCCGCGGCCGCGCAGGCCGTCCACGACACCCTGGCGGACGACCTCGCCGGGCTGGTGACCGATCTCGATCAGGTGCGCGGGCTCCTCGAGGTCATCGACGGCATCTCCTCAGGTGACAGCTCCGATGGCCGCTTGTAAGCACGGGCTCCCGCCGCAAGAGTTCTGACCCGTTCCATGTCCCAGGCCGGCCTGCCCCATTCCGATCTCGCCCAGACCATCGAAGCCGCCTGGGAAGACCGCGCCAACATCTCGACCGCCACCCAGGGGGCGGTGCGCGAGGCGGTCGAGACGGCCCTGGAGCTGCTCGATTCGGGCAAGGCACGGGTCGCCGAGAAGAGCGGCAACCACGACTGGGTGGTCAACCAGTGGCTGAAGAAGGCGGTGCTGCTCTCCTTCCGCCTCAACGACATGGCGACGATCGAGGGCGGCCCCGGCGGCGCGCCCTGGTGGGACAAGGTCGCGTCGAAATTCGCCGGCTGGGGCGAGGCCGAGTTCCGCGCCGCGGGCCTGCGCGCCGTGCCGGGCTGCTTCGTCCGCCGGGGCTCCTACATCGCCCCCGGTGCCGTGCTGATGCCGAGCTTCGTCAATCTCGGCGCCCATGTGGGCGAGGGCACGATGGTCGACACCTGGGTGACGATCGGCTCCTGCGCGCAGGTGGGGAAGAACTGCCACATCTCCGGCGGCGCCGGCATCGCGGGCGTGCTGGAGCCGCTCCAGGCCAACCCGGTGATCATCGAGGACGATTGCTTCATCGGCGCCCGCGCCGAGGTGGCGGAGGGCGTCATCGTCGGCCAGGGCAGCGTCCTGTCCATGGGCGTGTATATCGGCGCCTCCACCAAGATCGTCGATCGGACCACCGGCGAGGTGATGTACGGCCGCGTGCCGCCCTACTCCGTGGTCGTCTCGGGCACGATGCCCGGCAAGGCGCTTCCGGACGGATCGCCCGGCCCGGGCCTCTACTGCGCGGTGATCGTCAAGCGCGTCGATGCCGGCACCCGGTCGAAGACCGCCATCAACGAGCTGCTGCGCACCTGATGTCCTGAGACTGGGCGGGAGCGTGCTTGGCGGGAGCGCGATGGAGACGCTGGAGCTGAACCTCACGGTGGCGGGCCGGCCGGTGCCGACCCCCTGCGACGTGTTCGGAGCGGGGCCCGACGCCCTCCTGCTCCCGGCCCTGTCGACCATCTCGGCGCGCGCCGAGATGCGGGACCTCGCCCGCGACCTGGGAACCGCGTATCGCTGCCTCGTGCCCGACTGGCCCGGTTTCGGCGCCCGGCCGCGGACGCGGGTGCCCCTCGCCCCCGCGACCTTCCACGCCTTCCTCGACGCCCTGCTCGCCGCTGCCCCCGGCCCGTACGCGCTCGGCGTCGCGGCCGGCCATGCCGCCGGCTACCTCGTGGCGGCGGCGCGGCGCCATCCGCAGGCCTTCGCGCGCCTGGTCCTGGTGGCGCCGACCTGGCGGGGGCCGCTGCCCACCGCGATGCCGGGACGGGCGCACTGGTTCCCGCGCATCCGCCGCGCCGTGGAGGCGCCGCTCCTCGGCGAGGCGCTCTACCGCATCAACATCAGCCCACCGATCATCGGCCGGATGATGCGCGCCCATGTCTATGCCGACGCCGCCCGGGTGACCCCGGCTCTGATCCGCGACAAGCACGCCATCACCCGCCAGCGCAACGGCCGCTTCGGCACCGCCGCCTTCGTCACCGGAGGCCTCGATCCGGTGGGCAGCCGCGACGCCTTCCTGGCCCTGTTCGGCGACGGCCTGCCGCCGACCCTGGTGCTGCGGCCCGAGGGCGCACCCCGGCGCTCGGGCGCCGAGATGGACGCCCTCATCGCCGGCGGCCGCGTGACCGGCGCCGCGATCCCCGGCGCCCTGAGCCCGCACGAGGAGCATCCGGGCGCCGTGGCCGCCGCGATCCGGGCGGCGTGAATGCGGCGGGGGCGCGATCACGCGTGACAGTCGGCGCGGATCGGCACCGTCACCCTGGACAGAAGAGGGCGCCTGTGCAGGGACTGGATGGGCCGGCTGAGCCGTTCGTCCGGCAGCGGGCGCGCCCCGCAGATTCCATCCGATAGAGCCCCGGATCCGATGCTGCGCACGCCGTCCCTGCCCCTCCTCGCCCCGGCCGCCCTCGCCCTCCTCCTGGCCGTCGCGGCCCGGGCTGAGGATGCGCCCCACCCCCCCCCGGCGATGACCCCTGCAGCCCCGTCCCTGGGCGCCGAGACGCTGAAGCCCGGCAAGCCGGCCGTGAAGCCCTACCTGGCGGACGCGGCGGTGCCGGACGCCGTCCAGATCCTGCCGGCCCCGCCGGCCCACGACGCGCCCCTCGACAAGGCCGACCGGGCGGCCTTCAACAGCACCCGTGTCCTCAAGGGAACGGCCCGTTGGGACCTGGCCGCCAACGACGTCGCGGAGGGCGCGGCGGCGGTGCTGGAGAATTTCGCCTGCGTCCTCGGCACCCGGATCGATCAGGCGCGGGTGCCGGCGGTGATCAACCTCCTGGAGCGCGCCCGCCTCGACCTCGCCCGGGCGACGCGGGGCCCCAAGGTCCATTACCGACGCCTGCGCCCGTTCGTGGGCAACGAGGCGCCGATCTGCGTGCAGCGCAGCCAGGCCCTGGCCGACAGCTTCAGTTATCCCTCCGGGCACGCCACCCAGGGGTGGGCCTACGCGCTGATCCTTGCATCCCTGGTTCCCGAGAAGGCGACGCCGATCCTGACCCGCGGCCGGGCCTATGGCGAGAGCCGGATCGTCTGCGGCGTGCACTGGCTCAGCGACGTGGCGGCGGGACGCCTCACCGGCACCGCGGTCTTCGCCGCCCTGATGGGGGATGCAACCTTCCGGGCGGACCTCGACCGGGCTCGGGCCGAGCTCCGGAGCGCCATGGCGGGCGCCGGGACGGTACCGGATCAGGCCACCTGTACCCGGGAGGCCGACGCCCTGCGGGAGCCGCCGCTCGAGTTCTAGGCTCGAACCGTTCCAGATTTGAAGTCTTCTAAGTGTGTGATTTACAACACGTTTTCGGCTTGCTCAAGGACCCGTGAACGATGGTACGTGGACCCCAGGCGCCGCGTAAGGGCGCGTTTCGGGGTCTCCGATGTCATTCCGTATCGCCCAGTCCGGCCTGCTGCTCGCCACCACGGCGCTGACCACGATTGCCCTCGCCCCGGCGGCTGCCGCGCAAGAGACCGCCGTGCAGCTCAACGAGATCTCCGTGGAGGCCGCCCGGCCGGCCGTGGCGGCTCCGACGGGATCCGGCGGCGGCGGCGGCAATGTCAGCGGCGGTGACGGCGGCAGCGCCGCCACCAGCGGCGGCGGCGGCGGGCCCTCCGGCATCACCGGCTACGTGGCGCGGGTGAGCCCGACCGCCACGAAGACCAACACGCCCCTGATCGAGACCCCGCAATCGGTCTCCGTGGTCACCCGCGAGCAGCTCAACGACCGCAATGTGCAGAGCTTCAGCGACGCGCTCGCCTACGTTCCAGGCGCGACCATCAACGTGTCCGGCTTCGACCCGCGCTTCGATCAGATCTTCATCCGCGGCTTCGATGTGCTCTCCAACCAGGGCACCTATCGCGACGGCCTGCGTCAGATCGGGAGCGGCTTCATCTTCCCGCGCATCGAGCCCTATGGCTTGGAATCCGTCACCGTTCTGCGCGGACCGGCCTCCGGCCTGTACGGTCTCGGTTCACCGGGTGGCATCCTCGACGCCACGTCGAAGCGGCCGGTCTTCGCGCCGTTCGGCGAAGTCTGGTTCCAGTCGGGGAGCTTTGATCGCTTCCAGGGCAATTTCGATCTCGGCGGACCGATCGAGGGCACCGGCGGCACCATGGCTTACCGCCTGACGGGTGTGCGTCGGGAGGCGGGGACCTTCATCGGCCGCGGCACGAACGACGACCAGCTCAACATCGCCCCCGCTTTCACGTGGAAGCCCTCGGCCGATACGACCTTCACGTTTCTGAGCGAATTTCAGGTCCGGAATACGCCGGCGACGGTGTTCTACTACAATGATCCCGGCTTCCGCGTTACCAAGTATTACAGCGGCGACCCCCGCTTTGCCGGGCTCGATCAGACGCAATACCGTGTCGGCTACGCTTTCGAGCATCGCTTTTCGGACGACCTGATCTTCCGTCAGAACTTTCGGCACTACGGGGTCTTCCTGAGCGCGAAGTACACCGGAATCGATTCGATCAACGAGGCACGCACCATCGGTACCCGATCGACCGGCTACATCCGCGAGGGACTGGTCCAGCAGACTCTGGATAACCAGCTCGAGGCGCACGTCACCACGGGCCCGATCTCCCATACCCTCGTGGCTGGTGTGGATTACGCCCATTATGGCCTGAGCAACCGGTTCGGCGCCGGTTCTGCGCCGTCTCTCAACCTAATCACCCAGAATTACGGCCAACAATTCATCCCGACACCCGTTCTCGCGAGCCCGACGCGCCAAGCCCAGGACCAGATCGGCGTCTACCTCCAGGATCAGGCCAAGTTCGGCGACTTCGTGTTGACGCTGAACGGCCGTCATGACTGGGTCTTCCAGGATAACCGGACCTCACCCGTCAGCGCGGTGACGAGCCAGGACAACACCGCCTTCACCGGCCGCGTCGGCCTGAACTATCTCCTGGCGCCCGGCCTCGTGCCCTATGCCAGCTATGCCACGACCTTCACGCCGCAGGTGGGCACGGATGTGCGCGGCCAAGCTTTCAAGCCGGCGACGGGTGACCAGATCGAGGCGGGTGTAAAGTACCTGATCCCCGGGACCAACATTCAGACCGCTTTCGCGGGATTCGACATCGTGCAGTCGAGCATCCTGCGGACTGACCCGACCAACCTCGCCTTCCAGGCGGCCACCGGCTCCGTGCGGTCCCGCGGCTTCGAGGCCGAGGCCACGGCCAACCTCGCTCCGGGCACGAACCTGACGATCGCCTACACCCACCTGGATTTCCGCTTCCTGAGCCAGACCTCGTTTACGGGCGCCACGCAGGATGGAAACCGCGTTTCTGGCATCCCCAGCGACACCTACACGTCGTTCCTGACCTACGCGTTCCCGACATATTCGCCGTTGCGCGGGCTGACGGTGGGTGGTGGCATCCGCTACATCGGCACGAGCTTCGCTGACGACGACAATACAGTGCGGAACCCGACTGTAACGCTCTACGACGCTCTGGTGGCCTACGATTTCGCGGCGATCGATCCGAAGTATCAGGGGCTGCGCGCGCAGGTTAACGCCTACAATATCTTTGACCGGACCTATAACACCTGCGCGTTCGGGAATTGCTATCGCGGCGCGCCCGCGACAGTCATCGGCAGCCTGATCTACCGCTGGTAGGTCCTGTGAGCCGGGGCCGCGGCATGGCAGGTCCCCGCCCCCGGCACTGGAGATGGCCCCGCAAACCGTCCTAAGGCCGGAGCATCGTCCTCCGACCCGGACCCGCCATGCTCTCGACCGTGCTGGTCGTGCTGCCGATCTTCGCGCTGATCTTCGCCGGCTGGCTGGCCCGCCGGATCGGCGTGCTCGGCGCCGCCGCCACCACCGAACTCAACCGGTTCGTGGTCTTCCTGGCCCTGCCGGCCCTCCTGTTCGACGTCACCGCCCACGCTCATTGGAGCGCCATCTGGAAGCCCGGCTTCATCGGCGCCTTCGGTCTCAGCAGTCTCGCGGTCTTCGCCCTCACCGTGCTGATCCGGCGCGGGGAGGGGCGGCCGCTGGCCGATGCCGCGGTGGACGGGCTCAACGCCGGCTACGCCAATACCGGCTTCATGGGGTTCCCCCTGGCGCTGGTCGCCTTCGGGCCCGAGGCGCTCGCCCCCACCACGGTGGCGGCGATCCTGACGGTCTGCGGCGTGTTCGCGGTGGCCATCGTGCTGATCGAGACCGGGCTGCGGCGCGAGGCGGCCGCGTCGGGCCGGAGCGGGCCCCGCATGCCCGTCTGGCGGTCGGTCGGCCGCTCGCTCATGCGCAACCCGCTTCTGGTGGCGCCGGCGCTGGGCGCCCTGGTGCCGAGTGCCGGACTGACCGTGCCGGAATCCGCGGAGACCTTCCTGAAGCTCCTCGGCGGCGCAGCCGCGCCCTGCGCCCTGGTGGCGCTCGGCCTGTTCCTGGCCCAGACCCGTCACGCCGGCGGCGGGCAGGGGCGGACCGCCGCGCTCCTCGTCGGCCTCAAGCTCGCCCTTCATCCGCTGCTGGCCTACGGCCTCGGCCGCTACCTGTTCGACCTGCCCCCGCTCCTGCTGCACACCGCGGTGCTCATGGCCGCCCTCCCCACCGGCACCGGACCGTTCATGCTGGCGGAGTTCTATCGGCGCGAGGCCGACCTGACCGCCACCGTGGTGCTGGTCTCGACGGTGCTGGCGATCGTCACGGTCTCGGCCTACCTGTCGGCGATCGCCTAGGATTTGCGGCCGGTCATCGGATTTCTCTCCCGCCGCGGCATGACATTCGGAAACCGGACGATCACGCTCTTGCCGCAGAGGAATCGTAACGTTTGACCCCTAGCGTCGTGGCGCGGCATGCCGTGTCCGCGCTAGAACGATCCGACAAGCGGGGGCGGAACGACGGCGGATGGTGGGTTCGGGAGTTTCCATCGCGGGGCGGATCGTCCGCCTCGCCTGCGCGACCGGCCTGGCGCTGAGCCTCTCGGCCTGCTTTCGGCCGCTCTACGGGCCGACCGCATCGGGCGAGTCCGTCCAGGCGCTGCTCGCCTCGGTCCAGGTCGACGACGTGGCGATGGCCCAGGGGCAGGAGCGCCTCGGCCATTACCTGCGCAGCGAACTGGTCTTCGATCTCGACGGGTCCGGTCATCCGGCGACCAAGCGCTACCGGCTGAAGCTCTCGGGCTCCGAGATCGTGCAGACCCCGATCGTCTCCTCAACCACCGGCCGCGCCGAGGCCGGCACCCTGGTGGCCAACATCAAGTACAGCCTCGAGGATATGAGCGGCGCCAAGGTCTATACCGAGGGCGTGGCCACCTCGACCGCGACCTACGATCGCTCGGTCCAGCGCTTCGCCAGCCAACGGGCGGCGCGGGACGCCGAGATCCGGCTGGCGAGCGTGCTGTCCGATCAGATCAAGAGCCGCCTCGCCGCCGTGCTCTCGACGAAGCCGTAATCCGACGTGACGGCGGTCAAGGCGGGTGAGATCGAGGGGCTGATCCGGCGCGGACCCGATCCGCGCATCCCCGTCATCCTCGTCTACGGGCCGGATACCGGGCTGGTCACCGAGCGGGCCCGGAAGCTCGCCGAGGATTTCGTCGACGACCCGGCCGATCCCTTCGCGCTGGTTCGGATCGACGGCGACGCCCTGGCGGCCGATCCGGGCCGGCTGTGCGACGAGGCCGGGACGATGGGCCTGTTCGGTGGCCGCCGGTCGATCTGGGTCCGTCCGGGCACCCGCAATTACGCCCCCGCCGTCGAGGCGGTGCTCGGCGCGACGGTTGCCGACGCCCGCATCGTCGTCGAGGCCGGGGATCTCGCCAAGAACAACCCGCTCCGCACCCTGTGCGAGCGCTCTCCGAA
Organism: Methylobacterium sp. 391_Methyba4; assembly: GCF_029691625.1. NCBI lineage: Bacteria > Pseudomonadati > Pseudomonadota > Alphaproteobacteria > Hyphomicrobiales > Methylobacteriaceae > Methylobacterium > Methylobacterium sp. 391_Methyba4. The sequence goes on along the minus strand of NZ_CP121475.1, from coordinate 5,103,488 downwards.
GGCTCTGGCGATCCCCTGCTATGCCGACGACGAGCGGACCCTCTCGGACCTGATCGAGCGGACCCTTCAGGAGCGTGGCCTGCGCATCGACCGGGCCGCCCGGGAGGTTCTGGCCCGCAGCCTCGGCGGCGACCGCCGGGCGAGCCTGATGGAGATCGAGAAGCTCGCCCTCTACGCCGGGGGCGAGGGGGGAGGGGACAAGACCGTGACCCTCGACCATGTGGAGGCGATCACCAGCGACGTCGCGGCGAGCGTGCTCAACACCCTGATCGATGCCGCCTTCGACGGCCGCCGCGACGCGGTGGAGCGCGATTACCGCCGCTTCCGGCATGAGGGCCTCGACCCCGGCGTGGTGCTGGGCTCGGCGCTGCGGCACGCCCTGACGCTGCTCACCACCCGGCTCGACAATCCCGACAAGACGCCCGCCATGATGGTCGCGACGTGGCGCGGCCTGCATTTCAAGCGCAAGGCCAGCATCGAGGGCCAGCTCGGCGCCTGGCCGCCCGGCACCCTCCGGCAGGCCGTCGCGGCCCTGCAGGCGGCGGTCCTGGCCTGCCGGCGGGCGGAGCCCGACCTGGCCCACGCCCTGGCCTCGGCGGCCCTCCTGCGGGTCGCGGAGGCGGGGGCGCGGCGGCGGCGCTAGTCCGGGTTCAGGCGCCGTCGGCGCTTCCGGCACGGCGCAGCGCGAGCCACGCGCCCCAGAACAGGCTGGAAAAGAAGCGGGTCGGAGGCGCGAAGCCGGCGGCATCCAGCAGGGCCGCGACGGCCGCCTCGGAATGGGGCGGATCGGCCCCCTGCAGGATCTTCCCGCGTCGGGCCTCGATCGCGTCGGCGCTGGCGCCGTGCTGGCGCCAGCGTTCGCCCCAGGCCGCAAGCAGCAGGGGCTGACTTGCATACGCGTAATGGTTGCCGGCGAGCACCAGAGGCGCGCCCGGCTTCAGGCGCCCGGCAATGGCCTGCAGGATCGCCCGTTTCTCCGCGTCGCCCGGCAGATGGTGCAGCACGCCGATCAGGGTCGCGGCGTCGTAGACCGCGTCCTGGGGGAGGGCATCCACCGTTCCGAGGACGATCTCGGTCCGGTCGTGGAGACCGTCCTGCTCCAGCCGCGCGATCGTGAGATCCATCATGGCGCTGGACGGGTCGACGGCGGTGAAGCGCCAGCCGGGCTCGAGGGCCGCCGCAGTGACGATCTCCGGGCCGCCCCCGCCCGCCCCGACGATCAGCAGCCGCGCAGGCGTGCCGCTGCCCAGGACGGCGGCAAGCATGCAGGCGGCGAGCTCATGGCAGGCCTCGTAGCCGGCCAGGGCGATCCGGCTCTGCTGCGCGTATTCGCCGGCCCGGTCGGCGTCGAATTTCCGAGCCGCCGCGCTTACACCGTCCGCCAAGGTCCGGCCCTCCGGTCATCCGGACTGCGGACCGGCCCGCATGTCCCAACTCTGGGCCGGGCGGCACACGCGCGCCGGCCACCGATACGGTGCGCGCTCCCGCCTGCAAGCGCCACCGGCAGGGCAGGGGGCCCGATCAGGCGTCCGAGACCTTGAACCGGTTGAGCAGGGCCTGAAGCTCGTCCTTCGTCTCGTAGCGGATGCGGATCTCGCCCGAATCGGCGTCCTTCGGCTTGTAGGAGACCGGGACGCCGAGCGCCCGGTGGATCCGCAACTCCAGATCGCGCACCGGCGCGGGGCGCTCGGCCGAGAGGCGCGGGCGCCCGGGGCGGGGTGCCTCGGCCGGCGCGGCCTCCACGGAGGCGATGGCCTCCACGTCCCGGACCGACAGACCCTCGGCCACGACGCGGCGCGCCGTCGCCTCGGGATCGCGCACGGCCAGCAGGGCGCGGGCATGACCGGCGGTCAGCTCGCCGGCGGAGACCCGCTCCTGCACGGAGAGCGGCAGGTTGAGCAGCCGGAGCGTGTTGGCCAGATGGCTGCGGCTCTTGCCGAGGATCTCGGCCAACTCCTTCTGCGTGTACGAGAAATCCTTCATCAGGCGCTCGTAGCCGGACGCCTCCTCGATCGCGTTGAGGTCGGTGCGCTGGACGTTCTCCAGGATGGCGAATTCCAGGGAGCCCCGGTCGTCGATCTCGACCACCACCACCGGCACCTCGTCGAGGCCGGCGCGCTGAGCCGCCCGCCAGCGCCGCTCGCCGGCCACGATCTCGAAGGTGCCGGGCACGTCGCCGATCGGCCGCACAACGATCGGCTGGATGATGCCCCGCTGGCCGATCGAGACCGCGAGCTCCGACAGCTCCGTCTCGGCGAAGCTCCGGCGCGGGTTGCGCGGGTTGGCACGCAGGAACTCGATCGGAACCTTGCGCTGCTCCTCGGCCTTGGCCGACCCACGGCCCGCCTCGTTGAAATCGCCGATCAGCGCCGCGAGCCCGCGCCCCAGTCGAGGCTTCGCCCCCTCCTCCGCCATGATCGCCACCCGTGTCACGCTCCACACTCCCCCTCTTCGAACCGGAGGGGGCTCAAATCAATCAGGCCGCGGCCGGAACCCGGCCCTCGCGCTGGATCACCTCCGAGGCGAGGCGCAGGTAGGCTTGGCTGCCGGCGCATTTCAGGTCGTACAGCAGCGCCGGCTTGCCGTGCGAGGGCGCCTCGGAGATCCGGACGTTGCGCGGGATCACGGTCTCGTAGACCTTGTCGCCCATGAACCCGCGCACATCCGCCACCACCTGGGCGGAGAGGTTGTTGCGCGGGTCGAACATCGTCAGCACGATGCCCTGGATCGTCAGCTTCGGGTTCAGGGCGCCGCGGACCTGCTCGACGGTGCGCAGCAGCTGGCTGAGGCCTTCCAGGGCGAAGAACTCGCATTGCAGCGGCACCAGCACCGCGTCGGCCGCCGCCAGGGCATTGATGGTCAGCAGGTTGAGCGAGGGCGGGCAGTCGATCAGCACGTAGCTGATCCGGCTGAGGCTCGGCGCCTGGGTCAGGCTCTTCAGGACGCTGCGCAGCCGGTGCGCCCGGTCGGGCAGGGTGGCCAGTTCCAGCTCCAGGCCGAGGAGGTCCATGGTCGAGGGCGCCAGGGACAGCCGCGGTACCGCCGTGGGGACCACGGCCTGCGCCAGGGAGGCTTCGCCGGCCATGACCTCGTAGGTCGAGACCCTGCGCTTGGCGCGGTCGATCCCGAGTCCCGTGGAGGCGTTGCCCTGCGGATCGAGATCGATCACCAGCACATCCTCGCCGATCGCCGCCAGGGCGGTGCCGAGGTTGATCGCCGTCGTGGTCTTGCCGACGCCGCCCTTCTGGTTGGCGAGCGCCAGAACGCGCAGAGGGCGTCGCATGGATGAATCCATGGACCGGTCGGCGGAATCGCCGAGGATCGCTTCGCTCATCGGTGGCTCGGGGCGGCGAGGGCAGTGACGCGCACGATCCGGGCTTCGGAATCGGTCCGGCTCGGCACGAGGTCGTTAACGACTGTCCACTGCGCGCCGGCCTGGGTCAATTCGGCTTGTACGTCCCGGCCCTTCGGAAACAGTCCGGTGGTGCCCGTTTTCAACAGAGGCTCGGTCCAGGCGAGGAGCTGCGTCATCGGCGCGAGGGCGCGGGCGCAGACCACGTCGGTGCCGACATAGTCCCCGATCACCGCCTCGATCCGGGCGTTGCGCACCCGGGCCGGGGCTCCGGTGAGCCGTGCGGTCTCGGTGAGGAAGGCGCATTTGCGCGCGTTGCTCTCCACGAGGTCCACCCGGATGCCGCGCTCCTGGCCGGCGATGGCCAGGATCAAGCCGGGGATGCCCGCGCCGGAGCCGAGATCGAGCCACGTGCGCGCCTCCGGTGCCAGGTCGAGCAGCTGGAGCGCGTCGTCGATATGGCGGCTCCAGACCTCCGTCAGCGTCGCCGGGCCGACGAGGTTCTTGATGGGCTGCCAGCGCCGCAGCTGGGCCACGTAGAGGTCGAGCCGCTCGGCTGTTTCACGTGAAACACCGGCCGCCGCGAGGACGCGGGCGCGATCCGGATCGTTCATGCCGAAAGCGGGTCCACGGGGGCCGCGACCGGGACCGATCGGGCGCCGCGCCGCGCATGCGCGGCCAGCAGGGTCAGGGCCGCCGGCGTCACGCCCTCGATCCGCGCCGCCTGTCCGAGGGTCCCGGGGCGCACGGTCTCGAGCTTCACCCGCATTTCGTTGGAGAGCCCGCTGATCGTCGCGTAATCCAGGGCCGGCGGCAGGCGCACCGCCTCGTCCCGGCGGAAGGCCGCGATGTCGGCGTTCTGACGATCGAGATAGACCGCGTAGGTGGCGTCGGTCTTCATCCGGTCGGCGATCCGCGGGGCGATATCCGCGAGGTCCGGCCACACCGCCGCCAGATCGGACCACGCGATCTCCGGATAGGCCAGCAGCTGGAAGCCCGTGCGGCGGATGCCATCGCGGTTCAGGCTGATCCCATGGGACGCGGCCTGGCTCGGCGTCAGGCTCAAGGCTTCGAGGCGGGCGCGGGCTTCGTCCAGGGCCGCCTGTCCGGCCGCATAATGGGCCGCCCGGTCTCCGCCGACGCAGCCCAGCGCGATCCCCCGCGGCGTCAGCCGGGCGTCGGCATTGTCGACCCGCAGGGACAGCCGATACTCCGAGCGCGAGGTGAACATCCGGTAGGGCTCGCTGACCCCCTGGGTCACGAGGTCGTCGATCATCACGCCGAGATACGACTCGGCCCGGTCGAAGCCCACGATGCCGCGGCCGCCCGCGTGCCGAGCGGCGTTGAGGCCGGCCACCAGCCCCTGGCCGGCCGCCTCCTCGTAGCCCGTGGTGCCGTTGATCTGGCCGGCCAGGAACAGGCCCGGCAGGCGCTTCACCTGCAGGCCGACATCGAGTTCCCGGGGATCGACGTAATCGTACTCGATGGCGTAGCCCGGCCGGAGGATCGCGGCCCGCTCCAGCCCGGGGATCAGGCGGACGAGATCGTGCTGGACCTCCTCCGGCAGCGCCGTGGAAATGCCGTTCGGGTAGATCGTCGGATCGTCGAGGCCTTCGGGCTCCAGGAAGATCTGGTGCCCTTCCCGGTCGCCGAAGCGCACGACCTTGTCCTCGATCGACGGACAGTAGCGCGGGCCCCGGCTGGCGATCCCGCCGGAATACATCGGCGAGCGGTGCAGGTTGGCGCGGATCAGGTCGTGGACGGCTTGGCTCGTCCGGGTGATGCCGCAGCGGATCTGTGGCGTCGTGATCCGCTCGGTGAGCGTCGAGAACGGCACCGGCTCGGCGTCGGCCTCCTGCATCTCCAGGCCCGACCAATCGATGGTCCGTCCGTCGAGGCGCGGGGGCGTGCCGGTCTTCAGGCGTCCGAGGCGAAGGCCGAGGCGGTCGAGGGTCTGCGCCAGCCCGATCGCCGGCGCCTCGCCGACCCGGCCCGCCGGGATCTGCCGCTCGCCGATATGGATCAGCCCGCGCAGGAAGGTGCCGGTGGTCAGCACCACCGCGCCGCAGGCGAGGGTGCGCCCATCCGCCAGACCGAGGCCGCAGAGGCGGCCATCCGCGTCGAAGGTCAGATCCTCGCAGGCGCCCGCGATCACCGTGAGCCCCGCGGTCTCGGCGACGGCGGCCTGCATGGCGGCCGCGTAGAGCTTGCGGTCGGCCTGGGTCCGGGGGCCGCGCACCGCCGGCCCCTTGCGACGGTTGAGCAGGCGGAACTGGATGCCCGCCGCGTCGGCGACGCGACCCATCAGCCCGTCCAGGGCGTCGACCTCGCGGACGAGATGGCCCTTGCCGAGACCGCCGATGGCCGGGTTGCACGACATCGCCCCGATCGTCGCCGGATCGTGGGTGACCAGCGCCGTGCGCGCGCCGCAGCGCGCGGCCGCGGCCGCGGCCTCGACGCCGGCATGGCCGCCGCCGACGACCGCGACGTCGAACCGGGCGGAGGAGGTGGTGAGCATGGGGTGACGAGCAGCCTTTCGCAGACATCCCGCCGCGGATGCGGGTGACGCACACCCGCTGTCCTCCGGACTGGAGCCCGGGGGCGGCGGTTCTTCCGGGAGGTCTAAGCGGGGGCGGGCGCGGCGGTCAACGCATCCCCGTCGTCCTTCGCCAGACGCGGCCTTCATCCGGGTCGCCGGTCGAAGCCGCAAATGGATACGATATTCGGTGCGATCGAGGCGCCGAGATCTATCGTGACCTCAAGCATTGCTCGTGAAGGATGCGTGAGGACTTGGCTATCGTCGCTTGCCAGTCACCCCGGAGCGTGCAAGTCTTGCGCCGTGACTTCATCCTGAACGGACAGCGCCGTCCGGCAGGCTCACGAGAGGGGCTGTTTCGCCGCGTTGCGGGGCGACGCGGGATGAGGAGATTCGACATGTCGTCCCTGACGATCGGTCTGGGGGCCGCCTGCTGCGCGGCCGGCGCCGCCGCCCATTTCCTCGACCGCACCCAGCGCAAGGAAGGGCTGTTCGGCCTCGCGGGCTTCGCCCTGCTGCTGACGGGAATGTTCCTGAGCCGCTCCTGAGGGGGGTTCCTCGGAGGCCGGCCATCATCGTCCCGATACCTGCTTGGCCAGGATGACGGCTTGGCCAGGACGATGGAGCGCCGCGACATCTGCCGCCGCAGCCCGACACCCCGGATCCGGCGTTCCGGGACCCGACTCGGCGTCAGCCCGTCAGGGCCGTCGCGGTGTAGCCGGCCTTGGTCAGCGCCTCGGCGAGGGTGAGCGCCTGCGCGCCGGTGCGGATCGCCACCCGCCCGGCGTCCCGGTCGACCTGCACGTCGGCCGCGGGATCGATCCGCTTCACCGTGCGGGTCACCGCGGCGGCGCAGCCGTCGCAGGTCATCCCCTCCACCCGCATCAGCAGGTCGGTGCGCGTCTCGTCCATCCGGGCCTCCATCAGCCGTATCGCCTTCCGTCGTATCGCCGGGATGTCGGGCCCGGGTGCGACCGGTGCAAGCCGTGCGTGCGGCTCAGAACAGCGCAGGCATCCGGAAGGCGTAATCGATCCGCAGGCCGAACTGGTACTGATTGGGATTGCCGAAGGGTCGACGCACGAGCGGGCTGTTGCCGGAGGCGCCCAGGATGCGGGTGTAGCCGGCATAGGCCGTGTAGGCCCAGGTCTCGCTCTGCGTGTAGGTCACGCCGCCGAGCACGCCCGCCGAGTAGAAGCTGCGCGGGTCGTAGGGGGTGACGCGCCCGTTCAGCGCCGCCTCGATCGGGGAGACGCCGAAATACTTCCGGGCGTAGCTGGCATCGCCGATGTTCAGGCGCGGCCCGATGGAGAACAGGAATTTCTCCGCCGGGATCAGGTAGTCGGCCGCCACCGAGCCGACCGTGCCGTGGTGACCGTAGAGGCCCTGGCGCACCTCGACGCGGGTCCGGATGAACGAGACCGGGTAGAATTCCGCGAACACGCCCGGCTCCACCGCGAAGCGTGCGTCGCGGAAGCCGTACAGGTGCCGCCGGTCGTCGCCGTAATAGCGCCCCGGCACGAAGCGCGCGGTCGGGCCGATCCGGAACGACTCGGTGTCGAACAGCGACAGGCTGAACCCGTCATCCGGCGTCGAGAAGCGGCGCGGCTCGCCCACCCGGCGGATATCGATCGAGGGATAGCCGACGGCCGTGTAGTCGCTGGCGCCGGGATAGCGCGGCACGGCCTGGATCGAGCCGCTCAGCGTGACGATCCACGTATTGGGATCGATCATCGCGAAGGTCGGCGTGGTGCGCGGAAGATCTGCGCCGAGATCCGCGGCCTGCGGCGCCGTCGCGCCGAAGGCCGCGAGGAGCGCGCCGGCGCCGAGAACGGCGCGAAATCGGGAAGTACGCGGGGGGACGAACGTCATGGCCACGCTTTATGACCCTTTTTCATCCCCTCCGCATTCGCAAGCCGCGCAACCCTCCCCGGAGCGCCTCGCAATCGGATCCGCCGTGATGATTCCGCAACGTTCCAGCGGGCGCCGGCGTCACACCGCCCGGAATTAACAGGTGATGGCGCATCATCCTCATCCCGGAGCCTTGCCGGGCCCGGTGCGCCCGGCCAATGATCCAGTGATTCGGTTCGCGCCCGGTGGGGTTCGCTCGGGATGTCCCCCGGCGACCGGCGCGCGTTCCCGGCAGGTGGTTAGACGATGGTCCCGGTCCTCGGCCGGTATGCGGGGCTGTTGACGGTCGGCCTTCTCGGGCTCGTCGTGTTCGGGCCACTCGCGGTGTTCCTGCCGCTCTGGAGTGCCATGACGCTCGGCGCCGCCGCCGCCCTGGCCGGCGGTCTCGCCCTGACCCGTATCGCCACCCTGAAGGCGCGCTGCGAGAAGCTGTCCGGCGAGGTCGATCTGCTGTCCCGGCGCCTGCTCAAGGTCGAGACGGCGGGAGCCGGCGCCGCGGCTCAGCCGCGCCCCGAAGCCGCCGAGGCGGCGTTGCGGGCGCAGATCGAGGAATTGACGGTCGAATTCGGGTTGCTCAGCGGCATCGTGCGCGACCTCACCACCGTGCTGAGCGCGCAGGATGCCGAGATCGCGGCCCTCAAGGCCCGGCCGGCGGAGGCGCTCCGGCCGCAGCCCGAGGCGGCGCCCGGCGCGGCCCTTCCGGACGCCGCCCCGGCCCCGGCCCTGCCGCGTCCGCAGATGTCGGCCGCCCCCCCGCGCGAGGACGGGGCGCTCCGGCCGCAGGCGGTTCCGCCGGACCCGCAACCGGCCCCGAACCCGGCCCCATCCGTCCCAGCACGGCCGATCCCCCCGCGGCCGATCCCGCCCCGGCCCGCGGCTCCCCCCGTCGACGAGGCCGGTCTCATCGGCGCCTTCGAAGGGGACGGTCTGGAGATCCATCTGCAGCCGGTTGTCACCCTGCCTCAACGCAAGGTCGTGGCCTACGAGGCGCTGGCCCGGCTCCGGATCGGCGGCCCCGGCGTTCCGCCGGCCGAGCCCGAGGTCTTCCTGCCCGTGCTGGAGCGCTTCGGGCGGACCACCGAACTCGACCGCCGCATGCTGCAGCGGGCCACCATCGTGGCACGTCACCTCGCCCGGCGCGGCAGCGAGACGCTGCTGACCTACAGCCTGTCGCCGCTGTCGCTGTTCGAGCCCGGGCTCCTGCGCGAGCTCGCCCGCACCGCCACCGACGATCCGGCCCTGGCGGGTCTGACCATCGCCCTGCCGCAGGCGAGCTGGCGCCGTCTCGATGCAGGCCAGCGGGGCCTGCTCGCGCCGCTCCGGGGTCGGATCGGCTTCAGCCTCGACCGTCCGGACGACCTGCGCTTCGATGCGGCCGAATTCGCGGACCGCGGCATCGGTCAGGTCAAGGTCCCGGCCGAGATGCTGCTGCGCCCGCGCTCCGACCGGGGCAGCCTGTCCGACATCGCCGTGGAGGACATCGCACCGGCCCTGACCCGGGCCGGCATCCGCCTGATCGCCACCGGCGTCGCCGACGAGGCCGACGTCCCGGACCTGATCGACCTCGACGTGCCGTTCGCCCAGGGCACGGCCTTCGCGGCCCCGCGGCCGGTCCGGTCGGAGGTTCTGGCCGCCCCGCCCGTCGAGCAGCCCGTGCCGCCCCCGGAACCGACGCCCGAACGGCGCCCGTTCCGATCGGTCCTGCGCCGGGCGGTGTGACGGGCGTCAGCTGAGGCCGCTGGCTTTCCCGGCAAGCGCCGTCACCAGTAGATCTGCAGGCGTGCGATCACCGTGTCGACCGAGAACGGGGCCGTGCCCAGGGTCGTGGATTGGGCCTCCCCCGGCTGCACGCGCCCGTGAATGACGTTCCCGATCAGCCGCAGATTCGGCTCGGGATACCAGCTCAGGCCGAGGGTCACGTCCTGCTCCATGCCCCCGCGAAAGCCGCGGGCGTTCAGGTCGATGGCACTGTAGCGCGCGGCCAGTTCGAACACGCCGATCCCGCCGCGGGACACACGCTGCGCCTCCGGAACCGCCACGCCCCTGAAGGTCGCGTAGGTGGTGCCGCTCTGCGGCGTCAGCGCGTAGGCACGGCCTTCGCCGTTGAGCACGAGCGCCGCCTCGACATAGCCGCCCTGGAAGTCGAGCGCGGAGCCGGATTGTCCGGGGCCGCGGAACGGCTGCAGCGCCGCGTAGATGTATTCCGCCTGGATCAGGACCGGACCGCGGCGATAGGCGAATTCGGCCCCGAGCCGCGACACGCTGGCGGCATCGGGGAGATCGCCGGTGTCCACCAGGGGGCGCTCGAACAGGAAGGCTCCGGCGGGGCTCGAGAAGCCGAAGGCTCCGTCGGACCGCGACCGGTTGCGGACGATCCCGGCGAGGCCGAGATGCAGGGTCTCGTCGGCGGTCATGATCGGCGCGACGGTGGCGCGGGCCGCCACCGCGACACCATCGCCGTCGATGCCGTTGCTGGCGGCGTTGCCGAACAGGCCGGCCACCGCGGTCCAGGCCTGCCCGTGATGCCCGGCCGCGACGCCGAAGCGACGCTCCGGCACGAGGGCATTGGCCACCGAGCGCTCGACGAACAGGGTGTCGTTGTTGCTCTGCAGCCATTCCAGGCTGAAGGGCTCCTTCATGTTGCCGAGCGTCAGGATCGTGTCCGGCAGTCCCTTCCAGGCCACCAGCGCGTCGTTGATCGGCAGCATCGGGTCGGCGAAATCGTACTGGAAGGCGATCACCCAGTCGCGGCCGATGGTGAGCGTCGGCTCGATCCAGGCCCGGCGCACGGCGACGGTGTCGGGGAAGGCCTCGGGCAGGTCCGGCCGGCTGAAACCCGCCGCACCGCCGTCGATATGCAGCCGGCCGCCGATCTGGAGCTTCACATCGGGCGCGGGGAAGGTGAGGGTCAGCCCCTTGGCATCGACGCGCAGACGCTCGCCGTATGGGCCGGCCATCCCCTCGAACGCGTCCTCCCCGGCGCCCGCGGGCACCGCCAGGGCGAGGGACATGGCCAGGACGGCCGGAGCGGTGCGCGGTCCATTCACGGTCCCAGCAGAGAACAGGTCGGCCGGCCGGAGCCAATGAGCCGAGGCCGCAAAATCCGAAAAGTCCGAGGGCCGTGGCCAGACGGCCACGACGGCGCGCGCCCGGTCGAGGGGGCGGTCGAGGGGCCGGTCGAGGGGCCGGGGGCAACACCCGGCGGGACGGCTGTGGGGTGCATTCCCCCGATCCCCGCGCCGCAGGCCCGGGGCCGGCCAGCCTACACGGCGCGGTTGTCGATCAGCCGGGTCCGGCCCAGAAAGGCGGCGGCGAGCACGCGGGCCGGGCCGTCGACCCGTTCCACCGGCGCCAGGGTCCGGGCGTCGCAGACCGCGAGATACTGGACCCGGAACCCCGCCGCCTCCAGCGCCGCCCGCCCGGCGGCGATCCGCCCGGCCACGGGGGTGCCGTTGCGGGAGGCCGCCGCGATCTCACCCAGGACCGCCTGAAGCTTCGGGGCGACGGCACGCTCCTCGGCCGAGAGGTAGCGGTTGCGCGACGACAGCGCGAGGCCGTCGGGCTCCCGCACGGTCGGCACGCCGTGGATCTCCACCGCGAGGTCGAGATCCGCCACGGCCTGCTGGATCACCCGAAGCTGCTGGAAATCCTTCTCGCCGAACAGGGCGACGTCCGGGCGGACTTGGTTGAGGAGCTTGGTCACCACCGTGGCGACGCCGGCGAAATGGCCGGGCCGGAACGGGCCGCACAGGCCCTCGGTCAGGCCTGCGACCTCGATCCGGGTGGCGAAGCCCGGCGGGTACATGGTCTCCACGCCGGGCGTCCAGGCGGCATCCGCGCCGGCCTGCGCGAGCAGGGCCAGATCGGTCTCCAGGTCGCGGGGATAGCGGGAGAAATCCTCGTTGGGGCCGAACTGGGTCGGATTGACGAAGATGCTCGCCACCGTCCGGCGGCCGATCCGCCGCGCCTCGGCCACGAGGGCGAGATGCCCTTCGTGCAGGGCCCCCATGGTCGGGATCAGGACGACGCGCTCACCCGCCGCGCGCCACGCGGCGACGCATCGGCGCAGGGCTGCGAGATCACGGAAGGGCTGAAGGGTCGGCTCGGGCACGGGACGGGCTCCGGGGGAGGGCAGGGCCGGTCTAGAGCATGATGCGGAGCGGTGGAATCCGGCACTCCGATCAGCCTGCGTGAACACGGGCCTGGATCTGCCGCGGCGACGCGGTCTCCGGAATGGCGCGTGTTTCGGCGTCAGGGGCAGTAGGGCAGGAGGGAGCGGCCGAAGGGATCGTCCACGCCGGGCGGCGGCGTGAAGCCGTAATAGCTCGGATGCCCCAGGCCGTACTCGGAGCCGACATAGCTCGGATCGTCCGGCGCGTTGGTGGGCACCGGCACCCGGCGGGGCGTGCAGCCCACCGGCACGGGACGGGACCGGACAGCGTAGACCGGGCGGCGATCGAGCCCGTCGTTGCGCGGGAAGAAGCGCGGGCTGGCCCCCACACCCGTCTCGGCGGTTCCGCGGATGTCGAGATCCGCCCCGCGGGCCGATCCCGCGAGCAGCAGGACGAATCCGAGCGCCGTCATCGCCCTTCGTCCCGTCTTCCGCATGCCGTACCCGTCTCCGCCGGAAGGCGTCACCGTGGGGCGGCAGGGTAAACGGATGATTACCGCGCGCTCACGTGAGCGGTACGACGAGGGCCTTCAGGGCGCCGACAAGATCGCCTTCGGTCAGGCGGATCTGCAAGCCCCGACCGCCCCCGTTCACGTGGATCTCGGCCGCCGGGTCGGTCAGCGATCCGGCATCGATCGCCGTCGGGACAGGCCGCTTCTGCCCCAGGGGACTGATGCCGCCGACATGGTAGCCGGTCAGCCGCTCGGCATCGGCGGGCTTGAGCATGGCCGCCGCCTTGCCCGAGAAGGCGGCGGCGACCCGCTTCATCGACACCTCCTTGTCGGAGGCCACGAGCAGGCAGATCGTCCGTCCGTCCACGGCCGCCATCAGGGTCTTCAGGATCCGTCCGGGCGCGACCCCGAGCGCCTCCGCAGCCTGCAGGCCGATGCGCGGGGCGTCCGGATCGTACGCATAGACGTGGAGGCTGTGGCGGATCCCGGCCTTGTCCAGGGCGAGCGTCGCGCGGGTGGTCTTGGCGGGGGTCTTCATGGGTCGTCCGGTCAGGCTGCCTGTGCTCGCGCGGCGATGAGCCGGCCGATTTCCGCGTAGGCCGCCGCGTAGGTCTCCGGGGACGCCGTCGAGCCGGTGACGTAGACCGCCACGACCACCGGTGCACGCCCCGGCGGCCGCAGGATCGCGATGTCGTTGACCGAGCCGTTGTCGCCGCTGCCTGTCTTGTCGCCCACGATCCAGTCGGGCGGCAGCCCAGCCCGCAGGCGCTTGCGCCCGGTCTCGCAGGCGATCATCCAGGCTTCCAGCCGGCCGCGCGACGCCGGCGACAGGACGGTGCCCAGGAGGATCCGGCCCAGGCTCGCCCGCATGGCGTCCGGCGTGGTCGTGTCGCGCGGGTCACCGGGGAGCGCCGTGTTGAGGGTGGGCTCCGTCCGGTCGAGGCGGGTGATGGGGTCACCGGTGCCGCGCAGCCATGCGGTCAGCGCCTCGGGGCCGCCGAGGCTCGCCAGGAGCAGATTGGCGGCGCTGTTGTCGCTCCACACGATCGCGGCCGCGCAGAGATCCGAGACGGTCATCTCCCCTGTCCCGGCACCGGTCTCCAGGGCCTTCCGGGTCACCGGCGCGTAGCTCAGCAGGTCGCCGGAACCGTAGGCGACGATCCGGTCGAGGGTCTCGCGGCCGGTATCGACCCGCGCCAGCACCGCCGCCACCGCCAGCACCTTGAAGGTGCTGCACATCGGAAAGCGCGCGTCCGCGCGATAGGCGGCGAGGACGCGGTCCGCCGTGGCGGCCGCGATGCCGAGGCGACCGTCGAGCCGACGCTCGAGGGCGCCCCAGTCCGGCTCAGCCTCGGCGGCCCGCAGGGGCAGGGTGAAGGGCGCGGCGAGCAGGCCGAGGCTGACGGTGCGGCGGGTCGTGACGAGCATGGCGCATCCGGGTTCGAGGGCGCGACACCGCAACCCGGCGCGGCACCGCGACGCCGGAATGGTATAGGGCACCTGCGCCTGTTTCACGTGAAACTCTGCCCCTCCGCACGACCCTGCCGGATCATGACCCAAGCCGAGACCCTCTTCGCACCGGCCAGCGGCTTCGGCCGCGCAGCCGTCGCGGTGATCCGCATCAGCGGTCCGGCCGCGCGCGACGTGCTCGTCGCCCTTTGCGGGAGCCTGCCGCCACCCCGCCGGCTGTCCCTGCGAAGCCTGCGCGATCCGGCCGACGGCACCGAACTCGATCGGGCTCTGGTGGCCTGGTTTCCGGGGCCGGACACGTATAGCGGCGAGGACATGGCCGAGCTGCACCTCCATGGCGGTGCGGCGGTGCGGATGGGCGTTCTCGCCACGCTTGCCCGGTTTCCCGGGTGCCGCGCGGCCGAGCCCGGCGCCTTCACCCGTCGGGCGGTCCTCAACGGCCGGATGGATCTCGCCGCGGCCGAAGCCGTCGCCGATCTGATCGATGCCGAGACCGAGGGCCAGCGCCGGCAGGCCCTCCGTCAGCTCGACGGCGCCCTCAGCCGGCAAGTGGCCGCGTGGCGGGCGGAAGCGGTCGATTGCCTCGCCGCCGCGGAGGCGGCGCTGGATTTCGCCGACGAGGGCGACGTGGACGATGCCGGGCTCGACGCCGCCTTGTTCGGCCGCGCCGCGCGGCTTCGCGCTGCGATCGCCGGGACCCTGCGCGACGGGCAGAGGGGCGAGCGCCTCCGCGAGGGCTTCACGGTGGTGCTGGCCGGGGCACCCAACAGCGGCAAGTCGACCCTGCTCAATGCCCTCAGCCGAAGGGACGTGGCGATCGTCTCGGACCGTCCGGGAACGACCCGCGACGCCATCGAGGTGCGGCTCGATCTCGGCGGCCTGCCCGTCCTGCTGGTCGACACGGCCGGGCTCCGGGAGACCGCGGAGCCGATCGAGGCGGAGGGGATCGTGCGGACGCGGGCGCGGATCGATAGCGCCGATCTGGTGATCGCCTTGGTGCCCCCCGACGGGGCGGTTCCGGAGCTCGGGCCGACCCGCACGCCGATCCTGACGGTCCGCACGAAGGCCGATCTATTTGCCGGCTCAGAAACGGAACGGGAGTCGGACGGTCCGGCCGTTTCGGCCCGCACCGGCGCCGGCATGGCGCGGTTGCTGGATGCCATCCAGGCTGCGGCCGAATGCGGTCTCGGCACCGGCGATGCGCTGATCACCCGGGCCCGGCACAGGGCGGCGCTCGAAGCCTGCGTGGGCCATCTCGACCGCCTGCTCGAAGGCACGGGCGGATTGCCGGAGCTCGCCGCGGAGGATCTGCGTCTCGCTGTCCGGGCGCTGGGCGAGGTCGCAGGCCATGTCGGCGTCGAGGATGTGCTCGATCGGTTGTTCAGCGGCTTCTGCATCGGAAAGTAGTTCTATAGCCGGCAACTCAAAGCGGCATTCGGCGCGGCTTTCCCGGTTTCATCGCCGGTCGTGCCGCGCTGGGACCGGGATGATCGGCGGATGCGGCGCGCCTACTGGGGGATCCGCAGGATCCGGGGCCGCCAGATCCCGAGCGCGACATTCGCGGTCGCGACCGCCAGCAGCACCCAGAGGGTCCCGCGTTCGCCGGGGAGCGACACGGCCAGCACGGCGGGATCGACGAGGCCGGCCAGCGCCCGGGCGCTCTGCTCCGCCTCCTGCTTCATCGGTCCCTGCACGTAGACCAGGCCGCCCTCGAACATCAGGACCCCGGTGGCGAGCTTGAGCCATGCCCAGCCGGCCTTCAGAAAGGCGCGGTTCAGGGCCATCGCCAGCAGGCCGGACATCAGCGTCACCGCCAGGGCGGGCAGGAAGATCCAGGTGGCCACGGCCCCCATCGCGCCCCGCATCGCCGCGTATCCCGCCAAGGCGGATGGCGCGGGCGCGAGGCTCAGCATGACCACCAGGGACGCCATCGCCCCCAGCAGCCCGGCGGATCCCATCGTGTGGAGGAACTTCAGCAGGCGTCGCACGGCATCTCACCCGGGGCCGTTTCGGCGCAGCCTAGCGTGGGGCCTCCCGGGGGGATAGCGGCGCGCCGGTCGCACCATACCGGGACGGGATCCGTCCGCGCCCGTCAGCTCCGCAGGCCCGGCGCCTCCTGGCCGGTGCGGGCCACGTATTCGGTGTAGCCGCCGCCATACTGGTGGATGCCCTCCGGGGTCACCTCCAGCACCCGGTTCGAGAGTGCGGCCAGGAAGTGCCGGTCGTGGGAGACGAACAGCATCGTCCCCTCGTAGTTGGCCAGCGCCTCGATCAGCATCTCCTTGGTGCCCATGTCGAGGTGGTTGGTCGGCTCGTCGAGCACCAGGAAGTTCGGCGGATCGTAGAGCATCAGCGCCATGACCAGCCGGGCCTTCTCGCCCCCCGAGAGAACCCGGCAGCGCTTCTCGACATCGTCCCCCGAGAAGCCGAAGCAGCCGGCCAGCGCCCGCAGCGAGCCCTGTCCGGCCTGCGGGAAGGCCTCCTCCAGGGTCTGGAACACGGTGCGGTCGCCGTCGAGCAGGTCCATGGCGTGCTGGGCGAAGTAGCCGAGCTTGACGCTGCCGCCCACCGTGACCGAGCCGTCGTCGGGCGCGGTGGTGCCGGTCACGAGCTTCAGGAGCGTCGACTTGCCGGCGCCGTTGATGCCCATCACGCACCAGCGCTCGCGGCGGCGCACCGAGAAGTCGAGGCCCTCGTAGATCGTGCGGCTGCCGTAGCGCTTGTGCACGCCTTTGAGCATCACGACGTCGTCGCCCGAGCGCGGCGCCGGCTGGAATTCGAAGGCCACCGATTGCCGCCGCCGGGGCGGCTCCACGCGCTCGATCTTGTCGAGCTTCTTCACCCGGCTCTGCACCTGGGCGGCGTGGGAGGCCCGGGCCTTGAACCGCTCGATGAAGGCGATCTCCTTGGCCAGCATGGCCTGCTGGCGCTCGAACTGCGCCTGCTGCTGCGCCTCGTTCAGCTTCCGCTGGCCTTCGTAGAAGGCGAAGTCGCCCGAGAAGGTGGTGAGCGCGCCGCCGTCGATCTCGATGACCTTGGTGACGATGCGGTTCATGAACTCGCGGTCGTGCGAGGTCATCAACAGGGCGCCGTCATAGGCCTTCAGGAAGGATTCGAGCCAGATCAGGCTCTCGATGTCGAGGTGGTTGGACGGCTCGTCGAGCAGCATCACGTCCGGGCGCATCAGCAGGATGCGGGCCAGCGCGACGCGCATCTTCCAGCCGCCCGAGAGGGCGCCGACATCCCCGTCCATCATCTCCTGGCTGAAGCTGAGGCCGTCGAGCACCTCCCGCGCGCGGCCCTCCAGGGCGTAGCCGTCGAGCTCCTCGAACCGGGCCTGGACCTCGCCGTAGCGCTCGATCAGGGCGTCCATCTCGTCGGCCCGGTCCGGGTCGGCGAGGGCCGCGCCGAGCTCGGCGAGCTCGGCCGCCACCGCGCTCACCGGGCCGGCGCCGTCCATCACCTCGGTGACGACGCTGCGGCCGGACATCTCGCCGACATCCTGGCTGAAATAGCCGATCGTGATGCCGCGGTCGGCGGCGACCTGCCCCTCGTCGGGCTGCTCCTGGCCGATGATCATCCGGAACAGGGTGGTCTTGCCGGCCCCGTTCGGGCCGACCAGCCCGACCTTCTCGCCCCGCTGCAGGGCGGCCGAGGCCTCGATGAAGACGAGCTGCCGCCCGTTCTGCTTGGTGATCTTGTCCAGGCGAATCATGAAGTGCGGGCGCGGTGTCCGGGAATGGGGCTCCGGGGCGCTTACGGCATCGATCGAGACGGCGCAAAGACGGGCGCGGCCGCGGGGCCCTGCATGGCGCGCAACCGTGACCGTCATCCGGTCGCCGTACGGCTTTTCTGCCCGATTCCGCGAGCTAAGTCGTTTCCCTGCCGCTCCAGCCGCCGCTCCGGCGTATGGTGCCGGGCTTGGCCGTGGCGGACGCCTTTGAGGACGATGATGTTTTGCGGTTGGTGGACGACGAGCCTCGACATGGCCATGCTCGGCCTGGAGGCTCAGGGCGTGATCGCCCAGCGGATGGCGATGTTCGCCCTCGGGGGGCCGGCCGCGCAGGTCGAGGCGCAGCTCATGGTGACCGAGAAGATGCTGGCCGCCGGCGAGGCGGCTCTGATGCTCGCCGCGGGGGCCTCGAACGGCAAGGTGATCCGCAGCTACCGGCGGAAGGTCCAGGCCAATGCCCGGCGCCTGAGCCGGGGGTGAGGCGGAGTGCGCGTCTCCCTCCCCCGCGAAGAGGGGAGGGAGGGCGTATGTCAGGTCCGGACGAGGCTCTCCGCCCCGCCGCACACCTCAGTTGTTCGCCGTCCGGAACGTGTCGCAGGCCTTGGTCTGGCCGCTCTTGTAGCCGGCCTTGAACCAGCGCTGGCGCTGGGCCGAGGAGCCGTGGGTGAAGGAATCCGGCACCACGTAGCCCTTCGAGCGCTGCTGCAGGGCGTCGTCGCCGATCTGGGCGGCGGCGTTCAGGGCCTCGTCGATGTCGCCCTGCTCCAGCTCGGCGTACTTGTCGTTGGAGTTCTTGGCCCAGACGCCGGCGAGGCAGTCGGCCATCAGCTCGATCCGCACCGAGAGGGCGTTCGCCTCGGTCTTGCTGGACGCCTGCTGCTGGCGCGCCTGGACCTTGCCGAGGATGCCGAGCACGTCCTGGACGTGGTGGCCGACCTCGTGGGCGATGACGTAGGCGTAGGCGAAATCGCCCTTCACGCCGAACTTCGAGGCCATCTCCTTGAAGAAGCCCGTGTCGAGATAGACCTTCTTGTCGAGGGGGCAGTAGAACGGGCCCATCGCCGCCTGGGCCGAGCCGCAGCCCGAGCGGGTGCCGCCGGTATACAGCACCAGGGTCGTCGGCGTGTACTGCTTGCCGGTCTGCTGCGGCAGGATCTGGCTCCAGACGTCCTCGGTGTTGCCGAGGATTTTCGAGGCGAACCGGCCGCTCTCGTCCGTCGGCGCCTGCCGCCGCTTGGCCTGGGTCTGCGGATCGACCTGCTGCTCCTGCTGGCCGCGCCCGCCGCCGATCCGCTCGGCGCCGCCGATCAGGATCGCCGGGTTGATGCCGGTGAAATAGCTGATGATCAGCAGCACCACGATGGTGCCGATGCCGAGCCCGCCGGCGCCGCCGCCGGGAAAGCCCATGCCGCCGCCGCCACCGCCCTCGCCCCGGCGATCCTCGACGTTGTCGGAGCTGCGTAGATCTTCCCAGCGCATGGTTGGGTCCCGCCATCAATGCTGCGCCGGCCGCCTCGGGCAGCCCACGGTTTGCTATGCGTCGCTATGTCCGGCCGACGGTGGACCAGCGGCGGGAACGAAGCTCTAATGGCGGGAGGGGAGACCCGGTTCCGCCCACGTGGTCAAGCTTTCCCGTCGAGAAGGGCGCGCAGGGATCGGAAATCCCGCCATGCGAGACGCTTCTGCACCGGCTGGCGCAGCAGGAAGGCCGGGTGGAGGGTGGCGAGCAGCTTCACCTCGCGGTTGGGCAGCTTGTAGGGGAACAGTCGGCCGCGGGTCCGCAGGATGCCATCCTTCGTGCCGGTCAGCGTCTGGGTCGCGGGCGCGCCGAGGCAGACGATGAGGTCCGGATCGACCAGCTCGATTTGGCGCTCCACGAAGGGCCGGCACACCGCCACCTCCTGGGGCGTCGGGTTGCGGTTGCCCGGCGGGCGCCAGGGCACGATGTTGGCGACGTAGGCGCTGGTCCGGTCGAGCCCGATCGCCTTCATCATCTTGTCGAGGAGCTGGCCCGAGCGGCCCATGAACGGCTTGCCGATCCGGTCCTCGTCGGCGCCGGGCGCCTCGCCGAGAAACATCACCCGCGCCTCGGGATTGCCGTCGGCGAAGACGAGGTTCTTGGCGGTGAAGCGCAGCGGGCAGGCGTCGAAATCGGCGAGGATCCGCTCCAGCTCGTCCAGTGTCTTCGCCTGCCGCGCCCGGGCGCGGGCGTCGCTCGCGGCTTCGTCGGGCTGGGCGCTGGCGGCGCGGCCGAAGGTCCGCGACGGCGCGGCGGGCGGCGGCGAACCGGGGGGCGGCACGAGGCTGCCGGCGGTCGGGCCGGCGGTCTGGCCGACGGGCGGGTCGGGGGCCCGGCGCGGTGCGCGCAGGGTCGGCGCCGGCGCATCCGCCTCGCTGAACCGGTCGTGCGGCCGCTCGTCCAGAACCGCGTCGGCACCGGCCTCCACGTGGAAGTCGAGATAGGCGATCAGATCGGCTTGCGCGTCGTTGGGGCTCGGCATGGAGAGGAGCATGTGGGAACGCCGCGGCCTGTGGACAACTCTCGAAACCCGCCGCCCGGGCAAGGTCTTGCGTGACGGAACAGCGCGATCCCGCGGGCCCCGCCCCACCCGCCGTCTGACCGGCATGCCGGGTTGCGGACGGGGTGGGATCGTCCGGCACCCGTCACATGTACCGCCCCGTGCGGCAAAGGGAACTTTGCCTTAAGCCGGATCTTCGGCAACTTGCCTTTCTAGCTTGGAATCGCTTGAGACGGCAGCAGGGATGCCGGCCCACCGCGGATCGGGGGCTGGAAGAAGACTGGAAAAAGAAAAGGAGAGGCGAGGATGGCGCTGCCCGAACGCGAGAGCATGGATTTCGACGTGGTCGTGGTGGGCGCCGGCCCGGCCGGCCTCGCCACCGCGATCCGCCTGAAGCAGCGCGCCGCCGAGATCGGCGAGGAGATCAGCGTCGTCGTCGTCGAGAAGGGCTCCGAGGTCGGCGCCCATATTCTCTCGGGCGCGGTGATCGACCCGATCGGCCTCGACCGGCTCCTGCCCGAATGGCGCCAGGACCCGGAGCGGCCGCTCAAGACGGAAGTCCAGCGCGACGAGTTCATGATGCTCACCAAGAACAGCGGCATCACCCTGCCGAACCTGTTCTTCCCCAAGCTCATGTCGAACCACGGCAATTTCGTCGGCTCGCTCTCGAACGTCTGCAAGTACCTGGGCGCGCAGGCCGAGGCGCTCGGCGTCGAGATCTATCCGGGCTTCCCGGCCTCCGAGGTGCTGTTCGACGACAAGGGCGCGGTGGCGGGCATCGCCACGGGCGATCTCGGGATCGGCAAGTCCGGCGCGCCGCGCGAGGACTACACCCGCGGCATGGAGCTGCGCGCCAAGTACACGGTGTTCGGCGAGGGCGCCCGGGGCAACCTGACCAAGGGTCTGATCCAGCGCTTCTCGCTCAACCGGCACAGCGACCACTTCAAGTACGGGCTCGGCGTGAAGGAGCTCTGGCAGCTCGCGCCGGGCAAGTTCGAGCCCGGGCTCGTGCGCCACACCATGGGCTGGCCGCTGCCCAACAAGGCCGGCGGCGGCTCCTGGCTCTACCATTTCGACGACAACCTGCTCTCGGTCGGCTTCGTCACGCACCTGAACTACGAGAACCCGACCCTGTCGCCGTTCGAGGAGTTCCAGCGCTTCAAGACCCATCCGCTGATCGCCGAGACCTTCGAGGGCGCCAAGCGCATCGGCTACGGCGCGCGCGCCATCATGGAGGGCGGCTGGCAATCGGTGCCGAAGCTGGTCTTCCCCGGCGGCTGCCTGGTCGGCTGCTCGGCGGGCTTCGTCAACGTGCCGCGGATCAAGGGCTCGCACAACGCGGTGCTCTCCGGGATGCAGGCGGCCGACGCCATCGCGGACGCCCTGAAGGCGGGCCGCGCCGGGGACGAGCTCACCGCCTACGAGGCCGGCTGGCGCGACAGCCCGATCGGGCAGGACCTGAAGGCGGTGCGCAACGTCAAGCCGCTCTGGTCCAAGTACGGCACGCTGGTGGGCGTCGGCCTCGGCGGGATCGACATGTGGGCGACGAGCATCTTCGGCGCCTCGCCGTTCGGCACGCTCAAGCACGGCAAGCCCGACCACGCCTGCCTCAAGCCGCTCTCCGAGGTGACGCCGATCGTCTACCCGAAGCCCGACGGCAAGCTGACCTTCGACCGGCTCTCCTCGGTCTACTTGTCGAACACCAACCACGAGGAGGACCAGCCGCCGCACCTCAAGGTCCGCGACCTGGAGCTGCAGAAGCGCTCCGAGCACGACGTCTATGGCGGGCCGTCCGGCCGCTACTGCCCGGCGGGCGTCTACGAGTGGGTGGCGGATTCCGCCGCGAGCGACGGGGTGCGCTACCAGATCAACGCGCAGAACTGCGTCCACTGCAAGACCTGCGACATCAAGGATCCGAACCAGAACATCGACTGGGTGACCCCGGAGGGGCCCGGCGGGCCGAACTACCCGAACATGTGAGGCGCCCGGACCGGGCCGGGAGGACGCGGCGTCATCCTTTCGCCTTGCGGGGCTGGCGGGATGGGTTCAGTGTCCCCAGCGTTTTTTCGGGGATGCCCCGCCATTCTCGCGCCCGGCCCCTGACGGGCCGGCGCCCAGGAGCCGCGATCGGTTCATGATGATCACACGCGCCCGCCGGAGCGTCTCGGCGCTCGCCCTTCTGCTCGCCGCCGGGCTGCCGCAGACCGTGCTGGCCGCGCAGCCGAGGGAATCGACCCCGGTGCTCGACTACGAGCCCGCGGATTCGCTGGAGGGCAACTTCCTCTCCGCCTACATCGCGGGCGCGTCCCGGGACACGGCGGCGGCGGCGACCTTCTACCGCGAGGCGGTCAAGGCCGATCCGCGCAACGCCGAGCTGGTCGAGCGCGCCTTCATCTCGCTGCTCGCCGACGGCGCCCTGCCGGACGCGTTCCGCACCGCCGAGAAGCTCATCGCCCGCGATCCCACCAACGGGCTCGCCAACCTCTCGCTGGGGGTGCGCCAGATCAAGGCGGGCCAATGGGCCGCCGCCCGCCAGAACTTCTCGCGCAGCGGCCGCGGGGCGGCCACCGACCTGACCGCGACGCTGCTCACCGCCTGGTCGTATGCCGGCGCGGGTGACGGCAAGAAGGCGCTGGAGACGGTCAACAAGCTCCGGGGCGAGCGCTACTACAACACCTTCCGCGACTACCATGCCGGCCTGATCGCCTCGGTGACCGGCGACAACGCCGAGGCCGAGCGGCGCCTCAAGGCCGCCTACGAGGCCGACCGCAACACCCTGCGCATCGTCGACGCCTATGCCCGGATGGAGGCGAGCCTCGGCCGCACCGATCTGGCGATCCAGGCCTATTCCGACTTCGACCAGCTCTCGCCCCGCCACCCGCTGGTGCGCGACGCCCTCGACAAGCTCAAGGAGGGCAAGCCGCTCACGCGGCTGATCGGCACCGCCCAGGAGGGCGCAGCCGAGGTGCTGTACGGGCTGGGCTCCGCGGGCTCGACGCAGGGCGACGAACTGCCCGCCGTGATCTACCTGCGGCTGGCGCTCTACCTCGCCCCCGACCACGCCCTCGCCCGGCTGACGCTGGCCGACACGCTGGACCGGATGAAGCAGCCCGAGCGGGCCAACGAGGCCTACGCGCAGATCCCGGCCGCCTCCCCGCTCAAGCTCAACGCCGACATCCAGATCGGCCTGAACCTGGAGCAGATGGGCAAGGGCGACGAGGCCCTCGCCCATCTCGACGCGGCGATGAAGGCCCACCCGGACGACATCGACGTCATCACGGCGCTGGGCAACGTGCAGCGCGCCCGCAAGAAGTACGAGGAGGCGGCCGCCACCTACACCCGGGCCATCGGCCTGATCGGCGACCGGCCGCAGGCCAATTACTGGACGACCTACTATTTCCGCGGCACCGCCTACGAGCGCGCCAAGCAGTGGCCGAAGGCCGAGGCCGACCTGAAGAAGGCCCTGTCCCTGGTGCCGGCCAACCAGCCGGCCGCCAAGGCGCAGGTGATGAACTATCTCGGCTATTCCTGGGTCGATCAGAACGTCAACATCGACGAGGCGTTCAAGCTGCTGCAGCAGGCCGCCGATGCGAGCCCCCGGGACGGGATGATCGTCGACAGCCTCGGCTGGGCCTATTACCGCCTCGGCCGTTGGGACGATGCGGTGCGCGAGCTGGAGAAGGCGGTCGAACTGAAGCCCGGCGATCCGACCATCAACGACCACCTGGGCGACGCCTACTGGCGTTCGGGCCGGCGCCTCGAGGGCAAGTTCCAGTGGCAGCACGCCAAGGATCTGAACCCCGAGCCGGACGACCTCACGCAGATCAACGCGAAGCTGAAGGACGGTCTGCCCGACATCGAGAAGCCGACCGCCACCGCCGAGACCGTGCCGGCCCCGGTCGCCGCCCCGCACAACGCCGAGAACCCGGAATTGCCGAAGGGCGCCCCCCAGCCGCACGAGGCGCCGGGCGCCGCCGACAGGGCCAAGAAGTCGGGGGGCTAGCGCCCCTCTCCCGATCCGGCGCGCTGGCGGTCCGCACCTCGTTCGTCACGGCGGTGCGGCGGCCGGCGCCGCCCGCAGCCGACGCTCGGGCGCGCCGTCCCGAAGATCCGCAAGGCGGCTTCGGGCCGCAAGGGCAAGATCTTCGGCCTCCGGGCATGAGCCTGCGCCCGTTCAGGCTCCCGGTGCCTGCGTAAGATCGCCGGTATTCTGCACCCGACATCCCGTCGCGCCGTCCTGCAAAGCGCAAAGACGAACGGGATTCTCTTGGGGACCGTAGCTCAAGAGGCCTAATTGCCTGACGATCCGGGCCCGCTAGGCTCGCGCCTCCGCAACCTGTCGGAGTGGATCGTGAAAGCGCTGAAGCCGGTCTGGATCCTGCTGGCCCTCGCCTGTGCGGCATCCGGAATCCCGGCCGATCCTGCGAGCGCGCAGGACAAGGTGTCCGGGCCGGCTGCGTCCATCCTGGAGGCCGTCCCCGTCTCGAACGCGCCGCTCGGCGGCTTTCCCTACTTCGCGCTCCCCGACGGCTACCAGCCGCTGAACCCGCCCGAGACCCGCGCTTTCGGGCATTTCCTGTTCTGGACCGGCACGGCGCTCCACGAGGTCGAGGGCAAGGTCTTCCTGTCCCTCATCGGCACCAAGGACGGCAAGACCTACGCATCCTATGAGCTGAAGAAGAATATCGAGGCCGTGCTGACACAGGCCGGCGGCCGGAAGATCGCCGACAGCAGGATCCCCGCCACCCTCACGGAGACGCTGCCCGAGGACATCCGGATCGGGATGTATGAGGGCCTGGGCAATGTCTACAACGAGCCGGTGCAGACCTGGGTAATCCGCCGGCCGGACCGGCAGATCTGGGTCCATTTCGTGCCCGGCAGCAACAACGCGGCCTGGACCATCCTGGAGACCAAGCCGTTTCTCCAGACCGCCGCCCTCCTGCCCGCCGAGCAGCTGAAGCAGGACCTCGACACGACGGGAAAGGCGGTGATCCAGGTCAACTTCGCCACCGACAGGACCGAGATCCTGCCGGCCTCCGCCCCGCAGATCGACGCGGTGGCGGGCCTGCTGCGGACGAATCCCGGCCTGCGGCTCGCGATCAACGGCCATACCGACGAGACCGGAGCCGCCGCGCACAACCAGGCCCTGTCCGACGGCCGTGCCAAGGCGGTCATGGCGAAGCTCGTCGCCGCCGGCGTCGCGAGGGATCGGCTGAAGGCCAGGGGCTTCGGGGCGTCCAGCCCGGTCGCCGCCAACGACAGCGCGGAGGGACGGGCGAAGAACCGGCGCGTCGAACTGGTCAGGTTCTGAGGGCCGAGGCGCCGATGGCAGGCATCGACCGGTCGTCTCGCTGGTCCGGACCCGCTCCGTGCGTCGGAGCTGGGGACGTCGGGGGCGACAAGAGTATTTTGTCCGCCATATCATAAAAATCGACGCGCATTTTCCCGGGCTTTGACGCACAGTGCGCAGCCGTTCGCGGGCGGCCAAGCCGCAGCCCGCACGGCAGGAGATTCGCACGGCAAGAGCCGGCGGGCGGGCATCGCGCCCGCGAGTCAGGGAGGAAGGCCCATGCCGTCAGATATCGAGATCGCCCGCGCCGCGACCCTGAAGCCGATCGCGCAGGTCGCCGAGAAGCTCGGCATCCCGGATGACGCGCTCCACAATTACGGCAAGCACATCGCCAAGATCGACCACGGCTACATCGCCGGGCTGGAGAGCCGGAAGCCCGGCAAGCTCGTGCTGGTCACGGCGATCTCCCCGACGCCCGCGGGCGAGGGCAAGACCACCACCACGGTGGGCCTGGGCGACGCCCTGAACCGCATCGGCGAGAAGA
The DNA here is from genome assembly GCF_029691625.1 of Methylobacterium sp. 391_Methyba4. NCBI lineage: Bacteria > Pseudomonadati > Pseudomonadota > Alphaproteobacteria > Hyphomicrobiales > Methylobacteriaceae > Methylobacterium > Methylobacterium sp. 391_Methyba4. The sequence continues at coordinate 5,077,512 of NZ_CP121475.1, read as the reverse complement.
CCATGATCTGCCTGCGCGAGCCGTCGCTCGGGCCGTGCTTCGGCATGAAGGGCGGCGCCGCCGGCGGCGGCAAGGCCCAGGTCGTGCCGATGGAGCAGATCAACCTGCACTTCACCGGCGACTTCCACGCCATCACGTCGGCCCACAGCCTCGCGGCCGCGCTGATCGACAACCACGTCTACTGGGCGAACGAGCTCAACATCGACGTGCGCCGCATCCACTGGCGCCGCGTCGTCGACATGAACGACCGGGCTTTGCGCCAGATCACCCAGTCGCTCGGCGGCGTCGCCAACGGCTTCCCCCGAGAGGACGGGTTCGACATCACGGTGGCCTCCGAGGTGATGGCGGTGTTCTGCCTCGCCAAGGACCTCGCCGACCTGGAGGAGCGCCTCGGCCGGATCGTCATCGCCGAGACCCGCGACCGCAAGCTCGTCACCCTCAAGGACGTGAAGGCCATCGGCGCCATGACGGTGCTGCTCAAGGACGCCCTGCAGCCCAACCTCGTGCAGACGCTCGAGGGCAACCCGGCGCTGATCCATGGCGGCCCCTTCGCCAACATCGCCCATGGCTGCAACTCGGTGATCGCTACAAGGGCCGGCCTGCGGCTCGCCGACTACACGGTGACGGAGGCCGGGTTCGGCGCCGATCTCGGCGCCGAGAAGTTCCTCGACATCAAGTGCCGGCAGGCGGGGCTGACCCCCTCGGCCGTGGTGGTGGTGGCAACCATCCGCGCCCTCAAGATGCATGGCGGCGTCGACAAGAAGAACCTCGGGGCCGAGAACATCGACGCCCTGGAGAAGGGCTTCGCCAACCTCGCCCGGCACGTGACCAACCTGCGCGGCTTCGGCCTGCCGGTGGTGGTCGGCGTCAACCACTTCTACGCCGACACCGATGCCGAGCACGCCAAGCTCAAGGAACTGTGCCGCGAGCGGCTCGACGTCGAGGCGATCACCTGCCGCCACTGGGCGGAGGGCGGGGCCGGGGCCGAGGAGCTGGCCCGCGCGGTGGTGAAGCTCTCCGAGGCCGAGCCGGCGCCGATCCGCCACGCCTACGAGACGGAGAGCCGCCTCTCCGACAAGATCCGGGCGATCGCCACCAAGCTGTACGGGGCCGCCGACATCCAGATCGAGACGAAGGCTCAGGCCAAGCTCGCCACCTTCGAGAAGGACGGCTACGGCCACCTGCCGATCTGCATGGCCAAGACCCAGTACTCGTTCTCCACCGACCCGACCCTGATGGGCGCCCCCGAGGGCCACATCGTGGGCGTGCGCGACGTCCGGCTCTCGGCCGGCGCCGGCTTCGTGGTGGCGATCTGCGGGGAGATCATGACCATGCCGGGCCTGCCCCGGGTGCCCGCCGCCGACACGATCCGGCTGGACGCCAACGGGCAGATCGACGGGCTGTTCTGAGGATCACGCGCGGGGCGGGTCAGGGCTCGCCCTCTACACCGCTCCGAACAGGTCCACCGCCAGCCGGGAATGCGCCTCGCGCAGCATCCCGGTATCGACCCCGAGCGGCTGGCCGTCGATCACCCGCCAGCGGCCCGCCACCATCACCCGGTCGGCCCGGGTGGCGCCGCACAGGACCAGAGCCGCCAGCGGGTCGTGGGCGCCGGAGAAGCGCAGCTCGTCCAGGGTGAACAGGGCGAGGTCCGCCTCCCGGCCCGGCTCGATCCGGCCGATATCGGTGCGGCCGAGGCAGGCGGCCGAGCCTTCGGTGGCCCAGCGCAGGGCGTCGAGATGCGTCACGGCCTCCGCCCCGTAGGTGAGCCGGTTGATCATCAGGGCGTGGCGCACGCCTTCCATCAGGTTCGAGCTGTCGTTCGAGGCCGAGCCGTCGACACCGAGGCCCACCGGCGAGCCCGCCGCCTCCAGCTCGCAGGTGCGGCAGCGGCCCGAGGCCAGGGTCATGTTCGAGGTCGGGCAGTGGCAGACGCCGACCCCGGCCTTGCCGAGCCGGGCGACCTCGGCATCGGTGAAGTGGATGCCGTGGGCGAGCCAGACCCGATCGTTCAGCCAGCCGACCTCCTCGAGGTACTCCACCGGCCGGCAACCGAACATCTGCTGGCAATAGGCGTCCTCGTCCAGCGTCTCGCCGAGATGGGTGTGCAGCCGGCTCCCGTGCCGGGCGGCGAGCGCCGCGCTCTCGCGCATCAGGCGCCGGGTCACCGCGAAGGGCGAGCAGGGGGCGAGCGCGACCTGCACCATCGCGCCGGGGGCGGGGTCGTGGAACAGGTTCAGCACCCGCTCGCAATCCGAAAGAATCGTGTCGTCGTCCTGGGTCAGGCTCTCGGGCGGCAGCCCGCCCTCCCGGTCGGACAGGCTCATGGAGCCGCGGGTGATCGCGGCCCGGATCCCGAGGGCCCGGGCCTCCGCGACCTGGACGTCCATCGAATCCTCCAGCCCCTTCGGGAACAGGTAGTGATGGTCGCCCGCCGTGGTGCAGCCCGAGAGCAGCAGCTCGGTGAAGGCCACCTGCGTGGCGAGCCGGAACGCCTCCGGGGTGATCCGCCCCCAGACCGTGTAGAGCGCCTTCAGCCAGGGAAAGAGCGGCTTGTTGATCGCCAGCGGATGGGCGCGGGTCAGCGTCTGGAAGGCGTGGTGATGGGTGTTGATCAGCCCCGGGATGACCACGTGGCGCGAGGCGTCGAAGGTCTCGTCCACGGGCGCGGCGGGTTTCGCGCCCGCCGCCACGCATTCGACGATCCGGGTGCCCGCCACGACGATCCCGCCCCCGGCGCCCTCGGCCAGGATGGCGCGCGGATCGCGGATCCAGAGGCGTCCCGGTCCCGGTTCAGCTGCCTCGGCCATGTCCGTCCGCTCCCGTCGATCGAGGATCCTGCGTAGCGGAGGGGCCGGACCGGCGGCAATCCCGCTTGAGGATCGCCGCCGGCTGGCGCCCCGGCCGGCCCGGTCAGGGTTGACGGGCCCGGGCCGCCTTGAGAAACGTCATGGGGACTGACCTATCACCCGTTGGGAGCGGCCGCGCCGTGACACGGACAGCCCCGCGCGAGGCGATCTTCGCGGCGAAACCCGTCCCGGGCGCCGCGCCGGCCGCCCTCGGCAGCGACGACCTGATCGAGCTTCTGTTCTTCGCCTACCGGGATTTCGTGGGCGATCCCGACCGGATCCTGGCCGCCTACGGCTTCGGCCGGGCCCACCACCGGGTGCTGCACTTCGTCGACCGCTATCCCGGCCTGACCATCGCCGAACTCCTCGACATTCTGCGCATCACCAAGCAGAGCCTGAACCGGGTGCTCAAGGACCTGATCGGGCAGGGCTACGTCGCGCAGAAGCCCGGTTCCAGCGACCGGCGCCAGCGCCTCCTCTACTGCACCGAGGCCGGCGCCCGTCTCGCGGCCGACCTCACGCGGGTCCAGGCCCGCCGCCTCGCCCGGGCGCTCGCGGCGCCGGATGCCCGGGGCTCCCCGGAGGATTTCCTGATGGCGATGATCGAGCCGGAGGACCGCCCGGCGGTCCAGCGCCTGATGGCGCGGCGCGGGGGCGGGAGCGACGGGCGCGTCGCCGGGGAGGAGTGCGCGTGAGCAATGCCGCCCGGGCCGACCTGCCCGACGAGGCGCCCCACGTCCTCGTGGTCGACGACGACCGCCGGCTGCGCGAATTGCTCGCCCGTTACCTCACCGACCAGGGCTTCCGGGTCACCGCCGCGGCGAGCGCCGCGGAGGCCCGGGCCCGGGCCCAGAGCGTCGTGTTCGACGCCATGGTCCTCGACGTGATGATGCCCGGCGAGAACGGCTTCGACTACGCCCGCAGCGTGCGCGAGACGTCGCGTGTGCCGATCCTGATGCTCACCGCCCGCTCCAACCCGAACGACCGGGTGATGGGGCTGGAGATCGGCGCGGACGATTACCTGCCCAAGCCCTTCGAGCCGCGGGAGCTGACGCTGCGGCTCAACAACATCATCAAGCGCAGCGTGCGGCCCCGCGCGGCGGCCGCCGAGGCGGTGACCTTCGGGCCGTTCGCGTTCCGGGTCGACCGGGGCGAGCTGCGCCGGGACGACGAGCTGATCCGCATCACCGAGCGCGAGCGCGAGATCCTGACGATCCTGGCGATGGCGGGCGGCGCCAATGTCGAGCGCGAGCAGCTCGCCGGCCCGGGCGGGGCCGCGGCGGAGCGCACCGTCGACGTGCAGATCAACCGCCTGCGCCGCAAGACCGAGGTCGACCCCGCCAATCCGGTCTTCCTGCAGACCGTGCGGGGCGTCGGCTACCGGCTCGCGGTGGATTGAGCCGGAACCGGGCGGCTCAGACCACCCGCGGCTCGTCGCGCTTCAGCTTGAGGGCCTTGGCGATCCGGGTGGACAGGCTGCCCACGACGGCGAGGGTGGCCGACGGGTCGACCAGAGGGCGGACGGCCTCCAGCGCCTCCGCGGCGCTGGGCTTCATCACCGCGTAGACCGTGGCGCCGGATGCCGGGCTGGAGCCCTGCACGGTGACGGAGACGAGGAAGGTCGTGTGGCGTCGCCGCAGGCGTCCAGGCATGGCTCAGCATTTGGCATGTCGGCTAACCATCACCAATGCCAGAGTCCCGGAGCCGGCCCGGGAAACGACACGATCCTGGCACGATAACCCGTGCCGGGTCTTTCAGATCAGGGCAAGGTCGATGCCGGGAAGCCGCAGCCCGTCGAGCCGCGTGCTCCAGTGCTGGCCGGAGGCGACCGGAAGCGCGTCTGTCAGCGTGCCGGTTGTGACGACCGTGCCGGCTGCGAGCGGCGGGGCGACCGGATCGTTAGCCAGCGCATCGACCAAGTGCGCGAGGGCGGCGAGCGGTCCCGTCCCGAGGACGCTGCGGCCGCCGCCCCGGTCGGCGACGGCGCCGTCCCGCAGCAGGTCGACGGTGAAGCCCGCGAGGTCGCCGATCCAGCCGCGCCGCGCGGCCGCCGGAACCGGCACCCGCTCGCCCACCACCAGCAACCCGTGCAGCCCGAAGGCCGCCACGGTGTCGGGCGCCGCGAAGCGCCAGCCCGGATAGAGCGACTGCACGATCTCGAAGCCGCTCGCGGCCCAGTCGAGGCAGGCGATCAGCGCCTCGGCATCCATGCCGGGTTCCGGCGCGCGTGCCAGACCGAACACGATCTCCGGCTCGATCCGGGGCTCGACGAAGGCCGCGAGGGGCACCGGTCCGCCCAGGGCGGCCCGGTCGCGCAGGGTCGTGTCGTAGACATGCCCCCAGATCGGCGCCCGGACGCCGTACCGCTCCCACAGGGTCGTGTTGGTGAAGCCGATCTTGTAGCCGACATTCCGCTCGCCGCGCCCGGCCCGCAGGCTCCGGATCGCCTCGGCGACCCGGTAGGCCGCCGGCAGGTCGAAGGTCGGATCCCAGCCGGTCAGCGGTGCGATGGGGCGGCGATGCTCGTGCGCGGCCAGGATGGTGCGCGCGTGGGCCGCGGCGGATATCGGCTCGGTCATCGGCAACAGGGTCCAGGCCGACGCGACGTCATCCGCGCCGGGCCGCCTCGATCGCGGCGACGTCGATCTTCCCCATGGTCATCATGGCCGTGAACGCGCGCCGGGCCTCCGCGCCGCCGGCCGCCAGCGCGGCGGTGAGCACGCGTGGCGTGATCTGCCACGCGATGCCCCAGCGATCCTTGCACCAGCCGCAGGCGCTCTCCTGCCCGCCATTGTCGACGATGGCGGTCCAGAGCCGGTCCGTCTCCGCCTGGTCGTCCGTCGCGATCTGGAACGAGAAGGCCTCGCTGTGCCGGAAGGCGGGACCGCCGTTCAGGCCGATGCACGGGATGCCGGCCACCGTGAACGCCACCGTCAGCACGTCCCCCGCCTTGCCCGACGGGTAATCGGCCGGTGCCCGATAAACCGCGCCCATGGCGCTGTCCGGAAAGGTCGCGACGTAGAATCGGGCGGCCGCCTCGGCCTCCGTGTCGTACCAGAGGCAGATCGTGGCCTTGGGAATTTCGCTCTCGCCGAGCGCGTTCCGGGCGTCCTGATCCTCGGCGACCACGCTGGCCATTGCGGTGCCTCCCTTGCCGTTCCCGTGCCATGCCGACGCGCGGGCCTCGCCGCCGGCCGACAGGGGCCGCGGCATGCCCCCATACAACCATGAGATGTCGACCCGGCAAAGACCGACACGCGGGACCGGCCGGTCGGGTTGGCCGCACGGATTTGCGTCGCCCCGCGATCGACCGCGCGGGGCCCGCGAGCGGCCCCGCCTGGGAGATCCGCTAGGACCACGCCGCCGACGGTGTCGATGCGAGCGGGCGTCGCGGCTCAGAGCTTGCTGACGAGCAAGCCCAGACCGAAGCCCGCGAGCCCGGCGACGAGCAAGGAAGCGTGGGGCCAGGCGACGGAGGTCTGGTGACCTTCCCACGCGTAGGCACGGCTCCGGTCATAGGCCTCCGCGGCGTGGTCCGAGATCTCGTCGGCCGCGTGCCGGACCGCGTCCTTAGCCTGACCGTAGAGGTTCTCGGCGGTGCCCTGCGCTTCGCGGAGCCGGCCCTCGACCGCATGGCGGTTCGAACCGGCGAGGTCGCCAACCGAGCCCTGAACCGTGCCGCCGAACGCGCGCGCGGCCCCCGTGATCCTGTCCGTGTCGATCATCGCGCTGCCCTTCACATCCTGTCTCGGGCTGGCATCGGCTGCGGTCTCGCAAGCCAGACGCCCACCCTCTCGCGACGGGTGCAACGGCGGCCTCCTCCAAGCGTTCCGGCGAGCGGTCCAGTCCAGCGGGTCCAGGCTTCCGCCACGGACCCTGGCCATTCCGGGATGGCGCGCTGTCCCCTCGGGGTCGCGCGGAAGGCGATATCGGTTGAGCCGCACGCGACGCCGGCGCGGACGCCTTCAATCGGGACCCTGTGCGGATCGGCGGTTTGGTCGGAGGCGCGGACGTCGCCGAGCCGGCGAAGGGCGTCTGAGGCCGTCCGGTCGCCCGCGGGCGCATCTGTGCCGGCGCCGACACGGGGTCGGCGAGACCGTCACGGGACTGGCCAGGACTGTCCGCTGGAACGCCCTCCGGGTCGGCTTAATGGGGGAGGCCCGGATCGACCCCGTGACGCTCAGCCCGGAGGGGGGCTGGCGTCCGGTCGTGGCCATGGACGGCGTCCCACGCCGCGGCATCGCCTTTTTCTCCGACGGCATGTCACATCCCGCGTCGTCCCCTCGTCTTGACGTCGAACGAGCGCCTCAGCGGCACCCCGCCGCGCCGCCCGGTTCACGCAGGAGACGCGCGTCATGAAGATGGTTGTGATCGGCGGGAGCGGGTTGATCGGCAGGCAGTTGACCGCCGAACTCGGCCGCAGGGGACACGAAGCCGTCGCCGCCTCCCCGCGGACGGGCGTCGACGCCCTGACGGGTGAGGGGCTCGCCGAGGTTCTCGTCGGCGCCGAGGTCGTGGTCGACGTCGCGAACGCACCGTCCTTCGAGGATGCGGCGGTGCTCGATTTCTTCGAGCGGTCGAGCCGCAACCTCCTGGCCGCCGCGCGTCGGGCCGGCGTGACGCACCATGTCGCCCTCTCGATCGTCGGCACGGATCGCCTGGACGGGAACGGATACTTCCGGGCGAAGGTTGCGCAGGAGCGGCTGATCGTGGCGTCCGGCCTGCCCTACACGATCGTTCGTGCAACCCAGTTCTTCGAGTTCGTCGCCACGATCACCGCGGCGTCGGTCGTGGGCGATCGCATCGTCGTCCCCGACGCCGATTTCCAGCCCATCGCCGCCGCCGACGTCGCGGCCGCGCTGGCGGAGGTCGCCGTCCACGAGCCCCGCAGCCGGACGATCGAGATCGCCGGACCGGACAGGCTGCCCTTCCGCGACTTCGTCGCCCGATGCGCCGCCGCCGCCGGCGACCGCCGGGCGGTGTCGGCCGACCGCGGCGCACGGTATTTCGGCGCCGCGCTGGAGAAGGGCTCGCTCGTTCCCGAGGACGCTGCCGCGGCGCGCCTCGGATCCACGCGCTTCGCGACCTGGCTCGCGACCGTCTGACGGCCTCCCTCACCACGCTGGACGAACCCCCATGGTCAAAGCACTCATCCTCTCCGCTTGCCTGGCCGGCTTCGCGCTCCCGGTCGGGGCGGCGGAGCTGCGGGCCGGCGAGGCCCGCGTCACGACGATCTTCGACCACCCCCTGCCGGGCATCCCCGGCAAGAGTCTGCGCGGCGTCCTCGTCGCATACGGGCCGGGCGGGTCCTCCCCCGCCCACAGGCATGCGCGCTCCGCCTTCATCACCGCGACGGTGATCGAGGGCGCGATCCGCAGCCGCATCAACGACGGGCCTGAGCAGATCTTCCGGGTCGGCGAGAGCTTCGTGGAGCAGCCGGGCGACCACCACGCCGTGAGCGCCAATGCCAGCGCCACGGAGCCGTCCCGCCTTCTCGCGGTGTTCGTCGTCGATACGGACGACCGCGACCTGACCGTGCCGGACCGGCGGTGACACTCCCTCCGGCCGCGTGCGAGGATCCCCGGGTCTCGCCATCGCTCCGCAGACAGATCCCATGCCGCCGACCGACACGCAGACCGACGCGGCGACCGCCACCTTCGAGGCCCATCGTCCGCGCCTCCTGCGCATCGCCTACCGCATGCTCGGCTCCCGCAGCGAGGCCGAGGACATGGTGCAGGACACGTGGCTGCGCTGGATCGCGGCGGATCGGGGCGCGGTCGCGGCCCCGTATCCGTTTCTGGCCCGCATCGTGACCCGGCTCTGCCTCGACCAGATGAAGTCGGCCCGCGCCCGCCGGGAGACCTATGTCGGCGCCTGGCTGCCGGAGCCCCTGGTCGAGACGGGGGAGGACGGCGTGGACGAGGACGATCTCACGCTGACGCTGATGATGGCGCTGGAACGCCTCTCGCCCCTCGAGCGCGCAGCCTTCCTGCTCCACGACGTGTTCGGCATCCCGCTCGGCGAGGTGGCGGACACGCTTGATCGGGAGGCGGCCGCCGTGCGTCAGCTCGCGGTGCGCGCCCGCCGGAACGTGCAGTCCGCACGGCCGCGCTTTCCCGTGGCGCGGGAGGAGGGCGAGCGGATCGCCCACGCCTTCTTCGCGGCCTCCGCCAGCGGGGACATCGCGACCCTGCGCACGCTGCTCGCGGAGGACGTGGTGCTCTGCTCGGACGGCGGCGGCAAGGTCCTGGCCTTTCCCAACCCCATCGTCGGGTCGGAGCGCCTGCTCCGTCTCTTCGCGGGCGTCCGGCGCAAATGGGGGCCCGAGCGGGCCGCGATGGTCGCGCCGGTCTGGATCGACGGATTGCCGGGATACATCAGCCGGGAACGCGGCGATCTCCTCCAGACGACCGCGCTCGCCATCGAGAACGGTCGGATCACCGCCCTCTACATCACCCGCAACCCCGACAAGCTCCGCCATGTGCTCCGTCAGGTCCTGCCCCCTGTGGCGGGCGCAGCCGGCACCGGGCCGCATGCGGAGCCGCAACCGCGCGAATCCGCGGAGCGGCGCCCGGGAGGGGCGGTTCCTTGACCGCATCGCCGAGAGCGGCCGCGCATCGGCCCGGCCCCGAGGCCCCCGGAATCGCGCTGGCTCTCTCCGCATCACGGAAACTTGAACCGAAATTTAATCGTGTTCGTTGACGTTTCGCCTGATGCACACAGGTGGAACCATGTCCTTGCTCTCCAACGCTAAAATATTGACAAAGCTGTCAGCGGTCATCGTGCTTATCGGTGGAGTGATCGGTGGCTGTATTTGGTTTGCGCAGGCGCGGATCGGCCAGATCGATAAGGCCTACAGTTCTTTCATCGATCGCGATGCGAAGGCGGTTGCAACGGCGCGTCGCCTGAATCGCAGCGTCTTCGAGATGAATTACTGGGTGTATCGCATCCTCGCTGAGACAGACGAAGCTCAGATGAAGGTGGCCAACACTGGATTCGACGACGCCATCCCCACCCTGACAAAGGCTCTGGCCGACCTGCGCCGACTCGCGCCGGATTTCGGCGCGCGCATCGACGAGCAGGCGGCCCGTATCCATCAGTTCGTCCAGCAGGTCTCCGAGGTTCGCCAGCTCTGCCTGGCGGGCCGGAACGCCGAGGCTCTCGCGCTGGTCCATCGTACGATCGACCCGACCTTCGTCGCCCTGGTGCAGGGCAGTTCGAAGCTCGGGAACGACATCGATGGCGCGATGGAGAAGGGCTCGGCCGAACTGACCGAGCAGACCAACGCCACCCGCATCTCCCTGGTGTCGTTCAGCGCGCTCGGCTTGCTGGTCGGGCTCGCTGCGGCCGCCCTCGTGACGATCGTCGGCATCACGCGCCCGCTCGGCAGATTGGTCGTCGTCCTGCGACGCATGGCGCAAGGGGAGATCGAGGCGGAGATCCGGGAGGCTGGCCGGGGCGACGAGATCGGCGCGGTCGGCCGGGCGGTGGAGGGGATCAAGGCCCTGGTCGCCCGCAAGGCCGCCGAGGAGGCCGAGGTCAAGCGGCTGGCCGACGCGGCCGCGGCCCAGGCGCGCCGGCGCACCATGATCGAACTCGCCGACGGGTTCGAGCGGTCGGTCGGCGGCGTCGTCGGCATGGTCTCGTCCTCGGCCACGGAGCTGCAGGCCACCGCCCGGCAGATGACCGCCACCGCCCAGGAGACGGCCTCGCAATCCACCACCGTGGCGGCGGCCGCGGAAGAGGCCGCCGCCAACGTCCAGACCGTGGCCGCCGCCGCGGAGGAGCTGGGCTCGTCGGTGCAGGAGATCGGCCGGCAGGTCACCGGCTCGGCCCGGCTCGCGCAGTCGGCGGTGGGCGAGGCCGACCAGACCGCCGCCCTGGTCCAGGCGCTCAGCCAGACCGCCGCCCGGATCGGCGACATGGTCGGGATGATCTCCGGGATCGCCGGGCAGACCAACCTGCTGGCGCTCAACGCCACGATCGAGGCGGCGCGGGCCGGCGCCGCGGGGCGGGGCTTTGCGGTGGTGGCTGCCGAGGTGAAGGCGCTGGCCGAGCAGACCGCCAAGGCGACCGAGGAGATCGCCCGGCAGATCGGCGCGGTGCAGGAGGTGACCGGGCAGGCCGTGACGGCGATCGGCGGGATCACCGGGCGGATCCGGGAGATCGACGGCGTGGCGACCTCGATCGCCGCGGCGGTGGAGCAGCAGGGGGCGGCGACGCAGGAGATCGTGCGCAACGTGGCGCAGGCCTCAACCGGCACCACCGCGGTGACCGGCACCATCGCGGGCGTCGCGCAGGCCTCCGAGGAGACCGGCGCCGCGGCCAGCCAGGTGCTCGCCTCCGCCTCCGAACTCTCGCGCCAGTCCGAGCATCTCGGTGCCGAGGTCGCCCGCTTCCTCGCAACCGTCCGCGCCGCCTGACGAGCCCCTGGCCGGATCCTCCCGGTCCGCCCTCCCGGCGCGGGCCGGCTCCGCCGCTTGCGGGCCGGCCCGACGGCGGTGCAGGGGCAGGGCGCGGATTGCGGGGGGCGTGTGGCGCCCATTGAGACCGGGGCGTCCTCGGCCGACGGCCTTGAGCAGGCCGTCGGCCTTCGCCTGCACGACCCGTTCCCGGCAGAGGGGCCTGGAGCCCCCCAGGGACGGGCTTGGCGTGGTCGAGCCCTGTCGGCGCACGTCATTGAGATGCCCGCACCGTCCCGATCCCGGCCGGGACGACCGGACGCGTCGAAGCCCTGGGGCGCACCTATCTGTCGGGGGCCGACACGGGGGCCGACACGGGGGCCGACACGGGGGCCGGCGCGGTCAGCCGGGCCGCGCGGTGCGTACGCGCATGGCGCAGGGTGGCGTCCGGCGGCAGAGTGCCCACGGAAACCTTCGGGACGGCGATGCGCTGGGACAGGTAGATGCCGCTGTGCCCGGAGCACAGGTAGGCCAGGAAGCAGGCGGTCGCGATGTAGACGCCGTGCGTGGCGCCGAACAGCTCGATACCCATCAGCGTGCAGGCCAGCGGCGTGTTGGCCGCTCCGGCAAACACGGCGACGAACCCGAGGCCGGCCAGGAGATCCACCGGCGCCCCCAGCACCCCGGCCAGCGCGTTGCCGAGGGCCGCGCCGATGAAGAACAGCGGCGTGACCTCGCCGCCCTTGAACCCGGCGCTCAGGGTGACGACCGTGAACAGCATCTTGAGCGCCCAGCTCCAGGGATGCACCTCCGGACCGAAGAAGCGGGCGATGGTCAGCCCGTGCGGATCCGCCGACCAGACGCCCAGTCCCAGATAATCCCGCGTGCCACAGAGGTAGACCAGGGCGATCACCGCGAGGCCGCCCGCCACGGGGCGGAGGGGCGCGAAGGCGATGACCCGCTTGCACCATCCGCCGAGCATGTGGTTCGCCTCGGCGAACACCAGGCCGGCCAGTCCGAAGGCCACGCCTGCCACCGCGACCTTGGCCAGGAGCAGCGGCTCGACCATGTGCGTGCCGACGGCTCCGGCGTGGTCGTCGATACGGTAGACCCCGTGTTCGATGCCCCACAGCTGACAGGTCCAGTCGCCGACCACGGCCGCGACGAGGCAGGGCACGAGGGCCGCATATTCGACGCGTCCGACAGCGAGGACCTCGAGCGCGAAGACCGCGCCGGCCAGTGGCGTACCGAAGACGGCGCCGAACCCCGCGGCGATCCCGGCCATCAGCATGATCCGGAAGCTCGGCGCATCCAGGCGGACCGCCTTGCCGAAGGCGCTTGCGAGGCTGCCGCCCAGTTGGACGGCCGTGCCTTCGCGGCCCGCCGATCCGCCGAACAGATGCGTGACCACCGTGCCGAGGAAGATCAGCGGCGCCATGCGCAGGGGCACGCCGCCCCCGGGCACATGGATCTGCTCGACGATGAGGTTGTTGCCGCCCTCCACGGATTGGCCGAAGCGATGGTAGAGCAGCCCGATAGCCAAGCCGCCGAGCGGCAGGAGAAACAGCAGCCCGGGATAGGCGAAGCGCGCCCGGGTGGCCGCATCGAGGCTCCAGAGGAAGGCCGCGCACAGGGAGCCCACGGCGGCGGCCATGGGCAGCAGAACCAGGATCCAGCGCGCGACCGAGACGGCATGATCGTGCCGCGTGCGGACAAAGGCCGCTACGTTGAAGCGTGTAAACAGATTTCGGAAGGTTGCGCGCATGACATCCCCTTGATGCGACGCCGCAAGACTTTGCGGGATCGCAAGAAGTAGGAGTCATCAGCCTGACGGCGGTTCGGCCTTGATGGCCCGGCAGACACCATTGCCGTCCTCGAGAGATACGGGACCCCTCCGAACCGCGTCAAGGCCCTTCGTCAAGGTCCTTCGTGCAGGCCTGCGGCGTGCGGGGGGCGAACCCGTCGCTCCCCCGAGGGTGGACGCGGCGACAGCGGATCCGGTCGACCCTCGGGGCGCCGGGACCCGCACAGACCTGCCCCACGGGCGGCCGGTGGCCGCCGCGATCACGACGGCGCCCGCGTGGACGGTCGCATCGGCGGCGGTGTGTCTCAGCGCTTCACAAAGCCGATGTCGGCGGCCACGGCGCTCAGCCGCTCCGGCGCGCGCTCCTTCCGCTCGCTGTAGCGGTCGACGAGGTCGTCGGCCCGCTCCCGGGTCAGCAGCGTGAACTTCATGAGCTCCTCGCACACGTCCACGACGCGCTCGTAGAGCGGCCCCGGCTTCATCCGGCCGGCCTCGTCGAACTCCTTGTAGGCCATCGGGACCGACGACTGGTTCGGGATCGTGATCATCCGCATCCAGCGGCCGAGAATCCGCAGGCTGTTCACGGCGTTGAAGCTCTGCGAGCCGCCGGACACCTGCATCACGGCCAGCGTGCGGCCCTGGGTCGGCCGCACGCTGCCTTCGGAGAGCGGCAGCCAGTCGATCTGGCTTTTCATCACGCCGGTCAGCGTGCCGTGCCGCTCCGGCGACACCCACACTTGGCCCTCGGACCAGATCGAGAGGTCGCGCAGCTCCTGCACCTTCGGATGATCGGCGGTCGTGTCGTCGGGCAGGGGCAGGCCGTGCGCGTCGTAGATCCGCACCTCGCCGCCCATGGCTTCCAGGAGCCGGGCGGCCTCGTAGGCGAGGAAGCGGCTGAACGAGCGCTCCCGCAGGGAGCCGTAGAGGATCAGGAACCGGGGGGCGTGGGTGAGCGGCTTGACCGCCTCCAGGCGCGCGCGGGTCGGCACCACGAAATGCGCGGCGCTCAGGTTCGGCAGGCCATCGGTGAAAGGCTGGCGCGGCTTGTCCAAGGTTCAGCTTTCTTGTACGTTCAAAGAGTGATTTGAAGATTGTAACGAATATGGACGAGCCGCAAGCCCTCGCCGCCTTCGCGGCCCTCGCCCAGGAGCACCGTCTGCGCCTGGTGCGGGTGCTCGTGACCGCCGGCCCGGACGGGCTGGCCTCCGGCGTGCTGGCTGAGGCGGTGGGCGTCTCCGCCGCCACCGTGTCCCATCATCTCAAGGAACTGAGCCACGCGGGCCTGGTCGCATCGCGGCGCGCGGGCCGCTCGATCATCTACAGCGCCGCCTACCCGGCGCTGTCCGGCCTGATCGCCTTCCTGATGAAAGATTGCTGCCAGGGCCGCCCGGAGGTCTGCACCCCGGCGATGGCCGCCCTGGCACCCTGCTGCCCCGCCCTTGGAGAGACCGCCCATGCCTGAGCCGTTCGACGTCGTGATCTACCACAACCCCGAATGCGGCACGTCCCGCAACACCCTCGCGATGATCCGCAACGCCGGCATCGAGCCGCACGTGATCGAGTACCTCAAAACCCCGCCCGCGCGGGCGCTGCTGGTGCAGCTCCTGGCCCGCGCCGGTCTGTCGGTGCGTGCGGTGCTGCGGGAGAGCGGCACGCCGTTCGCGGAGCTGAACCTCGGCGATCCCGCGCTGACGGATGCGCAGCTCCTGGACGCCATCGCGGCGCACCCGATCCTCCTCAACCGCCCGCTGGTGGTCACGCCCAAGGGCGTGCGCCTGTGCCGACCGTCGGAAGCCGTGCTCGATCTTCTGCCGGTGCAGCAGGGCGAGTTCGTCAAGGAAGACGGTGAGCGGGTCGTGGACGAGCACGGCCGCCGCGTCGCCACGGCCTGAGCCTCACACCGATCCATAAGACGAAAACGCCCGGATGCTCGCGCTCGCCATTTTTCTTGCCACCCTCGTGTTCGTCATCTGGCAGCCCAGGGGCCTCGGGATCGGATGGAGCGCACTGGCCGGCGCGGGGGTCGCTCTCGCCGCGGGCGTGATCCATCCGGGCGACATTCCGGTGGTCTGGCATGTCGTCTGGGACGCCACGTTCACCTTCGTGGCGCTCATCATCCTCTCCCTGCTGCTCGATGAGGCCGGGTTCTTCCATTGGGCGGCCCTGCACATCGCCCGCTGGGGCGGCGGCCGGGGCCGGCGGCTGTTCCCGCTGGTCGTGCTCCTCGGCGCGGCCATCGCGGCGGTGTTCGCCAACGACGGCGCGGCGCTGCTGCTGACGCCGATCGTGCTGGCGATCCTGCTCCGGCTCGATTTCAAGCCGGCGGCGGCCCTGGCGTTCATCGTCGCCTGCGGGTTCGTGGCGGACAGCACCTCCCTGCCGCTGGTGATCTCCAACCTGGTCAACATCGTCTCCGCCAACTTCTTCGCCGTGACCTTCGGCCGGTACGCCGCCGTGATGGTGCCGGTGAACTTGGTGTCCCTGGCGGCGACGCTGCTGGTGCTGTGGGCCTATTTCCGGCGCGACGTGCCGGAAGCCTACCCGGTCGATGCCCTCGAACGCCCGGCCGACGCGATCCGCGATCCGCTGGTGTTCCGGGCGGCGTTCCCGCTGCTCGGCGTGCTGCTCGCCGCCTACTTCGTCACCGCGCCGTTCGGGGTGCCGGTGTCGGCCGTCACCTGCGCCGGCGCGGCGGTGCTCCTGCTGCTCGCCAACCGGGGCGGGATCATCCCGATCCGCAAGGTGCTGACCGGCGCCCCCTGGCAGATCGTGCTGTTCAGCCTCGGCATGTACCTCGTGGTCTACGGCCTCCGGAACGCCGGCCTGACCGACGCGCTGGCGAAGGGCCTGGTCTGGCTCGCCGGCCACGGCCCGTGGGCCGCCACCATCGGCACCGGCTTTGCCGCCGCGATCCTGTCGTCGCTGATGAACAACATGCCGAGCGTGCTGATCGGGGCGCTCGCGATCGAGCGGGCGCCGGACCTGTCGCCGCTGACCCGCGAGCTGATGGTCTACGCCAACGTGATCGGCTGCGACCTCGGGCCGAAGTTCACGCCGATCGGCAGCCTCGCCACCCTGCTCTGGCTGCATGTCCTGGACAGCAAGGGCCAGAGGATCACCTGGGGCCAGTACATGAAGGTCGGTCTGGTCATCACCCCGCCCGTGCTGCTGGCCACGCTGCTGGCGCTGGCGGCCTGGCTGCCGCTGCTCGGTCCCCGGTAGGCCGCGCGTGTCCGGGGGGAGGCGCTGGCCGGTGATCTCCGCCCTCGGCGTGATCGAGATCCTCGCCTGGGGGTCCTCGTTCTACCTGCCCGCCGTGCTCGCCGGCCCGGTGGCGGAGAGCACCGGCTGGCCGCTGGCCTGGGTGGTCGGCGGTCTGTCCCTCGGGCTCCTCGTTGCCGCGTTCGCCGCGCCGCATGTCGGGGCGGCGATCCACCGCCACGGCGGCCGTCCGGTTCTGGCGCTGGCGGCGCTGCTGCTGGCGGCCGGCCTGATCACGCTGGCCGCCGCGCCGGTCCTGCCGGTCTACCTGGCCGGCTGGCTTCTGCTGGGGCTCGGCATGGGCTGCGGCCTGTACGATCCGGCCTTCGCCACCCTCGGGCGCCTCTACGGGGCGGCGGCACGGCCGGCGATCACCACCCTGACCCTGTGGGGCGGGTTCGCCAGCACCGTGTGCTGGCCGCTCTCGGCGTTCCTGGTCGCGCAGGTCGGCTGGCGGGGCGCCTGCCTCGCCTATGCCGGCCTGCATCTCGGGGTCACGCTGCCGCTGGTGCTCCTGCTGATCCCGAACCCGCCGGCGGCGGCGGCGGAGCACCGCGCGGCGCGCACCGGCCCTCTGTCCGCCGCCGAGCGGCGGGCGTTCCGGCTGTTCGCCGGGGTGCTGGTCCTCGGCGGCGCGATCATGGCGCTGGTGTCGGTGCATCTGCTGACGCTGCTGCAGGCGCGGGGCGTGGCGCTGGCGTCCGCCGTGTCCTACGCGGCGCTGATCGGCCCGGCGCAGGTCGGCGCCCGCATCGTGGAGATGTCGTTCGAAGGGCGGCATCACCCGCTCTGGACTCTCACCGCCGCCCTGGGCCTGGTGGCGCTGGGTTTGGTGCTGCTGGCCCTGAGGCTGCCGGGCGTCGGGATCTGGCTGGTGCTCTACGGCGGCGGCAACGGGATCTATTCGATCGCGCGGGGCACGGTGCCCTTGGCCCTGTTCGGTCCGGTGCGCTACCCGCTGGTGGTCGGCCGCCTGGCGCGGCCGGGGCTGGTCGCGCAGGCGCTCGCCCCGCCGGCCGGCGCGTTCGTGCTGACCCAGGCCAGCCCGGAGGCCCTGTTGTGGCTCTTGCTCGCCCTGAGCCTCGCCAATCTCGGGCTGGTCGGCGCGCTGTGGCATCTCCACCGCGCGGAGCGGTGAGACGGCGGCCAAGCCGACAGGCAGGGGATCGCGACACCGGCCCCGTCCCGCCGGCCGACGGGAGGGGGGATCGCGCGACCGCGACGAACCCTGCATGTTCGGCTGTTCGGGGCTCGGTCCATCGTCCCACTCCGCCGGGTCCAAGATCGGCCGATCCCCTCGCCTTGGCGGCGCCCGTCTTTCACAGGTGAATCATCGCGGGCCGTCGATCCTGGGCGCGCCGAAATACCGTGATGCAGGTGTATCGTTGGGTCTGTTGCTGTCCCGTATCGGTTGGGACGTTTAAATAAGACGTAAATACATCGTGTGCCCGATCTGACGGGGGATCGCGGGATTCGGTAGTCCGCCTTGGTTGATAACAATTTTTGAGGCCATGGCTCAGCTGCGAAATGTGCTATCGATAGATCACAGGCGACCGAATCGGGCCCGTTTGCGCATCGAACCTGTATTGTCGCAGGGCGGGGCATCTGTGTTGGGCCGCCAAAGTCAGGATCGACCGGGTTGTCCGGTTGGCGCGCTGCGCGGGTGTGTCGATCATGATGTTTGCCGTTCCTGCCCTGCTGATGGAGCTGGCGTTGGCGACGCCGGTCTCGGACACGATGCCGGTCTTCGACGTTCACGGCAGCTGCCGGGCGGCGACGCAGCAGATGACCCTCGATGCCGGCCGGCAGAAGCTCTGCCTCGAGGATGAGGGGTCGGCGCGGGCCGAGGTCGAAAAAAAG
The DNA here is from genome assembly GCF_029691625.1 of Methylobacterium sp. 391_Methyba4. Taxonomy (NCBI): domain Bacteria; kingdom Pseudomonadati; phylum Pseudomonadota; class Alphaproteobacteria; order Hyphomicrobiales; family Methylobacteriaceae; genus Methylobacterium; species Methylobacterium sp. 391_Methyba4. The sequence continues at coordinate 5,059,336 of NZ_CP121475.1, read as the reverse complement.
TGGTCCAGCTACCCGGCCGGTGACCGGACACGCTGCGCGGCGGAAGCGCAACTCGACGGCCTGCCCAGCTATGTCGATCTGCTCGAATGCCTGACCCTCGCCCGGGAAGCCAAGGCCGAGGATGGTCAGTAGCCGCGGCAGGACCGAGGCCAAAGACCATCCGTAACGATCTCAGGTTGAGGGCCGGCCGTGCCGATCGTGCTGCAGCTTCCCGGATCCGTCCGTCTTCTCGCCCTCGCGGCCATCGCCGGATGCGCCGCCGGTTGCCGCGATTCGAACCAGTACGTCCCGCCACCGCCGCCCGGCGTCTCGGTCTCGCAGCCGGTCGTGCGCACGGTGACGCGCTACTTCGAACTCACCGGCAACACCAAGGCGTTCGCGGCCGTCGATCTCGAGGCGCGGGTCCAGGGCTTTCTGGAGGCGATCACCTACAAGGACGGCGCCGTGGTGAAGGCGGGCGCGCCGCTCTTCGCCATCCAGCGCAACACCTACGAGGCGCAGCTCAAGCAGGCGCAGGGCGCCCTGGCGGCGCAGCAGGCCGCCCTGGCGAACGCCCAGTCCGAATATCAGCGCCAATCCACGCTGGGGCGGCAGGAATTCGCCTCGCAGGCCCGGGTCGAGGACGCGAAGACCAAGCAGGACCAAGCCAGCGCCGCCGTCATGGAGGCGCAGGCCAACCTCGACATCGCCACCATCAACCTCGGCTACACGCAGGTCTCCGCGCCCTTCGACGGCGTGGTCACCAACCACCTGGCGGATGTCGGGGCGCTCGTCGGCATCAGCGGGCCGACCAAGCTGGCGCAGCTCGTCCGCATCGATCCGCTCTACGTCTACTTCAACGTCAGCGAGCAGCAGGTGCTGCTGGTCAAGCAGCACCTGCGCGCGACGCAGCAGCCGCTGGGCGATCTGGCCAAGATACCGGTGGAGATCGGCCTGCAGACCGAGACCGGCTATCCGCATACCGGCCGGCTCGACTACCTCGCGCCGCAGGTCGATCCGTCCACCGGCACCCTGCTGGCCCGGGCGCTCATCGAGAACGGCGATCACGCGCTCCTCCCGGGCCTGTTCGTGCGGGTCCGGATCCCGGTCGGCCGCGACGACAAGGCGCTGCTGGTCCGCGACGACGCCATCGGGACGAACCAGCAGGGCAGCTACGTGCTCACGGTCGGGGCCGACAACACGGTCGCGCAGCGGGTGGTGACGCTCGGGGCGCGGGACGGGCGGTACCGGGTGATCGAGGCGGGGCTCGCCCCCGGCGACTGGGTCGTCACGGACGGCATCCAGCGAGCCATCCCCGGGGCCAAGGTCGCACCCCAGAAGTCGGCGGTGGCCGAGGCCTCCCCAAGCCCGGCGCCGCTTCAGCGGTGAGACACCGGCCGGTGCGCCCGGCCGAGCCCGCGAGACCGATGGTCCAGGGCACCGATCCGCCCGGTCACCGGAGGCCGGCATCCGCCCATCCGCGGCCCGCCGATGCGGCGGACCGCCCCTGAGACGCCGGCACCGAGGGCCAACGGCATGATCTCGCGCTTCTTCATCGAGCGGCCGGTCCTGGCCAACGTGCTGGCCCTGATCATGGTGCTGGTCGGCGCGGTGTCGCTCCTCAACCTGCCCGTGTCGCAATACCCCAACGTCGTGCCGCCGACGGTCCAGGTCACCACGCGCTATCCGGGTGCGAGCGCCCGCACGGTGATCGACACGGTGGCGCTGCCGATCGAGCAGCAGGTCAACGGCGTCGAGGGCATGCTCTACATGCAGTCGACCAGCGCGAGCGACGGCACCTACACCCTCACGGTCACCTTCGCGATCGGGACGGACGGCGATCAGGCGCAGGTGCTGGTGCAGAACCGCGTCGCGATCGCGATGTCCTCGCTGCCGCAGGCGGTCCAGGTCCAGGGCGTCACGACCCAGAAGAAATCCACCGCAATCCTGCAATTCGTGACGCTGTCGGCCACCGACGGGAAGTTCGACAGCCTGTTCCTGTCGAATTACGGCGTGATCAACGTGCAGAACGAGCTGGCCCGGCTCCCCGGCGTCGGCAACGTCACAGTGTTCGGCGCCGGCCAGTACGCGATGCGGATCTGGCTGGACCCCGATCTGCTCCAGGCCCGGGGCCTCACCCCCGACGCCATCATCAACACCGTGCAGCAGCAGAGCCAGGAGGTCACCGCCGGGGCCCTGGGGATGCCGCCGGTGCCGACCGGACAGGATTTCCAGTACACCCTCAACATCAACGGTCGGCTGAACGACGCCCCGGACTTCGAGAACATCATCATCAAGGCGGACGCGCAGGACGGCGGCCGCATCACCCGCCTGCGCGACGTCGGCCGGGTCGAACTCGGCGCGCAGACCTACAGCCAGTCCTTCACCCTGAACGGTCAGGCCGCCGCCGGCATCGGCATCTACCAGCTGCCGGAGGCGAACGCGCTCACGGTGGCGAACGCCGTCGGCACCCGGATGGCCGAACTCGCCAAGACCTTCCCGCCGGGCCTCGTCTACGCCATCCCGTTCGACACGACCGCGTTCGTCCAGGCCTCGATCCACGAGGTCTACAGGACGCTGTTCGAGGCCGCCGTGCTGGTCCTGATCGTCATCCTGGTCTTCGTCCAGGACTGGCGGGCCATGCTGGTGCCGGCGACGACGGTGCCGGTGACCATCATCGGCGCCTTCGCCGCCATGGCGGCGATGGGCTTCAGCGTGAACCTCTCGACGCTGTTCGCCATCGTGCTGGCGATCGGCATCGTGGTGGACGACGCCATCGTGATCGTCGAGGGCGTGGCCCACCATATCGACGAGGGCCTCTCGCCCCGGGCGGCGGCCGAGAAGGCGATGGAGGAGCTGTTCGGCCCGATCATCGGCATCACCCTGGTGCTCATGTCGGTCTTCGTGCCGGCCGCGTTCCTCCCCGGCCTGACCGGGCAGCTCTACAAGCAGTTCGCCCTGGTGATCGCCGCCACCGCGCTGATCAGCGCGATCAACGCCGCCACGCTGAAGCCGACCCAATGCGCCCTGTGGTTGCGCAAGCCGGTGCCGCCGGAGAAGCGGAACCTGTTCTACCGCGGCTTCAACCGCGTCTACGGGGTCGTCGAGGGCTGGTACGCCCGGCTGATCGCCCACATGGTCCGGCGCAGCGGCCTCATGGCCGTCCTCGCGCTCCTGCTGATCGGCCTGGCCGGATGGGGATTGACCCGCCTGCCCACCGCCTTCCTGCCCACGGAGGATCAGGGCTACGTGCTGATCGGGGCCCAGCTGCCCGACGGGGCCTCGAAGGAGCGCACCGACGCGGTGATGCAGCGCATCAGCGCGCAGGCGAAGGCGACGGCCGGCGTCGACAACGTGCTCACCATCAGCGGCATCTCGGTCCTCGATTCCAACGCCACCCTGCCCAATGCCGGTGTCGCCTACGTCGTCCTCAAGGACTGGGACGCCCGGGCCAGGGAGAAGGGCCAGGATCTGCGCAGCCTCTACGACCGCTTCAACACGATGCTGGAGGGCGTCGAGGACGCCGCGACCTTCGTGCTCATCCCGCCGCCGATCCAGGGCATCGGCAATGCCAGCGGCTTCACCATGCAGGTGGAGCTGCGCAACGGCGACTTCGATTACCCCCTGCTGGAGAGCCTCGCCCGGACGATCGTCGCCGACGGGAACGCGCAATCGGGCTTGCGGAAGCTCAACACCTCGTTCCGGGCCGGCGTGCCGCAGATCGCGATCGCGGTGGACCGGATCAAGGCCGAGGCGCTCGGCGTCACGGTCGGGCAGGTCTTCTCGACGCTCTCGAGCTACGTGGGGTCGTCCTACGTCACGCAGTTCAACAAGTTCGGCCGGACCTTCCAGGTCTACGTGCAGGCCGCGCCCGATTACCGGCTCCGCCCCGAGGACGTCGAGAACCTGAAGGTGCGCGCCGGCAACGGGGCGATGGTGCCGCTCGGCACCATCGTGGAGATCAAGACCGTGCAGGGCCCGTCCCTGATCAGCCTCTACAACCTCTACCCGACCGCCACGATCGTGGGCGGGGCGGCGCCGGGCTTCAGCTCCGGGCAGGCGCTGGACCTGATGCAGCAGATCGCCGCCAAGGTGCTGCCGCCGGGCACCGGCTATGACTGGACGGCGATGTCGTACCAGGAGAAGGCGGTCGGCGCGCAGATCTACCTCGTGTTCGGGCTCGCCATCCTCCTCGTCTACCTGGTCCTGGCCGGCCAGTACGAGAGCTGGATCCTGCCGCTGGCGGTCCTGCTCGGGGTGCCGCTGGCGCTCCTGGGCACGGTCGGGGCGCTGCTGCTGCTCGGCGTCGCCAACAACCTCTACACGCAGATCGGCCTGATCCTGCTGATCGCGCTGGCGAGCAAGAACGCCATCCTGATCGTCGAGGTCGCCCGCGAGAAGCGGCAGGCCGGTCTCGACATCGCGGCCGCGGCCGTGGAGGCGTCGCGGCTGCGCTTCCGCCCGATCCTGATGACCTCGTTCGCCTTCATCCTCGGCGTCCTGCCCCTCGTCACCGCCTCCGGGGCCGGCGCTGCCGCGCGCAAGTCGATCGGCATCACGGTCTTCAGCGGGATGCTGGCCTCGACCTGCCTGGCGGTGCTGTTCGTGCCGTGCTTCTACGTCATCCTGCAGCGCGTCGAGGAGCGGCGCGCGCAGGGGCGGCAGCCTGTGCCGACCGGGACCGCATCCTCGGCCCCCGAGAGGGTCTGACACCGTGACGGAGGGCGCGCATCCCGGATTGCGTCGGGTCCCGGGGGGCGGCGTGGCGGGTCCAGCCTGACGCCGCCGCGAGGATTTCGGCTCCTGGCGCGTCCCCCGCAACAGGGCGGTCGAGCGTACCGCGACACCGGGGATCGGACGCCCCGCCGCTTCACCGCGTGACGATGCCGGGCTCCTTCGGACTGGGCCGGCGCTGCAGGATGAGAAGCCCGGCCGAGTAGATCAATGAGACGAGGAGGGCGGCACACAGGGCGGCGGCGGCACCGAGGGCCTGGACCGTCAGGTGAAGCGTGAGCAGCGCCAGGCCGAAGCCGAAGACGCCCCGGATCGCAATGCTGGCCAAGCGTGCCATCGCGCCCCCGCCGATCCGGCGATGCAGGATCACGAAGGTGCTCGTCAGGGTGACCGGAAAGGCGGCGACCACCCCGGTCCGCGCCGGTCCCAGGGCCGAACTGACAGCCAGGACAACCGCCACGAACAGGGCCACGGCCGTCGCTCGGGCCAGGAGATGCACCGGTCGCGGCCGCGCGACGACCGCGCTCCGGACGAGGGAGGTTCGCACCGCCTGCCGGGTCGCGACGGCCCCCGCGCCATAGACGAGTGCGTTGAGCCCGAGGGCCGTCAGCGGCGTCCAGGACGCGGCGGATACGGGGATGGCCACCGCCAGCCATGCCAGCGTCGCCGGACCGAGGGTCGAGCCCAGATCCCGGCCGCTGGCCCGCAGGGCGTAGACGGTCAGGAACAGGCCCGTCGCCGCATTGGCGGCGAAGCCGTTGAGGGCCGCCCCGGCGACGAAGTCGGTATCGTGTTCCAAGGCCATGAACACGTAGGCCGGCCCGGCCGAGACCGGCAGGCTGACGATGAGGGCGCCCCAGACCGGTCCGAGGAGTTCCGCCAGCACGGAGGCCAGCACGACGACGGTTCCCGAGGCCAGCGCCCGGACCAGGGCTGTTACCCATATCGCTGCCACGGCCGCTTCCCCGGCATCGCACCGCCGATCCGGATCGACTTCGGAGCCGCGGCTTCGCTATCACGGGCGCCGGGCCTGGGCCAAAGTCACGGGCTCCGACAGGCGCCGGCCCCGACCGGAGATCAGCCATGCGACAGCTCCCCCGACGCCCGATCCTGTTCCTGCTGGCCGGGCTCGCCGCCGCCCCGGTCTCCGCCGCCGAGACGGGCAGGGGGCACCGCGTCGTGTTCCAGGTGGACACAGCCGACCCGGCCACGATGAACCTGACGCTCAACAACGCCACCAACGTGGTCGATCATTACCGCGCCAAGAACGAGGCGGTGGAGATCGACATCGTCGCCTTCGGGCCGGGCCTCGCCATGTATCGGGCCGACAAATCCACCGTGGCCGACCGGATCGCGCATTTCGCCGAGTCCGGCTTCCCGTCGAAGATCCAGTTCTCGGCCTGCAACAACACCAAGACCGCCATGGAGAAGGCCGAGGGGCATCCGATCCCGCTGCTGCCGCAGGCGACGATCGTTCCCTCCGGCGTCGTGCAGATCATGGAGCGGCAGGAGCAGGGGTGGAGCTATGTGCGGCCGTAGGGTGATCTGCCGGCGCGCGGCCTGCGCCGCCGCCGGTCCCGCGGCGGTGCGGGACGGGCGCGACTTCCGAAGTCCCGGCCGAGGAGCCGGTCCACCGACCGGGATCAGGGGGCGCGGCAGTCCATCGCGGCCGTCGCCTCGATCACGCTGAGGGCCCTGCGCCGGACTTCCAGCGTCACCTTCGGGCTGTCCGAGACGATGGAGGCCTCCCGTTTCAGCGTCGCGTCGCAGGCGCATGAACTGTACCCGGCCGTGTCATAGCAGGCATCGTGGCGCATGCATGCGGCGTCCAGGTCGTCGGTCGGCGGCAACCCCTCGCCGCGCTGCCCCTTCCCGCAATAGTTGCCGTGAAACAGTTCCTTGCCGGCAATGACTTGGCCAAGCTCGCCCTTGGGCGGGGCCGGCGCCTCGGCGCGGCCGCCCGGGTTCAGGTCGTTGGCCGGGCCGCCGGCCTTGGATCCGGACGAGCGGAGCGTCTTCGGGATATCGGACCGTTCGTCGGGCTCGTTCAGCGCCCCGCCGGCCCGCCCGTTCGGATCGGAGACATCCGGAAGGGGCGGGGGCGGCCCGGGGCGAGGCTCCCCGTCTTCGGCGGATGGAGGCGCCACAGGCGCCTGTGCGAGCGCACCCTGAGAGGTCAGGACGACAACCGCGAGGACAATCGCACGGACGAGGGTCATGACCGGTCCCGATGGCTAAGGCGCAGGCGCGCGCAAGGTGTCTCGGCCCAAGCGGGGTGCGGTCTGCCCGGGCCGGCGAGGCGAGGATATGCCCGCGACGGATCTAGTAGCGGTTGTCCCGGTACCCGCGGTAGCGACGCTCCTCGAAGACGCGCGCATCCCTGCGGCCGTAGCCGCCCATGTCGCGATGGCGGCGATACCCGTGCGCGGGCGCCCATGCAGGCGGGCCGCCGGGGCGGAAGCCGCGTTCCCCACGGGCCCAGGGCGGATCGGCCAGGGCGGCGGACGAGGTCCCGAGAACGCCTCCCGCCAAGGTCAGTGCGCCGAGCAGGAACAACGTTGGCGTGCGAAACATGGAGCCTCCCTCGCAGCGGGGTTGGTCCCGGTGCGGCTCAGATACGGCGCTCGGGGCAAATCCGTTCCACGCGCCGCGCAGCACCATGGGCCCATGCGACGACTGAGATGCGCGGTTTGAGCCGGCCAGACGTGCGACAGATCGGCAGGAACAACCTCAAAGAATTTCTTTAGTATTGAGGTCGGCGATATCTCCGGTCTTCGAACATCGGGCGATACTTTCGAGACATCGTTTTTTTCTGGAACGGTCGCGGCCACCCTGCCGTTTAGGGGCTCCAACACAGGAGACGCTCAATGCGAAGCTTCCCGATCATCATTCTCGCCACTCTCGCTCTCGGCGGCAGCGCCATGGCCGCCGAGCAGGGGGCTTCGTCCAAGGCGCCCGGCCACGAGATGCAGGACCGCGGAAGCCGGGCGGGGAGCCCCGGCGCATCCGGCTATGCTCCCGGACACGAGATGAAGTCCGGCGGGATGGAATCGACCGGTTCGACCACGCGGACCGGCGGCACGGCTACCGGTACGTCCGGCACCGGTTCGACCGGAACCCACCGCTGACGCACCTGCTGCGCCCCTTCCGGCCCTGTCGGCCGGTCGGGGCGCAGTTCCGCGGGCGGTCGGAATCTCCAGCGCGGTCATCGTCGCCCTTGCACCGCGCCAAGCCACAGATCCGCTGAGGGCCCCGTCCGGAACGCCCGCCGGGGCACCGTCCGGCGCCGGCTGTCCGGGCCAACGCCGACGGGCCCGCCGGCGTGCAACCGCTTTCGACCCATTCGACTTACCGACCGGATTCATCGAGCCGAAGGGGCATCGCCATGCCGATACGTTTGGTCACGACCGTTCTGTTTCTGTCCACCGCGGCAACCTCCGTCTGGGCCGCGCCGATGTCCGCCGACGAGAAGGCGGCGTTCCAGCAGCAATGCATGGGCGACTTCACGACCTTCTGCGGCGACCTGACCCCGGAGGATGGTCCCGGAACACAGGCCTGCTTCGAGAAGAACATGGCGAAGCTCTCCACCGGCTGTCGGGAGGCCATACAGAGCTTCAAGCAGGCGAAGCGCGGCTGAGCCGTCGGCCGCTCAGCCCGAGCGGGCACGCCTGGCGCTGCCGGGACAGGCGCGCAGCCGAAACCGTCGGGGCTTTGGAGGGGGGCTTTGGAGGGATGACCCGCCGGGTGTGACCAGGGTCCTGCCGATCTCCTCGCGCCGGCGGGGTCGGCCGTTCCATCTGGCTCGGGCCCGGCGGAAACGCCCGGCCTGAGCGGGCTTCTCTGCGCCACAGCCGCTTCGGCGCATCGCCACCTCTGGCACGAGCGCGCCCTGCGTCGCATACTTCCCGGCAGCGGCAGATCCACACCCGCCGAGAGAGGCTGACGCCGATGCGCGCGCGCCATGCGGAAAGCCACCTGATCGAGCGCATCGGCTGGTTGCGTGCCGCGGTGCTGGGCGCCAACGATGGGCTCGTATCCACGGCCAGTCTGATCGTCGGCGTGGCGGCCTCCGCCGCCGCCGCCAGCGATATCCTGGTCGCCGGTACGGCGGGCCTCGTCGCCGGCGCGATGTCGATGGCGGCCGGTGAGTACGTCTCGGTGAGCTCCCAATCCGATACGGAGCGGGCCGACCTCGCGCGCGAGCGGCGCGAGCTCGAACAGGACCCGGCGGCCGAGCGGGAGGAGCTTGCGGGGATCTACGTCTCGCGCGGCCTCGACCACGATCTCGCGCTGAAGGTCGCCGACCAGCTGATGGCGCGGGACGCCCTCGGCGCCCATGCCAGGGACGAACTCGGCATCTCCACGTTCACCACGGCGCGCCCGATCCAGGCTGCGCTGACCTCGGCGGCGACGTTCTCCGCGGGCGCGGCCATGCCCCTTCTCGTGGCCGCGGTCTCTCCGGCCGACTATCTCGTCGTCTCGGTGTCCGCAGCTTCGCTGACGTTCCTCGCTGTGCTCGGGGCGTTGGGCGCGAAGGTGGGCGGCGCAGCGATCCCGCGGGCGACCGCGCGGGTTGCGTTCTGGGGGGCCCTGGCGATGGCGGTCACCGCGGGGATCGGGCATCTCGTCGGCAAGGTTGTGTGACCGCTCGGCCGGAGACACGGCGGAGGCGCAAGCCAAGGATCACGGAGCGCTGGGCGGCATTGCTGTTGCGCGCGTTACGCAGCGTCGGGCTCAGCGCGAGCCGATCTGCCCGACAACACGGTCAATCTCATCGATGACGCTCACCAGGAGTTTCGCCTGCTTGTCCAGATCGGCGACTGCCGGGCGGCCCGGCGTGTCCGTCGTCCACCAACGACCGTTATCGATGACGTCGACCAGCCGGCCGAGGCGGGCGTGCTCACGTTTCAGGGTGTCGATAAACTCCTTGCCGCTCTGCATGGACCCCTCCCTCTTGGACGGCCGAGCCGAGACTTGCCCCCGGAGCGGACCGCTTGAACGTGCGCAATCCCTTGTGTCGGCAAGGGAAGCGGCGATGGCCAGGGCCTTGATCCATTTCGGTTTGTTGAGACGGATACTGGCAAATAGCGACGTCCGACGCGACGATGACGTCGCGGCACATGGCATCCGGGCAACTGCCGCCGCGTCGGTCGTGCACCGGAGACGACCGCGACGGCGCGCGCCGAGGCTTCGCGCTGGGCAGAGGTGACTCTGGCGGGGTCGGGTTCAGGCCGTGCGGGTGCCGCGGTGGTCGCAGTCATGATGAGCCTACCTGTTCGCGCTCCAGCGACCGGCCGATCGAAGTCGAACTCGCATACAAGGTCAGCCTCGCGTCGTTGAGCCAGATCAACGCCAGGCCGCTGTTCCCGAGTCCGTTGCGAATGCGCGGATTGCTGCCGGCACGGTGGACACCACACTCAGCGGGTTCGGGCCGGTTCTCGAACTCCACCGGGCCTGCGGGAGCCGAGCGTCGCGTGCCACCCGGCCGCTTTGTCGAAGCGCGGGGGGCGGAGCGGCATCAGCGGAGCGGGTCTGCCCCTGCGCCGGATCGCCAGGACGGGCGCAGCCGCCACGACGCATGCCGTCATGCGCGCCTGCACCGCCGGTCTCGCCATCACACCCCAACCGGGTATCGGTGACACCCCCAGCGGGCCCCGCGAGGGACTTCGATGGCCGGGGCGCATCCGGCGCCCAGGACGTGGCGATGCCGACGGAATGGCATGCCTCAGATCGAACGCCGATCCTGAGGTCCTGAGCGGTTGATCAACATCAATGTGTGACCCCTCGGGGCAGGTAACCTGAATTCGGTTGCGCCCACGGCCGACCGCATCGCTGACGACATTGCGCGTGACGAGGGACATCTCTCGCTGGGGAGGGTTTCATGACGCTGGCGACACTGGTGCAGGTGACGGCCCTCACCACACTCCTCGCAGCCGGCTCGCTGTCCAGCGCAGGTGCTCAGACATCAACGGGCCCGGAGAACACGCCGGACCCAGCCTCCCCGCCCAACCGACCCAGCATGATGGGGCGGGGCATGATGAGCGGCATGGGAGGACTGGGCCATGGCGGCATGTGTGGCATGATGGACCACATGATGGACGGGATGATGGCCGGCGGCCTCCGAATGCGGATGATGTTCGCGATTGCGGATACGGACGGGGACGGTTCTCTCTCGTTCGACGAAGTGACGGCTATCCATAAGCGTCTCTTCAACGCGGTCGACGCCAACAAGGATGGAAAGGTGACCCCCGAGGAGCTTCGGAAATTCTTCTCGGATCGGTAGTCGAAGCTCACAGCAAGCCGCAGAGACCGAGCGGGACCAGCCCGCGCAGCCGCCACCTCGTCCTCCGCCCAGCCCGGCCTTGGGCCGGCGATGAGGCGGGTCGGCGATCCCATGAGGCATGAGCGTGCCGGCGCACCCGGCGCCTTCCACGGGCGAAGGGTCGGGGTGCGGGCGCGCGATGAGGTGCGGATCGGAGGCCGACCGCAGATGGGGCGCCGCCGCCATGGCCACGCCGTTCGGCGAGCCCGGCGCCACCCGTGTGACCGGCACCCGGCCTTCGCCGCGCCGGCCGGCCGGCGGGTCGATCCGCCGTCCCGGTGACCCCGCCTCGAACAGCGCCTCCGGGACCACGCGCGGGACCACGCGCGCGTGGGCCGCCGCCCATGACACAGATATGCTCAAGCATCTCCTCATCGTGCCGGTGGCCGTCGTCGGCGGCTTCCTCGTCGCGACGGGGTGGCCCGCCGCCCCCGACGCGTTGCGGGCTCTGCTGACCGGTGCGCGGCATCCGCCCAGGATCGCGGGCCCGGGGGGGACGCCGGCGGCTGTTCCAGAGCCGGAACGGGCCAGGCGCGTTCGCCTCACGGACGATCAGGTCGCCAAGGCCAGGATCCGCCCCAGACGGCCTTCCGGTCCTGCCGGCCGCGCCGTCGGCCCGGATGGCCGCCGGCTTCATCGGTCGGTGCCCTGCTTCGCATCGACCGGCAGCCGGACGACCGGCGCGCGCCGCCGCTCGGGCTCGGGAGACGGGCCTCGTTCCGGGCCCGGCCTGAGCGCGGGAAACTCCGCCGCCGTCACCGTTTCCACGTCGAGGAGGAGCGCGGCACCGCCCTCCAGATCCTGCCGCCGCCGTCTCAGGATCTCTGTCGCCGTCTCGAATGCCCCCGCCACGATGTCCCGGCCGGCAACGTCGATCTCGCGAGCCGTCAGGTCGGACGCGTTCGGCCGGTCGCTGCCGATCTCGGACAGGAACGGGTTCGCGGGTGGCAGATAGGTGCGCTGGCCGACCTCCGGCGTCATCCCGTGCCGGGTCACCATCTCCAGCGCGATCTGGGTCGCGCGCTGCAGGTCGTCCGCGGCACCGGTCGAGACATCCCCGTCGAAGACCAGCGCCTCGGCCGCACGGCCGCCGAGCAGGACCGCGATCCGGTTCCGCAGCGCGCTCGCCGTGATCAGGAACCTGTCCTCGGTGGGACGCTGGATCGTGTAGCCGAGCGCCCCGACGCCGCGCGGGATGATCGAGACCTTCAGGACCGGATCGACACCCGGCAGGCTCGCGGCAACGAGGGCGTGTCCCATCTCGTGGAACGCCACGCGCCTGCGCTCCTCCGGCCCAAGCACGCGGCTGCGCTTCTCAAGCCCGGCCACGATCCGCTCCATGGCGGCCGTGAAGTCGGCATAGGTGACGTCCGCGCCGCCGCGCCGGGTCGCCACGATGGCGGCCTCGTTGACGAGATTGGCGAGGTCGGCACCGGTGAATCCGGGCGTGATGCCCGCCACCTCGTCCAGGTCGAGCTCCCCGGCGAGCCGGACCTTGCCGACATGCACCTTCAGGATCTCGACACGGCCCTTCCTGTCGGGGCGGTCGACGAGCACCTGCCGGTCGAAACGGCCGGGCCGGAGGAGCGCCGGATCCAGGACCTCCGGCCGGTTCGTTGCAGCGAGAAGGATCACGCCGGTGGTCGGGTCGAACCCGTCGAGTTCCGCGAGGAGCTGGTTGACGGTCTGCTCGCGCTCGTCGTGGCCCCCCAGGATCTGGGTGCCGCTGCGGCTGCGGCCGAGGGAGTCCAGTTCGTCGATGAAGATGATGGCAGGCGCGGCCTCGCGGGCCTGCTCGAACAGGTCTCGCACCCGGGCGGCGCCGACGCCGACGAACATCTCGATGAATTCGGCCCCCGAGATCGAGAAGAACGGCACGCCGGCCTCGCCGGCGACGGCGCGCGCGAGCAGCGTCTTGCCGGTGCCCGGCGGCCCGACGAGCAGGATGCCCTTCGGTGACCGCGCCCCGAGCCGCCCGAAGGACTTGGGATCCTTGAGGAAGGCGACCGTTTCCTGCAATTCGGCCTTGGCCTCGTCGACGCCGGCCACGTCCTTGAACGTCACCTTCGTGTCGGTCTCGACATAGACCTTGGCCTTCGATTTTCCGATGGCCATGAGGCCACCGAGGCCGCTCCGCCCGGACACGCGGCTGAAGAGGGCGCGCCACAGAAAATAGACGGCGAAGGCAGGCAGGATCCAGGAGAGGAGGCCCGTCATGAAGCCCGTGGATGGGGCTCCCTTGACCACCACGCCCTTGGCCGAAAGCCTGTCGGCGAGGGCTGGATCGACGCGCGTCGCCACCACGTACCGGTGGCCGTTGTCCGCCGGCTCCTTCAGCGTGGCCGCAATCCGGTCGGTGCCGACGGTCGCCTCGGCGATCTTTCCCTGGGCGACCAATTGCTCGAACTGACTGTAGGGGATCGCGTCCGTCTGGCTGAAGCCGACCCAGAGATCGTGGACGAGCAGGACGCCGAAGGAGGCCGCTGCCACGGACCAGAGCGCCCAGCTCAACTTGCGCTGACTCGGGTCCATGAGCGCCTCCCACGTCGCTTCGGGAAGTGCGCCGTTCGGCCGCTCGTCGCTTTGCGCCAGCTCAAATGTCTCGGCCCGTCTGCGACCGCCGCGCGGGGTGGCGACATCCGTCGGTCGAGCGGGCTTAACGCGCAGCCTGTTCGGAGCCGCGGTCGAACGCGGCTCCGCATGACGCCGCAGCGAACCTCCGGTCGCCCCACGCGGACCGGCATGGGGGGCGGCTGCCGTCCGTGACGGGCAACCGTGCTTTGCTGGCTGGATCGGCGCCGAACCCATCGCCGATCAACATCCCGGGGATGGCCCCTCGGCGTGCGTCGCGGCGGGGATCGCTCACGGAGGGGAGAGGGCGGGCGGTCCCGGTCCCGCAACCGAGATCCGCCGCCCGCTCCAGGACGACGGTCTCATCCGCCGACGCCCTTGACCGTCAGGGGCCGGTCCATCGCGATGACGAAGGCGGCGCCTCCGGCGAAGACCGTCATGGGAGCCCCCCGGTCGAGGGCGACACGCAGCACACGGGTCGTCCCGTCTATGGCCACGGCCAGGTCCCGCCCGCGCCACCGGATCCTGAAGTCGAGGCTCTGCCAGTCGGCCGGCAGGCACGGATCGAAAGCGAGCCCGTCAGCCCGCAGCGACAACCCGGCGAAGCCGAGGATCGCTATCATCCAAACCCCGCCGAGGGCCGCGACGTGGATGCCGCCGCCGATCGCCACATGGGTGTCGGCGAGATCGATTGCCGCGCTTCGGCGGAAGTAGCTCAGCGCTGCCTCGGCACGCCCCAGCCGCGCGGCCGCGAGGCCGTGCATGGCCCGGCTCAGGGAGCTCCCGTGCCCGCATCGGGGCTCGTAATGGTCGAAGTTGGTCCCGCCGCTCGCGCCCGGAAAGGCCTCGGGCAGGAGGGCCAGGAGCGCGACGACGTCGGCCTGCTTGATGACCTGCGCCCGCTGCGTCCGCTCGCGCCCCAGCACGACATCCATCGGCACCGAGCGCCCGGCATAGGCGTTCAAATCGACCGTCTCCAAGGCCGAGAAGCCCGCGAACTGCTCGAACAGCCCCGTGGCCGGATCGAAGCCGGTGGCGATGGCCTCCGCCGCCTCACGCCAGTGCGCCAGTTCCGCCTCGCCGAGGTCCAGACTCCGCGCGAGGCGCGCCCACGTCTCCGGCCAGCGGGCCTGCACGAGGGCGGCGACGTCGAGGCCGCGCGCGATGGTCCACCGGGCCATCCCATTGGTGAAGGCGTTGTCGTCCACGCCCTCGTGATACTCGTCCGGCCCGATGACCGTGCGGATGTGACGTCGGCCGTCCGCCTCCAGCGCCGCACGCCAGGTCCAGAAACGAGCCGTCTCCAGGATGATCTCAGCCCCAGCCTCCTGCAGGAAGGCTTCGTCCTCGGTCGCCTGCCAGTATTGCCACACCGCATAGGCCACGTCGGCGCTGATATGCTGCTCCTGGCTGCCGCAGAGGACGTCCAGGATCTTGCGGTCCGGGCCGACCGTCTGGGCGGGCGTGACCTCCGACCCGCTATCGGCCGATTCCCAGGCGTAGAGGGCGCCCCGACAGCCCATCTGCGCGGCCTTGGCGCGGGCCGCGTCCAGGGTGCGGAAGCGGTACATCAGGAGGGTGCGCGCGGCCTCCGGCCAAGTCAGCGCGTAGAAGGGCACGAGAAAGATCTCGGTGTCCCAGAAGACGTGGCCGCGGTAATCGTCCCCCGTGAGGGCGCGGGCTGCGACGGAGACGTGCGGGTCTTCCGGATTCGCCGCCCCGTTCAGGTGGTAGATGGCGAAGCGCAGTGCGGCCTGGGCGGCGGCGTCACCCGTCACCCGGATGTCGCTGCAGCGCCAGCGCTCGGCCCAGGCCGCCTCGTGGCGGGCGAGGATGCCGCGCCAGCCGAGCGTGCGCGCGGCGGCCAGTTCCTTGCGGGCCCGGGCGCCCGCATGGACGTCGGTGGCGTGGTGGCGGGTCACCGCGATGATGCGCCGGAAGGTCACGATCTGGCCCGGCTGGGCGGTCCAGCTCCAGTTCCAGGTCAGGTCGCCCCGCATCACGGGCTGACGCTCGATCCCGTCGACCTCCAGGGAGGCCGCCGCCGCGATGGCGAGGCTCCGGCCGGATCGCCAGGTGCGCCACGCCTTCAGGTCGAGTTCCGCCCGTTCCGGCGCGAGTTCGAAATCCGTGGGCCCGAACGCGGCCTCGAAGGTGAGGTCGCTGACCCCGCTCTCGATCCGAAGCTCGATCACCTGCATGCCGATCGCACGCGCGTGCAGCGACACCAGCCGCAGGGAGCGCAGGCAGACATCGAGCGGGGCGTTGCAGGTCTGGCGGGCCTCCATGAACAGGGCCCCCCGTCGCATGTCCAGGGTCAGAGCCCGCGAGGACCGGTCCGGGCAGCGCATGAGCGGGCCGTCCGGCAGGAGGATGCGGACCTGCGTCCAGTCGGGGGCCGGCACCAGTTCCGGAACCACGCTGTCGGGCGTCGGCGTGTCGAACAATCCGGCGACGTAGATCCGCGGCGGAACAGCCCGGCAGGCGCCGAGATGGGAAGCCAGCCCGCCCCGCACGCCGAGAAAGCCGTTGCTGAGGGCGAAGCGGGTTTCGAAGGTGCTCTCCCGCAGCAATTCGTATCCGGTCTCGCGCAGCAGCCAGGACGGATCGCCTCCAGCGATCATGTCTTCGGCCAAGGTGTCGGCCACGCTCATGCGGCATCTCCCGAAGACGGCGGCGCGATATGCTCGATGCAGATCTCGTCGAAACTCGTGACCACCCGGTCGGCCCCCGCTGCCCGCAATCCGTCGGCGTCGCCGAGGCGGGCGATGCCGATGGCCGTCATGCCGCCGGCCTTGGCGGCCCGGATGCCCACGGGGGCGTCCTCGGCCACGAAACAGCGGGCCGGGACGACCCGCAATTCGGCGGCGGCCAGCAGAAAGATCTCGGGGTCCGGCTTGCCGTGGCGCAGGGCGCGGCCGCAGATGCGGGCCGCGAACGCGTCGAGCAGCGTCCGGTCCGGGCTCAGCGGCACCGCGCGCATCATGGCCTCCGCGTTCTTCGAGGACGAGGCCGCCGCCAGGGGCCAGCCCCGGTCGGCGAGGGCCCGGACGAAGCGGAGGGCGTCCGGAAAGGCCGTCACGCCCTCGGCCGCAACGATCCGCTCGAGACAGCGCTGTTTCGCATCGGCGTAGGCCGACACGAGGCGCTCGGTATCCGGTAGACCCAGCGCGGCGAGGGCCGCGCGGGCGCCGTCGATCCGGGCCTTTCCGGCGACCTGCGCCTGATACAGGGCGGTGGTGAAGGGCCGAGGATCCGCGACGCCGGCGAGCGCCTCGCGCCAGGCACGTTCATGCGGGGACGCCAGCAGGACGCCGTCGACGTCGAAGATGAAGGCGGGGGCGCTCGGGCGGCGCGTGATCGGTGGAGGCCTCATCCCGTCGCTCTCCCGGCCGAGTGGCGCGTCCTGCGGATCAGCCATCTCCCGGTCGCGCCGAAGACCAGAACCGACCTGGCGTCGGCGCGGGAGAGCATCCGGCCGCCGATTGTCAGGAGCGCCAGTGACTTGCGGGCTGGGCCGGCCTCGAGCCTCTCCGGCGACCGATGCGCGTCCGGCAGCCCGCCTGCCGGCGACACCCCGCTCGACGGCATCGGGCCGATCAGGACGCAAAGCCGGTGCTGCGGGCCGGTGCGGCCACATCCGCGCGCGGGACGGACCGCTCGGTGAGCCATGCGACCGCCAGCGCCAGTGCTTCGTCGATCGGTCTGGGTTCGTAGCCGAGTTCCCGGCGCGCCTTGCTGTGGTCGAACGCCGTGGAACGCAGCGCAAGGCGCACGCCCTCGCGCACGGCCACCGGACTTCGGTGGGAGATATGATCGGCGAACCACTCGGCAACGATGGCCACCGCCATCGCGAGGCTGCCCGGCAACGCCATGGACGGCATGCGTCGGCCCGTCATCCGCTCCAGCCTGGAGAGGAGCTGCCGCAGCGGCACGTTCTCGCCGCCCAGCACGTAGCGCTGCCCGGCCTGTCCCTTCTCCCCCACCAGACGCAGCCCCTCGGCCACGTCCCGGACATCGACGAGGTTGAGCGTGCAATCGAGGAAGAACGGCGTCTGCCCGGTCAGGAAGAGGGCGAGCATCGCCGCGGGCGGCGTCATGTTCCAGTCGTCCGGTCCGATCGGGACCGTGGGGCTCGCGATCACGACATCGCGGCCCGCCTGCGCGGCGGCGAACGCCGCCTGCTCGGCCAGACATTTCGATCGTGTATAGGGACCGGCCATCCGGTCCAGGGATGGGAGATCGCCGTCGCGCACCCGCGCAGCATCCCGAAACCCCGTGAGCAGCACCGCCTCGGTCGAGCAATGCACGACCCGTGCGGCAGGCGGCGCTGCGGCCAGCAGGCGTTCCGTGCCCTCGGCGTTCACGCGGGCCAAGGCACCCCGCTCGGGGGCCCACAGGTGCGCGTCGCCGGCCAGATGATAGACGCGCGCGATCCCGACCATCGCGGACGACAGGGCGGCGGCATCGAGAATCGAGCCGCGGCGATACTCGGCGTCAGCCGAAAGGCCACGCGGGTCGCCACAGTCGAGCACGCGCACGCTGCGCCCTGTGGCAATGATCGACTGGACGAGATGGCGGCCAATAAAGCCGCATCCACCCGTAACGAGATCGACGGCGGTCATCGGATTTCTCTGGAATTCGATGCGATGCTGATGTCCCGCTCATTTATTGCGTTGATCTCGATCAATTCCGCCGGTGTATTGGTGCGGAATTGGCGGCCAATACAATGCAGCGATTGGGCGGCCCGGGTCGGGCGAGCTGGAGGCTTAGGCCAGATCTCGAATGTGCCGCATCGCTTCGGGTGTCAGGAGGTGAGTGCCCCATCCCTGCCGCACCATCGCCCCGGCGCAGGCCGGCCGCGCGAGGAGCATGAGCGCCGCACCCACCACCGGCAGGACGCTCAAGGGATCGAGACGCACCGGCGTCAATTCTTCGCGCGCCTGCGCGAAGGGTCCTGGGCGGCCGACAAGCTGCAGGATCGACGCGACGAGGTTCCGCCGGCGGGCGCCCCGAAGCGCCGCACCGAGGAGGACTTGCAGGGCGAGCCGCGTGCGCACCCCCGGCCGACCCATGCGGCCGGGCGCGATGCTGTGACCGGCAGATACGCGGACCAGCAGGTCCGCAAGGTTGAGGCCCGCGAGGCTGGCGGCCATCGGCTCGACGAGGCGCGGGTTGCCGTCGATGTAGAGCGGGCGCTCGCCGCGGTCGTCCGTGAAGTAATCGACGGACAATGCGCCGTGCCAGGACAGATGGGAGCCGATCTTTGCAAGATCGCTGGCGACATTGGGGCGATGAACGCTTTCTTTGAGCGCCGCGCCGCCGCCTGCTCCCTCGACGAGCCTGCGCGTGGCGTGGAACCCGACGAGCCGCCCCTCCTGGAAGACGGCCTGCGCCTGCTCGAGGGGCGCGGACACCCATGCCTGCACGAGGATCGGCTCGCCCGGGGTCGCCACATGCGCGAGTTCGGCCGCGGCACGGTCCCGGTCCGCCTCGCAACGGATCAACCAGGTGCTGCGGCTCGCCGTGCCCAGGGCGGCCTTCACGACGAACGGGTAGGCCGCGTGCTGGGCGAGGCTGCGCGGATCGTCGAGCAAATGTGTTGGGGGCTGTTGCAGGCCGAGCTCGGTCAGCAGGCCGCGAAAACCGAGCTTCGTCAGGACGCGCTCGTAGCTTTCGAAGGCCGGAACCGCGAACGCAACCCGTGGGCGCAGTTCGTCGGCCAAGCGGGCGACGAGGTATCCCTGCTCGTGGATGGGCAGGAGGACATCGAATCTCTCCCGCGAGAGCGTCTCGTGGAGGAAGTGTCGAAACCCCTCCGGATCCGTGCCGAGGGGCGGGCAGCGATAGCGGCGGACGACCAAGCGCGAGAACCGCCCGAGGCAGATCCGGGCCGGATCGCAGTAGGCGACCTCGTGCCCGGCGAGCGCCAGGGCCGTGATGGCTTGGCGCGCAGACGTGCTGCTGCCCTCGGTCAGGAGAACGCGCATGCGGTGCTCGTCGCCTCCAGGATGCTCGGCGGCATGCCCGTCGCGCCGAGGCCGTCGAAGCCGGTGTCGATGCCCGTGTCGATGCCTTCAGGGCAGAGCGTCCGTCAGCGCCAGGACGCGCTGATGGCGGAGGCCCGTTATGGTCCGGATACGGGCGCCTCGCCGCGACGAGCAGACGGACACGGCTGTCGCGGCGGGGGTACGCATGGCCGGTTGCGAAGCCACCGCGCCCCGGGCTCGCGGACGTCCAGAAGACCGCCTGCCGCGCGCCACACCCGCCCGGCCGCGATGATTCTGCCGCCTGTCGATCATGGGCGGCCGGCCCTCTGCGAACCCACGGTCCGGGCATGCGTCTCGCAGTCGTCCGCGTCCGGCCGTTCCTCGCGCGTGATCGCCCCGTCCTCGATGTGCACGATCCGATCGGCGAAGCGGAAGAGACGCGCGTCGTGCGTCACGACGAGGACGGCCCGCCCGCGCTGCTTCGCCGCCGATGACAGGATGGCCATGATCGCCCGACCGTTTTCCGAGTCGAGAGCGGCCGTCGGCTCATCCGCGAGGATGACGGACGGATCCGCGACCAGCGCCCGCGCGATCGCGACGCGCTGCTGCTCGCCGCCGCTCAGCTCGCGCGGGAACGCGTTCAGCTTGGCGGAGAGGCCGACATCGGCGAGGACCGCGGCGCTCTTCGCGGTCGCCCTGGGGCCGCGCTCGCTGCGGATATCGAGGGCGAGCTGGACGTTCTCCCCCGCGGTGAGCGTGGAGAACAGATGGTAGGATTGGAAGACAAAGCCGATGTGCCGCCGCCGGATGGCCGCCAGCGCCTCCGGCCGGGCGTCGCCGGTCGGGACGCCGCAGACCCGCACGGTCCCGCTCGTGGGCGTCAACATGCAGCCCAGGATGGACAGCAGGGTCGTCTTGCCGCTGCCCGAGGGCCCGACCAGGACCGTCAACTCGTGGGCGCGGACGACAAGGTCGAGCGCCCGCACCGCCTCGACGCGCGTCGGCCCCTGCCCGTAGGTCTTGCACACCCGCGCGGCTTCGATCGCGGCGCTCATCGGGTGAGCACGCTCGCGGGATCGACCCGGATGATCCGGACGATGGAGGCGATGCCGGAGGCGACGCACATGAGGAGCGTGAGGGCGAAGGCGACCGCCACCAAGGCGGGGGTAATAATCACCGGGGCGACGCTCGTCGCGGTCAGACGCTCGACCCCGATACTGATTACGGTCGCCACCGAGAGACCGATCAGCGCGTTCACGAGCGCCTGGAAGGCGATGACCCTGTAGATGTATCGGTTGGAGGCACCGATCGCCCGGACCATCGCGAATTCGTAGAGGTGCTCCTTCGTGCTGGAGTAGAGCGTCTGCGCGATGATGACGGTCCCGACGATGATGGAGAGCAGGGCGCCCGCGACGAGAGCCGCGCCGGCCCCCGTCCGGTAGAGCCAGAAATTCAGGGACCGCGCGCGAAACTGTTCCGGCGTGAGCGCCTCCATGCCGGAGACACGCGCCTGCGCCTCCTGCCGGATGCGCGCGATATCGGCCCCCGGCTTCGCCCGGATGAGGAAGTACGTGACCAGATTGGCCGGTAATCCGACATAGGATCGGGCGCTGCGGAAATCGGTGAAGACGTAGGGCCGCGTCGTGAAGGAGCGCAGGCCGGAGGTGACCACCCCGACCGTCACCGGGTGCCCGCGAACCTGTGCCGTCTCGCCGCGCGCAGACACGCCCAGCTGGTCTGCGTAGGACCGTTCGAGCGACACGGTGCCGGCGGTCGCGAGATCGTCGAGGCCACCCTCCACGATGTTCCACGGCGCCAGGCCACCGACCGGGTCGGATGCGATGATGAAGATCCCGATCAATCCGCCGTCCGGCGGCAGCCAAGCCGAGAAGCCCGCCACCACCGGGACGGCCTCCGACACCCCGTCGACGGCGCTCAGCTCCTGGCGCATCTCCGCGTCGAGAATCGAGATGTCCTCGAAGTACTGCGTTCCTTTCGAGACGATCCAGAGATCGGCTGCGGTGTGATCGACGATCAGCGTCACCATCCGCCCGAAGCCGTAGAACAAGCCCATCTGCACCAGGATGAGGACGACCGAGAGCACGATCCCGGTGACGGCGGCCACGAACCGAAGCCGATCCTGAAGCAGATTCCGGAGCGCCAGCGTCATGACAAGCGGCATTCGCGTGCTCGATATGTGCCATTGTCATGTAAAAATCAGCATAAATTGCCAGTAATTAGATTGATATGGATCAATTGCGGTGCCATGGCTCTGTATTCACATTCGCTTTGATCTTGATCTGGAGGGCGATATGGGCCGCGCGTGGTGTGTCGCCGGGGCGGCGGCAGCGATGGTCCTGGTCGGTTCCCGCGCTTGCGCAGAAGACGCTTTCGAGGGGCGATACCTGCAGAACCGGCCATGCCGTGGCGACAGGACCGATCCCCCGAGCCTGAGGGTGACGATCACACCGCAGCAGATCACGTACGCGGGCGGAACCTGCGCGATAAAGACCAGGCGCGGCGAAGGGAGCAGGCTCATCTTCGGCGTCGCGTGCCGGTTTCGCAGCGGCATCACGATGGGATCGGACATCGTCTTTACGCGCCAGCGGGGCGGCGTCTGGCACATGACCCAGGGGGATGGGGATTTCGAGGCCGACATCTACAGGTGTCCGGACTGAATCCGAGCCGTGGCTGAAGGGAGCCGGACCTGCTGTCGCCGCCACGTCGAGGCCCCGGCGGTGAGCGCTTCTGCACGACGATCACCGGAGCCTACCTTGTGTGTCGCGGCCCTCTGCAGGGTCACGGTCTCTCGCCCGCCTCAGTCGGGCCATGGGCTGCGTGTGCGTTTCACCTGGTCAGGCGCGCCGACTCGGGTAAGCCGTTTCCGGCCCTGCTCCGACAGGTCACCGAGTGTCTCAGTCGGGTGGTTTTGCGACAGCCTGCTTCTGGGCAAGGGTTTGGAAGACGCAGACGCGGCTGCGGCGGCGACACGCCCGGCTCCCACGTCTGTGCGCGCTGCGTGAGCCTCACGGATTGCCCGAAGGCGATTGCCGGCCAATCCCGATCAGGTCGCCGTGAGACGCTTCTCGTTCGCAGCCACGTGCTCACGGTAGCGGGCGACAACCACGTCGACCGAACCTCCGGTCATCAAGGTGCCCGAGGCCTCGATGAATGCGCTGATTTTCTCGCTGACCATTCGGTGCGCCTCAAGCTGACCGTCGGCACCGCCCAATGCGAGTTTCACAAGCCGAAGTTCGACGACTCTTTGCGCCTCGAGAGCGAGCAGGGTCACGGCATAGGGGTTGTACATCGCGCACTCCGAGCCACGCCGCACGAGAACCGACACGACTGCGACAAACGAAAAGGGCGGCCGAAGCGACCGCCCTCGGGTTGATTGCCGGATCGAGGAGGATCGCTCGACCTTCGGTCCGGCGTCTCAGCGCACGCGCGCTCAGCCCTGCTGCGCGATGCCGGAGAAGGTCTTGCCGGCCTCCTCGATGGCGCGCGCCGAGGTCTCGGAGAGGGCTTTGCCGTCCTGAACCATGGATTGCAGCCCCTCACGGACGAGCTCGCTCTGGATCGCGGAGTACTCCTGCACCGATTTGGCGCGAGCCAGCTTGTTCAGGCCGTCGAGGTTGCGCTGCCACTGCTTCTGGCTCAGCGAAAGCCAGATCCGTGACGTGTCCTGGAAGGCCTGGGTGATCACGGTCCCGCAGCGAACGACTGCTTCCATGTTCTGCTTGGACTGCCGAGCCAAGCGCTCGCTGCCCTCGCCCGTGTAGCCGAGGGTGCGGCTGAAGCGATCCGCGGCTTGGCGCGCTTGGTGCGAGGCCGTCTCGACGCCTTTCTGCACGATGTGCTGGGTGTTCTCCGCGGCGCGCTCGTTGAGATCGACGAACTTGTTCACACCGTCGCGAGCGGCGTCGGCGAATTGTGTGGTCTGCTCGGCGGACTTGTCGGCGTTGGCCTTCAGGGTCTCGGCGGCCTTGTCGAACTGCCTGTTGTGCCTGTTCTGGTCAGTGTTTTGATTGGATGTCATTGTAAATTCCTGTCCTATAATCGATTGGCGATGTCTGCTCTGCGAAATTCAGATGCCAATCGGGATGCGGGGATAGTTATTTATCCCTCTTATTGCGCCTCATTTAAATCGTGCGCCGGATCATATAAACAATGTCTGAAATGAAGATTTGATCCAAATAATGATCCGTGATTTTCCAGAACGGAGATACTTAAATGATAAGTCGCTGATTGCGCTGCACAATAAAAGTTTCGGCAGGATGCACTGCGGTCAGGGTGGGTCGCGTGAGACCGCGACGGCGTATTGGGCGCAGGCCATCCCGTGGTCGCCAACGGCTTGCGAGGCGCTCGCGAGCCCAGGGCTGCCGCGATGCGGTCGTCAGCGGCACGATCCTCGCGGTCGACGCCGCCGATCATGGTCAAGCTGTAGTCCGGCCCCGGTCGGGAGAACCGCCCGAGATCGCCCGTCAGCGGAGCCGCCGCGGGCTTCGGCGCGGGCGTCGAGCGGCCCTTCGGCGCCTGCCGTCTGACGTTCCGCGGGTCCGTCTCGCGAAGCTCGGCCGCCAGGACGTCGACCCTTGCCGGAGCGATCGTGATCCGCCCCGGGTCCCGCCGGCCTCCTTGCCGACGCTCGGCACGCGCTCGCCGTCGCACGCGGTGATCGCGACGAGCTTGGCCATGCGGTCGAGCACGAGCGTCCGGTCGTCGGCGGTCCCGCCGGCGGCATCGAGCGCCCTCTCGATCGCAGCCGTGTTCCGCGCGCGGGTGGCCAGGTCGCCCCGGGTGGCCTCGCGCTCGGCCTGCTTCCGGAGCTCCGTGGTGATCGAGGCGTTCGAAAGGTCGCGGACCGGCAGCGGGCTCTGTCCGCTTCGGAGACGCCAACGAAGGACGCCGGATCGGTGAGACGGGCGGGTTTGCGATCGTCTGCCTGCGAGCGACGACGCCTCAAACCGAACATCGCCTCGGCCAAACTGACGGGCTTCAGACCTGGCCGTGATGGAAGCAGGGGTTACGTCTTGTCCGGCTCGGTCGAGGGGCCGGCAACGGTTCCCAGGCCGTTGCCCAGGTCCACTCCCCTGTGAGGCGGTACTCCGCTCGGCAATACGGGGGCGGTTGCGGGCGCCTCCTGCACCTGTGCGAGGCCGGCGTCCACCTCGTGGATGAGGTCTGCAAAGTCGTAGGGCTTGCTGAGCAGGCGTGTGCCCGGCGGCAGCGCCCGCTGAAGATCCGATCCGGCTCCCGAGGTGACAATGATGCCGACGGCGGGCCAACGGTGATGAACGAGATGGGCAAGGGCAACACCATCACCCACGATGCCGCGCCCCGTCACCAGCATGCTCACCGGGGTCGGTCCTTCGAGCACCGCCAGCGCCTCGGCGGCTGTGCGGACCTCTATGGCCTGAAAGCCAACATCCTCCAGCATGTCGGCCGTGACCATACGGACAAGTTCATCGGCCTCGGCGATGAGGATGGCTAAAGGCCTGCTGTCAGACACAGACATGCTCCGCGTGATCAGGGCGGGAGCGCTCGCTGCTCTCAGGCACTGACGGCCGGGTCCGAAGCCAGTGATTCCCCCTTATGCGCCAATTGTCCGCCGGGCGCGATGACCTTGGTTGTGGCAGCGCGTCACCCGAGGGCGCGCCCTGGTCCGGCCGCCTTTCGCCCAGAGCCGAACTTGCCGGACGGCCCGAATGGCGTCTGTGGACTCCCCTGCTTTCGGGGCGTCCAACAGCGGGCCGAAGGGCCGACATGGGTCGGCAGCGGACGGACCGCGCGGGGTGGGTTTCTGCCGGTCTGCTCCAGGGCGCAGAGACGTTGGAGCGGGCCTTGCCCTCCCGCTTGCTCACGACCCCAAGCAGCCGATCCCACCGGTAAAGATTGGGCATGCGGATGAAGACCAACTCCGCCGGTTCGCTATGGGGCGCCTTCAGCAGACCGCCGTTTGTGGCCGCTTCGAACTGGAGCGTTCCGCTAGGACAAGCCTTACTGGACTGTCAGACACACAGTGCGCTTCCGGGTCGAGCCAAGCCGCTGTCCCATTCGGTCAAGCTGCCGTGCTCAGCTTCGGTATGCTGCCGCGCGCCGCGATCCGATGTGGCTCTCGACGGTTTCTCTGTTCTGACGGTCGGCAAAGCCGGTCCGGCGAGAGGGCGCTGCATTCGGCGCGTCTAGGGGATCGAGATTTTTCCTGAAGCCGCCTGCCTGAGCGGGCAATTCCGAGGAGACGGTCATGGATGTCACCAGACGGATCTTCGCCGCCGGCGCCGCTACGATCCCGTTCGTCGGCTCGGGCCTGCCTCTCGCCCGGGCTCAGAGCACGGCCCAGGACGCGCCACTCATCGGCAACAACGCGGTGGCCGATCCGATCGAGCTGGCGACGGACGCCTATGTCTACGGCTACCCGCTCGTCACCATGGAGATGACCCGGCGCGTGCTCACCAATGTGGCGGCGCCTGAGGGCAAGAACGCCCCGATGGGCCAATTCGCCAATCTGCGCGAATATCCAGACGCGAAGTTCCGGGCCGTCACCGCACCAAACGCGGATACTCTGTACTCCAGCGCCTTCATCGATGTCGGGACAGAGCCCCACCTTCTCAGCATCCCGGAGGAGGACGGCCGATACTATCTCATGCCGATGCTGAGCGCCTGGACGAACGTGTTCGCCGTGCCGGGCAAGCGCACGACGGGAACCGGGCCGCAAACCTACTTCATCGCCGGACCCGGCTGGAGCGGCAGCGTGCCGTCCGGCGCCAAGCTGATCCAGGCGCCGACTAACCTGATCTGGATCCTTGGCCGGACCTACTGCACGGGGGCTCCCGAGGATTATAGGGCCGTGCACGCGCTGCAGGACCAGTACCGGCTCATCCCGGCGAGCGCGGCCGGCAAGCCGTACACACCGCCTCCGGGGCGCGTCGATCCGAGCGTCGACACGAAGACGGCAGTGCGCGAGCAGGTCAACCGCATGGATGCGACGACCTACTTCAACATGCTGGCCACCCTCATGAAGGACAACTCGCCGGCGCTCGCCGATGGGGTTCCGGTCGCCAAGATGGCCTCACTCGGCATCGTGCCGGGCCAGCCCTTCGATCCCGCACGCCTGCCGCCTGCCACCCGCGAGGCAATCGCGCAGGCGCCGAAGGAGGCCATTCCTCGCATCATGGGACACATGAAGACGGCGGGACAGCACGTAAACGGCTGGACCTTCACGACCAACGGCGGCGATTACGGCAAGGATTACCTGCAACGCGCTCTGGTGACGGCGGTCGGGCTCGGCTGCAACTTGCCGCAGGACGCAGTCTACCCGGTGGCCATGGTTGATGCCGCGGGCCGTCGGCTGACCGGCGCCTCGACCTACGTGATGCGTTTCCCGGCCGGCGAGCTGCCGCCCGTCAACGGCTTCTGGTCGCTGACGATGTATGACGCGGACTACTTTTTCGTCGACAACCCGATCAACCGCTATTCATTGAGCCCGCGCGACAGCCTCAAGGCCAACCCGGACGGCTCGGTTGATCTCCTCATCCAGCATGAGAGCCCTGGCCCGCAGCGGGAGGCGAACTGGCTACCTGCCCCGGCCGGGCCTTTCATCCTGATGCTCCGCACCTACTGGCCGAAGGACGTCCTCCTGAACGGCTCCTGGGCGCCGCCGCCGGTCACCCGCAGCTCCAGCGCCACGCTCTAGGCCGCACGGCCGGATCCCTGCCCGAGAGGCAGCGCTCCATAAGATCCAATCCGCGAACGTCCGCCTGCGACGGTGACGCAGTCCGTTGCGACCGCCCCGCCGAAGGCCGGCTCCTCACCCCGAGCCGAAGTCGCTTTACCGCAGGCAAACGTCTCCTTTGAGGACGAGACGAACGCGGTCCTGACGACCGAGATGGGTCGAAACCTGCAGGGCCGCTCAGGGCGAGAGCGGTCCGACCGCTTTCGGACCGCCAGGCAGGGAAGCCGACGTCGGTTCCGCGCCTGCACACGACCCATGGCAGGCCAATGGCAGGCCCGTGACAGGCCCGCTTCGTCGTCACCGCATCGGCCTGATCGCGGGTGAGCACGCTGATGGCCGGTCGATCCGCAGCACCTTCGGTGTCCGCGTGATGGCCGGGGCGACCAAGCTCAATGCCAAATCCGGTTCGTTGCGCTATCCTGCCGCTGACGCGCCGGGGGGAACGCCCTGCTTGGCATAGACGGAAAGAGCCCGCTCATGTTCGATGAATACGGCATTCCACGCGGCGCTGAGTTGAACGAAGTCCCGCTGCCCGCGCTGTATCATTTCGTCTATTGCAGCCGTGCCGCCGACGGCGTCGACGACGCCGAGGTCGGCCGCATCGTCAAGGCGGCCCAGCTCCACAATCTCGCGCATGGCATCACCGGGGTCCTGGTGTTCGGCAGCGGCGTCTTCTTCCAGTGGATCGAGGGGCCGGCTGCCCAGATACACAAGCTGATCGCGCGCCTGCATGGCGATTCGCGCCATTACGATGTCGTTTCGCTGAGCCAGAGCGAGGAAGAGCGAGAGCGTCTCTATCCGGACTGGGAGATGGAGAAGGTCGAAGCCGAGGACATCCGCATGGTCCTGACGGACGCGCTTGAAAGCGCCGAAGACAAGAGCAACATCGCGGCCCTCAAGCGGATTCTCAAGCAACTCGATTCGGGACCGCTCGATTCGCTGGGACGAAGCTGATCGGGCCAGCCCGTAACATCCAGTCCGGCGCCCGATCGGCGTTGTGGGCCAGGACTTCGATGGGCTCCATTCGACCTCGACCGAGCGTCGCAGAGCATCCCGTTCTCCAGGATCGACCGCGTCGCCGTGGCGAACCTCCATTCCAGTCCCTGCGGCTGCGCGGTTGGGCCCGCGAGCCAGTCCGACCACGCAACGACCCTTCACGGGCAAGGGGGCGCGCGATCGCCTGTCTAAGCCCGAGCCCGACCGTTGTCTCGCCCGCGCGCAAAACTTTGTCTTTCGGCCAAGCCGGGCCGCGTTGTCTTATCCCAGGAAATTTGACTTAGCCTTTACATCCGCGCTGACAACAGTTCTCATGCTGCGCAGCGATCGATAGGCCAGCAAGGCCGCCGACGCTGTGGCGCCGGGGGGGACGATGCAGAATTTCGGTTCGTCCGACCATCTGGGGGGCGACGGTCTCCCGCACGATACCGAACGTGCGACCGAGGCTCGTCGGCTCTATGCGCGCAAGCGTGCCGCCGAGGCCGCACGCGAGCGCTGCCTGGCCCTGGGGCAGGTCGTCCAGACCGAGATCATCCCGCAACTGGTTCTGCGCCATCGCGGTTTGGCGACCGAGGGAGCCATACCCGCCTTCAAACCAGACGCGGGACAGATCGCGGCCTTCACCGATCTCACGCTCGCGACGGACGATGGGGCCGTCATCGAGGCTTTCTCGGCCCTGGTGGCGGCCGGCCACCCTGTCGATCGCCTGTTCCTCGATCTCCTGGCCCCCTCCGCGGCTCTCTTGGGCCGGATGTGGGACGAGGATCTGTGCGACTTCGTCGAGGTCACCACGGGCGTGGCCCGTCTCCAACGGCTCGTCGCGCGTTTCCGAGCCGCGCCGGGGACCGCCTCGCGCGATGATCGGCGTCGTCTGCTCCTGATGGGCGCTCCAGGTGAACAGCACACGTTCGGCGTGCGGATCGTCGAGCAATTCCTGCGTCGGGCAGGCTGGGCCGTGTCGATCGGCCTCTCCTCCAGTCCAGAGGAGATCGCCGCTCTGGTGGCGTCCGAATGGTTCGGCGTCGTCGGTCTGACGCTCAGCAGCGAGACGCGCGTCGACCAGCTCGCCACGGCGATCCGCTCCGTGCGCGATGCGTCGAGCAACCGAGCCATCTGCGTGATGGTCGGAGGACCGATGTTTCTGCAGCAGCCGGACCTCGTCCAACGGGTCGGAGCGGACGCATCCGCGGTGGACGCGGCGACGGCCGTGCTACTCGCGCAACGACTGCTCGATCTTGCGGCCGACGAGGCCGGGACGTCTGGAGCAGACGCGGTTGCGACCGAGTGCGGGGCCTGACACCGGCGCAGGAGAAGCAAGGCCCCATCAGCCTCCCTGCGGCTCTGAGGGGTCAGCCTGCCCCCCGGCATCCGGCCGATCGAGCCTCGGAATCGCTCTCAGGGGACGGGCGCGAAGCGGCCGACTGGGGCGGCCCGAAGACGGTCCCTGTGCCGTCTGGCGAAGGGCCAGGGGCCGCTGACTACCCCGGGGCGACGTTGCCGGGCGGCCTGGGAATGGCGGCGTCCGAGAGCCGACGTTCAAGCGGTCGGTCGGGCGGGCGCGTGTCTGCCCCCTCGCGGGGTCAGCCAGGCCGTCACCGGCAGCGGGACGTCTGCGGGCGGGCAAGCCGCTGCCCGGATCCGATCCAGACTCGCGTTGGGCAGGGTGATCCGCCGCCATCTATGATAGACGAGCCGGAGAGTGCGCTGCCCGTCCAGCGTGGAACGTCCTTTTGGAGAGTCGCAGTGGCACGTCCGGACCTTGGTACGAAGCGCATTTGCCCGGTGACGGGCAAGAAGTTCTACGACCTCAACAAGACCCCCGTGATCTCGCCCTACTCTGGCGAGGTCGTCCCCACCTCCGTGTCGCCGTCCTCCGCCCGAGCGGCCGCACCCGTGGTGGCGCGCAAGGAGACGCCGGTCGACGATGAGGAGGAGACGGACGGGCCGGAACTCGTGTCACTGGATGAGGCCGAGGCCGAGGAAGCCGACAAGGACACCGATACCGAGAGCGATGACACGCTCGATATCGAGGACGACGGCGACACGGTCGAGGATGACACCCTCGTGGTCGACGAGGACGACGAGGACACCAGCGACCTGATCGAGGTCAACGACGACGAGGACGATCAGTAGCCGCGCTCAAGCGGATCGCCCGATCCGCCGAACGCTGATCCCTCGCAGGGTCTCGGCGGCCGATCGATCGGGCCGTCGGGCGGCCCATGAGCAGGGCCGATCGCACCGCCATGCGACGGGACGGCTCGTCGCTGTCAGGATCGACCACGGTCGCGGACGCGAAGGCGTGCGCCGCGACGGCCGCAGCCAGATCGAGACTATGGTCCGGCCCGATCGGATGATTCTGCGTCGTCGGTTCCGCGAGGTAGACGTCGATGGCGGCACCGACGTCCTCGATGGCGATGCGCTCGGCGGTTACGAGATCCCAGAGCGTGGCATCGTCCGACATCGGCGACGTCCCATACCGCGCGCGACAGGCCGCAACGACGTGACAGCGAGGACACCCTGATCATCAAGGAGCCCCAAGGGCAAGGCGGTCGCCGGGGGGGCACCCCACGGAACACCGCGGCTCTCGCACAAGGCCGATCCTGCGGCTCCTGCACGGTCTGCTGTCGAGCCCTGGAGATCAAGGCCCTCGACAAGCCCGCGGGGATCCTGTGCCGCCACAACACCGGCACGGCGTGCGGGATCTATCCCGAGCGCCCTGAGGCCTGCGCCCGCTGGGATTGCCTGTGGCGCAAGATCGGAGCCCTGCCGGATGACCTGAGGCCGGATCGGTCGGGCGTGCTGTTCTCGTTGGAGAGCCGGCCACCGGTCGCAGAGGCTCCCGACGCGGCCTGCATCGTCGGTCGCGCGGTGGACGGGGCGCAAGCCTTCGACCGAGGAGCGGTGGCGGAGGCCTTCGCCATGTTCGTTCGCGAGGGGTCGCTGCCGGTGTGGAAGGCCTCCGACCGGGAGGCCACCCTGGTGAGCCGGGGCGGGGCGGTCCCGGCGCGGTGACATCGGTGGCGAGCGGTCCCGCCCAGGTCGTCGCTTCAGCACCGCAAGCCGATACCCGATTCGGCCCGCGATGCTGATGTTAGGCGGATCTGGTCAGCCGATGCCGAACGGCGCGCGCCGGCTGTGATCCCCACGAAGGACGGCTCAGGCGCCCTTCAGGTTGGCGGCGCTCTCCTTGCCACTGCGCCGGTCGGCTTCGACGTCGTAGGAGATCTTCTGCCCCTCGATCAGGTTGCGCATCCCGGCGCGCTCGACCGCCGAGATGTGGACGAACACGTCCTTGCCGCCGTCGTCGGGCTGGATGAAGCCATAGCCCTTGGTCTCGTTGAACCACTTCACTGTGCCGGTAGCCATAGCGTTAACCCTGGTCGTCGGCGCGCCAACGCGGCACGCCGTGAGCTTCGAACCGGCCGGATCAGCCGACCGTTCCATGCGCGGCACCGATCAGACGGCGTTGAACCGACGACCGCACGAACCGTGACGGCGTTTTCCGGGTTCGCTCCGGCCGCCCATCATCTGGGCTATCATTGCGGCTCAGGGAGGCGCAGGATGCCGGTCGACGGATCGCGTGCCTCGAGCGCCAGCAGCTTGGGGCTGGTGTTCACAACGAGAGCGGGCAGGCGCGAATGGCAGACGTCGTAAGCTTCCCGGCCAGGCGCCATTCGTCCTGTGCGCTCTCGCCGTACCGGGCCTACCGGTTCGCGCCGGATGGGAGCGTCAGGTCGACCATCCCGATCGAGGCCGCCAGCGACGCAGACGCGACGGAACGTGCCCTCTGCCTGAGCGACGGAGACCGCGTCGAACTCTGGTCGCGGGCCCGCTTCATAGCCCATGTGGGACCCCTGGACGGTCCGATCGCCACCTCGATCGCGCTGATTGAGGACGAGCCGTCGCCGGATCCGTGAGCGCGGCTTTTCGCGCGTGACGCTCAGCCGGGCGTGAGATCCCGACGCCTGCGACAGGCCCGAGATTCAGGCCGGTCCTCTTGACCGTGCCGGCACCCCATTCAGCCCTCGGTCGGTCCGATGGTGTCGGCCGCATGGGCCTCGCGCGAGCCGAGCGGCTTCGGCTGCCCCCGCGTGCTGTCGCGCGCCGTCTGGCGTTCGATCTCGGCGTTCAACTTGGCCCCCAGAAGCACGATCACGACCGAGAACCAGATCCACGTCATGAACCCGACGCCTGCGCCGAGCGAACCGTAGATCCTGTTGTAGCTGTCGAAGCTGGCCACGTACCAGGAGAACGAGACCGAGGCACAAACCCAGGTGATGGCCGCGGCGACGCCGCCCCAACTCACCCACCGCCACTTGGCCTCGCGCCGGCTGGGTCCGTACCGATACGTCACGGCCAGGCCGATGCTGACGAGGATCAGCAGCCCCGGCCAGCGCACGAGGCGCAGCGTGACGTCGGTCAGCACACCCAGGCCGAGCTGGTCGAGCGCGAGCGGCAGGATGACGACCAATCCGGTGGCCGTCAGGGCGAACACGATGCCGCTCAACGTGAACAGGAAGGTGGTGGCATAGAAGCGCACCAGCGAACGCTTCTCCCGCTCCCTGTAGATCACATTGAGCGCATCGAAGAGGGCGCTCACGCCCGAGTTCGCACTCCAGAAGGCGATCAACACGCTCACCAGCGAGGCCGTGCTGAGCGCGCCGGCGCTCTGCTGGGCGACGCGTATGAGCTGGTCGGACAGGAGGGCGAGGACGCCGCTCGGCAGGACGCCCGAGAGGAGGCTCAGGTGCTCGCTGATGACGTGCGGGTCGGAGAACAGGCTGTAGACCGACACGATGGTCGCCAAAGCCGGGAAGGTCGACAGAAGGGTGAAGAAGGCGACGCCCCCGGCCGTGGTGAAGATGCGGTCGCGCGGGAAGGAGTACAGGATCCTCCAGAGGACGTCCTTCCACCCCAGGGCCGGGATCTGGGCCGGATCATCCGCGGTTCGCCCGCGACCGGGTTCGCGCGCGCGGCTCCGGGCGCGGCTGAGGCTTCCCGTGTCAGGCCGGCGCGTGCTGACGGAGCGCCAATCCTCGCCCTCGTCCTCGCCCTCGTCGTGGTTCTGGTCCGGGCTCACGAGGGATCCTGCGCAGCGCCTTGACCCGGGCGCACTCTACGTCGTTCCGGCCGGCCGCCAATCGCGTCGGCCGTTGCGCCGCATTGAAGCAGACCTTCGGCGTCAGGCCCATCATCGCCATGCGTCGAGGCCCGCCCGAGGTCCCGCAACGGACACGGAGCGCGCCGGCCGGGAAGCCGGGTCGCCCGCCCGTTCCTGCCTTGTCAGATCGACGGCTGCGCGACGCCGCAGCGCCACCATCCTGCGGTCGATCGGCTGAATCGACTGTGCTCGGCTTCGATACGGCGCCGGTTCAGGCTGGGCCGGGCGCTTCTTCCGTCGTCACGCGAAACCCGGTGAGATCGTTGGGCCCGAAGGTGAGCGTCAACGGCACGTCCGCGGCGTCGCGCCCATAGGCGATCAGGATCCGGCCGATCCGGGAGCTGTTGTTGCGAGGGTCGAAGGTATGCCAACGGCCACCGAGATACACTTCCATCCAGGCGGCGAAATCACCGGGCGCATGCGGCAGCGGCAGGCCGATGTCGCTGACATAGCCGTTGCAGTAGCGCGTCGGGATGTTGAGGCAGCGGCAGAACGCGATCGCCAAATGCGCATAGTCGCGGCAGACGCCCCGCTGCTCCTCGAAGACATCGAAGGCCGTGCGGGTTGCACGCGCGTGCTCATACCCGAAGGCGATCCGATCATGCACATAGTCGCAGATCGCCTGCACCCGTCCCCAGCCGGGCGGGACATGTCCGAACAGATCCCACGCGATGGCGGAGAGGCGATCCGTCTCGCAGTACCGGCTGCCGAGGAGAAACAGCACGCTGTCCGAAGGCAGCTTCTCGACCGGGATCTCCGGAGCGTCGAGTTCCTGCAGATCCCCGCTGCCGTGGTCCCGCACGACCGTGTCGGTCTTGAGCATGAAGCGCCCCGCCGGAGCGACCATACGGGTGCACCAATTCCCGAAGCTGTCGCGATAGCCCTCCAGGGGAACGGCCGGGCTCGTGATCAGGTAATCGGGCCGTTCGAGGTCAGGGAAGCGCGATGCGTGGACGTTGAGCGTCGCGATGACGGGCGTGGGCTGCGGAAACTCGTAAGTCATCTCGCAGCCGACAAGAATGCGCATGTGCTCTCTCCTCGATGGCAACCGCGAGATCGGCGCGGGTCATGCCGACAGGACGAATTTCGCAGGGCCCTCGTCGGCGCGATCGCCCTGCGAGCCAACGCATCCGTCACGAGGATGAGGCGCCCGGAGCGAACGGCACAAGCTTGCCGGTTTCAGCCCGGCGGAGGCGGCAGCGGTCGATAGCGAGAGAAGGTCGGTCCAGCCGGTCGATCCACCCCCTCGTGTTGCGCCGAAGCGCCCTCCGGCGATCCGCCTGTCGGCGTGCCGGAGGGCGCTTCGGACCTGTTTCGGCCGGTTAGAAATCCATGCCGCCCATGCCGCCCATGCCGCCGCCGGCGGGCATGGCCGGAGCCTCCTTGCGCGGCGCCTCGGAGATCATCGCCTCGGTGGTCACCAGCAGGCCGGCGACCGAGGCCGCGCCCTGAATGGCCGCGCGCACCACCTTGGCCGGGTCGACGATGCCGGCCTTGAGCATGTCGACATACTCTTCGGTCTGGGCGTTGAAGCCGTAGGTCTCCGAGCTGTTGGCCAGGATCTTACCGACCACGATCGAGCCCTCGACGCCCGAGTTCTGGGCGATCTGACGGATCGGGGCCTCGAGAGCCTTGAGGACGATCTTGATGCCGGCCTGGACGTCGGGGTTGTCGTTCGCGAGCCCCTGGACGGCGGCCTTGGCGCGCAGGAGCGCGGTGCCGCCGCCGGGGACGATGCCTTCCTCGACCGCCGCGCGGGTGGCGTGCAGCGCGTCGTCGACGCGGTCCTTCTTCTCCTTGACCTCGACCTCGGTCGAACCGCCGACGCGGATCACCGCGACGCCGCCCGCGAGCTTGGCCAGACGCTCCTGGAGCTTCTCGCGGTCGTAGTCCGAGGTGGTCTCCTCGATCTGCGCCTTGATCTGGCTGATCCGGCCCTCGATGTCGGCCTTCTCGCCGGCGCCGTCGATGATCGTGGTGGTCTCCTTCTCGATCCGCACGCGCTTGGCGCGGCCGAGCATCGGGAGCGTCACGTTCTCGAGCTTGATGCCGAGGTCCTCGGCGATCATCTGGCCCTTGGTCAGGATCGCGATGTCCTCGAGCATCGCCTTGCGGCGGTCACCGAAGCCCGGCGCCTTCACGGCCGCGACCTTCAGGCCGCCGCGCAGCTTGTTCACCACCAGGGTGGCGAGCGCCTCGCCCTCGATGTCCTCGGCGATGATCAGGAGCGGCTTGCCGGTCTGGACCACGGCCTCGAGCACCGGCAGCATGGCCTGGAGCGAGGAGAGCTTCTTCTCGTGGATGAGGATGTAGGGATCCTCGAGCTCGGCGACCATCTTCTCCGCATTCGTGATGAAGTACGGGGACAGGTAGCCGCGGTCGAACTGCATGCCTTCGACGACGTCGAGTTCGGTCTCGGCGGTCTTGGCCTCCTCGACGGTGATGACGCCCTCGTTGCCCACCTTCTGCATGGCGTGGGCGATCATCTCGCCGATCTCCTTGTCGCCGTTGGCGGAGATCGTGCCGACCTGGGCGATCTCCTCGGACGAGGCGACCTTGCGGGAGCGCGCGCCGATATCCTTCACGACCGCGGCCACGGCCAGATCGATGCCGCGCTTCAGGTCCATCGGGTTCATGCCGGCGGCGACGTACTTCACGCCCTCCCGGACGATGGAGGCCGCGAGAACGGTCGCGGTCGTCGTGCCGTCACCGGCGGTGTCGCTCGACTTCGAGGCCACTTCGCGCACCATCTGGGCGCCCATGTTCTCGAACTTGTCGACGAGCTCGATCTCCTTGGCGACGGTGACGCCGTCCTTGGTGATGCGCGGGGCGCCGAAGCTCTTCTCGATCACGACGTTGCGGCCCTTCGGGCCTAGCGTCACCTTCACCGCACTGGCGAGCAATTCGACACCGCGCAGCATCTTCTCGCGGGCATCGACCGAAAAGCGAACGTCTTTGGCGGACATGGTGGAGCACTCGTCATCTGTCGTTTGGCCCTGAGGCGCGCCACAGCGGGCGCCTCGAAGGGCAGATCGTCGTGAGGCTCTGAGCGGCCTGATCCGCGCTAGGCGACGATGCCCAGGATGTCGGATTCCTTCATGATCAGGAGGTCCTGACCGTCGATCTTGACCTCGGTGCCGGACCACTTGCCGAACAGGACGCGGTCGCCGGCCTTCACCTCGAGCGGGTTGATCTTGCCCGCCTCGTCGCGCACGCCCGGTCCTGCGGCGACGACCTCGCCCTCCTGCGGCTTCTCCTTGACCGTATCGGGAATGATGATGCCGCCCTTGGTCTTCTCCTCGCCTTCGATGCGACGGAGGACCACGCGGTCGTGCAGCGGACGGAATTTCATCGTGGTATCCTGATCGTTCCCAAGCGAGATCCAACCGACATGATTGGCGCTGTCGCGGGAAAGGCTACGGCGAGACTGTCATCGCCGCCCGATCGACGCATTGTTAGCACTCACCGAGTGGAAGTGCTAATCTTATGAGTGGGCCGGAGACTGGCTCATCCGGGCATTGGGGCGCGCGCCTTCGCGGCCGCTCCCGATTGACCCGCGCGGCGACACGACCGTCCGCCTCCCGTGGGTATGGCCAAGGGAGGCGGCG
The DNA here is from genome assembly GCF_029691625.1 of Methylobacterium sp. 391_Methyba4. NCBI lineage: Bacteria > Pseudomonadati > Pseudomonadota > Alphaproteobacteria > Hyphomicrobiales > Methylobacteriaceae > Methylobacterium > Methylobacterium sp. 391_Methyba4. The sequence goes on along the minus strand of NZ_CP121475.1, from coordinate 5,022,240 downwards.
CAGGGAGACGGCGCAGGCCGACGGTCCTTGCACTCGGCCGGGCATCGACGTGCGCCTGGCGGTGGAGGGCTGGCCAGGCGCAGGATGCCATGTCATGGGCAGGGCGGTGATCGATCATCCCCCTTCCTTCCAGCCCCTGTCGCTTGCAAGCTTGGGCTGGTCCGACTTCTTCGAAGTCCAGCGTGAACCCCACGAGGCCGATCTCGCCCCGATGCGGATCGCGACGCTTCACCGGTCTCGCTTGACCGCCCTGTCGGAGGCCGGATCCGTCGAACTGACGCTCGCGATCCACACCAGCACGAGCGACTTCACCGTAGGCGATTGGGTTCTCGTCGATCCGCGAACCCAGACCGTGCATCGCCGTCTCAGCCGCAGGACGGTCATGGAGCGCCGCACCGAAGGCAGCCGGACCCTTCAGGCCGCGGCGGCCAATGTCGACACGCTGTTCATCGTCACCTCCTGCAACGCCGATTTCAATCCGGCGCGACTGGAGCGCTATCTGGCTCTGGCCAATCAAGGCGGCACAATTCCGGTGATCCTCCTCACCAAGGCCGACACGACAGCCGATCTGGGAACCTACCAGCGCCAAGCGTCCGAGTTGCAGCGCGGGCTCGACGTCGTAACCCTCAACCCCCGTCTCTCCGCGGCTGCAGACGCCCTCGCTCCGTGGTGTGGGCTGGGGCAGACCGTGGCGCTGGTCGGCTCCTCCGGCGTCGGCAAATCGACGCTGGTGAACACGCTGGTCGGTCCCGGTCAGGCCCAGGCCCAGCTGACCGGCGGCATTCGCGAGCACGATGCCAAGGGACGCCATACGACCACGTCGCGTTCGCTGCATGCCATCGCCGACGGCGGCTGGGTCATCGACACGCCGGGGATGCGCACGCTGCACGTCAGCGGCGCCGCGGAAGGGATCGAAACGCTGTTCGCCGAGATCATCGAACGCGCGCCCCTGTGCCGATACCGCGACTGCACCCACACAAGCGAACCCGGGTGCGCCGTGCAGGCTGCCGTCGCGGACGGCAGCCTCGCACCTGAGCGGCTGATCCGTTGGCGCAAGCTGTTCGACGAGAACCGGACCAATACACCGACACCGGCTGGTCCACGCAGCCACCGACGTCCTCGCAGGTAGGCTGCGGCCCTGACTGTCCCGCTGCCGCGAGAGCGGGCGCCGGCGGCGCGCTCCGTGCTATGACGCCGGCATGACGCGCTGACCCTTCGCCCACACCCGTGGCAATCCAGGCTGCGAAGGCGGCCTCCTGTTCGGGTGGATCGATACGGTCTCGTCACAACGACCGGACATGCCGGAACCCTGAGTGGCTGGATAAGGTGAGCGTGACCGGAGACCAATCGGACGCGTTGCGCCCGCGACGCGTCGCCGTGCTCGGTGGCACCGGGACGATCGGGCGCGCGACGGTGCGCGCGCTGGTGTCACGGGGCCATGACGTGGTCTGCTTCGTCAGGCGTCGCGCCGACATCGACGACCCGTCAGGGCCGCCCGCTTGCTCCCGACTGCCTCCGGGCGCGACCGCAAGGGTGGTGGATGTGACCGATCCATCGTCCCTCGCCGAGGCGGGTTTCCGCGGCGAGCCGTTCGACGTCCTGGTCTCGTGTCTCGCCTCGCGCACGGGCTTGCCCGACGACGCCTGGGCGATCGATTATCGCGCGCATGTGAGTGCGTTGCATGCCGGGAAGGCGGCCGGCGTGACCCACGTCATCCTTCTCTCGGCGATCTGCGTCCAGAAGCCGGTCCTGGCGTTCCAGCACGCCAAGCGCGCGTTCGAGGGCGTTCTGGCCGGGTCGGGCCTCGATTACACGATCGTACGACCAACGGCCTTCTTCAAATCACTGTCGGGGCAAATCGATCGTTTGAAACGCGGGAAGTCGTTCCTGATTTTCGGCGACGGCACGCTGACGGCCTGCAAACCGATCAGCGACGACGACTTGGGCACCTACATTGCCGAGTGCCTCGACGACCCGGACCGGCGCAATCGCGTGCTGCCGATCGGCGGCCCGGGCGAAGCCGTGACCCCGAAGGCGCAGGGCGAGCAGCTCTTCGCCTTGCTCGGGCGCGAAGCGCGATTCACGCATGTGCCCGTGGCCCTTCTGGACGTCATCATAGTCACTCTGGCCATGCTCGGACGGCTGGTTCCGACCTTGGCAGCCAAGGCCGAACTCGCGCGCATCGGGCGCTACTACGCGACGGAATCCATGCTCGTTCTGGATCCGGTGACGGGGCAATATGATGCGCGCGCCACACCGTCGACCGGCTCTGAAACTCTCTTCGACTATTATGCGCGCGTGATCCGAGGCGAGGCCGTTGCCGAGCGCGGCGACCACGCCGTGTTCTGACGGCGCGCCGTCTGGACGCCCGCAAGCGGGCCGCAGGGCCGCCCAAGCGGGGCGGAAGCCGACGCGCCGACCGGCGTCAGCTTCTCCGCTTCACCCACGTCGAGGCAGCCTGACCATCGTCGGCCGGAACCGGCGGGCGCCGGTGATCGCCTGAGAGCCTTGGTCGGGTGGATTGCGGCCGGCCTGCTCCCGAGCCGGGGGTGGCGCGAACAGGCACGTCCGGCGCGTCCTCGCGCGCCTGACCACAGGTCTCCCGGGGCTGCTGCTGCAACGGGGCGTGGGCGGTCGCGGACCACGTTGCCGACCGGTCTTGGGGCGGATCTGCCAGCCATCGCCTGCCGGGGTGACCGGGCGAATGTGTCTCAGATCGACAGCCCGGCTTGGAGAACGATGTTGGGTCCAGGACCGGACCGACGTGTGAGACGAGGATGTCGTTCATGAGGGTTGCACTCTTCGCCGTCGCGGCCTGCCTGGCCTCCCCCCTGGGCGCCGCCGAGGATGCGGGACAGACGGTCGCCAGCGAGGGCGACTGGGTGCTCAGGAAGGCCGGTCACCCGTCGAGCGGGGACGCTGGCTGCATCCTGGCGCCGAAGACCCGATCGCGTATCCAGATCGTCGGCGACCGGCTCGAGGTGACGGGTCTGCCGAAGAATTCCATCCTCAACTATCAGTATCGGATCGACGACGGGCCGGTGTCGAACGCAATGTTTCCCACGGCGCAGATGCAGGAAATCGGGGTGATTTCGCTGAATGGCGATGTGCTCAAGAGCATCCTGAACGGCCGACGCTTCAGCATCCGCCTGCTCGACAGATGGCACGAGGCCATCACGGAGGAGATCAGCCTCGCCGGCCTGCGCAGCCTGCGCGACCAGCGCGCGGACGCCTGCAAGTCGTCAGGGGCCGAGGGACAGCCGAGCCGAGCGCCCGGCTCCGGGTGAACGCCTCGGTCCCGTTCGGCACCCAGGTCATCCTGCCGGTTCGGCCGCGATCTCTCGCGGCACATCCGCGGATGCGCGTCGATCTCGCCGAGCACAAGGGCCTGTCCGGCGACGTGGTGCGCCTGATGGCGCTCGGCGGCGCCGGCCTCGCACGGTTCGGCCGGTCCTACGTCTCCGCGGATCTCGCCGCAGGGCGGCTCGCGCCGGTGCTGGAGCCGTTCAGTCCCGCCATTGCCGACCGGTGCCGACGTCTTACCTGCTGCGCCTAACGACAGGCCTCGACGCGGCGTCGGGGGGGAGAGGACATCATGAAGAGTCTCACCGCCACCCTGGCGGCGGCATTGTCCATCGCGCTTGCGAACGACGCGACGCGCGCGGCCGAGCCCTCCGCCGCGCCGGCGCCTGCCATCGAGCAGGTCGCACAATTCGACGGCGCCATGCCGACGGGCATCACTGTCGCGCCCAACGGGCGGATGTTCGTGAATTTCCCGCAATGGGGCGACAACGCGCCCTTCACCGTGGGGGAGGTGGTGAACGGGACGACGGTGCCCTATCCCGATCTCGCGACGAACCAGCCCGATCCGGCCGCCCCGGCCGCGCATTTCATCTCCGTGCAGAGCGTCGTCGCCGACGGCGCGAACCGGCTCTGGGTGCTGGATACGGCCGCGCCCGGCTTCCGCCCGCCGCAGCCGGGCGGTGCCAAGCTGGTGGCGATCGACCTCGCCACGAACACGATCGTCCGTACCATCGTCCTGCCCGACAGCGTCGTTTTGCCGACGACCTATCTCAACGACGTCCGCTTCGACCTGCGCCAGGGCGAGGCCGGCGTCGCCTACATCACCGACAGTTCCAACGCCGGCATTGGCGGGATCATCGTGGTGGACCTCGCCACCGGAAAGGCATTCCGCCGCCTCTCCGGCCATGCGAGCACCGCGCCGGAGCCCGACTTCACCCCCGTCGTCGATGGCGAGCCGCTGATGAACCGCCCCGCCAACGGGCCGGCGAAGCCGGTCCGCGTCGCCAGCGATGCCATCGCGCTCTCGGCGGACGGGTCGCTGCTCTATTACGGCCCGCTCTCCGGCCGGACGCTCTATGCCGTGCCGACCGCCGCCTTGCGCGATCCCCGGGTGAGCGAGGCTGATCTCGCCGGCCAGATCCGCGACATGGGCGCCAAGGGCGCCTCGGACGGGATCGCCGAAGACGATCGCGGCCGGGTCTTCGCCGGCGATTACGAGCACAACGCCATCCGCGTGCTCGACCAGGGCAAGTGGTCCACCGTGGTCACCGATCCGGCCATCAGCTGGCCCGATACGCTGTCGATCGGGCGCGACGGTTACCTGTACTTCACCGCCAACCAGTTGCACCGGCAAGCGGGCTTCCACGAAGGCCGCGACCTTCGCCGGAAGCCCTACGCGGTGCTGCGCATCCGGATCGACAGCGGGCCCGTCCTCCTGACCCGCCCCTGAGACCGCGTCGCGGCTGAGGCCTGCGCCGGATCGCGTGGACGTTCTCCGGCGACAGATCCGACGCCCGGCTGCCGTGATGACGGACCTCGCCGCGCCTCGCCGCGCCGGGGAGCCTTCTCGAGGGGGCGAGATCGGCGAACCGAAAAGCTGCCCGGCATGACCCCGTGCCAGAGCCTCCCCACGACCTTGAGCGCGGGGGCGCTGCCGCCAAGCTCCAGGGCCGGAAGCTGCGGCGGCGGGGACGGTTCCGGGATCCGCCCGTTCGGCTCCATGGATCCGCGTTGCGGCGGTGGATGATCGGCGCGCGAGAAAGCACTCTTGATCGCGTCATGCTGGCGTCGGATCTGCAGGATCCCGTCCGCCTTTTGCGGTGTCCCGACGTCGAAGCGGGCCGGCGGCTTTCGGCCAAGCCAAGCGGCGTGCATCGCCGGCGTCTCGACGCGCCGGGTGGACGATCTCGTGCGGGCCATGGGTCTGTCGGGCATCTCGAAGTCGTCGGTGTCGAAGCTCTGCAAGGACATCGAAGAGCGCGTGAACGCCTTCCAGCAGCCCGATCAGGACGCGGCGCGCACCGCTCTCCAGCATCCGGCCGAGCAACTCCGTAATCGCTGGCCGAAACTGGAGGACCTCATCGAAGGCACGGGCGACGATGTTCTGGCTCGCCTCAGCTTCCCGATCCGGCATCGGACGGAGCTACATTCGACGAATCCGTTGGCGGCCCTCACCCCGACGCTGACCGACGACACCATCACCCTTCCACCGCGAGCCGCCTGACGATGGCCGCGCCCATTCCATCCCGCAAGTCCACCGCATTGACGGACGAAGCCGATCAACTCGCATCGGATGCGCGAGCGGGACGTGCTGGGGTTTCAGCCACAGACCTGAGGCGGTCCGCCGCATTTTGCCAAAGGGGAACCGAGATCACATCTCACGCGGTTCGTCCTGAGCCTTCGACATCGGCCGCGACATGATCGCGGGTTTAGCTCCATGGCCTCCATCAAAATTCGTGCGTCCGCTGACGGGACCTTTGCGGTCTGCCGGAATGGATCCGCCGTCGCCTCTGGCCTGACTCGAGCCCAGGCCGACCACCTGGTGACGGTGCTCGGCTGGATTTCCTGAGGCCACCGAGATCCCTCCCGCCGCCTGCACTGGATGTGCGAGCGGCGTTCATCGGGAAGAGCCGGTTTGGATTGAAATGTCTCGAATCAGACATTAGGCCGCCGCCGCCGGCTTCAGGCTGGCCGTCCACGTCCGCCTACCGTTCGCCCCTCAGCGACAAGGGCGGGCGTGGATGCCAAGGGGGCGCGAAACGCTAACCCCCCAAGCTCGGCTGCGTCGTCGCTGGCTTGGCGAACCCTCGCTGAAACTTCCTGCTCCCCCACGCCGTAGCGTAGGCGTTCCAGGCCGACGTGGAGGCGCTGCGGTGACGTTGATCAGTCTGGCTTGCTTCGTGGCTGGAACGGCTTCAGCCGCGGCGTCTCTCATCAGCGACCGTCTGCGCGTCATTCTAGAAGCCGCGGGTGGCTCCTTGTTTTTGGTCGGCCTCTGCGTGCTCGGCGCAGAGCTGCCGCTGTTCAGATAGGGCCCACCGCAGCCTCTGGCGCGCTGACCCAGACCGATGGTTCAGGGGATCGGCTGACTGCGGCGAGGATGTCGGTGGCGGAATTGGTCCAGACGAAGGGTTTGGCGCGCCGAGTGTGCTCGGTGATGTCGCGTTTGATCGCCGCCTGCAGGTCGACGACGCTGGTGAAGGAGCCGCGTCGCAACCGACGACGGATCAGCGCCGGGAAGAAGCCCTCGGCCGCGTCGAGCCACGAGGCCGATGTCGGCGTGACGTGGAACGTCCAGCGCCGGTGGCGGGCGAGCCTGGAGCGCCCCTTCGGGTGTTTGTGCGTGGTGACGTTGTCGAGGATCGCCTGGATCGCCTTGTCGGACGGGACGGCGGCCTCGACGGCGTCGAGGGACCGGATGAACTCACGGTTCCGGTGGCGCTGCATGCCGCGGCCGAGCACCGTGCCCGCCAGGACGTCGAGGGCTGCAAACAGCGTCGTGGTGCCGTGACGGGCATAGTCGTGGTTCGGGCGGCGGGATGGCCGGGGGCGAGCGGACGGTCGGGGCGGGTGCGCTCCAGCGCCTGGATCCGGTTCTCCTCATCCTGAGCCGGTCGAAGGATCGTCGATGGACAGCACCACCGCGTGGGCGGGTGGGTCTTGTGTCGTGGCCAACCACGTCTTCGACCTGGGCGGCGAGGGCCGGATCGCGCGAACGCTTGAAAGCGCGCAGCCGGTGCGGCCGGAGGCGGTGAGCTTTCCGGATCCGCTGCACGGCGCGTAACGAGATCCCCACAGCACGGGCTACGGCACGGCCGGTCCAGCGGGTGACCTCGCCCGGCGGCTCCCCGCAGGTCAGCGCCGGCACCCCGGCGACCGTCTCTGTCGAATGGGGTGGTGCCCCGGTCGGGCGCGTCTTGTCGCGCAGCAGACCTTCGACGCCCGCCGGGCGACGTCCTGGACGCTCAGGCGCTCGGCCGAGAGCAGAACGATGCGGGCGCGCCGGACGTGCTCGAGCGGGCGAGATCGATCCTCAGCGATCGCAGAGAGCCAGGCCGTGTCGGTTGCCGTGGGAAGCGCGCAGACGGTCTGAGCCATTGCCCAGGCGCGTCCAGCTGATCCCACTCGTGAATCCTGCGTCCGCGTCGCTGCACGAGCGCTCGCTCAAGATGACATCGTACTGCGAGAACTCATGGTGACCGTCAATGTCGGAAGATGAACCGTCGGGCCCGCTCGGACTGAGGATTGGTGAAGAAATCCGTTGGCGCCGCAATCTCTCGGATGCGGCCCCCGTCCATGAAGACGATTGTGTCGGCGATTTCGCGCGCGAAGCTCATCTCATGGGTTACGATCACCATGGTCAGCCCCTCCCGCGCAAGCTCGCGGATGACGCTCAGCACCTCTCCGACCATCTCGGGGTCGAGGGCGCTGGTGGGCTCATCGAAGAGGATGACCTTGGGCCTCATGGCGAGCGCGCGACTGATCGCGACGCGCTGCTTTTGACCGCCGGACAGCGTGTGCGGGTAGACGTCGGCCTTCTCGGTGAGGCCGACACGGGCCAGGATCGCGCGGCCCTCCTCCTCGGCCTCTCGCTTGGGACGGCCGAGGACGTGGACCGGCGCCTCGGTCACGTTGCCGAGCACGGTCAGATGCGGCCAGAGGGCGAAGTGCTGGAACACCATGGCGATGCTGGTTCGCGTGGACGCCAGCTCGCGCCGTGCCATCGGCCTCGTGGCCCTGCCATTCCCGCTCCGCCCGATGGGCTTGCCGTCGATGTGAACGGAGCCCGCGCTCGGCTCCTCAAGCCAGTTGAGGCAGCGTAGAAAGGTCGACTTGCCCGAGCCGCTCGGCCCCAGGATGCAGGTCGTCGTGCCGGGCGCGAGGTCGAGGTCGATGTCACGCAGGACTTCGAACCCATCGAAATCCTTGCACAAACCCCGGACCGAGATCGCGGCGTCAGTCTCAGCCATAGCGTAGCTTCCTCACCCGCTCCATGCGGCGCACGCCCGCCTCGATCACGAACGACATGAGCAGGTAGAGACCGACCGCGGCGGCGAACGGCTCGAAGGGCGTGAAATGGTTCGCACTGACGAAATTCGCCGCGAAGGTCAGTTCCTGCACCGTGATGATCATGAGGAGCGCGCTGTCCCGGATGGTCGTGATCACTTGGTTCCCGATCACCGGGGCAGCGGTTATGGCGACCTGGGGCAGGATGATGCGCCGGTAGATCAGGCTGCGGGACAGGCCGAAGGCGTGCGCCGCCTCGATGTTGTCCGGAGCGACGGCGCGGAAGGCCGCCCGAAAGATCTCCGCGAGGTAGGCCGTCGTGTAGACCGTGAGCGACATCAGTCCGGCCCACCAGGGATCGAGTCTGAGGCCGAGCTCCGGCAGGCCGTAGTAGACGACGTAGGCGAGCAGCAGGAACGGCACGCACCGCAGGAGATCGACGGCCTCGGCGAACAGGCGGCGCAGCGGATCCGGCGCCTCCGTGAGCACGACGGCGCCGAGGATGCCGATCGGGATACTGAGCAGGAGGCACCCCAGTACGAGCGACAGGGTGTTGGCCGCCCCCCAGAGGAAGACGTCCCGGCTCTCCCAGACGACCAGAAGTCCGTTCACGGGCGCGCCAATCCGAAGCGCCGGGCGATCCTGCGCTCGACGACGCGCTGGCCGCGCACGAGCGTCGCGATCAGCGCGGTGTAGATGAGCGTCGCGACGAGGAAGGGAGGCAGCGGCTCGTAGGTCTCTGCGCCGATCCGGCCGGCTGCGCGGGTGATCTCGACCACCCCGATAACGGCCACGGCTGGGGTGCACTTCAGGAGGATCGTGACCTCGCTGACCAGGGGCCCGAGATTGGCCCGCCAGATTTGCGGGAAGACGATGCGGATGAAGGTGGCTCGCTCCGACATGCCGAAGGCGGCAGCCGCCTCACGTTGATCCCGGGGAAACGTCACGAGTGCCGAGCGCCAGATCTCGCTGCTGAACGCCGCCGTATTCAGCGTGAGCGCGACGATGGCGGCCGGAACCGGTTCGAGCTCCAATCCGGCCGCCGGCAGGACGAAGTAGACGAACAGGACGAGCGTTACGAACGGCGTCGCCCGGACGAGGCTGACGAAAGCGGCGAGAAGAGCCGGGACCCCGGGGATGCGGCCTTCACGCAGGAGCGCGAGGAGGAGGCCCAGGGGCAGGCTCAGCAGTATGCTGACCGCTGCCAGCGCGGCGGTAACCACCGCGCCGTCGAGAATGGTGCGTATCGCTGGCCACGTCATGGCCGTCACTCTCCGCGTCCGGGTCTGTCGCCCCGCGCTCCCAGGCTACTTGGTCGGTGCGGACGGCATGTCCTTGAAGGCCCGGCCGAGCCACTTCTCCTGCAGAGCGTAGAGCTCTCCGCTCGCGCGCACCTTCGCCATGAACTGGTCGAGGTAGGCCAGGAGGCCGTCGTTCCCCTTGGCGACGGCCCAGGCCGCATAGGTCGGCGCGCCGACCGCCTCGCCCATCCTGAAGCGCTTCGGCTGGTCCTTCGTCAGGCTGACGAGGTTGACGACGCCATTGATCACGTAGTCGAGCCGGCCATTGGCGAGGTCCTGATATGCCTCCGGCAGCGACGTGTACTGCACCACCTTGCCGAGCTTTCCGCCTGTCTTCGCCAGCGTGGGTTCGAGATCGGCCAGGGCCGCGTAGGACGCGCCGCCGGACTGCACGCCGACCGTCTTGCCGGCCAAGTCGGGGACACCCTTGATCCGGGTCTCGGCCGCGCGGACGACGTAGTATTGCGTCGCTTCGGCGATCGGCATCGTGAAGCTCAGGCTCTGGATCCGATCGGGGGTGATGACGGCCGCCGTCAGGGCCACGTCGTATTTCCCGGTCGCGACCCCGGCCAGAAGCCCCGTCCAGGGTATGATCTGCTGGTCGATCTTGAACGGCGCCTCCTTGCGCAGCAGCGCGAGGAGGTCGTGGTCGAGGCCCATCGGCTTACCGTTCTCGACGTACTCGAACGGCTTGTAGCTGTCCTCGGTCGCGACGACCATGGACCCCTTGGCCTTGATGTCGTCGAGGCTCGCCGCAGAGGATTGGGACGCCCCGACGCTCAAGCTCAGCGCCGCCGCGGCGGCGATGGCGAGGATCTTGTCCCGAACGGAAGCCATGGCTCAGTCCTTTTGCTCGCTCGACGAAAGGGATGGCGCGGCGCCCCGACGGGCGATCAGGTCGATCTCGACCAAGGCATCGTAGGCGAGCCCCGTCGTGCCTACGCAGGTTCGCGCCGGCAGGCGGTCGTGTGGGAAGAAGGATTTGTACGTCGCGTTGAACGCCGCGTAGTCGCGCTTGAACTCCGTCAGGAAGGCCCGCGCGACGACCACGTGCTCCAATCCCAGGCCGAGCCCGGCCAGGATCGTTGTGAGGTTGGCCATGACGTTGCGGGTCTGCGCCTCGATGCCGTCCGGCAGGAGGCCGGGGTTGGACGGCGTGTCTGGCATCTGCCCCGTGACGAAGACGAAGCCGTCGACCTCGACCGCGTGACTGAAGGGAGCGACCGGCTGCGGCCCGTCGGAGACCATGTGGAAGAGCATGGCCGACGGGTCTGATTCTGGCTTCGGCACCGCGATCTCCGTTCCGCAGGCTTGCCCCGCGTGATGTCCCGGACCCAGGGTCGGGACCGTATTGTCATGATCAAGTTAGGCGACATTGTCGGACCTGGCGCGCGGATATGAGCGGCATCGCGCTTGAATTTCGGTCGTGGCTGCGGTCCGACCGAGACAATGTGTAGGACAATCGGTGCAGGTATGAGTCGACCCGGATGGATCGATGCCGTCGAGCGGACGGCCGGGGCTCGCTATTCGGCCATCGTCGGCGCGGTCGAGATCGCGCTGCGGGCCGGCGTCTTGCGACCGGGCGATCGGCTGCCGCCGCAGCGCGACTTGGCCGCATGGCTGTCGCTCAACATCGGGACGGTCAGCCGGGCCTATGCCGAGATGCAGCGGCTGGGCCTTGTCAGAGGCGAGGTCGGCCGCGGCACCTTCCTCAACCCAGTGCAGGATCCGGACGGACCGCCATCCCTTCGGGAGCCGGTCCCACGCCAGACCTTCGTCGACCTGTCCCACAACTTCCCGGCGCATGCGATGCATCACCCTGCGCTGGCGCTGATCCGCCCCGAACTCGACGGCGCCGTCGATCTCGGGGGCCTGCTCGCGAGCCAAGTCGACGTCGGTCTTCTCAGGCATCGGACCATTGCAGCACGATGGCTCGGTCGCTTCGGGATTGAAGCCCGGGCCGACGAGGTGCTGGTGACCTGCGGCGGCCAGCACGGCCTGCTGCTCTCCCTGATGGCGCTGACGCATCCGGGCGATGCCGTCCTGGCCGAGGAGCTGAGCTTCTACGGCCTGAAATCCGCGGCCGGCATGCTGGGTCGCTCGCTGGTTGGGGTCCGCATGGATCGCGAAGGCATCGTGCCCGAATACCTCGACGTGGTCTGCCGCCGGACCCGAGCGAAAGTCCTCGTCTGCACGCCGACGCTGCACAACCCGACCACCGCCACGATGTCGGACGAACGGCGGCGGGAGGTGGCCGAAGTCTGTGCACGCCACGACGTCCTGATCGTCGAGGATGATGTCTACGGCTTCCTGCCCGACCCCATCCTGAGACCGCTGGCTGCGTCAGCGCCGGACCGGGTCGTGCACATCTCAAGCTTGTCGAAGCTTGCGGGCCCGGGATTGCGTATCGGCTTCCTGCGGGTGCCCCGGCAGCTGGTCTCTGCTTTCGGTATCGCGCTGCGTGCGACCACGCTGATGGCATCGCCATTCAACGCGGAATGGGCGACGCGCCTTCTGGAGTCGCGGCGGATCGATCAAGTCGTCGCCGCGATGCGTGCGGAAACGCAAGCGCGGCAGGCGCTCGTGGCTGGTCTCCTGCCTCGGCAAGCCATCCTCACCCAACCGAACGCGTACTATTTCTGTCTGAAGTTGGGGAACGGCTGGTCGGCGGAAGCCTATACGCAGGCCGCGGAGGAAGCCGGGGTCGGGGTTACGCCGATCAGCTTGTTCGAGGTGTCGTCGTTGTACCAAAGCGATACCGTCCGGGTCTGCGTCAACGCAGCGCCCGATCGCGAAACGCTTCGAGAGGCACTGGAGAAATTGGCGGGCCTGCTTGAGGCGGGTGCACCGCCTACGGTTCGATTCAGGGGCGCGGTGTGAGACGGGGCTCCACCGCTTCGGTCCCCTGACGACGCGTCACGGGGCGTCGACATCACGCCGGAGCGATCGCGCGCCCTTCGAATTCCTGCGAATCTCCGCCAACCAGCACGCCGCCGACGCGGTGCTCCGGCCCGCCCTGACGTGAGATCTGTCTGGCTCGACGTCCGCTTCGGAGGCGTTGTCCATCGGTTTTGACCGTCCGGGTTGGGCGCGAAGCCGAATGTCCGGTCCTGCGCATTTGCGGGCCGGCGTGACGTAGCCTGGCCGATAGCGGTTCGTCTGCTTCGGAGACGGGGTGGCGGAAAAGCGGCCGAGCTCCTGCCGACCCGGCCCGGTCGCGCGGGCTCGTGCGACAGCCGCCGGAAAGCAGATGGGGTGGATGGCTCCCGCTCCGACTGACGGCATCTCGGTGCCAAGATGTGGTCGCTGCCGAAGCAGCAGCCACGCTCATGCAGGAGCCATCCCCATGGAGATCACCACCGTCGGCATCGATCTGGCCAAGAGCATCTTCCAGGTCCACGCCGTCGACGCAGCTGGGCACGTCGTCGTGCGCAAGGCTCTGAGGCGGGCGCAGGTCGTGCCGTTCTTCGCCAAGCTGCCGCGCTGCCTGGTCGGCATGGAGGCGTGCGGCACGGCGCATCACTGGGCCCGGGAGCTCATGAGCCTGGGCCACGACGTGCGGCTGATGCCGCCGGCTTACGTGAAGCCGTATGTGAAGCGCGGCAAGACCGATGCGAACGATGCCGCTGCAATCTGTGAGGCGGTCACGCGCCCGAGCATGCGCTTCGTGCCGGTGAAGTCGACCGAGCAGCAGGCGGCGCTGGCGCTGCACCGGACGCGCGACCTGCTGGTCAAGCAACGCACGCAGTTGGTGAACATGATCCGCGGCCTGCTCGCCGAGTTCGGGATCGAGATGGCGCGGGGCCTGCGGCACGCGCTCGAACTGGCGGCCCGGCTCTCGGCCGGAGACGCGGCCGAGGTGCCGCCGCTCGCCCAGCGCGTGGTGACCGGGCTGGCCGATCAGATCGGTGCCGTGCAGATCCAGCTCACCCGACTGGAGAAGGAGTTGCTCGCCTGGCATCGGGACAGCGACCTGTCGCAGCGCCTGGCGACGATCCCGGGTGTCGGCATCGTGTCGGCAACCGCGTTGGCCGCCTCGGTGAGCGAGCCCGAACGCTTCCGCTCCGGTCGGCAGTTCGCGGCCTCGTTGGGCCTGACACCGCTGCAGAACTGCAGTGGCGGCAAGGAGCGCCTGGGCCGGATCTCGCGCATGGGCGACCGCTACCTGCGCCGGCTGCTCGTGGTCGGCATGACCTCTCTGATCCGGCGTGCGAAGACGACACCGACCTCGGTCGACCCGCGGCTGCCGGCGCTGCTGCAGCGTAAGCCGGTGCGCGTGGTGACCGTTGCGGCGGCCAATCGCACGGCGCGGGTCGCCTGGGCGATCATGACCCGCGGCGGCACCTACCGCGCACCGGCGGCCACGGCCGCCTGACAGCACGCAGAGGAGACGTTTCCAGGTTGCGAGGACGATGAGAGTTGATGGCGAACCGGTCAGACCGGGAGCCGGGACACCCCGCCGCTAGTCCAGGGCGTCATAGCCCGCAAAGCAGAGTGGGACCCAGCTCGCGGATCCCATCAGGGCCAGCGGTCAACATGAACGACTGCATCGACAGGCCGGACACAAGACTGCACCCGACCAACCCGTCAGAAGCTCAATTCGCCACTTGCAATGCGGGAGCCATCCACACAGGACCTCGGGAACATTCGCCGCGGATGGCGGCGATTGTGGCCATTTGATCGAGGGTGCCGTCGCGGGCGGCTGGCATTTCGGCCCCCTGGGCGGACGGGACCTTCATCGGGGCAGCGTGCTCGGACCGCCCCGGCTGCCTGCCCCGGCGGCCTGCCCCGGCTGCGGCGGTTACTTGCCATGCCGCGTCAGCCACGCCTCCATGTCGGAGATCTCCGTGGCCTGGGCGGCGACGATCTTCTGGGCCATCGCCTTGGTGGCGGGATCCTTGGCGTGTTTCAGTGCGACTCCCGCCATCGCGACCGCGCCTTTGTGATACGGAATCATGTGGGCGTGGAAGTCGACCTCGGGGTCGCCGGTCGAGGGAATGTCCATGTCCCTCATCATCGCCGAGTCGGCGACCTTGAACTCTCTGGTGGAGGCGTCGTCCTCCGCGTCAGACTTCATCGAGCCCATCTCCATGCCGGCCATGGAGCCGTGATGATGGTTCGCACCCTGCGCCAGGACTGGGCGGGCCAGCCCGGTCGACAGCCGCGCGACAGCGAGACGTTTCGGTTTCGGGGCAGGAGGTTTCCTCTCCAGGGTGGAGGGCCTCGAGTTTTCCGCTGTCGGTCACGCCTCTCGGGCTCGTGAGTTGCACGGCGCTGTGCGGGCTGTCGTCCAGCGCCGCGGCCTTGCCGGTCGGGCGACTGCCGTCGACCAGGTCCGGGGGCGCCTGAGTGGGCCTGCCGCCGACTACCAAGACGAGGATGCTGAAGTCGGTCGCCGCGACCGATTTCCGATCCTCGGCAGGCAGGAACGACAATCTCGGATTATCGGGTTTCGCTAATTATGGAGCTATTCGAAGATTAACGTTGAGTAAATATCTTATTGCCGCACCAATGGCGGCTCTGAATGTGCATAGCGTGTAAAGACAAAGTCACGGTCTGCTGAGACGCGAGCGTGGCATGGCGCGCAGGTCTTCATCAGGTCTTCGCTCCGATTGGGCTTGCCTCCTTCGAATTGGCCGTATCCCCATCCGCCCGTATCGGCAAATTTTTCAGAGTCCTTGACGCTGAACTGCACGTTCGTCGGGGATCCGGGAACGAACGATTGTGTTTGGCCGAAAACCGCATCGTTTTCTGCGGACGACACATACTCCCAAGCCAATCGCGCGATGATAGCGCCATCCGGGAATGGGCGCGTTCCTTCCCGATATGCCTTGATCGCGATGTCGTTTCCGAGAACGGCACGAATGTCGTTGAGCTGACCCGCTTCGTGCGCCACGCTGATCAATTGCCAATCGCGGTACCCTGCAGGAAGTCGAATGCCGAAGATCGGTGAAGCATCGTCATCAGCGCTTCCAGTCGGCCATGGCGTGAAGGCCCCGATGCAGGCGCCCATGATGCAGGCCCCTAATCGAAGCGTCGCAGTTCTCATGGTGTCCTCCCCTGGACCCTGTGCTGAACCATTTCTCGATTGATAAAGCGCCGGTATTTGTCGTCCGATCCATGTAGTGGCCTCAGTAGAGGCCGCCACACGCGACTCAAAGCGCTCCACGTGGTTTCGCCGCGTCGGTTCCAGAAGCCTGTAGCACGCAGGCCTCGACCAGCCGCGAGAGAGCCTCTGCGACACGCCTCGGATTGCTGTCCGTCAAGCCGTGACGCTCCGCCAGCCACAGGGGGTCGTCGTAACCGACCCAAGTCCGGTCCGCCGGATCACACCACACGAGGGCGCGCAGGGGCAGGTCAACGCCGATGGTTTGGTTGGCCTGCATCAGAGGCGTTCCGCCTTCCGCCCTGCCGAACACGAGCAGCTGGGTCGGCCGTAGATCGAGGCCGGCCTGGACCGCCGCGGCCGCATGATCGAGTCTGAGGAAGACCGCCAGGCCGCGCTCCGCCACGGCGCGGATAAGGTTGTCCATGGTCTCGCCGGGCCGGAACTGGCTCTCATGCTTGATGAAACCGGCCGTCATGGGCGAGGCTCCTGATCCCAGCGAGCCGCCACCTCGTCCATCTCGGCCGCCAGTTCGCTCGGGGTCAGGATACGTTCGGCGAACAGGATGTTGTCGAACGCGGCGATCCACCGCCCGTAATAGCTGAGCGCGCCGACCCTCTCGGCTCCAAACGCCTCGCTCCCCCTGCGCTTCTCCTCCGTTTTGAGGATCGTGTGGAAGTCGAGCACGTCGGCGCGGGCGTGGCAGCGTTTCTCCCAGGGCTCAAGTTCGTGTTCGGTCCGCTGAATGAGCTCACCGTCCAGGCCGCCGATGTCGTTCGGCAGCCGCTTCAGCAGCATCTCGGTCTGGGTCATCGGTCGGCTCCGGCGATTGGGACCCCGACGGGCGCCACGCCGATCATCGTGTCGCGCGTGACGAGGGCAGCCAGTTCCCCCTCGCCCCAGCCTTCCGCCCCCGCCCGGGGTATCGCGGTCGTTGCCGGTCCAGGGCTGGCTGGAGCGGCCGTGCCCACGCCTGTCATGCGCGATGCAGCGGTACCCCTGGCGGCCGAGGAAGAACATCTGATCTTCGAAGGCGTCGGCGCTGAGAGGCCAGCCGTGGCTGAAGACCACGGCTTACCCCTCGCCCCAGTCCTTGAAGTAGATTTCGGTGCCGTCCTCGACCGTGATCGTGCCCATTCGCGGTCCCCTCGCGTGCCCTCTGCACCTCAGCGACCGGCAACGTTACGGTCGAGGAAGTCCCGAATCATGGGCGCCATGACGTCGAGCTTGTCTTCGAGGGCGAAGTGCCCGGTATCGAGCAGATGCAGCTCGGCGTCGGGCAGGTCTCGCAGATACGGATGCGCGCCGTCGGCCGGGAAAATGGTGTCGTTCCGGCCCCAGACGATCAGCGTCGGCGGCTTGCGCTCGCGAAAGAAGGCCTGGAATTGCGGGTAGAGCGGTACGTTGGTGCCGTAGTCGCGGAAGAGGTCGAGCTGAATATCCTTGTTGCCCGGCCTGTCGAGCAGCACCTGATCGTGCAGCCAGTTGTCCGGATCGATCCGGGTTACATCGGCCACGCCGTCGACGTACTGGAACTTCGTCGTTTCCGGCGCGACGAGGACCGTAAGAGCCTCGCGCCGTTCCGAGGTATCCTCGCGCCAATAGGCCTTGATGGGATCCCAGAACGCCTTCAGCCCCTCCTCGTAGGCGTTGCCGTTCTGGACGACCAGCGCGGTGACGCGTTCGGGATGCTTGAGCGCGAGCCGATAGCCGACCGGGGCCCCGTAATCCATCACGTACATGGCGTAACGGTCCACCCCCAATCGGGAGAGCAGTCCGTCGACGATGTCGGCGTAGTGCGCGAACGTATATGCGAACTCCCGGTGGTCGGGCGCATCGCTGCCGCCGAAGCCCGGGTAGTCGGGTGCGATGACACGGTAGCGGTCCGCCAGAAGCGGAATGAGATTGCGGAACATGTGCGACGAGGTCGGGAAGCCGTGCAACAGCAACACGACCGGAGCATCCGACGGGCCCGCCTCCCGGTAGAAGACGTTCACGTTTTCGACCCGGGCTGCGCGGTAATAGGTGACCGGAATGCTGGTGAGATAGGTCACGTAGCCCCCTTCGCATCAAATCACTTGATCGAATTTAACGTATTGCGATCGACAGCAGAACATCTAAACTGCGAAATCGCTGATTTCGCGGGGCGGAACAATGATCGACCGTCTCGATGCGATGCGGGTGTTCGTCACCGCCCTGGACGAAGGGAGCCTCGCATCCGCTGGCCGACGCCTCAATCGCTCGCCCGCCGCCGTGACACGGGCCATCGCGGCTCTTGAGAGCCATGTCGGAGCCCAGCTCCTGCACCGGACGACACGACAATTGCGGTTGACCGAGGCCGGCGAGCGATACGCCGCCGTCTGCCGTCGGGTGCTGACGGATTTGGAGGAAGCCGACCTCGCCGTTACCGGGAACCGGGTTGCCCCGCGCGGCGTCCTGACCGTCACGGCGCCGGTGATGTTCGGGACACGGGTTTTGCGCCCGGTCGTGGGTGAGTTCCTGAAGGCATACCCTGCAATGCAGGTCCGCTACCTGCTGCTCAATCGGATGACGAACCTCCTCGATGAGGGCATCGATGTCGCGCTCCGGATCGCCCCGTTGCAGGAGGCCAACGTGATAGCGGTACGCATCGGCGAGGTGCGCCGCGTTCTGTGT
This sequence comes from Methylobacterium sp. 391_Methyba4, assembly GCF_029691625.1. NCBI lineage: Bacteria > Pseudomonadati > Pseudomonadota > Alphaproteobacteria > Hyphomicrobiales > Methylobacteriaceae > Methylobacterium > Methylobacterium sp. 391_Methyba4. Next base: position 5,003,868 of record NZ_CP121475.1, on the reverse strand, counting down.
GCGTCGCCGAAGTATCTGGCGGGCCGGCCGCCAATCAGGTCCCTGTCCGATCTGGCGCAGCACGACTTCATTGGTATCGAGCCCACGAGCCCGGACGATATCTGGAGCTTCCCGCCCTTAGACGGAGCCAGAATTCCCCGGACGGTCCGGGTCAAGCCGCGCCTGATGGTCAACACCGACGAGGCCGCCGTCAGCGCGGCGGTCGACGGCGAGGGCATCGCCCGGATCTTCTCCTATAAGATCCAGCACGAAGTCACGGGCGGCAGCTTGGTCGTTCTGCTTCCCGAGGCCGAGCCGCCTCCGGTGCCCGTACATCTCATCACGCTACCGGACAGGATGTCGCTCGCCAAAGTGCGGGCCTTCATGGACTTCGCCGCCTTCCGCCTCAAGGCCGACTTCGACTGCACCCGGTTGCACCCCAAAGACCGCCATTCCTCCCGGGACCGGCTCGACGCCGAGGTCTCGCGCCGGAGATTGACGCCGAATTGAAATGCCGCCGGCCGGCCGTCGAGATATCCATGATTGGTCGCGGCGTGGATCTCGCGGCGTTCCAATCCTTCACCGCCTCAACCGCGGATCGTCCTGCGTGACGCGGCTGCGCAGCGTGTAGACACCGCTTCCGGACAGGATGGCACTCCGGGCGAGAAGACGGCCGCTCTGCCAGTTCGACAGCCCGAGCTCGGGCTGGTTCAGGGCGTATTGCCCGTCGACCCATCGGGTGAACCCGTCGCCCACGAAGGGCGCGTTCACCGTGTCGTAGAAGCGCCGATGCGCCTCGGGGTCCTGACTGATCAACGATGCGGCGAAACGCGGGCTGTGGCGATTGAACAGCGTCACCGCGTGATCGAGGTCATCCACGATCTTCAGGCTGACCTCGGGCGTGTCTTCCCATTCCCACTCGTGTCCGAGATCGTCCTCGGACTGGATCTCCGTCAGCGGCTCGGTGCGTTCGCCTTCGGCGCGCCGGACGCGGACGGTGGCGGTACGCCAGCCGTCCGGCAGGACGGTCTCGTCGCCTGCCACCGCGTGTAGTTTGCATCCGAAGCCGCGTGCGCGGCCGGCGGATTCCAGGGCCGCCAGGAAAACCGGCACCAGATCCGTCACCCGGGCGCGATGGATGCAGCACACGTTCAGGGTGTTGCAGACCTTTCGGTCCAGAGACGCGTCGACAGCCGCGGAGAAGCGCTCCGCATCCGCATCGCGGTCGGCAATCATCCACGCACCGCCGGTTCCGTGCAGGCTGACCGCCGTGCCGGCCTGTCGTGCGACGCTCCCGAGCTGGGCGACGGCCCGACCCGACCCGCGCGCCACCGCCAGCGAGAGCCGACGGTCAGCGAAGAGGGCCCAGCCTGTCGACCGTTCCGCGCTCTCGACGAGCGAGATGGCTCCGGGCGGTAGGCCGGCCTCATCGAGCGCGGGAACCAGGGCGTGCCGCATGATGGCCTGTGCGGTGCCGAGCGCGTCGCTGCCGATGCGGAAGACGGCCGTGTTGCCGCTGCGCAGGACGCCCGCTGCATCGGCGAGCACGTTCGGGCGCCCCTCGAAGACGAAGCCGACCACCCCGAGCGGTGCCGCCACCTGCGCGATGGTCCAGCCGGGATGGTCGATGCGCTCGACGACCCGACCGCGCAGCGTCTCGCTGTCTCGCCACGCCCGCAGGCCCGCGATCATATCCTGCCGCATCCGGTCGGTGGCGACGAGCCGGGTCGTCGAACGGCCGCCACTCTGGGCGCGCTCGACATCCTGCCGGTTCGCCTCGGCGATGGCATGCCAAGCCGAAGGGTCATCGAGGCGCGCGGCGAACCGGTCGAAGAACCGCTCAATCGCCTGATCCGGTACGGCCGACATCGCCATGAAGGCGGCATGCGCACGGTCCACCGCGGCGGCCGCCAAGGCGATCTGAGCCGCCGGGACGTGGAGGAGGTCTCCGGTCTCCTGCAGGACCAGCAGATGGTCACCGGGCTGGAAGGCCTCCGCCAGTTCCGGCGTGATCACGGTCACGCGGTCACCGCCAAAAGGCACAGGAGTTCCCGATACGAGGCGCGCGAGGGTCGTCGTCATGGGAGCGGGCATAGGGCGATCTCGGTGTGGAAACCAAGCCGTGTCGTCGTTGAAAGCGACCCCTCGATCGAGCGGTGTGACGCCGGGAGGCGCGCCAAGGGCTTCTCGGTCGCTCCGAAGGGATCCGGTCGGCGGAAGGAGCACGGCCCCGGCATCACCATACCGGGACGGTGGTGACCCAATCGCAGCACGCCTCCCGCCCGGATCCACGCGTTCACGGCGTTGATCGGCGAGATTGGCGATGGGGGGCGCCCTTGGCCCAGGCCGCAATCGAGCGTCCCGCTTCGTCGCGACCGGACTTTTCAAGACCGGTGACCAAGATATCGACGAGGCGCATGGCCGACTGCCTCCGGTCCGGCCCGGAGCTGATGTTGGCCACACTGGCCACCGCCCGCAGCAGGTCGAGCGGCTCCATGCCCAGTTGGATCTCCCCCGCAGCGACCGCGCGGTCGCACAGCATGGCCATGGCCTGCTTAATCTGGGCGCCGGATGCCGCATACAGGCCGGCCGGCCCGTCGGCCACCGCATTGAGGGCCTCGGACATGCCTTGCTTGGTCGCCATGTAGTCGACGAACACCAGCATCCATTCCCGCAAGGCCTCAGTCGGGGAACGGGTGGCTGTGAGCCGTTCCGCGGCCTCGGCGAGATGGGCGGTCTCATTCCGGTAGACCGCCTCGATCAGGGCGTCGCGGGTCGGGAAATGACGGTAGAGCGTGCCGACCCCCACGCCTGCCGCGCGCGCGATCTCCTCCAGGCCAGCGGCCGCGCCCTTCTCGGCGAAAGTCGTCTTGGCCGTGTCGAGCAGCCGGAGGCGATTGCGCTGGGCGTCGGCGCGCGGCCTGCGGGCTGTCACACGAGGTTCCTCGTCGTCCACGGGCGAAGCGCCTCTTGCTAAACGGAGGGTCGCTCCGTATTTAAACGGAGGCAACCTCCTCTTATCGACTCGGAGGCCGGCGAACAATGGCGTCGCGGGCGACGGGCGAGGTGTGTCCACCGACAAGGAGAGCACCATGGCCGCAACATTCGGAGCGACCTCGACCACCGAAGAGGTGCTCGCCGGCGTCGATCTCAGCGGAAAGCGCGTGCTCGTCACGGGCGTCTCGGCCGGGCTTGGCGTGGAGACGGCCCGCGCCCTCGCGGCGCACGGGGCGCATGTCGTCGGCACGGCGCGGGATCTCGCCAAGGCCGCGGCGGCGACTGCCGTAGTCCGCGATCAGGCGGCGCATGGCGGAAGTCTCGAACTGGTCGCGCTCGACCTCGCCTCGCTGGCCAGCGTCCGTGCCTGCGCCCACGCCTTGCTGGCGGACGGCAGGCCGTTCGACGTCGTCATCGCCAATGCCGGCGTCATGGCCACGCCGCTGGGTCGCACGACCGACGGCTTTGAGACGCAGTTCGGCACGAACCACCTCGGCCACTTCGTGCTCGTGAACCGGATCGCGTCCTCGATCCGGGACGGTGGCCGGCTGGTCATGGTCGCCTCGTCCGGTCATCGCTACGCGGGACCTGATCTGGACGATCCGGGCTTCGAGCGTACGCCTTACGACCCGATGGTCGCGTACGGGCGCTCGAAGACGGCCAACATCCAGTTCGCGGTGGAGTTCGACCGGCGGCACAGGACGCGCGGCGTGCGGGCGACAGCTTTGCACCCCGGCGGCATCGAGACCGAACTCGGCCGGCATTTGGGCCAGGGCGCCGTCGCCCAGTCGGTCGAGAGGATCAACGCCGACCTCGCTGCGGCCGGCAAGCCGGCATTTGCGTGGAAAACCATCCCTCAAGGAGCTGCCACATCAGTTTGGGCGGCTTTCGTGGCGGCGGCGGAGGCCGTCGGCGGCCGCTATTGCGAGAACTGCCACGTGTCCGAGATCACCGACGGGTTGATCACGCCCGTCAGCGAGGGCGTGCGCTCCTACGCTTTGGATCCCGAACGCGCGCGTGCGCTCTGGGCTAGAAGCGAGGACATGGTCGGCGAACGGTTCTGATATTGCAACCCGGCACCTCCGGGCCGGACCAAGCCGAACATCGGATGTCCGCCTTTGAAATCTGGCGCCTCGAAGCGGACAGGTAGAAATCAACCCTGCGTGGTCCTCCCGCTCCGACCCATGCCGGCCCTGCTGACAGTCGTCGGCGCGTTCCGAACGCAGCCATTCAGCGGCCGCTTGGCAGCTTCGGTTCGAGGCGCAATCCGGACCGTCGGCTTTCGCGCAGCGGCCCAGTTACCACTCGTCTCCCGGACGGGACACGCGCGTGGGTCTGCAGGAAGACCGAGATCAGTCGAAAGAGCGGGTTTTGCAAATGGGGCTTCTAGCCGGTTGTCGCGGGGCGCGCCTGGATCACGGGCGCGGCCGCTGCCAGAATTGAAGCGGCGTCGCGTGTGAGGGGAGGGTAGATGCGGCTGCCATTGATGAGGCGCTTGGTAGCTTTGGCCGCTGCTCCGTCGGCAATTAGGCGGTCGCGATCCCAGCCCGACGTGTAGACTGCCCCCCACGCGCCGAGATCGAGCACAGTTACGTAATCAGGTGCCGCGAACGGCAAGCAAAGATCCGACCGTCCTGCGAGATCGTAGACTGCATTGTTCCCTGCGAAACGACCCATCGGGCGCGCGTGTTGGCAAGACATCACCGTGGTGTGTCCCGCATCGTCGGCTGTGGCCACGGCCACGTCGCCGGCCGCGAACACGGCCGAAATCCCGATGACCCGCATCATCGCGTCCACGGGCAACCGACCGAGTGCGTCGTGCGTCACGTCTAAATCCTCGGCGAGGGGATTTGCCCGCATGCCCGTGGCACAGATGACCGTCAGCGCCGGGATGTACGTTCCATCACTGAGCGTCACGCCCGTCGAATCGATCGTGGCAACGCCGGTGCCGCTGATGCATTCGACGGCAGCTGCGGCGAGAGCCTGTCGAATCGCCGGCATTGCGGCTCCGCCCATCGTGGACCCAACCTCGACAGAGCGGTCGACCAGCAGCGTGCGAACCGGGCCAGTTGCTCCGGCCCGATCGCGGGCAGCCGCGAGGCGAGCAGGCAACTCGCAGGCGAGTTCTATCCCGACCAAACCACCGCCGATCACGACGGCGGTCCAGCGGCCGGCTTGGTCCGGCCTCGATCCGCAGCGGCCCAAGTCTCGGAGGTGACTCGCGAGCTGGCGCGCGCCGCCAAGCGTATCAACGTCGCAAGCCAGATCGACGCCTGGTATCGGCGGCCGGGTCAGCCGGCTCCCGGCGGCGAGAATCAACCTGTCGTATTCGAGCGCTATCGGCTCAGGTTTGTCCGCGACGCGCACCATCAGACGACGACCGGCGGCGTCGATCTTGGTCACGCTGCCCTCGATCCGGTCGACGTCGATGGGATCGAGCACCTCGTCCAGTGGCACGGCCAGGGGCGTGAGGTCGGTCTCGTAGCATCGCACCCGGATAGAGTGGAACGGATCTGGCGCAACAAGGGTGATCGCGACCTGGTCTGTCAGCCCGAGTTCGACGCGCGCCCGGGCAGCAGCCGCGGCGCTCCAGAGGCCGGCAAAGCCGCCGCCAACGACGACGATGGTGCGTTTGGCCATTGGGATCTGCCCCCGCATCCGGTCTATTCAAAACAATGATAGCAGATCGTGAATGGCGGCCGTCGAATTCACGTGGGGCCTTAACTGGACTGAGGCCATCGCTGGGATGGATCGCAAGCGGACGGCGCGGCGCACTCCGTTTCCAGCGATCGCTGCTGGTCTGCTGACCTGCGGACATGCACTCTCGGCGGTCCTGTCGCTGCACACCCATGGCAGCCGTCCGGCACCTTCAGCGCAAGGTAACGACCAGATCCCGGCCTTTTGCCCCGAAGCGGACGTTTCCTCTCTGAGTCAGCTTGGCCATCGGTACTGATCAGCCTCGATGTTTGTGGCAGACGAACGAGGCCGCGTGTGATGGATATGTCGGTGACGGAGATCTACTCAACCTCTCGATCGCCTATGGCGTGATGTTTTTCCGCTACAGTTGTTTCTGGTGCAACGCTCATACGCCTTGAAGTTTCGTCCGCTCCAATCCGGCGTGTTTGCCATGCAGGCCCAAATGCATCTCTGGGTGTCCATCGGATCTTCTTTTGACAATGCCGGCGTTGTGATGAGGATCCCTAAGATGAATGCCGCCGGAAGTTTCAGATTTTGCATGTCTTGCTCCAAGGAAACAAATTTTAGACGATCTTTGGTTTGGGGCGATTTTTAAATATTGAGTGACGTGATTCTGGGTGACGTAAATCGCTTCCAATATATGCCTGCCTTACAAAAACGCGACAATGCACCGCAACTTGGGCCGATTCGATCAAATCAGTCTTCGATTTAATACATGCCAAATGAGATTTGACAAGCTGCAATCGGTGATTGGGGCTGATCCAATTCTTACTCGAACGGGCAGATTGAATGGCCTGATGATTTAGACAATCGAAATCGGACAATAATATTTGACTGGTGCCGGCTGTGTCGCTGTCCGCTCCCTCGAATCGATCTATCGAAGATAATTCGATAGGTTATCATCAAGTTTATTTTGTATAACAATTTTTTTATTGCTATAAAACGATCTTCGCAAGATATATAGAGTTCCGCGATTGAGCGCGACGGTCGCATCTGGTCCCAGTAAACCTCGCGCACAGTCGAACGATCGCAAGGATGAACGCTTAAGTTAATCTGCGTTTATTGGATAGTTTAGAATATAATCGGATAATAACAGCGTTGTCGTGACGCTTTACCTGTGACCGGATGTGGAAGATCACCGAAGGAGAGTTCATCCATCGTTATTTTGTTTATTCACAGGCTTGTTATAGAGCTGCCGTTTCTTCCTAATAACTCAATTTGCGACCGCTAAAATTCGTTGATTGTTACGGGCGGCTGTAAATGGATCAAAATTATTAAGCTTTCCCGAAGTTCTCGTTCCTCCGAGCGCCGCTGATGGGGCTTCCCGCGACCGCGGAGCTTGCTGGTGAAGCTGACGGCGGCCGGCTGGATTTGCGAAGGCGCATGGCTTCAATTGGCGAATGGCCGCCGAGAAAAGCCGCGCTACTGGACGTGGTCGGCAGGATCGTTCCAGCGAGGATTTATACCAACTCTCACTGATCAGAACCCATGAGCCCAGGCCCGCAGGCCGATGGACATGATGCGCCAGGGCTGGTCCTTGAGCGTGTTCCAGGCGCCGCGGCACTGATCGAGGATGGCCTCGTATGACGCAAAGATCCGGTTGCCGAGCCAGTTCTCACGGATGAACTGCCAGAGGTTCTCGACCGGGTTCAGTTCGGGCGAGCGCGCTGGCAGCGGCAGCAGCGTGATATTGGCCGGCACGATGAGCTTCTGGGTCAGGTGCCAGCCAACCCGATCGAGCAGCCGCACAGCGTGCGCACCGGCGGTGACGGCCCTGGCGATCTCGGCCAGATGCAGGTTCATCGCCTCGGTGGTACAGCGGGGCATGACGAGCCCGGCGGACGGTCCGCCGCCGCGACGGCTTCGAGACCGTGGTGCGCGCGCTGATGGCGGAATCCGGCTTCGCGACCACCGAATCCCCGCGCACCGGCGATGTCGGCCTCGTCGCGCACCCGCGCGTCGGGCCGGCCTGCGCGATCCGCTGCCCGCTGGGCTGGGCGGTGAAGAGCCCCGCCCACCTCGCGCTCGGCCCCTGGCCGGCCCGCGTGGCCTGGCGCGTCTGATGCCGGCCGCGATCGGCGCCGCCCTGATCGGCGAGCTGGCGCTCGGCGCCACCGCCGAACTCGTCGTCGGCGACGCGGTCGTGACGGTCGGCACCGTGGCCCTGCAAAACGGCGCCCAGGCCCTGCTCGGCTCCGACAAGCGGGCCGATCCGCCTTGGAGGCTTCGGTGCCCGTCATCGACCGCGATTACACCAAGTTCTTGAAAGCCGGGAAGGTGGATGAGGCGCGCGATCTCCTTGAACGGCAGACGCCTCTCTCGTTCTTCGGCTCTCGGGACCATGGCGATGGGCTGCTCACCGCTGGGTTGCGCCGGAAGGCCGTCCAGTACGACATCGGCAATCCGCTGACGGCTGCGTCGATGACCCGGCACGCCCTCTCGGCCGCCTTGTACGCGCCGATCCGGGTACTTCTGCGTGAGGATGACGACGATAAGATTGCCTTCGAGTACGACCGTCCGGTCGGTACCCTCGGCCAGTTCGGGAATCCGCAGGTCGATGGCGTCGCCGGCAAACTGGATGAACTCCTCAGGCGCGTGCTCACTGCGGCTGCCGAATGAAGTCAGGCCCTTGTATGCGTCGCGGATCGGCCCAGCCTCGGCTTCCACGCGGCGCACGATGGGAAACAGTTGAAAGGTTTCCGCAATGGCTGGCGTCCGCCGCATCGGGCTCGTGCTCTGCCCGGATTTCGATTTCATGGGCTTGGCCGTGACCTCGCCCTTCGCCGTGGCCAATCGATACGTCGCCGACACGACCTACGACATCCACGTGCTGTCGGAGGCGGGCGGGCTCCTTCGCTCGGGGTCCGGCCCTGCCGTCGAGACCGAGCCGCTGAGCGAGCCGTCCGCCTTCGACACGATCATCGTCGCCGCGGGCATCAGCCTGCCCGAGCCGAGCCCAGATCTCGTCGCCTACCTGCGGGAGGCGGCCCGTTCCACGCGGCGCCTGGCGGGCCTGTGCCTCGGCGCCTTCGCCCTGGCCGATGCCGGGCTGCTGAGCGGGCGGCGCGCCACGACCCACTGGCGCTACGCGCCGCAGTTCCGCGCGCGCTACCCCAACTGCGCCCTCGACATTGACAAGATATACGTCGCGGACGGCAACCTCTGGACTTCCGCCGGCATGTCGGCGGGCATCGATCTCGCCGTCGCCATGGTCGAGCGCGACCACGGCCGGCAGGTGGCCCGCACCGTGGCGCGGGGCCTCGTCATGGAGCGCCGTCGCGCCGGGGGCCAGGCCCAGCACTCGGCCCTGCTCGATTTCGATGCGCCGAGCGACCGGATCCAGAGCGTCCTCGCCTATGCGCGCCAGAACCTGCGGCGTCCGCTGACGACCGAGGATCTCGCGGCGGTCGCCTGCCTCAGCCCACGCCAGTTCACCCGGGCCTTCCGGACCGAGACCGGCGTCTCGCCGGCCAAGGCCGTCGAGGCCATGCGCGTCGAGGCCGCCAAGCACATGCTGGAGCAGAGCCGCCTGCCCATCGAGCAGATCGCCGCCGCGGCCGGCTTCGCCAATCGCGAGCGGATGCGCCGGGCATTCCTGCGTGTCCAGGGCGACGTCCCGCGGGCGATCCGCCGGACTGCGGGTCCGCTCGCCGTCGTCTGACGCGGCGGCATGTCCGAAAACGAGGCAAATATGACGTAGTGGGTGCCGAGACCTCTGCTTAAGCATGGCCTTAGGGTCTAATTACTGTCGGGGAGTCGCGGTCATGGTGAGCCTGACGATTAACGGTCGCCACTATTCCGTCGACGCCGAGCCCGATACTCCGCTGCTTTTCGTCCTACGGGATACGCTCGGCCTGACCGGCACAAAATATGGCTGCGGCATCGCCCAATGCGGGGCCTGCACGGTCCATCTCGACGGACAGGCGACGCGATCCTGTCAGGTGCCTTTAGAGAGCGTCGGCACCCAGGCCGTCACGACCATCGAGGCAATCGAGCAGGACGACGTCGGCCGGAAGGTCGTGGAGGCCTGGGTCGCGTTGCAGGTGCCGCAATGCGGCTACTGCCAGTCCGGCCAAGTCATGGCCGCCACCGCCTTGCTGAAGCAGACCCCGCACCCGACTGACGGCGACATCACAGAGGCGATGACGAACCTCTGCCGCTGCGGCACCTACAACGCCATTGCCGCCGCCGTGCGGCAGGCCGCCGCCTGAGGAGTCCGCGATGCATCCGCTCCTCCGCCCCGCAGCCCCCTCCCGCCGCCGAGTCCTCGCGGGGGCCGGCGCTGCCCTCGTCCTCAGTGCCCTCCTGCCCGCGCGAAGGACCCACGCCGAGGCGCAGGGCCCCGCCGAGGGGGCGGGTGCCCTCGCGCCGAAGCCGGGGACGCGGGTGGCCGCCTTCCTGGAGATCCATCCGGACGGCACCATCAAGCTGCTCAGCCCCTTCGTGGAGGGCGGCCAGGGCATCGCCACCGGCTTGGCGCAGATCGTCGGCGAGGAGCTCGACGTGCCGCCCTCCCGCTTCGTCGTGGAATGCGCGCCGCCCGGACCGGACTACGCCGTCGTCAACGGCATCCGCATGACCGGCGGCAGCTTCTCGACCCGGTCGAGCTACGAGATCATGCGCCGCCTCGGCGCGACCGCCCGCGACCTGATGATCCGCGCGGCCGCGGCCCGGCTCAAGGTGCAGGACGGCGAACTCACCACCCGCGACGGTGTGGTGCTTCACGCGGCAACGAGCCGCGTCCTCTCCTACGGCGACCTCGCCGCCGATGCCCTGAAGCTGAAGCCGAACGAATCCGTCCCCCTGCGCGACCCGGCGACCTTCCGCTACATCGGCCAGCCCGTCCCCCGCCTCGACGTGCGGGACAAGTCCACGGGCCGGGCGATCTACGCCATCGACCAGACAGTCGAGGGCATGCTCTACGCCGCCGTGCAGCACGCGCCGCGCCTCGGCACGGAGCCGATGAGACTCGCGAACGAGGCCGAAATCCGAGCCATGCCAGGCGTCCATTCGGTGCACCGCGTGCCCGGCGCCGTGGCGGTCGCCGCCGACAGCTGGTGGCGGGCGCGCAAGGCGGTCGAGGCGCTGAAGGTCGAATGGTCGGCCGCCAAGCCCAGCGGCATCGACACGGTCGCTGCGGATTTCTCGTCCGACGGCATGCTCGCGGCCCTCAAGGCCTCGGCGGATCCGGGCCACATGGCCGAGGAAGAGGGCGACGTGGCCGGCGCCTTCGCCAAGGCCGCCAAGGTGGTGGAGGCGGAGTACGAAGCCCCCTACCTCGCCCACGCGCAGCTCGAACCGCCCTCGGCGATCGCGCGCTTCGACCGTGACGGAACCCTCGATGTCTGGCTTCCGAACCAGATGCCGGAGGTGTTCCAGGCCGTGTCGGCGAAGGTCGCCGGGCTGCAGCCGGCCCAGGTCCGCATCCACTCGCCGATGCTCGGCGGCTTCTTCGGCCGGCACTTCACCTACGACGCCGGCAACCCGTTCCCGCAGGCGATCCTGCTCGCCAGGGCTACCGGCCGCCCCGTGAAGGTGCTGTGGTCGCGCGAGGAGGAATTCAGCCGCGACGCCGTGCGCCCCCTGAGCTTCAGCCGCTTCCGCGCGGCCCTCGACGCCTCGGGCCAGCCGACGGCGATCGAGGCGCGCACGGTCGGGGAAGGCCCGATCGGCCGCTACTTCGGCATGATGATGCAGACGCCCGTCGACCCGTCGGCGGTCGAGGGCATCGTCGAGAAGCCCTACGCCGTGCCCAACCGGCGCATGACTTTCACGAAGGTCGCCCATCCGGTCAACATCGCGTTCTGGCGCTCGGTCGGGCACTCGATGAACGATGCGTTCTACGAGAGCTTCCTGGACGAGGTCGCCCAGGCCGGCGGCCAGGATCCGTTGGCCCTGCGCATGGCGCTCCTCCAGGGCAGCGCCCGGCACCGCACCCTCCTCTCGACGGTGGCCGAGATGTCCGGCGGCTGGCAACGCGGGCCCTACCGCGCGGAGGGCGGGATGCGCGCCCGCGGCCTCGCCATGGCCTCGCCCTTCGGATCGGAGACGGCGACCATCGCGGAGGTGTCAGTGGAGGGCGGCGAAGCCCGCGTCCACAACCTCTGGATCGCCTTCGACCCCGGCAGCATCGTGAACCCGGCCATCGTCAAGGCGCAGGTGGAATCGGCGGCGGCGCTCGGCCTGTCCTCGGTGCTGTTCGAGCAGATCGTCTACCGGGACGGCGTGCGGCAATCGCAGAACTACGACACCTATCCTGTCCTGCGGCGGGAGCACATGCCGAAAGTCCATGTGCGCATCGTCGAGAGCGGCGCGCCGATGGGCGGGGTCGGTGAACCGGGCCTACCGGGCGTGCCGCCCGCCGTGCTCAACGCCATCGCGGCGCTCACCGGGCAGCGGATCCGCGCGCTGCCGGTCGCCAACAGCAAGCTCACCGCTGCCTGACGAGGTTTTGACCATGACACCGCACACAGGCACGGCCCTCGTCACGGGCGCATCGTCGGGGATCGGCGCGACCTATGCCGATCAATTGGCCGCCAGAGGCCACGACCTCGTCCTCGTTGCCCGTGACGCCGCCCGCCTGCGGGCGGCGGCCGAGCGCATCGGGCAGGCGACCGGCGTGGCCGTCGAGGTCCTGCCCGCCGACCTGACGCGACCAGCGGACCTCGCAACGGTCCGGCATCGCGTCGCCACGGACGCGCGCCTCGCGCTCCTCGTGAACTGCGCCGGGCTCGGGCCTCTCGGGCCGTCGCTCGACAGTCCTGCGGATTTCTACGACGGGATGCTCGACCTCAACGTCCGGGCCTTGCAGACCCTGACCTTCGCGGCGGCGAAGGCCTTCGCAGACCGCGGCAGGGGCGCCATCGTCAACGTCTCCTCGGTCGTGGCCCTCATCCCGGAGCGCTTCAACGCCGGCTACGCCGCCCAGAAGGCCTTCGTGCTCGCCCTGACGCAGGGGCTCGCGGCCGAGATCGGCGGCAAAGGCGTGCAGCTCCAGGCAGTGCTGCCCGGCGTCACCCGCACCGAGTTCTTCGACAGGGCAGGCGCGGATATCGGGCAGATCCCCGCGGAGATGATCATGGAAGCCCGCGACCTCGTGGCGGCGGCCCTTGCCGGGCTCGACGCGGGCGAGGTTGTGACGATACCCTCTCTGCCGGATCCTGCCGATTGGCAGGCCTTCGAGGCCGCCCGGTTCCATCTCGGCCCGAACCTGTCTCGCCGGGCGCCAGCCGCCCGATACGGTTTCGGCTGACAGCACTGGCCTACGGGGCCTGCGTGGAGGACGAACGTTCGATGCTGCAGGTCGTCTTGGAAGAGCAGAGTACGTCGGACTCCGAAGCCACCCTGATCGCCCATCGTCCGCCGGAGCGACCGAAGGGTCCGGGCGGCTGGCGGCAGGTGGAGGCCCTGCCCATCGGCCTGTTTGCGGCGGTGATGGGCCTGACCGGCCTGAGTGTCGCTTGGACGATGGCGCATACCCGGTACGGCGTCCCCCTCTGGCTCGGCAAGTCCATCGGGCTGATGGCCTGCGCCGCTTTTGTCGCCCTCGCGGCGGGCTACGGCACCAAGGCTGTCATCGCGGCCCCGGCGGTGAAGGCCGAATTCCGCCATCCCATCGCGGGCAACCTGTTCGGCACGCCGCTGATCAGCCTGCTCCTCCTGCCGATCCCCCTGGCGCCCTTGAGCCTCACCCTCGCGCGCCTGCTCTGGATCGTGGGTGCCCTCGGCATGACCCTCTTCGCGTGGTGGGTCGTGACCCGATGGCTGAGCGACCGGCAGCAGGCCGCGCATGCGACGCCGGCCTGGATTGTGCCGGTCGTCGGCCTCCTCGACGTGCCCCTTGCCCTTCCGGTTCTGGGCCTGCCGCCGATGCCGGGCGTGATGGTGTTCTCACTGGCCGTGGGACTGTTCTTCGCCGTGCCCCTGTTCACGGTGATCCTGTCCCGCCTGCTGTTCGAGCCCCCGCTCCCTGCCGCCTTGCAGCCGTCGCTCCTGATCCTCGTTGCGCCCTTCGCGGTGGGGTTCTCGGCATATGTGGCCACGACGGGAACGGTGGATCTCTTTGCGGAGGCGCTCTTCGCGGTCGCCGTGTTCCTCCTCGCCGTACTGCTGCCGAAGCTTGCCCGCTTCGGGCGGAGCTGCCCCTTCCGCGTGTCGTGGTGGGGCGTGAGCTTCCCCCTCGCCGCAGCATCCGTCGCGACCTTGCGGGTCGCGACGGCGCAACCGGGCGCGGCGATCGACATCTTCGCTGTCGGCCTGCTCACGCTCGCAACGGCGGTGATCGGATGGCTGCTCGCCCGGACCCTCGTCGGACTCGCCCGCGGGGAGCTGCGCACGCTGGCGCAATGACCGGCGAGGGCGACAGGTCCCGGCTCACCCGCGACGAAGAGTTTGAACGTCCACATTTGATAGGCTGCGAGAGCTGGCTGTGTGGCCGCAAAGGGTGCGTCACTGCCAGCTTAGAGGCGGAACTAGCGTTCGGTTACAGGAGCCGCACAAACGCTCTTAAAGGACTGCGTTGGATCGCTTCCGGAATGGCGGCTTGGGGTGGTTTTCTGCCCGGCCGCTTTGCGGCAGCCATGCATGAGAGCGGACATCGTCGACACGCGCTCTGGCGACCGGAGACAAAAATGGGTGCAATAGCGCTGATAGAAGAAGTTAAGCGATGGGCTTTAATGTGCGGCTAGCTTTGCGACCGAGATGCCGACATGAACCGCATTGCAATGACAGGGTTAATTCTATCCGGTGGGATAATCGCGCTCGCTCCATTTGTCCCGTGGAAGCAATTGGCGGCGCATGGAGTAGTTCGAAAATATCATATCATTCAAGTGGCCCCAACGACATTTACTGAAACGAAATCGTTCGGATCCCCAGTAGTGCACAAAATTTTACAGGCGAAAATTCAAACTTCTACAGCTTCGAATACCGAGGATTTAGAAATATACGCTAAAAACTTCTTCGATGGAGAGCTCAAACATAAGGCCGACGAACAGCAGATTGAAATGGTATGGATTACTTTCTACTTCGCGGATACGCCTGACCAAATGAGCGGTATGGTGCGAACTTTTCGCGATATATACATTCGCGATAATGGAAATTGGCAGCGGTTCCAAAAACCTACTGGTCAACGCACATAAAGCTCTACAGACTACCCGAGATCGAAGTTGTCAGGCGACTGACGAATGGCTGCTTTCGGGGCAGCCGCAACGGCGGTCCGGACGGCTGGGTTGGGTCGCTTCCGGAACGGCGGCATGGAGTGGTCTCGAGACGGTCTGCTTCTACTGCAGATCGGGCCAATGTGCTGGTTCGGAGTCGGGAGCCGATCGACGAATTGCTCCGTCCGCGCGGTAGAAGGCTCAGGGCCTCTCCGAAGATGGTCCGGTCTGTGCTTGCCCCTGCTGGCCACCCGATCGTGTCGGTCCCTGTCGTCGCTGGGCGCGCGGCCGGACGATGGGTTTGCCCCCAATGGAAGGGCGGCGCCCCTTCTTACTCCACCCCGGTTCCCCCATGCCCGAATGCCTCGTCTTCCGCGTGCCCGCGCAGCATCCCGCCGACGTCTCCCAGGTAATGGGCCTCGTCGCTTCCGGGGCGGTGGAGGTGACCGAGATCGTCGCGATCTTCGGCAAGACCGAGGGCAACGGCTGCGTGAATGACTTCACCCGGCAGCTTGCGGTGATGGCCCTGGAGACAGCACTCGCCA
The DNA here is from genome assembly GCF_029691625.1 of Methylobacterium sp. 391_Methyba4. Lineage (NCBI taxonomy): Bacteria > Pseudomonadati > Pseudomonadota > Alphaproteobacteria > Hyphomicrobiales > Methylobacteriaceae > Methylobacterium > Methylobacterium sp. 391_Methyba4. The sequence goes on along the minus strand of NZ_CP121475.1, from coordinate 4,988,495 downwards.
CCGCCCTCGGCTGCACGGCGGCGGAGGTCGGAGCGCGGATCGCCCTCGTCATGTCCGGCGGCACCGAAGGCGGGCTGTCGCCGCACTTCCTCGTCCTCGCCCGGCGTGACGGCCCCGCGGTGCCGGTGGGCAAGGCGCTCGCCATCGGCACGGCCTTCACCCAGGAGTTCCGGGCGGAGGCGATCGGCCGGATGGCGCAGGTCGAGGCGACTGCGGCGGCGGTCGGCCGGGCCATGGCAGAGGCGGGGCTCACCGATCCCGCCGACGTGCATTTCGTGCAGGTGAAGTGCCCGCTCCTGACGAGCGCTCGGATCGCCGAGGCGGCCGCCCGGGGCCACGGCGTGGCCACACACGACACCTACGCCTCGATGGGCTTATCCCGCGGCGCCTCGGCGCTCGGCATCGCCCTCGCCCTCGGGGAGGTCGACCGCGAACATCTTACGGATTCCGCCATCGGCACCCGACGCGATCTTTTCTCCGGCCGCGCCAGCTGCTCGGCGGGGATCGAGCTGATGCGCAACGAGATCATCGTGCTCGGCAACTCCCAGGGCTGGACAGGCCCGCTCGCCATCGCCCACCGGGTCATGGACGACGGCATCGACCTGCCCGCGATTCGGGGGGTGCTCACCGACCTCGGCTTCCTGGAAGCGGGGCAGTTGCCGCCTCATGACTCGGAGCGCGTGATCGCCCTGCTCGCCAAAGCCGAGCCCTCCCATGACGGCCTGATCCGGGGACGGCGCCACATCATGAACGACGACAGCGATATCAACGCCACCCGGCACGCCCGCGCCTTGGTCGGCGGCGTGGCCGCTGCGGCGATCGGCCGGACGGACCTGTTCGTCTCCGGCGGCGCTGAGCATCAGGGGCCGGATGGCGGCGGGCCGGTAGCGGTCATCGCCCGCGTGAGGGACTGAAGCCGTGCGCGGGGCCGCAGAAGTGCGTCCGCTTTGCTGAGGGCCACGCCCCAAAGCAAGCTGGTAGCGCTCGGCCAGCTCCCGCGGCGCCAACGCGCCTCCGACTGCCTCCGATGGCTGGATACCTGCTAGTCCTGTGTGGATGGCTCCCGCATTGCAAGTGGCGAATTGAGCTTCTGACGGGTTGGTCGGGTGCAGTCTTGTGTCCGGCCTGTCGATGCAGTCGTTCATGTTGACCGCTGGCCCTGATGGGATCCGCGAGCTGGGTCCCACTCTGCTTTGCGGGCTATGACGCCCTGGACTAGCGGCGGGGTGTCCCGGCTCCCGGTCTGACCGGTTCGCCATCAACTCTCATCGTCCTCGCAACCTGGAAACGTCTCCTCTGCGTGCTGTCAGGCGGCCGTGGCCGCCGGTGCGCGGTAGGTGCCGCCGCGGGTCATGATCGCCCAGGCGACCCGCGCCGTGCGATTGGCCGCCGCAACGGTCACCACGCGCACCGGCTTACGCTGCAGCAGCGCCGGCAGCCGCGGGTCGACCGAGGTCGGTGTCGTCTTCGCACGCCGGATCAGAGAGGTCATGCCGACCACGAGCAGCCGGCGCAGGTAGCGGTCGCCCATGCGCGAGATCCGGCCCAGGCGCTCCTTGCCGCCACTGCAGTTCTGCAGCGGTGTCAGGCCCAACGAGGCCGCGAACTGCCGACCGGAGCGGAAGCGTTCGGGCTCGCTCACCGAGGCGGCCAACGCGGTTGCCGACACGATGCCGACACCCGGGATCGTCGCCAGGCGCTGCGACAGGTCGCTGTCCCGATGCCAGGCGAGCAACTCCTTCTCCAGTCGGGTGAGCTGGATCTGCACGGCACCGATCTGATCGGCCAGCCCGGTCACCACGCGCTGGGCGAGCGGCGGCACCTCGGCCGCGTCTCCGGCCGAGAGCCGGGCCGCCAGTTCGAGCGCGTGCCGCAGGCCCCGCGCCATCTCGATCCCGAACTCGGCGAGCAGGCCGCGGATCATGTTCACCAACTGCGTGCGTTGCTTGACCAGCAGGTCGCGCGTCCGGTGCAGCGCCAGCGCCGCCTGCTGCTCGGTCGACTTCACCGGCACGAAGCGCATGCTCGGGCGCGTGACCGCCTCACAGATTGCAGCGGCATCGTTCGCATCGGTCTTGCCGCGCTTCACATACGGCTTCACGTAAGCCGGCGGCATCAGCCGCACGTCGTGGCCCAGGCTCATGAGCTCCCGGGCCCAGTGATGCGCCGTGCCGCACGCCTCCATGCCGACCAGGCAGCGCGGCAGCTTGGCGAAGAACGGCACGACCTGCGCCCGCCTCAGAGCCTTGCGCACGACGACGTGCCCAGCTGCGTCGACGGCGTGGACCTGGAAGATGCTCTTGGCCAGATCGATGCCGACGGTGGTGATCTCCATGGGGATGGCTCCTGCATGAGCGTGGCTGCTGCTTCGGCAGCGACCACATCTTGGCACCGAGATGCCGTCAGTCGGAGCGGGAGCCATCCACCCCATCTGCTTTTGGACAGTTCGTGCATACAAGCGGGCCTTCCTGGCAGGCTACGCATCGGCGACCTCGAAGCTCTGCGAGCCGCCCGAGACCTGCATCACGACCGGCGTCCGCCCCTGCGTCGGCCGCACCGAACTCCCAGGGCCACTTCCGTTTCGACCCAAGTGCGGGAGCGCGTCTGACATTGAAGGTCTTCAGCGTCGTGGCGGCGCGGTTTGTCGGCAAAGCCAGCGTGCGATCACATGGTGGTGCTTCACGCCGAACCGTACCTCCGATCCCCCTATCTTCATGGGCGACATCGAAGGGACGGTCGAGAATGCGACAGGTGAAAGTCAGGCTGATGGAGTCGGGTCTGCGCCCCCGGCGGACGCGCTTGGAAATCCCCGGTTGGGCGGGCGATCCCGAGCCCCGCACGAACGGTTCGCAGGAATATGCCTGGCACTGCATCCCCTTTTCGGAGGCGGCCAAGGGCGGGATCGAGCTGTTCTACCCCTACGACAGCGAGCTGCGCGTGAGCACTCGGGACGGAAAGCTGGTCTTCGAGGGAGCGTTCGCCGAGCCCGGCGAACCAGGGCCGCAAGGGCCGCCGTTCCGGAGCTTCGGCGACGCCTACTACACCTACCAGATCCTCATCGACCTAAAGGTGGATGAAGGTTGGGCGATCAAGACCGAGACCCACCCTCGCTTCTACACCGACCGGACCGGAACCGTGCCGGTCGCGGTACCGGCCCTGATCCGGCACTGGTGGCCGATGATGTACTTCATGGTGTTCAAGGCCCCGGACGAGGGCCGCACCCACGTGTTCCGGAAAGACGAGCCGTTCATGCAGGTCACCGTCGTCCCGGCCGAGGCCGACTTCGAGCTTGTGCCCATGTCCGAGGAAGAGGCGGCCGAGCGCGAACTCCAATCGCGGCGCATCTACGCCAGCCGCGAGACGCTGGCGGCGGACTCGCAGTGGACCTCGGCGACCCACACCGTCTTCGACGGAACCTACCGGCGCATCCTGGGCGCCGCCAAGAGCCAGCGGTGAGGCCGGACGGGGTGGGAACCAGCCACCCCGCCGCAGCCGGCTCAGTACCCGTACGGCACGTAGTAGCCGTGGTGATGATGGTGATGATGGTGATGGTGGTGGTACCGCCGGTAGTACCGGTGGTGATGATGGTGATGGTGATAGAACGGCGGGTAGAAGCCGTGATGATGGTGATGATGATGATAGTAGTATTGCGCCTGCTGGACCGTGGCCTCGCCCTCGGAGGCTGCCGGTAGCAGTTCGGCTTTCGCCGCGGCCTCGTCCGCCTCCTTGAGGAGCGCAACCGCGTTGGGGATGGGCTTGAGCAGGTCGGCGTAGCTCTCGGCCTGCATGGCCGCAGTCAGCCTGGTCTCGGCGGGCATCGCGGCCTGCGCCGGGTCGGCGGCCGCGAGCAGGGTGACGGCCCCGATCAAGCCAGCGACTGTCTTGTCCATCGACGGAATCCTTCCTTGCACGGCGCGGCCCGCCCCCGAAGAAGCGCGGACGGAAGCGCCGCCGGAAACACCACCCGCCATAAAGCCGTTCCGGCTTGCCCAGCGCTCGGCAATCACTTCTCCGGCATGAGCATCCAAGTGTATGCTGCCACTCGCTATTGCCGACGTAGATCTTTGGTGAAATGAAATTTAGTGGATTTTCTTCGCGTCCTCAGTTGCTGCATCTGGCGCGACTACGGCATTGAGTCGTTGGCGTAACCCAGCGGCGCGTGCATGCCGCTTTTCGAGAAGACGGCGATGACGGGACGCTGGCCGTGGGCCTAGCTCGGTCGTGGACTCATAAAGTCCGCAGCCAGACCCGCAGGGCTGCGAGCTTGACGCTGGCGAGGAAGTTGTCGGGGTCGTTGTCGTAGCGGGTGGCGACGGCGCGGAAGTGCTTGATCTTGCTGAAGAAGCGCTCGACTGAGTGGCGGTACTCGTACGGGAACGGGCTGAACGCCAGGACCTGCTGACGGTTGGGCATCGGCTTCACGTTTGCCCACGCGCCCTGCTCCGCCATCCGGGTGCGTAGCGCGTCCCTGTCGTAGGCCCGGTCACCCAACAGGATCTGAGCTGCACCCAACCCGCCCAGCATGTCGGCCGCCGCGCGTCCGTCATGCACTTGGCCTTCCGTGCTCTTGAGCACCACCGGACGGCCCTCGGCATCCACCAGCGCGTGGATCTTGCTCGTCAGGCCGCCGCGCGAGCGACCCATGCCACCGGATCGGCCGTCTTTTTTGGGGCGCAGGCAGCGTGCTGGTGCACCCGCACGCTGGTGGCGTCGATCATCTGCAGGTCGCCCTCGTAAGCCTCTGACACGGAATCCAGAAGCGGACCCCAGATGCCGCGCTTGCGCCAGCGCCGGAAGCGGTTGCCGCAGGTCGTATGCGGGCCGTAGCGCGCCGGAATGTCGGCCCAGGGCGCGCCCGTGCGCAGCCGCCAGACGATCCCGTCCAGCACCCGCCGGTCATCCACGCGCTCCTTGCCGCGCACGTCCGTCGGCAACAGCGGCTCGATCACCGCCCACTCCGCATCCGTCAGATCAAACCGCGCCATCCACGCCTCTCCTGCTCAGAGGGCTAACGATGGCGCGGCTCAACCGTGCCAGCCATTATGGGTTCGCGACCTAACGCTTCTTGCCCAGCTCGGCCGCGATGTCCTTGGTCATTCGCCCGACTTTGCGATGCGCGGCCGTAAGCTGGTCCTGCGTGACACCCCAGCGCTTCATCCAGAACTCGACAGCCTTGCGTTCCGACAGATCGAGGCGGTCCTTGTCGATGAAGCCACGCTTGTCCTTGAGGCCGGCCATGGGGATCCTGTTGGGTTGAAGACCTGCGGTCTGTGAAGAATCTCACGACGGACTGGCGAAGCATGAGCGCGAGGCGTCGCAAGCTAAGCTCTTCGCATTCGTGAAATCAGAAATAGTAAAAATTTATACGATAACTGCTTGTCAGGCGAACAGAGCGGCTAATCTCCGGGCACTTTCTGCTCGGCTTGATATTTGAGCCACATCGCACGATCAACTTCGGCGCGCTTGATACGGTCGGACTCTTTCTCATGCGTCAGCCACAGGACAACGCCGACCATCGTCGCTAGGACGAGCGGGCCGAGGAAAAGAACAACCATCTGTGCGAGCGTCAGGCTCACGCGCGCAGGGCTCCGAGCAGGCGTCTGGCCACCAGATGTAGTATGCCTGCCAGGAGACTCCAACCAACCAGGAGAGCGCTAGCTGTCAGCGCGCTGGCGGTGCCCGAGAAAATCGCCACTGACGGAGAGATACCGCCGACAGCCACGGAAGCGACTGCGACGCCGTTGACCCACATCGCTGTCAGCTTCGCCCGCTCATTGCGGATCAGCTTGGCGTCGTCGGGGCTCAGTGGCGGGATTTCGGTATCGGCCATGACACGGGGCAGCTCGGAGCAACCGAGGGGTTGAATAGAGGCTCGATCCGTGAGGTTATTTAGAACAAATCAGGAACAAAATCCAGGGTCGATCTCGCCTTATCGCGCGCTTTGGCGCCACCATCCCCAATATACGAGAGCCCGGATTTCGGCGGTCATCGGCAGCGGAGGCGGCCCCGATGATGAGCGTGCCCGCTTCTCGGATGGGGTCGGCAGCGGCTTCTAAGCGCGCAATTTGCGCTCAGATGCCGGTAGCTAGGCCAAGCCCAGCTTCACGTGCGCCTCGGCGGGCGTCATCTGCCGAATGGCTTCCTCGGAAAAGCCAAGCTCACGAAGCGCCGCCCGCTGCCGGTTCGTGATCATCAGCGACAAGGCAGGAGACGTTTCAGGCGCGGTGCCCGTAGTGTTCAGCTCGGTGTCCTCGGCGCGGCCGACACGGTCGAGGAACGTTTCCTTTGCCGCAGCCTGATCCAGGCTCAGCCGAAGGTCGTCATCAGTTCCCGCCATTCCCGGCCCTCATTGCTGCTCTGCCGGCCTAAGGTGTGCGTCGGATCAGCAAGGGGACGACGGTACAGCCCGCTCTGACGAAGCAGCAGGCTGTGGCCGTCAGGGCTGTTCCGTGAGGGCGGATCTCGCCTACCGTCGCCCCGAGTGGAAGCGGTGACGCCAGCCCTCATTGAGCCTGCGCTCCTCAGCGCTCTCCTCCGGGACAGCGTCCAGACGCAGCAGGATCATCGCAAAGCCGTTCTTCTGAAGGTAAACCTGCTCATAGAGGTCCGGAGCGTGGAGGTCGCGCTTCACATCGATCCAAAGATCGGCACTGCACGCGACGGTGTCGCTCGCGATATTCGGCTGGTTCGGACTGCTGTGATAGAGCGAGCCTGTCGGAACCGGATTGCCGGCCGCGTGGATGATGGTCGGAAAGGAGAGGCTACGGTAGCATCGCTGCACCCGGCCTTTGCCCGCCACGACGATGGCAATCCGCTCAGGATGGTACTGCACGTAGGCCCGAGCCGCCGCCTCCTTTCTGACCGCGAAGTCGCGCGCGAGCACAAGAACGTGTTGCAGATCGGGCTCGCGAAAGGCCGCCATGGCTCCCCGCAGGAGGTGCGGAGGCATCAGTATGAGAGTGGCGAAGCGGTTGGCCTCCACCTCCCTGCGCTGCCGCTGATCGCCCTCCTTCGCTGTGACGCAGAGCAGGTCAGAATTCTTGCACAGGAACCGGCCGGGCTGATCCGGGACGTGGTGCGCCATGAGGAAGTGGCCGAGTTCGTGCGCGATGGTGAAGCGGCGACGCGGTTCGCCCACGCGCTTGGCGAGGATGGTGCCATCAGACCGCTTCGCGTCGGTAACGAGGCCGCCCTCGAACTCGTCGATGTCGATGTCTTCGATCCGGCGGATGCCGAGTCGCGCGCAGAGCTCTTGGATCGGCACCGGCACCGGAAGGTTCGGCTCGGCCTGTAGGATGCGTTTGACGAGCGCCTCCGGCGAGCCCGCGTCCACGAGATCCATCCTGCTGACCGACATCCGCGCAGCCCCTTTCCGCCCCTGAGCCGATCCATCGGGCCGCCCCGCGCCCGCGATCCAAAGATCGGACTGTGGAGAGTTTGTGCGGGCGGTAACTCAACTGCGCCATCGCGAGCGAGGGCCATACTGACGCGGCTCGGCGGCCCCGAGATCCCAACGGCATCAGTGAGGCTGAGATTGATCCTCGGCACCGATGTGCGCGACCGCCAACTCAATCAACGCCACCTCCTGGGTCGGTTCATCACCGGTCATAGAATGCTTGCTCGCTAAGGCTGAATGCGAGCGCGTGCCCTATCTGAGGGATGCGTCCCCACGCTCGTTATGGTCAAGCTTGCGACAAACGGGGGATGAGCAGTGACCGAAGGGCCAAGTACCAGAGCCCCCGAGCGGGCTCGCCAATCCGATCTCGCGCGCTTCCTTCTCCGCAGCGTGGCAGTCAGCTTGAGCGCGGCTGTGCTGGCGGCCTGCGCGACTCTTGCCCAACCGGGGCCGGGCGGACGGCTGAAGGGTAAGCTCATCGTGGAATGGAAGGGTGAGAACCGGTTCGCCTACCTCCCGGACCCGAAGGACCCGCTCACCTTCGTGACGACCGACAACCGAGCCATCATCCCGCAGCCAATGTACACCGATGGCGGCTCGATCCCGCCTATCCTCCAACCCATCCCTGGCTTCTCACCCTGGGGGTATGGGCCGGCCTACATCGTTCACGACTGGCTGTTCGAGCAGCACCGCTGCGGCTATCCCGGCGCGGACCAGATCAGCTTCGACGACTCTGCGCGCATTCTGGGCGAGGTCATCGACACGCTGATGCGCGAGGGCATGGTTCCGCAGAATCCGGAGGCTCGCGGGCTGATCGAGGCAGGGGTGCGGACACCCTTCGCGCGCCGGTTGTGGGACGCACCTCCAAGCGGGACAAACTGTCAGACGCCGGCCGTGGCGAGCCTGCGCCGGGCCACTCCCGAGGGGCCGACCGTTGTCCAGATCGACTTCTCACGCCCGCGACGGTTCCGCTAGGCTCTGAACCGGATCAGCGTGGCCGCCACGTGCCGGCTCTCGAACCTCCTGCACGCCACATCCCCCTACCGAGGTGGGGCATCAGCCCTGCCGCGCGCGCGGCCACGGTCCTTCAACATCCGAAATAGGCCGGTACAAGCCGATGCGAAATATGGGGCGCAACGTGGGCCGACAACTTCAGCCCTTCCGATTTCGAAAATTAAAACAGCAACTTAAGCCACATAAGTGGCGGAGACGGAGGGATTCGAACCCTCGATACCCATTTCTGGGTATGCTCATTTAGCAAACGAGTGCCTTCAGCCGCTCGGCCACGTCTCCGGCGCTCTGGCTCTAGAAGGTCGGATCCGGCGGGTCAACCCGATCCTGGCGGGCGGCGGCCACGCGGCGGCGCTCGACATGCTTCGCGACGCGCAGATGCCGCGAGATCGCGTAGTTCATCGCCGTCAGGAAGCCGTAGGTGCCGCGCACGAAGTGGCGGCGCCCGAGATAGGCCTTCAGGAAGTTGCCCGGCAGTTCCACGAACACCCGCCAGGTCGGGATCACCACGCCCCGCGTCTCCAAGTCCTCCGCCTGCTGGTCGGAGTAGCGATTCAGCTTGTCGAGCTGGTCGCCGAGCGAGCGCACCGAGAAATGATGGATCACGCCCCTGAGCCGCCCCGGCATGACGCCGGGTTCCAGCGCCACCCGGTCGTGCACCGGCGAGGCAGCGTAACGGCCCCGGTCCTTCCTGTAGAGCCGGACCGGCGTCAGGGTATAGGCGAGCGGGTGCGGGCGGCCCTCGCCGGGAAAGATCTCCGCGATGCCGATCCGCCACGCCGGCCGGCGCGGCTCGCCCGCGGCCCAGAGGGCCCGGATCTCCCGGCCGAGATCCTCCGGCACCACCTCGTCGGCGTCGAGGTTCAGGAGCCAGACATGCCGGCACTGCTCCTCGGCGAACCGCTTCTGCGGGCCGTAGCCCGGCCAGGGATTGTGAATCACCCGCGCGCCGAGCGCGGCCGCCAGCGCCTGCGTGCCGTCGGTGGAGCCCGAATCGACCACCACGAGATCGTCGGTCAGGCCCCGCACCGCCCGGATCGTCGCGCCGATCCGGTCCACCTCGTTGTGGGCGATGATGAAGACCGACAGCGGCAGCCGCCGGTCGGCCGCGGCGGCCGACGGGGACGCGGGCGCGCCGCTCACGCCAGCCAGTCCGGCACCCGGTCGAGGGCGATCAGCGCGTCGACGTCGAGGCGCGGTCGCACCACGGCCGCCCGGTCCCCCCGCACCAGAACCTCCGGCACCAGGGGCCGCGTGTTGTAGGTGCAGGACTGCACCGCCCCGTAGGCGCCGGCGCTCATCACGGCGATCAGGTCGCCCGCCGCCACCGCCGGCATGTCACGGTTGAGAGCGAGATAGTCGCCGCTCTCGCAGACCGGACCCACCACGTCGGCGACGAGGCGCGGCGTCCCGGAACTTGGCTCGAGGACCGGCCGCAGGGCGTGATAGGCCTCGTACAGGGTCGGGCGGATCAGGTCGTTCATCGCCGCGTCGACGATCACGAAGGTGCGCCCCTCGCTGTGCTTCACGTAGAGCACCCGCGTCACCAGGATCCCGGCATTGCCGACGATCATCCGGCCGATCTCGAAGACCGGCCGCAGGCCGAGCGGGGCGAAATGCGGCCGCAGGGTCGCCGCCAGGGCGGCCGGATCCGGCGGCGGCGCGTTGTCGTCGCGATAGGGGATCCCGAGACCGCCGCCGAAATCGATGTGGCGCAGGGGATGGCCGGCCGCCATGAGCGTCCGGGCGAGGTCCGCCAGCAGCCGGGCCGCGTCGGCGAAGGGCGCCAGATCGGTGATCTGGCTGCCGATATGCATGTCGACGCCGTGCACCGCGATCCCCGGCAGGGCGGCGGCAGTGGCGTAGACCGCCGGCGCCCGGGTGATCGGGATGCCGAACTTGTTCTCGTACTTGCCGGTGGAGATCTTGGCGTGCGTGCCGGCATCCACGTCGGGGTTCACCCGGATCGAGACCGGGGCCTTGAGGCCGAGGCCCACGGCCACGTCGGACAGGACCGCGAGTTCCGGCTCGCTCTCGACATTGAAGCAGAAGATGCCGGCCTTGAGCGCGGCCTCCATCTCGGCGCGGGTCTTGCCGACGCCGGAGAACACGATCTTGCCGGGATCCACCCCGGCCGCCAGCGCCCGCTGCAGCTCGCCCCCCGAGACGATGTCCATCCCGGCGCCCTGGGAAGCGAGGGTGCGCAGGACGGCCTGGTTCGAATTCGCCTTCATGGCGAAGCAGACCAGCGCGTCGTCGGCCGCGAAGGCCTCCGCGAAGACGCGGTAATGCCGCTCGAGGGTGGCGGTGCTGTAGCAGTAGAACGGCGTCCCGACCTCCGCGGCGAGGCCGGTCAGGTCGACCGCCTCGGCGTGCAGGCGGCCGTCGCGATAGTGGAAATGGTGCATCTCGGCCGTGTCTCGTCTGCGCGCCGGAGCGCGGCCTGTTTCCCGTGAAACACCCCGCCGCAGGCCGACGCGGGCGCACGCCGACGACCGGATCCGACCGGGTCACCGGGCGCGGAGCACCACGACGGCCTGCCGGCGGCGTGGCGCCGTGCCGGCCTCAGCCCTCTACAGCAGCGGATCCAGAATGAAAGGCTCCTTCGGCACGCGGTAGCCCCGCCGCGCGCCGCGGCTGGTCTCCACCGGCGCATCGGTGCCGCCCGGCGGCACTGCCGCCACGGAGAGTTCGTCGCCGGCGCGCACCGAGGCCGCATCCGGCTCCGGGGCGCCCCCGCCGAGGCCGACGGAGACCGGCAGCGTCCGCCGCCCGGTCGCCGCGCCCCCGCTCGCCGGCGCGGCGGCCGGGGCCGCCGTCTGCGGCGGTTCCAGGGCACCACGCCGCCCGCAGGCGGAGACCGCCAGGGCCACGAGGCCGGACACGGCGAGGAGTTTCAGGGCGGGTTTCGACAACATCGCGCGAGGGTCCGGCGGGCTCGGCACCGGCACGCGATGGCCGGCGGGAGCGCTACCTTAGCCGTTGCCGAGCCCCGGCGCGAGCGCGCCCCCGCCACAGGCCGGGCTCGGTCCTCGGCCGATGGCCCGCTCGGGGGACTTTCGGCCGAGGATTGTCAGCGGAGAGGCGTCAGCCCCGCCGCTCCTTGCCGCCCTGCGAGCCCTGCCGGTTCTTGGCGGGGGCGTTCTGCTGCTGCTCGGCCTCGTAGGCGTCGATCGCCCGGCGGCAGTTCTCGCTCAGCTTCTTCCAGTTCTTCTGAAAGCAGGCGTCGGTGGCCGGATCGTCGGGGGCCAGATTGCCGCAGTAGGTCAGGTAATCGCCGGTGCAGTACTTCTTCAGGGTCTCGTTGCCGCGCTTCGTCTGCTGCGCCGCCGCCGGCAGCGTCAGGACAACGGACGCCGCGACGGCGAGGGCGATCGGCTTCAGGCGCATGGGTATCCGTACCATCTGTCGAAGTTGTGAATGCGTGACGCGTCGACGTTGCGATGATGCCTTTGCGTGGTCGAAACAAGGCAGTCGTCGCAGGTTTTCGGTCCGGTTCTGGTGGTAGAGGCCCCGTTTCGGAGGCGGATCCGCTCAAACCCGTTCGTGCTGCGGCATCGGCGCGGCGGCGCGGGGCATCCGGCCCGGGCCCGTGAGGGCGTCGGCGACCTCGACGATTCGCCGGCGCAGATCGGCGTTCTCCCGCTCGATCCCGGCTTGCCGATCCGGTTGCCGGTCCGGCTGCCGGTCGCCGGAGCGGTCGTTCTGCCGGTCGGCCAGGGTCAGGGCCAGAGCCTCCTCGGCCGCCTTCAGGCTGGCGCGCAGATCGTCGCGCTCGGCCACCAGCGCGGCGGCGTCCGGTGCCGGGGCCGTGCCCTGCCGGAGCGTCAGGAGGCTGTCGAGCAGGTCGGCATGGGCGTCCTCGAGGGCCTGGAGCGTCGCGAGGCTCGCGGTGCCGTCCTCGCGGGCGATCGCCAGTTCGGCCTCGAGCTCCCGGGTCTTGGCCTGGACCTGGGCGATTTCGGCATCGCGGGCCGCGACATCGCGCGCCAGGGCGGCGACCCGCATCGTCCCGGCTCCGATCGCCGCCATGTCGGCCTGCCGCCGCGCCTCGACCGTCTCGACCCGGCGCTCCAGGCGGCGCTGCTGGACGGCGAACTGCGCGCGCAGGAAGTCGCGCTCCGCCGCGATCTCGGCCGGCGAGAGGGGCAGGCGCGCCTCGGCCCGGCGTCGCTCCAGGCGCGCGGCACGCGCATTGAGGGCCGGCAGCAGCAGCAGGCCGCACAGGCTCGCCGCCAGGAAGCCCAGCGCGAAGATCATCACCGTTTCGATCACGAGGGTGCAGTCCGCGCATCCGGCCGGAAGACCCGACCCAAGTCCACTCTAGCCCAGGTTGGCCGCGGGGGTGAAATCCTGCGGCACCGGTCAATCAGAACGGATTCCTGATCAGAACGGGTTCCAGGTCGGCTCACGGGTGAACTTCAAATAACCGACATTGATCCCGAGGCGCGCGCCCACGCCGCTGCGGATCGGCACGACGATGGTCCGGTCGTTGACCACCGCGGTCATCCCGAAGCCGCCCACGAGGTAGGCTGAGCCGTCGACGCCGGCGAAGCGGCGATACAGGTTGCGCACGTTCGGCAGGTTGTAGACCAGCATCATGGTGCGCGCGCCGTCGCCGCCGACGTCGAAGCCGAGGGACGGGCCCTGCCAGTAGATGCGCCGCTGCCCGGCATTGCGGGTGTAGAGGGTGCCCTCGCCGTAGCGGACGCCCGCCACCAGGGCGCCGCCGCCCTCCTGTCCGAGGATATAGCCGTTGGGCTCGCCCCAGCGCCGGCCCGCCTCCTCGACGGTGAGCGCGAGGCCGCGCGACACGGTGCCGAAGAACCGGTGGCCGGATTCCACGATCTCGCCGGGGCGGAAGGTCTCGGGCGTGTCGAGGTCCTCGCCGGCAGCCCGGGCCGGCTCCGCGGCGGCGAGGCCGGCGAGAGAGGCGCCGAAGGGCGCGCCGAGAGCCAGGCCGAGGCCCGCCCGCAGCAGGGTGCGGCGGTCGGTGCCGCGATCGTCTCGTGCCATCATCGTTGTCTCCTCGCCCGGTTCGATTAACGGTTCGTGCGATGGACCTGGGCCGCTCTCGTCCCGCCGGGCCGGCAGCGGCCGCGCCTGCGCCCCGGATCGGCCGGGGCGCCGCCATCCATCCGGGCCGTGCGTCCCGCGAACCCGGGCGGATGAGTCGGACCAGCTTCTGAGGGAATTCGCAAGATGTGGTTAACGCGTCCTGACCCCGCGGCCGCGGCGATCATCCCGGGGGCGGCGCTGACGATCACGCTGGCCCTCGCGCTGACGGCCACGCTGGACCCTCTGCCGGGGGGCGGCCCCCGCCGCGCCGCGGCCGAAGAGGGCCTGCCGTCCCAGACGCGGATCGCGCTGCTGACGCTCAACGGCTTCGACCCCGTCAGCTACTTCCTGGAGGGCGGGCCGCAGGCCGGGGCGGCCCGGTTCGAACTGTCCTGGGACGGCCGGGTCTGGCGCTTCGCCAGCGGCGCCAACCGCGAGGCCTTCCGGGACGATCCGCCGGTCTACGCCCCGCGCCTCGGGGGCTACGACGCTGCCGGAATCCTCGAGGGCCGGCTGGTGGATGCCGATCCCCTGGTCTTCGCGGTGATCGGCGAGCGCCTCTACCTGTTCCGGAATGCCGAGCGCCGCGCCCGGTTCCTGGCCGAGCCCGACCTGGTCCGGCAGGCGGAGGCGGCGTGGCCGGCCCTGCGTGCCCTGCAGGACGTCCCGCCTATGGATGCGCCGCGCTGAGCGGCCCCGTCGGCCTGCTGGTCGGCAGGGCGAGGCGCGGGGCCAGGGCGGGATCGCCCAGGGCCGCGAAGGGCCCGTTGCGATGATCGGGCCCGTGCTGCCCGTAGCGGATCGGGCCACCGCCGGGCACCACCACGCAGCCCCCCGCCGCCGCGACGATGTGATCGCCCGCGGCCGTATCCCATTCCATGGTCGGGCCGCAGCGCACGTAGATGTCCGCCTCGCCGGCGGCGATCAGCCCGAACTTGAGGGCGGATCCGACCTGGCGCGTCTCCAGGACGGGCAGCGCCGCGAGGCAGGCGGCGGTTTCGGGATCGCCGTGCCGCCGGCTGCCCAGGGCGACGAGGCCGGCCTCCGGCGCCGGTCGCGTGTGGACCGGCCGCCCGGCCCCTGGCCGGCCGGCGACCACCGCGCCCTCGACGGTCGCTGCGCCCGCCCACCAGACCCGGCCGAGCCCCGGGGCCGCCAGGGCGGCGGCCACCGGGCGGGCGCCGGACACCAGCGCGATGTTGACCGAGTAGTCCGGCGTCCCGGCGAGGAAGTCGCGGGTGCCGTCCAGGGGATCGACGAGGAAGAAGAGGTCGGCCGGCCGTGTCGCGTCGGTCTGGGCACGCTCCTCGGCCACGACCGCGATCCCCGGGAAGCGTCCGGCGAGGGCCTCGACGATCAGGTCCTCGGCCTCGGTGTCGGCGGCGCTCGACGGTGAGCCGTCCGGCTTCAGGGCGTGGGGGCAGGGGGCCCGATGGTAGCGGCGCAGGATCTCGCCCGCCGCGCAGGCGATCTCGGCGAGCGCCGCGGCGATCCGCTCACGCTCCGGTTCCGAGATCGTCGTCGCGCTCGTCATGGTCCCTCCGGAGGCGACCCTGAATGCCCGAGCCCGCCGGCAATGTCGACCGTGTCTCCCGGGTGTGCGGCCGGCCTGTCGGGCCGGGACGGCCCCGTCAGCCGTGCTCCGGCGGGACATCCGCGGCGCCCGGCATCCGCAAAGTCCGCCGGATCCGCGCCAGCAGGGCCTGGCTCCGGCGCCGGTGGCGGCGCAGCTCCGCCGCGAGGCTGCGGGCGTCCGGAAGGCCCACGGCCTTGGCGATCTGCCGGGCCGCGGTCTCGGAGGGCTCCGCGGCGGGATCGGTCATCACGAGCCGCTGCCACTGATAGACGGCGTCGAGGAACCCGTAGGTCTCGGCGAGGGCCTCGCCCGTTGCCGCGGGCAGGAGGCCGCGCGCCGCCGCCTCCCGGAACAGCGCCTCCGCGCCGAGGCCGATGCAGCCGGGCCAGTCGCGGGCCCGGCTCAGCACGAGGGCCTGGGCCAGGAAGTCGAGGTCGAACAGCGCGCCCGGTGCGAGCTTCAGGTCGAAGGGGCCGGCATGGCCCCGCTCCCGGGCGACCAGGGCCCGCATCGCGCCCGCCTCGGCGCAGACGGCGGCGGTTTCGCGCGGTTGCCGGAGCACCCGGGCGATCGCGGCCGTGACGTCGGCCGCCAGGGTGGCGTCGCCGGCCACGACCCGGGCGCGGGCGAGCGCCATGTGCTCCCAGAGTTCCGCCTCGCCGCCGTGATAGGCCGCGAAGCCGCTGAGCTGCACGGCGGGCGGGCTGTGGCTGCCGTAGGGCCGCAGCCGCAGGTCGACCGCGTAGAGCCGCCCCCGCCGCGTGGCCGTGGTGAGCGCCGCGAACACGCGTTGCGCCAGCCGGTTGTAGGCCACCACGGCATCGAGGGGGCGCCGGCCGTCGCTGGTGCGATTCTCCGGGTCGAAATCGTAGAGGAAGACGAGGTCGAGGTCGGATTCCGCGCTGAGCTGCCGGGATCCGAGGCGGCCCAGCGCCAGGATGCAGCAGCGTCCCTTGGGCAGCGTGCCGTGGTCCAGGGCGAACCGGCGCTCCTCCGCCTCCAGGCTCAGCGCCACCGTCGCGTCGGCGATCGCCGCGTAGGCCTCCCCGGCCTGGCGCGGCGTGAGGATGCCCGACAGGAGGCGGGCGCCGGTGACGAAGGTCATCTGCCGCGTGGCGTCCCGGCAGCGGTCGAGGCTCTCCTCGTGGCTCGCCGGCTGTCCCAGGAGCGCCCGGTACTGCGCGCGGACCTGATCGGGATCGGTGGTCGGCGTCACGAAATCCGCGTCGAGCACGGTGTCGAGGACGTGCGGGCTCAGGCCCACCGTGTCGGCGAGGCGGGGTGCCGTCCCCAGGATGTCGGCGAACAGGAGGCGCAGGCGCTCGTGCGAGCGCAGGATGGCGAGGAGTTCCGCCACCGCGGGCATCCGCGCGAAGGCCCGGTCGAGGGCGAGGAGCGCCGCGTCCGGATCGGCGGTTCCGCCGAGCGCCCGCAGCAGCGCCGGGAGCACCTCGGCGAGGATCTCCCGGGCCCGGCCGGTCCGCAGGGCCGGGCGGCGCCCGAGATGCCAGCCCTGCACGGTCTCCCAGGCCAGGGGCGGATCCCGGAACCCGAAGGCGCCGAGCCGCGCCAGGGTCGCGGGCTCCGGCTCGCTCGCGCCGAAGACCAGGGGGGGCCCGTCCCCGCCCGCCTCCGGCCCGGCCTCGAACAGCAGGGCGTAATGCGCCTGGACCCGGCCGGCGTGGTGGAGCAGCGCCGCCTCGAAGGCCGCCAGGTCGGAAAAGCCCGCGAACAGCGCCAGCGCGGTCAGCGCCTCGGTCCCGGTGGGCAGGCGCTGGGTCTGCTCGTCCCGGATCATCTGGATCCGGTGCTCCAGGGTGCGCAGGAACGTGTAGGCCGCACGCAGCTCGTCCCGGGCCTGCCCGTCGATCCAGCCCTGCGCGACGAGTTCGGCCAGCATCGCGACCGTACGACGCCCCCGCAGGGCGGGCTTGCGGCCGCCGAAGACGAGCTGCTGGGTCTGAACGAAGAACTCGATCTCCCGGATGCCGCCGCGGCCGATCTTGATGTCGTGGCCGCCGACCGCGATGGTCTCGTGTCCGCGGACCATGTGGATCTGCCGCTTCAGCGCGTGGATCTCGGCGATGGCCGGGAAGTCGAAGTGCCGGCGCCAGATGAACGGCGCCAGTTCCGCGAGGAACGCTTCGCCGGCCGGGATGTCGCCGGCGATCGGTCGGGCCTTGATGAAGGCCGCGCGCTCCCAGTTCTGGCCGAGCGTCTGGTAGTAGTCGAAGGCGAAGCCGGTGGAGAGCGCCACCGCGGTGGAGCCCGGGTCCGGCCGCAGCCGGTAGTCGATGCGGTGGACGTAGCCGTCCGCGGTCCGGTCGGCCAGGAGCTTCACCAGCCCCTGCGCCAGCTTGACGAAGAAGGGCTTCGGATCGCCGCCGGTGGCCGCGGCGGCGGAGCCGGCCTCGTAGAAGACGACGAGGTCGATGTCGCTCGAATAGTTCAGCTCGCAGCCGCCGAGCTTGCCCAGGCCGAGGACGATCAGGCCCGACCCGTCCTGCGGCGCCTCCGGATCCGCGGGCCGGAACCGCCCGGCCGCCATCCCCTGCCGGAGCAGCGCCTCGACCGCCCCGCTCACCGAGGCGTCCGCGAAGGCCGACAGGGCCTGGGTCACCGCGTCGAGATCCCAGCAACCGCCGAGATCGGCCAGCGCGACCAGGAGGGCATGTTCCTCCCGGTTGGCGCGCAGCCGCCGGCCGACCTCGGCGAGGTCGGGGTTCGCCCCGCAGGACGCGCCGACCGCGCGCTGCCGGGCGATGATGTCCCGGCTGGCCGCGTCCGGCGCCTGTTCCAGCAGGGCGACGAGCCGGTCCGGCGACCGGGTGGCCGCCCGCCAGAGGAAGGGCGAATGGTCCGCGAGGCCGAGGAGCAGGTCCCGGCACGGCGGCGTCAGGAAACCGGCCGGAAGGGCCGGCGCGATCTCGGCGAGCCGGGCCTGCGCGGCGTCCGGATCGGCGAGGCCGAGCCGGGGGCTCAGGCTCGCGCGCAGCGTCGTGGCCGATCCGTTCCGGAGACCGGTCTCGTCTCTCATGCCGCATCCTCCCTGGCGCGACGGGGCGGGCATCGTAACCGACCGGGCCGCCCGTGTCCGGCCCCGCGCGCGCAGGGACGCGCGGATCCTGGGCTGGGCGGGTCCTGGGCTGGGCGGATCCTGGGCTATGCGGATCCGGAATCGGGGGCCGCCCCGCCCTCCGTCCGATCCGGTAACGCTTTTCAAAGCTGACCGTGGCGTCTATCCGTGCGGACCGGTCGTCGCCCCCGGTCCGACCTGCAGGCCGTGCGGGACCCCCTCGGGCGACTCGATCGCCCCAGGGGCGGCCGAGGACTGGGCGCCCGGGAGCCGGGCGGCCGGAACCCGGCAGCCTCGATCGGGGCCCCGACCCGCAGACGTCCGCACCTCAGATCCGCCCGCCCGGAGCGCACCATGTCCTCCCCGACCTCGCCCACCCTGCATCTCGACGGCCTCGACCTCGCCGCCCTGCTCTGCTCCCGCGTCTGCCACGACGTGATCAGCCCCGTCGGCGCGATCGTGAACGGGCTCGAGGTCCTGGAGGACGACCAGGACGAATCGATGCGGACCTTCGCCCTGGAGCTGATCGGCAAGAGCGCCCGGCAGGCCTCGGCGCGGCTGAAATTCGCCCGCATCGCCTTCGGGGCCGCGGGCTCGGCCGGCGCCTCGATCGACCTCGCCGACGCCGAGGGCGTGGCCAAGGGCATGTTCTCCGACGAGAAGACCAAGCTGACCTGGAGCGCCCCCCAGGCCCTCTTCCCGAAGAACAAGGTCAAGCTCCTCCTCAACCTAGTGATGGTCGCCACCTCGGCGATTCCCCGGGGCGGCGTGATCGACGTCGTCGTCTCCGGCGATGCCGAGGCGCCCACGCTGGTGCTCAAGGCCAAGGGCTCGCATGCCCGCATCCCACCCCACGTGGAGGAGCTGATGGCCGGCCGCCCCGAGAGCGGCACCGTCGACGCGCACGGCATCCTGCCGTTCTACGCGGGCCTCGTGGCGCGGGCCGCCGCCATGGATGTGCGATTCGCCATCGAGGGTGATGAAGTGACTATCACCGCCACGCCCGCCGCGAGCCCCGCAGTGATCGGAGCGCCCGAAGACCCCGACGGCGAGGCTTCGGACACGGCCCTGGCGTGAAATTCTGAAAAACCGAGACGCGGGGCCGGGATGGAAACGCTTCCCTAACCCCGCGCGAGTAAGTAGGTTGCGCGAGACCTTCTCCGCGTAACGAGTAGCGCCTATGGACGACCTGCTTCGCGAGTTTTTGACCGAGAGCGGGGAGCATCTCGACACGGTTGATGCAGAACTTGTTCGATTCGAGCAGGATCCGAACAACGAGACTATTCTGCGAAACATCTTCCGTCTCGTGCACACGATTAAGGGAACCTGCGGATTCCTCGGCCTTCCGCGGCTCGAAGCCCTGGCGCATGCTGCGGAAACCCTGATGGGCCGCTTCCGCGACGGGCTGCCCGCCACGTCGGATTCCGTCACCCTGATCCTGCTGACGCTGGACCGGCTCAAGGCGATCCTGGCCGATCTGGAAGCCACCGGCACCGAGCCCTCGGGCTCGGATGACGACCTCATCTCCGCCCTGGAGCGCATGGCCGAGGGCGCGCCCGAGCCGCAGGCCGTCGCCCCGCCGCCGCCCGAGCCGGTGCTGCCCGATCCGGTGGTCCGCGAGCTGAAGCCCGGCGAGGTCACCCTTGACGAGCTGGAAGCCGCCTTCCTGTCGGCCCCGGGTCCCGACGAATCGGATTTCCTCCCGCCGCCGGCCCCCCTTGCCGCCGCGCCGGCCCCGACGCCCGCGGCCCCCGCGGCGAGCGCGCCGCCGAAGGCCGAGGCCAGGGTCGAGCCGGTCGAGGCCGAGAAGCCCGAGCCGGCCCGCGCCGAGAAGGCCGAGGGCGCCGAGGGTGAGACGACCGCCGCCGCCAAGAATCAGACGATCCGGGTGAACGTCGACACGCTCGAGCACCTGATGACCATGGTCTCGGAGCTGGTGCTGACCCGCAACCAGCTCCTGGAGATCGCCCGCCGCCACGAGGATTCGAGCTACAAGGTCCCGCTGCAGCGCCTGTCGCACGTCACCGCCGAGCTGCAGGAAGGCGTCATGAAGACGCGCATGCAGCCGATCGGCAACGCGTGGCAGAAGCTGCCGCGCGTGGTGCGCGACCTCTCGGCGGAACTCGGCAAGCAGATCGACCTCGTGATGGTCGGCAACGAGACCGAGCTCGACCGGCAGGTCCTTGAGGTCATCAAGGACCCGCTGACCCACATGGTCCGCAACTCGGCCGATCACGGCCTCGAATCGACCGCCGAGCGCGTGGCGGCGGGCAAGCCCGCCCGCGGCACGATCCGGCTCGCCGCCTACCACGAGGGCGGCACGATCACGATCGAGATCGCCGACGACGGCAAGGGCCTGAACCTCGCGGCGATCCGGCAGAAGGCGGTGCAGCGCGGCCTCGCCTCCCAGGCCGATGTCGAGCGGATGACCGACGCCCAGGTCGCCAAGTTCATCTTCCACGCCGGCTTCTCGACGGCGGCGGCGGTGACCTCGGTCTCGGGCCGCGGCGTCGGCATGGACGTGGTCAAGACCAACATCGAGACCATCGGCGGCCTGATCGACATCGCCACGACGGCGGGGCGCGGCACGACCTTCACCATCAAGATCCCGCTGACGCTGGCCATCGTCGCCGCGCTGATCGTGCGGGCCGGCGAGCACCGCTTCGCCCTGCCGCAGGTGGCGGTGCTGGAGCTGGTGCGGGTCGATGCCGGGGCGCAGCGGGTCGAGCACATCAACGGCGCGCCGGTGCTGCGCCTGCGCGAGCGGCTCCTGCCGATCGTCTCGCTCACCGGCCTGCTCGGCCAGTCGAGCCCGGGCGGGGAGGCGGAGCAGGCCGGCTTCGTGGTGGTCGCCCAGGTCGGGCGCGAGCGCTTCGGCATCCTCGTCGACGAGGTCTTCCACACGGAGGAGATCGTCGTGAAGCCGATGTCGGTGAAGCTGCGGCACATCCCGATGTTTGCCGGTAACACGATCCTCGGCGACGGCGCCGTGGTGCTGATCGTCGATCCCAACGGCGTGGCCCGCCAGGTGGCGCAGGGCGTCCAGGGCAGCGGCGGCCACATCGACGCCGACGCCGACGAGGCGGTGGAGATGGCCGACACCAAGACCACGCTCTTGGTGTTCAAGGGCGGCCAGGGCAGCTTCAAGGCGGTGCCGCTGTCGCTGGTCACCCGCCTCGAGGAGATCGAGTGCGCCAAGGTCGAGTGGCTCGGCGGCCGCGCGCTGATCCAGTATCGCGGGCGCCTGATGCCCCTGGTCCCGGCCGACGCGGCGATCACCATCAAGTCGGAGGGGACGCAGGCCCTGGTGGTGTTCTCCGACGGCGAGCGCGCCATGGGCCTCGTGGTCGACGAGATCGTCGACATCGTCGAGGAGCGCCTCGACATCGAGATCGCGGCCGACCGGTCGGACCTGATCGGCTCGGCGGTGCTGCGGGGCCGGGCGACCGACATCATCAACATCGCCCACTTCCTGCCGCTGGCCTACGACGACTGGGCGCGCGGCCTGAAGCGGCCCGAGCAGATCTCCACGATCCTGTTGGTCGACGACTCGGCCTTCTTCCGCGACATGCTGAGCCCGGTGCTGAAGGCGGCGGGCTACCAGGTGGTCACCGCGGCGAGCGCGGACGCGGCGCTGGCGGCCCTCCAGGCCGATCCGCAGATCGAGGTCGTGGTCACCGATCTGGAGATGCCGGGCCGCAGCGGCTTCGACCTCGTCGCCGCCATGCGCCGGGCTGAGCCGCGCCTCGCCGGGCTCCCGGTGATCGGCCTCAGCGGCGCGATCGGCGCCGATGCGGTTGAGCGCGCCCGGGCCCTGGCGATCAGCGACCTCGTGGCGAAGTTCGACCGCAGCGGCCTGATCTCGGCGCTGGCCGAGATCGGCGCCGCCACGGTGTCGAAAGCCGCCTGAGCCTGCACGCCGCCCGCCCCAAAACGATCGAGACGATCGAGACGATCGAATCCGGAGAGTTCCGATGCAGGCTGCCAACGCCAACACCAGCGGCGCCACCACCAACGGCGTCGAGACCGGCGCCACCGACGACTTCGTCACGGTCTATGTCGGCGAGACGCTGTTCGGTCTGGCGATCGAGCGGGTGCACGACGTCTTCGTCCCCTCGGGCGTGACGCCGGTTCCCCTGGCGCCGGCCGAGATCGTCGGCCTCCTGAACCTGCGCGGCCGCGTGGTGACGGCCATGAGCCTGCGCCGGCGGCTGGGCCTGCCCGACGCGGAGGCCCAGGCGGACGGCACCAAGGCCAGCCCGAAGATGGCGATCGGCCTGGAGCAGGCCGGCGAGACCTTCGCGCTGGTGGTCGACGGCGTCGGCGAGGTGCTGAAGCTCGGGGCCGACAGCCGCGAGGCGGTGCCGATCAACCTGGATCCGCGCTTCCGCGATCTCGCCACCTGCGTCCATCGCCTCGACGGGCGGCTCCTGGTGATCCTCGACGTGGACGCGCTCCTCGGCTTCACGCCCGCCGGCGCCAAGGCGGCTTGAGGGAGAGGTCGATGAAGGCGCCCCACGAGACCACCTGCCTGGTGGTGGACGATTCCGCGGTGATCCGGAAGGTCGCCCGGCGGATCATCGAGGATCTCGGCATGAACGTGAGCGAGGCCGAGGATGGCAGCGCCGCCCTCGAAGCCTGTGCCGCCAGCATGCCGGACGCGATCCTGCTCGACTGGAACATGCCGAACATGGACGGCTACGCCTTCCTCCAGGCCCTGCGCCAGAGCGAGGGCGGGGGCGTGCCGAAGGTCCTGTTCTGCACCACCGAGAACGATGTCGGGGCGATCGCCCGCGCCCTCCGGGCGGGGGCCGACGAATACATCATGAAGCCCTTCGACCGCGACATCCTGACGGCCAAGCTCGAACAGGTCGGTCTCGTCGCCGACGCGGCCTGACCGCACGATTCGGCTCCGACGCCCCTGCACCCGCGACCTGTACCCGAGGCAAGCATCATGGCCCTGAGTCCCGCGGTTGCTCCGCTCCGTACACCCACCACCCCGAGCACGACCGCATCCGCCACCACGATCCGGGTTCTGGTGGCCGATGATTCCGCCGTGGTGCGCGGCCTCGTGGCCCGCTGGATCGGCGAGGCCGGATTCGAGCTCGTCGGCACGGCCTCGAACGGCCGGATCGCCCTCGAGCTGATGGCCAAGCACGACCCGGACGTGGTCCTGCTCGACATCGAGATGCCGGAACTCGACGGCACGACCGCGCTGCCGCGCATGCTGGCCATGAGCCCGAGCGTGCAGGTCGTGATGATGTCGACGCTGACCACGCGCAACGCCGACATCTCGTTGAAATGCCTCGCCCTCGGGGCGGTAGACTACATCGCCAAGCCCGAGAGCAGCCGTGGCGTCACCACCTCGGACACGTTCCGGGTCGAGCTGATCGAGCGCGTCCGCGTGTTCGGCTCCGCCCGCGCGCGGAGCCGGCGCCCCGCCTTCGGCCATGTGCCGGCCACCCCGCACGCCCCCGCCGGGCCTGCGGTCGGGCACCACGCACCCGCGGTCGTGGCGCATCCGGCGCCGGCCGCCGCGCGCCCCGCGACCCCCTTCACGCTGCGGCCCAAAGTCCGCAACCGGACCCAGCCCCGGGCCCTGCTGATCGGCTCCTCCACGGGCGGCCCGCGGGCGGTGGGCGAGATGCTGGAGGGAATCGGCTCGGCCGCCCTGCGCCGTCTGCCGGTCCTGATCGTCCAGCACATGCCGCCGATCTTCACCGCGGTCTTCGCCGAACACCTCGCCACCCGTACCGGGCTCCCCGCAGCCGAGGGCAAGGCCGACGAGCGGGTCGAACCGGGCCGCATCTACGTGGCCCCGGGCGGCCGCCACATGGGACTGGCCGCGGCCGCCGGCGGCCCGATCATCAAGCTCACCGACGGCCCGCCGGTGAACTTCTGCCGCCCCGCGGTCGACGTCCTGTTCAAGGACGCGGCGGTCGTGTTCGGCGCCGCCACCGCGACCGTGATCCTCACCGGCATGGGCTCGGACGGCACCAACGGCGCCCGGGCCCTCACCGAGGCCGGCGGCCCGGTTCTGGCCCAGGACGAGGCCACCAGCACGGTCTGGGGCATGCCGGGCAGCGTCGCGCGGGCCGGGCTCGCCGAGGCCGTGCTGCCCTTGCCCGAACTCGCGACGGCGCTCCGCGCCATGATCACGGGGCAGCCGGCATGACCGAACTCGAGTTCGAATTCCTGCGCAGCTTCCTGAAGCAGCGCTCCGGCCTCGCGCTGACGCCGGAGAAGCGTTACCTCGTGGAGAGTCGGCTGACCCCGGTCTGCCGCCGCTTCGGGCTTGCGAGCCTGGGCGACCTGATCGGCGCCCTCAAGCTCGCCCAGAACGGAACGATCGAGCGGGCCGTGGTCGAGGCCATGACCACGAACGAGACCTTCTTCTTCCGCGACCGGATCCCCTTCGACCTGTTCCGCGACACGCTCCTGCCGGACGTGCTGGCGCGCAATGCCAGCCGCCGCCGGCTGCGGATCTGGTGCGCGGCGGCCTCCACCGGGCAGGAGCCCTACTCGCTGGCCATGCTGCTCCAGGAGGCGGCGCCGCGGCTCGCCGGCTGGCAGGTCGAGATCGTCGCCACCGACCTGTCCACCGAGGTGATCGAGAAGGCCAAGCTCGGGCTCTACAGCCATTTCGAGGTTCAGCGCGGCCTGCCGGTGCAGTGGCTGATCAAGTACTTCACCCAGGTCGGCGAGCAGTGGCAGATCGCCCAGAGCCTGCGCAGCATGGTGGATTACCGCCAGCTCAACCTGCTGCACAGCTTCGCCTCGCTGGGCCAGTTCGACGTGATCTACTGCCGCAACGTGCTGATCTACTTCGATGCGCCGACGAAGTCGGACGTGCTGGCGCGGCTCGCCGCGCAGCTCGCACCGGAGGGCGCGCTCCTGCTGGGGGCCGCCGAGACGGTGATCGGCCTCACCGACCGGCTGTCGCCCAACCCGAAGCACCGCGGCCTCTACGGCCATTCCGAGGCCGCGGCGCGCCCGGCCGAGGCGCCGCCGCTGCGCATGGCCGCGAGCCTCTGAATTCAGCGATCGGGGTTCCCGGTCGCGCCCCGGCTCCGGGCCGTCCCTGCACCCGGCACCGCGACGGGGATCCGGGCGGTTCCGGAAACGCGGCCTTAAGACTCGCGTGGGTAATTTGCACACGGACCCGCCGCCGGGCGAATCCGGCTCATCCGTGACCCGAGCCCCCTCATGAGTACCGTCTCATCCACCGCGACATCGCAGCTCTCCGCGCAGCGATGGTCGCCGCCTCCGTCGCCCAAGACCCAGATGTCCGACACGATCAGCAGCGCGCTGTCGGCCGGCACGATCAGCAGCACCGACGCGACGGCGCTCACCAGCGCCCTGAGCAGCATCGATTCGAGTCTGTCGTCGGACAGCTCCGCCTCGGGCAGCACCACGACCCGGTCCAAGCTCGACCCGTCCTCCATGAAGGATCGGATCGACGGCCTGATCGCCGATCAGGTCAGCAGCGGCAGCCTCACCACCGACCAGGCCACGGAGCTGAAGAACCTGTTTTCCAGCCACGGCCAGAGCATTCAGAGCGCGGACGCCACCGGCGACGTGTCCGGGCCGGACGGTCCGCCGCCCGGCCCCCCGCCCGGTCCGCCGCCGGGGAGCGCCGCCTCCGGCAGCACCGGCAGCGGGACCTCGTCCTCCACGTCGGTGACGCAGTCGACGAACGACCTCCTCTCGACCTTCATGCAGCAGCTCCAGAGCAGCCAGTCGGTCGGCGCCGGCTATGGCGCCAACGGCACCACCAACAGCAGCAGCAGCCTCTCGGCCCTTCTGGTCGACTTCCAGAGCTGAGCCGGCGGTGCGGGCGTGGCCGGCCGAGGGGGCCGCCCGCCCGACGCATCGCCCGCCTGCGCGCGGCCGGGGTCGACCTCGGCCGCGCGACGCGGCATCACTCCGCCATCGCATTCGCGCGACCGGACAGGGTCGGGAGGCACGGCATGGCGGCAGGATCGGGGACCGGATTGCCCAAGGTCGCGTTCATCGGCACGGGCGGGACGATCTCGTCCCTCGGGCGCGACACCCTCGACATCCTCGACTACACCGCCACCGACCGGCGCCTCGAAGCCGGCGGCATCCTGGAGGCGGTCCCGGAACTCGCCACCGTCGCCACGGTGGTGCCGGTCCCGTTCCAGGCGGTCCCGAGCCCGGCGATCGGATTTGCCGAGTGGCGCGACCTCGTGCGCCTGTGCGAGCGCCTCGCGGCCGAGCATGCGGATCTCGCGGGAATCGTCATCGGGCACGGCACCGCCACCCTGGAGGAGACCGCCTACGCCCTGAGCCTGACCCTGACGATCGATCTGCCGGTGGTGCTGGTCGGCTCGCAGCGGCCGATGAGCGCCCTCTCCACCGACGCCAAGCTCAATCTCGTGGCCGCGATCCGCACCGCCGCGGCGCCGGCCTCCCGCGGGCGCGGCGTGCTGGTGGTGCTCAACGACGAGATCCAGGCGGCGCGCGAGGTGACCAAGACCTCGGTGGCCCGGCTTCAGACGTTCCGGACGCCGGATTTCGGCGTGCTCGGCCATGTCGACGGCGACAGCGTCCGCTACTATCGCCGCTCCGAGCGGGCGCACGCACCGGGCACGCCCTTCGACATCCGCAGCCTGCCCGCGCTGCCGCGGGTCGATATCGTCTATGGCTACGCCGACGCGGACGGCACCGCGGTCCGGGCCTTCCTGTCGGCGGGCGCGCGCGGCCTCGTCGCGGCCGGTCTTGCCCCGGGCATGACCCCGCCGGCCGAGGCCGAGGCCCTGGAGGCGGCGGCTGCCGCCGGGATCGTGGTGGTGATGTCGACCCGGGCCGGCAGCGGCGTCGTCCCGCTCACCACCCGGCTGCGCACCCGCGGCATCCTCAGCGCCGACAACCTCACCCCGCAGAAGGCCAGAATCCTGCTGGCCCTGGCGCTGACCGTCACGACGGAGCCGGAGGCGGTGGCGCGGCTGTTCGCGACGTATTAGGGCACCGGCCGCCCGAAGGGGGACCGGCTCGGCGCGAGAGGGGGGCGGGGCCG
The DNA here is from genome assembly GCF_029691625.1 of Methylobacterium sp. 391_Methyba4. Lineage (NCBI taxonomy): Bacteria > Pseudomonadati > Pseudomonadota > Alphaproteobacteria > Hyphomicrobiales > Methylobacteriaceae > Methylobacterium > Methylobacterium sp. 391_Methyba4. The sequence continues at coordinate 4,961,338 of NZ_CP121475.1, read as the reverse complement.
CGGTTCGGCCCGATCCGCGCCGGGGTCGTCCGCGCCCGGCCGGAGGATCACCGGGTGCAGCCGACGCAGATGCCGCGGGTGATGGCGTCGTCGCGGATCTGCTCCGGCGTGCGCCGCTGGATCTGGCTGCTCTCGTCGACGTCGATCTTGTCCGGTTTCGGCACGGTCGCACCGCTCTTGGCGATGTAGTCGCTTCGGTTGGCCGCAACATCCATCGAATCCGGCCTGTCGCCGGCCCGGACCAGAGCCGACGAGACCACCGCAAGAGCGATCGAACATCCGAGAACGAGAGGATACCGCATGGCCGCCTCCGCCGTAGAGGTAGAGCGTGTGACGGCATCACAGACCGATCCGGGTTCCCCGCATTGACCTATCGCAAGGCTCGGCCCGCGTGCGGCGCCGGGCTCGTCGTCATCGGCCCGGTCGCCGTTGCGCTAGATCAAGGCTCGCCGGCCGGGGGCGAGCAGAGTTTGCCGCGGGTCCGCGCCCCGCATCCGGGCCGTCGAGGACCGCATCGTCGCTCTCGTCTGGACGGAACGGCCGGGCAGCGGCAGACCGGATCGCCCGTGAACCCGCAGCCAGCCATGGAGACGCGCTATGACGGACAGCCACGCACACGAGGTCGTCGAGCATGAGGGCCGGGGCGGGGAGGGCGCCCATCCGGATGAGCGCTTTGCCGGCCGCATCGGCGAACACGTGAGACGGGCCCTGCAGGACATCCTGAAGAGCCCCGAAGCGCTGCGGCAGGCGATCCATCTGGGACCGCACGAACACGCGCTGAGCCGCCGGGTGGCCAACGGCCACGATCCGGCCGCAGTGGCGGCGCTGCTCGCCGCCGGCGGCGTCGGCTTCGGGGTGGCATGGCTGATCTTCGGCCAGCATTGGCACCGCACGGATTACGTCGCGCGCCGGATGAGCCACAGCAGCGAACGGATGGCCTGACGCCGTTTCACGGCCCGCCGGGCCGAAGCCTGCGGCACCGGCCTGCGCGCGGGACCCCGGTCCCGCACGGGGGAGGGCGCCGCCTGTCGCCTTACCCCGGCGGTTGCGCCGTCCCGTCGGCCCGCACGTTGCGCTGGATCAACGCCCAGGCTGCGCCGGCAGCGATGAATGGCAGACCTGCGAAGAGGTGAAGCCATGAAACGCGATCTCGCTACGAACCTGAGCGAAGAGACCGAACGGGTCGGCGCCCGCATCGACAAATCCTACGAGAAACTGGCGCTCAAGCTGCGGCGGCGGGCCGACAAGGCGCGCGCGGCCATGGTCAAGTGCAAGAACCGCATCAAGCGGGCCGTCCTCCAGCGGCGGTTCGAGATCTACGCGAATGCCGCGCGCGATATCGACCAGTCCGTGATGGACCGGCAGGCCTCGCCGGGACCGGTGCTGCGGCTGAAACCGGACGAGCGGGGCACGCCCGCTCAGACGTGATTCCGGGCCGCGGCGGGCCCTCCGTCCGTCCGGGCTTGATCCAGCGCAAGGCGGGCCGAAGGTTGGGCTGCGCACCCTGCTCCGTGGCCGGCCGCCCTGCCGATGCCGGTTGATCGATGCCCCGATCCCAAGCCGGGGAGGTTGTGAATGCCAGCGCTCACCCCCGTTCCGGATCAGGCCCCAGGGCCCGATGCCCCGTCGCCGTCCGCGGGCGACCGGTCGCACCTGAGGCTGCATCCCCTGTGCGCCCGGCAGATCATGTCGGCGCCCGTCGTCAGCGTCTGCCCCGACACGGCCCTGCGGCGCGCGATCGATCTCATGCTCGACGCCGAGATCAGCGGCCTGCCGGTCATCGATGCGCAGGGCGCGCTCGTCGGCATGGTGACGGAGGGCGATCTGCTCCGCCGGGTCGAACTCGGCACCGAACACCGCATGTCGCGCTGGATCGCGTATCTGCGCAGCCCCGGCCGGCTCGCCGAGGATTATGTCCACGCGCACGGCCGGCGGGTCGAGGCGGTGATGTCCAGCCCCGTGACCACCGTGACGGAGGACACGCCCCTGAAGGCGATCGTCGAGACCCTGATACGGGCTCGGATCAAGCGGGTGCCGGTCCTGCGCGGGCACGCCGTCGTCGGGATCGTGAGCCGGGCGGATGTCGTCCGGGCTCTCGGCACCGCCTTGGACGCGGACGGGACTGCGGGCCACCGCAGTGATGTCGAGATCCGTCAGGACATCCTCGCGGCCTTCGACCAAGCCGTCTGCATCCCGAAGGCCACCATCGCGGTCGCCGTCCGGCACGGAACGGTCGAGCTCCACGGCTGGATCGCCGACGAGCGGGAGAGGGGCGCGGTGCGCGCCGCCGTCGACGGCGTTCCGGGCGTCGTCGCCCTGCGCGACCATCTGACGTGGGTCGAGCCGATCACCGGCACGGTCCTGCCGGGCCCAGACGACGCCCGGGCGGAGGATTCCGCCGCCACGCATCCCGCCACGCATCCCGCCACGCATCCCGCCACGCCTGCCGACAGCGCCGTACGGATCGAGGGCGCGTCCCCATGAGCGTGGACACCGTCCTGCCCTCCGTCAGCGCCCGCAACCGGACGGCGGAGGTGCTTCGTGACAAGGTCGTCCCCGCGCCCGGGGCCAGCGTCCCGTCTCCCGCGCCATGCCCCCCCGCCGGGCCGGATCGGCGATCACGCGGCCTGTGGCTCACGGCCGCCATCGTGCTGCTGATTCTCGCCGGGGGCGGCTACGGGTGGTGGAAGGCCCACCGCCCGTTGCTGCCGCCGGGCTTCGCCTCCGGGAATGGCCGGCTCGAAGCGAACGTGATCGACATCGAGACCAAGTTCGCCGGCCGTATCGCGCGTCTTCTCGTCGAAGAGGGCGACCTGGTGCGGGCCGGGCAGGTCGTCGCCGTGATGGATACGCGGGATCTGGAGGCGCAGCTGAGCCAGGCGGAGGCGCAGATCCGCCAGGCCCAGAAGGGCGTGGAGGAGGCGGAGCGGACCCTCGTCCAGCAGCAGGCCCAGGTTCTCGCCACCCAGGCCGCGGTCAGCCAGGCCGAGCGCGCCGTCGCGGAGGCCCGCGCCAACATCCAGGAGCGGCAGAGCCACGTGAAGCTCACCCAGCAGGAGCTGAGCCGCTCGACCTATCTCACGGCGCGGGGCTACGCGTCCGCCGAGCAGCTCGACACGCGCCGGCAGGCGGCGGACGAGGCGGCCGCGGCGCTGAGCGCGGCCGAGGCGCGGTTCGGCGGCGGCGAACATGCGCTGGAGGTCGCGCGGAAGAACGCCGACGCGGCGCAGGCCGCCCGGGAGGCGGCGGCCGCGCGGGTCGGCGCGGCCCGGCACGCCCTCGAAGCCCAGACGCAGAGCGCCGCCTTTATCCGGGTCAACATCGCCGACAATTCCCTCGTCGCGCCGCGCGACGGGCCCATCGAGTATCGCGTCGCCAATGTCGGCGAGGTCCTGGGCGCCGGCGGCAAGGTCTTCACGATGCTCGACGCCGCTGACGTCCGCATGGATGTCTACCTGCCGACGCCGGAGGCGGGCCGTGTCCGGATCGGCGCGGAGGCGCGCATCGTGCTCGACGCCTATCCTCGGCACGTCATCCCGGCGCGGGTGGTCTTCGTCTCGAGCCAGGCGCAGTTCACGCCGAAGACCGTGGAGACCCGTGACGAGCGCGACAAGCTGATGTTCCGGATCCGGGTGCGGATCGACCCGGAGCGCCTCCGTGGACGCGAGCGCCTCATCCGCAGCGGGTTGCCCGGGATCGCCTATGTGCGGACCGACGAGACGGCCGCTTGGCCGGCCTCGCTCCTCCCGAGCCCGCCGCCGGCTGCACCGGCTCCCGCGCCGATCCCCACGGCGCCCTGAGACGCGTGATGGGGCCGCCGGATCTCACCGTCGCCCGGGTCGAGCATCTCACCCACCGCTACGGCCGGACCGTCGCACTCGACGACGTGACGCTGGCGATCCCCGGCGGCCGGCTCGTGGGCCTGATCGGGCCGGACGGCGTCGGGAAGTCGTCGCTGCTCGCGATTCTCGCGGGGGCCCGGCGGCTTCAGGCGGGCCGCGCCACGGTCCTCGACGGCGACATCGCGCAGGCTCGGCACCGGGCGGCCGCGTGTCCGCGGATCGCCTACATGCCGCAGGGACTCGGGCGCAATCTCTACGCCAGCCTCAGCGTGCGCGAGAACGTCGACGTCTTCGGCCGGCTGTTCGGGCAGGAGCCGGCGGAGCGGGACGCGCGGATCGCCGAACTCCTGGCCGCCACGGGGCTCGCGCCCTTCGCGGACCGCCCGGCCGGGAAGCTGTCCGGCGGCATGCGCCAGAAGCTCGGCCTCTGCTGCGCCCTGATCCACGATCCCGACCTGCTGATCCTCGACGAGCCGACCACCGGGGTCGATCCGCTTTCGCGCCGGCAGTTCTGGGAGCTGATCGGGCGCATCCGGGCGCGGCGCCCGGCCATGTCGGTGCTGGTCGCCACGGCCTACATGCAGGAGGCGGAGGCCTTCGACTGGCTCGTCGCCATGAACGACGGCCGGGTGGTCGCCACGGGCTCCCCGGAGGGGCTTCGGCGGCGGACCGGCGCGGCCGGCGTCGAGGCCGCCTTCACGGCCCTGCTGCCGCAGGCGGACGCGCCCCCGTCCCGGGCGCCGGTGCCGCCCAGGGCCGCCCCCGGGCGCGACCGGCCGATCATCACCGCCCGCGACCTGACACGGCGGTTCGGCGCCTTCACGGCGGTGGACCGCGTCAGCTTCGACATCCTGCCCGGGGAGATCTTCGGGTTCGTCGGCTCGAACGGCTGCGGCAAGACCACGACCATGAAGGTCCTGACCGGCCTCCTGCCGCCGAGCGAGGGCGAGGCGCTCCTGTTCGGGGAGCCGGTCGCCGCGGGCGGCATCGCGGCGCGCCGACGGGTCGGCTACATGTCGCAGGCCTTCTCGCTCTATGCCGAGCTGACCGTCCGGCAGAACCTCGCCCTGCATGCCCGCCTGTTCCGGCTCAGCCCCGAGGCCAGGCGCGCCCGGGTGGCCGAACTCGTCGCGCAGTTCGACCTCGCCCGCCACGTCGATCAGCGTGCCGAGGACCTGCCGCTCGGCATCCGGCAGCGCCTGTCCCTGGCGGTGGCCGTCGTCCACGGGCCCGAACTCCTCATTCTCGACGAGCCGACCTCCGGGGTGGATCCGCCGGCACGCGACCGCTTCTGGGCTCTCCTGCTCGATCTCGCGCGCCGCCAGGGCGTGACGATCTTCGTGTCGACCCACTTCATGGCCGAGGCCGAACGCTGCGACCGCCTCGCGCTGATGGATTCGGGGCGGGTCCTGGCCATCGACACCCCCGCGGGACTGGTGGCGCGCTGCGGGGCCGCCACCCTGGAGGACGCCTTCGTGGCCCTCCTCGAACGGGCCGGAGCCGGCGGCACCGGAGCGCCCCCGCAGACGCCCGCGATCACGGAGGCGCGGCTTCCCCCGTCCGGCCCCCGGACGGACGGCATCATCCCGTTCAGCCCGCACCGGCTCCTCGCCTGCGCGCGTCGCGAGGCGCTGGAACTGGCGCGCGACCGGATCCGCCTCGCCTTCGCGGTCCTGGGCACGACCTTCCTGATGCTGGTCTTCGGCTTCGGCATTTCCACCGACGTGAACAGCGTCGCCTTCGCGGTGCTCGATCACGACCGGAGCCACGCGAGCCGCGCCTATCTCGAGGACCTGCGCGGCTCGCGCTATTTCGTGGAGACCCCGCCCCTGTCGGGGTTCGGCGATCTCGAGCGGCGGCTCGCCCGGGGGGACATCGCGGCCGCGATCGAGATCCCGCCGGGCTTCGGCCGGGACGTGGCCCGCGGGCGGCCGACGCAGGTGGCGGCCTGGATCGACGGAGCCCGGCCGTTCTTCGCGCAGACCATCCGGGGCTACCTGTCGGGGGTGCACCAGCGCTATCTGTCCGATCCGCGGCGATTTCCTGCCAAGGCCGATCCGGCTCCCCAGGCCGAGATCGCGGTCCGCTTCAAGTACAACCAGGATTTCGACAGCATCTTCGCGATGGTGCCGGCGCAGATCGCCCTCCAGCTCGCCCTGATCCCGGCGATCATGATGGCGCTGGCGGTGGTGCGCGAGAAGGAGCTCGGCTCGATCACCAATCTCTATGTGACGCCCCTGACGCGCCTGGAATTCCTGCTGGGCAAGCAGCTCCCCTATATCGGCTTGGCGCTCGTCAATTTCGCGCTGATGGTCCTGCTGGCCCAGTTCGTCTTCGGGGTCCCGCTGAAGGGGAGCGCCTCGGTCCTGGTCGTCGGCACGCTGATCTACGTGACGGCGACGACGGCCTACGGGATGCTGGTCTCGACCTTCGCGCGGACCCAGATCGCGGCCCTGTTCGGCACCGCCATCATGACCGTACTGCCCGCCACCATGTTCGCCGGGATGCTCGTCCCCGTGGCCTCCCTGTCGGGCCTGGGGCGCATCCTGGGGCGGCTCTTCCCCATGACCTATTACCTGCCGGTGAGCCTCGGGGCCTTCACCAAGGGCCTCGGCTGGGCCGACCTCGCCGGCAGCCTCGCCATCCTGGCTGTATTCGTCCCCGTCCTGACCGCGGCGGCCTGCCTGGCGATGCCCCGGCAGGAATCCTGATCGCGGACGGGACTGCGCCGTGGCCACCCTCGCGAACATCGTCTGGCTCGGGACCAAGGAGCTGCGCAGCTTCGGGCGCGACTACGTCCTGCTGGGCCTCGTCGTCTACAGCTTCTCCCTCGCCATCCTGGCGCAGGCGCAGAGCAGCTCGCAGGAACTGCACAACGCCGCGATCGCCATCGTCGACGAGGACCGCTCGACGCTGTCCCGGCAGATCACGCAGGCCTTCCTGCCCCCCCATTTCAAGCCGCCCGTCGCCATCGCCGAACGGGACATCGTCCCGGCGCTGAACGCGGGCACCTACACGTTCGTGCTCGACATCCCGCCGCGCTTCCAAGCCGACCTGCTCGGTCTGAAGCCGGCCCGGCTCCAGCTCGACATCGACGCCACCGCGATGGTGCAGGCCGGCCTCGGCGCAGCCTACGCGCAGCAGATCGTGGCCGACGAGGTCGCCCGCTTCGTCAGCCGCGCAGGGGGGCCGGCGCCGGCGCCGGTCGCACTCGTCGCGCGCATCGCCTTCAACCCCAATGCCGAGACGGCGTGGTTCACGAGCGTGATGGGGATCCTCAACAGCGTGACGATGCTGGCCATCATCCTGGCCGGTGCGGCGGTGGTGCGGGAGCGCGAGCGGGGGACGTTGGAGCACCTGCTGGTGATGCCGGTCACGCCCTTCGAGATCGCCATGGCGAAGGTCTGGTCCAACGGCCTCGTCATCCTGGTGGCCGTGGGCCTGTCCCTCGTCCTCGTCGTGCGGGGCCTGCTGCACGTGCCGATCATCGGCTCCATCCCGCTGTTTCTGGTCGGGACGGCGGCGTACCTGTTCTTCGCGACGGCGATCGGCCTGTTCCTGGGCACCCTCGCGCGCTCGATGCCGCAGCTCGGCCTGATCTACCTCCTGGTCTACCTGCCGCTCGCCATGCTGTCCGGGAGCAACACGCCGCTGGAGAGCATGCCGCCCTGGCTCGCCACGCTCCTCCAGGCTTCCCCCACGGTCCATTTCGTGGCCTTCGCGCAGGCGATCCTCTACCGGGGCGCCGGTCTCGACGCGGTCTGGCCCCGCATCGTGGTGGTGAGCGTGATCGGCGCCGTGTTCGTCGTCGCGGCGATCCTGCGGTTCCGCAAGACGGTCGCCCTCTCGTGACGTCGGGGGACCGCGGCCGGGGGCCGTCCGCCGCACCTTGATCTGAATCACGGGACGGCGGCTGCGCCTGCCGTACCCTGCGCGGCGTCGCAGGAGACCGTGCATGCTCGACGCTGAGGTGAGAGACCGGGCCGAGACGGCCGCTGAGCCGCCGCGGCCCGGGTTGCGTCTGCGCCCGATCCCGGAGGTCCCCAGCCCGGCATCCCGGCCCGATCCCCCCGAGGACGAGGACGATCTGGCGCCGGTCCGGCGCGCGATCGATCAGAGCGTGCACGCGTCCGTCGCCCGGATGACGGCCGGTCTCTCCCCCGCGGCCCTCGCCGAGGCGTGGTTCGACTGGGCCATCCACGCGGCCTTCTCGCCGGGCAAGCAGGCCACATTGGTGATGAAGCTCCTGCGGAAGCAGGTGCGCCTCGCGCAGTTCGCCGCCCGCAGCGCCGTCCTGCAGGGTCACGCTGCGCCGTGCATCGATCCGCTGCCCCAGGACCACCGCTTCGACGATCCGGCCTGGCAGGTCTGGCCCTTCAGCCTCGCCTGCCAGTCGTTCCTGCTGACCCAGCAATGGTGGCACAACGCCACGACCGGCGTGCCCGGCGTGTGCCGCGCCCACGAGACCATGGTCGCCTTCGCGGCGCGCCAAGTCCTCGATGCCGCCGCGCCCTCGAACCTGCCCTGGACCAATCCGGTCGTGCTGGGCGAGACTGTGCGGACCGGCGGTGCGAACCTCGTCACGGGCCTGCTCAATGCCGCCGAGGACGCCCAGCGCGCGGCCGACGGTCTGAAGCCGGTCGGCGCCGACGCCTTCCCGGTCGGCGTCGCGGTGGCGGTCTCGCCCGGCAAGGTCGTGTTCCGCAACCGGCTGATCGAGCTGATCCAGTACGCCCCCAACGTGCCCGCGGTCCGGCCGGAGCCGGTGCTGATCGTCCCGGCCTGGATCATGAAGTTCTACATCCTCGATCTGTCGCCCGAAAACTCTCTGGTCCGGTACCTCACGGGCCAGGGCCACACCGTCTTCATGATCTCCTGGCGCAATCCCGGTCCGGAGGACCGGGACGTGTCCTTCGACGATTATCGCCGGCTCGGCGTGATGGCGGCCCTCGAGGCCGTCGCGGCCATCGTTCCCGGCCATCCGATCCACGCGGCCGGGTATTGCCTGGGCGGCACGTTGCTCGCCATCGCGGCCGCCGCGATGAGCCGGGACGGCGACGCGCGCCTCGCCTCACTCAGCCTGTTCGCCGCGCAGCTCGACTTCACCGAGGCCGGAGAGCTGACGCTGTTCATCGGCGAGAGCCAGATCAGCTTCCTGGAGAGCCTGATGCGCAGCCAGGGCACCCTCGATGCCCGGCAGATGGCCGGCGCCTTCCAGCTCCTGCGTTCGAACGACCTGATCTGGTCCCGGATCGTCCGCGACTATCTCCTGGGGCGGCGACAGCCGATGACAGACCTGACGGCCTGGAACGCGGACGCGACGCGCCTGCCGGCGCGGATGCACGCCGAATATCTGCGTGGCCTGTTCCTCGACAACGATCTCGCGGAGGGGCGTTTCCTGGCCGGAGACCGGCCGGTCTCCATCAGCGACATCCGCGTCCCGGTCTTCGCGGCGGCCACGGAACGCGATCACGTCGCGCCCTGGCGTTCGGTGTTCAAGATCCACCCCCTCGCCGATACCGACGTCACCTTCGTCCTCGCCAGCGGCGGCCACAATGCCGGGATCGTCGCGCCGCCGGGGCGGAAGCAGGCCCATCATCGGATCCGCACCACGCGGGCGACCGACCGTTACCGCGATCCCGACACCTGGATCGGGCAGACGCCCCAGTGCGAAGGGTCCTGGTGGCCCGCCTGGGCCGCCTGGCTCGCCGAGCGGTCGGGGCCGCCCGCCCCGCCGCCCGCGATGGGCGCGCCGGCCTCGGGCTACGCGGTGCTCGGGGACGCGCCCGGCGCCTACGTGCTGGAAGCCTGAGCGGGTGGCCCGATGGAACCGCCCCGCTTCATCGAGAACCGCACCTTCGACGAGATCGCGGTGGGCGACACCGCCAGCCTGACCCGCACCCTGCAGGCGCAGGACATCAGCCTGTTCGCCCTGGCCTCCGGCGACGTGAACCCGGCCCATCTCGATCGGGATTATGCCGCCGAGGACCGGTTCCACGGGGTGATCGCGCACGGGCTCTGGGGCGGGTCGCTGATCTCGGCGGTGCTCGGCACCGAGCTGCCCGGGCCCGGCACGGTCTATCTCAGCCAGTCCCTGCGGTTCCTGCACCCGGTCCGGATCGGCGACACCGTGACGGCGCGCGTCACCGTGCGCGCCAAGGAGGCCGCCGATCAGCGGGTCCGCCTCGACTGCGTCTGCCTGAATGCGCAGGGCGAGACGGTCATCACCGGCGAGGCCGAGGTGCTGGCCCCCGCCGACAAGGTGCGCCGGCCGCGCGTCCTGCTGCCGGAGGTCCACCTGCACGAGCGGGGCGTGCATTGGAAACCCATGCTTGCGGCGGCGCGCCGCTTCGCCCCGGCGCTGACGGCCGTCGTCCATCCCTGCGATGCGGTCTCGCTTGAGGGCGCGCGCGCCGCGCGCGAGGCCGGGCTGATCGTGCCGATTCTGGTGGGGCCGCGGTCGAAGATCGAGGCCGCGGCGCGCGCGGCCGGCCTCGTCCTCGACGGCATCGAGATCGTCGACGCGCCCCACAGCCACGCCGCGGCGGAGAAGGCGGTCTCCCTCGCCCGCGCCGGCCGGGTAACGGCGCTGATGAAGGGCGCGCTCCACACCGACGAAATCCTGGCGGCCGCCATCGCCCGGGCGACGGGCCTGCGGACCGAGCGGCGCATGAGCCACGTCTACGCCCTCGACGTGCCGAGCTACCCCAAGCCCCTGTTCCTGACCGATGCCGCCGTCAACATCGCGCCGAGCCTGGAGGAGAAGCGCGACATCGTGCAGAACGCCATCGACCTCGCCCGCGCGCTCGGCATCGCGCAGCCCAAGGTGGCGATCCTCTCGGCCGTCGAGACGGTCTCCACGAAGCTCGGCTCGACCCTCGACGCGGCGGCCCTGTGCAAGATGGCCGGGCGCGGGCAGATCATGGACGGCCTCGTCGACGGGCCGCTGGCCTTCGACACCGCCATCTCCTGCGCCGCCGCCGCCGCGAAGGCCCTCGTGTCGCCGGTCGCGGGCGAGGCCGACATCCTCGTGGTGCCGGACCTCGTGTCGGGCAACATGCTCGCCAAGCAGCTGATCCATCTCGCGGGCGCCGACGCTGCCGGTCTGCTGCTCGGCGCCCGTGTCCCGATCATCCTGACGAGCCGCTCCGACAGCCCGGAGGTGCGGCTGGCCTCCTGCGCCCTGGCGCAGCTCTTCGCCCACCGCTCCGGGACGCCCTGATGGATCCGATGCTCAGCGGGGGGAACGCCGGCGCGCCGCGCCTCGAATGCGCCCCGAGGGGCCACGGCAGCGTTACGAGCGTCACGACCACGATGGCTTCACGGCCCTCGACGGACCGAGGGCGGACCCGCGCTCCCGAGCGGTCGATCCCCGACGGGGGCTCCAGCGCATCGGCGCGGGCGCCACGCCTCCAGGGCCGGATCCGGCGAGGGCCGGAACGGCGGCCCCCCGGAGGACGAGGCAGGCCGCGGCACGGCGAGGGTTGCGGGCCAGGGGGGCGGCGCCGGCTCAGACCTCGTAGGCCGACGGGGATTCGCGCAGACGCCAGACTTCGGAACTCGCCGAGATGACCAGCGCGATGCCGAAGCTCACATGCGCCCACGTCGCCACCGTGGCCTCCTGGAAGCCGAGCGCCCAAGGGGCCAGGCAGACCCAGAGTCCCGCTGCCGCGATGGCGTAGACCTCCCAGTCGTAGGTCTGCATCAGCGCCAGCACGGCGAGGATCGCGACCGTGGTGCCGAAGATCCAGGCGTTCCAAGCCGCGGCGGTCTCGGACGCGAATCCGAAATACCAGGGCGCCGCGATCAGGCCGATGCCCAGCAGGAGACTCAATCCGTTCAGGAAGATGTCCTGCGATTGATTGTCGATGGTGCGCATCCTCCGCTCCCTCAACGGGTCCGGCGCGCGTGTCGCCGCCGTGCCCGGGACCGTATTGCGCGGGGCGACGGGACACCTTGCGTTGGATCAAACCGGGCGCCGGGTCCCTCTCGCGGCCGGGCATCGGATCGACGCGGTCGGGGGTTCCGCTGAGCCAGGACACGCTGCCGGTCGAACCGCAATGCCTGATCGCCCGCGCCCGGATCCTCGGCGACCGCATCGATACGGCGGGTCTCGAACGCAACGACACGCTCGCGATCAACCCGCTCGCCTTGCGGGTCGGGTGCGGTTTCGCGGTGGTCTTCCGCTACGGGGTCGTGGTGACGGTCGGGCTGTCTCCGAGCGAGGTGGAGGCGATGGCGGTAGGCCTGCTGTCGCGCGTCCGCGGTCCCGTGACGCGGCCGGAAGAGGAGACCGCCACGATCGAGATCGGGCCGGATCACGACGATCAGGTCGTGCCCGGCGGCCGGATCGCCATCCGCCAGCTGACGCCCGGGCGCCTGATCGTCATCGCCGACATCCTCGCCAAGAGCACGGCGCTGGCGCAGAACGAGATCGAGGTCGCGGCTGTCTTCGACGTGATCGAGCCCTTGGCGCGGCGCCTGGCCGAGACGGGGCGCGCATCGGGCGGCCGTCGGGCCGTCCTGAAGCATGTCGGCAGCACGCTGCTCGTCCAGCACAGGGTGTCGGGGCGCGTGGCGGTCGAGGAGAAGCCCGAGGTGCTGTGGGATCAGCCGGGCCTGGAACGCCTCTACGCGCGCCTCGAGGACGAGTACGAGCTGCGGGAGCGGACGGCCACACTGAATCGCAAGCTCACCGTGATCGGCGCGACGGCGACCGCGCTCACCGACCTGATGCACACGAACCGCTCGTTGCGCCTGGAGATCGTGGTCGTCCTGCTGATCGCCCTCGAGATCGCGATCACGTTCCTTCCCCTGCTGCCCGCCTTCAGGCGATGAGGCCGCCGCCCGGAAGGCCGTCCGGACCGGACCGATCCGGCGCGTTGCCGTCCGCGCGGGGCCGGGCCGGGGCCGCGTCGCTCAAGCCGCGACGCGCCGTCTGGGCAAACGCGTCCAGGGACGGGCGATACGCGCCGGTCAGGACCTGGCGTTGTGTCAACGAGAGGGTGGGCATGCCGGCGCAGCCGCTGATCTGCTCCAGATCCCGGAAGAAGGCGGCCTGCGCGCCCCCCGAGCCCGAGACGGCGACGCCGAGCAGGTGCGGCGGCGCCCCGGCCTCCTGGAGGTAGGTCCGCACCGGCCCGGGAAGCCGGCCGGCCCAGACGGGTGAGCACAGGACGACCGTCTTGAACGGCGCCGGATCGAAGCGCTTCCGGATCGGCGGCCCGATCCGACGGAGCGCATGCCACAGGCCTCTCACGAATCCCGCCGCCCCCGCATAGGAGACCGCAGGCGTGATCCGATCGAGGTCGGCGCCGAGCGCGGTCGCGAGCGCCCGGGCCACCACGTCGGTCGTGCCCGAGCGCGAATAATAGACGACCAGGACGTCACGCATCGCCCGCCTCCGCGTGCCCGAGTGAGCCGCCAGGATCCGCCTCTGTCCCGGGCGCGGCATTGAGGGACATCAAAGGCCGGTCGTCCGGCCTCTTTGCGATGAATCAAGGCTCGCCGTGCCCATCGGCGCACCCTGGCGGCCTGGACCGGAACGCGGATCGTCCTCCGGTTCGCCCTCACAGGATGCGCGCCATGATCAAGGATCTGCTCATCGTCGCGGACGCGGTCGGAGAGGCCGCCGGGCCCTACGCGCTGTCCCTGGCCCGGGAGGTCGGGGCCGCGGCCGGATGCCTGTACCTCCAGCCGGAGGGCGGCGATGAGGCCCCCCTGGCGGAGCTGCCCTATGGCTTCGCCCTCTCGGCCCGTGAGGCCGCCCTCGCGGTGGTGCGCGATGCCGCCGACGACCTGTCCTACGCCGCCAGAACCGCCGACGTGCCGATGGAGATGGAAACCCTGAGCGGGAGCGCGGGCGACATCCGGAGCCGCCTGCTGGATCGGGCCCGCCTCGCCGATCTCATCGTGGTCGAGCGGGCCGATCCGGGCCGCGACAAGCCGGCGGATGCCTATATCGAAGACCTTCTCCTCGGAGCGGGCCGGCCGATCCTCGTGGTGCCGGCGCGGTGGGGCCGGCCGGCGCGGTTCGGCGCCGTCACGGTGGCCTGGGACGGCAGCGCCGCGGCTGCACGGGCGCTGGCCGATGCGCTGCCGCTCCTGAGCCGCGCCGAGCGCGTGCGCGTCCTCACGGTGCAGACGGAGGCGGTGGCCGGCGTCAGCGAGGGCGGCGCCCGCGTGGTGAAGCATCTGGGTCGCCACGGCATCGCCGCCGATTACCGCGCGATCATCAGCGGCACCACCGTCGGCGAAACCCTGCTGGCGGAGGTCGCCCAGGCCGGCGTCGACCTTCTCGTGATGGGGGCCTACGGCCATTCCCGCCTGCGCGAGGTCTTCCTCGGCGGGGCGAGCCGCGACCTCCTCCGCAGGATAACGGTGCCGACCCTGATGGCGCACTGAGCCGCGGAAGGTTTCGCGCACCGGTCGCCGGGGCCCGCGGAACGCCTGTGCTTCGGGCGCGAGCTTCGGACGAAGTCTTGAGCTGAACGAAACTTCCGTTGACCTGCATCAATGCCGGTCATTCCAGCCGGAAGAGGGTTTCAGACAGAATCCGCGCGGAGGCGATTCCGGGGCGGATCCGAAACCATCAGCACGAGGCCAAGCTCATGAAAGTCCGTGACGTCATGCACAAAGGTGCGACTTTCGTCTCGGCCGAGACGCGCGTCGACGTGATTGCGCGGCAGATGCGGGATGCCGATGTGGGCGCGCTGCCCGTCAAGTCGGACGGCCACTTGGTCGGCATCGTCACCGACCGGGACATCGCGTGCCGCGCCCTGGCGGACGGCAAGGACCCGCAGACGATGACCGCGACCGACGTGATGACCACCCGGGTCGCCTGCTGCGCTCCGGATGACGATCTCGCTCTGGCGATCAAGATCATGGAGAACAAGCGGGTCCGCCGCCTTCCGGTCATCGATGCCGACCAGAAGCTCGTCGGCATGGTGAGCCTCGGGGACATCTCCCATAAGGTCGGCGCCGGGCTGTCGGGCGAGGTTCTGCGCGCCGTCTCCGCGCATCATCGCTGACGAAGGCGCGCGGGCAGGCCGCCCTGGGACCGACGGCTGGATCCCGGCCCCCCCGCGCACGCCTGCGGTGCGGATGGAGATCCTGTGTGGACAGCCTGAGGCTGTCTCGATGTCTTGTTGATGTCGTCGTTTTTCCAAATATTCGTATTCTGATTATCGTTTATTTTCGTGTCTTCTGGCGCGGTTGATCTTGAGGTGAATCAATGCCGCATCGGGGTGCGGGCCCTACCGATGCGGACCACTTCTTGAGAGGAGGCATTCCCCATGGCCGAGTCCGGTACAAAAGTGTCGGTCAGCAGCGACGGGTCGGAGCGCGCGTCCGCAACGGCCGAATGGCGTCCGTTCGAGAATGTGCGCCGGGACATCGATCATCTCATCGACGACCTGGCGCGCAGCCTGAAGCGCGTGCCCTTCGATTTCCTCGGGGCGGCCACCACGCCGTTCACCGGCGGCGCGCTGTGGCAACTGTCTCCCGTGGCCGACATACAGAACAAGCCGACCTGCTACGAAGTCACGGCCGAGCTTCCCGGGATCGATGAGAAGCATGTCGAGGTCAAAGTCACCGACGGCATGCTGATGATCAAGGGGGAGAAGCGGCAAGACCAGGAACGCAAGGGCGAGGGCTTCTACCTGTCCGAGCGCCGGTTCGGCGCCATCGAGCGGGCCTTCCGCATGCCGCCGGGCGTCGACGCGAGCAAGATCGAGGCGGTCCTCAAGAACGGCGTGCTGACGGTGACGCTGCCGAAGACCGCGGAGGCGAAGGCCGAGAAGACGATCGCCGTTCAGGCCGCGTAGCCGGCTTTCGAACACGAGCCCGGGGCGGGCCCGACGCGTCGGGTCGCCCGCCCCGGAGAACGACGATCCTGTTCCGGGATCCGCGCAGCGGGAGGGTGGCGATGGCCGAGCGCATCTTTCGCGACCGCGCCGAAGCGGGCCGGGAACTCGTCAAGGGACTCGCCGCCTTCGCCGGGCGCTCCGACGTCGTGATCCTGGCGCTGCCGCGCGGCGGCGTTCCGGTGGCGGCCGCGGTGGCCGACGCGCTGCATGCGCCCCTCGACGTGTTCATCGTGCGCAAGCTCGGCGTGCCGGGCTACGAGGAACTCGCCATGGGCGCCATCGCCAGCGGCGGTGTGCGGGTTCTCAACCAGGACATCGTCGCGTCCCTGAAGGTCCCCCCCTACCTGATCGACGCGGTCACCGCGCAGGAGCAAGAGGAGCTCCTGCGGCGCGAGCGCGTCTATCGCGGCGGGCGTGCGCCCGCCGATGTCCGCGGGCGCACCGTCATCCTGGTGGACGATGGCCTGGCCACCGGCGCCTCGATGCAGGCCGCCATCCGGGCGATCCGGCAGCGCCAGCCGAAGGAGGTGGTCGTGGCCGTGCCCACCGCCTCCCGCGAGACGGTCGAGCGGCTGAAACACGAGGCGGATGCGGTCGTCTGCGCCGACCTGCCCGAACCGTTCTGGGCGGTGGGCGCCGCGTACCGGGATTTCACGCAGACGAGCGACGACGAGGTGCGCCGGCTGCTCGGGCGCGCGCAGGCCGCGGGCGCGGCCGATCCCGCCGCGGCGCACGCCGACGACGCGCCGGACCCCACGGTCCTCCGCCGCCTGCGCGCGGCGGCGATCCCCCTGGAAGGCGGCCCCGACGACTACGATCCGCTGCTGGCGCTGATCGGCGAGGCGCGCTTCGCGCTCCTCGGCGAGGCCTCCCACGGGACGCACGAGTTCTACCGGGAACGGGCGGAGATCACCCGGCGGCTGATCACCGACAAGGGCTTCGGGGCCGTGGCCATCGAGGCCGACTGGCCGGATGCCCGGCGGGTGAACCGCTACGTTCGCGGCGACAGCGACGACCTCGACGCCGTCGAGGCGCTCGCCGGCTTCCGCCGCTTCCCCACCTGGATGTGGCGCAACACCGAGATGGTCGAGTTCGTCGAGTGGCTGCGCATCCACAACCAGGGCCTGCCGGCGCAGGCGCGGGTGGGCGTGTACGGCATCGATCTCTACAGCCTGCGCGCCTCGATGAAGGCGGTGCTCCGCTGCCTGGAAGCCGTCGACCCGGCCGCCGCCGCGGTGGCGCGTACGCGCTACGCCTGCTTCGACCGGTTCGGCGACAGCGGCCAGGCCTACGGCTTCATGACCGGGCTGAAGGGCATCGGATCCTGCCAGGAGCAGGCCGTCGCCCAGCTCCTGGCGCTGCAGCGGCGCACGGCCGATACCCTGTCCTGGAGCGGCAGCGCCGATGGCGAGGAACTCTTCAACGCCGAGCAGAACGCACGCGTCGTCAAGAGCGCCGAAGCCTATTACCGCACGATGTTCCTGGCGGAGGTCTCCTCCTGGAACCTGCGGGACCGCCACATGGCCGACAGCCTGGAGCGGCTGGTGGCGCATCTGGAGCGCCGGCCCGGCCCGGTGAAGATCGCCGTCTGGGCGCACAACTCCCATCTCGGCGACGCCCGCGCCACTGCGATGGGCGAGCGGGGCGAACTGAACCTGGGGCAGCTGCTGCGGGAACGCCACGGCCGCGCCGTCGTGAGCGTCGGCTTCACCACCTACGCGGGGACCGTGACGGCCGCCTCCGACTGGGATCAGCCGGCCGAACGCAAGCGCGTGCGTCCCGCGCGACCCGACAGCTACGAGGCCTTGTTCCACGCCCTCGGCATAGGCCGCTTCCTGCTGCCCCTCACCCTCGGCGGGGAGGCGGAGCAAATCCTCCGGACCGACCGGATCGAGCGGGCGATCGGCGTCATCTACCGGCCCGATACGGAGCTGCAGAGCCATTATGCCCGAGCCTGCCTTCCGGAGCAGTTCGACGCGATCCTCCACTTCGACGAGACACGCGCGGTGACGCCCCTGGAGCGGACGGCCGAGTGGGATGCGGGCGAGGTGCCGGAAACCTTCCCGGTCGGCCTCTGAGCCGCCGGCGCGATCCTCTCCCCAGCGGAGGAGCTGGCCATGGACGAAATCCTCGCCCCGCGCGAGCAGCAGATCCGGATTCCGGCCGCCGCGGCGTTCCTGGCGGCCGACCTGCACGTTCCACGCACGCCCCGCGGCGTCATCCTGTTCGCGCACGGTTCCGGAAGCGGCCGCTTCAGCCCGCGCAACCGCAGCGTCGCGCAGGCGCTCAATGCGGTGGGCTTCGCGACGGTGCTGGCGGACCTTCTGACCCCGAGCGAAGAGACGGCCGACCGCCGGACCGGCCAGCTGCGTTTCGACATCCCGTTCCTGGCCGGGCGGCTGCGCTCCGTGGCCGCGTGGCTCTCCGGCCAGCGGGATCTGCGGCGGCTCCCGCGGGGCTATTTCGGCGCGAGCACCGGGGCGGCGGCCGCGCTGATTGCGGCCGCCGCCGAGCCGGATCAGGTCGGGGCGATCGTGTCGCGCGGCGGCCGCCCCGACCTGGCGGGCGCGACCCTGGCCCGCGTGCGGGCTCCGACGCTGCTGCTCGTGGGGAGCCGCGACCCCGAGGTTCTCGCCCTGAACGAGGCGGCCCTGGCCCGTCTGACCTGCGTCAAGCGCCTGGTCGTCGTGCCCGGTGCGTCGCACCTTTTCGAGGAGCCGGGGACGCTCGAGACGGTGGCACAGCACGCGGCGCGGTGGTTCCGGGAGCACCTGAAGGCCGATACCTCCGGCGCCTCGGTTCCGGTATCCTGACGGCGCGGAGACGCGACGGCCGCCCCGAAGGCCGCGACCCGCGCGACCGGTGCATCGCCGACGCCCAGCCCATCACTGACGCCGGAGAGCAACGGCCGTCCGGCGCGGGGCCTGCCCGGCTCCGAGGCCGTCGCGTGCGGCCTGACGGGCGGCAGGCATGTCTGCAGGCGTATCTGCGTCTCGTCCCTGACGGGCTCCGAAAGCGTGCCGCGCCTCATGGCCGGATGGCCTCGGCCTCCTTGAGGCTGAGGATGTAGTCGATGACCGCATCCATCTCGTCGCGGTCGAGCCGCAGGCTCGGCATGCGCTGGTGGTGGCTCTGCAGGAAGACGTTGAGCGCCAGTCCGGTCGTCGAGGGCATGTTGGCGATCCGGACGAAGGACGGTCCCATGGCGTCGCCGGCCTGCGGGACGCGACCGATGACGTGACACGGGCTGCAGAGCTGCGTGGCGATGGTCCATCCCCGGAGGCGGTGACCCTCGTCGGGATCGGCCGCCGCGGCGCCGGTTCCGACCGCCAGAAGGCCGGCGAGGAGCGCCGCGCAGGCGGCGGGCCGCGAGACCGTCATGGCCGCCTCGCGATCCGCAGCAGGGCCGTGGCGGAGGCGACGGCCAGGCTCCCGAGAACGACATGCGCCCAGGTCGCGCCGTCATTCGCCGCGAAGCCGAGGGCCCAGGGTGCGACCAGCGTCCAAACCCCGACGAGCAGGACCGTCCGTTCCAGCACGGCCCGGAAGCGGATCTGGTTGGCGCCGTAGAGCATGATGATGAGCAAGCCCGGCAGCAGCGCGGACCCCGCCGCACGGGCATGGTCGGTGAAGGCCAGCACCCACGCCGTCAGCACCAGCGCGATGCCGGCCGTGTACTGCAGGATGCTGACCAGAATCTCGTCCGTCCGCCACGTCGGCGATTGTGTTGGGGCCGGGTCCGCGCGGGACATGATCTGCCTCCGATAGGACCGGCCGGGCGCCGCGCCACGGCCGGTGTTGAAACCATCGCCGCGGCGCGGCGTCAGGCGTGGACCTCGGCGATGACGCAGCCGGGGTCGACCACTTGGTTCACGGGGGCGAGGACCGTCAGGCAGCCCTCGGCCGGCGAGGCGATGTCGTGCAGGGCATCGCCGATGCGGACGGCGGCCACGGCCTCGCCGGCGCGCACGCGCGCTCCGTCCGCCACGAACCACCGCTCCAGAATGCCCTCAGGCAGCATGCTGGTGGACCAGAGTTCCTCGGCCACATGCACGTCGGCCATGGTCGTCTCCCCTGTCGGGGCGCCCGTCGCGGGGCGCCGCTTGTAGAGGAGGCCATCCGGGAAGGACGCGCTTTGATCTGGATCACCGCGCGGCTGCGGGGCCGCTTGAGCCAGGTCAATGAGGTCCGCGGTGTCTCAGGCAGGGTCGAGGGAACAGTCGTCCGGTCCAGCGCCATGCTCCTCGCCATGACGGCCAGCGTCGCCCTCGTCGTGTCCACGATCCTGGTCCTCTACGAGACGCTGCGGCTGACCTCGGAGCACCTGTCCGAGCTGCCGGTCCCGCCGCGGGTCCGCATCCTGGCCGTGGTGCTGATGACCTTCGTCGGACACACCGTCGCCGTCTGGATCTACGCCGGCGCCTACTGGCTGCTCGTGCTCCGGCTCGGCATCGGCACCTTCGCGGGCGCGCCGGTCGAGACCTTCGAGGACTGCCTGTACTTCTCCGTGGTGGCCTACACGTCCCTCGGGTTCGGCGACCATTTCCCGACCTCGCACACGCGGCTGCTCGCCGGGGTCGAGGCCCTCAACGGCCTGCTCCTGATCGGGTGGTCGGCCTCGTTCACCTACCTGGCGATGGAGCGGTACTGGCCGCTGCACGGGAAGACGCAGGCGCACCGGGCCGCCCGGGCGGCGGCCGGCATCGGGACCGAGCCCAGCCGAGACCGTCTCTTCCCGCCGGCCCCGGAAACCTGACCGGGCGCCCATCCTTGCGCTGGATCAAGGCCGCCGGTCCCCGTGGGCCCCAGGCTGAAGGGATTCTCGGACAGGAGGCGCACCATGCGCCAATACCTCGTGACCTTCCACAAGGTCGTGCCGGACGATAGCGGCCACGACCACCGTATCCTGCAGCATCAGGTCATCGTCCCCGCCCGGTCGGAGGTCACCGCGGCCTGCGCGGCCCAGGCGCTGTTCTGCGAAGCGGCCGGCATCGTCGACTGGCGTCTGCGGGCCGACACCTGCCTGGTCGCCCAACTGTCCGAGGCCACGGTATAAGGAGGCATCCCCATGAGCCACGATCTCACCGCCCCCGTGCATTGGCAGGGCCGGCAATGGGCCGTCACCGGCTACGGCATCGAGGCGCTCGACGGCATGTACCATGTGCCGTTTTCCGAGATCCCGGAGGCCGAGGCCGGGCCTCCGGACTGGCTGGAGAATCTCTGGCACCGCTACGGCACCGACCGGGACGACCTCGCGGCGGCCCTCAGGGTGGCCCGCTCGATCCGGTTCGCGGCGAAGCCGGCCGCGTCGCGTTCCGCGGCATGAGCCCGGCATGAGTCCGGCAGGAGCCCGGCACGGCCCTGTGCGGTACGGTCACGCCGCCCTTGACCTGGCGCAACGCGGACCGGACCGACCGGTCCATCCTGGTCGCACCGCAACGGCACCGGGAGACGGGCGATGAGGAGCGGACCAGGGGACAGGCCGGTCGTGCTGGTGGCGGAGCCGCAGGCCCTGCCGGGCATGTGGCTGGAGGACGTCCTCGTTGAGGCCGGCTGCGCGGTGCGCGGACCCTACGGAACCAGCGCGGAGGCGGCCCGCTGCCTGGACGAGACGCCTCCGGACTTCGCGGTGGTCAGCATCGACCTGAATCACGGCTCCGGCTTCCCGCTGGCCTGCGCCCTGCGCCGGAAGGGTATCCCCTTCGCCCTGATCTCGGGCAACGCACGCGTTCCGCGCGCCTTCTCGGACGTGCCGCAGTTCGACCGGTTGTTCGAGGCCCGGGCGATGGTCTCCACCGTGACCGCCGGCTGCGCCGTTGCCGGCGGCACCCGGGCCTGCCCGATGCCGGATCGGAGGCCGGCGGGCGCCCCCTTTGCGCTGGATCAATGCCCGACCGCCTGCCGGGCCTAGCGTCGGCGTGGACCGGGCACGGCCTGGACGTCATCGGAGGAGACCGACATGGGCGACAAGCTGATCCGCCAGAACGTCATCGACGAGTTGGACTTCGACCCGAGCATCGACGCCGCACATATCGGCGTCGCCGTCGAGAACGGCATCGTCACGCTCACGGGCCACGTCGCCAGCTACACGGAGCGCGTCGCCGCCGAGAAGGCGGCCCAGAAGGTGCGCGGGGTGCGCGGCGTCGTCGAGGAGATCAAGGTCCGCTTCGGCGGCGAGACGCCGCCGCGCGACGAGGACCTCGCCCAGCGCGCCGTGCAGATGCTCGACTGGTCCGCGACCGTGCCGAAGGGTGCGGTGCAGGTGAAAGTTCAGAACGGCTGGGTGACGCTGACCGGCCGGGTCGACTGGCAGTATCAGAAGGAAGAAGCCTACCGGTCGATCAAGCGCCTCGCGGGCGTGGCCGGCATCCTCAACACCATCGAGGTGGCGCCGAAGGCGAGCGTGCCCGATGTGCGTGCGAAGATCCTGGCGGCGCTGAAGCGCAACGCCGAACTCGAGGCGGACGCCATCAAGGTCACCGTCAAGGACGCGAAGGTCGTCCTGGAGGGCAAGGTGAACGCGTGGCACGAGCGCCGGCTCGCCGAGAACGCGGCGTGGTCGGCGCCGGGCGTGCGCGCCGTCGAGGACCACCTGACGCTGGGCTGACCGACGCGGGGCTGAGGCCCGAACCGACGGGAGGCGCCGGCCGGGCCCGCCGCCATCCCGCCGCCATCCCGCCGCCGTCCTTCGAGCCGGAGACGTTCCATGACCTATGCGAGCATCATGGTCGCCATGGACCTGACGGATGGCGCGCGAAACCGCGTGCGCCTGGCAGGCCGCCTCGCCGACGACTTCAACGCCCGCCTGATCGGCGTCGCCGCGGAGCAGCCGGCCTATGTCGTCCCGCCGGTGGGCCCGACGCCGGCGAGCGCCTACGCGCTGGCCGATTCCGGCGAGACCGTCCTGAACGACCTCCGGGTCGCCCACGAGGCCTTCGCGGCGGCGGCCGGCGGCCGCAACCGCCTCGAGTGGCGCTCCAACCTCGATGTCCCGGTGGCGTTCCTGGCGGCACAGTCCGCGGCCGCCGACCTCGTGGTGGTCGGCCGCGGAGTCCCCGGGCCCCCCCTGTTCGCGGTGGATCCGGCCGATGCGGTCATGCAGCTCGGCCGTCCGGTGCTGGTGGTGCCGCCGGATCTGGACCATCTCGACGCGAAGCGCGTGGTGGTCGGATGGAAGAACACGCGCGAGGCGCGCCGGGCGGTCTGGGACGCGCTGCCCTTCCTGAAGCGCGCGTCGGAGGTGCTCGTCGTCTCCGTCGACGACGGAGCCAGCTCCGAAGGGCAGGATACCCTCCGCCTCCTTCAGGCCCATGACGTCTCCGCCATCCGCGTCCGACGCGATGCCCAGGGCGAGTTGGTGTCCCTGGCGCTCGTCGAGGCGGCGGCAGAGCATGGGGCTGACCTGATCGTCACGGGCGCCTACGGGCACGGGCGTCTGCGCGAGTGGGTCGTCGGCGGCGTCACCCGCGAACTGCTGGCCGGCGCCCCGGTCTGCTGCCTGATGAGCCACTGAGAGCAGGGATGGGCGGCATGTCCGATACACGCACCCGCATGATCCCGCACGGCGGCTACGTCGTCGTCTGCGACGGCCGCAAGGCCCTGGTGCTCCGCAACGTGAGCGTCCACCCGAAGCCGGACCTCCAGGTCCAGCTCGCGTTCGAGGCGCCCCCGAACCCGCCGACCCACGCGCAGGGCACCGACAGGCCGCCGCGGGTCAGGCTCGGAGACCAGCGCAGCGCCATCGCGCAGACGGACTGGCATGATCTCGCCGAGCGACGCTTCGCGAAAGCGGTCGCCCACGCGCTGGACGCCTTCGATCCGGTCACGGCCCTGATCGTCGTCGCCCCGCCGAAGACCCTCGCCGAGATGCGGCGCGCGTTGCCCGAGCGCCTGCGGCGGGTCGTCGTGGCGGAGGTCGACAAGGATCTGACCAAGCATCCGGTCGAGGAGATCGAGCGCTGCCTCGCCAATGCCTGACCCCGCGCCAGAAGCCGACGCGCCAGAAGTCGACGCGGCAGGGGCCGACGAGGCCGGGACGCCGCCGGCCCCATGCCCGGGGGACTGGAGCGCGGCGGACGCCGCCGCGGCCCGGGTCCTGATCGACGCCATCCTCTCGCGCCACGGGGCGGCGTTCCGGGACTTGTTCTGGCGCGCCGTCGATACCGGCTACAATTGCGCTCTCCGGCCGGATCCGGACGCAGAGGCGCAACCGGCGCCCCCCGGACCCGGCTGCGGCGGTGGAACCGCATCGCGACCGGGCGCCCGGCCGAAACCGAGCCCTCTGCCCAGGCCCGCACTCAGTGGGCCATGAGAACCGGAATGCCGGCGTGTTCGATGACATGGCGGGTGACGCCGCCGAGCAGGAACTCGCGCACGCGGCTGTGCGTGTAGGCGCCCATGGCCAGCAGGGAGGCGTTGCGCCGTCCCGCCTCCGCCAGGATCGCCGCGCCGACCGGGGTCCCGTCCTCGACCGGCAGACTGACGGCCTCCGCCACGATGCCGTGCCAGCGCAGATAGGCGCACAGATCCGCTGCCCGCACCTCCGCGAAGCGCTCGGTCTGCGCGTGGACGACCGTGACGCGCGCGGCCTCGTGCAGCAGCGTGATGGACTGGCCGATCAGGCGCGTCGCCTCCAGGCTGCCGTTCCAGGCGATCACGACGTGGTCCAGCAGGTCGTGGGGGATGTGTTCGCCGACGACCAGGGTCGGCCGGCCGACGGCGAACAGGGCGGTGTCGAGGGCGCGGCCCGTGAACGGCTCGTCCGGATCCGGGCGGTCGACGATGACGAGGTCGTTGACCCGCCCGGTCAGCGTCAGGAGCGGCTCGACCTCTCCGGAGAGTTCGGTCCACGTCGCGAAGGTGGCGTCCAGGCGCTCGGCCTTCGCGATCACCGGCACGCCCGCGCGTCCGCACCACGCCTCGAAGGCCGCCTTGCTCTCGGCCGCCGATTCCCGGACGCTCTGCTGGATGGCCTCGATGGTCGTGCCGTCCATCGGCACGAGGCTCGCCATGGCGGCCAGCACGTGCTCCGGGCCGGGCGCCATGAAGGCGACGCCGATATGCGCGTGCAGGCGCCGCCCGAGGCGCAGGGCCGCGTCCAGCCGACGCGTCGCGTCGATCCCCGGGCCGGTCGGGACGAGGAGGCAGCGGAGGTACATCGAGGCTCTCCCTCAGCGTTCCAGCGATTTCAGGTAGGCGATCAGGTCTTGCGCCTGGTCCGGATCGAACCGGAACTCGGGCATGGTCGGGTGGCCCGTGCGGATCCCCTCGGTGAGCGCCTCGCCGAGATCCTCGACGGGGTAGCGCGTGTGGAGATCGCGGAAGGGGGGCGCGGCCCGCAGCGGGCTTTCCCCGGCCCGCCCGATGGCGTGGCACCGGGCGCAGTTGGTCCGCGCGAGGGTCTCGCCTTGCCGGATCTGCAGGTTCCAGGCCGGCGCCGGCACGGCGGGCAGAGGGGGGAGGGCAGCCAGGACGCCGGCGAGAAGGAGGCGGGTCGTGCGCATCAGTGGCTCATCAGGCAGCAAACGGTGGTGGTCTCCAGCATCTCGCGGGTCGCGCCTCCGAAGACCCACTCGCGCAGCCGGGAATGGCCGTAGGCGCCCATGACGATCAGATCCGCCTCCTCCCGCCGGGCGAAGCGGAGGATCTCGTCCGCGACGCTGATCTCGGGCTTGTGCAGCAGGTGCGTGGCGACGCGGATGCCGTGCCCCGACAGGTACGCGGCGACGTCCGTGGCGCCTTCGCGGCGCGCCTCCGGACCCGCGACCGCGACATGGACTTGGTCGGCCCGCACCAGGAACGGCAGGGCGTCGTGGACGGCCCTGCGCGCCTCGCGGGTGTCCTTCCAGGCCACGACGATCCGCTTGGCCGAGAGCCGATGGAGGCCGGGCGGCACGATGAGGACGGGACGCCCCGCCTCCATCAGCAGGCCGCCCGCGGCGACACCCATCGGCCCGGGATCGCCGTCGGCCGGCCCCTGACGGCTCACCACCACGAGGCCGGCGGCGCGGGCCTGTTCCACCAGGAAGGCCAGGGGCTCGGCCAGCGCCTCCCGCCACGCGGTCCTGACCCGCTCGCCGGCCTCGCGCTCGAACAGCGCCCGCCCTTCGGCCAGCTCCTCCTTCGCCCGCGTCTCCTCGATCTCGAAGATGCGCTGCGACGCGTCGGCGCTCTCGACCGGGATCATGGTGACGAGCTGCCGCGCGGCGACGCCGATCAGGGTGGTGTCGAAGCGCCAGGCGATGTCGGCGGCGAGCCGGACGCGGTCGACGGCCGTGGCCCCGCGGTCGACCGAGACCAAGATGTTGGAGATCCGCATGATCACCTCCCGGCGCGGGCCCGTCCGCCCGGCCCGGCGACTGTTGCCCGTGCGGGTGGCCGGGGCCTTGATCCAGCTCAACCGCACCGGGGCCGCCGCAAGCCGCGAGGGCGCGTGTCCCGCCGCGCGGTGGGCGCGATGTCCGGGACGATTGACCGATCGCAATGCCCGGTCCCGCCGGATGGGGACATGAGGTTGCGGATGGAGGTCTCATGCCGTCCGCTTCCGCGATCCTGGCTTCAGGCCTGCCCGGTTTCGGGCCCTCCCGCGACGGGCTGGCGACGCCGCGGACCCTCCCGGCCTTCATCGCGAGCGCGAGCGGCGCCCATCAGCTGGCCCTGGTGGCGATGGCGACGGCCCTCTTCGTGGCGGATCTGGCGCCCCTCGAGCTGCAGCGGCGGGTCGTCAACGCGGCCCTTCCCGGCGGGAGCGCCCGAACCATCCTCCTGCTCGCGGCCCTGTACATCGCGGCTGCCACGGCGATGGGGGCCCTCAAGCTCGCGCTCAACATATACCGCAGCTACGTCAGCGAGAGCGCGGTCCGCCGGCTCCGCAGGACGCTGCTGCAGGACCTCGGCACCCTCGCCCCGGGCGACCGTGCGGCGGTCGAGGGCGTGGAGGTCTCCCTCGTCCTGGCGGAGGCGGAGCCGGTCGGCGCCTTCGTCGGCGTGAGCGTCTCGGAACCGGTCCTGGAGGGCGGCATCGTGCTGGGGACGTTCGGGTACATGCTGTACCTCAACCCGCTGATGGCGGCCCTGGCACTGGCGGTGTTCGTACCGCAGATGGTCTTCGTGCCGCTGATGCAGCAGGCGATCAACCGCCGCGTGGTCGCGCGGACGGGCGCCTTGCGCCGCATCAGCGGCGGCATCATCGGCCGGCACCGACACGAGGCCACGGGACTTCAGGACGCGCGCATCGAGCGGGTGTTCCGGCTCAACATGGGCATCTTCAAGCTGAAGTTCTCGATGAACTTCCTCATGAACCTGATGCACCATGCCGGGGTGGCGCTGACCCTGGGGCTGGGCGGCTACCTCGTGGTGAACGGCGAGACGGATCTCGGGACCGTCGTGGCCTTCGTCGCGGGCCTGAGGCAGCTCAACGATCCGTGGGGCGGCCTGATCGACTGGTTCCGGGAGTGGCGCGTCACGCTGGCAAAGTACGCCCTGCTCCGGCAGGCCCTCGACACGCTCCCGCGGCAGGGCGCCTGAGGCGGCGCTCCGGCCGGGGGCCCCGACGCCCGGCCGGGCCAGATCGCGCCCGCCGATCGCCCGAAACCGCCTCGACCCGGTGCCCCACCCGGACGGCCTCGCGCCCGGGACGTGGGATCAGGGCACGAGGACCGCCGCGCCCCGGAGGGCGCCGGACCGGTGATCCGCCACGGCCTCGTTGGCGCGGGTCAGCGCGTAGGTGCGGGTGTGCGTGACGAGGCCGGCTTGCGGCACGACGGCGAAGAAGGTGCGGGCGTCCTCGCGCGTGAGGTTCGCCACCGAATGCACGGAGCGCTCGCCCCAGAGCCGGTCGTAGGGGAAGGCCGGGATGTCGCTCATGTGGATGCCGCCGCAGACCACGCGGCCCCCCTTGCGCAGGGCGCCGAGGGCCCGCGGGACGAGGTTCCCGTCCGGGGCGAAGATCAGGGCCGCGTCCATCGGCTCGGGCGGCGCCTCGTCCGACCCGCCGGCCCACGCGGCCCCCAGCGTGCGCGCGAAGTCCTGGGCGTCCCGGTCGCCCGGCCGGGTCAGCGCGAACACGCGCCGCCCCTGCCAGCGGCAGATCTGGGCGACGATGTGGGCGGCCGCCCCGAACCCGTAGAGACCGACCGTTCCGGCATCGCCGGCCATCCGCAGCGTGCGCCAGCCGATCAGCCCGGCGCACAGAAGGGGCGCCGTCGCGACCGGGTCCAGGCGCGCGTCGAGCGGGATGGTGAAGGCGGCCTCGGCCAGGAGATGGCTCGCGAAGCCGCCGTCGCGGGTGCAGCCGGTGAAGCCGGGGGCGTCGCAGAGGTTCTCGCGCCCCGTCTCGCAGTAGGCGCAGTGCCCGCAGGCATGCCCGAGCCAAGGTACGCCGACCCGCATGCCCGGTCGCGGCGCCGTCACGCCCGCGCCGACCGCCTCGACGCGCCCGACGACCTCGTGTCCCGGCACGATGGGGTAGACGGCCTGGGGCAGGTCGCCGTCGATGACGTGGATGTCGGTTCGGCAGACCGCGCAGGCCTCGACCCGGATGCGCACCTCGCCCGGCCCGGGGTCCGGGTCCGGACGCTCCTCCGGTACGAGGGCCGCGCCGATCTCCCGCAGGACCATGGCCAGCATCGGACCGGCCTCACGCGAGGGTCAGGCGATCCTCGACGGCGCGGACGCCGGGCGCCGACCACGCGGCCCGCTCGGCGATCTCGCGCTCGCTCCAGACATCGACGCACCCGTCGAGGGTGACCTTGTCGCCGTCCACGTGCACGCGGATCGTATCCGGATCCCGCGCGCTCCGTCTCAGGGCCGCGAGGATGCGGGACTTCACCTCGGTGGCCTGCGCCAGCGGCTTCACCGCGATGAGATTGACGATGTCGGTGACGCCGGCCAGGCGCCGCAGCGCCTGATCGACGGCTGCCTTCTGGTGATAGAACGGGACACAGCCGTCGAGCGTGACGCAGCCCTTCTCGACCTTGAGCGTGACCGCGTTCTCGGGGATCTGCACGTCCCATGCGAGCACCCGGGCGCAGCGCTCGGCCAGGGCCTCGTCGCCGACGATGGGGCAGTTCGGATAACGGACCTCGATCCGCTCCACCACGCCCCGCACGCCGCGGACCCGCAGCACGACGCGCTCGGCGATGCCCTTCTCGGCGTAGTTGCGGACATGCCCCGTCAGGGTCACGATGCCGTTCTCGACGGTGACGCCGATCTGCGCCGCGTCGATCATCGGAGCGTATTCCAGCTCGTCGAGCACATGCTGGTGCACGGTCTTGTCGTCCATCACCCGTCTCCCCGCGTCGCTCGGTTCAGAGGACCAGCCAGAGCAGCACAGTCGTCACCGCCGAGGCCGCGATGGCCAGGGCCAGGGCCTGCAGACTGCCGATGCGCCCGTAGTGGTAGCCATCCGTCACGACGCGCCGGCCCGCGTCGTTCCGCGGCTCGAGCCTGAGCGGCATCCATACGCGGCGCACCGTCCGGATGTGGGTGGATCGAAGCACCAGGGTCATCGTTCGCTCCCGTCTTGGCTGACGGGGCCATCTTGCCGTCCTGCCCGGGGAGGGCCTTGATCCACCTCAACGCCGCCGGGCCCGGCCCCCGGCAGGGTCCGCCCCGGGTTACGGATCCGCCGGGAGGCCGACATGGACGCGAGGCACGGCTCGAAGGAGCGCCGCGACGGCGAAGGCCGGGACGACGGACACGGCCTGGCCTTCGTGCCCGGGCCGCTCGGACCCGATGGCCTCGGGACGATCGACGCCTACTGGCGCGCCGCCAACTACCTGTCGGTCGGGCAGATCTACCTCATGGCCAACCCGCTCCTGCGCGAGCCGCTCAAGGCGGAGCACGTCAAGCCGCGGCTCCTCGGCCACTGGGGGACGACGCCCGGCCTCAACTTCATCTACGCGCATCTGAACCGGATCATCCGGCAGCGCGACCTCGACATGATCGCCGTTTGGGGACCGGGCCACGGTGCGCCGGGTCTCGTGGCCAACGCCTACCTGGAGGGCACCTACAGCGAAATCTACCCGGACGTGGCCCGGGACGCGGTCGGGATGGGCCGCCTGTTCCGGCAGTTCTCGTTCCCCGGCGGCATCCCGAGCCACGCCTCGCCCGAGCTGCCGGGCTCGATCCACGAGGGCGGCGAACTCGGCTACTCTCTGGCGCATGCGTTCGGGGCAGCCCTCGACAATCCGGGCCTGACCGTCGCCTGCATCGTCGGGGACGGCGAGGCCGAGACCGGGCCGCTCGCCGCCGCCTGGCACGCGAACAAGTTCCTCGACCCGCGCTCCGACGGCACGGTCCTGCCGATCCTGCACCTCAACGGCTACAAGATCGCCAGCCCGACGGTCCTCGCCCGCATGCCCGCGGACGAGCTGCGCAGCCTTCTCGTCGGCTACGGCTACGCGCCGGTCTTCGTCGAGGGCGACGACCCGGCCCCGATGCACCAGGCCATGGCCACGGCCCTCGATGCCGCCTTCGACACCATCGCGGAGATCCGGGCGCGCGCCGGACGCGGCGCCGTCGAGCGGCCCCGCTGGCCCATGATCGTGCTGCGCAGCCCCAAGGGCTGGACGGGGCCGCATTGCGTGGACGGCAAGCCCGTCGAGGGCACATGGCGCGCGCACCAGGTGCCGGTCGCCGCCGTCCGGGAGAACGCGGAGCACCGGGCGATCCTCGAAGCCTGGATGCGCTCCTATCGTCCGGAGGAGCTGTTCGCGGAGGACGGCGCCCTCGTCCCCGAACTCGCCGCGCTGCCGCCGAAGGGGGCGCGGCGCATCTCGGCCAATCCGCACGCCAACGCGCACAAGAGCGCGCCCCTGCGCCTACCCGACCTGAGCGTGGCGGCCGTCGCGGTGCCGGAGCCCGGCCGCACCAGGGCCGAGGCCACCCGCGCGCTCGGGACCTACCTTCGGGAGGTGCTGACCCTGAACGCGCCGACGCGCAACTTCCGCATCATGGGGCCGGACGAGACCGCCTCGAACCGCCTCGACGCGGTCTTCGCGGTGACGAGCCGCGCCTGGCAGGAGGCGATCCTGCCGGGCGACGAGAACCTCGCCCGCGACGGCCGCGTCATGGAGGTGCTGAGCGAGCACCTCTGCGAGGGCTGGCTGGAGGGCTACGTGCTGACCGGGCGGCACGGCCTGTTCGCGACTTACGAGGCCTTCGCGCACGTGGTCGATTCGATGGTGAACCAGCACGCCAAGTGGCTGAAATCCGCGCGCGACCTGCCCTGGCGCCGGCCGGTGCCGTCCCTTAACATCCTTCTCTCGTCCCATGTCTGGCGGCAGGACCACAACGGCTTCAGCCACCAGGACCCCGGCTTCATCGACTTCGTGGCCAACAAGCGGGGCGACACGGCCCGCATCTACCTGCCGCCGGACGCGAACACCCTGCTCTGCGTCATGGACCATTGCCTGCGCACCTACGACCGCATCAACGTCGTCGTGGCCGGCAAGCAGCCGGCCCTGCAGTGGTTGAGTCTGGACGAGGCCGTCCGCCATTGCGCGGCCGGCGTCGACATCTGGGACTGGGCCTCCAACGAGGGTGCGGGGGAGCCGGATGTGGTGATGGCCTGCGCGGGCGACGTGCCGACCCAGGAGACGCTCGCCGCGGTGGATTGGCTGCGCCGACATGTCCCCGCGCTCAAGGTCCGGGTGGTGAACGTCGTCGACCTGATGACGCTGCCTGCGCCCGAGACGCACCCCCACGGGCTCGACGACGCAACCTTCGACAGCCTGTTCACCTCCGATCGGCCCGTGGTGTTCGCCTATCACGGCTATCCGTGGCTCATCCATCGGCTGACCTACAAGCGGACGAACCATGGCAACTTCCACGTCCACGGCTTCATCGAGGAGGGCACGACCACGACGCCCTTCGACATGTGCGTGCTGAACCGCCTCGACCGCTTCCACCTCGCGCTCGCCGCGCTGCAGACGGTCCCCCATCTCGGGGCATGCGCCGAGCATGCCGAGCAGGCGCTGCGGGATGCCTTGGCGGCCCATCACGCGTATGTCCGTCGCACCGGCGACGACCTGCCGGAGGTGCGGGATTGGGTCTGGCCGGACCGGCATGCGCATCCGCATCCGGACCGTCGGCGGATCGACGGCGACATCATGCAGTGCGGTCCGACCACGGGGGAAGAGCCTCGCCCGGGCGAAACCCTGGACGACTGGACGGTCGTCACCTGAGGCCGGGCGATGATCCGCGTCCTCGACGCCGGCGCCTCCAGCCTGCGCCGCGCCCTGTCCCGGCCGGGTGCCGACGACCCGGCGTGGCGCGCCCGCGGTCGCCGACACCGGTCATGAGCCGGCGCTCCCGATCGGAGGCCTCGACGCGCCGGTGCTGGGCGCGCTGGACGAACCCCTACCCCTGGCGTCCCATCCTGCCCGCGATCGAGGCGCGCGCGATCGCGGTATCGGTGCCCGACCTTCGGGGGCGCGCGACGGCCCGAAGCGCGCAGGCCGCAGAGGGCATCCCGATGCACGCGTGCCGCGCGAGGCGTCTTCGGGCCGTCTTCGGGGCCGTGCCATCCCCCGGGCTGGACGCAATCGCGGATGAGTCCTTCCGCGAGGACCGCTCCAAACCCGGATCCGGGGGGAGCCGAACCCGGGCCGTGTCCACCCCGGGTCAGGGGGGCGGGAAATCCAGGTTCAGGTAGGCAGGGTCGAATTCGGCGACCTTCCGGAGACCGTCCCAGTCCTCGATGGTCATCCATCGGCATCGCTTGGACACGAGCCCGGCCTGCTGGAGCCTCTTCATGGTTCGGTTCGCGTGGACCGATGTGAGGCCCAGGGCGCTGCCGAGTTCCGTCTGCGTCAGGGGCATCGGAAATCGGAAGGCCTCGGTCATGCCGGCCACCGCGGCCCGGGTGAAGAGTTCGCAGATCAGGTGCGCCATCCCCGCATAGGCTTGACGGTGCCCCGCATTCAGGAGCCAGCGGCGGGTTATGGCCGCCTCGGTGGCGGTTTCGACCTGAATCAGACGGCCGATGCCGGGATGCCGCTCGACGAGCCCGTGCAGGACGCCGTGCGGAATGATGCCGATGCGGCATGGGGTGAGCGTGGCGATGACATGATCCATCTCGCCCCGCAGAAGGCCCTGCAGGTCCAGGGCGTCGCCGGCGAGTTGCAGGCCGAGAATCTGCGGCCTGCCGTCCTTCAAGGGGACGTACCGGCACGTCCAACCCTCCAGCAGAAGGCGGCATTCGGTCGGCGTGTCGCCCTCGCGCACGATGTCCGTGTCCGCCTCGACGTTCACGACCCGGGATACGGATGCGGCGAGGGCATCGATCTCCGCGGCCCAGACGCCGCCGGACCGATCCAGCCTGCGCCGGATGGTCAAGGTCCAATCCACGCCCGACGGGCGCGTGGGGTCGCGGGCGAACTTCCGCCGGCCCGTCTGCGCGTCCCGGGCGCGTGCCAGGGGGAGTGTCGGGGGGAGTGTCGGGGGCCGTGTCGGGCCAGGGGGGGATTGCGCCGCCTCGCGTCCCTGGGCGGTGATCGCTTCGTGGCTCAGCTTTGAGCGCGTCTTCCCTTCGGCTATCGACATCATGCGCCCCCAGTCTCACTGGATGGAAACAGGTCGGCGCCGCGCCGCGGTCGTGCCTTGCGGTGGATCAAAGGCGCCCGGTTCGAAGCCTCCACGCCATCCGGCATCGCGGCACGATGCACCGCCTGCCGCCCGGCGGCCCCCGGAGATCATCGCCGCACCCTGAGGGACGGCGGGGGGCTGTACGCTCCATCGCGCTCACGCGCGCACACCCCCCATCCCGACCCCGCCATCGCGGCCGTCGCGCCCCTCCGTCGAACCGACGGAACGGGCTGCGATGTCGGCCGGCCGCACCCATCGGTACAGGAGACGGTCGACCGCGCCGACCCGGGCGAGAGACAGATCGCGCCAGAAGGTGCGCCCCAGCGTCAGAAGGGTGCTCTCGGCGGGCCCGAACTCCGACGGAGGCGGGCACGGAGGCGGGCACAGGGGCAAGACGGGACAGTCCGCGCCCCCGCCCGTCATGATCCGTCCCCGCCGTCCGGATGGGTGAGGCGGGCGACCTTGAACGTGCGGTAGACCGCGCCGCCGGCATCCCGGATCGAGACGTACTCGCCTTCGACGAAGACGTGGGTACCCAGATGGTAGCCGGCCTCGTCATCCTCGTTCGTCCAGTCCTCGTAGTCGATCAGCCAAGTCGCGCCGCCCTCGCCACCGGCCCGGTGCACCAGGCGGCCGTGCCGGTCCGGCTCGCCGATCCAGAAGCGGCGGACGCGGCACCGGTCGCGGGTCTCGCGCCAGAGCGCCGGGTCGAGGTGCCCGTCTGGCGTGAGGGGCGCCACGATCTCGTAGCCCCGTCCGGTGCTGCCGTCCGGATGCTCCGGGCAGCGCGCCAGCGTCAGCGTCACGCGAGACAGTCCGGGCCGGGCATCGGGTTTCCCCGGAGGTCGTCCACCCTGGAGCGGGGCGGCGTCGAGCGCGTGCGATTCGCCGGACATGGCGGTCCTCCTCAGCTCAGGGCCACGATGCGGTCCTCGACGGCGCGCACGCCCGGCACCGACCACGCGGCGCGCTCGGCCGCATCGCGCTCGGCCCAGGCCGTCACCGCCCCTTCCAGGGTCACCTTGTCCCCCGTGACGGTGACCTTGATCCCCTCCGCCTCGAACAGGGCGCCCCGCCGGAACGCCTCCAGGATCTTGTCCTTGACCGCCGCCGGCGGCACCTGCCGCCGGATTTCGATGAGGTTGGTCACGCCGTGCACGCCGGTGAGCTTCCGGACGGCCGCCTCGGCGCCCGCCACTTGGTACTGCCAGTCCACCGTGCCGGTCAGCGTGACCCAGCCGCCGGCCACCTTCACCTGGATGGCGTCCTTCGGCAGATGCACCGACCAGTCGATGATCGCGAGCGCCCGGGCGGCGATCTGGTCGTCGGCCACCTTCTTCTCGTCGGCGTAGCGGACCGCGATCTCCTGCGCGATGGCGCGCACGCCCCGGACGCGGCGCACGGCGCGCTCCGCCTCCACCTTCTCGGCGTAGCTGCCGACATGGCCGGTGAGCGTCACCACCCCTTCGGAGACGGCGACGCCGATATCCCCGGCGTCCAGGCTCGGGTCGAAGTCGAGTTCGTCGAGCACCGCCCGGCGCAGGTCCTTATCGGTCATGGGGTCCTTCCTCATGGCGTGTCTCCCGATCGTTCTGGCTGGCGCGGGGGCTCCTCGGCGCTGCGGCGCGGCCTAGACGGAGGAGCCTCGATTCAGCGCGACGCCGA
Organism: Methylobacterium sp. 391_Methyba4; assembly: GCF_029691625.1. Taxonomy (NCBI): domain Bacteria; kingdom Pseudomonadati; phylum Pseudomonadota; class Alphaproteobacteria; order Hyphomicrobiales; family Methylobacteriaceae; genus Methylobacterium; species Methylobacterium sp. 391_Methyba4. The sequence goes on along the minus strand of NZ_CP121475.1, from coordinate 4,926,375 downwards.
CGCGCCGCTCGGCCTGGGCGAGCGCGGCGCACCGCTCCAGCTCCGTGCGCAGGCGGGGGATCGTCGCGTCGATGCCGGCCGCCCCGAGATCGGACCGAAGCCTGTCGATCAGCGCTTCGTCCTCGGTCACGACGGCGTACTCCGTGATTGCGGTGACGTAGTCTTCCGCCGCCTGGCCGGTCAGGTTCATCCGCTCGGAGGCCCAGGCGGCCAGGAGCCGGTTGCGCCGGTTGCGGGCGTGGAACCGCGCCTCTTCCTCCTGGACGAAGCGGCGTTCGGCGGCTCGCTCGCGCTCGTCGAACGTCGTGGTCATGGAAGCCTCCATCCCGTGAGCGGTGCCGGACCGCGCCGGCTGCGGTTCGGCCATCCTTCAACCGGCCGGCGCCGCCGGCCTTGAGGCAGATCAAGGTTCGGCGCGCCGATGGCGGGCGCGGTGCGGCGGGCGGGCGGCCCAGGGCTTCACGGTCTCGACCGCCGCGAGGTAGGCGAGGGTGATCAGCGCGATGCCGAGGAGCGTCTGGAGGGGCGGGGCCTGGAAGCCGAACCAAGGCCCTGCCGGCGTGAAGGGAAGGGCCAGCGCGGCCGCCAGCGCGGCGAGTGAGGAGCACGCCAGCGCCGCGCTCGGACGATCCCGCCAGGGGCGCCCGCTCGTCCGGATGACGAAGATCACGAGGATCTGCGTCGCCATGGATTCGAGGAACCAGGCCGTCCGGAATTCCTCCGCCGAGGCACCGAAGAGGAAGAGCAGGGCGCCGAAGGTCAGGAGGTCGAACAGCGACGAGAGCGGGCCCATCACGCCCGCGAACCGGAGGATGGCCGCCATGTCCCAGACCTGTGGCCGGGCGGTCGCGGACGGCGCCACATGGTCGAAGGGGATGCCGACCTCCGAGAGGTCGTAGAGCAGGTTGTTGAGAAGGATCTGCGTCGGCAGCATCGGGAGGAACGGCAGCGTCACCGACGCGACCGCCATCGAGAGCATGTTGCCGAAGTTCGAGCTCGCGCCCATGCGGATGTACTTCAGGATGTTGGTGAAGGTCCGCCGCCCCTCCTCGACGCCGTCGGCGACGACCGCGAGGTCCGAGGCGAGCAGGATCATGTCGGCCGCGGCCTGCGCGACCCCGGTCGCGCCCTCGACGGAGAGGCCGATATCGGCCTGCGCGAGGCCCGGCGCGTCGTTGATACCGTCACCCAGGAAGCCCACGATCGCGCCCCTGGCCTGAAGCGCCCGCACGATGCGCGCCTTCTGGTCCGGGGTGAGCCGTCCGAAGGCGTCCACCTTGCGGGCCTGCACCGCGAGCGCCGCATCGCTCAGGGCCGCGACCTCGGAGCCGGACAGGACCGTGGTGGTGTGAAGCCCCACGAGGCTGGCAAGGCGGCGCACGACCACCGGGTCGTCGCCGGACAGGATCTTCAGGCGCACGCCGGCGCGCGCGAGCCGCGTGACGGCGGCGGCGGCCGTCGGTTTGGGCGGGTCGGCGAAGGCGCAGAAGCCCTCGAAGACGAGGTCGGCCTCATCCGCGGTTCCGGGCGGCCGCATGGGCCCCGACCAGGGCCGCGACGCGACCGCGATGGTGCGCAGCCCCTCCTCGGCCAGGCTCCGGACCTGCCCGAGGGCCGCGCCGCGTTCCTCCGGGCCCATCGGCTCCGTCCCCTCGCCGGCGCGGCGCGCGGTGCACAGCGCCAGGACCGCCTCCGGTGCGCCCTTCAGGATCAGCAGCGGCCCCTCCGGTCCCTGCGCGAGGACCGACCCGGTGCGGCGCCCGTAGTCGAAGGCCCGCTGGCCGGCCAGGACCCACGCCCGGCCCGCGTTCGGGTGATGGTCGACGAGGGCCGCGTCGAGCGAGCTGCGATCCCCGCCGAGATCGGCCGCGACCGCCGCGAGCCGCGACGGCCGCGCGTCCTCGCGGCCCGCCGGATCGAGGCTGCGGCCCAGGGCGATCTCGGCCGAGGTCAGCGTCCCGGTCTTGTCGGTGCACAGCACCGTCATCGCGCCGAGGTCGTGGATCGCGGCGAGCCGCTTCACGATGACCTTGCGGGCCGCCATGCGCAGAGCGCCCCGCGAGAGCGTCACCGTCGTGACCATCGGCAGCAGTTCCGGGGTGAGGCCGACGGCGAGCGCGACCGCGAACAGGAGGGAGTCGAGCACGGGGCGGCCGAGCACGACGCGGGCGGCCAGGACGCTGAGCACCAGGGCCAGGGTCAGCCGGGCGACCATGAGCCCGAAGGCGTGGAGGTCGCGCTGGAAGGGCGAGGATGCCCGCGCCTCGGCCAGAACCGAGGCCGCCGCGCCGAACATCGTGGCGGGGCCGGTCGCGACGACGAGGGCGGTTGCCTTGCCCGTCCGCACGACGGCGCCGCGGAACACGGCGTTCGAGGCCTCCGCCGGCTCTGGAGACGTCACCGGCTCGGCCCGCTTCTCCACCGGGTAGGGCTCGCCGGTCAGGGCGGCCTCGGCCACCGTGAAGGCGTCGCCGTCGATCACGAGGGCATCGGCCGGGACGATGTCGCCGGCCCGCATGCGCAGGATGTCGCCGGGAACCACCTGCTCCACCGGGACCGTGACGAAGCTGCCGTCCCGCCTGACCTCCGCCTTCAGCGCCACCGTGTGGCGCAGGGCCTCGGCGGCCCGTGTGGCGTGGCCCTCCTGCACCGTGTCGAGGCCGATGGATAGGCCGAGGATGGCGACGATGATGACGCCTCCCACCACGTCGCCGGTCACGACCGAGACGAGGCCGGCCGCGATCAGGATCAGGGCGAGCGGTTCGAGCAGGCGGCGGAGCACGGCCTGCAGGGCGCCGCCGGCCCGCGTCCCGGCATCGCTGTTCGGCCCGTAGCGTTCGAGCCGTCGCGTGGCGTCGACCGCGCCGAGCCCGTCGAGCCCGCATCGGAGCTCGGCGCAGAGCGTCTCGAGGCCGCGCACCCAGAACGCCCCGCTCGGCCCGGGCGACGACAGCTCCGTCGGAGTGGCGATGTCGCGCGCGCGCGCCGGAACCGCCGTCATCTCCATGGGTCGACCCGTCGCTCTCCCGCTCGCGGCGGCACGACATCACCGGTTGGGACTGGGGTCGTTGCGGTGGATCAAGCCGCCGCCGCTCTGGCTGACGGCCAGCAGATGCTGCACGGCCGCCGTCAGCGGCCGGTCCCGCGACGGATCGATGAGGCCGTCCGCGACGAAGCCGTCCTGCAGCGAGCCGCCGCCCGCACCGGGCTCCGGCGATAGGCGGCCCTGCGTCCCGGCCGCCATGCCGTCCGGGGTCACCACGCGGTCGGGTGCGATGCCGTTGCCGTCCACCCGGCGGCCCGCGGGCGTGACGAACCAGGCCGTGGTGAGGCGCAGCGCGCGCCCGTCGCGGTGGGCATAGGTGGTCTGGACCGCCCCCTTGCCGTAGGTGCGCGTCCCGATGAGAATCGCGCGCCGGTGATCCTGAAGGGCGCCGGCGACGATCTCGGCCGCGGACGCGGTCCCGCCGTCGACGAGCACGACCAGCGGAAGGCCGTCGATCACGTCGGCACCGGTCCTGTCCAGCGCGAACCGCTCGACGCTGCCGGGGTCCCGGCCGACCAGGCGCACGATTTCGCCCCGTCCGAGGAAGGCCCCGGCCACCGCGACGGCCTGCACGACGAGGCCCCCCGGATTGCCGCGCAGGTCCAGGATGAACCCCGTGAGCCTGTCACGGCCGATGCCGGCCTTCAGGTTCGCCACCGCCCTGAGCAGCCGGCCGGTCGTGAATTCGTCGAAGTGGTCGAGCCCGAGATAGGCGACGGTATCCAGGGCTTTCAGACGCACCGGATGCAGCGGCAGCCACTCCCGGATCAGGACCATCTCGGCCGGGGCAGGCTCGCCCGGCCGGACGACCCGCACGCGCACCGCCGAGTCCGGCTCTCCGCGCAGGCGGTCGGCGACCTGGTCGGGCGCGATGCGCCCGATGGCGACGCCGTCGATCTCCTGGATGATTGTCCCGGGCGTGAGGCCGGCGCGCGCGGCCGGGGCATCGGGAAGCGTGCGCCGCACCGTCCCGTCCGCGTCGACGACCACGCCGATGCCGGCATAGCTCCCCGTATCCTGCTCATCGAGCCGGCGGAACTCGGCCGCGGTGAGGTAGTGTGAATGCCGGTCCAGCGCGGCGAGCATCCCGACGATGGCCGCGTCGATCAACGGACCGTCGCCGCGCATGTCGGCCGCCCGTGACCGGATGGCGTGGAATGCGGCCCCGAAGAGCCGCAGGTCCCGATAGGGCGAGTCCTGGAACCCGTCCGGGCGTAGGCCGACGTCGGGTGCGGCGGGGCTCGTGAGCAGCGCGCCGGCAGCGCCGGCGAGCCAGGCCGCCCCGGCGAGGCAGCACGCGGCGCCGCGACCGAGGGCCGACCGGTCGCGTGCCGCCTTGCTTGCGATCGGTTTGAACGGCATCGCCCGGTTCGACGTCCACGCGCGCGGTGAGGATGGCTCTCCGCGCCCGGCCTCGCCTTGACGTGCGTCAACGTCACCGCGTGTGCGGAGGCGGGCCCTGCGCGATGGCGATCGTCGTCGGAATGCTCGCTGCCCGCTCCGGCCGATCCGGCGGGGTCGGGGTCGCCGGTGACCCGTCGGGTGGCCGGGCCGCCGGCCAGCCCGTCACGCCGGCGCTCCCCAGGAGCGACAGGACCGTCGCGCGCAACGCGTCCACGGGCTGATCGGCGCGGAGCTCGTGCCACGCGAGGGCGCCGCGACCCCGCGCGACCTGGGCCGCCAGGACCGTCGCGGTGGCATCCGAAGGGTCGCCGGCGCGGCTGTCGATGCGGCGCGCGAGCAATGGGGCCGGGGCCTCCAGCCAGACGCCGCAGAACCGGGCCCCCCGGTCTCGGGCGAGGGCCTCGATCTGCGCCCGCTCCGTCGGTCGGTCGAAGACCGCATCGGCGACGACGCAATGGCCCGCGGCCAGGACCCGCCCGGCGTCCCGCCGCAGGATCGCGTAGACGCGCCGCGACACGGTCTGGGCATAAGCCGCCGCCGGGAGCCGCGTCAGGGCGTCGACCCCGTGCAGGCGCTTGCGGATCCGATCGCTCGACAGGATCCGGGCGCCCGGGGCCGCGCCGATCCAGGGGGCCGCCGCCGCCGCGACGCTCGACTTGCCGGAACCGCTGAAGCCGCCGACCGCCAGGAGGCCCGCCGGCCTGTCGGTCAGCAGGTCTTCCCCGAGGGCGAGATACGCGCGCGCCTCGGCGGTCCTGGCGGCGGCGGCCGCGCCGGTTCCGTCCGCCGCTTGAGCCGCCGTGACGTGGGCGCGGATCACCGCGCGCAGCGCCATCAGGACCGGCAGCAATCCGAGACCGTCGGTCTCGTCCGCCCCATCGAGGTAGCGATTGAGCAGGAGGTTGGCGAGGTCGAAGCGCGACCGGTGCCAGAGGTCCATGAGGACGAAGGCGAGGTCGTACAGGATGTCGGTCGTCGCGATGGTCTCGCTGAACTCGATGCAGTCGAACGGCGTCGGCTTGCCCTCGAACAGGCAGATGTTACGCAAGGTGAGGTCGCCGTGGCAGCGGCGGACCTTGCCGGCGGCGCGGCGGGCGTCGAGCAGGGGGGCATGCCGCGCCAGAACCGCCCGGAACCGCGCCGTCAGCGTCGCCACCGCGCCGGTCGAGGCGAGCCCCGTCGCCCGGAGCGCCGCCGCGTTCAAGTCGACGAGCGCCGTCAGGGCGGCGGCCCCGCCCTTGTCGCGGTGAATCTCCGCGCCGGCATGGAAGGCGGCGATGACCTGGGCAAGGTCCGCGATATGGTCCGGTCCGAGGCGACCCTCGCACGCCAGGGTGTCGAACAGGTCCGCCTCCGGGAACCGCCGCATCTCGACCACGGCGTCGACGAGGCTCCCGGTCCCGTCGAAGGCCAGGCCCCCGTCCGGTCCGCGCGTGATCCGCCGGGCGCCGAGGTAGAGCGCGGGTGCCGTGCGGCGGTTGAGCACGACCTCGGCCTCGCAGGCGGCGAGGCGCCGCTCGGGGGTCGAGAAGTCGAGATAGGGGAAGCGGACGGCGCGCTTGAGCTTGAACACGCGGCTGCCGGCCAGGAAGAGCCGGGAGATGTGGGTGGTTACGGTCTCCACCTGTCCCATGCCCGACAGGGCCTGCGTCAGGAACGCGGCGACGGCGTCCTGGTCCCCGGTCGACATGCGGATCGATCCTCGCTGACCCTGGGCGTCGCGCGGGCCGCGGGCGGCGCGGTTTGCCAAGCAGATTTCTGGGCCGATTTCTGGGAGGCGGGCAGGTCTCGCAGCCGCCACAGCCAGGAGCCGGCCGAGACGAGGAGGGCGACGCCGAAGCCCACGTGAGCCCAGGCCGCGGCGTCCTGGAAGCCCAGCGCCCAGGGGGCCGCGCAGGACCAGAGACCGGCCGCCCCGATGGCGTACACTTCTCCCTCACGGGTGCGCATCAGCGTCAGGGCCGCCAAGGCCAGGATCGTCGCCCCGGTGATCCAGGCGTTCCAGGCCGCGATGTCCTCGGATCGGAAGCCGAAGTACCAGGGCGCCAGGATCAGGCCCGCCCCCAGCATGAGGTTCCAGCCCCCCAGGAAGACGTCTTCCGGCTGGTTGTCGATGGTGCGCATCGCCCCTCGTCCCCGGGGTGTGGCGGGCCCTGGGCCGCCGCCGACCGAGATGTGCGCCGATGTCGCCGGATCGGCCTTGAGATGGATCAAGGGCGCCGCCGCCGCGGTGGGGCACGCAGGGACTTTCAGGAGTCTGTGATGGCCGCACCAGCCGACAAGACCGACCCCTTCGATCCATTCGGCGTCGCCGCCGCGATGACCGGATGGTGCTGCCTCCTGAAGGCGGCGCAGGAAATCCGGGACATCGACCAGGAGATGATGGAGACGATGATGGAGGCCGACGCCGCGGCGCCCGCGGGCCTGTCGCCGGAAGCCGGCGCGAAACTCCAGGGCGTCGTCAGCCTGATGCGACGCCTGCAGCTCGACCCCGAAGCCGTTCGGCGGAGCGAGCCCGAGACCATGCGGGCGCTCGAGGCCGCTTGCCGGGCCTGCGGCGCGCGGAGCCGCTGCGAACGCGAGCTCCGGGCCGGAACGGCGGCCCGCACCTACCCGGACTTCTGCCCGAACGCCGCGCGCCTCGACCGGCTGCGCCATGCTTGAGCGGGATCCGGCCGAGGATCCCGAATGGCCCAGCCCGCCGGCCGCGACCGGGTGCCCGGCGGCGGGGACGAAACCCGTCCATGCCCTGCCGGTCGCGGAGGTTCCAGGGCGTTTCGAGACCGCCCTGCCCGCGGGCCTGACCGATGCGGAGGCCCGGCGACGGCGCGCGCGGTTCGGCGCGAACGTGATCGCCACGACCGAGAGGGCCGGCAGGCTGTCCCTGCTCCTGCACCAGCTCGCGAGCCCCGTCGTCTACCTGCTCGCCGCGGCCGGCGGGCTCTCGCTCTACTTCGGGGATTGGCAGGAGGCGGCCGCCGTCATCGCGGTGCTGGCCATCAATACCGGCCTCGGCTTCTTCACCGAGCTGCGGGCGGTCCGATCCGTCGAGGGCTTGCGGTCGCTCGGGACGCGCTCGGCCCGCGTCCGCCGCGACGGGCACATCCGGGTCCTGCCCGCCGAGGATCTCGTCCCGGGCGACATCGTGCTGATCGAGGGCGGCGATGCGGTCCCGGCCGACATCCGGCTGGTCGAGGCGTCGAACCTGGGCGCCGACGAGTCGACCCTCACGGGGGAATCCGTGCCGGTGGACAAGTCGGCACAGCCGGTCGCCGCGGAGGCACGCCTCGCGGAGCGCGCGTCGATGCTGTTCCGGGGCACGCTGGTCACCCGCGGGAGCGGTGCGGGTGTCGTGGTCGCGACCGGCGCGGCGACCGAACTCGGGGCGGTGTCGCGCCTCGTCGCGCAGGCCGACCCGGAGGGGTCGCCCCTGGAACGGCGCCTGGGCCGCCTGTCCGGCCAGATGGTCTGGGCGGTCCTGGGGGTGGCCGTTCTCCTGGCCGGCCTCGGCATCGCAACCGGCAAGGATCTCCGCCTCATGACCGAGGCCAGCATCGCGCTGTCGGTCGCGGCCATTCCGGAAGGCCTGCCCATCGTCGCGACCCTGGTGCTCGCGCGCGGCATGTGGCGGATGGCCCGCAGGAACGCGCTGATCGAGCGCCTGTCGGCCGTCGAGACGCTCGGCGCCACGACGGTCATCCTGACCGACAAGACGGGGACGCTCACCGAGAACCGGATGACGGTGCGGCAATTGTCGGTGCCCTCCGGGCAGGGGGACCTGGCCGAGGGAGGGCCCTCGATCGAAGCCGGACGCCTGCTCCGCGTTGCGGTGCTCTGCAACGACGCCGCGCTCGGATCGGGCGCCGGAGACGGCAGCGGCGACCCGATGGAACAGGCGCTCCTGCGGGCGGGGCGGTCCGCCGGCTTCGACCGCGCGGCCCTCGGGCGCGACCGGCCTCTCGTGGGAAAGCACGCCTTCGAGGCGGCCGTCCGCATGATGGCCACCGTCCATGCTGCGGGGCCGGGCTTCTGGGTAGCGGTCAAGGGCGCCCCGGAGGCCGTGCTCGCCGCCTCGCGGCGCACCGGTGACGGCGCGCATGATCGTCCCCTCGACGCGGGCGACCGCACCCTGTGGCGACGCCGCGTCGAGGATCTGGGGGCACGGGGCCTGCGGGTCATCGCCTGCGCCGAGAGGACGGTCGCGGACCCGGGAAGCCCGCCCTTCGAGGATCTCACGTTCCTCGGGCTGGTCGGGTTGGAGGACCCGGCCCGGGAGGACGTGCCGGCGGCGATGGCGGCCTGCCGCGCCGCGGGCATCCGCGCGGTGATGGTCACCGGCGATCACGCCGTAACCGCCCGGAGCATCGCCCTCGCGGTCGGTCTCGCCGGTCCGGGGGACCGCATCGCGGAGGGCGTCCCCGATGCCGGCCTGCCGGACGGGCTGGAGGATGTCGCGGTCTTCGCCCGCGTGAGCCCGGCCGAGAAGCTGGCGCTGGTCCGCGCCTACCAGGCGAAGGGCGAGGTCGTCGCCATGACCGGCGACGGCGTCAACGACGCCCCGGCGCTGAGGCAGGCGGATATCGGCGTCGCGATGGGCCGGCGGGGGACGGACGTGGCGCGCGAGGCCGCCGCCATGATCCTCCTCGACGATGCCTTCCCGACCATCGTCGGCGCGATCCGCGAGGGGCGGATCATCTTCGACAACATCCGCCGGTTCGTCACCTATCTGCTGGCCTGCAACCTGAGCGAGGTGATGGTCGTCGGGCTCGCGGTCGTGTCGACGCTGCCGCTACCGATCCTGCCGATGCAGATCCTCTACCTGAACGTCGTGACCGACGTGTTCCCGGCCTTCGCCCTGGCCCTCGGCGAAGGCCGGGACGACATCCTCCGGCGACCGCCGCGGGATCCGAAGGAGCCCATTCTGGGGCGGGCGCAATGGACACGGATCGGCCTGCACGCCGCCGCGATGACGGCGGCGACCTTCGCGGCCGGCGCCGCCGCCACGTTCTGGCTCGCCTTCGATCCGGCCTCGGTCGTGACCGTCACGTTCCTGACGCTCGCCTTCGCGCAGCTCTGGCAGGTGTTCAACATGCGCGCCTCCAGCGCGCCGCTCCTCCGCAACGAGGTCACCCGGAATCCCTGGGTCTGGGCCGCCCTGCTCCTGTGCACGGCGCTGCTCGTCGGCCCGGCCTATCTCCCGCCGGTCGGCCGCCTGCTGGGCCTCGTCCCGCTCGATCGGAACGGCTGGATGCTCGTCCTCTCGGTGAGCCTCGCACCGCTCCTGGTCGTCCAACTCGCCACCCTGGCGGCAGGAGCCCGCCGGCCGTCCGGGCGCGACGGCCGTCCGACATGAGGTCCGGTGCACCTCCGCGCCCACGGCCCGCGCGCCTTCGTGTAAGCTGTCGTCCATGAGCAGGATCACGACGGACCCGACCGCAGCGGATTGGGATGCACGGGTGGAGCGGCTGACCGGCCGCCTTCCCGGGCGCCTGCGCGATGCGGTCACGTGGCTGAGAAAGCCCTCGCGGCGGCCGGCGCGGTTGGCGGCGGCGCTCGCCCTGATCGGCGGCGGCTTGCTGTCGTTCCTGCCGATCCTCGGCCTCTGGATGCTGCCCCTCGGCTTCGCCCTCCTGAGCGAGGACATCCCGGCGCTGAAGCCGCGGCTCGAAGCGATGGCGCGGGCGGTGGAGCGGTTCGTGTCCCGCTTCCGCAAGAAGCCCTGACCGGATCGGGTGATCCGGCGCGGTCGCCGACGGTCCGGCGTTGAGCTGGATCAAGGTCGAGCGGCCGCACCCGTCGAGACTCGGGCGATCGGCAGCCCGGAGCTCTCATGTCCCTCCCGTACTCATCGCCCCTCGCCGCCTTGCGCGACATCCTGGTCGCCGTCACCGAGGAGGGCCGCGGCGACGAGCCCGGAACGGCGCTTGGCTATGGCCTCACGCTCGCCGCCGCGGCGGGCGCCCACCTCACCGTGCAGTCCGCGGCCCGCCGTCTCACCATGGTGGGCGGGGCGGGATTGGGGTTCGTCGACGGCCTCGTCGCGGACGAGAACCGGCGCCTGCGCGTCCTTGCCCAGGCCGTCGCCGAACGCGCCGCCGGGGATGCCACCCGTGCGGGGGTGACCTGTACGACCGAGGCGCCCGCGCTGGCCTACCCGGATCTGATCGCCCGGCTCACCGCCCGCGCGCGCCTGGCCGACCTGACCATCCTGGACGCGGAGGCGCGGGAGGTCGATCTCGACCGCGACCTGATCGACGGACTCCTGTTCGGCAGCGGTCGCCCGCTCATCGTGGTGCCTGCGGGCTGCTCGGCCTGGCCTGCCGGTCGGATCGTCGTCGCCTGGGACGGCAGCGCCCAGGCCGCGCGGGCGGCGAACGATGCCCTGCCGTTCCTGCGCGCCGCCGAGGCGGTCGAGATCGTGTCCGTCGTCGGCGAGAAGGACCTGTCGGCCGCGGTCGCCGGCGCCGAGTTCGCACCGCACCTCGCGCGCCACGGCGTGACCGTGTCGGTGAACGTCCTGCCGGTCGTCGACGACGTCGCGGAGACGCTCAGGACCCAGGCGGGCCTGTTCCGCGCCGACATGCTGGTGATGGGCGCCTACCGGCACGCCCGCCTGAAGGAATGGTTCTTCGGCGGCGTGACCCAGTCGCTCCTGGCCCGCAGCCCCCTTCCGCTGTTCCTCGCCCATTGACGGCGCGGCAGCACGATCCGTCGCGACCCGCCGGGGCGGCGTCGCGCTCAGTCCTCGATCATGCGGTGGAGCCGGGCCCGTCTCAGGCTGACCTGGCGGCCGCCGACGCGTTGCAGGGCCCCGTCCTCCTCCAGCTGCGAAAGGGTGCGCGACACGGTCTCGATGGTCAGCCCGAGAAAATCGGCGATGTCGCGCCGGGTCATCGGAAGGGCGAAGGTCCCGGTGCCGCCCAGGCGTGCGTCCACGTCGATGAGGAAGCTTGCCACGCGCTCCGCCGCCGAGCGGCGCCCGAGCAGCAGCATGTGATCCTGGGCGTGCCTCAGATCGTTCGTGGCCATGTCCCAGAGCTGGCAGGCGAACTCGGCCCGGTCGGTCGCGGCGCGCTCGACCTGCCGCCGTTTGAAGATCAGCACCTTGGTGTCGGTGAGCGCCTCGGCGCTGTGGCGGTGGATCTTGCCCTGCTCGAACCCGAACAGGTCGCCGGGCAGGCGGAAGCCGGTGATCTGACGACGGCCGTCGCTCAGCACCTTGTGCGTGCGCACCGCGCCGCTGACGACCTTGTAGACGAACTCGGCCTCCTCGCCCTCGCCGTAGACTTCCTCCTCGCGGGCGTAGGAGAACGGCGTCCCGATCACCTCGGGGCAGCCCGCGAACAGGGCGCTCGCGTCCAGGCTCGGGAAGGGCGCCGAATGGCCTGCCGGGATCTGCGTGGACGTCCGTGCGGTGTAGTCGGTGCTCATCGCTTCGCTCCTCACCTCGTCGTGGGAGCGAGATTGGCCGTCCTCGGGGAGCGATGAAATTCCGGTTCGTGTCTTAAGCGAACTTGCTTACGGACAATTACGTAGTGCCGCGCGTCGGGCTCAGAGGCCCGCGGTCGTCGCGAATGCCCAGGCGGGAACCGGGTCGGGGAGCCCGGGCAGGCCGGAGCGCCCCGCGAGGAGGGCGCCCACCAGGGTGGCGAGCCCGTATGCCAGCACGCCCAGAACCAGCGTGAGGACGTCGGCATGACGGCGCAGGGCGTGGATGCCCGCGCAGCCGACCGTGAAGGACGCGGCGGCCGCGAGCGCGACGGGGTCGAGGGGCATGGCAGCCTCCTGGAAACGATGCCGTGAGGGAGGCGGCCGCGCGCGGCGCAGGGCTGCCGCGGCCGTTCCGGCGCCCGGCCCGCCTCAGACCGAGCGCGCCTGGGGCGACACGTAGAGCCGCCGGAGTTCGAACGCGGCCAGGGCGGCCACCGCGAGCCCGACCCCGACATGCACCCCCATGGCGCCCCTGGTCTCCGCGAAGCCCAGTGCCCACGGCGCCATGGCCGCCCATAGGCCGAGGGCGAGGTTGAGGTACTCTTCCCAATCGTAGGTCCGGCCGAGTGCCAGCAACGCGACGACGGTGATGGCGCCGCCGCTGAGAAAGGCGTTGCGTGCGGCGGCGGAATCGTAGCTCAACTCCAGATACCAGGGTGCGAGGACGAGCGTGATCCCGAGGAGGATGTTGAGCGCGTTCGGGATCATGTCCTCGGTTCGGTTCTCGATGGTTCTCATCGGCTTCCCCCTGACGAAGGGGCCCCGGCGGCCGGACCGAGCGGGCGTCCGGAGCGCGAGCGGCAGACGGCCTGCCGCCTTCCCGATTTTCAGGGTCTCCGTATTGGTGCGGCGATACATTGATCCAGCTCAAGATCTTTGTGTAGGTTTCGCCACAATGTTCATGAATAAGCTTGGCAAATCGTCGGGCCGTGGAGACAAGGGCGACGTGGTCCGGTCCTTTTGCTTGGCCGTACGCTGTGACGGAGCGTTCAGAGCCCTTCGGATCGTCCGCCGCCGCATGCGGACGCCACGCTCGCCTCGGCCAGAGTGGCTCGGCCTCGGGCACGCCGGCGCGCGCCGGTTTGCCGGTCTGGTTTCCGCCGGGTGTGGTCAGGCCGGCTGGTGGAGGGGCGCGGGGCGTGGCGCTGGGGCGGCGTCTCGGGCGGTGTCTCGGGCGACGTCCGGGGCGAGGAGTCCGAGGAGCGCGTCGAAGGCGAGGGGCTTGTCGACCAGCGGGATCCCGGCGGCGCGGGCCCGGGCGCGGATGGCGGGGTCGGGGTGTCCGGTGATCAGGACCACGGGCACGCGGGCATCGAGGTCGTGGAGCCTGGCGCAGACTTCCAGGCCGTCGAGCCCCGGCAGGATGTGGTCGAGGAGGACGAAGGCCGGGCTCGGCCCCGGGAAGGCGGCCAGCAGTTCCGGTCCGTCCGCGAAGGTCTCGACCCGGAGGCCCTCGCTTTCCAGGAGGAAGCGGGTGGAGTGGAGGACGGCCGCGTCGTCGTCCACCACGTAGATGAGGTCGGTCAGGGCAGGCATGAGGTGTATCGGCGGCTGGATCGGCGGCTGGATCGGCAGGTTCGTCGGCGGGGTGCCGGTCCGGGTTCGGGACCGCCAGGATGGGGCGCGATCCGGATCCCGGCCTTGACCTGCCTCAAGGCCGGCTCAGGCCAGGCCCGCCAGCACCGCCCAGCGCACCAGCTCCTGCAGGGTGCCGGCCTGCGTCTTGGCCATAAGCTTCGCCCGGTAGATCTCGACGGTGCGCGGACTGATGTCGAGCGTGCGGCCGATCTCCTTGCTGGTGCCGCCGGCGACCAGCTGGTCGAGGACCTGCCGCTCGCGCTCGCTCAGGGTGCCGACCCGCCGGACGAACTCCCGCAGCGTCGGATCCACCGCCTCGGCCGCGCCGTTGCGTTCCAGGGCGGAGCGCAGCGCCTGCAGGAGGGTCTCGTCGTCGAACGGCTTCTCGATGAAGTCGCAGGCGCCGAGCTTCATCGCCTCCACCGCGAGCGGGACGTCCCCGTGCCCGGTCATCATGATAACCGGAAGCTTGTGGCCGGATGCCCGCAGGCGGCGGAGCAACTCCAGGCCGTTGAGACCGGGCATGCGGATATCGGTCAGGACGCAGCCCGCTGCCGGCTCGACGAGCCGTTGGAGAAAGTCGGTCGCAGTCTCGTAGAGCCGCACCTCGAAGCCTTCGGTGCCGAGCAGGAAGCCGACCGAGTCCCGCATGGCCGGGTCGTCGTCGACCACGTGCACAAGGCTAGCTGGCATGACCGAGGTCTCCATCGTGCGCGGCCGGCAGCGTCAGCCGGAAGGTTGCCCCGCCGGCCTCGTTGCGCTCGACCCATAGGCGGCCGCCATGAGCCTCGACGATGGTGCGGCAGATCGAGAGCCCGACGCCCATCCCGCTCGCCTTGGTGGTGACAAAGGGTTGGAACAGCCGGTCCGCCACCGCGTCCGAGATGCCCGGCCCGGTGTCCACGACGGCAATCTCGACGTGGTCCGTTCCCGCGGGGCAGGCCTCGACGCGCAATTCGCGCCGGTGCCCCTGCTGCATGGCCTCGCGGGCGTTGCGCATCAGGTTGATCAGGACCTGCTGAACCTGAACGCGGTCGGCCAGGACGGACGTGACCCTCGGATCCACGTGCACGCGCGCGACAACGCCTTGCTCCCGGGCCCCGACCAGGGCCAGCGTGCTGGCCTCCTCGATCAGGCTCGCGACGGGCTCGACCCGCTTCTCGGTCTCGCCGCGGGTGACGAACTCGCGCAGGCGCCGGATGATTTGTCCCGCCCGCAAGGCCTGCTCCGCGGCCTTATCGAGCACCTCCACCGTCTTGGCGACGTTCTCGGGACTGGGATGCGCCAGAAGGCGCTTGCAGCCCTTGGTATAGTTGCTGATGGCCCCGAGCGGCTGGTTCAACTCGTGGGCCAGCGTCGAAGCCATCTCGCCCATCTCGCTGAGGCGGGACATGTGGACCAGCTCCGCCTGGAGTTCCTCGAGACGGGCCTGCGTGCGGCGTTGCTCGGTCAGGTCGTTGATGAACCCGGTGAAGAAGACCTGCTCGCCCGCGCGCATCTCGCCGATGGCCAGCTCCATCGGGAAGGTGGAGCCGTCCCGCCTCAGGCCGGTCACGACCCTGTTGGTGCCGATGATGCGGCGCTCGCCGGTCCGCCGGTAGCGGTCGAGGTAGGCGTCGTGCTCGCTCCGCATCGGCTCCGGCATCAGGATGCGGACGTTCCGCCCGACCGCCTCGTCGGCCGCGTAGCCGAAGAGACGCTCGGCCGCCGCGCTGAACCAATGGATCCGGCCTGCCTCGTCGATGACGACCATGGCCTCCGGCACGGTGTCGAGGATCGAGCGCAGGTGAGCCTCGCGGGCCCGCAGGTCGACCTCGGCCCGCTTCTGCTCGTCGATATTGAGCACGACCCCGCGGAGCCGGAAGGGGCTGCGTTCCGGGTCGAGTTGCACCCGGCCGCGCGAGCGCAGCCAGCAGACATGCCCGTCGGGGCGCAGGACGCGGTAATCGACCTCGTAGCTGCCCCCCTCCCGCACGGCTCTCTCGATGGCCTCCGCGCGGGCTGGACGGTCCTCCGGATGCACGAGGGCCTGTGAGGCGGCGAAGGTGGTCAATCGTTCGGCCGGGACGCCGAACAGGCGGGCACAGGTCGGCGACACCGTGGCGCGACCGGTCACGATGTCCAGCGACCAGATGCAGATGCCCACCTCGTCGAGCGTCAACCGCAGGTCGTCGCCGGTCTGAGCGGTGGCATCGTCGCGAGGGTGGCCGGGCGCGTCGACGGGGTTCGTCATCGCTTGCACCCGGAGAGGTCCTGCGGGCCGCGACGATGAAAACGCATCCGTCCCGAACTTCCAATCGGTTGCGCCATGACAACCAAAAATTACTGCATTTTGGAATCAGTGAACAGCCTTATGGCAGTGTTGTTGGTCGAATATAGACGATCCCGTCGGGCGAATGTGCGAAATTGAACACTCCGCATCGTGGGCCGCTTGAGGTGGATCAAGGCTGCCCAGCCGCGACGGGACGAACCATGGGGCCGGCACGAATCGGAGACGCTCCATGTCCAGCCCCTCCCGCTCCCCACTCGCGGGCATCCGCGACGTCCTCGTCGGCACGACCGTGGAGGGCGAGTTCGATCCCCCCATCGCGGCGATCGGCTACGGGCTGACGCTGGCCAAGGCGGCCAATGCGCACCTCACCGTGCAGTCGGCCTCCTGGCGCCTCACGGGCGACGACGCGTGGCTCGGCGAGTTCGACTACGTGGGCGAGGCCCTCGTGGACCGCCGTCTCGACGCGCTGGCGCGCTCCATCGCGGAGCGTGCGGCCGGCGATGCGGCCCAGGTCGGCGTTGTCTGCACGACGGAGGCGCCGGGGCTGACCTACCCGGACGTCGTGACCCGGCTGGCCACGCAGGCGCGCCTGCACGACCTCACGGTCCTGGACGCGGGACCGCGACGGTTCGACCTCGATCGCGAGACCATCGAGCGGGCGCTCTTCGAGAGCGGGCGGCCGGTCATCGCGGTGCCGCCGGGCCGCGACGCCTTCGCCGCACGGCGGATCATCGTCGCCTGGGACGGCAGCGCGCAGGCGGCGCGGGCCGCCAACGATGCCCTGCCGTTCCTGCGCGCCGCCGAAGCGATCGAGGTCGTCTCGGTCTGCGACGACGCGGAGATCCACGAGGCCGTCCCCGGGGCCGAGTTCGCGCCCCACCTCGCGCGGCACGGCGTGAACGTCGTCGTCAACGACCTGCCGAAGGGGGACGGCATCGCCGAGACCCTGCGCAGCCAGGCCGGCCTGTTCCGCGCCGACCTGGTCGTGATGGGAGCCTACCGGCATTCCCCCAAGCGGGAGTTCTTCCTGGGCGGGGTCACCCGCTCGCTCCTGCGGAACAGCCCCGTGCCGCTGTTCCTGTCCCATTGAATCTAGGGGGTCGGCGATGCGCAAGCGACCAACAGCCCGGAGCGGCACGACCACCGGGCCGACGCGCAAGCGTGAGCCGCCGCCCCGTGGCGCCCCGGCGCGCCCCGAAGCCGCGGAGGCGGTGCCGCCGGTGCGCCCCGAACCCGTCGAGGCAGTGCCGCCGGTGCGGGCGCCGAACGCGCCCGATTGGGCCAACCCGTTGACCGAGGAGGAGCGCCGCGCCCTCGAGGCCGGATGGGGCTTCGTCGAATGATGGCCCCGCGGGCGCCGTCGGCTCCCCGGCCCGTGCGGGGGTGTCAGAGCCGGGCCCGCGCGAGTTCCTCGATGGCCTGGATCAGGCGGCGCAGGTCGGCCGGGTCCGGCTGCGCCGGGGCACGCGCGGTCAGGGCTGCGATCAGCCTGTCGACGTAAACGGAGGCGCCGGAATAGGCGAGGCTCCAGTCGGCGAAGCGCCGCCGGTCGATGTCGTCGTACAGCAGCACCGCCACCTCCGTATGGCGCGGGTCGCGACGGATGCTGTCCATCAGGGCATCGACCGCGGGACGCGGCCCCTCCAGGATCTGTGCGAACCGGGTGCGCGACGCCACGAGGGCTCCCGTGACCCGGAGCCGGGCGTTCCGGGACAGAGACGTCTCGACGATGTTCCGGACGTCGGCCTCGGAGGATGTCCGCCGGCTGACGTAGAGAAGCCGACTGTCCATGGCTCTGCCTCCCTGCCGCCGCCCAGCGCGACCCTGACGCGTCCGGGCCGGCGAGCCTGGCCTCGTCGCACGGATCGGACCGGAACGCGGGCGCCGCGGGATGGTGCCGTTCGACGCCCGCGATCGGGAAGCGCTCGTCCAGCCTGCGAACGGCGGCCCCGACGAAGCGCGGGCTCAGTGGCTCATCAGGCAGCAGCGTGGGGAGCGTTCCAGGAGATCGCGCGTGACGCCGCCGAACATCCATTCCCGCAACCGGGAATGGCCGTAGGCGCCCGTGACGATCAGATCCGCATCCTGCCGCAGGGCGAACCGCAGGATCTCCGAGCCGGCATCCTCCTCCGTTTGCAGGTGATGGACGGCGACGTGCGCGCCGTGCCGCGCGAGGTGGCCGGCCACGTCGTCCGCACCGTCGGGCCGGGCGTCGGCGCCGACGGTCGCCACGTGGACCCGGTCCGCCGCCCGCAGGAATGGCAAAGCCGCCGACACGGCCCGCCGCGCTGCGGGACCGTCCCGCCACGCGATAACGATGCGCGACCCCGTCAGGCTCGCGAGCCCCGGCGGCACCACCAGGACCGGCCTGCCGGCCTCCATGAGGACGGGCCCGGGCGGCACGCCGAGCGGTCCCGGATCCGCGTCGCCCGGTCCCCGCCGGCTCAGGACCACGAGGTCCGCGGCGCGGGCCGTCTCGATGACGTGCGTGACGGCGTCCGCGAAGCCGGCGCGCCAGTCCGTGCCGATCCCCTCGGTCTCGGCACGCCGGAACAGGGCCTGCGCCTGTTCGAGGATGGTTTGGACCTGTGCCGTGTTGCGTTGCTCCTGCGCGACGGCATCGTAGACATCGCGGACCAGGAGGGGGGCCGGCACCGGATGGGCCGCCGCGCCCGTGAGCGTCGCCGCGAAGCGCCGGGCGAGGCCGGCGGCGAGGCGCATCCGGTCCAGCGCCGCTTCGCCGAGGTCGGCGGAAACGAGGATGTTGGCGTAGTCCATGGCTCAGCTCCGGCCCGCGTCGATGCCGACGCGGGGAGCCTCGCTGGAGCCGCGAGGGGCCACCTTGATCCAGCGCAAGCCCGCCGGTTGCCGGCGGGCGTCAGGGATGGCCCACGGCCTCCGCCGTCGGCTCGCGCCCGTCCCGGGGGCCGCCGAGCACGCGCATGGCGTTGAGGATCACCGCGACGTCGATGGCCTCCTGAAGGAGCGCCCCCTGAAGCGGCGAGAGATGGCCCAGCGCCGCCGCAACCATGCCGGCGAGGGACAGGCCGAGGCCGATCCACACGCTCTGGAGGGCGATGGCGCGGGCGCGCTTCGCGATGTGGATCGCCTGCGGCAGCGGCGCCAGGCTGTCCACCAGCAGGACGACGTCGGCCGCCTCGGCGGCCGCCGCCGCGCCCCGGGCGCCGAGGGCCACGCCGAGATCGGCCGCCGCCAGCGCGGGCGCGTCGTTGACCCCGTCGCCCACCATCATCACGGGGCCGTTCCGACGCTCGGCGGCCACGGTGCCGGTCTTGGCCGCCGGATCGAGGTCGGCCACGATGGCGTCCACGGGCAGCCCGGCGACGAGCGCCTCGGCGACGCCGCGCCGGTCGCCGGTCGCGAGCACCACGCGCGTGATCCCGCAGGCGCGAAGGTCCATGAGCGCCCGGCCGCCATCCGTCCGCAGCGGGTCCGCGAAGTCCAGGACCGCGGCCGGCGTGCCGTCGACGGCGACCAGGACCGTCGATGCCGCCGCCGCGGCCTGTCGGGGGCCGGCCGCCGGCGGGAAGACGATGCCGTGCCGGCGCATCAGGCGCGCGCCTCCGACGATGACGAGCCGCCCCTCCACCCGGCCGCTCGCCCCCTCGCCGGGGGATTCCGCGACCATCGAGGGCTGCGGAAGGATCAGGCCGCGCCCCCGGGCCTCCTCGACGAGGGCCCGCGCCACCGGGTGGCCCGAGGCCTGATCGACGGACGCCGCGAGGCGCAGGACCTCGGCCTCCCCGTGCGCGCCGAGGGTTCGCAGGGCGGCGAGCCGGGCGGAGCCGCGGGTCAGGGTGCCGGTCTTGTCGATCACCAGGACCCGCACCTGGGCGAGCATCTCCAGCGCGCCGCCGCCCTTGATCAGCACGCCGATGCCGGCCGCGCGCGACAGTCCCGAGACGAGGGCGACGGGCACCGCCAGGATCAGCGGGCACGGCGTGGCGACGACCAGCACCGCCAGGGCCCGGATCGGGTCGCCCGTGGCGGCCCAGGCGCCGCCGGCCAAAGCCAGCGTGAGGGCGAGGAATCCGAGCCCGTAGCGGTCCGCCAACCGCGCCATCGGCGCCTTCTGGGCCCGGGCGGCCTCGACCAGGCGGACGATCCCGGCATAGGTGCTCTCGGCCGCGGGTCGCTCCGCCAAGAGGGTGAACGGCGTGCCGGCATTCACCGTGCCGCTGAGCACGGGCTCGTTCGCCTTGAGGGTGACCGGAAGCGCCTCGCCGGTCAGGCTCGACCGGTCGAGCACCGCCCGGCCCGCCGCGACCCACCCGTCCACCGGCACGACGTCACCGACACGGACCAGGATCCGGTCCCCCGGGACCAGCGCCGCGAGGGCGACCTCCTGCAACACACCGCCCTCCTCGCGCAGGGCGGTGCGCGGCTGGCGCGCGATCAGCGCCGTCATCGCCGCCCCGGCCCGGCCCGTGGCATAGGCCTCCAGCGACTGGCCGCCCGCGTACATCAGGGCGATGACGGCACCGGCCAGCGTCTGACCCAGGAGGAGGGCGCCGCCCATCGAGAGAAGGGCAACGAGGTCCAGCCCGACATCGCCGCGCGCCAAGCTCGTCACGACCTGCGTCAGGAGGACGGCCAGGACCGCCAGGGTTGCGAACGCCCAGGCCGCCGTCGCGAAATCCGGACGCCCGAGCGCCTGCGCCAGGAGGCCCGCGCTGAGGCCCGCCAGCGGCAGGACGGCCAGCCACCTTCGCACCCGCGTCCCCCACTCGGCGGCCGACCATCCTGTTCCGGTTGAGCCTACCGCCGCCGTGGCCATGTCGAGGGTGCCTCCGTCCGCGCCGCCGAGCTAGGGCCCGCCTGGCTCGCGGGCCTTGCGTTGGATCAAACCGTCCCCGTCGAACCGGGCCGGGCTCAGGCCCGTGGGGCGGGACCACGCCAGGTTCCGGCCCCCGCGATGCCGGCGCTCCGACCGGGACGGGGCTGCGGACGACGGTGAATCCGTTGGGCATCGCGGGCTCGGTCCGGCTCTCGACGCGTCGCGTCGGCTTCTCCCTTCGCGACCGGAGCGGGGGAGCGAGGGCCGAGTCCCGGGCGCGGACGGGCCGCGGCCTGCGATGCCCGAGAGATCCGGAACTGGCGCCGAGCCTTGGATCGGGTCGCGGGGCGGCGCGTCCGGCGGCGTCCGACCTGTCCGGTCGGGTTTTTCTCAATAATATCTGAGCGAATATTTGTATTGGATTTGAGATATTGATCTGAATCAATGCGGATCGTACCGGAACTTCATTCGTGGCCCGGATGTCGAGACAGGAGATCCCGATGGCTTCTGAGACCGTGACGCCTCTTCAGGCACCGTCGTCCACCGACCCGATGGAGTCCATCAAGGCCGGCCTGGGTACAGGCTTCGGCGCCTGGCGCGCCTTTGCCGTCGATCTGCCGCTGCGCATCGCCACGGAGACGGTGCGCTTCACGGGCTGCCGTCTCCAGGCCCAGGCGGACCATCTGGCGGCGCTCACCCGATGCGGCTCGCTCAAGGATGCGTTCGAGCTTCAGACGGCGTTCCTGACCAGAAGCATGGCCGACTACCAAGCGGAGGCGCGCACGCTGTCGCACGAGGTCGTCGAGGCGGCCTCCGCCGAGGGGGTGTCCAAGGCGGCCTGAGGGGCCGGACCGCCGCGCCATTCCGAGCGCGCCCGTCTCGATGGCTTCTGCTGCGGTGGGGGCAGGACGGGGGCGGCATGATGGGGGTGGCAGGACGGGCCGCAGGTCGGTCAGCCGACCCGTTCCGCCCTCCGCCGGGTGTTCGCGCGCCGGCCCGATGCGCGCCGTATTTCGCTCTGGCCGGTCTGGTTTCCGCCGGGTGTGGTCAGGCCGGCTGGGGGAGGGGCGCGGGGCGTGGCGCCGGGGCGGCCTCTCGGGCGGTGTCTCGGGCGGCGTCCGGGGCGAGGAGCCCGAGGAGCGCGTCGAAGGCGAGGGGCTTGTCGACCAGCGGGATCCCGGCGGCGCGGGCCCGGGCGCGGATGGCGGGGTCGGGGTGTCCGGTGATCAGGACCACGGGCACGCGGGCATCGAGGTCGTGGAGCCTGGCGCAGACTTCCAGGCCGTCGAGCCCCGGCAGGACGTGGTCGAGGAGGACGAAGGCCGGGCTCGGCCCCGGGAAGGCGGCCAGCAGTTCCGGTCCGTCCGCGAAGGTCTCGACCCGGAGGCCCTCGCTTTCCAGGAGGAAGCGGGTGGAGTGGAGGACGGCCGCGTCGTCGTCCACCACGTAGATGAGGTCGGTCAGGGCAGGCATGAGGTGTATCGGCGGCTAGGTCGGCGGCTGGATCGGCAGGTTCGTCGGCGGGGTGCCGGTCCGGGTTCGGGACCGCCAGGATGGGGCGCGATCCGGATCCCGGCCTTGACCTGCCTCAAGGCCGGCTCAGGCCAGCACCGCCCATCGCACCAGCTCCTGCAGGGGACCGGAAGGCGTGTCGTTTCGTTGTCCTCCGGTTTTGTTCGCGGGCATTCCCCGGTTCTGGTGTGGGTTATAGAATTGCCAAATTTGTCCGCCTACGCTCTCGACCGCATGAATTGAATATCGTCTGAGCGTGAAGACTGCCATGAACAGCACGACACAGCAGGATCAACTCGAGATCGTGAGCGCGCTGGCGGCGTCGCTGGCCGATCGGATGCTGATGGAGCGCCTGACCCAGGGAACGCTGCCGCTGGCGAATGCCAGCCGCCTCTGGACCGCGTCGCTGCTGCTGGAGGAGCACGAGCGCCCCATTCCCCGCATCGTGGCGGACGTCCTGGAACAGGTGCGGCATGTCGAGCCCGCGGAGGCGCCGGAGGGGATGGACCTGGAGTCCGGGCTGGAGTCCGGGCTGGAGTCCGGACCGGAGCCCCGACCGGAGCCCTTGCCGGACGTGACGGCCGAGCGGCATGCCGGCGCGGCCGCGCCGCGCCGGCGCCGGCTCACCCGCCTGCTCCGCCCGTTCCGGCAGGGAACCGAGGCCTGACGCTCCCGGCGTCGGCGGGTCCTGCGGGCGCGACTTGATGTCGGCCCGCCGTCGTTTCGGATCCGGAGTTTCCCGACGGCGCCCGGGACGCTAAGACCCTCTCCAGTGCGGTGGCGGATCCCGTCCCGCGAACGGGCTTCGGGATACGAGTGATGAGCACCCCTGAACGGCGCGTCCGGACCCTGTTCGACGAGGCGGCCATCGCCAGGCGCAACGATGAACTCGCCCAGGAGATTTTGGCTGCCGGGCCCGAGGACCTCCTCGTCGTGGCCGTGCTCAAGGGAAGCTTCATGTTCGCGGCCGACCTGCTCCGGTCGCTCCACCGGGTCGGCCTCGCGCCGCAGGTCGAGTTCGTGCACCTGTCGAGCTACCGTACGGGGACCGTGTCCAGCGGTCAGGTCGAGATCCTGCGCGACGTGCAGAGCGAGGTGCGCGGGCGGGATGTGCTGCTCGTGGACGATATCCTGGAATCGGGCCGCACCGTCGTCTTCGCCAAGGACCTGCTGATGGCCCGCGGCGCCCGGCGCGTCCTCACCGCGGTGCTGCTGGAGAAGCCCGGCAAGCGCGCCGTGACGATCGACGCGGATTTCGTCGGCTTCGTCTGCCCCGATGTCTTCGTCGTCGGCTACGGCATGGATGCCGCGCACGCCTTTCGGCAGTTGCCCTTCGTGGGCGTGGTCGATTACGGGGATGGCGGCCCGGATCTGTTCGATGCCTGACCGAGACGCCGCGGCGCGGCATTTTCGCCGCGCTGCACGGCAGGATTGACGATTCGACGTGCGACGTCTTGACAGGCGGCAAATTCGCCTGTGTCTGTCGACGTTTGGGCGTCCGCATCATCGCGACGGGGCGCTCGCGGGCTTCGGGGACGATCACGGGACCACATGGCGCGCATCCTCCTGGTGGATGACGAAGAGACCGTCCGGGGCTTCCTCAAGCGGGGGCTGGAGATCGACGGCCATGCGGTCGTCACGGCCAGCGATGGCAGTGACGGGCTCGATCGCCTTAACGAGGCCGACGGCGGCTTCGATCTGATGCTCACCGATATCCGCATGCCGCTCATGGACGGCATCGCGCTGGCCCTGGCGGCCAAGCGCGATTTCCCCGACCTGACCATCCTGCTGATGACCGGCTTCGCCGATCAGCGCGAGCGCGCGCGGGGGCTCGATGCCATCGTCACTGATGTCCTGACCAAGCCCTTCTCCCTGGCGGATCTGCGCGCCACGGTGAAGCGGGCGCTGGCGGCCTGAGGCGACCGGCTCGGCGGGACAGTCCACCCGTTCAGACGAACTTAAACATTTCCCTTAGGTTGAGCTTCACGAAGGCGTGCCAGTCTGCTCCCGACTGGATCAGACCGAGTGCGCCCTCGCCATGTATCGCCGGGACCGGGACATCGACGCGGCAGCCTATCAAGCGGACCGCTATGCCTGGGAGCCGGACGATGCGACCTGGCGGGCGGATCGGGACGAGCCGCAGCGGGCACGCAAGGGCTTTTTCGGGCGGCTGTCTTCGCTGATCAAGATCTCCGTCCTTGCGGTGCCGGCGGCGCTGTTCCTGTATGGCAGCTTCGCCGATTGCAGCGGCCGTCCGGCGGCGGGCTGGCTCGGCCTCGTCGGGGCCGGTGCCTGCGCCCGCAACGAGATGCTCGGCAACGTCCTCTCGATCCAGGACAACCTCGCCCTCCTGAAGCGGCTCATCAACTGAACCTTCGGCGTGTCGTGCCGCCGCGCTCTGCTCCGCTCCCCGTGAGTCCGCCATGTCCAGCCGCCCGCTTCTTCCCGCCGCGTCCGAAGGTGCGTCCGATGCCCTCGAGGAGGCGAAGTTCCGCGCCCGCATGGCACGGGTCGGCCCCGAAGCGGCGAACCGTCCCCCCCGCGGGAGCCGGGCACCCGAACGGGGGCGCCGCCTCCGGCTCGGCTGGAAGGGCTGGCTCGTCGTCGACAGCCTGGTCGTGCTCCTGGTCGTCGCGGGGGTGGTGGCCTGGCCGCCGATCCAGGCCTGCCGATACCAGGACCAGACGGTCGGCTTCTACGCCGGCGATTCCGTCGGGAAGTGCATCCGCCGCGGCATCGCCGACCGCCTCGATACCGCGGACCAGCGCTTCAAGCGCCTGATCCGCCGCTCGGGCCAATGAGGCGGGCCGCCGCAATTCTTCGCGCCCCTCGGGTTGAGCGGCGGCACGGCGGCTGGTAGCAAGCGTCTCGCGAGCCGGTGTAGCACAGCGGTAGTGCAGCGGTTTTGTAAACCGAAGGTCGGGAGTTCGATCCTCTCCACCGGCACCAGACGTTTTCCGCACGATCAGAGTGGGTTGGGCCTGCTCCCGGAGCGCGGCGACCGCTCTCCTCACGCAGCGGTCGGGACATCGCCCCTTCGAATCGCCTCCCCCTGGAAGAATCCCGGGACCGGGTCTTCCGTCGACGGACCCGCGCGCGGGGGCGCGCCAGGACGGGTCTGGTCGCGGCCCGTTCGGCTTCGGGAGGAGCGAGACCGCGCCCGGTCGGACAGGCGGCCCGGAGCGCGGTCAGCGTCCGTTCAGGTGCCTCCGCGCATCCTCGGTACAGCCAAGCTGAAAACAAGTATTTCTGAATTGTAACTGAGTATATATCCTGAAAATTCGGCCCAAGCTGGGCCATTTGATAATTAAAATTAGATGAATGCGCAGTTCAGAGCCGATTAAATCCGTCGCGCCTACCAGCCCTGCCGGACAGCGATGAGATGCGTCTCCGCCGCGCCGAGACCGGTCCGGCGGAGGCCGGGCCTCCGGGGCCGCATCGGGCACGGCAGGGGGCGCGACCATGTCAGGGAACGAGGACGATCGGGCGAGGGCGGGCTCCGCCGGAGCGCCGGATGCGACCGAGGGATGCGCCGCGGTCGGGCCGCGCCCGGCGCGGCGGGCCGGTGCGCCCGGTCGTTTGATCGACGGCGCGGCGCGGGACCGGATCGGGCGCGGCCTGCGCCTGCACTACGCCGGGGTGCTGGCGCTGCCGATTCCGGACCGGCTCCGGACGCTGCTCGACGACCTCGCCGCCTGCTCCGACACGGAGGCCTCGCAATGACCCTGATGCTGCAAGCCGCCCCCGCGGGGAGCGGATCCGGTCCGGCGCCCGTCGGGGCCGATGCCGAGATGCGCGACCTCCTTCTGGGCGCGATCCCGGCCCTGCGGGCCTTCGCGTTCTCGCTGACCTACGACCTCGACCGCTCGGACGATCTCGTGCAGGACACGCTGGTGCGCGCGTGGATCAACGCCGCCAGCTTCCGCCGCGGGACCAACCTGACCGCGTGGCTGTTCACGATCCTGCGGAACCTGTTCTACTCCGAGCAGCGCAAGCGCAAGCGCGAGGTTGAGGATGCCGACGGCGTGCATGCCGGGCGGCTCAGCGCCCTCCCGGAGCAGGAGATCCGGATGGAGATGGCGCAGTTCCAGAGCGCGCTGAACCGTCTGCCGCCGGCTCAGCGCGAGGCGCTGGTCCTGGTCGGCGCTCAGAGCTTCACCTACGAGGAGGCCGCGGCGATCTGCGGCGTCGCCGTCGGCACGATCAAGAGCCGGGTCAGCCGCGCCCGGATGCGCCTGATCGAGGTTCTGGGCATGAACGGCGCCGACGATATCGGTCCCGACGCGCAGACCCGTGCGGCCCTGGACGGTCCCTAGGCCGCTTACCGTCGAAGGGGATGCCGGCTCGGCGGGCCGGGAGCCGCGCCGGCGCCTACTTGATGAGCGTCATGATCTCGCGGAACCGCGGGTGGCGCGCCGTGCCGAGCCACTCGAACACCACCATCTCGGTGGTGACGATCTCGGCCCCGTGGGCGGCCATCCGGGTGAGCGCGGCCGCCCGGCTCTCCGTCTGCCGCGAACCCACGGCATCGCACACCACGCAGGCGCGGCGCCCGGCCTCGAGAAGCCCCAGAACAGTCTGCAGCACGCAGATATGCGCCTCGCAGCCGGTGACCACGAGGTCCCGATCCGCGGGCAGCCGCTCGAGGAAGCCCGGCGTCCGGGTGGCACTGAAGCTCATCTTGGGGAAGGCCGTCCCGGGCTCGGGCGCCAGTTCCGGCACGGTGGGGCCGAGGCCACCGGCATTCTGCTCGGTGACCAGGATCGGGACGTCGAGGCGATGCGCGGCGGCGGCGAGGCGGCCCGTATTGGCCAGGATTCCGGCTCCGTCGGCGATCACCGGCATCAGCCGGACCTGAACGTCGATGATCAGGAGAAGCGAGCGAGCGGGATCGATCAGGGGCATCGGTTCGGATCTCGCATGGGGCGCGCACGCCGGAACGGGTTCGGTCGGACGTCCGGTCCGCTCATGTGGTGCTGCGGCTGCCTGCCTGCCGGATTGGGCATGCCGGACCATCGGCCGTCCGCTCACCGAGGCCGGCGACCGCGCGACCCGGCACCCGTCCGATCCGGCAGGCGTGCCCGCGAGGCCGATCGGACGTGCGATATCCGACGCGGGCTGTGGTCGCCACCGCTGCCGGCCGGAGGGCGGGGCGCGCCCCCACTCTCCCGACGGCCTGGGGCGCCTCAAGGGTGATGCGAGGCCGGGCTGCTGCCGCTGCACCATGGCGTCCATCCCGGGCCGGCTCGCCCCGCATCCGCCGTCGCGCTAGGCCATCCGCGGTGAACGGTGGACGATCTCCCGCACGCCGCGCCCAACCACGCCTGAGACCGCTGGGATCGCCCAAGCTGTTCGGTCGTCCCGAGACGCTCGTCCGGCGAGAACGGCGGATCCGGGAGGCGCCGGACGCATCCCCCCAAGCAAAAGGGGCCGGCGATCCGCCAACCCCTTGCGCTGTCGAGCTGAATGAATGGTACCACCGCCCCGGCTCGAACGGGGGACCCCCAGATCCACAATCTGGTTAGGGAGCAGAACAAGCCCTAACTTTCAGGTGGTTCGCGGACGGTCAACGGCTTTGCCAGACCTAGCAAAAACTGCCATTGTGATGCTTCGTTAATAACACGGGGTAACAGGGCATAACGCCCGGTTTCTGTTACCCCTGGTTACCCTGAAGGATCACCAGAGTGGCAGCGCGAGTCCTCACCGTGCAGGCCATCGATCGCTTGAAGCCCGACGCTGCGCGTCGCTTGGAGATCCCGGACGCGACGCTGCCGGGGCTGTATTTCATCATCCAGCCGTCCGGTGCGAAGAGCTGGGCGGTTCGATATCGGCACGATGGCCGAACGAGGAAGCTGACGCTGGGCGCCTATCCCGGTCTCGATCTCGCGCGGGCGCGCGCCGATGGAAGAGCGGCCCTGCACGCCGTCTCCCTCGGTCAGGATCCGGTCGCAGAGCGCAAGGTGGTGGTTCCCTCGCCGACGCGCGATCTGATCGGGTCCGTGATCGAGAGCTTCATTGAGCGACACGTAACACCAAGGAATCGCCCTCGCACCGCAGAGGAGACGATTCGTATCCTGCGGACCAAGGTGCTGCCGGTCTGGGACGGCCGGAAGATCCAGGAGCTCGGTCGCCGCGACGTGATCGAGCTCCTCGACGGGATCGTGGACGCCGGCACCCCGGTCGCGGCGAACCGCACGCTCGCGGCGCTGTCCAAGCTGTTCAACTGGGCGACCGATCGCGGGGTCATCGACGCGAACCCGTGCGTGCGGATCAAGGCCCCGGCCGCCGAGACGAGCCGGGATCGTGTTCTGAGCGACGACGAGCTGCATCTGCTTTGGCGCGCGTGCACCGCGATCGGATGGCCATTCGGGCCGTTCGCGCAGCTCCTGCTGTTGACTGCGCAGCGCCGGGACGAAGTCGCCAAGATGCGGCGCGTCGAGCTGCGCGAAGGTGGGACCCTGTGGACGATACCTGCCGAGCGGGCGAAGAACGGGCAGGCCCATGATGTGCCGCTTAGCGGGACCGCTCAGGCCATCCTGGGATCGCTTCCGAGGGTCGCGGGGAAAGCCGGGTACCTGATCAGCACGACCGGCAACAGCGGTGTTTCCGGCTACGCTAAGGCCAAGGCCCGGCTCGACGCCAAGATGCTGGCGCTGGCTCGAGAGGATGCGGAGAAGGCAGGCGCGGATTCGGAGGCCGTGCAGATCGAGCCTTGGCGGCTGCACGATCTGCGCAGGACCGCTGCCACGGGTATGGCGCGCCTCGGCGTCGAACCGCACGTCGTCGAGGCGGTGCTCAACCATCGCTCCGGGACGATCACCGGGGTGGCGAAGATCTACAACAGGCATTCCTATGGCCCAGAGCGCCGCGCCGCGCTGGAGGCTTGGGCAGCGCATGTGGCCGCGATCTCGGGCGAGGAAAATGCCTGATCTCTGGGTGCCCTTCCACGTGGCTCTGCAGATGGTCGCGGACAGTATTGGGTCGAAGGTCTTGGCCTGGGAGGAGCTGCCTCGGCTGTTGAGAGAGGGCCTTGTTCGATCGATAGCTGAATGCACGGATGTGCACGAGGTAACGGGCGAACATATGAGAAAATATGAGGCCCCTGTTCCGCTAAAGTGGTGGTCGAAGCAAGGGCGTTTTCGTCGATCCAGCTTCAATTCAAAAATGTATTTGATGATCGAAACTAAGAGTGAGTATGTAGACCGGGGTATATGGTTCCATAATCCTCATCTGTACGACAAGATCCGGATATTCGTGCCTGACATAGAAAGGCATGTGCCGCCGAATGTGCATGCGAATTCTGACGATTCCGAGCCTGTGCCGACGCCCACTGCCGGGCCGGCTACGACACGGAAGCGTGGTCCGCAGCCGAAGAAGCTGGATGCCGTCGTATCGGCGATGAGAAAAGTCGACCGCGCGCATCTGGAGGCGATGCGCGAGAAGGACATGGAACACAAATTCAACGCCTCTCGGGACACCTGCCGTCGGGCGCGGGAGCTGGTCTTGTCGGAGTTTCGGAACTGAAACTCCGACAAACTTCGACAATCGACAAATAGCGACACTCGAAAATTCTGATCATCTTGAGCGTGCCCTAACAAGGAGCAACGCAATGCCTCTTCATGACCCAAACGCTAGCGAAGACCTCCTGCCGGCCGTCCAGACGCGGGCTCGGTACGGCGTCAGCGATCAGACGCTCTGGCGCTGGGAGAAAGACGCGAAGCTCGGCTTTCCCCAGCCGCTCCGGATCAATGGACGCCGCTACTGGCGGGTGGCCGAGCTGCAGGCCTTCGAGATCCGGCAGGCCACGAAGAGGGAGGCTGCCTAGAGCCATGACCCGCAAAAAAGCTGAGGGACGGAGCGCCGGCCAGCGCTCACGTCCCTCGGAATGTCTATCTCGCCAGATTGACCATTCCGAAGTAGCACATCCCCGATCCCCCGCCAACGCCTTGATCGCGGTCCTGGACAGCCAGGGTCTTGTGGTCAGCGTGCTCGCTGGCCGCAGCGCCGCCAGGGCATTCCTGCGGGAGGGCCACGCGTGACTGTCAGCCTCGCCGAGAAGGAGGCCTTCGTGCTGGCCGTGATCGCGGACAGCACGCTGACGCCCACGGCGAGGTTCGTCGCGACCGTGCTGGCGATTCGCTTCCTCAACCGGAAGACGCTCCGGTGTGATCCGGCCTTCGAGACCATTAGCCAAGCTGTAGGCTCAAAGCGCCGGATGACCATCCTGGCCGTCGAGGAGCTTGAGAAGGCGGGCTGGTTGAAGGTCGAACGGCGGGGCGGAAGGCACCGGCCCAACATGTTCGAGCTCTGCTTCGACCGTGCCGGAAACGGTACGGAAAGCGGACCCTTGAGCGGAGAAAGGGTGCACCCCAGTGCACCCCTTACCGACGAAACGGTGCAATCCAGTGCACCGTTTGGGGGTGAAAAGGTGCACCACAGTGCACCGTTTAGGGCCGAAAGGGTGCACCCCATTGCACCCGAACCCACCGTCCCTCCGGGACGGGGGGAGAGAGTCCCCACCCGGGGGCCTGGCGGCCCCGGGTTCGAGGCCTTCTGGCAGGCTTACCCGAAGCGCTCTGGCCGGCTGAAGGCTGAGAAGATCTTCGAGCATTTGGTGGCCACGGGACGAGCCTCCGAGAGCCAGCTGATCAGCGCGGCGCAGCGCTATACGGCGGAGCGCGCCGGCGAGGATCCCAAGTACCACCGCAACCCGTCCAATTGGCTCGGGGATGGGGACTGGCTCAACGAGCCCGCGCCGGCCCGCGCCCCGGCCGCCCAAGGCAGCAATCAGCGGACGGGCTCCTTCTCCTTCATGGACTACGCACGGCAAACCCAAGGGAGGTCGCGTTCATGACCGAGGTTACGCACCTGTCCCCGGGGCGAAACCCACTCTCCGATCGCAGCGCCGCGGCGCTGCCGACGCTGGATGACCTGATCGCGGCGAACCGGCAGGTGGCGAACTACGCTGCCGCTCAGGACCGCGCCCGCAACCTGCCGGACTTGCCGAAGCCCCATGCCCTGGTGGCTGGACAGGCCCAGCGTTGGCGAGATCGGGCTCTGTGGCAGCGAGGGCACCTTCTGAGCACCTCCGCTGCCGAAAAGGCGGCCACGGCCGTCAGAGCCGCATTTTCGGGGCCGCCGCACCCGGACGTGATCTCGATGCTGGTGGCTCAGCTGATGGACTGCTTTCAAACGGATAAGCTGAGCAACCCGCGCGTGTTTTTCGAGACGCTCGTGTTCGACCTCGGGGACATGGGTTTTGCGAACGCCACGATTGCAGCCGCGTGCAGCGAGCTGCGGCGCACCTCGAAGTTCCGGCCATCGATCGCAGAGGTAGTGGAGCGCTGCCGTGAGAAGCGCGCCTATGCAGAGGGCGTGCACGCCGGGCACCATCAGTACTGCGAGCGGCTGGAGGCGGTGCACCTGACGCTGCACCACACCGGTGGCGATCCGGATCTGCAGGAGGTCGCGGCCTACTCGCCTTGCCCGGACGAGCCGCTGATCACGGCTGAGTACGCCAAGGGCTCATCCGCAGAGTGGTGGTACGACCTCGACCTGAACCCGGATCTGATGTTCCGCCAGACAGATGCCGGCGAAGAGACCCCCGAGGAATGGAGGGCCCGGTTTCATCGGATGAAGGCCGAGGCCGTGGCGGATCCAGCGGCCTTGAGGCTGCGGATCGAAGCTGCCCGCGGTGCCCAGGTCGGCCGGCGCCTCGCTTGGACCTATCACAAGCGCTCGGGCCTGGGTCGCCGACAGGATGCGATCGTGGAGCTCGAGCGCTTATCCCTGGCGCGTCATCCCGACCGCGAGCCCGAGGATCTGTACTGGGCGTGGCTCGCCGAGGCCGACAAGGCCTTCCGCAGGCGCTTCGCTGAGTTCGAGCCCAACTACAACGCCGAGGAGGCTCGCCGGTACGAGCGCGATGCTCGTGAGCGTGCGGAGCGCGACGCGCGGCTGAGGCAATATCGGGGGCGAGCATGACCCCCAACGAACGCGCCGCTTGCGTCGCTGCGCTAAAAGCTGCCGAACAGGCAGCTGAAGCCCTCCGCGCCGTGCTTGGCGCTAGCGAGCGCGCCTCGGCCGAGCTGGTGCCCTTGGCCGTGGCTTGCCAGGTCTGGGGAGTATCGAAGGACACGGGGCTCAAGCGGGCTCAGCGTGGTCTCGGTCGCAAGATCGCTGGCCGATGGCACGTGCCGGCCGATTCAGTGCTTAATCTATAGGTCAACCGCGCGGGATACTGAGCTCGAGGCGCTGGCCGCAACCAACAGGCAGCACGTCCAGGTCAGCTACCCGGCGGTTAGCCGGCCAGCCATTGATCAAACGTGAGGGATGACCAGCCGCCCATCGGTGTCATTGGGGTCATGGGAGTCATTGGGGTCATGGGAGTCATTGGGGTCATAGGCGTCATCGGCCGCATCGCGGTCATCGGTCTCATAGGAGCCATCGTACCGATTGGCTTGCCGGCGGTGCTCCAAGCAGCAGGTCGTCCGCTTCGATCGAGGCAAGACAGTTGCGAAACCGGTCCGAGCCAACTTGTAGAACTCATAGACCACGCATGACCGCCGGAGATGAAGGCGACCGGTTGCATCCGAAGATTCCAGATGAACTGATCAGGGGTTATCCAGCCGACGAGCTTGGATTGCGGCGAGAACAGAGGATGCATCTGCTGGTCCTGGGCAGTCACTGGAAGTCGGGGCAGTTGTCAGCTGCAAGCGCGCCATACGTGAGGTTGCAGGCATCGTCACGCTGCGCCGCAGCACCCTTCCAATGTGTGATATTTTGGCAACTTCGAGGGACCCTGCCGGTTCGGCGGGAAGACGGGCTGTAGGAGCGCGGCCCCTTCCTAGCGCCAGGGGTCGAAAACCCGGTAACTCCTGTGAACCGTGAATGGGTAACGGCGCGGTTCCTAGAGAAATCAACGACTTAATCGTTACCCCGCTCTTCACCGAGGGGGGTAACGGGTAACTCGTCAGCCGTGAACGGTGAACGCGGCACCCCCAGTCAGCGCCCCAGTCTCGCTGCACGGATCTGCTCCAATCGTGAACACACGAATTGCGGCTCCGCCACGGGTTGCAAGGAAGCTCGCGCCTCGCGGCCGATGTCCGGTTTGCCCTGTCCGTTGTCCGGTTTTGTCCACTCCCGCAGGCCGCGCGCCCGGGGGACACTGCCGGCATGTTCGACGCGATCACCTTCCCTGACCGCCTCACCGTCGCCGTCCCGGCCCAACTCGCCGAGGCCGTGCGCACCGTCGCCGCAGCCCGCGGCCTGACCGGCGCCGATTACGTCCGCGGGGCCGTGCAGGCCCGGCTGATGCTCGACGGTGCCAAGTTCGATCGCCTGCCGGACCTCAAGCGCGTCGCCACCCGCCGCGGGCCGTCCCGCGCCTTCTGATCGGAGATCCCATGCCTCGCACCTCGCCCGCCACCGCCAAATCGGAGCAGACGCCGGAGGCACAGCTCGCCGGCCTCACCCTCACCCGCGAGAACCTGAAGGCTCGCCAGTCCGCCGTCGCGGTCGAGGTAGAGGCTGCCCTCGCCGCGCGCCGCAGGGCCCTCATCGAGGGCGCCTCTGCCGCCGAGGCCGCCGAGGCCGAGCGCGCCTGCCGCGAGATCGAAGGGACGGCCTTCGGCATCACCGATGCCCTGGCCGAACTGGACCGGCGCATCCTCGCCACCGAGGAGCGGATTGAGGCGGAGCGCACCGCCGCCCGGGTCGAGGCCGTCGCAGCCGAGCTGGAGCGAGACAGCGCCGCCATCGACGCCGCCGCCGAGAAGGTCCGCCGAGCCGTCGAGGTCTTGGCCAAGGCCAGCGAGGCCTTCACCGCCGCCATCACCCCGGTGGCCGCGCCGCTCTTCTCCAAGCGGGACATGCACGGCCTGCGGGACAATGAGCCGCCGGAGCAGGTAGCAGCCTATCTCGTGGGGCACATGATCGCGACCGCCATGCCGCGGATCGAGATCTCCGAGGCCGGGCGGCAGCTCCGGTTCGGCTACGTGAGCGCCCGCACGATTGAGGCTACGGATGGTGAGGAGCCGGCCAAGGCGCTCCTCACCGATCCCATGCGCACCCGAGCCGCTCTCGTGCGCGGCGGCGAAGCTCCACCGATCCTGGCGCATTACAACCGTCCCGAGCCGAACTTCGAGCCGGACCGGGACGAGATCCAGGTCTACGTGACCGACGAGTTCTCCTACGTCCGGAAGACCGACTACCTCCCCGAGCTCGTTTTGGTCCGCCAGCAGCATCTGCCGGTCCCCATCGCCGAGGAGGCGATCGCGCAGGGCATGGCCCACCGCACCGAGCCGCCGAACTGGTCGAACGTCATGCGGGCGGCCCAGGCGCGTTCCGGGCAGCCGCGCAGTGCCCTGGAGGTCCAGCCCCTCGGCTTCAACCTTGAGGAGTGGCGCGCCGCGGAGACGAAGCGCCGCCGGGAGGCCTGGCTCGCCGAGCAGCAGCAGGCCGCCTGACCCGAGATCACCGGGCGGCCCCTCCGACCGTCTGGTGAGGCGCCCGCGCTGCCGTTCGTGGTGGGGCGGGATACCGCGGGCGCCACCCCATCTCTCTCGCAGAAGAACGTGAGGCTCATGGCCGACATCAGCCGCAGCGAAGCCGCCCAGATCGCCGAGCACTGCACCGCCTGCGGCGTGCCGCATCTCGCAGCTGGCTTTCTAGGGGAAGGGCTGTCGCTGGATGAGGTGAAGGCCCGCGTCAGCGCCGTCGCCACGGTCAGGCAGATGTCGACCCTCGCGCGACAGAAGGAGCCGAGCATCCCCGCCGACCTCGGCACCAACATGCTCGCCGAAGGCTACGGCGTGTCGGAGATACGAACCGAGCTGTTCGAGCGCATCGTGGCCGAGGAAGAGAAGACCTCGATCTCGTCGCACGTCCCGGCCGACCGCGGCAACGCCGGCATCTCCGCTTCCCGGGCGTCGATGGAGCGGGCGCTGAAGGCCCGGGGCATCACCCCGACAGGCGGGGCCGGCGCATGATCGTCCGCACTCAGGCAGATCGGACCGAAGCCGTCGACGCATTGCAGGCCATGGTCGCGGACTGGCGCACTCGCACCATGCCCGCTGAGGAACAGGCGAGGTTCGACGCCATCGCAGCGGACATCGACGACTACGATGCCCAGGTCGCAGCACGACCGGGACCTGCGCCGCCTGAGCCCCCGCCGGCGCGCCTCGAGCCGCAACATCCACCACTTGCTGCCAAGTTCACGGCTTTCCGACAGGTCCGAAGCGACGCTGATCGCGCCGTGGCTGTAGCTGACCGGCGTGAGCTTCTTGCCGACTGGCGCGCCCGGACGATGCCAGACCACGCGCAGCTCGCTTTCGACAGCCTGACGCAAGCAATTGATGCCTACGACGCGGAGCAGGTCGCGGCTCATGAGGCCGGCCCCTCGATCCACGAGTCCAATCTGGCCTTTGCCGCTGCATTCCGGGCGAAGCGATGACCCTTGTCGAACTCAATGACCTCGATGCCGCGGAACGCGCGGAGGCCGATCGCCTTCGCAGGGACACCCGCACCGCGGCGATCATGGATGCACCCGAGGCCGCGGCCGAGGAGCGCCGGCTGATCGCCTTCGCCTTGCTGCTGCGCCTCGATCTCTCGCCCGACGCCGCCAGGCTGTTCCTCCGGCAGGCGCCGGCGCTCCGCACGGTCGATGAGGTGGCCTCGTGGGTCGGAGCGATCCCGGTCCAGACCAATATGGAGACAATGCAATGACCCAGTGCCCCGAACCGAAGAAGCAGAACGACGCCGATATTGGCGGAGAAGAAGACGTCGGAACCGTTGATGAGACTGAACTCGAATAGAGCCTCAAAGAACGCGGCGCTTTAATCAAGCTGAGGAGCATAACATGGACTACAACGCACCGTCCGGCTCGACCGACCCGAACGCGCCGTTTGTCGGCAAGACCGCGTCGACCCAGGGCTCGAAGGTCCCGCCGAAGGCGCTTGAGTACCCGCAGCGCGAGATCGTCAATGCGATCGCGGCCTCGGGCCAGACGCCTTCGAACGCAGATCTTCTACAGCTCTGGAAGGCGATCCAGGCCGGTGCGAAGTCGGTCAACAACACGCTCAAGATCCCGGGTCGCACACCGTGGCGGCAGAAGACGGCCGGCGTCTACTCGCTGCCTCTACCGGCCGGCACGACCTTCAGCGTCGACTACCTCTACGGCCCGGGTGGTGGCGGTGGTGGAGGCGGCGGGACTGCAGGCGGCGGCGGCGGGGGCGGTGCCCGCACGACCAAGGGCGGCACGGCCACGGTCGCCACGGTTCTGACCGTAACGATCGGCGGCGGTGGAGCCCCGGGAGGCGTTTCGACTGCGGGCGGCACCGGCGGCACGTCGAGCATCGTCGTGCAGAGCGGGTCCGTGATCGGCACCGATGGGGCGACCTACGGGCCCGGCTCGACGCTCTGCGCCTGCACGGGCGGTACCGGCGGCCCCGCTGGGACGAGTTCAGCTCCCCCGCCGGTTTCCGCGACTGCGAGTGGCGGCATCGCCAGTAACGGCGACCAGAACGACAACGGCGATCCCGGCGGCCTGCCGTTCGGGTCGGCCTCGACCATCTGGGTCTCCGGGTCCGGAGGGGCCTCGCCGGGGAACTCGGCTTCGCTGTTCGCGCAGGGTGCGACGCAGGTGACCTCGACCTCTCCTGGCGTCGGCGGCGCCGGTGGCGGCGGATCCTTCGCCGGCACCAAGGGCTCGGACGGTGGCGTCCTGATCTTCAAGTAGCAGAGAGCCATGCAGCTCGCGCTCATCCGGTGGAGCGGGACGATCCCGGTCTGCCACAACGGAGGGACACGGAATTGAGCGAAGACACCCAGGCGGCCGCGCCCGCTCCGACATGGGATACCCTGGCTGTGGTCGTGTTGGCCGGCGACCGCGCCGTGTTCTCGATCGATGCGGCCGGCAACATCCAGGTGCCCGCCACCTACGCGCTGCGCTCCGAGGTCGGCGTGGCCCTGGCCCGAGCGGCTGCCGTGCTCGCGGCCCAGCCCGAGCCGAATTCGTCGCAGCAGATCCTGAGCACGGTGTTCCGGCAGCTCGGCGAGATCGACACCGACGCGGCGCGCGAGGCTTTCGCCAAGCTCGAAGCGGCGGTGAACGGCCAGACACAGGCGCTGGCCGCTGCGACCGTCGCCATGGAGGCAGCCAACGCCGAGATCGGCGCCTCGATCCCGACTGCCCCCGGAACGCACTGAGGAGGACCCGCCATGGCGTCCAAGACCATCGAGGCCAAGCTCCTCATCACTGCGGAATCGCGGGTCGAAGCCGAGATGGCCAAGGTCGCCAAGGCGATCCAGCAGGGCCTCGACGTCACGAAGTACACGGCCGAGACGGCCAAGCTGAGCCGGGCCTGGGAGCAACAAGCGAAGGCGGCCAGGGCGGCCGCGGCCGTGATGGATGCCCGCAAGCCGCTCGAGGCGACGGTGCAGGGGATGCAGCGGGTCGGCGCGCAGGCGACGCGGCTGGCCCGCGAGTACGACGTGGCGAAGAAGGCGGCGGCCGAGTACGGCAAGGCCCAGACGTTCATCAAAGGCAGCGAGCAGGCGGAGCAGGCCGCGCGGCTGGCCGCCGAGGTCCGGCGCCTCGGCGATGCGCATCGAGCGGCCGTCAACGACAGCAAGGCCCTGACGGCAGCCTTCAGCGCCGAGACGGCGGCGCTCCGAGCGGCCGAGAGCGCGGCCTCCCGGTACGGCGTCGACCTGTCCCGGGTCGAGCAGCAGCAGCGCAGCCTGGCGCGGAGCACCGATCAGGCCGCCGCCGCTTTCCGCCGGCAGGTCGCCGCCGAGGAAGCCGGCGCGCGGGCCGCTACGGCCCGGGCTCAGCGCCGGCAGGCCCAGGATGTCGCCGCCGGCGTCGTTGCCACGGCGACGGGCGCCGGTCTGCGCGGCGCCTACGTTCGGTCTCGCGACGGCTGGATCGAGATGGACGAGGCGAGCCGTCGGCAGAGGGCCGTCCTCGGGATCGACCAGGCGAAACAGTCCACCCTCAACACCCAGGCGCTGAAGATCGGTCAGGACACCCGGTTCAGTAACCCGGACGTGGTGAAGGCCCAGACCCGCATCGGGTCGAGCCTGCCCGACCACCTGAAGGATCCGAAGGTCCTCGTCGCGATCACCGAGAACGCGAAGGACTACGCGCTGGCCATGGGCACGACCATGGACGAGGCCTCGTCCGCGGTGCTCGGCCGGATGCTCGGTCTGCGCATGAATATGTCGAACCCGGAGGCGGCGGCAGCGTCGGCCAAGCACGCCACCAACCGCCTGGTCCAGTTCGCCAAGAGCTCCGGCGCCGACCACAACGACCTGATGGGCTACACTAAGTTCGGCGCGGCGCCGAGTTCGGTGGGAGGCTTCTCGGAGGAGTTCACGGACGCGATGGCCGCCCAGCTGCGGCGCATCGGCTACGAAGGCTCCATGGCGGGCAACTTCGTCCGGGCGGCGGCGACCAAGCTCGCGGTCCCGACCTCGAAGGGGCTCGGTGTGCTGGCGGGGTCGGGCCTGAACCACTCCGACTACGTCGCCCCCGGAAACGCGCTCTCGGCGGACAACCTCGGATCGGCGCTGCGGCTGAAGTTCGGCAAGGGGCTGAACGACAGCCAGCGCTCCCGCATCCGCGAGCTGATGGAAGACGAGGACATCGTCGGCAACCGGGAGGAGTTCGTTCCGAAGGTCTCCGCGATCATCCAGGAGACCCTGGCGAGACGGACGAAGAAGGGCGCGGTCAACGCTCAGGATGCCGAGCGGATCGCGAAATCGGTCAACGAGTACCTGTCGGCTTCCGCGGGCGCCGTCGACATTGAGCGCCTGATGCGGGACGTGATCGCCAAGGGCATCACGCCCGCCATGGCGAAGTATCTGTTCGGACAGGAGCACGGCGGTCGAGCACAGGCGCTCGATCTGAAGACGCTCAACAAGGATGTCGAGACGTTCCGCAACACGCCGCAGGATCGGGCGCAGAAGATCGGCGAGGACATCAACGCCGGCACCTACGGCGCCTACCAGCGCATGATCGGTTCGGTCGAGACGTTCTGGATGAAGCTGGGCCAGGTCAACGACGGCCCGTTGACGATGTTCTACGACAAGGTCGGCAACGCGGTCGACGCCGTCACGAACCTGCCTCCCAACGTCATCCAAGCCGGCACCGCCATCGGCGGGCTGGCCGGCGCCGCGATCGCCGCCCGTGGCGCGTTCGGCATGTTCCGTGTCGGGCGCGACCTTCTCGGCTTCGGGGGCGGAGCTGCAGCCCTGAACGGCTCGGCGGTTGCCCTGAACGCTGCTGCAGCCGCCTTGACCGAGGCTGCGGTGCTCCAGGGCGCCAAGACCGCGGCCGGCGCCATACCCGACGCGGCGAAGAAGGGCGGCAAGCTGGCCGGGTTGGCGAAGGGGGCGCTGGGCATCACGGCGATCGGCGGCCTGGCCGAGCTGGCTCAACACTACGACACCCTGAAGATGCCGGAGTTCACGAAGGACGGGATCGGCCGCGGGCTCCTCGGCGCCCTGGATCCAAACTTGCCCGACATGGTGCTGGGCAAGAAGGCGGACGAGGTCGGGAAGGATGCCGGGATCAAGGTCGGTAAGGGCATCGCGGAGGGCGTGAAGGAGAAGGCCCCCGAGGTCGAGGCCGAGGGCAAGACGCTGTTCCAGCGGCTCAACGAGCAGTTCCGGCAAGGCATCTTCATCCCGATCAACTTCGTGCCTGGCGCCGGCGGAGGCGGTGGGGGCGGCGGTCTGATCCAGCGCGCGAGCTTCATCCCGGGCGGCGGCGGTGTCGGCAGAGGGATCGACCTCGGCGGCGCGATGCGCCGCGCCAGCACAGGCGGCGGGGCGGGCGGAGGCGTTGGCGCCGGCATCCCGCGCTTCGGCGGCGGTGGCGGTGGCGGTGGTCGCGGGCTTTCGGCCCGCGACATGCGCAACATCGATCCTGAGTTCGCGGCCCATATCCGGGCCTCGGCGCTGTCGCAGGGGATCGACCCGGACATCGCGCTCCGGATCGCCAATAGCGAGGGCCTACGCGGCTCGAACCCGAACCGGCTCACGCCCGGCGACTACGAGAACGGCAAGCCGACCAGCTTCGGCCCGTTCCAGCTGCACTACGGGCGCTCGGGTGGCCTGGGGAACCGATACACGGCGGAGACCGGGCACCACGCGAGCGACCCGCGGTACTGGAAGGAGCAGATCGACTTCGCGCTCCGGACCGCCCGCAAGGAAGGGTGGGGCGCGTGGTACGGCCGGAGGGGAGCCGGCGTCGGCCTCCGAGACGGCATTGGGACGGTGAAGCCTGTTCCGATGGCGAAGGACGGCGAGCCCAAGCTCGTGAAGGGTCTCGACGGCAAGGAAGGCCTCGACCTCGGCAACGGCACGATGAAGATGCCGGACGGGTCGATCCGGTCAATCACCCGCAGCGGTCTGGAGATCCCGGACGCGCCGGCGGGCAGTCTCGGCGCCGGCACCGGCGGCCGGGCGGACATGCAGGCGGCTGCCGATCGCATGCACGCGGCGGCCGAGCGGTTCGAGAACGCCAGCTTCCACGGCCAGATCGAGC
The DNA here is from genome assembly GCF_029691625.1 of Methylobacterium sp. 391_Methyba4. NCBI lineage: Bacteria > Pseudomonadati > Pseudomonadota > Alphaproteobacteria > Hyphomicrobiales > Methylobacteriaceae > Methylobacterium > Methylobacterium sp. 391_Methyba4. The sequence goes on along the minus strand of NZ_CP121475.1, from coordinate 4,885,721 downwards.
TGACCGGCCTACGTCGCAGCGGGCTCCGCGCCACGTCGCTCAAGATCAAGGGCCGCGGCGGCATGTCGGCGGACCTCGGCATCAGCGAGCCGGGCGCCAAGGAAGACCTGAGCGACTGGACCTGAGGGAGGGCGCACCTTGACCAGCGCTCACCTTCTCGCCCTTATGCGAGCAGGCGGGGACCAGTTTGGCGCGGCGCGAGACCACCATTACCGTCGATTCTTGGGCACGGCGCGTCGAGGAGAAGCGCGCCGCCGCCAAGGCCATGCTCGGCAATCGTCGTGCCTTCATTGAGACGTGGCATCGCTCCGGCGAAGCGGCCGAGTATGCTCTCAAGGGCTATATCCATCGTCGTCAATTCAACGGCGACTGGCCGACTAAAGCCGAGCGGAAAGATCTCCATACGCACGATCTTCGGGCGCTTTTCGATCTGACCGGGCTTGATCGGACAGCCATGCCGCCGAACACCAGGGCCGCTCTTATGACGGTATTTGGTTGGGATCGCGATCACGCGTACACTCTGGACCGGTTGGCGCGGGCCGAAGCCAGGGCCATGTACGAGGCCGTTTTCGGACCTGAAGGATTGGTGGAATGGCTCAGGAGCCATTGAGCGCAGAGCGCCGAGAAGCGGGCCGCGACTATCTCGCCGCCTTGCAGCACCTCGGGCTCAAGCCGGAAGGTCTGCTATGGGCGTTCCACCAGGAGCGCAGGGAACTCCAGCTTGCCATGGTCACGTCGCTCGTGGATCGTATCGGCTCGCTCGACATTTATAAAGTGTTGATGCAGGCTTACGACGCAGCAGGGACGCCAAAGTCCATCGACCCCTTCATTGTCTCACTATACAGTCCGAACAGTGTTTTCGCGAGCGGCCTCAAGAGCGCATATGACATCGAGATTGCTGGAAATCCTGAGGGCCGTTTGAATACAGGTGAGAAAGTCGATTTCGGCGAGATGTGGTTTCAGGCGGGCAGCTTCACTTTTCGGAAGAGCTGGGTCTACGTGGCACTTCGGCGGGCGCCAGAGTCGCGTCATCAAATGAAAGAGTGGGATCGGTTCCGTCATAACGTCGAGCGCTTGGCCGCGTAGCGCTCGACGGTAGCTGGGGATCTGGTCAGCCGCGCGCAGCTCGCCAGCCAGCCGCCTTCGCCTCTTCCTCGCTGCAGAACATGCGCTCGCCGGAGCTCGGGGTGATGACGGTCCGGTCGTAGTCCCGGGTCCCGGGCAGGTGGTAGATCTTGTCGCCCTTGCGCGAGATGTCGCCCTCGATCGCGCACGTGGCCTGTGTGGCCGCCGGTGCGGCCGTAGGGCTATTCGTGGCGCGGAACCGCTGTAAGATTGCTATTACCGGTGCCACTTCCTACCGGATCATGGATTTAGTGGGTGATCGCTCGGCCGGCGCCGTTGGAGAATATCGTGCCGGTCGCAGACTATCTAATCCGAGGCCTCTTATTGATTCGGCGAACTCGAATTACGAGAATACTACGCATGACGGGATCATCCGAAGCCGAAGGCCATAAAATATTCTCAGTGCCGCCGACATTCTTAGAAATATCAGCAGCATTAGACCCTCAGCCATTCGTTGGCGGGGGGAGTGCGTTCAGCGACCCAATTCATCTTGAGGTAGGCCGAGTATGCGGCTCCTTTGAGAAGCTTCAAGATGAAATGATGCTCTTATTTAATGCATTATGCAATGGTAATTCCGAAACCCAAACTTCGATGCTCCGCATCATTGCATCGACGTCATCTTTCGGCGTCAAGCTAGATCTCTGCAAAGAGGCTGCAAGGACATTTATCGAAGACGAGGCACACTGCGAAGCCGTACTTGGCTGGCTCAAATTGTGCAGCAAAGCCTCCGAGATAAGAAATAAAATAGCACATGGCCAGCCAGCCAACATACATTACAATCACGGGGCAGGCCCTGATCGAGGTATCTACTTGGTGCCATGCATGTACAATCCCCGAAAGGGGGGATTTCCGCGTCGAGCGACCGCTTCCGAATACTGCTGGAATGTCGAACAAATAAGGAACTATTACCGAGCTTTCCACGCCCTGTACGCGATGATGATGACCGTCAGAGAGCAGCTCCTTGGGTCCGGCGATGAGGACCATCCTCAAGTTTTAGACCCAGCGACTATGAGACGAGAGCAAACAAAGAAATCGAAGGGATAGTAATCAATTTCGATATCTCAGATTTTTTCAGCTCTAGATGTAGGGTGCAGTCTGCCGACCCTGGACAAAACAAAGCCGAGGCGATTGGAGTGCTGGGGTAAGGTTTGCCACTCACACGTTAGCAGCAGCCTCAGACGTTTTGACTATTCTCAGGCAAATGGCGAAAAGTCGAAAGGCGGCGGCCGCGTTTCCAGATCTGGCTGGCTTGCATCCGTTGGCCAAGGCTTAAACTGCTTCGCGAGTTTAAGGCCCTGGCCTTGATAGTTCGACTTCACGTCGCGTCCGTAAATCTTGGTGGTGTGCCCGTTGGCGATAGGGGCATAGCGCAACCATCCGATAATTTGGCCGTGCTCCAGAGTGAAAGATACGCCGTGAGAACGCACTTCTAGAACGGCCTTGCTGCCTTCCGCACCCTGGCCCTGTGTCCACCCAAACCCAGGGTCGAAGAACCCCGCATAATGTACACGGAACTCCCCTGACCGATTGTCGTAGGGGACCATCTCCGCAGCGACCTGTGGCGGGACGCCAACATCCTCCCGAGTAGCGAGAATGTAGAAATCTCCCTCTTCCAGATTCAGAGAACCGTCCGTGCTGACTAGCTTCTGCCAAAAATCGCGGGGATCGTACTCGCCAATTCGATCAAGATGGATCTTGTTGGCGTTGCGGCGTGCTTTGTAGCCTATGGTTGCCCCGCGATGAGCGCCTTCCAGATCAATTGTTACAGGAACAAGGTTATCCTCACGCAGCGGAAGCCGGTCGTCTAAAACCTTTGTCAGCTGCCCGGCTTCGTACAGGCGGCTGGTTTCCTTCTGTGGCAGAAGCAGCGGCCCTTCGCCCCTTTGAAGGCGAAGCTGATTCAGTCTGATGCCGGGCTTCACGACAATGCTGAAGCTTAGAGGAGCTATCTCGATAAAGAGCGGTCCCTTGTATCCGTAATCTACGCGGTCGAAAGAAACGCCTCGATCAGTGATAAGTCTCGTCAGGATATCTAGGCGGCCAGTCGAGCTTTTCGGATTCGCCACGCCATAGATATCGTGCGGCAGAGAGAGAAACTCCATCAGCTCGACAACGTATATCGCGCCGCGCTCTAGAACGGCACCAGCCGTGATGTCGATTGCTGGAAGGCCGTCGAGTTTCTCAACCTTCTCCATAACCGTCGCGTTGGGCCCTGCGAGGAAGCTCGCTCGCACGCGATATGCCCTGCGCCCGAGGCGCAGATCTAAGCTCGCAGGCTGAATCTGGTCGAGCTCGATCTCAGTTGTGCTTGCGATTGCGCGCGACCGAACCATCTGCTCCAAGAGCTGGAAAGGAAGTACGCCAGTCTTCCGGACATCTACGACATTCGACATGCTGTCATCTTCCGGGAGAAAACCAGAGCGCTCGCTCCTGTCACTCATGGTTAAGGCCCAACTCGTAGCACGCACACCCTGAAGCTTATAACTCAACCGCCGCCGGTGAGTCTCATCGACCAGCCTGTGAGGCGCGGGGATTGTGTGGACGGCGCCGGTCCATGGACGAAGCGGCGGGCGCGACTAAGGGGCGCCTGTCGCGATCGGAGGGCCGGGAGGCGCCGCGGTCGAAGGATCGGTGGAGCCCCCCGACGTTCCATTGGTCGGCCCCCCAGCTGATCTCGCTTGCTCTGCCACGAGATCGGTCACGATTTGGTGCAGGGGGCCTAGGTCCGGATTGCCTGTCGCGGCGAAGGTATCATGCGCGCGTTGAAGTGCGTCGCAATATGCCGATCGTTCCCGCTTGATCAGCTCGGGCAAAATTGGGCTGCCGTCAGGCCATCCGCCCGCCTTGAGACAGAGAACGAAATAACAAGCGGCCCGAGCTGTTCGTCCATTCCCGTTAATAAAGGGGTGAATGTTATTGAGACGCCACAGAACGTATGTAGCCAGCGCCACATCGTCGGTGGTGTTCCAAGCTCGGTTCACGCTGTTAACAAAATCGTCCATAAGCGCCGGCACTCGAAAGAATGCCGGGGGCCGGTATTGTCCCACTTCGACGTCGCAGGGTCGGTATGCGCCGGCATCGATGTGCAGGCACGTGATGGCGTGATAGTTTAGCGCTTTAATTACTTGTTGCGACAGAAACGGCCTGTTTAGGTCCAGACAAGCGCGGACGATAGAGCGAAGAAAATCGTACTGACGATTTCCGTTTTCGGCCTCAAGGGCGCGATAGACCGAATGGTCTTCACGCCCAGTTAGTTCAAATACGATCATCCGACCCGCGAACCTCTCCGCGCTGCCTATCGAGAACTTCGCGCACTTCCTCACGCGTCATGTCGTTGCTCTCCGGCAAGACACCCATGACGAACGAAAGGCGCTGCTGCTCAATCTGCTCCGGCGAAGGATTGCGCCTCGTCACCCGGCGCAAGGCGGAGAGCACGGCCGGATCGGTCCTTAGCTCGGTCATCGCTGCGCACCTCTGTAGCTGAGCCGGAGGTCGAATCCGGCTGAAAAACTATGCCTGCCTTAACCCACGGTGTCACGCGTTGTAAGGTGACAGGGAAAGCCGGGCGCGGTTGTTCGTTCCACGTGCGGCAGCATCGCCACCAGCATTTCTCTGCGACCGCGATAGCGCTCAGGCGGCCGCCGTCGTACCCTTCCGCAGCCGCACCCCGGGCCCCTCGCCGTTCTCGTCGATGAAGATGACGCCGGCGCCAAACGGCGGTGTTCCGTGGAACACCCGCTGCCTGTCCGGGCGCTTGACCTCAGGCCGCGACAAAGGCTTGCCGCCGGAGCATCCACCCTAGAACGCTCGGCATGCCGACCGCCTCCTACCTCACGCGCCGCGCACTCGCCGCCGAGCTGATGATCAGCGAGAGCACCGTGGACGATTACGTCCGACGGGGTCTCCTGCCGCCGCCTATACGCATCTCGCCCAGCTGCGTCCGCTGGCGCTGGGCGACCGTGGACGCGATCCTGCGGGCCTCAGAGAGCCCGAGATGGTCGGTCGAGGATCCGAGCCCAGAGGAGCGCGCAGTACGGGGGATCGAGGCATCCGGGCAGCCCACGCTTCAGGATCGAGCCGCGGCCGAACGCTACGCCCGCGCCGCCGCCGCCGCCGCTTCGCAGCAGGGGTCGGACGGAGGAACTCCCGAGGAGAGGGCCGCTCGGGTAATCGCTTCGTCGAGGCGGCACCTCGGCAATGAGCCGACGGAGGCGGAACGCGTCGCCCGGGCCATCGCAGCCTCAAAGGAGCGCTCGCGACCCGTCCGCAAGCCGAAGAGCGGCTGAGGCTTCAAGCCCCCTCGGTCCGGACCGTCCCGTCAGCGAGCGGCCGCCGGACCGTGTTGATGCCCTTCAGCCTAACTCGCATGCGCTGCGGCCCACTCCTCGAACGATCGTTCAGGATCGGACAGCAATCCGGAGTGGCGATCAAGCGCGCGGTCGATCGCCTTGCGGTCCCAGCGGGTTGTGCCGCGCATCGCCCTCGGCACGATCCCCCGCCGGACCCAGTCGTCGAAGGCGGCGACCGAATCGCAGCCGCAGTATTCCGCGGCCTGCTCGCGGCTCAGCCCTCGCGGTGTGATGCCGAGGGGCAGCTTCGTCATGCTCGCCTCCGGTGCTCGCCTGGATCGGTCCTACGAAGCCGGACGCCCGACCCCTCGCCGTTCTCGTCGATGAATATGACGCTGGCGGCCGCTGGTATAGCCGTTGCAGGCCCTGTCCGATCGCACCCTGCAGAAGGCTTCGTCATGCCGACCAGGAGCCAGGATCCAGCCGAGTACAGCACGCTCGCCGAGCGCTGCGCGGTCGCAATCGCCGACGCGCACTGGTTCCGCAACATGGCAACGCGGGCGTTGCGGGACGGAAAGCCGAGGGGGCGGATCCGCGCCGAAAGGGCCCGAACCGCGGCTCGCATCATCCTGATGCGGGCGAAGCAAGATGCCGCCATGCATCGGATGATTGTCGAGGCGGCGGCGGCCGGGCGGCAGCCTACCTGACGGCCCGCCCTCGACTCCTCTTCCGAGAGGCGAGCCTGTCGTCAATCTCGCGCCAGACGCTTCGCCCGCAGCTCGGCCGTACGCTCTTCCAGCTCTCGCTTCTCGGCCTCAAGCTCCTGCTGGGCCTGCTCCGCCTGTTTCTGGCGGGCTGCGTCCCGTGCCGTCGGCGTCGATAGCTGGCCGCGGGCCTGGGGAGGCAGCTTCGTCATGCCGGGCTCCGGTGCTCGCCCGCGTCGGTCTTGCGGAGCCTGACGCCGGGCCCCTCGCCGTTCTCCTTGATGAAGATGACGCCGGCCGCTTCGAGGGCTCGCGCTATCGCAAGCAGGTTGTTCTGCATCGGCACGGAACGCCCCGCCTCGAAGTTGCGAACTGTGCTCAATCCAACTGATGCCGCCTCCGCCAGAGCGGCCTGAGACCAATCCACCAGCCCTCTGGCCGCTCTGCACTGCGCTGGTGTCACTGCGGGCTCCGTCTAACGATAGGCTACCAGCATAACGAAAATCGTTTGACACAGCCACTCGTAACGAATATCGGTAGCCATAACGCATAGCGCCATTTCTGACGCAGGCGTTCGGCTCAGCGAGCCGATCTTCTCGCATCATCCCGAAGCCTGAAGCCCCGGAGCACACCGGTCATGGCAACGCCCCCGCTCGCCCCGCGCCCGGCAAAGCGCCGGCTCATCACCCCTCCGCCGACCAGAGCTGACGCCCTGCTCGACCCGGACATGCTCGTCCGTGGCCCGGTCATCCGCGCCACGCGGCCGGACACCGCCCACGTCCGCGCGCCGCGCTGGTTGGACGTCGCCGGCGAGCTGCTGACGGCCTCGCTCATTATCGCCGGTGGCGTCTTCGCCTACGGCTTCATCCCGATGGCTTGAGGAGGCACCTATGAAGCCAGCACGCCCCTACCAGCCCGCCGGTCTGCGCCAGCGCGCGGCCGCGCTGCGCCACAACGTGGACCGCCGCGCTAAACCGAAGCCCCCGGCGGTGATGCCGACACCAGGTGCCGTGGCGGCCGCGGTCGATCTCGACGCGCTGTCCGTTCCCGAGCTTGTGGAGTTGCACGATACAGCTTCGGTCCTCGCCGAGGTCTGTGTCGCGATGACCTGCCGCCCCTGCAGCATCGAGATCGCTCCGGACGGCACTGAGGTGCCCAACGCCTCCGGTCGCCTGGCGCACTGGCAGCTCGGCCTATGCACGGCCCTCATGGACCGCTGCATCGATCGCCTCGGCGACGTCGCCGAGACCGCCCGCCGCGACGGCGCGGCCGAACTGCTCGCCACTGCCGCTGAAGCCTTGCGTACGAGACTTTGAGAGATGAGCAACGTCATCCCGTTTCGCCGCCGTCAGCGGTCGATCATCCCCGACACGCGCACTCGCATCGAGGGCGCGCTCGCGCTGGCCCTCGACGCCGTCGACCACCTCGTGGCTGCCCTCGATGAGATGGACGGCGATCCAGATCTCGAAGGGGGCGGCGACGCGGAGCCAAGCCTCGGCGCGCCCGAGGGTCACACGTCTCGGGTGGTGTGGTTGCGCGGCAACGATCGCGATCTGGAGAATGCCTAAGGCGGCACCCGCACCTCGGCAAAGACAAGCCAGGGGTCGCTGTTACCCTCAGCGTTACCCCTGGTCCATCTTCGAGCTGTCTGAAACCAGCTAAGTCCTTGGTACCACCGCCCCGGCTCGAACGGGGGACCCCCAGATCCACAATCTGGTGCTCTAACCAACTGAGCTACGGCGGCACTGGCGCGGGGTGTATCGTGGGCCGCGGCAGTTTTCAAGGCGATGTGTGCACGGGATTTCGACTCCGTGGATAGCGCCGTCCGGCTCCCCCGCGCCGGGCCGGCAGCGCCCCTGCGGCACGCGCCCGTTTGCAACGGGATCGACCCCGGCTGTAACTGCGACGGCGGAGTCGAGGCGTCGACCCCGCCAGTCGAACCGACCGGAGGCGAAGAGGCGGACCGTGAGCGCGCGACAGCCAGCGGGCGCCGGCGGGGGCAGGGCGCCCGGCGAGGGATCGGCCGATGTCCCGGCCCGGTCGGCCGTGCGGCCGAGCCGGCGGACCCGTCGCCGTTGGGCCGGGATCGGCCTCATCCAGGCCCCCGGACGGCTGCGCAGCCTCGTTCGCCGGAGCGAGGGCGGCCTCGTCGCCCTGGCGACCCTGGTGGGCTGCGTCGCCGGCGTGGCGGTCTCAGCCATGACCTGGATCACCCAGACCCTGCGCGAGGGGCTTTACCAGCTGCCCGCGGGGGCGCGCCTCAGCGCCGTCGATGCCGTGTCGCCGGTGCTCCTCCTCGTGGGCCCCTGCCTGGGCGGCGGCGTGCTCGGCCTGCTCATCGTCGCCGCCAACTACGTCCGCGGCCCGCGCAAGCGTCCCGCCATCGACCCGATCGAGGCGAACGCCCTGCATGGCGGCCGGATGTCCCTGCGCGACAGCCTCTACCTCGCACTCCAGAACGTCATCTCGAACGGGTCCGGCGCCTCGGTGGGGCTCGAAGCCGGCTACACACAGATCGCCTCCGGCCTCGCCTCGCGGCTCGGCATCGCCTTCGAGGTGCGGCGCAGCGACCTGCGCACCCTGGTGGGCTGCGGTGCGGCCGGGGCCATCGCGGCCGGCTTCGGCGCGCCGCTCGCCGGCGCCTTCTACGCCTTCGAGCTGATCATCGGCACCTACTCCATCGCCACCCTGACGCCCGTGATCGTCGCGGCCCTGTGCGGCAACCTGATCTCCCGGTCGCTGATCGAGGCCCAGCCGCTCGTCGATCTCGGGGACATGCAGGCGGTCACGACCTCGCACGTCACCAGCTTGGAGATCCTGCCGAGCCTCGCCCTCGGGCTGGTCTGTGCGGGCCTCGGCATCCTGATCATGCGCGGGGTCACCCTGGTCGAGCGCCTCGTCCAGGCCTCGGGCGTCCCGCGGGTGGCGGCGCCCGCCTTCGGGGGGCTGTGCGTCGGCGCGCTGGCGCTGCTGGCGACGCCGCAGGTGCTCTCGGGCGGTCACGGCGCCCTGCACATGCACTTCGCCGCCGAAGGGCAGGGACACGGCATCGCCGCCCTGGCCGGGCTGTTCGCCGCCAAGGCGGTGGCGTCGGCGATCTCGATCGGCTCGGGGTTCCGGGGCGGTCTGTTCTTCGCGTCCCTGTTCCTGGGCGCCATCGCCGGCAAGCTGTTCGCCGCCCTCGCCCCCGTGCTGGTGCCGCCGCTCGCGGATTTCGGCCTCACGCCCCTGGCCTACGCGGTGATCGGCATGAGCGCCCTGGCCGTCGCGATCATCGGCGGTCCGCTGACCATGACGTTCCTGGCGCTGGAGGTCACCGGCAGCCTGCCGATCACCGGCGTCGTGCTGGCGGCGGTGATCGCGTCCTCGCTCACCGTGCGCAAGACTTTCGGCTACTCCTTCGCCACCTGGCGCTTCCACCTGCGCGGCGAGAGCATCCGCAGCCCCCACGATGTCGGCTGGATCCGCTCGCTCACCGTCGGCCGGCTGATGCGCCGCAATCCCGGGACCGTGGCGGTGGATACGCCGCTGCCCACCTTCCTGCGTGCCCATCCCCTCGGCTCGCCCTCCCGGGTGATCGCCGTGGACGGGGGCGGGCGCTATGCCGGCATCGTGAACGTGCCCGAGGCGCACGCGGCGTCCCGGGATTCCGGCGCCGACGCGCAGCCCGTGCTCGCCGACCTGCTCCTCCATGGGGACGATTTCCTCACGCCGGGCATGAACGCCAAGGACGCCGCCGCCGCCTTCGACCGCACGGAGAGCGAGGCGCTCGCAGTCGTCGAGAGTGCCGAGAGCCGGAAGGTGCTGGGCCTGCTCACCGAGAGCCACACGCTGAAGCGCTACAGCGAGGAACTCGACCGCCAGCGCCGGGCGATGGCGGGCGAAACCGACTGATTGTCAGGCCGGCGTGTTGACCGCACGCCCGGGTGCAACAATCACCCTGACATCTCCGACCCGGGCTCCGCAAAAGCCCGATCTCCGACATGCGTGGAGGACACATGCCCGGCCAAGAAAAACCCGGCCAAGAAAAACCCGGTCCAGAAAAACCCGGCCACCCGAACAGCCCGTCCCGCCGCTACCGCATCGCCGTCATTCCCGGCGACGGTATCGGAAAGGAGGTGGTGCCGGAGGGCGTGCGCGTGCTGGAGCAGGCGGCCAAGCGCCACGGCTTCTCGCTCCAGCTCGACTGGTTCGATTTCGCGAGCTGCGACTACTACGAGCAGCACGGCCGGATGATGCCGGAGGATTGGAAGGCGCAGATCGAGACCCACGACGCGATCTATTTCGGCGCCGTCGGCATGCCCGAGCGCGTGCCGGACCACATCTCGCTCTGGGGCTCCCTGATCCTGTTCCGGCGGGAATTCGACCAGTACGCCAACCTGCGCCCGGTGCGGCTGATGCCGGGGGTGAAGTGCCCGCTCGCCGACCGCAAGCCCGGCGATATCGACTTCTGGGTGGTCCGCGAGAACACCGAGGGCGAGTACTCGAACGCGGGCGGCCGGATGTTCGCCGGCACCGACCGGGAATTCGCCCTGCAGGAGACGATCATGACCCGTCACGGGACCGATCGGATCCTGAAATTCGCCTTCGAGCTGGCCCAGAAGCGCCCGAAGAAGCACCTGACCTCGGCCACGAAGTCGAACGGCATCTCGATCACCATGCCGTACTGGGACGAGCGGGTGAAGGCGGTGGCCGAGTCCTATCCGGACGTCCGGTGGGACCAGTACCACATCGACATCCTGACCGCGCATTTCGTCCTGAACCCGGACCGGTTCGACGTGGTGGTGGCCTCCAACCTGTTCGGCGACATCCTGTCGGATCTGGGGCCCGCCTGCACGGGCACGATCGGCATCGCGCCGTCGGGCAACATCAACCCGGAGCGGGTGCATCCGTCCGTGTTCGAGCCGGTCCACGGCTCGGCGCCGGACATCGCCGGCCAGGGGATCGCCAACCCGATCGGTCAGATCTGGTCGGGGGCGATGATGCTGGAGCATCTCGGCGAGCACGAAGCCGCCCGGGAGATCGTCAGCGGGATCGAACGGGTGCTGTCCGAGCGGACCCTGCGCACCCGCGACCTCGGCGGCAACGCCGACACGCAGGCCTGCGGCAAGGCGGTGGCGCAGGCGCTGGGCTAGGGAGGCGGGTTCGCCCTGCCGCACCCTCATCCTGGGGGGCGGCGGAGCCGCCTCGCAGGCGCCTTCCGGAGATCGCGCGACCTCCGGAAGGCGCCTTCGGGGCCTGCGCTCTGCTCCGGCCCCTCCGGACGCGGTGCGCGGGGCGGAGCGCCGTCGCGAAACGCGCGATCAGCGGGGACGGCGGCGCACGCTCACCACGTTGCTGGCCGGCTCCGCCTTGCCGGACGCCGCCGGCAGGGCATCGAGGACCGCCTTGACGATGGCTTTGGCGTCGAGGCCGGCCTCGGCGTACATCTTCTCGGGGCTGTCGTGGTCCTGGTAGGTGTCCGGCAGCGTCAGCGTCCGCACCCGGACCCCGCCCGCGTCCAGCGCGCCCGTCTCCGACAGCAGGTGCAGCACCATCGCGCCGAACCCGCCCCGCGAGCCCTCCTCGATCGTCAGCAGGACCTCGTGGTCCCGCGCCAGATCCAAGATCAGCGCCTCGTCCAGCGGCTTGGCGAACCGCGCATCCGCCACCGTCACCGCCACGCCCTGCTCGGACAGCGTGTCCGCCGCCTTCGAGGCCTCGGCCAGCCGCGTGCCCAGGCTGAGGATCGCCACCCGCGCCTCCGCGTCCCGGCGCACCACCCGGCCCTTGCCGATCGCCAGCACCTCGCCCCGCTCCGGCAGCTCGACGCCCACGCCCTCGCCGCGCGGGTAGCGCAGGGCGATCGGGCCCGAATCATGCGCGTGGGCGGTGGCCACCATGTGCACCAGCTCGGCCTCGTCGGAGGCCGCCATCACGGTCATGTTCGGCAGGCAGCACAGATACGCCAGGTCGAACGCGCCGGCATGCGTCGCCCCGTCCGCGCCCACCAGACCCGCCCGGTCCAGGCAGAACCGCACCGGCAGGTTCTGCAGCGCCACGTCGTGCACCACCTGGTCGTAGGCCCGCTGCAGGAACGTCGAGTAGATCGCCACGAACGGCCGGTAGCCCTCGGTGGCCAGCCCGCCCGCGAACGTCACCGCGTGCTGCTCGGCGATGCCCACGTCGAAGGTTTTTTCGGGGTGGGCTTTCCCAAAAAGATCGATGCCCGTGCCGCCCGGCATGGCGGCGGTGATCGCCACCACCTTGTCGTCGGCATCCGCCGCCTTGATCAGGCTCTCGCCGAACACCCGCGTGTAGGCCGGCGCGTTCGGCTTGGCCTTGGCCTGCACGCCCGAGATCACGTCGAACTTGACCACGCCGTGGTAGCGGTCGGCGCTCGCCTCGGCCGGCGCGTAGCCCTTGCCCTTCTGGGTGACGACGTGCAGCAGGATCGGGCCGTGCTCGGCGTCGCGGACGTTCTTGAGCACCGGCAGCAGGTGGTCGAGATTGTGCCCGTCCACCGGGCCGACATAGTGGAAGCCCATCTCCTCGAACATCGTGCCGCCGCCGACCACCAGCGAGCGGGCGTATTCCTCGGCCGCCGCGGCGCGCTGGTAGAGCGCCTTCGGCAGCAGCTTGCCGAGCTGCTTGGCGGTCTCGCGCAGGGACTGGTAGGCGCCCCCCGAGGCCAGCCGCGCCAGATAGGCCGACATGGCGCCCACCGGCGGGGCGATCGACATGTCGTTGTCGTTGAGGATGACGATCAGGCGCGAGTGCAGGGCGCCGGCATTGTTGAGCGCCTCGTAGGCCATGCCGGCCGACATCGAGCCGTCGCCGATCACCGCGATGGCGTTGCGGCGCTTCTGCGGGCGGCCCTTCACCTTGGCGGTGGCGTTGTCGAGGTCGCGCGCGACCGCCATGCCCAGCGCCGCCGAGATCGAGGTCGAGGAATGGGCGGCGCCGAACGGGTCGTAGACGCTCTCGCTGCGCTTGGTGAAGCCCGACAGCCCCCCGCCCTGGCGCAGGGTCCGGATGCGGTCGCGGCGCTCGGTCAGGATCTTGTGCGGGTAGCACTGGTGGCCGACGTCCCAGACGATGCGGTCGTCGGGGGTGTCGAACACGTGGTGCAGCGCCACCGTCAGCTCGACCACGCCGAGCCCCGAGCCCAGATGGCCGCCGGTGATCGACACCGCGTCGATCATCTCGGCGCGCACCGCCTCCGCAACAGCCGGAAGATCCGATTCCGGAAGACGCCGCAGCGCCGCAGGATTCGGGACACGATCGAGAAGCGCACTCTGCTCGGGGGTAATTGCCACGGCATCAACCTCTAACGGATGGGATCGGTTTGACCGCCGAGCCTCAGGACATGTCGAGTGGGGCAACGCCCTCGGGCCGCCCATCGGAGCCCAGCGTGATCCGCTGGATCCGGGCCTCGGCCCGCTTCAGCAGCGCCTCGCAATGCTTCTTCAGCACCTCGCCGCGCTCATAGATCGCCACCGATTCGTCGAGGGGCACGTCGCCCCGCTCAAGCCGGCGAACGATTTCCTCCAGCTGTTCCAGCGCCTTCTCGAAGGGCAGGTCGCCGGCGGCGGGGGCCCCCTCGGGTCTGCTCGCACTCATCCCAGATACTTCCTTTGGGGGTGGTTGTACGGCGCGAAACCCGGTGCCCACAACCCGGGGGGCCAATCCGCTGGCCGGATCCGCACCGTTTTGGAGCCACGCGGCGGCGTTTGCGCCACACTTCGGCTCACGCCAGCGCCAGGCTGAACGGCGTGCCCTCGAAGGCGTCGGCGCCGCGACCGATGCGCGCGATCGCCGCGACCATGCGGCCGTCGCGGCCGAGCATGCGGTCGGCGATGGCCACGAACAGGGGGTTGGGCGTCGCCGAAGGCGAAGCTGCGCGCAGGGCCTCGGCGATCGCCGCCTCGTCGCGCTCCGGCGCCAGCGCGCAGGCTGCGATATAGGCGGCGGCTGTCGACCGGCTGATCCCGGCATAGCAGTGGATGACGAGCGGCTTCTCCCGTGGCCAGGCCCGAATGAAGTCGAGCACCCGGGCCACATGTTCTTCAGCCGGCAAAACGTGCCCGTCGCGCGACGCGGCGATGTCGCTGACCCCGATGACGACGTGGTTCTCCGCCGCAATCGCGGCCGGCCGCTCCAGCGGCGTGCCGACATTGATCAGCGTGAGCACGTGGCTCGCATCGGTGGCGGCGACCGTCTCGGGCAGACGCGAGAGGGGACAGACGTGGAGGGTCGGCATGGTCTGGCGCCAGTGACCTGCGATCGTGACGGATCGAGGGCGGAGATTCGTCAGGTCGGACACAGAGCGTGGAATCGCGCGAGAAACCGCGCCTCGGCCTCGGCGGTCGGCCACGGCTCGGCCAGGACCAGCACCGGTTCGGGCAGCGCCCTGGCGGGGCCGAAATAGCGTTCGGCCTCGTCCCGGGCGAAACCGGCGAGGCGCACCGCCTCGACATGGGCTGCGATCCGGTCGGCCTGCTTCACCAAACGGGCGAGCGCCGGCACCGGGGCGGTCAGGCCGAAGCGGCGGCGCACCGCGGCGAGCAGACGCAGCTCGATGCCGCGATAGGCGTCGCCGAGGGCGTCCTTCAGGGGTGAGATGATGTCGCCCACGACATATTCCGGCGCGTCGTGCAGCAGGAGTTCCAGCCCGTCCGGATCGGTGCAGGCGGCGTCGAGATGGCGGCCCACCGCCTCGACCAGCAGGCTGTGCTGGGCCACCGAGAAGACGTGCGGCCCATGGGTCTGGCCGTTCCAGCGGGCGACCCGGGCGAGGCCGTGGGCGATGTCGGCGATCTCGATGTCCCCGGGCGCCGGATCGAGGAGGTCGAGGCGCCGGCCGGAGAGCATGCGCTGCCAGGCGCGCGGCGGCTCGCTCATCGGGGCCGGCCCAGTTCGGCGCAGGGTCCGTGCCGGTGGCAGCCGACGAGGTGGTCGTTGACCATGCCCACCGCCTGCATGAAGGCGTGCACGATGGTCGGCCCGCAGAAGGAGAAGCCTTCCGCCTTCAGGGCCTTCCCGATCGCCCGGGAGGCCGGCGACTCGGTGGCGATCCCCGCACGGGTCCGGGCTTTGCCCTGGATCGGCCGGCCGTCGACGAAATCCCAGAGGAAGCGCGAGAAGCCGGGGCCCTGGTCCTCGATCCGCAGCCAAGCCCGGGCGCCCGCGATGGTGCCCTGGATCTTGGCGCGGTTGCGAATGATGCGGGTGTCGGCCATCAGCCGCGCGACATCGTCCTCGGTGAAGCGGGCGATCCGCTCCGGATCGAAACCCGCGAAGGCGTCGCGAAACCCGTCCCGGCGGCGCAGGATGGTGATCCAGGACAGGCCGGCCTGGAAGCCGTCGAGGATCAGCTTCTCGTAGAGGGCCCGGCCGTCATACTCGGGCACGCCCCATTCGGTGTCGTGATAGGCGACATAGAGCGGGTCGAGGCCGGCCCACCAGCAGCGGGGGCAGCCGTCGGAATGGTCGATCAGGCCAGTCTCGGACATCCCGCCACGTTAACGAGAACAGGAGCGGAACGCCATCGTCGGAATGGGGAACGCGCAGCGGCTGTCGCGGCGCGCTCCGCTCCGGCTTCACGCATGGGGGATTGATCCGGTCGCAGGGCCGGCGCGCGCCTTCTGCGACGTCAACCCGGTCACGCCCGGTGAGTGCAAGCCTGAGAGATCGAACGCGAACACGTGGCCGGGCGGCGAGGACGCGTGCGGGCCTGCACGATGAAGCGCCAGCAATGCGCGTGTCTGCTCGCGAGATAGATCGTCCTCTTCGATTTCGAGCATCCTCTCCTGGTCGTCTGGAGGGTCTCCTCAACGCTTGCAGGCTGTCCGCTCGAGGGATGAGAGGGAAGGCACAGGACTGGCGTTGTCGGGGCGGGAGGGAAACGCCCGCTCCGGCCGGACAGCGGTCTCGGTCGTCGTTCTCGTTGGGCGGGCTTCAACGCCTCCCGACATGCTGGCAGAAGTTTCCAAGAATCGCCGCCCAGCCGTCGCGCTGGTGATCGATGGGGACTTGTTCGTCGGGATCGAACGCAATCTTTACGTGCGTTTGCTCGCCCGATGGGGTGAACTCGACCACCGCATTGTGATCACCAAACGCATATTCGATTCGCGTGTTCGGAATAATCTTTGTGTAAGTGCCCTCGAAATCGAAGCCCATGCTTCCGTCCCTCGCCTCCATGCGGGACGTGAACTTGCCACCTTCCTTCAGATCGACGCTTGCGGCTGGGCAATGCCAGTCGTCGGAGGCAAAGTTCCACTGCATGATCTGGTCGGGCGATGTATAGGCCTTCCAGGCGACATCGAGGGGTGCGGGAGCCGTTGCTTCCACGGTGATCCGATTCTGAGTCATTTGTGGTCGCAATCCCGTCGATGTCGAGCTTTCGAGGGGCGCACCTCATATCAGATCAGTTATGGCGGCAACCTCCGAAATGATGTCGACGACGGCCGCGGGTGCAAAGGCGCGTATGTCGGCGAGGGGTGGATGTGCGAGGCTCCGCTCCAGAGCGGCAAACGCACCGGAATGGACATCGCCGTCGCGCCTGCTCGCGACCCTTCCGAGATTGTCAGCGCTTCCGCTTTCTCGCGAGGCGCCTGAGCAACAGGCGTCCTGTGTGGCGTCGAGCGCCCGACATTCGCAAATCAGAGTTGCGCCCCTCGCGCGGCCCATGCCGCCATTTCACCGTCAGCGATCGTCAACGATACGCGCCAGCGGTCGGAGCGGCGCAGAATGTAGACGTGGTCCCACTCGGCGACGAGTGCGTCTCCCTCGCCCCGCATCCGATAGGTCATCCGAGCCTGGGCGACGTTCGGGAAGAGTTCCACCGCCGACCGGAGTTCGCCCAAGGGCTGGACGACCCCCTGCTTGCGATAGAAGTCCATGAGCGTCACGCAATGGTCGCGAAATGCCTCCCTCGGCAACGCGAAGTTGCCGGTCGAAGACGGGAACAGTCCGACCGGCTCCCACAGCTCGCTCAACGCATCGGCGTCGCGGCGCGCGAACGCCTCGACGTAGCTGGCGAAGAACGCTGCGATCTCGTCCTGGAAGGTCATGGTCGTCCTCCTCGATGTCCCCGCCCATGCGACCGATCTGGCCGTCGCTGCGGCCCGGAGGCGAGAAGCCGCTTCAGGGCAGAAGGTCGGGGACGGCTCCCGATCGACCCCGGGCCGGCCTGGGATGCCGGCCGGAGGATGCCGGCTCCTGGGAACCTCTAACGATCCCGGCATGCCGCCCCGGGGTCACAGGAAGCCGCCCCACGCGCAAGCTGATCGTGCTCCGATGCGAATGCCCGGGATCGGGCTGTGATCGGTAACGCGGGGCCCCTGTCCCGGAGTATGCGGCGCCCGCGGAATGCGATCCGGCCTCAGCCCGCCGCGCTCGTCGCAACATCCGGCATCGCGAAGGTCGCGTAGGCCGGGCGCTCCAGCGTCACGGGGCGTTCGCCCGCCCGCGGGGTCTCGCCGGCCGCCAGCGCGTCGCCCAGGCGGTCGATGCGGACCAGGGCGAGGCCGCGGGTTCCGGCGGCGCTGCCCGTGGTGCCGAGCCCCTTGCCGCCCGCCGTGATCTCGGTGCCGGGCTGGGGCGCGGTGTCGGGATAGGCTGCGGCCAGGATGCGGGTCCGGGCCGTGCCCCGGTGCTGCATCCGCGAGACCACCTCCTGGCCGACATAGCAGCCCTTGCGGAAGTCGACGCCGCCGAGCTGGTCCATCAGCGCCTCGTGCGGGAAGGCGTCGCCGAAGGCGTAGTCGCGTCCGCCTTCGGGCACGCCGAGGGCGATCCGGTGCGCGTGGTAATCGGCCTCCGTCGCGTCCGTCGAGAAGGCGCCCGCGGCGGCGTAGAGGCGGGCGCCGAGATCGGCCGCGCGGGAATCCGCTACCGCCTCGGCCGCGGGCGGGACGGCGCCGGCCCAGACGGCCGCCACCGCGACGGTCGGGTCGGCGGCGATCGTCGCCTGCGCGCGCAGACGGTAGAGCGTCAGGCGCTTGGCGAGGTCTGCAGCCTTGTCGGCCTGCACGTCGAGCCGGAAGCCGTCCGGAATCCGCGAGACCAGGAAGTCGAACAGGATCTTGCCCTGCGGCGTCAGCAGGGCGCCGAGGCGCGCCTCACCGGGCTGGAGCGTCTCGACATTGCAGGTCAGGACGCCCTGGAGCAGCGTCGTGGCATCCGGTCCCACGACGGTGACCAGGACGCGGTCCGGCAACAGGGCAACGGGCATGGGCGGCGGCTCCTCGGGCGGCGGGCGGTCCGGCGCGCCGAACCGCAGACCCGGGACGTAGTCGCTGACCGCCCGTGCCTCAACCGTCCGCGCTCACACGCTCAATGCTGCAGGGTGGTGGTGAAGGCGCCCCCGCGGATGCGCTCCGGGAATCCTTCGGCGTACCGGGCGGTGGCTTCCTCGCCGTACGTGGTCACCAGTTCCTGAAACGCCGCGAACAGGGCGGCCTGGGCCATGCAGTCACCGTCGAGACCATCGAGGCAGCCTTCCGCGAACGCTTCCGAGACGTAACTCAGCGCGACGCGTTTCTCCTCGACATCGACCTCGATGGGGGCGGTGTGAGAGCTGTGCTGCATAGCCGGATACTTCCATTGCGCCGGACACGGGGCCCGGCGGACACAATGGATGATAGGCGGGTCCCGGCGGCTCGGCCAGCCGAGAATTTCGGATCGGTTAACACGGGCGCTCAAATCCGATGTTTCGCCGGCATCGCCGGTGCGTGTGTTGCGCCTGCATCACCCTCCGAAACGGCCGGCCAGGGCATGCGACAGCCGGTCGCCCTCGGCGACGTACCGGGCGGCGGCCTCGTGGGCCGCCGGCGTGCAGACCCGGTAGGTGAGCGCATAGCCGCGGTAGCCGCGGTTATAGGCGCCGGCCAGGCGGTCGCGGCGGACCGGGGTCACGCCCTCGGACTCGATCAGGGCTTTCATGCGGGCCGGCCAGTCGGACGCATCCGGCGCTCCGCAGAGGTTGCGCAGGAAGGCCAGGGCCCCGATGATCTCGGACATGCGCAGCAGGTCCCGGTCGTAGGGGGCGGGCACGTCCGCGGGGGCGTTCGCCTCCTTGGGGGCCTCCTTCGCGGCTTCCCGGGCGGTTTCCTTGGCAGGCGCGGCCCCTCGGCCGGAACGCTGCTGGGCCAGGGCCGGCCCGGAGACCAGGCCGGTGAGGAGCGCCAGCAGGCACAGGATCGTCGTCGGCCGCCTCACGCCGTCGCCTCCCCGCCGCCCGTCCGCGCAGGATGTGCATCCACATGTGCATCCACGCGCGCGAAGGCCTCGCGCAGGGTGTCGACCAGTCCCGGGGTGGTCGGAAGGGTCGCGACCTCCGCGAGCGTCGCCCACCGGGTCCCCAGCGCCTCGGGGCCGGCCACGGGTTCGCCGCCGCGCCACAGGGCGGCGTGCGGGTGGACGACGTAGTGATGTCGGGCGCGGCCGGCTTCGTCCCGGAGAATGATCTCGGTGGGCGCGAGCACGCCGACAACCTCCGCGGGCAGGCCGACCTCCTCGGACAATTCGCGCAGGGCCGCCTCGGCCAGGGATTCCCCCGCTTCCACGAGACCGCCCGGCAGGGTCCAGACGCCGCGCATCGGCTCGTTGGCCCGCGCCGCCAGAAGGACGCGGTCGCCGCGGATCACCGCGATCGACGCGCCCACGAAGGGCCGCGCCGGGAACAGGCGGCTGTCGGAATCCGGTGCGCCCGCACTCACGGCGTGCCTCCATCGGGTGCCACGACGGCCACCCGGCCGTCGGCGAGGCCGACGAGCAGCCGCGCCGCGGCGCCCTCGCCGAGGACGACGATGCCGGTCTCGGCGGGAACCGGCAGGGCCACGCGCGCGCGCTCGCGCAGGCCGCCCTTGGCTGCCACGAAGGCGATCTCCGGGCGGCCCGCCACCGGCAGGACGAGTTCGGGGCCGCCACCGGCCGAGGTGGTGACGGCGAGATCCGAATCGCCGTCGCCCGCCGCGTAGCCCTCGGCCTCGCCGGCCGCCTCGATCCGGTCGGGACGGAGCGTCCAGAGCTGGAGCCTGCCCTTGGCGCTGACCGTCGCGGCCTGGCTTTCGCCGGACCCGGAGAAATCGGCGATGCCGACGATCTTCAGCGGTGGCCCCGGCTGGGCGGGCGTGCGGGCGGTGACGGCCCAAGCCGCGCCCGGATCGCCGGCGGGCCGGTCGATCAGCGCGAGCCCTCCGGCATCCGCGCCCGACAGCGTCGCCGCCAGGAGAGCCGGCCGGCCCCCGAGGCGCAGCAGGCGCGGCCGCAGGGGCGCGAACACCGCCTCGCCCCCCGCCGGCACCGTCACGGTGGCCACGGGCACGGGCTTCGGATCGGTGCTGACCGCCATCGGCTGGCGCTCGCGGATCGTCAGGACCGCGGCGGCCGCGCCGCCGTCGGGGGCGCGGGTGCGCCCGGTGAGATAGGCGCTCAGGGGTCCCGAGAGCGTCCGGCGCGAGCCCGGCAGGGCCCCGCGCGGCGTCTCGGCGGCGGTCAGCCCCTCGACGGCCTCCTTGCCGATCGGCCGCACGGTGACGCGGCCCTCGGCGAGGGCGAGCACGGCGCCGCCCTCGTCGCCCCAGACCACGGCGATGGGCGCGCTCTCCTCGTCGCCGGCCTGTTGGCCGCCGGTCTGCGGACCGGTCTTGGCGCCTGTGATCGGCAGGAGCCCGGAGGTCGCCACCGAGACCGCCGCCTCGCTGCGCGAGCCGCGCAGTGCCCGCACCTTGAAGGGCAGGTCGAGGATCCGGATCCCGGGCTCGGCCCGCGCCCCCGCGACGGGCGCGACGCCCACGATGAGGCCCAGGACGACGGCGCGCAGCCTGCGGCCCGGCGCCGGGTGCCGGCGCGCGGCCGTCGTGCCCGCGGATGCGCCAGAGGAAGCGCCCGATCTGGTCAAACGTGCTGGCCGCCGTTGATGTGGAGTTCGGCGCCGTTCACGTAGGACGAGGCCTCGGTGCACAGGAAGTAGATCGCCTTGGCGACCTCGTCCGGCGTGCCCAGCCGGCGCTGCGGGATCTGCTCGACGAGCTTCTCGGTGCCGGGCGACAGGATCGACGTGTCGATCTCGCCCGGCGAGATCGCGTTCACCCGCACGCCGAGCGGCCCGAAATCGGCGGCCATCTCGCGGGTCAGGCCGGCGAGCGCCGCCTTGGAGGTGCCGTAGGCCGCCCCCGCGAAGGGATGGACGCGCGAGCCTGCGATCGACGTCACGTTGACGACCGAGCCCTTGGCCCGGGCGAGTTCCTCGCGCAGGCCCCGGGCCAGCAGGATCGTGGCGAACAGGTTGACCTGGAACACCCGCTGCCACGTGTCGAACTCGGTGGCCAGGGCGCCGAGGCGCTCGCCCTCCGGCCCCTTCGGCGAGATGCCGGCATTGTTGACCAGCGCGTGCAGAACCCCGCCCTCGGCGGCGAGCCGGCCCCGCACCTCCTCGACGGCGCGGGCCGTGTCCTGCGCGTCGGAGAGGTCGACCTGCAGGTGGTCCTCGGGCCCCATCTCCCAGGGGCAGTTCTCCGGGAAGGCGTGGCGCGAGCAGGTGATCACCCGCCAACCCGCGGCCGAGAAGCGCTTGACGGTGGCGTGACCGATGCCCCGGCTCGCGCCCGTGAGCAGCATGATGCGCCGGCGTTCGTTGACGGGGAGGGCCAAAGCCGTAAGCCTCGCTGGCGTTCAGGGGTCGCGGCCCGGTCGGGCGCGGTGCGTGCCGGTGAGCCTCAATGGTCTAGGCGCACGGGGGCCGGAAATCCAGAGCGCCCCGCGGGTCGGGGTCGAGGCAGGGGAGAGAAACGCATGGCCAGCGGGCAGACCAGCGCGGAGCGCATGCCGGAGATCCCGGCCGACAGCCTTTCCCCGGCGCAGACCGAGGCCGCGGCCGCGTTCCAGGCCGAGCGCGGCGTCCCGGTCTTCGGGCCGTTCGTGCCGCTCCTGCGCAGCCCCGAGCTGATGCTGTGCGCGAGCCGGATGGGCCAGTACCTGCGCTACGGCAGCGTCCTGCCGCTCCGGGTCAGCGAGTTCGCGATCCTGGTGGTCGCGCGGGAATGGAGCCAGCCGGTGGAGTGGGCCATCCACCACCCGATCGCCCTGAAGGCCGGGGTCGCCCCCGAGACCGCGCAGGCGCTCGCCGAAGGACGCCGCCCCGACACGATGAGCGCCGACGAGGCGCTGGCCTACGCGTTCTCGACCGAGCTGATGCGCAACCGCGCGGTGAGCGACGCGACCTACGCGGCCCTGGTGGCGCGCTTCGGCGAGCAGGGGGCGATCGATCTCACCGGCATCAACGGCTACTACGCGCTCCTCGCCATGACGATGAACGTCGCGCGCACGGCCCTGCCGGTGGGCGGGCCCGCGGCGCCTCCGCTGCCGCCGCTGGCGGGGCCGGCTTCGGCGCCGCTCGCGCGGCCAGGCCTGAGCCAAGATCCCGCACCGCTTGTGGCGCCGGCCGCTTCGGTCTAACCGTCCTCCCCGTGCGGGCGCCCGACGTGCCGCCCGCCCATTCCCGAAAACCCGGCCGGACGAGAGCCATGGTCGCCCATACCCGCGCCGACTCGGCGCCCAAGCCCACCGACCCGGCCCTCGCCGGCGCCCGGATCCTCGTTGTCGAGGCGCGCTACTACGACGCGATCGCCGACGAACTCCTCGCCGGGGCCCGCGCGGCCATCGCGGCCGCCTCCGCGCAGGCGATCGTGGTGACCGTTCCGGGCGCCCTGGAGATCCCCGCCGCCGTGGCGATCCTGCTCGACGCCGAGCCCTACGACGCGGTGGTGGCGCTGGGCTGCGTCATCCGCGGCGAAACCGGCCACTACGACATCGTCGCCGGCGAGAGCGCCCGGGCGCTCATGGACCTGTCGGTGCAGCGCCGCGTGCCCCTCGGCAACGGCATCCTCACGGTCGAGACCGAGGCGCAGGCCCTCGCCCGTGCCCGGGTCGCCGAGATGAACAAGGGCGGCGGTGCCGCCGAGGCTGCCCTCGGCGTGCTCGCTTTGAAGCGCGCCGCCGAAGCCGCGCGCACCCGATGACGGATACCCCCATGACCGGGACCACCGACACCCAGCCGGAGACGGGCGCCGAGCCCGCCGGCAAGCCCGCCAAGATCAGCCTGCGCAGCGGCGCCCGCCTCGCCGTGGTGCAGGCGCTCTACGAGATGGACATCTCCGGCAAGGGCGTCCTCGACGCGCTCGCCGAGTTCGAGGCCTTCTGGATCGGCCAGGAGGTCGACGGGATCGTCCATCCCCCGGCCGAGACCGCCTTCTTCCGCGACCTCCTGCGCGGCACGGTCGAGGAGCAGCGGGCCATCGACCCGAAGCTCGATCAGGCCCTCGCCCAGGGCTGGCCGCTGCGGCGCATCGAGATCGTGCTCCGGGCGATCCTGCGGGCGGGCGCCTACGAGCTGATGTTCCGCCGCGACGTGCCGGCGGCCGCGGCGATCTCGGAATATGTCGACGTGGCCCACAGCTTCTACACGGCCGACGAGCCCGGCCTCGTCAATGCCGTGCTCGACCGGCTCGCCCGGGAGGTCCGGCCGGGGGAGGTCGGGGCTCAGAAGGCGTCCGGCAAGCCGGGCTCGTCGAAGCCGCTTCCCGGTAAATCGTCCGTCGGCAAACCGTCCTCCGGAAAGCCATCCGCCGGAAAGCCGCCCGCCGGGAAGGCCTGAGCCTTGGCCGGGTCGGCCCGTGCTTCCGAGGAGGGGCTGATCGCCCGCTACTTCGCCCCCCTCGCGGGGCCGGGCGCCCACGGGCTGCGGGACGACGCCGCCACGCTGACGCCCACGCCGGGCCACGACCTCGTCCTCACCACCGATGCCGTGGTGGCGGGGATCCACTACTTCGCGGAGGATCCGCCGGCTTCGATCGCCCGGAAGGCCCTCGGCGTGAACCTCTCCGACATCGCCGCCAAGGGCGCGGTCCCGCGCGGCTTCCTGCTCACCCTGGCGCTCCCCGATGACTGGACGGAGGCTTGGCTCGACGGCTTCGCGGCGGGGCTCGGCGCGGCGGCGGCGGAGGCCGGCTGTCCGCTCCTCGGCGGCGACACGGTACGCTCCGGTGGCCCGGCGCTGATCTCGGTGAGCCTGTTCGGCGAGGTGCCGACCGGCGCCATCGTCCGCCGCACCACCGCCCGGGTCGGCGACCGGATCTGCGTCACCGGCACGATCGGCGACGCCGCCCTCGGCCTGCGGCTCCGCCTGGAGCCCACGGCGCCCTGGGTCGCCGGGCTGGACCCGGCGCTCCAGGCCGAACTCGCCGACCGCTACCTGCATCCGCGCCCGCGGCTCGCCGCGGCGCCGGCGGTCCGCCGCTACGCCTCGGCGGCCATGGACGTGTCCGACGGCCTCGCGGGCGATCTCGCCAAGATGCTGGGCGCGGGTCGCGGCGCCCGGGTCGCGGCCGCCGCCCTGCCGCTCTCGGATGCCGCCCGGCGCGCCTGCGCGGCCGAGCCCGCGCTGATCGACGCGGTCCTGACCGGTGGCGACGATTACGAGATCCTCTGTACCGTTGCGCCGGAGAATGTCGCGGCCTTCCAGGCCGAGGCGGCCGCCGCCGGTCTCACCGTCTCGGCCATCGGCACCGTCACATCAGGCGACGGCCCGCCGCGCTTCGAAATGCGCGATGGCGCCGAGCGCGTATTCGCGGCTGGGTCCTTCAGCCACTTCTGAGATCTGAGCCGGCCCGGATCGTGCGGCGCCGCGGCTGGCCGCGGCTCCGGCCGGATGCCCGATCTGACGACGGACCTCGTCGATCATGTCCGCCGCGACGACCGGAATCCAAGGGCTCACCGGATCCCGGCCCATGCCGGGCGTCTGGGAGAGGGCGTCCTGCAGCGCGGAGATCAGGTCATCCTGGATCGCCACCGGTTGCGCCGCGACCCGTTCGGCGATCAGGAAGCCGACTGCACCGCGCAACACCTCAAGCGTGGCCGCCAGCTTGGCGGCGTGGTCACTGCTCATCGCGAGCCCCGTCAGAGTACAACTAAAAATAGAATACCGGAGCGTTAAAAGAACGTTAATCGACCGCCGGCTCAGCCCGCGGCTGCGGCGATGCCCGGTTGCCATCGCCCCCATGCCGCCGGGCAATGCAAAATAATGCGAAATCGTGGGCCTGCGAGGACCGCGCGCGCGGGCGCATGAGATCCGAGGCCTGAGCGTATTCTCCCACGCGGCGTTTGCGCTCACCGGCGAAGTTTGGCAATCAAGGTATTGTTCTGGGAAGGAAAGCCCCGAATCCGAGCACCGCGTCCCATGGCCGTCGTCCGGCGGTCAAGCTCGACAATCACAAGCCCACGCCAGGCACGATAATGACAAGGACGGTCGAATGATTCCCTTGCTTCTGATCATCGTGGGCGGGCTCTGCGCCGTCGCCTACGGCATCGTCACGATCCTCGACGTGATGCGGCGCGATGCCGGCACGCAGCGCATGCAGGAGATCGCCGCCGCCATCGCCGAGGGCGCGCAGGCCTATCTCCGGCGGCAATACACGACGATCGGCCTCGTCGGCGTCGTCCTGTTCGTCCTCCTCGCCGTCTTCCTCGGGATCAAGGTCGCGGTCGGCTTCCTAATCGGCGCCGTGCTGTCGGGGGCGGCGGGCTTCATCGGCATGAACGTCTCGGTCCGGGCCAATGTCCGCACGGCCCAGGCCGCCTCCACCTCGCTGGGCGGCGGCCTCGACGTCGCCTTCAAGTCGGGGGCGGTGACCGGCATGCTGGTGGCGGGCCTCGCGCTCCTTGGCGTCGCCCTCTACTACTTGTTCCTCACCCGCGGCGCCCATCTCGACCCGTCGAGCCGCGAGGTGATCGACGCGCTCGTCGCCCTGGGCTTCGGCGCCTCGCTGATCTCGATCTTCGCCCGGCTGGGCGGCGGCATCTTCACCAAGGGCGCCGATGTCGGCGGCGACCTCGTCGGCAAGGTCGAGGCCGGCATCCCGGAGGACGATCCGCGCAACCCCGCCACCATCGCCGACAATGTCGGCGACAATGTCGGCGACTGCGCCGGCATGGCGGCCGACCTGTTCGAGACCTACGCGGTGACGGTCGTCGCCACGATGGTGCTGGCCGCGATCTTCTTCTCCGGTCCCACGGGAAGCGGCCGCGACGTCCTCGAGCCGATGATGCTGTACCCGCTGGCCATCGGCTCGGCCTGCATCCTCACCTCCATCGCCGGCACCTACGCGGTGCGGCTCGGGGCCAACCAGTCGATCATGGGTGCCCTTTACAAGGGCCTGATCGCCGCGGGCGTTCTGTCGATCGGGGCGATCGCGGCGGTCAACATGACCCTGCTCGGGGGCTTCTCGACGACCTTCACCACCTCCACGGGCGTCACCTTCACGTCGGGCGGCCTGTTCGGATGCGCGGTGATCGGGCTCGCCATCACGGCGCTGATCGTGGTGATCACCGAGTACTACACGGGCACCAACTTCCGCCCGGTGAAGTCGATCGCCGACGCGTCGGTGACCGGCCACGGCACCAACGTGATCCAGGGGCTGGCGATCTCGCTGGAATCGACCGCGCTGCCGGCCATCGTGATCGTGGCCGGCATCATCAGCACCTACGCGCTCGCCGGCCTGTTCGGCATCGCCATCGCGGTCACCGCCATGCTGGCGCTGGCGGGCTTCATCGTGGCGCTCGACGCCTTCGGGCCGGTCACCGACAATGCCGGCGGCATCGCCGAGATGGCGGGCCTGCCCGCGGAGGTGCGCAAGTCCACGGACGCCCTCGACGCGGTCGGCAACACCACCAAGGCGGTGACCAAGGGCTACGCCATCGGCTCGGCGGGCCTCGGCGCGCTGGTTCTGTTTGCCGCCTACACGTCGGACCTGAACTACTTCATCGCCAATGCGAGCCCGACGCAGTACCGCTTCTTCCAGGGCGTCAGCGTCGATTTCTCCCTGTCCAACCCCTACGTCGTGGTCGGCCTGCTGCTCGGCGGCCTGATCCCGTTCCTGTTCGCCGGCATCGCCATGACGGCGGTCGGGCGCGCGGCGGGCGCGGTGGTGGAGGAGGTCCGGCGCCAGTTCCGGGAGAAGCCCGGGATCATGCAGGGCACCGACCGGCCGGATTACGGACGGGCGGTGGACATGCTGACCCGCGCGGCGATCAAGGAGATGATCGTCCCCTCGCTCCTGCCGGTGCTGTCGCCGGTTGTGCTGTTCTTCGTGATCCAGCTGATCGCCGGAAAGAGCCAGGCCTTCGCCACGGTGGGGGCGAGCCTGCTCGGCGTGATCCTCACCGGACTCTACGTGGCGATCTCGATGACGTCGGGCGGCGGCGCCTGGGACAACGCCAAGAAGTACATCGAGGACGGCCACCACGGCGGCAAGGGCTCCGAGGCCCACAAGGCGGCGGTGACCGGCGACACGGTGGGCGACCCCTACAAGGACACCGCCGGTCCGGCGGTGAACCCGGCGATCAAGATCACCAACATCATCGCCCTGCTGCTGCTCGCGGTGCTGGCACACAGCTGATCGATGGATGGCCGAACCGAAGGTCGGCTTTCCGACCTCTCGGTTCCGCTTGCGGGCCATCTGAGGGATCGCCGGCCGCACCGGATCCGGGCGGCCGATCCGCGGCCGATCCGCTTCCGGCCCGCACGGAGCCGGGCGGATCCTGCGGATGCCTCATTGCTGATCCGACAGGGCGAGGGGCACGGGCACCCGATCGGGCGGTGCCGGGGTTCAACCCTCGGACCGTCGCGGTCGGCGCGGCCACCTGCAGGACGCTGCGCCGACCGTGAACGACCGCGGCAATCCGTCATGTCGAGACCTCGCGTCCGCCGGCCATCATTTTAGCGGGAAGTGTTCACTCTTGAACGGACGCGGCGGCCAAGCTGGGCTATGCCGGCTCGTAGCGCCAGCCTGCCGCGACCGATGCCGCCGAACTCACCGTCCCCGCTGGAGCGGAACCTCCTGCTCCGCTCGCTGCCACCCGTCGAACGGTCGAGGCTTCTCCCCCATGCGGAGGTGGTCACACTGGTGCGCGGCGACGTCCTGTTCGAGCCGGGGGACGAGGTCACCGCGATGATCTTCCCGCTCGACGGGACGGTGGTCTCCCTGATCGTGCCGCTGGAGGAGGGCCGCACCATCGAGACCGCGACCGTCGGTCGGGAGGGGGCGCTCGGCGGCGTTGTGAGCCAGGGCTACCTCCCGGCCTTCAACCGCGCCGTCGTTCAGATGGGCGGGGCAGCGGTGCGGCTGGACGCGGCGCGGATGCAGGCGGCCAAGCGCACCTCGCTGCCGATCCGCAACGCCCTCGTGCGCTACGCCGACTGCCTCCTCGCGCAGGTGGTCCAGTCCGTCGCCTGCAATGCCGCCCATCCCATCGAACAGCGGTGCGCGCGCTGGGTGCTCGCCCTGCACGACCGGCTCGCCACCGATGTCCTGCCGGTCACCCAGGACATGCTGGCGGAGATGCTCGGGGTGCGCCGGACCTATCTCAGCGGCATCCTCAACCGGCTCCAGGCCCAGGGGCTTATCGAGATGGGCCGGGCCAGGATCACGGTCCGCGACCGGCCGGCTCTGCAGGCGGCGTCCTGCGAATGCCATCGCCGGGTGCAGGAGCACTTCGCCCTCGTCCTCGGCGCGACCTTCACGCCGGCCGGAACCCTCGTCGCGCTCGACCCCGACGGCGCGCCCGATCCCCTGGCGACGCACGGGGCCATTTCCGCATGACCGTGATCGACATGGAAGGCGTCGAGCATCTCATCGCCGCCGACCTGCGTCTCGCCGCGCTCAAGGCCTACGGCATCCTCGACACCCCGCCCGAGGCCGCCTTCGACGGCATCGTGCGGCTGGCGACCCGGCTGTGCCTGACCCCGGTCGCCCTCGTCAGCTTCGTGGCCGCCGACCGCCAGTGGTTCAAGGCACGGATCGGTTTTCCTTCGTGCGAGACCGACCTCGAGCGCTCGGTCTGCAAGTACGCGCTGGCCGAGCCGGACCTGCTGATCGTGCCCGACCTCGCGGCCGACCCGCGCACGGCCGACAACCCCCTCGTCACTGGGGAGCCGTTCATCCGGTTCTACGCCGGGGCGCCCCTGCGCGCGCCCGACGGGCAGGTGCTCGGCTCGCTCTGCGTCATCGACACGGTGCCCCGGCCCCAGGGGCTGACCCCGGAGCAGCAGGAGGACCTGCGCATCCTGGCGGCCCAGGTCGTCACCCAGCTGCAGATGCGCCGGGCCGTGGACGAACGCGATCAGGTCCTTGCGTTCCAGGCCGCCGAGCTGCGGCGGGCGCACCGGCTCGACGTCATCGCCACCGCCTCCACGGCCCTGCTCACCGCCGACGACCCCTCCGCGGTCCTCGAACCCATTCTGAGGGACGGGGCCGACGCCCTCGGGTTCGACCGGGCCTGCCTCTACGACGTAACGCCGGACCGGCAGCACCTGCGCCTGACCCACGCGGTCAACATCTCTCCGGACGGGCGCGAGCGCCTGAAGCGCCTGCCGTTCGGGACTCCGCTCTGCGGCATCGTCGCGGAGACCCGCCAGCCCCTGATCCTCAGCGGGTTGCAGGCCAGTCTCGATCCGCGATGGGAGGCGGCCCGCGGCAACGGCCTCGACGCCTATGCCGGGTTCCCCATCGTCAGCCGGGGCGAACTCTGCGCGGTCATCGCCTTCGCCTCGACGCGGGTGGCCGCCTTCGACCGCGAGACCGTGGCGTTCTTCGAGACGCTCGCCCGCCTGATGGCGGCGGTCCACGAGCGCCTCGACGGCGAGGACGCCCTCGCCGAGAGCCGGGCCTACTGGCGCAGCCTGTTCGAGCGGCTGTGCGAGGGCTTCATCGTCGGCGAGGTCATCCGCGAGGCCGGACAGGTGACCGACTGGCGCTACGTCGAGGTCAACCGTGCCTGGGGCGACCTCGTCGGCATCGACGTGAACCAGGTTGCCGGCCGGACCATCCGCGAGGTCTTCCCCGGTATCGAGGACGCCTGGGTCAATGAGTTCGCACAGGTGGTGGAGAGCGCGGAACCGCGCGAGTTCCTGCGGCGGGTCGGGACGCTCGACCGCTGGTACGAGGGCCGCGCCTTCGCCATCGGCGCCGACCGCTTCGCCGTCACCTTCCTCGAAGTCACCGACCGGGTCCAGGCCGAGGCGCGGCGTACGGCCCTGCTGAGCCTCGGCGACCGGTTCCGCGACCTGACGGAGGCCCCGGAGATGATCCAGGCCGCCGCCGAGATCGTCGGCACGACCCTCGGCGTCACGCGGGCCGGCTATGGCCATATCGACGGCGACGTTGAATTCGTCGACATCGAGGAGGGCTGGACCGCACCGGGCGTCGCCAGCATCGCCGGGCGGCACCGCTACGCCGATTTCGGCGACATCCGCGAGCACCTTCGGCGCGGCGAGCCGCTGGTCATCGAGGACGTGCGAACCGATCCGAGAACGTCCTCGGATCCCCGGCTGATGCTCGACGTCGGCATCGGCGCGCTCGTGAACATGCCGGTTCGCGAGCGGGGACGCACGGTGGCGGTGTTCATCGTGCAGGACGACAAGCCCCGCCGATGGTCGCCGGAAACCCTGGCCTTCGTGCGCAACGTCGCCGAGCGTCTGGAGTCGGGCGTTGCCCGGCTCGAGGCCGAGGAGCAGCAGCGCATCCTCAACGAGGAGATCTCGCATCGCCTGAAGAACATGCTCGCGATGGTGCTGTCGATCGCCACGCAGACCCTTCGCGGTGTCCCCGACCGCGCTCCTGTGGAGGCCTTCGAGCGGCGCATCCACGCGCTGTCGACCGCCCACAACGTGCTCCTCCACAAGACATGGACGAGCGCCCCGGTCCGCGAGGTCGTCCATGCGGTCCTCGGCGCTGCGGGGCATGGCGACCGCATCACGGTCACGGGCCCCGATTTCGATCTCGGGCCGCGCGCGACGCTCTCGGTCTCGCTCCTGCTGCACGAATTGGCGACCAACGCCGCCAAATACGGGGCCTTGTCGGTCCCCGACGGGCGGGTCGCCGTGACGTGGCGCCTCGATGACGGCATCGGGGAGCGTGAGGTCGTGCTCGACTGGGTCGAGCGGGGCGGCCCGCCACCTGTGGCCCCCGCGCACTCCAAGCGCGCCGGGTTCGGCTCGCGCCTCATTCGTTTGGGACTGGCCGGATCCGGCGGCGTCGACCTTCGTTACCCTTCCTCTGGCTTCGAAGCGACGCTGCGTGCGCTGCTCGTCCAATTGCAGCATGGATAGGGAGCGAGCCGTGGCTGCAGGGACTGCGAGGCGGAATGCCATCCTCGTCATCGAGGATGAGCCGGTCATGCGCCTCATGGCTGTCGACCTCGTCGAGGAGGCGGGGTTCGAGGCCCTGGAAGCGTTCGACGCCGAGGAAGCGGTGCGCCTTATGGAGGCGCGGCCCGACATCGTCCTCGTCTTCTCCGACATCGACCTCGGCATCGGCATGGCGGGTCTGGACCTCGCCCATGCGATCCGAGACCGTTGGCCGCCGGTCGAGATCATCATGACCTCGGGGAAGATTCAGCCCGAACCCGGGGATCTGCCAGAGCGCGGGCGCTTCTTCGAGAAGCCCTACCGCCGCGACGAGGTCGCCGCGGCGATGCGCGAACTCGCAGCCTGACCGGACGTCGGGGCGATCGGCCGAGCCGGATCCTGCCTCTCCGGCATCGGCCGCGCGGCCCGGCATGGAGACCGACACCCAGACCGGACCGGCCGACCCGAAGCTGCATGGCCGGCGTCGACTCCGGATATCCGGGTCGCGGCGACGACACGGGCGCATCGGCGCCGACCCGGCGACCGACGGCGGCATCGGTGAGCGCCTTCTCGTCGACCGGCCCGAACGGTGACCGCGGACCGCACGGTGCGGATCAGTCGACAGGGCCGGGTTCCGAGCGAGCCCGGCTGTTCACCATTCACCGTGTGCGCCCCCGCACGCGCCTGTCAGCCCTGCTGCGCTGCACCTTGGCATCGCGGCGGCGCAGCGCCACCTCGGCGCGGGAATAAAACCGGACGCGGCCTGCGCCGCACCACAACGAGGTACCTCATGCCGTCCCTGCTCGACCCGATCCGTATCGGCGCCATCGAGGCGAAGAACCGGATCTTCATGGCGCCCCTGACGCGCGGCCGCGGCACCCGCGAGCACGTGCCGACCCCGATCATGGCCGAGTATTACGCCCAGCGCGCCGGCGCCGGCCTGATCCTCACCGAGGCCACCGGCATCAGCCAGGAGGGTCTCGGCTGGCCCTTCGCGCCGGGGATCTGGTCCGACGCCCAGGTCGACGCGTGGCGGCCGATCGTGAAGGCCGTGCACGACAAGGGCGGCAAGATCGTCTGCCAGATCTGGCACATGGGGCGGCTGGTCCACCCGGACTTCCTGGGCGGCGAGAAGCCGGTCTCGGCCTCTGCCACGACGGCGCCCGACCAAGCGCACACGTATTCCGGCAAGAAGCCCTATGCCGAGGCGCGCCCGCTGGAGGTCTCGGAAGTGCCGCGCCTGCTCGCCGATTACGAGCGGGCCACCGCCAATGCCCTGGCGGCCGGCTTCGACGGCGTGCAGATCCACGCCGCGAACGGCTACCTGATCGACGAATTCCTCCGTGACGGCACCAACCACCGCACCGACCAGTACGGCGGCTCCATCGAGAACCGCGTGCGGCTGCTGCGCGAGGTGACCGAGGCGGTGGCGAAGGTGGCCGGGCCGGAGCGCACCGGCGTGCGGCTCTCGCCCAACGGCGCGATCCAGGGCTGCAACGATTCCGATCCGGAGCCGCTGTTCGTGGCCGCCGCCCAGGCGCTCGCCGATGTCGGGATCGCTTTCCTGGAGATGCGCGAGCCGGGGCCGAACGGCACCTTCGGCAAGGCCGACCACCCGCCGATCGCCCCGGCGATGCGGCGCGTGTTCCGCAACCCCATGATCCTGAACGCCGATTACGACGGCATCAGCGGCCAGAAGGTTCTTGATGCCGGCGAGGCCGACGCCATCGCGTTCGGCCGGACCTTCATCGCCAATCCGGACCTCGTCGAGCGGATCGCCCAGAAGGCGCCGCTCAACAAGGACGACGCCGCGACGTGGTACAGCCAGGGGCCCGAGGGCTACATCGACTACCCGACCCTGACGAAGTCCCGCGCCGCCTGACGCGCCCCGGCCAGCATCGTCTGCCGGGCCCCGGCGGGCACGGCAGGAAAGCGCGGCGGTCCCTAGGCAGGGGGCCGCTGCGCGCCTATGTGAGGGCAGGACCATGGATGTGCCTGCACCTCACGCGCTCGCGGAAGCCGGACCGACCGATGGACGCTGGAGCGCCGCGGATCGGATCGCGGAACTTCGTGATCTCGCGATCCTCGATTCGGAGCCGGAGCCGCTCTACGACGATCTCGTGCGGGTCGCAGCCTATGTCTGCCGCGCGCCGGTCGCCCTCGTCAGCCTGGTGGATGCCGAGCGGCAGTGGTTCAAGTCGGAGGTGGGCCTCGGCAAGCGCGAGTTGCCGATCAACTGTTCGGTCTGTGCCCATACGATCGAGGCGGGCGATCTTCTCGTCATCCCGGATCTGACCACCGACCCGCGGACCACTGAGAACCCCCTCGTGACCGGGGCGCCGGCCTTCCGCTTCTATGCGGGCGCGGTGATCCGCGGCAATCATGGCATTCCGATCGGTGCCCTGTGCGTCCTGGACCGGGCCCCGCGGCCGGACGGCCTCGATTCCGAGCAGACCGCGACCCTGCTGGCGTTGGCACGTCAGATCTCGAGCCTGCTGGAGCATCGCCGGACGCTGGCGCGGGTCGCCGCCCGCGAGGCGGAGATCGCCGCGAGCGAACGCCGCTTCCGCGTGATGACCTCCGCCATGCCCCAGATGGTCTGGACCACCCGGCCGGACGGGTTCCACGATTATTACAACGACCGCTGGTACGAGTTCACCGGCGTGCCCTACGGCTCCACCGACGGCGAGGGCTGGAACGGGGTGTTCCACCCCGAGGACCAAGAGCGGGCCTGGGCGCGGTGGCGCCACTGCCTCAGGACGGGCGAGCCCTACGAGATCGAGTACCGCCTGCGCCACCACAACGGCGATTACCGCTGGACGCTCGGGCGCGCCATGCCGATCCGGGACGCCGAGGGGCGGATCGAGCGCTGGTTCGGGACCTGTACCGATATCGACGACCTGAAGCGTGCCGAGGCCGAAGCCCGCAAGCTCGCCGTGATCGTCGAGACCTCCAAGGACTTCATCGGGCTCTGCACCCTCGAGGGCGAGATCACCCATCTCAACGAGGCCGCCCTGGCCCTGGTCGGCCTGCCCGACCTCGCCGCCGCCCGGGCGTGCACGGTGTCCGACTTCTTCACCGACGACAGCCGCCGGATCCTGGCCGAGACCGTCATGCCGGCGGTGCGCCGGGACGGATTCTGGGAGGGCGAGCTGGCCTTCCGGCACTTCGTCACCGGCGAGCCGTTGGCGGTGCTCTACAACATCTTCCCGGTGCGCGATCCGATGGGGACGGAGGTGGGATACGCCACCGTCACCCGCGACCTGCGCGAGGCGAAGCGCGCCGAGGAGGCGCGGGACCTTCTGATCCGCGAGCTGTCGCACCGGATCAAGAACATCTTCGCGGTGGTCGGCGGCCTCGCCGCGCTGACCGCCCGGAGCGATCCTGCGGCCAAGCCGTTCGTGGCGGCGTTCCGCGAGCGACTGGGCGCCCTGGCCCGGGCCCACGAATATGTTCGCCCCCATTCCCCCGACAGCGCCCCGCCGGTGGCCGGCCAGACGGTGCTTGGGCTGATGCGCCTGATCATGGCCGCCTACGAGGAGAACGGACGCGCGCGCGTGGTGATCACCGGGGACGATGCCGAGATCGGCGAGCGCACCGCCACCGCCCTCGCCCTGATCATGCACGAGCAGGCGACCAACGCGGTCAAGTACGGAGGGCTCTCGACGCGGGAGGGCGGCGTCTCGCTGAGCGGGGCCCGGGAGGCAGGCCGCTATACGCTGACATGGCACGAGGAGGGCGGCCCCCAGGTTGCCGGCGCGCCGCTCCGGAAGGGGTTCGGCACCGTTCTGGCCGAGCGCAGCGTCGCCGGCCAGCTCGACGGCGTGCTGGAGCACGACTGGGCGCCGGGCGGTCTCCTGATGCGGCTCTGTGTCCCGCTCGAGAACCTGCGGACCTGACATGACCCGGCCGCCGGCCGCTCCACGGCCGCGTCTCGTCGTCCTCGATTTCGACGGCACCCTGGCCGACAGCTTCCCGTGGTTCTGTTCGGTTCTGAACGGGGTCGCCGACCGCTACCGCTTCCGCCGGGTCGAGGCCCACGAGGTCGAGGGTCTGCGGCTCCTGGGCGCCCGGGCGATCGTGGCCCATCTCGGCATCCCGCGCTGGAAGCTGCCGCTCATCGCCCGCCACATGCACAGGCTGGCCGCGCGCGACGCCGGCCAGATCGCCCTGTTTCCCGGCGTTCCGGCGATGCTGGCCGCGGTCGCGGAGGCGGGCGTGCCGCTGGCGATCCTGTCGTCGAACCGCGCCGACACGGTGCGGCGGGTGCTCGGACCGGACAATGCCGACCGCATCGGCACCTATGCCTGCGGGGCCTCGGTCTTCGGGAAGGCGCGTCGGCTGCGGACGCTGCTCGCACGGACCGGCGTGGCGCCCGACCGGGCTCTCTGCATCGGCGACGAGATCCGCGACCTCGAGGCGGCGCGCGCCCTGGGCTGTCCCTTCGGCGCCGTGGCCTGGGGCTATACCGATTCCCGGGCTCTCGCGGCCCTCGGCCCCGAGCACCTGTTCTCGGAGCCGGCGGAGATCGCCCGCCTCGTGGCGGGCGAGGCCGATCACATGCCGCGATTGGCGCCCGGCACGACGCTGGTGCCGCTGCCGCTGCCGAACGGCTCGTAGCGGGTCAGGCCGCGGAATAGCTGGCTGAGGAAGGCGCGGTCGGCGCCGCTCGTCGGCGTCGTGCGCTCGATGAAGTCGAAGATCCGACCGTCCTGGAGGCCGTAGAGCGCCACCCGCTCGACCTTGAAGGCGGGCGAGAAATAGACCGCCGTCACCTTCTGGTCCTCGACCTGCTCACCCAGGAACATGATCGTCCGGCGGGTGTTCTGCGAGATGTAGTACCAGGACTTGTTGCCCACGGTGGACACCGTCGACGGCGTGCCGAGGATCTGCAGGACCTGCTCGGGGCTCATGCCGGGCTTGATCGTGGCGAGTGCCGCTTGGTCGACCTGATAGCCGTGACGCAGCTCCTCGCCGATGCAGCCGGACAGGCCGGTTCCCGCAAGGCCGAGCAGGGCGAGGCGCGCGAAGGACTGGACGAGACGGCGCCGCATCGGGCCCCCAGAGAGCGTGTTGACGGACGGGGCGCAACCGTCGTCGCCGACACGGGGCTCCGACGGCGCTTGCGCCCTGGGCGTGGGTTGCCGTACCGCGGGGTTATGGCTTTGACAAGGCAAGCTTGGCCACAGATGGCCGGGGTTCGGCACCGATGATCGCCGGGTTGTTCCGGCGCGCGAGCGCGCGGCGCCGCGCCGTCGAGGGGCTGCACGTGGCCTTGAGCATGGCCGCGCGCCGGCCGGGCCTCTACACGCGCCTCGGCGTGCCCGATACCGTGGAGGGCCGGTTCGAGGCCCTTTGCCTGCACGCGATCCTGGTCCTGCGCCGGCTGAACCGGTTGCCGGCGCCGGCGTCCGAGGTGGCCCAGGATCTCGTGAATTCCGTCTTCACCCAGCTCGACGCCTCGCTGCGCGAACTCGGTGTCGGCGACATGGGCGTGTCCAAGCGGATGAAGAAGCTCGGCGCCGCCTTTTACGGCCGGGCCGAGGGCTACGATGCCGCCCTGGAGGCCGGCGACGCGGCGGCGCTGCGCGCCGTTCTCGTCCGCAACGTGCTGGGCGGCGAGGGTGACGGGCGCGGTCTTGCCGCCTACGTGCAGTCCGCCGACGCCGCCCTCGCCGGCGCCGATCTGGACGGGCTGCTCGGGGCCGGGCCGCCCTTCCCGGAGCCGGACGGCTTCGCGCCGGCATCGGTCCACGCTGGAGATGGAGGAAATTCATGACCCGCCACGCCGGCCAGGAGGGCTTTCCCCTCGCGCGCTGGGTCAATGTCGAGCGCCTGCCCCAGGGGCGCGGCGCCGTCACCGTGGAGGCGAGCCCGGCCGAATGCGCGGCGCTCGCCGCCGATTTCGGCATCCCCGGGATCCGCGATCTGGTCGGGCGCTTCGCCATCGAGGGGCCGACCAGCCGTCTCACCGTGACCGGCGCGGTGGAAGCCCTGGTGACGCAGGTCTGCACCGTGAGCCTCGAACCCTTCGAGGCGCCGGTCCATGAACCGGTCGAGGTGGTGTTCACCGATACCGACCGGCTCGCCGGCACCGAGGCCGAGGAAGCCGACATCCCCGACCCGCTGGTCGGCGGCCGCATCGATTTCGGTGCGCTCACCGCCGAGTTCCTGGCGCTCGGCCTCGATCCCTATCCGCGCAAGCCCGGCATCACCTTCGAGCCGGTGGTGGCGGGCGACGATGCGGGGCCCCTCGACGGCCTGCGCAAGCTCCGCGACGGCGGAGCCTGAGGCCGTCGGCGACCGCCCGGAAGCCCGCGCCGCCCGATTTCATTTGCCCGCCGGGCCGGTATCGCTATGGTCCGCCGCGCCCGGCGGGCCCCGTCCCGCCGACGTCTGAACCCTTTCCCGCCGAGACCCGCGACCCGCTACCGACATGTCCCAACGCGTGTGCATCTCGCTCGACGCCATGGGTGGCGACCACGGGCCCACCACGGTCGTGCCCGGCGCGGCCCTGGCCCGGGAGCGTCATCCCGGCACCACCTTCCTGATGTTCGGCGACGAGGCCGTGATCGCGCCGCTGGTCGCCAAGGAGCCCCGGCTCAAGGATTGCGTCGAGATCCGCCACACCAGCGTGGCCGTGGCCATGGACGACAAGCCCAGCCAGGCGGTGCGCCAGGGCCGGGGCAAATCGTCCATGTGGCAGGCGATCCAGGCGGTGCGCGACGGGCAGGCCGATGCCTGCGTGTCGGCCGGCAACACCGGCGCCCTGATGGCGATGTCGAAGATCTGCCTGAAGACCATGTCGGGCATCGAGCGTCCGGCCATCGCCTGCCTGTGGCCGACCGTGCGCGGCGAGAGCGTCGTGCTCGACGTCGGCGCCACCATCGGCACGGATGCCGAGCACCTCGTCGAGATGGCCGTGATGGGCTCCGCCATGGCCCGGATCGTGTTCGACCTCGACCGGCCCACCGTCGGCCTGCTCAATGTCGGCACCGAGGAGATGAAGGGCAACGAGGCGGTCAAGGAGGCCGCCCGGATCCTGCGCGAGATGGAGAGCCCGGGGCTGACCTATCACGGCTTCGTCGAAGGCACCGATCTCGGGCGCGGCACCGTCGACGTGGTGGTGACCGAGGGGTTCACCGGCAACATCGCCCTCAAGACCGCCGAGGGCACCGCCAAGCAGATCGGCACGTATCTCCGCGCCGCCATGACCCGGACGCTGGCCGCCAAGATCGGCGCCCTGTTCGCCCGGCAGGCCTTCAAGGCCCTCAAGGACAAGATGAACCCGAGCCGGGCCAATGGCGGGGTGTTCCTCGGCCTCGAAGGCATCGTCATCAAGAGCCACGGTTCGGAGAATGCGCAGGGCTTCGCCGCGGCGATCGATCTGGCGCACGACATGGCGCGCCATGACATGATCCGCACGATCCGCGAGATGCTCGACCAGACCGCGGCGCTGGCGCCGGCGTGACGCCGGTGCCGGACTGAGCCCCGTCGACGGATGGGATGGAAATCGGACGGCTGCGGCTTCACAACTGGAAATTGTGAATCTGGCGTCGTCCGGGAAGGACAATGATGGCAACCCTCCGCACTGACCCCGAGCCGCACCGGCGCGCGCCCCCTCTGCGCTCGGTGGTGGTGGGGACCGGATCGAGCCTGCCCGCACGGGTGGTGACGAATGCCGATCTGGCCGAGCAGATGGACACCTCCGACGCGTGGATCGTCCAGCGGACCGGGATCCGCCAGCGGCACATCGCGGCCGCCGACGAGACCACCTCGGTCCTCGGCGCGCGCGCGGCCCGGGCCGCCCTGGAGGATGCCGGCCTGACCGCCGACGACATCGACCTCGTGATCTGCGCCACCTCGACGCCGGACCACACCTTTCCGGCGACCGCGACCCAGATCCAGGCGGCGCTGGGCATCCATCAGGGCGCGGCCTTCGACCTGCAGGCGGTCTGCGCCGGCTTCGTCTTCGCGGTCTCGACCGCCGACAAGTTCCTGACCACGGGCGCGGCCCGCCGCGCGCTGGTGGTCGGCGCCGAGACCTTCTCGCGGATTGTCGACTGGAAGGACCGCACCACCTGCGTGCTGTTCGGCGACGGGGCCGGCGCCATCGTGCTGGAGGCGCAGGACGAGGCCGGGGACCGCGGCGTGCTCAGCGCGAGCCTGCGGTCGGACGGGCGCCACCGGGAAAAGCTCTATGTCGACGGCGGTCCGGGTTCCACCGGCACCACCGGCCACCTGCGCATGGAGGGCCGCGACGTGTTCCGGTTCGCCGTGGGGCAGGTCACCGACGTGATCGTCGAGGCTTTCGCGCAGGCGGGCGTCACCGCGGAGGAGCTCGACTGGTTCGTGCCGCATCAGGCCAATCGCCGGATCATCGAGGCCTCGGCTGACAAGATCGGAATCGCCCGGGAGAAGATCGTGCTGACGGTGGACCGCCACGGCAACACGTCGGCGGCCTCGATTCCCCTGGCCCTCGACGTGGCGCGGCGGGACGGTCGCATCCAGGCGGGCGACCTCGTGATGATCGAGGCGATCGGCGGCGGGTTCAGCTGGGGTGCGGCGCTAATCCGCTGGTGAGGCTTCGAGCGGGCGCCTGAAACGATTCGCGGCCCCGCTGCGGTTGACCGGGGGCGGAGCGCCGATTAGCGTGCCGGATCATAGGGATACGCCTTCAGCGTTTGGTGTGGCCGCGCGTGCCGCACCATGCGTCATGGGGCGAACGATGCGGGCGAGGGGACACGGCATGGCAGGCAAGACGGTGACGCGCGCCGACTTGAGCGAGGCCGTCTACCATCAGGTGGGCCTGTCGCGGACCGAGTCGGCCGCCCTCGTCGAGACCGTGCTGTCGGAGATCTGCAGCTGCCTGGCGAGCGGCGAGACGGTGAAGCTGTCCTCGTTCGGCTCCTTCGTGGTGCGCAGCAAGGGCAAGCGCGTCGGCCGCAACCCCAAGACCGGGGTCGAGGTCGCGATCGAGCCGCGGCAGGTGATGGTGTTCAAGCCGTCCAACGTGCTCAAGGCCAAGATCAACGGCCTGAATGGCACGGGCGTTCACGACGACGATTGAGCGGGTCCGCGTGCGGGGCCGCCTCCTGCGGGGCCTGCGCCCCGGAACGGGCTGCGGTTCATCCTGCCCCCGCCCTTGTCCCGGATGCCCGCAAGGTCGCGGACGGTGAACGGGAGCCCGGCACACGACGCACCGCACAAGCGGCACCCGCTCCAAACGCCGCCGGATTCCTCGGCCTCTCAGGCTTGAGTGCGACCCTGCGACCGGTCAAGATCGGGGCGTTCCGAGCCCATTCGCAAGACACCCATGCCGCCAGCCCTCGCCGCCGCACAGACCGACGAACCGCCGACCGGGATCGGCGAGAAGAGCGCTCACGCGTTCCGGACGATCAGCGAGGTGGCCGAGGAACTCGACGTGCCCCAGCACGTGCTGCGGTTCTGGGAGACCCGCTTTGGCCAGATCCGTCCCGTGAAGCGGGCGGGCGGACGGCGCTATTATCGGCCCCAGGATGTCGAGCTGGTGGCGGGCATCCGGC
Organism: Methylobacterium sp. 391_Methyba4; assembly: GCF_029691625.1. Taxonomy (NCBI): domain Bacteria; kingdom Pseudomonadati; phylum Pseudomonadota; class Alphaproteobacteria; order Hyphomicrobiales; family Methylobacteriaceae; genus Methylobacterium; species Methylobacterium sp. 391_Methyba4. The sequence continues at coordinate 4,844,890 of NZ_CP121475.1, read as the reverse complement.
ATCTCCTGCACGTGCAGCGCTACACCATCGCGGGGGCGCAGCGGGTCCTCAAGGAGAACGGCGTCCGCTTCGTGCAGGCGGTCGGCCGCGGCGAGGCCGTGGCGGCCGAACCCCTGATTCAGGAGGTCGAGACGGAGGCGGGCTCCCGGTCCGGCACTCTCGGAGCCTCCGACCGGGCGTCCCTGGCCGAAGCCCTGGAGGAATTGCGGGCCTGCCGCGCCCTGCTCGATGGCCTGCGCGAGATGCCCGACCTGGAGGCCTGACCGGCCCAGCCTGACCGTGTCGGCACGACCGCGCGATCCGACACGCGGCCAGCGAACTTTCCGGCGACAACCTGCGTTGTCGCCCGCATGGCCGCGCCCAAACCCAAGTTGACGCCCAGCCAGGAACTGATGGCCCGCATCATGCGGATCGTCCGCACATGCCCGGAGGCGGCGTCCGAAGTCCTGGAACTGATGTTCCTCGTCAGCCAGATCGAGGCGGCTACCGGCGTCGACCGCGAGTACCGCGACGCCAAGCGCGTGATCAGCCGCCTGCGCAATCCGCTCTGGGAGATGGGTCCCACCGACCGGGAGAAACTCCTCGCGGCCGCCGAGACGATTCGCCGGGTCTGCCGTCTGGCCGAGGATGAGATTCCCCCCGCTCCGCTTGCCGATGCCGGGGAGCGCGCGCGGGTCGAAGGGCGGCTCGCCGCCGCCCTGGCCGGCGAATTCGATGCCGCGCAGATCGCCCGCATCACCGGTATCGTCGCGGCGGCGCTCCAGAATTAAGGGGCCGTCCGGGCCCTCGACGCCCGTGCGCGGCGTCCCCACATGGTCTCCACCGAGGAACGGGGCATCCGGACGCGCGTCCGGAGACAGGTCCCGGCTCGGCACTGGAGAGACGCTTCCATGATTGCCCTTCGTCCGCTCGCCGCGCTGCTCGTCGGGAGCATGGCCCTCGCCGGCCCGGCGCTGGCCCAGGCGCCCGCCAGCCGAACCAAGACCGTGGCGCCCGGCAAGACCGTGCGCATCGAGATCGCGCCGAACCTCAAGAAGGATTGTTCTCCTGGGCCGATGCCCGAGTTCAAGGTCTCCGGGCCGCCCAAGAACGGCTCGGTGATCACCAAGGTCGGCAAGCTGAAGACACCGGCGAGCTATCGCTGTCCCAACAAGGAGGCGGCCGTCCAGGCGCTGTTCTACCAGCCCAACTCCGGCTTCACCGGCACCGACGAAGTGACGTTCGAGGTCAAGAGCTCCGACGGTCAAGTGCAGACGCAGACCGTCAAGATTACGGTCGCGGCGTCCGGTGCCAAATCGGGAGACGATGGCAAGAAAGAGGGCACGGATTTGTGAGCCTGGGCCCGCTTAGGCGGTATCTGCCCAGTTCAGCGGCTCGTGCAGCCGTTCGGGGGCCGCACGGAGTCTCATCTGTGCGGCCTTCAGCGCTCGGGAGTGTTGCAAGCAATCGACATGCCGGGCGCCACGCTCGCCGCACTGCGACAAAAGCGGGCCTGTCGGTTGCATCCAAGCCGAGACAGGATGAAGCTGTCACGGTCTGAGAGGGTTATCGAATGCCCATGCATGCGACGAACGACCTTTTCCAGAGCTTCGCCCGAGGGTACGAGGCCCGCCGCGACACGGAGATGACGCTCTCCGAGTACCTGGAGGCCTGTCGCGACGAGCCCCTGATGTACGCCTCGGCCGCAGAGCGCATCCTCGCGGCGATCGGCGAACCCGAATTCGTGGACACCGCCAAGGATTCGCGCCTCGGCCGGATCTTCATGAACCGGACGATCCGGACCTACCCGGCCTTCCGGGAGTTCTACGGCATGGAGGAGACGATCGAGCGGATCGTCTCGTTCTTCCGCCACGCCGCGCAGGGGTTGGAGGAGCGCAAGCAGATCCTCTACCTGCTGGGCCCGGTGGGCGGCGGTAAGTCGTCGCTGGCCGAGCGGCTGAAGCTCCTGATGGAGGTTCACCCCGTCTACGTCCTCAAGGCGGGGGACGAGGTCTCGCCGGTCTTCGAGAGCCCGCTGGGCCTGTTCGATCCCGAGACGATGGGCGAGGAGATCCAGCGCCGTTACGGCATCCCGCGCCGGCGGCTGACCGGCCTGATGAGCCCCTGGGCGCTCAAGCGCCTCGACGAGTTCAACGGCGACATCTCGCGCTTCAAGGTGATCAAGGTCCGGCCTTCCCGGCTGCGCCAGATCGCCATCGCCAAGACCGAGCCGGGGGACGAGAACAACCAGGACATCTCCTCGCTGGTCGGTAAGGTCGACATCCGGCGCCTGGAGACCCTGTCGCAGGCGGATCCCGACGCCTACTCGTATTCGGGCGGCCTGAACCGCGCGAACCAGGGCATCCTCGAGTTCGTCGAGATGTTCAAGGCGCCGATCAAGATGCTGCACCCGCTGCTCACGGCGACGCAGGAGGGCAACTACGTCGGCACCGAGAATATCGGCGCGATCCCGTTCACCGGCGTGATCCTGGCCCACTCGAACGAGGCCGAGTGGCAGACCTTCAAGACCAACAAGAACAACGAGGCCTTCATCGACCGGATCTACGTGATCAAGGTCCCGTACTGCCTGCGCGTCACCGAGGAGCAGCGGATCTACGAGAAGCTGATCTCCAGCTCGGAACTCTCGGACGCCGCCTGCGCCCCCGGCACGCTGGAGATGCTGGCGCGCTTCTCGGTCCTGTCCCGCTTGCGCGAGCACGCCAATTCCAACGTCTTCTCGAAGATGCGGGTCTACGACGGCGAGTCCCTGCGCGAGGTCGATCCCCGCGCCCGCTCGATGCAGGAATACAAGGATACGGCCGGCGTCGACGAGGGCATGGACGGGATCTCCACCCGCTTCGCCTTCAAGGTCCTGGCCGCGACCTTCAACCACGACACCACCGAAGTCTCGGCCGATCCGGTACACCTGATGTACGTGCTGGAGCAGTCGCTCAAGCGCGAGCAGCTGCCGCCCGAGACCGAGAAGAAGTACCTGGAATTCATCAAGACCGAGCTGGCCCCGCGCTATGCGGAGTTCATCGGGCACGAGATCCAGAAGGCCTATCTCGAATCGTACCACGATTACGGGCAGAACCTGTTCGACCGGTATATCGACTATGCCGACGCCTGGATCGAGGACCAGGACTTCAAGGATGCCGAGACCGGGCAGCTCATGAACCGGGAGCTCCTGAACCAGGAGCTCACCAAGATCGAGAAGCCCGCCGGGATCGCCAACCCGAAGGACTTCCGCAACGAGGTGGTCAAGTTCGCCCTGCGCTCCCGCGCCCAGCACGGCGGCCGCAACCCGAGCTGGACCTCCTACGAGAAGCTGCGCGAGGTGATCGAGCGGCGGATGTTCTCCCAGGTGGAGGAACTGCTGCCGGTGATCTCCTTCGGTTCCAAGAAGGATGGCGAGACCGAGAAGAAGCACGGCGAATTCGTCGAGCGCATGGTCGCGCGCGGCTACACCGAGCGGCAGGTTCGCCGTCTGGTGGAATGGTACATGCGGGTGAAGCAGGCCGGCTGAGGCGCGGGGTGTCCGGCCGGGTCCAATCCGGCCGGCACAGGGTTCGACCCTGAGATCCGACCCTTTGCCGCCACAGTTTCGGACGACCGGCCGGTGAAGATCTCGGCCCTGCTGCAAAAGAGGGATCCATCCCTCCGGTAACAGCATGGTACGACAAGGGTCCGGACCCGGCCGGAACACGCGGACGAGGGTTTTCGCAGCGGATGCATATCGTCGACCGACGTTTGAACCCGGGCGGCAAGAGCCTCCCGAACCGCCAGCGCTTCCTGCGGCGCGTGAAGGACGTGGCCCAGCGCGCGGTGCGGGAATCCGCCCGCGAGAAGGACATCAAGGATCTCGGCAAGGACGGCCGCGTCACCGTGCCGGCGGACGGCGTCCGGGAGCCCCGCTTCTCGCGCCAGCCCGGCACGGGCCTGCAGGACCACATCCTGCCCGGCAACAAGACCTACGTCGAGGGCGACACGATCGAGCGGCCCCCGGGCAGCGGCGGCGGCCGTGGTGCCGGTGAAGGCGGGGAAGGCGGCGAGAACAGCGAGGACGCGTTCCGCTTCGTCCTCACCCGCGAGGAGTTTCTGGAGCTCTTCCTCGAGGATCTGGAGCTTCCGGACCTCGCCAAGCGGCGGCTGGCCGTGGTGGAAACCGAGGGGCTGCGCCGGGCGGGCTACACGGTCACCGGCTCGCCGGCGAATCTCGCGCTCACCCGCACCCTGCGCAACTCGATGTCCCGGCGGATCGCCCTCAAGCGGCCGAAGCCCGAGGAAGTCGCGGCCCTGGAGGCGCAGATCCAGGCCCTGGCGGAGGGCGATCCAGAGCGTTCGGAACTGGAGCAGGCCCTGTTCCGGCTGCGCGAGCGGTCGAAGCGGATCCCTTACGTCGATCCGATCGACCTGCGCTTCCGCCGGTTCGAGCCCTATCCGCGGCCGATCGCCCAGGCGGTGATGTTCTGCCTGATGGATGTGTCGGGCTCGATGACCGAGCACATGAAGGACCTCGCCAAGCGGTTCTACATCCTGCTGCACATCTTCCTGACGCGCCGCTACCGGCACGTGGAGATCGTCTTCATCCGCCATACCGACCGGGCGACCGAGGTGGACGAGGAGACCTTCTTCGGCTCCCGGGAGACCGGCGGCACCCTGGTCTCCTCGGCGCTCGTGGAGATGAAGCGCATCATCGCCGAGCGCTACGACCCGAACGACTGGAACATCTACGCCGCCCAGGCCTCGGACGGCGACAACGTCTCCTCCGACGGGCCGACCTCGACGGAACTCCTCCGGTCGCACATCCTCCCGGCCTGCCAGCACTTCGCCTATCTCGAGGTGGGGGACGAGAACGGCCCCCGCGCCGGCTTCGTGGAGCACCGCACCACCCTGTGGCGGACCTACGAGGCGATCGCCAAGGCCGGCGGTCCGATCGCCATGCGCAAGGTCAACCATCGCCGGGAGATCTACCCGGTCTTCCGCGAGCTGTTCGGCCGCAAGGAAGGCCGCGCCGAGGCGGAGGCGTGACACGGAGTGGCGCGACGCGTCCCTCCCGCCTCTGCGGGGGAGGGCGAGACGCGGAGTTGGCCGGATCCAAGCAATCGAACGGGAGGCCGCATGACGCTCGTCAAGGCACGGACGCCCCAGACCATCTCCGGGGGCCAGAAACCCCTGTTCACCGGTAACGACTGGGATTTCGACACGATCCGACGGATCCACGACGCCTGCGAGGCGGTGGCCGGACCGCAGCTGGGCCTGTCCTGGTACCCGAACCAGATCGAGATCATCACGGCCGAGCAGATGCTCGACGCCTACGCGTCGATCGGCATGCCGCTGTTCTACAAGCACTGGTCCTTCGGCAAGCACTTCGCCCAGCACGAGTCCGGGTACCGCCGCGGCCTCATGGGCCTCGCCTACGAGATCGTCATCAACTCCGACCCGTGCATCTCCTACGTCATGGAGGAGAATACGGCGACGATGCAGACGCTCGTCATCGCGCATGCCGCCTTCGGGCATAACCACTTCTTCAAGAACAACTATCTGTTCCGGCAGTGGACCGACGCCGAAGGCATCCTGGACTATCTCGACTTCGCCAAGGGCTTCATCGCCCGCTGCGAGGAGCGCTACGGCCATCAGGCGGTGGAGCAGGTGCTCGACGCCGCCCATGCGCTGATGAGCCAGGGGGTCCACCGCTATCCGCGTAAGAAGCGGCCGGACCTCGCCTCCGAGCAGCGGCGCGAGCGCGAGCGGATCGAGCACGGGGAGCAGATCTACAACGATCTCTGGCGGACCCTGCCGCAGAAGGTCGGCGCCGTCCGCTCCGACATGGCCGCCGAGCGGCGCAAGGCGCTGCTGGAGCTGCCCCAGGAGAACATTCTTTATTTCCTGGAGAAGGTCGCACCCCGCCTGCGCCCCTGGCAGCGCGAGATCCTGCGCATCGTCCGCCTAGTGGCCCAGTACTTCTACCCGCAGCGCCAGACCAAGGTGATGAACGAGGGCTGCGCCACGTACTGCCACTACCGGATCATGAACGCCCTGTCGGAATCCGGGCAGATCACCGAGGCCGCCTACCTCGAATTCCTGCAATCGCACACCAACGTCATCCGGCAGCCGAACTACGACGACCGCTCCTACGGCGGCCACAACCCCTACGCGATCGGCTTCGCCATGATGCAGGACATCGCCCGCATCGCCGAGCAGCCGACCGACGAGGACCGGGCGTGGTTCCCCGACATCGCCGGCACCGGCGACGCCATGGAGGTCCTGCGCGACTGCTGGGAGAATTACCGCGACGAGAGCTTCATCCAGCAGTTCCTGTCACCCAAGCTGATGCGCGACCTGCGCCTGTTCCACGTCGTGGACGATCCGGAGGAGCCGGAGCTGCGGGTCGAGGCGATCCACGACGAGCGCGGCTACCGCAAGCTGCGCCGCGCCTTCGCGCGCCAGTATGACGTCGCGTGGCTCGATCCCGACATCGAGGTGGTGGATGTGGATCTCGAGGGCGACCGGCGCCTGATCCTGCACCACAAGGCGATCAACAAGATCACCCTGCAGAAGGACGACGCCAAGCGGGTCCTGCAGCACCTCGCCGACCTCTGGGGCTACGACGTGGTGCTCAAGGAGATCGAGCCGGCCACCGGCACGGTGCTGGGCGAGATCACCGCCAGCGCACGGCCGATCTTCTTCTGATCGGAGCCGCGCGACGGTTGATTCCATCCGGACACCGCAGGATGCGGGGGGATAGACGGGAGGCGGGCTTCGGATTGCCTCCCGGGAGCGCCCGTGCTGCAAGGGCCCATGACCGCCACGATCCTGACCCTCGCCGAGACCCGTGACTTCCTCGACCGCGAGTTCCCGCAGATGCAGGCGGGCGGGCGGGCCTACCACCTCGAGGCCGTGGGACCGCTCTCGGCGCGGATGCGGCTGGAGGCCCACGAGCGCTTCCTGCGCCCGGGCGCGACGGTGTCGGGGCCGGCCATGATGGCGCTCGCCGACTATGCCCTCTACGCGGCAATCCTCGCCAATATCGGGCCGGTGGCGCTCGCGGTGACCACGAGCCTGAATTTCAACTTCCTGCGCAAGCCCGCCACGGGGGATCTCGTAGCCGAATGCCGGCTGCTCAAGCTCGGGCGGCGGCTCGCCGTCGGCGAGGTGGCGATCACCGCTGTCGGCAGCCCGGATCTCGTCTGCCACGCCACCGGCACCTACTCGATCCCGCCGCGTTGAGGACGCTCAGGCCCGCGCCTCCGCGAGCCGGGCGGCGTAGCGAGCGATCAGGTCGACCTCCAGGTTCAGGCGGTCGCCCTGCCGCCGCTCACCCCAGGTGGTGACCTGGAGCGTGTGGGGGATCAGCAGCACCGAGAACAGGTCGCCCTGGACCGAATTCACCGTGAGCGAGGTGCCGTCGAGGCAGACCGAACCCTTCTCGGCGATGAACTTCGCCAGGGCCGCCGGCGCCCGGAGCGTGAACCGCTCGCTCGGCCCCCAGGCGCCCGCCGTGACGCTCTCGCGCTCCACGATCTCGGCGAGACCGTCGACGTGGCCCGTGACCAAGTGGCCGCCGAGTTCATCGCCGATCTTGAGGGAGCGTTCGAGGTTGATCCGCGTGCCCGCCGCCCAGGAACCTACGGTGGTGCGCGCCAGGGTCTCGGCGGCCGCGTCCACCGCGAAGACGCAGCCGCCCTCGGCCGGCTCGACCGATACCGCCGTGAGGCAGGGGCCCGCGCAGGCGATCGAGGCGCCGAGCGCGATCGTCGCCGGGTCGTAGGAGGCGCGGATCGCGATCCGGCGCAGATCACCTTCGCCCGAGACCGAGACGACCGTGCCGACGTCGCTGACCAACCCCGTGAACATCGCTTACGTCCTGTTGCGCTCGTAGGTCACGGCCTCGTCGGGTCCGAACGTGAGCCGCTCGGCCTCGCGGAACCGGTCGCCCGCCAGGGCCTCCGCCAGGGCGGGCCCCAGCGCCGGAAGACCGCCCGCCGGTCCCAGTTCCACCGGACCGGTGACCAGCGTGCAGGTATCGATCAGATCGGCCCGTGCGAGCGCCTCCGCAAGGCGGGGGCCGCCCTCGCTGCACAGGCGGGTCAGGCCGCGCTCGCCCAGCTGCGCCAGGGCCGCCGGGAGATCGATCCCGCCGGCCGCGTCCGCCGGGACGGGCGCGACCTCGACGCCGAGCGCCTCCAGGGCGCGCCGCGCATGGGCCGGGGCCGAGCGGGTGGTGAGCACCAGGGTCGGCGTGTCGCGGGCGGTCCGCGCCAGGACGCTGGCGGGCGAGAGCCGCAGATGCGTGTCGAGCACGACCCGCAGGGGCGAGCGCCCGTCCAGGCCCGGCAGCCGGACGGTCAGCGACGGGTCGTCCGCCCGGGCGGTGCCGATGCCGATCAGGATCGCGTCGGCATGGGCGCGCCAGAGATGGACCACCCCGTCCGCCACCGGGCCGGTGATGCGCAGGCGCTCCGGACCGGCGGCGGCGCAGAAGCCGTCGCGGGTGCGGGCGAGCTTGAGGTGCAGGGCCGGGCGGCCGCGTGTCACCCGGATGATGTGGCCGACATGGTCGCGCGCCGCCGCATCCCGCATCAGCCCGGTCTCGACCGCGACGCCGCCCTGTCTCAGGAGATCGTGGCCCCGCCCCGCCACCCGCGGGTCGGGATCCTCCAGGGCACTGACCACCCGGGCGATCCCGGAGGCCAGGATGGCGTCGGTGCAGGGCGGCGTGCGGCCGTGATGTGAGCACGGCTCAAGGGTCACGTAGAGGGTCGCGCCGCGGGCGGCGTCCCCCGCGGCGGCCAGCGCCACGGGCTCCCCGTGCGGGCGTCCCCCCCGCGCCGTCGCCGCCGTCCCGAGGATGCGCCCGGTCCCGGGCTCGACCACCACGGCGCCGACCGACGGGTTCGGCCACGTGGTGCCGAGACCGCGGCGGCCCAGCGCTAAGGCGAGGCGCATGAAGTGGGTATCGTCACTCATGGGCGGCCGGCGCGGCGCCGCCCCGGTGCCTCGGGCTCCAGCTCGGCGTCCGGCCCCGGCACGGCCGCCGGCACCGGGCTACCGTCGCTCAGCGTGCCGAGCAGGTCCTCGAAGTCCTTCGCCTCGCGGAAGTTCTTGTAGACGGAGGCGAAGCGCACGTAGGCGACGTCGTCGAGACCCTTGAGCCCCGCCATCACCAGTTCGCCGATCGCCTCGGAGGTCACCTCGGGCTCCCCGGCGCTCTCGAGCTGCCGGGTGATGCCGCTGACCAGCCGCTCGATCCGCTCCGGATCGACGGCGCGCTTGCGGAGCGCCACGTCGATGGAACGTTGAAGCTTGTCCCGGTCGAAGGGCACGCGCTTGCCCGAGCGCTTGAGCACCACGACCTCGCGCAGCTGCACCCGTTCGAAGGTGGTGAAGCGGCCGGCGCAATCGGGGCAGACCCGGCGCCGCCGGATCGCGGCCCCGTCCTCGGAGGGCCGCGAGTCCTTCACCTGGGTCTCGGAGCCGCCGCAATAGGGACACCGCATGGATGGGATACTCGGGCATGGAAACGGCCGCGGACCGGTCGGATCCGCGGCCGTTTCCTAATCCACCGAAGGGCGGCCCGAAAGACCGGCCCCGCTCACGCCTCAGCCGTAGATCGGGAACCGGTCCGTGAGGGCATGGACGCGGCTCTTGACATCGGCCTCGACCGCGCTGTCGCCCGCCTCACCCTTGGCGGCGAGCCCGTCCAGCACCTCGACGATGAAGCCGCCGATCTGCTTGAACTCGGCGACGCCGAAGCCGCGGGACGTGCCGGCGGGGGTGCCGAGCCGGATGCCCGAGGTGATGGTCGGCTTCTGCGTGTCGAAGGGCACGCCGTTCTTGTTGCAGGTGATGTGCGCCCGCGACAGCGCGGCTTCCGCCGCCTTGCCGGTGAGGCCCTTCCGCTGCAGGTCGACCAGCATCAGGTGGTTGTCGGTGCCGCCCGAGGTGATGTCGTAGCCGCCCGAGATCAGCGTGTCGGCGAGCGCCTTGGCGTTCTCCACCACCTGGCGGGCGTAGATCTTGAACTCGGGCTTCAGTGCCTCGCCGAAGGCCACGGCCTTGCCGGCGATGACGTGCATCAGCGGGCCGCCCTGGATGCCCGGGAAGATCGCCGAGTTGAACTTCTTGGCCAGCGCCTCGTCGTTCGTCAGGATCATGCCGCCGCGCGGGCCGCGGAGCGTCTTGTGGGTCGTCGTGGTGGCGACATGGGCGTGCGGGAACGGCGACGGATGGACGCCGGCCGCAACGAGGCCCGCGAAATGGGCCATGTCGACCATGAAGTAGGCGCCCACCGAGTCGGCGATCTCGCGGAACTTGGCGAAGTCCCAGTGGCGCGGGTAGCCCGAGCCGCCGGCGATGATCACCTTCGGCTTATGCTCCTGCGCGAGCTGGGCGACCTGCTCCATGTCGATCCGCTGGTCCTCGCGGCGCACCGTGTAGGAGACCGGCTTGAACCACTTGCCCGAGACGTTCGGCGGGGCGCCGTGCGTCAGGTGGCCGCCCGCGGCGAGGTCGAGGCCCAGGAAGGTGTCGCCGGGCTGCATCAGGGCCAGGAACACGCCCTGGTTGGCCTGGGAGCCCGAGTTCGGCTGCACGTTGGCGAAGCCGCAATCGAACAGGCGCTTGGCGCGCTCGATGGCGAGATCCTCGGCGATGTCCACGAACTGGCAGCCGCCGTAGTAGCGCCGGCCCGGATAGCCCTCCGCGTACTTGTTGGTCAGCACCGAGCCCTGCGCCTCCAGCACGGCGCGGGAGACGATGTTCTCCGAGGCGATCAGCTCGATCTCGTGCTGCTGACGGCCGAGCTCCTTGGCCACCGCCTCGGCGATCTCGGGATCGGTCTCCGTGAGGGGGGCGGCGAAGAAGCTGTTGGAGAAGTGCTTGTCGGCGGCGGTACCGGCGCTCATGGTCTGCCTCTGTTCTGGTAGGGGCGATGCCCGGCCTTTCGTCGGCGTGCACGGGCGGGCGTTCAAGGTGGGATTCCTACACGCGCCGACGGCTCAGGCCAAGCGCAGGCATTTTGCTCGCGCGCCAAGAATAATTTGCCGCAGGCCAGGCGCCCGCTCGTCCGGATGGGGTCGAAGTGTTTTCCTAATGCAACCTGCGATCGCGTGATGGAAGGAAAATAATCATGGAATAAAACAGGAACAAAGACGGCGGTTCTGGCGCGATGCGAGATCATGATCCCGATGTGATCTGGGCGTATTCCCTCGCGGAGCTTCGCTTGAGCCGAGCCTTCGTTGCTCTGGAACGCCAGGGCATCAAAGCCGGATTCAGACTGGATCGGCGACGGGGCCGCGATGGTCGGTGGTGCGGAGAGGGCGGGTCGCTCACCGTCGTTCGCAAGGATCGAACGGGTGATCCTCGGATCGATGCGAAGACCGATGAGATCCTCGATGTCCTGAAGGACGTCGTCGCGAGCACCGAGCCGGGAGAGGGGTTCCTCTACGGGTTCCAGATCCACGCCAGCCTGGCGGCCCGCCTGCGCGCGCTGGATCTCCCCGGGATCGGCAGGCACGGTGTCGAGCAGAGCTTCGTCGCCGGCGACATCGTCCGCCACGGCCTGTCCGGCAGCAGACGCACGCATGTTCTTCTGCGGGATGGCCGGACCAGCGCAGCGCCGGTCCGGGCGATCTGGGACATCAAGACCGGCGAAACGGGTCTGTCGCCGCGCCGCATCCGTGCCCTGCGGGCCGGCGCAGGTGTCGACGACAGCGTCCCGGTCATCGAGATCCATCTGCTCCGCGGCATCTCCGTCACGAGCCGCATCTCTGTCGCCGTTACACGCGGAGTCGTGCTCGCATGAGTATGGAAGCGTACGCCCTGGGTCCGAGACCACTCGCCGGCGTATCGGATTGGCAAGCCGGCCTGGACGCGCTCGGTTTCGATCTGCAGCTTCGTGGAACGACGATTCCGCCGGCCTCGTAGGGCATCTGCCGGCCGTGCGGCGCGGCCGGGCCTCGGGCTTCGAGTGCTCGATCGTGCCGTTCTCGGAATTGAAGGAAACCTATCCGGAGACCGACTTCGCCGGCTCCTGGCCATGCGTGTACGCGTTCTGGTTCGGCACCATCGCGGAATCCATCGGCGCCCTGATGGCGATCACCGCCTGCGTGACATCGGTCGGGGGGCTCGCCTTCTTTCCCGAGGACGGTCGCTTGCTGACCGCCGATCAGGCCGTCCGGTACGCGCGCGAGACGGTGCCCGCGGCTGAGGAACTGGAACGGCAACTCGGCCCCGGACCGGAATGATCCGTCTTCCTCCTCAGCGCCGAGCCTGAGCCGGCCGAGGAGTCCCGGCTGAACCAGCCCCGCCCGCCGGACCTATGTCAGACCTGCGACGCGAGGTTCGTCTCGATCAAGACCGTCTCGGTCTCGAATTCGGCGGCGTGCCACGCCCCGGCCGGGAAGTGGAACACGCTGCCGGCCGAGAACGGCTTGCGACCCTGCTCGGTCTCCAGGACCCCGGAGCCCGCGAGCACCTGCACGAACTGCTCGTGGTCGTGACTGTGGGCCGGCGCCGAGATGCCCGCCGGCACCACCACGCGCACGAGGCTGGCACCCGCACCCGGGATCGCGCGCTTGGCGACGCCATTCCCGGCGACGCTCTCCGTGCGATCGTCCCAGGCGGTCAAATGGTCGCTCATCGGCGGATCTCCTCGGCGACAGGTGGCCGCTTCGATCCGCGGGGTCAACGTCCGCCCGGGCCCTGTCCCTGCGTCAACCGGTCCCGCCGGACGGGCGACCGCGCCGGCCCTTGCCCGCCGCGGGATCGGCGGGCGCCGGATCGGGACGTGCCGGGGTGCCGTCCGAGGACTGGGGCGTCGCGCCCCCGGAGGCAGGCCAGAAGGTCTCGAACAGCTCCTGCATCGCCCGGATGTTGTTGCCCTGAACCTCGGCCCCGGTGCGCATCATCTGCTGGAACACATCCGAGCCGGCTTCGCCTGCAGTTCCCTGCGACGGCTTCGCGGTCGGCTTGGCGGCCGGCTTCGGCGGCGGCGCCGGCGGCTGGACCGCGGGCATCATCGCCTTCGCCATCTCGGCCCAGGCCGGCCCGAACGGGAACGGAACGGGCGGCGGCGGGCTCGACCGCGCCTGCGCGGGCTCGGCCTGCGGCTGGTTCAGCATGACATGGACGATGCTCGCCACCACGGCCCCCGCCATCATCGGCAGCATCTGGCGCAGCACCTGCGCGCCGACGCCGCTCGTGGCCGAGGCCTGCCGCAGCACGGCCTGCATCAGCTGCGCCGAGCCGAACATCTGGCTGAGGGCCTCGAAGCCCTGCGGCGGCGCAGGCTTGGCGGCTTCCAGCCCGAACATCCGGGCGAAGCCGGTCGGGTCCACGCCGACGCTGCGCTGGAGCCCCAGGGTCAGGGCCGGCATCAGCGCCTCGAAGGCGCGGGCCGTCTGCTCAGTCGTCAGGCCGAATTGCTGGGCCATGGCCTGAAGCCCGGCCTCGCCCTGGGCCTGGAACATCTCGAGCGGGTTGAACATGACGCCTCGATCCTGCCCCGGCCGGGACAGGCCGAGACAGGGTATGGTGACCCGTCACGCGGGGAAATACCAGTTCTTCCCCGCGGAACTTGCGCCTTCTCCGCCGTCTCAGTGCAACGGCTCGGGATGGGCATGGCCCGGCGGCAGCGGCGCCGGCCTCTCCAGCACCGCCGCCGCAGCCTCGGGCTCACGCCCGCGCCGGCCGCTCCCTTCCAGGCGGTCCACCGTGCGGCGGGCCAGCAGGATGCCGAGGGCGCCGAAGACCAGGGATCCCACGCCCATCCCGGCGACCACGCCGCGGGGGCCGTAGAGCGCCGCCCCGAGCATCGCCGGGGGGACAGTGCCGAGGGTCGCGCGCCCCCAGTTCAGCAGCGTCGAGCGCAGGGGGAAGCCGAGATTGTTGAAGGCGGCGTTGCCGAGGAACAGCAGCCCATTGAAGAACCAGATCGCGCCGCCGACGAGGCAGAAGAAGCCGAAGAGCTCGGCCGCGACCCCGTGCAGGCCGAACAGGCTGGCGAGCCATCCCCGGGTCAGCGCCAGGACGAGCCAGACCACGGCGACATAGGCCAGCGTCACCCGGACCGCCGCGCGCAGCACGCCGCGCATCCGGTCGAAGAGGCCCGCGCCCCAATTCTGCGCCAGGATCGGGCCGATCGCCCCCGACAGGGCGAACAGGCCGCCGAAGGCCACCGGCGTCAGGCGGTCGATCACCGACGCGGCGGCGACCGCATCGGCCCCGTAGCCGGCGAACAGCCGTGCCAGGAACGCGCTCGCCACCGAGGGGGCGAGATTCGTGAGCACGGCCGGTCCCGCGACGCCGGCCAGGGCGGCGGCGTCGGCCGGCAGCTCGGACAGGTGCGGCCGGCGGAGGAGTCCGTGCCGGGCGACGCCGCGGACGCCCACCGCCACGAAGGTCGCGCGCGCGACGCAGACGGTGATCGCCGCGCCGGTGACGCCGAGGCCGGCCCCGAAGATCAGCAGCGGATCGAGCAGTGCGGTGACCACCGCTCCGGCCAGGGTGACCGACATCGCCTGCCTGGCTTCGCCCACCGCGCGCAGCAGGCCGGTGAACAGCATGCCGGCGGCGAGCAGCAGGTTCGAGGGAAGGGTGATGTGGAGGAACAGGATCGCCACCCGCAGCGCCTCGCCCTTCGCGCCGATCAGGGCCAGGAGCGGGTCGGCGAGCAGCGCGATCAGCACCGCGATGAGGGCGGCCACGAGGCTGCCGAGGACCAGCGCGGAGGTCGCGAGGCGCCGCGCCGCCGCGCGGTCGCGCGCGCCGATGGCCTTCCCGACCAGGGCCCCGGCGGCGATCATCAGGCCGATATTCACCGCCGTGGCGAAGAACTGCACGATGCCGGCGAAGCCGACCGCCGCGGTGAGGTTCGGGTCGCCGAGCGTCGACACGTAGAGCAGCGACAAGAGGTCGACGACGAAGATCGCCATCAGCCCCACCGATCCGGTGGCGGCCATCACCACCACGTGCCGGAGGATCGAGCCGGTGACGAAGCGGCCCGCCTCCGCCGGGGGCGGCCCGTCGGACATGTCAGACATCCGGCCGGTCACGCATCCCGGGCGCTGCCTTCCGCTTCCAGCTCCGCCTCCGAATCGGCCTCCCCCTCGGCGGCGTCCGTCTCCTGCGGCGCCAGTGCGGGCTTCTCCAGCAGCCGCTCGGCCGCCTCGCGCCGGTCGCTGCCCACGAGGTCGCGGGTCTCGGTGCTGAGCGCCCGCGCCGGCCGGACCGGAATGGTCAGCGGCTCGGGCTTCAGACCCGCCGCGGCGCCGCGCATCCAGCCGGCGCCGTCCGGCAGGGCCCCGGCCTGCTGCAGGACGAGGCGGGCGATGTCGCGCTTGCGCACGTCGTCGGCCCGGGCCGAGGCGGCCTCCGGCGACAGGCCGAGCCCCTCCAGCGCCGACCGTCCGAAGGCGAGGGCGGATTCGGCGGTCTCGCGGATCTGGTAGTCGACGTCCCGGTTCATCAGCTCCACCGCGTGCAGGCGGTCGTAGGCGCGCACGAAGGTGCGCACGCTGGAGAACTCCTCGTGGACGATGTCGACGATCTTGAGGGCGCCCTCCCGGTCGTCGACGCAGATGCAGACCAGCTCGACCCGGCCGATCCCGGCGGCGCGGAGCACGTCGAGCCGGGTGCCGTCGCCGTAATAGATGCGGAAGCCGAAGCGCGAGGCGGCGCGCAGCTGCTCCACGTCCTTGTCGATCACCGTGACGGGGATGCCCTCGGCCATCAGCACCTGCGTCAGCACCTGCCCGAAGCGGCCGAAGCCGATCACCAGCACCCTGGCGTCGCCGCTCTCGGTCAGCTCGGTGGAGGGCGCCTCCAGCGCGCGGGTGCTGCGCGCGGTGCGCCGCTCGATCAGCTTGTCGAGCCCCTTGGCGGCAATCGGCCCGATCAGCATGGTCAGCGCGGCGAGCGCCACCGCGAAGCGCGTCGCCGTGACGCCGGTGAGGCCGAGATCCTGGGCCTGAGGCAGCAGCACGAAGGCGAACTCGCCCGCGGGCGCCAGCACCGCCGCCCCCCGCAGGGCCCCCAGCGTGTCCGAGCCGAACAGCCGGAACAGGCCGGCCACGATGGCGACCTTGACCAGGATCGCCGCCAGGGTGGCGCCGAACAGGGCGGGCCAGACCTCCCGCACGAGGTTGCCGTCGATCGACATGCCGACGCTCATGAAGAACAGGCCGAGCAGCATGCCGCGGAACGGCTCGATATCGGCCTCCAGCTGGTGGCGGAAGTTCGACTCGGCCAGCAGGATGCCGGCGAGGAACGCGCCCATCGCCATCGACAGGCCGACCTGCTCCATGAGGAGCGCGGTGCCGAGCACCACCAGGAGCGCGGCGGCGGTCATCACCTCGCGGGCGCCGCTCGCGGCGAGCAGCCGGAAGAAGGGGTTCAGGCCGTAGCGGCCGACCAGCACCACCGCCAGGATCGCCGCGAGCGCCTTGCCGGTGGAGAGGGCCGCTTCCCCGAGCCAGGAGACGTCGGTCGCCTCCCCCGCCGAGGCCAGCAGGGGCATCAGCGCCAGGATGCCGACCACCGAGAGGTCCTGGAACAGCAGGACCGCGAAGGCGCGGCCGCCATAGGCGCTGGAGAGATCGCCCCGCTCCTCCAGGAGCTGCAGGGCCACCGCGGTGGCCGAGAGCGCCAGCGCGAGGCCGATCACCGCGGCGGCGCCCAAGCTGAGGCCCGCCAGGATTCCGGCGCCGCCGAGCACCAGCGCGCAGAGGACGAGCTGCGCGGTCCCGAGGCCGAAGATGTCGCGCCGCATCGAGACGAGCTGCGACAGGTGCAGTTCCAGGCCGACGATGAAGAGCAGCAGCACCACGCCGATCTCGGCGACGCTCGCCGCCGTCTCGGGCTCGGCGATCAGCGACAGGCCCGAGGGCCCGATCAGCACCCCGGCCACGAGGTAGCCCAGCACGGCGCTCTGGCCGATCAGCCGGAAGATCGGCACGCCGATCACCGCCGCCGTGAGGAAGGTCAGGACCGGCGGCAGGAAGCTCGCATGTTCGACGGGGCTCGCCATGGTGATCGTCCCGGCGGTTCTGCTTGATCGGCGCGGGTGGAGCCCCCCGCTTAGCGTGCGCGGGGCCGGGATGCGAGCCGTCCGCGTGTGCCGTTCGGCACCGACGGGTCCGCGCCGGGCGCGGCGCGGGCCGGGATCAGCCCAGGAGTCGCGTGCGGGCCCGGTGCGAGCCGTCGATGAACTCGAAGCCGCCGGCGGCGCTCAGCATGTGCAGGCGCGTGCCCGGCCAGGCCGCCCCGGGCCGCAGGCGCGTCTCGACCCGCTGCGCGTAGGCCTCCTCGTCGAGGCGCAGGATCCGGGCGAGGCCGAGCGCCGCGCCGTAGCCCTCGCGGCAATCCTGGACGGGCCGGATCAGGCCGCCGTCGCGCGCCACGATCGGGCCCGCGGCCCGGGCCGAGCCGATGTCGATCAACACCGGGTTGTGCCGGTGCGGGGTCCAGGGCCCGCGGAAATGCGGCGCGTGCCAGAGATGCAGGGTGTCGGAATAGCTGCCCCCGCCGGCCCGGACCGTGGCGAACATCCACCAGCGGCCGCCATGCTGCAGCAGGGTCGCATCCCCGGCCACGACCCCGTCGAGGAGCACCGCCTCGTGGACCCATCCGCGCGGGAAGTCGGTGGCCCGGTAGAGGTCGATCGTGCCGGAGGCGTGGGATTCCGGGATCATCCAGACCTGTCCGTCCGCCTCGAACACGAACGGGTAGGAGAGATGGGTCTCGAGTTCGAGCACCGGCTCCGGACGGCCGCGGGGTCCGGTCTCCCCGAAGCCCACCGCGGCGATCACGCCCTTGCCGCGGCGATAGTCGAACTCCTCCACGAACAGGGTTACGGCGCCGTGCCGGGCGATCGCGAAGGGGTCGGCGTAGAAGCGCCGGCCGTCTTCGGGAAGGACCTGCCAGCCGCCCTCGGGATGCCGGCGCAGATCGATCAGGTCGGGGCCGACGATCCGGCGCCAGCCCACCCGCCAGTGCGGGCCGTGGAAGCAGAGGGCGTAGAGCCTGCGGGCGATCTGCCGGGCGAGCCCCCCGGCGGCCCGCCGCCGGGCGCCCAGGCCGCCGAGGTCGTAGGCGGTCGCGGGCTGCAGGGGCGCCCCGGCGCCGTCGGGAAGCTCCGTCGAGGCGGCGCCGTCGAGGGCGGCGAGGATCAGCGTGATGGTCCGCGCGAGGTAGCCCTCGAAGGCCGCGAGCATCACCGTATGCGATTCCGCGCCCAGGCGCCCCAAGGCCACCGGCTTGCCGTCCGGTCCACGCAGGGCCGCCACCGGGGCACCATGGGCGAACAGGGCCGCGAGCAGGCCGGCTTCGCCCGGCATCCCGTCATAGTCGAGCCGCCACGCCGGTGCCGATCCCGGTTCCGCAGGCGCGCTCGAGAGATCGAGGACGAGATCGTGGGCGCTGCTGCTGCTGAGCTCCTCGCCCGCGGGGCTCGCCTCGTAGGACGCGAGCGCCACCGGCTCGGCCGCCGTGGCCAGGCCCGGCCGGGGCAGGCCGTGGATGGTGGCCTCCAGCCGGAACAGGAGTTCCGCGTTCGGCGGCAGCCCCCCCGCGTGGTCGACCCATGCGACGCGGATCCGGTGGTCGGGCCGCTGCCCGAGCTGGTCGAGAAGGCGGATATGCCAGCCGCGCAGCGCCCGGCGGTCCAGTCGAACGGTGACGGTCCGGCTGCGGGGGAGCGTCCGCGAGGGCGAAGGCTCGGCCCGGGCGGGAGCCCGGCCGCCGGCCGCCGATGGCCGGTCCATGCCTCCGGTCGCCCGCTCCATCAGCCGGTCGGCCTCATGCCCCGCGTGTCGGCTTTCGTATCGACGTTCACGGCAGCCAGACCCGGTATGCGCCCGGCGGTGACCGCCGATACGGTCGCCGCGCAGGCTCGAATTCTGTTACGCCGCGCCACGATCAAGCACGGCCGGATCGATGTCTACCGGTTCAATCTTAACAGCGGAGACGATTTCTGGGCGGTGAACCGAAAAAATCGAAATTCAGGGCGTCGAATAGGCGGGTGTTGGCAGACGGTGATACAATGCCGTGAAGCCGCGGCGGTTCGCGCCAGAGTCCGCCTTTGAGGGAACCGCGCTTTCAGCTGGACCGTTCGCTTGGCAATGACATGGTGCGGAGACAGGACATGACGCGCAAGACGCTGACGGTGCCCCTCGCGGCGATGCTCCTCGCCGCCACTCCGGGGATGGCCTTTGCCTGGGGCGGCGGTGGCGGTGGTGGCGGCGACAGCGGCAGCGGCCTCTCGCCCTACGCGGCGCTGAGCGGCAACGATCGTTCGGCCGGGGTCAACAACGGCAATTACCGCGACCCAGCCCTCGACCCTTACATCCGGACTTACGATCCGGAGGCCGCGGCCCGCTACGCCGCCCCGCCGGCGGCGCAGCCGCGGTTGCGCGTGCGGCCGTATTACGGCCACCCCTACTGAGAAACCTCGCCCGCTGAAAGACTTGGCTGAGGCCGCCGGGCACGGCGGCCTCGTTCAGGAGCGGCCGGCGCCGCTCGCGCTCCGGACGCGCTTCAGCGTCCATGGACCGCCCGAGAGCTTGCAGCCGGTGCCGCGGACGAAGCGGCTGCGGGCCGGTCCGATCACCGAGGCCAGGAAGTTGCGGCAGATCAGGTCGTCCGAGACATAGGGCAGGCCGGTCGGGTTGACCGACCCGTGAAGCCCGGTCTCCGGATTGTCCCATTTCACGGGCCGACCGTTGCCCTGCGGATCCAGGGCGACGCCCAGGGCGGCACGCGCCCGGCGCCAATCCTCCTCGGCGAGGTCGTCCCCGAAGCTCACAGGCCGCTTCTCGATGCTGCCGGTGACGGTGGGCTCCTCGACCACGCGCGGCGCCGCCGGGGGATCGCCCCGGAAGATCAGCAGAGGCTGGCTGCAGCCGCACAGGGCCATCGCCACCGACACGACCGACACGGACGCGCAGATGCGCGCCCGCCGGCTTGGCCCTTTACACGCGCATCGCCGCATTACACCTGACTCACGACGGGCTTTCCGCTCGACCGAACATGCCGATGTCGGTGCCCCCTCAGGCCCTTGACGCGGCAGGCAGGAGTCTTGGCGTGGATCAGTTAAGGACCGATGACCCGAAGAGCGCGGACTTCACACTGAGCGACGACCCCTTCGGGCTGTTCGCTTCCTGGATGAAGGACGCGGAGGCGGCCGAACCCGAGGACCCGAACGCGATGGCGCTCGCCACCGCCGGGTCGGACGGGCTGCCGGACGTGCGGATGGTGCTGCTGAAGGGCTTCGACGCCCGCGGCTTCGTCTTCTACACCAACACGCAATCCACCAAGGGGGAGGAGCTGGCCCAGAACCCGCAAGCCGCCCTGGTGCTGCACTGGAAAAGCCTGCGTCGGCAGGTGCGGGCCCGGGGCCCGATCACGCCGGTGACGGCCGAGGAGGCGGATGCCTATTTCCAGAGCCGCCGCCGCGAGAGCCGGCTCGGCGCCATCGCCAGCCAGCAATCACGCCCGCTCGCCGATCGCGCCACGCTGATGAGCGCCGTGGCGGACCTCTCCGAGCGCTACGGCGAAGGGCCGATCCCCCGGCCGGAGCACTGGACCGGCTTCCGCATCGCGCCGGTCACCCTCGAGTTCTGGCAGAACGGCGATTTCCGCCTGCACGACCGGGTCCGCTTCACCCGGGCCGGCGACGGCTGGAGCCGCGCGCGGCTCTATCCCTGACCGCCCGCCCGAACGAAGAGAGCCCCGGCAGGGCCGGGGCTCTCGAGAGTGCGGAGCAGTGCGACGAGGCTCAGGCCTCCTCGCCGTCCTTCTTCTCGTCCTCGGAGGTCTCGGCCTCGGCTTCGGCCTTCTCCTCGGCGGCCTCGGCCGACTGCGCCTCGGCGATGGCGGCCTCCTCGGCCTCCACCTCGGCGCCCAGCACGGTCGGCGGCACGATGTTGGCCACCGGATCGGTCGCCTCACCGGTGTAGGTGCCGGCCGGGATCTTGATGTCGGAGACGTGGATCACGTCGCCGATCGCGCGGCCGGTCAGGTCGACCTCGATCGCATCCGGGATCTGATCCGGGGCGACGTCGAGGGCGAGCGTGTGAGCCACGATGTTGAGGGTGCCGCCGAGCTTCTTGATGCCGGGGGCCGCGTCCTCGTTGACGAAGTGCACCGGCACCTCGACGGTGACGGTCTGGCCCGAGACGACGCGCAGGAAGTCGACGTGCAGCGGCACGCCGGAGACCGGGTCGAGCTGGAAGTCGCGCGGGATCGCGCGGATCTTCTTGCCGCCAGCGTTGATCTCGAACAGCGTCGTCTTGAAGCCGCCCGCGTAGATCAGGGTGCGGGTGCGGATGAGATCGACCGCGATGGATTGCGGCGGCTGGCCACCGCCGTAGATGACGGCGGGAATCTGGCCCTGGCGACGAACGGCCCGGGCGGCCCCCTTGCCGACCCGGTCGCGTGCCACGGCCTCAAGCGTCTTGACTGCGCTCATGGCGTGATCCTTACGAATTGCTGGAGCCGGAACGCGAAAAGGCCGCCCTGTGCGGACGGCCAAGCCCTTCCCGACGCGCCCCTGCCTCCAAGGGTGTCTCGGGGGCGCGGGCTGCGCATACACGGATGGGGGTGGGTTGGCAATGTTGCGGTAGAGCCCCTACGCGGCCGCGAGGCCGCGGCGGAGGATGATGCCGATCGCCTCATCCCGGGTGGGACGCTCCGGCTCGGACAGGCGCCACGCCTCGATCGCGTTCAGCACATCCACAGGGATGGAAGCCGCGTCGACCGGCTGGGGGGCGCCAACCATCACACCGAAGCGGCTCAATGCGAAAGGCGATTCACCCTCGGCGGTCAGGTATAGGGTGGTCGCGACCTTTTCTCCGATCGCCAAGCGATCGACGATGTCGTGTGCCTCGTGCAAGTCCAGGCCGAATGCCATCAGGGCCTTCACGAGGTCGACGGGCTGATCGTTCGAGGCCGAAATCTGAAGCACGAGTTCAACGGGGATACCGGAAGGGTGGTGGCCGGCGCCCCCGTTTCGGTCCCGCTCCTGTCGTTCGAGCGCCTCCTTCAATGACGACCGCATCGACTTCAGCCTCTCTCAGGATCTCCGCGCCGATCGCGTTCAGCCCCGCTCGCCCAAGGGCACCCTTGTGCAGCCCCTGGATGTGGGCGCGACGAAAATACAAGGTTCGGCCGATCTGCTCCAGTTCGCCGACAGCCTCCAGCCGTCCGGCAGGCGTCTCGATCTCGATCAGAACCGTATTGCCGCGGCCGTAAGCGAGGATCGCGATCGCAACGGAACCAGCTGGCCACACCCGCGAACCTCGTCGACTCGACGGCCTCCAGGGTGAGCGGGTAAGCGCCCTACCGCAACCCCGCCATGGCCCGCCGCGCCCGGCGCTTCTGCAGCCACAGGGTCAGGCCGAGCGCGGTCCCGATCACCAGGGCCGAGACGGCGGTGGTCATCGTGCCCAGCGCATAGATCTCCGGCGTCGTCACCGTGGTGGTCAGGCCCTGCAATTCCAGCGGCAGGGTGTTGCGGCCGCCGATCGCCTGGCTGGTGCGGGCGAGTTCGTCGAACGACAGGGTGAAGCCGAACAGCGCGACGCCGACGAGCGCGGGCGCGAGGATCGGCACCACCACGTGGCGCAGCGTCTGCGGACCGCTGGCGCCGAGGTCGCGGGCGGCCTCCTCGTAGGCCGGGTCGAACCGGTTGAAGACCGCGAACATGATCAGCAGGCCGAAGGGCAGCGTCCAGGTCAGGTGCGCCCCCAGCGCCGAGGTGTAGAGGCCCATCAGCGTGCCGTGATCCTCCAGGACCCCCCAGCCGGTGGCGGCGGCGAGCGCCTTGATCGCATCGTCGAGGAGCCGGAACTCCAGCCCTATGCCCAGCGAGACCACGATCGAGGGCACGATCAGGCTCGACACCGCCAGGGCGAAGACGAGGCCGGCCCCCCGAAACCCCTTCCGGAAGGCGAGGCCGGCATAGAAGGCGATCGTCACGGTGAGCACCATCACCACGAGGCCGAGGGCCAGGGAGCGCCGCAGAGCCGCCCAGATGTCGACCACGCCGACGCCCTCCCACAGCTTGGCGAACCAGTGGGTCGACACGCCGTTCATCGGGAAGGTCAGGCCGCCGGAGGGCCCCTGGAAGCTCAGGGCCAGGATGGTCAGCGTCGGCCCGTAGAGGAACAGGACGTAGAGGGCGAAGACGCCGGCCAGGAGATAGAAGGCGAGGCCGCGGGGCCGGTCCATCGCTACAGCTCCCGCCGGAGGTCGATCATCCGGGTGAGTCCCAGGATCATCAGCAGCACGGCAGCCAAGAGCACCATGGCGTTAGCCGCGGCCGCCGGGAATTGCAGGTAGGCCATCTGCACCTGGATCACCTTGCCGACGCTGGCGATCTGCTGGCCGCCCATGACGCCGACGGTGACGAAGTCGCCCATCACCAGGGTCGTCACGAAGATCGTCCCGATGGCGATGCCGGGCTTGGCCAGCGGCAGGATCACGGTCCAGAGGATCTGCGCGCCGGACGCGCCGCCGTCGCGCGCCGCCTCGATCAGGCGCCGGTCGATCCGCGCGAGACTGTTGAAGATCGGCACGATCATGAACACCGTGTCGAGGTGCACGAAGGCCAGGACCACCGCGAAGTCGGAGTAGAGCAGGCCCTCGATCGGCGCGCGGATCAGCCCGAGGGCACGGAGCGTGTCGTTGACGAGGCCGTTGCGGCCGAGCAGCGGGATCCACGAGATCATGCGGATCACGTTCGAGGTCCAGAACGGGATCGTGCAGAGCAGGAACAGCCCCATCCGCACCGTGCCGGAGCGGATGTGGAAGGCCAGGAAGTAGGCGATGGCGAAGCCCAACGGCAGGGTGATCGCCAGCGTCAGCGCGACGAACTTCACCGTCGAGAGATAGGTGCGCAGCGTGGTGCAGAGGTCGGCGGACAGGCAGCCGTCGAAGACGTCGGCGTAGTTCTGCAGGGTCAGCGCCGGGATGATCTCGTACTCGTTGTACTCCCACAGCGAGACGATCCCGGTGAGCACCAGCGGCACCACCAGGAAGACGAGGAAGACGAGGGCCAGCGGCGCGGCCTGGAGATAGGCGAGGGTGCGCCGGCGCGGGCGGCCCGCAACGGTGGGCGCTGCGGTCCGCGCGGCGGTCTCGGCGGCGGGCAGGGCGAGATCGGTCATTGGATTCGCCCCACGCGCGCCGCCGCTTCCCTCCCCCTCTGCGGGCTCCGATGTTGACACATCGGCTTCCGCGAGGCGCACCGCGCCCCCTCTCCCGCACGGGAGAGGGGGCCCGCGTTCCATCCGGCAGCCGCGTGGCCGCGCAGAACGGGCGTCTCCGAGGGCCCGCGGAGGGAGAAGGACGGGGAGGGGGCGCCCACCGCCCTCACGCCGCGATGAACTCGTTCCACTTGCGCACCATGTAGGTGTTCTCGTCCATCACGGCGTTCCAGCAGGCGACCGCGCCCATCCGCGCGTCGAAGGAGCCGCCGTCGCGGGTGGCGCCGGCCTTCTCGATCAGGGTGCCGTCGGGACCGAGGATGTCCTTCTCGGCGGGCTTGCCCTCCATCCAGAAGGCCCATTCGTAGGGCTGCATGTTCGCCTGTGCGGTCTCCAGCACCGCCGAGTAGTAGCCCTGCCGGTTCAGGTAGGCCCCGGCCCAGCCGGACAGGAACCAGTTGATGAAATCGTAGGCGGCATCGAGCTTCTTGCCGCTCAGGGTCTTGGGGATGCCGAAGCCCGAGGCCCAGGCCCGGTAGCCTTCCTTCAACGGCTGATAGGTGCAGGGCACGCCCTGCGCGCGCACCTTCGTGACGGCGGGCGACCACATCGACTGGATCACCGTCTCGCCCGAGGCCATCAGGTTCACGGATTCGTTGAAATCCTGCCAGAAGGCGCGGAACTGGCCGGCGCGCTTGGCCTCGATCAGCACCTTGATGGTGCGGTCGATCTCAGGGCGCGTCATGTTGCCCTTGTCGCCATAGGTGTAGTCGCCGGAGGCCTCCACCACCATCGCGGCGTCCATGATGCCGATCGACGGGATGTTGAGGATCGAGGCCTTGCCCTTGAAGGCCGGGTTCAGGAGCTCCTTCCAGCTCGTCACCGGGATCTTGATCAGGTCCGGCCGGATGCCCAGCGTGTCGGCGTTGTAGACGGTGGGGATCAGCGAGATCCACTCGGTCTGTTCGCCGGCAAATTTTTTCGAATCCTGGCCCTCCAGATAGAAGACCTTCCGGGGGGCCGTGCCTTGGTCGCCGATCTTCCGGCCCCCCACCTCGCCCTTGGTGAAGATCGACGAGATCTTGTCGGCCAGTTTGATCCGTTTGGCGTCCATGCCCTGGAGGTTGCCGGAGGGCAGGATCTTCTTGAGGCTGAAATACTCGGTGTCGACCAGGTCGAAGGAATTCGGCTGGGTGACGACGCGCTTGGTCACCTCGTCGGTCACCACCGGTATGTACTCGATGGTGAGGCCCAGATCCTCCTTCACCTTCCTGGCGATGTCGGCGGACTGGTTCACCGCGGTGCCGAGGTAGCGCAGGGTCACCGGCTCGGCGGCGTGCACCGCCGGGAAGCCGGTGACCGGCGTCGCGGCCAGCGCGGCGGCCCCCTTCAGGAGCGTGCGCCGGCTCGGCTTCGAGAAAGCATCCATCGTCGTCTCCGTACCGGTTACGCGTCGAGGCGGTGGGCGGCGGCCGCGTCCCAGCCGACCGGAATCGTGTCGCCCGGGCGCAGCGGGCGGGCCGCGAAATCCGCGTCGCTGAGGATCGCCGTGAGGGCGGCGGGGCTCTCAGGCGCGCGCTCCAGCCCCTCTGCGTCGAGGCCGACATGGACGCTGGTGCCCTGGTACTCGACAGCCACCACCCGGGCCGGCCGCGCGGCGGGGCCGGCCTCGGCGCCGAGGCGCATCCGGTCCGCCCGCACGGCGATGAGCCCGTCGGGCAGGCGGATCACGTTGTGGCCGCCGATGAACCGGGCCACGAAGGCGGTGGCCGGCCGCTCGAACACGGTGCGCGGGTCGGCGGCCTGCTCGATCCGCCCGGCATTCATCACCACCACGAGGTCGGAGAGCGCCATCGCCTCCTCCTGGCTGTGGGTGACGTGGATGAAGGTGAGGCCCAGCTCGGTCTGGATCCGCTTCAGCCCGACCCGCATCCGCACCCGCAGGAACGGGTCGAGCGCCGAGAGCGGTTCGTCGAGGAGCAGCACCTTCGGGCCGGTGACGAGGGCGCGGGCGAGCGCGACGCGCTGCTGCTGGCCGCCGGAGAGCTGGGCCGGCAGGCGCCCGGCGAGGTGGCCCATCTGCACGAGGTCGAGCATCGCCATGGCCTTGGCCCGGCGCTCCGCCTTGCCGATTCCGCGCATCCGCAGGCTG
This sequence comes from Methylobacterium sp. 391_Methyba4, assembly GCF_029691625.1. Classification (NCBI taxonomy): domain Bacteria; kingdom Pseudomonadati; phylum Pseudomonadota; class Alphaproteobacteria; order Hyphomicrobiales; family Methylobacteriaceae; genus Methylobacterium; species Methylobacterium sp. 391_Methyba4. Next base: position 4,818,553 of record NZ_CP121475.1, on the reverse strand, counting down.
AAGGCGACGTTGTCCCGCGCATCGAGATGCGGGAACAGGGCGTAGCTCTGGAACATCATGGCGGTGCCGCGCTCGGACGGCGCCGCGTCGCCCACCGCCTTCGGGCCGATCACCACGTCGCCCGCGCTGGCGCGCTCGTGGCCGCCGATCATCCGGAGCGTCGTGGTCTTGCCGCAGCCGGAGGGGCCGAGCAGGCAGCAATAGGCCCCGGACGGCACCTTCAGGTCGATGGCATCGACCGCGGTCGCCGCGCCGTAGCGCTTGGTCAGGCCGATCAGTTCGACATTCATGTGAGGCTCGCCTGCTTCCGGCGATGTGCAAGATACAAGAGTGGCACGATCACTCTTGAAGGCCGCGACACGCCCCCTCTCCCGTGCGGCAGAGGGGAGGGGTGAGGGACGAGAACGTTCAGGACGGGGCACACCCTTGCCGTGCGCGCCCTATCCGGACGCCGCACGCCCCTCACCCTGTCCCTCGCCCGCACGGGAGAGGGGACCCGCGCTCGATCCGGTCGACGCCGCGTCCGCAACATCGATTCCCCCTGTGTCGCCCGCCATCCGACACCGGAGAGCAAGCGGCGGGCCAAGGCTACGCCTCCCGCCGCTCGGCCGGATCGACCGCCCTGTCCAGCACCCGCCCGCGGCCCGGCTCGGACAGGACCCGGCCGTCCTCGGCGATGACCTGCCCGCCCGCGATGGTCATCACCGGCCAGCCGGTGACCTCGAACCCCTCCCAGGGCGTGTAGTCGGAGCCGTGGTGCAGATTCGCCTGGCGGATGGTCTCGCGCCGCTTCGGGTCCCAGAGGGTCAGGTCGGCGTCGAAGCCCGGGGCGATCGAGCCCTTGCGCGGGTAGAGTCCGTAGAGTTTCGCGTGGTTCGTGGCGGTGAGCGCGGCGAACTGGTTGAGGCTGATGCGCCCCTTCGAGACGCCCTCGGAGAAGAACACCGGCAGCCGCGTCTCGATGCCGGGGATGCCGTTCGGGATCCAGCGGAAGGAGGTCTTACCCCGCGGGTTCAGCTTGCCCTGCGGGTCGTCGTAGCGGAACGGGCAATGGTCGGACGAGACCACGTCGAAGATCCCGCGTCGGATCCCCGACCACACCGCCTCCTGGCTCTCGACATCCCGCGTCGGCGGCGAGCAGACGTATTTCGACCCCGCCATCGGGTCGTCCTGGCCGAGCCCCTTCATGTCTTCGGCCGTCAGGGTCAGGTATTGCGGGCAGGTCTCGGCCCGGATCTTCAGGCCCCGTCCCTGAGCCCAGGCGATCTGCTCGGTGGCCTCGCGGCCCGAGACGTGGACGATCACGATGGGCAGGTCGATCAGCTCGGCGTGGCTGATGGCCCGGTGGGCCGCCTCCCGCTCGACGATCTCGGGGCGCGACAGGGCGTGCCCATAGGGCCTGGTCTCGCCCGCCCGCTCCAGACGCTCGCTGAGGTAGCGGATCGCGTCGTAGCCCTCCGCGTGGACCATGACCCGGGCGCCCTGCCGCCGCGCGACGTGGAACACGTCGAGGAGCTGGCGGTCGTTCAGCACGAGGTCGTCGTAGGTCATGAAGACCTTGAACGAGGTGTAGCCGTCGGCGACCAAGGCCGGCAGCTCCTGGCCGAGCACCGCCTCGGTCGGGTCCGAGATGATCATGTGGATCGCCACGTCGACGTGGCACTGGCCCTCGGCCCTGGCCCGGTAGGCGTCGACCGCCCCGCGCAGGGAGGCGCCCCGGGGCTGGAGCGCGAAGGGCATCACGCAGGTGTTGCCGCCGGCCGCCGCCGCCCGGGTGGCGCTGGCGAAGTCGTCGGCCATGACGATGCCGGGGCCCGAATCCTGGGCGATGTGGACATGGCTGTCGATGCCGCCGGGCAGGACCAGCAGGCCGGAGGCGTCGATCACCCGGGCGGCGTCGGCGATGCCCTCGGCCACAGCCACGATCCGGCCGCCGCGCACGCCGACATCCGCCCGCACCGTGTCGCTCGCCGTGACCACGGTCCCGCCGCGGATCGCCAGGTCGAATTCGGGCATGATGCGCTCTCCTCCGCGCCCGCGGGCGCCTGTCGGGACGGGCGGATGCATCGTCCGCGCCGATTCGGACGATGCGAGGAGGGCACAGCCATCCGGCGGGGTCCAGAGCGTGGTCGGGGGATCCCAAAGGGCTCACCCCTTGGGCAGGGGTTCGGGGGCGGTGCCCCTGAGGCCCCAGGGCTCCGCCCTGGACCCGCGAAAGGTCACGGACCTTTCGAAACCAAGATTTGGGTTCGGAGATTCGAGGGCGCGGCGTCGTGGAACTGACGCCAGACCCGCCGCATGTGGCGGGCCGAGCCGAAGCCCGCGCGGTCGGCGACCTGCTCCAGGGCAAGGTCGGTCTGGGCGATCAGGTCCCGGGCCAGCGCGATCCGGGCGCGGTTGACCGCATCGGTCACCGTCATCCCGGCATGGACCCGGAACAGCCGGGCGAGGTTGCGCGGGCTCGCCCCGGCGAGGCGGCCGAGGATCTCGGGGGACCAGGCGCGGGCGGGTTCGGCGGTGATCGCGTCCTGGGCGCGGTGCACCACCGGGTGCAGGTGGCTGCGGCCTTCGAGCCAGGGTGAGAGCTGCGGGTCGTCGGGGCCGCGCCGCATGTAGACCACCAGGGTCCGGGCCGCCGCCAGCGCCGCGGCCGGGCCGGCCCATTCGGCGACGAGATGGAGCATCAGGTCCACGCCCGCGGTCACGCCGGCGCTGCTGAACCGGTCCCGGTCCTGCACGAACAGCCTGTTCTCCAGCACCCGCGCCTGCGGCGCCAGGGCGGCGAGCCGGGCGCAGCTCGCGTGATGGGTGGTGCAGGCATAGCCGTCGAACAGGCCGGCCCGGGCCGCCAGCAGCGTACCGTCGCAGACCGTCACCAGGGTGTGGCCCGGCCGGACCGCGCCGCGCAGCCAGTCGACGATCCGCGCTTCGGCGGCGCCCTCGTCCGGATCGGCCTCGCCGCCGAGCACCCGGGCCGACGCGCCCGGCACGAGCACCACGGTGCCCGGCGCGATCGCCTCCGGCAGCGGCTCGGTGCCGCCGAGATCCAGACCGATCGAGCAGCGGGTGCGCGCCTGCGGCGCCACGTAGCGCACCGAGAACGCGACCCGCTCCTGAGCCGCCCCGGCGATGCGCAGGACCTCGACCGGTCCCGCGAGGTCGAGCAGCAGGGTGCGCGGCGGCAAGACCACGAGGACCGGGATGCGCCGCGCCGTCCCGCTCATGCCGCGACCGGCAAGTCCCGACCGGCGAGCGCCTGCTCCACCGTGGCGATGCGGGCGAAGCGGTCCACCAGCACCAGCTCGGTGCGGGCCTTGATGTCGTCCGCCGTGAACCAGCGTCCGGACGGATGGGTCATCGCGAAGGTCAGCGTCGCCTCGGTGACGTAATCCACCTGCCAGCCGCTGTCGGAGGCGTGGCGGGTGGTGGTCTCGCAGCATTGCTCGGTGCGGATGCCGGACACGATCAGGCGCCGTATGCCCTGCTGCGTCAGCCAGCCGGGCAGGCCGCTATCGACCAGGGCACTGTGCCGACGCTTGTGGAAGATCGCCGTCGGCGCGATCACGATCGGCTCCAGGGTGCGGACATGGCCGGAGGCGGCGGCGAAGGGACCGCTCTCGGCGAGGTGGAAAATCTGCAGGATCGGAATCCGGCGCGCCGCGGCACCGTCGATGAGCGTCTGCAGGCGCTCGGTGAAGGGCGCGACATCGGCGTCGTTCCAGAAGGGCCTGTGCCGGAAGGATTCCTGGACATCGATGACCAGCAGCGCAACATCGGACATTTCGTGTCTCCCGCTCGGTGAAGCGAGCCGCAGGATTCCTCGGCTTGACCCTGGGCGAAAGAAACCGCGCTGCCAGCCAGCGGACATATCCGGCCAATCTCCGGCGAGCAGGAGCACCGCATGACGGACCATCCCAGGACGATCTTCGTGCTGACCGGGGCCGGCGTCTCGGCCGAGAGCGGGCTCGGCACGTTCCGGGACCGCGGCGGGATCTGGGCGCGGTTCGACCCGATGCGGCTCGCCACCCCGGAGGCCTACGCGGCCGACCCCGACACGGTGCTCGACTTCTACGACCATCGCCGCCGCGGCGCGGTCGCGGCCGAGCCGAACGCCGCGCATGTCGCTCTGGCGCAGGCCGAGGCGCGGCTCGCCGCGCGGGGCGGGCGGCTGTTCCTGTGCACGCAGAACGTCGACGACCTGCACGAGCGGGCCGGCTCGCAGGCGGTCACCCACATGCACGGCGAATTGCTCAAGGCGCGCTGCTGCGCCTGCGGTGCGGTCACGCCGTGGCGCGCCGACCTGAGCCGGGCCGATCACTGCCCCGCCTGCGGCGCGTCGGGCCGGATGCGGCCGGACGTGGTCTGGTTCGGCGAGATGCCGATGCACCTCGACGCGATCGAGGCTGCGCTGGCCGGGGCGGACCTGTTCGTGGCCGTGGGCACGTCGGGGGCGGTCTACCCGGCGGCGGGCTACGTCCGGCAGGCCCGGGCGCTCGGCATCCCGACCTGCGAGGTCAACCTGGAGCCGTCCGACAACGCCGACGCCTTCGACGAGGCCCGGTACGGGCCGGCGAGCGCCGCACTGCCGCGCTATCTGGCCGAACTCGGCCTCTAGGCGGGCCCGGGGGCGGCGGCGCGGGTCCATGAGGGTCCATGCGGGGACTCGGGACGGGCGACGGCCGGGTCCGACCGCGCGGCATTCGCGACCCGGTTTGCCAAGCTGTTGTGAGAACAGGATTTTTCGATCCGTGATCGCCCGGCTCCGGCCAGGATCAAAATCTTAAATGACGCGAATCACATCGGCGCGAGCTGTCAAGAACTGGTCGGGCAGTTGCCCACGGGTTACAACAGTCAAGCTCGGGATCGGCGTCGCGGCCTACCCGGGCGTTCGTTGAAGCCACAAGGGGAAGCAACTACCCATGCAGCACTTCACCGTAACCGACCGCGAGCGTGACACCGTCCTGGCGGCGCTGCGCTATTACCAGTTCTACCGGATGCAGGGTCATCCGTTCGATCCCCGCCAGGATCACCTGATCGACACCATCGCCGGCCGGGCCGGCGAGGCGCTGGACCTCGCCGAGATCGACGATCTCTGCGCCGGCCTGAACGGCAACCGGCACGCCCTCGCCGCCGCGGCGGCGGCCTAAGCACCTTCCGGGGCGGCCGAGGCCGTCCTCGACGACCCCGCGGCCGGCCCAGGGATGGGGCCGGAGGACGGGCCACCTCCGAGATGAGCGGGCTACCGCCGCCGGAGCGAATCCTCCTCACCGGGGCCGGGCTTCGCGCCCGCACGACACCCTGCCGACGCGCATCCGGGCCTGCCCGCAGCGCGTCGGTCCGACGGGCGGGGCCGCGCGGCGGCCCCCCCGAAAGGCCGGTTTCGCATCCCGTCGAAACGTGGCCTAACGGATGCGCGACGGCCGCAGAGCCGCGCCTTCCGGGAGCGCCGAGGCCGATGATGCGGACGGGTTCGGGATGGATCCGCCGCGGCGCGCTGCGGGGCGCCGGCCTCCTGCTCCTCGGGCTGGCGCCCGCCAAGGCCGCACCCGAGAGCGTCGCCACCGCGCTGGTCGTCTCGGTGGACGTGTCGCAATCCGTCGACGAATCCCGCTTCCGGCTCCAGATGGAGGGCATCGCGGAGGCCTTGGAAGATCCGTCGGTGATCGGCGCGATCACCGGCAATCCGGGTGGGATCCTGTTCGCGATGGTGACCTGGGCGGACCGGGCGAACCTCGCGGTCGGCTGGCGGCGGATCGCCAACCGCGTCGATGCTGCGGCGACCGCCGCCCTCGTCCGGGCCACGCCCCGGCAGGCCGGCGAGTTCACCTGCCTCGGCCAGATGTTCCGCACGGTGACCGACGCCGTGCTCCCGACGCTCCCGATCCCGGCCGAGCGCGTGGTGGTCGACGTCTCCGGCGACGGGATCGACAATTGCACCGACGCCGACAGCCTCGCGGAGGCGCATGCGGCGCTGCTCGCCACCGGCGCGACGGTCAACGGCCTGCCGATCCTGGTGCCGGGCGAGAACGACGTGGTCGGGGCCGGGGCCTATCGGGCGCCGGGCTACGGCCTGCTCCCGACCCCGCTGCCGCAGGAACGCACGAGCCTGGAGCAATGGTACCGCGCCCACGTCATCGGCGGCCCGGGGGCGTTCCTGCTGGCGGCCGCCGGCTACGGCGATTTCTCGCGGGCGTTGCGGCGGAAGTTCGTGATCGAGATCAGCGCGCTGGGCCGGTGAGGGCGGCAAAGCCAGCCAGGGCTCACGTCGAACCCTTCCCCTCATCCTCAGGTGACCGCGCAGCGGGCCTCAGGATGAGAGAGGTGGCTTGGATCGATGCGGGAGCGGCCAGCCTCGCGCATCGAACCCGTCAGCCCGTTTTATGAAGTGCCTCAGGGTGTCTTCTTCAACTGCTGCTCGACGCGGGACAGGGCCGCCTCGCAGCCCTTGGCGTCACCCTTCGAGTCGGCCGTGCGCGCCTCCTCGAGGGCGACCTGCGCCTGCTGGGCGGCATCCGCCCCCTGGCCGGCCTGGGCCGACTTCTCCGGCGGCGCCTCGGGGGATTCCTTCGCCCGCTGACCCTCCGTGCCGGTGACCCCCTCGCCGCCGCGCTTGGCGGCATTGCCCTGGCCGCTGGTCGAGGCGGAGATCGACTGCCTCATCTCGGACTGAACCCGCTTGGAAACGCTGTCGATCCGGTCGCCGCAGGGCGAGGCGAGGGCCGGGGCTGCCGTCAGGATCAGGGTCAGGCAGGCCGTCAGGGCGGGACGCATCATCGGGTCGGGTACTTTCCAAAAGAATGGGGCCGCAGGTTCCCCCTGCGGCCCCAACGTCTCGCGACGGGTGACGGTTCAGGCGCTCAGCTGATCGCGGATCGGCAATTGCCGGACCCGGCGGCCGGTGGCCGCGAAGATCGCGTTGGCGATCGCCGGCGCCACCGGCGGCACGCCGGGCTCGCCGACGCCGCCGAGCGGCCCGTCCCAATTGCCGGTCGGCACGAGGTGCACGCGGACCACCTTCGGGGCGGCGTCGATCCGGAGGACCTCGTAGCCGTCGAAGTTGTTCTGCACCGCCCGGCCCTGCTTGAAGGTGATCTCGGAGGTCAGGGCGAGCCCCATCCCCATGACCACGGCGCCTTCCATCTGCGAGCGGATGCGCTCCGGGTTCACCTGCGGCCCGCAATCGACCGCGATGTCGATCGCCTTCACCTTCACCTGGCCCTTGTCGTCGACCTCCACCTCGGCCGCCACCGCCGTGTAGGTGACGAAGCTGTAGTGGCCGGCGATGCCGAGGCCGGTGCCCTTGGGCATCTGCCGCCCCCAGCCCGCGCCCTTGGCGGCCGCCTCGATCACGCCGCGCAGGCGGCCGGTCTCGATCGGGTAGCGCTTCGGGTCCTCGCCGTAGTTCCAGACGTCGCCGATCTCGGTCGGGCTGATCTTGCGATCGGGTCCGATGAGGTCGAGCAGGTACTCCTTCGGCTCGCGGCCGGCGGCGTGCGCCAGCTCCGAGACGAAGGACTGGATCGCGAAGGCGTGCGGGATGTTCGACACCGAGCGGAACCAGCCGATGCGGACATGGGCGGCAGCCTCGGGGTTCTCCAGCCGCATGTTCGGGATGTTCAGCGGCGTGTTGACCAGCCCCATCCCGAGCTCGAATGGCAGCTCGTGCTTCGGATCGGGCGCGAAGATCGAGCCGATCGTCGGCGCCACCGAGCGGTGCAGCCACGCCACCGGCATGCCCTTGTCGTCGAGGCCGGCCTCCAGATGCTCCACCGAGATCGTGTGGTAGAAGCCGTGGTGCAGGTCGTCCTCGCGGGTCCAGGCGAGCTTCACCGGGGCGCCGCCCACGGCCTGCGAGCAGAGCGCCGCCTCGACCACGTAGTCGGGCTTCGACTTGCGCCCGAACCCGCCGCCGAGCAGCGTCACGTTCACCTTGACCTTGTCGTCGGGCAGCTTGAGCGCCTTCATCAGGCGGTCGTTGGCCGCCTGCGGACCCTGCGTGCAGGCCCAGGCCTCGCAGAACCCGTCCTTCACGCGGGCCACCGCGGCCGGGGGCTCCATCGGCGCCTGGGCGAGGTGGGGCACGAAGTACTCGGCCTCGACCTTGGTCTTGGCCTTGGCGAGGGCGCCGTCGACGTCGCCCTGCGTGCGCACGACCTTGCCGGGCTTGCGGGCCGCGGCCTCCAGCTCCTTGCGGAACGCGTCCGTGTCGTAGCCGGCGTTCGGACCGTCGTCCCAGGTGATCTTGAGGGCGTCCCGGGCCTTCAGGGCCGCCCAGGTGTTCTTGGCCACCACGGCGACGCCGCCGAGCGGCATGAACTCGGACGGGATCGTGCCGCCGTCGATCTTGAAGATCTTCACGACGCCCGGGACCTTCTTGGCCTCGCTGTCGTCGAAGGACTTCACCGTGCCGCCATAGACGGCCGGGCGCGCGACGACCGCGTAGAGCATCCCGTCGAGCTTGGTGTCGAGGCCGTAGACGGCCTTGCCGGTGGTGATGTCGAAATTGTCGATCAGCCCGACCTTGCCGGTGCCGATGTAGCGGAAGTCCTTGGGGTCCTTCAGCTTGACGTCGGTGGGCACCGGCAGCTCGGCGGCGGCCTGGGCCACGGCCCCGTAGCCGAGGGTGCGGCCCGACTTGGCGTGGGTCAGGGTGTGGTTGACCGCCGTCACCTCGGAGGCCGGCACGCCCCATTGCTTGGCCGCGGCCTGGATCAGCATCAGCCGCGCGGCGGCGCCGGCGTGGCGGAAGTGCTGGAAGAAGTGGCGGGTCGAGCGCGAGCCGTCGGTGTCCTGGTTGCCGAAGCGGGTCTCGTCACCCCAGGCCTGGACCACCTTCACCTTCGACCAGTCGGCCTCCAGCTCGTCGGCGACCGTGAAGGCCACCGAGGTCCGGATGCCCTGGCCCATGTCGGAACGGTGGTTGGTCACCGTGACGGTGCCGTCCGGCGCGATGGCGACGAAGATCTTCGGATCGTCGCGCCAGCCGTGCGGCATGCCGTCGGCGCCGAATTTTTGGGCCTTCTGCTCGGCGGTCTGGGTCTCGTCGGCTCGCGCCGGACGCAGCGAGAGGGCCAGAACGAGAGCGCCGGCGCCGCCGAGGATCCCGCGGCGGCTGACATTGTCGAGGGCCGGCTTGGTGCCGGCGGCGAGCTGGGCGCTCATCTTCGCGTCGTGGATCACAGGCGCTCTCCCTTGGTGGCGGGCGCCGGCTGGCCGGCAGCCTGATGGATCGCGGCGCGGATGCGCGGGTAGGTGCCGCAGCGGCAGATGTTGCCGCTCATCGTGTCGTCGATGTCCTGATCGGACGGCTTCGGCGTGTCCTTCAGGAGCGCGGCGGCCTGCATGATCTGGCCGCACTGGCAGAAGCCGCACTGGGCGACGTTCTGGTCGCGCCACGCCACCTGCACCGGGTGGTTGCCGTCCGGCGACAGCCCCTCGATGGTGACGACCTCCTGGCCGGCGGCGGCCGAGACCGGGGTGATGCAGGCACGGGTCGCCGTCCCGCCGAGATGGATGGTGCAGGCCCCGCAGAGCGAGACGCCGCAGCCGAACTTCGTGCCGGTGAGCCCGAGTTCGTCCCGCAGGTACCACAGTAGCGGCATGTCGGGGTCGCCGTCGAAGCTGCGCGCAGCCCCGTTCACGGTGAGTTTGATCATCGTTGCGTCCTGTCTGGCGGCGCCGGAGCGGCGATCAGTCGGGTCTGAGCCGGGCCGGAGGCCAAGGCCGGATTTGCCAGCTAACGTTCACCGATGCGGCCGGGCCGCCGGGCTAACGCTCAAGCTCAGAATAATAAGTATTCTAAATCAGGCCTCGGGCCGGGCGCAACGCAGGGACGCGGCCGGTCATCCGCGAGTGGTTGCGCTCAGGACATGCCGCGTGCGGCGGCGCACATCGTCAGGGCATGCGATCACAGGCAGCATGCCTCACGCGGGGCACGACGTGATCCACGACCGCGCGCACCCGGTGCGCGTGGCGTGCCGGGTGGCTTCGCTCCGCTCGCACAGGGAGCGCAGGGCCCTCGCTCCTCGAGACCTTGTCCGCGCCGATCGGACGCGCGTGGCCGTTCTACGGAATAGGAGAGCCGGCCCATGCCCGAGCTTTGCCCCCACCCGGGTGCCGGTCTCGTGGGCCGCGCTGACCTTGAGGTCGATGCCGGTCCTCTGCATCGCTAAGTGGACGGCCCGCAGCGCATCGACGCCGGCCCCGAAATTCTCGCACGGCTCTTCGGGCCGGCCGATCGTGAAGCGGCAGATCCCGTGCCCGTCCGTGTCTTCCGGCGCTCGAGCCGGACCCGCGCCAGGAATGTCCGCCACCGGCCCGCGGATCGTCAGGATGCGCGTGCCGATGACCATGGCGGCGTGGTCCTCACACCGTGACCTGCGTGCCCACCTCTACGACCCGCCCGGTGGGGATCTGGAAGAAGTCCGTGGCGTCGTTCGCGTTCTTGGCGAGGGTGATGAAGATCCGGTCCTGCCAGAGCGGCATGCCCGAATGCGCCGCCGGCCGGATCGAGCGGCGCGACAGGAAGAACGACGTCGCCATGATGTCGAACTTGAAGCCCTGGCGGCGCAGCAGCACCAGCGTCTTCGGGATGTTCGGCGTCTCCATGTAGCCGAACTTCATCACGACCCGGTAGAAATGCGGGCCCACCGGCTCGATCCGCACCTTGTCGGCCTCGTTGGAGCGGGGCGTGTCCACCGTCTCGACGGTGAGGATCACGTTCTTCTCGTGCAGCACCTTGTTGTGCTTGAGGTTGTGCAGGAGCGCGGCCGGGGCGATCTCGGGATCGCTCGTCAGGAACACCGCGGTGCCGCGCACGTGGTGGGGCGGGCTCTTCTCCAGCATGCCGACCAGTTCCACCAGCGGCACGTCGGTCTTGCGGGTCTTGTTGAACAGGATCGTGACGCCCCGCACCCAGGTCCACATCAGGATGATGAGGCCGCCGGCGAGCAGCAGCGGCACGTAGCCCCCTTCCACCACCTTGATCAGGTTGGACAGCAGAAACAGGAACTCCAGGACGATGAAGGGCAGCATCACGGCGGCCGCCGCCACCGGCGACCATTTCCACATGCGCCACATCACCAGGAAGGTCAGCGAGGCGGTGAGCAGCATCGTGCCGGTCACCGCTATGCCGTAGGCCGAGGCCAGCGACGAGGAGGTCTTGAACAGCACCGCCAGCAGGACGACGCCCACCATCAGCAGCCCGTTGATCTGCGGCAGATAGATCTGCCCGGCATGCGACTCGGAGGTATGGCGGATCTCCAGTCGCGGCAGCAGGCCGAGCTGGATCGCCTGCCGGGATAACGAGAAGGCGCCGGTGATCACCGCCTGGCTCGCCACCACGGTGGCGATCGTGGCGAGGATCACCATCGGCAGCAGGCCCCAGGCCGGCACCAGCTGGAAGAACGGGTCGGCGGTGTCGGGCTTCTCCAGTACCAGGGCCGCCTGCCCGAGATAGTTGAGGGCGAGCGCCGGGAAGACGAGGCCGATCCAGGCCAGCTGGATCGGCTTGCGGCCGAAATGGCCGAGATCGGCAAACAGGGCCTCGGCCCCGGTCACCGCCAGGAACACCGCGCCCAAGGCCACCAGCGCCCCGGTGCCATGGCCGAGCAGGTAGTTCACGGCGTGCCAGGGATTGACGGCGCGGAACACCTCCGGGTGCAGGCCGATATGCGGCAGTGCCGCCAGCGCCATGGCGAGGAACCACACGATGGTCACCGGCCCGAAGAAGGCCGCAACCTTGCCGGTGCCGCGGTTCTGCACGAGGAACAGCGCGACGATGATCACCACGGTGATCGGCAGCACGTAATCGTCGAGGGCGGGGGTGACGAGCTTCAGGCCCTCCACCGCCGAGAGCACCGAGATCGCCGGGGTGATCACCGCGTCGCCGTAGAACAGCGAGGCGCCCATCAATCCCAGCATGAACACGATGCGCGAGCCGCCCAGCGCCTTCCGGGCGAGCGCCATCAGCGAGAGGATGCCGCCCTCGCCGTTGTTGTCCATGCGCAGCAGGATCGCGACGTATTTCACGGTCACGATCATGAACAGCGCCCAGAGGATCAGCGAGACGGTGCCGATCACCTCCTCGGGCAGCAGGATGCCGTCGGTGCGGGCGGGGACCAGCGCCTCGCGGAAGGCGTAGAGCGGGCTGGTGCCGATATCCCCGTAGACGACGCCGACGGAGCCGACGAGGAGCGTCCAGAAGCCGGCATGGCCGTGGCGCGTCTCCGCCTTCTCGGGGGCATCGAGGGTGCCGGAGGTCGCCGGCCCGTGCATGGGCGTCTGGCCGGCCGTCTCGTCGGACGCCGCGGCGGCCTCCCGCGCGGCGTCGGGCGCTGCGGGCGCGGGCTGGGCTGCTACGCCGGGTGCGAAGTTGTGGCTCATGGGGATGTCGGAAGCTCGGGCGTGGCCGGCGCTTCGCGGTTCGGCTCAGGGGCCAGTCGGGGCCGGGCAGAACACGCGAACACTCCGCCGAACCGTGCGGGCCGGCCACCGGGCCGACCGCTCGCGGGATCGTGTGGCCTTGCTATCATGCCCTCGTGCGGCCGGAAACCGTGTGCCTCTGCGAAGATCGCGGAGCTGGGTCTCGGTGCGATTCAGGTCCGAATGCGATGCGCCGGAGGCGCGACACGCTCGCGCGCCGGCCCGATGCGCCTCCGGATCAAGCGCCTGAACCGACGCGGGTTCTTGTTTCCGGGCCCGCCCATGGAGCCCCGGAATGCCGGTGCGGCGGGAGGTGTCCTCTCGGGCGAGGACAGACTTCACCGAGCCGCGACGGGAGCGGGCCGGGGGTGTTTACCCCCGCACCGCGCCTCACTCGGCGGCGGTGCGCGTCCCGCCCTGCTGACCGAATCGGCGCTGGATGTAGTCGATCACGATCGTCTCGAAATCCTTGGCCAGCGTCGGGCCGCGCAGGGTCATGGCCTTCTTGCCGTCGATGAAGACCGGCGCGGTCGGGGTCTCGCCGGTGCCGGGCAGCGAGATGCCGATATCGGCGTGCTTCGATTCGCCCGGGCCGTTCACGATGCAGCCCATCACGGCGACGTTCAGCCCCTCGACGCCCGGATAGGACTTCTTCCACTCCGGCATGGAGGTAACGATCCAGTTCTGGATGTCCCGGGCGAGTTCCTGGAAGGTGGTCGAGGTCGTGCGACCGCAGCCCGGGCAGGCCGCCACCATCGGCACGAAGGTGCGGAACCCCATCGTCTGCAGGAGTTCCTGGCTGGCCTTGACCTCGACGGTCCGGTCGCCGCCGGGCTCTGGGGTGAGCGAGTAGCGGATCGTGTCGCCGATGCCCTCCTGGAGGAGCACGCCGATGGCGGCGGAGGCGGCCACGAGGCCCTTCGAGCCCATGCCGGCCTCGGTGAGGCCGAGATGGATCGCGTAATCCGAACGGCGCGCCACCTCGCGGTAGACGGCGATCAGGTCCTGCACGGCCGAGACCTTGGCCGAGAGGATGATCTTGTTCTGCGGCAGGCCGAGTTCCACGGCGCGGTCGGCCGAGCTGATCGCCGAGCGGACCATCGCCTCGCGCATCACCGCCCGGGCATCGATCGGCCGCGGCGCCTTGGCGTTCTCGTCCATCAGGTGGGTGAGCAGCTCGCCGTCGAGCGAGCCCCAGTTGGCGCCGATCCGCACGGTCTTGTTGTGCTTGATCGCCTGCTCGATGATCGCCGAGAACTGGGTATCCTTCTTGTCCTTGAAGCCGACGTTCCCGGGATTGATCCGGTACTTGGCGAGCGCCTCGGCGCAGGCCGGGTGGTCGGCGAGCAGCTTGTGGCCGATGTAGTGGAAGTCGCCCACCAGCGGGACGTGGACGCCGATCCGGTCGAGGCGCTCGCGGATCTTCGGCACCGCCGCCGCCGCCTCGTCCCGGTCGACCGTGATGCGCACAAGCTCCGAGCCGACCCGGGCGAGCTGGGCGACCTGCGCCACCGTGGCGTCGATGTCGGCCGTGTCGGTGTTGGTCATCGACTGGACGACGATCGGCGCGCCGCCGCCGACCGTGACCGCGCCTTCGCCCTCGCCGACCGTCACGCCGACGGTGCGGTGGCGCGGCGCGGGGCCGGCGATTTCCGGGCCGCCACCGGCCAGCGGGTTGTCGGCGGCAGGGCTTTCGGAACGGGTGGCTTCCATGACTTCCATCGTGGACCTTCGCGGGCGCGCCTCACGGGACGCCGGAGCCTGAGGGCTGCCGGGTCTGTCCCGGGACACGCTTCGCCGGAACTTCGGGGCTGTCGCGGGTTAGCTGCGGACGACCCGGCGCCGCGTCAAGCCGGCGCCACGCAGGACAGCATCGCGCATGACAGCATCGCGGCTGTCATGTCGTATCCGGGCGCGGATGTCGAGTTTGCTGCACGTCCGCGCGGCGTTTGCCTTCGGCGGCATCGGGATTTCGTCCGCCTCTGTTGCCGATTCGCTCGGGTCGGCGGGGGCGCGGGCCGCGGGCCGCGGGCACGGCCGACGGTTGATGCTGCAATGCAGCATCCCATCTAAGCGGCCGGACCAGGAGGCCGACATGAGCGAGCAATCCGGCGGCGAGCCGCACAATCCGGCCACCGCCGTCCCCGAGTCACCCGTCTCGGACGTGATCGAGGCGCAGTCCGCCCAGGGGTCGGGCCACGTGCTGGCCGGGCCCAAGGCCGAGAAGCCGGTGGCCCTGGCGCTGCAGGGCGGCGGTGCGCACGGCGCCTTCACCTGGGGCGTCCTCGATGCGCTGATCGAAGATGGGCGTCTGGGCTTCGAGGCGGTCACGGGGGCGAGCGCGGGAGCGATGAATGCCGTCGTCCTCGTGGATGGCTGGCTCAAGGGCGGCCCGGACGGAGCCCGCGAGGGTCTGGAGCGGTTCTGGCGCGAGGTCAGCCTCGACGGCGACCTGGGCCCGGCCCAGCGCAACTTCGTCAGCGGCCTGTTCAGCCTGTGGAAGGGCAATCCGGTGGCCGAGTTCTGGGCCAAGATGCTGGCGCCGAGCCCCTACGTGTCGAACCCGCTCAACATCAACCCGCTGCGCAAGGCGCTGGCCGAGCAGGTCGATTTCGACCGCCTGCGCGAGGCCGACACGGCGGGCCTGTTCGTCTCGGCCACCAATGTCTGGACGGGCAAGCTCGCGGTCTTCGAGCGTGAGCGGCTGACCGTCGATCACCTGATGGCTTCGGCCTGCCTGCCCACCGTCTTCCAGGCGGTGGAGATCGACGGCGTGCCTTATTGGGACGGCGGCTATCTCGGCAATCCGCCGCTCTACCCCCTGCATCGCGGCGCCCAGACCCGCGACATCGTGCTCGTGCAGATCAACCCCGTGGAGCGGCGGGAGACCCCGCGCACGGAAGCCGAGATCCGCGACCGGCTGAACGAGATCACCTTCAACGCCAACCTGATGCGGGAATTGCGGGCGATCGACTTCCTCGACGGGCTGATCGAGGAAGGCGTTCTCGGTCAGGGCCAGTATCGCCGGGTCCTGGTGCACCGCATCGACGGGACCGACGCATTGGAGGACTACAACGCCGCCTCCAAGCTCGACGCCCGCTGGACCGTCTTCAAGCGCCTGCGCGACAAGGGCCGCGCCGCCGCGCAAGCCTGGCTCGCGGAGAATTATGACGCAGTCGGCCGAGACTGTACGGTCGACCTGCAGCAGGCATATCAATGAGGTGATCCCCCGTCCGACCTGGCCCGTTGCGGCCGCGGGACGTCCGAGCCGGAGACCTGCCATGACGCTGCTGCGCCGCGAGGCTCTCATCCTGATCGGTGCCGGCCTTGCCGGCACCGCCCGCGCCGCCGAGGCCATGCGGGCCACGGACTTCGCCTTCGAGACGCCCGAGGGCGCGCCGATGCCGCTCTCGGCCTATGCGGGAAAGCCGATCCTGGTGGTCAACACCGCCACGGCCTGCGGCTATGCCGGGCAACTCTCCGGGCTCCAGACGCTCTGGACGCGGTTCGGCGACCGGGGGCTCACGGTCCTGGGCGTGCCCTCGCCGGATTTCGGCAATCAGGAGCCGCTGGACGGCCCGGCCATCGCGGAGGCTGCCCGGAAGAATCACGGCGTCACCTTTCCGCTCACCGCCAAGACCCGGGTGAAGATGCCGGGCGCCCACCCGTTCTATCGCTGGGCAGCGGCCGAGCGCCCGGCCGAGACGCCGCGCTGGAATTTTCACAAGTACTTGATCGCCCGGGACGGCACCCTGGCGGCGGCCTTCGCCACGCAGGTCGAGCCGACGGATCCGCGGGTGATCTCGGGCATCGCGGCAGCCCTCGATCAGGCCTGACATCCGAGACCCGGCCGACAGGCGGGATTAAAAGGCCGCTGCCTCGCGTTCACATCCCATGGCATCGGACAAGAACACGCGCCCGGACCTCCTCGACCTGATGGTGCCCCTGCGGCGCTACGCGCGTTCGCTGACCCGCGACGCGTTGCGGGCCGACGATCTCGTGCACGATACCCTGGTGCGGGCGCTGGAGATGCAGGGCACGCTCCGGCCCAACACCAATCTGCGCACCTGGATGATGACGGTGCTGCACAACGCCTTCATCGACGAGCAGCGCCGCCGGCAGGTCGAGGCCCGTCACGCCGACACGCTGGTGCGGATGACCGAGGACATGGCCCCGCCGGCCCAGGAGGGGCAGGTGCGCCTCGCCCAGATTCGGCAGGCGTTCCTCAAGCTGCCGGAGGAGCAGCGCGCCGCGCTCCATCTCGTCACGCTGGAAGGCATGGCCTACGCCGATGCGGCCGCCGTGCTGGGCATTCCGATCGGCACATTGATGTCCCGTCTCGGCCGCGGCCGGGCGGCCCTGCGGGCTTTCGAAGAGGGGACGCGGGCCGACCGGGCCTCCGGCGAAGGGGAGCCGTCCCGGGCACCCGAGACGCGCCGCGGGCCACCCTCAACCCTCCGGCTCGTCGTGTCCGACGAGCCGAAAAGCGGGTCCAACTGGCACCTCCGACGCGCCGTCGGCGAGAGCTGAGGACCGCGCCGACACAGGTCCGGCGCCCGCGGGCGCCGGTGCCGATTGAACGATTGCGACCGGCGGATCGCCTCCGGGCACGCTGGATTCGAGGACTTTCACGATGATCGATCCGATCACAGACGACGATCTCATCGCCTTCGTCGACGGGCAGATCGACCCGATGCGCCGTCTCGACGTCGAGGCCCATCTCGCGGCCAACCCCGAGGCCGCGGCCCGGGTGATGGCCGAGATGCACGATCGCGACGCCCTGCGGGCCTGTTTCGAGCGCGTTCCCGGCCCCGGGCCGGACCGGAACGTCGTTCTGGCGCGTCGCTTCGACCGGAATTTGCGCTGGCGCCGGGTCGCCTCGCGCCTGAAGCGGGCCGCGGCCATCGCGGTGCTCGTGGGGGCGGGCTGGCTCGCCCATGACGAGATCGGCCGCTTCGGCGTTCCCGACACCCAGGCGGCGACGCCGGACCCGGCCCTGATCGCGGATGCGCGCCAGGCCCGAGTCGTCGCGCAGCTGCGCAAGAGCATGGGCGGCCAAGCCGACGATCCGGTCTACGACCGGCCGCGCCTGCGCTCGGCGACGGGCATCGATCTCCCGGCCCTGCCGGATGGCTGGCGCGTCCGTGACATCCAGGTCTTCCCCGCCCGGCACGGCACCGGGATCGAGGTCGCCCTGGAGGCCGGTCGGTTCGGCGAGGCGTCGCTGTTCGCCACCCGCGGCATCCGCGGCGGTCCGACGACGCTCACCGGCTCGGATGACGGCGACGTCGTGTCGTGGAATGCCGGCGACACGGCCTACGCCCTAAGCGGCCCGCGGGACGACACGGATCTCCGGCAGGCGGCGCGCCTCCTCGGCGCGGCGATCCGCTGACGGCGTCCCGGCGGCACCCGGCCGGAGGGCGCTGACCCCGCCCCGGCCCCCTCGACAGGGCGCCCCGGCGGGTGCCAAAGATCGGCCATGCAGGCCGCGGATTCAGCACGGGACGATGACGGGCTCGCCGCCCTGTTCGAGGCCGCCCGGGCGGTGCGTGACCGGGCGCATGCGCCCTATTCCCGCTTCCCGGTCGGTGCGGCGCTCCGCGACGAGCGCGGCGTCATCCATGCCGGCTGCAACGTGGAGAACGCCGCCTACCCGGTCGGGACCTGCGCGGAGGCCGGAGCGATCGCCGCCATGGTGGCGGCCGGAGGCCGGCGCATCGCGGCGATCCTGGTCTGCGGCGACGGCGTCGGCCTGGTGACGCCCTGCGGTGCCTGCCGCCAGCGGATCCGCGAGTTCGCCGGACCGGACACGCCGATTCATGCCGCCGGACCGGGCGGCGTCGCCCGCAGCTTCACCTTGGCGGAGCTGCTGCCGGAATCCTTCGGCCCGGAGACGCTGGGTGAGTGAGGCGGCTGCCTGCGACGCCCTGCGCGACGCCGGTTTCGCAGGACCCTACGCCTGCGCAGTGGTCACCGGCACCGGCCTCGGCGGCATCGCCGCCGCCCTGACGGATGCCATCGTCGTCGACTACGCGGCGATTCCCGGTTTTCCGGGGCCGGGCGTCAGCGGTCACGGCGGCCGGCTGCACCGCGGTCGTCTCGCAGGTCGGCCGGTCCTGATCTTCGAGGGGCGGGCCCACGCCTACGAGCGCGGCGATCCGGCGGTGATGCGGGTGCCCCTCGCTTGCGCCCGGCACCTCGGCGCCCGGCGTCTGCTGCTCACCAACGCTTCCGGATCGCTGCGGCCTGGGACGGGGCCGGGCAGCCTCGTGCTGCTCGCCGACCACATCAACCTGTCCGGCCTGAACCCGCTGATCGGCGAGGCCAGCGACGCCCGGTTCGTGCCGATGACCGCGGCCTACGATCCGGATCTGCGGACGCGGCTGCGCGCGGCGGCGGCGGCCTGCGGCCTGCCCCTCGGGGAGGGGATCTACGCATGGTTCTCCGGCCCGAGCTTCGAGACGCCCGCGGAGGTCCGGATGGCCGGCATCCTGGGGGCCGACCTCGTGGGCATGTCCACGGTGCCCGAGGTGATCCTCGCCCGATTCCTCGACCTGCCGGTGGCGGCGGTCTCGGTGGTGACGAACCTCGCGGCCGGGATCGCCGGGGGCGCGCCGCACCACGCGGAGACGAAGGCGGTGGCGGCGCGGGCCGCGGAGGATCTCGGCCGCCTGATCCGGGCCTTCGTGGCCCATCTGCCCGATGGAGAGACCGCCGATGACTGAGTCCGAAGCCGGCGCGGTCGCCCGCCGGGCCCTGCCGCTCCTCGACCTCACCGATCTCGGCGAGACCTGCACCGAACCCAGGATCGACGCCCTCTGCCGGGACGCGAAGCGCGGCGGCGTCGCGGCGATCTGCGTCTGGCCGCGCTTCATCGAGCAGGGGGCGCGGGCGCTCGCGGGCACAGGCATCCGGATCGCCACGGTGATCAACTTCCCAGACGGTGGCGAGGATTGCGCCCGCGCCACCGACGACACCGCCGAGGCCCTGCGCGACGGGGCGGACGAGATCGACCTCGTCCTGCCCTACCGCGCCCTGTTGCGGGGCGAGGCGGCGATCGCCCGCGACATGGTGGAGGCGGTGCGCGACACCTGCGGCTCCGCGATCCTCAAGGTGATCCTGGAGACGGGCGAGATCGCCGATCCCGATCGGATCCGGGAGGCCAGCCGGATCGCCCTGGAGGCGGGCGCCGACTTCCTGAAGACCTCCACGGGCAAGAGCGCGGTCTCGGCGACGCCGGAGGCTGCCGAGGCGATGCTGGATGAGATCCAGGCGAGCGGCCGGCCCGCCGGCCTCAAGGTCTCCGGCGGCCTGCGCAGCATCGCCGACGCAGCCACCTACCTGGCTCTTGCCGACCGCCTCATGGGTCCCGCCTGGGTGAGCCCCAAGACCTTCCGGCTCGGGGCGAGCAGCCTGTTCGCGGCCTTGATCCAGGCCCGGGAGTCGTGAACGTGCGGCTGCCTCAGGAGACGATCCGGGCCAAGCGCGACGGCCTTCCCCTCGACCCGGAGGCGATCGACGCTTTCGTCCGTGGCCTCACCGACGGCACGGTGGGGGAGGGGCAGGCGGCGGCTTTCGCCATGGCGGTGTTCTTCCGCGGGCTTTCCCTTCCGGAGCGGGTGGCCCTGACCCGCGCGATGGCCGAGTCGGGCCGTGTCCTCGCCTGGGATCTGCCGGGGCCGGTCCTCGACAAGCACTCGACCGGCGGCGTCGGCGACGCGGTGAGCCTGCCGCTGGCGCCGATGGTCGCGGCCTGCGGCGGCTACGTGCCGATGATCTCGGGGCGCGGCCTCGGCCATACAGGCGGGACGCTGGACAAGCTCGGCAGTATTCCGGGCTATGACGCGACGCCCGGATTGGACGCGTTCCGCAGGGTCGTCCGGGACGTCGGCTGCGCGATCATCGGCCAGACCGCTGACCTCGCCCCGGCCGACCGGCGTCTCTACGCGATCCGCGACGTGACCGGCACGGTCGAGTCCCTCGACCTGATCACCGCCTCGATCCTGTCGAAGAAGCTCGCCGCCGGGCTCGACGGGCTGGTGATGGACGTCAAGCAGGGGGGCGGGGCCTTCATGGCGACGCTGCCGGAGGCGCGGGCCCTGGCCGAGAGCATCGTCACGGTGGCGGAGGGCGCCGGCCTGCGCACCGCCGCGCTGATCACCGACATGGATGCGCCGCTGGCCAGTGCGGCCGGCAACGCCGTCGAGGTCGCCTACGCGATCGCGTATCTGACAGGCGACCGCCGCGAGCCGCGCTTCCACGCGGTCACGCTGGCACTGGGAGCCGAGATGCTGGTCGTCGGCGGTCTGGCGCCGGACCGCGACAGCGCCGCCGAGCGACTGGAGCAGGCACTCGCGTCGGGCCGGGCGGCCGATTGCTTCGCCCGCATGGTCAAGGCTCTCGGCGGGCCGGGTGATCTGCTGGAGAGGCCGGCAACCTATCTGCCCGCGGCGCCGGTGCGGCGGCCGGTCCACCAGGAAGGGACCGTTGCGGCGGTCGCCACACGGGCTTTGGGCCTGGCGGTGATCGGGCTCGGTGGCGGGCGGACGCAGCCGGGGGACTCCATCGATCCGCGTGTGGGCTTCACGGATCTCGCCGGCCCCGGTGCGTCCGGTGGCCTGCTGGGGGTCGTCCACGCCGCCGATGAGGCCTCGGCGGATCGCGCGGAGGCTGCCTTGCGCACCGCCTACCGGATCGGCGACGCGCCGTCGGAGCGGCCGCCCGTCATCGAACGGGTGAGGGCGGCATGAGGGCCGGCATAAGGGCCGGCGCGCGCCCCGCCTGAGCGAGACGCACGCCGTCAGTGCTTACCAGCGGCCGTAGCCGTGGCGATGGCCCCAGCCGCCGTGATGGTGGTGACGCGGGCCGAAGCCATGGTTGCGCCAGCCGTAATGGCGTCCCCGTCCCCAGCCGCCATGATGATGATGGCGCGGACCGAAGCCATGGTGGCCCCAGCCGCCGTGACGGGGACCGTAGCCGTAGCCATACTGGACGGTGTGGATGTCCCCGCTGTCAGCCTGAAGCCCGGCGTCGAGGCTCAGCGGAGCGGCCATGGCCGGGGCCGCAAAGGCCAGCCCGCCGAAGGCAAGGGCGGCTGCAAAGCGGGTCCGTGCAGTCTTGGTGAACATCGGCGCTTTCCTGTTCCACGCCGGCCGCGTTGGCGCGTCCGGCCGTGTCTCAGGTATGTGCCTTTCAAGTTGACGCAAACGTGACCTGTTCGCTCAGGCCGTGTTCATGTCAGGGTCGGCGATAGACCCAGACCCGGGCCGGGGGCAGGTTCAGCCAGACCCGGTTGGAACGGTCGGCGGTATAGCTGCCGGCTTCGCAACGGGCCGGGATCGGCGGCACGACCGCGTAGGTGAACTGCACGAACGGAGCCCCCGGCCGCATCAGGTCGTGGGCGGTGTTGAGCAGGTCCAGCCGCTGCTCCAACGGCTTGGTGAACAGCGGCAGGCTCGAGATCGTGGCCGCCGCGGGCTGCGTCAGCACGTCCTGAAGGCTCGCCCGCATGTTGTAGGCATCGCCCTGAATGACCCGCACACCGGGGAAGCGGTGGGTCAGGAGGCGGCAGAAATCGGGATTGAATTCCACGAGGATCAGGCGCTCCGGCGCAACGCCGCGCCGGATCAGCGCTTCGGTCACGGGACCGGTGCCGGGGCCGAGTTCGACCACCGGTCCTTCCAGGCGCGGGTCGACATAGGCGGCCATGGTGCGCGCGAGCATCTTGCCCGACGGCGTCACCGCACCCGTGACGAGGGGCCGCTCGAGCCACGAACGCAGGAACCGAGCCTCGTCCTCCAGGGGGTCGCGCCGCGGCCCGAAAATCGCGCTCCTGCCGACAGGAGCCTTCGCGTTGGGACGGCGGAGCGGCGGCAAGTCCTGGATTCCTTGATGCCGAATGAGAATGAAAGGCTGAAGAACGGCGTTGTCTTACAGTCAAGGCGGCGCGTCGCCTAGGGGACCCAAGCCACGCCGGCCGCTTGCATAACGGGTCTTCCCAGGATTCGGATCCGGCTCACGGCCGGACCGCGCCCCCGAAGAAGTCCCGGACCTTCGAGAAGAAGCCGGCGGATTCGGGATGATTCTCCGGCGAGGCCGACTGATCGAACTCCTGGAGCAACTCGCGCTGGCGCTTGGTCAGGTTCTGCGGGGTCTCGACGAAGACCTGGATGTAGAGATCGCCGACCTCCCGCGAGCGGAGCACCGGCATGCCCTTGCCCTTGATGCGGAACTGCTTGGCGGTCTGCGTGCCCGCAGGGATGCGCACCTGCGTCTGCGAGCCGTCGATCACCGGCACGGTGATCTCGCCCGAGAGGGCGGCCGTCACCATCGAGATCGGCACCCGGCAGAACAGGTCGGCCCCGTCGCGCTGGAAGAATTCGTGCTGCTTGATCGACAGGAAGACGTAGAGGTCGCCGGCCGGCCCGCCGCGCAGGCCGCTCTCGCCCTCGCCGGCGAGCCGGATGCGCAGGCCGTCATCGACCCCCGCGGGCACGTTGATGGAGAGGGTGCGCTCGCGGTTGACGCGGCCCGCGCCCTGGCAGGACGTGCAGGGATCGTCGACGATCTCGCCGCGGCCGTGGCAGTTCGGACAGGTACGCTCGATGGCGAAGAAGCCCTGGGCGGCCCGGACGCGGCCGTAGCCCGCGCAGGTCGGGCAGGTCCGGGGCTTCGAGCCCGGCTTGGCGCCCGAGCCGTCACAGGCCTCACAGGTCACCGAGGTCGGGATCCGGATGGTCTCGGCCTTGCCGGTGAAGGCCTCCTCCAGGGTGATCTCGAGGTTGTAGCGCAGATCCGCCCCGCGCTCGCGGCCCGGTGTGCCGCCGCGCCCGCGCGCGCCGCCGCCGCCGCCGCGGCCGTCACCGAAGAAATTGTCGAAGATATCCGACATGAAGTCGCCGAACTCGTTGCCGAATCCGGGACCGCCGCCCCCGCCCTGGCTGAAGGCCGCGTGGCCGAACCGGTCGTAGGCGGCACGCTTCTGGCCGTCGGAGAGGCACTGATAGGCCTCGTTGATCTCCTTGAACTTGATCTCGGCGTCCTTGTCGCCGGGATTGCGGTCGGGATGAAAGGTCATCGCGAGCTTGCGGAAGGCGACCTTCATCTCGCTTTCCGTGGCGGTCTTGGTGACCCCCAGGATCTCGTAATAGTCCCGCTTCGACATCCCAACCCGTCTCCGGACAATCCATCCGCGCCCTGTCTCGGGGCGCGGCGCGGCCGCCTCGCAGGAGGCGTCCAGACGGCGCCGTGATCCCTGGACCCCGCCGCGCCGACGCCCGCCGCGGCGGGGCTTCGGGACGCGGGTTTGCGCAGGATGTGCGGACCGATGCACGTCGCGATTCGCGCTCTAGCACGGGCTGGCAGCCCGCGGCTCCGATCCGGGCGATATCCCGCGTCCTGCGGCGCCTGCGCAACAGCGCGTGTCAAGCAAAGGCGGGGCCGGATCGCTCCGGCCCCGCACGGTCGTCTCCGACCCGCGCCTCAGGCGCGCTTCTTCTGGTCCTTCTCGTCGACCTCCTGGAAGTCGGCGTCGATGACGTCGTCCTTCTTCTCGGAGGCCGCCTCGGCACCGGCGTCGGGGCCGGCCGCCTGATTGGCAGCGTACATGGCCTCGCCGAGCTTCATCGAGGCCTGCATCAGGTCCGTGGTGCGGGCCTTGATCGCCTCGACATCCTCACCCTCGAGGGCGGTCTTGAGCGCGGTCATCGCGGTCTCGATCGCGCCCTTGTCGGCGGCCGGGACCTTGTCGCCGTACTCGGTCACCGACTTCTCGGTGGCGTGGATCAGGCTCTCGCCCTGGTTCTTCACCTCGACCAGCTCGCGGCGCTTCTTGTCGGCCTCGGCATTCGCCTCGGCGTCCTTCACCATCCGGTCGATGTCGGCGTCCGACAGGCCGCCCGAGGCCTGGATGCGGATCTGGTGCTCCTTGTTGGTCGCCTTGTCCTTGGCCGTCACGTTGACGATGCCGTTGGCGTCGATGTCGAAGGTCACCTCGATCTGCGGCATGCCGCGGGGCGCCGGCGGGATGCCGACGAGGTCGAACTGGCCGAGCAGCTTGTTGTCGGCCGCCATCTCGCGCTCGCCCTGGAAGACCCGGATCGTGACGGCGTTCTGGTTGTCCTCCGCCGTCGAGAAGGTCTGGGACTTCTTGGTCGGGATCGTGGTGTTGCGGTCGATGAGCCGGGTAAACACGCCGCCCAGCGTCTCGATGCCCAGCGACAGCGGGGTCACGTCGAGGAGCAGGACGTCCTTGACGTCGCCCTGGAGGACGCCCGCCTGCACGGCGGCGCCGATGGCCACGACCTCATCCGGGTTGACGCCCTTGTGGGGCTCCTTGCCGAAGAAGGACTTCACCACCTCCTGGATCTTCGGCATGCGGATCATGCCGCCGACCAGCACCACCTCGTCGATCTCGGAGGCCGAGACGCCGGCATCCTTGAGCGCCTTGCGGCAGGGCTCGATCGTCCGCTGCACCAGATCGTCAACCAGCGACTCGAACTTCGCCCGGCTGAGCTTCAGCGCGAGGTGCTTCGGGCCGGTGTTGTCGGCGGTGATGTAGGGCAGGTTGATCTCGGTCTGGGTGGCCGAGGACAGCTCGATCTTGGCCTTCTCGGCCGCCTCCTTGAGGCGCTGGAGGGCAAGCTTGTCCTTGGTCAGGTCGATGCCCTGCTCCTTCTTGAACTCGGAGGTCAGGTATTCGACGATCCGGTTGTCGAAGTCCTCGCCGCCCAGGAAGGTGTCGCCGTTGGTGGACTTCACCTCGAACACGCCGTCGCCGATCTCGAGGATCGACACGTCGAAGGTGCCGCCGCCGAGGTCGTAGACCGCGATCGTGCCAGCCTTCTTCTTGTCGAGGCCGTAGGCGAGCGCCGCCGCGGTCGGCTCGTTGATGATGCGCAGAACCTCGAGGCCCGCGATCTTGCCGGCATCCTTGGTGGCCTGGCGCTGGGCGTCGTTGAAGTAGGCGGGGACGGTGATGACCGCCTGCGTCACCGGCTGGCCGAGATGGGCCTCCGCGGTCTCCTTCATCTTCTGCAGCGTGAAGGCGGAGATCTGCGACGGCGAATACTTCTTGCCGTCCGCCTCGACCCAGGCGTCGCCGTTGTCGCCGCGGGCGATCTTGTAGGGGACGAGGCCCTTGTCCTTCTGGGTCAGCGGATCGTCGTAGGTGCGGCCGATCAGCCGCTTGATGGCGAAGAACGTGCGCTCGGGGTTCGTGACCGCCTGGCGCTTGGCCGGCTGGCCGACGAGCCGCTCGCCGTCATCCGTGAAGGCGACGATCGACGGCGTGGTGCGCGCGCCTTCCGAATTCTCGATGACCTTGGGCTGCGTGCCATCCATCACGGCCACGCAGGAATTGGTGGTGCCCAGGTCGATGCCGATAACTTTACCCATGGCGGGATCCCTCTTTTCGTCGCGTTCAAGCAGACCGCCGAGCCCCGAAGCAGCTCGGCCCATGGCGGTGTACGGAGGTGATGTGAGTATGGGACCCGGGCCGGATCAAGGGCCGTGAACGGCTGAAACCCAGCGCGCAATCCCGCGTCGAGGGCGATATAAGAACCCCGTTCCGGGCTCGCAAGGCGAAGCCTGCGCGGCGGCATTCATCCCGCACAGGCGCGCCATATCCTTGTCATTCCGGCAGGATCTCGCCGCAGGGCCGCCCTCTGCCGGGCGGCGTGACTGCATTTTGTTGCTCCGCTGCCACGTCGGCGCCATCGACGCCGTGTTAACGCTTCGACAAGGGGTTGCGCGTGGCCCCGCCACTTCGTGTCCCCGTCGTAGAGTCCGATGCGCCCGATCCGCAGTCTCCTGCTCCCGATCCTGGCGGTCGCCGTCGCGGCGCCCGGGATGCTCGCCGCCCCTCCGGCGCAGGCCCAGAATTTCTTCGAGCGCCTGTTCGGCATCAAGCCGGAGCGGCCGCCGGTGCCGCCCCGCGGCCTCCCGGAGGCGCCGCCGGCTCCGGCCGCGCCGGGCGAGCCGGGCCCGTCCGCGGCCCCTGAGGCGCCCCGGCCCGCCCCTGCGCCGGCCCGCCCGATCGTTCTGAAGACGCCCTCCGAGGACGGCGTGATCGGCCAGGATCTGCAGCTCAACGGCCTGTCCGGAACCCTGAAGCTGGAACGGTCCGGCACCGCCGTCACGGCGCGGATCAAGCTGCCGGGGACCAAGATCTCGCAGCCGGCGGAATCGTGCACGGTTCCCCTCGCCGGCGGCAACCCGGTGACGCTCAGCGCCGAGGGCAAGCCCGAGGGCGTGCCGCGCTTCGAGGCGGCCGGGGCCGAGTGCCCGCTGCGCTTCGATGTGACCGAGGGCGGCGTCCTGGTCTCGAGCCTCGGTGCGGGCCCGATCTGTACCTTCTCGGCGGCGGATTGCGCCACGACGCCGGTGGGCCTCTGGGGGCCGGCCGCCGCCACCCTGATCCCGCGGGCCGGCGAGTTCGACACCGCCCGGGGCGTCGCCGACAAGGCTGTTCGGGACAATTACAAGCTGATGACCCAGCGCGCCCGGCGCGAGGACGTGCGGCCGATCGTCAGCGAGCAGGCGGCCTTCTCGTCGGATCGGGAGCAGCTCTGCCGCACCTATGCGCGGGAGGGCACGCACGGGTTCTGCCACCTGCGGGTGACGGAGAACCGCGCCCTGGCCCTGGCGACCCGGCTTGGCGCCAACACGGCGACGCCCACGGCCGCCGTCGCGCCGCGCAGGCCGCGTCCCAAGCCCGCCGTCGAAGGCATGAACCCGGACGCGGCCGGCGGCGGCGACGTGCTTCCGGAATAGGTGGAGGCGCGGCGCGCCGGCTCCGTCGGCCCGGCGCTCTGACGCCCGCGGCATCGCGAGCGCAGGGCAGCGGCTCAGGGCGGCAGGAGGCCGGACAGCCTGCGACCAGACAGCCTCAGACCGGACAGCCTGGGCCGGCGGGATTGCCCCGCTCGCAAGCACCGGGGCGCCGCAAATCTCCGAAGTCGGTGCCGATCAGGCCCGGCCGGCGGTCATCGACAGCATCGCCGGGTCGATGCCGTTGGCCCGCAGGGCGAGGTCGTACTTGGCGTCGAGGTCGGCGTTGAAGATCAGGGCCGGGTCGGCCGGGCAGTTGAGCCAGCCATTGGCCATGATCTCGCTCTCCAGCTGCCCCGCCTGCCAGCCGGCATAGCCCAACGCCAGCACGGCGCTCGCCGGCCCCTCGCCGCTGGCGATGGCGCGGAGTATCTCCACGGTCGCGGTCAGGCAGATTCCGTCGTCGATGATCAGTGTCGATTGCTGGATGTGGAAATCGTCGCTGTGGAGCACGAAGCCGCGCCGTCCCTCCACCGGACCGCCCATCAGGACCGGCATGTGGCCGACCCGCTCGCGCAGGCGAATCGCATCCGCCTCGGGCGCCACGTCGAGCTGGACCAGGAGGTCCGGCATGCTGATGTCGGTCGCCGCCTTGTTGACGATGATGCCCATCGCCCCGTCGGCGGAATGGGCGCAGACATAGATCACCGAACGGGCGAAGCGCTCGTCGGCCATGCCGGGCATGGCCACGAGAAATTGCCCGTCGAGGAAGTTCGGACCCGACAGCTCCGTCTGAAGCGGCGACGCGGCCTTGCCGGCCAGCGAAGACGCTGCCGACGGGGGATCGGGCCTGCGGTGCGGAGGGTGCGCCATGCCGTCCATGCTACGCCCCGTCTCCTGGTTGTCCAGCGGGCAATAGGGACGCAGCAAGCCTCCCCCAAGCTTGTGCGCGTCGCAATCCGTGTCCCGCAATGCCGTAGTCGGTCCGGGCCGCGGCCGGCGCGGTTGCGGCCGCGGCCCGATGGTCACGGCGGGTGTCGTGCCCTCTCCCGCTCTCGACGTTGGGGAGCAGAGGGCGCGGATCGAGCGGTCTCACAAGATCAAGCGCCTCGTCATCAAGCGCCTCGGCCCGTGCGTGTGGTTCAAGCCGGACTGGGCCGCATCCTCGACAGGCATCCCCTGCCACGCTAGGTCAGGCGCGCTGCTCACGCGTGCCATCCCAGCGCGCGACAACGAGGGACCCGCGATGATCCAGGTCGGCGACCACCTGCCCCAGGCCACCTTCCGGGTGATCGGCCCCGAGGGCCCGATCGCGCGCACCACCGACGACGTGTTCAAGGGCCGGCGCGTGGTCCTGATCGGCGTGCCGGGCGCGTTCACCCCCAGCTGCCACCGCAACCACCTGCCGGGCTTCGTCACCCACAAGGACGAGATCCTCGGACGCGGCGTCGATGCCATTGCGGTGACGAGCGTCAACGACGTGTTCGTGCTCGACGCGTGGTCGAAGGCGAGCGGCGCGGAAGGGCTGGAATTCCTGGCCGACGGCAACGCCGATTTCGCCAAGGCCATCGGCCTCGAGATGGACGGCACGGGTTTCGGCCTCGGGATGCGCTCGAAGCGCTACTCGATGCTGGTGGAGGACGGCGTCGTCCGGATCCTCAACGTCGAGGAGACGCCCTCGAAGGCGGAGGCCTCGGGCGCCGAGGCCCTGCTGAAGGTCCTCTGACCGCGCCGCGCTCCGCGGATCGGCCCTTTTAAGGCCACGATCCATCCGCTTGTGTCGCCGGGCTTTGCCCGGAGACCGGCCCCGAGGACCGCATGGCCTTCCTGAACGATCTGCCCATCGCCGAGCTGATCGCGAATTACGGTTACATCGCGATCTTCGTGATCATCACCCTCGAGAGCGCCGGCGTGCCATGCCCCGGCGAGACGGTGCTGATCTCGGCCGCCGTCTATGCGGGCAGCACCGGCAATTTGAATATCGGCCTGGTCATCGCCGCGGCCGCGGCGGCGGCGATCCTGGGCGACAATGTCGGCTATTGGGCGGGGCGGCGCTGGGGCATGCCGCTGCTCCTGCGCTACGGTCACCTCATCGCCCTCGATCACGGGCGGCTCAAGCTCGGCCAGTATCTGTTCCGCCGGCACGGCGGCAAGATCGTGTTCTTCGGCCGCTTCACCGCGATGCTGCGCGCCTACGCGGCCGTCCTCGCCGGGGTCAACCGTCTGGATGCCCGGCGCTTCTTCGCCTTCAACGCCCTCGGCGGCGTCGTCTGGGCCGGCAGCATGGGGATCGGCTCCTACTATTGCGGGCGCCAGATCGAGCACATCGTCGGCCCGGTCGGCCTGACCCTGCTGGCGCTCGTGGTGTTCGGAGGCCTGGCCCTCTGGCTGTTCGTGCGTCGGCACGAGGCGCGGCTGCTCAGCGAGGCGGAGACCGCCATCCCCGGGCCGCTTGCCTGACGACCGTCACGCCTCCGCGAGATCGTGCGCGTCGAGGGTGTCCAGCGCCTCGTGATGCATCAGGAGCACGCCGGTCGCCGTGGCGAGCCGGCGCGCGGCCGGGGTGAAGCCGGCATTGGAGACCACGGCGGCCCGGTCCCCGTCCCAGTAGCGCAGCGCCGCGGCCGCTTCCTGCACGGCGGCGTTGCCGACGGGCTTGCTCAGCCGCTTGCATTGCACCACGAGGCGCAGGCCGTCCTGCACCGCGACGATGTCGGCGCCCTGGTCGCCGCTCGCCGGCGTCCGGTGCGTCCGCCAGCCCGCCCGGGTCAGGCGCTCGGCGCAGTAGCGCTCGTAGTCCAGTCCGTCCCCCGGCGCCTCGTCCTCCTCCGGGAGGGCGACGGCCGCCGCCTCGGCCTCGATGATCGCCAGCATCCGCGCGTGCTCCACCTCGGCGAGGTCGGCGAAGCGGGGGCCGAGCTGCGGCAGGACGGTCCGGTCGAGAAAGTAGTCCCGCTCGCGCAGCCAGCCGTCCTCGATCCAGTTGCCGTAAGGATCGCAGTAGCTCTCCTGACGCCGCCGCAGTGCCAGCGTGTCGGCATGCGCCCGGGCGATCCGCCGCACCCGGGCACGGAAGCGGCGCTTGCGCCCGAGATGCCGGAGCAGGACCAGGACGAGGGCCAGGCCCGTCGCGGCCAGGGCCGGCCGGCCGTACCAAAGCTCGAACGGAAGGCCGATCACGGCCGTCCAGAACAGGCGGGCAACGGGATTGGGCTTGCCGGGCATCGGGTCTCTGAGGCGCTGACGGGCCCCTGACCCTCGCAAGCTTGGCTTGCCCGATGCCTAACCCGGATCCGAAAGCTGTGGACGCGGTCGGCGCGCCCTCAGCCCTTCCGCCGCTGGTGGCCGAGGCCCATGCTCTTGGCGAGACTGGAGCGCGCCGCGGCGTAGTTCGGCGCCACCATCGGATAATCGGGCGGAAGGCCCCATTTCGTCCGGTATTCCTCGGGCGTGAGGTTGTAGTGCGTGCGCAGATGGCGCTTGAGCGACTTGAACTTCTTGCCGTCCTCCAGACACACGATGAAGTCGGGCTGGACCGAGCGCCGGACCGGCACGGCCGGCCGCAATTCCTCCGTCTGCGTGATGGCCGGCTCGCCGAGACCGTGCAGCGTCGCGTGGATGGCCGCGATGAGCCCGGGCAGCTCCGGCGCAGGCACCGGATTGTTGCTCACGAAGGCCGACACGATGTCGACGGACAGCGCGAGATAGTCCGGTTGCCCTTCACCCGTGGCGTCCATCCCATAACCTCCTGTCGATCCCGGCTCGCCGCCAACCCGAGGTGCCGGCCGGAATCTGTCTCTGCTCAACCCGATACAGGGTAGTTAAGCAGCAGTTACTATGGTGGTGGGAATTTAATAGCAAGACCAATCTACACACGCCCACAACTGCCGTCTTGGAGTGGATAAAGCGCGCTGGATATTGGAAAAAAGGCAGTCGCCAACGATGCCGTCGGGGCGATCGTTCGGTGTCCCAATGTCGCGTGCCGCTCGGGCGTTGCAGGCGCGCCGGATCGCGCCATCTGAGGGAGCGGCGGGCGTTCCATGAGCCGTGCCCGATCGGACGAAGCGGGGGACCAGATGCGTGCCGGCACGAACGGCCTGCGGAAGCTCATCCCGTGACGGCGGCGCAGTGAGCCGCCGGTCATGAGCACTTACCGGTTCGACAAACTGTTGGCGCCCCGGTCGGTCGCCCTGGTGGGTGCGGTCGCCCGCGTGGGCTCACTGGGGCGCAGCGTGTTCGACAGCCTGCGCGCCGCGGGCTTTCCCGGCGCGATCCTGCCGGTCCAGCCCGATCAGGCGACGGTCGAGGGGCTGCCCTGCGTGCCCAGGGTCGCGGATCTCCCCGTCGCCCCCGATCTCGTTCTGATCGCGGTGCCGCCGCCGCGCGTGCCCGAGGTCGTCGCGCAGGCCGCCGCGATCGGCGCCGGGGCGGCGGTGATCCTCACCGCCCGGCTCGGGTCCGAGCCGGACGATCCCGGCCCGATCGCCCACCGGATCGCCCGCGCCCACGGCCTGCGCCTGCTCGGTCCCGACAGCGCCGGCCTCGCGGTGCCGGGTGCCAAGCTCAACGCCAGCCTGTTCGCCCATGCCCCCGCTTCCGGCGACCTCGCCCTCGTCTCGCAATCCGGCACGGTCGCGGCCGCCATCGTCGCCTGGGGCGCCCGCCACGGGACCGGCTTCTCGGCGGTTCTGTCGCTCGGCAGCGTCCTCGATATCGGCGTGGCCGATTGCCTCGACCACTTCGCTGCGGATTATCACACCCGCGCGATCCTGCTCTGCCTCGACAGGGTCGCGGATGCCCGCCGCTTCATGTCGGCCGCCCGGGCCGCCGCGCGGGCCAAGCCCGTCGTGGTGCTTCGGGCCGGCCGGCACCGCCCGGACACGCGCGCCGCCGCCACCCATACCGGCGCCCTGGCCCGTCCGGATGCGGTCTACGCGGCGGCGTTCCGGCGGGCGGGCCTGCTGGCCGTGCCGGACCTCGACGCGATGTTCTCTGCTGTGGAGACCCTGGGGCGCCAGCGGCCCTTCCCGGGCCACCGGCTGGCGATCGTGTCGAACGGCCGCGGCATCGGGCTGCTTGCCGCGGATTGGCTGATCGAGCGGGCCGGGACCCTGGCGGCGCCCGCCGAGGCGGACGGCCGCGCGCCGGGCAACCCTCTCGATCTCGGCATCGATGCCGCCGGGCCGGCCTTCTCCGCCGCACTGGCACCCCTGCTGACCGATCGGACGAGCGACGCCGTGCTGGCGATCCACGTGCCCACGATTCGTTCGGAGGCGGGCGCGGTGGCGCGTGCCATCGCCGAGACGGTCGAGACCGCCCGGGCCGGCCAATCCCGCAAGAAGCCCGTCTTCGCGGTCTCGCTGGGCGACGCGGAGGCGGGGCGCGAGACCTTCGCGCAGGCCGGGATCCCGCACTTCACCACCGATTCCGAGGCGATCGAGGGCTTTCTGCACCTCGTGCGCTACCGCGAGGCGCAGGACGATCTGATGCGCACGCCGGACTCGCTGCCGCGGGACTTCTCCCCCGACACGGCGCGGGCCCGCTCGATCGTCGCCGGGGCGCTGCAGCAGGGGGCCGCCTGGCTCGACCCGGTGGCGGTCAACGGCCTCTTGGAAGCCTACGGGATTCCGACCGTGCCGATCACGCTGGCGCCCGACAAGGATGCGGCGGCGGCGGCCGCGTGGCCGATCATCGCGGCGGGCGGAACGGTGGCGCTGAAGGTCGTCTCGCCGGACGTGGTGCACAAATCCGACATCGGCGGCGTCCATCTCGACCTGACCAGCGAGGCCGACGTGGCGGACGCGGCCCGCAGCATCCTGGCCCGCGCGCGCCGGGAGCGGCCGGATGCCCGGGTGACCGGTTTTGCCGTGCAGCCGATGGTCCGCCGCGGCCAGCGCCGCGAGCTGATCGCCGGGCTCGCCGAGGACGCGGTGTTCGGCCCGGTCGTGGTCTTCGGCCGGGGCGGCACCGCCGTGGAGGTGATCGACGACCGCGCCCTCGGCCTGCCGCCGCTGGACCTGACCCTCGCGCGCGACCTCATCGCCCGCACCCGGGTCGCGCGGCGCCTCGAAGCCTACCGCGACGTGCCCGCCGCCGATCTCGGGGCGATCGCGCTGACGCTGGTGAAGCTGTCCCAGCTCGCCGCCGACCTGCCGCAGGTGCGCGAACTCGACATCAACCCGCTTCTGGCCGACGAGACCGGCGTGCTCGCCCTCGACGCGCGGGTCCGGATCGGGCGCGCCGAGCGCGGAGCCGACGGACGCGGCCATCCGCGCTTCGCGATCCGGCCCTACCCGGCCGAATGGGTCCGGACGCTCAACCTCAAGGACCGGACGGTGCGGGTGCGGCCGGTGCGCCCGGAGGACGAGGGCCTGTTCCTGACCTTCTTCAAGGGACTCGACCCGGAGGATCTGCGGCTGCGGTTCTTCGGCCCGGTACGCGAGTTCAGCCACGCCTTCCTGGCGCGTCTGACGCAGCTCGACTACGCCCGCGCCATCGCCTTCGTGGCCACGGAGATCGAACCGGGCGGCGGCGAGCGCATGCTCGGCGCCGTCCGGCTGCATGCCGACGCCAACCATGAGAGCGGCGAGTACGCGATCGCGGTCGGCCGCGATGCCCGGGGGACCGGCCTCGCCTTCGCGTTGATGCGCCTCATGATCGATTGGGCGCAGTCCGAGGGCATCAGGCGGGTCGAGGGCACGGTGCTCGCCGAGAACCGGCCGATGCTGGCGGTGTGCCGCCGCCTCGGGTTCACGCAGGGGCGGGATCCCGACGACCCGGGTCTCGTGAAGGTGCACCTCGATCTCGCCGGCAGTTAGCGGCGGCGCGACGAGGCCGGACCCGACATCGGCCGTGCCGATGCCGGGAGGCGCGGCTCAGTGGCCGCTGTCGGTGGCGTTGCGGGTGGTCTCGTAGAGGAACCACGTGCGCTCCTCGGACTGGTCGATCCATTCCTCCAGCTGCGAGGTCGTCGCCACGTCGCCCGCCTCGTCGGTCACGCCGTGGAGCGTGCGCATGTTGGCGGTGAGGGCCTTGTTGTCGTCGCGCAGCTCCTTGAGCATGTCGAGGGGCGAGACATACTCGGCATCGTTGTCGGCCACGCGGGTCAGGCTCTTGGCCTGGCCGAGCGAGCGCAGCACCGTGCCGCCGATCTTGCGGGCGCGCTCATTCACGGCGTCGATGATCTCGAAGATCTGAGCGGCCTGCTCATCCAGCAGGAGGTGGTAATCGCGGAAGTGGGGTCCGCTCATGTGCCAGTGAAAGTTCTTGGTCTTGATGTAGAGGGCGAACAGGTCCGAACTCAGGATCGTCAGGCCCTCGGCGATCGTCCGCACGTCGTTCGGATCGAGGTCGGTCGGGGTGTTCAGCCGCGCGCTCTCGATGCGGCTGCTCGGCTTGGCCTTGGCCATGGTGGTCTCCAGTCTGATTCCGTGGCTCGGCGCGTCGCCCCGTCTCGCTGAAAACGGGCCGATGCGCGTTCCCTGAGCCAATGACGGGCCTGCCGGGAGGTTCCGGTGGACCGAGAATCGCATGGCTGGGTTGGGCTTAGCGGATAGGTTCGACAGATTCCAAACTATGGCGCTCGGCGGCCGAGCGGCCCACCGCGGGCTTCGCCGGGGTGGGTTTGACTGCGGCGGGCTTGGTCGCAGCGGCCCGCGCCGGGGCCGGCTTCGCGTCGTGGGCGGCGCCGGGCCGGGGCGCGGTCGGCGCGGCACCGGCGGAGGCCGGCTTCGCGGAGGCCGCGTCCGCACCCGGGGGTGCTGCGGGGGGGATCGCGCCGGTGGCGGCCGGTTCCGGAGCCGGCGTGTCGAGGGCGTAGATGTCGTCGCGGAAATGCGCCTTCCCGTCCGGCGTGGCGAAGCCGGTGAGATACACGAAGACGACCGGGACTGGCTTGGCGAGCTTGATGTCGCGGCGCTCGCCATCGGCGATCCCGGTTTCGATCTCGATCGGGCCCCAGTTGGTGCCCGGCCCGTTGGGCCCGTCCGTGCCCTGGAGCAGCCAGCCGACGAGTTCCTTCACCTGGCCCACCCGGACGCAGCCGTGGCTGTGGAACCGCACGCTGGCGGCGAAGAGGGATTTTGCCGGCGTATCGTGCATGTAGACGGCAAAGCGGTTTGGCATGTCGATCCGCACCTGACCCAGCGAATTGTCGAAGCCGGAATCCTGCCGCAACGTGTAATTGACCGCCTTCTCGCCGGCCCAGTCGATCCGGGTCGGATCGACCTCGCCCGAGGGGCCGAGGATCCGGATGTGGTTCTTGGCGAGATAGCCCGGATTCTTGCGCATCTGCGGGATGATCTCGTTCTTCACCACCGAGGCCGGGACGGTCCAGGTCGGATTGAAGTTGATGTCGGTGATCCGCGTCTCGACCGGCGGCGTGGCCTTGTCGGGGGAGCCGACCACCGCGACGTAGCGGCGCGCAACGGCGCCGTTCTCCACCGCCTCCACGGCGGCGGACGGGATGTTGACCACGACGTAGCGGTCGCCGAACGGGAATTTCGAGCCCATCAGCCGGGCCGCGGAGGCGGCGAGCTGGCGCTGGCGCACCGCAGCCGGCACGTTGAGCGCATTGATGGTGAGCCGGCCAAGTATGCCGCTGTCGGGGAGGCCGTGGCGCGCCTGGAACGCCGCGATCGCCGCCACCAGGGGCGGGTCGAGGCGGTCGTTCGGCGGGGCATCCGCCGGCAGGTCGCCGGTCAGCGTCAGATGGTGGCGCAGGGCGGGGATCGCCGGATTGCGTTCGCCGGGCTTGAGGCGCGCGAGGTCCTCGGGCAGCCGCTCCCAGCCGCCGGCCTCCGCGAAGGCCGCGTAGCGCTCGGCCGCCCGGAGGGTGTCGAGGAACGTCCGGGGGGTCAGCGTCGGGTTCGGGTCGGTGGAGACCTTGGCGTAGACCAGGGGGGCCGGCTCGCGGGATTTCTTGGCCGCCTCCTGAGGCTTGGCCTGCTGGGTTTTGATGTCCGACGACTTGGTGTCCTGAGCCTTGTTGTCCGGGGATTTGGCATCCTGGGCCTTGGCATCCTGCGCCTTCCCCTGCGCCGGGACAGGCTCCGGCGCGGCCTCGGCCGGCTTGGTTTCAGGGCGCTTGGCATCCGCCGCCTTGCCGGCCGTGCCCTTCGCCTCACCCTTCGCCTCCGGCATCCGGGGCTCCTGGCCCTTCGCGGCCTCCCCTGTGGCGGCGGGCGGCACCGCGACCGGCACGGCGAGCGGCGGCACCGGGCTGCCCTGCACCGCGCCGGCACCCTGCGCCAGGGCCACGGCTGGTGCGCCGAGGAGCGCCAGCAGCGACAGGCCCGCGCCCAGGGCGGCGTGCGGGCGGGCGTGACGGCGGGGCGGGACCGGGACCATACGCAACACTCCCGACGGCGCCCGAGACAGGGCGGTCGGGCAGGATCATGGACGGCCGTGGTTACCAATCTCCTCCGGTGTTGCCGGGGCCTTGAGTCCCGGATTCACCATCCGGACACTGGTCCAGCCGCTCAGCGTGCCGTGCGGATGTCCGTCCGCACGGAAAGGGCGCTTATGCTGGGCCCCTGACGCGACAGGAGATCGACCTCCGCCATGCCGGATTCCGGGTTACTGGTCCCGAAGACGATGCCCTACCTGCCTCAGCTCGACGGGGTGCGGGCGCTCGCCATCCTGATCGTGTTCGCGGCCCATTGCGGCTACAGCCACGTTGTGCCGGGCGGCTTCGGCGTCACCGTCTTCTTCTTCCTCAGCGGCTACCTGATCACCACGCTCCTGCGGATCGAGCGGGCGCAGACGGGCGCGGTGTCGCTCCCGGCCTTCTACCTCCGGCGCAGCCTGCGCATCCTGCCCCCGATGTACCTGACCCTGCTCGCCTCCGGCGCCCTCTACGGGGCGGGATGGCTGGACTGGATGCACGTCGAACCGGCGGCGATCCTCGGACAGGCGACGTTCCTGACCAACTATCCCGGCCTGTTCGGCACCGAGGCGGTGCTGCCGGTGCCGCTGTGGAGCCTCGCCATCGAGGAGCACTTCTACCTCGTCTTCCCGCTGGCCTTCGTGCTCTGGCTCGGGCGCCTCCGGCCGCGCCGTGCGGCTCTGGCCTGCCTGGGGCTCTGCGCGGTGGTGCTGGCGATCCGGTGCGAGAACGTCTGGCGGCTGCCGGATTACAGCCTGAACTACAGCTGGACCCACACGCGGATCGACGCGATCCTGTTCGGCTGCTGCCTCGGGTTGTGGAACAACCCGGTGGTCCCGGCCGACCGGGCGTGGCGCCCCACGGCCTGGCACGTCGCGGCCAGCCTCGCGGTGATCCTCGGAACCCTGGCGGTCCGCGAGCCCGCCTTCCGGGAGAGCCTGCGCTACACGCTCCAGAGCGCCGCCCTGTTCGTGCCCTTCGCGTACCTGCTGCACGGCGAGGGGCCTATGGTCCGGCTGCTCGCCAGCCGGCCGATGCGCCAGCTCGGGCTGTGGTCCTACAGCTTCTACCTCGCACACATGACCGTGGTGGCGCTGGTGCTGCACGTGAGGCCCGGGCTGCACGGCGTCGGGCTGATGCTGGCGGCCTTCCCGGTGACGCTGCTGTGGTGCTGGGGGATGTACGCGGTCGTCGAGCGCCCCTGTGCGCGCCTTCGCCGCCGGCTCCTCGCGGACCGGCCGCCGGAGCCGAGCCTGGCCGAGGACGGACGCCGGGCCGGCGTCACGCCCGCCTGAGCGTCTCGCGGGCGGCTTTGTGATCCGGCGCGGCCTCGAAGGCCGCCTTCATGGCGTGCCACAGGGGCTTGCGCCGGAACTGCGCGTCGAGGGGCAGGGCCCGCTGCGGCAGGCCATCCGGCCGCTTGCGGTAGGGATGGTCGTTCAGCCACGTGTCGGGGTCGTAGATGTCCCAGGTCAGGACGTCGAGGCAGGCGGGCTCGTCCAGCACCACGTCGAGGTAGCGCCGGGCGTAATCGGCCACCTTCCGGTCGCGGGTCGCCACGTCGGACGGGAAGGCGCGGTCGTCGATGTCGAGTTCGGTGATCGCGATGCCGAGCCCCATCTGGCCGATCTCCCGGAGGAAGCGCCGCAGCTGGCCCTGGTCGATCGGGATCGTGCTGGTGAGGTGCGACTGAAGCCCGAAGCGCCGGATCGGCACGCCGCGGGACCGCATCGCCTCCAGGCGGCGCAGGACCTTGGTGCGCTTGGCCTCCATCCAGGGCACGCCCTGCTCCACCGCGTCCTCGTTCCAGGTGCCGGCGGCCGCCGGGTCGGTCTCGTGCAGGATCCGGAACGCGAGGTCGACGTAGCCGGGGCCGATCGCGGCGAGCCAGGGCGAGTCGCGCAGGCCCCCGCCGCGGTCGGGATCGGCCTCGTTGCCGAAGATCTCGTTGACCACGTCCCAGGCGACGATTTGGCCCCGGTAGTGGCCGGCCACCGTCTCGATCCAGCGCCGCATGAAATCCTCGGCCTGGACGGCGCTCGCCCGGCCGAGCAGCGGGCCGACCCAGGGCGGCAGCGCCGCGTGCCAGACGAGCGTGTGGCCGCGCATGCGCTGGCCGTTTCCCCGCGCGAAGCGCAGGATCGCGTCGCCGCGGGCGAAGTCGGTCTTGCCGGGCGCGGGCAGGACCTCCTCCATCTTCATCTCGGTGCCGCAGACGAGGATGCCGCATTCCCGCGCCACCGCCTGCCGGTAGGCGGGCGTCGAATCGAAGCGGTGGAACGGGACCTCGCAGCCGTAGAGCAGGCCCTTGGCGGCCGCCGCGGCCTGGAGGCTGTCGCCCGACCAGGACGGACGGCCGAGGGGACCGAACCCCGCCGGGCCGGCCGCACGCGCCGCATGGGCGAGGCCGAGGGAGGCCGCACCGGCGAGGATCGACCGGCGGCTCGGGGGAGGGGGCATCCGGGTGCTTCGTTCCGAAGGGTGTCCGGTCACCCTAGCAGAAGCCGCCGCCGCGGCGATCCGCGGGTTCTGCCGGGTCGCGGGATCCGGCTCGAACTCGCCTTCCGTCCGGCTCGCCCCATCTGAAGGGCGCCACGCCTCCGAGGATCCGTAATGAGCCAGAACCCCGCGATCAGCCCCGGCCGCAGCGCGGTCGTCACCGGCGCTGCGAGCGGCATCGGGCTCGCCGCCGCGCAGGCCTTCGCGCGGGCCGGCATGAACGTCTGGCTCGCCGACCTGCCGGGGCCGGCCCTGGACGCGGCCCGCGCCGCCGTGGCCGAACTCGCCGCCGTCGAGGTCCGGGCCATACTCACCGACGTGTCGGATCGCGGGGCGGTGGAAGCCCTGGCGGCTGCCGTCGCCAAGGCCGGGCCGCCGGCCCTGGTGATGCTGAATGCCGGCATCGAGGCCGGTGGGAAACTGTTCTCCGACGCCGACACCTGGACGCGGATCCTGGGCACCAATCTCGGCGGCGTGGTCAACGGCATCCACGCCTTCGCGCCCGGCATGATCGCGGGCGGCAAGCCTGGGGCGATCATCGTCACCGGCTCGAAGCAGGGCATCACCACGCCGCCGGGCAACGCGCCCTACAACGTCTCGAAGGCGGGGGTGAAGGCGGTCACCGAGGCGCTC
The DNA here is from genome assembly GCF_029691625.1 of Methylobacterium sp. 391_Methyba4. Lineage (NCBI taxonomy): Bacteria > Pseudomonadati > Pseudomonadota > Alphaproteobacteria > Hyphomicrobiales > Methylobacteriaceae > Methylobacterium > Methylobacterium sp. 391_Methyba4. The sequence continues at coordinate 4,778,844 of NZ_CP121475.1, read as the reverse complement.
GCCCACGAGCTGCGCAACCGCGAAGGATGCCGGACCACCGCCCACCTGCTGATCCCGGGCTTCGTCTATACGGGCCTCACCAAGGCCCGGGGCGTCGCCGAGAAGCCCGCGGGAGCCTGTACGCCCGACGAGACCGTGGCCTTCATGCTGGAGCGGCTCGCCGCCGGCGACTTCTACATCCTCTGCCCCGACAACGAGACCACCCGGGCGCAGGACGCGAAGCGGATCGCCTGGGCGGCGGGCGACATCATCGAGAACCGGCCTGCCCTGTCGCGCTGGCACCCGGATTTTTCCGAAGGCTTCAAGCGGTACATGGAGGGGTGACCCATACGGCCTCGCTCGGCCCTGGGTCACTTCGCTCCGCTCGCGAAGACGGGGGAGCGAGACTCGACGCGTGGCTGCGCGCGGGTTGCCGCGTTCACCGTCCTTGCGAGCGCAGCGAAGCAATCCAGGGAGCCGCGACGCCGGACCTGTTCACGCGAGATCTGGATACAGGTCGTTCCAATCCGGATTCATCGCCTTGATCAGCGCGAGCTTTTTCTTCCGTGAGCCCGCCTTGATCTGCTTCTCGCGCGTGATGGCCTCATTCATCGTGGGATAGCGCTCATACCAGACGAGGCGCTTGCAATCGTAGCGGCTGGTGAAGCCCTGGAGCAGCGCCTCGCGATGCTCGTAGACCCCGCCGGGCGAGGTTGGATGTCACGCCGGTGTAGAGCGTCCCGTTGCGGCGGCTCGCCATGATGTAGACGGCCGGCTCACGCATCGTGCTGCCTTTCGGCGTCGGCGCGCGGCCCTGGGTTGCTTCGCCGTGCTCGCAAAGACGGAGCGTGACGTCATCGGGTTGCCCAAAGCTGTCGCGGCCGCGCCCCGGCCCGGGCAGCGCTGGTCCGCGCCCCGAGTCTGGCGAAGCCCTTGCACACGGGCTAGGTCAGTGCGACGCAGCCGCCGCACGAGACCAGCGCACGACAACCGGGAGCCGCACTTGGCCACGATCATTCCCGTCGCCTCCTTCGACTGCGTCGTGTTCGGCGCGACCGGCGATCTGACCGCGCGAAAGCTTCTGCCGGCCCTGTTCTACCGCTTCCGGGACGGGCAGATCCCGGAGACGAGCCGGATCATCGGTGCCTCGCGCTCGGAATTGTCCCTCGACGCCTTCCACGAGCATGCCCGCGACGCCCTGAAGCGTTTCGTCCCCGCCGCCGACCTGTCGGAGGACATGCTCCATCGCTTCCTCGACCACGTCGACTACGTCGCGGTCGACGGCGCCGGCGACAGCGGCTGGACGGACCTCGTGGCCAAGCTCGACGAGCGGCCCGACCAGGTCCGGCCCTACTACCTCGCCACCTCGCCCGACCTCTACGGCTCGATCTGCCGCAACCTCGCCGCCCACGGGCTCGTCGGCGAGAAGTCCCGCGTCGTGCTGGAGAAGCCGATCGGCAAGGACCTGAAATCGGCCCGGGCGATCAACGACGCGGTCGGCGAGGTCTTCCCCGAATCGCAGATCTTCCGGATCGACCACTATCTCGGCAAGGAGACGGTCCAGAACCTGCTCTCGCTCCGCTTCGCCAACACGATCTTCGAGCGGCTTTGGACCTCGGACGTGATCGACCACGTCCAGATCACGGTCGCCGAGACGGTGGGGGTCGAGGGCCGGGCCGGCTACTACGACACGTCGGGCGCGATGCGCGACATGCTGCAGAACCACATCCTGCAGCTCCTGTGCCTCACCGCCATGGAGAGCCCGCTCAACCTCGAGGCGAACTCGGTCCGCGACGAGAAATTGAAGGTGCTCCGCGCCCTCAAGCCGATCACCACGCACGATATCCAGAGCGTGACGGTGCGCGGCCAGTACGTGGCGGGCGCCGTCGACGGCAAGCCCGTCGAGGGCTACCTCTCCGAGCTCGGCCACGAGAGCCGGACCGAGACCTTCGTCGCCATGAAGGTCGAGATCCAGTCCGGCCGCTGGGCCGGCGTGCCGTTCTACCTGCGCACCGGCAAGCGCCTGCCCCGGAAGCTCTCGGAGATCGTGGTGCAATTCCGCGCCTCGCCGTTCTCGATCTTCCCCGAGGAGGCGTTCGGCCGCGAGCCGAACCGCCTCGTGATCCGCCTGCAGCCGCAGGAGGGCATGAAGCTCGAGGTGATGACCAAGGATCCGGGCCCCGGCGGCCTGCGCCTGCGTCCCACCGATCTCGACATCTCCTTCGAGGAGACCTTCAAGCAGCGCTATCCCGACGCCTACGAGCGCCTGCTGATGGACGTGGTCCGCGGCAACGCCACCCTGTTCATGCGCCGCGACGAGGTCGAGGCCGCCTGGGCCTGGGCGGACGGCGTGCTCAAGGCCTGGGCCGACCGGCCCGAGGCGCCCCGGCCCTACCCGGCGGGGAGCTGGGGGCCGACCGCCGCCATCGCGCTGATCGAGCGCGACGGCCGGACCTGGCACGAGGAACTGCGGTAACGACGGTCTTCGGCTTACGGCCAAGCTGCCTTGATACGGTCAAGCCAGATGTAAAATCTGTCTGCGCCGTCGGATACCGCCCCGCGAGAGGGCGGATACGGCGCAGCACGAGGGATCATCAATGCTGGACAATCATCACGACGCGGCCGCTCAGGCCGAGCGTCGCCTGGAGCGTTCGGTCGCCGCCGCCCTGCGCGTCATCGCCGCCGCCCATGTCGAGCGGCAGGCCCCGCCGGTCTCCGCCGCCCGTCGCCGCCTGAGCGAGGTCTACGGCGCCACCCGCCTGGCCCGCCGCCTGGAGCAGGAGCGCCGGACCGCCTGAGCGTTCGCGGCCCGAACCGTCGCGCCGCGCCCCGGTCGGAGCGGCGAGACCCGGCGTCGCGCTGCCCCGGGTCGCTTCGCGTCGCGCGCGATCACGGGGTTACAGGGCGGCGTCCCAGGTCTCGCTGAGGGGCGTCGTCCCGCGGACCAGCCGGGCGCGCAGCACGACGTCGCCCGCCGGCATCGGTTCCGGCGGGCGCCACTCGACATAGATCCGCCAGCCGCCGGTCTGCGGCACGAAGTTGGCCACCGGCTCGTGCATCGTGCCGGCACTGGCCGAGACCTCGGCGGTGACCGCCTCGTCGGCAGATTTCGGCAGGCCCGGACCCTCGAAATCGATCACGCAGAGCCGCCGCTGCGGGCTCGGCGGGGTGATGGGGCGCAGGCGTTCCGCGGACCCGAATCGCGTCGAGGTCACCCGGGCGAGGGCGGCGTCCGGGATCGCCGGCACGGGCTCCGCCCCCACCGTGGTCAGGCCGTAGGCGAGATGCAGCGGCGCGCCGGGCTGCGCCGGCGCCGCGGGCACGAAGGCCGCCACGATGTTGTCCATGTACTCTTCGCCCGACGGGATCTCGAAGAGCTGCACGGCGCCGTTCGCGAAGGCGCCCCCGGCGGGATCCGGGGCCACCCACAGGCCCGGACGCGCCTCGTGCCGCGCCTCGACGTCGAGATAGGCCGCGAAGGTCCGCTCCCGCTGCAGCAGCCCGAAGCCGGCGAGTGGCCGGGCCGCGAAGGCGGAGATCTGCGGCTGCTTGCGCCCGTTGACCAGGGGCCGCCAGATCCGGTCGACCCGCGCCGAATCGGCCCCGGCCGCGACGCAGAGGCCGTCGGAATCGTGGACCTGCGGCCGGAAATCGTCGAACGGCTTGGCCCCCCGCGCCCCGGGCCCGTTCTGCCCGTACAGGAACATGCTGGTGAGGGGGGCCAGCCCGAGCTTCGCGATCGACCGGCGTGGATGGAGCGCCGCGGTGACGGCGATCCGCGCCGGGTCTCCGGGGCTGATGGCGAACCGGAAGGCGCCTGCCACGCTCGGGCTGTCGAGCAGCGAGAGCACCGTCAGGGTGCGGGCTTCCGGTTCCGGTTCGCAGATCCAGTGGGCGACGAAGTCGGGAAATTCCTCGCCCTCCGGCGCGCCCGTGCCGATGGCGAGCCCCCGGGCCGAGAGCCCGTATTCCTGATGGGCCGCGCGCAGGCGGAAATAGGAGGCCCCCAGGAAGACGAGAAACTCCTCCTGGAAGCCCTTCGGTCGCCAAGCCGGCGTGTCCGGGAAGGCGTAGTGCAGGCGGAAGCCCGCGAAGCCGAGATCCGGCGCGAAGCTCTGGCCGGCGAGCCGCCGGCCCAGATCGAACAGGCGGGTCTCGTAGGGGATCGGGCGCGCCGGCCCGCGCCGCGGCTGGAGGTAGAGCGCCACGCGCTTGCGCTGCAGGAAGCCGCGGTGGAACAGCTGGGCGCTGAAATGGTCGCCGAGGTGCAGGCTCTCGGCCGGACGGAAGGTGATGGCGCGGTAGCCGTCGTAGTCGAGGGCGGCGAGCGCCGGCGGAAGATCCTCGGGCGGGGCGGCATAGGGGGCCGCGGCGAGACGTGCCGCCTCCGCCGACAGGGTTTCGAAGGTCATCGCGCCCCCCTGCGGCGGAAGCGCCGGCCCGGCCCACGTTCTGGACCCATTCAGATCAGCCGCGCTAGGTAGAACCGTGCCGGCAGCCGCGGCCAGAGCTGTTCGAAGAACGCGGCGTCGGGAGGGGGGATTGATCCGTTCGGCTTCCGGCGGTCTGCGCTGCCGGGTCGGCTCCGTGTCCTCACCCCGCACATCGGTATCCACGGTCATCGGTTCCCGGCCTCCGACGGCCGGGCGGCCGGCAGCCTTCCACGGTCGAGTTCCTCGCGCCATGTCCTCACGCGTCACCTCCTCCGCCGAGCGGTCGCACCGGAACGCGGATCCCGCCATACCCGATCCGTCGGACGCCGCATCCTGTCGCGAGGTCTGGACCGGCGCGGGCCGCGGCGCCCTGCGCGCCCGGCGCCTGGCCCTGGCCGTCCCGAGCCTCGGCACCGCCGGCGGTCTCGTGTGGCTCGCCGCGCTCGCCTATCCGGCGGGCGTCAGCCCGCTTGCCTGGGCGGTCCTGGTTCTGTTCGGCCTCGTGATGGGCTGGCAGGCCTTCGTCGCCTGCCAGTACGTCTACGGGTTCGTCGCTTCCCTCCTGGGCGACCGGGCGAAATCCGCGCTGGAGCGCCGCTCCGAAGCGGCGGGTGCCGGGCCGGCCGGGACCGGACGCACTGCCGCCGTGGTGGCGATCCACGCCGAGGACGCGGTCGCGGTGTTCGCCCGCCTGCGGGTGATGGCCCGCTCGCTGGCCCGTACCGACGCGCAGGGCATCGACATCTTCGTCCTCTCCGACACGCGGGACGGGGCGATCGCCGCCGTGGAGGAGCACGAATTCGCGCGCATCCAGGCCTGGGCGGCACAGGATCCGGCCCTGCCGCGGATCCGCTACCGGCGCCGGACGGAGAATCTCGGCCGCAAGGCCGGCAACATCGGCGAGTTCTGCCGCAGCTACGGTGGCGAATACGCCTTCATGATCGTGCTGGATGCCGACAGCCTGATGACCGGCGCGGCCATGACCCGGCTCGTCGGGCTGATGCAGGCGAGCCCCCGCACCGGCCTGATCCAGACCGTCTCCTACGCGGCCGGTCGCGACACGCTCTTCGCCCGCATCCAGCAATTCGCCGTCCGCCTCTACGCGCCGCTGGCCTTGCGCTGCCTGGAGACCTGGCAGGGGCCGGAGGGCAGCTACTGGGGGCACAACGCGATCCTGCGGATCGAGGCCTTCGCGGAGAATGCGCAGCTCCCGAAGCTCCCGGGCCGGGAGCCGCTGGGCGGCGAGATCCTATGCCACGACATCGTCGAGGGCGCGCTGATGGTCCGCGCCGGTTGGGAGGTGCGGCTCCTGCCCGAGATGGGCGGCACCTGGGAGGAGATGCCCACCAACCTCATCGACCTGCTCGGCCGCGAGCGCCGCTGGTGCCAGGGCAATCTCCAGCACCTGCGCGTACTGCCCTGGGCGGGCCTGCACGCGGCGAGCCGCTGGCATCTCCTGGTCGGGATCCTCTCCTACGGGATGCTGCCGCTCTGGATCGCCTTCCTCGGCCTCGCCGCGTGGCAGGCCGCCCGGACCGGCGATCTCGGCCTCCTGGCCTACGGGCTGACCGGGCAGGGCGCGGCCGCCCACGCCCTGGCCGCCCTCAGCCTCGCAATCCTGGCCCTGCCGAAGCTCCTCAGCCTCGTCCATGTTCTGGCATCGCCGGAGCGCCGGGCGGCCTTCGGCGGCACCCGGGCGCTGCTCGCGAGCGCCGCCCTGGAGCAGGCGGCGTGGGTGTTCCTGTGGCCGGTCCTGACCCTGTTCACCGCCGGGGCCGTGGTCTCGACCTTCTTCGGCCGGGTGGTGCGCTGGGAGACGCAGGATCGCGACGATCGGCAACTGTCCTGGGCGGAGGCCTTCCGGCTCCAGGCGGACGCCGTGGTGGTCGGCGGGCTGATGGTCTTCGCGCTGCTCCTCGTCGGGAACGCGTGGCTCGCCCTCTGGATGGCGCCGCTGGCCCTGGCGCTCCTCACGAGCCCGGCCCAGAGCGTCTGGACGAGCCGGGCCGATCTCGGCCGCGCCGCCCGGGCGCGCGGCCTGTTCCTGAACGCCGACGACACCGCGCAGGCGCCGGAGCTCGCCGAACTCGCCCAGCTCCGCGGCCTGCCCTCCGCACCGGCTCCGCTCCGGACGCTCCCCCGCGAGCCGGCCATCTGGCTCGCCGCCGACGAGGCCTGATCCGGGCGCCGGTCGCGGGCCGTCGGTCGAGCCGGCCCTCGCCGTCGTCGCGCGCAGCGAAGCGCCCCAGGCGCGCAGGGCTGAAGGACCTGCCACGCGGACGGGATTGCCTCTCTCGGCGCGCAAGGACGGTGGTGCCGGCGCCATCGACCGGAGACGGGATGCGAGCAGGCCTTCGCCGGCGGGGCGAAGGCACCGGACGCCGGGACCGTCGGCATTCATCCCGGGGCTACGGCCAAGCTGCCACAGTGTTGCCATCGAGTCACGGGCGGGCGGAACCGCCCGGGCGGGGCGGTTTCAGGCTTGGATTCGAGGCGCGAGCGTTTACCCCTTGGCGAGGATCGGCACGGCATCGTGCCCCGGTATTCGCCGCGTTCCCGCCATAGTCCGCGCCTGCCCCGAGAGGCTTTGATGCGTCGTTTTCTCCCCGCCCTGATCGGGCTTTTCGGCGTGGCCGCCTCCGCCGCGCCGGTTCTGGCCTACGAGATCGACCCGCTGACCCGCCAGCCCCTGAACGACGCGCTCACCGTGCGCGTGCGCCCGCAGGCCGTCGAGACGGTTGCGGTGCCGGTGGCGAACGCCTCGCTCAACCCCGCCGACCCGCTGAACGCCGACGCCGCGGTCCCGCAGATGTCGGCGATCCCGCGCGAGACGGTGGCCTATAACGGCCCCTACGGCGCCGGCACGATCGTCGTCTCCACCGCCGAGCGGCGGCTCTACTACGTGCTGGGCGGCGGTCAGGCCCTGCGCTACGGCGTCGGCGTCGGCCGGCCGGGCTTTACCTGGGGCGGCGTGCAGACCATCACGATGAAGCGCGAGTGGCCGGATTGGCGCCCGCCGTCGACCATGCTGAAGCGCCGGCCCGACCTGCCGCGCTACATGAAGGGCGGCCTCGAGAACCCGCTGGGCGCCCGCGCCATGTATCTCGGCGGCTCGATCTACCGGATCCACGGCTCCAATGAGCCGGAGACCATCGGCACCGCCGTCTCGTCGGGCTGCATCCGCATGACCAACGACGACGTGACGGACCTCTACACCCGCGCCAAGGTCGGCACGAAGGTCATCGTCCAGCGCTGAGGCGTTCGGACCTTTGGGAGGGGCCGGCCGTCACAGGTCGGCCCTTTCGCGTTCAGGCGCCCGACAGGGTCACCAGCGCGTCCGGGCGCTTCACCTCGATCTCCACGAAGGCGATCGGGTGGTCCGAGCCGTTCATCACGTCGTGCCGGATGCCGGCCGGGCGCATGTAGGATTGGCCGGCCGCGAGCGCCGTCTCGCTCACCGCCGTGCCGTCGTGGACGCGCAGGATCCCATCCATCAGCATCACCACGAAGTAGGGCCAGCCGTGCTCGTGCCAGCCGGTCACGGCGCCCGGCGGGAAGTCCCAGCGGGTGATGCGCACGGTGGCGTCGTCCTGCTGGACGGTCGGGACGGCTGGGATGGTGCAGGCGAAGGCCATGGCGGCTCCAAGGGAAGCGGTCGGTGTGCCGTCATGGCGATGCAAGGCTTCGGCCTACCGGGCGGCGCAGTGACCCACGCCGTCCTCGCGCACGCGGCGCGACGCCCCAGGGTGGCGCGGCTTCAGCCGCCGAGCCGCGGCGGCCGGTCGTCGCGGCATCCCGCGCCGGAAACGGTGCGGCGAGCAGCGTCCGCCGCGGCCCTCAATGGCACCCGCACGAACCCGAGCCGCAGCCCCCGCCGGACTTGACCGAAGCCTGCCGCGCCGTGTCGCGGTCGAGGCCGCGCTCGGCGAGTTCGCCGAGATAGGTGGTCCAGCGCGTCTCGTACTCGCGGCCGAGGGTGTGGAGGTAGCCCCAGCCATAGATGCCGGTGTCGTGCATGTCGTCGAAGCCGAGCTTCACCGCGTAGTTGCCGATCGGCTCCACCGCCAGGATCGCCACGGACCGCTTGCCGCCGATCACCTTGCGCTCCAGCGGTGAGTGGCCCTGCACCTCGGCCGAGGGGCTCGACACGCGCAGGTACTCGGCCGGCAGGGCGAAGCGCGCCCCGTCCTCGAAGGCGACGTTGAGCACCCGCCGATCGGCCGACAGGCGGATCTCAGTCGGCCACAGATCCTCGCTCACGGGTCACACTCCTCACGCAATCTGGGGCTGCGGCGCGGGACCTGCTTGCCCGCGACCGTCCGGGACATCATATGCCGGACGATGCTCGATGACAGCTCCCTGACGCCGCAGACGTCCGCGGTCGGCGTGCCCGCCGGGCCCGCCCCGCTGATCGACCCGTTCCAGCGGGCGATTTCGTATCTGCGCATCTCGGTGACGGATCGTTGCGATCTGCGCTGCGCCTACTGCATGTCCGAGCACATGCAGTTCCTGCCCAAGCGCGATCTGCTGACCCTGGAGGAGCTGGACCGGCTCTGCGGCGTGTTCATCGCCCGGGGCGTCCGCAAGCTCCGGATCACCGGCGGCGAGCCGCTGGTGCGGCGCGACATCATGCACCTGTTCCGCCGCCTCTCGCGCCACCTCGATTCCGGCGCGCTGGAGGAGCTGACGCTGACCACCAACGGCACGCAGCTCACGCGCTACGCGGACGAGCTGGCGAGCCTCGGCGTGCGCCGGATCAACGTCTCGCTGGACACCCTCGACCCCGACAAGTTCCGGGAGATCACCCGCCGGGGCGATCTCGCGGTGGTGCTCGACGGCATCGCGGCGGCGCGGGCCGCCGGGATGAAGGTCAAGATCAACGCGGTGGCGCTGCGCGACGTCAACGCCGACGAGATCCCCGACATGATCGCCTGGGCGCACGGCCTCGGCATGGACATGACGCTGATCGAGGTCATGCCGCTCGGCGAGATCGAGGCGGACAGGACCGACCAATTCCTCCCCCTGTCGGTGGCCCGGCAGCGCCTGGAGACCCGCTACACCCTCACGCCGCTGCCCGACCGCACCGGCGGCCCGGCGCGTTACGTGCGCGTCGAGGAGACCGGCGGGAAGCTCGGCTTCATCACGCCGCTGACCCATAATTTCTGCGAGAGCTGCAACCGGGTGCGGCTGACCTGCACCGGCCAGCTCTACATGTGCCTCGGTCAGGAGGATTCGGCCGATCTGCGGGCGGTGCTGCGCGCCTCCCAGGACGACGCGGTGCTGGCCGCGGCCGTGGTCGAGGCGATCACCCGCAAGCCCAAGGGCCACGACTTCGTCATTGAGCGCCAGCGCCCGGCCGCCGTGCCGCGGCATATGAGCGTGACGGGCGGCTGACAGACCAACCCCGGCGCCACGCGCGCCCTCTCCCGTGTGGGACAGGGAACCCGCGCTCGTCCCTCGAACGGTGTGGAGCCTGCCGGCGCAGGCCGTCGTTCGGCGACCTCACATTTCCTCGTCGGCGTAGCGTGCCTGTTGCCGCCCGCGCTGCCCGGAGCCCTTCCGCGGCGCCCCCGCGCTGATCCCCGCCACCAGATCGGCGATGTGGCGCAGCGTCTCCACCGACAGCGCCTTCTCGCCCTCGCCCCGGCCCTGCGGGATCAAGGCCTTGGCGAAGCCGAGCTTCTGGGCCTCCTTGAGCCGGGATCCGGCCTGGGCGACCGGCCGGATCGCCCCCGACAGGCCGATCTCGCCGAAATACACGGTCTCCGGCGGCAGCACCGCCCCCGACAGGGAGGAGACCAGGGCGGCCGCCACCGCCAGATCCGCCGCGGGCTCGGTGATGCGCAGGCCCCCCGCCACGTTCAGGTAGACGTCGTGGCTCCCGAGCCGGATGCCGCCATGGGCCTCCAGCACGGCGAGCACCATCGACAGCCGGTTCGGGTCCCAGCCGACCACGGCGCGCCGGGGCATGCCGAGTGACGATGGCGCCACCAGCGCCTGGATCTCCACCAGCAGCGGCCGGGTGCCTTCCATCCCTGCGAAGACCGCGGTGCCGGCCGCCTGATGGTCCCGGCCCGCCAGGAACAGGGCCGAGGGATTCGGCACCTCGCTGAGGCCCGCATCGGTCATCTCGAACACGCCGATCTCGTCGGTGGGCCCGAACCGGTTCTTCACGGCGCGCAGGATCCGGAAATGGTGGCCCTGGTCGCCCTCGAAGGACGCGACTGCGTCGACCATGTGCTCCACCACCCGGGGGCCGGCGATCTGCCCGTCCTTGGTGACGTGGCCGACCAGGATCACCGCCGTGCCGGTGGTCTTGGCGAAGCGGATCAGCGCCTGGGCCGAGGAGCGCACCTGGGTCACCGTGCCGGGGGCCGATTCCACCGTCTCGGTCCACATGGTCTGGATCGAGTCGATGATCGCCAGGGCCGGCGGCCGGCCCTGGCTCAGGGTCTCGACGATGTCCTCGACATTGGTCTCGGCGGCGAGCTGCACGGGGAGCGCGCTGAGCCCCAGCCGCTCCGCCCGCAGGCGCACCTGTCCCACCGCCTCCTCGCCCGAGATGTAGGCGACCCGCTCACCGGTCCCCGCCATGGCGGCGGAGGCCTGCATCAGCAGGGTCGACTTGCCGATGCCGGGATCGCCGCCGAGCAGGATCACCGAGCCGCGCACGAAGCCGCCACCGGTGACCCGGTCGAGCTCGCCGATCCCCGAGGGGATGCGCGGCGCCTCCTTGGCCTCGCCGGTCAGCCCCTCCAGCGGGAAGACCCGGCCGCGGTTGCGCGACGGCCGGGTCGCCGCCGGCCCGGACTGCCCGGGAGCCGAAGGCGCCTCCTCGACGATCGTGTTCCAGCCGTTGCAGGCCTCGCAGCGCCCGCGCCAGCGGTTGTAGACCGCCCCGCAGGACTGGCAGACGAAGGTCTGATGGATCTTGGCCATTCGAATCCGGGGCGCCGTCGGTCCGGCGGATCAGCGGGGAGGTGCGTCAGCCTACATAATCTCGAACATAACGAGAACCTAGCCCGGTCAGGATCTCGTAGCCGATCGTGCCGGCAGAGCGCCCGACCGCGTCGATGTCGAGGCTGTCGCCGATCAGCACCGCGGTTGCGCCGCGCGTCGCTGCGGGCGCCGCAGTGACGTCGAGGATGATGAGATCCATCGAGACGAGGCCGAGGATCGGGCAAGGCACGCCGCCGACCAGCGCCTGCCCGCGCCCGCTGATCGCCCGCGGGAACCCGTCGGCGTAGCCGAGGGAGAGCGTCGCGAGCCGGCTCGGCCGGGGCGCGGTCCAGCGGCCGTTATAGCCCGCGGTCGCTCCGACTGCGACGTCGCGTACCTGTGCGATCAGCGCCTCCAGCCGCACCACCGGGCGCATCGGGTTGGCGCCCCCCGGAATCGGGTTGCCGCCGAACAGGGCGTAGCCCGGCCGCAGGAGATCGTGCCGGGCCCCGTCGAGGAAGACGCCCGACGAGTTCGCCAGCGAGGCCCGGAGTTGCGGATACGCCGCCCGGACGCGGGCGAAATCGGCGATCTGCCGGGCGTTGACCGGATCCTCCGGCTTCTCGGCGCTGACGAAGTGGCTGAGGAGCAGGTCGATCCCGGCCGCGGTGATCCGCCCATCGCCCGCGAGATCGAGCGCTTCCGGCACGGGCAGGCCCAGACGGTTCATGCCGGTATCGACGTGGAGTGCCGCCGGCAGGCGGCCGGACGAGAGCGCCGCCCAGTCCGACAACTCCGCGATGCTGCCCAGCACCGGGCGCAGCTCGTGCGCCGCGAAGGCTTCCGCGGCGCCCGGTGGCAGACCGTTCAGGATGTAGATCGCCGCCTCGGGCAGGGCGGCACGGGCCGCGACCCCCTCCGACAGATGGGCGACGAAGAAGGTCCGGCAGCCGGCGGCCCACAGGGCCGGCCCGACGCGACCGATGCCGCAGCCGTAGGCGTCGGCCTTCACCACTGCGGCGCAGTCGGCGCCCGCGCCGCGGGCCGCCAGGAACCGCCAGTTGGCCACGATCGCCCCGAGGTCGATCGTGAGCCGGGCGCCGTGGGCGCCGATCTCCGTCACAGGTCCGGCCTCGGCCACGCAGACCGCCTCCATCCATTCGCCACCGGGGCTCCGGAAGCACAGACCGGACCCCAGGCCGGACCCATAGCACCGGTACGGCGCCCGGGTGGAGCCGGGCCCTCGGCGCGGCGGCTCGCGCCCTGGTGAACGGAGCGGCTGATGCAAGGACGGCACAGCGCGCGATCAGGCGGGCTCGCGAGGGTGACGGCCGAGATCCGGCTTGGTATAAATCCACCGCGGTCCGGGGGAGCCGCAGGTCGGACACGGCATCCCCGCGGGTACCAAAAAGTTTAACGATGCCGTTTACCGTCCTGGATCTCGCCGTGCTCGGCATCGTCGCGGTTTCCGCGCTGCTCGCGGCCGTGCGCGGCGTCACCCGCGAGGTGCTGGCGATCGTCGCCTGGGTTGCCGCCGCCGCGGTCGCCTGGACGCTCCATCCGATGCTGCTGCCGACCGTGAAGCAGCACGTGAACAGCGACACCGTCGCGCTGGTCGCCTCGATCGCGGCGATCTTCCTCGGCACCCTGATCATCGTGTCGATCATCACGGTCAAGATTTCCGACGTGGTGCTCGATTCGCGGATCGGCGCCGTCGACCGTTCCCTCGGCTTCCTGTTCGGCGCGGCCCGCGGCTTCCTGATCTGCGTGATCGGCTGGGTGTTCCTGTCCTGGCTGGTCCAGGGCAAGGTGCCGGACTGGGCCGCCCAGGCCCGCACGCGCCCGATGCTGGAGAAGTCCGGCGACGCCCTCGTGGCGCAGCTGCCCGAGAATCCGGAAGGCTTCCTCAAGCAGTTCAAGAAGCCGAAGGTCGCCACGCCGCCCAATGAGGCGGCCGACGCCCCGGCCGAGACCGACGCGGCGCCCCAGCGCCGGACCGAGACCGCGCCGACCCCGACGCGACGCTGATCTGCGGTATTCGCCGTAGGACTCGTCGTGCGGAACGCCTAGATAGCGGTTCCGGTGGTGCACGGATTGCTTCCGCGACGACCGGCGCGTCGGCCCTTCGCCGCCGGGATCTGTGAGTGATCGACCGCCTCATGTCACACGCCGCCGCCTCCACCGACGCTTTCAATTTCGATCTCGATGGCGACACGCTCCGGGAGGAGTGCGGCGTCTTCGGCATCTTCGGCCATCCGGAGGCCTCGGCCATCGTCGCGCTGGGGCTGCACGCCCTTCAGCACCGCGGCCAGGAGGCGGCCGGCATCGTCTCCTTCGACGGCTCGGTGTTCCACTCCGAGCGGCGCCCCGGCCTCGTGGGTGATTCCTTCTCGGACGGCGACACCATCGCCCGCCTGAAGGGCCGCGCCGCCATCGGGCACGTGCGCTACTCGACCACCGGCGGGACGATCCTGCGCAACGTCCAGCCGCTCTTCGCGGAGCTCGCCAGCGGCGGGCTGGCAGTCGCCCATAACGGCAATCTCACCAACGCCCTGTCGATCCGCCGCGACCTCGTCCGCGACGGTGCGATCACCCAGTCGACTTCCGACACCGAGGTGATCCTCCACCTCGCGGCCCGCTCCCGGAAGCCGCGGATCATCGAGCGCTTCATCGACGCCCTGCAGGCGATCCAGGGCGCCTACGCGATCGTGGCGCTCACCAACAAGAAGTTGATCGGTGCCCGCGACCCGCTGGGCATCCGCCCGCTGGTGCTGGGCGAGCTGGACGGCCGCTACATGCTGGCCTCCGAGACCTGCGCACTGGACATCATCGGCGCCCGGTTCGTCCGCGACATCGAGAACGGCGAGATCGTGGTGATCTCCGAGGAGGGGATCGAATCGATCCGCTTCGCCGACGCCGTGCCGATGCGGCCCTGCATCTTCGAATACATCTACTTCGCCCGGCCGGACTCGGTGGTGAACGGCAAGAGCGTCTACGGGGTGCGCAAGGCGATCGGCCGGGAACTGGCCCGCGAAGCCGCCGTCACGGCCGACATCGTCGTGCCGGTGCCGGATTCCGGCGTCCCGGCGGCACTTGGCTTCTCGCAGGAGACCGGGATTCCCTTCGAGATGGGGATCATCCGCAACCATTATGTCGGGCGGACCTTCATCCAGCCGACCCAGTCGGTGCGCGAACTCGGCGTGCGGATGAAGCACTCGGCCAACCGCGCGGCGATCGAGGGCAAGAGCATCGTCCTCGTGGACGACAGCCTCGTGCGCGGCACGACCTCGGTGAAGATCGTCCGGATGATGCGCGAGGCCGGGGCCGCCGAGGTGCATTTCCGGATCGCCTCGCCGCCGATCACCTACCCGGATTTCTACGGGATCGACACGCCCGAGCGGGAGAAGCTGCTCGCCGCGACCCACGATCTCGAGGCGATGCGCAAGTATATCGGCGCGGATTCGCTCGCCTTCCTGTCGATCCCCGGCCTGTACCGGGCGATGGGCGAGGAGGCCCGGAACGCCGCCTGCCCGCAATACACCGACCATTGCTTCACGGGCGACTACCCGACCGGCCTCACGGACCTCTCCATCGCCGGCCCGAAGCGCTTCGCCATGCTGGCCGAGGCGGATTGACGGATCTGCGGATTCCGTGCGCGGACGGGCATCCCCCGCGGGCGTAAATGCGCTAGGTCCTCTCCATGGCTGAGTCTCAGAAACCCCTGGAAGGCCGCGTCGCGGTCGTCACCGGCGCGTCCCGCGGCATCGGGCGCGCTGCCGCCCTGGCGCTCGCCGGCGCCGGCGCCCACGTGATTGCGGTGGCGCGCACCGTCGGCGCCCTGGAAGAGCTGGACGACGGCGTGCGGGCGGCCGGCTCCAGCGCCACCCTCGTGCCGTTCGACCTCGCCGATTACGACGCGATCGACCGCCTCGGCGCGGCGATCAACGAGCGCTGGAAGCGCCTCGACATCCTGATCGCCAATGCCGGCATCCTCGGCGCGCTCATGCCCATCGGCCACATCACCCCGAAGATCTGGGGGCAGGTGATGGACGTGAACGTCACCGCCAACTGGCGCCTGATCCGCTCCCTCGATCCGCTGCTGCGCATGTCGGATGCCGGGCGGGCGATCTTCGTCTCCTCGGGGGCGGCCTCGAAGTGCCGGCCCTACTGGGGACCCTACTCGGTGTCGAAGGCGGCACTGGAGGCCCTGGTGCGGACTTACGCGGCCGAGAACGAGAGCACGGCGATCCGGGCCATGCTGCTCAATCCCGGACCCCTGCGGACCGGCATGCGCCGCTCGGCCATGCCCGGGGAGGACCCCGAGACCCTCAAGACGCCCGAGGACCTCGCCCCCCATTTCGTGCGGCTCGCCGCGCCGGACTGGGCCGAGACCGGCAAGCTCTACGATTTCCCCACCGACCGGGTGCTGAGTTTCCGCGCACCTGAATGAGCCGGTACCCTGTTATTCGAACACGCACCCCACCGCCTCCCTCATCCTGAGGTCCCGGAGCGCAGCGGAGGCCTCGAAGGCGGGCTCCACAGGTCGCGCGATCCCTGGACCCCGCCTGCGAGGCCCGCTCGCGCGGGCACCTCAGGATGAGGGGGGATGGGGGAGGCCTGATCTTCCTGTCTGAGTTGCTTCCCATGATCGACGTCCGCTGCATCTGTGCGATCGGCCTGCGCGGCCAGCTCGGCCTCAACGGCCAGCTGCCCTGGGAGGGCAACACCGATCCGCTGTTCGTGGAGGACGTGACGCGTTTCTTCGCGCTGACCATGGGCCATGTCCTGATCGCCGGGCCGAAGACGGTGGCCTCGGTGCCCGAATTCGCCTTCAAGGACCGCACCATCGACGTGATCCGCAGCCACGAGGATCCGGAGGCGGTGCTCAAGCGCTATCCCGGCCGGCGGATCTTCGTCGGCGGCGGGATCGCGGTGTGGAACGTCTACGCCAAGTACATCCAGAACTGGGACATCACCCGCCTGCCCTACGACGGCGAGGCCGACCGCTGGTTCGATCCCGCCTGGCTGGTGGGCGGACCGCTGCGCGCGGCCTGAACGGCACCTTCCCGTGAGCCGGCGCGTTGGCCGCGCACGCGTCGCGTTTCCGGAGGCCACGATGAGCGCCCACAGCTACCGCTTCGGCATCGAGGAGGAATACTTCCTGGCCGATGCCGAGACCCGTGGGACACCGCGCGGCGACCTCGCCGCCTTCCACGCGCGGGTGAAGGCGGAACTCCCCGAGACGGGACGCGAATTGGTCGCCGCACAGGTCGAGGTCTGCACCCCGCCGCTCACCGACGCGAGCGCCGCCCGGGCGAATCTCGGCGGCCAGCGGGCCCGGCTCGCCGGCATCGCCGCGGAGAATGGGCTGGCGCTCCTCGCCTGCGGCACGCATCCCCTCGCGCGCTGGTCGCGCCAGACCGCCACGGACGGCGAACGCTACAAGGGCATCCTGTCGGATGTCGGCATCGCCGCCCGGCGGGCCCTGATCTGCGGGATGCATGTCCATGTCGAGGTGCCGGACCCGGAGGCCCGCATCGATCTCATGAACCGGCTGCTGCCGTTCCAGCCGCTGCTGCTCGCCCTCTCGGCCTCCTCGCCGTTCTGGCAGGGCGAGGCGACGGGGCTCAAGGCGTACCGGCTCAGCGTCTTCGGCGAGCTGCCCCGCACCGGCCTGCCGGAGCTTTTTTCCGATGCCGCCGCCCATGCGCGGTTCGTCGCCATCATGACCCGCTCGGGCGCCATCGCCGATGCGAGCTTCCTGTGGTGGTCGCTGCGCCCCTCGATCAAGTTCCCGACGCTGGAATTGCGCATCGCCGATGCCTGCACGCGGCTCGACGATTCGCTGTGCGTCGCCGCCCTGTTCCGCTGCCTCGTGCGCCTGTGCGTGCGCCGGCCCGACCTCCATGCCGATCTCGACGGCGTCTCGCGGGCGCTGGCCTCCGAGAACCTCTGGCGCGCCCAGCATAGCGGCGTGGCCGCGGCGCTGATCGACGAGGCGCGGGGCGACGCCGTCCCGTTCCCGGAGGCGCTGGAGGCGGTGCTCGCCCTCGTGGCCGAGGATGCGGACGCCCTCGGCTGTGCAGCGGACGTGGCCCGGGCCCGGTCGATCGTGGCCGAGGGGACCAGCGCGGACGGGCAGATCGCGGCTTTCGAGGCCGCGCTGTCCGAGGGCAAGGACGAGCGCTCCGCGCTGGCGGCGGCGGTGGACTGGATCGCCGACGCGGCGCGGTAGAGCGGGCCCCGTCCGCCCGCCGCATCCTGAGGTGCGGGAATGCAACGCAGGCCTCGACGGGGACCCCCGCCCGGCCGCGGCTGGATCAGCCCTTGTCGAACGGATTCTGCGAGGTCCGCAAGCTCAGGCGGATCGGTGTGCCCGGCAGGTCGAAGGCCTCGCGCAGGCCGTTCACGAGGTAGCGCGTGTAGGATTTCGGCAGGGCGTTGAGCTGGTTGCCGAACAGCGCGAAATGCGGCGGCCGGCTCTTCACCTGCGTGGCGTAGCGGATCTTGATCCGCCGGCCCGACACCGCCGGCGGCGGGTTGCGGGACGTCGCCTCGTTCAGCCAGTCGTTGATGCGCGAGGTCGAGATCCGCCGGTCCCAGACCTCGGAGGCCTGCACCACCGCCTGCATCAGCTTGTCGACGCCGTCGCCGGCCAGCCCCGAGAGCGGCACGACCGCGACGCCGCGCACCTGCGGCAGCAGCCGGGTGCAATCCTCGCGCAGCTGCTTCAGCAGGCCCGGCTGGTCGGCCACGAGGTCCCATTTGTTGAGGCCGATCACCAGGGCGCGGCCCTCGCTCTCGACGAGGTCGACGATGGTCAGATCCTGCTTCTCGAAGGGGATCGTGGCATCGAGGAGCACCACCACCACCTCGGCGAAGCGCACGGCGCGCAAGCCGTCCGAGACCGCGAGCTTCTCCAGCTTGTCGTCGATCCGGGCGCGGCGGCGCATCCCGGCGGTGTCGTGCAGCTTGATCCGCCGCCCGCGCCATTCCCAATCGAGGGAGATCGAGTCGCGGGTGATGCCGGCCTCGGGGCCGACGAGCAGCCGGTCCTCGCCGAGCATGCGGTTGATCAGCGTCGACTTGCCGGCATTCGGGCGACCGACAATGGCGACCTTGAGAGACCGGCCGCCAGGGGCGTCCGTGTCGTCCTCCTCGTCCTCGTCCTCGTCGCGCTGGGGCAGGGCGCCCTTGAGCGCCTCGTGCAGCTCGCCCAGGCCCTCGCCATGCTCGGCGGAGAACGGGATCGGGTCGCCGAGCCCGAGGGTGAAGGCCTCGTAGGCCCCGGCGAGCCCGGCCCCGCCCTCGGCCTTGTTGGCGATCAGGATCACCGGGCAGCCGGCCCGGCGCACCAGTTCGGCGAAGGGCTGGTCGGCCGGCAGCACGCCGGCGCGGGCGTCGATCACGAACAGCACTACGTCGGCGGCGAGGATCGCCGCCTCGGTCTGCATCCGCATCCGGCCCGTGAGGGTCGCGGCGTCGGCCTCCTCCAGGCCGGCGGTGTCGATCACCCGGAACTGGAGGCCGCCGAAGGTGACGTCGCCCTCGCGCCGGTCGCGGGTGACGCCCGGGCGGTCGTCGACCAGCGCGAGCTTCTTGCCCACGAGGCGGTTGAACAGGGTCGACTTGCCGACGTTCGGCCTCCCGACGATCGCGACGGTCGGCATATCCATGGTGGTTCTCGAAACAGTCCGAACAGAAATCAGCGCGTGATCGGCGGGGGCGGGGCAGCGGGCTCGGGCTTGGCCTCGGTCACCGTCACGGGGCCGCCCGCGACGATCGCCGCGTAGACCTCGATCCGATCCCGCAGGTTCCGCGGGGTATCAGGATCGGCCACGATCTGGTCGAACCAGCGTCCGGCCTCCTCGTAATCGCCCTTCTTCAAGGCGGCGAGGCCCAGCATCTCCCGGGCGGTGTGGCGGAACGGGGTGCCGGCGGCCAGGCCCTGGAGGTTGGCCAGCGCCGGATCCGGGTTCGGCCCGTCGAGGCGCAGCAGGGCCGCGCGCAGGCGCGCGAGGTCGCGCAGGCCGTCGCCCAGGCCGGTATCGTCGGCGAGCTTGTCGAACTCCGCGGCGCCTGCCGCGGCGTCGCGCTTGCCGGTCTCGGCCGCCGCCCGGAACCGGGCGAGCAGGCGGTAGCCCGCCGGGCCCTGCGCCTCCAGGGCGTCGAAGGCCTTGTCGGCCTCCGCGACCTTGCCGTCCTTGGCGAGGCGGTTGGCGTCGTCGAACTGCACCGAGGCCACCTCGGCCGCCGCGCGCTGCTGGGCCTGCCAGTAGCGCCAGCCCGCGACGCCCGCCACCACGAGCACGGCGAGCGCGATGATCACGCCGCTGTAGCGCTTCCAGATCTGAAGGATCCGGTCGCGGCGGTAATCCTCGTCGACCTCGCGAAGGAACTCGTTGTTCTCGGCCATTCTATCCCGGCCCGCATGATTTCAGCGGACCACCTCGTCTCGTTCGGGCCCCGCGCCTAACACACGGGCGCGGGGTTGGCGACAGGCAGTGTCTCAGGCGGCGCCCGGCCAGACCGGCACGCCGATCACCGGATAGTGCAAATAGCGGGCGAAAACGAACCACGCGGCCGTCCCGATCACCAGAGCCAGGATGTCGTTGCGCCAGCCCTGCGGGGCCACCGCCGGCCCGCCATGCTGAGCCGCGACCGCCCCCGGGGCGAGAGCCCGGCGCTTGGCGCTGATCCGCGCCGCCACCGCCCAGGCGAGGAAGCCGCCGAACAGCAGCATCGAGCCGAGATCGCCGTTGGCCAGGAGGTGCGCGGTGGCCCAGATCTTCACGGCGAGCAGCATCGGGTGCTTGGCCTTGGCGCGGATATGGCCCGGCAGGTAGGCGGCGGCGAGGCACACGAAGGCGAGCCAGACCAGCGTCAGGGCGAGGTGGCGCGTCCAGACCGGCGGATCCCAGACCGGGATGTAGCCGGCGAGGCGGTAATCGTGGAAGCCGATGCCGATCAGCACCAGCCCGAGCAGCGACAGGGCGATGTAGCCGAGCTTGTAGCGGCCCTCGCCGATCCGGTCGACGATCGCGGCGCGCCGGGTGCGGGCCATCGAGAAGGCATGCGTGCCGAGAAACAGCACCAGCCCGAGGATCAGGAGAACCATAGGAGACTTTCAGTCGGGCCGCACGGCCGGCGGCAAGCACTCTGTAATGGTTCTCAAGCGAATCTCCGCCTGTTTGTCCAGGCGCGGCCGGGACGCAGCCGGATGGCGACTATGGGCTGGGCGGATCGGGTGTCCGGGATGCGACGCGGCGGTACCACGCTGCGATCGCGCGGGTTTGAGCAGCCGGCGCCGCGCAGTCTCCCTCCCTCCTCTGCGGGGGAGGGCGTCACGGTTGTCAGCCCGGGTCGGGCGAGGGGAGCCCCGTTTCCGGAGGGACCGCCACCTGCGCTGAAGTCCGCACCGTCGCGCCGCCGCGCTCCCCGCCCGCTTCACAGAAAACCCTCCCCCGCAGAAGGGTGTGGGAGGGCGGTGCGCCTTGGGCGCGTGGCGCTGCTGGTCCTGATCCCCTTCGCAACCCCCGCCTCCGCCGATCCCCCGCTCTCGGCCCTGACCCTGGTCGGGCCGCCGACGGAGATCTTCAAGGCCGGCCGCGATGCCTGCGACGGCGCCGACGTCCCCGACGCGCCGGCCCGCGCCTTCCGCGACGCCGCGGGCGCGGTGGCGCTCTACGGGATGCATTACCGCAACCGGGCGCTGCGCGGCCCGGATCTCGGCCAGCTCAAGCTCGACTGCACGGTGGTGCTCGATTCGGGTGAGAAATCCGATCCTGCGGCCTACGACGACCGCTCCTGGATCACCGCCACCTGGACCGAGGACGGCGCCCGCGTGGCCGCACTCCTCCACCACGAGTACCAAGCCAACGAGCATCCGGGCCGCTGTCCGGCGGCCACCTACATGGCCTGCTGGTACAACACGATCACGGCCGCCACCTCGACGGATGGCGGCCGCAGCTTCAAGCGGCAGAGTCCGCCCGTGGTGGTCGCCGGAGCCCCGTTCCGGCAGGAGATCGACCAGGGCCGCCACCGCGGGTTCTTCAATCCGTCGAACATCGTCGCGGACGGGAGATGGCGGTACTTCCTCGCCTCGACCACCGGCTGGATCCGGCCCGGCAGCGACCAGGAATCCGGGATCTGCCTGTTCCGCAGCGACGATCCGGCCGATCCGACGCGCTGGCGCGCCTGGACCGGAACCGGTTTCACCGCCGCCTTCCCGGACCCCTACCGCGCCGCCCGCCCGAACACGGCGACCTGCCGGCCGGTCGGGCCGTTCCCGGGCCCGGTCGGAGCCGTCGTCCGGCACCGCGGCTCGGGCGCCTGGATCGCCGTGTTCATGGCCAAGGCGGCCGAGGGTTACCCGCAATCCGGCTTCTACTGGACCACCTCCCGCGACCTGATCACCTGGGACAGCCCGCGCCTGCTCCTCGCGGGCGCAACCCTCTACGACGACCCGTGCGCGGCCACGGCGCCGCTCATCGCCTATCCGTCGCTGCTCGATCCGGACGCGCGGGGCCGCAATTTCGACGATGTCGGAGACCGGGCGCTGCTCACTTACGCGCGCCTGCGCACGGAGGGCTGCACGATCACCTCCGACCGGGACCTGCTGCGCCGCCCGGTGGCGATCCACGTCTGGCCCTGATCGCGCTTGACCGGGATGCGGCCGCCGCGCCACTCAGGGCCTGAGAGGTTCGCATGGACGCGCAAGCCGATACGCCGATTCGCGATGCCGCCGCGCTGCGCGGGCAGTTCGGGCCCGTCGGACCGCTCGCCGCCCGCAAGGTGCTGGACCACATCGACGATTACGGCCGCCGCTTCATCGCGCTGGCGCCGTTCCTGGTGGTGGCGAGCGCGGACAAGGCCGGCCAGGTCGACGCCAGTCCCCGGGGCGATGCGCCGGGCTTCGTCGCCGTGGCGGATTCCCGGACCCTGGTGATCCCGGACCGGCGCGGCAACAACCGCATCGACACGTTCCTCAATCTGCTCGAGAGCCCGGGCGTCGGACTGATCTTCCTCGTGCCGGGGATCGACGAGACCTTCCGGGTGAACGGGACCGCCGCGCTGACGCAGGACGCCGCGCTGCTCGAGCCCATGCGCGCCCAGGGCAAGGTGCCGGCCGCGGGGCTCGTCGTGCAGGTGCGCGAGGCGTTCTTCCATTGCGGCAAGGCGATGATCCGCTCCGGGCTCTGGGATCCGGCGCGCCATGTCGCGCGCGACACCTTCCCGAGCCTGGGACGCATCCTGTCCGATCAGACCGCGGCCGCCGACGTGGCGGAGGCCGAGGCCACCATCGCCGACGCCTACCGGACGCGGCTCTACTGACCGGATTGGCCGAGCGCTCGTGCGTCGGATGCGACGGAGCGCACCGGCTGGCCGATCCGCTGGCAGACCACCGTGCCGAGGGTCACGCTCAGCATCAGGGCGGTGCCCGAGAGCAGCATCGTGGTTGCCCGGGCATAGGCACGGCCGACATGGATCAGCAGGCAGCCGGATGCGAAGATCGCGAAGGCCGGGAGCAGATGCTGCACGGGCGACGTCCTCTCTGGCTGCGGACGGACTGTCCGGGGTGCGGGGACCGAGGACCATCGTCAGCGCGCGGCGTGAAAACGCGGTTAATGTCGCGTATAGCTGTCGTCGGAGTGGACCGGCCGGAGAGGATCCCGCATGCCGCATTCGAGGGTTCCGGAGGCCGAGATCGGGACGGTCGGGACGGCGTCGGCCGACGCCCGCGACACGGCGCTTCTGGGCGCGGGTGCCATCGGCGCCGGGACGGTCGGGGCGTCAGCGCTGGGTGCGCTGGCCCTCGGGGCCGCGGCGCTCGGCGTCGTCGCGGTGGGCGCCTTCGTGATCGGACGCCTTTCGGTGGGGCGGGCCCGGGTCGGCTCCCTGGAGATCGGCGCGCTGGAGATCGACACGCTCACGGTGCGGTCTCTGCGGATGCCCGACCGGGATCCGGGTTGAGGCACGGTATGAGTCTCCGGGCGGCCCATCGGCGCCGCGCGGATAGCGAGGAGGGGAGCGATGACCGATCGGAAGCCGCCCTTTCGGCCCGCGGATGCGGTCGATGTCCTCGGTGAGGTCGAGGGTGATTTCGTCCTGCCGCTCTGCCTGCCGGGATCCAACCTGCTGATCGGCGAGGATCTCGCCATGCTGGTCCTCAGCACGATCCACGGGCAGCGGGTCGGCCTGCCGCTCAGCCCCCAGGGCGTGGCCGACCTTCACACGGTCCTGGGCGAGGCCCTGCGGCTGCTGCAGGCGCGCGAGCGCGGGCCGGTGCAGTAGCTTCGGCCCGTCGCCGGGGCGGCGAAAGGCTTCGTTGAGGCGGCCGGGATAGACAGGTCCCGGACCCTCTCCGTGGCGGCCGATGCGCGCTCCGTTGCTTCTCCTGCTGCTGACCTGCGCGGCTCCCGCGCAGGCCCGGCCCGCGACCTTTCTGGCGGTGCATGCGCTCGGCATGGCGTCCCTGCCGCCGGTTCCCCCGGTTGCCGCGCCGGCGCCGGCCGTCGCCGATGCGCGAGCCCGCTTCCTGCCGCTCATCGCCCGCGAGGCCGCCGGCACCGGCCTGCCGCTCGCGGTCGCCGACGCCGTCGCGCGGATCGAGAGCGGCTACGATCCCACCGTGGTCGGCAGCGTCGGCGAGGTCGGTCTGATGCAGGTCCGGCCCACCACCGCGGCGATGCTCGGCTTCCGGGGCACCGTCGCCGAGCTGGCGGCCCCGGAGATCAACGTTCGCTACGGCGTACGCTATCTCGCCGAAGCCTGGCGCCGGGCCGACGGCGACCTCTGCCGCGCCCTGATGAAGTACCGGGCGGGACACGGGTCGGAGGTGATCTCGCCCCTGTCGCAGCTCTACTGCGCCCGCGCCCAGGCGATCCTGGCCGATCCCGAAGCGCGCCTCGTCCGGGCAAGCGCCCGCCCGGCCGTCCCGTTCCGCCTCGCCGACAAGCAGGGGCGCCCCGTCCACCGGACGCGCGCGGTCGCCGAGCCGACGCCGCCGCTCTCGTTCTGGGAGGCGCACCGCGCACGGATCGCCCGGCTCAACGCCGCCGTGCTGGCGCGCTGGCGGGCCCGCGGCGTGACGGCCGCCCCCACAGGCCATCCCTCCGGCGAGCCGGCGGGCGGGTAGGGCGGATCAGTCCTCGGCCCCGTCCGACCGCGCCCCCCGGGCGACCTCGCGCATGGCGGCATCCGGCAACGGGCGCTGGAGCCGGAGCGCCTCCGCGGTGGGCGCCTTGAGCCAGGTCGCCCATTCCTCCGGTTGCGTGAGCAGCACCGGCATCGCCTTGGGATGGACCGGCCCGACGACGCCGTTCGCCTCCGTGGTCAGGAAGGCGAACAGCCGGTGCTCCGCGGCGACCCGGTCCGGGTTCTCGCGCTTCGTCCCCCGCACGCCCGTCCAGGGCCGCCAGATCCCCGCGAAGGCGAAGAGCGGCCGATCCTCGTCGAGGGCGAACCAGACCGGCGTCTTGCGCGGCTTGGTGTCGGCGTACTCGCTGAAGGCGGTGACCGGCACGAGGCAGCGATGGGCGACCCCGAGCCAGGGTCGCCAGTGCGGGCTCGCGACGTTGCGCACGTTGGTGATCGGATGCTCGCCGAACGCCTTCGGCCCCGGCATGCCCCAGCGCATCATCGCGAGGTCCCGTCCGGCGGTGCCGTTCAGGACCACCGGCGCCAGCTGGTCGGGAAAGATAGCCGGCAACGGCGGAAGGTTTCCGGTGCGGTCCTCCGCGATCGCGAAGGCCCGGCGCAGATCCGCGGGGCCGGTCCGCAGGCTGTAGAGGTTGCACATGGGCGTCCCGGACGGTTGTTGGGCACGGCGCCGGCTCTACACGCTTCCGGGATGCCGCGCCCAGCCGGGCCTACTTGGATACGCCCCAGCCGATCGGCGGCCGGAGCGCGCCGCCTCAGTTCAGGTGGAACACCACCTTCACGCAGCCGTCCTTCTTGTCGCGGAAGGCCTTGTAGAGGTCCGGCCCGTCCGCGAGGTCGTGCGAACGGTGGGTGATCAGGGAGGTCATGTCGATCTTGCCCTCTTGGATCAGCTTGGTCAGCGGCTCGAGATAGCGCTTCACATGGGTCTGGCCGCTCTTGAGGGTCAGGCCCTTCTGGACGATTGAGCCCATATTGACCGGGATCGGTCCGCCATAGACGCCGGGCACCGAGACGATCCCACAGGGCCGGACCGCCTTGATGGCTTCGGCGAGCGCGTAGGGCCGCTCGGTGGCGGTCAGCTTCTCCTGGACGGCGGAGAGCACGCCGGTGAGGCCGCCATGGCCGGCACTCGCCTCCATGCCGACGCAGTCGATCACGCCGTCGGCACCCTGGCCCTTGGTGATCTCCTTGATTCGCTCGAACACGTCCTCGTTCATGAAGTCGATGATGTCGGTGGCGCCGGCCTTCCGGGCGAGGGCGATGCGCTCGGGCACGGTCTCGATGGCGATGATCCGCTCGGCCCCCATGATCTTCGCCGACTGGATCGCGAAGATGCCGACCGGGCCGGCGCCCCAGACCGCGATCGTCTCGCCGCCCTGGATCTCGCAATGCTCCGCGCCCTGCCAGCCGGTGGGCAGGATGTCGGTGAGGAACAGGACGGATTCGTCGTCCATGCCCTCCGGCACCTTCATGGGCGCGACGTCGGCCATCGGCACACGGACATACTCGGCCTGGCCACCGGCATAGCCGCCGGTCAGGTGCGAGTATCCGAACAGGCCGGCCGTCGTGTAGCCGAACTGCGCGGCCGCCATCTCGGCGTTGCGGTTTGAGCGCTCGCAGACCGAGTAATTGCCGAGCTTGCACTGGCGGCATGCGCCGCAGTTGATGTTGAAGGGCACGACGATCCGATCGCCCTTTTTGAACTTGGTGAAGCCGGTCCCGACCTCCACGACCTCGCCCATGAATTCGTGGCCGAGGACGTCGCCGCTCTTCATGGTCGGCATCTGGCCGTCCATCAGGTGCAGGTCCGAGCCGCAGATCGCGCAGCTCGTGACCTTGATGATCACGTCGCGGGAATCCTCGATGACCGGGTCCGGGACCGTGTCGCAGCGGATATCGTTGCGGCCGTGCCAGCACAGTGCCTTCATCGCGAGGATCTCCGGAGACTTTCGGGAATGCGGCCGGCTCGGCCGCCTTCCGGGTAAAGCCGTCGGCGGTACGGCCAAGTTCCCCGGGATCGCGTTTGGGAATCGCCTCGCCGACAGCCGAACCCTCGGGCCGCCAGCCGCAGCGTTGTGGCCATGACAGGTTCAGGGCCGTCGATCTCAGGCTGGGCGGGGCTGCTGGACCGGCTCAGGACGAGAGGTTTACAAATGTTTCACGTGAAACAGCGGTGTTCACCGCCCTTTTACGGTCCGGGACGGTGCCAGGTCTGCCTGCCTCAGGCGATCCCGTCGATGCCGATGGGGAGCTGCTCCGGACCGCGCAGGGACGCGCCCGGGCGATAGGGGGGCGGATCCTGCGGCAGACGCGGGGCGATCAGGCGGCGGCTCAGCGCCACCAGGGCGATCTCGGCCTCGATCCGCGCCAGAGGCGCGCCGACGCAATAATGCAGGCCGCCGCCGAAGCCGAAATGCTCGATATCGGACCGGTCCGGATCGAAGCGGTCGGGGGCGTCGAACCGGGCCGGATCGCGGTTCGCGGCGGCGAAGAGCAGGATGACGGGCGCGCCCTTCGGGATCGTCTCGCCGGCCACCGTGATCGCGCCGAGGGCCTTGCGGGTCCGGAAATGCACCGGCGGTTCGTAGCGCAGAACCTCCTCGATCAGGCGGG
This sequence comes from Methylobacterium sp. 391_Methyba4, assembly GCF_029691625.1. NCBI lineage: Bacteria > Pseudomonadati > Pseudomonadota > Alphaproteobacteria > Hyphomicrobiales > Methylobacteriaceae > Methylobacterium > Methylobacterium sp. 391_Methyba4. The sequence continues at coordinate 4,751,716 of NZ_CP121475.1, read as the reverse complement.
GGGCACGTTCGGGATCGGCGCGGAGCCGCTCCAGCTGCTGGGGATGCCGGAGCAGGGTCAGCATGGCGTTGGTGATGAGGTTCACGGTGGTTTCGTGGCCTGCCACCAGCAGAAGGACCGCCGTCGACAGGAGATCGAAATCGCTCAGCTGCTTGCGGCCGTCCGGACCGGGCGCGGCCAGACCGCTCAGCATGTCGTCGGTCGGGCGCCGCCGTTTCTCGCGGATGAGGTCGCGCATATAGGCGGCGATCTCGTCGAAGGCCCCGACGATCTTGCGGCGGGTCGCGTCGTCGTGGCGCGCGTCCGGCTCCACCGCGGTGGCGAGCTGCGTCGCCCAGGCCTGGAACCGCGGCTCGTCCTCGCGCGGAACGCCGAGCAATTCGCAGATCACCGTCACCGGCAGGGGATAGGAGAGATCGCTGACGAGGCAGACCTCCCGGCGTCCCCGACATGTATCGATCAGGGCGTCCACCTCGCGGGCGATCCTTGGCCGCAGGGCCTGCACGCGCGCGATCGAGAATTCCCGCATGACGAGGCTGCGCAGCCGGTCATGGTCCGGCGGGTCGCGGAAGATGAACGGTCGGTGCGTGGCGCTGATGCGGTTCTTGATCGGATTGAGGATCAGGTCCTTGAGCGGGTTGCCGGTGCGCGGACGCCGGGGCGGCGGCAGATCCTCGGAACTGAGCCGCGGATCGAACAGCAATCCGCGGATCGCCGCGTGCGTGGAGACGACGTAGCTGCCGTCGCGTTGGCGGGAGACCGGCCGCTGCCGCAACCGGGCATAGAGCGGGTACGGATCGGCTCGGTTTGCCGGATCCATCACGGCGGCGAACAATGCGTCGTCAGACATCGACGGTCTCGGTGGATGGGCGCGCCGGGGCGGCTTGGCGCGGAGACGGGAAGCCCGGGGCGGCGGTCTGAACGCGCGGCTGGTCGGTGGCGTCGATGATCGGCGGGAAGGCGGCGCCGGCCGTGATCGCCTCCGCGTAGGCGGGCAGCCAGCGGGCCTGATCGAACGAGACGGCCGCGATGCTGCGCCCGGCCCGGCCGTACACGGCGAGAAAGCGCCGGGAGGACCGAGACCCCTGCACCACCGCGACGGAATCGGCGCCCTCGGGAAGCCCGATCACCTTGATGTTGATCCCGAACTGGCTCGACCAGAAGGCCGGCAGGTGCGCGTAGGGGCGCTGGTCGCCGGGGCCGGCCAGCATGTTGCGCGCGGCGTGGGCCGCCTGCTCGACGGCGTTGCCCCAGTGCTCCACCGCGATCAGGCGATCGCCGTAGAGCGGGATCGGCCACCGGGCGACGTCGCCAGCGGCGTAGATGTCCGGGCAGGGCGCCCCGTCGGCGTCGAGGACCCGGCAGGCCGCGTCGCAGGTCACCCCGCCGGCATCCGCCTTCAGGCCCGCGCCCCGCAGCCAGCCTGTCGCCCGGGTCGCCCCCAGGGCCGCGATGACGAGGTTGGTCTCGATCGTGCTGCCGTCGGCCAGTCGGGCCCGTGCCACATGCCCCGCCGCATCGCCCTCGAAGGCGTGCACCATCGTGTTGGGCCGGAACGCCGCGCCGGCGTCGCGCAGGCACGACGCGATCACCCCGCCGACGAAGCTTCCCAGGCCTCGAGCCAGGGGCGCCGGATTCGGATCCACGAGGGTCACGGGCATGCCGAGATCGCGCAGGCACGACGCCGCCTCGCAGCCGATCAAGCCGCCGCCCACGATGAGCACTTGGCGCGGGCGCGAAACCAGGGCCTCCCGGAGAGCCGCGGCATCGTCGCGCCCACGCAGGGTGAAGAGACCGGCGAGCCCGCCGCCGGTCTCGGCCGGCCAGGGCCGGGCCTCGGCGCCGGTGGCGATGAGGAGGGCCTCGTAGGCCAGGACCGACCCGTCGGCGAGCCGAAGGGTGCGGGCCGCCCGATCGAGGGAAATGGCCGGGCTTCCGAGGCGCCAGCGGGCGTGGAGGTCGGTCAGTTCCGGCAGCCGGGTGGCGTCGGCGGCGAGTTCCCCGGCGAGCACGTGCTTCGACAGGGGCGGGCGGTCGTAGGGGCGGTGCGGCTCGGCGCCGACCAGGGTGAGCGGGCCGTCATGGCCGCCCCGCCGCAGCGCCTCGGCGCCGCGCAGACCGGCGAGGGATGCCCCGACCACGACGATGCCGGCGGGTTCGGGGGTCACGGGGCGTCTCCGTCATCGGGGCCGGCCTGGAGGCTGATGGCGCGGACCGGGCAGGCCTCGACGGCCCGCTCGACGGCGCCGCGCCGGTCGGCCGGCGGCGCAGGATCGTAGAACAGAATCTCATGGCCGCGGATGGCGAAGGCCTCCGGTGCGGCGTAGCAGCACTGGGCGTAGCCCTGGCAGCGGTTGAGGTCGACGACGACCCGGAGCGCCCCGGCGCCGGCGGCCGGCTTCATGCCGACCTCGCGAGACGGCCTGCGCCGCCGGCACCTGACCGTGCGAGGTCGTCCACCGCCGTCAGGATGGAGGCCATGGCGTCCCGGGCCGCGAAGGCGTCCCGCAGCGCCCCGGCGCGCGTCCGGAAGCCGGGCTCGTCGAGCACGCGCCCCACCGCGGCGCCGATGGCCTCCGGGCTCGGTGCGTTGGTCCCGAGGTTGATCCCGACGCCGGACCAGCCGATGCGCGCGTTCACCTCGGCCTTGTCCTCGGTCAGGCCGGCCGACACGATCGGCACGCCGGCGGCGAGGGCCTGCGAGACGCTCCCATAGCCGCCGTTGGTGACGAGCACGCTCACCCGCGGCAGCAAGTCCCGGAACGGCAGGAAGCACGACACCCGGGCGTTGGCCGGGACCGGACCCGTCAGCGCGTCCACGGGACGGCCGCCGGTGGTGGCCAGGACCAGCAGATCGTCCCGGTCGGCCAGGGCCGAGAGGGTCGGCTCGACCAGCTCGCCGAAATCGGCGTTGGCCAGCGTCCCCTGGGTGACCAGCACGACGGGCCGGCCCGCCGCGTTCGCCTGTTCCAGCTCGGGCCACCAGTCCGGAAGCGGCGCGGGCGGCGTCGGCGGCTGGAGCAGGCCGATGAAGCGGAGGCCGGAGGGCAGGGTGCCGTAATCGTACTCGAAGCCCGGCACGGTCGGCTGCAGGAACAGGTCCGGCAGGATCACGATGGAATGCGGCAGCGAGGCCGGCAGCGGCGGCAGGCCGAGCCGCGCGAGCGTCGCGTCGGTATAGGCCCGCACCGGGTTGACGAAGGCCGCGTCCATGCCGGCCTTGAGGGTGGCATAGCGGACCAAATCGTCCCGGTCGCGGGCCGGGGGCAGGCCGAGGCCCACGGGCGCGTGGTCGGGCCGGTCGAGGAACAGGAAGCTGACGTTGACGGTCACGATGGGCGGCCGCGGCGCGGTATCGAGGAGCAGCGGCAGCACCCCGAGGAACATGCTGCCGGCCAGGATCACGTCGGGGGCCTCGGCGGCGATCAGCGCCCGCAGGGCGGCGGCCTGGACCGGCATGGGATCCACGAAGCGGCGCTCGAATTCCCGGCGGTAGCGCTCCGGGCCGGCGGGCAGTTCGGTCTCGCGGTACGCGGCCGCATGATGGTCTGCGTAGGGCGTGAACCGCAGACCCGCCGCCTCCACCTTCGGCCGGAAGGCCGGGTCGGTGAGAACGAGGATGTCGTCCCCCCGGGCGGCAGCCGTCCGCCCGATGGCGAGGAGCGGGTTCACGTGGCCGGTGAGCGGCGTCGCGGCGATCAGGATCTTCATCACGGCCTCTTCGAGCGCAGCCGGTCGAGCCGGCGGCGCTTCGGATCAGGGTGCCGGCGCCTTCATGCGCAGCGGCCCCGTGGCCCCCGACGCGCCGGACTCACAGGGGGAATCGCAGCCGGGCCTGCGCAGTTACACAACCGGAGGGTGCTTCGTGCGGCACCGCACCATCGCACCCGGCCGAACAACCGCGCAAGATCCGAATGTCGGATGCCACGAGGCGCGCGCGGCCTGTCCATGGCAGGGGCGCACCGGCCGTGGCGGCCGTCCTCGGCGGACCGGAAAGCCGTCAGTCGACCACGACCACCCGGTTCGGCAACTCGTCCGGGTCGCCCGGCTCCGCGGGGAGATGTTCCGCCAGGCAGGCGCCGACACGCTCGACCGCCGCCGTCAGGCCATCCTCGACGGCGCCGCGACCGAGGGCCGGGACCAGCTCGGCGAGGATCCCGTCCCAGGCGGTGGGCGGGATCTCCCGGAGGACGCCGAGATCGGTGACGATCTCCGCGTGCCGCTCGGCGAGCGACAGGTAGAGCAGTACGCCGGTGCGGCGGCGCGTCAGGCTCAGGCCCCGGGACCAGAAGGCCCGGCGGGCGGCCTCCCGGGCGCGGGCCCGGCGCAGCTGGCGCGGCACGAGGGCCATGCGCAGCCGCTCGTTCTGGCTTGCGACGAGGATCGCGGCCACGAGGGCCGCCTGCGCCAGCAGGATCGACGCGGCGCTCCAGGCCGTCAGGGCGATCAGCGGCCAGGGCAGGAGCAGCGCCGCCGCCAGGGTCGCGAGCAGGATCACGGAGCGATAGGCGCCGGCGCGCCGGCTGACCATCACGACGATCTCGCCGGATGTCCCGGCTTCCGCCCGGGCCACCGCGCGGGCGAGTCGCGCCCGCGCCTCCAGCGTCAGAACATCCGCGCGTCTACCAGTCACCGGAGGCTCCTCCGCCGCCCGACGAGCCGCCGCCGCCGGAAAAACCACCGTCGAAGCCCCCCGACGATCCGCTGTCCGAGAAGCCGCCGCCCCATCCGCCCGAGCCGGGGCCCGGCAGGATGACGAGGCCGCCGCCCCGCCCCATCCTTCCGCTCCGGCTCATGCGCCAAGCGACGAAGAGCACGATCAGGAACAGGGCGATGAAGACCGCGACCTGGGCGGGATCGACCTCGTCGGCCCGCACCTGCGGCTTGCGTTGCCATTCCTGCGCGTCGCCCGACAGGATCGACAGGATGCCGTCGACGCCGGCATTGAGGCCGCCGAAATAATCGCCGGTCTTGAAGCGCGGGGTGATGGCGCTGGCGATGATGACCTTGGACAGGGCGTCGGTCAGCGCCCCCTCCAGGCCGTAGCCGACCTCGATCCGGACCTTCCGCTCGCTCGGCGCCACGAGCAGCAGGACGCCGTTGTTGGTCTTGGCCTGCCCGAGCTTCCAGTCCCGGAACAGGCGGTTGGCGTAATCCTCGACGGTCGTGCCCTGCAGGTTCGGAACCGTTGCAACGACCACTTGGTCCGAGGTCTTGTCCTCGTGCGCCTTCAGCTTGGCGTCGAGCGTGCCGCGCTGCTCCGGGGTGAGGATGCCGGCCGCGTCGACCACGCGGCCGGTCAGCGCCGGGAAGGTCAGCTCGGCCGCCCACGCCCCGATCGCGGAGACCGTCAGGCAGGCTGCCAGGACGGCGAGCGACAGGGCGAGGCGCGCCCGGACGGGCATGGTCCGACCCATGGTCCGCCCCATGGTCCGCCCCCGGTGCCGCACCCTAGAACTTCACGTTCGGCGGCCGGTCGGCGTTCGGCGTCGCCGTGAAGGTCTCCATCGGCTTGGCGTCGGGATACAGGATCGCCGCGATCCAGCGGCCCGGGATCGTGCGCACCTCGGTGTTGTAGGCCTGGACGGCGGTGATGTAGTCGCGCCGCGCCACCGCGATGCGGTTCTCCGTGCCCTCGAGCTGGGATTGCAGGGCGAGGAAGTTCTGGTTCGACTTGAGGTCGGGATACTTCTCCACCGTCACCAGCAGGCGGCCGAGCGCCCCAGAGAGCTGGTTCTGGGCGTCCTGATACTCCTTGAACTTCTGAGGATCGCTGACCGTGGAGGCGTCGACCTTCACGCTGGAGGCCTTGGCGCGGGCCTCGGTGACCCCGATCAGCACGTCCTTCTCCTGCTGGGCGTAGCCCTTCACGGTCTCGACGAGGTTGGGGATCAGGTCGGCCCGGCGCTGGTACTGGTTCTGCACCTCGCTCCAGGCGGATTTGGCCTGCTCCTGCAGCGTCGGCACCCGGTTGACGGCCCCGCAGCCGGAGAGGCCCGCGGCCACCAGGATCACCGAGAGCACGCCGAAAAGGCGCGCCGCAGGCGATGTCCGGCGCCCCGCACCGGCCGTCAGCGTCGTTCCCATATCGTCCCCCATCTGCCGGCCGAGACTCGGCCGCTTGATCACGAACACGAGAGATAAGCGCCGGAACCGCCAAGGTAAGGTCCCCGCGTCCTCGGCCTTGTAGGATTGTGGTGTTGCCCGGTAAGGGCGTCGGCAACGGACCGGGTCGGCGCACGTTCGGACCCTCGGGTCGATCATTGGGTCGATCATCGGGTGGACCCATCGGCGCGGCGCCGCGGAGACCGGGAATGGATGCAGCACTCGCCGATCACGTCCGGGCCGCCAGCGCCGCCGCGCGGCGCCACGCCCTGGCGTACCGGCCGCCCTCCGGCAAGGACGCGCTGCCCTGGTCGATCATCGAGGCGTTCGACGCCCGGGTCCGCGGCCACCTCGCCCGCGACCCGCGGATCGAGGACGAACGCGACCGGGTCCTGATCGCCGCGGTGAAGCTTGCCGAGACGCCGGTCGAGGAGGGCGAGGAGAGCATCGCCGAGGCGCGCGCCCATCTCGTCGATGCGATCGACTACCTGGAACAGGCGGTGCTGCGGCTCGGTCTCGTCAACCGGGAGGGGGCCAAGGCCGGTCTCGGCACCTACGGCCAGCCGGTCGGATCCCGCGACTGACGGCACGCCTGACCGAGCCGTCACCGGATGTCCGCCGACCTGCCCGCGGCCGCAACCCTCAGCCGCCTCGACCTGAAGACCCTCCGGCTGTTCGCGGCCATCTGCGCAGAGGGGACGCTGAACGGCGCGGCCCGCCGGGCGGCGATCGCGCCCTCGGCGGTGAGCAAGCGCCTCGCCGAGCTGGAGCACGCGCTGGGCTGCACCCTGCTCACCCGCGAGCCGCGCGGCATGCGGCTCACGCCGGCGGGCGAGACCCTGCTGCACCACACCCGCCGGATGCTGGCGAGCGCCGAGCAGATCGCCCTGGAACTCGCCGAGCACGCCCGGGGCGTGCGCGGCTTCGTGCGGGTGCTCGCCAACCTCTCGGCCATCGTGGAATTCCTGCCCGAGGACCTGCAGGCCTTCCTGGCGGCGCAGGCCGGGATCCGGGTCGACCTCGAGGAGCGCCCGAGCGGTGGCGTCGTGGCCGGCGTCGAGGAGGGACTCGCCGATCTCGGCCTCTGTGCCGACAACACCGACACCCGCAGCCTCACCGCCTACCCGTACCGGAGCGACCGCCTCGTCCTGGTGATGCCCGTCGGGCATCCGTTGAGCCGCCGCAGCGCCGTCGCCCTGGCCGATACCCTCGACTACGACCATGTCGGGCTGCACGCGGAGAGTTCGATCTACGCCGCCCTGCGCGACGAGGCCCGGCGCCTCGGCCGGCCCCTGCGTCTGCGCATGCACGTCCCGAGCTTCGACGCCATCTGCCGGATGGCGCAGGTCGGCCTGGGTCTCGGGACCGTCCCAGAACATGTCTACGCCCTGCTCGGACCGCCGATGCGGCTCGCCGCGGTGCCGCTCACCGATCCCTGGGCGGCGCGCACGCTGCGCCTCGTGGTCCGGCCCGGACCGGTATCCCCGGCGGCGACGCTCCTCTTGGACCATCTCCGGGCCGCCGGGCGCTGAGTCTGCGTTCTCCGCTCGCGAACGCACGATGATGCATGGCGTTTGGACTTCGCGGCGGGAACGGCCGTATTTTCAAGGCAACCAAAGATGGAGGAAAGCCGTGTCCGGTCCGCTCAGCGGTATCCGCGTTCTCGAGCTTGGTCAGCTGATCGCCGCGCCCTTCGCCACGCGGCTGATGGCCGAATTCGGCGCGGAGGTCATCAAGGTCGAACCCCCGGGTGAGGGTGATCCCCTCCGGAAGTGGCGCAAGATGCACGAGGGCACCTCGCTCTGGTGGTACCTGCAGTCGCGCAACAAGAAGTCGATCGCGGTCAATCTGAAGTCTCCGGACGGTCTCGACATCGTCAAGCAGCTCGCCAAGAGCGCCGATGTCGTGGTCGAGAACTTTCGGCCCGGCGGTCTGGAAAAGCTCGGGCTGGGCTGGGACGTGCTCTCAGCGCTCAACCCCAACCTCGTGATGGTCCGCATCTCGGGCTACGGCCAGACCGGGCCCTACCGCGACCGGCCCGGCTTCGGCGCCATCGGCGAGTCGATGGGCGGCATCCGCTTCACCACCGGTAGCCCGGAGGCTCCGCCGGCGCGGGTCGGCGTCAGCATCGGCGACACCCTGGCCTCGCTCCACGGCGTCATCGGCGCGCTGATGGCTCTGCTGCGGGTCAAGACCGGACAGGGCGCGGGCCAGGTCATCGACGTCTCGCTCGTCGAGAGCGTGTTCAACGTGATGGAGAGCCTCGTTCCCGAATACGACCTGCTGGGCGAGGTCCGCACCCGCACCGGCGGCGCCCTGCCGGGCATCACCCCGTCGAACACCTATCCGACGCGGGACGGCGGCTACGTGGTCATCGCCGGCAACAGCGACCCGATCTTCCGCCGCCTGATGACGGCGATCGGCCGGCCCGACCTCGCCGACGACCCGGCGCTCCGCAACAACGAGGGCCGCTCGCAGCAATCCGCGATGCTCGACGGCACCATCGCCGACTGGTCGAAGACCAAGACCGTCGAGGAGGCGCTCGCCGTCCTCGACGCCGCCGACGTGCCGGCCGGCCGGATCTACTCGGTGGCCGACATCGTGGCCGATCCGCACTACCAGGCGCGCGACATGATCCTGCAGGCGGAACTGCCCGGCGGGACCGCGGTGAAGATGCCCGGCATCGTGCCGAAGCTCTCCGACACGCCCGGCGAGGTCCGCTGGCAGGGGCCGGCGCTGGGCGCCCACACCGATTCCGTGCTCGCCGAGCTCGGTCTCGACCCGGCGCGCATCGCCGCGCTGCGCGAGAAGGGAGCCGTGGCATGAGCGGCGACACGCTGATCGTCCAGGAGGTCGCCACCCGCGACGGCTTCCAGATCGAGCCGGTCTTCGTGCCGACGGCGGAAAAGATCCGCCTGATCGACGCCCTGGCGGCGGCCGGCTTCAGCCGGATCGAGGTCTCGTCCTTCGTCTCGCCCAAGGCGGTGCCGGCGCTCGCCGACGCAGCCGAGGTCTTTTCCGGGATTCGGCGCCGGCCCGGGACCGTTTACGTCGCCCTGGTGCCGAACCCGAAGGGCGCCGAGCGGGCGCTCGCCGCCAAGGTCGACGAGATCAACCTCGTCGCCTCCGTGAGCGAGACCCACAATCGCGCCAACATGGGCATGAGCCCGGCCGACTCGATCGCCGGCTTCGCCCGGATCATGGATTCGGTGCGCGGCGCCCCGGTCAGCACCAACGCCACGGTGGCGACCGCCTTCGGCTGCCCGTTCGAGGGCGACCAGCCGGTCGACAAGGTCGTCGCGCAAGTGGAGCGCTACCTGTCCCTCGGCATCGACGGGGTGACGCTGGCCGACACCACCGGCATGGCCAATCCCCGGCAGGTGGGCCGCCTCGTCGCGCGGGTCCTGCCGCTGGTCGGCCCCGGGCGCCTGACGCTCCATTTCCACAACACCCGCGGCCTCGGCCTCGCCAACGTGCTGGCTGCCTACGACGCGGGCGCCCGCCGCTTCGACGCGGCGCTCGGGGGCCTCGGCGGCTGCCCGTTCGCGCCCGGCGCCACCGGCAACATCTGCACCGAGGACCTCGTCAGCATGGCCCACGAGATGGGCGTGCCGACGGGCCTCGACCTTCCGGCGCTGATCGGCCTGTCGCGGGATCTGCCCCGCCTCGTCGGCCACGACGTGCCCGGCCAGGTCGCCAAGGCTGGACGCCCCTGCGATCTCCACCCGGCGCCGGCCAAGGCCGCCTGAGAGTGCGTTGACCCTGCGGCCGCGATCCCGCGCCACGCGAGGGAGATCCTGGTCGCGCCCTCATCCTGAGGTGCCGGAGCACAGCGGAGGCCTCGAAGGAGGTCTTCAGGCATCGCGCTTCGGACTCGAGGGCTCCTTCGAGACGGCTTCGCCGCACCTCAGGATGAGGGCGCGGGTTGGAGGAGCCCAGTCGAACAGGCTCTGAGCTCACCCGGGGCAAGCCGCCCGTCCGAAGGCGGCGCCCCCCACCACGTGTCCGAAAACAACAACACGGAGGAAACCATGACCGCAGCCCTGTCGGGTTCGCCGGCCGCCGTCGAGGCCGGTGCGGTGACGGAGACGAGCGTCGTCCGCAAGGTCGCGTGGCGGCTCATGCCGCTGATCATGATCTGCTACATGTTCGCGTTCTTCGACCGCATCAACATCAGCTTCGCCAAGTTCCAGCTCCAGAGCGACCTCGGCTTCAGCAACGTCGCCTACGGGCTCGGTGCGAGCATGTTCGTCGTCGGCTACGTGATCTTCGAGGTGCCCTCGAACCTGATGCTGTACCGGGTCGGGGCGCGCCGCTGGATCGCCCGGATCATGATCTCCTGGGGCATCGCCACCGCGCTGATGATCTTCATCCGCAGCGAGTGGCACTTCTACGCCCTGCGCTTCGTGATCGGCGCCATGGAGGCGGGTTTCGCGCCGGGCATCCTCTACTACCTGACCCTGTGGTTCCCGGCCTCGCATCGCGGGCGGATCACCAGCTTCATGTTCGTGGCCTCGGCCTTCTCGGGCATCTTCGGCGCGCCGGTGGCGGGCCTCATCCTCGGCGGCCTCAACGGCGTCGGCGGCCTTGCCGGCTGGCAATGGCTGTTCCTGGCGGGCGGCCTGCCCTGCCTCGTCCTCGGCCTGCTCGTGCTGACGCGCCTCGACGACCGGATCGCCGACGCCCGCTGGCTCTCGGAGCCCGAGAAGGCGCTCCTGTCCAGCCGCATCGCCCACCACAACCGCGAGATCGGCGACCATTCGCTCCTCGGGGCGATCCGGCAGCCGGGCTTCCTGATGATCGCGCTGATCTACTTCCTGCTCCAGATCGGCTCGTATGGCCTCAACTTCTGGGGGCCGGACCTGATCAAGACCGCGAGCGGCGGCCAGGCGGCCTCGGTGGGCTTCCTCACGGCGATTCCCTACATCTGCGGCGCGATCAGCATGGTCGTGATCGGGCGTCTCTCCGACGCCTCTGGCGAGCGGCCGAAATTCGTCGCGGGCCTCGCCATCACGGCGGCGCTCGGCTTCTTCGGCGCCGGCCTGTTCGACAAGCACATCGTGCCGCTGATGTTCGCCCTGGCCCTGCTGGGCGCCGGCATCGTCGCCTCGATCCCGACCTTCTGGACGCTGCCGGCCAAGCTCGTCACCGGCGTCGGCGCGGCGGGCGGGATCGCGCTGATCAACACGCTGGGCCAGTTCGGCGGCATCGTCAGCCCGGTGATGGTCGGCTGGGTGAAGGACCTGACCGGCTCGACGACGCCGGCCCTGTACGGCATCGGGGTGCTCTGCCTCGTCGCCGCCGGGCTCGCGCTCTTCGCCATGCCGGCGAGCCTGCGCCGGAGCGACAAGGCGCCCTGATCCGGCCGCATCGGGCGTCCCGGGCCGACGGGCTACGGGACGCCCACCAGGGCCGCCTGCCGATACGCGCGGGGCGCTGCCTCGTAGCGCCCCTTGAAGCGGCGGGCGAAGTGGGCTTGGCCGGCGAAGCCGCAGCCATAGGCGAGCAGGCCGATCGACAGGTGCGCGCAGGCCGGATCGGCCAGCCGCCGGGCGGCGGTTTTCAGATGGGCCTCGGCGCGCTGGACCACGACGCTGCCGTTGACGGGCTGGGGCACCTCCCGGGCCAGCCGCTTCGAGAGACCGGCGATGATCAAGTCGATGCCGATCTCCGTCATGCGCGCGGCTGCGGCTGCCCCGAGACGGTCGCGGATACGGATCAGCTCGCTGAAGACGCTCATTGCCAGGCTTGCGGATGCGCGATCGGTGCCGACGGTCAGGGCCGTGTAGAGCCGGGCCGGTCCGAGCCGCGCTTCAGACGGTCGCGCGGCACATCCAGGATCCGGCGACTGTCCGTCTCCGTCATCACCACCAGCGGCTGACGATCGACCACGACGAGGGAACCGACCTCCGCGCGTTCCCGCTTGGCCGCAAAGGGCTCTGCTCGGAGCGTCGGAAGCTCGACCGTCATGAGGGGGGCGGAGATGATCTCCCGCCGCCGTCGGACGCTGTCCTGCGGTGGAAGACCGACGGTTGAGAACAGAGTCTGCACGGATCGATCCCCGCGACGCCGGGATGGGGGCAGAGAGCGGTCGGCTGCGGGACGTCGTCGGGCGGAGCAGATCCCGCACGGCCGTGCCCGGACCCGGCAGACGGCACCGGTGAACCGTCCCGGGCTGGAGCCCGACAGGCGGCTGCCGACGCCGAAAACGGGTTCGGATGCCGATCTTCGCGGCCGAAAACAGTGAATGCCGCGGTAACCAATTCGAGGATCGGTCGCCCTGCGCGACGGATCAAAAAACCTCGCGCTCACGGACAAACCCCGGCCCGCTCATATTGTATATTATCTGCAACCTCAAGAATTGGTGCGATATCAACTTGAGGTAGCAATTCTCCGGCCTTCGATCCGGCACCCTGATCCGCGTCCGCGGTCCCGGTTCACCCCGACCTGCAGTCGTGGATCAGGCGCATGGTGCCGGGCCTTTCAATGGTGATGTCTCCTATGGATAACCTCAGCGCAGCCCGTTCAACGTTCATGTTGGAGAAGGTCGGCGCCATCGTCGCCGCCTACGTCTCGCGCAACGCGATCGACGTCGGGGCCCTGCCGGCTCTCATCGACCAAGTGCATTCGGCGATCGCAGTCCTCCGCCGCGACCCGTCGGGTTCGAGGGCAGGCGGCCTGAGCCAGGAGCAGGTCGACGCCTCGATCCAGGAAGCGGGCCTGATCAGCTTCATCGACGGCCGCGCCTACCAGACCCTGAAGCGCCACCTGACCGCCCACGGCCTCACGCCCGAGCGCTACCGGGCCAAGTACGGCCTGCCGGCCGATTACCCGATGGTCGCCCCGGGCTATGCGGCCCGGCGTTCCGAGATCGCCCGGGCGATCCAGCTCGGCCACAAGGCGGGGTGAGTGATGGTGCCCGCCTCGTCCCCGGGTCCCGCCCGGACCCACAAGCCTCCCCCCGGGGCGGCCTCGAAGGATGCGCTGTACCGCATCGCCGGGATTCTCGACGTGCCGGTGGCGAGCTTCTTCCCGGATGCCGACCGGCCCGACGCGGCCATCGCCCAGGCGGCCGACCTCGTCTCGGCGTTCGTGGCGATCGAGAATCCGGCCGCGCGCCGGACCTGCCTGGCCTTCGTGCGGGCGATGGCGGGTTCCTGAGGGGGCCGACGGAAGCCGGAGACCGGGCTGCTCCCCATGGGATGACGCCCGGTCTCCGGCCAGCCGGCCAGACGCCGGATCAGAACATGTGGCGCAGGAGGTAGAACAGCACGGCCGCGAGGGTGATCGCCGCCGGCAGGGTCAGGATCCAGGCGAGTGCCATGTTGCGCACGGTGGCCATCTGCAGGCCCGAGCCGTTGGCCGCCATCGTCCCGGCGACACCGGATGACAGGATGTGGGTGGTCGAGACCGGCAGGCCGTAGAGTTCGGCCAGCCCGATCGTGCCGGCCGCGACGATCTCCGCCGAGGCACCCTGCGCGTAGGTCAGGTGGGTCTTGCCGATCTTCTCGCCCACCGTGACGACGATGCGTTTCCAGCCGACCATGGTGCCGAGGCCGAGGGCGAGGGCGACGCAGACCTTGACCCAGCCCGGGATGTAGCGCGTGCCGTCGTTGAGCAGGCCCGCGTAGCGCTTGAGGGTCGCCTTGTCGGCCTCCGAGAGATCGGCCCCGGAGCCCGGCAGCACGCGCACCGCGTCGGCGGCGAGGTACATGTCGCTGCGCAGGTTCTGGGTCTGGGCGGCCGGCACCGTGCGGATCGCGCCGTAATTCTTCACGCTGGCGGCAATGTCGTTCGCGAGCGCCGCCAGCGCGGCGTAGACGGGCGGCGCGTTCAGGTCCTTCGTCTTCAGCGCTTCCGTCACGGTCCGGCGCGCGGCGGCGGCGTCCGGCACCTCCGCGCCGGGCGCCTGGGCGGAGAACACCGCGCCCGCCGCCGTCGAAGCCTGCACGAAGGCGGGCGTCGTGTCGTCCGCCATGGTGCGGTTGAGCGCGTAGGCGGTGGGGGCGGCGCCGATCAGGATCAGCATGATCAGGCCCATGCCCTTCTGCCCGTCGTTGCCACCGTGGAAGAACGAGACCAGCGTGCAGGTGAGGATCAGCAGGCCGCGGATCCACAGGGGCGGCGGCGCTTCGCCCTTCGGCGCCGCGTAGAGGTCCTTGCGGCGCACCGCGAATTTCAGGGCGAGCAGCAGCAGCGCCGCCAGCACGAAGCCGCAGACCGGCGAGAACAGCAGCGCCTTGAAGACGTTGAGGGCCTGGCTCCAGTCGACGCCCGCGGTGCCGTCGCCGCCGTTCATCAGCTGATTGGCGAGGCCGACGCCGAGCACCGAGCCGATCAGCGCGTGGGACGAGGAATTGGGCAGCCCGAACGCCCAGGTTCCGAGGTTCCAGAGGATCGCCGCCAGCAGCAGCGCGAAGATCATCGCGTAGCCCGCATGCGAGCCGACATTGAGGATCAGTTCCACCGGCAGCAGCGTCACGATGGCGTAGGCCACGGCGCCCGAGGAGAGCATCACGCCGAGGAAGTTGAAGACGCCCGACCAGATCACCGCGACGAGCGGCGGCATCGAGTGGGTGTAGATCACCGTGGCGACCGCATTGGCGGTGTCGTGGAAGCCGTTCACGAACTCGAAGGCGAGGGCGATCAGCAAGGCGAGGCCGAGCAGCGCGAAGGCGCCGTAGGCGAGGGGCGCCTCGCCGACGGCGTTCATGTCCGCGATCAGGCTCACCACCGCGTAGCCGAGGCCCGCCACCAGCACGAGGAGGAAGGCGACCACCCCGCCGAGATGCAGTCCGTGGTCGAGGCGCGGGGCCCCTACCTGCCGGCCTGCGACCGCCCCCGACGGCGCCACGGCGGAATCGGACATGAACCCTCGCGCGGAATCATTCGTGATGGTGAGCCGGGATTAAAATGTGCCCGTGACGGTCGGGTGACGTCGATCCCGCGTCCAGCCTCGCGCAACGGCATCCGGCCGAAGCGATTTGCGGGATTTCGTCCCGTCCCCAGTGTCCGGGCCGTCCCAGTGTTCGGGCCGCCGAGGATGGGCGGTCTGTGCCAGGCCCGTTGCGATGACGGACGGCCATCGCCCCGATCCTCATGTCATGACGGCACGCGCTGCAAGGTTAAGACGAAGATGAGTCATGATATGATTTGCGCCGGCAAAGTTTTGATCCTGTTGCTGGCAGGATACAAATGTAATCTTTTAGATTTGTGACTGGATTATGACGAAGGCGAGCGCGTAGAGTTCGCTAAATCTCCGGCTCGCAGGCTGAATCGCCGCGCGCTTTGGGGGTTGGCATGACATTTCGATATGGCGTCTCGATCGTGGCGTTGGCGGTCGCTGCCTTCGGACCGGGCGCGCAGGCACAGACGGCCAACACGACCGCTTCGGACGTCAATGTCCTCAATCTGCTGGCGCCGTACCTGACGCTCAACACGACGGCGACCGGTCAGCAGACGCTGCAGCTCAACCTGGCGCAGTCGATCGCGATCAACAACGCCGCGGGGCTCGCCCAGCAGCAGCTCGCGATCAGCGACAAGAACCTGCTGGGCTCGGCGCGCAACGACCTGTCCTCGGCCGGGCTCGGGACATACGGCGTGGCTGCAAATCTCGCGGGCGGCCTGCCGGCCCAGACGCCGATCAACGGCATCGTTCCGCAGCAGCTCGTCGGCGGCCTGGGTGCCCAGCTCGGCCCGATCTACCAGCGCGGGGTCGAGCAGGGCGCGAGCGGACCCCTGGGCAGCGTGGTCAATCTGCTGGCCGGTGCCTACGGTTTCACAGGCAACAACCTGGGCGTCGCCAAGAACTACTATGCCAACGGCGCGGCCAACAATCCGAGCGTGACCCCGGCCAACTACGTGGCGGTGCCGGCCGTGGCGCCGGCGGGCTACAGCCTGCCCACCGCCAACGGGCTGCCGAACACGACCAACAGCGTCTACGACCTCGCCTACGGCGTGACCAACACGCAAGCCGGCCAGGATGTCTACGGTTCCTCGCGGCCCGTCCAGGCGGCGCCGGCCCGGTTCAACACCTTCGACCCGACCGCGCTCAACGGCATCGCCACGAACCCGTCCTTTCCGAGCGGGCACACCACCTACGCGTTCACCGACGGCATCCTGCTCGCGATGCTGGTGCCGCAGCAATACCAGAGCATGCTGGCCCGGGCGGCCGACTACGCCAACAGCCGCATCGTCCTGGGCGTGCACTACCCCCTGGACATCATCGGCGGACGGGCGCTCGCCACCTACGACCTCGCCCAGGCCTTCACCAACCCGGCCTATATCAACAACGCCGCGGTGACTGGCACGGCGATCAACCTGCCCGCCCAGTTCGTGGCGGCCCAGAGCCAGCTGCAGGCCTACCTCGCCGCCCAGTGCGGCAACACCGTCGCCGCCTGCGCGGGCAGCGCCGCCAACGCGGCCGGGAATCCCTACGTTCCGTCGGCCGGCAACCAGGCTGCCTACCAGCAACGCCTCACCTACGGCCTGCCGACCCTCAGCTTCGCCCAGGCGCCCCGCGAGGCCGCTCCCGCCGGCGGGCCGGACGCCTCGATCCTGCTCGCGCCGCTCTACGGCGGATCGACCGCCGCCGCGCGGACCCTCGCGCCCACCGGCGGCCTCTACGGCCAGCTCGCCACCAGCACGATCAACCAGATCCTGGTCAACACCGAGACCAACGCGCTGTCCGCCTTCTACGGCAGCCCCCTCAGCTACTGGAGCCGCCTCGACCTCTATGCGGCCGCCGGGTATTTCGGGAACGTCACCGGCACCCTGCGCATGGACGCCACCGACCGCCTCGGCATCGATGTCGGCATCGGACAGGGCGGCGCGCTCTATGCCAACGGCACCATCGCGGGGACTGTCTTCGTGGGCGCCGGCGGCCTGCTCGGCGGCTCCGGCAAGGTGGGCGGGATCGGCGCGCTCTCGGGGGGCACGGTGGCGCCCGGCAACTCCATCGGCACGCTCACCGTCGCCGGCAATGCCGCCTTCGCGGCCGGCTCGACCTACCGGGTCGAGGCCAACGCCGCCGGACAGGCCGACCGCATCGCCGCCACCGGCAGCGCCACCCTGTCGGGCGGCACCGTCCAGGTGCTGGCCGCCTCGGGCGCCTACAACCCGCGCACCACCTACACGATCCTCTCCGCCGCCGGCGGCGTCTCGGGCCAGTTCGCCGGCGTGACCGCGAACCTCGCCTTCCTCAGCCCGGGCCTGCGCTACCGGACCGACGCGGTCGACCTGACCCTCACCCGCAACGACGTGCCGTTCGCCGCGTCAGCCACCAGCCGCAACGGCATGGCGGCGGCCAACGCCGTCCAGGCGGCCGGCCCGGGCCGGCTCTTCGACGCGGCGGTCGCCTTCACCACGGCCGAGGCCGGCAACGCCTTCCGGGCGCTGGCGGGCGACATCCACGCCGGCACCGTGTCCACCGCCTACGAGACCGCGTTCTTCGTGCGCGAGGCGGTGCTCGACCGCCTGCGCTGGGGCAGCCCCGGCACCGGCCTCGATTACGGCACCCTGCCGGCCGCCTACGCGGCCGACCTGCCGGGGCGCCAGCCGGTGGTGGCGGGCGTGCCGGTGCGGACCCTCGACCCGCAGGTGTTCGGGCTCTGGGGCCAGGGCTTCGGCGCCTTCGGCACGGCCGAGGGCGGCGGCAACGCGTTCAACCTCGACCGGCAGATCGCCGGCTTCGCGGCGGGCGCGGATGTCCGCGTGTCGAACGGGCTGCGCGTCGGCGTGGTCGGCGGCTACACGGAGGCGTATCTCGACAGCGCCGGCCGGTCCGGCGGCACGAGCCGGGCGGAGAGCGCCACGCTCAAGAGCGGCTTCGGCGGCCTGTATGGCGGCTATGAGGTCGGGCCGTTGTCGGTGCGGCTGGGAGCGCTCTACGCCGGGACCGACACGCGCACCCGGCGGGCGGTGCTGTACGGGCTGTCGGACACGCTGAGCGGCCATGGCGGCGGCTATACGGTGCAGGGCTTCGGCGAGATCGGCTGGAGGATCGCGCTCGGCCAGCCGGCTCCGGCGGCTCTGGTGTCGAGGGACGGCGTCGCGGTGCCGGTGCCGCCGGCGGCCTCCTACGTCGAGCCGTTCGTCGGCGGGGCGTATGTCGGCATCCGGCGGGACGCCTTCGCGGAGACCGGGGGCGCGGCGGCGCTGGCGAGCGTCGCGCGGGACTACGATCTGGGCGCGGCGACCGTGGGGGTGCGGGCGCAGACGGGCCTGGAGCTGGGGCTGGGTCTTCCGGTGACGCTGCGCGGTCTGGTCGGCTACCGGCGGGCGTTCGGCGACGTGGTGCCGACGGCCCTGCTGCGGTTCGGCACGGGCCCGGCCTTCCTGAGCGCGGGCGTGCCGATCGACCGGGCCGCGCTGGTGGCGCAGGTCGGGCTCGATCTGGCGGTGGCGCCGAACGCGAGCCTGGGCGTGGCCTATACCGGCCAGACCGGCGCCCGCGCCCAGGATCAGGCCGTGAAGGGCACCTTCACCCTCCGGTTCTGAACACGCCGGACGACGTCGCCTCTGTCACACGCCTGACGCGGTCCGGCCGCTAGCGGACCGGACCGCTCGCTTCATCGATCGAGGGATCCGCATGCTTGACGCCACGGTGCCGGCCCTGTCCCTCGGCGCGCTTCTGGCCCTCGTCCAGATCGTCAGCATCGGCGTCGCGGGCCGGCGCCTCGGCCGGAGCCACGGGCCGTCGCGGTTTCCGGACGGCGCGCCCGTCTCCGTGGTCCGTCCGCTTCACGGGATCGAGGCTTACAGCGAGGAGATGCTCACCCGGAGCTTCCGCCTCGACTACCCGTCCTACGAGCTGATCTTCTGCGTGGCCGACCCCGGGGACCCGATCGTGCCGATGGTCCGGCGGCTGATCGCGGCCCATCCGCGCGTGCCCGCCCGCCTGATCCTCGGCGACGAGCGCCTCTGCGAGAATCCGAAGCTCAACAATTGCCTGCGGGGCTGGCGGGCCGCCGCCCACGACTGGGTGGTGCTCGCCGATTCCAACGTGGCCATGCCGCCGGACTACCTCCAGCGGCTCCAGGCGGCGTGGCGGGACGATACCGGCCTCGTCTGCTCGACCCCCGCCGGGGCGCGCCCGGGCAGCTTCATGGCCGAGGTGGAATGCGCCTTCCTGAACACCCTGCAGGCCCGCTGGCAATACGCCGCCGAGGCGTTCGGGCTGGGCTTCGCGCAGGGCAAGAGCATGCTGTGGCACAAGCCCTTTCTGGAGGCGCAGGGCGGCCTGCAGGCGCTCGCGGCCGAGATCGCCGAGGACGCGGCCGCCACCAAGCTCGTCCGGGCCGCCGGCAAGCGGGTCCACCTCGTGGCGAGCCCGTTCGAGCAGCCGCTCGGGCCGCGCGGCTTCCAGGAGGTCTGGGCGCGGCAGCTGCGCTGGGCGCGCCTGCGCCGCGTGACCTTCCCGCTGTTCTTCGCTCCCGAGATCGGCAGCGGTGTCCTGTTGCCGGCGCTTCTCATCGCCCTCTGGGCCGGCAGCCTCACGGGCCTCGTCGGCGCTGCCGGCCTCGCCGGCCTGTGCTATGCCGCCGAGCACCGGCTCGCGATCCGCGCGGGCTGGCACCGTTCGCCCCGCCTGCTGGCGGCCTTCCTGGTGCGCGACGCCCTGATCCCGGCGATCTGGCTCGGCGCCTGGATGCAGAGCGCCATCGTGTGGCGGGGCAACGCCATGGACGTGCGCCCCCGGCGGGCCGCCGAGGCGCGTCCCTACGCGCCGACGGCCTGACGGCGGCCGACGATCGGAGGCCGAAAGGTGTCGCGCCGCTACGCTCTCTACTGCCTGCCCGCCCCGGGTTCCCGGCTGGAGGCCTTCGGCCGGTCCGTCCTCGGCACCGACCCCGTCTCGGGGGCGTCGGTCCCGCACCCGGAGGGCTTGAGCGACCTCGCCGCCGTCACGGCGGGGGCCCGGATCTACGGGTTCCACGCCACCCTCAAGGCGCCGCTGCGCCTCGCGGCGGGCACCACGGAGGCGGATCTCGTCGCCGCCACCCGTGACCTCGCGGCCGCGCACCCGCCGGTGGCGGTGGGCCCGCTCCGGGTCGCCGCCCTCGGGCCGTTCCTCGCCCTCGTGCCGGAAGCTCCCCCGCCGGAGCTGGGGCTCTTCGCCGCCGAGTGCGTCGCCGCCCTCGACCCGTTCCGTGCGCCGCTCACCGAGGCCGAGCGCGCCAAGCGCCGCCCGGAGCGCCTCGACCCGCGCGGGCGGGCGCTGCTGGCGCGCTGGGGCTACCCGTACGTGTTCGAGGCCTTCCGCTTCCACATGACCCTGACCGACGCCCTGCCGGAGGCGGAGCGCGAAGCCTGGCACCGGCGCCTGTCCGAGGCCTACGCCGCCGCGGGGCCGGAGCCCCTTGTGATCGACGCCGTGTGCCTCCTGACCCAGGACGGGTCCGGCCCGTTCCGGCTCCTGGCGCGCCTGCCCTTCGGAGAGCCCCGTGGTTGACCGTCCCCTCGGACTCGAACCCGCACGCGATCCCAGCGCCCGGGTCGTGGATTGCCGCCTCGGCCACTACACGGAGGTCGGCGCGCGAACCCGCCTCACCGAGACGATCCTCGACGATTATTCCTACATCGGTCAGGATTGCGAGGTGATCTACACGACCATCGGCAAGTTCTGCTCGATCGCCGCCAGCGTGCGGATCAATCCCGGCAACCACCCGATGGAGCGCGCGTCGCAGGCGCATTTCACCTACCGGGCACGAGCCTACTGGCCGGAGGAGTCCGACGAGCCCGCCTTCTTCGACCGGCGCCGGGCGAGCCCGGTGGCGATCGGCCACGATGTCTGGATCGGCCACGGCGTCGTTGTCCTGCCCGGCCGCACCATCGGCACCGGCGCCGTGGTCGGCGCGGGCGCCATCGTCACCCGCGACGTCGAACCCTACACGATCGTTGTCGGCAATCCCGCCAAACCGGTCCGGCGCCGCTTCCCCGAGGCCATCGCCGAACGTCTGATGCGCCTGGCATGGTGGGACTGGGATCACGAACGGCTGCGCCGGGCGCTTCCGGATTTCCGCGGCCTGCCCATCGAAGCATTCCTCGAACGCTATGAAGTTTAAGCCGGCTATCAAAATGTAAGAATTGCGCCGGCAAACATAATCGATCTGTATTCGTCATCCAATCGTCGTGAAATCGGCGTTTACCTGCGGCCATTCCCCGGCGGATGGTGGCATGCTGGTTATCGAGGATCTCACGCGCCAGTACGGCGACCGGCGCGCCGTCGACGGCGTGTCGCTCCGGATCGAGCCCGGCAGCTTCGTCGGCGTGATCGGCCGGTCGGGCGCCGGCAAGTCGACGCTGCTGCGCCTGATCAACCGGCTGGCGGACCCGAGTTCGGGGCGCATTCTCCACGACGGCCGTGAGGTCACCACCCTGCGGGGCCGCGACCTGCGCGAATGGCGGACCCGCTGCGCCATGATCTTCCAGCAGTTCAACCTCGTCGGCCGCCTCGACGTGATGACCAACGTGCTGATGGGCCGGCTCAGCCACGTGCCGAGCTACCGTTCCCTGCTGCGGCAATGGTCCGCCGAAGACCGGGCCATGGCGCTCGCCGCCCTGGAGAGCTTCGACATGGGCGAGTTCGCCGGCCAGCGCGCCGACGGCCTGTCGGGCGGGCAGCAGCAGCGGGTCGCCATCGCCCGCGCCCTCGTGCAGGAGCCCGAGATCCTGCTCGCCGACGAGCCGGTGGCCTCCCTCGACCCGCGCAACACCCGGCTCGTGATGGACGCGCTGGCCGAGGTGAACCGGCGCTACGGCATCACGGTGCTGTGCAACCTGCATTCCCTCGACCTCGCGCGCGCCTATTGCGACCGCCTCGTGGGACTCGCGGCCGGGCGGGTCGTGTTCGAGGGCGGACCGTTCGACCTCACCGAGGACGTGGCGCGCCGGCTCTACGGCCTGGAGGCCGGCGAGGTGCTGGACGATTCCGCGCAGCGCGAGGCGGAGCAGCGGGCCGCGATGCCCGGCCGGCCCGGTCTCGTGCCGGCGCGGCCGGTCCGCGAGGCCGCCCTCGGCGCCTGATCCGGGCCATCCAAGCCCCAACAACCATTCGGGAAACGCCCGACCGGCCTCCGGCCGGCCGAACTTCCTGCCCTACGCCGTCACGAAGGACGACACGATGATCACCCGACGCACTCTCGCCGGCGCCGCCGCGGCTCTCGCCCTCCTCGGCCTGCCGGCCGCCGCCCAGGACTGGAAGGCCCAGTATCCGGAGCTGACGCTCGGCGTGATCCCGGCCGAGAACGCCTCGGGCACCGCCGACCGCTGGGCGCCGCTCACCGCCTACCTGACCAAGACGCTCGGCGTGCCGGTGAAGCTGCGGGTGGCGAGCGACTACGCCGCCGTGATCGAGGGCCAGCGGGCCGGCAACATCCAGATCGCGTGGTACGGACCGGCCTCCTTCGCGCGGGCCGTGATGACCGGCGTGAAGATCGAGCCGATCGTCAACCAGAAGCACGAGACCGGCGCCTCGGGCTACTATTCGGTGGTCTACGTTCTGGCCTCCAGCCCCTACAAGACCGTCGAGGATCTCAAGGGCAAGAACCTCGCCCTGGTCGATCCGAACTCCACCTCCGGCAACCAGGCGCCGCGCTTCTTCCTGAAGCGGGCCGGCTACGACGTGGAGAAGTTCTTCGGCAAGACCTTCTACGCGGGCAGCCACGAGAACGCCGTGCTGGCGCTCACCCAGGGCACGGCCGACGCCGCCGCCAACCTGTGGAATTCCGAGACCGACACGATGGTCACCCGCATGGCCGCCAAGGGCATGCTCAAGAAGCCAGATGGCACGCCGATGCAGCAATCGGACTTCCGGGTCGTGTTCAAGTCCGACTTCCTGCCGGAGGGGCCCTTCGCCATGCTGACGAGCCTGCCGGACGACCTGAAGGCCAGGATCCGGGACGCCTTCGTGGCCCTGCCGAAGGCCGACAAGGCCGCCTTCGACCGTCTCTCCGACGGCAAGGACCAGGATCTGACGCCGGTGACCCTCAAGGATTATCAGCCGATCATCGACATGCTGCGGTTCAACGACGAGCAGCGCCGGAAGTCCTGATCCGGGCCCGCCCGCCTTGCGCGGTCTGACACCCCTGTCGCCGGAGCGGGAAGCCGCCCTCTCCGGCCTCTACGCGGCGGCGACCGGCGCTGCGCGCCGCCGCACGCTGGCGGGCTTCGCCCTTGTGGCGGCGCTCGCCCTGGTCGCCGGCTTGGTCGCCGAGGTGCGGCCGCTGGTCTTCGCCGAGAACATCGGCAAGTTCACCGCCTACATCCAGCAGATCCTGCCGCCGATCAGCCTCGAGCACCCGCTCGAAGACGTCCGCAGCTGGTACTGGGGCCTGCCCAAATGGCTGGGCCTGCTGGGCGAGACCCTGCTCATGGCCTATCTCGGGACGCTGCTCGGGGGGCTCGCGGGCTTCGCCCTCAGCTTCGTGGCCGCTGCCAACCTCGTGCGGTCGCGCCTGCTGCGCGTCGGCGCCAAGCGCCTCCTGGAATTGTGCCGCACCGTCCCCGAGGTGGTGTTCGCCCTGATCTTCGTGATCGCCTTCGGACTCGGCCCGATGGTGGGCGTGCTCGCCATCGCGATCCACACCACGGGGGCGCTCGGCAAGCTGTTCTCCGAGGTGGTCGAGAACATCGACATGCGGCCCGTCGAGGGCCTGTCGGCCTCGGGCGCCACCTGGGTCCAGACGGTGCGCTTCGCGGTGCTGCCGCAGGTGCTGTCGAACTTCGCCTCCTACGCGCTGCTGCGCTTCGAGATCAACGTGCGCGGGGCCGGGGTGATGGGCTTCGTCGGCGCCGGCGGCATCGGCCAGGAATTCCTCGTGGCGATCCGCAATTTCTACTACGCGGACGTGAGCGCGATCCTCGTGCTGATCATCCTGACCGTGTTCTGCATCGACCTCGCCACCGAGCGGGTCCGTCACCGCCTGATCGGCGCGGAGCAGGCCCGATGAGCCCGCGTCCCGAGGCCCTGCGGGCGGCGGCCCGGGCCGACCTCGCCCGCCTGCGCGCGCGCTACCCCGCGCAGTTCCGCACCGACTGGCCGGGGCGGGCGCGGCTCGCCGCCCTGCTCGCCGTCCTGATCGGGCTCGCGGCGTTCGGCTACTGGCGCCTCGACTTCTCGATGGCGCGGATCCTCCACGGGCTCGGGCGGCTCGGTACCTTCGCGGTGCTGATGCTGCCGCCGTCCCCGGAGGGCCAGTTCTGGACCTTCCTGCACGCGCTGGGCGAGACCCTGGGCATCGCCTTCCTGGGCACGCTGACGGCGGCGGTCTTCGCCTTCCCGGTGGCGTTCCTGGCGGCCCGGAACGTCGTGCCCAACCCCTTCGCGCGGTTCGCCGTCCGCCGCGGCCTCGACGTGATGCGCTCGGTGGACGTGCTGATCTGGGCGCTGATCTGGATCAACGTCGTGGGCCTGGGCCCCTTCGCGGGGGCGCTCGCCATCGCGTGCTCGGATTTTGGGGCGCTCGGAAAGCTGTTCTCCGAGGCGATCGAGACCTGCGACAAGCGTGCCGGCGAGGGCGTCGTCGCCTCGGGCGGCTCGCGCCTGCACCGCATCCGCTTCGGGCTGATCCCCGGGGTCCTGCCGGTGCTGGCGAGCCAGGTCCTGTACTTCTTCGAGTCGAACACCCGGTCGGCGACGATCATCGGCATCGTCGGTGCCGGGGGCATCGGTCAGTACCTCACCGAGTTGATCCGCGTGCTGGAGCTGCAGCAGGTCGCCTTCCTGGTGCTGATGATCCTCGTCACCGTGGCGGCGATCGACTGGGTCTCGACCCGCCTGCGCCGGGCGATCATCGGGCCGGCGGCGCGCTGAGCCGGCGGCCCGATCACCCGCCGATCACCAGCTCCACCCGGTCGGCGGCGAACAGGGTGCGGTTCGCCTGGATCGGCACGCCGGCGGGATCGATGTTGACGCTCGACACCACCAGAACGACCCGCCCCGGGGCGATGTCGAGGCGCTGCGCCTCCGCGGAATCGGCCGGCCGGGCGCGGATGCGCGTCGAGAGCCGGGTATAGTCGTGCAGGCCGCAGGCCGCGAAAGCCCGGGTGATCGAGCCGCGCTCGGCATAGGCCTCGGCGAAGCCCGCGAAGCGCGGCAGCGGCAGCCAGGTCAGCGCCGTCGAGAGCGGGGCGTCATCCGCCCGGTGGACCGTCAGCAGCTCCAGGATCGGCGCGCCGGGGGCGAGGGCCAGGGCTGCCGCCTGCTCGGGCCCGGCCGGGACCGTAGTCGAGGCGACGAGGTCGCCCCAGGCCTCGCGTCCGGCCCCGGCGACGATCTCGGAGAACCGCGTGCGCGGCCCGATCGGGTAGGCGAGGGGTGCCTCCTCCACGAAGGTGCCCCGGCCCTGGCTGGCGCGCACGAGCCCGCCCTCGGCGAGCGCCGCGAGGGCACGTCGCACGGTGTGCCGGTTCACGGCGAAGCGCGCCGCCAGGGCGGCCTCGGCGGGCAGCTGCTGTCCCGGCGGATAGCGCCCCGCCGCGATCTCGGCCGTCAGCGCGTCGGCGATCTGTCGCCACGCCGTCAGACCCTCGCCCCGGACGAGGCCGGGTGCCTGCTCCTGCGCATCCATCCTGTCATCCAAACTTCATTTGTGCGGCGCACGCCAGTTGTCTATACACCTATACAACTGAGCGACGGAGGGATTCGCGATGACGACGAGCCCGAGACATCCGGCATCCGAGGGGGAGATCGGGGCGCGCCAGGCCGTGATGGCGCTCTGTGCCGAGGCGAGCCGCACGGACCTGGAGGCGGCCCTGTCGGTCCTCGACACCCCGGCCGCCGCGGATCTCCGGCCGCCGGAGACGGGGCTCGTGATGGCCTCAGGCCGGATCGGCGGCGACGGGCGCCCGTTCAACCTCGGCGAGGTCAGCGTGACCCGGGCCGCCATCCGCCTCGCGGACGGTCCGGCCGGCTTCGCCTACCATCTCGGCCGCGACCGCACGAAGGCGCGGCTCGCCGCGATCCTCGACGCCCTCTGGCAGGACCCGAACCGGCGCGCCCGGGTCGAGGCCGCCCTGGCGCCCGCCGCCCGGCGGCTCGCGGCGGACCGGCAGCAGGCGGCCCGGCGCACGGCGGCCACCCGGGTCGACTTCCTGACCCTCGCCCGCGGAGACGATTGAGCATGCTCGCCCCCGGCTTCGCCGATCCGGTCCACGACGCGCAGGGCACCTTCCGCGCCGTGATGGACGCCCTCGCCCGCCCCGGGCTCGTCCGGCCGCTCGCCCCGTTCCTCGCGCCGCCCGCGCCGCTCACGCCGGAACTGGCCGCCGTCGCACTGGCGCTCACCGACGCCGACACGCCGGTCTGGCTGGATCCGGCCCTCGCCGAAGCCGCGGACGTCGCGGCCTACCTCCGCTTTCACACCGGCGCGCCGCTCACCGACGATCCGGCCCGGGCCGCCTTCGCGCTGGTCCGCGAGTCTCGGCGCTGCCCGCCGCTGGGCCGGTTCGCCCTCGGCACGCCGGCCTACCCCGACACCTCCACCACCCTGGTGCTCGCCCTCGACACGATCACGGACGGGCAGGGGCTGAGCCTCTCCGGCCCGGGCGTCCGGGGCACGGTCCGGGTCGCGCCGGGACCTCTGCCGGACGGCTTCGCGGCGCAGCTCGCCGAGAACCGCGCCGACTTTCCGCTGGGCGTCGACCTGATCCTCACCGCGCCCGGCCGCGTGGCCGGTCTGCCGCGCTCCACGACGGTCACGGAGGCCTGACCCATGTACGTGGCCGTAAAGGGCGGCGAGGCCGCCATCGACAACGCCCATCGGCTCCTCGCCGAGGCCCGCCGGGGCGACCCCGCCGTTCCGGAACTCTCCGTGGCGCAGATCCGCGAGCAGATGGCGCTGCTCGTCGACCGGGTGATGACCGAGGGCTCGCTCTACGATCCGGACCTCGCGGCCCTGGCGCTCAAGCAGGCGCGCGGCGACGTGGTCGAGGCGGTGTTCCTGGTCCGCGCCTACCGGACCACGCTGCCCCGCTTCGGTGCCTCCGCGCCGGTCGACACCGGCACCATGGCGGTCGAGCGCCGGGTCTCCGCGACCTTCAAGGACCTGCCCGGCGGGCAGGTGCTCGGGCCGACCTTCGACTACACCCACCGGCTCGTCGACTTCGCGCTCGCGGCGGATACCGCCTCCGAGCCCGCCGCCGAGGCCGAGCCGCGCGCCGATGCCGGAACCTGCCCGCGGGTCACCGACCTGCTGGCCCAGGACGGGCTGATCGAGGCCTCGCCGCCGGACGACGGCGCCCCCGTGGGCGACCTCACCCGCGAGCCCGTGGATTACCCCGCCGACCGGGCCCTGCGCCTCCAGGCGCTCGCCCGGGGCGACGAGGGCTTCGTGCTCGGCCTCGCCTACTCGACGCAGCGCGGCTACGGCCGTACCCACCCGTTCGTCGGCGAGATCCGGGTCGGCGCGGTGGCGGTGGAGTTCGTGCCCGAGGAGCTGGGCTTCGCGGTCCCGCTCGGCCGGGTGCGGCTCACCGAGTGCCAGATGGTCAACCAGTTCAAGGGCTCGGGCGCGGCCGCGCCCCAGTTCACCCGCGGCTACGGGCTGAGCTTCGGGCAGAGCGAGCGCAAGGCCATGGCAATGGCCCTGGTGGACCGGGCGCTGCGCGCGGAGGAGCTCGGCGAGCCGGTGGCGAGCCCCGCCCAGGACCAGGAATTCGTGCTGGCCCATTGCGACAGCCTCCAGGCGACGGGCTTCGTCGAGCACCTGAAGCTCCCCCACTACGTCGACTTCCAGGCCGAGCTGGAGCTGGTCCGGCGCCTGCGCGCCGAGTTCGAGCGCAAGACCGAGACCGTCGAGATGCAGGAGGCCGCCGAATGAGCGCGACAGGGATGTCCCCCTTCCTTGGTGGCTCCGCTTCCCGGGAGCTTCCGGGCCGCGCGCCGGATGACGCGCAGGTTCCCTCTCCCGAACGGGAGAGTGGGCTCGTCGCGTCCGTCCTCGACGCGGCAGGAAACGCGCGCGGCTCCGGCTACAACTTCGCCTATCTCGACGAGGGCACGAAGCGGATGATCCGCCGCGCCATCCTCAAGGCCATCGCGGTGCCGGGCTACCAGGTGCCCTTCGCCTCCCGCGAGATGCCGATGCCCTACGGCTGGGGCACCGGCGGCGTGCAGGTCACGGCGGCGATCCTCGGGCAATCGGACGTGCTCAAGGTCATCGACCAGGGGGCCGACGACACCACCAACGCGGTCTCGATCCGCCGCTTCTTCGCCAAGACCTCCGGGGTGGCCACCACCACCCGCACGACGGAGGCGACGGTGATCCAGACCCGCCACCGCATCCCCGAGACGCCGCTCACCGAGGGGCAGATTCTGGTCTATCAGGTGCCGATCCCCGAGCCCCTGCGCTTTCTCGAGCCCCGCGAGACCGAGACGCGCCAGCTCCACGCGCTGGCCGAGTACGGCGCCATGCACGTCAAGCTCTACGAGGACATCAGCCGCCACGGGCACATCGCCACCACCTACGCGTACCCGGTGGAGGTCGCCGGCCGCTACGTGATGGACCCGTCGCCGACGCCGAAATTCGACAATCCCAAGATGGACGACTGCCCGGCGCTCCAGCTCTTCGGCGCGGGCCGCGAGCGGCGGATCTACGCGGTGCCCCCCTACACGCGGGTGCGCAGCCTCGATTTCGAGGATTACCCGTTCCGCGTGCAGGAATTCACGCAGCCCTGCGCCCTGTGCGGCGCCCGCGGCCACTACCTCGACGAGGTGGTCACCGACGATTCCGGAGGCCGGATGTTCATCTGCTCCGACACCGACATCTGCGAGACCCGTGTCGCGGAGGCGGCCCGATGAGCGCGCCGCTCCTCTCCGCCCACGGCCTGACCAAGGCCTACGGCAACCGGCTCGCCTGCGCGGGCATCGACCTCGACATCACCGAGGGCGAGGTGCTGGCCATCGTGGGCGAGTCCGGCTCGGGCAAGTCGACGCTCCTGTCGCTGCTCGCCGGCGAGCTGGCGCCCGATTCGGGTGAGGTCCGCTACCGGATGCGCGATGGGCAGACCCGCAGCCTCGCCGATCTCGGACCCGCCGCGCTGCGCCGGCTGATGCGCACCGACTGGGGCTTCGTCCGGCAGGACGCCCGCAAGGGCCTGCGCATGGCGGTCTCGGCCGGCGGCAATGTCGGCGAGCGGCTGATGGGCATGGGCGAGCGCCATTACGGCCGGATCCGCGGCCAGGCGCTGGACTGGCTCGGCCGGGTCGAGATCGAGGCCGGCCGGGTGGACGACCCGCCCAGCCAGTTCTCCGGCGGCATGCGCCAGCGCCTCCAGATCGCCCGCAACCTCGTCACCGGGCCGCGCCTCGTGCTGATGGACGAGCCGACCTCCGGCCTCGACGTCTCGGTCCAGGCCCGGCTCCTCGACCTGATCCGGCGCCTCTCGGCCGAACTCGGCCTCGCGGTGATCATCGTGACCCACGACCTCGCGGTGGCGCGGCTGCTCTCGCACCGGATCGCCGTGATGCGGGCCGGCCGGGTGATCGAGACCGGCCTTACCGACCGGGTGCTCGACGATCCCGAGCACGCCTACACCCAGCTCCTCGTCGCCTCGGTGCTCGCCGCATGACTGCGCTTCTGACCTTCCAGGACGTCGCCAAGAGCTTCACCCTGCACCTGCGCGGCGGGATCGTCCTGCCGGTGGTGGGCGGCGTGAGCCTCGTGGTCGAGCCCGGCGAGTGCGTGGTGCTCGGCGGCCCCTCGGGGGCGGGCAAGTCCTCGCTCCTGAAGATGGCCTACGGCAATTACCGCTGCGATGCCGGCGCCATCCGGGTCCGCGACGGCGAGGCGGTGGTGGACGTCGTCCGGGCCGATCCGCGAGTGGTCTGGGCGCTGCGGGCGCGGGTCATCGCCTACGTGTCGCAGTTCCTGCGGGTGATCCCGCGGGTCCCGGCCCTCGACGTGGTCGAGGCCGCCGGCCGCGAGGGCGGGTTGTCCGAAGAGGCGGCCCGCGCCCGGGCCAAGGACCTCCTCGCCCGGCTCAACCTGCCCGAGCGGCTCTGGGGCCTGCCGCCCGCGACCTTCTCGGGAGGCGAGCAGCAGCGGGTCAACATCGCCCGGGGCCTGATCGCCGACCGGCCGCTCCTGCTCCTCGACGAGCCGACCGCCTCCCTGGACGCGCAGAACCGCGCCGTGGTGGCCGACCTCGTGCGCGAGAAGCTGAAGGCCGGCGCCGGCGTGCTCGGCATCTTCCACGACAGCGAGATGCGCGACGCTGTGGCGACCCGGGTGGTCGATGTCACCCGCTTCGCGCCGCAAGCCCGGGCAGCCTGAGGAATTCACGATGGACGACTTCATCCTCGAGAACGCGACCCTGGTCCTGCCCGACCGGGTGCAGCGCGGCTGGCTCGCCGTCTCCGACGGGGCGATCATCGAGATCGGCGAGGGCCGGGCGCCCGCGCGCGGCCTCGATTGCGGCGGCGATTACCTGATCCCCGGGCTGATCGAGCTGCACACCGACCATCTGGAGAGCCACTACGCGCCGCGCCCCAAGGTCCGCTGGCATCCGCTCGGCGCGGTGCTCGCCTACGACGCGCAGATCACCGCCTCGGGCATCACCACGGTGTTCGATTCGCTCCGCGCCGGCAGCGACCCGGACGGCAGCGGCCTCGGCTCCGAGCTGGAGCAGCTCGCCGGCGCCATCGCCGCCGCGCGGGCCGGCGACCTGTTCCGGGCCGAGCACTTCACGCATCTGCGCTGCGAATTGCCCTCCACGGATGTGCTCGACACGGTGGCGACCTTCACGGCCCGCTACCCGGTGGGGCTGATCTCGCTCATGGACCACACCCCCGGCCAGCGGCAGTTCCGCGACATGGAGAAGTACTACACCTACGCCACGCGCGGCGGCCGTCCCATGGAGGAGATCCGCGCCAACACCGAGCGCAAGATCCGCGACGGTCGGTCGCTGAATGCGAAGAACCGGCCGGCCCTGGTCCAGTTCGCCCGCGAGATGGGGATCCCGCTGGCGAGCCACGACGACACCACCCTGGCGGATGTCGACCTCGCGGTCGGCGAAGGCGTGCGGCTGGCCGAGTTTCCCACCACCCTGGAGGCGGCCGAGGCCGCGCACCGCCAGGGCATCACCGTGATGATGGGCGCGCCGAACCTGATCCGCGGCGGCTCGCATTCCGGCAACGTCGCCGCCCTGGCGCTGGCCGAGGCCGGGCACCTCGACATCCTCTCGTCGGACTACGTGCCGGCGAGCCTCTTGATGGCGGCCTTCCTGCTGCCCGAGCAGGCACCGTCGATAACGCTGCCCGAGGCGCTGGCCACCGTCACGGCGAATCCCGCCCGCGCCACCGGGCTCACCGACCGAGGCGCCCTGGCGCCCGGGCTGCGGGCCGATCTCGTGCGCGTGCAGCGGGCCGAGGGCGTGCCGGTCGTCCGCGAGGTCTGGCGCGCCGGCCGGCGGGTCGCCTGATGCCGGGCTGCCTCGTCCTCGTGGTCGGCCCGAGCGGCGCCGGCAAGGACACGCTGATCCGGCTGGCCCGGGCGGCCCTCGCGGACGATCCGCGCTACGTCTTCCCGCGGCGTCTCGTGACCCGGCCACCCTCGGCGGACGAGGACAACGACGAGATCGACGAGGCTGCCTTCGCGGATGGCTGCGCGGCCGGCCGCTTCACCTTGAGCTGGCGCGCCCATGGCCTCGGCTACGCCCTCCCGGCGGAGGCTGGAAGGCGCGCCGCCGACGGTCAGGTTGTGATCTGCAACGTCTCGCGCCGCGTCGTCGCGGAGGCACGAAGGACCTGCCCGCGGGTGAGCGTCGTCGAAGTCACCGCGCCGCCCGAGATCCTGGCGCAGCGTATCGCCGCCCGGGGCCGGCCGCAGGACGGCGACCTCGCCGTGCGTCTCGCCCGGGAGGGCGACGTCGTCGCGGATCTGACGATCCTCAACACCGGCTCCCCGGGCGACGCCGCGTCGCAACTCGTCGCGCATCTGCGCGCCTGCTGACGGGACATCTTCGTCCCACGCCGGGTGCGACGGCCGGGTCGCGGCGGCTGATGCCCCGATCGCGCTGGAGCAACGAAAAAGGGCGGGTGCCGATATCGGCACCCGCCTATGTTGGTCTCGGCCGGAGAAGTCCCGGCGCCGTCGGTCTCAGAGGCCGCCGAACTTGTAGTTGAAGCCGGCGCGAACGATGCTGCCCTCGGTGCGGAAGCGCGAGATGTACGCGCCGTTGCCGACACCCGGGACCGCGCCGACGAGCACGTTCTGGCTGCCGAGGTCGTAGTGCAGGTATTCGGCCTTCACCGTGATGGCGTCGTACTTGATGCCGATGTAGCGGCCGAGCGCGAAGGTGTTCAGGAAGCTGTCGGTGGGCAGGGCGAACTCGATGCCGCCGCCGTAGGCGTAGCCGACCTTGAAGTCGTCGTAGCGGCCGGCGAACTGCAGGCGGCCGCCCGGGGTGTAGAAGTTGGCGTCGTGGAACACGTTGCCGTAGGCGAGGCCGCCCATCCCGTAGACCAGGACGCGGTCGAAGGCGTAGCCGACGCGGCCCGTGAGGGTGCCGAGCCAGTCGAGGCTCTGGCGGAACTGGCTGATGTTCGGCGGGCCGCCGGCGACGTTACCGGTGCCGAGGACGACGCGGTTCTTGGTGATGTCGGTCCAGTCGATGCTGTTGGCGAGACCGACGACGATGCCGGAGCCCGGCGTGAACTGGTAGTTGTAGCCGGCGGTGCCGCCGATGTTGGCGAAGCCGTCCTGCGTGGTCGAGGTCAGGAAGGGACGGCGGCCGAGGGCCACATTGGTGGCGTTGCCCGGCTGGACGCCGACCGTGGTGATGCGCTCACGATCCGTGAAGGTGTAGGCGGACTCGAGACCGGCGTAGAAGCCCGTCCAGGTGAAGACCGGCACCGGCGTGAAGACCGGCGGCGGCGCGGCCCGGCGCGGCAGGTCGGCGGCCGAAGCGGCCGTCGTGACCAGCGCCGTCGCGGCGGTGGCGAGGAGGAACTTCTTCATCATGGCGGGGGGTCCGAGGTGATGCGTTGTTGTCCCCACTTAAGCTCGGCCGCACGGATCCCGCTATGCCCGCGAAGCCACACTGTGGCGCGAAAGCGGCGTGGATACTGCCTGTGATTGATGTTTCGGCGTTCAAGACTCATGGCCGCGGCTTGACAGCAGAGCCGGTCGTCGGGCGCCCGCGCGCCGCGGAGCTTGATCCCTGGCGGCCGACCCTCTAAGCGGACCGCGTTTTTCGCCCCTGTCCGAGCTTCGGGGCGGCTGACCAGGATTCGGGGCCCTTGTGTGGTCCCCGCCGCAGGAATGGGAATCATGGGCAAGGAAAAGTTCTCCCGCACCAAGCCGCACTGCAACATTGGCACGATTGGTCACGTTGACCACGGCAAGACGTCGTTGACGGCGGCGATCACGAAGGTTCTGGCGGAGACGGGCGGGGCGACGTTCACGGCCTACGACCAGATCGACAAGGCTCCGGAGGAGAAGGCGCGCGGGATCACGATCTCGACGGCGCACGTGGAGTACGAGACGCAGAACCGTCACTACGCGCACGTGGATTGCCCCGGGCACGCCGACTACGTGAAGAACATGATCACGGGCGCGGCGCAGATGGACGGCGCGATCCTGGTGGTGTCGGCGGCCGACGGCCCGATGCCGCAGACCCGCGAGCACATCCTTCTGGCGCGCCAGGTCGGCGTTCCGGCGCTGGTGGTGTTCCTCAACAAGGTCGACATGGTCGACGACGAGGAGCTCCTGGAGCTGGTCGAGCTGGAGGTGCGCGAGCTCCTGTCGAAGTACGACTTCCCCGGCGACGACATCCCGATCACCAAGGGCTCGGCGCTGATGGCGCTTGAGGACAAGGAGCCGAAGATCGGCAAGGAGGCGGTGCTGGCGCTGATGGCGACGGTGGATGCCTACATCCCGCAGCCGGAGCGCCCGATCGACCTGCCGTTCCTGATGCCGATCGAGGACGTGTTCTCGATCTCGGGCCGCGGCACGGTGGTGACGGGTCGCGTCGAGCGCGGCATCGTCAAGGTCGGCGAGACGGTGGAGATCGTCGGCATCCGCGACACGCAGACCACGACGGTCACGGGCGTGGAGATGTTCCGCAAGCTGCTCGACCAGGGCCAGGCGGGCGACAACGTCGGCGTGCTGCTGCGCGGCACGAAGCGCGAGGACGTGGAGCGCGGCCAGGTCGTGTGCAAGCCGGGTTCGGTGAAGCCGCACGCCAAGTTCAAGGCCGAGGCCTACATCCTGACCAAGGAAGAGGGCGGCCGCCACACGCCGTTCTTCACCAACTACCGGCCGCAGTTCTACTTCCGCACCACCGACGTGACCGGGATCGTGACGCTGCCCGAGGGCACCGAGATGGTGATGCCGGGCGACAACGTGACCATGGACGTGGCGCTGATCGTGCCGGTGGCCATGGAGGAGAAGCTGCGCTTCGCCATCCGCGAGGGCGGCCGCACCGTCGGTGCCGGCGTCGTCGCCGCCATCAACGATTGAGCTCAAGCAGGGCCGGCGCGTCGCGACAGACGATGCGCCGGTCCCGCGCCGTCAGCCGGCGGATGGTCCGTGGTCATCTCTAGACCACGGGGGTGCGTCAGGGCTCAGGCTATCGACTTCGATGTGACTCGCGCCGGCCTCCGTCTTGACGGGGTGCCGGCGTTGTTTTGTCTTGTCTCCGCCTTGTCTTGGGGGAGGCTCGGATGTTCGGAGATTCCGCTCGGTGGGCCGCGCGATTGCTGGCCCTGATCTGTGCCGGCTCCGTGTTCCTGCCGGTCGGCGCGCGGGCAGACAACCTGAGCGACGGCCGCTTTCGCGACGCGGTGATCAAGCAGATCCGGATCCGTCGACCGGACGTGGCGATCGACCTCAATGCCGATCCGGCGCAGCTCGGCATCGGCACCCAGACGCTCGATCTCACCAACCTCCACCAGCATGTCCGCGGCCTCACCGAGGCCGAGCGCCGGCGGGAGGTCGACGAATTCCTCGGCCTCGCCTTCGCCAAGGCCGGCCCTGCGCCGGAGCCGGCGGATTTCGCGGCGATCAAGGGCCGCCTGCGCGTGTAGCTGGTGCCGGATGAGATCCTTCAGCAGAACCCGCAACTCGCGCATCGCCGGTTTTCCGAGACGCTGCACGTCGTCTGCGTGCTCGACGAGTCCAGGCGCCACCAGTACGTCACCCGCGAGATGATCGCCGGCTGGCATGTCGATCCGGCCGTGGTGGAAGCCACGGCGGTGCGGAACCTCGCGGGGGCCTCCAAGGATGAGCCGTTCCAGCTCGTCGTCGCGGACCGCACGCCCGTCGCCGCCCTCGCCAGGGAGGACGACAATTACGCCCTCGCGCGTTTGCTCGTGCCGGACTGGCTCGAGGAGATCCGCAAGGCGCTGAAGGCCGACGGCATCACGCTGACCGGGCCGACCCGCAATCTGCTCATGGCGTGGCCCGCCGACAGCCCTGCGCGGCGCGAGCTGGCCGCAGAGGCCACCACGCAGATGCGCGCCGGCCCCTACGGCCGCAGCGACGAGCTGTTCCGCTTCGACCGGGGCGGACTCCGGCCCCTGACCGCCGCCGAGCGGGCGGATCACGGCCGGTGATGCGCGGCGATCGGCGGCGAACCTCTTGCAAGCCGCGCCGCGATGAGGCATTGGGCGGTGCGCTAGGAGTGTAGCTCAACTGGTCAGAGCGCCGGTCTCCAAAACCGGAGGTTGCGGGTTCGAGTCCCTCCACTCCTGCCAGACATTCAGCCCGATCCCGCGCGGTGGCCCGGTCGACAAGCCGGGGGAGTTGCGCTAGAGCGGGCGCAATCCGAGATCTGAAGCGACCGTCGGTGCGGGCCCATCCAGGTCCTCGGCGCCGACATTCGCATTCCCGGATGCGGTCTCTGCCTCGGGGCCGAACACGCACAGATACTGGCGCCATGGCATCGAACGAAGCGACCAAGAAGGTGGACCTGGTGCGCGGCGCAGCCCGCGGTCCCGCGAATCCGCCGCCGGCCCGGCCGGCGACGCCGAACCGGGCGCCGCAGAAGCGTGCCACGCCGGGCGAGTTCATCGCGCAGGTTCGCGACGAGGCCCGCAAGGTCACGTGGCCGACCCGCCGGGAGACCACGATCACGACGATCATGGTCTTCGTGATGGTCGTGGCCGCGAGCCTGTTCTTCACGGTCGTGGATCAGGCCCTGCGCTTCCTGGTCGGCCTGATTTTGGGCGTCTGAGTCGGAGGCGTACGAGGGCGGCTCGCCGCCGATCGGGGGAGACCCCGCGGACTTGTCGGAGTTGAACGGAACCGTGTCGAAGCGCTGGTACATCGTCCACGCCTACTCGAACTTCGAGAACAAGGTCGCCCAGTCCATCAAGGATCAGGCGGCTCAGCGCGGGCTGACCGAGCTGTTCGACGAGGTGATGGTCCCGACCGAGAAGGTCGTGGAGGTCCGCCGCGGCCGGAAGGTCGATGCCGAGCGTAAGTTCTTCCCCGGCTACGTGCTGGTGAAGTGCGACCTCACCGACGAGGTCTACCACCTCATCAAGAACACCCCGAAGGTCACGGGCTTCCTCGGCGCCGACAAGTCGAAGCCGGTTCCGATCCCCGACGCCGAGGCCGAGCGGATCAAGGGCCAGGTCGCCGAGGGTGTCGACCGGCCGAAGCCCTCGATCTCCTTCGAGATCGGCGAGACCGTCCGGGTCGCCGACGGTCCGTTCGCCAGCTTCAACGGCACCGTCGAGGAAATCGACGACGCCCGCTCCCGCCTCAAGGTGGCCGTGTCGATCTTCGGCCGCGCGACGCCGGTGGAGCTCGAATACGCCCAGGTCGAGAAGGCCTGAGCCTCCTGATTTCGGCGGCCCTGAGGCCGCCGCGTCCTTCCGGCCGTCGCTGTGCGGCGGCCGCGAACTTGCCCCATCCTTCTGAGGCTGGGGCATCATCCGCGGGAGATCCGCCCGGCCTCGCCTCCGGGATCCACGGCTCGCACCGCGACCTGCAACCGTCCGACCCGCCGCGCTTCAGGCCGCGTGGGGGCGGATTCTCATTGGGAGCAGTCCCATGGCGAAGAAGA
Organism: Methylobacterium sp. 391_Methyba4; assembly: GCF_029691625.1. Classification (NCBI taxonomy): domain Bacteria; kingdom Pseudomonadati; phylum Pseudomonadota; class Alphaproteobacteria; order Hyphomicrobiales; family Methylobacteriaceae; genus Methylobacterium; species Methylobacterium sp. 391_Methyba4. The sequence continues at coordinate 4,714,597 of NZ_CP121475.1, read as the reverse complement.
TCACGGGCTACGTGAAGCTTCAGGTCCCGGCCGGCGCCGCCAACCCGTCGCCGCCGATCGGTCCCGCGCTCGGTCAGCGCGGCCTCAACATCATGGAATTCTGCAAGGCCTTCAACGCGAAGACCGCGCAGATGGAGAAGGGCACCCCGATCCCGGTGATCATCACCGCGTATCAGGATCGGTCCTTCACCTTCGAGATGAAGCAGCCCCCGGTCACCTTCTTCCTGAAGAAGGCAGTCGGCCTGAAGCTCGGCAAGAAGCCGGCCTCCGGTTCCAAGACCCCGGGCAAGGGCCCGACCGTCGGCAAGATCTCCGAGGCGCAGCTGCGCGAGATCGCCGAGAAGAAGATGCCCGACCTCAACTGCGACTCGATCGAGTCGGCCGTTGCCATGATCCGCGGCTCCGCCCGGGCCATGGGCCTCGAAGTGACGGCCTGAGGGAGGATAGCATGGCTAAGGAAGGCAAGCGCATCCGCGCCGCCCGCGAGGGCATCGAGGTCACCAAGCTCTATCCCCTCGACGAGGCGATCAAGCTGGTGAAGGAGCGGGCGACCGCGAAGTTCGACGAGACCGTCGAGGTCTCCATGAACCTCGGCGTCGATCCCCGCCACGCCGACCAGATGGTCCGCGGCGTCTGCAATCTGCCGAACGGCTCCGGCCGGACGGTGCGCGTGGCGGTCTTCGCCCGCGGCGCGAAGGCGGACGACGCCAAGGCCGCTGGTGCCGACATCGTCGGCGCCGAGGACTTGCTGGAGATCGTGCAGAGCGGCAAGATCGAGTTCGATCGCTGCATCGCGACCCCGGACATGATGCCGCTGGTCGGCCGTCTCGGTAAGGTGCTGGGCCCGCGCGGCCTGATGCCGAACCCGAAGGTCGGCACCGTCACCATGGACGTGAAGGGCGCCGTCGCCGGCGCCAAGGGCGGCTCGGTGGAGTTCCGCGTCGAGAAGGCCGGCATCGTCCATGCCGGCGTCGGCAAGGTCTCGTTCGACGCCGACAAGCTCGTCGAGAACATCAAGGCCTTCGCGGACGCCGTCGCCAAGGCGAAGCCCGCGGGCGCCAAGGGCACCTACGTCCAGCGCATCGCCGTCACCTCGACGATGGGCCCGGGCGTGAAGGTCGAGCCGAACACGGTTCTGACCGCCTGAGGCAAGGCATAGCGTCTACGCTGCGGAGCGCCCGGCCGGAAACGGCCGGGCGTTTTCCGTTGCGGGCATGCGGACCGAGCCGCCGTCCCGCCTCGACAGTCTGGCGAGCCGCCGGAACGGCACGCTCGACGCGGGCTCGGCGACCGATCCGGCGCATCGCGTGGGTACCTTGCCGGGTAACGCCCCGGATTACGGCGTGACCATGCTGGTCCCGTCCGAGGCCCGTCGGCGGATCTGATCGGCGGGGCCGAATCGCGGCGATTCTCGTGCTGGATCCCGGATCGCATATCGCTGACGCGCCCTGTGCCCGGGAAGGGCCGGTGAGAAATAAACCCGCACCCCTGTCCCGGACGGGTGAAGCGGATCCTATCCGGTACCCGGCACGCGACAGGCCGCGACAGCGGCGCCGTTCTCCTTCACGCCATTCTTAACGGCAGAGGGGGCGCCAACGCGCGCGGCTGTGCTAGATAGGCCGACATGCGATGCACCCTGACGGTCACCTCCAAGCGACGCATCCTGTGCGTCTTTCCCGCCTACACGCCGTCCTTCGGGACGTTCTCCCACGCCTACCCGCTGATGGGCGGGGTGAAGGCGTTCATGCCGCCGCAGGGGCTGCTGCTGATCGCGGCCTACATGCCGGAGGCGTGGGAATGCAGATTCATCGATGAGAATATCCGCCGCGCGAGCCCGGCCGAGTTCGCCTGGGCCGACGCGGTGTTCGTTTCCGGCATGCACATCCAGGAACCGCAGATCCACGACATCCGCGACCGTGCCCGGGCCGCCGGCAAGGTCACGGTCCTGGGCGGTCCCTCGGTCTCCGGCGCGCCGGAGAAATACGGCGACTTCGACTATCTCCATGTCGGCGAGATCGGCGACGCCACCGACCAGCTCGTCGCACGCCTCGACGCCGATGTCGCGCCCCCGCCCGCCCAGGTGGTGCTGGAGACGAAGGACCGGCTCGCGCTCGCCGACTTCCCGGCCCCGGCCTACGACCACGCACCGCTCAAGCGCTATCTGATCGGCTCGCTGCAATTCTCCTCGGGCTGCCCCTATCGCTGCGAGTTCTGCGACATCCCGCAGCTCTATGGCCGCCAGCCGCGGCTCAAGAGCCCCGAGCAGATGTGCGCCGAGCTCGACGCCATCATCAGCCAGCCCGGCCATCCGGCCGTCGTGTACTTCGTCGACGACAATTTCATCGCCAACCGCAAGGCGACCCGCGAGATGCTGCCGCACCTCGTGGCGTGGCAGAAGAAGAACAACTACCCGCTCCAGTTCGCCTGCGAGGCGACGCTGAACATGGCCAAGCAGCCCGAGATCCTCGAGCTGATGCGGCAGGCGAACTTCATGACGGTGTTCGTCGGCATCGAGACCCCGGAGGCCGAGGCCCTCAAGGGCATCGACAAGACCCACAACGCCGCCGTCCCGATGTACGAGGCGATCGAGACCCTCAATTCCTACGGGCTGGAGGTGACCTCGGGCATTATCCTGGGCCTCGATTCCGACACCGACAAATCCGAGCAGAACCTGATCGACTTCATCGACCGCTCGGCCATTCCCGTGCTGACCATCAACCTGCTCCAGGCCCTGCCCAAGACCCCGCTCTGGGACCGGCTGGAACGCGAGGGCCGGCTCGTCCACGATGCGGCATTGGAATCGAACGTGCTGTTCAAGCGCCCGCACGACACCGTGGTGGGCAGCTGGCGCCGGGCCATCGCGCACGCCTATACGCCGGAGAAGATCTTCGAGCGCTTCAAGCACCAATGCGCGGTGACCTACCCGAACCGCATCACCACGCCGACCGCCGGCAAGCTGACCTTCACCAATCTCCGCCGGGGCCTGATCCTGGGGTTCAACATCATCACCCGGGTCGGGATCTTTTCCGATTACCGCAAGCCGTTCTGGAGTGCGGCCGGCTACGCGCTGAAGCGCGGGCAGATCGAGGCGGTGTTCAACATGGGCTTCGTGGCCCACCACCTGATCCGCTTCACCCGCGAGGCCCTGCGCGGCGAGCACAACGCCTCCTTCTACGCCGCCAAGGCCGCGGAGGCGAAGGCGGCCCGCGACCGGAGCTGGTGGGAATCGGCCCGGCGCAGGCTGGCGCCGGAACGCGAGGCCGCGTGAGGCGGGTTGCCGGTCAGGCCCGGAGATTCCGCAGCAAGTCCTTGCCTGCGGCGGAAAAGTCGCGCTTCAGCCCTTGGCAGGCGGCTTGCTAGGCTCTATACACCGCGCCTCACGCATTTCATCCTCACGGAAGGAGACGGCCGATCGGCCGGTTTCCGCTCGAAATGTCGCCCGGGCAACCGGGTGGCAAAGGCCGGACGGATCCCAGGGGCGACGAGCCCCGCGGAGCCTTGTCCGGCCATGTCCTGTCCGAGACTGCAGGTGCCGGCTCGCCGGCTTAATCCCCAAGCCTGCACAGACGGGGAAGACCGAATTTGAAAAGCCTCGCCCAGGCCTCGGCCGCGGAGGGGTGTCGGTTTGAACCAACTCGCCCGAGGCGGCCTCCAGGGGCACGCGCGGGGACAGGGCCGCGAAGCGTCGTTCGGACGTTCCCGGTCTCTTGGCCGAGATGACGTCCGGGCGGCATGTGCAACCGGCGGACCCGAGATCGGGTTCCGCCAACCGGAGAGAGCCCAGTGGACCGGACAGCTAAAGCTGATCTCGTCTCGACGCTCAACGGCGTGTTCAGTGAGAGCGCCGTTGTCGTCGTGGCCCACTACAAGGGCCTCACGGTCGCCGACATGCAGAAGCTGCGTTCGCAGATGAAGCAGGCTGGCGCCACCGTGAAGGTCGCCAAGAACAGCCTCGCCGGCATCGCACTCGATGGCACGGACGTCGCCTCCATCAAGCCGCTCCTGAAGGGCCCGACCCTGCTCGCCTATTCCGGCGACCCGGTCGCAGCCGCGAAGGTCGCGGTCGATTTCGCCAAGGCCAACGACAAGCTCGTGATCCTCGGCGGCGCGATGGGGAAGACCGCCCTGAACCCGGACGGCGTGAAGGCCCTCGCCTCGCTCCCGTCCCTCGACGAACTGCGCGCCAAGATCGTGGGCCTCGTGCAGGCTCCCGCGACGAAGATCGCTCAGGTCGTCAACGCGCCGGCGGCCAAGCTCGCCCGCGTGTTCGGGGCCTATGCCAAGAAGGACGAGGCCGCCTGAGGCCCTTCAAAAACCATCCGTTCGAACCGATATTGAGAGGAATTCAAAATGGCTGATCTCGCCAAGCTCGTCGACGACCTGTCCTCGCTGACCGTGCTCGAGGCCGCTGACCTGGCCAAGATGCTCGAAGAGAAGTGGGGCGTCTCGGCCGCCGCTGCCGTCGCCGTTGCCGCCGGCCCGGCTGCCGGTGGCGCCGCCGCCGCCGTCGAGGAGCAGACCGAGTTCACGGTCGTCCTGGCCTCCGCCGGCGACAAGAAGATCGAGGTCATCAAGGAGGTCCGCGCGATCACCGGCCTCGGCCTCAAGGAAGCCAAGGACCTCGTCGAGGGCGCGCCGAAGCCGGTCAAGGAAGGCGTTGCCAAGGACGAGGCCGAGAAGCTCAAGGCCCAGCTCGAGAAGGCCGGCGCCAAGATCGAGCTCAAGTAAGTCGACGATGGGCCGGTGCCGGCCCATCACCCCACGGAGGTCCGCTTCGGGTCTGTCGTGACCGGAGCCCGCGGGTGCAACACCCGCGGGCTTTAGGCCGCTTCGGCGGATGGTCCCGGAAGGGACCGGCGAGAAGTTTCGGTTCGGTGGCGCTGCCCGGCGGGGCGCGCGTCGCGGCCCGGTGCGGGAGGTCCCTTTCGGGAACGCTTCCCCGGGCGAGAGGTACGCGGGTAGGAGCGAGGTCACATGGCCAACACGCTGGTCGGTCGCAAGCGCATTCGGAAGTTCTTCGGCAAGATCAAGGAAGTTGCCGAGATGCCGAACCTCATCGAGGTTCAGAAGGCGTCCTACGACCAGTTCCTGATGGTCGACGAGCCCGAGGGTGGGCGCGCCGACGAGGGGCTGCAGAGCGTGTTCAAGTCGGTCTTCCCGATTTCCGACTTCGCTTCCACGGCCCTGCTCGAGTTCGTGCGCTACACCTTCGAGGCGCCCAAGTACGATGTCGACGAGTGCCGCCAGCGCGGCATCACCTTCGCGGCCCCGCTGAAGGTCACGCTGCGCCTCATCGTGTTCGATGTCGATCCCGACACGCAGGCGAAGTCGGTCAAGGACATCAAGGAGCAGGACGTCTACATGGGCGACATGCCCCTGATGACGGAGAACGGCACCTTCATCGTCAACGGCACCGAGCGCGTGATCGTCTCGCAGATGCACCGCTCGCCGGGCGTGTTCTTCGACCACGACAAGGGCAAGACCCATTCCTCGGGCAAGCTCCTGTTCGCCGCACGCATCATCCCGTACCGGGGCTCCTGGCTCGACGTCGAGTTCGACGCCAAGGATATCGTCCACGTCCGCATCGACCGGAAGCGCAAGCTGCCGGCGACGTCGCTGCTCTATGCCCTCGGCCTCGACGGCGAGGAGATCCTGTCGACCTTCTACAACAAGGTCGTCTATGACCGCGACGGCGCCGACTGGCGCGTGCCCTTCGACGCCGAGCGCATGAAGGGCATGAAGGCCACCGTCGACCTGATCGACGCCGATTCCGGCGAGGTCGTGCTCGAGGCCGGCAAGAAGCTCAACGCCCGCAACGCCCGTCAGATCACCGACAAGGGCACCAAGTTCCTCAAGGCCACCGACGAGGATCTCGTCGGCCAGTACGTGGCCGAGGATCTCGTCAACGCGCAGACCGGCGAGATCTGGGCCGAGGCCGGCGAGGAGATCACCGACAAGCTCCTGAAGAGCCTGGATGATGTCGGCATCACCGAGCTCCCGGTGCTCGACATCGACCACGTCAATGTCGGCCCCTACATCCGCAACACGCTGGCGGTGGACAAGAACTCCAACCGCGAGGGCGCGCTGTTCGACATCTACCGGGTCATGCGCCCGGGCGAGCCGCCGACCCTCGAGACCGCCGAGGCGATGTTCCACTCGCTGTTCTTCGACTCCGAGCGGTACGACCTCTCGGCCGTCGGCCGCGTGAAGATGAACATGCGCCTCGACCTCGACGCCGCCGACACCGTGCGCACCCTCCGCAAGGAGGACATGCTGGCGGTGGTGAAGGCGCTCGTGGAGCTGCGCGACGGCAAGGGCGAGGTCGACGACATCGACCACCTCGGCAACCGCCGCGTCCGCTCGGTGGGCGAGCTCATGGAGAACCAGTACCGCCTGGGCCTCCTGCGCATGGAGCGCGCGATCCGCGAGCGCATGAGCCAGGTCGATATCGACACGGTCATGCCGCAGGATCTCATCAACGCGAAGCCCGCCGCCGCGGCCGTGCGCGAGTTCTTCGGCTCGTCGCAGCTCTCGCAGTTCATGGACCAGACCAACCCGCTCTCCGAGGTGACGCACAAGCGCCGCCTGTCGGCGCTCGGCCCGGGCGGTCTGACCCGCGAGCGCGCCGGCTTCGAGGTGCGCGACGTGCACCCGACCCATTACGGCCGCATCTGCCCGATCGAGACGCCGGAAGGCCCGAACATCGGCCTGATCAACTCGCTCGCCACCTTCGCGCGGGTGAACAAGTACGGCTTCATCGAGACCCCGTTCCGCCGCGTCCGCGACGGCGTGGTCACCGATGAGGTCGCCTACCTCTCGGCCATGGAGGAGGCGAAGTACTACGTCGCTCAGGCCAACGCCCAGATGGACGAGGCCCGCAAGCTCACGGAGGATCTCGTGGTCTGCCGTCGGGCCGGCGAGGTGATCGTCGTGGGGCCCGAGCGCGTCGATCTCATGGACGTGTCGCCGAAGCAGCTCGTCTCGGTCGCCGCGGCGCTGATCCCGTTCCTTGAGAACGACGACGCCAACCGCGCCCTCATGGGCTCGAACATGCAGCGCCAGGCGGTGCCGCTCGTCCGCGCCGACGCCCCGTTCGTGGGCACCGGCATGGAGGCGGTGGTCGCCCGGGATTCCGGCGCCGCCATCGCGGCCCGCCGGGCCGGCATCATCGATCAGGTGGACGCCACCCGTATCGTCATCCGCGCCACCGAGGAGGCCGACGCCAACAAGCCCGGCGTCGACATCTACCGCTTGCAGAAGTTCCAGCGCTCCAACCAGTCGACCTGCATCACGCAGAAGCCGCTGGTCCGCGTCGGCGAGTTCGTGAAGAAGGGCGAGATCATCGCCGACGGTCCTTCGACCGAGTTCGGCGAGCTGGCGCTCGGCCGGAACGTGCTCGTCGCGTTCATGCCGTGGAACGGCTACAACTTCGAGGACTCGATCCTGCTTTCCGAGCGGATCGTGAAGGATGACGTGTTCACCTCGATCCACATCGAGGAGTTCGAGGTGATGGCCCGCGACACCAAGCTCGGGCCGGAAGAGATCACCCGCGACATCCCGAACGTCTCCGAGGAGGCGCTCAAGAACCTCGACGAGGCCGGCATCGTCTATATCGGCGCCGAGGTGAACGCGGGCGACATCCTCGTCGGCAAGATTACCCCGAAGGGCGAGAGCCCGATGACGCCGGAGGAGAAGCTCCTCCGCGCCATCTTCGGCGAGAAGGCCTCGGACGTGCGCGACACCTCCCTGCGGGTGCCGCCGGGCGTCACCGGCACGATCGTCGAGGTGCGGGTGTTCAACCGCCACGGCGTCGACAAGGACGAGCGCGCCCAGGCGATCGAGCGCGAGGAGATCGAGCGGCTCGCCAAGGACCGCGACGACGAGCAGGCGATCCTCGACCGCAACACCTACGCGCGCCTCGCGGACGTGCTGATCGGCCAGGCGCCGGTGGCCGGCCCGAAGGGCTTCCGGAAGGACACCACGCTCACCCGCGAGCTGATCAACGACTACCCGCGCTCGCAATGGTGGCAGTTCGCCGTCATCGAAGACCGTCTCATGACCGAGATGGAGGCGATGCAGAAGCAGTACGACGAGTCGAAGAAGCGCCTCGAGCAGCGCTTCCTCGACAAGGTCGAGAAGCTGCAGCGCGGCGACGAGCTGCCCCCCGGCGTCATGAAGATGGTCAAGGTCTTCGTGGCGGTGAAGCGCAAGATCCAGCCGGGCGACAAGATGGCCGGCCGTCACGGCAACAAGGGTGTCGTGTCGCGGATCGTGCCGATCGAGGACATGCCGTTCCTGGAGGACGGGACGCATGCCGACATCGTGCTCAACCCGCTGGGCGTGCCGTCGCGCATGAACGTCGGCCAGATCCTGGAGACGCACCTGGGCTGGGCGGCTGCGGGCCTGGGTCGCAAGGTGTCGAAGGCGGTGGATGCCTATCTGAAGTCGCAGGACATCGCGCCGCTGCGGGAGGAGATGAAGGCGATCTACTCCCCGGGCGAGCTCGACGGGCTGACGGACGAGGAGCTGGCCGAGGCCGGCAACAACGTCCGCCGTGGCGTGCCGATGGCCACGCCGGTGTTCAACGGCGCCAAGGAAGCCGACATCGAGCAGATGCTGGAGATGGCCGGGCTGGACCGCTCGGCGCAGTCGACGCTCTACGACGGGCGGACCGGCGAGCCCTTCGACCGCAAGGTCACGATGGGCTACATCTACATGCTGAAGCTCCACCACCTCGTGGACGACAAGATCCACGCGCGCTCGATCGGCCCGTACTCGCTCGTCACCCAGCAGCCGCTGGGCGGCAAGGCGCAGTTCGGCGGCCAGCGCTTCGGTGAGATGGAGGTCTGGGCGCTGGAGGCCTACGGCGCGGCCTACACGCTGCAGGAGATGCTCACGGTGAAGTCGGACGACGTGGCCGGCCGCACCAAGGTCTACGAGGCGATCGTCCGCGGCGACGACACCTTCGAGGCCGGCATCCCCGAGAGCTTCAACGTGCTCGTCAAGGAGATGCGCTCGCTCGGCCTCAACGTCGAGCTGACGTCTTCGAAGAAGGCCGCGAACGATCAGCTGGAGCCGCCGGCCGACGCGGCCGAGTAGAGCCAGTCACAAACACCTCCCGTGGCGGCGGATCCCGCCGCCACGGTCGAGCGGGGAGGGGAGGGGCCTTCCGGGTTCGACGACGGTGAGCAGCGCCCGTGCGGGGTGCGGCGCCGGATCTTTTTCAAGACGCGGTGGCCCGGCGCGGGGCTGCCGGCGTCAACAAGGAGCGGATCATGAACCAAGAGGTCATGAACCTTTTCAACCAGCAGGCCACGCCGGTCAGCTTCGATCAGATCAAGATCTCGATCTCGTCCCCGGAGAAGATCCTCTCCTGGTCGTACGGCGAGATCAAGAAGCCCGAGACCATCAACTACCGGACCTTCAAGCCCGAGCGCGACGGCCTGTTCTGCGCGCGCATCTTCGGGCCGATCAAGGACTACGAGTGCTTGTGCGGCAAGTACAAGCGCATGAAGTACAAGGGCGTCATCTGTGAGAAGTGCGGCGTCGAGGTCACCCTCGCGCGCGTCCGGCGCGACCGCATGGGCCATATCGAGCTGGCCGCCCCCGTCGCGCATATCTGGTTCCTGAAGTCGCTGCCCTCGCGCATCGGCCTGCTGCTCGACATGGCCCTCAAGGACCTCGAGCGGATCCTGTACTTCGAGTCCTACTGCGTCATCGAGCCGGGCCTTACCCCCCTGAAGGAGCGTCAGCTCCTGTCGGAGGAGGAGTACCTGCGCGCCCAGGAGGAGTACGGCGAGGACTCGTTCACCGCCATGATCGGCGCCGAGGCCATCCGGCGCATCCTGCAGGAGCTCGACCTCGACAAGATCGCCAACGATCTGCGCGAGGAGATCGCGGTCACGACGTCGGAGCTGAAGCCCAAGAAGCTCCTGAAGCGGCTCAAGATCATCGAGGCCTTCCAGATGTCCGGCAACAAGCCGGAATGGATGATCCTCACGGTCGTTCCGGTGATCCCGCCGGACCTGCGCCCGCTGGTCCCGCTGGACGGCGGCCGCTTCGCGACCTCCGACCTCAACGACCTGTACCGCCGCGTCATCAACCGCAACAACCGCCTGAAGCGGCTGATCGAGCTGCGCGCGCCCGACATCATCATCCGCAACGAGAAGCGGATGCTGCAGGAGGCGGTCGACGCCCTGTTCGACAACGGCCGCCGCGGCCGCGTCATCACGGGCGCCAACAAGCGTCCGCTGAAGTCGCTCGCCGACATGCTGAAGGGCAAGCAGGGCCGGTTCCGCCAGAACCTGCTCGGCAAGCGCGTCGATTATTCGGGCCGCTCGGTCATCGTGGTCGGCCCGGAGCTGAAGCTGCACCAGTGCGGCCTGCCCAAGAAGATGGCGCTGGAGCTGTTCAAGCCGTTCATCTACGCGCGCCTCGACGCCAAGGGCTTCTCGGCCACCGTCAAGCAGGCGAAGAAGCTGGTCGAAAAGGAGAAGCCGGAGGTCTGGGACATCCTCGATGAGGTGATCCGCGAGCACCCGGTGATGCTGAACCGCGCGCCGACGCTGCACCGCCTCGGCATCCAGGCCTTCGAGCCGAAGCTGATCGAGGGCAAGGCGATCCAGCTGCACCCGCTGGTCTGCGCCGCGTTCAACGCCGACTTCGACGGCGACCAGATGGCCGTGCACGTCCCGCTGTCGCTCGAGGCGCAGCTGGAAGCGCGCGTCCTCATGATGTCGACCAACAACATCCTGCACCCGGCCAACGGTCAGCCGATCATCGTGCCGTCGCAGGACATCGTGCTCGGCCTCTACTACCTGTCGATCGTGGCCGAGGGCATGCCGGGCGAGTTCAAGGCGGACAACGCCAAGAACCCGATGCAGGGCGTCTACGGCGACATGGGCGAGCTGGAGCACGCCCTGGCCGCCAAGGCCGTGTCGCTGCACACCAAGATCAAGTGGCGCTGGACCGGCATCGGCCCGGACAATCAGCCCCTGACCAAGACCTACGAGACCACGCCTGGCCGGGTGATCCTGTCCGGTGCCCTGCCGAAGCACGCCAAGGTGCCCTTCGAGGTCGTCAACAAGTTGATGACCAAGAAGGAGATCTCGGCGATGATCGACACCGTCTACCGCCACTGCGGTCAGAAGGAGTCGGTGATCTTCTGTGACCGGATCATGGCGCTCGGCTTCAACCACGCGTTCAAGGCCGGCATCTCGTTCGGCAAGGACGACATGGTCGTGCCGGAGAACAAGTGGTCGATCGTCGACACGACCCGCGCGCTCGTGAAGGATTACGAGCAGCAGTACAACGACGGCCTGATCACGCAGGGCGAGAAGTACAACAAGGTGGTGGATGCCTGGGCCAAGTGCTCGGACAAGCTGGCCGCCGAGATGATGGGCCGCATCTCCGCGGTCCAGAAGGACGAGCACGGCGCCGACAAGCAGATCAACTCGATCTACATGATGAGCCACTCCGGCGCCCGTGGTTCGCCCGCCCAGATGAAGCAGCTCGCGGCGATGCGCGGCCTCATGGCCAAGCCGTCGGGCGAGATCATCGAGACCCCGATCATCTCGAACTTCAAGGAAGGCCTGGACGTTCTGGAGTACTTCAACTCCACGCACGGTGCCCGTAAGGGCCTGGCCGACACCGCCCTGAAGACCGCCAACTCCGGCTACCTGACCCGCCGTCTCGTCGACGTGGCGCAGGACGCCGTCATCCGCGAGGTGGATTGCGGCACGACCAACGGCATCAAGATGCGCGCCATCGTGGATGCCGGTCAGGTCGTGGCGACGCTCGCCACCCGCATCCTGGGCCGCGCCACGGCCGAGGATCTCGTGGCCGCGGACGGCACGGTGATCGTCAAGACCGGCGAGACCATCGAGGAGCGGCACCTGCCGGCGATCAACGCCGCCGGCATCCAGGAGGTGAAGATCCGCTCGGTGCTGGTCTGCGCCACCAAGAGCGGCGTCTGCGCCACCTGCTACGGGCGCGACCTCGCCCGCGGCACGCCCGTCAACATGGGCGAGGCCGTCGGCGTCATCGCGGCGCAGTCGATCGGCGAGCCGGGCACGCAGCTCACGATGCGCACCTTCCACATCGGCGGTGCGGCCCAGATCGCCGACTCGTCCTTCATCGAGTCGAGCTTCGAAGGCACGATCAAGATCCGCAACCGCGCCGTCGCCAAGAACACGGACGGGGACCTGATCGCCACCGGCCGCAACGTGGCGGTCGTGATCGTGGGGTCGGACGGCGTCGAGCGGGCGGTCCACCGCCTGCAATACGGCGCCAAGCTCCGGGTCGACGAGGGTGACAAGATCAAGCGCGGGCAGCGGATCGCCGAGTGGGATCCCTACACCCGTCCGATCCTCACCGAGGTCGACGGCCTCGTGGCCTACGAGGATCTGGTCGACGGCCAGTCCATGACCGAGACCACCGACGAGTCGACCGGCATCGCCAAGCGCGTCGTCGTCGACTGGCGCGGCTCGGCCCGGACCTCGGACCTGAAGCCCGCGATGGTCGTGGTCGATCGGGAGGGCAAGGCGCTCAAGCTGCCGCGCGGCTCGGACGCCCGCTACTTCCTGCCGGTCGACGCCATCATCGGCTTCGATCCGGGCGCGACGGTCAAGGCCGGCGACATTCTGGCCCGCGTCTCGACCGACTCGGCCAAGACCCGCGACATCACCGGCGGTCTGCCGCGGGTGGCGGAGCTGTTCGAGGCACGGCGCCCGAAGGACGCGGCGATCATCGCCGAGAAGTCGGGCACCATCGCGTTCGGCCGCGACTACAAGAACAAGCGTCGGCTCACGCTGACGCCGCATGACGGCTCGGAGGCGGTCGAGTACCTGATCCCGAAGGGCAAGCACATCCACCTGCAGGACGGGGACGTGGTGGAGCTCGGCGACTACATCGTCGACGGAAACCCGGCTCCGCACGACATCCTGGCGATCAAGGGCGTCGAGGAACTCGCCGCCTACCTCGTCAACGAGATCCAGGAGGTCTACCGGCTGCAGGGCGTGTCGATCAACGACAAGCACATCGAGGTGATCGTCCGTCAGATGCTGCAGAAGGTCGAGGTGACCGATGGCGGCGACTCGGACATCCTCTCGGGCGACCAGATTGACCGGACGGAGCTGACCGAGTTCAACGAGAAGCTGCTCGCCGAGGGCAAGAAGCCGATCCAGGGCGTTCCGGTCCTGCTCGGCATCACCAAGGCGTCGCTGCAGACGAAGTCGTTCATCTCGGCGGCCTCGTTCCAGGAGACCACCCGCGTCCTCACCGAGGCGGCGGTCAACGGCAAGGTCGACACCCTGGAAGGCCTGAAGGAGAACGTGATCGTCGGATCGCTGATCCCGGCCGGCACCGGGTCGATGGTGGCGGACATCCGCTCCATCGCCCGCCGCCGCGACGCGATGATCCTGCAGCAGAAGCAGACCGAGAGCGGCGCGATGCCGGTCGAGGAGCTTCCGCCCGCCGCCGAATAAGGCGACAGGCAGGATTGAGAGAGACAAGGGCGGCCTTCGGGCCGCCCTTTTTCGTGGTTGCTCTCCAAACCGGGACGCCTGCACGGCGGCCGACTTAACCGAGGCTCAACCATGCCGCGCGATAAATCCTGAGCGGCCCCAGAAACACCCTGGAAACGGGGAGGATCGGGCCGGTTCGGGTGCGTGAGTGCGGGTCTGGCGTCGTGGGCACGAGACGAGGACGGGAATCGAGCCTGCGCTGGCTCTCGGCGGCGATGACGCCCTGGATGGTCGGGCTCGGCCTGCTGGTGTCGTTCACGGCCGATGCCGGCACGGAGAACGCCATCGGGGCGAGCCGGCTCGGGGTGATCGATGCCGAGACCGTTCCGCCCCTGCCGCCCGGCACCCTGCTGATCGGATCCGCCCTGCGCCGCCTCGGTGACGAGCCGCCCCAGACGGTATTCAAGACCGGTGCGCACGTCTTCCCGGTGGTGCAGCGGGGAGGCAAGGGCAACCCCGCCCGGCCGCCGGCCGAGAGCTTCGCCCGCCGGGCCGCCAACCTCCGGGAGCCCGGCGGCGCCCTGGTGTTCGGCGACGTCACCGGCAGCGTCACCGGCGTGCTGACGCAGGGGGCTGCGGTTTGGGATCCGGATTCCGAGCCGGAGGCCGGTTTCGTCCCCGTGCCCGATCTCGGCCTGACCACCGGCGCCGGCACGGCCGCCTCCACGGGCGAAGGCACGGCCGACCTCACCGCGGATGGTGGGCCCGAGCGCTTCGACGGCTCGACCCCGCCGGTGCCCCGCGCCATCGCCCTGTCGTCCACGACTCCGGCGCCCGCGGACGCGATCCCCGTGGAGATCGCCGCGGCGAGTCTCGCGCTCCCCGATTTCGCAATCCGCACGGAGCGCCCGGACAGCGCCCAGCCGGTGCCCGAGGATGCGCGCCGGCGCTACGCCGACCTGATCGACCCGAACGCCCTCGACAAGGAGCAGCGCTGCCTCTCCGAGGCGGTCTATTTCGAGGCCCGGAGCGAGCCGGAGGCCGGCCAGGCCGCCGTCGCCCAGGTGGTGCTCAACCGCGTGAAGAGCGGCCTCTACCCGGCGAGCGTCTGCGGCGTCGTCTACCAGAACCGGCACCACTACATGGGCTGCCAGTTCTCCTTCGCCTGCGAGGGCAAGTCCCTGCGCATCACCGATGCGGGCGCCTGGGAATCGGCGACCCGCATCGCCCGCTCGGTGATCGAGGGCCGGACCTACCTCGCCGAGGTCGGCGCCGCGACCCACTACCACGCCGACTACGTCCGTCCGGGCTGGGCGCGCCGCCTGCGCAAGATGGACGTGATCGGCCGGCACATCTTCTACCAGCTCCGGGCGGGTCAGACCTGAGGCGGCTCTGGCCTGACTTCGTAAGAGAGACTGTGGAAAATTCGAACAATGCTACCTAGGTAGGCGACGACTAAGCAGTCGAAACCAAGGGTTAATTTTACCTTCGTTCCCGATAATGCTTGCGCGCCGGGCAACGAGTCTGGCCTCTGGTACGTCGAGACGAGCGCCGCTTGCGCGCCGCTTCTCGTTGTAATGCGTATCAGAGGACTTCCATGACCGCGCCGGTCGCTCGCACTGCTCTCCTGGCCGCCGCCCTCGGCGGCGTTCTCCTTGCCGCACCCGCCCAGGCCGGCGGCTGTTACGGCTCCGAATGCTACCGCCACGTCGTCACGCCGCCGGTCTACGACACCGTGCAGGAGAACGTGCTGGTCCGTCCGCCCCGCACCGTCTATCGGACCACCCCGCCAGTCTACGATACGGTGTCCGAGCGCGTGATGGTCTCGCCGGGTGGCCGCTACTGGCAGACGAGCCGCGGTCCCGGCGGTGAGCTGATCGGCTGCTGGGTCACCACGCCGCCGCGCTTCGCCGTGCGCACGCGGACCGTGCTGGTCCGTCCGGCGCAATCGATCCCCGAGACGATCCCGCCGGAATACGCCAGCGTCAGCCGCCGGGTTCTCGTGGCGCCCGCTCGGGCCGGCTGGGTGCCGGTCGGCGGCGGCTACGGTTACCGGCCGGCCTCTTACGGTGGCCCGCTGGTCGGCTCGATCCCGGACGCCGTCGGCATCACGGGGGCCAGTTCTTCGGATATCGGCGTCGGGCTCGGCTTCTACACGGGCAGCCGGTACGAGGGGTACTGATCCGGCCGCGAAGGCTTGATTCCGGACGTCCCGGCGACACCTCACCGCGCAACACGGGAGGTGACGATGGGGACGTTCAAGGCCTGGGTGGTCGAGAAGAACGAGGCCGGCCAGAGCCTCGCCTTCAAGGACTTCGACGACGCCGACCTGATGGACGGCGACGTCACCGTGCGGGTGACGCACTCGACCCTGAACTACAAGGATGGCCTCGCCCTCACCGGCACGTCGCCGGTGGTGCGCCGCTTCCCGATGATCCCCGGCATCGATTTCTCGGGGATCGTCGAGACGTCGGACCATCCCGAATACAAGCCGGGTGACGCGGTGGTGCTCACCGGCTGGGGCGTCGGCGAGACGCATCTCGGCGCCTACGCCCAGCGCGCCCGGGTGAAGGGCGACTGGCTGGTGCCGCTACCCCAGGGGCTCACGCCCGAGCAGGCCATGGCGGTGGGCACCGCCGGCTACACGGCGATGCTGTGCTGCATGGCCCTCGAGGCCCACGGCGTGACGCCGGAGCACGGCCCGGTCATCGTCACCGGCGCCTCCGGGGGCGTCGGCTCGGTCGCCGTGGCCCTCCTCGCGCGGGCGGGCTGGCACGTCATCGCCTCCACGGGCCGGGACGGCGAATCCGACTACCTGAAGGGCCTCGGCGCTGCGGAGATCCTCGACCGGGCCGAGTTGTCGAAGCCCGGCAAGCCGCTCGGCAAGGAGCGCTGGGCCGCGGGGGTCGATGCGGTCGGCTCCACGACGCTCGCCAACGTGCTGGCCATGACCAAGGCGGACGGCGCCGTCGCCGCCTGCGGGCTGGCGCAGGGCATGGATCTGCCGACCTCGGTGGCGCCGTTCATCCTCCGCGGCGTCTCGCTGCTCGGCATCAACAGCGTCACCACCCCACAGCCGAAGCGTCGCGAGGCCTGGGCGCGGCTTGCCCGGGATCTCGATCTGGGCAAGCTCGCCGCCATGACGAGCCGTGTCCCCCTGGAGGAAGTCGGCCGGCTCGGCGCGGAGATCCTGGCCGGGAAGGTGCGTGGGCGGATCGTGGTGGAGGTGGATCGGGCGGGCGGTCCGCGCTGATCCTCAGGGGTTTCGGCCAACCCGTCCCGGCACCGGGCTGGACCGGAATTTTGCCGCGGCCCCGGAACCTTTGCCGTGCATCGCGTGTTGATGTTTTCATGAGCGTTGCATTCGTCAAAGAGCCCGAGGGTGGAGAAGCGTTCGAGAATCTGCCGGATCGGCCGATCTCGCCGCACACGAATTTCGTGACGCCGGAAGGCCTCGCGCAGATCGAGGCCGAAGTCGCCCGCCTGGAGAAGGAAGTCGCCTCGCTGGATCCTGCCGACAAGGCGGAGGATTCCCGCATCGGGCGCGACCTGCGCTACTGGGCGGCCCGGAAGAACACCGCGCAGCTCGTCGAGCCCAAGGCCGGCGACACGGTTCAGTTCGGCTCTACCGTCACGGTGATCCGGGAGGACGAGTCCGGCAAGGAGAACCGCCAGACCTTCCGGATTGTCGGCGAGGATGAAGCCGATCCGCACAAGGGTTCGATCTCCTACGTGGCGCCGCTCGCCCGGGCGATCACCGGCAAGACGATCGGTGACGTGGTCGAGGTGAACGGCAACGAGGTCGAGGTGGCGGAGATCCGCTGAGCCGGTTCATCGGCCTTCGAAGCGCGGTCGCAGGGGCAACAGCGCCTCGGCGATGTGTTCCATGAAGACCCGGACCCGTGCCGCGTGGCGCAGGTCCGGATGCGTCAGGATCCAGAGATCCGCCCCCAGCTCCGGATGCGGCCCGGACAGGCGTTGCAGTGCCGGATTGACGTCGGCGGTGAAGCAGGGGAGCGGACCGATCCCCAGGCCGGCCTGCACGGCCGCCTCCAGACCGATCACCGCGTTGAGCCGGAGGCGGATGTGGTCGGGCGGCACCCGCGCCTCCACGAAGCGCATGAACGAGCCCCCTGCCACCAGCGGTCCCGGACTGATCCACGCCTCCCGGGCGAGATCGCCATAGGCGCGGTCGGCCCGGCCGTAGACCCCCCACGCCGTGACGGCGAGACGCCGCCCGACCAGAGTCTCGCTCGGCTCGCGGCTGATCCGGATCGCGACGTCGGCATCCCGGCGCGACAGGTTGAGCGTCGCCTCGGCGAGGATCAGCTCGATCCGGATGTCGGGGTACCGCTCCGTGAAGCTCGCGAGCATCGGCATCAGCAGCTCTGCGGCGAAGCCGGCCGGCGCGGTCACCCGCAATTCGCCGGACGGGGTTTCGCCCTGGCCGGCGACCACGCGGGTGAACCGCGCCACGTCCGCCTCGATCCGCGCGGCCGCCGCGATCATCGCCTGTCCGGCGGGGGTCGGCACGTAGCCCGTGCGCAGCCGCTCGAATAGGCGCGTATCGAGCTTCGCCTCCAGGGCCGCGAGGCGTCGGAACGCCGTCGAGTGGTTGATGCCGAGGTCCGCCGCCGCCGCGGTCAGGCCGCCGCGGTCGGCCACGGCCTTTGCGAACCGAAACTCGTCCCAGTCGAGCGCCACACCCGGGTCCTTGCGTCTGCGCAAGATCACTCTTGCATGGTGGGGCATTCTTGCAAGGCGCCAAATGCGCGATGGAGGGGCACGACGCTGGCCGACGATTCGGCCGCCCGACACACAGGAGAGACCCGTCCATGGCCAAGGTTCTGGTGCTGTACTACTCGACCTACGGTCACGTCGAACAGATGGCCTACGCGGTCGCCGAGGGGGCCCGCGAGACCGGGGCCGAGGTCGTCGTGAAGCGGGTGCCGGAGCTGGTCCCGGAGGAGGTCGCCCGGCAGGGCCATTTCAAGCTCGATCAGGCGGCCCCGATCGCCACCGTGGACGAACTGGCGCAGTACGACGCCATCATCTTCGGCACGCCGACCCGCTACGGCAACATGGCGTCGCAGATGAAGCAGTTCATCGACCAGACCGGCGGGCTCTGGATGAAGGGCGCGCTGGTCGGCAAGGTCGGCTCCGTCTTCACCTCGACGGCCTCGCAGCATGGCGGCCAGGAGACGACGCTGACGAGCTTCCACACGGTGCTGTTCCACCACGGCATGGTGGTGGTCGGCCTGCCCTACAGCTTCCAGGGCCAGGGCGGTGTCGAGGCGGTCAAGGGCGGAACGCCCTACGGAGCCAGCACGATCGCGGATGGTGACGGATCCCGCCAGCCGAGCGCCGTGGAACTGGAGGGGGCCCGCTTCCAGGGTCGCCATGTGGCCGGCATTGCCGCCAAGCTGGCCCGAGACTGAGAAGGCAAGAAAAAAGGCTCGGATTGCTCCGAGCCTGAAAGGAAAAAGGCCATTGGGGGCTGAGAAGGCCTTCGTGATCAATAAACGGATCAGGCCGACATCTGTTCCGCTGCCGGCAAAAATTTCTGCGCCGTCAGCGGGGCGCGGCGGCCCGGGCGAGGCGGTCGCGGATCGCCTCGCCGAGGCCGTCTTCCGGAATCGGCACCACCGCGATGGTGCCGGCCCCTGAGGCATCGAGGTCGCGCAGGGCGCCGAACAGGCGGGCCGCGGCCTCCGCGGGATCGCCCGACGGGCTCAGGTTGAGGCTGGCCCGCGCGGTTTCGTGACCGGCCGGGCGCTCGGCGCCGAACAGCAGCACCGCCTCGCCGGGCTCGATCCGCACCGCATCCAGGCGGACCCGCGCCCGGGGCGCGTAATGCGAGGCGAGCATGCCGGGGCCCGCCGGCCGATCGGCGTCGGCCGCCTCCGGAGATGCCGGATCGAGGCCGAGCACGTCCCGGAGCGCCGCCCGCGTGATGCCGCCCGGCCGCAGCAGCCGCGGCGCGCCGCCGAGGCAGGCCACCACCGTCGACTCGACGCCCACCATCGTGTCGCCACCGTCGAGCACCGCGGCGATCCGCCCGGCGAGATCGTCGAGGACATGGGCGGCCCGGGTCGGGCTCACGCGCCCGGAGCGGTTGGCCGAGGGCGCCGCCACCGGACGGCCGACTTCCGCGAGGAGCGCCTGGGCGAGCGGGTGCGCCGGCACCCGCAGGGCGAGGCTCGGCAGGCCGGCGCGGGCGAGGTCGCAGACCCGCGTGCCCGGATGGGCCGGGACGACCAGGGTCAGGGGACCCGGCCAGAAAGCCGTGGCGAGGCGGCGGGCCTGCGCGTCGAAGACCCCCTCCGCCAGGGCCGCGTCCGCATCGGCCAGATGCGAGATCAGCGGGTTGAAGCGCGGCCGATCCTTGGCGGCGAAAATGCCCGCCACCGCGGCGGCATCGGTGGCGTCCGCCCCGAGCCCGTAGACCGTCTCGGTGGGGAAGGCGACGAGGCGCCCCGCCCGCAGGAGCGCGGCGGCCTCCGCGATGCCGGCCGCGTCGGGAGGAAGCCGGCGGGTCGCGGTCGGACCCGTTGACCCGGGATCATTCATGCGGGAAGCCGTCTCCGAGGTCATGGCGATGCGAGCCCCGCGCGCCTATCCTCGCCCCGCCCTAGCGCCGGTGCGCGGGCGCGGTCAAACCCGCCCCGGATCGAACGAGCGGGCGGGCCGCAACACGGGAGGATCGTATGAGTTACCGCGCCCCGGTCCCCGAGATGCTCTTCACCCTCCGGCACGTAATCGGGCTCGATTCCGTCGATCCGGACGACGCCGAGGCGATCCTGAGCGAGGCCGGGCGGATCGCCGCCGGCGTGATCGCGCCGCTCAACCGGGTCGGCGACCGGCACGGCACCCCCTTCGCGGACGGACGCGTCACCACGCCGCCCGGCTGGCGCGAGGCCTACCGCACCTTCACGGAGGGCGGCTGGAACGGGCTCTCGGCCGAGGCCGACCATGGCGGCCAGGGCCTGCCGAAGCTGATCGAGGCCGCCTGCACCGAGATGTGGAACGGCGCCAACCTCGCCTTCGGCCTCTGCCCGCTCCTGACCCAGGGCGGCATCGAGGCGCTCGCGGCCCACGGCTCGGACGACCTGAAGGCGCGCTACCTCGAGAAGCTGGTCTCGGGCGAATGGCCCGCCACGATGAACCTGACCGAGCCGCAGGCGGGCTCCGACCTCGCCCTGCTGCGCACCCGGGCCGAACCTGCGGGCGACGGCACCTACCGGATCACCGGGTCCAAGATCTACATCACCTACGGCGAGCACGATCTCGCCGACAACATCGTCCACCTCGTCCTGGCCCGGCTGCCCGACGCGCCCGCCGGCACGCGGGGCATCTCCCTGTTCCTGGTGCCGAAGGTGCTGCCGGACGGGACCCGCAACGACCTGCGCTGCTCCGGCATCGAGCACAAGCTCGGCATCCACGCCTCGCCGACCTGCTCCATGGCCTTCGGCGACGATGGCGGCGCCACCGGCTGGCTGATCGGCCAGGAGAACAAGGGCCTCGCCTGCATGTTCACGATGATGAACGCGGCGCGGCTCAACGTCGGCCTGCAGGGCGTCGGCGTGGCCGAGGCCGCGACCCAGCGGGCGCTCGCCTACGCGCAAGAGCGGCGCCAGGGTAAGGCCATCGGGGCCGCCGAGGCGACGAGCCCGATCGTGGCGCATCCGGACGTGCAGCGGATGCTGCTGACCATGAAGGCGTACACGGCCGCGGCACGCGCCATCTGCTACCTCACCGCCGCCGCCCTCGACGCGTCGAAGGGCCCCGAGGGGCAACCCGCCCTGGACCGCGCCTCGCTTCTGACGCCGGTGGCGAAGGCCTTCGCGACGGACCTCGCCAACGAGGTGACCTCGCTCGGCGTGCAGGTCCATGGCGGCATGGGCTTCGTCGAGGAGACCGGGGCGGCGCAGCTCATGCGCGACGCCCGCATCCTCGGCATCTACGAGGGCACCAACGGCATCCAGGCGATCGACCTCACCGCCCGCAAGCTGCCGCTGAACGGCGGCGCCACGGCCCGGTCGCAGATCGCCTGGATGCGCCGGGCGGCCGAGGGCCTGCTCAAGGCCGGCGATCCCGCCTTCGGCCACATGGCGGCACGGCTGCGCGACGGGATCGGCAGCCTCGACCGGGCCACGAGCCACCAGCTCGCCGCGCTGAGCTCCAACCGCCCCGAGGCGGCGCTGGCGGGCGCGACGCCGTATCTGCGCCTGTTCGGCCTGACGCTCGGGGGCGCCTGCCTCGCCCGCGGCGCGCTCGCCGCCAGCGCCGCCCTGAAGGCCGGCGAGACCGATCCGGCGCAGGCCGCCCGCATCGCGCTCGCCCGGTTCTACGCCGAGAACCTGCTCACCGCGGCCGGCGGCCTGGAGCAGACCGTGGTGGCGGGCGGCGCCTTCACGGACGACGCCACCCTGGCGCTGGCGGTTTGAGGAGCGGATCATGGCCGAACCCGTCGCGATCGACGACCTCTCGGGCGGCGTCCGCCTCATCACCCTGAACCGCCCGGAGAAGAAGAACGCGCTCACCGGCGCCATGTACGACGCGATGCGTGCAGCTCTGGTCGAGGCCGACGCCTCGGACCGGATCGGCGCCGTGGTCTTCGCCGGGCAGCCCGGCATGTTCAGCGCCGGCAACGACCTCGCCGACTTCATGGGCCAGTCCTCCGGGGATCGTGCCGGGGACGGGTTCAGCGCCTCGCCGGCGCTGGCCTTCATCCGCCAGCTCGCCCGCACCCGAACCCCGATGGTGGCGGCGGTCGACGGGATCGCGGTGGGCATCGGCGCGACGCTCTGCCTGCATTGCGACCTCGTCTACGCGAGCCCGGCGGCGCGGCTGCGCATGCCCTTCGTCGAACTCGGCCTCGTGCCGGAGGCGGCCTCGAGCTACCTGCTGCCCCTGCGGGTCGGGCGCCTCCGGGCGACCGAGCTGCTGCTCCTGTCCCGGCCGCTCGAGGCCGACGAGGCGCAGGCGCTCGGCCTCGTCAACGCGGTGCTGCCGGCCGACATGCTGGTGGAGCAGGCGGTCGCGCAGGCGGCGCGCCTCGCCGCCCTGCCGCGCGGGGCGCTGGCGGCAACCCGGGCGCTGATCCGGGGTGATCAGGCGCAGGTCGAGGCCGCCCTCGAAGCGGAGGCCAAGGCCTTCGACGCGCAGCTGCGCTCGCCCGAATCCCAGGAGCGGCTCGCCGCCTTCCTCAACCGCACCAAGCCCGTCTCGGCGTGAGCCCGCCCGACCTCTCCCGGAAGATCTGCCTCGTGGCGGGCGCGTCGCGGGGCGTCGGCCGGGGGCTCGCCCGCGCGCTGGGAGAGGCCGGGGCCACGGTGATCGTCACGGCGCGCTCCAGCGAGACCGGCCCGCGCACCGAGATGCGCCCGGAGGCGATCGAGGACACCGCCCGCATGGTCGACGCGGCCGGCGGGCGGGGTCACCATTACCTCTGCGATCACCGCTCCGAGCGCGCCACCGACGCGCTGGTCCACTGGACCCTGCGCCGGTTCGGTCGGATCGACGTCGTGGCCTGCAGCGTGTGGAGCGGCAACGAGGGCTATGACGGCGAGCGCTACCCGGACGGGGCCGGATGGGGCACGCCGTTCTGGCGCCGCTCGGCCGAGCCGTATCTCGGGCTGCTCGAAGCCGGGCCGCTGCCGGCCCTGCTGCTCGCCCGCGCGGTCGCCCCCGCCCTGGTGGCGGCGCGGTCCGGGCTGCTGGCGCTCGTCTCCTTCGGGACCGAGGATTACCTCGGTGACGTGTTCTACGATTCCGCCAAGGCCGCCACCAACCGGCTGACCCTGGCCTTCGCCCGCGAACTCGCGCCCCACGGCGTCACCGCCCTCGGCCTCTCACCGGGCTTCGTCGCCACCGAGCGGGCGCGCGATCTCGGCCAGGAGGTGCACGCCACCGAGAGCCCGCTCTATGCCGGCCGGGCGCTGGCGGCGCTGGCGGCAGATCCGGATATCGCCGCCCGGGCCGGTGCGGTGCTGCATGCCGGCGACCTCGCCCGGATCTACGGCTTCACGGACGCCGACGGGACGCAGCCGGAGCGGTTCCGGGTCGGGCCGTGACGGGGCCTGGTCGGGCGTGTCGTGGAACCGGCGCACGCTCCCGACAGACGGGCCAAACGAGCCTCAACGCTCCCCGGCGGGGCGATTTTCGGCGTTCGGTCCGGCGTCCTGTCGGGATTGGCGGTGCCGATTGCTGCGGGAGCGAAAAACGGCCTTAATTGACCCGCAGGTCAGAGGGCGATCCTGCACCCGGTTCCGTCTGGAGCCGGCGGGGCCGGGTATGTGTGGACGAGGGAAACTGGCATGTCGGAAGCGAACACGGCCCCGCGCGTGCTGATGGTGTTCCCGAAGTTCTACGAAAACTCCATGTGGAACTTCAAAGAGGCCATGGAGCTGCAGGGCGCCCGCGCGCCCGCGCCGCCGCTCGGCCTCATCACGCTGGCCGCGATGCTGCCGCCGGCCTGGCAGGTGTCGCTCGTCAACCGCAATTGCGAGGAGCTGACCGACGAGCAGATCCGCGCCGCCGACCTCGTGATGACCGGCGGCATGCTCCCCCAGGAGCCGGATTGCCTCGTGGTCATCGACCGCTGCGTGGCGCTCGGCACCCCGGTCTGCGTGGGCGGCCCCGCGCCGACCTCGACGCCCGAGGTCTACGACAAGGCCGACTTCCTGGTGCTGGGCGAGGCCGAGGGCATCCTCGACAAGTTCGTGGCCGCCTGGGAGGCCGGCGAGCGCCGCGGCCGGCTCACGGCCGAGAAGTTCAAGGCCGACGTCACCACGAGCCCGATCCCGCGCTTCGACCTGCTGACCTTCAGCCACTACCTCTACATCGGCGTCCAGTTCTCCCGCGGCTGCCCGTTCACCTGCGAGTTCTGCGACATCATCGAGCTCTACGGCCGCGCCCCGCGGACCAAGACCACGCCGCAGATGCTGGCGGAGCTCGACCGGCTCTACGGCCTCGGCTACCGCGGCCATGTCGATTTCGTCGACGACAACCTGATCGGCAACAAGAAGGCCATCAAGCTGTTCCTGCCGCACCTGATCAAGTGGCAGGAGGATCACGGCTACCCGTTCAAGTTCTCCACCGAGGCCTCGCTGAACCTCGCGGACGACGACGAGCTGCTCGGGATGATGCGGGACGCGAACTTCTTCGCCCTGTTCACCGGGATCGAGACGCCCGACGAGGCGACGCTGATCCAGACGCAGAAGAAACAGAACACCAAGCGCTCGATCGCCGACAGCGTGCACAAGCTCTACGAGCACGGCATGTTCGTCACGGCCGGCTTCATCGTCGGCTTCGACACCGAGAAGGACAGCATCAGCAAGGCGATGTCGCTGTGCATCAGCCAGACCGGCATCCCGATCGCCATGGTCGGCCTGCTCTTCGCGCTGCCGAACACGCAGCTCTCGCGCCGCCTGCGCAAGGAGGGCCGCCTCTACGAGAACTACGCGGCGACCACGGCCGACCAGGGCGACCAGTGCACGCAGGGCATCAACTTCGTGACCCTGCGTCCGCAGCGCGACGTGCTGGCCGATTACCGCGACGTCCTCCAGGAGATCTACGACCCGCCGAACTTCTTCGACCGGGTCCGGGTGGTCGCGCGGCAGGTGAAGCGGCCGAGATTCGCCGCCCAGAAGCTGAACTGGCGCCACATCGCCCACGATCTCTATTCGCTGCTGCGCGTGTGCTGGCGGATGACCGTGCGCCGTCCCGAGCTCGCCAAGCACTTCTGGAGCGTGTTCCTGGAGACCGCCCGGCGCAATCCGGCCGCCCTGGAGGCGGTGGTTACCAACATGGTGATCTACCTGCACGTCTACCCGTTCTCGCGGTACGTCATCCGCGAGATCAACAGCCGGATCGCGGACCTCGACGCCGGCCGCTGGGTGCAGCCGCCGGTCCTGGCCCCCGAGGCTGAGACCTGCAAGGCGCCGCCCGTGGGCAAGGTTGTGGCGCGGGCCGAGGTGAAGCACCTGGCTGCGGTGGCGTGACGGGGCGTCGGTTCGGTTCATCCGACCCGCGCCCTCGTCCCGAGGTGCCGGAGCGCAGCTTTGGTCTCGAACGAGACCGCCACCGGGCGGCGCGCTTCCGGGAGCCCGCCTTCCAGGCCCGCTTCGCGGCCACCTCAGGATAAGGTCCGCGGATCGGGCCCGTGCGGCGCCCTTGCCGCCGTCCCCCGTAAACCTTAGCTGATCCCGCGCGAGGCCACGTCCTCCCTCCGGTTAACGGGGCACAAGTCCGGGACGGCCCGGCCCTTTCAGGAGGGCCGCCATGGCCTGGATCTTTCTCGTCATCGCGGGCGTTCTCGAGGTCGTCTGGGCCTACGCGATGAAGCAGTCGGACGGCTTCACGCGCTTGTGGCCGACCGCGATCATGGCCGTGTCGATGGCCGGCAGTGTCGGCTTCCTGGCGCTGGCGATGCGCACGTTGCCCCTGGGAACCGCCTACACGATCTGGACCGGCATCGGCGCGGTCGGCGCCTTCCTGGTCGGCATCGCCGTGCTCGGCGAGCAGGCGAGCGCCAGCCGGATCCTCGCGGCCGGCCTGATCGGGTCCGGGCTCGTCCTGATGAAGCTTTCGAGCCCCGGCTGAGCGTCAGGCCGCGCGCACGGTGTGCAGGAAGCCGTCGATCTCCCGCCGCAGCTCGGCGGTCTCTTCCGAGAGGCTTGTCGCCGAGGCGAGCATCCGTGTAGCGGCCGAGCCCGTGTCGTCGGCCGCCCGCGCCACTGCGTCGATCGTCCCGGTGACCGCGCTGGTTCCGGATGCGGCCTCGGCGACGTTCCGGGCGATCTCCCGGGTCGCCGCGCCCTGCTGCTCGACGGCGGCCGCGATCGAGGTCGCCACGCCGTCGATCTCGCGGATGCGGGATGCGATGCCGTCGATGGCGTCCACGGTCTGTCCGGTGGCGCCCTGGATTCGGCCGACCTGACCGGCAATTTCCTCGGTGGCCTTGGCGGTCTGGGCGGCGAGCTGCTTCACCTCGCTGGCGACCACCGCGAAGCCGCGTCCCGCATCGCCGGCGCGGGCCGCCTCGATCGTGGCGTTGAGCGCCAGCAGGTTCGTCTGGCCTGCAATGTCGGTGATGAGGCGCACGACATCGCCGATCCGGCCCGCCGCCGTGCTCAAGTCCTGCACGAGGCCGGCGGTGGCGCCGGCCTGGACCACCGCGCTCCGGGCGAGTTCGGCAGACCCGTCCACCTGGCGGCCGATCTCCTGCACCGAGGCGCCGAGTTCCTCCGCGGCCGCCGCGACGGTGCCGACATGCTGGGCGGCCTCCTGCGCGGCCCCCGCCACCGTGGCCGAGCGCTCGGCCGTGTGCGTGGCCGTGCTGGTCATCGCCTCGGCTTCGGCCCGCAGGCCGAGGGCGGCGTCCGCCACCCGCGTCAGCACGCCGCCGACCGCGGCCTCGAAGGACTCGGCCAGGGCGTGAACGGCCCGCCGGCGCTGCGCCTCGGCGCCCTCCCGGGCCTGGGCCGTCTCCCGCTCCAGGGCGCGGGTGTGGATCAGGTTGTCCTTGAAGACCTGTACGGCCGCCGCCATCGCGCCGATCTCGTCGCGGCGCCCGGTGTGCGGGACCGGCACGCTCTCGTCGCCCTGGGCGAGGCGGCCCATCGCCCCGGTCATGCGCTCGATCGGGCGCGCGATCCCGAACAGGGCGAACAGCATCGCGGCGGCGGCGACCACGAGGCCCACCACGGTGGCGGCCATCGCGATCAGATTGGCGCGCGTCGCCGCCTGCACGGTCACGGCGACATTGGCCGCGGTCTGTGCCCGGGCAGAGGCGATGGACTCGGTCAGGCTCGCCACCGCGGCATCGTTCTGCGCACCCGTCGCGGGGTCCAGCACCAGCGCGAGCGCGCCCGGCTGATCGCCTGCGATCATCAGCTCGACCACTTGCAGTTGCACGTTCTGGTAGGCGTTCCAGGCATTGGTGAAGCGCTCGTAGATCTCCCGGTCCTGAGGAGCCGTCAGGCGCTCCTGGTAAGCCTGACGGAGGCCGGAAAGCTCGCCGAGGGTGTCGGTCAGCGCGGTCTGGTTCTTGTCCAGGGCTGCCGCGTCGGGCGAGGCCACTACCAGCCGGTAGAGCCGCAGGCGGGCGTCCCGCACGGCCGTCCCGATGGCCTCGGCCTGGTTCTGCGTGGGCAGGGCCTGCTGGGAGATCGCCGCGGCGTTGCGCTCGATCTCCGACAGGCTCACGACACTGGCGATTCCCTGGCCGACGGCGGCGAGGGCAAGCAGGCCGATCGCACCGGCGAGAACCGTCTTCAGGGAGAAACGCATGGGAGGTTCCGTCATCGCGGCCATGCCGCGCCTGCAGGTCTCACCATGCTCCCGCAGAGACCTTAATATTTTTCCGGTCCTGGAGCAGACTTTGCCGTTAAAGCCACTTCTTCCAGCGAAAGAAAAAGTAAGGGAATACCGCTGCGACGACCATCATGACCAGCGCCATCGGGTATCCGAATGAGAAATCTAGTTCGGGTATGGCTTTAAAATTCATGCCATAGATCGACGCGATCAGCGTCGGCGGCATGAAGACGACCGCCATGACCGAGAACAGCTTGATGATGTTGTTCTGTTCAAGATTGACAAGACCGAGTGTTGCGTCGAGCAAAAATTGAATTTTCGTGGACAGGAAGGTGGCGTGCTCCTCGAGGGATTGAAGATCCCGCAGGGTGGAGCGGACATCCTCGCGCAGATCGCGCGGGGCCTTGTTGGTCCGGTAGGTCGCCGACAGCGAGAGCAGAATACGCTCCATGGAGACGAGGCTCTCCCGCTGCTTGGAGATGAGATCGCCGTGCCGGCCGAGGGCGCGTAACGTGTCCTGAAGGGCGGTGTTGCGGGCGGACGGATCCTCCTGCACTTCGAAGATCTTGCCCGACAGGCGGTCGATGCGTTCGCCCTGGAGCTGGAGCACGTCGGCGGCCCGGTCGATCACCGCCTCGATCAGCCCGGCCAGGATGGTCTCGCCCGAGGTGGCCGACGCGCTGCCGTTGCCCATCGAGCGCCCGGCGCGCTGCGTGTACATGCGGAAGGCCTGCGGCTCCTCGTGGCGCACGGTGACGAGCCGGTTGCCGCGCAGGATGAAGGTGATGCCGGCGAGCCCCGGTTCCTCGGCA
Source organism: Methylobacterium sp. 391_Methyba4 (assembly GCF_029691625.1). NCBI lineage: Bacteria > Pseudomonadati > Pseudomonadota > Alphaproteobacteria > Hyphomicrobiales > Methylobacteriaceae > Methylobacterium > Methylobacterium sp. 391_Methyba4. Next base: position 4,686,003 of record NZ_CP121475.1, on the reverse strand, counting down.
TCGCTGACCTTCGAGAGCACGCGCCCGGTCATGTAGCGGGCGCCGTCTTCCACGTAGAGCAGCTCCGAGGGCTCAATGTCCTTCATCTCCTCGCGGGTCGGCACCTCGATGCCGGCGAAGGCCTCGACCTTCAGCTCCTCCTCGCGGCTCGGGCGGATCAGGTCGAGCCAGACGGTGTCTTCGGGGATCGTGTCCTGGAGATCGATGACGCGGCGTTCAAGCAGCGTGGCTCCGGCGCCGATGGCGGGCTGGTGGATGAAGATCACGAGCAGGTCTCGGATACGGATCGGTCACGGGACAGCGCAGGGCCGCAGCCCGCATCCGGCACCGCGACGATCGATGCAAGCTGTGCCGGGGATGTGGCGCTGTTTTCTGACGCTTCCGTGACATCGCGGCCCAATCCCTCGGAACAGCTCGGGGTCGGTCGCTGCGGGGCCGGTCGCCGCCTCGCCGAGGGCCTTGGCGTCGAAAGGGCGCTGAATAGGGGTGACGGAGCGGTCGCGCGCCCTCTCATGGACCGTCTCATGGACCGTCTCATGGACCGCCGCAGGCGCAACCGGTTGCTCCGGCCTGGGCGCCGTCAGCCGACCGTCGTCTGGGCGATCCCGCCGAATTCGGCCATCGCCGCCCGGAGAGGCGCCTGCTCGGTCCGGGTGGCATCGTCCCCGCGTCCGGCGAGCCGGGCTCACCCTGGCGGCCGTGGTCGCCTGCCGCCCGGCCCAGGCCGATCCTGCGGCGGCAAGGTCCGCCGACCGCGAGCGAGTGCCCCGGACCCAGGCTCAGTTGCAGCCGTCGCAGATGCTGCGTTCGATCCGATCGGTCAGGGCGCGCTCACGCCGCTCCTCCGTGCGGGACGGCACTTCGGCGGCCCCGAGCGACGTGCCTGGCGGCTTGGTGACGCCGAGGCTGTTGGTGTTCGGCGCCGTGATCGTGGAGGCCGGGCCGCCGCCGGTGCCCGTCTGATCGGGCGCGACCGTCTGTGCCGCGAGGGGAGCCGAGAGGGTGAGACTCAGCGCGGCCAGACCTGCGAGACGAAAATATCCTCGGCTCATGGAACCTCTCCAGTCTTCGAGAGAACGCCGAACTTCACTGCGGGTTGCCTGCCTCATCGGCGCCGCGCCGGCTCGCGTCGGAACACGCCAACCATCTCAACATGGCCCGAATGGCGGAACTGGTCCACCGGCGTGACGGCCTCCAGCCGGTAGCCTCCGGCAACCAGCGTCGCCGCATCCCGGGCGAAGGTGCCGGCGTCGCAGGCGACGCCGATCACGAGGGGCACGCGCGCGGCGGCGAGCTGGCGGGCCTGGGCCTCCGCGCCGGCCCGGGGCGGGTCGAACACCACCGCATCGAAGGCCTCGAGTTCGAGGGGGAGCAGGGGCCGCCGGAACAGGTCGCGGCGCTCGGTGGTGATCCTGCGCAGGCCCGAGGCCATGCGCGCGGATCGTTCGAGCCCGGCCAGGGCGGCGGCGTCGGACTCGACGGCGTGAACGGCGGCCGTCCGGCCGATCGCCAGGCTCAACGGCCCGCAACCGGCGAACAGGTCGGCGACACGTCGGACACGGGGGCCGAGGGCCGTCAGGGTGAGATCGCAGAGCGTCGCCTGTCCGGCGGCGGTCGCCTGCAGGAATCCGCCGGGCGCCGGGTAGAGGCGGATCGCGTCGGCAGTGACCGAGACCGGCTCGGCCTCCATGAGCCGCTCGCCGTGGAGGGAGAGGCGGGCGAGGCCGAGTTCGCCGGCGATCCGCACCAGCGCGGTGCCCACGCCGGCGCTCACCGGGCCGTGGCCGCGCAGATCGACGTCCAGGCCCTGGTCGGTGGCGGTGACGGCCACGTCGAGGGGCTTGCGCCCATGGCCCAGGGGGGCGGCGAGGCGGCGCGCCACCGCGGGGGCCGCGTGCAGCGCCGGCACGGTGATTGGGCAATGGTCGATCGGGACCAGCGCGTGGCTGCGCGCCGCCATCAGCCCGGCCTCGGCACGGCCGTCGATCTCCCGCACGTGCAGGGTGAGGCGGCGACGCCCGGTCCCGTGCGCGTCGATGATCGGGGCAGGGGCCACGTCGAGGCGGGCCTGGGACAGGGCCTGCGCGACGAGGCCGCGCTTCCAGGCGAGTTCCGCGGGCCGCGCGAGGTGCTGGGTGCGGCAGCCGCCGCAGCGCATGTAGTGCGGGCAGAACGGCGCGACCCGGTCGGGGGAGGCCTGCGTGACGGCGATGAGGTCGCCGCGCCGCGCCTCCCGGCGGATTTCCGCGCGTTCCCCGGGCAAGGTGTAGGGCACGAGGATCCCATCCTCGGCGATCCCGTCGCCGCGGGCGCCGAGGTCGCGGATCGTGACTGTCTCGATGTCGGCTGTCTCGCTCACGGCAACCTCGCACCGATCAGGAACTCGGCATTGCCGTCGCCGCCCGGCACCGGCGAGTCGATAAGGCCCAGGATTTCGGCGCCGAGCGCCTCCAGGGTTTTGCGGATGGCCGCGCAGACTTCTGCGTGGACCGCCGGGTCGCGCACGAGGCCGCCGCGGCCGACCCGCCCGCGCCCGGCCTCGAATTGCGGCTTGATCAGCGCGACGACCTCCGCTCCCGGGGCGAGCAGCGGCGGCAGGACCGGCAGGACGAGGCGCAGACCGATGAAGCTCACGTCCACGCTGGCGAGATCGGGGCGCGGGACGAGGGCGTCCGGGTCGAGGGCGCGGATGTCGGTCCCCTCCCGGTTGGTCACCCGCGGATCCCCGGCGAGGCGCGGATGCAATTGCCCCCGGCCCACATCCAGCGCGTGGACGTGGCGGGCGCCGCGGGCCAGCAGCACGTCGGTAAAGCCGCCCGTCGAAGCGCCGACGTCGAGGCCGGTACGGCCGGCCGGGTCGAGGCCGAACGCATCCAGGGCGGCGGCGAGCTTCATGCCGCCGCGGGAGGCGTAGGGATGCTCGGATTCCGCCTCGACCCGTGCCCCCGGGGCGATCGTGTCCGAGGGGCGCGCGAGCGGGCGCCCGTCGACCCGCACGAGCCCGGCGCGGATCGCGGCCTGGGCGCGGGCCCGGCTCTCGAAATGGCCGTGCGCCACGAGGAACAGGTCGGCGCGACGCGGGGACGGATCGTCCGTGGGCGGCGCGCGGTCCGGGATAGGCCGGTCTCGGGTCATCAGGGCTTCGTGCGGTCCCGGCAGATCTGCGACGGAGGTTTCGGGCCGCCGCCCTGTCGAAGGCCGGCGCGCTCCCTAACTAGACCGGGCCGGAGAGGAGAGCCACCGTATGACCCGCACCCTGCCGCTGCTCGCATTGCTCGGGACCGTCGCCGCCGGCGCCGCCCTGGCGCAGGAGCCTCCGAAGGAGGCCGCCAAACCGGCAGAGACCTATACGGCGCCGATCAAGAACGCCAAGGGCGACGCGATCGGCGCCTTGTCGATCCGCGACGGGGCGAATGCCCTGGTCCTGCGCGTGACGATCCAGCCCGGTGGTCTGCCGCCCGGCTGGCACGGGATGCATTTCCATGCCGTGGGCGACTGCTCGGATCCGAAGTTCATGAACTCGAAGGCCCACGTGAACCACGACCAGAGCAAGCACGGGCTGCTCAACGCCGAGGGGCCCGACGAGGGCGACCTGCCGAACCTCTACGCCGCGCAGGACGGCTCGGCCAATGCCGAGGTCTCGAGCGAGACGCCGCTGAACGGCGAGGGCGGCCTCAAGGATGGTGACGGCGCGGCGCTGATCATTCACGCCAACGAGGACGACCACACCAGCCAGCCGATCGGCGGCGCCGGCGACCGGATCGCCTGCGGGGTGATCAAGTAGTCGCGGAGGGCGAGGGCACCGCCGGCGGGATCGGCCGTGGGCGGCCGGCCTCGTCGATGGCCACGAAGGTGAACGTGGCCTGCGTGACCCGCTCGCGAACCTGGGTGCAGAAGCGCCGCGCCCAGGCCTCGACTTCGATCTTCATCGAGGTCCGGCCGACATGCGCCACCCGGGTATAGACGCACAGCACGTCGCCGACCCGGACCGGCCGGATGAACGTCATGGATTCGAGCGCCACGGTGACCACGCGTCCCTGCGCCCGGTCCACCCCCGCGATGCCACCGGCTTGGTCCATCTGCGAGAGCACCCAGCCGCCGAAGATGTCGCCGTTGGCATTGGTGTCGGCCGGCATGGCGATGGTGCGCACCGTGAGGTCGCCCTTGGGCAGATCGACCTCCACGGGCGGTGTCGCGCTTCCGGCCGGTGAGAGTGTGACGTGCTGCATGCCGTCCATCCGCCCCGTCTGCGCCGTCAGGACATCAGGCCGGCGAGCTTGAGACCCGCCGCCAGCAGCACGGCGACCGCACTCAGGATGCATTCGAGCGGGATGGATTGCCAGAGGTCCGGCGTCGCCGCCGCAGGCTCGGCGCGTTGCGCAATATCGTTCATCGGGCTTCCTCTCGGGCGCACCGATCTGCCGTCGGCGGTCCCGTTCCCGGCACGATAAAGCAAGGGCCGCCCGCGCGCACCCCGAATCGGCGCATGAAAAAGCCCGGCGGCTCGAGGGAGCCGCCGGGCCGGTCAGGTCGGAGAACCGCTCAGTAGTAGAACCGGCGGCCGTAATAGGGACGGCGGTAGAACGGCCGCGGGCCGTAGTAGAACCGGCGACGGTAATAGGGGCGGCGCCAGTAGGGCCGCGGGCCGTAGAAGCGGCGGCGGTAGTAGTACTGGGCCTTCTCGGCTACTGCCGGCGCGGCTTCGGCGGGCAGGGCCAGCCCCGGACCGATGGGCGCGGCGGACGCGCCCTCCGGCGCCGCAGCCGCGAAGCCCAGCACCAGCAGGGCCGCGAGCAGGAATTTCCTCAGCACGGTCTCGACTCCCTTCGTGTGGTTACGTCCTGGTCGACGAACCGCACGGGAAGCGAGGGCCCTCCGCCCGGTCCGAAACGCTGCAACGCGTAGGCGAGCGGAAGCGTTGCAGCATAACCGCTGCGACGTTTCGGACAGGGTTGATCGCGGGTTGAGACCCGACGGGTCAGGCGATCTTCGTCGTCATGTCCTCGATGCGGGCCTCGGCGCTTTGGCGCACGAGGGCGATGCCGTGCTCGCAATCCTCGCGGCGGCTATAGCCTTCGCCGGATTCGGCGATCACCTCGCCGTTGCGCGCCCGGAGGCGCCAGCGCCATTCACCCTTGGCGTCCCGATAGAGTTCGAACCGCATGATGCAGGCCCCCATTCGTCCGTCGGCAGAAATGGGGGCACGGCGCGGCCAATAAAAGGATCTGCCCGCGCCGGAGCGGCCGTCCGGTCGGGCGACGGTCGCGGAAGGACCATCCGCTGCGGGGGCTCGAGAAGTCCCGGCGACGGACTCGGATCCGGCTCGATTCTTTGTTTTGCGCGAACGAATGCATGTGTTCGCTCGACATCATTGGATCAAAGCAGTATTCGGCTGCATCGCTGCGGGTGGCGAATCACGCGGCCACGGTCGGGCTTGCCGGGTCGCCGTGGCGTGAACGGATCGCGATGAGCGAGAACAGGGCACTGTCCAGCGCATCGGAATGGTCGGTTCCGGAACGCCGGCTGGCCGCGATCTTCGCCGCCGACATCGCCGGCTATTCGAAGGCGATGCATGCCGACGAGAGCGGCGCCATGCGCGCCCTCCAGGCCACGCGGCGGATCGTCGACCGGATGATCGCGGCCCGTCACGGACGGATCGCCAACACGGCCGGGGACAGTGTTCTGGCCGAGTTCGCCTCGGTCATGGATGCCGTCTGCTGTGCGGTGGCGATCCAGCGAGCCCTCGCCGAGGCCGAGGGGGAGGCCGCGCAGTTCCGTCTCCGCATCGGGATCCATCTCGGCGACATCATGGTGCATGACGGCGATCTCTTCGGCGACGGCGTCAACATCGCCGCGCGTCTGCAGAGCGCCGCCGAGCCCGGTGCCCTGAGGCTTTCGGAAGCCGCCTACCTGCAGGTTCGTGGTCTCTCGGAAATCCCGTTCATCGATCTCGGCACGCAGCGCCTCAAGAACATCGCACGCCCCGTGCGCGTCTACGCCGTGCCGCCTCCCGACCAGCGGACGTCGCGCGCCATCCGGGCGGGCCGCGCCCGCGCCGCCCTCCGGCCGACGCTCGGCGCCGTCGCGGTCCTCGCCGCCGCGGGGCTGGCTCTGACCTGGCCCCGTCTCGTCGGATCCGAGCGCACGGATGGGCCGGGCGAGCCTCTGCGCCCGAGGCTGTCCCTGGTGGTCCTGCCCCTGGCGAACCAGAGCGGCGAAGCAGACCAGGATTACCTCGCCGAGCAGCTCGCCGAGGATCTCTCCGCCGATCTCGCCCGCGCTCCGGGGACCTTCGTCATCGCGCACGGCACGGCCCAGGCCTACAGGGGGCGGCCCGTCGAGCCGCGCGCCGTCGGCCGCGAACTCGGCGTCCGCTACGTCGTGCAGGGAAGCCTTCGGCAGAGCGGCGAGCAGGTGCGCTTCGCCGTGCAACTGACGGATGCCGAGACCGGCGCCGCCCTCTGGGCCGACCGCTACGACGGACCGCGGACCGCCGTCGGCGCCGCGCAGGATGTCCTCGTCGCCCAGGTCGGCCGCGCCCTCGGCGTGCGTCTTCTCGAGGCCGCCACGCAGGCCCGGTCGGGCCAGCCGGCGGATGCGGTGGATTTGGTCATGCGCGGACAGGCGCTGCTCAACCGGCCCTTCGCCCGCGACAACCACGCCCAGGCCCGCCCGCTGTTCGAGCGCGCGCTCGGCCTCGATCCGGCCAATGTCGATGCGCGCCTGGGGCTCGCCGAGGTGCTCGTCGACGGGGTGCTGAACGGCTGGACGACCGAGCGGACGGCGGATCTCGACACGGCCGAGCAGGCGATCGCATCGGTCCTCCAGGGCGACCCGACACATCCCTTCGCGCATTACCTGCGCGGGGAGACCCTGCGCGCCCGATCGCGCTACGCGGAGGCCCTCGCGGCGTTCGACCGGGTGCTCACCCTGAATCCCAGCTTCGCCCGGGCCTACGCCTATCGCGGCCTCATCCAGATCTTCCTCGGACGGGCTGAGGAGACGGAGCGCGACATCGCCGCCGCCATCCGCCTCAGCCCCAAGGATCCCCTGCTCGGGGCGTGGCTCGCCCGGGACGGCTTGGCCAAGCTCCATCTCGGGCAGGATCAGGAGGCGATCGAGCCGCTGCGCCGCGCGGCGGCGGTGAACCCGCTCTTCGACTTCCCCCACCTCTATCTCGCCTGCGCCTTCGCGCGGCTCGGCCGGGATGTGGAGGCGCGGGCCTCCCTCGCCGAGTTCCTCAGGCTGCGCCCCGGCTACACCCTCGCCCGCTACCGAAGCCTGACCTCCACCGATCCGACCTTCCTGGCCCAGCGGGCACGCATCTACGAGGGCCTGCGCCGCGCTGGACTGCCGGAGGGCTGACCCCGCGCGTCCGCCCGGCACGGATCGGGCACCGCGCTCGAATTAGAATTTTTCTTCTTCCCGATATAGGCTGGACCCGACCCGCGCCGAGAAACACGCATAATAACGAGACGCCTGCGGGGTCAGGGAGGAAACGATGAACGAGATCGTCCAGGCCGAGGCCGTCTCAGAGGTCTTCTACGGCGCCTGTCCGCATGATTGTCCCGACACCTGCTCCATGCTGTTCGAGGTGAAGGGCGGCGAGCTTCTGAGCGTGCGCGGCAACCCGGACCACCCGATGACCCGGGGCGGCCTCTGCGTGAAGCTGAAGGATTACGAGAAGCGCCACTATCATCCGGACCGGGTGCTCTACCCGATGAAGCGCGTCGGCCCGAAGGGCTCCAAGCAATTCGCGCGCATCACCTGGGACGAAGCGCTCGACGAGATCGTCAGCCGCTGGACGGCGATCATCGACCAGTACGGGCCGCAGGCCATCGCCCCCTACAGCTATCTCGGCAACCAGGGCCTCGTGCACGGGCTGAACGGCGGCGACGCCTTCTTCAACCGCCTGGGCGCCACCGTGACCGAGCGGACCTTCTGCGGCGAGGGCTCGTGCACGGCCTGGCTCCTCACCGTCGGGCCGACCGCCGGCCTCGATCCGGAGAGCTACATCCACTCCAAGTACATCGTCATCTGGGCCTGCAACTCCGTCAGCACGAACCTCCACCACTGGGCGATCGTGAAGGACGCGCAGAAGAAGGGCGCCAAGGTCGTCGTCATCGACGCCTACGCGTCGCGCACCGCCAAGGCCGCCGACTGGCACATCGCCCCGAAGCCCGGCACCGACGGCGCCCTCGCCATGGCGCTGATCAACTCGATCATCGCGCAGGGCCTCGTCGACCAGGACTACGTCGACACCCACACGATCGGCTTCGCCGATCTGAAGGAGCGGGCCGCCCCGCGCACGCCGGAATGGGCGGAGGCCATCACGGGCGTCTCGGCGGCCGACATCCGCAGGCTCGCCCACGAGATGGCGACGGCCCAGCCGGTGGGCATCCGCATGGGCGTGGCGCTGGAGCGGCATTTCGGCGGCGGCCAGACCATCCGGGCGGTCACCTGCATCCCGGCGCTCACCGGTGCGTGGCGCCATGTCGGCGGCGGCGTCACGCAGTTCCCGGTCTGGGAGCATCCCTACAAGTTCGACGTCATGTGCCGGCCCGACCTGATCCCGGAGGGCACCCGGGTCGTCTCGAACCTGCAGATCGGCCGCGCGCTCACCGGGGAGCTGAAGCTCGACCCGCCGATCATGTCGATGATGTGCTGGAACTCGAACCCGGTGACGCAGGCCCCCGAGACCGACAAGATCGTCGCGGGCCTGATGCGGGAGGACCTGTTCATGGTCTCGGCCGAGCACTTCATCTCGGACACGGCCGCCTACGCCGACATTCTGCTTCCGGCCGCGATGGGCGCCGAGATGGAGGACATGATCCTCTCCTGGGGCCACCTCTACCTCACCTACAACACCAAGTGCGCGGAAGCGCCCGGCGAGGCGATCCCCAACAACGAGATCTTCCGCAGGCTCGCCGCCCGGTTCGGCTTCGAGGAAGAGAACTTCAAATGGTCGGACGCGGAGTGCCTGGAGCACTACGTCGACTGGGCCTCGCCCGCCTGCGCGGGGATCGACCTCGCCTACATGCGCGCGCATGGCTTCGCCCGCCTGAAGGTGGGCACGCCGGACGACCGCGCCCCGCACCGGGAGGGCAACTTCCCGACCGATACCGGCAAGTGCATGCTCAAGATCGAGGGCGCCACGAACTTCGTCGCGCCGCCGTTCCGGCAGATGTACGAGGGCTTCCAGCCCGGCGAACCCCTCGACCCGCTGCCCGACTATGTCGGTGCGCGGGAATCGCACGCGAACGATCCGGAGCTGGCCAAGCGCTACCCGCTCAACATCGTCTCGCCCAAGAGCCACTACTTCCTGAATTCCTGCTACGCCAACATGGCGGACAAGCAGAAGGGCCAGGGCGAGCAGTTCGTGATGATCAGCCCGGCCGATGCCGAGTCCCGGGGCATCGTCGACGGCGACCGCGTCCAGGTCGCCAATGCCCGGGGCGCCTTCAAGGGCGTCGCGCGCGTCACCGACGACGTCACGCACGGAATCGTGGTGGCGACCCTCGGCTACTGGCGCCAGCTCAACGAGGGGACAGTCAACAGCATCTCGTCGGCGGCCTTCACCGATATGGGCCACGCCCCCTCGTTCTCCGACAACCTCGTCGAGGTCTCGCGGGCGAACTGACCGAGTCCTGTGATGGGAACCGCGCGCAGCGACGGGAGCCGGGGCAGCGTCACAGCCGGGGATGTGGTGCCGGCTGGCGTGCGTCGCTGCGCGCGCGGGGACAGCGGAGCCCTCATGGGGAGACGGGGTCGCGGGGCGTCCCCGCCCGCCATCCGGCCGGCGGCGCCCTCGCCGCGTGCGGGGCCGCAAGGGCCCGAGGCATGGTCACGGGCGTCAGGGGGAACTGATCGCCGCGCGGCGCGGCTTCGCGGCCGCGGCCTGCGCTGAAATGGAAAGCCGCCCGGGACGGATCCGTCCCGGGCGGCTCGAATGTGACGCTCAGGAGCGGGGCGCCCGCTCCAACCAGCCGATGCTGCGACCCTCGCCGCCGCCCCCGCCGCTGCGCGGCCGGGCATCGGCCCGCTGGGGCCGGGCGTCGCGGTTCGGACGGCCCTGGTTGGGGCGCTCGCCCTGCGGTCGTGCCGGCCGGTCGGCGCGGACGTCGCGGCCCTGCGGGGCATGACCCCGCCCGTCGCCGCGGGCGTCGGCCCGGCCTTCCTGGGGCCGGCCCTGCCGGGGCGCACCCTGGCCGGGGCCGCCGAAGCCGCGGCCACCCTCCGGCCGACCCTGCTGGGGGCGGCCCTGCGACTGCCGGGGCCGCTGACCCTGGCGGCCGCCGCCGGGACGCTGCTGCTGCCGTTCGGGCCGGCGCTCCTCCTCGCGGGCGATCTCGGCCGCCTCCTGGCGGGACGGCGGGGTGAAGCCCTCGGGGAAGCCCGCCACCGGCACCTTCTGCCGGGTCACCCGCTCGATGTCGCGCAGGTAGGCCTTCTCCTCGTCGTTGCAGAACGAGATGGCGAGCCCGTCCGCGCCGGCCCGGGCGGTGCGGCCGATCCGGTGGACGTAGCTCTCCGGCACGTTCGGCAGGTCGAAATTGACCACGTGGCTCACGCCCTCGACGTCGATGCCGCGGGCCGCGATGTCGGTGGCGACCAGAACCCGGCAGGAGCCGTCCTTGAAGGACGCCAGCGCCCGCTCGCGCTGCGGCTGGCTCTTGTTGCCGTGGATGGCCGCCGCCGCGATGCCGACCTTGTCGAGCCCGCGGACGACGCGGTCGGCGCCGTGCTTGGTGCGGGTGAAGACCAGGACGCGTTCGATCGCCGGATCGCGCAGGATGTGGCCGAGCAGCGCCTGCTTGGCGCCGGTGTGGACGAAGATCACCTGCTGGTCGACCCGCTCCGCCGTGGTGGCGACGGGCGTCACCGCGACCTGGACCGGATCGGTGAGATACTGCGCCGCGAGGCCGGCGATATTCTTCGGCATGGTCGCCGAGAAGAACAGGCTCTGGCGCTTCTCGGGCAGCATCTTCACGATGCGCTTGAGGGCGTGGATGAAGCCGAGGTCGAGCATCTGATCGGCTTCGTCGAGGACGAGGATCTCCACGCCGTCGAGGATCAGTGAGCGACGCTCGATCAGGTCGATCAGCCGGCCGGGGGTGGCGACGAGGATGTCGACGCCCGGCGCCAGGGCGCGCTCCTGCCGGCTGATGGTGACGCCGCCGAACACCACCGTGTTGGTGAAGGACAGGTGACGGCCGTAATCCGAGAAGGATTCGGCGATCTGGTTGGCGAGCTCGCGGGTGGGCGAGAGCACCAGCACCCGGCAGCCGCGGCGCGGCGCGCGGCGGTCCGAGAGCGAGAGGCGGTGCAGGATCGGCAGCGCGAAGGCCGCGGTCTTGCCGGTGCCGGTCTGGGCGATGCCGCAGAGGTCGCGGCCTTCCATGGCGGGCGGGATCGCCTGGGCCTGGATCGGGGTCGGCGCGACGTAGCCGGCCTCGCTGAGCGCCCGCAGCACGGGCTGGGCGAGGCCGAAATCGGTGAATTGGGTCAAGGATGTATCCGATGCAGCAGGGCCGGCCGGGCGCCTCGCGTCGCACGCGATCGATGCCGTGTTGGGGCCGGTCCGTTGGCAGGGGGCAGCCCGCGTGATGGGGCGGCCCGGGTGCATGCACGTTATGAAGAGGGGGGCCGGATCACGCCGGGAAGGCGCCCGATCCGTCACGCAGCCCCCTCAAGCGGGCCATGACGGCCGCTGACGCTGCAGCGCCGATATGCGGCTGTGCGACTGCGAAGTCAATGCAGGGCCGGGTTGCGGCGCGATCAGGCCGAGGGCCACGCGGACCGGTACCAGTGCCCCGTCGAGCCCGCGAACACGGCCGGCGATCCGGGCATGGCCCTCCGCCTCCGGCAGCACCAGGGCGCCCGAGCTTTCGGTCGATCGGGACCGGGCCGCGGTTCCGCAGAGCGGATCGGCTTACTCTGATGTTGTGTCGCAATCGGCGGCGCACCGCCCTGTCTGGCACCACATCCGGGCTGCCGCAGATCCGGGGCAACCGAAACAATGTGGTGCGGCCAAGAGGACTCGAACCTCCACCCCTCTCGGGACTAGCACCTCAAGCTAGCGCGTCTACCAATTCCGCCATGGCCGCATCGGACGCGAAGATCGGTCCGTTTGCCCGACCGTCGCGCGCCGCGGGAGAACCCGGGGCCGCTTTCGTGTCGCGCGGCGCAGCGGATAACAGATCGTTCCGCCGCCGACAAGCGCCTCGCTCACGGGGAATCGTAGCCGCCCTCCAGGAAAGGCGCCGCGCCGTCGCCGATGCTGATGCCGGGCTCCACGATCGAGGCCGCCTTGCGGATCAGCTCAGTCACCTCGACGGAGATGCGGTCGCCGGTCACCACGATCTGCCCGCGGGCGATCGGGTGGTCGTTGGCCAGGATCTCGACCATGTCGCTGTCGCTGGCTTCCAGCTCGATCACGGCGCCACGGCCCATGCGCAGCAGCATGTGCAGCGGCATGCGGGCGCGGCCCAGCACCACTGTCAGATCGACCTTCAGGGTCTCGAAGATCGCCACCAGCCGCCATCCTGTCTCACGGCCGGTCCTTGCCAGCGCCGGCCGCGAATGTTGAAGGCTGCGACCATCGACGCAGGATGATGAACTCTTGGTAAACGCGCCCCGCCTCACGGTCCGCCCGCACGCCTTCCCGAAGCGGCCCGGCGCAGATCCGGTCGCCGGCCCGGTGGGCTGGCGCGTGAGCGACGCGCCCGTGGGCTACACGGCCGCCCTCGCCTGGATGGAGGCGCGTGTGGAGGCGATCGCCCGCGGCGCGGCGCCCGAATGCGTCTGGCTGCTGGAGCACCCGCCGCTCTACACGGCCGGGACTTCGGCCCGACCGGAGGATCTGGTGGCACCGGACCGCTTCCCGGTCCACGCCACGGGCCGGGGCGGGCAATACACCTATCACGGCCCCGGCCAGCGGGTCGCCTACGTGATGCTCGACCTCGACCGGCGCAGCCGCGACCTGCGCGCCTATGTGGCGAGCCTGGAGGCGTGGCTGATCGAGACGCTCGCCGCCTTCAATGTCCGCGCCGAGCGCCGGGAGGATCGGGTCGGCGTCTGGGTACGCCGGCCCGAGAAGGGGCCTCGCGTCGAGGACAAGATCGCGGCGATCGGGATCCGGGTGCGCCGCTGGGTCAGCTTCCACGGCATCAGCCTGAACGTCGAGCCCGATCTCGCGCATTTCGACGGGATCGTGCCGTGCGGCGTCCGGGAGCACGGGGTGACGAGCCTCGTCGATCTCGGCCTGCCCGTGAGCCTGCCGGAGGTCGACATGCAGCTCCGCGCCGCCTTCGAGGCGCTCTTCGGGGCCACCGTGACCGAGGCGGCGGACTGATCGGGCATGCCGCCGATGCCTCCGGCCGCGCCGATCAGAAATCCGCGTGCAACCGCGAGGCGAAGAAATGCGCGGGGCCGCGGTCGCGATTGTATCCGGGATTGTCGATGAACTGGTAGTCGAAGGTCAGGGTGACAAATTTCGTGAGGTTCAGGGCGTAGTAGGTCTCCAGCGCGCGCTCGGTGCCGTAATTCAGCCGCCCGTCGCCGATCAGCAGGCCGAGGTAGCCGGCCGCGAAGGCGGCCCGGTGTGAGGGCGAGAGCCCGTTCATCGCGGCGCCGATGCCGATCGTGTCGTCGGGCCGGTCCCAGGCCTTGCCCTTCAGCGACAGGCCTCCGGAGAAGCTCCGGTCGATGTCGGTGAAGGAGATGTTCTCGGTGCGCCCGTCGTTCAGGCTCGCCCGGGCGAACAGCCCGAGTTCCGGCGTCAGCCCCTGCTCCAGGTTGATGTAGCCGCCGGTCTTGCGGCGGGGGCGCCTTGTCGCCGCGACGGCGTCGTTGATGTCGTCGAACAGGCCGAGCTGCGTCAGGGTGACCACGTCGCGGTTGTTGGCCGAGACACCGACATTCGAGAACAGGCCGATCCGGATCTTGCCGGGCTGCTCCAGCCACGGGAGGACGTGGCGCTCCTCGAACTCGACGTTCAGCCCCGCACGCCGGAACACCCGCGGGTCGAGCACGTCGCTCGACGGCTCCTTGGGCACCTGCGTGTAGGCTGCGCGGATGGCGAATTCCGGCCGGTTGTACTCGGCGTAGACGCCCTGCGTGAAGCCCGGGAGGTTCGCCGGGAAGTCCCAGGCCGAGGCGCCCCAGAGCGACCAGTTGAAGAAGTCCACGCGCGGGTCGTGCGCGTAGATGTTGCCGTCGAAGAAGTCGCCCAGCGCGAACTTGCCGGCGATCAGCGTGATCCGCTCGGCATCGTAGCGGGTGGCCACCTGGTTCGGACCGTCCGGCACATCCACGGTCTCGCCGCCCAGCCCGAAGGTCTGCTTCACGTAGTAGCGGTTCGAGCGCAGCTTCGGGAACGGGGCGCCCGCCTTCTGCGCCTCGCCGTTGACGAAGCCGGCGACGCCCAGCGTCCGCGAAAGGCCGAAGCCCTGGCTGAATTCGGGGTTGTAGTAGATCTCGGTGCTGTCGGTGAGCTTGAGGCCGAGGAAGATCGTCGCCGTGGTGGTCTGCCGGGCCTGATGGGGGATCAGGCTCTGCGCGCCCTCGTAGGGCGAGCGGAAGCCGGGCACGGCCTGCGCGATCAGGGTCGTCTGCCCGTGCAGCGAGAAGCGGCCGGTATCGCCGTTGTCGGGGTCGTGCGGAGCGGTCTCGTCCGGGTCCGGCGGCACCTTCAAGCCGCCCGGGAACCACATCAGCCGTGCGAACAGCTGGTTGGAGGTGAAGCTCGCCCGGGTCGTGACCGGTCCACCCGTGTCGCCGGGCACCACGCCCAGCGGGAAGCGCCGGCTGCCGCCGAGATCGATGTAGCGGTAGTCGATGCCCAGGGCGAGGCTGTCGGTGATGGCGTATTGCACGCCCGCGCCCAGGGTGAAGCCGACATAGCCCAATTCCCGCTGCGCGGTGGTCTGGGCGCCCGTGTCGAGATCCGGATAGCTGGCGAGAAACCGGGCGTTCGCACCGGTGAGCCCGAAGGTGCCGTAGATCAGATAGCGATCGAAGCTGTAGCCGAGTCGGGCACGCAGGGCGCCGTAGAGATTCGTCTTGGCGCGCACGACGTTGAAGGCCGGATCCGCATCCGCGTAGCCGAATCCCGCGACGGTCGCGGGGACCGGACGCTTCAGATTCGCCAGGTCGAGATTCGCTTCGATGCCGTAGACCCACGGCCCGGCCTGCCAGGTCCAGCCGCCGAACACGCCGCCCACGGCCGTGGTGGCGTTGCGCCCCTGGTCACTGCGGCCCGTGGAATCGCCGCTCTTGAAAGCCGGGATCGGCCGGCCGCCGATCGTCGTCGGACCGAAATTGTAGGCCCCGTAGGATCCGCCGGCGCTGCCCTCGAGGCCGACATAGCCGCCCGACCAGTCGGTGTAGGTCGGCCGGGTGGCGTCGGGGCGCGGCGCGGCGAAGTCGGCCGCCCGCGCGGCAACCGGGACGAGAAGGGGCGTCGTCAGAATGAGGGCTGCGGTGCGGACCAGGGGCACGGAACGGGTTCTCATCCGACTCACAAAAAAGTATAGCACTTGCTAAAACGGTCTTCGGCGTCGCGCAAGCCAGGGTGCGCCTTCTCGCCACAGGCCGCCTCGCAAGTCATCTCCGTTCCGCCCGCCATCCTCGATGCTCGGCATGGCAGTGGAATGACAATCCCGGTCCCGCCGTCTCGGTCAAGATGCAGAGGGTCATCGTATAGCGAACATCTCCGTGAGCTTTTGCAATGACCGCGTCACGGTGCCGGAAAGACATGCGAATACGATCATGGCTCCCCAAGGTGGTCTCAGATTAGAATTGTTATTATTTGAGATCGATGCGATTCCAGTTTGAACTTCGAGCGGGGTGGATTATGTGCGACCGCATGCATGCGTCGCCCATCACTCCGCTTCTCCGCGGCCTCGCCGCGGCCTCGCTCCTCGCCTTCGCGGGCCCCGCGACGGCCAAGGAAGTGCCCATCGGTCCGCATGTGACGCAGAACGGCCTGGAGGTCGCCGCCGTCTATCTCCAGCCGATCGAGATGGATCCTCCCGGCATGATGCGCGAGGCCGCCAAGTCGGACATCCACCTCGAAACCGATATCCGCGCCGCCAAGGACAACCGCAACGGCTTCGCCGAGGGGGATTGGGTGCCGGCCCTCGACGTCCGGTTCGAGGCGGTGAAGCTCGATGGCGACAAGCCCACCGACCAGACGGTGTCGGGGGTGCTGATGCCGATGGTCGCCAATGACGGGCCGCATTACGGCGATAACGTCAAGCTGTTCGGCCCCGGCCGCTATCGCCTCAAAGTAATGGTCGCGCCCCCGGGCAAGGACAGCCATTTCGGTCGCCACGTGGACAAGGAGACAGGGGTCGGTCCGTGGTTCGAGCCCTTCGCGGTCACCCAGGATTTCACCTTCGCCGGTGTCGGCAAGAAGGGCGCCTACTGAATTTGCCGGAGCTGTCCGTGTCCCGCCTGTCGCGCTTCCTCGCCCCTGCCGCCGTGCTGCTGGTCGCCGTCGCGTCCGCGCGGGCCGACGACATGCCGGTCATCAAGGTCGAGATGCGCGATGGGGTGATCCTTCCGGCGGTGATCGAGGTGCCGGCCAACACCCGCTTCAAGCTGGAGATCTCGAATACCGGCCAGAGCCCGGTTGAGTTCGAGAGCACGGAACTCAAGCGCGAGAAGGCGCTGGCCGCGGGCTCGACCTCGGCGATCGTGTTCCGCACCCTCGATGCCGGCACCTACCAGGTGTTCGACGACTTCCACCCGGAGGCGAAGGCGACTTTGGTGGCCAAATGAGCGCGTCGACGACAGCGCCAGCCTCCCTTGCCCTGAGCCGTGTTCCGCCGCGTCGATCCGTCATCGACGGTGCGCTGGCCCGGTTCGGCGACGGGCTGCGCCGGTACGGTTGGATCATCCGGGCCGTGCAATGGCTGATCGTTGCCGTCTACGCGGTTCTGGTGATCGTCCCGGCGCTGCTGCCGCTCCCCGACAACGCCGCCCATATCTGGACCAACCTGACGCTCGCCGCTCAGTTCGCGTTCTGGGGGATCTGGTGGCCGTTCGTGCTGGTGAGCATGGTCCTGGTCGGCCGTGCGTGGTGCGGCGTGCTTTGCCCCGAGGGCGCGCTCAGCGAATTCGCAAGCCGCTGGAGCCGCGGCTATGCCGTGCCGCGCTGGATCACCTGGCAGGGCTGGCCCTTCGTGGCCTTTGCCGGCACCACCGTCTACGGGCAGATGACCAGCGTCTACGGCTATCCCAAGCCGGTCCTCGCGGTCCTGGGGGGCTCGACGCTGGCGGCGATCGTGGTCGGCCTGCTCTACGGGCGCAACAAGCGCGTCTGGTGCCGCTACCTCTGCCCGGTCAACGGCGTCTTCGCGGTGCTGTCGAAGCTGGCGCCGGTCAGCTTCCAGGTCGACAGCGCCGCCTGGGCGGTCTCGCCCAAGCCCGTCGGGGGCACCGAGAGCTTCAACTGCGCGCCCCTCGTGCCGGTAAAGACCATGCGCGGCGCGGGCGCCTGCCATATGTGCGGGCGCTGCAGCGGCCATCGCGGCGCCGTGCGACTCGCCCTGCGCTCCCCCAATCACGAGATCGTCCGCGTTGCGGGCGAGGAGCCCAGCCTCGACCAGACCATGCTGATCCTGTTCGGCATGCTGGCGCTGGCGGTGGGCGCCTTCCAATGGTCGTCGAGTCCCTGGTACGTCGACGCCAAGCAATGGGCCGCCACATGGCTCATCGAACGCGGGACCACGTGGCCCCTGGAGCATTCGGCGCCCTGGTTCGTGCTGACGAACTACCCCGACCGCAACGACGTCATGACCCTCCTCGACGGCGGGTTGCTGCTGGCCTACATCGGCGCCGCGACGATCGTCCTCGGGCTCGCCCTGTCGGGGATCGTGGCGCTCGCGACCCTGTCCCTCGGGGGCTGGTCCCTGCGCCGCTTCCACCACCTGACCCAGACGCTGATCCCCGTGGCGGGCTGCGGCGTCTTCCTGGGCCTGTCGGCGCTGACCGTCACGTTCCTCCGCGGGGACGGCATCGTGATCCCCTACGTGGCGGAGATCCGCACGGCCCTGCTCGCCGGCGCGAGCCTGTGGAGCGTCTGGCTCGCCTGGCAGGTGGCGGGGCTTGCCGTCGGTGGGGTCCGCCGGGTGGCGGCCGCAGCCTGCATCGCCGGGGCGGCCGCCCTGTCGGTGGCCAATTGGGTGCTCCTGTTCTGGATCTGGTAGCGCGCGGTCCGCGCGCGGTGCTTCACGCTCTCGCATAACCCCTGGAGACCGCCATGATCGGCGCCTTCGTCATCGCCTTCCGCGAAGTCATCGAGGCAGGCCTCATCATCTCCATCGTGCTGGCGGCCACCCGGGGCATCCCGGGCCGGATGCGCTGGGTCCTGCTCGGCGTTGCCGGCGGCCTCGCGGGTGCCGCCCTGGTGGCGCTGTTCGCCGAGAAGATCTCCGATGCCTTCGAGGGCAGCGGGCAGGATATCCTGAACGCCGCGGTCCTGATCGTCGCCGTGCTGCTGCTCGTCTGGCACAACACCTGGATGAGCAAGCACGGCAAGGAACTGGCGGGCGAGCTGCGCGCCGCCGGCGCGGCGGTGCGATCGGGGGAGCGGGAGGCGGCGGCCCTCTCGATCGTGATCGGCGCCGCGATCTTGCGCGAGGGCGCCGAGCTGGTGCTGTTCCTGTATGGCCTCGTGGCCTCGGGCACCTCGGGGGCCGACATCCAGTTCGGCGCCGTCGCCGGCATCGGTGCGGGCGTGCTCCTCTCGGCGGTCACCTATCTCGGCCTCGCCTCGATTCCGAGCCGCTACGTCTTCTCGGTGACGAGCGTGCTGATCATCTTCCTCGCGGCCGGCTTGGCTGCGCAGGCCGCGCAGTTTCTGAGCAATGCCGGCGTGGTGGACGTCCTCGGCCACACCCTGTGGAACAGCTCCGGTTTGATCGCCGAGAATTCCTGGCCCGGCCGCGTCCTGCACGCCCTGGTCGGCTACACGGACCGCCCGACCGCCCTGCAGGGTCTGGTCTACATCGCCACCATCGCGGTGATGATCGGCCTGATGCAATGGAGCGCCGCCGACCAGCGCCGCGCGGTGCGGGCGGCATAGAACGCCGCCCGACCACAGGGCCGCCGGACCGTCGGACAGCGTGATGTGCGGAGACTGTGCGCTGCCCGGCTGACCCGGTCGGGGCAGATCCGGCGCGGGGTGCGGGCGTCCCGGGTCAAGGGGCCACCCGGCTGCGTGTTCTCGACGCGAGGCGACCGGCTCCGCCGCACCGATCGGCGATGCGGCGGAGGGGGATCGGGCTGCGGCCCTCAGGCCGGGGCAGCCCATTTCGCGCGATCGGCCGGCTTCTCCCTGTAGATCGTGCCGCCGAAATCGATGTGCAGTTCCGTGTCGGCCCCCTCGCGCCGGCGCGCCAGCACCTCGAAATGCTTCGGCTTGCGGCGCGGCGCGTCTACGACCATCCAACCCGCCGAGGCCGCCGCCGCGAGGGCATGCGCGGGATCGACGGGGCCATCCGCCCGCTTGGAGCCGGGAGCGTGGTGGGGCTTCTTGTGATGGATCTTCACCGGATCCCGGCCCGCGGCCGAAATCCGTGCGACCTTGATCTCCGAGGGACGGCGCTCGCCCTCCAGGGTCACGTGCAGCCCGCTCGTGATCGGAAACGCGTCCACGCCCTTCGGGCCGAGATCGGCCAGATGTGTCTCGCCGCCCGCCTCGAGGGTGAAACGATGGGCGAAGACGTGCCGGATGGTGCCCGAGAGGGCGGTCGTGTCGTGAAGCGGCATGATTTTCTCCGTGGAGCGCCCAACCGCAGGCGCATTCGATATATCGAAATCTGCCACGAAGGTTTCAAGGACACGATCAGATCGGTCCGGACACGGCGGCAGCCCGCAATGTCCGAGGGCAGGTTCTGGCGGTGCGCCCGCTTCTCAGGCGCCCGTTTTCCTCAGGCGCCCGTCGCGACCGCGCGGGCCGGATCGGCGCCCCATTCCGACCAGGAGCCGTCGTAGAGGCTTCGCGCCGGGCGGCCCATGGTCTCGAGAGCGAGCGCGATGATCGCCGCGGTCACGCCGGAGCCGCAGGTGGTCACGATCGGCCGGTCCGGATCGACGCCGTTCTCGGCGAAGACCGACTTCAATTCCTCCGGGGTCTTCATCCGGCCGTCACGCTGGAGTGCCGCGTAATGCAGATTGCAGGCGCCCGGCATATGCCCCGGTCGGACGCCGGGCCGGGGTTCGGGCTCCTCGCCGCGGAAGCGTGTCGCCGAACGGGCATCGACCACCTGAGCTGACCCGGTTTCCAGCGCCCGCGCCACGTCGTCCGCATCCGCCACCGCGCCGTGATCGAGGCGGGCCGAGAAGTGGCGACGCTCGTGTGGGTGCGGCTCGCCCTCCTCGGTGGGATAGCCTGCCGCGATCCAGGCCGGCAGGCCGCCGTCCAGCACCAGGGCGTCCCGCACGCCGAAGGCCTTGAGCATCCACCAGACGCGCGGAGCCGAGAACAGGCCCTGACCGTCATAGACCACGATCTGCATGCCGTCGCCGACGCCGAGGGCGCGCATCCGGGCGGCGAACACCTCGGGCCGCGGCAGCATGTGCGGCAGGCTCGACTCGGTGTCGCTCATGGCGTCGAGATCGAAGCGGCGGGCGCCGGGAATGTGGGCCGCGCGATATTCGGCCTCGGGGTCCCGGCCTGCGGCCGGCAGGTACCAGGAGGCGTCCAGGACCACGATGTCGGGAGCTTGAAGGCGGTCGTGCAGCCATTCGGGTGACACGAGGGGCGCGTGGGCCATGGTCAGCGGATCCGGCTCTGTTCGCGTTGCAGGCTCACAGAACCACAGGTCGCACCGCGTTGCACGCCCGGGACAGGCTCGGAGGCGAGCGTCCGGCGGATTCGTCAGGCCCGGCCAATGCCAATCGAAGCGATGCGCGAATGCGCCGAGCTACGCATCCCGCACCGTGGTCCGATGCACCCGACGCAGGCTGGTCTTGTTTTAAAGAGCCGTAACCCCAGTTACGACAACATAATGACGCCAATCGCGTCGGTCGTCCGGCCGGCATCGTGTTGGCCGACCCGGGCGCCCCGCTTGCGGATGCGCGCCGGGTCCGTCGCCTGAACGAGACGCGTTCAAACTTCCCTTGTCTGCCGGGGTGCATGATCCACCGAGCAGGATACTTATTGAGCCGATCAACGCCATGAATCAACTCGTCCGTATGTCCCAGATTGGCGACGCCGAGACCGTCGAGGAGCCGTCGGCCGACCTGCGCGTGCCCTTCGCGCAGTCCGGAGCCTTCGTGTGCAAGTACATTATCGGTGAGCCGAACGACCGAGCCGTCTGTTGCGGGGCACCCGTGTCCGACGGCAAGAGCTGGTGCGCCTATCACCGCCGCATCGTGTTCGAGCCGACCCGGCCCGGCCGCATCCGCTGAGCGAAGCGTCTCTTCGTCCCGGCCGTCACTGTGTCCGCATGACCTGGATGACGGCGGGGGTGATGATGACCACGAACAGCACGGGCAGGAAGAACAAGATCATCGGCACGGTGAGTTTGGGCGGCAAGGCGGCCGCCTTTTTCTCGGCCTCGTTCATGCGCAGGTCGCGGCTCTCCTGGCTCAGCACCCGCAGCGCCTGTCCCACCGGCGTGCCGTAGCGCTCCGCCTGGATCAGCGCGGTGGCGACGGATTTCACCGGCTCGAGGCCGGTGCGCAGCACGAGATTCTCGTAGGCCTGCCGCCGGTCGGGCAGAAACGACATCTCGGCGGTCATCAGGGCGAGTTCCTCGGCCAGCACGACCGAGGAGGTGGCGATCTCGGTGCTGACCTTCCGGAAGGCGTTCTCGATCGCCATGCCGGATTCCACGCAGATCAGCGTGAGATCGAGGGCGTCCGGCCACGCCTTTCGGATCTCGGTCTGGCGCTTCTTGGCGGCGTTGACCAGGAACAGCTCCGGCGCCTTGATGCCGGCATAGGCCGCGCCGACCACCAGCCCGAACCGCACGAGGTAGGACGAATCCAGAACCTCGAGCACGAACAGGTAGAACAGGGCCGCGATCACCGAGGCGAGCGGCACGACGAACCGGAAGAACAGGAACGCCGTCTCCGACCCCGGGCCGCGATAGCCTGCCTGCATCAGCATGCGCTTGGCCGTGTCGGTGCCGAGCCAGCGGCGCAGCTGGTACCGCTCGACGATGGACTTCATGTAGGCCTTCGGCTCCACGCGCAGCGTGGCCCGGGTCGCCGGCCCGTCCGCCTTCACCCGCTCGCGCCGCCGGATCTGCTCGCGCTCGTCGCTGACGAGCTTCATCCGCTTGCTGAGCTTGTCGGTTTCCAGGAAGGGCTGCGCCACCGCGTAGGCGGTCGCCGCCGCCGCGACCGCGGTCAGGAGCGTGCCCATGAAGCGGGGATCGAACAGCTTCTCGGCAATGTCTTCGATCATCGGGCGGTATCCGGCAGAGGGCGCACCGCGCCTAGAACTCGAACGCGATCATCTTCTTGATCGTGAATATGCCGATGGACATCCAGATCGCCGCGCCGACCAGGGCGACCTTTCCGGTATCGGTCGTCCAGAGCAGCGAGATGTAGTCGGGGCTGGTCAGGGCGGTGATGCCCGCCACCGCGAAGGGCAGGCAGGCGATGATCGAGGCGGAGGCCTTGGCCTCCATGCTCATCGCCTGGACCTTGCCGCGCATCTTGGCGCGGTCGCGCAGCACCGTGGACAGGTTGTTCAGCGCCTCCGACAGGTTGCCGCCCGACTGCTGCTGGATGTTGATCACGATGGCGAAGAAGTTCACCTCGGCGGTGGGCACCCGCTCGAACAGCCGCGTGCACGCCTCGCCGAGCGACAGGCCCATGGCCTGTGTCTCCACGACGGTCCGGAACTCGCTGCGCACCGGCTCCTCGGCCTCGCGCGAGACCATGCGGAAGCAGTCGCCCACCGGGATGCCGGTTCGGATGCCGCGGACCACCACGTCCACGGCGTTGGGCAGCTCCTTGTTGAATTTCGCGATGCGCTTGAGCCGCAGGTGGCGCAGCAGCCACGCCGGCAGGCCGAAGCCCCCCGCGAAAGCGGCCCCGAGCGCCGCGAGGGCATTGTCGGTGATCACGAAGATCAGCAGCCCGAGGACGCCGCCGCTGGCGGCCGAGATCGTATAGAAGGTCCGCTTCGTCCATCCGAGGCCGGCGCGGGCGAGCTTCAGCTCCACGCTGGCCTTCGAGGCGCCCTTGGCCTTCGCCTCGATCTCGCTCAGCGTCTTGGCGACCTGCTCGCGCCGGTTGACCGCGACGCCCCGGGTCGCCGCGCCGGAGGCGGAGACGCTGATCGACTTCAGACGCTTGTTCGCCCGGCGCTCGCCGCCGAGCAGGGGCAGGACAGCCACGTAGGCGACCGCCGCGACCGCGATGCCGATGAGGCCCGCGGCGAGCGGCAGGTTGGAGGCGCCGGCGGCCGCGGCGGGCAGGTCCGGCATGCGCTCAGCTCCGGTCGATGATCTCGGCGGCGTCGAGCGCCTCGCCGAGCCGCTGTTCCAGGCCGTAGTAGCGGGCCCGCTCCCAGAATTTCGGCCGGCCGACGCCGGTGGAGCGGTGGCGCCCGATCAGCTTGCCGTTCGCGTCCTCCCCGACGATGTCGTAGAGGAAGACGTCCTGCGTGGTGATGACGTCGCCCTCCATCCCGAGCACCTCGGTGATGTGGGTGATGCGCCGCGAGCCGTCGCGCAGGCGCATGGCCTGGATCACCACGTCGATCGAGCCGCAGATCATCTCGCGCAGGGTCCGGGACGGCAGGGTGAACCCGCCCATCGAGATCATCGACTCGATACGCGACAGGCATTCGCGCGGGCTGTTGGCGTGGAGCGTGCCCATCGAGCCGTCGTGACCGGTGTTCATCGCCTGGAGCAGGTCGAAGGCTTCCGGTCCGCGCACCTCGCCGACGATGATCCGCTCCGGCCGCATGCGCAGGCAGTTCTTGACGAGATCGCGCATGGTGACCTGGCCCTGGCCCTCCATGTTGGGCGGCCGCGTCTCCAGGCGGACCACATGGGGCTGCTGGAGCTGCAGCTCGGCCGCGTCCTCGCAGGTGATCACCCGCTCGTCGTGCTCGATGAAGGCGGTCAGGCAGTTCAGCAGCGTGGTCTTGCCCGAGCCCGTGCCGCCCGAGATGACCACGTTGCAGCGCGACTGGCCGATGATCTTGAGAACCTCGGCGCCCTCGGGCGAGATCGCCCCGAAGCGGACGAGCTGCTCCAGGGTCAGCTTGTCCTTCTTGAACTTGCGGATGGTGAGTGCCGGGCCGTCGATGGCCAGCGGCGGCGCGATGACGTTGACGCGGGACCCGTCCGGCAGGCGCGCGTCGCAGATCGGCGAGGCGTCGTCGACGCGCCGGCCCACCTGGCTGACGATCCGCTGGCAGATGTTCATCAACTGCTGGTTGTCGCGGAACCGGACGCTGGTCAGCTGGATCTTGCCGCCGACCTCGATGAAGGTCCGGTGGGCGCCGTTGACCATGATGTCGGCGATGTCGTCGCGGGCGAGCAGCGGTTCCAGCGGGCCGTAGCCGAGGACGTCGTTGCAGATGTCGTCGAGCAGCTCCTCCTGCTCGGAGATCGACAGGACGATGTTCTTGAGCCCGATGATCTCCGTGACGATGTCGCGGATCTCCTCGCGCGCCGTCTCGGCATCGAGGCGCGAGAGCTGCGTCAGGTCGATCGCCTCGATCAGGGCGCCGAAGATCAGACTCTTCGTGCGGTAATAATCCTCGGACCGCGCGGTCTCGACGACGACCGGCGCCGCCGGTGCCGGACGCGCGACCGGAGCCGCCGCATCGCGCAGGACCGGCGTGGCCGGCGCCGGGGTCCGGGCCTGCGGTATCGGCGGGGGGGCCACCGATGTGCCGCCGGCGTGTCGCCTACCGAACATGGGTCAGCCCTCCGACGCTGACCTGCGGAGCCCGTGGGACGAAGGATCGTATCCGCATCAGGATGCCTTGCGGCCGGCGAGCTTGGCGAGCAGCGGCTCGAGCAGGCTCGGACGTCCCCGCCGGCTCTCCGGACGCCCGAGGGTCATGGCGGCCAGATCGTTGAACAGCTCCGCCACCTTCGATCCGGCCTGGATCTCGGCGATCATCTGGCCGTTATTGGCGGCGGTGCCGAACAGCGTCGGCTCGAACGGGATCGACAGGGCGACCGGGGTCTCCAGGGCCTTGGCGAACTCGGCTGTGCCGATCTCGGGCCGCTTCGGTACTCCGACGCCGTTCAGCAGGACGCGGGGGGGCTGGTCGTTCGGGCGCCCGTGCTTCAGCGCGCCGAGAAGGTTCTTGGCGTTGCGCAGGCAGGCGAGATCGGGACCGGCCACGATCAGGATCTCGTCGGCCGCGGTCAGGATGCGCTTCGACCACGCGTTCCACTGATGCGGGATGTCCAGGACCACGCAGGGTACGCTCGCCCGCATGTGCTCGATCAGCGCGTCGAAGGCCGGCTCGGACAGGTCGATGGTCCGGTCGAGGCTCGCCGGCGCCGAGAGCAGGCTCAGGTTGTCGCTGCACTTGGACAGCAGCCGCTCCACCAGGGCGGAATCCAGCCGCTCGGGGGCGAAGACCGCTTCGGCGATGCCCTGCGGCGGATCTTGGTTGAAGTTCAGCGAGGCGGTGCCGAAGGCGATGTCGAGATCGGCGATCACCGTCTGGACGCCTTGGTTCCGGGCAACCGACCACGCGAAATTGTGCGCCACCGTGGAGGCGCCGATGCCGCCTTTCACGCCGTAGACCGCCACGGTCCGTCCCACCGGCTTGACGCCCGGAGCGGTGAACAGGTCGGAGATCGCCGCGATCAGCGTCAGGGGCTCGACCGGCACCATGAGGTAGTCGGACACCCCGCGCTGGATCAGCTGCCGGTAGAGCATCACGTCGTTGAGGTGGCCGATCACCACGACGCGGGTGCCCTCGTCGCAGACCTCGGCCAGGGCATCGAGGCACTCGATCGGCTTCGAGCGCGCGCCTTGGATCTCGATGATGATGACGTTGGGCGTCGGCGCGTGCCGATAGGCCTCGATCGCGGCGGCGCCGCCGCCCATCCGGACCTTGACCTGCGCCTTCTGCATGCGCCGGTCGAGGGCTGCGCCCTCGATCATCGCGGCGGTCTCGCCGGTCTCGCAGAATGCCTGGATGGTGATCCGGGGCACCGGGGCGATCGTGCGCTCGCTCGTCTCGGACAGGTCTGCCATGACGGCGCTTTCGGGTTCGCGTTCGGGGCGCGGCGTCGGGGAGCGGCGGGGCTGCCCGTCCCAACGCCGGCTGTCTCAGTTGGTGACTTGGGACTTCACGGCGGTCTGCCCATCTTGCCGCCATGTGGTTGACGGATCCTTGCCGTCCCGCAATTGCCCGATGTCCCGGACGCGCTTGACCGTATCGATCCGACCCTCGGGGCGGCCGCGCACGAGGTCGACCGGATCTGCGACCTGGGCGGCGACGTTGGACTGCGTGGCGCAGCCCAGGTTCCAGCTCGGCTGGTTGCTGTAATCGTAGGCGAAGCTTCGGGTCCCGAGATCCTGAGGCCAGAGGCCGCAGGCGTCGGACACCTTGGCCTGCATGCGCTGGAAGCTCAGCCGGATCGGCGCGGCGAGGGTCGGGGCGGTGACCACGTAGCCGGTGACGGTGATCTCGCGGACGCCGATGCCGTTCTGCGTCCCGAACCGGCCGAGCACCGAGGCGGTCCGCTGGACGGCGGCCACTTGGTTGGGCGGGACGCCCTGCGGAACCTCCATCAGCAGGGCGCCGCGGCCGTACCGGCGGTATTCGAGCATGAAGGCATCGACATCGGCCGCCTGGCGCGGATCCAGATGCCCCACGCCGGTGGGGAACACGTCGAGGTTGCGGGCCCCGTCCGTCAGGACGATCGGGTGGCGTGCGCGGTAATCCGTCACGTCGATCCCGCCGGTGGTGGCGGGATCGCTCTTGCAGGCCGCCGCGAGGGTGCCCAGCGCGCAGGCGGCGAGCAGGCTCGCGGCGCGGCGCGGCAGGGTGGGCGGGGGACGTCCGGTCATGGTTCCGATCCTGGGGCGCGGCGGTGACGCGGGGCGCTACTCGACGATGAAGCCGACGCGGCCGCGATAGGTGCGTCCGAGCGGCGGCGCGGCGGCCGCCCCGGGGGAGGCGACCTTGCCGTAGAGCCGGTTGATCTGGCCGAGCAGCACCGCCTGGCCGTCGGTGGAATCGACGAAGTTGTCGTCCGGCCGGCTCACCTGCTTCGGTTCCATCGTCCGGGCGATGTAGGGGGTGCACATGATCATCAGCTCCGTCTCCTGGCGCTGGTAGTCGCGGGAGCGGAACAGCGCGCCGAGGATCGGAAGATTGATCAGGCCGGGCAGGCCGGAGATCGCCTGCTTGTTCACCTGCTGGATCAGGCCGGCGGTCATCATCACGCCGCCCGAGGGCAGCTCGACGGTGGTCTCGGAGCGCCGCACCCGGGTGCCCGGCACCGCGACCGAGTTGTTCCCGACGACGTAGGTGAAGTTCTGCTGTGGATCGATCTCGGTCACGTCCGTTGCGACGCGGATCGAGATGCGGTTGTCGGCGAGCACCACCGGCGTGAACGACAGGGCGACGCCGTAGGGCTTGTAGGTGATGCCGGGGGTGCACACGCCGCCCACCGTGCAGGCGGCCGAGGATGGCACCGGGAACTCGCCGCCGGCCAGGAACTTCGCGGCCTCCCCGGAGATGGCGGTGAGCGTCGGCTCGGCCAGGATCCGCGAGACGCCCGCCTGCTCGAAGGCCTTCAGGGTTGCCTGGAGCGAGAAGCCGCCCGACTGGATCGAGGCCTGGATCTGGTTGCCGCTCGGAGCCGATGGGTTGATCGGGAACGGCAGGTTGTTGATCAGCGCCGGTGACGTCGCGGAACCGAGCGGGTTCAGCGCCGACCAGTTGCCGGTCATGTTGATCCCGAACTGCTTCAGGACGTTGCGCGACACCTCCACCACGGTGACGCGGAGCATCACCTGGTCCTTGTTGCGGATCGTGAGGTTGTTGATCACGGCGCCGCGCGCGCCCGCGGTGACACCGCCGCTCGGTGCCCCCGCGGCCCCCGCCGCGCCCCCGCCGCCCAGCCCCACGAACGCATTGGCGATGTCGATCGCCTGCTGCGCGTCCGCGGAGGAATTCACCGACCCCGAGAGCAGCACCGAGGCCCCCGAGGAGCGCACGTCGAAGCGCCCGCCCGGGATGCTCTGGCCGAGCAACTCGCGCAGGGTCCCGAGGTTGAGATCCCGCGCCACCGACACGTCGAGGGCGGCGATCTGGCGGCCCTCGGCATCCATGATGAAGATCGAGGTCGCGCCGTCGGCCATGCCGATCACGAAGACCTTGCGGGTCGAGCGAACCACGGCGTTGGCCACGGCGGGGTTGGCCACGAACACCTCCTTGGCGTCCCGCGGCAGGTCGACGATCACGGAGCGGCCGGCGGTCAGCTCGACCCGCCGGGTCGAGGCGGATTCCGCGGCGCCGACCGTCAGGATCGGCGCGGGACCGAAGGTCTGGCGGTCCTGCGCGGGGGCCGGTCCGGACAGGACGGCCAGCAGGGCGAGGGCGCCGGCCGCGCGGCCGGCGGGGCGGCCCATCGGGCGCGGGTGGGGGGACGGAGCGGTCATGGCGATCACGGCGTCTGCTGCCGCGCGACGCCGAAGCGCACCACGGTCAAGGCGGGTTCGGGCATCTGCGCCACGGACGCATCGGCCAGCGGCGTGGCTTCGGGCGGCCGCCCGGCATCGGCGAGGCTGCGCAGCGAAAGGGTGAGGGCGCCGACCTTCTGGGCCAGCGCCAGGGTCTCGGCCTGCGCGGGCGTGACGGCCAGCGTCGCGGTCTCGCCGGTGACTACGTTGGTGCCGTTCTTCTCCTGAACCAGCTGCCCGATCGCGAGGACGCGGATGTCGGTGAGGATCGTCTGGGAGAGCTGCACGTCGCTGTTGTTGGCCCGCGAATTGGACTCGTCGCGGAATGTGCGGATCACGTCGACGCGGTCGTTCGGGAGGATGAAGCCGCCGGCCGAGTTGGTGCCGCGGCTGTCGGTGACGATGGCGACGGCGCGCATGCCGGCCGGCAGGATCGCCGCCATGAATCCGCTCTCCGGGCGCACGAGCTTCTGCGCGCGGATCGGCTCGCCCGCCAGGAAGCCTGCGCGCACCGAGGCGCCCACGGTCTCCTCGAGGGCCTTGGGGTTGATCTTGCGGGTCACGTAGCCTGCCGTCACGGCGCTGTCCGGCCAGGGTTGCCAGCGCAGATCCGCGGCCCGGAGAACCTGACCCATGGGCATGTCGATGGCGGCCACGAGCACGTCGGTCATCGGTTGCGGCGGCGCCTCGGCCTTCGGCGGCGGAGGCGGCGGTGGCGGATCGCCGCCGCTCATCAGGAAGGCCGCCCCGGTTCCCGCCGCGAGGGCGATACCGAGGACGGCGAAACGGGCTGGGTTCATCGCATCGCCACGCGCCGGAGACGGCCGAATTGCCGTCCATGACCCGAACCTGCGCGGGGATTCGTGTAATTATGGTTAAGGTATTATAACCTCGGGCGTTGTCGCCGGTCCGGAAACGGGGCGCCCGAGAAGCGCGTCACAATCCGCAGGATCCTTCAGCATCCGCCCGAACTCGGCCGTGGTGCATCACCGCTTCGTGACCTATCGTGCCACCGGAACCGCCTCAGAAGCGGGCGCTCGGGCGAACCGGGGGGAAACATGATCAGGACATTCGGCAGCGCGGTTTTGGTGGCTGCCCTCGCGGGGACCGCACTCGGCTCCGTACCGGCGGCCGCGCAGGGGACCTTCTCGGACAATGCGGTCCGGATCGGCATCCTCAACGACCAATCCGGCCTCTACGCGGAGTATGGCGGTCAGGGCTCGGTCGAGGCCGCCCGCATGGCGGTGGAGGACATGGGCGGCAAGATCGGCAGCGTGCCGATCGAGATCCTCTCGTCCGACCACCAGAACAAGCCCGACATCGCCTCGGCGATCGCCCGGCAATGGTACGACCGCGACAATGTCGACGCGATCATGGAGCTGACCACATCCTCGGTGGCGCTGGCGGTCCAGGGCCTGTCCAGGGAAAAGAAGAAGATCACCATCACCACCGGAGCGGCCACCAGCGACCTCACCGGCAAGGCCTGCACGCCCTACGGCTATCACTGGGCCTTCGACACGCGGGCGTTGGCGGTGGGCACCGGCGGCGCGCTGACCCGCGCGGGCGGCGACACGTGGTTCTTCCTCACCGCCGACTACGCCTTCGGCTCGGCGCTGGAGGCTGACACCAGCAAGGTGGTGCTCGCCAACGGCGGCAAGGTGTTGGGCAGCGTCCGGCACCCGCTCTCGAACCAGGACTTCTCGTCCTTCCTGCTCCAGGCGCAGGGCTCGAAGGCCAAGGTGATCGGGCTCGCCAATGCCGGGCTCGACACCTCGAACGCGATCAAGCAGGCCGCGGAGTACGGCATCGTCGAAGGCGGCCAGAAGCTCGCGGCCCTGCTGTTCACCCTCTCGGAGGTGCACGGGCTCGGCCTGAAGGTCGCGCAGGGCCTGACGCTCACCGAGGGCTGGTACTGGGACGCCAACGATGAGACCCGGGCCTTCGGCCAGCGCTACATGAAGCGCACCGGCCGGATGCCCAACATGATCCAGGCCGGCACCTACTCGGCGGTCCTGTCCTACCTGAAGGCCGTCAAGGCGGCCGGCACCGACGAGACGGATGCGGTCAACGCCAAGCTCAAGGCGCTGCCGGTGGACGACGTCTTCGCCCATGGCGGGATCGTCCAGCCGAACGGCCGCATGGTGCACGACATGTACCTGTTCGAGGTCAAGAAGCCGGCCGAGTCGAAGGGCCCGTGGGATCTCTACCGGCAGCTCGCCACGATCCCCGGCAAGGAGGCCTTCGCGTCCCCGGCCGAGAGCGGCTGCCCGCTGACGGCGGCGAAGTAGGGTTTAGGACTCGTCGAACACCGCGCTGTGCGAGCCGATCCGAGCGCCAAGGCGGCGCTCGGATCACCGGCCTCGCGCCGCCTTGGCGCTCGCAACGAACCCTCTCACCCCGCCCAGACGCGCCGGTACAGCGCCACGATCTCGTCGGCGCTGGGCTCCAGCGGGTTGTTGGCCGGGGAGCCGGAGGCCAGCGCCTGGGCCGCCATGGTGGGAAGCAGCGCCTCCCAGCGGGCCGGGTCGATCCCGTATTCCTGCGGCCCCGGCACGTCGAGGTCGTCGTTGAGCGCCTCCAGTTCCGACACCAGGGCCGAGACCGCGGACCGGTCGTCGGTGTCCGGCCCGGCGATCTTCATGGCGCGGGCGCAGGCCGCGTAGCGGTCGATGGCGGCCGGGGCCGAGAAGGCCGTGACCGCCGGCAGCAGCATCGCGTTCGAGAGCCCGTGGGCCACGTGGAAATGCGCCCCGATCGGCCGGCTCATGCCGTGGACCAGCGCCACCGAGGCGTTCGAGAAGGCGATGCCCGCCTGGGTGGCCCCGAGCATCATCGCCTCCCGGGCCGCCCGATCGCCCGGATCGGTCCAGACCCGCCGCAGGTTCGGGGCGATCAGGCCCATCGCCTGAAGTGCCAGCCCGTCCGAGAACATGTTCGCCTTGCGCGAGACGTAGGCCTCGATGGCATGGGTCAGCGCGTCGATGCCGGTATCCGCCGTGAGCCGCTTGGGCTTGGTGAGCGTCAGCTCGTAATCCACCAGCGCCGCCACCGGCAGGTAGGCGAGCCCGATGCACAGCATCTTCTCGTCCGAGGCCTCGTCGGTCACGATGGTGAAGCGCGTCGCCTCCGAGCCGGTGCCCGCGGTGGTGGGGATCGCCACGATCGGCAGGCCGGGCTCGTCCTGCTGACGGGGCGCCTTGTAGTCGCGCATGTGGCCGCCGTGGCGGGCGAGCACCGCCACCGCCTTGGCGGTGTCCATCGGGCTGCCGCCGCCGAAGCCGACCACGCAGTCGAACTCGCCGGCCTTGAGCGCGGCGAGCGCCGCCTCCACGGAGGCGACGGTCGGGTCCGGCACGGTCTCGGAGAAGATCGTGGCCTTGGCGCCCGCCTTGGTCAGCCGTTCCAGCAGCGTGTCGGTGCGTCCGCTGCCGGCGAGGTAGGGGTCGGTGACCACGAAGGGCCGCGACAGGCCGAGCTGGCCGAGCACCTCCGGCAGGAGCCGCGAGGCGCCGGCGCCGACGCGCATCAGCCGGGGCAGGGCGATCGAGGCGACCATCTCTTGATCCTTCCACCCGGCGCGTGACCTGACCTGCCGGAGCCGGCCGATCTTACGGCGCCGGCGGATTCCGCGAAACCGTCCCGGCTTACACCGCCGGCCCGGCGAACAGCGCCCCCGCGGCCTTCACCTCTCCGGCGATGAACCCCGCCACGGCGCGGATATGGGCCGCCTTCCGGTGGTCCTCGTGGATGTGCATGTGGAACGAGCGCGTCAGCGAGACCGCCTCCGGCAGCACCGGCACGAGGCCGGGATGCGCCGCCGCGATGAAGGCCGGCAGGATGCACAGGCCGGCTCCGCCGAGCGTCGCGTGGACCTGGGCCAGGAGGTTGGTCGAGCGCAGCCGCGCCGAGACCGCGGGGCCGAGTGCCCCGAGGTAGTTCAACTCGCGGGTGAACAGCATGTCTTCAATGTAGCCGACGAACGGATGGGCCGGCAGGTCCGCGAGTTCGGCGATCGGGGGCGCGGCCGCGCGGTAGGATTCGGCCGCGTAGACGAACAGCCGGTAATCGGTGAGCCGGCGTGCCACCACCCGGGCCTGCTGCGGGCCGGAGAGGCTGATCACGATGTCGGCCTCGCGCTTGGACAGGCTGAAGATCCGGGCGGTGGCCATGATCTCCACCTCCAGCCCCGGATGGCGGGCGGTGAGCCGGTGCATCCGGGGGGCGAGGAACACGCTGCCGAAGCCGTCCGGCGCGCCGATCCGCACCGTGCCGGAGACCGTCTGGGCCGCCCCCGTGGCGGCGCTCGCCGACAGGAACGCGCTCTCCATGGCCTCGGCGACGCCCAGCAGGTTCGCCCCGTCCTCGGTGAGCGCGTAGCCGAGATTGCTGCGATGGAACAGGCGGGCGCCGAGACCCTCCTCCAGGGCGCGGATCCGCCGGCCGACCGTGGTGTGCTCGGTGCCGGTGCGAGCTCCGGCGGCGCTCAGGGTCCCGGTCCGCGCCACCGCGAGGAAGAAGCGCAGGTCGTCCCAGTTGGGCCCCGTCCTGGCCATGGCCGCACTCCCGCTGTGCATCGATGCACGACGGCTGTAAGCGCATCCGGCTTTATCGCTCAAGGGATCCTGTTAGGGTGCATCAAAATCAAACGCATCATCACAGGGAGGCGCGCATGCGCACGATCGGGCACTTCATCGGCGGCCGGGCTGTCGGCGGCGAGAGCGGGCGGTTCGCCGACGTGTTCCATCCCTCGACCGGCGAGGTCCAGGCCAAGGTGGCGCTGGCCAGCAAGGCCGAGATGCGCGCCGCCGTCGAGAACGCGGCAGCGGCCCAGCCGGCCTGGGCGGCCACCAACCCGCAGAAGCGCGCCCGGGTGATGATGCGCGCCGAGAACGATTCCCTG
This sequence comes from Methylobacterium sp. 391_Methyba4, assembly GCF_029691625.1. Taxonomy (NCBI): domain Bacteria; kingdom Pseudomonadati; phylum Pseudomonadota; class Alphaproteobacteria; order Hyphomicrobiales; family Methylobacteriaceae; genus Methylobacterium; species Methylobacterium sp. 391_Methyba4. Next base: position 4,652,459 of record NZ_CP121475.1, on the reverse strand, counting down.
GCTGAGCTTCTCGCCTCCGAGCACGGCAAGACCGTGCCGGACGCCAAGGGCGACATCCAGCGCGGCGTCGAGGTGGTGGAGTTCGCCTGCGGGATCCCGCACCTGCTCAAGGGCGAGTACACGGAGGGCGCCGGGCCCGGCATCGACGTCTACTCCTTGCGCCAGCCGCTGGGCGTGGTCGCCGGCATCACGCCGTTCAACTTCCCGGCCATGATCCCGCTGTGGAAATGCGCCCCGGCGATCGCCTGCGGCAACGCCTTCATCCTGAAGCCGTCCGAGCGCGACCCGAGCGTGCCGATCCGCATCGCCGAGATCTTCCTGGAGGCGGGCCTGCCGCCCGGCATCCTCAACGTCGTGAACGGCGACAAGGAAGCGGTCGACGCGATCCTGGATGATGAGGACATCAAGGCGGTGGGCTTCGTCGGCTCGTCGCACATCGCCGAGTACATCTACGTGCGCGCCGCCGAGACCGGGAAGCGTGCGCAGTGCTTCGGCGGCGCCAAGAACCACATGATCATCATGCCGGACGCCGACATGGGCCAGGCGGTCGACGCGCTGATCGGCGCCGGCTACGGCTCGGCCGGCGAGCGCTGCATGGCGATCTCGGTGGCGGTGCCGGTGGGCGAGAAGACCGCCGACCGGCTGATGGAGAAGCTGATCCCGCGGGTCGAGTCGCTCAAGATCGGTCCGTCGCATGACGGCTCGGCCGATTACGGCCCCCTGGTCACCGCCGAGGCGGTCCGGAAGGTCGCGGGCTACATCGACCAGGGCGTCTCCGAGGGCGCCGAGCTCGTGGTCGACGGCCGCGGCTTCAAGCTCCAGGGCTACGAGAACGGCTTCTACATGGGCGGCTCGCTGTTCGACCGCGTGACCCCCGACATGACCATCTACAAGGAAGAGATCTTCGGCCCGGTGCTCTCGGTCGTGCGGGCGAAGGATTACGAGGAGGCGCTGGCCCTGCCCTCGACCCACCAGTACGGCAACGGCGTCGCGATCTTCACCCAGGACGGCGACGCGGCCCGGGACTTCACCGCTCGGGTCAATGTCGGCATGGTCGGCGTCAACGTGCCGATCCCGGTCCCGATCGCCTACCACACCTTCGGCGGCTGGAAGCGCTCGGGCTTCGGCGACCTGAACCAGCACGGGCCGGACTCGATCCGCTTCTATACGAAGACCAAGACCGTGACGCAGCGCTGGCCGAGCGGCATCAAGAGCGGGGCGGAATTCTCGATCCCGACGATGCGGTAGGCCGCGACGGTCCAAGGATGGGGCGCGGGTCCCTCTCCCGTGCGGGAGAGAGACAGGGTGAGGGGCGGGGACTCTCCGGAAAGACCTGATCCCTCACTCCAACCCTCTCCCGCACGGGAGAGGGGGCACGTCGCGCATCGTGGCAGCGGATGTGCGAGCCCCGTGCAGTTGGGTGGCGAACGAGAGGAAGTGCCCAATGAGTTTCGGGCTCGACGAGGACCGGATCGCGATCCGCGAGATGGCACAGGGCTTCGCAGCCGAGCACATCGCCCCCCACGCCCTCGACTGGGACCGCGACAAGACCTTCCCGGTCGAGACCCTGCGGGCGGCCGCCGCCCTCGGCATGGCGGGAATCTACGTCCGCGAGGATCTCGGCGGCTCCGGCCTCTCCCGCCTCGACGCGACCCTGATCTTCGAGGCGCTCAGCACCGGCTGCCCGACCGTGGCGGCGTTCCTGTCGATCCACAACATGTGCGCCTGGATGATCGACGCCTACGGCGACGATGACCAGCGCCGGCGCTGGATCCCGTCCCTGATGGGGATGGAGCGGATCGCCAGCTACTGCCTGACCGAGCCGGGCTCGGGCTCCGACGCGGCGGCGCTCCGCACCCGCGCCGAGCGCGACGGCGACCATTACGTCCTCACCGGCGAGAAGCAGTTCATCTCGGGGGCCGGTGCCAGCGACCTCTACGTCTGCATGGTCCGCACCGGCGAGGCCGGCCCGGCCGGCATCTCGGCCATCGTGGTGGAGAAGGGGACGCCCGGCCTCTCCTTCGGGGCCGACGAGCGCAAGATGGGCTGGAACGCCCAGCCGACCCGCGCCGTACGCTTCGACGGCTGCCGCGTGCCGGTGGCCAACCGCCTGGGCGCCGAGGGCCAGGGGTTCCGCATCGCCATGAGCGGCCTCGACGGCGGGCGGCTCAACATCGCCGCCTGCTCCCTCGGGGGCGCCCAGGCGGCCCTCGACAAGGCGCTCGCCTATATGGGCGACCGGCGCGCCTTCGGGGCGAAGCTCACCGATTTCCAGGCCCTGCAGTTCCGGCTTGCCGACATGGCGACCAGCCTGGAGGTCTCGCGCACCTTCCTGCGCCACGCGGCCTCCGCCCTCGACGCCAAGGATCCCGCCGCCACCCAGCTCTGCGCCATGGCCAAGCGCCACGTCACCGACGCGGCCTTCGCGGTGGCGAACGACGCGCTCCAGCTCCACGGCGGCTACGGCTACCTCGCCGAGTACGGGGTGGAGAAGATCGTCCGGGATCTGCGCGTGCACCAGATCCTCGAAGGCACCAACGAGATCATGCGGGTGATCATCGCCCGCGCGCTGACCGGAGACCGCCGATGACCGACGTGATCGTCGAGCGGGTCGGCGCCCTGGGGCGCCTGCGCCTCGACCGCCCGAAGGCCCTGAACGCTCTGACCCACGGCATGGTCGGCACGATCGATCGGGCCCTCGATGAGTTCTCCGCCGATCCCGGCATCGCGGCGGTGCTGCTCACCGGGGAGGGGGAGCGGGGGCTGTGCGCCGGCGGCGACCTGCGCGGCCTCTACGAGAGCGACGGCACGCCCTTCGCCGAATCCTTCTGGCGGGACGAGTACCGCCTCGACGCCCGCATCGCCCAGTACGAGAAGCCCTTCGTGGCGGTGATGGACGGCATCACCATGGGCGGCGGGGTCGGCCTGTCGGGTCATGCCGCCCACCGGATCGTCACCGAGCGCTCGCGCATCGCCATGCCGGAGACCGGGATCGGCTATCTGCCGGATGTCGGCGGCACGTGGCTCCTGCCCCGCGCGCCCGGCGAGCTCGGCACCTATCTCGGCCTGACCGGCGAGCCGGTCGGTGCCGCCGACGCGATCCTGTGCGGGTTGGCCGACGCGATGGTGCCGTCCCGGGCCCTTCCCGATCTCCTCGACGCGCTCTCGGCCCTGGCGCCGGATGCCGGCGACGCGGGCGTGCGGGACCTGATCGGGCGTCTCGCCCGGGAACCGGATCCGGCGCCCCTGGCCGCACACCGGAGCATGATCGACCGCTGCTTCGCCTTCGACATGGTCGACGAGATCCTGGCGGCGCTGGCGGCCGACGGCTCGGATTTCGCGGCGGCGACCCGCGACATCCTGCTGACGAAGTCGCCGTCGAGCCTCGTCCTGACGCTCTGCCTGCTGCGCCTCGGGCGCGGCGCGCCGAGCCTGGAGGCCTGCCTGGAACGCGAGTTCCACGCGTCCCTGGCGGTGCTGGACGAGGGCGATTTCCGCGAGGGCATCCGCGCCGCTGTGATCGACAAGGACAAGACCCCGCGCTGGAACCCGCCGAGCCTTGACGCGGTCGATCCGGCCCGGATCGCCCGCTGGCTGGAGAAGCGGGCGGCGCCGGTCTTTCCAGAATCGCGCACTGGGGCGGTGTGATGAAGCTTCGTCTTCTCCCACTCATCCCCTCATCCTGAGGCGCCGGAGCGCAGCGGAGGCCTCGAAGAAGGGCTCCAGGGATTGCGGCGTGTTCTGGAGCCCTCCTTCGAAGCCCGCTGACGCGGGCACCTCAGGATGAGGGCGAGGGTGGGACAGGCGATAAACAACTCAGAGAGGACGGGATGGCACAGACCATCGGGTTCATTGGTCTCGGCAACATGGGCGGACCCATGGCGGCCAACCTCGTGAAGGCGGGCCATACGGTGCGCGGCTTCGATCTGGTCCCGGCCTCGCTGGAGGCCGCCCGCGCCGAGGGGATTACCGTTGCGGGCTCGGCCCTGGCGGCGGCCGAGGGCGCGGACGTGGTCATCACCATGCTGCCCGCCGGACGGCACGTGGTCGAGGTCTGGACGCAGCTCGCCGCGGCACTGCCAGCCGGCACGCTGCTGATCGATTCCTCCACCGTCGACGTCGAGAGCGCCCGCAAGGCCCACGCCCTCGCGGAGGCGCGGGGCTGCCTGTCGGTGGACGCGCCGGTCTCCGGCGGGACCGGCGGCGCCAAGGCCGGGACGCTGACTTTCATGGCCGGCGGCGCCGAGGCCGCCTTCGCGAAGGCCGAGCCTCTGCTCAAGGCCATGGGCAAGAACGTGTTCCATTGCGGCGATGCCGGCGCCGGGCAGGCGGCCAAGATCTGCAACAACATGATCCTCGGCATCTCGATGATCGGCGTCAGCGAGGCTTTCGCGCTCGGCGAGAAGCTCGGCCTGTCGCACCAGGCGCTCTACGACGTGGCCTCGGTCTCCTCGGGCCAGTGCTGGTCGCTGACCACCTACTGCCCGGTTCCGGGCCCGGTGCCGACCTCGCCGGCCAACAACGGCTACAAACCGGGCTTTGCGGCGGCGCTGATGCTCAAGGATCTCCGGCTCGCCCAGGCCGCCGCCCTGGCCTCCGGCGCCGCGACACCCCTCGGCGCAGAGGCCGCGCAGGTCTACGGATTGTTCGAGGGCGCCGGTCACGGGGGAGAGGACTTTTCCGCGATCATCAATATGCTCCGCGGGCAGGGAGGCGAGTCGTGAGCGACGCGTACGAGACGATCCTGACGGAGACGCGCGGGCGCGTCCTTCTGATCACCCTCAACCGGCCGAAGGCGCTGAACGCCATCAACGCACAGCTCACCGGCGAGGTGATCCGGGCGGCCACCGAGGCCGATGCGGATCCGAATATCGGCTGCATCGTCATCACCGGTTCGGCCAAGGCCTTCGCGGCCGGGGCCGACATCAAGGAGATGCAGCACGCCACCTACGCGGAGATGTACGCGGGCGACCGGTTCGCCGACTGGGACCGCTTCATCGCCGTGCGCACGCCGATCATCGCCGCGGTGGCGGGGTACGCGCTGGGCGGTGGCTGCGAGCTCGCCATGATGTGCGACATCATCCTGGCCGCCGACACCGCACAGTTCGGTCAGCCCGAGATCAAGCTCGGGGTGATGCCGGGAATCGGCGGCAGCCAGCGGCTCACCCGCTTCGTCGGCAAGGCCAAGGCCATGGAGATGTGCCTGACCGGCCGGATGATGGATGCCGCCGAGGCGGAGCGTTCGGGCCTCGTCTCGCGGGTGATCGCCGCCGACCGGCTCCTCGACGAGGCCATGACGGCGGCCGCGACCATCGCGGCGATGTCGCTGCCGATCGCCATGATGACCAAGGAGGCGGTCAACCGCGCCTACGAGACCACGCTGACCGAGGGCATCCGCTTCGAGCGGCGGGTCTTCCATGCCATGTTCGCCACCAAGGACCAGAAGGAGGGCATGGCCGCCTTCGTGGAGAAGCGGCCGCCTCGGTTCGAGAATACCTGAGCGCAGCCCGCCCCGGCCGATGGGGTCGGGGCGCCAAGACCACAAGACGGGGAGGGGAACGACCATGCCGAGCTTCCGGGAGGCCCGCGACCTTCTGCTGGCCCATCGCACCGATTATGGCGCTGCCGTCTCGGCTTTCGCGTGGCCGGATCCGGTGCCGTTCAACTGGGCGCTCGACTGGTTCGACGCCGTCCTCGCCGGTCCCGAGAGCCGCGACCGGGCCGCCCTGCGGATCGTCGAGGCCGGCAGCGGGGCCGAGCAGAGCCTCACCTTCGGGGAGATCGCCCGCCGCTCCAACCAGGTGGCCAACCACCTGCGGCAGCTCGGCCTGAAGCGCGGCGACCATCTGCTCCTGCTGCTGGGTAACGTGCCGGCCCTGTGGGAGACCATGCTGGCGGCGATGAAGCTCGGCGCCGTTGTCATCCCGGCGACCACGCTGCTCACCGCCGACGAGCTGGCCGACCGCCTCGCCCGCGGGCGCCCGCGGGCGATCGTGGCCGGGCCGGAGCAGATCGCGCGGTTCGCCGGCCTCGACACGGGCGGCGCCATCCGCCTCGTCACCGGGGCTGCGACGGAAGGCTGGGCGGCCTACGACGACGCGTTCGGGGCCCCGGAGACCTTCGCGCCGGACGGGCCAACCGGGGCTGACGACCCGATGCTCCTCTACTTCACCTCCGGCACGACGGCGAAGCCGAAGCTGGTGCGTCACAGCCACCGTTCCTACCCGGTGGGAGCGCTCTCGACGATGTACTGGCTCGGGCTCCAGCCCGGCGACGTGCATTGCAACGTCTCCTCGCCGGGCTGGGCGAAGCACGCCTGGTCCTCGTTCTTCGCGCCCTGGAATGCCGGCGCGACGATCCTGGTGATCAATCAAGCGCCGTTCAACGCCGCCGCCCTGCTGGCGCAGCTGGAACGCACCGGTGCCACCACGCTGTGCGCGCCGCCGACCGTGTGGCGGATGATCATCCAGGAGGATCTGACCGGGAAGCGGCTCGCCCTGCGCGAGGTCTGCGCGGCGGGCGAGCCCCTGAATCCCGAAGTGATCGAGCGGGTGAAGAGCGCCTGGGGCCTCACGATCCGCGACGGCTACGGCCAGACCGAGACCACGGCGCTCATGGCCAACACGCCGGGGCAGCCGGTGGTGCCGGGCGCCCTGGGTCGGCCCCTGCCGGGCTACCGGGTGCGCGTCCTCGACCTCGACGGCCAGCCGGCCTCAGAGGGCGAGGTCTGCCTGGAACTCGGCGCGTACCGGCCCGCGGGCCTGATGCAGGGCTACGACGACGGCCAGGGCCATCTGTCGGGAGCCGACGGCGATCTCTACCATACCGGCGATGTCGCCTTCGTGGACGATCAGGGCTGTTACACCTTCGTGGGACGTGCCGACGACGTGTTCAAGTCGTCGGGCTACCGGATCAGCCCCTTCGAACTCGAGAGCGTGCTGATCGAGCATCCGGCCGTGGCCGAGGCGGCGGTGGTGCCGGTGCCCGATCCGATGCGCCACACCATCCCGAAGGCCTACGTGTCCCTGGTGGCGGGGGCCACGCCTGGGCCGGAGACGGCGCTCGACATCTTCCGCTTCACCAATGCCCGGCTCGCGACGTTCAAGCGCCTGCGCGGCCTCGAATTCGTCACCGACCTGCCCAAGACGATCTCGGGCAAGATCCGGCGGGTGCAACTGCGCCGCCTGGAGCACGAGGGCATCACCGAGGATCCGCACCGGGGCCGGGCCTACACGCAGGCGGACTTCCCGGAACTGAAGGGTGAGGCGGAGCGCAAGCTCGACCAGACCGCGGGCTGACCGCGTCCACGCCGTCGTCGCACGCCAGCGAAGCGATCCTGGGCAGCGCGACGCCGGCCGATGGGGCGCCAGGGGATTGGCGGGCTCCGCTCGCAACGACGATGGCGCCCCGCCAAGACTGCATGTTGGCGGGTGACAAACCCTCAAGGTTTCCGTTTCCCCAAACCGAAGCCCGCGATTTACAAGGCTTCTCAAGTCTCCCGTCGACGCTGCCGCATGTCAGCCGGCCCGCGCCGGCCGATCGATAAAATTGCGCGCATCCGCTTCAGCGGCGCGGAGGCTCTGCGGCGCAATCCTGTTCTCAACAACGGGGACGGGTTCGATGGGCGCGGGGCTTCTCAAGACGGTTCGGGGGATGCTGGTCGGAGCAGCGACGCTGCTCGGCCTCGCCGCCACGGCCCAGGCGCAGACGCTTGCGAGCCTGCCGACGGAAGACAATGCCCGGGTGCTGGGCGACGCCAAGCCGATCGCGGCCTGGGTGACCTTCTGCCAGACCTACGCGGCCGAATGCGCGCTCGACCGGGGCGAACCGGCCCGGATCAGCCTGACGCCCGCGACCTGGGCGACGATCGTGTCGGTGAATCGGCGGGTCAACAAGGCGGTCGAGCCGATGACCGATCAGGACCACCTGCACGTGGCCGACCGGTGGGATCTGGCCGAGGACGGCATCGGCGACTGCGAGGACTTCCAGCTGCTCAAGCGCCATCTGCTGGCCCAGGCCGGCCTGCCGCGGCGGGCGATGCGCATGACCGTGGTGATCGACGAGAAGGGCGAGGGCCACGCGGTGCTCACCCTGATCACCGACCGGGGCGACCTGGTGCTCGACAACAAGACCAACGCGATCCTGCCCTGGCACAAGACCGGCTACGTGTTCATCAAGCGCGAGAGCCAGGACGCCGTCGCCTGGGTCTCGCTCGGCGGCGTCACCTCCCCGGTCACCACCGCCAACCGCTGAGCCGTCTCAGGCCGCCCGGCTCAGCGACGGCTGGGCAAGGCTCGCCACATAGGCCTCGACCCGGCCGATGAAGGCAGCGAGATGGGGGGCGACGCCGCGAAGGCTGGCGAGATCCCGCACCAGAATGTCCCGCGACAGCGCCCTGTCGCCCTCGCTCGGCGCATCGGCGAGATAGGAATCCACCGCGTGCTCCGCGATATTGATCGCCCCGGCCCGACCATCCTCGGCGAGCGCTCTGATCACCTGCTGGATGGCGGGCTGCATTGCGGGTCCTTTCCTGAGGCGCAGTCCCGTCCGCGACGGGCTGGCTGGCTTCTTGCAATTCGATCGGGCCCGCCGCGAATCCTGCGCGTGAGCATCCCTGAGAAGCCGGCAAAACTGACCTGAATCAAGACCCTCGGAAGGGGCGCAGAGCGGCTATTCGCTCCGTGCATGTGTTTCGGGTCAGCTCTGCGGATGCAAACGTCTCTTAAATCGGAACCGATAGGGCTCGACGCGCGTTGTCAGTCTCGCCCTGACCCATTGTGCGTCGCACGTGGTCGTGTCACCCTTCCGTCATCATCGGGCGGCGGGGGCTTGGGCCATGCGGCACGCGGATGGCGGAATCTCGTGTCAGGTGTTCGGCGCCCTGCAATGGCGGGGCTGGGCTCATGCGGTGCGCCGGGCGCGCCAAGCCGCGAGCTTCGCGCTGGTGGGCGCGATCCTCACGATGGGCGGCGCGACGACCCATGCCCATGCCCGGCTCGTTCTTCCGGATCAGGTGACCGCCGTCGAACAGGCTGGGTCGGTGCGCGCCATCGCGGGCTGGACGGATTTCTGCGCGCGGACGCCCCAGGAATGCGTGGTCGACATTGCCGAGCCCAACGCGATCCCGCTCACCATGGCGGTGTGGCGGACCCTGCAGAGCGTCAACCGTCGGGTGAACGCCCGCATCAAGCCCATCACCGATCAGGCCCATTGGGGCGTCGTGGATCGCTGGGATTTTCCCGATGACGGCTTCGGTGACTGCGAGGATTATCAGTTGCTGAAACGGCGGATGCTGGTGGAGCGCGGCCTGCCGCGGCGTGCCCTGCTGATGACCGTGGTCATCGATGAGACCAACGAAGGCCACGCGGTGCTCACGGTTCGCACCGATCGCGGCGACTTCATTCTCGACAACAAGACCGACGCGATCCGCTCCTGGCGGCGTACCGGCTACAGCTTCATCAAGCAGGCCGGTCAGGACGGGCCGGCCTGGGTCTCCCTCGAGGGCAAGGACGGCACCGCACAGGTCGCCACCGCCGAGCCCTGAATCTGGTCAGACGCCGACCAGCATCGCGGCGAGGTCAAGGGCGACCCGGCCCGAGAGCAGGCTCCAGCCGCACGCGACGATGGTCGCCAGCATCACGAACGGCATCGGCCGGCCCTCGATCCGCCGGCCGCGCACCGTGTTGCGCAGGATGATGAACGGCGCCGAAAAGGCCAGCATCGGCAGGGCGGCCACCGCCGGGAGGCCGCCCCGCTCCAGCAGGCTGAAGCTCGCCCGCCGTGCTGCGAACAGCTCGAAGGCGCTGGCGATCAAGCCGGACAGTGCCAGTCCGATGCACAGGGTCCGGATCGACTCGATGGCGGCGGGCGTGAGGACCATTATTCGCGCTCCTGATACAGGTTGCGCGCACTGTACTCATGCCGTTTACCGCTTGTTAAGCACGAGTCTTGGGTAGCGTTAATCCGTGCACAGCTGTGGGCCGGCGCAGCCCCACCGGGGATGCGGGGTCAGCCGCGTCGTCGGCTAGGCCTCTTCCTCGAGATCGATGTCGAGGATTGCCATCCGGAAGACGAAGGAATCGTCGCCATCCTCCTTGTCGTCGGCGATCACGCCGATCGATTCCTCGCCGATGAATACCTCGGCGGAGTCGCCGGTCTTCATCGCCGTGAGGCGGATGTTGTTGTTCGCGAACTTGCGGCGCAGATAGTCCTGAAGCTTCGCGGTCTCGGCTTTGGTCACGCTGATCGATCTCCCCTGGCGGCGCTGGCGCCGCGGATGGGCCGAGGGCTTGCCACGCCTCGGGCGGAGCGGCAAGCGCGACGGCGTTGCGGTTCAGATCCCGTCGCCCAAGTGGATGAACTGGTCCAAGGCGACGAACTGGTCCATCGCCCGGGCGGGATCGTCGCAGCCTGCGGTGCCGACCACCCGCGCCGGCACGCCGACCACCGTGGTGTTGGGCGGTACCGGTCGCAGCACGACCGAGCCGGCCGCCACCCGGGCGCAGGCGCCGACCTCGATATTGCCCAGGATCTTCGCGCCGGCGCCAATCATCACGCCGCGGCGGATCTTGGGGTGGCGGTCGCCGCGCTGCTTGCCGGTGCCGCCCAGCGTCACGGCGTGGAGGATCGACACGTCGTCCTCGATCACCGCGGTCGAGCCGACCACAAGCCCCGTGGCGTGGTCGAGGAAGACGCCCCGCCCGATTCGCGCCGCCGGATGGATGTCGCACTGGAACACTTCCGAGACCCGGCTCTGGAGGTAGAGAGCGAGGTCGCGCCGGCCGCGGTTCCAGACATGATGGGCGAGGCGGTAAGCCTGGAGCGCGTGGAACCCCTTGAAATAGAGGACCGGTTCCAGCGCCCGGAGTGTCGCCGGATCCCGGTCGATCACCGCACCGATATCGGCGCGGAAGGCCTGCCCGATGTCCGGATCCACCGTGATCGCCTCATGGAAGGCGTGGGCAACGAGTTCTGCCGGCAGCGACGGATGCCCCAGCCGGGCGGCGACCCGGTGGGAGACCGCGCCCTCCAGCGTGGTGTGGTTCAGGATCGTCGCCACGATGAAGGAGGCGAGCTGCGGCTCGGTGCGCAGGACATCCTCCGCCTCGGCGCGCAGCCGCGACCAGACCGGGTCGAGGTGCGTGAGGTCGTGCGACTGGTGCGTGAAGGCAGGACTGGCGCTCATAGGCGGATGCTCATGTCCGGAACTTCGGATTCGCTGTCGGTCATGCCTGCGGCGGCGGACCCGTCGCCCGATCAAGCGGAAGGGGGCGCTGTCCGGGGCGGAAACGGGCCGGGCCATCGCTGGGCCGCATGTTCGGACCTAGCGTGGTGCGCTGCACCGCCGCGATCAAGGGCCGGCGCGACCCGAAAGCCGCATTGGCCGCATGGCTGTCAGCGAACGAGTGACGTTCAGTCCGCCAGCGGCGCAGCTTGGCCGAACCGCGCCTCGATAGCTGCTGTCAGGCGGTCCAGCATCGTCTGGACCGGGATGTTGGAGGTGTCCACCGTGGCGGGTGCCCGCGCGTAGAGCGGCTCGCGGCTCGCGAGGACGGCCCGCAGCTCCTGCATCGCAGAGGCATGGTCGCCCGTCGTGGCGAGGTGCCCCTGTTCGCGGACCCGGCTCATGTGCTCCTCCGGCCGCGCGCGCAGCCAGATCGTGTAGAAGGCTTGCAGCAGAAGGTCGTAGGTCAACGGCTCCGCAACGATCCCGCCGCTCGTGGCCAGAATCAGCGGCCCGGGATGCTCGGTGAGGCGACGCAAGGCCGCCTGCTCCAGCCGGCGGTAGCCCTCCTGGCCGTAGATCGCGAAGATCTCCTGGACCGAGAGGGCGTTCTCCCGTTCGATCTCGGCATTGAGTTCCACGAAGGTCCAGCCCAGGCGCTCGGCCGCGAGCTTGCCAAGGGTCGATTTGCCGGCGCCGCGCAGGCCGATCAGCGCTACCCGCGGGCGGTTGCTCGATTCCGGTCGGCTACCGCCGGATAGGGCGTTCTTGGCGGCGGCGATCTGGGCCGGGCTGGCCTGGGCGAGCAGGTCGCGCACCACCGGCCAATCGGGGAGCCCGTCATTGCCGGTGATCAGGTCGTCCAGTCGCACGCCCATGGCGTTGGCCACCCGCCGGAGCAGGATGATGGAGACGTTGCCCTGGCCGCCTTCCAGCTGCGCGATGTAGCGCTCGGACAGGCCGGAGGTCTGTGACAGAACCTTGCGCGACAGGCCGCGCACGGTGCGCGCGTGCCTGACGCGTCGCCCGAGGTCTGTGAGAAAAAGTGATTCCTGTTCCACCACGCCGCTCATGGCGCTGTTCGCTTTCCTGCCAGCTTGAGAGCAGGGTCGGTGCCCTGCATGCCTGCCGCTTCGAGATCGATCGCGCCCTACCGTACCGTCGGGCGATAGAATGCCCGACCTCGCGCGCCTGAACCGGCGTTCCTGCCCTGAGATCCGTCGCGCGCCATGCGCGCACGGCCGCTGTTTTGCGGCTTCGGTCCGTGCCGATCCAACCACGTTGCTGGCGTGGCGCCTATGTGTTGCGGAACGGTGCGATGGTCAAGCCTTGGGCATGATCCTTGTGTGGGCAGAGGGCCGATCCGCATCGGGTTCCCCGACGCGCGGCCGCTCCGGAATGGCGGGGCTACTCGACCGGGAGAGCGGTGGCCTCGCGCACGGGGGCCGCAGCCGGGGCGCGGCGCGGCGTGGCGGCGGCGAGCATCTGCAGGGACGGGCGACGCGGCGGCAGCGGCACCTCGATCGCCTCGACCGCCGCCTCGTTGGCCGGTGCCGAAGCGGCGGCCGGGGACATCGGAGCGGATGCTGCCGTGGCCTGTGGCGAGAGCCGGAGTTCCGCGATCTGCGCCGGCGCGGCCTCCGTCGCCGCCAGGGCGCTCCCGAGACCCGCGGGTCGACGCGGCGGCAGCGGCACCTCCACGGACGGAACCGCCGCCGCCTGCGCGGCGGCCGGAGTCGCCGCAGAATTCGCGGCCGAAGCCGCGGCGGGATCTAGGGACAGGCTGGCGAGCTCGATCGTGGTGCCGGCCAGGGCGGCCGGCCGACGCGGCGGCAGCGGCACCTCGACGGCCTCGGTCGGGACCTCCGCCACTGCGGCCGCGGTGGGCGCATAGGCCAGGGCTGAGGCCGCCGCGGTGTTCCGGGTCTCGGCGGCGCCGCCGCTGAACAGGCTCGCCAGGGCGCTGGCCGAGGCCGCGACGGGCGCCACCACCGCGGCGACTTCCGTGGAAATGCCCTGGCGCTTGGCTGCGTAGTAGTAGCCGCGATTATAGTATTGATACGCTTGGCCGAGATTGCCCTTGGCGGTCCGATAGGCGCCGGCAAGATAGGCCACGCCGTAGCGAAGGTTGGTTTCGGGATCGTACAGGCCGGCCGCATCGCCGGTGTAGCCGAGACTGCGGGCAGTCGCGTGCTTGATCTGCATCAGGCCGAGGGCGCTGCCGCCCTTGGCCCGCGGATTGTAGTTGCTCTCGCGCTTGACGACGGCGTGAACGAAGCTTGCCGGCACGCCGTTCGCCTTGGCCTGCTGCTCGATCAACGCGTCGATATTGTCGTGCGCGCTCTGCCCGAAGGCGGCTGCGGGCACGACCGCGAGGACGGCGGCCAGGATGAGGCGATGCATTCCGAGACCCGGTGCTGCTTGTTCTGTGGTCAAGCTAGGTCACGGGGAAATGAGGCCGGAAAGCGGCCCCGGTTCGGCAGCCTGTGGGCGGCCGGGGTGTCGGGAGCGTTTGTGATCCGCGGGCCACAGCGACGCAACACGCGGCGGCGCGGCGATCCAAAGGGATGCCCGGGGCGGCGGCCGGGCGGTCAGGGAAGGAGGAAGCGCTCGACCGCATGGGCGAAGCCGTCCGCGTCGTTGCTGTCGGTGACCGCGCGCGCAGCCGCCTTCACCGCCGCTTCGGCATTGCCCATCGCCACGGAGAATCCGCTTTGCGCGAACATCGGACGGTCGTTGCCGGCATCGCCGAAGGTGGCGATCCGCTCCGGCGGGATGGCGAGATGCGCGCTCATCCAGGTGACGAATCGCCCCTTGTCGAGATGGGGTGGCGTCACGTCGAGGTAGTATTTCTGCGAACGGTGGATGGTGGCTTGACCGGCCAGGGCCGCCCCGATCCGGGCTTCGCAGGCTGCCAGATGGGCGTGGTCGCGGCTGACGCCGACGATCTTGGCTGCGCTCCCCATGAGTGGGCCGAGATCGGCGACGACGCGGGGCTCCGCGCCGATCGTGCGGCGTTCGAGGTCGGCATAGGGACCCTCCGGGTCGCGCAGCCACCACGCCCCCTCGGCGAAGACCCAGACGTCCAGTCCCTCGGCCAACAGCCGGTCGAGGGCCGACCGGGCCGCCGCCTCGGGGATGGTCCGTTCCTCGATGGTCGAGAGGTCCGGCCGCACGACGCTCGCGCCGTTGAACGCCCCCATCGGCAGGTCGAGCTCGAGTTCGGCGACCAGGTTCCGCAGCCCGATCGGCGGCCGGGCCGAGGCGATGCTGAAGCCGATGCCTGCCGCTCTCAGCCGCCGGACGGCCGTGACCGTCGCCTCGGTCAGGCGCTTGTCGCCGGTCACCAGGGTTCCATCGACGTCCGAGATCACCAGGGCGATTCCCGAAGCCTTGCCGGATCCTGCAATCATCCGCTCACTTCCCAACCGTATCCCGGCGCATTTCGGCCGCGAGTTCCGCGACCACCCGGTCGGCAATGGCCTCGGGCGATTCGCGGATGCCGACCGTGATCGGGTGTTCATCGGCCCCCGGGATCTCCAGGGCCGCAAACTGGCTGTCCAAGAGACGCGGCGGCATGAAATGGCCCTGCCGCTCGGCGAGGCGCTGCGCGATCAGGGTCCGGTCGCCGTCCAGATAGACGAGGCGAACCCGCTGGCTCCCGCGGGTGAGAACGTCCCGGTACGCGCGGCGGAGGGCCGAACAGGCCACCACGCCCGACTCGCCAGCGTCGAGGCGCTGCTGGATCCAAGTCGCAATCCGGGCCAGCCAGGGCGCGCGATCCGCATCGTCGAGGGCGAGGCCCGCATGCATCTTCGCCACGTGCTCCGGCGTGTGAAAGCTGTCGCCGTCCGCGAAGATCCAGCCAAGCGTCTCGGCGATCAGCGCCGCCACGGTGCTCTTCCCGGAACCCGAGACGCCCATGACAACGAGCACCTGACCGGCGGCGGCCGTTCCGGCATCCGGCGCCGGCTCCGATTGGGACGTCATCCGGACCACCCTGGCTCCGAGGCGCGTCGGGGCGCTGCCCCTCACATCAATAGGAGCGGGTTTCCAGAAGGGAAGATCGCCGGGGATGCAAACGGGCTGCGGCGCCCGCAGGAACCGCGGCGCGGCCGGGCGCGTTCACCCCGCAGACGCCGAACATTTAGGGAACATGAGTCGCATGGCTAGCACAACCGCGAAGGCAACACCGAAGGCCGGCCGGGGTACCGGATCGAATCAGGACGCTACGGAGAACCCCAAGACCGACCCGAAGGACGTGTCGAACCAGATCAAGGACCCGGATCAGTGGACGACTGGCGGCGAGCCGATGACCGGCGCGCAGGCTTCCTATCTGAAGACGCTCTCGGAAGAGGCCAAGGAGCCGGCGGCGTTCGACCCTGACCTCGACAAGGCCGAAGCCTCGAAGCGGATCGACGACCTTCGCCATAAGGCCGGCCACGCCTGAGCCAAGCCGGGCGCGTTTCCCCCGGGCGCGCCCGTCGCCGTCTACGTCCGGGCGGCGTATCCCGGCCGGAATGGACAAGGTGGCCTGTTTCGAACACCTCGTTAAGCCGGCGGCAATGGCGAGAGGTTATCCCCCATGCAGCGCGTGAGGCCGCGCGGGCAGCGGGACTGAGAAGGCACGTTCGACCATGGATGAGCCGGGCGGCGGCGAAGCAGGACGGCGTGCGGTACAGGTGCGGACGGCGTTCGGCTTGACGGATCGGATTCGTGCCGAGGCCGTACGGTTCGCCCGCGACGTCCACGGATCCACGGCAATGGAATACGCCCTGCTCGGCGGCATGATCTTCCTCGTCGCCGTCGGCAGCATCCGGTACTACGTGTCCCGCGTCAGCGTCGTCTACGGCGACATCACCGCGGCAGTCACGCAGGGAAATTGAGCCGATCGGTCGCGGGATTGTCGGCCATTGGGCTGGAACGGCCAATGTGCGGCCGCTGATGACGTCCGGATTTGTATCTCGATATTGCGACCGCGGGCGAACGCCCGGCATTCGTCGTCTCTATGCCCCGAAAAAGCTGTGCTTAACGAGGATGACTTCGCAGTCTTGGCCGTGCCGGCCGGAGTGTGGCTCACCCGCTACGGACACCTGGGCCGCCATGGGCTAGGCACGGGCTCGGCAATACCGATGGGCAACATCTGGATGCGCAAACTTCCCCTTGTCCTGCTCGCCGTCACGGCGATGTCGGGCTGCACGTACCTGCCCGCGGCGGGTCCGACGGCGAGCGCGATCCAGGCGGGGGCGGAGGTGGCCACCGCCGACGGCGGCCTGCTCGCCCGCTACGAGATCATCGACGTCACGCCCTCGGTGGTCGAAGCCCTGCGCGGCCGGCCGCTGGACAGCCTGCTCGCCTCCTTCGGCGACCACCGTCCCTCCTCGGAGCCGGTGATCGGCGTCGGCGACATGGTCTCGGTCTCGATCTGGGAAGCCGGGTCGGGCGGCCTGTTCTCCGGGCCGCTGGTGGCCGACCGCTTCTCGGCGGGCTCCAAGTCCGCCCTCATCCCCGAGCAGCCCGTCGGGCGCGACGGCGCCATCTCGGTGCCCTATGCCGGCCGCATCAAGGTCGCCGGCCGCCGCACCCAGGACGTCCAGGCGCTCATCGAGAACGAACTCGCCGGCAAGGCCATCCAGCCGCAGGTGCTGGTCTCGGTCACCCGGCCGATCAGCCAGGCGGTGACCGTCACCGGCGAGGGCGCCGCCGGCGCCCGCCTGCCGCTCTCGGGCCACGGCGACCGCATCCTCGACGTCATCGCCGCCGCCGGCGGCAACCGCGCGCCGGTCAACGAGACCTTCGTGCGGCTCTCGCGCGGCCCGGTGACCGCGACCGTGCCGCTGACCACGGTGGTGTCGAACCCCAAGGAGAACATCTACCTGCGACCCAACGACGTACTCACCCTGGTGCGCGACCCGCAGACCTTCATCGCGGTGGGCGCGCTGGGCAACAGCACCGAGCTGCCGTTCCAGGCCGACGGCATCACCCTGGCCCAGGCGCTGGCCAAGGCGCGCGGCCTGTCGGACTTCGCCGCCGACCCGGCCGGGACGTTCATCTTCCGGTTCGAGCCGGCCAGCGTCGTGCGGCGCCTCAGCCCCAGCTCGCGGCTGCTCGGCACGCCGCTGGTGCCGGTGGTCTACCGGATCGACATGCGCGATCCCAACAGCCTGTTCGTCTCCCAGGCGTTCCGCATGCGCAACCGCGATCTGATCTACGTGTCGAACGCGCCGTTCACCGAGGTCCAGAAGGTGCTCACCGCCTTCAGCGGCGTCACCGGACCAGTCTCCTCCGCCGCCTTGGCCTACTCCTACGCCAAGTAGGGAGCGGCCCGCATACGGGACAGCGGCGGAAAAAAATCGCGTTTCTCCGCGTCCTCGCGTATGGGCACAGGGTGCGGGGCGGGATCGGGGCTACGGAGCCGCATCCGCCGTCGCGCTGACCCGCCGCGCAAGGATGCCCAGAAGAGCCCGATGAAGATCGGACGTTTCGTCCCCGCCCACGGGCCGCTCCGGCCCGCACTGATCGCCTTGAGCCTGTGTCTCGCGTTCCTGCCGGCCACTCCTGCGGCGGCCGACGTGGTGATCGGCGTGGCCGTCCCGCGGTCGGGGCCCTACGTGGCGGTCGGCGAGCAGGTGCTGCGGGGGGTCGAGGCTGCGGCCCGGGACGCCAACGCCATGGGGGGACTCGACGGCCAGCCCGTCACCCTCGACGTGCAGGACGATGCCTGCGATTCCAACACCGCCACGGCGGTGGCCAACCATTTCGTGCGCGGCAACGTCCGGCTCGTGGTCGGCCATGTCTGCTCCAACGCCTCGATCGCCGCCTCCGACATCTACGCTCAGAACGGCGTGGTGATGATTTCCGCGGCCTCGGTTGCGGCGCGGCTCACCGACAGGGGGCTGCCGACGATCTTCCGGGTGTGCGGGCGCGACGACGATCAGGCCCGCCTGTCCGCCGCCGTTCTGGCCGAGCGGTTCCGCGACCGGAAGATCGCTCTCATCCAGGACCAGACGCCCGCCGCCCGCAGCCTCGCCGCCGCCACGAAGGACAATCTCAACCGCATCGGCGTGAACGAGGCGCTGTTCCTGTCGTTCTCGCCCAGCGACGCCGACGATTCCGCCCTGGCCGACCGCCTCAAGGGCGCGGGGATCGAGGTCGTCTATTATGGCGGCGACGCCGCCGAGATGGGCCGCTTGGTGAAGATCGCCGCAGACCGGGGCTACCGGCCGCAATGGTTCGGCACCTCGGCCATCGCCACGCCGGATTTCGCCAAGACCGCCGGATCGGCGAGCAACGGCGTGCTGATGACCTTCTACCTCGACCCGAGCCGGCAGCCCGCCGCCGCGGCCGTCGTGAAGGCCTTCAAGGCTGAGGGCGTCGATCCCACCGGCTCGACGATCTACGGGTATGCGGCGATGCAGGCCCTGGTTGCGGCCGGCAACTTCGCCCATTCAACCGAGGCGCGCCCCATCGCGCAGGCGTTGCATACGGAGCGGTTCGATCTCGTGCTCGGCACGGTCGGCTTCGACGCCAAGGGCGACGTCACCGCGCAGGGCTACGTGCTCTATGTCTGGAAGGACGGGAGCTTCACGCCGGCCGGGAAGTGAGAGCCCCGCCGCTCACAGCGCCTGCGCGGCCTCGACCTCGGCGCCGCGGCCGAGACCGCGCAGCAGCTCAGCGAGATGCGGGCGGACCTGCAGTTGCAGAGCGTGCAGCCGCCGCACCGCGGCGCTGAGCTGTCCCTCCCGATTCAGCATCGTGTCGGCGAAGCCGATCATGCGCGCATTCGGCCAAGCGGGCTCGCGCAGGGCGTGGAGACGCTCGACCAGAGCGGCGGCGGGGGTGGCGGGCTCGGCCTGCGCGAACAACATCAGCAGCGCCGCGGTGGAGCGCGACAGGCCGTAATGGCAATGGACCAGGAGATGGCCGGCGCCGTCGAGGTGCCGCCCGAAATCGAGGATCGCCCCGACATGCTCGGGCTCCGGCGGGGTGAGGCCTTCGCCCGGGGCGAGGCAATCGTGGAACCGGAGGGTCGTGCGGGCATGGGCGCCGTAGGCGGTGAAGGCCTCGGGCTCCGGCGTTCCGGGATCGAGCAGCGACAGGACGTGGCTGACGCCGCGGGCGCCGTGGCCGGCCAGCTCCTCCAGGCCGCAGACGGTGTGCAGGGTGACGGCGGGCTCGGTTCGCATCCCCGGCGCCTAGCACGGGCGGAGGCCGGTTTCGAGGCGCGACGGAACCGCCCCGGCGCCCGCGGCTTTCGAGTACCGGCACGGACGTGCTACCTGCGACCTCCGATCCGGCCCCGGTCGGACCGGACCTGCTCGGACGAGATGCCGTTGGACGAACCTCACCTCGCGCGATCCCCCTCGGCCGGGACCCGGCGCCGGAGCGTGCTGACCGCCGGCCTCGGCGCGGCCGCGGCGCTCACCGGGCCGCTCGCCGCCCCGGCCCGGGCCCAGAGTGCCCCGGAATTGCGCTGGCGCCTGTCCTCCGCCTACGCCAAGACGCTCGACATCCTGTACGGCGCCCCCGAGGCGCTCAGCCGGATCGTCGCCGAGGCCACCGACGGGCGCTTCCAGATCCAGGTTCAGGGCCCCGGCGAGCCGGTGCCGGCCGATGGGCTGCTCGACGCCGTGGCCGCCGGCACCGTCGAGATGGGCCATGGGCCCGCGACTCTCGGCATGGCCAAGGATCCGACCTTCGCGCTGGCCACCGCGGTGCCGTTCGGCCTGAACGCCCGGGGCGCCGCCGCGTGGTGGCTGGCCGGGGGCGCGGCCGAGCTGTTCGGCGAGATCTTCGCCAAGGCCGGGCTGGTCTGCCTGCCGGGCGGCAATACCGGCGCGCAGATGGGCGGCTGGTTCCGCCGGGAGATCAAGAGTCTCGCGGACCTCCAGGGCCTCAAGTTCCGGATCAGCGGCATGGGCGGCCAGGTGCTGACCAAGTTCGGCGTCCAGCCGCAGGCGGTGCCGGGACCGGAGATCTACGCGGCGCTGGAGAGCAAGAAGCTCGACGCCGCCGAGTGGATCGGCCCCTACGACGACGAGCGGCTCGGCCTGCAGAAGGTCGCGCCGATCTACCACTATCCCGGCTTCTGGGAGGGCGGCGCCATGCTGCACTTCTGGTTCAACGCCGAGGCGTGGAAGGCGCTGCCGAAATCCTACCAGGCGATCCTCCGGGCCGCCGCCGCCGAGGTCGGCGCCGACGTGCAGGCCAAGTACGACGCCCGCAACCCGCAGGCCCTGCGCCGGCTGGTGGCCGGGGGTGCGCAGCTGAGGCCCTTCCCCCAGGACGTCATGGAAGCCGCCCTGAAGAACGCCAACGACGTCTACGCCGAGATCGCCGCCAAGAACGCCGATTTCCGTCGCGTCTACGAGGCGATGCGCACCTTCCGCAACGAGGAGTACCTCTGGTTCCAGGTGGCGGAATACACCTACGACAACTTCATGATCCGCGCCCGGGCGCGGGGCTGAAGCGCGCGCCGCCGCAGGGGATCCGGCTCCGGCCTCGGGGGCCCCGTCAAAGATGGGGATGCCGGGGCCGCGCGCGATTGCAACGCGAGGGCGGCCGGCTCTAGCGTCCGGCACGGCTTCGGCGAGGGAGACGGCTGCATGTTCGGGACGCTGCGGGTCGGATTGGCGCTGCTCGGGGCGGCCTTGCCCCTTCAGGCCGTCGCACAATCGGCCGCCAACCTGACGGCCCTGCGCGGGCTGGTCCCGGTGGCGCGGTTGCAGGCCTCGCCCGCGGGCAAGGCGGCGCTCGACGCGAACCTGCAGGTCACCGGCGACATCCAGACCGGCGACCTCAAGCAGCCGACGCTCCTGCCGTTCCCGGAACAGCAGCAGCTCGCCCTGCGGGACTGCTTCATCACCGACGGCAACGCCGCCGGCCTCGCGGACGGTCTGGGCACGACCCTCGCGCAGGCCTACCAGGCCAAGGCGACCTACAGCGACTACAAGACCTTCACGAGCATCGCGCCGGCGGTGGCCAACCTGATCGGCTACACCAACAACGTCACCAAGTCGGATTCGAATTCCGGCAAATACTTCTTCGCCAACGCCACCACCAACGGCAAGACTCCGGTCTCCGACGCGGCTGCCGCGATCCTGGCGGAAGGCGCCGTGACCGACGTGTTCGGCAAGGCCTATGACCGGCCCGCCGGCAGCCCCGGCGCCGACCGCTACGGCAATTCGCGCCCGTTCCAGACCCTGCCGCGCCTGCGGGCCTATCGCGGCCAGGATTACTTCGGCGCTCCGTCCCACAGCCTCGACTGGTTGCGCGGCCCCGCGCAGGATCTCGTCAACAGCCCGTCCTATCCGAGCGGCCACACCACCTACGGCTACACCGAGTCCATGGTGCTCGCGCTCCTCGTCCCCGAGCGCTACCAGCAGATGGTTGCCCGCGCCGCCGAGTACGGCAACGACCGGATCATCGTCGGGGCGCATTACGCCATGGACGTGCTGGGCGGCCGGGCGACCTCGCTGCACGCCCTGGCCCATCTGCTCGCCAACGATCCGGTCTATGTCGGCCAGATCCGGAAGAATCCGGCCGTCCTCGATCAGGCGACCGCCGAGGCCGACAGGACGGTGGGCGTGACCGATTACCGGGCGCTCCTGGCCGAGGCCCGCGCGGCGATGGCCGAGGCGCTGAAGGCCGGCTGCGGCGATACGGTGGCGGCCTGTGCCGCAAAGGATACGGGCCGCTTCAAGGACCCGGCCGCCAACGCGGCCTTCTACGCGGCGACCCAGACCTACGGCCTGCCGGTGGTGCACCCGGAGACCGCCGGCCGGCAGGAGGATGTCGCCAAGATCGCCCCGGAGGCCGGGCACCTGCTTACCGCGGCCTTCCCGGCGCTGACGCTGGACGAGGCCAACGCCATCCTCACCGAGACGCAGGGACCGGGCGGCGGCTTCCTCGACGACGGCTCGGAATTCGGCGTCTACGCCCGCCTCGACCTCTACACGGCGGCCGGCAAGGCCGCCGCGCTGGCGGCGCAACGGGCGGGGACCAGCGCGACGCGCTGAGGGGCCGGCGGTCGCGCCCGCTCCCTCCACCCGGGCCGGAACGACGGCACGCCGGCGCGGCCGGCGCCGTCGGGACAGGGCCGAGGGCGCCGCCGCGGATCCCGGCGCCGCCGCTTATGGCGTCCGCTTGCGCAGAACGAACTGTCCCAGGGCCAGGAACTTCTGCGCCCGCTTGCCCGTGTCGACCTCGGTGGTGAACACGTTGCCCTGCGAGTCGATCGCGAGGTTGTGGACCCAGTGGAACTGGCCTGCCATGCGCCCGTTCCGGCCGAAGGCGCCGACCACCTCACCCGTATCCCGCGCGAGCGTGCGCACCTCGTTGTTGGCCCCGTCGGCATTGAGCAGGTAGGTCTCGTCAGCGTCCGGCCAGAGGGCCAGTTCCCAGACCGAGCCGTTGGCCCGGGTGTTCTTCTCGACGAGGATCTCCTTCACGAAGGTCCCGTCCTTTTTGAAGACCTGGATGCGGTCGTTGGTCCGGTCGCAGACATAGACCAGCCCGTCCCGGGCGATCCGCACGCAATGGACCGGGTTGGCGAATTGCCGGGACGGGGCCGCCGCCGGATCGTAGGGGCCGAGCTTGTCGTCGGTCGGCGGCTTGCCGTAGGCGCCCCACATCCGCTTGAACGCGCCCGTGTCCCGGTCGAAGACGATGATGCGGTGATTGAAGTAGCCGTCCGCGACGTAGACCTCGTTGGCCGCCATGTCGAAATCGACGTTGGCGGGCTTGCCCAGGCGGGTCGTGTCCTGGCTGTCGGTCTGCGGACCGGACTTGCCGATCTGCAGGACGAACTTGCCCTCGGGGGTGAATTTCAGGAGCTGGCCGTCCTGCTCGCCGTTGCCGGCGATCCAGACGAAGCCCTGGCCGTCGATCTGGATCCCGTGCTCGTTGGACGGCCAGTCGTAGCCGGTCCCGGGGCCGCCCCAGCTCCGCAGCAGCGTCCCGTCCTGGGCGAATTCCAGAACCGGCGGGGCGGGCCTGCAGCACTTCGTGCGCGGCGGATCGAGGCTGGCCGCCTTCTCGTCGTCGGTGAGCGTCCGCGGCCGCTGGACCACCCAGACATGATCCTGGGCGTCGACGGCGACGCCGGCCGCCTGACCCATGATCCAGTCGTTCGGCAGCGGCTTCGGCCAGGACGGGTCGACCTGGAACCGCGGCGGCTCCGCGGTCGCAGGGCCCGCGAGGGCGAGCAGGCAGGCGAGCGCCGGCAGGGCGGTGACGATTCTCATGGCGTGTCCTCCGGCGCCTGTCCCGGCGCTCACCGCCAGCATGGCGGCCGGGTCCGGCGGGATCCAGCGGGACGCACGCGCTTCGGTGACAGAGGCTGCCCGACCACCATCCGGACAGAAAAAAGGCCACTCCCGAAGGAGCGGCCCGAAGTCTAGGGAGGAAACGCCCAAGAAGGGCTGCGAGAGGGCGACGCCATCGCCTTCCCGCGCTGCACAATCTGCGCCCCTGGACGGAAAATTCAAGGGCATTCAGGACAGCAGGGCTGTCCTTTGTGTGCCCGCGCACGCATCGCCGCAGGCCTGTGTTGAAAATGTCGCAGATCGGCCGGCCCGGTCGAAACCTGCTTTGTGTCCACGGAATCCGATCGATCAGTGCGCAAGTCGCTGATGAATCGCGATTTTGCAGGATCGAACCCGGGCCCGGCCCGAGGGTTCGACTGCGGCTTTTCATCCGCGCCGTCCGGACGGACGAATTGCCCGAACGCTCTACCTTCTCCAGCCAAGTTTCCGGCGCGGCGCGCCAAGCAAGGGGCAGGTCAGCATGGCGACCCAGGGTGAGCGGATCCGGATCCTCAACGATGTCGAGCCCCGCGGAGACGGCGCCTACGTCCTGTACCTGTTGCAGCAGGCCAACCGGGCGACGTTCAACCCGGCCCTCGAACTCGCCATCGAGGAGGCGAACCGCCTCGGCCTGCCGGTGGTCGCCTGCTTCGGCCTGCTCGACGGCGCCAGCGGCTTTCCCGAAGCCAATGCCCGGCACTACGCCTTCCTGCTGCAGGGTCTCGCGGATGCGAAGGCGGGCCTGGAGAAGCGCGGGATCGGCTTCGTCATGCGCAAGGTCTCGCCCGCGCAAATCGCCATCGACCTCGCCGCGGACGCGGCGCTCCTCGTCCTCGACCGCGGCTATCTCGCCATCCAGAAGGGCTGGTACCGGGAGATCGCCGAGGCGGTGACGACGCGGATCGTCCAGGTCGAGGGCGACGTCGTCGTGCCGGTCGAGACGGCCTCGGGAAAGCACGAATACGCCGCCCGGACGCTGCGGCCGAAGCTGAACCGGCTGTGGGACCCGTTCATCGCGGCGCTGAAGCCCCGCACGGTGAAGCACAAGGCCGATCGCCTGAAGCTGAAGAGCGCGGTCGACGTCTCCGATCCGGAGGCGGTGCTCGCCGGGATGAGCCTCGACCGGGCGGTCGGGCCGGTGAAGCGGTTCACCGGCGGCGAGACGCAGGCCCGCAAGCGCCTGAAGGCGTTCCTGAAGGATGGGTTTGCCGGCTACGGCGCGGGGCGCAACAGGCCGGAGGCGGCGGCCGCCTCGCACATGAGCCCGTACCTGCATTTCGGGCAGATCTCGCCGGTCGAGATCGCCCTGGCGGTCCGGGAGGCCGGGATCGGCGATTCCGACGACCGCGGTGCCTATCTGGAGGAGCTGATCGTCCGGCGCGAGCTCGCCATGAACCACGTCTTCTACACGGAGGGCTACGACGACTACGACAAGGCCGTGCCGGACTGGGCGCGCAAGACCCTGGCCGAGCACGCGACGGACGCGCGCCCGCACGCCTACTCGGAGAAGCAGCTCGCCGCCGGCGAGACCCACGACCGCTACTGGAACGCCGCGATGCGCGAGATGCGCGAGACCGGCTACATGCACAATCAGCTGCGGATGTACTGGGGCAAGAAGATCCTCGAATGGTCCCCGTCGCCGAAGGAAGGCTTCGCCCGGACGCTCCGGCTGAACAACCGCTACTTCCTCGACGGGCGCGATCCGAACTCCTTCACCAACGTCGCCTGGGTGTACGGCCTGCACGACCGGCCCTGGCAGAAGCGCAAGATCTTCGGCACCGTGCGGTATCAGAGCGAGAACTCGCTCAAGAAGTTCGACGCCAAGGCCTATGTGCGGGCCGTGGAGACGCTCTGCGCGGCCGAGGGGTGAGGGGGCGCGCCGCCCGTCCGGCATTTTCCGGGCGCAGGAGCATCGTCGCAATCATCGCGCGACGGCGCGCCCGGTCCGTGCGGTCCCCCACCGTATTGCAACGCTTTCTTCGGCCGGATCCCGGGTCTCAGCAGCACACAGGTTTGTGAAGAAACGCTGTCCCGGCTCCGGGTGTTTCGAGCGCACTTCCGGCTCCTCGCAAACGGCCGGACATCATCCGGTGACATCTCGGTCCGACCGAGACCGGATCATCGCTATAGCTTGCGACTGAAAGGAGGACGACGATGCGAATGAAGCTTGCAGGCGCAGCACTCCTCGCGCTCGGAACCTTGACCGCCACGGTCGGCACGGCGGACGCCGCCCAGGGCTGCGGCCCGGGCTTCCACCGGGGCTGGTCCGGCTGGTGCAAGCCGAACTGGCGTCCCTACGCCTACCGCCCGGTCTACTACGCGCGGCCGGTGGTCTACGGCTGGCACCGTCCCTGGGCTTGGCGCCGGGTCGGCTGGCACCGCCCCTGGGGCTGGCACCATCATGGGGGCTGGCGCCGGGCCGCGTGGCATTACCGCTGGTGAGCGGTGGGGCCGGCACGCGCGTGCCGGCCTCCCTTGAAACGGGTCTTTCCTCGACCGTTGCGCTATAGCGTCCGCTCCGGCTGCGCGGACGAGGTGCTCTTTCATGGTCGAGATGCGGGACGACGTTGGGGACACCAAGGATGCCCCGCCGCCGCAACGCTCGCGCTACCGCCGCTCGATCATGCGCCTGCGGTCGGCCTCGATGGAGGCCTTTCCCCTCTGGCGCGGTCGCCTGCTCTTCCTGGTCGGCGGCATCGGCGTGGGTCTCGCCGCCGTGCTGATGGCCAAGGGCGCCGACCTCGCGCAGGACGGGTTCCGGCGCCTCACCGCGCCCTCGCCGCTGATCGCCCTGGTGCTGACGCCGGCGGGCTTCGCCCTCGCGGCGCTCCTGGCCCGCACGGTCTTCCCGAATTCGCAAGGGTCGGGCATCCCGCAGGTGATCGCCGCCCGGCATGCCCGGGACGCGCGCTTCCGCTTCTCCCTGATCTCGCCGCGGGTGGCGGTGGGCAAGGTGCTGGTCCTGTTCCTGGGCCTGCTCTGCGGCGCCTCGGCGGGCCGCGAGGGGCCCACCGTGCAGGTGGGCGCGGCGATCATGGCGGCCTTCGGGCGCCTGACGCCAGAGCGCCTGCCCGGGCTGCTGCTCGCGGGCGGCGCGGCCGGCGTCGCGGCGGCCTTCAACACGCCGCTGGCCGGCATCGTGTTCGGCATCGAGGAGCTGGGCCGCGCCTACGAGGCGCGCTCCTCGGGCCTGATCGTCGCCGGGATCGTCGCGGCGGGCCTGACCTCCCTCGGGCTTCTGGGCAATTACACCTATTTCGGGACGACCGATGCCGCCCTGCCGCTGGCGGCGGCCTGGATCGTGCCGCTCGTCGCCGTGGTCGGCGGCCTCGCGGGCGGGCTGTTCAGCCGCGTCGTGATCCTGTTCGCCCGCGGCCTGCCCGGGGCGGCCGGGCGGCTGATCCGGCGGCGGCCCGTCGTGTTCGCCGCGGGCTGCGGGCTGTGCGTCGCCCTCTGCGGCCTCGCCTCCGGGGGCGCGGCCTACGGGACCGGCTACGAGGAGGCCCGGGCCATCCTCCACGGGGATGCGGCGGCCGGCTGGACCTACGCGCCCCTGAAATTCGGCGCCACCGTGCTGAGCTCGATCAGCGGCATCCCCGGCGGCCTGTTCGCGCCGTCCCTGGCGGTCGGCGCCGGCCTCGGCGGCACGGTCCACGGCCTCCTGCCGGACATGCCCGTGGGCGCCGTGGTGCTGATCGGGATGGTGGCCTACCTGACCGGCGTGCTGCAGGCGCCGATCACCAGCTTCGTCATCGTCACCGAGATGACCCAGAACCACGCGATGGTGATCCCGCTGATGGTCGCGGCCCTCCTGGCCGACGCCGCCTCCAAGGCGGTCTGCCGGGGCGGGCTCTACCACACCCTGGCGGAGATCATGCTGGAGCGCGCCGACGTGCCGGCGCAGCCCGTGGCGAAGACCGGTTGACCTCACGTAAGACTATAAGCGGCGCGGGCCGGAATCCGCGGAACGGTCTCGCTTGGCGTCGGTTGAGGCAGAAGCGACAGGCCCCGCGCCGGGCCGCAGCCGGAGTGACGTCATGACCCTTCTGAAATGGGCCCTCATCTGCTTCGTGATCTCGCTGATCGCCGGCGGTCTCGGCTTCACCGGAATCGCCTCGGGAGCCGGCTCGCTGGCCCGCATCCTGTTCGGGCTGTTCCTGGTCATCGCCATCGTGATCGTGGTCATCGCCTTCGCGGTCGGTCAGGCGGTCTTCTGAGGCCGGCACCGTGCGCGGCACGGTCTGCCTCGTCACCGGGGCGACCGGCGGCATCGGCTACGAGACGGCCCTCGGGCTCGCGCGCCTCGGCGCGCGGGTCGCGATCGTCGGCCGGGACGCCGGGAAGCTGCAGGCCTGCGCCGACCGGATGCGCGCCGCGGTGCCCGGTGCCGCCGTGGAGCCGCACTGCGCGGACCTGTCCGCGCAGGCCGAGATCCACCGGCTCGCCGAGACCCTGCGGGCCGCCTATCCGCGCCTCGACGTGCTGGTGAACAATGCCGGCGCGATCTTCGACCGGCGCACGCTGACCGCCGACGGCATCGAGCGCACCTGGGCGCTCGACCATCTGGGCTACGTGCTCCTGACCCTGGAACTCCTCGATCCCCTGAGGCAAGCGTCGGCGGCCGGCGGAAGGTCGCGGATCGTCAACGTCGCCTCGGCGGCCCATTACCGGGGGCATATCGACTTCGACGACATCGAGGGCGCCCGGCGCTACCGGGCGATGGGGGCGTATGCCCAGGCCAAGCTCGGCAACGTGCTGTTCACCTATGCCCTGGCCCGCCGGCTGCGCGACAGCGGCATCACGGTGAACGCCCTCCATCCGGGGGTGGTCAACACCGGCTTCGCCAAGAACACCGGCGGCCTGTTCGGCGCGGCCTGGGCCCTGATGCGGCCGTTCCTGATCACGCCCGAGAAGGGCGCACGGACCTCCCTCCGCGTGGCCAGCGCCCCTGACCTCGATGGCGTCACCGGCCGTTACTTCTCGCACGGGCAGCCGAAGGTCTCCTCGGCCGAGAGCCGCGACGAGGCCGTGCAGGAACGGCTCTGGGCGCTCAGCCTCCGTCAGGTCGGCCGGAGCGACTGAACGGCGCGCCCATCCCGATGGACGCGCCGGCTGGCGGCACTGGCCTCGTGGAGGCGGACGAGACCTTCAGAGGAGACCTTCATCGGCGTTGAGCCCGGCAAGCCGAAAACACGTCAGGTCGAAGCACGAACGACCGACGATCCGGCGGCACACCCGCAACGCATGGTCCGCCCTCGGCCTCCCTAATGGGGGGCCTCGCCAAGGATTTCCCCCGTCTTGGGATCTAGCTCGAACTTCATTTTCTGTCCGTTTTTGATCCCTTCGCCGTCCCAATGCCCATCGTCGGCCTCGATTTTCGTGATCGACGTGTAGCCCGACGACAGAAGCTTGGCTTTGACCTGTTCCACCGGCATCCAGTCCGGCCCCGGCTGATCGGCCATGGCGGTGACGGGCGCGCTTGCGCCGAGGGCAAGGGCGAGTGCGAGCATCGTTCGCTTGATCATTGTCTGTATCTCATGAGGTCACGCAGAGAATGATCTAGGGCGCCCCAGTCATCCGGGGGGTGTCGCATCGTCATTTTCTGCCGGCCGCTTCAGTCACCGGCCCTGGCGGACGGCCGAACGATAGAATTGCCGTTCCGAAAGACTGAGCCAATGTCGCGACGCCGCTCTCGTCGCGATGCAGGAGATGGCCGAACTCAGGTCTGTCTCGCAGACGCCGCGTCCCTCGAAGGGGGCAGCCGTGCAGGCGTGGAACAGGCCGTCATCGGGACGAGCCGGGCGACCCTGACCCTCGCCCGAGAGGGCACAAGGGACGCAGCGCCCCGCGGGCGATGACGTGGGTGGTCGCAAGCGCGGCGATCTCCGCCACGAGATCGGGGGCACCGCACGTTGTCATGGCCGTCCCGGCGAGGGGCCGACCCTCCTCGCCCGGATGCTCGACCGGCCGCCGTCTGATGCGTCCCCGCGTGAGGATGCGGGATCGACGCCGCGATCCGGCTTCGCCGCTTCAGATGCGAGACCTGCGGGCCGGGGGCCCAGCGAGTCCCGTTCAGGCCGCCCGCCGCACCGTGTGGTCGCCGTGGTGCTGGATCTCGATGAACACCCGGGTCACGTCGGGGCTGCGCGCCTTCAGCGCCCGGTCGAGGCGGGTGACGAGGCTCTCGACATCCCCGGCGCTGAGGTCGTCGGCCATGTCGATGCTGAGATTGACCAGGATGTCGGAGGGGCCGAGGTGCTGGGTCAGCACCTCGTTGATGTGGAGCACGCCCGGCTCGGCCCGGGCCAGCTCCGTGATCGCCGCGACGATCTCGGGATCGGCCGCCTCGCCGATCAGAAGGCCGTGGGTCTCGACCATGAGGAACACCGCCATGCCGACGAGCACGAGGCCGATGCCCACCGACGCCCAGCCATCGAGGCTCGGCATCTCCAGGATATGCGACAGGGCCACGCCCGCGAGCGCGATGACGAGGCCGATCAGGGCGGCGGTGTCCTCGGCGAGCACCGTGAACAGGGTCGGATCCTTGCTGCGCCGGATCGCCCGCACGGCCGAATGCTGGCCCTTCTCGGCCCAGAACTGGCGCATCGCCACGAAGAAGGAGGTGCCCTCCGCCGCGATGGCGAAGCCGAGGATCCCGACATTCACCCAGAGGCCCGGCAGCCGATAGCCGAACAACTCGGCATCGACGTCCGGCTCGGGATGGCGGATCCGCTCGATCCCCTCGTAGATCGCGAAGAGGCCGCCGCCGAGGAAGATCATCAGCGCCACCACGAAGGCGTAGAAGTAGATCTCGCGCCCGTAGCCGAACGGGTGGCGGGCATCGGCCGGGCGCCCGGCCCGCTTCATGCCGACGAGCAGCAGCACCTGATTGGCCGTGTCGACCACCGAGTGCACGCCCTCGGCGAGCATCGCCGTCGAGCCGGTCAGCGCACCGCCCACGAACTTCGCCGCCGCGATGGCGAGATTGGCCCCCGCGGCCGCGTAGATCGCCCCCGTGCTCTCGTGCGCCATCCGGAACTCCTTGCGCGCGCCGCGTGCCGACCTGCGCGCCTCGTTGGAAGCCGGACCGACGAAGCCCGGCACGGCGCTGCGGCCGCGGCGAGGCAAGCGTTGCGGCAGGCCGCTTGTTCCCGTGTGGACGCGGGTGGGTGGCCCGTGCAACCTGCAACCGCTCGACGACCGCTCACGGAGACCCGGAGGCAGCATGGCCGACGCCCCCTACGATCCCGACAACATCTTCGCCAAGATCCTGCGGGGCGAGATCCCCTGCCACCGCGTCTACGAGGACGACCATACGCTGGCCTTCATGGACGTGATGCCCCAGGGGGAAGGCCACACCCTGGTGATCCCGAAGGCGCCGGCGCGGGGCCTGCTCGATGCCGATCCGGAGTCGCTCGGCGTCCTGATGGCGCGCGTCCAGAAGGTCGCCCGCGCCGTGAAGGCGGCGTTCCAGGCCGAGGGGCTGACCCTCTTCCAGTTCAACGAGCCGGCCGGCGGCCAGACCGTCTTTCACCTGCACGTCCACATCATCCCGCGGCGTGAGGGCGTGCCGCTCAAGCGCCACGAGGGCGGGATGGCCGACAACGCGGTCCTGGCCGAGCATGCCGCACGCATCCGCGCGGCCCTGGAGGGGCAGGGCTGAGAATCAGGCCGCGCTCGCCGGATCGGCCGACTGGGCCATGCTGGCGAGCAGGCGGCGCAGGGCGGCGTTCTCGGTCTCGAGTTCGCTGACGCGCTTCAGCAGCAGGGTCACAGAGGCGTCCGTCGCGGCCGCAACGGGCGCCGCGGGCGCGGCGCTGGCCGGCTGCTCGAAGGTCACGCCGATGCCGTCCTCCCGGCGCCAGCGCAGGATGGCCCGGTAGGTCCGATCCTTCTGCGGAATGTAGAGATCGAAGGCCTCCGGGAGCGTGGTGGCGTCGCTCATGACGAGCCGCGCACCGGCGGAGGACATGTCGCGCACGAGGCAATCGAAGCTCGACGAGCCGTTGTTGAAGACGATGCGACCCTTGAGGAAGACCCTCTGGCGCGCCTCTCTGCGATGCTCCGACATGCGGCCGGCTCCGAAGCTGACGATGCCGCCAGTCCTGCACGCCAGCCCTTAAGGAATCTTCGTTGCGATCGCAGAGTCGGAGCCCGCCGCGCGGCGGGATCCCTGCCGACGGGGGTCCCATCGCCGGGTCCCGGCTCGGCGCGCGGGGCGATCCGGTTTCAAGCCGGCGCGGCTGGCGCCGCCGGGCGGACGGCGTTCTTCGTGCTGCGTTGCGGAACGCCGGCGGGCGGCTCGGCCCGCGCGCCGCATGGGCGCGCTCAGTCCTTCCCGATGCCCCCGCTCACGCGATGAAGCGCCGGTCCACCGTCTGGAACAGGTAGAATCCGTTGAAGCGCACGGCGGTGTCGGCGGCTCGGTCGTCGAAGTCGAGGGGTTGCCGGCTGCCGTCGCAGAGCTTGCCGCCGAAGGTCCAGCGGCCGGCGCCGATGAAAGGCGGGACGGTGCTGGCCTCAGGCACCGCGCAGCAGAGACCCTCGACGCTCTTGAGCTGGAACAGGTTGTAGCTTCGCATCCGAAGTCCTCCGCCTGGCCGCCCTCAAAGCCAAATTTTCCCAATACGGTATTTTGCATTGCGAAGAATCGGCTTGACCGTGCTCATAATGGCACAATCGGTCGAGTTTGTGTCGGTCAAGTTTCGGGGACGTTTCGGTTCAACTCCGCGATCCAGATGCGCGCCGACCCGTCGGAGGGCGCGCGCCAGTCGCCCCGGGGCGAGAGGGAGCCGCCGGCCGAGACCTTCGGCCCGTTGGGGAGCGCCGAGCGCTTGAACTGGCTGAAGCCGAAAAAGCGGGTGAGGAACACGCCGAGCCAGCGGCGGATCTCGGGCAGGTCGTAGGCGACCCGCTTGGCCTCGGGGAAGTCCGGCGCCCAGAAGCCGCTGTCCCTGTCGCCCCAGGCGTGGAGCGCCAGGAAGGCGATTTTCGAGGGTCGGAACCCGTAGCGCAGCGTGTAGAACAGGTTGAAGTCCTGCAGCGCATAGGGGCCGATCGTGGCCTCCGTGCTCTGCGGGCTGTCATCCTGGTCCACCGGCACAAGCTCGGGGGAGATCTCGGTGTCGAGGACCGCCTGGAGGGTGCGCGCCTCGTCCGGCCCGACCTCGCCGTGGCCGATCACCCAGCGGATCAGGTGCTGGATCAGCGTCTTCGGCACGCCGGCATTGACCGCGTAGTGGCTCATCTGGTCGCCGACGCCATAGGTGCACCAGCCGAGCGCCAGCTCCGAGAGGTCGCCGGTGCCGACCACGATGCCGCCCGCCTGGTTGGCCAGCCGGAACAGGTAATCGGTGCGCAGGCCCGCCTGCACGTTCTCGAAGGTCACGTCGTAGACCGCCTCGCCCCTGGCGAAGGGGTGGTTCATGTCGGCGAGCATCTGCCGGGCGGCCGGGCGGATATCGATCTCGGCGGCCGTGCAGCCCAGGGCCTTCATGAGGGCGTGGGCATTGGTCTTGGTGGCGTTCGAGGTGGCGAAGCCCGGCAGCGTGTAGGCCAGGATGTCCGAGCGCGGATAACCGAGGCGGTCGAAGGCCTTGGCGATCACGATGAGCGCGTGGGTCGAATCGAGGCCGCCCGAGACGCCGATCACGGCCCGGCGGGTGCCGGTGGCCTCCAGGCGCTGGGCGAGGCCGGCGACCTGGATGTTGTAGGCCTCGTAGCAATCCTGGGCGAGGCGCGTCGGGTCGGCGGGCACGAAGGGAAAGCGCTCGATCCGCCGGATCAGCCCAAGATCGGCCTCCGGCGGGTCGAGCCGGAACGGGACCCGGCGATAGGGCAGGGCCTGGCGCCGGGCGTCGTCGTCGAAGCTGCCGGCCTGGAGGCGCTCCTGGGCGATCAGGTCGAGGTCGATGTCGGCGAGCGTCGTCACCGGGCCCGCGGGGAAGCGCTCGCCCTCGGCCAGCCGCACGCCCAGCTCGTCGATGCTGGTCTGGCCGTCCCAGGACAGGTCGGTGGTCGATTCGCCCTGGCCGGCGGCGGCATAGACATACGCGCAGGCGCCGCGCATCGCGGCCGCCCGCGAGAGGAGCGCCCGCGACTCGGCCCGGCCGACGGTGATCGGGCTGCCCGAGAGGTTGGCCAGCACCGTGGCGCCGGCGAGGGCCGCGCGCATGCCCGGGGGCTCCGGAACCCACAGATCCTCGCAGATCTCCACCCCGACCACGAGGCCCGGCAGGTCCTCGGCCGGGAACAGCAGGTCGGTGCCGAACGGCGCCTCGCGGCCGGCGACCCGGATGGTCTCGCCGGTGATCCCGGCGCCGGAGGCGAAGTGGCGCTTCTCGTAGAACTCCCGGTAGTTCGGCAGGAAGGTCTTCGGCACGACGCCGAGCAGGCGGCCGCCCTGGATGGCGAGCGCGGTATTGTAGACGCGGTGGCGCCAGCGGAGCGGCGCGCCGACCAGCAGCAGCGGCCGGAGATTGGCCGATTCGGCGATCACCCGGGCGGCGGCGGCCTCGACCGCGTCCAGCAGGGTCTGCTGGAGCAGCAGGTCCTCGATCGCGTAGGCCGAGAGGCCGAGTTCGGTGAAGACCGCCAGCGCGGCCCCCGAATCGTGGCACCTCCGGGCGAGGTCGAGGATCGCGTCGGCGTTGCGCTCGGGCTCGGCCGGGTGGCTCCGGCCTGTGCAGGCCGCAACCCGGGCGAAGCCGTGGCGGTAGAGGGAGCGGAAGCGCGCCGGCGATTCGGAGGTGGCTGGAGACACGGGCACCTGTCCGGATGAGGAATGGCTGCGGGTATCATATGGCATGCGGCCCGGCACGGGCGATCGGACGCGGTCGGCGCCCGCGGCGGGTTGGCTGCACGGCGCACGAACCGCTCTGTTCCCGGCATGGTTTCCGCAGCGCGGCCCGTGGCAAGCCTCCATTAACGACGAATGGCCTAACTCAGGAACAGCCGCCGCGCGTCGGCGGATCCCTGTTTCGAGTATCGTCTGAGAACCCATGCGCGCATCGGGACGGCCTCCGTACTCCCACCGTGACCCCGCCCGCCCCGTCCGCGGCGGCGACCGCTCGGGCCTCTCCCTGGGAGCCCTGGCGCACCGGCTGATGGCGCTCCGCGCGAGCCTCACCCGCCGCCTGTCCGGCTCCCCGGTCGGACTCCCCGCCCGCCCGTCCTACGGTGCCCCCGGGCGCCGGGCGGAGCCGAGCTGGCTCACGCCGCCGGGCGCGATGGTCGGCCGCGAGGCCGCCGAGCGCGTCCCGCGCGCGGCCGCGCCCGAACCGCATTGGCCGGACCAGGTCTTCGACGACCGGGCGAGCCTCGACGCCCTGGATGCGCCGGCCTTCGAGAGCCGGATCGACCGCAGCGCGTCCTCGCCGGGCGTGCTGGTGCGCCAGCCGCGCCGCCCCGCCGCCATCGCCCCCGAGGGCGTGCCGGCCGGTGCGCCGGTCGCCGCGCCGGTCCAGGCCGCCGCCCCCTCGGCCGTGCGCTACACCCGCACCCCCGATTCGGTCCTGCAGGAGCGCCGCCAGCGCGCCCTGGAGGCCGAGCGCGTCGCCCTGGAGCGCGCCCGCGCCGAGGCGCAGGCGGCCGCCCTCGCCCTGGAGACCGAGCGGGCCGCCCGCGAGGAGGCCGAGCGGGAGCGCATCGCGCACGAGCGGACCGCCGCCGAGGCGGCGGAGCGCGTCGCCGTCATGCCGGTCCCGCCCGAAGCCGCCGCGCTGGACGCGGATCCGGTGCCCCTGTGGCGCCAGCCCTTCGTCGCCCCGCCGGGCGTCCGCTTCTTCCGCACGCCGGATCGCCGCCCGGTCCGGCCCGCCGTCGAGCTGGCCGCGTCCACGGCGGTGATCGCCCCCGTCGCGGCGGCGCCTTTCGTCGCCGAGAGCGTCGAAACCGTCGCCGAGGCCCCGGCCCGCGACTGGTCCGACCTGCCCGACTGGTCCGAGGTCCAGCCCTGGTTCGACGGCGGCGACTGGTCGTCCGTCGAGGCCTGGTCGGCCCTGGAGGCGCAGTCCGCCGAGGCGCCCCCGGCCCCGGAGGCCGTCACCGCGCCGGCGGCGTCCGACGAGCGCTTCGTCTCGATGCCCCTCGACATCTCGCACCTGCGCTCGCTGCCGCCGCGGCCGGTCTACGTGCTCGACCGGCTCGTGCGGTTCGACCAGCCGCCGCGCCCCGCCGACGGGCAGGATAACGGCACGGATTCCGGCCCGCGGACCGAGGAGGCCGCCGCGATCCGGAGCGCCTTCCTGCCCCCCGCCGCGGCCCCGGCCTCCGGCCTGTCGCTGGTCTTCGGTCCCGGCAGCGCCGTAGCCGAGCCTCCGGCCGCGCCGGTCTCCGAGGCTCCGCGCCGGGTCCCGGCGCTCAGCGCCATGGCGGCCCGGGCGGCGATCCGCGCGGCCGGCCAGCCGAGCACCCTACCGCCGGCGCCCCCGGCCCAGCCCGAGGCCGTCCCGGTCCCGGTTGTGGCCCCGGTTGCGGCCGCGCCGGCCGCCGCGCGCGCTGAAGCCGAGCGCGTGGTGATCCCGATGACCCCGCGCCCGGTCCTGCTCCGGGGCAAGCTGGCGCCGCAGCCCGAGCCGGTCGAAGCCGAGGTTGAGAGCGAGGCCGAGCCCGTCGCGGACGAGCCGTCCGAGCCGGTCGCCGCCCTGCCGGCCCCCGCGCCGGTTGCGGTCCCGCTCGTCGCGCCCCGCGCCCACCTGATCCCGGCCGGCCGCCATCTCGAGATCGCGCCGATCGAGAACGCCGATTACGAGCTGCCGTCCCTCGAACTGCTCGCCCTGCCGGCGCCGGGCGGCAGCGAGGAGGTCGATGCCGACGTGCTGGAGCAGAACGCCCTCAACCTGCAGCAGACGGTCCAGGATTTCGGCGTGCGCGGCGACATCCTGGCGGTGCGGCCGGGCCCGGTCGTCACCCTCTACGAGCTGGAGCCGGCACCGGGCACCAAGTCCAGCCGCGTCATCGGCCTGTCGGACGACATCGCCCGGTCGATGTCGGCGGTCTCGGCCCGCGTCGCGGTGGTGCCCGGCCGGAACGTCATCGGCATCGAGCTGCCGAACGAGACCCGCGAGACGGTGTATCTGCGCGAGCTCCTCTCGTCGGCCGACTTCGCCGAGAGCAAGCACAAGCTGGCCCTGTGCCTGGGCAAGAACATCGGCGGCGAGCCGATCATCGCCGACCTCGCGCGCATGCCGCACCTGCTGGTGGCCGGCACCACCGGCTCGGGCAAGT
This sequence comes from Methylobacterium sp. 391_Methyba4, assembly GCF_029691625.1. Classification (NCBI taxonomy): domain Bacteria; kingdom Pseudomonadati; phylum Pseudomonadota; class Alphaproteobacteria; order Hyphomicrobiales; family Methylobacteriaceae; genus Methylobacterium; species Methylobacterium sp. 391_Methyba4. Next base: position 4,615,703 of record NZ_CP121475.1, on the reverse strand, counting down.
CGGTGGCGATCAACACCATGATCCTGTCGCTGCTCTACCGGCTGAAGCCGGAGGAGTGCCGGCTGATCATGGTCGATCCGAAGATGCTGGAACTGTCGGTCTACGACGGCATCCCGCACCTGCTCTCCCCCGTGGTCATCGACCCCAAGAAGGCGGTCATCGCCCTCAAATGGGCCGTGCGCGAGATGGAGGAGCGCTACAAGAAAATGGCCAAGATCGCCGTCCGGAACATCGACGGCTACAACGCCCGCATGAAGGAGGCCCGCGACAAGGGCGAGACCATCACGCGCACGATCCAGACCGGCTTCGACCGCCACACCGGCGAGGCGGTCTACGAGGACGAGGCGATGGATCTGGCGCCGCTGCCGTACATCGTGATCGTGGTCGACGAGATGGCCGACCTGATGATGGTGGCCGGCAAGGACATCGAGGGGGCGATCCAGCGTCTGGCGCAGATGGCGCGGGCGGCGGGCATCCACCTGATCATGGCGACGCAACGGCCTTCGGTGGACGTGATCACCGGGACGATCAAGGCGAACTTCCCGACCCGGATCAGCTTCCAGGTGACGAGCAAGATCGACTCGCGCACGATCCTGGGCGAGATGGGCGCGGAGCAGCTTCTGGGCCAGGGCGACATGCTGTTCATGGCCGGCGGCGGGCGCACGACCCGGGTGCACGGACCGTTCTGCTCGGACAGCGAGGTCGAGACCGTCGTGGCGCACCTCAAGCGCCAGGGCCGCCCCAGCTACCTCGACGCCGTCACGGCGGACGATTCGCCCGAGGAGCCCGCCAAGGAGGGCGGCCGGTCCGGCCGGGGCAAGGCCGCCGCGGCCGACAAGGCCGAGCGCGGCGACGAGCCCGAGGAGGAGGCCCCCGTCTTCGACATCGGCGCCTTCGCGGCGGCGACCGGCGGCGAGTCCGACGACCTCTACAAGCAGGCGATCGAGGTGGTGCTGCGCGACCAGAAGGCGTCGACGAGCTACATCCAGCGCCGTCTGCAGATCGGCTACAACCGCGCCGCCTCGATCATGGAGCGGATGGAGATCGAGGGGATCGTCGGCCCGGCCAACCATGCCGGCAAGCGCGAGATCCTGGTCGCCGGCGCAGCCCACATGTCGAGCGGCGTGTACGACGACGAGTGAGACGCGGCGCCCCGGGCCGATCCCCCATGGGGGCGGCCCGGACGTCGCATCTTCGCCACAGGGCGGGGTTCTAACGGGCCGCTGCGAAACCCGTCCCGTCCGTGAGAGCGGAGCGAAGCAGCCCAGGGCAGCGCGCCGTCCGGCACCGTGGAGCTCCTGGGTTGCCGCGCGCCGCTCGCGCAGACGACGGGGGGCGCGACGTCTTCACCCGCTCGCTGACGTCACGTTCCGCTTTCCCTTTGCCGCCGGAGCCCACGCCGTGGTTCCCCAGGAGACTCTGCCGATGATCGGCCGCCGCATCCGCACAGCCGGCTCCCTGATCGCCGCCGGGCTGTGGCTCGCGACCGCCAACCCGGCCGAGGCGCAGGTGGGCGCCTTCATCGACAGCCTGTTCGGCCACAAGGAGGAGCCCGCGCCGCAGCCCGAGGCTGCCCCGCCGGCCCCCGCGCCGGCCAAGAAGCCCGCGCCCAAGGCCAAGGAGGCGAGCAAGGATTCCGGCAAGGACCCGGCGGGCAAGGACACGAAGGCGGCCAATGCCAAGTCCGGCAAGGCCGAGCACAAGGCCGCCGAGCCCAAGGTCGCGGCGGTGGGCGCGCCGACGGCGATCGCCCCCGGCGAGCCCGCGGATGCCGCGACGCTGCTCGCCCAGGCCAACGCCTACTTCAACGGGATCAACACCCTGACGGGCAACTTCATGCAGATCGGCGCCGATGGGCGCCGGATCGGCGGCAAGCTGACGCTGGCCAAGCCCGGCCGCCTGCGCTTCGACTACGACCAGCCCTCGCCGCTCGAGGTGATCGCCGACGGCACCTCGGTGGCGGTGCGCGACCGCAAGCTCAACACGCAGGACCTCTACTTCATCGCCCAGACGCCGCTGAAATTCCTGCTGCGCGAGAAGATCGACCTCGCCCGCGACCTCACCGTCACCGACGTGGCCAACGATCCGGGCGGCGTCCGCATCAGCCTGGAGGACCGCGCCACCCTCGGCGGCACCTCGAAGATCCAGCTGTTCTTCGATGCCGACGTGAAGACCCTCTCGCAGTGGCGGATCACCGATCCGCAGGGCTACATCACGACGGTGACGCTCTCGAACCTCCAGAAGGGCAAGAGCGTCGACGGCAACCTGTTCTTCATCAATTACGGGCGTGCCGAGGACAAGGCCGTGCAGCAGCAGATCCAGCAAGCGCAGCCCTAGGGGGCGCCCTCAGGCCGCCTTCGCGCCGAGGCCGTCGAGGCCGATGGGGCGCCAGCGGTCGAGCTCCCGGTCGATCGCCCCCTCGGTGCCGCGCAGGAACTCCGCGGCCGTCAGGCCCGGCGCGACGGCCGTGAGGTAGCTCACCACCACGGTCCCGGCCCGGGTCGCCATGCCCCCCGGCCAGAACACCCCGGAATTCAGCGCCACCGGCACCACCGGCAGGCCGAGCCGTCCGTAGAGCAGCTCGACGCCGCGCTTGAAGCGCAGCGGCGCGTCGATGCCGCCGCGGGTGCCTTCCGGAAAGATCAGCACCGACCGGCCCGCCGCGACAGCGGCGCGGCCCTCGTCGATCATGGTGCGCAAGGCCTGCGTGCCGTTGCCGCGGTCGATGACGATCATCGGCGAGCGTCGCAGGAACCAGCCGACCACCGGGATCGCCAGCAGCTCCCGCTTGGCGACGATCGCCACGTCCGGCACCAGCACCAGGAAGGCGAGGGTCTCCCAGGTCGACTGGTGGTTGGCGACGATCAGGCAGGGCTTGGCCGGCAGGTGCTGGCGGCCCTCCTCCACGTAGCGCAGGCCGACGATGTGCCGGAGCCCGGCCAGGATGCCGCGCGCCCAAAGGCGCGTCGCCCGTCGGATCGGCCGCTCGGGGGACCCCGACAGGAGGAAGACCGCGAGCGGCGCGAGGAACAGGGTGGTCCAGGCGGCCCAGTAGGCGGCGAACAGGAGCGAGCGGGCATGTGCCATGGCGGCGCCTCGACGAGGGGCCCGGGACAGGGCAGGGCACGGGCATAGCGCCTGCCGGGCACCGACGCACGGCATTTCGCGCCGCCGGCGTCGAGCGGACTGTCGCGGCCCGCGAAATCGGCTATCGGAGCGCACCTCCGACCGAACCCCGGCGCCGCCCGTGCAGCTCACCGTCACCACCTGGAACATCAACTCGGTGCGCCTGCGCATCGACCTCGTGCTGCGCTTCCTGGCCGAGCACAAGCCGGACGTGCTCTGCCTCCAGGAGACCAAGTGCCCGGACGACGCCTTCCCGCTGAAGGCCCTGCGCGGCTCGGGCTACGAGCACGTGATGTTCGCCGGCCAGAAGGGCTACAACGGCGTCGCGATCCTCTCCCGCTTCCCCCTGCACACCCGCGCCGTGATGGGGTTCTGCGAGCGCCAGGACGCCCGCCACATCTCGGCGGTGCTGGGGCCGGAAGCGGGGGCCGCCGCCGGCATCGTGCTGCACGATTTCTACGTCCCGGCCGGCGGCGACGTGCCGGACCGCGACCTCAACCCGAAATTCGCCCACAAGCTCGACTTCCTGTCCGAACTGCGGGCCTGGGGCGGCAAGCGCGTCTCCGGGCCGGCGATCCTCGTGGGCGACCTCAACGTCGCGCCCCTGGAGCACGACGTCTGGTCGCACAAGCAGCTCCTCGACGTGGTGAGCCACACGCCCGTGGAGACCGAGGCGCTGGAGGTCCTGCGCGGGGAGGCGGGCTGGATCGACGCGGCGCGCCACCTCACCCCGGAGCCCGAGAAGATCTACACGTGGTGGAGCTACCGCTCCCCCGACTGGTCGGCGGCCAACAAGGGGCGGCGCCTGGACCACGCCTGGGTGTCCCCGGACCTCGCCGGGACGGTCCGCAAGGTGGAGGTGCTGCGCGAGGCCCGCGCCTGGGAGCGTCCCTCCGACCACGCGCCGGTCACCCTGACCCTCGAACTCTGATCCGGCGCCCGCACGGAACCGGGGTGCGGTCCGAGCATTGCCCGCTCACGAACCCGTGACGTGAGCGAGCCCCGATGCGCAAGATCCTGATCGCCTTCCTCCTCCCCAAGGTCGTCTCCTTCCTGCGCCGCCGCTACGGCGGCCCGCATTCCGGGCGCACCCGCGCCTTCTGAGACGGTTCGGTACCCTCGCCCGGCCTGTGACGGCCGGGCGCAGGCGGCGGCCCTGGAGGCAGCCCTAGATCCCGTGGATCGCCCACGACCCGGAGCCTCCCCGATGACCGACGATCCGCGCGAGGCCGGGCCGCAGCCGCCCTTTCCCGGCGACCAGCAGCAGCCCCGGCCGGGCCTGACCTCCAAGATGACGCCGCGGCCCGACCACGGCGAGGACAGCTATGTCGGCAAGGGGCTCCTCACGGGCCACGCGGCGCTGATCACCGGCGGCGATTCCGGCATCGGTCGGGCGGTGGCCATCGCGTATGCCCGCGAAGGCGCCGACGTGGCGATCTCCTATCTCGACGTCGAGCAGGAGGATGCCGAGGACACGAAGGCCTGGGTCGAGAAGGCCGGCCGGCGCTGCCTGCTCCTTCCCGGCGACATCCGCGACGAGGACCATTGTCGCGACCTCGTGGCGAGGACCGTGGCGGCGTTCGGGCGCCTCGATGTCCTCGTGAACAATGCCGCCGCCCAGGTGGTGAACGACAGCCTCGACGACGTGAAGGCTCCCGACATCGAGGGCTCGTTCCGCGCCAACGTCTTTGCCATGTACCACCTCGCCCAGGCCGCGGTGCCGCACATGAAGCCCGGGGGGGCGATCGTGAACAGCACGAGCGTGCAGGCCAAGGTCGCCGATCCCAGCATGCTGATCTACGCCGCCACCAAGGGCGCGATCGCGAGCCTGACCATCGGCTTGTCGAACCTGCTGGCGCCGAAGGGGATCCGGGTGAACTGCGTCGCCCCGGGGCCGGTCTGGACGCCGATCCAGCCGATCGTGAAGAGTCCGGAGCAGATCGAGCAGCTCGGCGCGCAGACCCCGCTTGGCCGCGCCGGCCAGCCCGCGGAACTCGCTCCGGCCTACGTGCTGCTCGCCTCCCGCGAGGGCAGCTACATGTCCGGGGCGCTGGTGCCGGTCACCGGCGGCATCCCGATGCTCTGAGCGCCGGGTCCGCGCGGAGGCTCGAGCCCATCTTCGCATCCCGAGAGGAGGGGAGCCGCCTCGGTCGTGTCGGCGCGCCTGGCGGCCGCCGCGGACCGGCCGGCGGCCGACAGGCGCGACGGCGCCCGCGCGATGCATCGGACATTGACGGCGGATCGGTTTTCAACGGCGGGAGGGACCTGTAGGTGTCCCGGGCTTGGCCTGCGGCGGTCGCACCGCTGCGGACCCGAACGCCGCGTCGCGCCATCCGGGTGCGGCCGCCCCCGACGGAGACGACGATGAGCGATGCCCAGACCCGGACCGCACTGGTGACGGGGGCTGCCCGCGGCATCGGGCTCGCCACCGCGACCCGCTTCCTCGCGGACGGCTGGAACGTCGCCCTGCTCGATATCGACGGTCCGGGCGTGGCCGCGGCGACGGAGCGGCTCGGCCGTCCGGAGGCCGCGCTGGCGGTGACGGCCGACGTCTCCGAGCCCGAGGCGGTCGCGGCGGCGATCCGGCAGGTCGGCGACCGGTTCGGGCGGCTCGACGCCCTGGTCAACAATGCCGGCATCGCGATCTTCAAGCCGCTGATGGAGACCACCTTTGCGGACTGGTCGCGGGTGCTCGCGGTCAACCTGTCCGGTCCTTTCCTGTGCACGCAGGCCGCCGTGCCGCTCCTGTCCGAGCGCGGCGGGGCGATCGTGAACGTCACCTCGATCTCGGGCCTGCGCGCCTCGACCCTGCGGACGGCCTACGGCACCAGCAAGGCGGCGCTGGCGCAGCTCACCCAGCAGCAGGCCGTCGAGTTGGCGCGCTGGGGCATCCGCGTGAACGCCGTCGCCCCCGGCCCGGTGGATACCGCGATGGCCAAGGCGGTCCACAGCCCCGAGATCCGGGCGGATTACCACGACACCGTCCCGCTCGGCCGCTACGGGCTGGAGACGGAACTCGCGGAGGCGATCGTCTTCCTCTGCTCGGAGCGCGCCTCCTACATCACCGGCCAGCAACTCGCCGTCGACGGCGGTTTCGAGGCGACGGGCATCGGCCTGAAGACCCTGCGCGGCGGACGGAACGCCTGAGCCCGCCGCAGGGCCGGATCTCCCGGTTTCGGACAGGGTTCGTTAACCCTGCCGCCGTAGCCCCGAAGCTTGGTCAACAGGCGCGGGTGCCATGCCGAGACTCGGCTCCATGATCCTCGACGGTCTAGCGTTCCTCCTGGCCGCGATCGCCCTCACGGCGGTCGTCGTCGGCTACGAGCGCAATCTGCCGGATCCGGGCGCGTCACTCGCCGAAGGCCCGCCTGCCTGGATCGATCCGGTCACGACGGGGGCGATCACACCGGCGGCGCCGGGCGCGGCGTCTCGCTGGGCGGACGCGCAGCTCCTGATCCCGGCCGCGGACACGGATCGGCCGCACCACGCCGACGGCGGCGCCTGGGTGAACCCGCCGCGCCGCTGAGACATCCGCCTCGGGTCGGCGACCATCACAACTGATCGTTAACTATGGTTGCCGAACCTTCCACCGCACAGCGAAGCGGAGAGGCATCCATGACGCGCGACGGAAACCGCCCCCATCCCAGCGCCCTGGCGCGGTACCCGGTTCCGATCGAGCTGATCTCGGCGCTGTTCCGCGCCGACGACGCGGAGCGCGACCGGCTGCTCGCCCCGATGCCGGCCTATGGGCGAGCCCGGATCGCGGCCTATTGCGCCGACAACGCGCGGCTCGCGGCGCTCGGCCTGAAGGTGGCGCGGTCCTGCGACGAGGCCACGCTCGTCAAGGCGGCGGGCCAAGCCGTCGGCGCCGACCTCTACGCGCGCTCACGGGCCGCCGCGCCGACCCCGGTCCGGCTTCAGGCCGCCTGACCGATCCGTCGCGCGTGGGCCCGTCCGGCCGATCCCGTCGGGTTGATGAATGGCCGGACCTGTCCCGGTTCACGGCGACCGGCGCATCCTCCTGCCATCGGTCCGGTGCGTCCGGCCCGCTGGTTCAGGAGATCGTGTCATGATGCGCTCCAAGATGCTCGGCCTGGTCGCGGTGGTCACGGCGGGGCTCGCCACCGCCACGGCGGCGAACGCGGCACCGTTCGGCTACGGCCCCCCCGATGCCGGGGTTGTGATCGAGCGCGTGGCGGGCGGCTGCGGTCCCGGCTTCCACCCCAATCCCTGGGGCCATTGCCGGCCCAACGAGCGCGGCTGGGGCTGGGGCGGTCCCCGCGGGCCCTACGGGCGGCCGGGCTACGGCGGCTACGAGCGCGGCTATGGCGGCTATGACGGCCCGCGCCGGTTCCACGGCGGCTGGTAGCCCGCGCGGCCGGCTCGGGACCATACCCCGGATCCGGGCCTGGTTGCCGACTTGTCCCGCCGGAACGGACACCCGCATATTCACGACGGGATAGAGCCGTATTAGTCTCTTCCGGGACGACACATAGTGTCCCGGAGATTTTTCGATATGCGCCGCTATGTATTTGCATCCCTGATGATTGCCGGCGTGGCGGCCGGTGCCTCGCCGGCCGCTGCCCTGTCGACCAAGGAGTGTTCGGCAAAGTATCAGGCCGCCAAGCAGGCGGGGACGCTCAACGGGCAGAAGTGGAACGACTTCCGCAAGGCCGAGTGCGGCGCGGCGGCCGATACCGCCCCGACGACCGCCCCCAACCCGGTCTCGCCGACCGCGACGACCGCCGCGCCCGCGGCCCCGCCGGCGGCCGGTTCGCGCGCCGGAACGACACCGGCCGCCGCCGCCGGATCGGCCGCCTTCCCCCGCGCCATCGATCCGAAATACGCCAAGGAATCGGCCGGCAAGGCCCGCATGCACACCTGTCTCGACAGCTACAACGCGGCCAAGGCCGCCGGCACGTTGGGCGGCATGAAGTGGATCGAGAAGGGCGGCGGCTACTATTCGGCCTGCAACAAGCAGCTCAAGGGCTGAGCCGCTTCGCGGCCGCGGCCCGAGCGGATCCCGATCCCGCTCGGACTTGGCGCCCGACAAGACAGGCCCCGACGGTCGAAGCGATGCGACCGGCCCCCTCATTCTGGCGGGGAGGGGGGCCGGGTTGGGATTGGTGGAGAGGGCACCGGATCGCGCGACCCGGCGTCGCCCCCACCTTCGGTTCCTCACCGCGAGGGGAGGCGAGCATGCAGCGGCCCGAGATGGGGAAGCATCCGAGCCCGCAGAGACGCCGCCGGCGCCACGACCGGCGCCGGCGGCGCTGTCCCGACCGGACCGACGGTGCCTAGTAACTGAAACCCTTGCATACCCTGACACTGTGTGTGTTAGCGCCCTGCAAACGCTCATTGAATCGAGTTAGAGACATGCTACGCATCCATTGAGGCATAAAACAGTCACTCTGACTGGTTCCGCGTGGCAAGGGCGAGACCGAGGCCAACTTCCCGATCGGCAGAAATCGGCTGCTTTTCCACAGCTAAGCGTAGCATTTCACGGCTCCCGACCAGGACGACCCGCGCGATCGCGCGGGTGACGGCGGTGTAGATCAACGAGCGGTCCAGCAGGCGAGACGATACAATCGGGATCACGACGTTCTCGAAGGCCGTGCCCTGCGCCTTGTGGACCGTGACCGCATAGGCGTGGTCGAGATCGTCGAGGTCGCGTCCGGCCAACCGCTGCTCATTGCCATCGAAGTTCACGGCCACCCCATCATCGTCGATTTCCGTAACGGTGCCCAGGCTGCCGTTGCGTAGGTCCCGACGGTAGTCGTTCCTCAAGAACAGCACTGGCTCTCCGGCAATGAACCGGCCGCGCTCCCCAGGTGGGCATCCGAGGGCCACCAGATGGTGGAGCTCAGCATTAAGAGCGACCGTTCCGCTCGCACCGGTTTTGAGAGCCGAGAGTATCGTGGCCCCTTCGACCCCGCCGAGCTCGGCGAGGGCGTCCTTCACGTGGTCCGCAATTGCGTGGGGCTCGCATTCGAGCAGCGTGACGCCGCCGACGTCAGGGGAGAAAGGCTGAAGCCAAGGGAGCCGTCCGTCGCGTATGGCAGCCGCGACGGCAGGGATGCCGGAGGCGGCGGTCTGCCGCCGAATGGTCCGTAGTTCGACCTTCGGGATCTCCGGGATGCCGACGAGCGCATGCAGCGTCAGGCCGAACCCGATCGGCGCCAACTGTGCCTCGTCGCCGACCAGCAGGAGACGGCCGCTTGGCGGCATGACCCGCAGGATCCGGTAGAGCGTCGGAAGGTCGAGCATCGAGCTTTCGTCGATCACGACCAAGGCTTCGGGCCCGACGGCGATCTGCTTGGCCTCGACGGCCTTCAGAAAGGCTGCGATCGTCGAGGCCTTCCTACCCGTCGCCTCCGTCATCCGGACGGCGGCACGGCCGGCGAGCGCCATCATGTGGATTGCTCGCCCGAACCGCTCGGAGGCGGCTACGATCGCCTTGAGCACGGTCGTCTTGCCGACGCCGGCGCCACCGACGACGAGACCGAAACGGCTTCTCAGGGCGAGGTGGACGGCATCCCGTTGCTCGCAGCCCAGATCGACGCCGATGGCGCCTGCCGCCTCGTCCAGCCAAACGTCGAGTTCCGGAGCGGGGACCTCGCGGGCGATCAAATCCTCGCTCACCTGCCCCTCGATCATCCGGGCGATCGCGCCGGCGACGTAGGCCTCCATCATGGCCGCGCCGGCCGGCTGCAGGCCTTCGCCCATCCGAACGGCGACGCCGAGGGCTACCGCCTTGGATACGGCCTCGGAGGCGCGCGACGCCGAACATCGCAGGAGTCGAGCGACTAGGCGCACGACCTCGGCGTGGCGGGTCAAGGTGTGATGCTCGTCGAGCCGCCGGTAGAGGGCAGCCTCCACGGCCGCGATGCTCCGATCGTCGGCGTCGAGCGGCAGACCGAGCCGATGCGCCACGGCGTCGACTTTCTCGAAGTCGGCCACGGCCATCATAAGCCACGGGTTCTCCCGGAGGCGGAGCGGAGCCTCGAGGCCCCAAAGGGCGACGATCTTGCGGGCGAGGCGTCAGTCGAATCCGTTCTCCCCGAGCCAGACGACGACGTCGCCTTCGGCTTGCCGATCGCGCCACGCCACTACGAGGTCGTGGGCCCGCTCGATCCCGAGGATCGGCTCAAGGGCGACGAGGTCGCCGTCGGTCAGTGCGCGGCCGAGATCGTCGCCGAGAGCAGCCTGGAGCTTGCCGGCGGTCGCGTAGCCAATCCCTACGAAAGCTGGATCCTCCGCGAGGTGGCGGACGAGAGCCGTACGATCGCGCTCCGGATCCACCCACGATCTCCACTTCGAGACCGTGCAGCAGGGTGCTGCACAATTCGGCATATCGAGGACGAGCCCCCGATCCGACCGCGCCACGATACCACCGTGCTCGTTCCGGCGAAGGGGCAAGCGCAAGCGTCGCTTCGCGACCCCTTCACCTCCACTGCGCGCGGTGGTCTTCGGGGCCCAGGTCGGCTCCGAGGGACGGTCTCTTTCCGATCCCACCAAGGGACTGCTTCAGACTGATGTTGACCTTGGCGCAGAATCGATCCGGCCGCGGCATGCTCCGATTGGGCCAGCAATCTAGTGGGCCAAATCTGACGCTTGATACTTGGTCGCGGCGTCCGCAACGGGTGGGTTGCAGATGGTCCGCTTTCAGACGACGAACGGCCCGGAGCGGACCTATTTGAGAGGACGGTCGCCGACTCTTTTCAGAAGCCCGAAACGGCGGCGTTTAGGCTGCACATTGAGGAATTGCTCCACAATCGATACTTAATCTCAGATGTGCGCAAGAGCGCTCTAACGATCATTGCCGCTTGCCACGATTAGACCAAGGCTTGGTATTACATATAGGTTTCTTGCGCCGACACCATCGAGATAGTAGCTGCCTGTCCTTTTGACCGCATCCTCTATTCCTTTTGGCCAAAAAAGGGCATTTTCAGCACCGCAGTACAAGTTAGGTATAGCCCCTTCCGAGTACCAAGCCCTTGGAACTGGCGTGGGCTTCCATTCGCCTCTATAATAGTTTGTCTTCGCTGCATTTGCGGGATCGCGTATATCGGAGAAAAATTTGAGACCCTGTTCTTCGATCTGCCTTATTGTATCGTCGCGCAGTCCTATTGCATAAGCGCCCTGGTAGCTAAGGAAGCGATTGCAGGCTCCTTCTACGAAATACCAAGTCTGGTGAAACTTCTTAGGAATAGATCGTCTTAGATAAAGCTCTCTTTGTATGGTAGAGCAGCCGATTGGCAGGGTAATTATAAGCGCCATGCCCAACATGGCTGCGCGAAGCGATAGCATGAACTTGCCTACAGCAAAAACGTTCAAGTCGGCAAACGAAACCTAGCCGAATTTGAACGGCACTCGCTACAGGGGTAAATTCACGGCTGCTTACTGGGAACGTCGTTGGTCTTTCGAACGGCCGGGCTGGGTCGGAAGCGGGAGGGCTTCTCAGGGTGGGTTTCTGCCGGTCTGCCAACGGACGATAAGGTAAGGAAGCGGACGTGGTTGCTCCGCCTGCTCCAAACCCATTGCAGACTCTTCGTGGCCATGGCTGAATGTCCTACATGGCGGCTGAACAGTACGAAACGATCTACCATGAGGTGTCCGGTGGCGCGGAGCTTCTGCGTTGGTTCGGTCGCGTGCCGAGCTTCCACGACGCTGAGATTTTGAGCCTCGATCTTCGACGCAAAGGGCAGAGCACGCTACGCCTTCATGGTTGGATCACAACGGACAAGGTCGGCGAAGGTGGCTTCCTTGTGCTCGAACGGCAGGCCATCGTGTCGTTTGCCCTCGAAGGGATCATGGACCTGCAACTCGATGGTTTCAGCCAACAGAACGTCATCGGTGGGCTGATCCTGCGCCGCGCGCCTGACCGCCCAGAGCGGCGGGGCTATCTTGCTCTCGATCCGCTACCAGGAGACATCGAGATCGAGCTTGAGCCCTGCTACGGCTTGGATGGTTTGATCCGTGCGCGCTCTGTCTCAATCACCCTCCAGCCGGGCGCGCCAAATACCATGGACGCATAAAGCTCATTTTTCAACTTTAGCTAGCTTCAGTGGGTGGATGAGACACTGGAATTGGCCGAACGTAAGATAGATCGCGGTCTCGGAGCGGCGCGATGTATGAAGCTTTGCTGATAGTTATTGGCGTCGCGGTGGCTCTGGTTGTTTTAGCCGCAGTTTTCTACCTTTCTCAGAAGCCGCGCCGTCTTGGTGGAAGGCGATGGCTGGCAAGCGCGTCAGGCGAACGCGACGACCCTACGAAGCATTGGCCCGGCGACCCTAACTCGATGCCGTAATACTGCGAAGAGCGCTGCCGAACCGACCGCTTCCCGCCCCGAGCCGTAGCCGCCGAAGGGTTGACGAATGACCGTTCTGGAGAAGTGCTGTCGGCGGTCCCAGCGGCCGAGTTGGGTCGCGAGCAGGAGGGCAGCTCCGGGTGGTTTTCGGCTAGTCCGCTTGCGGGCGAGAAATACTCTTAGCAGACGTCACTTTTCCTTCCCCTCGCTAATCATGAGCGAGCCATTGGCTGCGGTCGGTATCGCCTTCTGAACGAGAGCCACTTCCAAAGCACGTCAGCTAGACTGCCAGTTGCTCCGATCGCTAGTAGGGCGGCCATTGCGGGTGCCCCTGCGAACCAAACTCCAACGCTGGCCGAAATCAGCGTGATGAAAGCGAAAGCGTTGCTGATGACAAGATAAGTCCGTGCGACATCAGATGTGCTTGGATCCCAAGCGACGTAGCCCATCGCAACACGTGCCTGTTCTTCAGTGACGAAGCTTGAATTTGCGGAACGCATATTGGTTCGCGCAGCCTGCCAGAACCATCCGGCGAGGATGAGCGAAATGAAGGACACTACCCAGATCGCTACCCCCACGACGGTCTCTCCTGTTCGGGACACAGAGTGACGGATCTGCCCTTACGATTTCACGACGTGACTGCGATGGATGATCACCATTCGGCCAAGCCGGTTTTATCCGGGGACCGATGAGTGTCCGCTTCTGAAGGGTTTCAACGGAGATCGTAGCGGCCGAGTTGGGTCGCATGCGGAATGGCTGCTCGGGGTGGTTTCGCGCCGGTCTGCGTTCGGGCAGTGATTGATGGAAGCGGACATCGCCTACGCGCCCGCTCACGACGCCTAACAGACGCGAGCGCTGCTGCTGGCCTGGATCGCGCATGGTAGGTCGAGCTGATCAGCGATCTCGACATCCACGCCCTCTCGCGATGCTATGGGCGCGTGTTCGCCAGCTGCGCGCTGGTGGTCCCCGGCGCGAACCGAACCTACCGTCTCACCGCGGACGACGCCGCCTACTACTTGCGCCTCTACCGGCCTACCGGTCGATCCGCAGCCGAGATCGCGTTCGAGATGTGCTTGCTGAACGAGGTCCGGCCAACGCCGGGCATCGACGTGGCGCGACCGGTCCCGACCGCCGATGGTACGGATTGCGCGCGCGTCCCGTTCGAGGGCGTGGACCGTGTTGCTGGCCTGTTCCACGCTCTCGACGGTCGGCCGCTCGCCGACGACCCGGAGGATGTAGCGCTGTTCGGCTCGGCGCTGGCGCGGCTGCACGGGGCTCTCGCCGGGATCGAGGCCGGCGGTGCGCGTCCGCTTGATCCGGCAACGCTGTGCGCGCACCCCGTGGCAGTGCTGGCGCACATCCCCGGTGGCGAGGCCGTACGGCGCGCCGTGGACCGATGCCGGGCGGAGATGCTGGCCGATCCTGCTACGCATGATCTACCGGTGGGAAACTGTCACGGGGACGCCCGGCTGGCCAACGCCGTCGCCCAGGACGGCACGATTGGCTTCTTCGATTTCGACGATTGCGGCTACGGTCCCTACGTGGTGGATCTTGGGACTGCGACTTGGCATTTCGTGCGCGGTGATCCGGCGAAGACGGCGGCACTCGTCGCCGCGCTTTTGGCGGGCTACGAACGCGTACGCCCGCTGTCCAGGATGGAGCGGCGAGCCCTGCCGCACTTCGTCAAGCTTGCCGAGATCCGCGCGCTGCTGTTCCTCGCGGGGTTCTGTATCCTCGCGGAGGATCTCTGGCCGCGCGTCCTCGACCAAGCGACGACCATACTGGATCGGAGAGTGACGCTCTGACGCCGCGTCGCGCGCGACCGTCCGCTTCCCACTCCGAAGTGAAGTTTCTGAGCGTCTAACGAACGTCCGCTTCCTGGGAACGCGGCCAGCACCTCCGGCGACCGGGATGGGTCGATCTCCGACAGCCTTGGTCGAGAGGCTGCACGGACTCATGGGAGGGACAGGCGCAGCACCACGCTGACGGGCCGAGAGGTGGAAATCCCTTTCCGTCCCTTTTATCCTAGAGTCGTGCGACCTCATCGTCGGAGACAACGTTGAAGCCAGGAGGCTCCATGACACGGGCTGGGAACGATGCACGGCTGTCCCTCGACTATGTGTCCGTCGAGGATCTGAACGCAGCTCTACGCGTGTTCCGCCGGCTGCCGTTGGAGCTGCTGGGCTTTCTGGTCCTGTTGCCGATCGTCCTCATCGGACTGTCTCGGCTCGGTACGGCCCTCAATCCACCCTACGGTCTTTACATCTTCGGGTGGGATCTCGTGACCTGGGGCCTGCTCCTGATGCTCGCCCTGCTGTTCGGCCTGCTCTGGTGGCGGGGACGACAGGTCGGGCGCCTCTTGAACGACCGGGACATCCTCGCTTCGCCAGTGATGAGCCTGCTGTCGGTGCCCGGTATCTTGGCCCGGCGAGCCCAGACACTCGGCATGGAATGGACCGGCTTCTACGGACCGCTCCGTCCAACACGGAAGTGAACCAGCGCCAGCACTGACCGGGTCCACGCCTATGGGCACGGATTGGGACCGGTCGACGTGGTTTCCGTGTGGCCCGCCGCCTCCGCGAGCCGCACCGGTATGATCCGCACCAGACCGCGCCAGACCACGACGATCAGACCGAGGCAGACGAGCCACGACAGCAGCCAAATTTCGTATAGATCGGCCTCCATCGCGAATTCCCCATCGAGTCCGAGCCACACAGCGAGCCTGTGTGGAAACGGCAGGCTCGACATGAGCGCCAGGCGCAAGGCAGGAACCGACAGGAGCGACGCTCCAAAGATGAGCGCGGCAGCGCGGTACAGGGGTCGGGCCGCGCCGTTGAGGGTGCCCACGAGGCCACCGAGCAAGGCCGCACCGGCCCAGAACGCGAAGGGCTGTGAGGTCGGGTCATGCGCTGGGCCGACCTCCGGCCCGCCGGGTAGGCGAGGAAAGAGGATGAAGAACGGGGCGAGACCGAGGCCGATGAGCAACGCGAGGGGAGGCGCGTGGAGCAGACGCCTCACTCGGCGGCTGACGGGCTCGTTCACCGGCCGTCCCGCGCCGCGCTCAGCCACTTTCGCCGTCCGCTCTGTCGAGGGCCTTCAGGACCGCTGGATCCTTTCCGTAGCGGCGGCGCAAGCGTGCCTCGTCCGCGTCGATGGCGTCGCAGCGCAGCGCCTTCGCCGCGGCGGCGATCTCCCGACCGCGAGCCTCGTCGTAGGCGTCCTCGCCACCCCAGTGATTGCAGCCTCTTCGCCGCGTCACGTAGGCCTGAGCGTCGGCCGGGAGCCTCGGCGCGGCTCCGGCCGGCTTCACCGGTGCGGCCGACAGCGGCTGAGCCATGAGGGCAGCGGCCGCAAAGGCGACAGAAGCGACGCTTCGCGCATGGGCGGACGGTCGTCCTGGCATGTCATCCCTCTTCTTGCTGGGCTGTTCCTGCGTGTGCGCCACCGTGACAAAGCGCTGCGCGATGCGGATAGCATCGTCTTCTTCCCTGCGCGCGTCCCCGTGGCCAGCACCCGCGCCGTCGAGGCGACCGGCCCGGTTCGGTGGCGCCCGACGCCGCGGCGGCATCCACCATCTCATCCGTTCCATCACCCCGCGCCCGATGTCCGGGCCGGCATACCAGAGGGAAATCGACCGCATGCTCTCACGCCGCGACGCGCTCGCTTCCGCCACGCTCCTGCTCTGCGTGTCGGCCGCTTGGGCCGAACCGACACTGGGGCTGGCCGAGCGCCGGGCGATCGCCGCCTATCGTGAAGGCCGCTTCCCGGCGCAGGAAAAGGCGGTTCAGGAGGCGGCAGGCTTCCCCGTGCCGGTCGAGGTGGCGTGGGATCAGCTCACCATCCCGGGTGACGCGCCGTACTACGCGGATCCGGGCTACTTCGAGACGACGATCTTCGAACCGCTGGCGGCGGGTTTGCGGGACGTGACCAAGGACCAGATGGGCCGTGATGCCCTGCGGGCGAAGCTTAAAACGGTTCGCATCCGTTATGACGAGAAGACCGCCCCAGCCTCGGCCTACCAAAACGGCCTGAAGTTCGAGGGCGGCGTGCTCGACGTGAACTGGCGCCCCTTCGCGAACGTGGCCGACTTCAAGGACCGGGTCGAGGCTGTGGTCAAGGTTCTGGAGAAGAACCTGTGAAGCTCTGGACTTGGGTCAAGCGCGGCAGCACTGTGAGCTTGCTTGCTCTGACGTTTGCCCAGGGCGGCGGCGCGGCGGCAGAGACTGCACCGCGATCGGGTCGTTACGGCAGCCTCGTCCTCGCGGTGCGGGGCAGCAGCGTATCGGGCGTCTTCGCGGACGTGCGCGGCGGGATCAACGGCATGCCGTCCTTCAGCTGCATCTTCCTCCTACGCGGCACGCTGTCCGGCCCCCGCGCGGCGCTCGAGACTTGGTACCCAGGCGAGGCTGAGCGCATCGCCGGCACCCTCACCTTCACGGCGGAGGGGGCCGAGCTGAGACTGGTGGAAGACCATGGCGGCTGCTCGATGACGACGGGCGGCATGGTAGACAAGCCCTACACCCTGCCGCGGGAGGTGCAGGAAGGAGAGGCGCGACCTGAGAACTGGCGCGGTGTCGGACTGGTGACCGCTCGACGCGCCGCTCTCCGGACCGAGCTCGGCCAAGCCCCGAGACGGACCCCTTATCTTGTGGCGGACGACGCGGTTGTGGTGCTGGAGCGCCGGGAGGGCTGGGTGCGGGCGCTCTACCAAGGCGGCAAGGCGCCCGTTGTAGGGTGGCTCCCGGCGACGGACCTAGCCGTCGAGGAGCCGTGACATGTTTCGTCGACCTCTCTCGCCGACGCGGCTTGTCCGGGCGGCGGTGCTCGGCGCGGCCCTTCTGAGCACCTCAACTGCCGCGGAAGCGCGACGCGCCGCGCTTCGGGCAGACGTCGAGGGTTACGCGATGGCTGCCTGTCTGACCCGGCAGGACGTACCGTACCTGCGCGAGCAGGGCCATCTGTGGGGCAATGCGATCTTGCAGCGCGGGCACGGATCAGTGGAGGATTGGACCACACTCGCCGACGCCGTCGGCGCAGCAGCCGCACGGCAGACCATGTCCATGGCTCGAGGCGACGGAGCAGTTCATGACGCGCTGAAACCGATGCCGCTGCTGTTCTGTCACGAACTCGTCCGCAGCCCAGCGGTCCGCGCCGCCAAGGTTCGGGCGATGCGGCACTTGGCACCGGATTACCGATAGACCGACCGTCCCGACCGACGATCCCACAGGCGAGCGGACGGCAGAAGCGATCCGTGAAGGCTTGGATCCTGGTCGTGCACCCACCCCGTGAGCGGCCGATGGCTCGGCTCTGCTCCCCTTTTTGCCCCTCAGGCGCAGCATTGGGCCTTCGGCGGCGGAGTCGCATAGCACCTGGGAAGTGGTCCGCCCGCTCGGGTGAACGTCCCGAACGACCTGACCTTGCCCCCTTGGCTGCCCGGGGCACGAAGCCAATTGTAGATGGTCGCGTTCGGCCCGGTGAGGGCCCGCGGTGCGTCCGTCTGAACGTTCGCTTACGGCGGAAGCGTGGAAGCCTACGGCCCGGATTTGAGGCGAAGGTGTCTGCTTTCGGGGCGTGCTTATGGGTGTCCGTACGGCTGCCGTGGGTCGCCAGCGGATGGACCGCTCAGGGTGGGTTCCTGCCTGTCTGCCTTGAGGCGGCGGATGCACCGAAGCGGACATGGCTATGGCGTCCTCACGCGGCCTACGGCAGGATTGTCTCTGTCTCCCTGCCCTTCAGCGCAAACCCTATCGATGATCAGCGCCACCTTCCAATCGGCGGATAGAGCGGATGCAGCCGCCATTGCCTCGCTTCATGCAAAGAGTTGGCAGGACGCCTATCGCTCCATACTAGATCCGAATTTTCTTGCTGGGCCAATCGAAGCTGATCGTCTCACACTTTGGTCCGACAGACTCGCCGATCCAGCACCGTCTTTGATCGTACAGACCGCCCGAGGCTCAGCCCATCAACTGATTGGTTTCATCGCAGCCTTTCGCGATCACGATCCGCGTTGGGGTAGCTGGGTAGATAATCTGCACGTTGCCCCAGAAATGCGAGGCCAAAAGATTGGGGAACGCCTGCTCCGCTCCATGGCGCAAAATCTTGCCTCTCAGGGCGCGGATAATGGACTGTACCTATGGGTGTTTGAGGCCAATCAAGCAGGGCTGCGGTTTTACCAAAGGCTTGGCGGTAAAGTGGTAGAGCACGACACCTCGCGGATCCCCGCGGCGAGCGGGAAGACCATCTTGCGAGTTCATTGGCCTACCCTGTCAGCCTTGGCTTGAAATCAGCGACAGGTAGCATCGTAGCCAACCCATTCGAGCGACCACGAACGGCCGCTATTGAGGGCCCCAAATACCGTTCATTTCGACTGGTTTGGGTCGGTGGCGGCTCTTGGCGGCGGATGCCAAGTGTCGGATTTGCACCACCAGGAGGACGACTTCGCGCGGAGCGGCGGCGCCGTCAGGTACCCGGCGGTCTCAACGGGCCTAAGTTGACGATGAGATCCTGGTGACGTTGGTTCACAAGGAGGTATTGCCTCTTGACCTCGTCGAACAGGGTCCGGCTTGCGGGGGCGATGAGGCCGCAGCCGGGTTCGTCGATGTCGGGGAAGAATTTACGAGTGTAGGGCAGAAAGGCGCGCTTACGGACGTCGATGAAGAATGCGACCTGACCGCCGAGACGGGATGCCTGTTCCCGTCCGACCTGGATCACGCCGATCGGCAATGCGTCGCCGAATTTTCCGACCTTCGAGGATGTGTAGACGCCCACGACCAATCCACGGGCTGGGACATCCGCAGAGGTCGCCGCACCGGCCTGCTGCTGCGTGAAGGCAGCGATGACGCAGGCCGCGTGTCGAACCAAGCCGGGCTCATCCGGTTCATTCTCGAAGGGAAACCGCGTCCAGACGAAGTCACCTGATCGAAACGGTATGGGTCCGGTCAACGGAAGAGGCTCAGCCGAGACTCGTAATCGGCGTCGGTTTCATCCGGATCGCGCTGCATCTCGTAGTGGTCGAGATCGAATGCCGGCATCGCCGGATCGAGATCGCCGAGGGTCGCTACGTATTCGGAGTGGCGGCGAACGAGGTCTTCGACGAGCGTCGACACGTCTACATTGTCCAGCTTCGCGACGCGGCGCGCGGCTTCGTAGACGTCGGCGTTGATTTCCAGCTGAACGGTTCCGGCCATGTCTCGGACATCCGAAGGTTCGGAGAGGAGCATATCCTACCCGATCGCCGACGCCCCGTCATCGGACTACATTTCGACGCCGCGTGTTCCGGGAACGGGTCGTCGCCGCCGTCATACGCCCCGAACTCCGCGCCCCGTGATCATGGCCTCCTCGACGTGCCTGTATCGGGCGAGCTGCTCCCGCAGACCGCGCACCTCTGCCCTCAGGGCTGCGTTGTGCTGCTCGAGCTGCAGGATGCGTCGATCGCGGCGGTCGGCTTTCGGCTTCGCGTCAAGCTCGTCGGATGCATCGTCCGCCGGCGGTGCCGTTCCCAGCCGCCTGACAGCCTCATCGAGGAGTGCCTTGGCGGTCGGGTTCTTGTAGAGCGTCTGCCGGTCGAAGCCGCAGGCGATAGCGATGGCCGACAGGTTCGGCTTCCCGCTCCTCTCCGGCAGCAGCTCGCCGGCGGCTTGCAGGCGGTCCAGATAGGCGCGAAGCGTGGCGACGTTGCGCTCGCCGATCTCGCGCCCGGAGACGCCGGTCATTTCCTCTTCGCCTTGCGCCGAGCATGCTGCGGAAGCGACAACCCCTTCTCCTTCCGCAGATCCAGGTCCGTCTGCCCCCGATCGACTTCGTCCCACCCCTCGTCGAGCTGCGCCTCGGTGATGTTCAGAGCGTGGGCGTTCCTCTGCCAAGTGCGGATACGGCGGGTCAGCTCTTCGTTCTCCTCGCGCAGATTGTCGATCATCGCCAAGAGGCGGGCACGGGACTTCGCCTCGTCGGCACGCGGGCCCGTACGGGGGATCTTCCTTCGGCCGGCGCGGATCTCGTCCGTCCTCTTCGCGAAGGCCTCGGAGATCTCGGGAAAGCGGCACAGGCCGCTCCTACTCCACTTCCATCAATGGATGACGAGCCCCTTCGCGATGACCGCATCCCAGGTCAGCGGCTGCTTCGCATCGCTCGGCCATGCCGAGATCTCCGCGACGAACCATTCACGGATTTTGGGGCCGAGCGCCAGACGTTGTCGAGGCTGCACCTTCTTGATCGAGGTGCCCGCCAATGTCCGACGCATGTGAGGCGTGCTCCCGGGATAGGGGATCAGCTTCCGCCATTCCTTCTTTCGAAACGGTGCATGCGGACACGACCGTTCCTTCGCCTCCTGCGTCTGCATGGCGTCGCTCCTTCGAACGAAGGCTTCGGAGATGGGTTGTCCGCGTCCGCTACGGACGCATCACGATCCGGTCGTCGGCATGGCCGCCTCCTTCGTCGATGGCGTCGGCGATCTCTGGGAAGAGCGCGAGATGTCTGCGCTCGAACGGTTCGGCTACTACGGCACTCGCAACGGCCGCGCAGGCCGCCGCGAGTGCCGGCAGGCGCTCGGCACGCGACGGATCGGCGAGATAGCGGCCTTCGAGGGACGAGAGGATCGCGAAGGCCCTCGGATCCAGCGCCGGAAGCGGCGTCGGCGTTCCGTCCAGGCCGACGGCGAGAAGCGGGATCGCTTCCGAGCCTTCAAAGGCCCAGTTCAGGGCATCGATCTCCTCGTCCAGGGCGTCGGCGCGGAGCATCCTGCGCCTCCATGCCTCGATGACGTCGCCGGACAGCAGCCGAAGGACGATGCCGCGACCGAACACGAGGCTGTCGCGTTGCTCCTCGACCGGGCCGAAGATCTTGCGGGCGGCGATCGCATCGAAGAGGCCGCGGTCCCTGACGAACAGCTCGGTCGGCATCAGGTCGAGGTCCGGGGCGTCGCCGGTGGGGAACGGCATCCGCATACGGCCCCGAACCTCGTACGCCGCCAGCGCGGCATTGCCTCCGATCGTGAAGTGGGCGGCTCCGAACCCCTCGCTCCGAAGTTCGCGAAGAAAACGCGCCGTCACGGCCTGGACACGGCCGATCCGGAGGGCCTTCAGAACCTTCGCATGGATATCGAGGCGTCCCTGGATGCGATCGAGCTCCACCTTGGCCTGCTCGCGACCGGCTTCGAAGGCCGCCTTGCGGCGCTCGGTATCCGGGGACCTGGGGCCCAGTGAGCGGGTACGCTGACGGTTGCCCTCGTACCGCAGGTTCACCGTGTGCGTGAGGTACTCGACGCCGCCATTCGTCTTCCAGCCGATGCTGCCGGCGTAGCGGGCGGCGGTGTCCGAGGCCTCCGCGAAGGCGGTCCAGAGTCGCTCGAGCTTTTCGAGAGCTTCCTCTTCATCCTCGTCGAAGAGATCCGAACCGCCCATTCCATCACCCAGATAAAATCCGAAGTGATATTATTTGTGGTAAGAGCGATTCGCAATCCCGGCGGTGCCACCCGTCCAGCGGCTTCAACATTCCGGCGAGGAGGGGCCGGGACGGTCAGGTGGCGAGCCCGATCCCATCAAGCGGACCCTGACGCAGGACGTCGGGCTGCATCTGTACGATCGTACCATCTTCGATGTCGGGATCGTCGTGGGCCGCCAGCATACGGCGATACCCGACGGCCATGCGGCGGTGATGCTCGACGTAGTTCGAAGCGCCGTAGGTCCCGTCCTCCACTTCCTCCAGCGATCGCGCGAGCGCGAGGTCGACGTCTGCCAGCAGCAGCTCGATGCGGGCGCGATGTACGGGATCCCCTTTGACGACAGCGCAATCGAGACAATCGGCGCAGGCGCCGTGATGCGGGCAGGGTGCGGTGCCCCAGTCGTGAAGACACAATCCGATGTCGGTCGTATGGACCGTCGCGAGCTGCACCAGCGAGAAGTGCCTCCGTTCGACGGGCGGCTTGCGCGACCACGTCGCAGCGATCGGCCCTTTCATCTTACCCTGCTCGAGCAGCTTCCGGGCCTTCCGCGCGAGCTGGTATCCGGGCTCGTGATCGTAGGCCTGGTTCGACCGCACATCCTCGCGACCCGACCAGCGTGCGAGGTCGACCTCTCCGAGTCCGCCTTCGGCGGCGATGGTGTTCAGGAAGTGCCGGACCTGATGGGTCTTGAGGACGAAGAACTCGCCGTTCGCATCCTTCAGATCGAACCGCTCGAATACTGACATCGAGCCGGGCCTGCTCTGCAGGAAGTCCTTGACGACGTCGTACGAAACGTTGTCGACGATCGCGGGAACGAGGCCCCGGCGCGATCCGAAGAAGTTGCGTGTGGCGATCAAGAGGTATTCCGACCGCTTCATGACGTGGTCGCCGCCGATCGGGCGGATGGCGTCGTGCAGAGCCTTCTCGATGTCTCCGAGCCGGTAGCGCCACTTCCTCTGCGTCGAGCATGGGGTACGCGGGATGCGGTAGGAGCGGACGAACACGACGATGTTCTGAAAGCCCTGGATGCCGACGGCCTCGCGCATCTCCTCCCCCGTCAGGATCCGGTCGGGCGAGGAGAGCCGCCAGCGATCCGTCAACCAGGCCCGCCCGGGGTTTTCCTCCATGAATGCCGCGATCGCGCGTGCTTCGGCGGTGAGTTCCTTGATCTGCCTGATGGCTCGGCGGGCGACGTCGACCATTGCGGTCGGGATCCACTTGATGTCGGCCAGGAAACCCTTGGAGCCGCGGTACCCAATGCCGTAGCGCACGACGGGGCGTCCGTCGGCGTCGAGGATGGGTTTGCCGTTGCGGGTGACGGGTTCCTCGACCTCGCAGTCGTAGGGCAGCCTGAGGATGTCGTTGATCCGCCAAGGTGCGCAGGGCAGGAGTTCGACGATGCGCATCCGCAGGATGTCCGGAGGCGACGACACGAGCTGCGAGGCGCGGGCGAGTGCGTCCAGCGCGCCCTCGTCCGGCATGCGGGAGTCCTCCTGGTCTTCGTCGCTGCCCTCGACCATGACGTGATGCCGGTCGAGCGGCCGCTTCGCCGTGTTCGTGAACTGGATCGGCGACATCGTGATGCCGGCGTCGTTCAGGATCTTGGCGAATTTCGCGAGGACGGTGCCGGCCGCGTAGGGACTGGAGGTTCCAGCACCGATCGATTCCGCGAACCTCAATGCTCGCTTGAACATCGCGCCCGTCAGGCGGCAGGGGTCGTGACCGACGTCCTTCGAGGCGTCGTATAGGATCCGGGCGACCGCGATCATGCGGCGATACCGGTTGATCTGCGACGGCTTCCTCACGTCGTCGAGGCGCACCACCGCCTTGAGGAAATCGCCGAAGTCCTTCGCCATCGCGGGCCCGTCGGGATCCTCGCTGGTCGATCGGACCGTGAAGGCGAGTTCGCCCTTGCCGGTCCCGCCCGGCTTGTTCGAACGGGTGGGCACGATCCAGATGCGGTCGTCGAAGGGGCTGTCGCCGAAGGCCGGCGCAAGGCGTCCGGACTCGATGAAGATCTCGAGGTTCTGCCTGGGCGTGGCTCCGAGCGTGGCCATGACGCTGCTCCGGACGCGTGAGGTGCGATGACGGCGACCGGGACGGATCATGCCGCGTCGTCCTTCCGTTCGGAGCGGGCCCGTTTCACCTCCTCGCAGCGCATGACGACGTCCGCTACGGCGAGAATGGTGTTGTCGAGCATGGTGATCATGCGGCCGTCGAGGCGACGGGCGCGCCGCTCTTCGCGGCCCTTCAGGAGCGTGTCGAGAATGCGTTCGTGCGGACCATCCAGCCACGGTTGGAAGCGCACGCAGGTGTAGCAGGCGGTCGGCGCGGCGAGGCCGCAGAAGGCGAAGCTGCCGCAGGTGCCGACGCCGCTTTCGGGCGCGGTACTGGAACCGAAGATGCGGCTCGCGCGCGTGCCGCCCCGCAAGGCCTCCGCCTCCGATCCGACCAGGGTGCCGAGGAAGGCCTGCGCCATAGGCGCGAGCTCGCGGGCCGTGGCGGCATCGAGCTTCTCGACGACGTCTCCGCGCAGGTTCACGTATGCTCGGACCGTCTGCTCGTCCCTGTGATCGAGGAGTTCGGCGACGACCCTCTTCGATGCACCTTCGCGCAGCAGCCGGGTCGCGAAGGTGTAGCGGAACCGGCGCGGGCCGGCCCTGAGGACCTTGCCCGTCCGCGGCGAAACGACCTTCAGGGCCAGGACGGTCTGCGTGATGAGCCGTCCGATCTCCTTGGGTGTCCGGTGCATCGCATAGGCGTGCCGCGGACGACCGACCTTGGCGGGGTCAGGCGTAGTGCGGTGGAACAGGGCGTGTCCGAAGGCTTCGTCCTCCCACGGCACGGCCTGCCTCGCAGCTCTGTTGGTGGCGACGAGGCGCTTCATGATGCCGGCGGAATGGGCATCGAGCTTTCGGATCTTGAACTTGGTCCGGACGAGCCTGTCCTTGCCCTTGATGCGCGGCACGGCGATCTGGGCATGGCCGTTCTCGTCCTCGAAGTCCTCGTCGCGCATCAACGAGATCATGCGGGGGTTCGGCCCGAGGATGACGCAGAGCCAGACCAGGGCGAGACGGTCGATCGGAACCGAATCTGTCTCCTGAGCGGCACGCAGCGCCTGCAGCAGCGCCGTGGTCTCGGCATCGTCGAGCGGGCCACCCGTGGGATCCCGGGTGAGGACGGCGACTCCCTTCGGGTTGCCGCCGACCGTGATTGCGTTGACGATGGAGGCGCTTGTCGGGTTGACCCCAGACCCTTCGCGCTTCGACAGGAAGCGGAACCAATGTTGGAGGTGGTGGAGCTCGCCGACCGACAGTTTGGCGGCTTCGCGGGCCTCGTAGAAGAAGGTCTGCAGTAGGTCGGGACGGTTTCCCAAGCGGATCGTCGGATGCGACCAGCGTCGGAACGCGCCGAGGGTCTTGAGCCTCTTGAGCGCCCGGAAGGCGTTCTGGACGTGGCTCGCCGAACTCGAGGTGATCAGGTCGATGAGGTGGTCGGCGGTGGCTTCCACCATTCCGCGGTGGGTGAATTCGAGCGCGGTCCAGTCGAGCCGGAAGTTGTGGCCGGGATCGTTCAAGTGCCAGACCGGGCCGTCCAGCGGCACTCTCTCGTCGTATGAATCGAACACGGCTTCGCGGGGATGCGGGACCAGGATGGGGTGATCGATCCCGGGAGGTCCCTGGAAGGGCACGTTCATGACCGGGAGTTTCCTTCCGCGCTGAGCTTCTGGAGGCGCAAAAGAAGCGAGCCTGCCTTTTCCTTGATGAAGCGCTGCCGGTAGTGCTCGCCCTGCTCCGAGGTCTTGCTCCAGCCGTTGAGGAAGTTGCGCATCCGCTGCTCGACGCCTTCGCGGAGCACGTTATCCGGCTGGTCATCGATCGCCTCGGACAGGCGGTCGTTGAAGCTGTGCCGGAGCCTGTGCGCGGTGGTCCAGGGCGGCAGGCCTTCGACCTTTGTGCGGAGGGTGACGAACATCGCCTCGACGGTGCTCTCGGCGATGGGGCGTCCGAGTTCGGATACGAAGACGTATCCGTGCCGCTTCGCTCCCGGATAGCGCTCGTCGTCGTTGTTATGCTCCGTCAGCCAGACGTCCAGCACATGCGCGAGCGCGAGCGAGATCGGGAGACGCCGCGCCCTCGTCTTGGCTGCGGGCGGCCTTGCGCGAGGATCGTCGGGATTGTTCTGGCGCCTGTGGATGTCGATCGTCGGCTCGGGCCCGTGCAGCGATAGATCCTGCTTCATCAGACCGAGCGCTTCACCTTTGCGGGTTCCGAGTTCGTAGAGGGTGAGGATCAGCGCGAAGTTGCGGAACTGGTGCTTCTTCTCAAAGGGGTTGGTCGTGCTCCCAGGTTCGATGGCGTCGCGCAGGATGGCCAGCTGGCGTTCGTCGAGGCCGAGCGTTTCGAACTCGTCCGGCTTCGGGATGCCCGACAGCATCCCGTCGGCGAACTTCTCCAACTGCCGTTCGGCCATGGTGTAGAGGTATGCCGGAGGGTCCTCCGCCTCGGTGCGTACGAGCTTGTGCATCGCGGCGCCGGCGCGCCATCGGACATACCGCACGACGGCGCGGCAACGGGCATCCCAGTAGCCGGGCCCGACCATGACTGAACCGCCATCGTCGTCGGCGACGCCCTGGTTGCGCCGCAGGGCGCGCTGCAGGCTCTTGGCGTCTCCGTCGGAAAGATACTCGAAGGCCGCAATACGGGCTTCGAGGTCGATGCCCCGTTCGAAGGTCCAGTTGAAGGCCGTGACCACGGCCGACATCGTCCGCTTCTGGTGGGAATAGCTGTGACCTGCGTCCCGCAGTTCGTTTGCGTGGAAGATGTTGGGCCACCACACGGGCATCCCGTTCCGGTCCACGACCGTGACGGTCCGTTCGCCAGGGAGCATGTCGTGGCTCTTCAGGCGCCATGGGCCTGGAGCGGGATAGGGTCTTGTCACGCCGGCGGTTCCCGAGATCGCCCCCAGACTGGATCTCCAGGGTTAAGGACACAAGTCCTGCGGATAGTGGACGGAGCGCCGAGCATCTTTCGATCTAAGATACTAGTTAAAATAGTTTATTACGGAATAGTGGACGAATCGCGGGCGTGGCAGACTCGAGCGGGATCGCCAGAACGACGGGTGATGGAAAGTGCCCTTCCGAGGCGATTTCCGTTGTCGTATCAGCCGCTTGCTACGATCAATGGACGATTCTGCGGTGACGCGGGTTTGGGCCGCGGCCGCTTTCTCGAGCTGTTCTGGAAGTGTCGGCGTCAGTCAGTGGACGATTGGCGGACTGATATCTAGCCTAGGATCTTGCAATAAAATGGGAATTACATTTTTGCGGACGTCTGGTTGCGAGCTGGGGTTCACGATCGAAAATTAGCGGCATCATGAAACAACAAAGCCAGCATTAAGATGCTGGCTTTGTTGACGATTTTGGTCCCAGTGGACGATTTGAAACTGACAAGGGTTCAGAACGGGATGTCGTCGTCGAGGTCGTAGCCGCCGCGGCTTCCGCCGCCGCCGCCGTTGCCGCCACCGCCCGAGGAGGCCGGAGCCGGACGCCGCTCGCCGCTTTGGGCGCGACCGCCTCCGAAATCGCCGCCGCGGTCACCGCCCCGGCCGCCCCCGAAATCCCCGCCGCGGCTGATCTGGCCGCCGCCCTCTTCCTCGCCGGCGAAGTCGCCGCCGCCGCCGCGCCCGTCGAGGATCGTCATCTCGCCGCGGAAGCGCTGGAGCACCACCTCGGTCGTGTACTTCTCGACGCCGGAATTGTCGGTCCACTTCCGGGTCTGAAGCTGGCCCTCGATATAGACCTTCGAGCCCTTGCGCAGGTACTGCTCGGCCACCCGGGCGAGGTTGTCGTTGTAGATGACGACCGAGTGCCACTCGGTCTTCTCCTTGCGCTCGCCGGTCGCCTTGTCCTTCCACGACTCCGACGTCGCGAGCCGCAGGTTGCAGACCGGGTCGCCCGACCCGAGGCGGCGCATCTCGGGATCGCGCCCGAGATTGCCCACCAGAATCACCTTGTTGACGCTGCCCGCCATCGCTCTCTCCTAGTCGTACGGATCTCACTGGGCACTTGCCCGGCGGCGCGCGAACCATGCGCCCGGGCCTCCGGAGCGGCAACCTGCGGGGCGGGCTTGTGCCCGCTTTCCGCAGCGCCGCCGGGTCTGTTTGTTCTATATCCGTTCCAGATCGGCGGCAAGAAGCCGTCAGGACACGCGGACGACGAGCTTGCCGAAATTCCGGCCCTTCAACAGGCCCATGAACGCCTCCGGGGCGTTCTCCAGGCCTTCGACCACGTCCTCGCGATAGCGGACGCGTCCGTCCTGGATCCAGCCGGCGACCTCCTTGCGGAACGTCTCGGCCTGCTCGGCGAAGTCCCAGACGATGAAGCCCTGGATGTGCAGCCGGTTGGTCAGGACCGCACGCATCAGGCCGGGCAGGCGGTCCGGGCCGGGGGGCACCTCGGTGGCGTTGTAGGCCGAGACGAGCCCGCAGACCGGGATACGCGCGAAGGGGTTGAGCAAGGGCATCACGGCGGCGAAGACCGCGCCGCCGACATTCTCGAAGTAGACGTCGATGCCTTTCGGGCAGGCGGCGGCCAGCGCGCCGGGCAGGTCGGGGCCGCGATGATCGACGGCGGCGTCGAAGCCGAGTTCCTCCGTGAGGTAGCGGCACTTCTCGGGGCCGCCCGCGATCCCGACGGCGCGGGCGCCGTGGATCTTGGCGATCTGCCCGACCAGGGAGCCCACCGGGCCGGCGGCGGCGGCCACCACGACGGTCTCGCCGAATTTCGGCCGGCCGATGTTGAGGAGGCCGGTATAGGCGGTCATGCCCGGCATCCCGAGCACGCCCAGCGCCGTCGAGGGCGGGGCGGCGGCGGGATCGACCTTGCGCGAGCCCTTGCCATCGGTGACGAAATAGTCCTGCCAGCCCGCGAAGGCGGTCAGCATCTCGCCCACGGCGTAGTCCGGGTGGTTCGAGGCGACCACCTCGCCCACCGTCTCGGCGGTGATCGGCGCGCCGATCTCGACGGGCGCCGCGTAGGATTTCGCGTCGCTCATCCGGCCGCGCATATAGGGA
The DNA here is from genome assembly GCF_029691625.1 of Methylobacterium sp. 391_Methyba4. Taxonomy (NCBI): domain Bacteria; kingdom Pseudomonadati; phylum Pseudomonadota; class Alphaproteobacteria; order Hyphomicrobiales; family Methylobacteriaceae; genus Methylobacterium; species Methylobacterium sp. 391_Methyba4. Next base: position 4,586,757 of record NZ_CP121475.1, on the reverse strand, counting down.
TCCAGGGACAGCCAGCGGGTGCGCAGGAGGACCTGGCCGGATCCGGGCTGCGGCACCGGCACCTCCTCCAGGCGGAAGTTCTCGGGCCGCGGCTCACCGTGCGGGCGCGAGGCCAGGACGATGCGTCGGTTCATGGCGGTGGTCATGGCGAACTCCCGGTTATTGCCTGTCGCCTCCGATCTGGGGCGCCGGACCGTGGAGGCAAAGGCGCGGCTGTGATCTCCCGGACGGCTCGCGCGTTGTCCCGTCTCGGGAGCGCGGAGCGGCGGCATGCGGGGAGCGGCACTGGGATTCGGGCTGGCGGCGATGGCGACGGGGGCCGCCCTGGCCGGTCCCCTCGACGCCTATCGGGACCGCGCGCGGGTGCTGGTCCTGTCGGCGCCCGAGGCCGGGGACGCGGATCTCCGGGCGCAGCGGGCGGCCCTGGGTTCGGCCCGCACCGGTCTCGCCGACCGCGACCTCGTGGTGCTGGAAGCGGTCGGGTCCGGGGCGCAGGCGCAGGCCCTGCGCACCCGGCTCGGCCTGCCCGCGGACAGCTTCCGCGCCGTTCTGATCGGCAAGGACGGCGGCGCCAAGCTCACCGCCGAGGAGCCGATCGCCCCGCAGGCGCTGTTCGCCACGATCGACGCGATGCCGATGCGCCGCGCCGAGATGCGCGAGCGCCGCTAGGGCCGGATCCCCTGTGAACCGACGGGGTGCGGACACCAACGGTTAAGCCTACCGGCCTATCACCGAAACGTGTCGACGGCCGCGTATCGGCCGTCCGTTGAGGCCCGCCAGGACGCTCGGACGAGACGCTCGAATCGATGACCCGACAACAAGTCGCCACCGCCATCCGCCGCCTCGTCGACCTGCAGGTCGAGGATATCGAGCGCGCGGTCCGCGACGGCCATAAGACCATCGCGCTGAACGAACTGGCGGATCTGAACCGCCAGCTCAAGGCCTTCGCGGCCGCCCTCAAGAAGGCGCCGGCCCGCATCTGAGCCGGCGCGACGCTACCAGCGCGGTCCGCCCCAGCGACGGGGCGGAATGTCCTCCGGCGGCGGAGGCGGCGGGGGCGGCCCGCGGTCGACGACCGGCTCGTCGCAGACCCGCACCCGGCGCAAAACCGGCGCGCCATCCGGATCGAACCGACGCCGCACGAATTCCCGGCATGCTTCGGGGGGCGCCGCCGTGAAGCGGGGGCCGCGGAACGCGGCGTCGGGACGTGGCGGCGGCGGCGGCGGTCGGCGCTCCGGCTCCTCCTCCTGAGCGGGATCGCCATAGCCATGAGGAGGCGCGTAGGGACCGTCGAAATCGGCGGCCAGCGCCGGGCCCGTGGCGAGGAGCAGGGCGCAGAAAGCTGTGCGGACGAGGGAACGACGAGCGGGCACGGGGGCCTCGGCGTGATCGGGCGCGCGGGGATCGCGGCCATCATCACCGGAGCTAGCGCCAATGCGCCTGAACCCTCCCCGTGTGGTGCTGTCGGTTGCCGTTCAGCCGGCTATTTCTGCATCGCGTTGACTTCGCACTGGGCGTAGTCCGCGCTTGCCTTCACGTAGGCGTTGAGCTTCTGCAGGTAGGCCTCGGCGATCGGCCGGAAGGCCTGCGCCTGCAGGTTATAGGCCTTGATCGCGTCGTTGTAGCTGTAGCCCTCCCAGCCCGGGCAGCCCTCCTTGGCGTCGAGGCAGGCGGGCTTCTGCGGCAGCGCCGGCTTGGTCGGGCGGGCCGAGGCCGGCGGCGGCTCGGGCGCCGTGCAGGCTGCGACGGCCTGTGCCGCGGCCGCCGGGGGCGGCGCGGCGGGAGCCGCCTTGGCGGCCGGCTTCGCGGGTGCGGGCGGTGTCGCGAGGGCGACCGTCGGCGCGAGCAAGCCCGCGATCAGGAGAAGCGTGCCGCGCATGGCGTCTTGAAAGCTCCGCTGGGCCCGGGGCCGCCGGCGGCGGAGGACCGGGAGCGGGTTCTGCGGCATCAGGCCCGCGGCGACAAGGGCTCCCGGACCGGATCCCGGCGGGGCGTGGCGGCCGGCCGCCTCGTCGGCGCCGGGCCGGCGGCGCGCGCCTTCGGACCGCGCACCAGCGCCAGGAGCGGCAGCGACAGGCCGACCGCCAGCACCCACCAGGCCGGCCGGATCGGCCCGGAGAAGTCCAGGTTGGCGGCGAGCACGAGGCTGGCCGGGACGCCGCTGGCGAGCCCGTACCAGGCGGCCTCGAGACCCGCGGTGGCGAGGCCGGCGAGGATCGCGAGCAGCAGGAGCGACCAGGGCCGCTCCGGCCATTTGAACCGCCGCATCACCCGCCAGCCCATCAGCAGCAGGAACAGGCCGGCCGAGAAGACCGGATCGGTGACGTCGATCTTGGACTGCAGGAAGTAATGGACCAGGGCCAGGACAGCGATCGTGTAGACGAGGCGGTGCAGCCGGTTCCAGTTCGGGCCGAGGTTCCGGATCGCCGCATCCGTGGAGGTCAGGCCTAGGGCGATCAGGCCGATCAGCGCCACGAAGCCGATCGTCAGGTAAAGCCGCAGGGCGATCTCCGAGACGACCTTGGTGAGGATCAGGTTCTGGTCGACGGCGTAGAGGGTGAGATGGGCCACCGCGTAGGCCATCACGGTGATGCCGAGCATCCGCCGCACCGCGATGACCTTCGCCCAGTCGGCGATGCGGCGGAGCGGCGAGATCGCCAGGGAAAACAGCAGGAAGCGCACCGCCCATTCGCCGGTGGCGTGGATCAGCGCGGTGATCGGCTTCGCGCCCAGCGCGTCGAGCCGGTAGGCGGCCGCGAGGTACAGGGCCGGGGCGATGCAGGCCAGGAAGACCGCGAGCTTCAGCCAGGAGAGGCGACCGGCCCGGTCGAGCCAGGGGCGGGGGATGGCGGGGAGAACGGCCGAGCGGTCGATCATGGGTCTCGGACAGGCTCTTTTTCGGTGAGGGACGGCGGCGACCCGCCAGCGACATGCGCCACGGCGAGAACGGCCGCCCCCGGGCTCCGGTGCCGGCACGGGTCGGTTCGCCGCGGCCGGGCGCAGGTTACACGGGCCTGTCGCCCGGCACGGTTGACCTCGGCCGCGCCGCGGCGAGATAGCGGGGCGACGGACACCGGATGGATCCCATGCAGTACCGCAAACTCGGCCGCTCCGGCCTCAAGGTCTCGCCGATCTGCCTCGGCACGATGATGTTCGGCGGCCCCACCGACGAGGCCACCGCCGGCCGCATCGTCGGCAGCGCCCGCGAGGCGGGGATCAACTTCATCGACACGGCCAACGTCTACACGGAGGGCCGCTCGGAGGAGATCACCGGCCGGGCGATCAAGGGCGACCGCGCCGCCTGGATCCTGGCCACCAAGGTCGCCAACCCGACGGGCGAGGGCGTCAACGACCGCGGCCTGTCGCGGGTCCACGTGATGAAGGCCGCCGAGGACAGCCTGCGCCGCCTCGGCACCGATGTCATCGACATCTACTACCTGCACAAGGAAGACCACGATACGCCGCTCGCCGAGACGGTGCGGGCGATGGCCGACCTCGTGCGGGCGGGCAAGATCCGCCATTTCGGCGTCTCGAACCACCGCTCCTGGCGGGTCGCCGAGATCTGCCGGCTCTGCGACGAGCTGGGAATCGACCGGCCGGTGGTGAGCCAGCCCTACTACAACGCCTTCAACCGCATGCCCGAGACCGAGCACCTGCCGGCCTGCGCCCATTACGGGCTCGGCGTCGTGCCGTACTCGCCGCTCGCCCGCGGCGTGCTCACCGGCAAGTACGACCCGGATGCCCCGCCGCCGGCCGAATCCCGCGCCGGCCGCCAGGACACCCGGATGATGCAGACCGAGTGGCGTCCGGAATCCCTGCGCATCGCCCGGACCCTGAAGGCGCACGCCGAGGCGCGGGGCATCACGGCCGGCCAGTTCGCCACCGCCTGGGTGCTGAACAACCGCCTCGTCACCGGCGTCATCGCCGGGCCGCGCACCGAGGCGCAATGGCAGGAATATCTCGGCGCCCTCGACTACGCCTTCAGCCCGGAGGACGAGGCGCTGGTGGACGGGTTCGTGGCCGCGGGCCATCCGACCACGCCGGGCTACAACGATCCCGCCTATCCGCTGGAGGGGCGGGTGCCGCGGGGCGGCTGAAAGGCAGCCGATCCCCCACCCCCTCATCCTGAGGTGCATGCGCCTCGAAGGAGCCCTCCGGACAGCGCGCGATCCCTGGAGACCGCCTTCGAGGCCTCCTTCGAGGCCGCCGCGACGCTCCGGCACCTCAGGATGAGGCCGAGACCGGGACGAACAGGGCTGCGTCGTGCGCCTGATCCGTCTTGCGCTCCCGGCCGAGGGTCGCTATCTAGCTCTCAACAGTTCTGATGGCAGTCGAGAGGCTGCGGTTCGGGAGTGGGCCCCACCGGGTCCGCTCTTTTTTTTCGCCGCAGAGCCTCTCGCCGCACAAGGCCGCACGCCGCGGGCGGGCCACGCAGAACGCCGCGAAGGTTGCGCGCTCAAACCCATGTCGTCCGAGATCGAAGCGGATCTGTCCGAAAAGCGCCTCGTCCGCGAGGCCGGTGTCGCCGCGCGCGTCGCGCAGGCGATCGAGGGGCCGCTCCAGGGCCTCGGCTTCCGGCTGGTCCGGGTGAAGATGTCCAACATCAACGGCTGCACCGTGCAGATCATGGCGGAGCGGCCGGACGGCTCCTTCACCATCGACGATTGCGAGGCGGTGAGCCGCGCGATCTCGCCGATCCTCGACGTCGACGATCCGGTGGGCGGCGCCTACAACCTGGAAGTGTCCTCGCCGGGGATCGACCGGCCGCTGGTGCGGATCTCGGATTTCGCCCGCTGGGTCGGCTACGAGGCCAAGGTCGAGCTGAGCCCGCCGCTCGACGGGCGCAAGCGCTTCCGCGGCATCCTCGGCGCGCCGGATCTGGACAGGCAGACGGTCCCGATCGACCTGCCCGACGTGAAGGAAGGGCTGCCGAGCCGCATCGACCTGCCGCTCAAGGACCTCGCCGAGGCCCATCTCGTCCTCACCGACGACTTGATCCGCGAATCGCTCCGCCGCGGCGGACCGCCCCCCGCGGACGAGGCCGAGGAGACGGATGACGCGGAGCCCGCCGAGGAGCGCGCGGCGCCGCCGGCGCGCAGCCCCTTCCAGCCGAAGGGGCCCCGGAAGGCCAGCCCCGCGGCCAAGCTCCAGAAGCCGGCGCGGACCGGTCCGAAGAAGCCGGTCGTGACCAAGGCGTCCCGGCTGAAGGACCGCGATTCGCTGCATTGAGACCCCAATGTCGGCCGCCCGGCGGCCGGCTCGAAGATTTGACGGAAGAGAAGGACCGACACCGATGGCCGTCGTCAGCGCCAACAGGCTCGAACTCCTCCAGATCGCCGATGCGGTCGCCCGCGAGAAGGTGATCGACCGCTCCATCGTCATCGACGCGATGGAGGAGGCGATCGCCAAGGCCGCGCGCTCCCGCTACGGCGCCGAGACCGACGTTCACGCCGAGATCGACCCGAAGACCGGGGCTTTGCGCCTCTCGCGCCACCTCCTGGTCGTCGATCAGGTGGAGAATGACGCCCGCGAGATCACCCTGGACCAGGCCCGCCGCTACAACCCGGGGGCCCTCGTCGGCGACGTCATCTCCGACACCCTGCCGCCCTTCGATTTCGGCCGCGTGGCCGCCCAGTCGGCCAAGCAGGTCATCGTCCAGAAGGTGCGCGACGCCGAGCGCGCCCGCCAGTTCGACGAGTACAAGGACCGCATCGGCGAGATCCTCAACGGCATCGTGAAGCGGGTCGAGTACGGCAACGTCATCGTGGATCTGGGCCGCGGCGAGGGCATCGTGCGCCGGGACGAGATGATCCCGCGCGAGACCTTCCGGCCGGGCGACCGCATCCGCTCCTACCTGTTCGACGTGCGCTCGGAAGTGCGCGGGCCGCAGATCTTCCTGTCGCGCTCGCACCCGCAGTTCATGGCCAAGCTGTTCGGCCAGGAAGTGCCCGAGATCTACGACGGCATCGTCGAGGTGAAGGCTGTGGCCCGCGACCCGGGCTCCCGCGCCAAGATCGCGGTGATCTCCCGTGACGGCAGCATCGACCCGGTGGGCGCCTGCGTCGGCATGCGCGGCTCGCGCGTGCAGGCCGTGGTCGGCGAGCTGCAGGGCGAGAAGATCGACATCATCCCGTGGTCCGAGGACGAGGCGACCTTCATCGTCAACGCCCTCCAGCCCGCCGAGGTGGTGAAGGTGGTGCTCGACGAGGAGGCCGACCGCATCGAGGTGGTGGTGCCGGACGACCAGCTGTCGCTGGCCATCGGCCGCCGCGGCCAGAACGTCCGCCTCGCCTCCCAGCTCACCGGCTGGGACATCGACATCCTCACCGAGGCCGAGGAGTCGGAGCGCCGCCAGAAGGAGTTCGCCGAGCGGACCCAGGTCTTCATGGAGGCGCTGGACGTCGACGAGACCGTCGGCCAGTTGCTCGCGGCGGAAGGCTTCCGCAACGTCGAGGAGATCGCCTACGTCGACATCCAGGAGCTCTCCGGCATCCAGGGTCTCGACGAGGAGACCGGCACCGAGATCCAGGCCCGCGCCCAGGACCACCTCGCCCGGATCGAGCAGGCCCACGACGCCCGCCGCACCGAGCTCGGCGTCGCCGACGAGCTCCGCGAGATCGAGGGCATCACCACGCCCATGATGGTCGCCCTCGGCGAGAACGACGTGAAGAGCGTCGAGGATCTGGCGGGCTGCGCCACTGACGACCTCGTCGGCTACACGGAAGGCCGCGGCCCCGAAGCGGTGCGTCATGCGGGCTACCTCGACGGCTTCGACCTGTCCCGCGCCGAGGCGGAAGCTCTGATCATGGCCGCCCGCCTCAAGGCCGGCTGGATCGAGGCGCTGCCGGAGCCGGAAGGCGAAGACGGTGCCGAGGAAGGGGCAGAGGAAGGGGCCGAGGCGGCCGAGGGCGAAGAAGCCGCCCGGGCCGAGGGCTGAGCCGAAGGCCGGCGGCGGAAACGCGATGGTCGCGGACGACACGACCCTGCCCGAGGACGGGCTGGCTGCCGGGGGGCTCGATGCCGGCCCCGGCCGCCGCGCGCCCGAGCGGACCTGCCTCGTCACGCGCGTCGCCCAGGCGCCGGAGGCGATGATCCGGTTCGTGCGCGGGCCGGACGGCAGCGTCGTCCCCGACCTGCGCGCCAAGCTCCCGGGGCGCGGCGCCTGGATCAGCGCCCGGCGCGAGGCGGTCGCCACCGCCGTGCGCAAGAATCTTTTCTCGCGGGCCTTCAAGGGGCCGACCCCGGCCGCGCCCGATCTGCCGGACCGGATCGCCGCGGGTCTCCGGGAGGATCTGCGGCAGGCCATCGCGCTCGCCAACAAGGCGGGCTGCATCGTCGCGGGCTTCTCGAAGGTCGAGGCGGCGATCGGCGGCCAGCCCGGTGCCATCGCGGTGATCCACGCCGCCGAGGCGAGCCCGGATGGCCGGCGGAAGATCGCGTCGGCCTTGCACAGGCGCCATGGCGAGGCCATGTCAAGGATCCCGATCATCGATGACCTGTTCGAAGACGAATTGGACATGGCTTTAGGTCGGGGTCATGTGATACACGCTGCGCTCGTCGCAGGAGCCGGAGCCGCCGGCTGCCTGTCGCGTTGGCGTCGGCTACGCTCCTTCGAGGGCGCCGCCGCGGCGACCGGGGAGCCCGATCCAGCCCGAATCGGCGGGATCGATGAAGCCTCACGTTGACGACGCAGGACGGATTTGGCCGGCGCCACCGGGCGTCGGTTCACGGGACGATGGAAACCCTCAGGGTTCAGGCTGAATGAGCGATACGAATAACCCGGGCGACAAGACTCTGAATCGGACTTCCCCGAAGCCGCTTTCCCTCAAGCGGCCGATCGAGGCGGGCACCGTGCGTCAGAGCTTCTCCCATGGCCGCTCCAAGCAGGTCGTGGTCGAGACGGTGAAGCGCCGCGTGATCGGCGCGGCTCCGGCCGCTCCTGCCCGTGAGCCTGCACCCGCACCGCGTCCGGCACCGGCCGCGCCCGCGGCCGCGGCCCCCCGTCCGGCCCAGCGGCCGGCCTCGGGTGTGGTCCTGCGCACGCTGAGCGAACAGGAGAGCGCCGCCCGCGCGGCAGCCCTCGCCGACGCGCAGCGCCGTGAGGCCGAGGCCCGCCGCAAGGCCGAGGCCGAGGCCGAGGCGCGCCGCCGCGAAGCCGAGGAGCAGGCCCGCCGCGAACGCGAGGCCGCCGAGGCCCGCCGCCGCGAGGAGGAGGAGCGCAAGGCCGCGGCTGCGGCAGCCGCCGCTGCGGCGGCTGAGGCCGCCAAGGCTGCTGAAAAGGCAGCCGAAGCCCAGGCGGCCGCTCCCGCGCCCGCTCCCGCCCCCGCCGCCGCTGCGCCTGCCGCTGCTGCACCTGCCCGTCCGGCCGAAGCGCCTGCCGCGCCGCCGGCCGCTGCCCGTCCGGCCGCGGCTGCGCCCGCGCGCCCGGCCGCTGCGCCGGCCCGTCCGGCCGCCGCGCGTCCGGCTGCGCCCGCCTCGGCTCCGGCCGCGCCGCGCCCCCCGCTGACGCCCCGACCCTCCACGGGCGAGCCGCGCAAGACGATCACGGCCGATTCGCGCAAGCCGCGCGATCTCAACTTCATGGCCAAGCCCGCTCCGGCTCCCGAGCCCGAGAAGAGCGCGACGCCGGCGACCGCCGCACGTCCCGCCGGTGCCGGCGCCGCGGCGCGGCCGGCCGGTCGCGGTGCCCAGACCAACGACGACGAGTCCGAGACCAAGCGGGTCATCCGCCGTCCCGGCATGCCGCTCAAGATCATCACGCCGCCCAAGACGCCGAAGTCGCCGGGCGGTGACCGCAACCGCGGTCGTCTGACCATCGCCAACGCCACCTCGGGCGAGGACGAGCGGACACGCTCGGTCGCCTCGTTCCGCCGCCGCCAGCAGCGCATGAGCGGCCGCGGTCAGGTGGAGCAGAAGGAGAAGCTGTCCCGCGAGGTGACGATCCCCGAGACGATCACGATCCAGGAACTCGCCAACCGCATGTCGGAGCGGGCCGTCGACGTGATCCGCATGCTGATGAAGCAGGGCCAGATCCACAAGATCACCGACGTGATCGATTCGGACACCGCCCAGCTCATCGCCGAGGAGCTCGGTCACACGGTCCGTCGCGTCGCCGAATCCGATGTCGAGGAGGGCCTGTCGTCCGACGAGCCGGATCTGGAGGAGGATCTCGATCCCCGTCCGCCGGTGGTCACCATCATGGGCCACGTCGACCACGGCAAGACGTCGCTGCTCGACGCGATCCGCAAGGCGAACGTGGTCGAGGGCGAGGCCGGCGGCATCACCCAGCACATCGGCGCCTATCAGGTCGCGTCGCCGTCCGGCGACATGATCACCTTCATCGACACCCCGGGCCACGCGGCGTTCACGTCGATGCGCGCCCGCGGCGCCAAGGTCACCGACATCGTCGTGGTCGTGGTCGCGGCCGATGACGGCGTCATGCCCCAGACCATCGAGGCCATCCAGCACGCCAAGGCGGCCGGTGTCCCGCTGATCATCGCGGTCAACAAGATCGACAAGCCGGATGCCAAGCCGGAGCGGGTCCGCACCGAGCTGCTGCAGCACGACATCCAGGTCGAGTCGATGGGCGGTGAGACCCTCGAGTTCGAGGTCTCGGCCAAGACCGGCGAAGGACTGCCGGAGCTTCTGGAGGGTATCCAGATCCAGGCCGAGATCATGAACCTGCGCGCCAACGAGAAGCGCGACGGCGAGGGTACGGTCATCGAGGCGCAGCTCGATCGCGGTCGCGGCCCCGTGGCCACGGTCCTGGTCCAGCGCGGTACCCTGTTCACCGGCGACATCGTCGTGGCGGGCGCCGAGTGGGGCCGCGTGCGCGCCCTGATCGACGACCTCGGCGAGAACGTCCAGTACGCCGGGCCTTCGGTCCCCGTGGAGGTGCTGGGCTTCAACGGCACGCCGGACGCCGGCGACCGCGTGACCGTGGTGCCGAGCGAGGCCCGCGCCCGCGAGGTCACCGAGTACCGCGCCCGCCAGAAGCGCGAGCGTCAGAACGCCCGGACCGGCGGCGCCAACCGGTCGCTCGTCGATATGATGCGCGACCTCAAGGAAGGCGCCGGCCGGAAGGAACTGCCGGTCGTCATCAAGGGCGACGTGCAGGGCTCGGTCGAGGCGATCTCGGGCGCGCTGGAGAAGCTCGGCAACGACGAGGTCGCGGCCCGCATTCTTCTGGCGGGTGTCGGCGGCATCACCGAGTCGGACATCACCCTGGCGCAGGCCTCCAAGGCGGTGGTTATCGGCTTCAACGTGCGCGCCCTCAAGGAGGCCCGCGAGGCCGCCGAGCGGGCCGGCATCGAGATCCGGTACTACAACATCATCTACGACCTCGTGGACGACATCAAAGCCACGCTGTCGGGGATGCTGCCGCCGACGCTCCGCGAGGAGCGCCTGGGCGAGGCCGTCATCCAGGAGGTCTTCGAGGTCTCGAAGGTCGGCAAGGTCGCGGGTTGCCGCGTCCAGGACGGCATCGTCGAGCGCGGCGCCCATGTCCGCCTGATCCGCGACAGCGTCGTGATCCACGAGGGCAAGCTGAAGACCCTCAAGCGCTTCAAGGACGATGCGAAGGAAGTCACCTCCGGCCAGGAGTGCGGCATGGCCTTCGAGAACTTCGAGAACATGCGCGCCGGCGACGTGATCGAGTGCTACCGGGTCGAGGAGATCCGCCGCACCCTCTGACACACCGGACTCATCCGGACAGGGCGGCCGCGGCACCTGCCGCGGCCGTCTTTTCGTTTTCAGGACGTGAGCCGTCCGCTCCGGCGGAAAGGCCCGAGACAGAATGGCCCAGAAACCGACTTCCACCGGCCCCTCGCAGCGCCAGCAGCGCGTGGCCGAACTCGTGCGCCACGCGCTCGCCGAGGTGCTCCAGCGCGGCGACATCCAGGATCCGGTGCTCGGCACGCATGTCGTGACCGTCCCGGAGGTGCGGATGTCGCCCGACCTGAAGCTCGCCACCGCCTACGTGATGCCGCTCGGCGGTCTCGACGAGGCGCCGGTGATCGCCGCCCTGGAGCGCCACCGGAAGGTGCTGCGCCAGGAGGTGGCGCGGCGGGTGAACCTGAAATTCGCCCCGGAACTGCGGTTCCGACGGGACGAGACCTTCGACGAGGCGGCCCGCATCGACAAGCTGCTGCGGGACGAGCGGGTCCAGCGCGACCTTGAGACCGGGCACGAGGACGACGAACCGGAGACCGGGACGGGGCATTGAGTCCCGATACCCAACAGAAAGGGACGGGGCATCGACCCCGGGGGACAACGCGGACATGACGGTTTCCATGGAAGATCTTCCGCCGGCCGAGCACCAGGCTCCCGTGCCGGGCGCTGAGCGTCGTGGCCCGGAGGGCCGCCGTCCGCAGCGCGGGCCGCGTCCCGACCGCCCGAAGCGCCGGGACGTCTCGGGCTGGGTGATCCTCGACAAGCATGTCGGCATGACCTCGACCCATGCGGTCGCGGTGGTGAAGCGCGCCTTCAACGCCAAGAAGGCGGGCCATGCCGGCACCCTCGATCCGCTGGCCTCCGGCATCCTGCCGATCGCCCTCGGCGAGGCGACCAAGACCGTCCCGTTCGTGATGGACGGCCGGAAGGCCTATCGGTTCACCGTGCAGTGGGGCATCGAGACCGATACCGACGATGCCGAGGGGCGTCCCGTGGCCACCAGCGAGACCCGCCCGGACCGTGCGGCGGTCGAGGCCGCGCTCCCGGCCTTCGTGGGCGCCATCGAGCAGGTGCCGCCGCGCTACTCGGCGATCAAGATCCAGGGCGAGCGCGCCTACGACCTCGCCCGCGAGGGCGAGGTGGTGGAACTCGTGGCCCGGCCGGTGCAGATCGACCGGCTCGCGGTGGTCGAGCATGACGGCGAGCGCACCGTGATCGAGGCGGAGTGCGGCAAGGGCACCTACGTGCGGGCGCTGGCCCGCGACCTCGGCCGGATGCTCGGCTGCTACGGCCATGTGGCGGCCCTGCGCCGGACCCGTGTCGGTCCCTTCTCCGAGGCCGAGGCCTGCCCGGTCTCGGCCCTGACCGACGGCAGCCCGGAGGCGGCGCTCGCCTATCTGCGTCCGGTGGAGACGGCCCTCGATGCCATCCCGGAAGTCGCGGTCTCCCGTGATCTGGGCCTGCGCCTGATGCGGGGCCAGCCGGTGATCCTGCGGGGCCGGGACGCCCCCGTCGAGGGCAAGGCCTTCGCAACCTGTGCTGGCATCCTGGTCGCCGTCGGCGATGTGGAGCGCGGCGAACTGATCCCCCACCGGGTGTTCCACCTCGGCGGCACGGCCCCTGGCCGCAGCGCCTGAAACGCCGGCTCCGCACCGCCCGGTCCGGCGCGTGCGGAGCCCCGCCCGGTCCGTGCCGCCCTGAGACGTGATCGCGCAGGCGGAACGAACCTCGGCCGTACCGCTTTGGCTCCGGCGAACGGTCCGGGATGCTCATGCGCGAACTCGACTACGACGTGGCGGTGATCGGTGCCGGCACAGCCGGCATCGCCGCCCATCGCGCCGCTTCGGCCGCGGGGGCGCGGTCGGTGCTGATCGAGCGCGGGCCCGGCGGGACGACCTGCGCGCGCGTCGGCTGCATGCCGTCGAAGCTCCTGATCGCCGCGGGCGCTGCCGCCCACGCGGCCCGCAACACCGCGCTGTTCGGCATCCGGGTCTCCGGCGTCACGGTGGACGGGCCTGCGGTGCTGCGGCGTCTCCGGTCGGAGCGCGACCGGTTCGTCGCCAGCGTCGTCGACGGTCTCGCGGATCTCCCCGAGGACGAACGCCTCCGCGGCACCGCCCGATTCGAGAGCGACCGCACGCTGGTGATCGGAGACGCCATGCGGATCCGCTTCCGGGCGGCGGTCATCGCCACCGGGTCGAGCCCGATCGTGCCGGAAGCCCTGCAGGGTCTCGGCGCGCGCGTCCTGACCACCGATACCCTCTTCGAAGTCCCCGATCTCCCGGATTCGCTGGCCATTCTCGGGGCCGGGCCCGTGGGGATCGAGATCGCCCAGGCGATGGCGCGGCTCGGTGTCGCCGTCACGGTGATCGATGCGGGTGACACCGTCGCCGGCCTGAGCGAGCCGGAACTCGCCCGGCAGGCCGCCGCGATCTTCGGCGCGGACCTGGATCTTCACCTCGGTGCCGAGGTTCGGACGGCAGCGCCGGACGGCGACGGCGTATGCCTGCACTGGATCGACCGTGACGGGCGCGAACAGGTCACCCGGGCGTCGCGGGTGCTGGCCGCTACCGGCCGGGCCCCCAACTTGGATGCCTTGCGGCTCGAGGCGGCGGGCCTCCGCCGCGACGAAGACGGAGTGCCGGAATTCGACCGGCACAGCCTCGTCTGCGCGGGCGCGCCGATCCTGATCGCGGGCGATGCCGACGGCTGGCGCCCTGTCCTGCACGAGGCCAGCCGCCAGGGCCGGATCGCGGGGGGCAACGCTGCCGCCCTGGCCGCGGGCCGCCCGGTCGCGGCCCCCGCCCCCTGGACCCGCCTCGCCATGGTTTTCACCCATCCTCAGGGGGCGGTGATCGGCGCCCCCTACGATCCGGAGAATGCGGGACGGGTCGTCGGCACGATGGACTTCTCGGATCAGGGCCGCGCCCGCGTCGAGGGGACGAATCGCGGCGGCATCCGGCTCTGGGCCGACCGGTCGGGGCACCTCCTCGGCGGCGAGATGCTCGGACCGTCCGTAGAGCACCTCGCGCACCTGCTCACCTACGCAGTCGCGCACAAGCAGACCGCCCAGACCCTGCACGATCAGCCAGTGTACCACCCTACGGTTGAGGAAGGGCTGTTCAAGGCGATGTCTAAGATCGTACAGAGCACTTGAGGTTTTGATCTTGCTGACATCACAAGCATTGCGCTCGGCCCATCCCGTCGCCATACCCAGTTGAATGAGCCGGTTTCGCTCCTGATGCCGCCCAGCCAGGCCCCCAATACCGACGTCGATCTCGACGTCATCGCGCCGGACGCGCTCGACCGCCTGGACCAGGGCGTGATCGGGCTCGACTCGGCTGGCACCGTCGTGGCCTTCAGCGAGGGCGCGAGCGCCATCTCGGGCCTGTCGCGCGAGGCCGTGCTGGGGCGGGACTATTTCCGCGACGTGATGCCGGGCACCAACGTGCCGAATTTCCGGGGCCGGTTTCTGGCAGGGGCCCGCCGCGGGACGCTGGACGAGACCTTCGACTACGTCTTCGGCCGGCTGCCGCAGCCTTTGCGGGCCCGGATTCATATGCGCCATGGCCAGATCGCCGGGGGCAGCCCGGTGACATGGCTCACCATCGATCCGGTGGAGAGCCTCGGGGCCGACCACTCGCGCGAGGCCGTCATGGCGGCGATCGGCCGGCGGGTGCGTGCCGAGCCGGTGGATGCCAGCCTGTGCGAGCGTGAGCCCATCCACATCCCGGGCTCGATCCAGCCCAATGCCGTGATGCTCGCCGCCGACGCCGGGACGCTCCTGGTGGTCGCCTATTCGGCCAATGTCGGCGAGATCGTCGATCCGATCGAGCCGCCTCTGGCGGGGCGCCCCCTCGCGGACGTGCTGCCGGCGGATTTCGTTGCGGCGATCCGCGCCCGTCTGGCGCGCGGGACCCTCCATGACGGCGCGTCCCTGCGCCGGACCCTGGCATTCCCGGGCCGCGGGACCGCCTATCACGCCGTCGCCCATGCCCATGCCGGCCGCCTCATCGTGGAGATGGAGCTGGAGCCCGATTCGGCCGACGATTTCGCCACCGCCAGTCAGGCCGATACCGAACTCGCCGTCGGCCGCCTGCGCGAGGCCGGGACCCTGGCGGATATCGCCCGGATCGCAGCCCTCGAGATCCGGGCGCTCACCGGCTTCGAGGCGGTCTTGGTCTACCGCTTCGACACGGACTGGAACGGCGAGGCCGTGGCCGAGGACAAGGTGCCCGACTGGTCGCGCAGCCTGCTGGGCCTGCGCTTCCCCGCCTCCGACATCCCCGCCCAGGCCCGGGCCCTCTACACCAAGGCCAAGAGCCGCTTCGTCATCGATCGGGACAGCGTGCCCGTCGGGCTGGTCTCGGCGCCCGGCGCCGGCAACGGCCCGATCGACCTGACCTTCGCCCAGCACCGCACGCTGTCGCCCATCCACCTGGAGTACCAGCGCAATCTCGGCGTGAACGGCTCCATGTCGATCTCGATCATGGTCGAGGGGCGGCTCTGGGGCCTGATGATCGGGCATCATCGCCGCCCGCACTACGTCACGCCGGAGACCCGTGCGGCCGCCACGGTGCTGACCGACGCCTTCGCCATGCGGGTGCAGGAGATCGAATCGCGCCGGCTCTGGG
Source organism: Methylobacterium sp. 391_Methyba4 (assembly GCF_029691625.1). Classification (NCBI taxonomy): domain Bacteria; kingdom Pseudomonadati; phylum Pseudomonadota; class Alphaproteobacteria; order Hyphomicrobiales; family Methylobacteriaceae; genus Methylobacterium; species Methylobacterium sp. 391_Methyba4. Next base: position 4,571,452 of record NZ_CP121475.1, on the reverse strand, counting down.
CCGAGCGGCAGGCCCATCTCGACGTCGAGGGGCGTCTCGTGCGCGGCCTGACCCGATCCGACGATTTCGTGGCGGCCCTGACCAGCGGGACGACGACGCTGCTCGACCTGTTCGGCGCCACCGGCGCCGGCATCGTTTCGGGCGACCGGGTCACGGGGATCGGGCGGACGCCGCCGGTCGACATGGTGGCGGCGATCGCGGGCTGGCTGCGGGCGGGCGTGCCGGCGGGCGAGGTCTCCTACAGCAGCGACAGCTTCACCGCGGACTATCCGGAGGCGGGCCCGCATCGGGAGATCGCCAGCGGCCTGCTCGCCGTCTTCGTCGATGCCTCGCGCGAGAACCTGCTGCTGTGGTTCCGGCCGGAGGTGCCCAGCACGGTGACCTGGGGTGGCGACCCGCGCAAGCCCGTCCTCGCCGGCAGCGGCCCCGTGGCGGTGCTGCCCCGCCGCTCCTTCGAGCGCTGGGTCGAGGAGCGCACCGGCTTCGCCGCGCCCTGGGCGGAATGGCAGGTCCACCTCGCCGGCTCCCTGGCGGAGGCCGTCGAGGGCGTGGTGCTGCGCCAACGCCGCAAGATCGACGAGCTCACCGGCCTGCTCGCCGAGAAGGAGCGCCTCCTCGAGCAGAAGGATCTGCTCACCCGGGAGATCGACCACCGGGTGAAGAACTCCCTGCAGATCGTCTCGGCCTTCCTGCAGATGCAGCGGCGCCAGATCGCCGACGGCGAGGCGCGGCAGGCCTTCGCCGACACCTCCGCGCGGGTGATGAGCGTCGCGCGGGTGCATGACAGCCTGTACCAGGCCGACCGGTTCGACGAGGTGGATCTCGGCCAGACCATCGAGAGCCTGTGCAACGACCTCGCGGGGCTGGCAGGCGACGGGCATGCCGTCGATCTCTCGGCGGAGCCGGGCCTGATGGTGCCCTATCGCAAGGCGGTGGCGCTCTCGCTGATCGCGACGGAACTCGTCACCAACGCCTTCAAGTATGCGGCCAACCCGACAGGCGGCGGCCGTGTCGAGGTCAGCGTCTCGGCATCGGGCCCCGGCGAGGTCCAGTTGCGGGTCTGCGACGACGGATCGGGCCTGCCCGACGACTGGGCGGACGCCAAGGCGCGGAGCAAGGGCTCGGGACTGGGCATGAAGCTGATCCGGGCGATGCTCGATCAGATCAACGCCAAGCTCACCGTCGCCAACAATCCCGGCGCCTGCTTCACGATCACCGCGTGAGAACCCGCGACGGCCTGCATGCGCGGCTGCGTGCCGCGACCGATCCGGCTCACCGGGCGCTGGAGGCGTCCCTGGACTGGCAGGCGCGGGTCGCGACCCTGAGCGGCTATCGCAACCTGCTGGGGCGTCTCTACGGGTTCCACGCGGTCTGGGAATCCGCCATCGGGTCCGGGCTCGCCGACGAGGTTTTCCTGGCGCCGCGCCGCCGTCTCACGCGCCTCGCCGCCGATCTCGACCATCTCGGCCTGACGCCCTCCGCGGTCGCGGCGCTCCCGCGACCGACCTCCCTGGTCTTCGACGGACCGGCCGCCGCCATGGGCGCGCTCTACGTGCTGGAAGGCTCGACATTGGGCGGCCAGCTGATCGGCCGCCACATCGCCGGCCTGCACGGCTTCTCCGGCGACGGCCTCGCCTATTACCGGGCGCACGGGCCCGCCGCGGGGGCGATGTGGGCAGCCTTCCGGACGCGCCTGGAGATCTTCGGCGAGGACCCGGCCGCGGAGGCCGCGCTCACCGGCGCGGCCGTGTCGACCTTCTCGGCGATGGGCGCGTGGCTCGGTCCCGGTCCGGAGACTCCGGTCGCCGCCTGAGCCGATCAGCGTACGCCGAGGGCGTCACGCTCCGCCGCCAGATGGACCATCAGCCGCTCGGCGAGGCGCCCCGGCGGCCGTCCCGCCGGCCGCACCAGCACGGTCTCGATGGGGATCTCGGGCCGGAACGGCCGCAGCACGACGGGACATCCGCCGAGAGCCCGGGCCGGAACCGGGTCGACGATGGCGACTCCGAGACCCTCGGCGACGAGGCCGCAGCGCGCCGCGGTGTACTCGGCCATCAGGGCGAAATGCGGGGTCACGCCGGCCTGCGCGAAGGCCGCCTCGGTCGCCGCCTGCACGGGACTCGATCCGGCCGCGATCAACGGCACATCGGCGAGATCCGCCGCCGTGATGGCCCGTCGGCGGGCCAGGGCATGCCCGCGGGGCAGCACGCACACGGCGGCGACCCGCAGGAATGTCTCGGCGATCACGCCCGCATGGCCGGACCGCGGCCGGGCCAGTCCGAGATCGCATTGGCCCGAGGCGGCCCAGGACCAGATCGTGTCCGGGCTCGGGACGTGGACGGAAATGCGGAGACCGGGGCATTCCGCGTCGAGCCGCCGGATCGCGCGGGGCAGCAGCCCGGCGGCCAGGGAAGGCTGACAGGCAACGCGGAGACCGCCGGTGCCGCGCTCGCGGATGCGGCACGCGGCTTGTCGCAGGTGATCCAGCCCGGCGAACGTCTGCGCAACCTCGTGGGCGAAGGCCTCGCCTTCCGGGGTCGGGAGGGCGCTGCCGTGGCCGCGCACGAACAGCGTGAAGCCGAGTGTCGCCTCAAGCTGTGCGATGGCACGACTGATGTGGGGTTGACCGATCCCCAGGACCTCGGCGGCACGCGTCATGCCGCCGTGACGCATCACGGCGCGGAAGAGGTCGAGATGCGCGGGGTTGATCATGCCGAACGTGCATGGAATCGGGTCTTGGCGGCATTTGACGGCATCGACCGTGCCGGTTGTCAATGAGGCCCGGCACCCTGACCCGAGAGGCCCGTTCTCGATGCTCGCCTTCGCACTCTCCGCCCTGCTCGCCGTCCTGGCGGGCGCCGGACTCGTCCTGCAGCAGATCCTGAACGCCAACCTGCGCGCGGGCCTCGACTCGGCGTCCTGGGCTGGCGTCTCCAGTTACGCCGTCGGTCTCGCCTGCATGGCTCTGCTCGCCGTAGCCCTGCGCGATCCCGCCCCGGCCGTAAGCGTGGCCGGGCGGATCCCGTGGTGGACTTGGAGCGGCGGCCTGTTCGGCGCGCTGTTCATCGGGCTCGCCATCCTGCTCGTCCCGAAGCTCGGCGCCGCGACCTTCTTCGCCCTTCTGGTCACGGGCCAGATGCTCGCCTCGGTGCTGTTCGATCAGGTCGGTTTGCTCGGCCTCGCGCAACGGCCCGTCGATCTGCCCCGCCTCTTCGGGGTCGCGCTCCTGATCGGCGGCGTCGTGCTGATCCGCCGGTAGAGCCGGGTCCGCGTCACGGCGTCTCCGCCAGCAACCCCTCGACGAAGGTGGTGAGGCCGGTGCGGCGCGTCCGCCGGAGCCGCTCCGCCGCCAGGATGCCCTGGAGGGCCCGGAAGGCGTTCTGCAGGTCGTCGTTGACGATGACGTAGTCGTACTCGACCCAGCGTTGGATCTCGGTCCGGGCATTGGCGAGACGCTTCTCGATCGTCTCGGCCGAATCCTCCGCCCGGCGCTCCAGGCGCTGGCGCAGCTCGGCCATGCTGGGCGGCAGGATGAAGACCGTCACCACGTCCTGGGCGAGCTTGGAGCGCACCTGTCGCGTGCCCTGGTAGTCGATGTCGAAGATCATGTCCCGGCCGGAGCCGAGCACCTTTTCCACCGGCCGCCGGGGCGTGCCGTAGAAATTGCCATGGACCTCCGCCCATTCGAGCAGGTCGTCCCGGTTGCGCAGGTCGTCGAAGGCCTCGCGATCGATGAAGTGGTAGTGCCGCCCGTCGATCTCGGAGGGGCGGCGCCCCCGCGTGGTCACGGAGATCGACAGGTCCAGCGCCCAGCTCGGATCCTGGGCGATCGCCCGCGTCAGGGTCGTCTTCCCCGCCCCGGAGGGCGAGGAGAGGATCAGGATCAACCCCCGCCGCGCGATGGAATCGGAGACCCTCCCACCCTGCTCGGTCATGCGCGTGGCTCCCCGACGTTTCGCATCCGTACTCTCACATCCTGATCCGGCATCATTCGATGTTCTGGACCTGCTCGCGGAACTGCTCGACCACGGCCTTCAGGTCCAGGCCGATCCGCGACAGGCTGATGTCGTTGGCCTTGGCGCACAGCGTGTTGGACTCGCGGCCGAACTCCTGGGCGATGAAGTCCAGGCGCCGGCCGATCGCGCCGCCGGCCGCCAGCAGCTCCCGGGCGCTCGTCACATGGGCCCGAAGCCGGTCCAGTTCCTCGCGCACGTCCGCCTTGCCGGCGAGCAGCATCGCCTCCTGATGCAGACGGTCCGGATCGAGGCCGCTGCCGCCCAGCGCCGCGACGGCCGCCTCCAGACGCGCCCGCACGGCTTCGGGCTGACGCGCGGGATTCGCCTCCGCGGCCTCGGTCAGCGCGGCGATCCGGTCGACCTGGCCGATGACGACCTGTTCGAGCTGCCGCCCCTCCGCGCGACGGGCCTCGACGAGATCCGCGACCAGCTGGACCACGCCTGCGGCCAGATCCCGGGCGAGGGCGTCGGTGTCTGCCGCCTCGTCCTCGACCTCGATCACGCCGCGGACGCCGAGCAGCCCGTCCATCGTGGCGGGGGCCACACCCTCGGGGACCGGCACCCGGGCCACCGCCTGGGCGAGACTCGCCAGCAGCGTCTCGTTGATCCGCACCCGCGCGGTGGTCTCCGGCTTGGTGAGCGTCAGGGTCAGCTGGCACTGGCCGCGGGTCAGGGTCTTCTGCAGGGCGGTGCGGGCGGTCTCGCCGAGCCCGTCATAGCCGGCCGGCACACGGGTGCGCACGTCGAGGCCGCGCCCGTTGACGCTGCGGACCTCCCAGACCCAGTGGACCGGTCCGGTACTGCCGGCCGCCCGGGCGAAACCGGTCATGCTCGTGATCTGGGCCACGCCGACCCCCGTCCCCGTGAAGATCGGGGCCTGTAGCACGGATCTCTCCACGGGGAAGAGGCCGGTCCCTGCGACGGACCCATCCCGGCCCGCGCGCGGGTCCCGTCGCCCCCGCGCCACCGAGGACGTCACGGATCGACTTTCGTACGACGCCGCCAACATTGCATTTCAAGATCAAGTTGTGTTCGTAGGTCCGGGTCGTTTTCACAAGAACCCGGATGGCGCATGCCACGATCAGTGTTGACCAGGTCCGCGCTCACGCCGTTCGGCATGTCCGCGCTGGGCGTCGGCATGTGGGAGGACGTGCCGCATCTGGGACGCGTGCGCGGGGATGCGACGATGGCCCGGATCTTCGGGCTGACCGAGGCCGAGGCGGCGCAGGGCGTGAGCTGGGAGCAGCTCTCCGCGCTCTTCCATCCGGAGGACCTCGCCCGGGACCAGATTCAGCGCCGCCGTGTCCGCGACGAGGGCGGCCTCTTCGCGTGGGAGCATCGCATCGTGCCCGCCCCCGGGCTCGTACGCTGGGTGCTGGCCCGCGGCCGGTTCGAGCGCCGCGCGGACGGGCTGGTCTATGGGCGTGGGATCGTGATCGACATCACCGACAGCCGGACCGAGGGGCCGTTCGAGCCCCCGGCGGGCTTTCTCGGGGCGCCGGCCGAGCAGGGCTCCGTCGTCGAGCAGATGGCGGATGGCGCGATGCGTCTGTGGGAGCGCCTCGGCGATCTCGGGCTCGACGAGGCGAAGCGGGTGCAGCCGCTGCTGGAGGCCCTGCTGTATGAGCTGGGACGCCAGATCGCGGCGTCCCTGTCGGGTCCTCCTCCGGACGGGCAGGGGCGGCCGCGAAACCCGAAGGCGCATTGAGGCCGGCGTGAGTCCGGCGCGGCTGCGTCACGTCCGACGACGCGTCGCAGCAATCCGGCCGGTGCCGGTCCCTAGCGCCGGCCCCGGGGCGCCGGGGCCGGTTCGCTCAGGGCCGGCACCGTCTTGGGCGAGCCCAGGTCGTAGCTGCGGTTCTTCAGGGGATCGAGGCGCGTGCCCTCGGAGGCGTCGAAGGCCCGCGAACCCGGCGTGCCCGTATCCGCGGCGAAGGCCGCGTTGGTGTTGATCCCGTTGGCCGCAGGCGCACCGCCCGGCGCGTAGGCCGAGGCGCGGCCCGGCGTCGCCGGGTCCGGACCCGGCTCGACCTTGTCGACGGCGTCCGGCGGCGCCTGCCGGCTCTTCTCCACGGCACGCCAGCGGGCGACGTTGCGCTGATGCGCTTCGAGGGAGTCGGCGAAGGCGTGGCCGCCGGTGCCGTCCGCCACGAAGTAGAGGTCCTTCGTCCGGGAGGGGTTGGCCACCGCCTCCAGGGCGGCCCGGCCGGGATTGGCGATCGGCCCCGGCGGCAAGCCCTCGATGACGTAGGTGTTGTAGGGCGTCGGCCGGTCGATCTCCGACCGGAGGATGCCGCGCCCGAGGGTGCCGCGGCCCCCCACGAGGCCGTAGACGATCGTCGGGTCGGATTGCAGCTTCATCCGCTTGTTCAGGCGGTTGATGAAGACGCCGGCCACCCGGGGCCGCTCGTCGGCGCGGCCGGTCTCCTTCTCCACGATGGAGGCGAGGGTGACCATCTCGGCCGGGGTCCGCACCGGCACGTCGGCGCTGCGCCGCAGCCAGATCTGGTTCAGAACCTCGCGCTGCTTGGCCTTCATCAGGTTGACGATCTGCTGACGGGTGGCCCCGCGCTCGAACTTGTAGGTGTCGGGCAGGAGCGAACCTTCCGGGGGGATCTCGTTGATCTCGCCGGTGAGCACGTCATTGTCGTTGAGGCGGCTGACGATCTGCTCGGAGGTCAGGCCCTCCGGGAAGGTGATGGCGTGCTGGACCTGCCGGCCGGTGGCGATGGTGTCGAGGGCGTCTGAGATGCTCGCATGCGCCTTGAACACGTATTCCCCGGCCCGGAGCGCCGGCCGGCCGCCGAAGCGGGCGGCGAACTCGAACAGGCCGGTATGGTCAATCACGCCCTCGCGCTTCAGGGTCTCGGCGATCTCCGCCGTTCCGCTGTGGGTCGGGATCACAACGACCTTGTCGGCCGCGAGCGGCCCCGGCTCGCGCACCTGCCGCTGGAACAGCGTGATCCCGATCATCGCCGCGATGGCGATGACGACCGCGAAGGTCAGGGCTCCGCTGATGAGGCCCACGAGGCCGCTCCGCTCGCGCTCGGGCTTCTCCGGGGGCGGGGGCGCGACCGTCGGTTTGATCGCCTCGCCGGGGGAGCGCGGCGAGAGCCGCTGCGGCAGGGCGGGCTCGCCCGTCGGATCCTGCGCGGTGGTTTCGGGCGCGGGCGTCTTTGAGCGGCGGAAGAACATCGGGATCCTGTCTGGGCCCGCGCGACCCGTCACGCGTTGCGGGCCGGGATCGGCTGCCCGCAACCGGGTGCGCACGTCGAGGCGCTAGACCCTAGCCGGGTTTGTGGCGAAATTGCCGTTTCGCGGCGCAGTGACGCACGGTTCGACGCACGGTTCGTTGCGGTCAGTTCGGGGGCTGGCAGGTCGCGCAGAAGAAGGTCGAGCGGTTCGCCTGGACGATGCGGGTGATGGAACCGCCGCATCCCGGCCGGCTGCAGGACAATCCGACCCGATCGTAAACCCGGAAGGCGTGCTGGAACGCCCCCGCGCTGCCATCCGTGTGGGCGTAGTCGCGCAGGGTCGAGCCGCCGGCCTCCACGGCCTCCTGCAGGACCTTCACGATCGCCTTGGCGAGGGCGTTGGCCTTGGGCGTCGGGCGCCCGTCGGGCCGGACGAGGCTCCCGGCCGGGGCCTCGGGGTGCAGGCGCGCCCGGTGCAGCGCCTCGCACACGTAGATGTTGCCGAGGCCCGCGATCAGGCGCTGGTCGAGCAGGGCGGCCTTCAGCGGCGCGATCTTGTGGCGGAAGAGCTGCGCGATCACCGCCCCCGTCAGACCATCGAGGGGCTCGATGCCCATCCTGGCGAAGTGGCGGCAGCCGGCGAGATCCGCGCTCGGGACCAGATCCATGAAGCCGAAGCGGCGGGCGTCGTTGTAGGTCACCGTGGCGCCGGTGCTCATCGCCATGACCACATGGTCGTGCTTGGGCGTGCCCTGGGCCCCTTCGAGGTAGAAATCCCCCGGCGACAGGTTGCTGCCGTCCGGCAGGGCCACGTCGAACCGGCCACTCATGCCGAGATGCATGACCAGGGTCTCGCCCGAGTCGAGCGCGGCGGTGAGGTATTTCGCCCGGCGCGCGAGGTCCGTGACGGTCCGCCCTTCCAGCCGGGCGGCGAAGCGATCCGGGAAGGGGAAGCGCAGGTTGGCCCGGCGCAGGGTGACACGGCTGAAGCGGGCTCCGACCAGGGCGGGCGCCAGGCCCCGCCGCACCGTCTCGACTTCGGGAAGCTCCGGCATCTCTCTCGCGACTTTGCGTGCGTGGCGCCTCATGCGCCGGCTCCGGATATCGGCGGGATCGGTCCGGGCCGCAACCGCGCGGCTCCGGCGCGGTTTGCCGCGCAGGCTGCGGACACCGGTGAACAGGCCGCTGCGCGCCGTGCGGCGCCGGGTTCCGGACCCCTATCGGCGCCGCAGACGGACGTAGAGCGCGCCGCCGCCGCCATGGTGGCGGGCGGCCTCCTCGAAGCCGAGGACGATGCCGCGCAGTTCCGGCCCCCGCAGCCAGTGCGGCACGCTGCGGCGGAGCACCCCGCGCTCGGCGAAGGCCTCCGCGTAATCCGGTCCGCCCTTGCCGGTGACGACCAGCACGTAGGAATGCCCGGCGGCCCGCGCCCGGAGCAGGAAGCCCGTCAGCGCGGCATGGGCCTCCGTCTGCACCATCCCGTGCAGGTCGATCCGCGCCTCGATCGCCAGTCGTCCGCGGCGCAGGCCGACCTTGGCGGTCCGCTCCAGGCTGGTGCTCGGGCTGTGGCGCTGCGGCGGCGGCTGATACGGCGCGGCGGTTGCCGGACGCGGCGGCTCCGGTGCCGGTTTCGGCGGATGCTTCGCCCGCGGCCTCTTGGCGGTTGGCGGCGCACTGGGCTTCAGGATCGGGGCCGACAGGGGCGGCATGGCGGCGGTCGGGGGCGCCGGCGGTCGGGGAAGCTCGGGGGTCGGGGACGCGCGGCCCGGCAACGGCGTCACTAGCTTGGCGATCGCGTCCCAGAGGCGGGCCTCGCCCGCGGTCAGGCGGCGCCCGCGGCGCGGGGGCCTCACGGCGCGGCTCCGGGCGCAGCGGCGCGGCGCGGCAGCAGGACCACGAATCCGATGGCGTCGCGGAGGTTTCCGGCGACCACGCCGGCCGCAGGACCGGTGCCGACGAAGAGGTCGCCGCGAGCAGGGCCGACGATCGCCGATCCGGTATCGGCGGCGATGACGAGGCGCCCGGGCGCGTCCGGGGCTCCGTCCTGCGCCGCGCCGGGCAGCGGCCCTGCGAGCCAGAACGGCAGGCCGTACCGCCAGAGGGTCGAATCGACCGCTAGGCTGCGGCCCGGGCTGAGCGGCGCGTTCGCGGCGCCGGGCGGCCCGAGAGCCGGATCCGCGACCGGGGCGAGGCGGAAGAAGATGTAGGAGGCGTTGGTGCGGATCAGGCGCTTGGCGATCTCGGGATGCGCGCGCAGCCAGCCGGTCCAGCGGGCGAGCGTCAGGCCCTCGAGCGGCAGATGCCCCTCCTGGACGATCAGCTTGGCCACCGCCGTATAGGGGCGCCCGTTGCGGCCGTCGTACAGCACCCGCACCGCGCGACCGTCCGGTAGCCGGACGCGCCCGGAGCCCTGGACCTGCAGGACCAGCAGATCGACCGCGTCGCGCAGCCACAGGATCGGCTTCGCATGCGCCCCAAGGGCTCCGTCGTCGATGGCGGCGCGGTCGGGATAGGGGGCAAATCCGTCCGCGGTGGCCCGCGCGGCGCGCAGGGTCGGATCGAGCCCCGGACGGGTTTCGCCGGGGGCGAGGGAGATCAGGTCGTCGGGGCGGGCGAGCACCGGCGTCGGAAAATCCGGCCCGGGCGCGAGGGAGCCCGTGAGCTCCGGCTCGAAATAGCCGGTCAGGAAGCCGGGCCGATCCGCGCCGGGCCGATCGATGCGGAAGGCGTCGAACCGCTCGCGGAAGAACGCGGCGGCGTCCGGCACGGGGCCGGCCGCGGCCGTGCAGGCCTCGGCGAGGGCGGCCGGATCGCCCGCGACGCCGTCCGGCTGGGGCTGGGCGGGCGCCGGTGCCGCGCAGACCCGCCGGAAGGCGTCGAGCGCCGCCTCCGCCTGCGCACCGGGAAAGCCCGGCAGGTCCGCCGGGGCGACGGGGCTCAGGACCGCACCGCCGACCGCCGTCGGCGCGGCGGACACGGATGGACTCAGCAGGAACGCGAGGAGGGCGGCCGGGACTGCTCCGGACCGGGCATGGGGAATCGGCACGGCAAGATCGTCACGGCACGCCTGTCACGGGCTCAGGCGCCGGCCTCGGTGGCCACGAGCTGCCAGTTCGGGTCCCGCGAGCCGAGGGTGCGGGAGAAGGTCCAGACATCCGGAACCTCGACCACCGTCTCGGCACTGCCGTCCACCACCTTGCCGTCCGCGTTGCGGGTGGCGGTGATGAGGTTCGACAGGAAACGCACGGTGACGTGAGCCACCCGGTTGCGCACCTCGACGGCCACGATCTCGGCCTTGTCGATGGAGACGAAGGTGGTCTCCAGGGTCTGCCGGTTGCGCTCCCGCTCGGCGATCGCGCGTTCGAAGGCCTCGCCGACCTCCTTGGACAGCAGGCCGCGCAGGGTCTTCCGATCGCCCTTGGCGAAGGCGATCATGATGGCTTCGTAGGCGGATTTCGCGCCCTCGACGAAGGCGCGCGGGTCGAACCCGGGCTCCGCCTGGACGCAGGCCTCGAGGCCGCGGGCGACCTCGGATCCCGGCTCGGCGATCCCCCGCCAGTCCCGCGGCGCGGCGGCGGTCGGCGGCGCGGCCTGCACCCGGTCGGCACCCGGCAGCCGGACGACGTTGTCGCCGTCGGAACGCGCCTGCGGTTCGGTGCGGCTGCGGTCGACCGGCTTGAACGGCGAGCGTTCGGCGCCTGTCTTCTGACCGAGCACGGAGCGCAGACGCCAGATCACGAAGACGGCCAGCGCCAGGAAGATGATCGTCGTTACGTCGAAACTGTCCTGCATCACCGATCCGATGGTGGCCGCGGCGAGACCCTGTGCCCCTTGCTCAGGTCATGCCCGGTGCGGCGCCGGCTAAGCGCGCATAGGTATGGCCGACTCATATCCGACCAACGCGCCGGGAGCGAGCCGGTTGTATCGTCGGGGTCAACTGGTCCCGCACGCAATCGCGATATGGGTTGCCGGTGCCGCCGGCGCCAGCGCCCCGTCACCTCGCCTGTCACTTCGCTTGTCCAGGCCCGGCGCGCGTGTTAGCGGCCCTGCCGTTTGGGTAGTTCCGCGGCGTGATCCAGCGGCTCCCGCCGCGACAACAACCCGCGCCGGCCCCGCCGGTCGATCGAGAAGGATGATCCGCATGGCCGATTCCCCGGCAGCGAACGGCAACGGCGGCGGCATGCCGCAGGGCGATGTGCCGACCATCAATGCCCTGGCGCAGTACACGAAGGATCTCTCCTTCGAGAATCCGAACGCCCCGCGCTCCCTTCAGCCCAAGGAGGGCCAGGGGCCGCAGATCAACATCCAGGTGAACGTCAACGCGCAGCAGCTCTCCGAGACCGATTTCGAGGTCGAGCTGAAGCTCGAGGGCGACGCCAAGATCCAGAACGAAGTGCTGTTCGCCTTCGAGGTGACCTATGCCGGCGTGTTCCGGCTGCTCAACATCCCGGCCGACCAGATCCATCCGGCGGTGATGATCGAGTGCCCGCGCCTGCTCTTCCCCTTCGCCCGCCAGATCGTGGCCGAGGCGGTGCGCAACGGCGGCTTCCCGCCCCTGTACATCGACCCGATCGATTTCGTCGGCCTTTACCGGCAGAAGGTGATGGAGCAGCAGGGCGCCCAGGGCCCGCTCGCCTCCTGAGGTGACGACCGGCGGCCGCGCGGCGGCCGCCGGGACCCCGAGAGGCCGCCGCCCGCGCGCACAGGGCGTCCGCTCAGGAGCGCGGCGCTCAGTGCGACGAAGCTGCCCGGCAGGTCTGGCAGCCCGAACCGGCCGCCGACCTTCCCGGCGCCTTCGGGTGCCGTGCTGGGCGCTAGGGCTGCCACCGCGAGCCTGCCCATCGCCGCCGCCGACGAGGGCCCCGGTCCCGGTCAGGGCGGCCGCGCCGCGGACCGTGCAGGGTTTCGCCCGCTCTCTCGCCGAAGACGCCGCACGTCGCCCCGCATGAGGGTGTCGCCGCCCTGCTCCGCGACGGAGGCTGCGTTCCGGGCTTGACCGTTCCGGGGTCCCCGTTCACGTCCGGGGCCCGAAACGGCTCCAGGATCGCATGGCCCCCACCACAAACCTCGCCTTGATCAACCTGTTCATCGGGGACATCCAGGGCGGCCTCGGCCCCTTTCTGGGAACCTGGCTGGCGGAATCCGCCTCGTGGAGCCCCGCCCGGGTCGGCTTCGTCGTCACGCTGGTGGGGTTCGGCACGCTGTTCCTGAGCGGCCCGTTCGGTGCCCTGGTGGATCGGTTCCCCCGGCCACGCCTGCTGATCGCCCTGGCCTGCGGGGCGATCCTCGCGGGCACGCTGCTGCTCCTCCCGGCGCGCAGCTTTCCGGCGGTCCTGTGCGCGCAGCTGCTCGCCGCGGCCGGCGGCACCCTGCTGTTGCCGGCGGTCGCGTCGTTGACCCTGGGCATCGTCGGGAAGGACCGCTTCCCCGCCCAGCAGGGCCGCAACCAGGCCTTCAACCACATCGGCATCCTGGTCGCGGCGGGGGGCATCAGCCTCGGCACCGGCTATTTCGGGCCTGCGATCGCCTTCTGGGTCCTCGGCGGCATGGCTGTGGCGGCGATCGGCGCCACGCTGACGACGCCCGCCGGCGCCTGGAACCGGCGCCGCGCCGTCGGTTGGAAGGAGGACGACGCGGACGAACCCGAGCGCAGCGGCCTGCGTCAGGTTCTCGGCAACCGCCGTCTGCTGGTGCTGACCGTGGCGCTGACCCTGTTCAACCTGGGGAACGGCGGCATGCTCTCGCTGCTCGGGCAGAAGCTCGTGGCGACCGCGGCCGACGCCACCACGTGGACGGCGCGCTACGTCATGGTGGCGCAACTCGTCATGGTGCCCGTGGCTCTGTTTGCCGGTTCGCTGGCCGACAGGCGCGGACGCCGTCAATTGCTGATGGTGGCCTTCGCCGTGCTGCCGGTGCGCGCGCTCATGTCCGGATTGATCGACGATCCGGTGTGGCTGATCGCCGCCGAGGTGCTGGACGGCGTGGCCTCCGGCATCGTCGGGGTGGCGGTGCCCGTGGTGGTGGCGGACCTGACCTGGGGATCGGGCCGGACCCAGACGGCGCTCGGCAGCGTCAACGCGGTGCAGGGCGTGGGCGGCGCGCTCTCGAGTTGGTACGGCGGCCTGTCATACGGGCTGTTCGGCTGGACCGGTGCCTTCCTCGCCCTCGGCGTGCCGGCGCTCGTCGCCCTGGCGCTCGTGATCTGGCTCGACGCCACCCCTGAGGCTGGCCGCCGCCGGCGCCGGCGGGAGCGGCGCAGCCCCGTCGTTCAGGGGGCGTAACGGGCGCGCGGCGGTATCCCGCTCGCGACCACGGCACCGGCCCCCGTCATCGCACGCGCAGGCAGGTATATCCGCAGGTACACCCACTGCGCCGGAGATGTCGGGCAGCCGGCCCGACAACGGCGGCCCGTCGCATGGGCGACGCTTCTGAAACACGAAAGCCCGGCCGCCGGGCCGGGCTTCGTGACGATGACGCTGCGTGCCGCTCAGCCGATATGGGGGCTGCCCGTGGCGGCGGGAAAGCGGTCGGCGAGCGCACGGCGCAGCTTTTCCAGGGCCCGGTTCTCGATCTGGCGGACCCGCTCCTTGGAGATGCCGAGCCGCTGGCCGAGGGCTTCGAGGGTCGCCTGATCCTCGGCGAGGCGGCGCTCGCGCAGGATGCGCAGCTCACGCTCGGAGAGGACGGTCAGAGCCTGCTGCAGCCAGCTGAGGCGGCGCTCGCCGTCTACCGTGGCGCTCACGGTCTCGTCCGGCAGGTCGGCCCCGTCGACCAGGAAATCCATCCGTTCCGACGACGCGTCGCTGTCCTCGCCCACGGGGGCGTTGAGCGACATGTCGGGGCCGGACAGGCGCGCATCCATCAGGGCGACGTCGTCACGGGACACCCCGATCGCGCTGGCGATGCGGCGATGGATCTCGTCGCCGACATGTTCCTCGGTGGATTGCATCAACCGGGCGCGCAGCCGGCGCAGATTGAAGAACAGGGCCTTCTGCGCCGACGAGGTCCCGCCGCGTACGATCGACCAGTTGCGCAGGATGTAATCCTGGATCGAGGCGCGGATCCACCACGTCGCATAGGTGGAGAAGCGGACGTCCCGCTCCGGCTCGAACCGGGCCGCGGCCTCCATCAGGCCGACATGCCCTTCCTGGACGAGGTCGGCCATGGGCAGGCCGTAGTGACGAAAACGCCCCGCCAGGGCGATGACGAGGCGCATATGGGCCGAGATCAGACGGTGGAGGGCCCGCTCGTCGCGCTCGTCCTTCCATCGGACGGCGAGGCCCCGCTCTTCTTCCCGGGCCAGGAAGGGCGCCTCCATGGCAGTCCGTATGAACTGCCGTCGAATTCCCGCGATCTCAGCCATCCGCCTGCCTCTTGTTGCCGAGTGCTGTTGCGGCGTCGGACCCAAGGGCCCGACGCGCAGGCGCCACCGGGGGGTGACGCCAGGCAACCGACAACGGAAGGCAAAACGGGAAAGTTCCGTCCCGATGCCCCACAATGCGACAACGCAGCGGCCACGAATTCGTGTTCCGTCGGGAAGACATGGGATCCGGCCCCGCGCCGTCCAGCCCAGGCCTTCGCGAACGGTCAGGGCCGTTGGGGGGAGCCGGCTGCGCGGACGCAAGAAAAAACCCGGCCACCAGGGCCGGGTTGAATGTCGTTGTCGCGATGCGATGCGCGCCTCAGGCGGCTTCCTCCTGAAGGTCGTCGCCCTCGCTGTCCCCCTCGGCCTCGGCTTCGGGCTCGGCCTCGTTCTTCGCCCGGCGGGGCGACTTGGCGAGGCTCTGCTCGATCAGCTTCAGCGCCTCGGTCTCGGTGATGCGGTTGACCGAAGAGATCTCGCGCACGATCCGGTCCAGAGCCGCCTCGTACAATTGGCGCTCGGAATAGGATTGCTCGGGCTGGGCCTCGGAGCGGAACAGGTCGCGCACCACCTCGGTGACGGAGAGCAGATCACCCGAGTTGATCTTGGCCTCGTATTCCTGCGCGCGGCGCGACCACATGGTGCGCTTGATCCGGGCGCGGCCGGTCAAAAGGTCGAGAGCCTTCTTCACCAGTTCCGGCTCGGCGAGCTTGCGCATGCCGACGCTGTTGGCCTTCGCCGTGGGGACGCGCAGGACCATCTTGTCCTTCTCGAACGAGACCACGAACAGCTCAAGCTTGTAGCCCGCGATTTCCTGCTCCTCGATCGCGGTGATGCGACCGACGCCGTGGGCCGGATACACGACAGCCTCGCCGGTCTTGAAGCCCTGCCGGCCTGTGGTCGTCGTCTTCTTGGCTGTGGTCATGCGAGAAGGGCCTCCACTGGCGCGCAGCGTTCGGCGCCGCGCGAAACCGTGTTCTTCCGGGCGGGACACCCGGTCTGCCTCGCCGCTCCCGAAACCCCCGCGCCCAGCGCGACGATCCCGGTCATTCCCCGGCGCGGCCGTGCAAGCACCTGGCGCGTCCGCCGAAGTCTCCTTCGGCGGCCGATCGCGTACTACTCCTAACAACCGAAAATCGAAGGCGTTTCAGCCGGAGGGAGCACGTCAGGCGCAAGCGACGGCAGGCGGATTGTCTACCACAATCCGGCGCGCAGATCAAAGCATCCCTGAAGACGCACGCGCGGACCAAGCGCGGCGTCAAAGAGTTTTACACTGGTGCCATGGGACAGGAATGACCTGGCCGCGTATCTGGGCTTCGTATGACGCAGCCCCGAGGAGGCCTTCAGCGAAGCGGCGGGGCTGAAAAAACTTCCCGCCCACTGGAAAGCCGCGGGCGCATGCGCGTCAGATCCTGTGAATTCGCCCCGAGCTCAGTCGCCAGATCCAGGATTCGGCGAGAAATGCGCCTCCAGCTTTCCGGCCTTTCCGTCCCACTCCTTGGCGTCGGCCGGAGCTTCCTTCTTCTGCGTGATGTTCGGCCAGGTTTTGGCGTAGTCGGCGTTCAGCTTCAGCCACGTGTCCAGATTCGACTCCGTGTCGGGCTTGATCGCTTCGGCCGGGCATTCCGGCTCGCACACGCCGCAATCGATGCACTCATCCGGATGAATGACGAGCATGTTCTCGCCCTCATAGAAACAATCCACCGGACAGACCTCGACGCAGTCCGTGTATTTGCACTTGATGCAATTGTCGGTGACGACGTAGGTCATCGGATGTCTTCGTCCTAAAACTCGACTTGGCCCGGGCAGAGCCTGGGGACGGCCTGCGCGCGCCAGCGGGCGCTGCGAGGGGAACGCCGGTGAGGCCCGGCGCGGAGCCGGGCTTCGGAGGCCAACGGCTCTAGACCCTGCCTCCCGGGCTGACAAGCGCGTGTGCACCGCATGCGGTCCGCGACGGCCCGCTCGCGCGGGGGCTGTGGCAAAGCCTCATCACTCGTGCGTCTCGACCGGCGGCCCGCCGCCGGACAGATCGTCGTACAGCAGCCGCGCTTCCGGGGCGGGGCCGCGCCGTACGCCGAGGCCGAGGACCCTTACAGCCAGGGTCGCGTGCGGCGCGGCCACCGTCACCACGTCACCGATGCCGATCGCCCGCGCCGGGTTCTCGGCCCGGCTGCCGTTCACCCGGACGAACCCGTCGGAGGCCAGCCGCGCTGCCAGGGACCGGGTCCGCGCGAAGCGCGCGAACCACAGCCATTTGTCGAGGCGCTGCCGGTCCTCCCGCATCCGCGGTGAAGGTCAGCGCTTCCCGCCGTCGCCGGCCTCGAGCTGCGCCTTCAGCGCGGCGAGCTTGGCGAAGGGCGAATCCGGATCGGGCGCCCGCTCGCGCCGGGGCGGCCGCTGGTCGGGCCGCGGGCCGGCATGGCGCTGCTCCGCATTGCGCTGATCGTCGCGGCGTTCCGGCCGACCACCCTCGAACCGGTCGCGGCGTGGACCGCGATCCCGTCCCGGCCGCGGGCCGCCGTCGCCACCTTCGGCGCGACGATGCTCCGGCCGGCCGCCATCCGCGCGTCCCTGGCCCGGGTTCTGGCCCGGCTGGCCCGCATCCCGGCCGCGTCCCGCGCCGCGGGGGCGATTCTGCGGACGCTGGTGCGCCGGGCGCTGATGCCGCTGCAGGCGCCAGACGTCGATCTGCGGAACCTCCGCGGCGGGTTCGCCCTCCGCGGCCGTGCCTTCGGCCGCATCGGCCGCAGCGGGCTCCGCCTCGGCCGTGCCGGGCGCGGCCTCCTCGGTGGCGGAGACCGGCTCGGCGACCGGCGCAGCCTCCTGGGGAGCCTGGTCTGGTTGCTCCGATCCGGCGCCGGTCGCCTCCGCGTGCGGCGCATCGCCCGCGGGCTCCTCGGCCTGCTCTCCGGCGGTCGCATCGGCTGCGAGGTCCGACGCCTGATCCTCGGTCGGGGACGCCTCGCCCTCGACGGCCGGGACCTCATCCCCCGGGGAGGCGTGTTCCGCGGCGGTCTCGACGTCCTCCGCGGCCGGAGCCTCGTCGCCGGCCGGCTCCGCGGCATCCGCCTGCGCGGCAATGGCCTCGTCGGAAGACGCCTCGGCCGGGGCGGCCTGTGCGGCCGGCGCCGTGGCCGCAGCGGGGACGAGCGGCACCGTGATGGCGGGGCCCGGACGCGTCTCCACGTTGTAGCCCAGGGACTTCAGGATCGAGGCGAAATCCTCGCCCGAGCAGCCGACCAGTGAGGTCATGCCGACGGTGGCCACGAAGCCGTCGCCGTCGGCCGTTCCGTCCGGCGGGGCGCCCGGGGTGGTGCCGGGGCGATAGGCGATGGCCGGGCGGATCAAGTCGGCGAGCCGCTCCAGGATGTCGACGCGCACCGCGCGCTCGCCGCTGACCCGGAAGCCGGCCGCGCGGTACAGCCCCTTGGCGATCTCGCGGTCCACCTTGATCGAGGTGCGGCCGGAGCCGGCCAGATGCGCGATCTCGTCGAGGCCGCGCTGGTCGAGGCCGCCGTTGCGCAGGGCCCAGAGCTGCGCCGCGAGCGTCCGCGGCGCCGGCTTGAGCAGGGCCGGCAGGAAGATGTGGTAGGCGCCGAAGCGGACGCCGTGGCGGCGCAGCGCCCCGCGGCCGTCCTGATCGAGGCTGCGCATCTCGTGCGCCACCTTCGAGCGTTCCAGCACGCCCAGCGCCTCGACGACCTGGTAGCCGATGCCCTTGGCGAGACCCGTGAGGTCCGCCGCGGTCTCGATCTCCATCAGAGGGCCGAGCAGGCGCACGATGTAGGCTTTCAGCCACGCATCGAGGCGGGCCTCCACCTTCTCCCGGTGCGCGCCGGTCAGGCTGTCGTCCGCCAGCAGACGGATCTGCGGGGCGAACAGCTTCTCGCCGGGGGTGAGCTTGGCCACCGGCGCGCCGGTCCATCGGATCGTGCCGTCATGCGAGAGCACGAGGGTCGAATCGGCGGTCGCGGCGAATCGTTCGGCCCGCGCCTCGATCTCGCCCGCGAGCGCCTTCTCGGCGGCGCTCCTCAGGGTCTTGGCCTCGTGCCCTTCGGCGCTGGCATCGGGAACGAACAGGAATCCGTGAAGGTGGCCGACATGCTGACCCTCGACGGTGACGTCACCGTCGGCGGTGATCTGGGCTTCGAGCATCGTGTTCTCTCTCAGGCGCCGCATCAGGACGCTGGTGCGCCGGTCGACGAAGCGGCTCGCGAGGCGTTCGTGCAGGGCGTCGGACAGTCTGTCCTCTACCCGACGTGTCTCGCCCTGCCAATGTTCCGGGTCGCGCAGCCAGTCGGGTCTGTTGGCCACGAAGGTCCAGGTGCGTCCCTGGGCGATCCGACGGGAAAGGGTGTCGATGTCGCCGTCGGTCCGATCGATCATGGCCACCTGCTCGGCGAACCACGTGTCGGGGATGCGGCCGGCCATCCCCTTCATGAGGAATCGGTAGAGCTGGGCCACCAGATCGGCGTGCACCTGCGGGTGGACCTTGCGGTAGTCCGGCACGCCGCAGACGTCCCAGAGCCGCCTCACCGTGGCGGCGCTGCGCGCCATGTCGCGGATGTCGTCCTCCTTCATGAGGATCTCGAGCGCCTGCTGATCCTCGCCCATGGGGGCGCGGGTCAGCCCCGATTCGCGCGGGTGCTCGTCGAGGCTCGCCTGCAAGCCCTCCAGGCTGCCGAAGCGCAGGTCCGGATTGCGCCATTGCAGGATGCGGAGGGGATCGAAGTCGTGGCTCTCGAGCCGCTCCACCAGCTCGGCCTCGAAGGTCGGGCAGCGCCCGGTGGAGCCGAAGGTGCCGTCGGCGAGGTGGCGCCCGGCGCGGCCGGCGATCTGGCCCATCTCGGCGGGGGTGAGCTTGCGGAAGCGGGTGCCGTCGTACTTCCAGTTCGCCGCGAAGGCGACGTGGTCGACGTCGAGGTTGAGGCCCATCCCGACGGCATCGGTCGCGACGAGGTAGTCCACGTCGCCCGCCTGGTACATCTCGACCTGGGCGTTGCGGGTCCGGGGGGAGAGCGCGCCGAGCACCACTGCGGCGCCCCCGCGCTGACGCCGGATCAGCTCGGCAATGGCGTAGACCTCCTCGGCCGAGAACGCGACGATCGCGGTGCGCCGGGGCAGGCGCGACAGCCGCTTCTCCCCCGCGAAGGTCAGTTGCGACAGCCGCGGCCGGGTCGTGGTGTGGACGTTGGGGATCAGGTCCTGAACCAAAGGCAGCATGGTCGAGGAGCCGATCAGGAGGGTTTCCTCCCGGCCGCGGACGTAGAGCAGGCGGTCGGTGAAGACGTGGCCGCGGTCCATGTCGGCGGCGAGCTGGATCTCGTCGATGGCCACGAAGGCCACGTCGAGGTCGCGAGGCATCGCCTCGATGGTGCAGATCCAGTAGCGCGGCCGGTCCGGCTTGATCTTCTCCTCGCCGGTGACCAGCGCGACCTTCTCGGGGCCGACCTTGGCGACGACGCGCAGGTAGACCTCCCGGGCGAGAAGCCGCAGGGGCAACCCGATCATCCCGGTCGGGTGCGCGAGCATCCGCTCGATGGCGAGATGCGTCTTGCCGGTGTTGGTCGGCCCGAGGACCGCGGTGACGCCGCGGGCGCGGGCATCGCGGGACAGCGAGCGGCTGGGCGAGGGGCGGAGCAGCGCGTCGATGGTCGGCGGTTCCTTCGAACGGGAAGGCCGTCGCGGCGCCGTCGCGGCGCGGGCGGGGAGGCGGGTTCGACCGGCCGGCCGCGTCTCAGGGACGGTAGGGCCGGGACGGTCCGCCCTCATATGGGATGCCGCCCCCGCCAGGTCCAATCTGGGGCGTGATCATCGGGAAGATGTCGATCTGCGTCGTCGGCGTGCCCGGCTGCGGTGCCACGTCGGCGCAGAGCGTGTCGGGCACCGCCACGAGGGGGCCGCGCCGCGGCGGCCGGTGCTCGACGACTTCGGCCGACGAGAAGGCGTCACCGCCGCAGCCCGGATCGGCGGTGCCGGCGCTCAGGGGCTGCGCGGCCGCCGGGCCGGTGACGACGGCCAAGGCGAGGGCGATTCGGAGAGCAAGCGGGCGCATCCGCCGATTATCGCCGGGAACGTGAAGATTTCCTCCACCGCCGGCCGCGCGCTCCGGAGCCGCCTCCTCTGGGCCCGCAGGCACCTGAGGGAGAGCGCCACGGTTTCAGGCCTCGCGCTGCCCGAAGGCGCGGCGCTCCGGGCTGAGGGCGGCGCGGGCTGCATCGACCGCGGGCTCCGAACGCCAGGCGGATCAGTCGACGCCTTCGACGAGGACCACCTCGCCGATCCCCGCCGGCCGGCGCTTGGCGACGGCGGCCTGGTACTCGGGCGAGAAATAGTAGGCGCGCGCCGCCTCGTAGGACTCGAATTCCAGCACGACGTTGCGCGGACGGGCCTCGCCCTCCAGCGCCTCGCAGCGGCCGCCGCGCACCAGCGGCGTGCAGCCGTACTTGCGCATGGCCTCGGAGGCCAGGGCGGCGTAGTCCTTGTAGGTCTCCGGATCGGTGACCGTCATCCGGACGATGATGTAGCCCTTGGGCATTGGCTGACCTCCCTGGCGCGGCTGTCGCGCCGCGCGGACGTGCCGGGAAAGCCGCGGGCGGTCAAACCGCCGCTACTGCCCGGGCAGGCTCGCCTGTGCGACGCTGGTGCCGGCGGCGCCGGCCGTCCCGGTCGTGCCCGCATTGCCGCCCTGGCTCCAGCGCGTCGCCTCGATGATGTTGGTGCCGATCGTGGTGAGCACCGAGATGCGCAGCGGGATCAGGACCCGCGTCCCCTCGACGGGGGCGAGCCAGACCGACATCTCGCGGTTCTCCTCCATGAACTTCACCCCCGGCCGGTCCGGGCGGTGGCCGGCCACCGCCTGGTAGCGGGCGTTGCAGACGAGCACCGGGCCGGCATAGCCGGGCTTCTGAACCGGGCGCGTCTCGGCGTAGCTCAGCACCACGTTGAAGCGGGTGGCGCCATCGAAGACCGGCAGGGTGCGGTTGCAGTTTTCCGGATCGAGGGGCTCGCCGCGTCCCTGAGTCGGCATCAGCAGGGCGCTGACCGGGTCGATGATGCCGCGCTTGTTGGAGGCTGTGACCGGGACGCGGTCCTGCATGTCGACGAGGGGCGGCGTGATCTCGGCCTGGACCACGTTGCCGTGCGCCAGGGCCATGCGCACCGCGATGCCGGAACTGGCCGTCTGGGTCGCGATGGCGAAGGCGCCGGGCTGCGGTGCCGCCGCGAAGCTTCCGGAGGCCCGGGCCGAGCCCTTGCCGCCGGTGATCGCGCCGACGAGGCCCGTGAGCACCGCCGACACGTCCATGAGGTAGCGGTCGCGGTCGAACGAACCGGCCAGCCGCGCCGTGCCGATCGGCAGGCCGGCGAGGTTGATGCCGTAATCGACCGCCACGGTCGCGGCAGCCCCCGCGGCCCGCTTCGCGCGCGACGCCCGCGAGGCGGCATCGGCCGGAGCCATGAGGGCAGCGAGGGCGAGGAGGCTGCCCGCGAGGCGCCCGGCAGCGTGCTTTGTCACAGGCTTGATCATCCGACGGATTGGCGTGGCGCTCATGATCCGGATCGCATCCCAGGGCGGGCGGCCCAAGACACGCGCTCGGACACACCCTCTCGAACACCCCCGCGCGTCGGACGCCTCTCGAGGCCCGGAGCCGGGAGAGGCACCTTCCTGCAGGTGGAAGAAGGCTATATCCCGGCATCGTGGTTAACAGACCGTTGGGCGGCCGGGGCGGCCCGGGCGGCTCTGCGGTCGGCGGGCACCTTGACGCGGCGCGCCTTCGTCGCCTATAGGCTCGCGCCTTCAACAGGACTCCGCCGGACCTGGAACACGCAATGGGCGCCGCCTGCTGCGACGATGATCGCGCCGGTCGCGATCGGGTCTATTCGGGCGGAACGAGACGGGATCGTTTTTTATCATGGCGCGCCGCTGCGAACTCACCGGCAAGGCCGTTCAGGTCGGCCACCTCGTGAGCCACTCGAACCGCAAGACCAAGTGCCGGTTCCTGCCGAACCTGTGCAACGTCACCCTCCAGTCCGACGCGCTCGGCAAGCGCGTCCGTCTGCGGGTCACCGCGCACGCCCTGCGCTCCGTGGAGCACCGCGGTGGGCTCGACGCCTTCCTGATCAAGGCTGGCGAGGGCGACCTGTCGCAGACCGCCCGCCTCCTGAAGCGCGAGATCCACAAGAAGCTCGCCGAGGCCCCGGCCGTCGCGGCCTGAGTCTCCGGGCTTCACGCCATCCTTCATCGGACGGTTCGAACCGCCGTGGCCCCCGAGGCCGCGGCGGTTTCCGCTTGCGCACAACAGGCACAGTGATCCGGAAAATCCCGTTCACGACCGCATCCTGAGGGGGCCGCGGCAGCGGGCCGCCAAGGAGGGCTCCAGGGGTCGGGCGGCCTGACGGAGGTTTCCTTCGCGGCCTCCGCGGCGCTCCGGCATCTCAGGATGAGAGGCCGGAGCGGATGGGCCTCGAGGTCGGAGAAGGCCCGCGGACGGTCAGCGCCGCCCGCCCGCCGCGCGCAGCATCCGGCCGGTCGGTGCCGGCGTGCCGTTCTCCTCGAACAGCTCCGCGAGCTTCTCGGTCATCGCCCCGCCGAGTTCCTCGGCGTCGATGATCGTCACGGCGCGGCGGTAGTATCGCGTCACGTCGTGGCCGATGCCGATGGCGAGCAATTCCACCGGCGAGCGCGTCTCGATCTCCTCGATCATCCAGCGCAGGTGCCGTTCGAGGTAGTTGCCGGCATTGACCGACAGGGTCGAATCGTCCACCGGCGCGCCGTCCGAGATCACCATCAGAATCTTGCGCTGTTCCGGCCGGCCGAGCAGGCGCTTGTGCGCCCAATCCAGCGCCTCGCCGTCGATATTTTCCTTGAGCAGACCTTCGCGCATCATCAGGCCGAGGTTCTTGCGCGCCCGCCGCCAGGGGGCGTCGGCCGATTTGTAGACGATGTGGCGCAGGTCGTTCAGGCGGCCGGGATTCGGCGGCTTGCCGGCGGCGAGCCACGCCTCGCGGCTCTGGCCGCCCTTCCAGGCCCGGGTGGTGAAGCCCAGGATCTCCACTTTCACGCCGCAGCGCTCCAGTGTCCGCGCCAGGATGTCGGCGCAGGTCGCCGCCACGGTGATCGGCCGGCCGCGCATCGAGCCGGAATTGTCGAGGAGCAGCGTGACGACCGTGTCGCGGAAGTTCGTATCCTTCTCCTGCTTGAAGGAGAGGGGCTGGTAGGGGTCGATGACCACGCGCACGAGCCGCGCCGGGTCGAGCTGACCTTCTTCCAGGTCGAAGTCCCAGGCGCGGTTCTGCTGGGCGAGGAGACGGCGCTGAAGCCGGTTGGCGAGGCGGCCGACCACCCCCTGCAGATGGGAGAGCTGCTTGTCGAGGTAGGAGCGCAGGCGCGCCAGCTCGTCGGCGTCGCACAGCTCCTCGGCGTGGATGACCTCGTCGAACCGGGGGTTGAACACCCGGTATTCGGGTCCACGCGCCTCGTTGCCCTGCCGCTGGGGCGGCCGCGAGGCCTCCGAGGCCTCCTCGGATTCCGCATCCTCCGCCTCCTCGGGCAGCTCGCCCGAGGGCGCATCGGCGGATTCCTGGGCGCCGTCCTCGATCTCGTCGGACGCTTCCTCGGAGGTCTCGATCTCGGCGCGCTCGCCCTGGCTCTTCTCCTCCGAATCGCCCTCGCTCGGGTTCTGCTCCTCGTCCTGGGCGTCGTTCTCGTCGTCGTTCTCGTCATCCTCGGCGTCGAACGGCGTCTCGTCCGACATGTCGAGGGAGGTGAGGAGATCGCGCACCGAGCGGGCGAACTTGCGCTGGTCCTCGATCGAGCCGATCAGCCCGTCGAGATTCGGGCCGGCCTTGGACTCGATATGCTCGCGCCACAGTTCGACGATCTTGGTGGCAGCCTCGGGCGGCTTCTGGCCGGTCAGGCGCTCGCGCACCATCAGGGCGACCGCGTCCTCCATGGGGGCGTCGACCCGGTCGGTGATGGTCTCGTACTTGCCGCCGCGGTGGTAGCGGTCCTCCAGCATCGCCGAGATGTTGCTGGCGACGCCCGCCATCCGGCGCGAGCCGATCGCCTCGACCCGGGCCTGCTCGACCGCGTCGTAGACTGCCCGGGCAGCGGCGTTCTCGGGGGCGAGGCGGCGATGGACGGCGACGTCGTGGCAGCCGAGCCGCAGCGCCATGGCGTCGGCATTGCCGCGCAGCACCGCGACGTCCTGCGCCGAGAGCTTGCGCGGCGGCTCGGGCAGCCGGGCCTTGTCGCCGGTGAGCGCCGGCCGGTCGGTGGCGTAGGTGACCTCGACCTCGGAGCGCCGGGCGATGGCGCGCAGGCAGCCGGCCACCGAGCGCTTCAGGGGCTCGGCCACGGGTTCGCGGCGCTCGCCGGGCTTGCGGTTGGAGATGGACATGCGGGCTACCGGTCGACGTCGACTTCGAAGGGGCGATTCAGGATGTCGTCCCAGCTGTAGGGACACTCCGCGGGCAGGGTTTTGGGCGAGCGCCTCATCTGCCGGGCCGCCCCGAGGCGACCGAGGCGGAACCCGTCGCGCTGCGCCTCGTCCAGGCTGGATCTCAACCCGGGGCTCTTCCGCAGCTGGATCAGGATGCGCTCACGGTGCTCGGCGATGCTGAGCGTCGAGCTGCGGCTGCGGCGTTCCGGCTGATGATCCCATTCCAGCATGTGGAGCACGACGATCTCCACAGCGCTGGTGAGCCGATGATATTCGCTCAGGCCCACGTCGCTCAGCTCCTCGGCGATGTTGTCGAGGTCGAGGGCGTCCACCCGGCCGGCGCGGAGCAACGCCACCTGCTCCTGAACCCAGCTATAGAGATCATCCGCGTAGCGCGTCCGCCCCTCGGCATGCGGAGCCGCCGGAGCGTCCTCGCGGGTCGGGGCCGGATGCGCCATCGCGTCCTCCATGCAGATCAGCTCAGCGCGACGTTCACCGCGCTCTCGGGCAGCTCCTTGCCGAAGGCGCGCTGGTAGAACTCGGCCACCAGCGTCCGCTCCAGCTCGTCGCACTTGTTCAGGAAGGTCACCCGGAAGGCGAAGCCGATATCCTTGAAGATGTCGGCGTTCTCGGCCCAGGTGATCACCGTGCGCGGGCTCATGACGGTGGACAGATCGCCGTTCATGAAGGCGTTGCGCGTGAGATCCGCCACCCGCACCATCCGGTTGACGATGTCGCGGCCCTGGTCGCTCCGGTAATGCGTGGCCTTCGAGAGCACGATGTCGACCTCGCGGTCGTGGGGCAGATAGTTCAGCGTCGTGACGATCGACCAGCGGTCCATCTGACCCTGGTTGATCTGCTGGGTGCCGTGATAGAGGCCCGAGGTGTCCCCCAGTCCCACGGTGTTGGCCGTGGCGAACAGCCGGAAGGCCGGGTGCGGGCGGATCACGCGCTTCTGATCGAGGAGCGTCAGGCGGCCCGAGAGTTCCAGCACGCGCTGGATCACGAACATCACGTCCGGGCGGCCGGCATCGTACTCGTCGAATACGAGGGCTACGTTGTTCTGCAGCGCCCAGGGCAGGATGCCGTCCTGAAAGGCGGTGACCTGCTTGCCGTCCTTCAGGACGATGGCGTCCTTGCCGACGAGGTCGATGCGCGAGACGTGGCTGTCGAGGTTGATGCGGATGCACGGCCAGTTCAGCCGGGCGGCCACCTGCTCGATATGGGTCGACTTGCCGGTGCCGTGATAGCCGGTGACCATCACGCGGCGGTTGCGCGCGAAGCCCGCCAGGATCGCGAGCGTCGTCTCCCGGTCGAAGATGTAGTCCGGATCGAGATCCGGCACGTGCTCCTCGGGCTCGGCATAGGCCGGGACCTTGAGGTCGAGGTCGATGCCGAAGACATCGCGGACGGAGACGGTGCGGTCGGGCAGCGCGGCGGGCGTATCGTCAGAGAGCATTCGGAACCTCGTGAGGCGCGGTCGCTCCACTCCCTAGCAGTGGAGCATCCGCGCGAAAGGACGTCGAGCCGGGCCTCCGCGGCGGGGCGAAGCCATCCTTAGACGGCGACGCGCCCGGGCGCCACCGACCGGCATCGACCCCATATAGGGTCGCGCCGTGCGGATTGCCCTATCCCGGATGCGAACCGGCGTGCAGGGTTCGTGCCGGTCAGCAGAGTCCGGCTCCACGCAGCACGTCGTGAGCCCGGATGATGTCGCGCAGCCGCTCCTCGAACGACCGGTCGCCGCCGTTGGCGTCGGGGTGGAAGCGCTTCACCAGGATCTTGTACTGCGCCTTGATGGCGGCCGAATCCGCGCCTTCCTCAAGGCCCATCACGTCGAGGGCCCGGCGGACCGTGGCCGAGTGACGGGGCTTGCGCGGCTCCTCGGGCTGACGCGCGCGCCGGCGGGCATCGCCGACGCCCTCGCCGCGCAGGATGCCCAGCGGATCGACATAGGCCCAGTCGCGGGCCGGCTCGTCGGCCGGTTTCGCCTGGCCGGTCCGGTTCACGCCCATCGCCCAGGTCGGGCGATGTCCGATGATCGCGTCCTTCTGATAGGCCTGGACGGCGGCATCGTTCATGCCGTCGAAGTAGTTGTAGGTCGCGTTGTAGGCGCGGACGTGGTCCATGCAGAAGCGCCAGTACTGGCCCTCCGCCTTCCGGCCCTTGGGCGCCCGGTACAGACCCGGATGGGTGCAGCCCGGACTCTCGCAGACGCCCTCGGCCGCGGCTTTCGGCTCGTCGCAGGACGGTTTGATCCGGATGCTGTCGAACAGGCGCGAGTTGAGATCCATGACGGGCCGATTATGAGGGGGCAGACCTGAGACACAAGGGCACCGGGCCTGATGACGCATGCGCGGGATCGGGCTTGACGGCAGCCCACGAACGCGACGCGAGGGCAGGATGACGGATGGTGCGGGCGCGGGGGGCACCCTGCGGGACTGGATGGAGACGCGGCTGCGGGAGCAACTCGCGCCGGCGCGCCTCGACGTGATCGACGAGTCGCATCTGCATGCCGGTCATGCGGGGGCACGGCCGGGGGGCGAGACCCACTACCGGCTCGACATCGTCGCGTCGGCGTTCGAGGGCAAGAGCCGCGTGGAGCGGCACCGCTTGGTGAACGCAGTCCTGGACGATGCGTTCAAGCGCGGTCTTCACGCCCTCGCCGTGCGCGCCCGCACGCCGGCCGAGGCCGCCTGACCCGGCCGCGCGGCCGCCCGCGGGCAGCCCTCGGTCCGCCCGGGTCGGTGGCGTGGGCGGGGCAGCGGATTGAGCGGAATGTGGTTATGGGGATACCCCTCTGCATCCTCCGCCCCGCGCCCGATACGCGGGCGCGGCGGCCGTTGACGATCCTGTCGGAGAGGCCGCCATGTCCCTGCGGGTGACGCCGCGCATCGCCATCGCGGAGGACGAGATCACCTTGTCCTTCATGCGTGCTTCGGGCGCGGGCGGCCAGAACGTCAACAAGGTCGAGACGGCGGTCCAGCTCCGCTGGCCGGTCCTGGATTCGCCCTCCGTGGACGACCGCGTGAAGGCGAACGTGGTGCGGCTCGCGGGGCGGCGCATGACCAAGGACGGCGTCCTGGTCCTCATCGGGCAGCGGCACCGGACGCAGGAGCGCAACAGGGCCGAGATCCTGCAGCGCCTCGTCGACCTCGTGGCCGAGGCCGCCAAGCCGCCGCCCCCGATCCGCCGGGCGACGAAGCCCACGAAGGGCTCCAAGGAACGGCGGATCGTCGCCAAGAAGAGCCGTGCCGTGATCAAGCAGGGCCGGGGCAGCTACCGGGATTCCGACGGCTGATCCCGCACCCGCCCCGGTGGGATCTCAGTGGATCGCGTCGATGACCTCGGCCTTCGGGCTGGCGTCGGGCGCCGGAGAGGAGCCCGCCACCAGCGTGCTGCCCGGCTTGGCGATGGTCAGCACGATCGCGATCAGCGCCAGGATGGCGGCGAGCGCCGCCGGGAACAGGAAGGCCGATTCGCCGTAACGGATGTCGAGCAGGCCGCCAACCACTGCGCCGGTGCTGAGACCGGCCCAGAGCGGCGCCTGGATCCAGAAGGAGGGCGCCACCGTGCCGAGCAGCAGGTTGGCGCAGCCGGTGCCGAAACGCACCACGGCGCCGGTGACGTACGTGAGCGCCAGCGAGCGGCCGCCCTCGTCCTGCAGCGTCGCGTTCTGAAGGCCCAGCGCCAGAACGATGGGATAGGCGTGCAGCGGATAGGCGAAGGTGCCCCACGGCATCAGCAGGCCGCCGGCGAGCAGCAGGGCCTGGAGCGTCAGCAGCACGGCGAGGCGCCAGCGCCCGACCCAGGCGGCGATCAAAGTCCCCAGGAAGGCGCCGAAGCAGAACATGCAGATGGTGCTGGCGACGCGGGTGACGTTCTCCCAGTCGCCATTGGCCACCGCCACGCCGAAGCGGGTGGTGTTGCCCGACATGAACGACATGAACAGCTGCGAGAATTCCAGGAAGCCGATGGAATCGGCGCAGCCCGCGAGCGCGGCCAACGCGATCGCGAACGGGATGCGGGTTCGCGGATCGGCCGGAAAGGACTTGTCGGCCGGCGGTTCTGGCTTCCGCTCCGGTGTCGCGCGGCCTGTCCTGTTTCCGTAATCCGCCATGCTGATCCCCCGATCGAGCGGCCGCGCCCATTCGCGGCCGACAAACAATGGACGAAGAGCCAAGCGGTTTCATGCCGATGTGCGGCGCAGCACAACGACGCGCCCCGGCACCGGCCGCCCACCCTCGCGCCGGATGTGGGCGGGACGCAGAGTCAGGATCTCCAGTCCGGCGCCGGCGGCCGTCGCCGCGATGTGGGCATCGGCATGGGCATAGCGTCCGTCCTTGCCCAGGACCGAGCCGGCACCGTCGTGGGATTGCACCGTGACGGCGCCGAGCCCGCCCGGTCGCAGGACCCGGCCGATCGCCGTCAGGAACGCGGCGAGGTCCGCCACGTAGATCAGGACGTCCGCGGCGAGGCAGAGATCGGCGCAGGCCTCCGGCAGGTCCGCCAGGGCGGCGGCGAGGTCGCCTTCGATCAGGCGATCGTAGAGCGGCCGATCCCGCCACGTCTTGGCCCGCGCCAGCGCCAGCATCCCGGGGGAGAGGTCGATCCCGGTGAGATGATCGACCCGGTCGCGCAGAACGGTGCCCATCAGCCCCGTGCCGCAGCCGAGATCGAGCGCGACCGGGAAGCGCTCCGGGACGCCCGGCAGGGCGTCGCGGACGCGTTGCG
Source organism: Methylobacterium sp. 391_Methyba4 (assembly GCF_029691625.1). Classification (NCBI taxonomy): domain Bacteria; kingdom Pseudomonadati; phylum Pseudomonadota; class Alphaproteobacteria; order Hyphomicrobiales; family Methylobacteriaceae; genus Methylobacterium; species Methylobacterium sp. 391_Methyba4. The sequence goes on along the minus strand of NZ_CP121475.1, from coordinate 4,541,703 downwards.
GGCCGACATAGCCCAGGCCCTCCACGAGGTGGTGCTCGAAACGCGGCGCGTAGTCGTCGAACAGAGCCCGGACATAGGCGGGCGACAGGACCGGGAGGCCGTCGCCGACACCCAGGCGGACGAGATGCGTGCGCACGCCCAGCCTGTCCTCCGGATCGATCTCGAGGGCGCTGGCATAGGCGCGTGCCGCCGCGGCACGCAGGGCCGGATCGGCGCCGGAGGCCGCCAGACCCTCCCGCGCCCGGCCCAGCAGGAGCCAGGCGGGCGCGTAGCGCGGAGCAAGGTCCAGGACCTGCTCGGCGAGGTCGGCGGCGCCCGCATGGTCGCCGTCGGCCAAGCAGGCCTCCGCGTAGCGATAGCGGCGATCGGCGAGGAGGTCGCCGGAACTGAGCTGCGAGGCCATGCGTCTGCCGGGTCGGGGGCGCCTATATATCGGGGCCACCGGCGGACTCCACCGGCTGCACGGACCCGATGCCGATACGCGCCAGCGATCTCCTCACCCTGACCCGCGAGGGTCTCTATTGCCCGCTCGGGCGCTTCCACGTCGATCCGACCTGGCCGGTGGAGCGCGCGCTGATCACCCACGGGCACGCCGACCATGCCCGCGCCGGCCACGGACAGGTTCTGGCGACGCCCGAGACCCTGCGGATCATGGCGGTGCGCTACGGCGCGGAGTTCTGCCGCCAGCGGCAGGAGGCGCCGCTCGGTGCGGCGCTCCGCGTCGGCGACGTCACCGTGCGCTTCGCGCCGGCGGGCCACGTGCTCGGCTCGGCGCAGATCGCCATCGAACGGGACGGGGTCCGGGTCGTGGTCTCGGGCGACTACAAGCGGGCGCCGGATCCGACCTGCCTGCCCTTCGAGGTGGTACCCTGCGACGTGTTCATCACCGAGGCGACCTTCGGCTTGCCGGTCTTCACGCATCCCGACACGCGGGGCGAGGTCCGCAAGCTCCTCGACTCGGCGCGGCTGTTCCCCGAACGCGCCCACATCGTCGGCGCCTACGCGCTCGGCAAGGCGCAGCGGGTGATGGCGCTTCTCCGGGAGGAGGGCTGGGACCGCCCGATCCACCTGCACGGCGCCATGGAGAAATTGACGACGCTGTACAAGGAGGAGGGGGTGCCGCTGGGCGACACGCCCAAGGTCGTGGCTGCCGAGCGCAAGGACCTGCAGGGGGCGATCGTGATCTGCCCACCCTCGTCGATCCAGGATCTGTGGTCCCGGAAATTCCCCGATCCCGTGACCTGCTTCGCCTCGGGCTGGATGCGGGTGCGCGCCCGCGCCCGCCAGAAGGGCGTCGAGCTGCCGCTGGTGATCTCCGACCATTCCGACTGGCCGGACCTGTGCCGCACCATCCGCGACACCGGTGCCGGAGAGGTCTGGGTCACGCACGGTCAGGAGGATGCGCTGGTCCATTGGTGCGGGACGCAGGGCATCAAGGCCAAGCCCCTCCACCTGCTCGGCTACGGCGATGACGGCGAGGCCGAGCCGGGCTCCGTCGAGGCCGGCTCCGGGACGGAGGCGGCGGCGTGAACGCATTCGCCCACCTCCTCGACCGCCTCGCCTACGAGCCGCGCCGCAACGCCAAGTTGCGGATGCTGCAGGACTACTTTTCGCGCACCCCCGATCCTGAACGCGGCTACGCGCTCGGCGCCATGACCGGCACGCTGAGCTTCCGCGAGGCCAAGCCGGCGCTGATCCGCGGACTCGTCGAGGAGCGGATCGACCCGGTCCTGTTCCGGCTGTCGCACAACTACGTCGGGGATCTCGCCGAGACGACGGCGCTGATCTGGCCCGTCCCATCTCTCTCTCCCCCCGCAGAGGCGGGAGGGGATGGGGCCGCCGGGATCGGCCACAACAACCCGCCGCCACCGAGTCTGGCCGAAGTCGTCGAGACGCTCAGCACGATCCCCAAGCGCGAGCTCTCCCGTCACCTCGCCGGCTGGCTCGATGCCCTCGACGAGACCGGGCGCTGGGCGCTCCTGAAGCTCGTCACCGGCAACCTGCGGGTCGGTGTCTCGGCGCGGCTCGCCAAGACGGCCGTCGGCGCCTTGGGCGGCCACGAGGCCGATGCCGTGGAGGAGGTCTGGCACGGGCTGACCCCGCCCTTCGCGACCCTGTTCGCCTGGGTCGAGGGCCGGGCCGAGCGGCCCGAGACCCTGAATCCCGCCCCGTTCCGGCCGCCGATGCTGTCGCACCCGATCGAGGAGGAGGCCGACCTCGAGAAGCTGGAGCCCGAGGCCTTCTCGGCCGAGTGGAAGTGGGACGGCATCCGCGTCCAGCTCGTCGGCGGCCCCGACCGGGCGGGTCAGCAAGTCGGAAAGGTCTATTCCCGCACCGGCGAGGACATCACCGGGGCGTTCCCGGATCTCGCCGAGGCCATCACCTTCACGGGGGCGATCGACGGCGAATTGCTGATTTTGCGCGAGCGGCGCGTGCAGAGCTTCAATGTCCTCCAGCAGCGCCTGAACCGGAAGGCGGTGACGGCCAAGCTCCTGGAGGAGTTTCCCGCCCATGTCCGGGCCTACGACCTCCTCACCCTCGCGGGCGAGGATCTCCGGGCCGAACCCTTCGAGGCCCGGCGGGAGAAGCTGGAGGCGCTGGTCACCCGCCTCGACCACGCGCGGATCGATATCTCGCCCCGTGTGCCCTTCGCGGATTGGGCGGCGCTGGCAGCCGCACGGGCGGATCCGGCCTCGGTGGGGGCGGGCGAGGATGCCGACGCCATCGAGGGCGTGATGCTCAAGCGCCGGAACAGCCCCTACCTGCCGGGCCGTCCCAAGGGACCGTGGTGGAAGTGGAAGCGCGAGCCCCACATCGTCGATGCCGTGATGATGTACGCCCAGCGCGGGCACGGAAAGCGCTCGTCCTTCTACTCGGACTACACGTTCGGGGTCTGGCGGGCGGCGCCCGAGGGCGGCGACGAGCTGGTGCCGGTGGGCAAGGCCTATCACGGCTTCACCGACGCGGAACTCGCCAAGCTCGACCGCTACGTCCGCAACAACACCACCAAGCGCTTCGGCCCGGTGCGCGAGGTCGCCCATGGACGCGACGCCGGGCTGGTGCTGGAGATCGCCTTCGAGGGCGTCCAGCGTTCGACCCGGCACAAATCGGGGGTGGCGATGCGCTTCCCCCGGGTCAGCCGCATCCGCTGGGACAAGCCGCCCGCCGAGGCCGACCGGATCGACGTGCTGGAACGGATCCTCGCTCGCGGCGAGCGCGAGATCGCGCCGGGGGCGACCCTGATGGAGGAGACCGGATGAGACGGGGAAACACCAGGGCCGGCACGATCGGTCCGGTCGAGGCGCTGGCCTCCGGCGCCGTTGAGCGCCACGCGAGCGGGCGCCTCACCATCGCAACCGCGGGGCCGGGCTTCACGGATTTCACCGCCGCGGTGGCGGCCTTCGTGCGCGGCAGCGGCATCCGGGACGGTCTCGTCACGGTGTTCTGCCGGCACACCTCGGCCTCGCTCACCATCCAGGAGAATGCCGACCCCGACGTCCAGACCGACCTGATGACCGCGCTGGACGGGTTCGCGCCGCGGCAGGCCGGCTACGTCCACGGCGCCGAGGGACCGGACGACATGCCGGCCCATATCCGCACCCTGGTCACCGATTCGGCCCTCACCATCCCGCTGATCGACGGAACGCTGGCGCTCGGCACGTGGCAGGGGATCTACCTGATCGAGCACCGCGACCGGCCCCATCGGCGGGAGATCGTGCTGAGCGCCCTCGGGGCCTGACGCCTCCACGGTCGCCGCAGGTGGAGCGAAGCGACCCGGGCCAGCGCGACCGGATCGGGCTCGGCGCGGCGGGATTGCGGCGCCCCGCTACCCCCGACGCCCCCGGGCCGGCTCAGCAACATGTGTAAACACACCGTCGGTTAACCATAGTGCGCGCCTATGGGTCGTCGTCGGATCGGGAGCCGTGCCGCTCCGGCGAATGGAGACCCCGATGGGCCTTTTCACCGCGCTCTCGAATTCGATTTCCGGCGCCTCGGCGCAGTCGCTGGCCCTGAACAACATCTCGGGGAACATCGCCAACACCCAGACGGCGGGGTTCAAGTCCACCGAGACGAGCTTCGCCGACATGCTGGCCGAGACCGATCGCAGCACACAGCTGGCCGGCGGGGTGTCGCCGGGCACGCGCAACAGCCTGAACATCCAGGGTACGGTGCAGTCGACCGGCGTATCGACCAATCTCGCCATCTCGGGCAACGGCTATTTCATCGTCCGGAAGAACACCGGGACGACCCAGAGCCCGAGCTTCACCGGGGATACCGGCTACACGCGACGCGGCGACTTCGCACCGGACGCCAGCGGCTATCTCAGCAACGGTGCGGGCTACTACCTGTTCGCCGGCCCGTCGGCGACCGCGCCCGTCCAAGTCCCCACCGGCGCCAATACCCTGTCGAGCCTCACGGTCTCGCCGGCCGGCACGCTCACCGGCACGGCCGCGGATGGCAGCTCCGTGGCGCTCGGCTCGCTGCAGCTGGCGCAGTTCGGACTGCAGGACAATCTCGCTTCCCTCGACGGGGGGACCTACGTGGCGACGGGTCAGTCGGGCACGCCGAGCTACGGCCTCAACGGCGCGACCATCGCCGCCGGCTCCGTGGAGCAGTCGAACGCCAGCATCTCGGATCAGTTCTCGAAGATGATCGAGACCCAGCAGGCCTATACCGCCAACACCAAGGTCATGAGCACCACCGACCAGATGCTGCAGGACGCCATCGCGATGTACACCTGACGCGGTAGTGGGGCGGCCCGAGCGGTCGTCCAGGATCAGGGTGGCCCCCGGGACGGGGGCGAATGTCAGGACGCGGTCGGTCACGACACGGGGCAACCGGTCACAGGAACTTCAGCGGGTCCTTCTCGGGCGGGGGCGGCGCCACGTCGGCGCGGTTCCACCAACCGCCGCCCAGGGCCACGAACAGGGCGGCGGTGTCGGCGTACTGCGTGGCGCGCGCCGCGGCCGAGGTGACCAGCGCCGAGAGGTAACCCTGCTGGGCGATCAGCACCTGCGAGGAGGTGATCGCCCCCGCCGTGTATTGCTTGCGGATCAGCCCGAGGCTCTGGTTCGTGGCGCTCACCGCCGCGTCGGCGGCGGCCACGGCCTTCGCGTCGGCCTGGAGCGCCCGCAGCGCGTCGGCGACGTTCTGGAAGGCGGTGATCACCGTCGCCTTGTACTGCGCCTGCGCCACCGTCAGCGATTCCTCGGCGGCGCGCTGCCGCCGGAACAGGGTGCCGGCATCGAAGATCGGCGCCGTCGCCTGCCCGATGATCGTGAAGAACGCCGCCCCCGGACTTGTGACCTGAGCGATCCGGGTGGCGCTGGAGCCGCCCGTGGCGGTCAGGCTGAATTGCGGCAGGCGGTTCGCCACCGCGACGCCCACCGTGGCGCTCGCCTGCTGCACCAGGGCCTCCGCCGCCTTCACGTCGGGCCGCTGCTGCACGAGCCGCGAGGGCAGGCTCACCGGGAGCCGCGTCGGCAGGCGCAGGGCGGCGAGGTCGAAGGTCTCGGAGACCTCGTCCGAGGGCAGGCGCCCGGCCAGCGCGGTGAGCAGGTTGCGCTGCTGCGCGAGCGCCTTCTCCAGCGGAGGCAGCAGCTGCTGCGACAGCGCCAGCGCCGCCTGCTGCTGCACCACGTCGGCCCCGGCAATCTGCCCCAGGGAGAGCTGCTTGTTGTAGAGCTGCAGCACCTCGGTCTGCGCCTGGATCACCTTGCGGGTCGCGTCGATCTGCGCCCGCAGGGACGCCTCCTGGATCGCGGCGGCGACCACGTTGGCGGTCAGGCTCAGATAGGCCGCCTCCAGCTGGAAGCGCTGGTTCTCGGTGGTGGCCTCCAGGGACTCGATCTGCCGGCGGTTCCCGCCGAACACATCCGGATTGTACGAGACCACCGCCTGCGGCGTGGAGAGGCTGTAGAGATACTGGTTCTGGTTGTTGAGGGGCGATTGCAGGTCGAGGCCGGGCGCCTGGGCGCCCTGGATCTGCGGGGTCGCGGTCAGGCTCGGATAGAGCGTGCCCTTCTGGGCCAGCACGTTCTGCTGCGCCACCCGCAGGGAGGCCTGCGCGGCCTCCAGCGTCGGGTTGTTGGCGAGGGCCTGCTCCACGAGGCGGTTCAGCGCCTTCGAATGGAACAGGGTCCACCACTGGCCGGGGATGTCGGCGCCGGAGACGAAGCTCTGGTCGGCCGAGCCGCCCTGCCGGGTCCGGATCTTGTCGGCCGCGGAGGGATTCTGCAGCGGTTCCTTGGTGTAGCGGCCGACCGGCGGGTCCTCGGGCGGCACGAAGTTCGGGCCGACCGCGCAGGCCGACAGGCACAGGGAGGCCGCCAGCACAGCGGCTGCCCGTCTGCACCGTCCCGGCGCAAAGTCCACCATCCCGCCCCCGAAAACCCCACCTCGGTAGAGCGGCGCGGACCGCATCCAAGTCAATGCAACTGTCCCCTGTTGGCGCCCGCGGGGATGCCGTTGTGGCGCCCCTGCAACGGGCAGAGCCCCCGCTCGTGCGGTCGTGAACCGGCTCACGCGGCGGCCCGATGCGCGGACCGGGCCTGTGCGTCCGGGTTCGGGTGCCGTCGGGAGAACAGGGAGATCAGCACCGGCACGACCACGAGGATCAGGTTCGGCGCCAGGATGATGCCGCCCACCACCACGAGCGCCAGCGGCTTCTGCACCTGCGAGCCGATGCCGGTGGAAACCGCCGCCGGCAGCAGGCCGACGCAGGCCGCCACGCAAGTCATCATCACCGGGCGCATGCGCACCACGGCGGCGTGCCAGACCGCCTCCTGCCGCTTCCAGCCTTCGTCGAGCAGCTGGTTGTAGTAGGCGAGCAGGATCACGCCCTCCATGGTCGAGATCCCGAACAGCGCGATGAAGCCGATCGCCGCCGAGATCGAGAACGGCGTGCCGGTCAGCGCCAGGGCGAAGATGCCGCCGATCATCGCCATCGGGATCACCGACAGGGTCAGCAGCATGTCGGCCACCGACGAGAAGTTGATGTAGAGGAGCAGCGCGATCAGCAGCAGCGTGATCGGCACCACGAGGCTGAGCCGGGTGGCCGCCTCCTTCAGGTTGGTGAACTGCCCGACCCATTCCAGCCGGTAGCCCGGCGGCAGGTCCACCGCGTCGGCGACCTTGCGCTGCGCCTCGATCACCGCGCTGCCGAGGTCGCGGCCGCGCACCGAGAACTTCACCGGGATGTAGCGCTCCTGGTCCTCGCGGTAGATGAACGAGGCCCCCGAGACGAGATCGACATCGGCGATCTCGGAGAGCGGCACCTGGATGACGCCGCCGTTGGGGTTCTGGGCACCGACCGCGATGTTGCGGATGCCGGCCAGCGACGAGCGGTACTCCTTGGCGAGCCGCACCCGCATCGGGAAGTGACGGTCCGAGCCGTACTCGTAGAGGTCGCCCGCGGTCTGGCCGCCGATCGCCGCCTGGATGGTGGTGTTCACGTCGCTGATCGAGAGGCCGTAGCGGGCGGCCTTGTGGCGGTCGACATCGATCCGCACCGTCGGCTGGCCGAGGGATTCGAAGACCGACAGGTCGGTGACGCCCGGGACGCTGGCGAGGGCTGCCTTCACGGCATTGGCGGTCTTGGTGAGCTGGGTGAGGTCGTTGCCGTAGATCTTGACCGAGTTCTCGCCCTTCACGCCCGAGGCGGCCTCCTGGACGTTGTCCTCGATATACTGCGAGAAGTTGAACTCGATGCCGGGAAACTCCGCCTCCAGCTTCTTGCTCAGGTCCTGGATCAGCGTCTCCTTGTCGAGGCCCTTGCGCCACTGGTCGATGGGCTTGAGCGGCGCCAGGATCTCGACGTTGAAGAAGCCCGTGGCGTCGGTCCCGTCGTTCGGGCGGCCCTGGTGCGACAGGACGGTGGTGACCTCCGGGACCTCCTGGAAGATCTTGCGCATGCGCTGGACGTAGGCGTTGCCGGCCTCCAGCGAGATCGAGGCCGGCATCGTCCCGCGCACGTAGAGATTGCCCTCCTCGAGCCGCGGCAGGAATTCGAGGCCGAGATTGCGGGCCGTGAGCCCCGAGACCAGCAGCACCGCCAGCATCACGGCAAGCGCCAGGACGCGGTTGCGCAGGCCGAAGGCCAGCGCGCGTTCGTGGCCGACGCGCAGCACCCGCACGATGAGCGTATCGCGCTCCTCGAGCTTCTTCGGCAGCATCAGGGCCGAGAGCGCAGGCGAGACCGTGAAGGTGGCGAGCAGGCCGCCGAGCAGCGCGTACGCGTAGGTCTTGGCCATCGGGCCGAAGATGTGGCCTTCGACGCCGGTCATCGTGAACAGCGGCAGGAAGCCGACGATGATGATCGTCGCCGAGAAGAAGATCGCCCGGTTCACCTCGCGCCCGGCGACCGCGATGGTGCCGAGCCGGCCCGTCAGGCCGTCGGGCGGCGTCTCGCCCTTCACGTGGTCGGGCTCGGCGATGTGGCGGAAGACGTTCTCCACCATGATCACGGTGGCGTCGACGATCAGACCGAAATCGATGGCGCCCAGCGACAGGAGGTTCGCCGAATCGCCGCGCACCACCAGGATCAGGATCGCGAAGCCGAGGGCGAACGGGATCGTCGCCGCCACGATGATCGCGCTGGTGAGCGAGCCCAGGAACAGCCACTGCACGACGAAGACCAGCACCACGCCGAAGACGAGGTTGTGCATCACCGTGTGGGTCGTGGTGTGGATCAGGCCCGAGCGGTCGTAGATCCGCTCGATCTTCACGTCGGGCGGCAGGATCGTGGAGCTGTTGATCTTGTCGATCTCGGCCTCGACCCGTTCCAGCGTCGGCAGGCTCTTGCCGCCGCGGGTCATGAGCACGATGCCCTCGACGATGTCGGGCTGGTTGTCGTGGCCGACGATGCCGAGGCGCGGGGCGTTCGACACGCGCACCTCCGCCACGTCCCGCACCAGCACCGGGGTGCCGTTGACGAGGCTGATCATCGTGTCCTTGATGTCGTCCATGTCGCGGATCAGGCCGATGCCGCGCACCACCGCCGATTGCTGGCCGACGTTCAGCGTCTGGCCGCCGACGTTGATCGAGGCGTTGTTCAGCGCGTTGGTCAGCTGCACCAGGGTCAGGCCCTGGGCCTGGAGGCGGTTCAGATCGACCGCGACCTCGTATTCCTTGGCCTTGCCGCCGAAGGCCGTGACGTCCACGACGCCGGGGATCGCCTTGAACCGGCGCTGCAGAACCCAGTCCTGCAGGGTCTTCATGTCCATGGGCGAGTAGCCCGCCGGGCCGACGAGCTTGTAGCGCATGATCTCGCCCACCGGGCTCGTCGGCGAGATCTGCGGCGTCGCTCCGTTGGGCAGCGTCGGCGCCTGCGACAGGCGGTTGAGCACCCGCTGCAGCGCCTGCTCGTACGTGTATTCGTAGTTGAACTGGACCTTCACGTCCGAGAGGCCGAACAGCGAGATCGTCCGCACGACCTGGGCGTTGGGGATGCCGGCGAGCGCCACCTCCAGGGGGATGGTGATGTAGCGCTCGATCTCGTCGGCGGACTGGCCCGGGTTCTGGGTGATCACGTCGACCAGCGGCGGGACCGGGTCTGGATAGGCCTCGATGTTGAGCTGCGTGTAGGCGCCGTAGCCGACGCCGAGCATCACGACGAACAGCAGCACCACCAGCACGCGCTGGCGCAGCGAGAAGGTGATCAGGGCGTTCATCGGACCGGATCCCCGCTCAGGACGCCTTGTCGCCGGTGGCCGCCCGATCGATGAACAGGGCCCCCCGGGTGACCACCTGCTCGCCCGCGCGCAGGCCCTGGACGACCTGGGCATTGTCGCCGTTGATCAGGCCGAGCTTGACGTCGCGCGCCTCCACGGCTCCGTCGGGCCGCGCCACCCAGACATGGGTGCGGTCGCCCTCGTACACGATGGCGGCCACCGGCACGCTCGGGCTCGGCTCGCCCTTGCCGGTGATGATCGTGTAGGTGGCAAACATCTCCGGGCGCAGCACCCGGTCCGGGTTGTCGACCTCGCTGCGCACGGCCAGCCGCCGCGTCGCCGGGTCGAGGCTGGAGGCCATGTAGTTCACCCGGGCCTTGAACACCCGGGCGCCGAAGCCCGCCACCTTCGCCTCGACCTCCTGGCCGATGCGGATCTTCGGGATCTCGCTCTCGCGGACGTTGGCGACGAGCCACACCGTCGACAGGTCGCCGATCACGAAGACCGGGTCGCTGGAGGCGGAGAGGTACTGGCCGGTGCCGACCTTGCGCTGGACGATCGTGCCGGCGATCGGTGCCCGGATCTGCGTCTCGGCGCTCATCGTGCCCTTCTTCTCGAAGGCGGCCATCTCGGCGTCGGTCTTGCCCAGCATCCGCAGACGGTTCTTCACCGCGTCGAGGGCGCCCTCGGCGGTCTTCAGGTCGCTCTGGGCGGCGATGACGTCGTTCTGGGCCGATTGGTAGTCCTTCAGGGCCGTCGCGTGGGCCTGGAACAGCTCCTGCTGCCGCTGCGCGATGGTCTGGTCGAGCTTCAGAAGCGCCTGCTGCTTCTGGAGGTTGTTCACGGCCGCCTGATAGTCGTTCTGCGCCTGGACCATGTCGGTGGCCTCGAGCGTCAGCAGAACGTCGCCGGCCTTCACGTCGTCGCCGGCGCGGGCCAGGACCTTCGTCACGCGGCCGGCATAGGGTGAGACGACCGGGACGTTGTCGTCCTCGTTGAGGGCGATCCGTCCCTCGGCGGTGCCCTCGGGCCGGAACACCAGGTTGGCGACCGGCAGGATCTCGAAGGCGGCGCGCTGCTCCTTGGAGGGCCGGAACACCCGTTCCACCGGGCCGGCCTTCTCCACATCGATGCCCGGGTCAGGGTTGGCTGGTGCGAACAGCCCCGTCAGCGCGGCGACGAGGTTCGAGGCCGTCTCGCGGGTCCGGTCGGAGAACGCGAAGGCCAGGCCCGCAGCGGCCGCGAGCAGGACGGCGACGACCAGGAGGCCGGACCACCGACGGTTGCGCGGGGGTACGGTGACGGCCTCGTCCTGGTCCAGCGGATTTCGGGCGTCCATGCGGATGATCTTCTAGGTCCGGGCCAAGGGACCGGGCTGATTGACGAGGGTACGATTCGTGCCAGGACGACGCCGAGATCAATGCGATCGCTGGTGCTTTTCTATGGCGCTCCGCGGGATGGTTCCCGGCAGCAACGCGTGCCTAGAGCAAAGCTTGTCAGACAGGCAATCGATCTGGCGCCCCAGTCGCGAAACCGTGTGGCCCCGTCTTCCTTTGACGGGATTTGTTACAATATGACAACGCTCGCGGGGCCTGACCCGCCCGATCCCGAATCCGTCACCGAAGAACCCGTCATGTCCGAAACGAGCAACGCTCCCGCCCCGGCCGCATCCGGCTCAGCCGCCGGCAAGATCCCGGTCACCGTGCTCACCGGCTATCTCGGCGCTGGCAAGACCACGCTCCTCAACCGGATCCTCACCGAGAATCACGGTAAGCGCTACGCCGTGATCGTCAACGAGTTCGGCGAGATCGGCATCGACAACGACCTCGTCGTCGGCGCGGACGAGGAAGTGTTCGAGATGAACAACGGCTGCGTCTGCTGCACGGTGCGCGGCGACCTGATCCGGATCATGGATGGGCTGGTCAAGCGTCGGGGCAAGTTCGACGCGATCATCGTCGAGACCACCGGCCTCGCCGATCCGGCCCCCGTGGCGCAGACCTTCTTCGTCGACCAGGACGTGGGCGAGGCCGCCCGCCTCGACGCGGTGGTGACGGTGGCCGACGCCAAATGGTTGTCCGACCGCCTGAAGGACGCGCCCGAGGCCAAGAACCAGATCGCCTTCGCGGACGTGATCCTGCTCAACAAGAGCGATCTCGTCTCCCCGGCCGACCTCGACCGGGTCGAGGCCGAGATCCGCACGATCAACCCCCTGGCCAAGCTCCACCGCACGCAGAACTGCGCGGTGCCCCTCGAGGCCGTGCTGGAGCGCAACGCCTTCGACCTCGACCGCATCCTCGACGTCGAGCCCGACTTCCTGGAGGCGGGCCACCACCACCATCACGATTCCGACATCCGCTCGGTCTCGGCCAAGATCGAGGGTGAGGTCGATCCCGACAAGTTCATGCCGTGGATCTCGAACCTGACCCAGTCGCAGGGTCCGGACATCCTCCGGTGCAAGGGGATCGTGGCCTTCCCGAACGAGCCGAAGCGCTTCGTCTTCCAGGGCGTGCACATGATCCTCGACGGCGACGTGCAGGGCGACTGGGGGAAGGACGAAAAGAGGGTCTCGCGGGTGGTGTTCATCGGGCGCAACCTCGATCCGGCGGCGATCACGGAGGGCTTCGAGGCCTGCCGCGCGTGAGCCGACCGGCCGCCTCCCACAGGGGCGGCCGGGCCCTGAGCGCCGCCCGAAGGCGATTCTCAACGATTGGATGGCATCACGGCACGAGCGGGCCAGCGTAACCGGCCCGTGGAGCCCGCGTAGCCATGGCCCACACCGCAGCGCCTGCAGGCCCGGTCCCGTCCGGGATCGCGGGCGGACTCCCGCTCATCGTGGCCGTCGAGGGGCTGGCCAAGGCGCTGTTTGCGGCGTTCATCTTCTTCGCCTGCTTCGCCTTCTCGGAGACCTCCCCGTACGACGCGGTGGCGATCCCCACGATCCTGCTCTGGCTCTGCCTCGGCGTGCGGCTGCACCGCGGGGCGGTGCCCCTGGTCGCACTCCTCCTGCTCTACCTCGCGGCCATCGTCTCCGCGCTGCTGCCCTACCTGAACGAGGAGTTCCCGGTCACCTGGACGGTGCAGCTGATCTACCTCGCGATCACCTGCATCTTCTTCGCGATGTTCTTCGCGGACGACACCCACGCCCGGATGGAGCTGGCGCTCAAGGCCTACACGGCGAGCTGCGTGTTCTCGGCGGTGCTCGGCATCGTCGGCTATCTCCAGTGGCTCGGGATCGAGGACCTGTTCTACAAATACGACCGGGCCTCGGGCACCTTCCAGGACCCGAACGTGTTCGGCTCCTTCCTGACGCTCGGCGCCCTCTACCTGATGCACGGCCTGCTCACCGGCTCGACCCGGCGACCGCTGGTATCGCTCGTCGGCCTGCTGATCATCGTCGCCGGCATCTTCCTGTCGTTCTCGCGGGGCTCCTGGGGCGGGAGCGTCGTCGCGGTGCTCCTGATGGTGGGATCGGTCTATGCCGGCAGCACCGCCCCGCGCCTGCGCCGCCGCATCGTGCTCCTGACCCTCGCCACGGTCGTCCTCGGCACCGTCGCGGTGATCGGGCTGCTCTCGGTCGACCACGTCCACAAGATGTTCGAAACCCGCGCGGCCCTGACCCAGGACTACGACCAGGGCGAGACCGGCCGCTTCGGCAACCAGATCCGCGGCTTCGCGATGCTGCTGGAGCGGCCGTTCGGCATGGGGCCGATGCACTGGCGGCTGATCTTCGGGCTCGAACCGCACAATTCGTATATCGGCTCCTTCGCCAACGGGGGCTGGCTCGGGGGCACGGTGTTCATCGGCCTCGTGGTGATCACCGGCATCGTCGGGTTCCGGCTTCTGGCACGGCCGTCGCCCGTCCGGGCGCACGCGCAGATCGTCTGGCCGGCGCTGCTGATGTTCTTCCTGCAGGCGGTCCAGATCGATATCGAGAAGTGGCGCCACGTCTACATGATGCTGGGCATGGTCTGGGCGCTGGAGGCGGCGCGGCTGCGCGCGGGCGCGCCGCAGGCGGGTGCGCTTGAAACGCGGCGCTAGGCGCGGCATCGCTCGGCTCCGGCCGAGCTGCCAATCCGCACCCGGAGACGGTACGTGAACACACAGCCGGACAACGAGGGCGATCGGGTCGCCGCCCTTGAGGCCCTCGGGATCGTGGGCACGCCGCCCGAGCCGCATTTCGAGGCCGTCTGCCGGACAGCCTGCCGCCTGTTCGGCGTGCGCCACGCGTTCGTGGCCTTCCTCGGTGACACGCATCAGTGGCTCAAGACGCCCTGCCAGGCCTTGCCGACCACGATGCGGCGGGATCAGAGCCTGTGCCAGCACACGATCCGCAGCGATGCCCTGCTCGTCGTACCCGACACCCGGCTCGACGCGCGCTTCCGTGACCTGCCCGCCGTCGCTGCGCCGGACGGGATCCGGTTCTATGCCGGTATCCCGCTGAGCCTCGAGCCCGGCCTGCGGATCGGCACCTTCTGCCTCGCCGACCCGGAACCCCGAGCCGGTCTCTCGCCGGCGGACGCCGCCGCCTTTCGCGACCTCGCCGCGATCGTCGTGGCCCATCTGAGGCTGACGGAGGCCAATGCCAAGCGCGAACGCGAGATCGCGCAGGCCGCGATCCGCGAGGCGGTGATCCGCGAGCAGCATCGCGAGATCCATGCCCGGTCCCGCACTCAGGAGGCGGCGAACCACCAGCTCCTGATGGCCGAGCAACTCGCCAGCGTCGGAAACTGGCGCGTGGACCTCTCGGACGGTCAGCCGGTCTGGTCGGCCAGCCTCTACGCCATCGCCGGTCGCGACCCCGCGACACCGCCGCCGCGTCTCGACGCCTTCTCGCAGATCTACCATCCCGACGACCGCGCCCGGCTCGAGGCGATCGTCGCCGACGCGGTCGCCCGCAGAACGCGATTCGATTTCGAGGCGCGGCTGATCCGTCCGGACGGCGAGCTCCGCGACGTGGTCGTCCGCGGCATGTGCCGGGGGGAGGACCCCAATGCCGGCCTCGTCGGCGTTCTCATCGACGTGACCGAGCGCCGGCGCGCCGAAGACGAGGTGCGCCGGAGCGAGCTGCGCTATCGCGGCCTCGCCGAGGCGCTGCCACTGCTGGTCTGGACCATGCGGGTCGGGGACGGACAGTCCACTTACGCCAACGCCCAGTTCCAGTCCTATTACGGGCCGATCGGGCCCGAGCGCGCGGAGCGCCTGATCCGGAACCACCCGGAGGATGCGCCCGCCATGGAGGCGGCCTGGACCCGTGCGGTCGAGACCGGGACGGGCTATAGCGGCCAGTGGCGGATCCGCCGCCACGACGGCCTCTACCGGTGGCACAAGATCTCGCTGATTCCGATCCGCCTCGATCCGGCGGACGGCGCTGTGGCGGAGTGGCTCGGGACCGCACTCGATGTCGACGACATCATCACGGCGCGGCTCGCCGTCGAGGAGGCCCGCGGCCTGCTGGGCATTGCCCTGGACGCCGCCGAGGCCGGCACCTGGGACTGGGACATGCGCACCGGGCTCGTCACGCTGAGCCCGGAAAGCGCGCGGATGCACGGTCTGCGGGATAACGGCGCCGCACACACGCTGTCGGCGTCCGAATGGACCGCGTTGATTCATCCCGACGACGTCGCCGATGTCTGGATCGAGATCCGACGGGCGGTCGAGTCCGGGACCTCCTATGCGGCCGAATTCCGGGCCGGCGGGCGCTGGCTCTACGCGCGCGGGCGGACGCTCTGCGGCGCCGAGGGGCACCCTCAGAGCATGGTCGGCCTCCATCTCGACATCACCGAGCGCAAGGCGGTCGAGGCGGCCCTGCGCACCGCCACGCGGGATGCCGAGGCGGCCCGCACCGAGGCGGAGCGCGCGAGCGCGGCCAAGAGCGAGTTCCTCGCCGCGATGAGCCACGAGATCCGCACGCCGCTCAACGGCATCCTCGGCTATGCCGAGCTGCTCCTCGACGCCGATGCGATCCAGAGCGAGGACCGGCGGCGCCTGGAGCTGATCCAGAGTTCCGGAGCGGCCTTGCTCACGGTCGTCAACGACATCCTCGACTTCTCGAAGATCGAGGCGGGCGAGCTGACCCTCGATCCGGTCCCCTTCCCGCTGGTCTCGATCGTGGACGGGACGGTCTCGATCGTGCGCGGCAGCGCGCTGCGCAGCGGCCTCGCCATCGAGGCCCGGATCGATCCGGCCCTTCCGACCTTCGTGATCGGTGACGCGGGACGCTTGCGTCAGGTGCTGCTCAACCTCCTGAACAACGCCGTGAAGTTCACGCCCGAGGGTTCCGTCACGGTGACCGTGGAGCGGGAAGGCGATGATCGCGCCGCCGACGGTCGCCCCGGCGACGCGGTGCGGTTTTCCGTGATCGATACCGGCATCGGCATCGCGCCGGCGCAGCAGGACAGGCTGTTCAAGCGGTTCAGTCAGGTCGACGGCTCCATCAGCCGGCGGTTCGGCGGCACCGGCCTCGGTCTCGCGATCTCCCGGCACCTCGTGACCCTGATGGGCGGCGAGATCGGCGTCGAGAGCCGCGAGGGGGAGGGCTCGACCTTCTGGTTCCGCCTGGTGCTGCCGCGGGGCGAGCAGGGCGCCGACGCGGCGGAGGACCGGATCGAGGCGGATCCGGCGCTGCTGCGGTCGCAGTCCGTGGCCGCCCCGGCGGCCGGCGCCGTGCCAGCCTCCCCGATCCGGCTGCTCCTGGTCGAGGACGTCCCGCTCAACCAGGAACTGGCCTGCGCGGTGCTCGAATCCCAGGGCTACACGGTGGATGTCGCCGGGGACGGGGCCGAGGCGATCACGGCGGTCGGATCGTCCGTCGCGGCGGGGCGCGCCTACGATCTCGTGCTCATGGACGTCCAGATGCCCCGGGTCGACGGGCTCACGGCGACCCGGCGCATCCGCGCCCTGGCGCCGCCCGCCTGCGACATCCCGATCGTGGCCATGACGGCGAACGTCCTGCCGTCGCAGATCGAGGAACTGCGCGAGGCCGGGATGGACGATTATGTCGGCAAGCCGTTCCGGCGGGCCGATCTCTTCGCCACGATCAGCCGCTGGACGGCCCCGGGCGCGCGCCGCCCGGCGCGGGCCGAGGAGCCGCGCACCGTACCCGACATCGATTCCGCCGTCCTCGATGCCGCGGTTCTCACCGAAATGACGGCGAGCTTCGGCTCCGACCGGGTGGGGGCGCTGCTCGATCTCCTGGCCAACGAGCTGTCCGAGCGGTTCCGGCCGAGCGAGACCGACCGTCTTCAGATCGCTCACGACGCGCACGCCCTGGTGGCGGCGGCGGGGCTCCTGGGCTTCGTCGGCCTGTCGAGCCTGTGCCGCGAGGTCGAGGCCGCCGCCCATGCGGGGGCCGACCTGATGCCGCTGATTCGGCGCCTGGAAATCCAGCGGGCGACGGCGCTGCGCGCCATCCGGCAGCTGCGCGCGGCCTGATGCGACGCGGCTGAGGCGCGGGCCGGCTCCCCGACAGGGGCCGCCCCGCGCGGTTGGGACCTATGCCTCGTCGGTCTCGGGCAGTGGGTCGCCGGTCCAGGTCGTCGCGAAGGCGGCGAGCTCCCGGGCGTCGGTGAAGGCCGCCACGGTGACCTCCCGCTCCGCCGGTTCCGCGCCCGGATAGGGCGCGAGCAGGATCCGCACCCGCGCCAGCCGGCCGCTGGGCGCCTTGTCGGCGATCCAGGCCTGCGCGTCCGGCGTGAAGCGTTCCGGGCCGTCGAGGGCCCGGGCGTCGGTGCGCAGCACGACCACGTAGGTGCCGAGGCTCGGATCGGCCTCCTGAACAGCCTTGACGATGTCGATCACGGGCTTTCCGCGAAGTCGTTGATCTGAACCTGGGCCTGCGCCGACGTGAAGTTCGGGATGTCCGCGAAGATCTCCTCGCCATGGGCGGCGACGGCTTTCTGGAAGGCGTCGACCGACGCGAAGGTCAGCAGCGCCATCACCTGGAACGGGGCGGTGCCGCCGTCCGGCGTGCCGGCGCCCTTGACCACCTTGGCCTCGTGCAGGCCGAGGGATGACCAGCGCTCGCGCACCAGCGGCATGTGATGGCCGAGATAGTAGCCCATGTCGAAGCTCGGGCCGGCCGGATACATCACGCTTACCAGGATCATGGGGCTTCCCTTCTGTGTCACGCCCGGTCCGCCCGGGCGCCCGTCCTCGGTTCGTGGGGCGACGGTCAGTGCAGCTTCACCCGCGGCTCGGTGCGCCGGGTCAGCGCGCGCGCCAGGGTGTCGAGCACCGTCTTGGCCGTGCCGTGGAGCGCCCGCTCGTGCATCTTGTAGAGCGAGCGGTACATCATGCGGGCGAACAGGCCGGCGATGAGCATGTTCTTGCCGCGGACGAACCCCATCAGGCTGCCCACGGTCGAGTACTCGCCGAGCGAGACCAGCGAGCCGAAATCCTTGTACCGGAACGGCTTCAGCGGCTTCCCGGCGATCTTGGCCGGGATCTGGCTGATGAGGTGGCTCGCCTGCTGGTGGGCCGCCTGGGCGCGGGGCGGCACCGGCGTGTCGGAGCCGGCCTCCACCAGATAGGCGCAGTCGCCGATGGCGAAGATATCCGGGTCGCGGGTCGTCTGCAGCGTCGGGGTCACCACCAGCTGGTTGGTCCGCGTGGTCTCCAGGCCGCCGATGCCCTGCAGGAACGGCGGCGCCTTCACCCCCGCCGCCCACACGACCAGCTCGGACGGGATGAAGGTCCCGTCGGCGAGCTGGACGCCGTCGGCGCGCACCTCGGTCACCCGGGCCTTCACGCGCACGTCGACGCCGATCTTGTTGAGGAGCTGCATCACCTCGGCCGAGAGGCGCTGCGGCACCGCCGGCAGGATCCGGTCCGCGGCCTCCACCAGGGTGATGCGGATGTCCTTGCCCGGGTCGATCTTGTCGAGCCCGGTGGAGACGACGTGGCGCAGCGTCCGGTGCAACTCGGCGGCGAGTTCGGTTCCGGTGGCGCCCGCGCCGATCACCGTGACGTGGAGCTGGCCGGGCCGGACCGGGCCGACCTGAGTGTGGGCCCGCAGCGAGGCGTTCACGAGGCGCTGGTGGAAGCGCACCGCCTGCTCCTGGGTGTCGAGGGCGATGGCATGCTCGGCGACGCCCGTCGTGCCGAAATCGTTCGTGGTGGAGCCCACCGCCATCACCAGCGTGTCGTAGGGGACGGCGCGCTCGGGCGTGACCTCGCGCCCTTCCGCGTCGTGGCTCGCCGCGAGCTGGACCGTGCGCGCCTCGCGGTCGAGGCCGGTCATGCGCCCGATCCGGTAGCGGAAGCCGTGCATGTGGGCGTGATGCAGGTAATCCACCGCGTGGTGGCCCACATCGAGGCTGCCGGCCGCCACCTCGTGAAGCAGCGGCTTCCAGATATGCGTCCGGGCGCGGTCCACGAGGGTGATGTGCGCGCGCTTGCCGCGCCCGAGCTTGTCGCCGAGCTTCGTCACCAGCTGGAGGCCGGCGGCGCCGCCGCCGACCACCACGACACGATGCAGGCCGGACTCGTTCTCGACGGATGCCATCGACACTCTTTCTTTCCCCGGACCGGGATTAATCGCCGGCCTCCTTACACGGCCTGGGCCGCCGAATTCCACAACCGCTTGTCGCGGCCCCAGGTCACCAGCGCGGATTCACGCGCACGCGTGGCGTGCGATCACGCCGACGGGGCACCCGGCTGACGCAACGGGTGTGCCTCCGCGACAGCGGGCAGGTCGAGGCAGGCCTCGGCGATTCGCGCGACTGTCGGGTAGGCCGCCGTGTCGATGCCGAAGATGCCGGTCCCGACCCAGAGGCTGACGAGGCAGAGATCGGCATGGCTCACCGAATCGCCCTGGCAGAAGCGTCCCGTGCCCGCCTCGGTGGACAGCCGCGTCTCCAGGGTCACGAGGCCGGTCGTGAAGGCGTTGCGCAGGAAATCCAGCATCCGCTCCCGGGGCAGACCGTAATGCTCCATCAGGAAGGTGCGCACCCGGGGCACGTAGAGCGGGTGGGTGTCGCACGCGACCACCTGTGCCAGCGAGCGGGCCCGGGCCCGCGCCCGCGGCTCCTCCGGCAGGAGGCGCACGCCGCCCCGCGTCTCCTCCAGGTAATCGAGGATCGCGAGCGACTGGGTGAGCGGCGGCCCGTCGCCGTCGAACAGGGCCGGTACCGCGCCCTGCGGGTTGATCCTCCGGAACTCCGGCTTGTGCTGGTCGCCCGCGTCGAGATCGATGAAGGTCTCCTCGTAGGCGATGCCCTTCAGCTTCAGGGCGATCCGCACCCGGAAGGCCGCAGCCGAGCGCCAGTTGCCGTACATGTGCATGGGGAGCGATCTCCGACGGGATCGGAAGAGCACAGCCGAGTTTGCCGCGCACCGCAAGTGGGACGTGGACGCGGCCGCCCGGGGGCGACAAGCGGCTTCGGCCGGCCCATATCGGTCTTCCGTCCCGGAGAGCCCGCACGATGGCCGATCAGACCGACGCCCGCCGCTTCATCCCCCTGAACATCGCGGTCCTGACCGTCTCCGACACGCGACGCCCGGAGGACGACCGCTCGGGGGACACCCTGACGCAGCGCCTCACCGAGGCGGGGCATCGTCTGGCGGCCCGGTCGATCGTGCCGGACGAGGTCCCGGCGATCCGCGGCCAGGTGGAGGCGTGGCTGCGCGATCCCGGCGTCGACGTGGTGATCACCACCGGCGGGACCGGCTTCACCGGCCGCGACGTTACCCCCGAGGCGCTGGAGCCGCTGTTCGAGAAACGGATGGACGGCTTCTCGGCCGTGTTCCACCGGATCTCGTACGACAAGATCGGCACCTCGACCCTGCAATCCCGCGCCACCGCGGGGGTCGCGCACGCGACCTACGTGTTCGTGCTGCCGGGCTCACCGGGCGCCTGCCGGGACGCCTGGGACGGGATCCTGGCCCAGCAGCTCGACTACCGGCACCGGCCCTGCAACTTCGTGGAGATCATGCCGCGTCTCGATGAGCACCTGCGGCGCGGGGCCAGCATCGCGGTGTGAGCATGAGCCTCAGTCCGGGCCCGCCCGCGGCGGCCCGGAATGACGGGATCGTCATGGAGGATCGTGAGGGGCCGGTCCGTCTGACCTACGCCGCGTTCCCCTCCTTCCGGCGTAGGACCGAGTGTTTGCGGCCGTAGAAGAAGTACACGACGAGGCCGATCGCCATCCAGATCACCAGCCGCAGCCACGTGTCGAGGGGCAGGCCGATCATCAGGAGCAGGCAGAACAGGATGCCGAGGATCGGCACGACCGGCACGGCGGGGGCCCGGAACGGCCGCTTCATGTGGCGCTCGGTCCGCCGCAGGTAGAGCACCGAGCCGCAGACGAGGATGAAGGCGGCGAGCGTGCCGATGCTCACCATCTCCCCGAGGATGTGGATCGGCACCAGGGCCGCCACCACGGCGACCACGGCCCCGATCAGCGCCTGGCTGCGATACGGCGTCTGGTAGGTCGGATGGACGTGGGAGAACATCTTCGGCAGCAGGCCGTCCTGGGCCATGGTGAAGAAGATCCGGCTCTGGCCGTAGAGCAGGACGAGGATCACCGTCGTGAGCCCGGTCAGCGCCCCGAGCTTGATCAGGAGGGCGAACCAGCCGATGCCGATCACGTCGACGCCCTTGGCGATCGGGTCGGGGACGTTCAGCTCCTTGTAGGGGACGAGGCCGGTGAGCACGGCGGCGACGAGCACGTACAGGATCGTGCAGACCGCCAGCGAGCCCAGGATGCCGATGGGCATGTCCTTCTGGGGCTTGCGCGCCTCCTGGGCGGCGGTGGAGACCGCGTCGAAGCCGATGAAGGCGAAGAACACCACGCCGGCGCCGCGCAGGATGCCGCTGGCGCCGAAATGCCCGAAGGTGCCGTCGTTGTCGGGGATCAGCGGGCTCCAGTTCGCGGTGTCGACGTGGCCCCAGCCCAGTGCGATGAAGGCCACCACCACGGTGAGCTTCACCGCGACCATGATGTTGTTGAAGCGCGCCGATTCCTTGGTCCCGCGCATCAGCAAAATCGTGATCAGCGCCACGATCAGCACCGCCGGCAGGTTGAACAGAGCCGTCCCGCCGCCGTCGATCGGCGTGCCGGGCGCGTTCGCGAACTGGGCCGGGATCACGATCCCGACGGTCTTCAGGATGCTGATGACGTAGCCCGACCAGCCCACCGCCACGGTGGCGGCACCCATGGCGTATTCCAGGATCAGGTCCCAGCCGATGAGCCACGCGAAGAACTCGCCCAGCGTCGCGTAGGTGTAGGTGTAGCTCGACCCCGCCACCGGGATCAGCGCGGCCATCTCGGAGTAGCACAGGCCGACGAAGGCGCAGGCGATGCCGCCGAGCACGAAGGACAGCATGATCCCCGGTCCGGCATACTGGGCCGCCGCCGTGCCGG
This sequence comes from Methylobacterium sp. 391_Methyba4, assembly GCF_029691625.1. NCBI lineage: Bacteria > Pseudomonadati > Pseudomonadota > Alphaproteobacteria > Hyphomicrobiales > Methylobacteriaceae > Methylobacterium > Methylobacterium sp. 391_Methyba4. The sequence goes on along the minus strand of NZ_CP121475.1, from coordinate 4,519,670 downwards.
TGAGAACGAAGATGCCGGCGCCGATGATCGCCCCGATGCCCATCGCGGTGATCGAGAGGGCGCCGAGCGACTTCGAGAGCTGCTGCTCGCCCTCGCCGCTCTCGACGATGTCGTCGACCGATTTGCGCCCCATCAGGCCCGACGATTCCATTGCACCATCCTTCCAGGTCGAGCCGGGTCAGCCCGCTTCCACAGATGTAGAGTCGGCGAAATTTCTGCCGCGCTTCAAGTGTTGTAGAGGCGGACTGACCGACAACAACGAGGGCCGGCGCAAGATTCTGCCGGTCAGGCGCGTTCGATCCGGGCGATCAAGGGCCGGACCTTGAGGCGCGCCGCGAACGGGCCGCCGCTCCGCAGGGCCTCGCGCCGGACGACGTCCCCGGCCCGGGCCTGCCGGGCACCCATCACGCTCTCCAACCGGCCCACGAGCCGTTCGAGCCAGCCTGCGGCCGTACGGTGCAGGCGGCCGAGGGCCGTCTCCGGCCGCGCCGTCCCGACGAAGCGGTCGAGGGTGCGGATCCAGCCCTCGGCCGGAACGTCCCCGGCCTCAAGGCACAGGATCCAGTCCCGGCGAGCTGCGGCAGCGCCCGCGGCGTAGGGGTTGCCGCCCCGGTGCAGCACGAGCGTCGCGCCCGTGGCCTCCGCGACGGCCGCCACGGCTTCACTCTCGCTGCCCGAAACGATCACCGCGTCGCCGATGAGGCCGCCGGCCACGCCGGAGACCAGCACGCTGAGCGTGTCGGCCAAGCGATCGATCGCGTCCGGATCGGCCGGGTCGGCCAGATAGGTCACGGCGGAGAGCATGAGCGCGCGCATAGACGATTCTGCGCCGCCGTAAACCGCCCGGCCGCCGTCGGGCGGCCGTGTCGCTGTCCGGACAGGCGACAAAGCTGTGTCTGCCTGAAAAAGAGGCGTTCGGCCGACGGCTGTTCGCTCTATGTTCCGAGCGGGGTCGGGCAGGAGACGAGTCGCCATGGTGTCGATACCCGATGACGTCTCGGGCCGGCCCGCCCAGCGACTCGGCCCGAGCGGCGTGCCGCGGGATGCTCGGCGCGGGCGTGGTGCCACGGCCAATCCCACCGGCCGCCACGAGCCGGCCCGGCGGGAGACGTTCCACGAGGAGACCGGGATGGCGGACGCGCCGGCGCCCCTGCGCACGCAGGTCACCCCGGAGCGCTCCACGCGGATCATCGCCCGCAACAGCTCGCCCGACATCCCCTTCGACCGGTCGATCAACCCTTATCGGGGCTGCGAGCACGGCTGCATCTACTGCTACGCGCGCCCCACCCATGCCTGGCTCGGCCTGTCGCCGGGGCTCGACTTCGAGTCGCGGATCTTCACCAAGCCAGACGCCGCAAGGCTGCTGGCCCGCGAGATGGCCGCGCCGGGCTACCGGCCCGAGACGATCGCCCTCGGCACCGCCACGGATCCCTACCAGCCCGTCGAGCGCGCGCACCGGATCACCCGCGCGGTGCTGGAGGTGCTGCGGGACGCCCGACATCCCGTCAGCATCACCACCAAGTCGGACCTCGTGCTGCGCGACCTCGATATCCTGGCGGCGATGGCGGCGGACAATCTCGTGCTCGCGGCGATCTCGTTGCCGACACTGGATCCGGACCTCGCCCGCCGCCTCGACCCGCGGGCGCCGCGGCCGGACAAGCGGCTCGTGGCGATGCGCGCGCTGAGCGCGGCGGGGGTGCCCGTCATGGTCAACGTCTCGCCGATCATTCCCGGCCTGACCGATCACGAGATCGAATCGATCCTGGCCGAGGCGCGTGCGCACGGGGCGAGTCGCATCGGCCACGCGCTGCTGCGCCTCCCCGGCGAAGTCGCCGACCTCGTGGCCGACTGGTTCGCCGAGCACTATCCGGAGCGCAGGGCGCGGGCCTTCGCGCTCCTGCGGGAAGCCCGGGGCGGGCGCGAGAACGACCCGCGCTTCGGCCACCGCTTCCGCGGGGAGGGGGCCTACGCGGCGATGATCGGCCAGCGGGTCCGGCTCGCCGGCACGCGACTCGGCTTCGCCTTCGGGCGGATGGCGCTGAACCGGGAGTTCTTCCGCAGACCGGGGGCACAGTTGTCGCTGTTCTGAGACGGCGCGGCGTCGAGCCCGGCTGGCCAGGATCGTATGAGCGGAGCGCCTGCCGGGCCAGATGAATCCGCCGTCGGTGCAGCAGCTTATCGATCATCCATCTCCAATTCCGCTCGAAATGGCGACGTACCGCACTCGTTGCGTCAATCGGGACTTCGATTGCGCGAATACTCGGCTTGTTGACTCTAGGTTTAATCTTAATTGCCAAAATACATATTTCGATTGAGTCTTGAATTCGAGGTTGACAGCAAAGATCTTTTGTCATCTATGAAGTCGTTTTCTAGATTTTCATTGAGAAGGACTTACGGTTTGTCTCGATATTTCAGATTTTCAATAGGATCGATTATCGGAGTAGTATCGCTGAGTATGGGAGTAATGCTGCTTGCCGTGCGTACAGACACGCTCCTGAGCACTGTGGAGCACGCGCGAGAGGGGCAGCGCGTCGTCACGCTCACGCGGGTCAGCCGCACGCTGCTCCGGTCGGTGATCGCGACCCGCATGGCGCGGGGCATCGTTCAGAAGGTCCTGGCCGTCGAGGGTCCGATCTCGGTGGCCGACAGGGCGGATCAGCTGTCCGAGCGGCAGGCCCTGATGGACGCGGAGACGGAATTCTGGACCCTTGTGCGCGACCTCGCCGTGCCGTCGGTCCAGGCGACGCTGGAGCCGCTTCGGAGCGCGCAGGCGACCTTGGCGGCGCTGAGGCCACAGATCGACGCGGTCGTCGCGCTCCCGAGGGAACGCCGCGATGCGGCGTTCAGACAGACCTTCGACACAGCCGTCACGAGCCTCCTCAACGCCTTCGCGGCAACCAACGCCGCGGTGGACGCGGCCATCCCGCGCCGGGACACGGCGGTCGCGCAGGCCCTCGACATCAAGCGTGCCAGCTGGGCGACGCGGGTCGCACTCGGCAATTCCTGGCGCCGTATGGAAACCTCGGTGGCCGCCAAGGCGTCTTGGTCGCAGGAGGAGATCATCGCGGCGGCCGAGGAGCGGGGACGCCTGATGGCGGACTGGGGTAAAGTCGTCGACCTGTTCACGGAAGACGTCCCGGTCGCCCTGCGTGCCGCCTTCCAGAAGGCGCAGGCCAGCAACTTCGAGGGCGAGTCGGCGCGGCGGCGCGTCGCGATCACGGACGCGCTCAGCCGGGGCAGGGCGCCCGGCATCGAGGCCGATGCGTTGCGCGCGCGCGACATCGCCGACGGGAGGGCGCTTCTCGATCTGGCCCACGCGGGTCTCGACGCGATGATCGACCGGGCCCAGCTCCTCGCCGCCGAGTCGCAGCGCGCGCTTTTCGGGGCCGTGCTGTTCCTGACCGCAGCGGTCCTGCTGGCGGTCGGCGGTATCGTCATCGTGTTCCGTTGGGTGCTCCGGCCGTTGCGGGCCATGACCCAGGCCATGCAGGCGCTCGCGGGAGGAGACGCCGACGTGCCGATCCCGGCCCGAGAGCGGCGGGACGAGATCGGCGCGATGGCGGCGGCCGTGCAGGTCTTCCGGGACAACCTCGTCCGCACCCGCGCCTTGGAGGCCGAGGCGGCTGAGGCGGCGCTGGCCGCGGAGGCGCAGCGTCGGAGCATGACGCTCACGATGGCGCAGGGTTTCGAGTCGGCGGTGGCCGGCATCGTCGGTCAGATCTCCGCCGCCGCGGCCGAATTGCAGACCACGGCCTGGCAGATGACCACGACCGCCCAACAGACTGCCAGCCAGTCCGATACCGTGGCCGCCGCCGCCGAGGAGGCGTCCACCGGCGTCAGAACCGTGGCCGCCGCCGTGGAGGAACTCGGCACCTCCGTCCAAGAGATTGCGCGCCAGGTCCAGGGCTCGTCCGAACTGGCACGGGCCGCCGTCGGCGAGGCCGACCGGACCGCCGTGCTGGTGGCCGCGCTGAACACGGCGGCCGCCCGGGTCGACGCGGTGGTCGAGCTGATCGCCGGCATCGCCGCGCAGACGAATCTGCTGGCGCTCAACGCCACCATCGAGGCGGCGCGGGCCGGCGAGGCGGGGCGGGGCTTCGCGGTGGTCGCCACCGAGGTGAAGGACCTCGCAGCCCAGACAGGCCGCGCCACCGAGGAGATCGGGCGGCAGATCTGCGAGATCCAGACCGTCACCGGTCAGGCGGTGGAGGCGATCGGGACGATCACGGGCCGGATCGGGGAGATCAGTGCGGTGGCCGCCGCGATCGCGGCGGCGGTGGAGCAGCAGGGGGTGGCCACGCAGGAGATTGTCCGCAACATCACGCAGGTCTCTACGGGGACGCAGGAGGTGACCGGCACCATCGCCGGGGTTGCGCAGGCAGCCGACCAGACGGGGCGCGCGGCCGACCACGTCCTGACGGCCGCGACCGCGCTCACGCGTCAGTCGGAGCAGCTCGCCGTCGAGGTCGGTCGCTTCCTGGCCGGCGTCCGGGCTGCGTGACCCCAGGGGGCCGGGATCAGTCGAAGGCCCGGGTGAAGCTGATCCGGTGATGCGGGCTGCGGCCGAGTTGCGTCAGGCCGGCGCGGTGGACGGCCGTGCCGTAGCCGACGTTGCGCTCCCAGCCGTAGCCGGGATGGCGCTGAGCCAGGCGCCGCATCAGCCGGTCGCGGAACACCTTGGCGACGATCGATGCGGCAGCGATCTGCGGCACCAGCCGGTCGCCGCCGACCACGGCGCGACCCGGAAGGCCCGGCAGGGCGTCGCGCCCGTCGACCAGCACGGGCGCGGCGAGGCCGAGCCGGGCGACCGCCCGCGCCATTGCATCGAGGGTTGCGCCGCGGATGTTGATCTGGTCGATCAGCGCCCGGGAGCCCGCCGCCACCGCGACCCGGGCATGGGTGTGGATCATGGGGGCCAGACGTTCCCGGGCCGGCTCCGGGACGCGCTTGCTGTCGTCGAGGGCGCCCAGCAGGTCGGCGGGGATCGCCGCCGGATCGAACCAGACCGCGGCCACCACGACCGGCCCACAGAGTGCGCCGCGACCGACCTCGTCGCAGCCGATCACCGCCGGGTAGGCTGCGGCCCGGTTGGGATCGAAGGGCGCCCGGCCCGCCATCGGCTTGGTCGGCGACGTGGCGGCGACCGACTTGCCGACCAACTTGCCGACCGACTTAACAGTCGACTTGGCAGGCGATTTGGCGATGGGCGGGGCGGACGGCTTGGCGGGCGGCATGACGCCGTCCTGCCATCCCGCGCGGGCGCCGTCACGGGTCAGGCGGCGTCCCGGGTGCCGCGCGCGCCGCCATGCGCCTCGATGATATTGCCGAAGAACTGCCGCGCGCTCACGTCCCAGCCGCAGCGCAGGGCCTCGGCCCGGCACTCGGCCCGCGACAGCCGCAGGGCCGCCAGCGCGGCAGCCCGGAGATCCTGATCGAGAACCCCGACGCGACGGCCGCCGACCACGTCGTTGGGGCCCGGCACCGGGAAGGCCGCCACCGGAAGGCCGCTGGCCAGGGCCTCGAGGAGCACGATGCCGAACGTGTCGGTGAGGCTCGGGAACACGAAGACGTCGCAGGCGGCGTAGACCGCCGCGAGGTCCGCGCCGGTGCGGGTGCCGAGGAAGCGCGCCCCCGGCGCGAGACCCTGCAGCCGCGCGCGGTCCGGCCCGTCGCCCACCACGACCTTGGTGCCGGGCAGGTCGAGGGCGAGGAAGGCGGCGACGTTTTTCTCCACCGCCAGCCGCCCGACATAGAGGAACAGCGGCCCGGGCAGGTCCGCGAGTTCCGCCGGCACGGGCGTCCCCGGTCCGGCGGGCCGGAACCGTTCCGTGTCTACGCCCCGGGTCCAGCGCATCAGCCGGCCGAATCCCCGCGCCGCCAGTTCACCCTGGAGCGAGGCGGTGCTGACCATCGTTCCCCGCGCCGCGCCGTGGAACCGGCGCAGATAGGCGTAGGACCACGCTTCCGGCACCGGCGCGCGGGCCGCGAGATATTCCGGGAAGCGGGTGTGGTAGCTCGTCGTGAACGGCAGGTTGTGCGCCAAGCAATGGCGCCGCACGGCCAACCCCACGGGCCCCTCCGTGGCGATATGCACGTGGGTCGGCCGTTCCGCCGTCCAGCGCGCCGCCACCCGCTCCCGGCTGGCATAGGCGAGGCGGATCTCGGGATAGCCCGGGAGCGGCAGCGACCGGAAATCCGCCACGGAGAGCAGGGCTGTCGCGAAGCCGTGTTCCGGGGCGCGGCGGACCATCTGCTCCAGGGAGCGGACGACGCCGTTCACCTGGGGATGCCACGCGTCGCTGGCGATCAGAAGCTTCACGGCGGTGCCCTCAAGCCACCGCGCGCCGGCCCGCCAGGGGTTGCGGCACGGCCTCGGCCGCCTGCGCCCGCAGGAGGCTCGGATAGTGCAGAACCTCGATCCGGCCGTCGTAATGCTCCACGAGACCGGTGCAGGATTCCACCCAGTCGCCGGTGTTGAGGTAGCGCAGGTCGCCGATCGGCCGGTCCGCCGCATGGTGGATGTGGCCGCAGATCACCCCGTCGGCACCCTGGCGGCGCGCCTCCTCGGCCAGGATCGTCTCGAAGCGGCCGATGAAGCTCACGGCGTTCTTCACGCGCAGCTTCGCCCAGGCGGAGAGCGACCAGTAGGACAGGCCGAGGCGCCGCCGCACCTTGTTGATCAGGGTGTTGAGGGACAGGGCCAGGGTGTAGGCGCCGTCGCCGAGATGGGCGAGCCAGCGCGAGTGCCGCACGACCATGTCGAACTGGTCGCCGTGGATCACGAGGTAGCGCTTGCCGTCCGCCGCCTCGTGGATCGCGGTCTCGGCCAGCTCGATGCCGCCGAAGCTCGTGCCCACATAGTCGCGCAGGAACTCGTCGTGGTTGCCGGGCAGGTAGACGATCCGCGCGCCCTTGCGGACCTTGCGCAGGAGCTTCTGCACCACGTCGTTGTGCTCCTGCGGCCAGTACCAGCCCGAGCGCAACTGCCAGCCGTCCACGATGTCGCCGACGAGATAGATCGTGTCGGCGTCGTAATCCTTCAGGAACGACAGGAGCAGGCCGGCTTGGCAGCCGCGCGTTCCGAGATGCAGGTCGGACAGGAACAGCGTCCGCACGCGGACCGGCATCTCCTCAACCTCGGCCACGGCAACCCTCTCCCGGCGGCTGAACGGTGCCGGGATCCAGAGCGCGATCCCATCTCAGTTTGATGACGCGGAGTCCCGGCGGGGCCACCCGTCCGCGTTGCGGCGCCGCAAAGCATCTCAACCGGACCTCGGCTTCGTTGCGCCGCACAAAAAATTTTTTTGCCAAGTTCTGGAAGTTTTTCCGGTTTTCCTTTCGAGCTTCGCCCGCTCATAATACCAGGAACCGGCGGCTCGGCACGAGTTCGGCCGGACCTTGACAGGAAGGCGGCGAGGACGGCCCTGAGGCCGTTGGACGGGACGGCATTTCGGAGGCGACCGGCGCGCGGGGGCGTGCCGCGACGCGAGCGGCGTGAGGCCGCCTGCCGCTCCGCGGAGGCCCCCCGATCACGGCAGAGGATGGCGTTCGAGGGGGCGCGGCGCGAGCCGCTTTCGACGGCGCCGGACCGACTCCCTGAGGACGCTTGGACAACCCGGCGCGGGTTCACGCCCGCGCACAATGGATTTTTCGGAGGAAACATCATGGCCGCAACCCGGCGCCCCGGTCGCAACCACCTCTTCATTCCCGGCCCTACGAACATCCCGGAGCGCGTCCTGCGCGCCATGCACGTGCCGTCTGAGGATCACCGCTCGCCGAGCTTCCCCGAGCTGGTGAAGCCGCTGCTCCAGGACTCCAAGATGGTGTTCGGCTCGACCGCCGGGACGGTCATCCTGTTCCCGTCCTCGGGCACCGGCATCTGGGAATCGGCCCTGTCCAACACCCTCTGCCGCGGCGACACGGTGCTGACCTCGCGCTACGGCCAGTTCAGCCACCTCTGGGTCGACATGGCCCAGCGCCTCGGCCTCGACGTGGTCGTCCAGGAGGAGGAGTGGGGCACCGGCGCCGATCCGCAGAAGATCGAGGAGGCCCTGCGCGCCGACAAGGACCATAAGATCAAGGCCGTGATGGTCGTCCACAACGAGACCGCCACGGGCGTCACCAGCGACATCGGCGCGGTGCGCAAGGCGATCGACGCCGCCGGCCACCCGGCGCTGCTGTTCGTGGACGGCATCTCGTCGATCGGCTCGCTGCCGTTCTACATGGACGACTGGAAGGTCGACTGCGCCATCGCGGGCTCGCAGAAGGGCTTCATGCTGCCGGCCGGCCTCGGCCTGATCTGCATCAGCCCGAAGGCGCTCAAGATCGCCGAGGGCGGCACCGGCCGCAACGACCGGCTCGGCCATGCCTACTTCGCCTGGAAGGACCAGCTGGCCGCCAACGCCACCGGCTACTTCCCCTACACCCCCGTCCTGCCGCTGCTCTACGGCCTGCGCGAGGCCCTGGCGATCGTGAAGGAGGAGGGGCTGGAGAACGTCTACCACCGCCATCACGTGCTCGCCGAGGCGACCCGTCAGGCCGTGGCGGCCTGGGGCCTCAAGCCCTGCGCCAAGGAGCCGAAGTGGAACTCCGATACGGTCACGGCGATCGTGGTGCCGGAGGGCGCCGACGCCGCCAAGGTGATCATCCACGCCTACGAGCGCTACAACCTGTCGCTCGGGGCCGGCCTCTCGAAAGTCGCCGGCAAGGTGTTCCGCATCGGCCACCTGGGCGACCTGAACGAGCTCTCGCTGCTGGGCGCCATCGCGGGCGCCGAGATGGCCATGATCGATTGCGGCATCAAGGTCACGCCGGGCTCGGGCGTCGCCGCCGCCTCCAGCTATCTGCGCGAGAATCCGCTGCATAAGGCGTAATCGGCGCACGCGATCGGGGCGGGGCCGGGTTGCCGGGCCCGCCCCGACGCGCAAGTAAGAACAAGACTATCGAGGAAACTGCCCGTCGTACGAGAGGGGTCCTATGACCAAGAAGATCGTGTTCCTGGATCGTGAATCCCTCGATGCCAGGGTCCGACCGTTCAACTTCCCGCACGAATACGTCGAGCACGACTCGACCTGGACGCCGGAAGAGATCGTCTCCCGCCTCCAGGGGGCGGAGATCGCGCTGATCAACAAGGTCCCGATGCGGGCCGAGACGCTGAAGCAGCTCCCCGACCTGAAGCTGATCGCCGTCGCCGCCACCGGCACCGACGTGGTCGACAAGGCCGCGGCCAAGGCGCAGGGCATCACCGTCGTCAACATCCGCAACTACGCCTTCAACACCGTGCCGGAGCATGTGGTCGGGCTGATGTTCGCCCTGCGCCGGGCGATCGTGCCCTACGCGAACTCGGTGAAGCGGGGCGACTGGGCGAAGTCCAAGCAGTTCTGCTACTTCGACTACCCGATCTACGACATCGCCGGCTCGACGCTGGGCATCGTCGGCTACGGGGCGCTCGGCAAGTCGATCGCCAAGCGCGCCGAGGCGCTCGGCATGACGGTCATCGCCTACGACGTGTTCCCGCAGGAGGGGCTCGTCGATTTCGAGACGATCCTGACGCAGTCCGACGTGATCACGCTGCACGTGCCGCTGACCCCCGAGACCAAGGGCATGATCGGCGCGGCCGAGTTCAAGAAGATGAAGAAGAGCGCCATCCTCATCAACACGGCCCGCGGCGGGCTCGTGGACGAGGCGGCCCTGCTCGAAGCGCTCAAGGACGGCACCATCGCGGGCGCCGGCTTCGACGTGGTGGCGCAGGAGCCGCCCAAGGACGGCAACATCCTGTGCGAGGCCGACCTGCCGAACCTGATCGTCACGCCGCACGTGGCCTGGGCGAGCAAGGAGGCGATGCAGATCCTGGCCGACCAGCTCGTCGACAACGTCGAGGCGTTCGTGGCGGGCAAGCCGCAGAACGTGGTCGAGTAGGCACGACAGGCCCCCTCTCCCGTGCGGGAGAGGGTTGGGGTGAGGGAGGAGAACTCTCCGGATGAGGCACGCCCCTCACCCTGTCCCTCTCCCGCACGGGAGAGGGGGCCCGCGCCTCGCCCGCTATGCCATCTGATAGCTCGGGCGCACGATGACGCGGATGGGTCGCGCGCTGCGACCGCCCTTTGAAAACAAGACGATAGCGCCGCAGGGCGCGACAGAAAGGTCTGAATCGTGACGAAGAAGCTGCTGTTCCTGTTCGACACCGATGCCGTGCCGAACGTGTTCGACACGGTCGTCGGCTACGACGGCGGCGCCGACCACATCGCCGGCTACGGTGGCGTGAACCCCGACAATGTCGGCGCTCTGGTCGACGGCACGATCTACACCCGTGGCGGTTCCGAGAAGAAGTCGACGGCGATCTTCGTCGGCGGCGGCAGCATGGCGGCCGGCGAGGAGCTGTTCACCGCGGTCAAGAAGCGGTTCTTCGGCCCGTTCCGCGTCTCGGTCATGCTCGATTCCAACGGCTCCAACACCACGGCCGCCGCGGGCGTCGCGCTGGTGGCGAAGGCCGCAGGCTCGCTCCAGGGCAAGAAGGCCGTCGTGCTGGCCGGCACCGGCCCGGTCGGCATGCGCTCGGCCGCGCTGCTCGCCGGCGAGGGCGCCGAGGTCACCATCGCGGGCCGCGCCCTCGACAAGACCCAGGCTGCCGCGGACCAGATCAACAAGCGCTTCAAGGTCAACGTGAAGGCCGCCGCGACCCCCGACGAGGCCTCCCGCGTGGCCCTCGTGAAGGGCACGAACCTCGTGTTCACGGCCGGCGCCATCGGCGTCGAGCTGCTGCCCGAATCCGCCTGGGCGCAGGAATCGTCCATCGAGTTCGTCGCCGACTACAACGCCCAGCCCCCGACGGGCATCGGCGGCATCGACGTGATGGACAAGGGGAAGGAGCGCAACGGCAAGCAGGCCTTCGGCGCGCTGGGCATCGGCGGGTTGAAGCTCAAGCTGCACCGGGCCTGCGTGGGCCAGCTCTTCGAGAGCACCGACAAGGTGCTCGACGCCGAGGAGATTTATTCGCTCGCCAAGTCGATGGCCTGACGGGAGAAACGCCCATGTCGGACACGCAGCAGGCGCCGGAAAACGCGTCCATCCAGACCTTCCTGACGGAACTCGCCAGCGCCGCCCCGACCCCCGGCGGTGGCGGCGCGGCGGCGATCTCCGGCGCCATGGGCGCGGCTCTGGTGTCGATGGTCTGCAACCTCACCATCGGCAAGAAGAAGTATGTCGAGGTCGAGGCCGAGCTGAAGGAGGTCCTGGCCAAGTCCGAGGGCCTGCGGGTCGTGCTCACCGGCATGATCGGGGAGGACGTCCAGGCCTTCGACGCCGTGATGGGGGCCTACGGCCTGCCCAAGGCCACCGACGACGAGAAGGCGGCCCGCGCGGAGAAAATCCAGGCGGCCCTCAAGACGGCCTGCGACGTGCCGCTCGCCTGCTGCCGGGCGTGCCGCGCGGTGATCGACCTCGCGGCGATCACCGCCGACAAGGGCAACCTCAACGTCGTGTCGGATGCCGGCGTGGCCGTGCTCTCCGCCTATGCCGGACTGCGCAGCGCGGCGCTCAACGTCTACGTGAACGCGAAGGGTCTCGAGGACCGGGACTTCGCCGACGAGCGGCTGAAGGAACTCGAAGACCTTCTGGCCGGGGCCGGGGCCTTGACCGAGAAGGTCTACGAGGTGGTGAAGACCAAAGTGAACTGACGCCCGCGGCGCTTGATCCTGGCGCCGGCAAACCATCGACAGTCGAGGCCGGGTGCATCATGCCCCGGCCTCGTTGTTTTTGAGTATGCCGCAGCGCAGCATCGAATACGATCCGTGCTGCGACCGCGAAAAAGTCGTCGTCAAGCCCGGGATCAAAAAATTTGACGGGCTTATTCCTTCGACTCAACTAAAGTGAAGGGCATCAACGGCGGCAACGAACCGCGGAGGAGGCGCCGAATGGACGTCCACGAGTATCAGGCCAAGGAGCTGCTTGCGAGCTTCGGCGTGGCCGTCCCGAAGGGCGCGATCGCGTTCAGCCCGGATCAGGCGGTCTACGCGGCTACGGAATTGGGCGGATCCTTCTGGGCCGTGAAGGCGCAGATCCACGCGGGTGCCCGCGGAAAGGCCGGCGGCATCAAGCTCTGCCGGACCTATAACGAGGTCCGCGACGCCGCCAAGGATCTCCTCGGCAAGCGCCTCGTCACCCACCAGACCGGCCCCGAGGGTAAGCCGGTCCAGCGGGTCTACGTCGAGACCGCCGACCCGTTCGAGCGTGAGCTCTACCTCGGCTACGTGCTGGACCGGAAGGCCGAGCGCGTGCGCGTCATCGCCAGCCAGCGCGGTGGCATGGACATCGAGGAGATCGCCGCGAACGAGCCCGACGCCCTGATCCAGGTGGTGGTCGAGCCGGCGGTGGGCCTGCAGCAGTTCCAGGCCCGGGAGATCGCCTTCCAGCTCGGTCTCAACATCAAGCAGGTCTCGGCCGCGGTGAAGACGATCATGAACGCCTATCGGGCGTTCCGCGACTGCGACGGCACGATGCTGGAGATCAATCCGCTGGTCGTCACCAAGGACGACCGGGTGCTCGCGCTCGATGCCAAGATGTCCTTCGACGACAACGCGATGTTCCGCCGGCCGGGCATCGCCGACATGCACGACCCCTCGCAGGGCGATCCCCGCGAGGCGCAGGCCGCCGAGCACAACCTCAGCTACATCGGCCTCGAGGGCGAGATCGGCTGCATCGTCAACGGCGCCGGGCTGGCCATGGCCACCATGGACATGATCAAGCACGCGGGCGGCGAGCCGGCGAACTTCCTGGATGTCGGCGGCGGCGCCTCGCCCGAGCGGGTGGCCACGGCCTTCCGGCTGGTCCTGTCGGACCGCAACGTGAAGGCGATCCTCGTCAACATCTTCGCCGGCATCAACCGCTGCGACTGGGTCGCCGAGGGTGTCGTCCAGGCCGCGCGCGAAGTGAAGATCGACGTGCCGCTGGTGGTCCGGCTCGCCGGTACGAACGTGGAGGCGGGCAAGAAGATCCTGGCCGAGAGCGGCCTCGACCTGATCACCGCCGACACCCTGTCGGAGGCGGCCAAGAAGGCGGTCGACGCCTGCGCCACCGCCAAGACGCAGCACTGAAGGGGAGACCGCGCCATGAGCATCCTCATCGACGAGACCACCCCGATCATCGTCCAGGGCATCACGGGCGACAAGGGCACCTTCCACGCCAAGGAGATGCTGGATTACGGCACGAACGTCGTCGGCGGCGTCACTCCGGGCAAGGGCGGCCGCACCCATCTCGGCCTGCCGGTGTTCAACACCGTCAAGGAGGCGGTGGCGGCGACCGGCGCCACCACGTCCATCACCTTCGTGGCGCCCCCCTTCGCGGCCGACGCCATCATGGAGGCGGCCGATGCCGGCCTGCGGCTGGTCTGCTCGATCACGGACGGCATCCCGGCCCAGGACATGATGCGGGTGAAGCGCTACCTGATGCGCTATCCGCGGGATCGCCGCACGATGGTGGTCGGCCCGAACTGTGCCGGCATCATCTCCCCCGGCAAGGCGATGCTCGGCATCATGCCCGGTCACATCTATCTCCCCGGCAATGTCGGGGTGATCTCCCGCTCGGGGACGCTCGGCTACGAGGCGGCCTCGCAGCTCAAGGAGCTCGGGCTCGGCATCTCCACCTCGGTGGGGATCGGCGGCGATCCGATCAACGGCTCGTCCTTCCTCGACCACCTCGCCCTGTTCGAGACCGATCCGGACACGGACGCGGTGCTGATGATCGGCGAGATCGGCGGCCCGCAGGAGGCCGAGGCGTCGGCCTGGATCCGCGAGAACATGTCGAAGCCGGTGATCGGCTTCGTGGCGGGGCTCACGGCGCCGAAGGGCCGCCGCATGGGCCATGCGGGGGCGATCATCTCGGCTGCCGGCGACAGCGCCGCCGAGAAGGCCGAGATCATGCGCTCCTACGGCCTCACCGTGGCGCCCGATCCGGGTTCCTTCGGCCAGACGGTGGCCGACGTGCTGGCCCGGGCGGCGTAGCCGCAGCCAGCCTGCCGCACAGTCTCAGAATGCGGCGTGGGTCCCCCTCCCGTGCGGGAGAGGGACAGGGTGAGGGATCGGATCCTTCCGGAGAAGGCGCGGTCCATCGGCGTACCGGCGGCGCGCTCGATCCTGAACCATCGCGTTCCTCACCCCGACCCTCTCCCGCACGGGAGAGGGGGCTCGTCGCGCTGGGCACCGGCCGATGCGCGTACCTCCCGAGCCGGCGGTGACGACGCTTCGCGCTGAACATCCTCCAAGAAAACCGCGCGCCACGAGGTGGCCTCATGACCCGCACCCTTCACGCACATCCAGGTCTCGTCGACGCGACAGCCTTCGCGCCGCCGGTGATCGTCGGCACCTCGGCCGAGCAGGCGCTGGACATCCTGTTCCAGGCGCTGCTCGATGTCGCCCGCCGGCACGATCCCGACCTCGAGGCGGTCCTGCACGGCACGGCCGACATCTCGCGCTTCTCGCCGCAGATGCTGGCGCGCGCGCTGCAGGTGCAGGGCATCTGGTTCCAGCTGATCTCCATCGCCGAGCAGAACGCCGCGATGCGCCGCCGCCGGCACGTGGAGCGCACGGAAGGCCGTGCCGCGCTCAGCGGCTCCTTCGCCAAGGTCTTCGCGGATGCCCGCCGGCAGGGCGTGCCCCCGGAGAAGATCCAGGCGCTGCTCAGCGACCTGCGCATCCGCCCGACGCTCACCGCGCACCCCACCGAGGGCAAGCGCGTGACGGTGCTGGAGAAGTTCCGCCGGATCTACCTCGTGCTGCGCGAGCTGGAGATGCCGCGCTGGACCGATCGTGAGCGCAACGGTCTCATGAACGAGCTCCGCGACCAGATCGAGCTGGTCTGGATGACGGGCGAGCTGCACCTGGAGAAGGCGACGGTCGAGCGGGAAGTGGCCTGGGGGCTGCACTTCTTCGACGAGACCCTGTTCGAGATGCTGCCCGAGACCCTGGAGACCCTGCACGAGGCCCTCGCCGAGACCTATCCGGGCACGGACTTCAAGGTGCCGCCATTCTTCCAGTTCGGCTCGTGGATCGGCGGCGACCGGGACGGCAACCCCTACGTCACGGCCGCGGTCACCCGGCAGACCCTGCACCGCAACGCCCTGGCCTCGCTCACCCGCTATCGCGACGGCGTGCGGGAACTGGGCCGGACCCTCTCGCTCACCGAGCGCTCGCTGCCGCTGCCCGAAAGCTTTCACGCGGAACTCGAACGGCAGCTCGCCGAGAGCGGCCAGGCCCGCGCCATCACCCGGCGCAACCCGGGCGAGCCTTATCGCCAGTATCTCTCCTGCGTCCTGCGCAAGATCGAGGCGACGATCGCCCGCAACGAAGGTGAGCACCCGTCCGGTCCCGACTACGCCAGCGCCGACGGCCTGATCGAGGATCTGCGCACCCTGGAGCGCGGCCTGACGGAGGCCAAGTGCGGGGCGCTGGCGCGGGATCTCGTCCGCCCTGTCCGGCGCATGGTGGAGATCTTCCGCTTCTCGACGGTCCGGCTCGACCTGCGCGAGAACACCACGCGGACCACCGACACGCTCCACGCCCTCTGGCGCCAGCGCAACGGCGACGGCGAGCCGCCGGCCCTCGGTTCGACCGCGTGGCGCCAGTGGCTCGATACCGAACTCGCCCGGCCCCGTGATCCCGAGCGGTCCTTCGAGGACCTGCCCGACGCCGCCCGGGAGACCCTCGCCACCTTCGCCCTCGTCGCCGAGATGCGCGAGGCCCTCGACCGGGAGGCGTTCGGCGCCTTCGTGCTGTCGATGACTCGCTCGGTGGATGACGTCCTCGGCGCCTACCTGCTGGCCAAGGAGGCGGGGGTGTTCCTCGACGCGGCCGGGACGGAGATCTGCCCGCTGCCGATCGTGCCCCTGTTCGAGACCATCGACGACCTGCGTGCCGCCCCGGCGATCATGCGGGCGCTGCTCGGCGTGCCGGTGGTGCGCCGCTCAACCCGCTGGCAGGGCGGGGTGCAGGAGGTGATGATCGGCTATTCCGACTCCAACAAGGACGGCGGCTTCGTCGCCGCCAACTGGGAGCTCTACAAGGCGCAGAGCAAGCTGACCCGGCTCGGCGAGGAACTCGGTGTCGGCATCGCCTTCTTCCACGGGCGCGGCGGCTCGGTGAGCCGCGGCGGCGTGCCGACCCATCGCGGCATCATGGCCCAGCCGCCGGGCTCGATCCGCGGCCGGTTCCGCACCACCGAGCAGGGCGAGGTCGTCTCGTTCAAGTACGCCAACCGCGGCACCGCCGCCTACCAGATGGAGCTGCTCGCCGCCTCGGTGTTCGAGCACGCGCTCGCCGGCGACGGCGAGCGGGCGGGCCCCGGCCACGACGACGCCCTGGAGGCGCTGGCCGGGGCGTCCCGGGCGGCCTACGTCCAGCTGCTCCAGACCGACGGCCTCGTCGATTACTTCCAGGCCGCGAGCCCGCTGGACGAGATCGCGCTCCTCAACATCGGCTCGCGGCCGGCCCGCCGGTTCGGCGCCCGCTCGCTCTCGGACCTGCGGGCGATCCCCTGGGTATTCGCGTGGTCGCAGAACCGGCACGTGATCACCGGCTGGTACGGGGTCGGGTCCGGGCTTGCGAGCTTCATCGACGTGCGCGGCCGCGACGGCGAGGCGACCCTCAAGCGGCTGTTCAACGAATCCCGCATCCTCCGCCTCGTCCTCGACGAGGTCGAGAAGACGCTGATGATGGTCGATCTCGACATCGCCCGCGCCTATGCGGGCCTCGTCCCGGATGCGGCGATCCGGGACCGGATCTTCTCGATGATCGAGGCCGAATACGCGCTGACCCGGGAGATGGTGCTGCGGGTGAGCGGCGGCGCGGATCTCGCCGAGCGCTTCCCCCTGTTCCGGGATCGCCTGAAGGGGCGGCTTCCGACCATCAACCAGGTCAGCCGCGAGCAGGTGGAACTGCTCGCCCGCTACCGCGCCGAGACCGACGAGGACCGGCGCGAGGCGGTGAAGTCGGCCCTGCTCCTGTCCATCAACTGCATCGCGGTCGGCTTCGGGGCGACCGGGTGAGGCGGTGCGGGCCTCGCACGTTGAGGGATCGGATCGAAACGCGCCTGCGCGCCCTGTCAGGCAGCCCAGTGCGCGCCATTTGCCGCCGGTGAACGGGGTCCAGCCCCGCAACGGCATCAGAACCGTCACCAGGAGAGAGAATCCAAGATGAGCTTCACCCTGATCCAGCAGGCCAAGCCGCGCCTGCACCGGTCCGAACTCGCGGTCCCCGGTTCCAACCCGACCTTCATGGAGAAGTCGGCGCAGTCGGCCGCCGACGTGATCTTCCTCGACCTCGAGGACGCGGTCGCCCCCGACGACAAGGAGAAGGCCCGCACCAACATCATCCAGGCGCTCAACGACCTGGATTGGGGCAACAAGACCATGATGATCCGCATCAACGGTCTCGACACCCACTACATGTACCGCGATGTGGTCGACATCGTCGAAGCCTGCCCGCGCCTCGACATGGTGCTGATCCCGAAGGTCGGCGTGCCGGCCGACGTCTACGCCATCGACGTGCTGGTCACCCAGATCGAGCAGGCCAAGAAGCGTGACAAGCAGATCGGCTTCGAGGTGCTGATCGAGACCGCGCTCGGCATGGCCAATGTCGAGGCGATCGCCCAGTCGTCGAAGCGCCTGGAGGCGATGTCCTTCGGCGTGGCCGATTACGCCGCCTCGACCCGCGCCCGCTCGACGGTGATCGGCGGCGTGAACCCCGACTTCTCGGTGCTCACCGACAAGGACGAGGCCGGCAATCGCCAGACCCACTGGCAGGATCCGTGGCTGTTCGCTCAGAACCGCATGCTGGTGGCCTGCCGCGCCTACGGCCTGCGCCCGATCGACGGCCCCTTCGGCGATTTCTCGGATCCGGACGGCTACCGCTCGGCGGCCCGCCGCTGCGCCGCCCTCGGCTTCGAAGGGAAGTGGGCGATCCACCCGTCGCAGATCGATCTCGCCAACGAGGTGTTCACCCCCTCGGAAGCCGAGGTCACCAAGGCCCGCCGCATTCTCGAGGCCATGGAAGAGGCCGCCAAGGCCGGCCGCGGCGCCGTGTCCCTGGACGGACGCCTCATCGACATCGCCTCGATCCGCATGGCCGAGGCGCTGATCGAGAAGGCGAACGCCATGAAGGGCTGAGGCCGCCCGAACGGCGCGCCAAGCAGCTGCATGACCGGGGCCGGGCTTGCCGGGCCCCGGGGCAGATCGGAGCGGATCGCGGGCAAGCCCGTGACCGCGTGACAGGTTCGGATGAGGGTTGGAGAAGGCCCCGGAGCGGGTTCACCCCTCACCAGTCTCTTCGGGAGAAGGGACAAACTCTGCGGCGCGGCGGCCGCGACGGCCCTAGAAAGGCCGATCGTCCGGCAGCCGCGCCGCAGCCATCTCGTCCGGCGTCGGGTCGCGATGGATGACGATCCCGTTCGACCGATCCGCCCCGATCAGCCCCAGCCGGGCGAACCCGTCGAGCCAGCCGTCCATCGGCCAGATCCCGTGCCGGTCGTGAAAGCGGGCCGCGTTGGCGACGATGTCGCGGAAATGCTGCAGGGGCGGGTCGTAGCCCGGATGATGCTGGTGGTAGGCCCGGGGGCCTCCCAGGAACAGGATCGGCACCCCCGCCTTCTCCGCCCGGAACGCCAGATCGGTGTCCTCCGCGCCGTAGCCGGAAAAGGTTTCGTCGAACCCGCCGAGGCGGTCATAGGTCTCGGCGCGCACCGCGAAGGCGAGCGACCAGAACAGCCCGGCCTGCGGTGCCGGCGCCACCACGCCTGCGGACGGGAAGGCCCGCACCGGGTGCGGCTGGCCGAACCGCTCCAGATCCGCCGCGCACCATCCATCCGCCACCGCGCCGGCCGGCAGGTAGCCGATCTCGCAGCAGATCAGGCCGTCCTGCTCGGCCACCGCCCGCGACAGGCCCGCGACGAGCCCCGCCGAGGGGATGCAATCGACGTCGAGGAAGATCAGCGTCTCGGCCTGGGCCGCCCGGCGCCCGGCATTGCGCGCCGCCGCGAGGGGCAGGCCGGCATGCGGGAACGCGACGCGCTCCACCGGGAAGGGCAGCGCCGGGTAGGGCGCCTCATCGCCGCCGATCTCGACGACGACGCAGCGATCGGGTGGATCGCCGCGACCGAGACCGTCGAGCAGGCGGGTCAGGTGTGCGCGCCGACCTTTGTTGAGCGTGATGACCGCGATGCTCACGAGGCGGCTCCGGCGCGCAGGACATCGATCCGATAATCGGGGGTCCGCGACTGACTCAGGACCTGGGCGAAGGCGGCGGAGAGGCGGATGAAGCCATCGGCGGCACCATCGCCCGAAAGCGGGTAATCGGTCTCGCCCAGCCAGTGCACCAGAACGATGTCCCCGCCGGGCGCGATCGTCTCGCCGGCCCGGCGTACGAGCTCGGCGAAATCCGGCGGGGCCAGGAAGTACAGGAACTCGGAGAGGACGATCAGGTCGAAGGGCCCGGTCGGCCAGTCCGCCGGCATGGTCCCCTGCCGGATCTCGACATGGGGACGATCCGCGCATCGCGCCCGGGCGGCCTCCGCGGCGGCCGGGACGAGATCGGTGGCGAGGAGCCGGGCGCAGCGTTCCGAGAGGGCGCGGGTGAAGACGCCGATCGAGCAGGCCGGCTCGAAGGCGGACCGGTAGCGCGGCTGGGGAAGGGCCGCGAGCGTCGCCGCGTATTTCTCGCGTTCGTAGGGCGAGGAAGTGAAATGCCAGGGATCCGGGTCGCTGGCGTAGATGCCGCGGAAGTAATCCTCCGGCAGGGTCTGGGTCCGCCGGGTCATGCGGGGATCGCGACGAAGCGCTCGTAGGGACCGCAGAGCCGGTCGATCATGGCGGGCTCGAGCCGGAAGCCCTGGGGATCGTCCGCGATCAGGTCGGTGGTCTGCGATTCGTGCGCCGCCACGGCCCGCGCCTTGGTCTCGCGATAGGCGGAGACGTCGAGGCGCAGGCCGGTCGGGCTTGGGCCGACCTCGGTCTCGGGCGGTAGGGTCCAGCCCCAGACGGGATACTCATAGACCCGGACTCCCGGCATCTGCGGTCGGGCGCGGGCGACGATCGCGGCGGCCGCCTTGTGATCACAATGGGGATCGTGGCGCCACGTGACGAAGACCGCGCCGGCCCCGATCGCCGCGGCCGCGCGGGCCACGGCCGCCGCAGCCGCGTCGGCCTCCGGCCCGTCGCTCGGGACATGGGCGTCGGGCAGGCGCAGGAAGGTCACGTCCCCGGATCCGAGGCCGAGCACCGCTCCGGCCCGCTGCGTCTCCGCCTCGCGCAGGGCGCGCAGCTTCTCCGGCGGATAGAGGCGGGACTGCGTGTGCGAGCCGCATCCGTCGCTGACCACGACGAGGTGAACGGGCCGCCCGGACGCCCGGGCGGCTGCGATCAGGCCGCCGCATCCGAGGCTCTCGTCATCGGGGTGGGGCGCGACGACCACCAGCCCCCGGCTCCCCAGGAGGGCATCGAGGCTCGCCAGGGGCAACGCGTCGGCGGCGGCCAGAAAGGTGTCGGCGCGCATCACTGGCCTCCGGTCCGTTCGAAGACAGGACGCCGGTCGCGCGGCGACGGGCTGCTGACGAGATCGATCACGGGACGCTCCAAGGACGGTGCGCGGGTTCGGGCGTCCCTGGTTCTCGGATCCTGCGCCTGAACACGCCATGAGCGGCGCGTTCCGGAGTTCCGCGGGCGTTACCGATCGTTCTCGGTGGTGAGTGCGTCGGCGCGGGTGCCCTCGTCGACGCCCGGTCCGGCCGCCAGATGGACGCCGAGGGTCGGAGCGTCGGTGAACACCGCGCCGGCTGCGCTGAGGGCGCTCCGCAGGGCCTCGATCTGCCCGCTCGGCGGGTCGCTGTAGCCGCCCTCGAAATCCCGCACGAACTGCTCGTCCAGGCCCACTTTGCCCGCGAGATCGGCCTGCGACCAGCCGAGCAGCCCACGGGCCGCCCGCGACTGCGCGGGGCTCATGATGGGCGCTTGCGTTCCGCTCTGTGCGCCCTCGTCCGATCCTGCCACGCTCACTCTCCTCCTCGGCGATCATCAACAACGATTACGGTCGCGGATCGTTTCCGGGCACATCCGGTCGGAGCGCGACCATAATTGTGCTGAAATCCTGTCGCATCCGCCAAGGCGCAAGGATTCGGAGCGGTCTCTCGCGGGGCCGTGCTGCGCGGCCGGCGTGGCGCCTCCGGACCGGGACAACCTGCGCGCGGTGCGCGCGACATGGGGACTGGACGATGAGAGGGGTGCTGATCGCGAGCTTGGCCTGTGCCGTGCTGGCCATGGACCTATCCGCGGTGACGCAGGCGCAGGCCCAGATGGGCGGTTCGCCGACGGGCTTCGGCCGAGGCAATCGCCGCCCCGGCGGCGAAGAGGAGAAGAAGCCCCAGTACGTGCCGGGGACCAAGGCCAGCGAGAAGATCTTCCCGCTCGATTCGACCTGGACCGCCGTGAGCCTCAACGGAAAGCCCTTCACGGGTGGCGACCGGCCGAGCTTCATCATCGACAAGCAGTACCGCGCCCGCGGCTACGGCGGTTGCAACACCTTCGCGGCGACCGCATTCCCGCTCAAGGAGCAGCACATCGCCGTGGGCCCGCTCGCACTCACCAAGAAGAGCTGCGACAAGGGCCTCGCCGCCGCCGAGCAGGCGTTCTTCATCGCCCTGCGCACCTCGGCGGTGTGGGACTTAGTCGGCTCGCAGCTCGTGCTCAAGAGCCCGAACGGCGAGCTGAAGTTCGACCGCGCCCTTTAAGGAGCGGTTCACCACGCCGCATGATGGCGGCCGCCGATTCAGACGGCCTTGAGGGGCGCCGGGGCTCATTCCTCGTGTATCGAGGAGGCCACGGATGCCAGTCGGAATCGGGATCGGACGCGGGGACCCCTCGCGTCCCGCGGTGACGCGGAGCCTCCGTTTCACGGGGCCCGCGGGGTTTCATCCCGGCGCCCTATGGCTCGCCACCGCCGTGCCGGCTGTGGCGACGCTGCTCCTTCTCGCGCGGCTGGCTTCCTGACGGACAGCGCTGGCGGCGTCTTACCGGGACGCCGTCCTGTCCCCGGGCCGTTCGCCCTCGGCATGTCCGCGCGGTTCGGAACGATCCTGCGCTTGCGCCGTTACGGGCGGAAACAGCGAGGCCAAGCCCGCGGCGACACCATATAGAATTGGATCGGCGTTCAGGCCGCCCTCGGGCGGGTGAAGATTGCTTGTCAGCAGAGTGCGACGGCGGGCCTCGCGCGCGTTCACGAGCATCTGTGCGCGTCCCCGTTGTTCAACTGTCCGAGACCGGTCAATGCCGCGCTCCGCGTTTCGTTGCCGCAGCGGGCGGAATTTTCTCCCGGAGACCGGACGCGACGGAAACTCAGCCCCGGCGCCGGAGACCTATCGCCGGTTGGACGTCGGGCGGCCGGCAGACGCTCGGCACGACATCGATGATCGACGCGCTCGGGCAGCGCGCCCGGCAGCCCTGGGCCGCGGCGATCTGGTCGCCGCCGCAGGCAGCGGCGAAGCAGAAGGTCGCGAGATCCTCGCAGGTCGCCCGGAACCGGCCCAGGGGCGACCGCTCCCGCAGGTCCGCCGCCCCCGCCCCCTGCGTCAGCAGGATCACCGTCAGACCGATCAGAGCCGGGAATCGCGCCATCTCTGTTTCCCGTCCAGGTCGAGGCTGCTTGCGGAACCAGCCTAGCATTGGCAGCCTGGACGCGCCGTACCATTCCCGCGACAGGCGATGCGCGTCATCCGTCGCGATCCCGGCCGCATCGCGCGGCCGTTAAGCCCGATCCCCACGAAAGGCCGCCATGCCGCTCTACGCCCTCGACGATCACGTCCCCGACCTCGCCGACCCCGCCCGGGTCTGGATCGCGCCCGACGCGCAGGTGGTCGGCCGCGTGCATCTCGGCCTCGATGTCGGCATCTGGTTCGGCGCGGCTCTGCGCGGCGACAACGAGCCGATCCGCATCGGCGATCGCACCAATGTCCAGGAGGGCGTGATCATGCACGTCGATCCCGGGTTTCCCCTCGTCATCGGCAGCGACGTCACGGTCGGCCACGGCGCGATCGTGCACGGCTGCACCATCGGCGACGGCAGCCTCGTCGGCATGGGGGCGACGGTCCTGAACGGCGCCCGGATCGGCCGCGGCTGCCTCATCGGCGCCAACGCGCTGGTCACCGAGGGCAAGGAATTCCCGGATCACAGCCTGATCGTCGGGGCGCCGGCCAAGGCCGTGCGCACCCTCGACGAGGCCGCGGTCGAGGGGCTGCGGCAGGCCGCCCTGCGCTACGTGGAGAATGCCCGGCGCTACAAGGTCGGGCTGCGCCGCATCGACGGCTGAGGGACATGGGCCGCTCCCGGGCGGGAGCGGCCGGCCCGCTTACTTCTTGGCCTTGGCGCGCTCGATCGCTTCCTCGATCAGCCGGTGGGCCTCTTCCTTGTCGCCCCAGCGGACGAACTTGACCCACTTGCCGGGTTCCAGATCCTTGTAGTGCTCGAAGAAGTGCTGGATCTGCTGGATCGTGATCTCGGGCAGGTCGGTGTAGTTCTCGACCCGGTCGTACCGCTTGGTCAGGTGGCGCGAGGGCACCGCGATGATCTTCTCGTCTTCGCCGCCCTCGTCCTGCATCACCATCACGCCCACGGGACGCGCGCTGATGATCGCGCCCGGCAGCACGGCGCGGGTGTTGGCCACCAGCACGTCACAGGGATCGCCGTCGCCCGACAGGGTGTGGGGGATGAAGCCGTAATTCCCCGGATAGAACATCGGGGTGTAGAGGAACCGGTCGACGACCAGCGCGCCGGATTCCTTGTCCATCTCGTACTTGATCGGTTCGCCGCCGAGCGGCACCTCGACGATCACGTTGACGTCGTGCGGCGGCTTCTTGCCGAGCGGGATGGCGTCGATCTTCATGGCGTGTCGCTTCCGGAATGCGGTCTCGTCCGCTTCCCGGATCTCTTAGTGGCGCCGCTTGGCAAAGCAAATCGGCCGATGGTGCGGCCCGGCAACGAGCGCTGGAAAACGTTAGCCGAACAGGAAGCCCACCTTGGGGAGCGGGATGCCCGCCACGCGGTCCAGCGCCCGCGGGCCGGCGACGCCGCCGAGCCCCTCGTAGAAGGCGCCGGCGCGGACATTGTCCTCCAGGCTCCACACGCCCAGCCGCGTGAGGCCGTGATCCGCGAGGTCGTTGCGCACCGCCCGGAACAGGCGCCGGCCGAGGCCGACGCCTTGATACTCCGGCAACAGGTAGAGTTCGTCGATCTCGGCCTCGGTGCCGAGCGCCCGGCTGCGCGTCCGTCCGTAGGCCGCGTAGCCGACGACGAGTTCGCCCGTCTCCACCACCGCGATCGGCCGGCCGCGGCGCAGGGCGCTCTGCCACCAGGCCCTGTCCCGGGTCGAGATCACCCGCTCCAGGGCGACGCCCGGGATGATGCCGCGATAGGCCTCGCGCCAGGAGGCATCGAACACCTTGGACAAGCCGCCGAGATCGGCCTCGCGGGCCCGGCGGATGCTCGTGGTGCGCGTGCTCATGGGCTTCGGGCCTCCCGTCGTCCGACCGGCGGATAACCCGCGCGGCCCGCGCAGGTTCGATGCCGATCCAGGCGGAGTGAAGGCAAGAATGGCGCCGCGTCGCGTCGGCCTGCGTGACGTCGCGTGACGTCGCGTGATGCCGGTGCCGGCCCGCCGGCCCGCGAATTGCCGGGCCGGCGGGCGGCTGATAGAGCCCGGGCTCGGTTCCCCCGGCAGCACGGCCTTGTTCAACCGCTTCCTCAAGCCCGAGAGGCGCTACGCGCGCCGCATGGCCCGGATCGCCCGCTTCGAGCGGCCGATCGCCGGCCCCGGCGACCGGCTCATGGCCTGGGCCAGCATGCTGCTGATCGACCACGGCGTCTTCCGCCTCGCCTATCTCAACCGGCACCGCGTCGGCTCCGGCGCCCTCTGGCGCTCGGCCCAGCCCGGCCCCCATCAGCTCGCCCGCTTCCGGGCCGAGGGCGTGCGGACGATCATCTCCCTGCGCGGCGGGCGCGAGCACGGATCCTGGCCGCTGCAGCGCGAGGCCTGCGAGCGCCACGGGCTCAAGCTGGTCGAGTTCGTGCTCCGCTCGCGGGAAGCGCCGGACCGGGCCACCATCCTCGGCGCCAAGGCCTTCTTCGCCGGCATCGAGTACCCGGCGGTGATGCACTGCAAGTCCGGCGCCGACCGGGCCGGCCTCGCCTCGGCCCTCTACCTGATCCTGCACGAGGGGCGCCCGGTGGCGGAGGCCGCCCGGCAGCTCTCCGCCCGCTACGGCCATCTCCGTTTCGCCAAGACCGGCATCCTCGACGCATTCTTCGCCCGGTATCGCATCGAGGGCGAGGCGAGGGGGCTCGACTTCCTGACCTGGGTCGAGACCGTCTACGACCCCGAGGCGCTCAAGCGCGATTTTCGGCCGGGCTTCTGGTCGGATCTGGCGGTGGACCGGGTGCTCCGGCGGGAGTGAGGATCACTCCGCCGCCGGCCGTGCCATCTCGCGGAAGGGGTGGGCCGGGTAGGTGCCGATCACCCGCAATTCGCGCGAGAAGTAGCCGAGTTCGTCCAGCGCCCGGCTGAGGCCCGGATCGTCCGGATGGCCGTCGACCTCGGCGTAGAACTGCGTGGCGGTGAATTCGCCGTCGACCATGTAGCTCTCGAGCTTCGACATGTTGACGCCGTTGGTCGCGAATCCGCCGAGCGCCTTGTAGAGCGCGGCCGGGATGTTGCGCACGCGGAACACGAAGCTCGTCACACAGGGCACGGTGCCCTGTTCCACCGGCTGGGGCTCCGGGGAGAACACCACGAACCGGGTGGTGTTGTGCGCCTCGTCCTCGACGTCGCGCTCCAGGATGTCGAGGCCGTAGACTCCGGCGGCGAGTGCGGGCGCCAGAGCCGCCCGGCTCGGGTCGCCGATCTCGGCGATCTCGCGGGCGGCCCCGGCGGTGTCGCCGGCGACCACGGCCTTCAGGCCGAGCCGGCGGATGATCCGGCGGCACTGGCCCAGGGCATGGACGTGGCTGTGGACGCTCTTCAAAGCCTCGCGCTGCGTGCCCGGCAGGACCATCAGCTGAAAGTGGATCGGCAGGAAGTGCTCGGCCACGATGTGCAGCGGCGAGATCGGGATCAGGTGGTGGATGTCGGCGACGCGGCCCGCGATCGAGTTCTCGATCGGGATCATCGCCCGCTGGGCGCGCCCCTCTGTCACCGCCGCGAAAGCGTCCTCGAAGGTCGGGCAGGGCAGCGGCGTCCAGTCCGGATACGCCTCCGCGCAGATGATGTGCGAGTTCGCCCCGGGCTCCCCCTGATAGGCGATGGTGCGGTCTGTCATGGCGGTCTGGATTCGTTCGTCGGGTCAGTTCAGGCGCCGGCTCTGGAGCAGGGCGCGGGCGCGCTCCAGGTCGGCGGGGGTGTCGACGCCCAGCGGCAGGTCGTCGACGATGGCGGCGTCGATGCGCATGCCGGCTTCGAGCGCCCGCAGCTGCTCCAGCTTCTCGCGCATCTCCAGCTCGCCGGGCGGCAAGGCCACGAATCGGCTGAGCGCCCTGCGCCGGTAGGCGTACAGGCCGATATGGTGCCAGAGCGGCCCGTCGCCCCAGGGAGCCCGGGCGCGGGTGAAGTACAGGGCGCGCAGGCGCCCGGGACCGACCATGTGGCCGACGAGCTTGACCACGTTCGGGTTGTCGGCCTCGTGGGGGTCGGTGATCGGCGCACAGAGGGTGACGATGTCGACGGTGCGGTCGGCCAGCGGCACGATGGAGGCGCCGATGATCGCCGGGTCGATGGTCGGCAGGTCGCCCTGGACGTTGACGACCACGTCGTGGCGACCTTCCGGGTCGACGATGTCGAGCGCCTCGGCGAGGCGGTCGGAGCCCGACGGGTGATCGGCCCGAGTCATCACCGCGAGGCCGCCCGCGGCCTCGACCGTCCGGGCGATCTCCGCCGTGTCGGTGGCCACCACCACGGGGCCGATGCCGGCCTCCATGGCCCGGCGCCAGACATGGACGATCATGGCCTCGCCGGCGATGTCGGCCAGCGGCTTGTTCGGCAGGCGGGTCGCGGCGAGGCGGGCCGGGATCAGGACCAGGGGATCGGACATCGAGATTCGGATCCGGATGCGCGGATCGGGGCCGCGGCGGCAGGCGGCCGGCTGCTTAACAGGCCGGCCCCCGATTGTCGTCCCCCCGGAGACGGGCCGGAGCGCAGTGGAGAAAATGTGCCACTCGGTGACAAGCTGGGCAATTCAGTGGAACAATCCTGCGCTGGAGCGACGCGGAGCCCTCTGGTGGCATTGTCAGGAGCCGCCCGGAACCGCTAAGGCAACCTCGAAATCTTCCAATGTCCGGTGTCCGAGCCCGCTCGCCCGTGTCAGGCGCGCGATCGGCACGGCCGAGTTGCGAGAAGAGCATGAACTCGTTCGAGGTGAACAAGGTCCTGGGTGCGGTCCTCGGCGCCCTTCTGTTCGCGGCCGGATCGGGTTTCGTCGCCGAATTGATCTACCACCCGAAGCCGGCGGGCAACGCCGGCTACGACCTCCCCGAGCCGCAGCCCGAGGCCGCCGCCGCGGCCCCCGAGGCCAAGGTCGAGCCGATCGCCGTCCGCCTCGCCAGCGCCAATGTCGAGAAGGGCGAGGCCGGCACCAAGGCCTGCCATGCCTGCCACAATTTCGAGAAGGGCGGCCCGAACAAGGTCGGGCCCGACCTGTACGGGGTCGTGGAACGGCCGAAGGCCTCACATCCGGGCTTCGACTATTCAGCGGCCCTGAAGGAGAAGGGCGGCACGTGGACCTATGCCGACCTCGACGGGTTCCTCACCAACCCGAAGGGCTACGTGAAGGGCACGAAGATGGCCTACGCCGGCATCGCTTCGCCGCAGGAGCGGGCCAACGTCATCGCCTATCTGCGAACCCTGGCCGAGACGCCGAAGCCGCTCCCCGCTGTCGATAAGGACGAGGCCCCGTCGGCTGCGCCTGCGGCGGCGAAGCCTGACGACAAGCCCGCGGCTGCGCCCGCCGAGAAGCCGTCCGCCGACAAGCCCGCCGCCGGCAAGGCGTCCGAAGGCAAGGACAGCCCGGCCAAGCCCGCCGATACCGGCACCGCCAAGCCGGTCGAGGCGAAGTCGCCCGGCAGCCCGCGGACGACCGGTGAATCGAGCGACCGGAACGCCCCAGCTCCGCCGGCCGGCGCCCATGACAGCGACCAGCAGGGCCAGCCTTCGAGCCTGATCCCCGCCGAGCCGACCGCGCCGACGGCGCCGGCCGCCAAGGAGCCTCCCGCGCAGGCCAATCCCGAGGCGGTCGACCGGGCGAAGGATCTCGAGGTCGGCGGCCCGACCAAGGACCTGAACGCGCCGCTGCCGACGCCGCAGCCGCTTCCGAAGGAGTAGAGGCACGGGCCGGGCGCGGGGCTCCGGACGGTCCCGCCCCTCGCGCGTCAGGCGCGTTCCGCCGGCATGGCTCCGGGCGCGCCCCTTGCTCTAAGGCGGCCGCGCCCCGGCATCGTGCCGGATTGAAAACCGCGTAGGACCCCTTGGCTGACCGAAGTTCCGTTGGGGAGGAGCGCCGGGCGCCCCTCCCGCTGCTCGTTGCCGTGACCATGACCGGGACGGTGGCGCTGCACATCTTCGTGCCGGCGCTGGCGGCGGCGGCCGTGGACCTCGGCACCAACGCCGCCGGCGCGCAACTGACGATCACCGTCTACCTGATCGGGCTTGCGGGCGGTCAGCTGCTCTACGGCCCGCTCTCGGACCGGTACGGCCGGCGGCCGGTCCTGATCGGCGGCCTCGGCCTCTATCTCGCCGGATTGCTGCTCGCGATCCCGGCGCCGAACATCGGCGTCCTGCTCGTCGCCAGGGTCCTGCAATCGCTCGGCGCCTGCGGCTCCCTGGTGATCGGCCGGGCGATGGTGCGCGACGTCTCCACCCGCGAGGACGCCGCCCGGAAGCTCGCGATCCTCACCACCGCGATGACGCTCACGCCCGCCCTGGCGCCGGCGATCGGCGGCGTCGTGACCGAGGCCTTCGGCTGGCGCGCCGTGTTCGTGGTGCTGGCCGGCCTCGTCGCCCTGCTGGGCGCGCTCGTGGTCTTCACCCTGCCCGAGACCAACCGCCACAAGGTGGCGCTGCCGGGATTCGTCGCGGTTCTGTCCGGCTACCTCCGGCTCGTGCGGATCCCCGTGTTCCGCGCCTATCTGGTGGCGGGGGCCTGCGGCGGGACGAGCCTCTACGCCTTCCTGGCCGTGGCGCCGTTCCTCCTCGTGGACCGGCTCGGGCGCTCCTCTCAGGAGGTGGGATTCGACTGCCTGATCGTCGTGTTCGGCATGGTCGGCGGGGCCGTCCTGGCGAGCCGGCTCGCCGCCAGGGTGCCGATCCGAAAGGCGGCGCGGAGCGGCAATCTCCTCTGCATCGCCGCGGCGCTGACGCTGCTGATCGTGGACCGCACCGGGATGCTCGGCGTCGTCAGCCTGATCGTGCCGCTCTTCGCCTACGCGGTGGGCGTCGGCCTGCTCAGCCCCAACGCGGTGGCGGGGCTGATGAACGTCGATCCGCACGCGGCCGGGTCCGCCTCGAGCCTCTACGGCTTCACGCAGATGACCTTCGGGGCGCTGTTCACGGCGGCCGCCTCCGCCTGGCCCGCGACCTCGGCGACGCCGGTGGCGCTGGCGCTCCTCTCCGCCGGGCTGATCGCCGCGCTGGCGCTCCGGCGGGCCTGACGGGCTCGCGCTCGCCGACGGCGTCAGTTTCCGTTGCCGCCATGGTCCCCGCGCGCTGCCGGAGGCGCGCGGCGGCGTCCCTTAAAGCGACGCGCCGCGGGCCTCGACGAGGCCGGACGCGCCTGCGCTGAAGCCGTCGGCCAGTTCCAGCCACAGCAGGCGCGCGGGGTCGACCGGTCCCGGCAGGCTCAGGCGCCCGGGCGGGACCGGCGTGAAGCCGAAGCGGGCGTAGTAGGGCGCGTCGCCGACGAGGATCACGAGACCCTCGCCCGCCTGCCGCGCCCCCTCGATCGCCGCGCGGGTCAGGGTACCGCCGATGCCGCGGCCCGCGAAGCTCGGATCGACGGCCAGCGGACCGAGCATCACGAAGGATGTCGCCCCGGTCCGCACGGGCCCCATCCGGACCGAGCCGACGAGGAAGCTGCCCACCGAGGCGGTGATGCCGAGATCGATCCGCTCGGCCGCGCCCTCGCGGAGGCGGTAGGCGGTACGGGCGAAGCGGCCGGGGCCGAAGGCCCGGGCATGAAGCCGCTCGATGGCGGGGGCATCCTCCGGCCGCTCGGGCCGGATGACGAGGGACAGATCGGTCACGGGTTGCTCGCGGCTCGGACCGGCGCCGCGTAGCAGCGCCGGGCCGGACCCGCAAACCGCCGCGCTACTCGGCGGCCGCCAGAGCGGGCCGTCCGCCGCCCTGGGTCAGCCGCAGGAACCCGAGGGCCGAGAGCCAGATCACCGCGCCGCAGGCGGAGGCGACGCCGAGAACCAGCGCGAAGCCGCCGCGGTCATGCAGGAGGGCGATCGCCGGCACCACGAAGCCGCTCGCCGTGAAGCCCACGAAGTAGCGCAGGCTGTAGGCCCGGGCCCGGTAGACGGGCGGGACGTAGCGGGCGATCATCGCGTCGTTGATCACCACCTGCCCGTAGATCGCCGTCATGGCCAGCACGAGCCCGGCGAGCAGCGGCAGGCCGGTGGAGAGGGCGGCGATCCCGAGCCCCACCGGCTGCAGCACCGAGAGCGCCACGAACAGGGACGGCAGGCTGTAGCGGTCGATGAGGCGGCCCATGGCCAACTGCATCAGCGCGCCGAACAGGAACACGCCGGTGGCGAGGGAGCCGGTGAGCGCCAGCGGCAGCGCCTGCCCGACGCCCTCGTCGATCACCTTCGGCAGGCTGATCGTCGTCAGGTTGAAGGTCAGGCCGCCCGCGAAGATCGACAGGGCGAACATCGCCAGCAGCGCCCAGGGCCGGGTCACCGGGATCACCGCCGCGCCGCCGGCCTTCTGGCCCGAGGCGTCCCCGTCGCCCGGCACCAGGGCCAGGAAGGCGGCCCCGCAGGCGAGGCAGACGAGGCCCGGGACCACGAAGGCCGCGCGCCAACTGACGGCGGCGGCGAGCAGCGCCGTGAGTCCGGAGGCCGAGGCCGCGCCGAAATTGCCCCAGACGCCGTTGATGCCGAGGTCGCGCCCGAGCCGGCGGGCATGGGTCACCAGCATGGCCGAGCCGACCGGGTGGTAGATCGCCGAGGCGAGCCCGAGCACGCAGAGCCAGAGGGCGAAGGCCAGCGGCGTCGAGGCGCTCGCCACGCCGAGGCAGGACAGGCCGTAACCGAAGAAGAACACCGCCAGCATGTTGCGCCGCCCGAACCGGTCGGCGAGCGAGCCCATCGGGAGGGAGCACAGGCCGAAGGCCACGAAGGCGCCGGTGGCGAGCCCGATCAGCTCGCCGTAGCCGAGCCCCGTCTGGGCCGCGATGGCGATGACGGCGGTCGGGTAGATCAGCAGTACGAAATGGTCGAGGGCATGCGCGACGTTGACGAAGCGCAGGGTGCGGCGGGACAGCGTATCGGAATCCATCGCGGCGTATCCTCCGGGACTGCGCGCTGATAGCCTGACCCGATGGTGGTGTTGGGCCGGATATGTATGCGAACGGGCCAATGTTGACGGAGGCACCTGTCGCCGCGAAGCGGTCGACCGAGGCGGCCGACTATCAGGACGTCCCGCGCCCGGTCGCAGTGATGCCCAAGACCTACGCGGCCGGGATGCATCTCGCCCGGCACTTCCATCCCCGCGCGCAGCTGCTCTACGCCACGACCGGGCTGATGATGGCGTTCGCGGAGGACGGCACCTGGGTGGTTCCCGAGGGGCACGCGCTCTGGATCCCGCCGCGGCTGCCGCACGCGGTCGCGACCCACGGCGCCGTCTCGATGTGCTCGGCCTATCTGGATCCCGCCGCGGTTCGGTCCTTCCCGGCGAGTTGCCGGGTGATCGCGGTGTCGCGGCTCCTCGCCTCCGCGCTTACGGCGCTGGCCGAGGAGCCGGTGCTCTACGCAGAGGATGGCCGCGGCGGCCATCTCGCCGCTCTGGTCCTCGACGAGATCGGCCGGGCCCCCGCCACGCCGCTCGCCCTGCCACTGCCGCGCGACGCACGCCTGCGCCGGGTCTGCCTGGAGCTGATCGAAAATCCGGCCTCGGAGGACGACCTCGATGCCTGGGCCGACCGGGCCGGGGCGAGCCGGCGCACGCTGACCCGGGGGTTCCGCGCCGAGACGGGCCTGAGTTTCGGTGATTGGCGGGCCCGGGCCCGGGTGATCCGTGCGCTGGCGCTCGCGGCCGAAGGACGCCCGCCCCGGGTTGTGGCGGCGGCGGTGGGGTATCGAAGTGTCCAGACACTACGACTGACGGTGGCGCGGGTGCTCGACGCTCACCCTCCCCGCTCGGCAACCTGATCGGGACCGACTCTCAAGCCTGTGCAGAGGGCTCAAGCGATGCGGACGGTTCCTGCGCCGCCGCGACGGACCGAGCCAGGTCGACGGCTTGGTTGCGGATGTCCGGCACGGCCGTGCATTCCCAGTATGCGCCGCGGAGCAACGGGCCCAGAGTCCAGAGGCGCGCCGCTGTATCGGATGCACCCAGGACCGTCAGATCGGGGCGCACGGCAAGACCGAGGCCGAACGGACCGGCTCGGACAAGGCCGCGACCGATCAGATTGCGCAGAAGCGGGTCGGTCGTATCCGCGACCCGTCCGACGCCGCGAACATCGAAGATGCGCTGCACGCCGAGGGTTCTGGGTTCGGATGCCCCCCGCGGCCGGTACGTGACGCGCGCTTCACCGGTCTGATCCTCGATCGCCACCAGCTTTCCGGCGAGCACCTGAAGCGAGCCGGCTTCGATCTCGTCGGCGATGGCCGCGCCCGTGGGCGGTGCGGAGCGGTGCCGATGCGTGTCCCAGAACGGGCGGAGATGGCGCAGGAAGCGCGCCTGGTCGGCTGGCGGCAAGCCGAGCCAGAGGGCGTCCGTAACCGGCCGCAGAGCGTCGATCACCCCGTGCCAGGCGATGCGAGCCTCCGCCGCGGAGGCGACCTCCCGGCGGATCCGGCCCAGAAGCCGGGTGATCGAACGGGTCTCGGCGGCCGTGAAGTCCGGACGCGGCCAGGGGGCGGCGCGTACGTGCACGGCCGGGATCTGCCCCCGCCGCGAGAGCGCGATGATCTGCCCGCGAAAGCCATGGCGCCGAAGACTGATCACCGCATCGACCATGCTGAGACCGGTCCCGATGATGAGAACCGGATGATCCGGATGCAGCCGCGCGTCATGCGCCGGATTCCACGGATCGCCCCGGAAGCGGCTTTCCGGTTCCTGGGGCAGGGCGAGGTTGCCCATCGCCAGCACCGCACCCGCGACGTCGACGCGTCGGCCGCCCTCGGCAACCATGACCAGACGGTCCTCGTCCGGCACGAGGTCGATGATCATGTCGTTGATCAGGTGCAGCCGCGGCGTCGAACCGCCTGTCATCGCTTCGGTCAGAAGCGCCGCCAGATAATCTCCGTATAGCCCGCGTGCCGCGAAGGTCCCGGCCGGGGTCCGC
Source organism: Methylobacterium sp. 391_Methyba4 (assembly GCF_029691625.1). Classification (NCBI taxonomy): domain Bacteria; kingdom Pseudomonadati; phylum Pseudomonadota; class Alphaproteobacteria; order Hyphomicrobiales; family Methylobacteriaceae; genus Methylobacterium; species Methylobacterium sp. 391_Methyba4. Next base: position 4,486,088 of record NZ_CP121475.1, on the reverse strand, counting down.
CAGATGCCCACATGTCCGTGCCCGATCGCGGGGTTGCCGGCACCGGTGCCCGCCTCACCCGCGGCGATCTTCGAAAGCCAGTCTTCGAAATGGGAGGGCCGGTCGGGATAGGCGCTCATGTTGGCGGCGCGCACGTTGAGCAGGTGGTCGGGGTTCCCGGTGGCGTAGGCGCGACCGCTCCCGAAGCGCTCTGCCCGTTCACACAACAGAACCGACTGGTGCGGCGGTAAGCGGGCGAGCAGCTGTATCGCCGCCATCGTGCCGCTGAAGCCTGCCCCGATGACGGCAATGGGAGCGGGGTGCGGCCCGGCTTCCAAGCTTTCGTGCTGGTCCGACATCGACGACGAGCCTGCGCCAGAAGACAATGCCACGACCCGTCTGCCTAAAGTCGCGGATCAGGATCGATCCTGCCCTGACATTGCCAGCAAAGGCGGTCTGTGTCAGCCGGCGTATGCGTGTTGAAGGGGTCTGGGTCGGGGTGAATCTTTTCTGTCCCGCGGGATGCGGAAGAAATTTCAGCGATCCGTATCCTTTCGTATGGTGTGGGCGCCCTGGAAAATCTTCACGTCGCCCGCGCGGAGAAGTCGATCCGCGGGTCGATCCAGACGTAGATCAGGTCGGAGAGCAGGTTCACCGCGAGACCAAGCAGCGAGAAGATGTAGAGGGTGGCGAACACCACCGGATAGTCGCGCCCGACGATCGCCCGGAACGACAGCTCGCCCAGGCCGTCGAGGGAGAAGATCGTCTCGATCAGCAGCGAGCCGGTGAAGAAGGCCGAGATGAAGGCCCCGGGGAAGCCCGCGATCACGATCAGCATGGCGTTGCGGAACACATGGCCGTAGAGCACGCGCCGCTCGGAGAGCCCCTTCATCCGTGCGGTGAGCACGTACTGCTTGCGGATCTCGTCGAGGAACGAGTTCTTCGTGAGCAGGGTCGAGGTTGCGAAGGCGCCGATCACCAGGGCGGTGAGCGGCAGCACCATGTGCCACGCGTAGTCGGTCACCTTGTGCCAGGTCGAGAAGCTCTCCCAGCCCTCGCTGGTCAGCCCGCGCAGCGGGAACCATTGGTAGAACGATCCGCCGGCGAAGAGGATGATGAGCATCAGTCCGAACATGAAGCCCGGGATCGCGTAGCCGATGATCACCACGAAGGAGGTCGCGCGGTCGAACTGCGTGCCGTCCGCCACCGCCTTGCGGATGCCCAGCGGGATCGAGATCGCGTAGGACAGGAGCGTCATCCACAGGCCGAGCGAGATCGAGACCGGCAGCCGCTCCTTGATCAGCTGGATGACGGTGACATCGCGGAAGTAGCTGCGTCCGAAATCGAACCGGACATAGTCCCATAGCATCTTGGCGAAGCGCTCGGGCGCAGGCTTGTCGAAGCCGAACTGCTTCTCGAGCTTGGCGATGAATTCCGGGCTCAACCCTTGAGCGCCGCGATAGCGGGAGCTGGCGTCGCCGCCACCGCCCGACGGCCGGCTGGCACCGCCGAGGTCGCCCGATCCGCCGGTGACACGGGACATGGCTCCGTCGCGCTGCCCCTGGAGCTGCGACAGAACCCGCTCCACCGGGCCGCCTGGGGCGAACTGCACGATCGTGAAGGTGATCAGCATGATCCCGAACAGGGTCGGGATCATCAGGCCGATGCGGCGCAGGATGTAGGCGAGCATGGCGTCAGTCCCGGCCGATCCGCTTGGCCTTGTCGGCGTCGAACCACCACGTCCCGGGTGCGCCGAGATCGTATTTCGGCGGCGTGGCCGGGCGGCCGAACACGTCCCACAGGGCGAGGCGGTGGGTCGAGGCGTACCACATCGGCACCCAGTAGCGCCCGGCCCGCAGGACCCGGTCCAGGGCCCGGCAGGCGGTGGTCAGGTCCGCCCGCGACGTCGCGTCGGCGACGGCGGTGAGCAGCGCGTCGATCGCCGGGTTCGCGATCCCCGAGAGGTTGTTGGAGCCCGCGGTCCCGGCGGACCGGGAGCCGTAGGTCTCGCGCAGCTCCGCGCCGGGGGTGAGCCCGCTGCTGTAGCGGCGCGGCGTGACGTCGAAGTCGAAATCCTTGAGCCGCGCCTGGTACTGGGACGGGTCGACCGTGCGCAGGCTCGCCTTGATGCCGAGCAGGCCCAGGTTGCGGATGAACGGCTGCGTGACCGCCTGGAAGACCGGATCCTCATCGAGGAACTCGAGGGTCAGGGGCTGGCCGCCGGGCAGCATGAGGTTGCCACCCTGGCGGGTGCAGCCGGCCTCCCGCAGGAGCGCGTCGGCGCGCTTGAGCAGCGCCCGGTCCTGGCCGGACCCGTCGGAGACCGGCGGCGTCCAGGCCTCGCCGAATACCTCCGGCGGCAGGTCCTTGAACGGCTCCAGCAGGGCGAGTTCCTCGGCCGAGGGCTTGCCGGTCGCCTTGAGGTCGGAATTCTCGAAGAACGAGGCCGTGCGCGTGTAGGCGCCGTACATCAGATTGCGGTTCGACCATTCGAAATCGAAGCACAGGCCGATCGCCTCGCGCACCCGCGGGTCGCGGAACGCCGCGCGGCGGGTGTTGATCCACCAGCCCTGGGTGCCGCTCGGCCGGGCATCCGGCACCATCTCGCGGACCACGCGACCCTCGGTCATCGCCGGGAAATCGTATCCGGTCGCCCAGACCCGGGCGGTGAACTCCTCGCGGAACGTGAAGGCGCCGCTCTTGAACGCCTCGAACGCCACGGTGCGGTCGCGGAAATACTCGTAGCGGATCGCGTCGAAATTGTTCTGGCCGACATTCACCGGCAGCTCGGCGGCCCAGTAATCAGGCACGCGCTCCAGGCCGATGGACCGGCCCGGATCGACCGTGCCGACCCGGTAGGGCCCGGAGCCGAGGGGCGCGTCCAGGGTCGAGGCCTCGAAGTCCCGGCCGGCGTAGTAGGCGGCGGAGAAGAGCGGCAGCTGCGCGACGAACAGCGGCAGGTCCCGGGCGCGGCCCGGCTCGAAGGTCACCACCAGCCGCCCGTCGCCCTCGGCCCGGGCATCGGTCATGGGCCGGATCACCTCGGCAATCTCGGGGTGGCCCTTGTCGCGCAGGAGCTTGAGGCTGAAGGCCGCGTCCCGCGCGGTCAGCGGCGAGCCGTCGTGGAACCGCGCCTGCGGGCGCAGCGCGAACGTGTAGGTCAGGCCGTCCGGACTGACCGTGACGGCGCGCGCCACCAGCCCGTAGAGGGCATCCGGCTCGTCGAGGGCCCGGACCATCAGGCTGTCGAAGGTCAGGGGCATGCCGGCGGCCCCGTCGCCGCGCAGCACGTAGATGTTGAGCGTGTTGAAGGTGTTGAGCGACTGGTTGCCGGTCGTCGCGGCGAGCTGCGCCGAGAAGCGCCCGCCGCGCGGTGCCATCGGGTTCACGTAGTCGAAATGCGCGAAGTCGGGTCCGTATTTCAGCTCGCCGAAGCTGGACAGGCCGTGGCGCTCGGCGGCGTCGGCCGCCTTGGCGCGGCGCCACGGCGGCATCGCCGCCAGGGCGCCGGCCCCGAGGACCAGCCCGCGCCGGGTCGGCAACCCGGGACCGCCCGTCAACGGGGCGCCCCGGTCTTGGTGGCCAGCTTCTCGTCGTACCACCACGTCGTCGGGAAGCCGGAGCTGGCATAGAGCGGCAGGATCGCCGGGTGGCCGAACCGGTTCCAGCGCAGCGTCCGCTGCTGGTCGGAAGACCATTGCGGGACGACGTAATCGTGCGCCAGGAGCACGCGGTCGAGGGCCCGCGTCGCCGCGATCACGGTGTGCCGGTCCTTGGCGAAGATCACCTTCTCGATCAGGGCGTCGATGCCGGGATCCTTGATCCCGATCAGGTTGCGCGAACCGGGCTTGTCGGCCGCCGCCGAGCCCCAGTACTCGCGCTGCTCGTTGCCCGGCGAGAGCGACTCGCCCCACGACGTCGTGGTGACATCGAAATCGAAGTTGCGGATGCGGTTCTGGTATTGGGCCTGATCGATCACCCGGAGGGTGGCGTCGATGCCGATCAGCTTCAGCTGCGCGGAGAACGGCAGGATCACGCGCTCGAACGTGTTCTGGAACTCCAGGAACTCGACGGTCAGCGGCTCGCCGGTCGCCTTGCTGACCATCTTGCCGCCGCGCAGCTCGAAGCCGGCCTCGCGCAGCAGGCCGACGGCCTCGCGCAGGTTCTTGCGCACCGCCTCCGGGCCGTCGTTGACGGGGTTGGCGTAGGGCGTGGTGAAGACGGCAGGCGGGACCCTGTCCCGGACGCTCTCGAGGATCGCCTTCTCCTCGCCCTCCGGCAGGCCCGATGAGGCGAGTTCCGAGCCGAAGAAGTAGGAGTTGATGCGCTTGTACAGGCCGTAGAACAGGGCCTTGTTCATCTCCTCGTAGTTCATCGCGAGGTTGAAGGCCCGGCGGACGCGCGGGTCCTTGAACTTGTCCCGGCGGGTGTTGAACGCGAAGGCCTGCATGAGGCCCATGCCGCGCTCGGGGAAGGCCTCCTTGATCAGCCGCCCCTCCTTCACGGCCGGGAAATCCTCGTAGGCGGTCGCCCAGTTCCGGGCGATGTTCTCCACGCGGAAATCGTAGAGATCGCCTTTCAGCGCCTCGACCAGCACGGTGCCGTCGCGGAAATACTCGTAGCGCTCGGTGTCGAAGTTGTAGCGCCCGGCATTCACCGGCAGGTCCTTGCCCCAGTAGTCGGGGACGCGGGTGTAGGTCGTGGTGCGGCCCGGCTCGAACTTCGCGAGCCGGTAGGGGCCCGAGCCGAGCGGCGGCTCCAGGGTGGTCTCGGTGACGCTGCGCGGCTTGCCGTTGGCGTCCTGGGCGGTCCACCAGTGCTTGGGCAGGACGCGCAGCTGCCCGATCACCTGCGGCAGCTCGCGGTTGCCGGTCTCCGTGAAGGTGAAGGTCACCTCGCGCGGCCCGGTCACCGCGGCCTTGGCCACGGTCTGGTAATAGGCGGCGTAGAACGGGCTGTTGGCCTTCAGCACGTCGAAAGACCAGACCACGTCCTCGGGGGTGATCGGCTTGCCGTCATGCCAGCGGGCGTTTTCGCGCAGCCGGTACGAGACCGAGCCGAGATCGGGGGCGATCCGCACAGCCTCGGCGAGCAGGCCGTAGGAGGTGAACGGCTCGTCCGAGGACTCGGTCATCAGCGAATCGTAGATCTGCTGGATGCCGTTCTCGAGGTCGCCCTTCAGGCCGGCGACGACGATGTTGAAATTGTCGAAGCCGCCCTGGGCCCCGAACCGGACCATCCCGCCCTTGGGCGCGGCCGGGTCGGCATAGTCGAAATGCTTGAAGTCGGGGCCGTATTTCGGCTGGCCCATCAGCGTGATCGCGTGGGTCCACTGGCCGTTGGCGGCCGGCAGGGTGGCCGGCGTCGACGGCATCGCGACCGGTTCCTGCGCGTGGGCCGGAACGAGCTGGAGGCAGGCGAGGAGGAGCGTCGCGGCGAGGAGGCGTCCAGTCACGGTCTGCGCTGTCACGGGCAGGCTGTCTCCGTTGCATCGGGCCCGCGCGGGCGCGGACAACTCGAAAATATCAGGGGGTCATAGGACGCGGGCCGCCATCCGTCGACCATGCGGGGCCGCACGCCGCCCGGCGCGAGCGACGGCCATTCCCCATCCGAAGGCCTGTCACGCCGCCCGGCCCCGTCTGCCCTCGACCAGCCACATGGCGAGCAGGGCGGCCGCCAGGGCGGCCAGCGCCGCGAGGCCGAGTGCCAGGGGATAGACCTCGACGCCGCGGATATTGGCGCTGTCGCTCGGCCGGAAGCCGATCCAGTCGCTGCCTGCGAGGCGACCGCCGCGCACCAGGGCGAGGCGCGGGACCTGGATGCCGCCGCCGGCCTCGGCGACCCGGCGCACCGAGCCGCTCGATCCGTCGGCCACGGCCTTCAGGCGGTCGGTGTCGCTGAACACGTCGGCGAGTTCGCGCGGATTAGCCGGGCCGACGCTGACGAAGGCCACGAGGTTTCCCGAGCGCAGCGTGTGCAGCCCCAGTGTTTCCGCATCGAAGGTCGCCGTGAACAGACCCGGTTCACCGGGCTTCAAGGTGAGGGTCGTCACCTTGCCCGTGGGACCGGTGACGGTGACCGGCTCGGCCTGGTCCGCCATGGTCTGGCGCTCCACCCGGACCTCGCGGCCGCGTCCGGTGGTCTGCGCGCGCAGCGCCTCCTCCTCCAGGGCCGGCTCCTTCATGAGCCAGTGGCCGAGGCGGCGCAGCAGATCCAGATACGGCCCGCCCTCCTGGTAGCCCCGGGCCCAGAGCCAGGCGTGGTCGGACAGGAGCAGGGCGACCCGGCCCTTGTCCTCGCGCGAGAGGGCGAGCAGCGGCAGCCCCTCGGCCCCCGACAGGATCGGCTGGATGCCGGGGCGGGTGCGCGCCTCCACGATGCGCAGCCAGTCGCCCCAGGCGGGCGGGTTCGCATCCGAGCCCGGCAGGGCGCGGGTCACCGGGTGGCGCTGGCCGACCTGCGTCGGCGTCGCCTTGTAGGGCTTCTCGACCACGCGCCCGTCCGGGTCGCCCGGCAGGATCCCGGCCAGCCGGGTGCGCGCCAGGCTCGCCGGTCCGGCGAATTCGGGCCCGGCCGCGATGAGGAGCGCGCCGCCCTCGCGGACGTAGCGGACGATGTTGTCGAAATAGGCCTGCGGCAGCACGCTCTGATTGGCGTAGCGGTCGAAGATGATCAGGTCGAAGTCCTTGATCTTCTGGACGAACAGCTCGCGCGTCGGGAAGGCGATCAGGGAGAGTTCCGAGATCGGCGTGCCGTCCTGCTTCTCCGGAGGGCGCAGGATGGTGAAGTGGACGAGGTCGACATTGGCGTCCGACTTCAGGAGGTTGCGCCATGTGCGCTCGCCCTGGTGCGGCTCGCCGGAGACGAGGAGCACCCTGAGCTTCTCGCGGATCCCCTCGATGGGCAGGACCGCGCGGTTGTTCACCGTGGTCAGCTCGCCCGGCAGCGGCTCGACCTCGATCTCGACGACGTTCGGGCCGCCATGCTCGATGCGCAGGTTGAGGGAGAACGGCTTGTCGGTGGCGACGTCCCGCCGGCCGATCTCCTCGCCGTCGCGGCGCACGGTGACGACGGCGTGGCCGGTCCCGCCGCGCTCCATGACCTCGGCGCGGATCGTCAGATCCTTGCCGACGATGCCGAAGCGGGGCGCCTCCAGGAGCTTGATCTGCCGGTCGCGCTCGTCCGGATGACCGGTGACGAGGACGTGGAGCGGCGCCTTGATGCCGAGCTGCGCCAGGGAGGCGGGGATGTCGTGCACCACGCCGTCGGTGAGCATCACGATCCCGGCCAGGCGTTCCGGCGGCACGTCGGCGAGGGCCTGGCTCAGGGCCGTGAACAGCTTGGTGCCCTCATCGCCGTCCTTGGAATCCGGCACGTCGATGAAGCGGGGCTCGATGTCGGCGAGCGCACCGAACCGGCGCTGCAACTCGGCACGGACCGCGTCGGTCATCTGCGGCCGGTCGCCCAGGGCCTGGGATCCGGACCGGTCGACCACGATGGCGGCGACGTCCTTCACGGGCTCCCGGTCCTCGCGCACCAGCGCCGGGTTGGTGAGCGCTGCCAGAACGAGAGCGAGGACGAGCACGCGCAGCAGAGCGGTCCGGCCCCGGGCCAGGACGGCGAACACCGCCAAGACGACGACGATGACGCCCAGGACGGCGATCGCCGGCCAGGGCAGGAGGGGGGTGAAGCTGAGGCTCAGCATGATGGTCCGGCCTCCGGGATGCGTATGCGGGACGAGGCGGTCGACCGATCAAATCCCCTCATCCTGAGGCGCCGCGTCGGCGGCCCCGAAGGAGGGCTCCAGGGATCGCCGAGACCTCTGGAGGGCTCCTTCGAGGCGCCCGCTGCGCGGCCGCACCTCAGGATGAGGACGATGGATGGGAGCACGCGCGGCCTTGGGAACGTCGCGACGGTCGTCACTGCCCCAACCGCTCCAGCAGCGCGGGCACGTGGACCTGATCCGCCTTGTAGTTGCCGGTGAGCGTGTACATCACGATGTTCACGCCGCCCCGGAACGCCATCTCGCGCTGGCGCTGGTCACCGCCCACGACGGGATAGAGCGGCTCGCCCCGACGCCCCACCGCCCAGGCGGCGGCGAGGTCGTTGCTCGTGATGATGATCGGGCTCACGCCGTCGCCGGCCCGGGCGGGACGGCGTTCGACGCCATCGGCGGCCGGTGGCAGAGCCTCCACCCAGGTCTGGCCGGTGGCGTAGCGACCCGGAAAGCTGTCCACCAGGTAGAACGCCTTGGTCAGCACGTGGTCGAGGGGCACCGGCTCCAGCTCCGGGACCTCGAGCGTCGCCAGCATCTTGCGGAGATACGCGGCCTCCGGGGTGGGCGGACCGCCAGGACGGGCGGTGAGCCCGTCCCGGGTGTCGAATAGGACGGTCCCGCCGTTGCGCATGAACGCGTCGATCTTGCGGATCGCCACGTCCGAGGGCTGCGGCCGGTTCGGGGCGATCGGCCAGTAGATCAGCGGGTGGAAGGCCAACTCGTCCTTGGCCGGATCGATGCCGGCGGGCTCACCCGGCTCCAGGGCGGAGCGCGCGGCGAGCATCTGGGTCAGCCCGGTGAGGCCGGTCCGGCTCGCCTCGTCGACGGCGGCGTCGCCCGTGATCACGTAGGCGAGGCGCGTGACCAGTGCCGATTCGACGCCGTTCGGCCGGTTGGCCGGCGGCTCCTCGGCCTGGGCAGGGCGCACCGGCAGGGCGGCGAGCAGGAGCAGGGCGCCGAGAGCCAGAGCGACCGGCCGCCCGCGGAGGCGAGCCGCCAGGCCGCCGCGCCGCAGGAAGCCGCCGAGCCACAGGCCCGCCAGGGTGTCGAGGGCCAGCAGAAGCAGCGCCAGGGTGAACAGGCTCGGTCGCAGGTCCAGGGTCTCGGCGCCCGCCAGGGAGCCGAACCGGGCGCCGTCGAGGGCTGCGGCGTCGAGGGGCTTCAACCGATCATCCGGTTTCAGGGCGTTCACGCTGATGCCTCCGTCCGGCGGGCCGTAGAAGCCCGGCGGATGCTCAAGGGTCGCCCGGTCGGCGTAGTCGGCCGACACCGCGGTGGCCGAGGCCGGCGGCGAGCCCAATGCGCCAAACCCGTCGAGGGTCACCCGCGGGGCGAGCACCGGCGCGGTGGCCCGGGAAGGATCCCCCTGCACCGGTGCCGAGGCGCCAGCCAACGCCACGACGCGCCGGAGCATGTCGATGAACAGGCCCGAGAGCGGAAGGTTCGACCACGTCGTGTCGGCGGTGACGTGGAACAGCACGATCGTGCCCTGGCCGCGCTTCTGCGCGGTGACGATCGGGGTGCCGTCCTGGAGGGAGGCCCAGGTCCGATTCGGCAGGTCGCCGTCCGGCTCGGCCAGGATCTGGCGGCGCACGCCGATATCGGCCGGCGGCGTCAGGCCCGCGAAGGGGCTCTCGGGCGGGAACGGCGCCAAGGTCTTGGGGCTGTCCCACGAGAGGGTGCCGCCGAGCGTCCGGCCGCCCCGGCGCAACCGCACCGGCACCAGCGGATCGTTGCCGGCAGCGAGCCGCGGGCCGGCGAAGCGCAGCAGCATCCCGCCCTCCTTCACGAAGCTCTCGATCCGGGCGGTGGTCTTCTCGTCCAGCGCGCCGACATCGGCCAGAACGAGGACCGAGACTTGATTGTCGAGGAGCTGGTTGATCGACTCGGCGATCCCCTTGGCGCCCCGCGGCTCCTGAACGTCCGCGAAGGGCTGAAGCGCCCGGGACAGGTAGTAGGTCGGCGCCAGCAGGGGCTGTGCCTGGTCGAGGGTGCCGCCGAAGACGAGGCCGACCCGGCGCCGCTTGCCGCGCTCGTCCTGCAGCACCACCGCGCCGGCCGAGCGCTCGCCCGCGATCTCAAGCCGGCTGATGCTGTTGCGCAGCTCCACCGGCAGCTCGAAGGTCGCGTCCGCCTCGGTGGCGTCGGCCGCGAAGGCGAAGTCGCGCTCGGCGAGCGGCAGGCCCTTCTGGTCGAGCGCCCGGATCAAACCGGTATCGCGCCCGTTCGGCGCGGCCCGCAGGGCGTGCGTGACGAGCTTGCCGGCGTTCTCGGTGGCGGTGAGGGCCAGGGCCGGCGGCCTGTCGGCGCGCAGCACCGTGAGGGCGGCGCCCTTGTCGCCGGCGAGATCGGCGAGACCCTTTGCGAAGCGCGTATCGTTCGCGCCGGCGACGCCGTCGCTGATCCAGACGAGGGCGGCACCCCGGTTCTTGTCCAGGAACGTCTCGATCGTGGCGAGATGCGCGTCGCGGGCGGGGAGGATCGGGCGCGGCGCCAGGGCGCGCAGACGCTCCAGGGCGGCGGCCGGCGTCTTCGCCTCGAAGGCCGATGGCGCGTCGGCGAGCCCGATCACCGCCACCGGACGGCCGTCACGGGCCGCGCCCTCCACGGCGTCGGTGGCGACGCGCAGCCGGTCGCGCCAGTCGTGGGCGGCGGGGAAGCCGTTGTCGAGGAGCACGAGGAGGGCGCTGCGGCCGCCACCGGCCCCGATGCCCCCGGCATTCCAGACCGGGCCGGCCACCGCCAGGATCAGGGCGGCGGCGATCAGCAGCCGGAGGATCAGCAGCCAGGGCGGTGTCCGCGCCGGGGTCTGCCGCTGCGGCATCAGGTCCGCGACGAGCTTCAGCGGCGGGAAATTGATCCGCCGCGGGCGCGGCGGGGTCACCCGCAGCAGGAACCACAGGGCCGGCAGGCCGATCAGGGCGGCGAGCGCCAGCGGGGCGGCGAAGGTCAGACCCAGCATGGCCACCTCACTCCGTGCCGCGGGCGGCGATCAGCGTGGCGAGCCGCAGGGCCGCCTCGCTCGCCGGCCGGTCCGTCCGATGGATCGTCAGCGTCCAGCCCTGGCCGCGGGTGATCGCCGAAAGGGCGGCCCGGTGCTCGGCGATCCGGGCGCGGTAACGCGCCCCCCAGGCATCGGCGTCGCCGATATCGAGGCTGAGGCCGCCCTCCAGATCGTGCAGGACCGCCTGCCCGGTGAAGGGGAAGGTCTCCTCGATCGGGTCCACCACCATCAGGAGATGGCCGCGGCTGCCGCGGCCGGCGAGGTTCTGCACGGCGGCGGCGATCCGGTCCGGCGCGGTCAGAAAGTCGCCGATGAGCACCACCTCGTCGAAGCGGGCGGGATTGGCCCGGGGCGGCAGGTCCTGGGTGAGGCCCGCAGGGTCGGCCACCAGCGCCTGGGCCAGACGCTCGACGATCCCCCGCGACGCGCTTGCACGGGTCAACCCGAGGAGGCCCACCCGCTCGCCGCCTTCGACGAAGGCGTCCGCCAGGGCCAGACCGAGGACCAGAGCCCGCTCGATCTTGGACGCCGACGCGAGATCCGAAACGAAGCCCATCGAGGCCGAGCGGTCGATCCACAGCCAGATGTTGTGGGCGGCCTCCCATTCCCGTTCGCGCACGTAGAGCCGGTCGTCCCGGGCCGAGCGGCGCCAGTCGACCCGGGCGGCGGCCTCGCCGGTGACGAAGGGGCGGAACTGCCAAAAGCTTTCGCCCGGCCCGGCCCGGCGGCGGCCGTGGAGGCCGTGGGCGAGCAGGCTCGACACGCGCCGCGCCTCCAGGACGAGGCGGGGCATCTTGTCGGAGAGGGCGGCCGCGCCCTCGCTCTCGCGCCGGCCGGGGCTGCGCCTGCCCGCGTCGAGGGCGTTCGTCGCCACCATCGTCAGCGCAGTCCTTCGGCGGGGTTCCGCGCTGACGACGGCTTTGGACCACGCATGTTCTTCACGTTCGCCGGCATCCGCCTCACTCGATACTGCCGAAGGCTCAGAGCTTCTCCGCAAGCTTGGCGATCAGGCCCTCGATGGTCTCGCCGTCGGCGCGGGCGGTGTAGCTCAGCGCCATGCGGTGCTTGAGCACCGGCTCGGCCAGCGCCTTCACGTCGGCCACGGAGGGCGCGACCCGGCCCTCGATCAGGGCCCGGGCGCGGGCGGCGAGCGTCAGGGCCTGGCTGGCGCGGGGGCCCGGCCCCCAGAGGAGCTTGTCCTTCACCAGGGCGTCGCCGCTATCCGGCCGGGCCGCGCGGACGAGGTCGAGGATCGCCTCGACCACGGCCTCCCCCACCGGCAGCCGGCGCACGAGGCGCTGGGCGGTGAGCAGCTGCTCGGTGGACATCACCGCGCGCGGCCGCGCCTCGTCGACGCCGGTGGTCTCGATCAGGATCCGCCGCTCGGCGGCGCGGTCGGGATAGCCGACGTCGATCTCCAGAAGGAAGCGGTCGAGCTGTGCCTCGGGCAGGGGGTAGGTGCCCTCCTGCTCGATCGGGTTCTGCGTCGCCAGCACGTGGAACGGCCGCGGCAGGTCGTGGCGGGCGCCCGCCACCGAGACGTGGCCCTCCTGCATGGCCTGGAGCAGGGCCGACTGCGTGCGCGGGCTCGCCCGGTTGATCTCGTCGGCCATCAGGAGCTGCGTGAAGACCGGCCCCTGCACGAACCGGAAGGCGCGGCGACGCTCGGCATCCTCCTCCAGGATCTCGGTGCCGAGGATGTCGGAGGGCATCAGGTCCGGGGTGAACTGCACGCGCCGCGCGTCGAGGCCCAGCACGGTGCCGAGCGTCTCCACGAGCTTGGTCTTGGCCAGCCCCGGCAGGCCCACCAGCAGCCCGTGGCCGCCGGCCAGGATGGTCACGAGGGCGAGATCGACGACCTTCTCCTGGCCGAAGATCACCCCGTGGATCGCCTCGCGGGCCGCGCCGACGGCAGCGAGGCAGCTCTCCGCGGTCGCCACGATGCCGTCGTCGAGGGTCGTGGCCGGGCTGATCCCCTGCGTCATGCCGCTATCCATCTCCTGTCCGGAGCCCCGCGGGACCCCTCTGGCCATTCCGACAAGTGTGGGGCTTCTGGTGCCGGGCTGGCAAGGTCGGGATCGCCGCACGCCATCGTCGCACGATTTTGCCCGGATGATTCGGTCCGCGGCGCCGCTATCGCGGCGTGGACCCGACACCAGAACCCGAAGCGAAACCGCCTCCCCGGGCGCAGGTCTTGGCGTCGGCGACCCGGACCTTTAGGAAGGCGCCCAAGCCGGGGCGGTCCTCACCCGCGACCGCCGGGCCGGCCGAACCCTCTGATGTCTCTCGCGGATCGCGGCGTGGGCAGCTTTGCGGGCTTCCCGCGTATCCGGACCTGACCATGCGCCTTCGAGATGTGTTCGTCGTCGGATCGTCGGAGAAGGCCGGCCTCGCCGGTGCGGCGCAATCCCTCGCGCGCCCGCTGACCCGGCGCCTGAAGCGCCGCCGCCGCAGCGAGCCCCGTCAGGCGGACCTCGTCCGCGCCGTCAAGGAATCCGGCCTGTTCGATCCGGCCTGGTACGCGCGGCGCTATCCCGACGTCGTCGGCGAGGGACTCGATCCCGCGCTCCACTACGCGGTCCATGGCGGCCGCGAGGGCCGCTGGCCGCACCCGCTGTTCCACGGCGATCTCTACCTCGATTCCGTTCCCGGCCTCCGGGCCGAGGGCATCAACCCCCTGCTCCACTATATCGACCGCGGCGCCGCGGCGGGTCTCCGGCCCAACCCCCTGTTCGATCCGGACTGGTACGCGGAGCGCTATCTCGGCGGCGCCGAGCACCGCGCCCGGGCGTTCTCCGATTTCCTGTCCCGGTCCGACACCGACCCGTCGCCGCTGTTCGACACCGCCTGGTACCTGTCCCGCTACCCGGATGCCCGCGCGGCCGGCGGCAACGCCCTCAGCCACTTCTTCGAGACCGGCCGGAAGCAGGGCTACCTGCGCAACCCGGAGGAATTCGCCGGCCTGTCCCGGCATGTCGACCTGATCCGCCGGTCGGGCCTGTTCGACGCGGCGTTCTACCGGGCGCGCTGCCCCGAGGCGGAGACCAGCGGGCTCGAGCCGCTGGAGCACTACGTGATGGCCGGCGGCTACCGCCGCTACGCGCCCCATCCGCTCTTCGATCCCGACTGGTACGCGGCGCAATCCGCCGCGGTCCGGGCCGACAGCCTCAACCCCCTGGTCCACTACCTGGAGCACGGCGCCGCCGAGGGGCTCGATCCCGGGCCCTGGTTCGACACGCGCTGGTACGCCGAGACCTACTTGGCGACCCGCGCGGCCGACGACGCGGCCGGGCAAAACCCGCTGGCGCATTTCCTCGCCGATGGCGGGCGCACGACGAGCCCGTCGCCGCGCTTCGACGCGCCCTGGTACCGCGCCCGCTACCCGAAGGTCGCCGCGCTGGGCCTCAACCCGCTGGTCGACTACGTCACCACCGGCCTGGAGGCCGGCCGCCTGACCCGCCGCGTCCCCGGCGCCGCTGTGCCGGAAGCCTCCGACGCGCGCCTCTCTTGCCTGAAGCGCACGGCCCGCCGGCACGGCCGCACGGCCCTGTTCATCACCCACTGCCCCGAGGGGCGGATCCGCGGCCATGTCGAGCCCTACCTGAGGGCCTTCGCGGAGAACGGGACCGACCTCGTCCTGATCATCGCCGCCGACCAGCACAAGAACGCCGTGCCCCAGGCGATCCTGGATCTCTGCGCCTCCGTCTATCTCCGCGAGAACCGCGGCTTCGACTTCGCCGCCTGGGCGCATGTCCTCCTGGAGGACACCGATCTCCTCGATTCCGAGACGCTCTACCTCGCCAACGACAGCCTCGTCGGGCCCCTCGACCGCGCCGACTTCGCCGGCCTGCTCACTAAGATCGACGCCTTCCCGGAGGCGGTGATCGGGCTCGCCGACAATTTCTACTACAGCCACCACCTCCAGAGCTTCTTCCTGGCCCTGAAGAAGCGCTGCCTGTCCTCCTACGCGTTCAGCCAGTTCCTCCAGGCCGTGGCGAACTGGCCGGATAAGAACGCGGTGATCACCGAGTGCGAGCTGACCTTCTCGGGACGGATGCGCGCCGCCGGCCTCGGCATGCGCAGCCTGTTCTCGGCCCAGAACAAGCACATGTCGCTGGTCAACGACCCGCGCAACAACCGCACCCTGTTCGACTGGGAGAACATGCTGGCCCAGGGCTTCCCGTTCGTGAAGCGCTCGCTGCTGGGCGAGCACGCCGCGATCGGCGGGGCGGCGGTGCGGGAGGCGATCGCCGAGCGCGGCTTCGACCTCGACCGGCTCGACGTGACCTACACGTATCCGGGCGGCAGGGTCTGGGCGGACCTGCGCAAGCCCCAGGCGCCGGAGCGGCCGCTGCGCGTCGCCTTCGTCTCGCCGATGAACTACGCCAACGGGCTCGGCGTCGCGGCCCGCAGCTACGCCCGCGCCCTGCACCGCGCGCCCTTCGCGCTGAACGTCCACCCGATGGAGCGGCCATTCCACGTCCATGCCCGGGTGGCGCCCGCGTGGCAGGCCCGGACCTTCTCGGGGCCCGCGGACGTCGCGCTGGTGCACTTCAACGGCGACAGCTGGCACTCGCTGATGAGCGACCGGCAGCGGGCGATCGCCGCGGCGGCGCGGCTGAAGATCGGGCTGTTCGTCTGGGAGACCTCCCACGTGCCCGGCGGCTGGCTGCCCACCGTCGACGGGCTGGACGCGATCTGGGCCCCCACGGAGTTCTGCGCGGCGATCTTCCGGCAGATCACCGACATCCCGGTCGACGTCGTGCCCTACGTGGTCGAGAACGAGGCCGGCGAGCCGGCGAGCGCCGCCGCCAAGGCGAACCTGCGCAAGGCCTTCGCCATCGACCCGTCCAAGCGGGTGATCCTCTACGCCTTCGACGGCTCGAGCTATCTCGCCCGCAAGAACCCGCACGCCCTGATCCGGGCCTTCCGGGCGGCCGGGCTCGGGCAGGCGGGCTGGCAACTGGTGCTGAAGACCAAGCACGTCTTCGACCTGCCCGAGGAGGGCAAGAAGCTCCTCGACCTCGTCGGAACGGCGGGCGACGTGGTGGTGATCGACCAGCCGCTCTCCCAGAACGAGCTCGGCGCACTGTTCGACCTCTGCGCGGTCTACGCCTCGTCGCACTCCTCGGAGGGCTTCGGCCTGACGATCGCCGAGGCGATGGAGATGGGCAAGGTCGTGGTCGCCACCGATTACGGCGGCTGCCGCGACTTCCTCGACGCCACCTGCGGCTTCCCCGTGAAGGCGGAGGTCACGGCCCTCGACCAGACCTACGGCCCGTATCTGCGCGGCGCCGAGTGGGGCCAGGTGGACGAGGCGGACCTCACCCGGGCCCTCAACGACGCGGCCCGGGCGGTGACCGGCGGCGACGCGGCCCGGATCGGCGCCGCCGCAAGGGCGCGCATCCGCGAGCGGCTGTCCATCGGCGCGGTGGCGACCGCTATGGAGGCGAGCCTGACCCGCCTGCTCGCCGCCGAACGGTCCTGATTCCCCGGAGACGCGACCCGTGTTGAAGAAGAAGCCGGTTCCGGCCCCGTCGGCCTCGTGGGGCACGCTCCCGTGGCCGGACGCGATCCTGCCGCTGCCCCTCGACGCGCAGGTCCGTCCCCTCGACGAGCGCCGGCTCGGCCAGATCGCGGCCGGTCAGATGCCCGCCTGCCGGGCCGTGTTCGTGGCTCCCGCAGCCTCCGAGCTGTGCCCCGACCTCGTGGCGCATCTCACGCGCGCGATGGCCGAGCGGCCCGATATCGGCATCTTCTACGGCGATGACGCCGTGGTGGACGGCGCGGGTCAGGTCCGCAGCGTCCATTGCAAGCCGACCTTCAACCCGGCCCTCCTCATGGCCGACGATTATATCGGCTTCCCGCTCCTCATCCGGGTCTCGGCCCTGGCCGGTCTGAGCCCGGATTTCGGGAAGCGCCACGGCAGCGCCGCGTGGTTCCGCGTCCTGCTCGGCGCGATCTCCGCCGGGATCGGCATCGACCGGATCCCCCAAACGCTGATCGCCTCGCCGCTGCAACGCCCGAAGGCGACGCGTACGGCCCGCGCCCACGCCCTCGACCGGTGGTTCGACGCGTCCGGCATGCCCCTGCGCGCCGCCCCCGGGCTGACGGCGGACACGCTGGAGATCCGCCGGACCTTCGACGCGCGGCCCAGCGTGACCCTGGTGGTGCCGACCAACCAGAGCCGCCCGAAGGACGATCAGGGCCGCGTCGTGGAGGGCGCCAAGCCGCATGTAATCAACCTGCTCGACAGCCTCGGCCGCAGCACCTACCCGGCCGACAGGATCCGCGTGCTGATCGGCGACGACGTGGCCGACGACGCGATCTATCGCGGGCGCTCCGACCGGTTCGCCGTGACCCGCCTGCTGACCACCCGGGCTCCGGGGGAGCGGTTCAACTACGCGGCCAAGATGAACACGCTCTGGCGCGCGGCCGAGACGGATCTCGTCATCCTGATGAACGACGATCTCGTCGTGCGCCGGCCCGGCTGGATCGAGGCGCTCCTGGCCTTCGCGCTGGACCGCGGCGTCGGCGGGGTCGGCGGCCGGCTGCTGTTCCCCACGGGCAAGATCCAGCATGCCGGCATGACCGGCGGCATCTTCGACGTGTTCGCCCACCCCTGGTACAATCGGGACGCGGCCGAGCCGACCTACGGCGACTGGGCCCTGACGCAGCGCGACTGCTCGGCGGTGACCGGCGCGCTCTTCGCCACCCGCAAGGCGGTGCTGGAGGCCGTGAACGGCTTCGACGAGGCCTTCGCCCTCGACTTCAACGACGTCGACCTGTGCCTGAAGATGCGGCAGCTCGGCTACCGCATCGTCTACACGCCGTTCGCCGAGATGGCGCATCACGAGAGCGCCTCGCGGCAGACCAGCTTCGCGCCAGGCTCGCAGATCGCGCGCTTCCTGCGCCGCTGGGGCGACGTCATCGCGGAGGATCCGGCCTACAGCCCGCAACTGCGCATCGACACCGATGTCGTCGCCCCGCGGGCCGACGCGACGCGCTGGATCACGGAGCGCCGGGCCGACGCGGCCTGAGCCGGATCGCACGGGCGGCCCGGGCCGCGTCCGCTCCGGCGCGGGCGCATTAAGGACGACCCAAGAAGATCTTGGGGTTGTGCTGGAACAGGGTCGCCCGAGCCGCTACCCCTGCGCGGGCAATGCGCGGATAGTCTTGTCTTCGCCTGAAAGCGGGCCGCGCGCCGAGGTGCGGAGCTGACCGTGAAGAAGTTTCTCGTCGCCGCCGCCATCCTGCCGGTTCTGGTCGGCGCCGGCGCCTTCGCCGAGATCCGGCTACACGAGCAGGGGCGTCCCGTCGCCAGCACGGCGATCCGGCCCGGCGGGGCCGCCTTTGCCCCGGCGCCGATCCCGGCGCACTGGGTCGTCGCGGGCGATCCGGTCACCGAGGTCGCGGAAGTCGCGCAGACCCATGACGGGAGCGCGCAGGTCTACCTGTGGCGCACCACGGCCAGCACGTTCCGCTGGACCCACCACGCCGACGAGATCGTCACCATCCTCGACGGCGAGGTCTTCATCACCGACGCGGATGGCCGGCGCCATCACCTGACGCCGGGCGACGTGGCGCATTTCCCCGTGGGATCCGTCCAGCTCTGGGAGGTGCCCGGGACGCTGCTGAAATCGGCCATCCTCAAGCATCGCAGCCCCACCCTGATCGAGGCGTCCCTGCGCTGGCTGCGCCGGGCCCGCGCCCTCGTCACCGGCTGAGATCAAGGCGCGGCCCGCCGGTGCGTCCCGACGCGCGGCGCTGCGCGGGCGCCGTCGAGGGTGGATTCAGCAAGCGGGTGATACGGCTTGCTAAAGCATGGCGCGGCATCATCCGGTTCCCGATGCCGCGAACCGATCTCATGGCCCGACACCGCGACACGCAGCTCGACGCCGCGCGCGGCCTCGCCGTGCTGCTGGTCCTCTTCGGCCACCTCCTGCAGCCCGTCTTCTACGGCCCGTCGGGGCCCAACCCGGGGCCCGCCCTCGCGGTCTGGCGGGTCATCTACGCCTTCCACATGCCGTTCTTCTTCCTGCTCTGCGGGATGGTCGACCGGGTCAGGGGGGATGAGGATATCGCCGCGGCGAGCCTCTCCGCCCTGAAGCTCGTCCTCACGGCGCTGGCGTTCAGCACCCTCGCGCTGATCCCGCCGCTTCTCGACGGCACCGTTTCGCCGGGGAGCGCACTCCTCGACATGCTGCGCGCCCGTGACCTCAGCCTGAGCGTGCTCTGGTTCCTGGTCGCCCTGGGGCTGGTGCGGGTGGTGTACGCCGCCGCGCTCGCCCTGGCCTTTCCCCATGCCTATTGGGTCGTTCTGGGCGGCGCCCTGGCCGTGTCCTGGATCTGCAGCGCGCAGGCCTTCCCGTTCTGGCAGATCCACGCGCTCCTCGGCGCCCTGCCGTTCTACGTCGCGGGCCGGCGGCTCGGCCGGCGCGCGTTCGACGCGTCCGCGCTGCTCGGCGTCTGCGGTCTGGCCGTGCTCCTCCTCTGCGCGCCGCGGAACTTCGTCCATGTCGCGACGGGGCAGTACGGCAACCCGGCGCTCTTCGCCGTCACGGCCGTGGCGGGCTGCGGGTTCATGCTGGCGGTCGCGGGCCGGCTGCGCGGTCCGCCGTGCGCGGTGGCGGCCTTCCTGGGGCGGACGAGCTTCGATCTCTACATCGTCAGCGGCGCCTTCCTGCTCCTGGCGCCGTATCGTCCGGACTGGGACAGGTGGGGTCTTCTGGTGCTGCTGGCCGCCGTCGGTCTGCCGCTGCACCTGCTGGTAGCCCTGTCGCTGCGAGGGCCGATCCGGGCCGTCCGCAGGGGCGCCGAGGGCGTGGTCGACGGGCTGGCCGGCCGATGGCGCCTGCGGGCTCGGATCGACGCGCCCGGGTCGACGCGGCGATGCCGGGCTTTTCCGATGCGGATCCTTAAGACTTGTGCGGGACCATCCCCGGCCAGTCCGGCCTCAAGACCTTCGATGACAGCGCCACACGCGATCGGCCCCGATGTTCGCTGAGCGCCCCCGCGGCCGCGTCGGCAGCTGGCCTCTGATCGCCGCCATGCTGGTCGCGACCGGCGTCTGGATGGCGATCGCCGGGCTGCGCTTCGCCTGGGACAGCGCGCTCGTCACCCTCGGCGCCTGCCTGGGCCTCGAAGCCCTGGCACTGGTCTATCGCACGCGCCGTCCCGAGCCGCGCATCGCGGCCACGCTCGACGGCCTGGCGCAGGTCATCGCCTTCAGCGCCTGCGCGGCCGCCCTGTCCTACGCCGTGGCGAGCACCGGCGGGCCGCTCTGGGACGCGACCTTTTACGCCTGGGACCAGCGGCTCGGTCTGGACTGGCGCGCCTACCTGGCCTTCGTGGACGGCCATCCGCGGCTCGGGCTGGTGCTCTCGCTCGCCTATCGCAGCCTGATCCTGCAGACCATGCTGGCGGTCATCTTGCTGGGCTTCAGCGGCCGGTTGCGGGCCCTGCAGGACTTCGTCCTCGCCTTCGCCATCGCCGGGACCGTGACGGTCCTCATCTCGGCGCTGACGCCAGCTATGGCGAACTTCGAGTTCCTGGGACTGTCTCCGGCAGACTTCCCCCAGCTGGAGCCGGCCGCGGCCGACGTCCATGTCGCGGATCTGACCGGCCTGCGCGACGGCACGCTCCGGACGATCTCCCTCGATCGTGTCGAGGGCATCATCACGTTTCCGAGCTTCCACGCGGCTTTGGGCGGCCTCTACATCTGGGCCTTCTGGAGCGTACGCGCGGCGCGGTTCCCGGCCCTCCTGGTCAACGCCCTTCTCATCGCCGCCACGCCGATCGACGGGGGCCACTACTTCGTCGACGTGATCGCCGGACTGGTCGTCGCCGCCCTGGCGATCTGTGCCGCGCGGGCCCTCGGGGGGAGGCCGGCTCCGGAGGCCGACCGCCCGCTCGTCTCCGAGTCCGGTCCCGCTCCGGAGCGGGCCTGACGCCCGCTCAGAGCGCTTCGCCCCGCATCAGACGCGGCCGGGATCCGCGCGCGGCCGCGGCCTCGCCGATGAAGAAGCGCTTGAGCCCCGGCAGCCGGTCCACGATCCCGAGGCCGAGGTCGCGGGCGAGGCGCAGCGGCAGGGCGTCGTTTGAGAACAGACGGTTCAACCCGTCGGTGGCCGCCGCCATGGCGAAGCTGTCGAAGCGCCGGGCGCGTTCGTAGGCGCGCAGCACGTCGGGTCCGCCGGGATCGAGCCCGAGACGCAGCGCCTCGGTCACGGCCTCGGCCAAAGCCGCGGCATCCGCGAGCCCGAGATTGAGGCCCTGGCCGGCGATCGGATGGATCACGTGGGCGGCATCGCCCAGCAGGGCGAGGCGCTCGGCCCGGAAGGCGCGGGCGATGCCGAAGGCCAGGGGATGCCGGCTCGGGCCGTGCTCCAGCGCGAGGGTCCCGAGATCCAGGGTGAACCGCCGCTCGATCTCGGCCAGCACCTCGTCGGGCCCGCCGGACAGCAGGGCCTCGGCGTCGTCCGAACGTTCGGTCCAGACGATGGAGGAGCGGTGCCCCAGGGGGCCGCCGTCCCGCAGCGGCAGGATCGCGAACGGGCCGGCGGGCAGGAAATGCTCGACGGCGCGTCCCCCGTGCGGCCGGGCATGGCCGATGGTCGCCACGATGCCGACCTGCGGGTAGGACCAGCCGACCCAGCCGATCCGCGCCGCCTCGCGCAGCCGCGAGCGCGCCCCGTCGGCGGCCACCAGCAGATCGCCCCGCAGGGTCTCGCCGGTCGTCAGCACCGCACCGATCGCCGCACCCTCCGGCACCGCGCGCATGACTCCCGCGGCGACGATCGACACCCCCGCCCCCCGGCAGGCCTCCGCCAGGGCTTCGGCCAGCGGTTCCGCCTCGATCATGTGGGCGAAGGGTTCGCCGGGGTCGCGGTCGTCCTCCGCCTCGCGGCCGAAGGTCAGGAAGACGGGCCGCACCGGGTCGGCGAGGCGGCTGTCGCTGATGACCATCTCGGTGATCGGCTCGGCCGCCTCCGCGACGCGGGGCCACAGGCCGAGGCGGTCGAGCATCCGCCGGCCGCCCGCCGCGAGGGCGTAGGCGCGGCCGCGATGCCGCCCGGGATCGGCGCGGCCCGGATCGATCACCGTCACGGCGAGCGCCGGTCCATGGGCCTGCTTGAGCGCCAGGGCCAGGGCGAGGCTGGGCAGGCCGCCGCCGGCGATCAGGAGGCGGCGGCTGCCGGGTCGGGGCGTCTCGGCCGTCATCGTGGCGGATCTCCTTCGGTCGCGCATGCGGGACGCGTGGATTGGTGCATTCGAAAAGCCTATGTCGCACGCGGACAACGAACGGAAACCCCGCGGGTCATGACCGACGCCAACACCGACGCGATGACGGATGCCGTCGCCGAGCTGATCGCCATCCTCGATCTGGAGCGCCTGGAGGTCGACCTGTTCCGCGGCCAGAACCCCAAGACGGGCTGGCGGCGGGTCTTCGGCGGGCAGGTGGTGGCGCAGGCGCTGGTCGCCGCGACCCGGACGGTGCCGGACGACCGCCCGGCCCATTCCCTCCACGCCTACTTCCTCCTGCCCGGGGACCCCCGGACGCCGATCGTCTACGAGGTCGAGCGCATCCGGGACGGACGGAGCTTCACGACCCGCCGGGTCAAGGCGATCCAGCACGGGCGGGCGATCTTCGCCACGACCGTCTCCTATCAGGTCGTGGAAGAGGGCCTGACGCACCAGCCGGCGATGCCCGCGGTGGCCGGACCGGAGGGGCTCCTCGACGGCAAGGCCCTGGCGGCCGCCGGCGGCACCGGGATGCCGGAGGCGATCGCGGCCTATTTCGGTCGCGAGCGGCCGATCGCCCTGCGGCCGGTCGACCTGAACCGCTACCTGCCCGCGGGCGCGGGCGGCCGGGCCCCCGACCCGATCTTCAATGTCTGGCTGCGCGCGGCCTCGGCGCTGCCGGACGATCCGGCGCTCCATCGGGCCGTGCTGGCCTACGCCTCCGACATGACCCTGCTCGACGTCTCGCTGATCCCGCACGCCCGGTCGGTGTTCGATCCGGCGATCCAGGCCGCGAGCCTCGACCACGCGCTCTGGTTCCACCGGCCCGTCCGGATCGACGACTGGCTCCTCTACGCGCAGGACAGCCCGGTCGCGGGCGGCGCCCGCGGCTTCGCGCGGGGCCAGATCTTCGACCGGGCCGGCAACCTCGTGGCCTCGGTCGCCCAGGAGGGTTTGATCCGCCCGATCCGGGATTAAAACGCGATCCGGCGCGTGCGTTGCCGATCCGCAACATCGCTGTGTGCACGGAATCGTGCAGTTTGCCTGATCGTTGTGCGGCTCCTGCGCCGGGTCTGCCCGGGATGTGATCGATCCGGGCTAATCGATGGGCAGAATGACGATCCGCGAAAATGTTCCCAGCCAAGCGCGACTGGCATAGTCCTTGAATAGCGGCTTGCGACCGCGGGTCATCCCGAGCTTGCGGATGGTCCGGGCCGGGCCATCCCGCAGTCGGGTGACGGCAACGGTTCCCAAGGACTTCGAAGGGGGCGTCGCCCATGAAAATCGTGATGGCCATCATCAAGCCGTTCAAGCTCGAGGAGGTGCGCGACGCGCTCACCGGAATCGGCGTCCACGGCCTGACGGTGACGGAAGTGAAGGGCTATGGCCGCCAGAAGGGCCACACCGAGATCTACCGCGGCGCGGAATACGCGGTGAGCTTCCTGCCCAAGCTGAAGATCGAGGTCGCCGTCGCCTCCGACCTGACGTCCAGCGTGATCGACGCCATCGCCGGGGCTGCCCGCACCGGCCAGATCGGCGACGGCAAGATCTTCGTGATGCCGCTGGAGAAGGCGGTGCGCATCCGGACCGGCGAGACCGACGCCGACGCCCTCTGATCCGCGGCCCGGCGCGTCCGGGCCCGCCGATGTCGAGACCTTCTGACACAACACGGATTTAAGACCGGGAGCCACGTGCCCATGAAACTTCGTCATGCCCTCATGCTCGGCTTGGGAGGGGCGGCCATCGCCGCCCTCCTGATCGAGCCCTCCCTCGCACAGACGCCGACCCCGGAAGCCGCTTCGCCGCCGCCGTCGCCGATCCCCAACAAGGGCGACACGGCCTGGATGATGATCTCCTCGGCCCTGGTGCTGATGATGAGCATCCCCGGCCTCGCGCTGTTCTACGGCGGCCTCGTGCGCACCAAGAACATGCTGTCGGTGCTGACGCAGGTGTTCGCGATCGTGTCGATCGTCGGCCTGCTCTGGGTGTTCTACGGCTACAGCCTCGCCTTCACCAACGGCGGCGGCCTCAACGATTTCGTCGGCGGTCTCTCGAAGGCCTTCCTGAAGGGCATCGACGCGAACTCGACGGTGGCGACCTTCTCGAACGGCGTCGTGATCCCGGAATACGCCTATCTGTGCTTCCAGATGACGTTCGCCATGATCACGCCCGCGCTGATCGTCGGCGCCTTCGCGGAGCGGATGAAGTTCTCCGCGCTGGTGGTGTTCACGATCCTCTGGGTCACGATCATCTATTTCCCGATGGCCCACATGGTCTGGTACTGGGCCGGCCCGGACGCCGTCGGTAACGCCGCCAAGGCGCTGGCCGCGGCCACCGACGACGCCTCGAAGGCGACCGCCCAGGCGGCCCTCGACGCGGTCAACAAGGATGCCGGCTTCCTCTTCC
Organism: Methylobacterium sp. 391_Methyba4; assembly: GCF_029691625.1. Classification (NCBI taxonomy): domain Bacteria; kingdom Pseudomonadati; phylum Pseudomonadota; class Alphaproteobacteria; order Hyphomicrobiales; family Methylobacteriaceae; genus Methylobacterium; species Methylobacterium sp. 391_Methyba4. Next base: position 4,461,678 of record NZ_CP121475.1, on the reverse strand, counting down.
AGAAGGGCGCCCTCGACTTCGCCGGCGGCACCGTGGTCCACATCAACGCGGGCATCGCGGGCTTCGTCGGCTGCCTGATCATGGGCAAGCGCATCGGTTACGGCCGCGACCTCCTCGCCCCGCACTCGCTGACCATGACCATGATCGGCGCCTCGCTGCTGTGGGTCGGCTGGTTCGGCTTCAATGCCGGCTCGAACCTCGAGTCCAACGGCACCGCCGCGCTGGCGATGCTCAACACCTTCGTGGCGACCTGCGGCGCCGCCGTGGCGTGGTTGTTCGCCGAGTGGGCGCTCAAGGGCAAGCCGTCGCTGCTCGGCATGCTGTCGGGCGCGGTCGCCGGCCTCGTGGCCGTCACCCCGGCCTCCGGCTTCGCCGGCCCGATGGGCTCGATCGTGCTCGGCCTCGTCGCCGGCGTGGTCTGCTTCGTGATGTGCTCCACCGTGAAGAACGCGCTGGGCTACGACGACTCCCTGGACGTCTTCGGCGTCCACTGCGTCGGCGGCATCCTGGGCGCGCTCGCGACCGGCATCCTGGTCGATCCGAACCTCGGCGGCGTCGGCATCCCCGACTACACCTCGAAGCCGGGCGAGCTGGCGGTCGGTGCCTACGACATGGTGAGCCAGGTCATCATCCAGGCGGAGGCGGTCGGCCTGACGCTCCTGTGGTCGGGCCTCGGCTCGGCGATCCTCTACAAGCTCGTCGACGTGACGATCGGCCTGCGTGTCACGCAGGAAGAGGAGCGCGAGGGCCTCGACATCGCCGATCACGGCGAGCGCGCCTACAATTACTGAGACGGGACGGCGCGGCCCTGCGGGGCCGCGTCCAGGCAAACGAAAACCCCGGCTCCGAAAGGGCCGGGGTTTTTTAGTCAGGCCGTCATCGCTTCGCTGCGCCGCGCTCGCGATGACGATGCGGGGCTGCGACCGGGCATCGACCCCGACGCTTTTACGCCGCCCGCGTCAGCGCCGCCTTCTCCTCCGCGAAGGCCCAGTCGAGCCAGGGCGTGAGCGCCTCCAGATCGGCGGTCTCCACGGTGGCGCCGCACCAGATCCGCAGGCCCGCCGGGGCGTCGCGATAGGCGCCGATGTCGAGGGCGACGCCCTCGCGGTCGAGGCGCTCCACGATCCCCGCCGCGAAGGCCGAGACCGCCGCATCGCCCCGGGCGAGCACGTCCGGATCGGCGATCACGAGGCAGACGCCGGTGTTGGAGTAGGTGGCGGGATCGACGGCCAGCGGCGCGATCCAGGGCGTCCGGGCGACCCAGTCGTAGATCGCCCGGGCGTTGGCGTCGGCCCGCGCGTGCAGCGCCGGCAGTCCGCCGATCCGCTCGGCCCAGTCCAGGGTGTCGAGATAGTCCTCCACCGCCAGCATCGAGGGCGTGTTGATCGTGTCGCCCTTGAAGATGCCCTCGATCAGCTTGCCGTCCTTGGTGAGGCGGAAGATCTTCGGCAGCGGCCAGGACGGCGTGTGGCTTTCCAGCCGCGCCACGGCGCGGGGCGAGAGGATCAGCATGCCGTGCGCCGCCTCGCCGCCCATCACCTTCTGCCAGGAGAAGGTCACGACATCGAGCTTGTCCCAGGGCAGGGGTTGGGCGAAGGCCGCCGAGGTCGCGTCGCAGATCGTCAGGCCCTCCCGGTCCGCCGCGATCCAGTCGCCGTCCGGCACCTTCACCCCGGCCGCGGTGCCGTTCCAGGTGAAGACCACGTCGCTCCGCTGGGTGTCGATCGCCGCGAGGTCCGGCAGGATCCCGTAGGACGTCTGGTGGATGCGGGGCGCGATCTTGAGCTGCTTCAGCGCGTCGGTGACCCATTCCTTGCCGAACGCCTCCCAGGCGGCGACCTCGACGGGCTTCGGCCCGAGCATCGTCCACATCGCCATCTCGACGGCGCCGGTGTCGGAAGCCGGCACGATGCCGATCCGGTACCCGGCGGGCACCTGCAGGACGGACCGCGTCAGGTCGATGGCCCGGGCGAGCTTGGCCTTGCCGAGGGGCGAGCGGTGCGACCGGCCCAGCGCGGCGTCGGCCAGGGCGGCCGGGGACCAGCCGGGCCGCTTGGCGCAGGGGCCGGAGGAGAAATGAGGCACGCGCGGGCGCTGCGTGGGGCGGCTGGTCATGACGGATCCATCCTTGCAGAGGGACGCTCCTCCGCGGGGAGACGTGTCCCGGCTCGCGCATGCGCCGAAACCCGCCGGCTTGCAAGCGCTTGTTCCGTCAGCAGTCTTCGCGTCGATGCCCCTGCCCGGGACAATGCGTCGAGACGCGGGGAACAGTCGATTAATCCAGGCCCGTTAGCCTTAATGCGGTGCCGCGTTGCGTTTGAGGTGCGCCGATGTCTTTCCACAGCGCCGCGATATTGGCGATTTGGTCAGTTCTTCTCTTGGTTATTGGGGCCTTAATACCCCGCGTCGTGCTGGCGAGCCGGACGCCGCGGCTCGTGCCGCAGCCGCTGCAGCTCGATCCCTTGGACTACGACCGCGACGGCCCGGTGATCGACCTCGAGCCGGCCTGACCGGGGTCGCCCCCGGCGCGCAGGTCCGGGCGCCGCTCGGCGGTGATCCGCTCGGCTTCCGCCCGCCGCCAGCGGGCGATGGCGGCATGGTTGCCGCCGGAGAGGACGTCCGGGATCGCGCGTCCCTCCCACGCGCGGGGCCGCGTGTAGTGCGGATATTCCAGAAGGCCGCCCTCGAAGCTCTCCTCGACGCCGGATTCCATCTTGCCCATCACGCCAGGTAGGAGCCGTACGCAGGCGTCGAGCACCACCAGGGCGGCGATCTCGCCGCCGGACAGGACGTAGTCGCCGATCGAGACTTCCTCCAGGCCGCGTCCGGCGATCACGCGCTCGTCGACGCCCTCGAAGCGGCCGCAGACGATCAGCGCGCCCGGTCCCGCCGCGAGGTCGCGGACGCGGGCCTGGGTGAGCGGCCGGCCCCGCGGCGACATCAGCAGGCGCGGGCGCGGATCCTCCGCCCCGGTCGCAGCGTCGATGGCGGCGCCGAGCACGTCGCAGCGTAGCACCATCCCGGCGCCGCCGCCGGCCGGCGTGTCGTCCACGGAGCGGTGGCGGCCGAGGCCGTGCGCGCGGATGTTGCGGGCCTCCAGGGTCCAGTCGCCCCGCGCCAGGGCATCGCCCGACAGGGAGACGCCCAGCGGGCCCGGGAACATCTCCGGATAGAGGGTGAGGATCGTGGCCCGCCAGGGCGTGTCCGCGCGTGTCATGGCGCTTGATGGCGTGACGGGTGCGGCACGGTCAACGGACCCGGCACCGTCGGGGCCCCCCGCGGGTTGTCGGCCATGATCCGTGCCCTCGCTGTCCTCTCCGTCGCCCTGGCCGGCCCGGCCCTCGCCGCCGAGCCGCTGGGCCCCCCGGGTGCGCCCGCGGGCGCCTTTCCCAGGCCCGACCGGCCGGTGGCCGAGATCGTCGCGCCGCGCTGGTCCTCGGAGGCCGAGCGGGACAAAGCCGGCGAGTTCGAGCAGGTCGCCAAGGGGATGGGCATCGCCCCCGGCGAGACCGTGGCGGATATCGGCGCCGGCAGCGGCTACTACGTGGTGCGGCTGAGCCCCCGGGTCGGGCCGGCGGGCCGCGTGCTCGCCGAGGACGTGACGCCCGCCTACCTGTCGGCCCTGGAGACGCGGGTGAAGGCGCTGAAAAACGTCACGGTGGTGCGGGGCGAGCCCCACGATCCGCGCCTGCCGCCGGCCTCGGTGGATGCGGCGATCCTCGTGCACATGTACCACGAGATCACCCAGCCCTTCGGCCTGCTCCACAATCTCGCTGCGGCGATGCGTCCGGGCGGCCGCGTCGGGATCGTGGATGCCGACGCGATCCCCTCGCGGCACGGCACCCCGCCGGCGCTCCTGCGCTGCGAACTCGCCGCCGCCGGCTACCGGGAGACCGGCTTCCAGCCGCTGACCGACGGGGCCTATCTGGCGGTCTTCGCGGCGCCCGCGCCGGAGGCGCGCCCGAAGCCGGAGGCGATCCGTCCCTGCCGGGACGACGCGACGGCGCGGTAGACGCGCCTCAGGAGCGCCAGCGCAGCTCGCGGCGCTCCAGCGGGTTGACGAACGGGCGCCCGTCGCGGGCCGATTCCAGGGCCTCGCGCTTCAGCCGGAAATACCATTGCGAGGGCAGGTCGCCCTGGCCGAACAGGACCATGGTGGGCTTGCGGTCGAGCCCGTCCTGCGCGTGCTGAAGCACCTGCTGGTCCTGGGTGAGGAACTGCCGCATCAGTGGGCGCGCCACCGGCTTGAGCAGGTTCAGGGCCGGCATGCTCCAGTAGAGGGCGTTGGTGAGCAGCGTCCGGTCCGGCGTCAGCGGCGTCGCGAAGGTGTAGTTCGCCACCCGCTTCTCACCCGCGCGGATGCGCTCCAGCCGCACGCCGGGCAGGCGGAACTCGATCTCCACCTCGGGAACGCCGCCGAGCAGGCGGTAGACCGGCGAGCTTGTCGTGGTGGCGTGGCTCGTCATCACGAAGCCGTGGGGCACCGGCTGGAAGGTCTTCACCTTCTCGCGGAGCTGCTTCGAGGGCCGGAACCACCACGAATCGTGGACGAAGGCGACGTGCCCGGGATCGACGAGGCTCAGGGTGGTGAGGTCGAAGGAGGCCTCGACCACGAGTTCGACCACGAGGGAGCCGGCCGGCGCGAAATCCAGTGTGGGCACCTCCGACACAGCCCCGGTGGCGGGACCGATATGCGGGTTGACCCAGAGGAAGCCGGCGCTCTCGCGGATGGGGAAGCGCTGCACCTGGATGCGGGAGAAGTCGGCCGCGTCGTGCTCCGACAGGGTCGGGACATCGCGGCAGCGCCCGTCTGTGCCGAAGCGCCAGCCGTGGAACGGGCACATCAGGGTATCGCCGTCGAAGCGGCCCTTCGACAGGGCCATGCCGCGATGGGGGCAGCGGTCGCGCAGCGCGAAGGGCATGCCGTCGGGGGCGCGGCCCAGCACGATCTGCTCGCCGTTGAGTTCCACGGCCCGCAGCCCCGTCCGGCTGCCTGCCGTGCCGAGGCTCCGGGCCTGCCCGACGCAGTACCACGCATTGCCCAGAGGCTGGCGCATCGCGTCGGGATCGAGCGCGGCCTCGTCGGCGGGACGTTGCGGATTGGCGAAGGGCGCGTTCAAGGCGGTACGGGCTGACCTCGGGGCACCCGTCATACGCCCCGCCGGAGATGCGGGGAAGCGCGGGCCGGGAGAGGACAAACGGGCGCAGGCGCGGGGCTTCACAAGCCGGGCGCGGCCACTTACCTTCGCGTCACCCGCAACCAACGAAAGGAGGTGATCCAGTGTCTCATTGTCATCAGCCGTGTGTCTCGGCTCATCGGACCTGGACCGTCGCCTCCGGCGCGTCGCTCTAAGACGCGTCAGAGACCCGATCTCGGGACAGTTCCGCCGGACAGCACGGTTCGGCAATGGAAGGGCCACCCTCGCGGGTGGCCCTTCGTCGTTTCGGGGTTCGGATGCCGCGTCAGCGCCGCTGGGACTGGAACAGCGGCTGGGCCAGCGCCTCGGTCCGGGCACGCCACAAGTCGCGCTCCTCGCGCAGGGCATCGCGCTCGCCGACCAGGGTCAGCCGCTCGGACCGCAGGGCGTCGCGGTCCGCAAGCGCCCGGTCGCGCTCGGCGCGCATCTCCTCGCGCTCGATCCGGAAGCGCTCCCGCTCCCCGCGGAACTCCTCGCGCTCGATGCGGATCTCTTCCTGCTCGGCCCGCAGATCCTCCAGCGAGCCGATCTCGTCGCGGATGTGCTCGCGCAGGGTCCGGATCTCCTCGGCCAGGATCGCCTGCAACTCGTCCTGGCGCCCGGCTTCCACGCGGAGCTTGGCCTTGAGCATCAGGTTCTCGGCCATCAGCTCGGCGATGTCGGGATCCTCGGTCGCCACCCGCGGCGCCTCGGGGGCCGGCACGACCCGGGGCGACCACGCCGCCTCGCCGCCGCGGACCCGCTTCGGTTCCGGCTGGGCCTCGGCCGGCCGCGCGTCGCCGTGCGTCTCCGTCGGCGCGTGGGCCTTCATCGCCGCCAGCCAGTCGCGGAGCGGGCCGGTGGCGGGGAAGCTGCCGGACTCGGTCGGCGAGAGGGAGCGGGCGGGTTCCGACATCGGAGGGCGTCCTGAGCGAATATGGCACGAAGACAATCCGAACATGCTTAACGTTCGGTAAAGCCGCACTTCGATCGGCCGCCCATTCCGGCACGACGCCGCCGGCGGCGGGGCCGGAAAATTGACTTTCCGGCCGTGTACCGCTACGCCCCGCCCTCCCGATCCGTTGCAGATCGACCGATGCCAAGCCGACCGGTCCCATGAGACCGGAGGTCAACGCCCGACAGCGCGTCCGCGCCCTCGGGCGCGATGGGTGTTGGCCGATTCGCGGCGACGGGATCCGCCGGCCGAGGCATCCCATGACGCGCGATCAAGAAGCGTTGAACATCGAGGACGCGATCAACGAGACCTGCCCGTGGTCGGGCAAGCCGATCTCGGCGGATTCGCTGACCCTCTACAACGGGGCCGTGGTCGGCTTCTGCAACCCGGAGTGCCGGGACAAGTTCGCGAGCGCGGTGCGCGGCTTCGAGGCGGCCCTGCAGGCCCGCCGCGTCGAGCGCGCCGGGCTCGAACAGTGACGGCGGGGCTCTAGGATCATGTTCGAAGGCCTGTCCGACCGCCTCTCCGGCATCCTCTCGGGGCTGACGCGCCGCGGCGCGCTCACCGAGGCCGACGTCACCGCCGCCATGCGCGAGGTGCGGCGCGCCCTGCTGGAGGCCGACGTCGCCCTGGAGGTGGTCCGCGGCTTCACCGACCGGGTGAAGGAGAAGGCCGTCGGCGCCGTCGTGCTGAAGTCGGTGACGCCCGGCCAGATGGTCGTGAAGATCGTCAACGACGAGCTCGTGGCGATGCTCGGCACCGATGCCGAGACCGTGGACCTCAACGCCCCCGCGCCGGTGCCGATCCTGATGGTCGGCCTGCAGGGCTCGGGCAAGACCACCACCACCGCCAAGATCGCCCGCCGCCTCTCCGACCGCGAGAAGCGCAAGGTGCTGCTCGCCTCCCTCGACACGCGCCGCCCGGCCGCCATGGAGCAGCTCGCGGTGCTGGCCAAGCAGGTCGGCGTCGAATCCCTGCCGATCATCGCCGGCCAGTCGGCGGTGCAGATCGCCAAGCGCGCCATGGACGCCGCCCGCCTCGGCGGCTTCGACGTGGTGATGCTCGACACCGCCGGCCGCACCACGGTGGACGAGGGCCTCATGGCCGAGGCCGCCGAGGTGAAGGCCGCGACCCGGCCGCACGAGGTGCTGCTGGTCGCCGACGCGCTCACCGGCCAGGACGCGGTCAACACCGCCCGCGCCTTCGACGAGCGGCTCGGCGTCACCGGCATCGTGCTGACCCGCATGGACGGCGATTCCCGCGGCGGCGCGGCGCTCTCGATGCGCGCGGTCACCGGCAAGCCGATCAAGCTCGTCGGCGTCGGCGAGAAGGTCGACGCCCTGGAGGAGTTCCATCCGGCCCGCGTCGCCAACCGCATCCTCGGCATGGGCGACATCGTCTCGCTGGTCGAGAAGGCGGCCGAGACCATCGACCACGAGCAGGCGCTCCGCACCGCGGAGAAGATGCGCAAGGGCAAGTTCGATCTTGAGGACCTGTCCATGCAGCTCGCCCAGATGGAGAAGATGGGCGGCATCGGTGGCCTGATGGGCATGCTGCCCGGCATGGGCGCGATCAAGAAGCAGGTCGAGGGCGCCAACCTCGACGAGAAGATGTTCAAGCGCCAGCGGGCGATCATCTCGTCGATGACCCCGCAGGAGCGGAAGAACCCCGACCTCCTCAAGAACAGCCGCAAGAAGCGCATCGCGGCGGGCTCGGGGGTCGACGTCTCCGAGATCAACAAGCTGCTCAAGATGCACCGGACCATGGCCGACATGATGAAGGCGATGGGCCAGGGCAAGCGCGGGATCGGGCAGGCGCTCGGCTCGATGTTCGGCCTCGGCGGCGGTGGGATGGGCGGCGGCATGCCCGGCTTGCCCCCCGGCATGCCGGAGCCGACGCCGGAGCAGATCGCGCAGCTTGAGAAGCAGTTCGGCGGCAAGCTGCCGCCGATGCCGCCGGGCCTGGGCGGGGGCGGAATGCCCAAGCTTCCCGGACTTCCGGGCCTGGGCGGTCCGAAGCTGCCGGGTCTCGGTGGGTTCATGCCGGGGAAGAAGAAATGAGCATCCTCTCCGCTCAAGCCGTCGATCCCGAACTCGCGCGCCTGCGGGAGAGCATCGACAATTTCGATGCGGCGCTGATCCATCTCCTCGCCGAGCGCTTCCGCTGCACGCAGCGGGTCGGCGAGCTCAAGGCCCGAAAGGGGATCCCCCCTTCCGATCCGGACCGGGAGGCCCGTCAGGTCGCCCGGCTCCGCAAGCTCGCGGTCGAGGCCAAGCTCGACCCCGACTTCGCCGAGAAATTTCTGGCCTTCGTGGTCAAGGAAGTCATTCGGCACCACCAGTCGATCAAGGCGGACCACGAGTCCCAGATCGAGCAACAGCGAAAGTAGTAGACCATGGCCCTCAAGATCCGTCTCACCCGCGGTGGCGCCAAGAAGCGCCCGTACTACCGCATCGTCGTCGCCGACGCCCGCGCCCCCCGCGACGGCCGCTTCATCGACAAGGTCGGCGCCTACGACCCGATGAAGGCCAAGGACGATCCGGCCCGCATCGTGCTCGACAACGAGAAGATCCAGAGCTGGCTCGCCAAGGGCGCGCAGCCGACCGACCGCGTCCTGCGCTTCCTCGACCAGGCCGGTCTCGCCAAGCGCCCGACCCGCAACAACCCGCAGAAGGCCGAGCCGGGCGAGAAGGCCAAGGAGCGCGCCGCCAAGCGCGCCGAGAAGGCCGCGGCGCCCGCCGAGGACGCCGCCGCGTAAGGCGCCCGATCATGGCGCGCCGCCCCGCAGGTTCCACGCCCCGCGACGGCGGCCGCCGCGGCCGCACGAACTCGGCGATCGGCAAGATCGCCCCCGATGCGGCGACCTCGCCCAAGGCGCCGGCCCCCAAGCCGGCGCCGCTCCCCGTGCCGCCCGATCCGAACCTCGTCCTGCTGGGCGAATTCGGGCGGGCGCACGGCCTCAACGGCGAGGTGAGGCTCAAATCCTACACCGGCGATCCGCGGGCGATCGCCGGCTACGGCGCCCTGCTAACCGCGGACGGACGGTCGTTGACGCTCGCCGACGTGCGTCTCGCCCCCGGTTCATCACCCGACATGCTGATCGCCCGGGTGAAGGGCGTCTCCGGCCGCAGCGCCGCCGAGGCGCTCAACCGCGTCGCCCTGTTCATCCCCCGCGACCGCCTGACGGCCCCCGAGGACGACGACGAGGTCTATACGGCCGACCTGATCGGCGCCACGGCGGTGGACGAGGCCGGGACACTCGTCGGGACGATCGTGGCCGTGCCGAACTACGGTGGCGGCGATCTTCTGGAGCTGCGCCCTCCGAACGGCGGCGCCACGGCGCTCCTGCCCTTCACCAAGGCCTTCGTGCCGGTGCTCGACATGGCGCAGCGCCGCGTCACCGTGGCGGCGCCGGAGGATCTGTTCGCGCCCCCGGGCGAGAAGCCCGCCGACGATCCCGGCTGAAGGGTCGGGCGCGGCCTGTCGAACGGTCGTCGCCCGATCGAGGCAGCCCGTGCCCTCGCTCGTCCGGGCCGGGACGTCCGCGCCGGACGCGGCTCCGTTAGTTTTCTCCCGCGAATCTCTCTCGCGGTTCTCTCGTGCGCCGAGCCGGCCCTCGGAACGGGCCCAACCCGGGCCAACGCGCTGCCCATCGGCGCTGCGGCGGCGGATCTCCAGTCCGCCCTTCATCCCGAAAAAAGCTCGTCGGTCTGAGGCCCAGGACGGGCGCAATCCACCGGACGGGCCCTTCGCCGGACTGCCCGATGCGCGCCCTCCGATCGTCGCAGCGGCGGCGTCGGCCGAGCGACCGAGCGGCCTCAAAACCTGAAATTTAAGGCATCATTAACCATAGCAAGATCAATCTTCTCGGCGAACGACTTCTCTTTGAGACGCTTCGAGCCGATGCCCCGCTTCTTCATCGACCTGCACGACGGCTCGCAGCCGATCCACGACGAGGTCGGCTTCGACCTGCCGGACCTCCCCGCCGCCCGCGCCAAGGTGACCCGCATCATGTCGGCGATCGCCCGCGACATGCTGCCGGATGTCGAGCGTCAGGACTATGTCGCCTGCGTCCGCGACGGCGTCGGCAAGATCGTCTACCGGGCGCGCCTGTCGCTCGCCGCCGAGATGGTGGAGTAAGCCGGCGGCGTCCCGCAGGCGCCTGAGGCTCCCCGTCGCGCCGCCCGGGCGCTTGACCGGCCCCCGGATCCGGCCATCTCGGATCCATGAAACGGCGCAGCCTGCTCACGGTCGCGAGTGCGGCCACGGTCATGACGCTCGGCGGTGTCGGCTATGCCGCGCACCGGCGCGGCCGGAACCCCTATTACCGCGGCCCGACCTCCGACCATTTCGACGGTTTGCGGTTCTTCCTGCCGGAGCAGGCCACCGACAAGGCGCTGTCCGACGTGCTGCGCTGGCAGGCCAAGCGGCAGCGCGAGCCCTGGCCGAAGAGTTTTCCCAGCCCCTATCCCGCCGACCGGCCGCCCGAGCGCGTGGCGGGCCTGCGGGTCGTGCTGATCGGCCATGCGAGCTACCTCGTGCAGGTCGCCGGCCGGAACATCCTGATCGACCCGGTTTTCGCCAAGCGTGCGAGCCCGGTCCGGTTCGCCGGGCCGAAGCGTGTCAACCCGCCGGGCATCGCCTTCGCCGACCTGCCGCCCATCGATGCGGTGCTGGTCACCCACAATCACTACGACCATCTCGATGGGCCGAGCCTCGCCCGGATCTGGCAGGCGCACCAGCCGCTGATCGTGGCGCCGCTGGGCAACGACACGATCCTGCGCGGCTACGACGACACGATGCATGTCGAGACCCGCGACTGGGGGCAGTCGGTCGATCTCGGCGACGGCCTGCAGGTCCATCTCGTGCCCGCCAACCACTGGTCGGCCCGGGGCGTGAACGACCGGCGGATGGCGCTGTGGTGCGCCTTCGTGATCACCTCGCCCCGCGGCGTGCACTACCACGTCGGCGATACCGGCTTCGGCGACGGATCGCTCTTTTCCGACATCCGGGCCCGCTTCGGGCCGCCCCGCCTCGCGACGCTGCCGATCGGGGCCTACGAGCCGCGCTGGTTCATGCAGGCCCAGCACGTCGATCCGGCCGAGGCGGTGAGGGCCTTCGCGCTGCTCGGCGCCGAGCAGGCCCTCGGCCACCACTGGGGCACGTTCCAACTCACCGACGAGGGCGTCGAGCGGCCCGCGGAGGCGCTGACGGCCGCCCTCGGCGGGGCCGGCATCGCGCCCGGGCGGTTCCTCGCCCTCAGACCCGGCCAGGTCTGGGAGGTCTGACCGGAGCGGACCCGGGGCCCGGCCCGTCGGGCATGATGCATGCATCATTCGGTGTGCCGCATGGGGGCACGGTCCGGACAGCGCCGCCGCGCGCCTGAAGGCGGGTGCCGCGCCCTGCGACGCCCGCGCCTTCAGCCGAGAGACACGATGGACCCGATCAAGCCGACACGCCGATCCCTGATGGCCGGGGGCGTCGCCCTCGCCGCGCTCGGGGCGGCGGGCCGGGCCGGCGCGCAGGGCGCGGCCCCCGGCACCCTGACCTACGGCATCTCGATGACCGACCTGCCGCTCACCACCGGCCAGCCCGACCGGGGGGCCGGCGGCTACCAGTTCACCGGCCTGACCCTCTACGATCCCCTGGTCGCCTGGGAACTCGACGTCGCGGACCGGCCGGGCCGGATGGTGCCCGGGCTCGCCACCGCCTGGGAGGCCGATCCGGCCGATCCCAAGGTCTGGACCTTCCACCTGCGGGAGGGCGTGGCCTTCCACGACGGCTCGACCTTCGATGCCGACGCGGTGATCTGGAACTTCGACAAGGTGCTGAACAAGGAGGCGCCGCATTTCGACCAGCGGCAGGCCGCCCAGGTCCGGCCGCGCCTGCCCGGGGTCGCGAGCTACCGGAAGCTCGACGCGAAGACCGTCCAGGTCTTCACGAAGACGCCCGACAGCCTGTTCCCCTACCAGATGCTCTGGTTCCTGATCTCATCGCCGGCGCAGTACGAGAAGGTCGGGAAGGACTGGGCGAAGTTCGCCTTCGACCCCTCGGGGACCGGGCCGTTCCGGCTGGGGCAGCTGGTGCCGCGGGTGCGCCTCGAATTGCTGCCGAACGTCGGCTACTGGAACCCGAAGCGGGTCCCGAAGCTCGCGAAGCTGACCCTCACCTGCGTGCCCGAGGATCTCGCCCGGGTGAACGCGCTCCTGTCGGGCAGCGTCGACCTGATCGAATCGCCCGCGCCCGACGCGGTGCCGCGCCTGAAGGCCGCCGGCATGCGGGTGGTGGGCAACGAGACGCCCCATGTCTGGAACTACCACCTGTCGATGCTGGAGGGCTCCCCCTGGCGCGACCTGCGCCTGCGCAAGGCCGCCAACCTCGCCATCGACCGCGCGGGCGTCGTCGAACTGATGGGCGGTCTCGCCCAGCCGGCCGTCGGGCAGGTGCAGGAATCGAGCCCGTGGTTCGGCAAGCCGAGCTTCAAGATCAAGACCGACGTGGATCAGGCCCGCAAACTCGTCGAGGAGGCCGGCTACTCGGTCAAGAACCCCGTGAAGGCCACGGTGCTGATCCCGACCGGGGGGACGGGGCAGATGCTGTCGCTGCCGATCAACGAGTTCGTCCAGCAGAGCTGGGCGGAGGTCGGCATCCAGGTGGAGTTCAAGACCGTCGAGCTGGAGGTGGCCTACACCGCGTGGCGCCAGGGCGCCGCGGATCCGAGCCTCAAGGGCGTGAGCGCCGGCAACATCGCCTACGTCACCTCGGACCCGTTCTACGCGATCCTGCGCTTCTACGATTCGCGGCAGATCGCCCCGAACGGGGTGAACTGGAGCCATTACCGCAATCCCGAGGTCGACGCCCTCTGCGACAAGGTCAAGGCGAGCCTCGATGTGGCTGAGCAGAACAGGCTGCTGGCGCGCATCCACGAGATCGTCGTCGACGATGCCGTGCAGGTCTGGGTGGTCCACGACACCAATCCGCACGCGCTTTCGCCGCGGGTGAAGAACTACATCCAGGCGCAGCACTGGTTCCAGGATCTCGCGACCCTCGCCTGACCGGACGTGCGGTGGGAATTGTCCCGGGCGGCGGTCCCGCGGCCGGTTAGGGCTTTCGGGATCCATCTCGCCGGCGCCTCTCTCGCGGATCGCCCGGGCCGCCGGCCGTGATTCGGTAAAGCTCCGGTGATTCGGCGCGGCGACGGATACTGAAACGCGCCGCCGCGCGCCGTCCGGCGACTATGCGCTCTCTTCAGGGGTCGGCTGCAGCCGGCCCCTTTCTCTATGTCCGTGCCCCCCGAGCCGCGCCGATCTGCCCTCGGGGCGCAATTTCGCACTTGCAGCATGAGGAGTCGGCGACTAGGAAGATCGGGCATAATTTTTCGGGAGCATCTGGCAATGACCCTTCGTTTCATCAGTGGCTTCGCGGCAGTGACCCTCGCGGTGTGCGGCCTCTCTGCTCCGGCCGCGCTGGCGAAGCCGATGGGCGGAGCGAGCGCCGTCAAGATGATCGACACCGACAACGACGGCACCGTCGACATGAAGGAAGTGGAGGCGGTGGCCTCCGCGACCTTCGATCGTCTCGAGAAGGACGCCGACGGGACCCTCGACGCCCGCGAGCTGAAGGGCCGCCTCAGCCAGGCCGGCGTGAAGCGGGCCGATCCGGACAGCGACGGCACCCTCGACAAGAAGGAGTACCTCGCGGCGGTCGGCGAGCGCTTCAAGATGGCCGATCCGGACAATGACGGCACCCTCGATGCCAAGGAGCTGAACTCCAAGGCCGGCAAGGCTCTCATCGCCCTCATCAAGTAAAACGGGCCGGTCGCTCCCAGTGGAGCACCGATGAGAAGGGCTCCCGCGGAGATGGCCGCGGGAGCCCTTCTGCGTTCGACAGGGCCTTCAACTTCGCGCGGGGCTCTGCAGGACCGAGCCTGCACGTAAAAGTTGTGGTTAACCGCGGGTAAATTCGCAGCCCCATCCTCAACCCGGTTCGGCTGCGGCCCGAAAATCCTCTATCCCCCGTCCCCTGTCCCCGCCCTGTCGCCAGGTCCCGGACGGGCCTGCCCGATAGCCGCGCGGCGCAACCGGGCTGCGACGCTCGACCGCTCATCGACGGCCCGGAGGCCGGTTGACGCTTCTCAACCTGTGAGTGCAACCTCACGATGGTTGAGGGCCAAGACGATGCGCAACGACCCACCGGAAGACGGAGCGAACAGGTTCGGGCTCGCGGATCTGTGCGCCATCGCGGAGGCGCCGCACGGGGACGCCGCACGGCCATCGGCGGAGGATGCGCCCGCCCTGGGCGCCGAAGGGGACGGGCAGGCCGCCGATGCGGGCGCCGCGGACCTGCTCGGCGAGATCGGCGACACGCTGATCGTCGCCTATCGTCTGGCGGTTCAGGACGGTGATCCGACGACCGTGACCCTCATCCGACAGGCCCTGCTGCACACCGGGCGTCGGCTGGCGCGGGGGATGTCGCCCGCGGAAGCCGGCCTATCCTGTCACTGAAACGGGATTCCCGCGGCAACCGGTCGATGCGGCGCTGCCCGCCATCATCGACCGGAGCGGCCCTGAGGGCTGCCTAGGCGTCCCGCGACGCGCGGTCGAGGAAGGCCCGCAGATAGCCTCCGACGGCCTCGGCGCGCTCGACGGCCAGCAGATGGGCGGCGTGGGGCAGGACGAGGAGTTCGGCCTGGGCGATGCCGGCGCAGATCTCCTCGGCCATGGCCGGGGGTGTCGAAGGGTCGTCGCGCCCGGCGATCACCAGGGTCGGCGCGGTGATCGCGGAGAGCGCCGGCCGGAGATCCATGCACCCGATCGCCCCGCAGCACACCGCGTAGCCCGCCGGATCGCAGGCGACGAAGCGTTCACGGATCGCCTGGATCGCCGCAGGATCGCGCTGCGCGAAGCCGGGCGTGAACCAGCGCCTGAGCGTCGCCTCGACCGCGGCCGCCAGTCCCTGGGCGCGAACGGTCGCGGCGCGCTCCTCCCAGCTCTGCGGGCTCGGCATATGGGCCGCCGTCGCCATCAGGGTGGCGCTGAGCGCGCGTTCGGGCTCGGCGCTCGCGAGGGCCTGCACGGTCATGCCGCCGAGGGAGAGGCCCACCAGATGGGCCCTGCCGATTCCGAGGGCGTCGAGCAGCCCCGCGAGGTCACCGGCCAGATCCGTCACCGTGATGGGCTGATCCCGGGTTTCCGAGCCGCCGTGGCCGCGCGTGTCGTAGCGCAAGGTGCGGTAGCGCCCGGTCAGGGCCGGCACCAGCGCGTCCCACATCTCCAGGGTCGCACCCAGCGAGTTCGAGAATGCGACGGCGGGAGCGCCTTCCGGCCCCTCGAGGAGGTAGCGGAACCCGATCCCTCCGACTGTGATCTGCGGCATGCGGTTGTCTCCGTCCAAGGTCTTCGCGAGGGCCTTCGCGCGAGGTCTTCGCAGATGTCACGCCGGCGCGATGTCGGCGCCGACGCGGCGGGGGCCTGTGCCGGCGCGGGAGCGTCACGGGGGCGTCACGGGGGCGTCACGGGGGCGGACGAGCCGGTCTGCGCCGCGGGCGCGGCGGTCGAGCGATCATGCGCTGGCACAGCCTCCGCGGGCATACGGTCTTCCTGTCGTCCATGCGAAACAATTGCGCGGCGGCACGATCCGTTATGGGCGTCGCACCGGACACGGCCCACCGGATCCGCCCGGGCGCGGATGACGATGCCGCGAGCCCCCGGCGCCGGCACGGATCGGGGTGCCGCCTTCAACATGGGTCAATGCGCCGGCGGGGGAAACGTCCGACAACGAGCGCCGCGAGGCAGGAGGAGACGAGCGATGCACGACCCTTCGACTGGCGATGCCGCGATCCGACCGGCGGAGTTCTGGGACACGGTGGCCGGGCTTGTGACCGCCAAGGTCGAGCCGGTGATCGGCCGGGGCGACCGGCAGCGGGGTCCGGTGATCGACTACCTGCGCGACCTGGAAGCCCTGGCACGGCGGCAATGCGGCAGCCGCGAGACGGTCCAGATCATCGCCTCGGGCCGGCGGCTTCTCGGCGACCGCAGCGAGATCGGGCCGTCGGATGGTCCGTTCACCCACGCCTGAACGCGGCGCCCGGCGCCGCGCTCGATCGCGCGACGGATGGCCGGGCGGCCCGTCAGGGGCACCCGCGGCGCGGCGGCTGAAGGGGCGCCGCGCGCGCCATCCGTGACCGGATCAGGTAGATCGCCCCCGCCACCACCCAGGCGGCGCAGGTCGGCGCCACCCATTGCTGCAGGTTCGGCAGCGACCACCCGTACAGGAACTCGGCGCCGAGATGCGCCTGCACGGCATCCCAGCCGGCATGCTTGATGTCGTGTTCCCGCTGCCCGGCCTCGCGGCCATAGTAATAGGTCGAGACCACCAGCGCCGCGATGCCTTCGGGGCGGGGACTGCGCAGCAGCATCAGCGCGGCCGCCAGGCCGGCGGTCTCGAGGGTGGCCGTCAGGGCGTGGCTCATCGCCGGGTTCGCGACCATGAAGGCGACAAGCGTTCCGAGCATGGGCCGCCCTTACACCCATCGGGGCCGCCCGTCTCCGCGGCCTGCATCCGGGACCGGCGCAACGTCGTTGACGGACCGGGACCGAGCACCGGAGCAGCGCCATGACCGACAGCCACCAACTCGGCCGCTTCGTCGACGCACAGGAGGGGATCTACGAATGCGCGCTGGCGGAATTGCGGGCCGGTGCGAAGCGCAGCCACTGGATGTGGTTCGTCTTCCCGCAGATCGCCGGGCTCGGGTCGAGCCCGATGGCGCAGCGCTACGCGATCGGATCCCTGGCGGAGGCCGAGGCCTATGCGGCGCATCCGGTGCTGGGCGCGCGCCTGCGCGCCTGCACGGCCGCCGTCAACGCCGTCGACGGGCGCTCGGCCCACGCGATCTTCGGGTCGCCCGACGATCTGAAGTTCCGGTCCAGCATGACGCTGTTCGCCCGCGCCGCGCCCGAGGAGCCGCTCTTCGCCGCGGCGCTGGCGCGCTACTTCGACGGCGTCCCCGACCCGCGGACGCTGGCGAAGGTCGGGGCGGCCTAAGCCCTCACCGGCCCCACAGGCCGACCCGCTCGGCGCGGGCCTGCTCCTCCGCGCCCAGGAGGTCCGGGGGCGCGTCCTCCGTGGCCCGTGCGCCGCCCGCCGCCAGGATCAGCCCGGCGAGGTCGTCGCCCTCGATGCGGCAGCGGGCCGTGGCCCCGTCGGAGAGACCGGAGCAGACCACCTCGCGGCGGCGCAGGTAGCTGGCGAGCTGGCGGGCCAGATGGCCGCGTTCGCCGACGACGCCGAGGAGGCGCACGACCCGTCCGCGCAGGTTGAGTGTGCCGGTGTCGATCACCTCCGGCACGCCGCGGACCTCGCCGGCCGCGGCCGGCTCGACCGTGGGGGCCGGCGCCGGCGCCCGGGGCGGCTCGGCGCGCTCCGCCGAAGGGCGGGGCTTGCCCTTCGCGAGCTTCTCGGAGGCGCGCTGGATGAAGTCGTGGAAGATCCCGGCCGGCATCTCGCCGCCGAACATGCGGTTCATCGGGCTGTCGTCGTCGTTGCCGACCCAGATCCCGACCACGAGGTCGGGGGTCATCCCGACGAACCACGCATCGCGGAAGTCCTGGCTCGTGCCGGTCTTGCCGCCGATGATCTGCCCCGGCACCCGCGCGGCGCGGCCGGTGCCGGATTCCACCACCGCCTGGAGCGAGTCGAGCATCATGGTGCGCGGCCCCTGCGCCAGCGTCTGGCCCGGGGCCGCGTCGGCACGGACGTAGAGCGGCTGCGGCGCGGCCCCGCGGATCGCCTGGATGCCGTAGGCCTGGAGCGGCGTGCGCCCGGACAGGACCGAGCCGTAGGCGCGGGCCATCTCCAGGAGGCTCACCGCGCCCGAGCCGAGAACGAGGCTCGGCACGTTCGGCAGGTCCGACTGGATCCCGAGCTTGCGCGCGGTGGCGATCACCGCCGGGATGCCGACATCCTGCCCGAGCTGGGCCGCCACGGTGTTGATCGAGAGCGCGAAGGCGGTCCGCAGCGGCACCGGCCCGCGGTAGCGCCCGTCGTCGTTCTCCGGGTCCCAGTCGCCGATCTGGACCGGACGGTCGATCATCACGGATTCCGGCGTGTAGCCCTTCTCGTAGGCCGTCAGGTAGACGAGGAGCTTGAACAGGGAGCCGGGCTGGCGCTTGGCCTGGACGGCGCGGTTGAACTGGCTGTCCTCGTAGTCGCGGCCGCCGACCATGGCGAGGATCGCGCCCTCCTTCGACAGCACCAACATGGCGGCCTGGCCGACCTTGCGGCGGGCGCCGTCCTTGTCGAGCCGGCGGGCGACGACGCCCTCGGCGAGACTCTGCAGGTCGAGGTTGAGGGTCGAGCGCACCGTCATGTCGCCGTCGGTGCCGGCGAGGCGCTTCACGTCGCCCGCGATCATGTCGAGGAAGTAGTTGGTGCCGGGCGGCGCCTCGGGGGGCGATTTCAGGGTCACGCTCTGCTTGCGCGCGGCGTCGGCCTCTGCTTGCGTGATCGCGCCGGTCTCGACCATGGCCTGGAGCACCACGTCGGCCCGCTCCTTGGCGCCGCCGAGGTTGCGGGTTGGGGCGAGCTGCGAGGGCGCCCGCACCAGCCCGGCCAGCATCGCCGATTCCGGCAGGTTCAGGGCCTTGGCGGGCTTGCCGAAATAGCGCCGCGCCGCCGCGTCCGCCCCGTAGGCGCCGGCGCCGAAATAGGCGGAATCGAGGTAGCCGAGCAGGATCGCGTCCTTGCTCATCGTCGATTCGACCCGCAGCGCCAGGAAGGCTTCCTGCACCTTCCGCCAGAGCGTCTTCTCCTGGTTGAGGGAGGTCAGGCGGACATATTGCTGGGTGATGGTCGAGCCGCCCTCGCGCACGCCGCCGCCGCGGAGATTGCGCCACGCCGCCCGGGCGAGGCCACGCAGGTCGATGCCCCAGTGGCTGTAGAAGCGGCGGTCCTCGATCGCCACGATCGCCTGGGCGAGGTGCGGCGGCAGGTCGGCCGCCGTGAGCTTCTGGCCGCGGAAGCTGCCGCGGGTGGCGAAGACCCGGCCGTCGTCGGCCTCCACGGTGATCGCCCGCTGGCCGGTCTCGACCACGGCGCCCCCGAGCGGCGGCAGGGTCACCAGGGCCGCGAACAGGTAGACCGCCAGCGCCAGGACCGGCAGCAGGATCACCAGGCCGGCGGCGAGCAGGGCCGGGTGCCGGCGGCCGAGGATCGTCCGGGCGCCCCGCCGCTCGACGCGCCCATCGACCTCCGGGACGGCGGTGTCGGCCGGCCTCTCGACCGAAGCCGACCGCGTGCGCGCCCGTGCCGCCGCGCGGGCGGAAATGGCCCGGCCACCGCGCGCGAGGCCAAGGCCGGCCGCGGTCACCAGGGTCCGGAGATGCCGGGCCAAGTCGCGCGCGGCGCGCCCGGCCTCGCGGGCGGCGAGGCGCGGGTCCGGGGACTCGGCGGCTGGAGCCGGCTTCGGCGGGTTCGGCCCGTCGGCCGGGGCGCGTTCCGGCGCGTCGGGCGTCATCGTGGTTCGGGTTCCGGGACCGATCGATCCGGTCGAGGGAGCCTTCTAGGCCGCATCCGATCCCGTGTCCCGCGCGTGCGGGGACGCAGGGCGGCCGGCGCGTCGATCGCACCGCGACCGTGTGGATCGGGCCACGGGGCCCGATCCGGTTCGGGACCGGCTCACCGGCCGAGCGGCGTTCCCGGCCCCGCGGCCGCCCCGTGCCGGCTGCGCAGCTGGAAGGCCAGGATCAGCAGCAGGATGCCGAAGGCGAAGGTGTAGGAGCCGATCCACCACGTCAGCACCAGGGCCGACATGCCCGGGTTGATGAGCAGCGCGAGGCCGAACAGGATCGACACGACCCCGCCGAGGACGAGCCACCACCGGCCGTAATGCAGGTGTAGGCGGAAGGCCGCCGCGATCATCAGGCCGCCGGTCACCAGCGCCCATACGGCGAGCAGCAGCACGAAGGCCCAGACGGCCGCGGCCGGCACCAGCGCCGCGGCGACGCCCACGACGATGTCGACGACGCCCTCGAGCAGCAGGAAGCCCCAGCGCTCGTGACGCTGCGCCGCGCGGACCGCGCCCACGATGGCGATGATGCCGTCGGCAAGCATGTAGGCGGCGAAGAACAGCACCAGGGAGAGCACGAAGGCGCCCGGCGCAACGAACGCGATGACACCGAACAGGATCGCGATGACGCCGCGCAGCGCCACGAGCCACCAGTTCCGCGCCAGCGCCGCGCTCATGGCGTCAAGGCGGGCGACGCCGACGAGCGGGATGCCGGTGGGCGAAGTCGGCGAGCCGGAGCCGGGGCTCTGCGGGGTCGGGGATGGGCTGTGCGTCATGGCGTACTCCTGGGCTCGGTGCCCGAGAACGGCAAAGGTTCCGGGCGCAGAACGCCGCAGGGCCGCCTGCGTTCCGGTGGCCCGCTCCGCGCATGGAACCTTGAGCCTGCGGCCGGCTTTTGCTGCCTGAGGCGGGCGATGCGACAAGCCCGGTCACCGTGCGGTGACCGGCCATCGGGCGGCGACTTCCCATGTTTGACGATCAGCGGCCTTCCTCCGAGGGTGAGGCGCGCCCGCATCCCGCCGACGGCCGTCCGGCCGCCCGCGAACGGGACGTGCTGGATCTCGGCCGAGCCAAGCCCGCCGGGGACGTTGGCGCCGCCCAGGAGACCGGCCGCAAGCCGGGCACGGAGGATGCGGCCGACGACGCAGAGGCTCAGGACGGCCAATCCGACGACGCCGCGGAAGATGCCGACGACGGCGAGGACGACGCCCGGCGCCCGAACGTCCTGCGGCGCCACCCGTTCGCGTTCCTGCTCGGCGGCCTCGCGGTCGTCGCGCTGTGCGTCGGCGTGTTCTTCTACTGGTTGCTGTACATGCACCCCTACGAGAGCACCGACGATGCCTTCGTCGACGCGCGCAGCATTGCGATCCAGCCGAAGGTCGGCGGCTACCTCGTCGATGTGCCGGTCACCGACAACCAGCACGTCGAGGCCGGCCAGATCCTGTTCCAGATCTTCCAGCGCGACTATCAGATCGCCCTCGATCAGGCGAAGGCGCAGATCGAGGCCGACGAGGCTGGCATCAAGAACATCGACGCGCAGATCCAGGCGCAATACGCCAACATCGACGTGTCCAAGGCGCAGGTCGCCACCGCCGAGGCGGCGCTGAAGTTCGCCCAGGAGGATGCGGCCCGCTACAAGGACCTCGCCGAGCGCGGCTCCGGCTCGATCCAGCAATCGCAATCGGCGACCTCGACGCTGCAGCAGCGGCAGGCCTCCCTGCAGAGCGCCCAGGCGAGCGTGGTGGCGGCCCAGAAGCAGATCGGCGCCCTCCAGGCGCAGAAGGCCTCGACCCAGGCGCAGCTCGCCCGCGACCGGGCACAGGTGGAGCAGGCCGAACTGAACCTCGGCTACACGACGGTCCGCTCCGTGCAGGCCGGCCGCGTCGTGCGGCTGACCGGCGGCATCGGCCAGCTCGCCCAGGCCGGCCAGAGCCTGGCGATGTTCGTGCCCGACGACATCTGGGTCACGGCGAACTTCAAGGAGACCCAGATCACCGACATGCGGCCGGACCAGCCGGTCGACATCGAGATCGACGCCTATCCGGGCCGCAAGATCCAGGGGACGGTGGCTTCGGTGCAGCCGGGCTCGGGTACGGCCTTCAGCCTGCTGCCGGCACAGAATGCCACCGGCAATTACGTGAAGGTGACCCAGCGCATCCCGGTCAAGATCGTGGTCAAGAACTGGCCGACGGACGTGTCGATCGGCCCGGGTATGTCGATCGTCCCGACCGTCACGGTGCGGTGAGCGCCATGGCCGGCGGGACCGGTGCGGCCGCGTCCGGACGCAAGCCGAACACGGGCAAGGCGCAGGGAAGCAAGACACAAGGAGGCAAGGCGCGAGGCGGCACGGCATCCGCGAAGGCGCCGGGTGGCCACAATCCGTGGCTGATCGCCGGCGTGGTGGCGCTGGCGACCTTCATGGAGGTGCTCGACACCACCATCGCCAACGTGGCGCTGCGCTACATCTCGGGCGGCCTCGCGGTCGGCCCCGACGAGGCCGCCTGGGTGGTGACGAGTTACCTCGTGGCCAACGCGATCACGCTCACGGCGTCGAGCTTCCTGGCCAAGCGCTACGGCCGCAAGGCGTTCTTCATGTGGTCGGTGGCCCTGTTCACCGTCTCGTCGATCCTGTGCGGCTTCGCCTGGAGCCTGGAATCCCTTCTGCTGTTCCGGGTGCTGCAGGGGCTCGGCGGCGGCGGCATGGCGCCGCTCGCCCAGTCGATCCTGGCGGATTCCTTCCCGCCCGAGAAGCGCGGCCAGGCCTTCGCGCTCTACGGCGTCGCCATCGTGGTGGCCCCGGTGATCGGCCCGACCCTCGGCGGCTGGCTCTCCGACAACGCCTCCTGGCACTGGTGCTTCCTGATCAACGGGCCTGTGGGGGTCATCGCCCTCGGGCTGATGTACTGGCTCATCGAGGACAGCGCGGCGGCCAAGAAGGAGCGCCGTGCGCTGGTCCGGAAGGGGATCCGCTTCGACATCGTCGGCTTCGTGCTGGTCGCCCTGTTCCTCGGCTCGCTGGAGGTGATCCTCGACGAGGGCCAGCGGAAGGACTGGTTCGGGACCTCGACGCTGATGAACGTCTCCGGCGTGCTGATGGTCGTGTCGTTCGTGGCCATGATCCCCTGGCTCCTGACCAAGAAGAACCCGGCCGTCGATCTCCGCCTCATCGGCAACCGCCAGTTCGGCTCCTGCTTCCTGGTGATGATGTTCACCGGGGCGATCCTGATCGCCACCACGCAGTTCATCCCGCAGATCACGCAGGAATATTACGGCTACACCGCCACGCTGTCGGGGCTCGTGCTCGGTCCGGGGGGCATCGTCACGGTGGTGATGATGTTCCTCACCGGCCGCGTCTCCGCCTACGTGCAGCCGAAATGGCTGATCGCCGCCGGCATGACCATCGTGGCTTTGGGCATGGTCGACCTGACGCGGCTCGACGGCTCCACGACGTTCTCGTTCTTCGCGTGGTCGCGGGTCTATATCGGGATCGGCCTGCCGATGGTGTTCCTGTCGATCACCTCGGCCTCGTACGAGGGGATCCGCAAGGACCAGACCGATCAGGCCTCGGCGCTGATCAACGTCGCCCGCAATGTCGGCGGCTCGATGGGCGTCTCGCTGGCCCAGAACATCCTGGCCTACCGGAGCCAGTTCCATCAGAGCCGCCTGGTGGAGAGCGTCAACCCGACCGCGCCGGCCTATCAGGAGACCATGCGGCAGGCGACGCAGTACTTCTCCGAGCACGGCTATGCCGGCGTCGAGGCCCAGAGCCAGGCGACCGCGTGGATCGGGAGCGTGCTCAGCACCCAGGTGGCGTACTGGGCCTATATCGACGTGTTCTGGGTGCTCGGCCTCGTCGCCGCCTGCGCGGTCCCGCTGGCGCTGAGCCTGAAGAGCGTCAAGCTCGGCGGCGGGGCGCCGGCCGGGGGCCATTGAGGCGGATCGGCTTGGCTGGACGTCATCCCGAGGCGCCGCGCCCGCCCACCCGGATTGGCGGAAATCATCCGGTGGCTCCGGCGCCGGAGCCCCGGATTCGGGTGCGGGTCCCCTGACCTGAAGGGAGCGGGAGGCGCGTTGGAAGCCCCCCGCGCCCCGATTGAGACGATCGAGCGCCTCAACAGGATCCGCTTCCCCTGCGCGATCCTCACACGCCGTCCGGCGGCAACGCCTCCGTCACCTCGACGCGGCGGTTGCCGGCCACCGGCGCCGTTTCCTCGGCGCTGACGATCTCGTTCTGGGACTGGCCCTTGTCGAGCGCCTCGGCGACCGCCGCGACGCCCTGGTAGCGGGTCAGCCGCCGGTCGATCATGTCGTCGATCCGTCCGTGCAGTTCCGCGACGGTCAGGCTCCGGCGCTTGCCGCCCGTCTTCGCGGTGAACAGGCTGCGATTGGCCCGCGCCGCGGTGCGGAACTCGCGCCCTGCGACCTCGTCGGGCTTCTCGGAGGAGAGCGACAGGAAGCGCCCGGCGCTCGCAGTCCCGAGGAAATGGGCGAGGTACAGCTCGGTCGTGGTCAGCGCGCGCCCGACCCGGGCCTCGATCCGCTCACGGTCGCGCTTGATCAGCTCGGCCGCCATCAGGGCGGCGACGCGCGGGTCGTTGCGCAGGCCGAGCACCCGGCCGCGCATGCTGCCCGTGACGGTGATCGCGGCGCCCCGGCCCTTCACGGCGGCGGCCTCCTCGGCGAGCCCGTAGCGGGCGCCGTAATCACGGATCATCTCCAGCCAGGTGCGGGCCACGAACTGGAACAGGCCCGCCGCCGAGGAGGTCGCCGCCTTCGCGTCCGTGTCGAAGCTCGATTCCTTGTCGGCCAGCGCCATCATGTAGACGGGGTCGACGCCGGCCTCGTCGGAGGCCTTGACGATCGTGTCGACCACCTTGCGCGGCACGCTGCGCTCGCCGAACTTGACCGCGTCCTGACCCTGCTCCTGCGTCACCCGCGGCAGAGCCGCGAGGTCTTCCTGAATCAGCGCCGTGGTGGCGGGCTCCTGCTCTGGAACCGGAAGGCCGTTCCAGGTGTTCTGGACCGGCTCGTCCGCCGCGACGGCCGGGGCTGCGGGCTGGGAAGCCGTCTGTGCGAGCCCCTGAGCGGCGCGCGGGCTGGTGTCGATCCGGTCGTGGGCCTGGGCGGCCGGGGCGAAATACGCCGGCGCGAAGGCGGCCTGCGGCAGGCCGAGCCCGGCGACGAGCCCCAGGGCCAGCGTCCCGGAAATCCGGCCGAGGCCGGTGCGGCGAAGTGACCGGCGCCCTGTCCCGCGTCCGGCCCGCGGCAGCCATGCCACGGCTTCATCCTCGATATGGCCCGTGCCGTTCAGGGTCGGCGGCACGAGTCGGCTCACGTCGTCGGCGCAACGCGCCGGCTCCGGGAAAACCCCCATCATTGGTCCTCTTCAGATCGGTCCTTGCGTCCGCCCGGCTCTGACGGCCGGGTTTTTTCGGAAGCGGCGGCCCTATCGACGCCGGCCGTGACCAGAATGGGACGGCCCCGTGATCCAAGCGTGGCACGGTCAACGAAGGGTTAACCCTGCCGCTTAGGGGGCCGTTAACGCCGTGAGCCGGCCACGCTTCGGACGACGGAGGGGCAATGTTGTCGCATTCGGGTTGGAACGCGGCACCGTCGAGCCAGTTAGATACGGCCCCGGGGGGGTCGAACTTTCCGTCCCAAGACGCCACCCGCGTCCGCACAAGGACATCATTTTCCGATGAGCATGCAGTCCGGTCGCCGCATCGGTGTCGCGTTCGTTGGCATGGGAGGCGCCGTCGCCACCACTGCCATCGCCGGCATCGAAATGATCAAATCCGGCTCCAATCGCCTCGACGGGCTGCCGCTCGCCGGTCTCTCCGTGGCCGGCATGGCCGACTACAAGGATCTCGTCTTCGGCGGCTGGGATCTCAACGGCGACGACCTCGCGTCCGCTGCGAGCGGCCACGGCGTGCTCTCGAAGGACGACATCGAGAGCGGCGCACAGGCCCTGAAGGGCATCACCCCCTGGCCGGCGGTGGGCAGCGCCAAGTTCTGCAAGAACATCGACGGCCAGAACCGCATCGTCGCCAAGGACCACCGCGAGGCGGTCTCGGTGATCGCCAACGACCTCCGCCGCTTCCAGAAGGAGAGCAACCTCGACGACGTGGTCGTGGTGAACCTCGCCTCCACCGAGCGCTGGCCGGACCTGAACGACCCGGCCCTGAACTCCACGGCTGCCTTCGAGAAGGGGCTCGATTCGAGCGACGAGGCGATCTCGCCCGCGATGCTCTACGCCTACGCGGCGATCAAGAGCGGCATCCCCTACGCCAACTTCACCCCGAGCGTGGCGGCCGACGTCCCGGCCCTCCTGGACCTCGCCAAGGAGCTGAACGTCCCGGTGGCCGGCAAGGACGGCAAGACCGGCCAGACCATGATGAAGACGGTGCTGGCCCCGGCCTTCAAGGCGCGGGCGCTCCACGTCGACGGCTGGTTCTCGACCAACATCCTGGGCAACCGCGACGGACTCGCCCTGAACGATCCGAACTCCCTCCAGTCGAAGCTCAACACCAAGGGCACGGTGCTCGACTCGATCCTCGGCTACCCGGTCGAGGACCACCTCGTGCACATCCACTATTACCGCCCGCGCGGCGACGACAAGGAAGCCTGGGACAACATCGACGTCACCGGCTTCATGGGCCAGCGGATGCAGGTGAAGGTGAACTTCCTCTGCAAGGATTCGATCCTGGCCGCGCCCTTGGTCATCGAGATCGCCCGCGTCCTCGACCTCGCCCGCACGCGCGGCGACGGCGGCGTGCAGGAGCAGCTCTCGACCTTCTTCAAGGCCCCGATGGTCAAGAACGGCCATGGGCCGGAGCACGCCTTCGGCAAGCAGGAGCAGATGCTCCGCGACTGGCTGGGCGTGCACTAGGCCTCGTCGCGACCAAGGGGCGGCTTCCGGAGCGAGACGATGCCAAGCGAGAACCAGCCGCCTCCCTCCGGCGCTGCCCCCGAGGCGCTGCGCGACCTCCTGATCGAGATGAACGACCTCAAGCGCGTCCGCTCGGCGGGGCGCGAGGGGTCGATCGCCGAGCGGCTGTTCGCGCAGGGATGGGGCCTCCTCACCGGGGGCGCCGCGCCCGATGACGTCGCCCTCGACATCACCGCCGTCACCCTCGCGGCGACGCGCCTCTGCGATCTCGACGCGGCCTTCCTAACCGCGGCCGGGCTGTCGGAGGAGGCGGCCTCGGCGGTGCTGGTGGCTGGCTTCGACGCCGTCACCGGGGAGCTCGACCCGGCTCTGCGCGAGCGCCTGCGTGGGCGGCTCGCGCCGCGACCGGTCGGCAGGCCCGGACCGCTGCCGGGCTTCGTCGCCGCTCTGGCGCAGCAGCCGCGGGCGGGCGTCACCTGTCCCGGCCGCGCCCGGATCCTGCTGGAGCCGCCGGAGAACCACGCCGAGCACTGCCTCATCGTGGCGGTCTACGGGGTCTGCCTCAGCCCGTTCTACCGGGCCGACCCCGGCACCGTGTTCCTGGCCGCGATGGCGCATCACTTCCACAACGCCGCGATGCCCGATGCCGGCTTCACCGGCGAGATGCTGCTCGGCGACCATCTCGGGCCGATCATGGCGACCACCACCGCCTGGGCGCTGGCCGAGCTCGCCGAGCCCCTGCGGGGTCAGGTGGAGCGGGCCCGCGCGGTGCTGCCCGACGACGCCACCGCGGAGGGCCGCGCCTTCCACGCGGCGGATTGCATCGACCGTGTCCTCCAGATCGCCCAGCATCTGCGCGGGGCCTCGACCACGATGGGGATGGTGCTCGACGAGTGGGAGCTGGTCCATGCCGGCCCGGTGAAGGGCTTCCATGATCGTGTCCTCGCCGACATGCGCATCCCTTGATCGCCGGACCCCGCCGCCCATCTGCCCGGGCGGCTCCGAGAACCATGATCCCGTTCGAACTCCATTCGCCGGACACCGGCAACCCGCTGAAGGCCGACGGCCCGCACGCCCTGCGCGATGCGGAGACCGGCGCCCGCTGGCCCGTGATCGACGGCATCCCGTACCTGCGGATCAACCGCGGGGCCCTGGTCGAGCGGGTTCTGGCCCATCTCGACGCCGGCGAGCCCGACGAGGCGCTGGCCGCGCTGCTCGTCGATCAAGACGATTGGTGGAACGGGCCCCCGGCCGATCCCGCCGGGGTCATCCGCCTCATCAAGGAGCGCCGCACGGCGACGCTGCGTGACGCGGTCCAGGGTCTCGGCTGGGGCCGCGTCGGCGACTATTTCCTGCACCGCTGGAGCGACCCGACCTTCCTGGCCGGCCTGTCGCTTCTGGAGGCGCACTGGAACGAGCCCATCTGCGTCTTCGAATTCGCCTGCGGCATCGGCCATTACCTGCGGGAATTGCAGCGGCGCGGCTGCAAGGTCGCCGGCGCCGACGTGGTCTTCGCCAAGCTCTGGGTCGCGCGCCACTGGGTGGTGGACGAGAAGGCGCAGCTCGTCTGCTTCGACGCCGGCTCGCCGCACTGGCCCATCCCGGGCGCGCCGGTCGACCTCGTCGTGTGCAACGACGCCTTCTACTTCCTCGACGACAAGGCGGCCCTGCTGGAGAACCTCCGCCAGAATGCCGGCGACGACGGCTGGCTGGCGCTGAGCCACATCCACAACCGCGACTGCCCGGGCTTCTCGGCCGGCCGGGCGGTGACCGCCGAGGAGATCGCCGAGTATTTCCCCGACGCCCTGGTCTACGACGACGCGGAGCTCACGCGGGCGCTCGTCGAGGCGCGGGCGCCGGGCCCGCAGGAGCCTGGGGCCTTGCGGACCTGCGAGGCGTTCTCGGTGGTATGCGGCCCCGGCATGCGCCCGGCGCCGCGCGCTCTGGTCGACGGGCTGACCCTGCCGAAGCCCGGCACGGTGCTGCGGCTCAACCCGCTCTATGCGCCCGAGGGGGACGGCTACGTCATCCGCTGGCCCTCGGAGCGCTACGAGGCGGAATACGCCTCCCGGGCCACCTACCCGCTGCACGCGCCCGGCCCGGAGCATCTGACCTTCGACGGCACGCTCGATAGCCCGGAGACGCAGCGTATCCGGGTGCGCGAATTCGTCGACCTGCCGGAGCGGTGGTGATGGACGCGGTCGGCTGGGGCATCGTCGGCTACGGCTGGGTCGCCCGCGACTACATGGAGCCGGGCATCCGCGCCGCCGGGCACCGGCTGGTGGCGGTCTGCGATCCGAACCCGGAATGCCGCGCCGCGGCCGAGCGGGCGGGCGCCCGCGGCCATGCCGATCTCGCCGGTCTCATCGCCGAGTCCGGGGTCGAGGCGGTCTACGTGGCGACGCCGAACCATCTCCACCGCGGCGCCGTCGAGGCGCTGGCCGCCGCCGGCAAGGCGGTGCTCTGCGAGAAGCCCATGGCGGCGACGCTCGCGGACGCGGAAGCCATAGCGCGCGCGGTCGAATCGCAAGAAATCTTCTACGGCACGGCCTTCGATCAGCGTCACCACCCGGCCCATCGGACGATCCGCGCCCAGGTCGCGGCCGGGCGGCTCGGCACCGTCACCACGGTGCGGATCGTCTACGCCTGCTGGCTCGGGCGCGACTGGTCGGAGGCCGGCCAGCCCAACTGGCGGATCGATGCCGCCCAGGCCGGCGGCGGCGCCTTGATGGACCTCGCCCCGCACGGGCTCGACCTCGTGGATTTCCTGCTCGACGAGCCGATCGCCGACCTCGCGGCCCTGACCCAGAGCCGGGCCCAGGACTATTCCGTCGATGACGGCGCCCTGCTGATCGGGCGGACCGCGGGCGGCGCGCTGGCAAGCCTGCACGTCGCCTACAATTGCCCCGACGCGCTGCCCCGCCGCCGCCTGGAGGTGGTCGGTACGAAGGGGATGCTGATCGCCGAGAACACCATGGGCCAGACGGCCGGCGGATCGCTGTCCTTCATCGACGGCGCCAGCGGGCGCGTCGAACCGCTCGCCTTCGACGCCGACAGCTCCCCCTTCACCGAGCAGGTGCGCGCCTTCGGCTCGGCCCTGCGCCGGCCCGAGGAGCGGGGGGCGTACTCGGCCGCACGCGATCTCCACACGATGCGACTCGTCGCCCGCGCCTATGAGCAGGGGTAGCGACCGCAGGACAGGATGAGCAGACACCGGACAGCTACCTATCCAATCCAAGCCGCACCCTCATCCTGAGGTGCCCGCGCCAGCGGGCCTCGTGGGAGGGCTCCAGGAAGCGCTGTGCCGTCCAGAGCCCTCCTTCGAGGCCTTCGCTGCGCTCCGGCAGCTCAGGATGAGGGGATGGGCAGGACGAAGGTGAGCAGGCGGTCCGAGGAACACGGGAACACGACGTGAGCAACGCAGACGGCTTCCACGACCAGGACGACCGCGCCCGGCACGCGCGGATCAAGGCGCCGCGCCCCTATCGCTTCGGCGCTAAGCGGCCGATCGAGGGGCTGCCCGAGACCCTGCCGGATCCCGTGCGCGCCTATCTCGACGTCCTGCCGGAAGGGCGCATCGTCGGCTTCCCGCTGGCGCCCCTCGACCGCACCGGCATCCCGGTCTGGTTCGTGGCCCTGTTCCTCGACGACCCGTTCTTCGTGGGCGCGATGCCGTCGGGCATCGGCTACGGCGCCACCGACGACGAGGCGCTGATCGGCGCGGTCGCCGAGATCGCCGAGAACCTGATGCCCTCGCTCGCGGTCCTGCCCCGGGCCAAGGAACGGGCGAGCTACACCGACCTCGCCCGCGTCTACGGCGCCAAATCCGTCGCCGACCCGCTGACCCTCTGCCTGGCCGCCGGCTCCCCGGTGGGCCGGGACACGGTGCTCGAATGGACGCCCAGCGTCCGGCACGCTACGGGCGAGATCGTGCTCATGCCGCTCGACGTCGCCGCCACCGACTATTTCGAGCTGTCCGAGGGCTACAAACCCTTCACCAACCTGATCACCAACGGTCTCGGCGCGGGGCCCGACGTGCCCTTCGCGCTGGGCCACGGCGTCCTTGAGCTGCTCCAGCGGGACGGCAACGGCCTGCTGTTCCGGGCTCTCGACCAGGGCGTGATGCTCGACCTCGACGGCATCGGCCCGGAGAACGCCGCGATGCTGGCCCGGCTCAAGGAGCTCGGGATCCACGCGCTGCCGAAATTCGCCACCGACCAGTTCGGCCTCACCAACCTCTACGTCGTCGGCTACGACGCGGATCCGGCGCGCACCCCGGCGCCGATCGCCCTGTCGGCTTGCGGCGAGGCCTGCGATCCGGACCGGGAGCGGGCCCTCCGCAAGGCGCTGCTCGAGTTCCAGGCCGCGCGGGTGCGCAAGACCTTCGGCCACGGCCCCCTCGACATGGCCGCCACGGTGACTCCGCCGGGCTACATCGACGCCTTCATCCAGAAGGCGCTTCCGAGCCTCGATCTCGAGGAGAGCCGCGCCCTGCAGGCGATGCTCGAATGGATCGAGATGCCCGCCGCCGACCTGCGCGGCGTGCTGGCCGACACCGTCTATTCGGAGCGGAGCACCAAGCGCTTCGCGGACCTGCCCTCGACCCCGGCCGCGGACGGGCATGCCAGGGGCAAGATCGCCTGCGACCGGCTCACGGAGGCCGGGTTCGACGTCCTCTACGTCGACTGCACGCCCCCGGGCGGCGGGGTCGGCGTGGTCAAGGCGATCGTGCCGGGGCTCGAGGTCGAGACCATGAGCTACTACCGGATCGGCGAGCGCAACACGAAGAAGCTCATCGACCGCGACCACCCGCTGATCAAGTTCGGCACCGAAAGCGAGACCCTGCGGCCGGTCCGCCTGACGCCGGAGGCCCTGGAGCGGTTCGGCGGCCAGCCGCTGTTCGACGTCGCCCTGGCCGAGCGGATCGTCGGGCGGCACTATCCGCTCTATCGCGAGCCGGAATCGCACCACGCGCCGTTCCGCCTCGCCCAGCGTCAGGGGAGGGCGGCATGACGCTCCGGTTCGCCTACAACACCAACGGCGCGGCCAACCACCGCCTCGACGACGCGATCCACCTGATCAAGGCCGCGGGCTACGACGGCGTGGCCCTGACGCTGGACATCCACCACCTCGATCCGTTCTCCGAAACCTGGGCGGCCGAGGCCGGCCGGGTGGCGAGCCTGCTGGAGAAACTGGAACTGACCTGCGTCATCGAGACGGGCGCCCGCTTCCTCCTCGACCCCACCTCCAAGCACGAGCCGACGCTCGTGACGGCCGATGCCGCGGGCCGCGCCCGGCGGGTCGGCTTCCTCAAGCGGGCCATCGAGATCAGCGGCATGCTGAGCGCCGAGGCGGTCTCGTTCTGGGCCGGCGTGCCGAAGCCCGGCGTCGATCCCGGCGAGGCTCGGCGCTGGCTGGCCGAGGGGCTGCACGAAGTCGCGGCCTTCGCCACGGAGGCGGGCGTCGTCCCCTGCCTGGAGCCGGAGCCCGGCATGCTGATCGAGACCCTCGACGATTACGCGGCCCTCGACGTGCCGGGGCTGAAGCTCGCCCTCGATACCGGCCACTGCCTCGTCACGGGCGAGCGCGAGCCGGCGGCGGCCGTGCGTGAATTCGCCGACCGGATCGGCACCGTGGCGATCGAGGACATGAAGCGCGGCAGCCACATCCACCTGCCCTTCGGCGAGGGCGACATGGACGTGCCGGGCGTCCTCGAGGCGCTGGAGGCGATCAACTTCGGCAAGCTGATCTGCGTCGAGCTGTCCCGCGAGAGCCACCGGGCCGACGTGATGATCCCGCAGGCGCTCGACTACCTCCGCGGCTGCCGGCGCCCCGGTCCGGTTCTGGCCGGCGAGCAGGAGACGCGGCGGCAATGGCAGTGAGAGACGAGCCGGGGCGAGACGGGACGCCGGCGCGGGAGAGGGGGCCACGCGGCACCTCTCCCGGTCTGCGCGAAGGGGCGGCACGATGAGAATCCTCTTCCTCAGCCGCCGCTACTTCCCCGCCATATCGGGCATGAGCGTCTACGCGCAGAACCTCCTGCGCGAACTCGTCGGCGCCGGCCACGACGTGACGATGATCTCGCAGTACCGGGGCGACGCCTTCGGCACCCGCGTTTACGGCGGCGGGCCGCCGCCGCCGGTGCCGGGGGTGCGGGTGATCGGCCTGGAGCAGTTCGGCGAGCAGACGTCGGGCGATTTCGAGCGCGACATCGCCACCATGGTGGACGCGATCGCCCAAGAGCACGCCCAGAACCCCTTCGACATCCTGCACGCGCAGTATGGCTACCCGACCGGCTGGGCGGTGCTGCTGGCCGCCCGCAAGCTCGGGGTGCCGAGCGTCGTCTCGATCCAGGGCGGCGACGGCCACTGGGTCGGCTCCTGCTGCGAGACGCACCGGGTCGCCATGTGCGAGGTGCTGGCTCACGCCAACGCCCTGCTGATCGGCGGCGCCTCCTTCGTGGACGAGGTCTGCGAGCGCCTGGGCTCGGACCCCGCCCGCTTCACGATCGTGCCCGGCGCGGTCGACACCGAGCGCTTCGCGCAGGGGACGCCCGACGGGCTGCCGGCGCCCCATGGCGGGCCGGTGCGGCTGTTCTACCACGGCCGGGTCGACCGCCGGAAAGGCGTGCTCGATTTCATCGAGGCCCTGGCGATCCTGCGCGCGCAGGGCACGCCCTTCGCGGCCACGATCTCGGGAATCGGGCCCGACGTGGACCCGGCCAAGGCGCTCGCCGCGGAGCACGCCTTCTCCGAGCGCGAGATCGCCTTCACGGGCTATGCCGAGTACGGCTCCGTGCCCGATCTCTACCGCCGTGCCGACGTGTTCGTCTCGCCGACCTACGCGGAGGGGTTCTCGAACACGATCCTGGAGGCGCTGGCGGCCGGGCTCGCCACCGTCTCGTGCCACGCGGTCGGCGTGTCGGACTGCCTGCGCGACGGGGAGAACGGGCTGCTGGTGAATCCGGGCGACGTGCCGGCGCAGGCCGCCGCGCTCACCCGGATCATCACGGACGCGGCGCTCCGCCGCCGCATCGCGAGCGCCGGCCTCGAGGAGTGCCGGCGGGTCTATTCCTGGCACGCGGTCGGGCGGCAGATCATGGAGGTCTACGCGCGGGTGCGTTCCGAGACGCCGGCCACCGACTTTGCGACGGACCTGCCCGACGATCCCAGCTGCCGGTTCCGCGCCGAGCCACACCTGCTCTGACGGGACTTCGCACTTGGGCCGTCCCATCCGGGGCCTCGTCCTGAGATGCGCCCGCGACGCGCAAGCCGCGATGGCGCCCTCGCGCCGGCACTGCGCTCCGGCACCTCGGAATGAGGCTCGGGGTTGGAGCATCCCCCCAGCCGACAGGCTCTGAACCATGCCGATCGCCCTCGCCCTGTCCCCCCATCTCGATGATGTGGCCTTCTCCTGCGGCGGCCTCCTGGCAGGCCTGGCGCGGGACGGCTGGCGCGTGGTGATGGCGACCCTGTTCACCGGCAGCGTCGCCGACCCGACGGGCTTCGCCCTCGCCTGCCAGCTCGACAAGGGCTTGGCGCCGGAGGTCGACTACATGGCCCTGCGCCGGGACGAGGATGTCCGCGCCGCCGCCGCGCTCGGCATCGCGCCGCCCGTCCACCTGCCGTTCCGGGAGGCGCCGCACCGGGGCTACGGCGCGCCGCCGGAGCTCTTCTCCGAGACCCGCGCCGACGACGGCATCGTGGGCGACCTCGCCCCCGCCCTGGCAGATCTGATCGCCGCCGAGCGGCCCGACCTGATCCTCGCCCCCCAGGCGATCGGCGGCCATGTCGATCACGTCCAGGCGGTCCGGGCGCTGAGCGGGCTCGCTGTGCCGTCGCCGATCCTGTGGTGGCGCGATTTTCCCTACACGGTGCGGGAGTCCGCGCCGAAGGCGCCGCTGGCCGCGCTGTTCGCGGGGCTTCCCGAGCCGGTGATGCGCCTCGATCCGGAGGCGCAAGCCCGCAAGCGCGCCGCCTGCGCGGCCTATGCCAGCCAGATCGGTTTCCAGTTCGGCGGCGTGGCCGGCCTCGACGCGCGCCTCGCCCGGGAGGAGGGCCTCGAGCGCTTCCGCCTGTCCGGCCCGCTCGGCGTGTCCGTCCCCGGGCTCGATGCCGGCTGAGCCGCAGGCGCCGAGGGCCCTGGCCGATCCGGACGCCCTCGCGGCACGCCGCGTCCTGATCGGCAGCCCCCACATCGCCCCGATCCGGGCCCTCGCCGCGCGCATTGCGGCCGAGCGTGGCGCCCCGGTCCCGGCGCCCGACCCCCTGGATGGCGGCGTCGACGCCCGGATGCTGCTCCTCCTCGAGACGCCGGGCCCGGCGGTGCTGCGCACCGGCTTCGTGACCCGCGACAGCGCGAACGGCACCGCCGCGAACCTGTTCCGCTTCCTCGCCGAGGCCGGCATCGCCCGCGCCGACACGCTGATCTGGAACGCCGTCCCCTGGCTGATCCACCAGGAGGGCGCACGCAACCGCGCACCCCGCCGCGCGGAGGTCGCGGCCGCCGCGCCCTATCTGGCCCCGCTCCTCGACCTCCTGCCGCGCCTCGCCGTGGCGGTGCTGGCCGGCCGCTTCGCCGGCGAGGCGGCGCCGGCGCTCGCGGTGCTCCGCCCCGACCTGCCGGTCATCCGGGTGCCGCATCCGAGTCCGACCTATGTCTGCACCGCGCCGGAGGTGCCGGCCCGGATCCGGCGGGGCCTCGCCGAGGCGGCGGCGCGGCTCGGGCGGATGCCCGGCTGAGGATAGAACGCCTGTCCCGGCGGCCGCTTCCCTGGTCTTGGGCGCCGGTTCGGCCTACATGCGGGGCAACGGGCCGCGGTCCGGGAGTTTCCGGCTCGGGCTGACGGCCTTCGGCCGGGCCGCGCAGCCGGAAGGGCGGACGCCGATCGGCATGAATTTTCAGGGACAGCACCGGAGCCCGGCCGAGCCGGTCGAGCCGGTTGAGCACGATGCCGCCGCGGACGCGAAGCGGAAGGTCCGGCGCAGCCGCTATGCCTGGATCGGCACGGGCGCCAGCATCGTGCTGTTCGCGGTCTCCCTCGGCGTCCTGTGGAAGCTCGTCCAGAGCGTGAGCTGGGCGGAGGTGCGCAGCGCCATCGCGGCCGCGACCGCCGAGCAGCTCGGGCTCGCCTTCCTGTTCGTCGGCGTCAGCTACGTGTTCCTCACCGGCTACGACGCGCTGGCCCTGCGCCAGCTCAAGATCAAGGTGCCGTACCGGATCACCGCGCTCGCCTCGTTCACGAGCTATGCGGTGAGCTTCACCCTCGGTTTCCCGCTGCTCACCGCCGGCACGATCCGCTACTGGATCTATGCCCGGCAGGGCCTGTCCACCGCCAAGATCGCGGCTCTGACCGTGATCGCCGGCTTCACCTTCTGGCTCGGCATGGGCGTGGTGCTGGGTCTGAGCCTGATCA
The DNA here is from genome assembly GCF_029691625.1 of Methylobacterium sp. 391_Methyba4. NCBI lineage: Bacteria > Pseudomonadati > Pseudomonadota > Alphaproteobacteria > Hyphomicrobiales > Methylobacteriaceae > Methylobacterium > Methylobacterium sp. 391_Methyba4. Next base: position 4,425,678 of record NZ_CP121475.1, on the reverse strand, counting down.
TCGAGGCGGGCCAGCTCGCCGGGCTCGCCTTCACGTCGATCCGGATCAACCAGGGCGTCGGCCTCGCGGCGCTCGCCCTCGTGCTCGGCTACCTCGCCTGGGTCTCGGCCAAGAAGCGCAGCATCACCGTCAAGCACTGGCGCCTGGAACTGCCCGGGGCCTCCGTCTCCATCGGCCAGATGATCGTCGGGATCGGCGACGTCTGCGCGGCGGCGGCCGTGCTCTACGTTCTGCTGCCGCAGGAGACGACGCTCGGCTTCACCACCTTCCTGGCGATCTACGTGCTCGCCGCCATGCTGGGCATCGCGTCGAACGCCCCCGGCGGCATCGGGGTGTTCGAGGCGACGGTCCTGCTCGCCCTGTCGAGCCTGCCGCGCAACGAGGTGCTGACCTCGCTGCTGCTGTTCCGGGGCTGCTACTACGTCGTCCCGTTCGTGACCGCCCTGGCGATGCTCGGCCTGTACGAGATCGTCAAGCGGGCGGGCGGCGCGCGCGATCCGGGGCCTCCGGAGGGTACGGCCGGCCCGTCCGGCCGGGCGTGGCGCGACGAGTCCGAAACCCGCTGATCCGCCGCGCCTGCCATGTCCGGTCGCCTGCGCAGCTCCCCCGCCTGGACCGGCGCCGCGATCGCCGCGGGCCTGCTCGGGCTCGCCACCGCGCTGGCCGGGCGGCTCGATCTCCCGCTGATCCTGACCGGGCTCGTGGCCGTCTGCCTGGGCGGCTGGCTCGGCGGCCGCGGCCGCGAGGCCCCGGTGCCGCGTCCGGCTGCAACCACGCAGCGCCACGCCGTCGCCGAGGCGCTCCTGGCCCACGTGCCGGATCCGGTGATCCTGGTGGACCGGCGCACCCTGGTGGTGGAGGCGAACCCCGCCGCCCGGGCCCTCCTGCCGGCCCTGCACCACGCCCGGCCCCTGTCCTTTGCGCTCCGCGACCCGGAGGTCCTCGACGGCGTCGAGGCGGTGCTGAGTTCCGGCCTGCCGCGCCGCGTCGCGCTGTCGACCCGGGTGCCCCTGGAGCGGACCTTCGAGGTCCAGATCGGCGCCCTGCCGATGCCCGACGGATCCGGCGTCAGCGCGCTGCTGTTCCTGCGCGACCTCACCTCGGCCCGGCGTCTGGAGGCCATGCGGGTCGACTTCGTCGCCAATGCGAGCCACGAGCTGCGGACGCCGCTGGCCACCCTGATCGGCTTCATCGAGACCCTGCAGGGCCCCGCCCGCGATGACGCGCAGGCCCGGGAGCGCTTCCTGGAGATCATGCGCGTCCAGGCCCTGCGCATGACGCGGCTGATCGACGATCTCCTGTCGCTGTCGCGGATCGAGCTGCGGGAGCACGTGGCCCCCACCGCCGTGGTCGATCTCGCGGCGCTGGCCCGCCAGATGGTCGACGCCCAGGGCCCGCCCGCCGAGGCGCGGGGCGCCACGATCCGCCTGGAGGAGGGCGCCGGCCCCTTCGCGGTCCCCGGCGATTCCGACGAGCTCGCCCGGGTGATCGAGAACCTGATCGAGAATGCCGTCAAATACGGCGGCGGCCGGATCAGCGTCGGGCTCGCCCGCGAGGACGATCCGCGGCTCGGGCCCCGGATCGTCCTGTCTGTGGTCGATGACGGGCCGGGCATCCCGCCCGAGCACATCCCGCGGCTCACGGAGCGCTTCTACCGGGTCGACGTCGCGTCGAGCCGCGCCCGCGGGGGCACGGGCCTGGGGCTCGCCATCGTCAAGCACAGCCTCAACCGCCACCGCGGACGCATCGCCATCGAGAGCGCGGTGGGGGAGGGGACCACCGTGCGGGTCAGCCTGCCGGAATACGGCACCGCCGCGCTGCCGCCCCCGGCCGATCAGGCCGGCCCGGCATAGGGGCCAATTCCGAGGCCGTCCTCGACGCGCCCGATCCAGGCGCGGATGGCCCCGTAGCCCGCGAGGTCGAAGCCGCCCTCATGGGCCATGCGGGTGTAGGCGACGAGCGCCACATCGGCGAGGGTCAGGGCCTCGCCCGCCAGGAAGGCGGAACCGGCCAGCGTCCGCTCCATCAGCCGCAGGGCGTCGGCGCCGCGCTCGGCGAGCTTCGGGTCGAGATCCTCCGGCGCCCGCCTGAGGTAATGGAGCTGGTAGCGGCGGACCGCGATGTAGGGCTCGTGGCTGTACTGCTCCCAGAACATCCACTGCAGCATCCGGGCACGGGGCAGGGCCGCTTCAGGGATCAGCGCGGAGCCTTCCGCGAGATAGACGATGATCGCGTTCGACTCCGACAGCACGGCGCCGTCGGGCAGGACGACGATCGGCACCCGCCCGGCGGGGTTCAGGGCCAGGAATTCGGGCGTGCGGGTCCCGCCGCCCGGGACATCCACGTCGCGCCAGACCGCCGGGATGCCGAGATGGGCCGCGACCCACTTGACCTTGAGGCAGTTCCCGGAGCCCGGGTCGCCATAGATCGTCAGCGGTTCGCTCATCCGCGCCCTCGTCGCTCCGGTATGCGGGAAGCTTGGCCGGGCGCGAGCGATTCGACAACGGGCGAAGCGGCTCGCCATCGCCCGGATCTGTCCGATATCCGGCCTGCGCGCCCTTGACCTTCCCATGATGGGAAGCCCCATCTGACCCGGCATGGATGCTTCGAACCGGATCACCGCCATGTCGAAATCCGTCGCCCTGACCCTGCCCGTCACGGGCATGTCCTGCGCCTCCTGCGTCGGCCGCGTGGAGCGCGCCCTCGCGGCGCTGCCCGGCACTCGGAACGTGGCGGTGAACCTCGCCACCCAGCGCGCCAGCCTCGTTCTCGATGGGGGCACGAGCCCGGAGGAGGTCGCGACGGCGCTGGCGGAGGCCGGCTACCCCGTCCCCGAGACGCAGAGCCTCCTGGCCGTGGACGGGATGTCCTGCGCAAGCTGCGTGGGCCGCGTCGAGCGGGCGCTGGCCGCCGTGCCGGGGGTGACCGGAGCCAGCGTCAACCTCGCCGCCGGACGGGCCGCGATCCGGCATCCCGAGGGCGTCGTGTCGATGGACGATCTGGTGACGGCCGTGGCGGCGGCCGGCTACGACGCCCGCCCGGTCGAGGCCGGCCAGCCGGCCGACCCGTCGGCCCGTCAGGCGGAGGAGGGCCGCGCCCTGCGCCGCGACCTGATCGCGGCCGCCGTGCTCTCGGCGCCCGTCGTCGTCCTCGACATGGGCGGCCACCTTCTTCCCGGGCTGCATGGCGGCCCGGTGACGGCCCTGGTCCAGGCGATCCTCGCCACCCTGGTCCTCGCAGGCCCGGGACGCCGCTTCTTCCTGCGCGGCGTCCCGGGCCTGCTGCGCGGCCATCCCGACATGAACGCCCTGGTCGCCCTCGGGGCCGGGGCCGCCTACCTGTACTCGCTGGTCTCGACCCTGGCGCCCGACCTCCTGCCGGCGGGGGCCGCGCACCTCTACTTCGAGGCGAGCGTCCTGATCGTCACGCTGATCCTGCTCGGCCGGACCCTGGAGGCCCGGGCCAAGGGGCGGACCGGCCAGGCGATCGCCCGGCTGATGGACCTGACCCCGAAGACCGCCCGGATCGTCCGCGACGGCGCCGAGACCGAGGTGCCCCTCGACGCCCTGCGCCTCGGCGACGTCGTCCGGGTGCGTCCGGGCGAGCGGGTGGCGGCGGACGGCGCCGTGGTCTCCGGGACCAGCCATGTCGACGAGAGCATGGTGACCGGCGAGCCTGCGCCGGTGCGCAAGGGGCCGGGCGATTCCGTGGTCGGCGGCACCCTCAACGGCCGCGGCAGCCTCGACCTGCGGGTCGAGGCCGTGGGCGGCGCCACCGTGGTCGCGCAGATCGCCGCCCTGGTGGAGCGCGCCCAGAGCGGCAAGCTGCCGATCCAGGCCCTGGTCGACCGCGTCACGGGACGGTTCGTGCCGGCGGTGATCGGGATCGCCGCGGCGACCTTCCTGGCGTGGCTGCTCCTGGCGCCCGCCCCTTCGCTGGGGCCGGCCCTGGTCAACGCCGTGGCGGTGCTGATCATCGCCTGCCCCTGCGCCATGGGTCTGGCGACGCCCACCGCCATCATGGTCGGCACCGGACGCGCGGCGGCGCGCGGCGTGCTGTTCCGCGACGGCGCCGCGCTCCAGGGCCTGCGCGACGTGCGGGTCGTGGCCCTCGACAAGACCGGTACCCTGACCGAGGGCCGCCCCCGGCTCACCGAGATTGTGCCGGCTCCGGGCATCGCCGAGGCCGAGGCCCTGGCCCTCGCGGCCGCGCTGGAGACCCGCTCCGAGCACCCGCTGGCCGGCGCCGTGGTGGCGGCCGCCCGCGACCGCGGCCTCGCCATGCCCGAGCCGGACCGCTTCGAGGCGGTGGCGGGCTTCGGAATCTCCGGACGGGTCGCGGGCCGGGCCGTGGCTGTCGGCGCCCCGCGCTACCTGGAACGGCTCGGCGTCGCCCTGAACCCGGATCTCGCCGCCCGCGCCGAGACGCTAGCCAGCCAGGGCCGCAGCCCGGTCCACCTCGTCCTCGACGGCCGCCATGCCGCGATCCTGGCGGTGGCCGATCCCGTGAAGGCGGGGGCCCGTGCGGCCGTGGCGGCCCTGAAGGCGCGCGGCCTCGTGGTGGCGATGGTCACGGGCGACGACCCCGTCACCGCCGCCGGCGTGGCGCGGAGCCTCGGCATCGACGCGGTGGCCGCCGGGGTATTGCCCGGCGGGAAGGTCGAGGCCGTCCAGCGGTTCCGGGCCGAGCACGGGCCGGTGGCCTTCGTGGGCGACGGCATCAACGACGCGCCGGCGCTGGCGGAGGCCGATGTCGGGCTGGCCATCGGCACCGGCACCGACATCGCGGTCGAGAGCGCCGACGTGGTGCTGATGTCGGGCGACCTCGAGGCCCTGGTCGAGGCCCTGGCGCTGTCGCGGGCGGTGATGGCCAACATCCGCCAGAACCTGTTCTGGGCCTTCGCCTACAACGCCGCCTTGATCCCGGTGGCGGCCGGCGTGCTGGTGCCGTTCGGCGGCCCGGCCCTGTCGCCGATCCTGGCCGCGGGCGCCATGGCGTTTTCCAGCGTGTTCGTCCTCGGCAATGCCCTGCGGCTGCGCCGGGCCGGCGGACGGCCCGCGGCCGGCGCGGCGCCCGCGCTCAACGCGAGGGCGGCATGAGCGCGGCGAGTCTGACGATCGGCGAGGCGGCGCGCCGCACCGGCGTCTCGGCCAAGATGATCCGCTGGTACGAGGCGACCGGCCTGCTGCCGCCGGCCGCGCGGTCCGAATCCGGCTACCGCCATTACGGCGACGCCGACCTCCACACGCTCCGCTTCATCCGCCGCGCCCGCGACCTCGGCTTCAGCGTCGACGCGATCGCGGATCTGCTGGCGCTCTGGCGCGACCGCGCCCGCCCGAGCGCCGGGGTGAAGGCGATCGCGCAGGAGCAGATCGCCGATCTGCGCCGCCGCATCGCCGAGATGGAGGGGATGGCGCGGACGCTGGAGCATCTGGCGGAGGCCTGCTGCGGCGACGAGAGGCCGGATTGCCCGATCCTCGACGATCTCGCCGCGGACGACCATCCGCCCGAACCACGGCGGCGCAGCCGCGGGCTGGCGGGGCGGGGACCGGCGCGGGGGTCGGCCTGAGCGGACCGGAAGGCGCACTGGGCCGCCGGCGGAGGCTCGGTGGCGCGCGACGATCCCGGCTCGCCTCCCTCTCAGAACGGGGCGATCCGGTGAATCCCCCTGCGAGGTCGGTGCGCGGCGCTCCCGGTTCGGGTGGGTGATCCGGACGGCCGGGCTCTGCGCGTCGTCCGGATCGGGCCCTGGGCGCCGCGCATGCGCCAAGCGCGGCCGTTGACGGCGGCGCTGGCCCCGGCTTTGCTGGTCCGGCCCGCCCCAAAGGCCACGAAAGCCCCGACCCGATGCCCGTCCTCGAACGGATCCGCGACTTCGCCGACACGATGACGGCGTGGCGGCACGACCTGCACGCCCATCCCGAGCTGCTCTACGATGTCACCCGCACCGCCGGCTTCGTGGCCGAGACGCTGCGGTCCTTCGGCTGCGACGAGGTGGTCACCGGCATCGGCCGCACCGGGGTGGTCGGCGTGATCCGGGGCAAGGGCTGCGCCTCCAACCGCGCCATCGGCCTGCGCGCCGACATGGATGCCCTGCCGATCCAGGAGGTGCGCGACCTGCCCTACCGCTCCACCGTGCCGGGCAAGATGCACGCCTGCGGCCATGACGGGCACACGACCATGCTCCTCGGCGCCGCCAAGTACCTCTCTGAGACCCGGGACTTCGACGGGGCGGCCGTGCTGATCTTCCAGCCCGCCGAGGAGGGCGGGGGCGGCGGCGAGGCCATGGTCGAGGACGGCCTGATGGAGCGGTTCGGCGTCGAGTCGGTCTACGGGATGCACAACATCCCCGGCATGGCGATCGGCACCTTCGCGATCCGCCCGGGGCCGATCATGGCCTCCACCGACCGCTTCACCGTGACCATCGAGGGGCGGGGCGGGCACGCGGCGCTCCCGCAGAACGCCATCGACAGCGTGCTCGTGTCGAGCCACGTGATCATCGCCCTGCAGAGCATCGTGTCGCGCAACCTCGACCCGGTGCAGCAGGCGGTGGTCTCGGTCTGTGCGCTCGAGGCCGGCGAAGCCTTCAACGTCCTGCCGCAGACCGTGACCATGCGCGGCACCATGCGCACGCTGTCCCAGGCGGTGCGCAGCCAGATCAAGGGACGGATCGAGACCCTCGTGGCCGACATCGCCGGCGGCTTCGGCGCCCGCGGCCGGGTCGAGTACGGATCGAGCTATCCGGTCACCGAGAACCATCCCGCCGAGACCGACTTCATGGCCGATGTCGCCGAGGCCCTGGTGGGGCGAGAGAACGTCGATCGCGCGGTGGCGCCGATGATGACCGCGGAGGATTTCTCCTACATGCTCGGCCGCCGCCCCGGCGCCTACATGTTCATCGGCAACGGCGACAGCGCCTCGCTCCATCACCCGCATTACGATTTCAACGACGCGGCCGCGCCGTACGGGGCTTCGCTGTGGGCGCGCCTGATCGAGACCGGCTTGCCGCTCACCGCCTGAGCGGGCTCCCCGCCGTCCCGACCCTCGCGGAGGCCGGATCAGCCCCCGTAGCGCGTCTTGAGCAGCGTGTAGGTCAGCCGCGCGGTCTGAACCTCGCCGCCCTCGGGCCGCCCGGGCTTGGTGGAGGGGTTCCAGCCGTAGAGATCGAAATGGCCGTGCGCCTTGGTGTTGGGTGCGAAGCGACGCAGGAACAGGGCCGCGGTGATCGCCCCCGCGAACGGCCCGCCGGATACGTTGTTGAGGTCGGCCACCTTGGAGTCGAGGAGGCTCGCGTAGGGCGCGTGCAGCGGCATGCGCCAGACCGGATCGATCGCCGCCCGGCCGGCCTGTGCCACCGCTTCGGCCAGCGCATCGTCCTCCGTGAAGAAGGCCGGCAGGTCCGGCCCGAGGGCCACCCGGGCGGCGCCGGTGAGGGTCGAGAAGTCGAGGATAAGGTCGGGGGAGTCCGCGTCCGCAAGGGCGAGCGCGTCGGCCAGGATCAGCCGGCCTTCCGCATCGGTGTTGCCGATCTCGACGCTGAGCCCGGCCCGGCTCGGCAGCACGTCGCCGGGGCGGAAGGCGTTGCCCGATACGGCGTTCTCCACTGCGGGGATCAGCAGGCGCAGGCGCAGGCGCAGGCGCGCGCCCATGACCATGTCGGCGGCGGCCAGCGCTGCGGCGGCCCCGCCCATGTCCTTCTTCATCAGCAGCATCGCGGCCGACGGCTTGATGTCGAGGCCGCCGGTGTCGAAGGCCACCCCCTTGCCGACCAGGGTCACGCGCGGCGCATCCGCCGGCCCCCAGGTCAGGTCGATGAGCCGTGGCGCCCGGGGCGAGGCGGCGCCCACCGCGTGGATCAGGGGATACTCCGTGGCGAGCGCCTCGCCCTGCGTGACGGTGACGGAGGCGCCGTGGCGCGCGCCGAGCGTCCGGGCCGCCGCCTCGATCTCGGCGGGGCCGAGATCGTTGGCCGGCGTGTTGACGAGATCGCGGCCCATCGCCACCGCGGCGGCGATCCGCTCCACCTCGGCCGCGTCGATGCCGGCCGGCGCCACGAGCCGGGCCTGGCTCCCGCCGCCGGAGCGGTAGCGGCCGAAGCGGTAGCTCCCCATCAGCCAGGCGAGCGCCGCCTCGGCGGGCTCGGGCGCGTCGTCCAGCCGGAACACGCCCTCCGGCAGTAGCCCCGGCAGCTTGCCGACGAGCAGCCGGTCGTGGGTCGCCGCCTCCGGATCGCCGAGGCCGAACAGAACCCGCGCAAGGCTGCCGTCGGGGCCGGGCAGCAGTGCGAGGCCGCCCGCCTTGGGCTTGAAGCCGATGGCCCACGCGAAGCTCCGCTGGGCCGGTTCCAGGCCGGCTTCGACCTTTGCCCAGCTCCCGGTCGTGACCAGGCTCACCGGCACGGCCTGCGTGTCGCCGGGCAGGAGCCCGAGGGTCGTCGCCGGAATCTCGGCCTGGGTCATGTGCCTCTCGCATGCCGTCCGGATGGGCGGCTTAACCGGTGGTTAGGGTTAACGCTCTATCACCGGCCGGCCGGGAGCGTGAAGCGCGTGCCATCGCGTCCAGGCCAGATGCCGGCGGAGCGTACCATGATGACGGCCCTGATCCGGGTCACACGATCCCAGGCCAATGGCGGAGGCCGCGCCGCTCTGGTGGCGGCCGTCGTCGCGCTGGGGCTTGCCGGCTGCAACACCCGCTCTCCGGAAACGACCGGCTCGATCGGCTCGCTCGGGGGCACACCGGCCGCCGCCGCGGTGCCCGCGCGACAGGATATCGACCGGCTGGCCGAGCGGTTCAACGCCGATCCCACCGACGGCCGCACGGCGATCGCCTATGCCCGCGCCCTGCGGGCCACCGATCAGATCAGCCAGGCCTCGGCGGTGCTGCAGCAGGCGGCCCTGCGCAACCCGCGCGACCGGGTTCTCCTCGGCGCCTACGGCAAGTCGCTGGTCGAGGCGGGTCGATTCCGCGAGGCGATCGACGTGCTCGCCAACGCGCATACGCCCGCCAATCCCGACTGGCGCATCCTGTCGGCACAGGGCTCGGCCTCCGCCCAGCTCGGCGAGCAGGAGCGTGCGCAGAGCTTCTACGAGGCCGCCCTCAAGATCCGGCCGAACGAGCCCTCGCTCCTGTCCAATCTCGGCCTGTCCTACGCGCTGTCGCGCAATCTCGATCTCGCGGAGCAGACTCTCCGGCAGGCCGCCGACCAGCCCGGCGCCGACGCGCGGGTGCGGGCGAATCTCGCCATGGTCCTGGGCCTCAAAGGCCGCTTCGCCGATGCCGAGGCGGTCCTGCGCCGCGACATGAGCCCCGAGGAGGCGGCCACGAACGTCGCTTCCCTGCGCCGGCTCGCGGCCCAGCCCAATCGGCCCAAGTCGCTGTCCGGCCTGGGGGCGCCGGGCCAGGGGTGACGCGACGGCCCATCGGCCTGATACTTCGGTCCGATCTGCGCCGAAACCCGTGGCGGCCGGTCACCCCGCCGGTCCGGGCCCGCCCTCAGTGTTCGCGACCGACGATGCACCCGACGCAGAGGTTGCCTGACCCCATGCGCGGAACGGGACGGCGCACGCACCCGCTCACCGCCCTCGTGCCCGCTCCGCACCGTGCCCGACAGGAAAACGCACCTGTCACGACGACCCGGTAGCGGCCAGATTCGAAAAGTTCTATATCCCTCCCCGGCTGCGCCGCGCGGCATCACGGGCGTCCAAATCGCCCCCGCGCATCGTCCTGCCCGGGCACTCCCGGGGCGGCGCGCGCCCGTCGGGCGCTACACAGGCCGAACACGGATCTCGTAGCGCAGGTCTTGCCTGCGCGTGTTCGACAACCCGCAGCGAGGATAGAACCAGCCGTGCCCTCACTCGACAGCTTCAAGGCCCGCCAGACGCTCGAAGCCGGCGGCAAGACCTACACCTACTATTCCATTCCCGCGGCCGAGAAGAACGGCCTCGCCTCGGCCACCGCGCTGCCCTTCTCCATGAAGGTGATCCTGGAGAACCTGCTGCGCTGCGAGGACGACCGCTCGGTCAAGAAGGCCGACATCGCGGCCGCCGTCGGCTGGCTCGACCAGAAGGGCAAGGCCGAGGTCGAGATCGCGTTCCGCCCCGCCCGTGTGCTGATGCAGGACTTCACCGGCGTGCCGGCGGTGGTCGACCTCGCCGCCATGCGCGACGCCATGGTGGCGCTGGGCGGCGACCCGCAGAAGATCAACCCGCTGGTGCCGGTGGACCTCGTCATCGACCACTCGGTGATCGTCGACGAGTTCGGCACCCCGAAGGCGCTCGCCGACAACGTGGCCCTGGAATACTCGCGCAACGGCGAGCGCTACACCTTCCTGAAGTGGGGCCAGTCGGCCTTCGACAACTTCTCCGTGGTCCCGCCGGGCACCGGCATCTGCCACCAGGTGAACCTGGAATACCTCGCCCAGACCGTCTGGACGAAATCCGAGGACGGGTCCGAGGTGGCCTATCCCGATTCGCTGGTCGGCACCGATTCGCACACCACCATGGTCAACGGCATGGCCGTGCTGGGTTGGGGCGTCGGCGGCATCGAGGCCGAGGCGGCCATGCTCGGCCAGCCGCTGTCGATGCTGATCCCCGAGGTCGTGGGCTTCAAGCTGTCGGGCAAGCTGCCCGAGGGCACCACCGCCACCGACCTCGTGCTCACCGTCACCCAGATGCTGCGCAAGAAGGGCGTGGTCGGCAAGTTCGTGGAGTTCTACGGCCCCGGCCTCGACGACATGGCGGTCGCCGACCGGGCCACGATCTCCAACATGGCTCCGGAATACGGCGCCACCTGCGGCTTCTTCCCGATCGACCAGAAGACCATCGACTTCCTGAAGGTCACCGGCCGCTCCGACGACCGGATCGCCCTGGTGGAGGCCTACGCCAAGGCGCAGGGCATGTGGCGCGACGCCCAGACCCCCGATCCGGTCTTCACCGACACGCTGGAACTCGACATGGGCGAGGTGCGGCCCTCGCTCGCCGGCCCGAAGCGCCCGCAGGACCGGGTGCTGCTCGACGGCGCCAAGCCGGGCTTCGCCGGCTCGATGGAGACCGAGTTCAAGAAGGCCGCCGACATCGCGCGCCGCTACCCCGTCGAGGGCACGAACTTCGACCTCGGGCACGGCGACGTGGTGATCGCGGCGATCACAAGCTGCACCAACACGTCGAATCCCTCGGTGATGATCGGCGCCGGGCTTCTGGCTCGCAATGCGGTGGCCAAGGGCCTGCGCTCCAAGCCGTGGGTGAAGACTTCGCTCGCGCCCGGATCGCAGGTCGTCGGCGAGTATCTGGAGAAGTCCGGCCTGCAGGACCCCCTCGACGCGCTCGGCTTCAACCTCGTGGGCTTCGGCTGCACCACCTGCATCGGCAATTCCGGCCCGCTGCCGGAGGCGATCTCCAAGGCCATCAACGACAATGACATCGTGGCCGCGGCGGTGCTCTCGGGCAACCGCAACTTCGAGGGCCGCGTGAACCCCGACGTGCGGGCGAACTACCTCGCTTCGCCGCCCCTCGTGGTCGCCTACGCGCTGGCCGGTTCGATGCAGATCGACATCACCACCGAGCCCCTCGGCCTGGGCTCGGACGGCAAGCCGGTCTACCTCAAGGACATCTGGCCATCCTCGGCCGAGGTGCAGCAGTTCATCGAGGAGAACATCACCTCGGCGCTGTTCAAGTCTCGCTACGCGGACGTGTTCGGCGGCGACCAGAACTGGAAGGATGTCGAGGTCACCGAGGCCGAGACCTTCGCGTGGAACCCGGGCTCCACCTACGTGCAGAACCCGCCCTACTTCGTCGGCATGGAGAAGACCCCGAAGCCGGTCGAGGACATCGCGGATGCCCGGATCCTCGGCCTGTTCCTCGACTCGATCACCACCGATCACATCTCGCCGGCGGGCAACATCCGCGCGGCCTCGCCGGCCGGCGAGTACCTGCAGTCGCATCAGGTGCGCGTGCAGGACTTCAACCAGTACGGCACGCGGCGCGGCAACCACGAGGTGATGATGCGGGGCACCTTCGCCAACATCCGCATCAAGAACCAGATGGTGAAGGACGCCTCCGGCGGCGTGGTCGAGGGCGGGTGGACGCACTTCCAGCCCTCCGGCGAGAAGATGTTCATCTACGACGCGGCGATGAAATACGCCGAGCAGGGCACGCCGCTCGTCATCTTCGCCGGCAAAGAGTACGGCACCGGCTCGTCGCGCGACTGGGCGGCGAAGGGCACGAAGCTGCTGGGCGTCCGCGCCGTGGTGGCCGAGAGCTTCGAGCGCATCCACCGCTCGAACCTCGTCGGCATGGGCGTGGTGCCGCTGGTCTTCCAGGGCGACACGAGCTGGCAGTCGCTGGGCCTGAAGGGTGACGAGACCGTCACCATCAAGGGCCTCGCCGGCGAATTGAAGCCCCGCCAGACGCTCACCGCGGAGATCAAGTCCGCCGACGGTTCGGTGAAGCAGGTCCCGCTGACCTGCCGGATCGATACCCTCGACGAGCTGGAATACTTCCGCAACGGCGGCATCCTGCCCTACGTGCTGCGCTCGCTCGCGGCCTGACCATGCACCGGGCGGTCCTCGGGCCGCCCCCGCGACCGATGAGGCGGCGTCCCCCGGGCGCCGCCTTATTTGTTTCTCAGGGCGATCATTTCGCTTGCGCACAACCTTGTTTCGCGCGCGTGTCGCCCCATAACCGGGCTTCCGCATCCAGGATGGGACCCCGATGAAGCACCTCAGCAAGACCCTCGCCGCCGCCGGCCTGACCGCCCTCCTGTCGAGTGCGGCCTTCGCCGCGCAGGTCGAGCGCGTCCGCGGTACCGTCGACAAAGCCGATGGCAGCACGCTCACGATCAAGACCGACGACGGCAAGACCGAGACGGTGGATGTCGCGGGCGCCAAGTTCGCCTGGGTGGTCCCGTCGAGCCTCGATCAGATCAAGGACGGCGTCTTCATCGGCACCGCCACCAAGGGCGAGAACCCGATGACCGCCCTGGAGGTCGTGCTCTTCCCCGAGTCGATGCGCGGCACCGGCGAGGGCCATTACGGCTGGGACGCGATCACCGATCAGACCGCCGGCGCCGGCGCCAAGGTGAAGAGCGCCATGACCAACGGCACCGTGAAGGCCGAGACGTCGGGCGCCCCCAAGGTGAAGAGCGCCATGACCAACGGCACCGTGAAGGCCGACAAGGCGGCCTCGGGCGGCGAGCGCACCCTGACGGTGAGCTACGGCAAGGACGGCTCCAAGGAGATCGTGGTGCCCTCCTCGGCGCCGATCGTCGCGTTCGAGCCCGCCGACAAGGCGATCCTGACGCCCGGCTCCAAGGTCTTCGCCGTGGTCGCCAAGGATGGCGCCAAGGCCGACGGCAAGCTCATCGCGGTCGGCAAGGACGGCCTGACCCCGCCCATGTAAGGCCGGACGGCCCGCCCGACGCATTCCGTCGCGCGGGCCGATCAAGGGCCTGGGGGCGACGTTCGATCTTCGCCCTGCAGCCGCGTCGCGGAGGCCTTCGGGCCGCCGGGAGGGGGTCAATCGGTCCGGCCTCGCCTCGCGGGGCGAAGGACCATTCGCCGGGAAGGCGCATACAAACGGCGCGGGAATGGATTAAAATTGCTTCCCCAGCGTGCCACGCGCTGGTGCCGTGCACACAAATCGCGCATCTTCCGCCGCCGAGCGGCCCGTCAACGAGGCTGCGGCGGAGGAATCCAAGATGGGCGCTGGAGTGGCGGGCGCGATCGCGCCTGAGAGAATCCCGAATCTGTTGTCGCGCGAGCGGATCGTCGCCAAGCCGGGCTTCAACCGATGGTTGGTCCCGCCGGCGGCGCTGGCGATCCATCTCTGTATCGGGATGGCCTACGGCCTGTCGGTGTTCTGGCTGCCGCTGACCCGGGCGCTTTCCGTGGGTCAGCCGGCTCCTGCCGCCTGCCCCGACATGGGCGTGATGACGGCCCTGTTCACGACGACCTGCGACTGGCGGGTAAGCGACCTCGTCACCGTGTTTTCCATCGGCATCGTCGTGCTCGGCCTCTCGGCCGCCCTGTTCGGCGGCTGGCTGGAACGGGCCGGCCCGCGCAAGGCCGGCATCGCGGCGGCCCTCTGCTGGGGCGGTGGCTTCCTGATCGGCGCCTTCGGCGTCTATATCCACCAGCTCTGGCTGGTCTGGCTCGGCATGGGCCTGATCGGCGGCATCGGGCTGGGCCTCGGCTACATCTCGCCGGTGTCCACGCTGATCAAATGGTTCCCGGATCGCCGCGGCATGGCCACCGGCATGGCGATCATGGGCTTCGGCGGCGGCGCGATGATCGGCTCGCCCCTGGCGGACAGCCTGATCAAGAGCTTCCGGACCGCGGATTCGGCCGGTGTCTGGCAGACGCTCGCCGTGATGGGTGTCGGGTACATCCTGTTCATGCTGGGCGGCGCCTTCGGCTACCGGGTGCCCCCGGCCGGCTGGCGCCCGGACGGCTGGACCAACCCGACCGCCAAGAACGCCATGATCGCCTCGGGCCACGTCCATCTGCGCGACGCGCACAAGACCTTCCAGTTCTGGATGATCTGGCTCGTCCTGTTCCTCAACGTGTCCGCCGGCATCGGCGTGCTGGCGCTGGCCTCGCCGATGCTCCAGGAGATTTTCGGCGGCGAGCTGATCGGCCTGCCGGGCACCGGCTTTTCCGCCCTCGACGCTGGCCAGAAGGCGCAGGTCGCCGCCATCGCGGCGGGTTTCGTCGGCCTGCTCTCCCTGTTCAACATCCTGGGCCGGTTCTTCTGGGCCTCGATGTCGGACCGGATCGGCCGGAAGGGCACCTACGCGATCTTCTTCGCCCTGGGCGGCCTCCTGTATGCGGCCGCGCCCTGGGCCGCCGGCATCGGCTCGCAGGCGCTGTTCGTCGCGATCTTCTGCGTGATCCTGTCCATGTATGGCGGCGGCTTCGCGACGGTCCCGGCCTACCTCGCTGACGTGTTCGGCACGCAGTTCGTGGGCGCCATCCACGGGCGCCTGCTCACCGCGTGGTCGATGGCGGGCATCGTCGGGCCCTTCGTCATCACCAAGATCCGCGAGGCGCAGGTCGCGGCCGGCGTGCAGGGGGCGGACCTCTACGGCCGCACCATGTACGTGCTCGCGAGCTTCCTGGCGGTCGGGTTCCTCTGCAACCTGCTGGTCCGGCCGCTGGCGCAAAGGTGGTTCATGTCCGATTCCGAGCGGGCCTCCCTGGATGTCCGCTCGGGCGCCACGGCCTCCGGGCCGTCGGGCTCCTTCGGCATCGGCCGCGGCGGCTTCAGCCCCGGCGCCGGCCTGGCCTGGGCGGTGGTCGGCATCCCGATCGTCTGGGGCATCGGCATCACCCTGTCGAAGGCGTTCATCCTGTTCCGCTGAACCCGATCGCTCGGTTGTGGCAGGCACGGCGGGTCGCTAGGTTTCCGGCGCCTCGCCGTGCCGGGATGCCTTCGTCGTGATCGACAAGCTGGACTTCCTGCTCGCGCTCGCTCGCGAGCAGCATTTCGGGCACGCCGCCGAATCCTGCGGCGTGACCCAGCAGACCCTCTCGGCCGGCGTAAAACAGCTGGAGAACCGCTTCGGCGTGCAGCTCGTGCTGCGCGGCTCCCGCTTCCAGGGCTTCACGCCCGAGGGCGAGCGGGTGCTGGAATGGGCACGGCGCATCGTGGCCGATGCCCGGGCCATGCACGAGGAGGTCACCGGCCTGCGCCGGGGCCTCACCGGACACCTGCGCATCGCCGCCATCCCCACGGCGCTGCCGATGATCGTCAACCTCACCACGCCCTACCGCGAGCGCCACCCGGACGTGCGGCTGACGGTCGAGTCCGCCACCTCGACCGACATCTTCTCGCTGATCGAGAACCTGGAGGCGGATGCCGGCCTGACCTACCTCGACAACGAGCCCCTGGGGCGGGTGGTCTCCGTGCCGCTCTACCGGGAGCGCTACCGCCTCGTCACGGCGATCGGCGGCCCCTTCGACGGCCGGTCCAGCGTCACCTGGGCCGAAACCGGCAGCCTGCCCCTCTGCCTGCTCACGCCGAACATGCAGAACCGGCGGATCATCGATCACCAGATCCGGGAGGCGGGTGTTGACCCCGCCGCAACGCTCGAATCGAACTCGATGATCGTGCTTTTGACCCATGTCCGCACCCTGCGCTGGGCCTCGATCATGCCGGAGATCCTGGTCGATGCGCTGGGGCCCATGGAGGGCGTGCGCACCATACCGATCACCGCCCCGGACCTGGAGCACACGATCGGCCTGGTCGCTCCGCGGCGCGAGCCGTCCACACCGATGGTGACGGCCCTCGTAGCTATCGCGCGGTCCCTGGCGCGGACGCTCGATCCGGATCTGGCCGCGTCGGGGACCGCCTGAGCGGTCGGCTCCGTGCCCGAACCGGGGCGGGGCGTTCCAGGAGCCATCGGCGGGCCGCGCCGAGGGCATGCACCGGCAGCGTCAGGACAAGCCAGATCGCCAGTACCGCCCCGGTGATGAGGATCGCCAGCAGGATCCGCTGCATCGAACCCGCCCTCCGCCAGCCGGGCTGGCCGAAACCGCGGGCCGGAAATCGGCCGGCGAATCGCGCAGCGTCCGGGACGAGTGAGGGTTAATGAGTCGTGCTGGCGCCAGGCTGTCGGCCGCTCGGGCGGCGGCCGGACAGCTGCCGGCAACGCGCGCCATCGTCGCGCGAGGCGGTGCCGAACAGAAAAAGCCGCCCCGTTTCCGGAGCGGCTTCCCGTCGGCGGTCAGGCTGCGATGCAGCCAGCGACCTTACTTGATCTTGGTTTCCTTGAAATCGACGTGCTTGCGCGCGACCGGGTCGTACTTGCGCATCGTCAGCTTCTCGGTCTGCGTGCGGGAGTTCTTCTTGGTGACGTAGAAATAGCCCGTGTCGGCGGTGGAGACGAGCTTGATCTTGACGGTGACGGCCTTGGCCATGGCGCGGCGCTCCTGCAGGGTGCGGCATTCCGCGTGAGCGAAACGCAAATGGCCGGGAGAGCCCGGCCGAATACGGGCGGGTGAATGCCCGATCGGGCCCGGCAGGTCAAGAGCGTGGGCCCGATCGCTCCGTCGCGGCGAGCCAGCCGGCGAAGGCCAGGAACAGGGCGAGCAGCGCCAGGGCGAAGCCGTGCGGCGGCACGAGGTCGAGCCCGCCGCCGATCACCGGCGGACCCAGCATCAGACCGACATTGTAGAGCACCACGAAGGCCGCGTTGGCCCCCGCGAGATCGTTCGCGGGGGTGCGGTCGCCCAGCATCGCGAGGCCGACCGTGTAGAGGGTGCCGGCAATCCCGCCCCAGACGAGAAGGAGCAGGCCGAACGCCACCGGGTTGCCGGCCGCGAATGGGATCAGGGCCGACCCCGCGGCGCCCGCGAGGCCCGCGCCGAGCAGCACCGCGCCGCGGTCGAGACGGTCCGCGAGCCAGCCGAACGGGATCTGGAACAGCACGTTGCCCAGCGCGATCAGGCTGACGAGGCCGGCCGCTCCTTGCGCGTCGTAGCCGAGGCGCAGGCCGTACAGGGGCAGGATGGCGAAGATACCGGTCTCCACCGCGCCGTAGGCGAGGGCCGCCGCCAGGGCGCCGGGGGCGAGCCGGACGTATCCGAGGATGCCGCGGCCGGAGCCAGTCTCGATCGTCGGCGACAGCCCCCGGGCCAGAAGGATCGGCAACCCGCCGGCCAGCATGAGGACGGCTCCCGTCGCGTAGGGGGCCGGACCCTCGGTCCCGACCAGCGCCAGCAGGAGCGGCCCGACCGCGAAGCCCGCCGCCAGGACGGTGGCGTAGATGCCCATCACGAGGCCGCGGCGCTCCGGCGGGGCGGCGGCGTTGATCCAGTACTCGGAGAGGACGAACAGCGCGCCGAGCGTCATCGAGAAGACGAAGCGCAGGGGGAACCACAGGGCGAGGCCCGGCAGGAGCGGGAACAGGGCGAGGCTGACCGCTCCGACGACGAGCGCCAGTCCCAGCAGAGGCGCGACGCCGATGCGTGCTGCGAGCCGCGGGACGAACGGCACGGTGCAGATGCTGGCGATGCCCGCCACCGCGGTGTTGAGCCCGATCAGCGTGCTCGACGCGCCGCGCCGCTCCATCTCGATCGAGAGGAGCGGGATCGACAGGCTCAGGCCGATGCCGACGACGGTGACGCAGGTCACGGCCGCCGCGATCGCCGCCACCTCCTCCGACCTGATCCCGCGCGGCTGGTTCTGCTGCAAGCCGTCTGGACGGCTCACAAGGCCACCCGCTCGCGCCGCCCGTAGCGCTCGTAGTGGAAGGGAATCATCCGGTAGGGCGCGAAATCGGCAGCGATCTGGGCCTCCAGGTCGTCCAGGATCGCGCGGGTTATGTACGGCAGGTCGAGCTTGCGGGCGGCGTCGAGCCGGACCCAGGCCAGTTCGGTGAACTCGGCGTCGGCCTGAATCCGTCCCGGCTCCTCGGCCGCCACCCCGCGGCGGTCGATCGCGAAGAAGCGCGTGTCGAACCGGCGCACGCGCTTCGGCGGGGTGATCGCGCGGGCCACGAGATGAAGCGCTTCGAGATCGGGGAGGACGCCGTGGCGGCCGAAGCCCTCCCAGCCCGCCGGGGGATCCTCGGGAGCGCCGTGCTCGGTCGTGCCGAGCAGCAGGCCGGTCTCTTCGTAGGTCTCGCGGATCGCGGCGAGCGCCAGGGCCCGGCCGAGATGGTGCGGCGGCCGGGAGACCTGCCGGGTCAGCGCCGCCTCCGCGTAATCGGGAAGCGCCCCGGCCACCGGCATGTGGCGGTCGCCGAGTTCGATCCGGCCGCCCGGGAAGACGAACTTCCCCGGCATGAAGGCGAGGTTCGGGTTGCGACGGCCCATCAGGACCTTCGGGCCGCCCTTTCCGCGCCGGTCGATGACGATCATGGTCGCGGCGTCCCGCGGCCGCAGGCGCGCAGCGGCCGGCTTGCCCTCAGGAGCTGTGGCGATCTTGGGCTCCTGCTGCGGCAGCGGCAAGGTGCGTCTCCTCCGGCCCCGGGGCGGGGCGGCTCCGCGGTAGCGTGGCAAAGCCGTGCATGCCAAGGGCGTATTGCAGTCCGACGACGGCGCCCTTCACCGGCTGGAGCAAAACCAGTGCGAACAGGAGCGTGAAGACCGGCCAGACCCCCATCTCCACCCAGAGAGGCACGTCGTAGGTGCTCTCGGTCTCCAGGATCAGGTAGCCGACGATGTGGGCGACGATGAAGATCACCACGTAGGGCGGCAGGTCGTCGGCCCTGTGGTGGTGCAGCTCCAGGCCGCACACGTCGCATTCCGGCCGCACCTTGAGGAAGCGGCCGAAGATCCGGCCCTGGCCGCAATGCGGGCAGCGTCCGACGAAGCCCCGGGCCAGCGCGGGGATCAGGCGGGTGCGGGCCGGGATCGCATCGGCGGTCATGGAATCGGTGTACATCGGCCGGGTCAGCGGCGCGAGCCGCGGTGGCGCGACCCGGTGTTGCGGATGCCGGGGGGGCGACCGGGCGGCGCGGCCTTGAAGGGCCGCCCGCCGGACTTCTTCCCCGGCCCGGCGGACCGGGCGCCGGATCGGGTCCGGCCCTCGCTGAGCAGCTCGAAGCGCAGCGCCCCGGCCACCGGCGCGGCCTCGACGAGCCGGACTTCGACACGATCGCCCAGGCGGAACGTCTCTCCGGTCCGCTCCCCCACCAGGGCGTGGCGGCCCTCCTCGTGGCGGAAATAGTCGGCGCCGAGCTGCGACACCGGCACGAAGCCGTCGGCGCCGGTCTGGTCGAGCTTGATGAACAGGCCGGCCCGGGTCACGCCGGCGATCTGGCCCGCGAAGGTCGCCCCGACCTGATCGGCGAGATGATGGGCGATCAGCCGGTCGATGGTCTCGCGCTCGGCCGCCATGGCGCGGCGCTCGGCCGCCGAGATCTGCTCGCCGATCTGCGCCAGCTCGCCGAGGGAGACGTCGCCCGCGAGCCCGTCCGAGCCGAGCCGGCAGGCGGTGATCAGCGCCCGGTGCACGATCAGGTCGGCGTAGCGCCGGATCGGCGAGGTGAAGTGCGCGTAGCGGCGCAGGTTCAGGCCGAAATGCCCGAGATTCTCGGGGGCGTAGACCGCCTGGGCCTGGCTGCGCAGGATCACTTCGTTGAGGAAGACCCCGTGCTCGGTCTCGGCCGCCGTGGCGAGGATCCGGTTGAACAGGGCGGGTCGCAGCGCCCCTTCCTTGGGCAGCTTGATGCCCACAGAGGCCAGGACCTCGCCCAGCGCCCGCATCTTCTCCAGGGCGGGCTCGTCGTGGACGCGGTAGATCAGCGGCTGGCGGGCGTGCTCCAGGGTCTCGGCGGCGGCTACGTTCGCCTGGATCATGAACTCCTCGATCAGCCGATGGGCGTCGAGGCGCTCCGGCACGATCACCCGGTCGACCGCGCCCTCGGGGCTCAGGAGAACCTTGCGCTCGGGCAGGTCGAGGGCGAGCGGGCCCCGGCGGTCACGGGCCGCGCGCAGAGCCGCATAGGCCGCCCAGAGGGGGCGGAGCGCCGTCTCCAGCAGCGGCCCGGTCGTGTCATCCGGCTGCCCGTCGATGGCTCGTTGCGCCTGCGCGTAGGCGAGCTTGGCCCGGGAGCGCATCATCACCCGGTGGAAGCCGTGGCGGCGCATCTCGCCGTCGGCGGCGATGACCATGCGCACGGCGAGCGCCGGCCGGTCCTCGCCCTCGCGCAGGGAACAGAGATCGTTCGAGATCCGCTCGGGCAGCATCGGCACGACCCGGTCGGGGAAATAGACCGAGTTGCCCCGCTCCAGGGCCTCGCGGTCGAGGCTGGAGCCGGGGCGGACATAGGCCGCCACGTCCGCGATGGCGACGGTGAGGATGAAGCCGCCGGGATTGGCCGGATCCGGATCGGCCTCGGCCATGACGGCGTCGTCGTGGTCCTTGGCGTCCGGCGGGTCGATGGTGAGGAGCGGGCGGTCGCGCCAATCCTCGCGGCCCTTCAGCCTGGCGGGCTCGGCGGCATCCGCCTCGGTCAGGGTCGTGTCGGCGAAGACGTGCGGGATGTTGTGAAGGTGCAGCGCGATCAGGCTGACGGCCTTCTCGGAGCCGAGTGAGCCGAGCCGCTCGCGGACCCGGCCCCGCGGCAGGCCGAAGCGGGTCTCGCGCTCCAGGGAGACGCTGACGAGGTCGCCGTCGCGGGCCTGCCCTTCTTCGCCGGGCGGGATCAGGATCTCGCGCCCCTGCGAGCGCTTCTCGACGGGCACGATCCGGCCGCCTTGCGCGCCGGCCCGGTAGACGCCGATGATCTCGGCCTTGTTCTTCCCGATGACCTTGACGACCCGGCCGGTGTAGCCGCCCTCGGCGTCGCGCTCGACGCGGATCAGGGCGCGGTCGCCGATGCCCGGGGCCGGCCGGCTGCCCTTGCGGGGGCCGCGCGGCTGCGTCAGCACGATGGCCGGCGGCTTGCCCGTGCCGGTCCATTCCACCGGTATCGCCAGGAAATCGCCGTGGCGGTCGCGGGAGCGGATGTCGGCCAGCACGACCGGCGGCAGATGGCCCGCCGGGGCGAGGCCGCCGCGGCCACGGTCGAGGGCGCCCTCCGCCTCGATCTCCTTGAGGATGCGCTTCAGGTCGATCTTGGCGGCCCCCTTGATGCCGAAGGCCTGGGCGATCTCCCGCTTGCCGACGCGTTCCTTCGACTCGGCCACGAAGGCGAGGATCTGCTCGCGGGTGGGGAGGGGCGGAGGAGCATCGGGCTCGGCCGCGGGGGCGGTGGTGCGTCGTGCCAAAAGGGGGATGCCGAACGGTTCTACGGTAGACGGGACCCGCGTGCGGGCGCGGGACCGAGGCGTCGGTCCTGTAGGACTAACATGGGGGCCCCGCCCGCCCGCGGCAACGCCGCCCCGGCTTTCCTCAACAGGCGCGATCAGCCGGTCGAGGCGCTCGTCCGGATGCGTGCCACGGCTTGGTCCATGTCGAGACCGGGTGCGAGCAACTCGTCCAGGGTGAAGGGACAGGCGCGCGGCAGGGTCAGGTTCACCCGTCCTTCCTGCGGCGCCAGCTCCGGCGTCTCGGCCTTCCGGATGGCGAGCGTCCAGGCGCCGTCCATCCGCAGGCTCTCCGGCTCGGGGGGATCGTCCGCGAGGGCCCTGAGCTTGGCGCGACCCGCATCGCGGCACGCGCGGCTCAGGCCGTCGTCGGAGAGAAGGGCGGCCTTGATCAGCTCGGCCAGGGCATCCCTGACTCGTTCGACGCTCGCGTTCATGGGTATCCGTCCCGAAGATCGCGGGTGCGTGGCAAGCCGGATGCCAGCGCGCGCGTCATCCCGTCGCCGATGGTCTCCCGCGCTCCGCCGGGTGTAGAAGGCGCGGATGATCCCGGTCCTGACCCGCCACACTGAGGCCGTGCCGCTCTATGTTGCCGCCTGCGCCGAGTTGCGCCTGCGCGGCTTCGAGGGCGATCTGACGCTGTCGGACGCCGACCGCACGGTCTTCTCCACCGACAACTCGATCTACCAAGTGGCGCCGGGGGCCGTGGCCTTTCCCCGCAGCCGCGACGATCTCGTGCGCATCGCCAAGCTCCTCGAGGATCCGCGCTTTTCCGAGATCGTGATCCGGCCCCGGGGCGGGGCGACCGGTACCAACGGCCAGTCGCTGGGCCACGGCCTCGTGGTCGACACCTCGCGGCATATGAACCGCATCCTGGAGATCGACGTCGCGAACCGCTTCGTCCGGGTCGAGCCGGGGGTTGTGAAGGACCAGCTCAACCGGGAGCTCGCCAAGCACGGCCTGTTCTTCGCCCCGGAACTCTCCACCTCGAACCGCGCCACGATCGGCGGCATGATCTCCACCGATGCCTGCGGGCAGGGCTCGTGCCTCTACGGCAAGACCCGGGACCACGTCCTGGCGCTGACCTGCGTGCTCACCGACGGCACGGTCTGGACCGCCGAGCCCCTCGACGCGGAAGGCCTCGAAGCCGCCAAGGGGCGCAACGACCGGGTCGGGGCGATCCACCGCACCATCGATGCCGTCGTCACCGCGAATGCGGCACTCATCGCGGAGCGCTTTCCCAAGCTCAACCGCTGCCTCACCGGCTACGACCTCGCCCATCTGCGCGATCCGGCGGGGCGGTTCGACCTCAAGAGCGTGATCTGCGGCTCCGAAGGAACCCTGGCGCTGATCGCCGAGGCGCGGCTCAACGTGCTGCCGATCCCGAAGGCCGCGGTGCTGGTCGCGCTGTCCTACGTCGATTTCGATGCGGCGCTCCGCGACGCGCAGGCGCTGCTGCCCTTCGGTGCCGCCTCGGTGGAGACCATCGACTCCACGGTGCTGGCGCTCGCCCGCAAGGATCCGATCTGGGCCGAGGTGCGGGCCTTCTTTCCCGACGATCCGGCCGGACGGCCGGTGGACGGTATCAATCTCCTGGAATTCGTCGGCGACGACGCGGCCTCCGTGGAGGCCGCCCTGGCGCGGCTCACCGGCCTGCTGGAGGCCGAGCGCGGCACCGACACGAAGCGCCTCGGCTTCACCATCGCCCGGGGCGACGCCATCGAGCGGCTCTGGACCATGCGCAAGAAGGCGGTGGGCCTCCTCGGCGCCGCCCAGGGCGATGCCCGCCCGATCCCCTTCGTGGAGGATACGGCCGTCCCGCCGGAACGGCTCGCCGATTTCATCGCGGAGTTCCGGGCGCTCCTCGACGGCAAGGGGCTGCGCTACGGCATGTTCGGCCACGTCGATGCCGGCGTGCTGCATGTCCGGCCGGCCATCGACCTGAAGGATCCGGACCAGAACGGCCTGATCCGCGAGGTCACGGAAGGCGTGGTCGCGCTCACCGCCAAGTATGGCGGCCTGCTCTGGGGCGAGCACGGCAAGGGCTTCCGGTCGGAGTTCGTGCCCGCGACCTTCGGGCCGCTGATGCCGGCGCTGGAGGCGGTCAAGCGCGCCTTCGATCCGGGCGACCGGATGAACCCGGGCAAGATCGCCTCGGCCAAGGGGGAGGGGCTGACCCGGATCGACGGCGTGCCGCGCCGGGGCGAGCAGGACCGCACCATCCCGGCAACGGTCCGGCGGGGGTTCGACGAGGCGCTCCATTGCAACGGCAACGGCGCCTGCTTCTCGTTCGATGCCGACGAGGCCATGTGCCCGTCCTGGAAGGCGACGCGGGAACGTCGGCATTCGCCCAAGGGTCGCGCCTCGCTGATGCGCGAGTGGCTGCGCCGTGCGGCGGAGGCGGGGATCGACCCGGCCGCCGAGCTGGCGCGGCAGCGCGCCGGGTGGCTGCACGACGTGGCGGCGACCTTGCGGAGCGGTATCCGCCGCCGGTCGGAGGCCGACGATTTCTCCCACGCCGTCAAGGAGGCGATGGATGGCTGCCTCGCCTGCAAATCCTGCACGGGGTCCTGCCCGATCAAGGTCGATGTGCCGACCTTCCGGGCCAAGTTCCTGGCGCTCTATCACACGCGCTACGCCCGGCCGCTGAAGGATCACCTCGTGGCGGCGTTGGAGCCGCTGCTGCCGCTGGCAGCCCGGATGCCGCGCCTGAGCAACGTCGTCCTGACCAATCCGGTGGCCCGGCTGCTTCTGGCCCGGGCCGGGCTGGTGGCGATCCCGGCCCTGTCGCCCGTCGCTCTCACGGAGCGGCTGGCGGATCTCGGGGTCGCCGTCGCGACGCCGGACGCCCTGGCCCGGCTGGATGCGCAGGAGCGGGCGCGGGCCGTGCTGGTGGTGCAGGACGCCTTCACCACTCATTTCGACGCGGACGTCGTGGCCGATAGCTGCGCACTCCTCATCGCCCTCGGCTTCCGGCCCTGGCTCGTGCCCTACCGGCCGAACGGCAAGCCGCTGCACGTGCACGGCTTCCTGGCGCGGTTTGCCGCCGTCGCCCGGTCCAATGCCGCGATGCTGCGCGATCTCGCCAGGCACGGCGTGCCCCTGGTCGGGATCGATCCGTCGATGACGCTGACCTACCGGTCCGAATACGCGCAGGCGCTGGGCGACGATCTCCCGAAGGTCCATCTCCTCCAGGAATGGCTGGCCGCCCGGCTCGACCGGATCGCGCCGGGCCAAGGCGGCCGCACGATGCGGCTGCTGCCCCATTGCACCGAGCGCACCAACGCTCCGGGCGCGGTGCGGGACTGGCAGGCCGTGTTCGCCCATCTCGGCCTGCGGCTCGAAGTGCCGGCCGCCGGCTGCTGCGGCATGGCGGGGACCTACGGGCACGAGGCGCGCCAGCGCGCCACCTCCGAGGCGATCTACGGCCTGAGCTGGGCCCGCCACGTGGCCGAGGCGCCCGGCTGCACCCTGCTGGCGGACGGATATTCCTGCCGGTCCCAGGCCAAGCTGGTCGACGGCGTGCGGCTGCGACACCCCGCCCAGGCGCTCCTCGAGCATGTCCGTGCGGATGCCGGCGGCGCTGCGGCCTTCCATCCCGCCCGCGCCGCGGCTGCGGCGCCATGAGATCTGCCATGAACGTCGCTGTCGTCGGGGCCGGCGCTGTCGGCTGCTATTACGGGTTTCTCCTGGCGCAGGCCGGCCACGCGGTGACGCTGATCGGACGCCCCGCCCTGGTCGAGGCCGTGGGGGCGGCCGGGCTGGTGCTGGAGAGCGCGGCCGGGACGGCCTCGGTCCCCGTGCGGGCGACCGAGGCCGGCGACGGCGTGTCCGGCGCCGACCTCGTGCTGGTCTGCGTGAAGTCCGGCGATTCCGAAGCGGCGGGTGCGATGATCGCAGGCCATCTCGATCCTGCCGCGACGATCCTCAGCCTCCAGAACGGCGTCGACAACGCGGAGCGGCTCGCCGCCGTGCTGGACCGGCCGGTCGTGCCGGTGGCGGTCTACGTCGCCACCGCGATGGCCGGCCCCGGCCATGTCCGGCACAACGGGCGCGGCGACCTGATCCTCGGCGCCTCGAAGACGAGCGACCGCATCGCCGCCGCTTTCACGGCAGCCGGCATCCCCACGACGGTCTCGGCGCGCGCGGTCGACGCGCTCTGGGCGAAACTGATCACGAACTGCGCCTACAACGCCCTCTCGGCCCTGACGCAGCGTCCCTACGGTCGCCTGCTCCAGGGCGAGGGCGTCGTCGCGGCGATCACGGATGTCGTTCGGGAATGCGTCGCCGTCGCCGAAGCCGACGGGGTGTCGGTGCCCCCCGACATCCTCGACACCGTGCTGGATCTCGGTGTCACCATGGCCGGGCAGCGTTCGTCCACCGCCCAGGACCTCGCCCGCGGCCGGGCCAGCGAGATCGACCACCTCAACGGCTTCGTCGTGCGGAAGGGCGCGGCGCTCGGCATTCCGACACCGGCGAACCGGTTGCTGCACACGCTGGTGAAGCTCGCCGAGCAGAAGGACTGACATCGCTCTCCGGCGCCCGGACCGTCACCCCGAGCGCAGCGACGCGGCCCGGTGCGCTCGGGACCCGCTACGCCCGTGCGGCGGCGTTGGCCTTGCGGGTCGCGGCGGCCTTCCTGGCGGAGGCGGAGCGTTCCGCGGCCGTCCGCCCGGCCGAGGCCTTGCCGCCGGATTCGCCGCCCTTGTGGGCGGCCGGATGTCCGGTGGCCTTGCCGCGGCCCGAGCCGCCCGGCTTCTTGCCGCCGCCGTCGTCCTTGTTGACGGTGGCCCAGGCCCGGGCCTCCGCCTCGTTCTCCGGCACCCCGCGGGCCTCGTAGGACTCGGCGATGTGCTCGGCCTTGCGCTTCTGCTTGTCGGTGTACTTCGATTTGTCGCCCTGGGACATGGGCCGTCTCCCGAAGCTCAGCCCACGCCGGTCGGACCGTCGAGGATGGCGCGCACGCGGCGGACCAGCTCCGTGCGCCGGTAGGGCTTGTTCAGGAGATCAAACTCCGAGCCGCCGATATCGGTTCGCTCCAGGCTCGCCTCGGCGTAACCCGTGGCGAGCAGCACCTTGAGCTTTGGCTGGCGGCGGCGGGCTTCGCGGGCCAGCAGCACGCCGTTCATGCCGCCGGGCATGATCAGGTCGGTGAAGAGCAGATCGATGCGCTCGCTCGAATCCAGGATCTCCAGGGCCTCGCGGGCATTGCTCGCCACCAGCGTCGTGTAGCCGAAGTCCCGCAGGATGGTGCGGGCGAGTTCGGCCACGTCCTCGCGGTCGTCGACGATGAGGATCGTCTCGGAGCCCTGCCGATCAACGGACCGCAGCGAAACCTTGGCAGGGGCATTGACGTCGCCGTCGGTTGCGGGGAACGACAGGCGCACCGTCGTGCCCGCACCCACCGCCGACTCGATCTGCGCCGCACCGCCCGACTGCTTGGCGAAGCCGTAGACCATCGACAGGCCGAGCCCCGTCCCCTTGCCCTCCTCCTTGGTGGTGAAGAACGGGTCCATCACCCGGGCGAGCACGGCCGGCGGGATGCCGGTACCCGTGTCCTTGATGGCGATGCTGACATAGCGCCCGTCGCGCAGCGGACCGAGCTCCCGGCCGCGGGCGGCGACCTCGCTGTTCTCCGTGGAGATCCGAACGGTGCCGCCCTCCGGCATCGCGTCGCGGGCGTTGATCAGGACGTTCAGGATCGCGACCTCGGCCTGGGTCGGATCGACCCGGCAGTTCCAGAGATCCTCCGCAAGATCGAGTTCGACCTTCACGGCCTCGCCGACGGAGCGGGCGACCATCTCGCCCATCCCCTCGATCAGGGTGTTGAGATTGACGGCGCGCCCGTCCAGCCGCTGCTTGCGGGCGAAGGCCAGCAATTGCTGCGTCAGCGTCGTCGCGCGCTCCGCAGCCTGGCGGATGTTCTCGGTGGCGCGGCCGAGCCGGGCGCGGTCGGCGTCGGGCTTCTCCAGCCCGGCCGCCAGGATGTCGACGTAGCCGACGATCACCTGGAGGAGGTTGTTGAAGTCGTGCGCGATGCCGCCCGTGAGCTGGCCCAGCGCCTCCATCTTCTGAGCCTGACCCAGCGCCTCCTCGGCGTCGCGGCGACGCGAGACGTCGAGCTGAGAACCGAAATAGTACACGAGCTCGCCGTCGGCATTGTAGACCGGCGAGACGAACAGGGCATTCCAGAAGGTCGAGCCGTTCTTGCGGTAGTTCAGGATCTCGGTGGCGAACTCGCGCTTCTCGGCGATCGCGGCCCGGACCTGCGCGACGCTCTCGCGGTCGGTTTCGGGGCCCTGAAGGAAGCGGCAGTTGCGCCCGATCAGCTCTTCCGGCGTGTAGCCCGTCATCGCCAGGAACGCCCGATTGGCGAAGATGATCGGGTTGTCGGGCTGGCGCGGATCGGTGACGATCATCGGCATGCGCGTCGTCTCGACCGCCGCGAAGAAGATATCGCTGCGGCGGTCGGTCAGGTCACTCGGCGCGCTGTCCCTGATCGGAGGGCTCGGCCCGGAGGGCGGTGTTTCTGGGGTCTCAGACAT
This sequence comes from Methylobacterium sp. 391_Methyba4, assembly GCF_029691625.1. Taxonomy (NCBI): domain Bacteria; kingdom Pseudomonadati; phylum Pseudomonadota; class Alphaproteobacteria; order Hyphomicrobiales; family Methylobacteriaceae; genus Methylobacterium; species Methylobacterium sp. 391_Methyba4. The sequence continues at coordinate 4,397,382 of NZ_CP121475.1, read as the reverse complement.
GCGCGGTGATGTTCAGCCTCCGGGACGTAAAAGCATTTTGCGCGCGCCCGATCACGAAAAGCGGACGGAACACTAGCGGTCGAGAGCGCGATGTCGACGGCCCGTCCTCAGAGGTGGTGTCGCACGGCGCGTCATGCCACTGCCGGCTGCGCCGAACCGGAGCGGGCAGTCACGGGTGCCGGGACGAGCCGGGTGGGTGCGGATTCCTGGCAGGCGCCGAGCACAGCCGAGAGCGCCTCGTTCAGCGATGTCACGAGGAAGTCTGCCGAGGTCGCCCGGCGCAGCCGTTCCAGGGTCGCCGGATCGCGCTCGCGCCAGAAGCCCACGAGGATGCGCACGCCCGGCACCGCCGCACGGGCCTGCCGGACGGTGAAGCGGATCTGCGAGAGGCTCACCGGCTCGAGATACGAGAAGCAAATCAGCGCGAGCCCTTCCGGATTGTCGGGACGCTCGCCGGCGCGGATCGCGGCCATCGAGAGAATCTGCGAGGCCAGCCCGTGGCGGGCGAGGATCTGGCTCAGCATCAGCGTCGCCGCCTCGTCGAACGGGCCGCGGCTCGACACGCACAGGACCGGCGTCTCGCTGCGCCAGTTGGGGGCGAGATCCTCGCGCTCGAGGACGATGCCGGCCACTTGCCGGTCGGGCCCGATGGCGGCCAGCGCCGCCGCAGTCTCGGTATCGGGCCCGCGCCCGGAGCCTCGACGGCTTCGCCGGGTCATCGGAGCGGTCCCGAGGCGGTCGACGACCGTGCGGATCGCCGCCCCGACCTCCGCCTGCCGCTCGCGGTCCAGGGTGCCGCGCGAGAGATCCTCCTGCGCGAGCAGCAGGCCGGCGAGGGCGACCTCGTCGTAGTAGGTGACGAGGGCGCGCTCCTTGAGGAACTGCCAGCCCTGGTCGATCGCCTCGACCGGATCGCCGGCCAGCATGCGCTGGTAGAAGATCTCGGGCGGCGACAAGGCTGGCTGATCGCCCAGCAGGACGTCGAGGTACCAGAGGCGCTCCACGTGCCGGCCGAGGACCACGAGGCACACGGTGAGCGGCGTGGCCAGGACGAGGCCGATCGGCCCCCACAGGAACGTCCAGATCGTCGCCGCGAGGATGACGGCGACCGGCGAGAGGCCGGTGGAGTGGCCGTAGAGGAGCGGCTCGACCACGTGGCCACAGATCGGCTCCACCACCAGGAACAGGACCGCGGTGGCGATCACCATGCCCCAGCCGGGATCGACGGCGGCGGCGAGGATCAGCGGCAGAAGGGCGCTGATCGCCGCGCCGATATAGGGCACGAACCGCAGGATCGCCGCGAGGACACCGAACAGGGTCGGGCTCGGGACGCCGATCATCCAGAGTCCGAAGCCGATGACGAGGCCGAAGGCGATGTTGAGGGCGAGCTGGGCCAGGAAGAAGCGGCTGAGCCGGCTCGTGGCATCGTCGATCGCCGCCGTGGTGCGGCGCAGGTCGCCCGAGCCGCCGGCGAGCCGGATAGCCCGGTTTCGCAGATCCTCCCGCTGGAGCAGGATGAAGATCGTGAAGATCAGGATCAGGCCCGTCGTGGCCAGCGGGTGCAGGATCGGGCCCGCGAAGGTCTGAAGCGTGTCGACCACGCTGGCGCGGGCGGGCGTGAGTTCCACGGTGAGGGGATGCGTGCGCGATCCCGGCTCGCCGCGGACTTCCGCGGCCGGGGGCGGCTGCAGGGTGGCGCTGAGGTCCTGCACCATGTCGACGATCCGCGACAGGGTGCCGGTCCCGGCCGTCGCCCCGCGCAGATCCTTGATCTTGGTGCGCATCACCTGCGTGTAGCGCGGCAGGTCCGAGGCGAGCTGGGACGCCTCGCTGGCGATCAGGCTGCCGATCCCGAACAGGGCGCCGAAGACGATCACCACCACGAGGAGGACCGCCGGCGCACGCGGCACGCGCAGCCGCCGCAGGACCCGGACGGCCGGCACCAGCACGAAGCTGAGGAGGATCGCCAGCGTCACCGGAACGAGGATCTCGCGCCCGAGATACAGGGCCGCCAGCGTGGCGACCACGAGGAGGATCGAGGCCAAGGCCACGAAGACCGGCAGGCCCTGCCGCAGGCGCTGGGCAGTGACGGGATCCTCGCTCACGGACACGCTCCACTCACATCAGGTCTCGGGATCGCAATTCGCGCGTCCGCGGTCGGGTCAGCTCGCCGGGGCGGTCTCGCCCAGGGCGGTGCTGATCTGGCTGAGAAGCTTCGAGAAATCGACCGGCTTCGGGTGGTAGTCGTCGCAGCCGGCCTGGATCGCCTTGTCGCGGTCGCCCGACATGGCGTGGGCGGTGAGCGCGATGATCGGGATCGCCCGCGTGTCGGTGCCCGACTTCAGCGTCCGGGCGACCGACCAGCCGTCCAGGACCGGCAGGTTCATGTCGAGCAGGATCACGTCGGGCTGACCCGAGCGGGCTTGTCGGACCCCGGCCTCGCCGTCATGCGCGAGGATCACCTCGTACCCGCGCCGCTTGAGGCGGCGGGACAGGAAGTCCCAGATCTCTTCGTGGTCCTCGACCAGCAGAATCTTCGCCATCAGAACTCATACCCCCGGCTCGCGTCGTGCCGGACGGCAGCTCAACGCGCGGCATCGCACAATCGCCCAACGTTCCTGCCCCGATTCCGGTCCCTGGAGAAGGGCCGCTTCGGTGCGAGGTTGACCCGTCCTCCGGCCGGTATGAGCGTGTGCTTCGGCGAATCGACAATCCTCTGAGGGGGCGGAGCCACCAATATGCCTGACATCGAGTTCTTTCATTCGCCCAATACCCGCTCGTCAGGGGTGCGCGTCCTGCTCGAGGAACTCGGTGTCCCGTACCGGCTGCACGTGCTCAACATGCGCGCCGGCGAGCACCTCGAAGGGGCCTACCGTGCCGTCAATCCGATGGCGAAGGTGCCGGCGATCCGCCACGGCGAGGCCGTGGTGACCGAGCAGGCGGCCATCTACCTCTACCTCGCCGACCTGTTCCCCGAGGCCGGGCTCGCCCCGGCGCCCACCGAGCCCGACCGGGCCGCCTATCTGCGCTGGATGGTGTTCTACGGCTCCTGCTTCGAGCCCGCGGTGATCGACCGGCACCTGAAGCGGGAGCCGGGCCCACGCGCCATGTCGGCCTATGCCGATTACGACAGCGTGATCGCCCGGGTGAAGGAGGCGCTGACTCCGGGGCCGTACCTGCTCGGCGAGCGCTTCAGCGCCGCCGACATCCTGTGGGGCGGCGCCCTCGGCTGGACGACGGGCTTCGGCCTCGTGGAGCCCGCGCCCGTCCTGACGGCCTATGTCGAGCGCATCCGGTCCCGTCCGGCCGCCCGGATGGTCGCGGCGGAGGATGCGCAGCTCGCGGAGGCGCATCAGGCGGCCGCCTCGGCCTGAGCGCCGCCGGGCTCGGGCGGCAGCGATCCCCCGCACCGGATCCGGCGTTCGACGCGCACGGATCTGTCGCGCAACGGGGTTCCGCTCCGGCGGGGGAGATGCGATGTCGCGAGCCTGGTTTGGCCCGCGTCGCGCAGCGTCCCTCATGACCGACAGCACAGAGCCGGCTCTCGTCCCCGCTGCGACGCTGCCGAAGTCGCCGCCGACGTCGATCCCGCGTCTCATCGTCGTCCTGGCCTGTGCGGGGTTCGGCAGCACCTTCGCGCTCCGCTCGGTCGAGCCTCTCGTCGGCGTGCTCGCCCGGGATCTCGCGAGCGACGCCCACACGGTGGCGCTCCTCTCCACCGCCTTCGCGCTGCCTTACGCCTTCATCCAGCCGGTGCTCGGCCCGATCGGCGACGCGCTCGGCAAGGAGCGGGTGATGAGCACCTGCCTCGCGGTGCTCGCCGTCGCCCTGACCCTGTGCAGCATCGCCCCCGATATCGGCAGCCTGTTCGGCCTGCGCATGCTGGCGGGGGCGGCGGCGGGGGGCTGCATTCCGCTGTCCCTGGCGCTGCTGGGTGACCGGGTGCCGATGGAGGGCCGTCAGGTGGCGATCGGCCGGTTCCTGGTGGCGGTGATCCTCGGCCAGCTTTCCGGCTCGACCTTCGCGGGCCTGATCGAGGCGGCGATCGGCTGGCGCGGTGTCTTCGCGGTCACCGCGGCGGTGGCGGCCATCGCCTGCGCGGCGACCGTGTTCGGGTTCGACCGGACCGGCCGGCCCGCCGCGCGCCGTCCGGCTTTCGGCGAGGCGGTGACCCGCTACCGGACGATCCTGCGCAATCCCCGGGCGCGGGTGCTGTTCTCGGCGGTGTTCATCGAGGCCATCGCGATCTTCGGCGTGTTCCCGCACCTCGCCCCGCTGATCGAGGCCCGCGGGGAGGGGGGACCGCGCGAGGCCGGCCTCGTGCTGGCGGGGTTCGCGGTCGGCGGCCTGCTCTACTCGGCCCTGGTCGGGCTGCTGGTGCGGCTGCTCGGCCTGCCGCGCATGCTCATCGGCGGCGGCCTGATCTGTAGTGCGTCCCTCACCGTCGTCGGGCTCGCCGGCACGTGGCAGGTCGATTGCGCCGCGCTCACCGCGATGGGGCTCGGCTTCTACATGCTGCACAACACCTACCAGACGCAGGTCACCGAGGTGGCGCCCAAGGCCCGCGCCTCCGCGGTGGCGCTCCATGCTTTCTCATTCTTCTGCGGGCAGGCGCTCGGCGTCGCGGTGATCGGGCAGGCGCTGCTCCGGTTCGGCCAGCTCGGCGCGCTCCTGGGATGCGCCGTCACGATCCTGGCGCTCGGGATCGGCACCGCCATCGCCCTGCGGCAGAAGCCGGCCCCGGTGGCGTTCCCGGGCTGAGCACCCTCAGGGCCGCTGCAGCGCCAGCGCCTTGAGGTCGAAGCCCGGATCCGCCGCCTGATCCGGGCTCAGCGGCGTTCCGGCCGTGAGCAGCCGCCGGGCGATCATGTGGTCGCCCGCCCGGTCGACGGATTCGACGGCGCTCAGGCGTCCGTCGCGGAATCGGAAGACCGAGAAGGCGGAGCCGGAGCCGCGGACCACGCTGGCATCCGTGGGGCCCGCCAATCCGGCGATCTGCAGCTTGTGCCGGCCCTGGTCGCTCCAGAACCAGGGCAGCGCGCCGTAGGCCGCCGGCTTGCCGGTGAGCCGCGCCGCCAGGCAGCGCCCCTGGTCGATGGCGTTCTGCACGGACTCGATCCGCACGGTGCCGTCCGGCGTGAGCCCGTGAGCGAAGGGACTGGGAAACCGGGCGCAATCGCCGATCGCCGAGATGGCCGGATCGGGTGTCGACAGGAACGCGTCGACCCGCACCCCATCCTCGGCCGGCAGGCCCGCTTCCAAGGCGAGCTCCCGGTTCGGCAGCACCCCGATGCCGACCAGGACGAGGTCGGCGGGCAGTTCCCGGCCGTCCGCGAGGGCCACGCCGACGGCACGGCCGTCCCGCCCGAGGATCGCCGTTACGCCGGCCCCGAAGGCGAAGCGTACGCCCATCGCCTCCTGAGCCGCGCGGAAGAACGCGCCCATCTCGGCCGAGACCGCCCGGGCCATGGGCCGCTCGGCCGCCTCGATCACCGTCACCGAGAGGCCGCGCCCGGCCGCGACGGCGGCGAATTCGAGCCCGATGAAGCCCGCGCCCACCACGACGATCGCCCGGGCCGCCTCGATCTGCGCCCGGAGCGCGTCGGCATCCGCGAGGCCGCGCAGCTGGCGCACGCCGTCGAGCTCCGCTCCGGGTACGGGCAGGGGCCGGTTGCGGGCGCCGGTGGCGATCACGAGGTGGGCGTAGGGCAGGTGCCCGCCGTCCGACAGCTGCAGAAGACGTGCCGCCCGGTCGATCGCGACGGCGCGGAGCCCCGGCCGGTGCGCGATGGCGTGCTCGGCGAAGAAGCCGGGGGGGCGCAGGAACAGGCCTTCCTGGTCTGTCTTGCCGGCGAGGTAGGCCTTCGACAGGGGCGGACGCTGGTAGGGAAGGGCGGCCTCGTCGCCCACCAGGGTGATCGGATCCCTGAACCCACCCTCGCGCAGGGAGGCGGCGAGTTGGAAGCCGGCCTGGCCGGCGCCCGCGACGACGATTCCGACTGGACTCACGCCTTGGCTCCCGCCGGCACGAGACCGCTCTGCGCAACGCCCGGCAGGCTGCGCGCACCCTCCGACATCAGATAGGACCAGACCGCGGAAGCGGCCGGACCCAGCACCTTGTCGGCGCGCCGGACCGCGTACCAGTCGCGCCGGATCGGCAGTCCCTTGACGTTCAGGAGGACGAGGCGGCCGCTCTCCAGCTCGGCCGCCACCGAGTGCACCGAGAGCAGCGCGATCCCGAGCCCGGCCATCACCGCCTGCTTGATGGTCTCGTTCGAGCCGGTGTCGATGTCCAGCGGCGCCCGCTTGACCAGGACGCCGCTCATGAACTCCTCGAAGACCATGCGCGTGCCCGAGCCCTCCTCGCGCAGGAAGAACGGCTGGTCGGCGAGATCCTCGCGGTTCAGGCCGGTCTTGCCCGCGAGGGGATGGCTTGGCGGGGCGATCAGCACGATCGGATGCGGTCCGAAGGTCGCCGCCTCGATCGGGAAGTCCCGGGGCGGGCGGCCCATCAGGGCGAAGTCGATCTCGTAACCGCGCAAAGCCTCCACGGTCTGGCCGCGGTTGCGCACCGACAGGCTGATCTCGACCCCGGGATGCTTCTTGACGAAGCCCGCGATCACCTGCGGGGCGAAGTACTTGGCGGTGGAGACGACGCCCAGCGCCACGCGCCCGCCCTCGGCGCCCCGCAGGGTGCGCAGGCGGTCGGTGCAGGTCTCCAGCACGGTGTTGATGCTGTCGATCGCCCAGAGCATCTCGCGGCCGGCATCGGTCGGCTTGAGGCCGCCCGGCGTCCGGTCGAACAGCAGCAGCCCGGCCTCCTCCTCCAGCTGGCGGATGCGCGCGTAGAGGGCGGCCGAGGTGACGTTCAGCTCCTGCGCCGCCCGGGTCATGGTGCCGAGTCGGGCCACGGCAGCGACCGCCTGAAGCTGCTTGAGGGAGAGATTGCGCATGGCGGACATCTCGTTTTTTTCGTCCTATGACACAAGATCGCACAGAAATCTTGAAGGCCGCGCCGCGGGTTCCTGTCGATCCGGAGACACAGACCGCTATCTTGGCGGCCAAGCGGCCGCTACAGAGCCGGCGCGGAAGGCGCGATCCCGACGGACGGGATCCGAGCAGGAGGAGTAGGCCGATGGCAATTTCAGCGGCGATCGGGACGCCCCTCGAGACCTGTCTTGCGCAGGCCGTGGACGCCAATCCGGCGCTGAAGGACACCGCCGCGGTGATCGCGGCCGTGGCGCGCTCGGCGGTGGAGATCAGCGAGCGGATCGGGCGCGGTGCGCTCGGCGGCGACCTCGCGGCGGCCGGCGAGCACAACAGCGACGGCGACGTCCAGAAGGCCCTCGACGTCATCGCGCACGAGAGCGTGACCGCGGCCCTGCGCGGTGCCCCGGTCGCTGAGGTCGCCTCCGAGGAGGCCGAGGAGGTGATGCGGCTGAACCCGGACGCGCCGCTCGCCGTCGCCATCGACCCCCTCGACGGCTCGTCCAACATCGGCGTGAACATGGCCGTGGGCCTGATCTTCGGCATCCGGCCGTCGATCAAGGATCCGGCGAATCCGCTCGCCTCGTTCACGACCCCCGGCTCGACGCAGATCGCCGCGGGCTTCGTGACCTACGGCCCGGCCACCGCGCTGATCCTGACGCTGGGGGAAGGCACCCAGTCCTACGTGCTCGACCGCGCCGAGGGTACGTTCAAGCTGACGAACCCGGCCATGTCGGTGCCGGCCTCCACCAAGGAATTCGCCATCAACGCCTCGAACGCCCGGCACTGGGATGCCCCGGTGAAGGCCTATATCGAGGATTGCCAGCGCGGCACCGAGGGCCCGCGGGACAAGGACTACAACATGCGCTGGCTCGCCTCCCTGGTGGCCGACATCCAGCGCGTCCTGACCCGCGGCGGCGTGTTCCTCTACCCGGGCGACGCCCGGAAGAACTACGCCCGCGGCCGCCTGCGGCTGCTCTACGAGGTCGCCCCCGTGGCGATGCTGGTCGAGCAGGCCGGCGGCACGGCCACCGACGGCCAGACGCGAATCCTCGACCTCGTGGCCACCGGCATCCACGAGCGGGCGCCCCTGGTCTGCGGCTCCACCGAGGAGGTGGCCTGCGTCGCGACCTATTACGCGGGCGGCAAGCCCGATGCCGGCCGCTCGCCGCTGTTCGGGCAGCGCGGTCTGATGCGGTCGTGAGGCACAGCACGAAGTCCGGACGGTAATGTCGGCGCGGCACCCCATCATCTCGGTGACCGGCTCCTCCGGGGCCGGGACCACCTCGGTGCGCAACACCTTCGAGCAGATCTTCCGCCGCGAGGACGTGCGGGCGGTCTTCATCGAGGGCGACGGCTTCCATGCGTTCGACCGCGACACGATGCGGGCGATGATGGCGAACGAACCGACGCTGTCCCACTTCGCGCCGCGCGCCAACCTCCTGCCCGAGCTGGAGGCGGTCTTCCGCAGCTACGCCGAATCCGGGACCGGCCGCACCCGCCACTACGCCCACGATGCCCACGACGCGCAGGCCTTCGGCATTCCGGAGGGCAGCTTCTCGGACTGGGAGTCGTTCCCGCCGGATTCGGACCTGCTGTTCTACGAGGGCCTGCACGGCTGCGTGGCGGATCAGGATGTCGACATCGCCCGCTACGCCGACCTGAAGATCGGCGTCGTGCCGGTGATCAACCTCGAATGGATCCAGAAGCTGCACCGGGACCGCTCGTTCCGCGGCTACTCCACCGAGGCGGTGACCGACGTGATCCTGCGGCGCATGCCCGATTACGTGCAGACCATCTGCCCGCAATTCTCCTTCACCGACATCAACTTCCAGCGGGTGCCCACGGTCGACACCTCGAACCCGTTCATCGCCCGCTGGATCCCCACCGCCGACGAATCGATGGTGGTCATCCGCTTCAAGGACCCGAAGGGGATCGACTTCTCGTATCTCGTCTCCATGATCCACGACAGTTTCATGAGCCGGGCCAATTCCATCGTGATTCCCGGCGGGAAGCTGGATCTGGCCATGCAGCTGATCCTGACGCCGATGATCATGCAGCTCGTCGAGCGCCGTCGCAGGCTGGCCTGAACAATCCCGAAAGCCTCCCATGCTCCCACCCGTCATCGCCCCCTCGATCCTGTCCGCCGACTTCTCGAAGCTCGCCGAGGAGACCCGCGCCGTGGACGCGGCCGGCGCCGACTGGATTCATCTCGACGTCATGGACGGGCACTTCGTGCCCAACATCACCTTCGGGCCGCCGGTGGTGAAGGCGCTGCGCCCGCACACGCAGAAGTACTTCGACGTCCACCTGATGATCGCGCCCGCCGACCCGTACCTCGCGGCCTTCGCGCAGGCCGGGGCCGACGGCATCACCGTCCATGCCGAGGCCGGGCCGCACATCCACCGCTCGCTCCAGACCATCCGCGACCTCGGCAAGCGCGCCGGCGTGGCGATCAATCCGGGCACGCCGGCCGCCCTGGTCGAGCCGGTGCTCGACCTCGTGGACCTCGTGCTGGTGATGACGGTCAATCCCGGCTTCGGCGGCCAGAGCTTCATCAAGAGCACGATGGAGTCGGTGGCGCGGGTGCGCGCCATGGTGGCGGGCCGGGACATCCGCATCCAGGTCGACGGCGGGATCGACCCCGAGACCGTCAAGGCGGCGAGCCGCGCCGGGGCCGACACGTTCGTCGCCGGCAACGCGGTCTTCGGCGGCGGTCCGGGCGCCTATGCCGAGCGCATCGCGGCGATCCGCGCGGGCGCGGAGGGCGCCTCCGGTCGCGACCTGTCGTGCTGAGGGCGCTGATCTTCGACGTCGACGGGACCCTCGCCGAGACGGAGGATCTGCACCGGCAGGCGTTCAACCGCGCCTTCGCGGAACTCGGCCTGCCCTGGCGCTGGGACGAGGCGCTCTATGCCGACCTGCTGACCGTGATGGGGGGCAAGGAGCGGCTCGCCCATTACATCGACACCCGCCACGCAGCCGAAGCCGAGGCGCTCCACGCGCTGGCCCCCGAGATCCACGCCCGCAAGACGCGCGCCTACGGCGAACTGGTGGCGGAGAGCGGCCTGCCGCTGCGTCCCGGGATCGCCCGGCTGATTGCCGAGGCCCGGGCGGCGGGCCTGCGGCTCGCCGTGGCCACCACCACGAGCCGGCCGAATGTCGACCGGCTCCTGGCCGCCAACTTCCCGCCGGACGCGGCACCCTTCGACGTGATCGCGGCCGGCGACGAGGCGAACCGCAAGAAGCCCGCCCCCGACGTATTCCTCCTGGCGCTCGCCGGCCTGGACATCCCGGCCTCCGAGGCGGTGGCCTTCGAGGATTCGGCCGCCGGCATCAGCTCGGCCCGGGCCGCGGGGCTGCCGGTCCTGGCGACACGGAGCCGCTACACCGAGAGCCACCCGCTCGACGGTGCCTTCTCGGCGGTCTCGGATCTCGGTGAGCCGGAACGGCCGCACCGTCACATCGCGGGCGTCGAATGGCCGGGCGGGGTCGTGGACTTGGCGAACCTGATCCGGGTGCACGCGACCCTGGACGATCAGAGCACGCCGTTCCAGGCGATGGGCACCAGCCGGTAGCCCGGCCCGTTCCGCTCCACATGGCCGAGGGACGGGAAGGGGAAGTGGTAGCCGACCACGAGGGCCTTCTCGGACGCGGCCATGTCGTAGAAGCGGTGGCGCGTCGTCTGCGCCTGATCGGCATCGTAATCGTACATCACGTGCCAGTCCGGGTGCTGCAGGAAGAAGGCCGGAATGTTGGTCACGTCGGACTGGATCAGCAGCCGGTCCGCCCCCGAGGCGATCGCGAAGGCCGTGTGGCCGGGCGTGTGGCCGGGCGCGGCGAGGGCGGTGATCCCGGGTACGACCTCCTCGTCCCACGCGAAGGTGCCGATCCGGTTCTTCAGGTCGCCGAGCACCCGGCGGGTGTTGGCGAAGTAGCCTTGCGTCACCGGGTCGGCGGCCTGGGCCATGTGGGCGTCGCTCATCCAGAATGCCCAGTCGGGCGCGGCGGCCCGGATCTCGGCGTTCGGGAAGGCGAGGCTCCCGTCCGCCCTCTTGAGGCCGTTCGTGTGGTCGGGATGGAGATGCGAGAGCAGCACGAGGTCGATCTCCTCGGGTCTGATCCCGGCCGCCGCGAGGTTCGCCGCGAGCCGGCCGACGGGCGCGCCCGGCACCGGACCGTTGCCGGTATCGATCAGGATGAGCTTCGCGCCGGTGTTGATCAGCGTCGGGTTGAATGGCACCGTCACCTGGCCGGGCGGCATGTAGGCCGCCTGCGCGGCGCCGAGTGCCGCGTCCCGGGGAACGTTGCGCACGAAGCGGTCCGGCATCGGGAAGCTGCGCGCCCCGTCGTTGAGGATCGTGACCTCGCAGCTGCCGATGCGGGTCCGGTAGAAGCCCGGCGCCTGCGATCCGCCGAAGGGCGCCGCGGCGCGGGCGCCGCCGCCGAGACCCAGGACGGCCCCTCCGGCGAGCGCACCCCGTACGAGGTCGCGGCGGTTCGTTGCCGGCATCGGATCCTCCCTAAAGCCCGGTGCCGCCTGGGGCGCCACACAGCGCGTTCCGCAAGGTTTGCGCAGCCCCGAGGCTGCGCGATGGGCCTGCCTAAACCGGTATCCTAGCGTCTGCCCAGCCGGCGGCCGGCGCGCGCTTCCGCCCGCCCATGCGCCTCGGTGGCGAACAGCATCGTCCCGGCCACGATGCCGAGCGCCGCCGCGATCCCGAACTTGAGCCAGCGCGGGTCTGCCGCGGCGACGTGGCCGGTCGCCCGGGCATCGAAGCGGCCATGGGCGCCGGGATCGGTGTCCACCGGGTCGTAGAGGTTGTCGGGGCGGTTCGTCTTCGCCTGCACGCTGGTCATCTCCCCGCGATAGCCGTGCCGGGCGAGGTAGCCGTCGATCCAGCCCGGGATCAGCATGTTTCCGATGATCGCCTTCCAGGCCGAAGCCCCGATCCACAATTCCCGCGGCGCGTCGTGCGCCGCCCGGAACACGTGCCGGGCGATCGCCTCCGGCTGGTAGATCGGCGGCACCGGTTCGAGCTTGCGCGGCATCCGCGACCGCGCCCAGTCGAACTGGGGCGTGTTGACCGCCGGGAGCTGGACCATCGTCAGCCGCACCCGACTGCCGTCGTGGAGCAATTCGCTGCGCAGGGAATCCACGAATCCGCGCACGGCGGCCTTGGCGGCACAGTAGCTCGCCTGCAGCGGGATCGACCGATAGGCGAGCGCCGAGCCGATATGCACGATCGTGCCCCGGTCGCGCGGCACCATGTGGCGGAGCGCCGCCAGGGTCCCGTGCACCTGCCCGAGATAGGTGACTTCGGTGGCGCGTCGGAACTCCTCCGGGTCCGTCTCCTGCACGGGCGCGTAGACCGTCGCCATCGCGTTGTTGACCCAGACGTCGATGCCGCCGAACGCCTCGGCCAGCGCGTCGGCGGCCTGGGCGACGGCCTCCGCGTCGGCGACGTCGGCCGCAAACGCCAGCGCCCGGCCGCCCGCCCATTCGACATCGCGGATCGTGCCCCTCAGCCCGGCCTCGCCCCGGGCGATCAGACCGACATTCCAGCCGTGCCGGGCGAATTCATGCGCCACGGCGCGGCCGACGCCGGCGCTCGCGCCCGTGACCATGACCGTGCTGCGTCCGTTGCGGCTCGACATCGGGCTTCCAGCTCAGGGAGAAGTGCAGCGCCAACGCCCGAGGCGGGCATTCTTTCCGCGATCACGGGATTGCGAAGCCTGCGCGCCCGTGTCCCCGTGCGCGGTGCCGAGCGGCGGCGGCCGCGTTGCTTCGTCCGAAGGCGGCGGCCTATATACGGCGCGACCTCACAGCCGCGACGGCGGGGTCCCGGACGCCCGCTCTCGCCAACGAACAAAAGTCTGAACCGTCATGGCAGGCCATTCGCAGTTCAAGAACATCATGCACCGGAAGGGCCGGGTGGACGCAGTCCGCTCGAAGGTGTTCGGCAAGCTCGCCCGCGAGATCACCGTGGCGGCCAAGCTCGGCACGCCCGACCCGGCGATGAACCCGCGCCTGCGCGCCGCGATCCTGGCGGCCCGCGCCGAGAACATGCCCAAGGACAATATCGAGCGCGCCATCAAGAAGGCCGCCGGTGCTGACGGCGAGAACTACGAGGATATCCGCTACGAGGGCTACGGACCGGGCGGCGCCGCCCTGATCGTCGAGGCGCAGACCGACAACCGCAACCGCACCGCCTCGGACGTCCGCTCGGCCTTCACGAAGTCCGGCGGCAGCCTCGCCGAGACCGGCGCCGTCGCCTTCATGTTCGACCGCGTCGGCGTGATCGCCTACCCGGCTTCCGTGGCCGATGCCGACACGATGCTGGAGGCCGCCATCGAGGCCGGCGCCGACGACGTCAGCTCCGGCGAGGACGGCCACGAGGTCGTCTGCGCCCAGGATTCCTACGGCGAGGTCACCAAGGCCCTCGAGGCGCGCTTCGGCGAGCCGAGCCGCACCGGGCTGATCTGGAAGGCGCAGAACACGATCGACGTCGATGACGAGACCGGCGAGAAGCTCATCCGCCTCGTCGAGGTGATCGAGGATCAGGACGACGTCCAGCACGTCTACGTCAACTTCGCCCTGTCGGACGCGCTGGTGGCCAAGCTGCAGGCCTGAGCAGGGCCAAGCCGCGGGCGCCGCTCAGGCGCCTGCGGCTGCCAGTTCCGTTCCGAAGCGGTCCTGCGCGTAGCGCTCCACCGAGAAGGTGTCGTCGGGCAGCTGGACCATGAAGCGCTCGGCCACCTCGGTCAGCACGATGTCGGGCCGGACGCGCTCGATATACGGCCAGTCCAGGGAGGTGCTCCAGATGAAGTGCACCTCGCGGAACGTCTCGGCCAGCATGATCGTCAGCATGTACGGCATGACGTGCGAGAAGGAATCGCCGAACAGCGCCAGCCGGCGCGGATCGGTGGCCTTGGCGTTCCCGTAGATCACGTGCGCGCCGACATGCAGCGTGTGCAGCAGACCGGCCTTCTCCCGGGCTTCGACGATCGGGCTGCCATAGATCCGGACCGCGTCCTGCTGCATCAGGACGGTGCGTGAGCGCGCCCGCCGGGGCGGGTCGAAGGCGCTGCCCAGATCGCCGTCGTGGTCGGTCTCGAAGGACGGCCGCTCCCGCAGATCCGGCCGGGGCTCGGCGCCCAAAGCCCGGCAGATCTCCGCGTAGGCGAGATAGCAGCCGTCGGCGGACCAGTGGGTGTCGGTCCGGCAGTAGAGATCGGCCGTATCGCGCTGCGCCCGCATCGGCGTCACCAGATCGATGCAGGTCTGGCGCCAGCGCGTCCGTCGGCGCCAGGCCGCATAGAGGCCGAAGGGCCCGCGGAAGCGACCCGGCGGGGGCTCGTTGTGCAGGAGCCGATAGGCCGGCGAGGCGCTCGGCCGGATGGTCAGCCCGTCGAGCCGGTGATCGTAGATCATCAGCTTCTCCGGGGCGACGACGTGGCGGTACAGGATTCCCTGGGCGCGCAGGCGCCGCTCCCGCATCGTCACGAGGCTGCGCCACTGCCAGATCAGCTCCGTGGTCTCCTCCGGCCGCTCGTACTGGCCCAGCACGTCGTTGCGCCCGGTCTTCAGGAACAGCCATCCATCCTGGCCGACATGGATGTGGTCGGGCGTGCTCGGAGCCATGGCGCACTCGTGAAATGGCTCCCCGCTCGAACGGCCGCCCGGGACAGCGGATTCGGCAGCAAGGAGCGGGATGCCGGCACGGCGGCGGACGGACAGAGTGCTGCCCGCGTCCTCCACCGCCCGGCAGGCCCCCTCATGCCCCTCCCCAACGCCCACGCCAAGCCGCATAGTGCCGCCGCCATGAACCACGGTCCAAGGTCAGACCTCAGCGACGCCGAGCGCTGGACGGCCCTCGCCGCCCGCGACGCGCGGGCCGACGGCACCTTCGTGTACGCGGTCCGCACCACGGGTGTGTATTGCCGCCCGAGCTGTGCCGCGCGGGCAGCGCGGCCCGAGAATGTCAGCTTCCATCGGACCTGCGCGGAGGCCGAGGCTGCCGGTTTCCGCCCGTGCCGGCGCTGCCGCCCCGACGAGCCCGGCCTCGCCGCGCGCCGGGCCGAGGCGGTCGTCCGCGCCTGCCGCCTGATCGAGTCGGCCGAGACGATGCCGTCGCTCGCCGAACTCGCCCGTACCGCCGGCCTGAGCGCCTACCACTTCCACCGGGTGTTCAAGGCTGCCACCGGCGTGACGCCCAAGGCCTATGCCGCCGCCCACCGCGCCGCCGTGGTGGCCCGGCGGCTGCCCGGCGCCGCCTCGGTGACGGAGACGCTGTACGAAGCCGGCTACGGTGCGGCGAGCCGCTTCTATGCGGGGGGCGCGCCACGCCTCGGCATGGCGCCGGCGGCCTATCGGACGGGGGGCGCCGGTCTGCGCATCCGGTTCGGCATCGGCGCCTGCACGCTCGGCGCGATCCTCGTCGCCGCCACGGAGGCGGGCGTCTGCGCCATCCTCCTCGGCGACGCGCCCGAGCCGCTCCTGCACGATCTTCAGAGCCGCTTTCCCGCCGCGGAGATCGAGGGCGGCGACCCGGCCTTCGAGAGCTGGATGGCGCAGGTCATCGGTCTCGTGGAGGCGCCGGGCAGCGGCCTCGACCTGCCGCTCGACATCCGCGGCACGGCCTTCCAGCAGCGGGTCTGGGCAGCGCTGCGGAAGATCCCGGTCGGATCCACGGCGACCTACGCGGAGATCGCCCAGGCGATCGGCCTGCCGACGGCGATGCGCGCGGTCGCGCGGGCCTGCGGGGCGAATCCGGTGGCGGTCGCCATCCCCTGCCACCGGGTCGTGCGCTCGGACGGCGCCCTGTCAGGCTATCGCTGGGGCGTCGCGCGCAAGCGCGCGCTGCTCGACCGGGAGGCGGAGGGCTGAAGCCCGGCATCGCGCGCGAAGACGATGGTCGGCCTAGCGCCGGCCGCCCCCCGGGCCGCCGAACCCGCCGCCAAAGCCGCCTCCACCGGGGCCCGGACCCCCGGGAGGGCCGCCGAATCCTCCGGGACCGCCGGGGAACGCCCCCGGAGCGGCCGGCGGTGCGCCGCCGAATCCGCCGCGGGGCGCCCCGAATCCGCCGGGACCCTCCGCCCCGGGGACGACCGTGCCCCCCGGCCGGGTGTCGATCGCGGGGCCGCGCGGCTCGCCGATGCCGCCAGAGCCGCCGATGCCGCCCTGCCGGCCGCCGGGCTCGGCTCCGAAGCGACCGGGCAGCTCATCGGGGAGATTGCGCAGGTCGAGCCGGTCGCGTTCCCGCTCGAACCGCGGGGCATCCGGCTGTTGCGGCTCGGGCGCGATGCGGTTCTCGATCCGCAGCCGCTCCACCGTCAGGTCGCCGTCCCGCGCGATGGCTGCGGTCAGCACCGCCTTCACGCTCCCGGCGCGCGGAACGCGCGCGCCCGGGCGCCCCGCAACGGCATAGCCCGCGCCGACATCGAAGCCGCTGCCGGACCGGCCGATATAGGCCTCGATTGAGACCTGCTTCAGCCCCGGCGGGAATGGCAGGCCGACCTGCGCGGCGTTGGTCACGGTGAGGACGCCGTTCGCCGCCGTGCCCGTCACCAGGGCGCGACGGCCCGTCGGGAGTGTGTCGGCCCCCGCGATGCGCAGGCCGCCGATCCCGAGGCCGCCCGCGATCCGCCGCACCGGCCCGGCGACGCGGTCGGGCCCGGAATCCCGCGCCTCGATCAGGCTCGCCACGATCACGCCGTCGGGCCGCCGCAGCCCGCTCACCGCGACCCGCGCCCCCGGCTTCCAGGCGCCGGTGAGACCCGCCGTCGAGACCCGCTGGCCGAGGACCACCAACCGCCCCGGCGCGACCGATTCCACCGGCCCGACCACCTCGCTGGTCACGTCGATCCGCCCCGTGGCGAGCCCGGCGCCCTCCGGCCGGGCCACCACGTGGACCACCTGCCCGATCTTGAGGTCGGCCGACTTCGCCGCCGTGCCGTCGATGCGCACCTCGACGTCCGGCGGATAGGCGATGCGCAGGTCGTTGACGATGATCGAGCCGAAGCGGCGGATCGTGCCGATCACGCCGGTGCCGCCGATCCCGCGGTCGCCCTCGCCGAGGGGTCCGTTGCGGGGCTCGTCGGTTCGCATCATGCCGGTGCCGCCGATGCCCTGGTCGCGCGGCGCCTCCTGCGGCCGGACGGGGCCCGGCAGAAAGGTCGCGGCGCCCGCGAGCAGGCGCAGGACGAACCGGCGGTTGGGCAAGGCGCGCACCGGCCGGCCTCTCACCGCTCGTCCTTGGGTTGCGCTGAGGGCGCCGCTTCCGTGTAGACGTAGAGACCGAAATTCCACCGATGCGTGCCGCCGGGATCGGTCTGGCAGGCGGCGTGCGCTTCCCGGTTGGCCTGCTGCAGCGCCTCCATGGCGATCTCGCGGGCGCGCGCCTCGAGCTTGATCGCGAGGTCCTTGGACAGGCCGTCGTAATGGACCGCCCGCTCCAGGAAGCGCGGCGCGTCGCCGACGATGTTGGCGACGGCGGCCGCGATGTGGTCGTGCAGGTTGCGGCCGAAATAGTAGAGCTGCGGCCCCTCGGCGCCGTCGCCCCGCGGCACGTAGGCCGCCTCGGCGAGAACGATCCGGTCCTGTGGATCCGTGAAGGCGAGGCCCCGGTCGAGCCACTCGTCCAGGACTGCCCGTGGCCGCAGATCGCGGGTCACGCCCGAGACCAGGGTCTCGAAGGAGGGGGCGTTGCCGTCGGCGGTCCGCGGCAGCGGCAGGGGATGACCCTGCGGGTCGGTGAAGGCCGGATCGGCGATCCAACGGGCGATGATCCGGCTGGTGCGCGAGACGACCGCCGGCACGGCACTCACCGGGGCGCCGGCCCCGCGCAGGCGCCGCACCTCCTTGCGGTGGATGCCGGTGAGCAGCGAGACGCGGCTGTCGGTCTGCTCCTTGCCGGTGAGGGCGAAATCGTACTCGGCGACGTTCACGTAGAGCTCGCGCAACAGGTCGGTCAGCGCAGGGAAGGTGATTCCACGGGCCACCAGCAGGCGCACGAGGGGGCGCAGCAGCCGCGCCAGCGGCGCGTGCAGGCTCGCGCCGTCCCGCGGAGTATCGGCAGTTTCAGACATGATCGCATGGTGGCGGTTTGTGCCGTGGGATACAATCCCACTGCGTGCGGCGGCGCACCTCGATCCGCCGATTTCGAATTGACGTGGGATTTTTGCACACGTACATCGACGTCGTGGTCAAATTTCCCACGCCAAAGGAGGAGCACAGGACCATGACCGTTCCGACACGCCGACTGGTCCTGGAGACGCTACCGCCCCTCACCCTGCCTCCGGCCTCCGGGTTCCGCCCGCGGCAGAACGACCCCCTTCCGCGTCTCCGGCGCATCGTCTGCGTCGCCGCCGCGCTCACGCTGCCCGTCCTCGGTGTGGCTGTCGCGGAAACGGTCCACCGCGCCGCTGCACCGAAGGCGCCGCAGGCCGCCGCTCCCGTCATCCCCTCAGGCGGGGCGGCGGCACCTGCCGCTCTCGGCGTGCCCAAACGCGCCCTCCGGACCATGAGGACCGCGATGCAGACGCCCGGATACCGGGAGGACCGGTCATGACCACCCTGTCCAGCCTTCGCACCGCGCATCCGGCGCCGACCTGCGGCGGAGCAGCCATCCTCGATCTCGCACTCTGCCTGATTCTGGCGGTGACCGTCGTCGGCCTGCTCCTCCTGACCCTGTGATCCTGCGGCTCCGCCGCCTTCCACGACGAGATGTCCATGACGCTCAAGATCCACGCAGCCCTTACGGGAGCCGCGGCCTGCTGCTTCGCGTTCGCCGCTCAGGCGGCCGATCTGCCGCGCCGTGCGCCGCCCCCACCGCTGCCGCCGTCGCTGCCGGTCTTCACCTGGACCGGCTTCTACGCCGGCGTGAATGCGGGATACGCCTTCCGCACCGGAAGCAGCAGCTTCACCGATCCGACCTACGGCGCGGTCACGGGCGGCGGCCGGGGCGGCGGCTTCGCCGGTGGCGGCCAGATCGGCTACAATTATCAGTTCACGCCCGGCTCCGGCTTCGTGGTCGGCTTCGAGACCGATCTCCAGGGCACCGCCTTCGCCAAGGCGGATGCAGCCTATCTCGGCACCACGCCGTACTACAGCGTTCGGCCGAGCCTCGACTATTTCGGGACGGTCCGCGGCCGGCTCGGCTACGCCATCGACCGCGTCCTCATCTACGGGACCGGCGGCTTCGCGTATGGCGGCGGCACGCGCTCGACCTATGCGGGATCCTATCCCTACACCCTGCCGGCGACCGATCGGACCGGCTATGCGGCCGGCGGCGGCATCGAATACGCCTTCACCGAGAAGCTTTCCGCCAAGGTGGAGGCCCTCTACCTCCATCTCGGTCGCGGATCGTCCGCTGCTACGTACTACAACGCCAGCGTTCCGGCATATTATGGTGCCGGCAAACAGGAATCTGGTTTCGCCTTGGTCAGGGCCGGCGTGAATTATAGATTCTAACAAATATTCGCTGCCGGAGATCTTGACGCTTCCCGTGGGCTGGGACGCCATACGCGACGTTCGGCTTCGCGAATCCGTCGGCCGCGCGAACGAGGTCATGGCCGGTGCAGGGCGGCGATTCCGAATGTCGCGCGGGCGTTGCCGTGCGGGATCGAGGGTCTTCTCCGACAGGATCGGCCGTGAGCATCCCCAAACCGACCACCCTCACGACAGCTTTGCTCGCCTTCGGGCTCGCGGCCTGCGCCGTAACGGTACGGGCCCAGGAGATCATCCCGCCCGGACCCACCGGGCGCGGTGCCATCCTGATCTACGGAAACTTCTGCGGGCCGGGTAACCGGGGTCCCGGATTCCGGCCGATCGACGCGCTGGACCTTGCCTGCGCGCGTCACGACATCTGCTCGGCCGATCCGATGTCGGGCACGCTTACGAGCTGCGCGTGCAATCGGCGCCTCACGGTCGAGGCCGGTGCGGTCGCCCGGGATCCGCGCGCGCCCGCTCACACCCGGGAGGCGGCGCGATTCATCTCGGATTTCTCCGCGGCGCTGCCCTGCCAATAGGCCGCGCCGCGGGGACGAGCGGCAGTGTCAGTCAGGCGGCGTCCGCCGGGCTGGCCGCCGCCTTCGGGCCGCCCTTGGCGACGCCCACCAGGGCCGGGCGCAGGACGCGATCACCGATGACGTAGCCCGCCTGCACGACCTGCACGACGGTACCGGCCGGAACCTCCGCGTTCGGCACCTCGAACATGGCCTGATGGCGGTTCGGGTCGAACTTCTGGCCCTGGGGCTCGACGATCTTCACGCCGTGGCGCTCAAGGGTCTTGGCGAGGTCGCGCTCGGTGAGTTCGATCCCGTCGATCAGACCCTTCAGGGCGCCGTCGGCCGTGGACTTCGCATCGTCCGGCACGCTGTCGAGGGCGCGGCGGATGTTGTCGGCGACGTTGAGAACGTCCCGGGCGAAGTTGGTCACCGCGTAGGCGCGCGCGTCGGCGACTTCGCGCTCCGTCCGGCGGCGCAGGTTCTCCATCTCGGCGAGGGTGCGCAGCGTCCGGTCCTTGAGCTCGTCGCGCTCGGCGGTCAGCAGAGCCAGGGCCTCCGCGACGGGATCGACGGAGGCCGACTCGCCGCCCTGACCCGCGGGCGCGGAATCCTGGGCCGCGCCGGCACCGGCTTCGACCGTGGTCTGGCGCTGGTCATCCTGAGGCATGTCGTTGCTCGTCATCACGTTTCAGTCGTGGGCGGGAATCGGTGAGGGATCGTGGAATCGGCGCTGATATCTGGCCAAGGGGTCGCGAAATCAACCCGTCCGCTCACGCCTCGCGCGGCGGCGGGGCCGCCACGAGCGCCTCCAGACCCTCGGCCTTCAGCGTGGCGACGTCGTGCGCGAACACGTCCATCACGGCGCTGCGGATCGCGGCCTGCCGGTCGGGCTGCGTCACCCGAGTGCCGGTGAGGTCGGTGACGTAGAAGACGTCCACGGCGCGTTCGCCGAAGGTCGCCACATGCGCCGACGTGATGTTGAGCGACAGCCGGCTGAAGGCGGTGGTGAGCTCGTAGAGCAGGCCCGGCCGGTCGAGGCCGGTGATCTCCACGACGGTCTCCCGGCTCGACAGCGCGTTGTCGATGATCACGTCCGGCGGCACCGGGAAGGTCTTGGCGCGGGTGCTCGCCGTCGGGTGCTTGTCGGCGACGAGGTCGGCGATGCGGATCTCGCCCTTCAGCGCGCGCTCGATCGCCGCCGTGATGCGCTTGGTCCGGCGCAGCTCGTCCTCGTCGCGCTCGAAGGCGCGGGAGATGAAGATCGTGTCGAGGGCAAACCCGTCCGTGGTGGTGAAGATCTGCGCGTCGACGATGTTGCTCCCCGCCGCCGCGCAGGCGCCGGTGACGATGGCGAGCAGGCGGGGATGATCCGGCGAGTAGATGGTGATCTCGGTCACGCCCCGAACCGGATCGAGGGCCACGTCCGTGGCGCTGGTCCGTCCGTCGCGCACCACGTCGCGCAGGAAGATCGCGTTCTTCAGCTGGCGCGTGCCGTCGACCTTCAACCAGTAGGCCTGGCTGTGCCGCGCCGCGTAGGCATCGAACTCCTCCGAGGCCCAGCCGGGCAGCTGCTCGCGCAGGCCCATCTGCACGAGGCGCACCCGGTCGGTGCGGGCGATCTCGGAATGGCCGCCTGACAGATAGACTTCGGTCTCGTCGTACAGCGTGCGGATTAAAGTGCCCTTCCAGGCGGTCCAGACCCCCGGCCCCACGGCGGTGATGTCGGCCACCGTCAGGATGGTCAGCAGTTTCAGCCGCTCCAGGCTCTGCACGCTCGCGGCGAACCGCTCGATCGTCTTGGCGTCCGAGAGGTCGCGGCTCTGCGCCGTCATGGACATCAGCAGATGGTGTTCCACGAGCCAGCGCACGGTCTCGGTCTCGGCCTGGTTCAGGCCGAAGCGCGGGCAGAGCTTCTCGGCGATGGCGGCGCCGGCGATCGAGTGGTCCTCAGGCCGGCCCTTGGCGATGTCGTGCAGCAGGATCGCCACGTAGAGCGCCATGCGGTTGTGGATCGTATGCACGAGGCGCGAGACCAGCGGATAGGTCTCCTGGACCCGGCCCGATTCGATGTCGGCCAGGACGCCGACCGTGCGCAGCAGATGCTCGTCCACCGTGAAGTGGTGGTACATGTTGAACTGCATCATCGCGACGATGCGGCCGAAATCCGGGATGAAGCGGCCGAGCACGCCCGCCTCGTTCATCTCGCGCAGCGCCTCCTCCGGGGCGTTCCGCGAGGTGAGGATCTCGACGAACAGGCGATTCGCCTCGGGGTCCACGCGCAGCGACGGGTTCACGAGGCGCAGGGACCGGTTGGCCAGCCGCTTGGCGTCCGGATGAATCGCGAGGTTGTGCCGGTCGGCGAGCCAGAACAGCCGGATCAGGTTCACGGGGTCGCGCTCGAAGGCGTCCTCCGCCCGCAGGTTCACCCGGCCGTGGTCGATCCAGAAATCCTCCGCCTCCATGGCGGTTGCCCGGAACCGGTCGCGGAACCGGCCGATCCAGCGGTCGAGCACCGGGGTGCGCTTGGCATGGCGCGCCTCCAGCTCGGCGCAGACGATGGCGGTGAGGTCGCCCACGTCCTTGGCGATGCGGAAATAGGCCTTCATGAAGCGCTCGACGCCGGAGAGGCCGCCCCGGGGCTCGTAGCCGAAGCGCTCGGCGATCCGCGGCTGCAGACCGAAGGACAGGCGCTCCTCCGCGCGCTTCGTCACGAAGTGCATGTGGCAGCGCACCCGCCACAGAAACTCGTCGCAGCGCTCGAACAGCGCGTATTCCTCCGGGGTGAACAGCCCGGCGCTCACGAGTTCCAGCTGGTCGCGGACCCGGTAGGTGTATTTGGCGATCCAGAACAGGGTATTCAGGTCGCGCAGGCCGCCCTTGCCGTCCTTGACGTTGGGCTCGACGAGGTATCGGGAGGTGCCGGCCTTGGAGACGCGCATGTCGCGCTCGCGCAGCTTCGCCTCCACGAACTCGGCGGCGGATCCGACCACCAGCTCGGCGTCGAAGCGGGTCACGAGCTCCTCGTAGAGGATCCGGGTGCCGAACAGGTATCGCGCTTCCAGGAGGGCGGTGCGGATCGTCATGTCGGCCCGCGCCTCGCGCAGGCATTCCTCCACCGACCGGGTGGCGTGGCCGACCTTCAGCTTCAGGTCCCACAGGACGTAGAGCATCCCCTCGACGACGCTCTCCGACCACGCCGTCTGCTTGTAGGGAAGCAGGAACAGCAGATCGATGTCCGAGCCCGGCGCCATCGTGCCCCGGCCGTAGCCGCCGGTGGCGACCACCGCGAGCTGCTCACCGGTCGACGGATTGTCGTTGGGATAGAGGCGCCAGACCACGGCATCGTGAATCGCCCGGACCACCGCATCGGTGAGGTTCGACAAGGTCTGCGCGCAGCGCAGCCCGTTGCGGTCCTCGAGGAGCTGCGCCTCGGCGGCGCGGTGGCCCTCTTCGATGACCCGGCGCAGTTGCGGCACGAGCGCGGCCCGGAGCTTCGTGGGCTCACGGGCCTCGCGGTCGAGGTTCTCCAGAACCGTGTTGAGGGCTGCGACGGGATCGAACATGGCTCCCGTTAGCATGATATCCCGACACCGCCAGCCACGCGGCCCCGCCGCTATTCCGCAGCCGGCAGGTCGAGGGCGAGCAGCCGCGCCGTGCGGGTGCGGGTCGCCGCCCGGGGCTCCGCCTCGCTCGCCTGCCGCCGCGCGTCCGCGATCGCCGCATGGACGCCGTCCACCGCCAGGATCAGCGCGCTGACTGTACGCGCATCGATGCTGCGTTCACGGGCGTAACAGACGACGTCCGCCACCAGCCCGTCGGTCTCGATCGCGATCGCATCGAGTTCGGCGGCGCTGGTCGCCGCCCGCACCTCGCGCATGATGTCGAGGAGCCGGTCGAGGACGAAGTCCACGCGCTCCCGGCGCTTGCGGGCGAGGCGCTGGCCGATCCAGGCGATGCCGGACCCGATCGTGCCGCCGAAGAAGGCGAACAGGTAGATGTAATCCTCGTAGCGATCGAGGAAGGTCTGCTGCTCGCGCTCGAAATAGTCGACGGCGCCGGGGTGGTTCGGCAGGCGCGCCGAGGTCGCCGCCACGGTGGTGTCGAAGTCCGGCGCCTTCATCAGCTTGGCCACCGGCGCCGCCGAGGCCAGACGCGAGCGCCACTCGAACAGGTGCTGCGTCGCCGAGGCGACCGCGACCCGGCTGACCGTGCCCCGCGCCATCAGGCGGTAGGACGCGCCGACGGTCTTGATCTCCTCGTCGGGGCGCTTCGGCCGGCCGCCGAAGGTGCCGGCCGGAATCGTGACCGCTTGCAATTCGGGGAAGCGCTGCAGGATCGCGTCGCCGTCCGGGATCGAGACGAAGCCGACCTTCCGCTCCGGCGAGCCCAGCTCGACGGCACGGACCACGGAAGCCGCGGGCTTGGAGGCGGGGCTCGCGATCACCGCCACCGCATCGACGCGTTTGTCGGCGAGGGCGGCGGTCACCTCGCCGATCTTGAGCGGCACCACGGTGACATGACCGGGCTCCGCCTCGGCGGCAGGGCTGGCCTCCGGCGCGTCCGCGCCCGCATTGTCCGGCACGAGGTCGTAGAAGGAGAGCAGGTTCGTCAGGAAGGACAGGTCGGCGCTGTGCCGGACCACGATGCCGAGCCGCTTGCGCGCGAGCGCGGGGATGTCGTCGATATCGGCCGCCTCCGGCGCCGCGATGACCAGGGCCTCGTCATGCAGGATCGCGAGGGTCAACCCGTTCTCGGGCAGGAACACGTCCGGCCGGACCACGGCGAGGTCGGCCTTGTTCCGCTGAAGCGCGAGGGCGCTGTCGCGCACGTCGCCGTAGCGCACGACCTTGAGCCGGACATCCTCGCGTGCCCGGTCGAGGGCGCTGGCATAGGCTTCGATCAGCGCGGCCTCGGGGCCGTCCTGCGGGCCGACCGCCACCGTCAGGGTATTCGGGCGCGACAGATAGACGATTGCGGCCGCGGCCGCAGCGAGCCCCAGGGCAACGAGGACCAGGAGCCATTCACGCCGCATCAGGATAGCTGCCGCACGTGGCAGCCGACGGTTCCGTCGACCCTGCGGATCGCCTGACGAAGAACGGTGGTTCGGGCCATGGCCGAGCCTGTCGCGTTGCGCGCGTTCCATGCCCGAGTCATGGAACGCAAACCTGTCGAGATCGTGAAGAACCGGTGAAATCTCCATTCGTTGCAGGATCCGCGCCAGAAGGTCGCGACCGCGAGATCGAGCCGCCCGGCCCTGTGAGCCCGGCGTGGCTGGAGCGGGCGGCGCTCCATTATCTGGAGCGCTACAGCGCCTCGACCGAGATGCTGCGCCGGACCCTTGCGCGCCGCGTCCAGAAGCGGGCCCGCGCCCGGGGCGAGGATCCCGCGCTCTTCACCGACCTCGTGACGGCGACCGTCGCGCGGGCGGTGTCGGCCGGCCTCGTGGACGACGCGCGCTTCGCCGACACCCGCCTCGCCACCCTGCGCCGCCGCGGCACGTCGAGCCGCGGCGTCTCGGCCAAGCTCGCCGCCAAGGGTGTTCCGCGCGATGTCGTCGAGGCCGCCATGCTGGCGGAGCGCGACGCCCTGCCGGACGGTGAGGCGGAGGCGATCGAGGACCAGGCCGCGCGGGCCTACGCCAAGCGGCGGCGCCTCGGGCCGTATCGCCGCCCGGATCAGCGGGCGGCGCACCGCGACCGGGACCTCGCCGCCATGGCCCGCGCCGGCTTCGCCTACGACCTCGCCCGCCGGGTGGTCGATCTGGAGCCGGACGACATGGTGTGACGGGTGCGGCATCGCGGCCCGGGGTGAAAGGCGGGGCGGCCTTGCACCTTTGGCCGGGTTGT
Organism: Methylobacterium sp. 391_Methyba4; assembly: GCF_029691625.1. Lineage (NCBI taxonomy): Bacteria > Pseudomonadati > Pseudomonadota > Alphaproteobacteria > Hyphomicrobiales > Methylobacteriaceae > Methylobacterium > Methylobacterium sp. 391_Methyba4. The sequence continues at coordinate 4,371,538 of NZ_CP121475.1, read as the reverse complement.
TCATTGTCTGTTCGATGGACGAGACCCTGGCCAAGAAGCTGCGCATCCTCGCGGATGCCGCCAAATACGACGCCTCCTGCGCCTCCTCGGCCGCGCCGAAGCGCGCAGCCGGCAAGGACGGGCTCGGGTCGACCACCGGGGCGGGGATCTGCCACGCCTACACGCCGGACGGGCGCTGCGTCTCGCTGCTGAAGATCCTGCTGACCAACTGGTGCCTGTTCGATTGCGCCTACTGCGTGAACCGGCGCTCCTCGAACGTGCGGCGGGCCAAGTTCACCGTCGAGGAGGTCGTGAACCTCACCCTGAACTTCTACCGGCGCAACTACATCGAGGGCCTGTTCCTGTCCTCGGGCATCATCAAGTCGCCGGACCACACCATGGAGCTGCTGACCCGGGTGGCGAAGTCGCTGCGGCGCGATCACGGCTTTGCCGGCTACATTCACCTGAAGTCGATCCCGGAGGCGAGCCCCTGGCTGATCGAGGAGGCCGGTCTCTACGCCGACCGGCTCTCGATCAACGTCGAGCTGCCCACCGAGGCGAGCCTCGAACGCCTCGCCCCGGAGAAGGACGGCGCCGCGATCCAGGGGGCGATGGCCCAGATCGGCGAGCGCATCGTGCAGGCCAAGGCCGAGAAGCGCCGCTTCTCGCCGGCCGGCCACTCGACGCAGGTGATCGTCGGCGCGGACGCCACCACCGACGAGGCGCTGATCCGCAAGAGCGCACTGCTCTACGGCAGCGTCGGCCTGAAGCGGGTCTACTACTCCGCTTTCAGCCCGATCCCGGACGGGTCCGCGATCCTGCCGCCGAAGCCGCCGCCGCTCCAGCGCGAGCACCGGCTGTACCAGGCCGACTGGCTGCTGCGGTATTACGCATTCACCCCCGACGAGGTGGCCGACGCCTCGGAGGGCGGGATGCTCGCCCTCGACATCGACCCGAAGCTCGCCTGGGCGCTGAAGCACCGGGACAAGTTCCCCGTGGACGTGAACAAGGCTGACCGGGAATGGCTTCTGCGGGTGCCGGGGCTCGGTGCCCGGGCCGTGGACAAGATCGTGAAGGCGCGCCGGCACGCGACCCTGCGCCTCGACGACGTCGCCCGCCTGACCTCGGGCTTGAAGCGGGCCCGGCCGTTCCTCGTCGCCGCCGATCATCGTCCGGTGGGGCTCACCGACCGGCTCGACCTGCGGGCGCGACTGGTCGAGCCGGCGGCGCAACTGAGCCTGTTTTGAGAAAGGTCGCAGACGCGATGCTCCGTTCCCCTGCGAGCGGACACGGGAATGCCGGCGCGCCGCGCGCCATGCTCCTGCGCCCGGGCGCCGATCTCGACGGCTTCCGCACCGCCGTCCGGAGCCTCGTCGCGGAGGGTGTCCCACCCGAGGGGGTGACATGGTCGGAGGCGGACTCCCCCGGCCTGTTCGGCACCGGCGCGGCGCATGCCCTCAGCCCGCCGCTAGCCCTGCCGAAGCCCGTCGCCGCTCTGATCCCGCAGGTGATCCCGCACCGCGATCCGGAACGCTATGGGCTGCTCTACGCGCTGATCTGGCGCGTCTGCCACGGCGAGCGGCATTTGATGGAGGTCGGCAGCGATCCGCTGGTCCACCGCCTGCACCGTCTGGCCAAGGCGATCGGGCGCGACCTCCACAAGATGCACGCCTTCCTGCGCTTCCGCCGGGCTGAGGGGCCGGATGGGGAGCGCTACATCGCGTGGTTCGAGCCGGATCACCACATTCTCGAGGCTGCGGCGCCGTTCTTCGTCAATCGCTTCCGCGGGATGCGCTGGTCGATCCTCACGCCGGACGGATCGGCGCATTGGGATACGGAGGCCTTGACCCTCGGACCGCCGGGCGACCGCGCGCAGCTGCCGGAGGGCGACGGGTTCGAGGCCGGCTGGCAGACCTATTACGAGAGCACGTTCAACCCGGCCCGCACCAACCTGAAGGCCATGCGGGCCGAGATGCCCAAGAAGTACTGGCACAACATGCCCGAGACGGCCGCCATCCCCGCCCTCGTCCGCGCGGCGGCCGGGCGCACCGAAGCGATGATCGAGAGGGAGCCGACCATGCCCACACGCCGCGACCCGGCCCGCGCCGTCGCCGCCATGGCCGACCAGGACCCGAAGACCCTGGAGGAGCTGAACGCGATCATCCGACGGACCGAGCCGCTGGTCGCGGGCGCCACCCAGGCCGTGCTCGGCGAGGGGCCGGTGGGCGCCACGATCGCCTTCGTGGGTGAGCAGCCCGGCGATCAGGAGGACCGGCAGGGCCGACCCTTCGTCGGACCGGCGGGGCAACTGCTCTCCCGCGCCATGGCGGAGGCCGGGATCGACCGTGGGGCGAGCTATCTCACGAATGCGGTCAAGCACTTCAAGTTCGAAGAACGCGGCAAGCGCCGCATCCACCAGAAGCCGACGGCGGGCGAGGTCAGCCATTACCGCTGGTGGCTGGACCGGGAATTGGACTTCGTGGCTCCGAAGCTCGTGGTCGCCCTCGGCGCGACCGCGGTGCTGGCGCTGACCGGCAAGGCCGTCCCGATCACCCGGGCGCGGGGCCCGTTCCGGTTCGACCGGTTCGACAACCGCTTCCAGGGCTTCATCACGGTCCACCCCTCCTACCTGCTGCGCCTGCCCGACGAGGCGAAGGAAGAGGCCTACGCGGCGTTCGTGGACGACCTGCGCCGGGTGGAGGCTCTGGGGCAAGAGCTCGCGGCCTGATCCTCCAACCCCGCGGTTCTGCTATGCTGATGGCCGCCGATTCCCTCCGGTCCCGCCGCCATGGACAAGCAGCTCGCCCTCGACATCCTCCGCACGAACGAAGCGGAACTGCGCCGCCGCGGGGTGCTGCATGCCGCGCTGTTCGGTTCGGTCGCCCGTGGGGACGCCGGGGACGATAGCGACCTCGACGTGCTGATCGACATCGATGCGCCCGTCGTCGGCGGTCTCTTCGGCTATGTCGGGTTGTGCCATTTCATCGATGATCTGTTTCCGATTCGGGTCGACGTGGCGGACCGGGCGGCCCTCAAGGATCGGGTCCGAAAGCACGCAGAGCGCGATGCCGTTTTCGCTTTCTGAGCGCGAGCGGACCGCCTGCGCCGACATCATCGCCAACGCCGAGCGTGCCGCTCGCTTTGTGGCGGGGTTCACGCTCGAGACTTTCGGGGCGGACGAGCGCACGCACTTCGCAGTCGTGCGTTGCCTGGAGATCGTCTCGGAGGCGAGCCGCCGATTGAGCGCCGAGACGAAGGACCGGTATGCGGACGTGCCGTGGCGACAGATTGCGGATGCGGGCAGCGTCTATCGCCACAGCTATCACCGGGTGACGCTGGACATCGTCTGGCTCACCGTCCACCACGAGTTGCCCGTTCTCGTCGCGGCCTGCCGCGCCGAACTCGCCCGCGCGCCCGATTCCTGATCGCCCCGAGCCGCCTGAGCCCATGACCGACGCGAAGCCCGAAATTAAGTCCGTGGGCCCCGGCGATCAGGTGATCCTGGTCGACGGCTCGTCGTTCATCTTCCGGGCCTATTTCCAGTCGATCAATCAGGACCAGAAGTACAATTCGCGCCCCTCCGACGGGCTGCCCACCGGCGCCGTGCGGCTGTTCTGCACGAAGATCGCGCAGTTCCTGCAGGACGGCGCCGCCGGCACGATGCCGACGCATCTCGGCATCGTCTTCGACAAGTCGGAAGGGTCGTTCCGCAAGGAGATGTTCCCAGACTACAAGGGCCACCGCCCGGACGCGCCCGACGACCTCAAGCGGCAGATGCCCCTGATGCGCGACGCGGTGCGGGCCTTCGGCCTGCACGCGGTGGAGCTGGAACGCTACGAGGCCGACGACCTCATCGCGACCTATACCCGCCAGGCCGAGGCACGGGGCGCGGGCGTCATCATCGTCTCCTCCGACAAGGATCTGATGCAGCTCGTGGGACCGCAGGTGCGGTTCTACGATTTCGAATCCGGTGCAAAGGGCAAGCCGGGCTACCGGCCCGAGCGCAACCTCGATGTCGAGGCGATCATCGCCAAGTGGGAGGGGCTTCAACCCAACCAGATCGGCGACGCGCTGGCGCTGATCGGCGACACCTCCGACAACGTACCGGGCGTCCCCGGCATCGGCTTGAAGACCGCCGCGGCGCTGATCAAGGAGTTCGGCAGCCTCGAGGCGCTGCTGGAGCGGGCGGGCGAGATCAAGCAACCCAAGCGCCGGGAAACCCTGCTCGCCAACGTCGATCAGGCTAAGCTGTCTCGAAAACTCGTGGCGCTGATGGAGGATGTGCCGGTCCCGGTGCCGCTCGACGAACTCGGCGTGCCGAAGCCCGACCCGGAGAAGCTCGTCGGCTTCCTGAAGGCGATGGAGTTCAACACCCTGACGCGCCGCATCGCCCAGATGCTGCACGTCGACCCCGAGGCGGTGAAGCCCGATCCGCGGCTCCTGCCCGGCGCCCGGCCGCATGGCTACGGCAACGGGGCCGGCGGCAGCGACGCGGTGCCATTCTTCGGCGATTCCGTGCCGCCGGATCCCGAGACCGCGGCGGCCGGGGCCGAGCGCCCGCCGGGCGCCGCACCGCCCGAGGGCGGCGCGGTGGACCCCTTCGCGGATCTCGACCTGCCGGACGCGCCCGCCAAGCCCCGGGCCCCCGTCGAGGCGACGCCCGGCAACGTCGTGGCGGCCCGGGCCGCGGAGGCCGTGGCCCCCTTCGACACCGCCGCCTACGAGACCGTCACGTCTCTGGAGCAGCTCGACGCCTGGATCGCCGAGGCCGAGGAAGCCGGTGTGATCGCGGTCGACACCGAGACGGACGCGCTCGACGCCCACAAGGCCGGCCTGGTCGGCGTATCGCTGGCGGTGTCCACGGGACGGGCCTGCTACATCCCGCTGGCGCACGTGCAGGCCGCCAAGGTGCAGGCCGACGCCACCGACCTGTTCGGCGAAGGGGCCGCGCCCTCCGACGTGGTCGAGCCGGTCCCGGGCCAGATCCCCCTGAAGGATGCCGTCGCCCGACTGAAGCCGCTTCTGGAGAATCCCGGCGTCCTGAAGGTCGGCCAGAACCTCAAATACGATTGGGTCGTGCTCGCCCGCTACGGCGTCGAGGTGGCGCCCTTCGACGACACGATGCTAATCTCCTACGTCCTCGATGCCGGGAAGGGCGGGCACGGCATGGACGAGCTGGCCCGGCGCCATCTCGGCCACCAGCCGATCACCTTCTCGGACGTGGCCGGCACCGGCCGCAACAAGGTGAGCTTCGACCGGGTCGCGATCGATAAGGCCACCGCCTACGCGGCCGAGGATGCGGACGTGACGCTCCGCCTGTGGCGGATGATGAAGCCGCGCCTCGTCGCCGAGCACCGGGTCGCGGTCTACGAGACCCTGGAGCGCCCGCTCCTGCCGGTCATCGCCCGGATGGAGCAGCGCGGCATCCGGGTCGACCGGGACATGCTGAGCCGCCTCTCGGGGGATTTCTCGCAGATCCTCGTGCGCCTGGAGGAGGAAATCCAGGAGGATGCCGGCGAGAAATTCTCGGTGGGCTCGCCGAAGCAGATCGGCGACATCCTGTTCGGGAAGATGGGCCTGCCGGGCGCCAAGAAGACGCCCTCCGGCCAATGGGCCACACCGGCCACGCTCCTCGAAGAACTGGCCCAGGCCGGGCACGAACTGCCCAAAAAGATCCTGGAGTGGCGCCAGCTCTCGAAGCTGAAATCCACCTATACTGACTCGCTCCAGACCCATGCGGATCGCGAGACCGCGCGGGTCCACACCTCGTTCTCGCTGGCGGCGACCACTACGGGTCGGCTGTCCTCCTCCGAGCCGAACCTGCAGAACATCCCGATCCGCACCGAGGAGGGCCGGCGCATCCGCCGCGCCTTCGTGGCCGCGCCCGGCAACCGGCTGATCTCGGCGGATTATTCTCAGATCGAGCTGCGTCTCCTGGCCCACATGGCCGATATCCCGGAACTCCGGAAGGCGTTCGCGGACGGGATCGACATCCACGCGGCCACCGCCTCGGCGATGTTCGGCGTGCCGCTCAAGGACATGACGCCCGACCTGCGGCGCCGGGCGAAGACCATCAATTTCGGCATCATCTACGGCATCTCGGCCTTCGGGCTCGCCGACCGGCTCGGCATCGGCCGCGAGGAGGCTTCCGCGTTCATCAAGCAGTATTTCGAGCAGTTCCCCGGGATCCGCGACTACATCGATGCGACCAAGAAGAGCTGCCGGGACAAGGGCTACGTCACCACCCTGTTCGGCCGGGTGTGCCACTATCCGCAGATCCGCTCCAACAACCCGTCCGAGCGCGCCAGCGTCGAGCGGCAGGCGATCAACGCGCCGATCCAGGGCTCGGCCGCCGACATCATCCGCCGGGCCATGACCCGGATGGAAGGGGCTTTGGCCGACGAGAAGCTCGGGGTGCGCATGCTCCTGCAGGTCCACGACGAGCTGGTCTTCGAGGCTGCCGAGGACGAGGTGGAGCGGGCGATCCCGATCATCCGCGGCGTGATGGAGGAAGCCCCGGCGCCGGCCCTGACGCTGCGGGTGCCGCTGGTGGTGGAGGCCAACGCGGCGGGGAACTGGCAGGAGGCGCATTAGCGCGGATGGCGGCTGAACCTGGCCGTCCTCGCGACCGGAGCGGAGCGGGCCGGCACGACGCTCATCGATCCGGTGGGCGCGGGTTCAGGACAGGGGCGATGGCGTCGTCCTCGCGCGTCCGGTAGAGCGCCATCGGCTTGGTCGCGTGCGCCCGCTTGAGGGCGTCGTCGCGCCGTTCAGCACCGGGTTGGCCCGCAGGGTTTCGACGAAAGGGTGAAACCGGTCGCGGGAGCCGCCTCCGGCGGTCCATTGGACACCGAGATGCGCTGTTCGGTGCGCCTCCGTGGAGGACGAGAATTCGTCAGTTCAGCTCGATCCCGCGTTCCGGGCACGGCGAGATCGCCCTCGGTCAGGCACCCGGGTATCGCTGTCGCTCCAACATGCAGGATGCCCGCCGGGACGGGCAGGCTCGTCTGCAGAAGGTCGCTGACGAACGCGAACAGCCGTTCGGCTTCGGCGTGGGCTGCGTCGCTGTCGACTGAAATGCCGGCCGCCGGTTGTGCCGTCTGCCCTGGCCCACGCTCTTGCCCGTGCCCGGGTCAACGTATTTCGGCCGCACGGACTGTCGCCGGTCCAGAGGGCTGTGTTGGAGGCCTGCGCGGAGAGATCAGGTCAACGGATCGCCGCGATCCAGGCCCTGCCGTCCGGCAATCCCATTCATTCCCGAGCACCCCCGGGCGAGCCCGGAACCCAGAGCCGCCGCCAGCCATGCCGGCACGCGGTCGAGGTCTGGATCCTGCTTCGCAGTCCCGGAATGACGGGGCTGTGACGTCGGGCTGTGACCTCGGGCTGGTCTCCGACTACAGGCATCCACAGGGCCGCCCTGGCTTGGAGATGGCGTCGAAGACGGTCATACGCGGTAAGTCCATGACCTGTATCGCTCAGAACTTGTGATCGATCCCCTCTCCTTCCTATCCGGCGGCGGCGAGGCCGCGCGGATGATCCGCGCACGCGACTGGACCGGCCATCCCCTCGGCCCCCCGGGGACCTGGCCGGCGGAATTCCGCGCGGCCCTTTCGCTCGTTCTCAACTCGCCGGAATCGATGATCCTGGCCTGGGGGCCCGATCTCCACTTCTTCTTCAACGACACCTACTTCCCGCTGCTCGGGCCCCGTCTGGCCTGGGCCATGGGCGAGCGGTTCGACGTGGTCTGGGCCGATGCCTGGGATCAGGCCAAGCCGATCATCGACGCGGCCATGGCAGGCAGCCCGGAGCGCTTCATCGATCTGCCCTGGCAGCTCGACACCGACCGGGGCTCCCGGGAGACATGGTGGACCTTCTCGTACTCGCGGGTCCTCGACGCCGCGGGGCGGGTCACGGGGCTGTTCATCCTCACCAACGAGACCACGGCCCGCGTGCGCGCCGACGCCGCCCTCAAGGAGAGCCAGGGCCGCCTGGAATCCGCCCTCGCGGAACTGCGCGACCTCAACGCCACCTTGGCCCAGCAGGTCGAGGAACGCACCGCCGATCGCAACGCCCTGTGGACGCTCTCGTCCGACATGATGCTGCGCTGCCTGTTCGACGGCACGATCACCGCGGTGAACCCGGCCTGGACCGAGGTGCTGGGCTGGCGGCCGGACGAGCTGATCGGAACCAAGCTCATCGCCTTCGTCCACCCGGACGATTTCGACCGCACCGTCGAGGGCGCGCAGCAGCTCGCCACGGGATCGAGCCTCGCGCGCTTCGACAACCGCTACCGCCACCGGGACGGCGGATACCGCTGGATCAGCTGGGCGGCCCGGCCGGGGGAGGGGGTGATCAACGCCGTCGGCCGCGATTTCACCGCGGAGCGCGAGCGCGCCGACGCCCTGGCCGCCACCGAGGAGGCCCTGCGGCAATCGCAGAAGATGGAGGCCGTCGGCCAGCTCACCGGCGGGATCGCCCACGACTTCAACAACCTGCTCGCCGGTATCTCCGGATCCCTGGAGCTGATCCAGACCCGCCTCGGCCAGGGTCGCGTCATGGATGTGGACCGCTACATCAATGCCGCGCAGGGAGCGTCCAAGCGGGCCGCGGCCCTGACCCATCGCCTGCTCGCCTTCTCGCGGCGGCAGACCCTCGATCCGAAGCCCACCGACGTGAACCGGCTCGTGGCCGGCATGGAAGAGTTGATCCGGCGGACGGTCGGCCCCGCCGTGATCGTCGAGGTCATGGGCGCGCCCGGTCTCTGGCCGGCCCTGGTCGACCCGCCGCAGCTCGAGAACGCCCTGCTCAACCTGTGCATCAACGCCCGTGACGCCATGCCGGAGGGCGGCCGGATCACGATCGAGACCGCCAATGCCTGGCTCGACGAGCGCGCCGCCCGGCGTCACGACATGCCGCCGGGCCAGTACCTCTCGCTCTGCGTCACCGATACCGGCATCGGCATGCCGCCCGAGATCGTCGGCAAGGTGTTCGAGCCGTTCTTCACCACCAAACCGCTGGGGCAGGGCACCGGCCTCGGCCTGTCGATGATCTACGGCTTCGCCCAGCAATCGGGCGGCCAGGTGCGGATCCATTCCGAGGTCGGCAAGGGCACCACGGTCTGCCTCTACCTGCCCCGCCATCGCGGCGCGGTCGCGGAGGAGGATGCGCATACCGCCGTCGGCGCGCCGCCGCGGGCCGCGCCGGGCGAGACCGTGCTGGTGGTCGACGACGAGCCGACCGTGCGCATGCTGGTCACCGAGGTGCTGGAGGATCTCGGCTACACGGCGATCGAGGCCGCCGACAGCGCGGCCGGCCTCAGGGTGCTGCAATCCGACGTGCGCATCGACCTGCTCGTGTCCGATATCGGGCTGCCGGGCGGCATGAACGGGCGCCAGATGGCCGAGGCCGGCCGGGTGACGCGACCGGGGCTCAAGGTCCTGTTCGTCACCGGCTACGCGGAGAATGCCGTCTTGGGCAACGGCCAGCTCGATGCCGGGATGCAGGTCATCACCAAGCCGTTCGTGGTGGAGGTGCTGGGCGCCCGCATCCGCGAGATGATCGGAACGGCTTGACCGCACGGCCGGTTCGGGCCTCATCGGCGGAGAAACGCCGGGGAGGAGACACGGAATGCGGGCGCTGCTGTGCACGAGGCTCGACGGGCCGGAGCATCTGGAGATCGTGGAGCGCCCCGATCCGGTTCCGGGTCCCGGGCAGGCCCTGGTGCGGATGCGGCTCGCGGCGCTCAACTTCTTCGACACGCTGATCGTGGCTGGGCGCTACCAAGTGAAGCCGGCCCTGCCGTTCTCGCCGGGCGGCGAGGGGGTCGGCGTGGTCGAGGCGCTCGGGCCAGGGGCCTCGGGCGTGGCCGTGGGCGACCGGGTGATCGTCCATGCCGGGCACGGTTGCTGCGCCGAACTCATCGCCCTCGACGCCGCCCGGCTCACGCCGGTGCCGGACGCGGTGCCGGACGAGCAGGCGGCCGGGCTCACCATCACCTACGGCACCTCGCTCCATGCCCTGGCGAACCGTGCCCGCCTGCAGCCCGGCGAATGGCTGGCGGTCCTCGGGGCCTCCGGGGGCGTCGGTCTCGCCGCCGTGGAGCTGGGGCGGCTGATGGGCGCCCGGGTGATCGCCTGCGCCTCCTCGGAGGAAAAGCTCGCCGTCGCCCGCGCCCACGGCGCCGAGGCCGGCCTCGTCTACGATCCCGCGACGCTCAAGGACGAGTTGCGCCGGATCTCCGGGGGCGGGATCGACGTGGTCTACGATGCGGTCGGCGATGCCTACGCGGAGCCGGCCCTGCGGGCGCTCGGCTGGCGCGGCCGGTTCCTCGTCATCGGCTTCGCCGCCGGGGAGATCCCGCGGCTGCCGTTGAACCTGATGCTCCTGAAGGAACTCGACGTGCAGGGCGTCCACTGGGGCGCCTTCCTCGAACGCGAGCCGGAGGCGCATCGGGCCGACCAGCGTCGGCTCCTCGACTGGGTGGCCGAGGGCAAGCTCACCGCGCAGGTCCACGGCGTCTACCCGCTGGCGGACTTCCCGGAGGCCTTCGGCCTGCTGACCCGGCGGGCGGCCGTAGGCAAGGTTCTCCTGCGGCCCTGATCGGGCCGCGGCCGCCCGCCTTCGACTGGATCGGCGCTCGACCCGCGGCACGGCCTTGGCGGGCGACGCGTCATGCGTTCCGCGCTGATCTGCGGCGCAAATCACTTCCGAAGTAGAGGTTGCCGAAAATCTGTCCTTCATCTTCGTGTGCCACGATGCGGCGGTGTCGTCCTCTATGGTGCCCGAGATGAGCTTTCGAAGAAGTATCGTTTCGAAGCTGATACTGCCCTCGATAATCGGCTTTTTGCTGTTTATCGCAAGCTCGACCATCGGCTTGATGCAGATACAGGCCATCAATGCCGCCGCCGTGGAGACCCGCGACGTCTGGGTGCGCAAGGACAACACGCTCCACGCGATTCGATTCCTGATGCTGCGGTACCACACGACGACGATCCGCAAGGTGGTCGCCGTCGACGACGGTGAGAACCGGGACCTCGATGCCGAGTTCGTCGAGATGGATCGGACCATCCCCGAGGCCTTCCAGAGCTATCGCGTGCGCGCGACGACGCCCCGGGAGCGCGCGCTCTGGGACGCATTCGAGGGGCGGTGGAAGGTCTATCGCACTGCCCAGGAGGCGATCCTCGCCCCGCTCAGGCGCGGCGACCGGAACGCGGCCCGCGACGCCATCGCGCCCGCCCGCCCGCCGCTCGTGGCCGCCTTCGATGCCCTGGCGGATCTCGCCCAGGTCACCGCCGAGGGCACGAACGTCTCGGTCCAGCGCTCCGAGGATGCGTTCCGGACGGCGTGGTCCGTCACCATCACGCTCTCCGTGATCGGAGCGATCATGACCGGCGCGGCGGTCTGGTGGGTCTGGCAGCGGGTCGCCCGCCCGATCCGGTCCCTGGCCGAGATCATGGGTCGGCTCGCGGCCAACAACCTCGACGTGGCCGTCGGCGGCTCCGAGCGAGCGGACGAGGTCGGGGTCATGGCGGCCTCCGTCCAGGTCTTCAAGGACGGCCTGATCCGCGCGCGCACGCTCGAGCACGAAGCGGCACAGGCCCGCGCCGCGGCCGAGGCGCGGCGGCGGAGCGGCATGCAGCAGATCGCCGACGCCTTCGAGGGCACGGTCGGCGGCATCATCGGCACGGTCTCGGCCGCCGTCGCTGCGCTGCAGGACACGGCCTCGGCCATGAATGAGGCGGCCGCCGACACCGCCGATCGCTCCGGCCGGGTGGCGAGCGCGGCCGAACTCGCGGCCAGCACCGTCAACGTCGCGGCGGCGGCGGCGGAGGAACTCGGCGTCTCCGTCCAGGAGATCAGCCGCCAGGTCGCGGGCTCGACGGCGCTGACCCAGTCGGCGGTCGCGGACGCGGAGGCGACCGCGCACTTGGTTCGGGATCTGAACGGGGCGGCGGTCCAGATCGGTCATGTCGTGACCCTGATCTCGACCATCGCCGAACAGACGAATCTCCTGGCGCTGAACGCCACGATCGAGGCGGCGCGGGCCGGCGCGGCGGGCCGCGGCTTCGCCGTCGTAGCCGCAGAGGTGAAGGCGCTGGCCGGTCAGACCGCGCGGGCGACCGACGAGATCGGCGGCCACGTCGCCCGGATCCAGTCCTCCACCGGCGACGCCGTCTCGGCGATCGGGCGCATCGGCGGCCGAGTCCAGGAACTCAGCGCCGTGGCGACGCGGATCGCCAGCGCCGTGGAGCAGCAGGGCGCCGCGACGCAGGAGATCGTCCGCAACGTCTCCCAGGCCGCCCAGGGGGCGGCTGACGTCACCAGCACCATCACGGGCGTCGCCGACGCGGCGAAGGCAACCGGAGCGGCGGCCGATCAGGTTCTCACGGCAGCCTCGGAGCTGTCGCTCCGGTCCGGGCATCTCAGGGACGAGGTGACGCGCTTCCTCGCGACCGTCCGCGCGGCCTGAGCGGGCGGGATCGGAGCGGACGCAACCCTCCGACCGCGCGCCCGACGCGCCGGCTCAGAGGAGCCCGCGCGCCTTGGCCAAGCCGACGAGATCCGCCTGCGGACGGGCGCCGATGTGCTGGATGACCTCGGCCGCCGCGAGCGTGCCGAGGCGGGCGCTCGTGACGTGGTCGAGGCCGCGGGCGTGGCCGGCCAGGAAGCCGGCCGCAAAGAGGTCCCCCGCCCCCGTCGTGTCGACCACCTCGTGGACCGGGCTCGCCTCGACGGCGCGGACCTCGCCACCCTGCACCACCAGGGCACCGTCGGCCGAGCGCGTCACGAGGCCGAGCAGGTGACGGCCGCGAGCGTTGCGCTCGTCCCGCAGGGCCGCCACCGCGGCCTCGGCATCGTCGGTCTGGAAGAGGCTCTGCAACTCGCCGATGTTGGCGAAGAGGATGTCGATGGTGCCGTCGCGGATCAGACCGAGGAATTCATCGCGGTAGCGACCGACGCAGAACGCATCCGAGAGGGTCAGCGCAACGGCGTTGCCGGCCTGGTGGGCGATGTCGGACGCCTTGCGGAACGCCTCCTTGGCGGCCGGCGGATCCCAGAGGTAGCCCTCAAGATAGACGACCCGGGCGGAACGCACGAGAGCCTTGTCGACATCGTCGGGCGAGAGTCCCTGGCAGGCGCCCAGATAGGTGCTCATCGTGCGCTCGCCATCCGGCGTCACCAGCACGAAGCATCGGGCGGTGGCCGGTCCCTCGGCCGCCGCAGGGACGCTGAAGTCGACGCCGGTCGCCTTGAGATCGTGGCTGAACAGGCCGCCGAGCTCGTCGTTCCGGACCTTGCCGACGAAGCCGGTCTTGGCTCCGAGCAGGGCCGCGCCGACCGCGGTGTTGGCGCCGGAGCCGCCCGACACGATCGTGGCCGGGCCCATGGCCTCGAACAGCGCCTCGGCCCGCGGCTCGTCGATGAGCTGCATCGCACCCTTGGTGACGCCCTGCGCCGCCAGGAAGGCATCGTCCGTCCGTGCGATCACGTCGACGATCGCGTTGCCGAGCACGAGGAGATCGAGAGGTTCAGTCATCCGGGCGTCCTGATTCGCGTTCGCGCCGCTGTGGCATCCACCTCGGATCGGATCAAGCTCCGTCGTCGTCGGACGCGCGGTCGGCGAACAGCTCCGGGACGGGCAGGCGCAGGCCGGGCGGCGTCAGGTCCAGCGTCTCCTGGGTCGCCATGCGGGTCTCGATCAGGCCGCCCTGCGCGCGGCGGTGATGGATGACGAGGCGCTTGACCGGATCCACGATCAGATAGTGGATCACGCTCTCGAGACTGAAGTAGCGGGTCAATTTCAAACCCGAATCGACGGAACGTGTGCTCGGCGACTGCACCTCGACGACGATGACGGGATCGGTGATCTCCGTCGCATCGGGGTCGGCGCGCATTCCGCAGTAAACGAGGGCGTCGGGCTCGAAGACCGTATCCTGATCGACGCGAACGCTGATGCCATCCGGCAGCGCGCGTAGCAGGGGCTCTTCGCTTGCTTCAGTGCGGACCGGAGCGCCAGATAGGTGGCAGCCTTGACCTCGGCATGCCGAACGCGCTCCGGCGACATCGCGAACACCTCGCCATCGACCAGCTCGAAGCGCCCCGGCTGCCCATCGGCCCAGGTGAGAAACTCGTCGACCGTCATCCGGGATTTCGGCTGAGCGACCATGCCCGAGGCTAGCACGGATTCGGCCTCCTGGGAGCCGAGCCCGTGACGGGCCTCACCCCGCGATCTTCTCCAGCGCGACGTCCCGTGTCCGCGGACCCAGGAGCCCGACGAGCAGGCCCGCGGCCAGCATCGCGGCCGAGATGAACAGGAACACGCCCGGCGTGCCGGCCTCCCGCAGGACGAACGCGATGACGAAGCCCGTGAAGATCGCCGAGAAGCGGCTCCAGGAATAGACAAAGCCCACCGCCCTGGCGCGGATGCCCGTGGGGAACAGCTCGGCCTGATAGGCGTGGAAGCTGTACGACATCACGTTCGAGGCGAGCGTCAGGCCGATGCCGAGCGCCACGATGATCGGGACGTCCCGCGTCTGCGCGAAGGCGAGGCCGCAGCCGATATAGACGAGGGCGGCGGCCACGATGACGTGCTTGCGCTCGAACCGGTCAGCGATGGCGAGGCCGATCAGCGGGCCGACGGGGGCGGCCAGCGCGATCAGGGCCGTGTAGGCGAGGCTCGACGTCACCGTGATGCCCTGGGCCACCAGCAGGGTCGGCACCCAGTTGGCGAAGCCGTAGAAGCCCACCGTCTGGAAGACGTTGAATCCGGCCATCATCAGCGCCCGGCGCCGATAGGGCCGGACCCACAGGTCGCGGAAGGCGCCGCGCGGCTGCACCGGCTCCGGCGCGGCCGGCGCGGGCAGCGCGCCGCCATGCTCGGCCGCGATCCGCGCCTCCAGCTGCCGCAGAATCGCGTCGGCTTCCGCCAGACGCCCGTGCTCGACGAGCCAGCGCGGGCTTTCCGGAAGGCCCGCCCGCATCCACCAGACCACGATCGCCGCCGAGGCGCCGATCAGCACCACCCAGCGCCAGCCGTCGATGCCGAGGGGGGCGATCGGGATCAGCAGGTAGGAGAGGAACGCCACCACCGGCACGGCCGTGAAGCCGATGCCCTGGCACAGGGCGAAAGCCCGGCCGCGGATCGCCTTCGGGACGAGTTCGGAGAGGTAGCTGCCGATCGTCACCATCTCCAGGCCGAGGCCGATCCCTGCGACGAGCCGCCAGAGGTTGAGGCCGAAGGCGTCGCTCTGGCAGGCCATCACGACGTTCGCCGCGGTGTAGGCGAGGAGCGACCACGTGAAGATCGCCCGGCGCCCGAACCGGTCGGCGAGCCAGCCGCAGACGAGGGTGCCGATGAACAGGCCCGTGAAGAGGGCGGCCACGAAGCTCGCCACACCACTGGCGCCGAACAGGCCGGGGGTCGTCGGCGTCAGGATCCCGGCCTTGACGAGGCCGGGCGCCACGTAACCGGTGAAGAGCAGGTCGTAGAGTTCGAAGAAGAACCCGAGGCCGAGCAGCGCCACGAGGCGCCAGACCGCCGGCGTGGCCGGAAGCCGGTCGAGACGGGCCAGGATGGCACCCGGATCCAGACCGTCGTTGGCAGCCCGGACCGCCACACTCGTCGCCATGCCGCTGAGTCTCGCTTCGGCGCCGCAACGCCCCGGCGGCGCAGTGCCGCGGAAGTGGGCGCCGCGCAAGAGGGCAGGGGAAGGGGGGCAGGGAAGGGGGTAGGGGAAGGGACCCGCTCAGGATCCGAAGACGGACCAGCCCATGCGCTGCGTCAGCCGCTCCAGGGCGATGCGGCCGAGATGGGAATTGCCCGCCGCGTCGAGACCGGGCGACCAGACGGCGATGGAGGCCTTGCCGGGTGCGATCGCCAGGATGCTGCCGCCGACTCCGCTCTTGCCCGGCAGGCCCACGCGATAGGCGAACTCGCCCGACCCGTCGTAGTGGCCGCAGGTCAGCATGATCGCGTTGATGCGGCGCGCGCGCTCCGCCGAGACCACCGAATGGCCGGTCGACGGGTTGATGCCGTTATGCGCCAGGAACCGCCCGGCGCGTGCGAGCTGGCGACAGTTCATCGCGATGGCGCAGTGGTGGAAGTAGACGCCGAGCGTGTAGTCGACCGGATTGTCGATGACGCCGAAGGACTTCATGTAGTTGGCGAGCGCGGTGTTGCGGAAACCCGTGCGCTTCTCCGAGGCCGCCACGGTCTCGTCGATCGCGATGCTCGAATCCTGGGCCAGGAACTGCATGAAGCGCAGGATCTCGCCCAGCGCCTCGCGGGGCTCGTGGCCCGAGAGGATCACGTCGGTGACCGCGATGGCGCCCGCATTGATGAACGGATTGCGCGGCACGCCTCGCTCCCGCTCCAGCTGGACGATGGAGTTGAACGGGTTGCCCGAAGGCTCGCGGCCGACCCGTTTCCACAGCCGGTCGCCGACCATGCCGAGGGCGAGGGTGAGGGTGAAGACCTTCGACACGCTCTGGATCGAGAAGGGCGTCTCGCTGTCGCCCCCGGCGAAGACGCGTCCCGCAGCATCGATCACCGCCATGCCGAACTGACCGGGATCCACCCGCGCGAGTTCGGGAATGTAATCCGCGACCGCCCCCCGATCGGAGCGCTGGGCCATCTCCTCGGAGATTTCCCGGATGACGAGGGCAAGGTCAGGCACGGTGGGGCTCGGGCATCGAGACGCGTCGGAACCGGGCCGGTTCGCGACGTCCAGGCGATGCAAGGTCCGGTCCGGCGGGCCGATGATCTACCAGTGCCGATCGGGCGTGAAAACCGGAGCGGCGGAACTGCGCCGCCGTCCCGGCGCGGCGATGCCGGGACGGGTCCACGAGGGCGAAGTCAGGCGGCGGCGAGGGCCATCGCCATGGATTCCTTCTTCATCAGCTCCCGGAAGAAGCCGTCGAGATGGGTCAGCTTGTCGGGCGAGCCGTCCTGCGCGATGCGGCCGCCGTCGAGCACGACGATCCGGTCGAAATCCTGCAGCGTGGAGAGGCGGTGCGCGATCGCGATGACGGTCCGGCCCTTCATCAGGTTGGCGAGGGCCTGACGGATCGCCTGCTCGGATTCCGCGTCCAGCGCCGAGGTGGCCTCGTCGAGCAGCAGGATCGGCGAGTTCTTCAGGATCGCCCGGGCGATGGCGATCCGCTGACGCTGGCCGCCCGAGAGCTTCACACCGCGGTCGCCGACGATCGTGTCGAAGCCTTCGGGAAGGGCCTTGATGAAGTCGGTGCAATGCGCGGCCTCGGCGGCCTGCCAGACCTCCTCGTCCGTCGCCTCGGGCCGGCCGTAGCGGATGTTCTCCCGCAAGCTGCGGTGGAACATCGAGACGTCCTGCGGCACCACGGTGATCGCCTCGCGCAGGGATTCCTGGGTGACCCGCTCGACGTTCTGGCCGTTGATGCGGATGGCGCCACTCTGCACGTCGTAGAAGCGCTGAATCAGCGAGAACAGGGTCGATTTGCCGCCGCCGGACCGGCCCACCAGACCGACGCGCTGGCCCGGCTCGATGACCAGGTCGAAATCCGTGAAGACGGGGCGCCCGTCCGGATAGCTGAAGGCGACGTGCTCGAACTCGATCTTGGCGCCCTGGCCTGTGAGCGGCTGCGCTTCCGGATGATCCACGAGATCGTGGGGCTGAAGCAGGGTGTGCAGGGCCTCGGCCAGCCGGGCGGTGTGCTGGGTCGCGTCGACGAGCGCGACCGCGAGGTCGCGGGTGGCCGCCAGGATGCGGATGCCGAGCGTGCAGACCAGCACGACCTGACCGTTCGTCGCCTGCCCGGCCTCCCACATCTGGATCGCCCAATAGAGCAGGCCGAACACGGCAAGCACGGTCAGCACCGCGTGCACGATGCGCAGCTTCTCGAGGTAGAGGAGCGACGAGCGCCGCGCCCGCATCTCGGTGGCGATGGTGCCCTCGAAGCGCTGCCCCTCGCGCTTGAAGGCCGAGAAGGCGCGCACGAGCGACATGTTGCCGACGAGATCGACCATCTCGCCGTCGACGCTGGCGGCCTTGGCGGCGAAGTCGTGGTGCAGCGGCTTGCCGGCCGAGGCCATCTTGAACATCAGCACGACGACGGCCGCGAACACGCCCGCCAGGATGCCCGCCATGGTGAGGTTGACGGTGGCGATGTAGGCGATCGACCCGAAGGCCGCGACCGTCGGCGGCATCACGTTGAACACGAACATGTTCTCGACCGTGAAGATCGCGTTCGAGGTCGCCGTGATGCGCGACGCCAGGGTGCCCGGCTGGCGGTCGGAGAAGAAGGTCGGGGAATGGCCGGTCATGTGCCGGAACAGGTCGCGCCGGATGTCGCCGGTGATCCCCACGAAGGTGAAGGCGCCGGTCAGCGCCGCCACGCGCCAGAGCATGTTGTCGGCGGCGATGAAGGCGACCAGGACCGCGAGCGCGCTCCAGACGACCGTGTTGCCCGGGCCGGGCCCCTTCGTCAGCGCGTCGACCACGCCCTTGAGGGCGTAATCGGTGGAGACCGAGAAGCCGACGGCGCCGAGCACGGAGATCAGGATGACCAAGTGCGGCAGCCAGCGGCGGCGGAGATACCGCGCGACGAAGGCGAAGGGCCTGTCGGCGTATCGGTGCAGCTCTTCCATCGCGGTGACCATTCCGTATTCGCGCGGCTTTGGCTTACGGGCTGAGGCGGCGTGCAGAGCGGGCGCAGTCTGACCCGCAGCGGCAACGCGAGAGCGTTGCCATATGTTTCACCGGCCCGCACCTTCCGTGCGCTTTTATCCGCAGAACCTGAACGTCGCTTGAGCGGCGCGGAAACACCCTTGCGAATCCGATGCCGCGGCCGGTCAGGCCGTGTGCTCCGTCGGACGCGTCTCCGGCATGATCAGCGCCACCAGCATGAAAGCCGCGAACCCCACGATCGCGAGCCCCAGGAAGGCGCTGTGGCTGCCGAGATGGTCGGCCATGATGCCGGCAAGCGAGGTCGAGAGGGCGGCGCCGATGCCCATGGCCGTGCCGACCGCGCCGAGGGCGAGGTTGAAGCGGCCGGTGCCACGGGTGAGATCCGACACGATCAGCGGCACCATCACGCCCAGCACCGACGCCGAGATGCCGTCCAGCACCTGGATGGCGACGAGACCGTAGGGGTTGGTCGTGTAGGCGAGCAGCAGGCCCCGGACCGGCAAGGCGCCGAATCCGAATAGCAGCACCGGGTAGCGGCCGAAGCGCTCGGCGGCCCGGCCGACCGCAGGGGCGCTGACCGCCAGCACCGCCTGCGGGACCATGATGCACGCGGCGACCAGCGCGGTGGCGGTCTCGCTCGCCCGCAGGGTCAGGACGCTGCCGACCAGGGGCAGCATCGCGGCGTTGGCGAGGAAGAACAGCACCATGCAGGCCGCGAAGCACAGGAGGCTCCGATTGGTCAGCAGGGCGCGGATGCTGTCCTTGCCGGTCGACGGCGACGCCTGCGCCGTGGCCGGCTCCTTGAACACGTTGGAATCGATGTCTTGGGCGCGGATGCGCGCCAGCGCGATCACCGTCGGGATACCGAGAGCGGCGGTGAGGTAGAAGACGGCGCCGTTCGACAGGTAATATCCGATGGCGCCCATCCCGGCCGCGCCGAGGGCGTTGCCGAGGGCCGCGAAGCTGGCATTGCGGCCGAGACGCTCGCCAGCGTGGGCACGCCCGACGAGTCCGATGCTGATCGCCGCGATGGCCGGTGTGAGCACGCAGCTCGCGGCCGAGTGCAGGGCCATTGCCAGGAGCACGATCAGGAAGCTCGGCCAGACCGCCAGCGCGAAGGCGCTGCCGGCGATCCCGATCACCGCCACGGCAGCGGCGAAGCGCTTCGAGCGCACGACGTCGACGAAGGCGCCGCCCGGGACCTGGCCCAGCAGCGCCACGAGGCTCCCCACGGTCAGGGCGAACCCGATGTCGGATTGGGTCCATTTCGCCTGGGAGAAGTAGACGGCCAGGAAAGGGCCGAACCCGGTCTGCAGGTTGGCCACGAAGAACGCGAAGGCATCTAGGCCGTAGCGGCTCGTTGCCGAGATCACGCGTCCCCCCTGTGCGGCAGGAACCGCCGACGCGCGCGCGGCTTCGCCCGCCGGATCCTTCAGGCGGCCCGGACGGGAGCGGATGTCCTGACGGGACAGCTCACGTTCGCGCGGAGTGGCGGCGGTTCGGGCCTTCGACCGGGCCACCGTCACTTATCCGGTGCCTTCTCCGGAGGGCGGGCCGGCGCGGTCGCGGCCGGCGCCGCCGCGCCCGAGGCCGCACTGCCCGGAGCGGGCGAGGTCGGAGCCGCCGCGGCGGGGGCCGGTTGCGACGGTGCCGCCGAGCCCGGCGCCGGATTGGCCGGCGGCGTGGTCGCCTGCTCGCCCTCCGCCGCCGGCGCGGCGGGGCTGGCGGGCCCGAGAACCACGATCGGCTCCCCGGCCTTGTATTCCGGTGACACGCGGACCTGATTGCGGGTCAGCGCGACCGAGAGCTTGCGCTCCTTGCCGCCGTCCGGCGTGAAGCGCAGGGCGCGCCAATCCACTGCGATCTTGCGGGTTCCGACCCCGAGAAAGCCGCCGAAATCGATGATGGCGGCCCTGGGATGGCCTTCCTTGTCGATGATGATGTCGATGACGCGCCCCAGTTCGTCGCCGCCGGCGCTGCGCACGCTGCGACCGAGCAGGCTCTCGTAATCCTGCGTGTCGAGGACCGTGGCCGGTGTTCCCTGCTGCTGCGCCTGGGTCGTGGAAGGCGGCGAAGTCCCGGCGGCCGGCGGTGCGGCCGGCGCCGCCGCGGGCGGAGAAGTCGGCGGTGTCGGAGTTGGCGCCGGAGCCGGCGCGGGAGCCGGAGTCGCGGACGGAGGCGTGGCCGGTGCGTGCGGCGCTGCCTGCCCGGCCGCACCCTCGCTGCCGCTCACCTGCGCCGCAGCCCCCGACGCCCAGAGGGCGAGCGTCACGGCCGCGATCATCCGGTTGGTTCTGAACACGCTTCGTCCTCTGAGGAAGGGCCGGGCTGCACCGGCGCGCCGGCGCGTCCACGACCGTATCGGCCGGTTCCGGGTCCGCCGCCGGCTGGACCCCGCCTGCGGATGGCGTCATGCCGCAGGACCTAGGCGAAGTTATGGACCGCAGCGGCCAGACAGCAAGACGCGAACCGCGCGCTTCGGCGGTCTGCCACAAAGGATACGGCGATGATGACCGGGGGCGCGACGGCACTGTCTGGTTTTCGCCGCATCCCCGGCGTAGACAACCGCTCATAAGCCCATGCGAGCCGCGGACGGCACCGCGGCCACTGTCGAGGACCACACGATGTCGACCCTCCCCACGTCGAGATGCGCCGCAGCGCGCGGCCTTGCGCTCGGCGCTGCCCTGGCCGGCCTCGTGGCCGGCTGCCAGGCGCTCGGTGGCGGCGGCGGCGTGATGCCCGCGACGGAGGTCGGCCTGCCGCCCTCGCTGCGCGGATCTCTGCCGAACCGCGAGCCGCGCAATGCTGCGGTCGATGCCGATGGTCAGCCGCTCCAGACCGCTCCGACGAAGCAGCTGGCGATCCCGAAGACCGCCGGCGGGGCGACCCGCACCGCCGATAGCGGGGAGCGCCGGATCCGGCGCGAGGATCTCGACGGCGGCAATGCGGCGGTCGGTGGCAGTGGCAGCAGCGGCGCAATGGGTCCGATGCTGTCGCCCGGCGGCAGCGTCGGCCTCGGCGGGAAATTCTGAGCCGTCAGGCCGAGACCGCCGCGCCCGCTCAGGAGGGGCGCGCGTACGGGCCGTCGAAGGCCTAGATCCGGGCGCGATAGCTCGGATCGGCGACTTCGTCTTCGCCGGCGCCGGAGCTCGATGCGCCTGCGAGGACCGCCGGATCGATGTCGATCACGTAGCCGCCGAATTCGGTGCTGTAGGTCAGAGCCTTCCAGGGAAGCGGGTGGTGGGTCTCACCCAATCCGAGGAATCCCCCGAAGGCCAGCACCACGTAGGCGACCTGTCCGGAAACCTTGTCCACCATGAAATTGTGGACGGCGCCCAGGTGGCGGCCGCTGCTGTCGTACACGGCGGTGCCTTCGACCTTGTTCGACGCGATCAGCCGGGGGCTCTCGTCGATGGCGATGCCCTCGCCGGCGGGATCGAGCTCCAGGGTGCCGGGCTTTCTCAAGGCGCGTTCGTTGGGCAGGTCCGTCGGCATGATGTCTCCCGATCCATGAGCGGGATCGTGCCCGCGTGGCGGTCCCTAGCTCACTAAGCGCGTGGGCCGGGACGGGTTCCGCCTCCTGAGCCGGTGGCCGGGCGAGCGACGGCCTCTCAGAGGTCGGGTGGTATCCCGGCGCTCCTCCGCCGCTGATTGATCCGGTCGCGGACCGATCGGCTGGCCAGCAGCATCTCGAACCCGAAGGCCACGAGGGCGCACAGGGTGCAGAGGATCGCCGCGCCGAACAGACCGAACAGCAATGTCGTGACCGTGCTGTCGCGCATGGCTCCGACGAACAGGGTCAGCACCGATCCGCAGGTCGCCACGCCGCCCAGCGCGGCCAGGAACACGGCGGCATCCAGGGCCAGGGAGCGCCGGTGCAGCCGATCCAGGCGCCGTCCGAGGAGGATGCGCTCCGCATCGCCGGCGCCCGCGAGGAGCCCGGAGACGTGGTCGGCCTGATCGGCCACGCGCGCGAGCCGCGCGCCGAAGACGTTGAGCAGCGTCGCGATGCCCGACAGCAGGAACACGGGGCTCAGCGCCACCTGGACGACGTGGGCGGTGCTTTCCGGGCTGGCGAGGGTGATCGGATCGGTCATGCGGTCGGGCTGATGCACCCGGTGGACAGGCGCTGCAATCCCGGCGCGTTCAGACCAAGCCGCGGCCCGGCGCGATGCCGGGCGCGGAAGGCTCGGCCCGCACTAGGAGACCGAGACTGGTGACCAGTCCGGTGGCGAGCAGGAGCGCGAGCGTGAGGGTCGGGGCAAACATGCCTGTACTTCACGTGCAGGATTGTTAAAGGCAGGTTTCACGCCCGGCGGTCGGCCGAATAATCTTGGCGGCGGCGTCCATCCGGCGATCCCGCAGGGGATTTCTGCGCCTGCCTTGTGGATGAGGCGTTTCCAAAGGCAATTTCCCCTTGGAACGGCGGCGGCACCGCTTAGTTGCTGCTATGCTGGCTCGGCCGTGGGGCGATCATGCCCCGGCCTGCGGCCCGAGAACCGGAGGATGTTGATGGCCACAAAGACCGAGAAGGCTGCGCCCAAGGCGGCCAAGACCACCAAGACTGCGGAGAAGGCCGCCCCGGCCAAGGCTGCGAAGCCCGCCGCCGAGAAGTCGGCCGGCGCCAAGCCGAACGCTCTGCAGCAGCCGCTGAAGCCGTCGGCCGAGCTCGGCGCCATCGTCGGGACCAGCCCGCTGCCGCGCGGCGAGGTGGTCAGCAAGGTTTGGGACTACATCAAGAAGAACAACCTTCAGAACCCGCAGAACAAGCGTGAGATCCTCGCCGACGACAAGCTCAAGAAGGTCTTCGGTAAGGACAAGTGCACGATGTTCGAGATGAACAAGCATCTCGCTGCGCACCTGAAGGCCTGATCTCGCCCTAGAGCCAAGTCCGGCATTCTCTCCGGGCCGACGGCTCTAGGAGCCCTGCGGCGTTCCCCGTCGTACGGGAAGACCGGCCGTGTGGCTTGGTATGACGCGGACGAGAGTCCGGCATCCAGAGCCGCCGGTCCGATCCCTCGTGGCGAACGCGCCGCCTGAACCCGAGGCGCCCAACCTATCGCCAGCGCGGGCTTGTCGATGCGCCGCCGCGCGGATTTTGCCGTCCCAGACCCGCACGGTTCGAGCCCCGCTTCGGCGATCGACGGCGTTGCCCCCACCGATCCCGGCTTCAAGCGAGGCTCTGCAGGACCCCTCCGTCGACCCTCAGGGCGGCGCCGGTGGTGGCGCTCGCGGCCGGGCTGCAGAGATAGGCGACGAGATTGGCCACCTCGTCCACCCGCGCCAGCCGCTGGATCAGCGACGAGGGGCGATGCTCCGCGACGAATTTCTGGCCCATGGCCTCGAGGTCGGTATCGGCTGCGCCTCCGGCCATCTGCCGCATGAAGTCCGCGACACCCTCCGAGAGGGTCGGGCCGGGCAGGACACTGTTGACCGTCACGCCGCTGCCGGCCACCGTCTGCGCCAGACCGCGGGAAATCGCGAGCTGCGCCGTCTTGGTCATTCCATAGTGGACCATCTCGGTCGGCGTGTTGATGCCCGACTCGCTGGAGATGAAGATCACCCGTCCCCAGCCCCGCTCCGCCATGCCGGGCGTGTAGGCCCGCGACAGGCGCACGCCGCTCATCACGTTGACGTCGAAGAAGCGCTGCCAGTCGGCATCCGGGATCTCGAAGAACGGCTTCGGCTCGAAGATCCCGGTGTTGTTGACCAGAATGTCGACCGCCGGGACAGCCTTGACCAGGGCTGAAACGCCCTCACCGGTGGCGACATCGCCCGGTGCCGCAAAGGCGCGGCCGGCCCGCGTCTCGCCCCGCAGCTTCGCGAGGGCGGCCTCGACCCGCTCGGGCGTGCGACCGTTGATGCCGACCTCCGCACCGAGGTCGCAGAGTTCCTTGGCGATGGCGTAGCCGATGCCGCCGGTCGACCCGGTGACCAGGGCCTTCCGGCCGGTGAGATCGAGATCCATGGGGCGCTCCAGCACGGGACACACCCCATCAACGCAAGCCGGCGTCCCGGGTGGCATACGCGATCCGGTTAGCCGCTCCGACTCCGCCGCAGGACGCTGGCGCAGCCGCCGATCACCGAGAGCGCAACCGCGCAGGAGAGCGACAGGGTCACCGCCCGCTCGGCCCCGAGACCGTGGGTCAGGCCGAAGATCACCGCCACCAGAGCTGCGCCGAGCGACTGGCCGGTGAGCCGCGCCGTCGACTGCATCCCGCTCGCCCCCCCAGCCCGTTCGCGCGGCGCCGACGTGACGATCACCTTGTTGTTGGGGGACTGGAACAGGCCGAAGCCGAGACCGCACAGGGTCAGCCGCCAGACGATATCGAGGGTCGTCGGAGCGGCCGGCAGGATCGTCACGCAGACCAGACCGACGGCCATCATGGCCAGGCCTATCCCGCCCAGGATCCCGGGCGGATACCGGTCCGCAAGGCGGCCGGAGATCGGCGCCATCGCGGCGACCGCGATCGGCCAGGGGGTGAGCAGGAAGCCGGTCTGCGTACTGGAGAGGTGCAGCACGTCCTGGAAATAGAAGGGCAGCGCCACGTAGGAGACCATCTGGGCGCAGAACGAGGCGACGGAGGTCGCCATCGACAGGGCGAAGGCGGGGATCCGCAGCAGGTCCACGGGCAGGAGCGGCGCGGCCAGCCGGATCTGGTGCCGGACGAACACCGCGCCGACCACGATCGCGGCCGCGAGTTCGAGGACGGCGATGCCCCGGGCCTCCGGATCGCCAAGCCCATCGATGCCGATGATCAGCAGGCCGAAGGTCAGGGCGTTGAGGACCGCACTCACGAGATCGAAGGGGCGGCCGCTCGCCGGCGTCGCCGGCAGGGTCCGGGACGCCACCGCCAGGGCCAGTAGGCCCACGGGGATGTTGACGAGGAACAGCCAGGGCCAGGTGGCCACCGACAGGATCGCGGCCGCCACGGTCGGGCCGGCGGCCGAGGCCACCGCCACCACGAGCGCGACGTTGGCGACCCCTTGGCCGATCATCCGGTGGGGGTAGATGAAACGGACGAAGCCGATGTTCACGCTCATGATCGCCGCGGCGCCGAGCCCCTGGACGATCCGGGCGGCGATCAGCAGCGGCAGGCTTGGCGCCAGCGCGCAGGCCAGCGAGGCGGCCACGAAGACGGCCAGACCCGGCAGGTAGACGCGTCGGAAGCCGAAGATGTCGCCCAGCGCCGCGAACGGCAGGAGGGTGGCCGTGACGGCGATCTGGTAGGCGTTGACCACAAAGATCGCGTCGGCCGGCCTGACCGCCAGATCCTTGGCCATGACGGGCAGCGCCACGTTGACGATGGCGCCGTCGAGGACCGCCATGGTCATGGCCAGCGCGATCGCCGCCATGGCGAGGACGCGCTCGCGGGGCGGCAGGCCATCGTGCGAAGGCCCCTGCGGGTGCCTCTGCGGGTGTCCGTGACGGCCGCCGGCTGGACCGAGCGGGACCTGCGCCATTCCTGCGCGCTCCTGCGGCGTCCCGGCGGGTCCGTGACGTCGATGGCTGGGAAAATCCGGACGCAGGACGCGCCGCGGACGCTGTTCCCTGTCGCGCAGGCGGCACGGCACGTCGAGGGGCGTCGTGTGTCCTATGTCACGGCACGGGCAGGTTTGTTCGCGTCGGACGGGTGCTGCGTCGGGGGCCCGTGCTCCGCAGCGGGGCGACCCATCCCTTGCTCGGCCGGGGATCGGCTTTCCTGAAGGTCCGCCTGTCCGCAGGCAGCGCGAGGCGTGCCGCCGGTCGAAGCGCGGACCGCCGCAGGCCGCTCAGGCGAGCATGTAGGTGAGCAGGGAGCGGAGCTGCGCCGGCTTGATCGGCTTGTGCACGAGTTCCGCCCCGGCGGCCGTGACCCGGTCCTCGACGGCCTCGGAATGGTCGGCGGTGGTGACGATGACCGGGACCGGATCGGCGTGCACGGCCCGGAGGTAGTTGGCCACGTCGAGGCCGCAGGCGCCGTCGTCGAGATGGTAGTCGAGCACCAGGATGTCCGGCCGCGGGGCGCCGGCCTCTACGGCGGCCCGCACCCCCGCGAGGTCGCGGAAGGTCGAGACCCGGGCATCCCAGTTCTGGAGGAGGCGGGCGAGGGCGTCGGACGTGGAGGGGTCGTTCTCCACGACGAGCACGTGCGCGCCTGAGAGCCGGGTCGCCACCGGAGCGGGCGGGGCGACGGCCGCCGGGATCGTGCTCACGGGCAGCGTCAGGGCGACCCGGGTGCCGTGGCCGATCCGGGAGCGCAGCCGCAGGGGGTGGTCGAGGGCCTGGGCCATACGGCGGACGATCGACAGGCCGAGGCCGAGGCCCGGCTCCTCGCCGCTGCCGGTCCGGGCGCCGCCGCGGAAGAACTCGTCGAAGACGAGGTCGCATTCCTCCGCGGCGATGCCGCAGCCGGTATCGGTCACCTCGATCCGGATGCCGCCGGACCGCCGCCGGGCCGCGAGAACGATCCCGCCGACGCTTGTGTACCGGACCGCGTTGGAGACGAGGTTCTGGAGGATGCGCTGCAGGAGCATCACGTCGCTGGTGACGGTGACGTCGGGGCAGCGCAGCGACAGCCGCAGGCCCTTGCGCTCCGCGAACGGCTTGAAGCTCTCGGCCAGCTCCGCCAGCAGGTCGGGCAGGAACACCGGCTGGATCTGCGGCCGCACGATCCCGGCATCGAGCTTCGAGATGTCGAGCAGCGTCTTGATCAGATCCTCGATGGTTTGCAGGCCGCGATCCACCTGGCCCGCGATGATGCGCGCCTCCGGCGGCACGTCGAGATCGGCCAGCGCCGAAATCGACAGGCGGGCGGCGTTGACCGGCTGAAGTAGGTCGTGGCTCGCCGCGGCCAGGAACCGGGTCTTGGAGCGGTTGGCGGTCTCGGCCTCCTCCTTGGCGGCGGCCAGCGCCTCGTTGGAGCGCTCCAACCGGTGCATCAGCCCGGTCAGCTCCTCGGTGCGGGTGCGGACCCGGCCCTCCAGCATGATCGCAGTCTGGAACAGCGAATAGGCGCTGCCCCGCTGATCCATGGAGCGCTCGACATGGGACATCAGCGCGGCATTGATGCGCTCGAGCTTCTCGATCCGCCGGTGCAGGGACGCGTCGGTCTCGAGACCGTTCGGATGCAGGGTCACGACGCGACGGGGGTGGCTTCCGCCCCCGGGGCACCGCCGGCGAGGGTCTTGCCGATGGCGATGCCCGTGAAGGTCTGGTTCAGGTGCATCGCCCTGTACTGCTCGCCGAAGGTCTCGAAGCCGACGACGTTGTAGCGGCGATAGAGGTCGGCAATGCCGTGGCGCACCTGCCGGCTCTCGGCGTCGAGCCGTCGCAGCACGCATTCGAAGCCGATGATCAGGTCGACGCCGCCGAGCACCGCGTCGAGGCGCGCCAGCTCGGCCCGCGTCGAGGCGACGATATCGCGCGGTTCGGCGAGGGTCAGCACCACGCCCTCGTCCACCGCACAGAAGAAGCTGAGCGACCCGTCCTCGTTCATGCGCCTGATCGAGCGGCAGAAATACTCGCCGCCGACCTTCACAGCCAGCGGGTAGGCGGCGAAGCTCATCGGCGACAAGCCCTCGGGGTCGAGGCCGATCGCCATCGCGTATTCCCGGGCTGCCGGCTCGGCGTTCAGCTCGTGCACGGTCCGGCGCTCGCCATCGGAGGCCGTCACCACGAACTTGGTCTGGGTCGGCTCGAAATTGTCGCTCTTGAAGATCTCCACCGAGAAGTCGGTCTCCACGAGGACCAGGACCGCCGCCTTCCGGTGGATCTTCCCGCCGTGGAGCAGGACGGCGTCGCGGAAGCGCAGGTCGTCGCCGGCCGAGCCGCCGACGATCGGGATGCCGTCGAGTGCCCAGGCGATGGCCGAGACGACCGTCTCCTCGGCGTTGGCGAGCCCGTCGATCAGCGACAGGGCGAAGCGGTGGCCGGACGCGGCCATGTCGACCTCGCGGCACCGGTCCAGTGGGTCGAGGGTCCGGCGCAGCGCCCGGACCGCGGAGGCAGTCCGCTCCACGTCGAGGTGGTCGATGGCGTCGAGGACCGTCGAGACGATGCGGAAGCGCTCCGCCGGGAACGCGATGGCCACGAGGCCGCGGTCGAGGCCTCCGGCCGGGGCGATGCCTCCCGACATCGAGCAGCCCGCCACCGGCACGCCGGGGAACCAAGTTTCCAGCGCGCGGGCCAGGATCTCAGCGTCGTAATCCGCCGAGAAGAACACGACGATCTGTGACAGGGCCGAGCCCCCGACGGCCCGGGCGACCTCAGCGGCCGCGTCGGCGGCCCCGGCCGCATCGGTCCAGGCCGTCCAGATGCCGCAGAGATGGCGGCGCACTCCCGATCCTTGAGCCACGTTCCATCCCCTGCGACCCCCTCGGCAAGCTTGGCGCCTGCTCTTCAGCGTCTTGTGCAGAGTATGTCGTGCGCAACCGAGCGGTGCAACGGGGCGTGTCGCCCCCCGGGCAGGTTCAATCTCGGTCCGAGGCCCGGGAGGCGGCGTTCACTTCATGCAGGCGTCCTCGGCCTTCTCGAAGGCAGCGGGCTTGGGCTCGTGCTCCGGCGGTCTGTTGCGACCGAGCGCTCCGTCCGAACGGGCGCGGAGATACGTGAATATGTCCGGCAGGTAGCACATGACGTTCTTGTTATCGCCGAAGGCGGGCATGACCAGCTCCTGCGAGGCGTTCACGTCCTTCTTGCCGCCCACGACGATGCCGGCGAAGTGCGCGTAGTCCATGCCCTTGAGGGCATCGACAAGCGACGGTGCGTAGGTCGAGCCCATCCCGTCGGGGCCGTGGCAGACGATGCAATTGGAATTGTACCGCACGTAGCCGGACATGGTGTACCAGTCGACCTTCTTGCCGCCGTCCGTGACGTGGTAGGTCGGATCGCCGTTCTTGTCGGTGTACTGGCCGTCCTGGACCTTCGCCGGCTGCGTCGGTCCCTCGCTCTTCAGGTCGGTCGATGCCGCGCCGGCTGGGGCGGCGGATGTCGAAACGGCTCCGAGGGTTCCTGCTGCAAGTCCGGCCAGAATGAGCCCGGCGATCCTGTCTGCTGCGCGCCGCATAAGTCGTCCTCCTGCCGCCCACAGGCTTCTTCTCGGTGGAGCGACGCCGGGATAACGACGGATCTCGGAAACGAAGACCTTGGTGCGCCTTCACGATTTCGCGCATCGCGGGGACGTGCCGGCTCGGAACGACGACTGAACGATTATCCGCGTTGCGCACAGCATTAACCTTTTGTTAATCGGCGCATTGCCGCCGGCCCGCCGGCGTGAGAGCTTTCGTTAACGAGAGCTTAACGGTTGGGTCCGGCGATGCGGTTCGCGGTTTCCATGATGCAGAGACGGGTCGAGGCACCCGCAGCGCGTCGGCTGCCACGGAGCCGCCGCGCCGCCGCCGCCGCCCTCGCGGTCTTCGGCATTGCGGGCCTCGCCACGGGCGTCCAGGCGCAGACGCTTGCGAGCCTGCCGACGGAAGCCGGTGCGCGGGTGCAGGGCGATGCCAAGCCGATCGCGGCCTGGACGACCTTCTGCCAGACCTACGCGGCCGAATGCGCGCTCGACCGGGGCGAACCGGCCCGGATCAGCCTGACGCCCGCGACCTGGGCGACGATCGTGTCGGTGAACCGGCGGGTCAACAAGGCGGTCGAGCCGATGACCGATCAGGACCACCTGCACGTGGCCGACCGGTGGGATCTGGCCGAGGACGGCATCGGCGACTGCGAGGACTTCCAGCTGCTTAAGCGCCATCTGCTGGCCCAGGCCGGCCTGCCGCGGCGGGCGATGCGCATGACCGTGGTGATCGACGAGAAGGGCGAGGGCCACGCGGTGCTCACCCTGATCACCGACCGGGGCGACCTGGTGCTCGACAACAAGACCAACGCGATCCTGCCCTGGCACAAGACCGGCTACGTGTTCATCAAGCGCGAGAGCCAGGACGCCGTCGCTTGGGTTTCGCTCGGCGGCGTCACCTCCCCGGTCACCACCGCCAACCGCTGATCAAGGCCCACCTCCGGCAGTGGAACCCGCGCCGCGGGCACCACATCTTAACGGATTGATAACCCTGCGCCGCCACTCTGTCGGGTGACGGAGTGCCTGAACGATGCCGCGAGCCCGCCACGTGATGCCGGCCCCGCTCCTCGCGATCGTCCTCGTCGCCGCGGCCTGCGGCACCGCGCGGGCCGCGAGCGAGACCGAGCTCCGCCACGCTGCGTGGCGCGACTGCGTCAGCCGCAACTTCGGGATTCAAGCCGCGCTGACGGACCGGGATCTGGCCGTCGACGCTGCCTTCCGCGCCTGCCGCAGCGCCGAGGATGCCTATCTCGCGACGCTCGCAGACTCGCCGCTCCTCGACGGCGACGACGTCATTCGCGCCCGGCCGCTCCTCGCCGGCCGGATCCGGGCCTGGCTGGTGGGCGATCGCGGCTGACGCGGCGGACCCGCGGAACCCCGCGCGCGACAGTCCGCAGGCACGGCATCGGCGATCCGCCGCTCGGCGATGCGCGATCGTCAGGAAGAGACGCCGCCCGCCTACGCCTTCAGACGAGCCTTGATCCGCCGGGTGAGCCCGTCGCGGACCTCACGATAGGCCTCGAGACGCTGCTCCCGTGACGCGTCCTGCACCAGCGTGGGATCCGGAGTCGGCCAGTATTCGACATCGGCCGCGAGCGTGTGCGTCAGGGCCAGCGCCCGGTGATGGGCCTCCGGCGCCAGGGTGATGATCAGGTCGAAGTTCAGCCCCTCCCAATCCTCCAACTCCTCGATGGTGCGGGGGCGGTGTCGGCTGGCATCGATCCCGATCTCGTCGAGGGCCGCGATCATGAACGGATCGGTGGGCTCGCCGGACCGGACTCCGGCCGACTGCACATAGGTGGACTTGCCGAAATAGGCGCGCGCGATCGCTTCCGCCGCGACGGAGCGCACGGCGTTGTAATTGCACATGAACAGGACGGACTGCACCCGCCGCTTCTTCGGAGAGGCGTCGGGAGGAGGCTCTGGAACGGGCTCAGCCATCGCCGGTCGGCGCGGAGGGCGCCCTAGCCCTTCCAGTGCAGCGCGAAGATCAGGGTGAACAGGCGGCGGGCCGTGTCGTGGTCGAGGTCGACCTTGCCGTCGAGCCGCTGCTTGAGCGTCTCGGACGCCTCGTTGTGCAGGCCCCGCCGACCCATGTCGATCGCCTCGATCTGCGATGGCGAGGCGGTGCGGATCGCGTTGTAGTAGCTCTCGCAGATCATCTCGTAGTCGCGGATCACCCGACGGAATGGCGTCAGCGACAGGAGGTGCGTCATCACCGGCTCGCCCTCCACCGTGGTGATGGCGAAGGACAGCTTGTTCTCGACGAGGCCCAGCGTCAGGGCGTAGGGGCCCTCTCGGCCCGGGATCGCGAAGACATTGTCTTCCAGGATGTCGAAGAGCGCGATGGCCCGCTCGTGCTCCTGATCCGGGTTGCCGCGGGCGATGGACGCCTCGTCCAGGCTCACCTTCGCGAGGCGGTTCGGCCCGCGCTGCTTCTCCGCCATCCCCAAAACCTCACAGGTTCAACCGGATCGCGACGGAGCGGGCGTGCCCCTCCAGGCCCTCGGACCGGCCGAGGTTTATCGCCGCCGGGCCGAGCGCCCGCAAGCTCTCCGGCGTGCAGGCGAGGATCGTCGTCCGCTTCATGAAGTCGAGCACCCCGAGGCCGGAGGAGAACCGGGCGGACCGGGCGGTGGGCAGGACGTGGTTCGGCCCACCGACATAGTCGCCGATCGCCTCCGGCGTGTGCGAGCCGAGGAAGATCGCCCCGGCATTGCGCACCTTGGCGGCGAGCGCCTCCGCATCCTGCGTCTCGATCTCCAGGTGCTCGGGGGCGAGGCGGTCGACGAGGGGGACGGCCTCGTCGAAGTTCCGGACCCGGATGACGGCGCCGTAGTCGCGCCAGCTCGCCCGGGCGATCTCCTGACGGGGCAGGGTGATGAGGGCGCGCTCGACGGCCACCTCAACGGCGTCCGCCAGGTCTGCGCTGTCGGTGATCAGGATCGCCTGGGCGGCGACGTCGTGCTCGGCCTGCGCCAGCAGGTCGGCGGCGACCCAGTCCGGGTTGGCGTGGCCGTCGGCCAGGATCAGCACCTCGGAGGGGCCGGCGATCATGTCGATCCCAACCTGGCCGAAGACCCGGCGCTTGGCCGCGGCGACCCAGGCATTGCCGGGCCCGACGACCTTGGCGACGGGAGCAATGGTGGCGGTTCCGTAGGCGAGGGCGGCCACCGCCTGGGCCCCGCCCACCCGGTAGACCTCGTGGACGCCGGCGAGCTGCGCGGCGGCCAGAACCAGCGGATTGATCTGGCCGTCGGGGGTCGGCACGACCATGACGAGCCGCGGCACGCCGGCGACGCGGGCGGGGAGCGCGTTCATCAGAACCGAGGAGGGATAGCTCGCCGTCCCGCCCGGGACGTAGAGCCCCACCGATTCGAGCGCCGTCCAGCGCCAGCCGGCGGTGACGCCCAGCGCGTCGGTGGCGCGATGGTCCGTGGGCCGCTGCGCCCGATGGAAGCTCTCGATCCGCTCCGCGGCGAGGCGCAGGGCCTCGAGGGACTGCTGCGGACAGGCGGCGACCGCCGCGGCGATCTCCGCGTCGGTGACCCGCAGGTGCTCGGCGGAGAAATCGGTGCCGAGCCGGTCGAAGCGGCGCGTGAAGTCGACCAGGGCCGCGTCGCCGCGGGCGACGACGTCGGCGATGATGGCGCGGACCGCTTCGTCCACGTCTTCGGCGATCTCACGCTTCACCGTCAGGAGATGCGCGAAGGCGGTGGCGAAATTCGGATCGCTGCTGTCGAGCCGGACCATCGGAAAGCTCTCTGTCTCGCGTCAGGCCGCCGGGCCGGCGGTCGTGTCGGTGTCGATGTCGTGGCCGGGACGAGTGGCCGATTCCCAGACCGGGCCGAGATCCTTCATCCGGACCTCGATGCACTCGACCTCCAGCCGAAGGGCCGCACCGCCCGAGAAGACGAGATCGATGTGACCCGACGGCGCATCCGTCTGTTCGAAGGTCAGCGCGAGCAGGCTCATCGGCGTGGCGTCGCCCGGCTTCAGGCCGCGGCTCTTCACGCCCAGGACGCGCTCGATGTGCAGGCCGGCGAGGCGCCGCCGGGGCGGGGCGTCCGGTGTCCAGTCGAAGCGTCGCACCGCCATGAGGAAGCGCTGCTCACCGGCGAGATAGGTCAGATCCTCCGGCCGGAGGATCGCGTCCTGCAGGTGGGCTGAGATCACGGTCAAGTCCTCGATGTCGAGGGCGGCGAGCTTGAGCAGCTCCATGCAGAGGGTCCTCGGCGAACGCGGGGCGTGGGCCGGTCGGCGAGGGGCCCCGCGGCAGGGCGTAGGTAGCGGCGCAGCCCCGTTCGGGCAACGCCCGACCTGAGGATGCCGGGTGCGGACGGGGCACAGGCTCGACCCAGCGCCGTGGGCTAGAGGCGCGGCGGACGGATCGAAGCAGGGTCGAGGCAGGGTCGAGGATGGCCAAGTTCACGACGCACGCGACTCTGGCGGCGCTGGCACTGGGGATTCACGCGGCCGGTCCCGCGGGTGCGCAGGTCGGCCCCGACGCGCGGCCCTACATCTACGGCCGACCGGGTCCGGACCGGGACGTCTACGCCCCGCCGCCCCGAGATCGCCGGCCGCCACCGCCCGCCGACGATGGTTACGGCTGGCCTCCGCCCCCGCCGCCATTCGACGATGCGTCCGACCGGATCCGGCCTCAATGGCGCACCGGCCCGGGGCGGTCGTGGGATGACAGCGTCTGCGTGACCGCCCGTGGCACATGCCTGACGCGCCCGGCGCCGCCCAATGCGCCCTGCGGCTGCGACATACCCGGCTTCGGCTACAGGCGCGGGCAGATCGAGGATTGAGCGTCCGCTGTCGCGCATGACCTGCGGGGCACGGCCCGCCTCGGCCGCCGCGTCCGGGGGCTCGGCGCGGCCGCCGAGATGCCGGGCCAGGAAGGCCTTTGCCCGGGCATAGAGAGCGAGGCGGTTCTCGGGCCGCACGAAGCCGTGGCCCTCGTCCGGGAACAGCGGATCGGTCACCGTGAGGCGCTTCGCATCGAGGGCTGCGACCCTCTGGTCGGACTCGGCCTGCTTCACCCGGGGGGCGGTGGCGCTCTGCGCGATCAGGAGGGGCGCCCGGATCCCGCCGGCCCGGTGAACCGGCGAGCGCGCACGCATCTGGTCCAGCCCCGCCGCGGTGTCCGGATCGCCGATCGCCCGGATCACCTGCGCGCGGAACGCCTCCCCGTGAGGGGGCTCGTCTGGCTGACCCGGACGAGCCCGGCCGCGCCGCCCGGGAAGGGCTTCAGGTCCCGGTTTGTCCCGGCGATCGACCGCACAGACGTGCCGGTTCTCGTCTCCGCCGCCGTCCTGCAGATCGAGCAGAGGCCGCCCGTCCTCGGCCCGGCCGTAGAACCGGATCCCGCGCCCCGGATCGGCGGTCAGGGTTCAGACGACATCGGCGGCCCGCCGACGTCCATCGACGTCCCGGACCGCAGGGGTCGCTCAGGCCCGGACGCGCTCGATCTGCGCGCCGCAGCGGCCGAGCTTGGCCTCAAGCGCCTCGAAGCCGCGGTCGAGATGGTAGACCCGGTTGATCTGGGTCTCGCCTTCGGCGGCGAGGCCCGCGATCACCAGGGACACCGAGGCGCGCAGGTCGGTGGCCA
Source organism: Methylobacterium sp. 391_Methyba4 (assembly GCF_029691625.1). Classification (NCBI taxonomy): domain Bacteria; kingdom Pseudomonadati; phylum Pseudomonadota; class Alphaproteobacteria; order Hyphomicrobiales; family Methylobacteriaceae; genus Methylobacterium; species Methylobacterium sp. 391_Methyba4. The sequence goes on along the minus strand of NZ_CP121475.1, from coordinate 4,336,226 downwards.
TGACGGGTGCCCCCCTCAGCCGCTCCACGCCCTCGACGATGGCGAGGTCGCCCTCGAGGCGGATCTTCGCGCCGAGCCGGGCCAGTTCCTGCACGTGCATGAACCGGTTCTCGAAGATCGTCTCGCGGATATGCGACTGGCCCTTGGCCAGCGTCATCAGTGCCATGAACTGCGCCTGCAGATCCGTGGGGAAGCCCGGGAACGGGTCCGTGGTGACGTCGACCGCCGCGATGCCGGCGCCGTTGCGGCGCACGCGGATGCCGCCCTCGACCGGGGTGATCTCGGCGCCCGTGGTCGACAGGATGTCGAGGGCCGCGTGCAGCAGATCGGCCCGCGTATCCTTCAGGACGACGTCACCGCCGGCCATCGCGACCGCCATGGCGTAGGTGCCGGTCTCGATCCGGTCGGGCAGGACCGCGTGGCGGGCGCCGTTCAGACGGGCCACGCCTTCGATCTCGATATGGGGCGTGCCGGCGCCGCGGATCTTCGCGCCCATCTTGTTCAGGCACTCCGCGAGGTCGACGACCTCCGGCTCGCGGGCGGCGTTCTCGATCACCGTGGTCCCGTAGGCGAGCGCAGCCGCCATCAGCGCCACATGCGTGCCGCCGACCGTGACCTTGGGGAAGACGATCTCGGCGCCGCGCAGGCCGTTCTTCGTGCGGGCGACCACGTAGCCGGCGTCGATCTCGATCTCGGCCCCGAGCTTCTCCAGGGCCATGATCAGCAGGTCGACCGGCCGGGTGCCGATGGCGCAGCCGCCGGGCAGCGACACCTTGGCCTCGCCGAACCGGGCGAGCAGCGGCGCGATCACCCAGAAGCTCGCCCGCATGGTCGAGACGAGGTCGTAGGGCGCGGTGGTGTCGATGACGTTCGAGGCGGTGAGCCGGATGGTCTGGCCCGTCTCGGTGGTCTGACCGGGGCGCTTGCCGACCACCATGTGGTCGACGCCGTGGTTGCCCAGGATCCGCGTCAGCGCGGCGATGTCGGCGAGCCGCGGCACGTTGATCAGTTCCAGCGTCTCGCCGGTGAGCAGGCTGGCGATCATCAGCGGCAGCGCCGCATTCTTGGCGCCCGAGATCGGGATCACGCCGTTGAGCGGCGCGCCGCCGGTGATGTGGATGCGGTCCATCGTGTGTCCTTGGGCGGCGCATCCCCGATGGCGCGCGGCCGGCCGTGCTGATCGCGGGCGCGGAAGCGCCCAGGCTTGGCCGTGCCCTATAGACCGGATTTGTCGGAATCAGGACCGTTGATCGCGGCCTCGGACGTGCAGGACCGGTCCGCGTCCGGAGCCGGTCTCGTTTCGGTCCGGCCCCGATCCTGCGCCTTGCGGCGCCGCAGATTCTGCCGCAGGGCCGCCTTCAGGCGCTCCGTGCGCGCATCCTTCGCGTCCATCTTCGCGTCGGTCATGGCGCGACCCTTGGTCGCCGCAAGCTCGGGACACGGGCGTTCCGGTGGGAGGAGCCATCTGCGGGTAGAGACATGGGATTCGGAAGGGCGCCGGAGCCAAGTTCGAAGGGAAAGATCCTGACGGACGCTACCGGGTTCGTGCCGCCCTCTCAACGGATGCAACGCAGCGATGTCGGAACCTTACCTTGAACCAGTTCCAGATCCGCGCGTATCTTCCGGTCCTCACGCGAAGGACTGACCGAGGCCAGACCTCAGATCGCGGGACCCGGCGTTTCAAGGCGCCGCCCGCGTGGCCGAATACGCGAAGGACGCTCGATGACCGTGACCCGGATGCCCAGCACGACGCTCGCCCCAACGGGAACGACGCGCGCCGGTTCCGGCTACGAGCGCTACTTTCGCGGCGCGCTGGATCAACTGCACGGCGAGCGGCGCTACCGTGTCTTCGCCGATATCGAACGCATTTCCGGGCGGTTCCCGACGGCCAAGTGGCGTCAGCCCGACGGCAAGACGACCGAGATCACCGTGTGGTGCTCGAACGACTACCTCGGCATGGGCCAGCACAAGGAGGTGGTGGCCGCCATGACCGAGACCGCTGCCCGCTGCGGCGTGGGCGCGGGCGGCACCCGCAACATCGCCGGCAACAACTCGCCCCTCGTCGATCTCGAGCGCGAACTCGCCGACCTGCACGGCAAGGAGGCGGGTCTGGTCTTCACCTCGGGCTACGTGTCGAACCAGGCCGGCATCTCGACCATCGCCAAGCTGATTCCGGATTGCCTGATCCTGTCCGACGCCTTCAACCACAATTCGATGATCGAGGGCGTGCGCCATTCAGGCTGCGCGAAGAAGATCTTCCGCCACAACGATCTCCAGCATCTGGAGGAGCTGCTCCAGGAGGCCGGCGACCGGCCGAAGCTGATCGTCTTCGAGTCGGTCTACTCGATGGATGGCGACGTGGCGCCGATCAGCCGGATCTGCGACCTCGCCGACCGCTACGGCGCGATGACCTATCTGGACGAAGTCCACGCCGTCGGTCTCTACGGTCCGCGCGGCGGCGGCATCGCCGAGCGCGACGGGGTGATGCACCGGGTCGACGTGATCGAGGGGACGCTGGCCAAGGGCTTCGGCTGCGTCGGTGGCTACATCACCGCCTCGGCGGCGATCTGCGACGCCGTGCGCAGCTTCGCGCCGGGCTTCATCTTCACCACCGCGCTGCCGCCGGCCGTGGCGGCGGCGGCACGGGCGTCGGTGCGCTACCTCAAGCGTTCCAGCGCCGAGCGGGAGGCGCACCAGAGCCAGGCGGCGGCCACCAAGGCGGCCCTGGCCGCGGCGGGCCTGCCGATCCTGGAGACCGAGACCCATATCGTGCCGGTGATGGTCGGCGATGCCGAACTGTGCAAGGCCGCGGCCGACCACCTGCTGGAGCACCACGGCATCTACATCCAGCCGATCAATTATCCGACCGTTCCGCGCGGCACCGAGCGCCTGCGGATCACGCCGTCGCCGTTCCACGACGCGGCGCATATCGAGCGCCTCGCCGCGGCCCTCAGCGAGACCTGGGAGGCGCTGGATCTGCCCCGGGCCGGCACGGTCTTCGTCGAGGCCGCCGAGTAGGGCCTCGGGTCTCCGTATCGACCGGCCACGGCTTGGCCCCACCGAGGGGCCGTGGCCTCTATCACAGGGCGCGATCGGCTCACCCTTCCGGCTGAGGGAGGGTAGGTTCCGGATCAGGCGTGCCGGTGACGCGCGCTCAGGTCGCGCCGCCTTCGGCTGCCGCACACCCCCCATTCGTCCCTCTCGCCCGAGGGAGGGGCCGTGCCGCGACGACGAACCGTGGGACCAGGTCCGGGCCGGCACCCCGCCGCACGGCGCCCATGTCCTGCCCCCATCTCGTCTTTTCCGGCGCCGGGCTGTAACGACGGCGTCAATCCTCACCCGCGAAAAGTCCGACCATGATCTCCTCCCCGCTCATGACCGTGATGGTCGATGCCGTGCGCAAGGCCGCGCGCGGCCTGCGCCGCGACTTCGGCGAGGTCGAGAACCTGCAGGTCTCGCGGAAGGGCCCGGGTGACTTCGTCTCCGCGGCCGACCGCAAGGCCGAGGAGGTGCTGCGCGACGCCCTGATGAAGGCGCGCCCGGGCTACAGCCTCGTGCAGGAGGAGAACGGGATCATCGAGGGGACCGACAAGAGCCACACCTGGCACATCGACCCCCTCGACGGCACCTCGAACTTCCTGCACGGCGTGCCCCATTTCGCCGTCTCGGTCGGCCTCGAGCGCGAGGGCCAGATCGTCGCCGGTGTGATCTTCGACCCGATCAAGGACGAGCTGTTCGTCGCCGAGCGCGGGAAGGGGGCCTATCTCAACAACCGGCGCCTGCGCGTCTCCGGCCGTCAGGACATGGCCGACGCGCTGGTGGGTTACGGAACGCCCTATCTCGGTCGCGGCAGCCATCCGCGACTCCTGCGCGAGCTGGGCGCCGTCATGGCGGTGGCCGGCGGCACCCGCCGGATGGGATCGGCGGCCCTCGACATGGCCTATGTCGCCTGCGGGCGCCTCGACGCCTATTGGGAGCGCGATCTCCAGACCTACGATTTCGCCGCCGGCGTGATCCTCGTGCGCGAGGCGGGCGGCTTCGTGACCTCCGCGGATGGCGCCGCTGAGCCGCTCGCGCCCCGGTCGGTGGCCTGCGGCAACGAGGAGCTGCACCGGGAACTCGTCGCCATCCTCAAGAAGGTCCAGGCGGCCTAGCGGCTCGTCATCCCGGGACCGTGCGGCGGAGGCCGGGATCGAGGCCCGCCGACGCGCCCCATCTCGACGCCCACGGCGATCAGGGATTGCCCGCCTCGGGCAGGCTTCCTCGGAGCCAGGTGCGCCCGCGGCGACCGGACCGCTCGCGCCGCGTGAGACGGTCGTCGGAGCGCCGCGACGCACCGAACGCGGCCTGAACCGCCCGGCCTGCCCGCCGGAAACTGGTCAGGACCGCAACCTTCTGCTTTAAGCCCGCGGTTCTCCACGGAAGGCCGAACGCATGGAAGCCCGCCGCCACGTCGCGCTGAAGGAATCGATCCGCTCGATTCCCGATTACCCGAAGCCCGGGATCATCTTTCGCGACATCACCACGCTGCTCAGCGACCCGCGCGCCTTCCGGCGGGCGGTGGACGCGCTGGTTCACCCCTATGCGGGCGGGCAGATCCACCAAGTGGCCGGCATCGAGGCCCGGGGCTTCATCCTGGGCGGGGCCATCGCCCATCAGCTCTCCTGCGGCTTCGTGCCGATCCGCAAGAAGGGCAAGCTGCCCCACACGACGGTTTCGATGGCCTACGCCCTCGAGTACGGCACCGACGAGATCGAGATCCACGTCGACGCGGTCCGGCCCGGCGACAGGGTGCTCTTGGTCGACGATCTGATCGCCACCGGCGGCACCGCCACGGCGGCGGTGAACCTGCTCCAGAAGATCGGCGCCGAAATCGTGGCCGCCTGCTTCGTCATCGATCTGCCCGAGATCGGCGGGGCCCAGCGCCTGCGCGACATGGGCGTCGAGGTGCGGACCCTCATGCAGTTCGAGGGGCATTGAGCCCCGCCGAACGTTGACTTCGCGGGACCCATCCGCCATAAGCCCGCCACTCGCGACGTGGCGCCCCGCATGGGCGCCCTTCGTGTTTGCAGACAACCAAGGACGCGTGAAGGTCGGGTGCGGCATCAGCCGCCCGCGAGCGCGCCTCGACCTTTGAAGGCTCTGAGCCATGAAGAGAACCTACCAGCCGAGCAAGCTCGTCCGTAAGCGCCGCCACGGTTTCCGTGCGCGCATGGCCACCGCCGGCGGCCGCAAGGTGATCGCGCGCCGTCGCGCCCACGGCCGCAAGCGCCTGTCGGCCTGAGGCCGGATCCTCTCGGGCGCGGAGGCCTTCGCGCATCCGCGCCGTGAGGCAAGTGGTATCGGCCGGGATCGAACCATCGATGGCGACGATCAAGCGGCTCAAGAAACGACCCGACTTCCTGGCTGCGGCCGAGGGGCGTCGCTTTCACACCGAGCGCATGACCGCGCAGGGGCGCCTCCGGAATCCGGAGGCCTGCCCCGGCCTCCGTCTCGGTTTCACCATCACGAAGCGCGTGGGTCACGCGACGGAGCGCAACCGCATCCGGCGCCGTCTCCGCGCCGCGTTGGGGCTGGTCGCGGCCGATCTGCCGACCGAACTCGCGACCCTGCCGGCCGACATCGTACTGATCGCCCGGCGCCCGGCGCTGGACGCCCCCTTCGCGTCGCTGGCCGAGGACCTGCGGCGTGCGATCCCGACGGTGACCCGGCCTGCGGCGCCCCGGAGCGACAGGCCGTCCGGCCGATCCGGCAACCGACGGTCCAAGACCACACCTCAAACCTCATCTCTCCAGCAGGAAGCGGGCGCCTCCGCGCAGCCCGCGCCCTCCGGCCGCGCCGACATCGGCCCGTCGCAGGGGTGCGACAGAGATCACCGAATCACCGGCGCGCGCAGGTCCCCCGGGGCCGGCGCCGGTCTTGATGCCACTCCGAACGCGTGCGGCGGTGTCCCTGATGGGCAATGACAAGACGAACATGTTCGTGGCCATCGGCCTGTCGCTGCTGGTGCTGCTCGGGTGGCAGTACTTCGTGGCCGGCCCGCGCATGGAGCAGCAGCGGCTGATCGAGGCCCAGAACAAGGCCGCGCAGCAACAGCAGCCCCCGGGCGTGACCCCGGACGGTGTGCCTTCGCCGTCCCCCAAGGAGGGCGGCCCGGCCGCGCCGGTGCCCGGCACGCTGCCCACGCCGCAAGGCGGCCCGGTCTCTCGCGAGGCGGCGCTCGCCCGCTCGCCGCGCATCCGGATCGAGACCCCGGCGCTGTCCGGCTCGATCGCCCTGAAGGGCGGCCGCGTAGACGACGTGTCGCTCAAGAACTACCACGAGACCGTCGACCCCAAGAGCCCCGAGATCGTGCTGTTCTCGCCGGCCGGCAGCGAGACGCCCTATTACGCCGAGTTCGGCTGGGTCGGCGCCAATGCCGGGCCGCTGCCCAACAACGACACCCTCTGGACCAGCGAGGGCAAGACGCTCCAGCCGGGCATGCCCGTGACCCTGACCTGGGACAACGGCGCCGGCCTCGTCTTCAAGCGGATCATCGCGGTCGACGACAAGTACATGTTCACGATCCGCGACGAGGTCGAGAACAAGGGCTCGGGTGCGATCACGCTCTACCCCTACAGCCTCGTCTCCCGCTGGGGTAAGCCGCACACCCAGGGCTATTACGTCCTGCACGAGGGCATGATCGGCTATCTCGGCAACGACGGGCTCCAGGAATTCACCTACGACAAGCTCGCCAAGGAGGGCGCCTACGGCGGCGCCAACACCAAGGGCAAGGCCTGGACCGGCGTGACCGGCGGCTTCGTGGGCATCACCGACAAGTACTGGGCGGCCGCCGCGATCCCCGATCAGGACACGCCGTATACCGGCGCCTTCACCGACCGGACCGACGGGACCACCAACGTCTATCAGGCGAGCGTGCGCGGCGACGCCGTGAACGTGGCGGCCGGCACCTCCGTCACCGCGACGCAGCGGCTGTTCGCGGGCGCCAAGGAAGTCAACGTCATCAACAACTACGAGAAGGACCTGGGCATCAAGCACTTCGATCTGATGATCGATTGGGGCTGGTTCTTCTTCATCACCAAGCCGATGTTCCGGGCGCTGGACTTCTTCTATCACCTGTTCGGCAATTTCGGCGTCTCGATCCTGGTTGTCACCTTCTGCCTGAAGCTGCTGTTCCTGCCGATCGCGAACCGATCCTACGTCTCGATGGCCAAGATGAAGGCCGTGCAGCCGGAGATGGCCGCCATCCGCGAGCGCTACAAGGATGACCGCCTGAAGGCGCAGCAGGCCACGATGGAGCTGTACAAGAAGGAGAAGATCAATCCGGTCGCCGGCTGCTGGCCGGTGCTGATCCAGATCCCGGTCTTCTTCGCGCTCTACAAGGTGCTGTTCATCACCATCGAGATGCGGCACGCGCCGTTCTTCGGCTGGATCCACGACCTCGCGGCGCCGGATCCGACGAGCATCGTGAACCTGTTCGGACTGCTGCCCTTCCCGGCGCCCGACTTCGTCCACCTGGGCGTCTGGCCGCTGATCATGGGCGTGACGATGTTCGTGCAGATGAAGATGAACCCCGCGCCGCCGGACCCGGTCCAGGCGCAGATCTTCACCTTCATGCCGATCGTGTTCACCTTCATGCTGGGGTCGTTCCCCGCCGGCCTCGTGATCTACTGGGCCTGGAACAACACGCTGTCGGTGATCCAGCAGTACGTCATCATGCGCCGCAACGGCGTGAAGGTGGAGCTGTGGGACAACCTGCGATCGACGTTCCGGCGCGGCAACGGCACCAAGACGGCCGCCACCAAGAGCTGACAGGCAATGTGCCGTGACTGAAACCAACGACGATGCGGCCGACCTTCTTGAGGCCGGCCGCCTTCTCTTTGCCGGCGCCGCCGACTTCTACGCGGCTGCCCAGACGCTCGATCGGCTGCCGCCCATGGAGGGCGTGGAGATCGCCTTCGCGGGACGGTCGAACGTCGGCAAATCGAGCTTGATCAATGCCCTCACCGGGCGGAACACCCTGGCGCGGACCTCGCACACGCCCGGGCGCACGCAGCAGCTGAACTTCTTCCGGATCGGCGAGCGCCTATCCCTCGTCGACATGCCCGGCTACGGCTACGCCGCGGTCGAGAAGGCCAAGGTCGAGGCCTGGACGCGGCTGATCCATTCCTACCTGAAGGGGCGCGCCAGCCTCGCCCGCGTGTTCATGCTCATCGACGCCCGGCACGGCTTCAAGTCGATCGATACCGATGTGCTCGACGGCCTCGACAAGGCCGCGGTGAGCTATCAGGTCGTGCTGACCAAGGGGGATTCCCTCAAGAAGGGCGAGGTCGCGAGCCGCATTGCCGGGATCGAGGCCGGGCTTGCCAAGCGTCCGGCTGCCTATCCGCAGGTGATCCTCACCTCGAGTCGGGACGATTCCGGCGTGCCGGAGCTGCGTGCGGCCATCGCCAGGCTCCTCGTGGAGCGCGGCGCGTGAGTGTTGCGGGTGTCGATCGTGCGCTCGCGGCGCTCGCCTGCCTCGCCGGCCTGCTCGGTGTGGCGTTGAGCGCCGCCGCCGCGCACATCCCCGGCGCCGATTCGCTGAAGACGGCGGCGCAGTTCCTGCTGTTCCACGCCCCCGCCATTCTGGCGCTCATCGGCTTCGGCACCGCCGGCCTTGCCCGGATCGGGCTTGCCCGGACGGCTTCGGGGCTCCTGGTCCTCGGTCTCATCCTGTTCTGCGGCGACCTCTCGGTGCGCACGTGGCTCCAGCGCCCGCTCTTTCCGATGGCTGCGCCCACCGGCGGCGTCGTCCTGATGGGCGGCTGGCTCGTCGGGATCCTGTGCGCCCTCGTTCCCGTGCGTCGAACCGTCTAGGCCGGCGCCCGGACCTGCAGGAAATGCAGCGCCGGGCCCTGCGCGGCGGAGAAGACGCCTGCCGTGAGGGCTCCCCCGTAGACCGCTGCGGTGTCGAGGTTCGTGCGGAACCGGCGGATTTCGGGCCGTCCGTTGCGCTGGGGGGTATGGCCATGGACCACGTGGCGGCCGAAATCGTGGTCGCCCTCCAGGAACGGCTCGCGGATCCAGAGCCGATTGTGATCGTCCGGATCCGGGATCGCCGCGCCGGGCCGGAAACCGGCATGGACGTACCAGCGGGCGTCATCCCCATGCAGGGTGGGGAGACCTTCGAGCCAGTCGAGGGTGTCGCGTGGCAGATCGCCCGCCTCCCGGGCGCCGAAGGAGGCGAGCGTCGCCTCCCCGCCGTTGTAGAGCCAGTGTTCCGCGGCCTGAGGGGTCTGCAGCGCATCGAGCAGCATCCGCTCGTGATTGCCCATCAGGCAGATGACATGCTCGGGCTCGGCCCAATTCAGCCGGCTCACGGTGCGGAGAACCGCGGCGCTGTCCGGCCCGCGGTCGATATAATCCCCGAGGAAGACGAGGCGGCGGCCGCGGTCGGCGGCATGGTCGGCGATCCGCTCCAACAGCGCATCGAGGAGGTCGGCGCAGCCGTGGATGTCGCCGATGACATAGGTGAGCGGACCGGATTCCATCGCGCCATCGTCCACCGGGCCGTCCCGCTCCGCAAGGGCACATGATCGGGACGGGCTGCTCCCCGTCGCCGGGGCAGCCTCAGCGCGTGGCGATGGTCCGCAAGGCCGTCGCCGACCAGAGCGGCGCTGAGGGGCGCCCCCGCATCGACGGCGGGTGGCGATGTGGTGCCCGCGACATCGGCCGCGACGTCACCCGGGCGTCTTCGCTCCCGGATCCGGTTCGATCAGTGATCGGCCGCCGGAACTGTTCCGGCGCCGCCGCCGGTCGCAAGCTTGCGGCGCGCGTCGGCCTGCCCGCTGGTCGTGCCGAAATAGCTCGCCGAGTCGCCGAGCTGTACCGACGGTTGGCAACTCGGCGTGCAGGACAGGGATTCCCGGTCGAGACCGCGCTGGACCGTGATGGTCGAGTCCCGCGACGCCTCGACCCGGATTGTCGTCTCGGCGATCATGGCGCCGCCGTTGTCGAGGGCGATGAGATTGGTCGATCCGAAGCTCTTGCCGGTGAGCACGAGGACGCCGTTCTTCTGCGGCGTCACCTCGGCGATGATCGGATTCCCGACGATGATGGTCGAGGTCTTCTCCGGCAGGCGGAGGACCTTGGCATTGTCCACCAGAACGGTCACGACCGGCAGCAGCTCGGGCTGACCCGCCACGGCTGTGGCGCCCGTCATCAGGACGATGAGGCCGGCTCGGCCCGCAATCGACAGGGTGCGGCGCATCGGGTTTCCTCAAGACGACGGGCGGCGGACGAGATCCGCTCCGAAGCCCGAGGCTATCGCGGGATGGGTGAAGGAAGCGCTAAGCAAGACCAAGAGTCCGCGCACTGCCGTATCGAAGAAACCCAACCTTCACCAATCTCGCAACGAGACGGCATTTTACGACGCTCCGGGATCGATTTAACCGATTTTCAAGGCGAAATCGCCAGTCTGTGCAGGCCGCCGATCGAGACAAGAAAAATCTTCATCGGTCATCGCGCAAGTTTTGCCTCGCTCTATGTTGATCGAAGGATCGCTCTCCATGAAGACCCTGTTCACGCGCTTCGCCTCGGACGAGTCCGGTGCCACCGCGATCGAGTACGGCATGATCGCGGCCCTGATCGCCGTCGCCATCATCACCGCGCTGAAGACCGTTGGCACCAGCCTCACCAGCAAGTTCAGCCAGATCTCCGGCAACCTGAACTAAGCGAGACGGCTCTGATCTGCGGCAGGTGCGAGACACCCCGGCTCTCGGCGAGAGGCCGGGGGCTCGGCCGGCCGGGATCGTTCTCGTTCGCGGCGGCACAGGCCGTCTGGTAATGCGCGGATCCATTCCGGCCGACGGATGGCCGGGTCGGATCGTTGGCCGGTGATGCGACAGGTTTCGACGAAATGGGCGCCGAGATGGTCGGTTCAGCGACGGCAAGCCTCGGCCTGACAGGTCTGGGCCCGGCCGGATTTGGCCTGTTGATCCTCTTCCCGTTCCTGATGGCGTACGCAGCCGCCAGCGATCTTCTGACCATGCTGATCCCGAACCGGATCTCCCTCGGCCTCGTGGCGGGGTTCGCGCTCCTCGCCCTGACGGGCCCGATGAGCTGGGCCGAGATCGGCTTCCATTGCGCGGCCGGCGCGGTCGTTCTGCTCGTCACCTTCGCGCTCTTCGCCTTCGGTGTCATCGGCGGCGGCGATGCCAAGCTCGCGGCCGCCACGGCCCTGTGGCTCGGCTTCGATGGACTCGGCGATTACCTGCTGGTGGCGTCACTGTTCGGCGGTGCCCTGACGCTGGGGATCCTGTTCGCGCGGACTCATCCGCTGCCCGTCCGGATTGCGCGCATGCCGTTCGCACTGCATCTGCACGACGCCAAGACCGGGATCCCGTACGGGATCGCCCTGGCGGCGGCCGCTCTCCTCGTCCTGCCCGACACCGACGTCTGGACCCGGGCCCTCGCTGGCTGAAGCCGCGGCGCTTCGGGCCGGCGGGATCTGGAGCCGCGCGTCCGGCCCAGCTAGAAGTCGCGCATGCCCTTCGCGCTGCTGCGTCGCCCCGATCCCGATCATCTTGAGGTCCAGCACGACGGGGCCAGTTTCCGCGTTGCCCTCCGGCGGCGGGAGACCGCGCGCCGCATCACCCTCCGGGTCTCGGCCGCCACCGGCGAGGCGGTGATCACCCTTCCGAGCCGCACCGCCGTCAACACCGCCCAGCGCTTCGCTGCGAGCCATGCGGGCTGGATCGCAACGCGTCTGGCCCGTGTGCCGGCTCGCGTGGCCTTCGAGCCTGAGTCCAGCCTGCCGCTCCGCGGCGAGCCTCACCGGATCCTCCAGCGCGGCACCCGCAGCGGTCCGGTACGGGTCGAGTGCGTCGCCGGAGAGCCGGCCATCTCGGTGTCCTGCGACGCAGCCCATGTGGCGCGCCGAATCCGCGACTTCCTGGCCCGTGAGGCGAAGCACGACCTCGCCGAGGCGATCGAGCGTTATGCGGTGCAACTCGGGCAGAGGCCGGTCCGCGTCACCCTGCGCGACACCCGCAGCCGCTGGGGCTCCTGCACGGCCCGCGGCGAGCTGAACTTCTCATGGCGCCTGATTCTCGCGCCGCCGATGGTGCTGGACTATCTGGTCGCTCACGAAATGGCCCACCTGCGCGAGATGAACCATTCCCCACGCTTCTGGGCTCTCGTGCACGCCCTCTGTCCGAACACCGACGCCGCCGAAGCGTGGCTCAAGCGCCACGGCACCGGCCTGCATCGGTACGGCTGATCCGCCGACCGGAGAAGACGGCGTGACTCGCGTCAGCCCTTGGCGCGCAGGACGCGCTGGCGCGCCACGGCGTCGGCCGGCCAGCTCGGGCGGGGATCGACCTCGCCGGGGCTGAGGGTACGCGGCGCGACGCTGTCGCACACCTCCCGCTGGCGGATGATCACCGGGTTGCCGAACTCGTCACGCCGCCGGATGAGACCACCGTCCCGGCAATAGCCGGCGATCGCGGCATGTCCGTTGCGGCGGCCATAGGGGTTCGCCGCCACCGGCGGATGCTCAATCACCAGCGTGTCGGTGTGATTGAGCGAGCGCTCGATGTAGGTGGTCTCCCCGACCGGCAGGGACTGGGCCCCCGCCTGCGCGAGGGTGGCCACCAAGCAGGCGGCCGAGAGAGTGAGCAGGCGCATCACGGCGGGATCCGGCGCAGGAGGAGTGTTCGATCACAATCTAGGCCGCAGACATCCGCGCGGGTAGCGCCGACGCGCAACACCGCGACCGCATCGCTTGACAGCGCGGGCCCGACCATGGTCGGAACACGCCCGATTGTACGGCTCCCGCCGGTCCTCGGCCGGAGCGTTCCGAAGGGATCGGTGGTGCCGCTTCACGCGAGGCTCGTTCGTTTCCGGCGCGCCGTCCGGCGCGCCGCGCTGCCGGTTTTCCTCGCCCTCGTGGCGGCCGCGCTCGTGCCCGCCGGGCCGGCCGCGGCCCAGGGTATGGTGCGCAAGACCTTCGAGGATTGGCAATTGCGCTGCGAGACGCCGGCCGGCGCGAAGGCCGAGCAATGTGCCCTCGTCCAGTATCTCGCCGCCGAGGACCGGCCGAATCTGACCCTGGTGGTGATCGTCCTGAAGACGGCCGACAACCGCGGCTACCTCCTGCGGGTGGTGGCGCCACTGGGCGTCCTCCTGCCTTCCGGCCTCGGCCTCAAGATCGATCAGACCGATATCGGCCGCGCGGGCTTCGTCCGCTGTCTCACCACCGGGTGCGTGGCCGAGGTCGTGATGGATGACGGTCTGATCCGCCAGTTCAAGAACGGCACGCAAGCCACCTTCATCGTGTTCCAGACGCCCGAGGAAGGCGTCGGGATCCCGCTGTCGATGAAGGGCTTCGCGGCCGGGTTCGATAGCCTGAAATGACGGTGCCGCTCGGGAGCCGTGCGATGATCGGACTTCAAGACAGGACTCCGACGCGGTCCCCGGGCGCCACCCGGCTGCCGAACGCCCTGCTCCGGCGGGGCGGTCTCGTGCTTGCCCTGTCCCTCGCCGCTGCCGCTCCGTGTCGGGCCGAGGAGGGGAACATCTTCTCCAACCTGTTCAAGTACGGAGGCACGACGGTGCCGCCGTCGCAGCCCGAAACCCTCGATCCGCCCTATTGCCCTCCGGTGGAGGTCGTCGAGGGTGCCGCCGCCTCGCGAACTCTTGCGGGCGATACGGTGCGCACCCAGTACGCCCTCGCTCGGCTTGCCCGCGAATGCACGCGGCGTCAGGACGGCTCGATCACCGTCAAGGTGGGCGCGGAGGTCAACGTGCTGCTCGGGCCGGCCGGCGCGCCGGGCCGGTTCGATGTGCCGGTGACGTTTCAGATCCGTTACAACGGCAAGGTCGTCTCAAGCCGCGCCGAGCGGGTCAGCGTCACGGTCGGACCGGGTGAGGCCCAGGGCTTCGCCACGGTCGTCGCCGATGATCTGCAGGTTCCTGCCGCGATGACGGCCGAGTATGACATCGCGGTGGGGGTCGGCGCCGGCAAGGGGGCCGGGAAGGCCGCTGCGAAGCCGCGCCGCCGGAAACCGGCGGTCGCCGCAGCACCCGCCGGCGGAGGCGACGCTGCCCAGTGACGCCGCGGCACGCTTCGGCGATCCGAACCGACTGATTGCGAAGACCGGTCACGGCGAGATCTGGCTTGGCCGGGCGACGCGGTTTCGCCTCGAACCGGTGGCCGATCCCGAATACGACCGCCGCCTCGTGCTCCCTGATCATCCTGTCGGCTGGATCGTACTGAGCTACAGCGGCGATCCCGCGGCGCCACCCCGGCGCCCGATCCTCCGCGTCCTGCGGGGTCCGGACGATGCCGTTCAGGATTTCGTCCTGCCGGGCGCCTCTCAGGGGCTCGCCCACTGGCTGGGGTTGATCCCCTCGGATGCGCGCGAGATCCGCCTCTCGGCCGGTGCCGACTTCGCTCTGGAGCGGGTCGGTGCCCGGCACGAGGCTGGGGTGCTCGCACAAAGTCTCCTCCGCCGGCCCTGGCGCTGCCTCGCCGCGCTCTACGAGCGCGCCCGCGGCTCGGACCGGCGCTACCGGGACATCCTGCGCGGCACCTGCGCGGTGACGCCGATGGTCCGCTTCCCGTCCTGGGCCGCTGCCAGATCCCGGCCCGCCGGCCTTCCACCCTCCGCGCTGCGGATCGGCTGTCTCCTGCTCGCGCGACCCGGCGAGGCGGCGGTGGTGGGCGCCGCGCGCGACGCGCTGGCCGCGCAGACGCACCGGCCAGAGTGGGTCTCGGTCGCATGGTCGGGCGCGCCGCCTCCATCGGAGGACGGGCCCGTGTCGCACCGTGCCTGGGACGATACTGCCGGCTTCGACGATCTTCTCCGCGATGCGGACGCCCTGTGCCTGCTACGCCCCGGCGACGTCCTGGAGCCCGAGGCCCTGGCGCTGCTGGCCCCCACCCTCTCGGACGCGGACATCGCCTACGGCGACGCGATCGGCCCCGACGGTCGCCCGCAGCTGAAGCCGGACTGGAGCCCGGATCTTGCCCTGGCGACGGGCTATCCGGGATTTCCCCTGCTCCTGTCGAAGACGTGGCTCTCTGCAAGTCCGGGGCGCCCCGTCGGCCCGATGGAGGAGATCGGTTTGGCCATCGCGGCCGCCGCGACGACCCGCGCCGCGCGGGTGGCGCATGTCCCGCGGATTCTCGCCCGCACCGTCGGCGACGGGCTCGACGCGTCCGCCCGGGCGGCAGCCCTCGACGCGCGTCGATCCGGGTGGCCTTCGCTCCGTGCCGAGATCCACGACGGCGCCGTCCACCTGAAATGGCCGCTGCCGGATCCGGCGCCGCTGGTGAGCATCGTGATTCCCTCGCGCGACCGCCTGGACCTGATCACCCGCGTCTGCCGCGGCGTGCTCCACGAGACCGCCTATGCGGCGATCGAGCTGATCATCGTCGACAACGGTTCCACCGATCCCGCTGTGCTCGATCACTACGCAAGCCTGCGCGACGATCCGCGCGTGCGGATCCTAATGGACCCTCAACCCTTCAATTTCGCCGCGATGGTCAATGCCGGCGTCGGCGCGGCGTCGGGCGCGATCGTCGTGCTCCTGAACAACGATGTCGCCGTCCTGGAGCCCGGCTGGCTGGAAGCCATGGTCCGGCAGGCCTGCCGGCCGGATGTCGGCGCCGTCGGGGCAAAGCTTCTCTACGGCGACGGCACATTGCAGCATGCCGGCGTCGTCGTCGGCCTCGGCGGTCGGGCGGGCCATATCCTGCGCCGCCGGCCCGGGGACACGCCGGGCCATCTCGGCCGGCTGCGTGTGGCGCACGAGGTCTCGGCGGTGACGGCCGCCTGCCTCGCCGTCGCGCGCGACAAGTATCTGGCGGTGGGGGGCTTCGACGCCGAGTCCTTCCCGGTCGATTTCAACGACGTGGATTTCTGCCTGCGCCTCGGGGCCGCCGGCTGGAAGACGATCTGGACGCCGGCCGCGACCCTGGCCCATCTCGAATCCGTCAGCCGCGGTCCCTCCGTCGGTGCCAAGCGCGCGCGCTTCGAGCAGGAGGCGGCCCGCTTCTCCGAGCGCTGGCGCGCCGTGATCCGGCACGATCCGTTCTACCATCCCGCCCTGTCGGTCACGACCTTCGGCGAGGACTTGGAATGACGCCGTCGGACTGGGCATCGGGCCGTGAAGACGGCCCGTATCACGGATCGCCGCGCCGCTCCTGGCGCACGCTTTTGGGGACAGCGCGACAGATCCTCGTTCACCCCCGCGCCGCGGCCGCCATCGTGCGGGCGCGCCTGATGGGGAAGCGCCTGCGCGCCCGGCAAGCGCTCGCGGCCTTGATCGGAATCGACCACCGGCTTTCGCTGCCGCCCGCGATTCTCGACCGCTTCCCGCCGGCGCCGGCCGGTCCGGGCGACGCAATCCGTCTGATCGGTGACGGCATCCTCGTGACCGGCGCACCCGAGCGGATCGCCGCTCGCTTCGCCGCGGAGCCCGACCTCCAAGCCCTCTATGGCGATGCCCTCGTACAGGAGCGGATCGGTGGTGTGGTGGTGCCGCTTCTGCCACCGGTCTTCGACGCCGACCGGCTCGTGGCATTCGATTATCTCGGGCCCGTGTTGGCCTGCCGCGGCAGCGCCCTTGACCCGGCCGCCGCGCCCCGAAGCCCAGCTGAGGCCGCGTTCCGGATTGCCGAGCGCTTCGGTCCGGGCGCGATCGGCCATATCCCGGAGCTTCTGTCCGTGCGGCGCGCCGGACGCCCGGTCCCGCCGCCGGAAGGCGCGGAGGGCCCCGCGTCCCATCACGCGATCGTGCGGGATCACCTGGACCGAACGGGGCGGTCGGCCGTCCGGGTCGCGGTGGGGCCCGACAGCCTCGTCCAGGTCGAACATCCCCTTCCCGAGACCCGGCCCCTGGCCAGCCTGATCGTGCCGACCCGCGATCGCCTGGATCTCCTGCGCCCCTGTCTCGAAAGCCTGCGGTCTTGCACTGACTGGCCGTCGATCGAGATCCTGGTCTGCGACAACGACAGTCGCGAGCCGGAGACTCTCGCTTTTCTGCGCGCTTTCGAAGGGGAGGGGAGGGGGCATGTCGTGCCCTGTCCCGGGCCGTTCAACTTCGCCGCCATGAACAACGCAGCCGCGGCCCGCGCCCGCGGCCGGCTCTTGGTCTTCGTCAACAACGACGTCGAGGCGTTCCGGCCCGACTGGCTGTCTCGGATGGCCCGTGAGGCCCTTCGACCGGATGTCGGCGCCGTCGGCGCCAAGCTCCTCGACGGCGAGGGACGGATCCAGCACGGCGGCATCGTGCTCGGGACCGGCGGCCTTGTCACCCACGGGCACCGCCACTTCCCGGGGGACGCGTCCGGCTATCTGGCGGCGTTGCGCGTCACGCACGCGGTCTCCGCGGTCACGGCCGCCTGCCTAGCGGTCGAAGCGGACAAGTTCCGGGCGGTCGGCGGCTTCGACGAGGCGGCCTTCGCGGTGGACTTCAACGATGTCGATCTCTGCCTGCGCCTCAACGCGGCCGGCTATCGCACGCTGCTGGTCCCCGGAGCGGTTCTGCACCACCGAGAGGCGGCGAGTCGCCGCTGGACCCCGGAGGCCCGCGCCCGCCACCAGCGCGAGATCGCGGCGCTGAAGAAGCGATGGGGGCCGCTACTGGTGCAGGACCCCCATTATCACCCGGGCTTCGATCCGGACCTCTCGACCCACGCCCGGCTGCGGCCGGGCTTTCCGGAGGCGGGGCCGACGCACCTGCGCCGCCCACCCGCCTGAACGCGCTTACTGGACGAGGCGCGGGCCGCTGCCCTGGACCTTCTCGTTCTCCGACATGATCCCAAGCCGCTTGGCGACTTCGGTATAGGCCTCGATCAGGCCGCCGAGATCCTTGCGGAACCGGTCCTTGTCGAGCTTGTCGGAGGACTTGATGTCCCAGAGCCTGCAGGAATCCGGGGAGATCTCGTCAGCGACCACGATGCGCATCATGTCGCCTTCCCAGAGGCGGCCGGTCTCCATCTTGAAGTCGACCAGTCGGATGCCGACGCCGAGGAAGAGGCCCGACAGGAAGTCGTTGACGCGGATCGCCAGCGCCATGATGTCGTCGATCTCCTGGGGCGTCGCCCAACCGAAGGCCGTGATGTGCTCCTCGGAGACCATCGGGTCGTTCAGCGCGTCGTTCTTGTAATAGAACTCGATGATCGAGCGCGGCAGCTGGGTGCCTTCCTCCAGGCCCAGCCGGGTCGCCAGCGAGCCGGCCGCGACGTTGCGCACTACAACTTCGAGGGGGATGATCTCGACCTCGCGGATCAGCTGCTCGCGCATGTTGAGCCGGCGGATGAAATGCGTCGGCACGCCGATGTCGTTGAGGTGCTGGAAGACGAACTCGGAGATCCGGTTGTTCAGGACGCCCTTGCCGTCGATGACCTCGTGCTTCTTCGCGTTGAAGGCCGTCGCGTCATCCTTGAAGTGCTGAATGAGCGTGCCGGGCTCCGGCCCCTCGTAGAGGACCTTCGCCTTGCCCTCGTAGATGCGACGGCGGCGGTTCATAGGCGTGTACCGTGGTTTGAGGAAGTCCATGGGCCGAGGCTCCTGATGCGCGACGATTGGGAGGAATCCGCGGCGCGGCGACCGGACGCGAGGTCGGGCCGCCGGACGGCCTCTGCCCAAGGGCCCCGGCGACCGGCCGCCAAACTAGCGGAAGCGGGCTTCCAGCACAACGCGTTAGCCTGCAGGGCGGGATTGCGGAGGGCGC
>NZ_CP121475.1:2977500-4310000 GCF_029691625.1 Methylobacterium sp. 391_Methyba4 | reverse complement strand
CCGACGACGCCTTACCGCGAAGTCATCTCCCCGCGATCATCCGGTAATCGATCGCCTGCAATCATCCTCACACCGCGCATGGTCCACGGCCCACGCGGACGAAGCCGGTGACGGATCTCGCGCCCTCCGAGTCGTCCGCGCCCCGCTTCGGAACGGGCCGAGGTCCGCGACCTCGGCCCGTTCAGCCCGAGAGGGGAGGGGAGCGACTTGACCATGTTGATGGAGATACGTTCCCCCGACCCACGCGGCGCGCTATGGAACGGGGCCATGCGACTGCTCATCATCGAGGACGATCAGGAGGCTGCGGCCTATCTCGTCAAGGCCTTCCGTGAGACCGGCCATGTCGCCGACAGCGCGCATGACGGCCTCGACGGTTACGCGCTGGCCCGCGAGGGTGACTACGACGTGCTGATCGTCGACCGGATGCTGCCGAAGCTCGATGGCCTGTCGCTGATCCGGTCGTTGCGCGAGCAGAACGTCGCGACCCCGACGCTGATCCTGTCGGCACTCGGGCAGGTCGACGACCGGGTGAAGGGGCTGCGCGCCGGGGGCGACGATTATCTGCCGAAGCCCTATGCCTTCTCGGAACTGCTGGCTCGCACCGAGGCGCTGGCCCGGCGGCAGGCCGGCTCGGGAGCCGCCGAGGAGACGCGCTACCGGATCGGCGACCTAGAACTCGACCGTCTGTCCCATCGGGTGACCCGGGCCGGCCGCGAGATCCCGTTGCAGCCCCGCGAATTCCGTCTTCTCGAATACCTGATGCGGCATGCGGGCCAGGTCGTGACACGCACGATGCTGCTGGAGCATGTCTGGGACTATCACTTCGATCCGCAGACCAACGTCATCGACGTTCACGTCTCGCGCCTGCGCAGCAAGCTCGACAAGGGGTTCGCGTCCCCGATCATCCATACGGTTCGGGGTGCCGGCTATGTCCTGCGCTTCGAGGAGGGCGCCTCCGGGTGAGCGCGGTTCCGGCTGACGCGCTGGTCGCCCGCGAGACGGGGGCTGCGCGCTTCCAGAAGCTGTTCCGCACCACCGCCTTCAAGCTGTCGCTGGCCTATCTGGCGATCTTCGCCCTCTGCGCATTCCTGGCGCTGGGCTACGTCGCTTGGAATGCCCGCGCGGTACTCGACGACCAGATCGTCTCGACGATCGATGCCGAGATCAACGGCCTGTCGGAACAATACAATGCCGGCGGTCTACGGCGGCTGATCAGCGTGGTGGAGCGGCGCTCGCGCGAGCCGGGGGCCTCGCTCTACCTCGTGACGACGGCCGGCGGCGACCATGTGGTCGGCAATGTCGGCTACGTGCCCGCCGCCGTGCTGGCGACCCCAGGTCAGACCGAAACGCGCTACGGCCGCAACGAGTCCGATGCCGAGGCGCATCAGGCGATCGTGCGGGTCTTCACCCTGCCGGGCGGATTCCGGCTGCTCGTCGGGCGCGACACCGAAGAGCGCGACCGTCTGCGGGCGGTGATCGGGCGCGCCTTCCTCACCTCGCTCGCCGCCGTCGTGCTCCTCGGCGTGATCGGCGGCTGGCTGGCAGCGAGCCGGGTGCTGCGCCGGGTCGATGCCATGACCCAGACCACCCGCGCGATCATGGCGGGCGATCTCGACGACCGGCTCCCTGTGGCGGGAAACGGCGACGAACTCGACCGCCTCGCGTCGAGCCTCAACCTGATGCTGGAGCGGATCGGCGAGCTGATGCGCGGCATGCGGGAGGTCTCCGACAACATCGCCCACGACCTCAAGACGCCGTTGACCCGCCTGCGCAACCGCGCCGACGAGGCCCTGCGCCGGGCCTCGACGACGGAGGAATTGCGCGCGGCGCTGGAAGCCGTGATCGACGAAGGCGACGGATTGATCCGGGTGTTCAATGCCCTTCTGATGATCGCGCGGCTCGAAGCCGGGTCTGCCCGGGAGATGCTGGGACCGCTGGATATCGGCCAGACGGTGCGGAGCGTCGGCGAACTCTACGAGGCGGTCGCCGAGGATCAGGGGCTGACGCTCGCGGTGCGCGCGCAGGACGCCCTCACCATCGCGGGCAACCGCGAGCTGATCGGGCAAGCCCTCGCCAACCTCATCGACAACGCCCTGAAATACGGGGCCGAATCCGCCGGAGCGGAGGCCAGCGTGACGCTGGAGGCATGGCGCGACGGCGAGACGATCCGCCTTGCCGTGTCCGATCATGGACCGGGCATCCCCGAAGCGGAGCGGGCCCGCGTCCTCGGTCGCTTCGTGCGCCTGGAGGATGCCCGTTCGCGACCGGGCTTCGGGCTGGGCCTCAGCCTCGTCAACGCCGTGGTGCGCCTGCATCACGGGACCCTGCGGCTCTTCGACAACGCCCCAGGGCTGCGGGTCGAGATCGGCCTTCCGGCTTCACCGCGCCCGCAGACGGAAGCCGGTGACATCCTGCCCGCACCGGCATCGGGCGACCCTGTGCCGGCGTCCCCGTCCCGCGCTAGTTAGGTCGCGACCTGTCCCGCTGCGACCGCGCCGTCTTCCCATTCGCTCGGCAGCGCGCCCGAGTTCCAGGAGGCTCCATGACCCTCAAGACCAAGACCGCCCTCGTCACCGGCTCGACCAGCGGCATCGGACTTGCCATCGCGCGCGCCCTTGCGGCCGAGGGAGCCAACGTCGTGCTCAACGGGTTCGGGGACGCGACCGCCATCGAGGAAACGCGGGCCGGGATCGAAAGCGCCTACGGGGTCAAGGTCCACTATTCGTCCGCCGACATGAGCAAGCCCGAGGCGATCAACGCCATGGTGCGCGAGGCGGAGGGCGCTTTCGGATCCGTCGACGTGCTGGTCAACAATGCCGGGATCCAGTTCGTATCGCCGATCGAGGACTTTCCGGCCGACAAGTGGGAGCAGATCATCGCGATCAACCTGTCCTCGGCCTTCCACACGATGCATGCGGCAATTCCCGGGATGAAGGCACGCGGCTGGGGCCGGATCATCAACACCGCTTCGGCCCATTCGCTGGTGGCCTCGCCGTTCAAGTCGGCCTACGTGGCGGCCAAGCACGGGATCGCGGGCCTGAGCAAGGCGGCGGCATTGGAACTCGCGCCCCACAAGATCACGGTGAACTGCATTTCGCCCGGTTACGTCTGGACGCCCCTCGTGGAGTCGCAGATTCCCGACACGATGAAGGCCCGCGGTCTGACCAAGGAGCAGGTGATCGAAGACGTGATGCTGAAGGCGCAGCCGACCAAGGAATTCGTCACCGTTGATCAGGTCGCCGCACTGGCGGTGTTCCTGTGCTCCGATGCGGCGAGCCAGATCACCGGCGCCAATATCAGCATGGATGGCGGCTGGACCGCGCAGTAGCGGCGTCCACTGCTGCGTTCCGGAAGGCAGGGCCCGTCACCCGGGGGCTGACACCTTCCGTATCGACACCCTCGGTATCATGGGCGTTCCGCAGCCGTCAGATCAGCCGCGACGATCGGGCGGAGCCTGTGGGATGGCGGCCCCGCCCGGCTTCAGGTGGGGCCGCTCCTCGGTCAGCGGCGGCCGTGGACCAGCAGGGCGAGGCCGTAGCCCACCGCGCCGGCGATCAGCAGGGCGACCAGGGGATTCTCTTCCACGCGGGCGCCGACGGCGGCACGCCCGTCGCGGAGGTAGGAACCGCTCCGCTCATAGGCCTCACCCGCGATGTCGCCGGCGCGGTCATACGCGTCGCTGGCGACGTCGCCGGCCCGGTCGGCGATGTCGCGCGCCTTGTCCTTCACCTGGCCGTAGACGTTCTGCGCCTCGCCCTGGGCCTCGCGGAACCGACCCTCGACCGAGTCGCGGTTCGAGCCCGCGAAATCTCCGGCCGCGCCCTGAACCTTGCCGACGGCCTCCTTGGCGCCGCCGACGATCCGATCCGTATCCACCATGGCACTCTCCTGGACGTGAGCGCGGCGCCGCGACGCGGGCGTCGCTCGTTACGCCGTCGTCCACCGAACGCGCGAGATGGCGTTTGTGCCCCCGGCCGCCATGAAATTATGCGCGGCCAGCGTTTCCGCGGTAGACGGGATAGGTCAGAGGCCGATCAGCTCGGCGATGGCCGCGGCGCCGGCGGCGGGGGATGTCTCGCCCCGCGCCACACCCGCCTCCGCCTCGGCCGTGCGGCGCCGGACCTCCGGGGACCCGACGAGGCGCTGGTGCAGACGCTCGTCCACTAGCGCCCACATCCACTTCACGTCCTGGGTCCGGCGCTTCGCCTGGATCTCTCCGGTGGCGGTGAGCTTCTCCCGGTGGTCGACGATCTTCGCCCACAGCGCGTCGAGACGCAGATTGTGGAAGCCCGAGATCGTCACCACCGGCGGCGTCCAGGTGGCGGAGGCCGGGGTGAGGATGTGCAACGCCGCACGGTATTCCGAAGCCGCTGCATTGGCCCGCTGCTCGGCCTCGCCAACATCGGCCTTGTTGACCGCGATCATGTCGGCGAGTTCGAGGATGCCCTTCTTGATGCCCTGGAGCTCGTCGCCCGCTCCGGGCAGCATCAGCACCAGGAAGAAGTCGGTCAGGTCGGCCACCGCCGTCTCCGACTGGCCAACGCCGACCGTCTCGACGAGGATCACGTCGAAGCCCGCGGCCTCGCAGAGAAGCATGGTCTCGCGAGTCTTGGCCGCCACGCCGCCGAGCGTTCCGGAGGACGGGGAGGGGCGGATGAAGGCGTTGGGATCGTGCGACAGCCGCGCCATCCGGGTCTTGTCGCCCAGGATCGAGCCGCCGGTCCGGGAAGAGGACGGATCGACCGCCAGCACCGCCACCTTGTGGCCGGCCTCGGTCAGGTTCGAGCCCAGGGCGTCGATGGTGGTCGACTTGCCGACGCCGGGCACGCCGGTGATCCCGACGCGGATCGCCCGACCGGTTTCGGGCAGAACCGAATCGATGAGATCCGCCGCCAGGGCCCGGTGATCGGCACGCTTGGACTCGGCCAGCGTGATGGCCCGGGCCAGCGCGGCGCGGTCGCCGCGCAGCAGGCGCTCGCGAAGGCTCTGAATGTCGATGGACGGCGTCATGGTCCCTTCATGGCTGCGGCGACGGCTGCCGTCGAGGGGGAGGGCACCGGCACCGGGGGATGGGCCGGCTGTGGCCCGTCCACCACAAGCCCGGTCATGCCCGCTATTCACGCCGACCTGCCGTGATCGTGCCCCGCGATGGTCACGATCCTGGGCGACGGAGGGCACCCCGCCCGAGCGCAACCGGATCATGTCGAGCCAGATCGTCTCACGTCGCGTCCTTCTCCGGTTCGGAGCTCTCGCGGGCGCCGCGGGTCTCGCCCCGTCGCTCGGCGCCTGCGTCACCGACGATCTCGGGACCGGCGCGGCCTTGCCCGAAAAGCAATCGGCCCTCGACGTCATGCCGGTGTTGCTGGTCGCCACGACCCGCAAGCCCGTGGGCAATCCGCCCCGGCCGCCGTATTTCAGCAGCGACCGCGGCCGCGGCCTGAGCTTCGCGGAGGTGCGCCTGTCGCCGCCCGACCGCTCGCTCCTCGGCAAGGTCTCGTCCGTCATCACCGGCGACTGGACGATCGGCGCGGTGCCGAAATTCGAGACGGGATCCGGTGCCGCCACAGCCTTCTCGCAGGCGGCCCTCGGGCGGGACGTGCTGATCTACGTCCACGGCTACCGCGAATCGTTCGAATCGGCCGCGATCAGCGCGGCCAGGCTCTCGGACGGCATCCGCTTCGGCGGCGTCTCCGGCCTGTTCACGTGGCCGTCGGCGGCTGCGACCCTCGATTACAATTACGATCGCGAGAGCGCCCTCTGGTCGCGCGACGCCTTCGAGGACCTGCTCAAGGCGCTGGCCGCCTCGCCGAGCGGCGGCCGCATCAACATCGTCGCGCACTCGATGGGCACGCTCCTCACGCTCGAGACCCTGCGCTTGCTCCGCGCCGAGGCCGGCGAGGCCGCGATGGCGCGGATCGGAGCCGTGGTGCTGGCCGCACCCGACATCGATTTCGACCTGTTCTCCAACGGCGTCGCCCGCCTTGGACCCGATGTCTCGAAGATCACGGTGATCTCCTCCACCAACGACCGGGCGCTCGAACTCTCCGCCGCCCTGGCGGGGGGCGTGCGGGCGGGCGCGGCCGATCGCGCCAAGCTCGAGGCACTCGGCGTGCGCGTCGCCGACGCCTCCGATTACGGCGGCGGCCTGATCAACCACGACCTGTTCCTCTCGAATCCGGATGTGCAGGGGGTGGTCAAGCGCGCCATAGCCCGGGGCGCCGGGGTGTAGGCGCGCCGCGCTCACCCCATCCGGGTCGTCATGCTCTGCGGCGGCAGGGGTTCCTCCGGCAGGATCGGCGCGTCGCCGGAGGCGTCCAGATGGTCGATCCGGTCGGCCCAGACCCGGAAGCCCACGAGGGGATTCGGTCCGAACGTGTGGGTCAGCGGCACATCCGCGGCGTCGCGGCCGTAGGCGACCATGACCCGGCCGATCCGCGGGGCGTTGTTGCGCGGGTCGAACACGTGCCAGCGCCCGCCGAGATAGACCTCCATCCAGGCGGCGAAATCGCCCGTCGGGTGCGGCTCGGGCTCGCCGATGAAGCTGACATAACCGGTGCAGTAGCGGGTCGGGATGTTCAGCGCGCGACAGAAGGCCACGGCCAGGTGGGTGAAGTCCCGGCAGACGCCGCGGCGACCCGCATAGGCATCCTGCGCCGTGCGGTCGCCGTGAGCGAATTCGTAGCCGAACGCGATGTGGTCGTGCACGAAATCGCAGACCGCCTGCACCCGGCTCCAGCCGGGCTCGGTATGGCCGAACAAGCGCCACGCCTCGTCGGCCAGCAGATCCGATTCGCAGTACCGGCTGGGCAGCAGGAACACGATGGTTTCGGCCGGCAGGTCCTCGATCGCGTGCTGCTTGGCCTCCGGGTGCACCGGGTCCGGGCGCCCGTCATCGTCGATCACTGCGTCCGTGCCGATCGTGAAGCTCCCGGCCGGCGCGCTCAGCCGCGCGCACAGGTTGCCGAAACCGTCGCGATAGAGGTCGACCGGCACGGGCGGCTCGGTGCGCAGCGTGTCGGGGGCCTCCAGGGCGCCCGCCCGGGTGGGATGCACGTTCAGCATGACCACCATCGGTACGGGATAGGGGAAGGCGTAGCGCATCTCGCAGCCGAGCCTGATCCGCATCCGCGGTGATCCTTCTTCGCGTCCGAGTTTCATCGCCACCGCTGCCCCGCAGGATCCGCGCCATGGCTTTCGGGCCGGTGGAGGCGGGATGGGCTTGGCGGCCGTCCGGTTCACCCCTACAGCATCCGCGCGCGGCGCTCATGGCTGCCGGGGGGAGCATCCGTGGTTCTTCCCGGGGCAGCGCGTCGCACCCGTGGGTCAGCCTGCTGAATGGGCGCGCCTGAGGACGGTTACGAGAAGGATGCCGGCCATGTTCACGCTCGAGATCGACGGCACCGCCGTTGCGGTGATCAACAGCGACGAGGCGTCCGCCAAGGACCTCTTCACCTGTGACGGATTCAAGGAAGACATCCGGACCATGACGACGGGCGGCAAGCCGCTCTGGAACGGCACGTCGCCGCTCAAGGTCCGGGCGGCCACCGAGGACGAGGTCGAGATCTTCGAGGACGCGCTGGCAGAGGACGACGGCGAGGGCGATTTCGTCGACGATCCCCATCACACCGAGACCGATTCGGACGACGCCGATGAGGCCGACATCGTCTTCTTGGTGGATATCGACGAGGACGAGGATGAGGCCGATGCCTGAGCGCGGCTGAACCCGAGCGCCTCCCGGGTTGTTTCCGATCCGAATCGGATTCAATCCCGGGAGGTTGGCATGGCTGACAGCAGACGGATCGTCGACGCACTGGTGCGTTCCAGGAGCGGCGGTCTAGCCGCCGGCGCGGCCCTCGGAGGCTTGGCGCTGATCGGCAGCCTCGCCTACCGGGCCTTGCGCGGTGCCCCACCGCCCGAGTCGGGCGGCCCGGACTTCACCGAGATCGATGAGGACGAAGCCCGGCTGATGCTGCGAGCCATGGTGGCGGCCACGACGGCCGACGGCATGGTCGACGCGGCCGAGCGGAAGCGCCTCGATACGGCCGTCGCGGATGCGGGCCTCGATCCCGACGGGCGATCCTGGCTCG
This sequence comes from Methylobacterium sp. 391_Methyba4, assembly GCF_029691625.1. Classification (NCBI taxonomy): domain Bacteria; kingdom Pseudomonadati; phylum Pseudomonadota; class Alphaproteobacteria; order Hyphomicrobiales; family Methylobacteriaceae; genus Methylobacterium; species Methylobacterium sp. 391_Methyba4. The sequence continues at coordinate 4,301,913 of NZ_CP121475.1, read as the reverse complement.
ATCGGGAGCTCGCGGATCCCGCCGACGTCGACGAGATCGCCGAGCGGGTCGCAAGCCCCGATGCGGCGGCGCGGATCTTCGCGGCGGCGCGGCTCGCCATCGATCCCGATACGCTCCAGGAGCGTCAATTCCTGAAGATGCTGGCCGAGGCCCTCGATCTTCCCGCCGACGCGATCGACCGGGTCGAGCGCAACATCGCGGCCTGACCGGCAACCGGACGGGCGCGGGGAACTCCCATTGCCGCCGAGCTTCATGCTAGGCTTCCGGTCGGGAACGGGTCCGGACTGGCCCTTCGCGGGAGGACGGGACATTTCATGTCGGGACTGTCAGTGCCTGCGCGCGGGCGCGTCTGGCGGAGCGCCTGTGCCTTGGTCGGTGCGATGCTGATCGGCGGCGGAATCGCCCGTGCCGCCGAACCGGCCGCCGGCCCCCTGACCATTGCCGAGCAGGGCAGTTTCTTCGTCGGCGGCCGTGACGTTCAGTCCGACACGCTGTCGACGCTGCCGGCCTACGCACCCTCCGGCACGATCAGCGTCGACCAGATCTATGTCCGCTATCAGGTTCCGGTGACGACCGGACGGCCGCCTCTGGTGCTGATCCACGGCTGCTGCCTCACCGGCAAGACCTGGGAGACGACGCCGGACGGACGCATGGGCTGGGACGAGTACTTCGTCCGGCGCGGCTTCCCGACCTACGTGATCGATCAGGCCTGGCGCGGTCGCTCGGCGGCGAGCCCGGCCCAGATCAACGCGGTGAAGATGGGGCGGGCCGACCCGAACGCGCTGCCGCCGGTCTTCTTGGCCGGGCGCGAGCCGGCCTGGGCGATCTTCCGGTTCGGGCCGGAATACCCGAAGGTGTTTCCCGACATGCAGTTCCCCCTGGAGGCCCAGGGCGAGTTCTGGAAGCAGATGGTCCCGGACTGGTCGGCCGCCCTCCCGGTGCCGAACCCCACTGTGCCGGCCCTGTCGGAACTGGCCAAGAAGCTCAAAGGTGCGGTGCTGATCTCCCACTCTCAATCGGGGATCTACCCGTTCCAGACCGCGTCCCTCGACCGGTCGGGCATCCGCGCCATCGTCGCCATCGAGCCGGCCGCGTGCCCGGACCCGGCGAAGGACGATCTCGCGCCCTACAGGGACCTGCCGATCCTCGTCCTCTTCGGCGATTACGTCGACGCCTCGCCCCGCTGGGCGCCGCGGCTCAAGCAGTGCCGCAGCTTCGTGGCGGCGGCGAATGCCGCGGGCGGCCGGGCGGAGCTGATCCTGCTGCCGGAGATCGGCATCCACGGCAATTCGCACATGCTGATGCAGGACAAGAACAGCCTCGATATCGCCGATTGGCTGGCGGGCTGGATCGACAAGCGGGCCCCCGGCAAGTCGTAGGGAAGCCCGGTCGGACACCCGGTCGATCCTACCCGTCGCCGCGCCTGCGGCAGCGGGCCTCGAAGGCGGGTTTCAGGAATCATCGAGGGATCCGGAAGCGCCTTCGGGCCTCCCCCGCGCTCCGGCACCTCAGGGTGAGGGCGCGACGAAGGGCTTTTCCGACCCGACGGAAAGTCAGGCCGGCTTCTGCTCGCTGAGGAACGTGCCCATCCGGTCCAATGCACGTCGGATGTTCTCGGCCGAGTTGGCATAGGACAGACGGATGTAGCCCTCGCCGTGGACGCCGAAATCCGGGCCGCCGATCACCGCGACGCCCGCTTCTTCCAGAAGGGCCGACGCCAGCGCCTTCGCCTTCCAGCCGGTCCGGGAGATATTCGGGAAGGCGTAGAACGCGCCCTTGGGCGCGATGCACGACACGCCCGGCAAGGCGTTCAGACCGTCCACCACGATCGTCCGGCGCCGGTCGAATTCGGCGACCATCTCGGTCACGCAGTCCTGGGGGCCGTCCAGCGCCGCGATGCCGGCCCACTGGGTCGCCGCGTTGACGCAGGAATGCGCGTTGACGGCGAGCTTGCGGGCCGCGTCGTAGAGCGGCTTCGGCCAGACCGACCAGCCGAGGCGCCAACCGGTCATCGCGTAGGTCTTCGACGCGCCGTCGAGGTAGACGAGCCGGTCGCGGATCTCGGGATACTTGAGCAGCGAGTGATGGGTCTCGCCGTCGTAGGTCATGGTGCCGTAGATCTCGTCCGACAGCACGGCGACGTCGGGGTGCTCGGCCAGGCCCTTCACCAGGGCGTCGATCTCGGCTTTCGGTGTCACGCCGCCCGTCGGGTTGGCGGGTGAGTTGACGATCAGCAGCCGGGTCTTCGGCGTGATCAGCGCCAGGGTCTCGGTCGCCGAGAAGGCGAAACCGTTCTCCTCGCGGATCGGCACGGGGACCGGCGTCGCGCCCGTGAACTCGATCATCGAGCGGTAGATCGGGAAGCCGGGGTCCGGATACAGGATCTCGGTTCCGGGCGCGCCGAACATCAGGATCGCCATGAACATGGTGACCTTGCCGCCGGGCACGATCATCACGGATTCGGGGGAGACCTCGACGCCGTGGCGGCGATGGATGTCGCGGGCCACCGCCTCGCGCAGCGGCGGAATGCCCACCGCCGGCGTGTAGCCGTGGTGGCCGTCGCGCAGGGCCTTGATGCCCGCCTCGACCACGTGCGCGGGGGTCGGCATGTCCGGCTGGCCGATACCGAGGTTGATCACGTCCCGGCCCTGCGCGGCGAGGGCTTGGGCGCGGGCCAGCACCGCGAAGGCGTTTTCCTCGCCGATACGCGAGAAGGCCGGAACCACCTGCAGCATCGCGCCCTCCGGGCGGTGGGATCTCAGTGCTTGGACCGCTCGGAGAGCTTCATCGCACCGAACGACATCGCCACCGCGATCGCGCCCAGGATCACGAAGGTCTTCACGGAGGCGTAGAACAGGTCCGGGTTGATGCCTTCGTCGGTGTAGAGCACGAGCCCGATGGCCGCGAGCGGCAGCGAGAGCAGGATGAAGAGCGGGACGAGCGGGTTCATGTGCGGCACTCGAAATCCGGCGCGCGGCTGACCGCGGCCCTGGGAAAACGACCCTGCATATCACCGTGCTGCGAAGGTTGGGACCCCGGAATCGGCAGTTTTTCGCCGGCTCGTCCGAACGCTCATGGATGTGCAATCATTTGGCGCGAGAGTATCGCCTCTCAAAGGCGGGCATGTATGCGTCGGGCATCGGTCAGTGGGAATGGGAAGGGCACGGGGGCTTCGGACCCCGCGACCTCCGGCGTCGACATGCTGGTCCTCCATATCGGGAAGCTGCTGCGCCACCCCGCCTACCGGCGTGAATCGATCGTGAGCGCCCTCCTGCTGCGCCACTTGCCGCACGATGCCGGCTACGCGTGGCACGGCGAGGCGAGCCTGCGCACCCGGCTCGTCGGCGCCGGCCTCGACGAGGCCAGCCTCGATCATCTCATCCGGAATGTGCAGGCCGAGCACCTGCGCCTGCGCCGGCCCGCCGATGCCTGATCCGGCCTAGGCCGGAACCCGGACGGTGGCCCGCAGACCCCCCAGGGGGCTGTCGTGCAGGGTGATGTCGCCGCCATGGGCGCGGGCGATGTCCCGCGCGATCGAGAGGCCCAGCCCGGAGCCGCCGGCGTCCTGGCGGGCGTCGTCGAGCCGCAGGAACGGCTTGAACACGTCCTCGCGGCTCTCGGCCGGAATGCCCGGCCCGTCGTCGTCGATGGAGACGAAGAAGGTCCGGGCCTCCAGTCGGCCGGAGATCGCCACCGTCTCGCCGTAGCGCACGGCGTTGGCCGCGAGGTTGAACAGGCAACGCCGGAAGGCGCCCGGACGGACCGTGACCTCGGGCGTGCCGACGAGCTCCACGGCGGAGACATGGGCGCCGAGGCGCTCCACGTCGGTCCGCAGGTCCTCCAGCAGGGCGCGCATGTCCGTGGGCGTCGCGGGCTCGGCCGAGTCGCCCCGCGCGAAGGCGAGGTAGCCCTCCAGCATCCGGCTCATCTCATCCACGTCGCGGCTGAGATCCTCGATCTCGCTGGTCTGCTCGACCAGTGCCAGGGACAGGCGGAAGCGGGTGAGGATGGTGCGCAGGTCGTGGCTGACGCCGTTCAGCATCGTCGTGCGCTGCTCCATCGCCCGCTCGATCCGCCGCTTCATCTCGATGAAGGCGTGACCGGCTTGGCGCACCTCGCGGGCGCCGCGCGGGCGGAACTCGATCTCCCGGCCCTTGCCGAAGCCCTCCGCCACCGCGGCGAGGCGGAGGATGGGCTTGATCTGGTTGCGCAGGAACAGGATCGCGACGCCGAGCAGCACCAGCGATGAGCCGATCATCCAGACGAGGAAGATGTGCGAATTCGACGCGTAGGCTTGGCTGCGCCGCGCGGTGATGCGCATCACGCCGTCGGGAATTGCCACCCGGATCTCGATCAGGTTGGAGCGGCCGACCGTGTCGATCCAGAAGGGCCGGCGGATCTGGCGCTTGATCTCGTCCGAGAGGGCCTCGTCGAGGATCGAGAAGAACGGGCGCGGGCCCGGCGGCGGGAGCTTGGCCCCCTTGAGGATGTCGAGGTCGAGGTTCAGCCGTTCCCCGGCGATGCGCGAGAGGGTCTCGGCATCCTTGTCCTGCGGGTAGCTCTCGTAGATGTCGATCAAGGCGGCCACGTCTGCGGTCACCGCCGCCGACAGGCGCTTGGTCACGAGCTGCCAGTGCCGCTCCATGAAGGTGTAGGCGATCACCGACTGGAGCAGGACGACCGGCGCGATGATGATGATCAGCGAACGGGCGTAGAGGCCTTTCGGCAGGACGTCGCCGATCGCCCGGCTGATGCGCCGCCACAGGCGGTGCGGCGCGGAGCGCGGCGGCGGATCCTTGCGCAGCCTGCGCGCCAGAGCGGGATCGGGGGCGTTCACGTCACCCGGAGCACGCGCCGCTCCCTCCCGCGAAAGCAGGGACGGGTCGTCTGGCATGAACTCCGTTCGACGGTGGCGGACATGGTCTGAGCGGGGACGCTTGGCCGGCCTGTTATCGCATCCGCGCCGGGATCGGCCAAGGCGCGCGCACGACGGCCACAGGCCCGGTGCCCCGGGCGGTGGGCATGGTGTGCGAGTCGGAGGGCGCCTTGCACGGCGGCGCGTGGGCCATACCTGTGGGAAGCGGGGGCCACCCGCCGGCCGAAAGTCCACGAGGCCATGCTCAGCACCGATACAGACATCCTCTCCGCCGCCCAGTCCTGGCGGCGCGACGGTCGCGCCGTGGCGCTTGCCACCGTGATCGAGACCTGGGGCTCGGCGCCCCGGCCCGTGGGCAGCCACCTCGCGGTCGACGGCGACGGCAACTTCCTCGGCTCCGTCTCGGGAGGCTGCGTCGAGGGCGCGGTCATCACCGAGGCCCTCGAGGTGATCGAGGCCGGCACGCCGCGCGTCCTCGAATTCGGCGTCGCGGACGAGACGGCCTGGCGGGCCGGCCTGTCCTGCGGCGGGCGGATCCGGGTCTTCGTCGAGCGGGTCGACTGATGCGCAGCGACATCCTTGCGGCGCTGAACGACGAGCGCGCGGCCCGCCGCGCCGCGATCCTCGTCACCGACATCGCCGACGGCGCGCAGCGCCTCGTGCGCGAGTCGGACCTCGCCGTCGACCCCCTGGCCGACGTCCTGGCGAAACACCTTGCGTCCGGCAAGAGCGGCCTCGTCGAGGCTGACGGGCGGACCCTGTTCCTCACCGTGCAGGTGCCGCCGGTGCGGCTCGTGGTCGTCGGCGCCGTCCACATTTCGCAGGCCATGGCGCCGATGGCGGCCGGGCTCGACCTCGCGCTCACGGTGATCGACCCCCGCACCGCATTCGCCACGCCGGAGCGTTTCCCGGGCATCGCGCTGGTCGCCGAGTGGCCGGACGCCGCCCTCGGCACAACCGTCCCGGTGCTGGATCGCTACTGCGCCCTCGCAGCCCTGACCCACGATCCCAAGATCGACGATCCTGCGCTGAAGGCGGCCCTGGCGGCCGAGTGCTTCTACGTGGGCGCCCTCGGCTCCCGGAAGACCCACGCGGCCCGCGTCGCGCGGCTCACCGAGGCGGGGTTCACGCCCGCGCAGATCGGCCGGATCCACGCGCCGATCGGGCTCCCGATCGGCGCCGTCAGTCCCGCCGAGATCGCGCTGGCCGTGCTCGCCGAGGTGGTGGCGTGCCTGCGCCGCGCGCCCCGTCCGGAGGTCGCGTGAGGTTCGGGACCGTCCCGCTCGCCGAGGCGGGCGGACTGATCAGCGCGCATACGGTCCGGCGGGCTGACATCACCCTGCGCAAGGGGGCGGTGATCGGCCCGGAGGAGGCCGCCGGTCTCGCGCGGACCGGCCTCTCGGAGATCGTGGTGGCCGCCCTCGATCCAGGCGATGTCGGCGAGGACGACGCGGCCGCGCGGCTCGCCGGCTGTCTTCGCGGGGCGAACCTGCGTGTCGAGTCGCCGTTCACCGGCCGCTGCAACCTGTTCGCCGAGAGGCCCGGGGTGCTGACGCTCGACCCGACCCGGATCGAGGCCGTCAACGCCGTCGACGAGGCGGTGACGGTGGCGACGCTGCCGCGCTTCCGGCCGGTGATCGAGGGCGAAATGATCGCCACCGTGAAGATCATCCCCTACGCCGTGCCGGGCGCCGTGCTGGCCCGCGCCTGTGCAGCGGCCGGAGCCGACGCGCTGGCGGTGGCGACCTATCGCCGCCGCCGTGTGGGCGTGGTCTCGACGCGGCTGCCGAGCCTCAAGGAGGCCACCATCGACAAGACGCTCCGGGTTCTGGCCGAGCGTCTCGCCCCCACGGGCGCCGCGATCGTCGCCGAAGCCCGGATCCCCCACACCGACGACGCCGTGGCCGCTGCGGTGACCAATCTCATCGACGGAGCCGGGGCGGACCTCGTGGTTGTGTTCGGTGCCTCGGCCATCGCCGACCGCCGCGACGTCATCCCGGCCGGAATCGAGGCGGCCGGCGGGCATGTCGCCCACCTCGGCATGCCGGTCGATCCCGGCAACTTGCTCCTTGTCGGTGCCCGGGGCGACGTGCCGGTGGTCGGCGCCCCGGGCTGCGCGCGCTCGCCGAAGGAGAACGGATTCGACTGGATTCTGCACCGTCTGCTCGCAGATCTGGCCGTAACCCGCGCCGACATCGTCGCCCTCGGTGTCGGCGGTCTGTTGATGGAGATCGTCTCGCGTCCGCAGCCCCGCGCCGGCGGCGCGGTGACGGGGGACGCGCGCGATCCGGCGACAGACGATTGAGGCGGGAGAGGATCTCGGGGATGTCGGAGGTCGGCACGGTTCTGCTCGCCGCGGGCCTCGGCAGCCGGTTCGGCTCCGCGCCGAAGCTGCTCGCCCCCCTCGACGGCAAGCCGCTGGTGCGCCACGCGGCGGAGGCCGCCCTCGAGGCTGGTCCCCGCCCTGTGGTGGTCGTGCTGGGCGCCCACGCGGAGGCGGTCCGCGCGACGCTGGTCGGGCTGGACCTGATCCGGATCGACAATCCGGATTACCGTACCGGCTTGGCATCCTCGCTGCGCGCCGGTCTCGCGGCGTTGCCACCCCGCTGCATGGGCGCCGTGATCGTGCTGGGCGACATGCCGCGGGTCACGGCCGCCCATATCGACCGTCTCGTGAGCGCCTTCACGGAGGCCGCGGCGACTCCTGCTGCCGTGGTGCCGGTGCAGGACGGGCGGCGCGGCAATCCCGTCCTGCTCAACCTGCGTCGTCTCGGGGAGGAGATCGGCCGCCTCGCCGGCGACCACGGGGCCGGACCGCTGCTCAGGGGGCGGCCCGACGTGCTGGAGATCCCAGGCGATACGGCCACCGCCCTCGACATCGACACGCCGGCCGGGCTTGCCGCCCTGAGCCGTGGTCCGGCCTGAGCCATCGGTGCCCTCGGTGTGGGACGGATCGCGCCGACGGCCGTCCGTGCCTGCGGTCGATCCGGCGGCGCGCCGCCTATCCCTGTCGCGCGGTCGTGGGTCGGGTTTCTGCGCTCGCCCCGACGGTGCGCCCGCGCCCTGCCTTGGCCTCGGCCCGGCATCGGTCGGAGCAGTAGAGGACCTCGTCCCAGACGCGCGCCCACTTCTTGCGCCACGCGAACGGGCGGCCGCACTGGGCACAGACCTTCTCGGGCAGGTCACCCTTGCGGCGCATCGGCGGCATCGTCTCTCCTCGCGTCCTATCCCGGCCGGCGCAGGTCCTGGCCCGGAGCGGCGGCACCGCGGCGGCGCGCATCCAGGAGGTGCGCCAATCCGAGCATGACCGCGAGCCCGCCGAGATTGACCGCGATCTGCAGCGGCCATGTGGCGTCGAAGGTCCGATAGAGAATGCGGCCGATGAGCGCCGCCAGGCATCCGGCTGCGAAGATCTCGAGCGAGTGCCGGCCGCAGGCATCGATCAGGCGCAGCCGCCGCCACCGGCTGAGACGCGCCACCGCGGGTATGCTGAACAGCAGGTAGGCCAGGGCCAGCATGTTGATCAGGCGCAGGGGGCCGACATGGCTCTTGTCGGGGGCCCCGATCGACAGCGGCCGGAGGTCCGGCAGCCCCCATTCCGCCCAGGAGCCGCCCTGGAAGAAGGCGAAGGCGAGATAGGCCGAGGCCATGGCGACGGCCCAGCCACGCCACGGCAGCAATCCGTCCTGGCCCTGGACCCAGACGGCGAGGGCCGCTCCGAGCACGAACAGGAATTGCCACGCGAAGGGATTGAAGTACCAGCCCTCATCGACCGCCGCGGCGTTCGGCAGGTTCAGCTGATGATCGACGTTGGCGGCAATCCACAGGGTCGCCGACAGCGCCAGGACGCTCCAGATCCCGCGCCGCATCCCGAGATAGATCAGCGGAAATAGCGCCAGAAGGAGAATGTAGAGCGGCAGAATATCGAGGTAATTCGGGAGCGCGTTCAGCGCGAGGCCGCGCAGCAGGCCCGGCAGCAGCCCCATCTGCAGCAGGGGCGCGACGCCGAACCGCGGCGTGAGACCGGTGATGTCCATCCAGATCCGGACGATGACCAGGGTCGCCAAAAGCAGCCCCGCCTGGAACAGGTAGATGCGCAGACAGCGCTGCGCGATGCGCACCAGCGCCGTCCGGACGCCGGCTCGGCGGAAGAGTCCGCCATAGGCGATCATCGAGGAATAGCCGGCGAGCAGAACGAAGATCTCGGCCGCATCCGAGAATCCGAAATTGTGCAGCGTCAGCAGGGCCGGCGCGTTGCGCGGGATGTGGTCGACGAAGATCGTCAGCAGCGCCAGCCCGCGCACCACGTCGACCCGCGCGTCACGGACGGGCTTCGTGGGCCGCGTTCCGGCTTCCGGCGCGGGGATCGTCCGCTGCTTCGTGGCAGCGGGCCGCTCAAGATCGTCGACGCGCGTCACTCAGTTCATCACCGCGGCGGTCTCCGACCGGATGTGGGATACGGCAGAGTCCGCAGTGCAACAATAGCGCGCCTGCGGTGCGCGGCTGCGCCGATCACGCGCCTGTGTTCGGCCCGGCGCAGGGATCCGTCGCCCTGATGGTCCGACGCTCCGCGGAGCGCCTCGAGCCTCTCGCATCGCGGCTGAGCCCGGTATAGAGGCGGTGGGCGATCCCGGCTTCTCGCCCGCCATCGGGAGGGCCAAGGCCCGGGGCGCGCTATAGGGCAAGGTTCAGGGCAACGGCCATGCGCGTCCTCGTCACCGGAGCCGGAGACTATCTCGGCCGCCGCCTGCTCGAGGCGCTGCACAGGGGACTCCCGCCCGGCAGCTCCATCCTCGGCCTGGATCGGGCTCTGCAACCGCCCCTCGGCGGCGTGTCGCTGAGAGCCGTCGATCCGTTCGATGCCCACGAACTCGCCGAGACGATCGCCGCCTTCGACCCCACCATCGTGTTCCACTTGGCGGCGCTGGCGTCCGTGGCCCAGTCGAGCGAGACACCGTCCTATGCCTGGCGGGCCGAACTGCTCGGCACGCTGAACCTGGCCGAGGCGGTGGCGAAGACCCGCGCGGCCCTGGTGTTCCTCAGCTCGACCGTCGTCTACGGGGAGGCGTTCCGCGAGCAGGCACGTCCGGACGAGACCGTGACGCCGCGTCCCGACACCATCGCGGGCCGAACCAAGAACGCCTGCGAGTACATCCTGCGCGATGTCCTGGCGAATGCCGGCGTCAAGCATCTGGTGCTGCGACCATCGAACTACATCGGTGCGGGTCAGAGTGAGACGTTCGTGGTCGCCTCCTTCGCGGGGCAGATCGCCCGTATCGAGCGAGGCTTGGTGCCCCCGAGCCTGGAGGTTGGCGACCTCTCCGCCGGGCGCGATTTCGTCGACGTGGCCGATGTCACCGCGGCGTGCCTGCGCGTGATCGGACAGATCGACGACCTTCCGAATGGCGGAATCTTCAACGTGGGATCGGGGGTCGTGACGCCGGTCGCCGAGATCCTGGAGATGTTCCGCGGCATGACGGGCGCGCGCTTCACCCTTTGGGTCTCGCCCGATCGGGTCCGGGCGGCGGGCGTGCGCAGCGAGGGCTGTGATTCCACGGCCTTCGCAACCGCCACCGGATGGACTCCAGCCATCCCGCTCTCGCGGAGCCTGTCCACCATTCTGTCGGAGGCCCGGGCTCAACTCGGATGAGGGCATATCGGGCGGCCGTCGATGCCGTCCCGGTCCCCGGGGTGGCACGCTCCGGCTCTGCAAGCGCTCCGGGAGCCCGCGCATCCGCCTTTCCCCCCGGGCGCAGGGGGGCACGACATCCGATCTCCCGGTCGCTCCGGCAATCTGCATCGCCGGAGCGCCGCAGAGGCTTTGAACCGAGGTCAGGGACCGCGCGACCGGCCGATGGATTCCTCTTGGCCGTGTTCAGAGCGTACCCGGGCGAGGTCCAGGGCTGGACCTCGCCCGTCAACGGCTATTCGGTTCCGGTCTCGCCGTTACGGCCCCGGAACGACGGGGCCGGTCCTCAGCGCGAGAACCGCTTGTACTTGATCTTCTTCGGCATGATCGAATCCGCTCCGAGTCGGCGCACCTTGTCGGCTTCGTATTCGGAGAAGTTGCCCTCGAACCATTCCACGTGGCTGTCGCCCTCGAAGGCGAGGATGTGCGTCGCGATGCGGTTCAGGAACCAGCGATCGTGGCTGATGATGACGGCGCAGCCGGCGTAGTCCTCCAGCGCGTCTTCGAGGGCGCGCAGGGTCTCCATGTCGAGGTCGTTGGTCGGCTCGTCGAGGAGCAGCACATTGGCGCCGCCCTTCAGGGTCCGCGCGAGGTGCACCCGGTTGCGCTCGCCGCCCGAGAGCGTGCCGACCTTCTTCTGCTGGTCGGGCCCCTTGAAGGCGAAGGCCGCGCAATAGGCACGCGAATTGATTTCGCGCTTGTTGAAATAGATGATGTCGTTGCCGCCCGAGACCTCCTGCCAGACCGTGGCGTTCGGATCGAGGGCGTCGCGGGACTGGTCGACGTAGCCGAGCTTCACCGTCTCGCCGATGTCGATCTTCCCGTTGTCGGGCTTCTCCTGGCCGGTGATCATCTTGAACAGCGTGGTCTTGCCGGCGCCGTTCGGGCCGATCACCCCGACGATGCCGCCCGGCGGCAGCTTGAATGACAGATCCTCGATCAGCAGCCGGTCGCCGAACGCCTTGCTGAGATGCTCGAACTCGATGACGTTGTTGCCGAGCCGCTCGTCGATCGGAATGACGATCTGGGCCGCGGCATCGATCTTCTGCGCCTGCTTGGCCACCAGCTCCTCGTAGCGGGTGATGCGGGCCTTCGACTTGGACTGGCGCGCCTTCGGGGAGGCAGCGATCCACTCCTGCTCGCGGGCGATGGAGCGCTGCCGGGCCATGTCCTCACGGCCCTCCTGCTCCAGGCGCTTCTGCTTCTGGACCAGCCACGCCGAATAGTTGCCCTCGTACGGGATGCCCTTTCCGCGATCGAGCTCCAGGATCCAGCTCGTGACGTTGTCGAGGAAGTAGCGATCGTGGGTCACGATCAGGATCGCGCCGGGATACTGGCGCAGGTGGCCCTCCAGCCAGTTCACCGTCTCGGCGTCGAGGTGGTTGGTCGGCTCGTCGAGGAGGAGCAGTTCCGGCTCCCACAGGAGGAGGCGGCACAGGGCGATGCGGCGCCGCTCGCCGCCCGACAGGGTGGCCACCGGCTGCTCGTCGCTCGGGCAGCCCAGGGCCTCCATGGCCTGATCGACCTTCGAATCGAGCTCCCAGAGGCCCAGCGACTCGATCCGGTCCTGGAGCTCGGTCATCTCGTCGGCCGTCTCCTCCGAGTAGTTCATGGCGAGTTCGTTGTAGCGGTCGAGCATGGCCTGCTTCTCGGCCACGCCCTCCATCACGTTCTCGCGGACGGTCTTGTTCGGATCGAGCTGGGGCTCCTGCGGCAGATAGCCGACGCGCGCACCCTGCGCGACCCAGCCGTCACCGGTGTATTCCTTGTCGAGGCCCGCCATGATCTTGAGCAGCGTCGACTTGCCGGCGCCGTTGATGCCCAGGACGCCGATCTTGGCGTCCGGGTAGAACGACAGGTTGACGTTATCCAGGACCTTCTTGCCGCCGGTATAGGCCTTGGTCAGGCCCCGCATGTGGTAGATAAATTCGCGAGCCATCGCGGATCGTCCTCGGCGCGTTGTTCGGGACTGCGCGGATCGTGCCAGCGGCACGGGTCAGGCACGGGGCATCAGTCCCCGTCCTGGACGCGCGTCCCTAAAATATAGGAATGACCCTGTCGGAGTATCAGGCCCGCCGGGAAGCGGCAAGGACGGCCCGGCCGTCGCGGGGTGCCGATCTCTCAGGCGAACGGGTTCATCACCGATCGCGGCGGCGCGTCCGGCGCCTCCGCCACCGCTTCGGGCAGATCGGAGGCCTCCAGGGTCTTCACGATCGCGTCCAGCGTCTTCCGGAGAAGCCGGGCCTGCTCCAGCCCGGCCCTGTCGCGGGTGATGTCGAGGGATCCGTGCAGGGCGATCCGGTCCGTGCCGTTCTCGAAGCTCAAGCTGCCGATGGTGCGCACGCCGGCATCGTCCGCGAAGGGCGTGAAGGCTTTCGGATCTTCCGTCGCGCCTCCGGAGGCGCGTTGCGTGTCCTTGGGCATGGGTCCTCTCAGAAGAACGAACGCAGCAGGTCGCGCAGGAATTTCCGCGCCGCTCGGGCCAGCTCGCGCTCCAGCCATTCCTGCCAGGTCTGCTCGTGCCGGGGCCGGCGCTCGTCCGCGCGGGCGGAGGCCTGGGGATCCGGGAGGCTCATCGCGGTCGCGCGAGCCGCTTGCGGCAGGCCGGGAAAGACGTCGATGCCGGATTCCCGGCGCAGATCGTCGATCGACAGCACGCGCCAATCCTTCGAATCGTCGTTCCGGGCGAGGTATGCTCCGGCCTCGCCGCTGGCCGGATCGTAGAGGGCCTTGAACAAGTGGGTCGGGACGAGCACGCCGCCCTTGATCTGCTGCACCGCGTCGCCGGAGAAGATCACCCCGGTGACCACGAAGAGCGCACCGCGCCGGCTGGTCAGGCGCCGGGTGCCTTCCTCGATATCGGCCCAGAGCCCCCGGTTCAGGACCCGGTTCTGCGGCGTGATGTTGGCGAGGCTGAACGACTCGGCCTGGGCGCTTGCCGTCGGCATGTCGCCGGCCGGCGCGAGATGGCCCCGGTCGAACCCACTGCGGACATAATCCTCAAGGGCGGCGCGCTGGTCTTCCGGCAGGCGCGCCTCTTCGTGGAAGGAATCGTCGCGTGCCACCGCGCGGGCCGCGGCGATGCTGGCGCGGGTGAGGTGCTCGGCGGCGTAGAGGGGCGTGCGGGTCACGCCGGAATGCAGCACCGCGAAGGCCTCGAAGCACAGGGGGGTCGCCCGAACGGCGAGCTTCGGATTGGTGAGGACGGGCATCCGCCCATCGGCGAACAGCCCCGGACAGGCATCCTGGGCGCCGACCGGAACCGATCCGAGCGCGAGAACCAGGGCCGTGGCGATGAGAGCCGGCGCGCGCATCACCAGCAGACGCGGACCCGGCGCACACCCTCCGGGGTCGGGCGATCCCGCCAGGCGCAGGGCCGGCCGAGGGTGCCGTTGAACGGGCGGACATCGCGGTCCGGGCCGCCCGGGGCGACCCGGGCCGGGCACTTGCCCAGGAAGTTGCACGCGAAGTCGAGATTGCCGTCCAGCGGCCGCGCCGCGGCGTAAGCTTGGCCGTAAACCGTAATCGCGAGCGCGAGCAGGATTGTGCACAGACGAGCCGGATTCAAAGGCGAACCTCTTGTGGCGTTAAGGGCACGTGATTCAAAAAAGCGACGGCCCGACATTGATCGCGCCGCCGTTCATCCGTACCTGGCACTATCATGACAGCGGCGGACGGGCGGGTTCTAGCATGAACGCGTGCTCCCGGGGTGCTGGCGTTGCGGTTGCCACGGGCCCGTGACGGAGCCGTCGCCATATTCGAACGAACGGATGCGACCATTGGCACTCTCCCCTGAGCAATCGGCGTTGCTGGACCGTGTCCCGAATCCTGCGGCGCTGCGGCGTCTTCCGGAATCGGATCTTCCGGCTGTTGCGGAGGCGGTGCGCGCCGAGATGATCGACGCGGTGTCGATCACCGGCGGCCATCTGGGCTCGGGGCTCGGCGTGGTCGAGCTGACGGTGGCGCTGCACCACGTGTTCGACACCCCCGACGACCGCATCGTCTGGGACGTCGGCCACCAGTGCTACCCGCACAAGATCCTGACCGAGCGCCGCGACCGCATCCGGACCCTGCGCCAGGGCGGGGGGCTGTCGGGCTTCACCAAGCGCAGCGAGAGCGTCTACGACCCGTTCGGCGCCGCCCATTCCTCGACCTCGATCTCGGCGGCGCTGGGCATGGCGGTCGCGCGCGACCTCGACAACGCCACCGCCAAGGTGAAGGGCCGCCCGCAGAAGCGCCGCAACGCCATCGCGGTGATCGGCGACGGCTCGATGTCGGCCGGCATGGCCTACGAGGCGCTCAACAATGCCGGCGCCCTGCACTCGCGCCTGATCGTCATCCTCAACGACAACGACATGTCGATCGCCCCGCCGGTGGGCGCCATGTCGGCCTATCTGGCGCGGCTGGCCTCGGGGGGCGCCTACCAGTCCCTGCGCGAGACCGCCAAGCAGCTCGGCAAGCTGCTGCCGAAGGCGCTCTACCAGCGCGCCGCGGCGGCCGAGGAATACGCCCGCTCGCTGGTGGTCGGCGGCGGCACGATGTTCGAGGAGATGGGCTTCCACTATGTCGGCCCGGTGGACGGGCACAATCTCGACCACCTGCTGCCGGTGCTCAAGAACGTCCGCGACGCCGAGCACGGCCCGATCCTGCTGCACGTCGTCACCCAGAAGGGCAAGGGCTACGCGCCGGCCGAGGCGAGCGCCGACCGCTACCACGGCGTGGTCAAGTTCGACGTGATCTCGGGCGTGCAGGCCAAGGCCAAGCCGAACGCGCCGGCCTACACGCGGGTGTTCGGCGAGAGCCTGATCAAGGCGGCGGATGCCGACGACAAGGTGGTGGCGATCACCGCCGCCATGCCGGGCGGCACGGGCATCGATCTTTTTGGGAAAGCCCACCCCGAAAAAACCTTCGACGTGGGCATCGCCGAGCAGCACGC
The DNA here is from genome assembly GCF_029691625.1 of Methylobacterium sp. 391_Methyba4. Taxonomy (NCBI): domain Bacteria; kingdom Pseudomonadati; phylum Pseudomonadota; class Alphaproteobacteria; order Hyphomicrobiales; family Methylobacteriaceae; genus Methylobacterium; species Methylobacterium sp. 391_Methyba4. The sequence continues at coordinate 4,286,412 of NZ_CP121475.1, read as the reverse complement.
GGTGACGTTCGCGGGCGGGCTGGCCACCGAGGGCTACCGGCCGTTCGTGGCGATCTACTCGACGTTCCTGCAGCGGGCCTACGACCAGGTGGTGCACGACGTGGCGCTGCAGAACCTGCCGGTGCGGTTCTGCCTGGACCGGGCGGGTCTGGTGGGCGCGGACGGGGCGACGCATGCCGGCGCGTTCGACCTGGCGTATCTGTGCTGCCTGCCGAACATGACCGTGATGGCGGCCTCCGACGAGGCCGAGCTGGTGCACATGGTGGCCACCGCCCACGCGCATGATTCGGGCCCGATCGCCCTGCGCTACCCGCGCGGCGAGGGCGTGGGCGTCGAGCTGCCGGAGCGGGGCGAGGTGCTGGCGATCGGCAAGGGCCGGGTGGTGCGCCGGGACGCGGAGGCGCGGGTGGCGATCCTCAGCCTGGGCACGCGGCTGGCCGAGGCCTCGAAGGCGGCGGACACGCTGTCCGAGCAGGGCGTGGCGGTGACGGTGGCGGATGCGCGGTTCGCCAAGCCGCTGGACGAGGCGCTGATCCTGGATCTGGCGCGGGACCACGAGGTCCTGCTGACGATCGAGGAGGGCTCGCGGGGCGGGTTCGGCGCGATGGTGCTGCACCTGCTGTCGGAGACGGGCGCGCTGGACGCGGGCGGGGTCCGGGTGCGGACGCTGACGCTGCCGGACACCTACCAGGACCACGACAGCCCCGAGAAGATGTACGCCGAGGCCGGCCTCGACGCCAAAGCCATCGTCAAGGCCGCCCTCGATGCCCTGCCCGAGCGGAAGGACGGCCGGTCGCGCCTGCGCCTCGCCTGAGCGGGAGGGCCCTTCGGCCCCTTCGATGACCGGGCGGGACGCCTGTCGGGAAGGCCCGCCCAGGGATCTTGGTCCCTCGGCGCCGCCAATCCCGGCGGCGCCAGATCCCCGGAGTGACGATCCTCGTCCCCCGGATCGCCGTCTTCCGCGATGACGGGCGCGCCAGCCGATCGGTAAGTGTCGCGGCCCCGGCCGTCTTGCCGGCGCGCGCGATCCTCCGCATATCGCCGGCACGGGGTGAGGGCGCGCCGCGCCTTCCGAACCCTGCCGGTAAGCCTGTCGCATCGCGCCGACACGGGGACGAACGAGCGGATGACCTCCGAAAAGCTGCGCCTCGGCGTCAACATCGATCACGTCGCGACCGTCCGCAACGCCCGCGGCGGCGATTACCCGGACCCGGTGCGGGCGGCGCTGCTCGCCGTCGAGGCGGGCGCCGACGGCATCACCGCGCATCTGCGCGAGGACCGGCGCCATATCCGCGACACCGACATCGCCGCGCTGAAGCGCGGACTGTCCGTGCCGCTCAATTTCGAGATGGCGGCCACCGACGAAATGGTGGCGATCGCGCTGGCCACGCGGCCCCATGCCGCCTGCCTCGTCCCGGAGAAGCGCGAGGAGCGCACCACCGAGGGCGGGCTCGACATCGTCGGCGGCCGGGAGCACCTCGCGCCGCGCATCCGGACCCTCGCGGAAGCCGGTATCCGCGTCTCGCTGTTCGTCGAGCCGGAGCCCGCGGTGATGGACGCCGCCCATGCCCTGGGGGCGCCGGTGGTCGAGTTGCACACGGGCAGCTACTGCGAGGCCGCGCTTGAGGACGATGACGGCCGCACGGCCCACGAACTCGCCCGCCTCCGGCGCGCAGCCGAGCACGGGGCCGGCCTCGGCTTGGAGATCCATGCGGGTCACGGGCTGACCCTCGGCAGCGTCGGGCCGGTGGCGGCGCTGCCGCAGATCCGGGAGCTCAATATCGGCCATTCGCTGATCGCCGACGCGATCTTCGTGGGGCTCGACCAAGCGGTGCGCGACATGCGGGCCGCCATGGATCGGGCCCGGCTCGCATGATCGTCGGGATTGGGTCGGATCTCTGCGACATCCGTCGGATCGCCCGGACCCTGGAGCGGCACGGCGCGCGCTTCACCCACCGGGTCTTCACCGAGGGCGAGCGGGCCCGCTGCGACCGGCGGGCCGCCCGTGCCGAGGGCTACGCCCGGCGCTTCGCCGCCAAGGAGGCCTGCGCCAAGGCGCTGGGGACGGGTTTCAGCGCCGGCGTGTTCTGGCGTGACATGGAGGTGGTGAACCTGCCCTCCGGACAGCCGACCCTCCGGCTGGCGGGCGGTGCGGCCGCGCGGCTCGCGGACCTTCTGCCGGCCGGACACGCGGCGCGCCTGCATGTGAGCCTCACGGACGATCCACCGATGGCACAAGCCTTCGTGATCATTGAAGCCCTGCCGGTCTCTGTCGCCGGTTGAGGCGGCCATCGCGGATTAGCCGGCCCCGGTCGCGCGTTGCGGGGGGCTCGCGCATGGTCTAGACCGCCGCTCACAGCGGACACGATTGCGGCGCATTCCTCGGGCCAACCGCACATCAGCAAGCCGCGCGCGGCGGGGCTGCGCCCCGCTGGCGGCAGGTGACGAACCTCAACCAAAGACGGAACGCGCGCGTGGATTACGACGGCAAGCCGCTCAGGAAACCCGCCGAGACCGGCACCTGGGCCAGCATCCGCGAGACGCTGAAGGTCGGCATCCAGGCGCTGCTGATCGCCCTGGTGGTGCGGACGCTGCTGTTCCAGCCGTTCAACATCCCCTCAGGGTCGCTGGTGCCGACCCTGCTGATCGGCGATTACCTGTTCGTATCGAAATATTCCTACGGATACTCCAAGTACTCGCTGCCGCTGTCGGAATACATTCCGATTCAGGCCGAGGGCCGGATCTGGGGCGCCGATCCGAAGCGCGGCGACATCGCGGTGTTCAAGCTGCCCAAGGACAATTCGACCGACTACATCAAGCGCGTGATCGGCCTGCCGGGCGACAAGATCCAGATGATCGACGGCGTGCTCAACATCAACGGCAAGGCGGTCAAGCGCGAGCGGATCGCCGATTACGAGACGACCGATCCCTACGGGCAGCCCACCAAGGTGCCGCAATATATGGAGACCCTGCCCAATGGCGTGGCCCACCGGGTGATCGAGCGCGACGGCGACAATGGTTTCTGGGACAAGACCGAGCTGTACACGGTCCCGCCCGGTCACTTTTTCATGATGGGCGACAACCGCGACAACTCCACCGATTCGCGCGACCTCGCCAATGTCGGCTACGTGCCCTTCGCCAATCTGGTCGGTCGCGCCGAGATGATCTTCTTCTCGATCGACGAGGGGACCCCGGCGTGGCAGGTCTGGAACTGGCCGGCCCACGTGCGCTGGTCGCGCCTGTTCACGACGATCCATTGACCGGTTCGGACTTGGACGACGCCGCGCAGCCCCGGGCCAACGCCCGATCCCGTCGGGCCCACAAGCCGCGGCCGCCCCTGAACGCGCTCGAGGAGCGGATCGGGCACAGCTTCGCCGATCAGGACCTGCTCACCCGTGCCCTGACCCATACCAGCAAGTCCAGCGGTCGGGGCGGCAGCTACCAGCGCCTGGAATTCCTCGGCGACCGGGTGCTCGGGCTCGCGGTCGCCGATCGCCTTTACGGCGCCTTTCCGGAGGCCGATGAGGGCGATCTCTCCCGGCGGCTCGCCGCCCTGGTCCGACGTGAGACCTGCGCGGTTGTGGCCGCGTCCTGGGAGGTCGGACCGCACCTGATCCTCGGCCAGGGCGAGGTGATGGGTGGCGGCCGGCGCAATCAGACGATCCTCGCCGACGTCTGCGAGGCGATCCTGGGGGCGATCTACCTCGACGCCGGCTTCGACGCCGCCCGGGCGGTGGTCGAGGCGCATTTCCGCCCGGGCGAGCCGACGGCTGCGGCACGGGGCCGTGACGCCAAATCGGCCTTGCAAGAATGGGCGATGGGCCGCAGCCTGCCGATCCCCACCTATGCGGTGGTCGAACGCACGGGTCCCGACCACGCGCCCCGGTTCCGCATCGCCGTCCAGGTCGAGGGCCTCGAGCCCGGCCTCGGCGACGGCACCTCGAAGCGGATCGCCGAGCAGGCCGCCGCCCGGGCGCTGATGGAGCGAGAGGGAATCGGAGCCTCCGCGGATGCGGGGCCGACGGAGACAGCATGAACACGCACGAACCGGACGATCACGACGCGCAGGACGGCCCCGGCGCCATGCCGGGCCAGGAGCCCGCGCGCGATCCGTCCATGCTCCCGGGCACGCCCGCCGACGCCCGGGCCGGATTCGTCGCGCTGATCGGCGTGCCGAATGCCGGCAAGTCGACCCTGCTCAACAACCTCGTCGGTACCAAGGTCTCGATCGTCTCCCGGAAGGTGCAGACGACCCGGGCGCTGGTGCGGGGCATCCTCATCGAGGGCTCGGCCCAGGTCGTGCTCGTCGACACCCCCGGCATCTTCGCGCCCAAGCGCCGCCTCGACCGGGCGATGGTGCATTCGGCCTGGAGCGGCGCCGCCGATGCCGACGCGGTCTGCCTGCTGGTCGATGCGCGCAAGGGCGTCGATGCGGAGGTGGAGGCCGTGCTCGGGCGGCTCGGCGAGGTGAAGCGCGAGAAGCTGCTGATCCTCAACAAGATCGACCTGATCCCGCGCGAGCGCCTGCTCGACCTTGCCGCCAAGCTCAACGCCGCGGCGCCCTTCGCCGAGACCTTCATGATCTCGGCGCTGAACGGCGACGGCGTGGACGATCTGCGCCGCGCTCTCGCGGCCCGGATGCCGCCGGGCCCCTGGCTCTATCCGGAGGATCAGGTCTCGGACGCGCCGCTGCGCATGCTCGCCGCCGAGATCACCCGCGAGAAGATCTACGACCGGCTTCACGAGGAACTGCCCTATCGCTCGACGGTGGAAACCGACCAGTGGCAGATCCGGCCCGACGGGTCGGTTCGGATCGAGCAGACGATCTTCGTCGAGCGGGAGAGCCAGCGCTCCATCGTGCTCGGCAAGGGCGGCCAGACCATCCGGTCGATCGGGCAGGCGGCCCGCGTCGAGATCGCCGAGGCGGCCGACGCCAAGGTCCATCTGTTCCTGCACGTGAAGGTGCGGGAGAACTGGGCCGACGATCCGGCCCGCTACCGCGAGATGGGCCTCGAATTCCCGCGCGGCTGACGACGGGGCCGCGCCCGGGAGGCTGGGCTTCCCGGCCGGTTCCGGTATAAACGCGGTGTTCCCCCGGATGAACCGAGTCGGGCGCGGGCTTGCCCCGCTCCGCCGCGGATTCGCGTTCCGGCGTTGGCTCTCCAGATCCCGAACCGTTCATGCGCCATGCCGTCTACGGCCTGCCGCCGGCCGACCTCGCTGAGGTTCCCGGCGACGCCGTCCAGCTTTCCCCCATGATCCCCGGCGCCGCACGGCTTGAGGATCTGTCCGAGAACAGCCTCGACGCGGCCACGGTGCTCGCGCCGCCCGGAACGGTCGAGCGGCGCTACGTGCTGGCCCAGGTGCTGCGCGCCCTCGGGCCGGGCGGGCGCATGGTCGCCCTGGCCCCGAAGGACCGGGGCGGCACCCGTCTCGCCAAGGAACTCACGACCTTCGGCTGCGCCGCCGCCGACCAGCCGCGCCGGCATCACCGGATCTGCACGGCGGAGCGCCCGACAGAGCCGGCCGGACTCGCCGAGGCGATCGACGAGGGCGGTCCGCGCCATGTCGACAACCTCGCCCTGTGCACGCAGCCCGGAATCTTCTCGTGGGACCGGCTGGATGCCGGCACGGCGCTGCTCCTGGCGAATCTGCCGGCCTTCAAGGGCCGCGGCGCCGATTTCGGCTGCGGCCTCGGGATCCTGTCCCGAGCGGTGCTGGGCTCGGACGCGGTCACCGCCCTGACGCTGGTAGAGATCGACCGCCGGGCCGTCGAGATGGCCCGGCGCAACGTCGCCGACCCGCGGGCCACGATCCACTGGGCGGATGTCCGGACGCCCGGCGTGGTGCCGGACCAGCTCGACTTCATCGTCACCAATCCGCCGTTTCACGAGGCCGGAACCGAGGACCCGTCCCTCGGCCGCGCATTCATCGCCCGGGCATCCGAGGTTCTGCGGCCGGGCGGCACGCTCTGGCTCGTGGCCAACGCGCATCTGCCTTACGAGGCGCCCCTGCGCGCGGCGTTCCGGAGCGTCTCCGTCGCCGTGCAGGCGAACGGCTTCCGCGTCTACGAGGCGCGCCGGTGAGCGCAGCCAAGTCCGTCCGGCTCGACAAGCTCCTCGCCAATCTCGGCTACGGCTCGCGCCGCGAGATCCAGACCCTCGCCCGCGCCGGCGCGATCCGCCTCGATGGCGCGGATCTGGACGATGCCGGCGACCGGATCGCCCTCGACCCGGATCTGCCGGACCGGCTGACGATCGACGGCGCGCCCGTCGATCCGCTGCCCGGCCTGTGTCTGATGCTGCACAAGCCGCTCGGCGTGACCTGCTCGCACAAGGAGGCCGGTCCGCTGGTCTACGGGCTTCTGCCGGAGCGCTGGCGCCGCCGTGACCCGCCGCTCTCGACCGTCGGGCGGCTCGACAAGGAGACCTCGGGCCTCCTGCTGCTGACCGACGATGGCGCTCTGCTGCACCGGATCATCAGCCCGAAGGCGCAGGTGGCCAAGCGCTACCGTGTCACCCTCGACCGGCCGCTGAGCGGCGGGGAGGCGGCGGTCTTCGCCGCCGGCACGCTGATGCTCGAGGGTGAGGACCGCCCGCTGCTGCCGGTGCACCTCGACGTCGCCGATACCACGCATTGTGCGGTGACGCTGACGGAGGGCCGCTACCATCAGGTCCGCCGGATGTTCGCCGCCGTCGGCAACCACGTCACGGCCCTGCACCGGGATCGGGTCGGCGGCCTCGACCTGCCGGCGGATCTGGCGGCGGGGGATTACCGGGTGATGACCGCCGGGGACGTGGCGGCGGTGTTTGCGGCTGCGTGAGCCGTCCCGTGTTCGAGGGCGACCAGCGCGGCGACCGGGCAAGATTGACGCAAGACTGACGATTGCGCCGACGACGGCCGGGGCCTGGATGCCGATCGCGCGGCCCCCGTTCCGCGCCTTGCCTTCGCACCCGGCCTCTGCTAAGCGCCGGCCCATCCCACACGCGGAGCCGGCCTCATGCCTGAATGAGGCGTTTCCGGTGGTCGTCCGAGATCTCGGACGGCCGCATCCCTCCGCGGCGGATATAACCGGAGAGTACACAGACATGGCCGTCGATTTCTCTATGCGTCAGCTCCTCGAGGCGGGGGCGCATTTCGGTCACCAGGCGCACCGCTGGAACCCGAAGATGCAGCCCTACATCTTCGGAACGCGCAACAACATCCACATCATCGATCTGGCCCAGACCGTGCCGGCGATGCACCAGGCGCTGCAGGCGGTGAGCGACACCGTCGCCAAGGGCGGCCGCGTGCTGTTCGTCGGCACCAAGCGCCAGGCGGCCGACACGATCGCCGAGGCGGCCAAGCGCTCGGCCCAGTACTACGTCAACTCCCGCTGGCTGGGCGGCATGCTCACCAACTGGAAGACGATCTCGGGTTCGATCTCGCGCCTGCGCAAGGTCACCGAGACGCTGGAGACCGGCGGCCCGGGCCTGACCAAGAAGGAGCGCCTGATGCTCTCCCGTGAGAAGGAGAAGCTCGAGAAGGCGCTCGGCGGCATCAAGGACATGGGCGGCGTCCCCGACCTGCTGTTCGTGATCGACACCAACAAGGAGCAGCTGGCGATCAAGGAGGCGAACCGCCTCGGCATCCCGGTGGCCGCCATCGTCGACACGAACTGCAACCCGGACGGCATCAGCTACATCGTCCCGGCCAACGACGATGCGGGCCGCGCCATCGCGCTCTACTGCGACCTGATCGCCAAGGCCGCCATCGACGGCATCTCGCGCGCCCAGGGCTCGTCGGGCATGGATCTCGGCGCCTCCGAGGAGCCGATGGCCGAGGAGCTGCCCGCCAACGACGACGCGGCCGTCACGGTCGAGTCCGACGCCCTCGACCCGGCCGACGTGGCGATGCTCGCCGAGTCGACCGAGCATTTCGAGCTGCTCGCCGCCCCGCGCGGCGCGCCGGACGACCTGACCAAGCTCAACGGCGCCGGCCCGCAGATCGTCCAGAAGCTGAACGACGCCGGCATCTACCACTACTGGCAGCTCGCCGCGATGACCCCCGAGGACGTTGCCAAGGTCGACGCCGACCTGAAGCTCAACGGCCGCATCGACCGCGATTCGTGGGTCTCGCAGGCCCGTGGCTTCGTCGAGGCCGCCGCCGCAGCCTGATCCATCGGGACTCCGCGGCGGCACCGTCATCGGGCCGTCGCGGTTCCAGGCATACCGGGCCCGGCCGCTCACCCGCGCGCCGGGCCTCTCGCATCCAGACCACACGAAAGGGACCGCCATGGCCAACATCACCGCCGCGATGGTGAAGGAGCTCCGGGAGAAGACCGGCGCCGGCATGATGGACTGCAAGGGCGCGCTCAACGAGACGCAGGGCGACATCGAGGCCGCCGTCGACTGGCTGCGCAAGAAGGGTCTCGCCAAGGCCGCCAAGAAGGCCGGCCGCGTCGCCGCCGAGGGCCTCGTGGCCGTCGAGTCCGCCGGCCACCACGCCGCCGTGGTCGAGGTGAACTCCGAGACCGACTTCGTCGCCCGCAACGACGCCTTCCAGGCCTTCGTCCGCGAGGCCGCCAAGATCGCGCTCAACACCGACGGCACGCTGGAGGGTCTGCAGGCCGCCCATTTCCCGGGCGCCACCGAGACCGTCTCCGAGAAGCTGCAGAACCTGATCGCCACGATCGGCGAGAACATGAACCTGCGGCGCGTGGCCAAGCTCGAGGTCAAGAAGGGCGTGATCGCCTCCTACGTGCACAACCAGATCTCCGAGGGGCTCGGCAAGATCGGTGTGCTCGTGGCTCTCGAGTCCGAGGGCGACGTCGAGGCGCTCTCGGCCCTCGGTCGCCAGATCGCCATGCATGTCGCGGCGACCAACCCGGTGGCGCTCGACGCCTCGGGCGTCGACACCGCCACGGTGGAGCGCGAGTCGAACATCCTGCGCGAGAAGAACGCCGGCAAGCCGGACCACGTCCTCGCCAAGATCATCGAGAGCGGCCTGAAGAGCTACTACAAGGAGGTCACCCTCCTGGAGCAGCCCTTCGTGCACGACGGCTCGAAGACGGTGAGCCAGGTTCTCAAGGAGGCCGGCTCGAAGGTCGGCGGTCCGGTCACCCTGACGGGCTTCGTGCGCTACGCCCTCGGCGAGGGCATCGAGAAGGAAGAGGGGCCGGACTTCGCCACCGAGGTCGCCCAGCAGGCCGGCCGCGCCTGATCATCGTCCGCGATCGCCCGGCGCGCCGGGCCGCAGAGAGACGAGCCCCGTCCGGCGCGAGCCGGGCGGGGCTTCGCATTTTCGGGCGCGCCAAAGCGTTCCACGCCGGACCGTGTTGCGGCGCACACGCCGTTTCGCGGCGCTGCGCTATGTCGTGCCCATGCCTTTGAAACCCTTCTCCTACCTGATGATCGGCGTGTTCGCCTCAGGTCTCGTTATGACCGTTCTCGGCGCCGTCGGCGTCCTGACCGGCAGCTGAAAACCGGGTGCCGGCCTGATCCACGATCAGGCCGGCGCCTCGCCCGTTGACGGATGGTCCTACCGGGATTGGGCCATCTCTCCCGTATGATTCGACCGATGTGCCCCGCCGGATCGGCCCGAACCCCTCGACGTAACTCCCGCGCCTGACGTAGAAGCCTCCCGGTTTGCGCGACGCGGGATGGAGCCGGGAAACCCGATGCCGGATACGACGCCGTTTCGCCGGATATTGCTGAAGCTATCGGGCGAGGCCCTTGCAGCCCCTGACGGGTACTGGTTGCATCCGCCGACCCTGGCGGGGCTCGCCGAGGACATCGCCCGTACCATCGAGGCCGGCGCCGAGATCGCCATCGTGGTCGGCGGCGGCAACATGATCCGCGGAGCGCGGATCTCGGCGGCCGGCTGGATCGATCGGGCCACCGGGGATTCGCTGGGGATGATGGCCACCGTCATGAATTCCCTGGCTATCGAGACCGCCCTGAACGCCGCGGGCGTCCAGGCCCGCACCATGTCGGCGGTGTCGATGCCGACCATCTGCGAGACCTACGCCCGCCAGCCGGCCTTGCACCACCTCGACAAGGGGCAGGTGGTCGTCCTCGCGGGCGGCACCGGGAACCCGTTCTTCACCACCGACACCGCCGCCGTCCTGCGCGCCGCCGAATTGCGCTGCGACGCGGTTCTGAAGGCGACGCAGGTCGACGGCGTTTACACGGCCGATCCCAAGAAGGATCCGAGCGCGACCCGCTACGACCGCATCACCCATGACGAGGCCATCGCCCGCGATCTCAAGGTGATGGACACGGCGGCCTTCGCGCTGGCCCGGGAGAGCCGGCTGTCGATCCTCGTCGGATCGCTCCATCCGCCGAGCTCGATTGCCGGCATCCTGTCGGGCGAGGCCCCCTCGACCCTCGTGGCTCCCTGACGACGCGGCTGTGATGCCGCCGCGACCGTTTGCGGCCCTGAAAAAATTCGTCCATTGAGGCCGCGATTGCCCGCGCCGGGCTCAAGATACCGTCAGACGTCTCGGGACGACCACCATGGCCACACCGGAATTCGATCTCAACGACCTCAAGCGCCGGATGCAGGGCGCCGTGTCCTCGCTCTCGAAGGATCTCGGCTCGCTGCGCACCGGGCGCGCCACGCCGTCGCTCCTGGATCCGATCCAGGTGGATGCCTACGGATCGATGATGCCGATGGCGCAGGTCGCCACCGTCAGCGTGCCGGAGCCCCGGCTCCTGTCGATCTCGGTCTGGGACCGCAGCATGGTCACCGCCGTCGAGAAGGCGATCCGCGAATCCGATCTCGGACTCAACCCGCAGACCGAGGGGCAGACCATCCGGCTCCGCATCCCCGAGATGAACGAGCAGCGCCGCAAGGAGATGGTCAAGGTCGCCCACAAGTACACTGAGGAGGCCCGCGTCGCCGTGCGCCACGTCCGCCGGGACGGCCTCGATCATCTGAAGAAGCTCCTGAAGGACAGCGCCATCTCGGAGGACGACGAGAAGCGCCAGGCCGCCGACGTGCAGAAGGCGACCGACCAGTTCATCGCCGAGATCGACGGCGTGCTGGCCTCCAAGGAGAAGGAGATCATGCAGGTCTGAGGCGAAGGGACGGGACGCGCGTGACCGCCGCCGCCGCACCGGCCGCGCGTCCCTCGGGACGGCGCGAGCTGTGGCTGCGCGTCGCCTCGGGCCTCGTGCTCGGGGCCGGCGTGCTGGCCGCACTCGTCTATGGGGGCTGGCCCTTCGCGGGGATCTGGCTCGCCGCCGGCATCATCGGATTCGGCGAGTGGATGGTGATGAGCCGCACCGAGCCCCGCGAGGTTCTGATCGCATTGGGCGCTGCGACGCTGGGCGCCCTGCTGCTCTGCCAGCGCGGCGGTGCCCCGACACCGGCCTGCATCGCTGTCCTTGTACTCGGCGCCGCGGCTTGCGCCACGGTGGCGCGGACGCCTGGGGGCCGGTTCCGCGCGTTCGCCGGTGTGCTCGGCGCGGCGGCGATCGCGGCGGTGCCCGTGGCCCTGCGCGACGATCCCGCCATCGGTCTCGTCGGTCCGGCCTGGATGTTTGCGGTGGTCTGGTCCACCGACATTGCTGCCTATTTTGCCGGCCGGAAGATCGGCGGCCCGAAGCTGATGCCCCGGGTCTCGCCCAACAAGACGTGGTCGGGGGCCCTCGGCGGCCTGGTCGGCGCGGTCGCGGCCGGGACGCTGGTCCCGGTGGTCGCCGACCTTGCCGGGATGCCTCTGCCCAGCGCCGCCTCCCTGCCGGTTGTGGCAGGCGTCAGCGCGCTCGCCTCCGTCCTGAGTCAGGCGGGGGACCTGATCGAATCCGGTCTCAAGCGCCATTTCGGCGTGAAGGATTCCGGAAAGATCATCCCGGGCCATGGTGGCGTCATGGACCGGCTCGACGGATTCTTCGCGGTCGCCGTGCTGGCGGCCCTCTATCTCGCCCTGCGCGGGGGCGGTCTGATCGCGTGACGATGAGGGAGTTGAACCCGTGACCCAGGTCGTCACCGTCTTCGGCGCCACCGGCTCGATCGGCCGTTCCACCGCCGACCTCCTCGCCCAGCATGCCGACCGGTTCCGGGCCGGCGCCCTGGTGGGGGGCAAGGATCCCGTCGCCCTGGCCAAGGTCGCGCGGGAGCTGAATGCGTCCTTCGCGGCACTGGCCGATGAATCCGCCGGCCCGGCCCTCGCCGAGGCCCTGTCGGGCTCCGGCATCCCGAGCGGGGCGGGGGAGGCCGCCGTCATGGAGGCGGCCGCCCGCGACGCCGACATCGTCGTGGCGGCGGTGAGCGGGGCGGCGGGGCTGAAATCGACCCACGCCGCCCTTCGGCTGGGCCGCAAGGTCGCGCTCGCCAACAAGGAAAGCCTCGTCTGCGCCGGCGACGCCTTCATGCGCGACGCTGCCCGCTACGGCGCCACGATCCTGCCGATGGATTCCGAGCACGACGCCCTGAGCCAGGCGCTGGCCGGCCGGCCGCTCGCCGACGTCCGCACCATGATGATCACGGCCTCGGGCGGCCCGTTCCGGACCTGGACCCGCGAGCGCATCGCCGCCGCCTCCGCGGCCGAAGCGGCCGCTCATCCGACCTGGTCGATGGGCATGAAGATCAACATCGATTCGGCGAGCCTGATGAACAAGGGCCTCGAACTGATCGAGGCGCACCATCTGTTCGGGATCGAGCCCGAGCGCCTGGACGTCGTGGTGCATCCGCAATCGGTGATCCACGGCCTGGTCTACTGGCTCGACGGGGCGGTGACCGCCGAGCTGGCGCTGCCCGACATGCGCGTGCCGATCTCGCACTGCCTCGGGCTCGGGAACCGGCTCGCCATCGAGCGCGGTCGGCCCCTCGACCTCGTGACGCTGGGCTCGCTCACCTTCGAGGCGGCGGACGAGGCGCGTTTCCCCTGCCTGCGGATCGCCCGGGCGGCGCTGGCCGCCGGCGGCGCGGCGCCGACCGTGATGAACGCGGCCAACGAGATCGCGGTGGCGGCCTTCATTGCCGGCCGGATCGGCTTCTACGGGATCAGCGATCTGGTCGAGCGCGCCTGCACGCACTTCGCCGGCTCATACCGCACCGCGCCGGCCGACGTGGACGAGGCGCTCGCCATCGACGCCCACGTCCGGATCTGGAGCGCCGAGGCCCTGCCGGAGCTGCGCGCCGCCGGCTGAACCTTCGCCTCAGCGCGCCGGGCCGTAGCCGGCCAGGAACACCCGCACCGCCTCGTCGATCTGATGGCGCATCTCGGCCTCGCCGGCGATGCCGCCTGCCGCGAACAGCAGGCGCGTCAGCAGACCGGCCTGGCAGAGGTGCAGGAAGTGTCGGGCCGCGAGTTCGGTGTCGGCGATGGTCAGGCGTCCCGCCTGGACCTGCGCGTCGAGATAGCGGGAGAGGCGGTCGACGCCGCAGGCCGGACCGGCCTGATAATAGACCTGCCCGAAGCGGGGAAACTTCTCGCTCGCACCGATCACCATGCGGACCAGCGAGACATGCTCCGGCCGGCACATCTCGGTCAGGAAGCTCACCCCCAGCCGCGTGAGCACGCCCGGCACGTCGGGATCATCCGCATCGAGCGTGAACAGGGCTTCGGCGAGGCTGGCCTTCTCCTGCGTCGTCAGCGCCTCGAACAGCCCCTCCTTGCTCTCGAAATAGACGTAGAGCGTGCCCTTCGAGACGCCGGCCGCGCGGGCAATCTCGCCCATGCTGGCACCGTCGAACCCCGCCGACAGGAACACAATCCGCGCACCCTCGAGGATCTGCTGCCGCTTGTCGCCCTCGTGCTGGGCCTGACCTCGCTCCAGAACCGCACCCTGAGCCATCGTCCCGCTCCGCGCCCGTGGCGCCGCCACGCTTGACCGAACCGTTCGGTCAACATAATCTGCGGCTTCTGCGGAGGCACGTCAAGCCGTGCCTCGTTATTGACCGAACCGTTCGGTCATTGAGGTCGAGGCGCTGATATGTCCCTTCGCGAGGACGCGGATCGGCTCAATTCCAGTCTCGAGGCCGGAATCGAGGCCAGAGACGAGGAGCGCGCGGAGCACCCTGCGCAGGCCTCAGTCACGGCACCTCTGCCGAAGCCCGTGCCGGACGAGGCGGTCCCGGCGCGCAAGCGTCCCGTCAGGCGGCTCCTCCTGCTCGGCCTCCTGACGGCCGCCCTGGGCGGCGGAGCCTATGAAGGGTGGCAGTGGTGGACCGTCGGGCGGTTCTTCGTCTCCACCGACGATGCCTACGTCCAGGCCGACATCTCCGTCCTCGCGGCCAAGATCCCGGGCTACCTCCAGTCGGTCCCGGTGGTGAACGGCCTCGCGGTGAAGAAGGGCGACGTCATCGCCCAACTCGACGACGGCGACTATCGCCTCGCGCTCCAGGCCGCGCAGGACAAGCTCGCCACGCAGGAGAGCACCATCGCGCGGATCGCCCGGCAAGCCGAGGCGGCCCAGGCGCAGGTCGCACAGGCCGCCGCGCAGCTCGACGCGAGCCGCGCCGACGCCGTTCGCGCCCAGGCCGATTTCACCCGGTCGATGCAGATGCAGGCGGATTACGTCGCCAAGTCGCGCATCGACCAGACGCGCGCCGACCGCGACCGCACCGAGGCCTCCGTCAAGGCCATGGAGGCCGGCCTCGTCGCGGCCCGCGCCAATGTCGACGTCCTCCACGCGCAGAAGCGCGAGGCGGAGAGCCTCGCGGCGGAACTCCGCACCACCGTCGACCGGGCCCGCCGCGACCTCGACTTCACGGTGATCCGCGCGCCCTTCGACGGGGTCGTCGGCAACAAGGCCGTGGAGGCCGGCGCCTATGTCGGGCCCGGCACGCGGATCGCCGCGCTCGTCCCGCTCCAGAGCGTCCGGATCGACGCGAACTTCAAGGAGACCCAGGTCGAGCGCATGCGTCCCGGCCAGCCCGTGACCGTCACGGTCGACGCCTATCCGGACCGCGAGATCCACGCCGTGGTGGAATCGTTCTCGCCGGCCTCCGGCTCGGTGTTCAGCCTGCTGCCGCCCGACAACGCCACGGGCAACTTCACCAAGATCGTTCAGCGCCTGCCCGTCCGGGTGAGGGTGCCCGAGGAGGTCGCCCGCGAGGGCCTGCTGCGGCCGGGCCTGTCGGCGGTGGTGCGGGTCGATACCCGCACCGGCGCGGACCGCTCCGTCCTCGACCGCGCCTCCGCGCCGCGGCCGGTCAACACCGCGAGCCGCTGAGACCCGCGATGGCCGCCAGTGCCGCCACCTCCGCGGGCGATGCCGCCGCCCCGACGCGCGGCGTGACGGCCCGCGCCGCCGAGCCGCCCCTCGACCGCCGCCGCATGGTGGCGTTCGTCTGCATGGTCTTCGGGATGTTCATGGCGATCCTGGACATCCAGATCGTCTCGGCCTCCCTGAACGAGATCCAGGCCGGCCTCTCGGCCTCCGGCGACGAGATCCCCTGGGTCCAGACCAGCTACCTGATCGCCGAGGTCATCTCGATCCCGCTCTCCGGCACCCTGTCACGGGTGCTCTCGACGCGCTGGATGTTCGCCATCTCGGCGGGCGGCTTCACCCTGATGAGCCTGATGTGCGCCACCTCCTCGTCGATCGGCGAGATGATCGTCTGGCGGGCGCTCCAGGGCTTCATAGGCGGCGGCATGATCCCCACCGTGTTCGCGGCGGCCTTCACGATCTTCCCGCCCTCGAAGCGGACCATCGTGTCGCCGATGATCGGGCTCGTGGCGACGCTGGCGCCGACGATCGGCCCGACGGTGGGCGGCTATCTCACCGATCTCATGTCGTGGCACTGGCTGTTCCTGATCAACGTCGTGCCGGGCATCTTCGTGACCGTCTCGACCTGGATCCTGGTCGATTTCGACGAGCCGAATTACGGCCTGATCAAATCGTTCGACTGGGCCGGTCTCGCCTTCATGGCCGGCTTCCTCGGCTGCCTGGAATACGTGCTGGAGGAGGGGCCGAACCACGATTGGCTGCAGGACGAGGCGGTGTTCGCCTGCGCGGTCATCTGCGGGACGTCGGCGCTGCTGTTCTTCTGGCGGGTCTTCACGGCGAAGCAGCCGATCGTCGATCTGAGGGCCTTCTCGGACCGGAACTTCGCCAGCGGGTGCGTGGCGAGCTTCGTGCTGGGCATCGGGCTCTACGGGCTGACCTACATCTATCCGGTCTATCTGGCCCGGGTGCGCGGCTACTCGGCGCTGATGATCGGCGAGACGATGTTCGTCTCAGGCCTGTGCATGTTCGCCACCGCCCCCATCGCCGGCCGGCTTTCGGGCAAGGTCGATCCCCGCATCATGATGGGCATCGGCTTCGTCGGCTTCGCCTGCGGCACGTGGATCGTCACCGGCCTGACCAAGGACTGGGACTTCTACGAGCTGCTCCTGCCCCAGATCCTGCGTGGCTGCTCGCTGATGCTGTGCATGATCCCGATCAACAACATCGCGCTCGGAACGCTGCCGCCGGCGCGGATGAAGAACGCGTCGGGGCTGTTCAACCTGACCCGTAACCTCGGTGGCGCGGTCGGCCTCGCGCTGATCAACACGATCCTCAATGACCGGTGGGACCTCCATCTCGCGCGGCTGCACGAGCGCTTCACCTGGGCGAACACGGCCGCCCTGGAGCGCCTTGACACGATGCAGCGCGGCTTCGAGGCCTATGGAAGCGCCGCGTCGGGCATGGCGCTGAAGGCGATGACCAACACCGTGCGGATCCAGGGCCTGGTCATGGCCTTCGAGGATGTATTCCTGGCGCTGACGGTCCTGTTCCTGGCGATGGCCTGCGCCGTTCCCATGATCCGGCGGCCCCAGGCCGGTGCGGGCGGCGGGGCCGGCCACTGACGGGCTGCTCCGATCCCGGGCGGTCGGCGGGTGCGGAATCTGACCGCGCGTGCGACCTTCCGCAGCCGCCCCGCAGGATTGCGTTGGCGGTCGGACCCGCCGATCTGCTAGACAGGGCGGATGGCCGGCCCGAGAAGCCGGCGCCGAGACGGCCAGGATACGGCGTATGGACTTCCTCAACGCGATGGGCGGAACCGCCGGCGGCTTCTTCGGCGCAGTGATTCCGTTCCTATTCGTGCTCACCGTCGTGGTGTTCGTGCACGAGATGGGCCACTTCCTGGTCGGGCGCTGGTGCGGGGTCGGGGTTCACGCCTTCTCGCTCGGCTTCGGCCCCGAGCTGTTCGGCTTCAACGACCGCCGCGGCACCCGCTGGAAGCTCTGCGCCATCCCCCTCGGCGGCTACGTGAAGTTCCACGGCGACGTGAACGGCGCCAGCATGCCCGATCCCGAGGCCGTCGCCCGGATGAGCCCGCAGGAGCGGGCGATCAGCTTCCCGACCCAGCCCGTGTCCAAGCGCGCGGCGATCGTCGCCGCCGGCCCTGTGGCGAACTTCATCCTGGCGATCCTGCTCTTCGCCGGCGCGATCTGGCTGGGCGGCCGCTACGAGTTGCCCGCCCGGGTCTCGTCGGTGGAGCCGAACAGCGTCGCCGCCCAGGCCGGCTTCCAGCCCGGCGACGTGATCACCGCCATCGACGGCGAGAAGATCGGCGACTTCAACGCCATGTACCGCACGGTGACCGGCAGCGCCGGGACGCCGCTGACCTTCACGGTGGAGCGCAACGACCAGCCCATCACGATCCACGCGACGCCCGCCACCTTCGAGGAGAAGACGCCGTTCGGCCGCCACCGGATCGGCCGGCTCGGCATCCGGTCGCCCGCGGGCTCGGAGGCCCGCCTCGTGACTTACGGGGCGCTCGATTCGCTCAATCTCGGCGTGAAGGAGACCTACTTCGTCGTCGAGCGCACCTTCTCGTATCTCGGCAAGCTCGTCACCGGCCGGGAATCCGCCGACCAGCTCTCGGGTCCGATCGGCATCGCCCGCGTCTCCGGCGAGGTCGCCAAGACCGGCGGCGTCGGCGGTCTGGTCGGGCTCATCGCGCTGCTCTCCGTCTCGATCGGCCTGCTCAACCTGTTCCCCGTGCCGTTGCTCGATGGCGGACACCTGCTGTTCTACGCCTTCGAGGTGGTGCGCGGCCGTCCGCTCAGCGAGCGGGCCCAGGAGATCGGATTCCGTATCGGTCTCGCCCTGGTGCTGATGCTGATGCTGTTCGCCGCCTGGAACGACATCCTCAATCTCGGCGCCTCCTGGCGGAACACCTGATTGGGGGCCGGCGGGATCCTGTGATTCCGCCGGATCTCCACCGGAAAGGCTGCCCCAATCCCGCCGCGGTCTCGCCCGGACGCCGCCCGGATGGCACCGCTCCGACGGGGTGAAACCGGGTTAAGATCCTGTTCACGGGATCGCGATCGGGTCTGAAAACCTCCGACAGTCCAGACATTTACGTGGCGTTCACCACGATCTGCGGTTTGTCTTCATGCTGACCGCACCGTTAAGTGGCGCGAAGGCCACGACCCCCCAAAATCCCCTGACGATGGCCTCCCGCGCGTTTGCTTGGCTGGGGAATCCCGGTAAGAGCTACGCTTGGACCGAAGCCACGCTTGGACCAGGTGACGGGACGGCCGATCAACGGTCGCCTGTGACGGGCTAACCCCCGCGACCAGAACAGAAACGGGCGATTGCATGATGTCGTTGACGGGGAAGCCCCGACGTAAGTCGGTGCGGAAAACCATCGTCCTAGTCACTGCGGGTCTTGGCGTTGTCCTGAGCGGGGCCGCCCAGGCGCAGCAGATCGTCGTCCAGGGCAACCAGCGCGTCGATGCCGACACGATCCGGTCCTACGTGACCGGGACGGCGTCCGGCTCCGCCGAGGAGGCCCGCCGCAACCTGCTCGCGAGCGGGATGTTCTCCGACGTGAAGGTCGCCCAGTCGGGTGGCCGCACGGTGGTGACGGTCCGCGAGAACAACCTGATCAACCGCGTTGTCTTCGAGGGCAACAAGAAGGTCGAGAAGGCGACCCTTGAGGGGATCGTCGAGGCCAAGGCCCGCGGCCCGTACAGCGAGGCGATCATCAACGCCGACCTCGCCCGCATCCGCGACGTCTACAAGCGCTTCGGGCGCGGCACCGCCAAGGTGACCTACCGGACGGTCGACCTGCCCAACGGCCGCGTCGACGTGATCTACCAGATCGACGAGGGCGATAAGACCGGCATCCTCTCGATCAACTTCGTCGGCAACAACGCCTACTCGGAGCGGACGCTGAAGGGGCTGATGAGCTCCTCGGAGATGAACTTCCTGTCGTTCATCAAGACCTCCGACGTCTACGATCCCGACCGCATCACCAACGACCTCGACCAGGTCCGCCGCTACTACCTGAAGAACGGCTACGCCGACTTCCAGGTGGTCAGCGCCGACGCGCGCTACGTCGAGGGCGACAAGTCCGGCTACGTCATCACCATCACGGTGAACGAGGGCGAGCAGTACAAGGTCGGCGCGGTCCAGGTGGATTCGCGTCTGCCGGGCCTCGACACCACGAAGCTCGACACCGACATCGCCACCTCCGTGGGCGACATCTACAACGCCGACGACGTCGAGAAGACGCTCAACAACGTCACCCGCGAGGTCAATCGCGCCGGCTATCCGTTCGCGCAGGTCCGCCCGACCGGCCAGCGCGATCCGGCCAGCCATCAGGTCTCCCTGGGCTTCGTGGTCGAGGACGGCCCGCACGTCTACGTCGAGCGCATCAACATCCGCGGCAACACCCGCACCCGCGACTACGTCATCCGTCGCGAACTCGATATCGCCGAGGGCGACGCCTACAACCGCGTGCTGACCGACCGCGCCGAGCGGCGCCTGAACGGTCTCGGCTTCTTCAAGAAGGTCCGCTTCTCCAACGAGCCGGGCTCGGCCCCGGACCGCGTGGTCATCAACATCGACGTTGAGGATCAGCCCACGGGTTCGTTCTCGGTGGCGGGCGGCTACTCCACCCAGGACGGCATCATCGGCGAGGTCTCGGTCTCCGAGTCGAACTTCCTCGGCCGCGGCCAGTACGTCCGCTTGGCCGGTACGGGTGGCCAGTACTCGCGCGGCGTCGACTTCTCGTTCACCGAGCCGTACTTCCTCGGCTACCGGCTGGCAGCGGGCTTCGACGCCTTCTACAAGTACTCCGACCTGACCCGGTACTCGCGCTACGAGACCACGGTGTATGGCGGCCAGCTCCGCCTCGGCCTGCCGATCACCGAGGAGTTCGGCATCACGCTGCGCTACTCGCTGTACAACACCGAGCTGAAGGTCCCGAACACCCTCAAGCGGCCGTACAACGACTGCTCGATCCCGATCCCGGGCTACACCGCCACCTACGCGGCGGGCACGATCGACCCGAATACGGGCCGGAACATCGGCGGCCAGTCGATCTACCCGAACTGCGCGTATGACGGCGAAGCCTCGATCGCCATCAAGGGTTCGCAGGGCAACACGCTGACCTCGCTGGCCGGCCTGACGCTCGCCTACTCGACCCTCGACGTGATCGGCGCGCCCCGCAACGGCCTCTACGCCGAGCTGAAGCCCGACGTCGCCGGCCTGGGTGGCGACTCCAAGTTCTTCCGCGTGACGGCCGATGCGCGGTACTACAAGGAGATCTTCGAGGACGTCGTCGGCTTCATCCGCTTCCAGGGCGGCCACATCTCGTCGCTCAACAACGACCCGCTGCGGGTGACCGACCAGTTCTTCCTCGGCCCGTCGCTGGTCCGCGGCTTCGCACCGAACGGCATTGGTCCGCGCGACGTCGGCATCGCCGATGCCCGTTCGAACGCGATCGGCGGCTCGACCTATGTGGGCGGTACCCTCGAGGTGCAGTTCCCGCTGCCGGCCGTGCCGCGCGATCTGGGTCTGAAGGGCGCTCTGTTCGCCGATGCCGGCACGCTGTTCGGCTATCACGGCCAGCGGAACTTCAACGTGAACGGCGACGCCTTCATCAACGGCATCTCGCCGACGACCGGGAAGTGCAACTTCAACGCCTTCACGATCGGCGTGGAGCCGGAATGCGTGAACGTCCGCGACACGGCGGCGATCCGCTCCTCGATCGGTGCGTCCATCCTGTGGAACTCGCCGCTCGGCCCGATCCGGTTCGACTACGCCTACGCTCTGACGAAGGACGAGGGTGAGAAGGTGTTCGTCCCGGCCCTCGGGAAGTACGGCCATATCGGCAAGGATCAGACCCAGGCGTTCCGCTTCTCCGGCGGCTCGCGCTTCTGATAAAAATTGCACGCGCCGGCCGGATTGTCCCGGCCGGCGCGTTATTGAGCATGTCAGATCCCATCTTCTTCACCGCCGCCGCCGATGGCCTCACCCTGGCCGAGATCGCGGCAGCCGCCGGCGCCAGCCTCCCCGACGGAGCGGATCCGGAACGCCGGTTCAGCGGCGCGGCCTCCCTGGAGAGCGCCGGTCCGGAGCACCTCGCCTACATGGACAATGCCCGCTACGGCGACGCGCTCGCCGCGACGCGGGCGGGGGTGTGTCTGGTCTCCCCCCGGTTCGCGGCGCGTTGTCCCGCGACCACCGTCGCCCTCGTCAGCCGCGATCCCTACCGCGCCTATGCGGCCCTGCTCGGCCGTCTGCATCCCGATGCCCTGCGTCCCGGCTCCCAGTTCGCCGTCCGCGGCGTCGCGTCCGGCGCCCATGTCCATCCGGAAGCCCGGCTCGAGGACGGCGTCACGGTCGATCCCGGCGCGGTCGTCGGGCCGGGTGCCGAGATCGGCGCAGGAACGGTGATCGGACCGAATGCCGTGATCGGTCCCGGCGTCCGCGTCGGGCGGGACTGTGCGATCGGCGCCGGCACCACGCTCAGCCACGCCCTCCTCGGGAACCGGGTGATCATCCACCCGGGTGCGCGCCTCGGGCAGGACGGGTTCGGCTTCGCCATGGGCGCCAGCCACCTCAAGGTCCCGCAGGTCGGGCGGGTGATCGTTCAGGACGATGTCGAGATCGGCGCCAACACCACGATCGACCGGGGCGCCTCGCGCGACACGGTGATCGGGGAGGGGACCAAGATCGATAATCTCGTGCAGATCGCCCACAACGTCGTGATCGGGCGGCACTGCGTCATCGTGTCGGGCGTCGGCATCTCGGGCTCGACCACCCTGGAGGATTACGTCGTCCTCGGCGGTCAGGTCGGCGTCGTCGGCCACTTGCGCATCGGCCGCGGTGCGCAGATCGCCGGCTCGTCCAACGTCAACCGCGACGTGCCGCCGGGCAGCCGCTGGGGCGGAACGCCCGCCAAGCCGGTCCGGGCCTGGTTCCGGGAGTTGACGACGCTGGCCCGCCTCGCCGAGCGCGGCGGCAAGGACCTGAGCGGCGAGGACACCTGACCGGGAAGGCCTTGCGCTTCCGGCGATTTCTTCCGAAGAGGGCGTTCGGCCCGCCAAGGGCGGCCGGATTGCAAGCCGCCCCGGGCGGCAAGTCGAGGTGCGGATTTCGATGAGTGAGGCGGCGCGCGAGACCGGCACCGAGCTGGGCATAGCCGATATCCAGACGTTGCTGGAATTGCTGCCACACCGTTACCCGTTCCTGATGGTGGATCGCATCGTCGAGATCGACCGGGACGAGTCCTGTGTCGGCATCAAGAACGTCACGGCGAACGAGCCGCAGTTCATGGGACACTTCCCGGACATGCCGGTCTTCCCGGGCGTGCTCCTGATCGAGGGCATGGCGCAGACGGCGGGCGCGATCTGCTGCCGCCACATCCGGGCGGACGGACGGAACACCAAGCAGGTGTTCTTCATGACCATCGACAAGTGCAAGTTCCGCAAGCCCGTCACCCCCGGCGACCAGGTGCGCTTCCACATGACGAAGCTGAATCAGCGCCGGACCATGTGGTGGTTCCGCGGCGAGGCCCGGGTCGACGGCAACCTCGTCGCCGAGGCCGAGATCAGCGCCATGCTGGTGACGGAGTGACCGCGCCGTTCATCCATGCGAGCGCCGTGATCGAGTCCGGCGCCCGGATCGGCGACGGGGCCCGGATCGGCCCCTTCTGCCATGTCGGCCCCGAGGTCGTGCTCGGGCCGGATTGCGAACTCATCAGTCACGTCGTCCTGGCGGGCCGCACCACGATCGGCCCCCGCACCCGGATCTTCCCCTTCGCGTCGATCGGCCACCAGCCGCAG
This sequence comes from Methylobacterium sp. 391_Methyba4, assembly GCF_029691625.1. Lineage (NCBI taxonomy): Bacteria > Pseudomonadati > Pseudomonadota > Alphaproteobacteria > Hyphomicrobiales > Methylobacteriaceae > Methylobacterium > Methylobacterium sp. 391_Methyba4. The sequence continues at coordinate 4,263,410 of NZ_CP121475.1, read as the reverse complement.
GACCTGAAGTACCGGGGCGAGGCCTCGACCCTGACGATCGGCGCCGATTGCCTGATCCGCGAGGGCGTCACGATGAACCCGGGCACCAGCGGCGGCGGCCTGGAGACCGTGGTCGGCGATCACTGCACCTTCCTGGCGAATTCGCATGTCGGCCACGACTGCCGGGTCGGCGCGCATGTGATCTTCTCCAACAACGTGATGCTGGCGGGCCATTGCAGCGTCGGCGACTACGCGATCCTGGGTGGCGGCGCCGCCGTGATCCAGTTCGCGCGCGTCGGTGCGCACGCCTTCGTGGGCGGCCTGTCGGGCCTGGAGAACGACTGCATCCCGTACGGTATGGTGCTCGGCAACCGGGCCTACCTGTCGGGGCTCAACATCATCGGGCTGCAGCGCCGCGGCTTCGCCCGCGACGACATCCACGCCCTGCGGCGCGCCTACCGCCTGCTCTTCGCGCCCGAGGGCACGCTGATGGAGCGGGTGGAGGACGTGGCCGCGACCTTCGAATCCCACGCGGCGGTCCGCGAGATCCTCGACTTCATCCGCCTCGGCGGCAAGCGCTCGATCTGCACGCCGCGCGAGATCCCGACGCCCATCAGCGCCGCCTGAGCGGCCGGGCCGTGACCGAGGCCGATCCGCACCCCGAGGGGGCCCTGGTCCTGATCGCCGGGGCCGGCCGGCTGCCGGAACTCGTCGCCGAGTCGCTGCGCCGGGCGCGCCGGCCCTTCCGCGTGATCGCCCTGCGCGGTTTCACGGGGGCGACCCTGCGGGCCAGTGCCGACGCCACGGTCGACCTGCTCGACCTCGCCGCCACCCTGAAGCTTCTGCGGCGCTGGGGGCCGGCGGTCGTGGTACCGGCCGGCGGCGTCTCACGGCCGAGCCCGGCCGCGATCCTCAATGCCGGAGCCGCCCTGCGCAACCGGGAGGCCCTGCGGGCGATCGCCGGCGGGGGCGACGACCGCCTCCTGCGCGCCGCCGTCACGCTGGTGGAAGAGGATGGCCACAGGGTCGTGGGCGTCCACGAGGCCGCGCCGGACCTGCTCTGCCCGGAGGGCCCCATCGGGCGCCAGATTCCGGATGCCGAGGCGGCCGCCTCGATCCGCGCCGGGCGCGGGGTCCTCGACGCCCTCTCGCCCTACGATCTGGGACAGGCTGTGGCCCTGGCCGGCGACCGGATCCTGGCCGTGGAGGGGCCGGAGGGCACCGATCGCATGCTGGCACGGGCGCGGGCCCTGGGGCGCCGTCCGTTCGGGTTCGGCCGGGCGATGCCCGCCACCGTGCTGGTGAAGGCCCCCAAGGTCGGCCAGGACCGCCGCATCGATCTCCCGGCCATCGGACCGCGCACCGTGCGCAACGCGGCCCAGGCAGGCTGCGTCGGCCTGGCGCTGGAGGCCGGCGGGACCCTGGTCATCGACCGGGTGGCCACGGCCGCGGAAGCCGACCGCCTCGGTCTCTTCGTCGTCGGCTACGGAGGGACGGCGTGACCGGCCGGCCCCGGACCATCTGGCTCGTGGCCGGCGAGGATTCCGGCGATCAGCTCGGCGTCAAGCTGATGCGGGCCCTGCGCGAGGCGGCGCCCGACGTGGTCTTCGGCGGCGTCGGCGGCGAGGCCATGGCAGAGGCGGGGTTCGCATCCCTGTTCCCCATCGATGACGTGGCGGTGATGGGCTATCTGCCGGTCCTCGCCCGGGCCCGGACCCTGCTCCGGCGCATCCGCGAAACCGTCTCGGCGGCGGTCGACGCCCGGCCGGACGTGCTGGTGATCATCGACAGTCCGGGTTTCACCCACGCGGTGGCGCGGCGGGTGCGCAAGGTGGCCCCCGGCATCCCGATCATCGATTACGTGTCGCCGAGCGTCTGGGCGTGGCGGCCCTGGCGGGCGAAGGGGATGCGACCGTTCATCGACCACGTTCTGGCCCTGCTGCCCTTCGAGCCGGACGCGCATCTGCGGCTCGGCGGGCCGCCCTGCACCTATGTCGGACACCCGCTGATCGAGCGCCTTCCGGAACTTCGGCCCACCGCATCCGAGCAGCAGCGGCGCGAGTCCGTTCCCTACAGCCTCGTGCTGCTGCCGGGGTCCCGCCGGTCCGAGATCGAGCGGCTGATGCCGGTCTTCGGTGCGGCGCTGGCGCGGGTGGCGGAAGGCCTCGCGGTCGAGGCGGTGCTGCCCGCCGTGACGCGTCACAGGGCGCTGATCGAGCGGTTTTCCGCGGACTGGACGGTGCCCGTCCGCATCGTCACCGGCGAGGCGCCGAAATACGCCGCCTTCCGGGAGGCCCGGGCGGCGCTCGCCGCCTCCGGCACGGTCACGCTGGAACTCGCCCTCGCGGGCGTCCCGATGGTCGTCGCCTACAAGGTCTCGCGGGCGGAGGAATTCATCGCCCGCCGGCTGATCCAGGTCCCGAGCATCGTGCTGCCGAACCTGATCCTGGCCGAGAACGCCATGCCGGAATTCGTCCAGGCCGAGTGCACGCCGGAGCGCCTGGCAGGCGCCGTGCGGTCGCTCCTGGCAGGCGGTGCGGGCCGCGACGCACAGCTCGCTGCCCTCGCCCGGATCGACGGGCTGATGCGGCTCGCCGCGAATGACACGCCGAGCCGGGCCGCCGCGCGCATCGTCCTGCGCGCCGCAGAGCGCCACGCGTCCGATCCGAGGGCGTGACGGGGCCGCTCAGCCGGCGCGGCGACTGCAGCGGGTGTAGGTCGATGTCCCGCGATTACTCGACCACGTCAGGTGCTCGCCATCCACCAGCAGGCGGACCTGCGACGACCAGCGCCGGCCACGGTCGCTGCACTCGGCGGCGGCGACCCAGGCGCTGCCGACCCGTCGCATGTCGTGGAAGAGGCAGATCGTGCGGCCGGCGCGGGCGCGATCCTGCGTGATCGTGGCCGGGATGTAGCCCCGGCGCCGGGATCGGGTCCCGCAGGCTTCGGGGGTCGGCCCCCAGACGCCGACATACTCGGCCGCCACGGGGGCCGGGGCGGGGTGCGGCGCCGGACGGGCATTCGCCGCGGCGCCCGGCATCGCGGTGGCCGCCTGGGGCGGCGGCGGCGCCGTGGGCGCCGCCATGGCGGTCTGGCCGGGCGGATCTTCCGCAGGAACAACCGGGTCGGGCGCGTCGAGCATCACGACCCGCCGCGCCGTGGCGCGCGGACCGGCGGCGCCCCCCGCGGAGGGGCTGGCCTCCGGCGCCGTCGGGCGAAACGGCAGGTCCTCGGTCAGGTAGGCCGCGCTGTAGGCGAACAGGCCGACCCAGCCGAGGACGAGGAGCGCCGGCAGGGCGAAGCGACGCCAGGAGCCGGAACGCGCCCCGCCGCCCGGATCCGCCAGCACGACCGCACCCATGGTCCGCCCCCTTCTCGTTCGATCAGCGGCCGAAGATACCCTTCAGGAACTGCGCCGTACGGTTGCGCTTGCGCTTGCGCTCCAATTCCGATGCGTCCCTGAGCCACGCGACCTGCACGACCCGACGCTCGCCCTCGAAGGGCTCGTGGCCGTGCCAGGAATTCTCCGCCCGCAGGAAGGCGAACATCGTGCCCATGGTGGGCGGCACCTCGACCGCGAAGGGCTCGTAGTTGCGCCCGTCGTAGAGCACCCGCAGGCGCCCCGCGGCCGGGGCGTCCCAGGCGTCGTTCATGTAGACGAGCAGCGTCAGCACCTTCGACGGCCCGTCGGTGTGGATCGAGCCGTATTTGAGCTGGCTGCGCCGCATGATCGTGGTCAGACGCGGGCAGGAGACGAGGTCGATGCCGAACTTCTCCCCGAGGATCTTGGAGAAGGCGTCGCTCTCCAGCTCGTCGATCAGCGCCTTGAACCGGCCCTTCAGGGCGACCTCGTCGACCGTGAGGTAGCCGGGCTTGGCGATCTCGGGGAAGTCGCGGCGGATGTCGTCGATCGCGTCGGGCTTCAGGACGTTGCTGCCGAGCGTGTAGGCGTAGGGCTCGTGGGAAACGGGCGCGGCGCGCACGGCGGAAATGTCGAGGATCGAGAGAGCGGACATCGCTGGGTCCCTTGACTCCGGCGCCGGTCGGCCGGCACGCCGGGCGCCGGAGACGCGTGCCGGAGGGCCGGTCGAGCCATCGTGCCCGGGTCGCCGCGCAGGCGTCCACGATCACAAATCTAAAGCGGCTTTCGGCAATCCCGGAATCTCCTAATCCGCCGATTGCGGCGGTCCGACGGCGAAAGCGGCCCGGTGGCGCATTCCGGTGACAGTCTCGGGCGGTCCGCTTGTGCAGGATGGTGCCAGACCCGCGGGCTTTCTTCCCGGGTGCGTACCGGAACCCGTTCCCGATGAGGCCGTGGGCCCTCGCCTTGCTGTTCAGCCACCTCGCCGTCGTTGCGGTCGGGTTGGAGGCCCGTGCGCAGTCGCGGCCGCCCCGCGGCTCGATGACGGCTCGCATGACCTGCTCCGAGGCCATGGCCCTGGTGAGGAACGAGGGTGACGTCATCATCGCCGCCGGGTCGGCCCCGGAGCGTTTCGTGAGCAATCCCGGCCAATGCAGCGCCTCCGAGATCGCCGAGCTGCGCTTCGCCCCCACGCGCGACAACCCGCAATGCCCGATCGGCTATCATTGCCGCGAGCCGGGCTTCGAGGAGTGGAACTGGTAGCCGCGCCGACCGCGTAAATCGCCGCACCGTCGGAACGTGACCAAAGTTTCACGCGACAGCCTGGGGCAAGTGCCACTATCTGGCCATCAGCCGGGGTCAAGGCCGCCGGTGGCGTCCCCAGTGGGCGCGCACGGATGGGGGATCGACGCGTGGCAGCACTCAGGACCGGACTGGGAATCCAGGCCGTGCTCACGGCTCTGGCCGCGCTGATCCTGCTGGCATTTCCCGGTATTCCGAGCCCGCCGCTCTATGTCTCGCTCGCCGGCTTCGCCATGGCGGGCATCCTGATCGCCGCGAACGGCATCTCGGCCTACCTGAAGGTCTTCGTCTCGGTTTACGGCGTCGGCTACCTGCTGCTGGCCGGATCGAAGACGATCGCCGCCATGGGCCTGCTGCCGCCGGTGATCGCGGCGCTTCTGCCGCCCGCCTTCGCCGCCACCGGTGCGGTGGTCTTCGCCGCCATCGTGCTCGGCATCTCGCATCTCGAGCCGATCCGGGCGATCACCAACATCGCCGACCCGTATTTCGCCAACCGCGACAAGCCCACCAAGGAGATCGGCCTGTTCCGCTGGTTCGGCACCACGGAGGGCCGGATCGGCCGCAACCTCGTGGCCCTGTCGATCTTCGTGAACTTCGCCGACGTTGCGCTGACGTTGCGGTTCAACTTCTTCTACCGCGACATCTACAACTCGCTTCAGGAATACGACGCGAACGCCTTCTGGTATCAGCTGCTCTGGGTGTTCGTGCCGCTGGCCACGCTGAACATCGCCATCGGCATGTTCGACCTGTTCGTGGATTCCTCGCTGCTGATCCGCTGGCGCACGTGGCTGACGCACAGCCTGTACGAGCGCTGGCTCGGCAACGGCACCCATTACCGGATCCCGTTCACCGACGAGGAGGCCGACAACCCGGACCAGCGCATCCAGGCCGACGTCAACAGCTTCATCGTGCAGACCACGACGCTGTCGATCCGGTTGCTGAGCCAGGCCGCGCAGCTCGTCTCGTTCATCGTGATCCTCTGGACCCTGTCGCGGGACTTCGTGGTGCCGTTCACCGACACGGTGATCCCGGGCTTCCTGGTCTGGCTGGTGATCGCCTACGCGGTGGTCGGCACGTGGCTCACCCACCTCATCGGCCGGCCGCTCATCGGGCTCGACTTCCGGCAGGAGCGGGTCGAGGCCGATTTCCGCTTCGCGCTGGCCCGTAACCGCATCTACTCCGAGCAGATCGCCCTGCTGCGCGGCGAGCGGGCGGAGGCCTCGCGGCTCTCGACGCTCTTCCACAGCGTCATCGACAACTACGTCGGGATCATCTTCCGCCGCATCAAGCTGATCGCCTTCACGTTCAGCTACCGGCAGGCGAGCGTGATCTTCCCGATGGTGCTGGCGGCCCCGTCCTTCTTCGCCAAGAAGATCACGCTGGGCGCCCTCCAGCAGACCTCGCAGGCCTTCAGCCAGGTGCAGAGTTCGCTGTCGTTCTTCGTGGATTCCTACACGACGCTGGCCGCCTACAAGGCCAACACCAACCGTCTCGGATCCTTCCGCCGGGCCATGACCAAGGCCGAGGCCCTCGAGGCCGCAGGCTACGGCTTGATCCAGGGCAACGAGAGCACGGGCGACGTCACCGCGCGCGGACTCGTCCTCGCCCTGCCGGACGGGCGCCCGATCGTGACCGCTGAAACGCTGACCCTGCCGCGGGGCGGCGCGACCCTGGTCACGGGTCCCTCCGGCTCGGGCAAGTCGACCCTGTTCCGCGCGATCGCGGGGATCTGGCCGTTCGGCAAGGGCCGGGTCGACGTGCCCGCCGGGCAGTCGGCGCTGGTGCTGCCGCAGCGGCCTTACATCCCCCAGGGGACACTGCGTGGCGCCGTGGTCTACCCGAACACGACCGATCAGTTCTCGGACGTGGCGATCAAGGATGCGCTGACGGCCGCCCAGCTGCCGCACTTGGTCGACCACCTCGACCAGACCGACACCTGGGAGCGGCGGCTGTCGGGGGGCGAGCAGCAGCGGCTGGCCATCGCCCGTGCGCTTCTGTCCAAGCCGGAATGGCTGTTCCTCGACGAGGCGACGGCCTCGCTCGACGAACCCTCCGAGGCGGCCCTCTACCGGATGCTGCGCGAGCGCCTGCCCGGGACGACGATCGTGTCGATCGGCCACCGCTCGACGCTGGACGCGTTCCACGAGCGGCGCATCACGCTGGAGCCGGAGGGCGGTGTGTTCGTGCCGCGGGCGCGGCGGGAGGCGTTGCCGGCGGAGTAGCGGGCGGCGCCGCAGCGCGCCTTCGGCGGCAGAGGGCTGCGAGCCTAAACGTCGCCGCCGGACGCCAGCGTCTCCGGGACAAGCGCGATCTTCATCCGCCGCACCGGCTGGCGGCGACATCTATCGGGATCGGCAGGAGACGCCGTATACGCCGCGGCTCTCCCTCCCCCGCGAGGGAGGAGGGACGCCCTTCGGATGCGGCGATTTAGCGGTGAGTTCCTGTCCGCAGCCCCGCAGCGGCCCGGGCTGCCTGCTCGATCGCCGCCGGATCGGGCGTGCCGGGCTTCACCACCCAGCTGCCGCCGACGCAGAGCACGGACGGGAGCGCCAGCCAGTCGGGGGCGGTCGCCTCGGTGATCCCACCCGTCGGGCAGAACCGCACCGCGCCGAACACCGCCGCGTGCGCCTTCAGCGCCTTGATCCCGCCCGCGGCCTCGGCCGGGAAGAACTTGAACCGGTCGAGCCCGTGATCGAGCCCGCGCATGATGTCGGCCGCCGTGGCGACGCCCGGCAGATAGGGGACGCCGTTGGCCTTGGCGGCGTCGGTCAGCGGGTCGGTGAGCCCCGGCGAGACGATGAACTCCGCCCCCGCCCCCAGGGCGTTCTCCAGGTCGCGGGGGTTGAGCACCGTCCCGGCGCCCACAACCGCGCCCTCGACCCGGGTCATCTCCCGGATGATATCGAGGGCGGCCGGAGTGCGCAGGGTGACCTCCAGGGCGGTCAGGCCGCCCTTCACCAGGGCTTCGGCGATGGGCCGGGCCTGAGCCACGTCGTCGATCACCAGGACCGGAATGACGGGCACGGAGCGCATCAGCGCGTCGATGCTGGTCAGATCATTCATGGTCGGCACCTCCTCTACGAACTCAGAGACCGGCGGCGGCGAGCATCGCCGAGGCGCCCCGCTCCGCCGTATCGGCCCCCTGGCGCATGAACGCGAACAATTCCCGACCGGTGCCCTGCGCCGGCTCCGGAGCCTCGGCCTCCGGCCGGGCGGCCAGCTCTGCCTCGTCGACCAGCACCTCCAGCAGCCCGTCCGCCGCGCTCAAGCGGACGATGTCGCCGTCGCGGATCCGCCCGATCGGACCGCCGCCCAGCGCCTCGGGGCTCAGGTGGATCGCGGCCGGAACCTTGCCCGAAGCCCCCGACATGCGCCCGTCGGTCACCAGCGCGACCTTGTGGCCGCGGTCCTGCAGCACGCCCAGCGGCGGGGTGAGCTTGTGCAGCTCCGGCATGCCGTTGGCCTTCGGGCCCTGGAAGCGGACCACCACCACGACGTCCCGCTCCAGCTCGCCGGCCTTGAAGGCTTTGAGCACATCGTCCTGGTCCGAAAAGACCCGGGCCGGTGCCTCGATGGTCCGGCGGTGCTCCTCCACGGCGCTGGTCTTGAACGTCGCCCGGCCGAGATTGCCCTTCACCAGCCGCATGCCGCCATCCGGCTGGAACGGGTTCGCGGGCCGGCGGAGCATCGCGTCGTCGAGGCTCTCCGGCACGGCGTCCTCGAAGACCAACTCCTCGCCGGCGAGCTTCGGGTCGCGGGCGTGGTCGCGCAGCGACTGGCCCGCCACTGTGAGGATGTCGTCGTGCAGCAGGCCGGCATCTAGCAGCGCGGCCATGACGAAGCTCATGCCGCCGGCCGCGTGGAAGTGGTTCACGTCGCCGGAGCCGTTCGGATAGACGCGGGCGATCAGCGGAACCGCGCTGGAGAGGCGATCGATATCCGCCCAGTCGATCACGATGCCGGCGGCGCGGGCGATGGCCGGCAGATGGATCGCGTGGTTGGTCGAGCCGCCGGTGGCGAGCAGGCCGACCGCGGCGTTCACGATCGCCTTCTCGTCGACGCACAGGCCGAGCGGCCGGTAATCGTTGCCGGCTGCGCCGATCTCGGTGAGCCGGTGGATCGCCGCCCGGGTCACGGCCTGGCGCAGCTTGGTGCCGGGATTGATGAAGGACGCGCCGGGCATGTGCAGGCCCATCATGTCCATCATCATCTGGTTCGAGTTGGCGGTGCCGTAGAACGTGCAGGTCCCGGCGCCGTGGTAGGAGGCCGACTCGGATTCGAGCAGTTCCGCGCGGCCGACCTTGCCCTCGGCGTAGAGCTGGCGGATCCGCTGCTTCTCCTTGTTGGCGAGGCCGGAGGGCATGGGCCCGGCCGGGATCAGGATCGTCGGCAGGTGGCCGAAGCGCAACGCGCCGATCAGCAGGCCCGGCACGATCTTGTCGCAGATGCCGAGGAGCGCAGCGCCGTCGAACATGCCGTGGCTCAGGGCCACCGCGGTGGACAGGGCGATCGTATCCCGGGAGAACAGCGACAGCTCCATGCCGGTCTGCCCCTGGGTGACGCCATCGCACATGGCCGGCGTCCCACCCGCCACCTGCGCGGTGGCCCCGCGCTCCCGGGCGAACAGCTTGATCTGGTCCGGATAGCGCCCGTAGGGCTGATGAGCCGAGAGCATGTCGTTGTAGGCGGTGACGATGCCGATGTTCATCACCGTCCGCTCGTCGCGGATCGCCGCCTTGTCCTCGCCGGAGGCCGCGAAGCCGTGGGCGAGGTTGCCGCAGGCGAGCTTGCCGCGCCGGACCCCCGAATCGCGCTCACGGGCGATCAGGTCGAGATAGGCGCGCCGGGTCTCGCGGGAGCGCGCCACGACGCGCTCGGTGACCGCCGCGACCTCGGGATGAAGCTCGGTCATTCTCGTTCCTCCAGGCTCGGTGCCGACGGGCGCGGGGCTGAGGCCGTGATTCGGGCTCGGTCCGGCGGCCGCGTCGGTGGCTGGTATCTAAGGAGTGCACCGCGGGATGTAACCCGGGCGGCGCGCGGGAGCGCCCGGCCATTTCGCGAGCCGGCGTCCGATTCCCGGCCTCATCCTGAGGCGCCGGGGCGCTCCAGGCATCGGGCGGCTCGCCGGAGCGCTCCTGCGAGGCGACGTCGCCGCACCTCAGAATGAGGCGCGGCTGATGGGACCGCCCGGGTTGCAGCGGCGCCGGAATCCGCGCCTGCGACCCGGGCGGCACGCGTCCGTCGCCGACCCTCAATACTCCCAGAAGATGCGCTGCAACTCCTTGGTGTCGGTCGTCTTGGTAAGCGCCACGGCCGCCAGGACCTTGGCCTTGGCGGGGTTCAGGTCGTGGGCGACCACCCAGTCGTACTTGTCGTCGGGCTGCTCGGCGTTGCGCAGGACGAATCCGTCCGGCACCCGTGAGGAACGGATCACGAGCGTCCCCTTGGAGCGGATGTCCTTGAGCTTGTCGACGAGGTAGCCGGGGACCGAGCCGTTGCCGGTGCCGGCGTTGACGATCGCCTTGGCGCCCGCCTGGACCTCGGCATCGTAAACGCCCGGGATCATGTTGCCCGAGCCGTAGACGATGCCGACCAGCGGCAGGCTGTCGATCTGGTCGATGTCGAATTCGGAGCTCATGTTGTGCCGCTTCGTGAGCGAGCGGAAGAAGTAGGTCTTGCCCTCGACGACCATGCCGAGCGGGCCCCATTGGCTGTAGAAGGCGCTGGGCACGATGTTGGTCCGCTTGTTCACGTCGCGGCCGGACTGGATGTAGTCGTTCATCGTCACGGTGACGCCCTGGCCGACCGCCTCCTTGCTGGCGGCGACCGTGACGGCGTCGAGCAGGTTGAGGGCACCGTCCGCCGAAATCGCCGTGCCCGGCCGCATCGAGCCGACCACCACGATCGGCTTGTCGCTCTTCACCACGAGGTCGAGGAAGAACGCGGTCTCCTCCAGGGTGTCGGTCCCGTGGGTGATGACGACGCCGTCGACGTCATCCTGCTTCAGAAGCTGGGACACGCGCTTGCCGAGCTGGACGAGCTGGGCGTCGGTGAAGCTCTCGGAGGCGATCTGGAAGACCTGCTCGCCGCGGACATTGGCGATGGTGTTCACCTGCGGCACGGCCGCGATCAGCTTGTCGACCGGCACCTTCGCGGCCGTGTACGTGGCGCTGTTGGCGGCATCGGCGCCGGCGCCGGCGATCGTGCCGCCGGTGGCGAGGATCACGACGTTCGGCTTCTTCACCGCTGCGGCGGTGCCGGACTCGGGCATCTCGCGGGCGCCGAGGGGAGCCGCCCCGAATCCGCCGGCCAGGGCCAGGGCGAAGATCGCTCCGCACAGGGGTAGGGCCGCACCGCTTCGGCAGGAGAACATCGGAAATCCTCGATGGTGGACGGGAGGACGAGTCGGACTCGACGCGGGGATGGTAGCCGCGCCTCGGTCCGAGGCAAGGATCATGCAGGGCTCGGAGATGCAGGGCGCGGCGGATCGTTACGCCCGCTCGGGCGTTAGTCGGGGTTGTTGTCCGCTCGGAGGTAAGCCCCATGCTGAATCTCGCCGGCCTGCTCGAGGAACTCGAGCGGAGCGAGCCCGCACGGGCCGCGATGTCGATCCTTGAGGCGTCCCTCGCCCGCCGCTCGGTAGAAGAGCAGGGGGCCTTCTGGCGCGCCGTCGACATCTACTACGTCTCGCGGAAGGCCCCGCCGGAGGCGACCGACCCGGCTACGGCGACGGCTGCGCCGGAGCTGGCCGCGGTGTCGTAAGGCCCGGCCGACAGGAACGGCGCCGCTTCGGGCTTCGCCTGCGGCGCCAGGCATCGACACGGACGGTAGAAGCCGTCGTGGCTTCGGGGGCGAAGCGCCGCGTTCAGGCGCGCACCGGCACAGCCGGGGTCCTGTCCCCGCCGCTCTCGGGCTCGCTGCCCGCGCGCACCGCGCCACGGGTCTCGGGCATCAGTGCGAAGTACAGGACGAAGCCGAGCGCCGCGATGGCCGCCAGCGCCAGGAAGGCGGTGGAATAGCCGGCGGACACGATGATGACGCCGGCGAGCGTGGCGCTCAACGAGGCGCCAATTCCCTGAGCCGTGGCCACGGCGCCCTGGGCCGCGTTGAACCGGCCGCCGCCGCGGGTCAGGTCGGCCACCACGATCGGGAACAGCGCGCCGTAGACGCCGGCGCCGATCCCGTCGAGGAGCTGCACGCCCACCAGCCAGAACGGGTTGTCCGACAGGGTGTAGAGCACGCCGCGCAGCGCCAGGATCCCGAAAGCGGTCAGGAAGATCGGCTTTCGGCCGATCACGTCGGCCTTGGCGCCCACGAAGATCGCCACCGGCACCATCACGCATTGCGCCGCTACGATGCAGACCGCGATCAGCGACGTCGCGTGGTCCTTGCCCGACAGGTGCGTCAGGAGCTGGCCCACCGAGGTCAGCATTGCCGCGTTGGCGAGGTGGAAGATCGCGCAAAGCACCGCGAACAGGAGCAGCGCCCGGTTCTGCAGCAGGGTGGCGAGGCCCGAGGGCTTCTCCTGCGCCTGCTCCTCCTCCTCGGTCATGCCCCGGGCGAGGTCGTTGTCGATGGCGTCGGCCGGCACCATCAGCATGGCGCCGATCGAGAGCGCCGCCAGGATGCCCATCAGCCAGAACACGACCACGGGCCCGAAGAAATAGGCCAGTCCGCCCGCCAGCGCCGCGGAGACCGCGTTGCCGGCGTGGTTGAAGCCTTCGTTGCGGCCGATCCGCTTGGCGAACATTTTCGGGCCGACGAGGCCGAGGGTGATCGCGGCGAGCGCCGGAGGGAAGATCGTGCCGGCGACGTGGGCGATCGATTGGGTGGCGGTGACGAGGTAGAAGTTGGTGATGAACGGCAGGACGAGGCAGCTTGCCGTCACTGCGATGGCACCGCCGATCACCACCGCGCGCTTGTGGTTGGTGGCGTCGATCAGCGCCCCGGCCGGCGTCTGCGCTACGAGGCCAAGGATCCCCGCAATGGTCATCACGAGGCCGGTGGTGGCCTCGTTCCAGCCCTGGTCGGGACCGCGCACGGCGATCAGGTAGATGGCGAGGTAGGGGCCGAGGCCGTCACGCACGTCCGCGAGGAAAAAGTTGAGCGCGTCGAGGCCGCGCAAAGCCTTCGCGGAGGTGGTCCGGCTGCCGCGCGCGCCCGCGCCTGTCTCGATCCTGTCCATCCCGCCGCGATCCCCCGATCGACGAATGGCCCGGTCCCCATCCGGGCCGCGCCGTCGCATGCGGGGCTCGACGCCCGCGCGTGCCAACGGTTCCCGGCCGCGGCAGTCCTCACGCCGGATGTGAACGCTTCTCCGGTCCCAGAGGCGTCAGCTCGGGTCGATGTCCCGCGCAGCGTCCGGATTCCCGACAGCTTCTGTCGTCTCTTCCGACAGATCAGCCCCTGGCGCAGCGAGGCCATAGCGCTCGATCTTGGCGTAGAGGAGCTGCCGCTGGATGCCGAGGCGGCGGGCGGCGCGGGCGCGGTTGCCGTCGGCTTCGCGGAGCGCGGCGGCGATCATGGTCCGCTCCAGGCGGGCGACGGCGCCGGGCAGATCCCCGGCCAGCCAGCTGTCCGCCGTATCGCCGCCACGCCGGTCGGTCCGCATCGCCGGCAGGTCGATCGCCTCGGCCGCGATGGCGCCACCGCGCACCAGCATGGCCGCCCGCTCCACGACGTTGCGCAACTCCCGGACGTTGCCGGGCCATTCGTAGGCCAGCAGGCGCGAGGCGGCTCCACCGCTGAGGCGCTTGCCCGAGGGCACGAGGAAATGCTCGGCCAGGGGCACGATGTCGGCGAGGCGCTCACGCAGGGGCGGCAGGGTGATCGGCACGACGTTCAGCCGGTAGAACAGGTCGGCCCGGAACCGACCCTCGGCGACCAGCTGCGGCAGATCGCGATGCGTCGCCGCCACGAGGCGGACATCGACCCGGGTGGACCGACCCCCCAGCGGGGTCACGACGCAATCCTGGATCACCCGCAGGATCTTGGCCTGCATCGCCGCCGGCATGTCGCCGATCTCATCCAGGAACAGGGTGCCGCCCTCGGCCTCGTGGAAGGCGCCGGCGCGGTCCGCGATCGCGCCCGCGAAGGCCCCCCGGACATGGCCGAACAGCGCGCTCTCCAGGGCATCGGCCGGGATCGCCGCGCAGTTCACCGGGATGAACGGCCGCGCGCGGCGCCGCGAGAAGGCGTGCAGGGCCCGGGCGACCTCTTCCTTGCCGGTGCCGGTCTCGCCCTGGATCAGGATCGTCGACGCGCTGTCGGCGACGAGGCCGATGGTCTTCTGGATCTTCCGCATGCCCGCGCTCGATCCGATCAGAACCGGATGCTCCGGCGGCGGGGCGGCGCTGCCCGGATCGAACCGGGCCTCGCGCAGCATCGCGTCGAGCACCGCGGCGAGGTCCGCGCGGCCGATCGGCTTGGTGAGGTGGTCGTGCGCGCCGAGGCGCATCGCCTCGATGGTGTTGGCCGGGCTCGCGAAGGCGGTCAGCACCGTCACGGGCGGGGGCTCCGGCAGGGCACGGATCCGCTCCAGCGTGGCCATGCCGTCGAGGTCGCCGGGCATGCGCAGGTCGAGGAGCACCGCCGCCACCGGCCCCTCGTGCAGCCGCGCCAGCGCCTCCGAGCCGGACGCGACCGGGACCGGTGTATGTCCGAGATCGGTCACCGTCTCGGCGAGCCCGTCGCGCAGGGCTCTATCGTCGTCGACGATCAGGATGGTTGCCATGGCAGATCCAGGACAAAGGTGGTCTCGGGGGCGTCCGCGACCAGCCTGGCCTCGCCGCGATGCGCCAGGGCGATCTCGCGGACGATCGCGAGGCCGAGGCCGGTGCCGTCGGGCCGGCTGGTGACGAAGGGCTCGAACAGGCTGGCGCGAATCGCCGGATCGATGCCGGCGCCGGTATCGGCGACGCTGAGGCGCAGCCGCAAGGCGCCGTCGGCCGTGAGCCGTTCGGCCCCGAGGCGGATCCGGCCGCCCGGCGGCGCGTGCTGCAGGGCGTTTAGCAGCAGGTTGTCGAGGGCCCGGGCGATCTGCGCCCGGTCGAGATGCGGATGGTCCGTGGCGGGCAGTCCGTCGGCGGCGATCGCGATCCGAACGGAGCGCGCGTGCGCCAGATCCTCGTGCAGGTGCGCGCATTCCGCCAGGAGGGGCGCCACCGGCGTGGGAGTCCGGTTGAGCGCCCGCGCCTGCGTCAGGTTGAGGAGGTCGCGCAGCAAAGTGTCGACCCGGGCGATCTGGCCGAGCACCGTCTCGAGGGCGGAGGCGGCGCGGTGCGGATCGCCGCTGACCAGGGCGTTCTCGGCCTTCAGCCGCATCGCCGCGATGGGATTGCGGATCTCATGGGCGATGCTCGCTGCCAGCCGGCCGACCGCAGCCAAGCGCTCGGTCGCCACGATGCGGGATTGCGCCTCCCGCAGCCGACCGCCTGCGGCGTTGAGGGCGTCCACCAGCCGGTCGAGCTCCCGCTCGCCGGTGCGGTCGAGATGCGGCAGATCCTCGCCGTCCGGGCGCGGCGCTGCGAGTGCCGCTTCCAGGCGGGCGATCCGCCCGGAGAAGCCGTACAGGAACCAGCCCAGGAAGGCCGCCGATCCGAGCACGGTCGCGGCCAGGAAGCCGAGCCCGGCGAGGAAGCGCGTGTAGGTCGGGCCGTCGTTGACATGCGCCCGCGCCATCGCCCACGCGGTGAGGCCGGCCTCCGGCCCGTGAAGAGGGCAGGCCTGAAGCATCAGCACCTGGGTCCGGCTCGGCCGGCGGTCCGAGACCGCGTGGTCGACGCGCAGGGCCTGGGCGTTCAATGCCGCGATGGCGTCGTGCTCGGCCGCCGGAAGGTCGGTCTTCGGTCCGGTCCCCTCGTAGGTCGGATAGGCGTAGGCCACGGACTTGCCCGAGGCGCTCCAGATCCCGCCCTCGATGCCGGGGAAGCGCGCCAGCGCGGCGGACACGGTGCCGACGCGGTCGCCCTCTGTGATTCCGCGGCCGCGGGCGCGGACCAGGGCGGCGTAGCGGTCGATGATCTCGCGGCAGGCGCGCCCGACCGCGAGATCGGCCTGCGCCACCTGGACGCCGGTCGATTGATTGTACACGCCGAACATCAGGTAGGCGGTCGCAGCCGCGGAGGCGAGCAGCAGGACCCAGAGCGCGAGCAGCCGGGCGCGCAGGCTGTAGGCCGTCACGACGAAGTCCGACCGGGCATGGCGCTGGCTCCTGCGGCGGCGCCGTGCGCGCCCGGACCCATCCCTAAGCCAAGGCCCGGCCCGGTGACCACTCGAAGACCGCACGCGGGCCGCGATGCCGAGTGCCCCCGCGCGCGAGCCGTCCCGAGCCAGGCCCGGGACCGCCGGGAGAGGAGCACCGCGTCCGGTGTTCCTCTCGGTAGCAAGACAGTCAGTCGTCGACGGGAACGCGACCGCTCACTTGCGGTTCGTGATCAGGCTGTCGACGTTCTTGTTGGCTTCCTTATTCTCCTTCCGCTGCATCGCCACCTCGTGCTTGGTGTCCTTCATCGAAATCTCATCACGCTTGCCCTGGGGCATCTCCTTCGGGGCCGCCAGAGCGGGCGTGATAGACCAGATGCAAGCCAGGCAAAGAGCAGCGCGTGCCCTAGTCTTGAACATGATGCCTCCTCCATTCAATCGATAGCGAAGGACGTCTTGGTGATGTCGCTGGTTCCTCAAGCGTGGATCACGGACGTGCGATCCGTTGCGGCGTCCGTAGCAGCGTCGACCTGGCGCGTGCAGGCGGGCGTCGCGCGGATGCCGTCGTCTCAGGGCGGACCCGACGGGTTGACCGGCAGCGCGTCGCTTCCGAGCTGCAGGCAGGTCAGCATCGCCACGTAGGATGGGGCGCCGCCGATCTGGCTCTCCACGGCACAGGTCCGGCGCTCCGCCACGTCGAACGTGGCCCAGCGCCTGATCAGGGTGCGCCGCGCGGCAGCCTCGTCGGACAGGCAACCCCGGTAGCTTGCCCGATCGACGGCGCTGGATCCCGCCCGGTGCTCCGGCGCGCAGATCGCCCGGATATTGAAGTCCGGAACCCCCGACGCCCGCGCGGACGCCGTCAGGGTTCCGCCGAGGAGCAGTTCGAGTCCCAGGACGGCCGAGATCCAGAATCGCCGCACGCGACCCTCCCGTGTTCGTGCCGACCGGGCCGCGCCTGAGATCCATCGGGCGCGGCCGTCCTCAGCGGTCGGTCACTGGCCGGTCTTGGCACCCGCGGTCGTGCCGGTGGCCTGCGGCACGCCCTTGTCGGCCGCGGCGGCGGTCGCCTTCTGGGGCACCGCGACCGCATCGATGACGTCGAAGCGCATGTTGTCCTGGGCTGTCTTCAGAGCCGCATTCGCTTCGTAATACTTGCCCTGTCCGATCAGCGCCGCCGCCTGGTCGACATTTGCGATGGTCGTGTTCAGCGGCAGGACTGCCATCGTGAAATTGACGTCGACATGGGCGAGCTTGAGCTTCTCCAAGGCGCCTTTCTGGTCACCCTGTGCGAGGTTCTTGTTCGCCTCGGTCACCGCCGAGGCCTTGGTGGGCGTGGCCACGAAATCGTCGCCCAAGGTCAGCTGCGCGTCGACAGGCACCCAGGCGACCTGCTCCTTGGAAGCCGGCTTGGCTCCGGCCTTGTCCCCCGGCGCGGTCGCCTTGTGAGCGGCCATGTCGGCCGGCGACTTGAGCTCGGCCTCGGCCTTGGTGAACACCGCGTCGTCGGACTTGGCCTTCGCGAAGGCCGCCTGAGCCTTGGCGATCATGTCCTTGGCCTGGCCGGGATTGGCCTCGAAGATCGCGAGGCGGGTAAGCTGGAGATCCCTGAAGCCCTGCGCGCCGTCCTTCGAGAGCTTGCCGACATCCTTGTCGATCGCGGTCTGGCTCGCGCTGACCTGCGTGCCGTTGTGCTGGGCCGCCTGCTCCGCCGCGTAGGCCGTTCCGCCGACGATTGTGGTGAGCACGAGGGCCGCAACCATGGATTTATGGTAGGACATAATGAAATATCCCTCTATTGCCGGAGACAAGGCCTTCATCTGCATTGGCCTTATTCATTCCGTGTTCAGATAATAGACCGGCGATGATTTGGTGGCATGTCCGCAAGATTAAAAAACGGCAATGCGGCTGCCGGCATCGGACGGCGATGGCGATCCCTCGGCGGCGTCGCGGGTTCCTCCGCGGCGCGCGCTCAGCGCGGCAGGAAGCGGCCCGCGCGCGCTTCCAGCAGGCGGACCAACGCGGGCGCCATGAACGCGTAGGCGTCGGGGATATCGAGGCAGACGAGGCGGACCCCGCGCAGATGTGCCCCGAAGGGCCGCATCAGCTTGCGCCGGTGCGCGGGCTCCATGACGACGACGATCTCGGCCCAGGCAAGATGGTCGACGTCCACCGGCTCGTCGGCGTCGGGCGACACGCCGGCGCTGGCCGTCTCGATCCCAGGGACGCGCGCGAAGATCTGCTCTGCAGTCGGGCTGCGGGCGCGCGCCCGGCCACAGACGAACAGGATCCTCACACGCCCTCCGCCAGGACGGATTGCCGCTCGAACAGGGCCCGATACGCCCCGTTCGGGCGACGCTTCAGGGTGGCGTGGGGGCCGTCCTCGACGATGCGGCCGCGGTCGAAGACGAGGATGCGGTCGAGGGCCCGCACCGTCGACAGCCGATGGGCGATGACGATGGCGGTGCGCCCGCGCATCAGTCGGATCATGGCCTCCTGCACCAGCGCCTCGGATACCAAATCCAAACTCGAGGTCGCCTCGTCGAGGATCAGGATCGGCGCATCCGCCAGGAAGGCGCGGGTGAGCGCCACGCGCTGGCGCTCGCCGCCCGAGAGCTTGACCCCGCGCTCGCCTGCCAGCGTGGCGTAGCCCTTGGGCAGCCGCCCGATGAAGGCGTGCGCGTTCGCGAGATGCGCCGCCCGCTCGATCTCCTGCGCCGAGGTGCCGGGGCGGGCATAGGCGATGTTCTCGGCCAGGGAGCGGTGGAACAGCACCGGTTCCTGGGGCACGATGGCGACCTGAGCCCGCAGGCTCGCTTGGCTCGCCGACGCCACGTCCTGTCCGTCGATCGCCCACATGCCGCGGGAGATCTTCCGGACCGTGGAGCCCGAGAAGGTGTTGGCGTGCCACTCCGGGGAGAAGCGCTGGACCCGGCCGAAGCCGTTGCGGACGATGTCGCTCATGGTGTGCAGCGAGAGCGGCACCACCAGGCTCCACGCGACGTGCCGCAGCACCGCGGTGGCGAGGCCGAGCCCGGTCATCGCCAGGAAGGCGGGCCACGCCGCCTCCAGTGCTGCGCGGCGCTCGCTTCCGGAAAGGGCATCGACCAAGCGGCCGGCGTAGAGCGGCAGCAACACTTCCGCCAGGGTGGCGAGCGTGATCGCGCCGGTGAGATCGGCGACGAGGGGCCAGCGCCTGTGCCAGCTGCGGACGACGAAGGCCAGGACGCGACGGACCGCGTCCGCCTGCCGGGGCGAGGACAGAGACATGCATGTGCCCGACGCGGGCAGGCGTCGGCTCCGAGCGACGCGGGCGCACCCTCGCGAAGGATGCGCGCCGGCGAAATGAGACGGTCGTGTATTCAGGAGCGCCGGGCAGCGTGGCCGGGCGAAAGCCGGAAGCGGCTAGCCGACCCGCACGGGGGCGCGGTCAAGTCCTGCGGGGAGGACGGCAAACACAGCACTCATGCAGCTCCCTCCCGATGCCAGCGCGACAGTCTCCCGAGGCTAGGAGAGCCCGAACTGATTCGCAACGCGCGGCGCACGGTCGTGCCAATGTGGGTTGCGCCGCGCCCGGAGCGCTTCTCAGTCGACTGGGCGGCCGCCTCGCGCCGACCGGCGCGCCGGGACCCGTCCCGATGAGGGCGCCAACCGGTCACGCTTTGTTGAAAAGCTGACGCAGGCCGGTGTAAACATGTCTGTGCAAGTCTGGCCTCTGGCCAACGACCTGGTTGCGCGCTTCTTGATTGCTGCGACGCATCCGCAATTGGAGACGGACGGTGTCGCACTCCCTGGTGGACCGGGACGCGCTCGATGAACTCACGGCCGTCATCGGCGCGGAGAAGCTCGTCGGCCTCCTCGACCGGTTCGTCGTCAGTCTCACCACCGCCTTCGAGGGGCCGGATCGCGCCAATGACGATTACGGCCGCGAGGCGCATACGCTGGTCTCGATGTCGGGCATGCTCGGCTGCGCCGAGCTGTCCCGGGCCTGCCGCGGCCTCGAGGAATCCGCCAAGGCCGGCGACGATCTGACAGGATCGCTGATCGACCTCAGAACCCTGCGCGACCGGACGATCGCGGCCCTCCGGGACCTGCGGGCGCAGACCCGGCTCAGCGCCTAGCGCCGGGCACCAAAGTCCGGATCAGGCCGCCATCACGGCGTCGAGGGGCGCCTCGAAGGTCAGCACCGCGCCCTCGCGGGGATAGCTCAGGTGGGCGGTCCCGCCGAAGCTGTGGGCGAGGCTGCGGGCGATGAGCCGGGTGCCGAAGCCCGTCCGGGTCGGAGGCGTGACGGGCGGTCCGCCGCTCTCCTCCCACCGGAACCGGAGCGTCTGTCCGCCCGCCGCCTCCGCGACGTTCCAGGTGATGCGGACCCAGCCTGCGGCCACCGACAGCGCGCCGTACTTGGCCGCGTTGGTCCCGAGCTCGTGCAGCATCAGCGCCAGGGTCATGCCGTGCCGCGGGCCGAGCGTCAGATCGGGGCCGGCGATGCGGAAGCGGCCCGCCACGCCGTCCCCGTGGAGGGACACGGCCCCCTCGACCAGGCCCGTCAATGAAGCCCGGGCGAAGGAGCCCTGCAGCAGGACGTCGTGGGCCTTGGCCAGGGCCAGAAGCCGCGCGGCCAAGGCCTCGCCGGCCGCCTCCAGCGAGGGCGCGTTGCGCATCGTCTGCGTGGCAACGGCCTGGACCATGGCCATCGTGTTCTTCATCCGATGGGCGAGTTCCTGCATCAGCAGCGTCTGGTTCGCCTCGGTCAGCTTCAACTCGGTGATATCGCGTGACACGGCCAGGATGCGCTCGGGCCGGTCCGGTGCCGCGCCGATCGGCGTGACGGCCACGTCCCACCACCGGATCGTGCCGCCGGTCTCCGACTGGGCCTGAAACCGGCTCGGGCGTCCGATCCGCGCCCGGTCCAGGGCCGCGGCCACGGCCTCCCGATCCTCGGCGCGCGTCCAGGCCTCGATCCAGGGCCGGCCGATCGCCTCCGCTTCGTCCGCGGCGGCGGACAGGGCCGGGCCGTCCTCGCTGGCGGTGATCAGGCACCCGTCACGATCCAGCAGTTCCAGGAAATCGTTTGTGGCTTGCTGTGACCCCGACGGGAGCAGCCGGTCGGTGGCGCGTGGTGCCATCGCCGAGCCGAGCCCGGAAGATCCCCGGAATGTCGGCCTGTGCGGCGTCGCAATCCATTCGGCCGCCAGGCGCCCGGCTTCGACACGGCTCGCCGCTTCGACGATCCGACCGAGCCGCCGGCTCCTCTGCCGTTCCCGGTCCGCCTGCGTTGTGGCCTGGGAGAGCAAGTGGCGCAGGCGGATGTTCTCCGCTTCGAGCGTCTCGACGTGGCACTCCACCCCGTCGATCCGCGGCCGTACGATGTCCGCATCCATCGCCCGCCTTCCCCCCTCGTCGTCGCGACGGGGCGCCCGTGCAAGGCGCACCGCCGGAGGTCTCCCGATCACGCGGCGCGGCGACGCGAAGTCGGAGCCTGAGCGGCACTGGCGGTCTGAACCGCTTCTGGTGCCGTCTGGCCACTCGCAGCCAAGCGAATCGCTGGACGTGTCACGCTAGCATGGCGCGCGGGATAATCAAACGAGTACGGTATTCGGTCGCAGGTGAGACGGTTTTGATCGCCGAGTGCAGGCGCGAAGACGGTTACTTATTTCGCATCAGCAGCACGAGCCAGCCGATCCCCAGGATGAAAATAATTAATCCGATCGAGACGAAGACGGGGGTGCCGAGGTCGATCAGCCGGGGCGCGAGCTGGGTGGCGAAGGCCGCCACCACCAGGGCCACGGCGACCCGCGCGGCGGCGCGCTCGATGCCGCGGGTGACCTTGTCGAGGCCCTTCACCTCGATCTCGACGGTGACGCGCCCCTGCTTGAGGCGCACCAGCATCAGGTGGATCAGGGTCGGCAGCTCCGAGGCGGCGCCATACAGACCCACGCCCAGAGCCTCGGCCTTCTGCTTGAGGGCCGAGAGCGAGAACTGCGTCTGCATGCTGGCGCGCACCGTGGGACCGGCGGCGGCGAACAGGTCGAAGTTCGGGTCGAGGTGGCGCATCACGCCGTCGGCGGTCACCAGCCCCTTGAACAGGATGGCGAGGTCGGTGGGCATGGCGAGGTCGTTCTCGCGGGCCATGTTCATGAAGTCGGTGAGCACCAGTCCGAGATTCAGCGGAATTGATGAGTGGCTCTCCACGAAGGACTGGGCCGAGACCTGGAGGCGGGTCAGGTCCGGGTTGCTGGTGCCGGTCCAGTCGAGGAGCACGGCCATGAGGCCGTCGGCATCCTGCTTGAGCATGGCGCCGATCAGCACGAGCAGCTGCGAGCGCCGCCGCTGCGACAGCCGGCCGATGATGCCGAAATCGATGAAGCCGATCTTGTTGCCGGGCAGGGCCAGCATATTGCCGGGGTGCGGATCGGCGTGGAACACGCCCTCGATCAGTGCCATCTGCAGGAACGCGTCGGTGCCCTTCTGGGCGAGCAGCTTCTTGTCGATGCCCGCCGCGCGCAGGGCCGCCTCGTCGTTGGGCGGGATGCCGTGGATGAAGTCCTGCACCAGCACGCGCTCGGAGCAGTATTCCCAGTGGATCTTCGGGAAGACGATGTCGTCGCGGTCCTCGAAGATCTGGGCCAGCAGCTCGCAGTTGCGGGCCTCGTTCAAGAGATCGAGCTCGCCGTTCAGCCCGTCGGCCAAATGGCGCATCTGCTCCCGCGGCTGGTAGCGGGCCATGTCGGGCCACTCGTTCTCGACGATGCGGGCGCCGTGCGCCATCAGACGCAGGTCCGCCTCGATGATCTTGCGCAGGTTCGGTCGCAGCACCTTGACGATCACGTCCTCGCCGGAGTGCAGCCGCGCCCGGTAGACCTGGGCGATCGAGGCCGAGGCGATGGGGTTGGTGTCGAACTCGGCGAAGACCTCGAAGGGCGAGCCGCCGAGATCGAGTTCGAGCTGCGGGCCGATCTGCTCCCACGTCACCGGGACGACCTGGCTGTGGAGCTTCTGCAGTTCCTCGGTCCAGGCCGGCGACAGGAGATCCGGCCGGCTGGCGAGGACCTGCCCGAACTTGATGAAGGTCGGCCCGAGCGCCTCGATCGCCCGGCGCAGCCGCTCGGGCTCGGACAGGCGGGTGACGTCGACCCGGGGCTGACGGCGCGGCACCAGCGGCAGGTAGCGCAGGCCGAGCCGGTCCACGACGCGGGTGACGCCGAAGCCGATCAGGATCGTGGCGATCTCGGACAGCCGCTGACGGTCGCGGGCGGCAACGAAGGCTGTCTTCAGCATGAGTGGGGCGATCCGGTCGGACGGGATTGGGCGTCCGGACAGCACGAGCATAAGGACTTTTTTGCGGTCGCGAACCCCGGGAAGCCCGTCGCGGCCGAGAGAGCCGTCGCCGCAGGCGTCAGGCGGGGGCGCGTTCCCGAACCTGCCGCCCGTGCCGGATGCGGACGATCAGGAGAGCCGCGCCGTCCGCGACAGGGTCGATCCCGTGCGCGTGCGAGTGGGGGCGCACGGGCGGTCCGACGTCCCACTGTCCAGGCGCCGTTCGGGGATGGGATGCCGGCATCCGGAACGCGTCGAACAGGCCGTCGCGGTGGCGCCCGCCGCGCAGGCCTCGGCGACGCTGTCCTGATCGCGTCGGACCGGGTCGCGCGCGCAGTCACTCGCATGCCTTTCGCGGCCCGTATCGGCTGCGCTTCGGTTCCAGGCTCCATGGCCTCGGGATGGCCCCGGGCAGCGAGACGTTCATCCGGCCCCCCTGCGCTCCGGGGCAGGGTGTGCCGACAATGATCAAGAGCTTGACCGGATCCGGCCGCGTCGTGTGTTTCAGAAGGCGGGCTCCAGCCCGCTCGCCCGGTACGCCGCAGCCGCCGCCGGCGTCGTCAGGCCGGCCAGGAACCGGGCGGCGCCGGCCCGGTCGGTCGCATCGCGCAGGATCGCGGCCGCGAAGGTCGTCACCTCCTGCACCGGCTCGGGGAAGGGGCCGACCACCACGATCCCCGGCACCACCATCAGCTCGCTGATCTGCTGGACCGCGATGTCCGCCTCACCGGAGACGAGCTTCTCGGCGGTGAACCCCTGCGGGATGATGGTCGCCCGAGCGTTGACCGCGTCGGCGAGGCCGAGCCGCGGCAGCAGGCCGGCGAAGTAGATCCCGCTGGCCCCCGCACGGGAATAAGCCACGGACCGCGCCTCCACGAGGGTGCGTTTCAGCGCCTCGACGCTCGTGATGTCCGGATGAGGAGCGCCCGCCTTGACGGCGATGCCGTAACGCGAGCGCACGACATCGACCCGACTCTCCGGCTCCACGCGGCCTTCCGCGATCAGCCGGTCCATGGCGTCCGACAGAACCACCACCGCGTCGGCCGCCTCACCCTCGGCGAGCGCCTTCATGATCACGGTGGTCGGCGCCCAGTGGATCGCCGTCCGGCCACCCGCAGCCTCGCAGGCCGGGATGACATGCGCGTCGAAGGCGCCGCGCACCACCAGGGCGCATTTCAGCCGTGTCACCGTCTGCGCGTCTGCCATGTCGTGTTCCATCGGGTTGCGTGGGCGACTGTCGATCCATCGATCGGATGGCCGCTCCCGGACGCTCCGCGCCCGGACTTCATCAGGATGCGGCGTCCGGATGGGCGTGCCGTCGCCCGGAAGCCTGGGCGCCGTCACCGTGGTGGCGCCGCCCGTGAATAATCGATCCCCGCGAACCCGCCACCCTGGTAGCGCTCGACCACCGGGTCGCCGCTGGTCTTGCCTTCCAGGGCCGCGGCGTAGGAATCCGCGCTGTCTTGCGGGGTCCAGCCGATCACGGCGCGCCCGTCCCGCCGCCACCATGTCATGCGGCTGTTGTTGGACGCGGCCCAGATCACCACCGAACCGGCCGGTCCGAGGCTCGGCGCCAGGGTGGCGCGGGCGATCAGCCGGGTCAGGTCGGCGTAGGACAGCCAGGTCGCCAGCATCCTGGCGTCTGTGGGCTCCGGGAAGCACGAGCCGATCCGCAGGAAGACGCTCTCCACCCCGTGCTTGTCGCGGTAGAGGCCGCCCATCAGCTCGCCGTAGGCCTTGGACAGGCCGTAGAAGCCGTCCGGCGCGAGACTGCAATCGTCGTCCAGCACCGCGGAGCGCGGGTGGAACCCGATGGCGTGGTTCGAGGAGGCGAAGATCATCCGCGCGCCCTCGCGGCGGGCCGCCTCGTAGACGTGGTAGAGGCCGCGGATATTGGGGCCGATCACCGTCTCGAACGGATGCTCCACCGAGATCCCCCCAAAGTGGAGGATCGTGCCGCAGCCCTCGGCCAGCCGCAGGATCGCCGGCCCGTCTTCCAGGTCGGCAAGCTGGAAGCGCGCCCCCGCGGGCAGGGAGTCGGGGAAGGGGGCGCGGTCGGTAAGCCGGAGGGCCCACCCCTGTTCGCCGAGGGCGCGGGTCAGCACGCGCCCGAGCGCGCCCGAAGCTCCGGTCAGGAGGACGGGTTTCTGCGGGACGGTCTCGGTGGTCATGGGATGCGGCTCCGGAGAGCGCTCTCGGCCGACGGTGTCCCCGGTGCGGCGTGGGAGAACGCGCGATCGATAGGGATAGACAGCTGCGCGCGGTGGCGGGGCCACGATACACGGCAGCGATCCTGTTCTCACCTCGCGACGCGCAGCGCCCCTCTCCCGTGCGGGAAAGCAGATCCGCGCGCCGCTCGGAGCCCGTCCGGTCACGCGGCCCGTTCGGAGCGGACCGTGTCCCGGATGTAGGGTTTTGTCCCGCACGCCGTGACGGTCGGCTGCAATCGGGTACGGCGATGCGAGCGGCGAGGGTGGCGGTGAGCCCCGCGGCTGCACGACGCTCATGGCCAACGGCGCCCCTGCCTCAGCCCCGCCGCGGGACGCGGCGGAGGAAATCGGGGTTGAGCTCCGACAGGCGGTTCACGCCGATCAGCGCCATGTCGCGGTCGAGCTCCTCCTTGAGGATCCGCATGGCGAGTTCGACGCCCGCCACCCCGCCCAGCGCCGCGGCGAACATGAAGGGCCGGCCGAGCAGGACGAAGTCGGCGCCGAGCGCCAGGGCCTTCATCACGTCGGTGCCCCGGCGGATGCCGCTGTCGACGATGATCTTCAGGCCGCCTTTCCGGGCGGCGATCTCCGGCAGCACGTCGAGGGGGGCTACGGCGTAGTCGAGCTGGCGGCCGCCATGGGTCGAGAGGATCACGCCGTCGACGCCGCACGACCGGGCGATCTCGACATCCTCCGGCGCCAGGAGCCCCTTCACCAGCAGGTTGCCGGACCAGCGCTTGCGGATCGCCTCCAGGTTCTTCCACGAGAGCTGGTCGCGGGCGATGGTGTTGCGCACCGCCCCCTGCGACATCATCGGCGGTCCGCGCGTCGCCTCGGTGTTCTCGAAATGCGGCGCCCCGTGCTGAAGGAAGGTCCGGGCGACGGTGCCCAGGAGCCAGCGCGGGTGCGTGGCGCTCTGCCACGCCACCTTGGGCGTCACCTTGATCGGCATGGAGAAGCCGCTGCGGGTGTTGTGCTCCCGGTTGCCCAGCGTCGGCGTATCGGCGGTGACCACGAAGGTCCGGTAGCCCGTGGCCTCGACCCGGTCGAGCAGACGGTCGATCCGGTTCTGATCCCCCGGCAGGTAGCCCTGGAACCAAGCCTGCGGGTTCTGGGCGTACACGTCCTCCAGCTTGATCAGCGAGGACGCGCTCAGACACATCGGCAGGTTCATCCGCCGCGCCGCCTCGGCCAGGACGAGGTCGCCCCGGTAGGCGATGAAGGCGGCGCCACCCAGCGGACCGATGCCGAAGGGCGCCGCGTAGGTCTGGCCGAACAGCGTCGTGGCGGTGTCGCGCCCAGAGGTGTCCCGCATCAGCCGGGGCAGAAGGGCGTAATCGGCATAGGCACCGCGGCTCTGCGCCAGGGCCGATCCGGTCTCGACCCCGCCGGCCACGTATTGAAAGATCATCGGCGGCAGGCGTTTGCGTGCGTGCCGCTCGAAATCGTCGAGGGCCAGCAGGTCGCGGAACCGGTAGGGCGTGGCCGCGTCGCTGCGCTTCAGGCTGGTGACGATCGCCTGCGGGGCGGCGATGCCCGCCGCCGTCGCGTCGGCGCCGCCGATGGTTGGCGCCGCGCGCTCGGGCGTTCTTAACTCGGACGCTGGCCGGTCGAGCGTCGCCATCGGATCCTCCTCCGGGCCGCCCCGATACACGGCTGTCTTGAAAGCGCTTTCAGATAGTCAGGAGGCAAGAGGGGTGTCAATATACTGCCGGTTTGCGGGTCCGGCCGCGTCACGCATCGACGCGATGCGGATATGCCGTCGATCCGGGACGATGCGCATCGCGCTGACCGTCGATGCTGGCTGAGGGAAGCAGACGATTTCGACGCGGGAGCTGACCGGGGCTTTGCCTGGAGACATTCTCGACCCGCCATCCCGGGGCCCGGTGGCGCGGGATGTCGCCCGCCGCGCCGGTGTTTCCACTGCCACCGTCTCCCGGGTGCTCAACGGCTTCGCCGGGGTCCGGGCCGACAAGCGGGAGGCCGTGATACGCGCCGCGCAGGACCTCGGCTTCGTCGCCAACGGGGCGGCCCGGGCGCTCTCGACGCGCCGGTTCATGGCGGTCGGCGCCGTCGTGCCCAACATCGAGAACGAAGCCTTCGTGCGTGTCCTGTCGAGCTTCCAGGACCGGCTGCGGCAGGCGGGCTACACCCTGGTCGCCGCCAATGCCGGCTACGACCTGGAGGACGAGTTGCGGGAGGCGACCTTCCTGCTGGAGCGCGGCGTCGACGGGCTGATGCTGGTCGGCGACATCCACCATCCGGACCTCCATGCCCGGATTGCCCGCGCCGGGATCCCGATGGTGCAGACCTTCAGCCTGTCCCGGGAGCGCCCCTGCGTGGGCTTCGACAACGCCGCCCCGGCGGCCCGGGCGGCCAACTACCTGATGGATCTCGGGCATCGCCGGATCGGGGTGATCTCGGGCTTGCGCAAGGACAACGATCGCGGCGGCGCCCGGGTGACGGGCATCGCGGCGGCGCTCGCTGCCCGCGGCCTCGGTCTCGCACCGGAGCACGACATCGAGATCTCCTACGGGATCGGCGGCGGCCGCGACGGATTCCGCCAGATGCTGGCCGGCGGAGAGCCGCCGACCGCGATCATCTGCGGCACCGACCAGATCGCCTTTGGGGCGATGATCGAGGCCCGGGCGCGGGGGCTCTCCATCCCCGGAGACCTGTCGGTGATCGGCCACAACGATTCCGACTTCGCGCCCTTCCTGGACCCGCCGCTCACGACGATCCGCATCCACTCCGCCGAGATCGGGCACGCCGCCGGCGACCACCTGATCGCTCGGATCCAGGGCAAGCCGGTGGTGCGCCTCACCGAGATCGACGCCGCGTTGATCCTGCGCGCCAGCACCGCTCCGCCCGGGCGTCGCGGAACCTGACCTGCGCTATCTTGCTACCCATTTGAAATCGCTTACAACACCACGACCGGCCGCGGGCCGGCGCTTCGACCAGCCCGGGACACGGCATGGCTCCCCGCATCGTTCTCCTGCACGCGACACCGGTCGCCATGGCACCGATCCAGACCGCCTTC
Organism: Methylobacterium sp. 391_Methyba4; assembly: GCF_029691625.1. NCBI lineage: Bacteria > Pseudomonadati > Pseudomonadota > Alphaproteobacteria > Hyphomicrobiales > Methylobacteriaceae > Methylobacterium > Methylobacterium sp. 391_Methyba4. The sequence continues at coordinate 4,234,996 of NZ_CP121475.1, read as the reverse complement.
GCGGAGAACTGGCCGGAGGCCGAGACGGTCAATCTGCTCGACGATGGTCTCTCGCTGGATCGGGCGAAGGAGCCGGCCGCGATCTCGGAGGCCATGATCGAGCGCTTCGTGCGGTTCGGCCGCTACGGCCACGACATGGGCGCCGACGGCATCCTGATCACCTGCTCGGCTTTCGGGCCGGCCATCGACCGGCTGATGGAGGCCGTGCCGGTGCCGGTGCTCAAGCCGAACGAGGCGATGTTCCGTGCCGCCATCGCCCGGGGCGAGCGCATCGGCATGCTGGCGACCTTCGGCCCCTCGGTCGGCACGATGACGGACGAGTTCGAGGAATTCGTTGCCGAGACCGGACGTCCGGCGAGCCTGCGGACGATCCTGGTGGACGACGCGATGGCGCGTCTGCGCGCCGGTGACTCCGAGACCCACAACCGTCTGGTCGCCGAGCGGGCACCGGAGCTTGCCGATTGCGACGCGCTCATGCTGGCGCATTTCTCCACCTCCCGGGCGGCCGAGGCGGTGCGCAAGGCCGTGGACGTCCCGGTCCTGACCGCGCCCCATGCCGCGGTGGACCGGATGCGGGCGATGGTCGAGACCGGCGGGAGCGCCTGAACCATGAAGCTCGGTGCCTTCCAGGACCGTCTCAGCGGCCATTGCGGTTTCCTGTTCACGGAGCTGCCGCTCTCCGAACGCTTCGCGGCGGCGGCCCGGGCGGGGTTCCGTGCCGTCGAGCATCCCAACCTGTTCGCGACGCCGGCCCGGGAGGTCGCGGACTGGCTGGAGCGGGCGGGCGTGCCGCTGGTCCAGACCGGCTTCCCGGCGGGGGACGCCGCCAAGGGCGAGAAGGGCTTCGCGGCGCTGCCCGACCGGGTCGCGTACTACCGCTCCACCATCGAGCCGACCCTCGACTACGTCGCGCAGATCGGCTGCCGGATGGTCCACCCGATGGCGGGCGTCCGTCCCGCGGGGGTCGAGCGGGCGCGGCTCTGGGACACCTACCTCGACAACCTCGCCTTCGCGGCCGATGCCGCCGGGGCGCGCGGCATGACGGTGATCGTGGAGCCGATCGGCCCCGGCTCGATCGCCGACTACGTGATCGACGACCCGCTGGTGGCGGTCGAGGCGATCCGGGCGATCGGCCGCGACAACGTCAAGCTGCTGTTCGACGCCTATCACTGCGCCTGCCTGGGCCACGATCCGGCGGCGCTGATCCGGGCGCACGCGCCGCTCATCGCCCATGTCCAGATCGCCGACGATCCCGGGCGGCACGAGCCCGGGACCGGCACGATCGCCTTCGACCCGATCTTCGCCGCGCTGGAGGCGGTCGGCTATTCCGGCTTCGTCGGCTGCGAGTACCACCCCGCCGCCGGCACCGAGGCGGGGCTCGGCTGGATGCGGGCGGCGGCGGTCTAGGGTTCGGGCCGGATCCTCAGAACCGGGCGGCGACGCCGCCGATGATCGTGCGGGGCTGCCCCGGCGTCGCGTAGCGGTTCTGGAACGCGCGGTCGTAGAACGTCGCGTCGAACACGTTGTCGATGTTGAGGTAGATCCGTACGCCCGGCGCGATCTGATAGTACGAGATCAGGTTGACCAGCGTGTATTGCGGCAGGTTGAAGGTCGAAAGCGCCGTTCCCGCGGCGCGCCGGCCGACGAAGTCGAGGCCGCCGCCGAGCCCGAGCCCCTTCAGGTCGCCGCTCTGGAACTCGTAGACGGTCTGGAACGCGAGGCTGTTGGCGGGCACGTTGGCGATGCGCGTGCCGACCGGCAGGGTGTTGTCGCGGGCGACGGTGGCGTCGACCCGCGTGTAGGTCCCGATCACGCGCCAGCCCGGGGCCAGGTAGCCGGCGGCGGTCAGGTCGAAGCCGCGGCTGCGGACCGTGCCGGTGGCCACGCTGAAATTCGGGTCGACCGGATCGGTGCTCAGGATGTTGGAGCGCCGGATCTCGAACAGGGCGGCGGTGGCATCGAGACGGCCGTCGAGGAGGCTGACCTTCGCGCCGGCCTCGTAGCCCTCGCCCGCCTCGAACGCGAAGGGCCGGCCGCTGCGATCCGTGCCGATATTGGGCCGGAAGGAGCGCGCGTAGTTGCCGTAGACCGCCACCGTGTCGGTCAGGTCGTAGAGCAGGCCGAAGCGCGGCGTCGCCACCAGGCCCTGCAGGCCGGTGGTGACCTTGGTCAGGTTGTTCGTCGAGACCAGCCCGAGGTCCTCGACCCTGACGCCCACCAGGGCGTGGAGACGGGGCGTGAGGTCGATCTGGTCCTGCACGTAGCCGGCGTAGCTCTCGGTCTTCTGCAGGAAATTCGTGACCCGCGCGGTGATCGGCGGCAGCGGCTGGCCGTAACGGGGCGCGAGCAGATCGAGGAGGAACGGGTTCGTCGCCACATTCGAGCGGTCGAACACCTCGCGATAGCGATAGAGCTCGTATTCCAGCCCGAGCAGAAGCGTGTGGCGGAACGGGCCGGTGTCGAACTTGCCCGCGAGGTTCACCTGCAGGTCGAGGTCGGACCACGTCAGGTCCCGCCATTCCAGCGTCCGCCGCTGGGTCCGGCCATCCGGTAGCAGGCCGATGGCGCCGACGCCGTAGCCCGACAGGTTCCCGCCGAGCACCTGGGCCCCGGCATTCAGCACCCAGTCCTGGTCGAACCGGTGCTCGACCCGCAGCTGGCCGAGGGCGTTGTCGACATGGGCCGGGGGCAGGCCCGGCTCGCCGATGAAGCGGCTGCGCGGCAGGGCGCGCAGGTTGCCCCCCAACGGGACGACGCCGCGGTCGAAAGTCTGCGCCGTGCTGATGAAGTCACCCTCCAGGGTGATGGTCGTGTCCGCGTTCGGCTTCCAGGCGATGACCGGGGCGAGGGCGTAGCGGTCGCTGGTGACGAAGTCCCGGAAGCTGCCGTTGTCCTCGACGGCGCCGGTGACGCGCGCCAGAACCTGCCCGCTCTCGTCGAGGGCGCCCGTGGCGTCGAAGGTGCTCCGCTTTGCGCCGAAGCTGCCGTACTGCGTGCCGACCGTGAGGGAGCGCGCCGCGAGGGGTTGCTTGGTCACGATGTTGAAGGTGCCGCCGGGGTCGCCGCGGCCGTACAGGAAGGCCGACGGTCCTTTCAGCACCTCGATGCGCTCGATGGAGACGATGTCGGGGCTGTTCGGGTAGCCGCGGTTGATCGGGAACCCGTTGCGGTAATACTCGCCGGTGGCCAAACCGCGGATCGTGAATTCGGTCAGGCCGAGGCCGCCGAAATTGTTGCCGCGGCCGACGCCCGCGAGGTCGAGGGCCGTGTCGATCCGCGTGGCCGCCGCGTCCTCCAGCACCTCCTGCGGCACCGCCACGATGGTCTGGGGCACCTCGCGCACGGGCGTGTCGGTCCGCGTGGCGCTCACCGCCCGCGTGGCCCGGTAGCCGTCGATGCGGGACGGCCCGTCGCCGGTCCCGGCCACCGAGAGTTCCTCGAGCTGGACCTCCTGGGAGTTGTCAACGATAGGTTGTGCCCAGCCGGAAGTCGGAAGAAATACTGGAGCGAGGAGGAGAGAGATTCGGGCCGCGTGCCTGGAAACGCCGCGCGATGCCCGCGTGCAAGATCTTGCACAGTTACGCCATACCACGATGTCGACCGTTCTGTTTCGAATGGCGCCAGATACGGTGCAGAAACATTCACGGTCAAGCTTGATTGCGAAAGGTTTCGCAAAGCTAGATTTCGAATAATTACAATCTGAGCGGGATCGACAGTTCGGCCGGGCTGGCGGAGCGCACGGCGTACGGTTGAGCAGCTCCGTTGTTGCCTCGAACTTCCGGTGCTCGTGTGTGGACGAGCGAGCGGTGGATGTATCGGAGCCGTTCGGCCCCATCATCTCGGGCCGCTTCGCCGAGCCCGGGATCCAGCCCCATCGAGGCGAGAAGATCTCGCACGGACCCCGGCTTCGGATCGCCCGCCTCCCGCATGCCCCTGCGGCGCCGGGATCGCCTTCGACCCGGGATGACGGCGCGACGCCGCGGCTGAGCCGGCGTCCAACATCGACGCGGAGGCGAAGCCTCTTCAGCCCCGCACCGGCTCGCGGTCAGGCGCCGCCGAGCAGCCGCGCCCGACGCTCCAGCACGGCGGGCCAGATCTCCGGGTTGACGAGCCGCGGCGGCGTCTCGCCCCGGAGCAGGCCGATGATCTGCTCCGCGCCCCAGGCCGCTACGGTGCGCCGCGCCTCGTGGGTGACGCCGGCGGTGTGGTAGGTCGCCACCACGGTGTCGAGCTGCAGCAGGACCGAATCGAGGGGCGGCGGCTCCGGCGTCCAGACATCGAGGCCCGCCCCCGCGAGGTGTCCGGCGGTGAGCGCTGCGGCGAGCGCCGCCTCGTTATGGATACCGCCCCGGGCCGTGGTGATGAACAGCGCCCCCGGCTTCATCGCCGCGAAGGCCCGGGCGTCGAAGCTGCCCCGGGTCGTGTCGTCGAGGGGGCAGTGCAGGGAGACGATGTCGGACTCGGCGAGCAGCCGCGCCCGGTCCACCGGCTCTGCGCCGCGGGACCGGATCTCGGCGTCCGGGAGCAGGGGATCGTGGGCGAGGACCCGCATGTCGAAGCCGCGGGCCAGCTTGGCGACCGCCCGGCCGGTATGCCCGATCCCGATCAGGCCCAGGGTCGCGCCGCCGATCTCGTGGCCCATGAGCGATTCGCGGGTGAAGCCGCGCGCGGTCCGGAGCAGGCGGTCCGAGACGCAGATCTTGCGCGAGACGGCGAGCATCAGGCCGATCGCCAGCTCCGCCACCGAGCGGGCATTGCCGCCCACTTGGTTGACCACCGCGACGCCGGCCCGGGTGCAGGCGGCGGCATCCACCGTGTCGAAGCCCGCCCCGCCCGACGAGACCGCCAGAAGGTTCGGGCATTCGGCCAGCAGGGCGTCGCTCACGTGCCAGCGGAGCGGCAGCTCGTTCCGCGCCGGAGAGACGTGGAAGACGTGGGCCTGCGCCAGAAGCGTCCGGAGCTTGTCCTCCGGGCCCTGCAGGTCGCCCACCTGCAGGTCGATATCGGGCTCGGCCCTCAGGCGTTCGTCGAAGGCCGGATCGATCCAGACGTTGAACCGGAAAACGCGCTTGAGGGCCGCCACATGTTCAGCCCTTCACCACCGCGTCGATCGCATCGATGACGTGGTCGATGTTATGGGTGTTGACCGCGGCCACGCAGATCCGGCCCGTCTCCAGGGCGTAGACCTCGTGCTCCTCGCGCAGGCGGGTGGCCTCCGCGGGGCTGAGACCCGTGTAGGAGAACATGCCCTTCTGCGTCTTGATGGCGTCGAAGCCGCGCTCGGGGTGGCGCTGCTGCAGGCTGTCGGCCATCCGCTCACGCATGGCGCGGATCCGGTCCCGCATCTCGCCGAGCTCCCGCTCCCAGTCGGCGCGCAGCTCCGGATCGGTGAGCACGATCTCGACGATCGCGGCGCCGTGGGTGTGCGGGTTCGAGTAGCTCGCCCGGACGAGGCGCTTGGCGAAGGACTCGACCTTGGCCTTCGCGGCCGGATTCTCCGCCACGATGGTGAGCGCACCGACGCGCTCGCCGTAGAGCGAGAACGACTTCGAGAACGAGGAGGCGACGAGGAACTCCTGGCCCGACTCGGCGAAGAGGCGCACCGGCTCGGCATCGGCATCGAGGCCGTTGCCGAAGCCCTGATAGGCGATGTCGAGGAACGGGATCAGGCCGCGCTCCGCCATCAGGGGCACGAGGTCGCGCCACTCGTCGAGGCTGAGATCGGCGCCGGTCGGGTTGTGGCAGCAGGCGTGCAGCACCACGATCGACCCCTTCGGCAGATCCTGGAGATAGGCCTTCATGGCCGGATAGTCGGCGCCGCCGGTCTCGGCCGAGAAGTAGGGATAGTCGACCACGGTGAAGCCGGCCTGGGTGAACAGGGCCTTGTGGTTCTCCCAGCTCGGGTTGCTCACCGCCACGGTGGCGTTCGGGAAGAGCTTGGCCAGAACGTCCGCGCCGGTCTTCAGGGCGCCGGTGCCGCCGATGCTCTGGAGCGTCGCCGCCCGGTTCTGGGACAGGATCGGGGCGCCCTTCCCGAACAGCAGCTCCTGGACCGCGTCGCGGAACGGCTTGGTGCCCTCGATCGGACGATAGGTCTTCGGCAGGCCCTTCTCGATCCAGCGCTTCTCGGCGGTCTGCACGGCGCGCAGGCGCGGCACCTTGCCGTCCGCATCCGTGTACACGCCGACGACGAGGTTGAGCTTCTTCGGGCTCGGGTCGGCGTTGAAGGCCTCGAACAGGCGCATGATCGGGTCGAGCGGCGCGTCCTGGATGCCGGCGAACAGCGAGGTCATGATCGTCAATCGTCCCAGAGGGTCTCGGCCGGCGACGCGTGGAGGGGCGCCGGCACGCCCGGCGACGGGCCGGGCCGACGCCCTTATTCCGCACATCGCGCCCGCCCGCCAGCGCTTCTGCGCGCATCAGCGTCCCGATCCGTTCAACGATCCGGTGACGCTGCTCTTCCGGATGGGGCTCCGACGGCCCTAGAGTGCCGCCATGATGCGTCGCCTCATCCCGATCCTCGCCGGTCTCCTCGCGGCTAGCCCGGTCGTCGCGCAGGCTCCGGTCCGGATCGGGCTTTCGGCCCCGCTGACCGGGCCGGACGCCGCCTTCGGCCAGGGACTGCGGCAGGGGGCCGAGCAGGCGGTGGCCGATCTCAATCGCGCCGCCGGCGGGCGCCCGCGCTGGGTCCTGGTCCCCGCCGACGACGGCGGCGAGGCCCGGCAGGCCGCCGCGAACGCCAGGAAGTTCGCCGCCGACGGCGTGCGCCTCGTGGTCGGGCCGCTCGAATCCGGGGCGGTCGCGGCCGCGGCGCCCGTCTACGAGGAGGCCGGGGCCGTCATGGTGGCGCCCGCGGCGGCCTACGGGCCGCTCACCGGCCGGGGCCTGTGGAACCTGTTCCGCCTGGGCCCGAGCGACGCCCAGCAGGGCCGGGCGGCCGGAGCCTACCTGGCGAAGGCCTTCGCGGGGCGCCGGGTCGGGATCCTCAGCGACCGCTCCACCTTCGGCCGGGGCCTCGCCGACGCGGTGGCGGCGCGTCTGAAGGAGGCCGGCACGCCGGAGGTGCTGTTCGACGGCTTCGCCCGGGGCAGCCGCGATCTCTCCGACCTCGTCGCCCGGCTGAGGGCGGCGCGGCTCGATGCGGTGTATTTCGGCGGGCTCGCGCCCGATGCCGCCACCCTGCTCCGCGCTTTGCGCGCGGCCGGCCTCGGCACGACCCTGGTGGCGAGCGATGGCATCCTCGACCCGAGCTTCGCCGCGGCGGCCGGCGCAGACGGGGACGGGACCGTGATGACCCTGGCGCCCGATCCACCGCGCCTGCCCGAACCGCGCGGCGCCCGCCCGGCGCCGCGGAGTCCCGAGGCCGAGAGCGTCGCGGCTGGGGCCTACGCGGCCGTGGAGCTCCTGACCCAGGCGACCGAGCGCGCCCGGGCGGCCGATCCGAAGACTGGCCGCATCGCCGACGGCCGCAAAGTGGCCGAGGCCCTACGGGCGGGGCCGTCGCGGACGCTGCTCGGATCGGTGGCCTTCGATGCCCGGGGCGACCGCTCCGCAGCGCCGATCGCCCTCCGGATCTGGCGCCGGACCGCGGATGGGCGCCTCGACTATGCCGGCAACGACGCGGAGCCCTGAAAGCCGGCGATGAAAACCGGCGAAACGTGTCGATGACGGAACGGGTTCGGCGTCCGTGACTTGCGGCGGGTTCCCGCGGGGACTACATGCGGGCGGTGCTGCTGAGCTGGCGCGGGCGGTCCACCGGATCGGATCCGCGCCCTGCGGCGTTTCCCGAGCTCGATGACAGCTGAACACGCATTGCCGGAACGCCTGCTGCCGGACGGTCCGACTGGAGAAGGTGCATGGCGAAAGAAGAATTGATGCAGTTCGACGGTCTCGTGATCGAGATCCTGCCGGACGCACGCTACCGCGTGCAGCTCGACCAGGGCCACGAGATCGTGGCCTACACGGCCGGCAAGATGAAGAAGAACCGCATCAAGACGCTGGCCGGCGACCGGGTCACGGTCGAGATGTCGCCCTACGACCTCGAGAAGGGGCGCCTCGTGTTCCGCCACAAGGATGAGCGCTCGTCCGGCCCCCGTCCGCCCGTGCGGGGCGGCCAGTTCCGCCGCCGGTGAGGATCCGGGGCGCGAGCCGGGCTTCCCCGGCCGCGTCCGCCTACCTGCTGCTGACCGTCACGGCGCTCCTCTGGGCCGGCAACGCCGTCACCAGCCGCTGGGCGCCCGGCCACGTCTCGCCCCAGGTCATCACGACGCTTCGCTGGGCGGTCGCCTGCCTGGTCCTCATGCCCTTGGCCGGCACCCGGCTCCTGGCCGCTTGGCCGGAGCTTCGGCCCCACTGGCTGCGCATCCTGCTGATGGGCGGCCTGGGCTACACGGCCTTCAACTGTCTGTTCTATGCGGCCGGCGTTCATACCGGCGCGATCAACCTCGCCCTGTTCCAGGGGTCGATCCCGGTCCTGGTGATCGTCCTGAACCGGCTCGCCTACCGGGTGCCGGTCACGCCTGGGCAGGTGCTCGGCGTCGTTCTGACGCTGATCGGCGCGGGACTCGCCGCCACCCATGGCGATTGGTCGGTGCTGACGAACCTCGCCTTCAACCGCGGCGACGTGCTCGTCTTCGCGGCCTGCCTGCTCTACGCGGGCTACACGGTCGTCCTGCCGACGCGCCCGAAGGTGCCGGCGCTCGTGTTCTTCGCCGCGATGGCCATCGCGGCGTTCGTCACATCCCTGCCGCCCCTGGCCGTCGAGTGGGCGACGGGGCACGCCGTCTGGCCCAACCGCGCGGGCTGGATCATGGTCGCCTTCGTCGGCCTCGGGCCGTCGCTTCTGGCGCAGCTCTTCTTCATGCGCGGCGTCGAGCAGATCGGCCCGAACCGCGCCGGCCTGTTCGTCAACCTCGTGCCGATCTTCGGCGCGATCTTCGCCGTCCTGCTGGTCGGCGAGCCGTTCGGGGCGACGCAAGCGCTCGCCCTGGCCCTGGTGTTGGCCGGGATCGCCTGCGCCGAGCGCCTGAAACCGGCGCTCGCCGCGGAGGCGACTCCGGAAGCCGCTTATTCGCAGACGCGGACGCGGCGGATGTAGACGTCGCCGTAGGGATCGATGGTCCGGCGGCGCTCGAAGTGGCAGACCGGGCCGTAATCCTCCTCGACGTAGACCGGCGGCGGGGCGCGGTAGACCGGGCGGCCCGGATAGTAGCCGTTGTTGGCCGACGCGATGGCGCCGCCGACCGCCAGGCCGCCGAGCACGCCGAGGGCGGCCGCGCCGCCGGCACCGATCCCGTCGCGGGCCTGGGCGGCCGGTGCGAGGGTGGCGAGGCTCCCGACGACCAGGCTCGTCGCGAGAAGGTACTTCATGACATCCCCCTGAAAGCAGGCGATTCGCGCCGATCGATCGGCACAGTCCTGCTAGCACACCCGAGCTTTGGGGCGTTTGTTCGGCCGCACATGCCGGCTTGACGCGAGGTGCTCCGCCGCACCAAACCCGGGGGGAGAGCGAGAGGGGCGGCGACCGGCATGGTGACACGGGGCTTCGTCGGACGCAGGCAGCCGCCGGAAACGGGCGCGCGCCTGCCGCCGGGTCAGTATCTCACCGAGGATTTCCCGATCCTCCAGATCGGCCCCAACCCGACCGTTGACCTGGCCACCTGGACGTTCACGCTGCGCGCGGGGTCGCGGCCGATCAAGGCGTGGAGCTGGGCGGAATTCGAGGCGCTGCCTCGCACCACCTGGAAGGGCGACATCCACTGCGTCACCAAGTGGTCGAAGTTCGACACGACCTGGGAAGGCGTCAGCTTCGACGACCTGCTGGCGGATGCCGGGATCGAGGCGCCGACGAACTTCCTGCTCGCGGAATCCCACGACGACTACACCACGAACGTGCCGGTGGCCGACCTCGTGGGCGGTCGCGCCCTGGTGGCGACGCGCTACGAGGGCCAGCCGATCCATCCCGATCACGGCGGCCCGGCGCGGCTTTTCGTGCCGCACCTCTACTTCTGGAAGAGTGCCAAATGGGTGAAGGGCCTGCGCTTCACCCAGGTGGACACGGCCGGCTTCTGGGAGCTGCGCGGCTACCACATGTACGGGGATCCTTGGCGTGAGCAGCGCTACATCGGTGATTGAGTCGGTGATCGAGCCCGTCGTCTTCCGCTGGCACGAGGCGGAGATCACCGCGCTCTCGCCGGTCACGCCGCACGTGAGGAGCGTCCGTCTGCGCTGCAGCCTCGCCGAGGCTTACCGGGCCGGGCAGCACGTCGATGTCCGCCTCACCGCCGAGGACGGCTACCAGGCGCAGCGCAGCTACTCCATCGCCTCGGCCCAGGACGGCAGCGGCACACTGGAGCTGATGATCGAGGCCCTGCCGGACGGCGAAGTCTCGGGCTGGTTCTCGCACTTGGCCGAAGTCGGCGACCGGGTCGAGCTGCGCGGGCCGATCGGCGGCTCGTTCTCCTGGGACGGCCCCGATGGCGGGCCGCTGCTCCTGGGCGGCGGCGGGTCGGGCGTGGTGCCGCTCCTGGCGATGCTGCGGCGGCGGGCGCAGGGCTGGCGGCAGATCCCGGCGGCGCTGATCTATTCGGCCCGCACCCGGGCGGAGGCCATCGCGGTGGCCGAGCTGGAGCGGCTCGCGGAAGCCGATCCCAACTTCTCCCTGCATCTTGCGACGACGCGCGAGCCCGGCGGCAAGCGGATCGACGCGCCCCTCGTCGCCGATGCCCTCGCGCGGATCGGGGCGCCCGGGAAGGTCTTCCTCTGCGGCTCCAACCGGTTCGTGGCCGCAGCCTCGGACCTGATCCTGGCGGGGGGCGTCGCGCCGGGCCTGATCCGCACCGAGCGCTTCGGCGCCTGAGCGCCGGGGGCCCGCGCCGGCATGGCGGGCGAAGGCGGAGTCGATCGGGTCCCCGTCTTCAGGACCTGACGGAGCCCGTCACGGAGTGCGTAGAGGAAAGGCCGTCGGTGACGAACCCGATCCCCGCGAGGATCACGGGCTGAAGATCAGCACGAGGTAGACGAAGAACAGCACGAGATGCACCGCGCCCTCCAGCACGGTGGTGCGCGAACCCGAGAAGGTCTGCGCGCTGAGGATCAGCGTGACGGCGAGGAGGGTCATCTCGGTGGGCTTGAGGCCAAGCACCACGGTCTGGCCGGTGAGCAGCCCGATGGTCAGGATCGCCGGCACGGTGAGGCCCACCGTCGAGGTGGCCGCGCCGAGGCACAGATTGATCGCCCGCTGGAGTTCGTTGCGGGCCACCGCCTTCAACGCCGAGATCCCCTCCGGGGTGAAGACGATGGCGGCGATCAGCACGCCGCCCAGCGCCGAGGGCGCGCCGAGGGCCGCGATGCCGTGGTCGAGGATCACCGCGAGGCTCTTGGCGAGGATCACGATCGGCAGGACGTTGGCGAGCAGCAGCCCGATATGCTTGGCGATGCCGCCCCCCGAGATCGAGTCGGCGCCGTGGGGCGCCTCGGCGCTCTCGCGGGCTTCCGCATCGATGAAGAAGTCGCTGTGACGGCCGGTCTGGATCAGCAGAAACACGCCGTAGAGCGCGAGGGTGAACACCGAGAACGTCACCGCCTGCAGGATCGTCAGGGTGCCGTCGCTGGTGGAGCTGGTGAAGTTCGGGATGATCAGCGCGATGGTGGTGAGCGGGATGATCACCGACAGGAAGGCCGAGGCGCCCTGAAGGTTGTAGCGCTGCTGGTGATGGCGCAGGCCGCCGACCAGGAGGCCCAGCCCGACCACGCCGTTCAGCACGATCATCAGGACCGCGAACATCGTATCGCGCCCCAGCGTCGGCGCGTCCTTGGCCGACAGCATCACGGCGGAGATCAGCGCCACCTCGATGATGACGATCGAGAGGGTCAGCACCAGGGTGCCCAGGGGCTCGCCCAGACGGTGGGCCAGCTCCTCGGCCTCGTGCACCACCCCGAAGGCCGCCCAGACGATCACCGCGAGCAGCCACGCGAACAGGCCGCCGGCGAAGAGCGGCCGCGACAGGTCTCCGAGCCAGTCCTTGCCGAACCACGCGAAGGCCAGAACCGTCGCCCAGGCTACCGCCACCCGCAGGGCTGCCATCATGATGAACGTGTACTCCGGTCGGGGCGCGTCGCGGCTGCGACAGGCGAAACTTGACCGTGCCTTAGCAGGTCGCCGCACCAGAGTCGGCCCTTCGTCCCGGCCTCGTCACGGCTTCGCACCGCTCGCAAGGACGCGGTCCACGGCAAGTCGTCCGGTGGAAGGTTCGAGCACCCCGCAACCGGCGCGTCCCGGATTGAGCGCCTGCAACCGCCCCATGCTGCGGCGGGAGTGGTCAGGCGGCTCGCGACGCGTTACCGTCTCGACACCCGAATAAAGTCCGGCGCCTGATTCCCCCGCCGCGCGATGGCGCGCTGCCGGGCGCGGCACGGCCGTTGAGAGTTTCCGAAGCTTGCCTTTCCCGACCCTGCCCGCCCCCCTCGCGCGGGCCCTGAGCGACCGCGGCTATGCCGATCCGACCCCGGTCCAGGCCGCCGTGCTTGAGGCCGCCGCCGGCTCCCGCGACCTCCTCGTCTCGGCCCAGACCGGCTCCGGCAAGACCGTGGCCTACGGCCTCGCCATGGCCAGTATCCTAATTGGGGAGGCCGACCAGCTGCCACCTCCGGCGGCGCCCCTGGCCCTCGTGATCGCCCCGACCCGGGAACTCGCCCTGCAGGTGCAGCGCGAGCTGTCCTGGCTGTACGGACCCGCCGGCGGCCGCGTCGCGGCCTGCGTCGGCGGTATGGACCCGCGCCGGGAAAGCCGGATGCTGGCGGAGGGCACCCACATCGTGGTGGGCACGCCGGGGCGCCTGCGCGATCACCTCGAGCGCCGCAACCTCGACCCGACGGCCCTGCGGGCCGTGGTCCTCGACGAGGCCGACGAGATGCTCGATCTCGGCTTCCGGGAGGATATCGAGTTCATCCTCTCGGCGACGCCGCCGGAGCGGGCCACCTACCTGTTCTCCGCGACCCTGCCGAAGGCGATCGAGACGCTGGCCGAGCGCTACCAGCACGGCGCGCTCCGTCTGGCGATCAAGGGCGAAACCAAGGGACATGCCGACATCGCCTACCGGGCGGTGCGGATCATGCCGCGGGAGACCGAGCACGTCGTGCTCAACCTCCTGCGCGAGGCCGATGCCGCGACCGCGATCGTCTTCTGCAACACCCGCAACGCCGTCCGCCATCTCCAGGCCAGCCTGACCGAGCGGGGTTTCTCCGTGGTGGCGCTGTCGGGCGAACTTGGCCAGGGCGAGCGCAATGCCGCGCTCCAGGCCCTGCGCGACGGCCGCGCCCGGGTCTGCGTCGCCACCGACGTGGCCGCCCGCGGCATCGACCTGCCGTCCCTGAGCCTCGTCATCCACGCGGACCTGCCGCACGATGCCGAGGTGCTCCAGCACCGCAGCGGCCGTACCGGTCGCGCCGGCCGCAAAGGCACCTCGGTGCTGCTCATCCCCAATTCCCGGCGACGCCGCGCCGAGCAGATGTTCGCCATTGCCAAGGTGAGCCCCGAATGGTCGGGGCCGCCCTCGGCCGACGAGATCCGGCGCCTCGACGGCGAGCGCATGCTCTCGGATCCGCTCTTCGCCGAGCCGCCCGCCGAGGAGGATGTCGCGCTCGCCGAGACGCTGCTCGCCGGCAAGAGCCCGGAGGAACTGGCTGCCCTGCTGGCCCGCGTCTACCGCACCCGCCTGCCGGCTCCCGAAGAGGTCAGCGATCCCGGAGAGGGCCGCGCTCCCCGGGGCGAGCGGCCGCCCTACGACCCGATGGATCCGGAGCGGATCGCCGCCATGGGGCCGGCCGTCTGGTTCCGCCTCAACCTCGGCCGCCGCGACAACGCCGACCCGCGCCGTCTGCTGCCGATGCTGACCCGGCGGGGCGGCATCGGGCGCCAGGAGATCGGTGCGATCCGGATCTTCGACCGCGAGACCAAGTTCGAGGTGCGGGGCAACGCGGCGGCACGCTTTGCCGAAGCGTTCGCCCGGAACGGCTCGCCGGATATCCAGGTCGAGGCGCTGGTGGGCGATGCGGGGCCGGATGAGCGCAGGGACCGACCGGGTGGTCCGAAGGGTTTTGCGAGCCCGCGCGCCGGGAAGCACCAGCGCAAGGTGGATCGCACCGGGCCGAAGAGCGATAAGGCCGGGCGCCATTCCGGACGGGCCTGAGCGCCGGATCGGAAGACTTGTCCGGCCCCCATGCGCGGGGCCGGAGCCTCGGGTCAGAACACGTTCTTCACGGCGTTGCCGAGAGCGTCGACGCTTTCCTTCAGCTTCCGACCGGCCGGTGCGAGGGACGGGAGCTTGATCCCGAGCACCTCGGTGTCCTCCGCCTCGGCGGGTTCTGCCTGAGCCACGGTCGCGGGCGCAGTGCCGGTGGCCTTCTCGGCCGCCCGCGCCGGCGCAGGCGCCTTGCGGGTCGCCACCGCCTTCGAGGCGGGCTTCTCGGGGCGCTCGATCTTCTGGGCGCGCTCGACCTTCTCGGCGCGCTCGACCGGCGCCGGGCGCTCGGTCCGCTCGGTCGCGGGAGCCGGATTCGGCACGGCCGGTTCAACGAGTTCGCGGGCCCGGACCGTCTCGGACGCGCGGGGCGTCTGGAGCGATGCCGTGCGGGTCGACGCCAGCGGCGCGACCTCCCGCGTGGCCGCCACCGGCATAACGGGGGTCGGGACCGGGATGCGCTGCGTCGGCGGGACCGGTGCCGCGGCGACCTTGGCGGGCTGTGAGGCGGCCGAGGGCGGGGCGGCGGGGGCCTTCGCGGGCGTCACGATGGGCGAGAAGGCCTCGGGCAGCGCGACCATCCGCAGGGCCGGCGCCTCGGGCTTGGCGGGCACCGCCGCCGCCGGCGCTGCCTGGACGGAGCCCTTGATCACGGGCAGCCCGTCCTTCAGCTCTGGCCAATCGGCGGCCTGCTTGGACGCGACGATCCGCACCGGCGTCGGCGCCGCGAGGCCGGCCATCACCGTCGAGGCGGCAACGCCGAAGCCCACCAGCGCGCCCGCGCCGGCTACGCCGAACAGCACGACCTTGAGGTTCAGCGACGGCCCGGGCTTGGCCGACGGCCTCCGGTCGGGCCGGGTCTCGGACGGGTCGAGGTTGAGATCGATCATGGTCCGGGGTCTCTGACTCGATACACGCCGCGCGCGACCGGGCTCCCCATGACCGGCCGCCACTCTTCGAGGATTCGAAGCTGGTTCGACTCTGTTGGCGATAGAGAAGCTGCAATACGGCGCAATGATGTCGGCCCGAATTGCCAGCCCAGCCAGTCGTGATCCGGCTATCCACAACATAACGCGCCGCCGCTTAAGAATCGGTATTCGGACCGCCCGTGCCGATGCGCGCGTCGGGGTCCGCGCGGCCATGGCCCGGTCGGCCGCGGGGCGCGGCATGGACTTCGCCGGCACGGTCGCTATGCGTCACGGTGTGGATACGAGCCCGACCCTGACCCCGAGAACCGCGGTACCCGCCGCGCCGATCAGACCCCGCGCCGGCCTTTGGCCCTGGTCCGGCTGGTCGACGCGCGCGCGGCTCGTCGCGGTGGTGCTGCTCATCGATGCCTTCGCGGCTTTGATCTCCTGCGCGGTCATCGTGCTGAACGCCCGGTCGGCGGTGCGCGTCGAGACCCGCGCCTCCCTCGCCACCGTCGAGTCGCTGGTGGCCGACACGATCCGCCTGTCCGACACGGCCTCCCCCGACACGCTGCTCCAGACGCTCGACCTCCGCTTCAAGGTCCTGCGGCATGTCCGGGTCGCGGTGCTCGATGCGGATGGCGACCAGATCGGCCGGCCGTTGCCGCCGACCCGCGCGGACCGGGAGGCACCCCACTGGTTCGCCGACCTGATCATGCCGCCGATCGAGCGCCACGCCCTGCCGATCGTCGTCGACGGGCGTCGCCTCGGGACGGCGCAGATCACCACGCAGCCGATGGACGAGATCGACGAGATCTGGGGCTATGCCCGTGCGCTCTCGCTGACCACCCTGGCGATCAACGCCGCGATGCTGATCGCCCTCTACATCGCCCTGGGCCGGATCCTCGCGCCGCTGCGGCGGCTCGGCGCCGGCCTGACCCAGCTGGAGCATCACGACTACACGGCCCGCCTGGAGCCGCCCGGTGCCCGGGAGCTGGCGGTGATCGCCGAGCGGTTCAACAAGGTCGCCGAGGCCCTGGGCGAGGTCCGGGCCGCCAACGGCCGCCTCAACCGCCAGCTTCTGACCGCCCAGGACGACGAGCGCCGCCGGACAGCCCTGGAGCTGCACGACGAGTTCGGCCCCTGCCTGTTCGCCCTGGAGGCCAACGCCGCCTCGATCGGCCGTATCGCCTCCGGCTCCGCCGAGCCCAGCCGCGAGAAGCTCGCCGCCCGGGCGGCCGAAATCAGCGCCATCGTCGGCCAGGTCCAGACGGTCAACCGGGAGCTTCTGAACCGCCTGCGGCCGCACGGACTCGGGCAGGCGCCGCTCGCGACTTGCCTGGACCTGCTCCTGCGCGGCTTCGGGCAGCGCCACCCCGGCCTCAGCTTCGTGGGCCGGTTCGACGGTCTGGCCAAGGGCTACGGCGACCTCGTGGACCTCACGGTGTTCCGCTGCGTGCAGGAGAGCGCCACCAACGCCGTGCGGCACGGCGCCGCGACCCGGGTGGAGGCCGAGGCGACCGAGGCCGAGGGCCGGCTCGACCTCACCATCCGCGACAACGGCACCGGAATCCCCCCGGAACACGGCACCGGGCTCGGTCTGTCGGGGATGCGCGAGCGCGTGGAGGCCCTCGGCGGCACCTTCGCCCTTGACAATGCCGGCCCCGGGGCGATCGTCCGGATCATGATCCCCGTTCCGCCTGACCGGGGCGACGAGACCAGCACCGCGCCGAGCGCATGAACGCCATCGCATCCCAGATCGACGCCGCCGCCACGCGCCTGCCGGTTCTCGTCATCGATGATCACCCCATCGTCCTGCAGGGCTGTCGACGCGTCCTGGAGGATTCCGGCGTGGAGACCATCGCGGAGGCGACCACCGTCGTCGGCGGCTACCGGATCTTCCACCGGCTCCGTCCGCCGGTGGTGATCTGCGACCTGACCTTCCAGGGCAGCGGCATGGCTGGCCTCGGCCTGATCCGGCGCATCCGGGCGGTGGCGCCCGAGACGCGCATCCTCGTCTTCAGCATGCACAACGACCCGGTGATCGTCGCCCGCGCCCTCGAGGCGGGGGCCCTCGGCTACGTCCTCAAGGATCACGCCTCCGCCGAACTGTTCGAGGCCTTCGCCAAGGTGCGTATCGGCGAGGTCTACCTCGACCGGCGGCTGGCCACCGAGGTGGCGATGCTGCGCGCCGACGCCCGCCGCGCACCGGAATCGCAGCTGACCCCCCGCGAGCAGCAGATCCTGGCGCGCCTCGCCCAGGGCCGCTCCTACGGCGCCATCGCGGCCGACCTGTCGGTGAGCTACAAGACCGTGACGAATGCCTGCTCGCAGATGCGCCAGAAGCTCGGCGTGCGCACCCTCGCCGAGCTGATCCACGTCGCCGTCACCCACGCGCAGCGGCAGGGCTAGGGCGTGGCGTCTCTCGGACTGGCCGAGGCGGGCGCGCCGGTCTCGTTCTCGCAGGAGGCCTGGGCGCGCAACGCCGCCGCCTACGAGACCATCCGGTCGATGCCGTTCAATGCCGAGCTCGCCGCCGGCACGCTGCCGCAGGGTCGGTTCCGGCACTACATCGTGCAGGACGCGCACTACCTGATCGGCTTCGGCCGGGCGCTGAGCCTCGCCGCCGCGAAGGCGCCGGATCCCGACGCGATCGTGCAGTTCTCCCGGGCCGCGCAGGAAGCGATCGTCGTCGAGCGCGCGCTCCATGGCGGCTTCTTCCGCGACTACGGCATCGGCCCGGAGACCTTCGCGGCCACGCCCCTGACGCCGGCCTGCGATCATTACGTCTGCTACCTGCTCGCCACCGCCTATGCCGAGCCCTTCGCGGTGGTCTGTGCCGCGCTGCTGCCCTGCTTCTGGATCTACAAGGCGGTGGGCGACGACATCTTCGCCCGCGCCGCGCCCGGCAACCCGTACCGCGCCTGGATCGACACCTATGCGGGGGCTGACTTTGCCGAGGCGGTGGCGGCCATGATCGCCGCCACGGATCGGGCCGCGCGGGACGCGTCGGCGGCCGAGCGCGCGCGGATGCATCAGGCCTTCACGCAGGCCACCCGGCTGGAATGGCAGTTCTGGGACAGCGCCTACCGCGACGCGGCCTGGTCCCTGTGACCGGCCCGGCGCGCCCGTGACCGCGCCGGAGGCTCGCCGCCGGGATCTCGTCGCCGCGGCACTCGCCGCCGCCCTGGTCTGGCCGCTCCGTCCGGCGCAGGCCGCCGGCTCTGCAGACGCGCCGGACCCGATTTCGCCGGAGCCGATCCCGCTGGACCGCCCCGTCCGGATCGCCATGCTGCTCTATCCGGGCCTGACCGCCCTCGATCTCGTGGGCCCGCAGACCTTCCTGGCCGGCCTCGCTCCGGGCAGCCTCCACCTCGTCGGTGCGGAGACCGGTCCCGTCACGAGCGATACCGGCCTCGCCCTGGTGGCGACCCACAGCTTCGCGACCTGCCCGGCGGATCTCGACGTCCTGTTCGTGCCCGGAGGCGACGGCACGCCCGCCCAGATGGGCCATGCGGCGCTCCTCGCCTTCCTGCGCGACCGCGCCGCCCGGGCCGGCTGGGTCGTCAGCGTCTGCACCGGATCGCTGATCCTGGGGGCGGCCGGCCTCCTGCGGGGCTACCGCGCGACGTCGCACTGGAGCGTGCGCGACGCTGTGCTGCCGCTCCTCGGCGCCGAACCGGTGGCGGAGCGCGTCGTGTTCGACCGCAACCGCGTCACCGCGGCCGGGGTCTCGGCGGGGCTCGACCTCGGGCTGGCGCTCGCCGCCCGCCTGCGCGGGGCCGACTACGCCCGCACCGCGCAGCTCGTCGCCGAATACGCTCCGGCACCGCCGTTCCGGGCCGGCACACCGGCGGAGGCCGGTCCGGCCGTGGTCCGGGCCGCCGAGTCGATTCTCGCGCCGCTGGTGACGGGGGCCGAGGCCGTGGCGCGCCGTTGAGGGCCGCGCTGGCGATGCAACTTCGCCACGGTCGGGCGCCACGTGCGGCGCCGTGCTTGACGGAGCGACGCCGGGGACCGAACTGTTGCGCTGCACGATCCCCCCGGAGCCGCCATGTCCCTGATCGCACGCCTGCGCGCCTACGCGGCCGAGGCTCTCGGCGTCGGCAACCCCGAGACCGTGGACGAGACGCATCTCGCGGCCACGGCGCTCCTCGTCCACGTCGCCCGCGTCGACGGCATTCTGGCGCCGGCCGAGAGCGAGCGTCTGTCGCGCCTCGTCCAGGGTCATTACGCCGACGGGCCGGATGCGGCACGGGCCCTGATCGAGCGGGCCGCCGCCATGGACTCGGAGGTGCGCGACGTGGCGAGCCTCGTGGAGATGATCCCCCACGAGGCCGACCGGGCCGAGCGCGAAGAGCTGCTGACCATGGCGTGGTCGGTCGCTGCGGCGGACGGCAACGTTGACGAGTTCGAGGAGGCCCTGGTCGAGCGCCTCGGCCGCCTGCTCGGCTTCGACGAGGCCGCCATCTCGGCCGCCCGGCGGAGCGGTCAGCAGGGTGTCGCGGCCGCCTAGCCCTCGCGTCCCGCCATGATCGCCAGTCTGGCGCTGATCCTGCTCGCCCATCTGCTGGGCGAGGTCCTGGCGCGCGGCGCGGGCGTGCCGGTGCCGGGGCCGGTGATCGGCATGGGCTTGATGTTCGCGTTCCTGCTGCTGCGCGACAGCGCGGGGCTCGGCCTGTCGCGCTTCCTGCCGAAGCCGCTCACCGATGGGACGCTCGAAACGACGGCGCGCGGCCTGCTGATGAACCTGTCGCTCCTGTTCGTTCCGGCGGGGGTCGGCGTCGTCGGCCGCCTCGACCTGCTCCGGGCCCAGGGTGCCAAGCTCGCCCTCGTGCTGATCGTCTCGACGGCGCTGTCGCTGCTGGTGACCGTCCTGGTCTTCCGTGCCGTGGCCGCCCGGGTCGAACGGCGTCGACCCGACGGAGAGCCCTGACGCATGGGCGGCGATTTCTCGCTCTGGGTCTATCTCGCCAAGACGCCGCTCCTGTGGCTGACGGTGACGCTGACCGCCTACGTCCTGGCGGACCGGATCGCCGCGGCCACGGGCCGGCACCCGATCGCCAACCCCGTGCTCATCACCGTGGCCCTGGTCGGTGCGGTCCTGGCCATCACGGACACGCCCTACGGGACCTATTTCGAGGGCGCGCAATTCGTCCACTTCCTGCTCGGACCCGCCACCGTGGTTCTGGCCATGCCCCTCTACGAGCGGCGTGCCACGGTCCTGCGCGCCCTCGCGCCGATGCTCGCGGCCCTCGCCGCCGGCTCGGCCACCACGCTCGCCGTGGTCATCGCCCTCGCGCGGCTCCTCGACATCCCGCAGCCGGTCCTCGTCTCGCTGGCCCCGAAATCCGTGACGTCGGGGGTGGCGATGGGTATCGCGGAAGCGCTGGGCGGCGATCCGACGCTCACGGCCATCCTGGTGATCCTCACCGGCATCATCGGGGCGATCCTGGTCACGCCGATGATGAACCTCCTGCGCATCCGCGACATGCGCGCCCGCGGCTTCGCGGCCGGGCTCGCGGCCCACGGCATCGGAACGGCGCGCGCCTTCCAGGTCAGCGAGGTGGCCGGGACCTTCGCGGGCATCGCCATGGGGCTCAACGCCTTCGTGACGGCGATCCTCGCCCCCCTGGCGCTGCACCTGCTGTTCTGAGGCCTCAGGCGTCCAGACGGTCGGCCACCGCCTCGGCGAGCGAGAGGCTGGAGGTCAGCCCCGGGCTCTCGATCCCGAACAGGTGCACGATCCCGGGCAATCCGTGCTCCGCCGGGCCGTCGATCCGGAAGTCGGCCGCCGCCTCGCCCGGCCCCGTCAGCTTGGGGCGCAGGCCCGCATAGTCCGGATACAGCGCCCCGTCCGGCAGACCGGGCCAGTACCGCCGGATCGCGCCGTAGAAGGCCTCGGCGCGCCGGGGATCGACCCGGTAATCGAACCCGTCCACCCATTCCACGTCGGGCCCGAAGCGGGTGCGTCCGGCGAGGTCGAGGGTCAGGTGGATGCCGAGGCCGCCGTCGATCCGCGGCGCCGGGTAGATCAGCCGCGAGAAGGC
Organism: Methylobacterium sp. 391_Methyba4; assembly: GCF_029691625.1. Classification (NCBI taxonomy): domain Bacteria; kingdom Pseudomonadati; phylum Pseudomonadota; class Alphaproteobacteria; order Hyphomicrobiales; family Methylobacteriaceae; genus Methylobacterium; species Methylobacterium sp. 391_Methyba4. The sequence continues at coordinate 4,213,798 of NZ_CP121475.1, read as the reverse complement.
CGGCTTGCCGGTGCAGCCGAAATAGTTGCCGCGGGCGAGGCGCAGCCTCGGGACGCGCTCGGCCGGGTAGCCCTCCGTGCGGGCGGCCAGGGCCGGGGCGCCGAAGCTCGCGGCATTGACGACCGCGTCGAAGGCCATCGTCCCCGGCTCGGCACCGCCGAACGCGGCCTGCCACTGCCCGTCCCGCTGCGTCAGGCCCTCCACCGGGGTGCGCAGGGCGAGGGCGCCGCCGTGGTCCTCGATCTCGCCGAGCAGGGCGAGCATCAGCGCATGGCTGTCCACGATGCCGGTGCGCGGCGAATGCAGCGCCACCGTGCAGGTGAGATTGGGCTCCAGGCGCCGGGCCGCATCGCCGTCGAGCAGCTCCAGGCCCGCCACGCCGTTGGCCTCGCCCTGCCGGCGGATCGCCGCGATGGTCTCGGCCTCGGCATCGTCGGACGCGACGATCAGCTTGCCGCAGGCGCGATGCGGGACACCATGACTCGCGCAAAAGTTGTATAGTCGATGCGAGCCCGCGACGCAGTGATGCGCGCGTTCCGAGCCGCTTGGATAGTACATGCCCGCATGGATCACCTCTGAGCTTCGGGCCGACACGCCGGTTCCGAAGGCCTCCTCGGCTTCCGCCACCACGATGGCGTGTCCGCGCAGCGCGAGCGCCCGCCCGATGGCGAGACCGACGACGCCGGCTCCGACGACCAGGACCTCCATGTTTTCGGGCTCTCCATCGCGCCCCGACGGGCAGGTGAGTCTTCAATACCGCACTTCAATCGGAACCACGACGCGTCCGTTGATTCGTCATTGACCCTAAATCTCAATCCTAAGTAGAAATATCGGCGTCATCAATGCGCGTCTCGGTTGTGGTGACGGTGATCTGGCGCATAATGGGTCACTCACCGCCTCCGGCCGGGGCCGAAACCGTCTCACGAACATAGATCCGGCCGTCGGCGGCGAAGCATCCGACGGAAGCCACGAGAGCTACAACCGAACACAACCGAACAACGTCGAACCGAGGTGATGACCATGCCGACGACATCGCCGAGCGTCGAACTCGCCGCAAAGATCCTGAGCGCCTACGTCACGCGCAACAGCGTCCCGGCGGGAACGCTCCCCGACCTGCTCTCCGAGGTTCACCGCTCCATCACCGCCCTGGACCAGCCGGTCGAGCCGCAGGTGAAGCGCCCGACCGAAGCACAGATCCGCGCCTCGATCCGGCCGGACACGCTCATCAGCTTCGAGGACGGCAAGCCCTACAAGGCCCTGCGGCGGCATCTGACGATGCGCGGCCTCACGCCCGAGGCCTACAGGGCCAAGTGGGGCCTGCCGGTCGATTACCCGCTGGTCTCGGCGGTCTACAGCGCTCGCCGCTCGACGATCTCCCGCCAGATCGGGCAGGGGCAGCGCCTGCGGATGCAGCAGGCCGCGGAATAGCCGGCGCGATCCCTCGCCGGTGCCGGCGAGGGGCGACCGTCACGTCCAGTCCGGGGCCGGGACCTCGGCGCCCGCGGTCGCCACCTCCTGGATCAGCAGGGCCACGAGCCCCGACCATCCGGTCTGGTGCGCGGCGCCGACCCCGCGACCCGTGTCGCCGTGGTAATATTCGTAGAACAGGACCAGATCGCGGAAATGCGGATCCTCCTGTTCGATCCGGCTGTCCCCGTAGACGGGCCGTCGCCCGTCCGGGCCGCGGGTCGAGAGTCCGATCAGACGCCGTGACAGGTGGGCGGCGATCTCGCGCAGCGAATAGGTCCGTCCGGAACCGGTCGGTGCCTCGACCCGGAAATCCGGGCCGTAATAGTCGTGGAAGCGGTTCAACCCGGCGATCAGCAGGTAATTGACCGGCATCCAGACCGGGCCCCGCCAGTTCGAGTTGCCGCCGAACAGGCGCGAGCGCGACTCCGCCGGCTCGTAGGCGAGGCCCAGGTCGCTGCCGTTCCAGGCGAAGCAGAACGGCGCGTCCGCATAGACGCGGGAGACGGCCCGCAACCCGTGCTTCGAGAGGAACTCGTTCGGATCGAGGGCGCGCTGCAGCAATGCCTTCAGCCGGTGCCCGCGCAGCAGCGACAGCAGCGCGGTCTGGCCCTCGCCGGGTTCGTTCCAGCGCGAGACCAGGGTCGCAAGGTCCGGGCGGTTCTTCAGGAAGAACAGCATCCGGTCGCGCAGCGATGGAAGCCGCTCCAGATCGCAGGCATTGATGACCGCCACCGCGAAGATCGGGATCAGACCGACCATGGTCCGGGCCCGGATCGGGAGGCGCTGTCCGTCACGGGTCTCGATCACGTCGTAGAAGAAGCCGTCCGGCTCGTCCCAGACACCGGCGCCGGTGGCAGCCGCGATGAGGAGGAAGTGCTCGAAGAACTTCTCGGCCATGTCCTCGTAGGTCGGGTCCTCGAGGGCCAGCTCGATGGCGATCCGCATCAGGTTGAGAGCGTAGGTCGCCATCCAGGCCGTCGCGTCGGACTGGGTCAGCGAGGCGCCGTCGCCCACCGGCTTCGACCGGTCGAAGATGCCGATGTTGTCGAGGCCGAGGAAGCCGCCCTGGAACAGGTTGCGGTCGTCGGAATCCTTGCGGTTCACCCACCACGTGAAGTTCAGGGTGAGCTTGTTGAAGATCCGCTTCAGGAAAGCGTGGTCCGGCGTGCCGGTCAGCGCCCGGTCCAGCTCGAAGACCCGCCAGGCGGCCAGCGCGTGGACCGGCGGATTGGCGTCTCCGAAGCCCCATTCGTAAGCCGGCAGCGCGGCGTTCGGATGGGTGTAGGCCTCGTCGACCAGGAGCAGGAGCTGGTTCTTCGCGAAATCGGGATCGATCAGCCCGAACACGATCGCCTGGAGGGCCAGATCCCAGGAGGCGAACCACGGATACTCCCAGGCATCCGGCATCGAGATGATGTCGTTGGCCCGCAGATGGGCCCAGTCGCTGTTGCGGCCGTGCCGCCGCTCCGGCGCCGGTGCGGGCTGCGCCGGGTCGCCGGTGAGCCATTCGCGCACGTCGTAGTGGTAGAGCTGCTTCGACCAGAGCATGCCGGCGAGGGCCTGCCGTTGCACGAGCCGCATCTCGGGATCGGCGATCGGCGCCTGAAGCGCCCCGTAGAAGTCGTCGGCCTCCGCCTCCCGGTCGGCGAAGACGGCGTCGAAATCCGCGAAGGGCTCGCCCGGCGCGGTCTCGGGGCGCAGGCGCAGGCGCAGGATCCGCGTCTCCCCGGGGCCGAGATGGAGATCGTAGCGGACGGCGCACTTGGTGCCCGACAGGGCGTTGGCGGCGGCCCGGTTTCCGCCCGCGACGCATCGGTCGATCCCGTCCTTGTAGAAGCCCTCGGCCGAACCGGTGCCGAACAGCCGATGCGTGTTCGTCTCGTTCTCGGTGAACAGCAACTCGCCCGCGCCCTCGGCGAAGAAGCGCAGGCCCGGCATCTCGGGATGGCGCGCCCAGACCGAGCCATCCGAACCGGCCATCAGCTCCGGCTTCTGGACGCCCTGCTTCCAGGACCATGTGTTGCGGGCCCAGAGCTGAGGCAGGAGCGTCAGGTCGGCGGGGTCCGGACCGCGATTGGTGGCGGTGACCCGCATCAGGATGTCGTCCGGCGACGCCTTGGCGTAGGCGATCGCGACGTCGAAATAGCGGCCGGCGTCGAACAGGCCGGTGTCGAGGAGCTCGTATTCCGGGTCGTCGAGACCGCGCCGCGCATTCTCCTCGACCAGCCGCTCATACGGAAAGGCCGCCTGCGGGTACTTGTACAGCATCCGCATGAAGGCGTGGGTCGGGATACCGTCGAGGTAATAGTAGAGTTCCTTGACGTCCTCGCCGTGGTTGCCTTCCTGATTGGTCAGGCCGAACAGGCGTTCCTTGAGGATCGGGTCCCGCCCGTTCCACAGGGCGAGGGACAGGCACCAGTTCAGATGCCGGTCGCCGAAGCCGCCGATCCCGTCCTCGCCCCAGCGGTAGGCGCGGGATCGGGCGTGGTCGTGGGGCAGGTAGTCCCAGGCGTCGCCGCCCGGGCTGTAATCCTCCCGCACGGTGCCCCATTGCCGGTCGCTGAGATACGGTCCCCAGCGGCGCCAGGCCGGATCGGAGCGGGCCTCCACGAGACGGCGTCCCTCGGCGGTCTCGAAAAGGTTGCGCGGCACGCCGTTGGGCTTGGTCATAGGCTCGCTGCTCCTGCCCCCGCGGTCGCATCAACCGATAGTGCCGCGCCGCCGGCAGAGAAAGTCCGGGCCCGCGCCGCGGCCCGATCCGCGCGGGATCGGGTCACACGATGCGGATCGACAGGTCCGGCAGGCCCTCGATCGAGCCCGCGAGCATGTCTCCCCGCACCACCGGCCCGACATTCTCGGGCGTGCCGGAATAGACGATGTCGCCGGCCTTGAGCTCGAAGGCCTTCGACAGTTCGGCGATCTGCTCGGCCACCGACCAGATCATATCCGACAGGTCCGCGTCCTGCCGGAGCGTGCCGTTGACGGAAAGCCGGATGCGCCCGCGCCCCGGATGCCCGACCCGTGCGACGGGCAGGATCGGCGTGATCGGCGCGGAGTGGTCGAAGCTCTTGCCGATCTCCCAGGGCTTCTTCTGGTTGCCCATGCCGCGCTGGAGATCCCGGCGGGTCATGTCGAGGCCGGTGGCGTAGCCGTAGACGTGATCGAGCGCCTGTCCGACAGGGATGTCCCGGCCGCCCGATTTCAGCACGGCGACCAGCTCGATCTCGTGGTGATAGTTCTGCGTCAGCGACGGATAGGGATGGTCGGCCAGGCCGTTCGCGACCACCTGCACGGCGTCTGCGGGCTTCTGGAAGAAGAATGGCGGCTCGCGGGACGGGTCGGAGCCCATCTCGCGGGCATGGGCCGCGTAGTTGCGGCCGATGCAGTAGATCCGCCGGACCGGGAAGACCTGCGCCTCGCCCAGGATCGGAATGGTGACCTGTGGCAGCGCGAACAGCGTGCCCGGCTGCGCCTCCCCTGCAGCGGCCTGACCGAGGGTCCCGGCACCGCCCACGGCGACCGCCCCGAGCACGTGACGCCTGTTGATCGTGGCCATGACCTTCGTCCTTCTGCCCGGCTGCGTGCTGCCGCGGACCGCACAATTCGGTCGGCGATACGATGGGGCTGCCCCGGCCGCCAGCGGATGCGGGCCTGGTCGGGGATCCTCAGCCGGCCCGTGTCACCCGGATCCCGCTCCGGTCTGCCGCGACGCGTAGCTGGGTGTAGTCCGCGATCGCGGGATGGCCGGTCGTCACCGGCTCGTGATGGGTCGCGGTGACCACCACGATGCCTGCGCCCGCGGCTTCGGCCGCCCGGATGCCGGCCGGGGCGTCCTCGAAGACGAGGCACTCCGACGCCGCGGCACCGAGGCGTTCGGCCCCCAGCAGAAAGCAATCCGGCGCGGGCTTGCCCTGCGCCACGTCCTCGGCGGCGACCAGGAGGTCGGGGACCGGCATGCCGGCCGCCGCGAGCCGGCGCTCGGCGAGCCGCCTGGGCGCCGATGTGACGATCGCCCAGCGCTCGCGCGGCAGCGCCTCCAGGAACGACCGCGCGCCCGGGATCGCGATGATGTCGCCGACATCCTCCATCTCGGCCTCGGTGATCGCGGCGGCCTCGGCTTCGGGATCGACGCCGGGCAGGTTCAGCCGCCGGATCGTCTCCACCGAGCGCACCCCGTGGATCGTCGGCAGGAAGGCGGCCACGTTGAGGCCGTGCGCCTCGGCCCAGCGCGACCAGATCCGCTCCGCCGACGCAATCGAGCTGATGATCGTCCCGTCCATGTCGAACAGGAGCGCGGCCAGGGGACGGGTCGGGAAAAATGTCTCGGGCATGGGGGACCGCTAGGCCGCCGCCGCCGCCCCGGCAACCGACCCGCGCGCATGGCCGCGTCACGCGGGCTGGCGAGCCTCCGGGGCCGACTCGGCGCGCGAGCGGCGCGCTGTCGCGGGAGCCCGGCCCGCTTCACGGGCCGATGCCTTTGGTGTAGCGCGGGTGCAACCCCGGGCCGTCGGCGGCCCTGCAACCGCGAATATCATCCGACCATGCCGAGCCGCATCGACGCCACCTTTGCCCGCGCCCGCGCGGAGAACCGGTCCGTCCTCGTCACCTACGTGATGTCGGGCGATCCCGATCCCGAGACCTCGCTGGAGGTGCTGTCGGCGCTCCCGGGTGCCGGCGCCGACATCCTGGAATTCGGCCTGCCGTTCACCGACCCGATGGCGGACGGCCCTGCGATCCAGGCCGCCGGCCTGCGGGCCCTGAAGGCGGGCCAGACGCTCGCGGGCACCCTCGACCTCGTGCGCCGCTTCCGCGCGGGCAACGACACCACGCCGATCGTGCTGATGGGCTACTACAACCCGATCCACACCTACGGCGTCGACCGCTTCCTCGACGACGCGGTGGCGGCCGGCGTCGACGGGCTCATCGTCGTCGATCTCCCGCCCGAGGAAGATTCCGAGCTGTGCCTGCCGGCCCTCGGCAAGGGCCTCGCCTTCATCCGGCTCGCCACGCCCACCACCGACGAGCGGCGCCTGCCGGCGGTCCTCGCGAACACGGCGGGCTTCGTCTACTACGTGTCCATCACCGGCATCACCGGCACGGCGACGCCGGATTTCGGCAAGGTCTCCGAGGCGGTCGCCCGCATCCGCCGCCACACCGAGCTGCCCGTGGTCGTCGGCTTCGGCGTCAGGACCGGCGCCCATGCGACGGCGATCGCCAAGGGCGCGGACGGCGTCGTGGTCGGCTCCGCCCTCGTGGACGCCCTGGTGCGCTCCCTCGACGGCGAGGGCCGGCCTCAAGCCGGAACCGTTGTGGCGGTGACGGAGCTGGTGCGGGAACTCGCCGCGGGCGTGCGGGCGGCGGGCGTCGGACGGGCCACCTGACGGCCGGATCGGGGACCCCTGGCGGCGGCGTGCGCCGCACCTGATATCTGCGCGGGCTTGAAGCGGACGGACGCAAGTCGATGGTCGAACCGATGAACTGGATCTCGGAGGTGGTGCGCCCCCGGATCAAGACCCTGTTCAAGCGCGAGACGCCCGAGAACCTCTGGGTCAAGTGCCCAGATACGGGGCAGATGGTGTTCCACAAGGAGGTGGAGGCCAACCACTGGGTCATTCCCGGCTCCGAGCATCACCTGAAGATGGGCGCCCAGGCGCGCCTGAAGATGATGTTCGACGAGGGCACCTGGATCGACGTGGCGCTGCCGGAGGTCGCCACGGACCCGCTGAAGTTCCGCGACGAGAAGCGTTACGTTGACCGGCTCAAGGAAGCCCGGGCCAAGACCGGCCTGCAGGATGCGTTCAAGATCGGGTTCGGCCGGGTCGGCGGCCTGCCGATGACGCTCGCGGCGCAGGAATTCGGCTTCATGGCGGGCTCCCTCGGCATGGCGGCGGGCGAGGCCTTCGTGCGCGGCGCCGAGACGGCGCTGGAGAAGCGCACGCCCTACGTGCTGTTCGCGGCGTCGGGCGGTGCGCGGATGCAGGAGGGAATCCTGTCCCTGATGCAGATGCCGCGGACCACGGTGGCGGTGCGCCGGCTCAACGCGGCGCGGCTCCCCTACATCGTGGTGCTGACGAACCCGACCACCGGCGGCGTCACCGCCTCCTACGCCATGCTGGGCGACGTCCACCTCGCCGAGCCGGGCGCCCTGATCTGCTTCGCGGGACCCCGGGTGATCGAGCAGACCATCCGGGAGAAGCTGCCGGACGGCTTCCAGCGGGCGGAGTACCTGCGCGAGCACGGCATGGTCGATCAGGTGGTCCACCGGCACCAGCTCAAGGAGACGATCACGCGTCTCTGCAGCCTCCTGACCCAAGCGCCCCAGGCCGCCGCGCCGGCGGCACCCTCCGAGGCGGCCTGACCCGGCGATGGCCTCGTCCGATGCCCTGATGGCGCGTTTCCTGGCGCTCCACCCCCGCACCATCGACCTGTCCCTGGGCCGGATCGAGCGGCTGCTCGCGCGGCTCAACCATCCCGAGCATCGCCTGCCGCCGGTGATCCACGTCGCCGGGACCAACGGCAAGGGCTCGACCATCGCGTTCATGCGGTCGATCCTGGAAGCCGGCGGGCTGGCTGCGCATGTCTACACCTCGCCGCACCTCGTCCGTTTCCACGAACGGATACGCATCGGCGGGATCGGCGGCGGCCACTTCGTGGACGAGGATCGTCTCGCCGACGCGTTCGCCCGCTGCGAGACGGCCAATGCCGGCGAGCCGATCACGATGTTCGAGATCACCACGGCCGCGGCCTTCCTGCTGTTCTCCGAGAGCCCGGCCGACGTGCTGCTCCTGGAGGTCGGCCTCGGCGGCCGGCTCGACGCCACCAACGTGATCGACCGGCCGGCCTGCGCGGTGGTCACGCCGATCGGCCGCGACCACGCCGAGTATCTCGGCGACACGGTCGAATCGGTCGCGACCGAGAAGGCCGGGATCTTCAAGCGCGGCTGCCCGGCGGTGATCGCCGCCCAGGATTACGCCGAGGCCGATGCCGTCCTCTGCCGGCGTGCGGAAGCCGTCGGCGCCGGGCCGGTGTTCGTCGGCAACCAGGACTTCTCCGTGCACGAGGAGCGCGGCCGCCTCGTCTATCAGGACGAGACCGACCTGTTCGATCTGCCGCGGCCGCGCCTCGCCGGGCGCCACCAGCTGGTCAATGCCGGCACGGCGATCACCGCGCTGCGCGCCGCCGGATTCGGCGATATCGGCACGGCGGCCCTGGAGCGGGGCCTCACCGAAGTCGATTGGCCGGGGCGTCTGCAGCGTCTCGGCCGCGGCCGTCTGGCCGCCCAGCTCGATCCCGGCACCGAGCTGTGGCTCGATGGCGGCCACAACATCGACGGCGGCCGGATCCTCGCGGCCGCCATGGCGGATCTCGGCGAGAAGAGCGACGTGCCGCTCGTCCTCGTGGTCGGCCTCCTCGGCACGAAGGACGCCGACGGGTTCCTGCGCAATTTCGTCGGACTCGCCCGCGCCCTCGTGGCCGTCCCGATCACTGGGACCATGGCCGCGCGCCCGGCCGAAGAGGTCGCGCGGATCGGCGAGGAGGTGGGTCTCTCCACCTACGCGGCGCCGAGCATCGAGGCAGCCCTCGCCCTGGTGCGGGACATCGCCTTCGAGCGCCCCCCGCGAATCCTGATCTGCGGATCCCTCTACTTGGCCGGCATGGTTCTCGCCGCCAACGACACGCCGCCGGTCTGAGTCGTCTCCAGTGCGGCCGACCTGCGCGCGGCCGCCGTATCAAGTGGCGGGAACGCCGGACATCTGTGAAGTCCGGATTTTGCATTCGAAAATCCGTCGAATCGCCGCAATCGCGCGGACGGAAACCCGTCCACGGCCACGCTTTCCTCCCGCTGTGGCAGCTAAGCTACATCCTCCCGGGGCTCGATCGCATAATTTCATCGGCGATCGGGCTTATGCTGGGGATCACAGTAATGAAGAAGCTTCTCACGTCTCTCGCGGCTTTCACCGCACTCACCGCTGCCGCTTCGGCCGCCGACCTGCCGCGCCGCGCTGCGCCGCCGCCGGTGTTCACGCCCGTTCCGGTGTTCACCTGGACCGGTGCCTACTTCGGTATCAACGCCGGCTACGCGTTCGACGCCAGCAGCAACTCGACCCGCGGCTTCGTGCAGACGCCCGGCAACCCGGTCGCTCTCGTCCCGGGCGGTCTCGTTCCCTACCAGGCCCTGCTGCCGAACGGCTCGTCGCTGATCTACAGCAACGACAGCCGCGAAGGTTTCTCGGGCGGTGGCCAGATCGGCTACAACTGGCAGCTGACCCCGGGCTCCGGCGCCGTGATCGGCTTCGAGGCTGACGCCCAGTACCTCGACTTCGGCCGTCGCGCTCGCTTCGCCACCAATGCCGTGGCGATCAATCCGGGCTTCATCCCGGTCAACGGCACGCTCAACACCATCGACTTCTTCGGCACCGTCCGCGGTCGTCTCGGTTGGGCCTTCGACCGGACCCTGGTGTACGCCACCGGCGGTTTCGCCTACGCCACCGGCACGGATGACGGCGCTCGCGTCGGCCTGCAGAACTTCGCTGGCCGCCGGAACGACTTCAAGACCGGCTGGACCGTCGGCGGCGGTGTCGAGTACGCCCTGCCCACCGACTCGTTCCTGAACTTCTTCCGCTCCTCGGCCGTCACGCTGAAGGTCGAAGGTCTGTACGTGAACCTCGACAACAACAACGGCCGCGCCCAGGCGCCGCTGGTTGGTGCTGCGATCTCCCCGGTCGGCCTCGTGCCGGTGTACTCGCTCTCCGGCATCAGCCGGAACGAGAACGCCTTCGCCGTCGTCCGCGCCGGCCTGAACTACAAGTTCGGCTCGTACTAAGACCTGATACCGGATCCCGGGCTCGACCCCGGGATCCACCAACAATCTTGGGCTCGAAACCGAGAAAGCCCGGCCTCGCGGCCGGGCTTTCTTTTTTATCGTCTAGGTCTTGGGAGTGGCTCAGGCGGTCTGGGCGCCGATCCAGCGCGACAGGTCGCCCTTCGGGGCCGCGCCGACCTTCTGGTCCACACGCTCGCCGTTCTTGAACAGCAGCAGCGTCGGGATCGAGCGGATGCCGTACTGGGCGGCGATCTGCGGATTCTCGTCGACATTGACCTTGGCGATCTTCACCTTGCCCTGCAGGTCGGTGGCGATCTCCTCGAGCGCCGGACCGATCTGACGGCACGGGCCGCACCACTCCGCCCAGAAATCCACCACGACGGGCTCGGCGGACTTGAGAACGTCCTGCTCGAAGCTCGCGTCGGTTACCTTCACCGTCGCCATAACGTTACCTTTCGGAAGCCGCCGTCCGTCGGACGGCGTCGAACGGGCAGGGGCCCGTGCGGTCCCGCCAGAATTGGCGACGCCCCGGCGCGCGGTCAAGAAGTCCGGCTGCCCCGGCCCGGCGGCCGTCGCGGTGGGCGCACCACAGATGTGCGGTGCCGCATGCCGGTCGCCGTGTTCGCCCGGACGGCCGGAACGGACCATTCACGCCTCGATGCCGACCCGGTCCAGTGCCGCCGCAACGTCGTCGGGGCCGAGGGTGCGGATCACCGGGCCCGAGGTCCAGACGAGGATCGGCTGGATCGTCCGGCCCGGATAGATCTGCGCGAGAAGGCGCGCATAGAGGGCGATCTGGCCGGCCTCCGCCGCGGGGAGGGGGGCGTCGGGTTCGGGCGGGCGGCCGGTCTTGAAATCCGCGATGCGGACGACGTCCGCCGTCACCGCGAGGCGATCGACGCGTCCCTGAACCGCGCGCTCCGCGCCGGCCGCCCGGACACGCCCCGACAGGGCCACCTCGGCGCGGGCATCCGGACTGAAGAGAGGCGCGAGATCCGGGTCATCGATGATTCGAAGGACCGACCGGACGATCGCGTGCGGGGCCGCGCGCGGGAGGCCGGGCGCCCGGGACCGCACGAAGGCGAGCCCGGCCGCTTCCCGGCGGGCGGGCTCCACGCGGGGCAGGTGCTGGAGCAGGGCGTGGATCAGGATCCCGCGCCGCCGGGCCTGCGCGTCCGCGAGGCGCGGCGGCGGTACGCGCGCGCCGTCCGCCGCCTGGAGTGCGCCGGACGGGCTCAGGGCCTCGACCTCCGGTTCCGGCGGGACCGGGCTGCGCAGCCAGTCCGGCTCCGGCTCCGGAGACCGCGTAGCTGCGGAGGCCGCCGCCGCCGGGGCCGGCATCTGCGGGGCGCCATCCTGCCAGAACGTCGCGGGTCCGTAGGACAGGTCCAGCGTCCGGCCGGCCCCGAGCGCCGCTTGCAGGCCGGCATGGATCATCCGGCACCACGCCGCCTCGCTCTCGCGCTCGTGGCCGCGGAAGGGCGCGACGATGAGGCGGTCGGCGGCGCGGGTCATGGCGACGTAGAGCAGGCGGTTGTGCTCCTGCCGGGCCTTCGCGAGCAGGGCCGCCCGCGCGGCGTCGGTGGCGGCGCAATCCTGGGTCCGCCCGCCCGACCAGACCGGCGGCAGGGCGATCTCCGTCGCCGGGAGCGGCAGGAGGGGCGGATCGTTGCGGCCCAGGGGCTCGCAGCCGTCGAGGATCACCACGACCGGCGCCTCCAGACCCTTCGCGCCGTGGACCGTCATCACCCGGACCTCGTCGCGGCCCGATTCGAGGTCGCGTTTGACGGTGTGACCGGCCTCGGCACCGACGTAGCGGGCGAGGAAGCCGCCGAGGGACGGCGCGTCCTCGCCGGTCTCGGCCTGGGCGGCGGCTGCGAGGAACACGTCGATGGCGTCCCCCGCCTCGCCGCCGAGACGGGCCACAAGCTTCGCCCGGCCCCCCTGCGGCCCGAGAAGCCGCGCGTAGAAGCCGAACGGGCCGTGGAGCCCGGCCAGCGCGATCCACCCCGACAGGGCCTCGAGCCCGCGCCTTGCGGCCGGGTCGCCGGACGCGGCATGGCGGTGCAGGGCGTCCTCCAGAGTCTCTGCGAGGTCGCGGCGGGTGGCGATCCGCACGAGGTCGTCGTCGGTCAGCCCGACGAGCGGCGTCTTGAGGGCGGTGGCGAGGGTCAGGTCGTCGGCCGGCAGGAGACCCGCCCGCCCGGCGGCGACCAGATCGGCGACCGCGATATGGGCGGAGACCTCCAGCCGGTCCTGCCCGGCGACCGGAACGCCCAGTCCCTTCAGGGCGCGGATCACCTCCTCGAAGGCGGGCCCGCGCTTCCGGACCAGGATCAGGACGTCCCCGGGGCGCCAGATCCGACCGGTGGCGTCCCCCGTCGCGGTCCAAGTCCGCACCGCCTGCGCAACCCGGCGGGCTGTGACGATCGCCGGGGCGCTGGTCTCCGGCGCGTCGACGGGAGCGGTCCAGGCATCCGGCTCGGCGGCGGGCTCCGGCTCGGCGATCGGCCACAGCTCCACGGCGCCGTGCGCCCCGGGCCGGGCGCTGGCATGCACGGTCGTGCGCACCGTGTCCTCGAAGGACAGGCCGTCATTGTGCGCATCGATGGCGAAGACCGCGTCGACGGCGCGCAGCACGAGGTCGGTCGAGCGGAACGACAGGGTGAGCGGCACGTCCTCGAAAGTCAGCCCGGCCGAGCGCGATTCCGCGATCCAGGATGCGCGGGTCAGGGCGAATTCCCGCGGCTCCGCACCCTGGAAGCCGTAGATCGACTGCTTGGGATCGCCCACCGCGAAGCGCGTGCGGCTGCCGGTCCGAGCGCCCTCGCCGGCGGCGAATTCCTGCGTGATCGCCCGCAGGATCGCCCATTGCTCCGGATTCGTATCCTGCGCCTCGTCGACCAGGACGTGGTCGATCCCGCGATCGAGCTTGTAGAGGACCCATCCGGCCCCGACCCGCCCGAGCAGATCCAGCGCCTTGTGGATCAGGTCGTCGAAATCGAGGGCGCCGAGGCGCGCCTTCTGGGCCTCCACGCGGCGGTGGATCTCGGCGGCGATCCGGAACAGGGCCTGCGTCCGGGCATGGGCCCGGGCGGCGCGCAGGCGGTCGAACAGCGGCTCCAGCCGATCCCGCTCGGCGAGCAACGCCGCCTTGGCATCGGCCGGCACGCTCTTGGTCCCGAGGCTGCTGTCGGCCTTGGGCTCGTCCTTCTGGGTGAAGAAGACTGCGCGGTAGAGGGCCAGCGCCTCGGACCGGTCGGGAAGATCCGCGGAGCCGGCCCGTTCGGCCTCGGCGGCCGCCAGGGCGTCGGCGAGCTTCTCGTCGTTGGCCTTGCCGGTGCGGAGTGCCGCGATCAGCGCTTCCCGATCCTCCGGACGGCACCCGGGGCCGCCGTCCAGGATCCCGGCCTCGATCCGTTCGGCGGAATCCTCCGGCGCCAGGCCCAGCGCCCCGTGCAGCCGCCCGAAGGCCTTCTCGAGGCCTGCCGCGTCGCCGATGAAGCTCCGGGCCCGCATGGCCGACCGGATCGCGGACCGCAGGGTGTCGCCCGTCGCCTCGGGGGTGATCCGCGCCAGGGCGGCGCTGAGGGGCGTGTCGCCGTTCGCCACGGCATCGGCCAGCACGTTGGCCATCTCGATGTCGAACAGCTCCTGGGCCTTGGTCTCGTCGAGCACCACGAAGCGGGCCGGCACGTTCGCCTCGAAGGGGAACATGTGCAGCAGCCGCTCGCACAGGGCGTGCAGGGTCTCGATCTTGAGGCCGCCCGGCGTCTCCACCGCCCGGGCGAAGAGGCGGCGCGCCAGCCGCAGGCGATCGGGCCCGGCGCGCTCGCCGGTGAGGTCCACGAGTTCGGCGGCGAGGGTCTCGTCGTCGAGCGTCACCCAGCGGCCGAGGAGCCGGAAGACGCGGATCGCCATGTTGGCCGCGGCGGCCTTGGTGAAGGTCAGGCAGAGGATCCGCCCGGGCGGGGCACCGTCGAGGAGCAGCCGCACCACCCGGTCGGTGAGGACCTTGGTCTTGCCGGCGCCGGCATTGGCCGAGACCCAGGCGGAGGCGCGCGGATCGGCCGCCCGCCGCTGGTTGGCGCGAGTGAGGTCATCGACGACGAAAGGGGCGGGGGCGTGCGAAGTGGCGCTGCTCAACGGTCCGGTCCGGCTCGGCTGCCGGGTCTCTCTACAACAGAAACGCGCTCGCGGGCCCGCCAAGGCGTCACAGCAGGCATTGCGGGATTGCCCCCGGCGCGGCGGCGTCCCATGGATGCGGACGATCCTGTCCGCGACACCGAACACGCCCGTGACCCAGCCGACATCCGAGCCGGCGCGCCCGCCGATCCGCTTCCGCGGCCGCTCCTTCATGGCCACCGTCCTGGCGCCGATACCCCCGGTGGCCGAGTGGTTCGGCGACCTGGACGCCCTCAATCGCCGCGCCCCGAACTTCTTCGCCGGCCGGCCCGTGATCCTCGACCTGTCCGGATTGCGGCTCACCCGCGAGGATCTCGACGGGCTGCTCGCCGAACTGGCTGCGCGCAACATCGCCGTCCTGGGGATCGAGGGCGCGGCGCCGTCGCTCCTGGGGGCGGGCGCCCCGCCGGCCCTCGCGGGTGGCCGGCCCGCGGGCGAGGTCGCCACGCCGGACGAATCCGCCTCGGACGCGTCCGCGTCGACCGAGCCCCAGCCCAAGGAGACGGCCCGCTCGCTGATCCTCGACGCCCCCGTGCGCTCCGGCCAGACCGTGCTGAATCTCGAGGGCGACGTCACGGTCCTGGGCGCCGTCGCCTCGGGCGCCGAGGTCATCGCTGGCGGCTCGATCCACGTCTACGGCGCCCTGCGCGGCCGCGCGATCGCCGGCGCGGCCGGAAACCCGACGGCGCGGATCTGGTGCCGCCGGTTCGAGCCGGAGCTGGTGGCGATCGACGGCCTCTACCGCGCCGCGGACGACCTCGACCCGGCCTTCAGAGGGCAGGCCGTCGAGGTGCGGCTGCTGGAGGATGCGATCAAGCTCAACCTGTTCGAGCGGGGTTGAGCGGCGTTTCCCCGCCGACGTTCGGGCCGTCGGTCGAAGGACGGGGCGCCTGACTCCGCTCGCGGTCGGGCCGTGAAAGCGTCCTCCGCTGCTCCGATACAAGGATCCCGGCAGAATTTGCCGACCGGATCAGAAACTTAACCCTTCGGTAACCATACCCGCCGTCAATGGTCCGGTAAGGACTCTTAACGGGCGGACATGAGCGAGACCCACCCCGAGCCGATCGATCCGGAGACCGCCCCCGCGGCGGCTCCTTCCGCGCCCCGGCCGCTCAGCCTGCGCGGACGGGCCTTCAAGGCCCTGGCCCTCTCCCCCGAGCCGCCGCTTCCCGAGTGGCTCGCGGGCCTCGACGCGGCGCTCAAGCGCTCGCCGACCCTGCTGAAAGGCCGGGCCGTCATCCTGGATTGCGCCCAGCTCAAGCCCGAGCCGGACGCCCTCGAAATGTTAATGAACGAACTCAAGGCCCGCGGCATCGCGGTCCTGGGCATCGAGGGCGCCGACACGGTCCTGGACGGCCTGCCGCCGCTTCTCGTCAAGGGACACCCGTCCGAGAAGGTCGAGATCCCGAGCGTCCCGGCCGAGCCGGAGCCGCAGGTGGTCACCTCGATCACCGTCGAGGGCTCTGTCCGCTCCGGCCAGAGCGTCATCAATCCCACCGGCGACGTGACCGTGATGGGTTCGGTCTCCTCGGGGGCCGAGATCCTGGCCGGTGGTTCCATCCACGTCTACGGCGCCCTGCGCGGTCGCGCGATCGCCGGAGCCGCGCGCAACCCGCGCGCACGAATCTACTGCCGCAAATTCGAACCCGAGTTGCTGGGGATCGACCGCCTCGTGCGGACGGCGGAGGACATGGGCACGGCCCTGCGCGGCAAGGCCGCCCAGGTCTGGCTCGATGGCGGCAACATCCGAATGGCAAGCCTGGATTAAGGGAGATCGACGCGTGGCAAAGGTTCTCGTCGTCACATCGGGCAAGGGCGGCGTCGGCAAGACGACGACGACCGCAGCCCTCGGAGCGGCCCTCGCCCAGGGCGGGCAGAGCGTGTGCGTCGTCGACTTCGACGTCGGCCTGCGCAACCTCGACCTCGTCATGGGCGCCGAGCGCCGGGTCGTCTACGACCTCATCAACGTGGTCAACGGCGACGCCAAGCTCCCGCAGGCGCTCATCAAGGACAAGCGGCTGGAGACCCTGCACCTGCTGCCGGCCTCCCAGACCCGCGACAAGGACGCGCTCACCGACGCGGGCGTCGCCCGGGTGATGGACGAGCTGCGCGACAAGTTCGACTGGGTCATCTGCGACTCCCCGGCCGGCATCGAGCGCGGCGCCCAGCTCGCCATGCACCACGCCGACGTGGCGGTGGTCGTGACCAACCCCGAGGTCTCCTCGGTGCGCGACTCCGACCGGATCATCGGCCTCCTCGATTCCAAGACCGCCAAGGCGGAGAAGGGCGAGGACATGGAGAAGCACCTGATCCTCACCCGCTACGACCCGATGCGGGCCGACCGCGGCGACATGCTCAAGACCGAGGACGTGCTCGACATCCTGTCGATCCCGCTGCTCGCGATCATCCCGGAGAGCCAGGAGGTGCTGCGCGCCTCGAACCTCGGCTGCCCGGTGACCCTCAACAACCCGCTCTGCGCCCCGGCGCGGGCCTATGCCGATGCGGCCCGCCGGCTCAAGGGCGAGACCGTTCCGATGAGCCTGCCGGTCGAGCGCAAGTCCTTCCTCGACAAGCTGTTCATGCGGAGGGCGGCGTGAGCATCCTCGGACTGTTCCAGAAGCGCAGCTCCGGCGCGGTCGCCCGCGACCGCCTGCAGCTGATCCTCGCCCACGAGCGCGCGGAGTCGGGTCGCCCCGACCTCGTGATCCAGCTCCGGGAGGAGATCCTGGCGGTGATCGCCAACCATGTCGCGGTCGAGCCCGACAAGGTGAAGGTCACCCTGGAGCGCGGCGAGGGCGTCTCGACCCTCGGCCTCGACATCGAGCTTCCGCTCGGTGCCTCGGCCAAGCTCGACGCCAAGCTGGCGGCCAAGCTCGCCGAGGTCGCGGCCAACAAGGGGTCGGCCAAGCCGGCCTCCTCCAAGAAGGCCGCTTGAGCCGGGCGGGGACCATCCCCGCCGGCACGGTAGACCGCAAGCCGCGCCCGGCCCGCCGGGTGCGGCTTCGTCGTGCCGGTCCCCTGTCGATCCGCGACCTCGGCTCTCGACCGGGCGCGCCGTCGCACCATGTCGCAAATCTCGGGGGAGATTGGTGAAAGGGTAGCCATGCCGAGCGCCGCGACGGATGACGGGATCCGGCTCCACTACGAGGAGAGCGGTCGGGGTACGCCGCTGATCTTCGTGCATGAATTCGCCGGCGACCATCGCAGCTACGAGGCGCAACTGCGCCATTTCGGAAGGCGCTACCACGCGATCGCGTTCAACGCCCGCGGCTACCCGCCTTCCGACGTCCCGGAGGCCGTCTCCGCCTACTCGCAGGCCCGTGCCGCCGACGACATCCTGGCCATCCTCGACCATCTCGGCGCGCCGAAGGCCCATGTCGCCGGCATCTCGATGGGCGCCTTCGCAACCCTGCATTTCGGCCTCCGGCATCCCGACCGCGCGCTGTCGCTCTGTCTCGGCGGCTGTGGCTACGGCGCCGAACCCGAGCGGCAGGCGATGTTCCGCGCCGAGGCCGACGCCACCGCGGCGATGCTGCGTCGCGACGGCATGGCCGCTTTCGCCGAGCGCTACGCCGTCGGGCCGACGCGGGTGCAGTTCGAGGCCAAGGATCCGCGCGGACATGCCGAATTCAAGCGGATGCTCGCAGAACACTCGGCCCTCGGCTCGGCCAACACCCAGGCCGGCGTGCAGAAGGGCCGCCCGTCGCTCTACGATCTCACGGACGCCTTGCGCCGCATGACCGTTCCAACCCTGATCGTCGCCGGCGACGAGGACTGGCCCTGCCTCGCCCCGAGCCTCATGCTGAAGCAGGTGATCCCGTCGGCGGCCCTCGCGGTCCTGCCCAATACCGGCCACGCCCTCTCCGTCGAGGAGCCGGATGCCTACAACCGACTCCTCGACGAATTCCTGGCGCAGGTGGAGAGCGGCCGCTGGCCGATGCGCGATCCCCGGGCGATCTCGGCGACGATCACCGGGATCAAGGGCTGACCGGATCCCGGGGGATCAGACGGAATCGCGTCGGCCGGTCCGGCTGCGTCGTCACCACCGCCTGGGGCAGGACCGGTTCGCGCTCGTCGAGCACGAGCCGGAACCGCGCCAGCAGACGCGCCAGGGACAGGACGGCCTCGCTCAGGGCGAACTGCGCGCCGATGCAGACCCGGGGGCCTGCTCCGAAGGGCAGGTAGGCGAAGCGCCGCGGCGCGGGGGCGCCCGGCAGGAAGCGGCCCGGATCGAACGCGTCCGGATCCGACCACAGCGTCCGGTGCCGATGGAGCACCCAGGGGCTGACCATGACGATGTCGCTCGCCTTCACCGCATGCCCGGCAACCGAATCGGGACCGAGCGCCCGCCGGACGACCACGAACGCCGCGGGATACAGGCGCAGCGTCTCGTCGATCACCGCGCGGGTGAGCGGCAGGCGCCCGTCGCTCTGGCAGCCGGTGGGATCGGTCAGGTCGGCGCTGCGCGCCTCGGCGGCGACCCGCTCCTGCATCTCCGGGGCGAGGGCCAGCAGGTAGGCCGCCCAGAACAGCGTGCCGGCCGTGGTCTCGTGGCCGGCCAGGATCATGGTGGCGACCTGGTCGCGCAATTCGTCGGCGGTGAAGGCGGCCCCCGTATCCGGATTGCGCGCCGCCGCGAGCAGGTCGAGGAGGTCGCCCGCGTGCGGCCTGTCCCGCTCGGCGTCCCGGCGCGCCGCGATGATCCGGTCGAGGAACGGGATCCAGCGGCGGCGGAACCGCGCGCGGGACCAGTCGAGGGGCACCGGCCAGCCCGGGGGGATCACGATGTCGAGGAGATGCGGCCGGCCCATCCGCTCGGCATATTCGGCGATGAACCGGCGCAGCTCCGCGCCGTGCTCGTCCATGCCCACCGAGAACATGGCGCGCCCGGCGATCTCGAGGGCGAGCCTGTAGAACGACGTGAACAGATCGACCGGCCCCGTCGCAGCCTCGGCGGCGATCCGATCCATCCCGTCCGCCACGGCGGCGTCGATATGGGGCACCAGCCCGTCGATGGCCCGTGGCGTGAAGGCGGGCGCAAGGGTCCGACGCTGGTGCCGCCAGGCCGAACCCTCGCTGATCAGGAGTCCGTCGCCGAGGATCGGGCGCAGGATGCGGGTCGTTCCGGTGGTGCGGGCGTAGTTCGCCTGATTCTCGACCAGAACCCGCCGGATCGCCTCCGGGTCGCTCAGGACGAAGCTCGACCGTCCGAGAAGCCCCCGGCGGGTGACCGGCTCCTCGAAGGCGCGCCGGGGGAACCCCTCCAGCGCGTTGTCGCGAATCGAGCGCAGGTAGGCGGCGAGCGGCAGCTCCCGCTCCGGTGGCGCACGGTGCGGCGGCACCACGCGCGGCAGGCCGGCAAGGCTCGGGGTCGTCCGGTCCGGTCTCGCGCTCGCGTCCGAAAGTATGGGCATGTGGCGCCATCCTGTGCCGAAGACGGGCAAGCCTGTAAACCGCCGCCCGCACGCCGCGCGGACCGGTCACGCCTACGTCATTCCGCGGCCGTCCGCAGGCGCGTTTCGGCACTTCCGAGCGCCAATCGCGCGGGGAAGCGGGCCGGATCCGAGTCCGTCGAGAGGCTGGCCACCAGGCTGGCCCGGGGCAGGGTGGCCTCCGTCACGTCGAGCAGCGTCCCGACGCCGCGCTCCAGATGCTCGTCCACCCGGTCGACCACGAGGATCTCCGGCTCGCGCAGGATCGCCCGGGCGAGGCCAATTCGCACCCGGACCCGCTCCGGCAGGAGCTGCCCGCGATTTCCGACCTCCTTCTCGAGGCCGCGCCGCTGGATCGGCCGCTCCAGGTCGAATTCCCGGAACACCGCGCGGGCTTCCCGCTGGATCAGCGTCTCGCCGTGCATCCGCACCGTGTCGATGCGGCCGAACAACAGGTTGTCCAGCACGGTGCTGCGCGGGTTGATCCGGTTCGGATCGTAGGATTCGACGTCGTATCCGTCGTCGCCGTGCATGAAGCCCTGCACGACACCCCGTGCGCCGACGATCCGCTTGGTCAGCGGTTGATTGAGGAGGCCGAAGCGCATCCGCGGCTCGACATAGGCCAGGGCCAGCGCCAGGAAGGCCACGCTGTCGGCTTCGCTGAGGCGCCCCGCCGCGGGCAGGCGACCGAGGCGGCGCAGGTAATCCGGCAGCGCGTCCGGGGTGATCAGCGAGAACCGCCGGAACAGCGGGTGGCCCGGCGGCACGTCGGCGAAAATGTCCTTCAGGTTGCTGGCGATGGCGACGCCCATCCGGTCGAGTTCGTCGAGGAGCTTCACCTTCTCCAGCGCCTCGCGGAACATGGGCACGCCGGCGAGACGGCGCGGATCCGTCAGCGACGTATCCCGGGGGACGCCGAACAGCAGGTTCTCCGCCACGGTCGCCTGATCGTTGTAGCGGCCCCGGGCGAACGGGATCACGAGGTCGGCGAGGCCCTTCTGGGCGAAATGCTCCCGTAGGTGCTCCCGCGCCGCGATCATCCGCTGGCCCACCGGCGTGTCGTGGGCCACCGAACTGAGGGCGCCGAGCCCGAACCTGTAGAGATCGTCGCCGAGGTCGAGCCGGCCGAGCAGGTCGAGCAGACGATCGTCGAGATCCAGGGCGTCGCGAACCCCGAGGCGTCCGAAATCGATCCAGGGATCGTCGACGCTGTCGCAGGGATTGCCGGTCTTCACCGCCTCGTTGATCCGCGTCTTGCTGAGATCGAGGACGTGCGTGCGCAGCGGCTGGACGCGCAGCCCGTACAGGACATTGTCGCGCAGCGTTCCCGGGAACAGCACGGGTTGGATGCCGGCATACGCGATGCGGTGCGCGTGATCCCGTCGCGGCAGGGTGGACAGGTCGTGATCGCCGATCCGGATCGTGCCCCCGGGCGGTAGCTGCAGCCCGGCCAGGACCCGGGCGAATTCCTGCGCCACCGGGCCGGCCGGCACCAGGGCAAGCCGCCCCGGCAGGCGGATCTCGGCGTCGCCGACCTCGATCGGGGCCCCCCCCTGCGGATCGCGCAGGGACAGGCCTTCGAGACGCAGCGGGCTGCCGAGGCGTGGCGGCGGCAGCTCGGCTTCGCGCTCCACCGGCCGCAGGCGGTGCGGGCCGAAATGGGCCGCCACGGTCTCGTACTTGACCTCGACGTCGAGGCGCTGCTGATCCCAGTCGATCAGCTCCTTGAGGGGCGGGGGCAGATCGCGATAGGCGGCGAGCACCGCCACGAGCTGGCCGATGTCGAGCTCTCCCTTCAGGGCGAAGTACCCGCCGATCGCGTAAAACAGGAACGGCGTCACCTGCGCGAGCAGGTTGTTGAGGTACTTTACCGCGAACTTGCGGCGGTAGATTTTCAGCCGCAGGTCGTAGAGGTCGTAGAGCCGTCCGCCGATCTCGGCCCGCTCCCAGCGGCCGGTGTCGTTGAGCATCACCGCCTGCAGCCCGTCGAGCACTTCGGCGACGCGTCCGGCCAGGGCCCGGGAGGCGATCTGGCGCTGCCGGCTCAGGCGGATGATCTCCCGTCGCAGCCGCGGAATCACGATCATCTGCACGGCGACCATGCCGCCGGCCGCGATGCCGAGCCAGATGTTCTGCATCATGATGAAGGCCAGCGCGGTGGCGGCCTGGCAGCCCTGGAACACCGGCACCACGATGGCGTCGCCGATGAAGGCGCCGATCGGCTCGACCTCGTCGCGAATGATCGTCGCCGTCTCGGAGGATTTCACCTCCCGCTGCGTCTCCGGCGAGAAGCGCAGCATCAGCGCGAAGAGCTGGAAGCGCAGGCGGCGCAGCATCCGCTCGCCGAGCATGCCCTTCTGCAGGTTGATCCAGAACTTGAACGCGCCGTTGATCAGGACGAGGCCGAGGAACAGGCTCGACAGGCTCAGGAGCAGCTCGAAGCGGTCGAGCTGGAAGCCCTCGAACAGGTGCGTCGTGCCGCCGCCGAGCGCCGCGGGCCAGTCCACGGTGAGTTCGAGGAATGGGGCGGTCGCCTCGCCATGCGCGTAGGCCTTGCCGGTGATCGCGTCGTTGACGATGCGCTTCGGCAGGTCGAGGGAGGCGAAGTAGAACGGGAGCGACGCCAGCACGACGGCGCAGATCCTGAGCTGATTGCCCTTCGAATAGCGCCAGATGTACGGGAACAGCCGCGGCTCAAGCGCGCGCATCGTGTCCTTCCGACGAAAGCCCGCCCTGGCGGCCCGAGGGCCGAATCGCCGCAGTCGGACGCTTGACCCTGGTCGATACGCTACCCGAGGGATCCGGTTTCATCCAATACACCCCGATACGGACGGCGGCGCGCCGGTCGCGGCGTGATCGCGCCGTCATATAGGGTATCCTGCGATGCGGGGGGCATGCAGATCTGCCCTGCAACGGCGGCTCGCGCCGGGCCCAGCCGCAGGCGTGGCGTCGGTGCCGCAGTCGGGAGCCGCCCCCAGCAATCCGGCCCGCGCGGTGCGCCCATGACGTCAGCGGCCTTGCTCAAGAGCGCGCGTCCTTATATTGCGACGCAACCACCACGACTCCGTACCTGAACCGGCGCGGACGGCCGCGCCGCGCGGCCGCCAGGGAGCCGGCACAACCCGTTTCGGGCCGCCATGAATCTGCGCAACATCGCCATCATCGCTCACGTCGACCACGGCAAGACGACGCTCGTCGACAAGCTGCTGGCCCAGTCCGGCACCTTCCGCGAGAATCAGCGGGTCGAGGAGCGGGCGATGGACTCGAACGACCTCGAGAAGGAGCGTGGCATCACGATCCTCGCCAAGGCGACGTCGGTCGTCTGGAAGGACACCCGCGTCAATATCGTCGACACCCCCGGCCACGCCGATTTCGGCGGCGAGGTCGAGCGTATCCTGTCGATGGTCGACGGCGTGATCGTGCTGGTGGATGCGGCCGAAGGGCCGATGCCGCAGACCAAGTTCGTGGTCGGCAAGGCGCTCAAGATCGGCCTGCGTCCGATCGTGGCGATCAACAAGGTCGACCGGCCGGACGCCCGGATCAACGAGGTGGTGAACGAGGTGTTCGACCTGTTCGCGGCCCTCGACGCCACCGACGAACAGCTCGACTTCCCGATCCTCTACGGGTCGGGCCGTAACGGCTGGATGGCCGACAGCCCGGAGGCCGACCCGTCGGTCGGCCTGGAGCCGCTGTTCGACCTCGTGCTGAAGCACGTGCCGCCGGCCAAGACCGAGGATGGGCCGTTCCGGATGCTCGGCACCCTGCTGGAGGCCAACCCGTTCCTCGGCCGGATCATCACCGGCCGGATCGCCTCGGGCTCGGTGAAGCCGAACCAGTCGATCAAGGTCCTCGACCGCACCGGCAAGGTCGTCGAGACCGGCCGCGTGTCGAAGATCCTCGCCTTCCGCGGCCTTGAGCGTGCGCCCATCGACGTGGGCGAGGCGGGCGACATCGTGTCGATCGCCGGCCTCATGAAGGGCACCGTGGCCGATACCTTCTGCGACCCGCAGGTCGACACCCCGATCCAGGCGCAGCCGATCGATCCGCCGACGGTGACGATGTCGTTCATCGTCAACGACAGCCCGCTCGCGGGCACCGAGGGCGACAAGGTCACGAGCCGCATGATCCGCGACCGCCTGTTCAAGGAGGCCGAGGGCAACGTCACGCTCAAGATCGAGGAGGCGGCCGACAAGGACTCGTTCTACGTCTCGGGCCGCGGCGAGCTGCAGCTCTCGATCCTGATCGAGACCATGCGCCGCGAGGGCTTCGAGATCGCCGTCTCGCGGCCGCGCGTCGTGTTCGAGCGCGACGAGGCCGGCGGGCTCCTGGAGCCGATCGAGGAGGTCGTGATCGACGTCGACGAGGAGCATTCCGGCGTCGTCGTGCAGAAGATGTCCGAGCGGAAGGCCGAGATGCTGGAGATGCGGCCGTCGGGCGGCAATCGCCTGCGCCTCGTCTTCCACGCCCCGACCCGTGGCCTGATCGGCTACCAGGGCGAGCTGCTCACCGACACCCGCGGCACCGCGATCATGAACCGGCTGTTCAAGGCCTACGAGCCCTACAAGGGCGAGATGCCGGGCCGGCGCAACGGCGTGCTGATCTCCAACGACCAGGGCGAGGCTGTCGCCTACGCGATGTGGAATCTGGAGGACCGCGGCCCGATGATGATCGAGCCGGGCTGGAAGGTGTACCAGGGCATGATCGTCGGCGAGCACAACCGCGAGAACGACCTCGAGGTGAACGTGCTCAAGGGCAAGAAGCTCACCAACATCCGCACCACGTCGAAGGACGAGGCCGTGCGCCTCACCCCGCCGATCCGTATGACCCTGGAGCGCTCGCTGGCCTGGATCCAGGACGACGAACTCGTCGAGGTGACGCCGAAGTCGATCCGCCTGCGTAAGGCGATCCTCGACCCGAACGACCGCAAGCGGGCGGAGCGCTCCAAGGAAAACGCCGCCTGAGCTGAACGACCGGCAACCGGGCACTCAGGCCCGGTTGCTGATGCAGCCCTTATGTCCGGCTGATCTCGGGCCCATCGAACCCTTATGCCGGGGACAATACCTCGGTGCGGCGGACCCGAGAGGCCCGCGTGAACCCCGTGACACCGATGTCCGTCGCGTTGAATCCAATCCCGTCGCTCCCGCCTGCCGCTTCTGCGCCGCCCTCCTATCTCGTCGGTCAAGACGGCGAGGGGCATTGGGTGGCCGTGGAGGCTGGTGGGCGTGCCGGAGGCATCTTCCGCAGCCGTCAGGATGCGATCCGCTACGCCTGCCTCGAGACCGGCTGCCGCCCCGGCGACGTGCCGCTGGCGGCCGGACCGATCCCTCTCCGCCTTTCCTGAGCCGCGAGCAGCCGCACCGCGTCGCGGTGCGGCTCTGTCGCGTCAGCTGCCGCCGGGATCGGTCTCGTCGTTCTGCGTGCCTCCGGAGGGCGTGCCCAGGCCGGGCTTGCCCTCGGTCTTCTCGTTCGGGTCCTTCACCGCGTCGGGGGCGACGTTCTTCGGCTTCTCCGGCTGCGGATCGGTCTCGCGGCGCTCGGTCATTCCTGGGTCTCCTGCTCGGCGCGTGAATGGCCGCCCGCGACTTTGGTGCCGGCGGCCGGGCCCCGCGAGGCTTTCTGGTCCGAATGGCCGCCGGAAGAACCGCCGATGGCGGGCGGCGCGCGTCCGGGCTCGCCGGTCGAACCCCAGCCCTCCTTCGGCTCGCTCCGTGGCGTTCCACCGGATCCCATGTCGGTGATCGCCGCCTGCTCGGGTGTTTGGTGACCACCCCCGGCCGGCGGGGTTCCGCGCGACCCGACCGCGTCGTCAGGCTTGCGGGTGACCGTCTCGGACTCGCTCGTCGCTCGGCTCATCAGCGCTTCCCGTCGTCCTGACCGACGGCGGCGGTGGCACGGTCGATGGCTTCGCCAAGGTCGGTGCCGCTCCTGGCCTGGTCTTCCATCTGGCCGAGCTTCTCGCGCGAGGTCCCGATCTCACTGGCCTTGTCGGCTTCAGGACTTTCCCGCGGCGTCTGTCCGGTCTGCTCTGTCATGGCTCGCCTCGCTGCCTCTTCGAGGGACAACGGAGGCGGCGCAGGAGAGTTGCGGGGGCCGAGGCGATCGACCGCCGGCGGTCCCCTGATGTCAGGGGCCGACGATCCGCGGCAGGACGGCCTCAGTCAGGCGACGCACGGAATCCTCGGCAGCCCCGCGATCCGCCGCGCGGGCCTCGATCGTCAGCAGATCGCCACCCCGGAGGATGACGGCGGTCGCGCCCGCACCGCGTTCCAGCGCGTAGACACTCAGCCAGCCGATCGCCGGGCCGGCCGGCAGGGCCGAGAGTCGGCAATCCGGGTTCCGCCGAACGCAGAGCGTTTCGAGCGCGCCGAGGGACGTCCTGCCGGAGCGCACCCGCTCTTCCGTCCCGTCGGTCAGGCGCCCGAGCTGCAGCTCGATCGTCGGCGCACCCCTGCAGGACGAACAATTCACGCCGAGATGAAGCGGTGCCGCCTGCGCGGCGGCCTCCGGCCCGAGGGCGGTTCTGGAAGCTTCGGCCAGCCCGGTCAGGTCATGCAGCGCGAAGCCCTGCGCGAGCGCGGCCTGAGCCCAGAGGCTGAGCATAAGAATAAGGAGACCGCGCATCAGAGAATCGCCACCCGATCGACGGGTCTGGCGTTACCGGAAAGGCTTTTCCGGATCTAGATGCGGCGCTTTTCGGAGCGGCGCGAACTATACCAATTGATCTGTAGTGTTTATAGGCAAAATGGCCTGAAATGAATCTTACAAAGATCAGTTTCACTATTCGAGAGTTCTCTTGGTGTGGTGGTCCCATTCAGGCGGTGCGCCAAATCCGGCCTCTGTGGGGTATATGTCTCGCGCCGAACGGTGCCGGCGCGATTCCCGGGACACCCGTGTTGGAGCGGCCCGAGGGCCGCTCCGATAGCGCCTAACCGATGCCGTCGAACAGGGCCGACGAGATGTAGCGCTCGGCGAAGGAGCAGGCGACGGTCACGATGCGCTTGCCCTGGAATTCGGGCCGCTTGGCCAGCTCCAGCGCCGCGGCGACGTTGCCGCCGGTGGAGATGCCGCCGGGGATGCCTTCCAGGCGGGCGAGGGCCCGGGCGGTCTCGAAGGCGGCCTGATTGGTGACCTTCAGGACGCCGTCGAGGATGTCGGTGTGAAGGTTGTCCGGAATGAAGCCGGCGCCGATACCCTGGATCTTGTGCGGGCCGGGCTGGCCGCCGGAGATCACCGGGGAATCCTCCGGCTCCACGGCGAAGACCTTCAGGTTCGGCAGGCGCGGCTTCAGCACCTCGCCGACGCCCGTCACGGTACCGCCGGTGCCGACGCCGGCCACGAACGCGTCGAGCTGGCCGCCGGTGTCGCTCCAGATCTCCTCGGCGGTGGTCTTCCGGTGAATCTCGGGGTTGGCGGGGTTCGAGAATTGCTGTGGCATCACGGCGCCCGGGATCTCCTTCAGGAGTTCCTCGGCCTTCGCGATCGCGCCCTTCATGCCCTGTGCGCCGGGGGTGAGCGCCAGCTCCGCTCCCAGGAAGGCGAGCATCTTGCGCCGCTCCAGCGACATGGTCTCGGGCATCACCAGGATGAGCCGGTAGCCGCGGGCGGCGGCCGTGAAGGCGAGGGCGATGCCGGTGTTGCCCGAGGTCGGCTCGACCAGCGTGCCGCCAGGCTGGAGCTTGCCGGAGGTCTCCAGCGCGTCGATCATGTTGACGCCGATGCGGTCCTTGACGCTGGCGATCGGGTTGAAGAATTCGAGCTTGAGCAGGATCTCGGCATCGACCCCGTGCTCCTTGGGCAGCCGGTTGAGGCGCACCAGCGGGGTGTTTCCGATCGTCTCGGTGATCGAGCCGTAGACCCGGCCGTGGCCGACCTTCGCCGGTGCGTTGATGGTATCGGCCATCGGGGAACTCCTGCGCGTGTTGAGGGATCTGACAGATCTCGGGTCCGGGACGGGCCGCGCCAAGGGATCGCTCACGCGAGGCCGGCCCGGCCGGTTCCGGACGGGAGGCTGCGATATCGCGTTGCCGCGGCCGGAGCAATCGGGCTAAGTGCCCTTACCGAAAGTTCTTTTCATTATTTCCAAGGCATTCGGCCCCGGATGGAAGGCGTTTATCGATTGGTCCGAGCCTGATGGAATTTCATTCTCCAGCCCCCGTCGAGACGACCGGCGGGATCGGCGTGTCCTCCACATCTGGAGGGCTGGGACGTTCCCGAAGGCTGACTCGTCGGACCGCTCTGTTGGCCGGCTTCGGGGTGATCCTGGCGCGGCCGACCTGGGGGAGCGAGGTGGTCCGCCTCGTGCTCGCCACCGCGACGCCGGGCGGCGGCTTTCCAGCCTTCGGCGAGACGCTTGCCCACGCCATCGCGGCCGTCGACCCGACTTTGGCGATCGAGCGGCGTGCCACCGGCGGGTCGGCCGAGAATGTCGGCCTCCTCCGCACCGGCCGGGTCGATCTCGGCCTCGTACAGGGCGCATACGCCTATCCGGCCCTCGCCGAAGGCGGCGACCTGACCGTTCTGGCCCCGATGTACCCGACGCCGGGCCTGTTCGTGGTTCCGGCCGGCAGTGCGATCCGCTCCGTGTCGGATCTGCGCGGGCGCAGGGTCGTGCTCGGCACCCATAATTCGGGGCTCACCGTCATGGGTCGGAGCGCCCTCAGCGCCTCGGGTCTCGATCCCGAGCGGGACATCAGCCCGATCCTGCTCGACCGGGCCGGCGACGGTCCGGCCCTGGTGCGGGAGGGCCGCGCCGACGCGCTCTGGGGCGGCGGGCTCGACTGGCCGGGCTTCCATGCTCTGGCCGCCGATCCGGGCGGAGCCCGCTTCTTCGGGCCGTCCGAGGCGGGGATCGCGCGCCTCGCGCAGCCGGGCGCGGCGACGCGGCGCCTGACAGTTCCGGCGGGCAGCTTCGCCGGCCAGACGGACCCGATCGAGACGGTCGGATCCTGGAGCTTCGTGCTCGCGCGGCCCGGACTCCGCGAGGACGCGGCCTATCGCGTCGCGGCGGCGCTGGCGCGCACGGACTTGCCCACCGCCCAGCCGAAGAACCTCGTCGGCCTCGTCCCGGCGGACAGGATCAATCCCGGGACCGCCCGCCTCCTCCGCGAAGCGGGCGTGAGCCTGCGCTGAGTCCGCCGGGCTTCAGCGGAAGGAGGCGACGCGGCGGTCGCGTTTCCGCTCGGCTGCCGGCTGGTAGGCGATCTCGGCGTGGTGGGTGCAATAGGGCAGCCCAGTGATCGACCGGGCGCCGCAGAACCGGAATTCCGGGGTCGTCGGATCGCCGAGCGGCCAGCGGCACATGGATTCCCGCAGGTCCATGATGGTCACGCGTTGCGAGACCGCCAGAGCCACAGGCTCCGGAGCCGGCACGGGCGCGGGCGCGGGAAATTCGGGGGCCGGACGATGGGCGAGGATCGCCACCGGCTCGGGCGCCTGTGTCTCGACCACCGCGATGGCGGTCTCGATCTCGACGGTCTTCGATGGCGGCGCGGCGGCGGGAGCCTCCTCGCCACCCCGGGCACGCCCGGCCAGACCGAGGCGATGGACCTTGCCGATCACCGCATTGCGGGTGACGCCGCCGAGCTGCGCCGCGATCTTGCTGGCGCTCTGCCCGTCTTCCCACAACCGGCGCAGCAGCGCCACGCGATCATCCGTCCAGCCGAGAACCGGTTCCATCATCCCCTCCGCCCCCTGCGGCTCGGCTGCGTTCCCGAAAGCGAGGCCGTGTGTTCAGGCCGCCGGACGCCTTATCTCGGCCGACCGTGTCGCCGCGCAGACCGCGCCCTCGCGCGCCGGCTGCCGCACCGCGTGCGACACCCTGTCTCGCCAGGCCACGGGGGAACCCTAGCGCGGCGTTCGCGAGCGTTGCAAGGGCGGCCGGTCCCCCGATGCGGGCCGCCGCGGCGCCTGTCCACCGGCAATGGCGGCGGCCGATGGCCCCTCGGCCGTGCGATCGAGGCGGCCACGCTTGTGCCCGGATCCCGTGGAAACGTGACCCCTCCGCAACAGCGCGGCCATATCGTCCTGCTCAGCCGGCTATGGTGGAACAGGCTGTACGGCCAAGCTCGTTCCGTGTGGCAGAGTGGGCGCGTTACGCGGTTCAAGGAAGCGACGATGGGTTTTCGTCAGGTCAGCCTGCGCATGGCAGTGGCGTTCGGGCTGGCGGGGCAGGTCGCGGCGTGCGGCAGCGTCCCGCGGACTCCGTACAGCGCCGAGCAGGCCGCGCTGGCGACCATCCCCGGCGTCCCCGGTGCGCGCGTCTTCGCCGACGCGTCGGTGGACACGATCGCGGCGCTCGCCGCCAATCCGGAGCGTCGCCTCAAGGGCTTCACGTATCTGGCCCTGTCGGGCGGCGGGGGTGACGGCGCCTACGGGGCGGGCGTGCTCAACGGCTGGACAGCCTCCGGCAAGCGCCCGGAATTCACCCTGGTGTCCGGTGTCTCGACCGGCGCGCTGATCGCCCCCTTCGCCTTTCTGGGACCGGCCTACGATCCCTATCTGACCGAGTTCTACACCAGCGGCGTGGCGGGTGAGCTGGTGGCCTCGCCCAACCTGGCAAACGTGCTGTTCGGCTCCGGATTGTTCGGTGACGGACGCCTGCGCAGCCTGATCGACCGCTACGTCACGGCGGATCTCCTCAAGGCGGTTGCAGAGGAGCATGCCAAGGGGCGGCGCCTCCTCGTGGTGACGACGAACCTCGATTCCCAGCGGGCGGTGATCTGGAACATGGGCGCCATCGCGGCGAGCGGCGTGCCGAACGCCCGGGAGCTGTTCCGCGACGTGTTGGCAGCCTCGGCCAGCATTCCGGCGGTGTTCCCGCCCCAGTTCATCGACGTTTCGGCCGGCGACACGCGTTTCCAGGAGATGCATGTGGACGGCTCGGTGGTGACGCCGGTCTTCACCCTGCCGCAGAGCCTCCTGTTGCGCGACGGACGGATCCGTACGGGCGGCAAGGCCGAGATCTACGTAGTGATCAACGGCCGTCTCGAGCCGGATTTCGAGGTCACGAAGGACAACACGCTCTCGATCGTCGAGCGCTCATTCACGACGGCGAGCCGGGCGCGCTCCCGGGCCACGCTCACCGCGACCTACGCGCTCGCGCGTGCCAACGGCATCGGCTTCAACCTGACATATATTGACGAGAACGGCCCCAAGGCGTCGGCTGCCAAGGGCTTCGACACCGCCTACATGCGCGCGCTCTACGATGCGGGCCTCGAGAAGGGCCGGAGCGGCACCTTCTGGCAGCATACGGTTCCGGCTTCGCCGGTCCTCAGAGAGACCGCGAGCGTCGTGGCGCACTGATCTAACGGGGTTTTGCCGCGCGCCCGGCAGGGCGCGCGGTGGACGATGTCAGGTCCCGGAGCCGGATTGCCGGCGCAGGCCCGGTCCTGCCGACCTCTTATTTGCCCAGGATCTTCGTCACGAGGCGGCCGAGCGGGGTCGCCGAGCTGGCGTTCCGGTCGTCGCGGTACACGGGACGGTTCTCGTTGCCGAGGATCTTGGTGACGATGCGTCCGATCAGGTTCATGGCTCGGCCCTCCGTTATCGCGCCCAAATGGCGCAGCTTCCTATCAACGGGTGAGATGTGGGCCGCGTTCCAGATCACGCTCCCGATCGGCCGGCTCAGATCTGCATCAGGCGGATGTTGTTGGTGTTGCCGGCCGAATGGAACGGGATGCCGGCGGTGACCACGATGATGTCGTTCGGCTTGGCGAAGCCCTCGTCCTGCGCATGGTGGCGGGCCTTCGTGGTCATTTCCTCGTAGCTGTCGACATCCTCCGTCAGGACGCTGTGCGCACCCCAGAGCAGGCTCAACCGCCGCGAGGTTGCGACGTTCGGGGTCAAGGCCAGGATCGCAGCGGCCGGACGCTTGCGCGCCACCCGTGCCGCCGTGGTCCCGCTCGCCGTGTAGGCGACGATCGCGGCGGCGCGCACGGCCTCGGCGAGATCGGCCGTGGCGGTCGCCACCGCATGCGGCGGCGTCTCCTCCTCGCCCGGCTCCGAGGCCGCGATGATCGAGTGATAGAGCTTGTGCCCCTCCACGCTGCGGATGATCCGGTCCATCATCGCCACCGCCTCGACCGGGTAGCGGCCGGTCGCCGATTCCGCCGAGAGCATCACCGCGTCGGCGCCGTCATAGATGGCGGTGGCGACGTCCGACGCCTCGGCCCGGGTCGGCGCCGGGGCGTTGACCATGGAATCGAGCATCTGGGTCGCCACGACCACGGGCTTCACGGCCAGCCGGCAGGCTCGGATCAGCTCCTTCTGGCGCGCCGGCACATCCTCGTGCGGGATCTCGACACCGAGATCGCCGCGGGCAACCATCACGGCATCGGAGAGCCGGATGATGTCGTCGATCCGGTCTAGCGCCTGCGGCTTCTCGATCTTCGACATGATGCCGGCGCGGTCGCCGATGATGCCCCGCGCCTCGATCACGTCGGAGGGCTTCTGGACGAAAGACAGGGCGACCCAGTCGACGCCGAGATCCAGCCCGAAAGCGAGGTCGGCCCGGTCCTTCTCGGTCAGCGGCGAGAGATCCAGCAGGGTGCCCGGCAGGTTCACGCCCTTGCGGTTCGAGATCGGTCCGCCGGTGATCACCTCGGCGGTGATCGCGGTTGGCTCTGGCCCTGTGACCCGCACCCGCACCCGCCCGTCGTCGATGAGGAGTTCCTGGCCCGGCACGACGGCGTCGAAGATCTCCGGGTGGTGCAGCGGGATCGCCTGCTTGTCACCCTCGGCGCCCTCGAGGACGAAGCGCACCGTCTCCCCGGCCTGAAGATCGAGCCGGCCGCCCTGCAGCGTGCCGATCCGGATCTTCGGTCCCTGGAGATCCTGCAGGATGCCGATCGGCCGGCCCACCTCCTTCTCCAGGTCGCGGATCGCCGCGTGGACCTTGGCGTGATCCGCCTGGACGCCGTGGCTGAAGTTCAACCGGAACGTGTCGACGCCGGCGAGGAACAGGGCGCGGAGCTGGTCCGGCGTGGAGCTGGCGGGACCGACGGTGGCGACGATCTTGGCGTGGCGGTGACGGCGCATTCGGGTCTCGCCCTCCTGGGGCTGTCTCTGGGAATCGAGCCGGGCGCTCGGTCGCGCCGCCGCCGCACATAACAGTGCCCGGCACCGCCGCGGCTCCGGCCAGGCGATGTTTGGCGCGGCGGACTGATTCGGCCGGCGCCTATCTGGCCGTCTCCCGGGCGATCCCGGCAAGCCCGGCGTCGAACACGCCCGTGATGTCGGCGACCGCGTCGGCGTCGCTCATGCCCTCGGCGTCGAAGGTCGCGCTCCAGATCACCGTGGACCCTTCACCGTTGGGGCGGACCGCCAGTGTCGCGTTAGGCGCGCACCGGCAGGGGGCCCTGGATGAAGCTGTAGCTGTAGCTCATGCCGGTCTCGTCGCGCGCGGTCTCGACTTCCGCGATCGTGCCCAGGCCGCCCTTGACGACGAGGCCGCGGATCTGCGCGCGGATGCCGTCGTCGTCGTCCTCGCCCGACAGGATGCAGCGCTGAACCTGCGGGTGCCAGTTCTGGATCGCGCAGAAATCGCCGATCAGGGCCCAGACGGCAGCCGGCGGGGCCGGGATGTCGCGGCTGCGGGTGACTTCCAGGGCACTGGCTGGTCCGGCGGCCAGAAGGGCCGTACCGATCGCCGTGAGATAAGCACGTTGCACGGTTCGGTCTCCTGGCGTTCGGACTGTCATGACGCGACTTGGGGCGGAGCCGCCGTCACGGCGAGTCCCCGCTGAAGGTGCCGTCGCGGGCTCGGTGTGCTACGTCGCGCGCATCTGGATCACCGGAGATGCCCATGGACGATCGCGCTGCGCCGATGCGGCCCGCGACCTGGAGCGGCCCCCTGCGGACGGTCCTGACGACCGGAGCCTCACTTCTGATCGGTCTGGTGGCGCCGACGCTCGCCGCCGCGGGGCCGGACCAATCCCCGCCGGCCACGCCCCAGCCCTTCGAGACCTGCCGGGCCGATCTGATCGCCTGGGTCACGGCGCGGGCCGTGCCGCAGAGCCTCGCCGAGGCGCAGCTCGCCACCCTGACGCCCGATCCGGACGTGCTCGCCGCAACGCAGAGCCAGGGGGAGTTCGTCCGGCCGATCTGGGACTACATCGAGGCCAGTGTCACGCCGGCCCGCATCGAGGCCGGTCAGCGCAAGCTCGCCGAGCACGCCGACACGCTCGCGGCCATCGAGGCCCGGTACGGGGTCGACCGCCACATCCTGGTGGCGTTCTGGGGCGTGGAATCGAGCTACGGCGCCGTGCTGGACAATCCGGCGGTGGTGAAACCGGTCGTCCGCTCGCTGGCGACGCTCGGCTGCAGCGATCCCAATCGCTCCACCTACTGGCGCGACGAACTGACGGCAGCGCTCCAGATCCTGGCCTGGAACCAGGCGCCCCTCGACCGGATGCAAGCGGGGCTCACCGGATCCTGGGCCGGCGCCATGGGGCACACGCAGTTCATGCCCAGCGTCTACCAGCGCGAGGCGGTGGATTTCGACGGCGACGGACGACGCGACATCTGGACCTCGGTGCCGGATGCGCTCGCGTCGACGGCTCATTACCTCATCACCCACGGCTGGAAGCCCGGGGCGGGCTGGGGCGCCGAGGCGGCGCTGCCCGAGAATTTCGATGCGGCCCTCGCCGACGAGACGACGGTCCGCACCATCGCGGCATGGCGGGCGCTCGGCGTGAAGCCTGCGCGTGACCGCGCGATGCCGGACGAGGCCGAGGCGACCCTGATCCTGCCCGCCGGAATCCGCGGCCCCGCCTTCCTGCTGCAGCCGAACTTCGCGGTGATCCTGCGCTACAACACGGCCCTGGCCTACGCGCTCACCGTCGCGCTCCTGTCGGATCGCCTGAGCGGCGACCCGGGCCTGGTGCACGACTGGCCGCGGGGCGACCGGCCGCTCACCGCCGACGAGCGGCGCGATCTGCAGACCCGGCTCACGGAGCGCGGCTTCGCCACCGGCGGGGTCGACGGCAAGATCGGCCCCAAGACGCGGGCGGCGCTGCGCGCCTTCCAGGGGTCGATCGGATTGCCGGCGGACGGCTATGCCGACGCCACGCTGCTGGACCGGGTCCGGGCGACGCCCTGAGTGGCGTCTACGCCAGGAAGGCGGGCTCGTCCCGGGCCAGCACCCGCTTGACGCTCTCCAGGTGCAGCCGCGCACTCTCGGCGCGTCCCGCCGCCTCCTGGGCCGCCACGTGCCTGACGATCGCCTCGGGCACGGTCTTGAGCGTGCGCCCCGTGCTCATGGCCAGGACCTGCGCCTGCGCGGCGCGCTCCAGATAGTAGAGATCGTCCCAGGCCTCCGCGATGGTCTCGCCCAGCACCATCACGCCGTGGTTCTTCAGGAACACCACGTCCGCCTCGCCGGCGCTCTCGGCGATCCGCCGGCCCTCGGACGCGTCGAGCGCCAGCCCGTTGTAATCCTCGTCCACGGCGATCCGGCCGTAGAAGCGCAGGGCCGTCTGGCCCGCCCATAGCAGCGGCTCGCCCTCCAGCATGGCGAGGGCCGTCGAATAGGGCATGTGGGTGTGGAACGCCGCCCGGGCGCGGGGCTTCAGCCGGTGCAACTCGGCATGGATGTGGAAGGCGGTGGCCTCGGGCTGACCTTCGCCCTCGACGACGTTGCCGTGGAAGTCGCAGAGCAGAAGGCTCGACGCGGTGACCTCCGCGAAGGCGAGGCCGTAGGGATTGACCAGGAACAGGTCGGGCCGCTCCGGCAGCACCGCCGAGAAGTGGTTGCAGATCCCCTCTTCCAGACCGTTCCGGGCGGCCCAGCGCAGGCAGGCGGCGAGGTCGATCCGGGCGCGACGCACGCTGTCGGCGTTCAGGGGCTCGTTGCTGCGGGCGGGCGGGCTTCCCGGGGCGGTAACGGCGTGCGCCATGCGTGCGGGCTTTCCTGTGTCTCGGGATCGGGCCGGGGACTCGGCCGGTGCCGCACTCTATCTACTTGCGTCCCTGAGCGCAGCCGATCTGCGCTCAGCTGCGGCCGTCGGTGACGCCACCGACGAGGTTGAGGCCGAGCAAGAAGTCCGACGCAAAATCCGTGCGGATGACCGGCTCGCGGGGCACCGCCTCGCGCAGGAGATCGCGCTCGGCGCGCCGCGCCGCGACCGCTTCCTCCACCGACACGCGCCGGAACGACAGGCGCGCCCCGCCCCGGACCTGCGCCAGCCGCCCGAGATCCGGTCCGATGACCGTGGCGATCTTCGGGTAGCCGCCGGTGGATTGCCGATCGGCCATCAGGATGATCGGCAGGCCGTTGCCGGGGACCTGGATCGCCCCCATGGCGACGCCGTCGGAGACGATGTCGTGCCCCTTGGCGTGCTTGAGCGGCGTGCCGTCGACGAAGCAGGCCATCCGGTCGCCCCGCGGCGAGACCGTCCAGGGACCTGCCAGGAAGGCCTCGATCTGGTCGGGGGCGAAATAATCGTCCTGCGGGCCCAGCACCACCCGGATCGCCCGGCCGTCGCGGTCGAGCCAGGGGGCGACGAGCCGCTGCGGCGCCCCGTCCAGGGTCCGGCCCTCGGCGACGGGCAGGCGGTCGCCCGCAGCGAGGCCGCGCCCGTCGAGGCCGCCGAGCCCCGAGCGGGTATGGGTCGCCGCCGATCCGAGGACCGGCGCCACGTCGAGCCGCCCAGCGACCGCCAGATAGCCCCAGGCGCCCGCATCGCCGGCCCGCACGACGAGCCTCTGGCCGGGTTCCAGGGTGAGCGCGACCGTATCGGGCAACGGCACCCCGTCCAGCGCGACGCGGAAACCCGGCGCGAGCAGGACGATCCCGACGGGTTCGTCCTCCGCCGAGACGGTGACGCCGCCGGTGGAGATCTCGACGGCGGTGGCGTCGAGGGCGTTCGATGCCGCCCGGTTGGCGGCGGCGTGCATCAGCGGGTCCATGGGACCCGCGGCCGTGATGCCGTAGCGCAGGTAGCCGTGCCGGCCCCCGTCCTGCAGGGTTACGCCGGGTCCGGCGGACTCGATGACGAGGGCGGGCATCAGTGGGGCTCCCCGCGCCGGGCCACCGGCTCGCCTGCCGCCTCCCGGGCCGTCAGGGCGTCGAAGGTCGCGGAATCCACCGGCTCGAAGCGGATCTGGTCACCCGCGGCGACGAAGAAGCTCGGGTCGCGCTCGGGCGCGTAGAGACGGGCCGGCGTCGCGCCGAGCACGTACCAGCCGGTCGGCATCGGCACGGTCGCCACGGCGGCGAGACCCCCGCCGATCATGACGGCGTTGCGCGGATGCGGCGGCCGCGGGCTCGCGCGCCGGGGCACCGCCAGGGCCTCCGGCAGGCCGCCGAGATAGGCGAAGCCCGGCGCGAAGCCGTACATGTAGACCCGGAAGGTCGTGGCGGAATGGGTCGACACCACCGCCTCCGGCGACAGCCCGCTGCGCTCGGCGACCTGCGCGATGTCCTCGCCATGCGGAGAAGCGTAGCAGCAGGGCAGGGTCCACAGGGTCGGACTGGACGCGCGCGCGGTCGCGCCCGACACCAGCGCCCGGACCCGTTCGGCGAGCGTCGCGCGGTCGAGCACCAGCGGATCATAGTGCAGCATCAGGGAGCGGTAGGTCGGCACGCGCTCCCGCAGCCCCTCGGGCGGATCCGCCCCGAGGGCGTCGTCCAGCGCCAGGACCCGGTCGCTGATCGCCGGGTCGACCGTGCTGCCGAACTCGACCACGAGGGCCGCCTCGCCGGCGTCGAGAAGCCGGGGCTCCGCGACCGCGCTCACGGCCGGAACGGCGCCAGCGTGACGCCCGCGCCCTCCAGTCGGGTCCGCACCGCGCGGGCCGTGGCGACGGCGTGGGCGGAATCGCCGTGGACGCAGATCGAGCGGATCGGCGTCGGCAGCGTCCGGCCGTCCGCCGTGAAGATCGCGCCCGCCTCGACCATGCGCAGGACCCGGTCGGCCGCCTCGCCGGCATCGGTGATCATCGCGCCGGGCTGGCTGCGCGGGATCAGGAGCCCGGTCGGCGTGTAGCCGCGATCGGCGAAGATCTCCTGATGCACGTCGAGGCCGCAGGCTTCGCCCGCCGGCACCTGGGCGGTCAGCGCGATGGCGAGCAGCGCGAGGTCGCGGTCCACGGCACGGACGGCCCGGGCGATGGCGTCGGCCACCGGCCGCTCCTCGGCGGCGACGTTGGCCAGCGCCCCGTGCGCCTTCACGTAGGTGATGCGGTGGCCGGCATAGGCGGCCAGCGCCTGGGCGGCGCCGATCTGGTAGGCGACGAGCCGCTCGATCTCGTCCGGGCTGAACGGCATCCGCCGCCGCCCGAAGCCCCAGAGGTCGGGGAAGCCCGGATGGGCGCCGACCGCGACGCCGCGCGCCTTCGCCAGCGCGAAGGTCCGGGCCATGATCTCGGGGTCGCCCGCATGGAGGCCGCAGGCGACGTTGGCCGAGGTGACGATCCCGAGGATCGCCGCGTCGTCGCCGCAGGCATAGGCGCCGTAGCCCTCGCCGAGGTCGGAATTCAGGTCCACGCTGGTCATCGCCGCCGCTCCGCGTGCCGATCGGGTCTCATAGGGCCGCAACGGGCTCCGGCTCGCTCGGATCCGCGCTGCAAGAATCGAGCGCGCGGCCCGCCGTCTCGGGCAACAGAAGCGCCGCGACGATCACGAGGCAATAGGCGCCCGCCGCCACGACGCCGATGGCGATGCCGAGTGTCAGCGAGCCGCTGAGATGGCCCACCACGGCCGGGCAGATCGCGCCCGTGGCGCGCCCGAAATTGTAGCAGAAGCCCTGTGCGGAGCCGCGGATCCGGCTCGGGAACAGCTCGCTCAGGAAGGCGCCCATCCCGGAGAAGACGCCGGAGAGGAAGAAGCCGAGGGGGAAGCCGAGGACCAGCATCACCGGATCGGTGATCGGAATCAGCGTGTAGGCCAGGACGAGGAGACCGGCGCAGAAGCCGAACAGGATGAAGCCCAGGCGGCGCCCGATGCGGTCGGAGAGCCAGGCGCTGGTCAAATACCCGACGAACGATCCGAAGATCAGCATCAGCAGGTAGCCGCTGGTGTTCAGGACCGAGAGGTTGCGCTCGGTCTTCAGGTAGGTCGGAAGCCACGTGGTCACCGCGTAGTAGCCGCCCTGCATGCCGGTCGCCAGCAGGCTCGCCAGCACGGTCCGGCCGATCAGCGGCCGGGAGAAGATGTCGAGGAAGCTGCCCGTATCGCCGACGTCGCGCATGGCGGCGCGCGTCTGCCGGTAGACTTCCGGATCCTCGATGTTGCGGCGGATCCAGAAGATCAGCACCGAGGGGAGGGCGCCGAGCCAGAACAGGATCCGCCACGCCACGGCGGGCTCCGCCAGGGCGAACACGGCCCAGAAGGCGATCGCCGCGCAGGCCCAGCCGACCGCCCAGCTCGACTGGACGAGGCCCACCGCCTTGCCGCGATAGCGGGCCTGGATCGTCTCGGCGATCAGCACGGAGCCCACCGACCACTCGCCGCCGAAGCCGAAGCCCTGCAGCGCGCGGGTGACGAGCAGTTGCTCGTAGGAGTGCGTGAAGCCGCTGAGCACCGTGAACAGGGTGAACCACGCGACGGTGGCCTGCAGGACGACCACCCGGCCGTAGCGGTCCGCCAGGATCCCGGCCGCCCAGCCGCCGATGGCCGAGGTTACCAGCGCGGCGGTGGCGATGTTGCCGGCCTCGACCTTGGTCAGGCCCCAGACCACGACCAGCGTCGGGATCAGGAAGGTATAGACCATGTAGTCGAACGCATCGACGCCGTAGCCCGCGAAGGCCGCGCCCAGCACTCGGCGCTCCGCCGGACTCGTGTCTTTCACCCACATGGCGCAACTCCTTGGCGGACAGGCCGTCATGCGGCCGGGAAGGTCACAGGAACGGCAGGTCGCGGTTGAGGAGGTCGGTGATCAGCATGTGACCGGGCGCGTGGGTGATGCAGAGCGGCAGCCGCGCCGCCATCGCCACCGCCTGGGGGGTGACTCCACAGGCCCAGAAGACCGGGAGCTCGTCGGGCTCGATCGGGACCGGATCGCCGAAATCCGGCTGCGCGATGTCGCGGATACCGATCAGGCTCGGGTCGCCGAGATGGATCGGCGCTCCGTGGACCGCCGGCATCCGGGCCGTGACCTGCACGGCCTTGATGGCGTCCGCCGCCTTCATCGGCCGCATGGAGACCACCAGGGGGCCGTGGAACGGACCTGAGGGCCGTGTGGCGATCGAGGTCCGGTACATCGCGACGTTGCGGCCGAGGGCGACGTGGCGGAGCGGGATGCCCGCCGCGATCAGGCCGGCCTCGAACGAGAAGGAGCAGCCGAGGACGAAGGTGACGAGGTCGTCCCGCCACACGCCGGTCAGGTCGGGCAGCTCCGCCACGAGTTCGCCGCCCTCGTAGACGCGATAGCCGGAAACGTCGGTGGCAAGGTCGAGATCGGCGCCGAGCGTCGGAAGCGTGCGGGCGCCGGGCTGCGAGACGCCGAGGATCGGGCAGGGCTTCGGGTTCTGCTGGCAGAAGCGGTGGAAATCCTCCGCCATGGCCCGCGGCAGGATCATCAGGTTGCCCTGCGCGTGGGCGGGGACGAGACCCGAGGTGTGGCCCCGGAACCGACCCGCGCGGATCGCGCGCCGCGCTTCCGCCGCATCGGCGAAGACAGGTGCTGCGCCGTCGGCGCCCAGGTGCTGGCTCACCGCGATGATCTCCCTGGCTGGTTGTCGAGCGCCGGGCCGGCATCGTCGGCAGCCCGGATTCCGCAAGACCCCGATCGCTTCAGCGATTCATGTCCTGCAGCAACGATCCCATCGCGCCGCAGGGCACGCCAATCGTGATTGCGAATGAGGCGCGATAAACCAGTCTTATCGGCCGGCGGCCCAGGTTTCGGCCACGTCCTGGGCGAGGCGGGCCGCATCCGCCACGAAATGGTGGGCCGGCCGCTTCATGTGCATCGCCGTGAAGGTCAGCTCCGAGAGCAGCGGCTCGGCCGGCAGGACGCGGAGGGTGCCGGCGCGGATCTCGGCCTCGACCACCGCCGGCGGGATCACGCAGATCCCGAGGCCCTCGATGCCCATCTTCACGATGGTGGCGAGCGAGGCGCTGGTGTGGATCTGGCTCGGCAGGAGGTTCTCCTGCAGGACGAGGTCGCGCAGCTCGACATAGGGGCTGGTGTTGCGCGGGTAGGTGATGAGCGGATGGTGCAGGAGCGCGCCGAGGCTCAGGGGCGCGTCGCCCGGCAGCAGGCCCGGCGCGGCGATCCACGCGACCGGGGTGCTGAACAGGGCACGGTTGACGAAGCTCGGCAGGGTGATTGGTCCCACGAGGAGTGCCAGATCGATCTCGTCGGCGACGAGGGCGGCCTGCATGTTCGGCGAGATGTCCACGGTGATGTCGACGCCGATCCCGGGATGGGCGGCGCGCATGCGCTCGATGAAGCGCGACAGCCACAGATGGACGATCGTCTCGGACACACCGAGCCGCAGAGTGCCCCGCGTCCGTCCGGTCTCGTGCAGGGCCGCGCTCATCTCGTCCTGCAGAGCCAGGAACCGCTCCGCGAAACCCAGGAGGAGACGCCCCCGCTCCGTCAGGGCGACGTCCCGGCTTCGGCGCTCGAACAGCGTGCCGTATTCATGCTCCAGGGCCGCGATGCGCTGGGAGACGGCCGGCTGGGTCGTGTTCACCTTCTCGCTGGCGCGGCGAAAGCTGGAGAGTTTCGCAACCCAGTAAAACACCTCCAAGCTGCGGAAATCCGCCATCCCGCGATTGTCCCGCTCCGCCGTCGTGGCCGATCATATCGCGCCCTCGCGCGCTGGCATGCAAGTTGTCGGCTGTCGCGTGTCGGCGCGGGATCCTCCCTTCCCGCCGCGAGGTCCGCCCGCCCGCCCGGATGACAGGGGCGCGGTTCAGGGCGACGGAAAATCCGAAAGCCTGGCGCTCCTGTGGCGCTTCGGGCGGCATCGATTAGCGCAGGCGCGAAGCCTGAGGGCCTCGTGAAACCCCTTCCAGAAGCACCGACAAGAGCCCGACATCGCGAGCGGAATGCTCAGGTGTGGGCGCAACGGTTTCGGGTGGCCCCACACATGCGGAAACCCCGGGAGCGGAATGCTCCCGGGGTTTTGTCGACCTCGCGACCAGGTTGATCGGGCTGGGATGCAAGGGTCGAGCGAGGGGCATCGCCATCCCGCGGCGACCGGCATGCAGAGGACCAGTCCCATGCCAAGTCTCCGCGAGGGGCGATGGCCCCTCGAGTCACGCTCGGCTTAGTACGAGCCGAACTTGTAGTTCAGGCCGGCGCGGACGACGGCGAACTCGGTCTTGGCGGCGGCGCCGTTGAGGTAGGCGGTGCCGTTCGGGGGCAGGAGGTTGCCGTAGAAGACGCCGCCGGCGGAGTTCTTCTGGCGGTCGAGGCTGACGTACAGGCCTTCGACCTTCAGGGTGACGGCCGAGGAGCGGAAGAAGTTCAGGAAGGAGTCGGTGGGCAGGGCGTACTCGACGCCGCCGCCGGCGGCCCAGCCGGTGCGGAAGCTGTCGCGGAAGCGGTTGCCGGAGAAGTTCTGGTCGTCCTGGCCGGATCCGTAGGCGAAGCCGCCGGTGCCGTACACGAGGGTGCGGTCGAAGGCGTAGCCGAGGCGGCCGCGGACGGTGCCGAAGTAGTCGAGGCCGTTGCCGCTGGTGGCGACGAAGGCGGGCGGGTTGGAGAAGGCGACGCCGGGGAAGCCCAGGAAGCTGTAGTTCTGGGTGGCGTTGGCGCGGCGGGCGAAGTCGACGTACTGGGCGTCGGCCTCGAAGCCGATCACCACGCCCGAGCCCGGCGTGAACTGGTAGTTGTAGCCGATCTGGGCGCCGCCCGAGAAGCCGTCGTTGTTGTTGCGGTTGTTGACGCTGACGACGCCCGAGGTGCCGGGGGAGTTGATCAGCGAGCCGCCCGGCAGGGCGTAGCTGGTGGTGTTGCGGCTGTTGGCGTCGAAGCCGTAGCCGGCGTTCACACCGACGTAGAAGCCGGTCCAGGTGAACACCGGCACCGGCGTGAACACCGGCGGCGGCGCAGCGCGGCGCGGCAGGTCGGCGGCGGACGCCGCGGCCGTGAGAGCGGTGAATGCAGCCAGAGAGGCCAGGATCTTGGTCATGTCCGTGTTGGTTCCGTTAGCAGCGTCTGCTGATCTCGACGTATCAGGCGCGCGATCGGGAAGATGTAGCTCGCCGGCAACACTTAGAAATTCGCGCGCGTCCCGATCTCGGCATCCTTAACGGTTCTATACCGCAGAAATGTTACTCAAAGACGAACAGGAAGATCTATCGTCGTCTACGGGTTGTCCTCCGGGCCGCGGCGCGCGGGATTGCGCCGGCCTGCGTTTGGTCGGCGTGCCTGACCAAGCAGCCTGGAGGTCTGCGGCGAAGATTTTTGACGAAGACCTGCGCGGTGGCGCCCGGACGCACGTCGCCGGTGTCGCCCAGGGTCAGCCGCACGCCGTCCGTCCGCGGTCCGGCGCGACGGCCCCTCTCGTACGTCTTGAGGTACGCGGACGGATCGAAAGCTGATCGATACGGTACGGCCACTTTGCGATTGCAGCTTTCGGGATCGGATCTCGCGGCGGCGTCGCGGGCCGCGGATGCGGCCGATCGCCGGCCGGCGGCGCCTCGACCCTGTCCTGCGGTCTCCGAAGCGCTGGGATAGAGGTGGGCGCCCCGCGATGACGATGCGCCGGGGTCGACTTACCGGCGCGGGGGCTGCGGTTCGAAGTCCAAACCGCATCTCTTCTCGACAGAGGCCTGCTCCAATGCCTTCACCGCTCCCTTGCGGCGCGTGAGTTCGGCGGTCTGATGGTTGTCGCCATCGATGAAGAGAAGGGCCGGCAGGACGATGACTGCACCGACTGTCGTGGCGACTTGGTCGCCGCGGCGCTTTTCATCCTGCGGCCCAGCCGCCTGTGCCGCCCGCGCGGAGACCCGTCCCGCCTCTTCGCGGATCTGCGCACAGGTTAAATGGCTGAGCCGAATCGGCGAAACCGACGTCGCCGCGACCTTCTCGTTGTGTATTTCTGCGGGGATCCTTAAGATACGGTCCAGATATCGGCTATGGCGTCGTCTGCAAAAATCGGCCGTTATCAAATTCCGGGGACGCAAAGGACCAATTTTGAAATAGAAATTTATGTCGAATAACGTTCTGGCCGGGTCGATCTCTCGCGATCGTGTGACCGATCGCACGGGTGGCACCGGGACGGCTGGACCGATGACGGATGACCTCCAGACGATGTTCGGGCCTCCGAGCGGCATTCCCGCGGCTCCTCGCCGGTTGCGACCCGGACTGTCGTTGCGCGGACCTCGATGGGCGGTCAGGCTCGTCGAACACGGCGCGTGTCGAGGGGGCATATCCGGGGACGAATCGGAACGCCCCGGGCTTCGCCGTCGACCCGCCCGACGTGCGATCGGCCCGCCCCTGCCGCTCCGTGATCGTCCGCGGCTCGATCCGGGCCGCCGGCGGGCGGGCGCCGCCTGCGGGATCGGACCTGAGCGCCGGACGACCCGTTCCGCCCGGATCCCCTCCGCGTTCGGCGCAGCCCACCGCGGTCCCGCTGCCACCGATCCGGTGGCGCTGGCGTGACCGTTGCACCTGAAGGTCTCCATCGGCAAAGACCCTG
Organism: Methylobacterium sp. 391_Methyba4; assembly: GCF_029691625.1. Lineage (NCBI taxonomy): Bacteria > Pseudomonadati > Pseudomonadota > Alphaproteobacteria > Hyphomicrobiales > Methylobacteriaceae > Methylobacterium > Methylobacterium sp. 391_Methyba4. The sequence goes on along the minus strand of NZ_CP121475.1, from coordinate 4,169,293 downwards.
CCGCGATACGTCTGCGAACGCATCGAAGCGTCTCGCGACCGAGAATGGACCATGACGCACCAATGCGCAGAGGTATCGGCGATCGGCCGCGGACGGCATCGATGAAGGCGGCCGACGAAGGCGATCGCGTGGGCGCCATCTGCCAAGCCCTGCGCCGGGCCATCGTGGAACGCGCGCTGGCCCCCGGCGACCGCCTGCCCGAGGATGCCCTCGGCGAACGGTTCGGCGTGAGCCGCACCATCGCCCGGCAGGCCCTTTTGCGGCTGGCCGGGGAAGGCCTGGTCGACCTTCGCCGCAATCGCATCGCCGTCGTGGCGACGCCGAGTTGGGAGGAGGCGCGTGACACCTTCGACGTGCGTCTCGGCCTGGAGCGGCTCGTGGTGCGCCGCCTCGCCGGACAGCTCAGCCCCGAGCAGCGTCAGATTCTGCTGGATCAGATCGCCCGCGAGGAGGCCGCCCGGGGCGGGCCCGAGGCGCTCTCGATCCGGCTCGCGACCGAATTCCACCTGATGCTCGCCGAGATGACCGGCAGCGCCGTGCTGACCCGGTACGTCGCCGAACTCGGCTATCGCTGCGCCCTGATCCTGTCCCTCTACAGCAGGCCGCATTCCTCGGACTGCGCCGTGAGCGAGCACCGCGACATCGTCGCCGCCCTGGTCGCGGGTGATGCCGAACGCGCCGCCGCGCTCATGGACCACCACCTCGATGCGGTCGCCGAGCGGGCGCGCATCGTGCCCCCGACCCCGCGCGAGCGCGATCTCGGACGCCTGTTGGCGCCCTACGTCGCGGGCGGCGGAGCCTGAGCCTTCGGCGTCAGGCCGTGAGGCCGTGCTTCGTCAGCAGACGCTCTGCGCTGTCGTTCCAGACCTCCATCCCGACGATCAGGCCGTCGCGCACGGTGAAGCGGTCGACGTAGCGGTTGCCCTCGAAGGGCGTGCCGTCCGGCCAGGCGCCGTAGAGCGTCCCGAGGCTGTAGACCGTCGTGACGCCGTCGCCCGGGACCACGTCCAGCCGCTCCATCCGCTTCTTCACCCAGGCGTAGCGCCCGGCATTGAAGGCCGTGACCTCGGACGGATGGTTGAAGACCCGCGCGCCGGTGAACACGATCCGGGTGCCCGGCGCCATGTAGCGGGCGGCCGTCTCGGGATCCGGGACCATCGAGGCCTCGAGATAGGCGGTGACGTTGGCGGCGTCGCGCGCGGTCGCCGCGCTGTGGGTCACATCGGTCATGGCAGGCCTCCTGTCGGCCCTAACGTGCCGCAAAAGGCCGGTCCGTGCATGCAGGAAGTGTATGCACTTTGACACGCGATTGAGCACATTATGCCTCCGAAGGTGCACGCACGCGGCACCGGGAGCGGCCGAGCACTGGAATCTCGCTGGCATGGAGGTTGCGGTCTTCTGGGGCGACCCGCCCTCGGAGACACGCCATGGCCTCCTTCCTGCCCCCGACCCTGCGCCGCTTCGCGGTGACGACGAGCGCGCTGCTCGGCCTCGCGATCTCGACCGCGCAGGCGGCCGACACCGTCAAGATCGGCCTCGTGACCGCCCTGAGCGGCCAGTCCGCGAAATCCGGCGAGGCGATCTCCCGCGGGATCGGGCTCGCCATCGACGAGATCAACGCCAAGGGCGGCGTCCTCGGGCGTCCGCTCGAGCTGGTGGCCCGCGACGACGAGGCCAACCCGTCCAAGGGCGTGCTGGCGACCCGAGAGCTGATCCAGCGGGTCGGCGTCGTCGCGGTGGTCGGGGGCCTCGACACGCCGGTCTCGATGGCGATCGTGCCCATCGCCAACCAGATGAAGGTGCCGTTCATCGGCCCCTGGGCGGCCGGCACCGGCATCACCCGCAACGGTGCCGCCGACAATTACGCCTTCCGGGTCTCGGCGGTCGATGCCCTCGTCGACGAGGCGCTGGTCGCCTACGCGGTGAAGACCTACGGGGCGAAGAAGCCCGGCATGATCCTCGTCAACAACGCCTGGGGCGAGTCGAACCAGAAGGGCCTCAAGGACGCCCTGCAGGCGGCCAACCTCCCGGCGGCGGGCATCGAGAAATACGAGGCCAACGACGTCGACATGGTGCCCCAGCTGTCCCGGCTGAAGGAGGCCGGCGCCGACACGCTGTTCCTCGTCGGCAATGTCGGCCCCTCGGCCCAGGTGGTGAAGTCCCTCGACCGGATGGGCTGGTCGGTGCCGGTCGTCTCGCATTGGGGGCCGGCAGGCGGCCGCTTCGACGAACTCGCCGGCCCGAGCGCCGCCAAGGTCCACTTCATCCAGACCTTCACCTTCGCGGGCAACACGTCGCCGAAGGCGAATACGGTGCTGGACGCGCTCAAGGCCAAGTACCCGGCGATCAAGTCGATGGCCGACGTCACCCCCGCCGTCGGCATCGCCAACGCCTACGACGCCACGCACCTGCTGGCGCTCGCCATCGAGGCCGCGGGTTCCACCGAGGGCCCGAAGGTCCGCGACGGCTTCTACAAGATCGGCACCTATCCGGGCCTGATCAAAACCTACGACAAGCCCTTCGCCCCCGGCCAGCACGACGCACTCGGCCCGAACGACTACGTGTTCACCCGCTTCAAGGACGGTGAGATCGTCGCGGTGACCAACTGAGCCCCGCGATGCTGACCTCCATCCTCGTCAGCGGCCTCGGCCTCGGCAGCATGTACGGGCTCGTGGCGCTCGGCTTCCACGTGACCTACGCGGTGTCGGGGACCGTGAACTTCGCGCAGGGCAGCGTCGTCACCCTGGGCGCGGTCCTGGCCTATGCGCTGGGCGTCACCCTCGGCTGGCCGATGCCGGCCGCGATCGTCCTGGCGCTCGCCGGCTGCGCCCTGTTCGGCCTCGTGGTCGAGCGGGCGCTGGTCCGCCCGTTCGTGGCGCGCGGCTCGGACGCGTGGCTCCTGGCGACGGTGGCGGGCGGCATCGTCCTCGACAACACCGTGCTGTTCACCTTCGGCAAGGAGCCGCGCAGCCTGCCCTCGCCGCTGGCGACGAAACCCGTTGAGATCCTCGGGACCGGCATCTACCCGTTGCAGCTCGTGATCCCGGTGGTCGGGATCGCCCTGGCCTTCGCGATCCGCACGGTGTTCCGCCGGACCGATCTCGGCCGTGTCCTCCTCGCCGTGGCGCAGAACGCCGATGCCGCCCGCCTGATGGGGATCGACGTGCGCCGCACCGTGGCCTGCGCCTTCGCGCTCTCGGCGGTGCTGGCCGGCATCGCGGGCCTGCTGATCGCGCCGCTCTTCTCGGTGTCGGCCGAGCTCGGCACGCTGTTCGGCATCAAGGCCTTCGCGGTGGCGATCCTCGGCGGCATCGGCTCCGCCACCGGGGTGATCCTGGCGGGGCTGCTCTACGGCCTCGTCGAGGCCGGCGTCACCGCCACCCTCGGCTCGACCTACACGCAGCTCGTGGTGTTCTCGGTGATCATCCTGGCCCTCACCCTGCGCCCCGACGGCCTGCTCGGCCGCGCCGCGGTCAACAAGGTCTGACGCGATGCCGTACCTGCGCTCGGCTCCGGCGATGCGGCTCGGCATCGCCGGCCTCACCGCCGCCGCGCTCGGCCTCGTCGCGCTGACCGCCGGCTACAGCCACTTCGTGATCGCCCTCGTGGCGCTGACGACGGTGGCGGGGGTCGGCCTCAACGTGCTCCTCGGCCTGACCGGGCTGATCTCGTTCGGCCATGCCGGCTTCTACGCGATCGGCGCCTACGCGAGCGCGATCCTGACGCTCCACGGCGTCAGCTTCTGGCTGGCACTCCCGGCGGCGGCGCTGATCGCGGCGCTCGTCGGGGGCCTCGTGGCGGTGCCGGCGATGCGGGTGAAGGGCCCCTACCTCGCCATGCTGACGATCGCCTTCGGGTTCATCGTCGAGCACGGCCTGATCGAGGGCGGCGAGCTGTCCGGCGGCCAGAACGGCTTGGTCGTCACGGACGCGCCGACGCTCCTCGGCGAGCCGGTGAGTGCGGCTGGGCTCGCGGTGCTGGCGGTGCTCGCGGCCGGCGCGAGTCTCGCCGGGTTCGACCTCCTCGCCCGCAGCCGCCTCGGCCGGGCGATGCGCGCCGTGCGCGACGCCGACGTCGCCGCGGCGGCTTTGGGCTTCGATCCGGTCCGGGTGAAGACCCAGGCCTTCGCGATCTCCGCCGCCCTGACCGGCCTCGCGGGGGCCGTCCTGCCGCCGCTGATGCTGTTCATCGCGCCGAGCTCGTTCCCGTTCTCGCAGTCGATCCTGTTCGTCCTGTCGGTGATCGTCGGCGGTGCCGGCACGGTGCTCGGCCCGCTCCTCGGGGCGCTCGTCACCGTGCTGCTGCCGGAGGCGCTGTCCGGCCTCGCCGAGTACCGCCTGCTGTTCTTCGGGGTCGCGACCCTGGCGGTGCTCTGGCTGGTGCCCTCGGGGCTGGTCGGCAGCCTTGCCCGGCTGCTGCCCCGAGGCCGGGACGCGCCGGCCGCCGGGGACAGCGAAGAGGTGTCGCTTCCCGGCACGACGGCGCGCGATCCCCTGGTCCTCGAGGGCATCGGCATCCGTTTCGGCGGCATAACGGCTGCGGAGGGAGTCGACCTCACCGCCCAGCCGGCGGCGGTCACCAGCGTGATCGGCCCGAACGGGGCTGGCAAGACCACCGTGCTGAACATGATCTCGGGCTTCTACCGCCCGACCGCCGGGGTGATCCGCCTGGGCGGACGCGACCTCGCCGGACGGCCGGCGCACGTCGTCGCCCGCGCCGGCATCGCGCGCACCTACCAGACCACGCGCCTGTTCGGCTCGCTCCCGGTGGTCGACAACGTCGCCCTCGGTTTCGCGCCGGGCCGGCTGTGGCGCCGCGCGCAGGCGCAGGACCGCGCGACGGCCGCGTCGCTCCTCGCGTTCGTCGGCTACCGGGGCGCCCTCGACCGCTTGGCCGCCGAACTGCCCCATGTCGACCGGCGGCTCGTGGAGATCGCCCGGGCGCTCGCCGGCGGCCCCACGGTGCTGCTTCTCGACGAGCCCGCCGCCGGCCTGTCGCGGGCCGACACCGACCGGCTGGCCGGCCTGATCCGCCGGATCGCCGACAGCGGCGTCGCGGTCGTCCTGGTCGAGCACGACATGCCGCTGGTGATGGGCATCTCCGACCACATCCTCGTCATGGATGCCGGGCGCCCGATCGCACGCGGCACGCCCGCCGAGATCCGGCGCGACCCGGCCGTCCTGCGCGCCTATCTCGGCGGCGCCGACACGCCCGCCCGGCCGCGAAGCACGCCGTGGCAGGGGCCGGCGGATGCCGTCCTCTCCGTCCTCGACCTGACGGCCGGCTACGGCGCCGCGCCCGTCCTCGAGGGCATCCATCTCGACGTGCGGCCGGGCGAGACCGTCGCCCTGCTGGGCGCCAACGGCGCCGGTAAGTCCACGGCCATGCGGGCTCTCGCGGGACTGCTGCGCCCGGTGGCGGGATCGATCGTGTTCGACGACCGGCGCGTCGAGGCGCTGCCCGCGCACCGGATCGCCCGCAGCGGCCTCGTCCTGGTGCCGGAGGGCCGACAGGTCTTCCCGGAGCTCAGCGTCGTCGAGAACATCCGCCTCGGCGCCTTCGGACGCGGGACGCCGATCGACCCGGCCGAGGTCGAGCGCCTGCTCGACCGGTTCCCGCGGCTGCGGGACCGGGCGGCGAGCCGGGCGGGCCTGCTCTCCGGCGGCGAGCAGCAGATGCTGGCCATCGCCCGCGGGTTGATGGCGCATCCGCGCATCCTGCTCCTGGACGAGCCGTCGCTGGGCCTCGCCCCGGCGATGATCAACGCCCTCTACGCCACCGTGGCCGAACTGCGCGACGAGGGCGTCACCATCCTGATCGTCGACCAGATGGCCGCGCTCGCCCTCACGGTCGCCGACCGCGGCTACGTGCTGGAGCAGGGCCGGGTCGTCGCGCGCGGAACCGCCGCGGCGCTGTCGGCGGACAAGGGGCTGGAAGCGGCCTATCTCGGTGCGGCGTAACAGGGTCTCCACATGGACACGAATGCGGGCCACGGCCGCTACAGCTACAGCGCCCTCCCGGACCGGCCGGTCTACGACTGGCCCGAGGGCAAGCGCCTCGCCGTCTATGTCGGGCTGAACCTGGAGACCTTCGCGTTCGGCGAGGGCCTCGGCGCCGAGCTGGCGCCGGGCGGCCCGCAGCCGGACGTGCTCAACTACGCGTGGCGCGACTGGGGCAATCGGGTCGGCGCGTGGCGGATCGCCGAGATGCTGGACGCGCTCGCAATGCCCGCGAGCGTGCTGGTCAACAGCAACCTCTACCGGGACTGCCCCGGGCTGATCGAGGCGTTCCGCGCCCGCGGCGACGAGATCGTCGGCCACGGGCGGACCAACGCGGAGCGGCAGGGCACCCTCGACGAGGCCGCCGAGCGGGCCCTGATCGCCGAGACGACGGCGGTGATCGCCGCGCAGGAAGGCCGCCCGCCTTCCGGCTGGCTCGGCCCCTGGATCTCGCAGTCGCGGGTGACGCCCGACCTGCTCGCCGAGGCAGGCTACCGCTACCTGCTGGACTGGGACCACGACGATCAGCCCACGTGGTTCGCGACCCGCAACGGCGGCCGGATCCTGACGGTGCCGTACCCGCAGGAACTCAACGACATACCCGCCATCGTCGCCCGCAAGGAGACGGGCCGCCAGTTCGCGGACGCCATCGTCGACGCCTTCGACGAGATGTTGGAGCAGGCGCAGGCCGCGCCCCTGGTGATGGGCATCGCGCTCCACCCCTACATCGTCGGGCGCCCGCACCGGCTGCGGCCCCTGCGGCGGGCGCTCCAGCACATCGCCGACCACCGCGGCGACATCTGGCTCACCACCGCCGGGGCGATCGCCAACCACATCGTCGCGCAGGAGGCCGGGCCGCGCTGACGCGGCCCCAGTCCGGGCCGGGGGGCCTCAGAGCACCTGCGACAGGAACCGGCGCGTGCGCTCGTCCTGGGCGGAGGCGAAGAAGGTCGCGGGCGGGCCGTGCTCGACTATGACGCCGCGGTCGGTGAAGTAGATGTGGTCGGCGACGTCGCGGGCGAAGTTCATCTCGTGCGTGACGAGCATGCAGGTCATGCCCTCCTCGGCGAGTTCCCGGATCGTCACCAGCACCTCTTTGACCGTCTCCGGATCGAGGGCGGCGGTGACCTCGTCGAACAGCATCACGTCCGGCCGCATCGCCAGCGAGCGGGCGATGGCCACGCGCTGCTGCTGGCCGCCGGACAGCTCGCCGGGATAGGCGTTCTCCTTGCCGGCCAGCCGGACCTTGGCGAGGAGCGCCCGCGCCCGCGCCTCGACCTCGCGCTTCTCCTGACCGAGGACGTGGATGGGAGCCATCATCACGTTCTGCAGCGCGGTCTTGTGCGGGAACAGGTTGTATTGCTGGAACACCATGCCGACCTTGCGGCGCAGCGCCAGCTTGTCGAGCCGCGGATCGGTGACGTCGATCCCCTCGACCTCGATCGAGCCCGCGGTGACCGGCACCAGCGCGTTGATGCAGCGGATCAGCGTCGACTTGCCCGAGCCCGAGGGGCCGATGATGCAGACGACCTCGCCCTTGCGGACGTCGAAGCTGATCCCCTTCAGCACCTCGAACGTCCCGAAGGACTTGTGCACGTCGGCGATGCGGACGATCGGCTGATCGGGCGTCCAATTCGGGGACGGGGTGGCGGCCGGGGTCGCGCGCATCATGGTCTCAGCGGGTCTCGAAGCGGCGTTCCAGAGCGGCGGTGAACCGGTCGATCGGGTAGCAGTAGAGGAAGAAGCAGAGCAGGGCGAAGCCGTAGAGCGGGGCGAACAGCTCGGGGCGGCCGCCCTCGGCGGCGTGCACCTGTGCGGTCAGCGTCAGCATCTCGGTGACGCCGACGATCGACGCCTGCACCGTCGCCATCGCGATCAGCGAATAGACGTTCATCCAGGGCGGCAGCATCCGCTTTGCGCACTGGGGCAGGATGATGCGCCACATCGTCTGCCGCCGGGTGAAGGCCAGGGATTCGGCGGCCTCCCACTGGGTGTTCGGCACCGAGCGCACCGCGCCGCGGACGATCTCGGCGACGTTGGCCATGACCGGCAGGCTGAAGCCGAAGGTCGCCTTCACCCAGTCGGGCAGCGGCACGCGGAGGCCGAACACCGTGATCTGGAACGGCACGAGGAACATCACGAAGAACAGCAGCACCAGCCAGGGCACGTTGCGGAAGACCTGCGTGGCGCACCACGCGAGGCGGGGCAGGATCCGCCCCTCCGCCAGCATGGCCAGCCCGAGCCCGATGCCCGCCACCGTGCCGATCGCCATTGCCATCAGCGAGATCGCGACGTTGAAGGCGAAGCCCGTGAGCAGGAGCGGCGCCCACTTGATCACGACCTCCAGCGGCGACAGCGCGGCGGCCCCGCCCTGCGCCCAGGCCGGGACGGCGACGAGGGCGAGCCCGGCGAGCAGCCAGAGATGGGCCGGGCGCAGGCGCGACGCTGCGCGGTCCTTCGGGAGCGCGAACGGCAGGAGGACCGGCAGGTCCCCCGGTCGCCGACCCTGCGAATCTGGGGCGCTCATCGGCCGTATCCCGGGATGCGCAGGGCGCGCTCCCAGCGGTGCATGATCCAGACGAGCACGCCGACGAGGACCGCGTAGGTCGCCAGCAGCACCAGCATCATCTCCAGGACGTTCTGCGACTCGGACCAGATCTGCTTGACCGCGTACAGAGTCTCCGGGACCGCGATGGCGTAGGCCAACGTGGTGGTCTTCAGGAGATTGATGAGGTTGTTGTTCAGGGCCGGCAGGCACACGCGCAGGGCCAGCGGCAGGACGACGTACCGGTAGGCCTTGAAGCGGGTATAGCCCAGGGCCTCGGCGGCCTCGACCGTGGTCCGGGGCACGGCCTCGATGCCGGAGCGGAAGATCTCGACGTTGAACGCGCCCGCGAACAGCGACAGCGAGATGATCGCCCACTGGACGTTGTTGAGGATCGGCGCGCGCAGGCCGTCGGCCGAGCGGATGTCCGGGAGCAGCGTCCCGAGGCCGAAGTAGAAGAAGAAGATCTGCACGAGCGGCGGCGTGTTGCGGAACACCACCACGAAGCCGTTGACCAGCGCCCGCAGGACGCGCGACGGCCCGCTCTGCAGGAGCGCCCCGACGGCGCCGATGACGAGGCTCGCCAGGATGGTGCTGATCCCGAGGAGCAGCGTCATCCGCAGGCCGGCCACGTACCGGTCCCAGTCGTAGGGATCGTAGAAGATTGTGAAGTTGAAGCCCGTGGTCTCGTAGAGCTGCTGGAACCACGCCTGGATCGTGGCGATCATCGCGGGTGAACGCCCGGCTTCGTCGTGCAGGCGCGCATCAGTTGGTCGCGTTCTTGTACTTCTCGTACATCGCCTTCGAGTAAGCGGTCGGCTCGATGCCCCACTTCTTCTCCTCGTTGACGATGAAGCCGGTCTTCATCCAGTCCTTGGTGGCGTCCTCGACCGCGGCCTGGAGCGTGGTGTTGCCCTGCGCCACCGCCATCATCCACGGGGCGTCGAGGATGCCCTTGAGCGGCAGCGCGTAGTTGGCCTTCCAGTCGTCGTCGAGCAGTTTACCCTGCAGCATGCTCTGGTCGTAAACGTAGCCGATGCAGTTGCCCTGCTTGAGCGCGAAGAGCGGCTTCTCGGATCCGTCGAAGGCGACGATCTCCGCCCCGTAGGTCCGCGCGACGTCCTTGTTGTACCAAGCCCCCGAGGTGGCGCAGACCGGCTTGCCCTTGAGCTGCGCCCAGTCGGTGATCCCGGACGACTTGGGCAGTAGGACGTTCACGAAGTCGGAATAGTAGTTCGGGTCGATCGCCTGGACGACGCGGCGGCGCTCCGGCTTGTCCGACAGGGTGGCGATCAGCAGATCGACCTTGCCCTGCTGCAGGAACTCGATCCGGTTGGCCGAGACGACCGGCACGAGTTCGAGCTTCACGCCCAGGCGCTTGGCGAGGTCGGCGGCGAGGTCGGGCTCGAGGCCGATGATCGTCCCGCTCGGGTCGCGGAAGCCGAACGGCTTGTAATCCGCCTTCACGCCGACGATCAGCGTCCCGCGCTTCTTGATCGCGTCGACGCCGTCGGCGGCCGTGGCCCGGCCGGGCAGCGCGACGGCCGAGAACGCCGCGAGCGCGGCCAGCGCACCGGTGGTCAGAAGGGTGCGGATCGTGAGGCGCATCGGATCTTTCCTGCTCGGGTCAACCGATCTTGGCATGGTTTCTAGCAATCCACGAGCCATTAGCCGGCGCATCAACTGAAACGTGCCAAGGCGAAGGGCGTGAGATCGACCGTGCCGCCGGTCCCGGCCAGTTCTGCCGCGACGGCCTCGCCGATGCCGGCCGAGTGCTTGAAGCCGTGCCCCGAACAGGCGGAGACCACCGTGACCCGGTCCATCGCGGGATGCCGGTCGATGATGAAGCCGCGGTCGGGGGTCACCGTGTAGACGCAGGCCGCGGCCCGGACGACCTCCGGGGTCGCGCCGGCCAGCCGGTTCGCGACGCGCAGCCGGTACATCTCGGCGGATTCGGACAAGTCGACGCGGTGCTCCACCCCGTCTGCACTGGTAATGGTGTCGTACTGCTCCGTTGCGACTTTGATGGACCCGTCGAGCGGCGGGAAGCCGTAGAGGTATTCGGTGTCGCCCGTCCCGTACATCCAGATGAAGACCGGCGAATGCGGCCCGTAGGCGGTCTCGTCCGCCAGCGCGTACCAATGCAGGAGCTGACGGCGGACGGTCAGGAGCCGGTCGAATGGGCTCCCGAGCAGCGGGGCCGTCCAGGCGCCCGCGGCCACGACGGCGCGGTCGGCCAGGATGGTCCCCTCCGCGGTGTCGATACGGACGCCGCTCCCGTCCTGCTGCAGCCCGACCACCGCACAGTTCGTGCGGATCTCGGCCCCCGCGGCCCCCGCGCGGCCGAGCTGCGCCGCGAGGCAGCGCTCCGGGAACACGTAGCCGCCGCCCGGCTCGTAATAAGCCTTCTCGTCGCCCGCGAGGTTGAGGAATTGCGGGAACCGGCGGGCCACCGCCGCACCGTCGAGCACCTCGTGGGCGATGCCGGCCCCCTGTGCCGCGCTGATCGAGCGTCCGACGAAATCCGGCTTCCCGTGATGGGACGAAGTGCCGTGGCCGGGTGCCATGACGAGGGCCCCGCAGGCATTTAGCAGGGCCTCGCCGGTCTCGGCCTCCAGCTCGCGCCAGATGCGGTGCGAGGCGGTGACGAAGGGAACGTAGTCGGCGCCCTCACCGACCGCCTGCCGGGTGATCCGCGTCTCGCCGTGGCTGGACCCGAGCGCGTGGGGCGGCGCGAAGCGGTCGAGCCCGATGACCGCGGCGCCCCGCTTCGCCAGCTGGTAGAGCGCGGCGCTGCCCATCGCGCCGAGTCCCAGAACGGCGACGTCGTAACGGCGGCTCACGGCCGGCACTCCTGGAGGCTGCCGGGACGGGACGCCGCCGCAGCGCGGAACGGGGGCAAGTCGGCAGGTCGAGGCATCCGGAGGCGGTCTCGCGCGGCACGGGAAGACGACACACAGGATGATGGATGCCAAGCATCGCGTTTGACCAAGACGGACGGTTTCTTGCACGGCTGAGCCGTGTGAGGCCGGAGAGCGCTGGCGGAATGGCTGCAGAGACCGCGGATTCACCGCAGGAGATCGGCTTCATCCTCGTGCCTGGCTTCGCGCTGATGTCCTTCGCCTCGGGCTGCGAGCCGTTCCGCGCGGCCAACGATCTCGCCGGGCGGCCGCTCTACCGGCTGCGCTACTTCGGCGAGGCGGAGGGCCGGGTCGCCGCCTCGTCGGGCGCGGAGGTCCCCACCGAGGCGCTGCCGCGCCAGCGCGGCCATCTCCATACCCTCTTCGTCTGCGCGGGCGGCGAGCCGACCGGGTGGGACAGGCCCGAGATCCACGCGACCCTACGGCGGATGGCTCGGCTCGGCGTGCGCATCGGCGGCATCTCGGGCGGTCCCTACCTGATGGCCGCGGCGGGCCTGCTGGCCGATCACGCGTTCACGCTGCACTGGGAATATGCCGGCGCCACGGTCGAGACCTTCCCGGACGCGCGCCTGAACCGGGCGCGCTACGTCGCCGACGGCGATCGCCTGACCTGCGGCGGCGGCGTCGCGCCCCTGGAGATGGCCCACGCCTTGATCGCCGAGCGCATGGGTGAGGCCTTCGCCCGCCGCGTCTCCGACTGGTTCCTCCACACCGCCATCGGCGCCGCCGACGACCCGCAGCGGGCCTCCGCGGTCGAGCGCTATGGAATTCACCATCCGGCCCTGCTGACGGTGCTGGAGACGATGGAGAAAACGGTGGAGGCGCCGCTCGGCCGCCTCGACATGGCGCGCCTCGCGGCGATCAGCCCGCGTCACCTCGACCGGCTGTTCCTCGAGAAGCTCGGCTTGAGCTTCTCGGCCCAGTACAAGGCCATCCGCCTCGCCCATGGACGGCGTCTGCTGCGCCAGAGCCCGCTCCGGATCGGTGAGATCGCAACCGCCTGCGGGTTCGCGAGCGCGGCCCATTTTGCCCGCTGCTACCGGTCCCAGTTCGGCTGCAGCCCGTCCGCGGAGCGAGCGTGACGACCGTTCGGGCAATCCGAGCGGTCAGTCCCGGGCGTCCGGGAGAGCCTTCGGATCGGCGGGATCCTCCCGGCGCAGCGCGACGCCGCTGGTGCCCTGGGCCAGCATCGCCCGCAGCAGCGCCTCCATCTGCCCGGCGGCCGCCTCGACCGAAAGGCCGCCCTCCCGGATGTTCGAGATGCAGTTGCGCCGGGAATCGGCCAGCCCCGGCTCCGGGCCGAACGTCACGTAGCAGCCGAGGCTGTCCGAGGCCGACAGGCCCGGCCGCTCCCCGATCAGAACCACGACGCAACGCGCCCCCAGCCGCGCCCCGATGGGATCGCCGATCGCCACCCGCCCCTGGCTCGCGACGACCACCGGGGCGAGGCTCCAGCCCGCCCGGCGCACCCGCGCCGCGAGCGCCGCGGCGGCGGGGACCGCGTTCAGCGCGACCGCCGTGGCCGAGAGCCCGTCCGCGATCACGATGGCGACGTCGAAGCCCGGCCCGTGCCCGTCGAGCACCGTGGCGGATTCCGGAGCGAGGCTGCGGCCCCGGTCCGGCCGGCGCAGGTACTCCGTCCGGTCGGACACGGTGGAGCGGACCTCCACCGATTCCAGGCCCTGGGCCCGCAGCGCTGCGCCGATCGCGGCCGCGTCGAGGGGCGTCCAGACCGCCTCGCGGGCGCGGGCATGGTCGAGGCCGAAGGCGAGCGCCGCGCCGGTGGGAAGGCCGGCGCCGTGCGCGCCCAGGGCGATGCGGGCCTGGGTCAGCCCGCGCAGATCGCGCAGCGTCGGGGTGCCCGCGTGGGCCGGCTTGGCCGGCTCGGTCAGGTCGCTCACGCGGCCCGCCCGGGCAGGAGCCGGGAGGCCGCGGCGAGGGCCGGGGGCAACTCACCCGTGGCGCTGGTGAGCCGGCCCTGCGCGTCCGTGATGCGCACGTCCCGGAGCCACGCCTCGAATTCCGGGGCCGGCGGACGGCCCAGGGTCTCGCGGGCGAAGACCGCGTCGTGGTGGGACAGCGACTGGTAGTTCAGCATCACGTCGTCCGCCCCCGGCACGGTGATGACGAAGCTGACGCCGGCCGCGCAGAGCAGGGTCAGGAGCGCGTCCATGTCCTCGCCGTCGGCATCGGCATGGTTGGTGTAGCAGACGTCCACGCCCATCGGCAGGCCGAGCAGCTTGCCGCAGAAGTGGTCCTCCAGCCCGGCCCGGATGATCTGCTTGCCGTTGTAGAGGTATTCGGGACCGATGAAGCCCACGACCGTGTTGACGAGGAGCGGGTCGAACTCGCGCGCCACCGCGTAGGCGCGCGCCTCCATGGTCTGCTGGTCGACGCCCCAATGGGCGTCGGCCGAGAGGGCCGAGCCCTGGCCGGTCTCGAAATACATGACCTGGCCGCCCGCCGGGCAGCGGCCCAGCGCCCGCGCCGCCTCGGAGGCCTCGCGCAGGACGGCGAGGTCGACGCCGAAGCCGGCATTGGCCTTCTGCGAGCCCGCCACCGACTGGAACACGAGGTCGACGGGCGCGCCTTTCGCCATGGCCTCGATCGCCACGGTGACGTGGCCGAGGCAGCAATGCTGGGTCGGCACGTCGAGGCGCAGCCGCAGGGTCTCCAGAAGCTCGACGATGCGGATGTAGTCCGGCAGGGAATCGGTGGCCGGGTTCACCCCGATGACCGCGTCGCCCGAGCCCATCAGCAGGCCGTCGAGGGCCGAGATCAGGATGCCCTCGGACGAATCGGTCGGATGGTTCGGCTGGTTGCGGGTGGCGAGGCGTCCGGGCAGGCCGATCGTGGAGCGGAAGCGCGTCACGACCGGCCGCTTGGCGGCCACCGCGACGAGGTCCTGCAGCCGGCAGATCTTCGAGACCGCCGCGACCATCTCGGGCGTGAGGCCGGGCGCGAGGGCGGCGAGCGCCCGCGCGTCGGCGGCGGGTGAGAGCAGCCACTCGCGGAAGGCGCCGACCGTGAGGGACGAGACCGGCGCGAAGGCCGCCGCGTCGTGCCGGCGGGCGATCAGGTCGGAGACCTCGTCCTCCTCCGAGGGGATCAGCTCCTCGGCCAGGAAGGTCTTCAGCGGCAGGTCCGCCAGCGCGATCTGCGCGGCCAGGCGCTCGACCGGCCCGTCGGCGCAGAGGCCGGCGAGCTGGTCGCCCGACCGCTCCGGCGTCGCCTTGGCGAGGAGGCGGCGCAGGTCGGGGAAGGTGAAGCGTGTGCCTTCGATCGTCGTCGCGTAGGCCATGGCGGGCGCTCCCGGCGCGCTGTCGGACGTCAGGGAACCCGATCCTGCAGCATGTCGAGGCCGCCGGGGAGCGGGAACGGCACCGCCATCGGCGAAACTGACGCGTTCCGTCCGGGATCGCGCGCGGCGGATGCCCGCCCTCAGGCCGGGAGCACGACCACCTTCGTCTTGACGGGCGTCTGCGCGTAGAGATGGATCATGTCCTGGCTGAGCAGGCCGACGCAGCCGCTGGTGATGCCCGTGCCGATCGATTCGGCGTCGCTGCTGGCGTAGATCGTGTAGAGCGTATAGGCGCCGTTCTGGTAGAGGTGGAGCGTGCGGGCGCCGAGCGGGTTGTCGAGTCCGCCGGGCATGCCGCGGGCGTATTTCGCCGCCTCGGGCTGGCGCCGGATCATCTCCTTGGGCGGGGTCCAGGTCGCCCATTCGGACTTGCGACCGACATACGCGTTGCCGTTCCACAGGAAGCCCTGACGGCCGACATTGGCGCCGTAGCGCGTGGCAGCGCCGTCGCCCTCGATGCGGTAGACGTAATAGTTGGCGGGATCGACGACGATCGTGCCGGGCGCCTCCGACGAGGCGTACTGGACGGTCCGCCGATAGTATTTCGGGTTGACCTTGCTGATGTCGACCGCCGGGATCGGGAACTTCTCGTTCGGCATCGGCCCGTAGGTCTTCGCCGCCTCGGCCATGAGCAAGGTGTCGGTCGTCCCGCACCCGCCGAGCGAGAGGGCGCCGATTCCGAGAGCCGAGCCGGCCAGGAACGACCGGCGGCTGAGAAGCCCCGCGTCGGGTCCGGGGCGCCCGCGCTCGTCGAGCCCGCCGGCCATGCGATCGTCCGTCATCATCGCCCTGGACTTCCCTGTCCTGCAGCCCGGCGCGACCGCGCAACGTGCCTCCGTCGCGCGAAAGGCCAAGCTTGAGAGTGCCGCGTGCCAGCGCGCCTGGCAAGCTTGTCTCTACAGAGCCGAGAGCAGGCGAATTGCGTCGCAAGTGTGGTCGATATCCGCGATCTCCAGACTTCGTCGCCGAACATCCGATGCGCATGGGCCTGCAGCGCGTGTCCTTCGGGACGGTGTCCCGATCCCGCCTGCCGACGCGCGGCAGGCCGGTCCCGTCGCCGGTTCAGGCTTCCGGATGTCGCCTGAGGGCGTTCGAAAGCCTCAGAACTGCACGCCGCGGGTCAGGCTTCCATCCACAACGAGATTGGTGCCGGTGATGAAGCTCGCGGCAGGGCTCGCCAGGAAGACGGCCGCGCGGGCCACCTCCTCCGGACGCGCCATCCGGCCGGTCGGGTTCAGCCGGAGCGCCTCGGCGAACAGCGCCGGGTTGCCGGTCTCGATCTGGTGCCAGACGCCGCCCGCGAAATAGGTGTTGCCGGGCGAGACCGAGTTGGCGCGGATGTTTCGGGGCGCGAGCTGGAAAGCGAGGCCCTGCGCATAGTGGATCAGCGCCGCCTTGAAGGCGCCGTAGGGTCCGGCCGCGAAGTCGATCTCGCGCCCGGAGACGCTGGAGATGACGACGATCGCGCCGGCCTCGGAGCGTTCGAGGAACGGCATCGCCGCCTCGACCGCCGTGACGGTGCCCATCATGTCGACCGTGAAGCCGCTGCGCCACGCCGCCTCGTCGCTTCCGACGGCCAGCGCGCTCACGTTCGGCACCACGATATCGAGGCCGCCGAGCTCCCCTGCGGCCTCGGCGACCCAGCCGCGCAGGGCGGCGGGATCGGCGACGTCGAGGGCGCGCCCGGTCGCCGCCACGCCCTTGGCGCGCAGGGCGTCGCCCTTGGCGGCGACCTCCGCGGCGTTGCGGGCGCAGAGGGCGACCGCCGCCCCCTCGTCGGCAAGCAGGTCGACGATCGCCGCGCCGATGCCCTTGGTGCCGCCGGTCACCAGCGCCCGGCGGCCTCTGAGCCCGAGATCCATGCCATCCTCCTCCGTCGCCGATCAGGCGTGGGCGATCGCCTTCGTGATCGAGGCGCCGAGCGTGTACTTCGGATCGACCATGTTGCCGAGCCGCACGCGCCCGCACTGCGTGAGCAGCATGTAGGCGTCGATCTCGTCGAAGCCGAAATCGGCGGCGAGCCAGCGGACCAGCTCCCGGTAGGCGATGCGCGCGGCGTCCTCCATCGGCCGGGCTGAGCCGATCGTCATGTAGAAGTCGGCGGTCTCCAGCCGCGGCCAGCGGAAGGTCCAGCCCTTGATCAGGTCGATCTGCACCGTCGTGTGGGTCGGGTGCTCCACCGCGACGCCGCAGAGCTCGCCGTCGCCCTGCGCGGCGTGGCAGTCGCCGAGATAAAGGAGCGCGCCCTCGGTATTCACCGGCAGGTAGATCACCGCGCCGACGCCGACGTCGGGCAGGTCCATGTTGCCGCCGTAATAGTCCGGCTGAAGCGAGGAGATCGCCTCGATCTCCGGCGAGGTGCCGATCGTGCCGATGAACGGCTGGTAGGGCAGCGTGATCCGGTCGTTCCAGCGCACGCCGTTCTCGGCCGTCACCTCGAGCTTGCGCACCCGCTCGGGCAGGGACGGGTTGAGGAGCGCCGTGTCGCCGGTGGCGACGAGGCCGCCGAATTCCGGCATGATCAGCGTCGTGCCGCAGGGCTGCGGGCCGCGCGGCCGGATCGAGCGGATCGCCACCGCGAGGCAGTCGCCCTTCTCGGCGCCGTTGACGTAGATCGGCCCGTTCTGCGGGTTGAGGTAGGGGAAGTTCAGGATCTGCGTCGGGCTGTCGGTCTCGTGGCGGATCTTGCCCTCGAAGGCGTCGTGGGTCTCGACGGTGACCACGGCGCCCGGATCGACGGTGAGGACCGGCTCGGCGAAGGGCCCGTAGACGTAGTGGTAGCGGCCCTGCTCGGCCTCCGTGATCGTGTGCTCCTGGCCGGACTTGCCGCCGGCGACACCCTTGCGGGCCATGATGGACTGGTCGAGCCACTGCATGGTCGTCTCTCCCTTGGTTGACGGATTGAGGTGTCAGACGGCGAGGTGGCGCCGGACGAGGTCGCGGTCGTCGAGGTCCCGGGCCGTCAGCTCCGCGACGATCCGGCCCTTGTCCATGACGTAGCTGCGCTGGGCCATGGCGCGGATCAGGTCGAGGTTCTGCTCCACGAACACGATCGTGACCCCGGTACGGCGGTTGAGATCGACCAGGGTGCGGCCGATCTGCTGCACCACCGAGGGCTGGATGCCCTCGGACGGCTCGTCGAGGAGGATCAGGGCGGGTCCGCCGACGAGGACGCGGCCGATGGCGAGCTGCTGCTGCTGGCCGCCGGAGAGGGTTCCGGCTCGCTGCCCGCGCCGCTCCCGCAGGATCGGGAACGGCCCGAAGGCGCGCTCGTAATCCGGCCGCTCGCCCTTCGGCAGCAGGGACGCGCCGACCGTCAGGTTGTCGGCGACGCTCATGCGCGGGAAGACGTCGCGGCCCTGGGGCACGTAGCCGATGCCGAGGCGGGCGCGCCGGTGGGCGGCGAGGCCCTCGACCGCGGCGCCCCGGAAGGCGATGCCGCCCCCGGAGGCGGGCAGCAGCCCGACGAGGCTGCGCATCAGTGTCGACTTGCCGACGCCGTTGCGGCCAATCACCGCCACGATCTCACCGGGCTGGACCGCGAGGTCGACCCCCTGCAGCACGGGCTTGCCGCCGTAGCCGGCCCGCAGGCCGGTGGTCGCGAGAAGCGGCTCAGGCATCGGCGACACTCCGCAGGGGTGGCGCATCCGACTCGCCGAGGTAGATCGCCGCCACCCGCTCGTCCGCGATGATCGCGTCGGTGGTGCCCTGGGCGAAGATGCGCCCGACATGGAGCACGGTCACCCGCTGGGCGATCTGCCGGACGAAGGCCATGTCGTGCTCGATGGCCAGCACCGCGACGCCGTCGCGGTTGAGGGCCTGTACCATCGCGCCGGTGGCGAAGGTCTCGTCCGGCGACATCCCGGCGGTGGGTTCGTCGAGGAGGAGCAGGCGCGGCTTGAGGCTGATCGCCATGCCGATCTCCAGCCACTGCTTCTGCCCGTGGCTGAGATTGCCGGCCCGTTCGGAGGCCGCCGCGCTGAGGTTGAGGAAGGCGAGCAGCCGGCGGATCTCGGCGCCGAGCGAGGCCCCCTCGAGATGATGCTGGAGCGCAATCTCCAGGTTGTGGGCGACCGACAGGCTCGGGAAGATGCCCGGGACCTGGAACTTGACGCTCATGCCCCGGCGGATCCGCGCGAAGGGCTTGAGCGTGGTGATGTCCTCGCCGGCGTAGAGGATCTGCCCCCGCTCCGGCGTGTATTCGCCCAGCAGCAGGCGGAAGAAGGTGCTCTTGCCGGCGCCGTTCGGCCCGATCAGGCAGTGGATCTCCCCCGCCGCGAGGGCGAAGTTCACGTCGTTGGTGACGTGGAGGCCGCCGAAATGCTTGCTGAGAGCGCGGGTCTCGAGGAGCGGAGTCATCGGCCGGCCTCCCGGCGGCGCAGGCGGCCGAGCCCGCGCATGGCTGCCACCACCAAGCCGTCGGGCGCCGCCAGCACCACCACGACGAGGAGCAGGCCCATCACCACGAGGGCGTACTGGCTGCCGTAGATCGTCAGCGCCTGGAAGCCGCCGAGGACCACGAGCGTGCCGATCAGCGTGGCCGTCAGGTCGCCGCGGCCGCCGACCGCGACCCAGATCACCGGCAGCGCGGCGGCGGTGAGGCCCATGCTGGAGGGCGTGATGTACTGGCCCCAGGCGGTGTAGAGGGTGCCGCTCAGCCCCGCGAGGGCCGAGCCGATCACGAAGGCGGCGAGCTGGTAACGCCGGACGTCGTAGCCCAGCATCTCGGCCCGTTCCGGGTTCTCGCGGATCGCCACCAGCACGTTGCCGAACCGGGCGTTCACCAAGATGCGCAGCGCGAGGTAGACGACGATCAGCAGACCCAGGAGGCCGTAATAGAGGGCGACGTCGGGAAACAGCACGATTTCGCCGTCGAACCACGGCACGGTCAGGGGCGGCATGCCGCTCATGCCGTTGTAGCCGTTGAGGCGCGCCGCCCCGATCTTCCATTCCGGGCCGGCGGTCTGCGCCATGAAGCGCTCCAGGGCGAGCGTCACCGAGAGGGTGATGATGCCGAGAAACACGCCGCCGATCCGGCCGAAGAACAGGAAATAGCCGAGGAGCGCCGCCATGACGGCCGAGAGGGCCACCGCCAGCACCAGGGCCGCCAGGGTGAAACCGTAGGCGGCGCCGACATTGAGGGTGAGCACCCCGTAGGCGTAGCCGGAGAGGCCGAAGAAGGCGGTCTGGCCGAAGCTCAGCGCGCCGCCATAGCCCCAGATCAGGCACAGGCCGAGCGCCATGAACACCCAGCAGAAGAAGTAGGCGGTGTTGCCGACCGTGTAGCCGTCCGCGAACCACGGATAGGCGATGGCGGCGGCGATCACGATCGCGAACGCGGTCCAGAAGGCCGGCCCGCGTCCCAGGGTCTGCGGGCCTTCGAGGCGCCGGAGCAGGGTCATCGCCAGACTCATCACCATGGCCTCACGCCCGCTCGCGCAGGATCAGGCCCGAAATGCCCCGCGGCAGCACCCGGATCACCAGGATCACCGCGACGAGGAGCCCGATCTGCCCGAAGAGCTGGCCCTGCCACGTGGTGAGCAGTGCCCGCACCGTGCCGAGCACGAGCGCCGCCGGCGCCGTGCCGAGGAAGATGTCGGCGCCGCCGACCACCACGGTAACGAAGGCCTCCATGATGAAGGTCGTGCCCATGGTCGGCACGATGGTCATGGTCGGCGCGTAGAGCCCGCCCGCGAGGCCCGCCAGCGCCGCGCCGAGGCCGAAGGTCAGGGCGTAGACGGTGCGCGTGTCGACGCCGAGGGCCTCGGCCATGTGCGGCACCTGGATGGTGGCCCGCGCCAGGGTGCCGAAGCGGGTGGCGTTGAAGGCGAGGTAGAGCCCGGCCAGCACCGCGACGGCGGCGACCATCAGGACCACGCGATAGGTCGAGTAGGAGTAGCCGCCGACCGCGAAGCTGCCGAGCGGCGTGCCGATCCCCGGCATGCTGGAGCCCAGCAGGATCAGCGTGCCCTGCGTCGCCGCGAGGCTGATGCCCCAGGTTGCCACGATCGTGTCCAGGGGCCGGCCGTAGAGGTGGCGGATGACGAGGCGCTCCATCACCATGCCGACGGCGCCGGCCGCGAGCGCCCCCGCGAGGATGCCGAGGGGCAGGGGCAGCCCGGCCCGCGTCGTCGCCGCGGTCACGTAGGCCCCGCACATGATGAGTTCGCCGTGCGCGAGGTTGATCACGCCCATCATGCCGAACACCACCGCGAGGCCGCAGGCGGAGAGCACCAGGAACGAGAACGCGTCGCCGATCTGGTAGAGGAACGTGAAGGCGTGGGTCAGCAGATCCATCCAGGAGGCCCGATCATGACGGAGGGGGCCGGGGCGCACGGGCCCCGGCGGTATCGTGCGCCTCAGGGCTTGGGCGGGTTGCTCGGCGTGTACTGCGCCATCGGATCCTTCTGCGTCAGGTCGCAGCCGGCCTTCCCGAGCCAGTAGGGCTGGATGTTGTCCCAGGTCTTCG
This sequence comes from Methylobacterium sp. 391_Methyba4, assembly GCF_029691625.1. NCBI lineage: Bacteria > Pseudomonadati > Pseudomonadota > Alphaproteobacteria > Hyphomicrobiales > Methylobacteriaceae > Methylobacterium > Methylobacterium sp. 391_Methyba4. Next base: position 4,147,998 of record NZ_CP121475.1, on the reverse strand, counting down.
GGAACGAGATCGCGTGCTTCTCGTCGACCTTGGCGAGGGAGATCGTGTGTGAGGCGTGCTGGCTCTTGGGGTCGATGCAGACCTTGCCCTCCGGCGCGTCCACGCAGACGTCGCCGGCCGCGATGACCTTGCGCAGGTCGGCCCGCTTGGTCGAGCCGTTCGCCCGCTCCACCATCTGCTTGTAGAGGTAGACCGCGAGGTAGGAGTTCTCGGCCTCCTGGTTGACGTAGGGCTCGTTCGGGAACTTCGCCTTCCACTTGGCGAGGAAGGCCTTGCTCGACGGGCTGTCGACCTCTTCGATGTAGTTCGTGGTCACGTACATGTTGGCGAGGCTCGGGGGCTGGAAGCGCTTGTGCTCGTAGCCCTGGCCGATATTGACCGAGGACCCCATCGGGATCTTCAGGTTCGCGGCCGCCGCCTGCTCGTAATAGGAGGCCTGCGCGGTGCCGACGAGCAGCGTCATCAGGATGTCGGGTTTGGCCTTCTGGATGTTCTGGATCGTCTGCGAGAACTGCGACACGCCGAGGGGGATGAATTCCTCCCCGACCATCTCGCCGCCGTTCTCCTTGACGATGTTGCGCACCCACTCGGCCGAGATCTGACCGAAATTGTAGTCGGCCGCGATCGTGTAGGCCCGCTTGCCGAACTTCTCCATCATCCACGGGATCAGCGTCGAGAATTGCTGCTCCGGCACCGCGCCCGTGATGACCATGTGGCCGTCGCAGACGCCGCCCTCGTACTGATTGTTGTAGAAGGCGAAGCCGTCGAGCTGGTCGACGATCGGCCTGTAGGCTTCGCGGGACGCGCTGGAGAAGCCCGCGAAGACGGCGTTGACCTTGTCGCGCTGGAGCACGCGGCGCATGAATTCCTGATAGCGCGTGTTGTCCGACTGCGTGTCGTAGATCACGAGTTCCAGCTTGCGCCCGGCGATGCCGCCGGCGGCGTTGATCTCGTCCGCGGCGAGTTGGATTCCGTGGACCTTGCCGATCGTGGCGAGGGCGAAGTCGCCGGACTGGTCCTCGAGGACGCCGAGCTTGATCGGGTCGGCGGCGCGGGCCGCGGGGGCGGCCAAAGGTGTGCTCAGGAGCAGGGCGGCCGCGAGGGCGGACAGGCGGGATCCGCGGGGCGTTCTCGGCATCAGGGCATCCTCGTCTTCGGGGGGCGAAAGAACTTCAGGAGCGGGCCAGTCGCGGCGCCACGGTGGGCGCCACGGGGGACGGCCGGGCGCGGATGAGCGCTTCGCAGTACGCTTCGAGGGGTTGGCGGGCGCGCATCGCTTCGCGGCGCAGGGCCTCGTAGGCCGCGTCGTCGTCGAGGCCGTGCTCCTGCATCAGCCGCAGGATCGCCTTGACGACGTGGCGCCGGCCGCGCCGCCGCTCCTCGTGGCGGGCCAGCCGTTCCTCAAGCACGCGCCGTCGGTTGTGCTCGTTCACCGCGAGGAACAGAGCGGCGTAGACCGAGGCACCGTGGATCGGCTTGCGCAGCAGCCCGGTGGCGCCGAGCTGGAGCAGCCCCTTGAGCCGGCTGGGCGCCTCGGCGCCGACGAGCCCGACCACGGGCACCGGTGGCAGATCGGAGACGGCGCTCGCCGCGATGCCCGGCAGCGGCAGGTCGCCGTCCACGATGACGATGTGGCGCTCGGGGTCGAGGCTCTCGAAATCGAGCCAGGGCGCTTCGCCGGCCGGGACGACCGAGGCGACCGTGAGCCCCAGCTTCAACAGGGTGCCGGCGAGAACCTCGGTGGCGGTGCCCGGCGGCGCGATCAGCAGGGCCTGCGCGCCACTGAAGTTCTGGATCAGGCGGGGATTCGTCATGGCACCACCCGCAGGCGCGGACGCCGGCTCACCGGCACGACGCGCGGGTCGCTGCGTACGAGATAGGGATCCGGCGCCACCGGCTCGTCCGCCTGCGCCACGATGCTGAAGCGGGCCGCCGCCGTCGAGAGGCCGATCCGGGGCGTCAGACAGGCATGGAGCGTGGTCTCGTCGAGACGGACCGGCCCCTGCGGCGCGTCGAACGCGTCCATGCAGGCGGTCCTGCGCACCGTCGCGGCGTCCTCCGTCCCGGCCCGCGCCAGCGCCCGCGCCAGGAGATGGACCGCGATGTAGGAGGATTCGGTATCGGCCGACGCGGTCGGCCCGTCCGGAAAGCGCGCCGCATAGGCGGCCGTGAAGGCTCGGTTTCGGGGAGAGTCGATCGACGTGAAGTAGACGCTCGACGACAGGTGACCGTCGACCGCCTCCGGCCCGATCGCCTCCAATTCCGGCTCGGCGAGGCTGCAGCTCGCCACCGGCAACGTCCGCGGCTGGTCGATGCCGCGCGCGCGGCAGGCGCTCCGGAAATCGCGGAAGAAGCGATACGCCGACGTCCCGATCAGGGTGTTGAAGACGAAGTCCGGCTTCGCGTCCAGAATCGCCTCGATCACCTGCCCGAGGGCGGTCTCGCCCACTGCGAGATAGCGTTCACCCGTGACCTGGCCGCCCGCGATCGCCAGCGTCTCGCGCAGGATCCGGTTGTTCTCCCATGCCCAGATGTAGTTGGATCCGACGCAGAAGGCGGTACGGCCGCCCCGGGCGAGCAGGTATCGGACCAGGGGGACGATGTGCTGATTCGGTGCGGCGCCGGTGTAGATCACATTCGCCGACGTCTCGAAGCCTTCGTAATGCGATGGATACCAGAGCAATCCATCCCGCTTCTCGAAGATCGGGATGATCTCCTTGCGGCTCGACGAGGTGTAGCAGCCGACGACGTGGCGGATGCCCGCGCCGAGGAGCTGTTCGGCGCCGGCGACGTATCCGGCGAGGGCGCCCTGCGGGTCGCAGATCACCGGCTCGAGGATGATGTCGCCCTGCGCGTTCACCTCCTCGACCGCCAGCCGTGCGCCGTTGAGCATGGCCCGCCCCACGAGGCCGTAGGGACCGTCCGTGGAGAACAGGATGCCGATGCTGTGATGGCTGAGGCCCATGCAATCCTTCAGAACGCAAAAAGCCCGCCAGTGCGTGAGCACTGCGGGCGGCATCGCCGGGAAAGGTCGAGACATTGTGGCGCGAAACTGGGCAGCTTTGCCCCGCGCCTGAAAACTAGGCTCTTCGGTTATGAAGCCCGTGTCAAGGCCCGCGCGGTCCTTTCGGAGGTTGCGTCCCGCCCCTCTCTGCGCGGCCTTCGACGCGGCTCTTCAGCCCTGCCACCCGTTCCTTCCGGCGCGGGACCACGTCAGCTTCCGCGATAGGTCGCGTAGCTCCACGGCGTGACGAGCAAGGGGACGTGATAGCGCCCGTCCGGGTCGCAGACCCCGAATCGGACGGGGATGACATCGAGAAAGGGTGGCGATCCGTCCAGGCCCGTCCGGGCGAAATACGCGCCGACGTGGAAGAGCAATTCGTAGGTGCCGGCCGACAGGGTCGCCTCGTCCAGCAGGGGACCGTCGGTCCGCCCGTCGGCATTGGTGACGGCCGAGGCGATAGGCTCCGCCGTCCCGTCGGCGGCGAGGCGGCGCAGTTCGATGACCACGCCGGCAGCCGGCCTGCCCGAGGTGGTGTCCAGCACGTGCGTCGAGAGGTGGCCCATGGCGAGAATCCTATCGACGACCCGTCCGCGGGCCCGGCGGAGGCGAAGGCGGGTGAGACGAGCACGCGGATCCCGCAGGTGCAACCCGAAAAGAGGACGTCATCCCTCCAATCGCTCCTCACGTCCCCGAACCTTCGCGCGCGGCATCGGCGCGCCGGCACGGATCCGAGGACTGGTCGCGATCCCGGCTCTCGTGCGAGGCCGGCGACAGGCGCCGATGATTATTCCGATTTCCGGAATGATGTGCTGCGCAGAACGCGCATTCCGCCGAAGCCGCGACGGCAGCATTCTACCGTCGCGGCGCGGGGCAGTCCCGGCCCCCGACGGAGAACCGCCACCATGAAGCTCTACCATCATCCCCTCTCGGGCCACGCGCACCGGGCTCGCCTGTTCCTGTCCCTGGTCGGCGCGCCGCATGAGCTGGTCGAGGTCGACCTGAAGGCGGGCGAGCACAGGACGCCGGCCTTTCGCGCGATGAACCCGTTCGGTCAGGTACCGGTGCTGGACGACGACGGCGTGATCGTCTCCGATTCCAACGCCATCCTGGTCTACGTCGCGAAACGGCTCGGCCGGTCCGATTGGCTGCCCGAGGATCCGCAGGGCGCGGCGGCGGTCCAGCGCTGGCTGTCGGTCGCGGCGGGTGAACTCGCCTACGGACCGGCCGCCGCCCGGCTGATCACGGTCTTCGGCGCCAAGTTCAATCCGGAGGAGGTGATCGCCCGGGCGCACACGCTTCTGGCGCGGCTCGAGGCGCATCTCGATGGGCGGGACTGGCTCGCGGCCGAGCGGCCGACCATCGCGGATGTGGCACTCTACAGCTACCTGGCCCGGGCCCCGGAGGGCAACGTGGATCTGTCGAGCTATGCGAACGTCGAGGCGTTCCTGCGCCGGGTCGAAAGCCTGCCGGGCTTCGTCCCTCTCGCGAAGACACCCGCCGGCCTCACGGCCGCGGGGTGATCGGCAGGCCTGGATGCCACCGCATCCGGGAGCGGAATCGAGCGGAGGGCGCGAAGATGGATGACGGTCAGACCCTTGCGAAGCTGCCGACATGGCATGCCGGCGAAAAGTCCATTCAGGAGACGGTCGGCGCCGCCGAACGGATGGAAATGATCGGACAGAGGGTGGTGCGGGACTTCATGCCCGATCAGCACCGCGCCTTCTATGCGCAGATTCCCTTCGTCGTTCTCGGCAGCGTCGACCGGCGCGGCGATGCCTGGGCCACGCTTCTCGCCGGCGGCCCGGGCTTCATCACCTCACCGACACCGACGGCCCTCGACATCGCCGTGCGGCCCGACCCGGGCGATCCCGCGGCTGAGGGTACGGGGGAGGGCGACGCGATCGGTCTCCTCGGGATCGAGCTGCACAGCCGTCGACGGAACCGCGTCAACGGGATCGTCCGGTCCACGGCCGGCGGGATCCTGCACTTCGACGTCGATCAGAGCTTCGGAAACTGTCCGCAGTACATCCAGCTCCGCGACATGACCGTCCTCGGGGATCTTCGCGCGCCCGTCGCTGCCCCGGTCGAGGAGCGCGCGGATCTCGACGAGGCGGCGCGGTCCCTGATCGCGGCGGCCGACACGTTCTTCGTGGCGTCGTATGCCGACCGCGAGGGCCGGCGCCAGGTCGACGTCTCGCATCGCGGCGGCAAGGCGGGCTTCGTCCGTGTCGCTGCGGACGGTACGCTCACGATCCCCGACTTCGCCGGCAACCTGTTTTTCGCCACCCTCGGCAACATCCACCTCAACGGCAGGGCAGGGCTGGTCTTCACCGATTTCGCGACGGGTGATCTTCTCCACCTGACCGGCGACGCCGCCGTGATCCTGGATTCGCCCGAGCTCGCCGCCTTCCAGGGCGCCGAGCGTCTCTGGAGCTTCCGGCCGCGCCGGGTCATCCGTCGGCGGGGCGCCCTCCCGCTGCGGTGGTCGTTCCAGGCGGACGGATGGTCGCCGAACGCGCTGATGACCGGCGACTGGGTGGAGGCCGCCGATCGCGTCCGGGCGACCGAGCGTGCCGCGCATTGGCGGCCCTTCCGGGTGACGAAGATCACCGACGAGAGCCGCTCCATCCGGTCCTTCCATCTGGCTCCGGACGACGGAGTCGGACGGCTCCCGCACCGTGCGGGCCAGCATCTCCCGATCCGCGTGACGCTGCCCGGAGCGGACGCGCCGGTGATCCGCACCTACACGCTCTCGGTCGCGCCCTCCGACCCGACCTACCGCATCAGCGTGAAGCGCGACGGCATCGTCTCGCAGCACCTGCACGACCGCCTCCAGGTTGGGGACATCATCGAGGCGCGGGCGCCGGGCGGAGATTTTTCCCTCGATGCCCACGCGGCGCGCCCCGCGGTGCTGCTGGCCGGCGGCGTCGGGATAACGCCGCTCCTGGCGATGCTCCGGCACGTGGTCTACGAGGGCCTGCGCACCCGCAACATCCGACCGACCACGCTCTTCTACGCCGCACGTGCGCCGTCCGATCGCGCCTTCGACGCGGAATTGTCCGAGGTGGCCGCAGCGGCGCAGGGCTCCGTCCGGATCGTGCGCGTCCTGAGCGACGTCTCCGACGCCCGGGCCGGCGTCGATTACGAGGCCGCGGGCCGGATCGACATGGCGCTGCTCACGCGCTTCCTGGCTTTCGCCGATTACGACTTCTACCTGTGCGGGCCGCCGACCTTCACGCAGGCGCTCTATGACGGGTTGCGCGGCTACACCGTGTCGGACGACAGGATCCACGCGGAGGCGTTCGGCCCCTCCGCGCTGGTCCGGACGGCGGGGTCGGAGGGCGCCGCGCCGCCCCGCCCGCCACCCTCAACGAAACCGGTGCCCGTCGCCTTCCTCGACACCGGCAAGGAGGCGCGCTGGACCCCCGAGTCCGGTAGCCTCCTCGACCTCGCCGAAGCCCGCGGCCTCGCACCCGCCTTCAGTTGCCGGGAAGGCAGTTGCGGGACCTGCCGCACAAAGCTGCTCGCCGGCGCCGTAACCTATCGCAAGGAACCGAGCGCCGCCGTAACTGAGGACGAAGTGCTGATCTGCTCGGCCGTGCCCGCCGAAGGCACGGACCGGGTGCAGCTCGCGCTGTGACGCCCGGCACGCTTCACCCGACTCCGTTTTCCACCTTCCGGGATCGTCGGCGGCCGATCATTGTGCGCGGCGTCGATATCGGGCCCGGGCCCCGCAACCTCGCGCACCCCAGGAGTACACCATGTCCCGTCCCCCGCTGCCGCCCTTCGATGAGCAGAGCGCGATCGCGAAGGTCCGCCTCGCCGAGGATGGCTGGAACGGCCGCGACCCGGCCAAGGTCGCCCTGGCCTACACGACCGATACCCGCTGGCGGAATCGCGCCGAGTTCCTGAACGGAGGCGCGGAGGTGGAGGCTTTCCTGACCCGCAAGTGGAACCGGGAGCTCGACTACCGCCTCATCAAGGAGCTCTGGGCCTTCACCGGCAACCGGATCGCCGTGCGCTACGCCTACGAGTACCACGACGACAGCGGCCACTGGTTCCGGGCCTACGGCAACGAGAACTGGGAATTCGCCGAGGACGGGCTGATGCGCTACCGGCACAGCAGCATCAACGAGCTGCCCATCGCGGAAGCGGACCGCAAGTTTCACTGGCCCCTCGGACGCCGGCCGGACGATCATCCGGGCCTGAGCCATTTCGGGTTCTGATCACCGGCCCGGCGGGTGAGGGGAGCCTGGACCGGGCGTCGGCGGCGCGGTCCGTTTCGCGAAGCCCAGGAGCGAGGCCTTGGATCGTTGGCAAACCATGCGCGTCTTCGCCAAGGTCGCCGAGACGGGGAGCTTCGCGCAGACCGCACGCCTTCTGCACATGAGCCCGCCGGCCGTCACGCGTGCTGTGGCGGCCCTCGAGGAGACCATCGGCGCCCGGCTCCTGATCCGGACGACCCGCTCCGTGAAGCTCACGGAGGCGGGCAGCCGCTACTACGAGGATTGCCGGCGGATCCTGGCCGACATCGCCGAGGCGGAGTCGGCGGCGGCCGGCTCCAATGCGACCCCCTCGGGGACGCTCGCGGTCACGGCCTCCGTGCTGTTCGGGAAGATGCACGTCCTCCCGATCGTGACCCACTACCTCGACACCTACCCGACCATGTCGGCGCGGACCCTGTTCGTCGATCGGCCCGTCAACATCGTCGAGGAAGGGATCGATGTCGCGATCCGGATCGGCCGCTTGACCGATTCCGGGTTGACGGCGGCTCGGGTCGGGTCGGTCCGCCATGTCATCTGCGGCGCCCCGGCCTATTTCGCGCGCCACGGCGTGCCGACGACGCCGGCGGATCTGAAGCGGCACCGGATCGCGGTCTCCACCGGCGCCTGGGCGTCGCCGGAATGGCGGTTCGCGGGGAACGAGCGGGTGGTCGTCCATCCCACCCTTCAGAGCAACACCAACGAGGTTCCGATCGCCGCCGCCCGGTCAGGCTGGGGGCTGACGCGGGTCCTGCACTACCAGATTGGCCCGGATCTGCTCGAAGGCCGCCTCAGGATCGTGCTCGACGAGTACGAGGAGGCGCCGATACCCGTCCACGTGCTGTATCCCGAAGGCCGGCGCGCACCCGCGAAGGTGCGGACCTTCGTCGACCTCGCGGTGTCGCAGCTGCGCGCCAACCGGACTTTGAACTGAACCATCGCGGCGCAGCCGCCGGCCCGGCCGAATGCGGTCGCATTGGTCGCAGCCCCGGATGAGGAAAGGGTGGTTCACTCTCAGGTTAGCTTTCTATGATCTTCCGCATCCAGTGCGGGTAGGAGGCGAGACGTGACGACATCCGAGCGCTCGACCCTGTGCGGCTGCGCTCCTGTAACGGGCCGCGCGGATCGCGATGCTAGGCGCTCAGCGTGCACGGATCGGCGGTGCGGTCTGCGCACTCCGCCGCGCCCGGCCGCGACTTGAAGGGGAAAGACGCATGGACCAGTGGACCCGTCTGGACCCGATCTACGATTCCGAGGCGGCTGCCCGAACCATTGCCGCCGCCGCCGCGGCGCGCGCGGATGCCCAGGACCATGACGGCGGCTTCCCGCAGGACGATGTTGCCGATCTCGCGCGGCTCGGGCTGCTCGCCGCCCCGGTCCCGGTGGAACAGGGTGGGGCCGGCCTGGGGACGGAGCCGGGAGCCGGCGCCCTGGCCGAGGTTCTGCGGTTGGTCGGCTACGGCAGCCTCGCCCTCGGCCGACTCTACGAGGGACACGTCAACGCCATCCAACTCATTGCCCGGTACGGCACGCCCGACCAGCGAAGCCGCCTGTTCGCCGACGCGCGCGCCGGTCATCTGTTCGGAGTCTGGAATACGGAGCCGGCCGAGGGCGGCTTGCGGGTCGAGGCGCGCGATACCGACGGACAACTCCTCGGCGTGAAGACCTTCGCGTCGGGCGCCGGCTACGTCACCCGCGCCCTCGTGACCGCCCGGCATCCGGACCGGGCCGGCGTGGCGATGATGGTGGTGCCGCTCGAGGCCGGCACCCGGGCCGATCTCTCGGCCTGGCGCGCGCAGGGCATGCGCGCTTCGGCGACCGGCACGGTCGATTTCACCGGTCTCGCCGTCAATGCCGGCGACATCCTGGGCCAGCCCGACGATTATTTCCAGCAGCCGGCCTTCTCGGGCGGCGCGTGGCGTTTCACGGCGGTCCAGCTCGGCGGCATCGAAGCCGTGTTCGATGCTTGGCGCGGCCACCTGAACCGGACCGGCCGGGGCGGCGACCCGCACCAATTGGCCCGCCTCGGCGAGGGAGCCATCGCGGTCGAGGGGGCGCGGCTCTGGATCGAGCGCGGCGCGCAGGTCGCATCGGACGCCGGGATGCCGCCCGCACGCGTGGTCGCCTACATCAACCTGGTCCGCCTCGCGGTCGAGCGTGCCGGCCTCGATGTCCTCCAGCTGGCCCAGCGCTCGGTCGGCTTGCAGGGATTCATGCGCGGCCATAGGCTGGAGCGGCTCGCGCGCGACCTCGCCACCTATCTGCGCCAGCCCGGACCGGATCATGCGCTCACCGCCGCGGCGTCCGAGATCCTGCAAGCCGACGCCATGGCCGGAGACCTGTGGACCGAGACCGCGGCATGACCAGTTCGATGAACCGCGAAGCCGCGCCGCAGAGTGTCTGGCTGGACACCCCGCACCGCTACGGCCGCATCAGCCGCGGCTTCCACTGGCTGATGGCCGCCCTCTTCGCGTGGCAATTCACGGGCGCGCTGCTCTACGTTGCGATCGGTGACACTGCGCTCACGCGCCTCGTCGGCGGGAGCCACTTCACCCTTGGCTTCACGCTGTTCGTGCTCGTGCTCCTGCGCGGAGCCTGGGGACTCGCGAATCTCCACCGGCGCCCGTCGCATCCGGGCGCTCCGGGGCGCGCCGCCTTGGCCGGTCATGGCCTGATCTATCTGCTGATGATCCTCGTCCCCAGCCTCGCGCTGCTGCGCCAGTACGGTTCGGGCAAGCCCTTCGCGCCCTACGGTCTCCCCCTGATGCCGGAGCGGGACACGAAGATCGCCTGGATGATGCTTCCCGCCGATCTGTTCCATTACTGGCTGGGCTTCACGCTCCTGGCGGTCGTCCTCGGCCATGCCGCGATGGCCTTCCTGCATCGCAGGTTCTGGAACGAGGCCGTCCTGACGCGCATGACGTGAACGGCGGCGCGCCGGCGCTCGAGGTCCTCAGGCCGTCGGGTCCTCCGCTGCGGCCGGTCTCCGGTCGGGCAACGGCGCGTCCAGGGTGAAGACGACGCCGCGGGGGCGGTACTCGATTTCCGCCGAGCCTCCCATCTCGGCGGCCAGCGCCCGCTCGATCAGGCGCGTGCCGAAGCCGCCGCGGGCCGGCGCCGTCACCGCAGGTCCGCCGATTTCCTCCCAACGGAACCAGAGGTGGGCTGGCCTCGCCCCATCCACCACGTCCCAGTTCAGGATCACCCGTCCCCTGTCGTTCGACAGGGCGCCGTACTTGACCGCGTTGGTCGCCAGCTCGTGCAGAGCCATCGTGAAGGCGAGGGTCAGGCGCGGCGTCAGCCACACCTCCGGGCCGTTGATCAGGAACCTCTGCCCCGCGCCGCCGCGGAACGGCTGCAATGTGCCCTCCACGATCACGGTCAGCGTGGCGCCGATCCAGCTCTCGCGGGTCAGAACGTCGTGGGCGGCCGAGAGCGATTGCAGCCGTGCGTCGAGGGTCTTGTGCGCTTCCTCCACGGAGGCCGCGTTGCGCAGAGTCTGGTGCGCGATGGACTGCATGGTCGCCATCGAGTTCTTCACCCGGTGGTTCAGCTCGTCGGCCAGGAGGGTGCGGTGCTCCTCTGCGCGCTTGCGCTCGGTCACGTCGATGGAGACGCCGGCCATGCTCAGCGGCTGGCCGACCGCGTCGTAGAAGGTCTGGCCGCGGATCTGCAGCCAGCGCAGCTCGCCACGCGGCGTGCGCGCCCGGTACTCGATGTCGTAGTCGCTGTGCTCGCGGATCGAGGTCTGCACCGCCGCCTGCATGCGCGGGCGGTCCTCGGGATCGATCGCCGCGATCAGATCCTCGTAGCTGAAGGGGTCGTCGGCCGCCCGTCCGAAATTCTCCTTGCAGGTTTCGGAGGCCACCAGGCGCATGTCGGCGAGATCGAGGGTCCAGGAGCCGAAGCGTCCGGCCTTCAGGATGAAGCGCAGCCGCTCTTCGCTGCGGGTGAGGTCGCTGGTGCGACGCTCCACCTCCAGCTCCAGCGCCAGCCGGTCGCGATGCATCCGCGCAAGCTTGTCCCGCTCCAGGGTCACGTCGAACTGCGACGCGAAGAAATAGGTCAACTCACCGTCGCGATCGAAGACCGGCGAGATCAGGAGCCGATTCCAGAAAAGCTCACCGCTCTTCTTGTGGTTCAACAGCTCGATCTCGATCGGCACCCGGCGCGCGATGGCCGCTCTGATCTTGGCGATATCGGCGCGGTTGGTCTCGGGCCCCTGCAGGAACCGACAGTTCCGCCCGATGATCTCGTCATGGGCGTAACCGGTCAGCGTGGAGAAGGCGGCATTGACGAAGACGATGGGATTGTCCGGCTGATTGGGATCGGTGATCAGCATCGGCATCCGCGTCGCCCGAACGGCGGATACGAACGGGTCGGAACTCGCGCCGATGCGCGCAAACTCCGCTTCGAAGCGGGTGCGTTCCTGCTGATCCGTCAATGCCCCGTCGCCCCTGCCACGACCTGCACATGGCGGCCTTCGACCGTGATGGCTCCTCGTATCACAGGGATTATCGCTTGTGCGCAATCATCTTAATGGCCAAGACGCCGCAGGCCGGTCGCTGCACGCGGCGACCGGCCGCCTACCCTAGGTCCTGGCTGGATGAGGCCCGAATCCTGCCGGCGGGCGCGAGCCGAGATGGTCCCGCAGGGTTCGGCCCTCGTACTCGGTGCGGAACAGGCCGCGCCGGCGAAGCTCCGGCAGGACCAGCGTGATGAAATCCTCGAGGCCGCCGGGCAGCGTCGGGGGCATGATGTTGAAGCCGTCCGCCCCGCCAGCCCGGAACCGCTCCTCCATCTCGTCCGCGATCTGGGCGGCCGTGCCGATGATCTGCGAGTGGCCGCGGGCGCCCGCGATGCGCAGGTAGAGCTGACGCAGGGTCAGACCTTCGCGACGGGCGAGATCGACCATCAGCTGCTGGCGGGACTTGATGCCGTCCGTCTCGGGCAATTCCGGGACGGGCCCGTCGGGATCGTAGCCCGACAGGTCGTGGCCGCCGATCATGCGTCCGAGCAGCGCGAGGCCGACGACGGGATCGATCAGGTCCTGCAGGGCTTCGAATTTCGCCCGCGCCTCGGCCTCGCTGCGGCCGACGACGGGAAACAGGCCCGGCATCACCTTCAGATCGTCCGGGGCGCGGCCGAACCGCGCCATCCGCTCCTTCAGGTCGCCGTAGAAGGCCACCGCCTCCTCCAGCGTCTGATTGGCCGTGAACACGATCTCGGCGGTGCGCGCTGCCAGATCCTTGCCGGGCCCGGAGGAGCCGGCCTGCACCAGCACGGGCTGTCCCTGCGGCGTGCGCGAGATGTTGAGCGGCCCGCGCACCTCGAAATGGCTGCCGCGGTGGTTCAACGGGCGGAAGCCATCCGGCTTCGAGAATTGCCCGCTGGCGCGGTCGATGATCACCGCGCCATCGTCCCAGGTGTTCCAGAGGCCGAGGACCACGTCCACGAACTCCTCCGCGCGCTCGTAGCGGTCGGCGTGGCGGGCGATCCGGTCGCCGCCGAAATTCGCCGCCTCGGCGTCGGTCGCGGAGGTGACGAGATTCCAGCCGGCCCGTCCGCCGCTGAGGTGGTCGAGGGACGCGAACCGGCGCGCGACGTTGTAGGGCTCGTTGAAGCTGGTGGAGGTGGTGGCGACGAGACCGATCCGACTCGTCACCGCCGCGAGTGCCGACAGGAGCGTCACCGGCTCGAAATGGGTGGAGCGCGCGGTGCGCTCGCTGGATCGGAGATCGAGGTCGCGGATGCCGGTGCCATCTTCGAGGAAGATGAGATCGAACTTGGCGGCTTCGGCCCGCTGCGCCCAGCCGACATAGCGCTCGAGGACCAGACCGCCGTCGGCTTCGCTGGAGGAATGGCGCCAGCCCGCAACATGGTGGCCGGTCGCGTAGAAGAATGCGCCGAGGCGCAGGGTGCCCTGTCTCATCGAACCGACCGTCATCGAGGCTGATCTGCTCCGTGCCGCGTGAGCGGGCCGGAGTCTAGCCGACCCACCCGTGCAAGCGAACCCAGCGTTGTACGCGCGACGCTCATCCCGCTTCCGCTGGGACGGTACCGGCCGGCACCGGGGCACGGCCCATGGCGCGCGTCAGCGGGACACGGACGTTTCCGGCGCATTCCCCGAGGGAAGGTCGTGCAGATCGGACGTGGCATGCCGCGCGTGCCGCGTCGCCAGGGAGCCGCGCGCCTCCTGCATCGGCATGAAGGCCGAGAAACCGACCGCGCCCGGGACGGCGTTGTAGATCGCCTCCATGCCGCCGCGCATGTGGTAGGTCTCGTGCCAGATGCCGACGCCGCGCGTGTCCCGCAGGAAATCCCGCCACCAGATCCGATGGGGCTCGGATTTCGCCCAGGCGACCATGCTGTCGATGTCGCGCCAGTACCAGCGCATGCCCAGATGCAGCGGGCGCAGGCTGAAGATGATGTTGTTCTCGTAGTGCAGCAGGCCGTCCGGGCGTTCCGCGCCGACCGTGGCGATCCGCGGTCCGAAGCCGAGGAGAGTCCTGACGCCGGCGAGCGTCCGGACTTTCATGCCGAGATAGATCACGACGAGATCCGGATAGCCCGAGAAGTCCGGGACCCGCTCGTGCCGGTTCGCGCCCATGCTCGTCCCCATGATCGCGCCTGTATCGCCGCGTGAATCGCCCGAACCCGTAAACCGATAATATTCACCGGCCTTTCTGCAAATCAATATTCGCGCATGAAGGGTCGGCACATCTCGTGATCGAGCGATGAATGACGAAGGCCGATCCCGACGCCATGTACCGGGCCCCCGGGGGGACGACGCAGCCGGCTCTGCAATCGACGATGCGGGAGGGTCGCATCCAATCCGACGTCGGTTCAGGCCGGGGCACGCCGGCTGCCGGACGTCCGCCCGGGATTCCGCGTGGCGCAGACCGGCCGCGATGAACCGGGATGCGCGACCGCCAAGCGGCTCGACACCCTTGCGCGCCGCACACGTCCCCGATCGCGCCGAACGGCCCCCGTCGTCGGACGCAGGGCGTGTCGCTGGCCTGAATGGGCGCCCAGAAGGGTCGGAGAACCGCAGTGGCATCGCCGCTCCGTTCAAGCGCAAAATATTCTCGTGTTGTCGCAAAATGACGAACATTCTTGCTTTCATCCATCAAAGTAGAGAAAGCCGTTTCGTTGACTCCTTGGCCGACCGACAGGATCTTGTATTCACTGTCACGGTAAGGGCAGCGCAGGGAAGATGAAGACGCATGGGCGGTCCGGTCATGTCCCCGGGACGAACAGGGACGCCGTCCGGATCGGGTGGACGGTTCGCGCTCGAACCTCGCCGCGGTCCGAAAGACCCGTCCGGCTGATCTGCCGCCGCTGCTGAATCCCCGAACGCGGCCGCCTCGAAGGAACCGGCTCGGATCGCACCGCGAACCGGGACCTGTGCTACGGCGCCGCAGACCGAACGCCTCCCGCCGCACCCACTTCAGACGCCAGGCCCGATTCATGATCCCGAACCGCCGATCCCTCCTGGCCGCCGGCCTCGCCCTGGCGTGCCTGGGCAGCCTCTTGTCGCGCGAGGCCCGGGCCGAGGATCCGAAGGAGGTCCGCCTGGACTGGGCGACCTACAATCCGGTCGGCCTGCTCCTGAAGGAGAAGGGCTTCCTCGAGGAGGCGCTGGCGCCGCGGGGCATCAAGGTCCGCTGGGTCCAGTCGCTCGGCTCCAACAAGGCGCTCGAATTCCTGAACGCCGGCGCCATCGATTTCGGCTCGGCGGCCGGCGCCGCAGCCCTCGTGGCGCGGATCAACGGCAATCCGATCAAGGCGATCTACGCCTATTCGCGCCCGGAATGGACGGCGCTCGTCACCCGCAAGGACAGCGGCATCGCCAAGCCCGCCGATCTCAAGGGCAAGCGCGTCGCCGTCACCCGGGGCACCGATCCGCACATCTTCCTGATCCGCGCGCTCCAGAGCGCCGGCCTCACCGAGCGCGACGCCAAGCTCGTGCTGCTGCAGCATCCGGACGGCCGGACCGCCCTCGATCGCGGCGACGTCGATGCCTGGGCCGGCCTCGATCCGATGATGGCCGCCGCCGAGATCGAGAACGGCGACGTGCTGTTCTACCGGGATGCCGCCGCAAACACCTGGGGCCTGCTGGACGTCCGGGAGGAGTTCGCGACGGCCCATCCCGACCTCGTCCGGACGGTGATCGCCGCCTACGAGCGGGCCCGCGCCTACGCGCTCGCCAACCCCCAGGCCCTCGCCGCGTCCCTCGTTGCGGCCACGAAGCTGCCCGAGCCGGTGATCGCCCGTCAGCTCGAGCGGACCGACCTGTCCCAGCCGGCGATCGGCGCAGCCCAGGCCCAGTCGATCAAGGCGGCCGGAACAGCCCTGCAGCAGGCGGGCGTGATCCCGGCGGGTACCGACGTGGCCGCGGCCGTCGACGGCCTGCTCTACGCGCGCTTCAATCCCGTCGCCGGACAGTGAGCGGCAGCGTGCCGCTGCTGCGGCGGGGCGGCCGCGCGGGTTTGGGGCTTCTGTTGCCGCTCGTCGCGGCGATCGGTTGGGAGATCGCGGTGGCGACGGGCGCGGCCTCCGGACGGCTGCTCCCGCCGCCGAGCCGGATCGGCGCGACCCTCTGGGAGCTCGCGGTGTCGGGCGATCTCTGGCTTCACGTCGAGGCGACCCTCGTGCGGGTCGGCCTCGGCTTCCTGTGCGGAGCGGCGGCCGGGATCATCGCGGGTGCCCTCGTCGCGACGATCCCGCTGCTGCGCTGGCTCGTCGATCCAAGCCTGCAGGCCCTGCGCGCCGTCCCGTCTCTGGCCTGGGTGCCGCTCTTCATCCTGTGGTTCGGCATCCTGGAGACGCCGAAGGTGCTGTTGATCGCCGTGGGCGTGTTCTTCCCCGTCTATGTCGGCGTCTCGGGGGCGATCGCCTCGGTGGACCGCAAGCTGGTCGAGGTCGGGCGGATCTTCCGCCTGTCCCGCCTTGCTCTCGCCCGCCGGATCCTGTTGCCGGCCGTGCTGCCGGCGACCCTCGTCGGGCTGCGCACGGGGCTCGGTCTCGGCTTCCTGTTCGTCGTGGCGGCGGAACTGATGGGCGCCTCCGAGGGCCTCGGCTATCTGCTCGTGGACGGCCAGCAGTTCAGCAAGCCGGATCAGATCGTGGCGGCGATCATCGCCTTTGCCCTCGTGGGCAAGGCGGCCGACATGGCCCTGCTGACGCTGACACGGCCCCTGACCCGATGGCAGGATACCGTGCGGGACAGCCTGTGACCGCAGGATTGGGGCTGACGCGCGGCGCGGAACCGGGGACGGTCCCGCGCCGCGGTTCCAATCCGATCCCCATCCCGCGACCGCGCGAGAGACGCCCGTGCTGACCGTCGACGACCTCTCCAAGACCTATGCCGACGGCACGCGGGCCCTGTCGGGCATCGACCTGTCGGTCCAGCAGGGCGAGATCGTCGCGCTGATCGGCGGCTCGGGCTGCGGAAAGACGACGCTGCTCCGGCTGATCGCGGGGCTCGATCAGGCGAGCCAAGGCGCCGTGCAGGTCGACGGCGAGACGATCCGCGCGCCCCATCCGAGCGTCGGCGTCGTGTTCCAGGAGCCGCGGCTGCTGCCCTGGCTCGACGTGGCCGGCAATGTCGGCTTCGGCCTCGCCGACCTCCCGCGGTTCGAGCGCCGGGCGCGCGTGACCCATGCTCTGGAGCGGGTCGGCCTCGCCGAGCACGGTGGCCGCTGGCCCCGGGAACTGTCCGGAGGCCAGCAGCAGCGCGTGGCCATCGCCCGGGCCTTCGTGGCGCGGCCGCGGGTCCTGCTCCTCGACGAGCCGTTCTCCGCCCTCGACGCCTTCACCCGGAAGGGATTGCACGAGCAGCTCCTCGATCTCTGGGCCGAGTCGAAGCCGACGATCCTGATCGTCACGCACGACGTCGGAGAGGCCGTCACCCTGGCCGACCGGGTGGTGGTGATGCGGCCGCGGCCGGGACGCCTGGACGAGACCGTGCCGATCGGGCTCGCCCGGCCGCGCGAACCGGTGGCGGCGACCTACGAGGACGCCGTGCGCCGCGTGCTGGCCGCCCTCGATCACTCCCTGCGCCCGGCCTCGGCCAACCGGCCGGCCGCCCCCGAGACCCGCGCGAGCTGGTGGTAGGACCAGCGGCGACCTGCGGCGCGAGGCCGGATCGGCCCGCCGTCAGGACCCGATCGCGGTCAGCTCCAGATCCGCGGGATCCACGCGCCGGAACCGGGCGAAGCGGAGCGCCAGCACCGGCAGGATCAGCAGGTTCAGCACCGTCGAGGTGACGAGGCCGCCGAGGATCACGAGCGCCATCGGGCCCTCGATCTCACGGCCGGGCTCGCCGGCGCCGAGCGCCAGCGGCAGCAGGCCGAGACCCGTGACCAGGGAGGTCATCAGGATCGGCACCATCCGGTCCGCGGCGCCCTCCGCCGCCGTGGCCGCGTCCCAGGATCGCCCGTCCCGGGTGACCATCTGCTCGTAATGGGCGATCAGCATCACGCTGTTGCGCAGCGAGATGCCCGACAGGGTCACGAACCCGACGATCGAGCCGAGCGACAAGACCCCGCCGGTCAGCGCCGCCGCGGCCACGCCGCCCACGAAGGCGAAGGGCAGGTTGACGAGCACCAGCAGCAGGTTCGCCGCCGAACCGGTCACGATGGCGAGGAGCACCACGATCCCGAAGCCGGCGAGCCCGGCATGGACGAGGAGGTCGCGGCGGGCGGCCGCCTGGGCCTCGGCGGCGCCCGAGAAGGTCACGTAGACCCCCTCGGGCAGCCGAACCTCGCGGGCGATCTTGCGCTTGGCCGCCGCCACGAATCCCGCCAGATCGCGGTCGGCGACGTTGGCGGTCACCGCCTGCACGCGCTGTGCTCCGAGATGCTGCACTTGGTATCGGCCGGCGCTCTCGTAGACGTCGGCGACCTGCGACAGGCGGACATAGCGCCCGCCGGGGGCCCGCAGGGGCAGGTCCCCCACCGCGCTGAGGCGATCCCGCACGCGTGCGTCGAGGATCACCAGCACGTTGAACACGGCGTTGCCGCGATAGGTCTGGCCCACCGTGTCGCCCTGGTAGGCGGTGCGCACCGCCTCCAGCACCTCCACGGGATCGAGGCCCCAATGCCGCAGATCCACCGGGCGCAGCGCCACCGTGACCTGCGGCAGCCCGGCGGGCGAGGCCTGCTGGACGTCCCGGGCACCCTTCACCTCCGAGAGTTCCTGCGCGACCGAGCGGGCCGCCGCTTCGATCCGGTCGAGATCGCTGCCGATCACGTTGACCACGACCGGTGCGGTGAAGCCCGAGACGGTCTCCTCGATGCGCTCGGTGAGGAACGTCTTGAGCGAGAAGGCCGCCCCCGGGAAGCCGGCGATCAGCGTCCGGATGCCGGCCTCGACGCGGCGCTGGGCAGCCCCGTCGAGGCCGGGCTCCAGATCGATGTGGATCTCGCTGTAATGCGGCCCGGCGGTATCCTCGGCGGCCTCGGCGCGCCCGATCTGCGCCGCCACGGCGCGCACGCCGGGGATCTCCTTCAGATCGCCGGTGATCAGGGTCCCGAGCCGCTGCGATTCCTGCAGGGAGGTGCCGGGAATGGCCACCATGTGCAGGATCATGTGTCCCTCCTTCAGGTTGGGGAGGAACACCGCTCCGAGGGTCGGCAGGATGGCGGCCCCCGCAAGGGTCACCAGCAGCGCGCCGGCCATGGCGATCCGCGGCATCCGCCCGATGCCGGCGAGCAGCCGCAGATAGGCCGCCCGGCTCCAGCGCACCACCGGCGGGTCGGGCGGAGCGGCGCCCGCATGGCGCGTCAAACGACTGCCGAGGAGCAGGATCGCGAGGGCCGGCGTGACCGTGAGCGCGACCAGAAGCGAGGCGACGACCGCCGCGATGTAGGCCAGCGCCAGCGGACCGAACAGCCGGCCGGCGACGCCGGTCAACGCGAGGATGGGCAGGAACATCAGGATCACCGCGAGCGTCGCGTAGGCGACCGACGTCCGCACCTCGAGCATCGCGGCCAGAACCACGCGGGGGATGCTGCGCCGTCCGCCCCGCGCCTCCCGCAGGCGGCGGGAGACGTTCTCGACGCCGATTACCGCGTCGTCGACCACCTCCCCGATGGCAAGGGCCAGCCCGCCCAGCGTCATGGTGTTGAGGCTCTCGCCCCAGGCTTGGAGAACGAGCGCGGCGGTGATCAGCGACAGCGGGATTGCCGCTGCACTGATCACCGCCGCCCGCCAATCCGCCAGGAAGACGAGGAGTACGATCATCACCAGCACGCCGCCCAGCGCCAGCGCCTGGATCACGTTGCCCGTGGCGACATCCACGAAGTTCGCAGGCCGGAACAGGTCCGCCCGCAGGCTCACGCCCTCGCGCTTCAGAACCGGGCGCAGCTCGTCCAGGGCCGCCTCCAGGCGGGCCGTCACGGCGCGCGTGTCGACGCCCACCTGGGCGCCGACCATCAGCAGCACGCCGGGCTTGCCGTCCACGAGCGCCGCGCTGATCGCCGGCTCCGGGGCGGCCGTGACGGTGGCCACATCCGAGAGCACGACGCTCGCCCCGCCGTCGTTGTGCAGCACGATCTGTCCGAGCGCCTCCGGCGTGAGGGACTGCCCCTCCGTCCGGAGCAGGACACGCTGGTTCGGCGTGTCGACGAAGCCCGCCCCGCGCACGCCGGTCCCCTTTCGGGCGGCCGCCAGGACGTCGTTGAGGCCGATCTGGAAGCGGATCAGGTCGTCGGAGCGGACCTGAACCTGCAGGGCGCGCACGCCGCCGCCATAGAGCGAGACCTGGGCGATGCCGGGCACCGCCTGGAGCCGCCGGCGCACGGTCCATTCCGCGATCTGGCGCAGGTCCATGGCGTCGCGGGCCTCGGCGGTCAGCCCGACGAGGAGGACGGTGAGCGTCGAAGAAGTGAGCGGGGTCATGGCGGGGGCTGTCACGCCGTCGGGCATGCGGCCGGCCAGTGCCGCCAGACGCTCGTTGACCCGCTGGCGGATCCGGTCGACGTCGCTGCCGGGCCTGAACGCCGCGGTGATCACCGACAGGCCCTGGATCGAGGTGGAGCGCAGGGTCTCCAGGCCCGGCAGGCCGCCGACTGCCACCTCGACGGGCTGCGTGACCAGCACCTCGACCTGTTCGGAATCGAGGCCCGGTGCTTCGGTCTGGATCGTCACCGTCGGCGGCGCGAACTCGGGGAAGACATCGTACCGGGCCCCCGCGAGGGCGTAGAGCCCGAAGATCAGGACCGCGCAGGCCAGCGCGAGGACCACCCGCGGCAGGCGGACGGCGAAGCCCACGAGTGCGGCCTGCAAACCGCCGCCGCGGCCGGCTGCAGGGGAGGGCTCAGTCATCGTCGTCGCCCACGACGCGGATGCGGCTCTTCATCTCCTCCGAGAGGAGCGCCTGCGCCCCCCGCAGCACGATCTCGCTGCCGTCCGGCAGGTCCTCGACGACGAAGGCATCGGCCGACATCGGGGCATCCGGCCGGACCGGATGGCGCACGTAGGCGCCGTCGCCGGTGCCGCGATACACCCAGGTGCCGCCCTCTCCGTGGACGACGGCATCCTCCGGCACGAGGACGCCCTTGACCGCGCGGGACGCCGGCAGGAACGCCATCGTGCTGGTGCCGGGCAGGAGGCCGCTGTCGCCGGAGACCAGGTAGAAGAAGCTCTGCCCCTGGATCCGCGGATCGGTCCGCGTCGCGGGCGAGACCGGCCGGAGGGCAACCCGCGCGCTCTGGGGCGGCACCTCGGCGAAGGCGGCCTGCGGCGCTTCGGGAAGCGTCTCCCCGGGCGGTAAGGTGACCTGCATGAGGAAATCGGTCCGCTCGATCAGGCGCGTCACCAGCGGAGACCGCTCGATGATCGCCTTGCCGAGCACCGAACCCCATTCCTGGCGCGCCGTGGCGGCGAGCGTCCGCAACTGCGACTCCGCCACCGTCATCGACGCCTGATCGGTCAGGAGCGTGCCCTCGGCGGTTTCGATCTGCGCCACCGCCACCACGCCGGCGCCGAGGTTACGGGCCCGGCGGGCAGCACTGGCCGAGACTTCGACACGGGCGCGCGCCGTCTGGAGCGCCGCGACGGCGCCCGCGTAGCTGTTGGTGAGTTCGGTGATCCGGGCGAGGTCGAGGACGCTGCCGTAGGCGGTCAGTTCCTGCCGGTGAAGCACGGCCGGCCGTGACTCGGCCACGAGCCCGATCCGCGCGCGCTCGGCTGCCGTCAGCCGCACCACCGTCCGTCCATCCTCGACGGCGGTGCGCGGCGCCGGAAGCTGTGCCGCTGCAGGTGGACCATCGCGCCAATCGGGGACGAGCGCCGTTGCCCGCGCCCGCATCTCCGCGATGATCGGGCCCGCATCCGCCCGCAGCCTTTCGCCCGGTGGCGTGACGGCGAGACCGGCCGCGGCGAGCACCATCCCTCCGATGAGCAGCATCGCCCGGCGACCACCCACGTCGCGCTCCTCCCCTAACCTCGATTGCCGAATCTACCCGGTTTTGATGCCAGATACACCCGAACTTGGCCGGTTCAAACCGGTTCGCTCGATCGGGAGCCAGGGTTCGCCGCGGCCGGAAGACAGGAACGAAAAAGCCCGCCTCGACACTGCGAAGCGGGCTTCCATAGAGCGGGAAAGGGTACGGTTCGGATCAGCAGCCGTCGTCGGAGACCGGAGCGGTCTGCCTGTCAGCAGCGGCCTTGTTCATGGCGCCCACCGTGCCGGGCGAGGCGGGCTGCTGGCCACCAGCCAGATTTGCGGCAGCCGGGTCCGTCGACTTCGACTTCGCGCCCGCATCGGTCGGGGCCTGCCGATCCGCGGTCTGCGTCGCGCCGGCGTTGTTCATGGCGCCGACCGTGCCGGGCGAGGCGGGCTGCTGGCCGCCGGCCAGATTCTTGCTCGACTTGTCGACATCGGAGCTGTTCGGGTTGGAAGCCTGCTGATCAGGGGTCTTCGATTTTGTGGTTCCAGTGCTGCACGGGGCCGCGAAAGCGGGACCGGCAGCGACGGCCAGAAGCGCAACCGCGCCCGCCAGACGTGAGACCTTCATCAAACGCTCCTCCAAGATTCAACGAACGTCCAAGTGCCTAATCGTCCCATGAGTTCCGTGCCGATTGTCTAAGATCTTCGAAGCGGTCGGGTCCGATCGGGACATCTGCGCGTTTGACGTGCCCCGAGCTGGTGAAAACAGACCTTTGTCGCAGGGGGGCGCGCATGGGTCGCCCCTGCCGGGCCCGGGTGCGGCATCGTAACTCGGGCGGTGCCGCCGGAGCGTGATCCGGCGTCGGTTCGGTCGATCGGAGGCGTCCGCCGCGCGAGCCGCCCCTACCTCGTTTGGTCGAGTTCAGCGCCCGCATCGGTCGGGCTAGCGTCGGATCGCGAGGGGCCGAGTCCGCGGCTGCGTCGGGCCGTAGAGGGCTCGCGCGTCCGAGATGGCACCGCCTCATCCGGGGACCCGAGATCGAACGATGGCGTTTCCACGCGACTTGGCCACCCTCGAAACCGGACATGCGGCGGGCGTGGCGTGGTCACCGTTCGGCCCGTCCGGCGTCGGTCCTCGCTGGAACGGCGCGGCGCGCGACGAAGGCGCGACCGATGCCATGCCGAAGCTCGGCGTCGCCGCCATCCCGTGGATCGCCCTGTTCGTCTTCGCGCCCGTGATCGGCGAGCAGATCAAGCTGCCGGGTCTCGAAAGGCTGATCTGGGCCTGTGCCGATCTCGGCGCCCTGGTGTTCCTGGTCCTGCGCCGCGACCTTGCCGCGACCCTGTTCGGAAGTCGGTTGCTGCTGCTGACTTGGCCGCTCCTGGCGATCGTGTCGGCTCTGTGGTCCCTGACACCCGGCCTCTCGGCCTATTACGGATTGCAATTGCTCGCGACCATCGTGGCCGGCATTGCGCTGCGCACCACGATGGGTCTGTCGCGCATAATCCGGATTGTCTTCCTGGGTCTTCTGTTCGCTCAGATCCTGTCGGCCATCCTCACGGTCGCGGCCCCGAGCCTCACACGCGGGATGAACGGCGACTGGGCCGGTATCTATTCACATAAGAACGTTCTGGGCTCCATGGCGAGCTTGCAAATCCTGTGCGCAGCCTGCCTGTTCCTCCAGGGTTGGAACCGACTCCTCACCGCTGTGGGGTTCGGCCTCGCGTTGGCGCTTCTCGTGGCAACCCACTCGGCCACGGCGCTGGTGGCGGCGATGGTGGGACTGGCGCCCCTTGCCGCGATCTTCGCGTGGCGGCAGGGCAAGCACGTGACGGGCTTCTGCCTCGGCCTCGTCATCGCACTCGCGGGCATTGGCATTGTCGTGCTCGCCGCGCGAGGCGCAGACATCTCGGCGAGCCTGCTCTCCGACCTCGGCAAGGACAAGACGCTGACGGGCCGTACGATCCTCTGGCAGTTCGGACTCGATCAATTCTGGCGCGAGCCGCTGATCGGTGTCGGATACAGAGCTTACTGGGACAGCCCGCTCACAACGGCCGCATATCTGCATTTCGTGACCAAGCAAAAGCTTTGGTTTTTCCACAACAACTTCATCGACGCCATCGTCGCGTTCGGCATCGTCGGTCTCATCGTCTTTACGGTGGCGTTCCTCGATATGGGGCGCCGGGTTATAGCGCACTTCGCGCGCTCGTCCGGATATGTGGAGGCTTGGCCGATCCTGTTCATGAGCCAGCTCTGCGTCCTCATCTGCCTGGAATGCCCGCTCTTCATCAATCACGGTCTGCACCAACTCCTGTTCGCGGCGCTCTTGCCGGTCATGGGGTCAGGAGACGTCGCGGGGCGGATGATTCATGGGCGCGCGGCCTTTCGGGCTTGAGCCGTGTCTGGCTGAGGCGGCGGGGCCTGGACGCGGGCACGAACTCCGACGGCCCCCCGTCTTGTGAGCCGGCACCACACAGAGGTGAACACGATGTATTGTTTTGGAATTTCCTTGCGTCGTTTTCCGGAACGGCACGCGTACATCTCCCGTCATCTCGCCGCAGCCTGGGGGCCGGATTTCGAGGTTGCCGGGTACGAGGGAGCGGTCCCGGATCCGCGCGTTCCGCCCCCGCCTCATCTGTCGTCTGGGCAGATCGGCTGTGCGATGTCCCACATGGCCGCCTACGAACGCCTGATTGCCCGCGATCTGCCCTATGCGCTCATCGTCGAGGATGACGTCGTCCTGCCGCCGCAGATCCACGGGATCGTGGCTGGCATCGAGGCCGCCCTTCGGCCGGGCGATGTCGTCTTGATGTTCAACTGGCCGAAGAACATCGGCGTTTTCAGTACCGTCGATGCGGTGCAGATCGGCAGTCACCGCCTGTGCTTGCCCATGCAGATGACCGGTCTCGGCTCCACGGCAGCCTATGTGATCACGCGGGAGGCCGCCGAGGGGATCCTGCGCGTCAATCGACCCGTCGTGGTCACGTCAGACAACTGGAACTATTTCTTCGAGAACGGCGCACTCACCCGCGGTCGCGTGATTTCACCGAATGTTGTCGCCTTGAAGCCGTTCGAGTCCACGATTTTCGTGTCCGGCTCGAAGCTCGGCGCATTCTTGAAGAGCAATGCCCTATTCAAACCCCTGCTTGCTGCGCGGCGCAGGGTCCTGACGGAAAAGATGCCCGTCAACATGACCTTCACGAACGAGATTTCACCCTTCGCGTGAGATGAGCCGTACCCGAGCCCGGATCAGGCGGAGGGACAATTGTACGCTGTCTTTGCGATTTTGAGATTGGCTGCGCAGGCTGCCCGTCCGTCGGGAATATTCCAATAAATTCATTTTATGTGCGTTAATACTGGATGACCATACGTCTCAACCAGGGCCTGCCCGAGGCGGTTGCTCCACCTGTCCGCCGTGATACGCGGCGGAAGCGTCCGCTCGACGCTTGCAGCCGGAGGCCGCCATCCGCCGCGGCGAAGACCAGCATCCTGTCCCGTCGACGGCTTGCGCAACGGCAGCCCCCCTGATCGCCCGATGTGGTTCGGCCCAGCGGTTTGCCAGTCACATGGCGACCCGGAAGGCCGCGCGCCCGTTGCGGATGATCGACACCAACGCTCCGACGATACAGGCCAAGAGAGCTCCATCGATCACGAGAAGGGTGATGGTCCGATTCCATAACCGGTCGAGACCGAGATTTGTGGTGACGATGTCGGGCCGCGCCGGGTCGGCCATCACCACGAGGTCGAAATTGGCGGCCTGCGGGCCGGAGAAGACGTAGTTCACCCGCCGTGTCGTGCTGCCCCGAGGCGTGGATAGCGTCAGTGTTGCATTGCAGATGTGGATGACGAGCTTGGCGTTACACTTGCCATCTGCCACCCGTGCGCGCGGAACAGGCTGCGCCGTGTCGCGGACCTGCCAGTCCGAGATCAAGACAGGCGCCGTGTAGAGCGCGCTGGCTGCCAGGATGCCGCTGAACAGGACGAGGCCGAACAGCACTCCGAAGATCACGGTCCA
Source organism: Methylobacterium sp. 391_Methyba4 (assembly GCF_029691625.1). NCBI lineage: Bacteria > Pseudomonadati > Pseudomonadota > Alphaproteobacteria > Hyphomicrobiales > Methylobacteriaceae > Methylobacterium > Methylobacterium sp. 391_Methyba4. Next base: position 4,122,318 of record NZ_CP121475.1, on the reverse strand, counting down.
GCTGGTGCGCTCCGATGGCAGCCGCAGGGTTTCCTCGGCCTCTGTCTTGGCAGGGGGAGTCATGGCGATCCTCAAGCAGGATGGGTTTCGAGAGGGACGGCGGGGGTCGCGATCGGCGCACGTTCGGACAGAAGGCGGCGAGCCTGATGGGCCGCTTGATAGCGGGCGATCAGATCGGCGAAATCCTGCGGCTTCATCTTGCGCGGCAGCCCGACCGTGAGGGTCACGATGCGGCGCTTGGGGTCGAGCTTCACCGCGTGCCGGCCCGGTGCCCGCTCCGGCCAGTCGGCGCCGGGCAGCAGCAACAGCCGTATTGCGATCCCGCCGCGGCTCAGCGTCATGTCGAGATCCGCGATGGCCGCCCAGGGTATCACGCGGTCGAGGCCCGGCGCCGTCAGCCCGGTCGGACTCAGGATCAAGGTGATCGGCTCCCCCCGCGCCAGCACGAAGGCGCCGGCAACGCAGAAAACAGCGGCAAGGGCCAGCATCACGACCAGAAGTACGCGGGCCTCGTAAGGCGACAGGCCGGGGATGCGGACCAGCGCGAGCGGCAGCGCCGCGGCGGCGAAGAAGCCGCCGCTCACCGCGAGCACGAGGCCACGGGCACGGTGGCTGGCGCGCAGCACCCGATCCTCGGGACCGACTTCCGCGGCGGTGGCCTCCAGATGGGCGCGCGCGGCTGCCTCGCGCGCCTGGACTGCGCCAAGGAAGTCCTGCGTTGCGGCCCGGCACAGGCCGGACGGATCGGTGAAATAGGCTGCGAGCTGTTCGCGGGCGCGAGCCGGAGGCGGGGCTCCAGCGGCCGTCAGCAGGTCCGCATTGACCGCCAGGCCGAGGGCCGCGATGCGCTCGCGGGTCGGCGGATGGGTGTCGGTCGGGTGGGCCTGTCCGTCTTCGAGACGCGCTGCCGGGTCGTCGAGGCCGCGCGCCATCGCCCGGTCGAGAGCCGCCGCCACGAGATCGGAGGAAGCCGCGGCCGGCGCAGCGGCAGCGGTCTCCAGAACGTCCACGATGCCCGGACGCACGGCGCCGGAGCGGAGGAGCGCCCGGGCAGAGGCGGCGGACGAGGTCGCAGCCGCGCCGGCTGCATCGGCGGCGAATTCGCGCTTTCGGCTCCAATGGCGCACGGCAAGGTGAAAGCGCTCCATCACGAACAGGCCGAGCCGCACCGACGGTCCGAGCAGGCCGAGACCGCCGCGCTCGCGCTCCAGGAGCGCGTCGAGGGAACGCCCGACGCCCGTGTAGATCGGCAGGAAGCGCTGACTGTAGGCGGTGTCGCCGCCGGCATAGTGAGCGAGTTCGTGCCCGATGATCGCCGCCGTCTCGTCCACGCGCATCAGGGCGAGATAGGGAAGCGGTACGTAGAGGATCCGGCCCTCGAGACGCGTGCCGCCCGGTTCGAGTACAGCCGGACCCGCGCTGACGAAGAAGCCCTCGGTGAGGCCGACGACCAGGGCCTCGGGCTTGAGCGCGCCCATCCGATCGGCAATCGCTTCGACGAGGCGCCAGAGACCCGGAGCTTCGGCCGGCGCGATCTGGCGCCCGAGGATCGGCAGAGGCTCGGGCTCGAAGGCAACGAGCGCTTGGCGCAGGCCGATCAGTGCGCCCCCCGCGGCGATGATCGTGCCGCCGGCCGCAGCGGCCGCGAGGCCCAGGAGCTTTGCGCCTCCGCCGGTGAAGCCGCCCTGGATGAGCAAGCCTGCCTCGAAGAGAACGATGGCGACGAAGCCTGCGGTCGCCGCGACGATCTGAGCGGCGAGCACGACGGGGAGCAGCCGCCGCACCAGCGAAAAGCCATGAACCAGCGTCTGGCGGGAGGTGCGTCCGACCTGCCCGAGCACACCGCCGACGACCAGGACGAGCAGGGAGAGCGTTGCCGCGATGCCGCCACCGAGGACCGCCACCGGCGGCAGCGTGCGGCGCCAATCCATCACCGCAGCGAGGGTGCCGGCTTCGTCGCGGGCCTCGCGCGCCTTCACCACGGCGTAGGGGCCGCCATAGAGGTGGCCGTCGTGGCGGAATTGCAGGCGGAAATCGGGGCGCCCGTCCCGGGGAGCGCGGGCCTCCAGATCCGCCACAGCCGCGGCGAGCCGGTCATGCTCGGTCGCGAATTCCCTCCAATCGTCGGTTCCGCGCTGGCCCTGCCAGAGTCCGAGCAGCAGGATTGCGAGGGGCAGCAACACGGTGGCCGCGATGAGGCTCGCGAGGATGCGCATACGCGAGCGCTCTGGCAGGGACGTTTCCTCGGCGATGGCTCGCTCCTGAAGTGTCGTCGGCACGATGGCCGTGCGCCCAGCCAATAGGCTGGCCACGCGGATGATCAGTCAACGTGGAGACCGAGATTGGACCAGATATAACCATGATGAGAGGCAATAAAGATTGGGCGCAATCGATCTGATATCCGACATGGGTTCGGGATTTCTACCCAATCCATGAATCGCGTCAATAGAATGCTGCCGGGTTCAGTCGGATCTGCCGGCGCGTCCCGCCGGTGCGCGTCGGCGAACCTGGCTGCGGGCAAGGCCGTGATGAGCGCCGTCCAATCTCGCGCGTCTCGCGCTCCGGGCTCAGCTCCGGCTGTCGCAGATCCATTCGGCGCGGTCGGCCGGCGCGGTCATCGGAGACATCGGATGCATTCCGAGCGGTCGGTCGGCCTGTCGGTCGGCCTGTCGTTCGGCCGATGTCGCGGGGCGCATGCTGCCGGCTCGTCTGAATCCGACGGGTGGGCGGCGGCGCAGTATATTGAGAGAGATCAATGCTCAGCTGTGGTATTATGATCAAGGATGCCGCGATTGCGAGTTGCGACCCGGCGCGGCTGTTCAAGCGATCTGCGTCGCAGGGCGCTCAGGCCAGCTTCTCGCACGAGACCCGTCTTCTTCCGCCGCGAGGAGAAACCTTGATCATGGCGCCGAGCCGACACAGGCCCCCTCCGGAGTATCTGCCCGCACCCAGCCATTCCGCCGCGGCAGCGCAATGCGACGTGTCGATCCAGCGCAGCCCAGGGTGAGGCCGGGGCGGGGAAGCGCGCGGGGTGCACGGGCACGGCGCATGTGCGCCTCATCCCGCAGGCGCAGTTGCAGAGATCGCGGCGCTTCGCGCCGAAGACCTGCACGTCGATCGTCTAACAGAAGACTCTCCTGATACGGGGAGAGCGGCCCGGCTTCGAACGGCTCTCGGCCGGTTCGTTCGAACCGTCGATGGCACGCGTGCAGACGGGTTCGGGATATGCAATCGATGCAGTCTCGACGAATAAAATTCGGTGCCGATCAGCACGAGAGTATTTGGATCGGTTGCAGATATAATAATCGGAGGGGTCCGTGACAGGCAAAATTGCATCACCTTCAGCCGATATCGATCAGGCCGTCGTGCAGTCCAAAGCCGCCCGCGTCGGTGCCGACGTCTTAGCCCTGTATCGCCAGCTTGCCGCGACGCTTCGACAGAAAGGCCGGTCCGAGGCAGCCGCCATGGCCCACCTCTCTGATCCCACCGCGCGTGCGGCGCACCGGTGCGCCTTTCAGCTCTACGGTACCGCAGCCTCCGAACTCGACGATGTCATCGCGGATCTCCTCGCCAGCCTCGAACGGCCGTTCACGGAGGTCTCGACGGGTCCGATCCTGACCGTTGTGGTTGGTGACGGGACGGGCCCGTAGATCGTGATCGCAGTAGCGTAGAAAGCAGGCCGCTGGCAGAGGCTGCGGTTTGGACGCGCGTCAGGTCGGCCAGGGCCTGGGCAGACGCCGCGGACAGGCCGGTCTCAAGCCGTGGGCGCAGAATGGTCTGGGTCTCGATGCTCGGCTCTGCGATCTGCAGGCGCGTTGCACTGGACAGGACATCTTGCAGACGGTGTGGTGTCTCGAGATTTTCAGCGGAAAAGTTCTACCCCCGGTGGGATCTGTTCTTGGGTTATCGGAACTCGTCGGTGCGCTATCGATCGGGCCTGCATTCAGGGGTGCTGCGTCTGAAGCAAACGCCATCCCTGCGCAGGGCCACGCCGCCTGATCGCGACCCGTCGCGCGCTGGTTGCGGGCGTGTGGGCGATCACGGTGCGACCGACTTCAATGCGAAGGCGGGCGCGGGAAAGCCGGCTCGTGCCGGGGCCCTGAAGGCTTTGAAGACGGGACATGATCGGGCCTGTTGCCGCCAAGGCGTGCGCGACGCTCAAGCGCAACCCCGAGGGGCAGGCTCTCGATACAGGGCCGACGGGGCCGTCTCGATCACCCCCCGATAGCGGTGCGTCATCTCGAATGGTGCCGAACGGCGTTGTGTCCGTGCTTGGCGATCGGGCTCAGCCGCTTGGGTGTGATGGCCGCTTCATTGCGCCGGTCCTATGCGCGCCCGGCATCTGACGACGTTCGATGTGCCGCAAAGTCCTGGTCGGCACAGATCATCGCCCTGGGGCGGTGCCCATCCTCCGCAGGGCTCAGGCGCAGACGTCGTGGAAAAGATAGAAGCCGAGGCGGCTATTCGCCTCCTGGGCCGCCTTGGACTGGAAACTGACCGGCCCATCCGTCTTGCTGCGGACCGTGTAGCCGAATGCCCAACTCTCCGCGTCGAGGAAACTCGGCACCGGACGGTCCTCGCGCACGGCGCAGCACAGGCCAAGCTTATGCTTGCGGCAAAACACGTTGTAGGCGTCGCGCAGTTGCTCTCGCATCGGCAGGGCCCTCCCTCAGGATTGCCCTTTTGGCGGAACACCGGCGTCCCAGTCTTTGATCTAGCGCAACGATCGACCTTTCGCCTCCCGGGCCGCCGGGAGGATCCGCCGGATCCGCGTGCTTCGGCTCATGGGCCTCCCATACGGGCTACGCTTCCCTGTCGTCCGAAGTCGCGCCCTGCTTTCGCCGGACAGAAGATCGATTGCACGCGCTCGGTCGAGCGGGCCGCGCCGATGGGCATCGAGAACCGATCCATCCCCGTCTCACAACGGTGGAATGGCCCGAATGGTGTCTCGCGTACCCTGCATGGTCAGCACAGGGCCGACTTGGCTGAGAGTGGACACAGGAATGCCGATCTCTCCGCCTCCCAACAAGCGCCGGCGGGCGACGATCGCCAGGAGCGTGGTTCCGTCCTGCCCGACCCTGACTTCGCGGACGCGCCCGACGCGCACACCCTGATCGGCATAGAGATGCCGCCCGCGCAGCGTAGGCATCAGAGACGCGGCGTTTTCCTGGATCACGGAATTTCCGCGGTCCATGAGCGGCGAGCGAAGCTCCTGGGCGCTTGCCGTGCGCGCAAGCGCGATCAGAGCCAGCAGGCATATCCGGCCGGTATGATGTCGCGACATCTGACGCGCCTTCCTGGCTACGGGCAGACAGCGTTCCGACGCAGGCCCGGTGAGGCATCCGGATCGATCCGGGCTGCCCTCCCGCCATCTCGGCGGGGTCTGACCTCAGAGTGTCCGTCCTCCCGCCGTCGAAAACGCGGTCGATCCGAATTTTTCCGCACCGCGCTTGAAGCGGCACATTGCCAAATGAAAGGATTCAAGCGGAGCCGGAATATCGATCGCGACTGGCTTATGAGGCTGATGAAAGAAACTTATTATCGTGTTTCACGCGAAATTTTTTAAGTCCAGTTCCTGCGCTGTCATTTTCAAATTGCGAAACAATTTTTCTCGCGCCTTGACCTAGATCAAATCATGTCCTCAATAAATACGCTTTCCGGAATGTCAAAACCGTAATCCGACAACGGTCACCGCCGCAAGACAACGGCGGCTCCATCGGTTTTGTTGATGTACCAGACCATCGCGATCCTGTTCGCATTCGTCTTCGCCTACAGCCTCGTGGCGGTCCCGCTGGAGCGCAGTCCACTGGCCGGCGCCGTGATTTTCGCCGCCTTCGGTTTCGCTGCGGGGCCGGCCGGGTTGAGCATCATCACGGTGAACGCCGAGGCCCATCTTCTTCAACGGTTGGCCGAGTTCACGCTGGCCCTCGTGCTGTTCACGGATGCCGCCAAAGCCGACCTCGGCGTGCTGCGACGCTCATACGCGATCCCCGGCCGTCTCCTGCTCATCGGATTGCCGCTCACAATCCTGTTCGGTTTCCTGGTCGGTATCATTCTGTTCCCGGAATTGGGCTTCCTCGAATGCGCCCTTCTCGCGACGATCCTGGCGCCGACGGATGCGGCCCTCGGAAAGGCAGTGGTCACGAATCCGGACCTCCCGGGCCCGGTGCGCGAAGGGCTGAATGTGGAGAGCGGCCTGAATGACGGCATCTGCGTCCCGGTCCTTCTGATCTTCCTGACGCTCGCCGCGGGATCCGATCCGGGGCGGCCCCCGCTGGATCTTACGGTCCACCATTTCGGCACGGAGATCGGTGTCGGCCTCGTCGTAGGCGGCGGGTTGGCCGTTCTGGGCGTCGGGGCCCTGCGCTATGCCGGCAATCGCGGCTGGATCGGCTCGGCTTGGCGGCAACTCCCCGCGGTGGCGCTCGCGCTTACGGCGTTCGCGGCCGCGCAGGCTCTGGGCGGCAGCGGCTTCATTGCATCCTTCGTCGGCGGCCTCGTCGCCGGTGGCATGGCGCGGCACCGCGTGGTCAAGCACGAGCTGCTCTGCGCGGCCGAGGGGGCCGGCGACGTCCTGGCCCTGTCGACCTGGGTGCTCTTCGGGGCCGTCGTGATCGCGCAGGTCCCGCAGCGGCTGACCTGGGCGGTCATCGTCTACGCGGTCTTGAGCCTCACCGTGATCCGCATGCTTCCGGTCTGGCTGGCTCTGACGGGCACGGGCCTGAAGACGGACGGCAAGCTGTTCATCGGCTGGTTCGGTCCGAGAGGGCTCGCCAGCGTGGTCTTCGCCGTCATCGTGCTCGCGGCCGATCTTCCGGGACGTCAGGCCCTGACGACGACGGTCGCGGCCACCATCATCCTCAGCATCCTCGCGCACGGCTTGACCGCGAACGCGCTCTCCGCAGCCTTCGCGCGCCGCGCCACCGCCGCCGATCCGGCGCAAGCCGGCAAGGCTCCTTCGGCCGGTCCTGAGACGGCCCCTGAACGGAGCGTTGCGCGCCGACAGGGGCCACATGCTGTCTCGGCCGATCAAGCGGGCGACCGCTGACGCCATACACTGCGGTGCGCTTCGGAGAGCGAGCGCGCCTGATCCTTGATCTCGCTCAAGGGGGCGCTGGCGAAGCGGCGTACTGTCTCTCCCGCCAGGAGAATTCACGATGCCGACTTTGGCTCCCGCACGGCCATCGTCTGACACGCGCCGCCACGAGAAGGACGATCGGCTGATCGCGGCCGCGCAGGCGCTGCCGGAGCTTCGGGTGGCGGTCGCCCATCCCTGCGCCGTGGCCTCCCTGTTCGTCGCCGGGCAGCGGGCGGCGCGTCTGATGCCCGAGGTCTAGCCGATGACCCCGGTCCTGCTCGTGCTGAACGCGGGCTCGTCGAGCCTCAAGTTCCAAGTCTTCATCCTCGGCGATGGCGAAGAGCCGCAGCGTATCTTCCGGGGCCTGTTCGAGGGGCTCCGTGAAGCGCCCCATCTGCGGATCCGTGATCGGACCGGCACGACGGTGGCCGACGAGGACTTCGGCAGCGACGGGGCGTTCGGCCACGAGGACGCGCTCCTGCACGTGGCCGCCTGGATGCGCGCGCACAGTGGCGGCTTCGAGCTGGTCGCCGTCGGGCACCGGATCGTCCATGGCGGGATGACCTATTGCGAGCCCGTGCGCGTGACTGCGGAGGTCCTGGAGGCCCTGGAGCGCCTCGTGCCGCTGGCTCCCCTCCACCAGCCGCACAATCTCGAGCCGATCCGCATCTTCCGGCGGCGCTTCCCCGATCTGCCCCAGGTCGCCTGCTTCGACACGGCCTTCCATGCCGGTCAACCGGAGATCGCCCGGCTTTTCGCCCTGCCGCACGCGATGATGGAGGGTGGCGTGCGCCGCTACGGCTTCCACGGCCTGTCCTACGCCTACATCGCCTCCGTGCTGGCGGAGTATGATCCCGCCCTGGCGGCTGGACGCGTGGTCGTGGCCCATCTCGGCAACGGCGCCAGCCTGTGTGCGCTGAACCGCGGCGCCAGCGTCGCCACCACGATGGGCTTCTCCGCCCTCGACGGGCTGCCCATGGGGACGCGCTGCGGCAGCCTCGATGCCGGCATCGTGTTCTACATGCTCCGCGAGATGAAGCTCGGCCCGGACGAGGCGGAGCGCATGCTCTACACGCAGTCGGGCCTGCTCGGCGTGTCGGGGATCTCGAACGACATGCGCACGCTGCGCCGCGTCGCGGCGCGCGAGCCCGATGCCCGCCGAGCCATCGACCTGTTCGTCTACCGGATCGGTCGTGAACTCGGCTCCCTCGTCGCCGCACTGGGCGGCATCGACGCCCTCATCTTCACGGCCGGCATCGGCGAGAACGACGCCGCCACCCGTGCGGAGGTCCTGCGGGGTGCCGCCTGGGCGGGATTCGAACTTGACGACGCGGCCAACGCCTCCGGCGGCCCCCGCGTGACCCGAGGTCCCGGGCCGACCGCCTGGGTCATTCCGACGGACGAGGAACTGATGATCGCGCGCGCCACGCGCGCCGTGTTGTCTCGGCCCAGGAGCAGCCGGCCGCAGCCGGCGCTTTGAACAACGGGAGCTTGCCATGGACGCCGTGAGAACCAGGTCGCCGGCCGATCTCGAACTCGCCGACGAGACCTTCATGTCGGCCGCCGAACTCGGTGCCTACACGGCCAAGTTGAAGGCCGCCAAAGCCATGAAGGCGCTGAAGGCCGAGGACCAAGCGAGCCAGGCGCGGGCCGAGCTGATCAAGACTCTGTCCAAGACCATCGAGCTCACGCCCGAGAAGGTCCAGGAGATCACGCGGCCTCTCCTGCACAAGCTCCGGGTCGCGGCCGAGCAGGGCAAGAACGAGTTGCTGGTCATGCGTTTTCCGAACGCGATGTGCACCGACAGCGGGCGAGCCATCAACAATGCCGAGGCGGACTGGCCCGACACCCTGACCGGGCGGCCCCGGCAGGCATACGAGTTCTGGCGCGAGCGACTGCGCCCCCTCGGCTATGGCTTGTCGGCGATGATCGTCGACTGGCCCGACGGCATGCCGGGCGATGTTGGTTTCTTCCTGACCTGGGAAAAACTCCACGTGTGATTCAGGACGCCCCGGGATGGCGATCATGACCGAGCAGCGGACACAGACCGCCACCTCATCGGGTGAACGACCTGCGCTCCCGGATCTCTTCGCGTTGCTGAGCGCTGGCCGAGGTCACGGCGAAGCGGGTGACGATCCTGGCCGCGCGGGTTCTCTCCGTCGAGGAGCTGAACGGCGATTAGATCGACGCGGAGATCCTACAGCTCCAGACGCAGCGGGATGCGACGCGTGACGAGGCGATGCGGGCCCGTTTCGATGTCTCGATCGCCCGGCTCGAAGAGTTCAAGGCCGGGCCCGGCTTTGAAGGGTCGATGTCCGGGCGCGCGGCCTTACCTCAGTGCAGTTCCGGAACGAAATGCCCCTTGGTGAGAGTGTCGTCGTAGGCCTTGTCCTTGAGGCGCTTCGGCAAGATCACGGCCTCGCGCTTGACTTCCTCGTAGGGGATCAGGCTCAGCAGATGGGCGATGCAGTTGAGACGGGCGCGCCGCTTCTCATCTGAGCGGACGATATGCCAGGGCGCCTCATCGATATCGGTCGCCGCCAACATCTCGTCCCGGGCGATCGAGTAGTCGTACCAGCGACTGTAGGACTCGAGGTCCATGGGACTGAGCTTCCACTGCCGGAGAGGGTCATCGATCCGGGCCAGGAAGCGGCGCTTCTGCTCCTTCCGGCCGACTTCGAGCCAGAACTTGATCAGCTGCGTTCCGCCGCCCACGATGAAGCGCTCGATCCGCGGGCACAGATCGAGGAAGCGGCGATATTCAGCGTCGCTGCAGAACCCCATGACGCGCTCGACGCCCGCGCGGTTGTACCAGCTCCGGTCGAAGATCACGATCTCGCCGGCCGCCGGGAAGTGCTCGATGTAGCGCTGAATGAACATCTGGGTCTTCTGCCGGTCGGAGGGGGCCGGCAGCGCGGCCACGCGAAACACCCGCGGGCTCACCCGCTCGGTGAGCGCCTTGATCGTGCCGCCCTTGCCGGCAGCGTCACGTCCCTCGAAGACCACGACGATGCGCGCGCCGGATTTCCGGACCCAGTCCTGCAGATGGCAGAGCTGCACCTGCAGCGCGCGGAGTTCCCGCTCGTACGCCTTGCGCTTGAGCTTGGGCTGCGCCAGCCCCGCGTCGGTGGCTTCGTCGTCGGTCTCGGGCTCCTGTGCCCGCGTCGCATCGTCCATCACCGCCCAGCCTCCTCATCCTGCCCGGCTCGACCGCGCACGGTCACTCGGCCGGCATGTGCTCCTGCGTTCCGGCCGGCTCCGCCGCCGCGTCGTGCCGCGTCCCGTTCCCGCCCAGAAGGCCCCAGGCCCGCTCACGCAGGCTCTGGAACAGCACGTAGAGGGGCGGGATCACGAAGATCCCGATGAAGGACGCGGCGATCATTCCGCCGAACACGGGCGTCCCCACGTTGCGCCGCGCGAGTTGCGAGGCGCCGGCGGCGATGACCAGCGGAAACAGGCCGAGGATGAAGGCGAAGGAGGTCATCATCACGGGCCGGAAACGCAGGCGCGCGCCCTCGGTCGCCGCCTCGTGGAGCGGCACGCCCCGATCGCGCTGCTCCTTGGCGAACTCGACGATCAGGATGCCGTTCTTGGCTGCGAGACCGATCAGCACCACCATGCCGATCTGCGCGTAGAGGTCGAGGGTGAGCCCGCCCCACACCATCGCCGCGTAGGCGCCCAGGATCCCGACGGTGACCGACAGCAGCACCGGGACGGGGATCGTCCAGCTCTCGTAGAGGCCGACCAGGAACAGGAATGCGAACAGGACGGCGAAGCCGAGGATGATCGCGGTCTTGCCCTCGGCCCGCTTCTCCTGGAACGCCGTGTCGGTCCACTCGCCCGCGAACCCCGCCGGCAAGGTGCGGCCCGCGACCGCCTCCATGGCGGCGAGCGCCTGGCCCGACGAGATGCCCGGCGCCGGAGAGCCCTGCACGGTGACCGCCCGCAGGTTGTTGTAGCGGATCAGCGCCGGCGGCCCGACCACGATCCGCGCTTCCGCGAGGGAGCGCAGCGGCACCATCTCGCCGTCCTTGTTGCGCACGTTGATGCGGTAGATGTCGTCGATCCGCGTGCGATCGGCGGCCTCGGCCTGGACCTGCACCTGCCACGTGCGGCCGAACAGGTTGATGTCGTTGACGTAATAGCCGCCCAGCGAGGCCTGCAGCGCCTGGAACACGTTCTCCAGCGGCACCCCGAGGATCTGGACCTTGTTGCGGTCGATGTCGAGAAACACCGAGGGGTTCGTGGCCGAGAACGTGCTGAAGACGCGGTTGAGCTTCGGCTCGTCATTCGCCGCCACGATCAGCCCGCGCACGACCTGGGCGAGGTCCTTCGGATCGCCGCCGCGCAGGTCCTCCAGGACGTAGGCGAAGCCGCCGCCGGTGCCGAGGCCGATGACGGGAGGCGGCGCCAGGGGCACCACGGTCCCGCCCGGGATGTCCCGGAAGTGACGGCCGAGCCGGGCGATCACGGCCGCCGCCCCGTCCGCAGCGCCGGTGCGTTCCTCGAACGGCTTGAGGGTCACGACCAGGAAGGCCGCGTTGCCCTGCGAATAGTTGTCGATGAAGTTGAGGCCGATCACCGATGTCGTGTCGGCGACCACGTGCTCCTGCCGCAGGATCGCCTCGGCATGCGCCACCACCTCGGCGGTGCGTCCCACCGCGGCGCCCTCGGGCAGCTGCACCACGACGAAGAAGGCGCCCTGATCGTCCTCGGGCAGAAAGCCGGTGGGGGTCATCTTGGCCAGCTGCAGCGCGCCGTAGGCGGCCGCGCCGGCGAGTACGAGCCCGATCACCGAGAAGCGCACGATCCGCGCCACCACGGCACCGTAGCCGTCGCGCACCCGGTCGATCGCCCGCATGACGACGCCCATGATCCCGCGGCGGGGACCCTGATGCGGCCGCAGAAGCACGCCGCACAAAGCCGGCGACAGGGTCAGCGCGTTGACGGCCGAGATCAGCATCGCGACCGCGACGGCGACCGCGAATTGTCGGAAGAGCTCGCCGGAGATGCCGGGGACGAAGGCGACCGGCACGAAGACCGAGAGCAGCACCAGGGTGATGGCGATGATCGGCGCCGTGATCTCGGCCATCGCCCGCTTGGTGGCCTCCCGCGGGGAGAGATCGGGATGCTCCTCCATCACGCGCTCGACGTTCTCGACGACCACGATGGCGTCGTCGACGACGATGCCGATGGCCAGCACCAGGGCGAGGAGCGAGACGGAGTTCGTCGAGTAGCCCACCGCCTTCAGGGCGATGAAGGTCCCGATCAGGCTCACCGGCACGGCGAGCGTCGGGATGAGCGTCGCGCGCAGGCTGCCGAGGAACAGGAACACCACCACGACGACGAGCACGAAGGCTTCGATCAGGGTCTTGCGGACCTCGCGTACCGTCTCGGTGATGAAGGTGGTCGGGTCGTAGGTGACCTTCCAGGCGAGCCCCTCGGGGAAGGACTTGGCCAACGCGCCGACCCGGGCCTGGACTTCCTTCAGGGTCGCGAGGGCGTTCGCGCCGGGGGACTGGTAGATCGCCACCACCGTGGCGGGGCTCCCGTTCAGCCGTGTCTCGCGGTCGAGATTGGCGGCGCCGAGCTCGATGCGGGCGACGTCCCCGAGCCGCAGCACGGACCCGTCCGGATTCGTGCGCAGGATGACGTTGCGGAACTGCTCCGCGGAGTTCAGGCGCCCCTGCGTCTGGATGCTGAGCTGGAGCTGCTGCTCGTCCGAAATCGGGCGTGCGCCGATCCGGCCCACGGGAGCCTGCACGTTCTGCGTGCGGATCGCTGCGATCACATCGCCCGTGGTCAGGTTGAGACCGGTGAGCTGGTCGGTCCGCACCCAGGCCCGCATCGCGTAATCCTGCGGCCCCCACAGGGTCGCGTCGCCGACGCCGGGCGTGCTCTTGATGCGGTCGAGCAGGTTGATCGTCACGTAATTCGAGATGAAGAGTGGGTCCTGCATACCCTTGGGCGAGTAGACCGCCAGCACGCCCAGCAGCGCGGAAGATTTCTTCTTGACCGTGACGCCCTGCTTGCGGACGTCCTCGGGCAACTTGGCCAAGGCGATCTGAACCCGGTTGTTGACGTTGACGGCGTTGATGTCCGGATCGGTGCCGAGTTCGAAGGACCCGGTGAGCGTGTAGCTGCCGTCGTTGCCGCTGACGCTCTTCATGTAGATCATCTTGTCGACGCCCACGACCTGAGACTCGATGGGCTGTGCGACGGTCGATTCCACCACCTCGGCGGAGGCGCCGGGATAGGTCGTCGTCACCGAGACCTGGGGCGGCACGATGTCGGGGTACTGGGCCACCGGGATGGTGAACAGAGCCAGCGCTCCGGCGATCGACGTGACGATCGCGATCACCACCGAGAGGCGCGGCCGGTCGACGAAGATCGCCGAGACCATGGCGTCAGATCCTGCCGGCCGACTGGGCGATCGGGTTCGCCTGCACGGTGATTCCGGGCCGCACCCGCTGCAGGCCGTCGACGATGACGAGCTCCCCGGCCGACAGGCCCTCGTCGATGACGGCATCCGGGCCGGTACCGGCGGAACCGAGTTTGACGCGCCGGGTCACGGCCCGCCCGTCCTCGACGACGAAGACGTAGACCCCGCCCTGGTCGGCGATGAGCGCCGCTTGCGGGACGACGATCTTCTGCTCGGGCTCCCCAATCTGAAGGGCGACCTGGACCAGCTGCCCGTCGCGCAGCACGCCCGCCGGGTTCGGCATGACGGCGCGCACCAGGACCGTGTCGGTCGTGCGGTCGACGCTGATGTTGACGAAATCGACCCGTCCCACCTGACCGTATTCCGATCCGTCCTGAAATCGGATCCGGATGCCGACCTTGCTGCGGTCGGGGCTTTTCGCGCCCTGCTGGTAGCGCAGGAACTCGCGCTGGCTCACCGGGAAGGTGACGTAGATCGGGTCCTGGCTGACGATCGTGGTCAGCACGCCGCTGTCGGGCCCGACGACGTTGCCCTTCGTCACGCTCGTTCGGCCGATCTGGCCGGCGATGGGGGCGGTGATATCGGTGTAGCCGAGGTTGATGCGGGCGGTCTGGAGATTGGCCTCGTCGCCCGTCACGGCGCCCTTCGCCTGATCGAGGGCGGCCCGTGCTTGATCGCGGGCAACGACGGTCCCCGAATTCCGGTCGAGCAGCTCCTGTGCCCTCTGCAGTTGGATGGCGGCCAGAGCCTGCGCCGCCCTGCCGCGCTCCAGGGCGCCTTCGGCTTGCCTGACGGCGGCCACGAACAGATCGCGCTCGATCCGGTACAGAGGGGCCCCTGCCTTCACCGGATCGCCCTCCTTGAACAGGACCGCCTCGAGATAGCCGGTCACGCGGGCGCGCACCTCGACGCGCCCCACCGCCTCGACCCGGCCGACGAAGTCCAGCGCCCTGTCCAAGGCCTTGCGCTGCGCCGTCACCGTTCCGACCGCCAGCGCGGCAGGGGGCTCTCCCTCGCCACGCGCCGAGGGGCCGGGACCGGTGATCAGCAGGGCAACCAGCACGAGAAGGGGGACGCGGACCATCGCAAAGCCTTGCCGCACCGTCTCACGGCTGCGGGGTGGTATTCTGGCAGCTTTCCGCGGGATCGCTTGATCGAGCAGGACGCGTCCGAGCCGAAGCTGCGGCCTCCCCCAGCGCGTTTCGGTCCGTGACCGACGCTCCCGCATGAAACGCCCCGTGCCAGGGTGAGCGTGGTCGTGCGCGCTGGCCGCGTGACGGCTGCTGCGACATCCGGCGCTTTAGCCCCGTCCGGCCTTGTCCTGATCCGGCAGGTCCAGGTGACTCCCGTCGCGAAACAAGAGCGCCTGCAACCGCCCAGGGCCGAGCACGCGGCTAAGCTCTCGAAACGTGAAATACGGGATCAGGGCGACGGTCATGATCAGGACGACGGACGCCCAGCCGAGGACGCCCCCGCCGCCGATCATCGGCACGCTATCGACCAGCGTCTTTCCCCGCCAGAGCCCGATTGCCATATCCTCAAGCGCGTAGAAACAGACCATCAGCAACGCGAAGAGGCCGGACCGGGTCAGGATCGGATAGAGCAGTGGACCGCTCCGAACGGCTGTCCGGGTGTCGAAATGCTCGGCAATCAGCATGATCTTCGCCAAGATCCACGCATTGAGGAAGGCCAGCCCATAAAATCTATAGACGATGCCGTGACGCGACAGGACGGCATGCTCGTGCAGGATCAGAATGCCAAATATGACCCATAAATAAACAAATATACCGATAAAACTCTTTAGTTCTGCTAAAATTCTTGTTCCGATGCCTTTCATTCGATTGCGGCGGTTGGATTTCGGATGATTTGATCCGTCGGCATCGCCTTCCGAAATGCGAGGGTGTGAAGTGATCATGGTTCGATCCAGCGACCGAGCGTCAGGCTATTGTCGGCGCCTTCGGGCGATGTGTCGTCCTTTCAAGGTGTTTCACGGTGAAGCCCGTCCGATGGCTCGCGTCTCGATCTATGCCTGACGCGGAACGGACGCGCGGCTGGATGCGACACCCGCCGGACAATTTTCGACAGGGTTCCTGTCTGGCCGCTCCGCGGTATTGGCCAAGCTCCATGTTGAATTTGACGCAGTGCGAGCCTGTTCAGGATTGCAGACATTCGCGTGGGCGGCTTGATCGGGTGAGACGTCGTGAATTCGAGGGAGCACCCGATTCATGGCGTGTCTGCTTTCCGGCTCCGATCGCGATCGTATGCCGGCCGATGTGGTTCGACCGCGCCATCCCGGCGTTCGGCAGCGCCGCTCGGCAAGGCGTTGCCGGGGTCTGACGGGTGCGTTGAACCTGTCGGAACGGCGCCGCGGACCGGTCTTGCCCCCGCAACATCCGGGCGCTGCTGGAAGGGCGCCGACACCAAAACATCAATATTGTCCCAAATCATCAAGCATCAAATTCGGCTTGTCTCTATGTAAACATTCGTACTGATCGTGGCATTTGCTGCAAGGCTTCGGAGGGCGTCATGATTGCTCGTCGGTCACCTGCGCTGTCGGCCTTGTCCGGAGCCATGCTTGCGGCCGTAAGCTGCTTCGCCTGCTTTCCGGCATCTGCCCAACCGCTCATCGTCAGGGTCAATCCGCGTCTGGCCCAGCAAGGTGTCCTCATGTTCGGCAACGAACCCGGCACGATCCAAACGCTTTTCGAGACAGGGCCGCGGTATAGCGATCCGAGCGGTGTGCGCGTCGGCCGGGGCAGTCAAATTCCGGGATGGCTGGAACTCGGATCGTTCCAGAACGTCGCGATGCCCGGCCTGAACCCGGTCGGCTACTACGGCTATTACATCTCTCCCGATGATCGCGCGGTCATCGTCGACCTGGATTCGCGTCAGGTCGTACAGGTCCTCCGTCGGTGAATAGAGGGACATGCCGGGATCCGCGGCGCCTGGAACTTCCCTGACGGGTCAAGTCGGGCGGCGCGCCGTCGAAACTCCCGGGGATGGGGCCACCAAGCCATTTCCAGCGCGACGAGGGCGCGAGCCGGAACAGGGGCCCGACCGACGGGATCGTTCGGCCGCCCGACCTCGCCGGATGCCCGGTCTTCGAGACGGGAAGCCGCTCTCCGCCCTGGGCCAAGGGTGGCCGATAGCGATCCCGGATCGGCGCGCCGGTTCGATCGCATTGTGACGCCCGCCCATCGCGAGGCAAAGGTCAAGCTTCGTCCGGCGACCCGAATTCGGGTGTCTCTCACAGGATCAGTGCAAGCGCTGACTGTGACGATGATAGAGATTGAACAGCAGCAAACCACATATCGCCGCTGCATTCACGAAGAGGGCCCAGCCATAGCTGCTGATATGGGGCGCCACAGGATACTCGATCGCGCCGAGGCCCAGCAGCAGGCCGAAGCCTGCTATGGCTGAAAAAATACCAGCGAATACAATCATATCCGCCTCCAAAAGTATTTTTTCCTCACGCTTCACCGTTCGAAGCGATTTCATTAAACTATTATCAGGGCGGACGAGCATACTCAAGAGGTGTTTATCCGGTTCCACGAGGCGGCGCGCGCCCAGGGATTGCAGACATGCGAGCAGGGCCAAGCTGTCGCGACGCTTATGAAGTCTTCAATCCACCTTTTCTCGGTCCCGCCCGTCGCGATCGGGGCGCGTGCGACGTTCAACCTGCGCCAATGATCGCACTGGCCGATACGAGGCCCCGCCACGCGTTGGCGCGTGACGGTCACATCCCGTGCCGGGCCAGCGCGAGGAAGTCATCGGATGGGACTGGAAGCGGCCGGTCCGTCCCGCAGGGCCCGCCTGCCAGGCGGATCCGAATGGCCCGGCAGGTCACCGCCGGCCGGCCGCTGCCAAGCTGGTTCGGTCGACGATCTCGACGGCACCTCGCCGCAACGCGATCAGACCGGCCTCGGCCCATTGGGCCAGGATGCGGCTCACCACCTCACGTACGCTACCGATGTCGTCCGCGAGCTTCTGGTGGGTTACCGCGGCCACGCCCTGCGGACCGGCTTCGGACAGAAGCCGCTGGGCGAGCCGCTGTTTGAGCGGCGAGAACGCGACCTCGTCGATCAGCGTGAACAGGCCGGTCATCAGCCGCGTGTAGTCGCCGAGAACAAAGCTTCGGAAGGCTGCGCTTTCACCCATCAGGTGTTGGAAGGTGCCGACCGGAAGGGCTGCGAGTTCGGTTCTCTCCTCGGCCACGCTCTGGGCCGGGAAAGTACCGCCGGACAGGAGGCACTGCGTCGTCAGCGCACAGGTGCCGCCCGGCCCGACCTTGTAGATCAGAACCTCACGCCCGCTCTCCGACATGCGAAAGATACGCGTCCGTCCTTCGAGACACATCAGGTAGTGGGCGCACTCGCCATGGAGTTCGTAGGCCGTCGCGCCGGCCTCGAGCACCGGGAATTGCACGGTGCCCCGCGCGATCTGAAGATGCGCGGAACTGAGCGCCTGAATCGGAGGAAAGCGCGCGATCCAGCGCTCGAGCTTCTGCGCGTCCGTCATGGCTGGCGTCGTTCTCCGGCCGTGACGACGGGCTGATCGTCCGGCACGTGGTGCGTGTTTCTCCCGCCACGTCGGACTTGTGTGACCGGGGTCACCGACCGGGCGCGGCGGCTCGGGATAGCATTGCGGCACACTGAACACGATATGGACGCCAGCGTTGCGTGGCGTCTGCCGGGAGTGAACCGATGCGCCGTCTCGCCTTCAGCTTCATGATCGCTGCCCTTGCCGCCGGCCCTGCCGCGGCCGAACAGGATCTGCTGCTCGGAGCCGACATGGCCTCCCCCGCGATGACGAAGGCCGAGATGGGCCGCGCTGACATCGAGGCGATGATCAGGGCCTCGGACGGCAAGCCCCTCGACCTGCACGACAAGGCGTTGTCGGGCCTCGACCTGTCCGGGCTGAGCCTCCGGGGCGCCAACCTGCGGACGGCGCGCCTGAACGGCACCAATCTCCGCGGGGCAGATCTCAGCGGGGCGAACCTCGAACAGGCGTGGTTCCTGAAGGCCGATCTCTCCGGCGCGAAACTCGCCGACGCGAGGATGTTCGGCATCACCGCCCGGGATGCCAACCTGAGCGGCGCCGATCTCAGCCGATCCACGCCGATCGGCGACTTCAAAGGCGCCAATATGAGCGGTGCGATGCTGGTTGACCTCAAGGGCGGCGCCGACATCAGGAACCAGTCCATGGGACTGATGCGGGCGGTGTTCACTTCCGTGAACCTCTCGGGGGCGAACCTCAAAGGGGCCGACCTGGGGCGGTCGCGCCTGGAATATGCTGACCTCAAGGATGCCGACCTGACCGACGTGGTGCTGATGGGCTCGGACCTGTCCGGTGCGAACCTGACCGGTGCCACGGTCGCCGGCGCGGACTTCAAGAACGTCGATGTCAGCGGCGCCAAACTGCTCGACCTCAAGGGCGAGGCCAGCGCCAAAGGCTGGGCCCAACGCGTGAATGCCGACCGCGCCGTCACCCGGGTTTCTCCGTGAAGCTCCGATCGGCGGCCGCTCCGGCCGGCTCCGTGGATCGAGACATCGGAGGCCGTTGGCCGTCCGGGCTCACGAGCCCGACGCGAAGTTACAGACCGGCCTCGGCCCCGCCCTTCAGCTTGACCGGGATGGTCAGGTAGCGGACGCCGTTTGCCTCCGCCGGGGGGAACTTGCCGGCGCGGATGTTCACTTGGATCGACGGCAGCAGCAGGCGCGGCGCCGCAAGCGTGGCGTCGCGGGCGGTTCGCATCGCGGTGAACTCCGCCTCGGTCACACCCTCCTTCACGTGGACATTGCGTGCGCGCTGCTCGCCCACCGTGGTCTCCCAGGCGTACACGTCGCGCCCGGGCGCCTTGTAGTCGTGGCACAGATGCAAGACCGTCTCGGGTGGTAGCGCGAGGAGCTTGCGGATCGAGCGGTAGAGGGCGTGTACGTCGCCGCCGGGGAAATCCGCACGCGCGGTGCCGAAATCGGGCATGAACAGCGTGTCGCCGACGAAGACATGGTTGCCGATGCGATAGCAGATATCGGCCGGCGTGTGGCCGGGCGTGTAGAGCACCTCGACGGCGAGATTGCCGATGTGGAAGGTTTCCCCGTCGGCAAAGAGGCAATCGAAATCACTGCCATCGGTTTTCAGGTCCGTGGCATTGAAGACCGGACGGAAGATTTTCTGCACGTCCTTGATGTGCTCGCCGATGCCGATCCGCGCGCCGGTCTTCGCCTTCACAAAGGGCGAGCCGGACAGATGATCGGCATGGGCGTGGGTCTCCAGCGTCCAGACCACCGAGAAGCCCGCCTCCTCGGCCGCCTTCAGCATCGCCGTGACGGAGCGCGAGTCGACGCTGCCGCCATTGTGGTCGTAGTCGAGCACGGGATCGATGAAGGCGGCCTGTTTGGTCTCGGGATCGGCCACGATGTAGCTCACCGTATTGGTGGGCTCATCGAAGAAGGCGCGGATGACGGGTTCGGTCATGTGATCTCTCCTGTCGGTGTCGGGCGTCCCGGGATTGACGCGTGGCGGATCTGGCTGCGGCAGATGCGGATCTCAGCGGACGTGGCGGCCGGGCTGGCGCCCGCCAGCCCGGCCCCGCGCAAGTCGCGCGCCCGCAGCGCTCACGGAGCTGCGGCGAAGGCACTGCCATTGCGGTAGAGCATGAAGCCGGCGACGCCGAAGATCACGGTGGCAAAGACTGTATTCAGCGCGCCCTTGTAGCCGGCGAGTCGGTTGGCAAGGCGCATGCCGAGGACGCCGCCGGCAAGGCCACCGGCTATGAACTCGCCCGCGACCGCCCAATCGACCAGGCCCGACAGGGCGTAATTCAGCGCGGTCGCGAGGCCGAAGGCGCCGACCGCGAGCAGCGAGGTGCCGACCGCTGTGATGAGCGGCATGCCGGTCGCGAAGACGAGGCCCGGCACGATCAGAAACCCGCCTCCGATCCCAAAGTATCCCGATAGCATGCCGACCGCAAAGGCGACGGCCACCACTCTTCCGCTCGGTGTCGGGCCGCAGCCGACCGGCTCGGCCGAGCCCTCCTGTCGTGTCCGGCCCCGCAGCATGTGGATGCCGACGACCACCATCAGAAGCGCAAAGAGGAACAGCGGGCGCTGTCCGTCCACGGCCTTGCCCAGGGATGACCCGACGAGGGCGCCCAGGATGCCGACGAGGGCGAAGACAAGGGCGCAGCGCCAGCGCACGTTGCCGGCCCTGGTGTGCCCGATGAGCGTCAGGAACGCGTTGGCTGCGACCGCGAGCGCCCCTGTCCCGATGGCGAGGTGCGGTTGGGCAATGCCCACCACGTAAAGCAGCAGCGGCGTTGCCAGGATCGAGCCGCCGCCGCCGATCAGCCCGAGCGTAAATCCGACCCCTGCGCCGGAAAGAACAGCAGGAAGAGCACTTATCGGCAGTGTCTCTCCGATCTTCCGCTAAACCGACATCCGACGGGCGGCACGGCAGGACGCGCCCTGAGCCGTCGTTCATTTCACATAAGAATATATCAATAGGCCTGAGCCTGAGTCTCTCCGCGCATATGATGACCCGTTGCCGCTGCTGTCAATATGTGATCTTATCGATTCAGCCTAACATATAAGCATAATATAGAATGACGGATGCGACGATGGAACCAAAGCGCTTGACGCCGGATCTGTCGGTCTCGGGGCAGATCTTTCCTGGCGATCTCGTGCGTATCGCGCAGGCTGGCTTCCGGGCCGTAATCTGCAATCGCCCGGACGGAGAGGGCGTGGATCAGCCGAATTTCGCGGAGATCGAGGCGTCTGCTCACGCCGCGGGGCTCGAGGCCCACGATCTGCCGGTCGTGTCCGGCAAGGTCTCCGACGAGAACGCGGCGGCATTCGGCGTCGCGCGCGCGGCGCTGCCCAAGCCTCTCCTCGCCTATTGCCGCACGGGAATGCGTTCGGCGACGCTGTGGTCGTTCGACGAGGCGGCCCGCGGCCGTCCTCTGCCGGAGATCGTGTCAACGGCGAAGGCAGCCGGCTACGACCTGTCCGGCGTTGTCGGGCGCATCGCCGCGGGCGGCCGCATCCGGAAGGCATCGGCCGATCTGTTCCACAGCGTGGTCGTCATCGGCGGTGGGGCCGGCGGCATCGCCGTGGCGGCCAGTCTCAAGGCGCGCAAGCCCGATCTCGACATCGCGCTGATCGAGCCCGCCGATGTGCACTATTACCAGTCAGGCTGGACCATGGTCGGCGGCGGAATCTTTTCGCCCGCCGTCACAGCCAGGACCATGGCCTCGCTGATTCCCACAGGCGTATGCTGGATCAAGGACGCTGTGGCTGCCTTCGAGCCGGATCGGAACACCGTGATCCTGGAGGGGCACCAAACTGTGCGCTACGATCGACTCGTCGTCGCGCCCGGTCTGACGCTCGATTGGGCCGGTGTCGCGGGGTTGACCGAAACCCTCGGGCGGAACGGCGTCACCTCCAATTACCGCTACGATCTGGCGCCCTACACCTGGGAACTCGTACAGACCCTGCGCGCCGGCCGCGCCCTGTTCACGCAGCCGCCCATGCCGATCAAATGCGCCGGCGCCCCGCAGAAGGCGATGTATCTCTCGGCCGATCACTGGCTACGCCAGGGCCGGCTCAAAGATATCGACGTCGAATTCTACACGGTCAGTCCGGCGCTGTTCGGCGTCGAGGATTATGTCCCCGCATTGATGACTTATGTGAATCGTTACGATGTGCGCCTGAACTTTCGCCATACGCTGACGCGGATCGACGGCCCCGCCAAGCGCGCGTGGTTCTCCCGCCAGACCGAGATCGGCATCTGCGAGACGATCGAGACCGATTTCGACATGATCCACGTCGTGCCGCCGCAACAGGCGCCCGATTTCATTCGCGCGTCCCCGCTCGCCGACGCGGCCGGCTGGATCGCCGTTGATCCCGCGAGCCTGCGCCACGCGCGCTTTCCCGCGATCTACGCCTTGGGCGATGCGATCGGCGCTTCCAATGCCAAGACGGCCGCCGCCGCGCGCAAACAGGCCCCGGTCGTAGCCCACAATCTCCTCGTCGAGATGGGGCATCTGCGCGGGGCCGAAGTCGCCTACGACGGCTACGGGTCGTGCCCCCTGACGGTTGAGCGCGGAAAGATTCTGCTCGCGGAATTTGGATATGGCGGAACGCTGATGCCGAGCTTCCCCGCTTGGCTGATCGACGGCACGAAGCCGAGCCGCGTGGCGTGGCTGCTCAAGGAACGGATGCTGCCCCCGCTGTACTGGAAGGCTATGCTGAATGGCCGAGAGTGGATGGCGAAACCGCAGCGAGCCGAACGGACCGCCTGATCGGGGAGGCCGGTGCCCGCCTACGGGCTGGCGCCTCCGCCCTCAGCGGCTCACCGTGATCGGTCCCGTCGAGCGCGGGGCGGTGAACCGAAAGAGCAGCATCCCGGCGAGCATCGCCGCAACGAACAGCGCGACCTCCGGCAGGCCGAGTGTTAGACCGGCCAGGGCCGGGCCGGGGCAGAAGCCGGCGAGTCCCCAGCCGATCCCGAACAGGACGGCGCCCCCGAGCAGGCGGGCATCGACGCTCCGGTTCGCCGGTATCTCGAACCGGTCCGCGAGGGCAGGCCGGGGCATCCGGGCCTTGACCGCGTAGCCGAGGGCCGAGACGCCGACGGCCCCGGCCAGGACGAAGGCGAGGCTGGGATCCCAGGCCCCCGCGACATCGAGGAAGCCCAGCACGCGTGTGGGGTCCATCATGCCCGACAGGGCGAGCCCCGCTCCGAAGAGCAGGCCGCTCGCGAAGGCTGCGAGGAGGCGCGGGGTGTTCATCGGACCAGGCCGTGCCGAACGAGGAAGACGGTGATGATCGCGGCGGCCATGAACGTCGCGACTGCTGCGAGGGAACGCGGCGAGAGCCGCGCGAGGCCGCAAACCCCGTGGCCGCTGGTGCACCCCGACCCCAGACGCGTCCCGAACCCGACCAGAAGCCCGGCCCCGACAAGCATCGGCCAGGAGGCATCGATGCGGATTTGCGGCCAATGGCCCGCCGTCGCTCTGAACAGGGCAGGGCCGGCGAAGAGGCCCACCAGAAAGGCCACCCGCCAAGCCCAGTCCCGAGAGCCCGGGCCGAGCAATCCGCCGACGATGCCGCTGATCCCCGCGATACGGCCATTGGCGAGGAGCAGCAGGGCCGCCGAGGCGCCGATCAGGGCACCACCGGCGAGGGGGGCGAGAAAGGCATTCATGGCGCGTCTCCGATCTGGCCGAACATCGCGGCCTGCCCGAGGGCCCGTTCGCGCGCGTCGGGGCCGCGCGCCGCCAGGCGCCGCTGCGGCCGGTTGACGATCAAGATATCCTCGATCGCATCGAGGAGCGCACGCGTGCGGGCCTCCGTCAGGCTGTAGAATACGACCTTGTGCGCGCGCCGTGTGGTGACGATCCCGGCGTTGCGCAATTCGCCGAGCTGCTGCGACAGGGTCGGCTGACGGATGCCGAGGCGCTGCTCGATGTCCGAAACCGAGCGCTCGCCGTCCGTCAGCAGGTAGAGGATGCGCAGCCGGTTGGGGTTTGCGACGAGCTTGAGCAACTCGGCGGCCGCGCTCGCCTTGGTCTCGTCCGTGCCGGGTGCCATCAGACGCTTTCCAACCTGTAATACCAGTCGGTCCCGCAGTCGCCGATCTCTTCGCTCGTCATCGGTGGATTCGCGAGCACCGGCTCGCCCGGTTGCCATCCCTCGGGCGTCGAGACGTCGGCCGCGTCGGAGGCCTGAAGCGCCCTTACAAGCCGCAGGATCTCGGCGACGCTGCGCCCTACCGTCAGCGGGTAGGTCACGAGGGCGCGCACGATCCCCTCCGGATCGATGACGAACGTGGTGCGTACCGTGGCGCTCGACGCCGCTCCCGCCGGCAGCATTCCATAGGCACGGACGATGCCCATGGCCGGATCCTCGACGATCGGGAACGGCATCCGCACACCGAAACGCTGCTCGATGCTCTGTTGCCACGCCAAGTGCGACGACAGGCTGTCGACGGAGAGGGCGAGGAGGTCGCAATCCAGGGCCTGGAAAGCCTCGTGGGCCCGGGCGAAAGCCACGAACTCGCTGGTGCAGACCGGCGTGAAGTCCGCGGGATGCGAGAAGAACACCAGCCAGCGGCCCCGATAGGACGAGAGCGTGCGCGGGCCCATCGTGGTGCGGGCCCGGAAGTTCGGTGCGCCGTCCCCGATAATGGGCGGGCCGGCGGGGTGAGGCGCAGCGGTGACGCCACTGTCGATATCGATAGCCATGAAGCGACCTGAGGGAAGCGCGGCTCTGACCGCTAACGGGTCGAACCGGTCAATCTCGATTTTATATGGATCACTGCTTCAGACAACGCGAAATATGGATTGACGCACGGGCGATGCCGGGAGGGCCATGGCTCAGTGTCCCGCGCCGCGTCTTGGGACGATTCGAGGCTTGCGCGAATTTGCGCCGCGAACCGGCCTTCAGCGAAGATCGATCTCTCTCCGCCCCTGGGTGGCCACGCCGGCACCGGGCGAACAAGCACGCCGACGCCCTGTGACCTGGACCGGCGGCCGGATCGTCCGTCTGTGGCGCCCCCTCCGGCCGCATGCGAGGGGGATCGTCAGAGTCCCGAGGCTTGGTCTAAGAGCATCATCCGGGAGGGCGTCCGATGGCAGGCGCCTCGAACTATGCGGGGGCCCATGTTGGCCGACGACGCCACGCTGCGCCGGCTGCTTGCAGGAATCGCTCGAGGTGAGGCGGACCGGCTCGCTGAACTCTACGATGTCTCAAGCCCGAAACTTTACGGGCTGATCCTGCGTATCCAACGCGACCGCGGCTTGGCCGAGGACGTACTCCAGGACGTCTACATGCGGATCTGGCAGGCAGCGGGCAGCTATCGGCCGGAAGCCGGGCCGCCGCTGCCCTGGCTTATTACCATCGCACGGAACCGCGCCATCGATAGCGTACGCCGGAAGGCGGAGGTGCAGGGGCCGGAATTGGACAGCGGCGAGGATTGGGTGGACCTGCTGATCGATCCGCACGACGAGGCGGGCGCATTTCAAGACCGCAATGCCCTCGTGGCATGTCTCGGCCGACTCGAACCGTCGCACCGGGATTGCGTCGTGCTGGCCTATTGTGAGGGGCGCTCGCGTGAGGAACTGGCCGCACGGTTCGATCGTCCCGTGAACACGATCAAGACCTGGCTCCACCGGGCGCTCGCCGCCTTGAAGACCTGCCTGGAGACGGTGTCGTGAGCGGTACGAGGGCGCCAGACCCCGACGATCCCGATCTGCGTGCGGCCGAGTACGTCCTCGGAACGCTCGACGCGCAGGAGCGTGCGGCCATGGAGGGCGAGGTCGCGCGCGATCCGGTCGCACGGGCACGGATCCAGGCTTGGGAACGCCGCCTCGGCCCGCTCGCGATGGTGATCCCCGTCGAGACACCGCCGCCGCATGTCCGCGCTGCACTCTTGCGGAGGCTTCCGGCGGCGGGACGCGCGGAGTTGCATCAAATCGAAGCCCTGCGCTCCCAGCTTCGGCGGTGGCGGGTTGCCGCGGGCGGGGCCGGGCTGCTGGCGGCTGGCCTCGCTCTGGTCCTGACGCTCGGACCCTGGCAGAGGCCGTCGGATGGCCGCTATCTGGCCGTGGTGCAGGGCGGGGGTACGCTCCCGGCGCTGATCGTGCGCGTCGACACGCGCACCGGCGTCGCGATGGTGCGGCCCGTCAGCGCCGAGGCACCCGCGGATCGAAGCCTGGAAGTGTGGTATGTCGGTGCCCAGGGGCCGCGGCCGCTCGGCCTTGTCGGCACGGCGGCGAGCCAGATGAAGCTGCCGGCGGGGGCCGCTCCGGATGGCGTGATCGCAGTCTCGGTGGAGCCGCCCGGCGGCTCGCCCACCGGCCAGCCGACAGGTCCGGTGGTCTACACCGGCAAGCTCATCGCGGACTGACGCGATCTCGGCAGCCGCAGCGGTCAACGTTTGCGATAAATCGGCGTCGGCAGCCGGATCAGGGCCGCCGACGCCGGACCGTCCGGGTGGATCAGGGCATCAGCACCGCATTGACGACGTGGATGACGCCGTTCGATTGCATGACGTTCGGAATGGTCACCGTGGCGGTGTTGCCCTTCACGTCGGTCACATAGACCTTCTTGCCCTGCACCTCGACGGCGAGAGGCTCGCCCGCCACCGTGGTGAGCGTGCCCTGTCCGCCGCCCTTCTTGGCGAGCGCCATCAGATCCTTGGCGGTGTAGACACCCGGGACCACGTGGTAGGTCAGGATCTTCGTCAGCGTCGCCTTGTTCTGCGGCTGGACGAGGTTCTCCACCGTGCCCGGCGGCAGCTTGGCGAAGGCCGCGTTCGTGGGGGCGAACACCGTGAACGGACCCGGACCGTTCAGCGTGTCGACCAGGCCGGCGGCCTTCACGGCGGCGACCAGCGTGGTGTGATCCTTCGAGTTGACCGCGTTCTCGACGATGGTCTTCTGGGCGTACATCGGCGCGCCGCCGACCATCGGGTTCTTGGCGTAGGCTGCGCTGCTCGCTCCGAGACCGAGCGCGAGGGCCAGAGCAAGCGCCTTCATGCGGTGGCTGTTCGCTGTGGGCATCGTTTTTCCTTCCATCCGACCCCGACGCAGGGGTAGCACCCGCCCTTACGGGGGCGCCGGACGGAAAGTTTCGTAGCGGTCGCAGACCGGCGCCGGTCGGCTCGGCGGCGCTCCCCCTTAATGGGAGCATGGCCATCGTCGTGTCGGCGATGGGCCCCCGGAGCCGCCGGCCTTCACGCGGGTCTCGATGTCGCCACCGCGACCCAAGCGGCGGGCACCTGCACCGCCACGGCTCATTCTTCGGACGGTCTCGCGGATCCTCCGGTGGCGCCTCCCGCGATGGCCGGGTGTGGATGAGGGGGGCGCACCCGCAGGGACGGCTACTGATCGAGCAGACCGGCGAGCTTCAGCGCCACGCCCTGCGAGCCCTGCACCTTCAGGCGGCCGGTCGAGAAGGCCATCATCGGGCTGAGCCGGCCCTCCACGAGCTTGAGCAGATTGTCGGAACTCAAGCGCATCACGGCATCGGCCTCGCCCTCTTCGGCGATCGACACGGCGACCGTGCCGCCGGTCGCATCGAGCAGGATGCCGCCGCCATCGGTGAGGTCGAACCGCACCCGGTATCCGAGCGCGCTCAAGGCCCCCGACCGTTCCTCGATCGAGTCGACCAGCAAGCCGAGATCCGCCATCCGTTCCACTCCATCAGTCGCATGAGGATTCCCCGGAGGTCCGGGGCGGTCAGAACATCGCCTCGTCGAGGGCCATCATCGCGCCCTTGCCGGACTTGATCGCCGCCAGCAGGCCGGCCACCTGGGGCAGGATGCGCTCGATGAAGAAGCGGGCGGTGGCGAGCTTGGCCTCGTAGAAGTCCCGCTCCGGCGTTCCGTCGGCCAGCGCCGCCTGCGCCACCTTGGCGGCGCGCACCCACATGAAGCCGAGCGCCACCAGGCCGAACAGCCGCAGGTAATCGGTCGCGGCGGCGCCGGCCTCGTCCGGATCTTTGAGGCCCCGTTGCGCGATGTGGGCGGTGGCGAGCTGGAGCGCACCGAACGCCTTGGACACGGGCAGGGCGAGGGGCGCCAGGGCATCGTCCTCCAGCGCCGCGTCGAGGAAGGCGAGGACCGGGTGGAAGAAGCCGCGCAGCAGCCGGCCGGCATGGGCCGGGAGCTTGCGGCCGACGAGGTCGAGGGCCTGCACGCCGTTGGTGCCCTCGTAGATCATCGAGATCCGGGCATCGCGGACATACTGCTCCATGCCGTGGTCCCGGATGAAGCCGTGGCCGCCGTAGACCTGCAGGCCGATGCTGGCCGCCTCGAAGCCGAGATCGGTGAACAGCGCCTTCACCACCGGCGTCATCAGGGCCGAGAAATCCTCCGCCCGCCGCCGTTCGGACGGATCGGGATGGCGCTCCATCACGTCGAGGCTCCGGGCGACCCAGCCGCCGAGCGCCCGGGCGCCCTCGTTGTAGGCGCGGATCGTCATCAGCATGCGCCGCACGTCCGGGTGTACGATGATCGGGTCTGCGGCCAGGTCCGGCCGCTTGGCACCGGAGAGCGCGCGCCCCTGCAGGCGCTCGCGGGCATAGGCGACGGCGCCCTGGTAGGCCGCCTCGCCGGCGCCCAGCCCCTGGATTCCCACCGACAGGCGCTCGCTGTTCATCATCGTGAACATCGCGCGCATGCCCTTGTGCGGCTCGCCGACGAGCCAGCCGACGGCGTCGTCGAAGGAGAGCTGGCAGGTGGCCGAGGCCTTGATGCCCATCTTATGCTCGAGGGCGCTGCAGGTGACGCCGTTGCGCGCCCCCGGCGTCCCGTCCGGCGCGGGCAGGAATTTCGGCACCAGGAACAGGCTTATGCCCTTCACGCCCTTGGGGGCATCGGGCAGCCGCGCGAGGACGAGGTGCACGATGTTCTCGGTGAGGTCGTGATCGCCCGCCGAGATGAAGATCTTCGAGCCGGTGATCCGGTAGGAGCCGTCGTCCTGCGGCACCGCGCGGGTCCGCAGCAGGCCGAGATCCGTGCCGCAATGGGCCTCGGTCAGGCACATGGTGCCCGACCACGTGCCGTCGACGATCTTGGGCAAGTAGGCCGCCTTCAGCGCCTCCGACGCATGACCGGCGATCGCCTTGTAGGCACCGTGGCTCAAGCCCGGATAGAGCCCGAAGGACAGGTTGGTCGAGCAGATCATCTCCTCGACGAGCTTGTTGATCCTCTCCGGCAGGCCCTGGCCGCCATAGGCGGGGTCGGAGCCCATCGCGGTCCAACCGCCCGCGCGGAACGCCGCGTAGGCCTCGGGAAAACCCTTCGGCGTCCGGACGACGCCGTTCTCCAGGCGGCAGCCCTCCGCGTCACCGGAGGCGTTGAGCGGCAGGAGCCGCTCGGTGCAGAACTTCGCCGCCTCCTCGAGGATGGCGTCGGCGACGTCGGGCGTGATCTCCTCCAGGCCGGGCAGCGGCTCGGAACCCGGATCGGCGTGCAGTTCGTGGAGCACGAAGCGCATGTCGCGCAGCGGGGCCTTGTAGGTCTGCATGATCGTCAGTTCCTCACCGGCCGGCCGGTCTCGAGCACGCTCTCGAACCGGTCGAGGGTTGCCTCGGTGCGGACGAGGCGCATGAAGCTGTCGCGCTCGAGTTCGAGGATGGCATCCTCAGCCAGGGTATCGAGGATGTCGGCCTCTCCTCCGGACAGGACGGAGGCGAGTTCGCCCGCCACCACGAGATCGTGCTTCGTGGCGATGCCGCGCCGCGCGAAGCCCTCGGCGGCCATGCGCAGGGCGAGGCCGCCCGCGGAACCCGGCAGGGTCAGAGGCACGGGCTTCGGCGGCGCATAGCCTGCGACCAGGGACAGCGCTCTGGCCTTGGCATCGGCGAGCAGCCGGTCGCGATTCATGGTGATGCCGTCGTCGGGGCGCAGGAACAGGAGGTCCCGCGCCTCCTCGGCCGACTTCGCCACGGTTGCGGTCGAGACCGACTCGAACACCCTGGCGACGGCCGGCATCGGCCCCTTCGGCAGCGTGCCGGAGGCCTGCCAGCGGCCCAGCATCTCCGTGCAGCCGCCCCAGGCCGGCACGAGGCCGACGCCGCACTCCACGAGGCCGATATAGCTCTCCGCATGGGCCTGGACGGCATCGCTGTGCAGCAGGATCTCGCAGCCGCCGCCGAGCGCCATGCCGGAGGGTGCGCTCACCACCGGAAACGGCGCGTATTTGAGCTGCCGATAGGTCTGCTGGCCGAGATGGACCAGCTTCTCGATCTCCCCCCACGCCGCGATATTGGCGGCGAACAGGGCCAGCCCGAGATTGGCGCCGACCGAGAAGTTCGTGCCCTCGTTGTAGACGACCAGCGCCTTGTAGCGGTCCTTCACGAGCTTGATCGTCTTGCCGAGCAGGACCATGACCTGCTCGTCCAGGGCGTTGCTCTGCGACGTGAACTCGAAGCACACCACGCCGTCGCCGATGTCCCACAGGGCCGCCGAGCCGTTCGTCAGGAGCGGCTCTCGGCCGAGCTTGATGTCTGCGAGCCGCAGCACGCCGTCGGGCCGGACGATGTCGCGGTAGCCGCCCCCGGGCTGGAGCACCTGCCGGCGGCCGTTCTCGACCCGGTAGAAGCTGCGGCCGTCGAGACCCGCGAGGAGCGGCGGGACCGGCCGACCGTCGCGGGCGAGGCGATCGGCCAAGTAGGCGCCGCCGATCCGGTCGATCAGCTCGAACGGTCCCCATGTCCAATTGTAGCCGAGGCGCATCGCCTCATCGATCGCCGCGACGTCGTCGCTCGCCTCGCCGACGAGGCCGGCGGCGTACGACAGGGTCGCGCCGATGACGCGCCACGCGTAGGCGCCCGCCCGGCCGGGCAGGTCGAGCACGGCACGGGGGCCTTTCGCGTCCTTCAGCTCCGGCAGGTCCGCCTTCCGGGCGGGCCGGTAGGCGCCGCTCGCGAGATCGATGGCCTCCTTGGTCTTCTGCCCGCCCGTGCGGTTCAGGCGGTAGAATCCGCCCTTGCCCTTACGGCCGGTGAAGCCCGCGGCGATCAGCCGGCTGACGAGCGGCATCTCGCGGTAGGAGTCGTGGAAGGCGTCCTCCGGCGGCAACGCCGCGCGCAGGCTCGCGGTGGTGTGCGGGATCAGGTCGAGGCCGACGAGATCGACGAGGCCGAACACGCCGGTCTTCGGGATGCCGAAGGGGCGTCCCATGATGGCGTCGGCCTCCTCGACCGGGACGCCGAGGTCGTCGGCGGCCGCGATGGCGTTCTGGATCCACGTGATGCCCAGACGGTTGGCGATGAAGCCCGGTCGATCCTTGCAGCGCACGACGCTCTTGCCGAGCCGGCGGTCGGCGAAGTCGGCGACCGTCTCGGCGAGGGCCGGATCGGTCTGCGGGCCGGTCACCAGTTCGAGCAGCCGCATGTAGCGCGGCGGGTTGAAGAAGTGGGTGATCAGGAAGTCGCGCCGGAAGGATTCGGGCATGCCGTCGACCAGCGCATCGAGCGGGATCGTCGAGGTGTTCGACGAGACCGCCGTGCCGGGCCGGCGCACGGCGTCGATCCGCCGATAGAGCGCCCGCTTCGCGTCGAGGCGCTCGATGACCACCTCGATGATCCAGTCGACTTCGGCGAGGCGGTCGAGATGGTCCTCGACGTTGCAGGCCTCGACGCGCTTGGCAGCCCGCGGGGTCATGAACGCCGCCGGCTCGGTCTTGAGCATCCGGGCGATGGCAGCCGCCGCAAGACCGTTTCGGTCGGTTGCGCCCTCCGGCACGATGTCCATGAGCAGGACCGGCACGCCGGCATTGGCCACATGGGCGGCGATGCCGGAGCCCATCACTCCGGCGCCGATGACGGCGACTTTGCGGATCCCGCTCATCAGACACGCTCCAGAAGGGTGGCGATGCCCTGGCCGCCGCCGATGCACTGAGTCGCCAGCGCGAAGCGTGCGCCCTCGCGGTCGAGCAGCGCCGCTGCCTTGCCGACGATGCGCGCCCCCGTCGCACCGAGCGGATGGCCCAGCGCGATCGCGCCGCCGTCGATATTGACCGTCTCCGCGCGCAGGCCGAGTTCCCGGATGCAGGCGAGCGCTTGGCTGGCGAAGGCCTCGTTCAGCTCGACGACGCCCACCGCGTCGACGGCGATGCCGGCGCGGGCCAGCGCCTTCCGGGATGCGGCTACCGGACCGATGCCCATGATCTCCGGCTCGCAGCCCGAGACGCCGATCGCGGCGATCCGGGCGAGCGGCTTCAGCCCGTGGCGGTGGGCATAGGTCTCGCTGCAGACGAGGACCGCCGAGGCACCGTCCGTCAGCGGCGACGAGGTGCCGGCCGTGACGCTGCCGTCCTGCTGGAAGGCTGGCTTGAGGGCGGCGAGCCCGTCGGCGCTGGCCTCCGGCCGGATGCAGCCGTCCGTCTCGACCGTGCCGGCCTTTGTGGCGATCGGGACGATCTCGGCGGCGAGCCGTCCGGCGGCCTGGGCCGCGGCGGCCTTGCGGTGGCTCGTCACCGCGAAGGCCTCCTGGTCGGCCCGGCTGATCTGCCAGCGGCGCGCCACGTTCTCGGCGGTGTCGCCCATGCCCATGTAGGCGCCAGGGCGCGCCGCATGAAGCGCCGGGTTGGGCATCGGGTTGAAGCCCATCATCGGCACGCGGCTCATGCTCTCCACGCCCGCGCAGATGAAGGCCTCGCCGGCGCCGAGCTGGATCTGCCCGGCGGCGATGTGCACCGACTGCATCGAGGAGCCGCAGAAGCGGTTCACCGTGACGCCGCCGACGCTGAGATCGAGATCGGCCAGCATGCCGATCAGGCGGGCCACGTTGAACCCCTGCTCGCCCTCCGGGAAGGCACAGCCGACGATCAGGTCCTCGATGGTGTTCGACGAGATGCCGGCCTCGGCGACGAGCCGGCGCACGACCTGCGCGGCGAGGTCGTCGGGGCGGACCCGGGCCAGGGCGCCCTTCTTGGCGAGCGTGAAGGGCGAGCGGGCGTAGCCCACGATAACCGCGTTGGTCATGCTGTCCTCTCGGGACGATCACGAAGGATCTGCGACACGGGCGGCCCGCCGACCCGGACGTGCCCTGACCCGGCGCGCACAAGTCCGGCGTGGGAGCACGCACGAGAACGGGGAAGGCGATTGTGAGACGCGCGGGCCGATTCCGGCCGCGCGGCCTCGGCCCGCGGAACCGGTCGCCCTGACGACGCGGTATGCCCTAGCGGGCGCGGCGTGATTTCGCCGGCGCCTCGGATGAGGCCAGAGCCGCGAGGGCGTCCTGGGCCTGCTGCTCGATGGCGCGCAGCTCGGCCAGCGTCTCGACGAGGGCTTGCTCCTGATCGACGAGGCTGCCGATCCGGGTCTGGATCCGCTTCAGCAGGGCGCGCAGCTGTTCCTGCTGGGTCGGATCGGCGTCGTAGAGGTCGAGATATTCCTTGATCTCGCGCAGTGAGAACCCGAGCCGCTTGCCGCGCAGGATCAGGATCAGTCGCGCCCGGTCGCGATGCGTATAGACCCGCGTGTTCCCGGCCCGCTGAGGCGTCAGGAGACCCTTGTCCTCGTAGAAGCGGACCGTTCTCGCCGTCACCCCCAGGTCCTTGGCGAGCTGGGTCACGGTGTACAGCGTATCGGACACAGGTGACCTTCTCTTCGGAGAATTCACCGTATTCCCGGTGCGCGCGAGCGGTCAACGTCGTGCCGATACTCGGATGTTGATGGGCCCCGCATCGGCCCGCCGGCGCTCGTCCTCCACGCGCTCCGTCTCCGACAGCCTGCCGACCCCGGTCTTGGGCAGGGTCGTGCGGATCTCGATCGCCCATCGCCGGAAGCGTCTCCGGAGCGTCGTCGCAAAGCGTCCGTCGATGGCGCGGACCCTGAGCGTCGGCTTCGCCGGCCCATTTCCTTATGCCCTGCTGGGTTCCCACCTTCCCCTCCCTTCACCGGCCTCGCTCTCTCGCGGAGCGTGCATGATCGACCGGGCCAGGATTAACGTATAGGTTAGCCTCTATCCCAAAGCGTCAGCCGGTCGCAAGCGGTTCAGACGATGCCGCGAGGGCCGCTGTGACTCTCGGCGAAGCTTTGTATTCGCGCCGCCGCACCCGAAGCCCTGTGCCGTACAAGGCGGCCCATCGGCGTCCTCGACGCGGTCCGCCGCTCGCCATCCAGCGCCTCCGCCTCGCGGCGTGAAACCGATTTGTCACACCAGCGCCTTCCCTGCGCCGGCCGGACGCCGGAGTTCATCAGCGCACCGCTTCGCGCTTGCATTTTCTTGCCGCTTTCGGCAGCGTCCTGACCTATTGGGAAGGGGTAATGCCTGCGCGTACCGGCAGTATCGTGACAGTGGCGGCCGCGCAAAGTGTCGGTGTCGCCGATGGTTCTGGCGGCACAGAATTCAGAAAACATGACATCCGCCGGAAACCGGAAGTGGATGCGCGGTAAATCTTGGGGAGGATGGGGATGAGATTTCGGTTTCTGGTGGCGGCCGGAACGGCGTCACTCTGTGCGTCTTTCGCCACGATTGCCGAGGTTCAGGCTGGGGCGTTCGGTCTGCGTGAGCAGAGCACGCAGGCGCAGGGGCTGGCGTTTGCGGGCGCGGCCTCGGGATCGGGCGGCGTGTCGTCGATGTTCTGGAACCCCGCGACCATCACGATGAACCCGGGTTTCGTCGCGGAGCAGAACTTCACCTATATCGGCCTGTCCTCGGAGATCCGCCCGGCGCCGGGCACCAATCCGGGCTTCGCGCGGCTGGGCGGCTCGGGCGAGCTCGGTCAGGGCGCCCTCGTGCCGGCGGGCGCGACCTCGTACCAGCTGAACGACCGCCTGTGGCTCGGCCTCTCGACCGGCGCGCCCTTCGGGCTCGTGACCAAGCCCAACCAGGTCTGGGCCGGGGAGGTCTACGGACGCTCGTCGCGGATCTTCTCCCTGGCGATCAACCCGGTGATCGGCTTCAAGGTCAACGAATGGCTGTCGATCGCGGCCGGGCCGAACATCGAGTATTTCCGCCTGACCCTGCGGCAGGCGCTGCCGGTCCCGGGCCTTCTGCCGACCGCCTATCCGAGCTCCTTCCTCAAGGGGGAATCCTGGGGGGTGGGCTTCACCGCGGGCGCCACGCTGACGCCCCGCGACGGGACCGTGCTGGGCATCGGCTACCGCTCCTCGGTGCACCACGACATCGACGGCTCGATCGGCGTGCCGCTGCTCGCCCTGGCCCCGCTCGCCGGCCAGGTCCGGGCGAGGCTGAACACCCCCGACAAACTGAGCGTCGGCCTGACCCAGGCGGTCTCGCCGGTGGCGCGGGTGAACCTCGGCTTCGAGTGGGACAACTGGTCGAGGCTCGGGACCATCGGGATCGTCTCGAAGACCCTCGGCCTGCCGGTGAACACCCTGCCGCTCAACTACAAGGACGGGTTCACCTACGCGATCGGCGCCGAGTACGACGCCTCGCCGAACCTGACGCTGCGCACGGGCTTCGCCTACGAGACATCACCGATCGACTTCCGGAACCGCTCGGTGCGGCTGCCGGACGGGGACCGCTACATCGCCTCGGTGGGCGCCAGCTACCGCTGGAGCCGGCAGCTGACGCTGAACCTCGCCTATTCGCACTTCTTCCTGGACCGGTCGCGGATCCTGGCGGGCCTCGGCCGCGACTACAACGTCGGCAACATCGCCTTCGCGGGGGTGGTGGATTCCAGCGCCGACATCGTCTCGGTGGGCTTCCGCTACGTGTTCGGCGCGCCGCCGGCCCCCGCCCCCGCGCCCCTCGTGCGGAAATGGTGATGCGCCTGCGCGGGGCGCCCGGGCGACGCTCGCACTCGAGGACGGCCGCGATCCGCGCTTCGACCTCACGGTCGACCGAGACATCCTGAAGCGGTCAGGCGGCGACGGCGAGGCTGCCGCCGGGGCCGCCTGGCACTACGAGGTGATCCCAGTCAACGCGGCGAACCGTCGGTTAAACGGACCTCGGTCCCGTTAGAGGCTGGTCGCGATGGGCCTCAGAAGGCGATGTCGGCAGTCGGAGCGACGGCCGAGGCGTTCTTGTGGGCGAGCTTGTCGGAGCGGGCTGCGATGCGGCGGCGGCCCCTGATTCGGCTGAAGGGGGCCTCAAGCATTCGCGGGAACAGGGCCCATCGTGCCGGACCGTCCGCATGCGGCAGCGCGCACCCGGAATGTCTGGCGTGATCCTGCTCTTGCGTTGGTCAGCGCACAGCCAGACGGTATCGTGGCCCGAGCCGAGGGCCGGGCCTCTCATCCGGCTTGCCGCCGCGGCCAGTGCCGCCACGGCGATTGTCACGTTGCGGACGTTGCCGGGCGTCAGCGAGAGGGTGCTGGGGCAGCCGCCGACATCGGTTGGTGCATGGAACTTGGTGATCCGGCCACCATCGCCGCCCTGCTGGCAATCCAGCGTGCGGTGTAGAACATTACCAAACGGGCCCTGGCTCACCTATTCGCCGTGCCGCAGCCCGCCGGCGTCGAAAGCAAGCTGGCCTTCGACGACCTCGCCATTCAGGCCGCAAAGACCCGGACGCCGTACACCCGCCCCGGCGCCGGGGTCGCGGATTTCCGCGCCGGCCTTGGACGCGGTCGTCGCGCTCGACCTGGTCCTCGCAAAGGGACGCATCACGTATGAGGATGGATGCTCGCCAGTCAGCCAGAAAGACCGGCATTTTATCGAGGACCGCAATGAGGCCGCTGACGCGGTGCTGCACAGTCTCGCGGACAGTATTCTGATGCTTCTGCGCGGTCACGGCCTTGGCCGTGACCGTCTCGCACCAGGTGACGGCGACCTCCTTCCGGAGCTGGGCGACCTTCGCGCGGAGCGCGACGGACTTGTCGAATGCGTTCTGAGGGGGCGCTGACAGAGGACAGCCGCCATCGCGCGAGTGGCAGCAGATGGGATGCACAGGATCTGCTCGGGGTCGAGATCGGCTTAGATGATGCGCTGCTCCGCGGCGTTCGCCGTGAGGACGCGTGTGCGTCAGGCCAGCGCCGTCAGGTTCGAGATGATGGCGTTGGCGCTGTGCACGAGGCTCGTCATCGTCAGCGGTGTGATCCCGACGATCAGTTGCGCGCAGGATGGCGTCAAAGAGTGACGGCGTTTGCGCACCCCAGCACGCTCTTGTTCTTTCTCCCTTAGCTTGAAGAGGCGCTGGTTGGCATTCGTGAAGAGCAACGTCGTCATTTCAAGCGAGCCGCGTTGGGGGGCAGCCGCCCTGATATCGAGGCGGCGATGACCCGAGATCTAAAGTGCCGCCGCGCCGCGTTTCTGCTCGGGAAGGGCCAGATCGATTTTGCACAACCGGCGGCAGCGGACGAGCACGACGCCTTGATCCCGAGATTGTTTTCGCCCGCCCTCGCCGATGGAGACCGTGTCGTCCTCGGAGTCGAGGCCTGCCCGCGCGACAGGCATATGCGATCTTTACCCAGTACATGGCAATATTTGTTAGTGGTAAAATCTCCCCAATGGCACCGGATGTGGCCGAAAATTCATCGTCTGGCTTTATCGGGAATGTGCGCTTGTGAGCGACTCAATATCAGGTATATATTCTAGACGCATTGCGATCACACGAATTCGGGCGCGATCATTGCCCAAAATCGATCCGTGAATATATTGGTTGCCCGGGTATCATGGAATCAGCTATGGCTACCAACGGGAAACTTCTCGTACTTATTTCATCAACAATAATTTATTTCGCGCCGATATCGGAAGCGATTGCCGATATCGGAGTGGCGGACGCCAAAATAACTGGCGGAGAACTTTGGATTATAGGCTATTCCGACGAGAAAGAGGCTGATATCAGTCTAGATGGCCGTTTTTCCCGTCAGATCGACCATCGGGGATATTTTGAATTCCGCGTGATCTATCATCCAGCGACGTGCATCGCGACCCTGCGCACGACGCGACAAGAGCGTAAGATCGTGGTGGCCAATTGCGGCGAGCAAGGACCAGCGGGACCTCCAGGACCGCCCGGGGCCGCTGCCGCGACCGGCCACAGTAACAGGGTCGAACAGGGCGACAGGATGGACGGCACCAAGCCGTCCGAGTTTAGCGGAACAGCAACATCCAGAACGGCCATCATCGGCCCTCCCGGGCCACCAGGGCCGAGCGGGCCGCCAGGATCCGCCGGCCCGCCGGGTCCCATGGGCCCACCGGGACCCGCTGGCCCGCCGGGGCCTGCTGGCCCACGAGGGCCTGCCGGGCCTGGAGGTCCGGCAGGCAGGGCAGGTCCACCGGGGCGGCCTGCAGCTATGCGACCCACAGTAGCGAGGACGGCGCCCCTTCGTCCGGCTCCCACGAACGCTCCCAACCGACAGGGCGGGAGCGCTCCCAGTTTTGGCGACGATCTCGAAACGAGTGATGGTGTGAGCCCGGGCGACAGGTACTGATCTCTGCACGATCAAGATCCGCCCATGCCGATGCCGGAGCGGATTGCGTAGCCCTGCTCCTCAAAGGACGTCGACTCCTTCCAGCTCCGAACGAGCGGCCGAACAGGAGCGGGCCATCGATCCTCCTTGCGGGGCGCTCAC
The DNA here is from genome assembly GCF_029691625.1 of Methylobacterium sp. 391_Methyba4. NCBI lineage: Bacteria > Pseudomonadati > Pseudomonadota > Alphaproteobacteria > Hyphomicrobiales > Methylobacteriaceae > Methylobacterium > Methylobacterium sp. 391_Methyba4. The sequence goes on along the minus strand of NZ_CP121475.1, from coordinate 4,083,800 downwards.
ATGTTCCCGGCTGGCGGAAGTGGAATGCGGGCTTAGAGGCCTTGTTGACCATGCAGCCTTGCCGGCAGGCCCTCCACTTTCCGGGCCTCGAACTGCAGGCGATCCGAAGCCGCAGCCGTTCGATGGCTCCCGAGGCGGCGGTTCAAATTTCGCGCTCATACGCACCGGCTCAATTCATGTTGGCCCGTGGCTATAGGAGGCCGAACTGTCAGCGGGATCGGAGCCGGCGCGAGCTTTGTCGACCGACCAGACGACGTCCGTCTCGGAAACGAAAATTGGTCGTCCAACTTCTTTCTCCCTGAGCCATCGCGTAAATCCTGAAAAACCGCTTGTATGGAAAATCATCGGCCGGTCTAACGCTCGAAACGCTTTCATCAACGTCTCCGCCTCAGATTCGCTGATCTCCTTTTTGAGTGCAAGAGTTAGAAGCTCCATTCTGTCAGCCACCTTCTTCGGAGAGTAGCCTTTCACAGACGTGAGTTCACGGGTGCAATTCATCGAGTATCCGGCGCGAGACGTCGGAACCGGAACATCACCACACACGTATAGGGCACGCCCGGAAAACACCGCGAGAGGTCGCTCGTCGGGCGCAGTAAAAAGCACGGCATCCGGCGGAGCTTTCTCGCGGACCACCTGGAGCCAGGATGGCATCTCATTGGGTTCAGGCGCGACTTCCAACGCATAAATGTTCAAGGGGTTCGCGAAGCGCAAATCGGGATTGGTCCAGCGAGGAAATTCGTAGACAACGCACGACAAAAACAGAACGATCAAGACGCCCGCGAGGACAAATGACCGCGATCCGATGCCCGCCCACCGTGAAATTTCAGCTGCGACCACAGGTGCCGAAAATAATAAAGCTGTGAAGAGAAATTTATATCCGACGCCGTCGCGAACCGCGATTACAACGTAGGCAAATTGCAGGCCAAATGACACAACGATGAAGAATGATTGCGACCAAGACAGCCTTTTTCGTCGAAATATTACCATCAAAAGCAATATTGAGTCAATCGCACAATAGATCCATCCCCATCTGACGAATTGAAGGGGAAAGTCACGAAGCTGCATGACGCTGAACGGAGGGACTTCAGAATCTCGTCCCAGAAAGAGACCATATAGAACAACCAAGCCAAAACTCGCGATCCAAAGTAAATTAATAAGGCAAATCCTTATAAAAGCCCACCTATCGAACGATTTCATACCACGGATCTGTTGCAGAATTTCATAGGCAATCAACGCAGCGAAAACGGCCATGCACGAGGGCAGAAACAAAGGATAGACCAAACAGCTTGCTAAAGAAGATAGAGTCGCGAGGATGAGAAATGAAAGCCTCTTGAACTCTAGATAGGCCAATACGGCAAAGACCATCAAGGCAAATGAAGACAGCCCGAAGACCATCGTGTCCATATTCTGTATCTTTTCCATCATCGGCGTTATTCGCGCGTCTCCCAATGCATGATACTCTCTTCTAAATATGCCTAGTATAATATCAGGCAGACCTGCAGCTAGAAGTGCCACTGCAGTGCTTGCGGCTATGATCAGCGGGGCGCGACGCCGTCCAAGAAATAATACTGAACATTCGACGAGTAAGACAAACATCGATATGAAATGGAGTATGTTTACCGGTAGAAAAAGCCTTGTCGGTGAAATTTGGATTAGATTAGAAATGGCCCCTAGCTGCGCCCATCCAACCCAGCCATAATTTAGCCGAAAGCCCGCCATCTCGAACTCTTCGGGCAATCGAGGTAGCCGATTGAGTTGCTGTATAGCCGCAACCTGCATCATGTTATGCCAACCGTAATCCGTTCGGAATGTCTGACTCAGAACGGTGACGATGATCGGGATCGTCAACGCGCAAGCTAAAAGCGCAGGGTATCCGATGCCACGGGGGCTGAGTCTCGGGCGACAGTAAAAAAGAAGAATTGTAGCTACGAATACGTTCAATAAGCATGCTAAGTAGGAAAATTGCTTGAAGTCTAATCCGACTGATATTGCAATCGGGAGCTCTAGAGACAAAAGTCCGGGAGATAGCACGAAAGCTGCTAAGACTCTCAATCGTATCGGAATTACCTCAGCCAGCAGGGCAACGAATAAAAGTCCCGGGGCTATCGCCAACGATCCAGCAAGGAGCACATTCACAGCTTCTGTCGCCATCGCCGCCATGATGCCTTCCGAACGGACTGCGCTTACAGCGAAATATTATAAGCAAAAGGCACGAAAGCGCAAATTCGTACAATGGCCGTGCCGAGTACTCAATTCAGTGGACATGACGCGCGTTATGTCGATACTGATGAAATAGTCAACGTAATCGCGGTGAAGGGAATTCAAGGAAAGTAAGTTTGCGAAATTGTATTATGATCAGATCTATCATATGGATTTATCGGAACGCATTAGAATTTCAAAGTTTTAGCTGGATAAATTCGATAATCGTGAGCGTATCTCAGCACAAAGAAACTCAAACGAAAAATCATGGGTCAGGTCCTTCCACTTTAGAGGCGAAACGTCTGATCAGGGCGTGACGGAGAGGAAAGCCAAAACTACTCTCTGAAACGAACTCGCCGAAGCGGTTTTTCTCGGTGGCGGACTACCCGAGGCGAGTGACCTGACTCTCCCGATCCCCGTAATGGGCTAGGCGCGGACATGTGTTGCGCGCCAGCTCCTGTCGGCTCCAAATGAGCGAAAGCGCGCTCGGTGTTGGTTCGAACGTATGAGCTGCCGCCGCTCGAGACAGGTCAGATGCGAAGGAAGCGCTAGGTTCGATGGTGCTTGCGACGCTTTCGGGAACGCTTTTTAGCTTCACTTGGGTCCAACTTGGGGTCATCAAGCCAAGACACCTCGATACAGGCCACGCTGGTCGTCAGTGTAGAGAGACGAGTTTGACTATGGTATATTGGATCTAATACGCGTCATAAAATCATATCAAGGCTAGTCGCTCTCTACAAGTAGACTAACTCAAGGCGCGCCGTGGAATTAATACTCGATTAGCCGATGTAATTTTTCCGATTTACACCATTTTTTGCCTAAGTAATGATTCTAACAAATAAAGCTGACTTTCTCAGTGGAAGTACCATATCGATGTTGCGCGCACTCATAATTAACCGTGTTCATCATAGAGATGACAACGACAATCAGAAACTGAAGAATGTGGTCCCGGGCGAGCAGTGTGGATTCTGTGAAATTGTGGCCCGCCAAAAAGACAAATGAAGCCATGTAAAAAGCGCCTGCTTTGTTATTAGATTCCGAATGGCTCAAAAGTTTCGCAACGGGCTTGACGATGAGGAAATATAAGGTAATCGCCAGCCCTGGAAGGCCTATCTGCGACGCGATATCTAAATAGCCATTATGCCCCTGAGAGGCAATTTCGAACCAGCTTCCTCCTTTCGCGTAATCATAAACTGGGCTTGCGGATCCAATGTACCAGAAAGATCCATATCCGGCACCAAATCGCCAATGATCTGAGATATAAGCTATCAATACTCTCCAAATTTGTGAACGACCAGTCAATGTGTCATCTCGATCTAGAGGTTCTAATAACAATTCTCCATACCACAGCAGGATGACCACTACACAAAACGTGCCCGTCATTGCAACTGCGAAAGCAAGCGGCCAATCCCTATGATTGGTGGCGCGAAACGCGTGGCCCAAAAGGAGAGCCAGTAAAACGAGTGCGGTAGAAGTCTTGGATCCTGTTTTGATCAAAAATGTGAATGCAGCTATGATAAAGATCCAATTCAAAACGCGCAGACGCTTTGTCTCCCGAAAATACAGAATGATCACGGTTATCGCGCAGATTGCACCCATGAAATTTTTCTCGGGATAGATGCCACGCCAATCACCAATGAGAGCAGCATCCCGACCCGCCTCGGGCTGATGAATGCCAATGTTCGGGACGAGCAAGACAGTCGCGTAGCTTGCCAGGATTACCAGCATTAATACAATACGGACGTGCGAAATAGTCTTTGCGGCACCTAGCGACTTGACAGCGATAGCAACTGAAAGAGCCACAATCGTCGTCAAGGCCAAACGGCGGGTCGCGATTGACGGATCGATAGCCCAGACGATACTCAGCCAACAGTACGCCAATACAACGCGAATGTCTGCTGCAAGTGCGGACAAGCCTCGAAAATCGCGATGAATGCCAGCTCCGACCATCGTAGATAATAATATAAAAGCATATGCTAGTTGTCGGATGGGATTTCCCTCGGTCATTGATGTGGTGCCCGCGCTCATCCCGTCCTGGGTAATTGGTGCACTAACGACCATTACGCAAAGTGCAAGAAAAGCGATCGACACGAGGCTATCATGACCAGATGATTTCGAACTGCCGTCGACGACACTGAGTGAAACTGTCCGCATGGATCTATTTCCATCCGATGAGAGTGAAATCACTCCGCTTTTAAACAGCGAAATTGAAGTAAATCTCATTGCGGAAGCTCCGCGTTGAAGGCCCCGCTTCACCTTTGATGCTGACAGGCAATAATTGATGTCTCATGTTGTTGAGATCTCCTGACATCTAACTAATTCCCATTTTCGCGCCTTCGATGGTATTTTATTCGATTAAGTGATCGACGCCTCAAGATGTGCGCAATGTCATTCTGAAATCAATCGATGATCGGATGCTGGTGCAGGAAAAAGCTCAGAATGAATTAAACCTATATGCTTATTCGGCGGGTGCCGATCCTTCTAAATCGGCATGGCTTATTGCATTTACTGAAAGGATCGTATTGATAAGAAACTTAGCACAATGTGATATTCAAATTCATCCATCGCTAATGCACCTCGTTAATTGAGCTGAAGACCCCTTTGCTGGGGACAGGAAGGTAACCAACCGTCAGCACGCGATGCCGAAACAATTGGAATCTATTTCACGTCAAGCGACACCGAGGGCGCCTCAGTTCAATGCATCGAACATATAAGGCACCTGTTGAGAAGATGGTCCATGTTAGCCCGCGCCTTAGTCGCATCTCCCTTGAGAGCCATTTGCGTGCCAAAACGTCGGCATCCGTTTTGATTTGCACGTTCATACGAAAGCAGTAGATTTCCAAGAATCTGACATTTCGATCAGCCTCTCGTACCCTGATTCGGCAAGCGTATCACCGCCGTACTACCTATACTGGAGATCGCTCAACGAGCAATCTTGCTTCGGCTAGATCCCGTTTACGAGGGCCCGAAATGGCATCGAAGCTATGGCGCATCGCCTCTTTCAGTCTTACGATCTGTCTGAGCGCAGGTTTGGGTGGATGTCTGAGCTTGACGGTTTCGGATTCCAGCGCTCCGATGCTGTCCGCGGATCCCGGGCCGGTGTCTGAGCTCGATGACGATGGACTGGTCGAGGCGCCCCGTCCACGTCAGAGCGGCAATGGCGTTGACCCGATAACCGTCCTCGCTCATCGCACACATGATCGAATGCACGTTACATCCGTGGCCGCGAGGGAAGGCCTGACGGCCTTCGCGGGTGCCGCGTCAACAAGCGAGCGGAACTCGGCAGTTTCGCGAAGGCGTGTCCAAGCCACGCAACGGCAAGTCAGCAATGCCGAGATCGCAAAGCGAGATCGTCAGGCGGAGGTCCTCATTCGGCAATCTGTTCGATCCATCTGCCAGGGATGTCAGGACTGAATGTGCGATACCGGTGTACCGTGCGCCGGTGTCAGCGATGACAACAGAGCGGAGATCGATTTTCGGTGAGCGTAGGCAGCCAGAGACGTACCTCGAACGGCCACGCAGATGACACAGTTCACGCTCGGACCGCTATGTATCACAGGGTGGGTTGGATGTTCATATGACTGGGGCGTCGCCGCCGTCGAAGGAGACTCCAAGTGGAGCTGAGACGCTCGGCGCCACCAGATGCCGATAAATTCTTCATCCGCGGGGCGCCGCTGCGATCAATCCGCAACGCCGTCGGGTGAGCCGACCGACAAGGCACTTCTGGCGAGCTGGCTCGCAATTGAACAACATCGTCCATTCGCGCGCCAGCCAGCCTTTCCGTTGACTTTAAGCGCTTCGTGCTCACGGACGTGGGACTTTCCTCAAAATCTTGCGGGCGGGAAGAATACCATCTGCTTTGACAATCGTTTAGGCAAGTCAAAGCAGCTGAAGCGCTAAGTCAAGCGGCGGGACATGCAGAAAGGCGAAAACTCGACTGATCTCGGTCGACTAAAAATTTCCGTCGGCCCGGTATCGACAACGAGGATTAGATATGCGTAATTAACCAACGCCTGAACAATAGAGTGTACGGATTTGCGCCAAGCTCAGCCCGCTCTTGAATTTCAGCGCAGCACGCACGGATCAAGGTCTCGATTGACTCGGGCCGTCGATGGTTTGATCATTGCGGCTCTATGCGTTGCGTCGGGGCTGCTGCTCTGCGCGAGCATCATATATTTGGTGGTATATCACATATCTCCAGTTATTGCTCCGATAAATGCTCACAGATCAATAGTGGTATGGCGTCGCTTTGGCTCGCTCGTGATTCAAGAAATGCGATCTTGGCGGTGACCGATTTGGAAAAGGGAGACGACTATTATTGGTTTCCTAGGCTGATACACGCGAATGCGGAAATCTTTTAAAACTTTCGTCAAACAATCCCAACTTGGTCGGATTGTTGCTGAACATCAATCCGAATTAAACGCTGTCGGCCCGCTCCCCGCAGACCAAGTGAGCAAAATGATCAAAGCTATGTGTTGATGATTGAGCGGCGGCATCAATTGCTAGCCATAGCCCGTCCGATTGTCAATTCAACCCGTAAGACTCCAGCGTGATTCGAAATCGATGCAAAATTTTTTCTATCCTGGCCATTATTTATTGAATACGTCAGAATAAATAGGACATCGCGTCAGTTATAATTCCATAGACGGCGACTCGACGGCCAAGAGCGTGAAAGCGCGAGACAAAACCGCGGTGAGCGGGTTGGGCGCGTACGGATACTCCTATACCCGACGATCTTTGGGTTGAGGTCGAGCCGCCTCTGTCAACCAAGCCTGAGATGCCGCAAGGTAGGAGGCCGCGCGTCTCGGATTGGGCGGCGCTGTCGGGCAGCATCCGCGTCCTGTGCGACGGCAAGCAGGGGAAGCGTCTGCAGCGTTCTGAGGTGGGCTGCAGCGGCAAGACGAGTTGGCGGCGGCGGCTGGGCGCGTGGCAAGTGGCTGGGATCTGGACGGCTCTGCACCGCGCGATGCTGGAGCAGCTTCAGGATGCCGCTGCGCTCGACTGGGCGCGCGCAGCCCTCGACAGTGCCAACCTGCCGGCAAAAAAAGGGCTGAGCGTCGGGCCCGAACTCGACCGACTGTGGGAGCAATGTCTGAAGAGCCACCTCGTCGTGAATGCCAGGGGTATGCCGCTTGGCCTGACCTTCACCGGTGCCTGCTGTCACGACAGCCGAATGCTGGGTGCGACCCTCGACGCGGCGCCGTGCGTGCGCACCGGATGGCGTGGGCGCCCGCGAGGCACACCAAACGAACTGCGGGCAGACAAGGGCTACGATCATCTTTGCCGCCGCCGCGAGGGTTGGACCCGCGGCATCACACCATGGATCGCTCGGCGGGGCATCGAGAGCAGCCAGCATTTCGGAGGCCATCGCTGGAGCGTGGAGCGAACTGTGGCCTGGCTCGCCCCCGTCCGCCGACTGAGTATTGGCTACGCGCAACGCGCTGATATCCATCTCGCCTTGCCGACGCTCGCCTAAGCCCTCATCTGCAGGACACTGTTCGCCCGCTTTACGGTGTGAATCGAACCAAGGCTTTGCAGGGTTTGTCGTTTTGTGATTCCAGGCGGCCGTTTTGCGGCCTGGAGGTGGCGATGGCGGACCTGTTCTGACTTTCGGATAAGTAGTGGGCGGTGATCGACCCGTTCATGCCCAAGGATCAGCCCGGACCCGAGCGGAAGGACTACCGGCAGATCATCTCGGGGATCCTACACATGCTGACATCGGGCTGTCGTTGGCGCTATTGCCCGGCCGCCTACCACGGTCTACAACCGCTTCAAGCGCTTCAAGCGCTTCAACCGCTTCAACCGCTTCAACCGCTTCAACCGCTGGTCGCGGCGCGGCTTCTGGAAAGCCATGCTCGCCGCGCATGCCACGGCCGGATGGGCAGGCGATGCAGCCGCCCTCGACAGCAGCTACGTCCGGGCCCACCGCTTGGCCCATGGCGGCAGAGGGGGCGACGGCGCAGGCTATCCGCCCGTTGCGCGGCGGCCAGACGACCAAGATCCACGCTCTCACCGATGTCCTGGGTCGCCCTGGCGTCCTGCTGCTGACACCCGGCAACGCCAGCGACGTGACCACCGCTTCGACGGTCTTGGCCGAAGCGCGTGGCCGGATCCAGCGTCTGGCCGTCGACAAGGGCTCCGATGCCGACTGGCTGCGCGCTGACCTGCGCAAGAGCCAAATCACGCCGGTCATCCCGGGTAAGCGAGGCCGCAAGCGGAGGATCCGCCATGACGGGCCCCGCTATCGGGAGCGCTGGCGGATCGAGGCGACCTTCAACCGCCTCAAAGACTTCCGCCGCATCGCCACCCGCTACGACAAATTCGCCCGCAAGTGCGCCTCGGCCCTCGCTCTGGCCGCCATCATCGCCTTCTGGTACTGATCGAGTCCACACCCCAGGTAGGAAACTCATACAACCAATTGCTGTTACTCGCGTTTTCTTCCTTCGATTGGGGTTTCCGGCGCAGGAGGATCGCGATGGCACGGTTGTTCTGGCTCTCCGATGAAGCCTGGGGGCGGATCGAGCCGCACCTACCGCACGGCCAACCGGGCAAGCCCCGGGTCGACGACAGACGGGTGATCAGCGGCATTCTGCACGTGCTGAAGGTCGGCTGCCGCTGGCAGGACACGCCCTCCGCTTACGGTCCGCACACGACGGTCTACAACCGCTACAACAGATGGTGTCAGCGCGGGATCTGGCAGCGGCTGTTTGCCAAAATCGCAGCCACAGGCCCCGTGCCAGATGAGTTGATGCTCGACGCCTCCCACGTGAAGGCCCACCGCTCGGCTGCCGGCGGAAAAGGGGGGCCTGGAGCCAAGCGATCGGCCGCTCGTGGGGCGGGTTCACGAGTAAAATCCATTGCTTGGCCGATGATCGTGGCCGACCGGTCGCGTTCGCCCTGACGCCCGGCAACGTGGCCGACATCACCATGGCGCTGCCCCTGCTGTGCGCTGTGGTGCCGCCCAAGCGTCTGATCGCCGACAAAGCCTACGACGCGCAGAGCTTGAGGGATTGGCTGAAGAACCACCGGGTGATCGCCACCATCCCGTCCACGGCCACCCGGACGGTACCCTATAAGCATAGCCGGATCGCCTACCGGCGGCGCAATCGGATCGAGCGGCTGTTTGGTCACCTCAAAAACTGGCGGCGCGTCGCGACCCGTTACGATCGCTTGGCCTGCAACTATCTCGCCGCCGTCGCGCTCGTTTCCTGTGTCATCGCATGGACCTGAATGAGTCCCCTACCTAGTCTCTGACTCTAAGGCTGTTCATTCGAAACGCTTTGGCATCAGGCACTGATGACCCGTGGCCGCGCTCGAGCAAATGACGTTTCTAACCATAAGGATTTGGCTCGGGAAAGTGGCTCCTGAGCAGTTGATTCCAGGCCGCCTCTGATCGCATCAGCGCGCCGAAACGCGCGTTCGGTTTGGGCCCGCTGATCCGACTAAACCTGTCTTTCCGCTAACATGCCGATTTGCGAATCCAAGACCGGTGCCCTTCGCCGCCAACAGGGAACGATACCATTCGACCGTATGGCAACACAGTGCATTACCGGCACGCCCATCCCGGAGCGCCTCCTGGATATCCGACACGGCGCTCCCGATCGACCGATGTGCCCGAAATGCGAGCCGCTCTTCAGCTTTGGCAAAACTGACACGATAGTTTCGACGATCCTCACCGACGTCCACGAAGGAGACGGCGGGCGCAGACTTGCTTGCTAACCAGACCTGATAAGCTATTTCTGAGATCTGCAGGTTCTCATAACCTATGTTGAACACTTGACCGGCAATGGCCGCATCGGGCGCATCCAGGGCAAACAAAATAGCTCGCGCGACGTCATCGACGTGGATGAGAGGCCGCCATTGTGCGCCATTTCCCGCTATACTGATACGGCCAAGCTCATAAGCATCAAGAGCCATCTTGTTGACGACTAAGTCGAAGCGCATCCGCGGCGACAGGCCGAAGACGGTGCCGTTACGCAAGGATACGGTGGAAAAAACCGAGCTATTACGACTCAATACGGCTTCTTCGGCTCTTGCACATGTCTCTGCATAGAGTGTGAGCGGCCGAAGCGCGAATTCCTCATCGACGTCGCTTCCAATATGTTCACCATAGACTGCGCAGGAACTTGCGAAGATATAGCGTTTGACCCCGGACCGTTCAGCAAGAACCACCGACGCTATTCGCCCTCGCTCATTGATCGATCGCGTGAGTTCTAAATCAAGGTCGCCAGACGGATCATTCGACAATGCAGCCATATCGACCACAAAATCGCAATGATCGAAAACTTCTGGCGGAAAGTGGCGGATGTCACATTGTAAAATCTCCAAAGCGGAATGATCACGAAGGCAACGCAACGACTGATGCCCAAAAAAGAACGCGTCGATTGCGCGAACGCGGTAGCCACTTTTGAGAAGCTGTGCGACGAGGACAGAACCAATATATCCGCCGGCTCCGGTAACAGCGACCGTCCTCTGCATCGTGAACACCCCGCTCGAAGCTCTCGGATTTCATGACGCAGAGGCGCCAATGGGTGTAGACAATCCCAACAAAGATAGCATCCGGTCAGCTTTTGGATGCCATCCGAAATATATCGCTCGCGTAATGATTGTGCTCTCAGTAAGCATCTAATTTGAATACAAGGCACATTAGGACTGTTTTCAGAACAATTTTGAGATCAAGCATAAGGCTGGCATTTGAGACATACCAAAGATCAAGAGCAACGCGCTTTTCCATATCCGTAGCACAGGGCGTTGCGCCTCGTGATCCGTTAATCTGTGCCCAGCCTGTGATGCCAGGGCGCACATGAAACCGAGAATTGTAATTTGGTATTATTTTACTGTAATAGATATCGTGGGAAACTGCGTGTGGCCTGGGACCGACGATTGCCATTTGACACTTGATAACATTTAACAACTGCGGGAGTTCATCGAGACTGCTGCGCCTCAAAAACTTCCCAATTCGAGTTACCCGGGCGTCGCTGCGACTCGCTTGTAGGACGATGGGCCCGTTTTCTTGGACGTACATCGTACGAAACTTATATATATTGAACTTACGGCCATTCAATCCGGTGCGTTCTTGCCTGAATAAGATAGGTCCAGGACTGTCGAGTGATACCAAAACGGCGATCAACATGAAGAGTGGCATAAGAAGGAGGATGGCAGCTGCCGCAACAGCCATATCGATTGCGACATGTGCGCCGTGCCGAATATTGGATGTGTGGTCAGCTCCCGCTCGAGCTCCAGGATCTGAGGTCACAAGCAACCCGTTTTCAGCAGAACTCATCGCTTAAGCCTCCTCGATCTATTCCAAATAATCGATTGAGTAAAAGCGGCGTGCCGGATGCGAATCTCCGACTTTATTTCCTCCTCCTTGATTGGGACTATAGAAAAAAGTTTTGCGCAAACACTGCACCCTTCACAGTAATAGAAATATCTAATATTGTTTTAAGATTAGTTTTATTGCGTTATTGTGTGATTGCGATTCTCGATCTTGCACCACACGGTCTCGCGTGTTCTCTCACGACAAAGACGCATTGACTTTCGTCGGTTGAAGTCTGCAGCTCGGCGCTTTTGCAGTTCTGAAATTCCGTACGAATGACTTTGCTACTCGACGCGTCCGCAGACCTCGCTAAGGCAAGGGTCTGCGGCGCACGCTAACAGGCAGCCCGCTCTTAAATTCATGGCTGCTGCCTGAACTCAGTGCACGACCTAAGCATCGTATCTGAATGCTCTATATCGACTCTCGCTGCGCTTGGCAATAGCGTTAATTTGCATTTACAAGTCGGATATACTGACAGCGGGCGCGGCTTCTGGTAGTAAAAAGATCGATTTACAAATGTCTCCCGGATTGCAATTCGACGTCGACGCAGAAACGAGCAACATGTTGATAAATGATTTTGATCGATAAAATCCTAAGCAATATTTATCGCTGCTTTGATGATGCGAGATCTTCCTAAGAGCGGTCCGCAAAATTAAGACCTAATCGTCGCGATAGCTCAAAAGATGGGAAAGTAGATATCGCTTTCTAACCGCGTTGGATTGGGGAGGGCCCGCCCTCCGCAGGTTTTCGATGAGATTCGCCCGAGCCTGATGAATGGGTGGAGTCGCATCGCGCCGTTCCAGTCGTCGAAAGCAAGCTTCAACGCAGGTCGTGCAGTGGACCTGTGCCTCGGCCAGAGGGGCTCAATTGCTCTGCCTTCAGCGTCAAAGGGGCAAATTCTATGCGTGAATTTTTCCAGCCATGCTCGATGAGGTGAAAACGGTTTCTCGTCCGAGGGGCCGTTGATTTTTCTCGTCAGCCGAGCGGTCCAGTGCCGGCAATGCGGCCACTGGTGCTGTTCGGATTGTATTGGCTTGCTGCTTTCATGGGCAAGACCGCTATTTTCGAGCCTGAATTTGAAGCGGTTCCCACCGATTCAATCGACACTTGCCATAGATGCGGAAGCGCGCCTCGAAACCGCTATTCCTGTGCGTCGAATTCGGTATTGCGTTCCGTGACGCGGCTGGATATAGGTTAACGAACTGTTAAGATGCCGTGTTGGCCCTACACCCGTATGATATAGGAGGGATGTAGAGATGTCGCATTTTGGCCGGCTGTCGACATACTTCGAATGGACAGGTGCTGTTCAGTGGCGGCACCGCGTGGTCGGGGTTGTGCGGCCAGAGGGTAAAGTCTCTGGCCCTCGTGACGACAACACTCTCCAGCCACGGCCGGTTTACGGTGCGCTATTTGATGAGTCGAGCCCGCAAACGTCCCTGATCCGTGTCGGCGGGATTCCCACCGCACTGCTATCGCGCAAACAACTGGCACGGCGCATGGATGAGGATTGCCGTTTGGCATCTTTGGGGCATCTTGTTGAGCCCAGAATAATCGTTGCATCCAATGGATCGGTAATTGCCAGATTTCATCTTGATAAGACTTTCCGAAGACTTATTTCGAAAGCCTCAATCGTCGATGCCGATGGTGCATCGCTGGTCTTTGCGTCGCGCTTGTTTTGTCGAAGGCCGCTGCCCGAGCGGGTAGCGACGACTGATCTCATCCACGACTGCGCCGATCTAGCATCCCAAAAGTGCATACGTTTTTACTTCCTCGGCGGAAAGCCTGAGGTTGCTTTGCGGGCATCGCAGAAGTTGAAGCTGATTTTTCCGGATCTGCAGGTGGTGGGATGCCGCGACGGATATTTTAATCGCGCCGACGAGGATGAGATCTGTTCTGAGATACTGAGCACCGGAGCGCAGGTCTTATGGCTCGGTCTAGGCAGTCCGATGCAAGAAGAGATTGCCTGCTCCTGGCAGAAGAAATTGGGCGGTTTGGCCTGGATCAGAACCTGCGGCGGGCTCTTCGATCACATCGCGGAGGATGTTCGGCGAGCGCCACTATGGATGCAGGATATCGGTCTGGAATGGCTATACAGGATATATCAAGAGCCGAGACGATTGCTTTTCCGGTATCTATGGTCCAATCCCGTCGCACTATTTTATCTTTTGACCAGAACGTCAGACGAGCCGATCTATCGTGAATCAGTGGCACTGAAATGATAAAATACTTTATTCATGGCCGAATATTGACTGTGGACGACGCGCAGAAGAACCGGGCCCATGCCCAAGTGCCGGGCTAGGTGACAATCAATGAGACGGATTGGGATGTGCGCTGCGGTGACGTTGACGGAGCCGATCCAGCGTTCCGTACCGAAAGCCTCGATACGGTCGCAGCCGACCGTGTACTTCTTTGCCAACCATTCCTCATCCGGTGGTGTCGGCGAGCTGTGGAGCGATCTGGCAGCTGGATTGGCGGCTAAGGGATTTCGGACACGTCTCATCGCGCTTTGGCCGAGTGCCGACACATCGATGGCTGGCGATGAACACGTCGCTTGGCACCACGTGGTCTCTGAGAAGCCACGATCGACACTCCGTCTTCTCTGTTTGATCAGAGATCTTGTTCTGCTCTTGAGGAAGGATACGCCAGATTGTGTCGTGACGGCGATGCCTGCCGCAAACCTATTGGTGCCCGTGGCGGCTTTGCTTTCCTACAGGCGCATTCGAGCTATCACATCACATCATACACCTGCGAATACGTTGAAATGGCCTATGAACTGGCTTGATCGATATGCATCTATGCTGCCGAATGTCTCGGCGTCGGTCAGTGTCTCGAAGACGGTCGCGACGTCGTATCACTTGAAGCGGGGCTGGCTGCGATCAAAGCAGCGGGTCATCAGCAACGCGCTTTCTCCCGCGATCGAGCAGCATCTTTCGGAATTGTCCCGGATGAGGCAACCGCGCATCGGGGGTGATGCCCCCTTTCGCGTTATAAGCCTCGGCCGCCTCTCAGCGCAAAAGAATTACGACGTCTTGATCAAAGCGGCGTTGTACATGCCAAACGTGATTGTGAGCATCATAGGGCATGGATCTGAGGAGACGAGACTGCGTTCACTGGCTGACCGCCTCGGTGTAACGGATCGGGTAAAATTTCTCGGACTCATGGGCCGCAAAGATGCACTTCGCGTGCTCGCGGCGGCCGATGTCTTCGTGCAGATGAGTCGCTTCGAAGGCCATAGCCTTGCACTCATCGAAGCGGCCAAACTTGGGTTGCCGCTTGTCGTTTCGAATATTCCAGTTCAATTGGAATTTATCACTGACGAAATCGGTCGACACTGCGGCATTTCAGTTGATCTCGACGATGCGCGTGGCTTAGCCCGCTCGATTGACCGATTGTCTTTCGATCGTGAATATTATGAGGATATGGCTTTGCGATCAAGACGTATCGCGGCAGCACTTTCATTCGATAAAACCATGTCACTCTATGAGGATCTTGTGTCTTAACGTCGGTTTTCGCCCGAGGAATGGGTAACGTTCGTCCGAAAGAGTCCTTCGATGCGGAACTGGCAATGAAGCTCACAATCGGGATTAAAGTTTTTAATGAGGCCGCCCGGATCGGGCGGGCGATCGAAACTGCGCTTGAGGCAGCCGCTCTGTACGGTGGTGAAGTCTTGATCGCTGATAGCGGATCCACGGACGGTACGCTGGAGATTGCGTTGCGGTACGACGTAAAGATCGTCCAATTGGCGAATCCAGCCGAACGCTCGTGCGGCGCTGGTGCCCAACTCGCGTATATGTTCGCCCGCGGAGAGTTCTTCTACCTTCTCGACGGCGATATGGAGATCGACCCTTCATTCCTGCCGCGTGCGATACCATTTTTGGAGACGCATTCGGATTTCGCCGGGGTCGGGGGCCGTGTCGAAGAGGCGAATGTCGAGAACCACGAATTCCGCACACGGAAAATCAATGCGGAAAGGAGATGCGCTTATTACCCTCGTCTGATCGATCGTCTCGATTGTGGGGGGCTTTACCGCGTCTCCGCGGTAAAGCAGAGCGGGTATTTCGCAGACCGAAATTTGAAATCATTCGAAGAATTTGAGCTCGCTTCGCGATTGATTGCGGATGGCTGGAAACTCACCCGGCTCGATGTTCCTGCCGTCGTGCATTATGGGCATACGTCCGAAAGCTATAAGCTCCTGCGGGCTCGATTTCTATCTGGCTACGCGAACGGCGTCGGCCAAGTTTCTCGGGCAATCCTCGCCCGGCCTCGCGGTCGGCAAGCGCTTTCTAAACTTACGCAGTTCTGGACATGCGCTGTCGTCGTGATCTGGTGGGCCGCAATTCTCACATTGACGATGTTGGCAGTCTCAGACTGGCATTACCTCGCGTACCTTCTCGTGGCGATTGTCCTACCCGTGCTGTTTCTCATGCTGCGGCGCGGCTCAGTGCAAGCCGGGCTATATTCGTTCGTGGCGTGGAACACGGTTGCAATCGGCTTTTTTGCGGGGTTCGCCGCATCGCGCCGATCGCCGACGGAACGATTGGAGGCGGTCATCATCAGGGGTTGAATAAATGGCAAGTCACGGTTGCTGATCTTGAGGAAATTCGGGCTTGATGTCTCATTCGCTCAAGACGTGAATTTAAAATCTAGGAATTTGTCTCGATAGCTGTGTTTTAGTGCTTAAGGTTGTATTTTGAAGATCGAGAAAAGGGAAGCCGAGGCTGATTGTGGGCGTCCTGACCATAACTGAATCAGGGGTAGGCCAATTGTTCGCTTTGGTTCAATTCGCGATGCGGCCGAACACCGCGATGCTCTCCGGAAGGCGCGGGTGCGGATCGATCGGCGACCGACAGGTCTGGCAAATCCCTGTGTGGTGCCGGGATTGGGTCAGTTGGCGGTCCGTTGCTGCACGAGGGTTCATGGTTGCAGCCAATGTTGGTTGAGTTGATGCTGGCTAAACTCGGTCTTGCGGACCCGAAGATGACCGGGCGATCTGCGGTCGCGCATCGCATGTGGAGGCTTCGTCGGCCGTTCGATCAGGGACGCTCGTCGATGATGCGCCTGTCGCTGTCCGTGTCGTTACGCGGTTTCGCCCTGTTGCTTTGGGGGGTCGTGGTGCTGCCCGTCGCTCGTGCGGAGACCTATCTCTGGCGGTCGGTGAAGATCGGCGGCGGTGGATTCATAACCGGATACTCATCTGATGCCAGCGGGTCGACGCGCGTCGTCAGAGCGGATGTGTACGGAGCTTATATCTGGAGCGACACGGCCAATCGGTGGGTCCAATTGGTGACCACCGCGTCGATGCCGTCGACGTTTCACGTTCAGAACGGGCTCAATGAGGGGGTGTACGAGGTCGTCGTTGCCCCGTCCGACGCGCGCCGGATCTATCTGGCTCTGAAGGGAAGGGTCCTTACCTCGCGGGATGGAGGGCGGTCATTCGCCGCCTCATCGACAGCTCCGTTCGAGCATGGATTCGATCCAAATAGCGAGCTCCGCAATTACGGGCCGTTCATTTCGGTCGACCCTGTGCGCCCGGACTTCGCGCTCTTCGGAACCCCGGCCGATGGTCTCTGGCGCACCGAGGACGGAGGCGTGACGTGGTCACGCATCCCGACCGTGCCTCCGGCGATGGATCTACGCCCGGCGCAGGACGGCCATCAGAGCCCCGGCATCATCACGTGGTTTGAGAAGCCGGGCGGCCAAGTCGCAGGGCGCGTGTGGGCGATGTCGGCAGGAAACGGCCTTTTCGCCTCGTCCGACGGCGGCCGAAGCTTTTCCCGCCTGGCATCCGACGGGCAGGGCGGGCCGTCGCTTCTCACGCAGGGCGCCTTCGCGCGCGACGGGACCTTCTTTGGTGTCGATCGCGAGACACGAATGGCTTGGCGTTATCGCGGGGGTGGATGGCAGAGCCTTACATCCAACGGAGGCCTGCCGAGCCTGCCCTTCGCAGCCGTGGCGATCGACCCGGACGATTCACGCATCCTCGTCATCGATGAAAGCGGGACGGTGTTCCGATCGAATGACGGAGGACGGTTGTGGACACGACTGGCGCATGAGTCCCGGGTCGGGTCCGGCGACCCGCCATGGCTTCGCGTCAGCAATGCGTCCTACTTCGCTATGAGCCGTATCATGTTCGATCCTGTGAAGAAGGATCGGCTCTGGGCTGGCGCAGGCATGGGCGTGTTCTACGCCGACCTCTCCGACTCTTCGCGGACAGTGACGTGGGTCAGCCAGACACGGGGGATCGAGGAGCTCGTCGCGAACGACGTCAACCAAGCCCCAGGGCAGGCCCCCCTGTTTGCGGTCTGGGATTTCGGTATTCACGTCAAGCGGGACCTGACGGCGTACTCAACGACATACGGTCCGAAAGAGCGTGTGCTGATCGCAGCACAGCAAGTGGCGCTGACACCCGCCAATCCGCGATTCGTTGTGACGAATGCGTCCGATACCCGAATGTCCTGCTGCTCGGAAGACGGCGACGCCGTGCTGGCCGGGTACAGCTTGGATGGCGGCGACAGCTGGACCAAATTCGCCGCGCTTCCGACCCCGCCTGGGACCCGTCCCGAGGACCCCTGGCGCATGGCGTTCGGTACGATCGCGGTCTCGGCCGGCGACACCAACAACATCGTCTGGGAGCCGACCTATAACCGCGCTCCGTTCTACACGAAAGATCTCGGCCGAAGCTGGCGACGGGTGGTACTGAGCGGCGAGTCCCTTCCGTTCACGGGCTCACATCCGCACATATACCTGTCGCGGAAGACACTCACGGCGGACGGCACGCGGCCCGGCGTCTTCTATCTCGTTCACAGCGGGGAGGGGGCGAATCAGCGGCTCCAAGGGCTTTGGCGGACGGGCGACGGTGGCGAGACTTGGCGCCAAGTCTTTAAGGGTGAGATCGCGCCGAACACCGGGTACGCCGCGAAGCTCCGCGCCGTGCCAGGTCGACCGGGCGAGCTCTTCTTCACGTCGGGCATCCCGTACGCAACGGGGACGCCCCTGAGGCGCAGCCGCGACGGCGGGGAAACCTGGACCTCGATCCGCGGTATCAGCCAAGTGGATGATATCGCTTTTGGTCGACCTGATCAGGCAGGTTATCCTACAATTTTCTTATCCGGTCGGCTGAATGGCGAATATGGATTCTGGCGATCGATTGATGAAGGTGAGAATTGGACGAAGATAGGGGCTTTCCCCGTCGGCAGCTTGGATCAGGTCACTGTTCTCGGCGCCGACACCGATCATTTCGGCCGTGTCTACGTGGGTTACATGGGGTCCGGTTTCCTGGTCGGGGAACCGGCCGACTGCAAAGCGAAGCCCTACGCATTCGGAGAGGACGCAGAATGCTTTTCGCTGCGCTGAGACCCGCGATGGCGGCCTCTCCGGTCGCCGCGTGGCCCCGAAGAACGGCGCTGTGGCGACTCCGGCAATGAGTCTTCGGCTGGGAAATTGTCATCTCGGTCGTGACCTGACCAGCCGGATATGGATCACGGCAATTCAGCAGTCGTGATTGAGGTGGCCCTGTTTAAATCGGTAGCGGAGCTTTCGGTCTGTGATGATGCGATCTGTTCTGCACGATATCACCCGCCGCATTCAGTATGGCCGGTCTCCGAGCTTGGGGGCCGGGTCCTTGCTGTCAGGGCACATCGCTTCGGGGGTCGAGGCCGTTCGGCACCCGGCTTGGCCGAAACTCGGGTCTCGCGAGGTTCCCCTCATCCTCGATCTCGACGGAACGCTCCTGCGGACGGATGTCCTGTACGAGAAGGCGCTTGCGTTGGTGCGGGCCGATCCGCTGAACGTCCTGCGCATGCTCTACTGGGCGATGGGCGGCCGCGCCCACCTGAAGCGGCGCATGGCTCAGGCTGTCACGCTCGACATCGAGGCGCTGCCGGAAAACCCCGAGCTGGTCGCCTTCGCAGAGGCCGAGGCCAAGGGAGGCCGGCCGATTCACATGTCGACCGCCACCGACAATGTGACGGCCTCCCAGATCGCCCGCCGCTTCCCGTTCATCAGCAGCGTCATCGCCAGCGACGGGCAGACGAATCTGAAAGGGGCCGCCAAAGCGGCTGAGCTTGCCCGCCGTTTCCCGCTCGGCTTCGACTATGCGGGCGACAGCCGCGCCGATCTGCCGGTGTGGCATGCCGCCCGGCAGGCGATCGTGGTCGGCGCCTCCCCGGGGGTGGAGCGCGCGGCCGGCAGAGCAGCCGACGTCGCCGGCGTCTTCCGGCGCCCGCCCTACGGTCGCCTGCTCCTCAAGAGCATGCGGTCCCATCAATGGGCCAAGAATGCGCTTATTCTCGTGCCAGCAGTCCTGGCCAACCGCTTCCTCGACCCGTCCGCCCTCGGGTCGCTCGCGATCAGCTTCGTGGCGCTCTGCCTGATCGCCTCGGCGACCTACATCCTCAACGACATCTGGGACGTGGCGGACGATCGTCGGCATTGGTCGAAGAAGAACCGTCCTCTCGCCAGCGGCCAGTTTCCGATCGTCTACGGCCTCGCCGCCGTGCCGGCCGGCCTGGGAGCCGGATTCCTGCTCGGCGCACTGGCTGGCCCGAAGGTGGTTCTCACGCTGGCAGCCTATACCGGGCTGACGCTCGCCTACTCGTTCTATCTCAAGCGGGTGGTCCTGCTTGACGCCTTGACGCTCGCCAGCCTCTTCACGATTCGGTTGGCGGTGGGCACCGCCGCTGTGGAGGCCATCGCCTCGCCGTGGCTGTTCGTGTTCTCGATGTTCCTGTTCACCTCACTGGCCTTGGCGAAGCGCCACACAGAGATCGCCCGTGCCACGGCGCGCGGCGCGGCTCAGATCAACGGACGCGGCTACGTGGCAGTGGATTTGCCCCTCGTGCTGGCCGCCGGTGTCGCCGCGGGCACGTCCGCGCTCCTGATCTTGGTGTTCTACGTGATCGACGACGCGTTCAAGCAGACCTTCTATGGCGATGTGGCATGGCTCTGGGGCTTCCCCCTGGCGCTGTCGATCATCCTGGGGCGAATCTGGGTCGCGTGCCAGCGCGGCACGCTGCAGGATGATCCGGTTGTCTTCGCGCTGACGGACCGGCTGGCGTTGACGGCCGGCAGTGCGCTCGCGATGTGCTTCGTGCTGGCTTGGGCGGGCTTTTCGGTCTGAGATGATGCGGCTCTACCTGCAGGACCTCATCCGCCTTGATCAGCGCGTCCGATTTCTGCTCGCGGGCGGCTTCGCCTCGGGCGTGAGTTGGGCATCACGCTTCCTGTTCAACACCGTAATGCCGTTCGCGCTTGCGGTCGCCACAGCGACCGCGCTCGGCATGGTGATCGGCTTCCTGATCTACCGCAGCTTCGTCTTCCCGGGCTCGTCGCGATCCCTTGCCGCGCAACTCGGGGGGTTCCTCCTGGTCAATCTGATCGGGGGACTCGTCACCGTGGCGGTGGCGATTGTCGCACGCGATGGGCTGTTGATGCCGCTCGGCCTTACAGAGATCGCGGCGCCTGCCGCGCACGCGATCGGTATCATGGCCGGTGCCGTCGCCAACTATGTTGGACACAAGTCGGTCACCTTCAGGACGGCCTGAATGCTCCTTCGTGAGCGCTGATCATGCCCCTGTGCCGCTTTCCCGCGCGCGGCGTAAAACGGACTGTCGCGCATCCGCGGATCATCCCCTCGAGCCTTGCCGCGCACGTTCGTCGGCTGGAGCGGCGCGAGACCCACCGAAGCCGCGCCAGTTAGGCCGAATCGCGCCGCCTGGAGTCCTCCGTTCCGGAAGGCCGGGGATGCAGCGGCTCACCCGAGCCAGACGCCGCGATTTCGCGATCGCTGAGGTGTCGGCAACGTCGTGTCGAACGGTGGTCCGAGCGGCTTCGGCTGGTGCGGTCGTCTTGATCCTGGAACCGCGCGCTTATCCCCGGAACCGGCGGTCGATTCGTTGCCGCGCAGCCGGGTTGTACTGCGCGTCGCGAGCGATCAGGATGTCGAGCGGTCGGTTCGCCAGCAACCGATCCCGTTAAGCCGCGCCCCGCTGGCGCATAAGCCAGCATCCAGCGAGCAGAGCGGCACAATTGCCAGAGATGAAGACCGCGAGGATCGAGAAAACCAAGCCGCTGCCGATCGTGGAGATGAACGCAACGAGAGCCGCTGCGAAAGCCGAGGCGATGATAAAGACCATGTCTGGGCATCCTCGCTTGGAGCAATCGCCAGCTCACGCCGATCGCGAACTCTCCTCGTCAATCGTTACAGAAGCGTAAACAGTAATTTGCCAGCGCAGCACCTCGGGAAGGCCGACCACCGGACCCCTATCGCGACGACGCTCATGAACGGTGAACTGGACCGCGTCGCGCCTCAGCCGATGCAACCGAGGACGGCGCCGAGCTCGGCCCCCGGTCTCAACGACGTCCCCACTGGCACGGCAATCGGGATCTCCTGTCCGCAGCTTGGACTTGAGCAAGGCAGCAGCGATCGCGTCGCGCGAGAAACCCGATCGCATCTGCGGGGAACCGCGCAGGCAACGGGGGCCTTCATTGAGCCGGCGCGTGTTTGGGCCCTGCGCCGCGGGTGCGCCGTATGCTCAGGGGGCCGCGACCCTTGGCGACCGGACCAAAGGCGCAAAGCGGCCTCGGCCGTGTCGGCCCGCGCGAGCCTGACGCGCGTCGCGTCGACAGACATCAGAGCAGATCAGACGATCGGACGGCCGTCTCGTGGGCGGCTTGATCTGTTATACCGCGCGGTATTCCGACTGCCCGGACGGTGTATACTGATACCGAACAACCCTCCTTCAGCGAGGTCAGCTGAATGGCTGTCCCATTTTATCGACACGCCCTCCCGGCTTGCTACGCTGAACGTGTCGCGTCGGTTCTCGCGAGTCCCTTTCTCACGAGCGGTCCGCGGTGCCAGGAGGTCGAAACGACGCTGCGCCGCTTCTTCGGGGTCGGGAGCGCCAAGCTGACGTCAAGCTGGACGCAGGGCGCGGTCGCGACTTTGCTCGCCCTCGATATCGGACCGGGCGACGAGGTCATCGTTCCTGCCATGACATTCGCCGCGACAGCCAATGTCGTCCGGCAAGTTGGAGCGACACCGATTTTCGTGGACGTTGATGCGCGAACATTGCTCATGGACCTGACCCAGGCAGGGCAGGCGGTGACCACGAGGACCAGAGCCGTCATCCCGGTTCACCTGTATGGCCAGATGGTGGATATACCGTCGCTCAGGGCCGTGATCCCCGAGTCGGTCAAAATCATTGAAGACGCGGCGCACTGCTTCGAAGGCACGCGAGACGGCCGGCGTCCGGGCCAGCTCGGCGATGCGGCGATCTTCTCGTTCTACGCGACCAAGAATGTGACCTGTGGCGAAGGCGGCGCCGTCGTCACAAACGATTTGGCTCTGGCGGATGCCTTGGCTCAGACCGTTCAACACGGCATGTCGGCGAGCGCGGCCCGGCGTTTCGAGGGGCACACCTACCGCCATTGGGACATCGCCCGCTTGGGGACGAAGGCCAACCTCCCGGATTTGCTCGCGGTCCTTCTGGAGCCGCAGATCGCTGAGATCGACCTGCAACTGCAGATCCGGGAGCGTCTCTGCAGACGGTATGAGGCTGCACTCGCGGGCACGCCCTTCAGATGGCCGACCATCGACGCCGACGCTGTCTCGGCGCGGCATCTGTTCCCGATCCACGTTCCGGGCGGGGCGCGAGATGCCGTCTTGAATGCTTTCGGCGAGGCCGGGATCGGTGCGACCGTGAACTATCGCTGTGTTCCCTCGCTGAGCCTGTACCGCACCGCGCAAGCGCAGCTTCGTTTTCCCATCTCCTGGCACTGGGGCGAAGGTACGCTCTCGCTTCCGCTATACCCGAGCCTGCGTGAGGATGAGCAGGACGAAGTCATCGCGGCCCTGCGGCGTTCCATTGCGACAACGGGCTTATCGGGCGCCGAGCCTGCACCGATCGCGTCCTGATCACACCTCGGTGTCTCGCATGCCTCGGTTGTGCCCCAGCTGTTCGGCAACGGTGTCGGATGGCCAGGACAAGTCGGGCGTTCACGCCCGATGGCCAATGCAAAGCCGCAGCGTACCTCGCTGAACGGGCGCTCGCCCCGCGTTTTCGGTCGGCAGAATCGATGCGGGCTTCTTCCTGCGGCCCGGTTGCGTCCCTGTCCGATCAGGCTGCCGAGATCGCGCGGTCGCGTCGTATGCGCGACCGAATGCCCGGGGAGCGCAACGTGCAAGGATGTCCATCGGCATCTTCGCGGAAAGGCCCGAGTGAGCGTCGCCGTCGCGGCAGCGGCATCACCCAGGATTGAGCAGCGCTCTAAGATCCTGACTGCGTCCGTGCGCGGCGCTTGAGGTCGGCCATCGCGAAATAGGCCGACGCCTTCCGGAGAAGCTCATTGGCCTGCGCGCCGGGTGTCGAGGCGTGTGCAGCGGTGAAGCGACCGGGAGCGGCCGGCGCGTCCGGGGCCGTCGCGTCGGACACCGGTCGCGGGCCGTACATTTCGAGCATCAGGGACGCCGATGCACCCAGGATCAGACCGAACACGACGCCGAGCCCGAGGAATTGAGCCCCGTTGGGAAAAACGGCCCGGAGCGGAGTCGTCGCCGACTGAATCACACGGATGTTCGTCAGCTTTGCCGATCTGAGATCGGCATTGATTTGCTCCTCGGTGGTCCGCTTCGCGTAGAGTTCAGCATTCAAGGTCGCCTGGGCGACGTCGCGTTTCAGCCTCTCGAATTCGGTCTGTTTGCTCACAAGCGTCGTCAGGTCTCGGTTGACGGTGCTGATCTCCTGCTCCTGCTGCTTGACGAGATCGAGAAGGCCGGCGATCTCGGAATTGACCTTCAGCAGCGCCACCATCGAGTCCTGATAGACGCGCACCATCAACAAAGGCGGGTCGCCCGCGCCGGCCGTGT
Source organism: Methylobacterium sp. 391_Methyba4 (assembly GCF_029691625.1). Classification (NCBI taxonomy): domain Bacteria; kingdom Pseudomonadati; phylum Pseudomonadota; class Alphaproteobacteria; order Hyphomicrobiales; family Methylobacteriaceae; genus Methylobacterium; species Methylobacterium sp. 391_Methyba4. The sequence continues at coordinate 4,059,417 of NZ_CP121475.1, read as the reverse complement.
TCTCTGAAGGGCCGCGTGACGGCGACCGACCTTTCTCGTCACCGCCGAGATTTTCGACCAGATTCGACACGAACGGAGATTGTGTCACCGGCTTGAGAAGTCGCAGCTGTGCGACAAGCGCCCCCTTTTGACCCTGCTTATCGACCAGCGAGCTGCGCGTCGCCGTCAGAGCCGCCGCGATGTCGCTGGCACGATGCAAAAGCAGGCTTCGCTCATCCTCCACGGAGTACATTCGTTCCCGGCGGGAGAAATGCTCCAACAGTCGCGAGCGCATCTCCACTTCTTCGTTGAATCGCTTTTTCTGCTCGCGAAAGAAATCGATGGCGCCCGGCGTATCGGCGAGACGGATCTGGCGCTCGATAAATGATTCGGCGACGGCGTTCACGAACGCCGCCGTCAGACGTGGATCCGTGTATTGAAACGAGATTTTCAGGACCTCGGAATTGGGTTCAGTCCGCACCGTGAGGCGTCGGCTCAGGACGGAAGCGACCAGATCGATATCGGAGATGCCTGAGTCCTTACCCCCAGCGTTCTCCGGGACTGCCCCCTCTGTGTCACGCCGGCCATGGACGATCTGCCTCAGCCATCCTCCCAATCCGGGAAGGCGGGATTGGCCGACGCCTTTGAATTTATCGAGCCCGACGCGATTGATTGCGCCGCGAACGACATCCTCACTTTCCGCGATTCGAGCTTGAGAGGTGATCAACTCAAGCTGTTTCCGGCTACCATCGGAAATATTTTCCGAAGCTTGACTGACAAGAAGCGATGTCGATGCTTCATAGACCGGTGCGATCAACAAATAAGCCGATAAAAACAGGGCAATACCGGCTCCCACCGCCAGGACCATCAATGCCTTATGTTTCCACATGCATCGCAACACCGTGCCTATCGAAGGCTTCATGTCTTGATCGTGCAGCATATACGACATCCTGCTGGCGTGCGCCCTATTTATATTCGAGCCGCGGATTTATCGGCTAAACTAAAAAACGCACAAATTACTGCGATCGTTACTCCATTTTAAGGGCTTGATATTTTCTACGATCAGGCGTTCAGTCAAAAGTCGGCGCTTAATCGCTAGTGCTCAAGGATATCGTGACCTTAGCAGGATTCATGCCTGAATTGCAACAACGCTCTTTATTCGCCCTTCGAGGCGAGACGTATTATATTTGAATTGGTGCTGGAATGCTCGTTTGGAAACGAAATCTTTCCATGAAGATCGCCGTTGCACAGGCCGTGCAAATCATCGCGCCCTACATGCTTGCCGTGTCCGGCCCATTGGTGCTGTCAGCGACACAATTCGTTCTGTCAGTCGTTCTTGTCCATCTGATGAGCCCGAAGGACTTTGGCACTTTTTCGTTCCTTATGGTGACATCACAATTTCTGATGAGCTTTTCCGGCGCCTTTCTGTGTGCTCCCCTTCCCGTCGTGATGGCGAGAGCCAGTAACACACGCGATGCCGCTACTGTCGAGTGTTTGTTTGGTGTGAATATTATTATCGGACTATTAGTTTTTGTGGTGATTACCGCGCTCAGTGCTGCTCTCGGGATTGAAATACTACCTTCAGCCCTATTCGGAGGATTTGCAAGCCTGACAATGCTGCGCTGGTTCGGTCGCGCCTACGCGTATGCAATCGGCCTGCCGCAACGTGCCACCCTGTCCGATATCGTATCCGGCGTCGTCCTCGGCGTCGGCATCGGGTTGATCGCGTGGCAGGGCAGCGCTTCCCCCCTCTTCGCTTACGGATTTCTGATGCTCAGTGCCGCCGGCGGCCTGCTGGCGTTCGGGCCTCGCCATCTCGCGGAACACCTTCGATTGCCACGCCTCGAAGAATTGTCGCGCTATGGTGCCGTCTGGAAAGAGCATTCGAGCTGGTCGCTGCTCGGACTGGTCACGACGGAGGCCACCGGCAACGCACATGCTTATTTCGTGACCCTGATCTCGGGTGCCGTCGCCTTTGCGGCGCTCGCGGCGAGCGCACTCCTGATCCGGCCGGCCATCATCCTTATGAACGCCCTCGGAGAATTCGAGAGACCGCGTCTCGCAAGGCTCGTCGCCCAACAGCGATGGAGCGACGTCGATCGCACGCTGTCCCTGTTTCGATTCATTCTCATGAGCGGCTGGTTCGCAACCTTGGGCCTCGGCGTCATCGTCGCCTATTTCGCGCCCTCGCTTCTGTTTTCGAAAGACTACGATCTGCTTTATGTTCAGAAGGCATTTGTCCTGTGGTTGGCGATCATGGGCCTCCGCCTTGTCCGCACCCCGGAAAGCATCTTACTGCAAGCCGCAGGGCAGTTCCGGGTGCTGGCTTTCTCAAGCGTCTACTCGTCGGTAATCTCAATTATCCTCGTCGTTGTCATGGTCTGGGTGGTGGGGCCACTGTACTCGATGGTCGGCGTTCTCGCAGGCGAGGCGATCTTCACGCTGGCTGTATGGCGCGTCGCGCGTGCTTGGCGCTGGAAGGGCAGGCAGGCGTCTCCGCACGTGCAGTTGCCGTGAACGCGTGCAGTCTTCGCGATCACCGCCGCAGACGGCTCATCGTGGCCAGCCGGACGCGCCCGGGCGGCACGGGTCGCGCCAGTCTGCGCCGCTGACGGTCGCCGCGCCCGGCACGTCGCCTGCCCCGACCCCGGTTCACCATTCCGAGGGCGGTCTGCAACTGAACTGTGGACTCACCTCGGAGACCCGGAGAGCGCTTTCCGTGAACGCGGAGGCCGTCCTTACTTGGGTCTGGTGCCGCGGCGGTGCGTCTTGCTCAGACGAGCGGACGGTCTCGCCGCGCGGCGGCCGCCGATCTCGGCGTCAGGCTCCCGACCGTGCGCAACGGAATCGACGGCCGGCGTGATCGCGAGATGGACGCGGCACCCGCAGAGCGGCTGGAGGGCATGGCTGCCGCGCTGAGGCGCCTGCGCCGCGGGAACGCCGTGCAGCGTCGGGACGGCTCGAGACACATCATTTCATCCTGAGCCATAGCCCGTCCGATGCCGACTCGATCTCGAACAGGCGAAGGGCACGAAACGACCAGCCCGGTGAGACGGAGCCATCTCGGAGATCGAAAGAGGCAAGATGCCGGGGGCAGTGCAGCCGTCCACCGACGCACTGGCCGAGAGACAAGTCTGCCCCCTCGTGCGGGCAGGCCCGCTCGGCGGCTACGATCCGCTCGCCATCGCGCACGAGAAGCAGATGGTATACTCGGACGGTGATCGCCACCGAGTTCCGCCCGGCGAGAAGGTCGTGCGGGCCGAGGCAAATCCGCTCTGGCCCGTCCGTCTCAGCCACCGAGATAGGCGTCCCGCACGTGGGGATCGGCGATGAGGTCCTGCCCGCGCCCCGCGAGGACGATGCGGCCGGTTTCGAGCAGGTAGGCGTAATCGCAGAGTTCTAGGGCCGCGAACGCATTCTGCTCGACGAGCAGCACGGTCGTGCCGGCATCGCGGATCGCCCCGATCACCGAGAACATCCGCTCGACGATGTTGGGGGCGAGCCCCAGGGAAGGCTCGTCGAACAGCACGAGCTTCGGGCGCCCCATCAGCGCGCGGCCGATCGCCAGCATCTGCTGCTCGCCGCCCGACAGCGTGCCGGCCGCCTGGTCGCGGCGCTCCGCGAGGCGCGGAAACTCCCCATAGATGCGCGTCAGGTCCGCCGCGACCGCCGCCCAATCGCGGCGGAGATAGGCGCCCATGGCGAGGTTCTCGGCGACCGTCATCTGCGGGAAGACGCGCCGGCCCTCCGGACAATGGGCGATGCCCGCCGCCAGGATCCGGCGGGGCTCCGCCCCCGCGATGTCCCGGCCGGCGAACCGGATCGCGCCGGAGCGCGGCGCGACGAGGCCGGAGATCGCCCGGAGCGTCGTGGACTTGCCGGCCCCGTTCGCACCGACGAGGGCCACGAGTTGGCCCTCGCGCACGTCGATCGTGAGCCCTTTCAGCGCCGTGACGTGGCCGTAGCCGCAGACGAGGTCGCGGATCTCAAGCATGGACCGCCTCCTGCGCGGCAGCGGCGGCTGCGGCCTGCCGGGCCGCGCTGCCCTGGCCGAGATAGGCCTCGATCACCGCCGGGTCGCTGCGGATCCGATCCGGCGGTCCCTCGGCGATCAGGCGGCCGTAATTGAGGACGACGATGCGGTCGGAGACCTCCATCACCATCGGCATGTCGTGCTCGACGAGCAGGATGGTGACGCCGCGCTCCCGGATCTGCCGGATCAGGCGCACGAAGACCCGCGTCTCGGAAGCGTTCATCCCCGAGACCGGCTCGTCGAGGAGCAGCATGGCGGGCTCGGTGGCGAGCGCCAGCGCCACGCCGACGAGGCGCTGCTCGCCGTAGGCCAGGGCGCCGGCCTTCTCCTGCGCCCGGCCGGCGAGCCCGACCCAGTCGAGCAGCGCCGCGGCGCGGGCGCGCAGCTGCCTCTCGCCGGCCCCCGCGCGGCCGAGGAGCGCGTCGAGAACGGGCGCGCGGCCCGCCGCGGCGCCCATCTGGTGCAGGCCGATCATCACGTTGTCGAACACCGTATCGTCCGGGAAGACGCTGGTGCGCTGGAAGGTGCGGGCGAGTCCGAGCCGCGTGATCGCGTGCGGCGGCAGGCCCTTCAGCGACGTGCCGCGGAAGCGGACATCGCCCTGGCTGGGCTTGAGGAAGCCCGTCATCACGTTGAAGGCCGTGGTCTTGCCAGCCCCGTTCGGGCCGATCAGGCTGACGATCTCGCCGGCCTGGACGTCGAAATGCAGGTCGGCGATGGCGACGAGGCCGCCGAAGCGGACGCCGACATGCTCGACCGAGAGGATCGCGCTCATCGCTGCACCGCCGGGTTGGCTTCGAGGACCGGGATCGACCGGACCTGCCGGCGGCCGACCAGCGCTGACAGTCCCGGCACGATGCCCCGCGGCATCACGAACAGGATCACGATCAGCACGAGGCCGTAGACGATCCACTGCGCCTCCGGCGCCATGACCGGGCGGAGCGCCACCGGCAGCAGACCGAAGATCAGGCCGCCGACGACCGGGCCCATCAGGCTGCCCTTGCCGCCCGCCACCACCATGATGACCATGGTGACCGTGGTGGCGAACAGGAACACGTCGGGATCGATGATCCGCAGGTAATGCGCGTAGAGGCTGCCGGCCGCGCCGGCCATCGCCGCCGAAATCACGGCCGCGACGGTCAGCGTGCGGGTGGCGTTGATGCCCACCGAGAGCGCCAGGGACTCGTTCTCCTTGAGGCCCCGCATCGCCCGGCCGAAGCGCGAGCCGACGAGGCGGGCGATGATCAGCCAGCACAGCGTGCCGACGGCCAGCACGAGGTAGTAGTTCTGGAGCTTGGTCTTCAGGGTCCACATCCCGAGGCCGGGCAGACCGAGGGTGATGGCCGGGATGTTGGTGAGCGCCAGCGGTCCCTGCGTCAGCTCGACCCAGTTGAGGGCCACGAGCCGTACGACCTCGGCGAACGAGATCGTGACGATCACGAAGTAGGCGCCCCGCACCCGGAAGGAGAGCCGCCCGATCAGGTAGCCGCAGCCGCCCGCCGCCACCGTCGCCAGCAGGAGGCCGGCCACCGCCGGCCACGGCTCGTGGACCGCGCGGATGCCGAACCCGAGATCGACGTCGAAGCCGAGGCTCGTCAGCGCGCTGACATAGGCGCCGATGCCGAAGAACGCGATGTGGCCGAGGCTGAGCTGCCCGGTGAAGCCGAGGAGCAGGTTCAGGCTCATGGCGCCGATCGTCAGGATGCCCGTCACGATCAGCGCGTTGAGGAGGTAGGGGTTGGCGCCGAGACCCAGGGGCAGGGCGACGAGGCCGGCGAGCAGGGCGAGGGGGAGAAGCCGGCTCATCCGATGCGCTCCGCCTTCGCGAACAGCCCGGTCGGCCTGTAGAGCAGGACCGCGATGATGATCAGGAAGCCCATCGCGTCCCGGTAGCCGGAGGAGACGTAGCCGGCGCCCAGTTCCTCGGCGAGCGCCAGGATGAAGCCGCCGATCGCCGCGCCGGTGACGTTGCCGAGCCCGCCCAGGATGACGATGGCGAAGGCCTTCAGCTCGGCGAGGCCGCCCATCTGCGGGAACACCACGTAGACGGGACCGAGGAGCGCGCCGGCGGCCGCCGCCAGCGACGAGCCCAGCGCGAAGGTCGCGGTGTAGATCCGGCGGACGTCGACGCCCATCAGCGCCGCCGTGTCGGCATCCTGGAAGGCGGCGCGCATCGCGAGCCCGAGCTTGGTCCGGTTGATCAGCGCGTAGGTGAGGGCGATCAGGGTCAGCGCCGCGCCGAGCACGAACAGCCGCAGCCACGATACCGAGACCGGGCCGATCTGCAGCGGCGCCTCGGGGAAGGGCGCGGGGATCGCCTTGGCGACGCCGCCGAAGGTCCAGAGCGTGCCCGATTGCAGGATGATCCCGGCGCCGATCATCACCAGCATGGTGGTGTCGATGTCCGAGCCCCGGAACGGGCGCAGGAGCACAAGCTCGATCGCGGCCCCGAGCAGGAGCCCCCCGAGGATCGCCACCGGCAGCGCCAGGAAGAAGTTCAGCCCGAGGGCGGCGACGGCGAGGTACATCACGTAGGCGCCGACCGTGTAGAGCGCGCCGTGGGTGAAGTTCACGACGTTCATGATCCCGAAGATCAGCGTCAGGCCGATCCCCAACAGCGCGTAGGTACCGCCGAGGATGAGCGCGTTGACGAGGTGCTGGACCAGTTCGTTCATGGGCTTCTCCTGGCAGGTTGCGTGCCGGACGACCGGCGCCTCGCTGCGTGCGGGGACACGCGGGTTGCCAATTCGGGAGCCGGCACCGCGCGTCTCCCTCTCCCGCAGCGACGATGGTCACACATCTTCGTTTTGCACCGACGCGGGCCGGAGAGCGCGACAGGCCCCCTCTCCCGTGCGGGAGAGGGTTGGGGTGAGGGATGAGAACTCTTCGGATCGAGAGCGCGATCGATGCGCGACAGGACGCGCCTCGTTCTGAAAGCTCTCGTCCCTCACCCTATCCCTCTCCCGCTCGGGAGAGGGGACCCGCGCTCGGTCCTGAAACCGCGTGGCCGAACCCGATGTGTGATTCTGTAAGCCCCCGCCGAGGGGGGAGGGACGGCGCGCGGCGGCAGCCCTACAGTGCCGGCACCATCACCTTCCCGTCCTTGATCTCGATGAGGTAGACGTCGGGCTTGCTCTGCCCGCTCTCCTTCCCGGCGGGGCCGGCCTTGGCGAAGCGGATCGGACCGTTGAGCCCGACGAAGTCGACCGACCAGAAGGCCTTGGTGATCGCGGCCGGATCGGCCGAGCCCGCCTTCTCGATGGCGTGGGCGATCGCGCGGATGCCGTCGTAGCCGCGGAAGCTCTCGGTCACGCCGGCGAAGTCGAAGCCGCGCTTCTTCCACGCGGCGATGAAGGCCTCGGTGGCCTTCGGGTCCGGCGTCCTGTCGGGCGACCAGGGCAGGAACGTCGTGAGGTGCATCGTGCCGTCGGCGGCCGCGCCGGCCTGGGCGATGATCTGGTCCGGGTTCTGCGATCCGCCGGTGGTGATAACCCGCTTCTTCAGGCCGAGCGCCGCCATCTGCTTGAACAGCAGCACGAGCTGATCGACGGAGCTCGTGATCATGATCGTGTCGGAATCCGAGGCCTTCAGCTTGGCGAGCTGCGCGCTCATGTCCTGCGCGCCCTGGTCCATGGTCTCGACAAGGCCGACCGCGACGCCCTTGTCCTTGAGCATCTTGCCGAAATCGGTCGCTGCGCCGCGGCCGAAATCGTTGTTGAGGACGAGGAAATCGACCTTCTTCAGCCCGAGGCGGCCGACCATCGGCGCGAAGGTCTCGGCCTCCAGCGACGAGGGCGGCGAGATCCGGAACACGTAAGGGTTGCCGGAGGTCGTGATCTTGCCGGACGAGGAGGTCTCGACCAGCATCGGCGTCTCGTAATCCGCGAGCTTGGGCATCACGGCGAGCGTCAGGCTGGAGCCCCAGGCGCCCATCATCACCGGGGTCTTGTCGCTGGTGATCAGCTTCTCGGCGACCGCGGCGGCCTCGGTCGGGTTGCTCTTGTTGTCTTCGATCACGAGTTCCAGCGTCTTGCCGAGGACGCCGCCCTTGGCGTTGATCTCGTCGGCGGCGATCTTGGCGCCGTTCACCACGTAGGTGCCCGAGGCCGCGAACGGCCCGGTCAGGGGCTCGTTGACGCCGATGCGGATCGCGTCCGCCCGGGCGCCCGTCGCCGTCAGCGCCAGCAGGATCGCGGTCGTGAGGGTGAACCTGCTGGGCATTCGCGTGTCTCCGGTGCGTTGAGGCGGGGTGGGATCAGGCGCGGCCGAACCACGCCGCGAGGCGCGCGCGGGCGAGGCCGAGGAGCAGGCGGAGCGGCTTGAGGCCGGCGGGGGCCGGGGCCGCGACGCCCGAGAGCCGGGCATCGAGATTGCGGGCGAACTCCGCCGCGATGCGGCCGGCGAGGTCGCGCACGAGGCCGGGGCGGCCGAACTGGGCGAGTGGCCCGGTCAGGGTGTAGCCGACGTCGAGTGCGACCCGGGCGGTGCCCGGCGCCGGTCCAGCCTCGACCCGGTAGCGGATCCGGCCCTCGGTGACCGAGCGGCCGCCGGAGTCGGTTCCGGCGCCGTGGACCGAGCCGGTCCGCGCCGCCTCCTGCCGCGTGAGGCGGGCGCGACCGCGGAACGTCACGGCGATCGGTCCGATCCGCGCCTGCAGGCCGCCCTCCACGGCGTCGGGCGCGGGCCGCGCCGTCAGGACCGCGCCGGGCAGGCAGGCGGCGACCGCGTCGATATCGCCCAGCAGCGCGAAGACGGCCTCCGGCGGATGCGCGAGGTCGACCGCCTGCGTGAAGCTGTGAGCCGGCTCAAAGGTGTCGGACAGATCCGCCACCGCGGCGGGCGCGACCGGGGCGAGGGGCTTGGCCGGCGGAGTCAGGGGCTTGACCATCGCCTTGCCGACCCGCGCGCCGACCGGGCCGAGGGCGCGCGCCGCACCGGTCTCCGGGAGGATTCCGCGCCCGCGCCGGTCCGCGATCACCGCCATCACGGCCCGGACGATGCCGGCATAGCCGGTGCAGCGGCAGAGATTGCCCGACAGGCCGACGCGGATCCGCCGCTCGTCGGCCTCGGGCAGCCGCAGGACCAGATCGCGGGCGGCCACAAGCATCCCGGGCGTGCAGTAGCCACACTGGAGCGCATGCTCGCGGTTGAAGGCGGCCCGCAGCTCGCCCGCGATCGCGTCCGTGTCGAGGCCCTCGATCGTGGTGACGGCGGCGCCCGCGCAGGCGCCCGCGAAGGTCAGGCAGGCGCGGGCGGGCTCGCCGTCGAGCAGCACCGTGCAGGCGCCGCAGATGCCGTGCTCGCAGCCCAGATGCGTGCCGGTGAGGTCGAGCCCGTCGCGCAGCACGTCGCCGAGATGGCTGCGTGGCTCGGCCGCGACCCGGACGGCGCGGCCGTTCACCGTCAGCGCGAGGGCCATGCGGGACGCCCCGGGTTCGGCCAGCGCGGCGCTCATGCGGCCTCCGGAAGGGGCTTGGCGTGGGGAACGGGCCCGGCCGCCGCCACCGCGCGGGCGAGGACGGTGACGTGGATGTGCCGCTCGACCGCGTCGGCCATGCCGGCCTCCCGCAGGGCCTGATCCGCGACCCGGGGATCGAAGCGCGCGGCGAAGTCGGCGCCGATGCGGCCGCCGAAGAGCGGGCGAGCATCGGCCAGGAGCACGGGCGGCCCCTCGACCGCGCCGATCACGGCCCGGCCCCGGCCCGCGCCCGGTTCGAGGCGCACGGCTCCGATGGCATGGGCGAACTCGCCGATCTTCGCACAGTGCTTGAAGTAGCCCCAGGCGGCGCCCGCCGGCAGCGCCGGCACGCGCACGGCGACGAGGATCTCGCCCGCGCCGAGCGCCACTTCGAGGGCGCCGGTGACGAAGCGCTCCACCGGCAGGGTGCGGCGGCCGTTCCGGCCCGCGATCTCGACCTCGGCACCGAGGGCCGTCAGGGCGCTGACCCAATCGGCGGCCGGATCGGCGTGGACGAGGCTGCCGCCGACCGTGCCGCGGTTGCGCACCGGCCGGTAGGCGATCGCCGACGCCACCCGCTGCAGGGCGCCGCCGGTGACGTCGGCAACGCGCCCGTCCTCGATGTCGGCATGGGTCACGCAGGCCCCGAGGACGAGCGTGTCGCCCTCGACCCGGGCTTCCCGGAGCTCGGGGATGCCGGTGATGTCGAGGATGAGATCCGGCTCGACGAGGCGCAGGTTTAGCATCGGCCCGAGGGACTGCCCTCCCGCGATCAGCTTCACGTTGCAGGTGGCCTGTGCGAGGCGGTCCAAGAGCGCGGCGAGGCTGCCCGGCCGCTCCCAGGCGAAGGGTGCGGGCTTCATGCGGCCTCCCGCGCGGTGTCGGCGGGCGCGCGGGCGGCGAGCACGGCCTCCACGATGCGTCGGGGGGTGACGGGGGAATGCAGCATCTCGACGCCCAGCGGCGCCAGCGCGTCGTTGACGGCGTTGGCCAGCGCCGCCGGGGGCGCGATGGCGCCGCCCTCGCCGATGCCCTTCTGGCCGAAGCGCGTGTAGGGCGAGGGCGTCTCCATGTGGTCGATGCGCGCCAACGGCACGTCGGCGGCGCCGGGCAGGAGGTAGTCGGCGAAGGTCGAGGCGAGCGGCTGGCCGCGCCCGTCGAAGCGCACCTCCTCGAACAGTGCCGTGCCGATCCCCTGGGCGAGGCCGCCGTAGATCTGGCCGTCGACCACGAGGGGATTCACCAGCGTGCCGCCGTCCTCGACGATGACGTAGTCGAGGATCTCCACCGCTCCGAGATCGGGATCGACCGCCACCACGGCCGCGTGCGCCGCGTACGAGAAGGTGCCGGAATCGCGCACCGGCTTGTAGCCGGCGGTGACTTCGAGGCCGCCGGGATCGGTGTCGGGCGCGAGATCCTGCGGGCGCCGGTACCAGGTGCGGGCGATGGCCTTGAGCGGGACGTCGCCCGTGGGGCTGACGACGTGGCCGCCTTCGAAGCGGCACGCCTCGGGCCGCGCCTGGAGCAGGTGGGCGCCGATCCGCACGGCGCGGGCGCGCAGTTCCTCGCAGGCCGCCGCGACCGCGCCGCCGGCCATCACCATCACGCGCGAGCCCCAGGAGCCGGTGGAGTAGGGTGTCATCGCCGTGTCGCCGTGGACGAGGCGGGTACGCGCCACCGGCACGCCCAGGATCTCGTGGGCGACCTGGGCGAGGGTCGTCTCCAGACCCTGGCCGTGGGAATGGGCGCCGATCCGCAGCTCCAGGCCGCCGTCCGGGGTCAGGCGGGCGCTGGCCTGCTCGTGGCCGGGCACCATCGGGATCCCCCAGCCGGAATAGACCGAGGTGCCGTGCGCCGCCTGCTCGCAGTAGATCGCGAGGCCGAGGCCGATCCGGCGCCCGTCCGGCTCGCCCTGACGTTGGCGGGCGCGGACCGCCTCCACGTCGACGGCCATCAGCGCCCGGGCCAGGGCCTCCGGGTAGTCGCCGCTGTCGAAGTGCTTCTTCGTGATGTTGTCGAACGGCATCTGCTCGGGCCGCACGAGGTTCTTCTCGCGCACCGCCTCGGGCGGGATCCCGGCCGCGCGGGCGACGGCGTCGAGGACGAGCTCCAGGGCGAAGCAGACGCCGGTGCGCGCCACCCCCCGGTACGGCAGGATCGGGCACTTGTTGGTCGCCACCGACCACGTGCGGCAGCGATAGGCCGGAAAGTCGTAGGGCCCTGGCAGGATGCTGGCGACCTGCGCGGCCTCCAGGCATGCCGAGAACGGGTAGGCCGAGTAGGCGCCGGAATCGACGGTGGCCTCGCAGTCGATGCCGCGCAGGGTCCCGTCCCGCTCCGCGTAGGCGGTGATGCGGTAATGGTGCTCACGGCAATTGGCGTTGGCGGTCAGGTGCTCGCGGCGGTCCTCCAGCCAGCGGACCGGGTGGCCGCAGCGGAGCGCGAGCCACGCCAGCGCCACGTCCTCGGCAAGCAGGATGGCCTTGTAGCCGAAACCGCCGCCGACATCCGGCGAGACGATGCGAATGCGGCCCTGCTCGATCCCGAGGCACTCCGAGAGGCCGTTGCGCACGATGTGCGGCATCTGGCTCGCGGTGTGGACGACGAGCTGGTCGAGGCGGTGATCGAGCTGCACGACGGTGCCGCGGCCCTCGATCGGCGCCATGCATTGCCGCCCCGTCGAGATGGTGCGGCTGACCCGGATCGGCGCGTCGAGGGCACTCTCGATGCCGACGTCGACCAGGGTCTCCAGGAAGACGTTGTCGCCCCAGTGCTCGTGGACGAGGGCGGAGCCCGGCTCGCGCGCGGCCAGCATGTCGTGGATTGCAGGCAATTCCTCCAGGTCGAGCACCACGGAGGCGGCGATGTCCTCGGCCTCCGCGCGGGTCGGGGCGACGCACATCGCCACCAACTCGCCCACCTGCCGGACCTTGCCGGTGGCGAGCACCGGCTGCTCAGAGACCTTGAAGCCGGGCAGCCCTGAGACGGCCCGGATCGGCAGCACCCCGTCGAGGTCCGCGGCGGTGAAGACGCGGTCGCGGCAGGCTTCCGGCACGTGGATGGCGCGGATCCGGGCATGCGCCATCGGACTGCGCACGAAGGCGACGTCCTGCAGGCCCGGCAACCGGAGGTCGCCGACATACTGGCCGCGCCCGCGCATCAGGCGGTCGTCCTCCTTGCGGGGCAGGGAGGCCCCGACGCCCTCGCGGCTCATCGGGCGCCTCCGAGAAGGTCCTGCGCGGCCCGGACCAGGAGGCCGTCGGGCCGGCGGAATCCGTCGAGGATCGAGAAGTGGTCGGCGCCCGGCACAGGCAGCAGGGCGCCCGGCGCGTGGGCGGCGCTGCGCAGGGCGTGGAGGTTGCGTGCGTCGTGGACGAGGGCGGGCAACTCCCGGCTGCCGTAGGCGATCGTCATGGGCTTCGGCGTGACCGCCAGCCGCAGGGGCGACAGCGTCTCGATCTCGACCTCGGTCAGCCCGAGCTTCTCGTTCAGGTAGGTCTCGCGGATCGGCGCGAGGTCGTAGACGCCGGAGATCGCCAGGACCGCGGACACGGCGGGATGTCCGAGGTGGAGAGCGGCGAGGTGCGCCCCCGCGGACCAGCCGGCAAGGATCGTCGGGCCGCCGATCCCGCGCGCCGGTCCGTGCACGGCGAGCCAGTCGAGGGCGGCACCGATCTCGGCGACGATGCCGGTGAGGCTCGCCTCGGGTGCCAGCGTGTAGCCCGGCATCGCCACGGACCAGCCGGCCGCGTTCAGGCCCTCAGCGAAGCAGGCGAAATCGGCCCGGGCGTTGCGCTGCCAGTAGCCGCCGTGGACGAAGACGAGGCAGGGCGCCCCCGTCTCCGTCGCCGGGTAGAGGTCGAAGCCCCTGCGCGCTCCGGCGGCGTAGGGGATGTCGAGCCCGTCCGGATGCGCGGCCCGGTAGGTCGCGGAGGCCGCGTTGCGGGCGGCGACCTGCGCGGCGCTGTCGGGCACGCCCGCGTTGTTGTCGTAGCAGGCGCCCCGGGCCGCCGCGTCCAGGCTGTCCCAGCGGTGGCGCGGATCCGGCGGTGTCGGGTCGTCGAGGACGAAGGCGGGCATCGGCGCCGCCTCAGGCCGCGATCGCCTGGGGCAGGATCGGCGAGTCGGCCTCGAATCGCTTCCCCGCGCGCAGGCAGAAGGCCGGGCGCAGCAGGCGGTCGGCGATCACCCGCGTGTCCTCGTTGTCGCGCAGCAGGAAGCGGCCGCGATCGTCGTGCAGCACCGAGACGTCGGCCGCGTATCCGACCTTGAGGGCGCCGATCCGGTCGCCCATGCGCAGCATCTCGGCCGGATGCGACGTCACCATCGGCACCACGTCCTCCAGCGGGATGCCGAGCGCCATCATCGAGCTCATCGCCTGGGTCAGGCTGAAGCGGGCCTGCCCGAGGAAGGGATGGTTCTCGTCGTCGTGGTGCTCGTCCGGGGTGCCGGCGGGCTTCTTCACCTCGGGGACCTCGGTGTTGTAGCCGTGCATGTCGGCGCCCAGCGTGTAGGGGATCACGCCCGCCGGCAGCGAGGCGCGGGCGACGCGGTAGGAGAAGTGGCTGCCGTGGCCGACATCGACCTTCAGCCCGGCCTCCATGGCTCGGCGGATGATGTGGTGGACCTCGCCCTGCTCGTTAATGAAGCCGCCCGGGTGGCGGGTGAAGGGATGGGCCAGCACGTCGCCGGGCCGCAGCAGGGGGATCACCCGCTCGACGATGGTGTCGGCATCCTCGCCGTTGGCGCCGGATTCCGGCAGGCCCCAGAGCTGGCCGAAATGCACGTAGAGCGGCAGGTCGGCGCGCCGGCTGATCTCGGCGGCCATCTCCATCACCTTGATGCCCCAGCGGGCGAAGCCACCGATCTCGGCATGGCCTTTGATGCCGCGCACGAGGTCGCGGTTCTCGGTGGCCGACTTCACCGTCGCGTCGATGTCGACGCCGTCCGGGCTGTAGAGGTTCGGGTAGAAATGCCCCTCCAGGCCACCGACGAGGTAGGCCGACAGGAAGGCGAGCACCTGCGTCTGCGACCGCTCGGCGATGAAGTGGCGGAAGCCCGGCAGGGTCATGCAGGACGGGCCGCCCTGGTCCACCACCGTCGTGACGCCCGAGCGCACGCCGACCATGTCGGGGTTCAGGCCGAACCGGCCGGTGACGTACTGGTAGACGTGGGCGTGGGTGTCGATCATGCCGGGCAGGACGAGCTTGCCCGTGACGTCGATGACCTCGGCGGCGGCCGAGGGCAGGATCGTCTCCGCCACGGCGGCGATGCGCCCGTCCTGCACCGCGACGTCGCGGATGCCGTCGATGCCGGAGGCCGGGCAGATGACCCGCCCGCCCCGCAGAACCAGATCGTAGCGGCGATTGTCCATGTCGACCTCGTGGTCCCGGCCGGCGCGCGCCGGCCTCGCCCTTGCCAAAAGCGAAGCATGCTTCGTATTTCGGCAAAGCACGCGGCGTGCCAAGACTGGAACCGTTCTGCGGAGTCGGACGATGGATGAGGGCCTGGACGCCGGATTCGCGGCGGGGTCGGCAAAGGCGAACGGGGCGGCGGACACGCGGCACTGGCCCCTGGGCGAGCGCCCGGGCTTCCTCGCCCGCCGCATGCACCAGATCCACGTCAGCCTTTTCGCGGAAAGCTGTGCCGCGTTTCGCGTCACTCCGCTGCAGTACAGCCTGCTGTCGCTGCTGCGGGACCTGGAGGAGGCCGATCAGACGACCCTCGCGAGCGCGGTCGCCCTCGACCGGACGACGACGACCGGCGCCCTGAAACGCCTCGCGGCGCGCGGCCTGGTGAGCCGCTCGACCTCGCCCCTCGACCGCCGCGCGCAGGTCTGTCGGCTGACCGAAGCGGGGGCCGCGCTCCACAGCGCGATGGAGCCGGCGGCGCGGGCCGCGCACGCCCTGACCGTCGAGGCCCTTACCCCGGCGGAGCAGGACACCCTGACCCGGCTCCTGCGCCGCGTCATCGCGGGGCACGAGCACCGGCGCGGCCAGCCCGACATCGTGTAGGGCGCGGCGCCTGCCTAAAGAAGACACAGATTGTTCTGCGTCGAAGAGTTTCGAAAGGTTCCTTATCCCAATACCTTCGTGAAAATTGGACGGGTATTTCATTTACAGAGCGCGCGCCGGTTGCGCATAAATACGGCATGACATGCCCACAGGGCGTGCTGAGCTGATCACCCGGCGCATCTGAGCTTCCCAGCCCGTGGCGAATGCCGGCATCCGACAATCGTTCTGCTCAACAATGCCCAATGGGCGCGGCCGGGCGGACGCTTGGTTGGCACATGTCCTGCGTGCGGTGAGCTGCTCACAGCATGCTGTGGGATCCTCAATGCCCGAACAGCGAGGGGCCATGACGACGCGCGATGACAGGTCCCGGCCGGCTCGCTCGATGGGGACGGTGCTCGCCGTCCCCGACGTCACGCGCAAGGGCAATCAGGCCTACGACCTGATGCGGCGCGAGATCGTCGCCTGCCGCCTCCTGCCCGGCACGCGCTTCACCGAGGCCGAGGTGATGGAGCGGTTCGAGATCGGGAAGGCGAGCTGCCGGATCGCGCTGCAGCGCCTGGCCCAGGAAGGCTTCGTCAGCTCGATGCCGCGGCACGGCTACCGGGTCAGCCCGGTGACCGTGAAGGATGTCGACGAGGTCTTCGCCCTCCGGATGGAGCTCGAGCCCCTCGCGGCCCGGGGCGCCGCCGGCCGCGTGAACCGGGCGCATCTGGAGCGCCTCGAGCAGGCCTGCCGCCGCAAGATCACGGTGGAGATGGGCAACCAGATCGACTTCTTCCTGGAGGCCAACCGGGGCTTCCACCTCGCGATCGCCGCCGCGGCCGGGAACGGACGCCTGTATCGGACCCTGTCGGGCCTCCTCGATGAGATGACCCGCCTCGTCGCCCTCGGCTTCGGCGTGCAGGGGGTCAGGCCGAACATCGAGAACGACCACACCGCGATGATCGAGCATCTCGTGGCGGGGGATGCCGACAGCGCCGCCCTGGTGGCGCGCCGCCACGTCGAGACGTTCCGCGACATGACCCTGGAGAAGGTCATCGCCAGCCTGCGCGACACCGCGGTGGTGGCGCCGGTGCGGACGTCCCGGGCCGAGGGGGGCGAGCCGTGAACGCCGTCGAACTCGACCACGTCAGCAAGTGGTTCGACCGGCGCGAGGGCGGGCCGCTCCACGTCCTGGACGCCATCGACATCGCGATCCCGCAGCACGCGATCGTCGCGATCCTGGGCGCGTCGGGCTGCGGCAAGAGCACCCTCCTGAACATGATCGCCGGGCTGGTCGAGCCCGATCAGGGTGCCGTCCTCCTGAACGGCATCCCGTCGCACGCCTTCCGCGACTGGCGGGCGATGACCTACATGTTCCAGGAGGACCGGCTGCTGCCCTGGCGCACGGCCGCCCAGAATGTCGCCTTCGGGCTCGAGGCCGGACGCATGGGCCAGGCGGAGCGGGCGCGGCGGGTCGACGAGACCCTGCGGCTCGTCGGGCTCGAGGCCTTCCGCGACGCCTACCCGCACGAATTGTCGGGGGGCATGCGCAGCCGCGTGGCGCTCGCGCGCAGCCTCGTCACCGAGCCCCGGATCCTGCTCCTCGACGAGCCGTTCTCGAAGCTCGATCCCGAGATCCGCGCGCAGATGCACGCGGAGCTGCTGCGCATCGCCGACCTGCGGGCGATGACCCTGGTCTTCGTCACGCACGACGTCGAGGAGGCGGTGGTGTTGGCGAGCCAGGTGGTCGTTCTGCACCCGCGTCCGGGCCGGATCGGTGCGGTCCGGGCGATCGACCTGCCGTATCCCCGCGACCCCCTCTCGGCGGAGGTCGCCGAGGAGGTCCGGCGCCTGCGCATCAGCCTCTCCGCCGCGAGCGCGCGATGCTCGTGAAGACCCCGCCGCGCCTGATCCGGCAGACACGGACGTCCGGCGCCGGACGCCGGGCGGGCGTGCTCCTCCAGAGGCTCGCCCTCCTCGCCCTGGCGCTGGCCGCGTGGCAGCTCGGATCGCTGCACGCGCCGAGCTTCGTCCTGCCGAGCCCCGCGCGGGTCTGGCACGCCTGGCTCGGCCTCGTCGCCACGCCGAGTTTCGCCGCCGATCTCGGCATCACGCTGGGCCGGATCGGCGCGGGCCTCGCCTTCGCGGCCCTGGTGGGGCTGCCGCTCGGCCTGCTGCTCGGCGCGAGCCCTCGCCTAGGCCGGTTCTTCGAGCCGGTGCTGACGGTGACCAACACCGTCTCGTCGGCGATCTGGGCGATCTTCGCGCTGATCTGGTTCGGTCTGTCGAACTGGACCACGATCTTCGTGGTGTTCATGACCGCGATGCCGTTGATCCTGACCAACGTCTGGCAGGGCACGCGCACGGTCAGCGCCGAGCATCTCGAACTCGCCCGCACCTTCCGCATGCCGCGCCACAAGGTGCTGACCAAGATCTACCTGCCGACGATCCTGCCCGCCTTCTTCTCGGGCGCGCGTCTCGCCATCGGCTTCGGGGCGCGGGTCGTGCTCGTGGCGGAGTCGCTGGGGGCGAGCAGCGGCATCGGCTACCGCCTGCGGCAGGCGGCGGACCTCGTCCAAACCGATCAGGTCTTCGCCTGGACCCTCACCCTGGTCGCCCTGATGATCGGACTCGAGACGCTCGTCCTGAAGCCGGCCGAGCAGCGCCTGTTCGCCTGGAAGAAGGTGGCGCAGCCGTGACGGCCGAAGCCACGCGGGGAAACGCCCGTCGCACGTCCTCTCTTTGCACCCCCTGGAGAACGCCTTGAAACGGATCCGCGTCCTCGCCGTCGCCGCGCTCTGCGCGGTCGGCCTGCCCGCCCTCGCGCGCGCCGAGACGGTGCGCATCGGCTACTGGAGCTCCGGCATCAGCCTCGGCTTCGGCGCCGTGCTGGAGGCCGGCAAGTTCATGGAGAAGGAGGGGCTGACGGCCGAATACGTCAAGTTTCCGGACGTGAACGCGCCCACCAAGGCCATGGCCGCCGGGGCGATCGATTTCGCGATCGCGGCGAGCGCGGGAACGGCGCTGAGCGTGACCGCCGACGGCCTGCCGATGAGCATCGTCCTGGCGACGCAGGTGGCCGACCTCGACTTCGTCGTCCTTGAGGACTCGCCGATCAAGACGATGGCCGACCTTAGGGCCAAGAAGATCGGCACCTCGCCCGCGGGCAGCGGCACCGCCGCCATCGCGGCGGCGATCCTGGAGACCAATCACGGCCTGAAGCCCGCCGATTACCAGGCTGTGCCCGGCAACGATTCCCGGCTGGCGCAATTCCTCGTCCAGAAGGACATCGACGCGGCGGCCCTGCGCACCGTGACCCTCGCGCTCCTGCCGGACGTCAAGCTGCGCCGTCTGGGCACCTTCCGGGAGGAGTGGAAGCGCCTCACCCAGCAGGACGCGCCGCCGGTCCTCGGCGTCGGCCTGATGCGCAACGCCTGGATGACCCAGAATCCGGACGCGCCCGCCAAGGTCGTGGCCGCGATGCGCAAGGCCTACGCGTTCGGCCAGGCCGACAAGCCCGGGGTGGCCAAGATCCTGAAGGCCGCCGCGAACCTGAGCGATGCCGACGCCGCCGCCTACGCGGGTCTCTGGGACGGCATCTACACGGTCAGCCTGGAGCCTGCCGACATCGCCTCGCTGAAGCGCGAATTCGACGTGTTCAAGGCGGTCGGCGCCGTCCAGGGCAGCCTGCCGGATACCGCCCTGGTTCCCGGCCCCTACGAGCGGTCGAAGACGATCCCGTAGCCTTTCCGACCTGCAGAAGAGGGTTTTCCCGATGGCTGAGACGATGAAGGCGCTCGTGCTGGAGGCGCACGGCGACATCGACACGCTGAAGGTGGTGAACGACTATCCGAAGCCGTCCCCCGGCCCGGGCGAGGTTCTGATCCGCGTCGGCGCGTCCTCATTCAACTACCACGACGTATTCACCGTGAAGGGCATGCCCGGCATCAAGGTACCGATGCCGGTGGTGATCGGCCTCGACATGGCCGGACAGATCGTCGAGCTCGGCGAGGGCGTCGCGGAGTGGCGCGTCGGCGACCGGGTGCTGGTCAACCCACTCAACAAGGCCAAGGGCCTTATGGGCGAGATGCTCGACGGCGGCATGGCCGAGTATTGCCGGGTCTCGACGGGCCAGCTGATCGCGATGCCGCCGGACGTGAGCTACGCGGACGCCGCCTCCCTGCCGGTGGCCTACGGAACGGCCCACCGCATGCTGATCACCCACAACACCGTGAAGGCCGGCGACAAGGTCCTGATCCTGGGCGCCAGCGGCGGCGTCGGCACCGGCTGCGTGATGCTGGCCAAGCAGCTCGGCGCCGAGGTGATCGCCTGCGCGGGCAGCGCGGAGAAGATGGCGGCGCTGACGGCGCTCGGCGCCGACCACGTCGTCAACTACCGCGAGACCGACTTCTCCAAGTGGGCGATCCAGCAGTACGGCAAGCCGCAGCGCCGGACCTACGAGGGCGGGGTCGACGTGGTGATCAACTTCACCGGCGGCGACACCTGGGTGCCCTCGCTCAAGTGCTTGAAGCGCGGCGGCACGCTGCTCGTCTGCGGGGCGACCGCGGGACACGATCCCAAGGAGGATCTCCGCTACATCTGGAGCTTCGAGCTCAAGGTGATCGGCTCGAACAGCTTCTACGACGACGACCTGTCGGCCCTGATGGACATGATCCAGGCCGGCACGCTGAAGCCGACCATCGACAAGGTCCTGCCCCTGGAAGAGGCCGCCGAGGGCCTACGGATGATCCGCGACCGCGAGGTCATGGGCAAGATCGTCGTCACCCCCTGACACCGTCTGAGGCCGGTCCGCCGCGCGTTGTCGCCCCCAGCCCCGCCCGAGGAGATCCCGAAGCCATGTCCGACACCCCCCTCAGCAAGGAGCAGGTCGAGGCGCTGCTGCTGCGCGGCGCGTTCCACCAGTGGCTCGGCCTCTCCGTCGTCGCCGTCGGCGAGGGCACGATCGAGCTGAAGGCGACGTGGCGGCCCGAATGGGTCGTCAACGCCGAGCGCGGCTACGTCCACGGCGGCATCCTGGCGACGCTCGTCGACCTCACTGCCGACTGGGCGCTGGTCTCCAAGACCGGCCGGGGCGTCCCCACGGTGGACCTGCGGGTCGATTATCACCGCGCTGCGATGCAGGGCGATCTCACCTGCCGCGGCACGGTGGTGAAGTTCGGCAACCAGCTCTCGGTGGCCGAGGCGCAGATCCTCGACGATGCGGGACGCCTGCTCGCGAGCGGCCGCGGCGTCTACATGACGGCGCCGGCGAAATGACGGGGCCGACCCCCGCCGCCCCGGCGGACGGGGCCCTCGACCATGTGGTGGTCAACGTCCTGCGGCGGATGGACGAGGCGGCGGACCTGTTCGCCGCCCTCGGCTTCTCACTGACACCCCGCGGCCACCACTCGCTGGGCTCGATCAACCACCTGATGATGACGGCAGGCCCCTACCTGGAGCTTGTCGGCGTGCCCGAAATGGGGCCGCAGCGGCAGGACGTTCTGGACAGCCCGTTCGGCCTGAATGGGCTCGTGGTGGCGAGCCAGGACGCCGACGCGACCCATGCGCGGCTGGCGGCAGCGGGGCTCGCGGCCGGTCCGCCCGTCGCCTTCTCGCGCCCGGTGACCGTCGACGGCCGCACGGAACAGGCCCAATTCCGCACGGTGCGGGTGCCGGCACACCGGTTTCCGGCGGGTCGCCTCTACCATTGCGAGCACCTGACTCCGGATCTCGTCTGGCGCCCCGAATGGCTCGACCATCCGAACGGCTTTTCGGGGATCGACGCGCTGACGATCGAGAGCCCGGCGCCGGAGGCCGACGCTTCCCTCTACGCGGCCGCGATCGGCGCTCCGGCCGAGGCCGTGGGCGCCGGCTTCACCATCCGGGTCGGGGAGACGCGGATCGTGATCGTGCCGGGGCCGGCCGCCCGTTTCGCCGCCCTCGGCCTGCACTTTCGCGGCCTCGACGCCCTCGAAGCCCGCTCGGCCGTCCTCCCGGAGGCGACTTGGGTCCGGCACGGGCCGGACGCGGCCGATCTGACGCTGCCGGCCTTCGACCTCCATCTCGCGTGCCGGGCGGCCCTATGACGTGCGCGACCACGGGTGCGACCAATCTCGGCGACCTCGTTGACCGGTCCGGGCCGCCGGACCGGCCACTCATCATCGGCGTCGCCCCCGAGGGCGGGCCCGAGGTGATGACCCGCGCCGGCCTCGATGCCAGGGCCGACGCCTTCGCCCGCGGCCTCGTACGCGGCGGGATCTCCCGCGGCGCGCGGGTCGCGATCCTCTCGGCCAACCGGCCCGACACCGTCGCGGCGCTGCTCGGCGCGATGCGGGCCGGCGTGGTCCCGGTCCCGGTCAATCACAAGTTCCCGCCGGCCACGATCGCGGCCGTGCTCGCCGATTGCGGGGCGCGGCTCGTGCTCTGCGACCGCCCGCGCCGGGCGATGCTGGCGGGGCTCGACCCCGATATCCGGATCGCCGGGTTCGACGATGACGGGCCGGAGGGTTTTGCGGCCTGGCTCGATCCCGGACCCTTCGTGCCGATCGTGCCGGAGCCCGGCGAGGCGGCCCTGTTCCTCTACACGTCCGGCTCCACGGGCCGGCCGAAGGGCGTGCGGCTGAGCCATGCGAGCCACCTCTGGGTGGCGCGGACCCGCGCCGCGGAGACGAACCTGCGCGACGACCGGCTGCTCGTCGCGGCCCCGCTCTACCACATGAACGCGCTGGCCCTGGCGCTCCTCGTCTGCGCGGCTGGCGCCACGATGGTGCTGCTGCCGCAATTCGAGGCGCGGGCCTACATTGCGGCGATCGATCGCCATCGCTGCACGTGGCTCACCGCCGTGCCGCCGATGATCGCCATGATGCTGCGGGAGCCGGATCTCCTGGCGGAGGCCGACCTCACCGGCGTGCGGACGGTGCGGATGGGCTCGGCGCCCGTCAACGATGCCCTGGCCCGGCAGATCCGCGCACTCCTGCCGAACGCCCGCATCCTCAACGCCTACGGGACCACCGAGGGCGGCCCGGTCGTGTTCGGCGACCATCCGGACGGCCTGCCGACGCCGGTCGCGTCGGTCGGCGCGCCGCATCCCCAGGTCTCGGTGCGCCTCGTCGGGCCAGACGGGCCGGCGACCGGCGTTCTGCAGATGCGCAGCCCCGCGATCATGCTCGGCTACCACAACCGGCCGGACGTGCCCGTTCCGATCACCGCGGACGGATTCTACGACACCGGCGACGTGTTCCGCCGCGACGCCGACGGGTTCTTTTACTTCCTCGGACGCACCGACGACATGTTCGTCTCGGGCGGCGAGAACATCTTCCCCGGCGAGGTCGAGCTGGTGCTGGAGCGCCACCCCGACGTGCTTCAGGCCTGCGTGGTGCCTGTGGAGGACTCCATCAAGGGTACCAAGCCCGTCGCCTTCGTGGTCCGCCGGCCCGGCGCCACCGTCGATGAGGCCGCCCTCAAGGCGCACGCGCTCGCCCACGCGCCGGCCTACCAGCACCCGCGCCGGGTCTGGTTCGTCGAGGCGCTGCCCCTCGCCTCGACCAATAAGATCGACCGCGCGGCCCTGCGCCGGCGCGCCGAAGAGGCCGTCCGCGCCCCGTGACCGGCCCGGGCGGAACGGCGCTTGCAGGTTGTGTTCCCGCGGCATGCGCGCCCGCAGAAGGCTGCCTCGCGAAGCGCCGCCCGGCGCAACCGTCCCCGCCCGCCTGATCCGGAAAGCCAGGAGTGACCTCCATGCTGCGACGAACCTTCCTCGGCGGTGCCGCCGCCGCGGCCGCCGTCCCCTTCCTGCCGGCCCGCCCGGCCCTGGCCCAGGGCGGCCGGGCGAGCGTCCTGCGCTTCGTGCCGCAATCCGACCTGACCATCGTCGATCCGGTGACGACCACCGCCTACGTCACCCGCAACCACGCGCTTATGGTGTTCGACCAGCTCTACGGCCTCGACGCGCAGTTCACGCCGCAGCCGCAGATGGTGGAGGGGCACACGGTCGAGGATGACGGTCGGCGCTGGATTTTCCGGCTGCGCGAAGGACTGAAGTTCCACGACGGCGAGCCGGTGCGGGGCCGTGACTGCATCGCGTCGATCCGGCGCTGGGCGCAGCGCGACAGCCTCGGGCAGGCCCTGATGGCCCGCACCGACGCCCTGGAGGCCCCGGACGACCGGACCTTCGTCATTCGCCTGAAGCGCCCCTATGGGCTGATGCTCGAGACCCTGGCGAAGCTCGGTCCACCGGTGCTCGTCATCATGCCCGAGCGTCTCGCCGCCACCGACCCGGCCCAGCAGATACCCGAGCTGATCGGCTCCGGGCCGTTCCGGTTCAACACCAAGGAGCGGCTGGTCGGCGCCCGCGTGGTCTACGACCGCAACCCGGATTACCGGCCCCGCGACGACGGTCCGGTGTCCTGGGTGGCGGGGCCGAAGCGGGTCCATTTCGAGCGGGTCGAGTGGCAGGTCATGCCGGATCCCGGAACCGCGGCCGCTGCCCTCCAGAACGGCGAGGTCGACTGGTGGGAGAACCCGATCAGCGATCTCGTGCCGACGCTCCAGGCCAGCCCGCAGATCGCCACGCAGCTCGCCTCGCCGCTCGGAAATCTCGGCACCGGCGTCATGAACCACCTCTATCCGCCCTTCGACAAGCCCGCGGTCCGTCGCGTGGTCCTCGAGGCCCTGTCGCAGGCGGACTTCATGGCGGCGGCGGCCGGTGACGATCCCAAGTTGTGGCGCAAGGATGTCGGCCTGTTCACGCCGGGGACCGCCATGGCCACTGATGCCGGGCTCGACGTGCTCACCCGGCCGCGCGATCTCGCCAAGGCGAAGCGCGACCTCGTGGCGGCGGGCTATAAGGGCGAGCGCGTCGTGCTCATGTCGACGAGCGAGAACCCCGTGCTCGGCGCCCTCGGCGAGATCATGCACGACCTGCTCCAGCGGCTCGGGATGAACGTGCAATACGTCGTGTCCGACTGGGGCACGCTGGTCACGCGCCGCGCCAGCAAGGCGCCCCCGGACCAGGGCGGCTGGAACATCTTCAACACGACCTGGACCGGCCTCGACATGGCCGACCCGGTCGTGGAGCAGGTCCTGCGCTGCGGAGGCCCCAAGGGCTTCTTCGGCTGGCCGGACCTGCCCGAGCTGGAAAGCCTGCGCGAGGCCTGGATCGAGGCGCCGGATCAGGCGGCGCGGAAGACGATCGCGGCCCGGATGCAGACCCTGGCGATGCGCGACGTGCCGTACCTGCCGACCGGCCAGTATTTCTACCGGACGGCCTTCCGGCGCGATCTACGGGATGTGGTCGACGGCCAGTTCGTCTTCTGGAACGCCCGCCGCGTCTGACGGGCGGTGCGCCCCGGCCGCCCGTCGCCGCTCCGGCGACGGGCCGTTGCCACGGGGAGGGCGCTTGAGCCTCAGTGCGCGAAGACGGCGGCCAGATCCCGGAAGCCCTTGATCTCGATCGGATTGCCGCTCGGGTCGAAGAAGAACATCGTGCGCTGCTCGCCGGGCTCCCCGGCGAAGCGGACGACCGGCGGGATGTCGAAGGCGATGCCGGCCGCCTCGATGCGGCCGGCGAGTGCCTCCCAGGCCTCGAGCGGCAGCACGACGCCCAGATGCGGCATCATCACGGTGTGATTGCCGACCTTCCCGCTCCGGGTGGTGGTGAAGGGCTCGCCCAGATGCAGCGAGAGCTGATGGCCGAAGAAGTCGAAATCGACCCAGGTCTCGGTGCTGCGGCCCTCCTGGCAGCCGAGGACGCCGCCGTAGAAGCGGCGGGCCGCGTCGAGATCGGTGACGTGGTAGGCGAGATGGAACGGCGTGAGCATCGACGGTCTCTTGCTTCGCAGGGGAGGGGGTGGCGCTGTCAGGGCGCCGGATCCGGGGCGCGCGCCGAGACGACGCCGCCGACGAGGTTGCAGGACAGCAGGAACGCGCTGTCGAGAGCGCCGCCGCCGGCCGGCACCAGCGCCGCCAGCCGCGCGTCCAGGCTGCGCCGCGCCGCGCGGGCGATGGCCTGGGCCTCCGCGACGGCAACGGCCGCGAACCGGATCGTCTCGCCCGGCCGCACCTGCGCGAGGCGACCGAGATCCGCCGAGATCACCGTGGCGATCTTCGGGTAGCCGCCGGTGGTGTGCCGGTCGGCGAGCAGGATCAGCGGCCGCCCGTGGCCGGGTACCTGGATGGAGCCGTTCACGATCCCGTCCGAGACGATGTTGAAGCCGTCCGCGTGGGCGATCGGCGGCCCATCGAGGTGGCAGCCCATCCGGTCCGCCCGCGCCGTGAGGGTGTAGGGTTCGGACAGGAAGGTCCGCAGGCCCTCATCGGTGAAGCCGTCGGCCTGCGGCCCGAGCACCACACGGATCGGACCGCCGAAGGTCGGCCGGTGGGCCGGCGGCAGGGTCAGCGGGCGGTCGCGGGGCGCGGGCGCCGCGAGGGGCAGCAGGTCGCCCGCGGCCAGGGGGTTGCCGTCGAGGCCGCCGAGACGGGTGCGGGTGTGCGTCGCGACGCTGCCGAGCATCGGCGCGACGGCGAAGCCCCCGGCGACCGCCAGGCAGGCGCGCAGGCCCTCCCGCGGGGCGCCGAGGATGAGTCGATCCCCCCGCCGCAGGTCGTGAGCGGTGAACGGATCGAGGGCGCGGCCGTTCAGGCTCATCGCGAAGGGTGCCCCGGCGAGGGCGACGCGGCAGACCTCCGTCTCGCAGACGAGGGTCGGACCGACCATCGTCATTTCTATTACCGCGGCGTCGAGCGGGTTGCCGACGAGGCCGTTGGCGAGCGCCAGAAGGTCTGGATCCATCGCCCCGGACCCCGAGATGCCGTAGCGCAGGTAGCCCGGCCGCCCACCATCCTGCAGGGTCGCGGAAACACCGGGGGCGATGACGTGCAGTCCCTCAGGCATCGATCCGCTCCAGGGTCGCGACGGTCTCGCCGGCGCGGGCGGCCTCGCTGAGGGCGTCGAACGCGGCGCGGTCGATCGGCTCGAACCGGATCAGGTCGCCGGCCGCGAACAGGAACGGTTCGGCCCGGGCCGGATCGTAGGAGCGCGCGGGCGTGCGGCCGATGAGCTGCCAGCCGCTCGGCAGCTCCAGGGGCGGCGAGACGCCGGTCTGGTTGCCGCCGATCGAGACGCTGCCCGCCGGGGTCCTGGGCCGCGGATCGGTGCGCCGGCTCGCGTGGAGCCGGGGATCGAGGCCGCCCAGATAGGCGAAGCCGGGGGCGAACCCGATCATGTAGACGCGGTAGTCGCGGCCGGCATGGAGGGCGATCATCGCCTCCGGGGTGAGCCCGGCCCCGGCGGCGAGGTCGGCGAGGTCGGCGCCGTGCGCGCCGCCGTAATGGACCGGCACCCGCCAGCGGCGCAGCGATCCCGTCGCCCCGTCCGGGGGCGGCCAGTGCGCGGCGATCAGCGCCGCGAGATCGGCCCGGGGTAGCAGGTCCGGATCGTAGAGGACGAGGAGCGAGCGGTAGGTCGGCACGGTCTCCAGGAGCCCCGGGCGCCCGGCACCGCGGAGCGCCGCGTCGAGGGCGATGACCTGCGCGTTGATCGCGGGGTCGACCGCGCGGCCGAGCTCCACCGTGAGCGCCCGGTCGCCGCTATCGAGGAGGCGGTAGCCGGGCTCAGACACCGAGCACCTCGGCCATCGGCCGCAGGGCGATCCCCTTGGCGGCGCAGTCGTCGCGCAGGCGGTGCGCCATGGCGACGGCGCCGGGCGTGTCGCCGTGGACGCAGACCGTGTCGATCCGCGTCGGGATGCGCCGCCCGGACAGGCAGGTGATCGCCCCGTCCTCTAGCATCCGCGCCACGCGCTCCGACACGGAATCGGGGTCGTGCAGCACCGCGCCTGGGACTTTGCGCGAGACCAGGGTGCCGTCATCCGCGTATGCCCGGTCGGCGTAGATCTCCCGCGCGATCGGCAGCCCGAGCTTTTCGCCGGCCTTCTCGGTCTCCAGGCCGGGCATGACCACGAAGATCAGGTCGCGGTCGAGGGTGCGGATCGCCCGGGCTACCGCCAGGGCGAGGTCGGCATCCTCGTTGGCCATGTTGCCCATCGCCCCGTGGGTCTTCACGTGGCGCACCGGGCAGCCGGCATCCTGCGCCAGGGCCAGGAGGGCGCCGACTTGGTAAAGGACCGCCTTCTCGATGTCGGCCGGGCGCTCGCCCTGGATCGGCCGCCGGCCGAAGCCCCAGAGGTCGAGGAAGCTCGGATGGGCGCCGGCCTGCACGCCGTTCGCGGCCGCGCGGCTCAGGGTCTCGTGCATCACCAGAGGGTCGCCGGCGTGGAAGCCGCAGGCGATGTTGGCCGAGGTCGCCACGGTCAGCATCTCGGCGTCGTCGCCCAAGCGGTAGACGCCGAAGCCCTCGCCCATGTCGCAGTTCAGATCGACGATCATCGGTGCATCCTTTCTTGCGCGCAGGGTTCAGGCTTCCGCGACGAGGTGGGCCACCAGGGTCGCGGCCGCGCAGAGATCCTCGATCCGCATCGCCTCGTCGGGGTTGTGGCTGCCGTTCTGGTTGCGGATGAAGATCATCGTGCTCGGCACGCCCTGGCCGGCCAGCGTCGCGGTGTCGTGCCCGGCCCCGCTGGCCATCGTGCGAAAGGGCATCCCGAGCCGGCGCGCGTGGCCCGACAGGGCCTCGACGAGTGCCGCGCTCATCCGCGCCGGGGTGCTGCCGGTGCGCTCGCCGAGGACGAAGCGCACGCCGCGGGCGGCCTCGATGGCGGCGACGCGCTCGGCGAGCGCCGCCTCGACCCGGTCCAGCACGACGGGCTCGGTGCTGCGCACGTCGAGGCAGAAGCGGACCTCGCCGGGGATCTTGGCGAAGGCGTGCTGGACCGGGTCGGTGGCGACCTCGCCCAGCGTGATCGTGACCGGGCAGCCCTCCGCCTCCAGTGTTCCCCAGAGGGCATCCAGGCCGGTGATCAGGTCGGCGAGGGCGAAGACGGCGTCGCTGCGCGCGCTCCGCGCCACGGCGCCGGAATGGCCGTAGCGGCCGAAACAGGCGGCCTTGCGATAGCGGAAGCTGCCGCTGATCGCCGTGACGAACCCCACCGGGCTCCCGGCTGCCTCCAGCGCCGGTCCCTGCTCGATATGCATCTCCACGAAGCCGTGGATCCGCGCCGGATCGAGGAGCCGCTCGCCCCGCGCCACCGCCTCCGGACGCAGGCCGAGGTCGGCCATGTGGTCCCGCAGGCTCCGGCCGGTATCGGCGCGGGACAGATCGAGAACCTCCGGCGGCAGCAGGCCGAAGGCAGCCCGGCTGCCGACATAGGAGGCCGGGAACCAGACGCTCTCCTCGGCCCTGAACACCGCCACCGTCACGGGACGCGCCGGCACGAGGCCCGCCCGGCGCAGGGCCTCCACGGTCGCGAGGCCGCCGATCACGCCCGCCGCCCCGTCGAAATTGCCCCCGTGGGGCACCGTGTCGACGTGCGAGCCGACCATCCAGGGCGCCAGGGTCGGGTCGCGTCCCGCCATCGTCAGGAACAGGTTGCCGGCCGCGTCGGTCTCGGCGGTGAGCCCCAGCGCCAGCCCGGTGGCCCGCATCAGGGCGTGTGCGCGCTCCTCGCCAGCGCCGTAGGCTGCACGCGTCACGCCGGGTGCGTCCTGGCTGAAGCCGAGGAGCTCGGCGAAGAGCGCCGCGCAGAAATCCGGGTCGATCGCGAGGCCGGTCATGCCGGCTGACCGGTGCGCACGTCGTCCAGCCGCCGTTCCCCGACGTCGGGTTCGGCGCGGATCGCGGGAGCGCGGCCGTTGCCGCCCCGGGATTCCGCGGCCGGAGCCCGCCGCGGCGCCGGACCGATCCGGTCGATCGGCTGAACAATGAGGCACGCGCCCGGCGCGCTCGCGCAGGGAATACCGGGATCCATGGGCTTGATGACCATGTTGGAGGCAGCCATGCTCAAAAATACCGCTTGAATGCCGGCGGTATACCGGCTCTGCTAAGGCATGGTATCGGATTTGGCAACGTAAAACCGCGCCAAAATCGAAATAAAATCCCCACATTGAGAGATTTGATGAGCAAAAATGTAGTATCATAGCGCGAATAACGCGCAGATATAATTAATCATTCGGCGCATGATCGCATAACATCAGGTTTGACGATGGCTCAGATCGAGACGACCGCGCCCCCGCTCCTGAAGATCAGGAAGCTGCACAAGAGTTACGGCGCCAACGAGGTCCTGAAGGGCATCTCCCTCGACATCCACGAGGGTGAGGTCGTGTCGATCATCGGCGCGAGCGGCTCGGGCAAGAGCACGTTCCTGCGCTGCCTGAATCTCATGGAGACGCCGACATCCGGCTTCATGGATTTCGAGCGCTTCGCCTTCGACTACGAGCAGGGCGCCCGCCGCCAGCCGACGCCGCAGCAGCTCTGCGAATTGCGCACTCGGATCGGCATGGTCTTTCAGAGCTACAATCTCTGGCCGCACATGACCGTGCTGGAGAACGTCATCGAGGCGCCGATCCGGGTGCGGCGGATGCCGCGCCGTCAGGCCGTCGCGGAGGCGGAGGCGCTGCTCCAGCGCATCGGCCTCTACGAGAAGCGGCACGCCTACCCGTCGAAGCTCTCCGGCGGGCAGCAGCAGCGCGTGGCGATCGTGCGCGCCCTGGCGATGGCGCCCAAGGTGATGCTGTTCGACGAGGTCACCTCGGCCCTCGATCCGGAGCTGGTGGGCGAGGTGCTGGCGCTGATCAGCTCCCTCGCGGCGGACGGAATGACGATGCTGCTCGTCACCCACGAGATGGCCTTCGCCCGGGATGTCGGCACCCGCACCCTGTTCTTCGACGGCGGCGTGATCGCCGAGGACGGTCCGCCCGACGACATCATCGGCGCGCCCCGGAGCGAGCGGCTGCGCCAGTTCCTCCGGCGCGTGCTGCACCAGCCCGCCGCGCTCGGACAGACAGCGTGAGCCGCCGGCCCATCACCGGGGAGATCGGACAGCGATGAGCGTCGCGACGTTGCAGGAATGGTGGCTCACCCTCTCGGACGAGGTCGTCACCTACGGCCCCGGCTTCCTCTCGGCGACCCTGGTAGTGCTCGGCGTCACGGTGGCGAGCATCCTGGTGAGCTGGGTCTGCGGCCTGCTCGGTGCGCTGGGCAAGCGCTCGTCCTTCGCGCCCTTCCGAGCGCTCGCGAGCTTCTACGTCTGGTTCATTCGCGGCACGCCGACCCTGATCCAGGTCTTCATCGTGTATTTCGGCATGCCGCAGATAGGGGTGAAGCTTTCGCCGATCACGGCCGGCATCATCGCGCTGGGGGTCAGCAGCGGCGCCTACGTGGCCGAGACGATCCGGGCCGGGCTCGCGGCTATCCCCCGGGGTCAGGTCGAGTCGGCGCTCGCCCTGGGCATGAACCCGCGGATCATGATGGTGCGGATCGTCCTGCCGCAGGTGTTCCGCATGATCCTGCCGTCGCTGACCAACGAGGCGATCTCGGCGGTCAAGAACACCTCGCTCCTGTCGACGATCACGGTCGTGGAGCTGACGCTCTACGCGCAGCTCATGATTGCCACGACCTTCCGGCCGTTCGACTTCTACATCGCGGCGGCGCTGATCTACCTCGGCCTCACGTCGATCCTGTCGCAGCTCTCGGCCTATTTCGAGCGGCGCTACGCCCGCCTCTCCTGAGCCTCCCCCGCCGCGGGACGGGCCGCGGCCGACACTTCCCGCCCCGTCTCGAGACCGGAGATCACCATGAACCGTCGCCACGTCCTAGCCCTCGTCTCCCTCTGTGCCAGCCTCGGCGCCGGCCTGCTCGCCGCCCCCGCGACCCGCGCGGCCGAGGGCAAGCTGGAGCTGATCGAGCCCGGAAAGCTGATCGTGGCGACGGACAGCACCTTCGCGCCGTTCAGCATGCGCACGCCGAGCGGCGAGCTCGACGGGCTGGAAGTCCGGGTGATGCGCGAGGTCTGCCGGCGGATCGGGCTCGCGTACAGTCCGGTCAACATCAAGTTCGACGCCCTGCTGGTGGGCCTGATGGCCGATCAGTACGACATCACCAGCGAATCGATGGACATCACCCCCACCCGGCAGAAGCAGGTCGCCTTCGCGGACGGCTGGCTCGAATCCGGCGCGCGGATCGTCACCCGCAAGGATACCGGCATCAAGGGGCCGGAGGATCTCAAGGGCCGCAATGTCGGCGCGCTCTCGGCCTCGACCTTCGGCAAGCTCGCCGAGGAGCACGGCGCCACCCTGAAGAGCTACAAGACCGCCGCGGACGCCATGCAGGACCTCGTCGGCGGCAACATCGACGCGGTGATCAACGATGCGGTGGCCGGCAACTACGCCATCAAGGCACGCAAGCTCCCCCTGGTGATGATCGAGACCCCGCTCAGCACGGTCCAGAAGGGCTTCGCCATCAAGAAGGGCAAGCCGAACCTGCACGCCGCGGTCAACAAGGCCCTGGCCGAGATGGTCGCCGACGGTACCTACGCCAAACTCATCACGCCGTTGATCGGCTATGACCCGGCCCCGAAAGCGCCGATCCGCACGCCCGCCATGTAGGCGGGCGCGAGGCCGGCGCCGGAGAAGAAGAAAACGGGGAGCAGCCTGGCCGGCTGCTCCGGGAGGACGCGATGAAAACCCTCGACGCCGCGTCGTACACGACGGCGCTCAATGCCCGGCGCGAGCAGAGCCTCGGCCAGATGGCCTACGACCGGCTGCTCGACATGCTCGTCCGCCGCGACCTTCCGGCCGGCACCGTGCTGCACGAGCGCCGCCTCGCCGAGATGCTCGACATCTCCCGGACCCCGACCCGCGAGGCGATGTCACGGCTGGAGACCGAGGGGCTGATCGAACGGCAGCCCGGGGGGATGCTCGTGGTCAAGGAATTCTCCCTGCGCGAACTGGTGGAGATCCTGCATGTCCGCCGTCTGCTGGAGCGGGAGAGCGTCATGCTGGCCACCGGCCGGATCGCCGACGCGGTGCTGGCGGATCTGCAGCGGCAGATGGAGGCGCTGCTGGCGGCGGGCGACCCGGACGCGCCGGGCAACTGGGAGGTCGACCGGCGCTTCCACGACCTGATCGCGGATCACAGCCACAACGCGATCCTCGCCAAGACGATCAAGGATCTGCGGCTCAAGACGCAGATGTTCAACCTGAGCCGGATGCCCGAGCGGTTCGAGGCGGTCCATCGCGAGCACCTCGCGGTGGTCGCCGCCCTTCGGGCGAAGGACGCGGCGGCGGCGGCGGACGCCATCGCGGCCCATCTCGAGAATTTCAAGCAGGGCATCATCCGTCGCCTGAGCGAAGTCTGAGTGGAGCCTGAGCGGAGTTTGGGGCGAGGGCGGCGCGATGCACGAATTCACAGGCCTGCGCGGCCGCGAGGCGGCCTTTCCGGAGGCGGAGTTCGCCGCCCGGCAGGCGGCGGCCCGGGCCGCCATCGCGGCGGCCGGCCACGACGCCCTCGTGGTGACCGGCCCGGAGACGATCTACTGGCTGACCGGCCGCCAGACGGCGGGCTACTTCGCCTTCCAGGCCCTCCTCGTACCGATGGAGGGGAACCCGGCCCTCCTGGTCCGGCAGCTCGAACTACCGGGCGCGGCCGCCAACACTTGGCTCGACGACATCCAGGCCTATCCGGACGGCGCCGACCCGGCCGAGGCCCTGGCGGCCCTCGTGCGCGGGCGCGGGCTCACCAGGCCGGCCCTGGAGCGGGACGGCTGGTTCGTCTCGCCCTTGCTCGCGGGGCGGATCGACGCCGCGCTCGGAAGCGGGCCGCTGCCCGACGGCTCCGGCCTCCTCGCCCCCTTGCGGGCCGTGAAGTCGGCGGCCGAGCTGGAGGCGATCCGGGCCGCCGCTCGATACGCGCAGGCCGGGCTCGCCGCAGGACTCGACGCCTGCGCGGCGGGCACCGACGAGAATGCCGTCGTCGCCGCCATGCTGGGGGCCGCGATCGCAGCCGGGTCCGAAGCCGTGGCGATGGAGCCCCTGGTCGCCTCGGGCCCGCGCAGCGGGCTGCCGCACATGACGTGGCGCCGCCGCCGGCTGGAGCCGGGCGACGCCGTCTTCCTCGAACTCGCCGGCAGTCACGCCCGGTACCACGCAGCGCTGATGCGCAGCGTCTGGATCGGTCCGCCGCCGGCCGAGGCGTTGCGGATGATGGATTGCGCCCTGCGCGCCCTCGACGCGGCGCTCGCGGCGATCCGCCCCGGCCATCCCTGCGCTGCCCCGCACGCGGCGGCACAGGCCATCATCGATGCGGCGGGCTACGGTCCGGCCTTCCGCAAGCGGATCGGCTACTCCATGGGTGTCGCCTTCGCCCCGGACTGGGGGGAGGGCGGCCTGCTCTCGCTCTTCACCGGACAGGACCGGCCCATCGAGCCCGGCATGGTTTTCCACCTGCCGGCGACCCTGCGCTCTTACGGAGCCTGGACGGTCGGCGCCTCGGAGACCGTGATCGTCACCGCCAACGGGGTCGAGCCCCTGTCCGACCTCCCCCGCACCCTGTCGCTGCGGTGAGGCTCACCCCATCATCGCTTTCTGTAGGGGCATAACGTGAGGTCGGACCGTCTGCAGCGTCAGCGACCGAACTGACCCTGATCCAGCATGGCGTAGGCTGGCCGAACGTGTAACGGCCGCTTCGGAGAAGATCGGTCGAAAAGGCGGGCAACCTCGTATCAATCCATGCCGGCCGCGCAGACTGCCGCGAACAGATCCCGAAAACGGCTGTCCGTCGGCCGTTCCGCAACGTCGACTTGGGGTAGATTGGTACGAAAATTCCGCGTGTTATACTTTCACAGTGATGCGACTGACCGCCAAGTGAGGCGGGAATGAAAGCAGATGATCGGATTATCGCAAGTCGAATAGAGCTCCTGTTGTCGCCTCGACAGGCCGCCTTTGCGTCACCCCGACTTGACGCTTCGCATGACGGCACTCGGCAGACGCCCCTCATCCCGATCTGCTCATGCAATCTCTGCATATCGGGCTTGAGGTATGTGGCATACCAGGCA
The DNA here is from genome assembly GCF_029691625.1 of Methylobacterium sp. 391_Methyba4. Taxonomy (NCBI): domain Bacteria; kingdom Pseudomonadati; phylum Pseudomonadota; class Alphaproteobacteria; order Hyphomicrobiales; family Methylobacteriaceae; genus Methylobacterium; species Methylobacterium sp. 391_Methyba4. Next base: position 4,025,007 of record NZ_CP121475.1, on the reverse strand, counting down.
AGGCGTGCAGTGCGATATCGCTTCTTGCGCACCGCACAACAGGACGCCGCCGATGACCCTGCTCGCCGCTCTCGCTCTCCTCCCCGTTGCCGCCATCGCCAACTTCGCAGTCGTTGTCGCGCTCGCCAATCACTTCGACGGCGACAAGCCGGCCGCGGGTTTCACCGGCCCGGTCCCGACACTGGCCTGAGTCATGACGGGCCGCGTCACGCGGCCTCGCTTGAGGATGTCCCGGAATTCGATTCGGCCGGCAGGTGAGGCTCCGGGATTGCTCCGCCCACCTGCGTGACCGCCTCAGCGAAAGCCCGGGGCGTCAACGGACGGGAGGCTGCCCGTGCACGGAAGCCGCCTCAATCCTGGTCTTTCACGTCTATCCCCGACGAAGCAGCGTTGGCTTGAACTCAGGCGCGGAGACGCCGTCCGCTTCAGGGCATGTCTGTCCCGTAAGCGGTGTGACGGACATCTCACTCCGCAGACGCCGGAAGGCCCTTCAGACGTATCGGGAGCAGACCGATCGACCGTCGGAGGCACTGGGCTGGTTCGCTGCCGCACGCGAAGAGGCCGATCCTGCTTGCGCTGTGTCTGTCATTCGGCAAGCACGAAGGCGAGCCCGAGGATCGCCACAAGCACCGCTCCGCCCGCGAGTTCCTCACGCGGCTCTTCTGCAAAACGCGGCGACCGGCTTGCGCTGGCAACGCCCGCTCCGACGAGGCCGATGATCAGGAAGCCGAGGCCGAGCAGGTCGGTGGTCTGAACGGACGGTAGCATGGGTCGATCCTCCGTCAGAGATGTCCCTTATTCTTCTGGCCACGCCCAATGTGCTTCGACGTGGGCGATCAAACCAAGTGCATGATCGCGAACGAGGACCGCAGCCTGATCGGCGTCGCGTTCCTGCAGCGCGGTGATGATGGCGGCATGCTCGCGCATCGAGACTTCATACCGCCCCGACCGATGGAGGAAGGCCGATCGAACCGCCCGCATGTGGATGAACAGGTTGGTCGTCATCTCGACCATCAATCCACAGCCGCCGAGACGGATGATCATCTGGTGAAAATCGAGGTTGGCTTCCTCATAAGCGGTCAAATGAACAGGCAATGCCGAGGGATCGAAATCCTGGAAGACTTTGCTCAGGTCGCGGAGATCGGCGTCCGTGGCGTGCGTGGCGGCGGCATGAGCTGCCGAGCCCTCCAGCGCGGCCCAGACCCTGATCATCTCGATGACTTCGCGCTTGGTCTTGCGCGTCACGAAGAGTCCGCGGCGTGGCACCGTGCTTACGAAGCCCTCCCGTTCCAGAAGCGTCAGGGCTTCTCGGACTGGCGTTCGGCTGATGCCGAGATCTTGCGCAATCTGGTGTTCGTTCAGCCGGATCTGTGCCGATCCGTCGTAGAGATCCATCGCGAGGATCGATCGCTTGATGCGGTCGTAGGCCTGCTCACGCAGGCTCACAGTCTGTCCGATCGAGATTAGACCCAAAGAGGTCTCAGGTGGCTGCAGCACAGTCGAGCTCCGAGAGCGCCGAAAAATCGATCTTGGCATCAAATCCGAGGAACGCGCCGGAGCGCACCTGGGAGGCCGCTTGAAAACGGGGGCCTGGAAAGCGGTGCCTGACGCGATGGTGGCTGGAGGCCCGAGTGTTCCGGGCTGTCTGCGACGCGCATGCGTCCCGGAGATGTGATAGGCATGCGGGTGCCGCAACTTGGCCGGTCAGCACGACCCCGGCTCCGGAATTCCGGAGCCGGGGCCTTGAGGCTTTCGCCGGGCCTCGGCGTGGCCGAGCCCGACGTTCAGGCGTGAGCCAGCGCCAGCTTTGGAGCCGCCGCGTCGTTGTTTGCCTTGTGGTGCTGCTTGAGCATCGGCCGCAGCACCGCGATCGCCAGCAAGGCGGCGATCAGGTCCATGCTCGCCACCGTGTACAGGACCGTGGCCCAGGTGCCGGTCGCCTGCATGATCAGGTTGCCCACCGGCACGAACAGCGCCGCGAAGCCTTTGGCGCAGTAGAGCACGCCGTAGATTTTGCCGATGTGCTTGGAGCCGAACGTGTCGGCAGCGGTGGCGCTGAACAGCGAGTAGACCTCGCCCCAGGCCAGGAACACCACCCCGGACAGGATGACGAAGGCCCAAGGATTGGAACCGAAATAGCCCAGTGCCACGATGCCGATACCCTCCATCGCGAACGCGATGAACATGGTCTTCTCCCGTCCGATCCGGTCCGAGATGAAGCCGAAGAGCGGGCGCGAGATGCCGTTCATGATCCGGTCGAGCATCAGCGCAAAGGGCAGCGCCGCCATGGCAAAGAAGTACAGGTTGACCTGGAAGTTCTTCACCCCGAGATCCTGCGCGATCACGCCGAGCTGGGCCACCGCCATCAGGCCGCCCGTCACCGTGCAGGTGAACATCAGCAGCATCACATAGAAGACGGGGGTGCGCAGCGCCTCGGCCAGCGTGTAGTCGCGCCGCGACTGAAGGACCTTGGTGGAGAATGGCACCTGGTTCTTGAGTGGCGCGCGCATGGCGATGGCGGCGGCCATGATGATCGCGCCCTGGATCAGACCGAAGATGAAGAAGGCCTGGGCGTAATTGCCGCCGTCGATCATCTTGGCGATCGGCAGGATGGTGAGTGCGGAGCCGGCGCCGTAGCCGCCCGCCGTGAGGCCGACCGCCAGGCCGCGCTTGTCGGGGAACCACTTGAGCGCGTTGTTGACGCAGGTGGCGTAGACGCAGCCGACGCCGATACCGCCGGCCACGGAGCCGAGATAGAAGCCGCTCAAGCTCGTGGCGTAGGAGTTGATGACCCAGGCCAGGCCCGTCATCAGACCGCCGAACATGACGACGCGGCTGGGACCGTACTTGTCGATGAAGTACCCCTCGATCGGGGTCAGCCAGGTCTGGACGACGACGAAGATCGTGAAGGCGACCTGGATCGCGGCGCGGTCCCAGTTGAAGGTCTTCTGGATCTCGGGGACGAACAGCGTCCAGGCATACTGGATGTTGGCCGCTGCAACCATGCAGATCACGCCAAGCACAATTTGTAGCCATCGATTGGTGTTGGGTGTTGCCGTACCCGGCACGGCATCTGGCATGGCCATGAGCTTCCTCCCTCGTCCCTGCGCTGACATTCGGCGACGTGCTGTAGTATTGGCGTGCACGTCGGCGGGTTGCTTGCCCGTGCCGGAACCATCTCGCGGGTTCCGAGATTGACTTGGCAGCATGCATTATTCTGTGTGCCAGGATCATATGGCAAGCGAAATAATTCATTTTTTGTTGTCGACAGCGCGGGATGAAAAGTCGGTTCTGCGCGTGCATCCCGATCGGAGATCGCGACCCGTCACCGTGATCCGCGAAGGTCGACGTCGCGTCCTCGTGGCTCACCGGCAGAGCGAACCCAGTCTGGATCCTGAACAGGCTGTTCGGCCCGCCGCGCGCCGTCGCCGTAATGTGCTCCGAATGGGCGACTCCGCGGCCCGCTACCATCCAGTCCACTGCGCCCGGACGTATGACTCGATCGGCCCCGGGGCGGGTCCGGCGATGGACGTCGCCGCGGCAGAGGCCGGTCACGGTGGCGAGACCGATCTGCGGATGCGGCCAGACATCGATACCCTGGCCCGTCAGACGTGCGGCGGGGCCGGCTTGGTGGAAGACACGGCATGCCCGAACCGTCCGGCGATCCGGCGCCGGCACGGCGCGTCGAATCTCGAAGCCGCCGAGATCCCTTGCACGGAGACTGATGAGCGTCTCGGTCGCGTCGACGCCCACCCCATTGTGGCAACGCGGTTCCAGAGCTTGCTCCCGCTCATGGCGTCATACTCTCGGTCTGGTTCGGCCGCCCACGATCGTTGCCAAAGGCCCGTGAACAAGCGCGATTCCCCCTTCGGGCCACTCAGACCCGACAGGCCCCGGTCAAGGGGCCACATAGCGCGACTTCCCGCCATGCGGTCTTGTCGAACACCACGGTGGTGAGGAACCAAGCATGGCACATGTTCTCGTCATAGGCGCCAGCAAGGGCATCGGCCTGGAGACCACAAAGGCGGCTCTGGCGGCCGGGCATCGTGTGCGCGCCTTCGCGCGGTCCGCAGCCGGCATCGGTCTTCCGGATCCGAGCTTGGAACGGTTCACGGGCGACGCGGTGAATGCGGCCGATGTCGCCGCCGCCCTCGATGGCGTGGATGTCGTGGTGCAGGCGCTGGGCGTACCGACCAGGGATCTCATCAGGCCCGTCCGCTTGTTCTCGGAAGCGACCAACCTTCTCGTGCCCGCAATGGAGACCGCCGGGGTGAAACGGCTGATCGCCGTCACCGGTTTCGGTGCGGGCGACAGCCGGGATGCGATCGGACTTCTCCAGCAACTGCCATTCCGTTTGGTGTTCGGACGCGCCTACGACGACAAGGACGCGCAGGAGATGCGCATCCGCAGGAGCAGCCTCGATTGGACGCTCGTCAGGCCCGGCGTCCTGACGCCCGGCGCCGCGACAGGCCGTTACAAGGTCCTGACCGAGCCCGCGTCCTGGCGAAACGGCCTGATCTCTCGAGCCGACGTGGCAGGGTACATCGTCGCCCAGATCGACCATCCGTCTCACGAGCGGAAAGCCGTCGTCCTGGTCCGGTAGGCCGGAGGTCGCAGACTTGCCCGCTCCGCATCGTCGGAGCCGGGTCGCCCTCGATATGAAGGCATCTCTGCCCATGACGCACCCAAGGGATTGCTCCCGATGCCAAATCCCATTCGATCCGCCGTCCGCGCTGCCCTCGAAGGCGGCGTCGAACTGGTGGCTGCCTACAACCGGGCGCGGCTGCCAAAGACCCCGAACCCCTTCGTGATCGGCATCCACGAGCCGATGCGGGAGGAGCTGACGCTGCAGGACCTCGCCGTGATCGGCTCGATACCGACCCAGCTCGACGGTCGGTACCTCAAGATGGGCGCGAACCCCGTGCGGCCCGCGTCGGGCGGTCACAACTGGTTTCTCGGCGACGGCATGGTGCACGGTCTCGCCATCAAGGATGGCAAAGCCTTGTGGTACCGCAATCGGTGGATCGGCTCGCGCACGGCCGCCGCCGCCCTCGGTCGGCCCGCCGCACCCGGCCCGCGTCGGGGCGCAAACGACACCGTCAACACCAACGTCGTCGATATCGGGGGCCGCGCCTTCGCGGTCGTCGAAGCAGGCAGCTTCCCTGTCGAACTCTCCGACACCCTGGAGACGCAACGCTACAATCCGTTCGAGGGCACGCTCGCTGGATCCTTCACCGGTCATCCGCACCGCGATCCGATCACCGGCGAGACCCACGCGATCGCCTATGACGGGCGTGTCTGGGACGCCATACGCCACGTCATCGTCTCGGCGGCCGGCAAGGTGGTCCGCGACGTACCGATCGCGGTCCAGCACGGTCCCTGCGTCCACGACTGCGCGATCACGGCACGCTTCGTGATCGTGCTCGACCTTCCCGTCACCTTCTCGATGCGGGCCGTGCTCGCCGGCCACCGCTTCCCGTTTCGTTGGAACAGCGCTCACCGCGCCCGGGTCGGGCTGCTTCCACGGCACGGGCGCGCCACCGACATCGTGTGGTGCGACGTCGAGCCGTGCTTCGTCTTCCATGCCGTCAACGCCTTCGACGGTGAGGATGGGCGCGTGATCCTCGACGTGATCGCCTATCCGACGATGTTCGCCTCGGAGGGCGGCGAACTCGACACGCTGGGTCGGCTTGAGCGCTGGACCGTGGACCCCACGACGCAACGCGTCGAGCGTCGCGTGATCGACCAGGCCGCGCAGGAGTTTCCCCGCATCGACGAGCGCCACTTCGGGCAGAGATATCGGTATGCCTACACGGTGTCCGTACCCGCGGACGGCAATCCGCAGCTTGCCGGCGCGACGACGCTCTACAAGCATGATCTTGAGACGGGTGAGCGCCGCGTGCACGCGTTCGGCGAGCATCACGTCCCGGGCGAGTTCGTGTTCGTGCCTGCAAGCGAAGATGCTGGTGAGGACGAAGGCTGGCTGATGGGCTTCGTGATCGACACGGCGCATGAAACGACGGACTTTGCGATCCTCGATGCTCGTTCGTTCGAGGCGCCCCCCTTGGCGATTGTCCGGCTCGGGCATCGGATCCCGCCAGGTTTCCACGGAAACTGGTTTCCGACGCCCTGAGCGGGACAGGCCGCACACAGGCAAGGCTTGCAGGTCCGACCGACGGCGCGAGCCAGCGTCGATGTCCCCCGACGAGACAGTGCCGACGATAACCGAGGGACCCCGGCCGCTTCAGGGTACGAAGGACTTCGCCTCACAAAACCGAACTGGGCTCATTCTGGATGCGAATATGCTGGCCACGCGAAGACCAGACGTTGGCCTCTGCCGATCCCCCAGGCATAAACCGTATGACGCGCGTCAGCGGGTGCCGCGCCTAGGCTGGGATACGCGTGCCGTCCCAGGCGAAGACGCCTCCGGTATCCTTTACTTCGAGGTCGCCGAGCACGCGCAGGAGATGAGCCGCACTCTCATCGGGCTGAAAGACACCCTCGGCACTCGGGTCGGGCCGGAAGGGCCGCGACAGGTTGGAGGCGACTGTGCCCGGATGCAGGCCGACGATGATTGCGTCCGGTCGGCTGCGGGCCACCTCGATCGAGAGGGTCCGTAGGATCTGGTTCAAAGCCGCCTTCGAGGCGCGATAGGCGTACCAGCCCCCGAGCCGATTATCTTCGATGGATCCGACCCGCGCCGACAACGCCGCGAACACGCACCGTCCCTCCCGCGCCAGCAACGGCACGAAATGCTTGGCGACGAGCGCAGGGCCGATCGTGTTGATTGAAAGGACGGCGGCCATGGCGGCGGGATCGAGCGTCTTGAGCGCCTTCTCGGGCAAGACGCCCTCCTGATGGAGGATGCCGGTCGCGACGATGATCAGACCGGCTGATCCGGCCTCACCGACCTTGGCCGCGGCCGTCGCGATTGACGCCTCGTCGCCCAGGTCGATCGGGTGGGTGCGGACGCCGCGCGGGACTGACGGCTGCGAGCGGGAGAGCGCGAAGATCGGCGCATAGGCCTCACTTGCGGCGAGTCGGGAGACCAGGGCTTGGCCGATGCCGCCGGAAGCGCCGATCACGACCGCGCTGGTCGAGGTCGATGAGGTCATAGCGATGCCTCCCGGACAGGCGCAGGGGATTGGCCTGTCTTACGGAAGATCAGGCTCAGATTGTTGGCCGGCATCGCGACGCGCTCGAAAAGGTGTAGCCCCTGCGTCCCGGCGGCAGCCGCGACGGCCTCGATGTCACGCACACCCCAGGACGCGTTCCTCGCTCGCAAGCTGTCATCGAACGCTGTGTTGCTCGGCGCGGTGTGGGAACCATTCTCTCGGAACGGACCGTAAAGATAGAGAACGCCCCCCGCCGGAAGCGTTGCGCCCGCGCCCGCCATCAACCCGGTGGTGGCGTCCCAGGGCGCGATATGGATCATGTTGATCGCGACGAGCGCATCGGCCCGCGCCACCGGCCATGGCGGACGGGCCGCATCGATCGCGAGCGGCGAACGAATGTTGGACAGGCCCGAGGCCCGCGCATGGGCGCCGATGCTGCGGCGCGCCGCTTCGTCTGGATCGCTGGGCTGCCAATCGAGCGCGGGCATCGCATTGGCGAAGTGAACGGCGTGCTCACCAGACCCGCTTGCGATCTCGAGAACGAGGCCGTCGGGCGGCATGACGCGCTTCAGGACTTCGACGATGGGTCCGGCGTTGCGAGCCACGGCCGGCGAAAACAGAGCGTCTGACATGGAGCGCCTTTAGCGCCTTTCCGTAAGGGCCGCACGGCTTACCCGCACGGCGCGCCCGTTCTCCGCCGATCATGCGCGGCACCCGAAACTGCTATCGTAACACGAGGCAGCCCGCCGGATTGGGCCGAGATCTGAACGGCGGCTTTTGGGCGCCCCAGCGGGCTAGACAGACGTCCCATATCGGCCTGTGCCGCCCCTGAACGGGCCGTCGAAAGGGGCTCTTTCGATCGGGGCTGAAGCGAAGAGTATCCGGAGAACCGGTATCTCGGCCTACGGGTGCGGACCGTGGCGCGCAGGCTCAGGGAAACTTCCATCAGATCTAGCCGGATGGGACAGTGCGCTTCCGAGCCGAAACTGATCCCCTGTCCCATTCGGTCAAGCTGCCGTGCGCAGACTTGATACGTTGCTGCACGCCTTCAGCAGGCATTCTCGTTGGTCCGCGTTGAGGCGCGCGCGATGCCGAGAGCTCCCATCCTCCACCGGTTCGCCATGTCGTCAGATCCCTCGCCGGACATGGTCTTTGTGCCTGGAGGGACGTTCCGGATGGGTTCGGACCGGCACTATCCGGAAGAGGCCCCGGTCCATCGAGTCTGCATAGACGGCTTCTGGATCGACCGCACGCCGGTCACCAATGCCGATTTCCGGACCTTCGTGCGCGCCACCGGCTACGTGACGATGGCCGAGCGCCGGCCCGACCCGAAGGACTACCCCGGCGCGTTGCCGCACATGCTGAAGCCCGGCTCGCTCGTGTTCAAGCCGCCCAGGGGCGCGGTCGAACTGCACGATTGGAGCGCATGGTGGCGCTTTAGATTCGGCGTGCATTGGCGGCGGCCTTACGGGCCGGGCTCCTCGATCGCCGGCCTTGACGATCACCCGGTGGTGCACGTCGCCTACGCCGACGCTGATGCCTACGCAGCCTGGGCGGGCAAGGTCCTCCCGACCGAGGCTGAGTGGGAATACGCCGCGCGCGGCGGTCTCGACGGGGCCGAATTCGCCTGGGGCGACAAGCTCACGCCGGGCGGCCGGCACATGGCCAATACCTGGCAAGGCGCCTTCCCGCACGAGAATCTCGCCCTGGACGGCTACGAGCGCACCTCGCCGGTGACCGCGTTCCCGCCCAACGGCTACGGCCTGCACGACATGATCGGCAATGTCTGGGAGTGGACGACCGACTGGTACGCGCCAAGGCATGAGGGCGATGCGCCCAAGGCTTGCTGTATCCCGATGAATCCGCGCGGTGGATGCGTGGAAGGCAGCTACGACCCTGGTCAGCCGGAGATCAACATTCCCCGGAAGGTGATCAAGGGCGGTTCACACTTGTGCTCGCCGAACTACTGCCAACGCTACCGTCCGGCGGCGCGACATGCCGAGGCAGTCGACACTTCGACGAGCCATCTTGGCTTTCGTTGCGTCGTCAGATCCGGGCATCGAACGCAATCGGCCTCAGCGGGAGGACTGCGATGATCAAGAAAAGCGAGCCCTCTGAGACAGCGCCGAATATTGATTTTTCGACGACCCCCGAAGGCGCAACGTTCCGTCCAACCCGCCGTGCCCTGCTCTCCGGAACGGCCGCTCTGGCTATGACAGGAACCGCTGTCCACGCGCAGCTCCGTGGAAGCCCAGGGGCGCCGAATGCCGTCGAGTTCCCGAACAGCCGTGTGTTGCCGACGCCAACGCCGCAATTCAGCGGCACGATCATGCCGACGGCAAAGGATAGCGTTGCCGCTTGGCCGCCCGCGGTTGCTGCCCCGGAGGGCGCGCCCAATGTACTTCTGATCCTGACCGACGACGTCGGTTTCGGCGCGCCGTCGACCTTCGGCGGCCTCATCCCGACCCCCGCGCTCGACAAGATCGCTGCGGCCGGTCTTCGATACACGGCCTTCCACACCACGGCTCTTTGCTCGCCCACGCGTGCAGCCATGCTCACGGGCCGCAACCATCACTCGGCAGGGACCGGAAATATCTCGGAAATGTCTTCGGGCTTTCCCGGATACAACTCGATTATTCCGCCGGAGAAAGCCACGGTGGCGCAGACGCTGCGTCTGAACGGTTATTCCACCGCCTGGTTCGGAAAGAACCACAATATCCCTGCGTGGGAAGCCAATCCCGTCGGCCCGTTCGGCAATTGGCCTGTCGGCATGGGCTTCGACTATTTCTTCGGGTTCGTCGGCGGCGATACGAGCCAATGGCAGCCGGGCAACCTCTTCCGCAACACAACACCGATCCATCCTTACGTCGGACGGAAGGATTGGAATCTCGGGACCGCGATGGCCGACGATGCCATCAGCCACATCAGGACACTTGCGGCGGTCACGCCCAACCGTCCCTGGTTCATCCACTACGCGCCAGGCGGCACGCACGCGCCGCACCAGCCGCCGAAAGACTGGATCGAGACGTTCAAGGGCAAGTTCGACGCCGGTTGGGAAACGCTTGCCCGTCAGATCTTCGACAATCAGAAGACGCTGGGCGTGATACCGGCGAACGCGCGATTGCCGCCGTGGCCGGATTTCCTGAAGCGGTGGGATAGCCTGACGATCGACGAGAAGAGGCTCTTCACGCGGCAGGTGGAGGTCTATGCGGCCTATCTCGCCTACACCGACCACGAGATCGGCCGCGTCATCCAGGCGGTCGAAGATCTCGGACAGTTCGACAATACGCTGATCATCTACGTCAGCGGCGATAACGGCAGCAGTGCCGAAGGCTCCATGAACGGCACGCCGAATGAGGTCGCCTATTTCAATCTTCAGTCATTCACGGTCGAGCAGCAGTTGCCGTTGATCGAAGCCTGGGGCAGCGACCGCACCTATAATCACATGGCCGTGCCATGGACGTTCGCATTCAATACGCCTTATCGCTGGACCAAACAGGTGGCGTCGCACTTCGGCGGCACACGCAATGGTATGGCAATCTCCTGGCCAAAGCGTATCGCCGATAAGGGCGGAATACGAATGCAGTTTCATCACGTGATTGATATCGTGCCAACGCTGCTCGAAGCGATCGGCATTCCACCTCCCACCATGGTGAACGGGATTGCACAAGCGCCGGTGGAAGGCACCAGTGTTGTGTACACCTGGGACAAGCCCAACGCGGATGCGCCGTCCCATCGCAAGACCCAGTATTTCGAAATCTTCGGCAACCGCGCGATCTACCACGACGGATGGGTCGCGTGCACGACACCCATAGCCACGCCGTGGAATCCGGGCGCCCCGGTTCCCGATGATGCGATCAACGGCTACAATTGGGAGCTGTACAATCTCGCGCAGGATCCCACAGAGTTGAACGACCTTGCGAAACACGAGCCTGAGCGACTGCGTGTCATGCAGGAGCTCTGGCTTGTGGAAGCGACCCGCTATCAAGTGCTTCCTGTAAACAATTCGGTGATCACGGGTATGATCACGCCACGACCGGGCCCGGCCGCCGGCCGCAAGCAATTTATCTATACAGCGCCGGTCTTCGGCATTCAGGCGAATTCGGCGCCCAATATCCTCAATCGCTCATATCGAATTTCGGCCGACATTGAGGTGCCGCAGGGCGGGGCCAACGGGATGCTGATTACCCAAGGCGGCCGCTTTGCCGGCTGGGGCCTGTACCTGCGCGAGGGCAAGCCTGTGTTTACAATGAACCTGCTGGGCATGGAGCGACCGAAATGGGAAGCCGCGGTCGCGCTGTTGCCCGGTCGGCACACCCTTGTCTTCGACTGGCAGATGGACGCGAACGGCGCCCCGTTCTCGCGAGGCGGATCGGGTACGCTTTCCGTCGACGGCCAGGAAGTGGCACGGCGTTCCCTGCCGCGTACGCTGCCCTTCACCTTTGCCTGGGATGAAACCCTGGATGTCGGTCTCGATACCGGTACGCCTGTCGATGACTCTGACTATCAGGTTCCGTTCAACTTCACCGGCAAGCTGAATCGGATCATTGTCGATCTCGGGGAGTCGAGCGTTGATCGGCCCCCACGAGGTGGTCCAAGGTCAAAGTTAGTGCAGGGTTGGTCGCTGGACCACGGCGAGCTTGGCCGGTGCAGCCGGCCTAGCGGCTATAGCTGGCACGAACACCTCTGGCGCTGGCGGCCGGTAGCCCAATGCGCCATGCGGCCGAACCGTATTGTAGTGCCGTCGCCAGCCCTCGATCATGATCTGCGCCTCCTTGAGCGTGTAAAAAATCTCGCCATTCAGCAGCTCGTTGCGTATCTGTGCGTTGAAGCTCTCGACATATCCGTTCTCCCACGGCGAACCAGGGGTGATGTAGGCCGTCCTTGCGCCAACGGCCGCAATCCAGGACTGCACCGACTTGGCGATGAACTCCGGACCATTGTCTGACCGAATGTGCGCCGGCACGCCGCGCAGGATGAACAGGTCGGACAGCACATCGATCACGTCGGCCGCCTTGAGCTTGCGATCCACTCGGATGGCCAGGCACTCGCGGCTGAACTCGTCGAGGACGTTGAGCATCCGGAACTTGCGCCCGTCGTGGGTGCGCGTCTCGACGAAGTCGTAGGACCAGACGTGATTGCGGTGCTCCGGGCGCAGCCGGATACAGGAACCATCCCCGTCCCACAGCCGTGCGCGCTTGGGCTGGCGGGCCGGGACCTTCAGCCCCTCCTGCCGCCATAGGCGCTCGACCCGCTTGTCGTTGACCAGCCAGCCGTCCGCCCGCAGTAGGGCGGCGACCTTCCGATAGCCGTAGCGCCCGTAGCTACGGGCAAATTCGATCAGCTCGGCGACGAGCGCCGCCTCGTCATCTTTGCCCCGCGGCGCCTTGCGCTGTGTCGAGCGATGCTGCCCGAGTGCCTTGCAGGCCCGACGCTCGGAGACCTTCAGCACGGTCCGGACATGCTCGATGCAGGCGCGTCGGCGCGCGGGGCTGGTCAGTTTCCCCGGGCGGCTTCCTGCAGGATCAGCTTGTCCAGGGTGAGATCGGCGATGGCTTTTCTGAGCCGCTGGTTCTCCGTCTCCAGATCCTTCATCCGCCGGACCTGATCCGACTTCAGGCCGCCGTACTCACGCCGCCAGCGGTAGTAGGTCACCTCACTCACGCCGATCGCGCGGATCGCCTCCGCCACGCTCTGGCCTTGCCCGACCAGCACGTCCGCCTGCCGCAGCTTGGCGACGATCTCCTCAGGCTTGGGTCGCTTCCTCGACATCGATCCGTCCTCCAGGCTCAAAGCCATACCAAAGGGCGGACCACTTCATTGGGGGCGGATCAGCTACGCGCCTCGGGCCCGGAGCCGACCTCGACACCGTGCTGCGGTGGATCACCCGGACGTGCCCGCGCCCGAAACCGTGGGGCAAGAGGGGGCCCTCGCAGTACGTGCCCTGGTGCCGGGCAGCCTACGAGGACCTGCGTGCCGGTCGGCCGCCGGACCGCATCACAGGATCCCAGGGTCCAGGGATGTCTTAACCCGCCCCGTGCTAGATCATCTCCACCCCAGCCCAAGAGGCCGACGTGAAACGAATAGCCCGCCCCCGCTCACCGACGAGACCCATCCCCGGGGCGTGACCGCGCGCGGCAGCCCCTCACGGAGGCTGCCCCATGACGACATTTTTCACTTCCGATTCGCACTTCGGCCACGCCGGGGTCCTGCATATGAGCAGGCGCCCGTTCTCCTCCATCGAGGAGCACGACGAAGCCTTGGTGGCCGCCTGGAACGCGGTCGTCGGCCCGAAGGACGAGGTCTGGCACCTCGGGGACTTCGCCCTCGGGGCGAGCCCGGAGCGTTGCGCCGCGCTGTTCCGCAGGCTGCGCGGCCGCAAGCTCCTCGTCCGGGGCAACCACGACCGGAAGCGGGTCATGGACCTCGGCTGGCACGAGCAACACGACCTCGTCAGCCGCAAGGTCGAGGGCATCCGGGTCGTCGCCTGCCATTACCCCATGAGGGCGTGGCCCGGCGCCTGGCGCGGGTCGATCCACCTGTTCGGTCACACGCACGGCTCGCTGCCGGACACCTCGCAGTCGTGCGACGTGGGCGTCGACAGGTGGTCGTACGCCCCGGTGACGCTCGGCCAGATCCGTGAGCGCCTCGCCGCGACGCCGGACGTTCCCGAGGAGCGGCGGCTCGGTCAAGCTGGGGAGGACGACGATGCCGAGGGGTGAGACCGAGATCCCGGACGACTGCGTGACATGCATCCGGTGCGGCTGGGTCAGCTACGCCGTCACGAAGTCCGACGCCGAAGCGCACGTCGAGAAGCACAACCTGTGGCGGCTGGAGGACCCAAGCCGCCTGCGGCATTGGCCGACCCCGGCGGTGCTCGACAGCTACCGCTGCAGGGGATGCGGGCAATGGGGGCCGTACCGGCGGACCGTCGCCGGGGACTGCCCGACGGGGGCGACGCTCAACGCGGTCGTCTGCGAGCACGTCTGAAACGCAGAGGGCCCCGGCGTCACCGCCGGGGCCCTTCACATTCAGGCCGGGCTATTGCCCTCGTCGCGCGCCTTCATTGCCGCGAGGTTGGCGGGTGTGGTTCCGAGCCAAGCGGCCCTGGCGATCCGGTATGTCTTGTCGAAGATGGGCCGTTCCCTGATTACGTGATGGAGATGTTGCATCAACCTTGCGGTGTCCGCATTCTCATGCAGGATTGCCGCGAGGTTGATCATCGCATCACCCGGGATACGACGCATGGCAGCACAGTCATCATCGCCCTTCATGATGCCGTAGCCATAGCCGAAGCGGCCGGATGCGTCCGGCCAGATCGCATAGACGCGGTCTGCCGCGTCGAACGTTTCCAAGAGAAAGTAGGCCTGGGTATCCGCATCGTAGTTCTTCATGGTGTCGCGGGTTTTTTCTGCCGCGTCGATGAGCTCCAGGAGTCTCATGTCCGAGAGCCTGTGCTCCTTTTGCTTCGAATTTGGCTTCTTCATCTCGGTCCTCGTCAGCAGGCCGCCCATGCGGCCGTCGAGGAGACCCTGCCCATCTGAACGACGCTGCTGGAGTCGAGAGATGGTCGACGGTTAACAGGGCGGTTAATCGTCCACAGGCACGTGCGGGCTCACCCGCGCGACGGGTGGCGCTCTCTCTCCGCCCTGGTTTTCCACTCCGCCTCGGCTGCGACGAGCTGATCGTGCAGTTCGCGGGCCTCTGCGGCACGAGGGTGGGCCATGTCGAGGAACGGCCGCACGCGCGCCGCTGCGCCGGCGAATCCGCCAGCCCGGACACCTGCGATTTGCGCCCGTTCGTCGAGGCTCGTTGGCTCGGGCCCGTAGCCCCAGCGCGTCAGCGTGCGCGGTCGGTTGTACGTCTCGCTCGCGCCGGCGATGGCCTCTTCCATGGCACGGATTCTCGCCGCGTCCCTGGCGGCCTGCATCAGCACGGGGTCGGTCTCCGCCACGGCCTTGGCGAGCGCGGCGGCCTGATCGGCCAGGACCTCCTGCACGGGGGCGTCCTCGGGCGGAGCGGGCGGGGATTCGGGGAGCGGCGGCGGGGCGGCGTGGAGCGCGCGGCAGGCTCCGCGGGCGACGGGCGGCAGGCGGGGCGTGAACGGGACGGGGGCGGTCGTCATGCGCGGCGGCTCCTCTTCTCGGCTTCGATGGCACGGCGGTGCGCAGCGGCCGCCGCGGCGGCGGTCGTCATGATCAGGTGGGCGTGGGCCCAGGCGGTCAGGGACTTCTTCACGAGGGCCTTCGTTGGGAAGGCTCGCTTACTCCAAGCGGCGCGGGCCGCTTCTTGCTGGGATGCCTGGAAACGGTCCGCCCGCTGGGGCGATGCACGATGACGTGCTCGACCGGGGGACGGGTCATCACGCCGACGCGCGCAGCGCCTTGGCATTGGCTTCCCACGCGAGCAGGACCGCCTCCAGCCACGTCTTGGGGACGATGGGGTCGCCGTCCTCCGAGTACCAGCACTCCGTCAAACCGACGAGGCGCCCGGTCAGGCGCTCGGTGACGACGGCGTGGTCGCCATCGTCCGCCTCATAGGAGTTCGGGTTCCGCGGGTCGTCGCGGCCGGAGACGGTCACACGGCAACCGTAGCGCCGGGCGAGGTCGTTGGCGCCGTGCTCGCGCATGCCCCAATCGTCCACCTCGGCCTCGGCCTCCGCGCGGTCGAGTGAGTGTTCGAGCGCCTCGATGCCGGCAGAGACGGCGTCCTGCGTCTGCGGCACCGACTGGACAAACGCCCTGATGGCGGCTTCACCCTCCGGCAACAGGCGGACGACGTTCCCGGGCGCGAGCTCGATCTCCTTGCGGGGAGCGAAGTCTACCCTGGCGGGCTCCTCGGTCCTCGGCACGATCTCGTAGCCGAAGGTTCGCAGCCCCTCGATCAGCATGGTCGCCTCGGTGCGGGCGTTGAAGCGGATGCGCGGGTCGAGGCGCTCGGTCTTCGGCCACCGGTTGGCGTGGTCGAGGCTGGACGCGATGAAGTCGAGGGGCGTGACGGGCTTGCTCTTGCTGCTCACGGCGATGCTCATGATGAGGGGTTGTTCGGAACAGGCGCCCCTGCCGCCGGGCGCGCGACGGGGCGGTCAGGCCTTGCCGAGGGCGGCCTTGATCAGGCCGAGGGCCGCCTCGACGGCGGCGCCCCCCTCGGCCTTCACGGCGAGCATCCGGAAGGAGCCCGCCTCGTCATCGCGCTGGACCGCCATGACGGCGAGCCGGGATTCCTGATTGCGCGCCGGGACGCGGGCCGGGCGGCGGGGCTTACCAGGAGCGGGCATAGGACCCTCCGGTGTCGGGCTCGGCGTAGAACTCGCGGAAGCCGAGCGTGCCCTTCAGCTTGGGCAGCTTCCCGCCCCGCTTCGGCTTCCGGTCCCACTCCAGGAGCGCCTCCCGGAATTCCGGGGTCACATCCACGGTGTAGTCCCAGCGCCCAAGCGCGATGCCGACCGACGCCGCGATGCGCACGACCGTCGACCGGGAGCACCGGAGGACGTCCGCTAGGTCGTCGACGTCCGTCCGCCCCTGCGCGTTCGGCTCCGGCAGCATCGGCTCGCTCGGCACATGACGGAGGACATCGACCGCGGTGCGGAGGCGCTGGCGACGCTGCTGCCGGAGGGTCAGCCTGTTTTGTTCGGCGCGGTCCCGGAGAATTCGGTCGCGTTCGATCTCCGCGTCCGACCGGCACATAGCTGCGTCCGCCAGGTGCTGGATGAAGCGTCCGTGGATCGTCTCGGCCGCCGGCCCGACGACGAGGGCCCGCAGGCTCCAGGCCTCGCCGTCGCCCGGGTGGTGGACGTAAGCCCGGGCGGCCGCGCCGGCGTCGAGTAGCGGCGCGATGCGCAAGGCGGTGTAGCGAGGCAGGTGCCCGAGCATCCTGGAGTTGCGCCACCACACCTGCACGGCGTTCTCGTCGTGGGGATTCGCGGGCTCGCGGACGAGATGGAGGCGGTCGCCCGGCAGCGGCAGGACGCGCTCCCCGGTGAGCTCGTCGACCTTGCCGTAGTCGTAGAACTGAAGGCCGGCGATCTCGCTCGCGAACCACGGCTCGGCCGCGAGCAGCGCAGCGGTCTTAACGGCGACGTCCGTGCCTTCGAGGCCGGTCAGGTCGGGATAGGCTTCGTCGGTCATGGCTTCTCCCCCTCGTTGGGGTCGACCCAGGCCAGCGCAGCCTCCACCTCTGCGATGGCGCGCCGAACCGCGGAGAGGACGACCGCCTCGGCGGTGGCGACGCGGATCTGCAGGCGCTTGTCCGCCCAGCGGCTTGACCCGGCGCGAGCCTTGGCGGCGGTCAGCACGGCGGCGTAGCGGGCCCGGGTCTCCCTGGCGTCGAGCGCGGCGAGCTCGTCGACGAATCGCGAGGTCATGCGGCCCTCCCGGCACGCATGAGAACGGACGCGTCCCGGTCGGCGCGGATGAACGCGACCGCCAGGTCCGTGGACAGGTCGGCCATGCGAGCGAGCTCGACGGCGCGGACGAGATCCTCGACGTCCAGCCGGTCGATGCCCTGCAGCGTCCGCGCCCGCCCCGGGACGGGCGATGGCGCCGCGGCGGGAACCGCGGGGACCGGCAGCGCCACGACGTTGACCGGGGGCTCCTCCGGAACGGTCGCGACGGCGGCGGCGACATCTTGCTTCCGACGCTTGCGGGGCGCGCCAGCTTCCACGAGCCCAAGGCGGAGCAGATGCAACCGCACGCCCGTCGGCGTAACGCCGTACTCGGCGGCGAGGTCTGCCACGTGGCCGACACGCTTCCAGTCGGCCCGGATGGTCTCGTCCCCGGGGACGCGACGAGCGCCGCCGCAGCGCGGCGCGACGGATTCTGTGACCGGTGCGGCCGCCTCCATGTCCTGCTCCTGTTCCTGGGGGGTTGGGGTGGCGCTGATGCCGGCCGCCGCCAGCGCCTGCCGGGCGCGCTTCGTCTGATAGGCCAGCCGCATCTTCTCGGCCCCGCTCACGCGGGGGTAGTCCGTGATGCCGCGCTCGCGCAGGAACTTGAGCACCGTGGTGTAGGGCACCCCGTGTTTCTCTGCGGCCCGGCTGACGGCGCCGAGCGCGAACACGTCGGCGATGGCGGCCTCCTCCTGCTCGGGCGTGGTGGTGCGGTGCCGGGTGCGGACGATGATCCCCGCCTTGGCGCGCTGCTCGTCGCGTCCGGCCTCCGCGATCTTGCTGATGGCGTTAGCCGTCAGGAACGGCCACCGGCCCAAACAGGCGTCCATGCCGTAGCCTTCGAGGATCTGCAGCGCCTTCGCCGGCGAGGGACGCTCGTAGGCCAGCAGGTCGACGCTGGAGTTCTCGCTCGGCCCCGGCTCATGCCTCGGCCCCGAATGTGACTTCGGCCTCGATGAGCGTCAGGCCGTCCCGGTCGTAGAGCGCCACCGGCTCGGGCCCGCGGGGGACGTAGCGGACCTCGCGGACCAGCCCGAGGCCCTCCAGAATTCGCGCGGCCGGCCCGCGGCGGTTGCGGACGACGTCATTGACGTACGCCGCGCTCAGGCCGTGCGCGGCCGCCCACGCCATCTGGCCGCCCGCCTCTACGCAGGCCGCGCGGAGGCGGGCAACGACTTCTTCTTCTGTCAGCGATGCGGCCATTCCCAGTCTCCGGCGCGGTCAACTAAGTAGAGGGTATGCGTCATCCGCTGAAAAGCAAGATGCCATATTCCTTCGACATTCGAAGGATCGTAATTCGTAATTTGCAAATTGCACGTTACGAATTGGGTCGAAGAAAAATTCTTGGAAGACCTTTCATTGTGCTTGGTCGAGTGCTTCAATCTGGCAATTCGCTGATTGCCAGGAGCCCCGACACCGTGTTCACGATCCTCCTCTTCCTCGTCAGCGTCGGCCTCGTCGCCGCTGCGGCCGCCTCAGCGGCCCACCGCCCGCTCCCCCTCGACGTGGCGCTCCCCGTCGGCGCGCTGGGCCTCGCCTGGCGCAGCGCCGGCGAGCGCAACACCCGCAACGGCAAGCGCACCCTGTGGCGCGCCGAGGGCGATACGACGCGCTACAGCCGGGCCTACGCCGCCGACTGAGAGGGCCTGCGCGCGGTCGGGTTCTCGTGGGACGGTGGCGTGCCGGTCTGCTGGGAATCTGTCCCGGCGCCGGTTCCCTACACCGTCGAGGAAGCCTGCGCGGCCGCCGAGGCTTGCGCGGATTCGACGGACCGCGCTCGTGCCCGCGAGAAGCTGGCCGCCGCCGAGGCCGAATGGGCCGCCAACGGCGCCGCCCGGGCGGAGGCAATCGATGCGCTCCGGGCGTGCCTCCGGACGCGGGCTTGGGCCTGGAACCGGCGGAAGCGCGAGCTTGCCCAGTCCCTGCTCGGCGACCGCCCTTCGGACCGGGATGCCCGCCTCGCCCGAGAGCTCGTCGGCGAAGTCGAGTACCTCGTGGAGACCATTACCGCCCGCCTCGGCCAGGAGAGGGTGACGGAGTGGTGGGAGCGCGCCGCCGTCCCTGAGGTCCGCACCGCGGCGCACGAGGCCTGCCGAGTCCTCAGCGAGATGGACGGCGACTGGGCGACTGTCCGGAATTCGCGGGGCTGGTCGGCGGCGCACTCCCACGCGGGCCACGTCCTAGCGAGCCTGCCGGAGCTCGGTCAGTCCGAGGCGAGCCACGCCCTCCGCGCGGTCTGGGCGCACAGGCGGCAGATCTCACCCGAGCTCCGGGAACGCGTGTTCGGCTCGGCGGAGGCCTAGCCCGCCCCGCTTCTCGTTTTCGTCCCTCCGCCGACAATCACCCCGTAGCCTTGAACAGGAATCCTCATCCCCATGCGCAAGTTCGCCCGCCTCCTCGCCGCCACCCTCGCCGCCATGCTGGCAGTCCCGAAGGCCGTCTGGGACGGCTCGAAGTGGGTCATGAAGGCGCTCTTCGCCCCGCCGGAGCCCGCCGGCCTCGCCATCGAGGACGCCTTCGAGGGCGTCGCCGCCCAGGCCGCCGCGCCCGTGACACCGTCACAGCCGGCGGCGCGTGACACCTTCACGCCCGCTCCGGCGCCCAAGCCCGAGGCTGCCCCGAAGCCGGCCGCGACGGCGCAGGTCGTCGAGCTCGACCCGGTCCTCGCGAAGGGCAAGATCGCCTACGCCTACGCGTGTGCCCTGACGACGCTAGACGAGGAGCCCTCCACCGCCGGGCTCAACGAAGCCGAGGCCGCATGGCTCTCCAGCCTGAATACCGCTGAGATGATGCACATCTGGCGCGGCGGCCCCATGCAAGCCGGCGCGCACATGCTGGGCATCAAGACCATCCCCGGGCTGCCCCTGTGCCCGACCCTGGCGGAGTACCGGCATGTTTTGGGGAGCGCGGCGAGGATCACCCCCCGCCAGCGCGAGGAGATCGCCGAGTACAACGCCACCTTAGACCGCGCCTTCGCCGACATGATCGACGACCCGGCGTTCGAACTGAAGTGCGGCATCTAACGAGCCGCCCCGAACAGCAAGAGGCCCGCCCCGGGACGCCGGGGCGGGCCTTTCTTTTTGTGCCGTCACCACTCGGAGACGCTTGATACTTGCTCCGTGCGCACACGGTAGCATGACAGTGTGCGCACAGATGCTGACGCTATGCCGACCGGGCGGCGCGAAGGATGAGACCCTCGGCCTTGAGGGCGCGCCGGTGCATCTGGGCGGTCTCGGCCTTGGCGGTGGCGGTCTCCTGCCGGGAGGCGGCGAGCGCCTGCTGCAGGGCGGCGACTTGCTGGCGGAGGGCGGCCGCCTCGTCGACAGAGGCCTGGAGGGCGGCGCGCTGCCGGGTGACCGCAGCCATCGCACGACCGGCAGCGGTCTGGTTCCGGCAGGCCTGCTCGTAGTCGGCATCCGCCTGCCGCTGCCTGGCATCCGCGAGGCTCGTCGCCAGGACGCCCGCCAGGCCCATGCCGACGCTGTCGAGGTCGGAGGTGATCTGGTGGGCGCGCATGGGTCTCTCCGTCGTCCGGTGTGACCCCACGATCGGGGGTGCGGGACTCGCCGTCGAGAGGGAGTCAACCGTTATCCCTGGCCGTGACACCGCCGCAGGCCCGGTTTCCGTAATGAGGTTAGCGCCCCGTTACTTCTTGGATGTGTAACGCCGAATCTGGAATGACGCCGTCCGCCCTAGACGAGGCGCAACCGCTGGGCCACGGCCTGATGCGCAGCTTCGCGGGAGACCTGTCCGTCCTGCAGCTTGGCGGCCCGGACATGGGCGATGGCGCGCCGCATGATGTCCTCGACGTCCACGGACATGCCTGCGACGCTGCCCCGGCGGACGCAGTGCCCCACGAAGTCCGCCGCATGCAGGGCCTCCGCCATGGCGGAGGCGACCGCGGCGTCGACCACGCGCGGGTCCGGCAGGCCAGCTTTCTTCCGGTTGGCACGCTCGACGCGCTTCCGCTCAGCCGGTGTCAGCGGGATGTGCTTGGCGAAGTTGTCGTCGGGCTTCGGGAAGGTTTCGATGCGGTCGAACATGGCGGACTCCTAAGGGGGGAGATTCAGCCCGGCCGCGGCATTCGACAAGGACGGTGTCACGCGGCGTGACACCGTCCAAGGAGGTTGGCCGTAGCAGAAGCTATCCGCAGGCTACCCCGATGCTCAGAATCAACCTCGAAATCGACGTTGGCGCGTTCGAACGCGAGGTCGACACCCACATGCTGAAGGCGTTCCGACCGACCGTCGTAGAGGCCCTGAACGCCGCCGGCGAGGCTGACGTGGACACCGTCTAGGACGGGATGCTGAAGGCGTTCGACTGGCCGAAGCCGCTTCCTCTGACGGAAGACGACTCCTCCAAAGCGACTGTCCGGACCGATGGACGCAACTCGAGCATCCTGATGAACATCCGCGAACGGGCTGGATTTTATGTCCGCACCAAAAGCGGCAGGTGGTGAGCCATCCGCCCATGCACGAGCACTCAGGCGGCTTACACCGGCTGGCCCACTCCACGCCGGAGTGCTGTCGCGCGCGGAAGCAGACTTTCAGCTTTGCGCCCATTGCTGCCACTCAGCCGAACCGGGCAGCAACCTGAAAGCAGACGTTCTATCGGCAGCTGAGCGATGGCCTGGTTGTCGATGTATCCGACGGTGCATCGCCGTAGGGAGGCTTCGCAGGTGCCTTCACGAATTAAGCTCCGAGGCGCACAATCCCCCGGTGGACCTTTGACGACACCATCGTTGAGGTCAGCCTCGCCCTCGTGCCGTCACCAACGGCCTACGCCCTTTCGTGTCCCAAGCTAAGCTGATTTTGCTCAACTGCCGCGAAAGACCGCTATCGGGATGCGCCAACTCCGCCCGAGATGGCAGACATGGGTCACTGAGACTATGTTAGCTTTTTAGGCTAGAAAGATGCGTTTTATATTAATTATAGTGCTGAATCAGATAATCTGATGGCGCCGATCAAATCAGAATATTTGTCCGCTTCCTCTTCAAAATCTAATTTTCCCCGCAATGGCCGTTGCTTCTCGTTCCTGCGAGGAAAGCTGCGGCCCCGAATGATTTCGGAGGAAACATGCTGGGGTCCCTTGGCGCTCAGGCGCTACGGCATCGCCGTTAGGCCGCACCCATGCAGCCAAACTGGATCGTTCTCTCCCTGACCCTGGCCTACATGGCGGCGATGGGGCTGATCAGTTTCTCTGTGCGACGCCATGCGAGGAGCGCGGGAAGCTTTACCTCCGGCGGCACGCGCTATCCGGCGTTCCTGATCGGCTTTCTGCTGATGTCGGAATTCATCGGGACTGCGACGAGCGTCGGTACCACACAGACGGCCTACAGAGTCGGCGTGTCGGCAGCCTGGAACGTCCTCGCCCTCGCCGTCGGATTCGTTCTTTACGCCATCCTGCTCGCGCCCCGCTTCAAGGAACTCGGCGAGAATACGATCTCCGGGGCGTTGAATAAGGCCTACGGTCGTCCGACCAAGCTCGCGACCTCAATCATCATGATCTTCGCTCTTCAGATCGTCGCAGTCTCGACCTATGCGGGCGGCGGTACGATCCTGGCAGGCCTCCTTAACGTCGATCGGACCAGTGCCATCGTCATCACGGGTATCGTCGCGACGCTCTATGTCAGTGTCGGGGGGATGCGCTCGGTCATCTACACGAATGTCCTCCATGCCGTCGTGAAGTATCTTGGCATCCTCGCGGCCGTCGCCTTCGGATTGTCTCAGGTCGGCGGCCTCGCGAACCTGCGGGTCCGCGTGCCCGAAGCGATGTTCGCGGTCGATACGGTCGGCTGGTCGCAGATCTTCGCGTGGATGGTCGCCGGCATCGGCGCGGTCTTCTCGACGCAATACGTAATCCAGGCCATCAATACCGTGCAGGACGGGCGCACGGCGAGGCAGGCCAGCTTTTATTGTGCCTTCCTGCTCGTGCCGTTCGGCATCGGCGCCGCCCTGGTCGGTGTCTGCGCGGCGGCGCTGCTGCCGGGAATCCCCGCGATCCAGGCTTTGCCGGGCCTGATCGCCCGGATGGACGATCTACTGGCCGCCATCGTGGTGGCGGGATTGGCGGGGTCCCTGTTCGGCACGATCTCGGCCCTCAGCATCGGCGCCGCCACCCTGCTGTTCAAGGATTTCTATCATCCCCGCCGTCTGAGCGAGGATGGGACATCGTCCCTGCGGTTCGTCCGCAGCATGACGGTGCTCGTGGGTCTGATCCCGATTCCCCTGGCGATCTTCGCGCCGGATATCCTGAAGGTGACCTTCCTCGCGAAATCCCTGCGGGCGACGCTGGCGGTCCTGGTCGTCTTTGCCTTCTACGCTCCGCGCTTCGGCACCCCGCGGGCCGCCGTCGTCAGCATCCTGGTTTCCCTCGTCCTGACGATCGGCTGGTTCCTCGCCGGCGATCCCGGGGGAATCGATAACGCCTATGTGGCCTTCGTCATTCCCCTGGCGGTGATGGGTACCGCCGAACTCCGCAAGAGGACCACGCTCCGGAACGAACCGGTTGCGGCGCCCTGACGGGACGGTGGGCCCGGCGGCGATCTAGCTGCCACCCGCGGACCATGCTAAATAGTGCAGATGTCCGAGGCTCTTGAGATCGCCCATGGCGCCTTCGGCCGCGTCGCGCTCCTCGACATGGACCGCAGCCTCGTCCGTCACGCGCACCCGCATTGCCATGTGCTCCTGAAGGTCGAGGGAGACGACACGCAGTTCCTCGTCGGCGATCAGGTTGTCGCGCTCACCGACGATCAGGCTGTCCTGATCAACGCCTGGGAGACCCACGCCTACCTGCACGATCCCCAGCGGGCCAAGGCGATGATCCTGGCTCTGTACATCGAGCCCGACTGGCTCGGCGCGTTCCGGCGGAATTGGGCTGCGAGCGGGGCGCCCGGTTTCTTCGGACAACCGTCGGGCGCCGTCACACCAACGATTCGCCGGCTCGCCCACGACCTCGCCGCCGAGATGGTCTACGCGCCGCTTTCCTCCCACATCCAGGACGAGTTGCTGTCGAACCTGATGGTCGCCGTGATCGAGCGGTTCACGGCCTGGCGCGAGGAGCCCCTCTCCCTCCGCGCCGCCGCCCGGCGCAACGCTGGCGACTGGCGCATCCGACGCACCATCGCGCGGGTGCGGGCGGAGCCCGGCGCCATGCTGGGCACCGAGGCGCTGGCACGCGAGGCGGGCCTCTCCCGCGCCCAGTTCTACCGCCTGTTCGAGCAATCCACCGGGGCCCCGCCGCATGTCTTCCTGAACGCGATCCGGATCGAGCAGGCCGTCGAGGCCATCGTGAGTAGCGAGGAGCCCATCACCGCGATCGGCATGCGCCTCGGCTTCGCCGCGCCCGCACATTTCTCGCGCTTCTTCCGGGACCACGTCAGCGTACCCCCGAGCATCTTCCGCGGTATCGTCCGGCGGGGCGGGCAGCCCGCTGCCTGACGGCGCCGTCATCAAAGAATGAGACGTTTCGGTAAGTCGCGAGACGCCTCGGCATCGCCGCACCCACACGGAGCCGCCATTCTCCCCGAGATACGGACCCCATCGAGAGGTCCGGCGGAGGAAACGGCTTGGGCATCGTGTCATCGAGCTATGTCGGACGGTCCGTGGAGCGCGTCGAGGACGCCGCCCTGCTCTCCGGGCTCGGCCGCTACATCGACGACCTCGGCACGCGGCCCGGCACGCTGCACGCGGCAATCCTGCGCTCGCCCCACGCCCATGCGGACATCCTTGGCATCGACGTCCAGGTGGCCAAGGCGCTGCCCGGCGTCACCGCCGTGGTCACGGGCCGGGACCTCGACGCCGTCACGACCGGCCTCGTCCCGGCCTTGCGGGCGGCCGTCGATGCCCGCGCCATCGCGGTGGACCGGGTGCGTTATGTCGGCGAGCCCGTCGCCATCGTCGTCGCCCGCGACCGCTACCTCGCGGAGGATGGCTGTGACCTGATCGAGGTGCAGTACCGGGTCCGCCCGGCGGTGGTCGACCCGCTGTCGGCCCTCGCCCCCGACAGCGAGATCCTGCACGAGGGCGTCGGCGCCAATTGCGTCAGCGACCGCCGCTTCCGCTACGGCGACCCCGAGGCGGCCTTCGCGGACAGCCCGCACAGCCTGTCCGTGACCGTGCGCTACCCGCGCAACACCGGCTCGCCGATGGAGACCTACGGCGTCGTCGCCTCCTACGATCCCACCGAAGATTCCTACGACGTGCTGGCGAACTTCCAGGGGCCGTTCAGCATCCACGCGGTGGTGGCCCGGGCGCTGAAGGTGCCGGGCAACCGCCTGCGCCTGCGCACGCCCCCCGATTCCGGCGGCAGCTTCGGAGTGAAGCAGGGCGTCGCGCCCTACGCCGTGCTGATCGCCGCCACGGCGCGCCTCGTGGGCCAGCCGGTGAAGTGGATCGAGGACCGGCTGGAGCACCTCTCGGCCTCCGTCTCCGCCACGAACCGGGTCACGACCCTCCGGGCCGCCTTCGACGCGGATGGGCGCGTCACCGCGCTCGACTGGGATCAGGTCGAGGATTGCGGCGCCTACCTGCGGGCGCCCGAACCCGCCACGCTCTACCGGATGCACGGCAACCTCACCGGCGCCTACGCCATCCGCAACGTCGCCGTGCGCAACCGGGTGGTGCTGACCAACAAGACGCCGACCGGCCTCGTGCGCGGCTTCGGCGGGCCGCAGGTGTACTATCCGCTCGAACGGCTGATGCAGCGCATCGCGCTGACGCTGGGCCTCGATCCCTTCGCGGTGATCCGCCGGAATCTGATTCCGGCCGACGCCTTTCCCTATCGCACCGCGACCGGCGCCCTCTACGATTCCGGCGATTACCAGCGCGCCCTCGATGAAGCCGCCCGGGACGGCGGGCTCGATGAGCTGAAGCGGCGGCGGGACGCCGCCCGCGCCGAGGGCCGCCTCTATGGGATCGGCCTCACGGCGGCGGTCGAGCCCAGCGTCTCCAACATGGGCTACATCACCACCGTGCTGACGGCGGAGGAACGCGCCAAGGCCGGGCCCAAGAACGGCGCGCAATCGACCGCCACCATCACCCTCGATCCCGTCGGCTCGGTGACGGTGCAGGTCGCCTCGGTGCCGCAGGGCCAGGGGCACCGGACGGTGCTCGCCCAGGTGGTGGCCGACGTGCTCGGCCTCCCGATGGAGCAGGTCCGGGTCACGGCCGACCTCGACACCGCCAAGGATGCGTGGTCCATCGCCTCGGGGAACTACGCGAGCCGCTTCGCCGCCGCCGTGGCGGGGGTCGCGCACCTCGCCGCCACCCGCCTGCGCGACAGGCTCGCGCGGATCGCGGCGGCGCAGCTGAACCTGCGTCCCGAGGATTTGCTCTTCGCGGGCGGTCGCATCGCCTCGCGATTGAACCCGGATGCGGGCCTGCCCTTCGCGCGGGTGGCCGCCACGAGCCACTGGTCGCCGGGCCTCGTGCCCGAGGATCTCGGCGCGGTGATCCGCGAGACGGTGTTCTGGACACCCCCGGAACTGACGGCGCCGGACGCCGAGGACCACATCAACTCCTCCCTCTGCCACGGCTTCATCTTCGACATCTGCGGCCTGGAGATCGACCGGGTCACCGGCAAGATCATCATCGATCGCTACGTCTCGATGCACGATTGCGGGCGCATCCTGCACCCGGGCATGGTCGAGGGGCAGGTGCGCGGCGGCTTCGCGCAGGCGCTCGGCGCGGCGGTCTTCGAGGAACTCTCCTACGGCGACGATGGCGCCTTCCTGTCCGGAACCTTCGCCGATTACCTGCTGCCCACCGCGACCGAGGTGCCGGATCTACGCATCCTGCACGTCGAGAGTCCGTCGCCCTTCACGCCGCTCGGCGCCAAGGGAGTCGGCGAGGGCAACTGCATGTCGACTCCGGTCTGCCTCGCCAACGCGGTGGCCGACGCCCTCGGGCTTGAGGCCATCGACCTGCCCCTGACCCCCGCCAAGCTCGCTGCCCTCGCGGCGGGCGGGGAGGAACGAGCGCCCCCCGCCGGCCACTCTGCCCCGAAGCCCGCCACGAAGACGGGCGACCGCACCTTGCGTGGGGAGGGCTCGGCCACCGTCACGGCTCCGCCGGAGACGGTCTGGGCGATGCTCCTCGACCCGGACGTGCTCGCCTCCGTCATCCCCGGTTCGCACGGGGTGCGGAAGCTTTCCGGCACACGGTTCCAGGCCGACGTCACCCTCGGCGTCGGCCCGGTGAAGGGCCGCTACAAGGCCGAGGTCACCCTCAGCGATCTCGATGAGCCCCGGGCGGTGACGCTCACCGGCACGGTGACGGGTGGCCTCGGCAGCGGCGGTGGAACCGGCCGCCTGACCCTGGAGCCCGACGGCGCCGGGGGGACGCGGATCGCCTACGTCTACGAGGCGGCGGTGGGCGGCAAGGTCGCGGCGGTGGGCGGGCGCCTCCTCGACGGGGCCGCGCGGGTGATCATCGGCGGATTCTTCACCGCCCTGGCTCGGCGAGCCGGCGGGTCCGGCGAGCGCAGGCTCCGCCTCCCGGCCGCCCTGCGACGGCTCCTCGCACGCCTGGGAGTGTCCGCATGAAGCCCGCGCCCTTCGCCTATCTGCGCGCGACGTCCCTGGACGACGCCTTGGAAGCCCTGCGCCAGCACGGCCCCGAGGCTCGGATCATCGCGGGCGGCCAGTCCCTGATGCCGATGCTCAACATGCGGCTGACGAAGCCCGCCGTGCTCGTCGACGTGATGCGCATTCCCGCTCTCAAAGAGCCCCGTCTCGACAAGGGGGCTCTCGTCATCCCGGCGGGCGTGCGGCAGGCGATCCTGCTCGACCGGCCGGGGCTCGCCCGGGACCTGCCGCTGCTGGCCGCCGCCCTGCCGTGGGTCGGGCACATCCAGACCCGGGCACGGGGGACGCTGTGCGGCTCCGTCGCCCATGCCGACCCGAGCGCGGAAATCCCCCTCTGCCTCGTGGCGCTGCAGGGCGAGATTCACCTGCGCAGCCGCCGGAAAGTCCGGCGCGTGGCGGCCGAGGACTTCTTCACCGGCATGATGGTCACCGACCGGGCCGACGATGAGATGATCGAGGCCATCGCCTATCCCCTCCGCCGGGAGGGCGCCGGCACCGCCTTCGCCGAGGTGGGGCGTCGGCACGGCGACTACGCCATCGTCGCCTGCGCGGCGGTCGTGGACGGCACCCGGATGCGGCTCGCCGTCGGCGGCGTCGCCGACCGGCCCACCGCCCGTGACTTCCCCCATCTCGCCGGCTCGGCGCTGGACGATGCCCTCAACGCCTTCGCCTGGGACCTCGGCGCGGGGGACGATCTCCACGGCACCGCCCGCTACCGCCGCGACCTCGTGCGGAGTCTCGGCCGCCGGGTGCTGGAGGAAGCGGCCAGGGCCGCAAGAGGCGACACCCATCAGGAGGCCGTGCCATGCCACAGCTAGACGCGAAGGGCCGTCACACGATGGCCTTCACCCTCAACGGGCGCGAGACCACGGTCGAGGTCGAGACCCGCACCCTGCTGACCGACGCCCTGCGCCACGGGCTCGGGGCCACGGGCACGCATGTCGGATGCGAGCACGGCGTCTGCGGCGCCTGCACGGTGTCCATCGACGGGGTGCCCGCCCGGGCCTGCCTGACGCTGGCCGTGGGGGTCGAGGGTTGCGCCGTGCGGACCGTCGAGGGTCTGGCTCCCGAGCCAGGCCGGCTCGGAGTGCTGCAGGCGGCCTTCCGGCGGCGGCACGCCCTGCAATGCGGCTTCTGCACCGCCGGCATCCTGATGTCGCTCGATGCCTATCTCGTGCTGCGGCCGAACCCGTCGCGCCGGGAGATCACGGAAGTGATCGGCGGCCATCTCTGCCGCTGCACCGGCTACGCGCCGATCATCGAGGCCGCCCTGGAGGCGGCTGCGGAACTCAGGGGCGACATCCCGGCCCCGTCATCCCCGGAGGCCGCCCATGCTTGATCTCGGCACCAGCTTCCTTGCGAGCGTCTCCCGCGATCCCCGCGCCCTGGCCCTCGTCGACGGGGAGACCCGGCTGACCTACACGGAGTGGTTCGCGGTGATCTCCGCGACCGTCGCGGGGCTCGACCGGCTCGGGCTGAAGCCCGGCGACCACCTCGTCACGGTCCTTCAGAACCGGCACGAGGCGGCGACCCTGCACTGGGCCTGCCAGTTCGCGGGTATCGTGATCACGCCGATCAACTGGCGGGCCAAGGCCGAGGAGATCGATTTCGCGATCGAGAACGCGCAAGCCCGCGCCATCGCCTACGAACCGGTCTCGACCGGGAGCCTGCGGGATAGCGCGGCGTCGCAGCGGATCCCGCGCATCGCCGTCGGCACGCCACCCGGCCCCGGCGAGACCGCCTTCGCCGACCTCACCGCCACCGAAGGCCCCCCGGCGACGCCCCGGGTCGACGCGGAAGCGATCTCGCTGATGCTCTACACCTCCGGCACCACCGCCAAGCCCAAGGGGGTGCCACGGCGACACCGGGCGGAGCGGGCGGCGGCGCTCGCCCACGTGGCGCAGAACCTCTACGGGCGTGGCGAGCGGACGCTCGGCGTCATGCCGCTCTACCACACGATGGGCGTGCGCTCGCTCCTTGCCATGTCGCTGATCGGCGGGACCTTCGTCTGCCTGCCGCGCTTCGACGTGGCCGGGGCGCTGCGGCTGATCGCGGCCGAGCGGATCACCAACCTCTACCTCGTGCCGACCCTCTATCACGACCTCGTGCACCACCGGGATTTCCCGGCGACCGACACGACCTCCGTGCGCAAGCTCGGCTTCGCCGGGGCGCCGATGACGGACGGCCTGCTCGCCCGCCTGACCGAGGCGTTCCGGCCGGACCTGTTCGTCAACCATTACGGCTCGTCGGAGGTCTACACCTTCACGATCAACCACGAGGCGGCGGTGAAACCCGGCTCGGCCGGGCGGGCGGGCCTCAACACCATGGTGCGCGTCGTGCCCATGGGGGGCGACCCGGACCGGACCGCCGCGCCGGGCGAGGAGGGCGAGATCGCCGTCATCGCCAAGGGCGACGAAGCCTTCGAGGGCTACTGGCATCGCCCCGAGGCCGACGCCAAGGCCTTTCGCGACGGCTGGTACTTCACCGGCGACACCGGCTTCGCCGACGCCGATGGCGACCTCTACGTCACCGGCCGGGTCGACGACATGATCATCACCGGGGGCGAGAACGTCTCGCCCGTCGAGATCGAGAGTCGCCTGTCCCTGCATCCGGCCGTGTCCGAGGTCGCCGTCGTGGGCCTGCCCGACGAGCGCTGGGGCCGGATCGTGGCGGCCTTCATCAAGCGGAGCGGCAGCACCGACGAAGCGGCGCTCGACGCCCATTGCCGTGCGGGCGGCCTGCCGAGTCACAAGCTGCCGCGCCGCTACGTCTTCGTGGACGAGATCCCGAAATCGCCGGTCGGCAAGCTGCTGCGCCGTCAGCTCGTGGCCGGCGAGTACGTGCCCGAGGGCGAGGCCGAGCCCCGCGCCGAAGGCCACGAGGCCGCCTGACACCCCCCAACGAATTTCAGCGAGAGCCCTGCCCCATGACGAGTGACACCCCCACCATCGACCCGCGCCTGACGAACCTCGACGGCTTCCGCGTCGAGATCGATGCCGAGCGCGAGCGTGCCGACGTGATCCTGGCGCGGCCGCCGATGAATGTCATCGCGATGCCCCAGCGCGACGAGATCCGGAAGGTGTTCGAGGCGCTGGACGAGGATCCCCGCGTGCGGGTCATCGTCCTGCGGGCGGAGGGCGAGCACTTCTCGTCGGGGGGCTACATCAAGGGCTTCCTCGACGCCTCGCCCGAACACGTCTCGAAGCTCGCCTGGAACATGGCGGCGCCGGCCCGCTGCTCGAAGCCCGTCATCGCCGCCAACCGTGGCTAC
This sequence comes from Methylobacterium sp. 391_Methyba4, assembly GCF_029691625.1. Lineage (NCBI taxonomy): Bacteria > Pseudomonadati > Pseudomonadota > Alphaproteobacteria > Hyphomicrobiales > Methylobacteriaceae > Methylobacterium > Methylobacterium sp. 391_Methyba4. The sequence goes on along the minus strand of NZ_CP121475.1, from coordinate 3,993,649 downwards.
ACGTTCGGGGTCGGCTTCGAGATCTCGCTGGCCTGCGACTTCCGCATCGTCTCCGAGACCTGCCGCTACGCGCTTCCCGAACAGAAGCTCGGCCAGATCCCCGGTTCCGGCGGCTCGGCCCGGCTCCAGAAGATCGTCGGTATCACGCGGACGAAGGACATCGTGATGCGCTCGAAGCGCATCCCCGGCCGGCAGGCCCTCGACTGGGGCATCGCCACCGAATGCGTGCCCGACGCGGACCTGGAAAAGGCCACCGACGCCCTCGTGGAGGAGCTGCGCGCCTTCTCGCCCATCGCCCAGCGCACCGCCAAGAAGCTCCTCAACGACACCGAGGACGCGAGCCTGTCCATCGCCATCGAGCTCGAGGGACACTGCTACAGCCGCCTGCGGCAGGCCGACGACTTCCGTGAGGGCGTCGAGGCGTTTCACGCCAAGCGCGCCCCGCGTTTCACCGGCTCCTAAACCCACCACGCCGGGGGGGGCTGCAGGGCAGCTCCCCCCACCCCCGTGACCCCCACGGCACCGCTTCGATCCCGCCCCGGCGGGACACGATGGCGCGCGCCCTGATGGCCCCCGTCCCGACCCAGAGCCCGAACCGGCCCACCGCGGCAACGACCGCATCCCCCGGAGGAACCCCATGCAGACCGCCGCAACCTTCGCATCCGATCCCCCCGCTCACGCCAAGCCCACGGGCCGGCAAACGGCGACGGCCGCCATGGCCTCGCTGTTCGGCTGGGGGCTCGATCTCTTCGACCTGTTCATCCTGCTCTACGTGGCGCCCGTCGTCGGCGCCCTGTTCTTTCCGGCCGACAAGCCGATGCTGTCGCTGGCGGGAGCCTATGCCTCCTTCGCGGTCACGCTGCTGATCCGGCCCCTCGGCTCGGCCCTGTTCGGCTCCTATGCGGACCGGTTCGGCCGGCGCCGCGCGCTCATGGTGGCGGTGACCGGGGTCGGCCTGTCGACGGCGGTCTTCGGCCTCCTGCCGACGGTCGGCCAGATCGGATGGCTCGCCACCGCGATCTTCCTGATCTTCCGCCTCGTCCAGGGCATCTTCGTCGGCGGCGTGGTCGCGGCGTCTCACACGATCGGGACGGAATCCGTCCCGGAGCGGTGGCGGGGGCTGATGTCCGGGGCGGTCGGCGGTGGCGGCTCGGCCATCGGCGGCCTGCTTGCCTCCCTGGTCTTCTACGTCGTCTCGCTCATGGCGCCGGGAGAAGCCTTCACCGACTGGGGCTGGCGACTGATGTTCTTCTCGGGTCTCCTGACCTCGGTGATCGGCCTGATCCTCTTCCGCAATCTCGAGGAATCCCCGATCTTCAAGAATCTCCAGGCCCGGAAGGCGGCGCTCCGGGCAGGCGCTCCGGCGGAGGCCTCGCCGATCCGCTCCCTGTTCTCACCGTCCAACCGGGGAAGCTTCGCGGTCGCGACTCTCATCTCTTTCGGCGGCGGCGCGGCCTACTACCTCACGTCCGGCTACCTGCCGACCCTCCTCAAGCTCGTGAACGGCGTGCCGAACGCCACCGCCTCGATGATCCTGATCGGCGCCAACGTCGCGGCGGCGATCGGCGCCTGCGGCATGGGCGAACTAAGCCAGCATATCGGGCGCAGACGGTCGTTCCTCGTCATGGGCGTCGTCCGCCTGCTCGCCTTTCCCGCCCTGTTCCTGACCATGGCGAACACGACGAGCCTCGTTGGGGTCGCGGCCTGCGCCTTCCTGCTGGCGCTCATCGCCAACGCCAGCTACGGGCCGCTGTTGATCTTCCTCAACGAAAAGTTCCCGACGGCGGTGCGGGCCACGGGGACGGGCCTGACCTGGAACATCGGCTTCGCGCTGGGTGGAATGCTGCCGACGCTCGTCTCCCTCGTCGCCGACGGGCCGACGCAGATCCCGATGGTGCTGGCCGTCGTCATGACCGGCGTCACCCTGGTCTATCTCGTCGGTGCCTTCCTGACCGACGAGACGCAGGGCAATCTCGACCGGGCCTGACGATACGGTTCTGCGCGGGCGGAGGCCTCCCATGACGAGTGATCCCCTCTGGACCTTCGCCTGCGCGTTCTACGGCCGGCCCGGCGTCGCCGCGGCCTGCCTCGCGCTCCAGGACGAGGGCGGCGCCGATGTGCCCCTGCTCCTGTACCTGATCTGGTGCGGGAGGACCGGACGAAGGCTGGACGCCTCGGCGCTCGCCGGAGCGGAAGCCCGGATCGGCCCCTGGCGTGGGCAGGTGATCAGTCCCTTACGGGCGATCCGCCGGGCGATGCGGTCGGACATCCTTTCGGGCCAGACGACGGAGGCGCTCCGGGAGCGGATCAAGCTCGCGGAGATTGAGGCGGAGCGCCTCGCCCTCGCGGCTCTCTTCGAGGCCGCGCCGGTCCCGGATATGCCGGCGAGTTCGGGCGGCGAGGCCCTGGCCCTCTATGCCGCGCATCTCGGCCGGACCTGGCCGGAGGCACCGCTGCGGGTTCTCGCGACGGCGCTGGAGGGCTGAGCGCCGGTCAGCCTTCTCCGCTCCGCCAACGCCGGACGCCGGGTGCGTCGATGTCGAACAGGTCGAGAACCCGCCCGATCGTATGGTCCACCATGTCGGCGAGGCTCTCCGGACGCGCGTAGAAGGCCGGAACCGGCGGGGCGATGATCGCCCCCATTTCCGAGAGCGCCGTCATGGTGCGGAGGTGGCCGGTGTGGAGGGGAGTCTCCCGCACCATCAGGACGAGGCGGCGGCGCTCCTTCAGGGTCACGTCGGCGGCCCGCGTCAGCAGGCCGGATGTGACGCCGGTCGCGATCTCGGCCTGACTCCGCATGGAGCAGGGCGCCACGACCATGCCGCGGGTCCGGAAGGATCCGGAGGCGATCGAGGCGCCGATATCCCCCTGGGCGTAGGTCTTGGCGGCCAGGGCGCGGACGTCGGCGACCTTGAGGTCGGTCTCATGGGCCAGCGTCACCTCGGCCGAGCGCGACATCACGAGATGGGCCGGGATCGCGAGGTCGCGCAGGATTTCCAGGAGACGGATCCCATAGATCACCCCCGAAGCACCCGAGATGCCGACCACGAGGGGCAGCGGTGTCATCGTTCCTCCCGGCCGCAACGGGCGCGGCGACGTTGCCGGTGACAGTATCGGGGTGTGCTCGCCCGTGTCGAATAACGTCGGCTGATCGCTGCCATCAGTCCGGGGGGCTCAACCGGTGATGATATGGGCCTGGAGTGCGGCCGCCGCCGCGTTCAACTCCTCCTCAAGGATGCCGATGAGGAGCTGCGCCGCGTGGCTGAGCGGTTTCTGCGGATGGTGGATGATCACCAATTCGCGGGCGATGCGCGGCGCGACGATGCGGTAGGCCTTGAGGGACCCGTCGGCGAGCTGTCGGCTGATGGCGATGCTCGGCAGCACAGTGAAACGCGTCGAGCGCGCCACGAAGTCCGCGATCGCGGGGGGCAGGTCGAGTTCGAGCTTCGGGCACAGGGTCACGTCCGCGGCGGCGACACGGCGGTCGAGTTCGACGCGCAGGCCGTGGCGGGTCGACGGCAGGATCAGGTCGAGGGCGGCGAGGTCCGCCATCCGGAGGGGCAGGGGCACCGGCAACGGTGTGTCGCGCCCGCCGACCACGACCATTTCCTCGTCGAGGAGGGGTGCCATGACGAGGCCGAGGCGGCGGGCCGGCCGGTTGATCACCGCGAGGTCGAGGGCGCCGCTGCCGACGCCCTCGATGAAGGTGCTGCTGTAGCCATCGGCCAGCGACAGCTCGACCTCTGGGTAGGCCGCCGCGAAGCGAGCGAGGACGCTGGGGATCACGCTCATCGACAGGGACGACAGGATGCCCGCCGTGACGCGGCCCGACACGGTTTGGGACAGGCGCGCCATGGCCGCCCGGGCCTCGGCGACATCCCGCTGGATCGGGTGGACCAGCCGGTGCAGCGTCCGGCCGGCGGCTGTCGGTACCATGGCCTTCGGCTGGCGGTCGAACAGGCGCTGGCCGAGTTCCCGTTCCAGCTTGGCGATCTGCATGCTGAGCGCGGGCTGGACGACGTTCATCCGCTGCGCGGCGCGGGTGACGCTGCCCTCCTCGAACAGGGCGACGAAGTAGGAGATCTGACGGAGATCCATACACGGGACCCGGGCGACACGAGCAACGCGCCAGAGGACCATGTGCGGGCCGGTCGGCGCAATTCAAACCGGCTGATGGGCGGCATCACCAATCGTTATTTTTCCCGCCTGCGGGAAGAGCTTAACGCTTCCTCCCCTGGCAAGCTTGGTTCAGACGACCCCGCCGTGAGGACAGCATGAACGCGCCCACTCCCGTTCGTTCCCTCCGCGACTGGCTCGATCGGCTGTCCGGGGATGGGCGCCTCGCCATCGCGCGGCCGGGAATCGGCTTGCGCCACGAGGCGGCGGCGGTGGCGAACCGCCTCGACGGCCGGCAGGCCAGCCTGTTTCCGCAGCCCGGGGGGCATCCGGGCACCATCGTCTCGGGCCTCGTGTCGAGCCGGGCCTGGATGGCGGAAGCCCTCGGCACCACGCAGGATCGCCTCGTCGCCCATTTCCAGCAGGCCGCCGCCCAGCCGCTCCCCTGGCACGAACGCCACTCCGCCCCCGCGCAGGAGGTCGTCCACCGGGAGGGACTCGACATCCTGAAGCTCCTGCCGGTGCCGACTCTAAACGAGCACGACAGCGGCCCCTACATCTCGGCGGGCCTGATGATCTCCCGGGACCCGGAGACCGGCCTGCAGAACGTCGCCATCCTGCGCTGCCAGATCAGCGGTCCGGACAGGATCGGCGTGCTGGTCCTGCCCCGGCATACCGACAATTTCTACCGCAAGGCCGAGGCCCAGGGCCGGGGCCTCGAAGTCGCCCTCGTGGTCGGCGTCGATCCCGCCTGCCTCCTCGCATCCCAGGCCATCGTGCCCCTCGGCCACGACGAGTTGGAGATCGCCGGGGCGCTCACCGGCCAACCCCTCGACGTGGTCAAGTGCCTGACGAACGGCGTGCGCGTTCCGGCGAACGCAGAGATCGTGATCGAGGGCCACCTCCTGCCTGAAATCCGCGAGCCCGAAGGGCCGTTCGGGGAGTTTCCGCAATATTACGGGGAGCGGGCCAAGCGGCACGTCATGCGGGTCGATGCGGTAACGCACCGGCGCGACCCGATCTTCCACATGATCGTCGGGGGCGGTCTGGAGCATCTGTTGCTGGGGGCGATCCCCCGCGAGGCCACGATCCTCGCGACGCTCCAGCGCAGCTTCCCCGGTGTCGAGGACGTGCATCTGTCCCTGGGGGGAGTCGGCCGTTACCACCTCTACGTCCGCCTGCGGAAGACGCAGGAGGGCGAGGCCAAGAACGTGCTGCTCGGGGCCTTCGCCGCCCACTACGACATCAAGCACGCCGTCGTGGTCGATACGGATGTCGACATCCACGCCCCGCAGGAAGTCGAATGGGCGATCTCGACGCGGTTCCAGGCGGACCGAGACCTCGTCGTCATCCCTCACGCCCAGGGCTCGAAGCTCGATCCCTCGGGCCGCGAGGGGGTCGGCGCGAAGATGGGTCTCGACGCGACCGTTCCCCTCGACGCGCCCCCCATGAAATTCAAGCGCATCCGTGTTCCCGGCGAGGCCGAGGTCGATCTCGACGCGGTGCTCGCGTCCGGCGCCGACTGGCGCGCGGCGATCGGCTGATCCCGTGAACGCCTTGCCCGAAACGGTCGACGTGTTGATCGTCGGCGGGGGCTCTGCCGGCTGCGTGATGGCCCACCGGCTCTCCGCCGACCCGCGGCGCCGGGTGCTCCTCGTCGAAGCCGGCATCGATACACCGCCGGGCCGGGTGCCGGCGGAGATCCTCGACAGCTATCCGATGCCGCTGTTCCATGGCGACACCTACATCTGGCCGGGGCTCGACGCGGCGGTCACCCGCGACTCCCGCGGTCGCATGCGGCGGCGGGCCTACGAGCAGGGCCGGGTGATGGGCGGCTCGTCCAGCATCAACGTCCAGGCGGCCAACCGCGGGCTGCCCCGCGATTACGAGGCCTGGGCCGCGCTCGGCGCCGAGGGCTGGGCCTGGGACGACGTGCTGCCGTATTTCCGCAGGCTCGAGACCGACCTCGATTGCGGCGGTCCGCTGCACGGCCATGATGGGCCGCTCCCGATCCGGCGCATCCTGGAGCCCGCATGGCCCCCCTTCGCCCATGCGGTCGCCCGCGCCTTCGATGCGACGGGGCTGCCCCGGCGCGTCGATCAGAACGGCGAGTTCGAGGACGGGATCTTCCCGCCGGCCTTCTCCAACCGGGACGACGCGCGGGTCTCGGCCGCCGCCGCGTATCTGGACGTGGGGACGCGGGCCCGGCCGAACCTCACCATCGCCGCCGGCCTCGAGGTCCGTTCGCTGGTGATGGACGGGCGCCGCGCGACCGGGGCCGTGCTGCGGCGGGGCGACGGATCCGAGCAGCAAGTGAGCGCCGCCTCCGTGGTCCTGTGCGCCGGCGCTCTTCAATCGCCGGTGCTGCTCCTGCGTGCCGGGATCGGCCCGGGCGATGCGCTCTCCGCCTGCGGGATACCCGTCCGGCTGGCCCGTTCGGGCGTCGGCGAGAACCTGCGGGACCATCCCGCTTTGACGATGGCCCAGGTCCTTCCCCGCTCGCTCCGGCTACCCGAGACCTTCCGGCGCGCGAGCTTGCTGGCCCTGCGCTATACGTCCGGCCATCCCGGAGGCGGCGCATCCGATATGTATCTCACCGCCTCCGCCCGTGCCGGCTGGCACGCCCTCGGCGGACGCCTCGCGCTCTACTTCCTCTGGGTGAACCAGCCGCACTCGGTCGGGCGCCTGCGTCTCGATCCGGCGAACCCATCCGGCCCGCCCGACATCGACCTCGGCCTGCTCTCGGACCGCCGCGATCTCGAACGCCTCGCCTCGGGGATTCGGCTGCTCAGCGACCTCGTGGTCTCGCCCACCCTGAACCCCCGCTCAGACGACCTCTTCCCCGCGAACTATTCGCCGCTGATCCGCCGGTTGAGCGCCGTCTCCCCTCGCAACCGGCGGCTCACCGGCCTCCTCGCCCCCGTGTTCGATGCACCGGCCATGCTGCGCGCCCCGCTGCTGCGCGCCGTCCTAGGCGGCCACGCTTGGGCGACAGTGCTCCAGGACGATGGCGCTCTCGACGACTTTGTCCGGGACAACGTCTTCGGGGTCTGGCATGCGAGCGGTACGTGCCGCATGGGCCGGGCCGACGATCCCGGCGCGGTGGTCGATCCGGGGGGGCGCGTCATCGGAACCGAGAACCTGTCCGTCGCCGACGCATCGGTGATGCCCCGCCTTCCTAGCGCAAACACGAACGTCCCGACCTTGATGATTGCGGAAAAGATCGCGGAGAGGATGATGGTGGAGATGGGATGATCCCTCTCGACACATTCGGCACCTTTGCGGTGGCCGACCTACGGCTGGAATACCGTTTCGTCGGTCCGCAGCCGGACTTGGCGCCGACGCTGGTGTTGCTTCATGAGGGTCTCGGTTCTGCCACGCAGTGGGGCCCGCTGCCGGAAATTCTGGTCGAGACGACCGGATGCGGTGTCCTGGCCTTCTCGCGGCAGGGTTACGGGGCCTCAAGCCCGGTGCCTCTGCCCCGCCGGGCCGACTTTCTCGAACAGGAAGCTTGCACCATACTTCCCCAGGTCTTCGACCTCGCGGGACTGCGAAGCGGCCTGCTGATCGGCCATTCCGATGGCGCCTCGATCGCGGCCCTCGCGTTGGCGGAGGGCGACACCCGCGTGCGGGGCGGCGTCCTCATCGCGCCCCATTTCTTCGTCGAGGAGGCGACGCTGGCCGGGGCCCGACGGGCCCGGGACGCCTACGACAAGGGCGATCTGAAGGTCCGTCTCGGTCGTCGGCATACCGATGTCGAGGGCGCCTTTCGCGGCTGGAACGACGCTTGGTTGGATCCGGCTCGGCGCGGATGGACAATCGAGACAGCCCTCACGCGATGGACCGTCCCGGCACTCATCATCCAGGGAACGAAGGATGCTTACGGAACCAAGGCCCAGATTGCTGCCGCTCGCAGACTTTGCCCCGCCGGTCTGCTGACTGTTTATGAGATGCCGAATGTTGGGCATCACCCACATCGCGAAGCGTTGGCAGAAACTGCCGACGTCATCGCCCGCTTCGTCACCCATGTCTTGAGCAGAGATTAAGTCTTCCCAAGACAAGGTCTGATTGGCCTTGACACACACACTGTCGCGAGGCCGGGTGCCGGCCCCTGTCCCGTGGGGAGGGGCAGGAGGCGGTGTTAGGTTCGTTGACAGGGTTATTTGGACTCACCTGCCTCCCAGGCCTCACCCAGATCGAGCTTTCCGGATCCGGGCGAGGACCAAGCCCAGCCGTGGTACTGGGCCCGTTCGCCCACGTTGCCGCCCGACAGCTTTCGGCGAATTCACGTCCTCGACGGAATGACCGGATTGGATCGGGTAAGACGCTGTCCGTTTTTCCAGCAAGCCCCCTCCAGAGCGGACCGGCCGCTTTCGGCCAGTGTCGGTCTCACCGGTAGGCCCGTCGGGATGACTGGGGTGGGTGGAAAGCTGCCAGTCTGCTTCCGGATACAGAAATAAAAAGGCGGACATCCGGGGTTAGGCAGGAGTTGGCTGCAAGCTAAATAGTTACTTCGGCGGAACTATTGTTAAGCCGACCGCTTCCTGACAATCTAAAGCAGTCGTTCCTGATCGACCGCCGCCCCTTTTGATGGAGGTAGCTAGACCCTGAGGGCCACATGCTCCTGGTTCTTCGGGAGTACCCAGCACAAGCGAGACGATCCTGGCGAAGGCGCTCGTAGTCAGTCGTTCCGCAGCCTCTGAAGGGCGAAAGAGGGGCGGCCTTTAAACGCAACATCAGGTTCGGATGGTCAGGGATCCCTGGATGGGTTTCCGTCAGCCGACGCAGACATAGGTCATCAATGACCGGCGGGCGCGAGGCCAGCCTCGTCGGCGTTCCGCGCGGACGCGAGGTGCCGCCCATGTTCGACACGACGAAAGTAGTCGCCAACGCCCTGGGCGAACACCTCGCGCTTACGTACCAGCGCACATTCGGAAGCCGCGAGCCACGCTACGCCGAGATCATCGAGGCTTCCGCGCGGCTCACGATCGAGCGCATTGTCGGCAGCGACGCGCTCTACCACGACGGCGACCACACGATCCTCGTCACCCTCGTCGCCCAGGACATCCTGCGCGGACGTTTCCTCCAGCGGGGCGTCACGCCCGAGGATTGGCTGCATATGATCCTGGCCGCCCTCTATCACGACATCGGCTACGTGCGCGGCGTCTGCGCGGGGGACAGGGCCAACGCCTTCGTCATCGACGCCCAGGGCACGACGGTAGGCCTGCCGCGCGGCGCCTCGGACGCCGCCCTGACACCCCACCACATCGAGCGCTCCAAGCTCGCGGTGCAGGAGCGCTTCGGCACGCACAACATCGTCGACGCTGGCCGCGTGATACGGGCCATCGAGCTGACGCGCTTCCCGGTGCCCGAGGACGACGAGCACCGGGAGACCGGAACGGAGGCGGGCCTCCTGCGGGCAGCCGACCTGATCGGGCAGCTGGGCGACCCCCTCTACCCGCGCAAGCTCAACGCCCTGTTCCACGAATTCGTAGAGGCCGGGCTCGACGGCCAGCTCGGCTACGACAGCCCGGCCGACCTCGCGGAGCGCTACCCGGCGTTCTTCTGGGGCAAGGTCGAGCCGGTGATCGGCGATGCGGTCCGTTTCCTGGACCTGACGGTGGAAGGGCGTGTCTGGATGGCCAACCTCTACGCCCACGTGTTCGCGGCCGAGCACGACCGCCGTCGAATGGGTCCCCATCCCGGTTGAACGCGGGAAGGCGGCGGTGGCACGCCACGCATATTTAGTTGAAGCATGCACGGGTGACCGGCTCGGCGAGTAGCCGCAAGCCACCCCGGCTTCCGCCAGCATGCGTGTAGGGTTTCCCCCGACAATGGGCCGGGTTTGCACGGACTCGATGCGCGAGTTGGAGAGATTACGTTGTCGTCAACCGTTCAACTCGCAGCCGGCGACGTCCTCGCCCCAACACCAGTGAAGGATCACGTCTCCGACTGCGGCGACCAAGCGTCGACCGATGCCCGGCATCAGTGCGGACGACGGCCGATCAGAGCCGGTCGACTACCTCACGGAGGTCATCATGACGCTTTCCAACATCGTGGTCAGCCTCGATGCCAGCGCCTCCACCCCGGGAAGAGTGCGGCTGGCCTGCAACCTCGCCAGAAGCTTCGACGCGACCCTGACCGGCGTGGCCGCGCAGGATCCCCTGCCCATCTCGATCTACGGGAAGGGATCGTACCTGGACAGCAACATCATCGAGATCGCCGCCGCCAGCGCAAGGGACGAGATCTCGAAGCAGCAGGCGGTCTTCCATGAGATGACCAGCGGTTACAACAAAGCCCAGCTGCGCGTGTACGACAGAGAGCCGCTGGGGTGCGTGATCGAGGAATGCGCGCGCGGCGACCTGCTGGTCGCGCGAGGCCTCGACGACGGCGATTCCGGTGAGATCGTCGAGGCGCTCAGCCCGGCCGAGATCATCCTGCGTGCGGGTCGCCCCGTGCTCGTCACGCCTTCGGAAGCGGATGACCTGTCCCTCGGGTGCGCCATCATCGCATGGAAGGACACGCGCGAGGCCAGGCGTGCCGTCGCGGATGCGCTGCCGCTGCTGCGGAGGGCGGAACGCGTGCTTCTCCTGACTATTGCGTCGGCGGAGGCGAACACGAACGCCGAGGCGACCGAGGCCTACCTGAAGGGCCACGACGTGCAGTGCGAGCGTGTTGAGCTTCCCGAGACGGCAAACGTCGCGCAGGCGGTGGCCGGTCTTGCCCGAGACGAGGCGGCAGGTCTCGTGGTGGCGGGGGCCTACGGGCACTCGAAGATGCGCGAGCTCGTGTTCGGCAGCGTGACCCACGAGCTTCTCACGTCGCTTCGTACCCCCTGCCTGTATAGCCATTGAATGTCACCCATCGGTCGGAGCGTTTGCGCTGTTTTCGAGCGTCGACCGCCGGCACGGCCGTCATGCCTGACCCGCGCCCGTAGAGACCGACACAATCCGAGTTTGCCGAAGGAGGGCACGGCAAACGGTTCCCGAAGAGGTGAGCCGAAATAGGACCACAGGTCCCGAGCCCTTGAAAAGTCTGGAGAGGAAACGCGACGGCCGCCCGCTCATTCGGGGCGGGCGGCTACGAAACCCAGGGACGATGCACAAACAGACACGGCGGCAAGTCGCCGGAACGCGCCCGTGCCCTTCATTGCGGTGCGGGCTCTGAAACGGATGAAACACGGGCTTCGAGAAGGCCCGATCCGAACGCGACTGCCACGCTATCCGCTCTCAACTTCAGTCCTGCCAACCTAAGGAGCTCCTCCAACATGAAGCTTACGCTTGTCCTCGCCGCTACGGTTTCGGCGCTCCTGATCGCTCAGCCCGCCGCCGCCAAGCCGTTCGGAAGCTCGGTCGAGGCATTGTCCGCCGGAGCCCTCCCGACGAGCTACGCCCAGTACCGCCGCTTCGGTCCTCGGCACCATCGCTACGGCCGCCATTACGGCTACCGGCGCGGCTACGGCTACCGCAGGGGGCCTGGTGTGGGTGCGGCCGTCGGCGCCGGTATCGGTGGCCTGGCCGCCGGGGCGCTCATCGGCGGCGCCATCGCCAACTCGCAGGCACAGGCCGCCCGGGGCGCGGCGGATGCCGAGGCGGTCGCCGCCTGTGCCCGCCGGTTCCGCTCCTACGATGCGGCGAGCGGCACGTACCTAGGCAACGACGGCGCACGCCATTCCTGCCCCTGACCTTCCGGACCGCTCTCACGAGGGTCGCACCTCCGGCGGCACGACGCGGCCGCCATCCGAAAACACGTTCACCCAAGGATATCATGCGCCTGCGCATCCTCGTGCCGCTCGCCGGCCTGCTGGCACTCGCCGCATGCAAGGACGAGAAGGCGGAGACGCCACCGACCAATCCGGTGGCTCGTCCTACCACACCGGTACCGGCCAACCCTGCTTCCCCCGTCGTGCCGGCACCGGCCACCAAGCCCCCTGCCGAGAAGCCCGCTAGCCAGTAAGCCGCAGCATCACCTGAGGCGGTGGCGCTCCCGGCACCCACGTGACGCGGAGGCGCCGGCGTCTCAGGACTTCAGCCGACGACCTCCAGCGCGCCGGAAACGAGGTTGGAGGCCATCAGCAGGCAGAACGCGGCGAGCATGGCCGTCGCGACGATGCCGAGGACGAGGTCGGACGTGCGGGGCTCGCCCGGACCCTGGCCGTTCAACGCGACGTGTCTGACGCGGCGGGTTCGGATCAAGGGTTGCGGCATGGCCGGCCTCCGTCCTGTGTCGTTCTAATGATCGGGAAATGGATGCCTTAGGCGGCCGCTCGCGGTCGACGCCTTGGGCGGGTTAGGACGTTAGGGCGATCAGGAGCCCTAGGACGCACACCAGGCCCGGAGCCCACAGCCACCAGCGCGGACCGCCCAAACCATGGCGGGGCCGCGGTTCTCGTTCGCGGGGCTGGGAAGCTCGCTTGGCCAGCGCCGCCACTTGCGGCAACACGAGGGCGCCACCTCAACCGAGCCTGCCGGCGGTACGTCAATGCGACGGCGGAACGACATCGTTCGAGTATCGCGTGCCTGCGCTGCCAGGGGCAAGCTCGCCTGAGGCATGGTCGTCGGCAAGCTCGGGCACGCTCAAGCCGCCACCGAACCGTGCCAGGTCCTCGACAGAGTTCTTCCGCGCCGACAACGGGACCGTCCAGACCGCTCCCGCGGGTGCGGTTGGTCTCGGCAAGTCAACCGTTCGGCCACGCCAATCCTGAATCGCGCCGGGATTTTCGGAGGCTCCAACTCTTGAGAGACTGGAGCCATGACGAAGCATACCCCACCCTTTTCCCCTGAGGTTCGCGAGCGGGCAGTCCGGCTGGCCCGGGAGCATGAGAGCGAGCACGGTTCGCAATGGGCCGCGATCCAGTCGATCGCGGCCAAAATCGGTTGCTCTGGCGAGACGCTGCGCAAGTGGGTCCGCCAGGCCGAGCGCGACCGGGGCGTGCGGGCCGGACCGACGACGGATGAGCGCGAGCGGATCAAGGCGCTAGAGCGGGAGAACCGCGAGCTCCGGCAGGCCAACGAGATCCTGAGAAAGGCATCGGCGTATTTTGCCCAGGCGGAGCTCGACCGCCGGTTCCGGTCATGATCGCCTTCATCGACGATCATCGTGCGCTCTACGGGGTCGAGCCGATCTGCAAGGTTCTGCCGATCGCCCCGTCGACGTACCACGCCCATGCCGCGCGACGAGCCGATCCCGGGAGGCTGCCGGCTCGAGCCAAGCGGGACGCGGCACTCATGGTCGAGATCCGGCGCGTGTACGAGGCGAACTTCCGGGTCTACGGCGTGCGCAAGGTCTGGCGGCAGCTCGCCCGCGAAGGGATCGTTGTGGCGCGCTGCAGGGTGGCCCGGCTGATGCGAACGATGGGCTTGGCTGGCGTCGTCCGGGGGCGGAGGGTTCGCACCACCGTTCCCGATCCGGCGGCGGCCTGCCCGCTCGACCGGGTCAATCGGCAGTTCAGGGCCGAATGCCCGAACCGGCTATGGGTGGCGGATTTTACCTACATCGCCACCTGGGGCGGCTTCGTCTATGCGGCCTTCGTGATCGACGTCTGCGCCCGCCGGATCGTGGGCTGGCGTGTGTCGCGCTCGGCCCGGGCCGACTTCGTGCTCGATGCCTTGGAGCAGGCCCTGCACGAGCGCCGCCCCTTCGCCGGCAGCGGCCTCGTCTGTCACTCGGATCGCGGATCGCAATATGTGAGCATCCGCTACACCGAGCGCCTGGCCGAGGCGGGCGTCGAACCCTCCGTCGGCAGTGTTGGCGACTCGTACGATAACGCTCTCGCCGAGACGGTGATCGGCCTGTTCAAGGCGGAGGTCATCCATCGACGCGGGCCGTGGCGCTCGTTCGAGGCGGTCGAGTTTGCCACGCTCGAATGGGTGGATTGGTTTAATCACCGTCGGCTGCTCGAACCGATCGGCCACATCCCTCCCGCCGAGGCGGAGGCACGCTATTATGCCCAAGCCGAGGTCCAAGCCTTGGCCGCCTGAGCCAAACCAAACGGCCTCCGGAAAACCCGGCGCGGTTCAATCCCGTGCGAGCCGCGCCGTCCGTGCCAGTGCCATCCTCATGCTGCCTCCTGTCGCTCGCGTCGATGTCCACGCGCGGGACCCATGCGACTGCGCCGTTCGGGAATCGCGGCCGTGCCGCGTGCGGGTCACCCGTTCCGCCCGTCTCGCACAAGCTCCAGGGACCGTGCTTAAGCCTTCGTGAAACGGCAAGCGCCGCGCCGGGGCCGCGACGGGGGCTCCCCTCTGCGCTGTCAGGGTTGTCCCGACAGGCCTGCGGTCTTCTCCGACTGCAAGCCCGTGCCTCGCGCCACAGATCTTCGGTGAGCGGGATGGGCACCGCCGCCTGAACGCAGGCAGGGACCGAAGCAGGCGACACCGGCGACCGAAAGGCGGTCACCGATCCCCACCGTCCCGTGGGCACGCCTAACCATCGAGATCGTGCCGCGGCTCAACATCCAGCTGCGGACGGACCTAAGGCCATCAGGGAGCCGAGTTTATGAAACGCCTTTCGATCGCCCTCGCGGCAGTATCCAGCCTCGTTCTGTTCTCGCCGTCGAGCGAGGCGCGGCCGTACGGCCGGGGACATGGCTTCGTCGGCCATCACCACGGCTTCCACGGACATCGAGGGCTGGGCTTCCGGGGCCACCATCGCGGCTACAGGGGTCATTACCGGGGCTTCCGTGGCCATCGTCACGGCTTCCGGGGCCACTATCGCGGATACCGCGGCATCGGCTTTCGTCCAGCGCGCTTCGGCTACGGTCACCACTACGGTCGCTACGGCTACCGTGGCCTGGGCCTCGCCACGGGCCTGGGCTTCGGGCTCGCCGCCGCGGCCGCCCGACCTGCCTATTACGGGGCGTCCTACGGCTACGGCTACCCCTACGCCCCGGTCGGCTACCGCTACGGCTACGGCGTGCGCCGACCCTACTGCGGCTACTGAGCAGCGGGCGGAGAGAGGCGATAGTCGCTCGATACAAGACGAGGCCTCGCTCCGCCACACGAACGAACCCGGCCGGCATCGCTTGGTCCACTGACCTTTAGTGCCGGGCCGTCCACGCATAAATCCGAGGTACAAGCCATGAAGAATGCAATCATCAGCGCCATCGCCGCCAGCGCCATGCTCGCGATGCCCGCCCTCGCACAGGACAAGCAGGCGGCCCAGCCCGCGAACGATCCGGCGAAGCCGATGGCGACCCCGCCGGCCGGCACCGCGATGCCGGCGACCCCGAACGGCGGGGCCATGGCCGCTGGCTCCGGCGGAATGACGATGGCCGACACGGCGACCGCCAAGATCAAGTTCGTCACGGCCAAGCCGGCCGATGTCACGTCCTCGAAGCTCGTGGGCAAGAACCTTTACAACAACAAGAACGAGACCGTCGGCGAGATCGAGGACCTCGTCATCGACAACGGCAAGACGGTGACCGGCGTCATCGTCAGCGTCGGTGGCTTCCTCGGCATGGGCGAGCGCTACGTGCTTGTCGACCCGTCGTCGATCGTCCTCCACCGCACCGGCGGGTCGCTGAAGGCGATGGTCGATGCCGACAAGGACACGATCAAGAACGCGCCCGAGTTCAAGTACGACAAGAAGAACACCTGATCGCCTCTCGGCGAGGGCTCGGGCATCGAGCCCTCGCTCCGGCATGGTCCCACGTGAGCCTCGGTTCGGGTCGGCGGCGGCGCAACGGTCAAGCTCCACGACGACACCGATGTGTCAGGGCGATCCTGACACGTGTCGGTGAAAACGGTGCTTCCGAGCAAATTGCTTGCCTGACAAAAGAACACAGGCGCTACTCGGCATGGCTGAACAGAAGATTCAGGCAGGCTGGAAAGTTCGCGCCCATGCTCATGGACATCATCAAGCTCGGTGCCCGCGCGCGGGTAGTCGGACGGCCGCGGGATGCTTGTCCATATCCTGGCGATTCCCGCGAGCGCCGGGCCTGGTTCGAGGGCTACGACGGTTCCTGCTGGGAAGCGGCGTCTCGCATGCCGCATCCGGCTCGGCTGCTCCCGGACATCGATGCGCCGGGGATGGGGGACGCCGTCGTATCCCAACCGCCGCCGCTGGCCTCGGCCTGATACTCTGAGTGGAACGGCAACGGCAGCCGAGCCAGCTCGGATGCTGCTCTTCCGATACGCCGGACCCGCTGTCGGTGCTTTCCCCGACATGCCCGACGCCACGGCGCCGGATACATCCTCCCCGACAAGCCCGGTCGCCAAGGCGTGACCCGGCCGTGGGTCGGCCAGGCTCCCCGAGACCGGGCGAACGATGGGGAGGTCGAGAAGATGCGACGCAAGTCCCTGGACGCGTTGAGGAACCGTTCCCTAGGTCGGCTCGAACGGGTCGTGACCGTTCTGGTGGAGGCACAGCTCACCCGCGGAGCGGCTCCGCCGGACCTGATCGGCCGGCTGCGTCGCATGGAGCGTACCGTGCGGGATGAGAAGGGCGATCCCCAGACCCTGCAAGTCATCGAGTCGGGACGTCGGCTTCTGGGCGACACGGATGAGCTCGCCCAGCCCGGAAACGCACCTTCGGCGGCGCCGGACGTTTTCCTGGATAAACCGGACCCGCCCCCGGCAGGATGATCTTAGAGAACCGGGTTCCAGCGCCGGTCCGGGGGTCGTGACGCCGACAGGCGTGCAGGTCCTTCATGAGCGGGACGGACAACGCGTCCGACGAGATAACCCTGCACGAGCGAGCGCCATGACCGGACGCAGTTCAGCAACCGGCGCTCGGCCGACCGGTGACCATCTGGGCCGAGGGAGCGGCCGCACCTTCGTCGCCCTCGCCTTCGCGGCCGCCATCCCGGTCCTGCTGCTCAGCGGCTGGGTCGCCACCCTGATGGCGCAGCAGCAGCGCAACCTCACCAGGAATGCCGCCGTCGCCAGTGCGACCCGCGTGGCCGAGCGCGTCGCCTCCGACATCGCCGCGCAGGTCGCGGTCCTGCAGACCGAGGCGGCTTCGGCCAGCCTCGACCGGCCGGACCTCGCCGCCTTCTACTCGGAGGCCGAGCGGCTCCGGCAGGCCCATGCCCTCTGGGAGACCGTCGAACTGTCCAATCCGGATGGCGTGCAGGTCGTCAACCTTCTCCGCACCCTCGACAAGGAACTGGGGCCCACCGCCGACCGCAAGAGCTTCGACGCGGTCGTGAGAACGATGCGTCCCGTGGTGGGCGGCATCGGGCCGGTCGGTTCGATCTCCGGCAAGCGCCTCGTCGCCCTGCGGGTGCCGGTAATCCGGGACGGCAAGCTGCGCTACGTCCTGTCGGTAGGCCTCGCCACCAACGCCGTCAGCTCGATCCTGCGCGACGCAGGCGCTCCGGAGGGTTGGGTCGGAGCCATCGTGGACGCGAACGGCAACACCATCGCGCGCACCCGTGCCGAGGAAGAGGAGCTCGGCCATCCGGCGAACGCCGCCCTTCAGGCCGCGATCCGACGCGCGCCGCAGGGCTTCTACACTGCGTCTACGTTGGAGGGATCGAACGTGGAGGTGGTCTACCGCACGCTGAAGGACACGGGCGGGTGGTCCGTGCATTTTGGCTTGCCGGCCGCCACGCTGAATGGGCCTGTCTCACGCTCCTACCTTGTTCTGGGCGGAGGGAGCCTCGTCAGCATTGGCCTCGGCCTCGCGCTGGTCTGGCTGGTAGGCCGCGACATGGCACAGCGCCGGGCCGGCGAGCAGGCGCGGTTCGCGCTTGCCCTGCGGTCGAGCGAGGAGCAGGGCGCCGTGGCCGTGGAGGCCGCGGAACTCGGGACGCTGCGGTGGGATACCGCGAACGGGCGAGTGACCGGCTCCGCCCGGGCGGCACACCTCCTCGGATGGGACGCATCCGGTTCACATAGCAATGAGAGTGAGGCGGACGCGCGAAAGGTCCTGGACGTGGTCCACGCCGACGACCGGCAGCGGCTTGCCGATGCCCTCCTGCAATGCCTCGCGAGCGGCAGGCCGCTCGACGTCGAGTTCCGGGTCGCCGCCCCGGGGCAGGATGCGCGGTGGGTCCGCATGACCGGCCGCGTGCCGCAGTTGGAGAAGGAGCCCCCCGCAGGCCTGATCTACGGCGTCGTGGCGGACATCGAGCCGCGCAAGCGCGCGGAGGCCGAGCGGCTGGACCTGTTGCGCCGCCTGGGCGAGGCGCAGGAGAACGAGCAGCGTCGGATCGCGCGCGAACTCCACGACCAGGTCGGGCAGACGGTCACCGGCTTGTCGCTTGGGCTCAAGAGCCTCGAACGCCTCCTCACAGGCGGCGTGGCCGATCAAGCCGGCCGCCACGTACAATGGCTGCAGTCGCTGGCCGGCGAGATCGGGCGCGACATCCACCGTGCCGCCGTCGACCTCCGTCCCACGGCCCTCGACGACGTCGGTCTGAGCGAGGCTCTCGCCACCCTGTTGCGCCAATGGACCTTGCGCCACGACATCCGGTCGGACTTCCAGGTCCTGGGCGAGACCGTCCGCCTCCCGGCGGCGGTCGAGACGGCCATCTACCGCATCGTGCAGGAGGCGCTCACCAACGTCCTCAAGCACGCCCGGGCCTCGACGGTCAGCGTGTCCTTGGAGCAGCGTGCGGAGGAGGTGCGGGTCATCATCGAGGATGACGGCGTGGGCTTCGACGGCGAGGCTGAGCCCACGCCGGCCGCCAAGCCGCGGCTGGGGCTCTCAGGCATCCGCGAGCGCTTGTCCCTGCTGCGGGGAAGCCTCACGCTTGAGACATCGCCGGGCTCCGGGACCACGCTGTTCGTCCGCGTGCCGTACCCTCAGCAACTCGCATGAAGATGAAGGAACGCTCCATGGACCGCATCCGCGTCTTCCTCGCCGACGACCACCCCATCGTCCTCGCCGGCATCCGGACGCTCCTGAACGCCGATCCCGAGATCGAGCTCGCCGGCGAGGCGACGAATGGCGGCGAGGCCCTTCCCTTGATCCGTACCCTCGTCCCCGACGTCGCGGTGCTCGACGTCTCCATGCCGGGCCTCAACGGCCTCGAACTGACGCAGCGGGTCGCCGCCGAATGCCCGGCGACCCGGGTGCTGGTGCTGACGGTCCACGAGGATGCCGCCTACGTCCAGCCCCTGCTGAAGGCCGGTGCGCGCGGCTACCTCCTCAAGCGCTCGGCGGCTGACGACCTGCTCCGAGCGGTCCGCGCCGTCGCGGCAGGCGGGGTCTATCTCGACCCATCGGTCGCCGGCCAGGCCCTGGCCGACCCGTCTGCATCGGCCGGCGGGGCTGGACCGGGCGAGGATGGCGAGGCCTTGAGCCCCCGGGAGACGGAGACCCTGCGCCTGATCGCGCAGGGCTTCAGCAACAAGGAGATCGCGCGGCGCATCGACGTCAGCGTGAAGTCCGTCGAGACGTACAAGGCGCGGGCGGCCGAGAAGCTGGGCCTGCGGACGAGGGCGGAGATCATCCGCTACGGTGCCGCGCACGGCTGGCTCGACGCGCTCACGCTGCGATGATGCCTACGAATGCCATCCCGTCGCCCGAGGGCGGCAGGTCGATGCGCGGAACGTCCGCGCGTCGTGCGTGAGGAACGGATGCCGGACGAGGACCCATGCAGGACAGCGTCGCACCCCTCGTCCGCGAGGCCACGGTACTCGACGACATCGCCGACGCCCTGGTCCGACACGCGACAGTGCATGGGTGCGCGGGCGACCGGGCCGTCGCCTGCAGGCTGCGGCGCATGGGTCGGGAGCTGCGCATCAAGGCGATGCTCCGGCGCGGCCACGCTGCGGCGATCCTGGGACATGAGTTGCCGGCGGCCGGTGTGCGGTAGCTGGTCGACGGCCCTGTGAGCCCGCGACAGCCGAGCACGGTTTCATTGCAGTAGGCCGGAAGGATCCCGCAGGCTCCGCACCGGATCCGAAGCGCGACCACGCCGATGTTGTTGTTCCCCCGGGCACCTGCACACCCTCGCGCCCGAGACGGACGTCGCGGTGCTGACGGCCGGTGGCTTCCGGGATAGCGAATTCTTCTTCGCGGCCTTCACGTGACGCGGCTGGACTGGATGGGCCTGAGCGTCGGGGGCTAGGGAAAGCCGGCATCCGGCCCATAGCGGTCGACGGCCTGGGAGAGCTCCGCGCACAGGCAGGAGAGAAGCTTCCCGCGAGAAATCGAAGCGTGGGCTTGCGGGCAGGCTCCCGAACCTTCCCGGGCAAGCCTTTCTCCGTCCGCCTAGGGATCCTTCGAGGCGCGGGTTGTCCCCGTCAGGGATAGATGCGATAGGCCCAGTAGGGTGTGCGGTCCGTCAGTCGGACCGGCAGGTCGAGCGCTGGTCGGGCCGCCAGCGCTGGAGCCCCGTGCCCGTGTCGTCGCAATCCCATGCCATTTCGCGACGTCGCCGCCCCGTGTCGGCGCTTCGCGAAATCCTCGTCAGCGAAGCAGGCGGCGGCCTCGTCCTCATGGCGAGCGCCGCGCTGGCGCTCGCCGTCGCCAACTCCCAATTGTCGGACACCTACTTCGCCGCACTCAAGTTCCACATAGGGCCGCTCTCGGTCCTGCACTGGATCAACGACGCCCTGATGGCGGTGTTCTTCCTGCTCGTCGGGCTGGAGATCAAGCGCGAGGTGCTCGACGGACGCCTGCGCACTTGGCCCGACCGGATCCTGCCGGGGCTCGCCGCGCTGGGCGGCATGGCCGCGCCGGCCTTCGTCTACGCCGCCGTGAACTGGAACTCCCCCGAGACGCTGCGGGGCTGGGCCATCCCGGCCGCCACCGACATCGCCTTTGCCCTCGGCGTGCTGGCGCTGCTCGGCTCGCGCGTGCCGGTTTCCCTCAAGATCTTCCTGACGGCGCTCGCCATCATCGACGACCTTGGCGCCGTGATGATCATCGCGCTATTCTACACCGCCGACCTGTCGCTCCCGATGCTGGGCGGAGCCGCGGCGACGCTCGCCGTGCTCTACGGGCTCAACAAGGCCGGCGTGGCGCGGCTGTGGCCCTACCTCACCCTCGGCATCATCCTCTGGGTGTTCGTCCTCGCCTCGGGCATCCACGCGACCATCGCCGGCGTGCTGCTGGCCCTGACCATCCCGCTGCGCCTCAGCGTCGGCAAGCCGGACGATCCGACCTCGCCCCTGCACATCCTGGAGCACGCGGTCCATCCCTGGTCGGCCTACCTGATCCTGCCGGTCTTCGGCTTCGCCAACGCCGGCGTGTCGCTCGCGGGGATCACGCCGCGGATGCTCCTCGACCCGGTGACGCTCGGCGTGGCGCTGGGCCTGTTCGTGGGCAAGCAGGTCGGCGTGTTCGGCCTCGTCATCGCCGCCGTGCGGCTCGGGCTGGCGCAGCGCCCGGCCCATGCCGGGTGGTGGCAGGTCTACGGCGTCTCGCTCCTGTGCGGCGTCGGCTTCACCATGAGCCTGTTCATCGGCCTGCTCGCCTTCGCGAACGCGCCCGAGCTTGAGGCCGAGACCAAGGTCGGCGTGCTGATGGGCTCGCTAGCCTGCATGGTCGCCGGGGCACTGGTGCTGCGGTTCGCCCCGGCCCGCCCGTTCCCGCGCTGAGCCGGGACCAGGCCGTTCGACTGGGCCGCCAATACCACCCGACATCCCCGAACCAGGTGAAGCATCATGCCTCGTCAGTTCCCGCGGCGTCGTCCCGGCGCCATCGAGGGCCGTCTGTCCGATCTCATCCTCGCCCTCACCGGGGTCCTGCTCCTCGGGATGGGGATGCTGATGCTGCTGTCCTGGCTGTCGGGGGATGCCGAGGGCGCGATGGCCGGATACGGCATCACCCGGGATTCCTGAGATCCGACCCCTTCCGGCCCGACGACCGATGACGAAATTCACCGCGACGCTGCGCGAACTCTACGAGGAGGACACCGGGCGCGCGCGCCGCTTCCGCTACGCCATGCTCGTGTTCGACGTAGCGACCATCGCCTTCGTGGTCGTCACCTCGTTCCTGCTGCTGAGTCCCTGGATCGTCGCCTGCGACGTGGCGGTTGGCCTGTGCGTGCTCCTCGACTTCGCCGTCCGCCTGCTCGTCAGCCGCGCACCGCTGCGCGACTTCGGTCACCTCAGCACCTGGACGGACCTCGTGGCGGTGGCCTCGTTCCTCGCACCCCTGCTGGTGGAGGGGGTCGGCTTCCTGCGCATCCTGCGGACGCTGCGCATGCTGCGCACCTACCACCTGTTGGAGCGGCTGCGGCAGGACAGCAGGCTGTTCCGCCGCAACGAGGACGCGATCCTGGCCGCGACCAATCTCGTGGTCTTCGTGTTCACAATGACCGGCATCGTCTACGCCACGCAGCACGACCACAACCCGGCTATCCAGACGCCGGTCGACGCCCTGTACTTCACGGTCACGTCGCTTACGACCACGGGCTACGGCGACATCACCTTGCCGGGGCCGAGCGGCCGGTTGCTGTCGGTCTTCGTGATGATCTGCGGCGTGACGCTGTTCTTCCGCCTCGCGCAGGTGGTGTTCCGCCCCTACAAGGTGCGCTTACCCTGCACCGCCTGCGGTCTGCAGCGCCACGAGCCGGACGCCGTTCACTGCAAGGCGTGCGGCAACCTCCTGAACATCCCCGACGAAGGAGTGTGCTAACCGACGAGGGCGACGTCGCGGAAGCGCCGGCAACGGTCCCGAAGAGCCGCGAGATCCCCCCTTCTGGGTGGGCGGCGGCATCCCGGTGACGCTCGTTCCATTGCTGTCCGAAACTGAGGTTCAGCCCACCATTCTTGGCGGTCATGGAGATCTCGGCTGCCGCTCGACCGAAGCGTTTCGCGCATGCCGCCGCCTGCATCATGCTCGGCGCCGTCCTGTACCGCCCGTCCGTGATGGTCGACGTGGGGCGGCTTCCCACCGGGGGAAGATCGAGGACCGCATCGAAGTCTCCACACGGTCCCCGACGTCGTACGCAGCCAACGCGGAACCGGATGCGCGGAACGTCCGGGATGGGCGGATGTTTCTGGACCTCCGACCGCTGCGGGCATCCGGCCCTTGTCCCCTGCCGGTCCAACCGCCCCGATCTTCGGCCGTACCGGTGCCGGACTGCATCCGAGGCCCTTCAGGAACCTGGTCCCTATGAAGCTCTCGCTTACCCTCGCCGCCGCCGTCGCAGCGTCCCTGCTCGGACAACCGGCGGTCGCCGGGGCCGCCACCGCCCCCATCGAGGCACTCTCCGCCGGTACCCTGCCGACCAGCTACGTCCAGTTCAGGCGCTTCGGGCATCGGCACCACGGCTTCCGCCGGGGTCATGGCTTCCGACGCGGTTACGGCTACCGTCGGGGCTACGGCTATCGCCGCGGACCGGGCGTCGGCGCGGCCGTCGGTGCAGGCGTGGCGGGCCTTGCCGCGGGCGCCATCATCGGGGGCGCCATCGCCAACTCCCAGGCCCAGGCGGCACAGGGCGCGGCGAACTCCGAGGCCGTGGCCGCTTGCGCCCGCCGGTTCCGGTCCTACGACGCGTCGAGCGGAACATACCTCGGCAACGACGGCGACCGGCACACCTGTCCGTAGGCTGGCGACGCTCGCGGGCCGCTTCCGGGTCCGCGGGCATTCCCCACCGCGTCGATGCCCCCCTGGCCGTCGCGCCGGTCCGCTCCACCCCGGTGAACGGGACGATCAACCAATGTCGAAATACAGGGTCTACGGACCGGAGGGGCGACCCGCGGCACTGGAGCGGCGCCGCCTACGCAAGATGGCGCGGTCGGCCCACGGGTACGTCCGCGGCAACACGCGGCACTTCTATCGATGGCTCGACGAGATGCCCGATCTCGTCTTGCCCGAGACGCAGCCGATCTGGATTTGCGGCGATTGCCACGTGGAAAACCTCGGTGCCCTTGCAGGCTGCGGCGGCGAGGTCGCGGTCCAGATCCGCGACTTCGACCAGACTGTCGTCGGCCATCCCGGCCACGACCTGCTCCGGCTCTGCCTGTCGCTGGCCTCCGCCGCCCGATCCTCGGACCTGCCCGGCACGGTGACCGCGCAGATGGTCGAGGCGGTCGTCCGAAACTATGCCCTCGCCCTCGCCCGGGGGCGCCGCGACGAAATACCGACGGCGCCCAAGCTGATCGAGGCGACCCAGCGCTGCGCCTTCGACCGCACCTGGAAGCACCTCGCCAAGGACCGCCTCAAGCATCGCCGGCCGACCATTGACCATGGGAAGAAGTTCTGGCCGCTCGCTCCCGAGGAACATGCATCCATCGTCGCCATGTTCGCACAGCCGGCGATGCGCGACCTCGTCCTCAAGCTCCATCGGCGCGGTTCCGAGGCGGAGATCGAGGTCGTCGATGCGGCCTACTGGGTGAAGGGGTGCAGTTCCCTCGAACTGCTGCGCTACGCGGCCATCATCGGAATTCATGACGGCTCAGGGGAACCGCGCTACGCCCTGTTCGACATCAAGGAGGCCGAGGCTTCGGTGGCGCCGGCGGCGAGACCGGATGCGATGCCGAACGACCCGGCCGAGCGTGTGGTGGCCGGTGCACGGGCGCTTTCTCCGATCCTTGGAGAGCGCATGGCGGCCGGCCGGATCATGGACCGCCCGGTCTTCGTCCGCGAGTTGCTGCCCCAGGACCTCAAGATCGAGGTCGACCAGTTCGCCTCCAAGCCCGCCGTGGCGGTCGCTGGCTATCTCGCCTACGTCGTGGGCGACAGCCACGCCAACCTCATGGGGGCCGAGACGCGTAAGACGTGGCGTAAGGAGGTCCGCCGCCGGGGCACCCGGGAGGTCGATGCGCCAGATTGGCTATGGAACGGCCTCGTGGCGATGGTCGGACGCCACGAGGCGGGATACCTCGACCATTGCTGCGGGCATGATCTCGTCTACCGACACTGATGGCGGTCCCAGAGACCCGGGAGCCGTGCCCTCACGGGAGGTACAGCATGACCCGTCTCGCTCTCGCCCTGACCATTTGCCCGGCCCCCATTGCCGCGGTTCGAGGCCGGCTTAAACGAATCCACCCTGCTCGTGCATGGCCACGAATTGTGCGTGGCGCTGACGAAGGTCGTCCAAGTCGTGGGAATCGGCCACGTCCCGCTCGGCTGCCGCTTGGACGAGGTCGGCGTGACGGCGCAACTCCCTCAGGCGCGTCGTGAGGCGCTCGACCTCGGCGACGCGCGTCAGCACATCGAGCATCCGTCCGAGGACGAGCACCGACCCGGCGGAGTTCTGCCGGATCATGTGGAACATGGCGTCGCACAGTCCGTCATAATCGGTCACGGGATGGACGAGGACGGCGCGCCCTTCGCGTACGACCGCGCCCGTCGGGAGGTGGCGCGGGGCGATCCTGCACAGGGCGTCGCCGAGATGGTCCACGACACTGCCGGCCGTGAACGGGTCGTTGATCCCGGGCGACAGGGCACGGACGGCGATCTCGACCAGTTGCCGGATTGAGTATTCGATATCCTGGAGCGAGGCGGGTCGGCGCCCGAGGGTGACAGCGTTCGTGATAGCCTCGTCGGCGCCGTCGACGCCCGCCGACAGGAACGCGATGGGGAAGCCGCGTGGCACGTAGTCGCCGGGGCGAACCCGCAGGGCAACGGTGACGCCGCGCTCCTCCGCCCAATCGGCCAGGGTGTCCGCATCGATGGCCTGCAGATAACCGCCCCCGGTGGTAGCAACGGCGCTGCCGGTCGGCTCGTTGGAAGGCCTCGCCGCATCCGCCGCGTCGAGGGTACGGGCCTCGATGGCCTTAAAGAGATCTTGCTGGACGGCGTCGACCACGGTCTCGATGTTGATGCTCGTGGCGATGTGGTGGACGAACCAGACCAGGGTCCCGACCGCGACCAGCGCCAGGACGAGCGCGCCGGTGATGGCGAGGTGAGGGACGAACGGATCTTCGTCGACGGTACGGACCGTCCGGAGGACCATCAAGGAATAGGCGAAAGTCCCGAGAAAAATGCCGAGCACCGTTTGGTTTCGGGCATCGCGGATGAAGTTGCGCAGGAGCCGCGGGCCCATCTGGCCGGAGGCCAGGGTCAGGGCCGCGATGGTGATGGAGAAGGTCGTGCCGGCGACCCCGATGTTGGAGGAGGCGATGGCGCTGAGGAGGCCACGGGCTCCCTCAGCGCCGCCCGAGTAGCCCCAGTTCGTGTTCGGGGAGGATGCGTCGTAGCCGGCGACGTGGGCCGTCTCCAGCCAGACACCGAACTGGGCCAGCAGGACGCAGCCGAGCACGATCAGGGCCGGACGCAGCCAGAACAGGTCGCCGAGGATCTCGACCCAGGCTTGCAGCCGCGCCTTCACGCCCGGTCCTCCGCACGGCGGCTGACGGCATCATCCTCCCGCAGCACGCGCCAGCGGGCTCGCGGTGGGCCCTTCCCGGCGGGCCAGCCCTCGCGCTGGCTCGTCCTGTCGCCGTCTGTCTCCTCGGTCTGGTCGTGAAACAGCACCTGGCTTGTCGGGTACGGCAGGTCGATGCCGGCCTCGGTCAGGGCCTCCTTCACGTTCGAGATGGCGTGGTCGAGCGCATCGACCGCGTCGCGCCGCCGGGGCGGATCGATCCAGAACCGCGCCGTCATGTCGACGCCGGCCGCGCCGAGACCGGTCACCAGCGCCTCCGGTGGTGGATCAGCGAGAACGCCTTCCGTACCGCGCAAAGCCTCGACGATGACGCGGCGCGCCTCCCTCATGTCGTCGCCGTTGCCGATGGTCAGCGGAAAGGCGAGGCGGCGCTTGTCATGGGCGGTGATGACGGTGATCTTGTCGACGAACAGGGTGGCGTTCGGGATCAGCACCCGCTGGTTGTCGTAGGTGCGCAGCACGGTGGCGCGCACCCAAACATCCTCCACCGTGCCCTCGTGCGAGCCCGCCCGGATCTGGTCGCCGATGACGAAGGGCCGGGTGAGCAGGATGAGAATGCCCGCGAGCAGGTTCTGCAGCACGTCCCGGAAGGCGAAGCCGATGGCCACGCCGCCGATGCCCAGCAGGTTAAACAGGTCGGCCGCCGAAACCGAGGGGAAGGCCACCGAGGCCGCCACCAGGAACGAGACCAGGATGGTGACGCCCCCGGCGATGCGCCCCAGCACTGAGGCCGAGCCCGGAGATGCGTCGCGCAGTTCCGCGGCCCGGCGCACGGCGGCGCGGACGCCCCGGGCGACGAGCAGGCCGAGGCCGAACAGGACGAGGGCGATGGCGAGCCCGGGTAGGAGGGCCGCCGCTGAGCGACCGAGCCCTTCCAGGCGACCGAGCGCTTCCGTGAAGATCATGCGTGACACCGATACATGAGAAAGCCGCCAGGTGGCTGGGAGGCCACCCGGCGGCGCTTGATCAACGGCCCGAGGGCACACAGCCCTCGGGATGCAGGCGAGGCCGCGTCAGCGGCGCGGACCGCCGGTCGTGCCGCCGTACTGCTGCCCGCGGGCGCCGCGCGACGGCATGGCCGCGTTGCCGCGGCTGGCCGAGCCCTGCCGCATCCGGTGGCGCCGGTGCATGCGCACCTGGACCAGATCGGCGTTGGCCGGGGCCGTGACGCCGGAGGCGGTCATCGGCAGTGCCGAGGACGGCAGGGTCGAGGCGCCGAGGCCGAGGCCGGCCAGCAGCGCAGAGGCGAGAATGGTGTGCTTCATGATGGTATCTCCTTCGTCGTGCGGGATCAGCTCTTCTTCTTGGAGTAGGTGAACTTCGGCGCGTTCTTCAGCGTGTCCTTGTCGGTGTCAGCGTGGACCGCCCACTTGCCGTCCTTGTCGCTGATGGACAGCGTCGACGGGTCGAGCACCACGTAGCTCTCGCCCATGCCGAGGAAACCGCCGACGCTGACGACGACACCGGTCACGGTCTTGCCGTTCTCGATCACGAGGTCCTCGACCTCGCCGACGTTCTCGTTCTTGTTGTTGTAGACGGTGGTGCCAACGAGCTTGGACGACATGACGTCGGCAGGCTTCACGGTCACGTACTTGAGCTTCACCGTGGCGGTGTCGGCCATCTTCATCCCCATGTCGGAGGATGCGGGCATCGCGGTGCCGGGAGCCGTGGTCGTGGGCGTCGTCTGGGCGAGCGCCGGGACCGAGAGGCAGGCGAGCGCGAGGGCGACGGTGATCGTGCGATAGGACAAGTATGTCTCCGAGGTGGGGCTTCGTGGGTGCAGCGCGGATCGCCCGTCAAAGGGGCCAGGCTCTCGCCCTCCCAGGCTGCACGATTCGGAACCCTAACGCCCGCGTTCAGGAAACGTTCAGAAAAACCGGCCCGGCAAAAGTGCTGTTGACAGTTTGCGTGTATGAATGGGTTGAGAAAAGGCCACGTCTAAAGATCGCCGCTTATAGAGCCGCACTGCGCTTGCATAGTCGCAGATGAGAGCCGGCCTAAATCCTCGTCTTATGATGGGAATTTCATGAATTTATCGTAATAATTATTTTGAAACTCTGTCCCTGTCCGGCCCGTATTGACGGCACGAGCCTCGATGATCGAGCCTTGATAACGTCGACAGGACTTTTTGATGATGCGGACCACACTGACCGCCGCCCTTCTCGCCTCCGGCCTGGCCTTCGCGGCGCCGGCCTTCGCCGAGACAGCCCCCATGGTCGGCGGCGCCCCGATGATGGCCGACAAGACCATCGTCGAGAACGCCTCGAAGGCCAGCAATCTCACGACCCTGGTCGCCGCCGTGAAGGCCGCCGGGCTCGCCGACACGCTCAGCGGCAAGGGCCCGTTCACGGTGTTCGCGCCGACGAACGCGGCCTTCAAGAAGCTGCCGGCCGGAACGGTCGACTCGCTCCTGAAGCCCGACATGAAGAAGACGCTGACGGCCGTGCTCACCTACCACGTCGTGCCGGGCAAGCTCGACGCCAAGGAGTTGATGGCCAAGGCGAAGATGGGCGGTGAAGCCGCGAACCTGAAGACCGTCGAGGGCCAGGTGCTGACCGTGAAGATGGACGGCGACCGGCTGGCGCTGATCGACCAGAAGGGCGGGGGCGCCTTCGTCGAGCAGGCGGACGTCAACCAGTCGAACGGCGTCGTGCACGTCATCGACAGCGTCCTGATGCCGAAGTAACCCGACACCTCCGCCAGCCTGCACCCAAGCAACGGGGCGGGCTGGCCCCGGCGACGACGGGCGGGACCGGCGGACCCGCCGCCCCGGACGCCGTCGCCGGTCGGCGCCGTAGGGCACCGGACAGGAACCAAGGGGGCGGTGAAAGCTTCAGATCAGGACCCTTGATGCTAATGCATCCGACAGGACGGTCCCTATGGATACCTCCGATCCCTCCCGGTGCGCCTCCGGTCGCGTCGCCATACGCATCGCCGGATCCTGCCTGCTCGTCGTAGGCATGTCGCTCGCCGGTCCCGCGGCCGCGCAATCCGCCGCCAGCTCAATCGACCAGCCGACGCCCGGAACTCTGCCCCCCGGAACGTCGACGGTCAAAGGCGCCGGGAACGCGCGTCACGAGGGCAACGGCCAGGTCGCGCCGCCGAGCGCGATCCAGTCCTCGACCGACGTCATGCAGTCCGATGGCTCGGTACAGGGCAAGGGCCAAGGCGGCAGGAAGGACCCGATCAAGCACCTGCCCAAGGACATGCGTTGACCGCCGGCTGATCGCATCGTTCGAGGGCTTCCCCGTTCGGAATCCCGCAAGTCGAGACCCATCCCTCCGGGGAACACTCCTGGAGGTCACCTACGATGTTCTTCGACACCTGGTCCGGCCTGTTCAGGGTCATCGTCGTCGGGCCACTGGCCTACGTCGCCCTCATCCTGTTCCTCAGGATCTCGGGCAAGCGTACCCTGACCAAGCTGAACGCCTTCGACCTCGTCGTGACCGTGGCACTCGGCTCGACGCTGTCCTCCATCGTCCTGACCAAGTCGGTGGCGCTGCTGGAAGGGGTCCTCGCGCTGGCGACCCTCATCGGACTGCAGTACCTGATCACCTGGTCAAGCGTACGCTCGGCGCGGGTCAGGTCGCTGGTCAAGGCCGAGCCGACGTTGCTCGCTCATAGGGGAGACTTGATCGAGGGTGCGATGCGTCGCCAGCGCCTGACGCGGGACGACGTGCTCTCGGCCCTACGCTCGGAGGGACTGGATGACCTTTCGCAGGCGGCTGCCGTCGTGCTTGAGACCGATGGCTCGATCAGCGTGCTCAAGTCGCTATCCGAGCGCGCCGACGGTTTGACCGGGGTCCCGTCGCCCGTCGTCGGCCGACCGATGCCTGTCGGCTGATGAGGTCCCTCGTTCGCTACGCGCTCGTCCTCGTCGCTCTGGCCCTTTCGGCCGCGAGCCTCGTTCCGCTGGTCCCGACCGAATGGTGGGCGGTGCGGCTGCTCGATTTCCCGCGCCTGCCGCTCTCCTTCGCGTTGGCCGCGGTCTGTTTCGCCCTGGTCCCCTTTTTCCGGCAAAACCCCGGGACGACCGCGACGGCGCTCGCCCTGATCGCCTGCGCGCTCGTGGTCGATCTCTGGATCCTGTGGCCATACCTGCCCGGGTCGACGCAACGGATCGAGGCTTGCCCGGTCGAGCGCAAGCTCTCGGTGCTGGTCGCGAACGTGCAGTTGGGCAACCGGAACGCCCGACCGCTGGTCGAGGCCGTCGAGCGTGAGCAGCCCGACTTGTTCCTGGCGATGGAGACGGATGCGTGGTGGGACGAGGCCCTGACGCCGTTGCGCGCCTCGATGCCCCACGGCCTGCAGCGCATCACGGGATCGTACTACGGCATCCACCTCCTCTCGCGCCTACCCCTGGTGAACGGTGAGGTACGCTACCTCGCCGGTCAGGACACGCCGGCCGTGGTGACCGGCGTCACCCTGCGCAGCGGTGAGGTGGTCGACTTCGTAGGCCTCCACCCGAGGCCGCCGCAGCCCTGGCAGTCGGCCCGCGGGCGCGACGCCCAGCTCTACGCGGCGGCGGTCGTGCTGCGTGAACGTGTTGAGCCGGGCATCATCGCCGGCGACCTCAACGCCACTCCCTGGGAGACCGCGGTCGAGCGCATGATGAGGCTGTCCGGGCTGATCGACCCCCGCCGAGACCGCGGCTACGTTGCCACTTGGAACGCCCATTCGTCCCTGTGGCGGTGGCCGCTCGACCATGTCTTCCACGAAGGGGGCTTCAAGACGGTGTCGGTCGAGCGCCTCGACGCCTTCGGCTCGGACCACTTCCCCTATCTCGTGCGCCTCTGCCGCCGGTCCGGCGAAGGCCCGGCGGCGGAGTTGTCGCGGGAGGGCGGCGACGTCGCCGCGGCCAACGCCGTGCTCTCCGCGGCAGGCGCGACCGAACGCGTGAAACCGCGTTGAGCCATCTCATCGGAAAGCCCCCCGCGCCCTCCCGCGGCCTGGGCGGGGGAAGCCCGTGATCTCCATCTTCGACCTTGCCGCGCTCCTGCTGACCCTGTCGGCGACCTTCGGTTTCCTCAACCGTCGCTTCCTGCGGATGCCGCACACCATCGGCCTGCTCGTGATGGGACTGCTGGCATCGCTGGCGCTCGTCCTCGTCGACCTCGCCTTCCCGAGGCAGCATCTCTACCAGGACCTCACGCGGGTGCTCGATCAGGTCGATTTCACCGCCGTCGTGATGAACGGCATGCTGGCCTTCCTGTTGTTCGCCGGCGCTATGAGCCTCGACCTTCGCCTGCTGCGCGACCGAGCCTTGTCGGTGGCGACCCTGTCTCTCCTCGGGACCCTGATCTCGACGGCGCTGGTCGGCGGTGCCTTCTGGGCCATGGCGCAGGTCCTCGGCAGTCCAGTGCCATTCGCCTGGGCGCTGGTATTCGGGGCGCTCATCAGTCCGACCGATCCGGTCGCGGTCCTGGCCACGCTCAAGAACGTGAACGTGCCCGAAGCCCTCGAAATCGAGATGCAGGGCGAGGCCCTGTTCAACGACGGCATCGGCATCGTGCTGTTCACCGTCCTCGTCGCCTACGCCGCGGGGTCGGGCGGCGAGGCGACCAGCGCCGGCGGGATCGCGGCCCTGCTCCTGCACGAGGCCGGCGGCGGCTTGGTCCTGGGGGTGGTGACGGGCTACCTCGCCTACCGCGCGATGCGCGCCATCGACGACTTCCCGGTCGAGGTGCTGATTACCCTGGCCCTCGTCACCGGCACCTACGCGCTCGCCCAGAAGCTCGGGGCCAGCGGCCCGCTGGCCGTGGTCGCGGCCGGGCTGCTGATAGGCGAGCGCGCCCCGCGCTACGCGATGAGCGACAACACCCAGAAATACGTCTCGGCGCTCTGGACTTTGATCGACGAGGTGCTGAACTCGGTCCTCTTCCTGCTGATCGGACTGGAGGTCCTCGTCCTGCGCTTTCAGGTCGCCGGGCTGACGCTGGCCGCCTGCGCCGTTCCCATCGTGCTGGTCGCCCGCCTCGTCGCGGTGTCGGCCCCGGTCCTGCTGTTCCGATGGGGCGGCAACCTCTGCCTCGGCAACGTGCCGTTCCTGACCTGGGCGGGGGTACGGGGCGGCATCTCCGTGGCGCTGGCTCTCTCGATCCCGGAGAGCGACGCCAAGCCTGCGATCCTGGCGGCAACCTACGCGGTGGTGCTGTTCACCATCGTCGTACAGGGCTCCACATTGAGCATGGTGGCACGCCGGACGCTCAAGGAACTGCCAGAGCAGGAGCCCGCCTGACGACGTCGGCGCCGAGTTGCCTTACCCCTGCCAGCCCGCCTTTCAGGAGCAGCACCCATGAAACGGGACGGCTCGACCACCGTCGTCTACGCCGCGCTCGGGGGCAACCTCGCCATCGCCGTGACCAAGTTCGGCGCCGCGCTCTACACCGGGTCGAGCGCTATGTTCACCGAGGCCCTGCACTCGCTCGTCGACACGGTCGACCAGGGCCTGCTGCTTTACGGCATGCACCGGGCGAAGCGACCGCCGGACGAAGCCCACCCGTTCGGCTACGGCCTCGAACTGTACTTCTGGTCCTTCGTCGTCGCCCTGTTGATCTTCAGCCTCGGCGGCGCTTTCGCCATTTATCAGGGCGTCGAGAAGATCCGGCACCCCGAGCCGATCCAGGACGCCTGGGTGAACTTCACCGTGCTTGGGCTAGCAGTCCTGTTCGAGGGCTACTCCTTCGGCGTGGCGTGGCGGGAGATGCGCCGGCGGCACGCCGACGTCGGGATGTGGTCCGCGCTTCGCCGGTCCAAGGACCCGAGCACCTTCACCGTCATCCTGGAGGACGGCGCGGCCCTGATCGGCCTGGGCGTCGCCGCCATCGGCGTCGCGGTGTCCGTAGGGCTTGACGAGCCCCGTGCGGACGGCGTGGCCTCCTTCGCCATCGGCGTGCTGCTCGTCGGCGTCGCGGTGGTGCTCGCCCGTGAGACGCGCAGCCTGCTCATCGGCGAGGGCGCCTCGGCGGCGTTCCTGGCCCGGGCCCGCGACTGCGTCGGCCGGGACGAGCGGATCGCTTGCATCCAGGACGTGCGCAGCCTGCAGATCGGGACCAACAGCGTGGTCCTGGCGATGGTCCTGTCATTCCGCGACGGGACCACCGCCGAGGAGCGGGACGACGCCTTCGACACGGCGTACGGACGTCTGAAATCGGCCCTACCCAGCCTCACCTACGTGTACCTGATGCCGTCCCGGGGCGGGCCGTGAGGGAATCGTGCGTACCGCCCGGTCGGGCAATTCTCGCGGTCATCCGCCACGCGGCGCTGGCGGCGAACGAACACGGCATCGGCTTCATGGCGGCGGGCGTTGCGTTCTGGAGCGCGCTGGCCCTGTTCCCCGCCGTGGCCCTGCTGGTCTGGCTCGCGCACCAGCTCCTCGGGGTCGCTGACATACGCGATGCCGTCCTCATGGTGACCGACGTCATGCCCGAAAGCGCCGGGGACATCGTCGCGCGGGCACTCCGGGCGGCGTCCGACACTGGTCCGGCGGACCGTGGTGCCGATCTCGCTAGGCCAGTCGGGCCGGCATTCGGGCTCGTCGTCAGTCTGTGGAGCGTCATTGTGGCAATGCAGGCGCTGTTCCACGCGCTCGACATGACATTCGAGACGGAACGGCGGCGGTCCTGGTTGCGCCTGACGGCGGTGAGCTTGGCGTTCTCCATTGGGGCGCTGGCAGTCATGGCCTGCGCGCTGGCAGCGACGATCGCCATGACGCATGCACTCGCACCTTTCGATGGCACGTTGCCCGGGGCATTGGTGCGCTGGTCGACGGCCTTCGTCACCTTCCTCCTGACGGTCGCGACCTTGTACCGGGTCGCCCCGTCCGGCGGTCGGAAGGGCTTGCCGTTCTTAACCGTGGGCGGCGTGGCTGCGGCCGCCGCCCTCGTGGCGGAGTGCAGCCTGTTCTCCTGGGTGGTCGGCCACTTCTCCACGCTCGACGTCACCTACGGGTCGCTCAGCACGGTGGCGGCTTTCCTTCTCTGGCTATGGGTGTCCGTCGTCATCGTCCTGGCGGGGGCGGAACTCGACGTGGCCATCCATCGCGAGACAGGTCGGTACGGAGCTGTCAGTCCGGAGTGACGGGATAGCTCTGACGGCTCGATGGACCGTGCCTCGACTCCCTCGGCCCCGCCCGGCGACGATTACCTTTATCGCGTCATGCCAGCCCAGGGGTTGTGGAAGGTGAGGGCCGAAGCCAGCGGTGCCGACGATAACCCTATCCGACCAACCAGTAACTAGGCCGGCGCTTCGACGACGGATGTCCCGCCACGGCCGGTTGCCTATAGGGGCCGGCGAAGCGGGGGTGGAAACCTGCGCTCTACCCGCGCAAGCTAAACGCACTTTTCCACGAGTTCGCCGAGGCTGGACTCGATGGCCGGCTCGGCTACGACAGCGCGGCCGACCTCGCTAAGCGCTACCCGGCGTTCTTCTGGGGCAGGGTCCAGCCGGTGATCGGCGATGCGGCCCATTTCCTCGACCTGACTGAGGGAGGGCGTGTCTGGATGGCCAACCTCTATGCCCACGTGTTCGCCGCCGAGCACGGCCGCCGTCGAATGGGTTCATATCGCGGCTGAGTGCGAGAAGGCGACGGTCGCACACCACGCACATACCCGTCCGGCAGCGGCGAGGGAACCTGCCGCGGCCGCATAACGAACGGCGGGCAAGGCCGCACATCATATACCTCCCTGTGGCTCCTGCGTATTCGGCCTATCCGGACCTTTTCCGAGGATGGCGGCAACCTCGATCCTGGAGCACTTTCTTCCCTCGTAGTTAGGACCATTAACGGCAAAGTCTTTCCGAAAGCAGCGGCCCCGGAAATTTCGCTAATTACGGGATGAAGGCGTCGAGGGTCTGTGTCGTCGTTCTTTCACAACACGGCCGACGAATGACGCCGGCTTGCGACACCTCATCCGCTGACGAAACCGTCCCAGGCGCAGCAAGTTGACCAGTTTGCGGTATCCCTCGGCGCGTTCAGGCCAGGGCTCACATCCGTGATGTCGGGGACGTGGGGGATGCCGGTGCGGAACGACGAACACGGCCCGGGCAGTATCGCCCCCGGGTTGCTCCAGGCGGCGGTCGAGGCGTCCGGCGAGGCCATCCTGATCACCTCGGCCGAGCTCGACGAGCCGGGCCCCCGCATCGAGTACGCCAATCCCGCCTTCACCGACATGACCGGCTACGAGTTAGCGGAGGTCCTGGGACGCTCGCCACGTTTCCTGCAGGGACCGAGGACTGACCGCGCCGTGCTCGACCGGCTCCGCGCGTCGCTCCAGGCCGGCGAGCCCGCGCGGGGCGAGGCGGTCAACTACCGCAAGGACGGTTCGACCTACATGGTCGAGTGGCTCATCACGCCGGTGCGCTGCGGCGACGGCCAGATCACGCATTGGGTCTCGGCCCAGCGTAACGTCACCGACCGCCGTGGCTTCGAGAATCGCCAATCCCTGATGGTTCGCGAGCTCCATCATCGGGTGAAAAACACTCTCGCGACGGTCCAGGCCGTACTGAACGCGACCCTACGCTCGTCCGTCACGATGGACGAGTTCTCAAGCGCCTTCGGCGGCCGCATCATGTCGCTGGCCCGGACGCACTCACTGATCACCGAGGACCAAGCGCAGGTTGCATCGTTTGAGGGGCTCCTGCGGGCCGAGCTCGACCCCTACGCCGACGGCGGGCGGATCTCACTCCGAGGACCGCCCCTGCTTCTTCCTTCCGACCTCGCCGTGCCTGTCAGCATGGCGCTGCACGAACTCACCACCAACGCCCTCCGGCACGGTGCCCTGGCGCATCCAGACGGGAGGGTCAAGGTAACCTGGGCGGCCGAGGTCGAGGAGACGGGTCCCTGGCTGGCCTGGACGTGGAACGAGCATGACGGGCCGCCGCCGACCCTGCCGACCCGCGAGGGTTTCGGCACCCGGCTCCTCAAGAAAATCCTGACCGCACAGGTCGCGGCCGAGGTCGACATCAGGTTCGATGCCGACGGATTGCGCATCCATGTCAGGGTCCCGCTCGGACGCGGCTGAAGGACTTCCAGTCGGCACGATGCCGCGATCGACGCTTCCCGCGCGGGGCCGACCGCTACTTGCACTGAGCCGCTGGTTCGGCATGAAGCGTTAAAGAGGCGACCGTATCGCGGTCGCGCCTCGTGGGCGTTGGGTCGGCGTTCCGGGTCGACAATCCGCCCGTGTCCCGCGGTTCAGGGGACAAATCCGGCGATGTGGGTGCGCAGTCGCCAGTTCCCCGGCCGCATCGTCGATGTGAGCAACTCAAAAATCTTCTCAAACCCGGTCTACGACGACACCAGCGACTTCCCGTTCACCCAGGAAACTATTGCCGCCCCTGCTTCCAGGCCGCCGAGTTTCCGCGCCTCAGGTCTTCGGGACCTCCATGCCGCGTCGGACGGCAGGCCGCTCGCCGACCCGGGCCAACCACGCATGTACGTTCGGGACGTCGCCGAGCGTGCCAGCGAGTGGTTCCTTCAGGAACGACGTGGCCGCCACGGTCCAGGCGTAGCAGGCGATGTCGGCGATGGAGTAGTCCGCGCCCGCGAGGTAGGCCTCCTCGCCGAGCCGCTTGTCCATGACGTGCAGCAGGCGGTCGGCCTCGTCGGTGAACCGCTTGATCGCGAGCGGCGCCTTCTCGTCGGAGCGTACCGCGAAGAAGCCGAGCTGGCCCAGCATCGGACCCAGCCCGCCCATCTGCCAGTGCAGCCACTCCAGGGCCTTATAGCGGGCAGGCCCAGAGGGTGCGAGGAAGTGCCCGGTCTTCTCGGCGAGATACGTAAGGATCGCCCCGCTCTCAAAGACGGATAAGGGACCGCCCTCCGCCTCGTTGTCGACGATGGCCGGGATCTTGTTGTTGGGCGAGACCTTCAGGAAGTCGGGGGCGAACTGCTCGTCCTTTCCGATGTTCACCGGCAGCACCGTGTAGGGTAGCCCGCACTCCTCAAGCATGATCGGGATCTTGCGACCGTTCGGGGTCGACCAAGTATAAAGCGTGATCATGCGCGTGCCTTTCGCTTTGCGGCCTCCGGCGGTCCCGGTCCCTATCGAAGGGTCGCGGATTCGCCGGGCTTCAGATGGGGGTCGCCACCGTCGGGGCCTCCGAGGGACACGTGATCGTTCAGGCGTCCCAGGTGCTCGAACACGTGCTCGAAGGCATCGGTCACGGCGCGCTCGAAGGAGCCGTCGCCCTTGCCCTGTGCGTCCTTGAGGGCCGCCAACAGCGCTCGGTGCTTCTCGGTATCCGCCGACATCGTCTAATTCCTCCCTACCGGTTGCAGGCCCGGCTCTGGGAGCCAATTTTCCTGGGGCAAGGCGGTTCCCGGCGGTCATG
Source organism: Methylobacterium sp. 391_Methyba4 (assembly GCF_029691625.1). Classification (NCBI taxonomy): domain Bacteria; kingdom Pseudomonadati; phylum Pseudomonadota; class Alphaproteobacteria; order Hyphomicrobiales; family Methylobacteriaceae; genus Methylobacterium; species Methylobacterium sp. 391_Methyba4. The sequence continues at coordinate 3,955,965 of NZ_CP121475.1, read as the reverse complement.
CGGTCCACGGCTTTCGGATCCCAGAAGACTTGCCCGCCTGCGCGGCTTGGCGGCCCGGGCACGCTCCGGTGACGCGCATCTCGTCTGGGGGTATGCGGGACCGACCGCATTCCGAGCCCATCGTTAGGAGACCCGCGCGTGGAGCGTGCCGCGAACCTCACCACGGACGACTTCCGCGCCCTCGCCGACGCCCTGCCCCAGATGGCCTGGGTCGCCGAGCCGAACGGCGACATCATCTGGTACAACCAGCGCTGGTACGACTACACCGGCACCACCCTCGAACAGATGCGGGGCTGGGGCTGGCGCGACGTCCACCACCCCGACAACGTCGAGCGCGTCGTGGAACGCATCAGCGAGGCGTTCCAGACCGGCGAGCCGTGGAAGGACACCTTCCCGCTCCGGGGCGCCGACGGCGAGTACCGCTGGTTCCTGTCGCTGGCACAACCCCATCGCGGGCCGGACGGGGCCATCCTGCGCTGGTTCGGGACCAACACCGATATCACCGAGCGCAAGGGCCTGGAGCGCCGGCTCGCCCGCCACGCCATCGACCTGCGCCGATCCAACGAGGAACTGGAGCAGTTCGCCTACGTCGCCTCGCACGACCTCAAGGCGCCGCTGCGCGGCATCGAGAACCTCGTCGGCTGGATCGAGGAGGACCTGGAGGGTTCGCTGACCGGCGACGTCCAGACCAACATGGAGTTGCTCAAGAGCCGGGTGCGGCGGCTCGACAGCCTGCTCGACGACCTCCTGGCCTACTCCAGGGCGGGACGGGCCGACGCGGCGATGGACACGGTCGACACGAAGGCGCTCGTCGAGGAACTCGGCGTCCTGGTCAGCCCTCCCGAAGGCTTCGCGATCACGGCGGACGATTCCTTGCCGACGTTACCGGCGGCCCGGGCTCCGCTGACCCAGGCCTTGCAGAACCTGATCGGCAACGCCATCAAGCATCACGACCGCCCGGCCGAGGGGCATATCCGGGTCGAGGCCAAGCCTGCAGGGGACGCGTTCGAGTTCGTCGTGACCGACGACGGGCCGGGCATACCCGAGCAGTTCCGCGAGCGCGTCTTCGGCATGTTCCAGACGCTCAAGCCCCGCGACGAGGTCGAGGGCAGCGGCATGGGCTTGGCCATCGTGCGCAAGCTGGTCGACCGCCAGGGTGGCAAGGTCTGGCTCTCCGACGGGGCCGACGGGCGCGGCTTGGCGGTGCATTTCACGTGGCCGCGAGACGGCCGGAAGGGACAGGCGGATGGGCTCGACGGTTAACATCCTGCTGGTCGACGACGACGAGGTGGACGTTCAGGGGCTCAAGCGCGCCTTCAAGAAGAGCAAGATCGGCAACCCGATCACGGTCGCCCGCGACGGCGTCGAGGCCCTGGAGATCCTGCGCGGCGAGAACGGACATACCAAGCTGCCGAGGCCTCACCTGATCCTGCTCGACCTGAACATGCCGCGCATGAACGGCATCGAGTTCCTGGAGGCGATCCGCGCTGACCAGGACCTGCGTTCGGCGGTGGTGTTCATGATCACCACGTCGAAGGCCGACGAGGACCGGATGCGGGCCTACGGCCACAACGTCGCCGGCTACATCGTCAAGCGCGACCCGGCCAACACCTTCATGGAAGCGGTGGCACTCCTGGAACACTACTGGAAGGTGGTCGAGTTTCCTGCATAGTCCCCATCGTGACGAACCCGACCCGCATCCTGCTGATCGATGACGACGCGGTCGACCGCGCGGCCGTGCGGCGGGCGCTCGCCAAGTCCGGCCTCGCCCACACCCTGACGGAGGCGGCCGGAGGCGAGGAGGGCGAGCGCCTCGCCTCCCAGAAAACGTTCGACTGCATCCTGCTCGACTATCGCCTGCCGGGCATCGACACGTTCGCGCTCCTGAAGACCCTGCTGGCGGCCGAGGGCGAGGCGCGGGCGGTGCTGATGCTGACCGGCGAGGCCGACCCGGACCTGGCGACGCGGCTGATGCGGACCGGCGCGCTGGACTACATCGACAAGGCCGAGGTCACGCCTTCCGGCCTGGCGCGGGCGATCCGCTTCGCCGAGGCCCGGCGCGCCTTCCAGGCGGAACTCGCCGAAGCCCGCCGCGAGGCGGAGGCGAAGTCGCTCGAACTCGATACGCTGAACCGGCAGAAATCGCTGCTGTTCTCGATCATCGCCCACGACCTGCGCAACCCGTTCCAGGCGTTGCTCGGCCTGTCGGAAGTGCTCGGAAAGGCTGTCGCGGCGCGCGACCCCGCCTCCATCGAGCGCCGCGCCAAGGGAATCCACGAGGCGGCGACGCAGGCCTACGCCCTGCTGGAGAGCCTGTTCTCCTGGGCGAGCCTGCAGATGGATACGATGGCGGTCACCCTCACCGACGTCGACCTCGGCACCCTGGCAGGAGACGTCCTGAAGGGAGCCGCCGAGGCCGCCTCGGACAAGGGGCTGAGCTTGGAAGCGTCCTGCGACCGCACGGTGGTGCGGGCGCAGCGGGACATGCTCGCCACGGTGTTGCGCAACCTCGTCAGCAACGCGATCAAGTTCACGCTGCCCGGCGGCACCATCAGGGTCGCCGCCCAGCGTGAGGGCGACGTGGTCGAGATCTCCGTCGCGGATACCGGCGTCGGCATGCCGCCGGGCAGGGTGGACGACCTGTTCAGGCTGGACCGGCGGACGACGACGAACGGGACGGCGGGCGAGCGCGGGAGCGGCCTGGGCCTGCTGCTGTGCCGGGACCTCGTCGAGCGCCAGGGTGGCGTGCTCGAAGTCAGGAGCGCCATAGACCGGGGGACGACCTTCCTGTTCAGGCTGCCCTCATCCCGCACCGTGCACCTCGTATCGACCGCCACGGCATCCTGACGGTCCGATCAGGGCAGGAGTCGGAAGTCGGGTTTCCTGGCGTCGCGCCTCGTTGCGGACATGCGAAACGCAGCCACGCGCGTCCCGTCAGCATTACCGTCCGATCAGGTCCTTGGGAGGCTTGTCGTGGCGCCCTTGGGCGGAACGTCCTCGGTCGAGGTCATAGCCAGCAGCGGACTATCGAAGGTCAAGACATTGCCCGAGTACAGCCCCTGATGCGCGTTGAAGATCTAGAGGCTGCTAATAAGCAGGACAAGTAGGCAGAGCGCATTGACCCGGTGAGTAACGCGTATCACGACTGGATGCCGGAACATTCAGCGACGATGCTCGACTTCGCCGAGATCCGGCGCGGAGCGTGCCATGTAGGTACGAGGCAAGCGGCACATTACCTGAATAAAAAGAAGCGGAGACCCGAAGGTCGCTCCGCCTCCTTCGAGCGACCGCTTACATGCGGTTCATCATCATCTTTCGCTTCATCATCCGACGCTTCATCATCTTCTTATGCATCATGCGCTTCTTCATCATCATGCGCTCGCTGCTGCTCATGCGGACCTGGGTGAAGCCGGCCGGGGCGGCCTGAAGGCCATTCGGTCCCATCGGGGCCGCCGATGCGGCGCCGCCGAGCGCGAGGCTGCCCAGGAAGGTGGCCGCGAGTGCGAGGGTCGTGATTTTCATCTAGCTTCTCCTGCACGGGAACAGCTTTCCCGATTGATTAGGAGAAGGCGATAACATTCGTCTAAGTTCCTCTCAAATTTGATAAATTTCTCCTCAAGCAGGAGGAGGCATGGCTCCACAGCGCGCGAAATTTCGGTCTCACGCGTATTCAGCATCGGATCTTCGAGGACCTGTACGGAGCGTAGGGCGCGCGGGTTTCACGGGCCTGGGAAAACCCGGCGGAACGCGTGGTGCGGCCGGGCATTTCCGGTTTTCTCGAACGGAGAAGATCATGACCGAGAAGAAGGGGCACGGCAGCGCGACGGCCAGGAAGGCCAATGCCAAGGCCAGCCACGAGGGCAAGTCCAATCCACGCAAGTCCTCCTCGGCCCAGGCCGAACTCGGGAAGAAGGGAGGAAAGAGCAAGTAGAGGGCCATCTCGCGGCATCGGGCATTGATGAACGAATTGATCATTCCCGCGCAGCTGAGCGACGTCGTGGCGGCTGCCCGGTGCGCGCGACGCCGCTTGCGACCGCACGCCAGAACCGCGTGCACCTGTCAAATCGCCGTGTCTGTCCACGATGCCGCTATTGTCGTGTTGTGAACAGACGGTCGCCATGACAAGTGGAGGGCCGGGTGCAGCCCTGGCCCGCCGGTCGTCGTCTTCATGTCTTCGCGCAATCTCATCCCGGTCGAGGGCAACCTGCTCCTCGACGCCCTCGACGCGCGGGACGGCGCGCTCCTGGCCCCGCATCTCGTGAGGGCCGAGTGCGCTCGCGGGACGATCCTGTTCGAGGTCGGCGACGACGTCTCGCAGGTCACCTTTCCCCTTGATCGCACCGTTACCACCCTGGTCGTGCCGCTGGCCGGGGACCGTACCGTCGAGACGGCCACGGTGGGACACGAGGGCGCCATCGGGGGCGTCGTCAGCCAAGGCTACCTGCCGGCCTTCACCCGGTGCGTCGTCCAGATCGAGGGCGCGGTCCTGCGCATGGACGCCGACCGGCTGCGTGAGGCGAAGGGTTCATCCCCGGCCTTGAACGACCTGTTCGTGCGCTACGCCGACTGCCTGCTCGCGCAGGTGCTTCAGTCGGTCGCCTGCAACGCCGCCCATCCCATCGAGCAGCGCGTCGTGCGCTGGCTGCTGGCGCTGCAGGACCGGCTCGGCACCGACGCGCTGCCGGTGACCCAGACCGTCCTGGCGGCCATGCTCGGCGTCGGACGCAGCTACGTCAGCGGCGTGCTGGGCACCCTCCAGGACCAAGGGTTGATCGTGGTCGGCCGGGGACGCATCCACCTGCTCGACCGCGGGCGCGCCGAGGCGGCCTGCTGCGAATGCCATGGCCGCGTCAGGCGGCATTTCATGTCCGTCATGGGCGCCGTCTCGACGGAGGGTGGCGAGATCCTCGCGGTGGACGTGACCCCGGATGCCGCTCCTGCGCAGCGCCTCGACCCCCTTGCGCACGGCTCGCGGGAGGCGGCCCGATGACCGGGACCGCACCGCTGCCCCACGAGACGCTCGACCGTGAACGACTGGACGCACTCGCGTCCTACGAGATCCTCGACACGCCGGCCGAGCCCGGCTTCGACGACGTCGTCGACCTCGCCCGCTTGGTGTGCGGGACGTCAGTCGCCCTCGTCAGCCTGGTGGCCGGCGACCGGCAATGGTTCAAGGCAAGGGTCGGCTTCGAGCCCTGCCAGACGCCCCTGGACCAATCCGTCTGCGCACACGCCCTGGCACAATCGGACGTCCTGGTGATCCCGGACCTGACGCGGGACGAGCGAACGCGCGACAACCGCCTCGTCACGGAAGCCCCGTTCCTGCGCTTCTACGCCGGGGCGCCGCTGGAGACGCCCGATGGCGAGCGGCTGGGCACTCTGTGCGTGATCGACCATGCGCCCAGGCCGGAGGGACTGACGCCCGACCAATCCTCGGCGCTGCGCAAGCTTGCCGGCCAGGTCATGGCGCAACTGGAGCTGCGCAGGGCGCTGAGGTCCCGCGACGCCGCCATCGACGAGCAGCGCCTCACGATCCTGCGGCACGACGCGCTGGCCGAGGCACAGGCCGCGGTTTCGTTGGCGGGTGGCGACCTCGACGCCATCCTCGACGCCGTGCTCGCCGGCGCGATCAAGGCGGTCCCGCGGGCGGAGGGCGGCGCCATCGAGACGCGCGAGGGCGAGGAGCTCGTCTATCGCACGGTCCGGGGCTGCCTAGCCGGACACGAGGGATTGCGGCTGCCGCTTCGCGGAAGCCTTTCCGGCCACTGCCTGCTCACCGGGGAAGCCGTGTCGTGTCCCGACGCGCTGCTCGACGGACGGGTGAAGCGCGATCTGGTCGCGCCGCTCGGGATGCGCTCGGCCATGTACGTCCCGGTCTCGCGTGGCGGCACCGCCATCGGCGTGCTGAAGCTGCAGTCAGGCGCGACCGACGCCTTCTCCGACGGTGACTTAGAAGCGGTGCGCCTGTTCGCGGGCACCGTCGCCGCCGGCTTCGCGGAGGCAGGAGAGGTTGATGCGTGGCGCAGCGTCCGCGCCAGCCGAGACCGTTACGAGGCAGTGTTCAACAGCGCCATCGACTACGCCATCATCGTCATGGGGCTCGACGGTCGCGTCGACGACTGGAACGAGGGCGCCACCCGCATTCTCGGCTGGTCGCCGGCGGAGATGGTCGAGCGGCCGGCCGACGTGTTCTTCACGCCCGAGGACCGGGCCAACGGCATCGCGGCCAAGGAGATGCGGGCCGCGCTGGAGCACGGGCGCGGAATCGACGAACGCTGGCACCTCCGCAAGGACGGCACCCGGTTCTGGGCCAACGGCGAGATGATGGCGCTGCGCGACGAAGCCGGGGAAGCCATCGGCTTCCTCAAGATCCTGCGCGACCGCACCGAGCAGCGCAACGCCGCCGCACGCCTCCAGGACAGCGAGGCGTTCCTGCGCAGCGTGCTCGATTCCTCCGCCGACTGCATCAAGGTGCTCGACCTCGACGCCCGGATCGGGTTCATGAACGCGGGCGGCCAGCGCGTCATGGAGGTCGACGACTTCGACGGCGTCGCCGGAATGGACTGGACCGCCTTCTGGGACGAGGCAGGCAAGGCCGAGGCCCGGGCGGCCGTGGACGCGGCCTCGGCGGGTGGCGTCGGGCGCTTCACCGGCCCCGCTTGCACCATGAAGGGTACGCCGAAATGGTGGGACGTGCAGGTCACCCCGATCCGGGACGTGGACGGCGCGGTGGCGCGGCTGCTCGCCGTCTCGCGCGACGTGACCGCCAACCGGCAGGCCGAGCAGGCCCTCGTCGCGAGCGAGACCCGCTACCGCGACCTCTACGACAGCATCGACGCCGGCTTCTGCGTCATCGAGGTGAAGCTCGACCCGGCCGAGCGCCCGCTCGACTACCGCTTCATCGAGGTGAATCCGTCCTTCGAGCGCCAGTCCGGCCTCCGGGACGTCCACGGCAAGTGGATGCGGGACCTCGCCGGAGGCCATGAGGCGCACTGGTTCGAGATCTACGACCGCATCGCGCGCGGCGGCGTCCCCGAGCGTTTCGAGCTCGTGGCGAGCGCGCTGGGAAACCGGTGGTTCGATGTCTACGCCTATCCCTTCGGTGAGCCCGGCTCGCGGCAGGTCGCGGTGCTGTTCAACGACATCACCGCCCGCAAGCGAACGGAGGATGCGCTCCGGGCGAGCGAGGCCAGCCAGCGTTCGATCCTGGAGACGGTGCCGGTCGGCATCCTGCTCGCTGAGGCGCCGACAGGGCAGATCGTCGGCGGCAACGCCCGGATCGAGGAGATCCTCGGGCATCCGGTCCTTCGCGTGCGGGACGTCGCCGCATACGGCGAATGGACCTCCTTCCACGCGGACGGCGAACCCGTCCGCCCGGAGGAATATCCGCTGGCCCGGGTCATCACGGGGGATGTCGAGCGCTCACAGTTGCAGGTGCGCTACCGCCGCCCGGACGGCACCGACGTCTGGATCGACATCGCCGCGGCGGCCATCCGGGGTGCGGACGGGGCGTTGACGGGCGCCGTCGCCGCGGTGTCCGACATCGACGCGCGCAGGCGGGCCGAGGAGCAGCGCGACCTGCTCAACCACGAGCTCAGCCACCGCATGAAGAACCTGCTGGCGATGGTCCAGGCCATCGCCGCGAACACCCTGCGGGGCGCCACCGACGTCGACGCGGCGAAGGAGGTGCTGGCCGACCGTCTGATCATCTTGGGCAAGGCCCACGACCTCCTGCTCGGAGGCGCCGCCGAGCACGCCGCCATCGAGCCGGTGGTCCGTGGCGGCGTCGGGCTCCAGGACGACGGCTCCGGACGGATCGTCTATCGGGGACCGGCGGTCGAGATCGGCGGCAGGGCCGCCCTCGCCCTGGCGCTGATGACGCACGAGCTCGCGACCAACGCAGCCAAGTACGGCGCGCTCTCGACGCCGGACGGGCGCGTCGACGTCGAATGGTCCCTGGCCGGAGAAGACGCGGACCCGGTCCTCGCCATCTCCTGGTGCGAGCGGGATGGTCCGCCTGTCGTGCCCCCGTCCCGCAAGGGGTTCGGCTCACGCCTGATCGAGCGCGGCCTCGTCAGCGCCGTCGATGGCAGGATCGCCCTCACCTACCCGCCCGAGGGCGTGCGCTGCGTCGTCGAGGCACCGCTACGCAATTTCCAGGACGTGCATTGACCTCGCGCTGCAACGACGGCCGGGGCGCTTCGTTGACGTGCGGCCGTCCTGCCGGACGGGGTGGAACGATGAATGCCGGTTGAGTCCGTGTCGCGTCCGAACGAGTTCCCGCAGGCCGGTGGCGAGATGGGTGCGCTGGTCCGCGCCCACGACTGGTCGCGCACGCCGTTGGGCCCGATCACGGGCTGGCCCGCCTCCCTCAAGGTCACGCTGAACCTCGTCCTCGCTTCGCCCGAGAGCATGTTCCTGGCCTGGGGACCGGACCTGACGTTCTTCTTCAACGACACCTACCGGCCGATCCTGGGGCCGCGGCTGTCCTGGGCGCTCGGCGCCCCGATGCCGGAACTCTGGTCGGACGTCTGGGCGCAAGTCCGGCCGTCGGTCGAGCTGGCCCTCTCGGGGACCGCGAGCCGGTTCGACGACCTGCCCCTCACCATGGCCCGGCACGGTGTCGGGGAGGAGACGTGGTGGTCGTTCTCCCACTCGCCGGTCCGCGACGAGCACGACGCCGTTGTCGGCCTGTTCTGCGTCGTGACCGAGACCACGCAGCGCGTCCTGACCGAGCGGACGCTCCGCGCGCGCGAGGCCGAGCTCCTGCTCATCACCGACAGCCTGCCGCTCCTCATCGCCTTCATCGACCGCGGCCTTGTCTACCGCTTCGCGAATCGGGCCTACGAGGACTGGTTCGCGATGGCGCCGGAGGACGTCGTCGGGCGGCATGTCCGCGACCTGCTCGACGAGGCCGGCTACGCCTCGCGGAAAGACGCCTTCGCCAAGGCGCTCTCCGGCGAACCGGCGCGTCTCGAACTCGACTGGCCCTGCGTCGACGGCAGTCCGCGCGTCGCCGACATCCGCTACCTGCCGCGCCGGGCCGAGGACGGGACGGTCGACGGCTTCTACGTGTTCGTGCTCGACGTCACCGACCGCAAGCAGGTCGAACGGATGCTGCGCGAGACGAACGAGGACCTCGAACGAAGGGTCGCGGAACGGACGCAGCAGCTCGACCAGGTCTGGCGCCACTCACGGGACATGCTGTGCGTGGCCGACTTCGGGGCACGCTTCGTGAGCCTGAACCCCGCCTGGACCGCCACCCTCGGCTGGTCGGCCGAGGAGATGATGGCGCCTTCCTTCCTCGACCTGGTGCATCCGGACGACCGCGACGCCACGGCGACGGCGATGTCCGGGCTGGAGCGAGGCGAGAGCGTCGTCGGCTTCGAGAACCGCTACCGCCACAAGAACGGCGATTATCGCTGGCTGGCCTGGAACGCGGTGCCCCGGGACGGGCTGATCTACAGCGTGGTCCGCGACGTGACCTTCGATAAGAGCCAGGCAGCCGCCCTCGCGACCGCCGAGACGGCCCTGCGCCAGGCCCAGAAACTGGAGGCCATCGGGCAGCTCACCGGCGGCGTGGCGCACGACTTCAACAACCTGCTCACGGTGATCAAGTCCTCGACCGATCTGCTCAAGCGGCCCGAACTTCCGGACGCGCGCCGCCTGCGATACGTCGGGGCCATCTCCGACACCGTCGACCGGGCCGCCAAGCTGACGGCGCAGCTGCTCGCCTTCGCCCGCAGGCAGGCCCTCAAGCCCGAGGTGTTCGAGGTCGGCCGCAGCCTGGGCGCGATCGGCGACATGATCGGCACCCTCACGGGCTCAGGCATCGCTGTCGATGTCCGGGTGGCCGGCGCAGCGTGCTACGTCGACGCCGACCCGAGCCAGTTCGACACGGCCATCATCAACATGGCCGTCAACGCCCGCGACGCCATGAGCGGGGAAGGCGACTTGGTGATTGCGACGGCAGAGGCCGCCGGCGTCCCTGCCATCCGCGGGCATAGTCCCGTGCCCGGGTCCTATGTCGCCATTGCCATCACCGATACCGGCGCCGGCATCGCACAGGCCGACATCGAGCGCATCTTCGAGCCGTTCTTTACTACCAAGGGGGTCGGCCATGGCACCGGCCTGGGCTTGAGCCAGGTCTTCGGCTTCGCCAAGCAGTCAGGTGGCGACGTCGCGGTAGAGAGCGAGCTCGGCCGGGGCACTACGTTCACCCTGTACCTGCCCAGGGTCGAGGCGCCTCTTGTTACGGGCGACGTCGACGTCGAGCCGGAGGCGCTCGTGGATGGCCACGACACCTGCGTCCTAGTGGTAGAAGACAACGCCGAGGTCGGGACGTTCGCCACCCAGTCTCTGGCCGAGCTCGGCTACGGGACGGTCTGGGCGGCGAACGCGGCCGAGGCGCTGGTCGAGCTGGCGAGGGACGCCGGTCGCTTCGACGTGGTGTTCTCCGACGTGGTCATGCCCGGCATGGACGGGATCGAGCTCGGTCGCGAGATCCGCAGGCTCTACCTCAACCTTCCGGTGGTGCTGACCTCGGGCTACAGCCACGTGCTCGCGCAGAAGGGCACGTCGGGCTTCCAGCTGATCCACAAACCCTACTCCATCGAGGAGTTGTCCCGAGTCCTGCGCAGGGCGGCGAGCCGACGCTGGCACCGTAGGATCACGCCGGAGGTATGACGGCGGCCAGCGTTGAGTCGGATATAGGCCCACGTACGTTTAGTCGAGGACGGCTCGAAGATTTTACACCCGGGTCTTCCAATGCGGAAAGAGGCGGCCGACGGACTGTCGGTCGCCTCTCTCGTTTCCGCCGTGACGGTCGGGCTGCTGGCCACCGTCAGGTCGGCGATGCCTCAGTATCCGTAGCCGTAAGCCGGATAGCCATACCCGTAGGCCGGTGCGTAGCCGTAGCCGCCGTAGTACCCAACCGGGCGGCCGTAGCCGTACCCGTAGCCGCCGTACGAGTTCGCGACGATGGCACCGGCGGCGAGACCCGCGATGCCGAGGCCGATGGCGGCGCCTGGGCCGATGCCGCGACGGTAGCCGTAACCACGTCCGTAGCCGCGGTAACCGCCGTAGCCACCCCGGAACCCGACGCCACGATAGCCATAGCCCCGGTAACCGCCGTAGCCGCCCCGGAACCCGATGCCGCGGTATCCGCCGCCGTAGCCGTAGCCGCCGTGGCCGTAGCCACCGCCGTAGCCCCACCCGCGTGCTTCGGCGGGGGCCGATGCCAGGACGCCGAGGCCGAGCAAGGCAGTGGAAGCGAGTGCGATCTTCCGCATTCGAGATCTCATGTCGTTTGGGATGTGTTTTAAACAGACCGGGCCTTGTTCCGTTCCGAGGTGACGTGCGGCCCGTGAGGGTATCCCGAACGTATGTCCGCTTCCGGGAACCGCGCGGCCGCGCGCAAACGACTGAGTTGGGTCGATAGGAGGCCGTCCGCTTTTTTTGGCAGACCTACTCTGAAGCAGCCATTCCGCATACGGCCATACTACGTCACGCTGGATCACCGGCGCGTGCAGGACCAGACATTCGGCTTCGCGCCCATTGCCGCCGCCCGTCCGAGCGCGACAGCATCCGATAAGCGGACGTTCGAGTAGCACCACTGCGATGGCGTTGTGGCCGATTTGCAGTCCACCACGGTGGGCACCCTTCAAAGCTCGATGAACTCGACCTGATGCGATGGGAGGAAGCGCCACCAAGCGTCCGGCGAGTGGAACGCGTCGTAGGCTAATCGCAGAATGGTCTCTAACTGACGATGTGACGGGTCGACCCCACCGCGGGCCTCGTTGCGGGCCAGGAGCATCTCCCAGGACAGGTCAAACACTTTCCATTCTACCGAGAGACCGTATCGCTCGATGACCTGAAGCTCAGCCTCGAACACCTCCCGGTTAAGGTGGGTGTCCGCCATCACCACGCTGAACCCAGCCGCCAGGGCTGCGTCGAGGGCGGCGACCTTCACGCCGTGGAGGAGCCGGCGAGCTCCCTCGTCCCAGCCCGTCCGCCGGACCTGCCAGTAGACCTGGCGGTCCGGCGGCCAGAATGTCTGGCGTAGGTCGTCCAGGGTGAGAGTCACCCAGCCCTGAAGCGGATCGTAGCGGCGCGCGTAAGTCGTTTTGCCCGCGCCGGGGCATCCGATCAGCCCCACCACCCTTTGCCGGCGCTTGGGTGCCTCAACGTCCATGGAGCGCGGGTCTAAGCATGGTTGGCGGCATCCTCGTCTTCATCGAGTTCGGGGTCGGCCTCGACGGTCTCGCCGCGAAGGTAGCGCGCCTGAACGTCGGCGACGCGGCGGGCGGCCTGGGCGTGGCGGTTGGACACGAGGCTGTCCGGGCCGAGGACCCCGCCGCGCTTGGCCGCGAGCAGTTCCGGGTCTCCTCAGCGGTCGAGGAGGACCTGGAAGGCGTCGTGCCGGGCGACGTCGAAGGCGATGCGCTGCCCCATCATATCCTTGTAGGGGTGAGCCGGATGAATGCCGGCGCAGGGGACCCAGCCCGCCGGAATCGGGGTGGTCGCCGCATGCGTGCGGCCGCCGCGCAGGAGCTTAGGCAGGACATGGGTGTGAGGCCCCTCCGGGCTGGTGCCGCGGGGGCCTGGGATCGGGGCGTAGACCTCGATGCGGCCGATCCGGGCGAGGAAGACCCGGTGGGGGCTCAGCGCGACGAGTTGGCGGCCGATGGGGCTCGCAGGGTCGAACAGGGGAAGCCCGACGCCGGACCTGAGACGCGCGATGGCCTCCGGGTCGCTCGTGCGCACGCAGGCATCGACCGCCAAGAGGCCGAGACCCAGATCGAACAGGACGGCGTCGCGGTCCCGTTCGCGGGCGGCGTCCCGGTCCGGGCCGAGCTCCGTCACCACGCCGCGCCGGCTCATCGCGCAACTCGCCTCGGGCAGGCACAGAGCGACAGCGTGGTTCCAGCCGGTGGCGATGGCGGTCTCGTAGGCCACCGGACGCAGGTCGGGACTGGGAGCAAGCGCGATGGCGCCCAGCTCTGTCGACAGGCCCATGCGCCCGTCCGGCAGCGGCGACGTGGCCTCGTCGGCATCGCGCATGAACTCGGCGATGGCCCCGAAGCTGCCGAGGCTCCAGGCGGTGCCGGGATCCGCCAACGCCTCGCGCAGCAGGGTCGTGACCGCGTCAGCCCGTGATGGTGACGTCATCGCGTTCCTCCGTCTGAGCCCCGGACCGCGCCCAGGGCAGGATGTATCGGGATCCGTCAGAAGCCCAGCCCCGCTCGGCCGTGACCCCGAACGCCCTGGCGAGTAGGACGTCGGTCAGAGCTTCCTCCGGGGTATCGTCGGCCAAGAGGCGGCCACCGGTCAGCACGACGATGCGGTCGCAGAACCGGGACGCGAGCGTCAGGTCGTGCAGCACGGCGACGACACCGGTTCCGTCCTGCGCGGTGCGCCGGAGCAGCGCCATGGCGTCGATCTGGTGCGCCGGGTCGAGGGCCGTGACCGGCTCGTCGACGAGAAGCCAAGGCGCCTCGACCGCCAGAGCCCGGGCGAGCAGCGCGCGCATGCGCTCGCCCGAGGAAAGGGTCGGCTCGGCTCGGGCCGCGAGGTGGAGGATGTCAGTGCGCGCCATTGCCCGCGCGACCGCGGCATCGTCGACTTCGGTGGGGGATGCGAAGGCTCGGCGGTGCGGCAGCCGGCCGAGCGCCACGATCTCGCGAACCGTCATCGGCCAGCCGACCCCCGCACCCTGGAACAGGGCGGCGATGCGGCGGGCTCGCTCCTCGCGGCCCATGTCGGCTAGCGGACGGGCTTCGAGGGTGACCCGCCCCCGGTTCGGGTTGATCAGCCCCGCCAGGACGCGAAGGAGCGTGGTCTTGCCGGCTCCGTTCGGGCCGACCAGCCCGACGAAGCGGCCCGGCTGAAAGGTCAGATCGATGTCCGAGAGGATGGCCCGGCCATCCAACGTAACGTGGGCTTCGTGCAGACCGAGGCTCATGCCCGCCTCCCGCGACCGCGTAGGAGCAGCACGATCAGGAACGGCGCCCCGACCAGAGCGGTCACCACGCCGAGCTTGAGTTCCGGCCGGGTGGCGAGCAGGCGCACGCCGATATCCGCGGCAAGTACCAGGACCGCCCCCGCGAGGCCGCTCGGCAGCAGGCAGGCGCCGGGGCGGGCGCCGACGAGCGGCCGCATCAGGTGCGGCACGACGAGACCGACGAAGCCGATGGCGCCGGAAACCGCGACCCCGCTGCCGACGGCCAGGGCCGCACCGGTGACGAGACGCAGGCGCACGGAGACTAGGCCGACCCCGAGGCTCGCGGCGGTGTCCTCGCCGAGCGTCAGGGCGTCGAGGGCGGAGCCGGTCGACAGCATCAGGGTCCAGCCGACAGCCATCAGCGGTAGGCACAGAAGCACGTGGTCCAGACTACGGTCGCTGAGAGAACCCATCAGCCAGAACACGATCTCCAGGGCCGCATAGGGGTTCGGCGAGAGGTTCAGTGCCAGCGCGGTCAGTGCCCCGGCCAAGCTCGACAACCCGACTCCTGCGAGTATCAGCCCGAGGGTACTGCTGCCGCGGGCGGCGAGCGCGTTCAGAAGGAGCGCGGCAATACCGGCACCGGCGATGCCGCCGAGCGGCAGGGCAAGGCTCATGGTGGCGGCGAAATCGCCGTAGAAGACGATGACGGCACCGAGCGCCGCCGCGGAGGAGATGCCGAGGATGCCGGGGTCCGCGAGCGGGTTGCGCAGGTAGCCCTGCATCGCGGCGCCGGTCAGGCCGAGGCTGAAGCCGACCAGGGCTCCGAGCAGGGCGCGTGGAACACGAAGCTCCCACAGGACCAGGGCCGGCAGCGTCGGGCGGCCGGCGACGAGGTCAGCGAAGGCGGCGGGCACGTCGAAGGGCGCGTAACCGATGGCGATGGAGGCGAGCGTCAGCGCAAGTGTGGTGAGCCCGAGGACGGCGATGACGGTTCGCCGGGCACGCGCCGTACCGAGGCGCCGGGATGCCGTGGAGTTGAGCGCGGAAATGGGGGCGTTCATGGTCCGGGCGCCCGTTCATTCGCAGCCTCGGCGAGGCGCGCCACGACCTCGGCCACCTGCGGTCCCGGACACGTCCAGAAGCGGTTCGGGATGTCGACCGTCCGGTGTGCCCGCGAGAGGGCCCTGAAGACGGGATGGTGCAGGAGCGTGTCGGCCAGGGAAGGCCAGCCCGGCGCTCCTTCATCGACGACGATCAGGTCCGGGTTCGCCAGCGCCGCTGCTTCGAGGGGCACCTGCCCCAGGCGGTCACGCCCGATCTCGGCCGAGACGTTGACGAGGCCGGCGGCGCGGATCAGCGCGTCCCCGAGCCCGCCGGGTGCCACCGTGAAGGCGTTCGGACGCATCACCAGGGCGCGTAGAGGCCGCTTGGCCGGCACGATGGCGGCAAGACGCGCATCGAGCGCCGCCACCATCGCCTCGCCCCGTTCGGGATGGCCGAGCGCCGCCGCGACCTGCCGGATCTGTGCGCGGACGCCGTCGAGGTCGGCCGGCACGCCGAGTTCGAGCACGGGGGCGCCGACGCGCTTGAGCATGCCCACCGTCGTGCGGGTGGTGAAGGCACCGGCGATGACGAGATCGGGCTTCAAGGCCACGACCTCCTCGGTGAGCCCCCGCGTCACCGGCAGCCCGACCGCCTCGGTCGCGACCGTCGACCCGCGCGAGTCGCGTGCGAGGTAGGTGACCGCCAGCACCTGGTCGCGGTCGGCCAGCCGCAGGACGAGCTCGTCGGCGCACAGGTTCATCGAGACCACCCGCACGGGTGCCGCCGCCGCGCCGATGGGTACGGCGGACATCATGGCCGCGAAGGTGATTACGAGGCGCGACGGCATCGGCGACCTCAGAACGACGTCACGCGGACGCCGCCGTAGACAGCGAGCCCCGGGCCCTGGAAGCCAGTCGGGTTCTGGTAGCGCTTGTCGAACAGGTTATCGATCCGCCCGAATACCGTCAGGGTCTCGCTCCAGGCGTAGTTGACCGACAGGTTCACTAGCGTGAAGCCGGGGGCCTTCAGGCGAGGCACGGAGAAGTCCCGGTTGCCGTCCACGAACGACCCCAGCACGATGAGCGTGCCGGTTATGGTCAGGCCCGGCATCAGGTTCCAGATCGCGGTGGCGCTGACCTTGTTGCGAGGCCGACGCAGCAGCTCCTGGTGGGCGATCTCGTCCTTCGTCACCGTGGTGGTCCAGTCGAGCCGCCCGCTCCAGAACTCGTTGAAGCGCAGGGCGACGAAGCTCTCGGTGCCGTAGGCAGTCGCCTGACCGACGTTCACGTTGGTGGAGAAGGTCGGGTAGTAGGCCGTCTGGATCAGGTTCTTGAAGTCGGTCTGATAGTAGGTCGCGCCCACGGTCATGAACCCGTCGAACAGCGGCTGCTCGAAGCCGCCGTCGAACCCGAAGCTTTCCTCCGGCCGTAGGTTCGGGTTTCCGAAGAAGCGGAAGCCCGGATAGTCCTGGTAGAGCTGGCTCAGGGTCGGCGGTTTGAAGCCGGTCCCGACGCTGCCCTTCAGGCGGGTGTCGGTGGCGGGCACGATGTAGCTCGGCGCCACCCGAAAGGTGGTCGCGCCGCCGAACTGGTCGTTCGAGTCGTGGCGGATGTTGGCGACCAGCGCGGCGCCCGCGAAGGGTGTCGTCTGAAGCTCGGCGAAGCCGGCGGTGTTGCCGTTGGACCGGTCGATGCCGGTCGTCTCGAAGCGCTCGTCCTCGCGCTGTGCCCCAAACAGGACGAGGTTGCCGGGTGAGACCTGCCAGTCGCCGCGGTAATCGAACCGGGTCCGCTCGCCGAGGTAGGTGGTGGGTGTCGGCGGCGCGAGCGGGTCGAGCGGGCCGGCGAATAGCCGGTCGAACTTCGAGTAGTTCGCCCCGAAGACGTTGTGGAAGCCGGGCACCGGGGTCCACTCGGCCTCGCCCCTCATGATCAGTTGCTGCTGGTCGTTGAGGTTCCGGTACGGCAGCGGCACGTACGGGAAGCCGCCGTCGGCCTGGTCGAGGTAGGCGCTGTCGGAGAAGCGCAGGACGTAGTTGAGGCGGAACTCGTCGGTGAGTTGCGCCCCGAGCTTGGTCGAGACCGTCTTGATGTCGGTGAAGGCGGTCCGCAACGGCACCCCGCGGGGCAGCAGCTCGAACGGGGTAATCTGGAGGGCCGATTGCCGGATGTGGCCGACCGACACCGAGTAGTCGAAGATGCCCTCCGACCCGGAGATGTTGCCGAACTGGTTGAAGGTGCCGAACGAGCCGCCTTCGACCGTCGCCGTTGCCCGAGTTGGCCCTTCGCCACGCTTGGTCACGACGGAGATGACGCCGCCGATGGCGTCGGCCCCGTAGAGGCCGCTCTGGGGCCCGCGCAGCACTTCGATCCGCGAGAGGTCGTAGGTCTGCAACTGGCTGAAGTCGAAGGCGCGGTTCGGGGTCGAGGGGTCGTTGACGTCGATGCCGTCAATCTGAACCTTCACGTGGTTCGAGTTGGTGCCGCGGATGAAGACCGAGGTCTGGCCGCCGGCGCCGCCGGTCTGCACGACGTTGAGGCCCGGCACCTGCTGCAGAGCATCCGGCACCGTCCGGCGCTGCTGCTCCTGAAGCAGGCGGTCGGTGAGCACGGTGACACTCGATCCTGTGTTGGCAATCGGCGTCGGCACGCCGGTAGCCGACACGGAGATCTCGGACAGCGAGACCGCGGCCTGCGCGCCTCCCTGAGCATCGGCGAAGGGCGCGGCGACCTGCTGCGAGCGGGCGGGAATGGAGACGAGCAGCGCGGATGCGGCGCAGGACAACGCCAGCGTGCGCCGGAGCGCGGAGGAAACGGGACTGGACACGGGACGGCCTCGGGGGACGGCTGTGGCACGTCACCGCGAACGAGGCCTCGGCGGTCGCGTCCTCCAAGGAACCACGACGCCGCGACACCTCCCAGGACACCCCGCCCGGCAAGCTCCGCGTGTGACCACGGCTGACGGCAGGTCTCCTGGCTCGCGGGTCGTCGCCCTCTCATCGTCTTCCCGGGCGAGGCCGCCCAGTGACGTGGTGATGAAGGACTCGCCGCTTACAGTTGCGGGGGCAGCCGCGGCATCGGTCGAGCCCTCACGGGCGTGACCTCACCGCGTTCCCTTTTGATCCCCGAGGGGAACCGTCACGCTCAAGCTAAGCTGCCGTGTGTCTATCCGTCAATGTATGGAAACACATTGTACAGATGTGTGGCGTCCGGGACGGATCGGTCTTTGTCCCGTCTGATACCCGGGAACGGTCAAGGAGCATCCGCCGGTCTGACCTCGATACGGTCGAATCCACCGAGGCGATAGACGAGGAACGAAAGGAGCCACGCCGCCGCGAATAGGCCCACGATGCCGAAGCCCAGCACGCCGAAATGGTCGTTGATCGCGGCGACCCGCTGCCAGAACCAGCCCTGGAGGTTGAGCTTGTCTGCCAGGAGGTTCAGCGCCTCCAACGTGCCGACCACCAGCGCGACCGCCACCGACACCAGAGTGATGGTGAGGTTGTAGAACAGCTTCCGCATGGGCTGGACGTAGGCCCAGCTGTAGGCGCCGAGCATCAGCACGCCGTCGGTTGCGTCGACCAGCGTCATCCCGGCGGTAAACAGCGCCGGGAAGACCAGGATCGTCCAGAGGTCGGTACCCTGGCTCGCCTGGGCGGCCGAGAGCCCGAAGAGGCTCACCTCCGTGGCGGTGTCGAAGCCGAGCGCGAAGAGCAGGCCCAGCGGATACATGTGCCAGGAGCGCGTCACGAGGCGGAACAGCGGCCGCAGGATCCGGGCGAGAACGCCTTGATTGGCGAGCAGCATGTCGAGGTCAGCCTCGACGTAGCGGCCGGTGCGCCGCACCTGTCGAAACGCGCGCCAGACGCCCACCAAGACCACGAGATTCACGATACCGATGAGGATCAGGAAGGCGGCCGAGACGCCGGTGCCGATCAGGCCGCCGAGTTCCCGGTAGCCTTCCGAGGCCGTGATCAGGCTGGTCGCGGCCAGCGCCACCGCGGCCGCGGCCACCACCACGACGGTGGAATGGCCGAGGGCGAACCAGAAGCCGACCGAGACCGGCCGCTGGCCGGCCTGCATCAGCTTGCGGGTGACGTTGTCGATGGCGGCGATGTGGTCGGGATCGACCGCGTGGCGCAGCCCGAAGACGTAGGCCAGCAGCGCGGTCGAGAGCAGGGCCGGCTGCCCGGCGAACAGGCTGTAGGCCCACGACCAAGCGGCGATGTTAGCCGCGATCAGGACAAGGTAGAGCAGCGTGACCCTGCTTCTGATGGAGCGAGGCCTCGCCTCTCGATTGCGACTGGG
The DNA here is from genome assembly GCF_029691625.1 of Methylobacterium sp. 391_Methyba4. Lineage (NCBI taxonomy): Bacteria > Pseudomonadati > Pseudomonadota > Alphaproteobacteria > Hyphomicrobiales > Methylobacteriaceae > Methylobacterium > Methylobacterium sp. 391_Methyba4. Next base: position 3,936,669 of record NZ_CP121475.1, on the reverse strand, counting down.
GCCGACCATCACTTCGCTTCAGATGACTGCATCACCGTCCCTGAGCCACAGGCGCGACTTGCCGACAATGGAAGGGGCCTTCAAAAGGTCGCCACCGAGGCTCCCCCTCGCTTGCACAAGACGATGCCGACGAACTCTGCCTTGGAAACCGTTCGCCGGCGATGGTCGAACGAGCGCCCTTTTTCCGGGAACACCAGGGAAAGCCTGCAACGAAAAATGGCCTGTGGTGCGCTACGCCCTGACATTCGGGAGCAAGTAGAACGAGAGTTGCACTGGCGTACGCGTCATGAACTTGGCTGATGCGCTCGCTCAAGATCTGGACGTTCGTGAAGTCGCCAGCGCCTCGAACCTTCGGCATCAGAACCGCCCGGCGATGGTGAGGCGCACGGCCGTGGGCTCGACAGGGTGAAAGACGCGGTCGATCAGCCCCTCGGCCGGCTCGCCAGGTAGGCGGGATACGTAGGCGTACGTGATCTGGTCGGACTTGCTGTTGGTCAGGTTCAGTACGTCCAACGAGACGCTGATGCCGTTCTCGAAGTTGTAGCCGACCCGGCCGTTGAGGAGCGCCGTCGGGCGCGAACGGATCGAGTTGTCCTCGATCAGCGGGCGCGGGCCGAAGTAGCGGAACCGCAACGAACCGAACCAGCCGAGGGGCTCGCCGAAGGTCACGCCCGCCGAAGCGATGGTCGTGGGGGCTTCCGGCACCCGGTTGCCGACCGGATCGTAGTCCGAGAACCGGGCGTTGGTGATCGTGAGGTCCCCCTCCAGCGAGAGCCAGGGCGTCACCGCATAGCGGTTGGTCCATTCCACACCGAAGCGCCGGGTCGGGCGGCTCGGCTCCGTGGTGCCGGTGTCGCCCTGGAACAGGTTCTCCGAGGCGAAGTCGAGCCGGAACAGGGCGACCGCCGTCTCCAGTCCGGCGATTGAGCGGTTGCGCAGGCCAATCTCGTAGCCCGTTGACGGCACGAGGAAGGGCGAGCGCGTGGTGTTGAAGAGGGACGATGTCGGATCGACGGTGGCGGTCACGCCGCGCACGTCGTTCGAGTGGAAGCCGCCGCCGTAGTTCACGTAGAGCTCGGTGTCGAACCAGGGCCCCAGCACAAGGCCGAGCTTCGGGTTGACGATGGCATCCCGCGCCTTGCCGGAGTTGGCCGGCGTGTCGGAGACGACGCTCGCGTAGTAGCCGTCGGCACGGAAGCCGACGCTGGTGCGCAGCCAGTCGGTCCAGCGCACACGGTTGTCGAAATAGAAGGCCCCGCTCGTCTCCAGCACCCGGTCGTCGAGCACGCCGGAGCGGTACTGGCGGTTCGTCGTGTTAAATAGGCCAACGCGGATCGAGTCCGTGCGGGTCTGGACGCCGATCTCGTTCTCCATGGGCAGGCCGAACAGGTCGCCCTGGAAGATGTGCAGGGCCTCGCCGCCGCCGATGATGCGCTGGTCGAGCTGGTGGAACTGGTCGCCGTTGACCGGGTCGTTGAGGAAGTAGGTGAAGTCGTTGAATAGGTTGAGCTGCGAGCGGATCACGTAGGCCGAGGCCCGGGTGATGCCGGTGTCGTCCGTCGCGCTGAACTTGCCCGAAATCGAGAAGCGGGACGTATCGCCCCCGTCGGTCGGGTTGATCGTGCCGTAGCGGCTGATCAGCCCTTCCGTGACCGCCCGCTCGGGGATCTGGTTGGTGGCCGTCCACTTCGCCGCGTAAGCCATGCCGGTGACGGAGAAGCCGTCCAGCGCCGTGCCCTGGCTGTAGCGGGCCACGCCGTTGATCTTGCGCAGGACGTCCGGGACGACCCAAGGGCCGTTGTAGACTTGCGCCTCGCCGGCCAGGAGGAGGTTGCCCTCGCCGAGCGGGACGGTGGTGATCGAGAGCGCCCGCTTGTAGCCGAAGCTGCCGATAGAGGTGAGGGCGACGTTCTTGGGAGTGCTGTCGAGATAGTCGATGCGCACCGAGCCGGCCGAGGCGAAGTCGCCGTCGCGGACGAAGTACGGCCCCTTGTGGAACTCCACCGCCCCGACGAGTTCGGGGATCAGGAAGTTGATGTCGGCATAGCCCTGGCCATGGGCGTGGGTCCGCATGTTGAGCGGCATGCCATCCAGAAAAAGGGCTATATCGGTGCCGTGGTCCAGGTTGAACCCGCGAAGGAAGAACTGGTTGGCTTTGCCCTCGCCGGAGTGCTGGGTGACGATCAGGCCTGGCACAGATTCCAGCACCTCGCCGGGTCGGGTGACCGGCCGGCTGTTGACCTGCGCGCCCGTGATGACGCCGGAGCTGGCGGAAGCCACGGGCGTGCTGATGCCGCCGATGCCGGTCGTGCCGCCCACATAGCCCGCGCTCGCAGCCGGACCGATCTGCGGGGACGCGGCTGAGGCGGTCTCGGCGGTGACAGAAATCTCCTCCAGCGTCGTCTCGCCGGTCGCCGCGCTCGGGGCGGATCGGTCCTGGGCTGAGGCTGCGGATGCGAGCGCAGCGAGGCCGGACAAGGTCAATAGTATTCGGGTGGGTGGGCGACGGGACACGGGACCTAGGGCGACGGCAGTGGCACGTCACCGCGAATGAGGTCTCCGCGCTTAGCAATAGCCCGGCGCTTCGACACCCGTCAGGACACCCCGCCCGACGCGTTTCGCGTGTGACCACGGCTGACGGCAGGTCTCCTGGCTCGCGGGTCACCGCCCTCGCACCGTCTTCCCGGATGAGGCCCATCCAGTGACGCGGTGGTGCTGAGCTCGCCGCTTACAGTTGCGGGGGCAGCCGCGGCTTCGGGGCTGGGCCCTTCACCACGTTCCCTTTTGATCCCCGAGGGGAACCGTCGAGCGAAGCTTAGCATTCGGGCTTCGCCGACCGTCAAGGCTTAACGGCCGTTTTACGTCTGAGTGGTGACCTTCATCCCTGGGGTGTGTCGAAACGGCGACGTGGACGCGCCCTCTACGGCCATCGGCGAGCGCGGCATGATCGTCGAAGATGGGTGGGTTTCTGCCGGTCTGCTTCTGTGCGACACGGGCACCCGAGCGGACATCACCTCAACGACCTAGACGGTCAGAGGCGAGTGGTCAGGTCCGTCAACCAATTTGGCGAGGCGTTGACGAGAATGGTCTCCGCAGCCTTGTCGTAGCCCGTGGCGATCATCAGGCCGGTGGCCACGAGGATGGCGCCCAGAGTGACCTTCAGGCCCTTGCCGAGCCCCATCATCCGGTTGCGCCAGCGCATCAGCATCTCGCGGGACAGCGTCCCGAGGAGCAGAAGCGGAAGTCCGGCGCCCAGGCCAAATAGGAGCATCGTCAGAGCGACGGTGCCGAGGTCGCGTCCCTGCGAGGCCAGCAGCGAGGCCGCCCCGAGGGTCGGTCCGACGCAGGGGCTCCAGACCGCGCCGAGCAGCAGCCCGACCCCGAACTGTCCCAGAAGTCCGGCAGTCGAGAAGCCACCGAACCGGCTATCGGTCCAGTTGCTCACCGGGCCGGCGGCGACAGCAAGCCGGGCCTGGGCGGCCGGAACCATCAGGACGAGCCCGATCAGGACCAGCATGATGGCCGCCACGGTGCGGAAGACATCGACATCTAGGCCGAGGGCGAACCCTACGGTCGCCACGAACAGCCCGATGGCCACGAAGGATAGCGCGAGGCCGGCAGCCAGGGCGGCGGGGCCGAGCCTGTGCTCCGATGCGGCCGCGCCCAGGACCAGCGGCAGCAAGGGCAACACGCAGGGGGACAGCACCGAGAGGATGCCGGCCAAGAACGCGAGGCCGAACGTCGTGGCCATCATCGACCTACAACGCCTTCTCGACAGCGCCCTCGATCCACTCCGGCCGGGTGTCACCGACCGAACGACCCGTCTCCTTCTCGCCCTTGAAGGTGATCAGGGTGCTCTGTGTCGTCACGCCGAACCGCTTCAGCACGTCCTTGCGGCTGTCGAAGTCGACGTCGAACACCTGCAGGTCCTTGAACCGGGGCTGGGCTTCCAGCTTAGCGAGGATTGGCTTCTGCGCCGCGCAGACGGTGCACCACGGCGCGGTGACATGGACGAGGATCGGCTTGCCGGCCTTCTGCGCCGCCTCGAAGGCATCAGGCGTGAAGACGGCCTCGGCTGCATTCGCAGCGGTACCAAACAGCAGGGGAGCGGTAGCCAGCGCGCCGAGCAGGAAGCGACGGGTGGTCATAGGCTGTCTATGTCCTTGTGATGGGTGGAGGCGAACGGGCGGCTCAATTGGTTGCGTGTGTGACGGCGCGGTCTACGTTCACGCGCTCGGCCCAATCCTTGGCCTCGGACTGACCCTTGAGGTCGATGAGCCGGGCGCCGCTGACGTCGACGTTCTTGAAATCGGCTCCGGTGACCGTAGCGCCCGTCAGGTTGGCGCCTGATAGGTCCGATCCCATCAGCACCACGTCGGTGAGGTCGGCATCCTTCAAGTTGGCGTATTCGAGCCGAGACCGGCCGAGGTTAGCGCCCTTCAGGTTGGCGCCGGAGAGGTTCACCGACACGAACACGGCCCGCATCAGGCCCATGGACTGGTTCTTGATGTCGGCGCCGCCTTTAAGGTCGATCAGCGTCGCGCCGCTCATGTTGGCACCTTTGAAGTCGCCAATGGGCATGGCGCGACTGAGGTCGGCGCCGCTGAGGTTGGCGTCGCGGGCGGTGATGCCGAACATTTTCGTGTCCGCGAGCTTGGCGCCGGACAGGTCGGCCTTCAGGAGCCATGCCTGTTCGAGGTTCGCGCCGGTGAGGTCCGCCCCACGCAGATTGGTGTTGTTCAGGCGCGCGGTCCGCAGGTTGGCCCCCCGCAGGCTTAACCCGGAGAGATCGAGGCCGGACAGGGATTTGTCGCGGAGGTCGACCGGCTTGCCGTCCGCAGCCTTGATCAGCGCCTCGACGTCGGCACGGCTCATGTCGGCCTTGGTCATTGCGGGTGAGGACATGTCTGCCCCGAGTAGGAGATCCTGTTCGGCCACGGCAGGGCCGGCGGCGAGGACGGCGAGCATGAAGCTCAGGGCGAGGCGGCGCATCGGTTCACTCCCGGCGGGCACCGCGCGGGGCGGGCGCCCGTATCGTGTTCGTTGTGATGCGATGCTATGCCGGGCCGCTGCACCCGGTCGGTGACCCAGGTCACACAAGTCCGGAGCGGCGGGAGAAAAACGCAACGCGAGCCGGACGATCAGCCCGTCGTCATGGCCGGGGGGACCACGCCAGCCATGACGGACGCCCAGAAGGTCGAGCGATGGATCGACCGGTTTCCGCTGCTCCAAGCTCTCAGCCCGGCGCACCTCCAGATCGCCCGGGGAACCGTGCATTTTCCGGTGCTGAACGCGGGCGCCACCGCCTACGAACTTGATGGCGAGTGCGCCAACTACCTGATGTGCGTGGAGGGCCGCACGCGTGTTTTTCGCATGTCGGAGGGCGGGCGCGAGGTGCTGATCTACAAGGTTGGCCCGGGCGGAACCTGCGCCCTGACTACACAGTGTCTCTTGTCCGGCGGCACGTTCCCGGCACAGAGCGTGGCGGAGGAGCGGACCGAACTGGCCGCTCTTCCTGTAACCACATTCCAGCACCTACTAGGCGAGAGCGCTGCGTTCCGCAGCTTCGTCATGGATGACTACACGCGGCTGATGTCCGGCCTGTTCACGCTGATCGACGAGGTCGCATTCGCGCCGTTGAAGCAGCGCCTCGCCCAACGGCTCCTGGCCGAAGCCAATCCGCGGGGTGTTGCCGCAGTGACCCATCAGAAGCTCGCGGACGACGTTGGCAGCGTCCGCGAGGTGGTAAGCCGCCTTCTGGGGCAATGGGCCGAGGCGGGTCTGATCGAACTTCGTCGAGGCGAAGTCGAGATCGTCGACCGCACGAGCTTGGAGGCCGCAGGTCGAAGCTGACCCACGGCATGCCGGCGTCTGCTTTCGAGGCCGAAGCAAATCCCACTTTTCGACCGGGTTGGGTCAATAGGAGGCCGTCTGCTTTTGAGGCGTATGTGCTTCGAAGCAGACCGGCGGCTTTCGTGAAGAGTTTCGGGCGCCGGCAGGCGTACGAAAGTCTCCGAGGAACGAACCCGCGGGGACCGAGGCAGTCGGCTATGGGGATTGAGCGATCCGGCCTGATGGCGCGGGCGAGCGCGATGGCCGGCGAGGGGCTCGGCGGAGATGGCGGGGTGATCCGCCGGGACAGGCCGACGGCCAGCACGGGGTGGTCGGAGCGATGGCCGGCGGGTCTCGGTCTGGATCGGGCGGCCGGAAGTGCGGGTCGAGGCGGTCGGGGCGCAACGCTCCTCCGGCCGCGGCTCGAAGGCCGGCGGCATGATGGTGGCTGACGACGTGCCGGGTCACGGTGCTCTCATCCCGGTCAGGGCGGACGCGGTCGGCGGACCGCGCGGTTGCAGGAAGCGGCCGAAGGTCTCGACGACCGTCATGCGGCCGCCGCAGCACCGGCAGGGTGAGCGCCAGTCGGGCGGCGCCGTGGGCTCGGGCGGGATGACCGGCGGCGGGACGGCGAGCAGCGCTCGGATACGGGTGAGGTTGGCCCGGCGGCCGGCGCTGGCGAGCAGACCGTAGTGGCGGATGCGGTGGAAGCCCTTGGGTAGGACGTGCAGCAGGAAGCGCCGGATAAACTCGTGCGGGCCCAGCGTCAGGGTGCCGTAGCGCTCAGGCCCGTCGCGACGGTAGTCCTTGATGCGGAAGGTGACGCCGGCCTCATCGAAGCTCATCAGCCGGCTGTTCGAGATCGCCACACGGTGGGTGTAGCGCGACAGGTAGGCCAGCACCGCCGCGGGACCGGCGAACGGGGCTTTGGCGTAGACGACCCAGCGCTTCGTCCGGGCCGGGGACAGATGGCGCAGGAAGGCGCGGCGCTCGGCCAGGGGCGCTAGGCCGCCAAAGAAGACGAGCCGTCCGGCCGCGTGCAGCGCGCTCAGCCCGACCAGGAACAGGCGGCGGAACAGCTTGCCCAGCACCCGCACCGGCAGGAGGAAGGCCGGCCGCGACGACACCCACCGTGCACCATCAGGCGAGAGGCCGCCGCCGGGCACGATCATGTGGACGTGGGGATGATGCGTCAGCGCCGAGCCCCAGGTGTGCAGCACGGCGGTCAGGCCGATGCGGGCGCCGAGGTGCCTGGGATCGGCAGCGATGGTCAGCATCGTCTCCGACGCCGCGCGGAACAGCAGGTCGTAGACGGCGGCCTTGTTCTGGAGGGCGATGTCGGCGACCTGCGTCGGCAGGGTGAACACGACGTGGAAGTAGCCCACCGGCAGCAGGTCGGCCTCGCGCTCGGCCAGCCATGTGCGGGCCGCCGCCCCTTGGCATTTGGGGCAGTGCCGGTTGCGGCAGGAGTTGTAGGCGATCCGCCGGTGGCCGCAGTCGCCGCAGCCCTCGACGTGGCCGCCGAGCGCGGCGGTGCGGCAGTGCTCGATCGCCGCCATGACCTTGAGCTGCCGCAGGCTCAGGTGGCCGGCCTGGGCCGCCCGGTAGGCCGGCCCAGCAGCGCGGAAGACGTCGGCGACCTCGATCGCGGCGCGCACCGTCTCAGCCGGGCGCGATCTCTCCCGTCTTGAACAGACCCAGCTTGTCCAGCGGACTGGTCACGGTGCGTACCGTGCGGGTGGCGACCTTGGTGTAGAACGCCGTGTTCTCCAGCTTGGCGTGCCCGAGCAAGACCTGGATCACCCGGATGTCGATGCCGTCCTCCAAGAGGTGGGTGGCGAAGCTGTGGCGCAGGGTGTGCGGGCCGACCCGCTTGGCGATATCGGCCGCCCGGGCCGCCTCGACCACGATGCGGTGGAGGTGGCGGGTGCTGATCGGCTTCATCGGATGCTGGCCCGGGAACAGCCAGCCGTCACGCTGCATGACGCCCTGCTGGCGTCCGACCTTCCACCACTGGCGCAGCAGGGTGAGCAGGTCCGCCGGGAGCAGCGCGTTGCGGTATCGTCCGCCCTTGCCGCGCTCGACCCGGATGAGCATGCGCGCGCTGTCGATGTCGATGACTTTGAGCGCTGCGACCTCGGCCACGCGCAGGCCGGCGCCATAGGCCACCGACAGAGCAGCCTGATGCTTGAGGCAGGTGGTGGCGTCGAGCAGCCGGGTGACCTCGTCGCGGCTGAGCACCACCGGCAGCGTGCGCGGATAGGCGAGCCGGACGAGCTGGCGCGCGAGGTCGGGCCGGTCGAGGGTGTGGGTGAAGAAGAAGCGCAATGCCGAGACGATGGCGTTGAGGGTCGGCACCGGCACGCCGGCCTCGCGCTGCTCGACCTGGAAGCGGCGCAGGTCCTGCGCGGTGGCCGTGTCGGGCCGGCGCCCGAGGAAGGTGGCGAGGCGGCCGACGTCGCGGATGTAGTTGCGCTGGGTCTCGTGCGAGAACCGGCGCAGGCTCATGTCGTCGATCAGGCGCTGGCGCAGGGGGCTGACCGCGCTGGCGGGGAGAAGATCGTGCATCGTGGGGCTCCTCGGATGAAGGAGCCTCGATGCTCGACCCGCCTCCGACGGGCCTCAAACGATGCGCGACGGTCCCGACCCTACCGCGCCCTCACCACACGCACCCTCCCGCGCAGCGGGTTCGTTCTACGGCCATCTCCTGCCGGATCCGGAGACCCTCCGCGCGTCTCAGATGGGTGGTTTTAAGACCGTCCGCTTCTGGACGGCCAGAGCATCACAGCGGACGTAGACGCTGGTCCTCTCTGGACCCGTAGCCGCGCCGCCCCTTGGCCGTTAAGCTTCCTCTATGAGCACCGAAGCGCGAGCCCTTTCCTCGAAGATTGTTCGCTTGAGCGGCACCGATGCTGCCGCCTTCCGCGGACTACGACTCGAAGGGCTTCATGAGCATCCAGAAGCGTTCGGCGCATCCTGGGAAGATGAAGCCAGACAATCGGAAGCGGAATTTGCGGCTAGGCTAGATAGCGGTGTTGTGTTTGGGGCAAAAACTGAAGATGCCGCGCGCCTTGATGTGATTGTCGGGATACATCGCCCTACGGCAGCCAAAATAAAGCATAAGGCAGTTATATGGGGCATGTACGTCCGTGCGGAAGCTCGTCGGTTCGGTCTGGGCGCAGCACTACTGAGAGCGGCTATTGAGCATGCCACCCTGTCGGTAGAAGAGCTCACCTTAAGTGTGGGGGCTGAAAACAAGGGCGCTCTTGATCTTTACAAATCCGCAGGGTTTCGAAAATATGGGCTCGAACTTAGAGCGTTGAAGATTGGCAATATTTACTACGATGAGGTGTTGATGTCGCTTTCGCTATCAGAAATCTGAACCTCCGCTTTGCGCCGAAGTTGCCGAACGAGCGACAGCGGTCCGCTTTGAAGAAGCGCCGACATCGCTCCCGTCGGCTGTATCGGGTCGCTGTCGGACCGGCCGCCTCGGGTGGATCGCTGCCGGTCCACTCGGGAGCGGCAAGCCGTGGAAACGGTAGTTGTCTTGCCTCCCACTTCAGATCCATAGCGGGCATCGAAGCTACCTTAGGATGGCATGGTGACCCGATCGAAAGGCATCTGCCGTAGCAACGTCGTCGGGTGCCACCGGATGCAATGATGGACACAGAGACGGTTTGGGTGCCGGGATTGGCGACGTTCGCCCGGACCTATGCAGTCCCACCTATTTCAGTTGGACTGCCCCTCGAAGTTCGAACTCGTGTGGGCTGGCAGCTTCTCTATGCCTTCCTCGCCTTCGCCGCTGGCCTAGTCAGCATCCTCGTCATCATCGTAGCGATCTGGCTGGCGGCTTCGTATCCAGCAGAATGGGTCACCTGGGTGGTTGCTCTAAGCTGCCTGCCGCCCTCCTTTGTCGGAGGGATCTCCGGTCCCGCTATCGCTTGGAATTGTCTTAAGGACGCTGCTCGATCAGACCCTGTCCTGATCGTTCGCGCGGATGGCTTGGAGGATCGACGTGCACGGGCGATGATCCCGTGGGCTGCAGTTTCCGAGGCCCGCATGGTCTATTCCTATGCGATCGGCGGCCTGAACCACGTCCATCTTACGCTTCGGATGCCGGTCCCTGCCCAGCATAACCCGTTCCGCCCGGGAACGATGGGCTATCTATCGCGCAGGCGGCCAGATGCATTGCAGGTCCCTGTGATCCTGCTCGACGTAAAAGCCTACACGCTCGCGCAAATCGTCGCTGCCCTCGTCAAGCGGCATGGGGGAGAGGTTACGGTCGTCGGTGGTCCGATGCTGCCAGGCTAAAATCGAAGGCGTCCGTCCTCGTCCTCGGGCCGAAGTTGCCGGACGGCTAACGAACGGCCGCTTTGGAGAAGCGACGAAGGCGGTCCGGGCGACCGGGTTGGGTCGATAGGGGTCTGTCCGCTTTTCTGGCTGCCCATCTCCGAACCGGCCGTTCCGCTTACGGCCAGTGCCGGCCATGCCGGCATGTCCTACTGAACAATTGAGTTGGGTGGTTTATCTGCCAGTCCGCCTCCACTCAAACATGAAACAGAATCAGACGTTCGCAGATTCGTGTCAGGCCGCCGCCCAGGCGACCGCATCAGCGCCGGCCGGCAGGCGCATCGGGGAAGTCGGATAGGTTGCCGCGCCCCAGACCGCCTCGGCCACGTCTGAGGCCCGGGTCAGCTCTTCCGTCACCTGTGCCCAGCTTGTCAGCAGGATATTGCAGTGGAGCAACACGTGCCGACGATACCGAGGGACTAGATGCAGAACCCAGAGCGGAAGCGCCTTTTCATACAGAAGTCGGCCTCCGAGGCTGTCTCGAAGAAGCTCAGCCATCGCGCCTCGCAGAATTCTTTTAACCGTCCACCTCTTTCCGACTCGGTGCCCCATAGCCGCTGTTGTAGAACGTCGAGCAAGATTTTTAGGTGTAGGTGATGGCGAAGAAGCCCATCAAGCCACGGGTGCAGACCGAATTCCTCCCAGGCCAACTAGACATGGTTGACTGGATGGGGGATTGAGATGGCTGAAGAATGGGTCAGCCGCTGATGACCACGAGACTGCAGACGACATCGATCAGCATGCGTACATTGGTCCGTTACGCGCGACCAGATATCAACTTCCGCTGCTGCGAGCTCCGCGCTTGCCCGCCATTGTTCAGATGCGCGTTTTGGCTACAGCTATTTGGGGATCTACTTGGCACGGTCGCGCAGCCCGTGAGCTTGGAGTCGACCAGAAGCAACTTCGACGCTGGGAGGAGACGGATCCGAACACTATGCAGTTTCGAGGAACGCCGCCCTCCAAACATATTGAGAGGCTGCGCGAAGTAGCCGAGAGCTATAGGGAAGGAATTAAGCTAGCTCTATCTTCGAGCGACCCACCCCTTGACGCTTCTCCAGAAGCGCACCCGGTCAAAGAACGCGGCGTCACACCCTTTCGCTAACGTGAAGCATCAGACGCTGCCTGTGCTGTCCGCGATTTCTGACACCGAGGGTCACGAAAATTCGTTGGCGTGGCAGCAGTAGTCAGGATTTCCTGGCAGCGACCTCAGCGTTCGTCTGACGCTCGTCCGTCCCAAGCAATGTGATGTGTCAGGGTTTGCTGACATGTTCATTCCGGCGCTCAAAATTGCACAGCAGCTTATGTCAGGAGTTCGTGACATTAGATATGCGCAACTGTCGGCTCCCGTCTGGGACAAAAATTGCACCAGTGACAGCGATTGCTGACGGGCCTACCTACGCGCCGAGGCGAGCGAAGCCTTTCAGGCCTTCCAAGTTAGCCGGGGGCGAGCCATTAGCGGGGCCTTGGCTTCGCTATGCTTCACACTCGGCGCTCTACAAACGTCTCTATCGCCTGCCCCAGGACGTCCGCGAGCCCATAGGAGATGCCTTCGTAGGACTTCAGCTCTCGCACGCGCGCGCGAAGGCCGGCTCGAAGGGTTAGGTCTGATAGGGCTGTCGCGACGGCGGCGTCCACGAGCCGGGGCTCTGGGATGCCCTCCGCCTTCCTACGGGCACGCTCGGCCCGCTTCCGCTCGGCGGCATCCCGGCGTTCGCGTGCGGTGCGCGCCGAACCGGTCTCAGGCGCGCCAGCATCGGGCTCGGGATCATCGAGGGGGATGTCTTCCGGCATCTCCTCGACGAGGCCGGCAAGGACGAAGGCGGTCTCGTTGAACATGGGCTGGCTCCTCGGGGAGATCATGCCAGCCAGCCCGGCAAGGCACAGCACCATACGAAGAAGGCCCCCCGCCCGGGTGGGACGGAGGGCCTTCACGATGAGGTGCATCGTCAGCCCGCGAGAGCCTGCCAGCATATTGCCAGGGTGCGCGGCAATAGACAACGTCTATGATGCGTGGGCGGCTGCACGCTGGCGTGATGCGAGTGCCTTGAGCTCCGCCATGCGCGCATCCGCGGCTGCGGCGCCGGCGGGGTCGCGCATGGCCCGGGCTTGGGCTGCGAGCCTGCCGAGCAGCCCCTTCCTCTCTATTGGCAGGGCAGGCACCTCGGGGGCGTCCTCAGGGCGTCCATCATCTAAGACGTCCAGGGACACAGGGGGGGGTCTGGGAGGGTACGTGACGGGCCTCAGCGGAGCGGGGTCTGAGGGGGCATCAGCGGGTGGTAGGGACCGCGCGAGGAACGCGAGGGATGGACGGGGGCGAGAGGGTGCGAGGGAGGGGGGCGGTTCGGGAGAAGGGGCCGGTTCAGGCTCGGGCGCCGGCCGGAGGGCCAAGAGGAAGGCCGGCACCGGCACGACCGCAGGAGGCGGAGGGGGCTCTACAGGGGCCGGAGAGAAGGCCACCGGCTCCGCAGGAGGGGCAACGACAGAGGGACGGGGAGAACCCGGACGGGGCGGGAGAGGCCTCACGACAGGATGGAAGCGGACCTCGGGGGGGGGGAGAGCCCCGGTTCGGAAGAGGAGGCCACGGGTCCGGAGGAGGGCGCCACCGGCTCCGCCTTGGGGGTCACCAGGGTCCCCACGGAGACCTCCACCCGACCCCGGCCTCCCATATATCGGACGTTTTTGATCGACACCTCATCTGACCCCATCTTCGACAGTGCCGACACGGTCACGGACAGGACCTCGGACATGATGGCGGTGACCTGCCCCTCCTTCGAGTTGGGGGCGATGACCGAGTCGTGCACGGGCAGGACCGGGATGCCTGCCACGGAGCATGCCTTCATGACCCGGTGCATCATGCCGGCGTCGATGCCCATGAGCCGCACACCGGCGTCAGACCCGATGTCGTCCCGGATGGCCGGGTTCGCATCCAAGACCTTCTCGACGATGTGCGCGGTCTCCTTGTACCCGTAAACCCACTCCGGGCTTCCGTCCGACTTCAGGACGTGCCGCTTCTCCATGAGCGAACCGATGGCCAGGGGGATGGTCTTGGCGTTGATGGCCCGGTTCAGGACGGCCTTGCCGACGGAGCGCTCGTAGCCACGCAGGGCGTAGGGGTCGTGCTGGAGCACGTGGCCGCGGAGGGCGTAGAGCAGCGTGGGATGCAGCGCCGCAAAATCCGGCTCGATGACGAACTCACCGTTTATGAGGAGCTCACCGCGCCGCTCCTTGGGTAGGTTCTGCCACCACCCGTACCAGCGGCCGTGCATGTCCCATGAGCCTCGGCCATAGACCCTGTAGACCTCGGGCGTCGGCGTCGGCTGGACGCAAGTCCAGGTCTCCCGGCCATCGCGGACCTTGCGGGCGTGTATGTGGTGCCGGGTGTGCCGCCAGTCGGAATCCGAGGCGTCGGGCGAGACCTCGACGTGCACGCCAGCGAGGAACGCGTTGACCTCGGCGACCTCCGCCACGAGGCGCTCCGTCTCGGCCGTGTCCTGGAAGTCCAGTAGCTTGCCGTCCTCGCCCTTCATGACGATGGGCGAGCGCCGGCCGAGGTACGAGACCGGCGCGTGGCCGATCAGGTCGATGAGGCGGTCGGACGGGCGGATGCGAGACTGGAGCCCGTGGCTCAGGTGTGAGCCCGGCTTGGACCGCCGCTCCTCGATCATGCCCATTTGGGTCAGGGTCGCCACCGCGCCAAGGACGCTGGCGTAAGTGTAGTCGGTGCCTTCGTAGCGACCGGCGGCGGCGTAGAAGTCGCGTGACCGCGAGTAGCTGATCCAGCGGTTGTCGCAGTCCGCGGCGATGGCGAGCGCGGCGAGCATGCTCTCCGTGGCGCGACCGAGCTTCTTGGTGTGGGCCTTGGGCAGACCGACGGCGGCGATGAAGTCGCTCGGCACCTGGAAGACGAAACTCAAGGCGCGTGCCTTCGCCGATTCATGGTCCTGCTCTCGCATGGGGCTCTCGCGGTGGACCGCTGCCCCGGGGCACCTCTGACCCGAAGACGCGGCGAACCCCTATCGTCCGCCGCGCTTTCGCTAATATCCAGAGGCGCTTAGCGCGTCACAAAGAACGCTTTCTTCGATCCTGGCGCGAGAGGAAATCACCCAGCCAGACGGTACCAGGGAGGCCCGCCAGGGCCTCTCAATTTAAAAAGGCGACCTCGGCATCATTCAGGCCGTCCGATCCAAAGAGATCAGCCCTCAGGTGCCCTCCAGCCGGGTGCGACAAAAGCGCATCTAGGGAAACATGCTTGTGAATAGGGCAATCTGCCAGGGTGTGGAACTTTGCTTCAACGGATGCGATGCGTGCACCACGGTTAGTACGCCCCCTCGTGGCTGCCCTAGGAGCCCAATCCATGGTCTCGAAAGGCCGCTCTTCGGCAGCATACGAGGAAGGGCTTCGCTATGCCCAGGGGAGGACTTTCATCGCATTTCGAGACCCTAGTCGGACGGGTATTCTCACCGGCAGGTGCCGATCTGGTGATACGGAGCGCATAAGCTATATTAGGGTTAGCTAAAAAAGCTGGGACGACCGTTTCTGGAGCGGGGCCGATGGACGCCATCACGCCGAACGAACTGCTGCGCCTTCAGGACAAGGCCGGCGACGCGGCACGTCTGCTCCGCCTCCTCGCCAACGAGAAGCGCCTGATGATCCTGTGCCTGCTCGTCGCCCGCGGTGAGATGGACGTGACGAGCCTCGCCGAGGCGGTGGAGCTAAGCCAGTCGGCCCTGTCCCAGCATCTCGCCAAGCTCCGCGAGGACGGGCTCGTCGCCTATCGTCGCGAGAGTCAGACGCTCTATTACCGGCTTGAGGACCCCCGCGCCGCCCGCGTGCTGGCGACGCTCAAGGACATCTTCTGCCCGGAACTTGGCTGATCGCGTCAGGCGCGGACGATCTCCGCCTCAAGCCCCGGGCGGTCCGGCCGATTGCGCAGCCGCAGGCTCAGCCCGCTCCTGCGGGACGCGATCTCGGCGATGGCGAGGCCGAGACCGCTCCCGGTCGCGCTCTTGTGGCGCCCGCGGAAGAACCTCGTGGTCACATGGGGCAGTTCCTCGGCGGGAATCCCCGGCCCCTCGTCGCGCACGAGGATACCCTCTCCACCGGCACGCGCGAGCCATTCCACCGTGCCGGCTTCCATGTGCTGCACGGCGTTCTCGTGCAGGTTGCGGACCGCCAGGCGCAGGCTCTCGGGATCGGCCCGCAGGGTGTAGCCGCGCAGCCCCGGGTCGATCATGGTCCGCACCCCGGGCGGCACCCGCATCCCGTCTACGGTCTCGGCCACCAACGCGCCCACATCGACCTCCGCCAAGGCCGGCGCTTCCCCGGCGGCGTCGAGCCGGGCCGCGTCGAGCAGTTGCCGGACGAGACGGGTGGTGCGGTCCACTGCGGCCAGGATCTGGCGCAGCGCCGCCTTCGCCACGTCCGGGTCGGTGGTGGCCATGGCGACCTGGGCCTGGGTCTTCAGCCCGGCCAGCGGCGTTCGCAACTCGTGCGCCGCGAAGGCCGTCACCTCCCGCTCGTGCCGGCGCGCCGCCTCGACCTTGAGGAACAGCCCGTTCAGGGCGTCGGCCAAGGGCCGGACCTCGGCGGGGGCCCGGCCGGCGTCGATGGCGCTCATGTCGTCGGCGTCGCGGCCCGCGAGGTCGCGGGCGATCCGGCGCAGGGGGCGCAGGCCCCGCCCGAGGCTCGCCCAGATCAGCATCCCGAGGAACGGCACGACGAGCAGCGCGGGGGTGACGAGGCCCATGATGAGGTCGGTGACGAGGCGCTCGCGCAGGCCCAGCCGGTCGCCGACCATGACGCGCACGCCCTTCTTGGCGTCCTCTACCGTGAACACCCGCCAGGTCTCGCCGTCGACCTCGCGCTCCGAGAAGCCGGCGGGCGCGTCGGTCAGCCGCCGCTCCGGGGCCCCGCTCGACCGCGCGACCATGCGCCCGTCGAGCGACCAGATCTGGCAGGAGAGTTGCCGCTCGTAGGCCGTGGGCGCCGGGAAGGTGGCCGGCGTCCCGTCGGGGGCCGTCCCGCCGACCGCGCCCACCAGTGAGCCGACCATGCGCGCGGCTTCCTGCAGGCGATTGTCGAGGACCTGCTCAACCTCGCGCTTGGAGCCGAGGTAGATCCAGGCGACAGCGCTGAGCCAGATCAGCCCGGTCGCGAGGAGCAGGATGGCGAAGAGCCTGACGCGCAGGGATGTCATGCCGGCGCCCTCATCCGGTAGCCGAGCCCGCGCACCGTCTCGATGGCATGCTTGCCGATCTTGGCGCGCAGGTTGTGGACGTGGACCTCGACGGCGTTGCTCTCGACCTCCTCCTGCCAGCCGTAGAGACGCTCCTCCAATTCGGCCTTGGAGCGGAGGACGTCCGGGCGCTCTATGAGCGCCGCCAGCACCATGACCTCGCGCCGGGACAGGCCGACCGGTACGCCGTCCACCGTGACAGCGAGGCTGCCGGGATCGAGCCGGATGCCGCCGTGCTCCAGGAGCGCGGCGGCCCGCCCCGAGGCCCGGCGGACGACGGCGCGGATGCGGGCGGAAAGTTCGTCGAGGTCGAAGGGCTTGCCGAGATAGTCGTCAGCGCCGCCGTCGAGCCCGGCGATCCGGTCGGCCACCGCGTCGAGGGCGGTCAACAGGACGACGGGCGTGCGGTCCCTCCGGCGGCGCAGGCCGCGCAGCACGTCGAGGCCGGAGCCGTCGGGCAGCATCAGGTCGAGCACGATGGCCGAGAACGCGCTCGTGGCCAGCGCCGCCTCGGCATCGGCGCAGGTCCCGACGCAATCGACCGTCGCCCCGCCGAGGCCGAGCCCCGCCCTGAGCCCTTCCGAGAGGATGGGGTCGTCCTCGACGACGAGGATGCGCATGCGTGTCTCCCCTGACCATCCCTCATCCTGCGGGCCTGGCTTAAGCCTGGCTTAAGCTGCGTTTCGGACCCGCGGCGGGCCGATCCGGACCCCGCCCATGCCGACACCCCTCGTCCACCTCATCATCGCCGCCCTGGTCTGGGCTGGCGCCGCGCCCTGGTCGCCGGGATGGTCCCAGGACGCCCCCGCGCGGCAGACGCCTTTCACCCTCGTCGCGACCCGCGACGCGCACCTCGCGCTGCACCTGCGCTGGACCATCGCGCCCGGCACCTACCTCTACCGGGACAGGATCCGCGCCGAGGCCGGTGCCGGCGCGGAGCTTCCCGTCAGCACGCCGCCTGCGCAGACAAAGGACGACCCCAACTTCGGGCCGACCGAGGTCTACCACGACTCGGTGGAGGCCATCGTGCCCGGCGCAGCGCTGGCCGGCCTGCGGGAGGTCCGGGTGACCTACCAAGGCTGCGCCGAGCGGGGCATCTGCTACCCGCCGGTCACGAAGCGGCTGGACCTCGCCTCCCTGGTGAGCGTCGGAGCTTCCCAAGGCAACGAAGTCACCCCTGCCGCAGAGCCCGCAGGCGGAACGGTCGCCGCGCGCCCCCATGAGGATGTCTTCCCCGCGGGACCGGCCGCCCTCCTCGTCGGCAACATCGTCGGCGTCCTGGCGGGCATGTTCGGGCTCGGCCTCCTGCTGGCGTTCACCCCCTGCGTGCTGCCGATGGTGCCGATCCTGTCGGGCATGATCGTCCGCTCGGGCCAGGGCCTCACGCCGGGACGGGGCCTCGCGCTGTCCGGAAGCTACGTCCTCGCCATGGCGTCGGCCTATGCCAGCCTGGGCGTCGCGGCGGCGTGGCTCGGCCGCAACCTGCAGGTCGCGCTCCAGACCCCGCTCGCCCTCGGCCTGATGGCCGCCGCCTTCGTCGCGCTGGCACTGTCGATGTTCGGACTGTTCGAGCTGCAGGCGCCGCGCTGGTGGCGGGACCGCTTCGGCGCCCCGGCGGCGCAGGGGGGATCGGTCGCCGGCGCCGCGTTCCTCGGCTTCAGCTCGGCCCTCATCGTCGGTCCCTGCGTGACGCCGCCCCTGGCCGCCGCGCTGCTCTACGTCGCCCAGACGGGGGACGTCCTGCGCGGGGCGATGGCCCTCTTCGCCCTCGGCCTCGGGATGGGCGCGCCGCTGGTGCTCGTCGGCGCGTTCGGCGCCGGCATCCTGCCCCGGTCCGGCCCGTGGCTGGTGCGGGCGAAGCAAGCTTTCGGCCTCGTGTTCCTGGCGCTTGCGGTATCGCTCGTGACACGCCTGCTGCCGAACGGGTTGTCCCTCCTGCTCTGGGCGGCGCTCGCCATCTGTACCGGCATGGCGCTCGCGGTGATGACTACGAACGGTCGCCCGTCACGTGCCGGTCGCGCGGCGGGCTTAGTGGCCGTCGCCTATGGCGGCCTCCTCTTCCTCGGGGCTGCCACGGGCGCGGACGACCCGCTGCGGCCCCTTGCCGGCCTCGCCCCGTCGCACCCGGGCCACATCGCCGAGGCGCGGACGGTCTCCACGCTCCCCGCCTTCGAGGCGGCCCTCCTGGCGGCCCGAGCCGAGGGCAAGCCGGTGCTGGTCGAGGTCGCCGCCGACTGGTGCACCGTCTGCAAGACGAACGAGCGGACGGTCCTCGCGGATTCCGGCATCCGGGCGAGGCTCAAGGGCGTCTCGGTCATCAGGGCCGACGTCACCCGTGACGACGCCGACACCCGCGCCTTGATGCGCCGCTTCGAGGTGGTCGGCCCGCCGACCCTCATCCTGATGCGCCCCGATGGCGGCGAGGTCCGGGAGGCCCGCACCGAGGGCGAGCTCACGGTCGAGGACCTGAAACGCCGTCTCACCCTCGTCGGCGCCTGAGCCATCCCCCTTCGACACATCCAAGGAGACCGTCATGGACCGCAGGACCCTGCTCGCCCTTTTGCCCGCCGCAGCCCTCGCACGGCTGGCCGTTGGCCCCGCCCGCGCCGAAGGCATCGACGCCAACGCCATCCTCAACGACCCGGAGGTGCCGGTCTCGGGCAACCCGAAGGGCGACCTGACCATCGTCGCCTTCCTCGATTACAACTGCCCCTTCTGCAAGAAGGCCGAGCCCGACCTGCTCCGGCTGGTGAAAACGGACGGTCGCATCCGCCTGGTCCACAAGGACTGGCCGATCCTCGGCGACGCCTCCGTCTACGGCGCCCAGCTCGCCCTCGCGGCGAAGTACCAGGGCCGCTACGACGACGTGCATCGCGCGCTGATGGGCATCCCCGGCCGCAAGATCCCGAAGGAGCGGATGCTGGAGGCGGTTTCCGCTTCCGGCATAGATATGGCCCGCCTGGAGGCGGACCGCACGTCCCATCAGGGTGAGATCGCCGCCCTGCTCCAACGCAACCTCGACCAGGCGGACGCCCTCGGTCTGCAGGGTACGCCGGTCTTCCTGATCGGCCCGCTGAAGGTCGCGGCCGCCCTCGACTATGACGGCTTCAAGCAGGCGGTCGCACAGGCGCGCGCCAAGGGTCGCTCGTGATGCGGCCGGTTGTGCGCCTCCCGGTGCTTCTCGCACTCGCCGCGGCGCTCGGGGCCTGTTCGGCATCGATGGGCGCCCCCGGCCCGGTCGCGGAGGCAGGGCCGCGCCTTTCGGCCGATGCCGTCCGTCGCTACGCGGCCATCACCGACGAGCCGTTCCCGGTCGATGCGGTCGAGCCGCGCGACCTGAAGGCCCGCAACGTCCGCCAGGTCGTCGAATATCCGACCAGGCAGCCACCCGGCACCCTGGTGGTCGACCCCTATCGGCGCTTCCTCTACCTCGTCATGGAGGGCGGCAAGGCGATGCGCTACGGGGTCGGGGTGGGCAAGGCCGGCTTCGAGTTCACCGGGGAGGCGACGGTCGCCCGCAAGGCGTCATGGCCGCGCTGGACGCCGACCCCCGACATGCTTCGGCGTGATCCGAAGCGGAACGGGCGCTGGGCCGGTGGGATGCCGGGCGGCGCGCGCAATCCCCTCGGGGCCCGCGCGCTCTACCTGTTCAAGGACGGCAAGGACACGCTTTACCGCATCCACGGCACCACCGAGCCCTGGAGCATCGGCGAGGCGGTGTCCTCAGGGTGCATCCGCATGCTGAACCAGGACGTCATCGACCTGCACCGCCGCGTGCCCACCGGCACGAAGGTCGTCGTGCTCGGGTCGCGGGGCATCGCCCAGGCCGCGCGGCCGGCCGCGCCGGAGACCACCGGCAGCCTCGACCGTGCGCGCCTCGACGACCTTTCCCGCGGCGCCTCGGAGGCGCCCGACCCCCTGACGGACGACGGAATGGCGGATGACGACGGTCTTTAGAAGCCTGATGCTCGCGGTCGTCCTCGCGACGATGGGCATCGGGACGGTCCGTGCCGGCTCGGAGGCGCCGGCCGGCTACTACGCCGACCAGAAGGTGGTCTACCACAACGGTGGAGGCGGCCCGGACGGAGTAGCCTACTTCAAGCGCCTGCTCGCTAACCTGCGCAACCACGTCGAGGCCGTGGGCAAGGCGCATGTCGAGATCCGCGTGGTGAGCCTCGGCGAAGGGATCGGGCTTTTCCAGTCGGCCGCGAACGACGAGGAACTCGCCGGCCGCATCGACGCCCTCAAGGGGATGGGCGTGCGGTTCCTGGTCTGCGCCAACACCCTGCGGGAGCGGAAGATTGACCGCGGTACCCTGTACGGCGTCGGCGAGGACGACCTCGTGCCGAGCGGCGTCGCCGAACTGGCGCGCCTGCAGGGCATGGGGTTCGCTTACATCCATCCCTGAAGCCTAACCCCGCTTCGGCAATCGACCGCGAAGCCCCGCTGGTGCGCCGCCGCACCTGACCCTGTGGTGCATGTCCGCCGGACCATCTTACCGCTTGCTATTACATTAGATGATACTAATTAAGTGACATCTAATGTGCTGCGTGGGGCATCGGTCCCCGCGGCCGGACCGGGCACTAACCCGGACCGCAATCCGGGACAGATCGAGATGGAAGGCTTCACCCCCGTCAGCGCAATTGTCGGCGGAGCGATGATCGGCGCGTCCGCCTCGTTGCTGCTGCTGCTCAACGGACGCATCGCCGGCATCAGCGGCATCCTCGGCGGCCTCCTAGCCCCGCCCTCGCGCGAAACCGGCTGGCGGGCCGCCTTCGTGGCAGGCCTCGTCCTGGCGCCGCTCGCCTATGCCAGCCTGGGGGGCAGGCTTCCGCCAGTGACGGTCGGGGCGTCGTTCCCGCTGCTGATCCTCGCGGGCTCGCTGGTCGGCTTCGGCGCGCGCCTCGGAGCCGGGTGCACCAGCGGCCACGGCGTCTGCGGCATCGGCCGCGGCTCGCCCCGCTCGCTGGCCGCGACCGGCACCTTCATGGCCGTCGCCGTCGTGACCGTCCTCGTCGTGCGCCATCTCGTCGGAGCCTGAGCCATGGCCAAGACCGCCTCCGCCTTCGCCGTGGGCCTCCTGTTCGGCCTCGGCCTCCTCGTCTCGGGCATGGCCGACCCGGCCAAGGTCCTCGCCTTCCTCGACGTGACCGGCCGCTGGGACCCCAGCCTCGCCCTCGTCATGGCGGGCGCCGTCGCGGTCTCGGCCGCAGGCTACCGCTTGGCGCGGTGGCGCGGTCGGCCAATTCTTGCGCCAAAGCTCGACGTCCCGGCCCGGCGCGACCTCGACGGACGCCTGATCGCCGGGGCCGCGATCTTCGGCCTCGGTTGGGGCTTGGTCGGCCTCTGCCCCGGGCCCGCCCTCACCATCCTGACGATTGCCCCGACGGAGGCCGCGACCTTCGTGGCGGCGATGGTCGCCGGCATGCTGCTGTTCCGCCTGGTGCCGGCGGCGCGCCCGAAGCCGACGGCCGTGCCGGGAGCCGACGCATGATGCCCGGCCCCCTCACATCCGGCCTCGCCGCCGGCTCGGGCGGGGTCGTGGGCGTGATCCTTGGCCTCGTCGGCGGGGGCGGCTCGATCCTCGCGGTCCCGCTCCTGACCTACGTGGTCGGGGTGTCCTCGCCCCACGTGGCCATCGGGACCAGCGCCCTGGCGGTCTCGGTCAGCGCGGCGGGCAACCTCGTCCCGCAATGGCGGGCCGGGAACGTGAAGTGGCGCTGCGCGGCGGCGTTCTCGCTCGCCGGTGTTTTCGGCGCTCTCGTCGGCTCCGCGGCGGCCAAGGCGGTCGACGGGAAGAGCCTGCTCGCCCTGTTCGGGGTCGTCATGCTCGTGGTCGGCGGCCTGATGCTGCGCAAGCGGCGCGGCGAGGGCGACCCGGACGTGCGCCTGACCAAGGCCAGCGCCCCGGTGCTCCTGCCCTGGCTCCTCGGCATCGGCCTCGCGGTCGGCCTGTTCTCCGGCTTCTTCGGCATCGGCGGGGGGTTCCTGATCGTGCCGGGACTGATGCTGGCGACGTCGATGCCGCTGCCCATGGCCATCGGCACTTCCCTGGTCGCGGTCAGCGCCTTCGGAGCCGCGACCGCAGCGAGCTACGCCGCCTCCGGCCTGATCGACTGGCCGCTCGCCGGGCTGTTCATCCTGGGGGGCGTGCTCGGGGGCCTCCTTGGATCGAGGCTCGGCCAGCGCCTCGCCGGGCGCAAGCGCGCCCTGACCGTCACCTTCGCCGGCCTCGTCATCCTGGTCGGCCTGTACGTCGTCGCCCGCGGGGCCCTGCCGCTCCTCGGCCTGAACGCCTGATCCCGGAAAGGAGGAGATCCATGTCGAACCAGACCGTCGGAGCCCTGCGCGGGCATCCCATCGTGACCGGCTTCCACGACGAGCCGACCGGCAGCATCCAGTACGTCGTCGCGGACCCCGGGACGAAGCGCTGCGCCATCATCGACCCGGTGCTCGACTTCGACCCGAAGTCCGGCGCGACCGCGACCCGGTCCGCCGACGCCCTGCTCGCGCACATCGAGCTGGAGGGCTACGTCTTGGAGTGGATCCTCGACACCCATCCGCACGCCGACCACTTCTCGGCGGCCGGCTACCTCCACGACCGGACGGGCGTCCCGACCGCCATCGGCGAGAAGGTCGTCGACGTGCAGCGGCTCTGGAAGGGGCTGTACGACCTGCCGGAGTCGTTCCGCACGGACGGTTCGCAGTGGTCCCGGCTCTTCGCCGACGGCGAGCGCTTCCGGATCGGCGACCTCGACGTCGAGGTCATGTTCACGCCGGGCCACACCATGGCCTCCATCGCCTACCGGGTCGGCGACGCCGCCTTCATCCACGACACCCTGTTCATGCCGGACAGCGGCTCGGCGCGGGCCGACTTCCCCGGGGGCAACGCGCACGCGCTGTGGCGCAGCATCCGGCGCATCATGGCCCTGCCGGACGACACGCGGCTGTTCACAGGTCACGACTACCGCCCGGGCGGCCGGGCGGCGGCCTGGGAAAGCACCGTCGCCCGGCAGCGGAGCGAGAACCCGCACCTCGTCGAGACACCGACCGAGGAGGCGTTCGTGGCGATGCGCGAGGCACGCGACCGCGCGCTGCCGATGCCGAAGCTCATCCTGCATTCCCTGCAGGTGAACATCCGCGGCGGGCGCCTGCCCGAGCCCGAGGCGAACGGCCGCCGCTACCTGAAGATCCCGCTCGACGCCCTCGACGGCGCGGCGTGGGGCGAATGACGGAGACAAGCATAACCACGATCAGCGCGACAGACCTGGTGGCGCAGGCCAGCCGGGAGGTGGAGACCCTGTCGGCCGATGAGGCGCTGGCGCGCCTGGGACAGCCGGACACGGTGCTCGTCGACGTGCGCGAGGGCGAGGAGTTGGCCAAGACCGGCAGGATCGCCGGCGCCGTCCACGTGCCCCGAGGGTTCGTGGAGTTCCACGTCGATCCCGCGAGCCCGACCCACCGGGCCGAGCTCGGCGGGGGCAAACGCCTGGTGCTCTACTGCGGCTCCGGCAACCGCTCGGCCCTGGCCGCCAAGTCGCTCAACGACATGGGCCTCGGGCCGGTCGCCCATGTCGCGGGCGGTTTCCCTGCGCTGGCGAAGGCAGGCGGCACCATCGGTCCGGCTTGATCGGAACTGGCTAGCCGACAGGCCGCAAGTCCCTTGCGACCGGCGGCCTCCAGGTTTGGGCGGTCGACGATTTCGACCGCTCCGCGCCGGACCTCGATCAGGCCGGCCTCGGCCCATTGCCCCAGGATGCGGCTCACGACCTCGCGCACGCTGCCGATGTCGTCCGCGAGCTTCTGATGGGTTACCGAGGCCACCCCACGCGGGTCCGCCTCGGCCAGAAGCCGTTGCGCGAGGCGCTGCTTGAGCGGGGCAAACGCGACCTCGTCGATCAGCGTGAATAGGCCGGACATCAACCGCGTATAGTCATCCATGACGAAGCTGCGGAACGCGGCGCTCTCGCCCATCAGGTGTTGGAACGTGCTCACCGGCAGAGCCGCCAGTTCGGTCCGCTCCTCGGCGATGCTTTGCGCCGGAAGGTTGCCGCCGGAGAGGAGGCACTGTGTGGTCAGGGCGCAGGTGCCGCCCGGCCCGACTTTGTAGATCAGCACCTCGCGCCCGCCTTCAGACATCCGGAAGATGCGCGTACGGCCATCCAGACACATCAGGTAGTTGGCGCACTCGCCATCGAGTTCGTAGGCGATGGCGCCCGCGTCCAGTACCGGAAGATGCACAGTTCCCCGGGCGATCTGGAGATGCGCTGGGCTGAGCGCCTGCAGGAGCGGAAACCGGTCGATCCATCGCTCGACCTTCTGGGCATCCGTCATGGCTGTCGTCGTCCCCCCAGCCATGACGACGGGCTGATCGTCCGGCTCGCGTTGCGTTTTTCTCCCGCCGCGCCGGACTTGTGTGACCTGGGTCACCGACCGGGTGCAGCGGCCCGGCATAGCATCGCATCACAACGAACACGATAAGGGCGCCCACCCCGCGCGGTGCCCGCCGGGAGTGAACCGATGCGCCGCCTCGCCCTGAGCTTCATGCTCGCCGTCCTCGCCGCCGGCCCCGCCTCGGCCGAACAGGACCTGCTGCTCGGGGCGGACATGTCCTCGCCCGCCATGACCAAGGCCGAGATGAGCCGCGTCGACGTCGAGGCGATGATCAAGGCTGCGGACGGCAAGCCGGTCGACCTGCACGACAAGTCCCTGTCTGGCCTCGACCTCTCCGGGCTGAACCTCCGGGGCGCAAACCTGCGGACCGCCCGCCTGAACAAGGTCAATTTGCGCGGCGCCGACCTCAGCGGCGCGAACCTCGAACAGGCATGGCTGCTGAAGGCCGACCTGTCCGGCGCCAAGCTCGTGGACACGAAAATGTTCGGCATCACCGCCCGCGACGCCAAACTCAGCGGCGCGGACCTCAGCCGATCCATGCCCATTGGCGACTTCAAGGGCGCCAACATGAGCGGCGCCACGCTGGTCGACCTCAGGGGCGGCGCCGACATCAAGAACCAGTCCATGGGCCTGATGCGGGCCGTGTTCGTGTCGGTGAACCTCTCCGGCGCCAACCTGAAGGGCGCTAACCTCGGCCGGTCGCGGCTCGAATACGCCAACCTCAAGGATGCCGATCTGACCGACGTGGTGTTGCTGGGCTCGGACCTGTCTGGGGCCAATTTGACCGGCGCCACGGTCAAGGGCGCGGACTTCAAGAACGTCGACGTCAGCGGTGCCCGGCTCATCGACCTCAAGGGTCAGTCCGAGGCCAAGGACTGGGCCGAGCGCGTGAACGTAGACCGCGCCGTCACCCAGGCAACCAATTGAGCCGCCCGTTCGCCTCGACCCATCATCAAGGAGACAGACAGCCAATGACCACCCGTCGCTTCCTGCTCGGCGCCCTGGCCGCCGCTCCCCTGCTGTTCGGTACCGCTGCGAATGCCGCGGAGGCCGTCTTCACCCCCGACGCGTTCGAGGCGGCGCAGAAGGCGGGGAAGCCGATCCTCGTCCATGTCACCGCGCCATGGTGCACCGTCTGCGCGGCGCAGAAGCCGATCCTCGTCAAGCTGGAAGCCCAACCCCGGTTCAAGGATCTCCAGGTGTTCGACGTCGATTTCGACAGCCGCAAAGACGTGCTGAAGCGGTTCGGTGTGACGACGCAGAGCACCCTGATCACCTTCAAGGGTGAGAAGGAGACGGGGCGCTCGGTCGGCGACACCCAGCCCGAGTGGATCGAGGGCGCCGTCGAGAAGGCGTTGTAGGTCGGCCATGGCCACGACGTTCGGCCTCGCGTTCCTGGCCGGCATCCTCTCGGTGCTGTCCCCCTGCGTGCTACCCTTGCTGCCGCTGGTCCTGGGCGCGGCGGCATCGGAGCATAGGCTCGGTCCCGCCGCCCTGGCTGCCGGCCTCGCGCTGTCCTTCGTAGCCATCGGGCTGTTCGTAGCGACCGTAGGGTTCGCCCTCGGCCTCGACGTCGATGTCTTCCGCACCGTGGCAGCCATCATGCTGGTCCTGATCGGGCTCGTCCTGATGGTTCCGGCCGCCCAGACCCGTCTCGCCGTCGCCACCGGCCCGGTGAGCAACTGGACCGAGAGCCGGTTCGGTGGCTTCTCGACCACCGGGCTTCTGGGCCAGTTCGGTGTCGGGCTGCTGCTCGGGGCGGTCTGGAGCCCTTGCGTCGGGCCGACCCTCGGGGCCGCGTCCCTCCTCGCATCGCAGGGGCGAGACCTGGGTTCGGTGGCGGCGACGATGCTTCTGTTCGGACTAGGTGCCGCCCTGCCGCTCCTGCTCCTCGGCACGCTGTCCCGCGAGGTGCTGATACGCTGGCGCGACCGGATGATGGGGCTCGGCAAGGGGCTGAAGGTGGCCCTGGGCGCCATCCTCGTGGCCACCAGCCTGATGATCGTCACGGGCTACGACAAGGCCGTGGAGACCGTCTTGGTCAACGCCTCGCCGGCTTGGCTCACCAACCTGACGACCCGCCTGTGACCTTGATAGTATCTGCCTCCCGAGCCTGCCCCATGCGACCCTACCGTCTCCGAACCTGCCTGCTCTACGCTGCCATCCTCCTCGGGATTGCAGGGCCGGCGCAGGCTTGGGAAATGGTCGGCACGAAGCAGCTTGAGCTACGCACCCGCGACGGTGCCACCATCCCAATCGGCACCGTGACGTTCACCCCGGAGCCGGACGCCACTCGCTTCGCCGTCGCCCTCGATCGGACGAAGTTCAAGGACTTCTTCCTGTCGATGCGCGAGTTCAAATGCGTCGAGGGGCCCGAGGTTCAGTGCTACGTACCCTATCCCTACGCGAATCCGGGAACGGTCCGCCCGGGCGATTATGCGTGGCTGGAGCACGCCCTGCTCTTTCTGTACAAGGCGCCGGCCGACTACGGAGCCAAGTTGAGCAACGGCCTCTACTACGCTCTTCAGAAAACGGAGGACGGGCTGGTTGGAAGGCCGATGGCGGTGGACCTCAACGACATCGCGGCCCCGCCCCAGGATCCCTCCGTGCCCCCGTTCGATCAGGCTGCCCGTGCGGACATTGTTTCAGGCGCCCGTTGGATCGAGGCGCTCGTCATTCGCTGAGACGAGCTCGCCGCCCCACCGGACCCAGTCAAACGCGCAGGTAGCTCCATCCTGCTTCCTGAAGGGTCACGAGACGGACCGCCCCCGCCGGAACGATGCCGACGTGGGGCAGCAATCCCAGCGAATGCCCCTCAGCCTTCTCCATGGCCTTGATGGTGTTGCCGCAGGCCGAGAGGACGATCCCCGGTACGCTCTCGCTGATGGAGTGGATCCTCGCCGTCACGGGCGATGTGTCGGCCCGCAGCATGTGCAGGCCTGGGCCATAGGCGACGATCTCGACTTCGAGTTCTTCGGCCTGCTCGCTGTATTCGCGCGCGAGGTTGACCGCATTGTTGAGGGCGAGATCGAACACGCCGCTCTCGCGGGAACTGACCTGCATCGCGACCCGGTGGGTCTTCGGACCGGTTGCCGGAGCCGCCGTGGCCCTGCTCGCCCCGAGCCCAGCCAGCAGCGCGGCCAATCCGGAAACGCTCCTGCGCGACAGCATCATTTCGTCCCCTCCGTTGTCGAACGATCCTGATCCGAAACGCGCGCTCCTCTTGGAACCGTCTCGTCAGGTCTGCACGAATCGATAGCTGTCGCCGGCAAGCTCGACATGTCCGACGCCCGAGCCCGGGAGATGAAAGCCGACGAGCGTCATCCGTTCGGTCGCCAACCGGTCCAGCAGGGTCAGGCGGGTGCGGGAAGCGAGGTCGCGGTCGAGATCGCTTCCGAACGCCCAGGCGGGACGCCGGAACGACAGGACGCCATGGCTTAGGGCATCCCCGCCGATCAGTACCTGCTCCCGTCCCGCTTCGACGAGTACGGAGGCGTGGCCGGGTGTATGCCCCGGCGTCGCGACGTAGGTGAGGCCGGGAGCGATGCTCTCGCCGGGCTTACGGCGCTCCAGCTTCGACTCAAGACGGCGCAGGGTCCGGCGCGAGCCCACGGAGAGACCCTTCAGCCAGTCGGGCACCAAGTTCTCGACGTCGTCGCGAGTCCAAAAATCCCATTCCGCCGCCGGCACCACGTAGCGGGCATTGGGAAACCGTTCGCTGTCGTCGAAATCGTCGATCGCGCCCCAGAGATGATCGGGATGGGCGTGCGTGAACACGACCTGGGTGATCGCCTCGCGCGAAATGTTCCGGCTCTCCAATGTCTCTCCGAGCTTGCCCGCCGTCGGCTGAAATGAGTTGCCCGAGCCAGCATCGATCAGGATGATCTCCGAACCAATCCGCACGAGGCTCGCGTTCGTCGGGATTGGGGCGGCTTCCGCGCGCTGGCCCTCGACCTTGAAGACAGTCTCCACCTCCTCGCGCGGCGTATTGGGCAGCATGAACGCGAGGGAGGAGGACAGCGTGCCGTCGCTCGCCGTCTCTACCGAGGTACCGCCGACCTTCAGTGCTGCCGCCGTGTTCGCGGCCGCGCGGCCGGTCGGCCACGCCCCCGCGAGGCCCGCCGCGAGCCCCGCCATGAAGAGACGCCTGTCGCAGCGCGATTTGGGGACAGAGGCGCCGGTCGTCATTGGACCGGAGGCGCCTTCTTCGCGGAGTCGGCAGCCTTGTCGGGCGTCACGTCGAGGATACGCGCATGGCTCGTGATGGTCGCCTCTTTGGGCAGGCAGTTGGTCATGCAGGGCTTGGCTGTCCAGAACTTCTTCTCCGCCGTCTCGCGGTCGTCCATGAAGAAGTTCTTCTCGTTCGGCAGGCGGATGCTGGCTAGGTTCTTCTCGTTCACCTCGAAATCCTGATCCTTCAGAATGTCGTTGAGATAGAGGAGATAGGCTGTGACCGAGTAGGTCTCGTCCGGCGTCAGGGTCTGGGCCGCGCCGAACGGCATCGCCCGGTGCACGAAGTCGAAGACGGTCGAGACGTAGGGCCAGTAGGACCCGATGGTCTTGACCGGGTTCTCCGACTTCAAGGTCCCGGATCCGCCGGCGAGTTCCGGCCACCGGCCCGCGCCTTCGCCGAACTCGCCGTGGCAGCTGGCGCAGCGCTCCTGGAAGATGGTCTCACCGAGTGCCGCCGTGCCCTTGCCGACCGGAAGCCCCTGGCCGTCCGGCCGCACGTCGATGTCCCAGCCCTTGATTTCCTCGGGCGTTGCCGCGCGGCCGATGTTCAGGCGCTCGGCCGCCACCGGCGTCGCGGCGAGGAGGATGGCCGAAAGGGCGGCCGGAATGAGGTTACGCGACCTCGACATTCTCGATCTCCCCGGTGGGCAGCACGTGCCAGGTCTGGATGCCGTTGTTGTGGTAGATCGAGTTCAGGCCGCGATGCTGGCGCAGCGCCGCCTTGGTCGGCTGCACATAGCCGGTCTCGTCCCTGGCGCGGGACTGGAGCAGCAGCGGCTCACCGTTCCAGTCGAACTCGTAATAAAAACGCGTCAGCGCCTTATCGAGGACCGGACCGTCGAGGCGGGCGGCGCGCCAGTTGCGACCGCCATCGAGGGAGACGTCCACGCCATTGATCGCCCCGCGTCCCGACCACGCGAGGCCCGAGAGCACGGTGAAGCCCTTGCCGTGAATGGGCGCCTGCGGGCTCGGGTTGGTGATCACGGACTTCGCGTCCATGGCCCAGGTGAAGCGCCGCGCCTGTCCGTCCGGCATGAGGGCCGTGTACTTCGAGGTCTCCTCGCGGGTGTGCCAGGGCTCGTCGCCAACCTTGATCCGGCGCAGCCACTTCACCCACATATTGCCCTGCCAGCCGGGCAGGACGAGGCGCAGGGGATAGCCGTGCTCGGGATAGAGCGCCTCGCCGTTCATGGCGTAGGCGACGATGGCGTCGTCGAGCGCCTTCTCGATCGGCACCGAGCGGGTCATGGCCGACGCGTCGGCCCCCTCCGGCAGCAGCCACTTGGCGTTCGTCTTGAGACCCGCCTCTTCGAGCAGGCGCTTGAGCGGCACGCCCGTGTACATGACGCAGTGGATCATGCCGTGGGTGAACTGGCAGCCGTTGAGCTGCGCGCCCTTCCACTCCATGCCGGAATTGGCCGCGCATTCGAGGAAGGCGATCCGGTTGACGCGGGGGAAGCGCTTGATGTCCTCCAGCGTCAGCATCAGCGGCTTCTCGACGAGGCCGTGGATCATCAACCGGTGCTCGGACGGGTCGATCTCGGCAATGCCGCCATGGTGGCGCTCGAAGCCGAGGCCGTTGGGGGTGATGATCCCCTCAAGCTGGTGCAGCGGCGTGAAGCTCACCGAGCTCTGGCGAGAGGCGGTCAGCCATTCAACGTCGCGGCGGATCACGTCCGCCTCGAACTTCGAGGGGTGGCCATAGGGCCGGCTCACGACACCGTCACCGAGGGATTGCGACCATTCCGGCACGTTCGGCGGCAGGTTCTTCGCCTCCGGCGCGGCGGCGGCCGCACGGCCCGCGAAAGCCCCGGTTCCCACCCCGGCGCCGACCGCTCCGCCCAGAGCGAGGCTGGTGCGCAGGAAGGATCGGCGGGAGGTCGGCCCGGACGGATCGGGGCGCGGCTTCGGTTCAGACATCGGTCTCTCCGAACTGTTTCAAGTATGGCAATGTGTGAATATCTTGAAGACGACTAGGCGCCACGGACGGTGACCTGCGCGGGCGTCGGGTTCACCGTTCCCTTGGCCTTGATATGCGAGGCGACGACGTCCCAGATCGGCGGACCCTCGGTCCCCTCGTTGACGCTCGCCCAGCCCGCCACGGTGTAGCTGCTGCCGGCCTCGATGGGTTTGCCGGTGCGCAGCAGGGTGAGGTCGGAGATGCGGCTGCCAGCCGGACGGGCAACGTCGATGGCGTAGGACACGCCCCCCACCCGCACCATGTCGCCCCCCTGCTGGTAGTAGGGATCGGCGTTGAAGAGGTTGTCGGCCACGTCCTCCAGCACCTCCTTCAGCCGGGCGCCGGTCATGGGCATCCGGTAGGCCGCCGGGTAGGTGATGGCGGTGGCGTTGTAGACGTCCTCGTGGGTGATCGCTTGTCCGGGCAGGAGGGTCGTGCCCCAGCGGAAGCCAGGCGAGAGGGCGATGTCGGCCTCGCGCTCGGACAGGAGCGCATCGCAGATCAGGTCATCGAGGGTGCCGTTGAAATTGCCGCGCCGGTAGAGCAGGGCCTCGGTCCGCCCGAGTTCCTGGCTCAGCATCGTCTCGTGGGGTGCACGGATCGCCTGGATCTTGGCCGCCATCGCCTTCTGCGGGGCGATGACATCGGAGAAGATCGGGATGAGCTTCGAGCGGTAGCCCTTCACGGCGCCGTCCCGCACGTCGAGGTCGACACGGGTGAGGAACTTGCCGTGGCTGCCCGAGGCGATGAGCAGGGTGTTGCCGACCTTCACCGCCTGCGGCAGCGCATCGTGCGTGTGGCCGGTCAGGACGACGTCGATTCCCTTCACCCGCGAGGCGAGTTTGCGGTCGACGTCGAAGCCGTTGTGGGAGAGCAGCACGACAAGGTCGGCGCCCTCTTTCCGGGCCTTGTCGACGCTCGCCTGGACATCCTCCTCACGAATGCCGAAGGACCAGTTCGGAATCATCCAACGCGGGTTGGCGATGGGCGTGTAGGGGAAGGCTTGCCCGATTACCGCGACCTTCGCGCCGCCGCGCTCGAACATCTTCGTGGATTCGAAAGCCGGCTCGTTCCACTCGGCGTCGCGGACGTTTTGGCCGAGGAACGGGCAGCCGAGCCCGTCCACGATCTCCTTCACCCGCTCGGTGCCGAGGGTGAACTCCCAGTGGCCGGTCATGGCGTCGGGCTTCAGCAGCGCCATGCAGTCGACCATGTCCTGGCCCTTGCTCACCATCGAGGTGTAGCTGTTCTGCCAAGTGTCGCCGCCATCAAGGAACAGAACCTTGTCGCCGCGCTCGGCTCGGATCGCGTCGAGCACCGTGGCGATGCGGCTGAGGCCACCCATCCGGCCGTAGCTGCGGGCCAAGGCGACGTAGTCCTCCGGCGTCAGCGCATAGGCCAGCGGCGAGCCGCCGGGGATGCCGTAGAGGTCGAGGGTGGCGCGTCCGGTGACGTGGGGCACCTGACCGCGTGCCTCGCCCACCCCGAGATTGGTCGAGGGCTCGCGGAACAGCACGGGCCGCAACTGCGCGTGGATGTCGGTCAGGTGGACCAGGGTGACGTTGCCCATCGGCTCGAAGGCCAGAAGGTCGTCCTGGGTCAGGCGCTGCTGGGCGAAGGCGCGGGTCCAGCCCGTCGGCACCAGGGCCGCTGTGGCGGCGGCGATCTGCAGGAAGTTGCGGCGTGAGGTCATGGGACGATCCGACCCTTAGTTGCGCACGGCAGGCGTCTCGACCGGAAGGCCGAGGCCGCGCCACGCGACGTAGGTCTCCAGGGCGAGGAACTCGTCGGAGAGCGGCTTGAACGGCGTGGCCC
This sequence comes from Methylobacterium sp. 391_Methyba4, assembly GCF_029691625.1. NCBI lineage: Bacteria > Pseudomonadati > Pseudomonadota > Alphaproteobacteria > Hyphomicrobiales > Methylobacteriaceae > Methylobacterium > Methylobacterium sp. 391_Methyba4. The sequence continues at coordinate 3,903,850 of NZ_CP121475.1, read as the reverse complement.
GGACGTCCTGCATGCAGCCCTCCATGCGCTCGTGCAGCGGCACCAGCCGCTGGTCGCGCAGGCGGTAGACGGGGAAGCCGTTGCTCTGCCCCTGGCTGAGAAAATCGGCCCGAAGGTATTTGCCGTGGTTCTTCTCGTGGCAGCTCGCGCAGGCGAGATCGAGCTGGCCGTTCCGCTGGTAGTAGAGCGACTTACCGCGCTCGAACCAGGGCGTCATCGGCCCGTCCACCTTCACGGCGACCGGCATCCCCCGGGACTGATTGCGGATGTAGGTGGTCATCGCGGTGAGTTCGGGCGAGCCGAAGGCGTAAGGCTCGGCCTTCAAGGCGCCGCTGCGGCAGATGTTGATTCGCTGCTCCAGATTGACCGGCTTACCGAGCTTCTCGTTCCATTTGGGATAGGCCGCCGCGACGCCCTTCATCGAGGTCGAGGCCTCGTTGTGGCAGCTCGCGCAGGACTTGCCGGCCGCGCCATCGACCTTCGACCAGAGTTCCTCGCCCTGCTCGACGGCGAGGAAACCCGGATTGTTGAAGTCGTCGGCCTGCATCTCCTGCGTTTCCTTGGAACGGAAATACAGGCCCGAGACGACTTCCTCGAACGGAGAATCCGGGTTCTGGGGCTTCATGCCGTGCGCCTGCCACGCCGGGCGCTCGGACGGCTCTTTCGCGGCGGGCGCCGACGGCATGTCCTGCGCGTGTGGCGCGACGGCCAACGCGACGAACGCGAGCGCTGTAAAGGCGAGAGTTGGGCGGACCATGGTGAGGGCTCCGGCGCGGCAGGGAGAGGCGCTCCGGGACGAACGGCCCCGGGCGCGCGTCAGGCGACCTTGATCTGCTCGGTGGCCTGGATCTTCGATCCATCGTCATCGACCCAGGTAAAAGTCAGCGCTCCGGATTCTTCGGGCTTGATCTTGAACTGGAAATAGGGATTGGCGGAGACTGCGCTCTCGATATCGGCGCTGAAGATCGTCTTGCCGTTCAGGTCACAAGTGAACTTGTTCAGGATCTTGCGCGGGATCGTCTTCCCGTCCTTGTCCTTGCGCTGACCGGACTCCATCGTGTGGGAGACGAGCGTCTTCACCTCGATGACGCCGCCCTTGGCGACTTCCTTCTTGTCCAGTTTGATCCGCGGCTTCACGTCGGCCATGTGGTCCTCCCGTCCTCGTTCGATGCTGTCGCGTGTGAATTAGCCGCCGCAGCCGCCGATGGTGACCTTCACCTGGCGGACGTCGCTGAAGACGGAGCCGTCGTTCATGCGGGCGACCGCGATGACGTTCTGGGTCTCTGCGAGACGGATCCGGGTGTTCGCCTCCGCGACGCTCGACGGCGTGAAGTGGAAGCTGATGACGCCGGGGTTCGGGTTGCCCTCGGCGACGATCATCACCTCCTCGACGTAGCTTTCCGCCGTCATCGGCCCGTCGACGCTCACCGTCATCGGCACGGTGTTGCCGTTCTCGGCGATCTCGGGGAGTTCGAGCTTGACCCTGCCCTTCACCGGCTCTTTGCCGCGGGTGAAGGCCTTGATGGCCTCATCGGTCGCGGGCTTCGCCGCCAAGGCCGGGCCGGCGCGGAAAGCGAAGGCGGTGGCCACCATGGCGCCGGTGCCGAAGGCCAGGGCTTGGCGGCGGCTCAGTGCGGGAATCTTGGCAGAGGTCATGGGAAGCGGCTCCTTCAGCCCGCGAGATCACTTCAAGGTCGTTAGGTAGGCGACGACGTCCTCGACCTGCTGCGCGGTCAGGATCGGCTTGCCCTGGAATTCGGCGCGCACGCGGTGGAGGCCGTCGATCCGGTAGAAGGCCGGCATCACGGTCGCCTCGGTGAAGACGTGCTTTGGGTTGACGACGATCATCCGCAGGTGGGCTTCGTCCCACCGGCCCGCGACGCCGTCGAGGGAAGGCCCGACCTCGCCGTGGAAGGATTCGCCCTTGAGCGACGAGACCTGATGGCAGCCGAGGCAATTGCCCTGGCGCCGGTTCACGACGACCTTCGCGCCGGCCGCCGCATCTCCCGGCTTGTCGGTGAGCGGTGCGGGGATCGCATCGCTGCCATCGACGGCGACGATCTTGAACGGAGCGAGCCCGGTGGAAGCCGTTTCGGCTCCGGCGGCGGTCGCGAGGACGCATAGTCCCGCGAGCGCAAAGGCTGTGATCGGCCTGCGCATCTGGCGTTTCCTCGGTGCGCCGTCTTTGCGGCGAATGCGGTCTACTTGGACCGCTCGCCATGCCGGCGGGCAAACCCATCGACATATGCGAATTATTGCAAGTTTGACGCGGATCGCTGTCAAGTCAAGCTGGAATTGCGAGGCCGCTGACTCTCGGAGCCCGACTGTCAGCCCCGCTGCGCCGTCTCCGGTGAGCGCAGGTAATCCTGCAGGGTCGTCCGCTCGTCGGCGCGCTCGGCCACGAAGCCGAACATCCGGCGGAACTCCTCCGGCGGCACGTAGCCCCGCATTCGCAAGACCTCGCGCTGCTGGGGCGCCTTGCCCGCGAGTCCCGTTTCTTCAGCCGGAAAGAACTGAACGGTCGGCGTGGACCGGATGCCGTACTTCTCAGCGAAAGCCTTCTCGGGAAGGATCTGCCCGTCAAAATCGGTGACCTCCCGCGAACCGATGAAGTTCAGTTGCAGGATCTCGAAACGCTCACGGATGAAGGCGCTCGTCGCCGGATCTGCGAAGTTCACGAGATGGATCTGCTTGCAGAAGGGACAGCCCTTCAGCTCCCAGAGGATGGCGAGGCGCTTACCGTGCTCCCGCGCGGCCTTCAGATCGTCAGGGAGATCGAGGAAGCTTTCGATAAACCAGGGCTCCCGGTAGAGGCCGTCATCGCCCTGGATCGCCTGGGCCATGGTTTTGGAGGGCAGGCCGAGCACGAGGGCACTTGCCAGGAACCGGCGCCGGGTCGACATGGCATCCCCTCCAAATATTCTAGTTCCTGCATGTGTAGAGTGATTGTCCTGCTCCTGGCAATCCGGTCGTCCTGACATCCGGCCGCAACTGCAGCCGCACGGATGACGGCGGCTCCGCGCCGAGGGCGATCACGATCCCGGCGGCTGCGCCGTTGCCCCTCGAACACATTCGTCTTTTGCTATATCAAGATCGGTGGTCCTGGGCTTGGGAAGGCCGATGCGGGGAACGAGGCGAGCGGTCATGGCGGGGGCGTGGGGGTTCGCTCTATGGCCCGGCCTCGTCGAGGCCGCCGAGCTGATCAAGTTCGAGCGGCGCGGCTGCCCGTGGTGCAAGGCGTGGGACAAGGAGATCGGGCCGATCTACCCGAAGACGGATATCGGGAAGCGGGCGCCGTTGCGCCGTGTCGATCTCGACGCAGGTCTCCCTCCCGGACTCACGTTCAAGCGCCCGATCCGCTACACACCGACATTCGTCCTCGTCGAAGACGGGTCCGAGCTCGACCGGATCGAGGGCTATCCGGGTGAGGGTTTCTTCTGGGGGCAGGCCGAGCGGTTGCTCGAACGGCTCCCCGGATCCCCGTGACGGGCTTCGGGAGGCGAGGAAAAGGGTGAGATGATGCCGTTGCAACAGGCGCAACCGGTGACGAGCGTCGAGGCCCCGGGCAGCCTCGACCTGGATCTGTTGCTGGCCAATGCCCGCGATGCCAGCGAGCTGCTCAAAGCCCTCGGGCACGAGGCAAGGTTGGTCATCCTCTGCCTGCTGGTCGAGGGCGAGCGCTCGGTTTCGGAATTGGAGCAATTGCTGAATTTGCGGCAACCGGCCGTGTCCCAACAACTGGCGCGGTTACGGGCCGACGATCTCGTTGAGGCCCGCCGCGACGGGAAGAACATCTACTATGCGCTGGCTCGGCCGGAGGTTCGCGAGATCATCGCCGCCCTGCACCGGGCGTTCTGCAACGGACGGACACCGTAAGCTGCGAAGCCCCTCAGGTGTGCCGGTCGACGAGGTAGTAGAGCCCGGCGCGAGCCCCAACGAGGATCGCACCGAGGGCGAGAATCGAGCCGACCGAGAGTGTGGAGAGCCCGCTCAATCCCTGGCCGATGGTGCAGCCCAGCGCCGTGACGCCGCCGGTGCCCATCAGGAAGGCGCCGAGCAGGTGGCGCTTGACCTCGCGGGCATCGTCGGGCGCCTCCCAATGAAATTCCCCCGCGGCGCGCGCCGCCGCGAAGGACCCGAGCACGACGCCGAGGACGGAGGCCACGCCGAAATCGATCCGCGTGCCGCTCGCGAGCATGGCATAGATGAGCGTATCACCGACCGGCCGCGCGAAGCTGAAGGAGCCGACCGCCCGAATTTCGAACTCGTCGAAGCCCGCGCTCCCATTCGTCCACCACCCGGCGACAATGACGAGCCCGATGGTGATGGCGCCGATGAGGAGCCGGTGGGTCCGACGGAAGTCTTTGCCCGTCACGGCCACGAGGCAGAGGCCCATGCCTACGACAACGCTGAAGGCCACGCGGCCGGTCCGATCCAGCCTGAACAAGGCCCCGAGCCGCTGGCTGCCGAGATCGAGGCTCAGCGGTTCGGTGATCGTCACGCGGAGGAGGGCGGTCACGCCGCTGATCGCCATATATGCTGAGAGGCCGAGCACGAGGAGGACGAGGAGGGCGCGCAAATCTCCTCCGCCGAGCCGCAACAACGCGCCGAAGCTGCAGGTGCCGACGAGCGCCATGCCGAAGCCGAACATCGTCCCGCCGAGGATCATCGCGCCCCATTCGAGGCGAGGTCCCGCATAGATCGACCGGGCGAGGTCGAGACCGAATTCGGATTCCAGAAGCTGCGTGCCCACCACGGCGATGCCGGTGGCCATCAGCCACGCCCGGGCACGGCGCGTGTCGCGCGCGTAGACCGCATCTTCGATGGCGCCCAACGTGCAGAACCGCCCCCGACGCGCGACCATTCCGAGTACGGCACCCAGCACAAGGCCGAGTGCCGCCCGGACAAGATGCGCAGGCAGGAGATCCATCATCGACTCAGGTACGCCCAATACCGATGAGCCCTGTCAAACACCCAGTTCCGCTCCGCCTTTCAGTTTGACCGGAATGGTCAGGTAACGAACGCCATTCGCCTCGGCCGGGGGGAACTTGCCGGCGCGGATATTGACCTGGATCGACGGCAGCAGGAGGCGCGGCGCAGCGAGGGTCGCGTCCCGGGCGGTGCGCATGGCGGTGAACTCCTCCTCGCTCACGCCCTCCTTCACATGAACGTTGCGCTCGCGCTGCTCGCCGACCGTGGTCTCCCAAGCGTACACCTCGCGGCCCGGCGCCTTGTAGTCGTGGCAGAGGTGAAGCACCGTTTCCGGCGGCAGGGCCAGCAGCCTGCGGATCGAGCGGTAGAGGGTACGCACGTCGCCCCCGGGAAAGTCGGCCCGCGCCGTGCCGAAATCCGGCATGAATAGCGTGTCGCCGACGAAGACGTGGCCGCCGATGCGGTAGCAGATGTCGGCGGGCGTATGACCCGGCGTGTACAGCACCGCGACGGCGAGGTTGCCGATGGCAAACGTCTCGCCATCCACGAACAGGTGGTCGAAATCGCTGCCATCGGTCTTCAGGTCGGTGGCGTTGAAGACCGGACGGAAGATCTTCTGGACCTCCTTGATGTGCTCGCCGATGCCGATCTTCGCGCCGGTCTTGGCCTTCACGTAGGGCGAGCCGGAGAGGTGGTCGGCGTGGGCGTGGGTCTCCAGCGTCCAGACCACCGTGTAGCCCGCCTCATCGGCGGCCTTCAGCATCGCCTCGACGGAGCGGGTGTCGACGCTACCGCCGTTGTGATCGTAGTCGAGCACCGGATCGATGAAGGCAGCCTGCTTCGTCTCGGGATCGGCCACGATGTAGCTCACCGTGTTGGTGGGCTCGTCGAAGAAGGCTTGGATGACGGGTTCGGAGCCACGGGCTTCGGTCATTGCTTGTCTCCTATCGGTCGTCCTTGGACGGGTGGCGTCAAGCGCCGGGAAGCCGGCGTCGGCAGGTGTTGATCCCTAGGATCGTGTAGGCGGGGCAGAACCCGACGAGGGCGGTCAACGCCATCACGGCGCCGATGCCGACGGCGGCAAGGGCCCAGACTCCGGCGAGCATCGTGTAGCTCAGGCCTGCGATCAGGAGGCCGGCGACAAGGCGCAGGATGCGGTCGGTGCTGCCGACATTGAGGGTCATGGCGGTTGTCCTGAAAGGTGCCGTACGGTGGTCACCGAAGCGGGTGCGGCACCGGGCGCCCGCCCCAGCGACGGTCAAGGCGTCGCGGCGAAGGCGCCGGCGTTGCGGTAGAGCATGTAGCCGGCGACACCGAAGATGACGGTGGCGAACACCGTGTTGAGCACGCCCTTGTAGCCAGAGAGCCGGCTGGCCAGCCGCATACCCAGGAAACCGCCGACGAGGCCGCCGGCGATGAATTCCCCGGCGACGGCCCAATCGACCATGCCGGACAGGGCGTAGTTCATCGCCGTGGCGAGCCCGAAGGCGCCGACGGCGAGCAGCGAGGTCCCGACCGCGGTGATCAGCGGCATGCCGGTGGCGAAGACGAGGCCCGGCACGATCAGAAATCCGCCGCCGATCCCGAAGAAGCCCGACAGGACGCCGACCGCGAAGGCGACGGCTACGACTTTTCCACTCGGCACAGGCCCGCAGCCGACAGGCTCCGATGTTCCGCCCCGTCCCTTGCGACCTCGCAGCATGTGGATGCCGACGACGACCATCAGCATCGCGAAGAGGAAGAGCAGGCGCTGGCCGTCGACCGCTTTGCCGAACGTCGAGCCGACGAGGGCGCCCAGGATGCCGACTCCGGCGAACACGGCGGCGCAGCGCCAACGCACGTTGCCGGATCTGGCGTGCCCGACGAGGGTCAGGAACGCGTTGGCCGCGACCGCCAGCGCGCCGGTTCCGATGGCGAGATGCGGCTGGGCCATGCCGACCACGTACAGCAGAAGCGGCGTCGCCAGGATCGAGCCGCCGCCGCCGATGAGTCCGAGCGTGAAGCCGACCCCTGAGCCGGACAGGATGGCGGGAAGCGCATTCATCGGCGGTGACCTCCGCGTCCAAGAGCCTAGTCGACGACCGGTCGAGCCGGTCGGCGGCCAGCAGGCCCGATCACGATCCTATCACTTTATAATAATACAAAATGATAGGCGCTTGCTCGACTTTGTGATCGGTCCGCTTGCGGTCGAAGTCAAGGCATGATTTATATAAATCGTACGTCAAAATATATATCTACCAAATGAGGATTCGGCCATGGACGTCAAACGCCTCTCCCCCGACCTGTCGGTCGCCGCTCAGCTCGCTCCCTCCGATCTCGCGGCGGCGGCCGAGTCGGGCTTCCGGGCGGTGATCTGCAACCGCCCCGATGGCGAGGGCGGCGACCAGCCGGGCTTCTCGGAGTTGGAGGCCGCCGCGCGTGCGGCCGGCCTGGAGGCGCGGTACCTACCCGTCACGTCGGGCAAGGTGACGGATGGGGATGTGATGGCCTTCCGCGACGAGCTCGCGGCCCTGCCGAAGCCGGTGCTCGCCTTCTGCCGTACCGGGACCCGCTCCGCGACGCTATGGGCGCTCGGCGAGGCGGCAGCTGCGCGGCCGCTTCCGGACATCCTGGCTGCCACCAAGGTGGCGGGATACGACCTGAGCGGTGTCGTCCGGCGCATCGCCGCAGGCGGCCGGCTTCCTACCGAGCACGCCGACCAGTTCCACAGTGTGGTCGTCGTCGGCGGCGGAGCTGGCGGCATCGCCGTCGCAGCGAGCCTGAAGGCGCGCAAACCCGACCTCGACATCGCCGTCATCGATCCGGCGGACGTGCACTATTACCAGCCGGGCTGGACGATGGTCGGCGGCGGAGTGTTCGAGCCCGCCGCCACGGCCAGGACCATGGCTTCCCTGATCCCGGACGGGGTGCGCTGGATCAAGGCGGCGGTCGCCGCCTTCGAGCCCGAGCGCAAGGCGGTGATCCTGGAGGGGTGCCGGGTGGTGCGCTACGACCGCCTCGTTGTCGCGCCCGGCCTCAAGCTGAATTGGGCCGGCATCGAGGGGCTCGCCGAGACTCTCGGGCGGAACGGGGTCACCTCGAACTACCGCTACGACCTCGCACCCTACACCTGGGATCTCGTGCGGAACCTGCGCGGGGGCCGCGCCGTGTTCACGCAGCCGCCGATGCCGATCAAGTGCGCCGGCGCCCCGCAGAAGGCGATGTACCTTTCCGCCGACCACTGGCTGCGGCAGGGGCGGCTCGGGGACATCGCGGTCGAGCTCTACAATGCCGGTCCGGTCCTGTTCGGCGTGAAGGAGTACGTCCCGGCCCTGATGGCATACGTGAAGCGCTACGACGCGAACCTGAATTTCAATCACACCCTGACCCGGATTGACGGTCCGGCGCGGCGCGCGTGGTTCTCGCGCAAGACGGAGGACGGCAGCAGCGAGACGGTTGAGACCGGCTTCGACATGATCCATGTCGTGCCGCCGCAGCAGGCGCCCGACTTCGTCCGCGTCTCGCCCCTGGCTGACGCCGCCGGCTGGGTCGATGTGGACCCCGGCACCCTGCGCCACCGTCGCTTCCCTGAAGTCTACGCGCTCGGCGACGCCTGCAACGCGCCCAACGCCAAGACCGCCGCCGCCGCGCGCAAGCAGGCGCCCGTGGTGGCCCACAACCTCCTCGTCGAGATAGGTCACCTTCGCGGCGCCGAGGTCGCCTACGACGGCTACGGCTCGTGCCCGCTTACGGTCGAGCGAGGTAAGATCCTGCTCGCGGAATTCGGCTATGGAGGCAAACTCATGCCGAGCTTCCCCGCATGGCTGATCGACGGGACGAAGCCGAGCCACCTCGCATGGCTCCTGAAGGAGCGGATGCTGCCCCCGATCTACTGGAAGGCCATGCTCAAGGGACGCGAATGGATGGCTAAGCCGGAGAAGGCAGCCGCCTGAAGCTAAGCGGCGCCGGCTTTGTCCCGGCGCCGCTCGCTGTGCATCGACGATGCGGGCTCAATCGCATGCCCTCAGCCGACAGCTAGGGTTCCGGACCGTGAGGCACGTGTTCGGAGCGGCGCGGCAGCCCCGGCAAGGCCACTGGGCTGAGGCTCGGGTTACCGTCGCGGCACCTTTGTGCCCCGATAGGCCGGGCACGCGACTGTTCGCTCCGGCCAGCCCGCGCCGTTGGCTACCGGCGAGGTCGCGAGCCACCTTGCCGACTGGCGTCGCCGCCACGAACAGGGCGATTTGCGGAAGGCCTAGGGAAAGCCCGGCGCGCGCTGGTCCGGGACAGAGGCCAGCCAGGCCCAACAGATGCAGGACTGGGCAGCGCCGGCGAGCGGCGCGAGGAACGGGGCGACAGCGTCCATCAAGGTTCTCCGACCTGACCGAACATCGCCGCCTGACCGAGCGCCCGCGCTCGCGCATGCGGGCTGCGCGCGGGCAAGCTTCTCCGCGGTCGGCCCGCGATCAGGATGTCGTCGAACGCGTCGAGGAGGGCCTGCATGCGTGCGTCGCTCAGGCTGTAGAACACCACTTTGTGTTCGCGCCGCGTGGCCACGACCTCGGCGTTGCGCAGCTCCCCGAGCTGCTGCGACAGCGTCGGTTGGCGGATGCCGAGCTGCTGCTCGATCTCCGAGACGGACCGCTCTCCCTCTGCCAGGAGATACAGGATGCGCAGCCGGTTCGGGTTGGCGGCGACCTTGAGCAGGTCGGCGACCAGGATCGCCGTCGCCTCGTCCGTGCCGGAGGCCATCACAGGCTTCCCAAGCGATAGTACCAGTCCTGCCCCGCAGCGCCTGGCTGGGCGATCTCGTCGCTCGTCAGAGGCGGGTTCACGAGCACCTGGTCGCCGGGTCGCCATCCCTCCGGCGTCGAGACGTCCGACGCGTCGCAGGCTTGGAGCGCCTGCACCAGCCGAAGGATCTCGGCGATGCTGCGGCCCACCGTCAGCGGGTAGGCGACCAGCGCCCGCACGATGCCTTCCGGATCGATGACGAACGTGGTCCGGACGGTGGCGCTCGACGTCGAGCCAGCCGGCAGCATGCCGTAGGCCCGGGCGATGCCCATGGCGGGATCCTCGACGATGGGGAAGGGCACCCGCACGCCGAAACGCTGCTCGATGCTGTGCTTCCAGGCCAGGTGGGAGAAAAGGCTGTCGACGGACAGAGCGAGCAGGTCGCAGTCGATGTCCCGAAAGGCATCGTAGGCCTTGGCGAACGCGACGAACTCGCTGGTGCAGACGGGGGTGAAGTCGGCCGGGTGGGAGAAGAACACCAGCCAGCGTCCGCGATACGAGGCGAGCGTCCGCGGGCCCATCGTCGTCCGCGCGCGGAAGTTCGGCGCGACGTCGCCGATGATCGGCGGGCAGGCGGGCGGCGGCACGGGCGGATCGTTGTCGGTTTCGATATTCATGGAACAACGCTCGTCGTTAAAATAGTGTCGTTAGCAAAGTGCCGCTCGCTGCGACGCCGGTCAATATGCAATTTCATATATAATGGGTCTTCGCATCATAAATTTGTATTGACACACCCGAACTGCGGCATATGAAGGCGGGGCGACGTTCCGGCGGCATGTCTGGTTCGGTGCGGTCCATGGCGGGCCTCCCGGACGTCCCCATTCCCGCCAGGGGCAGGGCCCACGGATGCTTGCCGACCACCTCCCGAGCGCGCTCGACCTCGCGCGCAGCCAGTTCGCCTTCACGGTCGTCTGGCACTTCCTCTTCCCGGCCTTCACCATCGGCCTTGCGAGCTATCTCGCGGTGCTGGAGGCGTTCTGGCTCGCGACCGACAGGCCGGTCTACCTCGATACCTACCGCTACTGGCTGAAGGTGTTCGCGGTGGCCTTCGCCATGGGCGTCGTGTCCGGCCTGGTGATGAGCTACCAATTCGGCACCAACTGGTCGGTCTTCTCGGACAAGACCGCCCCGGTGCTCGGGCCGCTGCTCGGCTACGAGGTGCTCACCGCCTTCTTCCTTGAGGCGGGCTTCCTTGGGGTGATGCTGTTCGGCATGGAGCGGGTCGGCCCACGCCTGCACTTCCTGGCGACCTGCCTCGTCGCGGGCGGCACGCTGCTCTCGGCCTTCTGGATCCTGTCCGCCAATTCGTGGATGCAGACGCCTGCGGGCTTCTCGCTCGATGCCGACGGCCGCTTCGTGCCGGAGAGCTGGACGGCGGTGATCTTCAACCCGTCCTTCCCGTACCGCTTCGCCCACACCGTGACGGCCGCCTACCTGACGACGGCGATGATCGTCGGCGCGGTCGGCGCGTGGCACCTGCTGCGCGACCGGACCAATCCCCGCGCCCGGCTGATGTTCTCCATGGCCATGTGGATGGCGGCTCTCGTCGCCCCGGTACAAATGGTGCTCGGCGATCTCCACGGCGGGAACAGCTACCACCACCAGCCCGCCAAGGTGGCGGCGATGGAGGGCCACTTCGACAGCGTGACCCGCGCGCCCTCGATCCTGTTCGGCTGGCCCGACGCGCAGGCCGGCGAGACGAAGTACGAGATCGGCATTCCCGGCCTCGCGAGCCTCTATCTCGCGCATAATCTCGACGCGACGGTCACGGGGCTGAAGGATCTGCCGCGCGACACGTGGCCGACCAACCTGCCGCTGGTGTTCTGGGCCTTCCGGGTGATGGTCGGGCTCGGGCTGCTGATGATCGGCCTCGGGCTGTGGTCCCTCTTCCTGCGGTACAAGGGCCGCCTGTTCGAGACGCCCTGGCTGCACCGCTTCGCCGTGGCGATGGGGCCCTCGGGGCTGATCGCGGTGACGGCGGGCTGGGTGGTGACGGAAGCCGGCCGCCAGCCCTTCACAGTCTACGGCCTGCTGCGCACCGCCGACAGCGTGTCGCCCATCGCGGCGCCCGCCGTGGCCGCCTCGCTAGCGGCCTTCGCGTTGGTTTACTTCGCGGTGTTCGGGGCGGGCATCTGGTACCTGTTCCATCTGTTCAACCAGACCCCGCGCTCGCACGAATCTGGCCCGCCCGTCGGCCAGCCGGTGCGCACGGCGGGCATCACACCCGCGCCCGCCCTGGCAGGTGATTCCCACCTGCAACCGGCCGAGTGAGGAGTGCCCCCGATGGAACTCGATCTCACCCTCATCTGGGCGATCCTCATCGCCACCGCCGTGTTCCTCTACGTGGCGATGGATGGGTTCGATCTCGGCCTCGGCATCCTGTTCCCGGCGGTGCGGGGCAAGGCCGAGCGGGACGTGATGGTGAACTCCGTCGCCCCCGTCTGGGACGGCAACGAGACCTGGCTCGTCCTCGGCGGCGGCGGGTTGTTCGCGGTGTTTCCGCTGGCCTACGCCACGATCCTGCCCGCCCTGTACATGCCGCTGATCCTGATGCTGCTCGCCCTAGTGTTCCGGGGCGTAGCCTTCGAGATGCGCTTCCGCATGGTGACGCCGCGCGGCCAGCTCTGGTGGGACCGGGCGTTTTCCTGGGGCAGCTACGTCGCCGCCTTCTGTCAGGGCATCGCGCTGGGTGCTTTCGTCCAGGGCATCAGAATCGAAGGCCGCGCCTATGCCGGCGGCTGGTGGGACTGGCTGACGCCGTTCTCGGTGCTGACCGGCCTCGCCCTCGTGGTGGGTTACGGTCTGCTTGGGGCGTGCTGGCTGATCTGGAAGACCAACGGCGAATTGCAGATCCAGGCGTACAACCTCGCGAAGCCCTTGGCGGTGGCGACGCTGGTCCTCATCGCCGTGGTCTCGGCGACGATGCTCGCGATCAGCGTGCCCTTCCGCGCCCGCTGGCTCGGCCTGCCCGGCCTGTTCATCGGCGCACCGGTGCCGATCCTGGTCGGGCTCCTGGCATGGCGCTTCGCCCATGCCCTGGCGCGGCGGGAGGAGGTCACGCCCTTCCTCTGCGCGCTGGGCGTCTTCCTGCTGGCCTATCTCGGGCTCGGCATCAGCATGTGGCCCTACATCGTGCCGCCGAGCGTCACGATCTGGCAGGCGGCGACGCATCCGAAGTCGCAGGCCTTCCTGCTCTACGGGGCGGCGGTGCTGGTGCCGCTCGTCCTGGCTTACACGGCCTACGTGTACTGGCTTTTCCGCGGCAAGGTCACGGCGGAAGCGGGGTACCACTGATGCGCAGGCTCGGCTGGTTTATCCTGATCTGGGCGATGAGCGTGGCGAGCCTCACCGCCGTCGCCCTGCCGCTGCGGTGCCTGCTCAAGGGGGTGTGAAAGGTCTCGCTCGGCCCATTCCAACAGTAATCCTGCACGCCACCCCTCAGAACGCAACGGTCCTTGGTTGGCACCCTTGCGCGATTGGGCCGAGTCCTACCTTTGCCATAGCGAGGCCGAAGCCTCTGCCGATTCAGCAGCTGTCGCGCTTCCGGAGAAGGTCGAGCGGAGGTTGGCGCGTTCGACCAGAGGAATGTTCGTGCCGTCGTTCTCGGAGTGCATCTTCCGGCCCGGGGTGCCGGCGCACCGCCGTGATTAGGTCAAGTTGTGCTGAGTGACTATTCCTTGTTCGGCGGGGGCCAGCCGCCTTAAGCTTGGCTTAAGCAGGACGGCTAGGATGGCAGCATGTATGCACCGCCGTTCAAAATTTCTCACATTGCCTTTTCTACGCTCGTCGCTGTGCTTCCGATGAGTCGTAGGTTGCCTCTGACGGCGAGCAGGAGTGTCCGCATCGCATTCGGCGGACTGTTGATGTGTGTTGCTGTCTGCCCGGCACACGCCATGAACGGTGGCGAAATCGCCCGGAACGGAACGCAGGCCGGCGTGCCGGCCTGTGCCTCGTGCCACGGGGATGCCGGGGGCGGAAGTGCCGAGGGCGGGTTTCCCCGTCTTTCAGGCCTCGCGGAGGGCTACCTCGCACACGAGCTCCACAGCTTCGCCGACGGCAGCCGGGACAATGAGATAATGGGTCCGATCGCCCAAGGCCTGACACCGGAGGAGCGGCGGGCGTTGGCCGTCTTTTATGCCGGGCTCCGCGCCCTGCCGCCCGACGGGACAGCGCAGCCGGACGACACGGCATCCGACCGCGGCCGAATCCTGGCGCAGATTGGTGAGTGGACGAAGGCACTGCCCGCTTGCGCACAATGCCACGGCCCAGCTGGGCAGGGCGTCGGCGAAGCCTTTCCGGCGCTGAACGGCCAGCCAGCCGCCTATCTCGTGGCGCAGCTCTCCGCCTGGAAAGCCGGGACACGCCGCAATGATCCTCTCGGGCTGATGAAGGGGATTGCCGACCGGCTGAGCGATGACGACGCCACCGCCGTCGCCGCCTACTACGCCGCTCTCCCTGCCACGGCGATCGGAGGGGGCCGATGAACCCCATAATGCGCTTCACCGGACGGTCCGCGGCCTGTCTCGCGCTAGCAACGGTGATGGGGGGCCTCGCGGCCCTGACGCCCCTCGGTCCCGTAGGGGCCGAGACAACCGCGCCACCATTCGTGCCCCAGCCCAATTCCGTCATCCCCGACGATGATTTCGGCCAGGTCATTCGCCTGGGCGAGCGCATCTTTCGCGACACGGGCGCCGAGGCGCGGGCCTTCGTCGGAAACGATCTGCGCTGCACGAACTGTCATCTCGACCGGGGCCGCCTCGGCCATTCCGCCCCCCTCTGGGCAGCCTATCTCGTCTACCCGGCCTACCGGGCGAAGAACGGACACGTGAATACCTTCGCCGAGCGGCTTCAGGGCTGCTTCCGCTACAGCATGAACGGCAAGGCGCCCCCACTGGGCGATCCCGTCCTGGTCGCGCTGGAGACCTATGCCGCCTTCCTCGCTCACGGGGCTCCCGTAGGCATGAAGCTTCCCGGGCAAGGGTACCCGAAGCTTGCCAAGCCCCAGGGCCTCGATCGAGCCCATGGGCGAGAAGTCTACGCCGCGAAATGCGCCCTCTGTCACGGTGGCGACGGTGCCGGGCAGGCGAGCCCGGACGGGACGGTCGTGTTCCCGCCACTGTGGGGAGCCCGCTCCTACAATTGGGGCGCGGGGATGAGTTCGGTCGTCAACGCGGCAGGCTTCATCAAGGCCAATATGCCGCTGAGCCAGGGCAACAGCCTCACCGATGCCGAAGCCTGGGACGTCGCCGCCTATATCGACAGTCGCGAGCGACCGCAGGACCCACGCTTCACCGGCGATCTCGCGGCGACCCGCAAGGCCCATCACGACAGCCCTTACGATTTCTACGGGCAGACCGTGGACGGCGTGACGCTCGGCGAGGCGGCACCGCCCGCCGGGACCGTGCCGCGCTGAACCGCAACTGCATCCCCTGAGAGGACAGTCATGACCCTCGAACGCCGCAGCCTGCTCGCCCTCGGTGCCGGTCTCGCCGCTGGCTTGGCGGAGGCACGCCCCGCCGGAGCGACCACCAACGCCGACCTACCCGATGGCAGCCGAACCCTCCGGGACCTCACAGATCGTCTGGCGAAGGCCCCGCGTCGGCGGGATTTCAAGACCGTGACGATGATCCTCGACCGGCCGGATCTCTGGGATCACGAGGCCCTCTCGGAGGTGATCGCCTACAAGGGTGGCCCCCGCCAGGTCTGGGACAACACCGACATCGGCGGGCCCTGGCTGAACCTCATACGCAATGCCCTGAACAATCAGGTCTGGTCATTCAAGCATCCCGATTTTCTGGCCACCTCGGCGACCCACGGATCGGCGAATGTCGCTCTCTACGACCAAGCGATGTGGGACAAGTATCAACTCACCAAGCTCGCGGGCGAGGCGTTCAAGACCAATACGCTGATCGTGCCGAAGAAAGCGGCTCAGGCCTATGCCGCGAACTACCAGGACCCGGCGGGGATGTTCTCGCCGGAGAACAACACCATTCCGGCGCTGATGGCCCGTGGCGTCGTATTCCTCTCGTGTCACAACGCAATCTGGGAACAGGCGGGGACGCTCATCCGGCGCGATCTGAACCCGGACAAGCTCTCGCATGATGCGCTGGCGGCGGAGCTGACGAACCATCTCATTCCGGGCGTGGTCCTGACCCCCGGCGCCGTCGGCACGCTGCCTGAATTGCAGCAGGCCGGCTTTCATTACGCGAAGTGAGGCCGATAGTGCAGCGCATGAGCGCCCGCCTTCTCGTCGGGATCCTCGTCCTCGGCGCGGTAACGGAGGTCGAGGCCGCCGACCGGACGAAACGATCGGCGGAGGCGGCCTATCTTGAGGAGGCCTTCGCCCACGATCTCTGCACTCGCGACGACCGCGCCTTGCGCAAGCTCAACCGCGCCCTGTCCCGCAGCCCGAAGGCCTCGCCGGTCCGCCGATGAGGCGAACCGGCCCAGCGTAACGATGGTGCGCGGTCCTCATGGCCGGTATTGGCCGAAACCATAGCGGGCGAAGACCGCTCGCGCGTCGTCACCCAGGAAATTCAATTAGAGCTTAGCCTCGGCCGGATGCGCGGCCTCCTTCACGACCGCTCCAGCATAGATGCCGGTGGCGCTCTGCTCGTCCGGGATGTCGATGCGCTCGGTCGGCAATCCAACCTGCTCTTGGTCGCCCCGACCCGGAAGGGCTGTGCCGTGACCCGCAGCTTCTCCGACCGCGTCGGGGACCTCGCGACCGTGGAGCAGGCGGTCGCCTCCCACGTCGCGAGGCTCGTCGAGAGCTTCGCGTCAGCGGCTTCGGGACCAACCACGTGACGGTGTTCTTCCATACCTCCGAGCATGACAGAGACCGGCCGCAGCGGTCGGTCTCGTCGATGGTCACCCTCCCGGAAGCATCAAACGACACTCTCGTGCTCGTGAAGGCCTGCCTGCACGGGGTTCGGAAGACCTGGAGGGACGGCTACCGCTATTTCAAGGCCGGGGTCGTCGCTACGGACCTGCTGGCCCTAGCGGGTACGCAGCGGGCGTTCCCGGGGCTGGGGCAACTCGACCGAGAGCACGGAGCTGCTCTGATGGGCTCTCTTTGCCCGCAATAGCCGGTTTGGGCGGGGAGCCGTCGTCCCGGGCAGCGCTAGGTTCGTCCCGGAGCGGCAGTGGTCAACCAAATTCGACATGCGCGCGCCGCGCTGTACTGCCCGGATCGATGAACTTCCGACCGTGGCAGCCTAGATCGACCACCTTCTGAACTCGGCCGGCCTCCCTACGGTCGTCGCCATTCCGCCGGCCAGCTCCAAGCAACCTACCTGGTACTTTAGCAGGTTGGCCATAACAGGGTGCCGTAGCCGAGCGGCAGGCTCTCGACCAAGGGGGAAAAACAAAGAGGGCGACACGATTTGAAGCTTCACTTAGGACGCTCGTCAAACTCGGTTGCTAATGCGAAAGATTGCGAATCCAATGTCGTTTTCGCGGCGTCGCTCCTCAATAACCTCCTCGTGTTCAGGTCTGGGCAGTATCCGCTCCCAATCCATCTCTAGGACGTCGTGGTGCGCCCAAACCCATTCGCGCGGCTTCAGAATGACGCCGCCGCCAGGAAATAGCTTGTAAGCCCAGATGTGTATGACGTCCGGCGGTTCGTGCTCGAAAGTGCCTTCTGAGTGCACGGCCCGCACGTAGATTCCAGGGGCCCACCCTTTGCGCCGGGCCCGGAAGCCCATTCGTATCCAGTCAGAAACGGTCTCGAAAGAGCCCTCAGCCGGCGGGCGCGATCCCGTGTCTGGTTCGTAGTTCACTAGTTCGGGCCATGGCCAGTCATCCGGCTTATCGTCGGTCATTGCGCTCTCCTCGGTCAGGCCACCCAAGCGGTCGTCGAGGAAACACTGCACGCGTCACGGCGCTCGCCCGAGTCCCAATAGGCCTCTCGGTTAATAAGACCCGTGGCGATCCCCAGGGAGTTGCGCGCATTCGAGCTGACGCTGAGACCGCTCTACATCGCGGAACAGATTGACTTCCACCGGAGCGGCCTCTCGGCGGTGAAGCAGGTCCGGGCGGACGCGGTCATCGCCAATGTCGTCGCCTGGGTCGCCCGACGGCTCACTTGCCGAGCCTACGGGAAAGCGAAGGCCGAGTATTGCCCTCGGGCTTCCTCATCATGCCCCCCGCCGAGAGCTTTATTTCCCCAGTCGACAGCCCAAGGCGTCTCGCCGCGGCAGTTCGATGGGAAGCCGCGCCCAATGACCAAGACCAACGGCAAGGCATAGTGCATTACGCCTACGACTGCGTCCGCCCGCCGTCCCAGGCATTCCTTCCGGGTCTGTGACCCCTGCACCTAATCGGTAGCAAACGCAGATTCGCTACGTTTCATGGCCGGCTCCCACCTCAGGGCCGGCCCTTTCTGTTGGGGTACCCGCTGGGGATGACGCCCGGCGGACGGATCACCCGGCGTTCCCACCGGACCTCGGCTCCCCCATGCTGGGCGCAGGGGTGACAACATGTGGGTGGCAGTACGGCAGCGATTTCGGGCCTTCCACGAGGACCTGAACCTCACGCGCGAGCAGCTAGAAGACGGCATCGGCAAAGCGGTCCGCGTGACCCAGGACCTGGAGCGCGCCTACAACGGGCGCGTTTCGGACCAGCCGCCGCTGCTCATCGTTGGCTCCTGGGGCAAGAGGACCCAGGTCCGCCCAAGCGCTGACATCGACATTATGGTTCAGTTCGCCTCGGCGGTCCTCCAACGCTTCGAGGCTCGGACCGGGAACCGCCAGTCGCAGCTACTCCAAGAGGTGAAGACCTTCCTCTTGGATGCCTACCCGCAGACGGACATGCGAGGTGACGGGCAGGTGGTGATGGTCCAATTCAATACCATCACTGTCGAAGTGATCCCCGTCTTCGACCTTCCCGGCGGGCGGTACCTCATGCCAGACACCAATGACGGGGGACAATGGAAGACCGTCGATCCGGCTGCGCAGATCGCCATGATCGAGGACATCGATACCCGGACGAATGGCAACACTCGCGCCTTGACGAAGATGATGAAGATGTGGAAGCGTGAGAAAAATGTCCCGCTCAAGTCATATGTCATCGAGCTCCTGGTTGCAGAATTCATGAGCACCTATCAGTACGCGCAACAGGACTACTACTACTACGACTGGTTCGTGCGGGACTTCCTTCGGGCGCTCGTCGGGAGGGCGAGCTCGGGCTTGCTGATCCCCGGCACGGGGGAATGGATTTGGCTTGGGGCCGACTGGCTCCCGAAGGCGAAGGCTGCTCTGGCTGTCGCTGAGACAGCGTGCGAGTGGGAGCGGCTCGATTACGATGTTACTGCGGGGCAGGAATGGCAGACGATCTTCGGGGCAAGGATACCGATACACGTACTGTGAGTGTCCAGCGGCGCATCGAGGTCGCGAAGGAGGCTATGAGGCAGTCCGAGTCCTGTCTGTGGACGTCGACGTCGCTCTTCATCTGGCTCCGGCAGGTCCGTCGACAGCGGCAGTTCTTCATCGCAGCCCCCATCGTGCTTGGCGCACTTGCGAGCTTTACGGTGCTGCAGGATGTCGTCCCGGCGTGGGTGGTCGCCACACTCTCGCTCGGGGCTAGCTTGTTTCCGGCCCTTTCAGACGGCCTCAACATTCAGACGAGCGTCAACGAGATCGCCCGGCTGGCAGCGGAATTCAAAGCGCTTCAGGACCGCTTTCGCCGGGTAGCTAACATCACCGCGTTGGGGACTGCTGAGGAGGCCGAGGCCGCTTTGGCCGAGCTGATGGACAGGATGGACGTCGTTCGAAGCGCATCCGTGACACCACCCGAAAAGTATTTCGAGAAAGCCAGATCGAAGATCGAGGGCGGCCATTACGACTTTCAGGTGGACCTGAAGGCCATAGAAGCCGCTACATAGGCCCACGTTCAATCTCCCGTGCTTAGGTCGCCCATCCCTCGGCGGGGGCATTCGGGTGCCGTGAACTCGGCAGGCAAGCGCAGCGCCTCGGGACGGCGCATGCTCTGCGTGATCACGAACGAAGCGCTCGCTCCGCCCGGCCACGACCACTGCCCCCCGAAGCCCGGGGATGGCCCCCTGTTCGACGTGCCCAGCCCGACGACGCGGGAGAGCACCTTGCCGGTACGGGCATCCTGGAGGCCGCAGGTTACGGTCACGCGCCAGCCGCCGGGCGGCGCCGGATCGGCGTCGACGTAGCCGTAGCGTTCCCGGCCGAGCCCGGCGGGGACGACGAGGGCATACCGCCAACCGGAATCGGGCTGAGGCCAGAGCTCGACGGCGGCGGCCCGGGCGGCCGGGATGATCAGCGCGAAGGCGACGAGAGTACGCATGGGGACACTCCGAGGGGACGGGGACGGCCCAGCACGAACCGTCGGGAAGGAAGGACACGAGGGCGGCTGCAGCGATGGGCGAGCCGTCCGGGAGGAGGAAGGCGGAGGCGCGGTACGGGTCGAAGCGGACCCCGACCGCGCCGTCGGGGACGGCCCCGGATTCGGCGAGGTCGCCCCGGGCGAATGCGACCACCTCGCGCTGACGGCGGGCCCGGATGCGGGCGACGCCGGCGGCCGAGACGCGGAACGACACGTCCCGGAGTGCCAGGAAGGCCGCATGCCTGACGACGCGGCCGTCCTCGCGGATCGACCATGGCGCCGTCCGCCGGGTTAGGCACCGATAGACGTCCGTCACCGGCGTTCCCGGCGCGCCTCCGGGAGGGATGCGCACCGGCTGGCGAACTTCACGACGAGGTTGCCGAGGACGAGCCCCTCGGCGACCGTCACCTCTCCGTCGGCGACGCATCGGGCGAGATGGCCGAGGTACTCGTCGAGCACCGGGCCGACGCGGTAGTCGACCGCGCCGGAGAGCCGGTACCCCTTGGGGGCATCCCGGAAGAAGTCGAAGACGGGGGCGTGCGCTTGCCTGTTCATGCTCGCCTCCCTCAGTTCGCCGGGCCGGCAAGGCGGCCGTCTACGGCGCACTCGACGAGGGCCTGGAGCGTGCGGACCGACCCGCCGCGCCAGTGCTCCCCGACCATGTCGAGCTCACCGGGCGTCAGGTCGGGCAGCCAACGGTCGTCGAGGCCCCGCTCGCGACGGAGCTCGTTGACCACGCTGCGGGCGAGAACGGGCAGTGAGGCGAGCGACGGCGCAGGCATGTCCACGACGCGGAATCGCGACAGGAGCGCCGGATCGAGGTTTGCCGTGTCGTTCGCCGTGGCGATGTACGAGACAGCCGACAAGTCCGTGGCGCACTCCAGGTAGGGGTCGTGGTAGGCGCGCGCGGTCTCGGGCTCGGCGAGCGCCAAAATTCCGTCCGTCAGCCGCCCGTTGTCCGCTCTCGTCCCCGCACGGGAGATCTCGTCGAGTACGACGAGCACCGATGCGGACCCGGCGCGCTTGATGGCTTGCAGCGGAACGGATGCGCGGCCCGTCCCCCACATTCGACTGGTCCCGATCACAGACCCGTCTGAGACGGACGCGCACCCGTAGACCGTTACGTCCAGGCCGAGCTCCTCGCCCAATCGCCGCGCGAACCGGGACTTTCCCGTTCCGGGGCCGCCGCGAAGGAGGAGGCGGGGAAGTCGCACGTAGGGACGGCCCGCGACCGGCGCGAGGATGCTCGCTACGATGCCGGCGGCGTCGGGGAACTCGGCAGCCAGGACGCGCTGCACGCGCGCGAGATCCGGCACCGGAACGAGCGGCAGCCGCTTGCCCGCGATGGGGGCGAACTCGGAACGGGGATTCGAGGCGTTCGTCGTCTTGTTCTCACCGTCCTTGGCGTTGCCAGGCAGGTGACCGACTGAAGCGACCACGACGAGCCCGGGACCCTCGGGCTCCGGGGCGGCCTGTTCGGCTTCGGCGGCCTGCTTACGGATCTTCGCTAGGGTCGCCACCGGCTCCGGCCGGGCTTGCACGGCCTCGACGACCGCGTCACGGATCTGCCCCCGCGCGAGCAGGGCCATTGTCGCAATGGCATCCATCCCGCGGTCTCGCCACTGGCCGAGGACGTCGGTCAGGCCGTCGTAACCCCTGTTCCAGCGCAGGCGATAGAAACCGTCGTCGAGCTCGGCGCCGATTGCAGTTGCGTGAAGCTCGACGAAACCGTCGCCCGGCTGCGCCCGACGCGCGTACATCCAGAGCAGGTCCGGCATGGCATCGACCGCGGCCGAGTTTCCCAGCATCGCGAGATGGAGGGTGACCCGGCCGTTGAGCTGGTCGAGCGGGCTCGACACGCCAGCGTGCCAGTCGACTTCGAAATCCTCAGCCGGGCGCTTGTCGAGCAACCGGCCGAGCTCCAGCCAAACCACGGCTAGGCGCTGTTGGAAGACCTCATGGTCAGGCTCCCAGGCGTCCTGCTTGCAGTTGATCAGCGTCGCGCAGGACTTCCAGAGAGCGATAAGCAGGTACACCATCGCCCATGACCCACCGACGTCTTCGCAGAGCGTCTTCCGGTCCTGCGCAATAAGCGCCGACCAAGTGTAGGCGAGGTAGCAATACAGGTCCCGGTGCGCGCTACCGCCGTACGGGGCGGCGCCACAAAGGAGTTCGCGCAAAGTCGGGGGGAACCCAAAGGCGGGGACGCGGTCGGTCATCGGTCACTCCAGCGTGGGAGATTAGGTCCGCAGCGCCGGTCGAGTGACCTGACGCCAAGCCCACCTGTTTAAGCGGTACACATCAAGAATCGGTTTCCTCGTCCCGGCCGCGGGCCTGTGCCTGCACGCGGGCGACCCGCATTGTGTGGAGGAGATCCACGGCCTGCAGCAGGCGCGCCTGCGCCTCGGCGATGAACTCCTCGCGCGTCGGCGCGGATCGGGCTACCGGGCCTCCCTTCTTCAGCGCGTCGCTGTCATGGGCCCGCGCCAGACCGCACAGGAAATCGCCGACCGCGCGCGGGTTGGGCTGCCGGTACGCGGCCCCGAGGAACCGGAGCGCCCACGGCGGCAGGCCATACCGCCAGACCCGGTCCTTGGAGCAGGACCGGCGGTTGAGCCCCGTCGCGACGGACAGGGGGCCGCTCCACTCCGAACCCCACAGGGCCTCGGCCGCCTCGTCGACGGCCTCCTTCAGGGCGTCCGCGATGTCGATATGGGCGAGCTCCCGGCCGCGCACGGTCGGGACGCGCGCGTAGTAGACGAGCGGCGCGCCGTCGATCGTGCCGACGGCGATGCCCCCATCCGTAGGCTGGCTGACGGGTTTCAGGTCTATGCGCATGACGTGCCTCGATTCGTGCAAAAGGGCGGCCCCGGCCGGGACCGCCCCTGGATGGTCGGTGGTGTCGTGGACCGGGCCGTTACTCGCCCCGGCGGTGTTCGTGGAGCTGGTGCTGCAGGAGCTTAAGCTGGGCTTCGAGGAGCCTCGCTTGATGCGGGTGGCCTGCCTTGCCGCAGTACCCTCGCGGGGGCAGGTCGTCTGGGAAGAATGCCCACTCGCATGGGTAGTCGGCGAGGCGGATGCTGTCCGGACCGCCGGCCGACGTGGCCGCCATCCAGGCCGTGTAAACGTCGTCAAACCACTCGCGGTCGCCGCAGTCGTACGTCCCGACGTTGCACTTCCAGGCACCGCCGGGGCGAGTGCCGGGGGTGTCGGCGAGGGTGTCATGGTGGTGGTCCCGGGTCGCCTGCGGGCGGGGGCCGCTATCGTGCCAGCGCCAGAACATGCACCCGTCACCGAGGCACATGGCGGCCTTCGATGGCTCAATGGTGACGCTGTTAACTTCACGCAGGCTCGCCCGGTTGCAGGACGCGGGCGCGGTGGCGAGGCGGTTCGCGCCGTCGATGCCCGGGTAGACGGGCGAGACTTCCTGCTGGAGGACGCGCGCATCCGGGCACCAGACATCTTTGGCCTGGGCTATCGTCAGCAGGGATGTGTCGAGGTTGTCTTGGCGCATGGCGCTCGATCCTTCTGGCCTCTGCCACCGCGCGAAAGCCGGTGACAATGTCCATTATGGTGGACACAGAACGGAAAGCAAGGGCCCGAAATGTAGAAGGCCCCGGACGATGACGGGGCCTTGTCTACCCTCCCGCAAGCGGGGAGGAAGGTCATCTGCGAAAACGAGTGTCATGCCGCCTGATCTGCCCTCCCGCGGACGGGAGGAGACTTTCCAAGACCGGGCTTTAAGAGTTCCCGCAAGGTCTGCGCCCCCGCGAACGGGAGCAACCGGCGATTGCGAAACCCTGGTTGACACCGAGTGGTCTGCCCTCCCACCGGGAGGACGCCGCGCCTTAGCGGTCGGTACAGAATTGGGGACGCCGCTCGTCTCGTCAATGGCTCTCGACTACGCGAATCGCGGTTTCCACATAGAATCCGTGATGGGCATTGCGCCCGCATGAGGGCTCCCGTTGCCGACCAGGGCGACGGGGGCCCTCGCGATTCCTGGGGGACGCCTGACCATGCCGACTGTCTG
Source organism: Methylobacterium sp. 391_Methyba4 (assembly GCF_029691625.1). Lineage (NCBI taxonomy): Bacteria > Pseudomonadati > Pseudomonadota > Alphaproteobacteria > Hyphomicrobiales > Methylobacteriaceae > Methylobacterium > Methylobacterium sp. 391_Methyba4. The sequence goes on along the minus strand of NZ_CP121475.1, from coordinate 3,879,762 downwards.
GTACAAGCGCGCATACGACCGCGCCGACCTCGACCCCGCAACGTTTGAGGCGCTCCCAGGCGCGATCCCGCCGGGCATCTACTGCGCGGACGAGGCGGCCTACCGGGCACTCCTCGCCGGCGCCCGCGAGAAGGGGGTGAGGATCGAGCCGGCATTCGGCGGCCCCTGCCTCGGCGGGCTCACAGTGTCGGTTGCCACGCCCGAGCAGGCCGCAGCCTTACAGGCCGCGCCGGTCTCGACCGCTGAGGAAGTGCTCGCCGATGATCTGGCCACCTTCGACGCCGCGGCCCGGCGGGTCAACGACATCATCAAGGGGATGACCCAGCGCGAGTACGAGGCCGCACGGGCGGTGAAGGGGGAACTCGTCAGCCCCGACGGGCACATCGACTTCTCCTTCGTCGAACACCAGCAGGATGCCCTCGAAGCCTCGGTGCGCCGGATGGTGCGGGGAGCCATGAAGGGCATGAGCGGCGAGGAATGGGGGCGCCGCTTCATGGGGCATGCCCAGGCCGGGATGAACCGCCAGCAGCGCCGGGCGGCCGCTGCGCGGGCACGGAGGCGCACTCGCGACGCGGACCTGCCAGCCTGCGGGTCGTTCCATGGCTGAGCCCTTCGCCCGCCTCGGTGACGACGTCATCGTCGCCGACTTCGACTGGCGGAACCCCTCGATGTGGTGGACCGGCTCCTGGCTGTTCCACGACGTGAAGCGGGACCGCCCCCTGTTCATCGTCCGCAAGAGCGACGTCGGGGATGACCCGAGCATCGAGCTCCTCTGCGCGCTGCTCCTGGCGTTCTCCGCCGGCGAGCGGGCCGGCCGGGACGCCGGCGTGACCGAGGGGCGCGCCGAACTAGCCGGGGACATCCGCGCGCTGATCGGCGCCGCGGCAGCGTGAGGGGGAGAGCGATGCGCTTCTATACTGAGACGCCCCTTCGCCTCGCGCCGCCCAGGGGCATAGCCATCTATCATCCGGAGGAGCGGCCCCGGCCGCCGTTCCCCGCCGCCCCGATGGAGGCCATGCGGCGGAAGCTCGCCGCCGCCGTCGACGCCGAGGTCCGCCGGATACTGGCTTTGTGGGTGTCCGAGTGCGAGCCGGAGCTCGCCTGGGGACCCGAGGGCCTGCTCGGACTGACGTTCGCCGGAGACCCGGGACCGGCGCGCATCATCGTACCGTCCCGCTTGTCGACGGCGGAGGGCTGCGTCGCGGCCTTGAAGGAGGCGGCATGACCGAGCGCGAGACCCTGACGCTCACCCGACTGGCCCCCGTGTTCGAGGCGCACGCCGTCCCGGACGCGGACCGCCGGCTCCTTAACCGGGTGCTCGATGCCCTCATGGAAGAGGACTGCTCCCACGCCACGGCCGCCGAGTGCGTCCGCCACGGCGTGCTGGCCGGTGACGTCTACGAGGAGGTCCTGGCGTCGTGGCGGGGCAGCCACCGGGGAATCCGCGTGTGGTTCCGGCAGGCCCGGTCCTACGAGCAGGTCGCCCCGACGGCGAAGGGGCGGTCCCTGCTGCGCGACCTCGCGGAGGTCAACCCGGACTGGCAGGACAGGAGCTCGGCATGACAGAGAGCCTCTACCCCATCCATTCGGCATCCATCGACGCCAAGGCGGTCCGCGCGCTCAGGGACGCAGGTTGCGAGAGCGTCGTCATCGGCATCCCGTAGGACATGATCTTTCCCCACGGGGAGCAGGCTAGGGCGAACCATGGACAGGGCCTGATCCGCCTCATGCAGCGGGGCGGCATCGACGCCAACGAGGCCGTCAACATTCTGACGGGCCAGGGCAACCGGAACCGCCTCTCCCCGGCCGAAGCCAACAGGAAGCTCGCAGGCATGATCTCACTGTGGCGCGCCCGCCAGTCAGAGAGGCTCGACGGGATGCGGCATGCCGAGGCCATCGAGGCTGCCTTGCGAGAAGGGACACCGGCATGAACGAGGACGACGACGTGATGGCGCAGACCTGGTGCTGCCTTACGTGTTCGACCCGGCTCCGCTTCGGCCAACTCCGCATCCAGGACGGCGCGGTCAGGTGCCCACGGTGCGAGAGCGTCGCGCTCCATCCGGCCGGCGGGGAGACTGTTGTGTTGGAGGAGTACGCCGGCCCGGTCGGGACGCTGAACTGATGAGCGACGCCTTCTTCCTCTACCTGCTCTGGCGCACGCTGCCGGACGGCGGCAACCCGGGGCCCGCGCCGCCGCTGATGACAGACGGGCAGAGCATGGCGGTCGGCAACGTTGTCGCGCTGCCCCTGTTGCCCCTCTACGCCAAAGCGGCGTGGCGCGCCGGTCAGCGCGTAGGCGACCACCTGTTCGGTAAGCCCCCATGCGAGGGGTGAACCGGCAGCCGCTCCGACCGGTCCGCCCGGCATGCCCACGGTTCCCCGCCGGATGCGGGAGGCGGTCGTGTGGGGGAGGGGCGTCCGGAGCTACGAGGACCTGGCGCGCTCGTACGCGGCGCGGAAAGCATCCTTGGCGGCGGCGTCCACCCGCTCGACCGCATCGGGGTGCGTGGACCGACCATCGCCGTACATCGCCCACATCATGTAGCCGGTGTCGTAGTCCTTCACCCGGAACTTCAGGCTGCGCAGGGTGACGCTCTTCTTGCCCTGGCTGATGAGCATCAGCAGTCCGCGCCCCTTCACCACGCCGAAGTGGCATCCGCCACGGCCCCGTTTGTCTTGCCATACCACCCGGATGACGTCGTACTCATGCGAGACCCGGCGCATGAACGCATCCCACGTCTCGCCTGTAGCAAGCACCTCGTCCGTGGTCTCGTTCGCCTCCCGGACAAACTCCCGGAGCTTCTTCGATGGCCAGTTCGTCATATCCGTGATGTCCATGGCAGCCCTCTCGCAATCGTCCCCCATCGTGGCGGGCAACTGTTAGGGCGTAGTTGAGCCGGCCCGCCCGATTGCCGATGTGGCGACCGAGACGTTGCAAGGGTCCGTAGCATTCGAGCGAACCCGGTCAGCCGGGGCGAACCAAGGCGAACCTTGGCTTTGAGTGATTCGGTTTCAGGTAATCTGGGTCGTCCAGGGTGCTCTCCATCGACGGAGGAAGCACATGTTGAGAGACGGCGACGCTACATTCCAGACGACTGACTTCCTGGAGCGCATCGGGAAGGTCAAGGCGCGGCAGGCCGCGGCCGACGACGCCCTCCGCTCCGAGTTCGACATCTACGAACGGGAGGCCGCGGAGCACACGCTCGAACTCGTCTACCGGCACCTCTACATGCTGAGGCAGAGCGTACAGGTCATGCACGACATGCCCGACGAGGAGATCATCCCAATCCTGCGGGCGAAGGTCCGGGACCACGGGGGGGCACAGAAGTTCTGCGCTGCTGTCCGCCGCTTCGCCGGTCTGGAGCTCGACCCAGACTGGATCGAGGAGCTCATCGGGGAGGACGAGGCAGACTGCCCGGCCGCGTCGGTCTCGCCGCTCCTGAAGTCGGCGCTGGTCGGACTCAGCGCCGGCATGAACGTCAATTCGGCAAACATCTCGCGGCGCGCCGCAGGGATGCTCGACGCAGAGATGGGCGGGGAGCGATAAGTCGGCATGCCGGTTTGGCTCCCGCGCGACATCCTCTCACTGCCGGTGCCATCGTCCCATGCGACGGACGAACTCCGGCAGTACAGGATCAAGGTCCAGAGTTGGCGCTTCACGGCGCGAATCGAGCTGGAATCCGACCGGCATTGGCAACGCGCGCCACTCACCGATTGGGCTCGCGAGGAACTGGCGCATCGCCTGTATGAGGCCTGGAAGGTCCGGCATCGGGGACACCATTTCGCGACGGTCGTTCAGCTCTGGCGCCCCGCAGACCCGAGGCCTTGGCTCCTGTCTGAGGATTCTCCCCTTCCATACGGCGGGCCATACATCGAAGCTCGCGGGGGGAGGCCCGGACGAGTGACGATGACCCGGCATCAGAGGCTAGTGCTTCTGCAGGACGGTGGAGTGAGGGCAGTGACCGTCAAGCGCCGAGAAACCCTCTGGAGTTGGCTCGTCACGCCGCTTGCCAAGCCGCTGGGCGAGGAGGCCATCCGTGCCGAGCAGTCCCTGCTGCGCAGGGAGCTCGGCATGACGCTTGAGGACGTCGAGGCCCTGAAGGACCTCTAGCCCGCGAACCGCCCGCAGGGCCTTGTCGTCGGTCGCGCGATGAGGAGCTCTCGCCGGTACGCGAGGCAGACGTCGGCCACGCCAGGTTCGCCCGTGTAGCGCGTCGCCGGCCCCGGCCCTTTGATGCGGGCGTGGTGCCGGCAGGTCGTGCATCGCCCCGCCGGGTCCTCCCGCCTGAATCCTTGGACGTCCTCGGGCACGGCATGGGGCCGCGTCCTGGATAGCGAGGTCAGGCTAAGGTAGGCGTTGGCGGGCATGGCGGCCTCCGGGATGGTGACTGCCTATCCTTCGCGCGAGGGGGGCGGAGTTCGACATGGCGGACCCACGCCGAATCAGCGCGCGACCGCTTTGCTGAGCCCGACCGTTGTATCAAAGTTGTATCACGCCCTCATGAGGGCAGCTATCCACAGGCTAAGTCGCTGAGGATAATGGAGCGGGCGATCGGGATCGAACCGACGACATTCAGCTTGGGAAGCTGACGTTCTACCACTGAACTACGCCCGCCCACATGACTGGTCCGGATCCGGCGTTGACGACGGTCGATCCGACCGGTCCCAAGCCCTCATGTGCGCCGACCGTTTAGCAGTTCGACGGCGATGGCGTCAAACGCATGGGAACCTCTCATAGCGGCTACGAGGCCCGAAAAATCTCACGCGACCTGACCGCGGCACGTGAAAGGATCACGGTTCCGAAGGTGATATTCCTTGCGCTGCCCGGCGAAGGCTCGACGGGTTCGGTAACGCCTTGCGATCCGGTGGAGGCGCTGACCCGGATCCCCGACTTCGCGGCCCGGCATCCGACCCCTGCATGGCCATGCGCGCGAATCAGCGCGATTTCTGTGTGCCCTGGACGGCAGTGAGCTCGTCGTCTCGAAGCCGGTCGATCGGAATCCCGGCCCCGGCGCCGCCTGTCGAGAACAGCCTCCTCGTCGCGTGGCGGCTTGCTCTGGTGGCTCTCCCGTCCCTGGCGCGGTCCAGCCCGGGCCCCGCCCGCTGCGTCGGGCCGCTGGCTGCGCGTCTGACCGACGGTATTCAGGCGACGCGGGAGAGGCTGCCGGTCTGTGCCCCCTGCGTGCCGCGTGCGGAATCGTAGGCACGATTGCGCAGAGCGGTTTCGCTGGGGAGTTGATCGATCACGTTGCCGGACGCGGGGTCAACCACCTGGAAGACGATCGTGCTCGTGTCCGGGTCCTGAATGTAGCGCGCCTTACCCCCGGTTGCGCCTATGTCGAGCTTCACCGCGGGTTCGAGGGGCGCGGATGTGCTCTGGGGCACCGGGGCCTCCTGCGTCACGGCGGCGGCGGCCGTCGCGCCGAGGGCGTCGAGGCCCTGCGGCCCCGGCGTCGGGGGTGTCAGCGGACGGATCTCCATGGCCAGTCTCCTGCGATCCTGTGATCGAAGGATTGAGACGGGCGGCTGCCTAACCAGCGGTTAACGGCAGCAGGCGATCCACCGGATGGTGGCTCGCGGTCCGAGATGCGATGAACATCCCGTTAGCGTTGCGACACAAATCCGTGCGGCTTTCTCCCCGAGAGGCGGCTCGTCGCGCATCTGATCCGTTCACCCGCGACCGTACCCCGGGCCATTCCGTGTCGTCCGGAGGGCGGTCGGGGCAGATATTTTCCGATGCTCGCCATCGCGATGCGGGCGCTCGCCGTGCAGGAGACCGGAGACAATCAGGGAAGCGTGACCCGTTTGTCCGCAGGCCTCGCTGCAAGATCGTTGGGCGGCTCAATGCCATCCTCGGGCGCGGACCGGTCGATGTCGGACGCGCCGGCATCATCGTGATCGCATGCGCAGCCGAAGTGCTGCATCCGGTGCCCATTTTCAGGATCGGGATACCCGCTTGCTCAGCAAGGCCGCGTCGGGCGCCTACGGGGCACCTGACAGGAAGCGCCTGCGACTGGAAGCGCTCCGCTCTGTCCAGGGGGATCAGAGAAGGATTTGCGCCCCGATCATCGAACTGAGCAACCCGCGCGCCGTCGGCATCGCCGCGGATCAGATGCGTGCGGCGATGCGCGGTACCAAGGGCGCCCGACCCGGAGCGGTCCTCGACATCGAGGCCCCGTGTGGTGGAACGCCGGGGCGGAACGGCGGCACGCCCGCATCCGGATCGGACCGGGCGTGCCTTGGCCTCACTCGGCGGCGTCGACGTAGAGCTTGCCGCCCTCGGCCAGGAACTCCTCCGACTTGGCCCGCATGCCGGCTTCGGCCTCGGCCTTGGACATCGCGGGCGACGCGCCCACGACTTCGCCGGCTTCCTCCATCGCCAGCACCTCGGCGCGCAGATCCTGGGTGATCTTCATCGAGCAGAATTTCGGCCCGCACATCGAGCAGAAATGCGCGACCTTGTGGGCGTCCTTCGGCAGGGTCTCGTCGTGGTAGCGGCGGGCCGTATCCGGATCGAGGCCCAGGTTGAACTGGTCCTCCCAGCGGAAGTCGAACCGGGCGCGGCTGAGCGCGTCGTCGCGCAGCTGCGCGGCCGGGTGGCCCTTGGCGAGGTCGGCGGCGTGGGCAGCGATCTTGTAGGTGATCACGCCGGTCTTCACGTCGTCCCGGTCGGGCAGGCCGAGATGCTCCTTCGGGGTGACGTAGCAGAGCATCGCGGTGCCGAACCAGCCGATCATCGCGGCGCCGATGCCCGAGGTGATATGGTCGTAGCCGGGGGCGATGTCGGTAGTCAGCGGGCCGAGGGTGTAGAACGGCGCCTCGCCGCACTCCTTCAGCTGCTTCTCCATGTTGACCTTGATCTTGTGCATCGGCACGTGGCCGGGGCCCTCGATCATCACCTGGCAGCCCTTGTCCCAGGCGACCTTGGTCAGCTCGCCCAGCGTCTCCAGCTCGCCGAACTGCGCGGCGTCGTTGGCGTCGGCGATCGAGCCCGGGCGCAGGCCGTCGCCCAGCGAGAACGACACGTCGTAGGCCCGCATGATGTCGCAGATCTCGTCGAACCGCTCGTAGAGGAACGATTCGCGGTGTCCGGCCAGGCACCAGCGCGCCATGATCGAGCCACCGCGGGAGACGATGCCGGTGACGCGCCGGGCGGTCAGCGGCACGTGGGCGAGACGCACCCCGGCATGGATGGTGAAGTAGTCGATGCCCTGCTCGGCCTGCTCGATCAGCGTGTCCTTGAAGACCTCCCAGTCGAGCTTGAGCGGGTCGCCGCCGACCTTCTCCAGCGCCTGATAGATCGGCACCGTGCCGATCGGGACCGGGCTGTTGCGGATGATCCACGAGCGAATGTTGTGGATGTTGCGGCCGGTGGACAGGTCCATGACCGTGTCGGCGCCCCAGCGGATCGACCAGACGAGCTTCTCGACCTCGTCGGCGGCCGAGGAGGTCACGGCCGAGTTGCCGATATTGGCGTTGATCTTGACCAGGAAGTTCCGGCCGATCGCCATCGGCTCCAGCTCGGTGTGGTTGATGTTGGCCGGGATGATCGCCCGGCCGCGGGCGATCTCGTCGCGCACGAATTCGGGGGTGATGAAGGGCGGGACCGAGGCCCCGAAGCTCTGGCCGTCGGCGAGTGCGGCCTCGGCGCCCGCGAGCATCTTCTCGCGGCAGACGTTCTCGCGATGGGCAACGTAGATCATCTCCTCGGTGATGATCCCCGCGCGGGCGAACTCGTACTGGGTCACCCTCTGGCCCGGGGCCGCCTTGCGGATGGTCCGCTCGGCAGGGCAGGGGGCCACGAGCTTGTCGCCCGCGAAGCCGTTATCCTCGGGCTTCACCGCGCGCGGCGCGACGGCCGCATAGCCGCGGGCCGCGATCCAAGGCTCGCGCACGCCGGGGAGGCCGGCATTGAGGTCGATCCGCGCGTCGGTCTCGGTGTAGGGCCCCGACGGGTCGTAGACCCGCACCGGTTCCTCCTTCGGATCGGAGAGGACGATCTCGCGGTAGGGGACGCGGATGTCCGGCCGTCCGGCCGGGCTCGCATAGGCCTTGCGCGATCCGGTCACCGGACCCGTGGTCACGGTCTCCGGGCTGCCTTTCACATCCTTGGGGAGAACGGGTGCGTTCATCGTGGGCCTCTCCTCGTGCTGGAGCAGTCCGGTCCACGCGATGGCCGAGATGAGATGGGGCCGCGCGACATGCGACCGCAGGTTCCCGTCCCTCCGCCGGTATGAGCCGGATCAGGTTCAAGGGTCAGGGCAGCGTGCCCAATCTCAGCCCCCTGCGGGGCTCCCCTCGGAACGGTTCCAGACTCAGGCGCGCGGACGGCTTTGTCAATGCTGACCGGGCGCCCTAGAAAACACATCCCGAAAACCGTTCGATCGAACGCATCCGCTTCTCAACCCCACGGCCTCCCCCGCATCGCATGCGACTCCTCGCCGGCCTCCTGCTCGCCGTGCTCCTGCTCTGCGGGTTGGCCTGCGCCGCGCTCGCCCTCGGACAGCGCCGCTTCCTCTATCCGGGCGCCTTCAGCCCGCCGACACCCTGGCCGGTGCCGCCCGGGGTCGCGACGATCACGGTCGCGACCTCGGATGGCGAGACCCTGCACGGACTGTGGCGGCCGCCGCGGCCGGGCTGCGGCGTCATCGTCAGTTTCCACGGCAATGGATCCCGCCCGGAACCGCACGCGGAGCGCTTCGCCGCGGAGCCGTGGCGGGCGCGCGGCTGGGGTCTGCTGACCGTGGCCTATCGCGGCTATCCCGGCTCGACCGGCAGCCCCAGCGAAGACGGCCTGATCCGCGACGGCCTGGCGGCCGTGAACGCCGCGCGGGCACAGGCGCCCGATGCGCCGATCCTGCTGCACGGCCATTCGCTGGGGGCGGCCGTCGCGGTCGCAGTCGCCGAACGGGTGCCGACGATCGGGCTTTACCTGGAGGCCCCGTTCGACTCGATGATCCACACCGTGCGGCTGCATGTCCCGCTAGTCCCCATCTGGCTCCTGCGCGACACATACCGCTCGGACACGCGCATCCGTGGCGGAACTGCGCCGGTTCTGATCGTGCAGGGACGCGACGACACGGTGGTGCCGCTCAAGTTGGCGCAAGGCCTCGCCGCAGCAGCCGGCCCGCGGGCGCGGATCGCCGTGATCCCGGGCGACCACGTGTCCATCCTGGGGGGCCGGGACCGAGAGGCCGAGGCGATGTTCAGAGAGCGTGTCGGTCCGACCTGCCCGCAGCCGGTCGATCAGCAAGGATAGGAGAGGGGGGCGCGTGGTCGGACGGCGCTCGCAGCGCTGGAGCGCCGAGGATCCGGACGCACCGGGTGCGCGCGCAGGGCCGGCCCGAGCCGGTCTGCCCGCTCTGTGAGCGCCCGATTCCGCATCGCGCTCGCTCCAGCCTCCATCACCTCACCCCGAAGCTCAAGGGCGGAACCCATCGCGGTACCGTCCGCCTGCACCAGATCTGCCACTCGGCGATCCATGCACGCTACAGTGAGGCCGAGATCGCCAAGCGCCTGGCCGATCTCGAAGCCCTGCGGACCGATCCGGAGATAGCCCGCTTCCTCGCCTGGGTGCGCGGCCGGCCGGACGATTTTCACGCCGCGACGCGCATGACCCGCGCGCGGCGGTCGGCGCGGCGCAAGGTCTGACCGCCGGCGTTTACCGACCGTTCGTCACATCCGCAGGTTGCGGCGATCACGTTCATCGCCGTCAACCCAAACCGGTCCAGGATCCCTCCGATCGCGAGGGTGGGACGATGGCCGGGGTCGGGGATACGGGTGATCGGCTCGCCTGGGTCGATATCGCCAAGGGGATCTGCATCCTCCTGGTGGTCATGATGCATTCCGTCACGGGCACCGGCGACGCCATGGGCGGAGAAGGTTTCCTCCATCCGGTCGTGGCCTTCGCGAAGCCGTTCCGGATTCCGGACTTCTTCCTTCTGTCCGGCCTGTTCATGGGGCGGGTGATCGACCGCGACTGGCGCCTGTTCTCCGACCGCCGGGTGGTCCATTTCGCCTATTTCTACCTGCTCTGGCTCGTGATCCAGTCGGCCGCCAGATACGGCAAGATCGCCGGCGATGACGGCCCCACGGCCTTCGCGGCGCATCTCGCCCATGCCCTGATCGAACCCTACTCGACGCTGTGGTTCATCTATCTGCTCGCGGTGTTCTCGGTCGTCACCAAGGCTCTGCGCCGCGTGCCCGACGCCGTGCTGCTCGCCGGTGCCGCCGTGCTGCAGATTGCCGACATCCGCAGCGAGTCGACCCTCATCGAGGAGTTCTGCGCCCGATATGTCTTCTTCGTCGCCGGCTATCTGTTCGCCGGCCGCATCTTCGCCCTCGCGGACGCGGCCCGGCACCGGGTCCGGCTCGCCCTGTGCGGCCTCGCCGCATGGGCGTTCGTGGAAGGTTGGCTCGCGCTGACTCCGTCGGGCCTTCCGAATCACCCGACCTTCGCCAGCCTGCCGCTGGTGAGCCTCGCCCTCGGCGCCGCCGGTGCGCTCGCGATCGTGGTGGCGGCGTCGCTCCTTGGCCGCGTCGGGGGGCCGATCGCCGAGGCGGTCCGAACCTGCGGGCAGCGCTCGATCGTGATCTATCTCGCCTTTTCGCTACCCATGGCGGCGACCCGGGAGATCCTCGTGCGCACCGGAGCCATCGCCGATATCGGACTTGCAAGCCTCATCGTCATGACCGTGGCGGTGCTGCTGCCGCTGGTCCTGGAGTGGCTGGTTCGCGGCACGGCGCTCGATCTGCTGTTCGTGAGGCCGCGCTGGTGCCGGCTCGTGGGGTCGGAGTCCCGGACCCGCCCGGTCCTGCAGGCGACCTGAGACGGGCGGCTTCAGCCCTCGAAGGCGATGCCGATCCGGCGGCTGCGCCGCCATGCAACGGCCGCCGCGCGCGGCTCGGCGCCGGCGCTCACGCGGAGCGGGAAGCGGTCCGGCACCACATGATCGCCGTCGACCTCGATCTGGGCGCCGACCTCGGTCGCGTCCCAGACCAGGCAACTGACTTCGCCGCCGTCGAGCAGGACCGCGCCGAAGGTGAAGGCGTTCTTCCGGAAGACGCCGCGGCGATTCTCCCTCATCGACTCCCCCATCCGCACCCGCGGGTCCGCGGAGACGATCTCCGCGGTCCGGGACGATGCCGGATGGGGGTTAACAGGGCAAATACGATCCCTTGCCTGCGCTCTCAGATCGAGATCAATAGTCGTCCGGATCATCCCTGTAGCGGCGCGGCCCAGGCTCATAATCGTCGTCGTACGGGCGGCGTGCGCGCGGCCGGTCGTAGTCGCGGCCATAGCGATAGGCGTCGCGCCGGTCGTCGTAATCGTCGCTCCGGTACCCGCCACCGCCGTATCCGCCACCGCCGTAGCCGCCACCGCCAGAGCCGCCCGCAGTGATGCGCGGTGCGTATCAGCAGCTCTTCGCCTGGCCCGGTGCGGGATCGCCGAAGGTCTGGCTGTTGCAGGGCACGGCGCCGCCCTGAGGAAACGGCCGACCGTTGGTCCGGCCGGGCACGCCGTAATAGACGTTGGTCGCGTAGGGCATCCGGCAGACGCCGCCTTCCTGGGCGCAGCCGACCAGATTCACCGTGTCGAGCTGATAGGCCCGGGCCGGCGCGGGCATCACCGTGCCGGCTCCCAGCATGATGGCTCCGAAGGCCAGAGCGATCCGAATCTGCACGTCCCCGATTCCCCATTGCGTCGCGGTCCGCGTGCCGAATAATCCGGTCGGCGGCTTCCGGCCAGCGGCCGCGCTCGCTATGGCGTCGCGCACGGATCTGTGCGGGCTGTTTTGGCACCGCCATGACGATGATCGGGCGGAGCCACCCGTGGACGAACGGGATAGGGCGCCCCAGGAGGCCTTGATGAGGGATGCGTCCGCGCAGGAGCTTCTGTTGCTCAGCGCGCTGCAGGAATGCCGGATCCAGCTCGACGCGGCGCGCAAGGACGAGGCGGCCCGCGCCGCCGTCCGGGAGGAGCTGGAGGCTGCCCTTCGCCGCGAGGCGGCGCTCTCGGCGGTGGTCGCCGAGGAGCGCGAGCGGACGGAGGCCGTCCGTCTCGTGCTTCAGGCGCTGCTGATGAGCATCGGCTGGTTCGGCCTGCGCCGACGCCTGTTCCGGTCGCGCATCGCCCGGCTGGGCCGTGAGACGCCGGACTCAGGTCCGCAATCGGCCCGCCATTCCGTGCTGCTCGCGGAGGCCCGACGGGTGCTCGGCGCGCCGGTCGTCCAGCCTCCTGCCCAACGCTAGGGCGTATCGGCGCGCGGGATGGGGAACGGGCGCCGAACGCTTCGATAACGGCCCCTTAAACCGCCGCATTTAGCGTGCGGAAACCGTTCTGCGGCGCGCCCGACAGACGCGCTGCGGCGGAACATTCGTAGACGGGATGCATGGCCAAGGGTCGGGGCAGGATTGAGCCGAACTTCGACGTGCCCGAGGGGCGTGTCCGGGATCGCGGCGAACTCGATCTGCGCCTGTCCCGGGAGGACCGTCCCGGGGGGGCAGGAGACGGCGTGGCGAAGCGATCGGGCGGCGGAGGAGCGCGGCAGCCGAACAAGGCGCCGGCGCGGACCACCGGGCGGGCGAAGGCCTCGGGTCGCGGCCGACGCCGGCGGTCCTGGCTCGGCCGCATCGTCTACGGCACCGTCGTCCTCGGTCTCTGGGGGGTGATCGGGCTTGCCGGGCTCATCGCCTACCACGCGTCGCAATTGCCGCCGATCGACCAGCTCGCGGTGCCGAAGCGGCCGCCCAACATCGCCATCCTGGCGAGCGACGGCTCGCTGCTCGCCAATCGCGGCGAGACCGGCGGCCGGGTGGTCTCGATCAAGGAGCTGCCGCCCTACCTGCCGCGCGCCTTCGTGGCGATCGAGGATCGGCGCTTCTACCAGCATTTCGGCGTGGATCCGGTCGGCATCCTGCGCGCCATCGGTCAGAACCTGACCCGGCGCGGCGTCGCACAGGGCGGCTCGACCCTGACGCAGCAGCTCGCCAAGAATCTGTTCCTGACGCAGGAGCGGACCGCCTCGCGCAAGATCCAGGAGGCGATCCTCGCGCTTTGGCTGGAGCACAAGTACACCAAGGACGAGATCCTCGAGCTCTACCTGAACCGTGTCTATTTCGGCGCCGGCGCCTACGGCGTCGAGGCGGCCGCGCAGCGCTATTTCGGCAAGCCCGCCAAGGAGGTGAGCCTTGCGCAGGCCGCGATGCTCGGCGGCCTCGTTCAGGCGCCGTCGCGGCTCGCTCCGAACCGCAACCTCCCGGCCGCCCAGGCCCGCGCCGCCCAGGTGCTCGCCGCGATGCAGGAACTCGGCTTCGCCGCGCCGCAGGACGTGAAGGTGGCGCTCGCCCAGCCGGCGAAGCCCACCAATGCCCGCGGCGGCGGTTCGGCCAATTACGTCGCAGACCTCGTGATGGACGTGCTCGACGACTACGTCGGCAAGTTCGACACCGACATCACGGTCCAGACGACCGTCGATCCCGTCCTCCAGGCCGCCGCCGAGAAGGTGCTCACCGACGAGCTCAACGCCAAGGGCGCGCGCTTCAATGTCGGCCAGGGCGCGCTGGTCTCGATGCGGCCCGACGGCGCGATCCGGGCGCTGATCGGCGGGCGCGACTACGCCCAGAGCCAGTTCAACCGTGCCACGACCGCGAAGCGCCAGCCCGGCTCCTCGTTCAAGCCCTTCGTGTACCTCGCTGCCGTGGAGCACGGCGCCACGCCCGACACGGTCCGCGAGGACGCGCCGGTCCGGATCGGCAACTGGGCCCCGGAGAACTACTCGCACCGGTACGAGGGGCCTGTCACCCTGCGGACGGCGCTCGCCCATTCGCTCAATACCGTCGCGGTGCGGCTCGGCCAGGAGGTCGGCCCGAAGACCGTGGTGCAGACCGCCCAGCGGCTCGGCATCACCTCGCCGCTCCAGGCCAACGGCTCCATCGCCCTGGGCACGTCCGAAGTGACGCTGCTGGAGATGGTCGGCGCCTACGGGGCCTTCGCCAACGGCGGCACCGGCGTGATCCCCTACGTGGTGACCGCCGTGAAGAGCCAGGGCGGCAAGGTCTTGTACAAGCGCTCCGACAACGGTCTCGGCCGGGTCATCGATGCCAATGCCGACGGCATGATGAATGCGATGATGCACGAGGTCTTCGTCAGCGGCACCGGCAAGAAGGCGGACATCCCGGGCTGGGACCTGGCGGGCAAGAGCGGCACCACGCAGGACTACCGCGATGCTTGGTTTATCGGCTTCTCGGGCAGCCTCGTCACCGGGGTCTGGCTCGGCAACGACGACGGCGAGCTGACCAAGAAGGTCACCGGCGGCAATCTGCCGGCGGAGATCTGGAAGTCGTATATGACCCAGGCGCTGAAGGGGCAGACTCCGGTCCCGCTCCCCGGCCTCAACCGCTGGCGCAGGCAGCCGGAGACGACCGCCTCGGTGGCGAGTGCCGCGGCGCCTGCACCGGGCGGGCTCCTCGGGCAGATTCTGGGCGAACCGGAGGCACCCGCGCCGCGCCAGTCCGCCCCGGCGCGGCGCGCTCAGAAGGATGACCGCAACTTCATCGAAAAGCTGTTCGGGATCGGCGACTGACCCCGCCGATCGGTGACGGCCCGGCGCTCGCCACCCCATCGCGGGCCTGATCGACGGTGCTCGAAATCCGGCTGACCGCTGACTTGACGCGGCAGCACTTACAGACCTGGTGCCGATTGATCTATATTGGCGCAAATCGGACGCTTCTTAATTCCTAAAATAACTCCTTTTTCAATATTCGGGACTCAGAATTCGGGTCGATAGCAAGTCCGCTCTCCGGTTGCCGGGGCCGGCGGCAACCCGATCGAGCCCATGGTCCCGCGCGCGACTGCCACAGCGATCCGAGTCCACCTCGCCGATCGCGCCTCGCGTCTGATCGCGCTGGGGGGCACGTGCCTGCTGCTCTGCCTGACGCTGCTCGGGGTCTATCTCTGCCTCGATCTGCGCGATGTCGCTTGGCACAATGCGCGCCGCAACGCTGCGAACCTTCTGGCCGTGATCGAGGAGGGGGTCGGCCACAGCCTGCGGGTTTACGATCTCTCCCTGCAGAGTTCCGCGCGCTTGGCGCACCGCGCGGATATCATAATTCTGGACCCGGAACTCAGACGCTTGGCCGTGTTCGACACCGCCGTCGCGGGCTCCGGTCTCGGCCCGATCACCGTCACGGATGCGGCGGGTGATGTCCAACTGACGAGCGATCCCAACCTGCAGAACCGGCCCAACCTGAGCACGCTGCCGGAATTCCAGATCCATAAGTCCAATCCCGATGCGGGTCTGATCCTTACTGGACCGACTCAGTCCCGTCTGACCGGGGAGAGCATTATCCGCATGACCCGGCGGATCCAGACGGCAGACGGTTCCTTCGCGGGGATCGTGTACGGATCGATCAGACTCGCGCATTTCCGGGCGCTCTTCGACCGGCTGCGCTTCGATGACGGTATCGCCCTGAACGTGTTCCATCGGGACGGGACGCTCCTGATCCGCGCGCCGGCCCGGCCGCAACTGCTCGGGCAGAGCATCCGTGCAAGTCCGGCCCATGCGTTCTATCAGGCGCATGCCCGCGGCGAGTTTCAGGGACGGTCGGCCTTGGACGGCGTTGACCGGGTCTACAGCTTCGCGAATCTCGACGACCTGCCGCTGATCGTGACGGTGGCTACGGATGTCGACAGCATCCGTGAGGTCTGGATCTATAAGGCGGCGATCGTCGGTATCCTGATCCTCAGTCTCTGCGTCCTCACCTTCGGGCTGACGGTTCTGCTTCACCGGGAGGTGGGTCGCCGGGCGGCCGCGGAGGCCTCCACGCGCGAAGCGAATGCTGCACTCGCGGTGCTCGCCCGGACCGACGGCTTAACCGGGCTGCCGAACCGGCGCAGCTACGACGAACACTTCGCCGTGGAGTGGACCCGTGCCGCGCGACTGCGGACTCCTTTGGCCCTGATGATCGTCGATGCCGACCACTTCAAGCAGTTCAACGACCGCTTCGGCCACCAGCGCGGCGACGAGGTGCTCAAGGCGGTGGCGCTGTGTCTGCAGCAGACGCTCGATACCGGCGGGCTGAGCTTCCGGATCGGCGGCGAGGAATTCGTCGCGCTGCTGCCGGGACTCGATGCGACGGCGGCGGGGGCGGCGGCGGAGCGCATCCGCCGCGCGGTGGTGAGCCTCGGGATCCCCCATGCTCCGGACGTCGGCGGCAGCGCCACGGTCAGCATCGGCGTGGCCTCCGCCGATCCGGCCAGCGGGGATCCGCCCGATGGCCTCTTCACGGCGGCGGACGCGGCCCTCTATGCCGCCAAGAAGGCCGGCCGCAATCGGGTGCGGGCCGCACCGCCGCGCGCACCCCCGACCCTCGCGATGCGGGCCTGAGCCGGCCCGCGGCTCAGAGCATGGGCAGGATCCGGGGGCGTGGCCCCCGAGGGAAATGCGCGTCGATCAGGGCAATCTCGGCCGCACCGAGATGCAGGTCCGCCGCGCCAGCATTCTCGATGGCCCGGTCCGGGCGACCGGTCTTCGGAATCGTAAAGGTGCCGGGCAGCCGGGTCAGGAAGGCGAGGGCCACGGCGTAGGGCGTCGTCCCATGGCTCTGCGCGATGCCCGCCAGGACGCGGCCGCCAGCACTGGCCGGATCGGGAAAGTCGCCGCTGCCGAAGGGCGAGTAGCCGACCATCGCGACGCCGTGCTTCTCGCACCAGGGCAGCACGGCATGCTCGATGGCCCGCTCGTTCAGGTGGTAGAGGACCTGATTGCAGGCGATCCGGTCCGGCCCCGCAATGGCGAGGGCGCGGTCGAGATCCTCGACGTCGAAATTGCTGACACCCCAGGACAGAATCTTGCCCGCCCGGCGCAGATCCTCGAAGCCCGCGATCGTCTCCTCGAGGGGGTGCTGGCCCGGCCAGTGCAGCAGATAGCTGTCCAGCCGATCCGTCCGCAGGCGTCGGAGCGAAGCCTCGCAGGCCCGCGCCACGCCGCGGCGCGTCGCGTTGCCAGGGACCACCTTCGAAACGAGGAAGACCTCCTCGCGGCAATCCGCGATGGCGGCGGCGACGATTGCCTCCGCGTCGCCGTACATCTCCGCGGTGTCGATATGGGTCATGCCGGCGTCGATTCCGGCCCGCAACGCGCGGATCGCATCCGTCCGGTCCGAACTGTCGATGTGCCACGTGCCCTGGCCGATGACCGGGACCGAGACGCGCATCGCGCCGAAGCTCCTGGCATACATGGCAGCGCTCCCTTTTCGCTGTCACAGGGGTTGCTGACGGCGATCCGGTCGGGATCGGGCCGCCGACGTGTCATGGGTCCGCCGTTCAACTCCCCGGCACGCCTTACTCGCGCCATCTTGGGGCGTTGAGCAATGGCTGGCGGCCTTCCGCGACGCTAAACTTTAGGCCCAGGCTCGAGGTCAGGCGGCGCGGGTATGCCGAGCCTGCGCCTCCCGCAGGGCGCCGCCGCGCCCGGCCACGCGACACCCGGTCCGTCAGTGGCCATGCTGGAGATGTGTCGATGCTGCCGGCCCATCGGATATTCTGGGGTCTGATCCTGCTGGCGGCGGCCGGCGCGGGGCTGCTCTACAACATCATCTTCGCGGCTGGCGCCTCTCCCCTCGCCGGATTCACCTACGGCCTCTGCATGGGTGCCACGGTGCTGGCTTTCGACCGCGGGCTGATCCTGGCCGGCCTGCAGACGCGGATCCGCCGCCTGCCGGCGTGGCTCTACGTGCTGGCCGCGGAACTCGCCTACGTCCTGATGATCATGGCGGGCAACGCCCTCGGCGGCTTGGTCGTCTGGGCCTTCGCCCTGACGCCGGACGATCTGACGACCGCGACCCGGATGACCGCGCGGGTCCTCGCCTACGCCTTGGCCGTGTCCGGCCTCCTCGTCTTCGTGATCCGGATGCGCGATCTGATCGGCGGCGAGGTGTTCGTGAACTTCATGATCGGCCGCTACCACAAGCCGGTGGCGGAGGAGCGGATCTTCCTGTTCCTCGACGTCGTCGGCTCCACCGCCTTCGCGGAGGCGCACGGGGACCTGCGCGCCCAGGAGTATCTCGGGGCCGTGTTCGCGACGCTGGCCGAGCCGGTGCGGCGCAACGGCGGCTCCGTGGACGACTATGTCGGCGATCTCGCCATGGTGACCTGGCCGATGGCCCGCGGCCTCAAGGACGCGCGCTGCATCACCTGCCTGTTCGACGTGCTCGACCGGATCGAGGCGGATGCCGCGGCCTGGACCACCCGATTCGGGACGGTGCCGCGGCTGCGGGCGGCGCTGCATGGCGGCTCGGTGGTCACGGCCGAAGTCGGAGTCGACCGCCACAAGATCGCGTATTTCGGCGACGCCGTGAACGTCACGTCGCGGATCGAGGCCCTGTGCCGCCCGCTCGGGGTCGGCATCCTGATCTCGCAGGATCTCCTCGGCCGTCTTCCGCGCCTGCCAGCCGGCGTCCGGGCGCGCTCTCTCGGCGCCCATGCCCTCCGCGGCCGCGGCGCGCCGTTGTCCGTGGCGACGCTGGAGCGTGGTCCTGCCGAGAGTGCCGCCGTGGCGGATCTGGCGCCGCGCCGCGCTGCGGTCGCCCGCTGATGGCCCGTGTCAGCGCCGCCCGCGCCAACACCCTGATCGCCGTCAAGATGGCGCTCCGTTTTGGCCTGCCGCTGATCGGGGTCGTGGTCTTCGGCCGCGCCATCGTGCTGTCGGTCGGCGGCGATATCGAGCGCTGGCAGTTCGGCCTGGGTGTGCTCCTGATCCTGGCGGGCTTCATCTCGAAGGTCGTGCCCCGGTCATGAACGCTGCCACGAGCGACCCGACGCGTGCCACCCCGACCGGCCCGGCGATCTATCTCGACGCCGATGCATGCCCGGTAAAGGACGAGACCTACCGGGTGGCCGCACGCTACGGCCTCACCGTCCACGTCGTCGCCAACAGCGTGCTGAACCTCCCGCGCGAGCCCTGGATCGAGCGCGTGGTGGTCGGTTCGGAACTCGACGCCGCCGATGACTGGATCGCCGCGCGGGCGGGGCCCGGGAGCATCGTGCTCACCGCCGACGTTCCGCTGGCTGCGCGCTGCGTGAAAGCCGGCGCCACGGTTCTGGCCTTCACCGGTAAGCCGTTCAGCGAGTCCGGGATCGGCCTCGCGCTCGCCACACGCGACCTGATGCAATCGTTGCGCGAAGCCGGAACCATCACGGGCGGGCCGAAGCCGTTCTCGCGCGCAGACCGATCGGCCTTTCTGTCCGCCCTTGACCGGGCGGTGAACCGGATCCTGCGTGACCGGCCGAAGCCGGGCTGAGACCCGGCCGCCCTCCGATCAAATGGACGATTCAGGCGTCGTCCGCCGGTACGAGGCTTCTGAGCGCCTCGTTGATGCGGTCCTGCCAGCCCGGCCCGTCCTTCTGGAAATGCGCGAGCACGGCGCTGTCGAGACGCAAGCTCACCACCTCCCGCGAGCCGGGGATCGTCGTCGGCCGTGCGGCCGGTTGCGGCGGCGGGGCAGCCGGCTTCGGGGTCGTGGCGGCCCGGAAAGCCGCTTCGGCGGTCGCGCGCGGATCGGTGAAGCGGCGGCGGTTGCGGTCCTCGGCCATCGACCCCTAATCCTTCGCGGTCGTCTTCTTCGGTGCCGCCTTCTTCACGGCCTTCTTCGCGGAGCTTTTGGCGGCCGCCTTGGCTTCCTTCTCGGCCGCCTTGGCCTGCGCGTCTGCGGCCTCCTTGGCGAGGCGCAGCGAGCGCAGCCGAAGCGTCCGCTCATCCACAGCCTTGATGGCCGCGTGATGCTCCGCCATCGCCTGGGCGCCTTCGCGCGCCATGCGCTCCGCACGTTCCGCACGCTCGGCGCGATTCTCGGCACGCGTCTTCGCTTCCGCTTCCGCGTCGCGGACGGCATTCACCTCGTCGAGGTCAAACTCAGTCTCGTCGCTCATCCTGTCCCTTTCACCCCGGCTCGACGGATCCGACCCGACGCATCCTGCGCGAGACGGTGTCTGAGCGGGTCCGGCCTGTTCGACGGGCGGAGGGCAAGGCCGGATCATTCGCCCTCCCGCATCGCCGTCAGGCGCGCAAGGAGAGCAGCTTCGCGAAGGCTTTAGCATGCCCGCGACGCCGATGGCGAATCCGGATCGACGGTCGGGACTGACCGCGCACACCCTTCGTGCGGGTCCACCTGTCCATGCGGCCCGGGTCTGCGTTCTGACGAAGGATTTCGGCCCCGATCGTCGTTCGATCAGCGCACGCCGAACCGAAGCGGGATGGAGACCGTCAGGTTCGACAGCGTGACACCGGGCGGCGCCGCCGGCATGCTGCCGCGCACCGCCGCGAGGGCGGCGCTGTCGATCTGGCCGATCCCGCTTGAGCGGGCCAGGCCCGCGCCCGTCACCTGGCCCGAGCGCATCACGGTGAAGCGCACCACCGCGGTCCCGCCCCCGGTTCCGACGGCCGCGTTCACGTTCATCCGGCTGTGGATCGCTGCGCTGATCGCGCCCTGCCATTGCCGCATGGCGCTCGGATCGTTGCCTGCGGCGGCCCGGCCGACCGCATTCTGACGCGAGGCCGAGGCCGAACTCCGCTCGGCGCCCGCCCGGGCCTTGGCCTCACGCGCCTTCGCCTCGCGCGCGGCCTTGGCTTTCGCCTCGCGGATCTCCTCCAGGCGCTCCTGACGCGCCTCTTCGCGCTTCTGCTCGCGGAGCTTCTCCTCGCGGATCTTCCGCAGCTTGGCCTCCCGTTCCGCCTTGAGCTTGGCGGGGTCGGGTGTGGGCTTCGGCGGTTCCTCGGTCTTGGCGACTTCGGTGGGCGGCGCCGCCAGCGGCTCGGCCGCCTCCGACGTGGAGGTGATCACTTGGTTCTGCGCCTCGACCGGCTGCGCCTCCGCCGGCGCTTCGACCGGCTGGGTATCCTCCGGCTTGACCTCGGTCATCTCGGTGGGCGGCGGGGGCTGGACGGCCTCGTCGGGCGGCGCGTCCACCGGCTTCGTCTCCGGCGGGGCCTCCTGGCTCATCTGCTGCTCCGCCGGAGCTTCGGTGGTCGCATCCGTCATGAGCGGCGCGAGGTCGACGGTGATTTGCTGCTCGCCGGGCGGCGCGGGCGGGGCCAGCCGCAGGAACATCATCGCGGCCAACGCAAGCGCATGCAGCCCGAGGGCGACCAGGAAGGCGGCGACCAGCCCGGACGGGCGGCGCTCGCCGGCCCCGACCGGCAGATCCGTCGACGTGAAGGTGCTCATCGGTTCAGCGCGCGGTCCCTGCGGAGGCGGCCGGAGCGGCGGCCGCTGCCGGAGCGGCGCCGCCGGGCGACTGCGCGATCAGCGACACCTTGGTGAAGCCGGCCTGGCCGACGAGGCCCATCACCTCCATCACCTTGCCGTAGGGCACGTCACGGTCGCCGCGCACGAGGATGACCTGATCCTTGTCGGCAGCCGCCATCTCGCGCAGGCGCGGCACGATGCTGTCCATCGTGAACACCTCCTTGGCGATGGACGGGTTGCCGTCCTTGTCGACCGTCACCTCCGCGGGCTTCTTCGACTGCGCGACTTTGGGAGCCGCCGTCTTCGGCAGCTGGACCGGCACGCCGGTGGTCATCAGCGGTGCGGCGACCATGAAGATGATCAGAAGCACGAGCATCACGTCGACCATCGGCGTGACGTTGATGTCGGACATCGGCATGTCGTCGAGGTCGTCGTCGTCGCTCGCGCGAAGGGATCCCATCGCCATGGGGCGTCTCCGGTACCGTTACGTTCGGTTCTGTGCGGGCGGGCGCGGCGGCTCTATTCGGCAGCCGCCCGATGGGCGCCGGCGCGGTCGCGCGCGAGACGGTTGCCCAGAACCGAGATGTAGGACGAGAAGGTGCTCTGGATGCCGCTCACGTCGCTCGACAGCTTGTTGTAGGCCATCACCGCCGGGATCGCGACGACGAGACCGATCGCCGTGGCGAAGAGCGCCTCCGCGATGCCCGGGGCCACCACGGCCAGCGACGTGTCCTGGCTGCGGGCGATGGACGAGAACGAGTTCATGATGCCCCAGACGGTGCCGAACAGCCCGACGAACGGGGCCGTGGAGCCCGAAGTCGCCAGCAGCGACAGGCCGGTGCGCAGGCGCTTCACTTCGAGGGTGAGGGCGCCCTTCATAGCCCGCTCGATCCGGTCGCGGCGCTCGGCCCGGGTCTCGGAGGAATCCTGATCGCGCCACGCGTCGATGGCCGCCTTCACCACGTGGCCGGCGATGCCGCGATGCTCGCCGTCGAGGCTGCCCCCGGAGCGGACCAGCGTGGCGAAGGCCTTGGCCTGACGCCGAGCGGCGGCCAGCCGGATGATCTTCTCGAACACCACCGTCCAGCAGGCGATCGAGGCGATCACCAGCAAGATCATCACGCCCTTCACGATCGGGTCGGCCTGCAGGAACAGACCGAGGAAGGAGAAGTCGTGGGCCGCCTCGATCGGCGCTTGTGTCGGGTCCATCGCGGGCTCCTGGCGTCTTGGTCTCACGCGGCCTTGCGCCGCCGTCATCTCGGGGTGCGGCGAAAGCCGCAGGCCGCTCGGCGACCCTCGCCGCCGGGCGGTTTGGTCTGATCGACCGTCAAACCATCCGCATCAGCGGTCGAACGGGAGGCCGGCCTTGCTGTCGGTCTCAGTCCGCTCGAGGCAGGCCTCGCGCGCGGAATCACCGCCGTCGCAGGCCAGGACGTCGTTCAACAGGACGCGCCCGACCTTGTTGCAGGCGATGCCGGGGAAGTCGAAGATCTTGACGGTGGTCTTCTTCGGCGGCAGCGGACCGAGCTCCACCGCGACACGCTTCTGCGCGACGCCCTCCGGGTCGAAGGCGAAGAGATCCACCTTGTAGGATTTCAGGCCGGGCCCCTTGTTGTCGATCACCATGGTGATCCGGCAGGCCTCGCCCGCAGTCTCGACCTTGTTGAGCTGCAGCTTGATCGGAGCGGACTTCTCGGCGGCATCCTGCGCCAGGGCCGATACCACGAGGAGCGCCGAGAGCGCGAAGCAGGCCGCCGTGTCGAGGGCGATACGCCCGATCCGCCGACGGTACAGGGGCGCGCGCAGGGCAATCACCGTGACCAAGTCCTTTTCAAGTGTGTGCCGGCCGGCGTTTCGCGCCGCGCCGGCCGGGCGGGTTGGGGCCGGATCAGTGAAGCACCGCGCCGGCGGGGCACGAGGCCGGGGCGAGGCGTTGGGCCGCCGCATCCAGCGGCCCGACGGCCGCGCGGACCGCCGCCACGAGGCGGGGCGCCGCCTCCCGTCCGGTAATCTCGGCGGCGGCTGCCTCCAGATCCGTCCAGAGGCGCTGACGCCCGCGGTTGATCAGCGTCACCAAGGCGCATTCGTGACCGGTCACGCGGCAGCAACTCGCCGGCATGAACGACCAGTCGCCGTCGCGCTCCGCCCGCAGCGCCCGGATGATCGCGACCACACAGGCGACGAAGCGGCAGCCTTCGGTCGGCCCGAGCAGCTGCTCGGCGCCGTCGAAGGCCGCGTTCCAGCAGGCGACGTCGCTGGTCATGTAGCCGGCGGCCACGAAACGGGCCACCGACAAGGCCAGGATATCAGCCTCATCGCCGCAGATATCGGCGACGCGCCGCATCGCCGCATGATCAGTCCGGGTCAGGGGCGCGCTCATGGACTGCGGTGCCTCGCGTCGCAGGACAACTTGCATAGACCGACCGTCATGGTCGGATCATCTTCTTTCGCGGCAGTATCCAGGCCGGCCGCCCGGATCAAGGCCCAGCGAGAAAATCAGAGCAGTTCCAAACTGTTAGAGGAAAGCGTGGCCGTTCACGTCTTTGCCTATGCGTCCCGGTAATTTTTGCCTAATCATCCTGGATTGGATCGGACCACGCCGTCCTGACGAAACCCGCGGCCTCCCTTGATGGCCCGGACGGCCTTGGCCATATCTCGTGGTTGCCGGCGACGTCTCGTCCGGCGGAGCGCTACCTCGGTGGGCTCCCTGTCGACGAGGTGCTCAGGCATCCCGGGATTGCGGCGGATCCCGGGGTCGGAGGCCTCGCTTTCTGGATGATGGCCGCGATGACCCGATCTTCGCCCTTCGGGCACCCGTTCCTGCTCGGCTTCGACGAGATCGAACAGGCTCTCGACCGGGTCTCAAAGGCCGCCAATGACGGCTATCCACCCTACAACATCGAGCGGCTGCCCCGCACCGAGAGCGAGCCCGAGCGCCTGCGCATCACGCTGGCGGTCGCCGGCTTCACCCGCGACCAGTTGGACGTCATGCTGGAGGAGAGCCAGCTCGTCGTGCGCGGTCGCCAGGTCGACGAGCGCGAGAGGCACTTTCTTCACCGCGGCATTGCGGCGCGCCAGTTCCAGCGGGCCTTCCTCCTCGCCGACGGCATGGAGGTCCTCGGGGCCGACCTCGCCAACGGCCTGCTGTCGATCGATCTGGTCCGTCCGGAACCGGATCGCATCGTGCGCAAGATCGATATCGGCGCCCGCGGCTGAGACCGATTGATTGGACGGCGCGGATCCCCACATCAGCGGGGAGCCGCCGAAGCCTTCAGGATCGGCGGCGGACGCTCTGCCACCCCAGGAGGGCTTTGATGACCAATCTGAACCCGTCTCCGTTGACCCCGGCCGATCTTGACCCGGCCGATTTCGCGCCCGCCGATCTCGCGGCCTTGGGCGAGGGTCACATCGCCTATGTCCGGCCCATCCGGTCCGACGAGGTCCGCCGTTTCTTCCCACAGGCGCCCGAGCTGCTGCCCGGCCTCGATCTGTTTGCCCTCCTCTCGGCGAGTGGCGCTCCGATCATGCTCGCCGATTCGCGGGACGTCGTCCTGGCGAACGCAGTCGCGCAGGACCTGCAGCCGGTCAGCCTCCACTGACCGCTCCGGCCGAGGAACCGGTCAGGCGATCTCGTCCACTGCGGCGACCAGGCGCGCGATGTCCTGCGGCCGCGACAGGCGGTGATCTCCGTCGGCGATGAGCGTCAGCACGGTGCCCTCGGCCGGCAGCCGGCCGAGGATCTTCAGGGCGTGGGTGTAAGGCACATCGGTGTCCCGCATGCCCTGGAGGATGTGGACCGGGCAGGCCGGATCGACCGTGTCGCCGAGCATGCAATGGCGCCGCCCGTCGTCGATGAGGTTCAGGGTGATCGGGTCCGGTTCCGACCCGTAGTCGCTGGGCCTTCGCAGGATGCCGTCCCGGATCAGCATGGCGCGGGCCGCCTCGCCGAGGCGGTTCCAGATCAGCTCTTCGGTGAAATCCAGGGCCGGGGCGATGAGCACGAGACCGGCGGTCGCCTGACCTCCGTTCGCCCGGTCGCGGGCGGCCAGGCAGGCGATCCACCCCCCCATCGACGAGCCGATGAGAATCGGCGCCTCCGTGGCGTAGGCGGCCAGGACGGCCTGCGCGTCCTCGAGCCACGAAGAGATCGTGCATTCCGTGAAGGTGCCGCTCGAGGCCCCATGCGCGGCATAATCGAAGCGGATGAGCGTGCGGCCTCTCTGCGAGGCCCAGGCATCCAGCGCCGTCGCCTTGGTGGCCGTCATGTCGGAGCGGAATCCGCCGAGCCAGACGACCGGTGGACCGCCCCCCTGACGCACCCGCACGGCGATGCGCCGGGCGGCCTCGCCCGTGCCGACGGTGAGGAACTCGGGGGCCATATCCGACATCGTTCTCTCCGATATCCATGTCTCGACGTGGAAGAAGTCCGGACCTGAACGGTTTGGCTTCAACTCTCGTTTACCGGACCGTAAAGCCCGGCGGCGATGCTGGATCAATGGTAGCGAGCATTTGGCAGATACCGGTCGGGGGCCTGCGCGTCCTCGCCGATGGACCGCGGACGGGCGAAGGTACACACGCCTTGTCGGGTTTTCCCGCGGAAGTCGGGGCCCTTGCGGGCGCTCGCGTCCTGCAGATCATTCCCGAACTCGACGCCGGGGGCGCCGAGCGCACGACCGTCGATGTCGCGGGCGGCCTCGCGGCCGTGGGCGCTCGCGCGCTGGTGGCGACCGAGGGTGGACGGCTCGTCGGGGAATTGCAGGCCAAGGGCGGCCACTGGCTTCGCTTCCCGGCCGCCGCGAAGAATCCGGCGCTGATGGCCGTGAACGTCCTGCGGCTTATGGCCCTCTGCCGCCGCGAGCAGGTGCAGATCATCCATGCCCGCTCCCGTGCGCCCGCTTGGGTCGCCCTCGGAGCGGCGCGCCGGCTCGGCCTGCCGTTCGTCACCACCTATCACGGCAGCTATTCCGGCCGGACCAACGTCAAGGTTCTGTACAATTCGGTGATGGCCCGCGGCGACGTGGTCATCGCCAACTCGCACTACACCGCAGACCTGATCCACCGGCTGCATGCCGAGCAGGCTGGCGACCGCGTGCGGGTCATCCACCGCGGCACGGATCTCGGCGTGTTCAACCCGGTCGCCGTCGGCGCCGTACGGGTCGAGGCGCTGCGCCGGAGCTGGAACGTCGCGCCGCACGAGCGCGTGATCCTGCTGGCCGCCCGCCTCACGGCCTGGAAGGGCCATCGGGTGCTGATCGAGGCGGCCGCGCAGATGCGCGACCGCGGCGTTCCCGATCTGGCCGTGGTCCTGGCGGGAGACCCTCAAGGACGCGCCTCCTACGAGCGCGAACTCGATGCGCTGATCGCCGCCCGCGGGCTCGAGGGTATCGTCCGGCGGGTCGGTCACTGCACCGACATGCCGGCCGCCTTCCGGGCCGCCTCGGTGGTGGCGGTGCCGTCCGTTGAGCCGGAGGCCTTCGGCCGTTCGGCCGTGGAGGCGCAGGCGCTCGGTACACCGGTGGTGGTGTCCGATCTCGGGGCCGTACCGGAAACCGTACTGGCGCCGCCGGAGACGCCAGCGGGCCAGCGCACCGGATGGCGCGTCCCGGCCGGCGACGCGGCCGCGCTCGCTGCATCCCTGACCGAGGCCCTTTCCCTCGGCGCCAGCGCCCGCGACGCCCTCGGACGGCGGAGCCGTGCGCATGTCGCGGCGCATTTCTCCCTCGAGCGGATGGTCGGCGACACGTTGGCGGTCTATGCGGGGCTGCTCGGCCGCTTGCCCTGAGCGGCCGGCTGACCCGGAAAGCGGACCGAGACGCCGTGGCCGATTATTTTCGGCACCGCGGCTTCAGGCGGTTGACTCTGGTCGCGGTTCCACCAACGTTGTATGTCCGGAAGAGACCGGGGCGGCAGGCGGCCAGGAGATCCTTCTGGGAACCGCCGTTTCGCCGTTGCAGCAGGAGACCTAAGCCATTCGTAGACCGATGAGAGCCATGCCGGCCCCGCAGAAGGACGGGCCGCGCGCCAACCGCGACATTCGCGGTGTGCGGGAAGTGCAGCTGATCGACGATACCGGGCAGAACCGCGGCGTCGTCCCCTTCTTCGACGCCCTCAATCTGGCTGAGGAAGCCGGTCTCGATCTCGTGGAGATCGCGCCGAACTCCGTGCCGCCCGTCTGCAAGCTGCTCGATTACGGGCGCTTCCGCTTCAACGAGCAGAAGAAGCAGAACGAGGCCCGCAAGCGCCAGAAGACCGTCGAGGTGAAGGAGATCAAGCTCCGCCCCGGCATCGACAAGCACGACTACGACACCAAGATGAAGTCGGTGCACCGCTTCTTCGAGGAAGGCGACAAGGTCAAGGTGACCCTGCGCTTCCGTGGTCGTGAGATGGCTCACCAAGATATCGGTCTGCGCCTCCTGGAGCGCGTGAAGAGCGAGACGGCGGAGATCGCCAAGGTCGAGAGCGAGCCGATGCTCGAAGGCCGCCAGATGATCATGATCCTGGCGCCGCGCTGAGCGGTACCGATCCCGAGACGCGAGACCCGCGCCGCCTCCTCACCGGGGCGGCGTTGTCTTTTCAGCGCTTCCGATTGGTGGCGCCGCGGATTAAGGGGCAGCCATGGCCCTCGCTCCCGATGAGATCGAACGTTACGCCCGCCACCTCGTCCTCGCCGAGGTCGGCGGCCCCGGCCAGGCCCGGATCAAGGCCGCCCGGATCCTGGTCGTCGGGGCCGGGGGGCTCGGCGCGTCGCTGATCCAGTATCTCGCCGCCGCCGGAATCGGGACGATCGGAATCGTCGACGACGACGCGGTTTCCCTTTCGAACCTCCAGCGGCAGGTAATCCACGGGACCCCCGATCTCGGCCGGCCGAAGGTCGAGAGCGCCGCCGACGCGGTGGCGCGGCTCAACCCGCACGTGACCGTCGTCCCGCATCCGGTCCGGATCGATCCGGACAACGCCGTCGACCTGATCGCCGGCTACGACCTTGTGGCCGACGGATCCGACAATTTCGCCACGCGCTACGCGGTGTCGGATGCCTGTTTCCGCGCGCGCCGCCCGCTGGTGACGGCGGCGCTCGGCCGCTTCGACGGGACGCTGACCACGATCCGCGCCCACGAGACCGGGCCGGACGGGACGCCGAACCCGACCTATCGCTGCCTCTTCCCGAACCCGCCGCCGCCCGGCAGCGTGCCGGCCTGCGCGGAGGCCGGCGTGCTGGGAGCCCTGGCCGGAGTGATGGGCTCGTTGATGGCCATGGAGCTGCTCCGCGCGGTGGCGGGCTTCGGAGAGCCCCTGGTCGGGCGCCTCCTGATGGTCGATGCCCGCGCCATGCGGTTCGAGACGTTGAGCTACGGCTGGGATCCCGACAACCCGCTCAGCGGCACCGGCGCCTCAGCGGCCTAGGGAACCCGGCGGCATCCACGGGCCCTCGACGGTCTCGGCGCCGAGGCAGCACTTCTTGAACTTCTTCCCGGACCCGCAGGGACACGGATCGTTGCGGCCGACGTTCTTGAGCGGATTGCGCTGCGGCTCCCCCGCGCCCTCCTCGGCCCAGTCGAGGGCTTCCACCGGCTCGTCGAGGTAGCCGTACTGGTAGGGGCCGAGCCGGTCGCGGTCGTCCGGATTGGCCTCGGCCTTGCGCAGAGCGTCCTTGAACCACCCGGCGTCGCTGATCTCGTCGGTGAGGCGTCCGTCGGCACGGGCCGCAGCCGCCCGAGGTGCGAGGTCCCGGAAGCCGAGATGGGCGATCGTCTCCTCCCAACCGACCCAGGCCGGCGCCTCTTCCACGGCCGCCTGGGCGTCGTCGAACCGGACCAGCAGGTCGTGCATCGCGGCCCGGTCGATCCGGCCCTCCAGGGTCAGGAAGGTGCAGGCGCTGAGCAGCGCCATGCGCACGTAATCGTCCACCGTGCTGTCCAGGATCAGACGGAACAGCGGCTGCGGATCGCCGTCGAACAGGCTCGCCAGGATCTTGGCAAGGGTCGCCGTGATGGCATCGCCGAGGATGGCGTCGAGGGTTTCCTCGTCGTGCCGGAGCAGCCTCAGCAGCGGTGCCAGGGCGCGCGTATCCCGGGCATGGGCCAGGACGTGCAGGCCCCAGAAGAGAAGGTTCGTCTCCTCCGGCGTCAGCTCGCGTCCGTCGGCCGCGCCCTCTAGCAGCGGCAGCGTCGCCTCCGCGACGGCGGACGGGTGCTTGAGCGCTTCCCGCAACGCCGCCTTCGGTCGGTATTCGGCCGCCGCGAGGTCTTCGATCAGCAGGGCGATCCGGTCCATGGTGGCGCCTCAGGTCCGAAGGGTCGCGCCGGTTTTGCGGGACACCTCGGCGACGATCCTGGCGCTCACCGCCTCGATCTCCGCGTCGGTGAGGGTCCGCTCGACGGGCTGCAGGCGCACCGCGATCGCCACCGACTTCGCGCCGTCCGGCACGCCGGGTCCCTCGTACAGATCGAACACGTCGACGCCGGTGACGAGCTTGCGCTCGGCGTTCTGTGCGGCCTTCACGAGGTCACCCGCCGGCACGTCGCGGCCGACCACGAAGGCGAAGTCCCGCGACAGCGGCTGGAGCTCCGACAGCACCAGGGCGGCCTTGGCCTTGGTCGGCTTGTGCTTGGGCAGGGGCAGGGCGTCGAGGACGATCTCGAAGGCCACGAGGGTGCCCTTCAGGTCGAGGGCCTGGAGCGTCCGCGGATGCACCTCGCCGAACCAGCCGATCTCGGTCTTCGGACCGAAGCGCAGGGTGCCCGAGCGGCCGGGATGAAGCCAGGACGGGCCGCCGGCGGTGATCTGAAGGCCGCCGGTCGGAACGCCGAGGCTGCCCAGCAGGGCCAGGGCGTCGGCCTTGGCGTCGAAGGCGTCGACGGGCCCGGCCGTGCCGTGCCAGTGGCGCCCGGCGCCCGACAGACCGGCACTGCCGCGCCGGACCGCCGCCGCCCGGATCGTCTGGCCCTCCGGCGCATCGGAGGCGAAGCACTGGCCGACCTCGAACAGGGCCGCGTCCGGATAACCCCGGTCGGCATTTCGCTGCGCAGCCCGCAGGAGCCCCGGCAGCAGGCTCGGCCGCATGTCCGACAGTTCCGCGGCAATGGGATTGGCCAGGACCAGATCGGCACCGCCGCCGCCGAACAGTTCGGCATCGCCATGCGGGACGAACGACCACGTGACCGCCTCCATGAGGCCCCGGCTCGCCAGGGCCCGCTTCGCGGTGCGGGTCCGCTTCTGCATCACCGTCAGCAGCGGACGGCCGATCCCTTCGAGCGGGGGCAGCGGCTTGGCCTCGATCCGGTCCAGCCCGGCGATGCGCACGACCTCCTCGACGAGGTCGGCCTTGCCTTCGACATCGGGCCGCCAGGACGGCGTCAGCACCTTCACCCGGTCGCCGGTCCCCGAGATGTGGAAGCCCAAAGTCTCCAGGATCACCTTCATCTCGACACGCGGCACGTCGAGGCCGGCCAGGCGGCGGACCTCGGTCCACGGGAAGTCGATGATCCGCTCGGATTCGGGAGGCTCGCCGACGATATGCGCCTCGGTCGGCGTACCGCCGCACAGGTCCACCACCAAGCGCGTCGCGAGATCGAGGCCCGGCAGCGTGAAGGCTGGATCGACACCCCGCTCGAACCGGTAGCGCGCGTCGGTGATGAGGCCGAGGCGGCGGCCCGTCTGGGCGATGTTGGCCGGGTCCCAGAGCGCCGATTCGATCAGCACATCCGTGGTGCCGGCGTCGCAGCCGGAGTCCTGGCCGCCCATGATGCCGGCGATGGATTCGACGCCGTTTCGGTCTGCGATCACCACCATGTCGTCGGTGAGCGCGTGGGTCCGACCGTCGAGGGCGAGCAGGCTCTCGCCCTCGCGCGCACGGCGCACGGTGAGCGGCCCGGCGACCTTGGCGGCGTCGAAGACGTGGAGCGGGCGACCGCGATCGAAGGTCACGTAGTTGGTGATGTCGACGAGCGCATTGATCGGGCGCAGGCCGATGGCCCGCAGCCGGGCCTGCATCCAGCCCGGCGACGGCCCGTTCGTGACCCCGCGGACGAGCCGCAGGGCGAAGAGCGGGGCGAGGTGTCGGTCGGCCGGCTCGAAGGCCAGCTCCACCGCGACCGGGCAGGGGCCCTCGCCGCGCACGCCCGGCAGCGTCTCGCGCTTGAGCGTGCCGAGGCCGGCGGCCGCGAGATCGCGGGCGATACCGTGGACCGAGGTGCAGTCCGGCCGGTTCGGCGTCAGGTTGATCTCGATGACCGGATCGTCGAGCCCGGCATAGAGGGCGTAGGCCTGGCCGATCGGTGCGTCGGTCGGGAGCTCCATGATGCCGTCATGGTCGTCGCCGAGGCCGAGCTCGGCGCCCGAGCACAGCATGCCGTGGCTCTCCACACCGCGGATCGTGCCCACCGACAGGGTGATGTTCTTGCCCGGGACGTAGGTGCCCGGCGGCGCGAAGACCGAGACGAGACCGGCCCGGGCGTTCGGCGCTCCGCAGACCACCTGCACGGGTGCGCCCGCGCCCGTCTCGACGGAGCAGACCCGCAGCCGGTCGGCGTTCGGGTGCTGCTCGGCCGTCAGGATCTTCGCGATCACGTAGGGCTTCAGCGCGGCGGCCTTGTCCTCGATTCCCTCCACCTCCAGGCCGATCCGCGTCAGCGTCTCGGCGACGGTGTCGAGGGTGGCCTCGGTGTCGAGGTGGTCCTTGAGCCAGGAGAGAGTGAATTTCATGATGGACCTTCGAGAGCCCGATATCGGCTCGACCGTCGGAGGAACAGGATGGCGGGGCCGTCACCGGAGCCGGAGGGCCCCGGTGAGGCCGGTGCGGCTCAGCCCGTGAGGCCGCCCACGAGGCTCGGAACGTCGAGCGGGCGGAAGCCGTAATGGTCGAGCCAGCGGACGTCGGCCTCGAAGAACGGCCGCAGGTCCGGCATGCCGTATTTCAGCATGGCGATTCGGTCGATGCCGACACCGAAGGCGAAGCCCTGCACGGCATCCGGGTCGAGCCCGCAATTGCGCAGCACGTTCGGATGCACCATCCCACAGCCCAGGATCTCCAGCCAGTCGTCGCCCTCGCCGAAGCGGATCTCGCCGCCCTTGCGCGAGCACTGGATGTCGACCTCCGCGGAGGGCTCGGTGAAGGGGAAGAAGGACGGGCGGAAGCGCATCTTCACGCCCTCCACCTCGAAGAACGCCTTGCAGAACTCCTCCAGCACCCATTTCAGGTTGGCGATGTTGGCCGCCTTGTCGATCACCAGCCCTTCGACCTGATGGAACATCGGCGTGTGGGTCTGATCGGAATCGTGCCGGTAGGTCCGGCCCGGGATGATCACCCGGATCGGCGGGGTTTGCGCCCGCATGGTGCGGATCTGGACCGGCGAGGTGTGGGTGCGAAGCACCTTGCGCTTCCCGTCGCGGTCCGGTGCCAGGAAGAAGGTGTCGTGCATCTCGCGGGCCGGGTGCCCGGGCGGGAAGTTGAGCGCGGTGAAGTTCAGCTCGTCCGTCTCGATGTCCGGACCCTCGGCCACCGCGAAGCCCATATCGGCGAAGATCGCGGTGATCTCGTCGATCACCTGGGAGATCGGATGGATCCGGCCGCGCACCTCGGGGGCCTCGCGGACCGGCAAGGTCACGTCGACCCGCTCGGAGGCGAGGCGGGCCTCCAGCGCGGCCTCGGCGAGGGCAGTCTTGCGCGCGGTGACGGCGCCCTGGACCCGGTCGCGCAGGCCGTTGATGAGCGGGCCACGCTCCTTACGCTCCTCCGGCGTCATCGCACCGAGGGTCTTCAGCAGATCCGAGACACTGCCCTTCTTGCCGAGCGCGGCGACGCGGACCGCGTCGAGGGCCGCCTCGTCGGACGCCGCGCTCACCTGGGCCAGGAGATCGCGTTCGAGGGTATCGAGATCGGTCATCGCTGTCTTCGAGCAGGGTTGGCGGAGTCGGCCGTCGGGCCGTGCTCTCGCGCGTTGTGCGCCCGCACGCAAGCGCGGGGCAGGGGACCTCGTAAACGACGAAGGCGCGGCTCCCCGGGGAACCGCGCCTTCCGTACGTCTCGCCTCAGGCCTGGATCAGGCGGCCTTGGCGGTGGTCTGCGGCAGTGCGGCCTTCGCCTTCTCGACGACGGCGGCGAAGCTCGCCGGCTCG
This sequence comes from Methylobacterium sp. 391_Methyba4, assembly GCF_029691625.1. Lineage (NCBI taxonomy): Bacteria > Pseudomonadati > Pseudomonadota > Alphaproteobacteria > Hyphomicrobiales > Methylobacteriaceae > Methylobacterium > Methylobacterium sp. 391_Methyba4. The sequence continues at coordinate 3,846,402 of NZ_CP121475.1, read as the reverse complement.
TGGATCGCGAGCTCCGACAGGGCCTTGCGGTCGACGACGATGCCGGACTTCGCCAGACCGTCGATGAAGCGCGAGTAGGTCAGGCCGTGCTCGCGGACCGCCGCGTTGAGACGCTGGATCCAGAGGGCGCGGAACGTGCGCTTCTTGTTCTTGCGGTCGCGGTAGGCATACTGCATGCCCTTCTCGACCGCCTGCTTGGCGATCCGGATCGTATTCTTGCGCCGGCCGTAATAGCCCTTGGCGGCCTTCAGAACTTTCTTGTGCTTCGCGTGACTGGTCACGCCGCGCTTGACGCGGGCCATCGGTTATCTCCTGGATTCGACGAAAGACAGTGGCAACGGGTGTTGAAGGACTTACCGCGCGTTCGGCAGGAAGTACTTCTTCACGTTGGCGGCATCGCCCTCGAACAGGGTCGTGGTGCCGCGCAGGTTGCGGATCTGCTTGGTCGTCCGCTTGATCATCCCGTGGCGCTTGCCGGCCTGGGCGTACATCACCTTGCCGGTGCCGGTGATCTTGAAGCGCTTCTTCGCGCCCGATTTCGTCTTCAACTTGGGCATTTGGCTCTCCGTTGCGCGAAATAATCCCGGACCGCCCCGCAAGGGTCGGATGGGGTTCGCGCGCTGATGCTTCTGGTGGAGCAGCACGAGCCGCCACGGCAGCCCTATCGGCCGGGCGGTTCGACGCGGTGCGGCTTATGACAGAAAGCTGACGCGGCGGCAACGCCCGTGAGGCGGGACGCGGGCCGGGGGGCGGAGGGCCCTGGACATCCGCGTCGCCGGTCCGGGGCGCAGCGGGCGAGCCCGGGATCCAGAAGCGCCGACACAGCCGTTTCGGGCGCCCGGTCCGCATCCAGGTCCGGGATCTGCTGCGCCGTCCCGAAGTACGGGTTTGTCGGGTCCGGGCGCAACCTGATCCCGATAGCCGGCGTTCGTGATCCTGAGGCGCATGGAGGCGATGCGCGTGTCCGGACCGGAGACGGGCCAACCCCGCGCGACTGCCCGCCAGCAGCGGAAGGGGCGCCAGTGACCATGTCGCGGCCGCTGATTCGGAGGAATTCGGGGACAGCGAGCGCGCTGCACAAAACGGTGAGCGACAACGGGGGTCGCCAGGAACCATAACCTTGGCCGTCTGTTTCATTCATGTCCCGCTCAGGCCGGCAGGGTTAGACCCCCCGTCAAATTCGGCCAACCAGGAGACACTTCGTGCGCATTGCCCAGATCGCTCCGTTGTCGGAGGCCGTCCCTCCGAAGTTCTACGGCGGCACCGAGCGCGTCGTCAGCTGGATTACAGAAGAACTGGTCCGCCAGGGTCACGAAGTCACGCTCTTCGCAAGCGGTGACTCCGAGACGTCTGCCAAGCTCGCAGCCTGCACGCCCGAGGGCCTGCGCCTGCTCGGCTACCGGGATCACACCGCCAGTCACCTGGCGATGCTGCATCAGGTGCACCGCCGCGCGCACGAATTCGACATCCTGCACTTCCACATCGACCTGCTTCAGTATCCGATGTTCGAGGATCTGAACCACAAGTGCATCACCACGATGCACGGTCGCCTCGACGTGCCGGACTTCATGCCGGTCTACCGCACCTTCACGGGCATGCCGCTGGTCTCGATCTCCGACAACCAGCGCCTGCCCATGCCGCCGACCTCCAATTGGCTGGCGACGATCCATCACGGCCTGCCGGCCGAGAACTGTCCGTATTACCCGGACGCCAAGGGCGGCTACCTCGCCTTCCTCGGCCGCATCTCGCCCGAGAAGCGCCCCGACCGCGCGATCGAGATGGCGATCCGCTCCGGCACGCCCCTCAAGATCGCCGCGAAGGTCGACAAGGCGGACCAGGATTACTGGGACGAGGTCATCGAGCCGATGATCCATCACCCGCTCGTGGAGTATATCGGCGAGATCAACGAGGAGCAGAAGAAGGACTTCCTCGGTAACGCCCTGGCGCTCGCCTTCCCGATCGACTGGCCGGAGCCCTTCGGTCTCGTGATGATCGAGGCCATGTCGGCCGGCACCCCGGTGATCGCCTTCCGCAACGGCTCCGTGCCGGAGGTGATCAAGGACGGCGTCGGCGGCGTTCTCTGCGAGAACATGGACGATGCCGTCGCGGCCGTCGCCAAGGTCAAGACCATGAGCCGCGCTGGCGTGCGCCGCCACTTCGAGAGCGCCTTCACCGCCGAGTGCATGGTGAAGAAGTACGTCGCTGCCTACGAGGACCTGCTCGGCCGTGGCGCCGACGTGATCAAGCTGCCGAAGTCCGGCTACAAGGCGCAATACGGCGAGGTGAACGGCTCCGCACGGCCGGCGATCCCGGTCGCCGCCATGCCGGCCTGAAATCCGGCCCCGGGCTTGCGAGGCAGGTCCGGCTCGGCCTAGCGTCTTAAAGGCGACTCATCCGTAGGATGAACAGGGGCTGCCGCATCGAATGGATGCGGCAGCCCTCTCGATTCGCACCTCTCACTTGCACCCGGAGATGCCCTGCATGGCGGCGGACAACACGGCAGCGGCCCACGATGCGAAGGCCCGGACCGCGGAGAGCGCCGGAAGCGTGGCGCACGGTTTCCAGGACGCGGACGACGTCCTGCCGACCTATCACATCGAGGCGCACACCTCGCTTGTGGAGCGGCCCCTCCGCTCGCTGAAGTTCGGCGAGGCCTTCGGCGTTCTCGATTCCTACGGCGATATCGGCGTCCAGCCCGGCCCGGAGGGCCTGTATTTCCAGGACACGCGTTACCTGTCGCGTCTGGAAGTGACGGTGGAGGGTCAGCGCCCGCTGATGCTCTCCTCGGTGATGCAGGACGACAACGGCGCGCTCAGCGTCGACATGACGACGCCCGACATCCGTCTCGATGCCCATGACGAGACCTCGATCCCGCGCGAGACGATCGCCATCGAGCGCACCAAGTTCCTGTTCCGCGGAGCCTGCTACGACCGGATCGGTCTGCGCTCCTACGATTCGAAGCACCGCCGCCTGCGCATCGTCGTGACGTTCGACGCGGATTTCCGCGACCTGTTCGAAGTCCGCGGGACCGATCGCCAGGAGCGCGGCAAGCGCGGCGTCCTGGTGGCAAGCGATCGGGAGGTGCAGTTCCGCTATGTCGGCCTGGACGAGATCGTCCGGACGACGGCGCTGCATTTCGGCCCGAAGCCCAACTTGATCGAACCCGGCAAGGTGGTTTTCGATGTCTCGCTCCCGCCGGAGGGCCGGGCCTCGCTGTTCATCCGCGTGACCTTCGAGGCGCACCGGGCCTTCACCAAGCCGCCGACCGACACGATGGTCGGGGAGGACGCGGCCGCCAAACTGACCCTCGCGGCCAATGCCGGTGGCGCCCGGCGCGAGCCGAAGGATCTCGCCGAGGGCACGATCTTCGCCCGCGCCTATCGCGACTCGCGGCGCGATCTCCGGAGCCTCACAGCCGGGATCACCACGATCATCTCGTCGAACGACCAGTTCAACGAGGGCCTGTGCCGGGCCACGGCCGACCTCTACATGCTGGCGAGCCGCACCCCGGAGGGCATCTACCCCTTCGCCGGCATCCCCTGGTACTCCACGGTGTTCGGGCGCGACGGCATCATCACGGCGATGATGGCGCTCTGGATCGACCCGAAATTCGCCCGGGGCGTGCTGCGCTACCTCGCCTCGACGCAGGCCAAGGCGGTCGATCCGGCCGCCGACGCCCAGCCCGGCAAGGTGCTGCACGAGACCCGGCGCGGCGAGATGGCGATGCTCGGCGAGGTGCCGTTCCGGCATTATTACGGCACCATCGACGGCACCCCGCTCTTCGTGATGCTGGCCTGGGAGTACTACGCCGTCACGGGCGATCTGGACACCGTTCGGGCGATCTGGCCCGCGCTGGAACTCGCCCTGGAATGGATGGACCGTTACGGTGACCGGGACGGCGACGGCTTCGTCGAGTACGCCCGCGACACCGACAAGGGCCTGGAGAATCAGGGCTGGAAGGACAGCCACGATTCGATCTTCCACACCGACGGTCACCTGGCCAAGGGCCCGATCGCCCTCTGCGAGGTGCAGGGCTACGTCTACGCGGCCAAGAACGGAATGGCGAAGCTCTCGGCTCTGCTGGGGCACGACCCGATGGCCGAGCGTCTCACGCAGGAAGCCGTGGCGCTTCGCGAGAACTTCGACGCGGCGTTCTGGAACGAGGAGATCGGCACCTACGCCCTGGCCCTGGACGGCGCGAAGAAGCAATGCGCGGTGCGCTCGTCCAACGCGGGCCACGCCCTGTTCACCGGCATCGCCAAGCCGGAGAGGGCGTCACGGGTCGCCGAGACCCTGCTCGGCAAGGACGGCTTCAACGGCTGGGGGGTGCGCACCATCGCCAAGGGCGAGGCGCGCTACAATCCGATGTCCTACCACAACGGCTCGATCTGGCCGCACGACAACGCGCTGATCGCGATGGGTCTGGCGCGCTACGACCGCAAGCACGAGGCCGCCCGCATCTTCCAGGGCATGTTCGACACCTCGCTCTACCAGGACCAGAAGCGCCTGCCGGAACTGTTCTGCGGCTTCATGCGCCGCAAGCAGCGCGGGCCGGTCTCCTATCCGGTGGCCTGCAGCCCGCAGGCCTGGGCGGCGGCGGCGCCCTTCGCCTTCCTGGCGGCCTGCCTCGGTCTCGAACTCGACCACGAGCGCAACCGCGTCCGGCTCAAGAACCCGATCCTCCCGGCCTTCCTCGACGGTGTGACGCTCTACAACGTCAAGCTCGGCGGTTCGCGCCTGGATCTCCGCTTCCAGCGCTACGACGACGATGTCACCGTCTCGGTGCAGCGTCGCCACGGCGACGTACAGGTGGTGGTGACCAAGTAGGGCCGGGCACACGGGAGTTCCGGGGCGGCCCGCTTCGGGGTAAGCGGGCCGCGCGGCACGTCACGCCGCCGAGGACGGGTTCATGCCGGCTGATCATCACGCCCCCGACGCGGCCCTGCGCCTCGCACAGGCCCTGATCCGGTGCCCGTCCGTGACCCCGGAGGATCGGGGCGCCCTCGACGTGGTCGCCGACGCGCTCCGGCCTGCCGGCTTCGCCGTCGAGCGGCCGGTCTTCTCGGAGCCCGGCTATCCCGACACGCCGAATCTCTACGCGCGCATCGGACGGGACGGTCCCTGCCTCGTCTTCGCCGGCCATACCGATGTCGTTCCGGAAGGCGAGGGCGCGTGGCGCCACGAACCCTACGCGGGCGAGGTGGCCGACGGGATGCTGTACGGCCGGGGCGCCGCCGACATGAAGGGCGGCGTCGCCTGCATGCTGGCGGCGACGCTCGCCTTCCTGGAGCGGCGGGGCGACGGCTTCGCCGGATCCATCGCCTTCCTGATCACCGGCGACGAGGAGGGGCCCGCGGTCAACGGCACCGTGAAGCTGCTCGACTGGGCGCGCGCGCGGGGCGAGCGGTTCGACCATTGCGTGCTCGGGGAACCGACCAATCCTGGCCGGCTCGGAGAAATGATGAAGATCGGCCGGCGCGGGTCGCTGACCGGCAAGCTCACCGTGATGGGGCGGCAGGGCCACGTCGCCTACCCCCATAAGGCCGAGAACCCGATCCCGGGCCTGCTGCGCCTCGCCTCGGCGCTGGTCGGCGAGCCGCTGGATCGTGGGACCGCGCATTTCGATGCTTCGAACCTGGAATTCACCACGATCGACGTGGGCAACCCGGCCAGCAACGTGATCCCGGCGACCGCGCGGGCGACCTTCAACGTCCGCTTCAACGACGACTGGACGGCCGAGACTCTCGGGGCCGAGATCCGCAGGCGCCTGGAGCAGGCGGCCGGGAACGCGGTGCGCTTCAGCCTCGACCTTCAGCCTTCGAACGCTCCGGCCTTCCTCACCAGGCCGGATGCCTTCGTGGATCTCGTCTCCGAGGCGATCCGGGCGGAGACCGGCTTGACGCCCACGCTCTCGACCACCGGCGGCACCTCCGATGCGCGGTTCATCAAGGATGCCTGCCCGGTGATCGAGTTCGGGCTCGTCGGTGAGACCATGCACCAGGTCGACGAATGCGTGGCCGTCGCCGATCTGGAGCGGCTCACGGCGATCTACGAGCGGGTGCTCGAGGCTTATTTCCCGAACGCGTAGTCGACGCCCACGAAGGTCAGCCCCGCGGCTGGAGCGAGCGGTCCGCACCGGCGCTTCTCGCCCGAAGCGAGGATCTCGGCCACGTCGTCCGCCGAGAGGCGTCCGCAGCCTGCGAGCATCAGCGTGCCCACCATCGCCCGCACCTGATGGTGCAGGAAGGAGCGCGCCGCGGTCGCCACCACGATCTCGTCGTGCAACGCCATCGGAGCCCGGGCGACGTCGAGCTGCTCCAGCGTGCGGATCGGGCTGTTCGCCTGGCACTCGGCGGCCCGGAAGGCCGAGAAGTCGTGGCGGCCGACGAGGCGCTGGGCGGCGGCGTGCATGAGACCGACATCGAGGGGCCACGGCACGTGCCAGACATGGGCCCGCGTCAGCGCCGCGGGGCTGCGCCGGTTGAGGATGCGGTAGCGGTAGTGCCGGCGGATCGCCGAGTGGCGGGCGTCGAAGCTCTCCGGCACGATCTCTGCGGACAGGACCGCCACCGGCTGTGGCCGGAGATGCGCGTTCAGCGCGTCCCGTACCGTGTCGGTCCGCCAGTCCTTGGCGAGGTCGAGATGGGCGACTTGATGAATGGCATGCACGCCGGCATCGGTCCGGCCCGCGCAGGTGAGTCGGACATGCTCTCCCGAGAAGCGCGTGACCGCCGTCTCGATCGCGCCCTGGACGGTGAGGTCGTCGGCCTGCCGCTGCCAGCCGCAGAACGGGCTGCCGTCGTACTCGATGACGAGCTTGTAGCGGGGCATCAGCCGAGGCGGGCGCCGGGCGTCAGGCGGGCGCCGCGGACGAACTCGGCCCCGCTCGCGCTGCCGCCCTTCCCGGCGCGTCGCAGCTCCATGAGCCGCACGGCGCCGTCGCCGCACGCGACGGTGCAATCGGTGTCGCACAGCGTGCCGGGCGTGCCCGCACCCTCTGCCGGGGCGGCTCGCAGCACCTTCACGCGCTCAGGTCCCTTGCCGAGATCGACCTCGAAGAAGGCGCCGGGGAAGGGCGACAGCCCATTGATCCGATTGGCGATTTCACCGGCCGACCGGGACCAGTCGATCCGCGCCTCATCGTTGGTGATCTTGTGCGCGTAGACGACGCCGTCCTCCGGCTGGGGTGTGAACGTCAGCGTGCCCGCAGCGAGCCGGACAAGGGCCTGCGCCATCAGGTCGGCGCCGAGGGGCATCAACGCGTCGTGCAGCTCGCCCGCAATCATACCTGGCGCGATGGGTATTCTCGCCTCCAGGGCCACGGGGCCGGTGTCGAGGCCCGCCTCCATCCGCATCACGCCGACGCCGCTCTCCGCATCGCCCGCCATCACGGCGCGCTGGATCGGCGCCGCGCCGCGCCAGCGCGGCAGCAGGGAGCCGTGCAGATTCAGGCAGCCGTGCTTCGGTGCGTCGAGGATCGCCTGCGGCAGGAGCATCCCGTAGGCCACCACGACGGCGACGTCGGCCCGGTGCGCCGCGAAGGTCTCGGCCGCTTCGGGCGTGCGCAGCGTCGCGGGCGTCAGGACCGGCACGCCGAGGGTGTCGGCGAGGGCGTGGACCGGGGAGGGGCGCAGGCTCATGCCGCGGCCCGCCTTCGCCGGCGCACGGGTATAGACCGCCACGATGTCGTGCCCGTCCTGCGCGAGCCGCGCGAGCGTCGGCACAGCGAAGTCCGGCGTGCCCATGAAGACGACGCGCATGGCCGGGTCAGGCCGCGTCGCGCTTGGCCGCCTTGATGAACTTCTTGATCACCCGGTCGCGCTTCAGCTTCGACAGATGGTCGATGAACAGCACGCCGTTCAGATGGTCGATCTCGTGCTGGATGCAGGTCGAGAGCAGGCCGTCGGCCTCGATCTCCTGCTCGTTGCCGTCGATGTCGCGGAACCTCACGCGCACCCGGTCCGGACGCTCGACTTCGGCGTAATAGTCCGGGATCGACAGGCAGCCCTCGTCGTAGACCCGCCTTTCCTCCGAGGACCAGACGATCTCGGGGTTGATGAAGACCCGGGCGTCGCGAACGCCTTCCTCCTTCGACGTGTCGATCGTGACCACGCGCTTGGCCACGCCGATCTGGATCGCGGCCAGCCCGACGCCGGGGGCATCGTACATCGTCTCGAACATGTCGGCGACGAGGGTGCGGATCTCGCCGGTGATCGGGCCGACCGGTTCGGAACCCAGGCGCAGGACGGGATCGGGGAGGATGACGAGCGGGCGGATGGTCATGGCGGAAACCGGCAGGGAAGGCGCCGGGACGGGTCCAGGCTCAGCGTCGAATAGGATGCGGCCGAAGACCGGTCAAATACCGGCTCGATCCGCGTGATCGCCCGTCAGAAGGCCGTGCGGCTGCGGATCGCCGCCGACAGGGTGCCCTCGTCGAGATAGTCGAGTTCGCCGCCGACCGGTACACCGTGCGCGAGGCGCGTGACCTTCACGTCGCAGTGCCGGATCGACTCGGTGACGTAGTGGGCGGTGGTCTGGCCGTCGACGGTGGCGTTGAGAGCCAGGATGACCTCCGTCACCTCGGGCCGGGCCACGCGCTCCACGAGGCTCGCGAGGTTCAGGTGCTCCGGCCGCACGCCGTCCAGCGCCGAGAGGACGCCGCCGAGCACGTGGTAGCGCGCCTTCACGGCGCCCGAGCGCTCCAGGGCCCAGAGATCGGAGACATCTTCCACCACCACGAGCGTCGTCGGGTCGCGCTCCGCGTCGCGACAGATCGTGCAGGGGTCGGACGTATCGACGTTGCCGCAGCTCGAGCACACGATGATGCGGTCGGCCGCCACCCGCATGGCGTCGGCGAGGGGGCCGAGCAGCGTGTCGCGCTTCTTGATCAGCTGGAGGGCGGCCCGCCGCGCCGAGCGCGGTCCGAGGCCGGGCATGCGGGCCAGCAGCTGGATCAGGCGTTCGATCTCGGGGCCGGCGACGGCTTGGGGCATCGTGCCTCTTGATGAGGAAGGGGCTGTCAGGTCCGGATGGGCATAGACGCCGCCGGGCAGCGCGCAAGGGTGTACGCGTGCGTGTCCGGCATATGGGTATTCCAGAGCCGCTCCGCCGATAGCGTTACGCTGTGCGATGAACGGAACTGCTTACAGACTTGGGTTCCTGAGTCCACAACTGTGCTCTAATCTGTTTGTCCACGTTGCGGGCCCCTGGCGGAGCCCATAATGACAGCGAAGCTTCGCCGCCTACTCGATGGAGAGACGGGAAGCAGCCGGGAACGGAGATCCTGCGTGCGGCGGTCCTGTACGACCGCACGGACGTCTCCCGGGCAAACCCGGACGGCGGAGCCGTCCGGCACAATCGCGTCGACGGTTGAACAGGGGCCCGGGAGATACGATCTTGACCAACATCGGTGATCACAACGCGGCCCACGGCGCCGAGGCGACCGGCTTCCGCGACCTCAAGGCCGTCCACTGGAATTTCGAGGCGCCGCGTCTCTACGAGGAGGCGCTGGCCCGCAAGGAAGCCCAGCTCGCCCGCGGCGGCGCCCTCGTGGCCACCACCGGCAGCCACACCGGCCGCTCGCCCAAGGACAAGTTCGTGGTCCGGGACGCCGGGACCGAGAGCGAAGTCTGGTGGGACAACAACGGCGCCATCACGCCCGAGCAGTTCGAGACTTTGCGCCAGGATTTCCTGAAGCACGCCGAGGGCAAGGAGCTGTTCGCCCAGGACCTCTACGGCGGCGCCGATCCGGCCTACCGGGTCAAGGCCCGGGTGTTCACCGAGTTCGCGTGGCACTCGCTGTTCATCCGTAACCTGCTGATCCGGCCGGACCGCTCCGAGATCGCGTCCTACGTGCCCGACATGACGATCATCGACCTGCCGAGCTTCCAGGCGGATCCCGCCCGGCACGGCTGCCGGTCGAAGACCGTGATCGCCATCGACTTCTCGAAGAAGCTCGTCCTGATCGGCGGCTCCGCCTACGCGGGCGAGATGAAGAAGTCGGTCTTCACCTATCTGAACTACATCCTGCCCGGTCAGGGCGTGATGCCGATGCATTGCTCGGCCAACGCGGCCCTCGACGCGGAGGGCGGCTCGGCGATCTTCTTCGGCCTCTCGGGCACCGGCAAGACGACGCTGTCGAACGATTCCTCCCGCCAGCTCCTGGGTGACGACGAGCACGGCTGGTCGAATTCCGGCATCTTCAACTTCGAAGGCGGCTGCTACGCCAAGACCATCCGCCTCTCGCGCAACGCCGAGCCGGAGATCTACGCCACCACCGAACGCTTCGGCACGGTGATGGAGAACGTCGTGATCGATCCCGCCACCCGCGCGCCGGATTTCGACGATTCCTCGCTCACCGAGAACACCCGCTGCGCCTATCCGCTCGATTTCATCGCGAATGCCAGCGCCACCGGCCGGGCCGGGCATCCCAAGAACATCGTGATGCTGACCTGCGACGCCTTCGGGGTGATGCCGCCGATCGCCAAGCTCACCGGCGCCGAGGCGATGTACCACTTCCTCTCGGGCTACACCGCCAAGGTGGCCGGCACCGAGCGCGGCCTGACCGGGCCGGAGGCGACCTTCTCGACCTGCTTCGGTGCGCCGTTCATGCCGCGGCACCCGAGCACCTACGGCAACCTGCTGCGCGACCTCATCGCCAAGCACAGTGTCGATTGCTGGCTCGTCAACACGGGCTGGACCGGTGGCGGCGTCGGTACCGGCCGGCGCATGCCGATCCGGGTCACGCGCCGTCTGCTGAGTGCGGCGCTGGACGGCTCCTTGGCCCAGGCCGAGTTCCGCCGCGACCCGTATTTCGGCTTCGCGGTGCCGGTCTCCGTGCCGGGCGTCGAGCCGCACATCCTGACCCCGGTGAAGACCTGGGCCAACAAGGGGGCCTTCGTCGAGACGGCGGCGCGTCTGGTGAAGATGTTCGACGACAACTTCAAGCGGTTCGAGACCCATGTCGATGCCGACGTGCGTGCCGCCGGGCCGTCCGCTCAGGCGATCGCGGCCTGAAAACGCAATCGGGCGGCCCGATGGGCCGCCCGCCTTCATCGGGCCGGAGCGACCCACGCATGTCCGAACCTCGCCGGCCTCCCGAGGTGCCGCAAGGTCGTTGAGGCCGCCGAAGAGACCTTCAGCCGGCCGCGCGAGCCCCGAAAGTCTCCGCGATGGCGCGACCGCATTGAAGGATGCGGATCGGGGACGGGATGAACGGCAATAGACCGACCTAGAACGGCAGCTTCATCCCGGGCGGCAGGGGCAGATCCTTGGTCAATTCCGCCATGCGCTGCTGCATGGTCGCCTCGGCCTTGCCGCGGGCGTCGTTGCAGGCCGCCACGATCAGATCCTCGAGGATCTCGCGCTCGTCCGCCACCATCAGGGACGGGTCGATGCTGACGCCCGTCATCTGGCCCTTGGCCGTCATCGTCACCCGGACAGATCCCCCGCCGGAGGCGCCGGTGACCTCGATCCCGTCCATCTCGGACTGCAGGTTGGCCATCTTCTCCTGCATGGCCTGAGCCTGCTTCATGATGCCCATCAGGTCGCGCATGCGGCTCTCTTTCCGTTTCCTCGTCTGATCTGGGTACGATGCGGCTCCGGCGCCACCGTCGGTCGGGCGCGCCTCAGGCGTCGTCGTCCTCGGCCTCGCCGACCGGCGCGGCATCGCCGTCCGCGAGAACGTCCGGCTCGGCGGAGGGCAGGGCCTCGGGCGCGGTCTCGCGCACATCGACGATCTCAGCCCCGGGGAAGCGTGTCAGCACCTCGCGCACGAAGGGGTCGGCCGCGGCGTTCTCGCGGCGCGTCTCGGTCGCCGCCCGAGCGGCTGCATCGAGGGTCGGCGCACCCTCTTCCTTCGACAGGGCCACCGACCAGCGCCGTCCGGTCCATCGGTCGATGGCGGCGGCGATATCGGTGGCAAGGCTCGGGCGGCCGCCCGGGGCGAGGCGGAACTCGATCCGACCTTCCTCGAAGCGCACCAGATGCACGTCGCGCTCCAGCGCGGTGCGCAGCAGGATATCCCGATTGGCGTCGGCCAGAGCGATCAGGTCTTCGAATCGCCCAAGGCGCGGCGCCGGGGGGGCTGCGGGCACCGGTCTCGGAGACGGCACGCTCATGGCGGTGGGCGCTGTCATAGGCGCCGGCTCCGCCGTCGCCGTCCGGGGTGCGGCGGCCAGCGCCGCGGAGCCGCCGCCACGCAGGTCGGGGATCGGCGGCAGCGGCGGCCGCGCCGGCACGGGAGGGGGCTCGTGCGCGGGCGCAGCGGCCGCCTCGGCCTTGAGCTGGCGCAAGGCCTCGTCGGGGGTGGGCAGGTCGGCCGCGTAGGCGAGGCGCACGATCGCCATCTCGGCCGCCGCGAGGGGCCGGGGTGCGGCCTGAACCTCGGGGATCGCCTTCAGCAGGATCTGCCACGCCCGCGACAGGGCGCGGATCGAGAGCTTCTCGGCGAATTCCGCCCCGCGGACGCGCTCCGTCTCGCTGAGCGTGGGGTCGGCGGCCGTCTCCGGAACCACCTTGAGCCGGGTGACGAGATGCGTGAACGCCGCGAGATCGGAGAGGACCACCGACGGGTCTGCGCCGGAATCGTATTGCGCCCGCAATTCCGCGAAGGCGGCCGGGACCGAGCCGCGCATCACCGCCTCAAACAGGTCGAGGATCCGGGCGCGATCGGCGAGGCCCAGCATGTCGCGCACGCTCTGCGCGGTGATCGTGCCGGCGCCGTGGGCGATGGCCTGGTCGAGGAGCGAGAGCGCGTCGCGCACGGAGCCTTCCGCGGCGCGGACGATGGCCCCGAGAGCCTCGTCCTCGACGGAGACGCCCTCGGCCGCGCAGACCTTCGCGAGATGCGCATGCAGGGTCGGCGCCTCGACCCGGCGCAGGTCGAACCGCTGGCAGCGGGACAGGATCGTCACCGGAACCTTGCGGATCTCCGTGGTCGCGAACACGAACTTGGCGTGGGGCGGCGGCTCCTCCAGCGTCTTCAGGAAGGCGTTGAACGCCTTCTCGGAGAGCATGTGGACCTCGTCGACGATGTAGACCTTGTAGCGCGCCGAGACCGGCCCGTAGCGAATGCCGTCGATGATCGCCCGGACGTCGTCGATGCCGGTATGCGAGGCGGCATCCATCTCCAGCACGTCCATGTGCCGGGATTCCATGATCGCCGCGCAGTGGAGGCCGAGTTCCGGCATCGACACGGTCGGGCCGGTGTCGGGCTGGCCGGCGCGGGCATAGTTGAGGCCGCGGGCCAAGATGCGGGCCGTGGTGGTCTTGCCGACGCCGCGGACGCCGGTGAGCATCCAGGCCTGCGGGATGCGGTTGGCCGCAAACCCGTTGGCGAGGGTGCGCACCATGGCATCCTGGCCGATCAGGTCGCCGAAATTGGTGGGGCGATACTTACGCGCGAGCACCCGGTAGGGCGTCGCCGCGACGGCGGGCGCTGGAAACCCGGGCAGGCCCGGCTCGTCGTCAGGCGTGCCGGTCGTAGCGTCCATGCCGTGTCGGGATCGAGCTTCCGCGCGCGGGAATGAGGTGGGAGGCTGGACGAAGACCCGCTCGGTCTCGTTAGGGCTGCTTCCTTCCGGACCTGACCCGGTTGGCGAGTGAAACGTCCCTCGCCAACCCCCCGACGGCTATATGGCCGTGCCGTTCGCCGAACGCAAGCGCCGCCTACTCGGCCTTGCGCTTCACGATGGCCAGGGTCTTCGGATCGAGATGCAGATCGAACTGCTTGCCGTTCGCGTCAATCGCATCGTCGACCTCGATCATGCCGTCGTCGAGCTCGATCTCCTTCCACTTGGTGAAGCCCTCCTGCTTCAGCATCGCCTCGACCTTGGCCTGCTGGTCGGGAGGAAGCTTCTCGTCGGCATGGGCTGCGAGGCCGGTGCCGGCGATCAGGGTCAGGGCGAGGAGGGGCGTGGTCAGACGCATGGCTTTCTCCAGTCCGTCGAGGGTTTCCGGCTTTGAACAGGAATGCGGCACCGGAGTTCCGTCGCGGCAGCGGTCCCCTTGAGCCGCTCCCGAATCTGCCGCACATCTTGGCCGCACCGGAATATGGCGGCGAGGGCAGTACATCGATGGTCACCCGCGTCGCCACCGTCGCCTTCGAGGGCATCGAGGCGCGGGCGGTGGACGTGCAGGTCCAGATCATCCCGGGCTCGGTGGTGTTCACCATCGTGGGCCTGCCCGACAAGGCGGTGGCGGAGTCCCGCGAGCGGGTTCGCGGCGCGCTCATCGCCTCCGGACTGGCGCTGCCCGCCAAGCGCATCACCGTCAATCTCGCGCCCGCCGACCTGCCCAAGGAGGGCTCGCACTACGACCTGCCGATCGCGCTCGGCGTCATGGCGGCGATCGGCGCGATCCCGGTCGACGCGCTCGCCGGCTACTGCGTGCTCGGCGAACTCGCCCTCGACGGCAGCATCACGGCGGTCAGCGGCGTGCTGCCGGCCGCCATGGCGGCGGGGGAGCGGGGGCTCGGGCTGATCTGCCCGGCCTCCACCGGTCCGGAGGCGGCCTGGGCCGGAGGCGAGCTGGATGTGCTCGCGCCGCGCTCGCTCATCCAGCTCGCCAATCACTTCAAGGGCAGCCAGGTCATGGCCCGGCCGGAGCCTGCCGTCGCCGCGCTGGCGGGACCGCTCCCGGATCTCGCCGACATCAAGGGCCAGGAGGGCGCCAAGCGTGCCCTGGAGATCGCGGCGGCCGGCGGCCACAACCTCTTGATGAACGGGCCCCCCGGCTCGGGCAAATCCATGCTGGCGGCGCGCCTGCCCTCGATTCTGCCGCCGCTCAGTCCGCGCGAACTCCTCGACATCTCCATGGTTCAGTCGGTGGCGGGCGAGCTCAAGGATGGGGCCCTGTCGAATCGCCGGCCGTTCCGGCAGCCGCACCATTCGGCCTCGATGGCGGCACTGGTGGGCGGCGGGCTCGGGGCGCGGCCGGGAGAGGTATCCCTCGCCCATGGGGGAGTCCTGTTCCTGGACGAGCTGCCCGAATTCTCGCCCCAGGTTCTCGACAGCCTGCGTCAGCCGATGGAATCCGGCGCGGTCATGATCGCCCGCGCCAACCACCGGGTCACCTACCCGGCGCGCTTCCAACTCGTCGCCGCGATGAATCCCTGTCGCTGCGGCCAGGGCCTCGAGCCGGGCTACGCCTGCCGCCGCGGCCCGAACGAGCGCTGCATGGCGCAGTATCAGGCGCGCATCTCCGGCCCGTTGCTGGACCGCATCGACCTGCGCATCGAAGTGTCGGCGGTCACGGCCGCCGACTTGATCCTGCCGGCCCCGGCAGAGGGCTCCCGCGAGGCCGCGGCCCGGGTCTCGGCGGCCCGCGCGCTGCAGGGGAGCCGCTATGCCGCGCGGGGCCTGCCGGAGTCCACCACCAACGCGACCTGTCCGGCCAACCTCATCGAAGAGGTCGCGAGCCCCGACGCGGACGGCACGGCGCTGATCCGGCAGGCGGCCGAGACCATGCGCCTCTCCGCACGCGGCTTTCACCGCACGCTGCGTGTCGCCCGGACCCTGGCCGATCTCGACGGCGAGACACAGGTGCGCCGGCTCCATCTCGCGGAGGCCCTCTCGTACCGCGGGCGCGGCGCGGGCGCGGCAGCCGCCGCTTGAGCACCGGATCGGACGTCTCCGGCGATCTGACGGTCACGATCGGCCAGTACAGCAGCGCCGGCCGCAAGGCGGCCAACCAGGACTTCAACGGCATATTGGTGCCGGTTCAACCCGCTCTGGGTCTGAAGGGGATCGCGGTGGCGCTCGCCGACGGGATCAGCAGCAGCGCGGTGGGCGCGGCGGCGAGCGAGACCGCGGTCAAGAGCTTCCTAAGCGACTATTACGCCACGCCGGACACGTGGTCGGTGAAGACCTCGGCCCAGCGCGTGATCGCGGCGGCGAATTCCTGGCTCTACGCCCAGACCCGGCGCGGCGCCGATCCGAATGATGCCGACCGGGGCTACGTCACCACCTTCGACGCCCTCGTCCTGAAATCGCGCATGGCCCACCTCTTCCACGTGGGCGATGCCCGGATCTGGCGCGTGTCCGGCCGGTCCCTCGAAGAGCTCACCGAGGACCACCGCGTCGTCGTCTCCGCAGCGGAATCCTATCTCGGCCGCGCCCTCGGGGCGAATGCCCGTGTGGAGATCGACTACCACGTCGTCGGCATCGAGGCCGGCGACACCTTCGTGCTGACGACGGATGGCGTCCACGAGCATGTCCGGCCCCGCGACGTGGTTGCGGCGATCGCGCAAGCCGCGACCCTCGACGCGGCGGCGCGGGCGATCGTCGAGGCAGCTCTGGCCGCCGGCAGTCAGGACAACCTGACGATCCAGATCGTGCGGGTCGAGACCGTACCGGCCGGCGCGCCGGCGGATCTCCTCGGGGAGGCCGAAGGGCTGGACCCCGCGCCCCTCCTCGACCCGCCCGCCGAACTCGACGGCTTCCGTCTGGTACGGATCCTCCATTCCGGCCCCCGCAGCCGCGTCTATCTCGCCGTCGAGGCGGAGACGGGTGCCCAGGCCGCCCTGAAGGTGCTGTCCCTGGACCTGCGGGACGACCCGGCCCAGCGGATGCGGTTCGTGATGGAGGAGTGGATCGCGCGGCGGATCGACAATCCTCACGTGCTCAAGGCGCATCCCCGGGCCGGCCGCCGCAGCCACCTCTACACGGTCATGCGCTACGTGGAGGGCCAGACCCTGACCCAGTGGATGCGAGACCACGCGACCCCCGATCTGGAAACGGTGCGCGGCCTCGTCGAGCAGCTCGCCCGGGGCGTGCAGGCGTTTCACCGGCGGGAGATGGTCCATCAGGATCTACGGCCCGACAACGTCCTGATCGATACCGCAGGGACCGTCCAGATCATCGATTTCGGAGCCACGACGGTCGCGGGCGTCGTCGAGGGCGATCCGCGGATCGATCCTGCGGAGATCCTCGGCACGGTCCAGTACACGGCGCCCGAATGCTTCCTCGGCGCGCCGGCCAATGCCGGGTCCGACATCTTCGCGGTCGGCGTCATCACCTACCAGATGTTGACGGGACGGCTGCCGTACGGAGACGCCGTTCCGCGGGCGCGCACGCGCGCGGCGCAACGGCGGCTTCGCTACACGTCGGCTCTCACGGTGCGTCCGCTGCTTCCCGTCTGGGTCGACGGGGCGCTTCGCAAGGCTGTTCATCCCGATCCGCTGCGGCGCTACACGGCCTTGTCCGCCTTCGTCCACGACCTGCGGCATCCCAATCCGGCCTTCACGGACGGACGGCGGGCGTCTCTGCTGGAGCGCGATCCGCTGCTGTTCTGGCGCCTGCTGTCGCTGGTGCTGGGGCTCGTCGTGCTGACGCTCGCGGCGATCCTGATTGCCGGGCCGCGGCGGTGAGGCCTGCGCCTCAGGGATCGAGTTCGGGATAGCGGCGAAAGATGCCGTCCTCGTTGAACGGGATCCGGCGGTCGCTGGCGAGATAGGCGGCAATCCGCGGTCGCCGGGCCACGGTCTCGTGGAGCCGCGCCACGTTTGGGTTGGGGCGCAGGGCTGCGGCGGTGGCTTTGGGAAAGGCGTAGCGCAGGCCGTCGACGAGCTGGAACAGCGACAGGTCCGCGTAGGACAGATCCGCGCCGACGAGCCGGCCGCCGCCATTCCCCGCCAGAACGCGCTCGAAATAGCCGAAGAATTTCGGGATGCGCTCGGTGCGGAATTCCGCGGCCCGGCGCAGGGCCTCGGGCTTCTGATCCGCGTAATACAGGCCGACACCCAAGGGATGGTGCGTGTCGTGCGCCTCGTCGACCGCGTCCGCGATGGTGAGCTGGAGCTGATGGGTCCAGATCCGGTCGCGCTCCGACGCGCCGACGAGGCCGAGCCGCGGCCCGAGATAGAGCAGGATCGCGGCACTCTGCCCGATGACGGTGTCACCATCGCGCAGGAAGGGCGGCGCCAGGGGCGGCCGCGGGTTGCCGGGATCGGACAGGCGGTCGAGCATGGGGCCGATCCCGCCATCCTCGTCATCCTGGCGGGTGACGTCGATGTAGTCGGCGCCGGCTTCCTCGAGGGCGAGGCGGACGAACTCGCCACGCCCCTGGATCATCGGCCAGTAATGCAGTTCGTAAGGCATCGCCGTCTCCGCCTCGGGGAAGACACGGACGCCCGGACGGTTCCCGCTCAGTTGCCCTCGGCCGAGTCCTCTGCCGAGGCCTTCTCCACCGGAGGCTCGGCGCTGGCGACGGCCTTGCGGGCGAACATCGGCTGGAGCCGCTCGGCGAGTTGCTGGTCGAGATGCTTGACGTAGGCGCCCTTGAAATAACGCTCGCCCGTCTTTGCGCCGTACAGGCGGTCATGAGCCTGGATCATCGCGGCGACTTCCGGGCGGCAGAGGAAGCCGGTGATGCCGACGGCCTCGTACCAGCGGCCCGCCCGCGCCTCGGCGGTGGCCTTCGGGTTCGACAGCACCGTGTCGGCGAAGCATTCGGTGGCGGCCTGCCGCAGCGGCGCCAGCACCTTCTCGGCCTCCGCCGTGTTCACTTTCGACGCAGCCGGAAGCCGGTGAGGACGCGCCTCGGCCCCCGAGACGAGAGCGAGGACAGCGAAGGTGGCGAGGATCGAAGTCTTCATGCGGGCGGCCTCGTCGGGTGTCCGAACGGTGTTCAGGTCTCGCTCATGATTGCGTCGGGATCGGGGCTTTCGGCACGGTCGAGCTGCCCGATTCAGGGCGAGATCCGGACTGTTTCGCGACGGCCACACGCGGCCTCAGCCGCGCCGCTCGGCGTTCCAGTGACCGCGGCAGGAGAGGGCGCCGGACGCGACCCAGGTGCCGGTTCCGAATCCGTTCCGGTCAAGCCGCCCCCGTACGTCGGCAGTGGCGGCCCCGTTCGAGATGGATCCCCGGATCGCCCCGTTCCGGGTCACCCCGCCCTCGACCACGAAGGCGGTCCCGATGAAGCGCGCCCGTCCGTTCTCGATCCGCACCGGATAGCGATAGGCGCGGTCGCAGCTCCCGGTCTCGGTGATGATCTCGACGCTCCAGGTGCCGTCGAACCGGTCGGGCGGGGCCGCTTGGCGCGGCGCGGCGGCGGCGGGACTCATGCCGGCGAGGAACAGGGCGAGAGCGAAGCGAGACGTCATCGGATCCGGGACGAGGCGGGTTCGCGAGGATTGGCGCCTTTCAGCGTGGGGTCTGCGGCGCAGGACCCCGCATGGCCGCGCGCAAGGCCGCGTTGAGGAGGGCGAGCAGGTCGCAGCCGACATGCAGGAAGGCGGCCACGCCCGCCTGCTTCAGCGGCTCGGCGAGGTCCGTCGGCTTGCCCGCGAGGTAGATCGGACCGGCGCCGGCCTTCGCCAGGGCTTCCGCCGTCGCGACGGCGTGCTCGGCGTAGATCGCGTCGGTGGAGCAGATGCAGGCCAAGCTGGCACCGGAGTCCCGGAACGCCGCCGCCACCGCCTCGGCGTCGGAAAAGCCCTCGTTCGACAGCGCCTCGATCCCGCCCGCCGCGAAGGCGTTGGCCGCGAAGGTCGCACGGGCGTTGAACGACGCCACAGGGCCGAGATTGGCGAGGAACACCGCCGGCCGGCGGCCCGTCTTGGCGAGACAGGCATCCGAGGCGTCCCGCAGGGCCTCGTAGGGCTCCGCGAGGCGCAGGGACGGCAGCGCGTCGCAGGCGACGGCCGAACCCGCGCCGAAATTGGACCCGCGCGGCCCGGCCACGGGCGGCACGTCGAGGACGGCCGCGGGCTTCTCGGAAAGGTTGGGGAATTCGCTCGCGCCCGTGAGCGGTTCACGGCGGTTCGCCACGGCCTTGGCCCGGGCCTCGCGGGTCAGCTCGATCCGCCGCTGCAGCTTGCCGACGCTGAGCGAGGCGACGATGCCGCCCTCCGCCTCGATCGCCTGGAACGCCGCCCAGCCCGCCTCGGCGAGTTCGGCGGTCAGGGCCTCGAAACCCCCGGCGCCGGCCGCGGGGTCGCTGACGCGCGCGAGATGCGATTCCTCGATGAGCACGATCTGGCTGTTGCGCGCGACGCGCCGGGCGAAGGCGTCCGGCAATCCGAGGGCCTGGGTGTAGGGCAGCACCGCGACGCTGTCCGCGCCGCCCATGCCGGCCGAGGCGGCCGCCATGCCTGTGCGGAGGATGTTCACGAAGGGATCGCGCTTGGTCATCATCCGCCACGCGGTCTCGGCATGGAGCCGCAGCGGCTTGGGATCGAGCCCGCAGGCCTGCTCGACCCGGGCCCAGAGGCGTCGCATCGCGCGGAACTTCGCGACCGTGACGAACTCGTCGGCATCGGCCGTCAGAAGCATCGCGATGCGGTCACGGGCTGTGGAGAGGTCGTGACCGGCATCCTCCAGGGCGCGCAGATAGGCGACGGCGGTGGCGAGCACAGCACCGAGTTCCGCCGCCTCTCCGGCACCGCCCTCGTGATAGGGCCGTCCGTCGGCCAGGAAGGCTCGGCCGGTGAAACCCGCCGCTTCCAGCTCCGCGACGGTCTCGGTGAGACGGGGGGCGATGTCCTTCCAGACCGCCCCGAGGCTTCCGGTCGCCGCCAGAACGCCGACCGGATCGATGCCGAGATCGAGGTCGCAGGTCGAGAGATCCTCGCCCCGGCGCTGCGCCAGCGCGCTCACCAGCCGGGCCACTTCGAGGCCGCGCCCGCCGGCGTCGATCCGCAGGGCGATCAGGGGCAGCATCACGCCCTTCAGCGCCGCGTCGAGGTCTTCGACGCTCGCGGCGGTCAGGCCGTAGCCGCGGGCGCCCGCCGCGCCCGCAAAGGCCAGGACGAGGGCGTCGGCCCCGCCTTCGAGGTCGATGAGCGCCTGTGCGTTGGCGGCGGCGAGATCGGGGTGATCGACCCGTTGCGCGATGCGCCAGGGGCCCGGCTCACGCACCGGCTGGGCCGCCGGGGCGGCAGGTCCGTAGAGGGGTTCGATCCGCAGGCCGTCGGCCGTGTGCGACACCAGCCGCTTCTCGAAATCGGCGCCCTTGAGGACGCCTTCGACGAGGCCGAGCCAGCGCGCCCGGTCTGCGGGCTCGAAGAGGTCGGCGAGCGGTGTGTCTTCCATCGGAACGTCCCAGAGCGCGGCGTCTTCTGCACCGCTTCCATGCGTTTGCCTCGCACGCCGCTCCGCCGCTGGCAATCGCCCGATGGTTGAGGAAAGCTGAAGCCGCCCATCACCGATTTTTGATGGTCCCGGCGGCGCGACGGGGAGCCCGGAAACCGGACATGCCGACCCGGCAGGCTTCGGCAAAGCCAGCATTTCCGGATTGCGGGCCCGTCTACGGCGCCCGGACCGACGACCGGACGGATCACGCCGCCGAGGCGGATCCGCCGATCCGGTCGTCCGGGCCCGAGAGGGACCGGCCCGTTAGCCCAGGATGATCAGGCCGGCGAAGCCGAGGGCGCCGACGATGATCCGCCACCACGCGAACAGCCAGAAGCCGTGGCGGGAGACGTAGTCGAGAAGCACCCGCACCACGAACAGCGCCGAGACGAACGACACGACGAAGCCGATCACGATCAGGCCGACATCGTTGCTCGAAAGGTACTTGTAATTGTCGAGCAGGTCCTTGGCGAAGGCGCCCGCCATCGTCGGCATCGCCAGGTAGAACGAGAACTCGGTGGCCGAGCGCTTGTCGGCGCCCATCAGCATCGCGCCCACGATGGTGGCGCCCGAGCGCGACACGCCGGGGATCATGGCGAGGCACTGGAAGATGCCGATCTTCAGGTCCATCGGCAGGGTGAAGTCGTAGACGTCTTTCTTCTTCACCTCGAGGTCGGTGTCGTCGATGACGAGCAGCACCAGGCCGCCGGCCACCAGGGTCGCGCACACGATCCACGGATTGAACAGGTAGGCTTTGATCAGCTTGGAGAAGAGGCCGCCGATGATCGCCGCCGGCAGGAACGCCACCAGGATGCCGAGCACGAACCGGCGCGCCTTCGGATCGGACGGCACCGCCGTGGCGATCGCCAGCAGGCGGCGGAAATACACCAGCAGGATCGCCAGGATCGCGCCGAGCTGGATCAGCACCTCAAAGGTGTTGTTGGGCGAGTGGAAGCCGATGAAGTGGCCGACCAGCAACTGGTGGCCGGTCGACGAGACCGGGATGAATTCGGTCGCCCCCTCCACAAGGGCGAGCAGCACTGCCTTGCCGATGCTTGCCGGATCCATCGTGACGCCTTGTGCCGTGGGCGCTGCGGCCCCCGTCGAGCCGCCGCCTGCCACGCGAAATGGTTGAACCCGAGGCTTCGCCCATTAGGGTTGACGAGCGGTTACCGGGCCGGGCCGGGCGTGTTAAGGGCTCGGAAACGGTCGGGCAATAACGCTCGGTCCGAAGTCCTGCGCGCCGAACACCTGCGCATCAGGGCCCTCGACGAGCGCGGGACAGGCCGCGTTGGCAGACCGAACGTCCTCCACGGCCTCGATGGCAACCCTCTACCACTTCCCCTTCTGCGCGAATTCCCGGTTCATCCGTCTCGTACTCGCCGAGATGGGCATGGAGCCGACGCTGTTCGAGGAACGGCCCTGGGAACGGCGCGACGACTTCCTGCTGATCAATCCGGCGGGCGTCACACCCGTGCTGCTGGAGCAGAACGGGCTCGTCGTCCCCGGCGCCGGCGTCATCGCCGAGTATCTCGACGAGACCCGCGGCCTCGGGCTCTCGGGGCGGCGCATGCTGCCGGAGGACACCGTCGAGCGCGTCGAGGTCCGGCGCCTGCTCGACTGGTTCCTGGTCAAGTTCGAGTCCGAGGTGACGGCCTACCTCGTGAACGAGAAGATCTCGAAGCGCTTCATGTCGGCCCATGAGGGCGGCGGCCCGCCCGACATGAACGCGATCCGCGCCGCGCGCTCCAACGTGCGCTACCACCTCAAGTACATCGGCTACCTGATCGCCAGGCGGCGATGGATCGCCGGCGACAACCTGACCTATGCCGATCTGGCGGCGGCCGCCCATCTCTCCTGCGTCGACTACCTGGGCGACGTGCCCTGGGACGAGGACGAGATGGCCCGGAACTGGTACGCACGGGTCAAGTCGCGGCCCTCGTTCCGCGCTTTGCTCGCCGACCGCGTGCCCGGCATGGCACCGGCCGCCCATTACGCGGATCTGGATTTCTGACCGCCCGACGAACCTATTTCGGCGCCGATCTCCGCCGCCTCGTCGAGACCCGGGCCCGGGCGCTCGGCTTCTGCGGCCTGCGCGTCACCCGTCCCGACAGGCTCCCGGACCTTCCGGGCCGCCTGTCGACCTGGCTCGCCGAGGGCGCGCACGGCACCATGGAGTGGATGGCGGAGCGGGCCGACCAGCGGGCGAGCCCGGTGGACTTGTGGCCCGGCCTGCGCAGCATCCTGGTGCTCGCGATGAGCTACCGGCCCGAGCACGATCCCCTGGACCTCGTGGCCCGGCCGGATCGCGGGGCCATCGCCGCTTATGCACAGCGGCGGGATTATCACGAGGTTTTGAAGGGTCGTCTGAAAGAATTGGGGGGGTATCTCTCCGCCAAGGGCGACGTGCGCGTGAAGGTTTTCTGCGACACCGCCCCCGTCATGGAAAAGACCCTCGCCGAGGCGGCCGGCCTCGGCTGGCAGGGCAAGCACACGGTGCTGATCTCCCGCGGGCACGGCAACTGGCTGCTCCTCGGGGCGATCTACACGAGCGCGGAATTCGAGCCCGATCCGCCGGAGCGCGACCATTGCGGCTCCTGCCGCGCCTGCCTGGACATCTGCCCGACCGACGCCTTTCCGGCCCCCTACAGGCTCGATGCCCGCCGGTGCATCTCGTATCTCACGATCGAGCATGCCGGTCCGATCCCTGCCGCGTTCCGGCCGGCGATCGGAAACCGGGTCTTCGGTTGCGACGACTGCCTCGCCGTCTGTCCCTGGAACAAGTTCGCCCGTAGGGCGGCGGAGAACCGGCTCGCCGCACGCGCGGATCTGGCGGCCCCGGCGCTGGCGGATCTCGCCGGTCTCGACGATGCGGCGTTCCGGTCGTTCTTCGCCGGCACGCCGGTGAAGCGCACGGGGCGCGACCGCTTCCTGCGCAACGTCATGATCGCGATCGGCAATTCCGGCGATCCCGATCTGGCGGGCGCGGCCGTCGCGGCGCTCGATGACGCGTCTCCCCTGGTGCGCGGCATGGCGGTCTGGGCCTGCGGCCGGCTGCTCGCGCCGGATGCCCTGCACGCGCTCTGCCGCCTTCATGGCGACCGCGAGACCGACGCTCATGTCCGCGACGAGTGGACGGCCGCCGCCGCCTTGACGGAATCGCCCGTGGGCGAGACATCCGCCCCATGAATCTCTTCGTCTTCGGGCTCGGTTTCACCGGCCGCCGTTTCGCCGAACGGGCGCGAGCGCGTTTCGGGACCGTCCGCGCCAGCGTCACGGATCCCGCGGCCGCCGACCGCGTCGCGGCGGAGACCGGGTTCGCCATGCGCGCCTTCGGGCCGGAGGCCGACGATCCCCGGATCGCCGCGGATCTCGCCGACACGGACGTGCTGCTGGCCTCGGCCCCCCCCGGCGAGGCCGGCGACCCGGTTCTCGCCCGCTACGGGGACGCCATCGCGGCGAGCCGGATCGGCTGGATCGGCTATCTCTCGACGATCGGCGTCTACGGAGACCAGGGCGGCGCGTGGATCGACGAGGCGACACCCGCGGCGCCACGCAGCGCCCGGTCGAAGGTGCGCCTTGAGGCCGAGGCGGCGTGGCTCGCACTCGGCGCCGAGACCGGGAAGGCCGTGCAGGTCTTCCGGCTCTCGGGCATCTACGGCCCCGGGCGCAACCCGATCGTGAAACTGCGCGAGGGTCGTTCGCAGCGGATCGTGAAGGCCGGGCAGGTCTTCAACCGCATCCATGTCGACGACATCGCCACGACGCTGCTGGCCTCCATCGACCGCCCGCGTCCGGGGGCGATCTACAACGTCACGGATGACGAGCCGACCGCGCCCCAGACGGTGACCGAGCACGCCGCCTCCCTCACCGGCCTGCCGCTGCCGCCCGAGATCGATTTCGAGACCGCCGACCTGTCGCCGATGGCGCGCAGCTTCTACGGCGAGAACAAGCGCGTGCGGAACCGGCTGATCCGCGAGGAGCTCGGCGTGGCCCTCGCTTATCCGACCTACCGCGAAGGTCTCGCGGCCCTGAAGGACCAGCCCTGATCAGGCTTCGAGGTGACGCGGCCGCACGAGGCGGCGCAGCAGGCCGCCGCGCGGCCCCACCATCATCGAGGCGACATAGAGGGCCCCCGCCGCCAGAACGATGGCCGGGCCGCTCGGCAGGTCGTACTGGTACGACAGGCTGAGCCCCGAGACGCTCGCGAGGGCGGCGATCAGCATCGAGACCGGGATCAGTCCGGCCAGGTCGCGGGCCCAGAACCGGGCCGCCACTGCGGGCAGCAGCATCAGGCCGACCGCCAGCAGGGTCCCGAGGGCCTGGAACCCGCCGACGAGGTTGACCACCACGAGCGCCAGGAACGCGAGGTGCACGGGACCGCCGCTGCGGCTGACACTCCGCAGGAACAGCGGGTCGACGCATTCCATCACGAGCGGCCGGTAGATCACGGCGAGCGCCAGCAGGGTCAGCGTGCTGATGCCGCCGAGCAGCCAGAGGGCGGAATCGTCCAGGGCCAGGACCGAGCCGAACAGGAAGTGCATGAGGTCGATCTGCGATCCGCGCAGGGAGACCAGCAGCACGCCGGCGGCGAGCGAGATGAGGTAGAAGGCCGCGAGGTTGGCGTCCTCCCGGATCGTGGTCGCCCGGGTGACGGCGCCCGCGAGCAGGGCCACCGCGAGGCCGGCGACGAGGCCGCCCAGCGTCATCGCCGGCAGGGACAGGCCGGCGACCAGAAAGCCGACCGCAGCCCCCGGCAGGATCGCGTGGCTCATCGCGTCGCTCATGAGGCTCATGCGGCGCAGCGTCAGGAAGACGCCGATGGGCGGTGCCGACACCGACAGGGCGAGGCAACCCGCCAGCGCCCGGCGCATGAAGCCGAATTCGACGAACGGCGCAAACAGAGACCCGAACGGATCGGTCACGCGGCGTCCTCGTGATGGTGATGCGCTGCCCGGCCGTGATCGTGCGCCGGCTCCGCGGGCTTCCGCGGTCCTTCACAGATCGCCGCGCCCTCGTCCCAGGCCTCGGACAGGTTGCGGGCGCGGGCCAGATTCTCGGCGGTCAGGACCCGCGCGGTCGGCCCCCAGGCCACGGGCTCCCGGGCGAGCAGCAGCGTCGTCGGGAAATGCGCGCGGACCTGCGCGAGGTCGTGCAGGGCGGCGATCACGGTCCGCCCCTCCTTGTGCCAGGTCGCAATCAGCACCAGCAGATCGTCGACCGTCCGCGCATCGATCCCGGTGAACGGCTCGTCGAGGAGCACGACGGGGCAATCCTGCAGGATCAGCCGGGCGAACAGCGCGCGCCGGAACTGACCACCCGACAGGGTGCCGATCGGCCGCGCCGCGAAGCCCTCAAGACCGACCGCCGCCAGCGCGGCCTCGATGGCCGGCCGCCGCCGGACGAGGCTGCGCCACGCTCCCGCCTGCCGCCAGAGACCCATCCCGGCGAGATCCATGACGGTGAGCGGAAAGCTCCGGTCGATCTCGTCCGCCTGCGGCATGTAGGCCAGGGCGCCCGCACGTTCGATGCGGCCGTCGAGGCAGCGTATCTCTCCGGCCATGCCCTTCAGCAGCGTCGACTTGCCGGCGCCGTTCGGTCCGACCAGCGCGAGCAGGTCGCCCGCTCGCACGGTCCCGTCGAGGTGGTGGACCGCTGGATGCCGGTCGTAACCGAGGGTGAGGCCGACGAGGCGGATCGGATCCGGATTCCGGCCGCTCATGCCGAAAGCGCCCAGGCGATGGTCAGCCAGACCAGCGCCGCGAGCGTCGCGGCGAGCGCCAGCCGCAGTACGATCCCGCTCTGGAACAGCGATCGTCGGGCCGCGCGTCTCGGGCTGGGAATAGTCGGCAAGGAATCCTCGTCGCGCACTGACACCGGCGCGGGCACCACGCAGAGCTACTGGTGCGGTCCTGGGCCGCGGTGATACACTGTAACAAACCCGCGGGACAACCTGCGGATCATGTTTGGAGCAATCATGCACCGTCACGAGGGTCACGACGCGTGCCACGCCGGCACCGGTGACATTCTCGCGCGGGCCGAGGCCCTCTGTCGCGAGCGCGGTCTGCAGTTCACGCCCCTGCGCCGCGAGGTGCTGGAGGCCGTGGCCGAGGCCGGGAAGGCTCAGGGCGCCTACGACATCGCCGAGCGGCTGAGCGCGCCGGGCAAGCGTGTGGCCCCGGTCTCGGTCTACCGCGCCCTCGATTTCCTGATGGATCAGGGGCTGGTCCATCGGATCGCGAGCCGCAACGCCTTCATCCCCTGCGCGCACGGCCACGCGCCCGGGGAGGGGGTAATTTTTCTGATCTGCCGGACGTGCGGCGGCGTCGACGAGGCCTCGTCGGAGGAGGTCGAGGGCAGCCTCGGGCGCACTCTGGAGCGGGCCGGATTCACGCCGACCCACAGCATCCTGGAGGTCGAGGGCGATTGCGGCACCTGTCGTCAGCGGAAGCTGGCACCCTGAGCCGCGAGACCGAGTTGCCTGGTCCAGCCCGTCCGCGCTGGCGGCGGGGAGCAATCCAGGAGCGTGCCACGCCTGCGGGCATGGCGCCTCCCGACCGCCTCGCGCCCGCGCCTTAGAACGCGTTCTGGTATGCGCGGCGCGAAATGACCGTCTGGATCATGATCTGGATATCGAACCAGATCGACCAGTTGTCGATGTAGTGCAGGTCACAGGCGACGCGCTGCTCCATGGCGAGGTCGGTCTGGGTCTCCCCCCGGTAGCCGTTGACCTGAGCCCAACCCGTGATCCCAGGCTTCACGTTGTGGCGGCGTGCATAGAGGGCGATCCGCCGCTCGAAGCTCCGGTCGTGGGCCAGCGCATGCGGGCGGGGACCCACCAGCGACATCTCCCCGCGCAGGACGTTGATCAGCTGGGGCAGCTCGTCGAGATTGGTCCGGCGCAGAATCGCGCCGACCCGGGTGATCCGACTGTCGTTGCGGGTCGCCTGCCGGAAGGCGGCATTCGCATCCGTGCGCATCGACCGGAACTTGAAGACGCCGAACGGCTGCTGATTGAAACCGTAGCGCTTCTGCCGGAAGAAGACCGGGCCGGGGCTGTCGAGCTTGATCGCAACGGCGATGGCCGCCAGCAGCGGGGACAGCGACACCAGGGCGATGGTCGCCAAGGTCAGATCGAGGAGGCGCTTCAGCATCACCTCGCCCAGATTGAGCGGCCGACGACCGATATTGATCCCCGAGACTCCGCCGACCCGGGCGACCTGCAGATCGGGAAAGCGATCGAGGACGGCGCCGGGGCGCAGATGCAGGGCCGAGGGCACCCTCAGGAACGCGTCGATGCACCGCTCGACCTCCGCGGTGTCGGCCCACGGCACGAGCACGAAGACGTCGTCCGGCCGGAGGAATCGCACCACCGACACCGCGAGGTCGAGATCCTCCTGCAGCTGGTCGTATCGGGTGGCCACGTCGGCGCCGGGATCGACCCGTCGCAGGTAGCTGGTCCCGATGATCCGCGAGCCGAGATGATCGGCTTCCTTGCCGGCGTAGAAGCGCGCGATGTCCTCCTCGTAGCCGACGAGGTGGATCCGGCTGGCCGTGGCCGAGCCGGCACTGAGCCGCGCCCGCACGAGGCGCCGCACCGATGCCCGGGCCGCGATCAGGACCGGAAGGCCCACGGCGAACGTCCCGAACGAGATCAGGCGCGAATAATCGTTGGTCGTCTTGGTCATGAAGCTCACGACCAGCACGGCGGCCCAGGCGACCAGCCAGAGGGAGGCCACGCGTTGAACGCCCGGCTTCTGCGCCATGACGTTCTCGAGGCTGTACTCCTCGCGCAGGACGTTCGCGGCGATGATCACCAGTCCCAGCAGCGCCGACAGGCGCAGGCCGCGAACGCTGCTCGCCCAGAATGCGCTGTCCTGGGCGAGGGCGTGGTAGGCGAACTCGACGCCCAGGGCCACCATCACGATCGCCACGAGATCGGTCGCGGCGAGCGTCGTCGACAGGGCGATCCGCGCCAGGGCACGACCGCGCCGGGGCAGCAGCGCCGACCATACGTTGCGTCGGCGCTCTGCCGAGGTGGGCAGCGCCTGAAACGTCTCCGGAAGCCGATCGTGAAACATCTGACCCGCAACGTCCCGTCTTAGTCGGACTCTGTACCAGTCTGAGACACGAAAGGTTTCGGCGCCGCCTGGTGACGGTGACGGAGCAAGCCGCGGGCCCGGCAGGTTCGCATTCGCTGTCACGGAGGGAGGCTGCGACCTAGAGCGCGCGCGCAGGCGTTGCAATACATGATTAATGCTGAGCGCCGGCATGACGCATGCGGCGGCCGCCAATGTTGGAGTTCGGCCGTCATCGAACGCGTCGTTTCAATTCAGGCGCGTTTCTTCGTCCGAAGTTTCAACCGGCCCTGCGCCCGCCCCGCATGCGGAACGGGCGAGGACTCTCGGTTGAGCTTTA
Source organism: Methylobacterium sp. 391_Methyba4 (assembly GCF_029691625.1). Lineage (NCBI taxonomy): Bacteria > Pseudomonadati > Pseudomonadota > Alphaproteobacteria > Hyphomicrobiales > Methylobacteriaceae > Methylobacterium > Methylobacterium sp. 391_Methyba4. The sequence goes on along the minus strand of NZ_CP121475.1, from coordinate 3,816,910 downwards.
AGACGTCGCCTCCGCCTCCGCCTCCGCGTCGGCGGGTCTGGCGACGGTCTGGATCGTCTCGAAACCCTCGAACTGGGGATGACCGAGATACAGGGGTTTGGTCGAAGGCACGCGACCGTGCGCCTTGCGGAACTGCTCGGATCGGGTCCAAGCTTCGAAATCAGCGTGCGACCGCCAGATCGTGTGCGAGGCGTACAGGACGTGGTCTTCGTGCTCGGGGCCGCGCAGGAGGTGGAATTCCACGAAGCCGGGCATCTCGCCGAGATGGCTGTCGCGGCCGAGCCAGACGGCCTCGAAGTCGGCCGTCGCGTCCTTGACGACCTTGAAGCGATTCATCGCGATGAACATGCGTCTCTCCTGCGCGCTACCAATCCTACAAGCATCGGCGGTCCTAAGGGGAACACCTGCGCGGCGACAAGGCGCACCACTTAAGCTGCCCAATCATCGCCATCGACATTTCCGCAACAATGTTGCAAAGATGTGTGTACTTAAACTAGAAGCTGTAACCTTTGACTTGCGAAGCTTGACAACTTGGTGTCCAACTGCGGTGCACGCCACCTGTGTCGGGATCAGGGCTATAGCCGCATGAGCGGCAGGGATGACCGGCCACACGGCGTGCACGACATGCGACTTAGGGGCGGGCGGTGAAGCGGCGCGATAGCGAGGCGAAAACACCGCATTCGCAGGAGGATGCATCCCACTCCATGGAGAAGGATTCCCCTGGGCAAACGATGCCGAAGCAGACCACCGACGTCGATCGTCTCGTCGGGATTCGCATCACAGCCCTGCGCAAGGCGCGGGGTATGAGCCAGACCGCTCTCGGCAATGCGGTTGGGGTGACCTTTCAGCAGGTCCAGAAATACGAGAAGGGGCAGAACCGGGTCGGCGCCGGCCGGTTGCGGGAGATCGCGCGCCTTCTCGAAGTTCCGGTTTCCGCGTTCTTCGAGGAGACCGAGCCCCGCGAGAACGCCCAGGAGGACGTGTTCGGCTTCCTCAGCGCCCACGGTGCCATCGAGCTTCTGCGCGCCTACGCCCAGATCGAGGATGAGCAGATGCGCCGCGATGTGCTGGCGCTGGTCCGCAGCGCCGCGCGCCTCGCGCAGAACCGCACGGCGGCGCCGGCGGCGGATCCGGCCTGACAGGCGGGCTGGCGGGCCTCGCCCGGCGCGCCCCGGAGGCGGCTGCATCCGGGACGGTTTCAGGGTGCGTCAGCCGCGATCAGATGGAAGAAGCTGCCGGTGACGGGGCCGACCCGATGTCCGGCAAACCCCAGGTCCACACCCTCCGCATCCGAAACGCGGGCGAGCGCTGATGCCTCCGGTGCGATCGGCGAGAGCTCGGTGGCGTAGTGGAACTCGTGGCCGATGAGGCGCGCCCCGTCTTCTCCGAGCATGCCGGATCCGCAGAGCCGCGCGACGCGATAGCCGAGATGCAACTTGCGGCGGTGATAGGACGTCGCCACCGGGAGGAGGCCCGCCATGGGATGGGTGGTGCCGTCGGCGTCCTGAAGCGTCTGCCCGAGGACCATGTAGCCGCCGCACTCTCCGTGGACGGGGCGTGTCCTGGCGAAGTCGCGCAGCCCGTCCAGGAAACGGGTGGCGCCGGCGATCCGGCCCGCATGGAGTTCGGGATAGCCCCCCGGCAGCCAGCAGACGTCGCAATCCTCCGGTGGGCCTTCGTCGGCGAGGGGTGAGAAGGGGATGAGTTCGGCACCGGCCAACCGCCAGCCGGTCGCGAGATGCGGATAGAGGAAGCTGAACGCCGCGTCCCGAGCGACCGCCACGCGTTGTCCGGGCGGCCGCGGCAGCCGGCCGCCGGAGGCCGGCACGGTGCCGCCCGCACTGGCCGTGACGGCGTCGAGGTCGATACCGGCTTCCGCGAGGTCGGCCAGCCGGTCGAGGCGGGCGGTGAGATCCGCGGTCTCGCCGGCCTGGACGAGCCCGAGATGGCGTTCGGGCAGGACCAGCTGCGCGTCGCGCATCAGGGCGCCGAGCACCGGCAATCCAGCGCGTTCCATGCCGGCTTCGACGAGCCGGCGATGGCGGTCGCTCGCCACCTTGTTGAGGATGACCCCGGCGATCCGCACCCGGGGATCGTAGAGCGTGCAGCCCAGCGCTACTGCAGCCGCCGATTGCGCCGCGCCCGACACGTCCACCACGAGCACGACCGGCCAGCCGTAGCGCGCCGCGATGTCGGCATTCGCCCCGGTCCGGTTCTCGGCTGCCCGGACGCCGTCGAACAGGCCCATAGAGCCCTCGGCGATCACCAGATCCGCCGCCGCCGCCGTCTCGCCCGCGAGCGTGTCGAGGAGGGGCGTCGCCATCGCGAAGCTGTCGAGGTTGAAGCTCGGATGGCCGGTGGCGGCTTGGTGAAAGGCCGGGTCGATGTAGTCCGGACCGCATTTCGCGCCGCGGATCCGCAGGCCGCGCCGGGTGAGGGCGCGCATCAGAGCGAGGGTCACGGTCGTCTTGCCGGAGCTGGAGCGCGGCGCCGCGACGAGGAGGCCGGGGGCGCTCACGACGGCTGGCCCACGGTGCCGCCGGGCCGGTATCGCCGGTCGTAATCGGGCGCGTAGAGCGCGCTCTCGCGGAAGCCCGCGGCGCCGAGGGCGGGCCCGACCAGGATCAGGGCGGTGCGCTCCAGGCCGGCCGCCGCGACGAGGCCGGGCAGCGTAGCGAGATCGCCGACCAGCGCCCGCTCGTCGGGCCAGGAAGCCCGGAACACAGCCGCCGCCGGGCAGGACGGTCCGTAGAACGGGATCAGTTCCGCGGCGACCGCCTCGACCACATGAATCGACAGGTGGATCGCCAGGGTCGCCCCGGTGGCCGCATAGGCCGACAGGGTTTCCCGCTCGGGCATGGCGCTCGCGCGGCCTGAGGTCCGGGTCAGGACCACGGTCTGCGCCACGCCGGGGACCGTCAATTCGCGGCGCAGCAGGGCGGCTGCGGCAGCGAAGGCCGGGACGCCCGGCGTAACCGTGTAGGGAATCGCCAGCGCGTCGAGCCGGCGCATCTGCTCGGCCAGCGCGCTCCAGATCGACAGGTCCCCGGAATGGAGGCGTGCCACGTCCTGTCCGGCCGTGTGCGCCGTCCGGATCTCCGCCATGATGGCGTCGAGGTCGAGGGGGGCCGTGTCGACGATCCGGGCGCCGGGCGGACACCAGCCCAGGATCTCGGGGGCCACGAGCGATCCGGCGTAGAGGCAGACGGGACAGGCCGCGATGCGGTCGCGCCCGCGCACCGTGATCAGGTCGGCCGCGCCGGGTCCGGCGCCGATGAAATGAACGGTCATGTGTCCCGTGTCGTGTCGCATCGGACGGCCAGGGCGCAAGTGGCGCCGGCGCTCGTGATCCGCGGCAGGGCGAGGCGGCTCTGCGGCCCGGCGCTGGCCAGGGCCGTCGCCTCGGCCAGCGAGCCGACGCCGCGCAGCTGTTCGATCCGCGCCGAGCGGGTGACGATCTCGGCGTCGCGCGCCTGCAGCGCGGCGGCTGCCACGGGCTGGGGCGAGAGGCCGAACCGTGCCGTCGCCGCGCGGATCGCCGGCTCTGCGGCCCGGTCGGCCGCCGTGGCGACGGCCGTCAGGCTCGACCGGTCGGCACCGAGCGCCGCGAGCGCGCGCTCGATCAGCGCCGCGATCTCGTCGGCGTCGGTCCCCCGACGGAAGCCGATTCCGGCGACCAGCAATCCGGTCACGGCTTGGTCCAGGCCCATTGGGTCACCGGCATGGCGGTGCGCCAGCCATGCATCCCGCCGACCGGGCTCGCCCGCTCGACACCGTAGCGACGCAGGCTTCCGCCCTGCGCCGCGAAGGCCGCAAGCAGCGCGGCCTCGCCTTCGAGGGTGACGGCATTGGCCACGCAGCGACCACCGCTCCGGAGGGCCGCAAGCACCGCAGACAGGACCCCGGGCTCGGAGACGCCGCCACCGATGAAGACCGCATCCGGCGTCGGTAGGCCCTCGAGTGCCCCGGGGGCGGTGCCGACGACGACGGAGAGGTCCGGCGTCCCCAGGGCGACGGCGTTGCGACGGATGCGCTCGGCCCGGTCCGGGCGTCCCTCGATCGCCGTGGCGCGCAGGCTCCAGTGACGGAGCATCCACTCGATCGCGATCGAGCCTGCGCCGGCGCCGACATCCCAGAGATGCAGGCCCGGATGCGGACGGAGCGCCGATAGGGTCAGAGCCCGGATCTCGGCCTTGGTGAGCTGGCCGTCATTCTCGAACAGGCCGTCGTCGAGGCCCGGGGCGAGGGGAAGGGCGTGACCGGGCCCCGCCACCGCGATCGCCACCGTGTTCAGCGCGTCGATGTCGGCGCGGTCGAACGCGTCCGCGCGGGTCGTACCGACCCGTTCATTCGGGCCGCCCATCGCTTCCAGCACCGTCAGCGTCGACGCGCCGAAGCCCCGCGCGCAAAGCAATGCGGCGAGCGCGCCGGGGGTCGTGCCGTCCCAGGACAGCACGAGCACCCGCGCCCCCGGCTGGAGATGCGGCACGATCCGGGTCAGCGCGCGGCCATGGAGCGTGACCAGCGCGCATTCGGCCAGCGGCCAGCCGAGCCGCGCACAGGCGAGGCTGAAGGCCGAGGGCTGCGGGAAGGCGCGGATCTCGGCCGCCGGCACCATCCGGGCGATCTCGGCGCCGATGCCATAGTGGAAGGGGTCGCCGGTGGCGAGGAGGCAGGTCGGCTGCCCCCGCCGCGCGAGAATCTCCGGATAGGCCTCGTGGATCGGGCTCGGCCAGGGCCGCGTCTCCGCATCGAGCGGACCCGCGAGGGCGAGATGGCGTCGGCCGCCATAGACCACGCGGGCGGCATCGAGCGCGGCGGCGGCGGCCGGCGTCAATCCGGCCCGCCCGTCCTCGCCGATGCCGACGATCGACAGCCAGGGTAAGCTCGACAGCGCCTCAGGGCTCATGGACAAGGCTTCCATGGACACGGCGTTCCCGACGAGCGGCACGATGCGGATTCTGATCCTCGGCGGGACCGGCGAGGCGAGCACCCTGGTCCGGTCGCTCGCTGGTCGGGCGGATCTGTCCGTGACGCTCTCGCTGGCCGGCCGGACGGCCGCGCCGAAGCCCGAGCCCGTGCCGACCCGGATCGGCGGATTCGGCGGGATCGAGGGCCTCGCCGACTACCTGAAAGCCGACGCGATCGATTGCCTGATCGACGCGACCCATCCCTTCGCCGCGACGATGTCGCACCATGCGGCGTGCGCAGCCGCCCTGACGGCTGTGCCGCTCCTCGCGATCCGCAGACCGGCCTGGACGCGCGAGCCGGGCGACCTCTGGATCGAGGTCGACCGGATGGATGAGGCGGTCGCCGCCCTCGGATCCGCGCCGCGGCGCGTGTTCCTGACGATCGGCCGGCAGGAGGCCGGGGTCTTCGCGGCGGCCCCCCAACACACCTATCTGGCGCGCACGGTCGAGCCGTTGGGCGGAATCCTGCCGGTGCCGCACCTCACCGCCCTGGAAGCCCGCGGGCCCTTCGATGTCGCGTCGGAGGCTGCGCTCATGCGCACGAGCGGCATCGAGATTCTCGTCAGCAAGAATGCCGGCGGGGCGGCGACCTACGGCAAGATCGCGGCGGCGCGCACCCTCGGAATCCCCGTCGTCATGGTGCGCCGGCCGGGCAAGCCCGACGTGCCGAGCGTCCCGGACGCTGCGGGCGCCCTCCGCTGGCTGGAGGCGGGCGATCACGCCGGTTCCTCAACCTTGCGGGCCGTGTAGACGAAGGGTGTCCGGCCGGCGCGCGGGATCAGCCGCGTCGTCGAGGCGCCCAGGATGACCATCGTGGCCATGTCGGCCGGCACGTCGCGCGCCTCGGCGAGGGTCGCGACCCGGATCGCCTCGTCCGGCCGGCTGATGGCGCGGGCGAACATCACCGGCGTGTGGGGCGCGCGGATCCCGGACGCGATCTCCAGAGCCGCCCCGAGCTGCCAGGGCCTGGCGGCGGAGATCGGATTATAGAGCGCGATCACGAAGTCGGCGCGCAGCACCGCCTCCAGCCGCGCGGTCACCACCGGCCAGGGCTTCAGGTTGTCCGAGAGCGACAGCGCGCAGAAATCGCCGCCGAGGGGCGCGCCCAGCCGGGCAGCGGCGGCCAGCATGGCGGTGACGCCCGGCTCCACGGTGATCGCGAGGTCGCGCCAGTCAGGCTCGCCCTGCTCCACCGCCTCGAACACTGCCGCCGCCATGGCGAAGACCCCCGGATCGCCGCCGGAGACGACCGCGACCCGTCGTCCGGAGGCGGCGAGCTGCAGCGCGTGGCGCGCCCGGTCGACCTCCACCCGATTGTCGCTGGCATGCCGGACCAGGCCGGGTCGCTCGGGCACACGGGCGACATAGGGGAAGTAGCCGACGACATCCTCCGCCGCATCCAGCGCCCGGCGGGCGGACTCGGTCAGCAACGCGGCATCGCCCGGGCCGAGGCCGACGACGGCAAGGCTTCCGCTCACGGCCGCCGTCCCTCTCCGGGCAGAAGGACCATGGAGAAGTAGGGTGCGTCGTCGTCGGCCTTGTCGGCCAGCATCACCACCCGCTCGCCCGCCATGGTGCCGCGCTCCACGTAGACCGCACGGGCGAGCAGCCCGGCGGCCGACAGAGCGGCGCGCACCTTCGGCAGATGGCGCCCAAGCTTCATCACGACGGCGGCGTCGGTGCCGCGCAGGCGCTCCGTCAGGGCTTCGAGCGAGAGGGTCGCCGGCAGGACGGTGAGGACGTCGTCGCCCCAGGTGATCGGCGTGCCGGCCCGAGTCCAGCAACCCGACATCCCGGTGACGCCCGGAATCACCTCCACGGGGAAGCGGTCCTTCAGGCGCCGCCACAGGTGCATGAACGAGCCGTAGAAGAACGGGTCGCCCTCCGACAGGATCGCGACGTCGCGCCCGGCGCCGAGGTGGTCGGCGAGTTTACCGGCCGCCTCGTCGTAGAAGCCCGCCAGCGCGGTGACGTATTCCGGATGCTCGGGGTGAATCTCGGTGGTGTAGGGATAGGCCAGTGCCATCTCGCGGGCCGGATCGCGCAGGATCGCGTCCGCGATGGTGCGGGCGTTGCCCCGCCGGCCGCGCTTGCAGAAATGCACCAGCACCGGCGCGCGCATCAGGATGCGCTGCGCCTTCACGGTCAGCAGATCCGGATCGCCCGGGCCCATGCCGACCCCGTAGAGCGTTCCCGTCATCGCCGCCGCGGACAGCTCCTCGGTCGGGCCGTCGAGGCGTTCGAAACCGTCCATCACTCGACCTCGCTGGCGAGCGCGTTGATAGCGGCGGCCGTCATGGCGCTGCCGCCGCGCCGCCCGTGCACGACCACAAACGGCACGCGGCCGTCCCGGGCCAGCGCCTCCTTCGATTCGGCTGCGCCGACGAAACCCACCGGGATGCCGATCACCGCGGCCGGAGGTGCGACGCCGGCGTCGAGCAGCTCCAGAAGGCGGAACAGGGCGGTCGGCGCGTTGCCCACCGCCACGACGCTGCCCGGCAGGCGTTCGCGCCACAGCTCCATGGCGGCTGCGGACCGCGTTGTGCCGAGGCTCCGGGCGAGCTCCGGCACGCGGGGATCGCCGAGCGTGCAGACCACGTCGTTATCGGCGGGCAGCCGTGCCCGGGTGACGCCGTCGGCGACCATGCGGACATCGCACAGGATCGGCGCGCCGGCCTTCAGGGCCGCGATGCCCGCTTCGGCGAAGCCCGGCGACATCTCCACGTCGGTCGGCAGGTCGGTCATCCCGCAGGCGTGAATCATGCGCACGACGACGCGCTCGGCGGCGCCCGACCAGCGTCCGAGATCCGCCTCGGCGCGGATCATCGCGAAGGAGCGCGCGTAGATCGCGCCGCCGTCGCGGATATAATCATAGCGGGACGGGGATTCGTGGGCCGCGGCCGGCTCCGATCCTGTCTGGCGCAGGGCGTTCTGGCTCGCGCTCATGCCGGTCTCCTGGTCCTCCCGCTGTCCGTCCAGGTCGTCTCCGGCGCGAAGGCGGCGGACAGCCCGACGATCTTGGCTCTTCCTAACCGCTCCAGCACGGCCTCGATAGGGAGATGCATCGCCGGCTCATCGGCGGTGGCACCGCCGATCACCACGCCGTACAGACCATCGCGACCGACGAGGGTCAGGTCGGCCGGGCCCGGTCGGGCGCATCCCTTGGCGCATCCCGAGACGTGCGCGGCGCGGCCCGACGCCGCCAGGGGAGCGAACGCCGCCGCGAGGCGCGCCGCATCGGTGAGGGTCCGGGTCGACCCGGAGGCGCAGCCCGGGGCACCCGTGCAGGCATCGATCGCCCGCCGCGGGTCGTCGGCGGCAACGATGAAGTCCACCGACAGGGCCTCTCGCACCGCCGCTGCCGGGACGTCCGGGGGGCCCAGGAGCATGAAGCCGCGGGTCGGCGAGAGTCGAAGCTCGTCCGCGCCGAGCGTGACCGCGGCATCCGCGAGCCTGTCGAGGGCGTCGGCCGTACAGCGACCGAAGGGCGCATCGATGGCGAGGATCTGAAGGTCCTGTCCGCCTCGTGGCTGCCGGGCTTGGCCGGGCCATACGCTTTCGCCTCCGCGCGCTGCGACGCGTGGTCGCTCTCCGGTCCGCAGCGCCTCCGTCAGCGTCGCCCTTTCGTCTTCCGACAGATCGCGCATCCGGCGCCGGCCGGTCCGCGCGAAGGCGGTGAGCACGGCGGCCACCACGTCGGGCGCTTCCCGTTCCCCGCAGGTCAGAAGATCCTGTCGCCCCTCGCCGCAAGCGATCGTGATCGCAACGCGGCCGGGTGCGTCAGCGATCACGGCGCAATCGGCCTCCGCGGTCACCCGATCGACGCGTCCCTCGATCACGACCAGGGTCTTGGCCGGCAGGCCGGGAATCGTCAGCCCCGCCGCTTCGACGGCACGGGCCAGTCCCGGCACGTCGATGGCCTCCTCCGGATCGCAGCCCGCCAGCGGGCTCGTGAGTGTCAAGCGCTGAGGCCCGCCATCGGCCCGCACGTCGCCGAGGCCCTGGGCCGAGAGCCACGCGGCAAGGGAAGCCTGCGTCGCCTCGGTGACGCCCCGGATCTGGAGATTGGCCCGCGCGGTGAGATCCAGGTGCCCGTTCCCGAAGCGTCGGGCGCCTTCCGCCACGGCGCGGGCCTGACCGAGCGTCAGGACGCCCAGGGGCGGGTGTACCCGCGCCAGCAAGCCGTCGCCCGTGGGCATCGGCCGGGTCAGGCCGGGGCACCAGCCCCGACGGCTGGCCGCCTCGGGCAGCGCACGTCCATGCAGGCGCGGAGCGACGCTCATTCGGCGGCCTCGTGCAGCAAGGCGTCGGCCGGAAGAGCGTTGCGCCGGCTGTGCCAGAGTCCCCGGTCCCGGGCGGCGTCGAACCGTTCCAGGATCGCCCGGGTGGCCGCGGGGTTGGCGGCCCGCAGGCGCTCGAACACCTCGGTATCGGCGATCCAGGCGGCGTAAAGCGTCTCGAAGCCGGCATCGGACACCGCATCGCTGGCGGCGGCGAGGACGAAAACCGCATCGAGCCCCTGAGCCAGTTCCTGCGCGCCGCGATAGCCGTGACGGAGCTGGGCGGCGATCCAGCGGGGATCGGCGAGGCGGCCTCGGATCAGGCGGGCCGCGTCCTCCCGGGCGGTTCGGGCTTTCGGTCGCTCCGGCTGCGAGACGTCGAGGCTGTAGAGCGCGGGGCTTGCCCCCTCCAAGGCAGCGGCGGCCGCGAAGCCGCCCATCGCGTCCACAGCGGCATCCCCGTCGAACAGATCGCGCTCGGCCACGTCGAAGGCGTGGAGATAGGCGTCGGCTCCCGCCACCCGGGCGGAGAAGTCCGCATCCGGCGCCTCGCGGTCGCCATAGGCGTGCGTGCTGGCCGCAAGATAGGCGCGACCGAGATCGGCGCGGCCATCCCATGTGCCGTCGAGGGCCGTCGCGGCGGTACCGGCGCCGTAGCGGCCCGGCGCGGCGCCGTAGACCCGCACGGCCGTCTCGCCCCGTCGGCGGGCCGCCGCCAGCGGGTTCTCGTCGTCGGCCTCGTCCCTGTCGGCTACGGCGCGGGTCGCCCGGTCGAGCAGCGCCAGGGTCTCCGGGAACGTGTCGCGGAACGCCCCGGAGACCCGCACGGTGACGTCGATCCGGGGCCGGTCGAGCATGGCCAGCGGAAGGATCTCGAAACCGGTGACGCGGGTGCTGGCATGGTCCCAGACCGGCCGCACGCCCATGAGGGCGAGGGCATGCGCCACATCCTCGCCGCCGGTGCGCAGTGTCGGCGAGGCCCAGAGATCCATGACGATCCGGGCCGGATAGGCACCCTCGTCCTGAAGGTAGCGGGTCACCACGGCGGCGGCGGCCCTCTCACCGAGGAGCGCGGCGGCGCGGCTCGGGATGGCCCGCGGGTCCAGGGTCGCGAGGTTGCGTCCGGTGGGGAGCACGTCGCTGCGCCCGCGGGACGGCGAGCCGGAGGGCCCCGGCCGGACGAATCGGGCGTCGAGGGCTGCGAGCAGCCCGGCCCGCTCGGCGGCCGCGCTTGCCAGCACCGCCTCCGCGGCCTCGCCCGGGGCTCGGGCGAAGACGTGGAGACCGTCGCGGAAGACGGTCTCGCCGAGGTCGCAGAGATGCGCGTCCAGCCGGGTCAGCGCCTCGTCCATCGGCGTGTCCGGGCCGATGCCGGCGCCGTCCAGCAATCCGGCGGCCTCGGCCTCCTCGAGGATGGCGCGGGCCACCAGTTCGGCGCGGCGGGGATCGAGCACGCTCGCGGCGGCGTATTCCTCCACCAACTCGCGCAGGCGTGCGGCCTCCGGCTTCAGCGCGTGGACGGCGACGTCCGGCGTCAGGTGACCGAGCGCGACGCCGCCGAGGCGCCGCTTGACCGGCGCGGCCTCGCCCGGATCATCGACGATGAAGGGATAGACCACCGGCAGGCCGCCGACGCACAGTGCCGGCAAGCAGGTGGGGGACAGGGCCACGGCTTTGCCGGGCAGCCACTCGGTTGTCCCGTGCGTACCGAGCTGCACCAGAACGTCGAAGTGCTGCTGCAGGCCGAGATGGAACGCCAGATAGGCATGGGTCGGAGCCCGGTCGAGATCGTGGTAGCCGGCCTTGCGATCGGGATCGCGCCCGCGGTCCGGTTGAAGGAAGACGGCGAGCCGACCGCGGTCACGGATCGCCCCATCGCCGATGCGATCCGGAGCGGCGCTCCGATCGGATGCGGTCGTGCCCGTCAGCATCCGGAACCGGAAGGCGCCGTCGACGCAGGCCGGATCCGATTCGGCCTCGCCCCAGACGGCGGTGATCGAGGCGCGGGTCTCTTCGGGAAGGGTGTTCCACCAGGCCTGGTAGGCGGGGAGGGGCACGCGGAACGCGGCCGGACCCTCCGTGAGATCCGCCATCAGCGTGCCGGCTTCCGGAAGCGCCCCCGTCGCGTAGCCCGCGGCGGCGAGGTCGGCGGCGATGGCGCGGGCGCTCTCGGGCGTGTCGAGACCGACGGCGAAACCGGCCCGGCCGCCCCGGGCCGGATAGTCGGACAGGACCAGGGCCACGCGGCGCGCCGGCCGGGGCAGGGCGGCCAGCCGCAGCCATCCCGCGGCCCGGTCTGCCAGGGCGGCAATGCCTGCGGGGTAGGGCACCGCCCGCCGCTGGGTGAAGCCGGCGACCTCCGGGCTTTCCTCCTTGAAGGAGATCGGAAAGCCCGAGAGCCGGCCGTCGAATTCCGGCAGCGCGATCTGCATGGCGAGATCGGATGCGCCGAGGCCGCGGGCCGACGCCTCCCAGGCCGCGCGCGGTGACCCTACCGTGAACGCCTGAATGACCGGGCAGCCGGCGCCGTCGAGAACGAAGTCGGTGCCGTCCTCACGCGCGGAGAACGCCGTGGCTGCGATGACGAGGTCGGGTCTGCGCGCCCGCACCGCATCGGCGACCGCCGCGGCGGCCTCGGGCTCCTTCAGGCTCGACACGACCATCGGCAGCGCCCCGATCCCGCGGGCGCGCAGCGCGGCTGAGAGTGCGACGAACGGCTCGGTGTCGCCGCCGAGCACGGCGGAGCGATAGATCAGAAGCAGGGCCAGCGGATGGGCAGGCGACGGCGCGCCGTCGAGCGGGATCGCCGTTTCAGCTGCGGCAATGGCTGTTTCGAGGGGAAGAGCGCCGCAACCCGGACACCAGGGAAAGCCGCGGGGCAGGGGCTGCGGAGGCTCGACCGCCCCCTCGGCGCCCAGCCGGATGGCCAGGGATCGCAGCATCCGCCGGAGATTGCCGGGACCGCCGGCACGGAAATAGGCGTCGAGTTCCCCGGCGAGGGCGGGATCGGTGGAGAACGGCGCGAGACGGGGGTCCGGCCGGTCGTCGCCCGGCAGGACCGCGAGCACGACGCCGTGCGCCCGCGCGGTTTCGGCGCAGCGCTCGATCCCGTAGCGCCAGTAATCCAGTCCGCCCAGGCAACGGATCACCACGACCTTGGCGTGCGCCACGACGCGTTCGACGTAGAGGTCGACCGACAGCGGATGCCGCAGCTTGGCGAGCTTCGCGAGCCGGAGACTCGGCAGACCGGGCTCTGCGGCGTGGGCCTGGCCGACCGCCGCGAGGTCGCTGTCGGTGAACGACAGCACAACCAGATCGCCGGGCTCCTGCCCGAGATCCACCGCCGCCTCACCCTCGTCGAGCGAGACGGTATCGATGCGCACGAGATGCATCGACGGCCCCTAGACCGCGGCCGCGCGCACCGGCGCGCCGCCGTCAGCCGCGCAGGCGCGCGCGGCGGCCGTCATCCCGCGAGGGCCGCAGCGACGGCGCGCTGGTCGAACCCCTTGAGGCCGATCACCACGAGGTTGCCGTCCCGGGCCTCTCCGGACTTCCACGGCCGGTCGAAATGGTGGGCCACGCGCCGGCCGACCCCCTGCACCACGAGGCGCATCGCCTTGCCCTCGACCTCGGCGAAACCCTTGATCCGCAGGACGCCCGGGATCTCGGCTGCCTTCTCGACCCGGGCCGCCAGATCGCCCGCCGTGATCGCGGGGCGGACGGGCAGCGCCACGGTCTCGAAGTCGTCGTGGTCGTGATCCTCGCCCTCGCCGTGATGCGACGGGCGGGAATCGAGATCGTCCTCGGCGGCCGCCGCGAGGCCGAGCAGCACCCGCGGGTCGATGACGCCGTTCTCGGTCTCCACCACCTTCACGGCCCGGGGCAGGTGGCTTTCCACCTCGGCACGTACCCGAGCGCGGGTCGGGGCATCGATGAGGTCGGCCTTGTTGAGGACCACGAGGTCGGCGCAGAGGAGTTGGTCCTCGAAGACCTCTTCCAGCGGATTGTCGTGATCGACCGATTGGTCCGCGGCCCGCTGGGCGGCCAGTGCCTCCGGATCGTCCGCGAAGACGCCGGCGGCGACGGCCGGGCCGTCGACCACTGCGACGACCCCGTCGACGGTGACCCGCGAGCGGATCGCCGGCCACTGGAACGCCTGAACCAACGGCTTCGGCAGCGCGAGGCCCGAGGTCTCGATCAGGATGTGCTCCGGCGGCTCGGCGCGGCCGAGGAGAGTCTCCAGCGCCGGAACGAAATCGTCCGCGACCGTGCAGCAGATGCAGCCATTCGGCAGCTCGACGATAGCTTCTTCGGTGCAGCCTTCGACCCCGCAGGCGGCGAGGAAGGACTTGTCGAAGCCGACGTCGCCGAACTCGTTGACCAGAATGGCGAGGCGGCGCCCCCTGGCGTTCTCGACCACGTGGCGGACCAATGTCGTCTTGCCGGCTCCGAGGAAGCCCGTGACGATGGTGCAGGGGATCTTGTTCACGATGGTCATTCCGCGGCCTCCAGGGTGCCGGCGGGGAGCGGGCGGGGTTCAGGGAACGGGGGGATGCGGGCGATCACGCCCTTGCGGAAGGCCTCCGGACGCTCGCGCCAGGGCACGATGCCGTCCGAGGTCGCCGCATAGGCCGCGAGTCCGGCGAGGATGGTCTCCGCCGAGGCGGCCGGATCCATGTCGCCGTAGACGTAGGTCCAGCGGTCGGCCGAGGCGACCGCCACGGTGCAGGGCCGCTTGCAGACCGACAGGCATTCCACCGCCTCGACCCGCAGGTCCGGGGTGCCGGCGCTCCGGGCCTGAAGCGCCTCCAGAAGGCGTGATCCGGCGCGCGGTCCATCCGGATCGTCGTCCGGACGGCGGCAGGTCGTGCAGACGTACAGGACGGTCTCAGGCACGGGCCGTTCCCCGTTGCGTGTCGCGGGAAAACGCCTGCCACGCCCAGCCGAGCCCCAACCCGATCAGGATCCAGAAGACGAAGCTGATCGCCAGCGACCGGGCGGCGAACTGTGCGGCCAGTGCGGCCGGAAGCTCCGACGCGCCCTCCGGTGCCTGCGGGGCGCCGACGACGTGGGGGGTTATGATCAGGACGAGGCCACCCAGGATCGTGATCAGAGCACGGCGGATCGTGATCAGGTAGAGTCCCATTCCGGTCGCCGCCGCGGTCATCACCCACCAGGCCTGCCGCGCGGCCAGCGGTGCAGCGGCGCTGCCGGGCAGTTCCGGCGGCAGGCCGAGGCCCGGCGCGAGGGCGACGCTGGCGAAGCCCGCCACCGCGAAGGCGAGACCGACCTGCGGCGTCGGCTCGCGGCCGCAGGCGAGCATCACCGCGCCGAGCAGCAGGGCGTAGCCGACGCCGCCGACGAGGGTCGCAAGACCGGTGAAGGCCATCCGCGGCAGTCCGGGGCCGGGCTGCCATTCCGGTGCCGCGTCGGGTGCGGCGTGGTCATGCCCGGCATGGGCGAGCACGATCGGAAGGGCCTTCGCGGCCTGATGCGAGGGTTCCTGCTGCTCGTAGCGCTCGGCCGCGACGATCAGCGGCGAGGTCAGCGTGAGTTCGAGGCCCGTCACAACGGCAGCCGCGAAGAAGCCGGCGGCCAGGGCCGCCGACAGAAGCCGAATGATCATCCCTGCGCCGAGGGCGTCAGTGACAGGGGAAGTTCTGGGTATGGCGGAAGTCGTGCGCCGCGTTGTGGAACGCGATCGCCGGCGAGAAACCCGCCATGAACAGCAGGCCGAGGCCCAGCATGGCCGCGAGCGCGACGGCGACCGGACGCTCCGACGAGCGGGTACCGGCGGCGACGGGGGCGAGGGTCTGAGCGATCATCGTCGAGTGTCTCCAGCCGCCCCACCGGCGGCATTGCGGGATCCTGTTGCGACGGCAGGTCTCCTGGCTCGCGGCTCGGCGCGCCCACCGCCTTCCCGGATCGCTCCGGTGGCGCTTGGCAGGCGCTCGCCGCTCACAGTTGCGGGGGCAGCCGCGGAATCGGGGCGAAGCCCCTCACCGCATTCCCTTTTCACCCCGTTGCCGGGGCACCGTCACCGGCACGTTGTAGACGCATGCCGGCGACGACACAACGGAGCGGCGCCAGATCCGTTCGGATTCCCGTGCGTCCCTTCGCGGGTGGCCGGGCTTGACGTCCGCGCCCCGATGCGGGCACCGCCGCACCGGATGCCCGGCCGGCCCGGCATGGGCGCCTCCGCTCAGTTCTCGGAGACCCGATGGCCCTCGCAGACGATCCGAGCCCGGTCCTCGTCGATCTCGCCACCGGCCGCGCCCCCCGGATCGTACAGGACGAAGGCACCGCCTGGCTCGAGATCGATCTGGACGGTCGCTTTCCGATCCGCGCGGTCGCGCTGCGACCCGTACAGGATGCTGTCGCGCCCGAGGTCGGCGATGTGGCCGTCGAGGTCTCGCAGGACGGCGTCACGTGGTCCGCGCCCGACATCGTCGGCTGGACCGCCAAGCCGGGCGCCCTCGTGGCCGCCATCGGAGCCGACGAGCTGGTCTGGGCGCGTCTCGTGCGGATCGCGGTGCCGGATCCGGCGCTCGTCGCAGGCGTCGACATCCGCGCCGATGAAGCCGCCATCGACCTCATCGCCCTGCGGGCGCTCCTCGGGCTCGACATCACGCTCCTGAACGAGAAGCCCGACGCTAACGTCTACGTCACCTACAATCTCGAAGCCGCGCCTGGCCGGGCAAGCCGCAACCTCGTCGGCCTGTCGCTGTTCGAGAACGGCGCCTTCGGCAATTGCCTCGTGCAATACATCATCGCCGTCTCGATCGCGAAGGCGCTCAACCTGAAATACATCAAGGTCCCGAAGGTCGACCGCAGCAAGGTGATCTTTCTGACCGAGAGGCTGACCTGCGACGGCATCACGTTCATTCCGCCGGACGAGCCGCTTCCGCCGGACGGCTACTTCCTGTCCGGCTTGTATTTCGATCCGACGCAGTTCGAGCGGGTGACGGCGCTGCAGGGCCCGATCGACTCGCGCGCGATCGTTCAGGATGTGATCCGGCCCCTGTTCAACGGCCTGCCGCGGACATTTGCGGCCAAGCCCGACGATCAACTCCTGATCCATATCCGGTCGGGCGACATCTTCAGCACCTGGGTCGACCCGCACTATCCGCAGCCGCCCTTCGCCTTCTACCGGATGGTCATCGACCGGCTGCAGGCCGAGGGCCGCATCCGTTCCGTCAAGCTCGTCTTCGAGAACCGGCTGAACCCGGTCATTGCAGAAGTGGAAGCCTATGCGGCGCAGCGCGGCCTACCCGTGGAGATCCAGAGCGAATCGCTGATCTCCGATGTCGCCGCTCTGGTGAACGGCCGCTACCTCGTCTTCGGGCTCGGAACCTTTGGGCCGGCGATCTGCCACCTCTCGGAGCGCGTCGAGCAGGTGTTCTACTTCGCGTCCAATTGGCCGCAGGGCTTCCAGTCGATTCCCACGATCGGGAAAGTGGTCGAGGTTCGTGATCGCGAAGGCCGGTACATGAAAGTCGGCGAGTGGCAGAATACCGACGCTCAGCGCCGGAGCATGGTGGAGTACCCGGCCGAAGCTCTCGCCTTCGACGATGTCTGATCGGTCGCGCCGGTCACGATCCGACCGGCGACGACCCCGCTGCCTGCATCCCGGACGAACACGTCACGGTGCGGTCCTGAGACGTTCCGCGGGTGCGCCGGCCGAACGCGCCGAGCCGCCATCGCGGACCTTCAGGGCGTCCGTGTACATCCGTTCGACATCCGCCTTGAAGGCGGCGCGGGAATCCGGTCGCGTGTAGAACATGTGGCCGCCAGGGTAGACTGCGAGGCTCAGGCGACCGGCGCTGTAGGCCGGGACCTGCGCCAGCAGGAGCTTCGAGGCGAAATACGGGGTTACGAGATCGGTGAATCCGTGCGCCACGAGGACACGCAGGTGCCCGTCGAGGGCCAGGGTTCCCTGAATGTTCGACAGCACCTCCGGTGCCTGTCGTCCCGAGCCCCAGCTCCAGCCCCGATTGACCGCATTGTTCAGGAGCTCGTAGCGCATGTTGGCCACAGGCCATTTCAGCGTGCGCGCGTAGAGATCGAGCATCGCGCTGGTCAGCGGCGCCTGGAGCGCGGTGAGCTGCGGATCCTCGAAGCTCGATTGCGCGGCGGCCGGATTCGGGTCCCAGCCGGTGATGCCGGTATCGTAGGCGCTCGTCACGCGACCTTCGGCACGATCGATCTCCCGCTGGACGCTTCGGGTCGAGAGGCGCGCCGCCTGTGCGCGGACCAGGGCGGGATCGAGCCCGACGAGCGGGGCGACCTTCTCGGTCATCCGCGCAACCGCCGCGGAATCGCTCGGCCCCTTCAGGAGATCCGCCAGATAGGCACCGGATGCGTAAGCTTCGGCATCCCCCAGCAAGGCCGGCGTGGGTACCGTCCCGGCCCGCTCCAGCGCGCCGGCCGCCAGCGACGGCAACTTCAGCACGTAGCCCCAGGGATTGGCCCGCGGGGTCTCCAGCCACCCGAAGTCGAGCACCGGCGAGAGCAGCACCATGCCCGACAGGCCGACGCCGATCTCTTCCTGGAGCTTCTCCGTGATCAGCGGGCCGCGGAACCCGCCATAGCTCTCGCCGACGAAGAACTTCGGGCTCGCTAGACGATCGTTGTTGCGCAGGTAGCGGGCGATGGCTGCCGAGAGGGTCGCGGCGTCGGACTCGATCGACCAGTAGGCCTTGCCGTTGCCGTCCGCGGCCCGGCTGTAGCCGGTACCGACGGGGTCGATGAAGACGAGATCGGTGAAGCCGAGCCACGTCCCGTCGTTGGGCGTGAGCGTGACCGGCTGCGACGGGCTGATGCTGTCGCCGCCGACGGGCAGCCGCCAGGGGCCGATCGCCCCGATGTTGAGGTAGGCCGACGCGGCGCCCGGGCCGCCATTGACCGCGAAGGTCACCGGGCGCTCCTGGCCGTCCTTGGACGCCACCGTATAGGCCACGAAGGCGATCTCGGCCTGCAGCTTGCCGGCCTCGTCGACGAGCGGCAGGCTGCCGGCCGTGGCGGTGAAGTCGAGGACCCTGCCGTCAGGCAGCGTGACGCTCTGCTTCGTGACGGAATCCGGCGGCAGGCGTCGTCCGTCCGGCCCGCGCGGTGCCGGCTTGCTCTCCGCGGGCGGATGTCCGTGCGGCGCCTCCTCTGCCCAGCCGGCCGAGGGCAGGGCGATGAGCATGCCGAAGGCGAGCACGGCGCGCGCGAGACGTCTGTTAAGGGCCACCATCACGCCTTCTTGTTCCAGCGTCCGGAATCGTCCTGCTGCCAGTAGGCGACTGTGTGGCCCGCCTCCTTGGCCTGCTTCCACTGCTCGCGCGCCCTCAGAAGGGCGTCCTGATCGGTCCCGTCGAACAGGATACAGATCCGCTCATACGCGCCGGCATCGGGCGGCAGGTCGGCGCCCTCGACGAGGAAGCGGATCGAGGCCGCGTTCGGGTTCACGTCCCGAAGTGTCAGCACCACCGGCTGGCTCGCCGCGTCGGGCTCGCGATCGGTCCCGTGCGGCAGGAAGCTCTCGTCGGAATAGGTCCAGAGGTGGTCGTCCAGCGCCTGCAGACGCTCCTCGCTGGCGGCCTGGATCGCGGCCTGCCAGCCGCGGTCCAGCGAGCGCTCGACGAGGCTCGGCAGCACCCGTTCCAGGGGTTGCCGCTGCATATGGTAGAAGAGGATCTCGGTCACGATGCCGAGGATATAGGGCTCCGGCCCGCCGCGCGAGCAGCGGCGCGCCGCCGCGGCTCAGACCAGCCGGCTCTGTTCGATCGCGGCGCCGACGAAGCCCTTGAACAGCGGGTGCGGCTCGAAGGGGCGCGACTTCAGCTCCGGGTGGAACTGCACGCCGATGAACCACGGATGCCCGACATGCTCCACGGTCTCGGGCAGGAGGCCGTCGGGGGAGACGCCGGAGAAGCGCAGGCCCTTGGCCTCCAGCCGCTCGCGATAGGCCATGTTGACCTCGTAGCGGTGGCGGTGGCGCTCCGAGATCTGCTCGGACCCGTAGATCTGGGCGATCTTGGATGTGGGATCGAGCTTCGCCTCATAGGCACCGAGCCGCATCGTGCCGCCGAGATCGCCGGCCGCAGCCCGCCGCTCCAGCTCGTTGCCGCGCAGCCACTCGGTGAGCAGGCCAACCACCGGCTCGGACGTCTCGCCGAACTCCGTGGAATTGGCGTCCGGCATTCCCGCGAGCGAGCGGGCGGCCTCGATGACGGCCATCTGCATCCCGAAGCAGATCCCGAGATAGGGGATGCGCTTCTCGCGGGCGTAGCGGGCCGCGCGGATCTTGCCCTCGGCGCCGCGCTGGCCGAACCCGCCCGGCACCAGGATCCCGTTCAGGCCCTCCAGGAACGGCGCGGGATCCTCGCGCTCGAACACCTCGGCCTCGATCCATTCGAGGTTGACCTTGACCCGATGGCTGATGCCGCCGTGGGTCAGCGCCTCGGTCAGCGACTTGTAGGCGTCTTTGAGCCCCGTGTACTTGCCAACGATGGCGATGGAGACCTCGCCCTCGGGGTTGCGCACGCGCTCGGAGATCGTCCGCCAGCGGCCAAGATCCGGCTCCTCGCCGTGCTCCAGGCCGAAGTGGCCGAGCACCTCGCGGTCGAGGCCCGCTGTCCGGTAGGAGAGCGGCACCTCGTAGATCGACGCCACGTCCCGCGCCTCGATCACCGCGGTCTCGCGGACGTTGCAGAACAGCGCGAGCTTGCGGCGCTCATCGACCGGGATGTCCCGGTCGCAGCGGCAGAGCAGGATGTCGGGCTGGATGCCGATGGAGCGCAGCTCCTTCACGGAATGCTGCGTCGGCTTGGTCTTCAGCTCGCCCGCGGACGGGATGTAGGGCAAGAGCGTCAGGTGGACGTAGCAGCAGGTGCCGCGGGGCAGTTCCTGGCCGAGCTGGCGGATCGCCTCGAAGAACGGCAGCCCTTCGATGTCGCCCACGGTGCCGCCGATCTCGACGAGCACGAAATCGAACGCGTCGTTGCCGTCGAGAACGAAGTCCTTGATCGCGTTGGTGACGTGCGGAATCACCTGGATCGTGGCGCCGAGATAGTCGCCGCGGCGTTCCTTGGCGATGATGTCCTGGTAGATCCGGCCCGTGGTGATGTTGTCGGCCCGGCTCGCCGGGACCCCGGTGAAGCGCTCGTAATGCCCGAGGTCGAGATCGGTCTCGGCGCCGTCGTCGGTGACGAACACCTCGCCGTGCTGAGTCGGGCTCATCGTGCCCGGATCAACGTTCAGATAGGGGTCGAGCTTGCGCATCCGGACCCGGTAGCCGCGGGCCTGCAGCACCGCCGCCAGGGCTGCGGAGGCGAGCCCCTTGCCGAGGGAGGAGACCACGCCGCCGGTGATGAAAACGTACCGCGTCATGGGCCTCGGTCCATAAAGAAGCTGCTGCCGTTTGCCAAACGACCCGTGCCCCGGCCCGCGCATGGGCTGGGGATCATGGAACGCATGGCACGGACCGGCTGAGTGCCGGCCCGTCGGAGATGGAATGAGACGCTGCGCCGTTCCGAGCGCAGCCCGTCAGCGGGATTGCGGCGCGTCCGGGACCGCCGGCTGGGCGGGCGCGGCCGGCTGGGCCGGCGCCGTGGCGGGCACCCGGTCCTGTTGCTGGCGGAGCGTGTCGAGCAGGTTGTCGGCGCCGGTCGGCTGCTTGGCGGGCTGGCCCGACGTCTGCGGCGCGCCGGTATCGAGGATTGATTTCGGCGCCGCGGAGCGATGCGACAGGATGGCGAGCGCCAGGCTGGTGGTGAAGAACAGGGCCGCCAGGATCGCCGTGGCCCGGGTCAGGGCGTTGGCCTGGCCACGGCCGGTCATGAACCCCGCGACGCCGCCGCCGCCCCCGCCGCCGAGCCCGAGGCCGCCCTCGGAGCGCTGAAGCAGCACGACGCCGATCAGCGCGAGGACGATGATGAGGTGGACGACGATCAGGACGGTCTGCATCGGTGTTCCGGGATCTTCTTCAGCGCCGCGCGCCGGCAGCGGGCACCGGGAGACGAACGCACGAGGGCCGGAGCCCGCCGCCGCTTCCGATGCTCCCCGGCACGCATGCGTGCAGCGGAAGCCTCGTGGGCGACTTTGCGGGCGGACCGGCCGGAATTGGGCGACGGCATACACCACCGGCCGCCCGCCGCCAACCTGACGCGCGCGGCCGGCTGTCGGCGGCGCCCCTCGCCTTCGGCCGCGCCGCGTGGTTTCTGCACGGGAGAGAGCGGCCGACCGAACGCGCCGCCCCGTCCGGGAGGCCAACCATGTCCCTGTCACGCCGGGTGGCGCTCGTTGCCGCCATCGCCGCGCCCGTTCTGATCCGCGCCGTCCCCGGCACGGCCGCCGGGCCCGACGCCGCCGCCGTGGAGCAGGCCATCGACGCTCTGACCCAAGCCCTGCTGGCCGCGGACGGGCCGGCCCTCGACGCCCTGGTCCTCGACGGTCTGAGCTACGGACATTCCAGCGGTCAGGTGCAGGACAAGGCGGCGTTCGTCGAAACGCTCACCAGCAAGCGCTCGGCCTTCCCGAGCATCACCCTGTCGGACCGCTCCGTCTCGGTGGTCGGCGACGACGCCGTCGCCCGACATGTCTTCACGGGCGAAGTCGTCTCGGGCGGCAAGACGGCGCCGGTGCATATCGGCGTGATGCAGGTCTGGCACCGGGATCACGGCCGCTGGCGGCTGCTCGCGCGTCAGGCCTTCAAGATCTGACAGCGCCTCCGTGCGATCGCCGCTCCGCCCGCGTCGGAGGAGCAGTCCGGTGCCGCCCCACTCAGGCCCTGCAAAGACTGAACTCTCTTTGCAACGCGTGACGACGGCAAGCGCCACGAGCGCATCGAACCGTCAGAGGCGCGCTCAGGCGTAGGCGGCGCAGATCCCCAGGAAATCCGCGGCCACGAGACTCGCGCCGCCCACCAGGGCGCCGTCGACGTTGTCCACCGACAGAAGTTCGCGGGCATTTCCGGGCTTCACCGAGCCGCCATAAAGGATGCGGATCTTGTGCGCCTCGTCGCCCACGAGCTTGTCGAGCATCTCGCGCAGGGATGCGTGGACTTCAGCGATGTCGCGCGGAGTCGGTGTCCGGCCCGAGCCGATCGCCCAGACCGGCTCGTAGGCGATCACCGTGTCGGCCGCCGTGGCGCCCTTCGGCAGGCCGATGGCGAGCTGCGCCCGGACGATGTCGAGGGCGCGGCCCTGCTCGCGCTCCTCGATGGTCTCGCCAACGCAGATGATGCCGCACAAGCCGGCACGCCGGGCACCCAGCGCCTTGGCGTGGACGCCGTCATCGGTCTCGTGGTGGTAGGCCCGACGCTCGGAATGACCGACGATCACGTATTGCGCGCCGAGATCGGCGAGCATCTCGGCCGAGATCGAGCCGGTGAAGGCGCCGCTGGGGCGGGCATGGAGGTTCTGGCCGCCGATGGCGATGGGCGAGCCGGCGGCGGCCGCCACGCAGGAGCCGATCAGCGTCGCGGGCGGGCAGATCAGCACGTCGATGCGGGCCGCGAGGTCGGGCGAGAGCCCGTCGCGAATCGCTTCGACCACCTGGATGGATGCCCGGGTCCCGTTCATCTTCCAGTTGCCGGCGACAAGCGGCCTGCGCCCCGATTGCGTCATTCCTGCCCTCGCTCCGCCGCGGCGTTTCCCGAAGTTGCCGGGGCCTACCAGAGCGAGCTTGAGCGCGCAAACGCGCCGAAGCGCCTGAGTCTTTGCCTGTGGACGCGAATGGTCTATCGCGGTCGGCTCTCAGGAACAGCGCCGGCCCGGCGACGGGACGGCTGCCGAAGGTACTCGATCACAGACCATGCTTCAGGGCATCCGCAACGCCAGCCAGCACTGGCTCGGCAAGATCGTCTTGACGATCATCTTCACGCTGCTGATCGCCGGCGTCGGGATCTTCGGCGTCGAGGAGTTCTTCCGCGGCGGCGCGAGCAACAAGGTGGCGACCGTTGGCAGCACGCCGATCACCGCCGAGCAGGTGCGCCAAGCCTATCAGAACCAGCTGCAGCGCTATCAGACGCAGTTGAAGCGTCCCCTCACACCCGATCAGGCGCGGATGCTCGGCCTCGACCGGCAGGTGATGTCCCAGCTGATCACCGAGGCCGCCCTCGATCAGAAGACCCACGATCTCGGCCTCGTCGTGCCGGATTCCGCGGTGATCAAGGCGATCCACGAGGAGAAGAGCTTCCAGAACGCGCAGGGCCAGTTCGAGCCGCAGCTCTTCTACCAGACCCTGCAGCGGGCGGGTCTCAACGAGGGCATGTTCGTGCGCGAGCAGCGCTCCGTGATCGCCCGTCTGCAACTCGCCGAGGCGGTGTCGTCGGACCTGCATGTGCCGGTCGCCATGCGGGAGGCGGTCCACCGCTACACCACCGAGCGCCGTGCCGCCGCCTACCTGATGCTGACGCCCTCGGTCGCCGGGCAGATCCCCGAGCCGACCGACGACGAGTTGAAGACCTGGTACGAGGCCAACAAGTCCGGTTTCCGGGCGCCGGAATTCCGCGCGGTCAACCTCCTTGTGGTCGAACCCGAGGCGATGGCGAAGCCGGACGCGATCACCGAGGCCGACGCCCGCGCCGCCTACGCGCTCAACAAGGATCGTTACGGCGCACCCGAGAAACGCACCATCCAGCAGATCGTCTTCCCCGATCCGGCCGCCGCCGAGGCGGCCCGCAAGGCGATCACCGACGGCGCCAAGACGTTCGAGGCGGTGGCGACGGAGCGCGGCACCGACGACAAGGATCTGACCCTCGGAACGCTGACGAAGAGCGAGCTGTTCGACAAGGCGGTGGCCGACGCGGCCTTCGCGCTGCCGGAGGGCGGTGTGAGCCAGCCCGTCCAGGGCCGCTTCGGCACGGTGTTGTTGCGGGTCACCAAGATCGAAGCCGGGACGGTGAAGCCCTTCGAGACCGTGGAGGGTGAGATCCGCAAGGGCCTCGCCCTGGCCCGCGCCCGCGACGCGATGGAGACCACCCGCGACGCGATCGAGGATCAGCGGGCCGGTGCAAAGCCCCTCGCCGACATCGCGGCGGAGCGTGGCCTCAAGATCGTCAGCGTCAAGGCCGTGGACGTGAACGGCAAGGGATCGGACGGGCAGCGGGTCGCCGACATCCCCGATCCGGACACCACTGTGCCGGCCCTGTTCCGCGCCGAGATCGGCGGCGACAACGAGCCTCTGCGCACCAAGACCGGCGGCTATGTCTGGTACGACGTCACCGGAATCGATGCCGCCCACGACAAGCCCCTCGACGAGGTCAAGGACGGCGTGAAGGCCGGCTGGACCGCGACCGAGATCGCCAAGCGCCTTCAGGCCAAGGGCCGCGAGCTGGTCGAGAAGATCAACAAGGGCGAGACCATGGAGGCCGCAGCGCAGGAGGTCGGCGTCAACCTGCAGGAGGCCCAGGATCTCGCACGCAATCAAGCCAAGGACATGCTCAAGCCGGATGACGTGAACCTGATCTTCGCGACCCCGGTCGGCAAGGCCGGTACGGCGGCGGCCGGAGATTCGCGCGCGGTGTTCAAGGTCACGGCGGCGACGGTTCCGGCCTTCGTTGCCGACAGCCCCAGCGACAAGCAGATCACGCAGAGCTTCCAGGCCGCCCTCGCCGACGACGTCCTGTCTCAGTACATCAGCGAGGTTCAGAAGAACGCGGGCGTCAAGGTCGATCCGGCGGCCCTGCGCCGCGCCATCGGCGGCGAGTATTGAGGCATGGCCGAAGCGCCCGATTATGCGGCCTTCGCGGCGCGCTACGAGGCCAGGCAGCCGAGCCTCGTCGCGGTCAGCCTCGTCGCGGATCTGGAGACGCCGGTCGCGGCGTTCCTCAAGCTGCGCGCCGGCCATTCCGGTCCGGCCTTCCTCCTCGAATCGGTCGAGGGTGGTGCCGTGCGCGGCCGATACTCCATGATCGGCCTCGACCCGGACCTGATCTGGCGCTGCCGGGATGGCGCGCCCGCGATCGCGCGCGGTGCCGACCTCACCCGGTTTGAGCCGGATGACCGGGCACCGCTGGCGAGCCTGCGGGCGCTGATCGCCGAGAGCGCCATCGGCGAAGAAGCCGACGGCCAGGATCTGCCGCCGATGGCGGCCGGTCTATTTGGCTATCTCGGCTACGACATGGTCCGCGCCATGGAGCGGCTGCCGGAGCCGAACCCGGATCCCCTCGGCGTGCCGGACGCCATCCTGATGCGTCCGCGGGTCATGGTGGTTTTCGATTCCATCCGCGACCTGATCACCGTCGTATCGCCGGTGAGGCCCACGGCCGGGACGACGGCCCGGGCCGCCTATGAGGAGGCGCTTCAGCGTCTCGACCGGGTCGCCGCTGCCCTGGAAGGTCCCTTGCCGATCGAGGCGCGGGTGGACCTGTCGGCGGTCGCCCATCCCGAGCCGGTCTCCAACACGTCGCCGGACGCGTTCGCCGCCATGGTGGCGCGCGCCAAGGAGTACATCGTCGCGGGCGACGTGTTCCAGGTGGTGCTGTCCCAGCGCTTCTCGGCGCCGTTCACCCTGCCGGCCTTCAGCCTGTACCGCTCCCTCCGGCGCACGAATCCGGCGCCGTTCCTGTGCTATCTCGATTTCGAGACGTTCCAGATCGTCTGCTCGTCGCCGGAGATCCTCGTCCGGGTGCGCGAGGGGACCGTCACGGTTCGCCCGATCGCCGGAACCCGCCGCCGCGGCGCAACCCCGGCCGAGGATGCCGCGCTCGCCGAGGAACTCCTTGCCGATCCGAAGGAGCGGGCCGAGCACCTCATGCTGCTCGATCTCGGCCGCAACGATGCCGGCCGGGTCTCGCGGATCGGCAGCGTCCGGGTAACCGACTCGTTCTTCATCGAGCGCTACAGCCAGGTCATGCACATCGTGTCGAATGTCGAGGGCGACCTCGATCCACGCCACGATCCCCTCGACGCGCTGGCGGCGGGCTTCCCGGCCGGGACGGTCTCGGGGGCGCCGAAGGTGCGGGCCATGGA
Organism: Methylobacterium sp. 391_Methyba4; assembly: GCF_029691625.1. Classification (NCBI taxonomy): domain Bacteria; kingdom Pseudomonadati; phylum Pseudomonadota; class Alphaproteobacteria; order Hyphomicrobiales; family Methylobacteriaceae; genus Methylobacterium; species Methylobacterium sp. 391_Methyba4. The sequence continues at coordinate 3,790,699 of NZ_CP121475.1, read as the reverse complement.
AATCATCGACGAGCTGGAGCGCGAGAAGCGCGGGCCGTATGCGGGCTGCATCGGCTATTTCGGCGCCCGGGGCGAGATGGACACCTGCATCGTCCTGCGCACCGCGGTGGTGAAGGATGGTCAGATGCACGTCCAGGCCGGGGCAGGGATCGTGTACGACTCGGATCCTGCCTCCGAGCAGCAGGAATGCGTCAACAAGGCCAAGGCGCTGTTCCGCGCCGCCGAGGAGGCGGTGCGGTTCGCCGCGCAGGCGAAACGGGGGCAGTAGGCGGGGCCGCGAACCGGTTCCGCGCCCGACCCGATTGCCGAACGACGGGGATGGTTGACCGCGCGGATGCGAGCGGTCACATCGCCTGCATGCCCGAGCGTGCCGCCGCGATGCCCAACGTCCTCGTCATCGACAACTACGATTCCTTCACCTGGAATCTCGTGCACCTGATCGGTCCGCTCTGCGGGACCGTCGATGTCGTGCGCAACGACGCGCTCACGATCCCCGACATCCGCGCCAGGGCGCCGGACGCGATCGTGCTGTCGCCCGGGCCATGCACGCCCACGGAGGCGGGTATCTGCCTCGACGTGGTCCGTGATCTGTCCGAGGAGATCCCGATTTTCGGCGTGTGCCTGGGTCTCCAGGCCATCGGACAAGCGTTCGGCGGCGATGTCGTGCGGGCGCCCCTGCCGCTCCACGGCAAGGTATCGACGATCCGGCACGGAGCCCGCGGCCTGTTCCGCGGCCTGAACGACAGCTTCGAGGCGACCCGCTACCACTCCCTCGTGGTCGATCGTGCGACCTGCCCGGCCGCGTTGCGGGTCACCGCGGAGGCGGACGGCCTGATCATGGGGCTCGAGCATGCCGAGCGTCCGCTCCATGGCGTCCAGTTCCATCCCGAGAGCATCCGGTCGCAGCACGGCACGGAGATCGTGAAGAACTTCCTCGATCTTGCCACGGCCTGGAATACGGCGCGTGACAGGACGCGTGCCGACGTGCATTGACGCCGGGAGGCCGGGGCGGCCCTCCGTCAGAAGCCATGGATCGTTTCAGACCCCATCTCGCGAAGGTCGCCGGGGGCCTCGCCCTCGACCGTGCCGAGGCCCGTGCCGCCTTCGACGACCTGTTGTCGGGCGAGGTGACGCCGGTCCAGGCCGGCGCCTTCCTCACCGCCCTCAAGGTGCGCGGCGAGACCGTCGACGAGATCGTCGGCGCCGCCGAGGCCATGCGGCAACGCATGACGCGCGTCGCGGCGCCGGCGAACGCCATCGACGTCGTCGGCACCGGCGGCGATCATTCCGGCAGCGTCAACGTCTCGACGCTGGCCGCCATCCTGGTGGCCGCTTGCGGCGTGCCGGTGGCCAAGCACGGCAACCGCGCCGCGACCTCCCGGTCGGGCGCGGCCGACGTGCTCGCGGCTTTGGGCGTCCGTCTGGGCCTCGATCCGGCCGGGCAGGTGCGCTGCCTCGACGAGGCCGGCCTTTGCTTCCTGTTCGCCCAGGCCCATCACCCGGCGATGCGACACGTGGCGGCGGTTCGCTCCGAACTGCCTGTCCGGACGATCTTCAATCTGCTGGGCCCGCTCAGCAACCCGGCCGGCGTCGGCTATCAGCTCTTCGGCGTCGCCCAGGAGGCGCTGGCCGAGCCGCTGACGCGCGTCCTTTCGGAACTCGGCAGCCGCCGGGTCTGGACCGTCCACGGATCCGACGGGCTCGACGAGATCACCGTCACGGGTCCGACGCGGGTGGTGGCCCTCGATCACGGCAGGCTGTCTCGCTTCACCATCGACCCGCGGGAATTCGGGCTGGCGCTGCGCGCCCCCGAGGAACTGCGCGGCGGCGATCCGGCCGACAATGCCCGGGCGCTTGAGGCCGTCCTGGCCGGCGCCCGCAACGCCTACCGGGATATCGCGGTTCTCAATGCGGGGGCTGCCCTCGTCGTCGCGGGTGCCGCGCAGGCCCTGGCGGACGGCGTCGCGCGGGCGCAGGATGCCGTCGATTCCGGGGCGGCCCGGGCGACGCTCGCCCGCCTTGTCCGGGCTTCGAACGACCACTCCAACGGGGAGGAGGGCCGATGAGCTCGCTGACGCACGACGCGACCCAGCAGACCGGCGCCGAGGCGCCGCCCGAGCGGCCGAACGTCCTCGCGCGGATCGAGGCCTACAAGCGCCGCGAGATCGCCGAAGCGAAGCTGCGCGTTCCGCTCGCCAAGCTGGAACGCCGGGTCGCGCAGGCGGAGCCGGTGCGCGGTTTTGCGGCGGCGATCCGCGCCCACCTCGCCGAGGACCGCCCGGCGCTCATCGCCGAGGTGAAGAAGGCCTCGCCTTCCAAGGGTCTGATCCGCGCCGATTTCGATCCGGCCACCCTGGCCGCTGCCTACGAGGCCGGCGGCGCGACCTGCCTGTCGGTGCTCACCGACGAGCCCTCGTTCCAGGGCCGGCCCGAATACCTGACGGCGGCGCGCGAAGCCTGCGGGCTTCCGGTGCTGCGCAAGGACTTCCTGTTCGAGCCCTATCAGGTCTACGAAGCGCGGGCCTGGGGCGCCGACTGCATTCTGGTCATCATGGCCTGCCTCGACGACGACGAGGCCGTGGCCCTGGTGGAGACGGCGAATCTCCTCGGCATGGATGTCTTGGTCGAGGTGCATGACGCGGCCGAGCTGACCCGGGCGATCCCCCTCGGTACGGCCCTGATCGGTATCAACAACCGCAATCTCAAGACCTTCGAGGTGTCGTTCGAGACCGCGATCGGGCTCGCGCCGGGCATACCGGCCGATCGCATCGCCGTGGCCGAGAGCGGGATCGGCGACCATGCCGACGTGGTGCGTCTCCGGGACAACGGCCTCGGCGTGGTGCTGGTCGGCGAGAGCCTGATGCGGCAGCCGGACGTCGCGAAGGCGGCCCGGACCCTGCTGTTCGGCGATGCGGAGACCAAGGGCGGCAAGCCGCGGAAGAAGGCTTAAGCGATGGAGCCGGGCTCGACGCTGACCCATCTCGACACCAGCGGCGCGGCCAACATGGTCGACGTCACCGACAAGCCCGCTACCGACCGGACCGCCCGGGCGGAAGGCCAGATCGTGATGAGGCCCGAAACCCTGGCGCTGATCCGCGAGGGCGACGCCAAGAAGGGGGACGTGATCGGCACGGCGCGACTCGCCGGCATCATGGCGGCCAAGCGCACCCACGAGTTGATCCCCCTCTGTCACCCGCTGCTGCTGTCGAAGGTCCGGGTCGAGTGCGAGCCCGACGCGGCGCTGCCGGGCCTGCGCATCGCCGCCGAAGTCCGGGTGCAGGGTCCGACGGGTGTCGAGATGGAGGCCCTGACCGCGGTCTCGGTGGCCTGCCTGACGGTCTACGACATGGTGAAAGCGGTCGATCGCGGCATGCGCATCGAGGGCATACGCCTCATCGCAAAGGACGGCGGTCGCTCGGGCGCGTATCGGGCCCCGCAGGAATGAGCGACCTGATCCCGGTCGCCGAGGCGCTGGCGCGCGTTCTCGCGAGCGTCGCCGGTCCGGTCGAACCCGAAACCGTGCCGCTGGCGCAGGCTGCCGGCCGGACGCTCGCCGCGGATGTCGGCGCCTCCCGCACACAGCCGCCGTTCCCGGCCTCGGCCATGGACGGCTACGCCGTGCGCAGCGCCGACGCCTCAGAGGTGGGGGCATCTCTGCGGATGATCGGCACCAGTGCGGCCGGACACGGCTTCTCGGGACGCATCGGCGCAGGCGAGACGGTGCGGATCTTCACCGGCGCGCCGGTTCCGGAGGGTGCGGATGCGATCCTGATCCAGGAGAATGCGTCCGCGGAGGATGGGACGGTGCGCGTCCTCGAGCCGGTCGAACCGATGCGGTTCATCCGTCGGGCGGGCCTCGATTTCACCGCGGGCGAAACCCTGATCCCGGCCGGCATGAGCCTCGACGCCCGGCGCTTGGCGCTGGCCGCGGCGGCTGGCCATCCGCGCCTCTCCGTGCGGCGGAGGCCGCGGGTTGCGATCCTCGCCACCGGTGATGAGTTGGTGGAGCCCGGGGCGACGCCCGGCTGGGACCAGATCGTCGCTTCGAACAGCCTCGCGCTCGCGGCCCTCGCGGCGGAGGCGGGTGCCGACATCATCGATCTCGGCATCGCGGCCGACGACCACGCCGCCCTGGCGGATGCGTTCCGTCGGGCCCGCGAGGCGCGGGCCGACCTGCTCGTGACCCTCGGGGGCGCCTCCGTCGGCGACCACGATCTGGTTCAGAGCGCGCTCGCCAAGGAGGGACTGGAACTCGGGTTCTGGCGGGTCGCCCTCCGTCCGGGCAAGCCGCTGATGCACGGCCGCCTCGGCGACATGCTGGTGATCGGATTGCCGGGCAATCCGGTCTCGTCGATCGTCTGCGGGCTGCTGTTCGTGGTCCCGGCCATCCGTGCGCTCCAGGGGGATCCGCAGGCGGGCGCCGACCGCAGCGAGCCGGCGAGGCTCGGCCGCGACCTTTCGGCGAATGACGGCCGCGCCGACTACATGCGCGCGAGCCTCACCGTGGAACCTGGCCAGCTGCCGATCGCGACCGCCGAGCAGCGTCAGGATTCCTCCATGCTGGGCGTTCTCGGACGCTCGGAGGCCCTGCTCATCCGCGCGCCGCACGCGCCGGCCGCGACCGCCGGCGATCTTTGCCGGATCATCCGTCTCGATCGTCGCCTGTTCTGACGCTCAGGGCATCACGCGCCACGCCTTGATAGGGCCGGGCAGGTCCAGCGGCATCAGGCGGGCGCTCCGGACCTTGCCCTGGGCAAGTCGCGTGGCGAAGGCCGTCTCGCCCTGGAGATCGTCGGCCGGCCGGGCCGGGCAGGCGACGAGGTATTGAACGCCGAACTCCGTCAGCACCCGGTCGAGGTCGGCCTCGGTACCGCCCAGCCCTTCGATTGCGGCCGTGAGTCCGGGGATCGCCCGATGATACGGCGCGGCCACGATCTTATGCGGTGTCCGCAACAGGATCGACGGTCCCAGGACGATCGGCGCCAGCACGGTGCCCTCCGGCAGGGCCGCGAGGGGGCGCACGGCGGCATCGCTGAGGCAGGCTGTGACCTCGGCCGCATCCGGCGCGGTGCGCAGGTCCGGCGCCAACGCTCCCAACAGGAGCGCCGGGATCATCCAGAGGCAACTGATCATTCCGGCGCCGAGGAGCGCGATCTGCCAGCGTGGGCCATCGGCAGGCGGGCCTGCGGTGCGCGCCAGCGCCCGATCGAGGATGATGCCCGCCACCAGCGGCACGAAGCCGGAGGCGATGTAGAGGCCGCGGAACTGAACGATGCCGAGGATCAGCCCGGGCCACAGGAACAGCGCCATCACCGACCAAGCCCGACGCTCCGGCCCGCGCCAAGCCATCCCGGTTGCGGTGAAGGTCGCGAGGATCACGACGGGATAGAAGACCAGCGCCTCCCACTGGCCGCGCGCCACGAATTTCGTCAGTGGCGCCATCTCGTTGACGGTCAGCAGCCAATGGATCCGCACGAGAGGCGGCATGTCCGGGAAGGGGCCGCCGAGGCAGGCCGGGAAGGCGGCGACGAACCCGACCAGAAGGACGCATCCGGCCAAGCCTGCGAGGGCGAGCCGGGCGCGGATCGTCGCGAGGCGCTCTCCCGCGACGGCGACTCCGGTGGCGAAGACGAGGCCGCCCACGGTCAGCCAGAGCCACGGTGGCGAGAGCGCGTCGCAATGCGAGACACCCCAGAGGGAAGGCGCTGTCTGCACGGCGAACAATGCGGGCGCGGCGGCCCCGAGCCCGAGGCCAAAGCCCGCCAGCGGGGCACGGGCGGGCGCTCCGCGCAGGCACCAGTCGCCCGTGAGATACAGGGCAGCCAGCGCTACGAAGGGCAGCCCCTCAAGCCCGATCGCCAGGGAGACGGCGGCCAGAATCCCACCGATCACGCCCCGCTTCAGATCGCCGCCGATCATGCAGAAGGCGAGGCCGAGGATCGCGATGATCTGCAGATTGTGATGATCGACCCGGCCTGCCTGGAACTGGATCGTGACACCGAAGGTCTGCGTCGCCGCCACCAGGGCCAGGAGCGCGGCCCGGCTCCCGAAGCTGTGCCGGACGCCGCGATACAGAACCCAGCCGTAGAGCCCGAACAGCACCATGGGCCAGAAGGCGGCTGTGAGGCCTTCCGCCAGCGCGCGACCTGTCAGGGGCGTGAGTCCCAGGATCATCGCCGCGATGGGTGCGTCCACGAGGCGCGACCAGTGGCTGGGCGTGCCGGCCGGGGCCAGGAACCGGTACTGGACGTTGTCGAACCAGCCCTGTCCGGCCAGCAGGTCGCGGACTTCCACGAGGCGCATGGCGTCGTCGGTATCCGGAACCCGCAGGTGCCGGATCGTCTCCCACACCGCGTGGGGCGCGTTCATCGTCGCGATGCAGAGGGCGGCGAGTACCCACAGGAGCGTGCGGGTCTCGATCCGCCGGCGCGGTCGGGAGGGCAGGGGCGCCGGAGCCGGCATGGTTGGATCACCCGGGCGGGCGGTCGATGCCCTCGCCGTCATGCTGGCGCGGTTCGGCTTAACGCGCGGTCAAGGGACATCGGCGGCGCGTTCCCGCCGCCGCGCCAGCGATTCCTTAACCACGACCCGGCATCCTGCCGTCCGGTCGGCGTCCTGCGCGTCGCGCGCCGCACCAATCGCCGGAGCATGGGATGAGCCACCACACCGAGACGCTGGTGATCGGCGCGGGGCCCGCGGGTCTGACCGCCGCCTACCTGCTGTCGAAGAAGGGGCGCTCCGTCACCGTCCTGGAGCGGGATCCGGCGCAGGTCGGCGGGATCTCGCGGACCGTTTCCCACAACGGCTACCTGTTCGATATCGGCGGCCACCGCTTCTTCTCGAAGTCGCAGGCCGTGGTCGATCTCTGGGACGAGATCCTTCCCAACGACTTCATCGAGCGGCCGCGCCTGTCCCGGATCTACTATCGCGGTCGGTACTACGCCTACCCGCTCAAGGCCTTCGAGGCGCTCCGCAACCTCGGCGTCTTCACCAGTGCCGCCTGCGTCGCCTCCTACCTCTATGCCCGCCTGCGGCCGGTCGAGGAGCCGAAGACCTTCCACGCCTGGGTGCGCAACCAGTTCGGCGAGCGCCTGTTCGCGATCTTCTTCAAGACCTACACCGAGAAGGTGTGGGGCATGTCCTGCGACGCGATCTCGGCCGACTGGGCGGCGCAGCGCATCAAGGGGCTCGACCTCGGCGCGGCGATCCGCGACGGCATCAAGCGCTCCCTGGGCCTGCGCAAGCGGGCCCCGGCCGGCGGACCCGTCATCAAGACGCTGATCGAGTCGTTCCGCTATCCGCGCCGGGGACCCGGCATGATGTGGGAGGCCGCCGCCGCCAAGATCGAGGCCCAGGGCGGCCACCTGCGCCTCGACCGCAGCGTCGATTCCCTCAGCTACGATGCCGGGACCGGCATCTGGACGGTGGCGGCCCGCCGCGCCGACGGCAGCCGCGAGACCTTCACGGCCCGCAACGTCATCTCGTCCGCGCCGGTCCGTGAGCTGGTCGACGCGATCCGCCCGCGGCCGCTCAGCACCTTCAACTCCCGGGCGCTGAAGTACCGCGATTTCCTGACGGTGGCGCTCATCGCCAAGTCCGACAAGAACTTCCCGGACAACTGGATCTACATCCACGACCCGTCGGTGAAGGTCGGCCGGGTGCAGAACTTCCGCTCGTGGTCCCCCGAGATGGTGCCGGACGCGGACCATACCTGCCTGGGCCTCGAATATTTCTGCTTCGAGGGCGACGGCCTCTGGAACGCTGACGATGCCGAGCTGGTGGAGCTCGCCAAGCGCGAGATCGGTCAGATCGGCCTCATCGACCCGGCCGACGTGGTCGATGCCTGCGTGGTCCGCCAGCCGAAGGCCTACCCGGTCTACGACGAGGAGTATGCCGGCCACGTCGTCACCGTGCGGCGGGAGCTGGAGCGGGATTTCCCGACCCTGCACCTCGTCGGCCGCAACGGCATGCACAAGTACAACAACCAGGACCACGCGATGATGACCGCGATGCTGACCGTGGAAAACATTCTCTGCGGCCGGCGCCGGCACGACGTCTGGCGGGTCAACGAGGATGCCGAGTACACCGAGGCTGGCGTGTCGGGGGCCGAGGCGGCGCTGGGCAGCGAGCGTCTCGTGCCGCGGAAGGTCGCCTGACGCGCAACAGCACCGGGCCCGCGTCACCGACGCGGCTTGCCGGTCTCTCCCGCGCCCCTATCGTTCCCTTCCGGTAATGCCCTGAACCGAGGGCCGCCGGGAGGATTTGTTTCAATGCGATCTCTGCTTCTCGCCGCGCTCGTCGCGGGCGTGGCCATGCCGGCGGCCGTTCTGCCCGCCCTGGCGCAGGGCGCCGCCCCTGCCGAGACCAAGGCCAAGACCGACGATCTGGAGAAGCTCGAGGGCTTCCACAGCACGGACACGCATGCCGCCGCCGAAATCCCGCAGACCGGCCGGCGCGCCGACGCAATCCGCAAGAACCTGTCGAAGATCAAGCTGCCGGACGGCTTCAAGATCGATCTCTATGCCGTGGTGCCGGATGCCCGCGCCATCGCGGTCGGCCCGAATGCCGGTGTGCTGTTCGTCGGCACGCGCAAGAGCAAGATCTTCACGGTTACCGACCGCGACAAGGACCGGGTCGCCGACGAGGTCCGGCCCTTCGCGCCGGGCATCGCGTTCAAGATCCCCAACGGCGTCTGCTTCTCGAAGGACGGCGTGCTCACCGTGGTGGAGCAGAACCGCGTCCTGGCCTTCCCGGCCGCCGAGTTCTTCTACGAGAATCCGGACGTCGCCGCCGGGGTGCTGGTCAAGCAGGGCGCGCTGATCCCGGCCTCCGAGGAGAGCTTCAACCACACCGCCCGGGTCTGCCGGGTCGGGCCGGATGGCAAGACCTACATCGCGCTGGGCCAGCCCTATAACGTGCCGCCGCCCGAGAAGATGGATCTCTACAAGAAGACCGGCATCGGCGGCATCATCCGCATCGATGCCGACGGCAAGAACCGCGAGGTCTACGCCACCGGCATCCGCAACTCGGTGGGGATGGACTTCAACACCGACAAGTCCCTCTGGTTCACCGACAACCAAGTGGACGGCATGGGCGACGACAAGCCGCCGGGCGAGCTGAACCGCGCCACCAAGGCCGGCGAGAATTTCGGGTTCCCGTGGTTCGGCGGCGGTGCGGTCCGCACGGTGGAGTACAAGGATCAGACCCCGCCGGCTGACGCCGTCGCGCCGCAGGCCGAGCTGCCCCCGCACGCGGCCGATCTCGGCATGACCTTCTACAACGGCAAGCAGTTCCCGGCCTCCTACAAGGGCGGGATCTTCATCGCCGAGCACGGGTCTTGGAACCGCACCGAGCCGGTGGGCGCCCGGGTGATGTTCGCCAAGCTCGGCGCCGACGGGAAGGTGGAATCGGTGAAGCCCTTCGCCGAGGGCTGGCTCACCGGCGACGGCGAGTATCTCGGCCGCCCGGTGGACGTGGCGGTGATGCTCGACGGCTCGCTGCTGGTCTCGGACGATTCCGCCGGGGCGATCTATCGAATCTCCTACGAGAAGTAGTGTCTTGTGACGGGGCGCCCCTCACCGAGAGGGACGCCCCGTCGCGCACGGGCGCGACGCACCCCCTCTCCCGTCCGGGAGAGGGTCGGGGTGAGGGGTGCGCCGTCTCCGGAAAGATCCGATCCCTCACCCTGTCCCTCTCCCGAACGGGAGAGGGGACCCGCGCCCCGTCCGGAAGCGCGGGTGCCAGTCTCCACCGGTCCGAGAGTTCGAGCCCGCCCCGATGATCCGCTTGCTTCTCCTCCTTGCCGCCACGCTCGTCCCGCTCTCGGCCGAGGCCGGCGACGCCGCTGCGGGCAAGAAGCGCGCGACCGCCTGCCAGACCTGCCACGGGATGGACGGGCTCTCGAAGCTGCCGGAGGCGCCGAACCTCGCGGGTCAGGTCGAGCCCTACCTCGTGAAGGCGCTCACCGAGTACCGCGACGGCAAGCGGCAGAACGAGATCATGAACGTGGTCGCGAAGGAGCTGTCGGACGCGGATATCGCCAATCTGGCGGCGTATTATGCGGGGATCCAGATCGACGTGCTGCCGCCGGGGTAGACGCTCTTTTTGCGCCCCGCAGCGTCGCTGCGCTCGCAAAGACGGAAAAGGCCGGTTCCGATTTCAGAACCGGCCATCACGTTCGAACGCACAAGCAAGATCGGCTCTCGCGTCTTCCTCGTGACAGATGACGGAAAGCGCCTCACCAACGCGGCGCCTCAATCGTCCATCTTCAGCGCCGCGATGAACGCTTCCTGCGGGATCTCGACGCGCCCGAACTGGCGCATCTTCTTCTTGCCTTCCTTCTGCTTGTCCAGAAGCTTGCGCTTGCGCGAGATGTCGCCGCCGTAGCACTTGGCGGTGACGTCCTTGGACAGAGCCTTGATCGTCTCGCGGGCGATGATCTTGCCGCCGATCGCCGCCTGGACGGGGATCTGGAACAGGTGGCGGGGAATCAGGTCCTTCAGCTTCTCGCACATGGCCCGGCCGCGCGATTCGGCGCGGGTGCGGTGGACCAGCATCGACAGGGCGTCCACCGGCTCGGCATTCACCAGGATCGACATCTTTACGAGGTCGCCCTCGCGGTAATCCGAGACGTGGTAATCGAAGGAGGCGTAGCCCTTCGAGATCGACTTCAGCCGGTCGTAGAAATCGAACACCACCTCGTTCAGCGGCAGATCGTAGACCACCATGGCGCGCTTGCCGACGTAGTTGAGGTCGATCTGGACGCCCCGGCGGTCCTGGCAGAGCTTCAGAACGCCGCCGAGATACTCGTCGGGCGTCAGGATCGTGGCGCGGATCCAGGGCTCCTCGATCGATTCGATCTTCATGATGTCCGGCATGTCGGCCGGGTTGTGCAGCTCCTTCACTTCCCCGTCGCGCATCTTCAGGCGGTAGACCACCGAAGGCGCGGTCGAGATCAGGTCGAGGTTGAACTCGCGCTCAAGCCGCTCCTGGATGATCTCCAGGTGCAGGAGCCCGAGGAAGCCACAGCGGAAGCCGAAGCCGAGGGCGGCCGAAGACTCCATCTCGTAGGAGAAGGAGGCGTCGTTGAGCCGCAGCCGGCCCATGGCCGAGCGGAGATTCTCGAACTCGGCTGCGTCCACCGGGAACAGGCCGCAGAACACCACCGCCTGGACTTCCTTGAAGCCCGGCAGCATCTCGGTGGTCTGGCGCTTGTCCTCGGTGATGGTGTCGCCGACGCGGGTGTCGGCCACCTCCTTGATCGAGCCGGTGAAGAAGCCGACCTCGCCCGGGCCGAGAGCGTCGATATCGGCCATCTTGGGCCGGAACACGCCGATCCGGTCGACGCCGTACACGGCGTCGGCGCCCATCATGCGGATGGTCATGCCCTTCTTGAGGGTGCCGTCGATGATCCGCACCAGCACGACGACGCCGAGATAGGCGTCGTACCAGCTGTCCACAAGGAGCGCCTTCAGCGGCGCGTCGCTCCTGCCCTTCGGCGGCGGCAGGCGGGTGACGATCGCCTCCAGCACCGCCTCGATGTTCAGCCCGGTCTTGGCCGAGATCGGCACCGCGTCGGAGGCATCGAGGCCGATCACCTCCTCGATCTGCTCCTTCACCCGGTCCGGCTCGGCCGCCGGCAGGTCGACCTTGTTGAGGACGGGCACGATCTCGTGGTTGGCGTCGAGCGCCTGATAGACGTTGGCGAGGGTCTGCGCCTCCACGCCCTGCGAGGCGTCGACCACGAGGAGGGACCCCTCGCAGGCGGCGAGCGAGCGCGACACCTCGTAGGCGAAGTCCACGTGGCCGGGCGTGTCCATCAGGTTCAGGACGTAATCCTTGCCGTCCTGCGCCTTGTATTCCAGGCGCACGGTCTGCGCCTTGATGGTGATGCCGCGCTCCTTCTCGATATCCATCGAGTCGAGCATCTGCTCGCTCATGTCGCGGAGCGCGACGGTGCCGGTGGCCTGGATCAGCCGGTCGGCCAAGGTCGATTTGCCGTGGTCGATATGTGCGACGATCGAGAAATTGCGGATGGATTCGATCGGGGCTGTCATCGGCATTCCGTTCGGGCGCACGCCGGCGCGCACCCTCTGACGTCGGGACGTATTCGAAAAGATCGGCTCCCGCGCGAGATAGCAGCGCCGCGGGAAGGCGCCAAGCGCGGCCTAAGCGCCTGAGGACCGGCGCCGACGCGATGAGGGTCCCGTCCCGTCATTTCGAGCGGGCGCAGAAAGGCCCGAATACCAGGTCCGTACCGGCTGGCGCCGTCGGATCCCGCCGGGTGTCCCGGTCGCGGGCTGCGCGTCGCGGTCCCGGGATGACGGAGGGCATGGACCCGGTCGTCCGGTCCGCGGACAAACGACGGGGGCCGACGCGTGCCGGCCCCCGGGTGAACGACGGGACTGTCGCCGACGATCGTCCGTCCGATCAGCGACCGCGGTCGCGGATCAGGCGCTCGATCTCGGCCTCGCCATGGGAGCGCGCCTTGGCCTCGGTCGGATGTTTCCGATCCGAGCGCTGGTGCAGCTTGCCGTGCTTGCGGATGCTCCACTGGAACAGGGAGCCGCTCTCGCCGACCGGCTCCACATCGAGGCTGAAGGGGTAGGTATCAGTCTGGGTATCGCTCATCGCCCCGATATGGGGCACGCAGCGACTTTTCGCCATGCCTGATCGTGAAGTCCTTGCGCGTTCACGCGTCCGCACCGGTCGCGCGCGCCCGCGCGGCCATGGCAACGAGACTTTTGCGCAGCGCACCCATGTCGGTGACGCGCTCCGGATAGGGGGCCCGGACGGTGCGATCGCCCGCCATCAGGTCCATGCCCTCGGGGTCGAGGCCGGTGAGCCGCCAGGGCAGCCCGGCCTCGCCGCCCGCGCCCGCGGCGTAGAGCCCCAACGCGTCCGCATGGTCGGCGTTCATATGCTCCACGGCGCCGCGCTCGCCGGCCACAATCGGCTGCGCGTCCGAGAGATCGAGGAGGAGCTGGTCCCGGGTCAGCGTCGCGGCCTTGGCGAAGCCGCCGTTGAGATGGCCGGCATCCGGCGCGAGGGCGAAGAAGCCGAAATCGGGGAAATCGGCGTAGAGCTTGGCCTTCGGGTGGCGGGCCAGGAACCGCTCGCGCGCCCGCGCCTCAGGTGTCTGGACGGCGCGGCCGACCACCGTCAGCCGGGGATGGGCGAGGGGATCGCCCTTGCCGCCCTGCGCGAACAGCAGCGAGCAGCGCGGCTCGGCGAGCAGGTTGCGGGTATGGGCCGACAGCCGCGACAGCAGCATCAGCGGCGTGCCGTCCACGTCGGTGGCGATGGTGACGAGGGACGCGAAGGGCGTGCCGTCCGGATCCAGGGTCGCGAGGGCACCCGAACGGATGCTGCGCAGGAGCATCCGCGACAGGCCGATCGCGTCGAACGGTGCCGCCTCGGCGGGCAGCGGACGGGCCGGTCCGCCGGGACCCGGACCCGTGTCCATCGTCTCGCCCATCCGCGATTCCTCCCCGATCCGAATTGCCGCCGCATTCCGCCGCCATGTTAGCGATCTGCCGCAGCGCGCGCGAGGCGTCCGAACCGCGTCAGATGGGCCGCGGCGTGCCGCTGTTACGGCCAAGCTATGACCGCCGCTCGCTTTTTCCGATCGGTCGTACTAAAGCACCTGTCCCTTTGCGTGTGCCGGGCTGCGCCGAAACTGCCCGGTTCGCGTTTTCGTCTGCCCCTCGTGGGCCGGGATGCGGCGCGGCCTGTGCGTAGAGCCGGGACCGCGCCTGAGCCCGTTCAGTCAGGGACCGCGCATGCCGACCATCGCCCTCGTCGACGACGACCGGAACATCCTCACCTCTGTGTCGATCGCGCTGGAGACCGAAGGTTACCGCATCCAGACCTACACGGACGGCGCCTCCGCCCTGGACGGTCTGCGCCATTCGCCGCCCGATCTCGCGATCTTCGACATCAAGATGCCGCGCATGGACGGGATGGAGCTTCTCCGACGCCTGCGGCAGAAATCCGACCTTCCCGTGATCTTCCTGACCTCGAAGGACGAGGAGATCGACGAGCTGTTCGGCCTCAAGATGGGCGCGGACGACTTCATCCATAAGCCGTTCTCGCAGCGGCTCCTCGTGGAGCGGGTCAAGGCGGTGCTCCGGCGCTTCGCCAAGGAGGCCCCCGGCAGCACGCCCCGGGGTGAGGCCGAGGTGGCGGCCCGGTCGCTGGAGCGCGGCGCGCTGATGATGGATCCCGAGCGCCACACCTGCACGTGGAAGGGCGAGCCGGTGACCCTGACGGTCACGGAGTTCCTGATTCTCCAGGCGCTCGCGCAGCGCCCCGGCGTGGTGAAGAGCCGCAACGCCCTGATGGACGCGGCCTACGACGATCAGGTCTATGTCGATGACCGGACCATCGACAGCCACATCAAGCGGCTGCGCAAGAAGTTCAAGGTCACCGACCAGAGCTTCGACATGATCGAGACGCTCTACGGCGTCGGCTACCGCTTCAAGGAGGCGTGATCTCCAGGATCCGCCCCGTGACCGCCCGGACCACCCAGCCCCAGACCGAGGATGCCCCGCCCCGCGCCTCCCTGGCCCAGATTCTGTCCCGACCGCTCGGCCTGCCCCGTGCCGTGTGGGACGCGATCGGCCAGCGCGCCTCGTCGAGCCTGACGCGCCGCATCGTCGTCCTCAACCTCGTCGGGCTGATCGCGCTGCTCGTCGGGTTCCTCTACCTGAACCAGTTCCGCCAGGGCCTGATCCAGGCCCGGATCCAGAGCCTCGCCATCCAGGGCGAGATCATCGCGGGGGCGATCGCCGCCTCCGCGTCGGTGGACACCGACACGATCCGCATCGATCCCGACAAGCTGCTCCAGCAGCAGGCCGGCGAGGCGGCGGAGGAGGAATCGCAGCCGCTCGCCTTCTCGCTCAACCCCGAGAAAGTGGCGCCGCTCCTTTCGCGCCTCGTGACGCCGACGGGCAACCGCGCCCGGGTCTACGATCAGGAGGGCGGCCTCCTGTTCGACACCCGCACCCTGTTCAAGCGCGGCGACGCCAGCCGGCCCGATCCGCTGGAGCCCAAGCCCCACAAGCCCGGGATGCTCGAATCCGCCTTCGAGACGATCCAGGCGAAGCTCGGCGGCCTGTTCCGCAGCCGGACCGAGACCGCCGAGGAGACCGGGCCGGTGAACGGCCACTCCCTCCGGGAGGTCCAGGCGGCGCTCGGCGGCAACCGCGGCAGCCTCGTGCGCCGCAACAAGCTCGGCGAGACCACCGTGTCGGTGGCGGTGCCGATTCACCGGGCCGGCTCGGTCCGCGGCGCCCTGCTGATCTCGACCCAGGGCGACGCCATCGACCGGGTCATCGCCTCGGAGCGGTTCGGCCTGCTCCAGGTCTTCCTCGTCGCCTCGGCGGTGATGGTGGTGCTGTCGTTCCTGCTGGCCGGCGCCATCGCGGGGCCGGTGCGCCGCCTCGCCGAGGCCGCCGAGAAGGTCCGGATGGGCATCAAGACCCGCGAGGAGATCCCCGATTTCACCGAGCGTACCGACGAGATCGGCCATCTGTCCGGCGCCCTGCGCGACATGACCCAGGCGCTCTACCGGCGGATCGACGCCATCGAGAGCTTCGCGGCCGATGTCAGCCACGAGCTGAAGAACCCGCTCACGTCGCTGCGCAGCGCGGTGGAGACCCTGCCGCTCGCCAAGACCGACGAATCCCGCGGCCGCCTGATGGCGATCATCCAGCACGACGTGAAGCGCCTCGACCGGCTGATCAGCGACATCGCGGACGCCTCGCGGCTCGATGCGGAACTCGCGCGCGCCGAAGCCCGGCGCGTGGATCTCCGGCGGCTTCTCACCACCGTCGTCTCCGTGGCCAACGAGCGGCGGCGCCCGAAGGACTGCCTGATCCAGCTCGACGTTGAATCGATCGGATCGGAGCAGGATGCGCCGTTCACGATCATCGGCCACGACAGCCGGCTCGGCCAGGTGGTCAACAACCTCCTCGACAACGCCCGTTCGTTCTCGCCGAGCGACGCGAAGGTCCGGGTGGTGCTGCGCCGGGTGCGCGGTGAGGTGGAGATGATCTGCGAGGACGAGGGTCCGGGCATCCCGGAGCATGCCCTGGAGCGGATCTTCGAGCGCTTCTACACCGACCGGCCCGAGCAGGGCTTCGGCCAGAATTCAGGGCTCGGCCTGTCGATCTCCCGCCAGATCGTCCAGGCCCATCGCGGCACGATCCGCGCCGAGAACCGGCCCGGCGCCCCGGATGAGGATGGCGAGCCCACCGTGCGCGGCGCCCGCTTCGTGGTCCGCCTGCCGGCGGCCCCGCGGCAACTCCACGCCTGATGCTCACCCTTCACGGCGCTTGTATCGCGCTGTGCGAGACCGGGATCCTGATTCGCGGCCCGTCGGGCGCCGGCAAATCCAGTCTCGCGCTCCTGCTCGCCGACGCGGCCGACGGGGCCTTCGTGGCCGACGACCGCGTCGTCTGTACGGTGCGCGAAGGGCGACTCGTGGCCTGTCCCCATCCGAGCCTCGCCGGACAGGTCGAGATCCGGGGGCAGGGGATCCTGCCCGTGGCCGAGCTCGGCATCCCATTCCGCCCGGAGGTGGTTCTGGACCTCGCCGTCGATCTCGTGGAGACGGCACCGCGCCTGCCGGAGCCCCCCGAGGCGGCGGCGCTCCTCGGCCTGACCCTGCCGCGCCTCGTTCTCGACCGGGGCGTGCGCGCCGCCGGCCTCGCGCCGCTGCTCATCCGTGCGGCACTGCGAAAGCATCGGCCGTGACTTCGCAGCCGCACAGGCGGTTCGATTCGCCTAAGACTGGTATACCCCCATGGCGCAGCCGCTGCGGCCGTGGCATGATCGCGGAAATGTCCGGGCAAAAAAGTCGCGTTCGCCTTGTGGGGGGCTGTGCGATGCACAACATGGCGGCATTCACAGGACGTTGGAACACGTGTCGATGATTGGCATGGTGCTCGTAACTCACGGGCTACTGGCGACCGAGTTCAAGGCCGCTCTGGAGCACGTGGTCGGCCCGCAGGATCAGATCGAGACGATCACGATCGGGCCGGAAGACGATATGGAATTGCGACGGCGGGACATCATGTCCGCGGTCTGTCGGGTGAATACCGGTGAGGGCGTGGTCGTGCTCACCGACATGTTCGGCGGCACGCCGTCGAACCTCGCCCTGTCCTGCATGAACGGCGGCTCGGTGGAGGTCGTGGCGGGCATCAACCTGCCGATGCTGATCAAGCTGGCCAGCGTCCGCGACGAGGAGAAGCTCGGCGACGCCGTGCTTCACGCCCAGGAAGCGGGCCGCAAATACATCAACGTCGCCTCGCGGGTTCTGGCGGGGAAGTAGTCTTCACGATCAGGCTTCCAGTACGGCCGCGGTCGGGGCCGTCCGCCGCGTGCTCACGGTGATTCCCACGGAGGCCGCGATCACCAGTCCGATCGCCAGCCATTGGATGGGACTGATTCGCTCCCCCAGGAGAACGAGGCCGGCGCAGGCCGCCACGGCGGGTTCCAGGCTCATCAGGACGCCGAAGCTCTTCCGGTCGAGCCGGCGCAGGGCGAACATCTCCAGGGAATAGGGCAGGGCACTCGACATCACCGCCACGCCAAGGCCTGCGGCCAGGATGCCGGGGCTGAGCAGGGCAGGTCCGGCCTCCGACAGGCCGAAGGGCGCCACCACGATGGCCGCCGTGAACATGCCGAGGGACACGGCCTGGCCGCCGTCGATCCGCCCCGCGCGCTGTCCGAACAGGATGTAGAGCGCCCAGCACAGGGCCGCGCCGAGATCGAGCAGGATCCCGATCGGATCGAGTCCGTCCTGACCGGAGATCGGCAGGAGCAGCGCGAGTCCGGCGACCGCCACGCCGATCCACAGGAAATCCGACCGGCGGCGCGACGCGATCAGAGCGACGGCCAGCGGCCCGACGAACTCGATGGCCACGGCCGGTCCGAGGGGCAGCCGTGCCAGGGCGAGATAGAACAGGAGGTTCATCAGCCCGAGGGCCGTCCCGTAGAGGGCGATCCAGCCGGCCTCGCGCGCCGGGAGACTGCGCCGCCACGGCCGCCAGACGGCAACGAGGATCAGGGCCGAGAAGCCGACCCGCAGGGCGGACGTCCCGGATGCACCGACCGCCGGAAACAGGCTCTTGGCGAAGGTCGCTCCGCTCTGGAGGGAGACCATGCCGGTCACCAGCGCGGCGACCGAGAGCATCGTGTCGCCGAGGCCGAATCTTATGCGTGACACGCGTCGACATTCCCCAGCACCGCGCCCCGGCGCGGGCCTAGCAGACGCGGCGGCCGCGAAGGGCCGCGCCGGGCCGCATGGCTCACGCCACCCTCAATCATGACTGGAGGTTCCGGGACCGCGTCGCGAAGCCCGGGCTCGCCTCTGGCGCTCCGGCGCGGCGCTCCGGAATGACGGCGTGGCCGCAAACCGGAGCGCGGATGACGTCCAGGTCCTAGAGGATGAACCGACTCAGATCGGCGTTGGACGCCAGGTCCTGAACCCGCTCGCGCACATAGGCCGCGTCGATCGGCACCGTCTCGCCGGAGCGGTCTGTGGCGGTGAAGGAGATCTCGTCGATCACCCGTTCGAGAACCGTCTGAAGCCGGCGGGCACCGATGTTCTCCACCGAGGAATTCACCTCGACCGCGACCCGGGCGAGCGCGTCCACCGCGTCGTCCGTGAAGGACAGGGTCACGCCCTCCGTTTCCATCAGCGCGACCGTCTGCTTGATCAGGCTCGCCTCGGTGGCGGTGAGAATCTGCTTGAAGTCGTCCACCGTCAGCGGCTGCAACTCCACGCGGATCGGCAGGCGGCCCTGCAGCTCGGGCAGGAGGTCGGACGGCTTCGAGACGTGGAAGGCGCCCGAGGCGATGAACAGGACGTGGTCCGTCTTCACCGGGCCGTGCTTGGTGGCGACCGTGGTGCCTTCGATCAACGGCAGAAGGTCGCGCTGTACGCCCTCGCGGGACACGTCGCCGGAGGACCGGCCCTCGCGGGCACAGATCTTGTCGATCTCGTCGAGGAACACGATGCCGTTGTTCTCGACCTCGCCGATCGCCTCGCGGACCAGCGCCTCGTCGTCGACGAGCTTATCGGATTCCTCGGCCATCAGGGGCGCATAGGCGTCCCGGACCAGGATCCGGCGCGGCTTGCCGCGCTGGCCGCCGAGTGCCTTGCCGAGCATGTCGCCGATGTTGATCGCGCCCATGGAGGCCCCCGGTACACCGGGAATCTCGAACATCGGCATACCCGTGGGGGCGCCGGAGGTCAGCTCCAGCTCCACCTCCTTGTCGTCGAGCTCGCTGTTGCGGAGCTTGCGCCGGAAGCTGTCACGGGTGGCCTGGCTGGCGGTCGGCCCGACGAGGGCGTCGAGGAGGCGGTTCTCGGCCGCGGCTTCGGCCTTGGCCTTCACGCCCTCGCGCTTTACCTGCCGGGTCAGGCCGATCGCCACTTCGACGAGATCACGGATGATCTGCTCGACATCGCGGCCGACATAGCCGACCTCGGTGAACTTGGTGGCCTCGACCTTGAGGAACGGGGCGTTGGCGAGCCGGGCGAGGCGGCGGGCGATCTCGGTCTTTCCGCACCCGGTCGGCCCGATCATCAGGATGTTCTTGGGCGCGACCTCCTCGCGGAGCGGACCGATCAGCTGCTGGCGTCGCCAGCGATTGCGCAGCGCGATCGCCACGGCGCGCTTGGCGTCGTGTTGCCCGACGATGAAGCGATCGAGTTCGGACACGATCTCGCGCGGAGAGAACGTCGTCACCGCTGTGCCATCCCTGTTCCCGGCCCGAAATCGGCCCCGCGCCGGGAATGGGGTCCCACGCGGCCCCGCGCAAGGGGGCGCCGCGTGGGCCGATAGCCGCCTCAATGCGCTGCCGGCACCGCTGCGACGCCGGGCTTGTCGTGCTGGCCGAACCGCTCGACGAGGGTCGAGCTGGCGGCGTTGAGGCCGACGACCTCGACGAGGCGCCCGCGGGCGCGGGCCTTCAGCACCACCCGGTCGAGGGCTGCGACGGCCGAGATGTCCCAGAAATGCGCCGCGTTGACGTCGATCACGAGACGCTCGACCGGCTCCAGCACGTCGATCGCCTCGGTGAACGTGCCGGCGGAGGCGAAGAACACCTGCCCGGTGATGGCGTAGGTGCGGGTCCGGCCATCGGCCGAGAGGCTGGAGGTGATCCGGTTGAGACGGGAGACCTTGCCGGCGAAGAACACGCCCGAGAGCAGCACGCCGACCAGCACGCCGATGGCGAGATCCTTCGTGGCCACGACGACCAGGACGGTGGCCAGCATCACCGCGGAGGATGGCAGCGGGTTGGTCCGCAGGCGGGCCAGGGAACGCCAGGAGAAGGTGTTGATCGAGACCATGATCATCACGGCGGTCAGGGCCGCCACGGGCACCACGGCGAGCAGATCCTGCAGCGCCACGAGGAGCAGCAGCAGGAAGGCGCCGGCCACCAGCGTCGAGAGGCGGCCGCGGGCGCCCGAGGAGACGTTGATCACCGACTGGCCGATCATCGCGCAGCCGCCCATGCCGCCGAACACCGCGGAGGCCATGTTGGCCACGCCCTGGCCCATGCATTCGCGGTTCTTGTCGCTGCCCGTGTCGGTCAGGTCATCAACGATCTGCGCGGTGAGCAGGCTCTCCAGCAGGCCGACCGCGGCCAACGTCGCCGCGTAGGGCAGAAGGATCCGCAGGGTCTCGAAGGTGAGGGGCACGTCCGGCAGGGCGAAGCTCGGCAGCGCCGAGGGCAGGGCGCCGAGATGGGCGACCGTGCGGACGTCGAGGTGGAAGATCGCGGTGATCGCCGTCAGCACCGCGATGGCGATGAGCGGGGCGGGAATCGCGCGGGTGATCCGCGGCACGCCGTAGATGATCGCCAAGCCCAGGGCGATGAGCCCGTAGGTCGCCGGCGTGACGCCGGTCAGTTCGGGCATCTGCGCCAGGAAGATCAGGATCGCCAGGGCGTTGACGAAGCCGGTCATCACCGACTGCGAGACGAACCGCATCAGCCGGCCCAACCGGAGGAGGCCGGCCAGGATCTGGATCACGCCCATCAGGATGGTGGCGGCGAAGAGGTACTGCACCCCGTGGTCGCGCACGAGCTCGACCATCACGACGGCGGTGGCGGCGGTGGCGGCCGAGATCATGGCGGGGCGGCCGCCCGCGAAGGCGATGGTGCAGGCGATGACCACGGAGGCGTAGAGACCGACCTTCGGGTCGACGCCGGCGATGACCGAGAAGCCGATGGCCTCGGGGATCAGCGCGAGGGCGACGACGATCCCCGAGAGGGTGTCGCCGCGGATGTTGGATGTCCACGACCGGAGAAACCCGGTCTGTCCGGGTGAGCTGAGTGACATGCTTGATTCCGCACGAGCGGCGTGCCCGCGTCGCTGGCGGGTCATGGCGCGTCTCGAATGCGTGGTCCGGCGGATCGGCGGCCGGAAGAGCCACCCGGGCTTTCACCGGGTCCTTGCGAATGCGCGGACCCTAGGGGCCTGCGCGCTGCAATGCAACATCCGCGCGCAGCGGCGGGACCGTCAGGCCGCCCGGACCTGCGCCACGAAGCCCGCCACCTCGCTCCCCAGCCCGTTGGAGCGGCGGGCGATGTCGGCGGCGGCCGCCAGCACCTCCGCGGCGCTCGCGCCGGTCTCGCGGGCTGCACCCAGGACCAGCGCCATGGTCTCGGTGACGGAGCGGGTGCCGCTCGCGGCCTCCGAGACGCTGCGGGCGATTTCCTGCGTGGCCAATTGCTGCTCCTCGACGGCCGCGGCCACACCGAGGGCGATGCCGTGGACCTGCTCGATCGTGCCGCCGATCTCCTCGATCGCGGCGACGGCCTCGTGGGTCGCCGCCCGCATGGCGGCGATCTGCCCGGCGATCTCTTCGGTGGCCTTGGCGGTCTGGGTGGCCAGATCCTTGACCTCGGTGGCGACGACCGCGAAGCCGCGCCCGGCCTCGCCGGCGCGGGCGGCCTCGATCGTCGCGTTGAGCGCCAGCAGGTTGGTCTGGCCGGCAATCGTGGAGATGAGGGAGACGACCTGCCCGATGCCCTCGGCGCTGCGGGCGAGGGCCTGGACGCTCGTCCGGGTCCGCCGCGTCGCTTCGACGGCCCCCTCGGCCGCGGTGGAGGTCTGCGTGACCTGAACGCCGATCTCGCTCGCCGTCGCGGCGAGTTCCTCGGTGGCGGCGGCGACGGCCTCGACGTTGTAGGCGGTGGTCTCGGCGGCGCGGGTCACGGCCTGGGACTGCGTGCCGGCGTGATCGGCGTTGCCCGCCATGGTGGCGGCGGCGCGCTCCAAGCCGGCTGCCGCTCCGGCCAGGTGATCGACCAGCCCGCCGAGGTTGCTTTGGAACTGATCGGCGAGCCCGGCCATCTCGGAACGCTTGCGCGCCGCCGTATCGACCCGCATCCGCTCGTGCTCGTGCCGCAGGGTCTCGGCCTCGCGCATCGTGTCGCTGAAGACCTGCATGCTGGTCCAGATCGCCCCGATCTCGTCGCGCCCCGGCTTGATCGCGGGCAGGGTCAGGTCGCCGCGCGAGAGGCGCTGGATCGCCTCCGAGACCGCCCGCAGCGGCCGGGCGATCTGCCGCTGCCCGATGAGCAGGCCCAGGGCGCAGCAGATCGCGGTTCCGGCCAGCGCGAGGCCGAGGAGGAGCAGAGTCCGCGCCTGGAACAGCGCCTGGGTGTCCGACTTGATCGCCGCCATCTCGGTCCGGCCCTGCTTCACCAGGGCATCGATGCTCGCCTGGAAGACCTTACGGTTGGCGCGGTTGGCGTCGTTGAATCCGAGTTCGGCGGCCGCCTTGGGGCCGGTCGTGTCGCCAGCCTCCGCGAGGGCGCTGCGCAGGGCCCGGAACGCCTCGGCATTGCGCACCATGGCGTCGAAGAGCGGGCGCTCGGCCTCGGTGACCCGCGGCGCCCAGTCCGCCCGGAGCGCGTCCATCTCGGCCAGACCCTTGCGGATGCCGGCGGTGTACTTGGCCGCCTCCGTGCGGTCGGCGGAGGCGTAGACGCCCCGCGAATCCATGGTCACTTCGGCGGCGAGGCGGTTGAAGTTGGCGGCGTCGAGCGCCCGGATCGAGGCGTTCTCGACGCTCGTGAGGGAATGCTCGAAGCTTCTCAGCGTCGCGACGCTGACCCCGGCCACGATCAGCGTCGTCAGGCTGCACGCGCCGACGAAGCCCAGAAGTTTTCCGCCGATTTTCATTGAGATCCAACCGCAGAGGCTCGATTGGCGCTAAAATGCCGGTTATTCGTCAAAGCTGCGTAAACTAATCGCC
This sequence comes from Methylobacterium sp. 391_Methyba4, assembly GCF_029691625.1. Lineage (NCBI taxonomy): Bacteria > Pseudomonadati > Pseudomonadota > Alphaproteobacteria > Hyphomicrobiales > Methylobacteriaceae > Methylobacterium > Methylobacterium sp. 391_Methyba4. Next base: position 3,767,417 of record NZ_CP121475.1, on the reverse strand, counting down.
GTCGGCATTATTTGTTTTGACGAACGGGCCTCCGTCGCCGGAAGCCCGCTGCGCGGCACTGCTCACGCCGCGCGGACGCTCACGAGGAACCGGTCGACCTCGGCGGTCAGCTTCTCCGATTGCCGCGAAAGCTCGGACGCCGCGTCGAGCACCTGGCCGGCCGCCATGCCGGTCTCCTCGGCGGCGCCCGCAACACCCGAGATGTTGCTCGTCACCTCGCCGGCGCCGACCGCCGCCTGCGCGACATTCCGGACGATCTCCTGCGTGGCCGCGCCCTGTTGCTCGACTGCGGCGGCGATCGAGGTGGCGACGCCACTGATCTCCCGGATCCGCTCGGTGATGCCGCCGATCGACGTCACGGCCTGACCGGTCACCGCCTGGATCTGCGCGATCTGGCCGGAAATCTCGTGGGTCGCCTTCGCGGTCTGCTCGGCCAGCGCCTTCACCTCGGCGGCGACGACGGCGAAACCCTTGCCGGCGGCACCGGCGCGGGCGGCCTCGATGGTGGCGTTCAGCGCCAGCAGGTTGGTCTGGCCGGCGATGTTCGAGATCAGGCCGACCACGTCGCCGATCCGCGATACGGAATTGCTCAGCTCCTGGACCAGGGCGCCGGTCTGGTCGGCGTCCGAGACGGCGCGCTGCGCCAGATGGGCCGAACCGTCCACCTGCCGGCCGATTTCCTGGACCGAGGAGCCCAGCTGCTCGGCCGCCGCCGCCACCGTGTTCACGTTGGTGGCCGCCTCTTCGGCGGCTGCCGCCACCGTGGTCGACTGGCTCGACGTCTCGGAGGCGGTCGCCGACATGGTCCGCGCGGTCGCCTGCAGCTCCGTGGCCGAGGACGACACCATCCCGACGATCCCGCCCACGGCGCGATCGAAGCTGTCGGCCAGCTCGATCATGGTCCGCCGCCGCTCGGCGGCCGCCGCGGTGTCGGCGATCTGCTTGATCTCGGCATCTTCGGCCGCCTTCCTGGCGACCATGGTCTTGATTCCCTCCACGGCCCGCCCGACCGCGCCGATCTCGTCGCCGCGTCGGGCCTCCGCGATCTCGGCCTCGATCTCACCCCGGGCCATCCGCTGGAGCACCGCGACGAGCCGGCCAAGCGGGCGGGTCAGCATCGCGAAGACCAGGAACGCCAGAAGCGCTGCGATGAGGACGCTGGCCACGCTGCCGAGAAGACTGGCGAGATAGGCCGCGCTGAACGAGCGTCCCTGTTCGTCGCTGCGGGCCGCGAGGAGCTCCCGCTCGGCCTGGTCCGCGTCGGCAAGCTTCGCGCGCAGGGCGTCCATGGACGCCTTCCCGGCCCCGCTCGCCTCGATCTGGCGCGCCGCGTCGAGCTGGCCCGCCTCGACGAGGGCGATCTCGTTCCGGGCGATGTCGTTCGACCAGGTCGCGGCCAAGCTGTTCACGGCCGCCAGGCGCGCCTGCTGCGCTGCGTTGTCCACCGTGAGCGCCTGCGCGGTCTCCAGCGCCGCCTTGTAGGCCTTCTGGCCGTTGCGGAACGGCTCCAGAAATTTCGGGTCGCCCGAGAGCAGATAGCCGCGGAGCCCCGTTTCCTGGTTCAGCATCGACTGCGTCACGCCGTCGAGCGCAGAGATGACCTGGTAGGTATGCTCCGTAAGATGATTGACCCGCTCGATCGACGTTAGATGACTGTATCCGATCGCGCTGATCCCAACCGTGACCGCCGCTAAGCTGCCGAAGGCGGCGGTCAGTTTCGTCACGATGCGGACGTCATTAATCGATCGCATAGTTCAGCCCTCAGCGCGCATGTTGCGCGACGAATTTTGCTTATTATGGGCCGACTATGCATTTTATAGCGTAAAAATTCCCTTACCTATGCAGTCGTCATCGTAATTTTTGGCTGGAACGGCGCCGCGAAAGGGCGGCTGCGGCGCTCAAATTTCAGTGATGGATCCGAGGGCTATCGTACTCGATAGATGAGATGCACAAGATTTAACGGATTTGACCGTTTTGACATCACTCGGTTAATTGAACGAGGAATTGCCATTGCCGAATATCGGATTGTGAAGATTTCCCGTCGCCGGCTGAGGTCACTTCTCATCCCCAAAGCACGCGAATACGACCCGCATCGCAAAGTCCGCTGCGTGCGCGATGAGGATGCGCCGCGTAGCCCGCCCCGGCGGGGCATGAGCGCCCCGACGATCCGGATGCGGGCGGCCACGGTGCGAGAAGCGGCGTCGATCGTACGGTGTCGACGCCGGCTCAGGCCGCAGCCGCGGGAGGTCAGGCTTCGAGGGTCTCGATCACCAGATTGCCGTTCGTGTAGACGCAGATCTCCGCGGCGATCCCCATGGCGCGCCGGACGATCGCCTCTGCATCGAGGTCTCCGTCTTCCAGCGCGCGGGCGGCCGCCAGGGCGTAATTGCCGCCCGAGCCGATAGCCATGACGCCGCTTTCCGGTTCCAGAACGTCGCCCGAGCCCGACAGAAGCAGGCTGACATCGCGGTCGGCGACCAGCATCATCGCCTCGAGGCGGCGGAGGTAGCGATCCGTCCGCCAATCCTTGGTGAGTTCGACGCAGGCCCGCGTCAGCTGACCGGGATATTGCTCAAGCTTGGCTTCGAGGCGTTCGAACAGAGTGAAGGCGTCCGCCGTGGCGCCGGCGAAGCCGCCGATCACCGCGCCCTTGGCCAGGCGCCGGACCTTGCGGGCATTCCCCTTCACGATGGTCTGGCCCAGGCTGACCTGACCGTCGCCGCCGATGACGACACGGCCGCCCTTGCGCACCATCAGGATCGTGGTCGCGTGCATCTGGGGCACCGCGCCCCGGTCTTCATACCTGAATGCATCCTGGCTCAAGGTTCGGCTCCGCTCTCGATCGCGCCGAGATGGGGAGCTTCGCCGGCCGAGTCCAGCCGGAAGGGGCGGTGGGGCGCCCTCTATTCGGCCACAGGCTCGAAGCTCCGCACAGGACCCGCATCCTGCAGGATCGATTGCGCCGCGGCCTCGGCCAGGAGGGCGTAGCCGCGATCGGCCATGTGGAGCCCGTCGGCGGCGAAGAGCTGCTTGGTGGTCAGCTTACCCTCGCGCACCCAGCCGTGCATGAGATCGGCGCGGCGGATCACCGGAACGTCGAGGTCGTCGCCGATGCTGCGGACCGCGTCACGGAAGCGGGAGGCGCCCGGCGTGGCTTCCAGCTTCGGGCACCATTGCGGCTCCATCAGCACCACGTCGATCCCGGCCTCGCGGATCCGACGGATGGCCGACACGGTGGCCTCGCGGAAATGTTCGACCGAGACCCCGCGCAGCGGATCGTTGCTCCCCGTCTGCCAGATCACGAGCTGCGGTTCGGCCGCGATGACGTCCCGGTCGAGCCGCGCCAGCATGTCGTCGACGTGCTCGCCGCCGATCCCGCGATTGATGACCGCGACGTCGATTCCGTGCAGCTTCTTGCGGAGGTCGATCTGGAGGCGGGCCGGGTAGGCGTTGGCCGGGCTCGACGCGCCGATACCCTGCGTCGAGGACGAGCCGAAGGCCACGATCTTCAGCGGTGCGCCGATGGCGATCTGACGGGCGACGTGCGGCAGGTCCGGACTCTCACGCAGGTCGAGACCCAGCATGTCGAGCGATTCGGGCAGGAGGTCCGCATAGGCCAGAACCGCCGTCGGCAGGACCAGCAAGGCGCTGAGCAAGCCCAGACGGCGCAGCAGTTTGCGGGCGGGGAAGGCAGTGTTCAGCGACTTGGACACGGGACCGACGGCTCCGGCTCACGTGAGCGTTAGATACAGTCTGACACACGGTGCTGAAAAGAGCGGTTCCGTGCCGAGCTTGAAAACACACTGAATTCGTAACGCAAAATTAGGCGGCTTTTGGGGCTGGCGACCGGCCGGCCCCCGAAACGGCGCCGACGCGACGTTTCGGCAGGATGCTGCAGCATCCGGCATGAACCATGCGACCGGTGCTGGGCGCATCTCCGTGAGGGCGGCGGAGCGCGTGGTCAGGGTTTCGGGCGCGATCCCCGACCGGCTTGAGGCCTCCATGAACCGTCCCCCGGTCGGCCGCTTGCGCATCGCGATCCTCACGCACTCGACCCATCCGCGCGGCGGCGTGGCCCACGCTCTGGCTCTCGGAGAGGCCCTGTGCCGGCTCGGCCACGAGGCGGTCGTCCACGCCCCCGATCCGACCGGACGCGGCTTCTTCCGCGCGGCGCGATGTCCGGCGATCTCGGTCGCGGCTAAGCCGGTGGGCGGATCGGCTGCCGCGCTGGTCGGTGCCCGGATCGCCGACTACCTCGCCCATTTCTCCACCCCCGCCGCCTGCGACTTCGATGTGTTTCACGCTCAATGCTGCATCAGCGGCAACGCCCTCGCCACGTTGACCCGCCGCCGCCTCATCCCGGGCTTCGTGCGTACCGTCCACCACATCGACGCGTCTACGGATGCGCAGCTTGCGCAGTGGGAGGAGCGGGCTATCCTCGATGCCGGGCGCCTGCTCTGCCTCAGCCGGACCTGGGCGGCGACGCTGGCCGTGGAATACGGCGCCCGAGCCGAGGTGGTCGGCACCGGCGTGGATAGCGCGACCTACACGCCCGATCCCGGACCGGAGGACGAGGCCCTCCGTCGAAGCCTCGGTCTCGGCGGCGGCCCGGTCTTCCTCAGCGTCGGCGGGTTCGAGGCGCGCAAGAACACGTTGGCGGTGATCGAGGCCTTCGCGGCCCTGCGCCGCGCCCATCCCGGCGCGCAGCTCGTCGTGGCCGGGGGTGCCTCGCTGCTCGACCATGCGGGATACGAGGCCCGCTGCTGCGCCGCCCTCGAGCGCGAGGGGCTCGCGGTCGGTACCGGCCGTCCGGTGATCCGAACCGGCCCGGTGGACCAGGCAGACATGCCGAGCCTCTACCGGATCGCCGATACCCTGGTGTTTCCCTCGCTCATGGAAGGCTACGGCCTGTGCGTCCTGGAGGCCATGGCCTGCGGCACGCCGGTGATCGTCTCCGCCCGTCCGCCCTTCACCGAGTATCTCGCCCCCGGCGAGGCCCTGTCGGTGAACCCGGAGGACACGGGCGCCATCGCGGCGGCCATGGAGGCGAGTCTCGAACCGGGCCGGCGGGGGCGCCTGCGCAATGCCGGCCGGGAGGTCGCCCGGGCCCATGTCTGGGATGCCTGCGCCGCGCGCCACCTGCCGACCTACGCGGAACTGGCGCCCCGGGACGCGCCGGTGCTGCCGGCCGCGACGGGGGCCGCGGCCTGGAACACCCTTCGGATCCCCCGCGATGCCTGAGATGCGTTTCCATATCCGCTGGCCGGATGGCACCCGCGAGGCCTGCTACGCGCCCTCGCTGGTGATCAAGGAGCACCTCGCGGTCGGGCAGGACTATCCCGTCGCGGAATTCGTCGCCCTGAGCCGCCTTGCCCTGGGCATCGCCAGCGCGCGCGTCCGCGCCCGCTACGGGTTTCCCTGCGGCCGCGCCGAGGCGCAGCTCGCCCGGATTGAGGAAGCCGCGCGCCGGCAGGCGCCGGGAACCGTGTACGTCGAATCCTTCGAGGTCTGACGCCGGGCTTCGATCGGCCCGGCCGCAGGGCTTCGGACCCCAGGGGGACGGGAGCGCCGTCCGCGACGAACGACCTTGCGGCGAGGCGACGCAGGACGGGTGCGTGTCCCCGGCGTGTTGTCCGCAGGATCGATGGGACGAGGACAGGCGTCGGCGATGATGACCCGGATTGCGGCGGCCCTGGTCCTGGCCGCGTCACCCGCCGCGGCGCAGACGCGGCCGTCCAGCACGGCCATGACCTGCCAGCAGACGATCCGCCTCGTTCAGGCCCGGGGCGCCCTGGTCCTGGGGACCGGCGGCATGACCTACGACCGGTTCGTCCGCGACCGGTCGTTCTGCGAGCCCACCGAGATCGCCAAGCGCGCCTTCCGTCCGACTCGCGACAACCCGAACTGCCTGATCGGCTACACCTGCTACGAGCCGGGGGCCGGCGACTGGTTCGGCGCTGACTACTAGTCCTGTGTGGATGGCTCCCGCATTGCAAGTGGCGAATTGAGCTTCTGACGGGTTGGTCGGGTGCAGTCTTGTGTCCGGCCTGTCGATGCAGTCGTTCATGTTGACCGCTGGCCCTGATGGGATCCGCGAGCTGGGTCCCACTCTGCTTTGCGGGCTATGACGCCCTGGACTAGCGGCGGGGTGTCCCGGCTCCCGGTCTGACCGGTTCGCCATCAACTCTCATCGTCCTCGCAACCTGGAAACGTCTCCTCTGCGTGCTGTCAGGCGGCCGTGGCCGCCGGTGCGCGGTAGGTGCCGCCGCGGGTCATGATCGCCCAGGCGACCCGCGCCGTGCGATTGGCCGCCGCAACGGTCACCACGCGCACCGGCTTACGCTGCAGCAGCGCCGGCAGCCGCGGGTCGACCGAGGTCGGTGTCGTCTTCGCACGCCGGATCAGAGAGGTCATGCCGACCACGAGCAGCCGGCGCAGGTAGCGGTCGCCCATGCGCGAGATCCGGCCCAGGCGCTCCTTGCCGCCACTGCAGTTCTGCAGCGGTGTCAGGCCCAACGAGGCCGCGAACTGCCGACCGGAGCGGAAGCGTTCGGGCTCGCTCACCGAGGCGGCCAACGCGGTTGCCGACACGATGCCGACACCCGGGATCGTCGCCAGGCGCTGCGACAGGTCGCTGTCCCGATGCCAGGCGAGCAACTCCTTCTCCAGTCGGGTGAGCTGGATCTGCACGGCACCGATCTGATCGGCCAGCCCGGTCACCACGCGCTGGGCGAGCGGCGGCACCTCGGCCGCGTCTCCGGCCGAGAGCCGGGCCGCCAGTTCGAGCGCGTGCCGCAGGCCCCGCGCCATCTCGATCCCGAACTCGGCGAGCAGGCCGCGGATCATGTTCACCAACTGCGTGCGTTGCTTGACCAGCAGGTCGCGCGTCCGGTGCAGCGCCAGCGCCGCCTGCTGCTCGGTCGACTTCACCGGCACGAAGCGCATGCTCGGGCGCGTGACCGCCTCACAGATTGCAGCGGCATCGTTCGCATCGGTCTTGCCGCGCTTCACATACGGCTTCACGTAAGCCGGCGGCATCAGCCGCACGTCGTGGCCCAGGCTCATGAGCTCCCGGGCCCAGTGATGCGCCGTGCCGCACGCCTCCATGCCGACCAGGCAGCGCGGCAGCTTGGCGAAGAACGGCACGACCTGCGCCCGCCTCAGAGCCTTGCGCACGACGACGTGCCCAGCTGCGTCGACGGCGTGGACCTGGAAGATGCTCTTGGCCAGATCGATGCCGACGGTGGTGATCTCCATGGGGATGGCTCCTGCATGAGCGTGGCTGCTGCTTCGGCAGCGACCACATCTTGGCACCGAGATGCCGTCAGTCGGAGCGGGAGCCATCCACCCCATCTGCTTACTGGTCCGCGGCGTCGTTGGAGCGCCCCGGCGGCCGTCAGCCCGCGTCCGGTGCGGCGCGCGCGGGTTCGAGGGCCACGATCACCCGGCGATCCCCCGCCCGGCGGGTGAAGCCCGTCGCGTCGAGGTGCTCCAGCAGGGGGATCGAGAACTTGCGCGAGATTCCCAGCGTGGCGCCCGCTTCCCGGGCCAGGAAGCCCATGTCCGGCGTCCCGGCCTCGGGGAAGGCCTCCACGAGGCGGGTCTTGGCGGTGGCGACCGCCTCCCGGTGGAACAGGACGGCGCGGCGCTGGACCCGGTCGACGGCGCGGATCACCGTGCCGGCGCCCACGAGGTAGGTGAGCGCTTCGCGCCGCCGCACGTCGCGTCCGATGGCCTCCGCCTCGTCGGGCGGGCTGAGTCCGGCGCGGCGGAAGACCTGCTCCAGCCGGCGGGCGGCCTCGCTCTCGTTGCGGGCCGGGTCGAACTCGGCTCGCCGCCACAGGGCGCCCGCCTGGGCGACAGCGCCCGCGGCCGCGAGGTCGCGCAGCACCGCACCGGTCACCGTCTCGGGCAGCGCCAGGGCACGGGCGAGCCGCTCCAGGGCGATCCCGTGATCCATCGGGTTGTCGCGGTGATGGTGGGCGAGGGCCGCCAGCGTGCCGCTGCGCAGTGCCGCGAAGGCTGCGGCGCCGATGTAGCGGTCGCCGATCGCGCGGGCGCCCGCTTCGGAGAGAATCTGCCGGGCACGCTCCGGCGCGATGCCGGCGATCCGGGCGAGTTCGGTGAGGGGTGCCCCGGCCGCGCCCAGCTGACCGAGGCGGACTGTGATCGCCTCTCCGGCATGGCCTGCCGCGAGTGCGGCCAGGTCCGCCATGACCCGCGGGTCGTGGCGCCGACGGCGGCGGCTCGCCGGATCGAGGATCCGCCCGCCCGCCACCGTGACGGAGGGCGAGTCGAGCCGCAGCACGAAAGGCTCCCGTGCCGGCACGGCGACCGGTTCGCCGAGATGGAGTTGGGCCTGGGTGCTGGCGCCGGGCTCCAGGGCATCACGGTCGAGCAGGCGCAGCCGCGCCTCGACCTCGGTGGTCCCGAACAGAAGGCGACAGGCCGAGCCGCCCGCCAGGGCGTCCGCACCGGCCGCCGCGGTGATCGCCACGTCGAGCCACGCGCTCGGGGCGAGCAGGCCCGGCGGCGACAAAGCCTGCCCGCGGGCGACCTCGTCGAGGTCGATCCCGCGCAGGGCGACCGCGGTGCGGCGCCCGGGCTCGGCGCGCTCCACCGCACGTCCGTGAATCTGGAGGCCACGCACCACCGCCGTGCGGCCGCCGGGCGCGATCTCCACCGTGTCGCCGACGGCGAGCGGTCCGCGCCGCAGCGTCCCGGTGACGACGGTGCCGAATCCCGGCCGGGAGAAGACCCGGTCCACCGGAAGATACGGGAAGCCGTCGTCGCGGCCGGGCTCCGTCTCGTCCAGCAGCCCCGACAGGGCGGCCGACAGCTCCGGCAGGCCGGCGCCGGTGACGGTCGACGTCGCGATGACCGGACCGGCCGCGATCCCCGCGCGGGCGGCGGCGGCGGCGATCTCGGCCGCGCGGGCCGCCACGGTCTCGGGCGTCGCCAGGTCCGCCTTGGTCAGAGCCAGCACGCCGCGGCGCACGCCGATGAGGCGGGCGATCTCCAGATGCTCCACCGTCTGCGGCTTGATGCCCTCGTGCGCGTCCACCGCCAGCAGGACGGCCCGCATGCCGGTGGCGCCGGAAATCATGGCGCGGACGAACCGCTCGTGGCCCGGCAGATCCACGAGGTCGATCTCACCGCGATCGGACGCCAGCAGCGCGAAGCCCGGCACGATGGATACGCCGCGGGCGCGCTCCTCCTTCAGCCGGTCGGTATCGACGCCCGTGAGCGCCCGGACGAGGGCCGTCTTGCCGTGATCGACGTGCCCGATCACGCCGACGAGGAGTGTCTTCAATGCAGTCACCGACCGGACCATCTCCGCGGTGCCGCCGTCCACCCGGGGCGCACCGCTCGCGCGAAAGGAGAATCCGCCGCGCCGGCGCGTTGCGGCGCCGTTGGCCGCCGGACGGTCGGGGCGGGGGCGTGCGCGGCAGATGGATTGTGGACAATTTGTCTTGCCACGTCGTGCCGTTCCGGGAAAGCGCGTTTTTAACGCAGTGCAGCATGGGGCTTCCGTGCCGGAGTGCCGCGCTCTCTGCTTGACGCCGGGAGGCCTGCCGCCTTTGGTGGATCGGGTGCGTCGGACGGTCACGCCCCGATGCCGATGCCGCGCGGGCCGATGCAACCCAGGGGCATCTGTGCATCGTTAGGCGAGGCAGGTCATCAAGAGGAGCGTATGAGCGACACCGAGAGCCACGCCGCCGAGGAACCCCGCGAGGTCGAGTTGAAGCTCGACTGCGCCGGTCCGGACCTGACGGCGCTCGCGTCCCACCCCCGGCTGAAGCACGCGGCGACAGCCGAGCCCGAACGGTTGGTCACCACCTATTACGACACCCCCGACGGCGCGCTTCGCGAGGCCGGCTTGACCCTCCGGGTGCGCGCCAAGGGCGGCCGGCACGTCCAGACCGTGAAGGCCGGGAGCGGCGGCGTCGGCCTGTTCGACCGGGCCGAGTGGGAAACCGAGATCGCCGGGGAAGCGCCCGACCCGGCCGCCTGGGCCGACACGGCGGCGGAGCGGATCCTGCGCAAGGCCGACGCCCCTCTGGAGCGGGTCTTCTCCACCGTCGTGATGCGCCGGGAGATCCCGGTGGAGCAGGGCACGTCCCGGATTCTCGTCACCCTGGACGAGGGCCAGGTCGAGACTGCGCGGGGCCATGCACCGCTCTGCGAAGTCGAGCTGGAACTCCAGGACGGCGCCCCGGCCGATCTGTTCGTCCTGGCCCAGTCCCTCGCCGAGAGCGTGCCGCTGCGCCTCGGCGTGCGCGCGAAGAGCGCGGTCGGCTACGCCCTGCTCGACGGGCGCGGCCCGGCGGTGGTGAAGGCCGAGCCGGTGGACCTGCCGGAGGGAGCGAGTGCCGGGGACGTCTTCCGTCACGTGGCGCGCGCCTGCCTGCGCCACATGCGCCTCAACGAGACCGCCTTCCTGGAGGGGGGGCGCCCGCCCGAGGCCCTGCACCAGATCCGCGTCTCCCTGCGGCGCCTGCGCTCGGCGCTGTCGCTGTTCGGCCCGATGCTGCAGGCCGATCCCCGGGCCGCGGGCTTCAACGATTCGATCAAGCAGGTCACCGAGCCATTCGGTCACGCCCGCAACCTCGACGTGTTCCTCAGCGACACGCTTCCGGATCTCGCCAAGCAGCGGCCCGACGAGCCCGGTCTCGACGCGCTGCGCCAGCGGGCCGAAGCGGAGCGCGCCGTCGCTTACGAGGCGGTGATGGCGACCCTGGAAAGCCCGCGATGGCGCGCGCTCATCATCGACCTGGCCGGCTGGGTCGAGGCGGGGTCCTGGGCCGACGGGCCCGACGCCGCCGTCGACGGGCGTCACTTCGCGGCGCAGGTGCTCGATAAGGCGCGGTCGCGGCTGAAGAAGCGCGGGCGCGGTCTCCGACACCTCGACCCGCATACCCGCCATCGGGCCCGGATCGCCGCCAAGAAGCTGCGCTACGGCGCCGAGTTCTTCGCCGATCTCTACCGGAAGAAGAAAGCAGTCCGCCGGCAGGAAAAGTTCGGCGCCGCGCTTTCGGACCTGCAGGACCATCTCGGCGCACTCAACGATCTGGAGACGGCCCGGTCGATGACCGAGAGCCTGTCCGGCCCGCCGATGCCGGGACCGGACGACCCCGGGGCTCAGAAGCTGCTCGACGCCGCCGCGGAGGCCCGGTCCGACCTCCTCGACGTCAAGCCGTTCTGGCGCTGACGCGATCCGGGCCGCACTGCGGGCCGGAGCCGGGTCTGCGCGGCGCCCCTCGTGAGGGCGGTGCCGCGCAGGCCATCCTGACCTGCGCGCCCGACATCTCGTCGTCTCCGGGGGGCGTCTGATCCGGAGAGGCGGATTCGGGATCGTCGAGAACTCTGACCGTCGGGGGAGCCCGGCGCCGCAACGGCGACCCGCGTCGACGGGGCGAGCGCCCGAACCGTACCGGAGGCCGAACGGGTCGATCCGCGTCGCGCCGAGCCACGGAACGCGCTTTTTGACGGACGGAGCGCCGACCGACCCGGGGCGTTTATCGGCGCGGGATACAGATCCGGCGCCCGCCGGCCCGGTCGATAGCGGCGGAGTATTGCCCGGGGGAGACCGCCGCCGGCTCGAAGCGCGGGCCTGGGGGGCACCCGAACTTCGTTCCGGCGGCGTGACGACGTGCACGGCTTCCGCGGAGGGGGAATCGCTGAAGCCGCATTTCGCCGGCCGCGCTTTGGAACGCGGTCGACCGAAAAACTCGCATGGCCATGTTGCCGAAGGATGTCTGGTCTCGGGATCCGACCCCTTTTATGGGCTGACCTTCGGGGATGGGTTTCCTCCGCGCCGCCGTCTGCTATCCCTCCCGATCACTCCCGACGTCCGACCCTGCCGCCGACAGTCCCGAATGAGCCTTCTGCGCGATCTCTTCGGCCATGTCGGCCGTACCGTGACGGCCTATGCCGGTGACAAGGCGCTGATGCTCGCGGCGGTCTCGGCCGCGGCCAACGTCATCGTCGCCGACGGCGAGGTCGCCGGTCCGGAATTCGATGCGGCTCTGCTCGGCCTGAAGGCCGACCCGGTCCTGATGAAGGGCTACGACGCTTTGATGCTGGAGACCGAACTCTACGAGGGCATCGCCCGGGCGCGGACCCGGCTCGGCCGGGCCGAGAATCTGCGCCATGTGGCGGCGGTCGTCGAGCGCCCCGCGAACCAGCGCGAGAACGTCTTCCTGATCGCCGCGGACGTCGCCGATCAGGACGGGATCAGCAACATCGAGGCGAGCGCCCTCGGCGAGATCGCCGTAGCCCTGCGGGTCGACGCGATCGGACTGCTCCGCGCGAATCCGGTCCGGCGCCCGCCGGTCTGACAGATCCGGTTGGCATCGCGGTTGCTCGGCGCGGACGCGCTGCCCAGCCGGCCGCGCCCGCCTATAAAGACCCCGTCGCACGGCGACCCGCCGTGAAAGGAACCGGCATGGCCGAGATGAGCCTCAGCAAGACCCACAACCTGCGCGCCGATGGTGCGCGACTCTGGGCGACGATCCTGGAGACCGCGGCGTTCGGCGGCACGCCGGCCGGCGGCATCAACCGCCTGACGCTCTCGGCCGAGGACGGCCAGGTCCGCGACTGGTTCCGGGAGGCCTGCGAGGCGGCCGGGCTGACGGTGTCGGTCGATGCGCTGGGCACCCAATACGCCCTGCGGCCGGGCCGGGACATGGCCCGCAAGCCGATCGCCTTCGGCTCGCATCTCGACACCCAGCCCACCGGCGGCAAGTTCGACGGCGTCCTCGGCGTCCTGGCGGGCCTCGAGGTGATGCGCAGCCTGAACGATGCCGGGATCGAGACCGACGCGCCGCTGCTCGTGGTCAACTGGACCAATGAGGAAGGCTCGCGCTTCGCCCCCGCCATGATGGCCTCGGCGGCCTATGCGGGAGACTTCACCACCGACGAGATCCTGGCCAAGCGCGACGCCGCCGGCACGACGGTGGCGGAAGCCCTCGACGCCATCGGCTATCGCGGGGTCGAGGCCGTCGGCACGCGGGAGATCGGCGCTTTCGTAGAATTGCATATCGAGCAGGGCCCGATCCTGGAAGCCGAAGGCAAGACCATCGGCGTGGTCGAGGGCGGCCAGGGCATCATGTGGTTCGACGGCGTCATCACCGGCTTCGAGAGCCATGCCGGCACCACGCCGATGCCGCGCCGCCGGGACGCGCTGCTCGCCCTCTCCGAGTTCGCCCTCGCGGCCGAGCGGATCGCCCTGGCGCACGCGCCCTCTGCCGTGGCCACGATCGGCGAGGCCGCGATCCTGGCGCCGTCCCGCAACGTCGTGCCGGGCCGGGTCGCCTTCACGGTGGATGTGCGAGACCCGCGCTCGGCGACCCTCGACGCCATGGAGGCGGCCCTGGCCGAGGCGGCCGCCGAGATCGCCGGACGCCGTCGCCTGGAGATCGCGCTGACGCGGATCTGGCGGAAGGAGCCGGTGCCGTTCGATCCCGCCATCGTGGCGGCGATCGATGCGGCCGCCGAGAGCCTGGGGCATGCGCGGCGCCGGATCATTTCGGGCGCCGGCCACGATGCCTGCAACCTCGCCGCCAAGGTGCCCGCCGCGATGATCTTCGTGCCGTGCAAGGACGGGATCAGCCACAACGAGGCCGAATCCGCCACACAGGCCGACTGCGCGGCCGGCGCCGACGTGCTGCTGCAGACCGTGCTCCGTCTCGCCAACGCCCCGCGCACCTAGAAACCTGCAGCCTGGTGGTTCCGGCCGCACAGGAGAGGCGGCGCGCCGAGTCTCGGACGTCGCCGATCCGAGACCGCGTTGCCATCGTCCCGGCCTCGCCTCCGGCGCCTCGGAATGATGGCAGCGCGGCCGCAAGCCCCTCGGTCCGGAGGTGTACCGCGGCGGAAAATCCCGTAAGGACCGCTCCATGAGCGCGCGATCCTACCGCGACGCCAAGGGCCGGCCGCTCGTCGCGGTTACCGGCATCGGCGTCGTTTCCTCCCTCGGTCGGGGACAGGCCGATACCTGGACGGCCATGACCGAGGGCCGGTCCGGCATTCATGCCATCGCGCGGTTTCCCACCGACGGTCTGCGCACGCGCATCGCCGGGACGGTAGACTTCCTCGACACCGATCCCCTCGTCGCGCCGCTCCTGTCGGAGCGGTTCGCTGCCGTCGCCGCCGAGGAAGCGGTGGCGCAGGCCGGGATCGGCACCAGCGGCGATTTCCCGGGCGCGCTGTTCATCGCGGTCCCGCCGGTGGAGATGGAATGGCCCCAGCGGCAGGCCCTGGCCGAGGCCGCGGGCGGCGACGGTCCGGTCGACTATGCCGGCCTGCTGCGGGCTGCCGCGACGCGCCGCTTCGATCCCTGGCACGACCTGTTCATCTTCGGCACAGTCGCCGACCGCATCGCCGACCGTTTCGGCACCAAGGGCTCGCCGATCTCGCTCTCCACCGCCTGCTCGTCGGGGGCCACGGCGATCCAGCTCGGCGTCGAGGCGATCCGGCGCGGCGAGACCGCGGCGGCGCTCTGCATCGGCACCGACGGGTCGGTGAACCCGGAATCGCTGATCCGCTTCTCGCTGCTCTCGGCGCTCTCCACCCGCAACGATGCGCCGGAAGCGGCCTCGAAGCCGTTCTCGAAGGACCGGGACGGCTTCGTGATGGGCGAGGGCGCGGCCGCTCTGGTTCTTGAGGACGCCGAGGCCGCGATCGCCCGGGGCGCCGCGATCCTCGGCTACGTCCTCGGCTGCGGCGAGAAGGGCGACGGCTTCCACCGCACCCGCTCCAGTCCCGACGGCGCGCCGATCATCGCGGCGATCCGGGCCAGCCTGGAGGATGCCGGCGTCGCGGCCGAGGCGATCGACACAGTGAACGCGCACGGCACCTCGACGCCGGAGAACGACAAGATGGAGGCCCTGGGCCTGGGGGCCGTGTTCGGCGCCCGCGCGGCCAGCCTGCCGGTGACCTCGAACAAGTCGATGATCGGCCACACCCTGACCGCGGCGGGCGCCATCGAGGCCGCGGTCTCGCTGCTGACCATCCGCCACGGCCGGATCCCGCCGACCATCAACCACCGGGTGCCGGACCCCACCATCGCCCTCGACATCGTCGAGACCGCCCGCGACCTGCCGGTGCGCACGGTGCTGTCGAACTCGTTCGGCTTCGGCGGCCAGAACACCTGCCTGGTCTTCGGCGCGGAGCCCGCGTGAGCGCCGCACCTGCCCAGAGCCGCGTCCTCGTGACCGGCGGCGCGTCCGGAATCGGCGCCGCGATCGTCCGCGCCCTGGCCGAGGCCGGGCTGAGCGTCGACTTCACCTATCGCGCCTCCGCCGAGGCCGCGCAGGCCTTGCTGGCCGACCTGCGTGCGGCGCATCCGGACCGGGCCTTCGCGGCCCATTCCGTCGATCTCGGCGATCGGGGGGCGCTGGAGGCGTTCTGCGAGATCGCGGAAGCGGCGGGCTATTACGGCCTCGTCCACAATGCCGGCCAGTCCTGTGACGCCCTCGCGGCGATGCTCGATCAGGAGCGTGCCGAGGCGGCCATGCAGGTCAACTTCTTCTCGTTGACGCGGCTCGCCAAGTCGCTCGTCCGGGAGATGACCCGGGCGCGGTCGGGCCGCATCGTGGCGATCGGGTCCGTCGCCGCCCTGCGGGCGAATGCCGGCAACGCGGCCTACGCGGCCACCAAGGGCGCGCTCATCGCCTATTGCCGCACGCTGGCGATCGAAACCGCCAAGCGCGGTGTGACCGTCAACGTGATCGCCCCGGGCTTCGTCGACACCGCCATGATGGAGCGCTACGCCGCCTACCGGGACGGGATGGAGCGCCAGATTCCCGCCGGCCGGTTCGGGCGGCCCGAGGATGTCGCGGCGCTGACAGCCTTTTTGATGGGCGAGGGGGCCGCCTACATCACGGGGGCCGTGCTGCCCGTCGATGGCGGCCTGACCGCCATGATGGGTGTCCACCGGTCCTGACCGGTGGCCCCGCCGAACCGGACCATCCTGACGATGCGCGCCAGCTTCGCCCTATTCGCCGCCTTCTGCTGTGCGGCCGTCCTGATCCCGGGCCACGCCCGGGCGGAGCCGCAGGTCTACCGGATCTCCGGCCTGCCGCCGGGCGAGCCGCTCAGCATCCGCGCCGAGCCGGACCCCTCCGCCGAGCAGATCGGCGAGATCCGCACGCGCGCCCTGGTCTTCGGCTGCACAAATGACACGCCGAGCCGCACCACGTGGTGCCGGGTGAAGGCCGGACGGGTCCTGGGCTGGGCGCGGCGGCGATATCTGGCGCCGGAGTGATGAGAGAGACGATGAAAGCCCTGCAGCTGTTCGGCGACCGCGACCTGCGCCTGACCGAGATCGAGCCGCCGCCCGCACCGGGCGCCGACGAGGTCCGGATCCGCATCCGCGCCGTCGGCCTCAATTTCATCGATGTCTGGGGCTTCCGCGGCATGGCCTTCGCCAAGCGGAAGATGCCGCTGATCGTCGGCGCGGAAGCGGCCGGGATCGTCGAGTCGGTCGGAGCGGGGGTCACCGGCCTCGCGGCCGGGGACCGGGTCGTGCCCTACGGGGCCATGACCTGCGGCCGATGCCGGGCCTGCCGCGAGGGGCGCGACAACCTCTGCGAGGACGTGTCCGGGGTGATGGGCTTCCATCTCGACGGCTTCGCCCGGGAATTGGTCACCCTGCCGGCCCGCCTCGTCGTGAAGGTGCCGGACGGGGTCAGCGACACCGACGCCGCCTGTGCGGGCATCGCCTTCGGCACGGTCCAGCACATGCTGTTCGACAATGCCCGGCTGGAGCCCGGCGAGAGCGTGCTGGTCCATGCCGGCGGCTCGGGCATCGGCACCGGGGCGATCCGCATGGCCAAGGCGATCGGCTGCACCGTCTACACGACCGTCGGTGATGACGAGAAAGGCCGCAAGGCCGCGGAACTCGGCGCCGACCACGTCATCAACTACCGCACCGAGCGCTTCGAGGGCGAGGTCCGCCGGCTGACGAAGCGCAAGGGCGTCGACGTGGTGTTCGAGCATGTCGGCGCCGACACCTGGAACGGCTCCCTGCTCTGTCTGAAGCGCGGCGGCCGCCTCGTGACCTGCGGGTCGACCTCGGGTGTCTCGACCACCATGAACCTGATGCAGCTGTTTCAGCAGCAATACCGCATCACCGGCTCCTTCGGCTGCTCGCTCGCCAATATCGGTCAGTCGCTCGCGAAGATGGAAGCCGGCATCCGGCCGGTCGTCGACACGGTGTACCCGCTCGCCGATTTCGCGCAGGGTCTGGAGCGGCTCGAATCGCGCCGGGTGTTCGGCAAGATCCTCGTCAGCCTGTAGCGCCGACGGCGGCGCGCCCGTCGGGCGCTGCAATGTCTCCGGGTGTCGCGATCAGCATTTCGCGCCGCGAGAGACTTGGCGTAAAC
The DNA here is from genome assembly GCF_029691625.1 of Methylobacterium sp. 391_Methyba4. Taxonomy (NCBI): domain Bacteria; kingdom Pseudomonadati; phylum Pseudomonadota; class Alphaproteobacteria; order Hyphomicrobiales; family Methylobacteriaceae; genus Methylobacterium; species Methylobacterium sp. 391_Methyba4. The sequence goes on along the minus strand of NZ_CP121475.1, from coordinate 3,750,027 downwards.
GTCGCCGTACGGGTCGCTGGGGGGCCGCCCGGACCGTATCCCTGGAATCGATTGTGCTGCGTCTCGCCCTCCTGCTGAAACGATCGTACCCGCGCCTCGCGGGCTTCGCCATGGTCCCGGTGATCCGGGCCCTGGTCCTTCTGGCGCGCCTCCTCGGGCCGGTGCGGTCCACGGCATTCGCGGCGCTGCTGCTGCGCACCCTCGGACCGCTCCTGCCGGCGCACCGCACCGCGATGGCGAATCTGCGGGCGGCGTTCCCCGACTTGCCGGACGCAGAGCGGAGACGGATCGCCCTGGAGGCCTGGGACAATCTCGGGCGGACGGGGGCCGAGTACGCCCATCTCGACACCCTGTTCGATTACGATCCCGCCGCGACGGGCCCGACGCGGACCGAGGTGTCGGGCATCGAGCACTTCTACGCCCTGCGCGACGACGGCGAGCCAGGTCTCATCTTCTCGGCGCATCTGGCGAATTGGGAGCTGCCGGCGATCTGCGCGGCCCGGTTCGGCCTGGACGCCACCGCGGTCTTCCGCCCGCCCAACAATCCGGCCGCGGCGCGCCTGGTCCAGGAGGTCCGGCGCAAGACGATGGGCGGCTTGGCCGCATCTACGCCGGGGGCCGTCTTCGCCATGCGCGACGTGGTCGAGAATGGCGGCCATCTGGGCCAGCTCATCGATCAGCATTTCACCCGCGGCGTCGTGGTGAACTTCCTCGGCCGGCCCTGCCTCGCCAACCCGCTGCTCGCCAAGCTCGCCCGCCATTACGACTGCCCGGTCCATGGCGTGCGCGTCGTGCGCCTGCCGGAGGGCCGCTTCCGCCTGGAACTGACCCCGCCCCTCGACCTGCCCCGGGCCGCCGACGGGACCATCGACGTGGCCGGCGCCATGCAGGCGATGACAGCCGTCGTGGAGGGCTGGGTGCGCGAGAATCCCGGACAGTGGCTGTGGATGCATCGCCGCTGGCGGCCCGACATGCTGCCGAGGGCGAGAGTGACGCCGGCGCTATCTCAACCGACGGTAGAGGCTTCTCAAGCCAACGTGATTTCACCTTCGGCCTCCCAGACGGTCTGATGGATCGATGACGCCCCGGCCCCGCGCCCCGATCCGCGACCGCCGCGCGCTCCGCGCCGCCGTGTTGGCCTGCGCGGCGCTCGCCGCCATGCCGGCGCGGGCCGAGCCGGTCCGCGCCGTGGTGGAATTGTTCACCAGCCAGGGATGCGGCGCCTGCCGGGCCGCGGATCCGGTTCTGCGCGATCTGGCCCGCAAGCCCGGCGTCGTCGCCCTGACCCTGCCGGTGACCTACTGGGACTATCTCGGCTGGAAGGACACGCTGGCGCTGCGGCCGTTGACCGAACGCCAGCGGGCCTACGCCCGGGGCCGGGGGGCGCGGCAGGTCTTCACACCGCAAGTGGTGGTTGACGGCAACGGGTTCGCCGTGGGCTCCGACCGGCCGGCCCTGGACCGGCTGATCCGCGAGGCCTGCCAGCACGGCGGGCTACCGGTCCCGGTGCGGGGGGAGATGAAGGGCGACCGGATCCTGGTGGAGGTCGGGGCGGCCCCGGAGGCCAAGACCGAGATCCGCGGCGATGTCTGGCTCGTGCCGGTGCTGCGCAGCCGCGCCATCGCGATCCAGGCCGGGGAGAATGGCGGCCGGACGGCGACCTACGTGAACGTCGTGCGGGGTATGCAGCGCCTCGGCCACTGGACGGGCCAGCCAATCAGTTTCGAGGTGCCCGATGCCCAGGCCCACATCGCCGACGCGGACAGCTGGGTCGTCCTCCTCCAGGGCGCGGCCGATGGCAGGCCGGGCCGCATCTTCGGCGCCGCGAAGGGACCCGGGCTGTAGCGCCCGGGTGCCGGCTACGCCTATTTCAGCGAGATCGGGTCGATCTGTCGGCGGCCCTCGCGCTCGTGGCGCGCCCGGGACTCGCGCGCCAGCGCCGCGAGCCGGCCGTCGAGCCGGTCGGACAGGCGGCCCACCAGCCCGATCGCGCCGTCGATCATCCGGCTGACGAGCGCGACGGTACCGGTGACGGCTCCGACGATCCCGCTCTCGATGGCGCGACCGATTCGGCGAACAAGCTTCATGTCGACGGACTCTGGAAAGGCGGCGCCATCAGCGCCTCGGTCCGCGGCAGGTAGGGCAGCGCGTTGGGAGCGTGATGCGGCGGAAAGCGGCGCAGATCCGCGTGCCGGGGGCGGAACTTTTCCGCGACGCGGCCCCCATTTGCGCAGTGCGGCCGGACGGCCTGAACCGGCGGGGTGGCAGGCTCGTTGCAGAGGTGTGAGCGTCCGCCGTTCCGCACAGGCGCTTGCCATCGAGGGTCGACCATGCGGCGACGCCCGTTTTTGTCCGGGATGCTTGCCGCCCTGTCGCTGGCCGGTCGCCGCGCCCATGCGGCCGATCCAGGGGTGGACCTCCTCCTCGTCCTGGCGGCGGACGTGTCGCTCAGCATCAGCGCGGCCCGGTTCGAACTCGAGCGCAGGGGCTACGCGGAGGCCTTCGCGGATCCGCGCGTGCTCCGCGCCATCGGCGAGGGCCCGACCGGCCGCATCGGCGTCGCCCTGTTCGACTGGGCCGGCCCCGGCGAGCAGCAGGTGGCGGTCGACTGGATGGTGATCGGCTCGGCCGGCGATGCGGCCGCCTTCGCCGCCCGTCTGCTGACCGTACCGCGCCCGTTCTATGGCCGCACCGCCATCGGCTCGGCGATCGCCTTCGCCACCGATCTGCTGGCGCGGGCGCCGTTCCGCGCCGACCGGCGGGTGATCGACATCTCGGGCGACGGCACCGGCAATGCCGGGCGCTCCATCGCGGAGGCCCGGGACGCCGCCGTGGCATCCGGCATCACGGTGAACGGCATCGTGATCCTCAGCGATCCCGAGGGGATGCCGGACTTTCTGAAGGAACACACCAACCCGTCGGGCGGTCTGGCGGCGTATTACCGGGCCGTCGTCATCGGCGGCGAGGGCGCCTTCGTGATGACCGCCGAGAGCTTCGCGGCCTTCGGCCGCGCGCTCATCGCCAAGCTCGTGCGCGAGATCGCCTGATCGTCACCCGGATCCCAGAGGACCCACCATCGATGCGCCTCGCCGTCCTCCAGTTCACGCACGAGACCGTGACGTTCCTGCCGAACGACACGACCCGGGACGACTTCATCTATCCCGGTTCGCCGGCCGCCGGAGACGCGCTGCTCGCCACCGATCCCAAGGGCTACATGGGCGGCTTCGTGCAGGTGGCGCGGGAATACGACGGCGTCGCGCTGGTCGGCATCACCTCGCCGCTCTGGCCGCGCACCGGCACCGCCTCCGGCTGGATCACTGCGGACGCCTACGCGCATTTCCTCGGACGGATGATCTCGGAGTTGCGGGAGACGGGTCCGTTCGACGGCGTCTACCTCGCGCTGCACGGCGCGATGGCGGTGCGCGGCGTTCCCCGGCCCGAGGCCGACATCGCCCGGCAGGTCCGCGCGGCGGTGGGCGACGCGGCGGTTCTCGTCGGGACCTTCGATCTGCACGGGAACGAGGATCAGGCCTTCCTCGACCATGCCGACCTGGCCTTCGCGGTGAAGTATTTCCCGCATTACGACGGCCACCTCCAGGGCCAGCGGGCCGCCCGGATGCTGGTCCGCGCCGTGCGCGGCGATTACCGGCCGGCGCATCGGACCCTCAAGGTGCCGATCCTGTCACCCACCGTGGTCCAATGGACCGGTGCCACGCCCTGGGCCGACCTCGTGCAGCGCGCCCTCGTCTGGGAGGCGCGCGAGCCGGACGTGTTCGTCAACGTCTTCTTCGGCTTCCCGTGGGGCGATGCTCCGGATGGCGGGATGACCGTGCAGGCGATCACCAACGGCGATCCGGACCTCGCCGACCGCGCGGCGCGGGACGTCGCGGATTTCGCGTGGCGGCAGCGGCGTTCGCTGCTCGAGGCGACGCGGATCCATACGATCGCCGACGGCGTGCGCCTCGCCCGGGCGGCGGTCGCGGAGGGCGCCGTTCCGGTCGTCCTCGCCGACCACAGCGACCGGTCCGGCCGGGCGACCTGGCTGCTGGGCGAGATCCTCCGGCAAGGTCTCACCCGCACCCTGGTCGCCACCGTCGCATCGCCCGCGGTCCTGGCGGCGGCGCGGGAGATCGCGGTGGGCGACCCGTTCGACGCACCGGTCGGCGGCGGCGGCGACCCGTCCGCGGGCGATCCGGTGCGGATCACCGGAACCGTGCTGCGCGTCGTCGCGGCACCGGAGCCCGGTGTCGCCGGCAGCGGCGGTGGCGGCGGAACCTGGATCTGCGTCGCCTTCGGAGGCGGCAACGTGCTCGTCCTGAGCCCGCAGCTCGCGCAGATCGTCGACCCGGAGGAGCTGTGGCGTCTCGGCCTGGAGCCGGCCGATTTCGACGTCGTGGCGATCAAGTCGCGGGTGCATTTCCGGCGCGGCTTCGACGACAGCGGCTACGCCCGCACGATCCTGCTGGTGGAGCCCCCGGAGCCGTTCCTCGGGACGGTGCGGCTCGATCATCTCCCCTACGCGCAGATGCGGGCGGCCCACTTCTATCCCTACGGCGATCCGCCCGGCCCGGTCCCGTCGGATCGTTGACCGAGCCCTCGGGGACGACAGGTGGCGTCTCCCGTCACCCCCGGGTGCTCGCCCTGCACGTCCGAGACCGCTAGGTTCATCCCGCACGCGCTCGGTGAAGCGCGGCGAGGGAGGGACGGAATGCGGATTTCGGCCGACAGGCTGTCCGCCTATGTGCGGGACATCTTCGTGCGCGAGGGCTGCGCCGAGCCGGAGGCCGAACGGATCGGCCGGTTCCTGGTGGCGGCCAACCTCACCGGCCACGACAGCCACGGGGTCGTCCGGGTGACCCGCTACGTCGAATGGCTGCGCGCGGGCGAGGTCGAGGCCGGCCGCACGCCCGAGATCGTCACCGACGCGCCGAACTTCGCCCTCGTGGACGCCCATTACGGATTCGGCCAGACGGCCGGCCCCGTCGCCGTCGATCTCGGGATCGCCAAGGCGCGGGAGAACGGTGTCGCGATCATTGCCCTGCGGCATGCCGGGCATATCGGCCGGATCGGCGAGTGGGCCGAGCGGGCGGCGGCCGCGGGGCTCGTCTCGGTGCATTTCGTCAACGTGGCGGGCAGCCTCCTCGTGGCGCCTTTCGGCTCGGTGGAGCGCCGGTTCTCGACAGCGCCGTTCGCCGCCGGCTTCCCGGTTCCGGATTCCGAGCCGATCATCCTCGACTTCGCCACCTCGCTGGTGGCCGAGGGCAAGGTGCTCGTCGCGTCCCGGGGCGGCAAGCCGCTGCCGGAAGGCGCGCTGATCGAGCCCGACGGCCGCCTGAGCGCCGATCCGGCGACGCTGTTCGGACCGCTGGAGGGCGTCGAACGCGACAACCAGCGCGGCGCCGGGGCGATCCGGGCCTTCGGCGAGCACAAGGGATCCGGCCTCGCGCTGATGTGTGAGCTGCTCGCCGGCGCGCTCACCGGCTCCGGAACCGCCGGCCCCGGGCAGCGGCGGATCTGCAACGGCATGCTGTCGATCTACGTCACGCCCGCCGCCCTCGGCACCGAGGATGTGCTCGCCGCCGAGACACGGGCCTATCTCGATTTCTTCAAGAGCGCCAAGCCGATGCCCGGCGCCGAGGTTCTGCTGCCGGGCGAGCCGGAGCGGCGGATGCGCGCCGAACGCCTCGCCGAGGGCGTGCCGCTGCCCGAGCCCGTCTGGGAAACCCTCCTGGCCGCCGGCCGGCCGCACGGCCTCGACGGGAACGCCTACCGCGACTGAGCCGGACAAGGCCCGGCGCGACACCACGATCGGCGGCGACCCCCGGCCAAAACGGGGGCGCCGCACGGCCCGGGGACGCCATCCCCGGCATTCGGGAGGAGAACGCGATGCCTCGTTTGCGCTGGCTCATGATCGGCCTCTGCATGGCCGCCAACGCCATCAATTACATCGACCGCGCCAATCTCGCGGTCGCGGCGCCGTCCATGTCCAAGGAACTGGGGCTCGACGCCACCGATATGGGCCTGATCCTATCGGGCTTCTTCTGGACCTACGCGATCATGCAGCTGCCCTTCGGTTACGTGGCCGACCGGGTCGGCGCGCGGCTCTCCCTGGTGGTCGCGGTGGTCTGGTGGTCGGCCTGCACGGCGCTGACCGCGGCCGGACGGGGCTTCCTGTCGCTGCTCGGCCTGCGCATGCTGCTCGGCATCGGCGAGGCCGGGGCCTATCCGTCCTTTGCCAAGGTCGCGGCCTCGTGGTTTCCCCGCGGCGAGCGCAGCTTCGCCAGCAGCATCTTCGACAGCGGCTCCCGGGTGGGCTCGGCGCTGGCGATCCCGCTGGTCTCCTGGGTGATCGCGACGCTCGGCTGGCGGGAATCCTTCATCGTCACCGGCGTGCTGGGCTTCGTCTGGGCGGTGTTCTGGATGTGGCTCTACCGCGAGCCGGAGAACCACCCGAAGGTCTCGCCGGAGGAACTGGCCCGGCTCCGAGCCGCGCAGGACCGGCCGAAGACCGTCGATGCCGCCGACGCCCAGAATCAGGTGCCGTGGCTGTCGCTGTTCCGGTACCGCACCGTCTGGGGGATGATGGCAGGATTCTTCTGCCTGAACTTCGTGATCTACTTCTTCATCACGTGGTTTCCGACCTATCTGGTCAAGGCGCGCGGCTTCTCACTGGCCGAACTCGGCACGCTGGGCAGCCTGCCGGCCCTGGCGTCGATCCCCGCGGGCTGGCTCGGCGGCTTCGCGTCGGACGCGCTCTACCGCCGCGGCTGGAGCCTCACGGCGGCCCGCAAGACCTGCCTCGTCGGCGGCATGCTGATGTCGTCGGTGATCACGCTGTCGATCATCGCCCCGAACGTCTACGTGGCTCTGCTGTGCTTCGCGGTCGCCTATGGCAGCCTCGCCTTCACGGCGGCGTCGATCTGGGCGCTGCCCGGCGACGTGGCGCCGACCCCGGCCCACGTGGCCTCGATCGGGGGCATCCAGAACTTCGCCTCGAACGTCGCGGGGATCGTGACCACGACCTTCACGGGCATCATGCTCACCGTCACCCAGGGCTCGTTCGTGATCCCCCTCATCGTCGCCGGCGGGTTCTGCCTGCTGGGCGCCTTCATCTACCTGTTCGTGGTCGGCGAGATCGCGCCGCTGCCGGTCCGCGACGCCCGCGTCCCGGCCCTGCGCCCCGAGGCGGCGCGGTGACGGCGACCGGCCCCACCGAATCCCAGGAGAGACCGATGTCCACCTATCCCGTGATCACCCTCCGGCCGGCCGACGGCGTGGCCGTGGCGCGCGGCGCCATCGAGCCGGGCACCCCGGTCGCCGACGGCGTGACGGCCGCGGAGCGGATCCCGGCCGGCCACAAGGTCGCGGTCAGGGAGCACCGCAGCGGCGAGCCGGTGACCAAGTACGGCCAGATCATCGGCTTCGCGAAGGAGGACATCGCGGCCGGCCGGCACGTCCACGTCCACAATCTCGGGATGGGGGAATTCGCCCGGGACTACGCGTTCGGCGTCGACGCCAAGCCGACGCGGCTCGTCACGCCGGCGGCGACCTTCCAGGGCATCCGCCGCCCCGACGGGCGCGTAGCCACCCGCAACTACGTCGGCATCCTCACCTCGGTGAATTGCAGCGCGCACGTGGCCGACCTGATCGCCGACGCGTTCCGCCGCCACCCGATCCTCGGCCTCGACCCGCTCGCTCCCTATCCCAACGTCGACGGCGTCGTGGCGCTGACCCACAAGACCGGCTGCGGCATGGCGATGGGCGAGCCGCTGCGTCTCCTGCGGCGGACGCTCGCGGGCTACGCGCGGCACGTCAACTTCTCGCACATCGTGATGATCGGGCTCGGCTGCGAGGTGAACCAGATCGGCGCGTTCCTGGAGGAACAGGGGCTCGGCGACCGGATCCGCAGCATGAACATCCAGAGCCTCGGGGGCACGCGGAAGACCGTCGAGGCCGGCATCGACTTCGTGAAGGGGATCCTGGCCGAGGCGAACGTGGTTCACCGTGAGCCGGTGCCGGCGAGCGAACTGATCGTCGCCCTGCAATGCGGCGGCTCGGACGGGTATTCCGGCGTCTCGGCGAATCCGGCTCTGGGGATCGCCAGCGACCTCGTGGTGCAGAACGGCGGCACGGTGATCCTGTCGGAGACCACCGAGACCTACGGGGCCGAGCACCTGTTCACCCGCCGTGCCGTCAGCCCGGAGGTGGGCCAGAAGCTCGTCGACCTGATGCACTGGTGGGAGGACTACACCCGCAAGGAGGGATCGGAGATCGACGCGAACCCGTCGCCGGGCAACAAGGCCGGCGGCCTGACCACGATCCTGGAGAAGTCACTGGGCGCCATGGCGAAGGCCGGCAGCACCAACCTCGTCGACGTGCTGCGCTACGCCGATCCCGTCACCGCCAAGGGCTTCGTGTTCATGGACACGCCCGGCTACGATCCGGTCTCGGCCACCGGGCAGGTGGCGGGCGGGGCGAATCTCGTCTGCTTCACCACCGGGCGCGGCAGCGTATTCGGCTGCAAGCCGTCGCCGTCGATCAAGATCGCCACGAACTCGGCCATGTACCGGCGGCTCGAGGAGGACATGGACGTCAATTGCGGCACGATCCTCGACGGCGAAGAGAGCGTGGAGCAGGCCGGGCGCCGGATCTTCGACCTGGTCCTCCGGGTCGCGAGCGGGGAGCGGACGAAGAGCGAGCAGTTCGATTTCGGCTCCTCGGAATTCGCCCCCTGGCAGATCGGTGCAACCGTGTGAGCCCCGGGCGGCTCGTATTGGATCGAGCGCTGGGCCAGTCCGGAGCGCCGGTCAGAGATCCGTCCGCGTCACATGCGGAAAACCCAGGATGAAGTCGGCGCCGAAGGCGGTGACGGGCGTGTGGAAGCCCGGCGCGACCTGTCCCGCGGTGACGCGCCGGGCGATCTCCAGGGCGGTCCAGACCGTCAGCGTGTAGCCCTCGGCGGTCTCCATCCGGCTCGCCGCGCGGCGGCCGGCGCCGTCCCAGGCTTCCGCCAGGAAGGTGCTGCGGGCTTTCTCCCGCGCGGCGGCGGTCGGGCCGGCGGGCAGCCGGTCGATGCCGCGGTTGATCAGGCGCTGCGCGGTGCCGCCGGCGATGATCCGCCGAATTCCGGCGGGCAGACCGGCCGCCGCCGCCATGGCGGGGAAGGCCTCGAAGTAGACGTCGATGTTCGGCACCCCGGTCGAGTACCACGCGCTGGACACGTCGCCCCAGCCGAGCCCCACGGTCCGGCGCGGGCCGGCGCCGAAATCGGCGGTGCCGCGGGGCGGGCTCGGCAGCTCGACGATGCGTCCGTCCCGGCGCACCCGCGTCCCCCAGGCGATGCCCTCCACCATGGTGCGGGCGGTGCCGCGGCTGAAGCCGCCGAACCCGCCGATGGAGATGCGCAGATGCGTCGCGCCGGGCAGGCGCCCGGCCACGTGGGCAGCGAGGCAATCGCTCGGCACCACATCGAAGCCGGCGGCCGGCAGGAGGACAAGGCCGGCCGCCTTCGCCGCCGCATCCTGCGCGGCGAGCGCCTCCAGCACCGCGATCTCGCCGGTGATGTCGACGTAATGCGCGCCCGCGGCGAGGCAGGCTTCCACCATCGGTCGCGCCGTCTTCGAGAACGGGCCGGCCGCGTGGATCACCGCCGCCACACCTGCGAGCGCGGCGCGCAGGCCGTCGGCATCGTCGAGGCGTGCGACCCGCATCTCCAGACCGAGCCGGGAAGCAAGCGGCCGCAGCGTGTGCGCGTCGCGCCCCGCCAGGATCGGATGCAGGCCCTGCCCGACGGCCTGCGCGGCCAGGAGCTGGCCGGTATAGCCGGTGGCGCCGTAGATCAGGATCGCGGTCATGCGGGGCTTCTGCCACCGCTTCCGCAGGTGTCAAAGCGCGCGCCGCACGGCGTTCGCCGATGGTAGGGACGGACGCATCGAAGCGCGACACGGCGGGCGGCCCCGGATGTCGGACCCGCCGCCATCGGGAGAAGCGGCACCATGTTCAAGCGAACCGTCCGGCCGAGCGCATGGCGAGCCTGCGGCAGGGCTGCGGGTTGGACCGCGGTTCTCCTGGCTTTGACCACACCCGCCTGGGCCGCCGACGGACCCGTGGTCCTGAAGGCGCCGGCCGACCTGATCCCCGGCCTCGCGGCCATGCCGCAGATCGCTGCGCCGGCCGACGACGCCGGGCGGCGGATCAATGCGGCGGTGAAGCGCCTCGACACGAAGGCCCTCGCGGCGGCGCGGGACTGCAAGGCGCAGGATGGGAAGAACGGCTCCTGGGAGCGGACCGTCGAGACCCCGATGCGCGGCCCGCGTTTCCTGAGCTTCGTGATCTCCGACAGTATGTATTGCGGAGGCGCGCATCCGAACTCCAGCACGATGTCGATCGTCTACGACCTCACGACCGGCGCCCCCGTGGATTGGACCACCCTGCTGCCCGCATCCCTGACCGGCACGCTCGCCCTCGCCGAGGGCGCGGGCGGCACCAAGATGGTGACGCTCGCCTCCAAGACGCTGCACGAACTCTACCTCGCGGGCTATCGGCCGAGGACGGGCGATCCGAAGTCCGTCGATGCGGACAAGGAATGCCGCGAGGCGGTCACCGAGACCTACGACGGCCAGCCACCGGCCATGATGGCGTGGCTCGACGCCAAGGCCGGAGGCCTCGCGGTGCAGTTCGACCTGGCGCACGTCGTCCAGGCCTGCGCCGACCCGGTGGTGATCCCCACCGCCACCCTGCGCCGCAAGGGCGCCCAGCCCCTCCTCACCGAGGCGATCGAGGCCGCCCACGCCCAAGCCATGAAGTGACGGGATCGCGCGACAGACCGTTTCGCGTCCCGCGGCCTCAGGTCGGGCCGGGCGGTGCGGCCGGCCGGTCCGCGAGCGCCGCCAGGACCCGCCGGCCATAGGCGGTGGTCGCGAGGCTGGCTCGGAGTTCGCGAGACAGGGCGTCCGGGCCGAGGTGGCAATCGAGATCGGGCCGCGCTGCGAACCCGTCGAGTTCTTCGCGGATGAGCACGGCGAAGTCGGCGGGATCCAGCAACCCCTCGGCGGCATCGAGGACACCGTGTTCCTCGAGGAAGCCTCCGCCCAGGCTGATCACGCCGTCCCTGTACCGGATCAGCGCAAAATAGACGCCGAACCCGATCATGGCCCGGTCCCGCCAGCCCGTCGCGGCGATGTAGGTCTGCATCATCACCGTGGTGGAGTAGTCCTCGTGCTCCCCGTCGCGCTGGGCGAGATAGTCGCGAAACACGTCGTGGGCCGCCGGATCGAGATGGAGCAGCGCCTGCATCGCCGGCGCCAGCGCTCCCTGGTCGTCCTCGGGGCCCCAGATCTGCCGGTACAGGTTCCTGGCGGCCACGAGTGCGGGCTGGACTTCGAGATAGGTTGTCAGGAGCTCACGCAGCACGGGCGCCACCGCGATGCGCTCGCGCGCGATCCGCGCGAAGAAGGCCGGCTCCGTCATCGCCTTCCCGCCGACCCTGAAGGTCAGCGCGAGGGCGTCGCTCCGCAGAAGGGAGGCGAGATCCGTCCGGATCTGGCCTGTGAGCCAGCCCAACGATTCCGCGATGGCCGCAGCCGAGAAATCCGCCACGGTGACCACCGGTAGCGAGCGCGCCAGGAAGCGCCCGACCGCAGACGCGCTCGGCCCCGCCGACGCCTGAGGGCGATACCCGTCCTCGTCCTGCGCGATCAGCCGCGCGGGCCCCGAATCGGCGCACCAGGGTCGCGGAATGAAGACTGCGTCGCTGTAGAAGCGGATCTCGACCCTCTCGGCATCGGCCACGTCGCCGAATGTGGAAACGGCCTTGGCGCCCGCATAGCGGCCGAACGCGAAAACGGGCGAGCGGGCGCCGTCCAGGCCGATGCGCTGGAACTCCGTGTTCCGATCCCAGAAGAACCCGTACTTGACCCAGAGCGCCCGCTCGTCCGGTTCCCAGGCCACCTCCGTCATGACGCGGTGCGGCTCGGGGCCCGGGCGCGCGACGAGGGTCGCGACGTGGGCGACGGGTTCGGTCGTCCAGAGTTCGACGGCCTGTGCGCGGTGTCGGGGATCGTCCCCCACCGCATCCGCTGCCGCTTCGGATTCCCTGGGCGAAGGATCGAGGCGCGGCGTGACTGCGTAGCGGCCGCTCGGGCTGAACCAATACGGTTTCACCGCGTCCGGAAGCGGATCGTAGCGCACCGACCCGTCGGTTCGCTCCAGGCGGCAAAGCCCGTAGGACGACCCGCCCGGCCCACATCGGAGGCCGATGAAGGCCAGCCTTCCCTCCGGATCCTCGAACAGATCGCCGTGAATCGTCAGGATGGCCGGTCCACCCGGTCGCGGCGGATAAGCCTCCTCGGCGGAAAGACGTCCGATCGGACCGTCGGACGGCCAGGTGATCCCCCGCCCATCCAGCAGGATTTCGAGATCCGCCGCCCGCAGGACGACGAGGCGGTGGAGGTATTGGATCTCGTCACTCGGAACATGGCTCACATAGGCTGCGATCAGCTCGGCATCGCGCGTGACGAACAGCCTACGGGCACTGGAATCCCCGCGCGGCAGGCGCCGCCGCACGACATCCCGGCGCGAGCGCCACGCGATCAGGCAGAGTTCCCCGTCTTCGGACAGGCAGATCAGCCTCTCATCGCCGACAAGGGCGGCGGCGCGGATCGAAGCCCGCGGAAAGGGCATGACCATCTGCCACGCACCCTTGTCTTCGATGGCTGCGACCGTGTTGTAGCGTCGTTCGGTGCCGGTGATCTCCAAACGCGGCATGCGGCGTCCTCATCGAGACGTGGGACTCTGACCTGAGCGGTCCGCAACCAAGGGCGGACAATCCGAAGGTGCAAAACGATTGAATGCCCTAATATATCTCAATATAGTCTAATGTAATTCGCGGCTAGCGGACCAATAGACGGCCAAAACATACGACAAGACCTTATGTGGGCGGAAGCCTATGGATTGACCTAGTTCATCGCCGGGGCATCCCTGCATACGGGATCCGATCTCGCGCAGGCGCAGGCTTCGCTCCTGAAAGGTGAGGCCGCGTGACCGTGACCGCCCGGGACGGGCCGGTCGGTCCAAGCCTTTCCGTCGGCACCCCGGCTTCGACGCGGCGCCCGGATTGTGTAGCCTGAGGTCGTAACGGCGCGGCATCGTGCCGTGTCGGAGGGACGGATCATGTCCGGGACCGGCGTCGTCGAAGCTGCGGCCGTCGGGGTGAGCGCTGCCTCCCGCTGGCTCGCCGCCGACCTGCCGGACCGGTCGCCCCTGAGGCAGGCCGTGACCGCGGCCTTTCGGCGCCCCGAGAGGGAGTGTGTGGCGGCGCTCCTCGATCAGGCCCGCCTGTCGCCCGAGGCCGCCCGGCGCGTCGCCGAACATGCGGGACACCTGGTTGAAACCCTGCGTCGGCAGGGGCACCGCGGCGGCGTCGAAGGGCTGATCCACGAATATGCGCTGTCGAGCCAGGAGGGCGTGGCGCTGATGTGCCTCGCCGAGGCGCTGCTGCGAATCCCCGACACGGCGACGCGGGACGCGCTGATCCGCGACAAGATCGCGGGCGGCGACTGGGCAGCCCATCTCGGGCACAGCCCGTCGCCTTTCGTGAACGCGGCGACCTGGGGCCTGCTCGTCACCGGCAAGCTCGCCGCGACCCGGGACGAGGCCGGTCTGTCCGCCGCGCTCACCCGCCTGATCGCCCGCGGCGGTGAGCCGGTGATCCGCACCGGTGTCGATCTCTGCATGCGGATGATGGGCGAGCAATTCGTGGCCGGGCGGACGATCGCCGAGGCCCTGCGGCATGCCGGGTGGCGCGAGGCCAAGGGCTTCACCTACTCGTACGACATGCTCGGCGAGGCTGCCGTGACCGCCGAGGATGCGGAACGCTACCGGCGCGCCTACGCGGAGGCGATCCGGGCGATCGGGGCGGCCTCCGCCGGCCGCGGCGTGCTCCTCGGACCCGGCATCTCGATCAAGCTGTCGGCGCTCCATCCCCGCTACGTGCGGTCGCAGCGCGACCGTGTTCTGGCCGAACTCCATCCCCGTGTGCGGGACCTCGCCCGCCTCGCCAAGAGCTACGGGATGGGCCTGAACATCGACGCCGAGGAGGCCGATCGCCTCGACCTGTCTCTCGATATCCTGGAGCGGCTCGCCCTCGATCCGGACCTCGCTGGCTGGGACGGGCTCGGCTTCGTGGTCCAGGCTTACGGCAAGCGGTGTCCCTTCGTCATCGACGTGCTGATCGATCTCGCCCGCCGAAGCCGTCGGCGGCTGATGGTGCGTCTGGTCAAGGGCGCCTATTGGGACAGCGAGATCAAGCGGGCGCAGGTGGACGGTCTGGCGGATTTCCCGGTCTTCACCCGGAAGCTTCACACCGACGTCTCGTATCTCGCCTGCGCGCGTCGGCTCCTCGCGGCTCCGGACGCGGTCTTCCCGCAATTCGCCACCCACAACGCCCAGACCCTGGCGAGCATCGTCGAGATGGGAGGCCCGAATTTTCGGCTCGGCCAGTACGAGTTCCAGTGCCTGCACGGCATGGGCGAGCCGCTCTACGAGGCCGTGGTCGCCGGAGAGCGCCTGCGCCGCCCCTGCCGGATCTACGCGCCGGTGGGCACGCACGAGACCCTGCTCGCCTATCTCGTCCGGCGGCTTCTGGAGAACGGGGCGAATACCTCCTTCGTCAACCAAGTCGCCGACGCGGCCGTGCCGATCGCGGCGTTGATCGCCGACCCCGTCACCGCCGTGGAGGCCATGCCGAGCCCCGGGGCGCCGCATCCGCGGATCGCGGCTCCCCGGGACCTGTACGGTTCGCACCGCGCGAACGCCGCCGGTCTCGACCTCGCCGACGAGGCCGCCCTCGCCGATCTCTCGGAGGGGTTGCTGGCGAGCGAGCGCACCGTCTGGCGGGCGGTGCCGTCGGGCGAGGACGACGCGGCGGCCGACGAGCCCGTGCGCAATCCCGCCGACCACCGGGACGTCGTCGGCTTCGGCCGGGCGGCGACGGCTGCGGCTGTCGCGGGCGCATTGGCCCGGGCGGAAGCGGCCGCCGCCGGCTGGGCGGCGACGCCGGCGGCCGCGCGCGCCGCCTGCCTGCGGCGGGCCGCCGACGCCTTCGAGGCGCAGATGCCGGCGCTGATCGGGCTCATCGTGCGGGAGGCAGGCAAGACCTACGCGAACGCCGTGGCGGAGATCCGCGAGGCGGTCGATTTCCTGCGCTACGACGCCGCCGAGGCCGAGCGAATCCTCGGCGACGCGCACGAGCCGCTCGGCCCGGTCGCCTGCATCGCGCCGTGGAATTTCCCCCTGGCGATCTTCGTCGGGCAGGCCGCGGCCGCCCTCGCGGCGGGGAACACGGTCCTGACCAAGCCCGCGGAGGAGACGCCCCTGATCGCCGCTGCGGCGATCCGCGTGCTCCACGCGGCCGGGATCCCGGCGGATGCCCTTCACCTGCTGCCGGGGGACGGCCGTGTCGGCGCCGCCCTGGTCGAGGATGCGCGCGTGCAGGGCGTGATGTTCACCGGCTCGACCGCGGTGGCCAAGGCCATCCAGCGCGCACTCGCGGGGCGGCTGAACCGCTTCGGCGATCCGGTGCCCTTCGTCGCCGAGACCGGCGGCCAGAACGCCCTCGTGGTCGATTCCTCCGCGCTCGCCGAGCAGGTGGTGGCCGACGTGATCGCCTCGGCCTTCGATTCCGCTGGCCAGCGTTGCTCGGCGCTGCGGATCCTGTGCCTGCAGGAGGAGATCGCCGACCGGACGCTGCACATGCTCAAGGGCGCCCTGCGGGAGCTGCAGGTCGGCGACCCGCGGTGCCTCGCCGTCGATGTCGGACCGGTCATCACCGCCGACGCCGCCGCCCGCCTCGTCGATCATGTGGCGAGCCTGCGCGCGCGGGGGTTTCCCGTGGAGCAGTTGCCCCTGCCGCCCGAGGCCGGCGCCGGGACCTTCGTACCGCCGACGCTGATCGAGATCGGGGCGGTCGCCGATGTCGAGCAGGAGGTGTTCGGCCCGGTGCTGCATGTGCTGCGCTACCGTCGGGATACCCTCGACAGGCTCCTCGCGGCGATCGATGCCACCGGCTACGGGCTGACCTTCGGGCTGCACAGCCGCGTCGACGAGACCATCGACCACGTCCTCGGCCGCGTGCGGGCCGGCAACCGTTACGTGAACCGCAACATCATCGGCGCGGTGGTGGGCGTGCAGCCCTTCGGCGGCTCGGGCCTGTCGGGGACGGGCCCCAAGGCCGGGGGCCCGCTGGCCCTCGGCCGGCTGGTGCGGAGACCGCCCGCCGACGCCTGCGACGGGCTGCCCGCCGACGACGCGGCGCTGCGCCCCTACACGGCCTGGCTGCGGTCGCGCCATCGCCACGACCTCGCGGAAAGGCTCGAAACCGTCCGCTATCCCGGATCCGCCCCGATCGCGCTGGCCGGACCGGTGGGTGAGCGCAATCTGTACGCCCTGCGTCCGCGCGGGCGCGTCGCCGCCATCGCGGCGACGGAGACGGCGCTCCTGCTCCAGCTCGGGGCGATCCTCGGCACCGGCAACGCGGCGGTCATCGTCGCCGCCGGCGGCAGCGATGCGGCCCTGGACGGTCTGCCGGCGGTGTGCGCGGCCCGGATCGCCTGGGCTCCGGATCTCGACCGCGCGGGCGACGTCCAGGGCGTCCTGTTCGCGGGCGATGCGACGGCCCTGCGGGATCTCAACGCCGCTATCGCGGTCCGCGACGGAGCCATCCTGCCGCTCCAGGCCCGCGAGCCGGAGGCGCTGGCGGCCGGCGATCTCTACGATCCGGCGGGCTTGGTCGAAGAAATCTCCACAGCGATCAACACCGCAGCGGCCGGCGGCAATGCCAGCCTGATGAGCGTCGGGTGACCCGGCGGCTGCGCGCTCAGGCCGACCGGCGCAGGTTCCAGAACAGCGGCAGCCCGGTCAGCATGCCTTCGAGGTCGCGCCGGTAGGCGGTCGGCTGGAAATACTGGCCGCAGGGGAGATAGGCGCCGACCTCCAGGGCGCGCGCCTGGATCCGCGCCGCGAGGGCCTTCTGGGCGGCGAGGTCCGGCGCGGCGAACCACGCGCTGCGCATCTCCTCCAGGGGGGCGTCCGTGAGCCAACTCGGGACGCCCGCGCGGCCGTTCCCGCGGGCGGCCAGATGGTAGGCCGGCGAGAGATGGTCCAGCCCGCCGGAGAAGATCCCGAACATCGACCAGCCGCCCTGATCCAGGGGCTTCGCGTTCAGGATCCGCTGGTTCACGGTCCCCCAATCGGTGGCGACGACGTCGAGGTTCATCCCGAGCTTGCGGCAGGCATCGGCCATCACCTCGCAGATCGCGTTGATCCGCGGCACGTCGGTCCCGGAGAGCAGCACCACCCGCTCGCCCTTGTAGCCCGCCTCGGCGAGCGCCCGCTTCGCTGCGGCGAGGTCGCGAGGGCCGGTGAGCACCGCCATGCCGGCCGACGACGCCATCGGACCACCCGCGGTGAAGATCCCGACGGGCCCGCGGCGGATCGCCGGGTCGCTGCCGGCGACCGCGTCCATCATCTCGGTCTGGTCGACGGCCGAGAGCAGCGCGCGGCTGATCGCGGGATTGTCGAAGGGCGGCAGGGTGTGGTTGAGGCGGATCTGTCCGATCAGTCCGGCGGTCTCCACCAGATCCACCCGCACGGCCGGCTGGCGCATCAGGTCGGGCACGAGATCGACGAGGGGCTGCTCCCACCAGTCGATCTCGCCCGAGCGCAGGGCGCCGGCCGCGGTCGAGCCGTCGGGGATCGTGCGCCACTCGATGCGGTCGAAATGCGCGATCCGCGGTCCGGCGGTGAAGCTCGCCGTCCCGTCCGGACGGGGTCGGTACTCCTCGAACCGGCGGTAGACGTTGAGCGAGCCCGGAACCCGTTCGGCGGCGACGAACCGATACGGGCCGCTGCCGACGATCTCCGGCACCGCCTGCGTCGCCGGCGTCGCGCTCAGGCGCTCCGGCATGATCACCGGGACATAGGAGGTCGGCTTGGCGAGGGCGTCCGGCAGGAGCGGGAAGGGCCGTTTAAGGCGGAACTGCACCACGGTGTCGGTGGGCGCCGAGAGGTCGTCCACCGTGTCGAACAGCGCCCCACCGTAGGCGTCCCGCTGCGACCAGCGCCTGAGGCTCGCCACAACGTCGCGGCCGAGGACCGGCGTGCCGTCATGGAAGCGCAGGCCGTCCCGCAGGGTCAGGCGCCAGGTGAGGCCGTCGGCCGTGACCTCGTGGCCCGCGACCATCTGCGGCTGGGCCCGATAGGCGGCATCCAGGCTGTAGAGTGTGTCGAACACCATCAGCGCATGGGTGCGCGTGACGTAGTTCGTGGTGATGATCGGGTCGAGAAGCGCCAGATCCGCGTAGGGCACGAAGCGCAGCGTCGTCGCGGAGGCCGCCCGCACCAGGGCCGGACGGGCGAGCGTCCCGGCCACCAGCGCTCCGGCGCCTGTCAGCAGGGTGCGTCGCTTCATGGATCGATCCCGGTCTCGGCGGCGACCGATCTGGCCGCAAGCCGGACTCGCGTGCAAGTGGTGCGCCACCTGGTGCGCCACCGCTGCGGGCCGTTCCGGATCGCGAGACCCCGCCCGGGCCAGGGGCCGGACGGGTCGAACGTGACCGCGCTGCGCGGTCTCTCAGGCGGCGCGCGACCAGCGGATGTCGCCGAGGCTCTCGCGGAAGGCGAAGCGGGCGAGGTGGTCGGCCACGACGTTCTCCAGCCGGGTGAGGTTCACCGGGTCGGAGCTGTCGATGCGCATCACCAGGGCGTCGGGCTCGGCATCGAAGGTGCAGACGCGGTCCTCGCCGAACGGCACGGTGCCGTGCACGGGCGTCGCCTCGACCTTGAACTTGTGGCTCCAGTGCCGGCAGAGCTGCTGCAGGTAGCGGCTCGCCTCGTTGGTCTGCACGCGGGCCTGAGAGGTGGGCATTCCGTCGGTCTCCAAAGAGATATGAAAACAGCCTGTCGGTGACGGTTCGTCGCTCGATCTCGCATCTGCGAAATAGGAAGGCCTCTGAGCAATTGCCATGCCTGGCGCCGAAGGACCCGTCTTTGTCGTCTACGGTGAAGGTCTGTCCGAAGCGTTAGCAGCGGCTTAACGCAGCGGGCCACCCCGGCGGATGACGGCGCGGCGTTGCTGTCCTGCACCCGGCTCCGCGCCGAATTATGGCGCGATGCACAAAATTCCTCAGCGCGCCGTCGAAGCGTCGCGGTCGCCCCGGATGATGACTTTGCCGGGGTTAAGCAGGTCCTTGGGGTCGAGGGCGGCCTTGAGGCGCCGCATGAGGTCGAGCCCGACCGGATCGCCGTAGCGGGCGAGTTCCTCGCGCTTGATCAGGCCGACCCCGTGCTCGGCGGCGATGGAACCGCCGAGGTCGTGCACGATGTCGTGAACGATCCGGTTGAACCGGCCCCATTCGGCCAGGAACTCCGCCGCCGCCATGCCGGGCGGCTGGGACAGGTTGAAATGGATGTTGCCGTCGCCGAAATGGCCGAATCCGCAGGGTCGCAGGCCGGGCATCACCGCCGTGCAGGCCGCGCCTGCCTGCTCCAAGAACGCGGGGAGCCGCGACAGCGGTACCGACACGTCGTGCTTGATCGACGCGCCTTCGCGGGTCTGCGCTTCGGGAACGCCCTCTCGCAGACGCCAGAGCGCGGCGTTCTGGGCGCCGCTGGTGCCGATCGTGGCGTCCGCGATCACCCCGTCCGCCAGGGCCTGCCCGAGGGCGGATTCCAGTTCGGCCTGCGTGTCGGCATCCGGGCGCGCGGACGCGACCTCGATCAGCGCGTAGGCGCCGTGCGCGCCGTCCAGCGGCCGCACCGTCCCCGGGACGTGGCGCAGCACGATCTCCAGGGCGAAGGGCGGGAGGTATTCGAAGGCCGTCAGGTCGCGGTCCATCCGCGCCCGCAGGAACACGAACAGGTCGAGGGCGGCCCTGGCCGAATCGAGCCCCACGAAGGCGACGCTCGTGGAGCGCGGCCGCGGGAACAGCTTCAGCACGGCCGCGGTGACGATGCCCAGCGTGCCTTCGGAGCCGATGAAGAGCTGCTTCAGGTCATAGCCGGCATTGTCCTTGCGCAGGGACTTGAGCCCGTTCCAGACCCGTCCGTCCGCGAGCACGACCTCGAGCCCCAGGACGAGGTCGCGGGCGTTGCCGTAGGCGAGGACCGCGATCCCGCCGGCATTGGTGCTGACGCCGCCGCCGATCCGGGCCGAGCCCCGGGACGCATAGGAGAGCGGAAACAGCATGCCGGCCGCCTCGGCCGCGTCCTGCACGTCCTGCAGGATCATCCCGGCCTCCACCGTGATGGTGGCATCCACCGGATCGACCGCCCGCAGCCGGGTCATGCGCTCCAGGGACAGCACCACGCCTCCTTGCGGCACCCCGGCGCCCGTCAGGCCGGTATTGCCGCCGAGCGGCACGACCGCGATGCCGGCCTGCGTGCAGGCGCGGACCGCGAAGGCGACCTCCTCGGTGCTCCCGGGCCGCAGCACGGCGAGGGCCGATCCGGTGAACAGGCGCCGGCTCTCGGTCAGGTAGGGCGCCAGGGCGTCCGGATCGGTCAGCACGTGCCGCGCGCCGAGCCCGTCCCGCAGGGCGGTCAGCAGGGTGTCGAGGGCGGCTGTCGGGGTCATCGCAAAGATTCTGTAGGCCAGAGGCGGGGGTACGCAAGCTCCGGTATGGCGCGCGCCGGTGCGGACCTTACAACGATGATGTAGGGCCCGGGCGTCGTCGCGCCGGGCCGTCCGGACGATCCACCGCAGAGGCAGAGATGCTCTCCGTCATCCAGAACCCGCAACGCATCGCGCTCCCCATCGTGGGCAGCAGCGACCTGTTTCCCGTACGCCGCGTCTACTGCGTCGGCCGCAACTACGCCGCCCATGCCCGCGAGATGGGGGCGGACCCCGACCGGGAGCCGCCGTTCTTCTTCATGAAGCCCGCGGACGCCCTGCAGATCGTCGGTTCCGAGCCGACGCCTCACGCCTACCCCCCGAAGACCGGCAACTACCATTTCGAGGTCGAGATGGTGGCGGCCCTCGCCAGCGGCGGCAGCGACATCCCGGCGGAGATCGCCCTCGACCACGTCTACGGCTACGCGGTCGGCCTCGATATGACCCGGCGCGACGTCCAGGACGAGGCCAAGAAGATGTCGCGGCCCTGGGACACCGCCAAGGCGGCCGACGGGTCCGGCCCGATCGGCGCTTTGCATCCGGTCTCCGTTTTCGGCCACCCGGCGCGGGGCGCGATCACGCTGTCGGTGGACGGCGAGATTCGTCAGAAGGGCGACCTGGCCGACATGATCTGGTCCGTCGCCGAGCAGATCGCCTACCTGTCGGGTTACTTCGCCCTGCAACCGGGCGACCTGATCTTCACCGGCACGCCCGCCGGCGTCGGCCCGGTCCAGCGCGGACAGCGCATGGTCGCGGCGATCGCCGGGCTCGGCGAGATCACCCTCGACGTCGTCTGAGCCGCGCACCCGCATGCTCCTCGACCGGCCGCTCCTGCGGCGCCTGTTCCACCTCGGGGCTCTCGCGTCCCGGGGCATGACCCTCGGCGTGCGCGGCGTCGCCCTGGACGGGGCGGGACGTGTGGCCCTCGTGCGCCACACCTATGTCAGCGGCTGGCACCTGCCCGGCGGCGGTGTGGAGCGCGGCGAGGCCGTGCGCGACGCGATGGTGCGGGAATTCCGCGAGGAGGCCGAGATCGTGCCCCAGGGGGAGCCGCGCCTGCACGCCCTCTACCGGAATGTGGTGGCCGCCCCCCGCGATCACGTCGCATTGTTCGTCCTGCCGGCCTTCACGGTGCTGCGCCCCAAGGCGCCGGACCGGGAGGTCGCCGAATGCGCCTTCTTCGCGCTGGACGCATTGCCCGAGGGCACCACCCGGGGTACCCGCGCCCGGCTCCGCGAGATCCACGAAGGCCTCCCGCCGGACCCGAATTGGTAAATCGTCACGGTTCGCGAAAAGGGCGCTTGCGTCGTCCGCCGGAATGGTGTTTAGAGAGCCGCGCCGGGGGCCGCCGGCACGAAAGTCCAGGCGGCGCGGCACTAGTGAGCGGGTGTAGCTCAGGGGTAGAGCACAACCTTGCCAAGGTTGGGGTCGAGGGTTCGAATCCCTTCGCCCGCTCCAAAACTTCAATTATTGCAAGTACTTGCAGGATCGTTGCAACACCTCACCCCGGCGTTGCAGCTTTCCAGGCAGCACCAAGGCGGCACCGGGTATGCCACGCTGCGGGACCCGCGTGTGGGTCCGCTCCCGAAGGAATGGGCAAGCGACGGCTCACTCCGATTTTCCGGTTTCGGCCGCGCTGGATCTCCCGACGCCTTAGGCGCCTTCGTAGCTCGATCTCGACCTAGGTGCGGGACACGGGACCTGCGCATTCCTTCCGACCTGCTCAGAAATCCACTGCCTTCGGTCCAGGCGGGTGTGCCGCTCGTCGATCGGCGATATCCAGGGTCGGAGGCGTTCGACGTTCCAGACGTCGTCCGCGGCTATGCCGATCCAGGGTACGCTGGTTCCTTCGGTGCTCCGCGGTCCATGCGGGCGCCTCCTCCGCCCGACGGCGAACGCGGTTCAAAAGTGGGCCGGTGCTTCCTATGCACTCGACACGGGCACATCGGCGGCCGAGATCGCGCGCCGGGCGCGGTCACTCGGTGGGACATCGAGGAGGTCCTGCCGTTCTTACGCGCACGAGGTCGCCGTCGGCCCACGAAAAAATCGAAACACCCTTTTGATGGGGGTGCCTTCTCGGCTCACGTGCGGATCGGGTCGATCCACCAACGGGCCGAAGCGTCGCACGGCGTCCTTCGCCCGCATCCGGATCTCGCATCGCGTATCGACCTGCCGCTCGTCGCGAGGCGGGCCGGGTGTGCGATGCGTCGCCTGAGGCAGCACCGTCGACCGAGATCGGTCGTCGTGCCATCGCCGCGGTCAGCAGGGCGGGACACGGCGCGACCAGTTGCAGGGCCGCGTGGCGTTCTAGTCCCGAGGCCGGATGATCGCGGGTTCGGCACGTCGGGTGACTGATCCGTTCGGGCTTGGGTCCGGCGTCTTCCTTGTCCGTAACTTCCTCGGCAACCTATCGCGAGGCCATGGAAGGTACGGATCGGCGTCGTGCCACCGGTCCGAAATCGGATGCGGCATTTCCGATACGCTTGGCCGCGATCGGTCGTCCAACGCTTTTGCAGGGCGTCCGCAGCCGTTTCAGGTCGCATCCTGATCGCCGCTTGCATGTCGAAAAATTCGACATTATTGTTCTTGGAAAGTCACGGATTTCGACAGGCCATGACGCTCGCCACGTTCCCCGCTCCATCCGTGTCGTCCTTCCCGACGGCCGAAGTCGAGAAGTGCCTACGCGACGAGCTGATCGAGGCGGTCAAATCGGAGGCGGCCGTGAAAGGCGACGCCCTGCCGCCCACGCCGGCGGCGATCGCCACGACGAAGTTTCAGATCGACTCCCTGGTGGTCGTCTCGCTGCTCACGGCGGTCGAAAGTGTCGTCGGCTGCAACCTGCCGGATACCGTCGTACGCGCGGGTGGCTTCACGTCGGTGGAGCAGGCGTTGGAACAGCTTGTTCCACGGATCGAGAAGCACTGGGCCAAGATCAACGGAGTGAAGACGTGAACCAAGCCTCGAGCCCTCCGGGCAGCGACGAGGAGGAACGCAGGAAGCTGGGCGATCGGCTGAAAGAGGCCAGGAAGTATCTCGGTCTGAAGCAGGAGGAGGTGGCGAACTACCTCAAGATCCCGCGCACTGCCTTGACCGATATCGAGAGTGGCCAGCGCCGTGTGGAAGCCATCGAGCTGACGCGTTTGGCCAGACTCTACCGCCAACCTGTGGGCTACTTCACCGGAGAAGACGAGGCCTCCTCACAACTGCCGATCGACGTCGCCCACTTGGCGCGGCAGGCGGCGGCGCTCTCGGAGAAGGACAGAGAGGAGCTCGGTCGCTTCGCGGAGTACCTGCGGGTCAGAGCGCGGCCGGATCGAGGCTGAGCGATGGTCGCGACAACCTACGCAGGAGCGGTCCGGGCCGGTACACAGGCCGCCGCGCGGCTTCATCGGGATCTCGGCATACGATCACGGGTCGAAGCGCATGGGGGCAATGTCGACGTATTCGGATCGATCGGAGCGCTCGACCTGCCACTCCTTCTGCGTCCTCTGCAGGGACTCCTCGGAGCCTATCTGAACGATCCGGCTCCGGGAATCCTCGTGACCACACAGCGCGCCATGAGCATCCAGCGCTTCACGGCAGCCCACGAGCTCGGGCACTTCTCCCTTGGGCACGAGCCCAGTCTCGACGACGAGGGAATTCTGCGGCGCATGCCGATGGCTGGTGAGAGGGCGCCGAAATTCCAGGAGGTCGAAGCGGATGCCTTCGCGGTCGAGTTCATGATGCCGCGTTGGCTCTTCTTCGCACACGCATCGCGTCAGGGCTGGACGGCGAGGGACTTCGTCCGACCCGATCGCGTCTACCAGCTTTCTCTGCGTCTGGGCGCCAGCTACGCGGCGACCTGCTACACGCTCGCGAGGCATCGTCTGATCACCTCCGGACACGTCGACGCGCTCCTCGAGACGAAACCGCGGGAACTCAAGGCCGAGCTTCTGGATCCCTACCGCCCAGACGACTATCGAGGCGACGTCTGGCTTCTCACGGAACGCGACGCCGGAACCCGCATCGATGGAAGCCGCAACGACATCTTCGTGCTCCGCCTGAAGGAGCACAGCGGCGGCGGATATCTGTGGGACATCGATCAGCTCAAAGACAGCGGCTTCGCGATCGTCGGGGACGAATTGTCGGAGCCACCCGAAGACAGCGTCGGCGACAACGTGCTTCGGCGCGTCACGGCCGCGCCGCCGGACGACTTCCGCGGACTGATCGAACTCGCCGAGTTTCGGCCCTGGGATCCCGACGCGCTCCTAACCAAATTGGACGTCGAGATGGACCTGACCGGCCCCGAGGAGGAAGGCCTCTCTCGTGCCGAGCGGCGGAGCTTGCTTGAGGCGGCATGAGCGGCGTCGAGGTTTTCGTAGACCTGCGGCCGCGCTTCGGTCATGCGCGCGATCAGGGCCCCCGGCCGACCTGTCTCGCGTTTGCTGCGAGCGACACCCATGCCGGGGTTCGGCCCGGATGGCTCCCCCTTTCGTCCGAGTACGCGTTTCATCGGGCTCAGACGCGCATGGGTTTCGGTCCGGATGAAGGAGCGACGCTGGCGTCCATGCTGGACGTACTGCGTGAGGACGGGCAGCCGGAGGAGGGCGGTTGGCCCTACCTTCCGGCGACGCCGGTCGATGCTGCGTCCTGGGTCCCGCCGGGCGACGTCGGCCTTCTGTTCAGACGCGGATCCGAACGTCGCCCGGTCGCCTTCGACATCATCGTGGGCGAGATCGAGCGCGGCCAGCCGGTCATCGTCCTGATCCAGCTTTCCCGCTCCTTCTTTCGACCGGATGCGGACGGCATGATCCATCCCGCCACCGGCGAAACGCCGGAGCCGCAGCGCCGTCACGCCGTGGTCGCCGTCGGCCACGGAAAGGCCGGCGGCCATCGTGCGATCCTGGTGCGGAACAGCTGGGGCGCGAAGTGGGGCAAGCGAGGCCACGCTTGGCTCACCGAGACGTTTATCGCCCCGCGCATCTACGCTGCCGCGAAACTGACGGAGGATGTCGTTGTATCTCCCGATCCCCCAGCAGCCTGACTGCATCAGCGCTTGGCGCGAGGCCGTACGGATGGTCGAAGCGCAGCCGAGCCACTGCGCCTACAACGTCGTCCTCGACATCGCGGACCCGACGAGGAACACGACGCTGCAGGATCCAGGCGTCGCTCTGGTCGATGACTTCCTCCGCCAACAGGGTCAACAGGCGGTCGGGACCGTGGCGAACACGATCTTCCCTGCCAGTCTTTACCACCGATACGGTGCCCCGGCCTTCTTCGACGTCTTCCAGGAACGGGTGTTGAGAAGGGTTCGGCGCAACGAGCGGTGGTCTGGCTACTACTTCGAGCGGATGATCGACGTTTCGGTGCCGGAAGGGAAGAGCCCGAATCAGCTTTGGGATATCGTCGGACGGATCAACGACAAAAAAGTCAAATCCCTCAACAAATTCGAGCTTCCATTGTTCGATGCGGCACGCGACGTCGACAATTCACCCTACGGAGGACAATGTCTCAGCTTCCTGAGTTTCAAGGTGGTGCCCGGAGCGAAGAACAGCGGAAAGAAGCTTGGGCTTACGGCGATGTATCGTAACCACTTCTACGTTGAAAAATTGCTCGGAAACCTCATCGGCCTTGGGCGTCTGATGGATTTCGTCTGCCGTGAGACGGGCCTCGATCTCGGCGAACTCACGATCGTCTCCACGCGTGCTGAGGTCGATTTGCCGAAGGGCACCCGTCGCAACGACATCAAGACCCTTCTAAGCCGAGTCCGGGATGCCGGCCAGAAATACGCGGCCTGACCGATGCCGGATCGAGGGGGCGCCGCGACCACGTTCGTCCCGTCGCCGCCGATCGTCTCGGACGGAGTCGCCGGAGCCCTTCCGCAAGGCCCGCATGCGTGTTCAGAAGGGCAGGCTCGCAGGCGTCGGCCGCTCCTTGGTCGTCTGGGCGACACCGTAGAGCGAATGCACGCCAGAGATGAACTCCGCCTGTCCGCCGTAGCTCGGGTGGCGGACGACTGAGAGCGGGATGTCGATACCAGAAAGAGCCAGAGCCGCATCGCGCCCGATCGCGACGATGCGCTTGGGCGCGACCATCGCGATCAAGGCCTCCATGAGGCACCACGTGGCGTCGCGCTCGGCGCGGGTGTGGCATCGGTTCGAGAACGGGTTCTTCGGCTCGTGTGGGTGGAGCGGGAAGACGTTCCATAGGATCGCAGGCTCGCCTATCCGGGCGAGAACACGCCAGATGATCGCCGCGGTGCGCTCGGCGACGACGGGACCGCGGGTGGCGCGCTTGAGGTCGATGCCGCCCATAAGGGCGCCGGCCGGCTCGAGATGGACCTCGTCCGTCAGGGGCAATCCGGTCCGGCGGCCGCCGCGATATCCGAGGTCGCGGGCGATCCAGATCGTATCGACGTTGGCGTCGAGCGCCGCTTCCAGGCAGCGCGTGAGATTGCGTCGACGCACGGTGGCGGCATCGGCGCGATCATGTTCCGGGCAGACGTCTCCGTACGGATTGAAGACCGAGGGCAGCCGAACTTCGGCGAGCGCTGCAGCGAAGGATGCGGGCGTTCTCAAAGCAGGTGCTCGATCGAGAGGCGGTGGTTGACCATGTCGATGTGGATACGCCCGCGCCGATGTTCGCGCAGGAAGCGGAAAGCCGCATAGCCCTGAAGAATGGCTTCTTCCCACATCCAAAGCGGGCAGCGCTCCGCCTCGTAGCCCGCCGCGAACTGGCGGACGTGCTTCAGGAGGTCGAACGGGATGTCGCCGGGCCGAGCGCCGGCGAACAATTCCAGGTCCACTGCCTGCCCGAAGATCCAGGTCGTGATCCCCTCCTCGATCAGGATCGCCCGTGCGCCGTCCTGCGCTTCGTCCACTTTCGGCGCGCTCTTGCGCTTCACCCGGAGCAGGGCCCGGACGACCGGCGACCAGCCGAGCACGGCGACGTAGGCGTAGTGGAAGACGTCGTGGAAGCGGTAGTCGTCCTGAAGCATGGCGTTGTCCGTCAGCCGGTCGCCGATGTTGATGCCGTTGCAACGCTGGTAGACGAATTTGCGCTCGCGGACGTCGCGCTCGAAGATGTCGACGTACAGGTCTCGCGGCAGCTGCTCCGCCGGATCGGACTGCGCATCGAGGGGCACCGGATAGATGCGCTCGTGCGGCCACCTGTCGAAGATCTTCTCCAGGTTCTTCACTGCCGCCGCCTCGAGCGTCACTCCCGCTTCGGTGGCGGCCTCGACCAGGGACCGTGTGATCGATCTCAACCGATCCGCAAGCAGATCGCCTTGTCCGAGCCGCTCCTCGTGCTGGTCGGCGAGCAGCACACCGACCTCGCTGGCAAGCTGGAGAAGCGTCCTTTCGAAAGCCGCGTTCGGCGCGTCCTGATGCGGCATGATCGCGGGCTGGAGGGATGCGAAGGTCGCCGCACCGGTCTGGGTCGGGCTTGCGAAGATCTCCTCCAATCGGAGTCCGCCGCGTGAAGCGACCGCGGTCACGTACCAGAGGACATCGCCGAGTTCTTCGACGACGGCGCTGGCGTATCCGAGATACGAGGCCCGATCACGTTGCTTCTTTTTGACTTCGCTGAGAAGGCTGCCCGTTTCCCCGAAGAGCCCGAGCAGAGGGAACGCCAGCGAGCCACCGTCGCTTCGCTGGTCGGTGGACGAGGCGAGCGAGGCGTAGCCTGCGATCGTGAGAGGTGAGAATTCATCCATCGGCGCAGTCATGGAGAGGATCCTAGCCGTGCGGCCGTAGCCTGTCGCCAGCTACAATGACGGAATCCGCGATGGGCGCTGGTGCCGTCGCAGCGACCGTCGCAATCGATACGATCGCTGCAAACCCGAGCCGCCCTTCGCCGGCCTGGGGTTCCTCGACGAGGATTGGTCGGGCTGAACCGACGTCAGGGGGAGATCGCGCGAACTGCCTTCAGGACCACCGTCGCGTCGATTTCCAACGCGTCCGCGATCTCGAGAAACTCGACCAGATCGATCCGCCTTCCCCCTCCTTCGATCGCGGCGACGACCGATTGATATCGGCCAAGTCGCGAGGCGAGCTCGCTTTGAGTCAGGCCTGATCGCTCACGAGCTTCGACGAGCAGTTCGATCAATCTTCGATGACGTGCGCTTCTGAGGGTCTTGGGCATTGGCCCGTCGGCGGGATCGAGAAAGCCGACCAGCCAGCTAGACCGGATGGAAGATTATCAGAAAATCTGGTTTTCTAAGTGGGCGCCGATCGCGACTCAGCAGGCGCATGGGGGAGGGAGCCATGACCCTCTGGTTCACGGCAGATCACCATTTCGGCCACGCCAACATCATCCGCTTCTGCCATCGTCCATTCGCCGACGTGGCCGAGATGGACGAGGCGATGATCGAACGCTGGAACGCCGTCGTCGAGGACCGCGACGAAGTCTGGCATCTGGGCGACTTCGCCTACCGCTGTGGTCCCAATCGGCAGGCGGAGATCTTCGGTCGCCTACACGGTCGGGCGATCCATCTGGTGCGCGGCAACCACGACCGTGGAAGAACCCTGGCGCTGCCTTGGGCTTCGGTGCAGCACTACGCCGAGATCGACGCGAATGGCCGCCTGCTGGTCCTGTTCCATTACGCATTGCGCGGGTGGAGGGGATCCCGCCGCGGATCTCTGGCTTTGCATGGACATAGCCACGGAGCCTTGCCGAACCTGCCAGCCACCTGCGACGTCGGAGTGGACGTTTGGAATTTCAGGCCGGTTTCGTTGCCCGAAATTCTCCGGAAGATCGAATCCGCTTCGCCACCTTCGTGAGGCGGCGCGGGTGCACGTGGAGCCGCTCTCCGGCCGATCTCGCGGTCGAAGCGGGTCCTTGCCGTTCCCGGGAGCGTTGGGGTGGACGCCCCCTGACGGCATCGGCGTGCCAGAGTGGAGGTGTTGTGACACCACTGCAGGAGGCGTCCATGGGCGAGGTTAGCACGGTCGGAATCGATCTGGCCAAATCGGTTTTCCAAGTTCACGGCTCCGGTCCGAGTGGCGCAGTCGTGTTCCGCAAGAAGCTGCGGCGTGATCAGGTGCTGGCGTTCTTCTCGACACTTCCGCGATGCGTGGTCGCGATGGAGGCGTGCGCCAGTGCTCATTACTGGGCGCGCGAGATAGCCGTGGCAGGTCACGACACGCGGCTCATCCCACCAGCCTACGTGAAGCCGTTTGTGAAGCGGCAGAAGAACGACATGGCCGACGCGGAAGCGATTTGCGAGGCGGCGCAGCGCCCGACGATGCGGTTCGTCCAGGGCAAGAGCGCGCAGGCTCAAGCTGCGGCAGTGGTGTTCCGTACGCGCGACCTGCTCGTGCGTCAGCGGACCCAGTTGATCAACGCGCTGCGCGGGCACCTCACCGAGTTTGGATACGTCGTTCGCCAGGGGGCCGGGCACGTTGGCCAGCTCGTCGCGATCGTCCGCGACCCCACATCTGACGTTCCGGCCGAGGCACGGCCGGTCCTGGCCGTCATCGCGGACAGCCTGCAAGCGCTCCAAGCGCAGATCGCGCGCCTCGACCGCGCGATCGCCCAGCGTGCGAAGGACGATGCCGTGGCTAAGCGGCTGATGACGGTACCGGGTATCGGCCCGGTGGTCGCGACCGCACTGGTGGCACTGGCACCGGCCGCCAGTACCTTCCGCCGCGGGCGCGACTTTGCGGCCTGGCTCGGCCTCGTCCCGCGGCAGCACTCCAGCGGCGGCAAGGAGCGGCTGGGGCGAACGACTAAGATGGGCGAGCGCAGCTTGCGACGGTTGCTGATCCTGGGCGCGAGTTCTGCGACCAAGGTCGCGGCGCGCGCTCCCGACAAAGCTGGGGCGTGGTTGGCCGGTATGCTGTCGCGCAAGCCGCGCATGCTGATCACCGTCGCCCTGGCGAACAAGATGGCGAGGATCGTCTGGGCGTTGATGGCCCGCGGCGGCTCCTACAGAGCTCCGGCCACGGCGTGACCGCCACGGCCTGAGGCGTCAGGGAGGCAGGGAAGGTCAGGCGAGAGGTATGGCGCAACGGTCAGAAGACGGGGTCGGGAAAACCAGTGAACGTCCAAGCGCCTCGAGCGCGCCAAAGCGACTTGGACCCGATCCGCGATCTCCATACAGGCCAGCAGCCGTGAGGATGGCTGCATCGAAAGGCCGGACACACGGAAGCACCTGAACCTGCGCGCACAGATCTCTCAAACACCCCCTTGAATCCGATGGGGCGTCCACACACGGACGTTCAGGCGCATCTTGCCAACTCGCGTAGCCGGCGCATCCAGCGAGTTCGTTGGCGCAGTATGCTAGTTTGTCGCCGCGAGGTCGGGTCCATTGTGATGAGGCGCTGGCACACGAGATCGAAGTGGCAGGTGTCGCGAACTCCGAGCTGCATTGGCCGTATAGCGCGAACTGAACACCTTTCGTCATCGGTGCGGGCCGAATTCGGAGCCTGTGCCACTCCGCCGTGTCTCGCGATTTCTGCCCCCTCATCGCGAGACGTCGGGCAGGGACCGGGCCGGAAATCTTTTCGGAGGCTGACAGCGCCCGGTCCGTTGTCGGATTTTGACAATCCGCTTTCCCGACTTCCGCTGGTAGCCGGGCCGGCCGATGAACTGCGCGGTACCGAACGCGTGGCCCTGCCGCTCGCGCGATCTCATGCGAGGCGAGGCAGTCCGAAGGCAGGTTCGGAGCGGCTCATGCATTCCACGCAGAAATCCGGAGAGCGGTAGAACGCGCCTCGCTCGACCAGGCTTCCGGGATGTACGTCGGAGCGGGCGCCGCCCGTCGGGAGGCGGAAGCGACACTCCTTGTGCACCGCTCGCGTCGGAGGCTCGCTTCGGGGTCTCGAACCCTTTGCGCCGCAAGCTCGTCAGGTTACGCGGTGTGCCACCCGAATCCGCGTCTGCGGCCGAAGCGCGTCGCCCGGCCGTTCGCACAGGCTCGGACGCAGCAAGGAGGTCCCGCGAACAGCGCGGAACGGAGCAGGGCTGCACACGAACATGCGGATAGTCGAACGGATGGAGCAGCTTCGACCAATCGAACTAATTCTCGTCGACGAGCTGTTCGGCATGAGCTCGGGCTACGTGGTTGATTTTACCAACAACACTTTCGCGGATTTCTTCAACCGGGAGGTCGGGGTCGATATCGATGATGGCGCCTACGCGATCTATGGCGGCAGCAAGGGTAAACGCCTCCGCGCATTCTTGACGGTCGGGCAACCGCGGGCGATCGTAAGAGCACTGGCCGCGTTATGGGAATACTGTGAGACGAAGCGAGTCGCTAGCCAGCAGATCGAGATGGCCGTCGATGCACATCGGCGTCTAAGCCTAATCGTGGAGCGATTGGGCGGACCTCTACTTCCAGATTACGAAATCGTTCGGAGCGGCGTCGATCCGAATCCGCCGAACACTCGGAAAGCACTACGTTCGAACGAGCAGGAGTTGCGACGACTTGAGGAGCGCTTTCTTGCTCTTCACGAATTGTCGGATGATCCTCAGGCCCGAGGGCGCCATTTCGAGCGGCTACTTACGGACCTCTACAACGCATGGGACATGGATGCGCGCGGAGGTTTCACCGTTGTCGGCGAGCAGATCGACGGTTCGTTCCAGTTGAATGGCAACACGTATCTGCTCGAGGCGAAGTGGCACCGCGTGAAGACCGACGCCAGTACTTTGCGCGGTTTTCAAGGTAAGGTGAACGAACGTCCGAAATGGACGCGCGGTCTTTTCGTTAGCTTCGCGGGATTCACCGAAGTCGGTCTGCAGGCGTTCACAGTCAGGAAGATCATTCTCGCAGACGGAATGGATATCTACGAAGCGCTGGCCCGGCGCCTCTCGATCCCGGATATCATCGCAGCAAAGATCAGGCACGCGTCGGAAACCCGAAGGTATTTCAAGCGGGTCCGTGGTCTTTTCCTATTGTGGAAGCGACTGCTCTAGGTTACTGATCTTACTCTTGAATTATTTCACTTTAGAGAATCGGATCTAAGCGGATGCTGTTGAGTAATTTCAGCATAAGAAATTTCAGAAATTTTCTACAGGTCGATATCCCTCTCTCGGGAAACATCGTTATCCTGGGGGAAAACCGCATCGGAAAGAGCAATCTCCTGTTCGCGATACGCTTGGTTCTCGATCCTACGCTTCCGGACTCGGCGCGTCAGCTCAAGATGTCGGACTTCTGGGATGGTGCGGCGCCCGACTACGGCAGTCCGATCGAAATCCATCTGGATTTCGCGGAATTCACGACCGATTTCGGTCTGCTCGCCTTATTGACGGAGTATCGTGTCGCCGGCGATCCGACGATTGCGCGACTCAGCTACATCTTCCGGAAGAAGGCCGACGTCGCTGGAATTCCGCAGTCGAGCGACGACTTCGAATTTGTCGTGTTCGGCGGCGGCGAGGAGTCCCGGCCGGTGCCCAGCAAGGTTCGACGCCGGATCGCAATCGACGTGCTCGACGCGTTGCGCGATGCCGAAGGGCATCTCGGCACATGGAGAGGTTCGCCACTGCGCCCCCTTCTTGAGGACGCGATTTCGAGCGTGACCCGCGAGGATCTCGCCGCGGTCGCGGCCGATCTCGACAAGGCCACGAAGACGCTGGAGGCGTTTCCGACGATCAAGGTGCTGGAGAACGAGCTGCGCGCCGGCATCCTTCATCTCTCCGGCGAAGCGCATGATATCGATCCACGTCTGGGATTCGCGCCGTCCGACCCGCTGCGACTGTTCCGGGCGATCGCGATGTTCATCGACGGCGGCAAGCGCGGCATCGCGGAGGCGAGTCTTGGATCAGCCAACGTCGCCCTGCTGGCGTTGAAGCTGGCCGAATTCGCATGGCGCCGGAGGAAGAACGAGCGCAACTTCTCCCTGCTGTGCATCGAGGAACCGGAGGCGCACCTTCACCCGCAGCTGCAGCGGTCCGTCTTCAAGAAGCTGTTCGCTTCTGCGGATGCCGCACAGGCATTGATCGTCACCAGCCATTCCCCGACGCTCGCCGCGGTCACGCCGCTGCGGTCGATCATCCAGCTGAAAGGACGGAACCGGTCGACGCAGGCATTCTCCCTTGCCAACCTGCCGGTGACGTCCGACGAGTTGGACGATCTCGAGAACTACCTCGATGCCACGCGAGCGGAGCTGCTCTTCGCCCGCGGCGTGATATTCGTCGAAGGCGACGCCGAGGAGGCGCTGGTTCCCGTGTTCGCCTCGGCTCTCGGACAAGTATTGGATGATCTCGGCATCACGGTGTGCAACGTCGCCGGCACGAACTTCGGTCCATACGTCAAGCTCGCCGAAGCTCTGGGCATGCCCTACGCGGTGATTACCGACTGGGATCCTTTGGATGGTGCCAAACAACCGCTCGGAAAAAAGCGTGTGATCGATCTCTGGAGCGATGTGCTGAAGGTGCGTGGGCAGCCGCCCATCCATCCCGCGCAGCGGACAGCGTGGGAGGCGCTCCAGTTCGTGTCGTTCGCATCGACCTGGGCCGGTGCCGGCATCTTTCTCAACGAGCAGACATTTGAAGTCTCCGTCGCGAATACGCCGTCGCTGCTGAAGCCTCTCCTCGACATCCTCGATGAGCAGGGCTTCGGATCCACCCGAAGCACCCGCATAGCGAACTGGAGGGCAGGCTCGGCCCCCGTCGACGCGTCGCAGCTGCTGGCCATGGTGGCGGACATCGGTAAAGGCCGGCTGAGCGCGAAGCTCGCGAAAAAGGCGGTTGGTCTGGCTCCACCCGACTACATCACCGATGCAATCCGCTTCGTGGCCGGCCGTGTCCAGTAGTCGGTTGCTTCTTCAGGCGCTCGAGGAACTCGCCGCGAATCCGGAGCAGTCGGCGGCCGTACGCGAGACCGGGCATTGCGTGGTGCTGGCGGGCCCAGGCAGCGGAAAGACCAAGACGCTGACTACCGCAATGGCGCGCGCGCTGGCGGAGGACGTGGTTGAACCACGCGGCGTGGCATGCATCACCTACAACAACGAATGCGCGATTGAGCTCGAAATGCGGCTGGCGCGCCTCGGCATGGAAGCTGGCGACCGCGTCTTCGTCGGTACGGTTCACGGCTTTGCGCTTAGCCAGGTGATCGCGCCGTACGCCCGATGCGTGCCGATCGGACTGCCCGCCGATTTCCGGGTCGCGAAGCGCGCCGAGATGCGCGCGTCGGTGGAAGCCGCCTACGCGGTCGCGATCGCCGGCACGGACGACCCTCATCGCCGATGGAGCTTCGCCTCGGAGAAGCGTCGTCGGGACGTGGATCGCACCCGACCGGAGTGGCGGGGACGCAATCCGGAGCTCGCGATGTTCATCGAAGCATACGAGTTCAAGCTTCGGCAGCAAGGCTTGATCGATTTCGATGACATGCCACTACTGGCCTATCGCATGATCAAGGAGCATGACTGGATACGCGACGCGCTTCGCGCCCGCTTTCCCATCCTGTTCGTCGACGAATATCAGGATCTCGGCCATGCACTGCACGAGCTCGTTCTCCTGTCGTGCTTCGGCGGAGGCATCCGATTGTTCGCGGTCGGCGACGCGGACCAGTCGATATATGGTTTCACGGGAGCGAACCCGGAACTGCTCGAGGGCCTGACCGAACGACCGGATGTGCGAACGATCAGATTGCGCTTCAACTATCGGTCCGGCAGGAAGATCGTCCGCGCCTCCCTAGGCGCGTTGGGCGAGGAGCGCGATTACCGGGAACGTGCAGGCGCGCCCGAAGGCGAGCTCACCTTCTGGTCGACGACCCAGGGCCTCGATATGCAAGCGCGGGCGATCGCCGAGACGGTTGTTCCCAAGCTCGTGGAAAAAGGCATTCCGCTCGACGAAATCGCCGTGCTGTACCGAGCCGCATACCTCGGCGACAAAGTCGCGGACGCCCTGAAGCAAGCCGACATTCCCTTCGTGCGGACGGATGGAAATGCGCTCGTACGACGTAGCTCGCGTCTCGCTCGCTTCATCGAGGACTGTGCGCGCTGGGTCGTCGGGGGCTGGCGGGATGCGGACCCGCGATACAGTCGTCTGATCTATCGAGCATCGCTGCTCGTCTTCGGCAGGCACGCCACCGCCGATGAAGAGCGATTTCTGTCGGAGCAACTCATCGGCTTCCTTCAATCGACGATAGGACATGTCGACGGCACGCATGCTTGGCTGCAACGCTTCGATCGCGAGCTGATATCCTCTTGGCGGTCAATTGGCCGTAATTCGGAGCAGGAGTGGGATGTCTGCGTCGAGATGATCGCCAACACCGATCCGGCTTCGAGTCTCGATATGCCGCTCGGCCATTTCGCCGGCCGCGTGGGCGGAACCGGTCGCGTCAATCTGAGCACGTTGCACAGCGTCAAGGGAAGGGAGTTCGATGCCGTAGTCATGTATGGCGTGAATGCACGAGACTTTCCCAGTGAACGCGACAAAAGGACCGCCGGAGCCCTGCGTGAGACTCGCCGCCTGTTCTATGTGGGAGTTACCCGACCACGGAAAGAGCTTGGGTTGATATTTCAAGAAAATCAACAATCACCCTGGGTGAACGAACTATACCAGAGGAGTAAAGCCGATGACTCGGACGCGGGAGTTGGTCTCTGAAGGATCTGACGAATTGTACCGGTCCTCACCGTTCCGATCGGCTGTCTGGATTCCTGCCGAAAGCATGAGCTGCACCGGACCGGCCTCCGGATTGTCTCGCCGCGCCTGAGGCCGCGCGAGCAACGGGCAACGAACTCCGCCGACAGCCCAGACCTCGACCGCGCCGCGTACCCTGCATGCCGCCCCGCGTGCAGAGGCCGAGATCACCACGAACGCCGACCTTTAACGTTTGTCGACACGGCTCGGGTCGATTTGTTCGCGCGAAGCTTGAAACCCGTCGATACGGGCTGGCGGTCAGATCGGAACCGGCTCACGAACGCGACTGTTCACGTCGGTTCCGCCTGGGACGGAACTCCGGCTCGTCGCGGCCGTCCCTGTCGCTGCGGGCGAACGCCCGCGAGAAAGAGCGCGACGGCTGCCCGACAGCGCTTCTCCTGCGCCTCCGGGTCGCCCTGGATGCCGTACAGCGCCTGCTTGGAACTGCGTCCGGGCACAAGGTTGAGGAACAGGTCCGCGGCGATCTCGACGTCGTCGACGGCGATCTGGCCCCGTGCGGCCATGACCTCCAGGAGCGGTGCAACCGCGCGCACGCCACCCAACCATCCTTCCTCGTAGGCGAGCCGCGCGAGGTTGGGAAACTGCAGCGCTTGCGCGACGATGTAGTGCGTGAGCGTGGCCGATCCTGGATCCTGGCTGCAGGCGAGCAGGAACCGGCTCAATTTGTCCAGCACAGCCTTCGCCTCCTGCGGTGCCGCCTTGAGAGCCTGCACTTCGGCCGCAGACGCGATACTTCGGCCTCAAAGGAACATAGCGTTTTCTTTCATATTCACTTTCCGATGCTCGCCGCGGCGGTTGCCCAGCCGGCACGAAATGCGCGGCGTTGATCGGCCGCCGCGCGCGGGATCATGGACGTCCTGCCGTCCTGCACGCACGAAGTCGCCTCCGGTTTATGAAAGGATCGGAGTTGGCCCACAGCGGCGCTGCCCCAGCGTGCGTGCGGATGGGCGGAGGCTCACCGGAGGATCAAAGCGGCGGCTCTCGGCGAATGCCGCCCCCATCCGGAGCTCGCTCGGGGCCCCGCGCGCCCGCCAACCGCGAGGCGGGCACGGTACGAGGGATGTCGTCTGGGGCTGCACCTCAGGCCGAAGCTCCTCGACTGGCCGCTCGCGCAGCCTCAGGCGACACGAGACAGTTCAGAGAGCGGTGAGAAAATTCCGGTGCATTCCACACCGAAATCACCTCAGCCCTTCATCTCGTCGAACCGCGGCTTCGATCCGTGGGCGAACTTCGAAGTTTTGAAAAGCTTGATGCCGACACCGTCGGCGTCGGCGTTCCGGAATTCTATGCCGCCGGCCGAAAGCGTGGCAACCAAACGCTCGAGGGTTTCGGGCTTCGGTGTGCTGGTACCGAGTTCCAGTCCGGCGATACTTCTCTTGGCGACGCCGGAGCGGACGGCGAGCTCCTTCTGTGTCCAGCCGAGCATCGCCCTGGCGCCTCGGATCTGCGAAGCTTCCACTTTGGCCGCGGAAGATACTTGACGCGGACGCATCTCTGGTGCAGCCTGCGAATCGCTGGAAGACGGAGCCGGAACGCCAATTGCGGAAGGCGTCTGTCCAGAAGACCTGATCTTTGGCCGACCTGCAAGTCCGTCGAAATGGGTCCACGCCGTTGCTACGGCGATTCCTTCGATGCTTGTCGAAGACGACGCGCTTCCTTGGCGCCGCAGGCGAGAGGAAGCGACGGCACCCCGAAACTTGGCAGCCTTGTTCCTCCGCTCCTTCGGCGGATCGGGAGATTGTGCCATGTCGAAGTCGTACACCGGATCTGGTGACGCCATCGTCGGCGGCATCCATGACAGCCTGTGTCGCAGCATCCGCATCGCGGGCGAGCGCATCCGATTGGCCCGCGAACTCGAGATCGTCGCGAGATCGCGCGACGACGTCCTGTCCGTCCTTCCCAGGGGGTTGGAGGACATCCAATCCTACAGGAAGCTCGCCGACCACGGCTTGGCGCACGCAACAGTCCGGCGCGCCCAAGGAACTGTGATCGTCCTGGCGGCGGCCGGTCGCGTCTGGCGGCGGCCGGATCTGAGACGTCGGCTGATCGCGGTCAAGCGCGACGCCCGCCGTATCGGCCGACGCGTCGTGCTCGTCACGGGAAGGGGCTTGCTCCGCTTGGCCGGGTGCAGACGCGACCCGCGAAGCCTCTCGCCGTCCCGTTCCCTGGACTGACCCTTTCGTCGTCCTTCGAGCGGCTTGCTTCGATCCTGGCGCGCGAACGCTATCGAACCTTTCCGGACCCGACAGGTGCCTCATGCGGAACGAGAACGTCGTCGTGTTCCCGACCGGACGACCGATGCCACGACTCACGAACGACCGAGGAAGAGTCGCGACCATGGCACGGAAGCTGGCGTCCGCACTTCGGCGCCGGCAGTCCGTATCCGGGCGCCAGCCTCTCTCCATCGAACTTCGCGATCTGACCGGCGTGGCCGACGAGACGGTGGACATGTTGTCGGCTCTCGCCCGAAGCCGGGTCCTCACGCCTGCCACGGCGGCGAGACTAGCGATGCGTCATGCTTTCGAGATCGGGCGCCCCTGGTCGGAAGCCGCCGGTGCGCACGACGCGCGGCCTCACGGCCAGCGATTCATTTTCGCCGGTGACGTGTTCGGGCGCTTCGCGATCAGAATCGAGGACCGGGCGAGCTGTGCCTGGGTGGCTCGGAGCGGGTTCGCCGATCTCGACCTGCTGTGCGGTCTGTGCCCTCCAGAAAGCGGTACGCTTCAGCTGGTGCACAGCCTGGATCCGAACGGCCGTCCTACGATCGATGTGAGCATGGCACGACTTCGGCTCGACGATCAGAGGCGCGCAGACCACGGACAGGATCCATCCGAGAAGCGGCAGGTTGTTTGGGTGGGCGGGCTGCCTCTCTCGGCACAGCGCCGGGCCCTGGCCGTCGCCGGCATCGAGGACGCGCTGCGGCACGGCGGAACGCAGGTTCGAACCGCCGCGCCGTGGTCATGCAACTTTCCAGCCGGGGAGGTGGAGCGCGCACGCGAAGCCCGCCGTCACCTCTTTCTCATCGGAATCGCGTGTCCCGGACTCGTCGGAACGACCGGGGGAACGAGATGAGCGGCCAGGGTCCGATCCCGTCCCTCGGCCGTTCGAAGGGCACGCAGCGGCCCGCGGAAGGCGGGCCGACGACAAGCGTCGCCTTCGCGGAAGATCGCCCGTCAGGCATCCTCGCGATGCTTCGGCTTCTCGACTCTAGCCGTCGAGCGGTCGATGTCGACCCGGACGAGGCCGAGCCGGGTGCCTCTTCGTCCCACCTACCCGACGACCCGGCCGAAATCGCAGCGGCGATCCTGTTCGGTCGCGCCATCGAGCGGGACCCCGCGATACTGGATCGGATCCGGGAGCGCTCGCCGGTACTCATCGTGGATTGCCCCGACGACAGCTGGCTCGAACCGATGACGAACGTCCTCGTACGAGGTTTCGGGTCCGGATCCACGCTATGGAAGCGAACGCCCGGCATGCAGCGAAGTGCCGGCCAGGCGGTGGTCGTGAAGGGGCGGTCCGACGACGTTCGGATCAGAGCCGAGACGCCGGGCGTCGACGTCGGACGAGCGTTTCGGAACTTCCAAGCCTTGATCTGCGTCGCGGCCCCCGGCCGATCACGGCTGCCCTTCGAAGTGGAACGATCGTGGGAGGAGCGGATCCCGCTCGGCCCGCTCGAGCCCGACGATTTGACCATGATTGCAGCCCGGATCGTCGGGTCGGATCCGAAGACGACCGTTCCTGCTTCGATCGCGGCGCGGGTCGACGCGACGGATCTCCGGATCGCGCTGCATGCCTCCCGGGGAGCGGACGGGTCCATCGACCGGCTCAGGGCGATCGTGGAACGCAGAGTTTCGAAGCCGCCGGCCGCTCCTACGCCGCGTCTGTCGCATCTATCGGGTTACGGCGCTGCGGCCGAATGGGGGATCGCTGCAGCGGCAGATCTGGCGGCGTTCGGCAGAGGTGAGCTGCCCTGGGCGGATTGCGAGCCCGGTGCGCTACTGAGCGGCCCGCCGGGCGTCGGCAAGACCATTTTCGCATCGGCACTGGCGAGAGAAGCGGATGTACCTTTCATCGCAGGTTCGTTGGCACAGTGGCAGGCGGAAGGCGAAGCGCACCTTGGGACCACGCTAAAGGCGATGATCGGCTTCTTCCGCGAGGCGCGAAAAATGGCGCCTTGCGTCGCGCTCGTCGACGAGCTCGACTCTTTCGGAGATCGCCGCAAACTCGCGGATTACAACCGCAGCTACGGGGTCCAGGTCATCAACGGCTTCCTGGAATGTCTCGACGGCGATGGCGGCCGGGCCGGCGTGCTGATGATCGGCGCGACCAACGACGCCACTCAGATCGATCCCGCGATCCTGAGAGCGGGACGATTCGATCGGGTGATCGCGATCGCCCGGCCCGCCCTCGAGGAACTGCCCGCCATCCTGCGCCACCATCTCGGATCGGATCTCGTCGCCTCCGATCTTCGGCCCATTGCCCGAAAGGCGTTGGGCGGAACCGGCGCCGACTGCGCCGCCTGGGTGCGGCGCGCCAGAGGCCGGGCCCGCCGCGCCGGACGGCCTCTCGTCGAGAACGATATCCTCGTGGAGATCGCA
Source organism: Methylobacterium sp. 391_Methyba4 (assembly GCF_029691625.1). Lineage (NCBI taxonomy): Bacteria > Pseudomonadati > Pseudomonadota > Alphaproteobacteria > Hyphomicrobiales > Methylobacteriaceae > Methylobacterium > Methylobacterium sp. 391_Methyba4. Next base: position 3,709,176 of record NZ_CP121475.1, on the reverse strand, counting down.
GGCTCAGCCGGACGCGCACGAGTCGAGGACGAGAGACGGGTGGCGATCCACGAATGCGGGCATGCCGTAGCCGCGCGGTCGCTCGGCCTGTCGATCGGCGATCTGGTCCTGCGCTCGCCCGGACACGGGGGGGGCGGCTACATGGGCTTTGCGCCCCCCGGGGTCGTGACCCGACACGTGCTCCGGAACATGCTCATCGTTCTCATGGCGGGACGTGCGGCCGAGATACTCGCGTTCGGCGACCCTTCCGCCGGAGCCGAGGCGGATCTCCTCGCCGCAACGACGCTCGCGCGCGACATGCACGTCCGCTGGGGTTTGGACCGGCGGCTGTCGGCGGATGGCGGACGCATGGTCGACCCTGCGGTGGGGACTCTCGTCGAGAGGGCGCTGCGGTCGGCGGCGAAGTCCGCGCTGGCCCTCCTGGGGACCCGACGTGAACGACTCCTGGAACTGGCCGAGATGCTCGAATCGCGAAGGTCGCTCGCCTCGGTCGAAGTCGAGGAGTTTCTCCGCTGACGTTCCGATGATCGGCGACGCGACCCGCCGGTCCTCGATGCGGTCGACGACCGGAGGTGCGTCGCCGACCGGTCGGTCCTTCCGATCCAAGTAGCGCGATCGTCGCGACGAACCGATCGCGACTCCCAACATGATGTGCAGGAGGAATCGCGATGCTGGAGAAACGTCCGCGTCCGTTCCGAGGAATGATGGCCGGCACACGGGACGAAGGGTACGTCTCACTCGAGTTCGTCTCATCGGGCGTCGCGCTCCATGCATGTCCGATATGGTCGATGGATCGTCTGCTGGACCTTCCTGCAATGCTTGGTCCCGGCTTGTACATCCTGGTCGGGATGCCGGCACCGCAATCGACGAAGCTCAGAGCTGTAGTCGGCGAATCGGGCATGCTTCAAGAGCGTCTCGCCGCACACGCCGCTGACCCGACGCTCGATTTCGTTTGGGACGCGTGCGTCGCGACCGGGCCGCGCATCATGAACGAGACCGTTCGACTGATCCTCCAGCGCGCGTTCGTCGACGAGATCGCCAACCATGGTTTCGCGACGATTGCGAACAGGCAGGACGCGGAGAGGTTCACGGCCACGGAACACGACATCGCCACGGCGGCGCAGGTGACCGAAGATCTACGCCCGCTCCTCGACATGGCGATGCCGGGACTCGTCGCGGCGGTCGAACCGGTGAAGGCGCCGATCGGCGCGCGTGTGGTCATGGCCCCGCGCGGCCTCGATCCCCTCGGTCTCGTCCGAACCACACATACGATGCGTTGGCGGGGCGCGCTGGCGACCGCGACGATGCGCGGCGGTGAAACCGTGCTTCTGCCCGGCTCGCGGATCGTCGCGGACGTATGCGCGAACACGCAGTGGTTGCGGGAGAAGCGGATCGAACTGATCGGATCCGGCGTCCTCGTGCCCGGCGACGACGCGCGGTACCTCACCGTCGCCGCCTTCGTCACTTTCCGCAGCGCACGCGAAGCGACCGCCTTCGTCACCGGCGGGGCGTCCGCGTCCGCGCGTCTCACCTGGATGCCGATCGATGAACTCTGAAGCTCCCGGCCCGGATCCGGACGCGTTCGGAGGCGACCGGCCTCGGGCCGCAGACCGCGGCCAGCGGCATGAGCGTCCAAGCCGCGGCCGGATCGACGACCGTGCGGATCCTCTTCGACGCCTCGTCGGAAGGCCGGCGGTCGATCAATGGGCCGACGACGAGATCGTGACCCTCGAAGAGGCGCGCGCTCTGTTCTTCCCGAACGGCCCGCTGACGGTCAAATCGCTTCGTTCGGCGGTCCGTCTCGGTCAACTCGCATCCGCTTCGATCGCAGGCAGGCTCTACACGACGCCTTCGGCGGTCCGCTCGCTTCTCGAGCCGCAGCTTCGTCGGGATGCGAAGGACACGTGCGGATCGGCCGAAAGCATGGACGACCGAAGGAGCCCGCGATCGGATCGAGAGGCGGAGGTGCCGTCCGTCGCCCGCCGCCGGGGTCGCAAGCCGAAGCTGCTCCATCGATCCTGGTAAGTCGCGCTGAATCTCTACCGCCGGCTTTTAGAAGTGAGACTATGGTCTCATCAACCAGACTCCAAAGCGAGGTCCGGCGGAGGGAATAGAAGATCTTCCCGTTAACATCTCGAGAACGACTGCACCTTGATGTTCCGCTGACCGAAGCAAGGGATCGGGCCATGGCTGGAAGAAGGAAACAGGCGGGTGCGCGGCTCTGGTTGCGCAAGCGCGACGAACAGGATTCTTCAACGTGGATGTGGTATATCATCGACGGAAAAAATCAGCTCAGTCTGGGCCTGTTCTGGGATCCGCATGACCCCGACGGTACGAAGGCTGATCTTCTGCTTTCCGAGTACAAGGTGGACAAAGCGAAAGGGCCGCGAACGGCGGCGGCGCCATCCAATGCGGATGAGATTCCCCTCGACGACATCCTCGACCACATGGAGGCGTCCAACCCTGAAAAGGCGGGCGCGACGGATGCAGAGATCCGCAATCGCACGAACCTCCTGTTCTGCATTTCCGAACTTCGAAAATACTGGAGCGGAAAGTACCTGTCCGATGTCACGGCGCAATCCAGTGTTGAATACCGCAACATCAGAACGGGTGTGCGCTGGAAGAATCAGACGAAGGAGTCCGATTCTTCCAAGATCCGCGTAACCGGAACACAGTCGGCTCGCAGAGAGCTCGAGGTTTTGAACTCGGCGATCCAGCGCTATGCGCGCGAGAAGAACCTAACCGCGATCAGACAGGCCGAGCTTCCGCCGAAAGCTCAGCCTAGGGACGAGTGGTTGACCTACGACGAGGTCGCCCGCCTCCTCCTAGCGTGCCGTGGGCGTCGTTGGGATCCCGAGGCGGACGACTGGATTCGCGACGCTCGCGGCCGTCTCGTCATCAAGGATCCCTACACACGGCGCCGACGTGCCGGGATCGCCCGTTTCATATTGCTGGCAGCTTGGACCGGAACACGGCACGACTCGGTGCTCCGATTGCGCTGGAAGAAAAACGACTCGGCCGGATACGTTTCAGGCGATCTGAGGACATTGTTTCGCAGAGGTGATCGCGAGGCCGATACCTCGAAAAGCCGCAATCCTTGCAGAATCCCAACATCGCTTCAGGCACATATACGTCGTTGGCAGGAGAACGACGACAAGCGCGATCTTCTGAACATCGTCCATCAGCAAAATGGTACAGGTTACAATGCGTACATTCAAATAACCTTCAAGCAGATCGTCAAAGACGCCGGACTGGACCCCGAGCGCATCACCCCTCATACTCTCCGGCACACTTGCGCGCACTGGATGAAAAACGAGGGGGTGCCGATCTGGGTTGCGGCGGACTACCTCTCGATGACGGTGGAAACTCTCGAGAACGTCTACGGTTCGCATACGCTCGACTCCCACGAGTTGGTCGTGGACGCATTCGCTCATCGAAAGCGGCAGGTGTCGCCGGACCGCCGGAGCAATGCATCCGCAGCTCCCGTCACATTACGGGTGCCGAGCGACCCCGGCAGATCCAATGGTCGTGGTGACAGATGGACGCGCGATTGGCGCATGTCCAAGCGACCGAACCGGCGACGTACGCCATGATCCCGTCGTTCGCGGCTCTGCCGTTCGACAGGGCGACCGCTCTGGCGCTGATCGATCCTGTCGTCCATGCACGACCGGACGTTCCTCCCTCAGCGCAACGCTGTCTTGCGGCTGCTCTGGCCGTCTCCATAGGAACAGGGGCAGGACCGGACGAGCTATGCGCCGTCCACCCTCACGATCTCGGGACAGAAGCCGGCATCGCGACGATCGTGGTCGGTGCGCGCCGCTCGATCCACGGCCGGGACGCCGCCAGAACGGTTCCGCTGCTCAAGCCCGTCCGGAACGTTCTGGAAGCGTACATGCGCGACCGCCGGAAATATGCGACCGGCGGGAACGGCCTGTTCATGTTGTCGGCGAAGCAACCACTTGGCGCGGCCGATCTCAGGACTGCGATCGCGCGCTGCGCTCGGGACAGGTCGCTCGGAAAGGGTGCGCAGATCCGGTCGGCGCGGCTCACCTTCGCCGCGGCACTCATGCGGGCCCAGGCGACCGAGGATCTCGTCGCCTACCTGACTGCGCGCGGCGGACGGGCCCGACGCTCGAGAGAGGAGTTCTATCTGCGGCAGAGGTCGCCGCACTTCGTACTGCGCCTGCTCAATCGGCATCACGTCTTCGGCGCCCGTTACGACGAAGTCGCAGGTTCGGCGGCGGCTCGGTCGGTCGGCGAAGCTCCGGTATCTCGGTCCGGGGACGATCCGGATTCCGTTCCGGCTCCCGGGCTGTCGACCTGGAAGGTCGGGACTCAACGATGAAAGGCGATCTCCGGCGAGGCGGTCGGTTTCGAAGCCGCCCGGAAGTCCGTGTCGCCGAAGGCGATCGGCAGTCGCACGCCGGGATCCGGCGCTGGCTTCGGACGGGACCGCTCGGTGACGTCGTTCGAGCCGCGATCAAAGGAATCGCGCCCGTGCGAGTTTCGGGCGCGCGCGGGAGGATCGGGGCCCAGTTGCCGCACGATCCGTCCCGACGACGGCCGACGATGGCCGATGTCGCATCGCCGCGTTCGGAGGCGCGATCCTGCCGACCTCGATGCGCTCTGTCGCCCCCCATCCGACCACGGTGTCGGAACGAAGGACATCGATCATGTCGGTCCTGCACAAGGGTCCTGGCCCTTTTCCCGAACTCGCCCGCATCGCTGCCCGCCATCGTCGGTTGGCGGAGGATCTCGAACGCATCGCCGGCGGCCACCATCCCGGTGCCGACGATTTGAGGGATGCGCCACTCCTGATGGAATGGAGGCTTCGCTTGGCTCCCGCGCCACACCTCGTCGGCATCGTGCTCGGTCATCCTGTCATACCGGACGGAGAACTCTGCAGAACCAGCGAACTGTTCACGCTCGAACCGGACTTGGGTTACGCGCGCACGAGGTCGAGGTTCTACAGGCTGGGAGAAAGGGCCAACTGAACTCCGCTAGGCGGCGCGACGATCGTGGCTGCAGGTCGCTCCTGGCCGGTTCTCCTGCCGGCCTTGCCGGCGGCTTCCGGAAGCCGGCTGTTTGCATCTCGGGTCGGACGCCTGGGGATCCCGATTCCCTTCTCCGTGCGGGCCCACGTCGCCTGCGAACGCGTGGGCAGCCCAGCGTGGTCGGCTCGGCCGAGACCGTTGCCGATCGGAAGCCGGACGGCGCCGCGCCCGGCACCCGCCGCCGAATCGCGAATTGCGCGAACGAGGCTCCGGGCACGACGTCCGACGCGAAGTGGCGATTGCTGCCGCATAGAATGGCCGGCGCTTCATGAGGCTTCGATGGTTCCGTCGCGGATGAGATACGGGGAGGCGGCGCACGCTCAGGTTGGGCGCCCCGTCCGATCGGGCCGCATGGGGCTTAAGTGCCGTCGCCCGTCCGCCCGGCCGCGCCACTCCTTCGGATCGCGCGGCCGGACGTCGATCGGACGCGGGCCGAGGTTGCCGGCCCGCGTACGCACGAACGGGGCATCCAATTGCCAAAACCATTGCCAAAACCCATTTTTCGGCTCGGTTCCGCTCTGCGTGATCGCGATCTACCTCATGGGGCCAACCTCGCTCGACTCCGGCGCCGCACATCGCGGCCCCGCCTGGAGCGGCGGTCGAAGTGCGGCCTCCGCTCCTTCCGGTTCCTTCCGGTGCCCTCCCGTGCCACGGTATCGATTGCCTGGCAATGGATTGCCCTGTTCCTTTTGGCCGTCCAGACCTGATGGAACGGTGCACCAAACCCGCCGGCCTCGGCCCGATGCACGATCGCGCAATAGTCTCGGTCGATCGTTCCTTTGTGACGGCCGCGAAGTCTGCCTCCGAACGTACTACCTCAGATTGCGGAGCGCCCGAATGAGGGCGCGAGGTCGGAAGCGGATCGAGTGCCGGAAGTTCGGCATTTAGCTTCGCGTTCGGCGTACCGTCGTCCGATGAAGTTCTCGTGGAAGGGACATGGTGGCTTCCGAGTAAGGTCGCTCTCCGGCGCGGCTACCGGCCGGAAATCAATGCTTGGTATCCGTAGCGAGGGGCTGCTTCCGACCAGGCTTTCGGATGGTCTGATTGCCGGCAATCTGATTGGCGCCGGGACGACCGAGAATGGCCGAAAGCCGCTGATCCGCTTTGCCGTAAGTACGCCGGAGAAGCGGGCAGTCGGGCGCCTGCACCCGCTTGCACGATCGACAGCGGATCCCCGCGGTATGTGCAGCACAAAGACAACGCACCGACGCGCCTCGATGAGCCGCGCGTCCATGGTGGTCGTCATGTCCGGCTCCTCTCCGCCTGCGCATCGGCCTAACCCACCGGAGGATGATCCAGGCGAATGAAATGGCGGCCGAGCCTGCGTCCAGCCGCCTCAGGACTGGTCATCCGGAGCTCAAGCGTCGGCGAGAACCGGAGCGCGGTCCTCGGTCTCGGGCGCGTTCAGGACGAACGTCACCAGCAGCACCGCCGCGCCATTCGCCCAGTAGTAGATCGCGTCGAGGCCCTCGAAGCCAAGCACGAACGGCGCGACGATGAAGGTGGCGCCGACCAAGCGATCGACCGCCACATGCAGCCAGTAGGGCAGCACGCGGATGACGCCGGTCTTGTGGTCAGTGAGGAAGGTCAGCGCGAAAGCGGCGACGCCAGTCGCGACCGACAGCCACAGCGCCAGCGGGTTGGTCTTGCCCAGTCCCAGCAGGAACGGGGTGATTATCAGGCTCAGCGCCACCGGATAGTCGAGGTAAGCGTGGACGGTCTTGGTGACGAAACGGAAGTTCATGACACTCTCCTGTTGGCTTTGCGAACGCTCGTCATGGCGAGGCCGCAGTTGATGGACGTCGAGGGAGTCGGACGCGGCGGCTAGTAAGACGCCGCGTCCGCCGTGGGTCAGGCCGCCAGCGCGACGTCGACCTTGGGGAAGTCGATGTCGGTCAGCGCGACGTTGTTGGTGAAGTTGGTGAGGACATTGATCGCCACATTGGCGATCACCTCGACGAGCCGGCCATCGTCGAGGCCGGCCGAACGGGCGGCGGCGATGTCGGCGTCGCTCACGTGGCCCTTCGCCTCCGCCACGCGCTGGGCGAAGGCGGCGACCGCGTTGTCGAGCGCGTCCTGCGCCTTGCCGTGGCGGGCGGCATGGACGCCTTCGGGCGTCAGGCCCGCGCCCTTGCCCATCAGCGTGTGGGCGGACAGGCAGTAGTGGCAGCCGTTGGCCTGTGCGACGGCAAGCGCGATGATCTCGCGCTGCTTGGCCGTCAGCGCGCCCTTGGCGAGCGCGTCGGAGAAGCCGAGATAGCCGTTCAGCACGGCGGGCGACTGCGCGAAGGTGGTGAACAGGTTCGGCACCATGCCGATCTTGGCCTTCACGGCCGAGAGCGTCGCCTGGACTTCGGCGGCGGCATGGGCGGTGTCGATGGGAGCGATACGGGGCATCGGCGAGATCCTCGTCTTGGTTTGTGCGGCTTGCACGCCCGCTCTATGCCGAACGACGCGGTAGCGTAGGTCCCGAGAACGTTGCCGATCGTCCCGATGGATCACCTCGCCGCCCTCTTCGCCCACGCCACGCCCACCGCGCGGACCTTCTTCACGGGCAACCTATGCCAGGCGGTAGAATTCGCCGAAGGCGGCCATCTGCACTTCCTCAACGCCGGCACGCTGACGCTCGCGCAACGTGGCGAGCCCGACCTTATGCTCTCAGAGCCGACGCTGCTGTTCTTCCCGCGCAGCCGCACCCACCGCTTTCTCGTCGACCCCGAGCGTGGCGCCGACCTTGCCTGCGCTGCCGTCGACCTCGGCGGCGAAGCGGGTAGCCCGATCGGCGAGGGGCTGCCGGCGTTCGTGGTGCTGCCGCTCGCCAGCCATCCCGCGCTCGGGCCGACCTGCGACCTGATCGTCGACGAGGCCTTCGCGGAGGGCGACGGCCGGCAGACGGCGCTCGACCGGCTGTTCGATTACCTGCTGATACTGATCGTGCGGCACGTGGTGAGGAGCGGTCTCGTCGACGGCGGCGTCCTCGCGGGGCTCGCCGACACCCGGCTGGCGCGTGCGCTCACCGCGCTGCACGAGGCGCCGGGCAAGCCTTGGTCGCTCGAGAACCTCGCCGAGGTGGCCGGCATGTCGCGCACCCGTTTCGCGGAGCGCTTCCGCGTCGTTGTCGGCCGGACACCGATCGACTATCTCACGCTCTGGCGGATGACAGTGGCGCGCCAGCGCCTCGCCAAGGGCAAGTCTGTCAAGAGCGTGGCCGCGGAGGTCGGCTACGACAGCCCCGCTGCGTTTTCGCGGGTGTTCTCCCGCATCGTCGGGCACTCACCGCGCGAACAACAGGACAGCGCATCTCCTGAGTAAGCCTGCTTTGATGCATCCGCCCTCCGGGAGCGGTCGGGCGGAAATCCACCCGTCCAAGGCGTTCAGCTACCCCTTGACGTCAGCAGGAGCTGGCCGATTCGGTCCGCCCGCTTCGGAGAAGGGCCGCCGGAACAGCGAACGCTCCGCTTCCGACCCAAGTCAGGCGAACACGCCGCCGCCCATTGAGCGCCGTTGCGTCTGAGGGTCAGCCCGCCCGCGTGATCGGCCGGGCGAAACGTTGCTCCAGCACCTCTACCCCCCATTGCTGTCCGGGCCGCTCCTCTACAAGCCGGAAGCCGTGCGACTCGTACAGGTGACGGGCGGCATGTAGGCCCTGGAACGTCCAAAGGTGGACGGCGTCGAAGGCCCGCAGCTCGCAGAAGCCCACAGCGGCGGTCAACAGCCTTCTGCCGACGCCGCCACCGCGCAATCCGTCATCGACGATGAACCAGCGCAGATGCGCGATGCCCGCGCCGATGTCCTCGCCGTCGATGGCCACCGTGCCGACGATCTGCCCCCGGCGAACCGCGAGCCAGAGGCCGTTGCAGGGATGATCGAGTCGATCTGCGAAATCGGCCAGACCTGCGGCGATGCGTGCCTCGAACGCGCGTCCGAACCCCGCAATCCTCGCGTAGTGCTGGGCGTGCATCTCCGTGCAGCGCGCGAGAGCACCGCTCTGGTAGCCGGCCACGAGGGTCACTTCGGGCGGATGCGTCGAGACCTCGGGCGCCCCATCCGTCTGTCGCAGATCGTGCGTCATCGTTCAGCTTAGTCCCCCGGGCGGTGCGCCGACATCATGTTATCCAACCCTCGCCATTCCTGGTCTGGAGTCCTCCGCGACCCGACCGATCCGCCTGTCATGGGTGAAGGCATCCGATGAACGAACAACCGCGCCGGCGCTTCTCGGCGGTCTCCCGAGCCTGCGGGCTGGATCGTCCAATAACGCCGTGCTCTTGGCTGTGGCCCAACCAGGCGATCACGGCTTGAGCCGCCGGGCGCCGGCAGATCGATCGAGATTGCGGCGCAAGAAGCGGGATGCGCGACCCCGTGGACGCGGTGCAGACCGGATGGCCTTCCGCGACTGAACCGTCCCGCCAAGTCCACTTCCGTGAACCGCAGCATGACCGCGTCCGAGCAGACGATTCTGCTCGCCCTATCCGTACGTTGGGGCGGATCGTTCTTCCTCACGCGCGTCGCGCTCTCGGTGCTGCCGCCGACGACCCGCTCCGCCCGAGGCGGGAACCTCCGGCCGAGCCGTTGCGGAGAACGGCGGCTGCGCCTTTCTCGTATGCCATCGTGAACCCCGATCGTTGCTGTGGCTGCATTCTCCGGGACCTGGTCGCGCAATGCCGGTGCTGCTCAGCCGCGCGTCCTGGCCTGCTCGCCGAATCGGGGCGATGCCGTCATCCGGGGGAAGGCGCGCTCGACGATGTCACCCACGCGGTCGGGCGCGCAGATCGGTCCGAGCACCTCACGATAGAGCGGATCGGAGATCACCGTGGCCGACCCGACCAGGGTCGCCACGAACTGGAACATCAGGAGGTCGAGGTCCACCTCGACCATCCATCCTGCGGCCTGCGCCTGCCGCAAAGTTGCCCTCTGCTTCTCGGCGAACCGCATCATCTTGGCCTTAAGGCCCGGGCTCGCGCATCGGACGACCTCCGGGTTCCGGACCGCGTTGTAGTGTGCGGGGTGTTCGTTGGCCCATTGCAGATAGGCGCTGGCGAGCGAGCGAAGCTGTTCGACCGGATCACCGCCCGATGCGGCCATCGCCGACTCAGTCGCCGCGATCAGCCTGTCCACGCCGTCCTCCGCCAGCGCGGCGAGGAGGTCCGTCCGGGTCTGGAAGTGTCTGCCGGGTGCAGCGTGCGAGACGCCGAGGTCGCGGGCGAGCGCCCGCAGACTCAGCGCCTCGATTCCCTCCGCACCTATCACCTCGGCCGCCCGTTCGAGCAGCGCATCGCGCAGGTTACCGTGATGGTAACGCCGCGCGCCGGATGGGCAGCAGGATTCGCGATCCAATGTTGACACAGCCTACAAAGGCTCCCAGTTGTGTGTTGTCGCTGACAACATAGCGGGTCGCGGCGCCGTGGCAATGATCCGAGGAGATCATCGTGTCGTCCCTTCCTCAAAGCACCGAAGTCCTTATCTGCGGCGCCGGCCCCGTTGGCCTCACGCTCGCTCTCGGCCTCGCGAAGAGGGGGCGTCAGGAGCATCGTCGTCGATCAGAAGCGGGAGCTGGACACTCACTCCCGCGCAATCGCGCTGTTTCCACGGACGCTGGAAATCTTTCGGTCGCTCGGCGTGGTCGAGGATTTGATCGTCAGCGGCGAGCAGTCGTCCCACCTCCGGCTGCGCCGCGCGTCAGACCGCAAGACCCTCATCGACTTCGACTTCGGAACCTACGACCCGATCACGCAGTGTAACTACTTGCTCGCCATCCCTCAGAACCGCACGGAGCGCGTCCTCTTCGAGCACGCCCAGCGCAACGACAGGATCGAGCTGCGTATGGGATGCTCGTTCGTTCGATTCGAGGACGATGAGGCCGGCGGGTGCGTGCATGTTCGTCTTCGCGAAGGGGAAGGCGTCGAGAGCGTCGTCGAGGCGCGATTCCTCGTGGGGGCGGACGGTTCCCACAGCAGCGTTCGGCAGCAGCTCGGCTGGGAGTTGCAGGGTAAGACCTACGCGACTCGAGCCGTCCTTGCCGATGTCGAGGTGAGCGAGGAGGCGGACACCGCGGACGGGTGGCTCGCCGAGCCCGATCGCCCGTCGCTCCTTATGTCGATCCGGTATGCGCCGCGGATATGGCGCTTGATCGAGCAGGGCATTCCCGACACGCTGACGGACGCCGAGCTCGCCGATCACGCGCGAGAGCTGACAGAGGTTCTGTTCGGCGAGGGGGCCTGGCGGAAGACGGTGTGGACCTCGGCCTACCGCAAGCACGAGCGCGTGGCGCCTCATTTCCGGAGCGGGCGCGTGCTGCTGGCGGGGGACGCCGCGCACCTCAACAGCCCGGCCGGCGGGCAAGGTCTGAACACGGGCATCCGCGATTGGACTTGCTTCAGTTTAGTGGAGAGCGGTGTGGTGGGCGATGCCCCTTTCGAATTGGGTGGGGCTGGTGAAGCCGAGCGCCGAGTGACGGCGTCGGGGATTGTAGAAGCCATCGATGTAACGGGCCAGCGCGTCGATGGCCTCGGCTCGCGTCTGGAAGGCGGTGCGCCAGACCAGTTCGCTCTTCAGCGTCTTGAAGAACGTCTCGACCATCGCGTTGTCAAAGCAATTCCCCTTGCCAGACATCGAAATCACGATGCCATGTCCTCGTAGTTCCGCCTGATACTCATTCGCACAGTACTGACTGCCGCGGTCGGAATGATGCAGCAAACCTGGTCCGGGCTGCCGGACGACGAGGGCACGTCGCAGCGCAGTCAGCGCGAGCTCCTTGTGAAGACGGTCGCCCACCGCCCAGCCCACGACCCGTCGAGAGTACAGGTCGAGGACCACCGCCAGGTACAGCCAGCCCTCCCGCGTCCAGATGTAGGAGATGTCGCTCCCCCACTTCCGATCCGGCCCAGCCGCCGTGAAGTCCTGGTCGAGGTGGTTGGGCGCGATCGGGAAGGCGTGGCCGCTGTCCGTCGTGCGTCGGAAGCGGCGCGGCTGGCGGGCCTTGAGCCCGTTCTCCCGCATCAGCCGGGCCACGCGTCGCCGGCCTGCCGCCAAGCCCTGCTCGCGCAACTCATGCGTCATGCGCGGGCTGCCATACGTCTCGTGCGAGAGCGTGAAGGCGGAGCGAACATGGGCAAGCAGCACGAGGTCCTCGCGCTGCCGTGCCGAAGCCGGACGATTCTTCCAGGCAAAGTAGCCGCTCGGACTGACGTCGAGGACCTTGCACAGGCGCGCGACCGGGAAGTCCTTCTTCGCCGCGTCGACGAGGCGGAACCTCATCGACTTCCCTCTTTGGCGAAAAAAGCCGTGGCCCGCTTCAGGATCTCCCGCTCCTGGCGCAGCACCTCGTTCTCGCGGCGCAGGCGCTTGAGCTCGGCGGCCATGTCCTCCTGCCGTTCCGCCGGCGGGTGGTCCATCTCCCGCTCACGTCGGCCGTCGATCCAGTTGCGCAGCGTCGAGAGCCCGACGCCTAGATCGGCGGCGACTTCCCGGCGGGACCGCCCGCTCGTCTGCGCCAGTCGCACCGCCTCGGCACGAAACTCAGGGGTAAAGGTTTGCTTCCGGTCTGACATCGGAACCCTCCTCCTTCAGGAAAAGAGCTCTCCACTTTTGCGAGGCAAGTCCAATGTCGGGCTTGTTCTGGTGGTCGGCGCCGACGATCCGGATGGCGACCCCGGGCAACAGCGCCGCCGCCTCCTCCGCGGTCATGCGGGCGGCCAGCTCCGAGCCCGCGCCCGACTTGTCCGCGTAGACGCTCGATCGGTCGCCGAGCACACCGATCTTGACGACGCCGTCGGAGAAGGCCTCCGCGGCCGGAGCACCGGTCGGGACGAGGGCCGCCGCGAGCGCGCGGAACGCGGCGGCGCGGCCGCGCGCGCCGAACCGTCCGGTCATGGTCGTCCTCCCCGTGTCGTGACGCTCGGGCTTCGGAAGCGTGGTCGCGGCGCTCAGCCGCCGCGGCGTCCCTGGCCGAACAGGATGGCCTTCGACTCCTCGGTGACGGTCGGAGTCGAGTTGACGGCCTTACCGGCCGCGTAGGCGCGCTGCACGGAGGGGCGCACCGCCAGGGCATCGAGCCAACGGCGGACGTTCGGGTACTCCTCGATCCGCTGACCCTGCCGTTCCCACAGCAGGCATCACGGGTAGGCCGCCATGTCGGCGATGCCGTATGCGTCGCCTACGATGAAGGGGCGATCGGCCAATCGCTCGTCGAGGACCCCGTAGAGGCGCGACGTCTCCTTGACGTAGCGTTCTATCGCATAGGGAATGCGCTCGGGCGCGTAGTGGCTGAAATGGTGATTCTGGCCGAGCATGGGGCCGAGCCCGCCCATCTGCCACATCAGCCATTCCAGCGTGGTCTTGCGGCTGCGCCGGTCGTCGGGCATCAGGCCGCCGAGCTTCTCGGCGAGGTAGATCAGGATCGCGCCGGACTCGAAGACCGGAACGGGCTCGCCGCCGTCGGCCGGCGCGTGATCGACGATGGCCGGCATGCGGCCGTTCGGGGAGATGCGCAGAAAGTCGGGTTCGAACTGCCGGCCCTCGCTGATGTTGACCGGCACGATCCGGTAGGCCGCTCCAGCCTCCTCCAGCGCCAGCAGGATCTTGTAGCCGTTCGGGGTCGTCCAGAAATGCACGTCGATCATGGCGGAGAATCCGATCCTTCGTTGGAGAGGTGGGCGCGAGCCGCCCTCGCAGCCAGGCCGTCGAAGAGGGCGAGCGACCGGTCGCGCCAGGCCGCGACCGGGTCGTCCGCCGCCAGGAGTCCGCGCGGCGACGAGCATCGAGCCCACTGGAACGCGGCGAATACGATGTAGTCGGCAAAGTTCGGGCGCTCGCCCCCCAGGAAGGGTTGCGACCGGATGGTCGCGCGGAGCGGCTCGAGGGAGGCCCGGAAGGCGGGCAGGGCCTGATCGGCGCCCGCCGCGACCGCCTCGAGCGTCGCCCCGAACCGCGCCTCCCGCGTGCGCCTGAAGTATTCTTGGTCGCGCTCGTGCAGGATGGTCCAGACGTCCAGCACGATCTGGCGCCCGATCCCGGGAATCACGACCCCGTCGCACCAGTTCCTGACGAACACGATCCCGGCTCGGGCCTCGCGCGGACCCAGCAGGGACGGCCGGTCGGGATACTTGGCGTCGAGATGACAGGCGATCGACCAGGAATCGACGATCACCGCGCCTTCGTCCACTAGGACGGGAACGCGATCCTGGCCCGAGAAGGCGATGGTCGCCTTGTCGGTGAAGCGCCACGGCACCGTGTCAGCCGAGAGGCCCTTGTGCGCAAGCGCCAGACGCACGCGCCAGACGAACGGACTGAACCGGACGCGCTCGTCGGCCGCCGCGAGATCGTAGAGCTTCAGCGCCATCGGACCCGTTCCACCGCGCCATTCAGGCCGCGTCGGCCTGCTGGACGGGTTCGGGCTTGCTCCACGCGTAGGCCTCGAACGCCGCGTCGAGGGGCGTGGCCGCGACGTGATCGATGTCGTTGCCGAGCACCTCGTACCCGATGGCGACGATCGCCTCGATCAGGTTCTCCCGCGTGTAGCCCGCCGCTTCGAAGCGATCGAGCTCGGCCTGCCCGACTTGGCCGCGAGTCCGGGTCATGGCGGCGGCGAAGCTGCGCAGCGTCTCGAGCTTCGGGTCGGCCAGCGGGTCGCCGTGGCGCAGCGCGGACAGGATTGCCCCGGGAATCCTCTCGCGCGTGGCGATCGGCGAGTGCACCGCCATGCAGTGATGGCACTCGTTCTCGTAGTCGATCGCCCGCAGGACGATCTGGCGTTCGAGCACGGACAGGGTGCGCCTGGCAAAGGTCGCGCCGGTCTGCCGATAGATTTCGTACATAACCGGCGACTCGGCCATGATCCCGTGCAGGTTCGGCAGGAAGCCGTAGCGCTCGAGCGAGTCGGCCGCGATCGGCTTCGACCGCTCGGGCGCGGTCCCGGGGGTGTGGATGGTCAGGTCCATGACGGTGCCTTCCTGCGATCAGTGGACGGGATTGAGGGCTGGCTCGCCGCGCAGCGCCGGGGCCACCTCCTCGGCGGTGCGCCTCTGGAGATCGACCAGCGATTCCTCCGAGTAGAAGGCGAGGTGCGGCGTCACGATGAGGTTGGGAACGGTCCCGATCCAAGTCTCCGCCGTCGGCGGCTCGGTCTCGAGGACATCAAGCGCGGCGCCGCCTAATCGCCCCGATGCCAGCGCCGCGCACACTGCGGGAAGGTCGACGAGGCCGCCGCGGGAGGTGTTGACGAGGAGGGCCCCGGGCTTCAGCCGCGCCAAGCTCTCGGCGTTGACGACGTGGTGCGTCTCGGCCTCCAGCGGCACGTGGAGCGAGAGGATGTCGGCCGCCTCCCAGGCCTCGTCGCGTTCGACGCGGCGGGCCCCCAGCCCCGCGATCGGGTCCTGAGGGACGAACGGGTCGCACACGAGGATGTCCAGGCCCAGGGCGCGCGCGATGCGCCCGAACCCGAGCAGGACGAGCGTGCGTCCGCGGAGGCGGTGGAGAGGCGCGACGGCGGCCACGTTCCACACGCCCGCGCGGGTCTGGTCGATCCCGCGGACCAGCCCGCGGGCGAGCGCCAGCATCAGCGCCAGGGTGTGATCGGCGACTTCTTCGATGCAGTAGTCCGGGACATTGGTCACCCGGATGCCCTTGTCCCGCGTCGTGGGCAGCGGGATCGTGTCCACGCCGATGCCGTAGCGCGCGATGATCGCGCAGCGCTCCAGTTGCTGGACGAGGGTCGGCGGAAGCCTCGCGTAGCAGTTCAGCAGAGCGTCGGCATCGCGGCAGACCTCCAGCAGAGCTTGCGGGTCCGTGGACGGCGCGACGACCAGATCGGCCAAGCCGTCGAGGATTGCGCGTTCGGGCTCCAGGTTCGGGAATACGTGGTCGGTGACGACGACCTTCCGCCTTGTCATGGTCAGCCCCGCCACGGCTCGAGAATGGCAAGGAGTTCCGCGTTGACGCGGTCGGGCCGCTCCTCTGGAGGCAGGTGCCCGCATTGCGGAATGGCGACGCCGCGCACGTCTCCGGCCATGCCCTGCCACACGGCCAGGACGTCGAAGGTCCGGCCCACGAGGTCGAAGTCGGCGCCCCAGATCGCGAGGGTCGGGCACGCGATCAGCCGGTCGGCGTCGGCCTCGTCCTGCGCGAGGTCGACCGGTCCTGCCCGGTAGTCCGCGAAGGCGCCGCGGAAGGCGCCGGGCCGAGAATAGGCGCGGACGTACTCCGCCACCGCCTCCTCGCCGATCGCACCCGGCGCGTAGGACCAGCTATCGAAGAAGTGCCGCAGGAACATCTCCTCGCGCCCTGCGACCAGCGCCTCCGGAAGATGCGGCACCTGCTGGAAGTAGAAGAACCAATAGAGCTTGGCGAGCCGCGCGTCCGTGGCCTGGAAGACCACGCGCGTCGGTATGTTGTCGATCACGACGAGGCGGTCGATGGCCTCCGGGTAGTCCTTGGCGAACCGTGTCGCGACACGGGCGCCGCGGTCGTGACCGACGAGGGCGGCACGCCCGATGCCGCAATGCGCCATCAGGGCCCGGACGTCTCCCGCCATCGACCGCTTGTCGTATCCCGTATCGGGCTTGTCGGTCGCGCCATAGCCGCGCAGATCCGGAGCGATGATTCGATACCGCTCGGCCAGGACGGGCCACTGATGGCGCCGCGCGAAATGCGTCTCCGGATAGCCGTGCAGAAGCAGCACGGCCGGGCCCGCACCCGCGTCGAGGTAGTGCATCCGGATGCCGTTGACCTGGGCCGTATGGTGCCGTGCATCCGGAGTCATGAGGGTCTCCCCTTTGCAACCAGCGTGCGGACAACCGGGAGTCGTGAGAAGAGGTGACGCGGGAATAGGATCTATACGCGACCTGTATGAGTACGTGCTGGAAGATCCTGGGCGCTCGTGGCGACGGGGACCGTGGCGACGGGGACCGTGGCGGCGCGAGCGAGCGGCGCGTGCCGAAGGATGCGTCGGTCTCGCGGGCGTCGTCGCCCGCCGGAATCCACCGCCTCGATCGGCAGTCATCGGTGACCGGTCCGCCGCGGTCGGCTACGGGGTGTCGGAGCTCCGGACGATACGGGGACGGTATGGATGAACGACCTGATCACGGCCATGCGGACCTACGTGCGGGTCGTGGAGGCCGGCAGCTTCACCGCCGTGGCGGCCGAGCTCTGTACCACCCAGCCGACGATCAGCCGGCAAGTGGCTTCGCTGGAACAGCATCTCGGCACGCGGCTCATCACCCGCACGACCCGCGCGCTCGCCGTGACGGAGGACGGTCGCGTCTTCTACGAACACGCCCTGCGGTCGCTCGAGACGCTGGCCGAGGCCGAAGCCGCGGTCGGCAGGCGCAAGGGCCGGCCGTCCGGAACGCTGCGACTCACCGTGCCGGTCGTGTTCGGGCGTCTGCACGTCGTGCCGCGCCTTGCGCTGTTCGCGGAGCGCTACCCGGACATCCGCGTCGATCTCATCATGAACGACGCCTTCTCCGACCTGGTCGAGGAGGCGATCGACCTCGCGATCCGGGTCGGCGAGATCACCGATCCGGGCCTCGTCGCGAAACGGATCGGGATCACGCGGCGCGTCACGGTCGCCGCCCCGGCCTATCTCGCGAAATGCGGCGAACCCACGTGCCCGGGCGACCTCGCCGCCCATGACTGCATCGTCTACACGCGTCTCGTCGCCGGCCACCGCTGGTCGTTCACGAGCCCGGATGGACCCGTCTCAGTCGACGTCGCGGGTCGTTTCCGGGTCAACAATTCGGAAGGGGTGCGCGAGGGCGTCATCGCGGGCCTCGGCATCGGCGTCGTGCCGATCTGGGCGTTCCGCGACGAGATCGAGACGGGACGGGTGAAGATCATCCTCCCCGCTCACCGGCCGATGCCGTTGCCGATGCAGGCCGTCTACCCGTCGCGCCGGTTCGTTCCGCTCAAGGTGCGGGCAGCCATCGACTACCTGAGAAGAGAATTTCTGCAGGACGCACGGATCTCTGGCGCCGGTTGAGAGCGTTCGAAGGGCTTGGCCTTACCTCGGCTCGAAGGGAAAGTTTCCGCAACTGGTCGATCATCGGTCGTTTGAATGAGCGACGAGAGTCGGGATGTCGTACAAGTGCCCGACTCGCGGATCCACGCGTTTGCGGCGGTCCTCGTCGTGTGCACGGTCGGGGACCATGCCGATGGCCGATTCGCGAGGACGTATCCGCGGAAGGCCGATGAGCGGGTCGTCGACCGATCTTTCGACGCCGGCGTCTTCGCGAACCTTCCACCGTCGATCCTACGGAACGGGACCAGGATCGCGGTGGTCGAAGTCTGCGTCGACGGGCGGAGCGAGCGCGCGGACCTTAGCCGATCCGATAAGCCATGACCTGATGCGCTCCCTTCATGGGCGCGTACGGCCCGGTGCGTCCCATCCGGCGTTGCACCGGGTGACGAGCCCACGAGTTTCTTGGCTATCCGGATTGCGGTGTGGAATGCATCAGGTGCTCCTATCGGTCTCCCGGCTGTTTCACCCCCTCAAGCAGCCCACTCGGCCGGGTGACAAGTCCCGGTCGAGGGCGCAGTCCCAGACGACGCGCCGCGTACACTGCCCGCCTCGCCGCAGGCAAGGGCCCGATCATCGCCGCTGCGGATCGGCACGAAACACAGGATCTGGCCCACCCGATAGAAATGGTGCCTCGACAAATGAAACCTTCTCCGACCTATCCTTCTCGCCACGTTCTTGCCGACACGAACGCGGCGTTTGATATTCGTCGGAGATGGAACACACCTTTGCTCAACGTGGAGGGTTTGCATCAGCGGCCCTATGAAGCGTCAACTGCACGAGATCTCACGGTCTCCGAAAATCCTCGTCCTTCAGGGCGGGGAAGATGTTGACTGCCTTCGACTGTGTAACGCGGCGAGCCTTGCAAGCGAAGCGGCCTTTACCGAGAGGATGGCGGAATGATCGACCTGATCGAGTTCGCGGGTGGCGATGCAGGCCCTTGGCGGGTGACGCGCGCGGAGTCGCCGCTTGGGGAGCGTCTGCCCAGCGCAACCCGCCTTTCCGTCAGCCTTCCGATCGGCAACATGGGACAGCGGACCGGTCCTTCGACCGGCACGATCTGGCGCTTGCGCGGGGTGGTGAGCAATCTGCGCTATACAACCAGCAACGAGGCGCAGCGGCTACGCGCCGTGCAGCCACCTCTCGATCGACCTTCGGCGACGCGGGCCGCCCTGATCCCGATCAGGAAGTCGGCGCGCTGGTGGGAGCTGGCTCAGGACGAGCGCCGGGCGATCTTCGAGGAAACCTCGCACCACACGAGCATCGGCCTCGGCTACCTGCCGGCGATCGCACGGCGACTCCACCACAGTCGTGACCTCGGCGAGCCGTTCGATTTCCTGACGTGGTTCGAGTTCCCGCCGGAGCACGAGGTAGCCTTCGAGGCGCTCGTCGCAGCGCTACGCGCTACCCGCGAGTGGACCTTCGTCGAGCGCGAGGTCGACATCAGGTTGACCCGTGATGCGCCAGGCTGATCCGGTGATGACGGCCGATCTGGAACCGAGCGACGACCTGCTGCTTCCGCGGCTTCGGCTCGGCGAGGAGGCCGCTTTCCGGATCCTCGTGCGGCGCTATCACGTGCGGCTCGTGGCGATCGCCCGTGGCGCACACCTGACGCGGGAGGCGGCGGAGGAGGCGGTGCAGGAGGCCTGGATCGCGGTGATGCGCAACATCGCGGGATTCGAGGCGCGCTCGTCGCTGCGCACGTGGCTGACCGGGATCGTCCTGAACATCGCGCGCAAGGCCTCGGTCTCCGCCAGGCGCACCGCGACCTTCGCGGAACTCACGCCACGGCATGACGAGGACGAGGGATCCGGTTTCGACGCCGATGCCTTCCTCGCCGACGGCCACTGGCGTGAGGCGCCCTGGCACTGGAGCGAGATCGACTTGGAGCGCGGGCTCGCGGGGCGGCAGGTCTGGCAAGCGGTCGAGGCGGCCATCGCCGCTCTGCCGCCGGACGAGGCCGCCGTGATCCGGCATCGCGACATCGAGGGTTTCGGCCCGCGCGAGACGGAGGAGTTGCTCGGCCTCGGCGAGGCGCGTCAGCGCGTGCTGCTCGATCGAGCGAGGCTGAAGATCCGACGGGTGTTCGAGGCGTTGACCCGCGACGCGGCGCGAGCGTGACGAGCGGAACGGGCGAGGATGATCGGATGCGGTGTCGAGAGGCGGCGGAGCAGGCAGGCGCGTTCGTGGACGCGGAGGTGTCCGGACGCGTTCGATGGCGCATCCGGCTTCATCTCGCGACCTGCAGGAATTGCCGGCGTTTCGTGCGGCAGATCGCGCTCACGCGCGACGCTCTCGGCCGGCTCCCGCCTCCGCCCCTCGACGCCGCCCGCGAGGACGAACTCGTGGCGGCCCTGCGGGAGGCATCGCGGTGAGCGCCGGTCAGCAACCGGTACAGATCGAGGTCGCGATCAGGTTGTGCAGAGCGCGACTCTTCCGGTCGAGCGCCGCGGTGGTCCCACTGCGCCCGTCGAGGGCCGAGCCCCCCGGCTTCGTCGTACCGTTCGACGTCACTTGGCGGAACAGCGCCTGTGGCATCGTCGATGCCGAGCCGACCGCGGCCGGCAAATGGTCGACCGGCGCGGCACTGACCGGGAACGCAGCGAAGGTGATGAGAGCGATGGCGGCGAAAGCGGGGCGGGTCATGATCTTTGTCCCTACGTGGTTTGGAGCGGGAAGCGTTCAGACGAAGGCGACGACCATCAGGCTGAAGAAGGCCGCGATCGCGCCGACGATCGGAGGAAGGGCGCGGGCTGGATCGAACATCGAGGTTCTCCGCGGCGCGTCGATCGCGCCATGATCCTGAGTGCCTGCAGGAGGCCGGATCCGCGTGCGGCTGCGCACGCCGGATGCCGCGCGGACGGAGCGGGACACCGGGATGCCTGACGCGATACCCCTGCCGGGCGAGGCGTTCGAGTGGCTGGAGGCCGACGGGCTCGGCGGTTTCGCCTCGGGCACCGTTTCGGGCGTCCGGACACGCCGCTACCACGCGCTCCTGCTCACGGCGGCGAATCCGCCGACCGGGCGGACGGTGCTCGTCAACGGCATCGAGGCCTGGATCGAGACCGCGGCCGGACACACCGATCTCAGCGCCCAGCGCTACCTGCCGGACGTGATCCATCCGCGCGGTTTTGAGCGAATTACGAGCTTCACTCACGAGCCCTGGCCGTCATGGACATTCGGCCTGCCGGATGGCACCGAGATCACCCAGGAGATCTTGGTTGATCCCGATGCCTGCGACACGCTGCTGCGATGGCGGCGGATCTCAGGCGCTGGTCCTTGCACGCTCGTCGTCGTCCCGCTGCTCTCGGGACGGGACTATCACAGCCTGCAAACCGCAAATCCCGCTTTCGACTTCAAGCCACAAATCGGCGGCGCGGAGACCGGAACCTGCGTCACGTGGCATCCCTATCCGGATCGACCGGCGATCTCCGCCCTGACCACGGGCACCTATCGACATGAACCGGACTGGTATCGCCAGTTCCTCTACGCGGCGGAGCGGGCGCGGGGACTCGACTGCGTCGAGGATCTCGCCGCGCCCGGCAGCTTTCGCTTCGATCTCGCGGGGCCCGAGCCCGGGCTGATGCTGCTACGCGCTGGCGAGAGCGGGCCGGTCCGCGTCCGAGCCTTGGCTGACCGGATGATCGCCGCGGCGCGCGCGACGCGGGCCGGTCCGGATCTTCGCCGAAGTGCCCTGAGCTACCGGGTTGATCGAGGACGGGGCAGTACCCTGGTGGCAGGCTTCCCCTGGTTTACGGATTGGGGGCGTGACACCTTCATCGCGCTGCGCGGCCTGCTGCTGGCGACCGGCGAACTCGACACCGCGGAGAGCATCCTCAGAGCCTGGGCGGGCGTCGTCAGCGAGGGCATGATGCCCAACCGTTTCCCGGATTCCGGCGAGGTACCGGAATACAATTCCGTCGACGCCTCGCTCTGGTACGTGGTCAGCGTGTACGACTTCTTGGCAGCCTGCAGGCTGGTTGGGCGCTCCGTCCAGTCCGAGCCAGCTCTGCGTACAGCCTGCCTCGCGATCCTCGATGGCTACGCTGCCGGTACCCGTTTCGGCATCCGGGCCGATGCGGATGGTCTGATCGCGGCCGGTCAGCCCGGATGGCAACTCACGTGGATGGACGCCAAGGTCGGCGATTGGGTGGTCACGCCCCGTATCGGCAAGCCGGTCGAGATCCAGGCCCTCTGGATCAACGCCCTCCACATCGCGGCGACGCTGTGGGAGCCGCGCTTCTCCGAGGCCGAGACCGCGGCGCGAGCGAGCTTCGCGCAGAAATTTCCAAACCCGGTGGGTGGCTTATTCGACGTCGTCGATGTCGACCACGTCCCCGGCACGCACGATGCGGCGGTGCGTCCGAACCAGATCTTCTGCGTCGGCGGTCTCCCGTTTCCGCTCCTGACTGGGGAGCTCGCCAAATCCGTCGTCGATGCGGTCGAGCACAGGCTTCTGACGCCGCTCGGCCTGCGCACCCTGTCGCCGGACGATCCCGCCTATGCCGGTCATTACGGGGGCGACGCGCGGACGCGAGACGGTGCGTACCACCAGGGCACGGTCTGGCCCTGGCTGCTCGGTCCCTTCGTCGACGCGTGGCTCTCGGTCCGCGGCCGCAGCGAGGCGGCCCTGACGGAGGGGCGGGCTCGCTTTCTGCCGCCGCTGGAGCAGCACCTCGGCGAGGCCGGCCTCGGTCATGTCAGCGAAGTCGCCGACGGCGATGCGCCCTATCGACCCGGCGGCTGCCCGTTCCAGGCCTGGTCGCTTGGCGAATATATCCGCCTGCGCCGGATGCTCGGCCTCAAAGCGTTCTGAGGGAGACCGCAATGCCTGAGGGCCCGAACGCATCCCACCTGTTCGAGACCGAGGAAGGACGCCGTCTTCGGGCCTGTGCCGCGGACGGGTGGCACCGCTGGGGACCGTATCTCGCCGAGCGGCAATGGGGGACGGTCCGCGAGGATTACAGCCGGGACGGCACCGCCTGGGACTACCTGCCCCATGATCACGCGCGCTCGCGGGCCTACCGCTGGGGCGAGGACGGCATCGCCGGGTTCAGCGACGACAAGCAGCTCTGGTGTCTCGCGCTGGCCCTCTGGAACGGGCGGGACCCAATCCTCAAGGAGCGGATGTTCGGCTTGACCAACGAGGAGGGCAACCACGGCGAAGACATGAAGGAACTCTACTGGCTCCTCGACGGCACGCCGACGCACTCGTACATGCGGATGCTCTACAGGTACCCGCACGCGGCGTTTCCCTACGCCGAGCTCGTGGCCGAGAACCGACGGCGCAAGGGCCGCGACATGCCCGAGTACGAGCTCGCCGACACCGGTGTACTGGCGGAGAACCGCTGCTTCGACGTCACGGTCGAGTACGCCAAGGCCGCCCCCGACGACGTGCTGATGCGGGTCTCGGTCGTCAATCGCGGGCCGGAAGCGGCCGAAATCCACGTCCTGCCCCATCTGTGGTCGCGCAACACGTGGTCGTGGCGCGAGGATCCGAAGCGGCCGCTCCTCCGGCTCGTCGAGGGGCCAAGCGTCGAGGCGACCCGCGCCGCGGGTCCCTGTCGGCTGTTCAGGGCCCTACAGCCGGCCGAGTTCCTGTTCTGCGAGAACGAGACCAACACTGCTCGCCTGTTCGGCGTGAGCGGATCGTACCACCCCAAGGACGCGATCAACGACGATGTGGTGGCGGGAACCCGCACGCGGGTGAACCCGCTCCACGAGGGCACCAAGTGCGCGGCGCTGAGCCGCCACACGCTGATGGCCGGCGAGACGATCGTCTTGCGCTACCGGTTGTCCCCGGCCGACGCGCCGGGTCTCGACGACGCGGGTTTCGAGGCGGTGTTCGCGCGTCGGGTCGCGGAGGCCGACGCCTTCTACGCCGCCCTTCAACGCGACATGACGGACCCCGACGCACGCCTCGTCCAGCGCCAGGCCCTGGCCGGCATGCTCTGGTCGAAGCAATTCTACCACTTCGACGTGCGCCGCTGGCTGATGGGCGATCCGACGCAGCCGGAGCCCCCAGCGGAGCGGCGACACGGACGCGACAGCGAGTGGGCGCACCTCAACAACGCCGACATCGTCTCGATGCCCGACACCTGGGAATACCCCTGGTACGCGGCCTGGGACCTCGCCTTCCACTGCGTGACCTTCGCGCTGATTGACCCAGAATTCGCCAAGGGCCAACTCGTGCTGCTGACGCGCGAGTGGTACATGCACCCCAACGGCCAGCTGCCGGCCTACGAGTGGGCCTTCGGCGACGTGAACCCGCCGGTTCATGCCTGGGCGGCGTTGCGCGTCTACCAGATGGACGCCGCGCTCACCGGGCGACCCGACCGGACATTCCTGGAGCGGGTGTTCCACAAGCTGATGCTGAACTTCACCTGGTGGGTGAACCGGAAGGACGCGGACGGGCGCAACGTCTTCCAGGGCGGCTTCCTCGGACTGGATAACATCGGCATCTTCGACCGCTCGGCGCCGCTGCCCACCGGCGGCACCATCGACCAGGCCGACGGCACCGCCTGGATGGCGATGTACACGCTCAACCTGATGCGGATCGCCCTTGAACTGGCCGCCGAGGACCCGGTCTACGAGGACATCGCGACCAAGTTCTTCGAGCACTTCCTCTACATTGCCGAGGCGATGACCGACATCGGCGGCAGCGGGGTCGGCCTCTGGGATGAGGCGGATGAATTCTTCTACGACGTGCTGAACCTGCCCGACGGCAAGATGCTGCCGTTGCGCGTCCGCTCGCTGGTCGGGTTGATCCCGCTTTGCGCCGTCGAGGTGCTCGACATTTCCTTGCGCGACCGATTCCCCGGCTTCGCGCGCCGGGCCGAGTGGATGCTGCGTAACCGTCCCGACCTCGCCGCCTTGGTCTCGCACTGGAGCCAAGGCGAGGGTGAGGGACCGCCGCCCGGCCCGGGCGGCGACCGGATGCTGCTCTCGCTGCTGCGCCGGCACCGCATGAAGGCGCTTCTGGCGCGGATGCTCGACGAGACCGAGCTCTTCTCCGACCACGGTATTCGCTCTCTGTCGAAGGCGCATGCCGAGCACCCGTTCGTTCTCGATTGGAGCGGTGCCCGCTACTCCGTCGACTACGAACCAGCGGAATCGACGACCGCCACGTTCGGGGGCAACTCGAATTGGCGCGGTCCGGTCTGGATGCCGATTAACATCCTCCTCATCGAGGCGCTCGACCGCTTCGGGACGTTCTATGGCGACGACACCCGCTTCGAGTGCCCGACCGGCTCCGGCCGTTATCTCAGCCTGCCCGAGATCGCCGACGAGTTGAGCGAGCGCCTCTGCAGGCTATTCCTGCGCGGGCCAGATGGACGCCGGCCGGTGCTCGCCTCCTATGGCGCTCTCGCCGACGATCCGCATGTGTGCGACTGCATCCCGTTTCACGAGTACTTCCACGGCGATACCGGCGCAGGGCTCGGCGCGATGCATCAGACGGGCTGGACAGGCCTCGTAGCACTGCTCCTGAGGCCCGGGCGCCTCACCGCACTGCCGATCACCCGCGCCATCCCGTCCTGACGATCGGGCCCCCCGGCTCCGGTGTCTTATCCTGCGGGGGAGACACCGCGTCGCTGAAGTCGTCCATCGCCGGCTGGTTCGGCGCGCAGATGAAGGAGGACCGCTCCCGGCTCCTCGATCCAGACGTAACGACGAGCAGCATCCAGACCGACGCAAGTCCAGAGCTGACGTACCCCGCTCCGCAAGACGACCGCGCTTGGCTCTCGCCATCGTCTCATAACCGTTCGCGCCTGTAGGATCACGCGATCCCCGCTATGGCGATGCCGAGGTGCTGTGGACCGCGGAGGGAAGCGCCCGGTCGGTAAGGCGGCGGGTCGTCCAGGAGCCTCGGTGCGATGAGGCGCCGGCAGAGCGTGACAAGGGCGATCTCGGCCTCGATCCGCGCGAGGGGCGCGCCCACGCAGTAATGGAGGCCACCGCCGAACCCGAAATGCTGGTTGTCCGTCCGGTCCGGATCGAACCGGTCCGGTTGCTCGAACCGCGCCGGGTCGCGGTTTCCGGCCGCAAAGAGCAGCACCACCGACGATCCCGGCGGGATCGTCGTTCCCGCCACCGCGATGGCGCCGAGCGCCTTGCGGGTGCGGAAATGGACGGGGGGCTCGTAGCGCAGCATCTCCTCGATCACGCGGGGTGCCCGCTCGGGGTCGGCCTTCAGCTTTCGCAGCTCCTCCGGATGCCTGAGCAGTGTGAGCATGCTGTTGGTGATGAGATTCACCGTCGTCTCGTGACCCGCGACGAGGAGCAGGATCGCCGTCGAGATCAGGTCTATGTCGCCCATGGCCGCGCTGCCCCGGCCACCGTGGGCGGCGAGCCCGCTGAGCATGTCGTCGGCCGGATGGCGGCGCTTCTCGCGGATCAGCCGACGCATGTAGTCGGAGATCGCGTCGAAGGTTGCGGCGATCTCCCGCCGCCCCGCCTCGTCGTGGCGCACGTCGGGCTCCAGGGCCGTCGCGAGGCGGATCGCCCAGACGTGGAATTGCGCCTCATCGGCCTCGGGCACGCCGAGCAGCTCGCAGATGACGGCCACCGGCAGCGGATAGGACAGGTCCTCCACCAAGCAGACAGTGTCGCGGCCGTGGCACTTGTCGATCAGGGCATCCACGAGCTTCGCAACCTTGGCGTGAGATTCCCGCACCCGGGCGATCGTGAACTCCTTCATCACGAAACCGCGCAGGGTGTCGTGGTCGGGCGGATCGCGGAAGATCAGCGGGCGATGGCCGTTGACCACCCGATTCCGGATCGGGTTGAGGATCCAGTCCTTCAGAGGGTTGCCCGTTCTGGGTCGCCGCGAGGGCGGCAGGTCTTCCGAGCTCAGCCGGGGATCGAAAATCAGGCTCTTCAGCGCGGCATGGGTGCTGACGACGTAGCTGCCGTCCGCCTGCCGGGACACGGGCGTCTCGCGCAAGCGCGCGTAGAGGGGATAGGGGTTCGCCCTGTTTCTCGGATCGAGAACCTGCGCGAACAGCGTCTCGTCAGGCATGGGCCGTCTCCAGAGCCGTAACCGATCGGCCGGAGGATCGCCGCGGGCTGGGAAAGCCGGGCTCCAGGGTCTCGATCCGCGGCTGGTCGGTGGCGCCGAGGATCGGCGGGAAGGCCGCCCCGTCAGCCACGGCCTCGGCATAGGCGGGAAGCCAGCGTGCCTGATCGAAGGAGAGGGCCGCGACGGTTCGCCCGGCCCGGCCATAGACGGCGAGGAACCGGTGCGAGGCCCGCGATCCCTGGACGATCGCGAGCGCCTCCGCCCCCTCGGTCAGGCCGGCGAGCTTGATGTTGAGACCGAACTGGCTCGACCAGAAGGAAGGCACGTGCTGGTATTCGACCTGGCCCGTGGGCGGAGCAAGCATGTTCGCCGCCGCGTGCCGGGCCTGGTCCACCGCGTTGCCCCAATGCTCGACGGTCACCAAGCGGCCGCCGGTGAGTGGGTTCGGCCAGCGCGCGACATCGCCGGCCGCGTAGATGGCGGGATCGGGCTCCCCCGTCGTGGTCAGGGCGCGGCAGGCCGCGTCGCAGGTCAGGCCTCCCGGGTCGGCGACGAGGGCGGCCGCGGCGAGCCAACCCGTGTCGCGCGTCGCGCCGAGGGCGACGATGACGAGATCCGTCGCGATGTCCGCGCCACCCGCCAAGTGGGCGCGGCGGACTTGTCCATCCTCGCCGGAGAAGGCCACCACCTTGACGTTCGGGCGGAGGTCCACTCCGGAAGCCCGCATCCGCCCGGCGAGTGTGGCCCCGATCACCGTCCCGAGGAGGCGGGCGAGCGGCGTCGGGTTGGGATCGACGAGCGTCACCGCCAGGCCGAGATCGCGGCAGCAGGAGGCGGCCTCGCAGCCGATCAGGCCGGCGCCGACGATGAGGACGCGGCTCGGCCGCAGCGCCAGCGCGCTCCGCAGGGAGCGGGCATCCTCCAGGGTCCGGATCGTGAAGATCCCGGCGAGATCGGCGCCTTCTCCGGGCCATGGCCGCGCCCTGGCGCCGGTGGCGATCAGGAGCGTCTCGTAGGGAAGCGTCGCGCCGTCGGCGAGGCGCACCACCCGGCGGTCCCGGTCCAGGGCGACGGCCGGCAGGCCGAGCCGCCACTGCGCGCGCAGACGGGTGAGTTGCGGAAGTGCGGTCGCGTCGGGGTGAAGCTCGCCCGCCAGGACGTGCTTGGACAGAGGCGGCCGGTCGTAGGGCCGGTGCGGCTCGTCCCCGACCAGGGTCAGAGGGCCGTCATAGCCGCCGTCCCGCAACGCCTCCGCGCCCCGCAGGCCGGCGAGGGAGGCGCCTACCACGACGATGCCCGGTCGCTGCCCGTCCGTCACGGCTCGTCACCCTCGGCGAGTCCGGCGGGCTCGATCGCGATGGCCCGGACGGGGCAGGCCTGCTGCGCCCGCTCGACCTGCGACCTCTTCGCCTCGGGCGGCGCCGGATCGTAGAACAGGATCTCGTGACCGCGCACCTCGAAATGCTCAGGGGCGGCGTAGCAGCACTGCGCGTAGCTCTGGCAGCGGTTGAGATCGACCACGACACGCATTCAGGGGCTCCGAAGAGATGTGCGGATGACCGGTCGGTCGGGATCTGCGCCTGCCCGAACATCGGAGCGGCTCATGTCCAGGCTCCCAGGCGGCCCGACTCCAGCGCTTCCCGGGCGCAGCGATAGCCGAGTTCGGCCGTCGTCTCGAAGCTCGACCACGCCCGCAGATCGACCCCGGCCAAGGAGGGCTTGAGCAGGACCGCAGCCCGGGTGACGGCCGCCATGGTCTGGGCGTCGCTCGACACCATCGCGGAGCGCAGGAGCAGGTGCGCGATGCCGGGGAGCTGGTCCGAGATGCCGAGGAGGCGCCGGAACGCCTGCGCGCTCCGGCCCTGCCGCGGCATGACCTGGAAGGCGGCGTCGCTGCCGACATCCACGGCGAGAACCGGCCCGCGGTCGAGATCGGCCATCACGTCGGCAGGCAGGTTGTTCATCATGCCGCCGTCCACGAGGATGCCGTCCGCACTCGCCACCGGGGGCAGCAGGCCGGGAATGGCGATGCTGGCGCGGATCGCCCGGTCGAGGGGGCCCGCCCAGTGGACCATTGCGGTGCCGGTCGTGAGGTTCGAGGACACGCAGAAGAACGGGCGCCAGAGATCCTCGACGCGGGCATCGCCGAACCGCTCGGCCAACCCCGCATCCACCTTGGCCCCGCGCGTCAGGGCGTGGAACGGCAGGGTGTAGTCGTCGAGGGGGTTGCGTCCGACGAAGGAAGCCACCGTGTGGGTCTCGATCGCGTCGAGGCTCCAGTCAAGGGCGACGCTGGCGGCCAGGATCGAGCCCATGCTGGTGCCGCCGACGAGATCGATGTCGAGCCCGGCCTCGCCGAGCGCCCGCAGAACGCCGAGATGGGCGAGGCCGCGGGCGCCGCCGCCGCCGAGGACGAGGGCGCGGGCATGGCCGGACGCGATCCGGGCAAGCCGGGCGAAGTCGCCACCGTGGTTCTCGCGAACCTGGAGCCGCAGGGAGAAGGGCAGCGCGGCGACGTCGGGATGCAGAGGGCGCGGCAGGCGCGCCTCGGCGGGCTGCGCCACGGCGAGGTCCATGCGGATCCAGTCGGAGCGGATCGAAGCGAGATAGTCCGCGGCGCCGGGCCGTGGCGGCGCGCCTGGCTCGGCCAGCAACAGGACGTGGTCGGCGTGGCGCAGGCAGAGCCGGCACCAGGGGCAGTCGATCTGGTGGGCGACGAAGACCGTGCGGTCGTGCGTTTGCTCGTAGCGGTGGAACCACGCCTCGTCGGCCTCGGGGGGCCATTCGGAGAGGCAGCCGGTCCGCCCCGGCAGCGCGGCATCGAGGGCCTGCGCCAGCCGCTCGCCGAAGGCCGTCGCCTTGAGGCCCTCGGTCACCGCCAGGACGGCGAAGCTCCGCGGCGCATGGCTCAGGGTCACGCCCGTATGGGCGGTGCGCAGCCGCGCGGCCAGGATCCGGGCGAAATAGAGCAGCGTCCCGGGATGGGCGGCGATCAGATCCTCGAACGACGCGCGGGAGAGCCGCAGGAGGTGCGTATCGCGCAGGGCCGTTGCCGTGACCGAGCGCGGCTCGCCGGTGAGCAGGGCGAGTTCGCCCACGGTATCCGGAGGGGCGAGTCGGATGAGGCGGCGCACGCTGCCGTCGCGCGGGTCGCGGATCGAGAGGCCGACCGCGCCGCTCACGAGCGTGTAGAGGGCGTCGGCCTCGTCCCCCTCCTCGAACAGCGTCCGCCCTCCGGCGACGGCGACGGAGGTCATCCGCGCCCGGATCGCGACGTCGGCGTCTCCGTCGAGGGGGGCAAGAAACGGAATCTCCGTGCGCCCCGAAGCCCGGGCGGCAGGGACGGGCGCCACGTCGCAGGCGCCGAGGCGTTCGGCCTCCGTGGGTGGTGCGGATAGGCCGCCGAGCCCGGTGAGCCTCGGGGAAGCGGCTGGGGCCGCGCCCGGAGGAACGGAACCGGGGTGCTCGATGCTCCGGTCGCGTCCGATCTCGGCACTCATCGGCCGGCGCGCCGCTGCAGATGATCCCCGAGGATCCCGAGCGCCGCGCCGCTGCCGACGCGACCGAGGCCGAGGCGCAGGCGGTCCGTGGGGACCGGCGCCAGCGCCGAGTGCCACAACGCGGAGGGCAGCACGAGGACGCCGTCCTCGGACGCGAGAGCCTTCGAGAACTCGGTCGCACCCTCTCGCCCACGGAAGCGGGGGCAGGCGAAGGCGAGATTCGTCGGTTCTTCCGGATCGAACAGGTTCGGGTAGCGATCGAGCAGAGCACGCAGACGGTGGTGGTTGCGCCGCCCGATCGCGCGGGCGCGGCCGGTCAGGCGCTGCTCGGCCCGCAGCGCGACCTGCGCCAGGATCTCGCTCGGTCCGGCGAGGCAGCTCGACAGCAGGCTCTTGACCGCGAGGACGCGGTCGAGCGCCCCGCGGTCGCGACAGGCGGCCCAGCCGACGCGCAGGCCCGGAAGCCCGAAGCCCTTCGACAACCCGTTGATGGAGATCCCGCGCTCGTACACGTCGACGACGGGTGGGACGGCTCGGCCCGGGTCGAGGTCCGTCTGGCGATAGACCTCGTCGTTGACGAGCCAGAGCCCGTGTCGGCGACAGAGGTCGACCAGCCTCTCCAGAGTCGTTCGATCCAGCGACGCGCCGGTCGGGCTGTTGGGAAAATTCATCAGCACCAGCCGCGTGTTCGGCCGGATGGCGGCGACCAGCCCGTCGAGATCGAGGGTCCAGGCCGGTTCCGGTCGGAGGGCGACGCCATCGGCCGCGCACAGCCGCGACACGACGAGCTCCGAGGGTTGGTAGATCGGCACCACCACCACCGCGTGATCGGCCGGACCGAGCAGCGCACTCAGCACGCAGGCCACTGCTTCCTGCGCCCCTGCGCTGACCAGCACGTCGTCGGCAGCGAGCCGGCGGTAGCAGCCGGCGATCGTGGCGCGCAGCCAGGAGGCGCCGCGCGGGTCGGCGTAGCCGAGGTCGGCCCTCCGCCAGCGCCGACGATCCTCCGGGCCGGCAAGGCGCAGCAAGGCGGCGAGCGACAGCGGCTCCGAGTCCGAGGCGGCGAGGTCGTGATGCGCGCAGGCCGACCAGCGATCCAGGTACGCCGCCAGCGCGAACGACCCTGCGGGCGCGATCCCGTGGTCCGTATCGGGGCCGGGCGCCTCCGTCCGGGCGCCGGCCCAAAGGCCCGGTGCAGCGTCGTCCTTGAGCGCCATCGCCGGCCTCACGCGCGCCGCTCCGAGCCGGCGGCGACGCGCAGGTAGGTCGCGCCGATCCGAGCGGCGGCCCGCATCGTCCCACCGAGCGAACCCGCGACCTTCGAGGATCCGCCCAACCGGCGCCGGTAGGGCATAGGCACCTCGCGGATGCGCAGGCCGGCTCGCGCGGCCTGCATCTGCATCTCGATGTTCCAGCCGTAGGTCGGCTCGCGCAGGGCGAGGGCCCGCAGCACGGCGCGGTCGATGGCGCGGTAGGCGCACATGTCGGTGTATCGGACGCCGTAGCGTAGGCCGATGCCGAGGCCGGCGAGCCGGCCGGCGAGCACTTGGTGCCAGAGCATCGATCCGGGCTCGCGGCTGCCCAGCGTGCGCGAGGCGAGGACGAGGTCGTGGCGGCCGGCGAGCACCGGCCCGGCGATCCGGTCGATCAGGTCGCCGCGATCCGCGCCGTCGCCGTCGAGATAGACGATCACGCGCGAGGCCGGATCGGCCGCGGCCGCCCCGAGCGCGCAGGCCCGGCCGTAGCCGCGTCCGGCCTCGATCACCCGGGCGCCCGCGGCCCGGGCGACGTCCTGCGTCCCGTCGGTCGAGCCGCTGTCGGCGACGACGACGTCCGCCGCGTAGGCCGGCGGGATCTCGCGGATCACCGCGCCGATCGCTTCGGCCTCGTTCAGGGTCGGGATGACGATGCTGACCGGATGCATCGCTCAGAGACTCCAGCGCAGGCCGCAGTTCCGGCACGGGGCGGGCGGCACGTCGGAGAGGAGCGACGTCCGGAAGTCGCGATAGGCCGCGCCGTTCCAGATCTCCCGGAGCGTGGCCTGCGTGGCGTCGCCCAGCGTGTAGTTGGAATAGCCGCGCACCGAGAACGGCGCGATGCAGCAGGGCAGCGCCCGACCGTGGGCGGTGACGTACATCAGGGACCAGGGTCGCCGACAGGTGGCCCAGGCGCGGTCCTCCTGACGCTTCAGGCTGATTCCGGGCTCGGTCGCGCCCGAGGCGTCGAGCGTCACCCCTAGCGAACGGCCGATGGCCTCGGCCTCGGCGATGGCGGCGGCCTCCGCCGCCTGGGTGCTCTCGAACAGCGACAGGTCGGCGCGGGCCATACCGTACCCGGCCTCGTCGAAGACGAGGCGCTGCAGGTGCACCTCGGTCACGCCCATCTCGGCGGCGAGCCGCACGAAGGTCGGGAGCTGGTCCACGGTCTCCTTGAGGCCCGTGAGCCAGAGCGAGACCCGGGGGGTCGCGGCGCCGGTCGCCTTCTGGAACGCGACGAACTTGCCGACGTCGCGCACGATGCGGTCGAAGAAGTCCTTGCCCCGCACCCGGCGGTACGAGGCCCGGTCGGCGGCATCGAGGGAGACGCGCAGCTCGTCGAGCCCGGTATCGATCAGCTCCTGAAAGCGCCTCGGCTGCATCAGGGTGCCGTTGGTGTTGAACAGGACGTAGGTGCCGCGGTCCTTGAGGTAGCGGACCATCCGCGGCAGGTCCTTCACCAGCATCGGCTCGCCGACCCCGTGGAGCACGACCCGGGCGACGTCCGGAACCTGGTCGACGATCCGGCTGAACAGCGCCCAGCTCATGTCGGCCGGGGGCTCCAGGGTCTCGAAGGTGCGCGGGCAGGTCTCGCACAGCAGGTTGCAGCGGTTCGTGACCTCCAGATAGAGGCAGACCGGCGGCGCCAAGGCCTCGGAGGCGCGGTCGGGGCCGACCGCCTCGAAGTAGCGGCGCGGGTCCTTCACTGCGGCTGAGGCCGTCATGGTGCGGTTCCTTCCGGGAGAGCGGAGAGGGGTGCGGTGCAGGCCTGCCGCAGGGAGCGGGCGGCTAGGAAGAGGGCCGGGACGAAGACCAGCGACGGCCACAGGAAGCGGTCGTCGAACGGGTCGATCAGGAACAGGATCGGCGCCGAGCCGAGCCAGATCAGGGCCGGGGCCGGCGCGACCACCGCGGGCAGCGCCAGCCAGGGATAGTACCAAGCGTAGTGTGGGCTCGCCGCGCAGGTGGTGAGGGCTGCGAGGAGCCCGGCATCGCGGCACAGCGCGACCGCGTCGGGCGCGGTCTGCCGGTTCGGGCCGAAGGCGATCCGGAGCGCGAGGGCGGCGAGCGTCAGTCCGGCGCAGACCAGGTAGGTCCGCAGCAGGCTCGGGGGGCTGAGCCCGAGATGCCCGAGACCGGCGAGCAGCCAGTAGCCCACGCCGGTGTCGTAGCCCTCCTCGGCCCCGTAGCCGCCGGCGAAACCGAACACGTTCGGGCCGGCAGCGAGGTAGGGCAGGTACAGGACGGCGATCACGGCCACCCCGGCGAGCATAGGCCGCCACAGCCGGCCTCCACGGACGAAGGCGGGCGCGACCGCGACAGGCAGAACCTTCACCAGCGTCGCCGCGCCCAGGAGCGCGCCCGCGAGCCCGTACCGACGACGGGTGCGGGCCAGCAACGCGATGCCGAGGAGGCCGATCGCCACGGCATCGACGTGCCCGTCGCGCGCGAAGGACCACAGGGCCAGCGGATTCCAGGCGTAGATCAGGATGCGGGCCGAAGGCAAGCCGGCGCCGCGCAGAACCGCGAGCATGGCCAGCATGCCCAGGGCCTCGAAACCCAACATCGCCAGCTTCATCCCGGTGACGCTGTGCGATACCTGCCCGACGGCGGCGAAGACCAGCTGCGCCGCGGGCGGGTAAATCGTACGAGCGTAGTCCTTGCGGTTGATCAGCGGGTAGACCGCCGGGTCGCGCAGCCGCTCGAGGGCGGGGTCGGCCGGGATGTAGCGGTAGGGGTTGATTCCGGCGGCCTGGACCTGCCCGTCCCAGACGTAGCGGTAGATGTCGGTCGACAGGAACGGCAGCGCCGGCAGCAAAGCGGCCCGCAGCAGCACGGCGATGCCGAGGATCGTCCATAGGGCCGCGCGCGGCAGCCGCTCCCGCAACACGAGGCGCACGGCGAGGAGGTAGACCGCGAGGCCGACCGCGACCACGCCGATGAAGGCGTTGGATTGGGGCGCCGCGCCGACGGTGTCGGCGCCCGGCACCTGGATCGCCAGCGCGCCGACAGTGACGGCCAGAAGCAGGAGGCCGAGGGCCGCGAGCCGATGAGCGGGGCTGGCGAGAAGCCGGATCATGCCGGCACCAACTCCGACGCGCGCGCGAGCCGCGCCAGGACCGAGCGCGTCGCCGGGGCCGCGTAGCCGGTCCTGTCGGCGGCGAGCCGCGCGAGCGAGGCCGCGTCGTCGACGTCGTACCAGGGCTCCAGCTCGACGAGATCGAGGCCGATCTCGCGCGCCCGGGCGCGGGTCGCTTCGGCGACGGTGTCGGTGCTCCAGGCGATGTCGGCGAACAGGCGGGCATGGGCCTGCTTGAGGCCGAGGATGTAGTAGCCGCCGTCGTCGCAGGCGCCGAACACGCCCCGCTCGCCCGGTTCGAGCAGGATCCGGGCCGCCTGGATCAGGAGCCGCGTCGGCAGGGTCGGGATGTCGGAGCTCAGCACGCAGGCCGCCGCGTGACCGTGCGCCAGCATGCCCTGGACGGCCTGCAGCAGGCAACGGCCGAAGCCCTCGACCTGCGCCGCGGTTGTGACGCTTCCATCCGCCAGGACGAGGTCGGTTCCCCGCGCAAGATGGGGGATCACCAGAGCCTCCGCGCCCGGCGGCGCGAAAGCCGCGTAGGCGGCAATCGGCGCGGCGCGGGCCGCCTCTTGGATGTTGGCGGTCGTGTCGCGCAGGAAGGCGGCGCTCAGAGCCGCTGCGTCGTCGAGGGTCAGCGGCGGGCACAGCCGCGTCTTGGAGCGCCCGCTTCGCGGCGCTTTCGCCATCACCCCGATCGCGCAGGTGGGGGCCGGTCCGGAGGTCGGTCCTCGTGCCATGTAGAAGGCTCCCGCGTGGTCAATGGAAGGGGCGGACGATCCCGAGGCGGATCGTCTCGTCCGGCGGTATCTCGGTGGCGGAACCGGGCGTGAAGGTCGGCAGCGCGCGCAGGCGCTCGGGCGTCAGGCCCATGAGGGCGACGTGCTCGCCCAGGAGCGCCACCGCCTCCACCGGCACGGCCACGAGCCGGGACCCGAATCCGCTCCAGGCGACCGCTCGCAGGCCTAGCCAGCCCAGCCCCAACGCACCGTCGAGGCGCACGGCCATCTCGCCCGCGCCGTCGCCGCGGCGCACGAGCCCCGTGACGCGGCCGAGGACGGACTGGGACTCCTCCGGCCGGAGCAGGAGGCGGCCGGCGAGGTCGCCGACGCGCACCGGCTGCGGAAACCGGTCCGCCGCGCGACCCGCCATCTCGGGCGCGGTCATGCCGGGCTTCGGCATGTGGTCGGGGGCCGGGGAGGGGCCCGGCGTCTGCGCCTGCGCCGATGCGGAGAGCGCCAGCGTGAGCAGGCAGGTGCCGACGGCGCACCGGATCGCGCGGACGCTCATAGGCCTGCGAACCAGCCGAAGCCGCGGCTCTCCCAGTATCCGCCGGGGTAGGTGTTGGTGACTTCGATGACCGTGATCCACTTCGGATTCTTGTAGCCGAGCTTGACCGCCATGCGCAGGCGCAGCGGGTATCCATACGGGTCAGGCAATTCTTCGCGGGCGTATCTGGTCGCGAGCAGTGTCTGGGGGTGCAGCGCGGTCGCCATGTCGATG
Organism: Methylobacterium sp. 391_Methyba4; assembly: GCF_029691625.1. Classification (NCBI taxonomy): domain Bacteria; kingdom Pseudomonadati; phylum Pseudomonadota; class Alphaproteobacteria; order Hyphomicrobiales; family Methylobacteriaceae; genus Methylobacterium; species Methylobacterium sp. 391_Methyba4. Next base: position 3,672,756 of record NZ_CP121475.1, on the reverse strand, counting down.
CTGCTCGGGTAGTCGTCCGCCGTCTTGAAGGCGACGTACTTGGCGGTGAGGTCGGCGCCGACGCGCTCCAGGAACGCCCGGAGCGGTACGCCCGACCACTGCCCGATGTAGTCCCAGCCCTCGACGCAGACGTGGCGAATGATGATCTCGCGCTCGGGCAGCTCCGCGATCCGGCGGCGCGTCCAGGGCCGCTTGTCGGAGATCAACCCGGCGAGTTCCAGCCGCCACGCGTCGCCGTCGATCGGCTTGACGTCCTCGACGTCGTAGTAGGCGTTGAAGCGCGGCGGCTTCAGCACCTGGGACCCCGGATACTCGGGCGCGAGCTTTCGGGGATCGAAAAGGGCGGCCTGGACGCCGTCGTTGAAGTCGGACATGGCACGGAGCGCCCGCCCGACCGCGCTCGTGTCCGTCACGTCGCAGCCGGTCAACATCGTGAGCGCGCCGAGCGACAGGCCGCCCCGCAGGAGGCCGCGACGCTCGATCCTCCGGACCAAAGCGCGGTGGTCGTCGAGGATGCCGGGATCCGGCACCTTGAGGGGGCGGAACGGCGACCTCATCGCGTCGCCTCCCGCGCCGTGGCAGGGAGGGCCGGGCGGCGTACGGGGCCGCCGGTCAGCATCGCCCACAGCGTTCGCGGCACGAGCAGGGACAGCACGACGTGAACGACGAGGAAGCCGACCAGCACCGCCATGCCGGCGAAGTGGACGAGGCGCGCGCCCTGGAACCCGCCGAGCAGCGCGACGAGCCCGGAGAACTGGACCGGCTTCCAGATGGCCAGGCCGCTGACGACCTGGCCGATGCCGGCCAGGATGGCGACGATGTAGAGGATCTTCTGGACGGCGTTGTAGGTCGTGAGGTCCTCGTGCGCGAGCTTGAGCCGCAACGTGTCGCGGACGGTCTGCACGATTTCGCGCGGACGGATCGGCAGGAGGCGCTCGCGCAGGCGCCCGGTCGCGACGCCGTAGACGAGATAGGCGGCGCCGTTGGCGACCAGCACCCACATGGCGGCGAAGTGCCAGAGCAGGCTCTCGGCCGCCCAGGATCCGATCCGGGCCGACTTGGGGAAATAGATGCCGTGGATGATGACGGAATCGTCGTAGATGCCCCAGCCGGACCCGATCAGCACCACCATCGCCGCGGCGTTCGTCCAGTGCATGACCCGTACCGGCCAGGGATGCAGCCGGCGAGGCACAGCTGTGGACTGCGTCGGCGCAGTTCCAGGGTTGCCTCTCAACACGGACATGAACCGTGATCGCGTGGAAGGACGTCGAGCATCCCAGCGTGGCTTATGCTGCGTGCGTGCTTCACGGGTGTGGTTTGTTGTATCATGCTACAACTCCTAATTCATTTCGTCTTCCGGCACGATATCGTTTAAATCCGTTGCGCTTTGATTCGGTCGGCACACATGTCAGATCATGTATTAGTCAAATTACTATCGACTTTGACGGTGAGGGTTCATGCCTTCGCATTCTGCGAGATTCAATCGGGGTGGCGATTGCGGAAGCAGGGCATCGCTGACGCCCTGCTCGTCCATTATGTCTTGTCAGGCACCGGGACTATCGTCGTCGGCGACCAGGAGCCCGTGGCCTTCGGGCCGAACAGCATGGTGATTCCGCCGCGCGGCGTTCCTCACTCCCTCGGTTTCGCCGGGGCCATGCACACGGTTACAGCTCGAGATGCGCTCAGGGTGCTTCCCGACGGCCTCGTCGCGCTGACGGCCGGCGACGGCAGTCGCGACATCCTCGTGGCTTGCGGCGCGATCTCGGCCAGTTACGCCGGCGCGCTCGGCCTCTTCGACCGCCTGCAGGGCGCATTGATCGAGGACCTGTCGGGCAACGACCGACTGCGGCACGCCTTCGCCTTCATGATCGAGGAGTTGGTCCAGCCCGGACTCGGCACGCAGGAGGTGACGAGCGCGCTGATGAGGCAGTGCCTCGCCATTCTGCTGCGGGTTCACCTGAAGGAGCGGGGTACCAGTTCGCCAATCTTCGCGGCGCTGCGGGATCCGCGGCTCATGCGCGCCGTCGCGGCGGTCCTCGACGCACCCGGCGCCTCCCACACGGTCGATAGTCTCGCTGCACTCTGCGGGATGAGCCGGTCCGCGTTCGCCGAGCGGTTCTCCGCCATCTTCGGCGAGGGGCCCATCGAGTACCTGCACCGGGTCCGCCTGCGCCTCGCGGCACAGTTGCTGACGACGTCGCCCATGCCCGTGAAGGTCATCGCCGCAAGTGTGGGCTACACCAGTCGAAGCTACTTCTCGCATGCCTTCAAGGCGGCCTACGGCGTCGATCCGAGCGCATACCGCGGTCGATGCGCGGACGCGGCCAAGGCCATCGAACCCGGATCCAACGCGACCTTCGACTCCGCACAGGATGTCACGGGCGAAGATTGAGCGCGCGCTGGCCTGGAGAACCGGCAGCCCATGCGACGACGACATCGAGCCTACCATCTTCGCGATTTCCCGCTCGATTTTGCGGATCGAAGGCAGGCATGGAAGCGGACTGGCGTGCGTTATCGTCCAAAACAGGTGCTGCGCCGCATATCCCGTGTCGACAATTTCAGATCGGTCGCAGTCCTATGGCGAGCGGCACCGTTGCGACGTGCGCGGCGGCCGCACGTGCATGAGGCGCCACATTCGAGGTGATCGCCTGACATGCGATGGAACAAGGCTTGTTTCACGTGCCGTCCGACCAGCGACGGACGCGGTGCGGCTTCCTGGTTCCCCCGCAGGAGCGAGTTCGCATCACCTTGGCCGAACTTCGCAACGCCGATTGCGAAGGCGCCAGCCGATACTTGCGGAACCGCTGGTAACGGACCGAGCGACACACGCGAAATAAATGTGACTAACCCTGATCGAGGATTGCGCCGGATGTCGGCATGAAAGTTTTGATTGCAGCCAGCCCCCTTACGGGCCACGTCAACCCCCTGTTGGCTGTGGGACGACTGCTGGCCAGGCGCGGCGACACCGTCTTGGTGGTGACCGATCCTTCGTTTCGGCAGAAGGTCGAATCTTCGGGTTTGCGCCTCACAGCTTACGAAGACAGGGGTGCGGCGACCTATCTGGAGCCGCACCTGCCGCCTGGACCGGTGCGGTGGACGCACGAATTCGAGCACCGCTTCATCGAACCGATGGCGACGCAAGCCGCGGTTCTGCGCGAGACGATCCGGACGGAGGCTCCGGATGTGATCGTGGCAGGCAGCCTGTTTCTTGGGATCTTGCCGCTTCTTCTCGATGCGACGACGTGCCGGCCTCCGATCATCGTACTCAACATCAGCTTTCTGTTCCTCGACCGTCCCGACGATGCGCCGGTCGGCATGGGGCTGCTCCCGGCCCGGGACGACATCGAGCGTGCTCGCTACGCCGCATTGAAGGTGGGTCTCGATGCCTCATTCGTCCGACCGGTTCGCGCCCTCACCGACGCCCGCCTGGCCCGGCTCGGCGCGCGACCTTTGCCAGCCTCGTTGACCCAATCGCTCGCGATACTGCCCGACGCATTCCTGCAGCCGAGCGTCCGCGAGTTCGAGTACGATTTCGGTACGTTTCCTCCAGGACTGCGTTTTGTCGGGCTGCTGCCGACCACGCCGATGGCGGTCGCGGTACCGGAATGGTGGCCGGATCTGGAGAGCGGCAAGAGCATCATCCTAGTGACACAAGGCACGCTCGCAAACGCTGATTTCAGCGAACTACTTGAGCCGACGCTCCAGGCGCTTGAGGGGCGCGACGATCTTCTCATCGTTGCAACAACTGGCGGGAGATCCGTAGAGGAGATACACTGTGAAATACCGGCTAATGGCCGGGTCGCCACCTTTCTGCCTTTCGACGTGCTTCTCCCCAAAATCGATCTCCTGGTAACCAACGGGGGCTACGGAAGCGTCTCACAAGCTCTCGCCGCTGGCGTTCCGATTGTCTCCGCCGGCTTGACCGAGGACAAGGCCGAGGTCGGAGCCCGGATCGAGTGGTCGGGCGTCGGCTTGAATCTTGCGACGAACCGCCCGACCGTGGACGCCTTGCGTTGGGCCGTCGAGAGGGTGCTCACGGAGCAGCGGTTTCGCGAACGTGCTCGTGTGATGGCACGGGCCTTCGCCGATCTGGACCCAGGGCGCGAGATCCTAGCTGCCATCGACGCTCTCACCCACGTGTCGGGGTAGAGTTTCGACTTTCGCTCTTAGCGGAACGCGCGCCAATCCCTCTTCTTTCAGGGAGAGGTTGTAGGCGCGCTCGCGGCGACAGCCGCGATCAGCGACCTTGGTTCTCGATGTACTGCTTCAGGATCGAGAGCGGGGCGCCGCCCACCGACCCGGCGAAGTAGCTCGGTGTCCACAGCACGCCTCGGCTCTTCCTGACAGACCAGAACGAGGCGATCTCGGGGAACTCCTTCTTCAGCAGGCGGCTCGACACTCCCTTCAAGCTGTTGACCAGTTCCGAGAGCCGAACCTTCGGCGGATAGAACACCAGCAGGTGAACGTGGTCCCGCTCGCCGTTGAACTCGCGCAACTCGACCTCGAAGTCCGCACACACGCTGGCGAAGATCGCTTGGAGCCGGTCGAGGTGCGCACGGGTCAGCACCTTGCCCCGCCGCTTCGTCGTGAACACTAGGTGGGCGTGCAGGGTGAAGACGACGTGCCGCCCGGTGCGAAGCTCCATAGACCAAACCGTCTCGATGCCCTATGTCAAGGGCGTGACCACCCTTACAGACCAAACGGTTCTGAAGACCTTCAGCTTCCGCGTCAAGGACGCGACGAGCGGCTGATCGCGCTCGGCGATGCGGTCAATACGGTCTGGAACTACTTTAACGAGATCAGCATGCGCTCGGCACAGCGTGGTCCGATCTGGGCGGCCAAGAAGCAGCTTCGCGTTCTGACCAAGGGCAGTGGCAAGCTGCTCGGCCTTCCGTCGCAGGTCGTGCAAGAGATGATCAACCAGTACGTCATAAAACGGAAGGCTGCGCGCCGTCCGAAGCTTCGCTGGCGTGCGAGCCGTGGGCCCAGGCGGGCGCTCGGGTGGGTGCCGTTCACGAACCAAGACATCGCCCTCGACGGAACAACCGTGCTCCTGCGTGGCCAGCGCTTCCGCCTGTGGCTGCACCGCGCCGTCGAGGGGCGGATCAAGTCGGGCAACTTCAGCCAAGACGCGCGCGGCCGTTGGTACTGCAACCTCGTGTGCGAGGTGCCCCGTTCGCAGGGGCGCGGGCGCGATGACATCGGCGTCGATCTCGGGCTCAAGTCCGTCGCCAAGTGCTCGGACGGCACAGGACTTGAGCAGGCGCAGTTCTATCGCTGCCTCGAACCCAAGCTCGCCGAAGCGCAGCGCAAGAGGCGCAAGCGGCAGGTCAAATCGATTCACGCCAAGATCGCCAATCGGCGGAAGGATGTGCTTCACAAATTCTCTCGGGCGCTCGTGGATCGCGCCCGCAAGATCACGGTCGGCGACGTGTCGGCCTCGGCTATGACGAAGACCCGGATGGCGAAGAGCGTGCTCGACGCCGGATGGTCTACGCTACGCGGCATGCTCCGGTACAAATGCGATCACGCAGGGGTCGCCTACGCCGAGGTGAACGAAGCCAACACGACACGGACCTGTTCGTTCTGTGGGCGCCTCAGTGGACCCACGGGGCTGGCCGGTCTCAGCATCAGGCGGTGGACGTGCGGCGAGTGCGGATCAGAACATGAGCGCGACCAGAATGCCGCGCGGAATATCGCTCGTCTCGGATGTGAGACGCCGTGCCCGTCCGGGCATGGAAGCCCCGGCTTTTAAGTCGGGGAGACATCACGAAGGTGCATCATGACAGCGCGATGACGCCTTCACATAACGTCATGCAGGTGATCGAGAGCCCGTTCGATTCCTCGCACCGGTCGAAAAGCGCCGTCGGTTGGATCTGCAGCCCCGAATGTGGCGTGCACGATCGATGCACCTTCCACGCCTGACGTCGACGAACGGAAATCGGGACGGCCGCGCTGTCCCGATCCGGGCGGGCGAGCGGGAAAGAGCTTTCGGACGCTGTGAAGGCCGGGCAAGGACTGCACGGCTATCCAGAGTGTAAATCATCAAGATTCATGTTCCGCGTTCCGGTTTCAAACGTCGAATGTCTGTAACAGACCCGTGTTCAGGAGCTCCAGGTGCGGATTTTCGCACGCACGCATGACTTGAGAGATATCGCTAGCCGGCTTATCGCTGCGGTTTTTGTCACCGATCCAATCGGTTATTCAGAAATATTTAGCGAATTCGGCCAACGGTCATTCGCCCGCATCCGCCAGAACGCTCTTCGCGCCATGTCGCCTCAGACCAAGCAACGACCGCCTGGACTCGCGGGCAGTGCTGCCCACATCCTGAGCCAACGTTGGCATGCCGCTCGGAAGCCGGGTATGGCGTTGCCGCCTTACGAAGAGATCGCTCTCGGCTCGCTCGGTCGTTTCGCCGATGGCACGGTGCTGGTGCGCCTCGACGGGCCAGATCTCGTCCACCTGCAAACGGCATCAGCCGTCGCTACATGGCTCGAAGGGACGCCCCGTCATGCCGCCGGACACCAGCGGAGCGACTGCGCGCGGCTCTTGGATCAAATCGTGCGACGCGCCCTCCGGACCGGCCAGCCAGAGCGGCAGGTTGCAAGCCGCGTCGAGAACGGCATCGTCGAGGTTCACGAGATCCTCGCGTTGCCCCTGCACACGCACTGGGGCTTCCCGGTCGCCCTCGTCCACGTCAGCGAACCCCAGACCCGATCCAGTCTCATCGAACAAGTCTACCAGTCGACCCGGGAAGGGGTTCTCGCCCTCGCGCCCGTGCGCGACGCGGACGGACAGCTGTGTGATCTGCAGATCGTCACCCTGAACGCCGGCGCCGCGCAGCTGATGCGCCGGTCGTTGGACAGCCTGTTGTGGCAGCATCTTTCCGAAGTCTACATGGGTCATCACGCGCAGGAGATCACAGCTCGCCTGTTCCGTGTCGTCGAGAACGGCGGAAGCGACAATTTCGAGCTGGAATTCATCGGGGACGATGCGGAATCCTACCTCAAGATCGCCGTAGCCCCACTCGGCGACCTGCTCGTAGTCACCCTCGTCGACATCACGGAGCTGCGCACCCGCGAAGCCTCCTTCCGGATGTTGTTCGAGGCCAACCCGGTTCCGATGTGGGTCTTGGACGCCGGATCCTTGCGCTTCCTCGACGTCAACACCGCCGCCGTCGAGCACTACGGCTACAGCCGCGACCGCTTCCTGGCGATGACAGCCCACGACATCCGACCGGAGGCGGACCGTGCCGAACTGCAGATCGTCTTCGCGAACCGGACGAAGCCCTACGATGGCGAGCGGATCTGGCGTCATTGCAAGGCGGATGGATCGGTGATCCAGATCCTGCCTTACGTGCGTCCGCTCATGCTGCGGGGCCGGCCGGCCGTGCTCGCTGCGAGCATCGACGTCACCGAGCGCCAGCTCGCCGAGGCGGAACTGCGCCGCACGCGCAGCTTCCTCGACACGGTGATCGAGAACATCCCCGCGATGCTCTACGTGCAGGATGCGGTTGATCACCGCCTCCTGCTCGTCAACCGTGCCTGCGAGGCCCTGCTCGGCGTGCCGCGCGACGAACTGATCGGAGGGCCGTCGCATGCTCTGTTTCAGCACACGACGGCCCGGGCCGTGCTGGATCAGGACGCGGCGCTGTTTCGCGCCAGCGGTCGGGACGCGATCGTCGAGGAGCGTCAATTCGAGACGCGCGGCAACGGTACGCGCCTCCTGCACGTCAAGAAGCTCGCCGTGAGCGACGAGGAAGGGCGACCGCAGTACCTGCTCGGGATCGCCGAGGACGTGACGGAGCGCCGCGCCGTTGAGGCGCGGATCGCTCACATGGCACACCACGACCCGCTCACCGACCTGCCGAACCGTGCCTGCTTCCGCGAACGTCTGAGCGACGCGCTCGAGCGACAGCATCGTCATGCCGAGCCGGCGGCCGTGCTCTGCCTCGATCTCGACGGGTTCAAGGCAGTCAACGACACGCTGGGACACGCAGCCGGCGACGCGCTGCTGCGCGCGGTGGCGGATCGCCTCCGGCACTGCGTGCGCGAGGAGGACTTGGTCGCCCGCTTCGGCGGTGACGAGTTCGCCATCCTGCAGGCGAGCGCGCCGTCGCCTGAAGCTGCGGGCCAGCTCGCCGCGCGCCTGGTCGAGTGCTTGGCGCAGCCGTTCTCCATCATCGGTCAGAAGGTGGTGATCGGAGCGAGCCTCGGTATCGCGATGCTGCCGGGCGACGGGACCACGCCGGACCTTCTGCTCAACAACGCCGACCTCGCGCTGTATCAGGCCAAAGCGGAGCGACGCGGCACGTTCCGGTTCTTCGAGCCGGAGATGAACGCCCGCATCCAGGCGCGTCGTACGCTGGAGCGCGAGCTGCGCGAGGCGCTGAACACCGGCGCCTTGGAGCTGTTCTACCAGCCGCTCCTGAACCTGCGGGAGAACCGCATCAACGCCTGCGAGGCGCTGCTGCGCTGGCGCCATCCCGAGCGTGGCTTCGTCTCGCCGGCCGAGTTCATCCCGATCGCCGAGGAGACCGGCCTGATCGCGCCGATCGGCGAATGGGTCCTGCGCGAAGCGTGCCGGGAGGCGGCAACCTGGCCGGGCGAGATCAAGGTCGCGGTCAATCTCTCGCCCGTGCAGTTCCGTCAGCAGAGCCTCGTCCCGGCCGTCGTGTCGGCCCTGGCGAACGCCGGGCTCGATCCCAGCCGACTGGAGCTGGAGATCACGGAGTCGGTGCTGCTCGCCGACAGCGACGCCAACCTGGCGGTCCTACACCGGCTGCGCAACCTCGGCGTGCGCATCGCCATGGACGATTTCGGGACGGGCTACTCCTCCTTGAGCTATCTCCGGACGTTTCCCTTCGACAAGATCAAGATCGATCAGTCCTTTGTGCGCGAGCTCGGTGTCAACCGCCACTGCGCGGCGATCGTGCGGGCGGTGGCCGGACTCGGTGCCGATCTGGGCATCACGACAGTGGCCGAAGGTGTCGAGACCGCGGCGCAGCGCGATCACCTGCAGCATGAGGGTTGCGACGAGATGCAGGGCTACCTGTTCAGCCGTCCGCTGCCGGTCGCCGATCTGCGGCAGCTGATCGCGGCGACTGAACAGGCCGCGCGAGCCGCCTGACGATCGCGCGCGCAACCCGGTTCGGACGAGGGCCGCATATGAACCTGCAGCCTCGTCGCACGTCGCTCAGGCTGTGCGCACGCGTTCAGGAAAGGCTGGTATCGCGCTCCGCGGGATGTGAGAGCCCTGATTCGCTGCCCGGCGTCCGCTCGCACCGCGCCCGCTCGGACCCCCGTTGGAGGCGGCCGCCGCTCGCATCGTCCCGATGCGCCCGGCGATGGTCTGCTCGGCCGCACTCGCGATGGCACGGGCGATCTCCTGGCCGACCTGATCCTGGTCGTCGGCGGCAGCGGCGACGGCGCGCGCCGTGCCACTCGACTGCGCGATCGTCGCCGCGATACCGCCGACCGCGTCCGTTGTGCTTTGCGCTGCGGCATGGATCGCGTCGACCTGACCCATGCTCCGGATCGTGAACGTCGCCTCTTTTTCGTGAACGCAATCGCGCGTCGGCGCGGGCACCCTTACGCGTCGCCTGCGAACCGGGCGTGATCTTGCAGAGGGCTGGTCGTGTGCCTCATATCTCGGGCTGGCCCGGCAACCGGCCAGGAACACGCGCGCGTGCCGAACCGTCGAGCTTCGCCCTGACGCGCCGTTCGGGCCATGCCGCAATCCGGAGGATCCGAAAATGTTCTTCATGTCTCGTCATCGCTGGACGCTGCTTCGGACGGCCGGGGCTGTCGCCCTGATGGTCGGCTGTGGCGGGATCCAGAGCTCCGAGGCGCAGACCACGCCGCCGCCCGCGGCCGGTACGGCGCGGTCGGGGCAAGTACCGCCGCCCCAGCCGAGCGGCGAACCGCAGCCCCGACAGACCCAGTCGCAGGAGCGCACCCCGGAGCAGCTTAGGCAGACGCCACCCCCGCAGCAAAGCGGCGCAGCCCGGCAGAACCAGCCGCAGGAGCGGGCTGCGGCCGCGGCCGAATCCGGTCGTCCGCCGGCCCAGCCGTACACGGTCGACGGCAGGCGGACCCCGTACGTCGCCGAGTACCTGCCGGACGGCCGGCTGGTGCGCCCGATCGGCTGGCGCGAGTGGCCGTTCATCGGCACGCCGCTGACGCCGAACCGGCTCAACCTACCGGAGGCGCCATTCCCGGAGTTTCACATCGTCTATGTCGAGCCGACTGCTTGGGAGCACTTCAAACGGACGGGAGAGTTCCGCGAAGGTACTGTGATCGTCAAGGAGCTCGTGCGCCAGCAGATCAACAGCACGACGGACCCGGCAAACGGCGCGATCACGGAATCGAGCGGCAAAGGCTATTTCATGGCAGAGTATGCCGGTCTCGAGGCGGCTGTGAAGGACTCGCGTCGCTTCGCGAACGAACCGGGTCAATGGGCCTACTTCTCCTTCGGTCACGTGCCCGAGGCACAATACGCCTCGGCGACCGAGGTAAAGGCCGTCGAGACCTGCAATGCCTGCCATGCTGCAAACGCCGGCCGGGATTTCGTATTCATTCAGCACTACCCGGTGCTGCGTGGCTTGCTGGAGCGCGTCGGCAAGAACTAGGGGCCCAAGCGCTCGGCGTTGTCAGTGGAGGATCATATGTTCCGTCGCCGTCTTCCCTCGGCTACTCTTCTTCTAACCTGCGGAGCGACGCTCGCCGCGGCGACAGGCTTGCTCGCCCAACAGGTACGGTCCGCGAACGTTGCAGAAACCCCGAGGGCGTCGGTTGGGCTGGTCGACGTCGCCGGCACCATGCGTCTACCTCTCGACTATCGAGCGGCTTACCAGTTCCTCGGCACCTGGGCTGTCGCCTCCGATACCGTGCCAGGCTCGAAGGAGATGCATACGGTCTACGTCTCTCCGGGCGCGATCGACGAGTATCGAGCCAACGGCCGGTTCAAAAATGGCACCGTCTTGGTGAAGGAGGTGTTCAACGCCGAGAGCGAGGACATGACCACCGGCCGGGTGAGTCGGGCCGCCGGTCTAGCCGGTTGGTTCATGATGGTGAAAGACGATCGCGGCAGCTACCCGGGCAATCCGCTTTGGGGTGACGGGTGGGGCTGGGCATGGTTCGACAAAGGGAGCCCGGACAAGACCAAGACGCTCGACTATCGCCAGGAATGTCTGGGCTGCCACACCCCGGCGCAAGCCACCGACTGGCTGTACGTCAAAGGTTACCCAGTCCTTGCCCGCTGAGGCCACGCTGCTGCTCGATCAAGCTGGATGGCACATCACGACGAAGCTCGCGGTTGTTGTCATCATCCTAGCGCCATTGCCCTCGACCTCTGCTGCGACGCCTGCAACGGGCTCGTCGACTGATCCCCGCGCATCACCTCCATCAGCCTGAGCGAATGGGCCAGGCGCTCTGTTCACTAAGAGGTCCGAACAACCTGCCGCCGCGTGATCTCGTAAGTTTCATCTTTCTTATTTATTGGCAGGGGGCATTTATTGTCTTCGATTGATAAAACAAAAAATATCTAGTTAATGTATATCATAATTACAATATCGATATATCACGGGACAAAAGTAATTATTTAATGTATCAAATTAACTAAAGCAATATGCAATACTCGTTGCTGGAATTTATCCAGACGTGCATGCAAAGTCCTCTCCGAAAAAATTGAGAATCCTGCTGCAGCCGTCGCTTCGGTGTGGAGTGTCAGAAAAATTCACGAGAGCCGCTCCCGTCGATATGCACTCGGCGTACAACCAATCTGCTTGCGAAACCTGGTCGCGAAGTGCTGCGAGGAGTGGAATCCGCACGCAAAGGCGACCTCGGTGATCGAGCGGCGCGGATCGAGCAGCATTTCGCACGCGCGTTCGATACGACGGCGCATGAGCCAACGGTGGGGAGGCAAACCCGTTGCCTTGGCAACAAGAGTCGTGAGCTTGCGTGGAGATAGCTGCGCCGCGCGAGCCACGTCCACCAGCCTGATATCGTCGGCCCAACGCGATTCCATGTACTCGATCGCCCTTCCGACGGCGGGATCGAAACGGCTACGGCGCGGACCGAGGGATTCCCAACGGACTGCGCCGTTCATGGACGAGTGCTGCCGAAGAAGATGGACCGCAACCTCCAGTCCCAACGTATCGATGCGAAGACGCGATAAAGGTCGAGCCATGCGCATTTCAGCCAGCATCTCGACTTCAAGGCGACGAAGTTGCCAGTCAGGAACGGCTCTGGGGTCAATCGATCCTGTTGGCGCAGCAGACGAAACTGAATCCCCGGACTCGACTATATCGCCAAGCGACGGTTCAGGTACGTAGATATTCAGGGTGCGAAATCCGCCGATCGGAAGCCGCGGGTGTTCATCTAGACACACCAAGTAAATGCTACTTAGTGATTTTTGAGTATGAAATTGATAATTATCGTCTTGCAAAATGTCGCAGTCGAATGTGCAGAACCGAAGTGTCAAGTCATGGTGCTCGCGGTTCGGCTCGGCCCAAGGCTTCCAAGCCTCATCGTCGTTGCGCGTCTGGAACGCCACGGATTCGGTGTACTCTGCTCGTCCCTTCGGCCGCTTGACTGGTTGGCTATCCCGGCCTTGTGCCAAAAGGGCGATGATCGCCGGCGTGTTCACGAGCAGTCCCCCCTCCGATCCGGGCGCCCATAGTTCAGCGCACGCGGCACGAAGCCGAGCGCCTGTTCGACGTCGGCGAGCACCACCTTCGAAGCTCCGGAGCAGAGGTCGGTAGTATGGACGGTGAACTGGATCATAACGGGGTCTTCCGGCGATCTTGGGCGGGGGCGTGGATCGCCCGGAACGGCCGCTAGTGCACAGACGCCAACGAACGCACCACGTGCCTGTCCGTTAACTTGCTGCTATCGATGCGAAAACGGCGCTGCCTTGTGTACGCTTTGTCGGCGTCAGAGCACTAGCTGGACCTCGTCATACGATCGGAGAACGCAGCGCGTCGGGCTGGAGCGCTCTCCGCCGAAATGAATGACGGTCCGGTTAAAGAGAGTGCGTCGAAACGGAGCTCATGCGCCCCACGGCGGTGATCCGCACTCCCACGACGGAGCCAGAGCCCATGTGCCGAGGCTCCGGCTCCGCTCGACGTCAGCCCGCGATGCGCGTGGCAGGCCCGATATGCGGGAAGTCGACCTCGGTCTTGAACACCTCGTTGACGTAGTTGGTCAGCACGTTGACCGCGACATGAAGCACGATCTCGACGATCTGCGCGTCCGTGTAACCGACCCTGCGCAAAGCCGCGAGGTCGTCCTCAGCGACATCGGCGCGGGTGACCGCGATCTTGCGGGCGAAGTTGACCGCCACATCCGCGCGGGCGTCGGTCGAGCGGCCTGTGCGGTTGGCCGCGATCTCCGCCTCATCCAGCTTGCGGTGCTTGGCGAGCGCCGTGTGGGCGGCGTTGCAGTAGTCGCAGCCGTTGACGTTCGCAATGGCCAGCGCGATGCGCTCGCGCGTCGCGGGATCGAGCGTACCCCGTGCGAGAGCACCGGAGAAGGCCAGCACGCCTTCCAGGCCGGCCGAGCTCTGCGCGAGGACCTTGTGAAGGTTCGGTACGACACCGAGCTGCGTTCTCACACCCTCAAGCAGATCTTTGACGCTACCGGTCGCCGTGACCGGGTCGATGGAAGCGATGCGTTGCATGGTGGGTCTCCTCATTAATGGTCGGTATCCGAGGCCGGCGACAAATCAGTCGCGACGGTGACGGATCGCCTTGAGCGAGTCGGCGGCAATCCAAAGCGAAATGGCGAGCAGGCCGACATCCTTGAGGAGGAACTGACCGATCGACACCGAGATGGCGGGGAAGCCGAGCTCCGGCGCGGCGACACCGGGCGTCGACGCCATAAAGCTCAGGGTCGTGACGAAGAGGCCGGCCGACAGGAGACCGCCGAGCGCGGAGAGCTTGGGGTTGACGAGCCGCGCGGCGACGAGGGCGCCGATGCTGAGTTCGAGCACGCCGAGGAAAGCCGAGAAGCCACGCACGCTGAAGATGCTGTAGAACCAGCTCAACAGCGGGCTGTTGCCGACCAGCGGAACCAGTCCTTCCGCTTCATAGGCTGTAAACTTCATTCCCCCGAACCAAGCGTAGATGACGGCGAGCGAACCGTAGAGCGCCGCTCGGGTCAGGTGATCCCCGTACCGCTCGATCGCAGTCAAAGCCGGACCGACTTCGACAAAGGCGCCGCTTCGGCCGGAAACAAGAGAGTGATTGGACATGGGAATCGAGCTTTCTATTGCGAAGTTGTGCCGGCGGAGACGAGATGCACCTTCGCCGTCCAGGAGAGGGTACGACGCATCACCGCGCCGGAACTTCAAAGCGGGCGCCCCGGACGTCGATGGCTCGCGTCGGGTTCCGAGCCGTCGATGCCGTGGTCGCAGGCTGTCCGGAAGAGGCGGTGTAGGCGGTGGTCCGACCGTTGCTGCGCAACGGGGCAGGGCCCGCGCCGTTCGGGGCGGCGGGCGTGATCTCCCGGGGGTCGATCTCCGGCGCGACGAATTCGTGGCCCCAGGCGGTGAAGGTGCGGCTCTGCTGGGCCGCGGCCGGCAGCGTGGTGGCGGTCAAGGCAAACGCGACCGTGAACGCTGACATCGTGCGCATGAACATCTTGGATCTCCGTCGAGCCTGAGCGGGTCTCTGCCGCGATTGATTCGAGGCGGCGAATGGCGCCGCTCGTTGAACAAGTTTTATATAAAACCATTTTCGTCCGCGGCACGTGCGCCGGCGCACATGATGTGATATCAAACTTCTTGGAGGTCCGGCTCGGCGGCTCGCATGAGCGCTCGCTCGATCTATATCCTAGAACCAGCTTCCGTTTGGAACCACGACGTGCCCTCGTCCTTCAAGCTGACCCCCGTCGCGGCTGCAGCCATCGAGCAGGCATGCATCTGCGTCGCCGTCCAGCGCGCCGCCCGCGTGATCGGGCGCGAGTTCGACGCGGCGTTCCGAGCCGTCGGTCTTTCGAACTGGCAGTTCACACTTCTCACCGTGCTCGCCTGTGCTGACGGACCGACGATGCGTGAATTGGCCGATGAGCTTGCCCTCGATAAAAGCACGCTCACGGCCAACATCAAGCTGCTCGAGCGGCGTGGGTTGATCACGATCGAACCCGATCCGGACGATCGGCGTGCCCGGCGCGTTCACCTAACAGAGGTGGGCCGTGCCCGTCTCGACGAAACCGTTCCACTGTGGGAGCACATGCAGGCGGAGTGTTTGGCTCGTCTCGGCGAGGCAAATGCGGGCTCGCTTCGCCGAGCATTGGCGAAGTTGGCGGACCGTGATCAAGTCTGAACCCAAGTAGGCCGTCCGTATGGTCGTTGTCGATACTTGCATGAGTCGGGCTGTACGCGTCGAGAAGCTGACACGCTTGTCCCGCGGCGATGGCTGCGACCAGCTCCCCGAAGCGATCCCATTCGATCTATGTCGAGGGCGAGTGCGGAACGAACCGTGTGTTCGGAATCGACGATGATGGACCGTGCAGCACTCCGCAGCCGATGCCCGGCGATCGTCGGCTCTACGCCACGAGCCGACCCATCGAACAGCGAAACCGGCAGCGTGTCCTCGAGCGCACGAATTCGACGGCTCACTACGGACGCCGGCGATCCGAGTACCTCGGCGGCGCACCGAATGCTTCCAAGCTCGTTGACCTGAAGCGCGATATGCAACGATACGAGATCAATCGGGGTGGCTTCAAGCCGGCCTCCCGATCGCACGGTGCTTCCAGCCCGACGAGCCAAAGCGTCATCCGATCCGAGCGGGGCTCAGCCCCACGTCCTCCGCGGACCGGCCGGCTCGATTTGGCAGGTCGCTATCGCCGGCGGCCGGCATTAGGGCGAAAATCCGTGCGGGAAAGCCCGCGCTCTGCTTCATCTTTGGCCAACTCGCGACCGGCAGACAGCCGCACATGTGCACCTGATCGAGATTGACCGTCAGCTCGACCTGCCGGCGGGGCAATCCGAGAGCGTAGGCTTCCAAGAACACGGCGCCTCCGCTGACGATCACGTCCGGGTCGGTATCGGTGGTGTCATACCCGGAAGCGGTGATGTCTCGTTCCTCATGCACGTAGGCAGGAACGTCGCGGCTCCAGCCGGGAAGTGGCACATGCCGGCCACATGCCGGTTCAGCATGCCCTCCTGGCTGGGCCAGCGACGCGACCAGTCGGTCCGCGGCGCGACGAAGGCGCCCGCCGGCATGGGTCCGTTGTGTCCTTCCCAGGCTCGGACATCCTCAAGCCTCGCACGGTAATCCGGATCGGTTACCGTGTGCTCGCCGATGATCGACACGACGAGCGGAAAGACCAGCTCTGCACCGCTATCCGATGCAGGAAGCGGGGGACCCGCACGAACTGAGCTGGCGGGTCGACATGCGCGCCCCACTGGCCCTGCAATCGCCACTCCTCGGCAAGGAAGCCGTGTTTCTTGCTGCCCACGCCGGGATCTTGGTGGTAGATCACCGTCCGCTGCGCCGGGGCGAAGCTCGAGCGGTGGAGAATGTCCACGTCGAAGGCATGCGCCAGGTCCCCCAGCGCGCCGCACGCAGTTGCGGCAGCAGCGCCCAGAGATCCTCGACCGAATGCGGGTCGTGCCCCATCAGGCGACCCGGCCGAGCTCGCGAATGGTGTGCTCATTCTCGACGTTGCCGGTGTTCAGCGTGGTGTTCGGCTCCAACAGCACGACATGGCACTCGTCGGTGAGCGCCTCCGGCAAGTGCTCGGTCCCGTGAGGGACGATGATGAACTCGCCCGGATCGAGATCAAGCGCCGGCCGGTCGCGGAAGCTCATTCGCAACCGACCCTCGACGACGAGGAAGAGTTCGTCCTCCTGGTCGTGCTGGTGCCAGTGAAAGGAACCCCTAAACTTGGCGAGCTTGACCTGAAAGTCGCCCAGGTCGCCGGCGATCTTGGGGCTCCAGTGGTCCGAGAACGTGCTGAACGCCTTCGCGAGGTTGACCTTGTCCATGATGTCGCTCCTTGCTGTGGAGGGCTCTTGTTGCAGCCCCACGCGGCCGCGAGCGCAGCCCGGATGGCCTCGAACTGGTCGGCGAGCGCGGACGATTGGGCCTGGAAGACGCCATCCAACACTGCCGTGCCGACCGTGAACGCGACGGCCCCCGCGCATAGGGCCTCTATCACCCGCTCGGGCCGATCGATCAAGCCCGCGACGACCACCGGTTCGGCACGGTGTCGAGGCCGCGTTGCCCGCCTTGCGCAGCAGGCTCTAGGACGTGAACGCCGAGGACGCTCCGTGCACCTTGTCGCGCAGCATCGGAGCGGCGAGCGCGTCACGAGGTGGCATCGCCCCCCCTTCAAGCCTCGACCCGGATCGCGGCGGGTCCGGCCTCGAACCGGCCGACGATGGCGGCCTGTGCGAAGCCCGTGTCGGGCTCGGAATAAATTGGCACCGAAATAATCTGAGCTCTCAAGCGATCTCACCGCCGACGACACTCTTATTCTGTCACCGAATGCCGGCGAATTGACACCAAAAAGCAGTTCGAACAAATATTCTGACACTGGATCGACCGCACGATAGCTCCTCATTGACAGGGTGAAAGCCAGCTTTATTGAACCGACCGATAGACACCGAGCGCAGAACGGTTAAACAGCTGTAGCTACGCACGCTCTAGCCAGATTTCGGACATATGGATTCGGCGCGGCGAGCCTGTTCACATCACGACTCCGCACCTGATGTTGCAGCAGTTGAGAGACTGATTTCGAGGGAGTGGGACATGGAAAGGGCATCACCCGCGCAGCCGCCCCGCCGTAGCACTCGCGCGGAACCCTCAAATCAAAATACGAGCAAGCTTAATATTTTCGACGACGCATCCGGCCGTCCACAATGCAACATGATCTCTCAACTTGCGCGGGAAGATCTGTTTTTCAAGGCATTGTACCACCCAGGAGTGAGACTCCTGCTGGAATTCATCTCGGATGATTACAAGACGATGCGCGACATCGAACGAGAGATATTAGGAAAAGACGAAGCCGAGTCCTGCCTCAGGAGAGTCGCAGAACTCGAAATTGTTGAAAAAATCAAGACTGAAATGGGCCCGGCATATCGATTACGCCCACGGGCAATGATTCCGGTTCACGATTGGCTGGGACGCCTCTCAGGAAACTCTGGTATTTAAAGGAAATTGATCGCCAAGATTCCGAAGAAAAATCAGGCCTGACCCTGCGAACAACCATGTAGTTTTTCTCGTCAATTCCCATAATTCTAAAGATACGCCTCTCCATCGATCGCTTAAGCTTTCCGGAAGGGAGCAATTTTACTCGACAACGTACTTCCATGAACGCCGCAAACCAGCCCAATTTAATGCTACATTCTTCATGAGACCGGACTATATCTGCGATTATGCCATCGAGACAAGAGGGATATTCGAGCGCAAGCTCAAGGCCGCGGAAAGTTGCAAATGCCCCATGTGGCAAGATACGGCCTGCGACAATGAAGGATAGACTGGCGAGAACCGAGAAGAAGGCGAGTTGCTCGCGGGCAGTTGAATGCGCAATTATGGCCGGCAACTGCGTGAGGGCGTTCGCGTCGCGACGCAGCACGCCGACCATTAGCTTGGCCAACTCCTGTTTCCTCTCTGAGGCGTACCGGGGCGCGACCATACGCAAATCGATAGCGCAGTTTTGACACAGATAGACACTCTCGATTCCTACCCAAGAAAGCGACTTCTGACATGTAGGACAGATTTGAACAAAACATTCCCCAGTGTCCGGATCGCATGGAAGGCAGGCGACTTGCCAGTGCGCCCTGATCCAGGGAATACCATCCGATTTGAGCATGCCGGGTGCCACTCGCCGCCGATGTGGCTCGATGACGTCCAAGCCAGCGTCCTGACCGAAAAGCTCAAAGCCGTTCTTACCTTCGGCAAATGCATCATTTGCAAGCTTTTGCAGCTCGAGACCCGCAAGGTCCGCAAACGTCTCGAGTTGGTATCTGCGAAGCGGGACAGAAGCTAAGCTATTCGCGTCTACCTGCAGGCCAAAACGCAGAAGCATCTCGACCGATATACGTTTTATCCGAGCGTAGCGCACGACTACACTTCTTAGGTCCTCCCCAGGTTGTGCTTGTACGGTTCGACGCAGCCGCGCCGCTGAAGGAGGCACGTCACTCATCGTAAAGCGTCCTTCCTTTGCGTCGCTTCCTATCGTCCAAATTGATGCGCATTGCGTCCTCGACCGACAGCGGAATATTGGGAAGTTGGAAATCTTTGACCCAAGGATTTACGCCATTCATTGTAGGATCGTCGCCATGAAGTAGATCGAAAGCTTGATTTAAATGCTTGATAGACAACGTCGAAGGCATCGTTCCCTCAGCGCAATCGGCGAATGCCAAATCAGTCGCAGCGCGAGTGAGCAGGGTGAGCCGCCCAAGACGGCCGCGCGTTGCAAAAAATGTCGACTGTAACCAATCCTTCGTCGACAATCCCGGCTTCTGCAAGAACGGTAGCTTGTCTTCAAATTTTTTAATTACACTAGCGAACGCAATTTGTTCTTTCCGCGCACGGAACGGCAGCGGCTTTAAGAGTACTCTTGGACCCGCACGTTCCTTAACTGCCTCATGTCGCGAGAACAATTCCTCTAGGAGCGGAGAACCGGTGATTGCGATCGGAAACGTTGCTGCATTCTGCATGGTTATGAGCATACTTCTGGCTGCATCGACTGCCGCAGAAGATCCACTTCTGAACAAATTCTGGTACTCGTCGAGCGCGACAAGCGTGACGTTGTTGTCATTGGAAATATCTATAGCGCGCTGAATCGCGTCACGCTCACGTAGGGGCGGCTCATACCTGCGGCCCCGTGCGCTCACACGCAAATCCTCGAAGAGGCGCAACCATCGGGTCGCAACACCTAGCGGTGTTTCCCCGGCAGAAAGCTCGAGGTAAACGATCAAATGGCCGTTGCCTTCGATGAGCCGCTGAAGCCCCTTTCCGACCTGTGTGCCAGTAAGTTCTTCGATGTGACGTTTTAGAATTTCGCTTTTGCCGCAACGTGAATATCCGCGTATATATCCTACGGATCCTTCCCTGCGCCGATTCGGAGCGAACGTGAGGTGCTGGAGAGCCTGTGCGGCGATCTTGATCGCATCATGCCGTATAAAGATCCTGTCTATGTAATCCAGCCGCTTCTTGTGCGGAAGCTCGTGAGGGAATATTGCCACCTCAATCCTCCTCACCGAGGAGATCGCTCATATCTATTTCATCGGCAGGCATGTCATCGTAGATATCGACGATGTCCTCATCATCCGTATTTATTGCATTTATATTTTCTTCGCAGACCGCCTGGCTTTTATCTTGCGCCGCCAATTGGCCGAACAGATCAAGCGCAGTGCCGTCACGAACCAGACGCGTCAAAGCATGTTTACATACGCCGTCGACCATCACGCCGGTAAATCGTGCAGCGGTAACTGCACCGCGAGATGAACCAAGCTTCGAGGCTTTGTCGGTTTTGATGCCCATGCATCCAATCGACCGGCGGAACAGCGCCGAAAATCCATCCTCATAGTCGATCTTCGATTGCGGATTCTTTTTCTTCTGGCGAAGAAGCGCCTGTACAACTTCGTCCTGCCAAACAGTCCTGCCGTGTGCTGCCGCTGCGGTACAGGGAACAGCAATCTCTGAGGGAGTATCAGTATTAGGAACGGACACGAATATAACGCCGACGTCTCGTAGTGAAATTCTGCCAATCAGCGGAGTCATAGAGTTTTTGCGAACTCCGAAATTACCCGACGTACGGCGGATGCTCTGAAGCTCCGGGGATTGATAATGCTTGTTGCGCCACTGTATCCCCTCCCGGCCAGCGTTCACCTTTACCTCAATGGAGGCAAGAACGTCTACGCGAGCTTGTTCATCAGGAGTCAGAAGCCTAGGCTTATAGTTTCGCAGACCTCGCAGCCAGCGTTGCTCCGGGGTTTCCCAATCAAGACCTCTTTGGGGTCTGCGAGCGTAAACAGTGATAAAATATTCGTGCAGAAGCGCAACGAAATCATCTAGTTCAATAGCTGCCTCCTTCGCGGGGTTTGCAGCACCCCTGTCACGAGGGCTTGATCCGGTTCTTCCTTTAAGCCAAGAGACGAAATCATTCTCGAGCGTTCCAAAAAATCGTTCAATGTATGGTTTATCGTCTGGAAATCTGGGTCGCGCCAGCTCGAAGCCAATTCCAACTCTGCGGAGAGATCTCGCCATCTGTCTGCCGACGTACTCCCGTGCGCGATCGAACCGGACCTTGGTAGGCTTGCCATGTGCGAGCAGTGAGCCGCTGATATGCGGGAAGCGTTGAGCCACGTAGGTCTTTTCCTGAACGCCATGAGCAATGCACATCAAAGAAGGCAGCAGACCAGTACCTTCGAAAGACGGGTAGAATCCAACGGGATAGCCCGAGTAAACGTCTATCGCTAAAGTTATGTCCAATCTGCCTAACGCCGATTTTGACAACATTTGCCCGAGTTCTGTGCTTCCTAAAATGGGGATGAGGTCGATCGAGTGATGGTCAAGCTCCCAATGCTGATTGATACGTGTTGGCCGGACGAGTTTTCCGACGGCACCGAATTCCAAGTCCGCCGCATGTTTACCCTTTGTAGCTGCAAGCCGTATCCATCCGTCGTAACGATTGAACTCTGAAGTCACAGTTGTTGTTCTTACTGGCGGTATTTGGAGACTCTCCTCCAAATTTATTTCTTTAATTTTGGTGTTTACTTGACCGCGGATAATACCTGGCCGCAAGGCATGAGGTAGAGTGTCGGCTTGTTCACGAATGATCGTGGCAATAAGGTCCAGCACACGTTGGGATATTTTACGGTTGTATGGACGTTGGTAGTTGCCGTGGACGTTCGCCATCGGAGAGCCCTTCTTAAGCTCCGATCTCTGCAACCAACGCAAAATGCTGCGGGCCGATCGCATGGCCGGTGGATGAACGTCCTTTGGTAGAGCAGCATCTACGATTTCGCGAACAATCAATGCATTCGTTTCGTTTCGCGCGAACCTCTCACCTCGTTCTTCGGCGTCTCGGATCCTGCGCGCAAACTCTTCGACATATAAATCCTTCAATCCTGCAACTTCTCGCGCTTTTTTAGGAAGCGCCTCAAATTTCTCGTCATGCCTATACGACTCAGGCTCTGCATTTAGTCCGGCGATGTTTTTTCTACCAGGCCTTTTTATTTCGCCGAGCGCAATTTTGTGAATATATTCGGTCGGCAGCAGCTCAATCAGCCGAGGAGGGCCGGTTTCGGATTTGAAAATAAGTGGCGCACACCCTTCATCTTTATGAAGGAAACTAAACGGCCTTCCTTCGTAGATAATGAAAGCCCCGACCTCAAGATCGTCAGGTACAATATGATCTATGGTGACCGGCTCGATTGAGTCTTCGCTGCTCAGGTCCGCTTCCATGACGTCCGTCATACCTCGTCCCTCCGTCTGCCGGTGAGGAAGACAAGGCTCTCGTCTCTAGGGATTTCGTGGAGATCGATCCCGAGGAGGCCCTCACTTACACGCGCCAGAACCGTCCCCCGCGGGTCCTCTGCTTCACGCAGAACAGCGGACGCGGCATCCAGCGTCGTGGCGTTTTCGGCTGCGATAATATGTTCCCGGAGGCGGCGCCAATCCCCCTCACTAATCGGACGTCCGCCATGTGAGACCAGTTCGTCCACTACCTCCGGTGCAGCCATGTTGGCGATATGAAGGTCTAAGACCAATTTCCATTGTAGGCCGCAGCGTGTGTAGGCTTGCCGCACGGCACGGAGGCGAGCGCGCACAAGTGCGGCTTTCTCCCATTTCCGGATGCCCGACTCGTCGTAGCGGTCGGCCGGTTTCGGTGGCCACAGATCACAAGCACGCTTATTCTCAAGTCGGAACCTTGTTCCACCTAAAATGCTTAGAAAGTCCGGAGTGTACTCGAAGGAATTGCCTTCGGTACCCGTAACGCGGATGGTTTCAGGCTGGGCGTAGAATGCGTCAACGGCGGAGTGAACGTCCATCAGCATGCTGCAACGCTCTTCGGTCACAGACTCGAAGACGGTGTGGTTCATCATCTTCCACGAGTAGAACCCGCCAACTTTCCTTGAGCCACCTTGAGTGATGATCCGCCGTACGGGTTCGCCAGTTGGATATCTGAATACCTCTACGCCCGGACCAAGGCTTTCCCAGACTTTTTCGGGTCCAGATTTATGCAGTATTCTTTTGTCAGCGCTCCTAAATACACGAGGTTGAAACATGACATCTCCTCCGATAAACTAAACCTCTCCTTCTGCGATCGGCAGTTCAGTCGCTTGGCCCGATAAATATGCTTATTTCTACAGGGAAAATTTTTCGTCTACTGCTGCCAATCCACACTCAGCCGCGCGCCATCTGCTCGCCGTGCTGTGCCTGCTGCCGTTATTGCCCGCGCCCCGGAACGGCTTGAGGAACGGCTACGGACCAACACGACGCGAGCTCGATGCATGAGGGAGTCGATGACACCTCTTGGCGGGGGCCGGTCCGGCACCCACTTCGCCGCGCTCGATATCCAAGGTTGGGAGCCGGATGGACGGGCCTTCCAACCTGCTGAGCTGTTTGCCCGCGGAACACAGGGGCGCGTGCTGAAAGCCGTCGACCGCCCAGTACCGACCGATCCCACAGGGGAGAGGCTTGCCTTTGACGTCAAAAATGCCAAAGTCTCAGCGCTCGGCCCGTGCCTCTGCTTGCTACAGCGGCATGGTACCTGCAGAGTGTCGGTCGAAGTCCCTGCTTGCCACAGGGGCTTCGAAACAGACGAATCGAAAGTGTCTGGAGGTGCGAAGCTGGTTGCTAGCCTGAGATTCGCACCTGGAAGGCGCGGCCCAAAAGGCCGCGCCTTCGCTTTGCGCTATTGCGCACCACCTTTCCGGCGGCCTCCCAGCTGTAAGCCGGTGAATTCATGCTTCCTCCGCTGCACAGTCATGCTGGCACGATTGCCAAACCTGGCGACTCGGAGTCAGTTGGCGCTCCTTTGATGGACCACCTCTGATCTACCCGACTAAATGACACGAGCTGAGACCGATGGAGAGCCGTCTTGCACTTCGCAAGCACGGATATCGAGACGGTCCCATCTTCAGCGAATCGAGAATTGATCTCCGCAGATGTGACGCTTGAAGGATACGCTGCTTCGATCATCTCGACGACCAGAAGCACGGCTTTTTGACGCGCTGGACACAGTTGGCGCGTCAATTCAGCCAGCTTGTCTCTATCAACCAACCGCTTCTTGTCAGTGGGTGCAGTCGTAGTATTTTTTCCCTTTATCGGCCGACTTCGCTGCTCAGAAGGACCACCTCGCATGTCGCCATTGATGGGTATGAGAGGTAAATGCCCTTGTCGCTCCTGATGTGGAACGGCCGCGGTCTCGAAAAATTCCATGGCTTCGAGCGTTCTCATACGCAGTACTGCGACTGCTCGCTTAGAAGCGATCTGCTGAACCTGCTGCTCCATGGCAGCGATTTCAGCCTCAAGCTGCTCAATCTCTCGACGTCGTTTCGACATCTGGGTTCGCTCCCTCAGGCGGAGACGAAGAGCAATCCTCGGCATTTTGTAGAGCATTGGACAGCGGTGGCAAGTGGCTTGGATGGACATGGACGATTGATCTCCGCTGCCCTCCAAAAGCTCCGGACACATTCGGATCGGCCCCGCTCCGGAACAATCAGCTGATTATCCGTACTCAAGGACGCGAGCTAGGACTTCAAAGCTGTCTTGGGTCCACAGTCCGATCTTGGATTCAAGGAACGTCGGACGGTTGTGCTTGGTGCGATTGGCTTCTCGATATCGAGAGTGACCAAGCCCTGGCATACAAGAGCAAGGATTGCATCGACTGGGTCGACTCGTGACGTCGAGATGCATGCGAGCAACTCCGCCAACTTGAGGCCATTCGGCGCAGCATCTAGCTTTCCTAAAATTCTCACTCTGTCTCCGATAGATACGATGCTCTTTCGAGTGGCCCATATTGCTCTTGCATTACTCGCTCTTGGCTCCCGCAGAATCGTCGATCTGCTGATTCTTATCTGGTCTTTCGCTTGGTTTGAGTCAGTGCTGTTGGTGTGGTCCCGAACGAGGGAAACACGCATCTGCCCGCCCAAAATGGTAACGATCAAGTTCAGCACTTCGTGGGGGAGCGGCTCGGACTCGGCTTCGAATGCTATCACAGACGGATCAAGGGATAGTTGGACAAGGGCATCACGGTGCCAGCGCTGATTATATCTGATCGGCCGCATGTTTTTTATCGATACAAAACTGTGACGACTCGCTTTCCGTCCAAATTCGTTCCTTAGTTCAGCTGGGGAGATTGGGTCCATCTTGATTGCCTCCATGCCTGCTCAGCTCGCACCGGCAACGCACGGATCGGCGAGACATTAACTCATCGCGGCGGCAATCATCGCGAGCCAGCTGCCATCATTAACATCCGACATCCGGCGGCATTGCCTCCGATCGGCCCCGAAATACCAGCATGGATACAGTATAGACAAAATGGCGCACCACCAAATGAACGCTTCTGGCGGATCTGTGAATCATGGGGATGCCCGTCACCGGTTGTTACTGTAACCGCTTGAGCCGTCTGATGTAATGAGCGACTTGTCCACGCTGCTCGGGATCGGTGCTATCGGAGGCGCAACGGGCAAATCGGAGTGGGAGCCCGCAGAATTTTTCGCTGCGCCTTCTCGGCCATCTTCTGGCGGATCCAGACCGAAGCAAGCGGCGCGCTGTGGGAGTCGAGCCTGGACCTTGGCGATGGACCGCCCAGCTCTCCATCTATTGAGCCCGCGCTTGCGTTTGGAAGCGGCTCCTCAGCCTCTCAGGAGTACGGCTCGCAAGGCGGCGCGGTTTCTCTCGACGGAACCAGCGGGCTCGCTCCGGAGAATGGGGCCAGTGGTTGCGAAATGACGGAGTTTGCAGCTGAAACCGAGACGATCGTTAGGCTCATGGCCGATCACTTGGTGGGTGTGCCACCACGGTGCGCGTGATCGCTGATGGCAAGGCCTCGCGACAGCCTTGATTGTGCCGGCGCAGGGTATGAGTGGCCGCTTGCGTTCCCGCTGCTCGATCAGCTTCCGGGCATGCTTAGGTAGGCTGTCGGCAATCGCGACCATGACAGCTACTTCTTCCGCGAGCACGTCTGGAGCAAGGACGCTCGGCCCGCGATCCCGCCGCCGAGGAATGAGTCTCCCGCCGCTTGCCCGAAATGACGCCTCAACGGCTGCAACCGGGTTGAGCAACTCTCAGCTCAACTGAAGGACCGACGTGCGGCGGCCAGCCGCTGGGGGAAGACGGCTACCAGCTTGGACGGTGCGTCCGTCTTCCCGTTGACCTCGAGACGTCGCGGGCGTTCGCGTGCGATCGACGACTGCGAGATGCTAACTTTCACCAGTAGTACTTCTGCTCATCTTGACATATTGGTGCTCTAACCAGCGGCGCATACTCGCAATCAATTCGGATTTTCGGCCACTTATAGCTGCGCGCGCAAGCATGTCGTCGAACACGATATCAAAAGCGTCCTTTCCCGCACCTCCTTCCGGCGAAATGGGTGCGCCGATATGCAACTCGAGAGTCAGCAAGAGGTCGACGAGATAGGCGATTTCGGGCGGTGGCCCTTCGCTGACCCATCGGCTCACGCTGCGAGTTGAACTGCCGACCTCCTCCGCGAATGCTGCATCCGTTCGCCCTAGCTCACGGAGGCGCGAACGGAATTCCGCGCCGGTCATATTCGTCAGATGACTCTTGGAACGCCCGACCACGCAGGTTCCTTCGATCGCAGGTGCATCGCAGCCACCTGCGAAGGTGCCTCGCTTGGAGCATAACATCATTCCTTCGTGGATGTTTGTCACTCCGCGTCGGCACTTGTGCGGGCTCGCTCGGGAGCTGGTGCAACGGCTCGCCTCCGCGCTCAGCTGGTATGAGGCTACGTGTGGGGCAAAGCCCGAGTGGGCGCAGCCAGCCAACTGGCGGATCAGTCGCGCGAGCTGACGTCCCCCCATCGCTTTGGTCCGGCGTGAGTGCGAGTTTTCCGGTTTTGTGAGGGTCCCCCGGATTTTGGTCCGGCCGAAAGGTGAGCCTCCGGATCTCATTCGGCGGCCTGCAGGGCCGCCGCCAGGGCGAATTCCTGGGGTGTCAGCCACCCCAGGGCGGTGTGAGGACGGCTCTCGTTGTACTGCCGCCGCCACGTCTCGATCTTGCTCCTGGCGTCGGCCAACGACAAGAACCAGTTCGCGTTCAGGCACTCGTCGCGCAGGCGGCCGTTGAACGACTCGACCAGCGCGTTGTCGGTCGGCTTGCCAGGGCGCGAGAAGTCCAACGTGACGCCGTTCTCGTAGGCCCAGCGGTCGAGTGCTTTCGAGACGAACTCAGGCCCATTATCGACCTGGATCGCGCACGGTGCTCCGCGCAGCATTGCCAAGCGGGCGACGACCGCCACGACCTGCTCGCCCTTGTTGCCTTGGTCGACCTCAATCGCCAGGGCCTCGCGCGTGAACGCATCGACGACCGTCAGAGCTCGCAGCCGGCGGCCATCGAACAGCGCGTCGGAGACGAAGTCCATCGACCAGCGTTCGTTCGGCCGGAGCGCGGCCGGCTGACGCTCACGGTGTGCCGCACTGACGTGCCGGCGGGGCCGCTTGAGCCGCAGGCTAAGGCCCTCATCCCTGTAGAGGCGGTGGACCCTTTTGTGATTCACCCGCCAACCTTCCCGGCGCAGCAGGATGTAGATCCTGAAGTAGCCGTAGCGCACCCGGCTCTTGGCCAGATCGCAGATGCGCATCCGCAGTGGTGCCTGATCGGGCTTGGTCGAGCGGTAGCGGACGCCCGACCGGCCGACGCCGAGCGCGGCGCAGCCGCGCCGCTCGCTCACCCCGTGCGCCTCCTGAACCTGGTGCACGAGTTCGCGTCGCCGAGCAGGCGTCAGAGCTTTTTTGCGAGCACGTCCTGCAAGATGTGCTTGTCGAGGCTCAGATCGGCCACGAGTTGCTTGAGCTTGCGGTTCTCGTCCTCAAGCTGCTTCAGCCGCCTCAGCTCGCCTGTGCCCAAGCCGCCGTAGAGCTTCTTCCAGCGGTAAAACGTCTGCTCGGAGATGCCCATCCGACGCAGCACCTCCGCGACCGGTGTCCCGGTCTCGGCCTGCTTCAGCGCGAAGGCGATCTGCTCCTCGGTGAACCTGCTCTTCTTCACGGCTCTGCTCCTCCCCTCAGGGTCTCACAAAACCGGAAAACTCGCACTCACGCCGGACCAAAGCGATGGGGGGACGTCAGCCGCTTCATTGCGGAAGCGCTTCGTATAATTCGAGCTGATACGGCTGCCACTAAGCGGCGTCGGCAAGCTCTGGCTTGCTTGTCCTCTGTCCCCGCGAGAGGAACCGCATCACAACCACGAAGAAAATCGGAACCATGAACACGGCGAGCACAGTCGCGGTAATCATGCCGCCTAGTACACCTGTGCCAAGGGCCTGTTGACTCTTAGCGCTCGCGCCGGAGGCGATCACCAGCGGCACCACGCCGAGGATGAAGGCCAGCGACGTCATCACGATCGGCCGGAAGCGTAGTTCCGCCGCCTCGAGCGTCGCCGCGATCAACGGCTTGCCTTGCGCGCGCAGGTCCTTGGCGAACTCGATGATCAGGATCGCGTTCTTGGCTGACAGACCGATGATGGTGATCAGGCCCACCGTGAAGTAGACGTCGTTCGGCAGCCCGCGCAGGTAGGCGGCCGCCACAGAGCCGACGATGCCGAGCGGCACCACCAGCATGACGGCGAACGGGATCGACCAGCTCTCGTAGAGTGCGGCGAGACACAGGAACACGAACAGGATCGAGAGCCCGAGCAGGAATGCGGCCTGGGAGCCGGCAAGCTTCTCCTGCAGCGACTGACCCGTCCACTCGTAGCCGAAGCCGCCCGGCAGTTCGCTCGTCAACCGTTCCATCTCGGCGAGCGCGTCGCCGCTGGTGTAGCCCTGTGCCGGGCTGCCAGTAATGCGAACGGCCGGGTAGCCATTGAAGCCGATCACCTGGGTTGGACCGACAACCCAGGTGACCCGAGCAAACGAGGCGAACGGCACCATGGCACCGCTGCTGTTGCGGGCGCTATACGTCAGCAGATCCTCCGGCCTGACCCGCTTATCCTCACGTGCCTGGACGACCACGCGCTGCATACGGCCGCGATTGAGGAAGTCGTTGACGTAGCTGGATCCGAGCTGTGCCGAGAGCGTGGTGTTGATATCGGCAAACGTCACACCGAGGGCGGCTGCCTTCTCGCGGTCGATGTCGAGCCGGATCTGTGGGGCTGGCGGCAGACCCTCGACTGTCACCTCGCGCAGGATCGGCGAGCGGCTAGCGGCCGCCAAAAGCTGATCCTTGGCAGCCATCAGCGCCTCGTAGCCACGCTGCGAGCGGTCCTGCAGACGGAAGCTGAAGCCGCTCGTCGTGCCGAGATTGGCGATCGGCGGTGGGGCGAGCGCGGACACCTCCGCGTCACGCAAGCCTACGAAAGTCTCATTGCTCCGGTCGATGATGGCCGCGGAACTCTGATCGGCATCGCGCTCCGACCAGTCCTTCAGGGTGACGAAGGCCTGTGCCGTCATCGCGCCTTGACCGAAAAAGCTGAAGCCCGTGATGAACGTGAGCTTGTCGACGCCCGGCGTTCCGGCGAGCTGTTCCTCCACCGAGCGGACAACATCGAGCGTCCGATTCGCACTCGCGTCCGAAGGTGCCAGAACGTCGGCCATGACGAAGCCCTGGTCGTCGATTGGCACGAAGCCCGCAGGCAGCCGCCAAAGGGCGTAGCCGAGGCCGCCCAGCAATGCCAAGTAGAGCAGCATGAAGCGGCCCGAGCGCGCCACCATCCAGCGCGTCGTGGTGCCGTAGCGGCGCGTCAGCCAGTCCAGGCTGCGGTTGAACCAGCCGAAAACGCCCTCCTTGGCGTGACCGTGCCCCTTAGCGATCGGCTTCAGCATCGTGGCACACAGAGCCGGGGTGAGCGACAGCGCCAAGAAGGCGGAGAAGCCGATCGACACGACCATGGCGGCCGAGAACTGCTGGTACATGATGCCGACCGAGCCGGGAAAGAACGCCATCGGCACGAACACCGCCATCAAGACGAGCGTGATGCCGATCACGGCGCCCGTGATCTGACCCATGGCCTTCTCGGTGGCCGCTCTCGGCGAGAGGCCCTCCTCGGCCATGATGCGCTCGACGTTCTCGACCACCACGATGGCGTCATCCACGAGGATGCCGATGGCCAGCACCATGCCGAACATGGTGAGCACGTTGATCGAGAAGCCCATCAGGAGAAGGGAGACGCAGGTGCCGAGCAGCGCGATCGGCACCACGATGGTCGGGATCAGCGTGTAGCGGAAGTTCTGCAGGAACAGGAACATGACGACGAAGACGAGCACCACCGCCTCGGCGAGCGTCAGCAGCACCTTCTTGACCGACGCCGTGATCACCGGCGTGACATCGTAGGAGATCTCGTACTTGAGGCCCGGCGGGAAGAAGCGGGCGAGCTGCTCCATCTTGGCCTTCACCGCCTTGCCGGTGGCGAGCGCATTGCCGGTCGGCGCGAGCTGCACGGCGATGGCGGCCGCGGGCTTGCCGTTCAGGCGGGTTGAGAAGGCGTAGGATAGGCCGCCGACTTCCAGTCGTGCGACGTCGCGCAGGCGCACGGTGGAGCCGTTCGGGTTGGCGCGCAGCACGATTGAGCCGAAATCCTCGGGCGACTCGAGCTGGCCCTTCACCAGCACCATGTTCTGCGTGCGCTGAGCTCTCGGGCTCGGTTGCACGCCGAGCAAGCCCGAGGCGACCTGCGCGTTCTGCGCCTTGATCGCGTCCTCGACATCCTGCGCGGTCAGGTTGACGCCGAGCATCTTGTCCGGATCGAGCCAGACCCGCATCGCACGTTCGGTCGAGAACAGGCGCGCCCGGCCGACACCAAGGAGACGCCGCAGCTCCGGCAGCACGTTGCGGGTGGCGACATCGCCAAGGCCGACCTCGTCGAGGCTGCCGTCGCTGGAGGTGAGCGTCACGAACTGTAGGATGGCGCTGCTCGCCTCGACGATGAGGATGCCTTGCTCGCGGACCGCCTCCGGCAGGCGTGGTTCGATGCGCTTGATACGGTTCTGGACATCGACGGCGGCCAGCGCGATGTCGGTTCCGGGCTGGAAGTTGACGATGATCTCGACCTCGCCGGTGGTGTCGCTCGTCGACTCGTAGTTGAGGACGTTGGCGGCCCCATTCAGCTCCTCCTCGATCAGCCGGGTGACACTGAAGTAGAGGTTCTGGGTCGAGGCTCCGGGGTAGACGGTCGAGATCGAGATCGAGGGTGGCGCGATCACCGGATACTGCGCGACCGGTAGGAACGGCAGCGCGAGCAGTCCGCCTAGGCAGATGAAGATCGCCACCACCCAGGCGAAGATCGGACGCGCGATGAAGAAGCCGGGCATGGCGGCAGGCCTCCGGAGGGAGCGGGGCGCTTGGAAAGGGATCAGTTCGGTCGGGCTTGCGCCGCCGCCTGCTTGGCTGGCAACCACGGCACGGGTTGCACCACACTGCCGGGCGTGAACTTCTGGAAGCCCTCGACGACGACGCGATAGCCGGGCTTCAGCCCGTCCTCGACCACGATCTCGTTGCCGAGCGTGCGGCCGACACGCACCGGCTGCAGTACGGCGCGGCCCTCGTCGTTGACGACGTAGACCTCGCTGCCGCCGGCATTGTTGCGCTGGATCGCCTGCTGCGGCAGCACGATGGCATCGGCGTCGATACCCTCCTCGATTTGCACGCGCATGTTGTGTTTCGGCGTGCAACTTTGACCCCCTGATGCGGGGGATCGGCGTCCAATTCTGACCCCCTGAAACTTGCTCTCGCAGACTGCCCTCCGGGACGACCGGACGGGTGGTGGGGGATGAAGGGCGTGGACACGATTGCGCGCATCCGGCGCGAGTTCTTCATTCGCGGCCGGTCGATCAAGGATATCGTCCGCGACCTGCACGTCTCCCGCAACACCGTGCGCAAGGTCATCCGCTCGGGAGCCACCAGCTTCGCCTACGAGCGCGAGGTGCAGCCGCTGCCCAAGCTGGGACCATGGCGGGACGACCTCGACCGGATGCTGGCCACGAACGCCAGCCGGCCGCCGCGCGAGCGGCTGACCCTGATCCGGGTGTTCGAGGCGCTGCGCGGTCTCGGCTACGAGGGCGGCTACGACGCGGTGCGCCGCTACGCCAAGGGCTGGAAGCGGGAGCGCACTGCCATCACGGCGCCCGCCTTCGTGCCGCTCTCCTTCGCCCCGGGCGAGGCCTACCAGTTCGACTGGAGCCACGAGATCGTGCTGATCGGCGGCGTGACCACGACGGTCAAGGTCGCCCACGTCCGGCTCTGCCACTCGCGCATGTTGTTCGTGCGGGCCTACCCGCGTGAGAGCCAGGAGATGGTCTTCGACGCCCATGACCGGGCGTTCGCCTTCTTCCGCGGTGCCTGCCAGCGCGGGATCTACGACAACATGAAGACCGCGGTGGAGACGATCTTCGTCGGGCGCGAGCGCGCCTACAATCGCCGCTTCCTGCAGATGTGCTCGCACTATCTCGTCGAGCCGGTGGCCTGCACGCCGGCCTCGGGCTGGGAGAAGGGGCAGGTCGAGAACCAGGTCGGGCTGGTGCGCGAGCGCCTGTTCACCCCGCGCATCCGGGTGAAGAGCTACGACGAACTGAACGCCATGCTGCTCGACGGGGTGATCGCCTACGCCAAGGCCCATCCTCATCCCGAGGAGCGCGAGCGCAGCGTCTGGGAGCGGTTCGAGGCCGAGCGGGCGGCGCTGGTGCCCTATGCCGGCTGCTTCGACGGCTTCCACGCCGTGCCGGCCGCCGTCTCCTCGACCTGCCTCGTGCGCTTCGACAACAACAAGTACTCGGTGGCCGCCTCGGCCATTGGCCGTCCGGTCGAGGTGCGCGCCTACGCCGAGCGTGTCGAGATCCGCCAGGACGGCCGCATCGTTGCCGAGCATGCCCGCGCCTTCGGCCGTGGCCAGACGGTGTTCGATCCCTGGCACTACGTTCCCGTGCTCGCCCGCAAACCCGGCGCGCTGCGCAACGGGGCGCCGTTCAAGGACTGGGTTCTGCCCGCCGCCCTCGACCGGATCCGGCGCAAGCTTGCCGGCAGCGCCGACGGCGACCGCCAGATGGTCGAGATCCTCACCGCCGTGCTCGGCGATGGCCTGCCCGCGGTCGAAGCCGCCTGTGCCGAGGCGCTGCGCGAAGGCGTCCACTCGGCCGACGTCGTCCTCAACATCCTGGCTCGCCAGCGCGAGCCTGCTGCCGCCGTCACCCTCCCGACGCCCGAGGGTCTGCGGCTGCGCCACGAACCCGTTGCCGACTGCGCCCGCTACGACAGCCTGAGGAGAGCCCGATGATGGAACGCCAGCAGATCCTCGCCACGATGGGCGA
This sequence comes from Methylobacterium sp. 391_Methyba4, assembly GCF_029691625.1. Lineage (NCBI taxonomy): Bacteria > Pseudomonadati > Pseudomonadota > Alphaproteobacteria > Hyphomicrobiales > Methylobacteriaceae > Methylobacterium > Methylobacterium sp. 391_Methyba4. The sequence goes on along the minus strand of NZ_CP121475.1, from coordinate 3,639,310 downwards.
GCTGAAGTTGTTCGGGATGAAGGCGGCCTACGACGAGATCATCAAGGTCGCAGTCAAGCGCACCCACGAGCCGCAGCAGATCGTCGGCGACCTGCTCCAGGCCGAGATCAGCGAGAAGCAGGCCCGCTCGATCCGCTACCAGATGACGATCGCCAAGCTGCCCCTGGCCAAGGACCTCGCCGAGTTCGCCTTCGCCGGCACGCCGATCAACGAGATGCTGGTGCGCGATCTCGCCGGCGGCGAGTTCCTGGCCCACCAGCGCAACGTCGTGCTGGTCGGCGGCACCGGCACCGGCAAGACGCATCTGGCCATCGCGATGGCCCGGGCCTGCATCCGGGACGGGGCCCGGGCTCGGTTCTACAACGTGGTCGACCTCGTCAACCGGCTCGAAGCGGAGGCGCGGGCCGGCCGGCAGGGCCGCATCGCCGACCACCTCGCCCGCCTCGACCTCGTGGTGCTGGACGAACTCGGCTACCTGCCGTTCGCGCAGTCGGGCGGGCAGTTGCTGTTCCACCTGATCAGCAAGCTCTACGAGACCACCTCGATCGTGGTCACCACCAACCTCGCCTTCGGGGAATGGCCGGCGGTGTTTGCCGGCGACGCCAAGATGACGACCGCGCTGCTCGACCGGCTCACACACCACTGCGAGATCGTCGAGACCGGCAACGAGAGCTGGCGCTTCAAGAACCGCGCCTGAGGTCGGCTACCCGTCGCGCCTTCTGGATCCCTGATCAGCCCGGCTGCGCCACCTCGATCCGCTCCGCCGGGCTGACCAGGGGCGTCACGACACATCCATCCAGGGGGTCAATTTTGGACGCCGATCCGGGGTCAACATTCCACGCTGTTTGACACTCCTGATCAACTCGGTGGCCAACACGGCGCTGCCGGCGCCCCTGTTCGTCCTGTCCGGGCTTCTGCTCGGGCTTCTGCTCGCCGCCGCCATGCTCAGCGCCGCGCGGATATACGTCCTGGCGCTGTTCGAGCGGCGCGTGTTCGCGAGGATTGTCGCGGAAATCACCCTGCGTGCCCTCCACGCCAGAAACCCGCACTTCGACGACGCAGGGCGCCGCGACCTGTTCAACCGCTTCTTCGATCTTATGACGGTCCAGAAAGCGGTCCCGCATCTTCTGGTCGGCGGCTTGGCGATCCTTCTACAAGCCGGGATCGGCCTCGTCCTGACAAGTTTCTATCATCCGTTCTTTCTCGCCTTCAATCTCGTCGCCGCCGCCGTCCTGCTCGGCATCGGGTTCATCTGGGCGGGGCCGGCGGTCCGGTCCGGCGCGGCGCTGAGCCATGCGAAGCACGAGACGGCGCGTTGGCTGGAGAGCGTCGGCACCTCGAACGGCTTCTACAAGCACGGTGGTCGGCTATCGGCCGCGATGGCGCGTTCCGACGCGATGACCGCCGCCTACCTGCGGGCGCATCGCCGCCACTTCCGCCACACCTTCGCGCAGACCATCGGATTCCTCGTGGTCTACGCGGTCGCCAGTGCCGCCCTGCTGGCCATGGGCGGATGGCTCATCCTGCAGGGGCAATTGTCGCTCGGGCAACTCGTGGCGGCGGAACTCGTCTTGTCGGGGGCCTTCTACGGCATCTCGCAACTAGTGCAGTGACGCGGACAGAGGATTCACGCGTCCGATGAGACGTGCGAGTCTGGGCCATGGCTCAGACGGTCTGTGTGCTTCTCGATGCGAGCGATGCGGCACGACTGGTTGCGATCGCCAGCGACCGCTCCCGCCCGCTCAAACATACCCAGCGTGCCCGCATCGTCCTGCTCTCGGCCGAGCGCTTTTGTGTCCAGGACGTCGCCCGGCGGGCGGGCGTCAGCCGCCCGGCCGTGTGGCGCTGGCAGCGGCGCTACGCCGAGGCTGGCGTCGAAGGTCTGCTGCGCGACAAGACGCGCCCGCCCGGCACGCCGCCCCATTCAACCGAGACGGTGGCCGAGGTACTGGCGCTGACCTGCTCGTGATCCGCCCCCAATGAAGTGGTCCGCCCTTTGGTATGGCTTTGAGCCTGGAGGACGGATCGATGTCGAGGAAGCGACCCAAGCCTGAGGAGATCGTCGCCAAGCTGCGGCAGGCGGACGTGCTGGTCGGGCAAGGCCAGAGCGTGGCGGAGGCGATCCGCGCGATCGGCGTGAGTGAGGTGACCTACTACCGCTGGCGGCGTGAGTACGGCGGCCTGAAGTCGGATCAGGTCCGGCGGATGAAGGATCTGGAGACGGAGAACCAGCGGCTCAGAAAAGCCATCGCCGATCTCACCCTGGACAAGCTGATCCTGCAGGAAGCCGCCCGGGGAAACTGACCAGCCCCGCGCGCCGACGCGCCTGCATCGAGCATGTCCGGACCGTGCTGAAGGTCTCCGAGCGTCGGGCCTGCAAGGCACTCGGGCAGCATCGCTCGACACAGCGCAAGGCGCCGCGGGGCAAAGATGACGAGGCGGCGCTCGTCGCCGAGCTGATCGAATTTGCCCGTAGCTACGGGCGCTACGGCTATCGGAAGGTCGCCGCCCTACTGCGGGCGGACGGCTGGCTGGTCAACGACAAGCGGGTCGAGCGCCTATGGCGGCAGGAGGGGCTGAAGGTCCCGGCCCGCCAGCCCAAGCGCGCACGGCTGTGGGACGGGGATGGTTCCTGTATCCGGCTGCGCCCGGAGCACCGCAATCACGTCTGGTCCTACGACTTCGTCGAGACGCGCACCCACGACGGGCGCAAGTTCCGGATGCTCAACGTCCTCGACGAGTTCAGCCGCGAGTGCCTGGCCATCCGAGTGGATCGCAAGCTCAAGGCGGCCGACGTGATCGATGTGCTGTCCGACCTGTTCATCCTGCGCGGCGTGCCGGCGCACATTCGGTCAGACAATGGTCCGGAGTTCATCGCCAAGTCGGTGCAGTCCTGGATTGCGGCCGTTGGCGCAAGGACGGCCTACATCACCCCTGGTTCGCCGTGGGAGAACGGATATGTCGAGAGCTTCAACGCACAGATACGCAACGAGCTGCTGAATGGCGAGATTTTTTACACGCTCAAGGAGGCGCAGATCATGATCGAGGGCTGGCGACGGCACTACAATACGGTTCGGCCGCATGGCGCATTGGGCTACCGGCCGCCAGCGCCAGAGGTGTTCGTGCCAGCTATAGCCGCTAGGCCGGCTGCACCGGCCAAGCTCGCCGTGGTCCAGCGACCAACCCTGCACTAACTTTGACCTTGGACCACCTCGTGGGGGCCGATCATACCGCGCCTTGCACGAGGCTGGAGTCGATCCCGACTGGGTCATCGGCACCTCCATCGGTGCCATCAACGGTGTGTTGATCGCCGGCAACTCACACGGGCAGCGCCTCGAACGCCTCCGCACGTTCTGGCGCCGCATCGAGCACGGTGCCCTGCGCGAACAGCTATCGGCTTGGCCTGGCTTCGGTCCAATGACCGTCCATTGGTCCACGATCATGCAGGGGGTGGCAGGATTTTTCACCCCCAACCCCTTCGCGCTGGCAAACCCTCACTGGCCGCTCGCACCTGAGTCGGTCGGCTACTACACCATGGCGGCCCTGCGTGAGACGCTTGCTGACCTCGTCGATTTGAAGCAGCTCAACGGCGGCGGCTGCAGGCTGACGGTCGGCGCTGCGCATGTGTGTACCGGCCAGATGCGCTACTTCGACAGCCGCGATGAAGTTCTGGACCTCCGTCATGTCTTGGCATCCGGAGCGTTGCCACCGTCCTTCCCACCTGTGCGTATCGGTGACGATCTGTACTGGGACGGGGGCATTCTTTCGAACACGCCCGTTGAAGCGGTGTTCGATGACAACCCGCGGCGCGATGGGATCATCTTCGTCGTGCATATGTGGAACCCGTCCGGCCCTGAACCTCGGACCATCTGGGAGGTGGTCAACCGTCAGAAGGATCTCCAATACGCCAGCCGCGCTCACAGCCACATCGCCCGTCAGAAGCAGACGCACCGGCTCCGCCACGTCATTGCGGAACTCGCCCGCCGGCTTCCCGCAGAGGTCGCGGCCGAGCCGGAGATCAAGGCACTGACGGCGTATGGCTGCCTGACCCGCATGCACGTGGTGCGGCTACTCGCACCGCGGCTTGAGGCAGAAGACCATATGCGCGACATCGATTTCAGCCCGAACGGGATACGAGCGCGTGAGGAGGCCGGTTACCTGCACGCGCGGCGTGTGCTCGCTGAGGCGCCGTGGAGACGAGAGGTCGACCCTCTTGAAGGCTTCGTACTGCATGAGGCTGAGGCAGATCAGGCTGCGGTCACCCGATGAGGCGCCTGTGAGAGGAGAATTTGTGGAACGAATGACGAACGACGCGCAGGCGCAAATCCGATCGGAAGGCGCATCGCAACGACTGGTCGCCTCAACCGTGACGCGCCTCTCGCTCGAGCTTTCGTGTGCATGTCTGTCCGATTGGAAGGCGCCCTTTGCGAGGACCGTCTTTCAAACGTCAGAGCTATCATACTCCGTATGTCGAGCCGCTAGTTGCAAGGCTAGGATTGGATGTGGCAAGCTTTTCCTGATCAAAAACAATGATTAGGTCGGGAAACTCCCAGACGGCCGCAAGCCAAAGCCGCGCCATGTCGACCCGGAAGTATTGATGCGTGAAGATGTTCCTGATACCGGCCATGCCCGCCCCATCGATTTCGCCGTGTCTAATATTCAAATCCTCAAGTGACTTCTTCACGACCTCTCTCAGCTCGGTCACAGCCTCCTTGAGGGCGCGGTACCTATCCCAATCGGTCGTCGGCATCAGCTCGAAGCCATCCTGGGTCGGATTTGAGGCGTACCGCACAGCGCCACGTGCCGCGTCCGGAAGGTCTTCGAGAAGCAGTTCGAGGTCGCGCGGCATCAGAACACCGCCACGGCATCGCGTTCCGCCGACGCTGCGAAGCGAGGATACAGATTTAGCCATTCCGCCAGATAGACCGGATGACCTAGGATCTCGGCTAGGTCGCTTTTTAGTCTTACGAAGCCCGTGAGCGACATGCAGGTATCCGATGATACTTCGATCAGGTTGTCGATGTCGCTATCGGTCCGGTTCTCGCCGCGGGCCGTAGAGCCGAAAATGGACATCCTGGTGATGCCCCGGGCGTCGAGGGCCGCTTCCGCGCGCGGAGAGCGGAGATCACTTCCACGAGGATTAGTGGGCGCTGCCGGTCCCCGGAAGCCAAATGATCTTCGACGAGCCGTCTTAAGGTCAAAGCACCCACATTCAGACGTAGAAGAACGTGAGCGTATCGAGTCGATCAATGAATTCGGCCGCTTACCAGTAGGGCATGCCAAACTCAGGTTCCCTTCACACGGGAGGCGTCGCGGTGCGGGCCGTCAGCAGCCGGTACAGATCGAGGTCACGATGAGCCGGTGGAGCTCGCCGCTCTTGCGGTCGAGGTCCGGCGTGGTCCCGCTGCGCCCGTCGAGGGTAAGGCCGGCCGGCTTCGTGGTTCCGTTCATAGTCACGTGGCGAAGCTGCGCCTTCGGCAGTGCAGCGGTTGCGACGACTCTCGGCGCGTCGATCGGCGCGGCTCGAACCGGGAGGGTGGCGATGGTGAAAAGGGCGATGACAGCAAGGGCGGAGCGGATCATGGCGGTGTTCCTCGACACGGTGCTTGGCAGAGGATGTTCAGGCGTAGGCGACGATCATCAGGCCGAAGAAGGCGGCCAGGGTGCCGATCACCGGGGCGAGTGCGTAGAGTGGGTTGGGCATCGGAGGTCTCCGCGGCGCGACGATCGCGCCATGTCCATGAGTGCCGGCGGAGCGATGGATCCGCGTGTGGCCGCGCACATGAGCCTGTCGACGGATCAATCCGGGCCTGCCATAAATCATGCGGTGCTGGTGCCCGGCGGGGACGCGGGATGGCTGTAGGCCGAACCTCGTTGCAGCTGTCTGTAGGGCGACGGACCGGGCAAACAGTCTGAAGTATCAGCATCCACGCCTGTGACGGGAGCTTGCTTCGAGCGCTGGCGATCTTAAGGATGATTCCGAAGGAACGGCCACCCGTGCCGCGTGCGGCCCAAACCCGATGCTTTCGCTTCCGCGAGAGGTCTGGCACAACCTGGTGACTGCCTGCGCTGCCCCGATCCAACCGGATTGCACACGCTCAGGCCCTCGCTGCCCGAGGCACGTGATGCTCAAGTTCTACTTCAACCTGTCTCCGAATCCGAGCAAGGTCGCGCTCCTGCTGGAGGAGCTCGGTCTGGACTATGAACCCGTGCCGGTGGATACCCGCCGCGGCCAGCAGTTCGAGCCTGCCTTCCTCGCCGTGAACCCGAATGGAAAGGTGCCCGCCATCGTCGACGGCGAGGTCACGGTCTTCGACAGCAACGCGATCCTGCTCTACCTCGCCGAGAAGGCCGGCCGCTTTCTACCCGCCGGTGCAACCGAGCGGGGACCGCTTCTGTCGTGGCTGATGTTCGTGGCCACCGGGATCGGTCCGTTTTCAGGGCAGGCCGTGCATTTCCGGCACTTCGCGCCGGAGCCGGTGCCGTATGCCCGTGAGCGCTATGCCTACGAGGCACGCCGCCACTACGGCGTGTTGGAAAGCCACTTGGCAGGTCGCCGGTACATGGTCGGCGACACCTACACCATCGTCGACATGGGCGTTTGGGGTTGGGCACGGATGCTGCCGTTCGTGCTCGGCGAGGATGCTTGGGACAAGCTGCCGAACGTGAAGCGACTTCACGACGAGATCGCCGCGCGTCCGGCTGCGCAGAGAGCGCTCGGGTTGAAGGACCGCTTCAGTTTCAAAGCCGAGATGGACGATGAGGCGCGCGCTCACATGTTCAAGCACATCGCCGAAGGGTGAAATGAAGAGTTAGGCACCGTCGTCATAGCTGGACGGTGCCACGTCGGTCGAACAGAAAATGCCGCTCACTTCATCATGCCGAGTGACGGCTCTTCCTGTCCGACCCGGAGCATCAGAGGCCAGACGCATCAAATCAACACTTCATCGATGACACGGAGTACAACGACGCGGCATCATTTTCATACTTTACGGCTACGAAGGCGAGTAACCGCGACCCAGGGCGCGGCGAACGGATGAGAAGCTTCCATGCATCGCTCGCAACTCGGAGCCTCGACAATGCGATACGCCGCAACCCTTCTCGCCCCCGTGCTCCTGTCGTCCGTCTTGGGGCCTGCCGGCGCGGCTGAGCGCCCGGTGGTCGTCGAGCTGTTCACTTCGCAGAGTTGCTCGTCGTGTCCGCCCGCCGAGGCGCTGCTCGGTCGGCTTGCTCACGAGGGTGCGGACGTGCTGCCGCTCGCGTTCCACGTGACCTACTGGAACCACCTGGATTGGCGTGACGCCTATTCCCTGCCGGCCGCGACGGCGCGTCAGAGCGCCTACGCGGCGCGGTTGCGTGGTCCGAGCTATACGCCTCAGGCCGTCGTCGATGGTCACCTGGACGTTCTCGGCTCCGACGAGGCGGCGTTGCGCGCCGCCGTCGCACGCGCACGCGCTTGGCGATCGGTCCCCGTCTTCCTGGTGCGGGATGGCGGCGGCTTGGCGGTGAAACTCGGAGCCGCGAGCGGTTCCGGATCGGTCGTGCTGGTCGGGTTCGACCCGAGTCACACGACGCGGGTTGCGCGGGGCGAGAATGCCGGTCGCACGATCGAGCAGGCCAACATCGTGCGTTCGCTGCGCGAGATCGGCCGATGGTCGGGTGCCGCGATGACGCTCAGCACTCCCCTACCGGCAGGCGAGACCGCGGCGGTGCTGGTCCAAGCACCTGACGGGACCATCCTCGGCGCCGCACGCCTTTAGTCGGACGGCGACACTCGAACCGGCCGTCGCCCGGTGATCCCCGCCGTTTCTCCACCTGACGGAGAGCTTTTCGCATCGCTCCTCGTCATTACCTCTGCTGTCGATGAGAGCGTAGGCGGGCCGGGGCAAAAATCGGCGGGAGTCGGATGGCGCTCGAAGAGGATCTCGCCCGCTTGCTGGCGGCAGCGCAAGCCGGCGACGCGGCGGCCTACCGGATTCTCCCGAAGGCATGCCTGACGGTGGTGGCGGGCATTGCCCGGCGCAGGGGGTGAGGGGCGAGGCAGTGGACGATGTCGTGCAGGACGCGCTCATGACGGTGCATCGGGCGAGAGCGGGCTATGACCCCCGCCGACCCTTCCTGCCGTGGCTGCACGCGATTGCCCGACGCCGGGGGATCGACCGATTGAGGCGGGCGGGCCGCGGTCCGCAGGAGGTCCACGATCCCCTGGCCTATTGCGCCGAGGTCGATCCCGGCCCCGCTACCGGCACGGCGCCGGGGGCGGGCGGGCGAAGCATGGCACTGGCTCGCGCAGTCGCCGCCCTGGCGGAGTGCCAACGTCAGGCGATCGAGAATCTCGGCCTGCGCGAGTTGTCGCTGGACGACACCGCGCGACTCATCGGCCGCAGCAAGGGAGCGCTGAAGGTCAACCTGCACCGAGCCATCGAGGCTCTGCGCGCCAGCCTGATCCAGGAGAAGGAGTGATGGTCACGCTCAGCCCTCACGACAAGCTTGTCGCGGACCTCGCTGAAGGATTGAAACCCGTGCGGCCGCTGCCTGCGCCGTGCGTTCGTGCCGTGTTCTGGTTCGGGGGGGCGATGCTCGTCGGACTGATCCTAGCAACACGGATGGATGCGGGCGATTTTCTGATCCGGATGCGCGCACCGAACCTGATGCTCGCCGCGCTCGGGGCCATGTCGACGGCGGTGACTGCATCCCTCGCCGCCTTCGCCACCGCCGTGCCGGGACGCTCCGGCGCTTGGGCGCTGCTGCCGCTGCCCGCCGTCGTCCTGTGGATCGGCGCGAGCGGCCTGGGCTGCCTGTACGTTCGGATTGTTCCCGGCACCGGCATCTCCGGGCCCCACGACATGACGATGTGCCTCGGTGTCCTGGTCTGTGTGTCTGTGCCGCTTTCGGCGCTGATGGTCGTCATGGTGCGCCGGGCCTGCCCGCTTCGGCCGAACCTGACGGCGGCGTTGGGGGGCCTGGCCGTCGCCGCGGTCGCCGCGACGATGCTGATGCCGTTCCACTCCTACGACGCCACCGCGACGGATCTCGCCTTGCACGCCGCCGTCCTGCTCGGCGTGATCGGACTCAACAGGATCCTGGCCGGTCCCCTGCTCGCAGGACGAGGCTGATGCTGCGAGGCCTGATGTGCGAGCGCAGGAAGTTTGTCGGCAGGAGCGGGTAGTGTGTCGGCCTGGGCGCGCGAAGTTTGTCGGCGCGCGCCCAGACCCGTCTGATCATCGAGTTCCGGCCCCGAATGCGTGAGCGGGTTTCTTTGCGCCCGAGGCCACTAGCCCGCGCCGGACAAGCGCGACCGTCTTGCGGCCGTCTACGACCCGGCCAGCGTCGAGGCGTTCGAGGGTCACTGCATCAGAGTCTATTTGCTTGGCTTAAGTATCTGGGCGTTGGCTTCCGTGACCCTGGCCCGCAGGCCATACCTCAGGGCGGACCACTCCAGTGGGGGCGGATCAGGTCGGATTAAGGAGCACGCATACCGTCTGAGCTCTGGCGAGGACTCGCACGCCTCACCCCATGCGTGAATCCTACCTCCGCGTCAGTGCACTCGGATGGGCGCCAAGCCGAATGTCCGATTCTGCGCGCGATGGCGATCCGGCATGACGTCGTCTGGCCGAAGAACGAACCCGCTGCGCGGGAGGGTGCGTGTGGTGAGGGCGCGGTAGGGTCGGGACCGTCGCGTATCGTTTGAGGCCCGTCGGAGGCGGGCCGAGCATCGCGGCTCCTTCATCCGAGGAGCCCCACGATGCACGATCTTCTCCCCGCCAGCGCGGTCAGCCCCCTGCGCCAGCGCCTGATCGATGACATGAGCCTGCGCCGGTTCTCGCACGAGACCCAGCGCAACTACATCCGCGACGTCGGCCGCCTCGCCACCTTCCTCGGGCGCCGGCCCGACACGACCACCGCGGAGGACCTGCGCCGCTTCCAGGTCGAGCAGCGCGAGGCCGGCGTGCCGGTGCCGACCCTCAACGCCATCGTCTCGGCATTGCGCTTCTTCTTCACCCACACCCTCGACCGGCCCGACCTCGCGCGGCGGCTCGTCCGGCTCGCCTATCCGCTCACGCTGCCGGTGGTGCTCAGCCGCGACGAGGTCACCCGGCTGCTCGACGCCACCACCTGCCTCAAGCATCAGGCTGCTCTGTCGGTGGCCTACGGCGCCGGCCTGCGCGTGGCCGAGGTCGCAGCGCTCAAAGTCATCGACATCGACAGCGCGCGCATGCTCATCCGGGTCGAGCGCGGCAAGGGCGGACGATACCGCAACGCGCTGCTCCCGGCGGACCTGCTCACCCTGCTGCGCCAGTGGTGGAAGGTCGGACGCCAGCAGGGCGTCATGCAGCGTGACGGCTGGCTGTTCCCGGGCCAGCATCCGATGAAGCCGATCAGCACCCGCCACCTCCACCGCATCGTGGTCGAGGCGGCCCGGGCGGCCGATATCGCCAAGCGGGTCGGCCCGCACACCCTGCGCCACAGCTTCGCCACCCACCTCTTGGAGGACGGCATCGACATCCGGGTGATCCAGGTCTTGCTCGGGCACGCCAAGCTGGAGAACACGGCGTTCTACACCAAGGTCGCCACCCGCACGGTACGCACCGTGACCAGTCCGCTGGACAAGCTGGGTCTGTTCAAGACGGGAGAGATCGCGCCCGGCTGAGACGGTGCGCGCCGCGATCGAGGTCGCCGACGTCTTCCGCGCTGCTGGGCCGGCCTACCGGGCGGCCCAGGCCGGCCACCTGAGCCTGCGGCAGCTCAAGGTCATGGCGGCGATCGAGCACTGCCGCACCGCCGCGCTCGGCGGCCACGTCGAGGGCTGCGGCGACTGCGGCCACCGGCGGATCGCCTACAACTCCTGCCGCAACCGGCACTGCCCCAAATGCCAAGGGGCGGCGGCCCGCACATGGCTGGCCGAGCGCGAGGCCGACCTGCTGCCGGTGGGCTACTTCCACGTCGTGTTCACCCTGCCGACGCAGGTCGCCGACATCGCCCTCCAGAACAAGGCCGCCGTCTACGACCTGCTGTTCCGCGCGGCGTCGGAGACGATGCTGACCATCGCTGCCGATCCCAGGCACCTCGGCGCCCGCATCGGCCTGACCGCCGTGCTGCACACCTGGGGCTCGGCGCTGACGCATCATCCCCACGTCCACATGATCGTGCCCGGCGGCGGCCTCTCGCCTGATGGTGCACGGTGGGTGTCGTCGCGGCCGGCCTTCCTCCTGCCGGTGCGGGTGCTGGGCAAGCTGTTCCGCCGCCTGTTCCTGGTCGGGCTGAGCGCGCTGCACGCGGCCGGACGGCTCGTCTTCTTTGGCGGCCTAGCGCCCCTGGCCGAGCGCCGCGCCTTCCTGCGCCATCTGTCCCCGGCCCGGACGAAGCGCTGGGTCGTCTACGCCAAAGCCCCGTTCGCCGGTCCCGCGGCGGTGCTGGCCTACCTGTCGCGCTACACCCACCGTGTGGCGATCTCGAACAGCCGGCTGATGAGCTTCGATGAGGCCGGCGTCACCTTCCGCATCAAGGACTACCGTCGCGACGGGCCTGAGCGCTACGGCACCCTGACGCTGGGCCCGCACGAGTTTATCCGGCGCTTCCTGCTGCACGTCCTACCCAAGGGCTTCCACCGCATCCGCCACTACGGTCTGCTCGCCAGCGCCGGCCGCCGGGCCAACCTCACCCGTATCCGAGCGCTGCTCGCCGTCCCGCCGCCGGTCATCCCGCCCGAGCCCACGGCGCCGCCCGACTGGCGCTCACCCTGCCGGTGCTGCGGCGGCCGCATGACGGTCGTCGAGACCTTCGGCCGCTTCCTGCAACCGCGCGGTCCGCCGACCGCGTCCGCCCTGACCGGGATGAGAGCACCGTGACCCGGCACGTCGTCAGCCACCATCATGCCGCCGGCCTTCGAGCCGCGGCCGGAGGAGCGTTGCGCCCCGACCGCCTCGACCCGCACTTCCGGCCGCCCGATCCAGACCGAGACCCGCCGGCCATCGCTCCGACCACCCCGTGCTGGCCGTCGGCCTGTCCCGGCGGATCACCCCGCCATCTCCGCCGAGCCCCTCGCCGGCCATCGCGCTCGCCCGCGCCATCAGGCCGGATCGCTCAATCCCCATAGCCGACTGCCTCGGTCTCCGCGGGTTCGTTCCTCGGAGACTTTCGTACGCCTGCCGGCGCCCGAAACTCTTCACGAAAGCCGACTGGCTGATTTCGGCACCGCGAGGCGCTAAACCGGACATCGCAGCATTCTTGCTACAGGCGTCTGTGACGCGCGTTTTGCCGACGTTTGAATAGCCGACACGGTTCTCCGACGCGGTTGCAATCGTTTTGGTCGACCGAGCATGCGTGGTCAGTGATCGTCGGGAAAACGTTCGTTTTTTGTACATAACGGTCGAAACAGCTGAATGACCGCTCCGGGTGGTTTCCTGCCTGTCCGCTTACGAGGACCGACGCAACCAAACCGGACCTGCAAACAGATCGTGCTGTTTGGCTGGTCGTGCGCTCGACCGTGCTGGATGAGTTAACGACCAACTTCTTTGTTCCGAATGATCTTAGTCGATGCAAAGGTGCCATCCGGTGCGTCGGCCATCATAGTCAACATCGCGCCAAACGGCCCAGCATGCTCGCTTTGTACGGAGAGGAACGCGCTCAACTCTTTCGGATCGCACTTTCGAGCCAGATGTGGAACGTTAGCCATTGAGGCGATCGCCCCAATATTGCAGGCCATACCCTTGGCTGCAGCCGCGAGGAACACGTTGAAGGGCTGCGGATCGAAGATCTCGATCAATACGGCTGGGCGGTCGAGGCGCTTGGCGTTGCAACACAGGATTGCTGCCACCGCCAAGATGACGCCGTAGCTCATGTTGCGGGTCAGGCCGAGCCAATTCCTTGTGTCGTCGGTGGCAACGCGACGGAGGGCGCTCATCGCTCGGAACGCCTCGCGCCGGCCGGGGCTGACAAATGCGTCGCACAGATGGTCGGCCGGTCGGCGCAGTGCATCCGGGCGCGTGTCGCGCCGCGCAGGTGCAATGAGTGCCATCGACCCGGTCATCGCGATGATCGCATTCACGCGCTCATCCATCCTCGGGTGTGTCGCCAGTCCGCCCTCGGCCGCGCCGTCGATCATCATCGCGTCTTGACCGGACGGAAGCCCAGCAATCGCGCTGTGGCCGTGCACCTTCCGCAAGGCCGAGATGAGGGCGGCCGGGTTTTGCGTAGCCTCCACGGCGACTGCGTCGGCGATAAACTCCCGGGATGAGGAGATCAGAAGCCGAACGAGCCGGCCCGCCTTCAGCGCCGACTGGGCGACGAAGCTGACGATCAGCACGAACACGAGGATCGGCGGAAACCACAACGTCAGGATCGGGAGACCCACGAGTTCCTTAAGCGGAGTGGTTTCCTTCATCCGCGGCGTAATCAACAGATCGAGCAGGCGCAGGCACACGTTGGCGGCCGCCATCAGGCGGATGTCGCCATTGCGGATGTGCGCGAGTTCGTGCGCGACCACTCCCGCCAGTTCGTCGTCGTCGAGACCATCGATGAGCCCACGGGTCACCACGACGACCGCGTCCTTGCGTCGGATGCCGCAGGCGAACGCATTCAGCGCACTTGAACGGATCACGCCGACATAAGGTACCGGCAATCCCATACTGAGCGCCAGCGGTTCGACGATGCGGCACAGGCGCGGCTCGTCCTGCTCGTCGACGAACGTGAACGCCATGACCCTGCGCACTGCGTGAACGTGCCAGAGCAGTAGCGCAACGAACAGGATGATGCCGGCGAGCGTCACCAGAACCAGGTAGCGGCTCGCGTAGCCGACCCAGGTGAAGACCGGCGCATGCTCTGGATCGAGGGCGGCAAGCGGCAAGTAGAGCGCTAGTACGGCTCCAACATGGAAAGCGGCGAGAAAGCCGGCGAACAGGACCAGCGAACGCCGGTCATTCGCGGCGATCCAGCCGAACAGGCCGTTGACGCGCAGCATATGGATCTCGCAGGCAAGTCAGAACTTGAAGGCGACAGGTTCGTCGATGAGGACGCGCTCGATGCCAAGGTCGAATGGCTTGCGCAGCTGCATCTTCCAGAGCCGCGCGATGAGGCTGCCGGGGAACTGACGCAGCGTCGCCCCATACTCGCCGACAGAGAGGTTGTAGAAGCGGCGCGACGCCGTGATGCGGTTCTCGGCGGCGACAAACTCGTCGCGCAGCGCCGTGAAGTGGCTCGATGCCTTCAACTCGGGATAGCGCTCGGCCGCCCCGATCAGGGCATTGATGGTCTGTGTTAGGTTCTTCTCAGCCTCAAGGCGTGCCTCGGGCTGGATCGCCGCGAGGGCGGCGGTGCGGGCCTGGATGACGCTGAGCAGGACATCGTGCTCGTGCTTGGCATAGCCTCTGACCGTCTCGACCAGCCCGGGGATCAGGTTCTGCCGGTGCTTGAGGTGCGCATCGATGTCGGCGAAAGCCGTCTCGCAACGCTGATCAAGCGCCACGAGCCGGTTCCGTGTCGCTACGACGATGTAGAACGGAGCGGCGGCCAGCGCGATGGCCAGCAGGACGAGACTGGTATCAATCATAAGGGCAAGCCTCTCCCCAACACACGTGCCAGGATAGAGGCGCCGGGTATAGAAACTGTTTATCTCACCGATAATTACTGTTCGGTATTAATTTAAATTCAATGGGCGACAGGCGATCCTGCTTCATGGATGCTGTTGAGGTGAGCCATGTCTGAATCCATCTTTTCACGGATATCGCGGATTTTATCGGCCTCTGTCGAGGACGCGATCGACAGGCTGGAAGCCGCAGGTGGCCCGGCTGTGATGCGCGAAGCCGTCCGTGAAGCGGAGCGGGCCATCGATCAGGCGAAGGCGGAACTCGAAAGCATCACGGTGCGTCGGCTGCAGGCAGCGCGCCAGCAACAGCTGCTCGCGAAACGCATCGAGGATCTGGGTGGTAAAGCCGCCTTCGCCGTCGATGAGGGCCGAGAGGATCTCGCCGAGGCGGCCCTGTCCCGGCAGATCGACTTTGAGACCCAAGCCAGGGCGCTCGATGATGTGCAGGCGCAGGTTCGGGTTGAGGAGGCAGAACTGGAGGCCGGCCTCGCGGCACTGGTGGCGCGCAAGGGGCAGATGGAGGAAGCGCTTGCCGCCTTCGAGGTCTCCAAAGGCGAGGCGGGGAATGGCTCCGGTTCCATGCGTCGTGAACACACGCCCGGTCAGCGGCTCGACGTTGCGGAGAAGGCGTTCGAGCGCGCCATGAAGGGTGTGGGCGGCGTCGGCTTCACACCGGCTGAAGCAGGGACGATCCACCGGGTTGCGGAGATCGACGCATTGCAGAAGAGCGCGGCCGTCGCCCAGCGGCTGGCTGCGCTCAAGGCAGGGCGGGCAGCCTGATGATCCGCAAGCCGACCGAAGTCTGGGGACGCGAGAGCGCAGTCGTCACCGGGGCACGATCCGCGGCCGTCGCCGGTGCTGCGGCGGCCAGAGCTGGCACGTACTATATGCGCGGCCTGATCTGCTGGAGTTTTGCCCTGCTTTGGGGCTTCGCGGCGCTAGCCGGCGGCCTCCTCGCTGGCAGCCTGCCGACGTTGCTCGGCGTCGGCGCCATGGCAGCCTTCATGGCTTGGTCCGGCAAACGGTTGTTCGCTAAAGCGCGGGGCTAACGTCCCGTCCTCGCTGAAATGTTTAAGTCCCGCTTACGCACCACAGCTGCACGCATCGCACAGCTATCGGAGGCAGACAGATGGTTCGGACCCTCCTGTTCCTTGCCGCCCTAACGTTCACGCTCGTAGGTCCTCTGGTGTACGCAGGACCACAGCTCGCGAGCGATCTGCAAGTCGGCGGACGCTGGGTACTGGTCGACGACCTGGCGATCAAGGAGTCGAAATGCACGCGCTGGTACTATCTCGTGTCGACGTGCCACATCGAGTACGTTGCTCGACGTGATCCAAGCCGCGTCGGCGGGACGCTCAACTATCTCGTGTTTGGCAGTTGGTCCGGTGAACGTGCACGCCTGCTGCGCGCGACCATGGATCCTAGTCGGATCGGGACCACGCTCGGGATAGAGCACATGCAGCAGCGGATCATCTCGTTTGGCGCTTTTGTGTTGATGCTGACCGCCTTCCTGCTGACGATCATCCGATCCGGCTTTTCAATCTCGCGGACAAGCAAGCCTCCTGTAGCCGACCTGAAGGTTGAGGAGCCTGCGCTGGCCACTGGCGTCCGAGCCTTTGGCCGAAGGCAGGACGGACGTGCCAAGCTAACGTGATTGCAAGCCCCTGCGACAAGCTGAGGAGAGCAGGCTCGGGTGAAGCCTCTTGGGTCCGAACCGTAGATCCGACGGTTTGAAGGTGGAGTCAGCCACGACTCGTCGTGCTGAAGTGGGTCGCTATAGGGATCCTACTGGTTGGTCGGCCCATAAAATTGCAGAGCGTAAGGCCTGAGTCGATCTAACATTGACGCACCACGAAGGATGCTCCCGCCACCTGATCGCTCGAAATCTGCTATTCTGCATTCGAGCAATCGCAGTCATCCGCGGCCATAGATTCCGAAGTCCGCTTTTAGCCGGATGAAGCACGAGCCTGGGTGACCGGTTTGGGTCGGCAGCGGATCCTTAAGGGCCGATCCGCACGTCCCCGAAGGTCTCACGGACGCGATCCAGAATGCCCACGTCTTCCGTCTCGACCTCACACTGATCCGCCCCCAATGAAGTGGTCCGCCCTTTGGTATGGCTTTGAGCCTGGAGGACGGATCGATGTCGAGGAAGCGACCCAAGCCTGAGGAGATCGTCGCCAAGCTGCGGCAGGCGGACGTGCTGGTCGGGCAAGGCCAGAGCGTGGCGGAGGCGATCCGCGCGATCGGCGTGAGTGAGGTGACCTACTACCGCTGGCGGCGTGAGTACGGCGGCCTGAAGTCGGATCAGGTCCGGCGGATGAAGGATCTGGAGACGGAGAACCAGCGGCTCAGAAAAGCCATCGCCGATCTCACCCTGGACAAGCTGATCCTGCAGGAAGCCGCCCGGGGAAACTGACCAGCCCCGCGCGCCGACGCGCCTGCATCGAGCATGTCCGGACCGTGCTGAAGGTCTCCGAGCGTCGGGCCTGCAAGGCACTCGGGCAGCATCGCTCGACACAGCGCAAGGCGCCGCGGGGCAAAGATGACGAGGCGGCGCTCGTCGCCGAGCTGATCGAATTTGCCCGTAGCTACGGGCGCTACGGCTATCGGAAGGTCGCCGCCCTACTGCGGGCGGACGGCTGGCTGGTCAACGACAAGCGGGTCGAGCGCCTATGGCGGCAGGAGGGGCTGAAGGTCCCGGCCCGCCAGCCCAAGCGCGCACGGCTGTGGGACGGGGATGGTTCCTGTATCCGGCTGCGCCCGGAGCACCGCAATCACGTCTGGTCCTACGACTTCGTCGAGACGCGCACCCACGACGGGCGCAAGTTCCGGATGCTCAACGTCCTCGACGAGTTCAGCCGCGAGTGCCTGGCCATCCGAGTGGATCGCAAGCTCAAGGCGGCCGACGTGATCGATGTGCTGTCCGACCTGTTCATCCTGCGCGGCGTGCCGGCGCACATTCGGTCAGACAATGGTCCGGAGTTCATCGCCAAGTCGGTGCAGTCCTGGATTGCGGCCGTTGGCGCAAGGACGGCCTACATCACCCCTGGTTCGCCGTGGGAGAACGGATATGTCGAGAGCTTCAACGCACAGATACGCAACGAGCTGCTGAATGGCGAGATTTTTTACACGCTCAAGGAGGCGCAGATCATGATCGAGGGCTGGCGACGGCACTACAATACGGTTCGGCCGCATGGCGCATTGGGCTACCGGCCGCCAGCGCCAGAGGTGTTCGTGCCAGCTATAGCCGCTAGGCCGGCTGCACCGGCCAAGCTCGCCGTGGTCCAGCGACCAACCCTGCACTAACTTTGACCTTGGACCACCTCGTGGGGGCCGATCAGCCTAGTCACTCCATCACCCCTCCACCTGTCGAACAGGTCCGACCGACGACAGCAATCGCGCGCTGCGTTCCCGCACACCTGTCTCGTGCAACATGACCCGAAAGGATTTCGCCATGACTACCACCACTCCGCATCAGTCCTGGTTCGTGACCGCCGAAGGCCCCGCCGGATTGAGATCCAGTCTCTCGCCGCTGCGCTGGTCGCTGGTCGTCATCTTTCTCTGGTTCGGCTTCATGAAGTTCACGGCCTATGAGGCTGGCGGGATTGCCCCGTTCGTGGCGAATAGCCCCATCATGGGCTGGTTGCACGACGTCTTCGGCATTCAGGGAACAAGCCGTGTGATCGGCATCTTGGAGCTGTCGACCGCGATCGCGCTCGCAGTCGGCGCCTTCGTTCCAGTGGTTTCGGCCCTGGGTGCCGCGATGTCGATCACGACGTACCTGATAACACTGACGTTCTTTGTGACCACCCCCGGCGTGGCCGAGCACACCGCCGGTGGATTTCCCGCAATCTCCGCGATGCCCGGACAGTTCCTCCTCAAGGATCTCGTCCTGCTGGCGGCGTCGATAACGCTGCTGCTGGCATCCGTGCGACGGCCCGACGGTCGGCCGCGCGGCTGACGTCACGATCTCGATCCACCTTACGATCGTCGGATCGGTGAAACGACAGACGATAGGGGGCAGCCTCGCTACGGTTGCCCCCGCACAGATCTACTGTCCAACCCCGATCTTATGGATCGGGGTTGTAAACTTCGCCTTCTTGTATCGCCTTTCGATTTCGATACTCGCTCGGATCGATCAGGTACGTCTTCTTGAAGGCTCTCGAGAAGCTGCTGCGGTTCCGATACCCGACAGCTTGAGCGATCTGATCGATCGGCAGTACGTTCGTGGACAGAAGTGCCGCCGCGTGTCGTATGCGCAGCTGCCTGAGCGTCGACATCGGCGAAGTGCCGAAGGCCTTGGTGAAGCGAGCCAGGAAGGCGGATCTGCTCAGACCGGCGACATGGGCGAGGGACGATACGGTATGGTCCGCCGCTGGTCGCGCGGCCATTTCGGAGAAGGCCCGCGAGATCTGCGGATCGCTGAGCAACGAGAACCGCTCCGCCCAAACTTGCTGCGAGACGAGCGATCTCCGGAATATCGCAATGAGAACAAGCTTGAGCAGGCCTGCGGCCATTGCTCCGGTGCCGACCTCCTGTGCGGCGAGCTCGTCGACCGCCTCACGAAATTTGTGGTCGATTTGATCGATTTCGTCGAAGTATTCGACGATGGGCACCCGAAGCGTGTCGAAGACGTCGATCGATGTGCCATACAGCGCCCGAAAGTAACCGCAGACGAGGACGAGGTGGGCCGCACTCGGGCCGGCTGTGAAGCGTCGGACCGATCCGGGCGCCGAACTCAGAGGCCCCCGGTTGACGGTTCGCATGGGTAATGCGCCGGGGGTTTCGAGGGCGAACGCCGTGTGCCTCGGAAGAATGACGAGGGTGTGCGGCCGAAGATCGATGGGCGCACTCCTGCTCGTGATGAGCGTGCCTCGACCGGCTATGTTGTAATGGATGCTCGGTGCATCGGTGCCGGCCAACTCGAGGCGCCAGCCGGATGCGACGAGGCACTCCACCAACTTGACGAAGCTCACTTCAAGTACGTCGATGGCCGCATCGACGGTGTGTCGTGAAATCGTAGCTGGCACAATAGGAACTTTCAATTCTCCGTACCTAGATCAGGTGCAGCTCGTGTGCGTGAACACAGGTCCGTGTCAAGCAATCGATGGTCAATTCGTCGCCCCGTTCACAGGACAGGTGGGATGTGCGGTCCTATCGACATCCGAAGCAACCTCGGCGGCTTCGCCGTGGCTACAGGAAACCTCGTGATGTGCGATCAGGGCGCGCCCATGTGGGATGCTCGCGGTCCGCCATCAACCCTCGTCGCAACGGTGACGACAGAGGTGCGAGACGTTCTGCAACCAATTCCGGACCTTCGGCACGCTCCATTTCGGTAGGCTCGCAGATGGGCGCTCAATCGCACGCTACGTTGCGGCGCCTCAAGGCGGTTGAGAGAGGGGATGACGTTCGATGTCCAGGTTTGCATTCCTCCGGGTTGCTGCTGCATCGGTGGCGGTGTCAGGATTAATGTCGAATCCGAGCCCATCGATTGCGCAACAATCGAGCTGCTACAAAGCGGAGTACACGTCGGATGGGGAGCTGGTCCTTCCGAAGCACTTCGAGCGATGGATCTATGTCGGCTCGCCTCTTACACCGAATGCACTCAATAACGGGCACGCCGGCTTCCCAGAGTATCACAACGTCTACATCGAGCCGTGCTCCTACGATGAATATAAGAGGACCGGAAGTTTTCCGGAGGGCACCATCCTCTTCAAGGAACTTCAGTTGACTCTACCTAAAGAAGAGGCCGACGGGTCGCGCGTCGAGCCATCTGGGCGTGGCTTTTTTCCGGGCAAGCTCAACGGAGCCGACGTGACGGTCAAAGACACAGCGCGGTATACCTCGACCGGCGGATGGGGTTACTTCAACTTCAATCACCACGAGCCGAAAGCGGCAACTGCAACGGTGCGCCCGAAAAGCGAATGCGCCTACTGCCACATGGCCTCAGCAAAGAAAGATGAAGTCTGGACACAGTTCTATCCGCGATTGGACGATTAGTTAGATCGTATACTGTGTGGAGATACGATATGTATCGTCGCTATCTGCTCCATGTCTCTGGCGCATTGACGCTGCTGGCCACGTCGGCGGGATTGCTGAGTCAGCCTTCCGCTCAGCCGATAGACCAAAAGAAGCCGCAGCTTGTGGATGAATCCGGCAATATCCGCGTGCCGAGCGACTACCGGGAACGCTACCGGTTCCTCGGTTCCTGGGCGGTCGCATCGGAGAATGGCCGGGGTTCGAAGGAGATGCACGTGGTCTACGCATCACCCGGTGCTGCGCAGACCTATCGCAACGAGGGTTCGTTTCCAGACGGCGCTACCCTGGTCAAAGAAGTTTATGAAACCAGCACCGGTGAATTTACGACCGGGACGGTAAGTCGTGCGGATCATCTCAAAGGTTGGTTCGTCATGGTGCGCGACGCCGGAAATACTCACCAAGACAACCCACTTTGGGGCGAAGGTTGGGGCTGGTCGTGGTTCGATGCGGGTCAGCCCGACAAAGCCACGACAGTCAGCTATCGAGACGAATGTTTAGGGTGTCACGTTCCTGCTCGATCGACGAACTGGATCTATGTCGACGGATACCCATCATTGAGAAAATGATGCGCGGCAGCTTCCGGAGTGACAGGCAGGGTTTACAGAGACCCGGTTTGGCTCGGTGAACCTTGAAGCGGCGTGTGGTGCCTGCGGCCGCTCCGCCGAGCCTTGTGGTTGGCTCGATCGGACAGGCACGCGGGCATCGAGCGGTTCCAGCCAGGACTTCGCACGCCCGCTCCGAAAGGCTGCGTGCGTCATGACGGATATCGCTCGACGCACAGCATCCGCGGCTGAGAAGCCACCCGTACTCGAGAGGTACAACGATGTTCAGAGCGCTTGCACCCCTTCTCGCGACAACGGCGCTGATTGCTTCTCCAACTGCGTCGGCCGAGACGGCCTCAATGACATCCGTCGACACAACCTATCGTACGGTTGCGGTCGACGGCGTTACAATCTTCTATCGAGAAGCCGGCCCGAAGGACGCTCCGACAATCCTTCTGCTTCACGGCTTTCCATCATCTTCGGCCATGTTCGAGACGCTGATCCCTCGTCTCGCAGACCGCTTCCATCTGGTGGCACCCGATTATCCGGGCTTCGGCCTGAGCGAGGCGCCACCGCCGGAGCGATATGCCTACACGTTCGACCATGTCGCCGGCACGATCGACCAGTTTGCGGAAAAGATCGGCCTGAACCGGTACAGCCTCTTCCTTCAGGATTATGGCGGCCCCATAGGCATGAGGCTGGCTCTTGCACATCCCGAACGTGTGCAGGCGCTGATCATCCAGAATGCTGTCTCTCATGAGGATGGGCTTGGACCGCTCTGGGCAACCCGTCGGGCATTCTGGCACGACCGCGCCTCCCATGAGGACGCGGTGATCGATAGCTTCCTCTCCCTGGAGACGACGAAGCAGCGTCATCTCGGAACCAGCCCGCATCCAAAGCGATACGACCCGCATCTGTGGCTCGACGAGTTCGCCCATCTGTCCCGGCCAGGTCAACGACAGATCCAGTCCGATCTGTTTTATGACTATCGTACCAACGTCGCCTCCTATCCGATGTGGCAGACTTGGCTCCGGCAGAAGCGGCCTCCAACCCTCGTCGTCTGGGGGCGATACGATCCGTCCTTCGCGATCGGCGGTGCCGAAGCCTACAGGAAAGACCTTCCGGACGCAGAAATCCACATTCTCGATGCGGGACACTTCGCGCTTGATGAGCGCGTCGACGAGATTGCAGCGTTAGTCCGAAACTTCATGGCCAAGCAAAACCTCGATTGAAATGGCGAGGCTTGACTGCAAGGCCGTCATCGCAGTTTCGATTTGATAATGAGCATTGCGCGAGCGACTCTCTTTTCGTGATTCCCAGGTCTTGCGTCTGTTTGCATTGCGCGAGAGAATTACCCAGAAGGTGGGTGGCCTTATCGATGTCTGTTGCGGACACTCGCAGTTCTGTCACTCCGTCGATCTGTCGTCTCCGCTGCCGGTCGCAGTGATATGTACTCTATTCGATGTGTCCGAAGCAGACGAGTCGCAGCTTCCACGTAGCCGATGAGGTATCCATAAAGCCTGTATCTCGATGAGGCTTCCATCTGAGACTAGCTGGTCACGCACCTGAGCCGAAACACCAGCGCGTTCGGGATCGTTCAGTCCAAAATAGCAGCAATCGACGTGCACGCTGCGGTCGCGTATTCCTTGCGAGCTGCGGTCGATATATTCGGAACAGCTACACTTCGTTCGCGACGCCGAGTGAGTGTTCTCAATTCCAAAGCTACGGAGTTTCAAGATGAAAGTCCTGATCGCGGCCTCGGCTTTGACAGGGCATGTCAATCCGCTGCTGGCCATCGGAAACCTCCTGCGCGCCCGCGGCGACGACGTGCTGTTCACAACGGCCGAGACGTTTCGGACCCGGATCGAGGCAGCAGGTCTGCGTTTCGTCCCGTGCAATGATGGTGGAGCCGCCGCCTACCTCGACGTCAGCCTGCCGCCGGGACCGGAACGCTGGCGGCATGAATTCGAGCGGCGCTTCATCGACGGCATGCCTGGCCAAGCAGCCGGCTTGCGGAGGCTGATCGCAGATCATCGGCCTGATATCGTGATCGCCGGCAGCCTTTTCCTTGGCGTGCTGCCCTTGCTCCTCGACAGGCAACCCCGGCCGCCGATCGCCGTCCTGAACGTCAGCTTCCTCTTCCTCGATCGGCCTGATCACGCGCCGGTGGGGGCCGGCCTGCCGCCGGCAGGAGACGAAGCCGAGCGGATGCGCTACTCCGCCTTGAAGGCGGGGACGGATGCCGCCTTCGTCAATCCCGTGCGCGCCCACACGGACGGCCTGCTCGCCGGACTCGGGCTTCCGCCCCTGCCGGCTTCCCTGCCTCACTCGATCGTCGTGCTGCCGGATCTCTTCCTCCAGCCGACGGTCCCCGCCTTCGAGTACGACTTCGGTGCGCTCCCGTCCGGCCTACGCTTCGTCGGCCTCTTGCCCAACCCGCACGCCGACATACCGGTGCCGACTTGGTGGCCCGAGCTCGACGCGTGGCGCGAGGAGGGCGGCCACGTCGTGCTGGTCACGCAGGGCACACTCGCCAATGCGGACTTCGGGGCTCTGGTCGAGCCGACACTGACCGCGCTCGCCGACCGGGACGACCTGCTCGTTGTCGCGACCACTGGCGGGCGGCCCTTGGACGTCTTGCGGGGACCGCTTCCCGCCAATGCCCGGGTCGCGAGCTTCCTGCCGTTCGACCTGCTGCTGCCGAAGGTAGACTTACTTGTGACCAACGGCGGCTATGGCAGTGTCTCGCAGGCGCTGGCCGTGGGCGTGCCGATCGTCTCGGCGGGGCGGACGGAGGACAAAGCCGAGGTCGGCGCGCGCATCGGCTGGTCGGGGGTTGGTATCGACCTCACGACGGACGCGCCTACCGTTGAGACCTTGCGCACGGCCGCCCTACGCGTGTTGAACGAACCGAGCTTCCGGGTCCGGGCCGGCGAGGTAGCCGAGGCGTTCGGAAGCCTTGACAGCGGCGACGAGATCCTCGCGGCGCTCGATGCCCTCGTCAAGGGTGGCGCTCTCGTGCCAGCATCGCCGAAACGGGTTCTTTGCAGATGAGACCTGCATGACCGGGCAATCGGCGTGTCCAGCAGGGCAAAGTCCACGCTCACTGCATCTGTAAGCCGTGTCTTATACCTTCTTGGCGCTGCACTACCAGGCGATCTGGCTGCGGGCCTAAGGCAAACTGCAGTCCGAAGTTGCGGCGCTGGGGGATCGCCGCAGCCGCTACGGGACGACGGCACGGCTGCTGATGCCTGAGCTTCTGGACCGCCTGAGTACGCGCTCGGAAACGCTGCCGCTCATCCGCTATGACTTCTTCCAAGAGCTGAGCGACCTGCGGCGCACGGTGAAGGCCGTGCGCCTGTCGCGGCGGATCAGCCGGACCACTCCTTCAGTAACGTGGTCGAGGTGGAGATGTATCCCGGCCCCAGCGGACCTTCCGGTAGCGACCATGTCTGTTTCAAAGCCCCGCCCGCTCTCAAGCAGACCGCCCGCTTTCCACCCTACCCGGTTGTAGGCCCCGCCCTCACCGGCAGCCTGGAAGAAGGCCTTCCCAGAGCGCACATCGGATCCCAAGGGCCACGGAGGCACTGCGCCGCTCCATATCGTGCCCTTATGCGAATGGGCCGCCGCCGCAGCCTTCACGGTGAGCGTCCGCTATGGAGGCGCGTCGTGATCGGCCCCCACGAGGTGGTCCAAGGTCAAAGTTAGTGCAGGGTTGGTCGCTGGACCACGGCGAGCTTGGCCGGTGCAGCCGGCCTAGCGGCTATAGCTGGCACGAACACCTCTGGCGCTGGCGGCCGGTAGCCCAATGCGCCATGCGGCCGAACCGTATTGTAGTGCCGTCGCCAGCCCTCGATCATGATCTGCGCCTCCTTGAGCGTGTAAAAAATCTCGCCATTCAGCAGCTCGTTGCGTATCTGTGCGTTGAAGCTCTCGACATATCCGTTCTCCCACGGCGAACCAGGGGTGATGTAGGCCGTCCTTGCGCCAACGGCCGCAATCCAGGACTGCACCGACTTGGCGATGAACTCCGGACCATTGTCTGACCGAATGTGCGCCGGCACGCCGCGCAGGATGAACAGGTCGGACAGCACATCGATCACGTCGGCCGCCTTGAGCTTGCGATCCACTCGGATGGCCAGGCACTCGCGGCTGAACTCGTCGAGGACGTTGAGCATCCGGAACTTGCGCCCGTCGTGGGTGCGCGTCTCGACGAAGTCGTAGGACCAGACGTGATTGCGGTGCTCCGGGCGCAGCCGGATACAGGAACCATCCCCGTCCCACAGCCGTGCGCGCTTGGGCTGGCGGGCCGGGACCTTCAGCCCCTCCTGCCGCCATAGGCGCTCGACCCGCTTGTCGTTGACCAGCCAGCCGTCCGCCCGCAGTAGGGCGGCGACCTTCCGATAGCCGTAGCGCCCGTAGCTACGGGCAAATTCGATCAGCTCGGCGACGAGCGCCGCCTCGTCATCTTTGCCCCGCGGCGCCTTGCGCTGTGTCGAGCGATGCTGCCCGAGTGCCTTGCAGGCCCGACGCTCGGAGACCTTCAGCACGGTCCGGACATGCTCGATGCAGGCGCGTCGGCGCGCGGGGCTGGTCAGTTTCCCCGGGCGGCTTCCTGCAGGATCAGCTTGTCCAGGGTGAGATCGGCGATGGCTTTTCTGAGCCGCTGGTTCTCCGTCTCCAGATCCTTCATCCGCCGGACCTGATCCGACTTCAGGCCGCCGTACTCACGCCGCCAGCGGTAGTAGGTCACCTCACTCACGCCGATCGCGCGGATCGCCTCCGCCACGCTCTGGCCTTGCCCGACCAGCACGTCCGCCTGCCGCAGCTTGGCGACGATCTCCTCAGGCTTGGGTCGCTTCCTCGACATCGATCCGTCCTCCAGGCTCAAAGCCATACCAAAGGGCGGACCACTTCATTGGGGGCGGATCAGTCGGCGGCTCGTTAGATGGCCGGAATGGGCGCAAAGCTGAACGACCGGTTCTGCGTGCGCTGGCGCTCTCACGTGACGTAGTCTAACTGAAAGCGACTGAGCCGCATTTGTTGTTTAGTCCAGAGAAGTGGACCTTCGTTGCGGCTCGTCCAATCGTCTCAAAATGCTCTTTCCGCGGACTTGTAATTACCCACGGGGTGGATCGGTCGGCGGCGGAACGCCCGCGGCTGCGCCGCTTGCCGGGACGAGCTTGCCTCTTGCGCGGGTCGGATTTCGCTGATTCCCTGGCGGGATGGGCCGCAGCGAACTGGAACGGCTGAGCCGCGAGGAGCTGATCGAGCTGGTGCTGCGGCTGCAGCGGCCAGAGAAGACCTCGCGCACCTCATCCAAGCCGCCCGCGACGGATCGCAAGGAGCAGCGGGAGCATTCTAAGCCCGGCGGCGCCAAGCCCGGTCACGAGGGTCACAGCCGGGTGCTGAGCGATGATCCCGATACGATCGTCCAGCATCGTCCCGAGGCGTGCGCGTGCTGCGGCGCCAGCCTGCACGCCGCACTTCCGGCAGAGATCGTCAGCGTCTCTGAGCAAATCGAGCTGCCTGAGGTGGCGCCGATTGTGACGCAGCACCAGCGCCTTGCCGTTTGTTGTCCGAGCTGCGGGACGCGCGTGATCGCGCCACCGCCCGAAGCGGCGCGCGGCACGCCCTTCGGTCCGCGGCTGCATGCGGTGGCGACGTACCTCAAGACCTTTCAGGCGCTCTCGTACGAACGGCTGCAGGCGGCGCTCTCCGATCTGTTCGGCCTCACCCTCAGCCAGGGCGGGCTGATGAACCTGCTCCGGCGCGCGCAGGACCGCTTCCGTGCCGGTCGCGACGCGGCCATCGCGACCCTGCGCAAGGCTGAGGTCGTCGCCTGCGACGAGACTGGCGTGCGCATCGAGGGCTCGAACGCTTACCACTGGCTGTTCCACTCGGCGCAAGCCGTGGTGCACACCGCCTCCCCGACGCGCGGCGCTGTCGTGGTGCGCGAGATGATGGACGGGCACCGACCGGCGGTGTGGATCTCCGACCGCTACACCGCCCAACAGGGCCACGCGGATGAGCACCAGACCTGCCTGGCGCATCTGGCCCGCGATGTCGCCTATGGCGTCGAGGCCAGCGACGATCCCGTGCCCTGGCGCCTGCAACTCTGGTTGCAGCGCGTGTTCGCCCTGGCCGAGCGCGTCACCGACTTGGCTGCCGCGACGCTCTCGGCCAAGCGCCGCAGCCTGGATCGGCAACTGGGTGCCATCCTCGCCACGTCGAGCCGCTGTGATCTGAGCCGCGACCTGCAGGCCAAGATCAGCCGCGCCCGCGATCAGCTCCTGGTCTTCCTCGCCTATCCCGGAAAGGTCGAGCCGACCAACAACGGCTCCGAGCGGCTGCTGCGTCCGGCTGTCGTGCAGCGGAAGGTCACCAACGGCTACCGGGCCATGTGGGCGGCCGAGGGCGAGGCCGCCATTCGCACCGTCGTCGACACCGCGCGCCTCACAGGCAGCAGTCCCTTCGGCGCCATCCTCAAAACCATCGGCGCCTGAGCCCAGCCATCACAGGCCTGGGTAATTACGCGGACTTTGAGCCTGGCCTGTACGGACTGCGTTCCCGCGCAGTAAAAGCAGGCACGCAGTCTCGTCTCGCTATCAGCGCACAATCCGGGATGCGCCCTTGGCCATCAGCGGACTGCCCGGCTGGCATCTTGGCCATGGCCACTTGGTCCCTCCCCCCATTCTTGGCGGTGTAGAGTGCCATATCGGCGCAGTGCATCAGAATCTCGTATCCGCCCACACCGCACGCTTGTGCGATCCCGATGCTGACACTGACTCGCAGCTCAGGGAACTCGGCGACGAAAAGTTGCGCAAAGGTTCGGCGGAGTTCCTCGGCCCGGGCAAGGGCCTCCTCGGGGGAGGCATCCGGCAAAAGGCAGGCGAATTCCTCGCCGCCGAGGCGCCCCAGCAGCGCGTCCTGCGGCAGCAGGGAGGTGGCCATGGCGCAGAAGCTCACCAGCACCGCATCGCCGACCGCGTGGCCATAGCTGTCATTGACGGCCTTGAACCGGTCGAGATCAATAAGCAATAGTACACTATCTCGATGCTCAGCCAGTATAGACTCGGCGGCTTTCGCGAAGGCGCGTCGATTGTGTACGCCCGTAAGCGCATCGGTAGAGGCGGCGATGCGCTGCTCGCGCTCGGCCCGCTCCTTCACAAGCGCCAAGAAGGTGAAGGCCGAGGCGATCGAGAACAGCATGGTCACGAAGCACAGGATCGCCACCCAGGGTGTGGCGATCGGGTTGGATCCGAGTTGTGGTGCCGTCAGGGTCGGCGGGATCCGGACGAAGTAGACTGCACCATGAAGGCCTAGCACAGTGAAAGCCGGAACTCGGGAGGCGAGCCGCTCCGCGCGGCCGCGCCAGATCTCCACGGCGGCCGAACTGCAGTAGAGTGTCGCCACGGCCGAACCATATAGGATCCGCAGCGTAACTGACGCGTAGAAGGCCGGAACCAGGCAGAGGACACACCAGAATATCGCGCCGACGAACGCAACGCCTAGGCGGATCGAACGACCCTCGAAGGAGCGGACGCCGCTCCAGATCAATCCATAAGCGGCCTGAACGAGCACGTTGGCCAGCCCGATGGAAAGCAGGTCAGGGACTTGGTCGCGTAGAGCGATGCCGACGGAACCGATGGCGCCAATGAGATGTGCCGCTCCCCAGAGGCTCAGAGAGCGGGATCCCTGCGACTCACGCCCCGCTACCAGAAGTAACGTGCCAACCAGGAAAGTTGTCGCAGAGCTGGCGATCAGCAAGGTGGCCGGATCAAGGTACATGGAAGTCGCCAACACTTAGTCTGAACAGGTGCGCGTCTATGCACTTCATTTCACTTCCGAGCCGATGAGATCGCTGACGCTCCGCTTCAACTATCAGTATAGCATGTCTTGATTGTGGCAGTAGACCGGCTCGCTCCGAAGCGCTGCATCGCGGAGGTGGACGTTTGCCGCTGCTCAGCCGACCGCCTCGCTGATCCATAATGAGTCTGGGCAGTATGTTTCCGCCTGATCTGGTTTGGATGGCCTGCGCGCCAAGTGCAAATCCGAAGCAGCCCTATGCGATTGAAGGATATTGCTCGGTACCTTGAGTATGATGGCTCTTAATATTGACTTTAATATTCATTCTTTGCAATCGCTGTTTGGCAATCATAACGATATGGGCGTTTTAATTCATAATGTGTCGAGGCGATTTTGCCAGCTATCCTTAAGGGTAGCGCAACGGATGCCGGTGCAGGGACCGGCGCATCAACTCGGTATTTGGCAGTTCCTGATGCGTATCTCCCTGGCCCATAAACTCGTGGCCGTGATCAGCCTGCTCGGCCTCGTCGCCGCCGGCATCTCCGGCTTTGCCCTCCGCCAAGCCGATCAGGAGCAGCAGCGCGCAGCAGCGACCGAAGCGGCCTGGAACGCCGGCCTGCAGGCGCGGACCTTGGCCCAGGCCATCGAGCACGCAGTGGTGCAGGCCACCGCGGTCTACACCGCCGAAGACACCCAGGAGGCCAAAGCCCGGCTCGCCGGGCTCCAGAGCGCCCTCACCGATGTGGAACAGGCGCGCGGTCCCTTTCTCACTGCCATGGACGCGCAACTCTCGCCCGAGCGCAAGCGCAAGCTCGACCTCGCAGTGAAGGAGTTCATCGCCTATCAGACCGAAACAGCCGAAATGGGCCTGACCCTCTCGCCCAAGGCCGCCCTGATCCAGGCCACCGACGAAGCCACGGTGAAGAACCGTGAGCGCATGGTCGCTGAGATCAGCAATCTCGGACGCGAGATGCTGGCCCACCTCGACGCGCAGCGCGCAGCTGTCGCGGAGGAGCGCCATCGGGCCACACTGACCCTTCTGGTCGCGCCGGCCGTCGCTCTGCTTCTGGGTCTCGGTGTCGCCTTCTGGGTTCTCGCAACCCAGATCCAACGACCTCTGCACCGGCTCAAGGCCGCCATGCAGGCGCTCGCTGCCGAGAAGCTCGACGACCAAGTCCCCTTCACGCGTCGCGCCGACGAGATTGGCGAGATGGCGCGCGCGATCGAGGCCTTTCAGGTCGCGCTGATCGAGAAGCGGGATCTCGACGCTGGCGCGGAGAAGCGAGCGGCTCAGGACGCAGTCCGAGCCCAGGTCCTGGCCGAGGCCACGCACGCCTTTGAGCTCGAGACCAAGCGAGCCGTAGCGAGCTTGGCGTGCTCGGCTCAGGCGATGCAGGCCACGGCCGATGCCCTGTCCGGCACCGCCGGGGACACGACGGCGCAGGCTACGCGCGTGGCGGTCGCATCGAGCCAGTCGGTCGAGGTGGTCAACAGCATCGCCGGTGCCGCGGAACAGCTGTCGAGCTCAGCCCGGGCCATCGAGGAGCAGGTACGGCACACGAGCGAGATCGCGGCCGCGGCCCTGGACGATGCGCGCGGCCTGGAGACGACCGTGGTGAGCCTGTCGCAGGCCGCCGGCGAGATCGGAGCCGTGGTGACGCTGATCCGCAGCGTGGCCGCGCAGACCAACCTGCTGGCCCTCAACGCGACCATCGAGGCGGCGCGCGCCGGCGCTGCGGGCCGCGGCTTCGCGGTGGTGGCGGCTGAAGTGAAGGAACTCGCGACGCAGACCGCATCCGCGACGGACCGCATCACCAGCCAGGTCGCGGCGATCCAAGCCGCCGCCGACGGGACGGTCGATGCGATCGGCTCGATCGGTGGCACCATCGCGGAAATGAGCAAGACGGCCTCCGACGTGGCCGCGGCCGCTGAACAGCAGGGACACGCCAGCCAGGAGATCGCCCGCGCTATCGCGGGTGCTGCGGCCGAAGCCCGGACCGTATCCAACAGCATCGGCGGTGTGCAAGAGGCGGCCGCCTCGAACGCGGCACAAGCTGATCAGGTCCGAAGTGGCGCCTCGCAGGTCAACACAGGCACCGCCAGCCTGCAGGCTGCTATCGACACCTTCCTCGACCGGGTTCATGCGGCGTGAGGCGGGTCACGCGCATTCTCGGCAGACCAGGCGCCCCAAGCGAGCCTGAGCACGTCGCGCCGATGATCTAACCCGCGCGTCGTATGAACGCTGCGTATCGCGCTCCAACCTCAGGGTTTGCGGGCCTGCCAGCCTTGTCGGGGGCCAGTTTCTTCGCCTTGCGCTTGCCGACCTTCAGCGCCGCGTCCGCATCCTCGTCGCCGGCCCGCTCGGACAAGGCAAAGTTGTGCAGGTCCGGCAGCGCATCCTGCCCCACAGGAGAGGTCTCAGTCATAGCGTAAAAGGCGGCTCGAACGATCTCCTTCTTGTTCGCCTCAGGGTACCGTTCCCGTATGGCGGCGCGCAAAGCCTTCGGCTTCATCCCCGGCGTCGCGATGCTGCGCAGCGTCGCCGCGATCTCCTCGATGGAGGCCATGCCTTCCTCCTCTCTCAACGAACGCGTCACCTGCCTCTTAACACATGTGACGTTTCGATGACACGGACACACGCCCGGCTTCTTACCTGCGGTGGCTTGTTCACGCCGGCGTGAAGTCATAGCAGATCGACACGTTCCTTCCCGAGACCGGAACGCACTCAGGGCGCTCCTCTCAAAGGAGAGCGCCCGTTTTTGCCTCGCCGTATCGAGACCTCCGCGCGAGCGGCGAACCGTACGGTCCTCGCCGCTCACTGTTCCCGAAGCTGGTCGGCACGCTGGCAAGCATCGACACTTTCTCCAGTTTGCCAACTAGTCGCGAGATTGAGGACTGGATCATAGCCCGGAGACGGCCCCCAACAGCGCGCTGGCTCAAAACCGGTTGACGGCATGCCACTCACTCGCAAATTTCTGACGGCTCCTTCTATTGCATATCTCATCCTCTCATTGCTTCAGCGCTGGCAGGTAAATCGGTCTTATACCCGAACCGGCCTCGGCAGGTGTGTCGGAATTGAGTAAGTATTGATCTCTTCCGATCGCCATTGAAGCGCCGCATCTCACGGCGGCTTCCCGATTTTAATCCAATCTCAACCGCCGCGTTGCATTGGTGATCTTATCTGTCTGTGCGATCTCCCCGGCGACATGTCGATCCAGGCTCAACATCGCCCATCCGACGCGTCGGGCAGCGCAGCTCACATCCTAAGCGAGCGTTGGTCTGCTGCTCGAAAGCCGGGTATGGCGCTGCCTCGCTACGAGGACGTTGCCCTTGGCACGCTCGGACGGTTCGCCGATAGCACCGCCATCGTGCGTCTCGATGGCGATGAACTCTCCATCGTGCGCATCGCACCACACGTCGCAGTTTGGCTGCATGGGGCGGCCGATGGTCAGTCCCCGCGGGAGCGCAGCGACTGCACACGGGTCCTGCGCCAAGTCGTGCACCGGGCCCTGCAAACCGGCCGGCCCGCGCAGGAGGCGGCCAGCCGCGTCGAGAACGGCGTCGTCGAAGTACATCAGATCCTGGTGTTGCCCCTGGAAACGCACTGGGGCTTTCCCGTCGCGCTCGTCCATGTCGGCGAACCCGAGAGCCGATCCAGCCTCGTCGAACAGGTCTATCACTCGACTACCGAGGGGATCCTCGCGTTGATCCCCGTGCGTGATGTCGATGGTGCCCTGCAGGATCTCCAGATCGTCGCTTTGAATGCCGGCGCTGCCACGTTGATGCGCCAGCCGGCCAGCGCCCTGTTGTGGCAGCACCTCTCAGCGATCCGGCTCGGAAGCCGGGCGGAGGATATCGTCACCCGCCTGCACGCTGTCGTCGAGACTGGCGGCCGTATCGATTTCGAGCTGGATTATGTCGTCGATCAGAGGGAGTTGTTCCTCAAAGTCGCGGCCTCAACCTTGGGCGACCTGCTCGTGATCACGCTGGTCGACATCACGGAGTTGCGCACCCGCGAGGCGTCATTCCGGATGATGTTCGAGGCCAATCCGTTGCCGATGTGGGTCTGTGACGCTGCCTCGTTGCGGTTCCTCGACGTCAACGCCGCCGCGGTCGAGCATTACGGCTACAGCCGCGAGCGCTTCCTCACGATGACGGCTCTCGACATCCGGCCCGAGGCGGACCACGCCGCGGTCCAGGCGGTCCTGACGAACCGCGTGAGCCCCTACGACGGCGAGCAGATCTGGCGTCATATCAAGGCGGATGGATCCTCGATCGAGATCCTGCCGTACATACGTTCGCTGATCCTCAGGGGGCAGCCGGCCGTGCTGGTGGCTTCCATCGACGTCACCCAGCGCCGACTCGCCGAAGCGGAGCTGCGAAAAACGCGCAGTTTTCTCGACACAGTCGTCGAGAACATTCCCGCGATGGTGTACGTGCAAGACGCAGTCGCACACCGTCTCCTCCTGCTGAATCGGTCCGGAGAGGAACTGCTCGGCGTGCCGCGGACGGAGCTGATCGGCGAAACCGCCCATGAGCTGTTTCTGGCTGCCGAGAAAGGGCCTGCCGCTTCTCGCGAAGAGCGCGTTCTCCTAACGTCTGATGGCGGCGCTCTCGTCGAAGAGCGCGAGATCAACACACCCGCCAACGGAAAACGCCTCCTCCACATCAAGCAGCTGTCCGTCGCGGATGAGGCGGGACGGCCGCAATACCTGCTCGGGATCGCCGAGGACGTCACTGAGCGGCGCGCCGTCGAAGCGCGGATCGCCCACATGGCGCACCACGACCCGCTGACCGACCTGCCGAACCGAGCCTATTTCCGCGAGCGCCTGTGCGCCGTCCTGGAGCGACAGCAGCGCCGTCCGGACCAGTCCGCGGTGCTTTGCCTTGATCTCAACGGCTTCAAGGGGATCAACGATACGCTCGGGCACGCGGCCGGCGACGCGGTGCTGCGGGTGGTCGCCGAGCGCCTCAGGGCCTGCGTGCGCGCGGAGGACATGGTCGCCCGCCTGGGCGGCGACGAGTTCGCGATCCTGCAGGAGAGCGCGTCATCGCCCGAGGCGGCGGGCCACCTCGCGGCGCGCCTCGTCGAGCACCTGGCCCGACCGTTCACCGTCCTCGGGCAGGAGGTGGTGATCGGCGCCAGTCTGGGCATCGCCGTTCTGCCGGGCGACGGAACCACCCCCGATCTCCTGCTCAACAACGCCGATCTCGCGCTGTACCAGGCCAAGGCGGAGCGACGCGGCACGTTCCGGTTCTTCGAGGCGGGGATGAACGCGCGGGTCCAGGCGCGCCGTGCGTTGGAGCGCGCGCTGCGGGAAGCGCTGAACACGGGTGCCTTGGAGCTGTACTACCAGCCGCTCATGAACCTGCGAGAGAACCGCATCATCGCCTGCGAGGCGCTGCTGCGCTGGCGTCATCCCGAACGCGGCTTCATCTCGCCGGCCGAGTTCATCCCGATCGCCGAGGAGACGGGTCTGATCGCACCGATCGGCGAGTGGGTCCTGCGCGAAGCGTGCCGGGAAGCGTCCACCTGGCCGGGCGAGATCAAGGTCGCGGTCAACCTCTCGCCGCTGCAGTTCCGGCAGCCGGGCCTCGTCCCCGCCGTCGTGTCGGCGCTGGCGAATGCGGGGCTCGATCCGAAGCGCTTGGAGCTGGAGATCACCGAGTCGGTGCTGCTCGTCGACAGCGACGCCAACCTGGCGGTCCTTCACCGTTTGCGCGACCTCGGTGTGCGCATCGCCATGGATGATTTCGGCACCGGGTACTCGTCGTTGAGCTACCTGCGGGCGTTCCCATTCGACAAGATCAAGATCGACCAGTCCTTCGTGCGCGAGCTCGGCGCTAACCGTCACTGCGCGGCGATCGTGCGGGCGGTAGCCGGTCTCGGCGCCGCTCTCGGGATCACAACGGTGGCCGAAGGTGTCGAGACCGCCGAGCAGCGCGATCATCTCCAGCAGGAAGGCTGCGACGAGATGCAAGGCTACCTGTTCAGCCGCCCGCTGCCGGTCGCCGATCTCGCGCGATTGCTCGCCCAGCCTGAGGAAACCGCGCAGGCGGCTTGACGCACTCTGATGCGCGGCAACAGCTGTGCAGTCGGGGTGTGGACGGGACGACTGTCTGGTCCCGCCAACAAGGACTTAGCGCGACCGTGCCGCTCGAGTGCCGCTCGTTTTCTTTTCTGATCAGCCATGGTCTTGCTTTGAGCCCCACGGCGGCTTCAACGCCGACCGCTAAGCGCGCGGCATTCGGTCTACGGTAGCTTTCGTCGTCGAACATCCTGCGCGTGTCGAACGCTTCACCATCACGAGCAGAGGCCCTCGCGGAGCTGCGGGATGTAACGGTCCGCCGCTCTCCGCAGAAGGGCAGAGCTGGTGAAGAGTGGTTGACCCCGATCAAGCGGGTTATTTAGCTCCAGCCTGGTATATTCAACTGAGGCGCTCGACTGTCGCATCGCGAGAGCCTGCCCTCTTGCCGTCGACGTGTGGCGTGTCTCCCGACGCAATGCGTCGCTTGGTCAAGCAGGCGCCAATCTCCTGCGCAGCTTCAGCATAAAGTTTGGCGCGCTGTCCTAACATATTCCGCGTACTGATAGTCCGATTGCTGCTCATCTTCGCGCGCGCCTTATCAGATTTGGATTGCAGCTTGTTGATCAGCTTCTCGTATGCTCCTTCAATCTTGGTGGAAATCTCATCGGCTTCCCGAGCCAAGCGATCTAATTTCTGCGCCATGAGGTTCGCCTCCATCTTCCATACTGGAATCCGATCACCCTCTACGCGCGGCGGCCTTGATGCAGGTCAACGCATCCAGTGCGTCGAACGTTGAATTGCTCAGCGACCGCAGACCGGAATCAGCGACATCATCACGGCCGCGCCGAATGAGCACGCCTCGGAGCGCACCTTCGCGAAGCGGTCCGGAGCCTGACAACGAAGGGTCTCGATCATGGCCATGAACTCACATCCCGCTCACGAGCATCACATGCTTGCGGCGACGCACCATGCCGCGGCGGCTCATCATCACCACGAAGCCGCTCATCACCATGCTCACGGCAACGCGGAAGAGGCGAAGCGCCACTCCACCAGCGCGCACGAGCATGCCGAACACGCGCATCGCCATACGGCCAACGCGCACAAGCATTCCAGCAAATGATTAGAGAGGCAGGACGCGACTTTCGAACGGCGCCCTGCCCAAGGCCGCGCGGACAGATCGTCGGTCGCCCCCGATGCGATCAGCGGCCCGGCTCTATACTGCCCTGAACCGGGCCGCTTACGAACTTTTTCGCAACAAGGGATCGTAGGATCTACTCGGTATGAGCCTCAACCTGCTGCGGGGTGTGATCGTCGCCCGTTGGCTTTGGGCGGTACGATCCTATTGGTGAGACGTTGCGACAAGAAGCTGGCGGTCGGATATCTTGCCCTTAGCCGCGGCGCGATGGCACGAAATGCTGGCTGCGACGGCAGCAACAACGCATGCACGCAGATGCTGGGTGGTGAACATAGGATCTCCTTGAGCGTCACCTCAGCACTCGGTGTCGAACAGCCGCCGCAGAATGGCCGAGCATGAGCAACGTCGTCTCCTTTCCAAACGACCGAAGCCGCAGCGGTTATGGCAGACAAGCGATCGTCGTGACCGTTACCGATCACGACAGGTCGATGCTCACGACCATTGCGATCTTCGCGCCGTCCAAACCGGTGTGCTTACTCGTACCGATCGAGCCCGTGCGGCGGATGCGCGCCATCGCCGCGCTACGCTACGCGCTTACCAGGCTCGAAACGCCCAAAACCGACCCTGAACTCGATCCTGAGCTCGGATCCGACGGGACACTGCTCTGACGCAGCGGCGACTGGACGAAATAACTCTGACCTGACGACAGCGCGTGTCAACCATCCACTTTGAACCGAAGATGCTTTGTCATCCGCTAGTTCTTCATGAGCTTCGGCTGCGGCCGTCAAATGCTCGTGCGTACGACCCCGCGATTCGACGAAGTGTGGTTCACACGGGTTCGGCTGCCTCGCGGCCCCGGCCCCCGTTCGGCCCAAACCTCATTTGGTACGGCGGAACGGCCACCAAGAACGGGGCTGATTGATCGCTTGGCACTGGCTAGCCGAGGTTTTGGCCGGCGGCCGCCGCAGGTTCTAAGCGCGGGATGCGACCACGCGAGGGCCGCCGCTGCCGTCCGTGACGCGGCGCACCGGGAAGTAGGCGGCCTTTCTCGACGCGTTCGGCTATGTCCGGGCGGTCGCGCTTGCGGCGAGCAGCGAAGTCGCCGGCTGAAGTGCCGCCGCAGTTCCGGGCTCTAACCGTAATATTATTACAGCTAGTGGCGCGCCGGCCCAACGTAGCCGTTGATTCAGATCAAAACGCAACTGAGCGCGGGGTGCATCTTGCCTTTCCTAAGCAGGGAGCAGGCTCATGCTGCTTACGAGGTGCCCAGCATGCCGACAACGGCTCCGATCCTCTGCGAGGATATGTGAGAAGTGCGGCGTCCTGACGGGCGTCACGCGCCGCAGTAGCCACGATCCGCCCATTCACGACTGGGTCGGCGTCGGCGTTATAATCCTCATCGCGGGCATATACTTGATCGCACTTCACGCCGTGGTCTATGAGGCGGCGCGCCCGCGACAGCTGCTGCCAGCGCTTACCGCCGAGTGATTACCCTTCTGATCGACGCTCCGGTCAGAAAGAAAACCCGGTCGATCGGGGGAGATCGCCGGGCGGAGTTCCAAGGTTCACATGCTGAGACGGTTCCCAGCGCGGTTGAGCTAGCCTCGATCGCGCGCGATGGCAATCGACTGTCTGCTTACAGCGTGACACTTCCGACAGGATCGTCTCGTGCGGGGGAAAGGTCGTTTCACGGCGGCGCCACATGAAATAGCTACGCTACAACGGTGAGGATTGCGAGTGCGATTGGCGCCGCCAGAACGATGCTCGTATTCCAGCGTGGTCATGTTCGCAC
Source organism: Methylobacterium sp. 391_Methyba4 (assembly GCF_029691625.1). Classification (NCBI taxonomy): domain Bacteria; kingdom Pseudomonadati; phylum Pseudomonadota; class Alphaproteobacteria; order Hyphomicrobiales; family Methylobacteriaceae; genus Methylobacterium; species Methylobacterium sp. 391_Methyba4. The sequence goes on along the minus strand of NZ_CP121475.1, from coordinate 3,601,380 downwards.
GGCAACGATGAGCGAACATTCATCGATTTCAGTGACATCCCTCAATATTCTTAACGCAGTGACATCATAGATGGCAGCGCAACGCCCTGAGGTTGCGCAGAGGAGCTACCTCTTAGCCGAATGCTGACCGAAGTTGCAGATCATTATGCCGGTGAGATGGCAGGTCGATTGCGTGCAACTGAATGTATAGACTTGCTTTTGCGCCTTTCCTATTCCATCCCGCAAAAATCGAGGGGTACACAGGAACGAACGCCGTGAGCGAAGAAGCACAGCAAGCTGGTCTCAACCTCACCGGTCTGGCCGCCGACATCGTCTCAGCCTATGTCTCGAACAACCCTGTGCCGCCTACCGAGCTGCCGGCTCTGATTGCACAGGTGCATTCGGCAGTCGCCAACCTGGGTACAGCCACCGCAGTAGGAGCTGCAGCTTCAGACGCTGAGGTCGCGAAGCCGACGCCCGCCCAGATCCGCAAGTCGATCCGGGATGATGGGATCGTGAGCTTCATCGACGGCAAGGTCTACAAGACGCTCAAGCGCCACCTCACCGCTCATGGGTTTGATCCCCGCGCTTATCGCGAGCGTTACGGCCTCCCGGCCGATTATCCGATGGTCGCGCCGAGCTACGCCGCACAGCGTTCAGTTCTCGCGAGGGCTAGCGGGCTCGGGTCGCATGGTGGACTTGTCAATCAGCGCAAGGCACGGAAGAGCGCCTGATCGGCAGTCAAGCGTGGCGCGCGAGATTGTTCGCGCCTTATTGGCCCTGGAAGGGCAGCACTTGCGCAATCATGCTGGCGACTTCAGGGCATACCGGTCGGCCGAAGGTATCAGCACAGCTTAGCCGAATGATGCGAGCGCCAGAAGTCTCAATCGGAGCACTCTCGATCGGATTTTTAGTTCGACGCTTGGCAGCTCCGATCCAGCGCACCACCCAGTGTTCTCGCCCGCGGCGTAAGGCCGGCGGTTGCTCGCATTTGGACCCGCGCCGGGTCGAGTGGCAGCCATCGCGCTTGATTAGAGACATGGGCGAAGCTCTCCCATGGAGTCTCGGATGCTATCCGTAGCTTCACTGTAAGCTGTGCTGTCTTCTTCGATAGGCCTTGATCTATATCAACCCCTGCGCGGGCTGTGAGCCGGGGCTGGCCGAGGTCGTAGCTAGGTGCGGCGATCGTCGATGAAGGCGATCATGGCCGGAACCGGCAGTCGAGCTCCGCCTGGGTAAAATACGCGCCTGCCTTCCTCAGGATCTCATTGGCTTGCTGCAGTTCGCGCTTCTCTCGCTCGAGCGCCTTAATCCGCTCGCGCTCGTCCGTCGTCGGCCTGCCCCGTACGCCCCGGTCACGTTCGTCCTGTCTCACCCAGTTGAGCAGTGTCTAACCCGAGCAGCCAATCTTGGCGGCGGTCGAGCGGATCGCGCCGTACGGCGAGGCGTGCTCGCCCTGGTGCCCCAGTACCATCCGCACCGCATGCTCGCGGACGTCGGAGGAAAATGGTGGAGTATGCTTCATAATGGCTCCGGTCTCTCAAGAGTGGGAGCTTCCGAAAATCCCGGCGCGGTTCACGATGATGCAATCGGCGGTCGGCCTACCGTGAGCGCTGTGCCGCTCTGGTGCGCGGACGCACCCGCGGAGGGTAACCGGGAGCGAGGCCTGTGCGAGTTCCGAGCAATCGCGAATGCAAGGAGGTCTCCCATGACCAAGCCTACCGCCGCTATCGCCGCTACGCTCCTCCTCACCCTCGGCCTGCAGGGCAACGCCGTGGCCCGTGGGCGCCTCGCCATATCCGCGCCATCGGAGCCGGCCGTGCAGACCGGGGTGATACCGCCTCCCGCCGCCGGCCCGCTGTTCCGGCAGATCATCCGTTCGGGTGTCACGAAGCCGGCCGGTGCCGCCCTCGATGCACGCCTTGGCACCAAGCCCTCCCTCGACGCCGAGAGCCGCAGGCTCAATCACCTGATCCGCACGGCCGTCTGCACCGGCTGCTGAACCACCTACAGCCTCGCTGGAGGTCAACGATGATCCGCGCGCTCCCCGTTCCCGCCTATGCAGGTCCCTCGCTCATCCCCATCGGGCCCGCGGTTCCTCCCTTTGAGTGGGTGCTCCCTGCGGCGGCGTTCGTGCTGCTCTGCGTGTGGAACCGATCAAGCGCAGCCTCGATGACGCGGCAACTCAGCCCGGACGTGCTCCCGATCTGATCATATGGGCCGGGCTTGCGCGCCGACAGGCTCACCGAGGCGTTCGTGAGCGACCTGTTAATTCGGTCAGATGCGGGGCTGTCGAAGGGGCAACAGGCTCCGATGTTCGCGCCAGCGTTCACGCATCGTCTGAGTGTTCGCCCTTCGACCTGAAGGCACGCGGGCTCTCGCCCGTCACCCGTGCGAACACGCGGCTGAACGCGGCGGCGCTATCGTAGCCAGCCTCGGCGGCGACGCGCTTGACCGGCCGCCCCTTGGCGAGGCTGCCTCGCGCGATCATCATGCGCCAGCGCGTGAGGTACTCGATCGGTGTCTGACCGACGACCTCCTTGAACGCCGCGGCGAAGCGCGTGCGCGACATGCCGACGACCTCGGCGAGGTCGTCCAGCGTCCACGCCTTGCGCGGCCGATCATGAATCGCGGTCAAGGCGCGCGAGAGGCGGGGGTCGGCCAGCCCCGCGAGCACGCCGCCCTGGATCAGGCCCCGGGTCATCACGTCGCGCACGACGACGATCAGCAGGTAGGCGAACAAGCTGTCGAGCGCGGCTTGGCGACCATCTCCCTCGCCGAACGCCTCAGCAATCAGGAGCGCGCAGGTCGGCACCAGCACCGGGTGGCGGCTCAGCGGCATGACGATCAATTCGGGGAGGCCATGCGCGATGGGATTGCCGAACCTGCCGCCGAGGTCGACAGTGGCGCAGGCCAGATCCGCCCCGCGTTCGGCATCAGCCACGAACCGGTGCGGGCGCCCACGGGGTAGGAAGAGGAGCGTCGGCTCGTCGATGACGAGATCGTCCTGCCCCGCCAGCACAAGCCGCAGCGCACCGGCCTGCATCAAATGAAGGTGGCCTGCATCGCCAAAATCCTCGGTCTGGCAGAGGTTGCCCGTGAAGAAGGTCCGCGCCGTGGGGGCGGCGTGAGCGAACAGCGCCGCGAAATGGTCCATCTCGACCTCGCCAATGGGACGATCGGCAATGATCCTGACACCTTCGATGCTGCGTAGTCGCTCATAGAGCTGTGGTGCAACCCGCACGGACGTAGTGAAGGACATCTTCCAATGCCCCGCATCACCCCCATCGACCCCGCCCATGCCGATCCCGCCGTCCAGTCGACGCTCTCGGCTGTAAAGGGCAAGATCGGCATGGTGCCGAACCTCTTCACGATATTCGCGCGGTCGCCCGCCGCGCTGAACGGCTACCTGGCCTTCTCCGACGCGTTGACCCACGGTGCCCTGACCGCCAAGCAGCGCGAAATCATCGCGCTGACTGTCGGGCAGGCAAACGGCTGTCATTACTGCCTCTCGGCCCACACCTTGATGGGCAAGGGCGCGGGCCTGACGCCCGAGGACATCCTGGCCGCGCGCCACGGAAAGGCGCAGGACCCGGTCGACAACGCGGTCGCTGCTCTCGCCCGTCGCGTAGTCGAGGCGCGCGGCCAAGTCAGCGATGCCGATCTCGCGAGCGCCCGCTCGGCCGGCCTCGACGACGCCCGCATCGTCGAGGTGATCGCCGGCGTCGCGCTGAACGTGCTCACCAACTTCACCAACAACGTGGCTCAGACCGACATCGACTTCCCGAAAATCGAAGTCGCGCTCTCGGCCTAACGCCCACCGAAGGGGCGCGATGCGCAAGGATCGCGCCCCTTCGGTAAGGCCGCGCCAAGCACGGCGAATTGCGCCAGCAAGCCGGCGCCGATCCCCGACAGCGCGGCCGGTCCGACCATCAGCGCGACACCCAGGCTTCTGCGAGCGGCAGGCCTTCGACGCCGTCCACCTGTGGACATTCCAGGGCCCTCACGCCGCCCGTCACCTATACGAGTCGCACGGCTTCCGGCTTGTAGAGGAGCGGCCCGGACGGCAATGGGAGGCCGAGGTGCTGGAGCAACGTTTCGCGCGGCCGATCACGCGGGCGGATTGATCCTCGGACACAACGGCGCTCGATGGGCGGCGCCGTGTTCGCTTGGTTGCACGGGCTGCGTAGAGGGATGGGCGGAAAGGGGGCGTGCCAGGTCCGTGAAGGGCTGTCGGATTGTCTTACCCTGATCTCCGGGTTTGGGATCGAGGAACAACATGGCCGAGGAGATCAGTATCGGGCCGCTGACGGTGCAGTTCCTATGCTCCAAGTACGCGATGAACGGTCGCCTCGATTTGTTCGAGATGACCGCTCCGCCACACGGCCACATGCCCGTCGCTCACTATCGCCGCGCCTGAGACGGAACCGTCTACAGCCTGACCGTCACCGTCAATGCCGCGAGGCGAGCCGCATGCGCTCCGTCCGAGCTAGACCCTGTTCATGCTACGCAGCACCGCGCACAGTTTTGAAAACCGCAACGGCGCGGTGGCGACCTGCCTGTCGACCCTGATGCCGGGCGTGCTTGGGCAGGGATATTTCCGGGCGCTAGCCGCGCTGGTCGCCGAGGGGCCGCTTACGGGACGTTGTAATGGCCGACTGAATGGCCGGGTTGGGCGCAATCCCGAATGTCTGGTTTCGGGCGTTAGGCCAATACCGGCTGATGGCGCATGTAGTAAGCAATTCCGGCTCCACACAATCGCATGACGTCGTGGCCATCTGTTCGGGCCGAGACCGCGCTCAGGGGGGGCTCGGCGAGCCGTCCCAAGCGAAGACGCCGCCGGTGTCGCTGAGCACAGGTCATCCAGCACGCGCAGGAGATGCGCTGCGCTCTCCTCGGGTGACAGAGGCCGATGGCCGTCGACTCCGGCCGGAAGGGCCGCGACAAGCCGGACGTGACCATGCCTGGATGCATGCCGACTACAATCGCCTTCGGTCGGCTGCTTGCGACCTTGATCGCGAGCGTTCGCAGGATCTGAATCAGCGCCGACTTCGAGGTCCGGTAGGGGTACCAGCCGCCCTGTCGGTTGTCGCCGATCGATCCGACCCGCGCCGACAGGGGCGCGAAAACGCATCGCTCCCGCCGCGCCAGCAAGGGCACGAATGTCTAGTGCACTGACTCAGACGGATGGTTCAGGGGATCGGCCGACGGCTTCGAGGATATCGGTGGCGGGCTTTGTCCAGACGAAGGGTCTGGCGCGCTGGTTGTGCTCGGCGATGTAGCGTTTGATCGCCGCCTGCAGATCGACGACGCCGGTGAAGGAGCCTCGCCGCAGCCGACGACGGGTCAGCGCTGAGAAGAAGCCCTCGACCGCGTTGAGCCACGAGGCCGAAGTCGGGGTGAAGTGGAACGTCCAGCGCGGGTGCCGGGCGAGCCAGGCGCGCACCTTCGGATGTTTGTGGGTAGCGACGTTGTCGAGGATCGCGTGGATCGCCTTGCCGGACGGGACAGCAGATTCGACGGCGTTGAGGAACCGGATGAACTCACCGTTCCGGTGGCGCTGCATGCAGCGGCCGAGCACGGTGCCCGCCAGGACGTCGAGGGCCGCAAAGAGCGTCGTGGTGCCGTGACGGGTATAGTCGTGGGTCTGGGCGGCAGGATGGCCGGGGGCAGGCGGACGGTCGGGGCGCGTCCGCTCCAGCGCCTGGATCTGGCTCTTCTCGTCGATGGACAGCACCACCGCGTGGGCGGGTGGGGCCATGTAGAGGCCGACGACATCTTCGACCTTGGCGGCGAAAGCGGGGTCGCGCGAGCGCTTGAACGTGCGCAGCCGATGCGGCTGGAGGCGGTGAGCCTCCCAGATCCGCTGCACGGCACGCAACGAGATCCCGACCGCGCGGGCCACGGCCCGGCCGGTCCAGTGGGTGACCTCGCCCGGCGGCTCCGAGCAGGTCAGCGCCAGTACCTCGGCCACCGTCTCGGTTGAATGGGGCGGCGTGCCGGGCGGGCGCGTCTTGTCGCGCAGCAGACCTTCGACGCCAGCCTCGGCGTAGCGCCGCTGCCAGCGCCACACGGCCGGGCGGCTGACGCCCGCCCGCCGGGCGACGTCCTGGACACAAAAGCGCTCGGCCGAGAGCAGGACGATGCGGGCACGCTGGGTATGTTTGAGCGGGCGGGAGCGGTCGCTGGCGATCGCAACCAGTCGTGCCGCATCGCTCGCATCGAGAAGCACACAGACCGTCTGAGCCATGGCCCAGACTCGCACGTCTCATCGGACGCGTGAATCCTCTGTCCGCGTCACTGCACTAGCGACGGACACGGCTGGATCAGGTTGACACGATCTGGCTAAGCCATCTCCACGCCGACTATGCCGGCGGTCTCCTGACGCCGAGCCGCCGCGCACGTTTCGCCAACGCCGAACTCGTGCTTCAGGACGGGGCGACATCGTCCACTCGCGGCTGCTGCAGATGCCGCATCCGGACTGGACGGTGATCTGGGACACCGACCCGGCGCAGGCAATCGCGACGCGGCGGAAGATCCTCGACCGTGCGGCGACGGAGGGTTTGAGCGTTACCGGCATTCGCCTCGCCGCTCGCGATAGTATCGAGCGGGCGGACGCCGACCACGCGCTGCGTTAGAATCCCTTGGTCCTCGATTCGACGCGCTCGCTAAAGCCGAACCGGTATCCGCTCCGACGGAGAGCGCCTCGGGAATCCCGGAGGGGATTAGTCCCCATCGGACGATGGCGATTCCAGCCGATAGAACCTCGACAGGGTGCGGGCGTAGCCTCTTTCGGGATCGTAGGTCAGGAGCTCGCTCGTCCAGATCTCGCCGTCCCTGAGCAGCGGATGGCCGAGGACGATTCCGACGAGATGGGGGACGGGGTACGCGATCACCCGCCACTCCCACAGTCTCGGCGCATCGCGCAGTTCATCCTGACCCGGGTGCCGGCCGCGGGCGATGCGATCGAGGTCGTCGGCGATGGCACGGTACTTCCGCGCGATCTCCGCGAGATGGGGAAAGGGGCCGGGCCCTTGGTTCAGGACAGACATGGACATGCTCCGCCGCCCCGGCGCGCGATGTGGCCGGTTCGAGTGTGAGATTCGGGGTTGGCTTGTGGTGGATGACAGTCGGAGGCGTGGTCGGGCGGGGCGGGGGAACGAACGTCCTCGCCGCGACACGCCTCCGATCTTAGACTCGCAGGTCTTTCAAGGCGTCGCGGCTGGATTGGGTGTGACGCTTCAGAGCCTCGAACGCAGTGCGTCGTCTAAGGATCTCGGCCAAGCCTTCGATGACAGCCTCACGGTCGCCGTCGAGGATCGCGCAGAGGCCTTCGATGGCCTCGGCCAGCGGCTGCAGGTCGCCGATCTCGAATGCCTCAGGAGGAAGCGCGAACATCAGGCCGCCCCCATGTCGAGTGCCGGTACCGGCGTTCCGGCCGAGCTCGCAGGCGCCGAGTGATCCAGCATGATCCGGTCGATGTCTTGAGCGGAGAGGTAGCCGACCTCGGCAAGTTCCGAGGCGATCGCCCGCAGCGCCGTCGTTTGCGTTTCCAGGACAGCACGGGCCCGCGCGTAAGCCCTCCGCAGCCGATCGGAAGCGGTCTCGACGAGCCCGCCTACGAGGAAGATATGCCGTTCGGCCGGGTCGACGTAGTAGGGTCCGAGCTTGCCGAGCCCGAACTGCAGGTCGATGCCGTGGGCGAGCGCCGTTGACTGGGCGAGATCCGATCCCGGGCCGAAGCCGCTGCCGATCGAGACGCCACCGAGTTCGATCTCTTCGGCCACGCGTCCGGCGAGCATCGTCGCGAGGGTCGCCTCGAGCTGCGGCAGCGTCGAAGCACCGTCGACTGGGTACTCGAACTGGGCCTGGCCACCACCGTCGTGGAGCGACAGGTCTACGAGCGCTCCGCAGCCGAGCGACCGGCCGACGATCGCGTGACCCGCCTCGTGGATGGCGGAGCGTCGTCGCGCGTCTGGGGACATCGCGAGCCGCCCCTGACGGATCTCTGCCAGGATGTCGTCGAGGCCGATCTGGCGCCCGGCACGGCGCGCCGCCCCCCTGGCTCGACGCACGAACGCCTCAACATCGGCTCCGGTCTTGCCGCGCGCGGCGAGCGCGAGCGGCATCAAAGAATCTCCGGCCAGCGCCTCGGCGCCGAGATGATGCCGGAAGATCTTCAATAAGCTCGTGGTGTTCGGCCGCTCGATCGCGATCTCGCGATCGAGGCGCCCCGCCCGCTTCACGGCTGGATCGATGTTCTGCGGGTGGTTCGTGGCAGCGACGACGACCACGCCCGGGCGCTCTTCGACGCCGGCGAGCAATTCGAGGAACAGGTTCACCACCTGGGTCCAGTACTGGACGTGCTCGCCGCGGATCTGTGCGCGGTCGGAGATGCCGTCGAGCTCGTCGATGAACAGAATGCAAGGCGCCTGGGTCCGGGCTTGGGCGAACACTCTGCGGATCGCCTGCAGGGTACCGGAGAGGTAATCCGATGCGTTCCACTCCGCGACCGAGGTCGCCACCAGCGGAACCCGAGCGGACTTCGCCAGGGCGCGGGCGAAGCTGGTCTTGCCGACGCCCGGCGGGCCCGACAGCAGCAAACCCCGATTGTCGATCTCGGCCCAGGCGAGGCGACCGAGACGATAGGCTTGCAGGTCAGCAGCAACTGCCAGGCCCCAATCCTTGGCTGCACCATACCCGTCAAGTTCCTCGAGTGTCGGACCCGTTTGAAGGTAGTGGGCTTTGGCTGCGATTACCCGGGCGATTGCATCGATACAGGCATCGGGTGAGGCAGCACCCCGGAATGCGATCGGCAAATCGGCGATGTCGAGGGTGCGAACCAGCTCGGGATCAATCTGCCGTGCTGGGCTTTCCCCGGTGACCGCTTCGATGATGAGGTCGAGCGTGCTCTGATCCAAGCCGGGGAGCGCGATGCGATGCTCGGCAGCGCGCAGGAAATCGCGCGGCAGTTGGCGGATCGGATCGGGTGCGCATCCAACGATGGGAACCCGCGCATGGAGCGCCGAGGCCACCATGAGGTTGCCAGTATCGGGTCTGTGCTCCTTTTGCGAGCCGTCGCGGACGAGCAGGCCGGCCTGCGTCGGTTTCAGAGCGACCGCTCTGTTGCCGCTCAGATCCATCACCCGGACGCCGGGTCGGAAGGCGCATTTTTCAAGGACGTCCCGCACCGGTTCGACGAGATCCGGCATGTGCGTGGTGATGACAACGACCGGGGCTTCGCGCCGCAGACGACGAACGAGGCCGTCCTCGGCCTCGATGGCACGAGCGACCAGCACGGCCACCGCGGCGAGGTCTGCCGGGATGGGCACGTGCTCGGCCTTTTTCTCGCCCTCGGTCTGGGCGAGGATGAGTTCGACCGGATCGTCGCTACTGTCGTCACAATCGGGATCCGAGCTGAATTCGCGTTTGAACTTAGTGTTCTTGCGCTCTTCCTGTGCCAGGGTTCGAAGGAACGCACGGGCAAGCGCATCAGACGGCTTAGCGTCTGGATGCTGGTCGTTCAGCTTCGTTAAGGTCGGCAACATGACGAAATCTCCCGCGGCCGGGCAGCGGCGCCGGCCGTCAGCGTGATGGCTGGATTGGTTGCAGCGACGCGGCTGGCTCGATGGGATCGGAGCGCTCGGCGGGCGTCGGCATCAGGAGATCGCCTCAAACCAGGCGACGAACGTTTATAGAACAAAAAATGAACAAAAACAGCGCCGACCGGCACATATCCACAAGGGAGGCATCGCTTAAGGAGCGACAAATATGGTGTCGTTACGTCCCATTCGTACAAACGTCAGGCTCTTCGGGGACCTGAAAGAATGGCGTCGGAGACCAATACGGTGGCAACGCGTGGTGGGTGCGTGCCGAACTCAGAAGCACGTAGTCGCATGCTGCGGGCAGGTGACCTGCCACGAGCGCATCCCTCCGCGTTACGGAATGGCCCGGTCAGTGTGAGCGGTTTGTCGCGCACCTCAAGTAGTGGCGCCGGATTTCACCAAGCGCGCCATAGATTGGACCCGAGATTTCGGGCAGAGCAAGACCAATATTCCCAGCTGAGCAGCGACTTTGGCAATCTGTCTGAAACGGATAATTTTCCCTACACACCAAGAAGAGTTGTGACACGCGCCGAAATAGGCGGGTCAAGCTGTCTGGCATCTGCTGCACTTACGCTTCCATTTGGGCATCGCGCAAAACGTGTTCGCGGCATCGCTGGTAGGACCGATCGCACACCGGGCACCAGCGGCAGTTTGGAGGCCGTCTGGCTTGGAGGGAGTTCGAAATCAACTGCCAGCGCGATATAGTGGAAGGAACACTCATGCCTCGGTGGGCTCGCGGCAACGGCGCCGGTGCCGCACGGCTGATGCATCTGCTGCGGCTTGCCTCCTCGCGCGAGATCGAATGACAGGGGAAGAGTTTAAGGCTCGCCTACGTCTGCTGCGCCGGACCCAGACCGGTTTCGCGGCTGAGTTGGGCGTGGCGCTCCGTACGGTTCACTACTGGGCGCATCGTGGCCCCCCCTCGGAGGTCAGCTACCTTCTGGACATGTTGACCAGCTTGGAACTCCCATTTGGCCCTGACGCAGCTGCCTCTGATGGCTACATCTCTTCAGCATTATTTACGGACAAGGTCGTGAAGGTCATTAATCGACTAAGCAAGGAGTCGGAAAAATTAGGCCGCGGAACTGAATTCGAGCAGGCAATCACAATTTGGATCAAAGAAAACAGCTAAAGGAAGAACGCATTAAAAGGAATCCTATTAGCTGGCTAAATATTATATGAATGCACATCTTCATTAAAAGATTCACAATAAAAATCTGTTCGGTCCAAGTTTTGCTCGAGATACCCGCAATACCACCGAAAAGATATCATATTGCGCCTGCAAATATTGCCTCTATCATGCGGCAAGCCTCGTTGAGACGAATGGAAACGACTTCCCCGAGCGCGGTTTGGATTGCGCGGTTTGATAGAGGGATATTCCAAACGGCTGACGACTGCAGAGTACCGGATTGCGCTTCCAGCGATCTTGTCGCACACCCGATGCTGCATTCGAGGGTCAATGACATGTCATCAGCATATTTGTCAGACCGACCATACATTAAAACGACAAAAAATACCGGTCAGATGCCGGGATTTCGATCCTTCAAAACATCAGCGCCGATCTTATATCCTGCGCGGTGGCACCACGATCTCTTGATACAACTAACTCTTAATCCATACGTGACGGGAATAAGTCCTTGCAGCACCAAATGGCCTAACGGCGGCTTAAATCTCTTCATAGATTGCGGCGGAGAGATTTTTCAATTGACTGCCATGCGCGATGAAGATTTCAACCAGCTTCAATTCTTAGACAGTCATCTATTTGTGAAACGGTCCGTCGTTTTATCCGAACCGTCACTGTCTAACGCTAGAGCCATCTGGTCAACCAGGCGAACACCAATTTCGCCCAGTAACAGGCTGCGCGTTCTCGAGCGGCTGGCTGCACACCCCAGTGGATTGCCCATATCCCAACTAACGAATTGTATCCAGAATTCCTCAGCCGATCCGATCGATACTATCCTGGCGCTTGTATGCCTTGGGCTTTCGATTTTGGACTTGGGATTGATGCTATGCCCTGACACAATAATCCGTCTGAACAGCCTTTCAGATCGCGATGGCAACCGGCGGCCGCAAAATAGCTTCGAGCATATCGGCGGTCTTCTCGCCAAAGTTAAAGCGGACCAGGCGCCCGTGCTGGACGACGGCCGTTAAGGGAAAGCCCAGGCTGAAGTTCGGCGCCCGAGTGATTCGCGTCGCGCCAGAAAACTGCACCCGAAGTGCCGGTTCAAGCGTCCTCTGTACGAGGCGAATCACCCCCGAAACCGAACAATTTTATCGGCCGAAAAATCGGTCCCCTGTACCCGCGCACTCGACACTCACGCGACATCCTAACAGATGTCGAAGGAATGCTCACGGGTGCACTCAGCCCACTGACGAAACCACATCTGAAGGAATGAAACACGAAATTTGATGTTTTGATCCTTCGGTACAAAGGAATAATGTTCGACCAGCTCGAAAATCCGTTCCTTATGGTCGACTCGACATATTTATTTTTGTGAAACCGTTGACTTCGACACACTTATGTGGCAGCCGACCAAGATGACGATGGTCTGCCGAGTGCGCTATAGCTGCAGACGCAAGCAATAAGCTGTTGCGTTTCTCGTTCCTTTGTATGAACGATTAAGCGAATCGGATTGGGGCCAAGGTCGCGGTCTTTACCAAGACGTCGACACTGAGCTTACCAGCCACGAAGCGGAGAGCACTCGATGGCGTGAACTGAGCATATATGGAAAAGGCGCCCGAGATGTCTCGAGCGCCTCCGTTCCACTGGCCGTCCGCAAAGCCTGGCAGCGACGTCGGGCGGCCAGAAAACCGAAACCACCAGATTCTCAAGGAATCTCGCAGCGTTCGTGCCTGCATAATGCCTGCGACCGACATCGGCCGCAAGCGCATTGTGTCGACGGCTGAAATGCTGCGCGTTCCTCGCCCAGGAGGCGAGTTACATGCGCGCATTCTCCACCGCATTTGAGCCCCATGAGATTGATCGGACGGAAAGCGACGTCCTGTGGCGCTCACAATTCGAACTTCAAAGGCACTTCGCTGGTAATCACCAGCACAGTGCAAGCCTCGACTCGTCGGTCCGGCCAAAATTTCAAAGGCCCGCGAGCATCCGTTCGCCGTAGGGCACGTGAGCCAACCTGATCCCACAGGTTTGCCTCCAGAGCGACTAATCGAAATCTGCCGGCCTCTACCGGCCAATCACGACACTGCAAGCGTTTGAGGCCCCTGCATCGTCGGGTCGATCGCGCATGTCTGCGATTCAACCCTTCGAGGCCGGAAAACAATCACCCGTCCCTAAACGGAAGGTTCATCCGACGTGTCGCCCGCCCCAGCAACCTTTGGCACAGCAGAACCGGCTCACCGCTGGCGCGAGCCCTTGCGTTCGATTGCCTCGCGTCGCCCGTCGGAGAAGCCCAGCCGCACCTCCGCTCGTCCGGTCATCGTCACAACCGAAAATCCCCGCGAAATCCTTTGCGAGAGCGAGCTTGAAGCCAAGGCGGCCTTTCTCCTGATGGCACGGCCCGATTGCACGTCAATTCAGGAGCAGCCCGATCCGGTCTCGTACCTCGATTACGAGGGAAAGCCGCGTAAGCACACTTTCGACTTCCTCATGATCCGTCGATCTGGGCAGCGCATCGCCATTGCCGTGAAGCCGTTGAAGCTCGCGATCAAGCGCGATCTCCAAGGGCTTCTGAAGCACATCGCCCGGCAGATGGACCCGGCGTTCGCGAGCGGCATCCTCCTCCTGACCGACGCGAATATCTCACCTGCCGTATTCCAGAACAGCAGGCTGATCCACGACGCACGCCGCCTTCCAGATCCGGAGATCGACGACCGCGTCCGCGCCGTCATCGCCACCCTCAAAGGCACCACGACCATCGATTGTATCGTTGCAACTGCGGGCCTCAATGGACACGACCAGGGCTTCTATGCCGTCGTCCGCGCAATTGGGAGCGGGGCGCTGGTAACGACCCGGAATGGGCTGATCGATCCAGGTATGTCTGTGCGCCGGGCTGCCGGAGGGACTTCATGAGCTCTCTGGCGCTTTCCGTCGGCCGCATCGCATACGGCAAGTTCGACCGCATCCGGAACGGCGCAGTGGCTTACACCTGCGTCGAGACGAACGAGGCCGGGCACCGCCTCCGGCGCGTCGACGACCCGAGCATGTTCGAGTCCTTCTCTCATCTCGAGATGGCGCAGATCGAAAGGTCACGTGCGTACCATTACGACAGGGATTGGTTCAACGAGGGCAAGGTCAAGGCGCGGCAGCGCAGCGGTGTCGAGAACTTCGCTGACATCCCCAAACGCGAACAGCCCAAGATCCTTTGGAAGAACGAGTACGTCGACCGCTTCATGCGCATGGTGTCGAAGGGCGAGGCCGATCGGTCGAACGCCGGCATGAAGGCGGCCATCGCCAAGATCGCCGTGGAGGTCAATCAGCTCGACTGCGCCACGATCGTCCGCCGAACCGACGAGAAGCGCAAGAAGGGTAAGCCGGTCCCGCTGCGCAAGGACGGCACCCCACGTAAGATCCGCTCGGGTACCGCGACGGTGCTGAGGGAGCCGCCCTCCTACCGCACGCTTCAGCGTTGGCTGGCGATCATGGAGGAGTGCGACTGGGCTCCCGAAGCGCTGCGCGACAAGTACAGGAATTGCGGCGACCGCACCGCGCGATTGGAGCCCGAGGCACACGAGAGCTTAGTCGAGACAGCACAGAAGTTCGCCACGCAGGCAAGGCCATCTCGCGCCATGCTGTACGACAAACTCGAAGCGCTGATCGGTGACAAGAACGCAGAGCGTGCCGTCGTCGGGCTCAATGCACTGGCTGTGCCGAGCAGGCGGCGCTTGTACGCCGAGATCAAGTCCCTCGATGCTTTTGAGGTTTACGCAGGCCGATACACGCTGGACGCAGCCTGCAAGAAGTTTGCAGCGGTCGAGGATGGACCAGCTGCCACGCGGATCGGCGAGCGCATTGAAATGGATGAGTGGCAGGTCAGCTTGCAAACGCTGCTGATCAAGTCTCGGGTGTGGAAGCACCTCGATCCCAAGACCCGTGAGGCTGTCGGACGCGCCCGTTGGTGGCTTTACGTCGCCATCGATCGGGCCAGTCGTTGCGTCCTTGGCATGCGCCTCGTCGAGACCCCGTGCGCCTCAGAGGCCGTCGCCACCGTCCGTATGATCATCAGCGACAAGTCGCAGCTATCAGAGGATAGCGACGCGCGGTCGAAGTGGCTCATGTCAACGGGCATTGGGACCATCGTCACCGACTGGGGTTCGGCATTCCGCGCCGAGGAAACTCGGCGCGCCGCACGGGCAATGGGCGCCACATTCGGCCATCCACCGGTCGGGAAACCACATCTGCGCGGTGTCGTCGAGAGGATCTTCTCAACGATCGAAACCCGGTTCACGGGCTACTTCACCGGTCGGACCTTCTCCAACGTCGTGCAGAAGGGCGACTACGATTCTGCGGCGAACGCGAGCGTCCCGCTCGATGTCCTCGCGCGCGGCCTCGTTCGCTTTGTAGTGGACGATTACCATAATAGGCCTCACGCCAACCTGGGCGGCGAGACGCCTTACAACGCGTGGCTCCGACTGCAACGGACGAATGGACGTCTTCCGGTCCCAGACACCCATACACAAAGGGCGGTCTTCGGCATCGAGACGACCTGTACGCTCGACAATTCAGGCGTCACGTTGCTCGGGTTGCGGTACCAGAATCGCGAAATCTTCGAGTGGTTCACCCACAAGGGCGTCACCGATGTACAAGCCAGGGTTGATCCGGAGGACATCGGTTATGTCTCGATCAAGCTTGGCGAGGATTGGGTAGCAGTCCCCTGTCTTAAGAGCGAGTTTCGTGGCACTCCGCTTGGCGTCTGGGAAGAAACGGCGGTCGACCTGCGGGCGCGCTTCACCAATCAGGCGCTCTTGTCCCGCCCTATTGTGCTCGCGGCCGTGCGCGACTTCTCCGCGATTGCCCGCGAATGCCAGCGCGAAGCCGGAATATCGGATGCATTGGATACGCCCGATTCTCTGCGTCGAGCACGCGAGGCGCTGGGCTACGGCTTTTCGCTGCCGGAGTGGGACGAGGTTGAACCGCTCGCCGGAGATGATCTTCTCGACGGGGTCATTCCGGTGACCGGCTCCGGCAACGATGCCGGCGAAGCAATCCCGACGCGGCCTGGAGACCCGGAACCGGCCCCGTCGTGGCGCATGAGTGGCCGGAATGGGGATACCCGATGAGCGACGTCTTCGGCTCGGGCCCCGAGGCACTGCGGGATCTGCTCGATGCCATGTCGCCAGCGGAGCGTGAGCGCCTCCACGTGATGGAGTTGGTCAAGTCACGCATCCTGAAGACGCCGGACCGGGACGACGAGACCGCCGAGATTTTCAGGAAACTCCTGGCGGATCTCGTCACGCGAATCGACGCCTCACGTGACCTGGGGCCCGGCAATCGAAGCGAGACACGCGCGCTGGTGCTGACCGGCAGGACGGGCGCCGGTAAGAGCTCGATGCTCTCACGCACGATCTCGGATCATCCCGCCTTCCCCGGGTTCGGCGTGCCCGCCTCCGGATGCCGAGCGGTTTCCGTGTTGACGCCCTCGCCTTGCAACCCAAAGGCGCTGGCCCTTGAGATCCTGCGCGTGCTCGGCTTTCCCATGGCGGCCGAACGTCCCGTGCCGGCAATCTGGAATCGGGTGCGCGATCGGCTCGAATTTCTTGGCAAGGTGGTTCTGCACCTCGACGAAATCCACAATGTGCTTGAGACCGCCAACAAGCGCGAGTTGATCCAGATCCGGACCCTTCTGAAGGGGTTCCTTGTATCGCCGACATGGCCGGTGGTGCTCGTGCTGTCCGGGCTGCCGGAGGTGATCCCCTTCTTCGAGGGGCTGAATGAACCCGAGGAAGACGGCACGCCTAACGCCGACACCAAGGGTGAGGTTCGCCGCCGTGCGGTATTCGTTGGCCTGCGCTCCCTGATGCTGCCGCTGGATGCCGCGATGACTGCGGCGGCGGTCACCGACATGGCCGGCGTGGCCGGGATGGGCGTCTCAGCGGACATCGAGGTCACGCTCGTGCCCCGCCTAATCCACGCGGCCCTGTACGAGCTCGGGACGACGATGCAAATCGCGCACGAGGCCATCGGACAGGCCTTCGACGCCAAGCCGCGGGCGACCACGCTCGGCATCGAGCATTTCAAGCTCGCCTACCGGGCCCGTACGGGCTGCTCGGACGCCGCCAACCCGTTCGTGGTGCCGAACTGGCGGAAGGTGGACTGCACACTGATCCTCCAGGCGACCGGCGATGCGTTCCCCGCCGCGCGCCGAGCGAAGGTCTTGCGATGAGGCTGGATCCGAGCTTCCCCCACACGCCCGGCGAGACCCCGGCGAGCTTCGTCTCCCGGCTGGCCCGCATCAACGGCTTGGCCTCGGGGCGGGAGCTCTGCAAGGACCTCGGCATCTCCTACGACGGCCTCGTCGCCGGGAAAACCGATTCTATCAGGCGCATCTGCGAGCTCACGGGGAGCGAGGTCGAGCCGCTCCTTTGCGAGGCGCGATCCCGGGACGGCAACCGATACCGCGTCCGGGGGCAGGCTCTCGTCGTCGCGAGCTTCGTGGGTGCGAACGTCCGCATCTGTCCGGCCTGTCTCGCCGAGGACGGTCGCACCACCCGGAACCGCACTCCGGGTTTCCTCGCCGCCTACGGGCGGACCGCTTGGACGGTCACGCATCTCCGCACCTGCCCGGACCACGAGGTTGCCCTGATCGACCTGCCAGGCACCTCCAGGGCCACCGTCCAGGATTTCGCGTCCGTCGTCGCGCCGTGGATTGATCGAGGGAGCAGCACGCGTTTGCAACCTCGTCAAAGGTCCCCCTCTGCCTTCGAGGCGTACCTCCTGGATCGGCTTGAAGGCCGTTCGATTGGCTGCTGGCTGGACGAGATGCCGTTCTACGCGGCCGCCAGGACCTGCGAGATGCTCGGTGCCGCAGCCATTTTCGGGCGGAAGGCGCGGCTCAAAACGCTCGGCACCGGCGACTGGGCCGCAGCGGGAGCGGAGGGGTTTGCCGCGATCTCGTCCGACTCGACAGCGCTCGATGAATTCCTGGCCAACCTTATCTCGACCTACCCGGGCGATAGGGCCACGCCCGTCGGGCCGATGGCTTGGTTTGGTCGCTTCTACGAGTGGCTGGACTACGTGACGACGGATCCCGCCTATGACCCGATACGAACCGCAATGGTTCGCTGCATCGCCGAGCGGGCATCCTTCAACCCGAACGAGCGAATGTTCGGCAAGCCAGTACCGTATCGCAAGGTGCACTCGCTGCGTTCTGCGGCACATGAGACCGGGCTTGATGCCAAGCGTCTCAGGAGGGCGCTCAATCACGCCGGGCACCTTGCACCGGGGCACGAGGGACTTCTTGATCATGAGGTCACATTCGACGCTTGCGCCGCGTCCGACCTGCTCCGATTGCTAGGGACGGTCCGTACGTTAGCTGACGTCGCCTCAGACCTGGACATATCCTGGATGCAGGCACGGCAGCTTCAACGCGCGGGCCATCTCCAAGTGCTGGACAAGGCGGTCACCGGAACATCGAGCCCTTGCTTCACCGCCGCGGAGGTCAAGGCCTTTCTGGCCAAGCTCCTCACTGGGGCTGAGGGAGTGGCGGTCGTGCCGAAGGGCGCCTGCGATCTTCGAGCGGCCTCCAAGCGGGCTCAGTGCAGCGTGGAGGACGTGGTGGGCTTGGTCGCCGGCGGGACCCTTGGCTGGGTGGGACACCTGGCCGGAGCGAACGGGCTCCGCTCCATCCTGATCGACGTCGCGGAGATCCGCGGGAGGGTGAGGCGCCCTGAACTGCAAGGCTACACCCGTCGTGAGGTCGAGCTGATGCTGGGCGTTCCAACCCGTACCGTGAAGGTCCTCATCGACAGAGGTTTCCTCCGCGCGAGCGTCCAGCGCCATCCTACCGTGCCGAGGGATATCGTGGTGATCGCCTCGGAAGAGGTTGGCCGGTTCCGTTCCCGGTACCTACGCATGTCAGATGTCGCCGGGCTGCTGGGCATTTCGGTGCCTTCGGTTCCGCGCTTGCTTCAGGATCGCGGGATCGAGCCGGCGCTATCCAAGGACGAATTCTACGCGACTTTCTTCGAGCGCAGGCTGATCAAGGCTTTGAAGGAAATAGGTGTCAAGCAGCGAAGTGCCGACCGCCACTCAGGTACTCAGGCTGAATGAGACATTCGCGGAGCTGGCAAGCCCTCCCTCTCATCGACGCTCCTGTACTTGGCGTGATCTGGCACTTGACCCGCGCCCTGGCGCTGCGTTTCGTTCAAAGCGCCGCCTAGGTGGCCGCTCAGTGGCGGACAAGCCTTTCACGTGTCGCCGCGCCTCCACGAGTTGCGAATAGGCTGGTGTCGATGGGATAGTGATCCGGGCGGCATCCATTTTGAGCACGTACCGCAAGAAAACGTCCCGGAGCTCGATGAAGCTGGCAGCTTGCACACGCCGACGGAGATCGTCCCTGACGGAGATGTCGTTGATGCCGGTCGTGAGCCCCATCTGCTCAACATAGACCGTCGACGACAGGACGAGTTCAATATGGGCTATTCCGCTCTCCTTGATCGTGATCTTGTCTGCCATCCCGACCTGCTTGAGGTTCGGGTCGAGCGCCTCAATCAGGCGGCGGTCGTAGAGTCGGCGTATGGCGTGCAGCACCAATTCCTGCGCAACGCCGCACCCCTCGAAATAGTCGCATAGGTCGGCCACAAGCCAGTGCGCGGCCTCGATGCTGTCGTCACGGTTGGTGTTCAAGCGCTGGCGTAGCACCCAGAGAATGTAAAACGCCAGCATTGGCGAGCCCGGCCGTTGCGGATTAGTTTCGAACACATTGGAAATGAACTCGTTCTCAGTCTCGGTGAAGCGGTCGTACTCCCCCTTGACCAGGGCACGATGCGTTCGGAACCGGTCGGTGGTGACGCTCGGCCCTCCGAATTTCGACTTGATAATTTCGTCGATCTTCACCTCGGGTGACAGGAAGATCCGCTCAGCCAGCTTCAGCATGCGACGGATATCGAAGTTGCCCAACCGTCCGATCAAGCCTGATACGTAGTCGTTCTCGACGAAGACCTTCTCTACCGCCTCGGCCAGCATCTGAAGGTTGTTGACCTCTACTTGGAACCCTTTGCGCGAAAAATATGACTTAGCGGCCTTTGGCTCTGCCTTGAGCTTCCCCTTCAGGAAGGCGACCCGGCGCGAGATGATCTCTTTGGCCTCCGGAACGGGCAAGTAGAAGCTCTTCGATGCATAGCTCTGCAACGCCCCTGCCTTGGACAGGCGCCACACGGTGCGATCTGTGATGGGCACGATATTGAACACCGGTGCCGCGCTCTCCAGCGAGTGGGCAAGTTGGTACACTGCGTCCTGCACCTCGACCGGAAACTGGTCGGTGTTATCAAAGATGAGACAGGGTAGCTTGCCGTGGCCGCGCGCCGCCCAGTCTAGCAGAAGACGCACATAAGTGTCCGGCTGCGTCTCGCGCCGGTTCTCCATGTGTTCTCCGAACTGTATCTTGAACTCGTCCTTGTCGCGTTCGTAGAGAGGCTTTCGCGCTCCGGTCGTCCAGCGCTTATATTCCTTGAAAAAGATGCCCTGGAGGTCATCGTAGGTCGGCGGGTCGTTGGCGCAGACCCCGGTCTCCAAGCGGTCGCGGAGCTGCAGAATTGCCCAGGACACGATGCGCTCAGGATCGCCGTGGTACTCGGCGAGGTCCACACGGGCGACGACGCAGCGCTCGCGAACGCTGAGAGGCAGGATCTGGTCAAAGAATCGGTCTACGAACGTCGATTTGCCGGATCCCTTATTGCCGATGAGCAGCACTGTCTCCGATCTGCCCGAGACCATCGCACGTTCCAGCTCCGCCTGAAGCGCCCCTCCGCTTCCCGTGCTAATGGCAGAGATATTGTTCAAGACTTTCTGTATTATTTTCTGCAGCTCAAGATCCGCTTTTCGGCTCTCGCCAGTCTCAACGAAACAGTCCCGCAGCATTTCTCGATCTTGGTCGTCCGAGAGACGAGAAAAGAACTGAGAGAACAGCAGAGAAGCGTCATGCGCGAGCGGGTCACGGGTGCGCATCCGCGCCTCGCTAGGCGGGAACACGTAGAAGTGCTGCTCGGCATCCCCGACCTTTCGCCCCTCGGCCTCATCGAGATGAGAAAGGTGGCGCCTCTCGACGACGGCAAGCGGACCCAGGAGCTCAGCAAACAGCCCGAAGTCCTCGATCACCGAGTTTAGATTGGGAAACAGAATGCCCCTGCACTCAAGAGGTGGCCGGCCATCCGTTCGCGTTCCCTTGAAGAAGAGCCAAGTTTCCCCATCGGTCACGACGGCCATGGGGGCGCCTTTCTCCCCCGCGTAGCCCAACGCTTGCCGCATCCCGGCAAGCAGAGGCTTTACAACCGGTCCAGCAAGGCTGACCACGGTCACGCGGTCGGCCTTCGTCGCCGGAGTGAGCAGGCCCGCTTTCTTGGCTTCGATGATGAGCGCATTGCGGCGCTCGCCGACCGTCAGGAGGTAATCGATGTACCCCGATTCGGTCGGTGGCTCCGTGAACACCGCCTCGTGCTTCCAGCCCAGCACCTCGAACAGGATGCGGTCGAGCGCCTTCAGACGCGTGTCGCTCTCGTTCGGTCCTTCGGCCAAGGCAGACCGGATGTTGGCCTCCAGCGCCTTAAGCCTCTCGAAGGCGCTATCGGTCATGTGTCCCATGCATCTCGCCCAACGCTTCGCCCGCCGCCTCTCGCTTCCTCGTCAGCTGCTCAAGGGCGAAGACGGAGCAAGGATGCCAAGCCTACGCTGACGCTGCAATGTGCAATCAGGTGCACTTCATGCGATTGGCATGTGCCACGCCGTACGCCTGCACACCCGCAGTCGGCGGTGACCAGTTGATCGACCAACAGCCTTATTGGGGCTCGGCCATCTCAAGGCCGTGGGTAGATCTGCCGATAGTTCGCATGGGGCATACCGAGCTTGTCGAGCTCGGTAGCAGGGCTGATGTAGGGCGAGATCGCCGTCAGCTCGGCGGCCAACTCATCTTCACGATCCATGTCCTCCGGCAGTGGGCCGTCATCGAGGTCCATCGTGTTAAACGCGACGACGATGTCGACGTCGCCTATGTCCGCCGATCCTCGCTCCAGGCTTCCATAAAGCTCTATGGACTTAATACGGACGCGCGAGTTCTCGTCAGCGTTCGCTCGATCAACCCAATCGAGTACCCGTTCGACGAGCTCCAAGCCCTCCTCTCGCGAGATGCGGGGGAGGTCTAGGTGGTTTGCCAAGCCCATTCCCTGATGCGTCGGGCACAGGCGCTCGGCGTCGATCCAACCCTCCTCGATCAGCGAACGATGAACCTCGTCGGCCTTGGCATCGGACAGGTTCAGTTCGTCGCGCACGTAGGTCCGCGTCATCCTGCGAAGGACGAACTTGGGCGCTGCGCCGGACAAATCGTACTCGGTGTCGGCTTCGTTGAAGGCCTTGAACATGTCTCGGACCCGGCGAGGGTCCAACGTGGCGATCTTAGGCGGCAAGATCATGGTGCGCGGCTCCTGAGCGCTCGGTTTCTACCCCACCATCTCCCACACGCCGGCTTCGCCCGCTGACGTAGGCGAGGCAGCGACCGACGAACAAGGGCTTGGAGCTACCGAGGCATCTGGTCCGCGCAGTGAACACCCTGGAAAGGCGGTGGTTTCAGCCCCCGACGATGCCAATGCGCCCGGCCGACAAACATTGACGCCCGTGGCCGACGTACCCGGCGCCATGCTCGATTTCGTGGGTTAGCTGGACCAATGACTTAGCTGGATCGACGCCGACAAACTTCGGCTATCAGCACACCTGAGCGCGGGGGATGATCCCCCCAACGTCGAAGCCTCCCGCTCCGCCTCGATCCGGCGTACCAGCCACACACTCTCTTCTCGGCGGTTTTCGGTTCCGGAGCGTTCCACTGCGAGGATGGGGTTCCAAGCCGTAGACCGACTGCATCGCTCGAAGGGGCTCCCTTGTTCGCGGTCGGAGCGGCCACGTAGGCTATCGACATCGAAGGACATGGATTGCGCGAAAAGGTGCGTGGATGATGTCGGCCAGGGCATCGAAACGAAGACGATCGATTTCCTTCGCGAACAGATGGCACGCGCAGGATCCGGCGGGTCGTCGGCAGTGAGGCGATGCTGATGACGGTCGCAAGAGCACGCACCGATCGTCAGGTCATCTCGGTCGACGGGGCTTCGGCCGGGCTCCCAGACCGTCGAGGGCGTCGCAGTTCGCCTAACCCTAGGCATAGTCCCGGATCATCGTGGCAGGGCTCGGGGAAAGCCTGATGCGGCTCTGGCCGGGCCCGATGTAGAAGATTGTCGCGACGGTCACCTTCCGAATTCGGGGCCGGGGTCCGGATCTCGCTTTTCGGCGGGTTTAATTCTACGGCGGCCGAGCCAAGTCAGGTGCCGTTTCGGGTCGTGCGCCTTGAGGACACCCGTCGAGATGTCCCCTACGCGTCATGGGAAGTGAAACCGTTCCGCTTGCCCTGGCATCCGCGTGGTCGCAGCCGAAGGCGATGGCTGCGGCGCCGATGCCGTTACAGGCGAGGAGGGCGTCGCGCTCGCGCGCGAAAGCAAAGCTTCGTCTCGAAGAGCACGCGCAGGGCCGAGCGCGCGTCCTGCTCGCCGCCGCGTGCGGTGTCGTGGTCGATGCTGCCATGGGGATCAGGGGTTCGACCTGATCCTGCTGTCGGAGGTCGTATACTGCCCCCGATGCCGGTGATGTCGTGCGCTTGGTGTATCGGGTCCGGAGTTGCCTGCAGCCGGGCGGCAGCGTCGTCTTGGTGCATTGGATGGGCGAGACGCACTACCCGCTCACCGGTGACGAGGCGGCGGAACTCTTCATCGGCGGCGCCAGCGCATTCGCGCGCGTCTCCGACCAGACCGGGACGGACCAATACCGGCTCGACGTCCTGGTCGGCCAAGAAGGGCAATCACGCCGGCGGCAGGTTGGCTCGAGACGCCGCGCCGCTACGGCCGGGTCAGCCGCGGCTTCCACTGGCTTATGGCGACCCTGTTCGCATGGCAGTTCGCGGGCGCGCTGCCGTATGTCGGCACCGGCGAAAACGTCCTCACGCGTTTCGTCGGAGGCAGCCACTTCACCCTTGGCTTCACCCTGTTCGTACTCGTGGTCCTGCGCTGGGCCTGGGGGCTGGCGAACCTGGTGCGCCGCCCACCGCCTCGGGGACGCCTGGGACGGGCTGCCGTGGCCGGTGACCTCCTCATCTACGCGCCGATGATGGTCGTGCCGGGGCTCCCGCTGAAGCGCCCATACGGGTCGATCAAGCCGTTCAGGCCCTACGGCATCCGCTCATGCGAGGGCGCGACGAGAGGATCGCCTGGATGGTCGTCCCCGGCGACCTGTTCCATCGTTGGCTCACCTTCGCGCTGCTCGCGATGGTGGACGGCCACGCGGGTATTGCCTTCCTTCACCAGGAGCTCCGGCACGAGGACGTGCCGGCGCGGATGGGCTGAGGCCAGGGGTCGGCCGTTGTCTCGATCCTCTCGATGAGCGAGTGCGTTCGGTCGCCACGACAGCACGCTGAAGCCGCAGGCACGGATGTTCACGGCCCACAAATCGAAATCGACGCCGGCTTCGTGGGACTCTGCCGAATCGGGATGGAGCCGCCCTCGACCGGGCCGGCACCTCCCGCCGGCAGGACGTGGATTCCGGCGATGTCAGGCCGTCCGCACGGTCGCGAGGAAGCGGGCGACCTCGCCCGAGAGGGTCTCGGACTGGCGCGACAGCTCGGAGGCGGAGGCCAACACCTGGGCCGCCGCCGCGCCCGTCTCCTCGGCCGTCCCGGCGACGCCGGCGATGTTGCCCGTCACCTCGGCGGTGCCCGCCGCAGCCTGGCCGACGTTGCGGACGATCTCCTGCGTCGCCGCGCCCTGCTCCTCGACGGCTGCCGCGATGGCGGTGGCAACGCCGTTGATCTGCCGGATGCGCTCCGTGATGGAGCCGATGGCCGAGACCGCATGCGCTGTCGAGGCCTGGATGCCGGCGATCTGCCCGGAGATCTCCTCGGTCGCACGCGCGGTCTGATTGGCGAGCTCCTTCACCTCGGCGGCCACGACCGCGAAGCCACGGCCGGACTCGCCTGCGCGGGCCGCCTCGATGGTGGCGTTCAACGCCAGCAGATTGGTCTGGCCCGCGATGTTCTGGATCAACCCGACCACGTCGCCGATGCGCGACACGGCGGCACTGAGCTCCTGCACCGACATGCCCGTCCGATCGGCTTCGGTCACGGCCCTTTGGGCGAGGTCCGCGGAGCCGGCGACCTGGCGCCCGATCTCCTGCACCGACGAGCCGAGTTCCTCGGAGGCCGCAGCGACCGTCGTGACGTTCGAGGCCGCCTCCTCGGCCGCGGCGGCGACGGCCGTCGACTGGGACGCGGTCTCGGCGGCGGCGGAGGACATGGTCCGGGCGGTTGCCTGCAGCTCCGTGGCGGCGGACGAGACCGTGCCGACGATGCCACCGACCGCGCGTTCGAAGCCGTCGGCCAGCTCCACCATGGTACGCCGCCGTTCCGCGGCGGCCGCCTCG
Source organism: Methylobacterium sp. 391_Methyba4 (assembly GCF_029691625.1). Classification (NCBI taxonomy): domain Bacteria; kingdom Pseudomonadati; phylum Pseudomonadota; class Alphaproteobacteria; order Hyphomicrobiales; family Methylobacteriaceae; genus Methylobacterium; species Methylobacterium sp. 391_Methyba4. The sequence goes on along the minus strand of NZ_CP121475.1, from coordinate 3,576,171 downwards.
TCGGCGATTCGTTGCACCTCGGCCTCCTCCGCCGCCTTTTGCGCGACCATGGCCTTGATGCCCCGGACCGCACGGCCGACCGCGCCGATCTCGTCGCCGCGCGCGGCTTCCGGGATGACGGCGTCGGTCTCGCCCCGAGCCATCCGCTCCAGGACGCCGACTAGGCCGTTCAGCGGGCGCGTGATCCCGAACACGGCGATAGCGCCGAGCAGTCCGAAGGCGGCCGTCAGGCCAAGTACGGCGACGAGGGTGAGGGTTTGCGTAGCCGCGGCGGCGACCTCGGCGGCCTGCCGCTTCTCCTCCTTTAGGGCGTCGACGTTCGCGTCCACGCGCTTCCGGGTCGCCTCCACGGCCTCGCGCCGAGCCGCCCTGCCGTCGCCGTTCGACAAGGCGGTCGCCGCCGTCACTTCGTTCCTCAGCACCATGTCGACCGCGGCCTTCGAGGTCGCGAGGAAGCGGTCCGCCAGCTCCTTAAGCTTCTCGTTGACGATGCGCCGCTCGGGCGTGTCCGACAGCTGCACCAGGTGGTCGACGGCTTCACGAGCCGCGCGCTCGTCCTCGGCGTGCTGACCGCGCAGCACCTGCCGGTTCGGACCGTCACCCTCGATGATGAGATTCTTCTCACGGATGGTGGCCTCGTCGATGGCCACCGCGAGTTGAAGGGACAGGATCGCGCGCTGGGCACTGCGGTCGACGATCTCCTGCGTATTGGCGTCGAGGCGGGTCAGGCTGCCCCGGGCAAGGAGGATCATGCCCGCCGAGACGGCGACGAGCACGAGGGAGGGTATCGCGAGCTTCGCGAGGAGCCTCAGGTTGTCGAGGAACTTCATCGGACACGACGGCTAGGGATCGGGGCGGTGGCCCGACGCGATCCCGCACGTGGGGCGCGCCATTAAGCCCGCGATAGGGTTAGCAACCCGTGAAGTGGTCGAGTTCCTGCCTTCATGCCGGCCCCGGGGGATTGTTGCCCGTCGCGTACGCAGGCCTCCGCGGGGATCTCGGAGCCGGCGATGCGCCCGAAGAGTTTGGTCTATGCCAGCGTCTGGTCCGCCAGGACCGCTTCTGGCCGGCCGACTCGATCGCCGCAGTCGCGGCATCACTCTGGCTGACATCGCCTCCGAAAAACGACGATCGCCGCTCGAAACGGCCTTGCTTCCGTCAACGAGCCGTGTCGCCATCTCGGGTGCCGGATAATCGGTATTTCGGCACGATTCCGACATGCTCGTCCGATGCGCTCGGATCTCCACCCTCGATCAGAGCCTGCCGATAGCGCGCTGCACTGCAGGGCGAGCTTCGACCGCAGCATACCAGCGCTCCACGTGGGGCGTTTCGGCTAGATCCACGTTCGCGAACTCCCGCCGCCAGACCCAGCCGAATTTGGCGATGTCGGCGATCGAGTACGTACCGGCGAGGTACTCGGCTTCGGCCAGGCGACCGTCGAGCACGTTGAGCGTCCGTCTGGCCTCGCCGTGGAAGCGCTCGATGGCGGCGGGGATCGGCTCGGGGGCGAGCTTCTGGAAGTAGCCCGACTGGCCGAAGGCGGGCCCTAGTCCGGCGGCGTGGAAGAACAGCCATTCGAACGCGCGCACCCGCGCATCGCCCTCGCGCGCCAGAAACCGACCGGACTTCTCGGCTAGGTAGACCAAGATCGCGGCGGACTCGGTGATGGTGAGCGGCTCGCCCCCCGGCCCCTCGCTGTCGACGATCACCGGCACCTTGCCGTTCGGGTTGAGCGTCTGGAACCAGGAAGCCTTCTGCTCGCCCTGGCGGATGTTGACGGGATGGTAGACGTAGTCCACCCCGAGTTCTTCGAGCAGGATGGGAACCTTGACGCTATTGGGCGTGGCGAAGGCGTAGAGGTCGATCATGGCCCGTGTTCCGTCTTGAGGAGAGGCGCGAGCAGCGGCTGCGTCAGTGGACCCAGCCGCCGGTGAACGGGAAGACCTGCCCGACGAGGAAATCGCTCTCCGGGCCGGCGAGCGTCAGCAGGAAGGTCGCGGCCTCGCGCGCCGTGGCGAGCCGGCCTGCCGGCACGCCCCGCATCCGCTCCTGGAACTCGCTCGTCGTCTGGTAGGCGGGCGGGAAGTAGGTCGGGTTCTCCACGAAGGTCTGCGCGGTGGCGTTCACCTGCACATTGTGGGGGGCGGCTTCCATCGCCACGCTCCGAACGTAGCCGTGCTGGGCCGCGCGCGCGGCAGAATAGACCGCCCGGCGCGGCACCCCGCGCAGGGCCGCCCCCGCGCCCACCACGACGATCTTGCCGGAGTGCCGCGCGATCATCTGCGGTAGAACCGCGCGCACGAGTCGGTGCAGGGGGCGCACCATGCGATCGAGCATCAGGTCCAGTTCTGCGTCGTCGCTCTCGATCGCGAGCCGCCCCAGCGCCGGGGCGGCGAGGTTGGCCACGAGCACGTCGACGTGGCCGGCCTGCGCGATCAGCTCGGCGGCAGCCTGCGGCGCGGTGAGATCGCGCCGGTCGACCAGCACCTCGGCACCGGCCTCCCGGAAGACGACGGCGATCTCTGGTCCGATCAGCTCGTCGCAGTCGGTCACCACCACGCGTCGTCCGGAGAGCCTTTGCATGATTGTCGTCCTCCCATAGGGCAATGCTCAGATCGCGGCCTTGCCGATCGAGGCGCCGCCGTCGACGAACAGGGTCTGGCCGGTGATGAAGGCCGCGTCCTCAGAGAGCAGGAAGGCTATGGCGGCCGCGATCTCGTCCGGCTTGGCGAAGCGGCGCATCGGCACCGCGGCGAGGTAGCGCGCCTCGCCTCCGCTGCCCGGCGGATTGCCGGCGCGGAACAGCTCGGTCTCGGTGGGACCGGGGGCGACCGCATTGACGGTGATGCCGGTCGCGGCCAGTTCCAGCGCCCACCCGCGGGTGAAGCTCACGAGCCCCGCCTTGGCCGCGGCGTAGGCGGTACGCTCGGGCACGCCGAGCACGGTCAGGCTAGCGATGTTGACGACCCGCCCCCAGCCCCGCTCCCTCATGCCCGGCAGCGCCGCCTGCGCGGTCTGCACGGTGGTGCGCAGGTTGAGATCGAGCACAGCGGCGAGGTCGCTCAGGTCTACCGCGCCGATCGGCGCCGGTCTTACCAGGCCGACATTGTTGACCACCGCATCGATTGCATGGTCGGCGAGCACGCGGTCGAGCGCCGCCTGGGTCGCTGCGGCATCGGCGAGGTCGACCTCCACCACCCTGCCTGGAAAGTCGGGCGCGGCATTGCGGGCGAGACCGACCACCGCTTCCCCCGTCGCCGCGAGGCGGTGGGAAAGCGCGAGGCCGATGCCCTTGGTGGCGCCGGTGATGAGAATGGTGCGCGGCATCGGCCCGGCTCCCTTCAAGCAGCTTGAAGCCGCGCCGCGCGCAGCGCCGGGATCAGCGCTTCGGGCTCCGGACGCTGCGTGTAGTCGGGATTGACCTCGGCGTAGGCGACGCGGCCGTCCTGCCCGATGGCGAAGCGGCCCGGCATCGGCAGCGTCCAGCTCTCGTCGCCGTTGACGAGCGGCAGGTTGTTGCCGAGCTGTTTGTAGAGAACGACGAGGTAATCAGGCAGCGCGAACTTCAGACCGAACGCCTGGGCGACCTGATTGCCGGGATCCGACAGGATCGGGAAGCCGAGCTTGTTCTCGCGTTGCGAGCGGCGGCTGTTCGCCGGCTTCTGCGGCGAGACGGCGACGAGCGTCGCGCCCTCGGCCTCGAAGGCGGGCCGCGCCGCTTCGAGCGCCTGGAGCTCGAGGTTGCAGTAGGGACACCAGACGCCGCGGTAGAAGCTCAGCACCAGCGGGCCTTTGGCCAGGAGTTCGGTCGAGGAGACCGGCGCGCCGTCGGGGTCGTCGAGAGTGAACGCAGGGGCCTTGTCGCCGACCGTGAGCGCACGTCCGGCCGCGCCCGATGCGATCAGCTCGGCAGAGGCGCGCTCCATGATCGGATGGACGAAGGCGGGGGCGTTGAACGGCGGCCTACCGGAGCGGAAGTCGGCCTTGAACGCATCGAGACGGGCTTGAAGCGACATGGGTGTTCTCCGGGAAGAATGTGCCGACCCCGAAAGGGGGAGCCGGGGTCGGCGCCGGGGTCGAACCGGCGAGGGCGGGAGGCCGGCTGGCAGGGGACGGGTCAGGCCGCGACGCGGCTGGAGCCGGGCTTGGTCCACTCGGCGCCCTTCATGAAGGGGTCGAGCTGAGTGTGGACGATGTGGTTGGTGTAGTTCGAGAGCAGCTTCGTGCCCGCGCCCAGCACCACCTCCAGCACGTTCTGCTGCGTGTAGCCGGCCGCCAGGAACGCTTCGACAGCGGCGTCGCCGACGAAGCCGCGCTCGCGCACCACCAGGCCCGTGAACACGTGCAGCGCTTCCAATTTCGCGTCGGGGATCTCGGTCCCGTTGCGGATCGCCTGCACGATCGGGTCGGCGATCTTGCCCATCTGCGCCAGCTTGGTGTGGCCGGCCATGCAGTAGTGGCACTCGTTCTCGTAGTTCGAGGTCAGGTAGACGACCTGCTGCTCGGTGGGCGTCAGCGTGGTCTTGGAGAACAGGTCCCACAGCGCGGAGTAGCCGGCGAGCAGCTCGGGGCTGGTCGCCATGTTGGCCTGCAGGTTGGGCACGAAGCCGAACGCCTTCTTGACGCCCTCGAGCGTCGCCTTCGAGGCGTCGGGGGCGCTCTCGGCGGTGTGGACGGGGAACGTGGTCATGACGAGTCCTTCCGGCGGTGTCTCGGGGCTGGGCGTCCATCGCCCGGCACGACCGCTAGCTAAGCCCCTCGTCTGACGGCGATAACGCCGTGCGTCGGACTAGAGTCCATTCCAGCTCGGCATGAATGACTTCAACGCGGCGTGAGTTCGGGATCGCGCTCGAAGGCGGCGACGAGAAAATCCACGAAGGCGCGCAGCTTGCCGGGCGGGCGGCGCCCGTCGGGGTGGAGAGCGTGGATAGGTGTCCGCTCGCCGGGCCAGGCGGCGAGCACCTCGACGAGCCGACCCTTCGCGAGGTCCGACGAGAACAGCCAGCGCGGCGCCTGCGCCAGCCCCAGTGCCATGAGAGCGGCCATACGGACATGCTCGGCGTCGTTGGTGCGCAGGATCCCCTTCGGCCAGTGTTCGACCCGGTCCTCGCCAACGCGGAAGCTCCAGGGGCGTACCTGACGCTGGAACACGAATCCGATGCAGGCGTGGCGATCGAGGTCGTGCGGGCCCGCCGGCGAACCATGCGCATCGAGATAGGCGGGCGACGCGACAGTGACGCGCTGGGTGACCGCAATCTTCCGGGCGACCAGCGCGGAGTCGGCGAGCTCGCCGATGCGGATCGCGAGGTCGACGCCGTCCTCGACCAGGTCGACGAAGCGATCGGAGACCAACGTCTCCACCTGTACGTCGGGATAGCGCGCATGGAAGGCGGGGATGAGCGGCACGATCTGCATCCGTCCGAACCCCGCCGACAGGCTGACGCGCAAAAGCCCCGACGGCCGGCTCTGCCCGGCGCCGACAAGTGACTCGGCCGCCTCGAGATCCGACAGGAGCTTCACCCCGGCCTCGTAGAAGGCCTGCCCCGCTTCCGTCAGCGTCAGGCTTCGCGAGGTGCGGTGCATCAGCTGCGCGCCGAGGTGCTGTTCCAGAGCGGCCACCTGCTTCGACACCGCCGGCTGGCCGATGTTCGCCTCGCGCGCGACCGCGGAGAAGCTGCCGCTCTCCGCCACGCGCACGAACAACCTGATCGCCTCCAGCCGGTCCATCTCTCATCCTCCGGGAATAGGTGGAATGCCAGTAGGCCGCCTTCCGGGCCAGTCCTTTTCCGCCGAGATGGGCTGCAACGCTTTACCGTTGGAGCCTGTCATGTCGCCACTGTTCGCGCCTGCTTGCGTCGGACCTTACGTCCTCGACCATCGCGTCGTGATGGCCCCGCTCACCCGGATGCGCGCGGGGCCAGGTGAGGTGCCGACCGCCCTGATGGCGAGCTATTATGCCCAGCGCGCCACGCCCGGCGGCCTCCTGATCAGCGAGGCCACGCCCGTCTCCCCGACCGGCTTCGGCTACGCGCATACGCCCGGCATCTTCACTAAGACGCAGGTCGCTGGTTGGCGGCCGATCACCGAGGCGGTGCATGCGCGCGGCGGGCGCATCTTCCTCCAGCTTTGGCATGTCGGCCGGCAGTCGCATCCCGATCTGCAGCCCGGCGGCGTGCTGCCGGTCGCGCCCTCGGCGCTTCCTGCGGGCGGGACGGCGGTGACCGCCACGGGGCCGAAGCCACACCCGGTTCCGCGCGCGCTGGAACTGGACGAGATCGCGGGCGTGGTCGCCGATTTCCGCCAGGGCGCGGCCTACGCGCTCGCCGCCGGCTTCGACGGCGTCGAAATCCACGGCGCCAACGGCTACCTGCCCGATCAATTCCTGCAGGACGGCTCGAACAAGCGCACCGACGCCTATGGCGGTCCGATCGCCAACCGTGCCCGATTCCTTCTGGAGATCACGGAAGCGGCTGCCGCCGTCTGGGGCGGCGACCGCGTCGGCGTCCGGATCTCCCCCTCCGGCGAATACGGCGCGATGTCGGATAGCGACCCGAGCGCCACCTTCGGCCATGTCGCCGAGGCGCTGAATGCGTTCGGCCTCGCCTATCTGCACGTCGTCGAGCCGCGCATCCGCGGCAACGACACGGTCGACGCGGGCGCGCCCCCGGTCGCAACGCAGGAGCTGCGCCGCATCTTCAAAGGACCGATCGTCGCCGCCGGCGGCTTCGACAAGGCGAGCGCCGAGGCCGTCGTCGCCGCCGGCGAGGCTGACCTCGTCGCGTTCGGACGGCGGTTCATCTCCAACCCTGACCTCGTGCGCCGCTTGCGCGAAGATCTGCCGCTCAGCCCCTACGACCGCTCGACCTTCTGCGGCGGCGATTGGCGCGGTTACACCGACTATCCGCCCTACACCGCACAGCGCGCCGCCTAGTCTTGGGAGCGGGACCGCGCCGGCCGTCGGGCGTATGGACGGTTCGCCTGGACGACCGACGCGGCGGCGGCGCCGCGGCAGGATCGCATCGTCAGGATGGTCATGGGGTCGCTCGGCCGGCTGCCTCCGCGGACCGACGCCCCTGGCACGCGGACGCATGGCGCCGAGCGCTCCGGCGTGACCCGCGGCGCGGTGCCGATCGCCCCAGCCGCTCGACGACGACATCGAACTTCCACGGCGTCGCGTCCGAGTAGACTATCAGCGGCTGCGGCAGGCCGAATGACACGCAACACCGGCCGGGTGGCCAGTCCACTGCAGGAACTCGTCGGCGGTAGGTATCGCCGCCCGGGACCAGCAGGATCACCGCGTCCTTCCATTGTAGGGACAGCGTCATCGATCATCCGTTGCCTTGTCTGGCTTGCCGACGGCCCGGGCCATCCGGGGCGTGGTCGACCGCCCGTTCGAGGAGCCGGAGCGGGACATTCTTGCCTTCATCACGACCACGAAGACCGATCCGAAGCCGTACCGGTGGGTGAAGTCGGCCGATGCCATTCCGACCGGCGTCGAGCGCTTCCGTCTTCGAGCGTTCGACGTCGAACCCGACGACACACCTCCGTCGGAAACGTCAGGAGCAGGACACCAGTCGATGTGCTTCGACGAATCGAGGCAGCCTCGGAACTGTCGAACTCGCCAACGGCCCTTTGGCGACGCGATCGAGCGGGATCTCATACGCAGCGGCCTACGGTCGGCCCAGCGATAGGGTCGACTTGACCGAGCAATACAAGCAGGGATGCCGCCGCCCTCGCGCCGCCGTGAGGAGCTATCCAGTAGCGAAGGTCCGGTCTTCCGATCGGAACGCTCCGTCTGAAAGTCCGTTCGCCCAACCGGGCGCGTATCGAGAAGCTGGAGAACCCGGTCGCGCTTGTGACCGCCCCATCTGCGCTGCGGGATGCATCGTAATAGTGTTTCACCAGGTCGACCAGTTCGGAAAAACTCGTGCCTGCTGGTGCGGTCGCAGGCCAGCAGGTCTTGTATCCGATTACGTCGAATGCAACCGGACGGCGCAAGCGGCCCTGGCCGGTCCGTACGATTGCCTCGAGCGGCCAGACTCTTCGACTCGATCGTTCCGGGGCGGCCGGGGCGACCCGGTTCATGCACGGGATGTCGTCCGCCATGTCTGCCGCGCGTAGGAGCTCCAACTCCCACGGTCCGCGCACGAACCGATCGTGCACGATGGGTCCATCGCCTCTCCAACCGATTCCGAGCAAGTGCTCGCCGACCTCGATATCCATGACGTGTTGACACTCGTCCGCTTTGGCCCCGAATGGTGTGTTCCATCGGATCCCTCCACGCCGCGATATCGAGTCTGGTTCCGCAACGTAGTATTGAATCGAGAAGCCTTGAAAACGGACGGCCCGTTTCTTCATCGGCGTCTGTGGGCCGTCGCATCCGTGCAGGGCGAGAATACGCAAGGCAGCTTCGCGCAGCACCCTGCGGGCCACCCCGGTGGGCGCTTCGAGGCGGTTGACATGAATGGTCGACATGCGGGTCTCCGGACGGGACCCTTCTTCAGATCACCTGGTTCTCCGAAAACGTCAAAGCCTCCTGTGTACGGCCGTTCCAACCATGGACGGATCCGTCACGATCCGACCCGTTGGCCAAGGGGGCGGATCAGCTTCCGCATCGACGACACTGCTGCGGAGTGCCTTGGCGGCGAACCGGTGGCTTGCGGCGTTCCGCACCGGCCGAATTCCACCGAACACCGACTACCCGAGCTCGACGCGACGTCGCGGGCCAGGTTCCATGCCGACATAAGGAGCATGCAACCACAGTCAGATCCCCGGTTGCCCGTGTGCGTTGTCCTGCGCTGCGTAGACCCCCGCCAGCGTCGTCAGCTTGGCGGCGTCCGTGCGCGCGTCCGACCCGAAGGGCTTCGAGTCCAGCGCACAACCCAGCCTTTCGGCTGGAGGACTGTTCATGCTCGCCGAGCGCGTGCGCGGCGAGCGTCGGCGTCTCGGCACATCCGCCGGGATGCGGTCCGGCTGCACCGGCAGCTTCTCGGCCCGCGCGCCGTTTTAAACCAGTGCACCTTCCGCGGGGAGGCACGTCGGCGGCGGAACCCGAGAGCGGCCAAAGAGCGACCGGCAAATCCGAGACCAATCGGCCAAACAGCGCTGTGCCGCTCCTAAACCTACTTCGTCGTGCTAGGCATGGAAGGCGCGGTGGCTCTCATCGAAGGCGGCCTGGAAAGGTCGGAAAGATCGTTGCGTCGCCATCATCAGAGAGGACAGCCGTCCGGGATCCGAGAGCTCTGCTGCAAAGTGGTTGCGAAGACTGTCGGCACGATGATCGGGCAGGGCGGAGACCCGAGACTCGCAGCGGGCAGGTTCGAGAAGCATGTGCGTGAGTACTCCGCCGATGTGGATCTTGCCATGCTCGTCGCCTTGGCGGGTGCGGACGAACTACCGGAAAACGGAGGTCAGAAGACCCGTGGCCCGAAACCGTCGCCGCACAGCGGGAACGCCGAAGCGTCGGTGCGGATCGGCTTCCTCCGCTCCTTCCCGACTCCTTCCCGTTCCGCCCCGCGCTGCCCGATCGATCGCCTGGCAATGGATTTGAGCGTTCCTTCGAAGGGTTAGGACGCGGAAGGCTGCGGCGGAGATCATCGGCCCCGTTCCGGGAATCCGCCGCCGCAACCGGAGAGGACGGCCGTTCCTTCGATCATGGGAAGCGGCACCGCTCCGAGCGCGACTCTGGGTTGAGGGGCGCCCGCCGACGGGAAATGGGGATCGGATTGTCGGGGGGCCGGAAGTTCGCGAACTCGGCAGGCCGGGCGATGCGTACCCGGGCCGGTCCATCGGAGCGATGCGAGATCGTAAGTCCAAGCCGTTCGACCCGACCGACGCCCGTTGATCCGAATGGAAGCCGATTCCGCCCACGCGACGGCCCGATGCCGAAGCCGGCACGATGGCGGCCGGCGACGGTACGACCCCTGCGCCGGCGTCCGGCGGCCGAGCGCGCCGTGCGGGGGATCGTGTCGGCGTGCCAGCACCGGCTCTCGCCGCGGATCCGCCCTCCGGCGGGTGAAAGACCACGTCGTCGGGCCGCTCGTCTGCGGACCGGGGAACCCCCGCATGAACCCGTCGTTTGTGTCGGGCTCCGCGATCCTGCATCGCACGTGCGCGCGGACCTCGCGGGGTCGCAGGACCGGGTGTCGTCGCGGTGCAACCGCCAAGCTTGACGGGTGGAGGGGAGGGGACGCCATGCCCTACCGGACGATCGCGGGCGCGGGAACGCGCTACGCTCTCCTCGCATTCGATGCAGAAGGGCGCGAGAGGACGGACGATCCCGATGCCGCCGACGGATCGTTTTCCCGGAAGGTGCTCAACGATATCGCGTCCGAGCGGCCCACCGACATCTTCATCCTATGTCACGGCTGGAAGGGCGACATCCCCGCGTCGCTTGATCAATACGATCGGTGGATTGCCGCCATGGACCGCAGTCCGGATCGGAGCGAGGCCGAAGAACGCAGACCCAAGTTCAAGCCGTTCCGCATCGGTGTCCACTGGCCGAGTCAACCGTGGGGGGACGAGGAACTCGGTTCAGGCGCCGGAGCGTTCGACGGCTCGGCGGATCCGATCGCACTCTACGTCGACAGGTTCGGCGACCGTCCGGGACTGAGGGAACGGATCGCGACCGTATTCCGCGCAGCGGCGCTCGATCCGGCCGCCGACCGGTTGCCGCCGGATGCCGATTCGGCCTACCGCGACATCGACGGCCTGCTCACGGAAATGGGCTCGTCCGGCGTCGCCGCTCCCCCCGGAGGCGATCGCGAACCGTTCGACCCTCAGGTCTACTTCGAGGCTTCGCTCGAGGAGGAGAGTTTCGGATTCGGTTCCCGAAGTCTCGGCGGGATTCTCGCTCCGTTGCGGCAGCTGTCGTTCTGGAAGATGAAATCGAGGGCCCAGATCGTCGGCGAGGGCGGGATGCACGCGCTTCTACGCGAGCTTCAGTCGTCGAGCGCCGGCACCACGGCGCGGGTACACCTGATGGGTCACAGCTTCGGCTGCATCGTGGTTTCCGGCATGCTCTGTGGACGCGGCACGGCCGATTCCAGCGCGAAGAGCGTCGCCTCGCTCGCTCTGATCCAGGGAGCCCTCTCGCACTGGTCCTATTGCGGAGAGATTCCGGACGCCGTCGGACGTCAAGGATATTTCCGGGGGTTGCTCGACGACCGGCTCGTAAAGGGCCCGATCGTGACGACCCGCAGCATCTACGACACGGCGGTGGGCCGGTACTATCCGCTCGCCGCGGGCGTCGCCAATCAGATCGAATTCGCGGCCGGGGAACCGCCTCGCTACGGCGCCTTGGGTGCGTTCGGTGCCCAAGGCCTCGACCCCGAGGCGATCGCGCTCGCGATGAAGCCGGCAAACGAGTCGTACGGTCTGGAACAGGGCCGGATCTACAACGTCGAGGCCAGCCGATACATCCGCAACGGCGACGGTGCCTCGGGGGCTCACAACGACATAGATGGGCCGGAAGTCGCCCATCTGATCTGGGCGGCGGCTCTGGCCGGGAAGTGAAACGAAGGACATGCCCGGTTTCGACGCGGACGGCACCGACCAGGACGAGCTTCATGCCAACGGCGTGGAAGCGGAGACCGGACGTCCTCTACCGCCGCCCGAGAACGGCTCCGGCGCGCGGATCGTCGATATCGCCGGCGGATCGATGGCGCGGTTCGAGGACGAGACGGTCGCCGGCAGGCACGCGGCCTCGGATTGCGGGGTCGACACGTTCGGAACCGACTCGTCCGTCGAAAATCCCGAAGAGCTCGATCAGGCCGGGTGGGGCATAGTCTTCCCCGCGGAGGTGGATGCCGAACCCTACAAGGAGGCTCTTCATCCACTCCTCGACCTGCGCAGAAGTCAGGCTGGCGATCTTTTCCGCGTCTTCGAGAAGGATGCGGGCATCCGTCCCGGGGAGGAGGCCACGGCGTGGCTGGCGAGGCAAGGCGAAGGTCCGGGACTCGCGGCCGTCGATCCGAGTCGCGGAGTGCCGTACTATCTTCTGATCGTCGCTTCGCCCGAAGACGTTCCGATGTCGTTCCAGTACCTGCTGGATGTCTTCTGGGCTGTCGGAAGATTGCATTTCGACAATATGGAGAATTATCGACGCTACGCAGAAGCTCTCGCTCAATACGAGAAGGGAGAACTGATCTTTCAAAAGAGCAGGCGGTCCGTTCTCTTTTCTACCGCGCATGAGTTCGACCGGGCCACTGCGATGTTCACGCGCGACGTGGCGAAGCCGTTTCGCGACGGCTCCGGATCGGCCGGGCCGCTGGGCAAGAGGCAAGGGTTTGCCTTGACCTCCCTCTTGGAGCGCGACGCCAGAAAATCGAGTCTGCTGGCCGCTCTCGGAGGCGCCGAGGGACCTCCGTCCCTTCTCTTCTCGGGCACGCACGGAATGACGTTCGGCAAGGACGATCCGCGTCAGAGGGACTGCCAGGGAGCTCTCGTCTGCGACGATTGGGAAGGATATGGCGCCGTCACGGAGGACGATTGGCTCTCCGCCGGGGATCTGCCGGCGAGCCTTCGGCTGAACGGCATGATGCACTTTCTGTTTGCGTGCTACGGCGCCGGCTGGGAGGCCGTCGACACCTTCCGCGATGGACCCGACGGTCGCGGTCGTCAGATCGCGGACAAGCCCGCGATGGCCAGGCTGCCGCAGGCCATGCTGAGCCGCGGAGCGTTGTCCGTGATAGCGCACGTGGACCGCGCGTGGTCGTATTCCTTTCGCACGCCCCTAGGTCGTCCTCAAAGCCACCCGATACGGGACGTGCTGACCAGGCTCATGCAAGGCAAGCGGATCGGAAACGCCATCGATCAGTTCAACGCGCAGTGGTCCGCGTTGACGATACCCATTGCCGAGATCATGAGGAACTCGGCCGGCGATCCTGCCACGAGAAGTAGGCTGGCAAAACTGTGGATAATCCGGGACGACGTCAGAAACTACGCCGTGCTGGGCGATCCGGCGGCGCGCATAAGGATGGACCTGCTGTCGGCGGAGCCTTGACGATTGGCTCCGCATCGGCGAGATCCACGTCCGCTGCCACGCCCTCGACGACCTGAGGCTAAGCAGGTCCGGCGGATCGAGGAATGGCGCTTCGGGTTCTGACGCAGGTCAACTACTCGGCTGGAGAAAACGCCGAAGGTGACAGCGGCCTTGCATTCACCGCGGAACTCCTCGGGGCGCTCGTGCGTGCCGATCGCGACCTGCATTTCTATGTGCTGATCCCCGAGCGCGCTGCGGCCAGCTGGACGGAAGCGCTGGGGGACGATCGCATCACCTGCATTCCGGTACCTTTGCTGCCACGCATGCACGGCGGCGATTTTCAGTTCGATCCGGCGGAACTCTACAAGCGCTTCGATTTCCGGCGGTACGACGTCGACGTGCTGTTTCTCAACCAACCCGAGACGGCGCCTGCCTTCCTGCAGTTCATGAACCGGCAGACGTTCCACAACGTCCCCGCCGTCGGATACATCCATTGGTTCGACGTAAGACGGCCATCCACGCCGAAGCACGACCTCCATCGTCCGGCGCTGCTCGCGACTCTGGCGGGGTTGGGATCGATGTCGCTGGTCGGTTGCAATTCCGAATACGGGCGGAAGCAGATCCTGGCGAAGGCTCGTACCTGGTTCAACGACGACTTCGTTGAATTGCTGGACCAGAGAATGAGAATCCTTCCACCGGCAGTGGACGTGCGAGGGCTCGTCCCGCGAGGAGGACGCACTTCCGACACTCCCGCGCGCATCCTGGTCAACCATCGCCTGCTGAAGTACACGGGCGTGCGCGCTCTCGTCTCGGACGTCCTCCCGCGGCTCTGGGAAAGGCGACAGGATTTCCATGTACACCTGACCAACCCGACCAGGGTGCGTCTGCCTGGTACGATGACGCGTGCGGCTTGGCTGACCGTCGAAACGCTCCCACGTAGCCGCTATCGGGAGGCGCTCCGTACGAGCGATCTGGTTCTCGCGCCGCACCGCTCGACTCATTGGTCCATCTCCACGCTCGAGGCGATCTGCGGCGGATGCGTTCCGCTGATGAACGTGGAGAGCTTCCTACTCGAGATGATGGAGCCGATTCTCTCGGGTCTGGCCCCCTCGGTACGTCGCCACGTCGAGGTCCGATGGTTCTACTTCCGCAGCGAACTCACGAACCGCCTTTGCGATCTTCTCGACAGGCTGCCGGAGGAGGCGGAAGTCGCTCGCGAGGTCGCACGTCGCGCTCGCGAAGTCTATTCGTGGGAAGCCTGGACCGGACGGTGGCTGGACGTATTCCGGGCCGCGGAAGGCGGCATACCTGTCATGTCGGACAGAAACCCATCCCTGCTGCGTGTGAAGGATCTTCTCGAACTCAACGGAGAAATCTCCAAAGAGGCCATCCTGCGCGAGTTCTCATGGGCCCCCAAGCAGCGTGCACTCGCCTGGACGTCGTTGCGCAAGAGCATCCAGATGTTCGCCCCCGACGATGCGTCCGCTCCCGAAGCCGTGTTCGGACGCGTTCCGACGCGCGTGCGCCTAGCCGGCATTCGGCCGCAGTCCGCCACGAGCCTCGCGCCACTGGAGGCGTCGCGCGAAAGCGGTTAGTATCCCGCCATGTTCGACCAGGGCATAGCGCAATTTCTCGGCCTCGGCCTTCAGCCGACGCTTCGGCTCTGCCTCCCGCGGTTCCGCCAGGGAGTGGTGGGCGCACGGGATGGGGATCCGTTCCGGTATCCGAGCAACGCGTACGCCGAACGCGACGTGCGCTCGGCGCTGCATGTCCATAGCCTAGCCTCGGAGGCCGGTGCGGCTGTCGGGTTCATCTCGCCGGACGATCTCGCCACGGATCTTGCATCGTCGGAGCCGGACGCGGCGACGTCGGTGGTGTTCGGCAGCCGAAGCAATTCCGCTCTCGACGAAGTTCTCGGCTCGACGGGACTGCAGTTCATCTTCGATTTCGACTTCGGCTCCCAATGGGCGATCCGGCTCGCCGACGGCGCTCGATACGCATTGGACGATCCGTCGAAGCTGAGCCGCGACGAATACTCCGCCAGAATCGATTACGGCGTGGTCGCGGGCTGCCGGTCGGCCGGCGGCCGTTCCAGGTCGGTATTCATGGTGGCCGGTCTGGGTGGAAGAGCCACCGAGGGTTGCGGGTTGTATCTGCAACGTCGGTGGCGGTGGCTGGCCGATCAGGTCGGAGACCGCGCCTTCGCGGCGGTGCTGCGCTTCGATCCACCCGTCGATCCCGCGTCGTCGACCCTCGAGAGGCTGGTCATCCACTGACGAGCAGTGGTTCGCGGCTCACGACCACCCTCGTAACTTCGCTGGTGCCCTGTCGCGTCTCCAGCACGAACTGGAAGCCGCCTGCTCCGAACCGGCGCACGATTTCATCCCGCTTGTCGAAGAGATACCGCCCAGCTGCGAGCGTGCTCGAACTCCACATGCCTGCAATGACGAGCAGGACCCGGTCGTTTTGGGGGTCCACGATCTTCTCGACGAGAGCGTAGTCGCTCGCATTCGGGGTGGGCGCGGCGGCCAGTGCCGGGTTGGCGACGTCGTAGAAGATTCCCTCCCGCCGGTCGATCAGGCGCCATGGCCCGCACTCGGTAAATTCGAAAGCGAAGTCGCGGCTGTACTGGGGAAGCTTCGACCGCGAGAAATCGTGCGATCGGCTTCCGACGAGCACGTAGTGAGTGAACTCCTTCGCCTCGAAGGATGCGTCGACCACGTGGCCGGGTATGATCCGGGCGCGGCGCGCAAGATCTTCGGATTTCGGCAGAAATCTTCCGACGAGTTGAATCAGCGGCTCGACCGCCTGCACGTCGTTGGCGGCGATGGTCGGCCCGCGATACCGGTAGGCTTCGTCATCGGCTTCCGGCGGCGGCGCACCCGGTTGGCCCTCGGGCGAGCCGAGCTTGAACCGCGGCAACGAGAAGGCGAACCGGGAGGTCTCTTGATCGGCGCTCAGCAACGTCGACGTCCTGATGATCTCCTCTTCGCTCGGCCGAGCGATGTTAGCGAAGACTCCGCCCCCGTCGCCGAACCGACCGCGCAAGCGCGTGTAGAGGGCCGCAGTCCCGCGTTCCCAATCCGCATGCGCCGCCAAGGCTGCGGCAGCCTCGCCATAGGCATCGAAAACGTCAATGGTACCGTCCGCGACGACTCCTAGAAACCGCCCGAGGAAGGCGAGCCCCGAGGAAACCGTGACGGGACGCTGCATCGCCACGACGGAGCCGACGTGTCCACCGATCATGAGACGCTGTGCGACGCCCCCGAGCGAGTTCTTCGCGGTCACGGCGCCCGATTTGCACGAGCATAGGACTACCAGACATCCACGATGAACACCGAGTTCGTGCGCCACGTCCTCGCCGACCCATCTGCTTGCGGCGCCGCTCTCGTCCTCGAGCACCATGAAACCGTCCCTTTCGGCGGTGGCGCTGCCGCCGTGGGCGACGATCACCACTGCGTCATAGGCATCCCGCTCGCCGAGAGCGCGCCTCAGCGAGCCGCGTGTGGCATGCGGAACCATGTTGCAGGTCGCCTGAGGTATCGCGTCGATCGCCTTCCGCAGTTCGCCGACTACCCGATCGTGGTCGAAATCGGGGTGATCGGTCGGGTTCGCGACCGCGACCAGGAAATGCCGGAAGCCGTGCGATCTGGCATCCTGGGTCGAACCGTCGTTGATCCAGCGAAATGGGATCCTCTCGCCTCCGGCGAGGTACCGATCCCCGTCGTGCAAAATCTCGAACGGAAGCAAGTGCATTTCCGGGGAAGCCGTACTGAACGCCAGAAGAACACGACTTGCGGCTCGCGCGCGTTCGAGCGCGGTCGGCATTGTCCTTCCAGGTCGGCCTGCAAGGAGCAGGTCGTAGAGCTGACGACCGAGCTCCATCGGCGACGCACGTTCCGCGCTTTGCCAAGCCTGGAGGATGGACGAGACTTGTTCCGGCAAGGGCCAAGAGAACGAGCCGAATCCGCTCGCCCCGACCGGAGAGTCTTGGATGTTCGAGAGGCCGCCTGTCGAAGCGAGCCGGTCGACGTTCGTCGCGATGAGCGTCGTGGTTTTCGTCAAGCGATCAGTCCCGGCTGCTCGTCTGAGACCAGGAAACGCTGAACCGCTCCTTGAGAGCGGCGATCCCCTCCGCCCGCACCCTCTCGCCGTCGTATCCCAACTGGCGGTAGAAGTTGGGCCGGAGTTGGAAATCCGCAGCCCGCCGGATGACGCTGGCCTGCTCGCCCAAACGCTGGAAGCGCGAAGCGAGCTTCAAGGCTGTATCCCAGTCGTCCGCGGCCATGGCAGTTCTGATCGCGGCCAGCTTGGTGTCCGACGAAAGCGTCTTAGGTGCTTTGCCCTTCGACGACGCCACGGCATCTCGTCTCTGATCCGTTGTCACGATATCGGCTCCTGAGCCTTCCGGCAGGCGGTCGGCGAAAGATCGGTGTCGGGAACGAACCGGTCGGATGCACTCATCGTCCCGGGTTCAGATAGAGTCGTCGTGCCGACTCGTCGATGCAAGCCCGTTGCAACCGAACCAGTGCGCGCAGGCTCCGGTTCGACGGAGGTCGCCAGCCTCCGTAAGCGGATTGCGAAAGGAGGCCGCGGTCAAGCGCGAGTCTCGGCAGCGGTCGCCGGTAGTTGGCTCGGCCGAGAACGATAGGCGATCATATCGTCGACGCTTAGAGTGGCCCGAGCGCCCGGACACCGACGGTGCAGTCGAAGATTGCGGGGCACGGTCAGACGAGGACTGGCGAATGACGCCCGACCCGGTAGCGGCCGAGCACCGCGCATTCGTGACAGCCGGGTTCGCAGCAAGCGCCGATGCGGGCTTCGCTTCTCGCAAACCGAGAGTCCTGCGCGGGGCCGGAGCGATAACCCACACGGTCGCGTCTCAGGTCGCCGAAGACTGGAGGCGACCGGACGGCGGGAAGGCGCGCGTCGTTCGCCCCTGTGGCACACCGGCACGTTTGAGCCGCAGCGCAGGACGCCGAAACTCGGCTGAATGTTCAAGGCCATTACGCAAAAGGGCCGTGGCCGGCCGCCGCCCCGCCCGCCCAGTCGACGTCCCAATCCACCTGTCGGCGATCACGTCCGGATCGTCCGTATGAGAGTGGACAAAACGAAGAGGCGACCGCTTGCGAATCGGCGCCGAAGCACGCGCCTTGGGCGACACTGCCTAAGCGGTTGCGGGCTCGACCGGAATCCCATGAAGGTTGCGGTCGCGATCGGCGCCGATCCTGACCCCACCGAAAACCCGGATTCGTTGAACTTGTAGGAGATCGGGGATCGACTCCGCCAGGGGCACGCTTTGGTGTTGAATTGGACTTACGCCCGACGTTGGCGCCCGAAGCCGCGCTGATTCACATAGACCCACTTGCTCCTGCCCGACTTCGGTTTCCGTCATCGTCTCGATCGCGCTCAGCTGGTCCGGACCGACATTCCGACCAGACCGGTTCAACGCCATCATACAACGGAGATCTGTAAACGAGCGTTCGTTCAAATCGAACGACCCGGGTCCCGACGTCGGTTCCGCCATCCCTCGAGTTCGGACTTGAGATAGCGCACGCGGGCTCCGATCCTGTGGAACGGCGGGCCGTTGCCCGTCAGCCGCCACTTGTCCAAGGAGCTTTTGCTGACACCCAGGAAGCGACTTGCCGCGCGGACGTCCATGCCTTCCACGTCGCCGGTCGAAACGACCCCCGGCGCACCGACGTCGCACGGCGTCTGCCTGCCGGTCGCTGTCGGGCCGCCCTCGTCGCCGGGGCGCGGCGAGGGCGGTTCCGACCGGGCGACGTGGATCGAGAAGTACACATGGCCGTCCGGCGACGTGCACGTTCCGGCGGCCCAATCGATGGACGAGGATGCCCATACGTCGGCAGGCACCTCCCTGAAGCCGTCGACCGGTCTGGGACCGCCCCTTGCATGGACGGCCAGGACGTCGCCGACGATCAGAGCCGAATGGCGGCTGATCAGCGCCGACCAGAAGGCGTCGACGAGGCCGGCGCACAGCATCGCCGATGCGGACGGCGACGTTCGCGATGCCGCGGATCGGAAAAGTGCGGGATGCGAGCTCACGCACACGCGGTAGCCGTCACCCGGCCCCATGTCGTCGTCGACCGGATCCCGGGCGAGCACCTCGATCAGTCCGGCGGACCAGTCCGCCCGAACGAGCATGTGATCCGGCGCGTCGACCGCCAACGCGCGCTCCAACTCCGCATCCAGCTCGAGATCGCGAGCGCACGGCTCCTGCATCCGGCGCAGAGTGAACGGAGCGAGATGCAGCGGGATCCAGTGCGGACGAATCTTGGTCGGGTATCTCACGACCGTTCTCCGCCATCGGCCGCGTTCGACCGTTCTCCACCGAACGCGTCGCGTGTCGGCGCGCCCAGCGCCGCTGCGAAGTCGGTCATGCATGGGCCGGCCGCTCTGGCCGCGACGTCGTGCTGGACGTGGGCGTAGATCAGCGTGGACCGAAGGTTGGCGTGTCCCAGCAGGGCTCCGGCCAGGGGGATGCTCAATCCCTGGGAGATCGCGTTCGATCCGAAGGTGTGCCGCAGGAGGTGCGGGAACAGCCTGTCGAGTCCGGCGAGGCGCATGATCAGTGGCAGGTACCTTTTCGTACCCGTAAACCAGCCGTCGCCTCTTTTCGCCGGGAAGACGTAGGCGGAGTCGGCTGTCTCCTTCAGCTTCCGCAGGAACGCCACCGCCGGGGGCGTGAGAGGCCGTTTGGTCTCGCTCTTGGAAGTCTCGAGTTCCAGGCTTTCATGTTCCAGCCTGACCTCGCTCCATTTCAACGCGGCTCCTTCGTTCCTCCTCAGGCCGGTCAGCAGCCAGAGACGGATCTGGTCCGTTGCGACGCGCGGGACGCCGTGACTCGTCTCCGCCTCGACGAGTGCTCGCCCGAGGCGCTGCACGTGCGCAGTCGTCAGGTAGTCCTTGCGCTCGTTGTCCACCTTGTTGACCCGCGCGTTCGCGACGGGATTCGCCTTCATGAGATTGTTGTCGACTGCGAACGTGCAGACCGCCGATAGATCGCGGACCACCTTTCGCGCGGCACCGCGTCCGCCGCGGACGACCGCTCCCCTGCCGGTCCGCTCCTCAGTCTTCGCGGCTGTCGCTCCGGAGCCGACCTTCCTGAAGAGCGACTCGACGTGCGTCTTGTCGAGTTCGACGAGCCGGAGCTGGCCCAGGACCGGTACGACGTGGTTGCGCAGCCGCGCCATTGTGTACTTTGCGGTCTCCTCCGTCATGTCCTCGCCCTTGCGGCGTCCTTTCAAGCGGACGAGGCCTTCCGACCCGTATAGGTCGATCAGTTCGTGCACGAACAGGCAGTTCTTCGCCGCGACCCGCTCGGCTGCCGGATCCTCGCCCTTCCGGGCAAGCACGAGCTTCTCCGCCGCTTCGCTCCGCGCTTGGCTCACACTCATGCTGCGCACGTCGCCGAGCTTCATCTTCTTGGAAGGAAAGCCGCGGCCTCCGAGACGATAGTGGATGTAGAAGGATTTCGCGCCGGTCGGCTCGATCCGCAACCCGAACCCGGGCTGATCGAGATCCCAGATGAAATAGGAGGTGGGCTTTGCGGCCGCCTTTTCGATGGTCCTGAGCGTCAGGCGAACGGCGTTCCTTCGCTTCATGGTCTTGCTCCTTCAGGACGCACGCAGGCAGCACCGTGTCGGAAACGGGCGGCTACGCCATGAAACGGCGCAAAGCGAATGCAGTCAATACTGCAACGACTTGCAATGATGAATGAAAACTTTTGAAATCGGCGGAAACACAGGGAAACGACTTCATACATCCTTGCCAAGGTTGGGGTCGAGGGTTCGAATCCCTTCGCCCGCTCCAGTTTTCCCAACCATACGATCGACTTACAAGGCCGCAGCTCTGCGGCCTTTGTCGTTTCTGGGTCCTGCAGAAGCATCCTCGACCGCCGGGCCATGGGGCTCCGGAGGAGGCCGAGCAATACGGTGACCGTCGGGACCACCGTACCGCTTGGCCTCGACGTTTCTCGGATCAGGCAGTCTGCTTCCGCAGGGCCGACAGGGCGTGCCACGTCGGCGCCAGCACGAAGCTCGTGAGCGGAATCAGCAGGCCGCCGACCACCAGCCCGATCAGGCCCGACGCGAGGGCGGTGACCAGCCATTCGACGAAGCCCTTGGCGAACGGCAGGCGCGCGGACGCTGCCGTCGCCGCGTCGTGGGCGGCGTGGTCGGGCCATGCCAGGCCGTAGGTCTCCAGACCGTGCATCAGGATCCCGCCGCCGACCCAGATCATGGCCGCCGTACCGACGACGGCCAGAAGTCCGAGCAGGATCGGCATGCCTTTGACGACGCAGCGGCCGAGCCCGCGGACGAGGCTTCCGAGCGGCGGCCCGGCCGTGCTGCGGGCCAGAGCCAAGCCCGCGTCGTCAGCCTTCACGATCACAGCGACCACGCCGTAGACGCCCACGGTGATGCCCAGAGCAACGATGGCCAGAACGGCCGCCCGCATCCAGAAGCTGCCCTCCGGCAAGGCCGCGAGGGTGATGGCCATGATCTCGGCCGAGAGGATGAAGTCGGTCTTGATGGCGCTCGCCACGCGGCGCTCTTCTCCGGCCGCAGCGCCACCGGCGCCGTCCGCGTGGTCCGCCGCGTCGCCGTGGGCGCGATGGGGAAAGAGGCCCTCGTAGACCTTCTCGGTGCCTTCGTAGCAGAGATACGCACCGCCCAGCATCAGGAGCGGCGTGATCGCCCAGGGCGCGAAGGCGCTCAGCGCCAGGGCGCCCGGGAGCAGGAACAGGAGCTTGTTGCGGAGCGATCCGACGGCGATCTTGCCGACGATGGGCAGCTCGCGCTCCGCCGCGAAGCCGACGACGTAGCGGGGCGTGACCGCCGCATCGTCGATGACGACACCGGCCGCTTTGGTTCCGGCTTTCGCGGCCTGGCCTGCCACGTCGTCGAGGGACGCCGCCGCACTCCTGACCATGAAGGCGACATCGTCCAGCAGGGCAATCAATCCGACGCTCACACGTCTCCCCTCATCCGTATTCGGTCCGCCAGACAGACGAACCGCGCCGCGATTTGATCCGTCGCGCTCAAAGAATCGCGGCTCCTAGCGCAGGGCCAGGGCATCGAGCCATCCGTGCGCGGCCGCGTAACGGATGATCTCCGCACGCGTGCGCAGGCCGAGCTTTTCGGCGGCCCGCGCCTTGTAGGTCTCCACGGACTTGACGCTGAGATCGAAGCGGCGCGCGATCTCCTTGTTGCTGAAGCCCTGGGCGATCAGGCGAAGGACGTCCGTCTCGCGCGGGCTCAGCGCGTCTGCGGCAGGCTCGGCCACCGAGATCCGGGAGTCTGCTGCAGGATGCGCCAGGGCATGGCTCGCCACCGAAGGGTCGAGATAGACGCCGCCTGCGGCGACGGCGCGGACCGCGCGGAGCAGATCCTCCGCGGCCGAGCGTTTGAGCAGGTATCCCCGGGCGCCGGCCTTGAGCAGCGGCTGGACGTAGGCCGCATCCTCATGGACCGTCAGAACCAGCACGCGCGTTCGCGGGCACGCATCCGCCACGCGCTCGGTGAGCTCGAGCCCGTTGAGACCGGGCATCGAAACGTCGACCACGGCGACGTCGGGGTCGGCTGCATGGATCATCGGCAGCGCCTCGCTGCCGTTCGTCGCCTCGCCCACCAGCTCGATCTCGGGGTCGGCGTTCAGGAGCGTCCGGATCCCGGCGAGGACGATGGGGTGGTCGTCGGCCAGGGCGACGCGGATGCGATCCATCGGGCGCTTCTCCTCAGGGTTCGGGATGATGCGGTACGGGAATGGTCACGAACAGGGTTGTGCCGACATCCGGGGACGATTCCAGCGTGAGTGTCCCACCGAGAAGGGACAGGCGCTCGCGGATCCCGGACAGTCCCAGCCGCAGCTTGGCCTGTCCATCGCTGCCGGAACGGTCTCGGAGGTCCTCGGCGTTGAAGCCGACGCCGTCATCCTCGATGACGACCCGCATCTCGGCGGTGCGCTTCTCCACCGACACGCTGACGCTCGCGGCGCGGGCATGCTTGAGTACGTTGGTGAGGGCCTCCTGCACGATCCGGTAGACGGCCGTCTCGATGGCGGCCGGCAGACGGGTCGCCTCGTTCAGGCATTCCAGATCGGCGCGGATCCCGTGCCGCTGGCTCCAGTCGCGCAGCAGGGTCGCGAGCGCCTCGCGCAGGCCGAGATCGTCGAGGGCGGTCGGCCTCAGGTCGACGGCAGCCCGATGGATGTCGCGTCCGATCTCCCCGGCGAGCGCTTGCAGCCACTCCATCTGCCTTCCGGCTTCGGCTAGGGCACCGCGGGCCAGGAGCCGCTCCATGCTCTTGAGGCCCAGCGACAGGCCGGTCACCGTCTGGCCGACCTGATCGTGGAGTTCCCGCGCGATCCGGCGCTGCTCGTTCTCCTGCGCCTCGCCGAGGCGGCGGAGCAGCGCGGACCGTTCGGCCTCGGCGCGCTTGCGCGGCTCGATATCCGAGACCACGCCGTAGATCAGCCCATCCGGGGTGTCCTCGTGAAGCTGTGGCACGCGACCGGCCACGCGGACCCAGCGCGGTTCCCGATCGAGCCGGTTCACGCGGAACTCGACGTCGAGCGGCGTACCTTCCGCGAGGCTCCGGCGCAGGGCTTCGCTCAGGCGCCCGCGATCCTCCGGCTCGACCGCCTGCAGGACGGTATCGGCGTCCACGGCGCTGTCGCGCCCTTCCGCGGCCGCCCGCCACCCCAGAAGCTCGGCCGCGCGCGCAGAACCCGTGACCCGGCGCGCGACGGTGTCCCAGCGCAACGTGCCGAGTTCCGCGGCCTCGGCGGCGACCGCGCCCTGCTCCTCGCTGGACCGGAGGGCGAGGGAGAACCGGGCCTGCTCGCCCGCACGGCGCTGCGCCATATCGCGGCCCACCAATCCGACCAGCGCCAAGGCGAGGCCGATGCTGACGAAGCTGCCGCCGCCCAGCACGACATACGACCGTGACACCGGGGCGTTGAGGGTGGCGACCGGCATCCCGAAATGCACCGACCAGCCGCCGGTGTGCTTCAGCGTCCGGTAGACCACCTCGACATTCGCGCCCTCCAGCGTCGGGCCGGTGTAGAATCCGTTGGGCGCGTGCCGGATCGCCGCCTGCAAGGCGGGATTCGCCGGGTGGCCGAGTTCCTCGACCTCGGCCCGGGTCCGGGCGATGGTGTTCCCGTCCGCATCCACGATGGTACCGACCCAGCCCTCGGGGGCACCGGCATCCCGCAGGATCGAGCTCACCGCGTTTGTGGCAAGCCGGACCGACAGCACGTAGCGCAGGATCCCGTCGCGGATGACCGGGACGCGAAGGGCGACGAGGCGCTTGCCGGAGATCAGGCCGGCCGGACCGATGCCGCCGATCACCGGCTGACGCGTCCGCACGACGGCGTCGAAGCTCTGCCGGTCCGAAGTCGGTCCCAGTTCCTCTTCGAGGGAGCGGAGCAGGTTGACGATCTGAGCGCCGTCCGGACCGGCGAGTTCCACCGTCTCCCAGAGCGGATGCGCCTGCCTCAGCCGCTCGGCCTCGGCGTAGAAGGCCGCGAGATCCGGTCGGTCGAGGGTGGCGGAGGCGGCCTCCGCTTCGAGAACCGCGATCTGGGCCGCAATGTCCGAGGCGACGCGCTCGGCCACACGGGTCGCGCTGGCGACCGCAGCGCTCCGGGCGAGGTCGCGCTGCTGCTGCGCCATGAGCGTGGCGACCCAGCCGCTCAGCAGCAGGACCGGTATGGCCGCCGCGAGGGCGAGGGCGATGAAGGTCCGGCGGCTGCCGCGGCTCAGCGGGGGCTCAGACCCGTGGATGGCGACGTCGCGGGGTCGGATGTTCATGGGCCCGGACGCGGGCACGCAGCGCGCCAACCCGAACCCGACCTCCAACGCTCAGGCGGCTCGGCCTTCCTGTCTCGCCGTCCCGAGCGCATCGCCACCCGTCTCCCGAGTCCCCGTCCCGGCCCCTGTGCCACGCGCTCTGTCGCGGAAAAGTCGCCCCGCGATCAAGCCGGCGGGAGTGCGTCCGAAGCGAGGATGGTGTCGCACAGCGCCGATCCGGGCAGCATCCGGGCCGGATGCGGCATCCGCGTCGCAACGGCCCAGGAGGAGCCGTCATAGCCTTCGAACCACGCGCGGCGCTCGCGCGACTCGCCGGGATACGGACAGGCATCGCGGGGCCGACCGACGGAACGCGCGCGGGCCCCCTGTTTGACGATGTCCATGAGCATGGGCGCTGATTTCTCCGGCTGCTCGGGATGATGTCCCGCACCGTGAGAAGCGCGCAGTTTGAACGGTCGAGCAAGCTGTTTCAGGTCGCGATGCTGCTCTCACCGACGCGTGTCGGGGTTATCCCGACACGCTGTGCAGACGATCATCGGTTGACCATTGCGCGAAAGCGGCACCCGAGCGGCAAATCATGCGACCGTTGAGCGTCGACGCCTGTCGGGACGCCCGCGGTTCCTTGCTGGATCCTGCGCAGGGTTCACCCGGACAGCCTTCATCGCCCGCGGATCCGGGAGGCTGCCGCACGTCGGCTTCCCGGATCCTGAGCGGCTTCCTAGAAGCCGCAGCCGTAGCCGGCCGGCGCGTAACGGTAGCAGTAGGGACGGCTGTAGACCGGCCGATAGAGGTTCGGCCCGGCACCCGCCGCCGCAAGGCCGAGGCCGGTGGCGAAACCCGGCCCGCGGTACCCACGGGGACCGCCGTAGCCGTATGCGTGCGGCCGGTAGCCATAGGCGGAGGGGCGGAAGGTCACACCCCGATAACCGCGATACCGTCTGTGGTGCGGACGGAACCGGTGGATGTGGTGCCGGTGGAGTCGGTGATGGTGCAATCCGTGGCGTCGCCCTCTCCAGGCGCCATGGCCCAGATGGTGGTGCCCGTGATGGAGGCCGGGGCCATGACCGTAGGGCCGCGCTTCGCTCGACGGTGCAAACAGAACGAGGCTCGAAAGCGTTGTCAGGGTGATCGCAAGACGTTTCATGGGCTGAACTCCACGGAAGAGGAACGACGACCGTGCGGCCACGGTCGGACGGGGAACCGAGCCTTCGCCGCCGTCGAACGCGGCGGCGTGCCCCGAAGGCGGCGGACGAAGATCGAAGTCTCCGGCCACTGTCCCGCCGTCCCATCTGTGGTCCGCTGGCCCGATCAGCAGTCGGAGAGATCGGAAGGCGTGTCAGGGTCGGCCCGACATGCTTGCGCTGAAGGCTTGGCTTAGCTTGGCGGTAGGGAGCCCCGGTCGACGGGGCTGCGGGCGCCTTGCCGCATGGTCGCGCCAGGGGGAACGGCATGAAGTTGGCGGTGGGCCTGCCCGTGCGGCGCGCGCGGAACTGGTATCGGCGTTGCGGGCGCGTGGGATCCCCGCTGAAGATCACGCGGGAGCGGCACGGTCCGCAGGCCGGCCGGACGCGTACGCTGGAAGACTGGGCGCGATTCGGAGGCGGCCTGCTCGCGTCCGATCTGTCCGAGGTCCCGCGCGCGCACAGTCCGGTCTGGACCGAGAGACGGTGGCACGGCCTGGACTGGCCTCAGGCCAACGGACCCTCGGCGTAGCCGGGCGTTTAGAATTGGGAGAAGCCTGCGGATGGCCGGAACCCAGGGAGAGCCGTCACCGAGGCGGATGCCCCGCGTGCTCGGCCGCCGGACGACCTCGTAACCCCATGTGCGGCGGCGCGGCCGGGCCGACGTCGGAGACCCGCGGCCTCCGCGAAGCCGGCGCCTCGACCAATCGCGCTGACGCCTTCATCCTCCACGAAGATCATGGCGCGCCCGATCGTGCATCTTGTGACGCGTCTCTCCTCTCCGCCGCAACGCTCCGACCAGCATCAGCAAGCCCTGCACGGCGGCGAGCAGCAGGGTCAGGGCCATGAACGGCAGGAAGGCGATCAACACCCAACCCGTCATCATCAGCCCGTACAGCAGCTCGCCGATATCGTGACCGGCGACCGGGCAGGGATACGTGTTTGCCTCGTTGACTTGGCAGCCGGTGAGGCTGGTCAGCGCGGCACCGGCGGCGAAGGGCAAAGCCGGCAGCCACGCGACGACCATCAGGATCAGGATCACGCGCATACGCCGGCGGGACCGGTCCGGCCGTCCAGTCTCAAGGGCGCTCATCGGACATCCTCCTTCGGGCGGGGGCGGATCGGTCGGTGCCCGCCTGCACCGGTCGCGCCCCATGCGAGTTCCCGTGGCCGCGGCGGTGGCGGGTCGTCGCGCCGGCCGTGACGGGCAGCGCCAGGGTTTCCCCGACCGTCGTAGTCTGCCTAACGCTGTTCTTGCCGATCACCACGGCTGCGCCGTGGGCGGTGTCGGCCAAGGCCGCCGGATCGGGTGCTGCCCCGGCTGGTCGTATTCGGCTCTGGCCGATCAGGCCGAACGGAGTGATCGCGGTGCGGGCGGCGGACGTCCGGGCAGATCCCGGTTCGGCTCTCGGCAAGAACGTCCTCCTGCCCCGGGTCGCGGCCCGAGCTCATGATCCTCGACACGGGGTGCAACCGGTTCGGGCGCACGACAGGATTATCCGCCGCGGGATCAGGACACAATGTCACACCGTGGATGCACGGATTGGCGCTGCTGTTCAGCCGGCGCTGGCTCGCCGCCCATTGAGGGCGCGTGGATTGAAGCGTTGCCCGGAAGGGCCGAGCATGTGAGCGGGATCGCTCAGATATCGTCCCGCGGAGGACCGGCATGCGGCAGGCTTTGCAACGTCCCCGCGGCGACGCTCAGGCGCGCGGTCACGGCGCAAGATCGGGTCTGGCTGTCCTGAGCGCGGGTTTCGCTGTGGCCGGGCTCCTCGGACCGGCTAAGTTCGCGAACGCCGAGGACGGCCCGAGCTATCTGGAGGACCGGCGTGGCGTGTTCCTGCCTTTCCTGAATGCACCGCAACCCGGCGACGCCATCGCGCAGTCGCCGCGGCTCGGGCTCTCCTTCGGCGGCGCGCCCCGGCCCGTGTTGGTGGATACCGGCTCGACCGGCATCGTGGTCTCGGCCAGCCGCATCCCCGACAACGCGACGCTGCCCAGCCAGCCTGGGCGCATCACCTACACGAGCTCCGGTCGCATCATGATCGGCCGCTGGATACGCGTCTCGGTAATCCTGTGGGGCCGCGACGGCGAGAACGTGGCGACGCGGCCGATCCCGGTCCTCGCGGTCGACCGCATCGCCTGCACCGCGCAGGCCCGCCACTGCACCCCGGAAGAGGCGCCGGAGCACGTGGCCATGCTGGGCATCGGATTTGGCCGCGAGGACGACAGCCAGAGCCAGAGCACGCCCGACACCAATCCCCTGCTCAATGCGGAGCCGTCCGGCCCCGGTGCGATCCGGCGCGGCTACGTGCTCACCGCCCGAGGCGTCCATGTCGGCCTGACGCGCGCAAACACCCAAGGCCGCTACCGCTTCGTCAAGCTCGATCCCCACCCGCGCGTGCCGGGCGACTGGCTGGGCGTGCCCGTGTGCATTTCCGTCGACGGTCGGGAGCCGGGCGCCTGCGGCCGGGCACTGCTCGACACCGGCGTCACCGCCATGTTCCTGACCCTGCCGCCCGCGGAGCTGGCCACCAGCCTTCAGACCGACGCGACCGGTCACAGTGCGCTCCTTCCCGGAACGCGACTGCGTTTTCGCTTCGGCGCCGCCGCCGCTTACACGGTCACCGTCGGCGACCACGCCACGGGACTCGCACCGGAGCGCATCGTTCTGAACACCACGCGCCCGCAACCCTTCGTCAATACGGGGCTGCACGTCCTGAACGGTTTCGATGTCCTGTTCGACGCCGACCGCGGATATTACGGCTTCCGCGCCCGCGGCGCGGTCCTGGACGCCGATCAACCGTGAGCCGACACCACGACGCCCGGGCACAACGGCAGCCTCGCCCCGATGCTTTCCGGGGCATGCAAGATCGCTTTGGCGCGCCAGCGTCTTCAGGACTTGGCCGCGCAGATCAGGTGGCCGGGCGGCGACCTCGCCTGCCCGCCGTAGGGAAGATGATCCCTTCTCTGCGCCCCAGTCACAGGGCTTGTTCGAAGCCGGGCGAGCCGACGGACGAGAAATCCGTCGGGTTGTCCGATCTCTAAGCCGTAATGCATCCTGGAGACGATCGGGTCCCTGCCGCTGAAAGCGTAATCGACACGATTCCCGCATCCTCGGGGACCGCACCCATGGATCCGCCCCGGTCCAGGCTGGCGGGCTGTCGAATGGTTTCGAGAACGCGCTTGCCGAAGCGCGTCGGAATTCGGGGCGTGGCGCAGCCTCTCACGCCGTATCGGCTGCGGCCCGCGATGCCATCGGCGTTCGAAAGGAATCCGTCGTTGTCCGACGCTTCTCATGCAAACGGCCGGAGCGTCGCTCCGGCCGTCATGGCGATGATGTGACGAAGGCTTAGCGCAGGATTAGCGCAGGAGCTGGAGGACGCCCTGCTGCGCGGAGTTGGCCAGGGACAGGGCGGAGATGCCCATCGACTGCCGGGTCGACAGCGCCTGGGAGTTGGCCGCTTCCTGGTTGAGATCGGCGTTGGTCAGGTTGGCCGAGCCGGTCTGCAGCACGTTGATCAGCTGCTTGGAGAAGTCCTGCCGGTTCTGCACGACCGACAGGTTCGAGCCGAGCGCGCTCGCCGCGGAGTTCAGCGTGTTGCCGGCGCTCGTCAGGGTCGACAGGGTCTTGTTGACGTCGGAGTTCAACAGGAAGTTGCCGAGGCCGTTCTGGCTGGACGTGCTGTTCGAGTTGGTGATCGACGACAGGCCCAGGCCGCTGGACGTGGCATCCACCGAGGCGACGTTCAGGTTCGAGCTGCCGGTGTCGTTGAACTTGATGTTCATGTCATTGCCCTTGCCGGCAATGAGGTTGACGCCGTTGTAGCTGGCATCGCCGGCGAGCTGCGTGATCTGGTTGAGCAGGTTGTTGTACTGGCTCGCCAGAGAGGCGCGCTGCGACACGCCGGAGATCGAGAGGTCGCTGGAGACGACGGTGGTGGCGGCGGTGCCGTAGGTCGAGGCGGTGGTGCTCGATCCGGTGAAGCCGAGCGCCGTCTGGCTGCCGGAGTTCTGAAACTCCACATCGGCCTGGGCGTTCAGGACGATCTTCGTGCCGGTGCTGTCGGCCGAGAAGATCGCGCCTGCGCCGAACGAGCCGCTGGACGAGGTCGACGCCGAGCTGACGGCGGCGTTCAGGGCCGCGACGGTGGCGCTGATGCTCGACGAGGCGGCGATGGTGGCCGACACGGAGGTGCCGTTGATAGTCAGGAGCACCGTCTGGGAGGCGGTGCTGGCGCTGTAGGCGTTGGCGGCGGTTCCGGTGGTGGAGAGCTGGGTCGAGAGGGCCTGGTTGGCGATGGACTTGGCCTGATCGACCAGCTTCTGGATCGAGGTGATGCCCTGGTTGGCGGCCTGGATCGTCTGGACGCCGTTGGAGATGCCGTCGAGCAGGGTGTTCAGGTTCGAGGACCGGGCGTCGAGGGACTGGGAGGTGAAGAAGTTGGTCGGGTTGTCGAGGGCGGAGTTGACCGTCTTGCCGGTGGCGAGGCGGTTCTGCGTGGTCGCCATCAGCTGGGCGGTATCCTGCAGGGAGAGCAGGTTCTGGCGTGTCGCGGCCGACAGGGTGATGGAAGACATGGATCGCTAACTTTCCAACCGGAGCAACCCGATTCTCGGGGATCGCTTAAGAATACCGCTTAAGGTTAAATACGGATTAACTGCGCGAGTATTTTCATCGCCCCGCCGCTCCTTCCGAAACCCTGTGCCGGCGCTAGGCTCATCTGCCCGCTGCAGCACAGGCCGGTATCGGCCGATTGGAGACTTGATCACGCGCGGTCGCTCATGCCGCCTGATATCTCAGCGGTCGGACCGGTACGGCGAGCCGCGCGAAGGGAAGTCAATCGAGTGCGTAGCCGAGCAGGCCCTCGGTCGTATGCCCTTCACAGCCCGCGAGGGTCGATACGAAGTGATCGCGACCGCCGGCATTGCAGCGGTAGATGGGGTGGCTGCCGGGCCTGGGGGCCTCGTAGACGTAGCCGGTCTGCCCCAGCGGGGTCTGCCCCTCGCAGCGCACGTCCCGGCTGAGGAAGTGATCCTGTCCCGCCACGCAACTCATCAGTCTTGCGGTCCCGGGGGCCGAAAGCGTCAAGACGCTGCCGACGCTGCCCTCGGCCCTGTAGGCGGGCGCGACATAGCCCGTCGTGACCCAATGTCCGGCGGGACCAATGGCGCGCCGCAAGGGGAGACGGTCGGCACCGCGGGTCGCGCGCGCCTCGGCGATCCGCCACGTGCCCGGGTAAGGGTCGCCGCCCGAGAAGAAGACGGTGATGTCCGGCAGGAAGGGCGTGAGGCTCCCCGTACCGTCCCGCCGGAAGCCCGGACTGTGATTGAGATAGAAGCCGGTCACGTCGGAGTTCAGATAGCCGAGCGGCGTCCAACGTGCCGGTGACCCGCTCAACAGGACCTTCAAGGGCATCTTGAACAGGCCCATCTGGTAGGTCTCGCGGTCGGGGTTGCGGGCCGGATCCTTGCAGGCCACTTGATGACACACGCGGCCCGGAAGCCCAGTGATGACGTAGACGTCTCCCGTCTTGGCATCGTACGCGAAATCGGAGTTCGGATTGATGGTCGCTCCATCGGTCGTCCCGTTGGGGATTCGCACCGGCGCCCCGAAATGGATGCCGTCCGCGGTGTGACGGACGTAGAGATCGCCGAAGCCGGCAACGCCCTGTGGTCCGGTGAGGTCCGTCGTGAAAACGAAGAGACCGGACTTGCCGTCCGTGAACGACGCCGGCTGACCGGTGCCGTAATTGCCCTGCGCCACCGCCGGGTTGAGCGGCCTGATGACCGGTTCAGGATAGTCGACCCACGTCACCTTGTCGTTCGAGAATGCGAGACCGGTCTGATTGTTGTTCCCAGGCTGGTTGTCCGCGCCCGAATAGTACATCGCATAGGTGTAGGTCTGGCCGTCCCCGGGGTTGACGAAGCGGCCCTGGATCACGCTGGGATCACAGACGTATTGGCGGTTCCAGGAGCCGGGCGTCGGCTTGAACACGATCCGGGCCGGCGAGAAGCCGGTCTGCGGGTCGTAGGATCGATGGAAGATGACATCGGTCTGGCCCTGACCGCACCACCAGAAATCGGTGACGCCGTTCTCCGAGATGATGCTGGGCGCGTAATTGTAGCCGGCCGGATTCGCCTCGTTGACGAAGAGGGGCTGCGCGTCGGGTCCCTTCCAGTCGGCCTCGACCTGGGCCGGCAGGCCGAGCGACGCCAGCACCAGGGCGAAAAGGGCGCCGATGAGCAGGGCAGAACCGGGCTTCACTCTCACGATCTCCCGCGATGCGCGCCGTCCGTTTCAACGCCGGCCGGAGCACCTGTCCCGAGACTGGCGACCTGAATAAGGCGGCCCTGCTGCCGACGGCCTGAACGCCTGGATCGCGCGTGGGTCGGCATCCGACCGGGGCCGACCCTACGGGTCCTGCGCAGGGGCGACGGGGCGCCGGCAGTTCGGACGGAGGGCGCGACCCAGGAGCGATTGCCGGCCCAAAATCATCTCGAAGAAATCGTATTCTCCGGGCCTGAAATTGGCTTTCAGGAACTGGAAGTGCATGTGAAACGGCCGAAGACGCAAGCGCTTGTAGTCACATTCCGGTATCCGGTCCTTGACCCCAGCCGATCGAATCAATGGATTGTGGGCGAGAAAGGCCGGTCTCTCGAGACCAATGTCGAAAATGGGGTTGAACCCGTAACAGTTGAGCCAATCCTGCGGCGCCTGATAGTCGCACCAGACGATGCGGTCGCTGTAGACGAGCGACGCGATGCGTGCGCGGATCCCCACGGCTTCCTTCGGCAACGCGACGAAGGGAAGTCCCGAGCCCAGCGTGACCAGGGACAGGCGGGGTAGGGGCCGATCGTCCGTACCGAGGCGCGCGAGGATCCGGGCGGCGACCTCCACGGCCATGGCAGCGCCGAGGGAATGACCGACGATCATGACCTCATCGGGCGCCTCCGCCGGTTGCGCACGCCATTGTGCCAGTTCCGTCAGGATTCGCTCGCTGAAGAGCGCGATTCGCGCCTCGTAATCCGGTCGCCGGCCCGTGGCATGCTGCCAGAAGAAGATGCGGATGCTCAGGATATGCCAGAAGAACAGCCGGCCCAGCGCCTTGCGGATGGCGTAGAGACCCGCGCCCGCGGCCACGGCGCAGATCAGCGCCGCCCCGACCGTTTCCATGGGCGATAACGGTTTCAGGACGGCGAAGAGCGCCGTGCCGGCCGAGATCAGCAGGGCCGGGACGACGAAGACGACGAAGAACGGAAAAGCGCTCAGCAGGGTGTAGGGCCATCCGAAGCGCGCCGTCTTGAAAAACAACCCCTGTGCGAGCCCCGAAACGACGCTTCGCGCCAGCAGCGCCAGCTGGCGGAGCACGGGCCGGGAGAGATCCGCGTGGACAATGTCGCTCCAGATCAAGGTCTCGCAACAGACGGCGGCGCCGTCGCCATCGGCCGGCGGGCCGACCGTCCAGGTCCGGCTGAGACCGTCGGCGCTGGTCCGGATCTCCGAGACCGCGCGCGGCATGGTTCCGAACCGGGCCGTATGCCGGCCGAGTTCCCGTTTGAAGAACGCAGGAAACCGGATCCCGCTGCGGGCGTCGAAGCCATGAATGAAGAAAACGTGCCGTCGCCCGACCGGTGCCGGATGAAGGTCTCTCAACTTGAATGGGGTGAACGATAAGTAGCCGCGGACCATAGGATCGGACAAGGACCTGAGCACGCGAAAGCATTGTGGCGGTCGACGGCGCCGATGGGCGCGCGCTCCATTGCACGACCGAGCGGGCTCCTCAACAGCCCGCCGCCGAAGACGGTTCCGCCGCGAGCCATCATTCATCATCCGGACGTCCTGGGGATCTCCCTCCCATGACAAGGGGGGCGAGGTCAAAAGGCGCTGGCAGGCTGGAGAAAGACTGGACTTGTGAAAACTGAACCTCCTACGGTGCGGGACGCGGGGGCAGTGTTCAAGATTCGCATGCGCTTTTCGGGGGCCTTGAGGGCGTTTCGCACCGGCGCCCTCCGACGTCACGGGCTCGGCCACATCCAGGCTGGCTTCGATGCTGCGCCGAGCGGCTGCATTGTTCTGGTCGGGGACGTGCATGCGGCGCTCATGCCGCGACCGATCGTTCCGCGCCCGGTCCTGAACGCGGGCATCGCCGGAGCGACGGCGCGCTCCTGTGGCCGCGCCCTCGATCTGTTGCGCGCGCCCCTGCCGGCTCTGCTCGCCGTCCTGATCATCGGGACCAACGACATCCGCGCCCGCTCGGCGCTGTCGAAGGCGGCGACCGACGACTTCTTCGGGCAGACAGACCGCATCGTCGATCGCCTCCAGGCCTGGACCCTCGATACGCTCGTGGCGGCGTTGCCCCCGACCCCTGCCGCGAAGGCATCGGAACGCGACCCTGCCGCGGTCGAAGTCTATTCGGATTGCCTCCGCGCTGTCTGCGTGCGCCGCGGCGTCTCGTTCTTCGATCCGTTTGCGGGATTGCGCGGCGCCCGTTTCGGCTTGGCCGAGGATGACGCCTTCGTCGATGGCACCTACCTTCGGGATTACACGGCCGTCGCCGCCCGCATCGCCAGCCATGTCCGGACGCACTTCAAATCCGAGCCCTACCTGGACAGCGCGCTCCCGGGTTTCGATGAGGAATATTACAGGAGCTGGTACGCCGACACGTGTCGGTATCCCCACGGGCTGGCGCGGCACTACCTCGATCTGGGATGGCGCGAGGGGCGAGACCCGAGCGGACAGTTCAGCACCGACGGCTATCTCGAAGCCAACGCCGACGTCCGCGCCGCAGGCGTCAATCCGCTGGTCCACTTTCTTGAAGTCGGCTTCGCGCAAGGTCGGTCGGGTTGGCAGAAGCCGCACCCGCGTCCGACCCGCTCCCCCCACGGCGACCCGGACGCCTGAACCGAAGACGGCCCGACAGCCCGGGACGCGCTCGTGACGGCAACCGTCGCAAAGCTGCCGCAGATTGGCGGCCAGATGCTTCCATGCGCCTCCTCCTCGCCGCCCCTTTCCTCGTCCTCATCGCCACGGGCGCAGCAGCCGGCGATACGCGCCTGGACGGAGCCGTGGTTGCGGGCAGTTTCGGAATGGGGGGGTCGGACTATTACGGCGATGTCCGCAGTCGCATGCCGTTCACCCGCGACGCGCCGCCCAGTCCGGTCGGGATAACCGACATCGAGCGCGTCCGGGCCGCACGCCGGCGTGCGGATGCCGGCGCCCGCCGGCCGGCCCATCGCTGCTGAACCGCCCCGGGCCTGACACTCGGTCCCACTCGGTCCGTACGAAGCGAAGGGCCGGGTCGGCAGAACCGGGACTGGACGATCCGGCCAAGGGGCGCGCCGCCTCAGTTCCGGTAGCGTTCGGCGAGGGCCATGAGGGCCTGGGCGAGTTCGGTGAGGTTGGCGGAGGCGGCCTCGACCTGCCGGGTGCCGGCCGCGGTCTGCTGGCTGGCCTGGCGGATGTTCTGGAGCGCGCCCATCACCTGCTCGATGCCGAGCTGCTGCTGGTTGGTCGAGGCGACGATCTGCTGGAAGGTCTGGACGTTCTCCTCCACCCGGGCGGTGATCTCCTCGATGGTCCGCTGCGTCGTGTCCGAGCGCGTCTTGCCGGCGGCGGCGCGCTTGACCGCCTCCTCGGTGAGCATCACCGAGGTGTTGATGCCCCGCTGGATCTCGCCCAGGATCCCCCGCACCTGGCCGGTGGCCGCCTTGGCCTGATCGGCCAGGAGCTTCATCTCGGAGGCGACCACCGCGAAGCTGCGCCCGCTCTCGCCGGCCGCCGCCGCCTCGATGGCGGCGTTGAGCGCCAGCAGGTGCGTGCGCTCCGAGATGTCGTTGACCGTCTCGATGATGTCGCCGATCGTCTGGGTCTTCTCCGACAGGCTGACGATGTTGCCGGCCACCGCCTCCGCCTGCTCGCGGATCGCCTCCATGGCCTTGGCGGTGTCGGACACGGCGCGCAGGCCCTGGCGGGAGGTCTGCGCGGTCGCCTGGGCGGTGGCGATCACCTCGGTGGCCCGCTTGCTGATCTGCGCGCCCGAATGGGTGATCTCGTCGACCGTCGCCGCCGTCTCCTGCACCGCCGCGAATTGCTGCTCCACCGAGGCCGCCTGCTCCTGCGCCGAGGCGCGGATCTCCGCCGCCGCCGCGTTCAGGTCCGCCGTCGCCGCCCGGTTGGTCCGCGCCAGATCCGACAGACCCGCAACCATCGTGTTCAGCGTCGCTGAAAGTCGGCCCACTTCACCACCGGCGCGAACAGCCAACTGGCTGGACAGGTCGCCCTCGCCGACGCGGCCGACGAAGGCCATCACGCGCACCAGCGGCTGGACGATGAGGCGGTTGATGGCGATTCCGATCCCCAGGCAGATTAGCAGGGTGATGAGCGTTCCGCCCCACAGGGCGATGCTCTCGTTGCGCTCGCCCCGGGCCACGCGCTCGGCCAGAGCCGTCCGTACCACCTCTTCGAGGCCTTCGATGGCCGACAGCTTTTCGCGGAAGGTGTCGAACAGCTGCTTGCCCTGACCCTCGGCTTCGATGCGGACCGCCTCGGCCCGTTTCGCCGGATCGGCCGCCATGCGGATGGCCGCCTCGCCGACCTCGGTCTGCCAGCTGCGAGCCGCCGCCACTGCGGCGGCGAGCAGGCGTGTCCGCTCTGCATCCTGACCGACGAGGCCCCTCAGCCGGTCGATCGCCTCGTCCAGCGTCCGACGGCCGGCTCGGTACGGTTCCAGGCTGCCGTCGCGCCCCGTGATCAGGTAGCCGCGCAACCCGGTTTCCTGGTTGAGCATGGCCGCGCGGAAGCTGTCGAGGGCGCGAACCAGCTGGTTTGACCGGCTTCGCGCGTCGGTCGCGTCCCGCAATTGATCGCCCGTAACCAGGACCGCACCGCTGCTGAGGACCGAGACCAGCGCGATGATCCCGATGGCACCGCCCAATATGCGGTTGAGACCCAGCGATTGGGGCATGGTCTGCTTCATCCTGCTCGGAGCTGCGGACGGCGCCGGATGGGCCGCGATCGAGGCATCGGGGCCTCTTAGCGCCGTCGCCCGGTCGATGCGAGGGACGGCCCTCCGTCCCGCTCCCGGCAAGTGGCGCAACAACGGTCGCCTGGCTCAGACACCGCCGCCTGGGCGCCGTGATCACCGGAGGGGCGGCTGCCGAACTCCAGACCGGAATTTACGAATTGTTCACCATCGAGCAAGTTGAACTTGTGCGGGCGAACGAATTCGTATGCATCTAAGCGCTGATATCCGGAGTTCTTGATCGTAACGGTTTTGCAACGAGCATTTGTGTCGCGGGAGATGCTGATTTCTTTCCTGATCGATACCGATCGCAAGGCTGATCCACTCGACGCGAACCTCAGGGCACGCGCGCGGATCGAGCAGCTCGACGTCGCCCTTCGTCTGGTGCCCTTCACGATTCTCGTGAGCCTGAGTGTCGTACAGGTCATCGTCTACCTGTTCTGGCAGCCCGGGAACCGCGCCTATCTCGCGGGCCTGGAAGCCCTCGTCCTGCCGCTGGCGGTCGTCTCACTCCGGCAGTGCTGGCGCTGGCGCTCGCAGCCCAAGCCGCTCGAGGTGCCATCCTCCTTCGTCAAGCGGCTCGTCCTCGCCGCGCAGATCTATGGCCTTCTCCTGGCCTCCATCCCGGTGATGCTGTTCGCCGGGGCCGATCCGAATGGGCGGCTCCTGATTGCCTCCAGCATGGCGGGCCTGATCGCGACGGGGATGAGCGCGGCGGTGCTGCCCCGAGTCGCCATCGGATATGCCGGCCTGATCATCGTCGGTTCGTTCATCGCCCTCGCGGCGACGGGCGAGGCCTTCTACATCTATGTCGGCGTTCTGCTGTTCTTCTATGCGAGCTTCATCTGCTTCACGATCCTGCACCTCAGCCGCCTGCTCACGATGCGCGTCATCGCGCAGATCGAGCTGGAGCGGCAG
The DNA here is from genome assembly GCF_029691625.1 of Methylobacterium sp. 391_Methyba4. Taxonomy (NCBI): domain Bacteria; kingdom Pseudomonadati; phylum Pseudomonadota; class Alphaproteobacteria; order Hyphomicrobiales; family Methylobacteriaceae; genus Methylobacterium; species Methylobacterium sp. 391_Methyba4. The sequence continues at coordinate 3,538,230 of NZ_CP121475.1, read as the reverse complement.
CAGGAATTCACCCATCTCCTGCTCAACGAGTTCGAGGAGAGTGCCAGCGATTGGCTCTGGGAGACGGATGCCGACCTGCGGCTGCAGCACGTCTCGCCGCGCCTGATCGAGGTCGCCGGTTCCTCCGAGCGACAGCTCATGGGCCTGCCGCTGGAACGCCTGCTGCTTCCGCCGCTGGCGCCGCCCAAGAGCCATTCGAGCACGGCTCTCTGGAGCTGCATCGCGGAGCGGCGCGTCTTCCGGAATCTCCACCTGCAACTCGACATTGCCGGTGAGCGGCGAACCTGGTGCCTCTCCGGAAAGCCGACCTTCAACCGGGCCGGCGTGTTCTCAGGCTATCGCGGCGTCGGCTCCGATGTGACCGAGAAGCGGCGCTCCGAGGAGCGCCTGTCCTATCTCGCCCTGCACGATTCCCTGACCGATCTCCCCAACCGGGTTCTGTTCCACCAGCTTCAGGAGACGGCCCGGGCACGACTCGCGCAGGGCGACCGGTTCGCCGTGCTCGCCCTCGACCTCGACGAGTTCAAGAGCGTCAACGACACGTTCGGCCACGCCGTCGGCGACAAGCTCCTTACAGCCGTGGCCGAGCGGCTGCGGGGCTTCGAGAGCGCCGACGTGCAACTCGCCCGCCTCGCGGGTGACGAGTTCGCGGTGCTCGCGGCCGGGCGGAGCGCCCGGGACCTGCACGCCATCGAGTCCCTGGCGAGCGGCATCGTCGAGGCGCTCGCCTCGCCATTCACCGTCGACGGCATTCGGCTGACCGTCAGCGTCAGCATCGGGATCGCCATCGCGCCACAGGACGGATGCCAGGAGATCATGCGGCGGGCCGATCTCGCTCTCTACCGCATGAAGAGCGAGGGGCGGAACGGTTACCGGTTCTACGAAGCCGAGATGGACGAGCGGATCGAGGCGCGGCGCGCCCTGACGTCCGATCTGCGCGGCGCGCTCGATCGGAACGAGTTCGTCCTCTACTTCCAGCCGATCGTGTCGGCCAAGGAGTGCCGCGTGGGTGGTTTCGAAGCGCTCCTGCGGTGGAAGCATCCCGCACGGGGCTTCGTCTCGCCGGGCGACTTCATTCCGCTCGCCGAGGAGACCGGCGTCATCATCCCCCTCGGGGAATGGATCCTCCGAGAGGCCTGCCGGATCGCCGCCGGCTGGCCGGAGGATGTCCGGATCGCCGTCAACCTCTCCCCCCGCCAGTTCCGGCATTCGGATCTGCCGCACCTCGTGCGCTCTGCCTTGCGGACGAGTGGACTGGCCGCCGCCCGCCTGGAACTGGAGGTCACCGAGTCGGTGTTCCTGGAGGCGACGCCGGCGATCAACGCCACCCTGTCCAGGCTGCGTGAGATGGGCGTGCGCCTGTCCCTGGACGATTTCGGGACCGGCTATTCCAGTCTCAGCTATCTGCGCCGGATCGCCTTCGACAAGATCAAGATCGACCAGAGCTTCGTCCGCGACCTGCCGCACGAGGGCAGCGCCGCCGCGATCGTGCGGGCCATCATCGACATGGCGACGCGCCTGGACATGACGATCACGGCGGAAGGGGTCGAGACGGACGCGCAGCGGATCTGCCTGCTCGACCAGGGATGCCACGAATTCCAGGGCTATCTCTTCAGCAAGCCGCTGCCGGCCGAGCAGGCGGCGGTTCTCGCGCGCAGCCGCAAGTTGCTTCCGACCGCCGTCCAGGCGGCGTGAGGCGCCGTCAGGCGCCGAGGGGCGCCACGCCGGCCGGGCTGGGCTCGCCCGTGACCGCGTGGGGCGACACCTTCGGCCAGTAGGGCAGGAAGCCCTCGACGATGGTGCGCGGGATATCGAGGGGCCGGTAGTGGACGGTATCCACGAACATCAGCGACTGCTCGCCGCGGCCGAGCAGGCCGTTGACCTCGCTGTGGATCTCGTGCGCCAAGGTCACGAATTTCCGGTTGTGGCTCGCGATGGAGATCCGGACGGTGACGGGCTCGAACTCCATGGCCTCCCGCCGGAAGTCGTGATGGAAGGACTTCGTCAGGATGTAGAAATCCGTCGATTTCAGGTCGAAATCCGGCATGCAGACGTTGAAGAACAATTCGCGCGCCTTGCCGACCCAGCGCACGTAATTGGCGAAATAGACGTTTCCGACCGAATTCGTATCGTCATAGGTTGGAATCAGGCGCAGGACGAACCAGTGGCCGTCGAAGCCGTGGGAGGCGACGGTGTCGGGCCGGTCGAGCGCGACGGGCACCGGCGCCGCCCGCGGCGCCCGCTCCGCCGCCGGGATCAACGTGTCGGCCGGCTGCGTTGCGCGCCATCCGAGGATCTGTACGATCATCGGCAGGGCACCGATCAGCCCGATGAGCGGCGCGATGGCCAGGAGCGCCCAACTCGGCGCCAGATAGCCGGTGACGAAGATCAGGCACGCCGTCGCCCCGATCATGGCGTTGAGGACCGAGTCGTACCGCCGCGTCGCGCCGAGCGTCTCGCAGACGAGACAGGCCGCCGCGCCGACGAGGAGCGTGGCGAACGGCATCATCAGGTAGAGGAGCGAGAGATTCGCCCAGATCGCCGCCGCCGCCGTGGCGAGCGCCGCGCCCAGGATCCAGACCGGTGAGGACACGAGTCCCGCCGGCACGAAGGCGAGAAGCGGCGAATTGCTGCGCGCCGTGACCGAGGTCCCGAGCCACCGCGTGGCGTTGTAGAAGCTGTCGATCGTGGTGGCGGCCGCGATCGCCGTCCAGACCACGAAGGCGGCTGTCGCACCCGCCACGGATTCCCGCCCGATCGCCTGCGCCACGGCCGCATAGGCCCCCGGCAGCCCGTCCGACGAGACGACCGGCACGCCGAGCCCCGCCCGCGCGGCGAGCAGGGCATTGAGCGTCAGCAGTCCGAGGAACAGGACGGCGCCGGTGACATAGGCCACCCGCACGGATCCCCCCGAACGCCGGATCTCGAGGGCGCGCTGCCAATGCTGGATGTCCATCCACGGGCCGAGCAGGAAGCCGACCAGGGAGGGCACGACCAGACCGTAGAAGCGCTCGTCGAAGGCGTGGACCGGGACCGTCCAGCCGTCCGGATGCCGGGGCAGGTCAACCAAGAGCAGCGCGCAGGCCGACAGTCCGAGGACCAGGGCGACGCCGTGGATCGTCCGGAGGCCGCGCAGCGGAACCGCATGCGCGATCGAGCAGGCGATGAGGATCAGGGCGACCAGGCCGACCACGGAGTCGCGGCCGAACAGCGGAAGCCACGCATAGGCGGCGAAGCCGAAGATCGTGATGGCGACGGCGAAGAACTGGGCCCCGAGGAACAGGAGGGCGTAGGGACCCTGCACGGACGCGACAATCGTGTCGATGCGCCGCCGGGGAGCGCCGAGCAGCCATCCGAACAGGCCAAGGCCCGTGGCATTCGGCAGAGCGAAGGCAAGAAACCCGAGCCATCCATACGTGAGGGTCACGTGGATCGCGTAGAAAAATCCGAGCCCCCAGAACCACGACAAAGCAATCGTCGGCGCCCAGGTCGCTGAGCGAATGAATTGGGAAGGCATTGTGGCCGCGAGCGCTCCGTACCGAGTGTTGCAATAGCGTATCAGACTCGTTTCGGGAATATGTCCGGCAAAAAAGAAGGCGAATATAAGATCTTACCTGCACGAAAATGCATCGACCTGTCGACAAGCCGCGGCTGCGGCTCAGCGCGGGCACATTTCCGCTCGCCGCGTCCCGATAGACACGCGTTTGGGCCTTGGGCGCATGACCCGTCGCGGATTCCCAGGCGATTTGCCTAATCGGCGGGCTTCGGGCCGCTGCGAACCAGATCGACGAAATTGGCGATCAGCGGAGCCTTCGGGGCCATCCACAACGCGAAGACGTCGGCGCGGATGGGCGGCCCTTCGAGGGGCCTGTAGACCACGTCCGCATGCGCCAGACGGGCGACGAATTCCGGGATGATGGCGATGCCGAGCCCCGATGCCACCAAACTCGTCAACGAGGCCGCCTCGACGGCCTGATAAGTGATGGAGGGGACGAACCCGGCCTCTGCGCAGCAATCCCACAGGTAGTTGGCGAACAGGGAATCCGAGAGCCGCAGGAAGACGAATCGCTCGTCGCGAAGGTCGGAGAGGCGGAGCGCGCCCGTCGCCAAGCGGTGGCCCCTCGGCAGGACGACCCGTACGGTTTCGGTCCACGCGCAGACGCGGACCAGATCGGCATCCTCCGGGGGGCACCGCAGGAAGCTCAGGTCGGTCTGACCGGACTTCAGCATCGCGATCTGCCGATCCGGCGACATCTCATGGATCCGGAGATCGACCGCCGGATAGGTGCGGGCGAAGTCCCGGAGCGCCGGGCCGAGCGGGCCGGCCAACATCGAGCCGGTCAGGCCGATGTTGATGATGCCGGCGGTGCCCGCGCCGATGGCACGGGCCCGTTCCACCGCTTCGCCGGCCCGCTCCAGAATGGCGAGCGCCTGGACGTGGAAATCGTGGCCGGCCCGGGTCAGCGTCACCCGCCGCGTGGTCCGCTCGAACAGGGCAGTGCCGATCTCATCCTCCAGGTCGCGGATCTGCTGGCTGAGGGGTGGTTGCGCCACGCCGAGGCTCTCTGCGGCGGCCGTGAAGCTCAGATATTTGGCGACAGCCACGAAATAGCGGAGATGCCGGAGTTCCATCCCGCCATCTATATGCCATGCCTATCAATTGGAATGAAAAAGATATTTGACGTCTAGATCGGCCGGAACGATTTTGCAGCTCGGCAAATCGAAACGATGCTGCGCGTCACGATCGCCCCGCGCGCCGCCATCGGGCTTCGGTCGCCAGTCCGAGGCTGCCCAGGGGAATTGCGATGCAGCGCGTGTTCGGGTCGCTTTTCGGGCAGGTGGTCGCGGCCCTGGTCCTCGGCGTCCTCGTCGGGCGGCTGTGGCCGGACTTTGCAGTCAGCCTGAAGCCCCTCGGCGACGTCTTCATCAAGCTCATCAAGATGGTCGTCGCGCCGCTGGTGTTCGGTGTCGTGGTGCATGGCATCGTCGGCGCCGGCGATCTGCGGAAGGTCGGGCGCGTCGGCCTCAAATCCCTGATCTACTTCGAGGTGGTGACGACCATCGCGCTCGCGCTCGGGCTGGTCCTCGCCTACGTCTTCGCGCCCGGCCAGGGCATGAACGTCGACCTGGCGAAGCTGGATGCCAATTCGCTCTCCAGCTACACCGATCGGGTCGGACAGGTCACGGGAACCGTCGATTTCTTGATGAAGCTGGTACCGACGACCTTCGTCGACGCCTTCGCGAAGGGCGACATCCTCCAGGTTTTGCTTCTCGCGATCCTGTTCGGGTCCGGCCTCTCGCTCCTCGGCGAGCGCGGCAAGCCCCTGGCCGACAGCCTGGAGCGCATCACCGAAGTCCTGTTCCGGATCATCGGCTTCATCGTGCGGCTCGCGCCGCTCGGCGTGCTCGGCGCCGTCGCGTTCACGGTCGGCAAGTACGGCGTCGGATCCCTGAAGCAGCTCAGCATGCTGGTCGTGCTGTTCTACGGGGGCGTCGCGGCCTTCGTGATCGTCGTGCTCGGCGGCATCATGCGGCTCGCGGGCTTCAGCATCTTCAAGCTGCTCGCCTATCTGCGCGAGGAACTGACCGTCGTGGCCGGCACCGCATCCTCCGACTGCGTGCTGCCGCAGGTCATGCGCAAGATGGAGCGGCTCGGCATCAAGGAATCGACCGTCGGCCTCGTGATCCCGACCGGCTACTCCTTCAACCTGGATGCCTTCTCGCTCTACCTGACCCTGGCCACGGTGTTCATCGCGCAGGCGACCAACACCGACCTGTCCTTCGGTCATCTGATGCTGATCCTCGGCATCGCCCTTCTGACGTCCAAGGGCGCCCACGGCGTGCCCGGCTCGGCGATCGTGGTCCTCGCCGCGACGCTGTCGGCGGTCCCGGAGATCCCGGTGATCGGTCTGGTCCTCGTCCTGTCGGTCGACTGGTTCGTCGGCATCGCCCGTGCCCTCGGAAACCTCATCGGCAATTGCGTGGCGACCGTCGTCATCGCAGCCTGGGAGGGTGACATCGATCGCGCCCAGGCTCACCGGGTTCTCAACGGCGAGGACACGGCCGACACCGCGGCGATCCTCGAGGCCCCCGTCGCGCAGCCGCACACCGCGTGACCGATCCGGGGCAGCCGATTACAGCTTGAAGCCGAATCCTGGAGACCGACCATGAGCGCTGGAGCCTACAACCCCCCGTGCGGCGGCCTGCCCGGTCAGACGGCGCTGATGACCGGCCGCGCCGTGTTCACCGAGGCCTACGCGGTCATCCCCCACGGGGTGATGAGCGACATCGTCACGAGCCTCCTGCCGGGCTGGGGCGGGACCCGGGCCTGGATCCTGGCACGGCCGCTCTCGGGCTTCGCCGAAACCTTCGCCCAGTACCTCATGGAGGTCGCCCCGGGCGGCGGCAGCGAGACTCCCGAGCCGGAGGCTCAGGCGCAGGGCGTGCTGTTCGTGGTCGCGGGCACGGCGAGCCTCACCCTCGACGGCGCCCGGCACGCCCTGCGGCCGGGCAGCTACGCCTATCTCTCCCCCGGCGCGGCCTGGTCCCTGCGCAACGACGGCGACGGGCCCGTGCGCTTCCACTGGATCCGCAAGGCCTACCAGCCGGCGGCGGGGCTGGACGCGCCGCCCTCGTTCGTGACGCACGAATCGGCGGTCGAGCCGACCGGCATGGTCGGCACCGACGGCGCCTGGGCGACCACCCGCTTCGTGGGCTCCGACGATCTGCGCCACGACATGCACGTGAACATCGTCAGCCTGCGGCCGGGCGCCTCGATTCCGTTTGAGGAGACCCACGTGATGGAGCACGGGCTGTTCGTGCTGGAGGGCAAGGCGGTCTACCGGCTCAACCGCGACTGGGTCGAGGTCGCGGCGGGCGACTTCATGTGGCTGCGCGCCTTCTGCCCGCAGGCCTGCTACTCGGGCGGGCCCGGCCCGTTCCGCTACCTCCTCTACAAGGACGTCAACCGCCATCCGGCGCTCGCGCCGCGCGGACTCGGCCGTTGAGCGCGGACGCGCGCAGGATCGTCGCCCAGCCTCTGACCGCGGCGGCCTTCGCCCCGTTCGGCACGGTCATCGACGCGGCTGCCGTGGCGCCGCGGCCGATGAATGCCGGGATGGCCCGCCGCTTCCACGATCTCGCCGAGATCGAGGTCGTGGGGGAGGGCGCGCGCGTGGTGATCGGCTTGGTGGAGGCGCAGCCCTATCCGCTGCCGCTGCGCCTCGGCCTGGTGGAGCGGCATCCGCTCGGCGCGCAGGCGTTCCTGCCGCTGAGCGCGGCGCCGTTCCTGGTCGTGGTCTGCCCGGACGAAGAGGGCCGGCCCGGTCGGCCGCAGGCCTTCGTCACCGCGCCCCGCCAGGGAATCTGCTACGCGCGCAACACGTGGCACGGGGTGCTCACGCCCTACGGTCAGCCACAGGATTTCGTCGTGGTCGACCGCAGCGGCCCAGGCGTAAACCTCGAGGAACACACCTTCGCCGAGCCCTGGACGGTCCATCTGCCCGGCCTGGACTGAAGGCGGACGCAGACCGCGCCCGTGGCGCGCCGAAACGACGGCGATTCCGTCGCGCAGGCGGTCTCGCGCGGTCGGGACCGCTTTTGGCGGCGCTCGGCGTGTCAGGGGCGCCCAGATGCAATCAATCCCGGGGGTGGGGCCGCGAAAGTCCGTTGACTGGCACCGGTCAGCGGCTATCGAGGCCGCAACGATGGAGTCCGCACCAACGCGGACCCGAGGAAACGCCGGGCCTGCGGGCCCGCACCGGAAAGGCCGCCATGTCCCTGTCCCGCACGCCCCTGTCCCGCCGGCGATTCCTGGCGACCGGCTCGACGGCGCTCATCGCCGGCACCGTGGCGGCGCCGCACGTGGCGCGGGCGCAGAAGGCGGAGTTCACCTACAAATACGCCAACAACCTTCCCGACACGCACCCGATGAACATCCGCGCCCGCGAGATGGCGGAGGCGCTCCGCACCGAGACCGGCGGCCGGTTCGACCTCAAGATCTTCCCGACGAGCCAGCTCGGCTCCGACACCGACACGTTGAGCCAGCTTCGCTCGGGCAGCGTCGAGTTCTTCACGATGTCGCCGCTGATCCTCTCGACCCTGGTCCCGAACGCGTCGATCAACGGCATCGGCTACGCCTTCCCGAGCTACGACGCCGTCTGGCCGGCCATGGACGGCGAGCTCGGCGCCTGGGTCCGCCAGCAGATCGCCAAGTCCGGCCTCGTCGCCATGGAGAAGATCTGGGACAACGGCTACCGCCAGACCACTTCGTCGACCCGGCCGATCGCCACGCCCGACGATTTCAAGGGTTTCCGGATCCGCGTCCCGGTCTCGCCGCTCTGGACCTCGATGTTCAAAGCCTTCGACGCCGCGCCCGCCTCGATCAACCTCAACGAGACCTACTCGGCCCTGCAGACCAAGATCGTCGAGGGCCAGGAAAACCCGCTCGCGGTCATCTCCACCACGAAGTTCTACGAGGTGCAAAAGTACTGCTCGCTCACCAACCACATGTGGGACGGGTACTGGTTCCTGGCGAACCGCCGCGCCTGGGAGCGCCTGCCGCCGGATCTGCGCGAGACGGTGGCCCGCCACATCAACGCCGCCGGGATGAAGGAGCGGGCCGACGTCGCCCAGCTCAACGCCAACCTGCAGGCGGAGCTCTCGAAGAACGGCATGGTCTTCAACAAGCCCGATCCGGAGCCCTTCCGCGACAAGCTGCGCAAGGCCGGCTTCTACGCCGAGTGGAAGGGGCGGTACGGCGACGAGGGCTGGTCGCTGCTGGAGAAGGCCTGCGGGAAGCTTACCTGATGAGCGCCGCGGGGGCGCCGCGCGGCGGGGTCGCGCCGTGCTCCCGGCGGGTGATGAACCTCGCGCACTTCCTGCGCCGGGCCGCGCGCCGCTTCCCGGATGCGGTGGGGCTCGCCTGGGGCGCGCGCAGTTGGACCTGGGCCGAGCTCGACGCCCGGGTCGACGCCATGGCGGCGGCGCTCGCCGCCCGCGGCGTGACCAAGGGCGACCGCGTCCTGGTCCAGGCGCGCAACAGCAACCAGCTGTTCGAGTCGATGTTCGTCTGCTTCCGGCTCGGCGCCGTCTGGGTGCCGACCAACTTCCGGCAGACGCCGTCGGAGGTCGCGTATCTCGCGAGCGCCAGCGGTGCCTCCGCGCTCATCTGCGGGGCCGGCTTTCCGGACCATGCCGCCGCCGTGCGCGCGGCCTGCCCGGACCTGAACCGCGTCGTCGAGATCGGCGGCACGGCCTTCGGGGCGGATTACGACGCGCTGGTCGCCGAACATCTGGGCCGCGCCGCGCCCGTTTCCGGCGTCGAGCACGACGATCCGTGCTGGTTCTTCTTCACGTCCGGCACGACCGGCCGGCCGAAGGCGGCGGTGCTCACACACGGCCAGATGGCCTTCGTCGTCACCAACCACCTCTGCGACCTGATGCCGGGCACCACCGAGGCCGACGCGTCCCTGGTCGTGGCCCCCCTCTCGCACGGCGCCGGCATCCACCAGCTCGCGCAGGTCGCGGCCGGTACGAAGACGGTGCTCACCGCCGGCGAGCGGCTGGATCCCGAAGAAGTCTGGGCGCTCGTTGAGCGTTGGCGCATCGCGAACCTCTTCACCGTGCCGACCATCGTGAAGCTGCTGACCGAACATCCGGCCGTGGCGGAGCACGATCATTCCAGCCTGCGGCACGTGATCTACGCGGGCGCACCGATGTACAGGGCGGATCAGCAGCACGCGCTGCGTGTGCTCGGCCCGGTGCTGGTGCAGTATTTCGGCCTCGGCGAGGTGACCGGCAACATCACCGTGCTGCCGCCCCGCCTGCACGCGGCCGAGGACGGCCCCGATGTGAAGGTCGGCACCTGCGGCGTCGAACGCACGGGCATGCAGGTCCAGATCCAGGACACGGAGGGGCGCGAATTGCCGCCCGGTGAGACCGGCGAGATCTGCGTCTGCGGCCCGGCCGTCTTCGCGGGCTACTACGACAACCCGGAGGCCAACGCGGCGGCGTTCCGCGACGGCTGGTTCCGGACCGGGGACCTCGGCCATTGCGACGCGGAAGGCTTCCTGTTCATCACCGGCCGTGCCTCGGACATGTACATCTCGGGCGGCTCGAACGTGTATCCGCGCGAGATCGAGGAGAAACTCCTGACGCATCCGGCGATCTCCGAGGCCGCAATCCTCGGCGTGCCTGACCGCGCCTGGGGCGAAGTCGGTGTTGCGGTCTGCGTCGCGCGTCCCGGGGCGTCGGTGGAAGAGGGGGAATTGATCGCGTGGCTGTCCGCCGCGGTCGCCCGCTACAAGCTGCCCCGGCGAGTGTTCTTCTGGGAATCCCTTCCGAAATCCGGCTACGGCAAGGTGACGAAGCGCGCGATCCGCGCGGAACTCGAGTCGCGCGGTGATCTGCCCCTCGAAAAGCCGGCCCAGGCGTCGGATCGGTAGACGTCTGGCGGACGGCTCTCACGGCGTCGTCGCGCGCGCGGCGACGCAGATCGGCGTCGCGGGAGATCGGCGGCCGTGGCACCGCTGGATCGCTGCGCTGCCCGCGGAGACGTCCAGACCCCCCACAGTGCAGCTTGCGCATTGAGCGGTTGGGCAGACCGCACTGCACACGTCGCCGAGATCGCCACACCGTCCTGATTCCGGCGTCTGTTAACGTCCCATCCCGAAAGCATGTTTTCGCTGCATGACAGCCCGAACGCGCAGCCTCTGACACGCGCTCGCAAACCGGCTCATATTGCATCGCAACACGCCGGGCGCCCCGCCCGGGCATGACCGGGATCGGGTACGATGACCACCCTCGCGAATCTCGTCGGCTTCCGCACCCAGAGCGGCGCGCCGCTCCTCGCGCAGATCGCCGGGCGCTTTGGCGTCGCGATGCGCCGCGCCGCGGCCGGGCGCTACGCCGAGCAGCGCGACCGCATCGTGCGCACCGGCGGCGCCGGCATGATCTGAGTCCTCAGGCGCGTCTCAGCGCAGGCGCGCCCGTGCAGTCTCCGCCACTGCCTCCGCGGTGATGCCGAAATGGCGGAACAGGTCTTCCGGCGCGCCCGAGGCGCCGAAGCCGGTCATGCCGACGAAGCCGCCATCCTCGCCGATCCAGCGGTCCCAGCCGAAGCGAAGAGCGGCTTCGACCGCCACCCGCACGGTATCGCGCGGAATGACGCTCGCGCGATACGCGGCATCCTGCGCGGCGAAGGCTTCCCAGGAGGGCATGGAGACAACAGCGGTCGGCACACCCTCGGCCTGCAGCATCGCGCGGGCCGTAAGCGCCAGCGCGACCTCCGAGCCGGTCCCGATCAGCGTCACCCGCCGGGGACCCGAGGCCTCCGCCAGAACGTAGGCGCCCCGCGCGCTCCGGTTCTCCTCGATGCCCGGCCCGCGGAGTGCCGGCAGAGCCTGGCGCGAGCAGACGAGCGATGTCGGGCCGGTCCGGTTGGCCAGGGCCATCTCCCAGCATTCGGCGGTCTCGACCGCGTCGGCCGGGCGCAGCACCAGCATGTTGGGGATGGCCCGCAGGGACGCGAGGTACTCGACCGGCTGATGGGTCGGTCCGTTGCGGCCGATGGCGATCGAATCGTGGCTGTAGACGGTGATGACCGGCAGGTTCATCAGCGCCGCCATGCGCAGGGACGGCCGCATATAGTCGGAGAAGACCAGATAGGTCGCGCCCACCGGCACCAGCCCGCGATGGGCCGCGACGCCGTTCATCATCGCGCCCATCGCGTGCTCGCGGATGCCGTAATGCAGGTAGCGGCCCGACCGGTCCTGGGCCGTGAAGGCGTGGAGCGCGCCCTTGTGCTTCGTCGGCCCCTCCAGATCCGGGGCGCCCGAGAACAGTTCGGGCATGCCGTCGGACAGGGCGGCGACGATCTCGGCGGAGACCTCGATGCTGGGCCGCGCCGCCCCGGCCTCGGCGAAGCGGTCGCGCAGCCCGCGGAGCGGCGCATGCCAGCCCTCAGGAAGGCGGGCGTCGGAAACACGGTCGAATTCCGCCCGCACTTCGGCCGGCAGAGCGTCCCGGCGCCTCGTCCAGGCGGTGTAGCCGTCGCGGTTGCGGCCGGAAACGCCGGCCTGCCACGCCGCGGCGACATCGTCGGGCACGGTGAAGGGCGGGTGATCCCACCCCCGGGCGGCCCGCGCCTCGGCGCAGTCACTGGCGAGCACGCGCCCGCCATGGGCGCCGCGCTGGCCCTCGAGGCGCGGCAGGCCCCGCCCGATCACGGTGCGGCAGGCGATCAGGGTCGGGCGCGGGTCGCCCTGGGCGAGCCGGATCGCCGCCGAGACCGCCTCGACGTCGTGCCCGTCGGCGTCGATCACCTGCCAGTCGGCGGCGCGGAAGCGCGCGCGGACGTCCTCCGAGATGGACAGGTCGGTGGCGCCGTCGTCGGTGATGCGGTTGTCGTCCCACAGGAAGGTGAGCTTTCCCAGGCGCAGATGGCCGGCCAGCGAGATCACCTCGTGGGCGATGCCTTCCTGCAGGCAGCCGTCGCCGACCAGGGCGTAGGTGCGGTGATCCACCAGATCGGAGCCGAAGGTCGCCGCGAGCCTGGCCTCGGCCACCGCCATGCCGACGGCGTTGGCGATGCCCTGTCCGAGCGGGCCGGTGGTCGCCTCGATCCCGAGTTCCGGGGCGATTTCCGGATGGCCGTGGGTGTGGGCGCCGAGCTCGCGGAACCGCCGGATCTGCTCCATCGGCAGGCCTTCATAGCCGGCGAGATGGAGGGCCGCGTAGAGCAGCATGGAGCCGTGGCCGTTCGAGAGGACGAAGCGGTCGCGGTCGGGCCAGACCGGGTCGGCGGGGTTGCAGCGCAGATGGCGGGTGAACAGCGCCACGGCGATCTCGGCGCAGCCGAGGGGCGCGCCGGGATGCCCGTCCCCAGCCCGCTCGATGGCGTCGAGGGCGAGGAAGCGGATCGCGTCGGCCATCCGGGCCGTGAGCAGGGCATCGGGCGTGTCGGGCATGGGTCTGGCTCGGGCGGTGCGAATTTTCGGCGCGCGAAGGCCGCCCGGGCGGCACCGCGGCGGCCCGGGATGGATCTCGGTCTGTGTTCTGACCCGCCGTCCCGCGCCGATCCGGCATCCGCCGGGGCGCAGAGCCTTCAGGTTCGCGCAGGCGCCTTCAGAGGAAGCCGATCGAGAACCAGGGGACGAGGATGATGGCGAGGAGGCCGATCAGCAGGGCCACGATGTAGCCGACGATCGGGCGCATCCCGGCATCGGGGTGGATCCGGCTGATCGCGCAGGCCGCGTAGTAGCCGACGCCGAAGGGCGGGGCGAACAGGCCGATGCCCATCGCGAGGATCACCACCATGGCGTAGTGGACCTCGTGGACGCCCACCGCCCGTGCGATCGGGAACAGCAGCGGCCCGAAGAGGACGATGGCCGGGATGCCCTCCAGCACCGAGCCCAGGATGATGAAGGCGACGGCCGAGACGAACAGGAAGCCGAGGGCTCCGCCGGGCAGACTCTTCATCACCTCGGCGAGCGTCTGCGAGAAGCCCGACTGCGTCAGCGCCCAGGCCATGCCGGTGGCCGCCCCGATGATCAGCAGGATCGCCCCCGACAGGGTCGCGGTGGTCACCAGCATCGGGTAGAGCCGCCGCCAGTCGAACTGGCGGTAGATCAGCAGGCCCGCGAGCGCCGCGTAGACGATCCCGATGGTCGAGACCTCGGTGGCGGTTGCGATGCCCTCGACCACGGCGAAGCGGATCACGAAGGGCAGCGCCAGGGCCGGGATCGCCACCAGGAAGGCGCGACCGATGATCCGCCCGGACGGCCGGGCGACGTGGCTCAGGTCCTCCCGGCGGTAGCGCCACCAGACCAGCGCGCACAAAGTCACGGCGAGGACGAGGCCCGGCAGGAGGCCGCCGGTGAACAGGGCGGTGATCGATACGCCGGTGACCGAGCCGATGGTGATCAGCACGATCGAGGGCGGGATCGTCTCGGTCTGTGCGCCCGTGGTGGCGAGAAGGGCCACGAGGTCACCCTCCTTGGCGCCGCGGGCCTTCATCTCCGGGAACAGCACGGGCGCCACCGCCGCCATGTCGGCGGCCTTCGAGCCGGAGATGCCCGAGACGAGGTACATCGCCCCGACCAGCACGTAGTGCAGGCCGCCGCGGACATGGCCGAGCAGCGACGCCAGGAACCCCACCATGGCGCGGGCCATGCCGGTCATCTCGATCAGGAGGCCGAGGAAGACGAAGAGCGGCACCGCGAGCAGGATCAGGTGGCTCATGCCCTCGTCCATGCGGCCGACCACCACCATGGAGGGCGCGTCGGTGGTGAGCGTGATGTAGGCGAAGGTCGAGAGGCCGAACGCGAAGGCGATCGGCACCCCCGAGAAGACCAGGGCGCCGACGCCGAGGACGAAGAACAGCAGCAGGTTGAGATTGCCGAGGTCCCTCAGCCAGGGTTGAAGCGTCAAGAGGCCGGCGGCGACTCCGCCGCCCAGCACGAGCGCCCCCGCGGTCAGCCGCCAATCGGCGGATTCCAGGAGGCGGATCACCGCGACCACGAGCATGAGGCCGAGGCCGATCGGCAGGGCGGCGGCGCGCCACGCGTTGTTCAGCTCCAGCGCCGGCGTCTGGACGAAGGTCTCCTCGCTGGCGAACTCGAAGGCCGGTTCCAGCAGCAGGGCCACGAAGATCAGGCCGGCCACCAGCGCCACCGTCTCCAGGAAGGCGCGCAGGCGCGGGCCGCTCATCGCCACGAAGGCGGTCATGCGCATGTGCTCGGCGCGCCGGAAGGCGACCACGGCGCCCAGCATGGCGAGCCACAGGAACAGGATCGAGGCGAGTTCGTCCGACCAGACGAGGGGTTCGCGGAACACGTAGCGACTCACCACGCCGCCGAGCAGCACCGCGATCTCGGCCAGGACGAGCAGCGCTGCGGGGATCTCCACGAGATAGCCGAGCCCGGCATCGAGCCGGCGTAGCCAGCTTCCGGCGCGCAGGGGCGGACCGGACAACTCTACCCCTGCCGTCGTCTCGACAGCCGCAATATCGATCTGCATGGCGCCCTCCCGTCGGAACCGCTCCCGATGCCGCTGCCGGCGGGAACGTCTCCGAGTGCGTCTTCGCGTGTTTCTTGTGGTGCGTCTCGGCGCGCCTTCGTTCTCCGATACCGTTACCCGATCCGGCGGAAAGCGCGTCAGGTCAGTTTGCCCGACACGTCCTCAAGATGCGACCACGCCACGTCGCCGTACTTGGTTTTCCAGTCCTTGTAGAAGCTCGTCCGCCCCAGGGCCGCGCGGAATTGCGCGCGGTCGACGTCGATGAAGGTGATGCCCTTCGCGGCCAGGCTCTCCCGGAGGGAGACGCTGAGCTTGGCGACGTCGGCCCGCTGGGCGTCGGCCGACCGGTCGAGTTCCCGCGAGACGATGGTGCGCAGATCCTCGGGCAGGCGCTGCCACGCCCGCTTGTTGCCGAGGATCCAGTAGCCGTCCCAGACATGGCCGGTCAGGCTGCAGGATTTCTGCACCTCGTACAGCCGGGTCGTGGCCGTGATGGCGAGCGGGTTCTCCTGGCCCTCGACCACCTTGGTCTGGAGCGAGGAGTACAGCTCGTTGAAATTGATCGGCGCCGCGCCAGCGTCGAAGGCCTTGAACAGCGAGGTGAGCATCGGCGCGGGCGGGACGCGGATCTTGAAGCCCTTCAGATCCTCCGGCGTCCGGATCTCGCGGGTCGAGGAGGTGATCTGCCGGAATCCGTTGTCCCAGACCTTCGACACGGTCAGGATCGGCGTCTTGGCGATCTCGGACCGGACATAGGTGCCGAGGCCTCCGTCCATCGCCGACCAGACGGCGTCGTAATCCTTGAACGCGAAGCCGGTGTTGGGCAGGCTCGCGGCGGGCACGAAGGTGGCGAGGATCGAGGTCGCGAGGTTGAAGAACTCGACGCTGCCGTTGCGGACCTGCGCCAGCAAGTCGGTGTCCGAGCCGAGCTGGTTGGCGGGGAACAGCTTGATCTCCAGGCGGCCGTTGGTGGCCTCGCGGATCCGGTCGAGGGCCTCCTGGGCCCGGATGTTGACCGGATGGGTCGGGTCCTGGCCGCTGGCGAGCTTGTAGGTGAACTCGGCAGCCTGCCCGCGCCGGGTGAGGATGCCGAAGGCCGGTAATGCGGCCGCGCCCACGAGCAGGCTGCGGCGACTGAGACGGGTGTCGCGCATGGTTTCACTCCCTGGGTGGTCCAGGCCGCCCGATCCCCGCCGTTGACCGTCGGTGGAGCGTGCGACCCGCATTGCTGTCCGGGACGGCGGGTGCGGACCCGGCGCCGTCGTCGCGCGCCCTGCGCGGCGCGTCAGGCGCCGTCGCCGTTGAGCAGGCGGTAGGCGCGGATCACCTGGCTGTCGTCGGCGGCGCCGTCGCCGCGCCCGGAGGTCGAGACGAAGAGCTGATGGGCGAGCGCCGCGAGCGGCAGCGCCGTCCTGGCGCCGCGGCCGGCCTCCAGCACGATGCCGAGGTCCTTCACGAAGATGTCGACCGCGCTCGTGACCCGCGGTTCGTCCTCCAGCATCCGGGGGCCGCGGTCCCGCAGCATCCAGCTCGCGGCGGAGGAGCCCGTGAGGATCTCGAGGACCACGTCGCGGTCGACGCCGACGCGCCCGGCGAGGGCCAGCGCCTCGGCGGCGGCGGCGATGTGCACGCCGCACAGGAGCTGATTGACGGCCTTGACGGTGGCGCCCTGTCCGGGCCGCTCGCCGACATGGAAGATCCGGTCGCCCAGGGCCTCCAGCGCCGGTCTCAGCGCGGCCAGCGTCTCCGCGGGCCCCGCCGCCATGATCGTGAGCGTGCCGGCCTGCGCGCCGACGACGCCGCCCGAGACCGGCGCGTCGACGAAGCGGCGGCCGGTCGCCGCCACGCGCTCGGCGAGGTGCTCCACCGCTTTCGGCGGACAGGTGGCCATCAGGACCACGATGCCGTCCGGTTCCATTGCGTCGAGGGCGCCCTGGGCGAACAGCACGTCCTCGGCCTGCGCGGCGTTCACCACCATGAGGAGGAGCGCGTCGGCGCCCTGGGCGACAGCGGCCGGCGTTTCGGCCGCAACCCCTCCGGACGCCGCGAAGGCTGCGCGGCTCTCGGGCCGTAGGTCGTAGCCGCGGACCGCGAAACCTGCCGCGACCAGATTGGTCGCCATCGGCAGGCCCATGGCGCCGAGGCCGACGAGGGCGATGCGGGTCAGAGCCATGCGCGGATGCTCCGCGCCATCGCGGCGGCCGAGATGCCGTAGCGGTCGTGGAGCGTCGGCAAGGCGCCGGCATCGAGGAATTCGTCCGGCAGGCCGATCTGGCGGAAGCCGCGGCCCGGCATCACGCCGTTGCGCATCAGGAGACCGGCCACCGCCTCGCCGAGGCCGCCGATCACGCTGTGGTTCTCGGCCACCACCACGAGCCGGCCGCCGCGCCCGGCCTCGTGCAGGACCGTCGCCGTGTCGAGGGGCTTGATCGTCGGCACGTGGAGTACCGCAACGTCGACCCGGTCGTCGCGCAGGGCCTCGGCGACCTCCAGGGCGCGCATGGTCATCAGGCCCGACGCAATCACCAGGACGTCGCGGCCGTCGCGGATCGTCTTGGCCTTCCCCAACTCGAACCGGTAGCCGTACTCGTCGAGCACCAGAGGCACGTTCCCGCGCAGGAGCCGCAGGTAGACCGGCCCCTTATGGGCCGCCATGGCGGGGACGACCTGCTCGGTTTCGTGGGCGTCGCAGGGGTCGATGATCGTGAGGTTCGGCATCCCGCGGAAGATCGCGAGATCCTCCGTCGCCTGGTGGCTCGGGCCGTAGCCGGTGGTCAGGCCGGGCAGGGCGCAGGCGATCTTGACGTCGAGATTCTCCTCCGCGATCGCGAGGCAGATGAAGTCGTAGGCGCGCCGCGCCGCGAAGACCGCGTAGGTGGTGGCGAAGGGCGTGAACCCCTCACGAGCCAAGCCCGCGGCGGCGCTCATGAGGAGCTGCTCGGCCATCCCCATCTGGTAGAACCGCTCGGGATGGGCCTGCGCGAAGATGTGCAGGTCCGTATATTTCGACAGGTCCGCCGAGAGGCCGACGATGTCGGACCGGGTCTTGGCGAGCTCGACCAGGGCGTGGCCGAAGGGCGCGGCCTTCGTGCGCTGTCCGGGAGCGGCGAGCGAGGCGATCATCGCCGAGGTCTTGGCGCCGCCGCCGGTGCGGGGGGCGGGCTTCTCGTATTTGGAGCGTCTCACCGCACCCTCCCTTCGTCCAGGATCGCCAGGGCCCGCTGCCACTCGTCCGGCTCGACCCGCAGGAAGTGGTTGCGCTCGCGCGCCTCGAGGAACGGCACGCCCTTCGCCATGCGGGTGTCGCAGATGATGATCCGGGGCTGCGGGCCCGGATGGTGGCGCGCGGCGTCGAAGGCCCGGACCAGCGCGTCGATGTCGTTGCCGTCGACCCGCTGCACGAACCAGTTGAAGGCCTCGAACTTCGGCGCCAGCGGCTCGAAATCGAGCACCCCGTGCGAGGCGCCGTCCGCCTGCATGCCGTTCACGTCGACGAGGCCGATCAGGTTGTCGAGCTTGAACGAGCCGGCCGACATCGCCGCCTCCCAGGTCGAGCCCTCGTCGAGTTCGCCGTCGGAGAACAGGTTGTAGATGAAGCTGTTCGAGTTCTTCCGCTTCAGCCCCAGCGCCATGCCGACCGCGATGCCGAGCCCGTGGCCCAGCGACCCGCCGGTGATCTCCATGCCGGGCGTGTAGGCGGCCATGCCGGACATCGGCAGGCGGCTGTCGTCGCCGCCGTAGCTCGTCAGCTCGTCCTCGGGGAGGATCTCCGCCTCGATCAGGGCGGCGTAGAGGGCGATGGCGTAGTGGCCGATCGACAGCAGGAAGCGGTCGCGGCCTTCCCATTCGGGATCCTCGGGCCGGTAGGTCAGCGCGTGGAAGTAGCTCACCGCCAGAACGTCGGCGATGCCGAGCGCCTGGGCGATGTAGCCCTGGCCCTGGACCTCGCCCATGCGCAGGGCGTGGCGGCGGATGCGGTAGGCGCGCTCGCTCAGCGGCACGTTGGAGCCGGCGCGCGGCCGCTCGGTCGGGACGTCGATCGCCATGGCGACCTCCTCAGTGGATCAGCATGCCGCCGTTCACGTCGATCACCGCGCCGGTGATGTACGTGGACAGGTCGGAGGCGAGGAACAGGCAGGCATTGGCGACGTCGTCCGCCACGCCGAGGCGCCCCAGCGGGATGCCCTTGGCGATCTCGACCTTGAGCTCGGGCGTGAGCTTGCCGCCGGTGATGTCGGTCTGGATCAGGCCGGGGGTTACCGAGTTCACCCGCACGCCGTCCGGACCCAGCTCCCGGGCCATGGCCTTGGCGAGGCCCAGCACACCGCCCTTGGCGGCGCTGTAATGCGGGCCGCCGAAGATGCCGCCGCCCCGCTGGGCCGAGACCGACGACATGCACACGATCGCGCCGGAGCCCTGGCCGCGCATCGCCGGGATCACGGCCTGGCTCATGTAGAGCGTACCGCGCAGGTTCACGTCGGTGACCGCGTCGTAGTTCTCCGGCCCGATCTCCATGATCTTCAGGGGCTGGGTGATGCCGGCATTGTTGACCAGCACGTCGATGCGCCCGAGGCGGCCGATAATCTCCTCCGCTGCCGTCGAGCAGGCCGCCCGGTCGGTGACGTTGCAGGCGAGGCCGATATGGCCCGGGCCGATGTCGCGGGCGGCAGCCTCGGCCTGGCCCGCATCGAGGTCGAGAACGGCGACGCGGGCGCCGTGGCTTGCGAAGAGCCGCGCGGTGGCTTTGCCGATGCCGCGGGCGGAGGCCGCCCCAGTGATGATGCACACCCGGTCGTTCAACAGCATGGATCCCTCCCGGCGACCCGCGACAGCGCGGGATCGGACCTGTCGTCGTGACGGAAGGGGCGTCCGGCCGGCGGCTGCGATTCCAGGGACCGAGCCCTTGGATCGAGCGGCCTGCGGCGTCGTCTCCTCCCGCCTGTTTTGTTGCGACGAGAGTGCCGACGCGCTGCCTCCGCGACAAACGCGGAATTTGCACACGCAGGTGAATCCCAGTCACCTGTCGGCGCGTCAGGCGAGGTCGGGGCTCAGCGTGATCCCGAGTTCCTCGGCCAGCCACCGCGCGAAGACCCGCAGCGGCGCGCGCCGGCGCACATCGGCGGGGCAGACGAAATGGTGACCGACGTAGCTGATGTCCTGAGACCGTCCGGCCAGCGGCACGACGAGGCGGCCGGCCGCAACCTCGCGCTCGGCGAGGCGGGTGGATTCCAGGGCGACACCGAGCCCATCGGCGGCAGCAGCCAGGGCCAGGAAGCTCCGATCGAAGCGGATGCCCGCATTCGGCTGCGCGGCAAGCTGATTCCGCTCGAACCAGTGCGTCCAGCGCACCTGCTTGTTGTCGCTTTGGATCAGGGTATGCGCCAGGAGGTCGGCCGGCTCGCGGATCCGGGCGGCCCGCGCGGGATCGCAGAGCGGCGTCACCGTCTCCGGGCCCAGCGGCATGCGCAGCAGACCTTCCCCGCGGGGCGGTCCGTAGACGATGTCGGCGTCGAATTCGTCGGTGATGAAGCGGGCGTAATCCATGCCGGCGGCGAGGCGGACCTCGAAGCCCGGATGGGCACTGAGGAACCGGGCGAGGCGCGGGGCGAGCCACTGCGCGGCGAAGCTCGGCGCGCAGTGCAGCCTGAGCAGCTGCGGCCCGCGATTCGCCACGAGGTCGAAGCCGCGGTTGAGTTCCGCGAAGGCGCGTCCGACATGATCGCACAACGCCTCACCGGCCGGCGTCGGCACGATGCCCTGCCCGACGCGCTCGAACAGAACGACGCCCAGGGCTTCCTCCATCTTGCGGAGGGCGTGACTGACCGCGCTCGGGGACAGGTTCAATTCGCCGGCTGCGGCTTTGAACGAGCGTCGCCGGGCAGCGGCCTCAAAGATCCGGATCGCGGAGAGGGGGACGGGTGGCCTCATCCCGAGCAGAATGGGCTTTGGTCCCCGATCCTGGCAATGGTGCCGATCTCGCGGGCAGGCTACGGCCCGGCGCGCGACGCCGCAGCGGCGCGACGATCAAGTCGACCGTCAGCGATGGATACGCACCGGCGCGACCGCCATCCCATCGGACCGTGCCCGGCCGCCATGACGATCGGTATCCTCGTGAGCGCCGCGCCACGCGATGGAGATGCCCGCGAAAATGGCCGCTGCACTGGCCGCGAGGGGCACGAGGATCAGCGCGGCCAGACCGCTGACCGGCGCGAGAATCGCCGCCGTCGCGAGTCCACCGGCGATCGCCGCCGCAATCAACACGATCATCGGAGCCTCGCCCGATCGACGTGGCCTGGATCATGTGCCGGGCCATGGCAGGATGATCCTGCCGTGAGGATTAAAAATTCGTTACCCGAAGAACTCCGCGATTCGCTGATCTTCCCGACGATCTTGCCCGTCGCGCGCCGATCGTTGCGTCTGAAGACGTCGTGCAGCATCGCCAGCGATGGGCGTCCGAGCCTCCCGGATGAATGGCCGCACGGAGATGTCCGATCGGTCAACGTCCGCACGCGATGCGCGCGTTTGAGGCCATCGACGACATCGCAGCCGAAAGGCCCGCATCAGGCGCCGATTTCGCTTGGAATAGATTTCGCCGATTGCAGAGGGCGCCCGGGCCGACAGAATCCGTGCAGAGGCGGGGGCGGCGAAGGGCTGTGGCTGCGTCCTCAATGACCCTGCGCGATCCAGCCGAGCACTGTGGCGCAGCGCTCGGCCTGCCAGCGGGTCAGACCAGAGGCCACGACCGCGCCATTCCGATAGACCACGAAGGTCCCGTCATCGGTTGCACGGATCTTGATGGACGCCATCAGTGAGCTCCCGACGTCAGCATCTGAAGCTGGACCAGTCCGGCTGGGGTGATCTGCCAGACGGCGACCGTACCCTCCGAGTCTTCGCAATGGTCGACCCGTCGGAGATGACCGGTACTTTCGAGCGCGAGGAGCCGGCTGTGGTCGCCGGGCCAGGACGCGTTCGCCTGTCTGCAGACCGCAATCCGGTGTCCCACAGTCTCGGCTGCTCGGATGAGAAGACGGCGCTCGTGATTCACCAGCATCGGCGCTCCGGCTCGGATCGATCCGTATGAACTGCGTAGAGGCTGGCGCATATGGTCAAGCTTGGCAAGCCTGCAGGCGTATCGCGCTTTGGATCACGCCGATCGGTCCGTCGGCTTCGATGCTGTGCGAGCGCCGGGTTCAGGGTGCCGTGCACGGGCCGACGGAGACCTTCGCCACCTGGAGCGGATGGCGATGGCAGGTGCAACCGGGACCGTGCGGGATCGCGTGATCGCGATGTGGAGCGCGGCCGAAGCCGCGGACATGCCGGGTCCGGGCTCGATGTGCGGTTGGCCGTTGCGAGAGCGGACGGAGCGGATCCGCATCTCGTCCGTCCGGTCAATCCATCCGATCGCGCCCAAACGAAAACGGCCGGCCAGGAACCCTGGCCGGCCATCGTTTCGAACCGCGTGCCGCTTAGCGCAGGAGCTGGAGGACGCCCTGCTGCGCGGAGTTGGCCAGGGACAGGGCGGAGATGCCCATCGACTGCCGGGTCGACAGCGCCTGGGAGTTGGCCGCTTCCTGGTTCAGATCGGCGTTGGTCAGGTTGGCCGAGCCGGTCTGCAGCACGTTGATCAGCTGCTTGGAGAAGTCCTGGCGGTTCTGCACGACCGACAGGTTCGAGCCGAGCGCGCTCGCCGCGGAGCTCAGCGTGTTGCCGGCGCTCGTGAGGGTCGACAGGGTCTTGTTGACGTCCGAGTTCAACAGGAAGTTGCCGAGGCCGTTCTGGCTGGCCGTGCTGTTCGAGTTGGTGATCGACGACAGGCCCAGGCCGCTGGCCGTGGCATCCACCGAGGCGACGTTCAAGGTCGAGCTGCCGGTGTCGTTGAACTTGATGTTCATGTCATTGCCCTTGCCGGCAATGAGGTTGACGCCGTTGTAGCTGGCATCGCCGGCGAGCTGCGTGATCTGGTTGAGCAGGTTGTTGTACTGGCTCGCCAGAGAGGCGCGCTGCGACACGCCGGAGACCGAGAGGTCGCTGGAGACGACGGTGGTGGCGGCGGTGCCGTAGGTCGAGGCGGTGGTGCTCGATCCGGTGAAGCCGAGCGCCGTCTGGCTGCCGGAGTTCTGAAACTCCACGTCGGCCTGGGCGTTCAGGACGATCTTCGTGCCGGTGCTGTCGACCGAGAAGATCGCGCCCGCGCCGAACGAGCCGCTGGACGAGGTCGACGCCGAGCTGACCGCCGAGTTCAGGGCCGCGACGGTGGCGCTGATGCTCGACGAGGCGGCGACGGTGGCCGACACGGAGGTGCCGTTGATGGTCAGGAGCACCGTCTGGGAGGCGGTGCTGGCGCTGTAGGCGTTGGCGGCGGTTCCGGTGGTGGAGAGCTGGGTCGAGAGGGCCTGGTTGGCGATGGACTTGGCCTGATCGACCAGCTTCTGGATCGAGGTGATGCCCTGGTTGGCGGCCTGGATCGACTGGACGCCGTTGGAGATGCCGTCGAGCAGGGTGTTCAGGCTCGAGGACCGGGCGTCGAGGGACTGGGAGGTGAAGAAGTTGGTCGGGTTGTCGAGGGCGGAGTTGACCGTCTTGCCGGTGGCGAGGCGGTTCTGCGTGGTCGCCATCAGCTGGGCGGTATCCTGCAGGGAGAGCAGGTTCTGACGCGTGGCGGCCGACAGGGTGATGGAGGACATGGGTCGTATCTTTCTGATTTGATGCGCCCGTTTCTCGGGCACGCCAGTAATCGCGCTCCAGATGTTTCGTGGGGGTTAATCCGATTGTCGACACTCAAGTCGACCGAAGTGATCCTTAATGAATCGCCATCGAAATCCATTAAGTATTGATGGAAGACGGCGCCGTTCAAGATCCATTAACCATCCGCGGCCATAACCGACGGCGCTCGCCAATTCTGTGGTGCCTGCCCGGCCGGTCTCGATCCGGCGTGGCAGGCGAAGGGAAATGGGGCACACCCTAGTACGGAGCTCAACTGTGATCGCTCAAGCGTCCGGTGATGTTGGCGACCCGGCCCCCTCCGCGCCGACGAAATTTCCCCATGTGGCGATCGCGATCCCCTGCGGGACCATGGTCCACGCGGATTTCGCCGTCAGCCTCGGATCCATGATGCATTCCCTCGGCGAGATGCCGATGTCGATCGTGGTCGGGAAATCATCGATCGTCGCCGACGCGCGAAACCTGGGCCTGGAATACGCGCAGAAACACAATGCGGAATACGTCCTGTTCATCGACAGCGACATGACCTTCCCGAAGGACGCCCTGCTCAAACTGCTGGTGCGGCAGGTCGACATCATCGGCGCGACCTATTCCCGGCGCACGGCGCCCTTCCATTTCCTCGGCGAAATCCTGCCGGAGCAGCCGGCCGACGCCCCCAAGGGCCTGCTGGAGATGGCACGGATCCCCACCGGCTTCCTGCTGATCAAATCGACCGTCTTCGAAAGCCTCAAGCGGCCGTATTTCCGGTTCCGCGTCGATGAGGAGGCCGGGGTGAACATCGGCGAGGACTTCGACTTCAGCGACCGGGTCCGTGCAGCCGGCTACCGGATCTGGTGCGATCCGTATCTGAGCAAGGAGCTCGGACATATCGGCGAACAGTCCTTCAAGCTCTGAGTGACGGCCGGCAATTCGATCGGCCGCGACGCAACTGCGCGCCGCGCTTCCGCGAGCTGCGCTCCAAACGATGAGGCCTGGGAATGCGGATTGCGATCATCACGCCGTCCCGGATGAAACCTTCGACTCTGGCCGGCAAATCCGGCCAGTACTTCCTGGAACACGCGGTCGAGAGCGCGAACAGCCAGGAACTCGACAGGCCGGCGACGATCCATTTCTTCGTCGGGACCGACCCCGAGACCGAGATCCCGGCGCGGCTCGCCGCGCATCCGCAGATCACCTTCGTGCGCGGCGAGCGCAAGGGGCAGATTCCCGCCCTGAACGCGGCCATCCGGGCCGTCGATGAAAGCTGGGACTTCGTCGGCTTCCTGGAGGACGACGACCATTGGCTGCCGCCCTATCTCGGTTTCGCGCTCCGGACCCTGGACAGCTTCGATTTCGTCTCCTCGACCCAGGTCGAGACGGACGAGGCCGGCGAGGTCGTCCGGATCAACGACTTCCCGACGCCGTCGGGCTGGCTGATGCGTCGGTCCACCTTCGCGCAGGTCGGCGCGATCAACCCCGCCTCGAAATGGCATTACGACAACGAATGGCTCGGCCGCCTCGCCGAGACCGGCCTGCGCCGCGCCCACCTCGTCGAGGCGACGGCGCCCGGCACTCTCGAGAACGCCGTTCAGGTCCGCCCGTGGCTCGCCAACGTGCTTCGGTTCGGCGGCCCCAACACGCACCTCGTGCGCCACGGCTTCATCCTGCCGCTGGTGTGCCGTCTGGTGCATCCCGGCTCCGGAACCTCGGATGTCGGACAGGGCGGGACGTCGAAAGTCGAGAGCGACGCCGAGTATCAGCGGCTGATCGACCGCTTCGGCCGCATCCCCTGGTGACAGGGCGGCCCTGTCCGCCGTTCGAACTCCCGCAAGGCCTGGATCGGGGCCCGCCCGCTTCGGAAAGGGCGTGAATGCCCGACCGTGCGCGTCCTAGGCGGGTCGCGTCTGAGCGCGCCCGCGGACGGCCTGCTGGAATGCGGAGAACACCCTGCGCATCTGCGGCAGCTTGTAGGGAAACAGGTCCACGGGATCCATGTCGTGGACGACCATCCCGGTATCCGCCTCGAAGATCAGCAGCCGGCCATCCGAGCTCTCCGCGCAATCGAGGATCAGGTAATCGAGCCCGATCCTTCGGTGGATCTCGGCGAAGGCGGCGCGACGGCGCTGCGCGAACGCGGCGTCGAACGTGGCCATGGCGGTGGCCTCCGCCGTCCGCTTCTCGGCATCCTCGAGCATTCCAGCGTTGAGGTAATGAATCATCCAGTGGTCGCGGATGGCCAGGTGACAAAGGAACGGGACACCGTCGATCAGAACGACCCGGAGCTTTCGGAATAGTCCATCGGGGCCACGATAGTCGCAGAACTGCGTGACGTAGAATCGCTCCGCGGTTGCATGATCCAGGTAGCGCGTCAGATCCTCGGCCCGATCGACCTTCTGGAGGTCGTTGCCGGCATGGGTATCCAGGGGGCGCACCAGCACCGGATAGTCCAGGCCCTCGGGAAGGCGGGACGCCGAGGCGCTCAGCGCCGCCCGGTCCAGGAGGGCGACGGCGGGCGCCAGGATCCCCTCGGCGCCGCGGAGCGCATCCGCGATCCCGTGCCGGGACGTCTTCAGAACCGCGCGCGGGTGGTTGACGATCGGCCGCGACCACCCTTCGGCGGCGGCCGCGACGGCTTCCAAAAGCGGCTCGGCGCCACTCGAATACGCGATGCCCGTGATCAGCACATCGTGCTCCGGCAGGTCGCGCGGCATGTCTTCGCCGGGGCAGAGGAAGAGATAGGTGAGGCTGAAATCGTCGTCGTTCAGCAGGAAATCGATCGGCGTGTTGGCCATGAGATCGCCGGCCGTGACGAGGATGAGCACGCGGACCCGCGCCTGATCCGGGTTCGAACGCAGCGAGAAGAGCCGTTGGCCCTGAAGGATGTCGGTCTGGAGCTGCAGCGCCTCGTCGGTGCGGTGCATCAGCAATAGGATCGTCGCCAGATCCATCGCCGCCCCGGCGTCGATGACGCCGTCGGGCGATCGGGCGAGGATCTCCTGGGCCAGCGCGGCCATGTCCGAAGCTTCGAAGGCGGCTCTGATGAGGCGTGCCGGGCCGATCATCGGGCTCGGATTGTCGATTCCCGCAGCACGCGCTTGCATCACAGACTCCGAGAAGGGGAGCCGCCGCTGCGATGCGGCCGCCGGTATCCGGCCGCAGGGATCGCACAGGGCGGCACGATCCCCGATCTGTGACCGGAGGGAGGTTTACGAAGCGCTAACCATACCGGGGCGCATGCGGGACGTCAGCCGAGGCGCTTCCTGTTCCGCGCCGGCGGTTGCCGCGTGTCTCGCGATGGTCAGCTGCGCCGCGCCGATGCGGCGGCGCGACGGAGCGCTTCCGCCAGCGGTCCGGTCGGCGCGGATTCCGCGGTGGCGTTCGGCCGGGTTCGCGGCGCGTCGATCTTCGATTCGCCCCCGCGTCGGGCGGGCTGAGCCGGGTCAATCGGATCGTCGAGCCGCATCGACAATGCGATGCGCTTGCGCGGCACATCGACCCCGAGGACCAGCACCCGAACGACCTCGCCGATCCGGACGATCTCCGTCGGCGACGCGATCCGGCGCCGCGCCATCGCCGAGATGTGGACGAGCCCGTCCTGATGAACGCCGATATCGACGAACGCACCGAACGCGGCCACGTTGGTCACGACGCCCTCCAGCTGCATGCCGGGCGTGAGATCCCCAATCGTCTCGACACCCTCCTGGAAGCGCGCCGTCTTGAAGGCCGGCCGCGGATCGCGCCCCGGCTTCTCGAGCTCGGCGATGATGTCGCGGACCGTCGGCAGGCCGAAACGCGCGTCGACGAACGGCTCCGGCGCCAGGCGGCCGAGGAGGGCGGCATTGCCGAGCAGGACGTGGATGTCGCTCTTCGTCGCCTGGAGGATGCGGCGGACCACCGGATAGGCTTCCGGGTGGACGCCCGACCCGTCGAGCGGGTCGTCGCCGCCCTGGATGCGGAGGAAGCCGGCGGCGAGCTCGAAGGTCTTCGGGCCGAGCCCCGGGACCTTCTTCAGCGCCGTGCGCGTCCGGAACGGGCCCTGGGCGTCGCGATGGGCGACGATCCGCGCCGCCATCGCGCCGCCGAGGCCGGAAACCTGCGCCAGCAGGGCCGGGGAGGCCGTGTTGACGTCCACCCCGACGGCGTTGACCGCATCCTCCACCACCGCGGAGAGCGAGCGCGACAGCTTCGCCTCGCTCACGTCGTGCTGGTACTGCCCGACGCCGATGGACTTCGGATCGATCTTGACCAGTTCGGCCAGGGGATCCTGAAGGCGCCGGGCGATCGACGCGGCGCCGCGATGGGACACGTCGAGATCGGGCAATTCTCGCGCGGCGATCTCCGAGGCCGAATAGACCGAGGCGCCGGCCTCGGAGACCATGACTTTCGCGAGCGGTAGATCCGGGTTCGACGCGATGATCTCCGCGGCGAGGCGTTCGGTTTCGCGGGAGGCCGTGCCGTTGCCGATGGCCAGAAGCTCTACGTTGTGGAGGCGGCACAGGCGCCCCAACGCCGCCACCGCTTCGCGCCAGCGGCGCTGGGGCTCGTGTGGATAGGTGGTCTCCACCGCGACGACGCGGCCGGTGCGATCCGCCACCGCCACCTTCACGCCGTTCCGATAGCCGGGATCGAGCCCCATCGTGGTGCGGCCGCCCGCCGGAGCGGCCAGGAGCAGGTCCTTCAGGTTTCCCGCGAAGACCGTCACGGCCTCATCCTCGGCCCGCTCGAACAGGCGGTTGCGCAGATCCTGCTTGATGCCCACCCGGATCTTCGTCCGCCAAGCCGCGCGGACGGTTTCGACGAGCCAGGAATCGCCGGGGCGGCCCCGCAGGGCGATGTCGAAGCGGCGGCAGATCGCGGTTTCGAACGGTCCGGGAATCCCGGGCGCGGAATCCTCACCCTCCGCGGTGAAGCCGACCTCGAGAATCTCCTCCCGTTCGCCGCGGAAGATCGCCAGGATGCGGTGAGAGGGCATCCGCTCCAGCCGCTCGCTCCAGGCGAAGTAATCCGAGAATTTCGCGCCCTCGTTCGCCTTGCCCTTTCGGACCTGGGAGACGAGCTGGCCGCCCCGCCAGTAATCCGTGCGCAGGCGCCCGACGAGGTCGGCGTCCTCGGCGAAGCGCTCGATCAAGATCGCACGGGCACCGTCCAGCGCGGCGTCGACATCGGTGATGCCATGGGCGTCCGACAGGTAGCGCGCCGCCACCGTCTCGGGCGCGGTATCGGGCCGGCGCAGGAGAAGCTCGGCCAACGGTTCAAGGCCGGCCTGACGGGCGGCGTGGGCCTTCGAGCGCCGCTTGGGTCGGAACGGCAGATACAGGTCTTCCAAGCGTGCCTTCGTATCGGCGGCCTCGAGGGCTGCTGCGAGAGGCGGCGACATCTTGCCCTGCGCGGTGATGCTCGCGACGATCGTGGCGCGCCGCTCGTTGAGATCGCGCAGATACGAGAGCCGTTCTTCGAGCCGGCGCAACTGCGTGTCGTCGAGGCCGCCCGTATTCTCTTTCCGATAGCGCGCGATAAACGGCACGGTCGCCCCGCCATCGAGGAGCGCGACGGCGGCGGCAACCTGCGCCTCCCCGACACCGAGTTCATCGGCGATCAGCGCGTTGACGGCTTTCATGGAAACTCCGGCGGGAAGCGCAGCAGGGATGCGCCGTCTGCCTGAAACCCCAAGCCGTCGGAAACAAGGCGTCCGTCAGGCCCGTTCGCATGCCGCCGCTTCTGCAGCCGGATCCCGCACGCGCTTCGGCATGGTTTCCAGCCGGCGACGCACCGAACCCGGTGGAAGACTTCGCTGAACCGGACGGGCGGCTCGAAAGCCGTGATGATCATCCCGTGTCGTCATCGGGATGTCACCGGCTGATGCGAGCCTTTCCCTTCGCATGTCCCGGAAAGGCAGGCGCCCGTGCAATTCGAGATCCGTGAGCACAGCCGGTCGCTTTGGTCGTGGGTTCTCGTCAACGAGACCGACGAGCCGGTGCTCGAATCGCGGCGTAGCTTCCCGTCCCGCGCGCAGGCGACGGCGGCGGCGCTCGCCTTTTCCCAGCTGGTTGCGCGGGCCGGGCGGAGTTTGACCGGCGGTCCGCGACCGGTGGGCTTCCTGTAGGGAAGCGATTCCCGGCTTCGGGCCGGACGGCGATTCCTCTCAGGTCGGCCGCGCCCGGTGGCGGAGGAGGCTGGCCACGCTCAAGCAGGCGATCACGCAGCCCACCCCCATCGCGCCGAGGCAGCTGATGGTGCGGACCGGCTCGCCGCGGGCCAGAACGATGGCAAGCGCGAGCGGCAGGAGCAGGCACACGAACAGCAGGGTCATGACCGGATCCGAGTGACGATGGCCGAGTCTAGGATCCGAATGGTTAACCCCTTCTCTCGACACCCGGCCGCGCCCTTGAACCGGTGCCGCGACGGCTGCGCACAGCGCGAGGACGTGATCGCCGAACGCCCCGCCCGAGATCCCGGCGCGAACCGCGATCAGGCTTGGCTGGTCTCGAGACGCACGAGGCGGTCCACGAGGGCCCGGTCGTGAAGCAGGGCCATCCGCTCCTTCTGGGAGAGCCACAGCTGCGCCTCCGCCACCGTCTCGGCCTCGCAGATCTTGGCGGTTGCCAGCGTCTGGTCAGCGTCGATCGCGCCCCGGGGCCGCCGCTGTCCCTTCGGAAGCATCCGGGTGTGGGCGTGGGCAAGGGCGGGATCGGCGTGGATCGCCACGAGGGAATCGGTGTCGTCGTAGCCGCGAGCCGCATTGCGGGTCGCAAGCGCCGCTGCCCGCAGCGCGATCTCCGGCGGCGATGCCTCTTCGGGCGTGGCGAGTAGCATCCGGCGCTTGAGCGCCAGGCCCAGGGTCAATTGTCCGCTCGCCCAGGAAATCGGGATCGCGAGCACCAGACCCAGGATCGTCGGGCTCATCCAGAGGAACAGCGACGTCGCGATCGCGAAGGCCGCGATTCCCGCCACGAGCCCCAAAACCGTGTGCCAGCGGTGACGGCGGACGATGTCCCGCAGCGGGATCGAGCCGTCGTCGCGGCGCTGCGGATTCCAGCCCGTGTCCCGTCCCAGCAGAATACCGATCACCGAGCCGGACTGGATGACCATCGCCACCGGCGCCACCAGCGCGGAGAGCAGGATCTCGACCAGGCTCGACAGGATGAGCCGCCCGGCGCCCCCGCAGGCGCGCCGCACCGGACCATCCAAGAGGGCCAGGATCAGGCCCAGGACCTTGGGCGCAAGCAGAACCGCCATGGTCAGGCCGAACAGCTGGAGCGCGCGGACCGGATCGAATCGCGGGAAAACCGGCGAGAAGCCCGCCCCCCCGAAATAGTCCGGCCGTTCCGTGGCGGTCTGCAGCACAAGCAGGATGCCGACCACCAGCTGCATCAGCCAGAGTGGCGAGGCGAGATAGCCGGCGATGCCGGTGGCGAAGTGCTGGCGGGTCGCGGGATGCAGCCCCGCGGCGCCGATCACTCGCGCATGCTGGAGGTTGCCCTGCGCCCAGCGCCGATCGCGCACCGCGACGTCGATCAGCGACGGCGGGCTCTCCTCGTACGAGCCCGGCAGGCGGTGGAGCATGTACACCGCCCAGCCCGATCGGCGGATCAGGGCCGCCTCCACGAAGTCGTGCGACAGAATATGGCCGCCGAAGGGGGGCTTCCCGGACAGATCCGGCAGGCCACAGGATTCCGCGAAGGCGCGGGTGCGGATGATCGCGTTGTGACCCCAGTAGTTGCCGTCCCGCCCCGACCACGCGGAAAGCCCGGCTGCGATCACGGGGCCGTAGATCCGGGCCGCGAATTGCTGAAGCCGGGCGAACAGGGTGTTGCGGTTGATGATCAGCGGCAGGGTCTGGATGATACCGGCATCCGGATCCGCCTCCATGGCGGAGGCCAGCGCCACGATCGCCGATCCGCTCATCAGGCTGTCGGCATCCAGCACGAGCATGTGCTCGTAGT
Source organism: Methylobacterium sp. 391_Methyba4 (assembly GCF_029691625.1). NCBI lineage: Bacteria > Pseudomonadati > Pseudomonadota > Alphaproteobacteria > Hyphomicrobiales > Methylobacteriaceae > Methylobacterium > Methylobacterium sp. 391_Methyba4. Next base: position 3,506,569 of record NZ_CP121475.1, on the reverse strand, counting down.
GGCCACCCCACCGCGTGACGAAGTCGCCGATATTGCCGGCCTTGCGATGGTGATTCTTCGCCCGGTGGCGGTAGTAGAGCCGGGCATTGGGACCCAGGCGGCCGCGCAATTCGAGGAAGGCGCGCTCCTCGGCGATCCAGGCATCGGGCTGGGTCGAATCCGACAGGACGTACCAGTCGAAATGGTCTCCCAGTCCGGTGGCCTCGACCGCCTCGCGCATGGCCTCGACACCCGCGAAGGTGCGGGCTGTCGCCTCGTTGTAGACGGGCATCAGGACCGCGGTCCGCGTGGTCAGGGCCGTCGGAGCCGACATCGGACGCGGCCGCCGCAGCAGCATCCCGAAGCCGAGCACGGCGCTGGTGAAGGCGAGCGCGATCCACGAGAACGTCAGGCAGAACAGGACGACCAGCACGAGCTGGAGCGCAGTCGGATTGCCCGAGACCGACACGGTCTCGACCATCTGCCAGCCGCCGAAGGCGGTCAGCGCCAGCGCGCCGCCGAAGACCAGAATCCGCGCCGGCCAGGGATCACGGCCGGGCCGTGCGGGCCGATGGCCCAGGCCCATGTCCCAATGCGACAGATCTTGGACGGGCATGGTCAGCGGCGCTTCGCGCGGCATGCCGCCTCCGTCATCGGGGCTCGCCTCGGCCACGCGCGCGGCGTCGATCGCGGGCGGCACGGTCATCGTCTCGTCCAATTGCACGGTGCAGGCCGGTCCTTGATGTTGAGGCGGATCGGGGATCACGGTGTCCAGCGGAACAACCACGACTCGCTGACCCGGGCTTGGCCGCGCCGGAGGGCGAGGCGCAGCTCGCTCGCGCGGGCGCTGCCGGGATCGAGTTCGAACAGGATCCGCAACGTCTTGCGCTCGGGATACCGAAACCGGTCCTGCCGTGTGATCGTCCCGGCCGACGCGCTGAGATCGACGTCGATATCGCCGGGCTGAAACAGCGTGTCGCCCTCGAAGTCGACGGCGAAGAGGCGCCGGCTGCCGGTGCTGCCGTGGCCGCAGCGGCTGTCGCGCACCCGTGCGATCTCCGGAGGCAGAGGATCCGGCCAGCCCTTGGACCAATGCTGACGGCACTGGAAGCGCATCTCCACGCCCTTCGCCAGCTTCGCCTTGGGTCGCCAATAGGCGAAGACGTTCTCGTTCAGCTCGGAATCGCTCGGGATCTCAAGCAGGGTGACGGCACCCTCGTTCCAGTCATCCAACGGCTCCAGCCACAAGGACGGGCGCTGTTCCCAATGACGCCGGTCATCCTCGAAGTCATCGTACGCGCGGGCGCGCTGCATGAGGCCGAACCCCTTCGGACCCCGATCCACGAAGGCAGAGACCTGGAGGGCCTCCGGATTGTGAACGGGCCGCCAGATCGGCTCGCCGTAGCCGTTGTGGATCGCCAAGCCCTCCACCGAGAAGGCCGCGGTGCGCAGATCGTCGACGCGGTTCCGGTCGAGGGGTCCGAACAGGTAGCTCCCCTGCATGCCGCCGAGCCCGATATGGTCGAGGTCGGCCCGGGCGAAGACCGTTCCCTCGATCGCCGCCGTGGAGACGTCACGGCCGGGCGTGAGCGTGATCTTGAACGCCGCCGTCGCCGACTCGGAATCGGCGAGGGCATGAACGACGACCGGCTGACCGGGCGCGGGCGTCTCCACGAACAGGGCCCTAAAGAGCGGGAACTCCTCCCCGCGGGAATCGGCCGGCCGCAGGGCCAGCGCGCGGGCGTTGATGCCGAAATCCTGGCCCTCCGCGACGAGCCGGAAAAACGAGGCGCCCTGGAACAGCGCGAAGCTCGATACGTCCTCCGCACCCTCGAACCGGGCCCGGAGGCGGAAGCCCGAGAAGGCGGCGTCGGGTTCGAGATCCGGCAGATCGAGGCCGGGGGCGACGAACGCCGTTTTGTCGTACGCGACGGGCTGAACCAGCCCGTTCTCGATGACGAACAGCGACACCGGCGTCTCGAAGATCGATCCGCGCAGGAGCGGCTCCAGAACGTAGCCCACGTTTCGGTCGGCCCAGAGCGCGCGGCCCTCCGCCGGGTGGATCGCGTCGTACGCCTCCCGGGACAGAGCCTTCAGGACCGCCGGGACGTCGCCGGTCTTCGGCCCCGCATAGGGTGCTGCGGCACGGGCGCGGGCCAAGTCGGTCAGGGTGTTCGCCTCGAAGGCCTCGCCCTTGCCGGGCAGCGCGGGCGCTTTGTCCGGCTCGGCCGAACGGGCCACTGCCGGAAGCAGTCCCGCGGCAGCACCCAGCGTGCCGACCAGCAGGGCGCGGCGTGTCGGTGCGGCGGAAGGCACGGCGTCGATCGTCATGCAGGCAGTCGTCTCACGTCTCGGGAGCCTCCCTGTATACGGACAGGCCGGCTGAACCCAGGGTTAAGCAACCGCCTGAACCGCAAGTGGCTCCGTTGACTTAACCCGAGCCGGCTCTCTAAGTCGGCCGTCTGCATCGAAATGGGGGAGGCAGCATGGGATCGTTGCGAGTCACTGGCCACGGCGTGGATCTCGGAGAGAGCCTGCGCGGCCGCGTCGAGGAGCGGATGTCCGCGATTCAGGCCAAATATCTCGACTCGCACATGCACGATTCCTGCAACGGCCATGTCACGCTCCGGCGTGACGGCACCGCCTTCCGGACGGATTGCGTGCTGCACCTCGTGTCCGGCCTCACGATCGAGGCGAACGGCTTCGCCCACGATGCCCGGGCGAGTTTCGAGCAGACCGCCGAGCGCCTGGAGACGCGGCTGCGCCGCTACAAGCACAAGCTCAAGCAGCACGCCACCGGACCGGGGGACGACGCGGCGATCGAGGCCGCCTATGCGGTGTTCGCCGCCCCGCCGGAGGAGGACGACGAGGACGCCGTCGAGGGTGACGCCCATCCGCCGATCGTCGCCGAAAGCACCAAGACCCTCCAGCGCCGCACCATCGGCGAGGCCGTGACGGCCCTGGACATGACGGGATCCCCGGTGGTCGTGTTCGTCCACGCTGGCACCGGACGCGTCAACGTCGTATATCGGCGCAGCGACGGAGCGATCGGCTGGGTGGACCCACCGAGCGCCGCCGAGTGACGCGATAGGTCGGGAGAAGCGGAGCCGGAACCGGCTGGTTTCCCCACCTATTGATCCAGCAGGGGCGCGGCCGGAACGGTCGACGACGCCCCTGCGACGAGGCCCGCTTCCTCGCGAACGGGTGACGGGGCAACGGTCGTTCGATGCCAGTTCTGGAATTTCTCGACCCCGAGTCGGTCGTGCCGGCCCTGCGCGCCCGCGCCAAGAAGCAGGTGCTGCAGGATCTCGCCGCGCAGGCGGCGCGGCGCCTGCCGGCGCTCGGCGAGCGGCCCGTCTTCGACACCCTTCTCCAGCGCGAGCGGCTCGGATCGACCGGCATCGGTGATGGGGTGGCGATTCCCCACGGCAAGCTGCCCGGACTCGATCGGCTCTTCGGGCTGTTCGCCCGATTCGACCGCCCGGTGGATTTCGACGCCCTCGACGGCCAGCCGGTGGATATCGCCTTTCTGCTCCTCGCGCCCGAAGGGGCAGGGGCCGATCACCTGAAGGCGCTCGCGCAGGTTGCCCGCATTCTCCGCGAGCCGGGCATGCTCACGCATATCCGCGCCGCTCGGGATGCCGGTGCCCTCTACGCCCTTCTGACGCGCTCGACGGCACCGCAGGCGGCCTGATGATGCCGATCTTTCGGACCACCGCCGCTCTGGCCTTCGCGGCCATCGCCTCGACCGCCGCCGCGGCGCAGGGAGAGACGACCTGCGCCCGCGATGTCCTGGTGGCGCAGTCCATGCAGCGCCAAGCCCTCGACCAGCTCGAGCAGGCCGACGGTGACGACGCCAAGAACTGCCGCATCTGGCGCCGTCACGTGGAGACGATGCGCCGCGTGGCGAGCGTGTACGGGCGCTGCCTGTCGGGCACCGAGCGCAGCGAGCGCCTCGCTCAGGTTCAGGGATCAGACCGGGAATTCTCGGCGGCCATCAAGGCACGCTGCAAGGGTCCGTAGACCGCTGCCGAGCGCCTGTGATCCGGACGGTCACGCGCGGTGATCCACGATGGCCTGGGGCCGAACTGTCGGCTCCGACGGGACGGCGCATCCGGGGGCGAGGTCAGTCCACGCCGCGCATCATCAGCGGCTCGGCCACCATCTTCACCGGCTTGCCCCGCCCGATAAGGATCGCGGCGCGCGAGCGCTCGGGGTCCGCCTCGAAGCGCGTACGGACCCAGCTGACCAGGAATTTCATATATTCGGAGGCCAGAAGGCGCGCGGCAGGCGGGTCGTGCCACCAGCGGTCGGCGTCGAATGCCTCCGTCACGACGGGATGCGGCAGGACGCGGTCGCTGTCCTGCAGTGCATGATCGAGTTCGATCAGCGTCCGCGGCATGTGATAATTCGAGGTGACGACCGCGACGGTGCTGAAGCGGTGCGCCCGCATCCAGCGCCGGGTTTCGATCGCGTTTCCGATCGTGTTGCGCGCCCGGTAGTCGAGATCGACACAGCAGGCGATCAGCGCGCGCTGGGTCGGGTTCAGGCGGGCGATCTCGTCGCGGCTGGTCCGTTCGTTGACGCCGGTGATGAGAAGCCGCCGGCCGTAGCCTCCGGCCAGCAGGTCGATCGCATCGCCGATCCGCTGCGCACCGCCGGTCAGCGCCACGATTCCGTCGGCCCGATCAGACGGCGCACGCTCGTGTCGCGCCAGCGCGCCGACGAAGATCAGGAATCCGGCAAACAGCGCCAGCGCGCCCAAACCCGCGCCGAAGCTGCAGGTCCACAGCGCGATCCGCCGCCGGCGGCGCGGGCGCACGACGGCGCGGGGCGGGTGATCCCACACGTGCCAAGCCCAGCCGACGGGGTCGGTAATGAGCGGATCCGATGCGCGCAGCATACGCGTGGTCATCCTCCGGAAGATCGGAGCCGATTGCGGCAACCCGGAGGCCGGCGCCGTCAGCCGTATCAACACCGCGATGATAAAGTTTCCAGATGGTAAACGTGCTATCGAGACTCCCTATTTCCACCTGAACGCGACGTCGCACGCCCTCACGCCAAGAACCGCCGGACGGTCACGCGCGAGACGATGCCGGTGACCAGAGACGCGATCACGCCGATCAGGAGCACGCTGGCATAGCCGCGCACGCCGATATGGAACGCGCCGAACAGAGCCTCGACCTCCTGGCCGGCCGGTCCAGACCGGGCGGCCCTGGCCAGGAAGCCGGCGATGACGAAGGCGACGAGAGCCAGTCCGGCCCCGATCGCGCCACCCCGCAGGCCCAGGCCGAAGAAGCGCCGCTGAAATGCCCGGGCGATGTAGTCGTCGTCGGCACCGACGAAGTGGAGAACCTCCACGACCTCGCGGTTGCTCGCCATGGCGCCGCGGGTCGCGAAGGTCACGGCGAGCCCGGTGGCGATCAGAACGAGCAGCACGAGTCCGATCCCGATCCCCACGAAGGCGTTGGCGGCGGTCGAGAGCCGCTGCAGCCAGAGGGCGTGGTCATCCAGGCTGGCCACACCCGGCAGAGCCTCGACGAGCCGAGTTCGCAGGCGCTTCAGATCCGCAACCTGGCCGCTCGCGAGCTTGAGGGCGATGAGCCGCGGGACCGGGAGGTCCGAGAGGTCGAGCCCGGTCCCGAGCCACGGCTCGAGGAGGCGCTCGGCCTCGGCCTTGCTGAAGACCCGCGTCTCCGCGATCCCCGGTTCGGCCTTGGCGATGCCGTCGGCGCGGGACACGTCGGCATCGACGTCGCGGCCGGGACCGGGCCGGACCTGGATGGTGACCTCTCGGGCCACATCGCCCTGCCATTGGGCGGCATTCGTCGCGACCATCTCGGCGGCCCCAGCGCAGAGCCCCGCCAGGAAGGTCAGGATCGCGATGACGGCCGCCAACGAGCGGCCGGCCGCGGTGTCGGTGGGGACCAGCGGCGCGTTGCGACGCAGGTTGGCCGGCATCGACGGGTCGGGCGGCACGGCCGATCCGCCGGGCTTCGTCCGCGGGATCGCCTGCGTGCTCATTCCTCGATCCGCAGCCGGCCTTCGCCCAGGACCATCCGGCGGGCGTCGACGGCGTCCATGATGCCGAAATCGTGGGTGGCGATGATGACCGAGGTCCCGAGCTTGTTCAGCTCGAGGAAGAGTCGAAGCAGCCGACGCCCGAGGCCCGGATCGACGTTGCCGGTGGGCTCGTCGGCGAGCAGCAGGTCGGGCCGCGCGATCAGCGCCCGGGCGATCGCGGCGCGCTGCTTCTCGCCGCCCGAGAGCAGCGGGGGAAGGGCGTGCATGCGCTCGCCGAGGCCGACCCAGCGCAGCAGCTCCACCACCTCGGCCCGATAACTGGCCTCGGCCCGGCCCTGGACGCGCAGGGGCAGGGCCACGTTCTCGTAGGTGGTGAGGTGGTCGAGGAGCCGGAAATCCTGGAACACCACGCCCATGCGCCGCCGGAGTCCGGTCAACGCCTTGGCTGAGATCCCGCTGACCTCCTCGCCGAAGATCGAGACGAGGCCGCGGGTCGGCCGCACCGAAAGCAGGATGAGGCGCAGCAGCGTCGTCTTCCCGGCTCCGGAGGGACCGGTGAGAAACTGGAAGGAGCGCGGCGCGATGCGGAAGCTCACGTCGGACAGCACTTCCGGCCCGAGCCCGTAGCGCATGCCGACATTCTCGAACTGCACCACCGGCCGCTCAGCGCCGGGCAGCAGGCTTTTCATGCTCGCCTGTAGGTTCAAGGCCGTGCCGTGTCTCGTCTGTCCATGCCTCGGGAATCGCCGGACGGGCGGGCGTTTTCAAGGCCTCCTGAGTTTCACCGCCGCTTAACCCTGTTCAGCGACACTTCCTCAAGCACTTTTAATTTCCGCCCCGGCTGCGGCCGATCGATGCGAGTATGCGGCGTATGCTGATCGCCTGCCCGAGCTGCGCGAGCGAATATCGCATCGATGCCAGCAAGGTCGGCATGGAGGGCCGCTCGGTCCGCTGTGCCGCCTGTCGCGAGACGTGGTTCATCACGCCGGCCGATGTTCTCGCCGGCCATGAGGCGGAACTCGCCGCGCGTGCCGAGGCCGATCCGCTCGCCGACGCCGCGTGGGAGGAGGCGACGGCCTCGGTTCGAACGGCGGCCGACGTCCAAGCTCCCACCGTCCCGCGAAAGGCCCGGCGTTCGAAATCCGCCGGGAAGGGCCGTCGCGCGATTCCAGGCCTGTCGCCGTCCCTGGCCTTCGGTCTGGTGCTCCTCGCTTCACTGCCGCTCGCCTGCCTCGCCCGGACGAGCGTGGTCAAAGCCGCGCCGCAGACCGCCTCCTTGTTCGCACGCGTCGGCCTGCCCGTGAACATCCGAGGCATCGAGATCCGCGACGTGGTGGCCTTCACCAACCCTGCCGAGGACGGCCATCCTGCGGAATTGGTGGTGGAAGGCGACCTCGTCGGCGTTGCCCGTAAGGACGCTGCGGTCGCGCCGCTGAGCGTTGAAATTCGCGACGCCGGTGGCCGGACGATCCGCACCTTCTCGGTTGCGCCGCCACGGGCGGTCCTCGCCGCAACCGAGACCGCCCGATTCCGTGCGAGCCTGTCGGCACCACCGTCCGATGGCCGCGCGATCCTGGTGCGTTTCGCCGATGCGTCGGGCGCCCGGCCGGACGCGCGGGTGGCAGCGTCCGAGCGTTGATCGCTCCCGGCGTCGCTCCGCGGCGAGACCATTCGGCTTATCGGCGTCATCTATTTAAGGTTGCGCCGCGACCTCAGATCTGCAATTTGCTTCGTTGAGGTTCCAACGCGCGAAGGCGCGCAGGCTGTTGTTGGCGCCCGGGGCAGACCCGCTTTGAGTGTCCGCGAGACGGTTCCCATCGTCATCCAGACGACCGACACGGTCGAGCAGAAGCGCGCCTTCGATTACTGGCGCAGCACAGCTTTGGCCCGGGTGGACGCGACGATGCTCGCGCCCGATGTGCCGTTCACGGCGGGCCGCAGGCTCGCGGTCTCCACGCACGGCGTGGTCCTGCACACCCTCAGCGGTCCGATCGGGGTCGAGCGCACGGCGCACCATGTGCGCCAGGACGGGCGCGACGACATCGCGATCGCGTTTCTCGTTCAGGGGGGCGGCTTCGTCGAGCAGGGTAACAGCGGCGCCCTGCTGAGCGCCGGCGACATCACGGTCCATGCCATGGATCAACCGTTCGCGATCGGCAGCCGCGACGCCTACGAGGAGATCCGCCTACAGGTGCCCCGTGCCGCCTTCCTGGCGCAAGTGGGCAACGTGCCGGCCTTTGTCGGGCGCAAGCTCCGGGCCACGCCGCTCAGCGGCCTGTTCGCGACCTATCTTCGGTCGTTCTCGGAGACGGTCGGCGGCATGACGGAGGCGGAGGCCGGCATCGCGCTGGAGGGCGTGTTGCATCTTCTGCGCGCGCTCGCCGACGGTCAGGGCGACCAGGGGGACAACGATCTCTCCGGCGAAGCCGTCCGGTCTCTGGCCCTCGCCCATATCGAGCGCCGGCTGCACGATCCCGCCTTCGGGCCCGAATCGCTTCCGGCCGCCCTGCGGGTCTCGCGCAGCCGGCTCTACGCGGCCTTCACGGGCGACGAGGGCGTGGCGGCAAAGATCCGCGACGCGCGTCTCGACCGCGCCTACCGGCGGCTGCGGTCGCGTACGAGCGGAACCCGGATCGGATCCGTGATGGCCAATTGCGGCTTCACCGATGCGGCCGCCTTCAGCCGCGCCTTCCGCCGCCGGTTCGGCATGGCCCCACGGGACGTCTTGGAAGGCCGTTTCTGAGGATATCAGATCCGGCTGCCCCGCGGATCCGCGACCGGCCGGCCGGAGGCCGCTGAACCCGCGATCCGCCGCGCGAAGCCCAGGAGGCCGAAACCGAGGCGGAGTGCGGCGATGCCGAGCCGCGCGATCCGGATCTGGCCGGGCAACTGCCGCGGACCGATCGGACGATAGGCGAGATGCGGGCTGAGCCGCTCAGCCTCGGCGATGGCCTGGCCAAGGGGGAGCGCAGCGATCCGCCGCGCTTCCACGGGGGCGATCCCGATGGCCCGCGCCCAGGCCTCGTTCCGGGCGAGCAGTCCGCGATCGTGCATCCGACGGAACCGCCGGCGCCAGGCGTAGCGCCGCACGGCGCGCGGGAAGGTCTCCATCCGGGCGTCGCAGAGCGCGTCGGGCTCCTCGCAACGGGAGCGGATCGTGTCGGCGACACCGCCCGGAGCCCGCCCGGCGAGTCGCGCCGAGATGGTCACGCACACATCGGTGGCGTGACGGACCCGCAAGCCGTGTTCGAGCAGGCGCGCGATGAAGGCACCGTCCTCCCCGAGGGGGATCTCGGGCATGCCGCCGACCGCAAGGTAGGCGCTCCGGGTCACCGCCAGGGTCGCCCCGATCGCTGTCCGATGACACGGCCAGGGATCGTGCGGGTCGGGGTCGATCCGCGCCTCGGCCTCGGTGATGAGGGCGTCGTAGAGATCCTCCAGGCGCCCGCGGGCAGGAAGCGAGGGCGGCAGCAGCGCCGCCTCAGCGGCATCGAGCTCGACCCGGCCGGCCACCGCGTCGGCCCCCGCCCGGATCGCCGCGCGATTGCGGGCGACCCAATTGGGCGGGACCCGGCTGTCGGCGTCGGTGGACAGGATGATCCCCGCATTCCCCGCATCACCCAGCCAGGCCGCGGCGGCATCCATGGCCCTGCGCCGGGCCCAGCCGGCATGGGCGCCGGAAAAGTTCTCGCTCAGCACCCGGACCCGGATCGACAGCGTCGGCACCAATGCCGACACGAGGGCCTCCGTACCGTCCGTGCAGTTGTTCAGGAACAGCACCAGCCCGAGGCGGCCGGGTTCCAGACCCTCCTGGGCGTCGATCGCCTTCAGGCAGGCGGCGATCCGCTCCTCCTCGTTTCGCACGGGTACGGCCACGATCGCATCGGGACACGGATCGTCTGACAGGAGGGCGCTCGACACCGGTGAAGTTCTCCGCCGGACCCGTCGCGCGGGCCCGCATCGGGCTTATGTCGGAGCTTCCCTGAACGGGACCGGACAGGCCGGCCTCGCAGGACGCGGCCGATCAGAGGGTCTTCTCCACGAGGCCCTCGATCCATTCCGGCTGAGTCTCGCCGACCGAGCGTCCGACCTCGGTCGCTCCCTTGTAGGCGATCAGCGTGCTCTGCATCCGGACGTTCAGGCGCCTCAGCAGATCCTTCTGGCTGTCGAAGTCGATGTCGAAGATCTGGAGGTCCTTGAAGCGCGACTCGGCCGCGAGCTTCGCGAGGATTGGCTTCTGCGTGCGGCAGATCGGGCACCAGGGGGCGCTGACCGCGACCAGGACCGGCTTTCCGGCTTTCTGCGCAGCCTCGAAGGCCGCATCCGAGAACGGGAGCGTCTCGGCCGCCATGGCCGGGGCCGGCATTCCGAGCAGGATGGGGGAGGTGAGGGCGAGGCCGGCCAGCGCGAGGACGTGACGGCGGTTCTTCATGGCGTGCTTTCCTCCCGGCCTGCTGATGGACCGGATTGCGGTGTTTGAGGAATGCTACGCCGCGCGCCCGGGCGCGTCGCGAGATCCTGGGCGGCCCGAAGATCGAAAGCGCCCGCGCACGATCACATTGTCGAGACGCCGGTCGACGGCGCTCCGGACGACCGGTCTTCCTCGGCCAGCGCCGCGATGTCGTCGGCATCCACCGCGTCGATGGGGCGCCGGATCCGCAACGCCCGCGTGGGCACGCCGGCGCGCATCACCAGCACGATGGTCTCCATGTCGGGACAGCCTGGATCGGTGCAGGCGATCTCGTTCACCGCCAGGGTATCGTCCTCCCCGAGGCGCAGGGCCAACCGCAGGTCCTGCTTCAGGCGCGACGCGATCTCGGCACGCTCTGCCGAGCGGGCGCGCCACGCCTTGAGGCTTACAAAGGCCATGCGCGATGCTCGTCGTCCTGCACTGGAAGCCCCGGCATTCGCCGCCGTCCGGGGGGATCGTCGATCCCTCTGGATTTTCCGATGTAATAGTGTTGCATGCTCGGGAGGTGGTCAAGCGTGGTGCGGGGCGGCCCGAAACAACCGTCGCGTTCGGCCGTCATACCGAAGGGCGGTCCTGGAGACACAGTCTCTGGCCGCCTTGGACTCGACAGCGGCGCTGGGGTCCTGTGAGGTGCAACAGGCGCGCGAAGGATGATGAGATCTTGCGACCCTGGCGGGACGGGCCGGACGACCGGCGCAGCTACCATCACGGCAATCTGAAGGAGGCCCTCCTGGAGGCCGCGCGCCGGTTCATCGCCGAGCGCGGGATTGGCGGCTTCACCCTGGTGGAAGCCGCGCGCCTCGTCGGCGTCACCCCGGCCGCGCTGTATCGCCATTTCCGGGGCCGGGAGGCGCTTCTGGAGGAGCTGGCCGGGCGCGGTTTCGCGGAACTCGCCGCCCGTCTGGCGCGGGCCCTGACGTCGCGCGGGACGCCGTTGGAGCGGTTCACGCGGATGGGTGAGACCTATCTCGCCTTCGCCGAGGAAGAGCCGGCCTACTATGCGGCGATCTTCGAGACGCGCGGCTTCCCCACCGGTGGCGCCGACCTCGACACGGCGGCGAGCGATGCCGTAGCGTCGCGGCCGAGCCCTTTCGATCTCTTGGTCGAGGCGCTGCAGGCGACATTCTCGGACGGATTCGGGGGCGTGGCACCCCGCTTCATCGCCCTGGAGGTGTGGGCCTTGGCCCACGGCCTCGCGACCCTGTCGGCCGCCGGACATCTGCCGCGCGGACCGGGATTTCCGGACAAGTACGAGTTGCTGCGGGCCGGGGTCCTGGCGCTCGTTCACGGAGCCTCCCGACAGACCGAGCGCGAGGGCGGTCTCGGACGACCTTGAAAGGCACCTCCGGGACCCGCATGTTAACCGCGTTCACATGAACAGCGGAGCACAGCCGTGACCTCTCAAACCTCTTCACCCTGGGCGACCGGCAAGCTCTGCCGGACTGGCCCGTTCCCGCGCCGGTCGCTGGAGATTGGCGCAATCGTCGTCGGTTTCATCTACTGGTGGCCGGTCGGCCTCGCGTTGGTGGCCTGGAAGCTTGCAGGTTATCCGGCCTTCGCTGAAATGCGCGACGCGGCGCGGCGCGCGGCTTCCGAGTTCGAGGGGGGACGCCCCGCCTCGCGCTTCGCCCGGGCGTTCGAGGCCGCCAACCGACGCGACAGCAGCGGCAATGCCGCCTTCGACGCGTACCGTCGCACCGAGCTCGACCGTCTGGAGGCGCAGCGGCGTGCCCTCGAGGAAGAGAGCCGCGCCTTCTCCGAGTTCGTGGAGGAGCTGAAGCGCGCCCGGGATCGTGAGCAGTTCGATGCCTTCATGGCCAAGCGCCGGGCCGAGGGCGGGGATCGCTCCGTCTGATCCTGCATCTGTGGGCGTCCGGGCTCAGGGGCCCGGACGCGCCGTCCCGGTGGTTCAAGCGCCGGCGTGACGCCTATCCGACGATTCAGGCCGCGCGGACGGTTTCCAGGAACCGTGCCACCTCGGCGTTCAGGTGCTCGGATCGCTCCGAGAGCCGCGACGCTTCGACCAGAACCTGACCGGCCGCCGCGCCGGTCTTTTCGGCTGCATCGGCGACGCTGACGATGTTGCTGGTCACCTCGCTCGTGCCGGCCGCGGCTTGGCCGACGTTGCGAACGATCTCGTGGGTGGCGGCGCCCTGCTCCTCCACCGCGGCGGCGATCGAGGTCGCGACTCCGTTGATCTCGCGGATCCGCGCCGTGATGGCGCCGATGGCCGATACGGCCTCCCCCGTCGAAGCCTGCACCCGCGTGATCTGACTCGAAATCTCCTCCGTGGCGCGGGCGGTCTGCTCGGCCAGTGCCTTGACCTCCGTGGCGACGACTGCGAAGCCGCGTCCGGCGACACCCGCCCGAGCCGCCTCGATCGTGGCGTTCAACGCCAGAAGGTTCGTTTGGCCGGCGATGGTCGAGATCAAACCGACGATGTCGCCGATCCGCGACACGGCCTCGCTCAACTTCTGGACAAGCGCACCGGTCTGATCCGCCTCGTCCACGGCACCCCGCGCCAAGTTGGCCGAGCCATCGACCTGCCGGCCGATCTCCTGCACGGAGGTGCCGAGTTCCTCGGCGGCCGCCGCGACGGTGCTGACGTTGCTCGCCGCCTGCTCGGCCGCCGCAGCGACCGTCGTGGATTGCTCGGCGGTCACCGCCGCAGTGGCCGTCATCGACCGGGCCGTGGTCTGCAGCCCGATGGCCGAGGCCGAGACCTCCGCGATGATTCCACCGACGGTCTCCGCGAAGCGATCGGCAAGCTGGCGCATCCCGAGCCTGCGCTGGGCCTCCGCATGCTGTCGCGCTGCCTCCGCTTCGGCCTCGAGCTGATGGGTGCGGAGCAGATTGTCCTTGAACACTTGGACCGCCGCCGCCATGGCGCCGATCTCGTCGCGCCGGTGCTTGAACGGGATGTCCGCGCGAGCGTCGCCCTCGGCCAATTTGGTCATCGCACCCGTCATCGCGGCGATCGGGCGCGAAACATGACGCAGGCCGAAGATCGCCGCGCCCAGAGCCGACACAAGGGCAAGGGCGATTCCTACATATGCGGCCACCGACGCAGTGTTGACCCTGGCTATCGCGGTATCGGCGTTCCGGGCCGCGGCCTCCTCGTCATGGGCCACCAGACGCGCGAGGGCCGCACGGGCGGTATCGTACATTCCGACGACGTCGGGGTTCACCAGGAGGGCGCGGGCCTCCCGTTCCTGGCCCGATTCGAGCAAGCGAAGCGCCTCGTGATCCGCTTGCTCGAATCGGCTCCATGAGGCCGTGAAGGCATCGTAGAGCTTCCGTTCCTCAGCCGTGCTGATCAGGGGCTCGTAGGCGCGACGGGCTCGCAACAACTGGGCGTGCGTCTCCGCGAGGTTGGCCGCGTTGGTCATCCGATGCTGAGGCGTGTCCGACAGCAGGATGAGGCGGTATTGCTTGATGCGCACCTCGGATGCCGCCATCTCGATGGCGCCCACTTTCTCAAGCGAGGGGATCCAGTTTTTAGCAAGGGTCGTCGCCGCTTCACCGATGTCGCTGAGCTGATGCAGGGACAGGCCACCCTGAGCCGCCGATATTAATGCGAGCCCTCCGAAGAGGATTCCAAGCATTGCTGTGATTGACGTGGTCAGACGCATAAACGGGGCCGATCGGATCGGAGGATCGAAGGGTCGCATCGGAAGCAAGGATGCTCGTGATCCGATTTAGAGCTTTAATGAATCTGAGCAAGTCACGGCGATGGCGTGCAATCTGAAACAAAACTCCGCAATATGGCACAAGATATTATTTTACTATTGTCGCATGTATTGTAAATGTAGCTATTTTACTATTATAGAGTGGATTACAATCCGCTGACGTATTGATATAAAAATGAATGACCATGATAAAAGATCTGTTATGAGGGCCGGCGGCCGCGATTTTTAAGCCCCATGATCCGCGGCTTTCAACCCGGCACTCGTTGGATAGGCATTCCGCGGCTCGCCTGAGTGTTCCGATCGCCGCGGCGACCGGTCGCCCGCGCCGAACTTGTCTTTGCGCCGCGCGCTCCGCAGTGCCTCCGAGCGTCCTCGACACATGGGCCGTCGCCGGGCCGCAGCGTCGAGTTGCGCCTCGGCGCGAGCTCCGGCATTGATCCTCCCTTACTATTGGAGGGGGGGCGAATGCCGACGGGTCGGGTCACCGTGGTCGATCACCCGCTTGTGCAACACAAGCTGACGCATCTTCGTGACAAGAACCGCTCGACCAAGGGCTTCCGTCAGATCCTGAACGAAATCGGCATGCTCCTCGCCTACGAGGTGACGCGCGACCTGCCGCTGGAACCGGTGACGATCGAGACGCCGCTCCAGCCGATGGAGGGGCGGCAGATCCAGGGCAAGAAGCTGGTCCTGGCGCCGATCCTGCGGGCCGGGGTCGGCTTCCTCGATGGTATGCTGTCGCTGGTTCCGTCGGCCCGCGTCGCCCATATCGGGCTGTACCGGGATCCCGAGACGCTGGAGGCGGTCGAATACTACTTCAAGGCGCCGTCCGATCTCGCCGACAGGACCGTTCTGGTCCTCGATCCGATGTTGGCGACGGCCAATTCGGCCATCGCGGCCCTCGACCGGCTCAAGGCGCGTGGTGCCTCCGATCTGCGCTTCGTCTGCCTGCTGGCGGCTCCGGAGGGCCTCGCCAAGTTCCAGGCCGCCCATCCCGACGTGCCGGTCTGGACCGCGGCGATCGACAGCCATCTGAACGACCATGGCTATATCGTCCCCGGCCTCGGCGATGCCGGCGACCGGATGTACGGCACCCGGTAGGATCCAAACTCAGCCGTCGTCGCGGTCGGATCGCGATTTCAGATGTGCGCGCGGCAGACGGATCATCTGTCACGGCTTTCCGTATCTGCACATTGTATTCACGCGCCTGAATAGAGCACAATCCTGCCTCGGATCCGATGCGGCGCTAAAAGCCGCACGGGCCGCAGGAGGAAGCCCATGCCGATGGAACGCAGCGTTTCGAGTCGTGTCCTGGCCCTGCTCGCAGTGGCCGGAGTGCTGGGGTCGACGCAGGCACGCGCCGCCGACCCGATCCGGATCGGGGTCATCGCCGAGGCGCAGTCGGTCGTCGGCGCCTCGATCCCGCAGGCCGTCCAGCTCGCCGCCGACGAGATCAACGCCAACGGCGGGATCGACGGGCGCCAGATCCAGATCGTCAGTTACGACGACAAGTCCTCCGCCTCCGACGCGGTCCGGGCCTTCCAGCGGGCGGTCTCCGAGGACAAGGTCAACCTCGTCATCGCCAGCTACATCTCCGAGGTGGTGCTGGCACTGATGCCCTGGGCGGCGCGGCTCAAGACGCCGATGATCACGCCCGGTGCCGCCTCCAACGAGATCAGCCTCGCGGTCCACAAGGACTACGCGCGCAACAAGTACACCTTCCACGGGTACCTCACCTCGGCGGCCCTGGCGCAGTCGATCTGCGATTCCACGAAAGACATGCTGATCGATCTGATGAAGGTGAAGACGGCCGCGATCATGAGCGAGGACGCGGCTTGGACCCGTCCCCTCGATGTCGGTTACGAGAAGTGCCTGCCCGAGATCGGTGTGAAGGTCGTCGACCATATCCGCTTCTCGCCGGACACGGGGGACTTCACGCCGATCTACAACAAGATCGAGGCGGCCAAGCCCGACCTGATCGTCACCGGCATCTCGCATGTCGGCGTGCAGCCGACCGTGCAGTGGCAGAACCAGCAGGTTCCCCTCGCCATGACGGGGATGAACTCGCAGGCGACCTCCTCGACCTTCTGGGCGAACACCAACGGCGCCACGCAGGGCGTGATCTTCCAGAGCATCGCGGTGCCGGGCGCGGCGATCACCGACAAGTCGCTCGCCTTCAGCGACGCGTTCAAGAAGCGCTTCGGCAGCGATCCGTCCTACGCAGGCTACATGGCCTACGATCAGGTCTACTACGCGGCGGATGCGGTGAAGCGCGCCGGCTCGACCGAGGCCGACAAGCTCGTCGAGGCCCTGGAGAAGACCGACTGGGTCGGCACCGTGGGGCGGACGCAGTTCTACGGCAAGGACGACCCGTTCACGCACTCGATCAAATACGGTCCCGGCTTCGTCACCGGACTGATGGCGCAGTGGCAGGACGGCAAGCAGGTCGCGGTCTGGCCGAAGAGCCTGGCGCAGGGCGCGATCGTCTTGCCGGCGGCGGTCAAGGCGGCCGCCCGCTAGCTTGCCGTTCGGACCGGCAACGGATGCGTGCGGCGCCTTCGGCTTGCCAAGCGCGCCCGTTGCCGCAAGTAGAGCCGTACCGCGTCGGCGTGAGCGCGGCTGAGATCACGTGCGCGCAAAGGATTATCGTTGATGGCCAGCACCGACCTGCCCGGGACCATGCGTCAGATCCGCTTCGCGGGTTCCGGGGGCCCGGAGGTGATCAGCGTCGAGACCGCCCCCGTGCCGCATGCGGGACCCGGACAGGTCCTGATCGAAGTGGTGGCGGCCGGCGTGAACCGCCCCGATGTCGCGCAGCGCGCGGGGGTCTATCCGCCGCCGCCCGGCGCCACCGAGATTCCCGGCCTCGAAGTCGCCGGTCGTGTGGTCGCGATCGGGAGCGAGGTCACGGGTCTGTCGCTCGGCGATGAGGTCTGCGCCCTGGTGATCAGCGGCGGCTATGCGGAGTATGCGGTGGCCGAGGCGGCCCATTGTCTGCCGCGTCCGAAGGTGGTCTCGCTCGTCGATGCCGGCGGCCTGCCGGAGACCTTCTTCACGGTCTATTCGAACGTCGTCCAGCGCGGACGGCTCGCGCCCGGCGAGAGCTTCCTCGTGCATGGCGGATCGAGCGGCATCGGTGCCACGGCGATCCAGATCGCCAAGCATGTCGGCGCGCGGGTCTTCGCCACGGCGGGCTCGGCCGAGAAGTGCCGGTTTTGCGAAGATCTGGGGGCGGATGCCGCGATCAACTACAAGGAGGCGGACTTCGCCGAGGAGGTGAAGCGCCTCACCGACGGACGTGGCGTCGACGTGATCCTCGATATGATCGGTGCGAGCTATCTGGCCCGGAACCTGAAGTCGCTGGCTCCGGACGGCCGGCTCGTGATGATCGCCCTGATGGGCGGCTACAAGGTCGATGGCCTGAACATCACGCCGATCATGCGCAACCGCCTGACCTTTACCGGCTCGACGCTCCGGCCGCGCGGGAAGGCCGACAAGGCAGCGATCGCCGAGGGGCTGCGCCGGGATATCTGGCCCGAGCTCGATGCCGGGCGCATCCGCTCCGTCACCCATGCCACGTTCCCGCTGGAGCAGGCGCGGGAGGCGCACGAACTCATGGAGTCGAGCGCGCATCTCGGCAAGATCCTTCTGACGACCGGGCGGTGACACCGCGATCCGGCAGGAACCTGCCTCGGCGGCCCCGCGTTGGCGGCCGGTAACGAGATCGTGTCGCACAGCGCCCGTTTCGGCGTGTGGCGTCCCGCCGAGGAAGGTCCTGCAGATGGTCGAGAGATTGAATCCCAACGAGAGCCGTCAGGGCGAGCGCGGCAAACCGATGCTCTGGGTCCTGGTGGGGAGCCTCGTTCTGCTGGCGATCGCCACCGTGGGTCTCCTCACGTGGAACGGCGCCAATTCGCCGAAGGATTACGCCAGCCAGAGCCAGGACGCGTCCCGCAAGGAGGTGACGGGTTCGGTGAACGGGCAGTCGGGCGCCGCGTCGCCGACCAACAGCACGGGCGTGCCGGGCGGTAACCCGTCCTATCCGCAGCCCGCGCAGCCGGGGGCTAACGGCAACGCGCCGAAATAACACCGACCCGGGACGGCTTCTCCAGCCGTCCCGCGGCCTGACGGCTCAGCGGGTCGGGATCGGCGTCGGCCCGCGGTAATCGTAGAACCCGCGTTTGGCCTTACGGCCGAGCCAGCCGGCCTCGACATACTTCACGAGCAGAGGGCACGGGCGGTATTTCGAATCCGCCAAGCCTTCGTAGAGCACCTGCATGACCGACAGGCAGGTGTCGAGGCCGATGAAGTCCGCGAGCTGAAGCGGGCCCATCGGATGGTTTGCGCCCAGCCTCATGGCCGTGTCGATCGATTCGACCGATCCGACACCCTCATAGAGCGTGTAGATCGCCTCGTTGATCATCGGCAGCAGGATGCGGTTGACGATGAAGGCCGGGAAATCCTCCGACATCGTCGAAGTCTTGCCGAGCTTGGCGATGAACGCCTTGGCGGATTCGTAGGTCGTATCCTCGGTGGCGATGCCCCGGATCAGCTCGACGAGCTGCATCACCGGCACCGGATTCATGAAGTGGATGCCGATGAACTTCTCCGGCCGGTCCGTCGCCGCCGCCAGCCGGGTTATGGAGATCGACGACGTGTTCGTCGCAACGAACGTCTCCGGACGCAGCGATCCGCATAGGCTGCTGAAGATCTCGCGCTTCGTGGCCTCGTTCTCGGTCGCGGCTTCGATCACGAGGTCGCACGGCTCGAGGGCGGCGAAGTCCCGGGCGGATACGATCCGCGACCGAACCTGAGCGCTGTCGTCCTCCGACAGCGTGCCTTTCGAAACGAGGCGGCCCAGGCTGCCCTCGATGACCGTCAGACCATTCTCGAGCCGGGCGGGATCGCGATCGTTCAGCAGGACGTCAAGGCCGGCGGTGGCGCAGACCTGCGCGATGCCGCTTCCCATCTGGCCTGCGCCGATGATGCCGACCCGCTTGATCTCCATATGCATGTGCCGACCTGTGCCCCCAATGCGGATGCCGATACACGGCCGCCCGGTTCGACCGAGGGCACGAGCGCGACGGCACCGCGCGAAGTCTCGCCGTCGCAGCGTTCTAGACCAATCTTCGATCCGGAAGGAACCCGCGAATCCGCCTTCGGCGACAATACTCGCGGGTTGCCAGATTCCGTTCCGTTATTGACCCTTGGCTTTGCCGATCTCGGATTGCAGCTCCGGCACGACCTGAAAGAGATCGCCCACGAGCCCGTAATCGGCCACTTGGAAGATCGGTGCGTCCTCATCCTTGTTGATGGCGACGATGACCTTCGAGTCCTTCATGCCGGCGAGGTGCTGGATCGCCCCCGAGATGCCCACCGCGACATAGAGGTCCGGCGCCACGACCTTGCCGGTCTGCCCCACCTGCCAGTCGTTCGGCGCGTAGCCCGCATCGACGGCGGCCCGAGAGGCGCCGACGGCGGCTCCGAGCGAGTCGGCCAGCGGCTCGATCAGCTCGTGGAACTTCTCGGACGAGCCGAGCGAGCGGCCGCCGGACACGATGATCCGCGCCGAGGCCAGCTCCGGGCGATCCGACTTGGCGATCTCCTCGCCCTTGAAGGTCGAGCCGCCGGCCTCGGGCGCGCCTGCCGACACGGCCTCGACCGGGGCGGCCGCGCCACCCTCCGCCGCAGCCTTGAAGGCGGCCGTCCGCACGGTGATCACCTTCTTGCCCGCCGGCGCCTGAACGGTCTGGATCGCGTTCCCGGCATAGATCGGCCGATCGAACGTGTCGGGCGCAACCACCTTGATGATGTCGGAGACCTGCGCGACGTCGAGCAGGGCCGCCACCCGGGGCAGCACGTTCTTGCCGGTCGTCGAAGCCGAGGCGATGATCGTGTCGTAGGGCTCGGCAATCGACGCGATCAGCGCCGCGACCGGCTCGGCGAGATCGTGGTCGTAGACGCCGTCCTCGGCGTTCAGGACCTTCTCGACGCCGTCGAGCTTGGCCGCCGCCGCGGCCACGGCCTGCGATCCCGAACCCAGGACCAGAGCGTGGATCGGGGCGCCGATCTCCTTGGCGGCCGAGAGCGCCTTCAGCGTCCCGTCCTTGATCTGACCGTTGCCGTGCTCGACGAAAAGGAGTGTCGTCATGGTCTGCTGGTGCCCTTGAGGGTTGTGGCGCGGGGCTCGACCGTGGCTCGGGAGCCCCGCCTGCGGATCAGATGACGCCGGCTTCGACCTTGAGCTTCTGCACCAGCTCGGCCGCGGAGCCGACCTTGACGCCGGCCGAGCGGCCCGGCGGCTCGGCGGTCTTCAGCACCGCGAGCCGCGGCGTCACGTCGACGCCGAGCGCGTCGGGCGTCAGCTCCTCCAGCGGCTTCTTCTTCGCCTTCATGATGTTCGGCAGCGACGCGTAGCGCGGCTCGTTGAGGCGCAGATCCGTCGTCACGATGGCCGGCAGCCTGAGGCTGACGGTCTGCAGGCCGCCGTCGACCTCGCGGGTCACGTCGAGGCTGCCCTCGCCCGGCTCGATCTTGTACGCGAAGGTGCCCTGCGGCCAGCCGAGCAGCGCACCGAGCATCTGCCCGGTCTGGTTCGAGTCGTCGTCGATCGCCTGCTTGCCGAGGATGACGAGCTGCGGGCTCTCCTTCTCGACGACGGCCTTCAGAAGCTTCGCCACCGCCAGCGGTTCGCAGGTCACGTCCGTCTTGACCAGGATCGCACGGTCGGCGCCCATGGCCAGCGCGGTGCGCAGCGTCTCCTGCGCCTGCTGCGGGCCGATCGACACCGCCACGATCTCGGTGACCGTGCCCTTCTCCTTGAGCCGGATCGCCTCCTCGACGGCGATCTCGTCGAAGGGATTCATCGACATCTTCACGTTGGCGAGCTCGACCCCGGAGCCGTCGGCCTTCACGCGTATCTTGACGTTGTAGTCAACAACCCGCTTGACGGGCACCAGCACCTTCATGGCGGTCACGATCCTTCCCCGGAGGATTCTTGTCGTCGTGCAGGCCACTTCCACGGCGCGCAAGGCGCAGCGTGGCGGGGGCACGCAAGGCGCGCGGACCGTAACGGCCACATTTCCGCCTTGTCAACGCGGCGCCGTGGCGGCCCGGCGAAAACCCCTCGGCCCGGGCTCAACGATTGGCGCCGGGCACCCAGAGCACGTCGTCGGCGCCGTCGGCATTGGCGGCCCGGCTCGCCACGAACAGGAAGTCGGAGAGGCGGTTGAGGTAGCGCAGCGCCTCCGGCGACACCGACTCGTCCTCCCGGGCGGCGAGGCTGACCGCCAGGCGCTCGGCGCGGCGGCAGACGGTGCGGGCGAGGTGCAGGGCCGCCGCGGCCGGCGATCCACCGGGAAGCACGAAGGATTTCAGCGGTGGGATCGCCTCGTTCAGGCCGTCGATGTCGCGCTCCAGCCGCTCGACCTGGCTCGCGACGATCCGCAGCGGCTCGTAGGGGAGGGGCTCCGGGCTCGGCGGCGTCGCGAGGTCGGCCCCGAGGTCGAACAGGTCGTTCTGGATCGCCCCGAGCATCTGGTCGAGCGGCCCCTGCGTGTGCAGGCGCGCCAGTCCGATGCAGGCATTGGTCTCGTCGACGGTCCCGTAGGTCTCGACCCGCAGATCCGCCTTCGAGCGACGCTGTCCGTCCGCCAGGGCGGTCGTGCCCTTGTCGCCGGTCCTCGTGTAGATGCGGTTGAGCTTGACCAAAGGGTTTGATGCCTCAGAACGTGTAGCCGATCTTGCCGCCGTAATTCGTCAGGCCGCGATTATTCGCGCAGAGCCCGGCATTCGACATGTGCTCGATCGTCGCCATGATGCTCCAATGTTCCGTGATACGGAAGCCGAGAGCCGCCGCCTCGCGGAACATGGGTGAGCACCCGAGCGTGTTGAAGCCGTAGGGCGTCTCCGCCTTCGGGCCGGTCCAGCCGTTATGGGCCACGCCGCCGAAGAACCCGTCGAGGAAGACGCGGCGGTTGAAGGTCTCGGGAAAGACTTCGAGGGTCCAGGTCGCGCCGAGATAGGCGTAGCTGGTCCGGCCGCCGGTGTTGTAGCTGCCGCCGACGGTCGGCCGCGGCACGAAAGCCTGCCAGAACGGATCGGCGCTGAGGATCGGCTTGGCGAAGAGGATCTCGCCGTTGACGTTTGCCTTGCTGAACCCGGGGAGCTTGCCTTCTGCGCTGCCCGGGTCCTGCACCGCGCCGCCGATCCGGATCTCGGACACGATGCTGAGCGGCTGGACGGGGGCCAAGTAGGCGGCAGGCGGCGGCGGTGGCGCGTCCGCGGCCGAAGCCGGCATGATCGCCGCCCCGGTCAGGATGCCGAACAGACAGAGGCGGGAAGGGGCAGTCATGCGGGCTCGGCCGGTTAGGCGCAGCGATTTGCTTCTACCAAGCGTAGCAGAGGCCCGCGATATGCGGCGGCCAATTCATCCGTTACCGGGCGGAAAGGTGTTCGGTGCGGCGGCGCGGTCACACCCGTCCCGGCGTAATTCAGGCCGAGCGCCACCAGACGACGCCCATGATGATCACGATCGCGACGAATTGCAGGAGCACGCGCAGGCGCATCAGCCTCTGCGAGAGACTGGCGCTGCCGCCGCGCATCATGTTTGCCAAGCCCAGGAGCAGGACGGCGGCGACGGCAAGGCAGGCGATCAGGACGAGGGTATTCGACGACATGCGGGTGGGGATCCGGGTGGGGCCGGAGCCGTGATCCGGCTCGGCGCGTCGTGAGGGTGCGGACGCTCAGTTGCGGCGGAGCAGGCGCTCGAAATAATCGAGTTCCTCGCGGGGGCGGGTCGGGTCGCCGAGTTTGCGCCGAAGCTCTTCCATGATGCGCCGGGCGCGCTGGACCGCTGATTCATCGGCTGTCGGCACGCGGACACGTCCGTCGCTCATATCGCGGCCGCGCGTCGGACGTCCGAGGGGATCGTCGTCCCGTGCCCCGGCCTGGCCCTGCTGCCCCGGCTGCTGACCGCCGTCCTGCTGGCCTTCGCCCTGGCCCTCGGCCATGTCCTGCATCTGCTGCGCCATGCCGTCGGCGCCGCGCTTCAGGCCGTCGAGGGCGCGCCCCTGCGCGTCGACCGCCCCGCTCGAATCGCCGTCCTTCAGGGCGTTCTCGGCCTCGCGCATGGCTTCCTCGGCATCGGCGAGACCTTGCTCGCCACGCATGCCGTTCTCCTTCATGCGCTGCTGGAGATCCTCCAGCCGCTGCCGAAGCGCCTGCTGCCGCTCTCCGACATCGCCCTTCTGGCCCTGCTGCTGCCCCTGGCCCTGCTGCCCCTGGCCCTGCTGTCCTTGACCCTGCTGTCCCTGGCCCTGTTGTCCTTGGCCTTGCTGACCCGGCTGTCTCTGGCCCTGCTGTCCGCGCTGGCCTTGCTGCGGCTGACCGCGGTTCTGCTGGCGCTGGCCGCCGCGCGGCTCTTCGCCGTCCTTGAAGGTCTCGTCGCGCAGGCCCTGCTGCTCGCGGGACATGGCGTCGAGATCGCGCATCTGCTTCTGCATCTCGCGGGACGCCTGATCCGACCGGCTTCCGCGTTCGGCCGTCTGCAGGTTCTCCAGGATGTTGCGCAGCTGTTCCATCAGGCGCTGTGCCTCGGCGGTGTCGCCGCGCTTCATCGCCTCCGCCATGTCCTGGATCATCTTATCGAGATCCTCGGGCGTGACGGTCTTCGACTGAGCATTGTTCTGCCCGCGATCGCTCTGCTCGCGAGGCTCGCGGCCCTGCTTCTGCGCCATCTCCGACAGGAACTTGTCGAGCGCCTGCTTCAGATCCTGGGTCAGGCGCTTGATTTCGTCGTCGGGCGCGTTGCGCTCCATCGCCTCCTTCAAGCGATCCTGGGCTTGGCGGAGCTGCTTCTCGGCATCCGAAAGGTCACCGTCCTCGATCTTCAGGGCCATCTCCCACAGGAGATCGGCCACCGCGATGAGATCGGCGTCCGTCCGGGCGCGGCGCAGCCGCTCGGTGGCCGTCCGCAGGCCCAGGAAGATGGCAGGCTGCGGCGTGTACGTGTCGGGCGCGACCAGGAGGGCGTCCAGGGCCCCCTGAACCCACCGGCGGTCCGTATCGGGTGCCGTCACGAGGCGGCGTCGTTCCTCAGCGAGCGCCCGCGCCAGCGGCTCGCGGAACGGGCGCGCCGGCAGGACGATCTCGGCATCCGGCGTCCGGCCTTCCTGACCGGCCTCGTCCTTGACGACGATGCGATAGCGGACCCGCGCCCCGGACCATGGGCTGTCGGTGAGGTCGACCAGGGTCTTGGTGTCGGACTCGCCGTTGGCGTCCCCGGGCAATGCCAGATTGATGTGGGGAACCGGGACCAGAGCACGGGCCGATTTCAGCGGCTCGATCACGGCCTCCGCCGAACTGAGCCCGTAATCGTCCTTCGCGCGGTAGGTCAGGTTGAAGGTACCGCGGCCGTTCACTTCGGGACCGCCGACGGCCGTCACCTCCGGCGGCCGGTCGGGGATCGCGTCCACGGTGAGGCGTTGCCGGCCTGCGGGAGTCACGATCGTCAGTTCGGCGCCGCCAACGATGCGATAGCGCTCCTCGCGCAGGTCGGGGCGCGCCTCCTGGCCCGGGACGGGGACCAGGCCGGCATTGGGTGTCAGCGTCGTCTCGGACGCGGCCTTACCCTGACCGGCGATCCGCACGATCAGCTGCGCGTTGACGGGCGCGCGCAGGCGCTGATCGCTTCCGTCCATGGCGATCAGGAGGGGCGGAAGCCGCGTGTAGAGCGGCGGGTCGATCCAGCCGTCCACGCGGAAATTGGGGCTTTGCGCCGCAGGCTCCTGCCAGTCGAACGCCGCGCCAAGGCGCTGACGCCACTCGGGCCCGGCGACGAACAGGCTGGCGATGGCGGCGACCACGAGGCCGGCGCGAAGGGCGAACGGATCGTGCCGGACCATGCCGGGCCTCGGCAAACCGACCCGCAGGGCCGAGACCGCCTGCGCGGCCCGCCGTTGATGGAGCTCCCAGAGCGTCCGGCTTCCCGGATCGGCGGCACCCACGGCGAGGCTGTCCTGCGCTGCGGAGGCCGGTCCGTGACGCAGGGCCGGATCGCGGGCCGCCGCCTCGCGATCGAGCCGTGCCAGGGCGACGCGCCGATCGGGCCGGGCGATATGGATCAGCGGTACGAGCGCGACGACGAGGAGGAGTCCCAGGATGCCCAGACCGATCTGGCGCCAGATCGGCGTGAGATCGAGCCACAGCCCCGACCAGGACAGCATGAGGAAGATCAGTCCGACCCCGATCCCCCGCCAAAGGACAGGCCAGGCTTGCTCCCAGAGGGCTGCCGCCCGGGCGCGAGCCACCAGCCGGTCGAGCCGTGCGGAGACCGTTGTCGGGCCGTCCGCGCTGGTCTTGTTCTCGGTGCCGATCACGCCGACCGTTCCGCCTCACGCCGCAGGAGTGGCCCCAGGAACCACGCGAACCGGGCTCCCATCAGAAGACGGTAGCATGGTGGGCCGCGCGGGTCGGCGGGTCAAATCGGCGCGACGCTTCCCCGGTCTCGCGGTCAGTTGTGCGCCTGAATGAAGTTGCGCACCTGCGGGTAGATCTGCGACTCCCATCGCCGCCCGGCGAAGACCCCGTAATGGCCGACGCCCGCCTGGAGGTGATGGGTCCGCATGTAGGGGGCGAGGTCCGAGCAGAGATCATGGGCCGCCATGGTCTGGCCGACCGCGCAGATGTCGTCGCGCTCGCCCTCGACGGTCATCAGGGCGGTGCGGCGGATCGCCCGCAGGTCGATCGGCTCCCCCCGATAGCTCACCGCATTCCGAGCCAGGGCGTGATCCTGGAACACGGTCTTGACCGTTTCCAGGTAGAATTCGGCCGCGAGATCGAGCACGGCGAAATACTCGTCGTAGAAGGTCTCGATCGCCTCGGCTTTCTCGCGCTCGCCGTTGGCCATGTGCCAGAAGAGATCGGCGTGACCCTGGATATGGCGCTTGGCGTTCATCGCCATGAAGGCCGAGACCTGCATGAAGCCCGGATACACCTTGCGGCCGGCGCCCTTGTGGCGCGTTGGGACCGTCGCGATCAGGTTCTTCTCGAACCAGTCGATGGGCTTGGAGGTCGCGAGTGCGTTCACGCCCGTCGGGTTGATGCGGCAATCCACCGGGCCGGCCATCAGGGTCATGCTGCGCGGGGCGGCGGGATCCTTCGCCTGCGCCATCGCGGCTGCCGCCACGAGGGCCTGAACGGCGGGCTGGCAGACCGCCACCATGTGGGCGCCTTCACCCATCGTCTGCAGGAAGTGGATCAGGTGGCCCACGTAGTCGTCGAAACCGAACTGGCCTTCCGACAGCGGCACGTCGCGGGCATTGTGCCAGTCGGTGATGTAGACGTCGTGGTCGGGCAGCATGGTGCGCACGGTGGCGCGGAGCAGCGTGGCGAAATGGCCCGACATCGGCGCGACCATCAGCACCTTGGGCTGCTCGGTGTGGATGTCCTTCTTGAAGTGCAGCAGCGTCCCGAACGGCGTGACCTCGACCGGCTCCTCTGAGACCGGGACGCTCCGGTTCCCGACGTTGACCGTCTCGATGCCGTAGGGCGGCCGCGCGAAGGTCAGACCGGCGCGCATCATCATCCGGGCGCCGGCGGACATCCAGGTGACCGGCTCGCCCAACCCGATCCAGGGCGACCAGATGTCGTTCAGCAGCCGGCCCCATGCCCGGGTCTGGGCAGCGATGTCGGTCTGCAGGTCGAACGCGTCGTACAGCATCGGGCAGGCACTCGCTGGAGCCCTGCCCGGCACGCGGGCCATCGGGGCGGCAAAGGTGGCGGATGCCGGGGTTTGAATTGCATCAGCGTGGCCGTGCAGGATGGGTCCCGTTCCCGGAGGCGGCAACTGTCCGAGCGGCGGATGCGAACAAGAAAAATCGCGACGTGGCTTTGATGCACCAGACCAAATCGCGGCCGGGCGCGACGGCACGGACACCGCCGACGCGCCCGGCCGCGTCAGGACGCGCGCCGGACGACCGTGCGGGGTTCGCCTTCGGTCCGGCGATGCTCGCAGGCGATCTTGAGATACCGGTCGCTGCCCCCCGGCAACCCGGCCTGGGCTGCCATCGTCTGGGCGTGCATCAGGCACTCCATCGGCGTATGCGCCGGGGCGATGATGACGTCCAGGGCGGTGTCGCGGGAGCAATCCTGAGCCAGAAGCGTACCGGCACAGACCAAGGCAACAGAGAGCAGTTCCGACATGACGGACCTCAGCTTCGAGCGATCGAAAGGTCCGCGGGGTGCTCTGGCGTGCGAGCCGCCGCGTTGTCGTTGCCTGAGTGCTTCCTCCCGGTTGCCGGACGCTTCAAGCACGTCGTGTGCCAGTTGGGCGGACGGCCGAAGACTTGATCTGCGCGCCCTCAGTCGCGGGACGACAGCCAGTGCGTTTCCGGTTCGTCGGCGGGCAGGAGGGCCGCGACGGCGTCGAGATCGACGACGTACCGCTCGGTGAGACGCTGCCACATCTCGACCGGCGACGTGACCTGCGGCCGGAGCCCGTCGAGGGCACGGGCGAGCAGGGCCGTGGTCACCAGCGTCGGGCGCTGCAGGAGCGGATCAGCGTTCAGCATCGATGTCGATCCCCTTCGGAGGACAACACTCTCAGCCGCACGTAGTTAACGGTCGGTTACGATCGCGGACGACGTCTTGCTCTAAGCTTGCCAGATCGCCGGGCCGCACCTCTAGTCTGGCTTGCCGCGCCGCGATCACAGTGCCGGCCGCGGCGCCCGGTCGGCCAACTCTTGCCGGCGGGCGGGCAGGGGTATCCCGGATCATGACCCGGGTCGGCCAGGGTCTGGGAGATCTGCTGAAGCTCCTCCGAGTTCACAAGCCCGACCCCATCCCTTATCAGGCGGGTGGATCGAGCCTGTCCCGGCCGACGAAGGGCCGCCGCGCAGGGCGCGCACGGCTCCGGTCGATTGTGCGAACGGAACATCATGGACGCCAAACCTG
Source organism: Methylobacterium sp. 391_Methyba4 (assembly GCF_029691625.1). NCBI lineage: Bacteria > Pseudomonadati > Pseudomonadota > Alphaproteobacteria > Hyphomicrobiales > Methylobacteriaceae > Methylobacterium > Methylobacterium sp. 391_Methyba4. The sequence goes on along the minus strand of NZ_CP121475.1, from coordinate 3,478,453 downwards.
AAGCGATCGGCGCGACGCAGGGGCCGACGGCGCGACTTGTGCTCGCCTCCGCTTCGCCGCGCCGCCTCGCGCTGCTGCAGCAGATCGGCATCGAACCGGCGGCTCTCCTGCCGGCCGAGATCGATGAGACGCCCCGCAAGGCCGAGCCGCCCCGCGAACTGGCACGCCGCCTCGCCCGGACGAAGCTCGCGACGGCCGAGGCGGCGCTGCACCTCCAGGACACCACGACGCCCACCTGGCTCCTGTCGGCCGATACGGTTGTGGCGGTCGGGCGTCGGGTCCTGCCGAAGGCCGAGATCCCCGACGAGGCCGCGGATTGCCTGCGCCTGCTCTCTGGACGTCAGCATCGCGTCTACACGGCGGTGTGCGTCCTCTCGCCCCGCGGGCGCAGGGAGCGGATCGTGGAGACCCGCGTCCGATTCAAGCGGCTCTCGGGCCGCGATATCCAGGGCTACGTGGCGTCGGGCGAATGGCGCGGGAAAGCCGGCGGCTACGCGATCCAGGGCCTGGCGGGGGCGTTCGTCGTCAAGCTGGTCGGCTCCTACAGCGCCGTGGTCGGGCTGCCCCTCTACGAGACCCTGAGCCTCCTCGACGGGGAGGGGTATCCCGTGCGGGCTGGCTGGGGCGCCCTGGCATGAGAAGCGAGCGCCGGCCGCCATGTCCGATCTGTCGGCAACCGTCCACACCGGAATTCCAGCCGTTCTGTTCTCAGCGGTGTGCCGACGTCGATCTCGGACGGTGGCTCAACGAGCGCTACGCGATCCCCGAGGACCTCGATTCCGACGAGGTTCCGCCCGAGCCCGATCCGGAGCGATGAATTTTTCCGGCATTTCCGTCGTGTCGACGTCACGGCAAGGCTGGACAGGCCGCGAAGCACTGACTATACCCCGCGGCGTCCGAGGCCGACACCGGCGCGGACGACGCCCAGGTAGCTCAGTTGGTAGAGCATGCGACTGAAAATCGCAGTGTCGGTGGTTCGATTCCGCCCCTGGGCACCATCTTCCCGTTGAGTGCCCGCTCCGGCAACGGTTAGCGAAAACGGCGCCGCGTTATCTTCATACCGATAGATCCAGACTGCGGCCCCGCGTCGGCTTGGCTTTGGCTTTCGACGGCCGGCGATACGTCGGGCAGGGCGACAGCGCGCCCTCGTCAGCTCGAAAGCCTGCGCTCTCCCGCCCGGTTCAGCGAGTCTCCGCATCCCGCAGATGCAGATAGGCCGGATCGAACCCGGCCGCGGCCTGCAGCCCCGGCCAGTCGTGGACGGTCAGGCGGCGGTCGCGCAGCGTGATCAGCCCGGCCGATTTGAGATCCCGGATCGTGCGATTGACGTGAACGGACGTTATGCCGAGGGCGTCTGCGAGTTCGGGCTGCGTCATGGGCAGCTCGCAGGTCCGATCCGGCGCAAGCCCGACCGCGCCGAGGCGGGTCACGAGTTCGCAGAACAGGTGGGCCATCCGCGCGTAGGCGTCGCGGCGACCGGTGTTGAGCATCCACTCGCGGACCAGAGCGGCATCGATGAGCGTGGCGCGCCAGAAGACCTCAGTGAGGCGCGGATGCGCACGCATCAGCCCACGGACCGCCTCATGCGAAACGAAGCCGAGCCTGCAGGCGCTGACCGTGGCGATGTTGATGTCGAGCACCTCCAGATACAGGCTCTGGAAATCGGGCACATCGCCCGGGACGTGGTAGGTCATCACCTGCCGCTTGCCGGCCAGCGTCGACTTGTAAGTGCAAGCGATCCCGCTGAGCAGCGTGAAGCTTCGGGTCGGGCGGTCGCCCTCCCGAACGATGTCCTGATTGGGCTCGAACTGCGCCACCTGCATCGGCAGCGCGACGAGGGCGGCCCGCTCCGCATCGCTGAGCGTGAACAGGGCGACGGTCTCGATGCGGCGCAGGAAAGGTTGTCGGCTTGCTTGGTGCGGTGTCTCGAACATTGCGCCTCGGCCGTCCGGCGGCACCGGCCGGCATTTCGCAGTCGGCAATTCACCGTCTGCCATCCACGGCAAGGATAGGGCCGACGGCCGGGCCCGGCCAGAGCGGCAGGGCCGCTCGCCCCCAGCCGCGAGGGTCGGGGTGGCGGCCGGGGCTGCGCGCCGGGCCTCAGTGAATCCCGGGACTGGAATTCTCCATCCCATCCGCGCACAGAGATCAGGCGGCGCGGTCGCCGCACAGCCTGACGGAAAGCCCGATGAAGACGGCAGATCTCGCCCCGCACGCGCACCAGGTCCTGCGCGACGCGACCCTGCCCGAACTGCCGAACCATTATCGCGGCAAGGTCCGGGACAATTACGACCTGCCCGACGGCCGGCGCATCCTCATCACCTCGGACCGGATCAGCGCCTTCGACCGGGCGCTCGCGGCGATCCCCTTCAAGGGCCAGGTCCTGACCCAGACCGCGCGCTACTGGTTCGAGCGGACCGCCGACATCTGCCCGAACCACGTCATCGCCTATCCCGACCCGAACGTGGTCGTGGGCCGGCGTCTGGAGATCCTGCCGGTGGAGGTGGTGGTTCGGGGCTACCTCGCCGGCACCACCTCCACGTCGGTCTTGACGCGCTACCGCGCCGGGGAGCGGGATATGTACGGTCACCGTTTCCCGGATGGCATGCGGCCGAACGAGCGTCTGCCGGAGGCGATCATCACGCCGACCACCAAGGCGTTCGACGGTGGCCACGACGAACCGCTGACCGAGACCGAGATTCTGGAACGCGGGCTGCTCACGTCCGAGCAGTGGCGCACCGTGTCCGACGCGGCGCTGGCGCTATTCGCCCGCGGCACGGCGCTGGCGGCCGAGCGCGGTCTCATCCTGGCCGACACGAAATACGAGTTCGGCACCGATCCCGAAGGCCGGATCGTCCTCGCCGACGAGATCCATACGCCCGACAGCAGCCGGTACTGGTTCGCGCAGAGCTATCCGGAGCGCTTCGCCGCGGGTTCCGCGCCGGAGAGCTTCGACAAGGATTTCGTGCGCAATTGGGTCGTCGCCCGCTGCGATCCGTACAAGGATCCGATTCCGGAGATTCCCGCGGAGGTCGTCCTGGAGACGGCCGCGGTCTACATCCGCGCCTACGAGACGATCACGGGGGCGCGCTTCATCCTGCCGGATCCGAGCGAGGAGCCCTTGGAGCGCATCCGGCGCAACATCGCCGCCTATCTCGCGGGCTCCCCGCAGTCCTGAGGGGAGGGCGGCGCGCGCGGCGCCGCACTCCGTCGAGAGGATCAGGCCGCGGCCGCGATCGGGGCCGGCGAGGGCGCATCCATGGCGCGCAGGTATACGTCGAGGAGCGTCTCCTGCTCGTCGCGCTCATCCTTGTCCTGCTTGCGGATCTTCAGGATCTCCTTGAGCACCTTGACGTCGAGACCCTCGCCCTTGGCCTCGGCGAAGACCTCCTTCTTGGCCTCCATCAGGTCCTTGATCTCCTCCTCCAGCCGTTCCACGCGCTCGATGATCGAGCGGATGCGGTCGCCCGCGACGCCCACGGTGTCGGTCATGTCGGTCATGCATTCCCTCGTCGGATGACGGCGGCACCCTCGCCGGGACAGGGTAAGCGACCGGTTAAGGACGGCCCGGCGCGTGGACCCGGTCCTCGATCCAGCCGACGATCGCATCCGCCACCGCATCGCTGTTCGATTCCAGCATCATCATGTGACCGTTGCCGTGGATGCCGTGCTCGGCGAGCGCCAGCCGGTCCGGTTTCGCGCCCGCCTGGGCCAGGAATGCAGCCGTGCAATCATCCATGGTGGCGCGGAACGAGGCTTCGGCGGTGACGAGCACGGCGGGCACGCGGGCGAGGTTCGGCAGCGTTCGAGCGGGCTCGGCCTGAAGCCAGCAACGGATCTTGTCGGGTGCGGCGGCGCGGTCGTCCTGAACGACCGTCAAATCGGCCGGGCTGCTCACGGGGGGCTCGAAATGCAGCGGCACCCGGGTGATGCCGTAGGGCCGGGCCCGCGCCTCCCCGACGCGCTCGTACCAATCGGCGCCGCCCTTGAAGCGGATGTCGAAGAAGGTCGGCCCGTTGGGCTCGACGGCGACATGCGCCTTCACGAGGTCGGGGCGCTGATCGGAAACCGCCCAGCCGAAGACGCCGGCCTGCGAATGCGTCAGCAGGATCGCGGGGCCGATCTTCTCCAGAAGGGCGATCAGGGCCGGATCGACCAGTTCCTCGCTCTTCAGCGCGCTGGCGATGTAGGGCACCTGGGACAGGTAGAACTGGTCGAAGGCGGCGTTGCCGCGCACCCCCGGGCCGCCCGGCCACTGGCTGTGCAGCTTCGCCTGCGGGTAGAGCGGGACGCGTTCCTGCCCGGTGAACACCGTCTCCAGATCCTCGACGGGCAGGCGGGCATAGGTCCCGTAGGTCTCCGGATCGCCGCCCGAGCGGCCACGCCCGACCTGATCCACGACGTAGACCGTGAAACCCTTGGCGGCGAAGCGGTCAGCCCAGCCAGGCCGTCCGTCCGGCGTGCCGAGGAAGTTGGTCCCGGTCTGGGCGGTGCCGTGCACCAGAACGATCGGATAGGGCTGCGTCACCCGCGCCGGTGCGCGATACTCCACGAACATCTGCCCGGAGGCCGTGGTCTTGCCTGCCGCCGTCGCGAAGCGGCCGCCGACGAAGAAATAGCCCGCGGGCTGTTTCGGCTTGAACGGCGTGTCGCCGGAGCCCCCCTCGGTGGCCTCGGATGCCGAAGCGGTTGCGAGGCAGAGCAGAGTCAGTGCCCCGGCGGCGGCCTTCCTGAGCATGGCGTCCTCCCGCGGACGTCTGGCGCGTCCGGCGGGAGGCATATCAGCGTGAAAGTCGGGCCCGGTCCAGCCGGACGGCCCACCGGTCAGGCGTGTGCGAGGCCGCGCTTCTTCCCCAGCGCCTCCTCGACGGTGCCGGCGCCGTCGAGATAGCCGTGGACCTTGGGGTTCGGCATGATCAGCGAGGCCACGAAGGCGATCGCCATCAGGACGGTGACGTACCAGAAGAACGTGCTCTCCATCCCGTTGTCCTTGAACCACAGGGCGACGAACTCGGCGGTGCCGCCGAAGGTGGCGTTGGCCACCGCGTAGGAGAGGCCGACCCCGAGGGCGCGGATGTTGGTCGGGAACAGCTCCGCTTTCACGATGCCGCTGATGCCCGTGTAGAACGAGACGACCGCGAGCCCGAGGGTGATCAGCGCGAAGGCCAGATAGGGATCCTTGTTGGTGCCGAGCGCCGTCATCAGCGGCACCACCATGAGTGTGCCGAGGCCGCTGTAGAGCAGCATGTTCGCCTTGCGGCCGATCTTGTCGGACAGCGCGCCGAAGATCGGCTGGATGATCATGTAGACGAACAGCACCACCGTCATCGTCTGCGACGCCGAGGTCTTCGGCATGCCGGCAGTGTTGACGAGATACTTCTGCATATACGTCGTGAAGGTATAGAAGCTCAGGGAGCCGCCCGCCGTGTAGGCCACGACGACCAGGAACGCCCGCCAGTGCTTCGACAGCTCGGCGAAGGTGCCGGCGGTCTCCTTGTCACTGCTGTCCTTCGTCTCGGCCAGGGAGCGTCGCAGATAGAGTGCGACGACCGCCAGCCCGGCGCCGATGAAGAACGGGATACGCCAGCCCCAGGCGGTCAGTTCCGGGCCGGTCATCACCGCCTGGAGCAGGACCAGGACCAGCGAGGCCAGGAGCTGGCCACCGATCAGCGTGACGTACTGGAAGGAGGCGAAGAAGCCGCGTCGGCCCTTGATCGCGACTTCGCTCATGTAGGTTGCAGAGGTGCCGTATTCGCCGCCGACGGACAGGCCTTGGAGCATGCGGGCGAGGAGCAGCAGCACCGGGGCCAGGGTACCGACATGCTCGTAGGTCGGCAGGATGCCGATCAGCAGCGAGCCGAAGCACATCAGCAGCACCGAGACGACCATCGAGGTCCGGCGTCCGACACGATCGGCGATGCGCCCGAACAGCCAGCCGCCGACCGGTCGCATGAAGAATCCGACCGCGAAGATGCCCGCGGTCTGGAGGAGCTGGCTGGTGGAATCGCCCTTCGGAAAGAAGGCCGGCGCGAAGTAGAGGGCGAAGAACGCGTAACAGTAGAAATCGTACCATTCGACGAGATTGCCCGAGGACGATCCGACGATGGCCCAGATGCGGCGCTTGCGGTCTGCGGCGTCATCGTGGGCGCTCGGTGCGATACCGATCGTATCGTCGCGCGAGGCGGACATGGCGTCTCCGTCGATCAATCTCGATGCCGGCCTGGGCCGGTCTCTACTTGGTGCGGCGCGACGTTACAGGTGACGGGCCTGATCGCAAGACCGTGAGCGGACTTAGCCGAGGACAGCCCGCGCGGGTGTCACCGGCCGCATGGCCACGACGCCGCGGGACGGAACGGTTCGGCCCGAGGCCCGTTGCGGGCCGGCATGGGCGTCGAGGATGGTCCGACGGCCGCAGGAGGAGAGGCCATGAAGCGCATTCTGAGAGACACGGTTGCGGCGGCCATCGTCGTGGCCGGAGCGGCAACGGCATTCGCGCAGGGCGGCCCAGGCGGCGGGGGCGGCCCCGGCGGCGGCGGACCCGGCGGCCCCGGTGGAGCTGCCGGCGCGGGCGCCGGTCCGGCCGGTGGCGGCGGCGCTGGCGGCGGCGCTGGCGGCGGGATGCGGGGCGGTGCCGGCGGCGCGGACGGCGGCGCGATGCGCGGGCCTGGCGGTGCCGAAGGCGGTCCGCGCGGCGCCGAGCCGGGTGGACCGGCGGGTCGCGGTGCCGAGGGACCGGGCCGCCCGGGTGGCGCCGCCGAGCGCGACGGATCGTCCGGTCGGGCCGGCCCGGCCGCGAAGCCCGATGCCGGTGACCGGGGCGAGCGCGGTGCCCGTGAACCCGGTGCCGGCGGCGAGCGCGGCAATCGCGACGCAGCCGGCTCCGATCGGGGCGGCCGCGGTCCGGCTGGCGAGCGGGGCGGACGTGCCGGCGCCCGCGAGGGCGGCGCCGTTCGCGGTGCGGTCGGCCGCCTCGATACCCGGCAGCGGACCGAGTTCCGCAGCTCGATCACCCGCCTGGGCGTGTCGCCGCTCCGGGACGTGGCCTTCGGTCTCGCGGTCGGCACCGCGATCCCGCGGTCGGTGACCCTGCACCGGCTGCCGCCGGCGATCATCTCGATCGTGCCGGAATACGAGGGCTACGAGTTCATCCTCGTGCGCGACGACATCGTGATCATCGACCCCGACACCTACGAGATCGTGGACGTGATCCCGGCGTAACGCCTGGCCGCGCGTCGGTCGAAACGGCTCTTCCGGCCGCCGACACACCGGCGCAAGCGAAGCACACGATCATCACCGTCGATCCGGTCCGCGCCCGACAAGGCGCGGACCGGCTTTGCGCGGGAAATGGTGTCGCGCCTGATCGACGTCCTGATCCATGCCATCCACGATCTGATAAAAAGAACACAGACGCCACAGGTCGCGGTTTAGGTTTGAATTAGGCCTCGTCAGGCGCGACTCCTGAAGATCGGGGTGTGCATGTCGATTGAAATCGGTGGCTTTTCTGGAGCGGCACGCCGTGGACGCGTCGGGATATCGGGTCGCGCGACACTCCTGATTCTCGCGATCGTATCGGCGGCCCTCGTCGCCTGTTCGTCCTATCTGTACCTGTCCCAGTCCAGCACCCTGCAGGGCGACGTCGACGCCAGCATGTCGAGCCTGAGCGGATCTGCCGCCCGTAGTGTCGGCAACTGGCTGCGCGGCAAGCTCGATCTGACGCAGATGATGGCTCAGCAGATCACCGCTGGCGGCCGTGAGTCGGACACGGATCGTGTGCTCGACGCGCCCATCATCCGCGACTCGTTTTACGTCAGCTTCTTCGGGCGTCCGGACGGGTTCTACACCAAGATGCCCAAGGCCGAGATTCCGCCGGGTTACGATCCGCGTCAGCGTCCGTGGTACAAGGAGGCCGCCGCGACGGACGGCCCGATCCTGACCGAGCCGTACATCTCCGCCAGTCGCGGCACCTTCATCATCACGGCGGCGGCGCCGGTGAAGGATGCGGCGCACGGTCTCGGCGGCGTGGTCGGAAGCGATTTCGACGTCTCGGCTCTTGCCCGGATGATTACCGAGGTCGCGCCGGGTGACGGCGGTTATGCCTATCTGGTGTCGGGCGCTGGCACGATCCTGATCCACCCGCGGGCCGCGTTCATCGGCAAGCCCCTGTCGGAGCTGATCGACGGTCCGGTTCCCGGCATCGCCGCCGGTCGGGCGGCGGACACGCGCGAGGCGGGACGGTCCGTCCGCACGGTCTTCGCACGCGTCCCAAACCTGCCGCCGGCGCTCGACTGGTACATCGCGCTTTCGGTCGACCACGCCACTGCGTTCGCACCCATCACGCACCTCGCGCAGAACTTGGCCATCGCAACCGCGATCACGCTGCTTCTGCTGGCCGTCACTGTCAGCCGGATGATGGCCGCGACTGTCGCACATCCCCTAGACCGACTTGTCGAAGTCCTACAGCGCATGAGCCTCGGCGACCTCGATACCGTGATCGCCGAGGCCAGGCGCCGGGACGAGATCGGGATGGTCGGGCGGGCGGTCGAGGGTATCAAGGCCGTTGTGGCGCAGAAGGCACGTGAGCAGGAAGAGGCTCGGCGCTCGGCCGAGGCGGCGGCGGCAGCGGAGCGCAAGCGGGCCATGACGGCGCTCGCCGATGGTTTCGAAGAGGCCGTGGGCACGATCGTCGGTTCGGTGTCGTCCGCGGCGTCCGAGCTTCACGCCACCGCCCAAGCCCTGACAAACACCGCCACGCAGGCCGCGGCACGATCCAGCAGCGTCGCTGCGGCCGCCGACCAAGCCTCGACCAGCGTCCGCACCGTCGCGGTTGCGGCCGAAGAACTCGGCGCGAGCGTGCGCGAGATCGCCGGGCAGGTCGCAGGCTCGTCACGCCTCGCCCGGACGGCCGTGGACGAGGCCGACGAGACGGGACACCGCGTGCAGGCGCTGTCGGAGGCGGTATCCCGGATCAGCGACGCCGCCGGGCTGATCGCCTCGATCGCCGCGCAGACCAACCTGCTGGCCCTCAACGCCACCATCGAGGCCGCGCGGGCCGGCGAGGCCGGGCTCGGCTTCGCCGTGGTGGCGGCCGAAGTGAAGGATCTGGCTGCGCAGACCGCCCGCGCCACCGAGGAGATCAACGATCATATCGCGCGCGTCCAGGGCTCCACCGGCGAAGCCACCCGGGCACTCGACGGTATCGTCACGCGGATCCGGGACATCAACGCGGTCGCCGCGGCCGTCGCCGCCTCGGTCGAGGAGCAGGGGGCGGCCACGCAGGAGATCGTCCGCAACGTGACCCAGGCGTCAGACGGGACCGCGGACGTGACCGTGAATATCGCCGGGGTGGCCGGAGCCGCCGCGCAAACGGGCGAGGCCGCGCGACAGGTCCTGGGCTCCGCATCGGATCTGTCGCAGCACTCCGCGCGCCTCGGTGTCGAGGTCGCACGATTCCTGGATTCGGTTCGGGCGGCCTGAGGGCCGACAGAACCTACCGGCCGCCGTCCAGAAGCTTCGACACCACCCGCGCCGTATAATCCACCATCGGCACGATGCGCGCGTAGTTGAGGCGGGTCGGACCGATGACCCCGACCACGCCGACGATCTTCTGCGATCCGTCGCGGAACGGCGCCGCGATCAGCGATGACCCCGAGAGGGAGAACAGCTTGTTCTCGGAGCCGATGAAGATACGCACGCCCTCGCCGCCCTCGGCACGGGCCAGCAGGTCGATGACGTCCTTCTGGGTCTCCAGGTCGTTGAACAGCAGGCGGATCCGCTCCAGATCCTCGACCGCGCGCAGGTCGTCGAGCAGGTTGGCCTGGCCGCGAACGATCAATTGGCGCGCTTCCGTCGGCCCCACCGGCGTTGCGAGCCCCGCATCGACGAGGCGTTCGGTGATCGCGTCGAGCTCGCGCTTCATGGCCTTGCGGCCGGCCTCGATCTCGGCGCGCAGCGACCCCAGGGTGCGGCCCTGCAGGCGCGCGTTGAGGAAGTTCGTGGCCTCCTGAAGCGCACCCGCCGGAAGTCCGGGCGGCAGATCGACGATGCGGTTCTCGACGGAGCCGTCATCCGAGACGAGGATGACGAGGGCGCGGGCCGGATCGAGCCGTACGAACTCGATGTGCTTCAGATTGACGTTGGCCTTCGTGGTCAGCACTACGCCGGCCCCCCGCGAGACGCCCGACAGCATGGTCGAGGCCTCGGCCAAGGCGGAATCGAACGTGTGGCCCGAGGCTGCGGCCCGCATCTGTGCCTCGATGCGCGCCTGCTCGTCCTGGCTGACGTCGCCGAGTTCCAGCATCGCGTCGACGAAGAACCGCAGCCCGAGTTCGGTCGGGAGGCGTCCGGCCGAGGTATGCGGCGCGAAGATCAGGCCGGAATGCTCCAGATCCGCCATCACGTTCCGGATCGAGGCCGGCGACAGCGCCATCGGGAGGATCCGAGCGAGATTCCGGGAGCCTACCGGCTCGCCGGTCGTGAGATAGCTCTCGACGATCTGCCGGAAGATCTCGCGGGCGCGCTCATTGAGGGCGGCGAGGGCCTGCATGGATTGGCCGTTGGCAAAGTTGGGACTGGGGTGTGTCACGCGGTCATCCTGTGGTCCGATCATGCGCAACCGACCCGCGCGGATCAATCCGTATGGCGATGCTTGCCCGTGATGTCGCGGCGGCCTAAGAGCCCGGCCCTCGACACTCTCGACAGAAGGGGCCCGCGATGCGGCCTTCCAAGCGTGCCGCCGACGAGTTGCGGCCCGTGAGCCTGGAGCGCGCGGTTTCGCGCTACGCAGAAGGCTCGTGCCTCGTCAGCTTCGGAAATACCCGGGTGCTCTGCACCGCGTCGCTCGAAGAGCGTTCGCCCCCGTGGCTGCGCGGATCGGGCAAGGGCTGGGTCACGGCGGAGTACGCCATGCTCCCGCGTGCGACGCACGAACGCACCCGCCGCGAGGTTGGTTCCGGGAAGCCGTCGGGTCGAACGCAGGAAATCCAGCGGCTGATCGGCCGGTCCCTCCGGGCCGTCACGAACCTGCCGGCCATGGGCGAGCGTCAGGTGACGATCGATTGCGACGTCATCCAGGCCGATGGCGGCACCCGGACGGCCGCCATCACCGGCGCCTGGGTGGCGCTGCACGATTGCTTCGCATGGATGCGGACGCGCTCGATCATCTCGGTCGATCCCCTGCGCGACCATGTCGCTGCCGTCTCGTGCGGCCTGTACAAGGGCATGCCGGTCCTCGATCTCGATTACGCCGAGGATTCCGCGGCCGAGACCGACGCCAATTTCGTGCTGACCGGGCGCGGCGGCATCGTGGAGGTGCAGGGCACCGCCGAGATGGAGCCGTTCACCCAGGAGCAGCTTCTCGAACTTCTCGGCCTCGCCCGCGCCGGCACCGAGCGGCTGGTCGCCCTGCAGAAGGAGGCCATCGCGTGAGCCGCCGCCTGACCGGGAAGGTGGTCATCGCCACGCACAATGCCGGCAAGCTCACCGAGATGCGCGAGCTGCTCGCGCCGTTCGGGGTCGAGGCGGTGTCGGCCGGCGAACTCGGGCTGCCCGAGCCCGAGGAAACCGGCACGATGTTCGCCGAGAATGCCGCCATCAAGGCGAAGGCGGCGGCCGACGCCACCGGACTGCCCGCCTTCGCGGACGATTCCGGCCTGTGCGTCGACGCCCTCGACGGAGCACCGGGCATCTTCTCGGCCCGCTGGGCCGGCCCGAACAAGGATTTCGCGGCCGCGATGGCGCGGATCTTCGCCGAGCTCGACGACCGTGGCGCGGCCGACCGCCGGGCCCATTTCGTTTCGGCCCTGGTCCTGGCTTGGCCGGACGGCCACACCGAGCTGTTCGAAGGGCGGGTGTTCGGCGACCTCGTGGCGGCGCGGGGGACCGCCGGCTTCGGTTACGACCCGATCTTCCGGCCGGACGGGCACGCGCGCACCTTCGGCGAGATGAGCGCCGAGGAGAAGCACGGCGTCGACTGGCAGAAGGCTCAGGGGCTCTCGCACCGGGCCCGGGCCTTCGTGGCGTTGAGCCGGGCCTGTCTGGCCTCCGGTTCCTGATTGCCAAACGGCGCGGCCGCGCTCACATCCCGGTCATCATGGTATCGACCGGCCCGGACCATCCGACCCGCGACGTGGGTTTCGGAATCTACCTGCACTGGCCCTTCTGCGCGGCGAAGTGCCCGTATTGCGACTTCAACAGCCACGTCCGCCACGCGGGCGTGGACGAGCCTCGCTTCCTCGCGGCATTCCGAGCCGAGATCGCCCACACGGCCGCCCGCACGCCGGGGCGGACCGTCACCAGCATCTTCCTCGGCGGCGGGACACCCTCGCTGATGCAGCCCGCGACCGTGGCGGGCCTGCTCGACGCCGTCGCGGAACACTGGCCGGTGGCTCAAGGCGCCGAGGTCACCCTCGAGGCCAATCCGTCGAGCGTCGAGGCCGGGCGCTTCCGGGGCTACCGCGCCGCCGGGGTCAACCGGGTTTCCCTCGGCATCCAGGCCCTCGACGACGCGTCGCTCCGGACCCTCGGGCGCCTCCACGACGCCGCACAGGCCGTGGAGGCGATCACGCTGGCGCAGTCGGCCTTCGAGCGGACCTCCTTCGACCTGATCTATGCCCGGCCCGGACAGACTCCGGCGCTGTGGCGGGCGGAGCTGAAAGCGGCGCTGGCGCGGGCCGCAGAGCACCTCTCGCTCTACCAGCTCACCATCGAGCCGGGGACGCCGTTCCACGGTCTCGCCGCCGCCGGCAAACTGGTGACGCCGGACGACGAGGTCGGACGCGCCCTCTACGACGTCACCCAGGAACTCTGCGCAGAGGCCGGCCTGCCGGCTTACGAAATCTCGAACCACGCCCGGCCCGGGGCGGAGTCGCGGCACAACCTGCTCTATTGGCGCTACGGCGAGTATGCCGGCATCGGTCCTGGCGCTCACGGGCGGCTCGTGACGGCGGGGGGACGGATCGGGACCGTCACCGAGCGGTCGCCGGAAGCCTGGCTGGCCCGGGTCGAGCGCGACGGACATGCCGTCGTCGAGACCGAAACGCTCACGGCCGCCGACCAGGCCGACGAGTTCCTGGTGATGGGGCTTCGCCTTCGCGAGGGCATCGATCCGGATCGCTACGCTGCCCTCAAGGGCCGGCCGCTGAACGGCAACCGCATCGGCATGCTGATCGGTGATGGCGTGCTGGAGCGGCTTCCCGGCGGCCGCATCGCCGCGACCGCGAAGGGAGCGCCGGTGCTCAATGCCCTGGTTGCCGAACTTGCGGCCTGATCAGATCCCGGGCTTTGCCAGCACCCGCGGCGCGGGGCTGACGGGTATCGCGGCATTGTTGCGGATCTCATAGACCGCCAGGGACCGCTCGCTCTGCCCGTCCGGCCGGAAGCGGAAGGTCCCGTCGATGCCGGCGAAGCCGGAGCCGTTCGTGAGGGTGGTCTCCGCGAAGCGCTGCGAGCCGTAGCGTCGGGACAGGGCGGCCGCGAGCATCACCGCATCATAGGCCAGGGATGCGACGCGCGGCGGAACGGCGCCGAACCGGGCTTGGTAGCGGCCGCTGAAATTCGAGAACCCGGTGCGGTCCGGCGAGGCGAAGCGGCCGCCCTGCAGGGCGGGAAGGGCGAAGAGCGACGGCTCGTTCCAGAGGGCGGTGCCGATGGGGCGTATCCGGGCGGGCGAGAACTCCGCCTTGGTCAGCGCCGCGGCCACGCCCGGCAGCGCATCGGCGGTTTCGGGGATGAACAGCGCGTCGGCGGTGGCGCCCGGCCCTGCGATGACCCGGGTCAGCCGTTCCACCGCCGGACCCGGCGCGCCGGCCGGGTAGCGTTCGACGGCGGCGACCCGCGCGCCCTTCCGGGCAACGGCCTCCCGGAACTCCGCCTCCACGGCATTGCCGTAGGCCGTCTCGGGGATCAGAGCCGCGAAGGAGCGTTTTCCGCCGGCGACGGAATCCTCGACCACGCGGTCCACCTCCGGTTGCGGCAGGAAGCTCAGGAGGTAGACGCCCCGGCTGGCCACGGTCACGTCGGTCGAGAAGCCGATCACCGGCTTGCCCGCCGCTCTGGCCGCGGCCGCCGCCGTCTGAACATTGCCGGCGAAGAGCGGACCGAGCACGATCTCGGCCCCCTGGCGCAACGCCTCCTGCGTCGCGTCCCGGGCGCCGTCCGGGCTGCCTCGGTCATCTTCCACCAGGAGCGTCAGGTCGGGTTGCTGTGCCTCGTCGTAGGCGAGTTGAGCCGCGTTGCGCATGGCGGCGCCCACCGTTGCCCCCTGGCCGGTCAGCGGCAGCACGAGGGCGACTTTGACGGCTCCGGAGCCGATGCGCCCGGTGCCACCCGCCGCCGGCATCGGCGGCGCTGCGGGTGCGGGTGGCGGTGCCCCGGGAACGGCCGCCGGCGGCGTCAGCTCGGCCTGTGGCGCCGTCGCGCGCCGAGCGATGTCGGTGCCGAGGCAGCCGCCCAGTGACAGCAGGACGGCGCACAGCGCAGCGGTCGGGGCGGTGACGCGCACGAGACGGTCCCGCATGCTCGTCGGGCGCGCCATCGCGCGGACTCCTCTCGGCAGGCACCGCAGCCTGACGATCGGAATCCGAATTGTAAACGCGGAGCGGCAGAGTTGCCCCCGGTCGGACGCCTTCACCGCGACGGGAGACGGCCGGTGTGGCAAGATCACCGATGATGACACGCCGATTCGATGCCCCGGGGCCCGCCGCCCCGACCCGAGCTCCGTCCCCGAAGCTCGCCCCCGATCGGCCGCGCAACACCACCTTCACGGCCTTCGGTCTGGCGAGCGAGACCGAGCCCCTGTCGCCGGGCCTGCACATTGTGGCGACTCCCATTGGGAACCTGCGCGACATCACCATCCGGGCCCTGTCCACCTTGGCGGCCGCGGATGCGGTCCTGGCCGAGGATACCCGCGTCACCCGGAACCTGCTGGCGCATTACGGGATCACGACACCGCTGCTCGCCTATCACGAGCATTCAAACGATGCCGTGCGGGAGCGGATGATCGCGCGGCTGCGCGCCGGCGAAGCCCTGGCTCTCGTCTCGGATGCCGGGACGCCGCTGGTCTCGGATCCCGGCTACAAGTTGGTCCAGGCCGCGATCGAGGCGGGGATCGCCATCACGCCGGTTCCGGGCCCGTCGGCGGTGATGACGGCCTTGGTCGCGGCAGGTCTGCCGACCGATCGTTTCTTCTTCGAGGGCTTCCTTCCGCAGAAGGCCGGCGCCCGGCGCAACCGCCTGGAGGCACTGGTTCAGGTTCCCGGCACGCTGGTCCTGTTCGAATCGCCGCATCGCCTGCCCGACATGCTGGCCGATGCCGCTGCGGTGCTCGGCCCGGAGCGCCCGGCCGCCGTGACCCGGGAATTGACCAAGCTCTACGAAACCATCCGGCGCGATACTTTGGGCAGCCTGAGCGAGCGCTTCGCCCAGGAAGGACCGCCCAAGGGTGAGATCGTGGTGATCATCGGTGCGGCGACGACGCCGGAGCGAACGATTGATGCGGATGCCGCCCTCGACGCGCTGATCCTGTCGGCGCTGGAGCGGCACTCGATCAAAGATGCCGCCAGCCTCGTCGCTGACGAGACCGGACAGCCGCGGCGTCAGGTCTATTCGCGGGCGCTGGCTTTGGCGCGGGGCCAGGGATGAACGGGGCTGTGCCGGACCGGACCGGCCGGCGCCGCGCCGCCTATCGGCGCGGCCACCACGCCGAATGGCTGGCGCTGGCCGCACTGATGCTCAAGGGCTACTGGCCGATCGGCCGGCGCGTGAGCATGGCCGGGGGCGAGATCGACCTCGTCGTCCAGCGCTGGAACACCATCGTGTTCGTGGAGGTGAAGGCGCGTGCCAAGCGTGACGACGCGCGGGAAGCGATCGATGCCGCCAAGCGGCGGCGCTTCTCCCGCGCGGTCAGGGCGTGGATCGGGCGCAACGCGTGGTGTGCTGGTGTGACGTTCCGTGCCGACGCCGTTTTCGTCGGGGCCCGCGGGCGGCCGGCCCATGTCGAGCAGGTCTTCACGATCGAAGGGCTCTGAAGCCGCGGTCAGGAACCGCGGCGTCTCGCCTCACCCGACAGCCGCCGTGCTGGGGACGCGCCGGTTACCCGGCGTGCGTCAGGCGCGGGCGGCCCGGATCGCGCCGATCAGCGTGCGCTTGAGATCGGCTTGGCTGAAGGGCTTCTGGACGACGGGCCGGTCGCGGAACGGCTCGCGAATGCCCGCGCCGCCGTACCCGGTGGAGAAGACCAGCGGCAGGTCGCGCTTGGCGATGGCCTCGGCCACGGGATAGATCGGCTCGCCCGCCACGTTCACGTCGAGGATGGCGACCTCGAACGATTCCTGCGACGCCATTTCCAGCGCGGAGGAGAGCCGTGCGGCCGGCCCGACTACGGCACAGCCGAAATCGAGGAGCATGTCCTCCAGAAGCATGGAGATCGCGGCCTCGTCCTCGACGACGAGAACGCGGACACCGTTGAGAACGTCGTCGTTGGAGTCAGCAATCACGCCGGGCCGTCTTCCCTTCGAACGCCCCGTTTCCGGGGATTATGCCGTGCGGTCGGTCGAGCCCCGCGCACCGCGACAGCAGCGCTCGTATGAACGAGCACGGCCCGAAGGATGGCCCGCGAGACAACCTGTGGCGTCGCCCGTATTCCGCAACGTGTCAAGCGTTCCCGGCCCGTTCCGATGGCGCGACCGCGCGCTATGTTAACGCCTGATACATTTTTGTCCGCCCGGCAGCCGGGCGGATCGACGCCGGGTGATCAGTCTTCCTTGAAGACGACCTCAGCACCGCGCGTAACATGCGCGGCAAGGTCGCGGGCATTCCAATTGGTCAGCCGGATGCACCCATGGGATTCGGTCTTGCCGACCTTCTCGGGCTCCGGCGTTCCGTGGATGCCGTAGCTCGGGATCGCCAGATCGATCCAGACCAGACCGACCGGGTTGTTGGGACCGGATTGGATGGTGAACTTGTGCTGCGCGTTCACGCCCTTGAATGCGTATTTCGGATTGTACGTGTAGTCGGGATCGAACGCGACGCCCTTCACCTTGGTGTCACCGCTCGGCGCTGGCTTTTCGGAGCTGCCGATCGAGGCGGGGTAGTAGGCCAGCAGCTTTCCGTCGGCGCCGAAGGCCCGGACGTCGCGGCTCGCCTTGCCGACCTCGATGCGCTCGACCTTCGGACTTTCGGGGAGGTCCTTGGCCTTCGGCTTGTCGGTCCCCATCGGCTCGACGGCCGCGACGGCGATGACCGTGCCGGCCGTGTCCAGGGACTTGCCGGGATTGAGCGCGCTGACGAGGTCACGGCCCATGTGGAAGCGCTCTGCGAGCATCTCCCGGGCATTGGTGTACCCCAACGTCTTGAGCTCGGCCTGCTGCTCCATCTTGGGCGGGATCCGCTCGACATAGGGCCCCGAGGCGTCGGATTCGGTGATCGTATAGTCCGTGATGACGGGCTTATCGCTCGTCGCCTGGAGCTTGTCCCAAACCTCAGGATTCAGGCTCTGCGTCGCCGGAAGCCCCTGCGCCACAGCGAAGGCGGAGAGCGCGCGTTTATAGTTTTCGCCGGTCCGGCCGTCGATCGCGCCGGGATAGAAATGCGCCCGGTCGAGCAGCACCTGCGCCTTGACGATCAGCGGTTCGGGCTTCTCCGCGGACGCAGCGGCGCGGCGCGCCTTCGTGTTCGGCTTGGCCTCCCGATCCTTGCCCGCTTCCGGGGGCGCCAGGGCGGCGGCGTTCACGGTGTCGGCGGTGAGCGCCGGCGGCTGCGCCGCTTCGGTCTTCCGGTCTTTCTCGGGCTTGGCCGCAGCGCCTTGCACGACGAGACAGCTCGCCACGAGAGCCGCGCCAACGGGCCGCCAGGATTTTGGGATCATCGACGTCGCAATTCCGGAGAGCGGAGGCGCTCCCGTGCCAAAAAGCGCCGAGCCGGCCGGAACGTTCCACGCGAGGCTACTCGCACAGCCGGTGGCCGGCATTGCGCTCCCGCTGGTCCACATGAAGATGGTTGGCGTGGGCGGCGTTCGAACCCGGCCCCAGGACCGTGCGGAAGAAGCCGCAGGCCTTCGTGCGCACCGCGCCCAGGAACTGCGCCTCCTCGGAGCCGTCCGGCATCGCCTTCACGGGGATGCTTGCGCGTCCGGCGAAGGCGAAGCCCATGATGTCGGCGGCATTGGCGAAGGCATGTTCGCTCAGCTTGGCATCGATGTCGTGATTCTGGCCTCGGCAGACATAGGAGCCGCCGAGTTCGAGGGCGGTCAGGGGATGCTTCAACGTCCGCTCGGCCTCGACCTGCACCTCGGTGACCCAGCGCGCCAGGGCTTCGGCGGCCCGGCAGGTCAAGGTCGCGCCCTGCGGCAGCGCCACGCCGTCGGCGAATTTCGTCACCTTAAGCGGCAGCGGAGCGGTGCATTGCCCTTCCGCGATGGGCGCCAGCGGCTCGAAATCGACGCCGAGTCGCTTCAGGCGCGTCCGGCAGGCCGTATCGTCCGGCGGCGAGACCTTAAGGGCCAGGGCCGCCCCGCCGGACAGTTCCGGCGGGCGCTCGGGCGGCGCGGGTGGCGGCGTCGGGATCTCGGGTTTGGACGCCTCCTTCGCGGATTCCTTCGAGCCTTCCTTCGGGCTTTCCTTCGCGGATTCGGAGGCCTTTTCCCGGCCGGGATCCTTGACCGGCTCCTTCGCCGGCTCCGCGACGGCAGGCTTCAGTTCCGGAGGCCGGGCCGGCGGGGTCGGGGGTGCCGGCTCCGCAACGGGTGGCTTCAGCGTCTCAGGGCGTTCGGGCGGCAGGGGCGGGGGCGTCGGCACCGAGGCGGCGGGCGTTTCGGCGGCCCCGACCGGATCGGCGGCGAGCAGGCCGAGCGCCAATGCAAGGGCCACCCCGGCGCGCAAGACGGACGGAGGGCGGATCGACAGAGTGCGTCCCGGCATGGGGCCTCGAAGCGTGGGCGTTGGCCTCTACAACGGACGAGACGCCATTCGGATCGCGCCCATGTGGTTGACGGACCCGTCGAACGGGCCACTGTCTTTCCGATCGCGCCGGCAGACCCCATGTCGGCGCACCGGCGGCGCGGACAGACGCGGCGTCGCGTGGACGTATCGTTGAGGACCGCATGTCGGACGCAGCTGATGCCGGGCTCCCGAGCCTGCCGCAGGACAATCCCTTCCGCGAGGCGCATTGGAGCACCCCGCACGGCCTTCCGCCGTTCGAGCGGATCCGACCGGAGCACTACGGGCCGGCCTTCGCAGCGGCGCTAGAGGCCCACGCTTCCGAGATCCGCGTGATCGCGAGCCAGGACGCTCCGGCCACCTTCGGCAACACCGTGGAGGCCATGGAGCGGGCCGGCCTCGCCCTCGAGCGCGTCGCCGGCGTCTTCTACAATCTGACCGGCAGCCATACGAACCCGGAGCTTCAGGCCATCGAGCGCGAGATCGGCCCCAAGCTCGCCCGGCATGGAAGCGCCATCTACCTGAATCCCGAGCTCTGGTCCCGGATCTCGGCGATCGCGCCCGAGGGCCTGGAGCCGGAGGAGCGCCGGGTCCTCGACCGATACCGGATCCGCTTCCGGCGGTCGGGGGCCGATCTCGCGCCCGAGGACAAGGCCCGCATGGCGGAGATCGCGGCACGCCTGTCGGAACTCGGCACGCGGTTCAGCCAGAATCTCCTGGCCGACGAGAGCAGCTTCATCCTGCCGCTTCGGGGCGAGAAGGATCTGGCCGGCCTGCCGCCGTTCCTGCGGGCCGCCGCCGAGAGCGCCGCCAAGGAGCGCGGCCTCGACGGGCACGTCATCACTCTGTCGCGCTCGCTGATCGAGCCCTTCCTGGTCTTCTCGACCCGGCGCGACCTGCGCGAGCGCGCCTATGCGGCCTGGACCCGGCGCGGCGAGAACGGCGGCGAGACCGACAACCGTGCGATCCTCGCCGAGATCATCCGGTTGCGCGCGGAGCGGGCGCGGCTTCTCGGGTTCGCGAGCTTCGCCCATTTCGCCCTGGACGACACGATGGCGGCGAGTCCCGAAGCGGCGACCGGGCTCTTGCGCGACGTCTGGACGCCCGCCCGGGCGCGGGCGGCCGAAGAGCGGGACCGCCTCCAGGCGACGATCCAGGCCGAAGGCCACAACTTCGCGCTCCAGGCGCACGATTGGCGGCACTACGCCGAGAAGGTGCGTCGCGCCGAGCACGACCTCGACGAGAGTGAGATCAAGGCCTACCTGCCGTTGGAGCGGATGATCGAGGCGGCGTTCGACACGGCCTCCCGGCTGTTCGGCCTGACCTTCACGGAACTCTCCGACGTCCCCCGGTATCATCCCGATGTCCGGGTCTGGCGGGTCGGCAATCCCGACGGGTCCGAGGTGGGCCTCTTCCTCGGCGATTATTTCGCCCGGGCCTCGAAGCGGTCCGGCGCCTGGATGAGCGCCTTCCGCTCGCAGGAGCGCCTGAACGGCCCGATCACGCCGATCATCGTCAACGTGATGAACTTCGCCAAGGCGCCGGACGGCGAGAGCACGCTGCTGTCCTTCGACGACGCACGCACCCTGTTCCACGAATTCGGCCACGCCCTGCACGGTCTGCTATCGGACGTGACCTACCCGCTCCTGTCCGGAACGGCCGTGTCGCGGGACTTCGTCGAACTGCCCTCGCAGCTCTACGAGCATTGGCTGGAGCAGCCGGAGGTCCTGCGCGCCCACGCGCGGCATCATCGGACCGGCGAGCCCATGCCCGACGCCCTGCTGCAGAAGCTGCTGGCGGCACGGACCTTCAACCAGGGTTTCGCCACGGTGGAGTACACCGCCTCGGCCATCGTCGACATGACGCTGCATCTCTCGGCGGAGGGCGAGGCCGGGCTCGACGTCCCCGTGTTCGAGTCCGAAGCGTTGCGGCGGATCAACATGCCCGCCGAGATCAGCATGCGGCACCGGACACCGCACTTCGCCCACATCTTCTCGGGGGACGGCTACGCGGCCGGGTACTACAGCTATCTCTGGTCGGAGGTGCTCGATGCGGACGCGTTCGACGCGTTCCGCGAAGCGGGCGACATCTTCGATCCGGAGACGGCCAAGCGGCTGCGGACCTTTGTGTACGGTGCCGGCAACCTGCGCGATCCGCGCGAGGCCTACACGGCCTTCCGCGGGCGGATGCCCAGCATCGAGCCGCTGTTGAAGAAGCGCGGGCTGGCGGCCTGAGCCGCGCGCCCGCGGTAAGGGTTTCGTAAACAAACGTCCTTAACGAACGCTTGCAGCGCGAGGCCGCGTGCGGAGTTCGGGGCGATGACGAAGATCCAAGCCAAGCAGGCCGTTTCCGAGGGCATCTCGCCGGCGGATCTGCTCAAAGCTGTGGTGACCGGAAAGGCGGAAGTTGCCCCGGCGGCGACCGCGTCCGTGGAGCCTCCCGCGGGCAAGGGCTTCGCTCGTCCGTTCCTGTCGCGCCTCGATCATAAGCGGCTCGCGCTCCCAGGCGCGGCTTTGGCCGTCGGCGCAATTCTGGGCGGGAGCGTGATGGTGCTCTCCCGCCCGGCAGCCGTGCGGCCCGATGCGATTGCGGCTCTCGAAACCACGCTCGATGCCGGCCGGACCGAAACCGTTCGGCTGGCCGGCGACATCGCGCAGCTCCACACCGTCCTCGCCGACCTTCGCGCCTCAACCGACGCCGCGCGGAAAGAGGCCGCGAACCGCAGCAGCGCCCTCGGCGAGCGTCTGGCGCAGGTGGACAAGACTCTCAATGCCAAGGTCGCGGCGCTCGGCGAGCGCCTTGAGCAGGTCGAGCGCGAGCACACCGCCCGGCTCACCGGCCTTGCCGCGCAGCTTGAGCGCCGGACAGCCGCGACACCGGTCGCCGCGAAGGCAGAGCCGACCCAGACGGGAAGCATCGGCGAGCCCGCCCGCGCCAGCGAGGGGAAGCCCGAGGTCAAGGTGGCGGACGCCAAGGCAGGCGAGGCCAAGGCAGGCGAGGCTAAGACTGGCGAGGCCAAGATTGGCGAGACCAAGCAGAAACCGGCGGCCTTCGACAGGCCGCCGGTGATCGAAGGCTGGGCTCTGCGGGACGTCTACGAGGGCACGGCGGTTTTGGAGAATCGGCGCCGCCGCCTGGTCGAGGTCTCGCCCGGCGACATCCTTCCGGGCGTCGGTCGCGTGGAAGGCGTCGAGCGACACGGACGGGAATGGGTGGTCGTGACGCGCCAGGGTCTCGTCACGTCGCAGCCCTGGTAGGCTGACCGAATCCGAACAGCCTCAGCGGCTGGGACAGCCGGTCGGGGCCAGTTCGCCGGGCGCAATCGGGAAACGCGGCTCGATCGTCATCGGATCGGCCAAGGCCGCCGCGCGCTCTGCCCGTTGGCGCCCGTGCCTCAGAGCGCGGGTCTGCGCCGCGCGGGTCGGATGCAGGATGGCAGCGAGCAGGGTCTGCCCTTCAAACTCGCTGTCCAGGTTTTTGGCTTCGAAGACGGGCATGGCCGGCCTGCTTGGGAGCGGAACTGGACACTGCCAAAGGCGTCGATCCAGCCCGCATCCCTAATAACGGGGATCGCGTGGACAGGTTCCGTCAAGCTTTCGCCTCGAAACCTCTTTTTTACCTTCGTCCAGGCGGCACCCGAATGCAGTGCGACCGCGCACATCGATGGGCGTCAGACGAATTGGTTCAAGCCGGGGATCGAGCCGATGATCGGGCCCATCGCGTCCTCGCCCACCTTCTCGCGACCGAAAGCGAACAGCTCCTGGCCGAGGGGCTGCATCTGACCCATCGGGACACCGGCGGCCATCAGCTTCTGACCCAAAGCCATGACGCCGCCGCCGCCCATCATGCCGCCGAGCATGCCCATCAGACCGCCGCCGCCGCTCTCGCCGGCATTCGACTCGGCGATCAGGGACTCTGAGCCCGGCAGGGCAGCTAGGAGTTGACCGACCTCGGTCGCCGGCCCTTCCTTCTGCAGGAAGGCCAGGATGTGCCCGATGGCGGTCTGAGCGGTCGCGGCGTCGAGCCCGGTGCGGGTGGTGACGCGGGCGAGCAGTTCTTCCATGGTGATGATCTCTTCGGAACGCTTCCAGACGTCATTCGACTCTGAGGCGTCGGAAATCAAGCGCGCGGCCCAGCATCCTCGGGAAACTCTCCGGCTGCGCACGGAGGAGCGTCACCCCTCGACCGGATCGAGGACGCCGACCGCCAAGCCCCGGGAACGACGTCCCCTGACCGCGGATCCACGGCCTGGAAGACGGAGGGGCGGCGGACCCCGCATCAACGGCGCGCTGCGTTACAGCGGGCCCGCTGACGCAGTGTCCGATCTCGCCAAGATCAGCGACATCCGGTAGACCCACCACCAATCTTGAACCGTTCCAGATCGCCGCGCGGCCGATCTTCAGGGAGTTGTCGCACCATGCGGGTCGGCCTGTTCGTGCCGTGCTACGTCGACGCCTTCGAGCCCGAGGTGGGGATCGCCACCCTCGAGCTGCTGGAGCGGCTCGGCTGCACGGTGGAATACCCTTACGATCAGACGTGCTGTGGTCAGCCGATGGCCAATACCGGTTGCCACGCCGAAGCCGCCGCCACCGAAGCGCTGTTCGTGAAGAACTTTTCCGGCTTCGACTATGTCGTCGCGCCGTCGGGATCCTGCGTCCACCAAGTCCGCGAGCATCTCACCGCGATCCCCCAGACCGACGCGGTGCGCCACGTCCGTGCCAGCACCTACGAGCTGGTGGAATTCCTGCACGACGTGCTGAAGGTCGAGGACCTGCCCTGGACGAACTTCCCTCATAAGGTCGCCTATCACACCAACTGCAACGCGTTGCGCGGCATCCATCACGCGCGGCCATCCGAGTTGGTAAAGCCCTACTATTCGAAGCCCCTCGACCTGCTGCGCCTTGTCAAGGGTGTCGAGCTCGTCGATCTCGCCCGGCCGGACGAGTGCTGCGGCTTCGGCGGGACCTTCTCGGTGTTCGAGCCCGCCGTCTCGGCCAAGATGGGCTACGACAAGGTGGCCGACCAGAATCGCGCCGGCGCCCAATATGTCGTCTCGGCGGATTCCTCCTGTCTCATGCACCAGAAGGGCTGCGCCGAGCGCCTGGGCCTGCCCCTCAAGTACATCCACATCGCCCAGGTGCTGAACGGAGCCACCGCATGAGCGCCGAGGATCTGAATCCCCGCGAGCGCGACGGCGTCATCCACCCGGAGGTGCGCGCCAGCCACGACGAGAGTGAACGCGCGCAGGACGGACGGCGCCTCCAGCACGCCGAGGCGGCCTCGAAGCCGATCCGCGCGCCCCAGGTCCGTGAGCCGCAGCCCCGCGGCGCGAAGATCCGGGGTGACCGTCCGATCAATCAGTCCGAGGCCGCCGAGCGCTTCCTCGCCGCGCCGCTGCACCAGGCTGCCCACGACGAGCGGCTGTGGGACCTGCGCAAGAAGCGCGACGTCTCGGCCCACGGCATTCCCGAATGGGAGGAGCTCCGCGAGCTCGCCTCGCAGATCAAGACGCACACGCTGAGCCATCTCGACCGCTATCTCGAGCAGTTCGAGGCAGCCGCGAAAGCCAACGGCGTCCATGTCCACTGGGCCAAGGACGGGGCCGACCACAACCGGATCGTCCTGGAGATCCTGCGGAGCCACGGCGCCAGGACGCTGGTGAAGTCGAAGTCGATGCTCACCGAGGAGTGCGGCTTCCGCCACCACATGGCGGCGAACGGGATCGAGGTGATCGAGACCGACCTCGGCGAGCGGATCCAGCAGCTCGACAACGAGGAGCCGAGCCACGTCGTCGCGCCGGCGGTCCACAAGACCCGGATGGACGTGGCCGAGGTCTTCGCCAAGACGCTCGGGACGGACCCGGACAACGACGACGCCCACTATCTCGCCGAGAGCCAGCGGGAGACGACCCGCCCCTACATCCTGAAGGCCGATGCCGGCATGACCGGCTGCAACTTCGCGATCGCGGAGACCGGATCGGTCGTCACCTGCACCAACGAGGGCAATGCCGATCTCTCCGGCAACGTGCCGCCGCTGCAGATCCACTCCATCGGCATCGAGAAGATCATCCCGAAGGTCGAGCATCTCGGCGTCTTCATCCGCCTGCTGTCGCGCTCGGCGCTCGGCTCGCCGATCACCCAGTACACCTCGCATTTCCGCGCGCCGCGGGCGGGCACCGAGATGCACATGGTGCTGGTCGACAACGGCCGCTCCGAGCGCCTCGGCATGGAGGAGTTCTGGACCTCCCTGAAATGCATCCGCTGCGGCGCCTGCATGAACACCTGCCCGGTCTACCGGCGCTCGGGCGGCCTCTCCTACGGGGCGACCTATTCGGGGCCGATCGGGCTGATCATCGATCCGACCTTCAACAAGCGCAAATACTCGACGCTGCCGTTCTCCTCGACGATGAACGGCTCGTGCACCAACGTCTGCCCGGTGAAGATCAACATCCACGAGCAGATTTTCGCGTGGCGCAAGGTGCTGGTCGAGGAGCACCAGATCCCGGCGCTCAAGCAGGGCATGATGAAGGCCGCCGGCGCGGTCCTGTCGCGCCCGGCCGCCTACCGGGCCGCGATCGGCGCGGCGGATTCCGCCCTGAAGGTCCTGCCGCGTTTCGCCGTCTACAATCCGCTCAACACCTGGGGGAAGAAGCGCGAGATGCCCGACGCCCCGCGCCAGACCTTCCACGCCTGGTACAAGCAGAACCGCATGAAGGACACGCGTCGATGAGCGCCCGCGACGCGATCCTGGACGGCATCCGCAGGAACCGGCCGGCCGGCGATTTCCCGCTGCCAGAGGTGCCGCAGTTTACGCCCCTCGTCGGCGACGACCATGTGGCCGAGTTCGGCGAGCGGCTGAAGCGGATGGGCGGCCGGGTGGCGGAACCCGGCGCCGGTGATGTCTTCGCGGGGGTCCGCGAGCGACTCGATGCGGCCCAGGTGATTGCCTCCGCGGTACCGGAACTGACCGGCAACCGGGACCTTCGGAGCGTCCGCGCCCCGCAGGAGGTCGAGGACGTGGACGTGGCGGTGGTGCGCGCCGTGTTCGGCATCGCCGAGACGGGATCGGTGCTGTTCACGGAGGATCAGCTGATCGTCAACGCGGTCGCCTATCTCGCGCAGCACCTCGTCGTTCTGCTCGATCCCGCCGATATCGTGCCCAACGTGCAGGCCGCCTATCGCCGGCCGGAATTCGGCCGCTCGGCCTACGCGGTTCTGCACACCGGACCGTCGGCGACCGCCGACATCGAGGGCGTGCTGATCCACGGCGCGCAGGGCGTGCGCTCGCTCACGGTGCTGATGCTGCCGCGGCGCGCCTGAACCGGAACCCACGATCGGGCGCGCCCCTTGCTTGGGCGGCGGATAGGCCGTCATCCGGCAAGGAGATCCGATGCGCTACATCCTCGGTTGCAGCCTGTCATACAATATTCTGTCGGACACCACCTTCATCTTCAATCTGGAGGTGGCAAAGCTGAAGAGCGTCGAGATCCTGACCGAGAGCTTGGTCCTGACGCCGAACCTCAAGCGCGACCTCTACACCACGCCCGACCACCAGAACCGCTATCTCGCGGTCAACGTGCCGACCGGCCAGTTCGCGCTGGAGTACAATGCCGAGGTCGATCTCACGGTGCATCGGGCCGATCCCGCGACGATCAACGAGACGCCGATCGGGCAATTGCCCCTCGACATCCTGCCCTTCCTGCTGCCGAGCCGGTTCGTGTCCTCGGACCGGCTGACGCCGTTCGCTCTGGCCGAGTTCGGCGCGCTGCCCAAGGGCTATGGCCGCGTGAACCAGATCTGCAACTGGATCCACGACCACATCGCCTATCAGCCGGGCTCCAGCGACGGCGAGACCACCGCGCATGAGTCGCTGCTCAAGCGCGCCGGCGTATGCCGCGATTTCGCGCATCTCGGCGCCGCCTTCTGCCGGGCTCTCGGCATCCCGGCCCGGTTCGTGAGCTGCTACGCCCACGGGCTCGTTCCGAGCGACTTCCACGCCGTGTTCGAAGCCTATCTCGACGGCCGCTGGTGGCTGTTCGACGCCACACGGCAAGCCGACCTCGACGGGCTGGTGCGGATCGGCGTCGGACGCGATGCCGCCGAGATCGCCTTCTCGACGCCCTTCGGCAACATGCAACCGGTCAACCAGCAGGTGCGGATTCAGCGCGCGGACGGGCAGGGCAGCCCGATGCCGCGCACGGTCGACGCCATCTCCACCGAGATCCCGGCGCCGCAGAGCGGGGCGGCCTGAGCCGCGACCCGCCTGGGATCAGGCCATCCCGTGATCCTGTGATCCCGTCCGGCCGGTCGCCGGCGGACGCCGTCACGGGATCGTCTTCCCGCATCGGAAAGCGTGCCCACCGGTGGGGTCGCCTGGACATACGCCCTGTCCCGGGCGGGCTATGGTGCGGTCCTGCAGGGCCCGCGTTCGAACGAACCGCGGATCCGGTCCCACGGGTTATTTCCCGATCCGCCCAGGTCTTTCTGGCGCAGACCGCGCACGGCGATAATGCTGCGCCGACGATCTCCGGCCGGTTTTGCCGCGGCGCGGCCGGATTCCTCTGCGAAGATCCGCGCTGATCCTGAAGACTAGACGGATCGAGGCGGATCACCGGGCGGTGCCGTCGCGATTGTCCTTCTTTTGGTCCTGGCGAGCGAAATGGCTCCAAGCGTGGCTGTGGCGGGGTCGCAACACCGTAAAACGATCCCGGCTCCGCCCCGAGACCTGCCTGTAAACGCCGCGATCCCGCCATAGTCCGGGCCCACCTCAAGATCCGCGGTAAACGGCAATCTCGACAACGATTTACCGATCGGAAACGAGGACTTCCCGAGCACGCGGATGAATATCCCGGCGCTTCGCGAACGGCGACGCGCCGCGGTTCAGCGCACCCTCGGGATCGGCTGTGCGAAGGCTTGGTCTGAAGTCATGGTGACGCGTTTGAACGACAAGTCGAAGCTGCCGAGCCGCCACGTCACTGAGGGGCCGGACCGCGCCCCGCACCGCTCCTATCTCTATGCCATGGGTCTGACGCGCGAGCAGATCCACCAGCCGCTGGTCGGCGTCGCCTCCTGCTGGAACGAGGCCGCGCCCTGCAACATCTCGCTGATGCGCCAAGCGCAGGCGGTGAAGAAGGGCGTCGCCGCCGCCAACGGCACGCCGCGCGAATTCTGCACCATCACGGTGACCGACGGGATCGCCATGGGCCATGGCGGCATGCGCGCGTCGCTGCCGTCCCGCGAGGTCATCGCCGATTCGGTCGAGCTGACCATGCGGGGCCATGCCTACGATGCCCTGGTGGGACTTGCCGGCTGCGACAAGTCCCTGCCGGGGATGATGATGGCCATGGTGCGCCTCAACGTCCCCTCGATCTTCATCTACGGGGGCTCGATCCTGCCGGGCTCGTTCCGCGGCAAGCCCGTGACCGTCCAGGATCTGTTCGAGGCTGTCGGCAAGGTCGCCGTCGGCGACATGAGCCTGGAGGATCTGGACGAGCTGGAGCAGGTCGCCTGTCCGTCGGCCGGCGCCTGCGGCGCGCAGTTCACCGCCAACACGATGGCAACCGTCTCCGAGGCGATCGGCCTCGCGCTGCCTTACTCGGCCGGCGCCCCGGCCCCGTACGAGATCCGCGACAAGTTCTGCGCCACCGCCGGCGAGAAGGTGATGGAGCTTCTCGCGAATCGGATCCGCCCGCGGGACATCGTCACCCGCAAGGCGCTGGAGAACGCCGCCACCGTGGTGGCCGCCTCCGGCGGCTCCACGAACGCCGCCCTGCACCTGCCGGCCATCGCGCATGAATGCGGCATCGAATTCACGCTGTTCGACGTGGCGGAGATCTTCCGCCGCACGCCCTACATCGCCGACTTGAAGCCCGGCGGGCGCTACGTCGCCAAGGACATGTTCGAGGTCGGCGGCATCCCGCTGCTGATGAAGACGCTCCTGGACCACGGCTTCATGCACGGCGACTGTCTGACGGTCACCGGCCGCACCATCGCCGAGAACATGGACCGGGTGACCTGGAACCCGGACCAGGACGTCGTCTACCCGGCCAACCGGCCGATCACCCCGACCGGGGGCGTCGTGGGCCTGAAGGGCAACCTCGCCCCCGAGGGCGCCATCGTGAAGGTCGCGGGCATCCCGGCCGAGAAGCAGGTCTTCACCGGCCCGGCCCGGGTGTTCGACGGCGAGGAGGCCTGCTTCGCGGCCGTGCAGTCGCGCGGCTACAAGGAAGGTGAGGTCCTCGTCATCCGCTACGAGGGGCCCCGGGGCGGTCCCGGCATGCGCGAGATGCTGTCGACCACCGCGGCGCTCTACGGGCAGGGCATGGGCGACAAGGTGGCGCTGATCACCGACGGGCGTTTCTCGGGCGCGACACGCGGCTTCTGCGTCGGCCATGTGGGACCCGAAGCCGCCGTGGGCGGTCCGATCGGCCTGATCCGCGACGGCGACGTCATCACCCTCGATGCCATCCAGGGCACGCTCAGCGTCGCTCTCTCGGACGAGGAACTCGCCGAGCGGCGGAAGGCCTGGACGCCGCGTCCGAACTCCGCGACCTCCGGCTACCTCTGGAAATACGCGCAAGGCGTCGGCCCGGCGCTTTACGGCGCCGTGACCCATCCGGGAGGTGCCAAGGAGACGCAGAGCTATGCGGACGTCTAGGACTGACCTCAGCCGGCGCAGGGCGCCGGTCGGGGCCGATCCCGGTCGGTTCCGGTTCGCCCGCGGCCTCGCCGTCGCGACCTGGGCGCTCGCTTTGCTTGCGCTCCCGGTCGAGACCTCGCGTGCGCTCGACGCCAATGTCCGCACGCCCGTTCAGGTGCCGGTCGCCGACAAGAGCTATCGCTCGGCCAAGGACGCGCTTCGGGCCGGCATGCGGGAGTACAATGCCGGCGACAAGCAGGGCGCGGCCCGCGCCCTCGAATACGCGGCCGGCCAGGGCCACGCCCTGGCTCTGTGGAAGCTCGGCCGGATGTATGCCGACGGCGACGGCGTGCCCCATGACGACTTGAAGGCGTTCGAGTTCTTCTCTCGGATCGCCGATGCCAGCACCGATGACGGCCCCGACCCGCAGAACTCGGCGGTTCTGGGCAGCGCCTTCACGGCTCTGGGCACCTATTTCCTGGAAGGGATCAAGGGCACCTACGTGCGCCCGAATCCCGAACGCGCTTACGACATGTTCAACTACGCCGCGTCGTACTACGGAGATCCCAACGCGCAGTACAATCTCGCTCGGCTCTACCTCGACGGGACGGGCGTCGAGGCCGATCCGAAGCAGGCGGCGCGCTGGTTCAACCTCGCGGCCGAGAAGGGCCACCATCCGGCGCAGGCACTGCTCGGGGACATGCTGGTCAACGGTCTCGGCGGGATCCCGATCCAGCGGGTGAGGGGCCTGATGTGGCTCTCCCTCGCGCGGGAAGGGGCAGAAGCGCGGAAGGACGACTGGATCGTCGCGCTCTACGACAAGAACTGGGCGGCCGCGAGCGAGGACGACCGCGCCGAGGCGCAAACGCAACTGCAAACCGTGGGCTCGATCCGGCGGCGGCGCTGAGCGCCGCCGCCGGATCGCCCGGCCGGTTCAGCCCTTCTTGGCCTCGAGTGCGGCCTTGAACGACGGCCGCGCCAGCGTGGCGTCGACATAGGCCGCAAGCTTGGGCCAGCGGTCGGCATCGACCTTCGCCTGCGCCAAGTGCAGATTGTAGAAGCTGGTCGCGATGGAGATGTCGGCGATGCTGAACGCGTCACCGACCAGATACGGGCCCGAGATCTCGCGCTCCAGATAGTCGAACAGCGGCGGCAGGTCCGTGTCGAGCGCCTGGGCGACCGCACCTTCGTCGGTCGGCTGCTTCATCATGTTGGGTTTCAGCACCCGCTGGACGAAAGGCACGATCAGCTTCGCGAACAGTTCGGTGTCGCCGAACTTGTCGAACCAGACGGCGCGGCCGAGCGCCTTCGGTTCGGTCGGAACGAGGGCCGGCGTCGGGTGCTTCCGCTCCAGATACCAGAGGATCGCCGAGGAATCGGCAAGGCGGAAACCGTCGTCCTCGATGGCTGGGATCTTCCCGAGCGGGCTCGCCGCCTGGAAGTCGGCATCCGGCGCGTGGAACATCACAGGCCTGTGCTCGTAGGCGATGCCCTTCTCGGCAAGCGAGACCAGGACCTTGCGGACGTAGGGCGAATAGCCGGTACCGTAGACGATCAAGCGTGGCTCCTGAGCTGAAAGACGGGCGGCGACCGGTCTGGTCGCTGCACCCGCCAACATGGGTTATCTTTTCAGCCGGCCGTCAGTTCCACCGTCACCGGCACATGATCGGACGGCTTGTCGAGCCCGCGCAGATGCTTTTGGACCGAGGCCGAGACCAGGCGGTCGCCGGCCTGGGGCGACAGCAGCACGTGATCGATGCGGATCCCGGCATTTCGCTGCCAGCAGCCGGCCTGGTAATCCCAGAAGGTGTAGAGCCCATCGCGCGGGTCGCAGGCGCGCAGCGCATCGGTATAGCCCTCGGCGAGAAGCGCCCGGAACGCCGCGCGGGTCGTCCCGAGAAAGAGCGCGTCGGAGCGCCAAGCCTCCGGATCGGCCGCATCGGCAGGTTCCGGGATGACGTTGTAGTCGCCCGCCAGCACCACCGCGATCTCGTCCTGCAGGAGTGCCCGGGCGTGGAGCCGCAGCCGCTCCATGAAGGCGAGCTTGTAGGCGTATTTCGGGCTGTCCACCGGATTGCCGTTCGGCAGATAGATCGACGCCACGCGGACCGGGCGCGTCTCCGCACCGGAGATGAGAGCCTCGATGTAGCGGGCCTGCTCGTCCGACGCATCGCCCGGAAGCCCGCGCCGGATCTCGGAGAGGGTGAGCGGTTCCCGGACGAGGAGCGCCACGCCGTTATAGGCCTTCTGGCCCAGCGTCTCGACCGTGTAGCCCGCCGCCTCGATGTCGGCCCGCGGGAAGGCCTCGTCCTGACACTTGAGTTCCTGCAGGCAGACCACGTCGGGCCGCGCTTCCTCGAGGAAGGCGAGAAGATGCGGGAGCCGCTGCTTGATCGAATTGACGTTCCAGGTGGTGATCCGCATCGCCTCGCTTCCGGTCGCCGCTGGGCCGTCATCCGCGCTTCGCGTCGCGCTGACAAGGCCATCCCGGCGCAAGGACGGGGATCTAGGGTCGGCGGATGGACTGGTTCGAGCCGGTGAGAGCCTATTGCGAGCGCGGCGGTCCGCAATTCTGGGCCGAGCCGGCCAACGCCCTGTCGAACGCGGCTTTCCTCGTGGCGGCTGCCGCTGCTGCACGACGCGCTTCCGCAGCCGAGCCGCCGGACCGAGCCGGCCTCGCCCTATCCGCCCTGGTCGGGGTGGTGGGCATCGGCTCGTTCCTGTTTCACACGCTGGCGGTCTACTGGTCGATGCTGGCCGACGTGATCCCGATCGCCCTGTTCATCTACGCGTATCTCGCGCTCGCCCTGCGGCGATTCCTGAGGCTGGCGCCGATCCGGGTCGCTGCGGCGACGGGGGGCTTCGCGCTCCTCGGCTTCGCCCTCACGCCCGTGCTCGACGGGCTTACCGGCCTCGACGTCGCGCGGCTCACCAACGGATCGGTCGACTACCTGCCCGCTCTGCTGGCGCTGTTCGGGATTGCGGGCGCGGTCACGCGTCGGCCGGAGGAGCGCTTTCTCGGGACCGGGCGGCGGCTCGCCGGGATCGGCCTCCTGTTCCTGATCTCGCTCGCCGCGCGGACCGCCGATCAGGCCGCCTGCACGCTTCTGCCGACCGGCACCCATCCGCTCTGGCACGTGCTGAACGCCGTCATCCTCTACGCCCTGGTGGCGACGGCGGTGCGGCACCGCGAGTCCGCCGGGTGAGCCGTCCGGCGATCCGGGGCCGTTTCCTTGCGGGCGGTGCGGAATTCTTGCAGAAGTGCGCCGCATCGGGCGCCCGGCCCATCACGGTCGCCCGGGTACGGAAGGGGTCATGACAGTGAGCTTTCGCCTCGGGATCGCCGGACTCGGGACCGTCGGTGCGTCCGTGGTCCGGATGGTCGAGCGCCGCCGCGCCGCCTTCAACGCCGCGGGCCTCGATCTCCGCGTCACGGCGGTGTCCTCGCGCGACCGCACCCGGGACCGCGGCCTCGACCTCGCCGGCATCGAATGGTTCGACGATCCGGTGGCGCTCGCCCGGTCCGGTTCCGTGGACTGCGTGGTCGAGCTGATCGGCGGCGCCGAAGGACCGGCCAAGGCGGTGGTGGAGGCGGCGCTGGATGCCGGCAAGCCGGTGGTGACCGCCAACAAGGCGCTGCTTGCCCGCCACGGTGCCGCCCTCGCCACGCGCGCCGAGGACAAGGGCGTAGCCCTCGCCTTCGAGGCGGCGGTGGCCGGCGGCATCCCGGTGATCAAGACCCTCCGCGAGGGCCTGCCGGGCAACACGATCTCCCGCGTCTACGGAATTCTCAACGGCACCTGCAACTACATCCTCAGCCGCATGGAGCGCGAGGGCCTGACCTTCGAGGCCTGCCTGAAGGATGCGCAGGCCCTGGGCTACGCCGAGGCCGATCCGACCTTCGACGTCGAAGGTTTCGACACGGCCCACAAGCTCGCGCTTCTGACGAGCCTGGCCTTCGGGACCGCAGTCGACTCCGAGGGCGTGTCGGTGGAGGGCATCTCCCGGGTGCAGCCTCTCGACCTGCGCATGGCGGACGAGCTCGGCTACCGGATCAAGCTCCTCGGCGTCGCGCAGGCGGCCGAGGCCGGCATCGAGCAGCGGGTCCACCCGACGATGGTGCCGAAATCCTCCGCCATCGCGCAGGTCATGGGCGTGACCAACGCCGTGACGATCGACGCGGATGCGGTGGGCGAGCTGACGCTGATCGGTCCCGGTGCCGGCGGCGAGGCGACGGCCTCCGCGGTCGTGGCCGACATCGCCGACGTGGCGCGCGGCGTGATCCGCCCGACCTTCGGCATTCCGGCCGCCGCGATGTGCCCCAGTGAGCGCGTGGAGATGCAGCGGCACGAGGGCGGCTACTACATCCGCCTCACCGTCCATGATCGCCCGGGCGTCGCGGCGGGTGTCGCTCAGCGGATGGCCGAGCGGGAGATATCCTTGGAGAGCATCCTGCAACGCCGCATCGAGGGCGCGGAGACGGATCCGCACGGCCGCTCCGGACGGCCCGTGCCGCTGGTGCTGATCACCTATGCGGCGACCGAGGGTAACATTCGGGACGCCCTCGACGCGATCGGCGCCGACGGCCTGCTGGCGGAGCCGCCGCAGGTGATCCGGATCGAGCGCGAATAACAGTGCATGCCGGACGGTGATCCGCGAGACCCTGATGCAGGATAGTGGGCGCCCGCGAACAGGGGTATAGGCTTGGCGGCCGTCATTCGACGGCGTCCACCCGGGATCCGACCTCAAGATCGGGCTCGGACAAAGGCAGGAAACCATGGCTGAGGCCCCCAAGTCGGCATCGCGCGGCGTCCCGCGCACGCTCGCCCTCGAACTCGCCCGGGTCACGGAGCGCGCCGCCATCGCCGCCGCGCGATTGCGCGGTCAGGGCGACGAGAAGGCGGCGGACCAGGCGGCGGTCGACGCGATGCGCGACGAGCTGAACAGCCTGCCCATCCGCGGAACCGTGGTGATCGGCGAGGGGGAGCGCGACCAAGCGCCGATGTTGTTCATCGGGGAGCAGCTCGGTCTCGGCGAGGGGCCGGAGGTCGACATCGCGGTGGATCCGCTGGAGGGAACGACCCTCTGCGCCAAGGACATGCCCGGGGCGATCGCGGTCATGGCGATGGCCGAGCGCGGCTCGCTCCTCGCGGCCCCCGACGTCTACATGCAGAAGATCGCCATCGGGCCGGGCTATCCGCCGGGTCTCGTCGATCTCGACGCCAGTCCCACCGACAACATCGCTGCCCTGGCCCGGGCCAAGGGGGTCGAGCCGAAGCAGATCACGGCCCTGATCCTCGACCGGCCCCGGCACGCCGCCCTCGTGGCCGAGGTGCGGGCGGCCGGCGCGGCGGTCCGCCTGATCTCGGACGGCGACATCGCGGGGATCATCTTCACCGCGAGCCCCGAGGAGACGGGCATCGACATCTATCTCGGAACCGGGGCGGCTCCCGAAGGCGTCCTGGCCGCCGCGGCGATGCGCTGCATCGGCGGCCAGATGCAGGGACGCCTGATCCTCGACACCCCCGACCGGCGGCGCCGGGCCGCCGAGATGGGCATCGAGGATCTCGACCGGAAATACGATCTGACCGACCTCGCGAGCGGCGACGTCATCGTGGCCGCCACGGGCATCACGGACGGGGCGCTTCTGCGGGGCGTCCGATTCCGACCGGACCGGATCCAGACCGAGACGCTGGTCTACCGTTCCGAGGCCGGCACGGTCCGGCGAATCCTCGGCGAGCACCGCCGCGGCCTGACCTGAAGCCGCAGGCCGCTGCCGCCGGTTCTACCGGCGGCGCGGCTGATCGCGGTTCAGCCGGGCATCAATTCAGCACGACCACCTTGGTGCCGACATTGACGCGGCTGAACAGGTCGATCGCGTCCTGGTTGATCATGCGGATGCAGCCCGACGACACGCTCTTGCCGATGGAGAAAGGCTCCAGAGTCCCGTGGATGCGGAACAGCGTGTCCTTGTTGCCCTGCCAGAGGTACATGGCCCGGGCGCCGAGGGGATTGCGCAGGCCGCCCGAGACGCCGAGGCCGCTCTGCAGCTTGTCGACCTCGCTCGCGAGCTTCGGGCTGCGGGCGATCATCTCCTTGGGCGGATACCAGTCAGGCCAGGCCTGCTTGGAATTGACCGTCGCGGTGCCCGACCACGAGAAGCCTTGCTTGCCGACACCGACGCCGTAGCGGCGGGCCCGGCCGTTGCCCTCCACCAGGGTCAGTTGGTGGGCCCGCGGGTCGACGATGATCGTCCCCGGCTCGTAGGGCCCGTGATAGGCGATCTCCTGGCGCAAGAAGGCCGGGTTCATTTTCTTGTAGTTGAACGCCTGCACCGGGAACACGTCGTCGGTGATCGGGCCATAGATCTTGGCGTAATCGAT
Organism: Methylobacterium sp. 391_Methyba4; assembly: GCF_029691625.1. NCBI lineage: Bacteria > Pseudomonadati > Pseudomonadota > Alphaproteobacteria > Hyphomicrobiales > Methylobacteriaceae > Methylobacterium > Methylobacterium sp. 391_Methyba4. The sequence continues at coordinate 3,442,503 of NZ_CP121475.1, read as the reverse complement.
CGGCTCGTTGTCGGGCGCGCGCAGGATGGCCTTCGCCTTCGCGGCTTCCAGGGGCGAAAGACCTTCGGCGGGCGGTGCCCCGCCCGGACGGGCCGGGACGGTCGCGTCGGGGTCGAAGCTGGCGGCTGGAGGCGCGACGGGCGCCTGGACCGCCGGGGCGGGGCGCACGAAATCCGTGCGGCCCGTATAGGGCAGGTAGCGGCCGCCGCGACGCACATAGAGCGCACCGCTCTGATCCTGATAGAGCTGGCCGTCATCGCCGAACCCGTCGATGCCGGCATCGCCGACCGGGCCGCGGCCCTGGGCGTGAACGGTCGAGGCGAAGGCGAGGACTGTGAAGCCGGCCAGGAGAAGGCGACGGATCGAGGCGGACATGGATCGAAATTCCTCGGGAGGCGACACCGGGACTTGCCGCGGCGCGCAATCGAGCGGGCCTGCACGAAGTCGCGGCGGAGCTCGTCCCGGGGCTTAGCAAAACTCACGCTTTGCCGCCAAGTTGCCGACCGTGATCGAAGGCAATTTACTGGGTCTTCCGGACCGTTTCTCCGCCCCTGTGTTGCGCGCATGCAGCAACCATTACGAGCTGCGGCGCTCACCGATCCGTGATGGCGCCGTCCGGCCGCCCATTTACTCGGCAGGCCTGCCTCGATGAACGGCAGCGGTTGGATCGATTCCGAACCGATCCCGGGTCCGACCGTTTGGGGCGATCGGCGCGTCGCGCATCAAACCCGACGTGGCACGCATGCTGCATTGCCGGATCAGCCGCGCCTGCTGCGGCGGCGGAGCAACGGCGCTCCAAACAGCGGACGGTGTGAGTCCGGATCCCCGGCATGAGCGACCGCGCAGCGGTTCGCCTCCTTTCGACGAGCACCAGCTATGGCCAGCTTCAAAACGGTGATGAAGTCGGGTCACCCCCCGACGCTGTTCGCGGCATTCCTCTATTTCGATTTCTGCTTCGCCATCTGGGTCCTGAACGGCGCCATGGGCCCGTTCATCACCGAGACCTTCAAGCTCACGCCGGCCCAGACCGGCTTCATGATCTCCCTTCCGATCCTCGCCGGGGCGCTGATGCGCTTCCCGCTTGGAATTCTGGCCCAGTATATCGGCCGCAAGAATGCCGCGATCACCGAGATGAGCGTGATCATGCTGGCGATGGCCTACGGATATCTCTTCGTCTCGTCCTACAACGACGTGCTCGCCATGGGCGTCCTGCTGGGCATCGCCGGCGCGTCCTTCGGCGTTGCACTGTCCCTCGGATCGGGATGGTTCCCACCGGAGCACAAGGGCTTGGCGATGGGCATCGCGGGCGCCGGCAACTCCGGCACCGTGCTGGCCGTGCTGTTCGCCCCGCCGCTGGCGCAGGCCTATGGCTGGCAGACCACCTACGCCTTCGCCGGCATCGTCATGCTCCTGCCGCTGGCGATCATGATCGTGCTCGCCAAGGAGCCGCCGGATTGCGAGCACCAGTCGTTCAAGGAACACGTCTCCTGCCTCTTCACCAAGGACGGCTGGGCGTTCTCGCTGATCTACGTCATCACCTTCGGCGGCTTCATCGGCCTGTCGAACTTCCTGCCGACCTTCTTCTACGAGCAGTTCGCCGTGACGAAGGTCGAGGCCGGGCGCCTGACCATGCTGGCAGCCTTCATGGGCTCGGGGATTCGGATCGTCGGCGGCTACTTCGCCGATCGGATGGGCGGGATCGCCGTGCTGTCGGTGGTGCTGCTCGCGGCGATCGCCACGCTCCTGTCCCTGACGGCGACCCCGTCGCTGGCATTGACCACGATCCTGTTCATGCTGTGCTTCGCGGCGCTTGGGGCCGGCAACGGCGCCCTCTTCCAGCTCGTTCCCCTCCGGTGGCCCAACAACACCGCCGTCGCCGGCTCGATGATCGGCGAGATCGGGGCCCTCGGAGGCGCCATCCTTCCGAACGTCATGGGCCTGTCCAAGCAGTATACCGGGTCGTTCTCCATCGGCTTCATCGGCTACGCCGCCTTCACGGCGGTCGTGCTCGGCTGCCTCGCCCTCTGGCAGCGGAAGTGGGTCGGAAGCTGGGTCGGGCCTCGCGGCAAGGCCCTGGGCACAGCGACCGAAGCCGAACAGAACCAGCTGCAGCCCGTCACGGCCTGACAGCCCGCGTCGCGAACGCGATCACCCAGAACGGGGGCCCGGGCGGCCCCCGTTTTCCGTTGGGGCGACCGGATCGATCGCGCGCCGGATACAAGTCGGCGGTTGCGTTCTGCCGCGCGACGCGTTTGAATAATGCATTATGAAAGAGCGTCCGGTCCATCAGCCGAGGCGCCCGGCGACCGCCAGCGGCGGCGCCCCGATGGGAGGAACGGTCGATGTCGAAGCGCATCAGCGCCACGAACGGCGTGCTCGGCCTGCTCTGCGTGATGTATTTCATCACCTATCTGGACCGGGTGAACATCGCGACCGCCGGCGCAGAGATCATGCGCGATTTCGGGATGTCGAAGACCGATTTCGGTCTGATCCTGTCGGCCTTCGCGTATCCCTACGCGATCTTCCAAGTGATCGGCGGGTCGGTCGGCGACAAGTTCGGCGCCCGACGCACGCTGCTCGCCTGCGGCGTGATCTGGGCCGCCGCGACGATCCTGACCGGAATGGTCGGTGGCTTGGTGAGCCTGTTCCTGGCCCGGGTCCTGCTCGGCTTCGGCGAAGGCGCGACCTTCCCCACCGCCACCCGCGCGATGCAGAACTGGACCGCGCCCGGCCGCCGCGGCTTCGCCCAGGGCATCACCCACGCCTTCGCGCGCCTCGGCAACGCGGTGGCGCCGCCGATCGTCGCCTTCCTGATCTTCCATTTCGGGTGGCGGACCAGCTTCGTGATCCTCGGCGCCGTGAGCTTTATCTGGGTGGCGATCTGGTGGCTGTATTTCCGCGACGATCCCTCCGACCATCCGGCGATCACCCGGGCCGAACTCGACACGCTGCCGCCGCCCCGCAAGGTCGGCGCGAAGCAGAGCGTCCCGTGGGGCGCTCTGACCCGCCGCATGCTGCCGGTCACCATCACGTATTTCTGCTACGGCTGGACCCTGTGGCTGTTCCTCGGCTGGCTGCCGAGCTTTTTCAAGGAGAACTACAGCCTCGACCTGAAGAACTCGGCGCTGTTCGCTTCGGGCGTGTTCTTCGCCGGCGTGGTGGGCGACACGGTTGGCGGCATGATGAGCGACGCCATCCTGCACCGGACCGGCAAGGTGAAGCTCGCCCGCCTGTCGGTGATCGTCGTCGGGTTCCTCGGCGCCGCTGCGAGCCTCGCCGGCGTTTTCATGACGCGGGATCTGACCCTGGTGGCGCTGCTCCTGTCCTCGGGTTTCTTCTTCGCCGAGCTGGTCATCGGGCCGATCTGGTCCGTGCCGATGGATATCGCGCCGAAATATGCCGGCACCGCCAGCGGGTTGATGAATACCGGCTCGGCCGTAGCCGCGATCGTCTCGCCGATCGTCTTCGGCGTGATCGTCGACATGACGGGGAGCTGGACGCTGCCCTTCGTCGGTTCGATCGGCCTGTGCCTGCTCGGTGCGGCGCTGGCCTTCACGATGCACCCCGAGCGGGAATTCGTGGATCCCGCCCCGCCACTCGATGGTCGCGTGGGCTCCGTGGCGGCCGGGGAGTAGCGCGCGATGGCGGAAGCGATGAAACGGTCCGGTCCGCTCGCCGGAATGCGGGTGATCGAACTCGCCCACATCATGGCCGGTCCGGTCTGCGGGCTGATGCTCGCCGACATGGGCGCGGAGGTGATCAAGGTCGAGAAGATGGACGGCGACGACACGCGTCGCACCGTTCCGCCGGCCCTGGAAGGCGAGAGCGCCGCCTACATGATGATGAACCGCGGCAAGCGCGGCATCAGTCTCGACCTGAAGGACCCGGACGGTGTCGCGGTCCTGCGCCGCCTGCTCAAGGGGGCCGACGCGCTGATCGAGAACTACCGCGGCGGCACGATGGAGCGCCTCGGGATCGGCTACGACACGTTGCGGGAGGAGTTTCCCGAACTCGTCTACTGCTCCCTGTCCGGCTTCGGCCGCACCGGGCCCTATGCCGACCGGGCCGGATTCGACCTCGTGGCGCAGGGCATGAGCGGGCTCATGTCGGTCACCGGCGAAGGTCCGGGGCGGCCGCCGATGAAGTGCGGGCCTCCGGTCACCGACATCACCGCCGGCATCCTGGCCGCCATGGGCGTTCTGGCGGCCTATTCGAACCGGCTCCGGACGGGGCGGGGCCAGGCCGTCGACACGTCGCTGTTCGAGGCGGGCATTACCCACACCTACTGGCAATCGGCCATCGCCATGGCGACCGGGATCGCGCCGGGGCCGATGGGCTCGGCCCATCCGCTGAACGCACCCTACGAGGCGTTCGAGACCGCCGACGGCTGGATCACCATCGGCGCGGCCAACCAGACCAACTGGCTGCGCCTGCTGAAGGCGATCGGAGCCGACAGTCTCGCCGATGACCCGCGCTTCGCCATGAATCGCGACCGGATGGCCAACCGGCACGAACTCGCCGCGACCCTCGCACCGGTCTTCCGGGCCCACAGCTCGGCCGAATGGCTCGCCCGGCTCGAAGCCGGCGGCGTCCCGGCCGGGCCGGTGCTCGACGTCAACGCCATGCACCGGGATCCGCAGGCCCTCGCCCGCGAGATGGTGGTGGAGGTCGAACACCCGCGGGTCGGCCGCATGAAGACCCTCGGCCTGCCGGTGAAGTTCTCGGAGACCCCGGGGCGCGTGCATGGGCCGGCCCCGTTGCTTGGCGAGCATTCCCGGGCGATCCTGGCGGAGGCCGGATACGCCTCGGCCGAGATCGACGCGCTGATCGCGCGCGGCGTGGTCCGCGAGACCGCGGCCTGACCCCGCCACCCGGAGACCCCGCGCATGAGTGCCACGCCCGCCACCGACGAACTGCTGTTCACGACCGATGAGGCCGGCATCGCCCGCATCGTCCTGAATCGGCCGCAGGCCCGCAACGCGCTCACCTTCGCGATGTATCAGGGCCTGATCACCTGCTGCGAGGCGATCGCCGGCGATCCGGCCATCAAGGCGCTGATCATCACCGGTGCCGGCGAGAAGGCTTTTGCGGCCGGCACCGACATCGCCCAGTTCCGCAGCTTCAGCACGGCGGAGGATGCGCTGGGCTACGAGCGGTTCATGGACAAGGTGCTGGGCTCCCTGGAGCGGCTGCGGGTTCCGACCATCGCGGCCATCGCGGGTGCGTGCACGGGCGGCGGCGCGGCCATCGCGGCGGCCTGCGACCTCCGCATCGCCACCCGCGATGCCCGCTTCGGCTTCCCCATCGCCCGGACGCTGGGCAATTGCCTGAGCCAGGGCAATCTGAAGCGGCTTTCCGGTCTGATCGGGCCGGCGCGGGTGAAGGACATCATCTTCACCGCCCGCCTGGTCGGGGCCGAGGAGGCGCTGGCCATCGGCCTCGTCGGCGAAGTGGTCGCCGATTGCGCCGCGCTCACCGAGCGGGTTGATACCCTGGCGCAGGTCCTCGCCAACCACGCGCCGCTGACCATGCAGGCGACCAAGGAAGGGCTCCGGCGGCTGGCGGAGGAGGAGGCTGTCGCCGAGGGCGCGCCACATCCCGGCGATGACCTGATCCTCATGTGCTACATGAGCCAGGATTTCCGCGAAGGCATGGAGGCCTTCCTGGGCAAGCGCCCGCCCAACTGGACCGGGCGCTGAGGGCAGCCCTCAGGTCGGCAGCGCGCAGACATCGACCCACGCGGCATCCGTCAACGCGGCCATCCGCGTCGGCGCGATCCGCACGGAGCTGTGGGTGCCGCCGGCGGCCGGCACCACCTCGTCGAACGCTTGGAGCGAGACGTCGCAGTAGACGGGCAGGGGCGTGGCCAGGCCGAACGGGCAGACGCCGCCCACCGGGTGGCCGGTGACCGCTTCGACCTCGCCGAGATCGAGCATCCTCACCTTGCCGCCGAAGACGGCCTTGGCCTTCCTGTTGTCGAGACGCGCGTCGCCACGGGTGACGACGAGAGCGACATGATCGCCCACGCGGATCGACAGGGTTTTGGCGATCTGCGCCGGGACGACGCCATGGCCCTCGGCCGCCTCGGCGACGGTCGCGGTGCTGGCCTCGAGCTCGATGACCGCGATGTCGGGCGCCTTCTCGGCGAAGAAGGCGCGCACGGATGCGAGACTCATGATTCGTTCCGAAGCTTCGATCAGGGCAGTGCGGGAAGCCCGCTGCCATAGGCGCTCCGGCACGCTTCAGCCATCGCCTGGACGCGACCCGCCGGTGCGTGGGAGGCGGCGCTCGCGCGGCTGCACCCCGGCATGCGGCAGGCCCTTCCCCGGACGGAGAAGGGCCTGCCTGAGGAATCGATGCTTCGGTCCGCCTACCGTGTGGTCGCCAGCAGCAAGTCCGGGAGCCACAGGGCGATGCCCGGGACGAGGCACAGGATCAGGATCGCCACCGCCATCAGGATCACGAAGGGCAACGTCCCCCAGATGATGTCCGACAGCGGGATGTCGGGGGCGATGTTCTTGATGACGAAGATGTTCAGGCCCACCGGCGGGTGGATCAGGCCCATCTCCATGGTGATGGTCATCACCACGCCGAACCACACGAGGTCGAAGCCGGCGGCCTTGAGCGGCGGCAGGATGATCGGCGCCGTCATCAGGATGATCGAGACCGGCGGCAGGAAGAAGCCCAGCGCGATCACCAACGCCAGGATGGTCAGCAGCAGCAGCCAGGGCGAGAGCTGCATCGCGACGATCGCAGCGGCGGCCGATTGCGAGATGTGCAGGTAGCTCATCACGTAGGCGTAGAGCAGCGACATGCCGATGATCAGCATCAGCATGGTCGATTCCCGCAGGGTCGCGGTCAGGATCGGCGTGACGTCGCGGAACCGCCAGACGCCGTAGATCGCGGCGATGAGCGCCAGCGCCATCAGGCCGCCGAGACCCGCGGTTTCCGAGGGCGTGGCGTAGCCGCCGTAGAGCGCCACCATCACGCCGGTGAGCAGGACCACGAAGGGCAGGACCCGCGGCAGCGTCGAGAAGCGCTGCGCCATGCTGTACTGATCGTCGGCCAGGATCGGCGAGGCCGGTCCGCCACGCTCCATCACGGCCTTGGCCGCGGCGTATTCCGAGCGGAAGCGCACGATCGACCACGCCGCGAACAGGGCCACGAGCAGCAGCCCGGGTCCGATGCCGGCGAGGAACAGGCGTCCGAGCGACTGCTCGGCCGCCACCGCGTACAGGATCATGGTGATCGAGGGCGGCAGCAGGATTCCGAGCGTGCCGCCCGCCGCGATGATCCCGGCGGCGAAGCCCGGCGAGTAGCCGCGCTTGCGCATCTCCGGGATGCCGGCCGAGCCGATCGCCGAGCAGGTTGCCGGGCTCGAGCCCGCCATGGCGGCGAACAGCGCACAGGCGAACACGTTGGCGATGCCGAGACCGCCCGGGATGCGGTGCATCCAGGCGTGCATGGCCGAGTAGAGGTCCTGCCCGGCCTTGGACCGGCCGATGGCCGCACCCTTCAGGATGAAGAGCGGGATCGACAGCAGGGTGATGGAGGCCATCTCCTCGTAGACGTTCTGCGCCACCGTATCGAGGGAGGCGCCGGGCATGAACGCCACCATGAAGGCGAGCGCCACGAAGCCGAGGGCGAAGGCGATGGGGATGCCCGAGAGCATCGCACCCAGGGTCGCGCCCGCGTACAGGAAGCCGATCGCGGCCGTGCTCATCGTTCAACCTTCGCGGAAACGGTCTGACCCATCGGATCCGGTCCTCGAGGCGCAACCTCGGGCGCCCCGTGCATGTCGCGGTTGACGTCGGCCCCGAGCCCGATCTTGGGCTGTGCCCAGCCGGCGGCCCGCGGCCCGTAGGCCAGGCCCTCGGCGATCTGGAGGACGAACTGGATGCACAGCAGGCTCATCCCGACGGACATCAGCGTATAGGGGATCCAGAGGGGCGGCCCCCAGGTCGATTGCGAGACCTGCCCGTCGACCCAGGCCTCGTGATCCAGCGACCAGCTCTTCCAGGCGAAGAACAGGCAGAAGGCGAGGCTGACGATGTCGGCCAGCAGAAGGCGCACGCGGTTGGCGGCCGGCGGCAGGAGACCGGTCAGGGCCTCGATCGCGACGTGGCCGCGCTTGGCCTGGACGCCGGCGGCCGACAGGAAGGTGGCCCCGATGATCAGGAACACCGCCATCTCGTCCTGCCACTCCGTCGGTTCCTTCAGGAGATAGCGGACGACCACGCTGTGGGTCAGGACGAGGCAGGCCGCCACCAGGCAGAGGCCGCCGACCGCCAGGATCACTTGATTCAGCAGGCGCATCGTCCGGTCGAAGGCGCCGAGCAGGCCGGGCAAACGCGGCTCGGCCGCGCCCCGCGCCTCCGGAGCGGCCGTAGCCGCGTCGAAGCCGTGGCTCACGCGACCTGCTCCGCGAGCTTCAGCAGTTCCGCGCAGTTCGCGTTCTTGGCGGCGTAATCTTTCCAGGCCGTGTTGCGGGCGAGGTCCCGCCACTGACCCAGCGACTTCTCGTCAACCTGGACGACCTTGGCCCCGGCCTTGGAGAAAATCTCCTCGACCCGGGTGTCATCCTCTTTGGCGCCGGCTTGGCCGAAGGCCTCCAGCTCGGTGCCCACCGCCATGATCAGGTCCTGCTGCTCCTTCGGCAGGCCCGAGAACACGATCTTCGACATCATGATCGGCTCGAGCATGAACCAGTAGGAGCGCTCGCGGCCCGAGGTGAGGGCCTTGGACAGCTCTTCCAGGCGGAAGGAAATCAGGCTGGTGGACGATGTGATCACCGCATCGCAGGCGCCGGTCTGCATCGCCGCGTAGGATTCGTTCGACGGGATGGAGAGGGTGGCTGCGCCGGCCTCTTTCATCATCATGTCCATCTCGCGCGAACCGCCCCGGACCTTCATGCCCTTGGCGTCGGCCGGCGAAACGAGAGCGCGCTCGCGGCTCGCGACGCCGCCGGCCTGCCAGACCCACGAGACCAGGACGATCCCCTTGGCGTCGAGGATTTCCGAGAGCTTGCGCCCGACCGGCGCCGCCTTCCAGGCCACCGCCTGGGCATAGGACGTCACCAGCGCCGGCATCAGGCCGATATTCAGCTCCGGCACCTCGCCGCCGGCATAGGGGCTCGGATAGAGCGACATGTCGAGGGCGCCCTTGCGCATCGCGCCGAACTGGGCGTTCGTCTTCATCAGCGAGGAGCCGGGATAGACTTGGACGTCCAGGGCGCCCTTCGAGCGCTCGCCGACCATCTTGGCGAACTTCCGGCACATGCGGTCGCGGAAATCGCCCTCGTCGATGGTGCCGCCCGGGAACTGGTGGGACAGCTTCAGCGTGGTGGCGGCCTGGGCAGAGCCCAGCCCGAACCGCAGGACCGCCGGAGCCGCGAGCGTGGCCGCGATCAGCGAGCGACGAGTTGGCGTCATGGATTTCTCCCGCACCGCAAACAACGCGGCAAAGTTTTGTGCGCCGCAATAGTGGGGCGCTTCGTTGTATGCATGGAAAACCGCCTTGTATATTTTGTCAATGCTCCAGCATAATGTTCGCGTGCGTTGGACATCCGCCGGCCTCAACGGGCGGGACGACGCGCGGCCCGACGATCGGGGGAGGAACCAGGCGCATGAGCCACGCGCAACGGCTACGGCAGCGAATCGAGGACGAGATCGTGGCGGGCGAACTCGCGCTGGGATCGCGGCTCGATGAGAATCAGCTCGCGGCCCGTTTCGGGGTCTCGCGCACTCCGATCCGCGAGGCGCTGCTGCAGCTCGCCGTGACCGGACTCGTCCAGACGAAGCCCCGGCGCGGCGCCATCGTCAGTGCGCCCGAGCCACACCTGCTGCTGGCCATGTTCGAGACGATGGCGGAAATCGAGGCGGCGTGCGGTCGCCTCGCCGCACGCCGCCTCGTGGCCGAGGATGCCGCCGCGCTGCGCGCCGCCCTCGAAGGCTGCCGCGGGGCCCTGTCGACGGAGGATACCGAGGCCTATTACGCCGAGAATTACGTGTTCCATACGGTGGTGTATCGGGCCAGCCGCAACGCCTTCCTGGCGGAGCAGGCGCTGTCCCTGCACCGCCGTCTCGCGCCGTATCGGCGTCTGCAGCTGCGCGTGCGCCAGCGCCTGCCGCAATCGCTTGCCGAACACGAAGCGATCGTCGCTGCCATCATCGCCGGAGACGAAGTCGGGGCGGCCGAGGCGCTCCGGAGCCACGTCATCGTCCAGGGTGACCGGTTCACCGATCTGGTCGCGGGGTTGCGGTCGCAGAGCGCGGCCTGAAAGCTTCGACCTGTCCGGGTGCCTGACAATCATCCCGCGGCGCAGACCGTCCGCAGCGGGCCGCGAAGCCGGTGCGTCTTCATCGCCTCCTAACCGTGAAATCAGGTCGGACTGCGTAGGTGGTCCACCGGACTCGACCAGAAGTTGCAATCCCGGCATCCTTCACCCGGAACCCGGGAGGCACCATGCTGAAGGACGTTGTCAGGACTGCCGGCCGACGCGCGGGGGTGGATATCTTCCGGGCGAGCGGCGAAGCCTTCCGCTGGAGTCATACGGTCCACGATTACTATCCGGTCGTGCCGTCCGCGCGATGGAAGCCGGGCCAGGCGCCGCACGGCCGGCTCAAAGCCGTCCTCGGCCAGAACCATGCGGCCTACGAGGCATTCCTCACCGCCCTGGAAGCGCAGGCCGACCTGCTCCACAGCGTCCCGCACGACGCCCACGCTGCGGGTTCGGCTGCACCGCACTGGAACAACACGTGGTTCACCGCCCTCGACGGCGCCGCCCTGCTGACGATGCTGGCCTGGAAGCGCCCTGAACGATACTTCGAGATCGGCTCCGGGTGCTCGACCTGCTTCGCGCGCCACGCGATCGACACGCTGAAGCTGCCGACGCGGATCACCTCCATCGATCCGATGCCACGCCGCGAGATCGACGCCCTGTGCGACTGGACCGTCCGCAGCCCGCTGGAATCCTGCGACCTGAAGATCTTCGAGGAACTGAAGGCCGGCGACATCCTGTTCTTCGATGGATCGCATCGGTCCTTCGCGAATTCCGACGTCACGGTGTTCTTTTTCGAGGTGATGCCGCGCCTCGCGCCGGGCGTGATCGTACAGATCCACGACATCTTCATTCCGGACGATTATCCGTCAGCCTGGAATTGCCGCCTGTACAACGAGCAGTATCTTCTGGCCGCGATGCTGCTGTGCGGCGCTCCGCCGTTCCGCGTGACCGTGCCGGTGATGTATATCTGTCAGGACCCGGCGATGAGCGCCCGGGTGAAGACGGTCTTTGCCGCCCGCGCGACCGGACCGGACATTCCGTTCCTCTACGCGAACGATTCCCGCACCCCGGGCGCGTCGTTCTGGTTCGAGATGACGGGGATGCCGGGCTGAGCCTTCAGGCAACCTCCGCCGCGCCGTAATTGGCGGCGATGACGGACTTCTTCCCGCGGATATGCTCGCGCATCAGGACGGCCAGGGCAGCGCCGTCCCGAGCACGGAGGAGTTCGATCATCCGTTCGTGCTCGGAGACCGCGCGGGCCCACTGATCCGGGGTCTGGTGCGCGGAATACCGCGACCTTTGGATCCGGCCGGACAGGCTCTCGTAGATATTCGCCAGAATGACGTTGCGACTGGCCGCCATGATGCCTTCGTGGATCCGGCGATTGTGGCTGAAGTAGCCCGCCTCGTCGCCCGACTGCCAGGCCGCCACCATCGCGTCGTGGTCGACCGCGAGGGCGTCGATCTCGGCGTCGGTGATGGTGCGGCAGGCCAGGTCCCCGGCGGTCGCCTCGAGCCCGGCGATCACCTCCATCATTTCCTCGAGCTCGGTCTCCGAGATGCTGGCGACCCGCGCCCCGCGGTTCGGAAGCAGTTCGAGCAGCCCTTCCGTCGCCAGGATCTTGATCGCCTCGCGGAGCGGGGTCCGCGAGATCCCGAAGCGCTCCGTCAGCTCGCTCTCGTTGATCCGGGCCTTCGGCTCCATCTCCCCGGACCGGATCAGCTCCCGCATCCGGTCCGCGACCTCGTCGTGGAGGTAGCGGCGGCTGATGCCGATCCCGGGCTCGATCTTGTTCATGGTCCCCCGACACAAACCAGATCAGTGCGACCTGTTGTGTATGTGTAAGTCTCCGGCAATGGAGTGTCGAGGCACGAGGGCTCGATCGAGAACGCGAGCCACATGTTCCGCCTCGAGACCGAGGCCATCGTGAATCTGATGTCGGCAGCTCGTCCCGTCGGCGATCACGAGATCGTCCGGCCCGGCGGCGCGCAGGGTCGGGAACAGCGACAGCTCTGCCATGGCGAAGGATGTCTCGATGGATTCCGGCCGATAGCCGAAGGCGCCGGCCATGCCGCAGCAGCTCGATTCGACGACCCGTAGGTCGAGCCCCGGCACGGCCCGGAGCACCGTCTCCACCGAGCCCATCACGCCGAACGACTTCTGGTGGCAATGGCCGTGCAGGTGCGCGACGCGCCCGCCCTGGTCCGCGAACGGTAGCGCGATCCGGCCCGCCGTCAGGTCTGCGGCCAGCAGCTCCTCGAACAGGACGGACTGCCGCGCCAGAAGCGCCGAATCTGCACCGGGGAGGAGCGCTGTGAACTCGTCCCGGAACGTGAGCAGGCAGGATGGTTCCAGGCCGACGACCCGCGCGCCCGCGCGGACGAAGGGCAGAAGCGCGTCGAGGGTTCGGCGCGCCTCCAGCCGGGCCCGGTCCGTCTGGCCGGCGGAGAGCCACGTCCGGCCGCAGCAGAGCGGGCGCCGGCCGCGGGCCGGATAGACCCGATGCAGCCGATAGCCCGCGGCCAGCAGCACGCGCTCGGCCGCCTCGAGATTCTCCCGCTCGAAGGCGCGGTTGAAGGTGTCGCCGAAGAGGATCACGTCGCGGAAATCCCCCGCGACGTCGTGGGTATGCGCGGGTTCGCCCTGCTCGCTCCAGGGCCGACGCCAGCGCGGCAACGAGCGCCTGGCCGACAGGCCGGCGACGCGCTCCGACAGGGCCGCGAGGGCCGGGTACCGGTCGCGCAGGTTGAGGATCGGCGCGAGCTTCGCGGCCGCTCCGGCATAGAGCGGCATCATGGCGATGAGCCGCTCGCGGAGCGGCAGCCCGTGGCGGGCGTGGTAATGGTGCAGAAACTCGATCTTCATCTTGGCCATGTCCACGCCGGTCGGGCATTCCCGGCGGCAGGCCTTGCAGGAGACGCAGAGATCGAGAGTCCGCTTCATCTCCGGGCTGGTGAAGGCCTCCTTGCCGAGCTGGCCCGAGATGGCGAGCCGCAGGGAATTGGCGCGGCCGCGCGTGAGGTGCTGTTCCTCCCCCGTCACCCGGTAGGACGGGCACATGGCGCCGCCGGCGAGCTTCCGGCAGGTGCCGTTGTTGTTGCACATCTCGACGGCGGAGCCGAAGCCGCCCCAATCCGACCAGTCGAGCGCCGGCTTCATCGGCTCCGTCACCGTGTAGTCGGGCTTGAAGCGGAACAGAAACCGGTCATCCATCGCGAGCGGGCGCACGATCTTGCCGGGGTTCAGGCGGTTCTCGGGATCGAACGCGTCCTTCACGTCCTCGAAGGCGCGCGTCAGGACCGAGCCGAACAGCGGCTCGATGTATTCCGAGCGTGAGATGCCGTCGCCGTGCTCGCCGGAATACGACCCCTTGTAGCGGCGCACCAGCTCGGAGGTCTCTTCCGCGATCGCGCGCATCCGGCGGACGTCGCCAGCCTCCTTCATGTCGAGGATCGGGCGAACGTGCAGGCAGCCCACCGAGGCGTGGGCGTACCACGTGCCGCGGGTGCCGTGCTTGGCAAAGACCGCCGTGACCGCGTCTGTGTAATCGGCGAGGTGCTCCAGCGGGACGGCGCAATCCTCGATGAAGGAGACCGGCTTGGCGTCGCCCTTCATGGACATCATGATGTTGAGGCAGGCCTCGCGAACCTCCCACACCGATTTCTGGCGGGCGGGCTCGATCACCTCCACGACGGCGTCCGGGAAGCCGTGATCGGCCATGCAGGCGTCGAGGCGCTTCAGGTCGCGCGTCACGGCGGCGAGGTCGTCGCCGGCGAATTCGGTGAGCAGCAGGCAGTTCGGCTGTCCGCGGGTGATGTCGGCCAGCGTCGTGCGGAACAGCGGGATATCGGCGCCGAGCACGAGGACGTTGTTGTCGACGAGCTCGACCGCCACCGGGTCCAGGCCGACGATGTGCCGGGTCGTCTCCATGGCGGCCCGGAAGGATGGGAAGTGGCACACGCCCATCACCCGGTGCGTCGGCAGGCGCGAGAGCTTCAGCGTCACCGCCGTGGTCGCGGCCAGCGTGCCCTCGGATCCGACGAGCAGGTGCGCGAGGTTCGGCTGCGCTTCGATCAGCGCGTCGAGGTTGTAGCCGCCGACGCGGCGCTGGACCTTCGGGAAGCGCGCCTCGATCTCGGCGCGGTGATCCTCGGCGAGGCCGCGCATCCTCGCGGCCAGCGCCGCCGCCCGATCCGAGCCGTTCACGCCCGACCGGACGTCACCGGTCAGTCCGAAGCCGAAGGCCTCGCCGTCGTGGAACAGCGCCTCCATCGCCAGGACGTTGTCGCTCATCTTGCCGTAGCGCAGGGAGCGGGCGCCGCAGGAATTGTTGCCCGCCATGCCGCCGATGGTGCAGCGGGTCGCCGTCGAGGGCTCGACGGGGAAGAACCATCCGTCGGCCTTCACCCGGGCGTTCAGCCGCTCCAGCACCATGCCGGGCTCGACCGTGATCGTGCCCGCCTCCGGATCGTAGGCCCGGACGCCGTTGAAGTACCGCGAGCAGTCGACCACCAGGCCCGACCCGATCGGCTGGCCGTTCTGCGACGTGCCGCCGCCGCGCAGGATCACCGGCGCGCCGTGTTCGGCGGCGATGCGCAGGGTTGCGGCGATGTCGGCCGCGGAGCGCGGCAGCACCACGCCGGCCGGCATGATCTGGTAGATCGACGCGTCCGTGCTGTAGCGTCCGCGCGTGAACGCGTCGAACCGCGCCTCGCCCTGGAGCTGCTCCGCCAGCCTGCGCGGCAATCCGGCTTCCAGGCGCGCCGCGGCCCGCGGCGCCGGCGCATGCGCCCTCGCTTCCGTCACGATCGATCCCTCCCGTGATGGGACATGCCCACCTGACGGGAAATGTATTCAAAATTCAGTGCGGAGCAAATTGGCCGCGCTGTCGCGCTGGAGAGCGGGCTCGCGATGCCCTGTGCAGCCGTAGGCCCGAAGGGCCGTCGCAAGGGTTGCTCAGGACACCGCATGTTTCAACCCCGCGGCCGACCCGGGGAACAGGCCTCAGTGGTTGTCCCGCGGCACTCCGGAGACCTGCGCGACCTTCTGGAACTTCACCGCGCCCTTGAGCACCATGCCCTGATCGAGCTGATCGACCTGATCGCGATAGATCTCCTGCCACGGAGTCTGGGTCGCCGGGTAGGGATAGCCGCCGCGCGACTCCAGATCCGCGCGCCGGCGGGCGAGGTCCTCGGCCGGGAGCAGGATGTCGGCGCTCCGGCGATTGAGATCGATGCGGATACGGTCGCCGGTCTGCAACAGGGCCAACCCGCCCCCGGCGGCCGCCTCGGGCGAGGCGTTCAGGATGGCGGGCGTCCCGGAGGTGCCGGATTGCCGGCCGTCGCCGATGCAGGGCAGTGCGGTGACACCGCGCCGGATCAGCGATCCCGGCGGCTGCATGTTCACCACCTCGGCGGCGCCGGGATAGCCGATCGGTCCGGCTCCGCGCATGATCAGGATCGTGTTCTCGTCGATGTCGAGCGCCGGGTCGTCGATCCGTGTGTGGTAGTCCTCCGGTCCGTCGAACACGATGACGCGCCCCTCGAAGGCCATCGGGTCGTTCGGATTGCGCAGGTAGCGGGCCGCGAACTCCTCGGAGATCACGCAGGTCTTCATGATCGCCGAATCGAACAGGCTACCCTTGAGGTTCAGGAAGCCCGCGCGCTCCATCAGCGGCGCGCCATAGGCGCGGATCACGTCGCGGTTCCAGCTGTGCCGGCCGCGGTAGTTCTCGCCCACGGTTCGGCCGTTGCAGGTCAGGGCGCCCTCGTGGACCTTCCCGGCGTCGATCAGCTCCGCGAAGACCGCCGGAAGGCCGCCGGCGCGAAAGTACTCCTCGCCGAGCCAGCGTCCGGCGGGCTGCATGTCCACCAGGAGAGGGATCTCGAATCCGACCCGCTCCCAGTCGTCGCAGGTCAGCGGAACGCCGATATGCTTCGCGATGGCGTTGATGTGGATCGGCGCGTTGGTCGAGCCGCCGATCGCCGCGTTGGCCACGATGGCGTTCTCGAAGGCTTCGCGGGTGAGGATGTCGGAGGGCTTGAGGTCCTCCCAGACCATCTCGACGATGCGTTGGCCGGTGGCGTAGGCGGCTTGCCCGCGCTCGCGGTAGGGGGCCGGGATCGCCGCCGAGCCGGGCAGGGCGAGACCGAGCGCCTCGGCGAGCGCGTTCATCGTGGAGGCCGTGCCCATCGTGTTGCAGTGGCCCGTGGACGGCGCCGAGGATCCGACGATGTCCATGAACTGCTGGAAGTCGATGTCTCCCGCCGCGTGCCGCTCCCGGGCCTTCCAGACGATCGTGCCCGAGCCGGTCAGCTCCTTGTGGAAGTAGCCGTTGAGCATCGGCCCGACATTCAGCGAGATCGCCGGGATGTTGACCGTGGCCGCCGCCATCAGACAGGCCGGCATGGTCTTGTCGCAGCCGGTGAGCAGGACGACGCCGTCGAGGGGATAGCCGTACAGCACCTCCACCAGGGACAGGTAGGCGAGGTTTCGGTCGAGGGACGCGGTCGGACGCTTGCCGGTTTCCTGAATCGGATGGCAGGGGAATTCGAAGGCAACGCCGCCGGCCGCCGTGATGCCTTCCCGGACCCGCTTGGCGAGTTCGAGATGGTGGCGGTTGCAGGGAGACAGGTCGGACCCCGTCTGGGCGATGCCGATCAGAGGTTTGCCCGAACGCAACTCCTCCGGCGTCAGTCCATAGTTGAGGTATCGCTCCAGATAGAGCGCGGTCATGCCGGGATTGTGCGGGTTGTCGAACCACGCCTTGGAGCGCAGGTCAGATGGCGTGATCCGGCGTTTGTCGCTCATGGTCGCTTCCTCGCATCCTGTGGCCGGCGCGGACGGTCCGGCTCCTGTCTTCGGCAGCGGCCGCAGGACGCGCGACCGCGGTCGCGGCGCCCCGGACTCGGTCTTGGGATACTCCGGCGCATCAGGCAGGGCAGCCTCATCGGCGCTGGATTGATTTCAGGACAGCATCCGCGTGTCACCGTCGATGGAAATGGCCTGACCCGAGATGGTCCGGCCGCGGGGCGAGCAAAGCAGCAGGATCTGGTCGGCGAGCTGCCGGGCGGTGACGTAGTCCTTGACCGAAACGAACGAGAAGGCGCGGGCTTCCATCTCGGCGAAGCTCGTGCCCTGCTGCTGGGCCTTCGATTCGAGCACCCGGCGCTGCCGGTCGCCGGCCACCAAGCCCGGCAGGATCGCATTCACCCGGATGCCGGACCCGCCGAGTTCGATCGCCAAAGACTTGGTGAAGCCGATGACCCCCCATTTGGCCGCCGCGTAGGGGCTGCGCAGGGCGAAGCCGAACTTGCCGGCCGCCGAGGACAGATTGACGATCGAGGCATTCGGGCTTTGGCGCAGATGGGGCACCGCGAGGCGCGCGCAGTTGAACTGGCTGGTCAGGCACACGGTGAGACATCGGTCCCACTCTTCGGGGGCAATCTCCTCGACCCGGCCGGTCGGGCCGGCGATGCCGGCATTGTTGATCAGCACGTCGAGGCCACCGAGGAACTCGACCGCGCGGTCCATCATCGTGGCGACGCCATCGCGGTCGGCGACATCGGTCCGGATACGGCCGACCGCGTCCGGCAGACCGGCCAGGGCCTCGCTGTCTACGTCGCAGGCGAAGACACGCGCCCCTTCCTCCAGGAAGGCCTCGACGATCCCGCGGCCGATTCCGGCAGCACCCGCCGTCACCAGGACACGCAGGCCGGCAATCCCCAGATCCATAATCAGTCCTCTCCCTGAACGTCCCGCAATCCGCCGCGGGTCAAGATGAACTCCGCGGCTTCCCGGATGTCGGCCGCGATCGCGGCGGCGGCGGCCGCGCCGTCCCGGTTCTCGATCGCCACCACGGCCTCGGCGTGCCGCCGAAGCGCGAAACCCTGGCGCAGCCGCTCCGGATGGGCGCGCAGATCCAGATTGATCACCGGGCCCGCCTTCAGCCAGAGCCGGGCGATGATCTCCTGCAGGGGACCGAGTCCGCAGGCACCGTAGATCGCGAAATGCAGATCGCGGTTGAGTTGCACCGCGCGCGCCCTGTCGGGCTCTGCCGCCTCCGCTTCCGCCCGGAACGCGGCCTCGGTCCGCCGGATCGCTGCGAGTTCCGTGGCGGTCCTTAGCTCGGCCGCACGGGCCACGGCGATGCCCTCCACGGCGATGCGGGTCTCGACCAGGGCCCGGAAGGCGTCCGCGCTCATGACCGGCACCCGGATCACTCGGTTCGGAGCCACTTCCAGCACGCCGTCCGCCGCCAGACGGCTCACCGCCTCGCGGACCGGCATGACCGAGACGCCGAGCGCCGCCGCGCTCTGGCGCAGGGACAGCCGGTCGCCCGGCGCCAGCCGTCCCGAGGCCAGGAGGTCCGACAGCGCTTCGTAGACGGTGTCGGACAGGGTCCGCCGTTCGAGCAGAGGCAGTTCGGCAAGGACCGATGTGGAATTCATATGCCGACCCTAGACGGATCCGGCACTATCGCGCTAGTGATCTGTGATCACAGTTTGGGTGAGGGCCGCCAGAGCCCACAACAACAACCCGGCTGGAGGAAACGCACGGGAGCGGAACGATGACGGACCGGTTCGGGGATTCCCTTTCTCGCCGCAGCCTTCTGAAAGCCGGCGGCGCGGCGCTTCTCGCGCCGGCTCTTGCGAGCCCGGCCCTGTCGCAGGGTCAGTCGGACGTGATCCGGATCGGGCACCTGACGCCGCGGACCGGCTTCCTCGGACCGCTCGGCGAGTTCGCCGTGCAGGCGGCGCAGCTCGCGGTCGAGGAGATCAATGCCGCGGGTGGCATCGCGGGTCGGAAGGTCGAGCTTCTCTCCGAGGACAGCGTCAACCCGCAGACCGCCTCGGCCAAGGCCGAGCGCATGGTCCAGCGGGACCGCGTGGCGTGCCTCGTCGGCGAGATCAACTCGGCTTCGGCGCTGGCGATCAGCCAGGTGGCTCAGCGGGAGAAGATCCTGTTCATCAACACCGGCGCCAATTCGGACGCGCTGCGCGGCTCCGACTGCAAGCGCTTCATGTTCCACGTCGAATCGCAGAACACCATGATGGTGCGCGCCTGCGGGCGGGCGCTGCTCGACCGAGGCCTGATCAAGGGTCGCAAGGTCTACGCGCTCACGGCCGACTACGCCTTCGGCCACGACCTGTTGAAGCAGGCCAAGAAATACTTCGCGGCCAACGACGCGACGCTCGTCGGCGAGGATCTGATCCCCACCGAGCTCACGGACTTCTCGCCCTTCCTGCTCAAGCTCCGTCAGGCCAAGCCGGACCTCGTGATCTGCAACCTCGCGGGCGCGCAGATCACCAATTTCCTCAAGCAATACAGCGAGTTCGGCCTGCCGTTCCCGGTCGCCGGCTTCGGCTTCGACACGGCGCTCGCCTGGGGTGCCGGGCCCGGCAACTTCCTCGGAACCTGGCCGGTGATCTGGCATCACCAGATCGACTCGCCCTCGGCGAAGACGTTCGTCGCCGCCTTCAAGGCCAAGTACAAGAAGCCGCCGGAGAACCAGGGCTGGGGTGACTACACCGCGCTCAAGATCGTTGCGCAGTCGATGAACGAGCTGAAGGCGACCGAGTCGATCAAGGTCGTCGAGCACCTGGAATCGGGCGCGAAGTTCGACATCGCCAAGGTCCGCGAGGGCTATTTCCGCCCCTGGGACCACGAATTGATGCAGGAGATGTTCGCGATCACCGCCCTGCCGGCGGATCAGGTCAAGAACCCCTACGACATCTTCACCTCGACCGGGCCGCTCCCCGGTCCCGGCGAGAGCCTGGAGGTTCTCGCCACCACCCGTGACGAGAACGCCTGCACCTTCCCGGCGTGAGGCCGTCATGCAGCTCGTCTTCATCCTGGAGCAGGTGCTCAACGGCCTGCTGATCGGCGTGCAGTATCTGCTGATCGCGCTCGGCCTGTCGCTGATCTTCAGCCTCGGCGGCATCGTGAACCTCGCCCACGGTGCCTTCTACGCCATCGGCGCCTACCTGACCGTGCTGCTGACGCCCTCGATCGGTTTCGGCGGCGCCCTCATCGCATCTCCCCTGGCGGTGGGGGTGCTCGGGCTCGTGATCGAGCGCTTCCTGTTGCGGCGCTTCTATCGCGGCGATCCGACCCTCGGTCTGCTCCTCACATTCGGACTCGCCATGGTGGCCGAGCAGGCCCTGCGCATGGCCTTCGGGGCGGCGCCGGTGCCGTTCGGGATCCCGACATGGCTGCGCGGTCAGGTCTTCATCGGCGACCTGATCTACTCGCGCTACCGGCTCTCGATTCTCGTGGTGGCTGTGGCCTGCGTGGCCGGCCTTTGGCTGCTCCTGACCCGCACCAGCTTCGGGCGCGTGGTCCGGGCCGGCGTGCAGAACCCCGACATGGTCGCGGCCCTCGGCATCTCGCTCCGGCCCTACATGACCGCCGTTGTCACCATCGCGGTGGGGCTCGCGGCGCTGGCCGGGACCATGATGGCCCCGGTCACAGGGGTCCAGCCCGCCATGGGCGCCGAGATCCTCACCTTCGCCTTCGTGGTGGTGGTGATCGGCGGCCTCGGCTCTTTCTGGGGGGTGGTGCTCGCCGCGCTGATCGTCGGCGTGGTCCGGGGCCTCACCGCCTACGCCTATCCGCCGGCCACCGAGGCCGCCGTCTACGCCCTCATGGTGCTCGTCCTGCTGCTGCGCCCGCGCGGCCTGTTCGGCGAGCACATCGCCCGGTTCGAGTGAGCGGAGAGCGTCCCATGTCCGGAGCCGCCGAGCCGCTGCCGCTCGCCCTGCCGCAGCGCGGCCTGATCCTGCGCGAGAGCCGCCAGCTCTGGGCGGCGGTCGCCGCCCTCATCGTCCTGCCCTTCGCCCTCGACGCCATCGGCCTGACGCTGATCACCGCCACCGACGTGGTGATCTTCGCCCTGGCCGTGCTCGGCCTGAACATCCTGGTCGGCTGGACCGGGCTCACCTCCTTCGGCCATGGGGCTTGGTTCGGGATCGGCGCCTACGCGGTGGCGATCCTGCAGACGCGGCTTGTCCCCGGCGACATGGCGCTGCCGCTCCTCGGCGCCCTGGCGATCACCGGAGTCGCGGCTCTGGCGGCCGGAGCCCTGATCCTGCGACGGCGGGGTGTCTACTTCTCGCTGCTGACGCTCGCCTTCACGGCGATGCTCTACGCCATCGCGTTCCGCTGGACCGACCTGACCGGCGGCGAGAACGGCATCGGCAACCTGCACCGCTGGGCGGTGCTGCAGGAGCCCGGCGCCTACTACGCGGCGGTGTCGGGTATCGCCTTCGCGGTGCTGATCGCGCTCTGGCGGTTCCGGCGCTCGCCGATGGGCACGGTACTCGTGGCGATCCGCGAGAACGAGCAGCGTGCCGGCTTCCTCGGCTACGCCACCAACCGCTACAAGCTCGCGGCCTTCGTGATCTCGGCGACGATCACCGGGCTGGCCGGGGCGCTCTCGGCCTACAGTCATCGCTTCACCTCGGCCGACCCGATCTCCATCGCGTTCTCGGGCGAACTGCTCGCCATGGTGGTGATCGGCGGGATGCGCTCGTTCCTCGGGCCGGCCCTCGGCGCGCTGTTCTACATCCTGTTCCGCGAGTTCCTGTCGATCTACACCGCCGACTGGCTGCTGTATTTCGGGCTGCTGTTCGTCGCCTTCATCGTGTTCTCGCCGGACGGGCTGGTCGGCATCGCGGCGCGGCTGCTCAAGCCGTTCCGGCGCGTCCCGACCGAGGGCGCGGCCATGGCGGCCCGCCGCGCCGGCGCCTCGGGCCGCGTCCCGGCGCGCTTCATCGCCGAGGGACGCGGCACGGGACCGGTTCTCGTCGCCGATGCCATCAGGAAGAACTTCGGCCCCGTGGACGCGGTGCGGGGCGTCTCCTTCGCGGTGGCGGACAAGACGCTTCACGCCCTGATCGGCCCCAACGGTGCCGGCAAGACCACGGCCTTCAATCTGCTCTCCGGCATGTTCCGGCCGAGCGGCGGCAGCATCCGCCTCGACGGCCAAGAGATCGCCGGCCTGGAACCGCACGCGATCACCCGGGCCGGACTCGGGCGCTCGTTCCAGATCACCAACCTGTTCCCAGGCCTCTCGGTGGAGGAAAACGTCCGCCTGGCGGTGCAGGCGCGCCACGCGGCGCATTTCAGCCCCTGGCGGGACGCCCTTTCGATCCGCGCGATCGCCGACGATACCGCCGAGCTGCTGCGCTGGACGGGCCTCGCCGGGATCGAGCGGGCCGAGGCCGGCAGCCTGTCGTACGGCGGCCAGCGGCTCCTCGACATGGGGCTGGCGCTGGCCACGCAACCCCGCGTGCTGCTTCTCGACGAGCCGCTCGCCGGCTTGGCCGCCGCCGAGCGCGAGCGCGTCGGCGAGCTGATCAAGGCGCTCTCGGCCGACATCCCGGTCCTGCTCGTGGAGCACGACATCGACCGCGTGTTCCGTCTGGCCGACCGCGTCACCGTGATGGCCGACGGCGCCGTGCTGGTCGACGGCTCCGTCGCGGATGCCCGGGACGATGCCCGGGTCCAGGCGGTTTATCTCGGATCGGGCACGGCGGCGATCGCCGCGAAGCCGCGCGCCAGCGCCGCCGAGGGCGAGACGCTGCTCGCCATGGAGGGCGTCGATACCTTCTATGGCAAGTCGCACATCCTCAACGGGGTCAACCTCACGGTGAACCGGGGCGAGGTGGTGGCGCTCCTCGGCCGCAACGGCGCCGGCAAGTCGACCCTGCTCAAGACGTTGATCGGCACAGCATCGCCGGCCGCCGGCCGGATCGTGCTCGCTAACCGGGACATCGCGGGCCTCTCGCCCGACAAGATCGCCCGGCTCGGCATCGGCTACGTGCCGCAGGGGCGGGCGCTGTTCGCCGGGATGAGCGTCGCCGAGAATCTGGGCCTCGGTCGTCTGCGGCGGCTCACCGGTGCCGGCGTCCATTGGGATGAGGAGAAGGTTCTGGAGTTCTTCCCGCGGCTCAAGGAGCGCTGGACCGTCGATGCCGCCCGCCTGTCGGGCGGCGAGCAGCAGATGGTGGCGGTGGCGCGCGCGCTGTCGGGCGATACGCGGCTCCTGCTTCTCGACGAGCCGTTCGAAGGCCTGTCGCCGGCCGTGACCGAAGAGCTGTTCGAGGCCTTCGACCGGCTGCGCCGCGAGATCGCGATCATCCTGGTGGACCATCACCTCGATCTGGCGCTGGCCCTGTCCGACCGGACCGTGGCGCTGGAGCGGGGCAGCGTGCAGTGGGCGGGCGAGTCGCGCCTCTTGCGCGAAGATCAGGAGCTGAGACGGAAGGTGCTGTGGCTATGACCGAAAGCGTCGCGATCGTCGGCGCCGGCCTGATCGGCCGGGCCTGGGCGATGATCTTCGCCCGCGCCGGCTGGGACGTGCGGCTGTTCGATTCCGCCGAGGGCGTCGCCGAGGCTGCGCTCCCGCTCTGCGCCGAAGGACTCCGCACCCTGGCGGCCAACGGGCTCTGTACCGATCCGGAGGGAGCTGCCGGGCGCATCCGGAGCGCGGGGAGTCTCGCCGCCGCCCTTGACGGTGTGAACTTCGTCCAGGAGAACGGGCCCGAACGGCTCGACGTCAAGCGGACCCTCTTTGCCGAGCTCGATGCCCACGCGCCGCGGGACGCGGTGATCGCGTCGTCCTCATCGGCCATCCGCTGCTCGCTGTTCACCGAGGATCTGCCGGGCCGGGCGCGCTGCCTCATCGGCCATCCGGTGAATCCGCCGCACCTGATCCCGCTCGTGGAGATCTCCGGCGCGGCCTGGACCGATCCGGCGGCTCTGGCACGAGCGCGAGCGGTCTACGAGGCCATCGGGCAGGTCCCCATCACCGTGCTGAAGGAGATCGAGGGCTTCATCCTCAACCGGCTCCAGGGCGCCCTGCTGGCGGAGGCGTTCCGTCTCGCCTCGGAGGGCTATGTCACCCCGCAGGATCTCGACAAGACCGTCGCGGACGGGCTCGGCCTGCGCTGGAGCTTCATGGGACCGTTCGAGACGATCGAGCTGAACGCGCCGGGCGGCATCGCCGATTACTGCGCCCGCTATACCGGCTTCTACAAAAGCCTGGCCGCCGATCCGGCGCCGCCTTCGGTCTACGAGGCGCCGGCCACCGAGGCGATCCTGGCCAAGTGGCAGCCGCCGGACGATCTACCCGCACGCATGAACCGCCGCGACACGCGGCTGGCGGCGCTCCGGGCCCACAAGGCATCACAGAAGGACTGAGCATGGCCTCACAGCGGAAAGTCATCATCACCTGCGCGGTGACGGGCGCGATCCACACGCCCAGCATGTCGCCGCACCTGCCCGTGACGCCCGAGGAGATCGCCGACGCCGCCATCGGTGCCGCCGAGGCCGGCGCCGCCATCGTGCATCTGCATGCCCGCAATCCGGTGAACGGCCAGCCCGACCAGACACCCGAGGCCTTCGCCAAGTTCCTGCCGGTGATCAAGCAGCGCTCGAACTGCGTGGTGAACATCACCACCGGCGGCGCGCCGACCATGTCGATCGAGGAGCGGGTGCGCCCGGCCGCGACCTTTCAGCCGGAGGTCGCCTCCCTGAACCTCGGCTCGATGAATTTCGGCCTGTTCGGGATGCTCGACCGCTTCAAGGACCTGAAGCATCAGTGGGAGCGGGACTATCTCGGCAACAAGGACATCATCTTCCGCAACACCTTCGGCCAGATCGAGCACATCCTGACGACCTGTGGTCCGAACGGGACGAAATTCGAGTTCGAGTGCTACGACACCGCGCATCTCTACAATCTGAAATACTTTTTCGACCGCGGCCTCGTGCAGGCGCCGCTGTTCATCCAGACTGTGTTCGGACTGCAGGGCGGGATCGGCGCGCATCCCGACGACGTGATGCACATGAAGCGCACCGCCGATCGGCTGTTCGGCGATCAGTACCGCTGGTCGGTGCTCGGGGCGGGCCGCAACCAGATGAACATCGCCGCCATGGCGGCCGCGATGGGCGGCAACGTCCGCGTCGGCCTCGAGGACAGCCTGTGGGACGGGCCCGGCAAGCTCGCCGAGACCAACGCCGCGCAGGTGCGCCGCGTCCGGTCGATCATCGAGGGGCTCGGCCTCGCCGTCGCGTCGCCCGATGAGGCGCGCGAGATGCTGGCGCTGAAGGGCGGCGACAAGGTCGCGTTCTGACAGCGCGTCCTGCGAATCGGGACAGTGCGTCGCGATTGGCGAAGCGCACTGTCCCCCGCCGCGGGGTTTCGCGATCCCGGGCCCTCCTGGCGACCAGGGCAAAGCCGCTCAGCGGAGCGAGCCATCGGCGAGCGTGCCCGGCTGGATGTTCCCGCTCCGCGCAAAAGCCGGGTCGGCAGCCTCTCAAGGCTGACCGAATACCCGTTCGAGATCCGCCTCGATGACGCCGTCGATCTCCAGCATCTTCA
Organism: Methylobacterium sp. 391_Methyba4; assembly: GCF_029691625.1. Taxonomy (NCBI): domain Bacteria; kingdom Pseudomonadati; phylum Pseudomonadota; class Alphaproteobacteria; order Hyphomicrobiales; family Methylobacteriaceae; genus Methylobacterium; species Methylobacterium sp. 391_Methyba4. The sequence goes on along the minus strand of NZ_CP121475.1, from coordinate 3,416,836 downwards.
ACTGGCTCTGATCGCCGGCGACGATGCGGACCGAGCGGCGTCCGACCTTGAGCGCCTTGGCGATCATCGCCACGAGGGCCTCGTTGGCGGCACCCTCCACCGGTGGCGCCGCGACGCGCGCCTTCAGGTAGGGCTGGCCCTTCTCGTCCCGTGCCCAGCCCTCCGCCACGTCGCGGCCGCCACGCGGCGTAAGGCGGACAGCCAGCCGGGTCACCACGGGCGATCTCTCAGAAGATCTTGCCCGGATTCAGCCGCCCGTCCGGATCGAGCGCCCGCTTGACCATCCGCATCACGGCGATCTCCTCAGGCGAGCGCGACAGTTTCAGCTTGCTCCGCTTCTCCAGCCCGATCCCGTGCTCTGCCGAGACGGAGCCGTTCAGCTCCGCGAGAGGCTCGTAGATCGCCGCGTCGATGGCGGCGTTGCCGGCGACGTCGAGGCGGGTCGTGTTCCAGTGCAGGTTGTTGTCGCCGATATGCCCATAGACGACGGCCCGGCAGCCCGGGATTGCCGCGAGCCGGTCGAGCGCTCCGCGGACGTAGCCATCCATCCGCGACAGCGGCACGCTGACGTCGAAAGCGCGTTCGATCCCGTCGGCATTCAGATGCTCCACGCGGTCGCGGATGCGCCACATGCCCCGGCGCTGCTCCTCCGAGGCGGCGACGGCGGCGTCGAGGATCGTGCCTTCGCCCATCAGCCCTTCGAGGAGGCTCAGAAAACGGTCCGATTCCTCGGCGACGCACTCGATCTCGATGATCGCGTAGAACGGATAGTCATGGCCGAGGGGCGGGGTAGCCCGTCCGAGTGCCGTCATCAGGCGGTAGAAATCCGGCCACAGCCCCTCGAAGGAGGACACGCGTCCCTGGAAGGCGCTTTGGGCTGCCCGCAGCACCCGCGCGCCGTCATCCACCCCCGGGCAGGCGATGAGTGCCGTCGCGTAGCCGGCCGGCTCGGGGCGCAGGCGCAGGACGGCCCGCGTGACGATGCCCAGCGTGCCTTCGGTGCCGAGGAACAGCTGCTTCAGGTCGAGCCCGGTGTTGTTCTTGATGAGGGGGCGCATGGACGACACCACGGTGCCGTCGGCGAGCACGGCCTCCAGGCCGAGCACCATCTCCCGCATCATGCCGTAGCGCAGGACGCGCAGGCCCCCGGCATTGGTCGAGATCGCGCCGCCGATGGTCGCCGAGCCGCGGGCGCCGAGGTCCAGGGGAAAGAACAGCCCGGCCGCCGAGGCCGCGTCCTGCACGCTCTCGATGGTGGCGCCGGTCCCGACCACCACCGTCATGCCCAGCGGATCCACCGGCTCGATGCCGGTCATCCGCTCCGTCGACAGCGTGATCTCGTCAGGCTGGCAGAGCGTCCCGTCGACGAGGCCGGTGGCTCCGCCGCGGGGCACCACGGCGACGCCGGATTCGTGGCACGCTGCCATGACCGCGCTGGTCTCCTGCGTGCTGCGGGGTCGAACGAGTGCCAGGGCGGCGCAAGGCTCGGCCGGGCGCGTCCAGTTGGCCGAGCGCCCGCGGAGCTCCGCGCCCGTGACGAGGCCGGACGGTCCGACGATCGCGGCGAGGCGGTCGAGGAAGGCGGCGTCGGTCATCGGCATCATCTCAGGCTTGGTTTGGTCGCCGCGTCGGGCGGCACTCCGCGCGACGCTCTCTCATAGAATCTTCCGCGCTGCGAGGTTTCGCATCAGTGCGCGGGCGCCGAACGTCCAGGGCTCGCAGGCATCGCAGGGGCGCATGCGGTTGACGAGGCTGCCGAGCTCCGGGCTCGCCACCACGACGCGGTCGCCCTCGGCATGGGTGAAGCCGAGGCCGGGCCCGTGCCGGTCCTGGATCGGCGCGAACATCGTGCCGAGGAGGAGCAGGGCCCCATCCGGGTAATTGTGCGTGCGCCCCATGAGCGCCTCCGCGAGTTCCTCCGGATCGCGGCTGATCTCGGCGAGCGGCGAGGTGCCCTCAAGCCGGAAGCCATCCGTCCCGGAGACTTCGAGGGTCACCGTGGTCCGGCGGACATCGTCGAGACCGAACGTGTCGTCGAACAGGCGGAGGAACGGGCCGACGGCGCAGGAGGCGTTGTTGTCCTTGGCTTTGCCGAGGAGCAGCGCCGATCGCCCTTCGAAGTCGCGCAGATTCACGTCGTTGGCGAGGGTCGCGCCGACGATTCGCTGGTCGGAGGCGATGGCGAGGGCCACTTCGGGTTCGGGATTGTTCCAGCGCGAATCCGGGTGCAGGCCCGCATCCGCGCCGCACCCCACCGCCGAGAGCGGCTGTGCCTTGGTGAAGATCTCGGCATCGGGGCCGATGCCGACCTCGAGATACTGGCTCCAGGCCCCTTGCGCGACCAGCACCGCCTTGAGCGCCGTGGCCTCGGGCGATCCGGGCTTCAGCCGACGCAGGTCGTGGCCGACCAAGCGCTCGACCTCGGCACGGATCGCCGCAGCGGCGGCGAGATCGCCCCGGGCGCGCTCCTCGATGACCCGCTCCAGCATGGAGGTGGCGAAGGTCACGCCGGCCGCCTTGAGCGCCTGCAGATCCACCGGTGCGAGGAGCCAGGGCCGGGCCGGGTCGCGGTCGTCCGGCGGCGTGTTCGCCAAGATGGCGTCCAGGCCTCCGAGATCCTCACCCGCCGCGCCGCGCAGGGCCGTTCCCGGGTCGCGCGCCTCGCACAGGTCGCTGACCGTCGGGAAGGCCGCGGTGATGTCGACGACGCGGGCCTCACCCGCGGAATCGGCGCGGATCGCCACGACGCTCGGCCCGGCCGCATCGGGACGCCAGACCCGGCCCACGAGCGCGCCACGGCATCCGTCGGCGGGGAGGATCTCCCGTGCAGTCAGACCCGATGACGACATGCGCTCACCTCTCTCGGATGTCCGGGAACCGGGCAGCCCGCTGCGACGGGGGTTCGGTGCCACGATTCCGGATCGGCCTGCCGGCAGCGAGGCCGGATCGCGGTCCCATATCATCCCCGGCGCGCCGAGACGCGACGGTTGGTTTCACCGCGGCGCCCTCGTCACGGGTACAGATCGCGCCGCCTGACAGAACGAAGATTATCTGTAGCTTTACCCAGGTCCCCGCTTGCTTTCCCCCGGCCCCTCCTTTGTACTGCCGCCCTAGAGCCGCCGATAGAGCGGCCTTGATCGGGAGGAAGCATGGCCTCGGTGGGAATCCGCGAGGTTCGCAAGGCTTTCGGGTCGACGAACGTCCTGCACGGCGTGTCCGTGGACATCCGGGACGGGGAATTCGTGATCCTGGTCGGTCCGTCGGGGTGCGGAAAATCGACGCTTCTGCGGATGATCGCCGGGCTGGAAAATATCTCCGGCGGCGAAATCCGGATCGGCGAGCGCGTCGTGAATGATGTTCCGCCGAAAGAGCGGGACATCGCCATGGTGTTCCAGAATTACGCGCTCTACCCGCATCTCACGGTCCGCGAGAACATGGCGTTCTCGATGCGGATCCGGAAGGCCGCGGCCTCCGAGATCGACCTGCGCGTGAACAAGGCGGCGCAGATCCTCGGTCTCACCCATCTGCTCGACCGTTACCCGCGCCAGCTCTCAGGCGGCCAGCGCCAGCGCGTCGCCATGGGCCGGGCGATCGTGCGCGACCCGCAGGTGTTCCTGTTCGACGAGCCGCTCTCGAATCTCGACGCCAAGCTGCGCGTGGCGATGCGCACCGAGATCAAGGAGCTGCACCAGCGCCTGAAGACGACGACCATCTACGTCACCCACGACCAGATCGAGGCGATGACCATGGCCGACCGGATCGTGGTGATGCACGACGGGGTCGTGGAGCAGATCGGGCCGCCCCTCGAACTCTACGACCGGCCCGACAACCTGTTCGTCGCGGGCTTCATCGGCTCGCCGGCCATGAATTTCGTGCCCGGGAAGGTCCGGGCGAACGGACGTCTCACCTTCACCACCGAGACCGGCCTGACGATCCCGCTTGCCGACGCCCCCTCCGGCGTCGAGGGGCGCCCCCTCATCCTGGGCGTCCGGCCCGAGCATTTCGACCTCGCATCCGACGGGATCGCAGCCGAGGTGGTGGTCGTGGAGCCGACCGGATCCGAGACCATGCTGGCGGTCCGGGCCCTCGGCCAGGAGCTCACCTGCGTGCTGCGCGAGCGCGTGCGCGAGCGGCCGGGCGAGACCGTCTCCCTGCGTCCGAACCGCGTGCATTTCTTCGACGCCGAGACCGGCCGTCGCCTGCCGAACTGACCTGCATCGGGGCCGATGCGGGCGCGCGCGCGGCGCGCACCTGAAGCAGATTCACTGAGGGAGAAGAACCGATGCCCGTTCTCGACCGCCGTTCCCTCCTCGCCGGTGCCGCCGCGACCGGCCTCGCCGGCGGCGACCTCCTCGGCTTCGCCCGGGCCTGGGCGCAGAGCACCGAGTGGAAGCCCGAGCCCGGCGCCAGCCTGTCGCTCCTGCGTTGGAAGCGCTTCGTTCCGAGCGAGGACGAGGCGTTCATGAAGATGGTCGACGCCTTCACCAAGGCGACGGGCGTCAAGGTCACGGTGACCAACGAATCCTTCGACGACATACAGCCCAAGGCATCGGTGGCCGCCAATACCGGACAAGGCCCCGACATGGTCTGGGGCCTGTTTTCGTTCCCGGCACTCTTCCCCGACAAGTGCCTGCCGCTGGAGGACGTGGCGGACGCGCTCGCCAAGAAATACGGGCCCTGGTTCCCGTCGGCGGAGGCCTACGGCAAGGTCAAGGGCAAGTGGATCGCGATCCCCGTCGCCTTCAACGGCGGCTATCCGAACTACCGCATCTCGGCGATGAAGAAGGCCGGTTTCGACAAGTTCCCCACCGACACGGCCGGATTCCTCGAACTCTGTCGGGGCCTGAAGAAGAACAACACGCCGGCGGGCTTCGCGCTGGGTCACGCCACGGGCGACGGCAACACGTGGTGCCACTGGGCCCTCTGGTCCCACGGCGCCAACCTCGTGGACGCCAACGAGAAGATCGTGATCAACTCGCCCGAGACCGCCAAGGCGCTGGAATACGTCAAATCTCTCTACGAGACCTTCGTGCCCGGCACGGTGTCGTGGAACGACTCGTCGAACAACAAGGCGTTCCTCGCCGGCGACCTGTACCTCACCAACAACGGCATCTCGATCTACGCCGCGGCCAAGAAGGACAACCCGAAGCTCGCCGAGGACATGGACCACGCCGTCTGGCCGATCGGACCCGCCGGCAAGCCCACCGAGTTCCAGCTCGCCTTCCCGATCCTGGCCTTCAAGTACTCGAAGGTGCCGAACGCCTGTAAGGCCTTCATCAGCTTCATGATGGAGGCAGCGAACTACAATCCCTGGCTCGAAGCTGCGCAAGGCTACCTGTGCGAGCCGCTGTCGAACTACCCCAAGAACCCGATCTGGACGAGCGACCCGAAGAACGCGGTCTTCGCCGAGGCCGGCCGGCGCTCCCTCGCGGCTGGCGGCCTCGCACCGGTCAGCGAGCGCATCGCCGCGGTGCTCGCCGACTTCGTGATCGTCGACATGTTCGCGAGCCACTGCACCGGCCGTGAGGACGTGAAGGGCGCGATCAAGAACGCCGAACGCGCAGCGACCCGCATCTTCCGGAACACCTGAACGCGGCTGCCGGAGGCGAGACCATGGCGCATTCCGCACTGACAGAGCCGGCGCCAGTCGCTGTCCCGATCCGCTCGGGTTGGCAGCGCCTGCGCGCGAGCCGCGGCTGGGCGGGCTTCTGGTTCATGCTGCCGACGGCGCTGATCCTCGGCCTGTTCCTGGCCTATCCGCTGCTGAAGGGCATCTGGCTGTCCTTCACCAACGCGCGGATCGGCCGCGAGGGCGTGTTCATCGGCCTGGAGAACTACGCGTGGCTCTGGGACGACGACGTCTTCTGGCTCTCGGTGTTCAACACCTGCCTCTACACGGCGGTGGCCTCGGTGGTGAAGTTCGGCATCGGGCTCTATCTCGCCCTGCTGCTCAACAAGAACATGCCGTTCAAGGCGATCATCCGCTCGATCGTGCTGATCCCGTTCGTGGTTCCCACCGTGCTCTCGGCCATCGCGTTCTGGTGGATCTTCGACAGTCAGTTCTCGATCATTTCCTGGTCGTTGCGCCATCTCGGCGTCATCGACGGCAACATCGACTTCCTCGGTGATCCGGCGATGGCGCGAGCCTGCGTGATCTTCGCCAATATCTGGCGGGGCGTGCCGTTCATCGCCATCACGCTGCTCGCCGGCCTGCAGACGGTCTCGCCGTCCCTCTACGAGGCCGCGACCCTCGACGGCGCCTCGAACTGGCAGATCTTCTCGCGGATCACGCTTCCGCTGCTGACACCGATCATCGCCGTGGTGATGACCTTCTCGGTGCTGTTCACCTTCACCGATTTCCAGCTGATCTGGGCCATGACCCGCGGCGGACCGGTCAACGCCACGCACCTGATGGCGACGCTCTCGTACCAGCGGGGCATCCTCTCGGGGACCCTGGGGGAGGGCGCCGCCATCGCCACCGCCATGGTGCCGTTCCTGCTCGCGGCCATCGGAATCTCGTGGTTCGGCCTGCAGCGCCGGGCCTGGCAGGCCGGGGAGTCCGACCGATGAGCGCGCCCGCACCGCCCGCCCACGTCGACCCGCACCTCGCCCCCGTGATGGAGGCGCGACCGGCCGGGCTCACCGACAACTCGGAGGGGATGGCCTATCTCGAGCGCCTGCCCCGGCGGCTCGTGACCACCTACCTGCCGCTCCTCGTCATCCTCGCCGTGCTGCTGTTCCCGTTCTACTGGATGGCGCTGACGGCCATCAAACCGGACGAGCAGCTGATCGACATGGAGCGGTTCAACCCGTTCTGGGTCGTGGATCCGACGTTCAAGCACATCCACAAGCTGCTGTTCGAGACGCAGTATCCGCGCTGGCTCTGGAACACGATGTACGTGTCGGTGGCGGCGACCGTGCTGTCGTTGTTCGCCAGCGTGCTCGCCGCCTATGCCTGCGTCCGCGTGCGCTACCGGGGCGCGGGCTGGGTCGGCGCGGCGATCTTCCTCGCCTACCTCGTGCCGCCCTCGATCCTGTTCATCCCGCTGGCCACGATCGTGCAGGCCTACGGCCTGTTCGACTCGCCGATCGCCCTCATCCTCGCCTACCCGACGATCCTGATCCCGTTCTCGACGTGGCTCTTGATGGGCTACTTCAAGACCATCCCGTACGAGCTGGAGGAATGCGCGCTGATGGACGGCGCCAGCCGGTGGCAGATCCTCACCAAGATCATCCTGCCGCTGGCCTTCCCGGGGCTGATATCGGCCGGGATCTTCTCTCTGACGCTGTGCTGGAACGAGTTCATCTACGCGCTGACCTTCCTGTCCTCGACACAGAACAAGACGGTGCCCATCGCCGTCGTGAGCGAGTTCGTGGACGGCGACGTGTACAAGTGGGGTTCGCTGATGGCCGGCGCGCTGCTCGGCTCGCTCCCGCTGGTGATCCTCTACTCGTTCTTCGTCGAGTACTACGTGTCGGCGCTCACAGGCGCCGTGAAGGAGTGACGGAGGCCGGCTCGACGCCTCCATCATCGCGAACGGCGTGACGAGGCCGTTGCCTGGGCGACCGGATTGCGCCGACACTGCGTGCGGATCCGCCGACCCAGAATCGGTGACCGCCCCATCGAAGGTCACGCCATGGCCCATGTCATCGAAGCCCGCGCAACCCTGGTCAACGACGCCCTCGACGGCTTGCTGGCAGCCAGCGGCGGGCGCCTTGCGCGGCTCGAGGGCGATCCCGGGATCCGCGTGATCCTGCGCGCCGTACCGGAGCCCGGAAAGGTCGCTGTGGTTTCCGGTGGCGGCTCCGGTCACGAGCCGGCCCATGCCGGTTTCGTCGGGCCGGGTCTGCTGAGCGCGGCCGTCTGCGGGGACGTCTTCGCCTCGCCGAGCGTCGACGCGGTGCTGGCCGGGATCCTCGCGGTGACGGGACCGGCCGGCTGCCTGCTCGTCATCAAGAACTATGCGGGCGACCGGCTGAATTTCGGTCTCGCCGCCGAGCGGGCCCGGGCGCTGGGCCATAAGGTCGAGACCGTGATCGTCGCCGACGACATCGCCCTGCCGGACGCCAAGCAGCCGCGCGGCGTCGCCGGAACGCTGTTCGTCCACAAGGCGGCGGGTCATGCTGCGGAAGCCGGGGAATCGCTCGAAACCGTTGCGGCGCTCGCCCGCCGGGCGGCCGAAGCGGCGAAGTCGCTCGGCATCGCAGTCTCGACCTGCACGATCCCCGGTTCGCCGCGCAGCGAGCGATTGGCGGAGGGTCAGGCCGAGCTCGGCCTCGGCATCCACGGGGAGCCGGGCGTGGAACGCATCACCCTGCCGAGGGCCAGCGATCTCGCCCACATGATGGCCGACAGGCTTTCGCGGGCGATCGCGGGCGCCGACCGTCTGGCCCTCCTCGTGAACAATCTCGGCTCCGCCTCAGCCCTGGAGATGCAGATTCTCACGCGGGCGGTGCTCGCCACCGATCTGGGCCGGCGCGTCCGTCTGCTGCTCGGTCCGGCGCCGCTGATGACGGCGCTGGACATGCACGGCGCCTCGCTTTCGGTCCTCCCGCTCGACGATGCGCTGGAGCGGGCCCTGTCGGAGCCCGTGCCGGTCGCGGCCTGGCCGGCGGCAGTCCGGATCGCGCCGCCGATCCTACGGCCGGTGCCGGAGGGGCTTGCGGGTGAGACCTTCACGCCGTCGCACGACGCCGTCACGGGGGCTCGCATCGCTGCCGTCACAAAGGCGCTGATCGAGGCTGAGGAGACCCTCAACGGTCTCGACGCCAAGGTCGGCGATGGCGATGCTGGGACGACCTTCGCGGGGGCCGCGCGCGCCGTACGGGCTGAGTTCGACCGACTGCCGCTGGCCGATCCGGCCGCCCTGTGCCGGGCCCTGGCCGAGCGGATCGGCCGCGCCGTCGGCGGATCGAGCGGTGTGCTCGGCTCGATCTTCTTCGCCGCGACGGCCTCGGCCCTTGCCGACGGGGCCGCATGGCCCACGGCGCTCGGGCAGGGCGTCGCGCGCGTCCAGAGCCATGGCGGCGCTCAGGCCGGCGACCGCACCCTGCTCGATGCGCTGATTCCCGCCGTCGAGGCCCTGAGGAGCGAAAACCTGACCGCCGCCGCTGCGGCGGCCCGAGCCGGTGCCGAAGCCACGGCCCGCATGACCCGCGCCGGCGCCGGCCGCTCGAGTTACCTGGCTATGGGCGATCTCGTCGGTGTTGAGGATCCCGGCGCCGCCGGCGTCGCGGTGGCGTTCGCAGCATTGGCCGAGGCCTAGTAGCCGAACGCGTCTCTTCCGCGATTCCGCCGGCCGAATGTCGGGAGAGCCCCGACAGGGGGGATCTCTCATACTGGCCGCCCGCCCCGAAGGCCTGGTCGATCCCGGGCTCCGGGCTAGACGGCGCGGTCGTGGCGTGACGGGCTTGCTTGACCCCGGCGCAGTTTCGAAGAGCCGACGTCGTGTCATCGATCGGACTTCGTTGACGCTCTGCCCACCGAGGCCTACCCCATCGCCATGCGCACCTGCCTCATCCTCGACGATTACCAGCAGGCAGCCCTCGCGCTCACAGACTGGACTCGCCTCGCCGATCACGTCGCCGTCTCGGCCATCGCCGAGCACATTCCGGATGCGGATGCCCTCGTGGCGCGGATCGCGCAGGCGGAGATCCTTGTGATCATGCGGGAGCGCACGCCGTTCCCCGCAGCCCTGCTGGAGCGGCTGCCCCGGCTTCAGCTGCTCGTCACCAGCGGCATGCGCAACCTCGCGATCGACCTTGCGGCCGCCCGGGCGCGCAACGTGGTCGTCTGCGGCACGGATTCGAGTCCGACGCCGCCGACGGAGCTGACCTGGGCGCTGATCCTTGGACTGGCGCGTCACGTGGCGTCTGAGGGCCGGGCCATGCGCGAGGGGGGGCCCTGGCAGAGCACGATCGGAACCGATCTCGCGGGCGCCACCCTCGGCATTCTCGGGCTCGGCAAGATCGGGACGCGGGTGGACCAGATCGGGCGATCCTTCGGCATGCGGGTGATCGCCTGGAGCCCGAACCTCGATGAGGCCCGCGCGGCCGCCGCGGGGGTCGAGCGGGCAGCCTCGAAGGAGGCGCTGCTGGAGGCGAGCGATGTCGTCACGATCCACCTCGTGCTGGGCGATCGGACGCGCGGCCTCCTGGGGCCGGCCGAGTTGCGCCGCATGCGGCGCGACGCGTTCCTCGTGAACACCTCACGGGCGCTGATCATCGATCAGGACGCCCTGGTGCGGGCCCTGGACGAGGGCTGGATCGCCGGCGCGGGCCTCGACGTCTTCGAGACCGAGCCGCTGCCAGCCGACAGCCCGTTCCGCCGCCTGCCGAACGTGCTGGCATTGCCGCATCTCGGCTACGTGTCGCGCAACAATTACCGGACGTTCTTCACCCAGGCCGTCGAGGACATCGAAGCCTGGCTCGCCGGTGCCCCGATCCGGCAGCTGGGCTGAGGTCGAGGAAGCCGCCGACTGCGGCATCAGTCTCCGCGGGGGTCCAGCGCGTCCGCGAGGCCGTCGCCGATCAGGTTGAGGGCCACCAGGGTCGCGATCAGGAAGGCGGCCGGGGCCGCGAGCATGTGAGGCGCCCCCTCGATGGAACGGGCGCCCTCGGCGATCAGGACGCCCCAGCTCGTCTGCGGCTCCTGCACCCCGAGCCCGAGGAAGGACAGGAAACTCTCCAGCAGGATCACCTGCGGCACCAGCAGCGTGGCGGTCACCGCCACCGGACCGAGGGTGTTGGGCACGATGTGCCGGAGGATGATGCGGGGTGTCCCGAGGCCGAGCGCCCGTGCGGCGCGGACGAAATCGCGCTCGCGCAGCGACAGGGTCACGGCGCGCACCACCCGGGCCATGTCGAGCCATTCCACCGCGGCGATCGCCACCAGCATGAGCAGCAGGCTCGGGCGGAAGAACACCAGCAGGAGGATCACGAAGAACACGAAGGGCAGGGCGTACAGCACGTCGACGCCGCGCATCATCACGGCATCGACGGCGCCCCCGATGAAACCCGCGGTGGCACCGTAGGCGACGCCGATGAGCAGGGCGACGAGGCTGGCGGCGAGCCCGATCGCCAGCGAGATCCGGCCGGCGACGAGGCAGCGGGTCAGCAGGTCGCGGCCCTGGATGTCGGTGCCGAGGAGGAAGTGCAGGCGCCGGATCGGCACCACGACGACGAGGCTCCGACCGCCGTCGCGCTCGTCCAGGATGTCGGGGGATCCGAAGAGCGCCGAGCGCGGCAGGTAGGCCAGACTGCGCCGATCGACGCCCGCGTCGGACCCGAGGGTGAGCCGCAGCGTGTCGCCGTCGCGTGCGACTGCGTCGAGCCGGACCCGCATCCGGAAGGCGAGGCGCTCAAGCGCCGGCCGGAGATGCTCGGCATCGGGCTGTGCGGTGAGGCCGGCCGGGAGCTGACGCAGGTCCGGATAGGCGCGCTCGGGATCGTGGCTGGTGAGCCCCTGACCGATCAGGCAGGCGAGGGCGATCAGGATCAGCACGGCGAGGGCCGCCACGGCGGTGCGTTCCCGGGCGAAGCGGAGAACGGCGCGCCGGGCCGGCCCCGGAGCCGCGGCGGTGATGGTCACGACGCCGCCCGGAGGCGCGGGTCGAGCCATGCGCAGGCGAGGTCGGCGGCGAGGTTGAGGGCGATGACCAGTCCGGCGACCAGCAGCACCGTGCCCATCACCAGCGTGTAGTCCCGGTTGAGCGCGCCCTCGACGAAGTAGCGGCCGATCCCCGGCAGGCCGAAGATCGTCTCCACCACCACCGAGCCGGTGAGCAGGGACGCGGCCAGCGGCCCGAGATAGGCCACAACCGGGAGGAGCGCGCCCCGCAAGGCGTGGCGGGTGACGCGGGCCGGCGGCAGGCCGAGGCTGCGCATGGTGCGGACCGGCTGCGTCCGCAGGGTCTCGGCCAGCGAGGTCCGGGTCAGCCGGGCCAGGGCACCGACCTGCGGCAGGGCCAGCGTCACGACCGGCAGGACCAGGTGGCTCGGGGCGCCGTCGTTCCAGCCTCCCAGCGGCAGCCAGCGCAGCGTCAGCCCGAAGGCGATCTGGAGCAGGGGCGCGACCACGAAGCTCGGCAGCGAGAGGGTCAGGGCCGCACCGACGCCCAGGAGCCGATCGATGACGCCGCCGCGCCGGAGCGCCGCCGCGATCCCGAGCCCGACGCCGAGCGCGGTGGCCAGCACGAGGGCGAGGGCGCCCAGCGTCGCGGAAACCGGGAGGCCCCGGGCGATCAGATCGAGGACGCTCTGGTCGCGGAACGAGAAGGAGGGGCCCAGGTCGCCCCGCACCAGCGCCGCGAGATAGCTGCCGAACTGCGCGACGAGCGGCCGGTCGAGGCCGTAGACCCGGCGCAGGTTCTCCATGGCGGCGGGCGCCAGCGGCCGCTCCAGGTCGAACGGTCCGCCCGGGGCCAGCCGCATCAGGAAGAAGCTGACGGTCACCACGGCGAGCAGCGTCGGCACCGCTTGGAGCAGGCGGCGCAGGATGAAGCGGATCACGCGTCGAGCCTCAGGAACCGCGTCGGCGCGGCGTTGCGCAGGTTCGGATGGTAGCCGTGCAGCCGCGGCGCGATCAGCGCCTTGGAGCGGTAGTGCATCAGCGGGATCCAGGGCAGTTCGCGCAGGGCGATGGCCTCCGCGTCGTAGAGCAGGCCGGCCCGTCGGGTGAGATCGCGCTCGGCGGCCGCCTGCGCCATCAGGGTGTCGTAGGCGGCATCCGACCAATGGCCGGCATTCATGCCGTCATTTCCGCTCTGGAGCAGGAACAGGAAGTTCTGCGGGTCTGAATAGTCGGCAAGCCAGCTCATGCGCGCGACGTCGAAATCGCCGCCGTCGCGCAGGTGGGCGAAATGCGTCTTGGCGTCGGTGTAGACGAAGCGGGTCCTGATCCCGAGATCGCGCCACATGTCGCCGAGCGCCACCGCGACGGTGCGGTTGTTGTCGCTGATGTTGAACCGGTACTCCAGGGTGAGCGGGCGGTCCGGGCCGAAGCCCGCTTCGGCGAGCAGTCGGCGCGCCTCCGCCTCGTGGTCGATCGGCAGGCTGCGGCGGCCCTCGGTTTCGGGCGGCGTCCGGTAATTGTCGAGGCCGGGCGGACACAGGGAATAGGCGGGACTCATGGTGCCGCTGTTAAGCCCGTCGGCCAAGTATTCCCGGTCGATCACGAGCGACAGCGCCTGTCGGACGCGCCTGTCCGAGAACGGCGCCTTGCGGGTGTTCACCACCAGCGCCGCCAGTCCCAGCAAGGGTCCGAGCACCACCTGCGTTCCGAAGCGGCGACGCAGGTCGGCGATCTGGTCGACGGGCAGGTCGGAGAGCGAGTCGATCTCGCCGGCGGCGTAGCGGCGCACGGCCGATGCGATGTCGGGCGTCGGCAGGAAGGCGACCCGGCGGATCGCGAGGCTCGCCGCATCCGGATGGTGCGGGTTGGCCTCCAGCGTGATGGCGCCGCCCGGCACGCGGTCGGCGAGCCGATAGGGCCCATTCGTCACGAGGTTTCCCGGCCGGGTGAAACTGTCGCCGTAGCGTTCGACCGAGGCGCGGTGGACCGGCAGGGCGGTCTGATGGGTGAGGAGTTCCAGGATGTAGGGCGTCGGCTGTTCCAGGGTGATCGCGAGCCGCAGCGGCGCCTCCGCGACCACGCCCAGGGCGTCGGCCGGCTTCTCGCCGCGGTTCACGGCGGCGGCGTTGCGGATCGGGAACAGGATCTCAGCGTATTTCGCCGCCGTGGCCGGATCGAGCATCCGGCGGAGCGAGTAGACGAAATCCGCCGCGGTGACCGGCTCGCCATTCGACCAGCGACCGTCGGGCCGCAGGTCGAAATGCAGGGTCGCGCCGTCGTCCGAGACGGTCCAGGCGCGTGCGGCGCCCGGGATGATGGCGCCGCAATTGTCGTAGGTGAGCAGCCCATCGCCGAGGTCGCGCAGGATATGCGCCTCCGCGACCGTGGACGAGCGGTGCGGGTCGAGGGTCTCGGGATCGGCGTCGTTGCCGCGGCGGTAGAGCGCCTCGGCCGCGCGGGCGGGCGGCACGGCCGAGAGGGCCATCGCGCCGGCCAGCCAGTCGCGCCGACGCAGGCGCATGATCAGGCGCCGGTTTCCGGCTTCAGGCCGGCGGCTTCGATGCCGGCCACCGCGCAGATCTCGTCGTTGTCGGAGGTGTCGCCGGAAATGCCGACCGCGCCGAGGAGCCGTCCCTCACCGGACCGGATCAGCACGCCGCCGGGCACCGGCACGAGGGCGGCGGGGCCGGCGAGATGGGTCACGGCGGCGACGAAATAGGGCTGCTGCTCCGCCCGCGCGTGGATCGCCCGGGAGCCGAGACCCAGCGCCAGCGCGCCGTTGGCCTTGCCGCTCGCGATCTCGGCCCGGCGCAGGGAGGTCCCGTCCTCGACCGCGGCCGCCTTGAGGGCGCCGCGGGCATCGTAGACGACGACGGCCAGAGGCTTGAGCGTCCGTGTCCGTGCCTCCCGCAGGGCGGTGTCGACGATGGTGCGGGCGGCCTCGAGGGTCAGGTCGATCATTGGAATCCAATACGGACGCCGCTCCCGGCGGCCGCCGCATTCTTACGGACCGGGGCGCGCCGGGTCCACAGACGCGGATCGCTGCGGCGTTCGATCCCGCGCGCCGCCCTGGGCCGAAGGGACGATCCGCCTAGTTTCGCGGGTGTTCGCGGGGGGAGCCCCGGCGCGCTGAACGAGGATCGTCCATGGCATCCGCCGAACGCCCATACGTCATCTGTCACATGACCTCGTCGGTCGACGGCCGGATCAAGGTGCGCCGCTGGAAGACGCTGGATGCCGACAGCCATTACGAGCGCGTCCACGGCGAGCTGCAGGGCGATGCCTGGATGTGCGGGCGGGTGACGATGCAGGGCTATGCCGACAGCGCCGATCCGTTGCCGGAGCCGGTCCGGGACGACGGCGTTCCGGTCCCGCGGACGGATCATGTCGCCCGCCGCGACGCGCCGGGCTACGCCGTGGCCCTCGATGCGCGCGGACGTCTGGATTGGGGCGCGCGCAATACGATCGAGGGGGACCATGTGGTGGTGGTGCTCACCGAATCCGTGCCGGATCCGCATCTGCGCGCGCTCCGGGCCGGCGGCCAGTCCTACCTGTTCGCGGGCGAGCGGACCGTCGACTTCGCCCTGGCGGCGGCGAAGCTGCGCACCCTGTTCGGGATCGAGCGGCTCCTCGTCGAGGGCGGCGGCCACATCAACGGCTCGATGCTGAAAGCCGGGATCATCGACGAACTGAGCCTGCTCCTGGTGCCCGCCGTCGATGGCCTGACCGGGACGCCCGCGGTGTTCGACTTCGCCGGCGAGGAGGCGGACACGATGGGCAGCCGCCGCAAGCTCGACCTGACGGCCTGCGAGCGCCTTTCCGACGGCGTGGTGTGGCTGCGCTACCGGATCACGCCGGTCGAGCCGCCGGCAGCCGGATGATGCTCGCCAGGAACGCGTCGTAGCCGGCCGCGACCGCCGCCGGCTGCTCGAAATGCGGGAATGCGCCGGTCGGCAGGGTCTCGACGCGCCAGTTGGGCCGGTCGGCGACACGCGGCGCCAGCCGGTAATCGACGAAGTCGCCGCGCGTGCCGTGCACCATCCAGACCGGAAGGCGCAGGCGCTCGTAGAGACGCGTCGCGTCGGTGGGGAACAGGTGACCGGCGATGAAGCACCAGGGGGCGTGCTCGGCGCCGGGCTGGTGCGCCGACGCGTAATCATAGGCAAGCAGACCCTCGTCGATGGCGGACGAGCCGAAGGTCTTCTGCAGGAAGAAGCGCATGCTCGGCCGCGTGACCAGGGCATCGAACAGCGGCCGGCCCAGGGGCGGCCGGTCGAGGGCGTCGCGCAGCCAGTCGCGGCCGCGATGACCGTCCGGGGGACCGTCCCCCGAGAGCCGCCCATCGAATCCCGTCGGGCTGATCAGCGCGAGGCTGCGATAGGCATCCGACCGTTCCAGGCTGGCCCGCGCGAGATACGAGGCCGACAGTGAGACAGCCAGGGCATCGATCGCCCAGCCGCCGTGCCGGTGCCGGATCTCATCGACCGCGGCGTGGATCGCTTCCACCATCAGCCGCGGCGTGTACCGGCGGCGCGACCGTTCCGAGAAGCCGAAACCCGGCAGGTCCAGGGCGTAGACCGGCCGCGTGCCGCGGTAGTGCAGATAGAGCGGCCGCACCTCATAGGCGTTGGCCGCGGCGTTGATGGAATGGATCAGCAGGAGCGGTACGCCCTCGGCCTCGGTCGATCCGTAGAGCGAGATCTCGCCGGCGCGTCGGGTCCGGAGCCGTTCGTGCCGCCCCGGCAGGGCGGGCGGCAGGGGCATCCGCCGGTTCACCGCGAGCCCGCTCCAGCCGGCCAGGGCTGCGGCCGAGCCGACGAGCGTCAGGGCCGCCGCGGCCGCGAAGCGACCGGCGCTGTGCCGGGACTGAGAGCCCATCGAACCACCTCGACGTCCATCCCGCAGCCGCGGGCCGTGCGCGACAACGCCGGGACCGATGGGAAGTGCCCGCCTGAACCTTAAGACGCGTGTCCGGCGAGGCTGCCGGCGCTCAGGGCCGGGGCCCGGCTCTCCGACCGCGCCGGCGCCGTGTCGCGCCCGGCGGCCTCACGCAGGAAATCCACCGTCGGCGGGTCGCTGAGCCAGCCCTGGACGCGTTGCGAGATCAGAAGCTTGCGCTCGCGCCGGTCGTAATTCGCGTAGGAGGCGGCGACGAACTCGGCCCGGCTCATCGTGCGCGCGGGACCGGACCGGCGCGTCTCCGCCTTGAAGAACAGAGCGCTGCCGGGCACGCCGTAATGCTGGGCGATCTCCGGATAGACCGGCCAGCTGCCCTGACCGCCGAGATCGTCCGGAAGGAACGCGTCGAGATCGCATTCCTCGAACGGGACGCCGGCCCGGGTCAGCAGGCCCCGGGCGAGGTCGGCGACGACGTAGAGCTTCGTGTGGTTGATCGAGTGCATGAAGCAGCCCCGGCGCGCCCAGCGCGTGAGGTGCGTGTCCAGATCGTACCCCGCCTGGACGCCGAGCCCGCGCAGATACGAAACCGACTCGTCCCAGAGATTAAAATACCCGAGGCGCTCGAAGACCGGCTCGGAGAACAGGCGCAGCGCCTGCGCCTGCGAGAATCCGGAGAGGTAGGCGAACAGCGTGATCGCCGAGTGCGAATGCCCCATCGGCCCCGAGATCAGGCCGTTGAGCGTGACGGAATCCTGCACGCCCACATGGACGAGATCCGGATGATAGGCGCTGAACACGATGGTGGGGATCAACCGCACCTTCGAGTGCGTCCGCAGCGTATCGATCGTGCCGCCGCCCTTGAACCGGGGCAGGTAGATGCTGCTGAAGACGTGGTCGTAGCCGTCCGCATGCGCCATCAGGTCCGCGAGACGCGGGAACCGGCGGGCCGCCGTAAAGGCCGACACGAAATCCACCCGCGCCTCTGGCAGCAGGTAGCGCATCGTCTTGGCGATGGACCCCGCTTGGCAGACGCCGATCACGAGGATGCGCGGCGATCCAGTCCGCTTCTTCCCGAACTGCGCGAGCCGGTGCCGCGCGCGCCAGAGGCTATCGACGGTCAACATTCGGCCTCTCTCGCATGTCCGCGGGCTGCGGGCAAACGCAGCCTTCGACCGCCCATCGGACGTGGGAATCGGCGGCGTTTGCCGGACGAAGGGCACCGTCGCCCCCGGCCACCGGGTCGCCCGATCACCGGGTCGCGGACCGCCGCATGGCATCCACCGGGTGTCCACGGCACAGGCGCACCGCGCATCCTGTGAATCGGGACGGCTCATGGCATGATGGGGCAGGCCTTGGCATGACCGCCAAGAACTGCGTGTCATCCACTACATGTTTCAGTATAAAAATAGAAAACTCTTTTGCGTTACAGGCCTATTGTCTTCGCACATCGTCGCCGACACCGTGGAAAGGCGCGGGCACGGCCGGAATAGACTTGACACCTTCAAGTGTTTGAGTGCACGTAAGAATTAACGGAGCATGAAGCTCGCGGATGGGGTGCCGGTGGTCATGAGGGCCGCGTGGCGCCCGAGAGCCGAGGCGTTTCTCGCTTGCATCCCCGCCACTCCGCCTAACCGGCATCACGGACCGGCGCGTCCAGTTCTGAACGGCCCGCTCTGCGCAGCCGGCCGCCTACGGCATGACCCGGCAGGCGCGACCGCTGACGCGCTTGGTCGCGCCGCGCGGCGACACCGCAGCTCGGCCCGGCCTTGCCGGGCGTCGCCGCGCCGGTTGCCGGTCCGGACGGCATTCGCCCGCTGTACCGCCGGCACGTCTGTCTGCCGGCGCAGCACGCTGAGGCACGCCGCTCACGTTGAGCGGCGATGGGAGCGCATCGGCTCGAAGAGATGGAGACCGCGCGATGGATTACATACCTCCCCTGGCTGCCGTCACGGCTGCCACCCAGAAAGCGAACCACGCCGAAGAACTCGGGCTGACGACAGCGAAGACGGCGCCGGCCGCCGTCTCGGCTGCACCGGATCCCCGGTCCATCTACACGCTCTCGCCGGAGGCGGCCGGCGCCGTCTTCGCGCTGGCCGAAACCCAGATCCGGGCGATCGACGCCATGCCGTTCGATCCGCCGGATCGGCGCGGCACCCAGATTGCCGCGGCGGCCATGGCGACGGTCACGGCGACGACGCCTGTCGTCTCTCCGGAAACGACCAAGACGATCGGCGCAGCCAACCGCAACTGGAGCGAGGATGTCCGGCTGGATCACAGTCCATCCCGCGTCGTGGGAACCGACACGGTCGTTCAGTATGACAATCCCCGGGTCATGGCAGCCTGGAGCGCGCACTTTCCGGACGTGGCTGGCCGGAAGTTCCGGGGCACGCACCTGTCCGATACGGACTTCCGCTCGGCCCTTCGCCAGTTGGAGATCGATATCGGCTTCCACGGGCCGGAGCGGGAGGTCTACGTTCTGTGCAACAGCGCGCATTTCGAAAGCATCAGTCAGGACAACCCGAAGACGCACTTCAATTGGATCGATGTCGACAACGACGACATCGTTGTGTTCTGGCCGAAATCCGGTGACGAAGCGTAGATCCTGGCATGCGGCGGCGCTGGGCTTCACCGCCGTGGTCGATCGGCTTTCCCTCGCCGATCGATCGCGGGCTCAGAGCGCCGGCAGAACGGACCGGACATGGGCGGCGAAGGCCCGCGTGAGCGGAGTGGCATGCGCTTCATCCATGCGGATCGTCAGACCGATGCGCGGCAGCGCCGGCAATCCGCTGCTGCGGGCCAGGATGCGCAGATCGGGCGGGACCGCGGCGCGGGTCAGGACCGCCACGGCCTGCTTGGAGCGCGTCACGGCCAGCAGGCCCGACAGGCTGCCGCTCGCGTAGGCGATCCGGTATGGTCGCCCCGCCTTGTCGAGGGCGGCCCGCGCCGCCCGATGATCGAGGGTATCGGGATCGCCGAGGGCGAGCGGCAGCGGGTCGGGCCAAGCCGCGGGCGCACCGCGCGGCGCGACCCAGACGAGTTCCTCGTGCCGGAGGATCTCCCCCTCGGCCGAGCGGGCAACGGAGACCAGCGCCAAGTCGAGTCCACCGCGTTGCCATCGCTCCTCCAGACGGGGCGTCGCGGCGCAGACCACCGCGATCGCCGCCGCGGGGTGTCGGGGTGCGAAGCCGCGCAGCAGGGCCGGCAGGAACGCCTGCGCATAATCGTCCGGACAACCGATCCGCAGCGTGCCGGTGAGACTCCGTCCGGACAATTCAGCCAGGGCGTCGTCGTGCGCGGACAGGATTCGGCGCGCATGAACCAGAAGGCGCTCCCCCTGCACCGTCAGGGAGACCCCGCGCCCCGTCCGCCGCAGAAGCGGCTGCGCGACGAGATCCTCCAGGCGCTTCATCTGCATGCTGAGGGCGGCCTGACTGCGGCTGACCCGCTCCGCCGCCCGGCTCAAGGCGCCGGTCTCCGCCACCGCGGCGAAGCTGCGAAGGAGATCGATGTCGAGGCTGTGAGCCATAAGAACCTCTGAACTCTCGGTTCAGAACGATAAGCTTTTCTGCCGTCCGCGGCGGTCCTAGCATGGCGCCGCTGGACCCGGGTGCAGGACCGACGATGACACGGAACGACGACGCCGATTTCTGGACGCGCGCACGTCGGCATCTCGTGCGGTACGGCGGCTCCTTCGCGCCGGTCATCATCGAGCGGGCGGAGGGCAGCTTCGTCTACGACGCGGACGGCCGGAAGATCCTCGATTTCACCTCCGGCCAGATGAGCGCGATCCTGGGCCACGGGCATCCCGAGATCGCCGCGGTGGCCGCGCATCACGTCGGACATCTCGACCACCTGTTCAGCGGCATGCTGAGCCGGCCCGTGGTCGATCTCGCGACGGAGCTGGCCCGGATCGCCCCCGGCGACCTCGAACGGACGCTCCTGCTGACCACCGGCGCAGAGGCCAACGAGGCCGCCCTGCGCATGGCCAAGCTCGCCACGGGCGGCTGGGAGGTCGTGAGCTTCGCGCAATCCTGGCACGGGATGACGGCGGGGGCGGCCGGGGCGACCTACAGCGCCGGCCGCAAGGGCTATGGCCCGGCCTCCGTCGGCTCCTTCGCGATCCCCGCGCCGAACGCCTACCGCCCCACCTTCGAGAAGGACGGAGCCCCCGACTGGCAGACCGAACTCGATTACGCCTTCGCGCTGGTCGACCGGCAATCAACCGGCAACCTCGCGGCGTTCCTGGCCGAGCCGATCCTCAGCTCCGGGGGCATCCTCGAACTGCCACCGGGCTACCTCGCCGCGCTCAAGCGGAAATGCGCGGAGCGGGGGATGCTGCTGATCCTCGACGAGGCCCAGACGGGCATCGGCCGCACGGGCCTGATGTTCGCCTGCGAACGCGACGGCGTGGTCCCGGACATCCTCACCCTGTCGAAGACCCTGGGCGCCGGCCTGCCGCTCGCGGCGGTCCTGACCACGCCGGAGATCGAGGATCTCTGCCACGCCCGCGGGTTCCTGTTCTACACCACGCACGTCTCCGATCCGCTGCCCGCAGCGGTGGGCCTCAAGGTGCTGGAGATGGTCCGGCGCGACGGCCTCGTCGCCCGGGCCGAGGAGGCCGGCGCCCGGCTCGCCACGCGGTTGGGCGCCCTTCAGCAGCGCTTCGCCTGCATCGGCGATCTCCGCGGTCGCGGGCTTCTGCAGGGCGTTGAGATCGTGGCCGACCGGGGCACGAAGGTGCCGGCGCCGGATCTGGGCGATGCGATCACCCGGCGCTGCCTGGACCTCGGGCTGAGCATGAACATCGTGCAGTTGCCGGGCATGGGCGGCGTGTTCCGCATCGCCCCGCCGCTGACCGCCACTGACGAGGAGATCGACCTCGGCGTCGACATCCTGGAGCGGGCGATCGAACTGTCGCTCTGAACGAGCCTCGCGCCGCCCGGCCTGCCGTGGCGCTGCTGGATG
The DNA here is from genome assembly GCF_029691625.1 of Methylobacterium sp. 391_Methyba4. NCBI lineage: Bacteria > Pseudomonadati > Pseudomonadota > Alphaproteobacteria > Hyphomicrobiales > Methylobacteriaceae > Methylobacterium > Methylobacterium sp. 391_Methyba4. The sequence goes on along the minus strand of NZ_CP121475.1, from coordinate 3,395,400 downwards.
GTTTCGCAGCGCCCGAACGGATGGGAACCACCGGCCGCGAGGGGTCCGAGCGCGCCGGGGAACGCCTCAGGCGGCCTCGATCTCCGCGCTCACATTCAGCCATTCCTCCTCGGCGGAGGCGAGCGCCTGCGCGGCGTCCGCGCGCATCTTGGCGATCTCGCCGGCCTTGGCGGCGTTCTCCCGGAAGGCGGACCCGTCCTCCAGCGCCGCGTCGATCTTCTGGATCGCCGCGGTCAGCTTGGCCATGCGGGCCTCGATGGCCTCCAGGCGTTTGCGCAGCGGCGCGAGGGCCGCGCGGCGCTCGACGCCGGCCCGACGCGCCTCGGCCTTCTGGCCGCCGGACGGCTCAGTCTCGCGCTCCGCCTCGCGCTCCGGCCCCGACAGGACGAAGCGCCGGTAATCGTCCATGTCGCCGTCGAAGGTCTTCACCGTGCCGTCCGCGACGAGCCAGAGCCGGTCGGCGCAGGCCTCGACCAGGAAGCGGTCGTGGGACACGAGGATGACGGCCCCTTCGTAGTCGTTGATCGCCTCCACGAGGGCCTGCCGGCTCTCGATATCGAGGTGGTTGGTCGGCTCATCGAGGATCAGGAGGTGCGGGCCGTGAAAGGCCGCGAGGCCCATGAGCAGGCGCGCCTTCTCGCCGCCCGAGAGCTTCTCGACCGGCGTGTCGGCCTTGTTGGCGCCGAAGCCCAGCCGCGCCGTCGCGGAGCGCACCTTGGCCTCCGGAACGTCCGGCATCAGGGTTCGGACATGCGCGTAGGCGCTCTCGGAGGGCCGCAACTCGTCGAGCTGATGCTGGGCGAAATAGGCGACCTCCATCTTTGAGGAGCGCTTGACCTCGCCGGCCACGGGGCCGAGCCGCCCGCCGATCAGCTTGCAGAAGGTCGACTTGCCGTTGCCGTTCGCGCCCAGCAACGCCACCCGGTCGTCCGGCGCGAGGCTGAGGTCGAGCCCGGTCAGGACGATCCGGTCCCCGTAGCCGGCCTTGACCCGCTCCATCGCCACGATCGGCGGCGACAGGGGCTTCTCCGGGCTCGGCAGGTGGATCACCGGCACGTCGTCGTCGAGCAGCGCCGCGATCGGCTCCATCTTGGCCAGCCGCTTCATCCGCGACTGGGCCTGCCGCGCCTTGGTGGCCTTGGCCTTGAACCGGTCGATGAAGCTCTGGAGATGCGCGCGCTCGGCATCCTGCTTGGCCTTCGCCTTGGCCTGGAGCACCCGCTTCTCCGAGAGCTGCTTGGCGAAGCTCGAATAGCCGCCGCGGTAGATCGTCAGCTTGCCGCGGTCGAGATGCAGGATGTGATCGACGCTGGTGTCGAGCAGGTCGCGGTCGTGGCTGATGATGATGGCGGTGCGCGGGTAGCGCTCCAGGTAATCGTACAGCCAGAGCGTGCCCTCGATGTCGAGATAGTTGGTCGGCTCGTCGAGGAGCAGCAGGTCCGGCTCCGAGAACAGGACGGCGGCCAGCGCCACGCGCATCCGCCAGCCGCCGGAGAAGTCCGAGCAGGGCCGCCCTTGGGCGGCCGCATCGAACCCCAGGCCGTGCAGGATCGCGGCGGCCCGGGCCGGCGCCGAGTGGGCGCCGATATCGACGAGCCGGGTCTCGATCTCGGCGCGGCGCAAGCCGTCCGCATGCTCGGCCTCCGCCATCAGCCGGGCGCGCTCCGTGTCGGCGGCGAGCACGACGGCGTGCAGCGTCTCCGGCCCGGCCGGTGCCTCCTGGGCAACGGCGCCGATCCGCATGCCCTTGGGCAGCGCCACCGATTTCGCATCCACCGGCAGATCGCCGAGAATGGCCTTGAACAGCGTGGTCTTGCCGGCCCCATTGCGCCCGACGAGACCGACGCGGGCGCCTTCCGGGATCGTGAAGCTCGCGGAATCGAGGATCAGACGGTCGCCGATGCGATAGGTGAGGTCATTGACGCGCAGCATGACGGCGTTCTGGCTGTCCGGACGCGGCGAGGCAAGCGCCGGCTCCGCGCCGACCGGCACGATTCGCGAGGCCTCGGCGTGACGGGTTGGATACCTGATTGAAGCGGAGAATACCTGCCTGGGCGGCTAAAATTTTAACGTAATGCGACTATAATTATCTTGAGCGACGTCTATCCAGATTTCGATAGGCCGATCATTGGTTAGAGTGCGCTCGCACACGTTGGACGCCCGGAACGAGGCGAGCGACGGGGGGAGTTGTTGGGCCAGACCCTGATCTTGACCGACGATCTCGAGCGGGGCGGGCGGCTCGCGCGCAACCTCGGCGGCGGCATTTCCGTGATGTTGCACGACCTCTACGGCGACGCGGCCCCGCCATCGGGCGCCGCATTGATCATCAGCGACGTCAGCGCACTGACCTCCGAATCCGTCCGGCGCCTGCGTCAGGTCCTGTCCACGGTGCGGGCCCCCGGGGTCCCGTTTCTCGCCCTGATCCACGGCAATCTCGGGCGCGGCGAGATCCAGGCGACGGCTCTGGGGGCGACCCGGGTGATGGCGGCCTCCACGGCGAGCGCCCTGCTGCTGAATGCGGTCGCGACCCTGACCGGCGGCGGGCCGGATACGCGATCCGCCCGCCGGTGGCGGCATCAGATCCATGAGGCACATGCGGCCTTCGTCAGCCTGTTCCGGGCCGATCAGGCGCCCCCGCCGGCGGTGGTCGAAAGCGGCGCCGACTTGGTCAATCAGGCCATCCGCGAGGCGAAGGTGCGCAACTGGCTCGACGTCGTCGCGAATTTCGACGACGTCACCCACCGCCACTGCCTGAGCGTGGCCGGGATCGCAGCCGAATTCGCCCGTATTCTGGGGCTCAGCGAGGCCGATTCCCGGTACCTGGTCAAAGGGGCGCTGCTCCACGACATCGGCAAGGCCAAGATCCCGCTCGCCATCCTGAACAAGCCGGCACCGCTGACGCCCCTCGAGCGCAAGGAGATGGATCGTCACCCGGCGCTCGGTCACGCGATGCTGCTGACGGGCGATTATGACGCGCTGACCCTGTCGGTGGTCCGCTCGCACCACGAATATCTCGACGGTTCGGGCTATCCGGACGGCTTGCGCGGGTCGCAGATCCCGGATCTCGTCCGTCTGATCACCATTTGCGACATCTTCGCCGCGCTGATCGAGGCGCGCCCCTACAAGGCGCCGAAATCGGCCCCGGAGGCCTACGCCATCCTGAGGCAGATGACCGCGAAGCTCGATGTCGATCTGGTCCGAGCCTTCGGTGAGGTCGCGGCCGCCTGCGAACCCCCTCGACCTGCCTCCGCCTGAGGCCTCTTCCGGTCTGTCGGCCGCGCCTCAAACGAGTTCCCAGGCCGAGCTGTCGCTCATCAGTGCGGCGACCAGGGCGTGGTTGAGTTCGTGTCCCGTGTGGAAGGCTGAGATGCGACCCTCGATCGGGTGGCCCGCCAAAGCGAGATCGCCGATGAGATCGAGGATGCGGTGCCGCACCGGCTCATCGGGGACCCGCATCCCGCCGAGCACGTGCCCGCGCACGAGGAGCGCCGCCGAGCGGGGCGATACGCCCTGCAGGAAGTCCGTCCCCCGTATGAAGCCGTAGGCGCGCCCCGCCATGGCTCGCAGGTAGCGACCGAAGCTGCGCGCCGGCGCAATCTCCCGCTCGAAGCCTTCGGGCGTTATCGCACCCGACCAGTCGACCGACCCGAAATGCGCCAGCGCGAGGTGGCCGCTGATGTGGAGTCCGTCGCCGGGCTCGATCTGAAGCCGCCGCCGCCCGTTCTCGACCGCAACGGTCCGCAGCAGGCGGATGACCCGGCAGGGCAAGGTCTGCTCGCTCCGGCCCGCGGCCCGGATGGCCTCGCACCACGGCGTGGCGCTGCCGTCGAAGATCGGCAGCTCGTCCGCGTCGATCTCGGCCAGCACGTTGTCGATCCGCAAGGCGCTCAGCGATGCCATGAGGTGTTCGATCGTGCGGACGAGGACCCCCTCCCGCCGCACCGCCGAGGACAGCGGCTGCGATTCCCGAAGTCGCCAATCGGCCGGCACATCGACCGTGCGACCATCCTTCAGACGACGCCGAAAGACGATGCCATGGCCGGCCGGCGCCGGTCTGACGCGGACCGTGGCGTGTCGCCCCGAATGGAGGCTGCGTCCCGACCGCTCGAACGGATGAGACAAGGTCGCCTGAAGACGAGGGCCTGGAGCGGCTGTCGAGAGCGGGAATGGAACGTCTTGATGCATCGAGTCAGGCCGCCGCAGCGGACAGGGAACCTAGCCGTCATGGGTGATCCACGCCAATAAACTCCTGTTCATCGGGACGCGGCTTGACCGTCCAGCCCGCGACCGTCACGATCATTATGCCCGATCGATCCAGCACCGCCCCGGCGGAGCGCGACGTCACTGTACGGGCTGCTCCCGTCCCCAGATCTGCTGGCTGGCCCCCGTCAGGGCAGGGACGGAGGCCGGAGTTGAGGGAACACGATCGATGGCGCGGTTGGGGACGATACCCTTCTTCAAGGATCCGGGCATTGAGCTCGGGCCCTACGAGCCCCGCTGCCACTGGCGCCGCTTCGACGAGAACGAGGTTCTGGTCGACTTCGACGACATCTCCACCGACGTGTACTTCATCGCCTCCGGCGAGGTCCGCATCCTGAACCGGACCCAGTCCGGCAAGGAGGTCATCCTGGGGGAGATGCGGGGCGGGGCCTTCTTCGGCGAACTCGCCGCGATCGACGGGATCGGCCGCTCGGCCAACGTCACGGCGCTGACGCGCGGCGAGGTCTGCGTGGTGCCGGCCCCGGTGTTCCGCCAGATCGTCTTCGCGTCGGAGGCGATCGCCGACCGGCTGTTCCGGCTCCTGGCCAAGCGCGTGCGCGAGCTGAACACGCGGCTGATGGAGCACGCCCTGCTCGATCTCAAGCACCGGCTGTATGCCGAGCTGCTGCGCCTCTCCGTGCCGCGGGCCGGGGCAGGGGGCGAGCGGGTGGTGTCGCCCCCGCCCTACCACCACGTCCTCGCCGCCCGGATCGGCTGCCGGCGGGAGCAGGTGACCCGGGAATTCACCGCGATGGCCGCCGAGGGTCTGGTCGACCGCACCCGCGGCGCCCTCGTCCTGCGGCGGCCGGATCTCTTGGAAGCGCGCGTGGCCGAGGCGCTGCGCGAGGATTCCTGATCCGTTGTCCGGCCTGCCGGCGCCGCGCCTGCGGCTCGAGGAGCTGACCAAACGCTTCGGCACGCACCACGCCGTCGAGGCCGTGACGCTCGATCTCGAGCCGGGGGAGTTCTTCTGCCTGCTCGGGCCATCCGGCTGCGGGAAGAGCACCCTTCTGCGCATGATCGCGGGCTTCGAGAGACCGACCGCCGGGCGGATCCTGCTGGGGGAGGCCGATCTGACCGCGCTGCCGCCCCACCGGCGGCCGGTCAACATGATGTTCCAGTCCTATGCCCTGTTCCCGCACATGAGCGTGGCCGGCAATATCGGCTACGGTCTCAAGGGCCTCGGCCGCGCCGCCGCCGCTAACCGGGTGGCGGACCTGCTCCGGCTCGTGCGCCTCGACGGGTTCGGCGACCGCCGACCCGACACGCTCTCGGGCGGTCAGCGGCAGCGGGTCGCCCTGGCCCGGGCGCTGGCCCGGGAGCCGCAGCTGCTGCTTCTCGACGAGCCGCTCGGCGCCCTGGATCGCGGCCTGCGCGAGGAGACGCAGGGCGAGTTGCGTGCCGTCCAGCGGCGGCTCGGCACCGCCTTCATCGTCGTCACGCACGATCCCGAGGAGGCGATGATGCTTGCCGACCGGATCGGCGTCATGGAAGGCGGGCGCCTGATCCAGGTCGGACCTCCGGCGGAGCTCTACCGACGCCCGGCGAGCCGCTTCGTGGCGGGGCTGCTCGGCGACGTGAACCTCATCCCCGGCCGCCTCGGCGCGGGAGGGCCCGGCGGCGCCCGCGAAGTCGAGACCGCTTATGGCGCCGTTCGGGGCGTCGCGGCGGACGCGCTGGAGACGGGGGCCGCCGTCGTGGTCGCCGTGCGGCCGGAGGACCTCGTTCTCGGCACGGAGGGGCTGCCGGTGGTGATCGCCGATTCCGTCTTTCTCGGAGACAGGCTGCGTCGGACCCTGCGCCTGCCCGACGGCACGACGCTGCGGGCGAGCGGGCGACCGACGGAGGCCGGGCAGGCGCTCGGATCGGCATCGCATGCCGGCTTCGCGGCCGAGGCCGCCGTGATCCTGCCCGCATGAGGCCCATCGCGCCGTCGGACGACCCGCATGGCCGCCCGGAGCGGCGCGATCCGGGTGCCCGCCGGTGAGCGGCCGGATAACGGCACGGCTGTTCGATCGTCTCGTGCGGCTGCCACCCTTCCTCTGGCTGGCGGCGTTTTTCCTGCTGCCGTTCGCGATCACCCTCAAGATCAGCCTGTCGGAGCCGGCGACGGCGATCCCACCCTATCTGCCGGTGCTCGACTGGCGGGCCGGCCTCGACGGCTGGTCGAGCTTTCTCGAAGCCCTGAACTTCGACAATTACCTGACGCTCTACGCCGACCCGCTCTATCGGGACGCCGTCCTCGGCTCGCTGACCTACGCCGCCCTGGCCAGCCTGATCCTTGTCGCCCTGGGCACACCGCTCGCCTACGCGCTGGCCCGCGCCCCGTCCCGATGGCAGCCGCTCCTCGTGGCGCTGGTGGTCGTGCCGTTCTGGACCAGCTTCCTGATCCGGGTCTACGCCTGGATCGCGATCCTCAAACCGGAGGGTCTGCTCAACCTCACGCTGATCCGGCTCGGGCTGATCGGCGAGCCGCTCACGATCCTCAACACCGACGCCGCGGTGATCATCGGCCTCGTCTACGCGTATCTGCCCTTCATGGTCCTGCCGCTCTACGCGGTGATGAACCGCCTCGACCCGACGCTGCGGGACGCCGCTGCGGATCTCGGCGCCTCGCCGACCCGGGTGTTCTGGACCGTGACCCTGCCGCTCAGCCTGCCCGGGATCGCGGCCGGCGCGGGCTTGTGCTTCATCCCGATGATCGGCGAGTTCGTGATCCCGGACCTTCTCGGCGGCTCGGAAACCCTGATGCTCGGCCGGGTGCTCTGGACCGAGTTCTTCTCGAACCGCGACTGGCCCCTGGCCTCCGCGGTGGCGGTCCTGATCCTCGCCATCGTCATCGGCCCGGTGGTGCTGTTCCGGGACAGCCTGCGCGCCGGCGAGGGAGAGTCCCCGTGACCTGGGTCACCCGCACCGCCCTCGCGGCCGGCCTCGTCTTCCTCTACGCGCCGATCGTGGTGCTGATCGCCTACTCGTTCAACGCCTCGCCCCTGGTCACGGTCTGGGGCGGTTTCTCGACACGCTGGTACGGTGCGCTGATGTCCGACGCGCCGCTCATCGCAGCCGCCTGGGTCTCTCTGAAGGTCGCGATCCTCGCGAGCCTGCTCGCCACGATCCTCGGCACCCTCGCAGCCCTGGTCCTCGAGCGGCAGGGCCGCTTCCGCGGACGGGCGCTGTTCACCGGCCTCGTCGTCGGACCGATCGTGATGCCGGAGGTGATGATCGGCCTCTCGCTCCTGCTGATGTTCATCGGGATCGGGCTGGACCGGGGCCTCCTCACGATCCTCATCGCCCACACGACGTTCTGCACGGGCTTCGTGGCGGTGGTGGTCGGGGCGCGCCTGCGCGGTCTCGATCGATCCCTGGAGGAAGCCGCGGCCGACCTCGGCGCGACGCCCGCGCGGGTTCTGATGACCGTCACCCTGCCGCTTCTGGCGCCCGCTCTGACCGCCGGGGCCCTCCTCGCCTTCACCCTGTCGCTCGACGATCTCGTCATCGCGAGCTTCGTGTCCGGCCCCGGCTCGACCACGCTGCCGATGCGGCTCTACAGCCAGGTCAGACTCGGGGTGAACCCGGAGATCAACGCGGCCTCGACCCTCTTGGTCGGGCTGGTGAGCGCCGCGGTGCTTCTGGCATCCTGGCTCACGACCCGGCGGGGGCAGGCCTGAGGCCCGTCACTCAGCGGCCTGCGCGGCGGTCGCCCCGACGCGCATCAGTTGCGCCACCGCGAGGGTGACCATGAGATTCACCATCAGCGCCACGATGCCGACATTCACGTCCTGGAGCGGTCCGAGGGCGGAGAGGCTGGACAGGCTGAACCCGCTCAGAACGGTCGCCGCCACGGTGGCGACGCCCGCGACGATGCCGGCCATCGCAGCGCGCCGATCGAGCGGGTTGCGGCGCATCAGGCTGGCGATGAAGCATGGGAAGAGCTGCGTGACAAAGTTGTAGCCCATCAACAGGAGCTGCACGATCGTGTCGCCGCCCGACAGGGTGAAGCCCACGCAGACCAGCGCCAGAACCGGCACCAGTATCTTGCACAGCCGGGCGGTGGCGGCATCGTCCATGCCGGGTCGCAGAGGCCGGACGAGGTTGTTGGCCACCAGCGTCACGCCGGCGATCAGGATCATCGATCCCGGGACCAGAGCGGTCAGCACGCCGGTGGCGCCGATGAGGCCGATGACCCAGGGCGGGAAGGTCGCAAGGGCGAGCTTGAACAGCGACAGATCGACATCCGGGCCGGTGAGGCCGGGCACCTGCATGACGGCCGTGAAGCCGATTACGAACACGAAGAGATTGATCAGCTGGTAGATCGGCAGGATCACGGCGTTCCGCCGGAAGGCGCCGGGCTCGCGCGCCGTGTAGAGCGACGCGAAGGTGTGCGGCCACATGTATCCGCCCAGGGCGGTGAGCAGGACCGTCGTGGTGAACCAGGTCGGGCTCTGGCCGCGATCGGGCAGGACAAGGAAGCCGGGCTTCGCCGCCTCGATGGCCTGGAACAGCCCTCCATAGCCGCCGTAATAGTGCACCGGCAGGTAGATCCCGAGGAAGACCACCACGAACAGGATGCTGGTGTCCTTGATCACCGCCGTCCAGGCCGAGCCGTGGACGCCCGAGACGACCACGTAGACGGTGAGGGCGGCCGCCCCGATCCAGACCGCGGCGGTCGACGAGATGGCCCCGTAGGACGCTGTGGAGACGATGATCCCCAGGCCCTTGAACTGGAGCACGAGGTAGGGGACCAGCGCCACGATCCCCACCAGAGCCACCAGCATGCCGAGCGCCGGGCTTCGGTACTTGCGGGCGAAGAAATCGGGTTGCGTGTAGAGGCCGTTCTGCTTCGCGTAGCGCCAGACGGGCGGCAGCAGCCAATACGAGGTGACGTAGGCGAGCGTCAGGTAGCAGAGGATGTAGTAGGCCGGGCCGCCCTTGCCGTAGGCAATGCCGGACCCACCCAGGAACGTGAAGGTCGTGTAGATCTCGCCGGCCATCAGCAGAAAGACGAGGGTGGTGCCGAAGCCCCGGCCGCCCACCGTCCACTGTTCCAGGCCCATCTCACGGCCCAACCGTGCGTAGAGCCCGAGGCCGATCGCCAGCGCGAATCCGGCCGCCACGATGATGAGGGCGACGCTCATCGCGGATCTTCCGGGCTTCGGTTCTGGGGATCGGCGAGATAGATCACCGCCATCACCGCCGAGGTCCCGATCACGCAGAACACCAGCCAGGCGAGGAGCAGCGGCAGGCCGAGAACGAAGGGTTCGACCCGGTTCAGAAAGAACGGACCGATCAGGATGCCCAGAAAGGGCAGGGCGGCGAGCCACCGCAGATTTCGCATGCGCGATACCGTCCAGAAGGCCGCGATACCGTCCAGAAGGCCGCGATACCGCGGGTTGAATCAGTCGCGACGGACTGTCAACCTGACGGAGCCAGCTCGATGCGCAGACAGATCAATCTTACGTGTTGTGCGCTCGCGCACGCGGCCCCGGGTCCGGCACGCCTAATATCGTGCGGCTTCGCGACGTTCGGCGCCGCGGATGCACGAGGGATTTCGCGCGATGAAACCGACCCTGACCATCGCCGCGCTGGCGGCGCTTCTCGCCGTTCCGACGGTCCAGGCTGAGGCACGGCCGCGTCAGGCGGCCGCCAAGGTCCAGCCCAGCGCCGCACTCAAGGCGCGCCAGACCGTCATGAACGATTTCAACGCCCGCATGAGCCGCCTCGACGCGCTCATGGGTGTGCCGAAATCGTCGTCGGTTCGCGCCCGCTCCGCCGAAGCCGGGCGCTAGAGTCGAGCACCACGCGTTCGACGCGACCGGCTCATCGGTTCAGCGACCGAGACCGCCCGCCTCTTCGACGAAGCGCGCGACGGAATCCGCGCCCGCCCCCTCCCGCAAGGACGCGAACACGTAGGGCCGCGCGCCGCGCATCCGCTGCGTGTCGGATTCCATGACCGACAGGTCGGCGCCGACGAGGGGCGCGAGGTCGGTCTTGTTGACGATCAGCAGATCCGAGCGCGTGATGCCCGGGCCGCCCTTGCGGGGGATCTTCTCGCCGCCGGCGACGTCGATGACGTAGAGGGTGATGTCGGCGAGTTCGGGCGAGAACGTCGCCGCGAGATTGTCGCCCCCGGATTCGATCAGGACTAGATCGAGCTTGGGGAACCGCCGGGTCATCTCGGCGACGGCGGCGAGGTTGATCGAAGCGTCCTCTCGGATCGCGGTGTGCGGGCAGCCGCCGGTCTCGACACCGAGAATGCGCTCCTCGGGGAGGGCGCCGGCCACGGTCAGGATGCGCGCATCCTCCTTCGTGTAGATGTCGTTGGTGATCGCACAGATCTCGTAGCGGTCGCGGAAGCGCTTGCAGAGCTGCTCCATCAGGGCGGTCTTGCCGGAGCCGACGGGACCGCCGATGCCGACGCGGAGGGGGCCGTTCGAGGAGGTCATGCTTCAGGCTCAGGATCGGAAGATGCGGGAATATTGAGTCTCGTGCCGAAAGGAGCCGAGATCCAGGCGGAAGGTTGCGGCACCGAGAGCGTCGAGCCCCGCCTCAGCAGCGGCGGCGGCCAGCGGCACGAGCCGCGGAGCAAGGGCGGCGATCACCCGGGTCCCGGCTGCCTGGCCCACGGGCGCCGCCCGCAGGGCCGCCGAGACGAGGTTCTGAAGGAAGGCGAGGCCGTAGGCGGCGAGAACCGGCGCCAGCGCCATGCGATGCGCCCCGGCGGCGAGCCCGACGGCGACCGGGTAGGCGACCGGACCCGGCACTTCTTCGGAGAGCGCCGCAAGCGCCGGGCAGGGCCAGGCGCCGCGTGTCGCGTCGAGAAAGCTCCGCCCCTGCTGGCTCGTCTCGAGGTGCAGTTCCCGGGACGGGGCGAGGGCGAGCGCGAGATCGTTGACGGCGATGAGGCCGACGCCGTCGGAGGCGCCTGCCGCCCGGTGGGCCTCGGCCGCGAGGATCAGGTCGTTGCGCAGGGCGCCGCGGGTACAGACGTCCTCGAGCCACAGCGTCAGGCCGGCCTCGTCGCGGATATCTCCGGCTTCGACAGCCCATTCCAGGCCGTGCGAGTAGGCGTAGGCGCCCACCGGGTAACCCGGCGACAGCCACGCCATCACACGCAGCGAATCCAGGGTTTCAGCCGCCGGCATGGTGGTGATGGTGGTGGCCGCCGTGGGAATGGTCATGCTCGTGGGCGTAGCCGCCGGAATAGGCACCGCCCTCGGGCCGGAACGGTCGCTCCACGGGCTCGGCGGTGCCGCCCAGACCGCGCACCATCTCGGCGAGCACATGGTCATCGGCGATCCACACCGCGTCCGCGCCGATCTCGGCGGGGATGTGCCGGTTGCCGATGTGCCAGATCAGGCGCTTGAGGGCATGGTCGTCCGGTGCGCGGATCTCCAGAAGGCGCTCCGGCGCCGCCTCGACCCAGACAAGCCGGCCGTCCTGCAGGACCAGGGCGTCGCCGTCCTCCAGCACGGCCGGCTCCGGCAGGTCGAGCAGGAAGCCCAGCCCGCCTGCGCCGCGCATGGCGACCCGGCGGCGATGCCGGTCGCCGTGATCGAGCACGACGCGGTCGACGATCTCGCCGCCGGACAGGGCGTCCCGGCGAAGGATGCGGGTGGCGCGAATCATCGGACGGGACCGCTCAGAACAGGAAGTAGCGCTGCGCCATGGGCAGCACCTCGGCGGGCTCGCAGACCAGCAGCTCGCCGTCGGCCCGGACGTCGTAGGTCTCGGGATCCACCTCGATCTCGGGCGTGGCGTCGTTGAGGATCATGCTTTTCTTCGAGATGCCGCCGCGCACATTCTCCACGGCCACCAGGTCCTTCTGGACGCCGAGCCGTTCCCGCAGGCCGTCGTCGACGGCGGCCTTGGAGACGAAGGTCAGGGCGGTGGCGAAGGGGACCCGACCGTAGGCACCGAACATCGGCCGGTAATGCACCGGCTGCGGCGTCGGGATCGAGGCGTTCGGGTCGCCCATGGGGGCGGCCGCGATGCTGCCGCCCTTCAGCACGAGATCGGGCTTCACCCCGAAGAAGGCCGGCGTCCAGAGGACGAGGTCGGCAAGCTTGCCGGGCTCCACCGAGCCGATGTGCCGGGAGATGCCGTGCGCGATGGCCGGGTTGATCGTGTATTTGGCGATGTAGCGGCGCGCCCGCAGGTTGTCGGTGCCGGAGGCATCCCCCGGCAGCGCGCCCCGCTGCCGCTTCATCTTGTCGGCGGTCTGCCACGTGCGGATGATGACCTCGCCGACCCGGCCCATGGCCTGGCTGTCGGAGGACATCATCGAGAGCGCGCCGATATCGTGCAGGATGTCCTCGGCCGCGATGGTCTCGCGCCGGATCCGGCTCTCCGCGAAGGCGAGATCCTCGGGGATCGACGGGTCGAGGTGGTGGCAGACCATGAGCATGTCGAGATGCTCGTCGATCGTGTTCCACGTGTAGGGCCGCGTCGGATTCGTGGACGACGGGAGCACGTTCGGGAGCCCGGCGACCTTGATGATGTCGGGGGCGTGCCCGCCGCCGGCGCCCTCGGTGTGGAAGGCGTGGATCGTCCGGCCCTTGAAGGCGGCGATCGTGTCCTCGACGAAGCCCGATTCGTTGAGCGTGTCGGTGTGGATCATGACCTGGATGTCGTGGGCATCGGCCACGGACAGGCAGGTGTCGATCGCCGCGGGCGTGGTGCCCCAATCCTCGTGCAGCTTCAGCGCGCAGGCACCCGCCCGCACCATCTCGACGAGGCTGTCCGGCCGGGACGCGTTGCCCTTGCCGGCGAAGGCGAGATTCATCGGGAAGGCGTCGGCCGCCTCGATCATCCGGGCGATGTGCCAGGGGCCCGGGGTGCAGGTGGTGGCGAAGGTGCCGTGGGCCGGCCCGGTGCCGCCGCCGAGCATCGTGGTGATCCCCGAGCAGAGCGCCTCCTCGATCTGCTGCGGGCAGATGAAGTGGATGTGGCTGTCGAAGCCGCCCGCCGTCAGGATCTTGCCCTCGCCGGCGATGACCTCCGTGCCCGGGCCGACCACGATGTCGATTCCGGGCTGCACGTCCGGGTTGCCGGCCTTGCCGAGCTTGAAGATCCGGCCGCGGACGATTCCGACATCGCATTTCACGATGCCCCAATGGTCGAGGACCACAGCGTTGGTGATCACCGTGTCGACGGCGCCGTCGGCGTTGGTCGCCTGGCTCTGGCCCATGCCGTCGCGGATGACCTTGCCGCCGCCGAACTTCACCTCCTCGCCGTAGGTGGTGAAGTCGCGCTCGACCGTGATCTCCAGGCTGGTATCGGCGAGGCGGATACGGTCGCCGACCGTGGGGCCGAACATGTCGGCGTAGGCGGACCGGGGCAGGCTGGCGGGCTTGGGCGAATTGGCCATGGTCAGAGCTTGCCCATCACGTCGCCGCGGAAACCGTACACGGTGCGTCCGCCGGAGAGCGGCACCAGCGCGACCTCCCGCGTCGATCCCGGCTCGAAACGCACGGCGGTGCCCGGCGCGATGTCGAGGCGCTTGCCGCGGGCCTGCTCCCGCTCGAACACGAGGCCCGGATTGACCTCGAAGAAGTGATAGTGCGAGCCGACCTGGATCGGCCGGTCCCCGACATTGGCGACTTCGAGCACGGTCCGCTCGGCGTCTGCGTTGAAGACGATCTCGCCAGGCAGCGTCGTCACGGCCCCGGGGACGTCTGCCGAGGCCGTCCCCCGGATCGGGTGGTGCACGGTGACGAGCTTGGTCCCGTCCGGGAAGGTGGCCTCGACCTGGATGTCGTGGATCATCTCCGGCACGCCCTCCATGACCTGATCGCTGGTCAGCACTTTGGCGCCGGCCTGCATCAGATCGGCCACGGTGCGGCCGTCCCGGGCGCCCTCGACCACGAAATCGGTGATCAGTGCCACCGCCTCCGGGTGGTTGAGCTTCACGCCCCGTGCGAGGCGGTTGCGCGCCACCTGTGCCGCCATGGCGATCAGCAGCTTGTCCTTTTCGCGGGGTGTCAGCAGCACGGGCAACCTCGTCGTCGTGGCCGCCGGAGCAAGGATCATGCGCGTTGCGCGGTCAAGGCCAAGGCGGGCCCCGTGGAGGCGCTTCGGGCCATCGACGGTCGGGGGCCGCTCAGGGTCGCGGCGACGTCACGACGTCATGGCGATGAACCCGGCGAACAGGTCCGGCAGGGGCTCGCCCTTGACGGCGCCCGGCAGGTCGCGGGGATGGATGAACTCGTCCCGGAACCAGGGATAGCGCTTCGGATCGAAGGACGCCCGCAGCCAGTCGATCGTCCGCCGCACGCGGCCGATCCGCTCCGCATCCGGGTGATAGGTCAGCCAGATGTCGACGCCGAAGCGGCCGAGATTGTCCACCGGGACGACCTGCGCGCCGATCGCGCTGGCATAGGTCGGCAGCAGGCCGATCCCGGCGCCCTTCGCGATCGCCCAGTAATACGCGCTGCTGACATTGATCTTCAGGGTGATCGGCACCGTCGCGGGAAAGCCCGGCACTGAGCGCACGTAATCCTCGAGGCGCATGGTCTGGCTGCCGTCCTGAACCACGATCCGGTGGCGCGCGAGATCCTCGGGGCGATCGGGAAGCCCATACGTCTCCACGTAGCTCCGCCCGGCATAGGGCACCATGTGGATGCGGCCGAGCTTGACGACGCGCAGGTCCGGGCTCGTCGGGCGCGTCAGCTGGATGGCAACGTCCGCTTCAAGCCGCAGGACGTCGGCGGATTCCATGGCGCAGCGCAGGTCGACGGTCAGGCGCGGATTGGCGCGCTGGAACTCGACGAGCCGCGGCGCGAGCCAGAACGCCCCCAGCCCTTCCGTCACCGCGATGCGGACCTCGCCGGTCTCGGCGAACGGAGCGACCTCGCCCGTGCGCACCAGGCTGAACGCCGCAGCCTCCATGCGGTTGGCCGCGTCCAGGATCGCCTGCCCCTCGGTGGTCAGACGGATCCCGTCGACATGGCGCGTCATCAGCGGGGCACCGATCAGGGCCTCGAGATCGCCGATCCGGCGACGCACCGAATTCACGGACAGGCCGAGCTTGGCGGCCGCCGATCGGAAGCTTCCGGACCGCTGGAGCGTCAGGAAGACTCGGATGCTCTGCCAGTCGGGCATCGAGCCCCGGCTTGCCTCCGTCTGTTCCATCGACGGAACACCCCTGTTTCAATTTTTGCACATACAGCCAGAGCGCTAGATGCGAAGTGCTGGACCGTCAATCCGAAACCGAATGACAGGTCATCCGATGACACTGCACATGGCTCGCGGCCAGTTCGTGGCGGGGGATACGGATCAACTTGGTCCAGCGTCAGTCACTGTGGAGCCGCGGCATGACCTGAGCATGTTGCGCGTCGATCGTATCGCCCGTCATCTCGTCGTATTCATGCCGGCGCCGGACGATCTCAGACGCCTGATCGAAGATGCGCGTACAGATCTGCCGGATCTGGCACCCCTGCACGTCGTGCAGCGCGTGATGTCGATCAATCCGGACAGCGTCCTGGCGATTGCCCAGAAACACAAGTTCGATGCGGCACGTCCGCAGGGCGACGGCTTCGTCGCCTGCCTGATGCTGAATGCGGCCGGCCTGGCCGCGCTCAAGACGGGAACGCTCGATGCGTCGGATCCACCGGCCGCGATGCTCGCCGGTCAGCACGAACGTCCGGCCGGGATCTATGTCTGGGCGGTTTACGCGCGGCGGCGGCTTGCGGGTGGCGTCAGCCTCGTCTTCGACCGTCTGTCGAGCCCAACCTATCGCGGCGTCGATTTCTACGCCCGGGCGGCGACGCCCGAGGGCGCGGATCTGCTCACGACGCTCGGCTTCACGGTCCGCAAGACCGGCTGTGTGGACCTGTACCATTTCGCCCGCGGGCCGAAGACGGAGGCCGCACCGCTCTACGACAGCCACAAGCCGGGCGGGGCCGGCACCAGCGTCGCGGTCGCGCGGAACCTGGAGGATCTGTCCCGGGTCATCGCCCTGCGCGCCGCCGTGTACATGGCAGAGCAGGCCTGCCCCTACGAGGAGGAGTTCGACGGCAACGACCTCTCGGCGACGCACCTGATCGGCTATGTCGGGGACGAGCCGGCGGGATGCCTGCGCATCCGGTTCTTCGCGGATTTCGCCAAGATCGAGCGCCTTGCGGTCCGGGCCGAGTTCCGCAACACCCGCTTGGCCTTCGCCCTGGTCCGGGCCGGAATCGAACTCGCGCGGGTGAAGGGCTACCGCCGGCTCTACGGCCACGCCCAGAAGCGCCTCGTCGGCTTCTGGAGCCGCTTCGGCTTCCGGATCTTCGACGGTGCGCAGGAACTGGTCTTCTCGGACTTCGACTACGTCGAGATGCTGATGGAGGCGGAGCCGCATCCGCAGGCCATCAGGCTCGGCGCCGACCCCTACGTCATCATCCGGCCGGAAGGACGCTGGCACCGGGCGGGAACCCTCGACCGGTCCCGCAGCCGGGCCGTGACGCGGCCCTCCGTGGACCGGACGGTGGCGGCGCGATGAACCGGCCGATCAATCCGGCGCTGTATCGCCGGCCCCGCAGCGTCCCGGTTCTGGTGCTGGTGGACATGCAGCAGGAATACGAGATCGCCGGGCGTCCGCTCGCCCTGTCGGGGATCGAGCCCGCGCTCCAAAACTGCCGCCGCGCCCTCGCGCATGCCCGCGCGAGCGGCATACAGGTGGCCTATGTCCGCTGGGTCGGGGCGCCGCTGTTCCAGGCGGGCAGCCGCTACGCCCGCTGGATCGAGGGGTTCGAGCCCCACGGCTGCGACATGATCTTCGACCGGGACCGCCCCTCCTGCTACGCGAGCCCCGCCTTCGCCGACGCGATGGAGCGCGGAAGCCCGCCCCTGGTCATGGCGGGCTTCGCCGCCGAATCCTCCTGCCTCGCGACGGCGGTCGACGGCTTCCACCGGGGTCAGGACGTGACCTTCCTGTCCGATGCCTCCGCCAGCCACGATCTGGAGGACATCGGCGCCGAAGAGATCCACCGGTCGGTGAGCGCGGTGATGCGGGTCTTCGGCGACGTCACGGACACGCAATCGTGGATCGCGACCTCCTCGCCGTTCAAGCCCATGCCAGCCGCCCCGAGATCGAGGCACGACAATGACTGACCGCGCCCAGAGCCACGGGATGCCGGAGGACGACCCAGCGGGCGAAGAGGACGTGACCCTCCGTCTTGGCCGCCACGCGATCCAGCTGCTGCAGGCGGCGCGCGATGCCGGCGAGCCGAAGCTGATCGCACAGGCCGAAGCCATGGCGATGGCGGTCGGCTTCGTCCTGGCGAGCCGCATTCAGGACGGGATGCCGGAGACCGATTGATCAGTCGGTTCCGTCGTCTCCGCCGATCAGGCGCATGGCGCGCAGGCGTGCCATGCGCTCGTCCCGCGCGCGCCTGTCGGCCGCGAGGGCGCGCCAGAGGGCCAGAAGCTCGGTCTCGTGAGGCGTGTCGACGGTTTCGTCGGCGTCGTGCGCCGTTCCGGCGTGATCGAAGGCGTCCATCTTCGTAGTCCTGCGCCTTGAGTTGCGTTGGGCTAACAGCACGGCATCGCGATCGTCCAGCCCGAAAGATGTGCAGAGCCTGTACAAGCCGCGCGGATCGTCACGCCCGGGCGAATCCATAACCGGCAAACGAGCACCGACGCCGCGGCAGCGCGCCGTCCCATTCGACTGCCGGGACCTGCCAGCATTGCCGAGGCACCAATATTGTGCAGGTCTGGATCAAGGGCCTTTTTTCGGCAAAGCGCGGCGTCGAATCCTGCCGGAGGACTGATCGATGACTCGGCACACCGGCGCCTGACTTCAAGGGCCGACCGAGCGGCGCATATCCGATCCCGGGAAGGCCGAGCAAAAACCCCAGAAACATCCCGGACATCGAACTGTGGCAGTGCCGGACAATGGCATTCCGGACGAGGCGCCCGGAACGGATTTTCCGACGATGCGGATCCGGGTCGCGTCAGGTCCGGGATTGCGTGAGCGCGGCGATGATGGATTCGACCACTTCGATCTGCTCCTGCACGGCGACCAGCCGCGGACCGGCATCGGCGCCGTCACCCAGTACGAATGTGCCTTTCCGGCGCCGCGCGTCGCGCAGTTTCCGCACCGATGCGACGACGATCTGCCGTTCCTCGATCAGCGCATCGCGCAGCTCGTTCAGGCCATCCAGTTCCAGCGTCGAGGCCATGCGGCGTCCCGGTCTCACATCCTCGGCGCGGCATCGGCGGATGTTCCGCGCCGCCGCACCAGGTACGGATCGTCCGGACGGGGTGTCGGACGGCGTGACGCTACCCTCTGCCGTCGGCGCTTGCACGCTTTACGTCGGGGAACTTTGCCGTGATCGGCGGGACGCCACGATGTCCGGAACGCGGATTGTATGCTAATGGATGCAAAATCTTCCGGCTGTGCGGAGCTTTCGGGCCAAGGGGCGGATAACGGCGCATGCTGAATGAGGACGTGCGTGAGCGCGACACCTTTCGATCCGACGCGCCGGTGACGCGCACGGACGACGACGGCGTCCATCGACCGGCGCCGGGCCCCGCATCGAGACGCTCCGGCGCGGCCGGTCTGGGCCTGCTCCTCCTCGCCATCACGGGCGGCGCCGCCTACGGCTACACGTATCTGAACCGGCCCGTCGCGAAGCCCGTGGCGGCGCCGCCGCTTCCTGTGCCCGTCACCCTCGGGACGGTCGAGCAGGGTCCGTTCGCCCTGGTCTCGAACGGCCTGGGCACCGTGCAGGCCTACAACACCGTCCAGGTCCGCACGCGGGTCGACGGCGAGATCCAGCAGGTGGCGTTCCGGGAGGGACAGACCGTCCACAAGGACGATGTCCTCGTGCAGATCGACCCGCGGCCCTATCAGGCGGCGCTCGCTCAGGCGAAGGCCAAGAAGGAACAGGACACGGCCAATCTCGGCAACGCCAAAGCCGACCTCGTCCGCTACACCGGACTGGGCGCCTACGCCTCCCGGCAGCAGACCGAGACGCAGACCGCCCTGGTCGCCCAGCTCACCGCGCAGGTGGCGTCCGATCAGGCCGCCATCGACAACGCGACGACGCAGCTCGGCTACGCGACGGTCCGCGCGCCCATCGACGGCGTCACCGGCTTCCGGCAGGTCGATATCGGCAATATCGTCAACGCGGCGGGGCAGACCCCGATCGTCACGATCACGCAGGTGGAGCCGATCTTCGTTGTCTTCACGGCGCCGGAGGATCAGTTGCCCGCGATCGCCGCAGCCCTGCGCAAGGGCGACGTCCCGGTGGAAGCCCGGAGTTCGGACGGGCTGACGAAGCTCGCGGACGGCAAGCTCGCCCTGTTCAACAACCAAGTCGACACGGCGACCGGCACGATCCGCCTCAAGGCCGTTTTCGAGAACAAGACCCACGCCCTGTGGCCGGGCCTGTCGGTCTCCACCAAGATGCGGGTCGGCACGGTCGCCGTCGCCATGACCGTACCGGACAATGCCGTCCAGCACGGTCCCGACGGCCTGTTCGTCTTCTCGGTGGATGACGGAAACCACGCCCATCAGCGCGCTCTGAAAGCGGGGCGCTCCGATTCCGGGCGGACCCGGATCCTCAGCGGCGATCTGCAGCCCGGCGAGCGGGTGATCGTCGCCGGTCAGTACAAGGTTCAGGACGGCAGCCTCGTGGGTGACCCGCACGCCGCCCACACCGCGCAGGCGGAGGCGGTGCGTTGAGGGTGAGCGAGGCGGCGATGACGAGAGCAGTTCCGCGCGAGGCCGAGCAGTGAAAGGCGGCATCTCGGCACCCTTCATCCGGTTTCCGGTGGCGACCACGCTGATCATGGTCGGCATCCTGTTCCTCGGGGTCGTGGCCTATCCGCTGCTGGGCGTCGCACCGCTGCCGCAGGTCGATTTCCCGACGATTCAGGTGACCGCGCAGCTCCCCGGCGCGAGCCCGGAGACGATGGCCTCGTCGGTGGCGCAGCCGCTGGAGCGGCAGTTCTCGCAGATCCCGGGCGTGGCGCAGATGACCTCGACGAGTTCCCTCGGGATCTCGACGGTCACGGTCCAGTTCGATCTCAACCGCAACATCGACGGCGCGGCGAGCGACATCCAGGCGGCGATCAACGCCGCCAGCGGCCAGCTCCCGAAGAACCTGCCGACCCCGCCGACCTACCGCAAGGTCAATCCGGCCGACTCGCCGATCCTGCTGCTCTCGGCCACCTCCGACAGCCTGCCGCTGATCGATGTGGACGACGCGGTCGACGTGCAGCTGGCCCAGCGGATCAGCCAGATCTCCGGCGTCGCCCAGGTCTTCATCGGCGGCCAGCAGAAGCCGGCGGTCCGCGTCCAGATCGACCCGGCCAAGCTCGTGGCCAAGGGCCTGTCTCTGGAGGACGTGCGCGCGCAGCTCACGCTGACCACCGTCAACAACCCCAAGGGCAGCATCGACGGCGGCAGCCACAGCTACACGATCTACGCCAACGACCAGCTCACTGCGGCGCAGAACTGGAACGACGTCATCATCGCCTATCGCGACGGCGCGCCGCTGCGCGTGCGCGATATCGGACAAGCCGTCGCCGGCCCCGAGGATACCAAGCAGGCCGGCTGGACCAACGGCCGGCGCGGCATCTTCCTCGTCGTGTTCAAGCAGCCCGGCGCCAACGTCATCGACACGGTGGACAGCATCAAGGCGCAGCTGCCGCGCCTGACCGCCACCCTGCCGGCCGCCATCAAGGTCGGCATCCTCAGCGACCGCACCCAGACCATCCGCGCCTCGGTCGAGGACGTGCAATTCACCCTGATGCTGACGATCGTGCTGGTCGTCGGGGTGATCTTCGTCTTCCTGCGCAGCTTCTGGGCGACGGTGATCCCGAGCGTGACGGTGCCGCTCGCGCTGCTCGGCGCCTGCGCGCTCATGTGGATGGCGGGCTACACCCTCGACAACCTCTCGCTGATGGCGCTCACCATCTCGGTGGGCTTCGTGGTGGACGACGCCATCGTCGTGCTCGAGAACATCAGCCGCTACGTCGAGGCGGGGATGCGGCCCATGGAGGCCGCGTTCAAGGGCGCGGGCGAGATCGGCTTCACCATCGTGTCGATCTCGGTGTCGCTGATCGCGGTGCTGATCCCGCTGCTGCTCATGGGCGGGATCATCGGCCGGCTGTTCCGCGAGTTCGCCGTGGTGCTGTCGATGACGATCGCGGTCTCGGCCTTCGTGTCGCTGACGCTGACCCCGATGATGGCCTCGCGGCTTCTCAAGCCGCACGACGGCGAGCGCCATGGCCGCCTCTACCGGATCAGCGAGGCCGCGTTCGACGGGCTGCTTGCAGTCTACGCCGATGCCCTCGACGTGGCTCTGCGGTTCCGCCGCGTCACGCTCCTGATGTTCTTCGCCACGCTGGCACTGACGGGCTACCTGTTCGTCGCGATCCCGAAGGGCTTCTTCCCGCAGCAGGACACCGGCTTCATGATCGGCGTCACCGAGGCGTCGCAGGACATCTCATTCTCGGCGATGCAGGCGCTGCAGGAGAAGGTCGGCGCCATCGTCCAGGCCGATCCGGCGGTGGCGACCGTCGGCATGTCGCTCGGCGGCAACGGCCAGGCGCTCAATTCCGGGCGCATGTACATCACGCTCAAGCCGCGTGACGAGCGCGACGCCAATGCCTTCCAGGTGATCGGCCGCCTGCGGCCGAAACTCGAGCGCGTGGAGGGCATCCGGACCTTCATCCAGGCCACCCAGGACGTGCGCACCGGAGGCCGCACCTCGCGGACCCAGTTCGAATACACGCTCCAGGATCCGGATCTCGCCGAGCTGAACGCCTGGGCGCCGCGCATCCTCGACACGCTGAAGACCCTGCCGGAGCTGCGCGACGTCGCCACCGACCAGCAGACCCGCGGTACGACGCTGACGCTGTCGATCGACCGCGACGCCGCCTCGCGCTACGGCATCACGCCTCAGCTGATCGACGACACGCTCTACGACGCGTTCGGCCAGCGCCAGATCGCCCAGTACTTCACGCAGCTGAACAGCTACCACGTCGTGCTGGAGGTTCTGCCGGCGCTGCAGGGCAGCGTCGAGAGCCTCGACAGGATCTACATCAAGGCGCCGATCGGGGGCGGGCAGGTACCGCTGGCGGCCTTCGCCCGCTGGACGACCGTTCCGGTGGCGCCGCTCGCCGTGAACCACCAGGGCCAGTTCCCGGCGGTGACGATCAGCTTCAACCTCGCTCCCGACGTGGCACTGGGCCAAGCGACCGAGGCGATCGGCCGGGCGATGCGGGAGCTGCAGGTGCCGCCGACCGTGGTGAGCGGCTTCCAGGGCACCGCCCAGGCCTTCCAGCAATCGCTCTCGACGGTGCCGCTCCTGATCCTGGCGGCGCTGTTCGTGGTCTACCTGATCCTCGGCATCCTCTACGAGAGCTTCATCCACCCGATCACGATCCTGTCGACCCTGCCGTCCGCCGGCGTCGGCGCCCTGGCGGTGCTGATGTGGGCGGGGTTCGACTTCAGCCTGATCGCGCTGATCGGCATCATCCTCCTCATCGGCATCGTGAAGAAGAACGGCATCATGCTGGTCGACTTCGCCATCGTTGCCGAGCGCGAGGAGGGGCTCACCCCCGAGGCCGCGATCCGGAAGGCCGCGCTGCTGCGCTTCCGGCCGATCCTGATGACCACGATGGCGGCGCTCCTCGGCGGCATCCCGCTGATGGTCGCCACCGGCACCGGTTCGGAGATCCGGCAGCCCCTGGGCTACGCCATGGTGGGCGGCCTCGCGGTGAGCCAGGTGCTGACGCTGTTCACGACGCCGGTGATCTACATCTATCTCGACCGGCTGGCCCACCGCCTGTCCTTCCGCGACCGGCCGGAGACGACGCAGGTCGCCCGCGCGGACGCGGAGCCGGTGGAGGAGGTCCGCGGACCGCCCACGCTGCACGCAGCCGAGTAGGCTCGACCGCCGGCCTCGCCGGCACCGGGTGAAAGCCCGGCCGGAGGCCCACGACCGGGCAGCCCTGTCACCGCCGCCCGCTTGGCGGAGCCTCCGGCCGTTCCACTTGTTCCAGCTCCGGCCTCGCGGGGCGGCGCAAAGACGAAGGGTGCGGATGAGCCAGAACCTGCCGTTGCGAGGGCTCACCGTGCTCGCCCTGGAGCAGGCCGTCGCCGCCCCCTATTGCACCTCACGGCTCGCCGATGCCGGCGCCCGGGTCATCAAGATCGAGCGGCCGGAAGGCGATTTCGCTCGCGGCTATGACGCGGCGGTCGACGGCCTGGCGAGCTACTTCGTCTGGCTCAACCGCGGCAAGGAGAGCCTCGTCGCCGACATCAAGGACCCGGCCGATGCCCGGCTCCTGCACGCGATCCTCGCGCGGGCCGACGTGTTCGTGCAGAACCTCGCCCCCGGCGCCGCGGCGCGCGCGGGCTTCGGATCGGCGGAGCTGCGTGCACGCTATCCCCGGCTGATCACCGTCGACATATCGGGCTACGGTGCCGGCAACCCCTACAGCGACATGAAGGCCTACGACCTGCTGGTCCAGGCGGAGAGCGGGCTCGCGGGCATCACCGGCCATCCGGCGGGACCCGGCCGGGTCGGCGTGTCCGTCTGCGACGTCGCCTGCGGCATGGATGCCCATGCGGCCGTGCTGGAGGCTCTGATCGCCCGGGGCATCTCCGGGCAGGGCTGCGCCCTGGAGGTCAGCCTGTTCAGCGCCGCCGCCGACTGGATGAACGTGCCGCTGCTCTATTTCGAGGGAACCGGGCAGGCGCCGCAGCGGGTCGGCCTCTCCCATCCCTCGATCTGTCCCTATGGCGCCTTCCCCACGGCCGACGGCAGCCTCGTGCTGATCTCGATCCAGAATGAGCGCGAATGGGCGCGCTTCTGTGCTGGCGTGCTCGGGGAGCCGGATCTCGCCCGCGCCGAAGGCTTCGCGTCCAACAACGCCCGGGTCGCCAACCGCGCCGCCGTCGACCTGCGCATCGGCGCCGAGCTGGTGCGGCTGAGCCGCGACGCCGCCGCCGCCCGGCTGAAGGCCGCCGGCACCGCCTACGGCTTCGTCAACACGCTTGCGGACCTCGTCACCCACCCGGCGCTGATCCGCACAGAGGTCGGGACACCCGCCGGATCTGCCCGCATCGTCGCGCCGCCGGTGCTGGTCGACGGGCAGATCCGCGCCCTCGGCCCCGTCCCGGCGATCGACGCGCACGGCGCGCGCATCCGGGCCGAGTTCGCGCCCGGCACCTGAGGACCTAGAGATCGACACCGAACGACACGCGGGGAGGACACGATGAGGCTCGACGGCAAGATCGCGCTCGTGACGGGCGCCGGCAGCGGCTTTGGAGCGGGGATCGCCCAGCGTTTCGTCGCCGAGGGGGCGAAGGTCGCCTGCATCGACATCGACGGCGCGGCCGCCGCGCGGGTCGCTGCGGATCTGGGCGACAACGCCATCGCCATCGCCGCAGATGTCGGCCTCGCCGCCGATGTCATCGCCAGCGTCGACGAGACACGGCAGCGCTTCGGTCTGCCGAACATCCTGGTCAACAACGCCGGCACCACACACCGCAACAAGTCGCTGATGGAGGTCACCGAAGAAGACTTCGACCGGGTCTTCCGGGTCAACGTGAAGTCGATCTTTCACTACGTCCGGGAGGTCGCCCCGCTCATGCGCGATGCGGGCGGCGGCGTTATCCTGAACGTCAGTTCGACGGCGGCTCTGCGGCCGCGGCCGGGGCTGACGTGGTACAACGCCTCCAAGGGCGCGGCGAGCCTCGCCTCGAAGTCCCTGGCGCTCGAACTGGCGCCCTGGAAGATCCGGGTGAACGCCCTCTGCCCGGTCATGGGCGCCACCGGGCTCCTCGAGCATTTCATGGGCGTGCCCGATACCCCCGAGAACCGCGACCGGTTCATCGCCACGATCCCGCTCGGCCGCCTGTCCCAGGCGAGCGACATCGCGTCGGCCGCCCTGTTCCTCGCCTCCGACGAGGCGGCCTTCATCACCGGCGTCGATCTGCCGGTCGACGGCGGCCGCACGGCCTGAGGAGATGTCGATGGAAGCCTACACCGAGATCCGCGAGGCGGTCGCCAAGCTCTGCGCCGGCTTCCCGGGCCCGTACTGGCGGGCCCTCGACCGGGAGATGGCCTACCCGACCGCGTTCGTGAACGCGCTCACCGAGAGCGGCTACCTGTCGGTTCTGATCCCCGAGGCGTATGGCGGCTCCGGCCTGCCGCTCTCGGCCGCGGCCGCGATCCTGGAGGAGGTCCAGCGGGCCGGCTGCAACGGGGGCGCATGCCACGCGCAGATGTACACGATGGGCACGCTCCTCCGGCACGGCTCCGAGGCGCAGAAGGCCGAATATCTCCCGGCCCTCGCGGAAGGACGCCTGCGGCTCCAGGCCTTTGGCGTGACCGAGCCCACCTCCGGCACCGACACCGGCAGCCTCAAGACTACGGCCCGCCTGGAGGGCGACCACTACGTCGTCAACGGCCAGAAGATCTGGACCAGCCGTGCCGAACATTCGGACCTGATGCTGCTTCTGGCGCGCACGTCGCCCAGGACCGAGGGCATGAAACGCACCGACGGCCTGTCGGTGCTCCTCGTCGACATGCGGGAGGCCAGGGGCAACGGCCTCACCATCCGGCCGATCCGCACGATGATGAACCATGCCACCACGGAGGTGTTCTTCGACAACCTCCGGGTGCCGGCCCAGAATCTCATCGGCGCGGAGGGGAAGGGTTTCCGCTACATCCTGTCGGGCATGAATGCCGAGCGGATCCTGATCGCCGCCGAATGCATCGGCGACGCCAAGTGGTTCATCGAGAAGGCACGGATCTATGCCGGCGAGCGCTCGGTCTTCGGCCGTCCGATCGGTGCCAATCAGGGCGTGCAGTTCCCGATCGCCAAGGCCTACGCCAACATGCGCGCGGCCGAGTTGATGGTCCGGGAGGCGCTGGCCCTCTACGAGGGCGGCGCGAATCCGGGAGCCGAAGCCAACATGGCCAAGATGCTCGCGGCCGACGCCTCGTTCGAGGCCGCCAACGCCTGCATCCAGACCCATGGCGGCTTCGGCTTCGCCGAGGAATACGACATCGAGCGGAAGTTCCGCGAGACCCGCCTCTACCAAGTGGCGCCGATCTCCACGAACCTGATCCTCGCCTACCTGTCCGAGCATGTGCTCGGCCTGCCGCGTTCGTACTGACATGACCGATTTCGCCGCCTGGATCGGCCGGACACGCGAGGCCTCCGACCTCGTCACCCCACGCCTGATGGCCGAGTTTCGCGCGACCCTCGGGCCGCATCTCGCCCCGGTCGCCGACGGCATCGTGTGGCCGGCGCTGCACTGGTGTCTCGCCCCGGAGACGCCGGCCGCCGACGCCCTCGGGCCGGACGGCCACGTCGCGAAGGGTGGGTTCCTCCCGCCCGTGCCGCTGCCCCGGCGGATGTGGGCGGGCGGACAGATCGAGACCCTTTCGGATCTGCGCGCGGGAGACGCGGTCACCCGCACCGAGACGGTACGGGACGTCGTCTTCAAGGACGGGCGAAGCGGAAGCCTGTGCTTCGTCACCGTCGAGCACGCCGTCGCCACGGGACGGGGCGTCGCGATCCGTGAACGGCAGGACATCGTCTATCGCGAGGCGGCCGGTGCGCAGACCGGAACCGATGCCGCGCCCGAACGCGACGATCCCGATGACTTCGCGGCAATCTGGGCAGTGCCCGCGACGCCGACGCTGCTGTTCCGCTATTCGGCGATGACCTTCAACGGCCACCGCTTCCACTACGATCAGCCCTACGCGACGCAGGTGGAGGGTTATGCCGATCTCGTCGTCCACGGCCCGATGCAGGCCACGCTGCTGATGAACCTCGCAGCCACGCTCCTGGGACACGTGCCGCGGATGTTCACCTATCGCGGCGTCTCGCCGATGACGGCCAACCAGACCTTTCGCGTCTGCGGCCGAACCCGCGGGTCCGGGTTCGAGGGTGTGACCCTCGATGCAGCAGGGAAGGTCTGCATGCGGGCCCGCGCCGACGTGTGAGATCCGGCGCGCGAGGTCAGTCGGAGGGCGGCCTCGTCCGGCACGGATTGCGGGCCGGCGCCATCATCGTACGCGTCGCGGCGCCACGACGGCACGGCATCGACCCGCGGATCGAGCCCGCGGGTGGTGCGACGGCGGGCCTCGCGGACGCGAAACCCGCCGGACGCCGTCTTAGGCCAGCTTCAGACCGACGTTGACGTTGCCGCGGGTCGCGTTGGAGTACGGGCAGACCTGGTGAGCGGCGTCCACGAGCTTCTGCGCGTCCGCGCGGTCGAGGCCCGGCAGGCTGATCGTGAGATCGGCGGTGATGCCGAAACCGCCTTCGGAGCGCGGACCGATGCCGACGTCAGCCGTGACGCTGGTATCGGCCGGGACCTTGAGCTGCAGCGACGGGGCCACGGCCTTCATGGCGCCGAGGAAGCAGGCCGAGTAGCCGGAGGCGAAGAGCTGCTCCGGGTTCGCGCCCGGGCCACCCGCGCCACCGAGCTCCTTCGGCGTCGACAGCTTGACCTCGAAGCTGCCGTCGGCCGTGCGGGCGGCGCCGTCGCGGCCACCGGTGGCGGTGGCGGTGGTGCGATACTTCACATCTACGGACATAGCGATCTCCGGTTGGAGGAAGAAAGTCGGCATGTAGGCGCCGGCGGGCCTTCGCACAGCCCCATTTAAATTGCGCACAATCGAAATCAAGGGTCGATCAGGGCGAAACGGTCGACATCCACAAGGCCCCGGTCGGTGATCTTCAGATGGGGGATGACCGGGAGCGGCAGGAACGCCACCTGCAGGAAGGGCTCCGGCAGCACGACACCGAGGCCTCTGGCGGCCGACCGCAGAGTCACGAGCGACCGGCGGATGTCGTCGAACGGCATCAGGCTCATCAGGCCGGCGACGGGCAGCGCGATCTCGGCGCGCACCTCGCCACCCTCGACCACGACGAAGCCGCCCTCGATCTCGCCCAGACGGTTCACGGCCACGGCCATGTCGGAATCATCCGCCCCGACGACCGTGATGTTGTGACTGTCATGCCCGACCGACGAGGCGATGGCCCCCCGCTTCAGGCCGAAGCCTTTCACGAACGCGACCCCGATGCCGCGCACCCCCGGCGCGGAGCGACCGTGCCGTTCGACCACCGCGACCTTGATGACGTCCTGGTCCAGGTCGATCCGGCGCTCCCCGCCGGAATAGGGCAGGGCGAGGTCGTGACGCAGGGTGATGATCTGGCCCGGGATCACCCCGATCACCGGCGTCGAAGGCCCGGAACCCGGCGCGGCGAAATCCGCGGCGCTGACCCGCCGCGCCCGCACGCTGCCGCGGCCGATCGGCTCCACGGCGGGTCGCGTGGCGAACAGCGCCTCGTTCACCGGACGTCCGGCACTGAGAACCTGGGACACGGCGCAGGTGTCGAGATCGTCAAGCACCACGAGATCGGCGCGCTGGCCGGGGGCGACGAGCCCCCGGTCGTGAAGCCCGAACGCCCGGGCCGCCGACCACGAGGCCGCACGGTAGGCGGCGAGGGGTGGGACGCCGACGGCGATGGCGGTCCGGATGACGAAGTCGAGATGCCCCTCCTCGGCGATGTCGAGGGGATTCCGGTCATCGGTGCAGAAGGCCAGGAACGGCGCCGTCCGCTCGGTCAGGATCGGCGCCAGCGCGTGCAGATCCTTGCAGACTGAGCCCTCTCGGATCAGCACCGTCATCCCCTTGGACAGTTTCTCCAGGGCTTCTTCCGGCGTGGTGGCCTCGTGTTCGGTGCGGATGCCGGCCGCGATGTAGGCGTTCAGTCCGAGGCCGCGCAGGAGCGGGGCGTGACCGTCGATATGCCGGCCCTGGAACGCGGCGAGCTTGTCGAGCACGCCGGGATCGGCCGCCAGCACGCCGGGAAAGTTCATGAATTCGGCGAGCCCGATGACCTTCGGGTGGCCGACGAAGGACAGCAGATCCTGCGCGTCGATCCGCGCCCCCGAGGTTTCCAGATGGTCGGTGGCCGGGACGCAGGACGAGAGCTGCACGCGCAGGTCCATCGCCAGCGTTTCGGAAGAAGCAAGGAACCATCGGAAGGCGTCCGTTCCGAGCACGTTGGCCATCTCGTGCGGGTCGCAGATCCCCGTGGTGACGCCGTGGGGGAGAACGCAGCGCTCGAATTCCTGCGGGGGCATCAGCGAGGATTCGACGTGGAAATGCGTGTCGATGAAGCCCGGCACAACGACCTTGCCGGAGATGTCGATCTCCCGCGCCCCGCGATAGTGGCCGAAGGTGCCGACGATGCGGTCGCGGCAGATCGCGATATCGGAGGCGACAAGCGCCCCGGTGACGAGGTCGAGGAAACGGCCGCCCTTCAGGACGAGGTCAGCCTCCGTGCGACCCTGGCCCTGCGCGATGGCCCGCCGGAGCGATTCCACCTGTGTCATCACGATATGCTCCCTCCCTCCTGCCATCTGCCAGGAGCATGCCACGGGGGCGGCCCCTTCCGCGACGCTTGCAGAGGCGCGAGCACCGGCGCAGAAGCCTTTCACCTTTGAACCAGTCGAAGCTCTCGATGCCCGCCTATCGTTCCCGCACCACCACCCACGGCCGCAACATGGCCGGCGCCCGCGGCCTCTGGCGCGCCACCGGCATGAAGGATGCCGATTTCGGCAAGCCGATCATCGCCGTGGTGAACTCGTTCACCCAGTTCGTGCCCGGCCATGTCCACCTCAAGGATCTCGGCCAGCTGGTCGCCCGCGAGATCGAGGCCGCCGGCGGCGTCGCCAAGGAGTTCAACACCATCGCGGTGGATGACGGCATCGCCATGGGCCATGACGGGATGCTGTACTCGCTGCCGTCGCGGGAGCTGATCGCCGATTCCGTCGAGTACATGGTCAACGCGCATTGCGCCGACGCGATGGTGTGCATCTCGAACTGCGACAAGATCACACCCGGCATGCTGATGGCCAGCTTACGCCTCAACATCCCGACGGTGTTCGTCTCGGGCGGCCCGATGGAGGCCGGCAAGGTCCAGCTGCCGGGCATCGCCAGGAAGGTCGATCTCGTCGACGCGATGATCGCCGCAGCCGACGACCGCATCTCCGACGAGGATGTCGCGGTGATCGAGCGCTCGGCCTGCCCGACCTGCGGATCGTGTTCGGGCATGTTCACGGCGAATTCCATGAACTGTCTTACCGAGGCGCTGGGCCTGGCGCTGCCGGGCAACGGCTCGGTGCTCGCCACCCATGCCGACCGCAAGCGCCTGTTCGTGGAGGCCGGTCACCTCATCGTCGATCTCGCCCGCCGCCACTACGAGCAGGACGACGCGGGCGTGCTGCCGCGCGCCGTGGCGAGCTTCAAGGCGTTCGAGAACGCCATGACCCTCGACATCGCCATGGGCGGCTCGACCAACACGGTCCTCCACCTGCTGGCGGCGGCGCACGAGGGCGAGGTGCCCTTCACCATGGCCGATATCGACCGGCTGTCCCGGCGGGTGCCGGTGCTGTGCAAGGTCGCCCCGGCGGTGGCCAACGTCCATATGGAGGACGTGCACCGGGCCGGCGGCATCATGGGGATCCTCGGAGAGCTCGACCGGGCCGGACTGATCGACACCGAGGTCGGCAACGTCTCGGCCGGCACGCTAGGCAACGCCCTTGCCCGCTGGGACGTGCGCGCCGCGCCGAGCGCGTCGGTCCAGACCTTCTACCGGGCGGCCCCGGGCGGCGTGCCGACCCAGGTGGCCTTCAGCCAGGAATCGCGCTTCGACGAACTCGATCTCGACCGGGAAGGCGGTGTCATCCGCGATGCCGCACACGCCTATTCGCAGGATGGCGGGCTCGCGGTCCTCTACGGCAACCTCGCCGAGCAGGGCTGCATCGTGAAGACCGCAGGCGTCGATGCCTCGATCCTGACCTTCACCGGGACGGCGCGGGTGTTCGAGAGCCAGGACGCGGCCGTCGACGGCATCCTCAACGGCAAGGTCACGGCCGGCGAGGTGGTGCTGATCCGCTACGAGGGGCCCCGCGGCGGCCCCGGCATGCAGGAGATGCTCTATCCGACGAGCTACCTGAAATCGAAGGGGCTCGGAAAGGCCTGCGCCCTCGTCACCGACGGGCGGTTCTCCGGCGGCTCCTCGGGCCTGTCCATCGGCCACGTCTCGCCGGAGGCCGCCGAGGGTGGCCTGATCGGCCTCGTGCGCGACGGCGATCGGATCGCCATCGATATCCCGAACCGGCGCATTCATCTGGACGTGGATCAGGCGGAGCTGGATCGGCGGCGGATCGCGCAGGACGCGGCGGGCTGGCAGCCGGCGACCCCGCGCAAGCGCAAGGTGAGTACGGCACTGCGTGCCTATGCCATGCTGACGACCAGCGCGGCCCACGGGGCAGTGCGCCGGCTCTGATCAGCGGGCGCCGAGAACCAGAACGGCGGCGGCACCGAGGAGCGCTGCCGCCGCCACCGCAAGACCGATCCACCGTCGGCGGACCTTGGCTGCGCCCCGCCCCACCCCTACGGGCGTCGGCGGCGGGATGCGCCCGAGGGCGGCGAGCATCAGCGGCTCGATGGCGGCGTAGCCGGCCGGGCTCAGATGAAGCCCGTCGGTGCCGTATTCGGGCCGGAGTCCGCCTGTCTCGGTCGCCAGCACCGCATGGTAGTCGATGAATGTTGCGCCGTGCTCGTGCGCATGGGCTCGCAACCATGCATTGACCGCCGCGATCATCGCCGGCGCG
The DNA here is from genome assembly GCF_029691625.1 of Methylobacterium sp. 391_Methyba4. Taxonomy (NCBI): domain Bacteria; kingdom Pseudomonadati; phylum Pseudomonadota; class Alphaproteobacteria; order Hyphomicrobiales; family Methylobacteriaceae; genus Methylobacterium; species Methylobacterium sp. 391_Methyba4. Next base: position 3,363,488 of record NZ_CP121475.1, on the reverse strand, counting down.
TCGCGCACCTCCGGATTCCAGGGGATGCTGGCGGCGGGCATGATCGAGCCGATCCAGGCCTTCACGCCCATGGCACGGGCCTCGTCGAGCATGCCGGCGAGCGTTCGGGCGATCTCGTCGGCCGGGACGAAGAAGCCCTCGTTGCGGCCGATATCGTTCACACCGCACAGAAGATGCACGCCCCGGGCTCGCGTTTCCTCGAGGTCGCGCCGAAACCGCATGGTGATCCAGCGGGCCGTCTGACCGGACCCGCCGCGGGGGATCAGGTTGTAGGCCTCGAAGGTGCCGGCCCGGTGGAAGCCCCACAATTCGGTGATCGAATCCCCGATGAAGACGATCGGTTCGCGCACGGCTCAGGCCGGCGTCGCGGTCCCGAGGGTCTCGGCCACCTCCGCCTGGAGGCGGTCCGCCATCATCTGGCGGCCCTCTGAGGTCACGTGAACGATGTCCGTGAAAAGGTTTCGGGCGTCGCCTTCGAACAGGCGGCTGAGGTCCCGGGCCGCGAAGGCTGAATCCCGCGTATCCAGCCGGCCGAGAACACCCTCGAAACGTGCATATTGGCGGTCGAGATAGGCTAGGAACGCGTCGGAGGCCGTGCCCGCCTCCGTGCCGACGGGCGCACCCTTGCGGACGATCGTGGGCTGCAGGAGGAACCGAACCGGGGCACCGATGCCGGGAGCGAGCCGCGCGAGCCGCCGCAGCGCCAGCTCGAACTGCCGCACGACCTCCCATTCCCAGATCTCGGACTGCCAGTTCGTCAGCGCCCGCAGATTCTCGAGACGGTTGAAGATCATCGCCTGCAGGCCGTCATAGGACAGTGCTACCGTGTCCTCTGCGCTCTTCCTCGGGTCGAAGAAGTAATCGTAAAGACTTTCACTGGCGAAGTGATTGTATGGAACGCCGGCCCGCGGATCGAAGCTCCAGGGCTGAAAGATGTCGGTCGCTCCGCCGACGATCAGGATGACGTCGGGCTGAAGATCCATCAGCCGCGTCGTGACCAGGGCGATCATCTGATTCAGGCAGGCCGAGACGGCGCCGAAATTGTAGACGCGCGCCCCCGCCCCATGGGCCTGCTTCAGCCCGGTCTCCAGCCGCCCCGGCACGGTATCGGCGAAGACCTGTCCGTCGATCAGGGTGCTGTCGCCGACGACGAAGACCCGCAGCGTCTCGGATGAGGGCCGCGTATCCGCATGCACGTCGTTGCGATACCCGAGGGCGTCGTAGCGCCAGTCCTGGCCGCCCGCGACCGTCAGCGGCTTGCCGGCGAACTGGACGTACGGCGCGGGAAACCGGCTGTTCGCGTCGAAGTTCTGGAAGCTCTGCAGGAACTTCCGGCGTCGCGCATCGGCGCTGTCATCGGGTGGCCGATGGGCCATGAACCGTCTCCTCCCCGAGCGGATGGTCGGTGGCGATGGAGTGAAAGGATGAGGCGGCCGCGCCGGCGCGGCCGTTCAGCTCCGAATCGAGGCGTGGTTCTCGAGGAACCATCCATAGGTCTGGCGCAGGCCGTCCTCCAGGCCGATCTCCGGCCGCCAGCCCATGGCCCTGAGGCGCGACACGTCCATCAGCTTGCGCGGCGTCCCGTCGGGCTTGGTGGCGTCGAAGTCGAGCTGGCCTGCGTAGCCGATTACCTGGGCCAGCGCCTCGGCCAACTCCCGGATGGTGCAATCCTCGCCGGTGCCGACATTGATGTGCGACAGGTCCGGCCGCGTGTTGGCCGCGTAGACCCCGTCGTCCATCTCCATCACGAAGACGCTGGCGCGGGCCATGTCGTCCACGTGCAGGAACTCGCGCATCGCGCGGCCGGTGCCCCAGACCGTGACCGACGGGCGGCCTTCGACCTTCGCCTCGTGCAGGCGGCGCATCAGCGCCGGCAGGACGTGGGCGTTCTCGGGATGGAAGTTGTCGTTCGGCCCGTACAGGTTCGTCGGCATGACGCTGCGGTAGCGCCGCCCGTATTGGCGGTTGTAGCTCTCGCACATCTTGATCCCGGCGATCTTGGCGATCGCGTAGGGCTCGTTGGTCGGCTCCAGAAGCCCGGTCAGGAGCGCATCCTCGCGCATCGGCTGCGGGGCCAGCTTCGGGTAGATGCACGACGAGCCGAGGAACAGCAGCCGGTCGACGTCGTGCGTGTGCGCGGCATCGATCAGGTTCGACTGGATCAGCAGGTTCTCGTGGATGAATTCGGCGGGATAGGTGTTGTTGGCGTGGATGCCGCCGACCTTGGCGGCCGCAAGGTAGACCTGATCGATGCGGTTGTCGGCGAAGAAGCGACGGACCGCCGCCTGATCGAGAAGGTCGAGACTCTGGCGGTCGGCCGTGAGGATGCGCTCGTGGCCCAGCTCACGCAGCCGACGCACGATCGCCGAGCCCACCATGCCCCGATGGCCCGCCACGAAAATGGTCTGACCTCGACCGTCCATCACGCGTCCGTTCCCTGCCGAAAGCTCGGATTTCCAAGCCCCTATAGCCCCTTTCCGTCGGGATATCGCCGCGCAAACACGCGTTTTCTGAGGCGGCTGCCGGTGCCCCCTCGGCCGCCGGGAGAACACCTATCTGTGCAGGCACTTCCGATATCAATACAACCGAAAGTTAGCGTTAATCATTCCACTAGAAGATGCATTCTGTTCCCGCTCGCTGATCGCTGAGTTGCATGGCCGGTTCGGAACCCCGTCCCGCTGCGCAGCAATGGAGTTCCAGATGCGTCCCTCGACCCTCGTGCCGGCTCGCGCCCGGGCTGCCTGGCTCGCCGTCCCCCGCTGGTGGATCACGCCGACCATCCCGCTCACCGCCGGCCTCCTGATCTGCACGGCGCAGACGACACCGGTCCAGGCGCAGCTTCTTCGCGGCACCCTGGACACAACCACGGGTAGCATTCTGGGCACCGGCGTGACGCTCGGCACCACCGCTCCCGGGACCGGCATCCTCGGGACCGGCCTCAACGTCGGGACCACGAGCGGAGGCGTCCTCGGAACCGGTCTGGTCGTCGGCACGACCGGCCCAGGCGACGGACTGCTCGGCACCGGTCTCAACCTCGGGACAGCGAGCGGAACCGGAACTGGCGGAACTGGAACCACCGGTGGAACCGGCGGAAGTGTGACGGTCGGTGGGACCGGCGGAAGTGCGACTGCCATCGGGACCGGCGGAAGTGTGACTGCCGTCGGGACCGGTGGAAGTGCGACTGCCGTCGGCGGAACAGCGGGAAGCGGAGCAGCCGCCAGCGCCAATCAGGGTCTCTACATCGTCACAGGGAGCACCACGCAGTCCCAGGGCCAGACCGTAATCACCGACCTGAGACTCTCGCAGCTGTCCAGCATCACCGGCGTCGCCGCCAACAACACCAGCGGCTTGGCCGCCCCGATCGCTGTCGGCGCCGACGCCCTCGCGGTGGGCGCCGGTTCAAGTGCAGCCGGTTCGGCATCGACCGCCGTGGGCACCGGCGCGAGCGCGGCGAATACCGGCAGCGTCGCCCTCGGCTTTGCGGCGAGCGCTCAGGGCCTCGGCGGAACGGCCATCGGTACGGCGTCTGCGGCGTCGGGGGCCGGGAGCACCGCGCTCGGGTTCGTCGCCGGGGCGACCGGGACAGGTTCCACCGCCATCGGCGCGGCCGCTTCGGCCGCCGGAAACAACAGCGTCGCGCTCGGAAACGGGGCTGCCGCCGACCAAGCCAACACGATCGCCATCGGCGCCAACGTGAAGACCACGCAGGCCAACCAAGTGGCGATCGGAAATTCCGCCAACACCTACCGGCTGGCCGGCGTCGCATCTCAGGCGAGCGCTGCCGCTCAGAGCGGAGCGACGGCCTTCGTGACCACCGATGCCAGCGGCAACCTTGCGGCCTCGGCCTACGGGCCGTCGACGATCGCAGGTCTCGGCAACCGAATCGATTCGGTCCAGGGACAGGTCAACGCTTTAGAGGCCAAGACCGATTCCGTGCAGCGCTACGCCATCCAGACCCGCAAGGAGGCCCGGCAGGGCGTGGCGATGGCCATCGCGATGGCGACCGCGCCGATGCCGTCCGCGCCGGGCAAGACCACCTGGGCGACGAATGGCGCAACCTATCGGGGCGAGTGGGCCGGCGGCCTTGCGGTGGCGCACCGCTTGCCGACCTGCTGCGTCCCGATCGCGGTCACGGCCGGCATGGCCTATGGCGGCGACAACGCCGTCGGCGTCCGCGCCGGACTGGCCGGCGAGTTCTGAACGACTGGGACCCGGCACGGCGGACGGCACTTCGATCTTGCGCGTCGGTGAAAGGCCGCAGTAGTGTCAACCAATGCTGACACTCGCGGTCGACCACAGGGTTGCGCATTCGATCGATGGGCGTCCGCACGCCGTCGTCGTCGGCTCAGGCTTCGGGGGTCTCGCCGCCGCGATCCGTTTGGGTGCGCGGGGCTACCGCGTCACCGTCCTCGAACGCCTGGCCCAGGCCGGGGGCCGTGCCCGGGTCCACCGGCAGGACGGCTTCACCTTCGATGCCGGTCCGACGATCGTCACGGCACCGCAGCTTTTCGAGGAACTCTGGCAGCTCGCCGGCCGCCAGCTCGCGGACGATGTGACGCTGGTGCCGATGGATCCGTTCTACCGGATCCGCTTCGCCGACGGGACATCCTTCGCGTACAGCGGCGACGTGGATCGCATGCGCGCCGAGGTCGCGCGCTTCGCACCGGACGACGTCGCGGGCTACGAGCGCTTCATGGCTCACAGCCAGGCCGTTTGCCGAATCGGCTTCGAGCAGCTCGGTCATGTGCCTTTCGGCAGTGTCGGATCGATGCTCAAGATCGCACCCGACCTGTTGCGCCTGTCCGGACACCGTTCCGTTTACGAGGTGGTGGCGCGGTTCATCCGCGACGAGCGGCTACGCACGGTGTTCAGCTTTCACCCGCTGCTGATCGGCGGCAACCCGTTCCGAGCCAGCGCCATCTACTGCCTGATCGCCGATCTCGAGCGGCGTTGGGGCGTCCACTTCGCCATGGGCGGGACCGGGCAGCTGGTCGACGGCTTGGTGCGTCTGATCCGGACACAGGGCGGCCGCCTCCGCCTCGGCGTCGACGTCGCGCGCATCCAGGTGGAGGAGGGCGCTGCCACGGGTGTCGTACTGACCAGCGGCGAGGTGATCGGCGCCGACCTCGTGGTCTCCAACGCCGACTCGGCCGTGACGCATGCGAGTCTGCTGCCGGAAGCGCAGCGCTGGAGCCGCACCCGGTTTCGGCGGGCCCGATCGTCCATGGGGCTCTTCGTCTGGTATTTCGGCACCAATCGGCAGTATCCGGGGGTAGATCATCATACGATCCTGCTAGGACCGCGGTACCGCGGCCTGCTGGCCGACATCTTCGACCGGAAGGTCTTGGCCGAGGACGCGAGCCTCTACCTGCACCGGCCGACCGCCACCGACCCGAGCCTCGCCCCCCCGGGATGCGACGCCTTCTACGTCCTGGCCCCGGTGCCGAATCTCGCGGGTGGCCAGGATTGGCAGGCGCTTGCCGAACCGTACCGGCGCCGGATCGCCGCCATGCTGGAGGCGAGTGTGATGCCCGGCCTGTCGGAGTCCATCGTCACGTCCAAGGTGACGACCCCTCTGGATTTTCAGGACGATTTCCTGAGCTACCGGGGCTCGGGCTTCGGTCTGGAGCCGGTGCTGACCCAATCGGCGTGGTTCAGGCCGCACAATCGGTCGAACACCGTCCGCAACCTTTACCTGGTCGGCGCCGGCACACACCCGGGTGCGGGCCTGCCCGGCGTGCTCTCCTCTGCCCGTATTCTCGACAGCGTGGTCCCCGATGCCCGCGTTACCGCCTGAATTCGCCGCCGCGGCCGACCGCACCGCCTGCCGGGTCGCGATCCGGGCCGGTTCGAAGAGCTTCTTCGCCGCCGGCCAATTGCTGCCGGCCGAAGTCCGCGAGGCGGCCTACGGCCTCTACGCCTTCTGCCGACTCTCGGACGACCTCGTCGACGACGCGGCCGATCCGGCCGGACGACGCGACGCCGTGGCCCGCCTCGAGGCACGCATCGGCCGTGCCTATGCCGGGCGACCCGCCGACGCTCCCGCCGACCGGGCCTTCTCGGAGATCGTCGCCACGTACGCGATCCCGGAGGCCCTGCCGCGTGCCCTGATCGAAGGCTTTGCCTGGGACGCCGAAGGCCGGCGCTACGCCGATCTGGGGGCGCTCCATGCCTACGCCGCCCGTGTCGCCGGCTCCGTCGGTGCCATGATGGCGCTGATCATGGGCACCCGCGAACCGGACGCCCTGGCCCGCGCCTGCGACCTCGGCGCCGCGATGCAATTCACCAACATCGCCCGCGACGTCGGCGAGGATGCCCGGATGGGCCGTCTCTACTTGCCGCTGGACTGGATGGATGCGGCCGGGCTCGATCCGGAGGCATTCCTCGCAGATCCGCGGCCGAGCCCGGCGCTGGCCAAGGTGGTGGCCCGCCTCCTCGCCGAAGCGGACGTCCTCTATACCCGCGCGGAGGCCGGAATCGCAGCGCTGCCGCGCGGCTGCCGGTCGTCGATCCGGGCGGCCGAATTGATCTATTCCGAGATCGGCCGCGTGGTGGCGGCGCACGACTACGATTCGGTCCAGCACCGCGCCCGGGTCGGAACGGCACGGAAGCTGGTTCTGATCGCCCGCGCAGCCCGCACGCCCGCAGTCGCGGCCGGCCTCGGCGGGCCTTCACTGCCGGAAGCCGCCTTCCTGATCGAGGCTGTCGCGCGCGAACCGCTCGTGCCGACGCGTCGGCGCCCGGCGCTGCGGCCGTGGTGGGATGTCGGCGGCCGGGTCGTGCACGTCCTCGATCTGATCGAGCGGATGCGTGAGCGCGAGACGTTCGGCCGCTCGGCGCCGTCCTGACCTGCGGCCTGGAGGACATCGGTGAGCGACGGGCTGTTCGCGGCTTTCGATATCGGCCTCGTCTTCGCCCTGGCTTTCGGGGTGGGGATTTGGCAGCTTATCGTGGTCCGCCGCAGCATCCGGCGTGATCGCGATCGCGAGCCGGACTGAGGCGATCCGCACCGCACAGGTCCCGGCCGACTGGCCAGGCGCTGAAAGCGCCCGTCGGCGGATCCGGGCTCTGTCAGCGACGGGCGACGTCAGGCCCCAAATTCGCCCTCCAGCACGTCACGCTCCCCGCCACAGGGCGGCGGCCGGTCGCCATCCGCACCGACCTGCGTGAAGGCGATCGGGAGCGTGGGTCCTGCGGCCCGTCTTCTACTGCAGGTGACGGGTATAGGTGTCGCCGGCAGCCGCCTTGAGGGCGGCTCCCGCCTCCTGGCCGATCCGCTCCGCATCCGCCACGGGCCCCTGTCGGGACGCGGACCAGTGGCGGCTGCCGTCGGGCAGGAACAGCAAGCCGTCGATCCGCAGGACATCCCCGTCGATCTGCGCCAGGGCGGCGATCGGCGTCCGGCAGGATCCATCGAGTTCCGCGAGCAGCGATCGCTCGGCCGACACGGCGATGGTGGTCCGGGCGCAGGCGATGGGCGCCAGGAGGTCGCGGATGACCGCGTCGTCCGTACGGCACTCGATGCCCAGTGCCCCCTGTGCCACGGCCGGTAGCATCTCCTCGACCGACAGGACGCTGCGGGCCATGTCTTCCAGCCCGAGGCGCTGGAGGCCCGCCAGGGCGAGCAGCGTCGCGTCGCATTCCCCGGCCTCGAGCTTGCGCATCCGGGTGTTGGCGTTGCCCCGCAGCGGCACGACCCGGAGATCGGGCCGCCGCATCAGAACCTGCGCGCCGCGGCGCAGCGACGAGGTCCCGATCCGCGCGCCCGCCGGCAGCCCCGCCAGACCGTCCGCGTGCGGCGACAGGAATGCGTCCCGCGGATCGTCACGTTCGAGGATGCAGGCGATGGTGAGCCCGTCGGGAAGCCAGGTCTCCACGTCCTTCATCGAGTGCACGGCGACGTCGACCTCGCCGGCGAACAGCGCCTGCTCGAGTTCCTTGGTGAACAACCCTTTGCCGCCGATCTCGGAGAGCGGCCGGTCCAGGATCTTGTCTGCTACGGTGGTCACGACCACCAACTCGGTCTCCAGGCCCGGATTGGCGGCGACGATTTGGTCCCGCACCATGCCGGTCTGCGCGAGCGCCATCGGAGAGCCGCGGGTGCCGATGCGCAGGGGGCGGTTCAACATCTGGTTCCGGATCACTTCGCTGGACGAGACACTGCCTTATAAACCGAGCGGGGCGGCAGGCCATGGTCCGTCTCGCGGTTTCGAAGCGGCAAAGCGCGATCGTGAAATCCAGTCTTGCCCCGCTTTCGCCGGACTGCGCTCCTAGCGGGACACCGGCGTAGTTCGGAGCCAACGGGTGTTGTCGCGATGCTGATCATGCCGAGCCGACGGCAAGTCCTGACGGGGCTCGCTGCAGGCGCGGGCATCACCGCCGCCACCGGCGTCTATGCCCTCGACATCGAGCCGCTGCATCGGCTGGTGGTGACATCCTATGCGCCGACCCTGCCGCGGTGGGATCCGTCGCTGCAACTACGGGTGGCGGTCCTGGCGGATTTCCACATCTGCGAGCCGTTCATGCCGTTCGACCGGGTGGCGCAGATCGTCGAAGCGACCAACGCGCTCGAACCGGATCTGGTGCTTCTGCTCGGCGATTATCCGGCCGGGCGGATCGCGTGGCGCAAGCTGCCGCTCGATCAGTTCGCCCGGATGATGACCGAGCTCAAGGCGCCCCTCGGCACGCACGCGATCCTCGGCAATCACGATTGGTGGGACGACCATACGGTCCAGCGGAACGGTCGCGGCGTGCCCGCGGTCAGGCGCCTGCTGGAGGCACAGGGTATCCCGGTTCTCGAGAATCGTGCGGTGCGCCTGGTGAAGGACGGCCGGCCGTTCTGGCTCGCCGGTCTCGGCGACCAGCAGCCCTTCTTCGACGCGTGGAACACGTTCAGCTTGGCCGACCTGCCGCGAACGCTCGATCCGATCACCGATTCGGCACCCGTGATCCTGATGGCGCACGAGCCCGACATCTTCGTCGCCGTGCCCGACCGCGTCTCCCTGACCCTAGCCGGGCACACCCATGGCGGCCAGATTCGCCTGTTCGGCCACGCCCCCGCGATCCGCAAGGTGCAGGGACACGACTATTCCTACGGCCATGTCATCCAGGACGGCCGCCACATGATCGTCTCGGGCGGGTTCGGGATGAGCCGCATCCCGGTGCGGATGGGCGTCCCTCCCGAGATCGTCCTCCTCGAACTCGGCAAGACGGACGCGGTGACAGCCGCCAGCTGAACGCGGGGCGTTCGCGGGACCGCCGCTCGACTGTCAGACGATCGATGGATCGTCGAAGCACAATCTAGCCGCGCGCAAGTCATGCGATCGGAATTCTTTAGATCCGATGATGAATTCCGGTGCCCGGAGGCTTTCGGCGGCAATTTGACACATCGAGATGTGCATGGGACCGTCCCGCATCGATTCGATCTGGGGACGTTCATGCCGATCCTGCTCGGCCTCATCGGTCTCATCGTTGCGGGACTGTTCTGGATCTTGCGGACGCACGGGACCGTCAAGGGTCTGCAGGAGGTCAACCGGGACACGAAGGGGCTCCAGCGCCGCGCCGTGTCCACCTTCGAGAACCTCGTCGGAACGCCGCTGCAGCGTGTGCGCGATCCCCGCTTGGCCGCGATCATCCTGATGATTCAGCTGGTCCGTACGGGCAGCCCCCTGACCGCCAGCGAGAAGACGCGGATCCTCGAATACATGGAGACGCCCCTGGGGGTGGAGCGGATCTCGGCGACTTTCGAGCGGGCCTGGTGCTACACGCAGGCGCGGCTTCCCTTCTCGCACGTCGCCGACGCGCTGGCTCCGCTGCTGCGCGACGCGCTGACACCGGCCGAGCGGGAGCAGTTGATCGCGATGCTGACCCAGGTGGCTGGCGCGCATTCTCCGCCGAGTGAGTTGCAGCGCGAGGGCATCGCCCGCCTGAAGCGACGGCTTCTCGCCGGTGCGGGGGCCGCTCTCGACCCGCAACGGGGCGAATCCGCCTGATCCGGACCATGGCGGGTCGGAGGCGCCGAAGCGCCGGTTGGCTCGCCTTTGCGCGCCGTCGCGCTACCTCGCGGGAATGCGCGCACTCTTCCCCCTGATCGTCTTCACACTTCTCGCGGCCGGCTCGGGAACGGCCCGGGCGCAATCCTGCGACACCTTGATCGACAAGGTGACCGGCGAGACTGCGGCCAAGACTACGGATCGCCGGAGCGACTATGCCAGCTTCACGGCCGGTGAGGACATGACCCTGACCCTCGCCTGCGGCGGACCGGACCACTCGTCGGTCGGCGCCCAATATCGGGGCGCCACTCCGCCGGATCGCTATTTCGACGTGTTCGGCAAGGCCGGCCACGCGGTGACGGGCATCGATGCCTCCGTCATCACGGAGGCCGCGCACCGGGCCCAGGCCACCGCGACCAAGCTGCGCCACAGCAATGTCGATCTCGGCGGCGCTCGGGTGACCTGTTCGGCCATGGTGTCGCCCGACAAGGGTCCGCTGACCCTGTGCGCGGTGATCGAGAACAGCGACCGCAGTTGAGAGGCCGGCGGAGCGTGCCGCCGGCCACCGCGCCCGTGTCAGAGCGGGATGTTGTCGTGCTTCTTCCAGGGCTGCTCCATCTTCTTGGTGCGGAGCATGCCGAGGGCCTTGGCGATCCGGCGGCGGGTCGAGTGCGGCATGATCACCTCGTCGATGTAGCCGCGCTCGGCCGCCACGAACGGTGACAGGAAGCGGTCCTCGTACTCGCCGGTGCGGGCCGCGATCTTCTCCGGGTCGCCGATCTCGCTGCGGAAGATGATCTCCACCGCGCCCTTGGCGCCCATCACGGCGATCTGGGCGGTCGGCCAAGCGTAGTTGACGTCCGCACCGACGTGCTTGGAGGCCATGACGTCGTAGGCGCCGCCGAAGGCCTTCCGGGTGATGATCGTCACCAGCGGCACGGTCGCCTGCGAATAGGCGAAGAGCAGCTTCGCGCCGTGCTTGATCAGGCCGCCATATTCCTGGGCCGTGCCGGGCAGGAAGCCCGGCACGTCCACGAAGGTCACGATCGGGATATCGAAGGCGTCGCAGTAGCGCACGAACCGCGCGGCCTTCCGCGAGGCGTCCGAATCGAGGACGCCTGCAAGCACGAGCGGCTGGTTCGCCACGAAGCCGACGGTGCGCCCCTCGATCCGGCCGAAGCCGGTGATGATGTTGCGGGCGTAGGCGGACTGGATCTCGAAGAAGTCGCCCTCATCCACGACGCGGCGGATCAACTCGCCCATATCGTAGGGCTTGTTCGGATTGTCGGGGATCAGCGTATCGAGGGATGCATCGATGCGGCTGACATCGTCGAAGCTCGTGATCTCCGGCACGCCGTCGGTGTTGTTGGCCGGCAGGAAGTCGAGGAGGCGGCGGATCTGCAGGATCGCCTCGACGTCGTTCTCGAACGAGCCGTCGGCGATGGACGACTTGGTGGTGTGGACCTTGGCGCCGCCGAGCTCCTCGGCCGTGACGACCTCGTTGGTGACGGTCTTCACCACGTCGGGGCCGGTCACGAACATGTAGCTCGTGTCGCGGACCATGAAGATGAAGTCGGTCATGGCCGGCGAATAGACGTCGCCGCCCGCACAGGGGCCCATGATCACCGAGATCTGCGGGATCACGCCCGAAGCCATGACGTTGCGGCGGAACACCTCCCCGTAGCCGCCGAGAGCCGCAACGCCCTCCTGGATGCGGGCGCCGCCGGCGTCGAAGATACCGATGATCGGGGCGCGCATCTTCAGCGCCATGTCCTGGACCTTAACGATCTTCTGGGCGTGCGCCTCCGACAGGGAGCCGCCGAACACCGTGAAGTCCTTGGAGAACAGGAAGACCGTGCGGCCGTTGATCGTGCCCCATCCGGTGACGACACCGTCGCCCGGGATTTTCTGCTTCTCCATGCCGAAATCGGTGGAGCGGTGCTGCACGAACATGTCGAATTCCTCGAACGACCCGTGGTCGAGGAGGAGTTCGATCCGCTCGCGCGCCGTGAGCTTGCCGCGCTTGTGCTGCGCCTCGACGCGCTTCTCACCGCCGCCGAGCCGGGCCTGCGCCCGCCGCTCTTCGAGCTTGTCGAGGATATCCTTCATGGCTGTTCCCGCCCTTCCCCTGCCCGTAACCTGCGACCCGGATCGGGCCGGGTCCAAGCTTATGCGTTCACCGATCGAGCGCCCTTAGCACGCGCATTTCGGGTGGCAAACCGACACGGTGGTCCACGGGATCAGACCGTCTGGGGATGGGAGCGGGATGGTGGACGGTGCAGGGATCGAACCTGCGACCTTTCCCGTGTGAAGGGAACGCACTACCGCTGTGCTAACCGTCCGTACCGGCGTGCCGTTTCAACGCACGCGATCGAGCCGCTCGCCCTCGAGGGCGCCGCAACCCGGTGGCCGGCGTTCTAGAGCGCGGCGGCCCGGGACGTCAAGCGCGGCCGACGATCTTTGCCGTACGGAGACGGGCCGGCGAAGCGCCTCCGCATCCCGAATTGCCGAGTCCGGGTTCGGCCGTCGCCGGCGGCAGGCGCGCCGCTACGGGCTTCGGCGAGGTTGACAAGGCCCGCGGCCCGGTGCGCTGTGGGGTCATGCACGATGGGCCAGCGGGCGCGAGACAGGGCAGCGACGTGACGGCGGCCTGCGCGACGGGGCCTGATCGGCCGCGCGTGGCGATCACCTACTGCACCCAGTGCAACTGGCTGCTGCGCGCAGCCTGGATGGCGCAGGAGCTCCTCTCAACCTTTCGCGACGATCTCGGCGAGGTCGCCCTCGTCCCAGCCTCGGGGGGCCTGTTCCGCATCACGCTGGGCGATGCGCTCCTCTGGGAACGGGTGCGGGACGGCGGCTTCCCGGACGTGAAGACCCTGAAGCAACGCGTGCGCGACCACCTCGACCCGGCGCGCGATCTCGGCCATATCGACCGATCATGAGGCGAGGGAACGGCAAGGCGCCTGCGGGGCACTGCGGGCCGGGGACGGACCCCGCTTGAGTCCGGATCACCAAGCCGAGGGGGCGGGCGTCCCGGCGATCATCCCCGCGCGCCGGTCGTGGCTGTCGCGGCGGCTGCATCGCTTCGGGCGGAACGGCTTCTCGACGCAGGTCTACCTGATCGCGCTGGTGATCGCGCTGATCGGCCCGGGCCTGCTGTTCACCAGCATCCTGCTGATGCGCTACGCCTCTGCCGAGCGGGCGCGCTTCGAGCAGGACGCCCGCGAGAACGTGCGCGGCATCGGCCTATCCCTCGACCGCGACACCGCCGGTCTGGTCTCGGTGCTCCAGACGCTGGCCACCTCGCCGCGGATCCGGCAGGGCGATTTCGAGGCGTTCGACGCCCAAGCGCGTCTCGTGCGCGAATCGATCGATCTGGACGTCCTACTGCGCCGGCCCAACGGTCAGGAGGTGGTGAACACCGGCGTTCCTCGTGGGGCGCCGATGCCGATCGTCGCGTTCCCCTTCGATCAGGACCTCGCCCGGGGCACGCAACGGGCGATGGTAAGCGGCTACGTGCCGGGTCCGATGCCGGGCGAGGCGACCTACGCGGTGGGCGTGCCGGTGATGATCGACGGCGAGGTCGGCTACATCCTGAGCTTCACGGTGCCCCTGTCGCGCCTCCAAGGCATCCTGTCCCGTGAGGTCGTCCCGGGCTGGACCACCGGCATCAGCGACCGGGCCGGCATCGTTCTCGCCCGGCTGCCGGATCCCGAGGCGGTGGTCGGCAAGCCGCGCCTTGCCAGCCTTCGACAGGTGCAGTCGGCGACGCCCGGCGTCTGGGACGGCCAGGACCGCCAGCACAAGCCGGTGGTGGTGATCGAAGCGCGCTCGCGGCTCACGGGCTGGATGGTCGCCACCAGCATCCCGCAGACTGTCGTCGATGCGCGGGTGCGGCGCTGGATCTGGGCGTTCGCCGGTTTCGGCCTGCTGGTCCTCGCCACGTCGTCGCTCCTGGCGGTGAATCTCTGGTCGCGGGTCTCGCGCCCCCTCCGGTTGCTGGCCGCCTCCGGGCCAGCCCTCGCCCGGGGCGAGGCGATCCCGCGGGTGTCCTCACCGGTGCACGAGATCCAGCGACTCGCCGTCGTGCTGTCCGAGGCCTCGCTCCGGCTGCGGACCCGGGAAGAGGAGCGCGACCGGGCGCTGGCGGAGACCAAGCGCGGCCTGAGCGCCCTGAGCGAGAGCGAGGCGCGCTTCCGGCACATGGCCGATTCGGCGCCGGCCCTGATCTGGATGACCGACGAGACCGGGGCGGTCAGCTTCGCCAATCTTCATTTCGAGCACCTGTTCGGGCTGCCGGCCAACCAGTTCAACGACGATGGCTGGCACCAGATCGTCCATCCAGATGATCTGGACGGCTTCCGGACCGCCTTCGCGGAGGCCTTCGAGGCCCGGATCCCGTTCCGCACGGAGGCCCGGGTGATCGACCGGACGGGGGCGGTGCGCTGGCTCCAGTGCGAGGGTGTCCCGCGGCTGGACGACGGACAGAATTTCCTGGGCTACACCGGCTGCAACATCGACATCACCGACACGAAGAATGCCGAGGAGCACCTGCTGCTCCTGATCCACGAGTTGAACCACCGGGTGAAGAACACCCTGGCGACGGTTCAGTCGATCGCCGCCCAGTCGCTGCGCGGGCTGGAGGGCGCGGAGGCCGATGCGGCACGCGCCGCCTTTGAGGCGCGCCTCCTGGCCCTGGCGCGGGTCCACGATGTCCTCACGCGGGAGAGCTGGGAGGGCGCGGAACTCTCCGCGGTCGTGGCGGACGCGATCCGGCCTCTGGAGGCCGGCGCCGGCCGGGACTCGCGGTTCCAGGTCGTGGGACCGGCCCTGCGTCTGCCGCCACGGCTCGCGCTGTCCATCGCCATGGCCCTGCACGAACTCGGTACGAACGCCGTGAAGTACGGCGCGCTCTCCGCGGAGGGCGGCGTGGTCGAGATCTCGTGGACCGTCCGGCGCGCGGAGGACATGCAGCTGTCGCTGCGGTGGTCCGAGCGCGGCGGTCCGCCGGTGAAGAAGCCGACGCGGACCGGCTTCGGCTCGCGTCTGATCGAGCGCAGCCTCGCCCGGGAACTCGCCGGCGAGGTCGTCCTCAGCTACGAGCCGACCGGCGTGGTCTGCACCATCGACGCCCCGGTGCCGCCGCCGGGCCTGCTCGAGCGCAAGGGCGTCGCCGCACCGACACGTATCGCACCGTTGCCGCTCGCGGGTTAGGGGTTTAGAGACGCCCGTCCGGACGTGCGGGGACGGCCGCCTCCGTCAGTGATAGGGATCGGCCGCGTCGCGCAGGCCGTCGCCCATGAAATTGAAGGCCAACACCGTCACCAGCACGGGCAGGACCGGCAGGAGCAGCCAAGGGTAGAGCTGCACCGCCGCAAGATTCTGCGCCTCGTTGAGCAGCACGCCCCAGCTGGTAACCGGCGGTCTCAGGCCCAGGCCGAGGAACGACAGGGCGGTCTCGCCGAGGATCATGGTCGGGATCGACAGGGTCGCCGAGGCGATCAGGTGGCTCATGAAGTTCGGGATCAGGTGCCGGCCGATCACCCGGGCAGGCGAGGCACCCATGAGTTCGGCGGCCTGGACGAAATCCTCCTCGCGCAGCGCCAGCAGCTTGCCGCGCACCGCTCGGGCGAGCCCGGGCCAGTCGAGCAGCCCGAGAATCACCGTGATCCCGAAGAAGATCAGCAGCGGGCTCCAGTTCGGCGGCAGGGCCGCCGACAGGGCGAGCCAGAGCGGCAGCTCGGGCAGGGAGCGGACCACCTCGATCAGCCGCTGAACCCCGGCATCGACCACGCCGCCGAAATAGCCCGCGATACCGCCGAAGAAGAGCCCGAGGGTGAAGGAGATCGCCACGCCGACAAGGCCGATGGTGAGGGAGATCCGGGCCCCGTAGACCATGCGGGAGAACAGGTCGCGCCCGAGCTTGTCGGTTCCGAGGAGGAACAGCGTGCCGTTCTCCGGCGGGCAGACGAGGTGCCAGTCGGTGTGGACGAGCCCGAGCCAGTCGTAGCCGTCGCCCCGGCAGAAGAACCGCAACGGCTGCGGCGCGGACGCGTCGACCTTGTAGTCCCGGCGGAACGTGTCGAGGTCGAGATGGGCCCGGTAGGGATAGACGAACGGGCCGACGAAGCGGTCCGCATGGAACAGGTGAACGCCCTGGGGCGGCGCATAGAGGTAGTCGCCGTTGCGGCGGGCCTGGCCGTAGGGTGCCAGCTGCTCGACGAAGGGCACGATCGCGTAGAGGGCGAGCAGGATCAGGGCCGAGGCCACGGCCAGACGATGGCGCAGGAACTTACGCAGGATCAGCCGCCAGGCGGACGCCGTCGCGACCGGGCTCTCGGCCCTGGCCTCAGGCTCGAAGGGGGCCGGATCGACGAAATGTCCCGATGCGGCGAGCGCGTCGTTCATGGCGGGCCGGTTCATCGCAGGCCCATGCGGATGCGCGGATCGAGCCAGACCAGGATCAGGTCCGAGATCAGCATGCCGACGAGGGTCAAGGCCGCGACGAACATCAGGAGGAAGCCGGCCATGAACTGATCCTGACTGCGCAGGGCTTCGAGGAGCAGCGGCCCGACGGTCGGCAGGCTGAGCACCAGAGAGACCAGAACCGAACCCGAGACGAGGTGCGGCAGCAGGTTGCCGATATCCGCCACGAACGGGTTCAGCGACATCCGGAACGGATACTTCAGCAACGCCTGCAGGGGCGGCAGGCCCTTGGCGCGGGCCGTGACCGTGTAGGGCTTGGCCAGTTCGTCCAGCAGGTTGGCACGCATCCGCCGGATCATGGCCGCCGTACCGCCGAGTCCGATCACCAGGGTCGGCACGATGAGATGCGCCAGGAGCGAGCGGACCTTCTCCCAGGTCCAGGGCTGGTTGGTGAGGGCCGAATCGTAGAGGCCGCCGATCGACAGCCCGAACCAGCGGTTGGCGTAGAAGAGCAGGATCAGCGCCAGCAGGAAGCCCGGGACCGCGAGGCCGACATAGCCCAGCAGGGTCACGACGGCGTCGCCGACCGTGTTCCGGTGTGTCGCCGAATAGATCGCCGCCGGGATCGCGACGAGGTGGACGAACACCACGGCCGTCAGATTGATCAGCAGGGTCAACCACAGGGCGTCGCCGACGACATCCGCCACCGGCTTGTCGTACTCGAACGACCAGCCCCAATCGCCCTGGAGCAGGCCCGAGAACCCAACCGAGCCGGGCATCACCCCGATCCACATCAGGTATTGCTGCCAGACCGGGCGGTCGAGCCCGTATTGCTGGATCAGCAACTCCGCCTTCGCCACGGAGCTGGCATCGCCGGTGGCGCGCAGCTCCATGATCCGGTTGGACAGGTAGTCGCCGGGCGGCAGCTTGATGATGATGAAGACGAGCGCCGAAATGACCAGCAGCGTCACCGCCATGGTGACGATCCGGCGAAGGATCTGACGGATCACCGGACCTCCGCGCGGGTGTCGGCGCCGGTCTCCCAGAACAGCTCGTCGAGGCGCTGCACGCCGATCATCGCAGTGGGTTCCCAGGAATAGAGGGCGCGCTTCGGAAGGTTGATCAGGCGATCCGCGCCGACAACGGGCTGGAGCGCCCCCGCCACCGTGCCGATCACCCAGGTGTTGCGCGCGTGATTCGTCAGCATCTCGCGCCAGATCGCGGCCTGCTTGGCGGCGTCGTCGGTGTCGCGCCACTGGCGGTCGAGGTCGAGCAGCCGCTGGACCTCCGGAACGTCGCAGGGCTCGCCGCTCTTGCCGCGGCTCTCGACGTTCATGCTCCAAAGGGGCCAGGAATAGTGCTCCGGCTGGGCAGGGCTCAGCTCGGTCGGCGGCATGATCGCGGTCGGCACCGCGAGGTCGAGCCCCTGGGCGGCTACCATGATGGTCATGCCGCCGATGGAGCGCCGATGCAGGTTGGTGCGCTCCTGCGGCTTTGTGATCAGCCGGATGCCGACCTCGCGCCAGAACTCCGTGATGAGGAGCAGCGCGTCCAGCACCATCTCGGCCTCGCCGTCGCTCTCCACCACGATCTCCAGCGGCCGCCCACCGGGCAGCAGCCGCGTGCCCGCGCCGTCGCGTCCGGTCAGACCGAGTTCATCGAGGAGCTTCGCCGCCTGCGCCGGATCGTAGGCGGCGTTCAGCGTCCGCATCTCCGGCTCGAAGAGGGCGCTGTCCGAGAGGATCGTATCGTTCCCCTCGGTGCCCAGTCCGAACAGCAGCGTGTTGTTCAGGGTCCGGCGATCGATGGCGAGCGACAGGGCGTGCCGGTAGCGCACGTCGCGGTTGAGCTGCCGCCAAGCCGGATCCGTCGTGGTGAGATTCGGGTAGAGGGCGATCTCCGATCCCCGGGCCACGGGCCACAGGTTGGTGCGGTACCGATGGGCCGCCTCACCCTCCTTGAGGCTCGGGATATCGGGCATCGTCAGGCCGCGAAACATCAGGTCGGCCTCGCCGGCGTTGGTCTTGGCGACCAGGAGGCCCTGCGAAGCCACGTCCATCACGATGGTGTCGACATAGGGCAGTTGCGTGCCGGCCGTGTCGACCCGGTGGTAGCTGCGGTTGCGCTCGAAGCGGAACCGGGTGGCCGGCGAGCGGGTCCGCGGCACCCAGCCCTGCAGGGTCGGACACTCCGGATTGTTGAGCTCGTAATTGTCGTCGAGGCGGTTGTGCAGCGCCGCCCAGCTGCGGAGCTTGAGCGCCTTGGCCTTCGCGTCGGCCGCCTCCTTGCCGATATAGCGGGCATGATACGGTTTCAGGTAGTGCGCCGGCCGGTAGATCAGCGGGTCCCGCGGCGCCGCCAGGGCGGGCAGGAACATCGGGTTCGGCCGGTCCCAGCTGTAGCGGACCGTGACCGGGTCGAGGAATTCCACCTGCGGCAGCTTGCCGTCGACCCGGAAGAAGGCCGGCGGCCCATCGGGATTCAGCGCCTTCTCGTTGGCGACGTCCTCCCAGTAATAGCGGAAATCCTCCGTGGTGAACGGATGGCCGTCCGACCAGCGGTGGCCCTGGCGGAGCGTGAAGGTGAAGCGCCCGCCCTCGACATCGACACGCTCCAGCACGTCGGGCCGCAGGTTCAGCGCGGCATCGTAGCCGACCAAGCGGGTATAGCCGTAGACCGACAGGTAGCGGACATCCCGGGCCTTCGCGATGAGGGTCCGGATCGTGCCGCCTGCCGTCCCGAGACGGCGGCCATGGGCAGCGAGGTCGGCGACGGCGGGCTTGGTCGGCGGCCCGGGCGCATCCGTCGGCGGCGTCTCTGCGAAGGCCCATGACGGCGCGCGCGACCAGCTCAATGTGGCGCCCAAGCCGACGAGGAGGGCGCGGCGGGAGACCGTGCCGTCCCGCCTGCCGCGGCGAGGGAGGGAGGCGGAAGAATCGTCCCGGAAGTCCCCGGCGCTCATGGGCTGCCCCGAAGCGTCACCGAGGTCAGCCGCGCCGGCGAGTAGCCCGTGGCCCGGTGCAGGTCATCGAAGGCATGCGACCGCACGATCAGGTCTGCAGCCTGCCGGAGAAGAGAATCGTCGGCCGGCTGCTCGAAGTGGCGGCCGTTCCGGGTCCAGCGGATCGGCTCCGGGCTGCGTTCGGGGCCGGTGATCATCGCGATGGTCGGATGCGCAGGTCCGCCATGGGCGTGGATCCGGTGTCCGGCCGCATCGTCGTCGAAGAGCAGACGGGTCAGGCCCCGGGCCTGCGCCTCGACGACCCGCCGCCCCTGGGCGACGTGGTCGTCGAAGAACGCCACCGTCCGCGCCGGGTCCAGTATGGACCAGTCGGCTTTCGACCAGTCGGCGGTGCTGTAGCGCGCCTGCCGGTCGCGGTACTGGAGGCCCGACAGGTCGGGATCGTGGCAGAAGATCTGTGCCTGCGGGCGGGCCTGCCGGATGACCCAGGTGGTGAGGCCGCGGAACACGCCGGATTCGACCACGAAATCCGGCTTCAGCGCCCGCATCGCGATGTAGAGCTGCAACGCGCCGTTGAAGCCGCTCCCGCCCCGGCGCTGGCGGACGGGCGCGGTGGGGATCAGCGCCCAGAACGCCTGGACCTGTTCGAGGACGTCGCCATCCGGAACCAGGCCGGCGGCGGCGAGATCCCGTTCCAGGATGGCGGCGGCCGATTCGAGCAGCGTCGCCACCTCGCGCGGTGACGTCGGCCGGTGGCTCCAGTCGGGGGCCGCCGGGACGAGGTCGTAGCCCAGGCGGTCGAAGAGCGGCGACAGCACCTTGCGGCGCAGGCGCTCCAGCATCACGGGTGGCCGGGCCTGCATCACGCGGCCTCGACCGCGTGGGCGGCGCCGAAGCGCACCCGGTGGCCGATCTCGACCGCGCGCATCGCCCCGGCCTCGTCGGGGGCCAGGCGAAAAGGCTCCTCCCAGCGCATCGGATCGTTCTGGTCGCCCGCGACCGCCGCGAAATCGAGCGGATGGTCGAGGCTCGGATCCGGCACGGCCGCGAGCAGCGCCTGCGTATAGGGATGCACCGGACGGCGGAACAGGGCGGCGCGGGGCGCCTCCTCGACGATGCGCCCCCGGCACATCACGCTGATGGTATCAGCCATGTAGTCGATCACTGCCAGATTGTGGGAGACGATGAGGTAGGAGAGCCCCAGCGCCGCCTGGAGATCCTTGAGCAGGTTCAGGATCTGGGCCTGGACCGAGACGTCGAGGGCCGAGACCGGCTCGTCGAGCACCAGCAGCCGCGGCTTCGGGGCGAGGGCCCGGGCGATGCCGATGCGCTGCCGCTGGCCGCCCGAGAAGGCGTGCGGGTAGCGGCCGAGACCGCTCGACTCCAGACCGACCATCGCCATCAGGGCACGACAGCGCTCCCGTCGCTCTCCTGCCGGGACGCCGTGGATCTCCATCGGCTCGGACAGGATCTGGCGCACGGTCATGCGCGGATCCAGGGACGCGTAGGGGTCCTGGAACACGAATTGGACCGTGCGGCGATAGGCGAACAACGCATCGCCGCTCAAGGCGTGGACGTCCCGGGGGCCGCTGCCGTCGTCGAACAGGATCCGCCCGGCATCAGGCCGCAGCGCCCGCATGATCATCTTCGAGACGGTGGTTTTGCCCGATCCGGACTCGCCGACGAGCCCGAGCGTCTGGCCGCCCGCGAGGCTGAGCGAGACGTCTGAGACCGCATGGACGGTCCGCGGCTTCTGCCACATCCGTCCCGCGCGCAGGGTGAAGCTCTTGCTGACGCCCTCGACCTGGAGGAGCGGCCCCGCCAGCGGCGCGGGCTTCTGCCCGGGCGGTATCTCGGCCCGCGCGGGGCGGATCGGCGTCAGGCGCTCGCCGGGTTGCATGTCGAAGCGGGGCACCGCGTGAAGGAGCGCGCGGAGATAGGCATGGCCCGGCGTCCGCATCACCGTGTCGCGCGGGCCCGCCTCCACGAGGCGGCCGCGATACAGGACCGCCACGTCGTGGGCGATGTTGGCCACCACGCCGAGATCGTGCGTGATCAGCAGGATCGCCATCCCGGTCTCCTCCTGGAGCCGGGCGAGCAGGGCGAGGATCTGGGCCTGCGTTGTGACATCGAGCGCGGTGGTCGGCTCGTCGGCCACCAGCAGGGCGGGCTTCAGGATGAGCGCCATGGCGATCATGGCCCGCTGGCGTAGGCCCCCGGACAGCTCGAACGGATAGGTCCGCAGGGCGCGGTGCGGATCGGGGAAGCCGACCCGGGCCAGCGCCTCCTCGGTTCGGGCATCCGCCTCCTTGCGGTCGGCACCGGTATGGATCCGCAGGGCCTCGCCAATCTGATCGCCCACCGTGTGGAGCGGAGACAGGCAGGTCATCGGCTCCTGGAAGATCATCGCGATCCGCTGGCCGCGGATCGCCCGCATCGCCTCGCTGTCGGCGGGGAGGCGCGCGATGTCGGTCTCCGTTTCGCCATCCCGAAACAGGATCCGGCCACGGGTGATGGCGGCGGCCGGGGGCAGAATCCGGAGGATCGCCTGGGCGGTCACCGATTTGCCCGAGCCGGACTCCCCGACGAGAGCAAGGGTCCGGCCGCGGTGAACGTCGAGGGACAGGCCGTGCAGCGCCTCGAACGGGCCGCTCTCCGTGCGGAACGCGACCGCGAGGTCGCGGATGGACAATAGCGGGCTCAACCCGTCCTCGCGATCTGTGAGACCCGAGACTTAGACGCCTTGGGGCCCATGTCCATCGCGGCGACGCCGAAGTGCTCGCGAAGATCCAGCAGCTGTATCGCCGGGTGCCGGACGAGGTGCGCGATCAGCGCCGCGACGAAGCTCCAGAGGGCGTCGTCATGGACGCGATGGTGGGTCAGCAGACCGACCGGCTGCTCCGGCGCACGGAGGATGGCGTCGGCGACGCCGGTCAGCAGCGCCTCCGGATCGCGCAGGGACCGGGTGCCCCGCCAGTCGATCGGGTCGAGCGTGGCGTCGAGCCGGCGCAGACCCGGAACCGGTGGGCCGGGTACGGCCGAGAGGCCGCAATAGCCGAGATCAGGCAGGGCGGCGGCGAGATCCGGCGCGAGGCGGTTCCAGGGTGGGACGAAGACCGGCAGCACCGTGGCCTCCGCCAGCCGCGCGCGGGCGATCCGCAAGCCGGCCGCGGCCTCCGCGATCCGGATATCGAGGGGCCGGTGCGCACCGAACTCCGCCGGCTTCTCGCCGGGGTGCGCATGGTTGCTGTGGGCGAGGCCATGAATGGCGACCCTCACGCCCGGAGCCGTTTCGAGGCGCCGTTGGAGCGACGGCTCGATCCCGGACGGAATTGCCGCGAGGAGCAGCGGGATGCCGTGCGCCTCCGCAAGCCCCACGAGCCGATCGAGCTTCGGGCTCGCCGCGATCGCATCGTCGTCGCGCCAGAACAGCGGAATACGCCCGCCGCGGGCGGCCACGGAATCCAGGGCGCGATCGATGACCGCGAAGGCCGGATCCGTCGCGGGAACGGATCCGCGCCGCGCTGGGTCGACGCCGTGCAGGCTCTCGACCAGTTCCACCGTGCGCCGGGCGCCGGCGATGTCGATGCCGTGCGGACCGGGGACGGGTGCAGCCGCCTGGGCCTCGACGGCCTGGACCAGGGTTTGGGCCGTCAACTCCGATTCCGGCAGCCCACGGGCGAGACCGCGGGCGGCGAGGCACGCGGCGCGCAGGCGTTGCTCGGTCTCGACGCCGGCCTCGAACGGCACCAGCACGGCGGGCGTGCCCGTGGCGAGGAGATCGATGGCCGTGTTGTAGCCGCACTGGCTCACAGAGACGGCGGCTCCGGCCAGGAGGGCGCGGTAGTCGGGCCGGGCACGGCCGAGGACGCCCGGAGGAAGATCGCGGCCGATCCCGGACAGCGCCGCCTCGGGCACGCCATGGCCGGCGAGGATCCGCCAGCCGAGATCCGGCCGTTGCCGGGCCGCCTCGGCGGCAGCGCCGAGCAGAACCAGCCCGGCCGGCCCGGATCCGGCGGCGACCAGCACGCCAGCGCGACGGGTTGCCGGCGAAGCGACCGTGCCCTCGTCCACGTAGCCGGTGTACCGGACTTTCGCGGCGGTGGCCGCATCGACGGGCCAGGAGGCATCGAGGGGCACGAGAGCCGGATCGCCGTGTACCAGAACGGCGTCGTAGAGGTCCGCCACGCGTGCGTGCGCCTCGGCGATGCGCGCGGGCTTCGTCGAGGCGACGAGAATGTCGCGGACGGATGCGAGGACGAGCGGGCGCGGCCGACCTGCACGAGCGGCATCCACCAGAGCCAGGAACTCGTGTGCCAGGGCGCGCCGGCCGAAGGGGAACAGCTCGGTGATGACGGCATCCGGTGCGAAGGCCGTCACGGTCTCGATCATCAGGGCGCTGCGGCGTGCCAGCAGCGCCGGCTCGGCCGGACGGCCGTCGGGCTCCAGCAGCGTCGAGAACTCCGTGCCGGCGATCCGGAGCGGCGGCAGCTGAACGAGGCGCAGGCCGTCGCGGCGGACCATCGGCGCCGGAACGCCGCCCGAGACCAGCAGCGTCTCGTGACCGGCCGCCGCGAAGGCGCGGGCGAGGGCGGCGGCGCGGGTGAGATGCCCCGCGCCCAAGAGATGCGTGACCGCGATCAGGACGCGCACGCGGGCAGCTCCGATTCGTGTGCGGCCACGTCCGACGACAGACCCGCGGAGGCACGCAGCCGGCCGGCGATCAGCGCGATCGCGGCCTCCTCGGAGAAGTCTCGCACAAGCCGCGCCCGGGCGGCCTCGCCCAGCCTCCGGCGGAGGCCCGGATCGTCGGCGAGACGGATCAGCGCCGCCGCCAGCACCGCCGGGTCGCCTGGCGGGACCAGGACCCCGTGCGTGCCATCGGTGATGAATTCCGGCGTGCCGGCGAATGCGGTCGCCAGAATCGGCAACGCTTGGCTTGCCGCCTCCATCAGCACGTTCGGCAATCCGTCGCGGTCGCCGCCCAGGGCCGGCTTCGTCGGCAGGACGAACAGATCGGCCGCGCGCATGGCCTCGATCACCGCAGGCTGCGCCAGGGCGCCCCGGAAGCGGATCCGCTCAGCGAGGCCACAGGTGCCAACCCGCGCCTCCAGGGCAGCGCGCAGCTCTCCGCCGCCGATCAGGTCGAGCTGCCAATGCAGGCCTGGGGGCAGGGTGGCCAGGGCGTCGATGAGATCGTCGTGCCCCTTCTTGGCGACGAGCCGGCCGACGCAGAGGAGCCGGAGCGGCCGGGCCGGATCCGTGCCGTCGCGCGTTTCATGCGGCGGCGGGATCGGAAAGCGGCTGAGGTCGAGCCCGTGGTAGGCGAGCAGCGTCCGGCCGGGCGCGAGCGCGTCCAGCCGTGCAAGCCCGTCGCGGGTACAGGTCACACCCCAAGCGGCGTCGCGCAGCTTCTCGGTCAGCTCCCAGTCCGGCGTCGTCCAGATATCCTTGGCATGCGCCGAGAAGCTCCACCGGCGCGCGGTGAGCAGCGCGGCGTAGCGGGCGACGCTGGCCGGCGTATGCAGAAAATGCACATGAATATGGGTGACGTCGGCCGGCAGTTCCCGGGCGAGGACCAGGGCCTGCCCGAGGCGGCGCAGCCGCGACGCCGTCGGGTCGCGCCGGAAGTCGCGGGCGAACAGCGCGAGAAGCGCCGGGAGGTTCCGCCGCCGGAACGCCGCACCGAGTCCGCGGAGCACACGCAGCGGCGCATCGCGCAGATATTCGGGCAGGTAGGCGGCCTCGGCTCGGATCTGCCCGTGCATCGGATGGCGCGCCCGGTCGGTCGGGCGGCGCAGGGACCAGATCTCCAGGGACAGACCGCGCCGCTCCAAGACGAGCAGCTCCTGCGCGATGAAGGTCTCGGAGAGCCGCGGATAGCCCTTCAGCACCACGGCGACCCGTTTGGCGCTCACGAATAGGCCTGCAGGCACGCGCGGGTCTCTTCGTCCGCGCTGCCGCGCGCCGTCAGCGCCCGCACGCGGCGGGCGACCGCGTCGAGGCCGTCGAGCAGACCCGGCACCAGCACCCGCGACGGCGGATCCTGCTCCGGCAGGTCGCGGAGCGCGGCCGCCATGCGCCCGGGCGTCCGGCCCTCGGCCTCCATTAGGACCCGCGCGAGGCCGAGCCGCTCGGCCGCGAGCGCCCGGATCGCCTGCTCCCGCCGCGGCTCGGTCCGGGGCACGAGGATTGCGCGACGGTCGAAGGACAGAATCTCGCAGAAGGTGTTGTAGCCCCCCATGGCGACGATGCCGGCGGCCTTTCGCAACAGGAACTCGATCTCGCTGTCGAAGGTGATCGCGGCGATTCTTCCGCCGAGCGCGCGGATGCGCGCCGCGAAACCGTCGCGGGTGGCGGTATCGAGGAAGGGACCGAAGGCAATCAGGGCGGGCAAAGGGATCGCAGGATCGGCCTCGTAGGCGGCGATCACCCAGTCGATCAGGGCGGCACCATCGCCGCCGCCGCCCGGCGTGACCAGAATGAACGGGCCGTCGGCGATGGCCGGCTCCTTGCGGCCGGCGCGGCGCTCCGGGAGGTCCCGGCGCAGATAGCCGGTATAGATCAGCCGCGCGTCGATGCGCGCGGCGATCTCGGGATCCATCGGCAGCGCCGCGAGGGGCTGATGGATCCGGCTCAGCCCATAGACCCAGATCTCGTCGTAGAACTGCACCATCGTCTCGATCGCCCCCTTGCGCTCCCATTCGGGCACGAGACGATCGGCGTCGTCGAGGACGTCGCGCAGTCCGAGGACCAGGCGGATGTCGCGGTCGGCGGCGCCTTCCAGCACCGGCAGCAACTCGCCGTGGAAGCCGGCCGGTTCCTTGTCGACGATGATCAGGTCGGGGCGGAAGGTTCCGCAGGCCTGGGCGATGATCGCCGACCGCTGCTCGACCGTGCGGGCGAGGGGGGTCGCCGCGTCGAGGCTGGCATAATTGCCATCCGCGAACTTGGTCACCGGCGGCAGCCGGACGGTCCGGACGCCCGGCGCAAAGGCGAAGCGATCAACCACCGGCGAGCCCGAGACGATCATCGCTTGAGCGCCGCGGTTGCACGCCACGATCGCGTTGGCGATCGCCCGCGAGCGGCGCAGATGCCCCAGCCCGAAGGTGTCGTGGCTGTAAATCAGGACGCGCGGGGCCGAAGACGCCTCGTCCAGTCGCATCAAGGTGACCGCCCCGGTTGACGGCGCAAGGATCGCAGCCGCCGCCCTCTCGCACAAGCCGGGCCGGGCCGCAAACAGCGCTGTTAACGGGCTTCAAACCGCGGGAACCTAAGCTTCCGCCAAGTCTGGATACCGAAATCGCCCGATGCCTGCGCCTCCCCAGTCCCGCGCGCCGGGCCCCGCGACCGCACGCCTGCCTGCCTTATGGGCCGACCTCGCGAATCTCGTGAGCAGCGACGCCCGACTGTCCGCCTTTGCCGTGCGCGCGGCCCGTGTGCTGGTCCCGTTCGGCCTCGCCCTGGTCCTGCTGGTCTACGGGACCGGCCCGGAGCCGCGGCGGAACTGGTACGGCGATCCGCTCGGAAACGATTTCGCTCAGGTCTGGACGGCGGGCCGTTCCGCTCTGGAGGGCCGGGCCAACGAGCCCTACGATCTGCCGGTGCATCTGGCGAACATGAAGGCCGCCTTCGGGCAGGATTGCCGCTTCGCCTGGCACTACCCGCCGGTGTTCCTCCTGCCGGCGGCCGCCATGGCGCTCATGGAACCGCAGCCGGCCTATCTGCTCTGGATTGCACTCTCGGTCGCACTGTTCGCGCTGACGATGCGCGTGGCAGCCGGCCGGATGGATGTGGCTTTCGTCGCGCTCGCGCATCCCTTGGTGCTGAGCAACCTCGCCTACGGCCAGAACGCTCTGTTCACGGCGTCGCTTCTGACCCTCGGCGCGGTGCTCTTGGACCGGCGCCCCTGGCTGGCCGGGCTCTGCTTCGGCCTGCTGGCCTACAAGCCGCATTTCGCGGCGCTGGCGCCCGTGCTCCTGCTGGCGACCGGGCGGCGGGATTGTCTGGCGGCCTGCCTCGCCACGGTGCTGGTCCTCTGCCTCGCATCGCTGGCCCTCTTCGGCACGGCGCCCTGGAGCGGCTTCTTCGGCACGCTCGGAGACACGAATCGGATCATTCTGCAGAACGCCGCCGCGGGCCTCGACCTCAATGCCAGCGCGTTCGGGGCCGTGCGCTTGGTCGGCGGCGCGATGGCCACAGCCTGGATCGCGCAGGTGCTCGTCGCCGCACTGGCCCTCGGGGTGGCCTGCCGCGCCTGGTGCCGCCCCACCGACGCGGCGCTGCGCGCGGCGGCGCTCGTCGCCGCCGCGCCGATGCTGTCGCCGTATCTGCCGGTCTACGATCTGGCACCCGTCGTCCCGGCCACGCTCCTGCTGGCCCTCGCCGCGCACCGGGCGGGCGGATTGCGACCGCACGAACGCGTCCTGATCTGCTGTGCGCCGCTCTTCGCGGTCACGCGGGAGGTGGCGGGGCTGACCGGCTTTCCCCTCGGATTCGTGCTGAGCGTCGCAACGCTCGCCTGCATTGCCCACCGCATCCGGCCCTGGACGGTCTTCGAAGGTCGGCACCGAACCGGGAGGGGCGGCGTCGACATCCAGGCCCTCACGGGGCCAGCGGCCGGGGAATCCGGAAGGGCAGCATGAGCCGCACCAGCGGGTTGCGGAACCGGTCGAGCGACAGGCTCTCGTGCATGGCCCGCACCGGCTCGCCGCCCAGCGTCGAGGCGAGGAGCGAGCGGGCGTAGAACGGCGTGTCCTCGTAGGTCGCGAGCACCCGCGACCGCCCGTCATCGCTGCGGGTCTCGCGCGGCATCCGCCAGAACCCGGTCGCCGGCAGCGACGCCGCGGGCGGCGGCCGTATCTCGCGGCGGCTGCCGTCGGCTGAGAACCGGAGCGACAGATTCTGTCCGCCGCCGTCTCGGTGGTGGACGTCGTACAGGATCGCGGCGCCGTCCGGCAGGTCCGCCCGGCACCACGTCCACCGGGAGAAGGCGGCCTCCAGCGGTTCGTCGCCGTCATTCGTGTCGAAGTATCCTCCGCCACTCCAGCGCAGATCCGGCTGGTCGAAATCCACCTCGACCCGGGAGGACGGCGCCATCGGCCACCAGCGGTGGCGGCCCGCCCTGTCGAGATGGAACGGGCCCGCCGTGAAACCGCGCGGCTCGAGACGGACGGTGCCGCGGAGTCGATGGGGCAGCGGCGCCCCGCGCTCGTCGATGCGAACGGTCAGCGCCGTGCCATCCCAGTGCATCGCGCTCGGGCCGATAGTGATGTGGTCGGGGCCGCGCGACAGGCTGGCGGCGCGCCGCTCGGTCATCGCGAAGCGGCCGCGATCGCCGTAGAGGACCACGTTCATGGCGCAATGGGCGAAGGGGTCCTTCTCGGCGCTCCACGCGTAGTAGGGCGAGAACACGCTTCCGATGAACGCGATGATCGTGAGGCCGTGACGGCCATCGTCGCTCACCGCATCGACGTACCACCACGCGTAGCCGCCCCGCGCGACCGGGCCATCGAATCGCGGTCCTCCAGGATCGCCGCCGCTGCCAGCCGACCCGATTGCGCGGCCATCGGCACGCCCGGGCCGGGATGGATCGAGCCCCCCGCCAGATAGAGGCCCGGCAGCGCCGTCCGGGCGCCCGCGCGCTTGAAGGTCGTCGCCCATCCCTGCGCCGCCCGCCCGTAGAGCGCTCCGCCCGTCCCGGGAAAGAGGGCGTCGAAATCCCGTGGCGTCGTGGTCACCGCCGACGACGCGAAGGTCAGGGTGAGCCCGCAAGCCTCCAACCGGCGGATCAGGGTTGTCTCGCATCTCTGGGTCTCCGACGGCGTGAGCGGTCGCTCCCGGCCATCCGCCGGTGCGTTGACGAGCATGAGCAGGCGCTCGGGCCCCTGCGGCGCGGTCCCCGCCGCGTCCCGGTCCTGGGCACAGACGTAGACCGTGGGATCGTCGGGCAGGCGACGGTCGCGCAGGATCGT
The DNA here is from genome assembly GCF_029691625.1 of Methylobacterium sp. 391_Methyba4. Taxonomy (NCBI): domain Bacteria; kingdom Pseudomonadati; phylum Pseudomonadota; class Alphaproteobacteria; order Hyphomicrobiales; family Methylobacteriaceae; genus Methylobacterium; species Methylobacterium sp. 391_Methyba4. Next base: position 3,334,134 of record NZ_CP121475.1, on the reverse strand, counting down.
GTCGAACTCGGCCCGGTAATCGCGGGAGAAGAAGACCGTGTGGTGCGCCAGCGGGAAGCCGGCAGGCACCGCCTCCGCGCAGAATGTGACGGCGGACAGCGAGCGCTCGCTGGGCGCGAGCCGCTCGCCGGCGACGGCGGCGTCCGGTCCGAACAGGCCCGCGCCGAGGGCGGCGCAATCGGCATTGCAGACGACGCGGTCGGCCGGAACCGTCGTGCCGTCGGCCAGGCGCACGCCGACGACCCGACCGCCCGCGGTGAGGATCCGCTCGGCCTCCGCAGCGTAGCGGAAGGCCGCGCCCCGCTCCGCGGCGAGATCGGCCACGGCCCGCGCGAGGCCGCTGAGGCCGCCCGAAACGGTCCAGATTCCGGCCTGCTCGACATGGGCGACGAGCATCAGCGTCGCCGGCGCGGTGTAGGGCGAGGCGCCGCAATAGGTGGCGTAGCGTCCGAACAGCTGGAGCAGCCGGGGATCGCGGAAGTAGCTGCCCAGCGCAGACTGGAGCGTGGTGAAGGGCTGGATCCGCCAGAGATCGCCGAGGCCCGACAGGCCGACCCTTTGCGCGAGGCCGGCGGGGCCGGTCCGGCCCTCGCGGATGAACGGCCCTTCGAGGGTGCGGTAGACCTCCGCCGAGCGGGCGCAGAAGCGCCGATAGCCGTCCGCCTCACGCCGTCCCGCAAAGGCCGCGACGGCGTCGGCGGACGCCTCGATGTCGGCGAACAGGTCGAGGCGCTCGTCCCGGCTCCAGGCATGCCGGGCGAGGAGCCGAGCCGGCGCCAGGGAGACCCGGTCCCCGAGCTCTGCGCCGCATTCCGCGAAAAGCTCCTCGAAGACCCAGCGCATCGTGAAGACGGTCGGGCCGGCCTCGATGGCGCGGTCTCCGACGGGGATGGCGCGCATCTTTCCGCCAGGCTGCTGCGCCCGTTCGAGGACCGTGGTGTGGAATCCGGCATGAGCGAGCCGCACGGCCGCGGCGAGACCACCGATCCCCGCTCCGATCACGACGACGCGCTCCTGCGCCACGGTCGCTCCACCTTCTCCCCCGGAAACGGGATTGATCTGCCGGCGCCAAAGTGTCAATAAGAAATGACACTTGTTGCTGACAACCGCACACAACACGGGAGGCAACGCGATGGAGTCCGGTCGGCGGATCGAGATGGCGCTGGATCGCGCCGTTGCTCACGCGGAGGCGCCGGGCGCGCCGCCCCTTCTGGCGGAGGCGCTCCGTTACGCGGTGTTCCCGGGCGGGCATCGGATCCGGCCGCGGCTGTGCCTGTCGGTCGCCCGCGCCTGCGGCGATGACGACCCGGCCGGCTCAGAAGCGGCGGCCGCAGCCATCGAACTTCTGCACTGCGCCTCCCTGGTCCATGACGACCTGCCGTGCTTCGACGATGCGCCGATGCGGCGGCAGAAGCCCTCCGTCCATGTCGCCTTCGGCGAGCCCATCGCCGTCCTGACCGGCGACGCCCTGATCGTCCTGGCCTTCGAGACACTGGCCCGGTCCGCCGGCTCCCATCCCGCGCGGCTGGGACGGCTCGTGGGCCTCCTCGGTCGCGCCGCCGGGTCGCCGTCGGGCATCGCCGCAGGGCAAGCCTGGGAATCGGAGGCCCATATCAGCCTCAGCGACTACCAGCAGGCGAAGACCGGGGCCCTGTTCGCCGCCGCCACCGTCGCCGGCGCCGCCGCGGCGGGAGCGGATTCGGAGCCCTGGCGCCGCCTCGGCGAGTGCCTCGGCGAGGCCTATCAGGTCGCCGACGACCTGCGTGACGTCGCCTGCCGCCAGGAGGAGATCGGCAAGCCTGCCGGGCGCGACGCAACTCTGGGGCGGCCCAACGCTGCGGCGCTTCTGGGCACCGGCGGCGCGCTGGATCGGCTGTCGAGACTGACGCGCGAGGCCGTGGCGGCGATTCCGGCCTGCCCGGGCATGGCCGCGCTGACCGCCGAGATCGAGGCGCAGGCGCGGCTGTTCCTGCCCGCGAGCCTGCGGGCGGTGACGGCCTGACCGGCCGATCGCTCTCCGGCATCGGTGCGGCGGCGTCCGTCCCGTCCGCCTGGACGGATCGATGGAACGCCTGGCGCAGCCGCCTGGTCGCGAGCCCCCGCTTCCAGCGCTGGGCGGCGGGCTTCCCCCTCACGCGGGGCATCGCCCGCCGGAACACGCGCGCCCTCTTCGACCTCTGCGCGGGCTTCGTCTACGCGCAGGTTCTGACCGCCTGCGTCCGCCTCGACCTGTTCGCGATCCTGGCCGAAGGCCCCCTGACGATCGAAGCCCTGGCTCGCCGGCTCGACCTCCCGCCGGACAACACCCGGCGCCTTCTTCGGGCCGCGGAATCCCTCGGGCTTGTCCGCGCCCTGTCGGGCGAGCGGTTCGGGCTGGCCGATCTCGGTGCCGCTCTCGTCGGCAATCCCGGGATCGCCGCGATGATCGAGCATCACGCGCTGCTCTACGCAGACCTTGCGGATCCGGTGGCCCTGCTTCGCGGCCAGGCCCCGCCGACCGGACTCGCGCGCTACTGGCCCTATGCCTCCGGCGTCTCGGGCGATGCGCAGACGGTGGCCCCCTACAGCGGCCTGATGGGCGCCTCGCAGGCGCTGATCGCGGAGGACGTGCTCGATGCCTGCGACCTGTCAGGGGTCCGGCACCTGATGGATGTCGGAGGCGGGGAGGGCGCCTTCCTGCAAGCGGTGGCAGGACGGCACGCGACGCCGCGCCTGACCCTGTTCGATCTCCCCGCCGTGGCCGAGCGCGCCGCCAGCCGCTTGGCGCAGGCCGGCCTCGAAGGCAGAATCGCCTGCCGCGGCGGCGATTTCCACGGAGGCCTGCCGACCGGCGCCGACACGATCTCCCTCGTTCGGATCGTCCACGACCACGACGACGAGCCCGCCCTGGCGTTGCTCCGAGCGGCCCACGCGGCTCTGCCGCCGGGCGGAACGCTTCTGCTCGCGGAACCCATGGCCGGAACGCCGGGCGCGGAACCGGTCGGGGACGCCTATTTCGGCTTCTATCTCCTGGCGATGGGATCCGGGCGCCCGCGCCGTGCGGAGGAGCTTCGCGCGATGCTCCGGACGGCAGGATTCGCCGTGACGCATGAACATCCGACCCGACGCCCGCTGCTCACCCGAGTTCTGAAAGCCCAAAAAACAGGCCGTCTCAAGTAAGTGTCACTTGACGCTGGCCTGTGTCTATCTAGGATGACACTTAGCGGCTTCGCATCAGAGAGAGTCGCAAGGCAAAGGGTGGACGATTCCAGCCATGGACGCTCTGGCCGTCATTCTGGAAAACCCGGAGCACCTTTCGGTTCAGCGCTTGGCTCTGACGCCGCCCGGCGATGCCGATGCCGTGGTGGCCATTTCCTGGAGCGGGATCAGCACCGGCACCGAGCGCCTGCTCTGGTCGGGCCGCATGCCGCCCTTTCCCGGGATGGGATATCCGCTCGTACCCGGCTACGAATCCGTCGGGACCGTCATTGAGGCCGGCGCCGATACCTCGGTTCGGGTCGGCCAGACCGTCTACGTTCCGGGGGCACGCTGCTTCGGTTCCGTCCGCGGCCTGTTCGGCGGCGCGGCCTCTCATCTGGTGGCGCCGGCCGCCCGGCTCGTGCCGGTGGACGCGTCGCTGGGCGACCGGGCCTGCCTCCTGGCCCTGGCGGCGACGGCCTACCGCGCCCTCGGCGGGATCCGGCCCGGGGCGACCCCGCTCATCGTCGGGCACGGCGTCCTCGGACGGCTGCTCGCCCGCCTGACCCTGGCGGCCGGCGCGGAGCCGACGGTCTGGGAGACGGATCCGGCCCGGGCCACGGGAGACCATGGCTACGCGGTCATGGCGCCCGACGCCGACCCGCGCCGCGACTACGCGACGATCACCGACGTCAGCGGCAACGCCGCCGGCCTCGACGACCTGATCGCCCGGCTGGCGCCCGGCGGCGAGATCGTCCTGGCCGGCTTCTACGAGGCTCCCCTGAGCTTCGCCTTCCCGCCCGCCTTCATGCGCGAGGCGCGCATCCGGATCTCCGCCGAGTTCCGTCCGGAGGACACGGCGGCGGTGACGACGCTGATCGAAGGCGGACGCCTGTCCCTCGACGGACTGATCACCCACCGTCTTCCCGCGGGTCGAGCCCAGGACGCCTACCGCACCGCATTCGCGGATCCGGCCTGCCTGAAAATGATCCTCGATTGGAGGGACGCCGCGTGAACGTTCAGCTCAACAAGGCCGCCCTGTCCCAAGCCGCGCAGCTCCGCGCCGAGGCCGCGGTCGAACCGGATCCCGTCGCGACGAGCCCGGCCAAGAAAGAGACCCAGATCATCGCGATCTACGGCAAGGGCGGTATCGGCAAGTCGTTCACCCTCGCCAATCTCAGCTACATGATGGCCCAGCAGGGCAAGAAGGTCCTGCTCATCGGTTGCGATCCGAAGAGCGATACCACCTCGCTGCTGTTCGGCGGTAAAGCCTGCCCCACCATCATCGAGACCTCGACCAAGAAGAAGCTGGCCGGCGAGGCGGTCGCCATCGGCGACGTCTGCTTCAAGCGCGACGGCGTCTACGCCATGGAACTCGGCGGCCCGGAGGTCGGGCGCGGCTGCGGCGGCCGCGGCATCATCCACGGCTTCGAACTGCTGGAGAAGCTCGGCTTCCACGAATGGGGCTTCGACTTCGTCCTACTCGACTTCCTGGGCGACGTGGTCTGCGGCGGCTTCGGCCTGCCGATCGCCCGGGACATGTGCCAGAAGGTCATCGTCGTCGGCTCGAACGACCTGCAATCGCTCTACGTCGCCAACAACGTCTGCTCGGCGGTGGAGTATTTCCGCAAGCTCGGCGGCAATGTCGGCGTCGGCGGCCTCGTGATCAACAAGGATGACGGCACCGGCGAGGCGCAGGCCTTCGCGGATGCCGCCGGCATCCCGGTCCTCGCCTCGATCCCGGCCGACGACGATATCCGCCGCAAGAGCGCGAATTACGAGATCATCGGCCGGCCGGAGAGCCGCTGGGGCAGCCTGTTCTCGGATCTGGCCGCCAACGTCGCCGACGCCGCGCCGCACCGGCCGACCCCGCTGACACAGGATGGGCTGCTCGGCCTGTTCTCCAGCGACGTCACCGGCCGCGACGTGGTGCTGGTGCCTGCAACCCACGAGGACATGTGCGGCGTCGCCCACGTGTCCAAGCCGTCCCTCGAAGTCGTCTACGACGAGGTCTGAGCGATGGCCGTCTCCCTCGACATCGCCGATCTGCGGGCCCGCCAGGCGGCGCCCACCATCGATCGCGCCGCCACCGAGGGCGACGGGCTCGGCTGCCACGCCGGCAAGGACGCGATGCGGGCGGCCGCCGAGGCCGCCGGCCTGTCGGACACCCTGGCACAACTCCGCAGCGACTATCCGCAGGGTCCGCACGACCAGCCCCAAAGCATGTGCCCCGCCTTCGGCTCGCTCCGGGTCGGGCTGCGCATGCGCCGGACCGCCACGATCCTCTCCGGGTCAGCCTGCTGCGTCTACGGCCTGACCTTCACCTCGCACTTCTACGGGGCCCGGCGCAGCGTCGGCTACGTGCCGTTCAATTCCGAGACTCTGGTCACCGGCAAGCTGTTCGAGGATATCCGCGAGGCGGTCTACGCCACGGCGAAGCCCGAGGATTACGACGCCGTCGTCGTCATCAATCTCTGCGTGCCCACGGCCTCCGGCGTCCCGCTGCGCCTTCTGCCGAAGGAGATCGACGGCGTCCGGGTGATCGGCATCGACGTGCCGGGCTTCGGCGTCCCGACCCATGCCGAGGCGAAGGACGTGCTCGCCGGCGCCATGCTGAAGGTCGCCCGCGCGGAAGCCGAGCAGGGACCGGTGGCCGCGCCCCGGGGCGGCCGTTCGGAGCGCCCGAGCGTGGCGCTCCTCGGCGAGGTCTTCCCGGCCGATCCGGTGGTGATCGCGTCGCTCCTGGAGCCGCTCGGACTCGCGGCCGGCCCGGTGGTGCCGACCCGCGAGTGGCGCGAGCTCTACGCCGCCCTCGACTGCGCCGCCGTGGCGGCGATCCACCCCTTCTACACCGCCTCCATCCGCGAATTCGAGGCGGCGGGCCGCCCGATCGTCGGTTCGGCCCCGGTGGGCGTCGACGGAACCGCCGACTGGCTCGACCGGATCGGCGAGGCCTGCGCGGTGCCCCGCGCCACCGTCGAGGCGGCCAAGAACCGGATCCTGCCCGGCATCCGCGGGGCGCTCGCCGCCATGCCGATCAAGGGCCGGATCACCCTCTCGGGCTACGAGGGCTCGGAGCTGCTAGTGGCCCGGCTGCTGGTCGAGAGCGGCGCCGAGGTCCCCTATGTCGGCACCGCCTGCCCGCGCACGCCCTGGTCCGAGTCCGACCGCGCATGGCTGGAAGCGCGGGGCACGCAGGTTCAGTACCGCGCCTCCCTGGAGGACGATCTCTACGCCCTGGATACGCTCAAGCCCGACCTCGCCATCGGCACGACGCCGGTGGTGCAGCGGGCCAAGGAGCGCGGCACGCCCGCCCTCTACTTCACCAACCTGATCTCGGCCCGCCCGCTGATGGGCGCAGCCGGTGCCGGGTCGCTCGCCACGGTGATCAACGCCGCGCTCGGCAACAAGGCGCGGTTCGATGCCATGCGCGACTTCTTCGAGGGCGTCGGCACCGGCTACGCCGCGGGGGTCTGGCAGGAGGTGCCGCAGCGGCGGCAGGGCCCGAAGATCGAGGGCCCGAAGAAGCCGATCGGGGAGATGGCATAATGCTGATCCTCGATCACGACAGGGCCGGCGGATACTGGGGCGCGGTCTACGTCTTCACGGCGATCAAGGGCCTGCAGGTCGTCATCGACGGCCCCGTGGGCTGCGAGAACCTGCCGGTGACGTCGGTGCTGCACTACACCGATGCGCTGCCGCCCCATGAATTGCCGATCGTAGTCACGGGCCTCGCCGAGGAAGAGCTCGGACGGCACGGCACCGAGGGCGCCATGAAGCGCGCCCACGCGACCCTCGATCCCGGCCAGCCCAGCGTGGTCGTCACCGGCTCCATCGCCGAGATGATCGGCGGCGGCGTCACCCCCGAGGGCACCGGCCTCCAGCGCTTCCTGCCCCGGACCATCGACGAGGACCAGTGGCAGGCCGCCGACCGGGCGATGCGCTGGCTGTGGCAGGAATACGGGGCGAAGAAGTTCGCCAAGAAGGGCATCCCGGCCCGGCCGGAGCGCAAGCCCGGCGAGCGGCCGCGGGTGAACCTCATCGGTCCGGCCTACGGCACCTTCAACATGCCCTCCGACCTCGCCGAGATCCGGCGGCTGGTGGAAGGGATCGGCGCCGAGGTGAACCTGACCTTCCCGCTGGGCTCGCACCTCGCGGACGTGCCCAAGCTGGTCAACGCCGACGCTAATATCTGTCTGTACCGGGAATTCGGCCGCCTGCTCTGCGAAGACTTGGAGCGGCCCTACCTGCAGGCGCCGATCGGCATCCTCTCGACGACGAAGTTCCTGCGCTCGCTGGGTGCCATTCTGGGCCTCGACCCGGAGCCGTTCATCGAGCGGGAGCGGCATACGACCATCAAGCCGGTCTGGGATCTCTGGCGGTCGGTGACCCAGGATTTCTTCGGTACCGCGAGCTTCGGCATCGTCGCCACCGAGACCTACGCCCGGGGCGTGCGCCATTTCCTCGAAGACGAGATGGGCCTGCCCTGCCATTTCGCCTTCGGCCGCTCGGCCGGGCTGAAGCCCGACAACGACGCCGTGCGGGCCGCCATCGCGGCGAAGCCGCCCCTGGTTCTCTTCGGGTCGTTCAACGAGCGGATGTACCTCGCGGAGTGCGGCGCCCGGGCGACTTATGTTCCGGCCTCGTTCCCCGGCGCCATCATCCGGCGGCATACCGGGACGCCGTTCATGGGCTACGCGGGCGCCACCTACCTAGTCCAGGAAGTCTGCAACGCCCTGTTCGACACCCTCTTCCACATCCTGCCGCTCGCCCGCGACATGGACAAGGTCGAGGCCACACCGGCCCGCCTCCACCGCGAGCTGCCCTGGGACGAGGCCGCCCGTCAGGCCCTCGACAGCCTCGTGGAGGCCCAGCCGGTCCTGGCGCGGATCTCCGCCGCCAAGCGCCTGCGCGACGCCGCCGAGCGCGCCGCCCGCGACACAGAATCCGCCGCCGTGGCGCCCGCCCATGTGGCGCGGGCCCGGGCCGATCTCGCCGGGGGGATCCCCGCGTGAGCCGCCTTTCCGTTTCACCCAGAGGAGACCTGACGATGAGAACGATGGTCCCGACCGGCCGCCAGCATCAGGAAGCCATTCAGTTCCGGCTGATCCTGACGGCGACCTACCCGTTCTTCCTCGCCGCGGCCGCGCTGAACCGGTTCCGGCCGGCGCGCGAGGCGGCCCGTCCTGGCCTGGCACCGGCGCGGCGCTCGGTCTTCGGCGAGGCCCGCGCCATGGCGGTTCAGGCGATCCCCTTCGCCTTCATGGGCTGACACGCCCCTGAGCGAGACACTTCCGTCCGGTCACGCGGGGGAAGTCGAGCCGCGACCGCCGCACGGCATCGTGGCTGAACCCGTCGCGCCTCGTCAGAGGCGCGGCCAACACACGGAGGTCTGAACGATGGCGAGTGGACCCGTCACAACAGAAAGACCGAGCAGCCTGTCCGGGCTGACGGAACCGGAAGCCAAGGAGTTCCATGCGATCTTCCTGACGAGCTTCCTCATCTTCACGGCGATTGCCGTGGTCGCTCACATCCTCGTCTGGTTGTGGCGCCCCTGGCTTCCCGGACCGCAGGGCTACGCCTCTCTCGACGGCGTCCGCGATGCGGCCCACGCCCTCGTCACGATGATCGGCTGAGGAGGATCGAATGCACAAGGTTTGGTTGCTCTTCGATCCGCGGCGCACGCTGGTGGCTCTGTTCACCTTCCTCTTCATCCTGGCGCTGCTGATCCACTTCATCCTGCTCTCGACCGACCGGTTCAACTGGCTTGACGGTCCGAGAAACAACAAGGCGGCCGAGAACACCATCACGCTCGCGCTGCCGCAGATGCCGGCCTGACCGCCGGTCCGGACCGCGGCGCGCGAGGGCCGCGGTCACCCCAAACCTTCCCTTTCTCCGGCCTGACTGAGGAGCAGCCGCCATGGCGATGCTGAGCTTCGAGCGCAAATACAGGGTCCGCGGCGGCACCTTGCTCGGCGGCGACCTGTTCGACTTCTGGGTCGGGCCGTTCTTCGTCGGCTTCTTCGGGGTCGTCGGTTTGTTCTTCACGGTGCTGGGCACCGCCCTCGTCATCTACGGCGCGGCGATCGGGCCGACCTGGAACGTCTGGCAGATCAACATCGCGCCGCCGGATATCAGCTACGGCCTGAGGCTCGCCCCGCTGAAGGAGGGCGGTCTGTGGCAGATCATCACGTTCTGCGCGCTCGGGTCCTTCGTGTCCTGGGCGCTGCGCGAGGTCGAGATCTGCCGCAAGCTCGGTATCGGCTACCACGTACCCGCGGCCTTCGGGATGGCGATCTTCGCGTATTTCACGCTGGTGGTGGTCCGGCCGTTCCTGATGGGCGCCTGGGGATACGGCTTTCCTTACGGCATCCTCAGTCACCTCGATTGGGTTTCTAACACCGGCTATCAGTATCTGCACTTCCACTACAATCCAGCGCACATGCTGGCCGTGACGTTCTTCTTCACCACGACGCTCGCCCTGGCGATGCACGGCGGCTTGATCCTGTCGGCGACCAACCCGAAGAAGGGCGAGGTCGTGAAGACGCCGGAGCACGAGGACACCTTCTTCCGCGACACGATCGGCTACTCGATCGGCACGCTCGGCGTTCACCGCCTCGGCCTGTTCCTGGCCCTGTCGGCGGGGTTCTGGAGTGCGGTCTGCATCGTGATCAGCGGGCCGTTCTGGACGCAGGGTTGGCCGCAATGGTGGGGCTGGTGGCTCAATCTGCCGGTGTGGCGATGACAAGCCGGACGCGATCGGAACGAAGGACATAACGCGGGTCGCCGCCGTCGAGCGCGCGGCACTCCGGGGGAGGGCAGGCCATGGCCTATTACCAGAACATCTTCACGCAGGTTCAGGTGCGCCCGCTGGTACCGGAGCACGGCGTTCCGGTGGCGGTCGATGACCGGATCGGCAAGCCGTTCAACAGCTACCTGTTCGGGCTCATCGGCAACAGCCAAGTCGGTCCGATCTATATCGGCTATATCGCGGCGCTCTCGATCGTCTGCGGCTTGATCGCCTTCGAGATCATCGGGCTCAACATGTGGGCCTCGGTGAATTGGGATCCGGTCCAGTTCGTCCGGCAATTGCCGTGGCTCGCCCTGGAACCGCCGCTCCCGAAGTACGGGCTGAAGGTCCTTCCACCCCTCAACGAGGGTGGCTGGTGGCTGATCGCCGGCTTCTTCCTGACGGCCTCGATCCTCCTCTGGTGGGTCCACCTCTATCGGCGGGCGCGGGCGCTCGGGCTCGGCACCCACGTGCCGTGGGCCTTCGCGTCGGCGATCTGGCTCTACCTCGTCCTCGGCTTCATCCGGCCGGTGCTGATGGGATCGTGGTCCGAAGCCGTGCCCTTCGGCATTTTCCCCCACCTCGATTGGACCGCGGCCTTCTCGCTCCGCTACGGCAACCTGTTCTACAACCCGTTCCACATGCTCTCGATCACGTTCCTCTACGGATCGACGCTGCTGTTCGCGATGCATGGCGGCACGATCCTGGCCTGCTCGCGCTACGGCGCCGAACGGGAGATCGATCAGATCGTCGACCGCGGCACGGCCACCGAACGCGCAGCCCTGTTCTGGCGCTGGACCATGGGCTTCAACGCCACGATGGAGTCGATCCACCGCTGGGCCTGGTGGTTCGCGGTCCTGACCACGCTCACGGGCGGCATCGGCATCCTGCTCACCGGGACCGTGGTGGACAACTGGTACCTCTGGGCGGTCAAGCACGGCGTCGCGCCCTCCTATCCGCAGGTCTACGGTCCGATCGTGGATCCCGCTCATCTCGCACCCGGCATGAAGCCGTGAGGAGGCCGTCATGAAGACGATTCTGGCGGTCATCGGCGGGGCTCTGGCCCTGTTCCTCACCATCGCGATGTTCGGCGGCGCGGGCTGGACCCATCCGCCGATGGCGAACAAGCAGACCGGCTTTCGCGGAACGGGCATGGACCTGATCCGCACCCGGGCCGGGAACGCGGCGCTGTCGGCGGCCAACGTCGCGCCGGCCCCGGCCGACCCGGCTGAGGCAGGGGGCGACAAGGCTTCGGCGGTCTACCAGAATGTGCAAGTTCTGGGAGATCTCTCGGCTGAGCAGTTCAACCGCTTGATGGTGTCGATCACCGAGTGGGTCGCACCCCAGCAGGGCTGCACGTACTGCCACAGCACCGAGAACATGGCTTCGGACGAGCTCTACCAGAAGCGCGTCGCCCGGCGCATGCTGCAGATGACCCAGTACATCAATTCCACTTGGAAGGAGAAGCACGTCCACGAGGCGGGTGTGACCTGCTACACGTGTCACCGCGGCAATCCGGTGCCGGCGAATATCTGGTTCGACCACCCGGTTCAGGGGGCGGGGCGTTTCATCCCGCGCAACAACAGCCAGAATCTCGCGTCCGCGGAGGTCGGCAACACGTCGCTGCCCTACGACGTCTATCAGGCCTTCTACCAGCACAAGGACACGCCCGAGGATGCGGTGCGGGTCAACGCCACCACGGCGCTGCCGGAGACGAAGGGCAAGCCGATCCAGGACGCGGAGAAGACCTTCGCAATCATGATCAGCATGTCGCAGTCACTGGGCGTGAACTGCACCTTCTGCCACAACACCCGCTCGGTGGCGCAGTGGGATACGAGCACGCCGAACCGCGTCCATGCCTGGTACGGCATCCGCATGGTCCGCGATCTGAACCAGGACTACATGACGCCGCTGACCTCGGTCTTCCCGCGGAATCGCCTCGGCGTTCTGGGCGACGTGCCGAAGATCAACTGCGCCACCTGTCACAACGGCGCCAACAAGCCGCTCAACGGCGCCAACGTGATCGAGCCCTATCCGGAACTGTCGCACCCGACGATTTCGGCGAACCTGCCCACGGGCGAGGCGAAGGACCCGATCCCCGGCACCGAGACGCCGAAGCCGTGATCGGACCGGAGCGGCCGGACCGTCCGGCCGCTCCGCTCAAGCTCCGGGGAACCTCTGTTGGGTAAAGGCGTCGATACCGGCGGCCAAGCTCGGCCTCAGGAGGCGCCCGTGACCATCACCATCTCGAACCTCCAACCGCTCATCGCGATCCTTGCCGGGATCCTGATCCTGGTGATGCCGCGGCTGCTCAACTACATCGTCGCGATCTACCTGATCATCGTCGGCGTGATCGGGCTCGGAATCCTCCATTGAGGGGCAGCGCCCGCACCGCGACGCGGGGGGCCTGACAGACCGTCGAACCCGTCATCCACGCACGCACAGGGCCATCGCGCGTTCATCTTGCGTTGCGCTGCGGGATGGTCCAACCCCGCCCATCAGCTCGGCCAGCGCCGGGCACCAGATACGGACGGGATCGACATGGCGACCGGAAGCGCGAAGTGGGTCTACGCCTTCGGCGACGGCAAGGCGGAGGGCAAGTCGCAGATGCGCGACCTGCTCGGTGGCAAGGGCGCCAACCTCGCCGAGATGTGCAATCTCGGCCTGCCGGTTCCGCCCGGCTTCACCATCACCACCGAAGTCTGCACCTACTACTACGATCACGGGAAGTCCTACCCGCCGGAGTTGAAGGATCAGATCGCCGCCGCGCTCGCCCAGATCGGCACGCTCACCGGCCGCAAGTTCGGCGATGCCACGAATCCCCTCCTCGTCTCGGTCCGCTCGGGCGCCCGGGCGTCGATGCCCGGCATGATGGACACGGTCCTCAACCTCGGGCTCAACGATGAGACCGTGCTGGCGCTGGCCAAGGAGGCCGAAGACGAGCGCTTCGCCTTCGATTCCTACCGTCGCTTCATCACCATGTATTCGAACGTGGTGCTGGGCGTTGAGCACCACGCCTTCGAGGAGGCGCTGGAGCAGTACAAGGAAGCCAAGGGCTTCGAGCTGGACACCGAGCTCAGCGCCGCGGACTGGAAGACGCTCATCCAGACCTACAAGAAGATCGTGCGCGACGAGCACGGATCCGACTTCCCGCAGGTCGCGGACGACCAGCTCTGGGGCGCGATCAGCGCCGTATTCAATTCCTGGATGATTCCCCGGGCCAAGAAGTACCGGGAGCTGAACAACATTCCGGAGAGCTGGGGCACGGCCGTCAATGTGCAGGCCATGGTGTTCGGCAACATGGGCGACACGTCGGCCACCGGCGTCGCCTTCACCCGCAATCCGTCCACCGGCGAGAAGGCGCTCTACGGCGAGTTCCTGATCAACGCGCAGGGCGAGGACGTGGTCGCGGGTATCCGCACGCCGCAGAACATCACCGAGAAAGCCCGGATCGAGGCCGAGAGCGACAAGCCTTCCATGGAGAAGGCCATGCCCGAGAGCTTCGCGGAGCTGACCCGGATCTACGGGATCCTGGAGTCGCACTACCGCGACATGCAGGACATGGAATTCACCATCGAGAAGGGGAAGCTCTGGATGCTCCAGACCCGCAACGGCAAGCGCACGGCGAAGGCCGCCCTGCGCATTGCCGTGGATCTGGCGGGCGAGGGGCTGATCTCCCGTGAAGAGGCGATCGGCCGGGTCGAGCCCGGGGCGCTCGACCAGCTCCTGCATCCGACCATCGACCCGAAGGCGGACCGCAAGGTCATCGCCTCGGGCCTGCCGGCCTCGCCCGGCGCGGCGACCGGCGAGATCGTGTTCAGCTCCGAGGACGCGGAGGCGCATCGCAAGGCGGAGCGCAAGTGCATCCTGGTGCGGATCGAAACCTCGCCCGAGGACATCCACGGCATGCACGCCGCCGAGGGCATCCTGACCACCCGGGGCGGCATGACGAGCCACGCGGCCGTAGTCGCCCGCGGCATGGGCAAGCCCTGCGTCTCCGGCGTCGGCTCCATCCGGATCGACTACAAGGCGCAGACCCTGACGGTCGGCGGCAACACGCTCAAGGCCGGCGACAAGATCACCATCGACGGGTCCACCGGACAGGTGATCCAGGGCGAGGTGAAGATGCTGGAGCCCGAGCTGTCGGGTGACTTCGCCACCCTGATGGAATGGGCCGACGCCTTCCGCGGCATGAAGGTGCGGGCGAACGCCGATACGCCGACGGATGCCCGCACGGCGCGCAACTTCGGCGCGGAGGGCATCGGCCTCTGCCGTACGGAGCACATGTTCTTCGAGGGCGACCGCATCATCGCGGTGCGCGAAATGATCCTGGCAGACGACGCCGAGGGCCGCCGTGCGGCACTCGCGAAGATCCTGCCCTATCAGCGCCAGGACTTCCTCGAGCTGTTCACGATCATGTCCGGGCTGCCGGTCACGATCCGTCTGCTCGACCCGCCGCTCCACGAGTTCCTGCCGCATACCGATGCCGAGGTCGCCGAGGTCGTGAAGGCGACCGGGGTCTCCGAGGAGAAGATCCGGCACCGGATGCGGGAGCTGTCCGAGCACAACCCGATGCTCGGCTTCCGCGGCTGCCGGCTCGCCATCGCCTTCCCGGAGATCGCCGAGATGCAGGCCCGGGCGATCTTCGAGGCGGCCGTCCAGGCCGCCGCCGATACCGGTAGCCCGGTCACGCCCGAGGTGATGGTGCCGCTGGTGTTCACGCGCGCCGAGTTCGACATCGTGAAGGCGCGCATCGACGCGATGGCGAAGGCTGTCGCCGAGGAGAAGGGCGCGACCCTCGACTATCAGGTCGGCACGATGATCGAGCTGCCGCGCGCAGCGCTCAAGGCCGGCGAGATCGCCGAGACGGCCGAGTTCTTCTCCTTCGGGACGAACGACCTGACGCAGACGGCCTTGGGCATCTCCCGCGACGACGCGGCAACCTTCCTGGGCCCGTACACCCAGAAGGGCATCCTGCCGGCCGATCCGTTCATCACCATCGACCAGGAAGGCGTGGGCGAACTGGTGCGCATCGGCGTCGAGCGCGGCCGCAAGACCCGGCCGAACATCAAGCTCGGCATCTGCGGCGAGCACGGCGGCGATCCGGCCTCGATCGGCTTCTGCCAGGAGGTCGGCCTCGATTACGTGTCCTGCTCGCCCTATCGGGTGCCGATCGCCCGGCTCGCGGCCGCCCAGGCGGCGCTTGGCAAGGTCTCGGGCAAGGAAGGCTGAACGCGCGCCGGAGGCCGCCGCGCGGCGGCCTCCGGATGGCGATCAACCATCCGAATGAAGACCAGTGGAAAAACCTCGCCTTTCGGTTGAACTCGACTCTTTGTGAGGCGTTCTTTCGTTGAACGAGGCGGTCTGGCGTGCGCCTATTCGGCCTGCGTCGGGTCAACGTCGCCCGTCAGAATCGGCCGTCAAGATGTCTCACAGCCCATCGCCGCTGTGCCTCACCGGGACCGATGCGGCCGTGTCGGTGCCGCGCGCGGCCGTCCGTGCGTATCTCGCCCTGGTCGGCGGTCTGGGCGGCTTGGTGACCGCCGTGATGCTGATGATGTCGGTCGCGGCCAACAGCGGTGGCGAAGCCGAACGCATCGCCGGGACGCAGGACGACAGCTACGCGGCAACGCTGGTCGGCGCCTTGGCGGTCAACCTGTCCAAGCCCCTGCGCTGAGTCGAACGGGCGCTCTGGCCACCCCGCACGAGCCGTCCGACGCGGACGGGCAGGCGAAGCGCACCTCCCCGTCAGACCGACGCCTCGATCAGCGTGCTCCGGGCAAGGCGCGCGCGGCGGAGCCGGTAAACCGGGTTGTCAGGTCATCGCCCGGACTGCGCGTGCTGAACCGCGTCGTGACGCGGTCCGGAACCGCAGCGACGACCGAGTCGGGCGCTGCACCGCGGAGACGCGTGGCAGCCACATGCACGGGGACAGCGCGGCTCGCCGGCGTCGCAACGGGACCGGCGGACACGGAATCGAACAGGGCGCGCAGCTGGGCCTTCGCGTCCGCGTCCGGAGCCACGAGCGAACGCGGACGAACCGGGTCCGGCGCCGTGGGCTTGCCGAGGGCGCGAATCTCGCTCGCGGACGGAAGATTGGCCATCCCGCGCTCGAGCGCCGCGAATTGCACCGGGCGCGGTGGCGGAAGCGGCATGTTCAGGCTCGCGACCGCGGCTGCGAGGTTCGAGGGACGCCGCGGCGGCAGCGGCGTCGTGACGGCCGGCATGGCCTCGTCGGCGGGCGCGGTTTGATCGGCCGTCAGGAGCGACTTGGCATCGGACGGCTTGATCTCCGCGCTCTTCGCCTGAGCCCGCGCCGCCAGCGAACCGCGCAGCGCGTCGTCGGTGGCGGGGGCCGCATAGGCGAGGGCCGTCCGTGCGCCCACCGGATCCTGCGGATCAGCGCTCGCCACGGCGACGACGGGGGCGCGCTGTCCCTTCTTCTCGACCGCCACCGGCGGCGGTGCCGGAGCGGGCTCGGGGCTGGATCGACCGCCGCCGAACAGACTCGCCAGGAAGCCGAACAGGCCGGGACCGTCTTCTTCCTCGCCGCCGGCCATCTGGGTCGTGATCCCCGCCACGGTACCGCCGCGGGCCAGGATCTCGGCCTTGGCTTCCTCGTAGCGCGGGAAGGGACGGTTGTCGCTCGGGAGCAGCACGGTCTTGCCGTCGGGGAAGAGCCGGGCGAGCTGATCGTGGGTCATCCGCGGCCACATCCGCACGGAACCGACATCGAGATGCACGAAGGGCGTTCCGGCATGCGGATACCAGCCGACGCCGCCCCGTTGCATCTGGAGCCCGACCTCGCGGATCCGGTCGATCGAGACGTCCGGCACGAAGAAGTCCATCGCCTTGCCGAGCATGTGCTGGCTGTACTCGGCCACCATCTTGGAGCGGCGGCGAAGCATCGCGTTGGTGCCGGGAGACCGATAGGCCGAGACGATGTGGATCGGTTGCGACGAGCCGACCTGGCGATAGGCCTCCCAGACCGTATCGAACAGCCGCGGATCCATCTTGGTGGGCTCGTTGATCCGCCAATCGCGGAGCAGCCAGTTCAGCTGATCGAGGGCCGCGCGGTCGTAGCGGCCATCGCGCTTGAACGTGATGGTCGCGCTTTCCTGCGTGTGCGTGTGGTAGATGGTCAACGAGCGGGTGTCGCCGTTGGCCACCGCGTCCTCGGTTTCGGCCGTCCCGACCAGCACTCCAAGCAAGAGGCCGGACAAGCCGAGGGCGAGGTGACGGAGGGGACGCGGGAGACTGGGCACGACGGTCCTGATCCTCTCCCGAAACCCTCGCCCGAACGCATCTCAGCCCAGGCTGTCGGTCGAAACGGCTAAGGCTCGACCGTGGCGAAATCGTGCCCGGCTGTGCGTCTGCGCACGCGAAAGTTGCGGGTTCCGCGGGTGGCCTACCACCACCCGCGTGGCGCCGATTGCTGCGGCGCAGGCGTCCAGAGCCCGGGCTCGCCGTATTCCGGCGCGCTGTCGGCCCGGGCGGCGCGGCGCAGGGACCGGCGCCGCGTGTCCGCTTCCTCGTAGCGCCCTTCGGGCCACGCCTCGGCATTGGCCACCGGGCGCTCGGGCGCGCGGCGATGGACCGTCCGCGCCACGGGCGGCTTCGGGGCGGGCTCGGCCTTGCGCCGCGGCGGCTCGTCCGGCAGCCGGGCGATCGCCGGTCCGCCGCCGCCGGGCAGCCCGAGGGCCGCGCGCATCGGCGCGTCGTAGCCGTAAAGGTCCGGCAAGGTACGGTAGGTGCCGCCATCGTCCACGAAGGCGGTGAAGTAGGCGAGATGGACCGGCAGCTTCTCCGGCAGCCGGATCGTCCGCTCGCCCTTGCCGATCAGCTTCTTCAACCTGTCCTGAGACCAGTCCGGCAGCACCGCGTCGGCAAGGCGGAACGGGTCGTCGACGCGCACGCAGCCGTGGCTGAAATCCCGCTTCGAGGCTGAGAACAGCGAGCGGTTGGGCGTATCGTGCAGGTAGACCGCGTGCTGGTTCGGGAACATGAACTTGATGAAGCCGAGCGCATTGCGCTCGCCGGGGGGCTGGCGGAGCGAGATGTGCCCCCCGCGGCGGACGACCTCGTAGCCCCCCCAGGTCTTGCCACCGTAGCCGGCGAGCTTCGGCGCCATCGTCTTCAGGATCGAGGGCGGCACGTACCAGGACGGGTTGACGACCGCGTATTCCATCAGCCCCGAGAACAGGGGCGTCCGCGATTCCGGCTTGCCGACGATGACCCGCGCCTCATCGCGCAGGACGCCGCCCCGGTAGGCGCGCAGGCGGTATTCCGGGACGTTGACCAGGATGTAGTCGGATCCCAGATCGCCGGGAAGCCACCGCCACCGCTCCATGTTGACGATGAGTTCGGCGTCGCCCCCCGTCGGGCGTGCGGCGCGACCGGCATCGGCCAGGGCCAGGACCGTCTGGACGTTCAGGACCCCGTTGCCCGGCAGCCCGCGGCCGCGCTGGAACTTCGCGACCGCGTCGGCGACGACGGTATCGTACTCGTCCGGCTCGCCGGGGGGCTTGTCGAACGTTCCGGCCGGGCGGCTCTCCAGATTGAAATGCGTCCGGAGCAGCGGCACGCGGGCATCGCGCATGCCGACGCGCAAGGCCGGCCCGGCCGGAAGACGCAGCGGCTTCACGGCGGTCGCCACGGGACCGCGCAGGGCGGCGAGACGCGCCTTGAGGGCGAGATAGCCGGGCGTCGCCGGATTGTAGCCCTGGAGCGCCTCGCCCGCCTTCGCGCCGGCTTCATCGAGCTTCGCCAGCACCGCGTCCCCGGCGGGAAGATCGAGATGCGGCGTGATCAGCCGCGAGATCGAGGCCAGGTTGACGCGGCCGCCACGGGCGTCCCGGGCATAAAGCACGGCCGCCGCGGACAGGCGGAGATCGGCATCGGCGAGCGCCTTCTCGTCCGGCTTATCGGGCAGCGACGGGACCGTGTAGGCACGCGAGTCGAGACCGTCCTCGGCGGCAGCCGCCAGCCGGGCCGACACCGCCTTTGCAGCCTCGGTCCACGCCCCGCCGGAGATCCAGAGCGGCTTGTAGGTGCGGGCTTCGTAGAACGTCCGGATCGCATCGCGATCCTTGCCGGTCAGACGGAGCAGAAGGGGGGCGGGATCCGCGAAGCGGGCGAAGACCGCAGCACCGAGCGGATCCGTTGGGGCGACCGGCGCCGTGGCGGCGGGGGCCGGTGCCGGCTCGGCCGCCGGTGCCTCAGGCTTGTAGTCGGGTAGCGCCGTCGTGGCCGGAGCCGAGGGAGCCGCCTGCGCAGGCGGCGCGGCGGCTGGCGATGCCGGGACATCGGCGGAGGGCTGGTCCAGCGAGACGGTCTCCGCACGAAGCGAGGCGGCCGGGGCCAGCGTACCGCAGAGAAGGGCGGCCAGCGCCATGAGGCTGGAGCGCGGGACGCGCATCGTGATCTCCCGGGGTGCGGCGGCAGGACCGCACGCTCAGAGTGTGATTATCCGCGCAAGCGTGGCTTTCAGCAACCGCAGTCGTCGCGAATAGAACCTCTGTCGCGCAGATGAATGTGTCATTTCTAATGCTGCTCAGCTTATGATCTACCTAATCGTCGGTCGATTGCGTGCAGCATCAGGTGAATTTCCCGCACCACCGCGCCGACCGAATGCGGTCGGTGCGTTAGCGCACGCGGCGCTCGATCAGGCCGCGTCCTCGGTCTTTGCGTCGTCCTCCAAGCCCAGATCCTTGAGCTTGCGGTAGAGGGTGGAGCGACCGATGCCGAGGCGACGCGACACCTCCGACATCCGCTGCCGATAGAACTGGAGCGCGAAGCGGATGATCTCCGCCTCCAGGACGTCCATCGGCTTCATCTCGCCGGTCTCCTCGGTCACGAGGGACATGGCATGAGGGTCGCGCACCTCCACGCGGACGATCTCGCGCACGGGCTCGGGGGCGTAGGCCGGCATCTGCGTCTGAACCGGCAGGGCCGGGATGCGGACGTCGAAGCCTTCCACCTGCGCGGCGATCTGGGGGAATTCGGCCACGGTCAGCTCGTCGCCGTCCGCGAGCACGACAGCGCGGAACAGGGCATTCTCCAGCTGCCGGACATTCCCCGGCCAGGGATAGCGCGTCAGCAGCGCCATCGCCTCCGGCGTGATGGCCCGCACGCGCTTGCCTTCCTCGGCCGAGAACCGCGCGCAGAACGAGCGAACGAGGTCCGGTATGTCCTCGCGGCGCGCCCGCAACGGCGGCAGCGTCATCGGGAAGACGTTCAGGCGATAATAGAGATCCTCGCGAAACTTGCCCTGCTTGACGAGGTCGAGCAGCGATCGGTTGGTGGCGGAGACGAGGCGGATGTCCACCCGCACGGAGCGTTTGCCGCCGACGGGATCCACCTCGCCCTCCTGCAGGGCCCGGAGCAGCTTGACCTGCGCGTCGAGGGGAAGCTCGCCGATCTCGTCGAGGAAGAGCGTACCGCCCGAGGCCTCGACGAACTTGCCGGCATGCTTTTCGGTCGCACCGGTGAACGCGCCCTTCTCGTGACCGAACAGCGTGGATTCCACGAGATTCTCGGGGATCGCCCCGCAATTGACCGTCACGAACGGCTTGCCGCGCCTGTCGCCGGATCCCTGGATCGCCCGGGCCAGCACCTCCTTGCCGACGCCGGACTCGCCCTCGATCAGGACCGGGATGTTCGATTTCGCCGCCCGCTCGGCGAGGCGGATCAGCCGCTCCATGTCGGGGCTTTTGGATGTGAGATCCTTGAAGGTCAGCGCTCCGGAGGCCCGGCGGCGCATGCGGCGCACCTCCTCCTCCAGCGTATCGACCCGCAGGGCGTTCTTGATCGAGACCTGCAGCCGCTCGGCACCCGCAGGCTTGACCACGAAGTCCACGGCGCCGGCCCGCATGGCGCCGACCACCGTGTCGATGGAGCCGTTGGAGGTCTGGACGATCACCGGGGTGGCGAGGCCGCTCTTGCGCATCTCGGCCAGCACGCCAAGCCCATCGAGACCCGGCATGACGAGGTCGAGGAGCACGACGTCCGCGCCTTCGGACCGGAGCAGGGCCAGTGCGTCCGCGCCCGTTTCGGCGACCCGGGGCTCGAAGCCGAAGCGGCGCACCGCCGCCTCGGCGAGACGCCGCTGGACCGGATCGTCGTCCACAATGAGCACGGTGGCGGACATGGCGGCTCCCTGAACGGCGCGCGAAGGCCGGGCTCGCGACATGGGCTCAACCCCGTCACGGGCTCCGATTCGGCGACTGTTTCGTTTCGAGCCGTAGGGTGACCCACAGACGTAAAGTGGCGCTTAACGACGTTTGCATCGTGTCGACGACGATCGCGCGGGGCTTCGAACCGACACGCCGCGTTGAACGCGTGGCGGCACGCTCGATATCAGGGTACGGGGCCGCTGCCCTTAGAGAGGATTGCACGACATGATGCCGAGCCACGCCGCATCGCCGGTGACTGTCCGCCTGCCGGAGGGCGTGAGCGCCGCGCGCGCCGCCGCGAAGGCTGCCGACCTCGGCCATCTTCCGGAATGGGATTTGTCGGACCTCTATTCCGGCCTCGATGACCCCAAATTCTCCGGCGACATGACCCGGGCCGAGGAGGAGTGCCGCCGGTTCTCCGAACTCTATGCCGGCCGCATAGCCGAGCTCGCCGCGGGACCGGAGGCGTCCGCCCGACTGGCGGAGGCCGTGCGCACCTACGAGGGGATCGAGGACCTGCTGGGCAAGCTGATGTCCTTCGCGGGTCTCGTCTATTCCGGCGATACCACCGACGAGGCACGGGCCAAGTTCTACGGCGACACGCGCGAGCGCCTGACCAGCGCCTCCGCGGATCTCCTGTTCTTCGCCCTGGAGCTGAACCGCGTCGACGACGCGGCGATGAATGCCGCGATGGCGGAGGGGCCCCTCGCCCACTACGCGCCGTGGATCGAGGACCTGCGCAAGGAGAAGCCGCACCAGCTCGACGACCGGACCGAGAAGCTCTTCCTCGAGAAGTCGGTCACGTCGAACGCCGCCTGGGACCGTCTGTTCAACGAGACGATCGCCTCGCTGCGCTTCACCGTGCAGGGCGAGGAGATGCCGCTGGAGCCGACGCTCAACAAGCTCCAAGACCCGGACGGAGCCGTCCGCGAGGAGGCGGCCGGTGCGATCAGTGAGGTTCTGCGCGGGCAGTTGCGCGTCTTCACGCTGATCACCAACACGCTGGCGAAGGACAAGGAGATCTCCGATCGCTGGCGCGGCTTCAAGGACGTGGCGGACGCGCGCCACCTGTCGAACCGGGTCGAGCCCGAGGTGGTGGAAGCCCTCGTCGACGCCGTACGGGCGGCCTATCCGCGGCTCTCCCACCGCTACTACAAGCTGAAGGCGAAGTGGTTCGGGCAGGAGACGCTGCCCTATTGGGACCGGAACGCGCCTCTTCCGCGGGTCGAGCAGCGGACGATCCCCTGGACGGAGGCCCGCGACACGGTTCTCTCCGCCTACGACGCGTTCTCGCCGGAGATGGCGGGGATCGCGAAGCGCTTCTTCGATGAGCGTTGGATCGACGCGCCGACCCGTCCCGGCAAGGCGCCGGGCGCCTTCGCGCATCCGACCGTGCCGTCGGTTCACCCCTATGTCCTGGTGAACTACCAGGGCAAGCCGCGGGACGTGATGACGCTGGCGCACGAGCTCGGCCACGGCGTCCACCAGGTTCTCGCCGGGCCGAACGGCGCCCTGATGGCGCCGACCCCCCTGACGCTCGCGGAGACCGCCAGCGTGTTCGGCGAGATGCTGACCTTCCGCAGGCTCCTCGCCGCCACCACCGACACGAGCCAGCGCCGGGCCATGCTCGCCGCCAAGGTCGAGGACATGATCAACACGGTGGTGCGCCAGATCGCCTTCTACTCTTTCGAGCGGAAGGTGCATCTCGCCCGCGCGAAGGGCGAGCTGACCACCGATCAGATCAATGCCCTGTGGCTGTCCGTGCAGGCCGAGTCGCTCGGTCCGGCCATCACGCTGGATTCCGGCTACGAGCCGTTCTGGGCGTATATCCCCCACTTCATCCATTCGCCGTTCTATGTCTACGCCTACGCGTTCGGCGATTGCCTGGTGAACTCGCTCTACGGCGTCTACGCCCAGGCGGAGGAGGGCTTCGTGGAGCGCTACTTCGCGCTGCTCGCGGCAGGCGGCTCCAAGCCCTACGGCACGTTGCTTGCGCCGTTCGGGCTCGACGCGAAGGATCCGGGCTTCTGGCAGATCGGGCTCGGCATGATCGAAGGGATGATCGCCGAACTGGAAGGCATGGAAGGCCAGCCCTGACAGCGACGCCCCGGGGTGCCCCCCCCGCGGCGCAGGGCCCCACGCCCCTGGTTCACGCGGGGGCGCGGCTTATCTCCGGACCATCACACGACAAGCAGATCGAGAGATGGCCGAGACCGACCGCGAAGCCAACCGCTTCTCCGCCCGTGCCGGGCGCTACGCCAGCGTGGGCGCCAATGTCGGCGGCGTGGCCGCTCGCATGGCCATGGCACGGCTGTTCGGGAAGGAGGGCACGACCAACGCGGCCGCGCTCGCGCAGGCGCTGGGCGGGCTGAAAGGTCCGATCATGAAGGTGGCGCAGTTGCTGGCCACCGTCCCCGACCTCCTGCCCCCGGAATACGCCACCGAGTTGCAGAAGCTCCAGGCCGACGCGCCGCCGATGGGCGCGGCCTTCGTCCGGCGCCGGATGCAATCGGAACTCGGAGCCGGGTGGCAGAGCCGCTTCGGCAGCTTCGACCTCAAACCCGCAGCCGCCGCCTCGTTGGGCCAAGTGCACCGCGCAACCGCCCAGGATGGTGAACGGCTCGCCTGCAAGCTTCAGTATCCGGACATGCAATCGGCCGTGGAGGCCGACCTGAAGCAGCTGGAAGTCGCCTTCGCGCTGCATCGCCGGATGAACACGTGGCTCGACACCCGCGAGATCGCCAAGGAGATCGGCGCCCGGGTCCGCGAGGAACTCGACTACGAACGTGAGGCCAAGCACGCGGCACTCTACGGGGCCGTGCTGAAGGACATCGCGGCGGTGCGCGTGCCCCGGGTCTTTCCGGACCTCTCCACCAAGCGCCTCCTGACGCTCGGCTGGCTCGACGGAGACAAGATCCTGGGCTTCGCCGACGAGCCGGTGGAGGTGCGCAACCGGATCGCCCAGGCGATGTTCAAGGCGTGGTGGCACCCGTTCAGCCGCGCGGCCGTGATCCACGGCGATCCGCATCTCGGCAATTACACCGTCTTTTCAGAAGGCGGCGAGGCCGCGGGCATCAACCTGCTCGATTACGGCTGCGTCCGCATCTTCCATCCGCGATTCGTGGGCGGTGTCGTGGATCTGTATCGCGGCCTCTTGGAGAACGACGAGGCCCGCATCGTCCACGCCTACGAGGTGTGGGGCTTCAAGGACCTCGACAAGGAGAAGATCGAGATCCTGAATATCTGGGCCCGGTTCATCTACGGCCCCCTGCTGGAGGATCGGACCCGCACAGTCGCGGACGGGGTGAAGCCCGGAGAATATGGCCGGCGGCAGGCCTTCCAGGTCCACCAGGCGCTGAAGGAGCGCGGACCCGTGACCGTTCCGCAGGAATTCGTCTTCATGGACCGCGCCGCCGTCGGCCTCGGCGCGGTGTTTCTCCACCTCAGGTCGGAACTCAACTACCACCGGTTGTTCGAGGCCGAGATCGAACATTTCTCGCTGGACGAATTGTCGGATCGCCAGGGCCGGGCCCTTGCCGAGGCGGGATTGCCGGAACCGGTCTGATCGGGATCGAAGATCCACCGAGAGAGCGATCAACTTGCGTGCGTCCGATTGCGGCAGATAAACGCTTGAGCTACATCCGACCCTGACCGCAAGAAGTCGCGTCTTAGGGAAACGAGCGCACGATGGCCGAGAGTGACACGGTGGCCGGGCACACCTACAGCCCGGCGATGGACGCGAGGACTCACGAACAGACCTATCGCGGGTTCGTCCGGTTCGTCGAAATTGCCACCGGCGTCGTGATTTGCTGGGTCTTGGCCCTTGCGATCGGCGGAATCCGCGAGGCGTGGCTGCTGGCCATCGTCGGCGTGATCGTCGCTGGAGCGGCAGGAGCCGTCGGTGCCCTGGCGCCGGCCGTCGGCTGGCGTGCGCCGCTGGTCGTGGGCATCCTCCTCGTCCTCTACCTGTTCTTCGCCTGAAGCGAGGCCCGAGCGGCCGGTTCGCTGGCTGCCTCGGATGAGGAGCTCGCTCGCATTCGCCGAGCGGGCCGCTGACGCATTGTTGGCAATTAAATTGAGCACAAGTTACATTCCGGCCGCTTCCAACGCGGTATCGTAGATCCGCCTCTCGAAAAGCGTCGCCGGTTCGCGCATTCGAAGGCCGAGCTTTTCCAGGGGAACCCTCGCATGCGCATTGCTGTGCTGTCCGAGACGGACTCCGCGGAGCCGCGCGTCGCCGCGGTTCCTGAGACCGTCAAGAAGTTCATTTCGCTCGGTGCCGATGTCGTGGTGCAGTCCGGTGCGGGCAAGAGAGCCGGCATCCTCGACAGCGAGTACGAGGCGGCCGGCGCCAGCATCGCTGGCAGCGCGGCCGACGCCGCCGGTGACGCCGATCTCGTGCTCAAGGTCCGCCGACCGAGCGCCGAAGAGCTGCCGCAGCTGAAGCGCGGCGCCACCGTGATCGCGATCATGGACCCCTACGGAAACGAGGCGGCCCTGAAGGCGATGGCCGAGGCCGGCGTCGACGGTTTCGCCATGGAGCTGATGCCCCGAATCACCCGGGCCCAGGTGATGGACGTGCTGTCCTCGCAGGCGAACCTCGCCGGCTACCGCGCGGTCGTCGACGGTGCCGCCGAGTACGGGCGGGCGATGCCCATGATGATGACCGCCGCCGGCACGGTACCGGCCGCCCGCGTCTTCGTGATGGGCGTCGGCGTGGCCGGTCTCCAGGCCATCGCGACCGCCCGCCGCCTCGGCGCGGTGGTCACGGCCACCGACGTCCGGCCCGCCACCAAGGAACAGGTCGAATCACTCGGCGCCAAGTTCGTGGCCGTCGAGGACGACGAGTTCAAGCAGGCCGAGACCGCGGGCGGCTACGCCAAGGAGATGTCGGCCGAATACCAGAAGAAGCAGGCGGAGCTGGTCAAGGGCCACATCGCCAAGCAGGACATCGTCATCACCACGGCGCTGATCCCCGGACGCCCGGCTCCCAAGCTGGTGTCCGAGGAGATGGTGGCCTCGATGAAGCCGGGTTCGGTCCTGGTGGATCTCGCGGTGGAGCGTGGCGGCAACGTCGCCGGCGCCAAGGCCGGTGAGGTCGTCACCAACGACCGCGGTGTGAAGATCGTCGGCCACGTCAACGTTCCGGGGCGCCTCGCCGCGACAGCCTCGAGCCTCTATGCGCGCAATCTCTACGCCTTCGTCGAGACCCTGATCGACAAGGACTCGAAAGCGCTCGCCATCAACTGGGACGACGAGCTGGTGAAGGCCACGAACCTCACCCGCGGCGGTTCGGTCGTCCACGCATCCTTCCAGCCCAAGACCGAGGGAGCGACCTCGGAAGCCGCGTCCGTGGGGCTCGCCAAGCCGGAGACCGGCACGGCCGCTCCGGCCGGCGCACAGTGAAGCCCGGCCGAGAGGAGTAGCAGAATGGCAACCGTCATCGTCCCTCCCGATCAGGCAGCCGATCAGGCCCGCGTGCTGGCCGACGCCGCGCGCGCGGCGGCCGCGGTGGCCCGCAACGCCGCCGACCAGGCACAGGCCATCGCCGACGGCATGGGCCACGGGCTCAGTGCCGCGACCGGCGGCGCCGTGGATCCCACGGTGTTCCGGCTCGCGATCTTCGTGCTGGCGATCTTCGTCGGCTACTACGTGGTCTGGTCGGTGACGCCGGCGCTCCACACGCCGCTCATGTCGGTCACCAACGCGATCTCGTCGGTGATCATCGTCGGCGCGATCCTGGCGGTCGGCGTTCCCCTGATCGAGAAGGGCACCGGACTGGCCCGGTTCTTCGGCTTCATCGGCATCGTGCTCGCCAGCGTGAACATCTTCGGGGGCTTCCTCGTCACGCAGCGCATGCTCGGCATGTACAAGAAGAAGGGCTGAGCCGGTGTCTGAGAACGTCTCCTCCCTCCTCTATATCGTCGCCGGCGTCCTGTTCATCATGGCGCTGCGGGGGCTCTCGCACCCTACCACCTCCCGGCAGGGCAACCTGTACGGCATGGTCGGCATGGGTCTCGCGATCCTCACCACGCTGGTCGGCCACCCGCCGGCCGGGTTCGGCGCCTGGATCCTCGTGCTCCTCGGCCTCGGCATCGGCGGCGGCGCCGGCGCGGTGATCGCCAAGCGCGTGCCGATGACCGCGATGCCGCAGCTTGTGGCCGCCTTCCACTCGCTGGTCGGTCTCGCCGCGGTCTTCGTGGCGGCCGGCGCGCTCTACGCGCCGCAGGCCTTCGGCATCATCGAGAACGGCCACTTCCACAAGCAGTCGCTGTTCGAGATGGGCCTGGGCGTCGCCATCGGTGCCATCACGTTCACCGGCTCGGTGATCGCCTTCGCCAAGCTCGACGGACGCATGTCCGGCAAGCCGATCATGCTGCCCCAGCGCCACCTCATCAACGCGCTGCTGGCCGCCGGCCTCGTCCTGCTCATCGCCCTGTTCATCGGCACCGAGTCCAAGGCGATCTTCTGGCTGATCGTCATCGCCGCGCTGGTCCTCGGCGGCCTGATCATCATCCCGATCGGCGGCGCCGACATGCCGGTGGTCGTGTCGATGCTGAACTCCTACTCGGGCTGGGCGGCAGCCGGCATCGGCTTCACCCTGGGCAACCTCGCGCTGATCATCACCGGCTCGCTGGTGGGCTCCTCGGGTGCGATCCTGTCCTACATCATGTGCCATGCGATGAACCGGTCGTTCATCTCGGTCATCCTGGGCGGCTTCGGCGGCGACACCGCGGCGGCCGGCACGGGCCAGGTCGAGACGCGCCCCGTGAAGCAGGGCTCCGCCGACGACGCCGCCTACATCATGAAGAATGCCGAGCGGGTCATCATCGTCCCGGGCTACGGCATGGCGGTCGCCCAGGCGCAGCACTCGCTCCGCGAGATGGCCGACATGCTCAAGAAGGAGGGCGTCGACGTGAAGTACGCCATCCATCCGGTGGCGGGGCGCATGCCGGGCCACATGAACGTGCTGCTCGCCGAGGCGAACGTGCCCTACGACGAGGTGTTCGAGCTGGAGGACATCAACGGCGAGTTCCCGCAGGCGGACGTCGCCTTCGTGATCGGCGCCAACGACGTCACCAATCCGGCGGCCAAGACCGATAAGGCTTCGCCGATCTACGGAATGCCGATCCTCGATGTGGAGAAGGCCAAGACCGTGCTGTTCATCAAGCGCGGCATGGGCTCCGGCTATGCGGGCGTCGAGAACGAGGTGTTCTTCCGGGACAACACCATGATGCTGTTCGGCGATGCCAAGAAGGTCGTCGACAGCATCCTGAAGTCGCTCTGAGGCCCGGGTCTCGGACGGATTTCCGGGGCGGGCAGCGATGCCCGCCCTTTTTCGTTGCGGCAGCGCGCGTTCGCCGACGCTGTTGCGGCGGTGCGCAAGATTCCGCGGCCCACCCGGTGTAGGGTGGCATCCGTGTCATCCGCCCCGCTCTCCGTCGATCCGCCGCCCTTCCTGGGGGTCGCCGCCTCCATCACCGGCCGGCGCTGGCAGGAGCGCTGTGGCGGCGCGGCGGTCCAGAATCACATCGCCAAGATGGTTCAGGCCCACGGCCTGCCGGAATTGCTCGCCCGTGTGCTGGCAGGGCGCGGGATCGGTCCGGAGGCCGCGCCGCGCCACCTTGCGCCGCGTCTGCGCGACCTGATGCCGGACCCGAATACGCTGCTCGATATGGACGCCGCCGTCCGCCGCCTGGTCCGGGCCGTGCGCCGCGGCGAGACCGTGGCGGTCTTCGGCGACTACGACGTGGACGGCGCTGCGAGCGCGGCCCTGCTCGCCGGCTACCTGCGCGGTGTGGGCCTGAGGGCTCCGATCCACATCCCCGATCGGATCACCGAGGGCTACGGCCCCAACATCGCTGCGATCACCGCATTGGCGGCGGACGGCGCGACGCTTCTGGTCTGCGTCGATTGCGGCACGAGCGGCCACGCGCCTCTGGAAGAAGCCGAGAAATCGGGCCTCGACGTGATCGTCCTCGACCATCATGCGGCCTCCGAGGTGCTGCCGCCGGCCCGCGCCGTGGTCAATCCCAACCGCCTCGACGACCTGTCGGGCCTCGGCCATCTCTGTGCCGCCGGGATCGTGTTCCTCACCCTGGTGGCACTGAACCGTGCCCTGCGGCTGGAGGGCTTCTTCGGGCCGGACCGCCCCGAACCGCAGCTCACCGACGCCCTCGACCTCGTAGCGCTGGCGACCGTGGCCGACGTCGTGCCCCTCACCGGTCTCAACCGGGCCTTCGTGACGCAGGGCCTGACGGTGATGCGCCATCGCGGCCGCATCGGCCTGGCGGCCCTGCTGGACGCGGCCTCGCTGAGCGAACCGCCGGAATCGTGGCATCTCGGCTTCGTCCTCGGGCCGCGCATCAATGCCGGTGGCCGCATCGGCGATTCGGCCCTCGGTGCCCGGCTTCTGACGACGGCGGACCCGAACGAAGCGGCCCGGATCGCCGCCGACCTCGATCGCCTCAATCGCGAGCGTCAGGCGATCGAGGCGCAGGCCGTCTCCGAGGCCGAGGCCGAGATGGACCGTGCCCTGACGCTCGACCCGACCCGCACCGTGCTGGTCACGGCCAGTCCTGAGTGGCATCCCGGCATCGTCGGACTCATCGCGTCGCGCCTGAAGGAACGGTTCAACCGCCCGGCCTTCGCCTTCGCGATCCGACCCGACGGCAGCGCCACCGGCTCGGGTCGCTCGATCCCGGGGTCAGATCTCGGGCTTGCGGTGCGCGCCTGCGTCGAGGCCGGGATCGCCCTCAAGGGGGGCGGACACGCCATGGCGGCCGGCGTCACCGTACGGACCGACGACATCCCCCGCTTCGAGGCGCATCTCGTCATGCTGCTGGGGGCGAGCGTGACCGTGGCGCGGGCGGCCGACGCCCTGCTGATCGACGGCGGACTCAGCGCCGGGGGCGCTACCGCGGAAACGGTCCGGCTGCTCCAGCAGGCCGGACCGTTCGGACAGGGCGCGCCGGAGCCGATCTTCGCCCTCGGGCGCCATCGCCTGGTCGATGCCGGCGTGGTCGGGTCGAGCCATGTCAGGGCTCGCCTGCGCAGCCGCGACGGACAGGCGGTGGGCGCCATCTGCTTCCGTGCCGCCGAGCGCCCCCTCGGCCTCGCGCTGCTGAACGGGATCGGTCGGGAACTGCACGTGGCCGGAACGCTGTCCTGCGACCGCTGGCGCGGGGCCGAGCGGGCCCAGCTCCGGATCGTCGATCTGGCGCCGGTGGACCCCTGAGAGCCGCTGCGTCAGGTTCCTGCCATGACAAGGGCCCAGAACCGCTTGTAGCGCGTGGTCGGCGCATCCACGCGGGCGATCCCGATCCTGCGGATCTGCGGCAGCAGCATATTCTTGTTGTGCTCGGGGCTCGCCTTCCAGCGGGCGAGCACCTGCTCGAGGGTCTCGGAGCCGGCACTGAGATTCTCCGCCGCCCAGGCTTTCGCCAGACCGACGGAGGCCATGCGCGACGTGAAGCTGCCGCCGATCTCGTGGCTGAGCTGGCCGTGGCGCGCGTTGTTGCCGGCCTGGAAGGCCGCCGCCTTCACGAGAACCGGATCGACCACGACGGGGCTCAGGCCGTTCTGAACCCGGTAGGCCGAAATCGCGGCCGCGGCCGCGACCTCGTCGAGCACGGCTGTGTGCGTCGCATTCTCAACGGACGCATCCGGCATGACGGAGACGCCGCCGCATGCGGTGAGGCTCATCAGAAGGGCGGCGGCGAGGGCGAACTTGAATTTCGGCACGGTCCGGACGGCGATCGGTGACAGACACCCGCCTCCCTCCAGGGCGGTTGCGGCGAAAGCGCGGCACGCGGCGCGCCCGCACGATGCCGCACTCGCGCGTGGCACGCGCGCCACGCACCCGGCGTGATCACGCCGCCAGGGACATGCCGGCCAGCATCGAGGGTGCGAAGGCGCGGAGGAGATCCAGGTCCAGATGACCGGTGCCGCCGACCATCGTCGCCAGGGCGTCGGCGGGGGTCGCCGATTGCCGATACGTGCGCCGCTCGGTCAGGGCCGAGAACACGTCGCAGATCGTCACGATGCGCACGAGGTCCGAGATGGCCGAGCCGGCCAGGCCGTCGGGGTAACCTTTGCCGTCCAGGCGCTCGTGGTGATGCCGGACCACATCGATGATTGCCGCCTCGAACTCACCCTGAGCGACCAGAAGGTCGGCGCCGATATCGGGATGGCGCTGCATGAGCCGCATCTCCTCAGGATTGAGCGGCCCCGGCTTGTTGAGGATCTCGACCGGAATGCGCGACTTGCCGATGTCGTGCAGCAGCGCAGATCGAACCAGTCGCGCGAGGTCGGTCCGATTGAGGCCGATCTGAGCGCCGAAGGTCGCGGCGTGTCCGGCGACGCCGAGCGTGTGCTGATAGACGCCGATCTCGTGGCGCCAGACTTCGGCGAGCCACGTCCCGATGCCGACCTCGGAAACGGCAGCGAGGACCAGCTCGGTTCCCCGGTCCACGTCGGCACGCCGGAGTCGGGCGCCGAGGGCGGCGCTGTCGAACAGATCCGCGACGATTGCGGTGGCACCCGTGACGCGCTCCGCGAGCTGTCGCCGACGCGCCTCGGCCGAGCGCGTCGCCTCCTCGATCATGGCGAAGACATTCGCCAGGACGATCTGGCGCGGTGCCGCGGCGGGGAGCTGGCGGAGGTTGGACGCCCCCGCCATGGGCTCGCCGCGTACGAGAACCAGGAGCGGGAGTGACGGCGTGTACCGGTCGAGAGTGGTCCGCAACGATGCAGCTTGGACCGGTGGAAGATCCAGAACCACGAGGTGGGGCCGCTCGGCCGGGATCGGCGCGCCCGGCGAGAGCGCCCGGCAATCCATCACCAGCGCGATCGCGCGCTCAAGGGCTCTCTGCTCGGATGGGCGATCCGAAATCAGAAGGACGTAGGGGCCGTCCGAGAATCGCGATGCGGCGCCGAGGGCCAACGCGGTCGCTCCTCGCCCGCAGGGTCAACGATCCATTTACCCTACGCGCAAGTTTTGAGGAAAGCGTTAACCGTGCTCGGCGCCCTCACCGAAACATCGACGGATCCCGTCAGGCCAGCTTGGCGGAGGCGACGTCGCCGGTCGGTGCGACGGTCGAACGACCGGACGTGCCCTCGGAGCTCAGAAAGTCGGCGAACTTCACGGTCAGCAGCGCCTGGCAAACGGCGAAAGCGACAAAGATGGCGAGGAAGCTGGCGATCATCGGACTCTCCAGGGCGGCCGGGCACCGCGATATGTTGCGGTGCGAGAGATGTCATGCCGCCCCGCAAACTGGTATGCCAGATAACGAATACCGTTCATGCGGCCTATGCATGGAAGGCGGAGATGCGACCGCATTCCGCACAGAAGCCGCACATCGCATGCGCCACGCTCGCAGTTGAGAGTGGCGCACAGAGACTTCGCGCCTTTCAAAATTTTTGCAGTGCGGCAACGCTTGCGCGCGATTTAATTTGTACCAAGCACTCGGTCGGGGTTCAGACCACCGGGTCGGTCGGTGCTGTCGCAGCCGAAGCGCACGACCGTGCGGCCCTCGCCGACGATTCCCGATGCGGTCGGCAAAGTGGTCGGCGAGGCTTTGTCGGTCGAAACGGACCCTGTGGGACGGTCTCGACGCCGATCAGTCCAGGTAGTCGCCGTAGGTGTCGACGTGCTGAGCCAGCCCGAGGCCATGCTCGCGCACGAGACGCTCGGCCAGGTCGGCATCTCGCGCTTCCAGAGCCGAGATGATGGCGACGTGCTCCCGGATCGAACGCTCGGCCCGGTCGCCCTGCCGGAGCGCCGTGCTGCGGATGCCCCGCACATGCATCAGAAGATTACTGGTCAGATCGGCAATCGCATCGCAGTGTCCCAGAGCGATGATGCGTTGATGGAAGCGGATGTTCGCGTCCGAGTACTCATCGATGTGCTCTGAGGGCTGTCCTTCGAAGAATTCCGGGAAGGACTCCCGCAGGGCGCGAAGCTGGGCATCGGTGGCGCGGGTGCAGGCGAGGCGAGCCGCCATGCTTTCCAGCGCCGTCCAGGCGTGGATCATGCTGACGATCTCGCGCTTGTTCTTCTTGATCACGAAGACACCGCGCCGCGCCTCGGACCGGACGAAGCCTTCCTGCTCCAGAACCGTCAGCGCCTCGCGCACGGGCGTCCGGCTGACGCCGAGATCCTGCGACAGCTTCCGCTCGTCGAGGCGGACCTCGTCCGGACGTCCGTAGATGTCCATGTTGGTGATGGCTGTCTTGAGCGCCTCGTAGGCCAAGGTCCGGAGACTGGAGCTGGCGACGATGGGCTTCACGCTCAGCGGTTCGGAATTCGACATCCCTCGTCCAGTCAGCTCACACGTATGATGTCTCGCACGCATTCTCTGTCGTGCGCTCCCAAGCGGACTAACCCAAACCTTGGCCAGATCCTAGTCAATTGCGGGGCGGCCCCACAGACCTGTGACCTTTGCCGACTTTTCGCCTCGCGGAAGTTGTGCAGGCGCGGCTCCCCATCCGCCATTTTGGCCGCACGTTCGGCCGATCGGTTTTAATCCCGGCGCCAAAACGTGTATTTTTATGCCGGTTCGATTGACAGCCTGGAGGGATACCAGCACCATCTTGCTGGCATACCGTCGACCATCAGTCCCGCGCTGCTGAGTCCAATGCGGATGCTGGAGTACTTGAGACTTTATTTGCCTGCGGGCCAAGAATTTTTCGAAGAATCCCGGTCATCTTGTTCTGCCAAGCTGGGCCGCGGCAGGGCATACAGCCGGTCTGAGCACAGACCCCAACAATAATACTGCCAAGGAGGGATGGGTATGTCCGAGATCGTCAAACCGGCGGGGCGTGGCCGATGGCTGCAACTCGCCTTCGGCGTGGTCTGCATGTGCATGATCGCCAACATGCAGTACGGTTGGACCTTCTTCGTGAACCCGATGCAGGAGCGGCACGGCTGGGATCGCGCGGCGATCCAGGTGGCGTTCACGCTGTTCGTCGTCACCGAGACGTGGCTGGTCCCGATCGAGGGCTGGTTTGTCGACAAGTATGGCCCGCGGATCGTCACGCTGTTCGGCGGCCTGCTCTGCGGCATCGCCTGGGTGATCAACTCCTACGCCGACTCGCTCACCGTCCTGTACATCGCGGCCGCGATCGGCGGCACCGGCGCCGGTGCGGTCTACGGAACCTGCGTCGGCAATTCGCTGAAGTGGTTTCCCGACCGACGCGGCCTCGCCGCGGGCATCACCGCGATGGGCTTCGGCGCGGGCTCGGCCCTGACCGTCGTGCCGATCCAGGCCATGATCAAGTCGCAGGGCTACGAGGCGGCGTTCTTCTACTTCGGTATCGGGCAGGGCGTCATCGTGATGCTCATCGCCCTGTTCCTGCGGTCGCCCGCGAAGGGGCAGGTTCCGGAGATCGCCCGGGTCAGCCAGTCGAAGCGCGACTACAAGCCCTCCGAGATGGTCCGCACGCCGATCTTCTGGGTCATGTACGCGATGTTCGTCATGATGGCGGCCGGCGGCCTGATGGCGACCGCGCAGCTCGGCCCGATCGCCAAGGACTTCAAGATCGCCGACGTTCCGGTCTCGCTGCTCGGGATCACGCTGCCGGCGCTGACCTTCGCGGCCACGCTCGACCGGGTGCTCAACGGCGTGACGCGTCCGTTCTTCGGCTGGGTCTCCGACCATATCGGCCGCGAGAACACGATGTTCCTGTCCTTCGCGATCGAAGGCCTGGGCATCTACGCGCTCAGCCAGTTCGGCCAGAACCCGATCGCCTTCGTGCTTCTGACCGGTCTCGTGTTCTTTGCCTGGGGTGAGATCTACTCCCTGTTCCCGGCGACCTGCGGAGACACGTTCGGCTCGAAATACGCCGCCACCAATGCCGGTCTGCTCTATACGGCCAAGGGCACGGCGGCGCTGATCGTCCCCTATACCAGCGTGCTCACGACCATGACCGGGAGCTGGCACGCGGTGTTCCTGGCGGCAGCGGCCCTCAACATCGTCGCGGCTCTGCTGGCGCTCTTCGTCCTGAAGCCGATGCGGGCCGCCTATACCAAGAAGCGCGAAGCGAGCCTCGCGCCGGTCCTGGCCCAGTAGCGCGGTCCAGGCGACACGAACCGACGAGAATGAGCCCGGCGCCGTCTTTACGGCGCCGGGCTTCCTGCATACCGGGGACCGGGCTTTCCGGAGATCGGGCATGGACAGGGACGAGCGGATCGCGCGGGAGAGCGTCGTGGCGGCGGCACGGGCGCTCGACGCCCAGGGGCTGAACCGCGGGACGTCGGGGAACGTCTCGGTGCGGTTCCGCGATGGGCTCCTGATCACACCCTCCGGCATGCCCACCGACAGGACGGGACCGGACGATGTGGTCCCGATGGCATTCGACGGCACCCACCCGCCGGATCAGAAGCCCTCTTCGGAATGGCGCTTCCATCGGGACATCCTGGTGTCCCGTCCGGAATTCGGTGCGGTGGTCCACGCACATCCGGTCTACTGCACCGCTTTCGCCATGTGCGGTCAGGCGATACCGGCGATCCATTACATGATCGCCGCCTTCGGAGGCCCGAGCGTGCGCTGCGCGCCGTATGCGCCCTATGGCACCGCTGAACTCTCGGACCTGGCCCTGACGGCGCTGGCCGATCGCAACGTCTGCCTCCTCGCCAACCACGGCATGATCGCGGCCGGCACCGATCTGGAGAAGGCCCTCTGGCTCGCCGTCGAGCTGGAAACCCTCTGCCAGCAATACGCCGTCGCCCGGCAGATCGGGACGCCGATCGTCCTGTCCGATGAAGAGATCGGCATCACCGTCGAGCGCTTTCGCGGCTATGGGCTGAATGCGGCGGGGAGCACAGGCTCAACGACCGCGTAGCCGAGAGGCCCCGCGGGATCGGTCGGGCGCCGCGCCGTCTAAGGTCGGATGCTCTCCGCCGCCGGCGCGGGCATCCTATCGCCCGAGCACCTGCCCGACCGCCAGCCCGACCTCCTGGGCAAATGCGGCGGCCGTGATCTTCTTGCCGCCCTCCGCCTTGACCTTGCGGATCTCGATCCGGCCGCCCTGCGCGCAGACGCTGAACCCCGCGTCGTCGATGGCGATCACCTCGCCGGGCTTACCCACGACATCGGCGAGCTTACGGACCCGATGCAGGGTGGAATCGAAGATCTGGAGCTTCTTGCCGTCGAGCGTCGTCCAGGCGCCCGGCGCCGGATTGGCCGCGCGGATCAGGTTGTAGATCTGCTCGGCATGAGCGGACCAGTGGATCTCCGCCTCCGCCCCCCGGAACCAGCCCTCGTAGCTGGCGGCGTCCTCATCCTGGTCGATCTCGACATGCTCTCCCGCAACGACGAGATCGGCCGCCTCGAGCATCGCCTCGACGCCCATCGGGAACAGGTTGTCGAAGTAGACGTCGCCCAGCGTCGCATCGGCGCCGATCGGGCAGGTCTTCTGCAGGATCACCGGCCCTTCATCGAGCCCGTCGGTGGGCCGGAAGATCGTGAGGCCGGTCTGCAGCTCGCCGCGGGCGATCGGCCAGTTGATCGAGGACGGGCCGCGATACCGCGGCAGCAGGCTCGGATGATACTGGATGGTGCCGTGCTTCGGGATGTTGACGAAGCTCTGGGGCGCGAATTGCAGCACGTAGGCCATGATGCCGATGTCGGCATCGAGCCCGCGCATCGCGGCCTCGGCCTCGGGACTCTTCAGGCTGGGGAACTGGAAGACCGTCAACCCCTTCTCGACCGCCGCGGTCTTGAGGACGTCCGGCTTGGCGCCGGGCTTCTCGGGCGCGCAGAACACCGCGGCGACCTCATCGCCTCGCTTGAGGAACGCCTCCAGGACCGCCTTGCCGAAATCCTGTTGGCCGATGAAGGCGATGCGCATGCAATCTCCTGGGCTTCGACCGGGCCCATGGCGGCCCGGGAAAGGGACGGTCGGAGCGCGGGGCGCGGCGGCGAACGGTCGTGCCCCGTTGGTCGGACGGCGTCATCCGAAGTCCGGGACGGTGCGGCCCCGGACACGACGGCGGCGAACCCAGGCCGGAGCCCGGGATCGCCGCACGCCGCTCACTCTGCGGCGATCTTCTGAACGACGCCGATCGCGCCGGACTCGGAGATTTCACCGACCTCGGCCTCGGAATAGCCCAGCACGCTGCGCAAGATCTCCTCGGTATGCTCACCGAGCAGCGGGGAGCGCTTCACGTCGCTCGGGCTCGCCGACAGCTTGATGGGATTGCCCACCGTCAGGTACTTGCCGCGCGTCGGATGGTCGACCTCCACGATCGTGCCGGTCTTCCGCAGCGACTCGTCCTCGGCGATCTCCTTCATGGACAGGATCGGGCCGCAGGGGATGTCGTACTTGTTCAGCGTGTCCATCACCTCGAACTTGGACACCTTCATCGTCCACGCCTCGATCCGCGTGAAGATCTCGTTGAGATGCGGCAGTCGGGCCTTCGGCGTGGCGTAGTTCGGGTCGGTCTTCCAGCTCGGCTCGCCGATGATGTCGCAGATCGGCTCCCACACGGCGGCCTGGGTGATCACGTAGATGTAGGCGTTCGGATCCTGCTCCCAGCCCTTGCAGCGCAGGATGCGGCCCGGCTGACCGCCGCCAGAATCGTTGCCGGCGCGCGGGGTCGCCTCGCCGAACGGGATGCCTTCACCGAACTGGCTGTATTCCTTCAGCGGCCCGTGCTCGAGCCTCTGCTGATCGCGCAGCTTCACCCGGCACAGGTTGAGCACGCCGTCCTGCATCGCGCAGTCGACCTTCTGGCCGAGGCCGCTCTGGGTCCGGTGATACAGCGCCGTGACGATGCCGAGCGCGAGGTGCAGACCCGTTCCGGAATCACCGATCTGCGCCCCCGTCACCATCGGGATACCGTCCCGGAAGCCCGTGGTCGAGGCCGAGCCGCCGGCGCATTGCGCGACGTTCTCGTAGACTTTGCAGTCCTCGTAGCGGCCGGGACCGAAGCCCTTCACGGAGGCTAGGATCATGCGCGGGTTGGCCTCGTGGATCTTCTCCCAGGTGAGGCCCATGCGGGCGAGCGCGCCGGGTGCGAAGTTCTCGACCAGGACGTCGCATTCCTTGATGAGGCGCCAGAGGACCTCCTTGCCCTTCGGATTCTTCGAATCCAGCGTGATCGAGCGCTTGTTGTGGTTCAGCATCGTGAAATAGAGGCTGTCCACGTCAGGAATGTCCTGAAGCTGCTGACGCGTGGCGTCGCCGACGCCCGGCCGTTCCACCTTGATGACGTCTGCACCGAACCAAGCCAGGAGCTGCGTGCAGGTCGGGCCGGATTGAACGTGGGTGAAGTCCAGGATGCGGACGCCTTCGAGGGCCTTGGTCATGATCGGTCTCGGAGCTGGAGTCGGATTCGGGAATGTCGGAGGGCGGCTCAGGCCGCGCGGAATGCCGGCATGCTGCCTGCACGGGTCGGTGACGGGCAACGCGCGACGCCGGGGCAGGGACCTCTCATCCTCGAACGGATCATGTCTGCTATCCCTCCCAATGCGCGGTCTCGTCGTGTCGCGACACCGTCACTCGGACCCTGGGTGACGAGTCCTCGAATTTGTATACCACATGCCATTCGCCGGATGCGAGTGCCGATTGTGGATCGGGCCTGTGGCGGCCCGTGACGAAGCGTAAGCCGGCCAGCCGCGGCGCTCAACAGACAGCTTGCAGCCTCGGACCAGGTGGGAGCGCCCCTTGGCATTCGCGGCCGGGCGGTCCATGATTTCGCCAAAATTGGCCCGCCGCCGCGGGATTAAAGTCGCAACGCTGCACGAGGAACGCCCATGCTCGCCAGCACCAGCCTGATCAAATCCTCCTGGATCGCCGTCGACGTCGCCCGAGACCGCGCCGAGCGCGTCCTCGTCGTGGAGACCTACATCGCGGTCAGTCCGCTCGAGCCGAACTACGATGCCGCGCAGTACGAGCGTGTCCTGGCCTGCGTCCAGAACGTGCTCAAGTCGCACCCGGAGATCGACCGCGCGTCGATCCTGAGCATGCACCGCGGTTCGGGATGCACGGCGCTGTTCCGAGACCAGTCCGCCAAGCAGTCCGCCGCCGCCTGAGGGTCTCAACCCTCTCCGTCTTCGGCTGGCCGGGAGAGATCCGGCGGGTCCAGGGCGACGCGCGCCGCGTGAAACCACCAGAGCGGTATGTCGCGGTTGGCCTGGGCCAGTTCCGAGGCCCAGCCTTCCTTCGGCATCACGTCGGCGCGGTCGGCGAACAGGCGCAACGCCGCCTCCGCGCGCTCCCTGCGGCACCGTTCCGCGATGGCCCGGCGCTCGGCCTCGGCGCGCGCATCCGTCTGCTCGATGAGGCGGCGGGTCGCGAGATCGTCGGCATCGAAGGCGAATTGCTGCCAGAACGCCTCCGCCTCCCGGGCAACGTCGCGCTCGCGGCGGAGCGTGGCGAGCGCTCCCTCGGCCGCCTCCCGGGCCGCTTCGGCCGTTTCAGCGCGCGCGAGAAGACGGTTGTTGGCCTCCAGAAGCTCGCGCTCCCGCTCCGGCGACATCCGCTGCCGACGCAGCACCCGCAACTCCTCCTCGTCGGCGAGGCGGCTCAGAAGCCATTCGGCGAGCGGGCCGTCGGCAAGGGCGTCGGCGGAGCGGCGATAGCGCTCGCGCAGACCCGGGTGACGGATCTCGAAATCCGCGGCCTCCCAGCCCGCGCACGCCTCGCCCGCCGGCCGGTCGTGATCGTAAAGGGTCCGCGCCAGGGCGTCGCGCAGGTCGTCCGGAAGTCGTGCCGCAGCGTGTCCGTTCATGAACCTGCATTCGCGATGAGCGATCGACGGAACTCTAGAACGCGCGCGCGCGACCGATGAGGCCATCGCGGTCTGGCGAACGCGGATTTTTCTACGCAGTCTATGGGCGCGCCGGCGGCGGCGCCCAGGATCGTTCGGGGCCCGGCCGTCGGCTTGCCCGGATGGGGCCCGCATCTGGGCTCCCCCTCCACCGCGAACCCGCGTCGGGGCGGCGGATCTTCGGCTCGGGCGGGGCCACGATGGATCGTCGCTCCTCCTGCTTGCCGCAACCTGTCGGGACAGGCCGAAGGCCGCCGCGCGGGACAATGCGCGATCGCCGCGGCGACGGGAAGGCCCGGGCTTCCGCCACGTCGCGCCAGCCGCAGCCGACCGGCAGGTCGGCCCCGCGCTCACGATCCTGGCTGCGGGAGACCACGGGGCCTTCGATTCCCGATGGCGCGCTTCAAGGGCTCAGGATACATCCCGATCTGCGCGCTCCACACGTCGATCCCAGTCGATGGTCCATACAGGCTACAATCCGGCGCTCGTCGCCCTGTCGATCGGCCTCTCCGTCTTTGCGTCCTACACAGCGCTGGATCTGGGCAGTCGCATCCGAGGGCCCGTCGCGGCGGACCCCCGCTGGCCGTGGATCACCGGCGCTGCGCTCGCCATGGGCGGCGGCATCTGGTCGATGCATTTCGTCGGCATGTTGGCCTTCGAAACCGGCATGCCCACCACCTACGACATCGGCCTGACCCTCCTCTCCCTCGCGATCGCCGTCGCGGCCACCGGCGCCGGCTTTCTGTGGGTGGAGCGGACCGGGGAGGGGCTCGGCAGCATCCTCGTGGCGGGCGTGCTGATGGGCCTGGGGGTTGCCGGCATGCACTACACCGGCATGGCGGCGCTTCGGATCCCCGGCGACCTTTCCTACAATCAGCCCATGGTCGCGCTCTCGGTGGCGATCGCCGTGACCGCGGCGACCGCGGCCTTGTGGCTCTCATTTCACCAGCACGGCGTCTGGCAGAAGCTTGTCGCGGCCTGCGTCATGGGGGTTGCCGTGGCCGGCATGCACTACACCGGCATGGCCGCCGCGACGATCACCGTCGATGAAGGCGGCACCCACGCCGCCCATGCGATGACGAGCGTACAGGGCCAGCAGAATCTCGCGCTCTACGTCGCCGGCGCGACCTTCCTCATCCTGTTCCTGGCGATCCTCGCCTCGTCCCTGGACCAGCAGCGGGTGCAACGCGAATTGCTGGCGAGCGAGGCACGGTTTCGAGCCGCGGTGCAGGCCGTGCGTGGCGTCCTGTGGACCAACGATGCCGAAGGCCGGATGCTCGGCGACCAGCCCGGCTGGAGCGCGATCACCGGCCAGACGCGGGCGGAGTACCAGGGCTACGGCTGGGCCGACGCGGTGCATCCGGACGACGTGCAGGCCTCCATCGAGAGCTGGAACGCAACCGTCCGAGCGCGACAAACCTATGTCCACGAACACCGGGTCCGGTCCCGCGACGGATCATGGCGACATTTCGCGATCCGCGCCATTCCGGTGCTCGATGCACGCGGCGCGATCCGGGAATGGGTCGGCGTCCATACGGACATCACCGAACAGAGGCAGGCCGAAGCCGACTTGCGCGAGTCCAACGAGGAGATCCAGCGCTACGCCTATATCGTGAGCCATGACCTGCGCGCGCCGCTCGTCAACGTCATGGGGTTCACCAGCGAGCTGGAGGCGACCCGGACCGAGATCCAGGCGGCCCTTCGCGGGCACCCGGAGGCGGAGCGGCTCGACGGCGATCTCGCCGAGGCGCTCGGCTTCATCAAGGCGGCGGTGAACCGGATGGAAGGGCTGATCGCCGCCATCCTGAAGCTCTCCCGAGAAGGGCGGCGGCAATTCTCCCCCGAGCGCCTCGACATGACGAATCTGCTGCGCGACGTGGCGGACGCTCAGAGGCACCAGACGGAGGCCACGGGCGCCACCGTGACGATCGCCCCCGACCTGCCGACGATCGTCGCCGATCGCGTGGCCGTCGAGCAGGTCTTCGGGAACCTGCTGGACAACGCCGTGAAGTATCTCGACCCCGGCCGGCCGGGACGCGTGACCGTGACCGCCACGGCCGTCGGAGACCGGCGGGTTTGTTTCTCCGTCGCCGATAACGGCCGGGGGATCGCCGCACGGGATCATGCCCGCGTCTTCGAACTCTTCCGACGCTCCGGCCTGCAGGATCGCCCGGGCGATGGGATAGGCCTGGCCCATGTCAAAGCCCTGGTGCGCTCGTTCGGCGGCCGGATCGAGGTCCGTTCGGAACTCGGCGTCGGCACGACGTTCGACGTGACCTTGCCCCGCGCTCCGGCTACAGCGGTCCAGATAGACCCCGAACCGGCGCCCATCGCCGCCGAATGAGCGTGGAGCCCGCCCGTGCATCCTGTCAGCATCGTGATGATCGAGGATGACGAGGGGCATGCGCGCCTCATCGAGCGCAACATCCGTCGCGCCGGCGTCAACAACGAGATCGTCCCGTTCCGGAACGGCACATCGGCGCTGGACTACCTGTTCGGCGCGGACGGCACCGGCGAGGCGAGTGCCCGGCGGCATCTGCTGATCCTGCTCGATCTCAACCTGCCCGACATGACCGGCCTCGACATCCTGGAGAAGGTCAAGGCGAACCCGCATACGCGGCGCTCCCCGGTGGTTGTGCTGACCACCACGGATGACAGCCGCGAGATCCAGCGCTGCTACGATCTCGGGGCCAACGTCTACATCACCAAGCCGGTCAGCTATGACGGCTTCGCGAACGCGATCCGTCAGCTCGGATTGTTCTTCTCGGT
This sequence comes from Methylobacterium sp. 391_Methyba4, assembly GCF_029691625.1. Lineage (NCBI taxonomy): Bacteria > Pseudomonadati > Pseudomonadota > Alphaproteobacteria > Hyphomicrobiales > Methylobacteriaceae > Methylobacterium > Methylobacterium sp. 391_Methyba4. Next base: position 3,291,449 of record NZ_CP121475.1, on the reverse strand, counting down.
CATGCAGGTTCCCCAGAACCCATGAGCACCGGGCGTGTCAGCGGGGACGGGACCGCCGCGGCGGCACGCATCCTCTACATCGACGACGATCCAGGCCTCGGTCGCTTGGTCCGGCGCGCCCTGGAGGCCCGGGGCTACGCGGTCGAGATCTGTCCCGACGGCGCCGCGGGGCTGGCACGGCTGGCGCAGGGCGGTATCGATGCCGTCGCCCTGGACCATCACATGCCCGGCCAGACCGGCCTCGATCTGCTGCCGGAAATCCGTGCCCTGCCTGAGGCGCCCCCGGTCATCTACGTGACGGGCTCCGAGGACAGCCGCGTCGCCGTCGCGGCCTTGAAGGCCGGCGCGGTCGACTACGTCTGGAAGGACGTTCAGGGGCAGTTCCGGGAGCTGCTGGGCGAGGCCGTCGCCACGGCGCTGCGGCAGGAGAGCCTGCGGCGCGACAAGGAACGCGCCGAAGCGGAGGTGCGTGAGGCGCGCGACCGCGCCGAACTGCTTCTGCGCGAGGTCAACCATCGCGTCGCCAATTCCCTGGCCCTCGTCGCGGCCCTTGCGCATATGCAGCGCAACGCCGTCACGGATTCGGCTGCCAAGGCTGCGCTCGACGAGATGCAGGCCCGGATCTCGGCGATCGCCGGGATCCATCGGCGCCTCTACACCTCGGACGACGTCGAGTCCGTGGAGCTCGACGCCTACCTGCAGAGCCTCGTCGAGGAATTGCAGGCGGCCATGCGGGCGAGCGGGCGGGATCATGCCATCCGGCTCCGGGCGGCGCCCGTGCGCCTCTCGACGGACAAGGCTGTCTCGGTGGGCGTGGTCGTAACCGAACTCGTCACCAACGCGTACAAGTACGCCTATCCGGTCGGCACGTCGGGCGAGATCCGCGTGGCGATCGAGTGCGATGCCGCCGACACCGTGCGGCTCGCCGTCGAGGATGATGGAATCGGCTGGACCGGAGAGGGTGAGATCCGCGGCACCGGGCTCGGCTCACGGATCGTGCGGGCGATGGCGTCGAACCTGCGCTCGGCATTGTCGTATGCTCCCGGATCTCCGGGCACGCGGGCGGTTCTCGCCTTTCAGGTCTGAGCGCGCAATCTCAGCCGTCGGTCCGGCTCGCGATACGATCGAGGGCGTCGAGCATCGGCACGAGCGAATCCTCGCCGAGCTGGTGGAAGCCCAGGGCCCGACTCATGAACAGGCCGAGGATCGCGAAGAACAGGACGGAACCCTCGCCCGGACGGGCGCCGTCGATCTGACCGAGCTGATCCAGCTGATCCACCACGAAGGCCTGGAACCCCTTCTGCGCCTCCGGCGACTCCATCGAGGCCAGCAGGAGTGCGCGCGCGGATTCGTTGTCCTCGCAATAATGCCCGCGCACATGCGCCACCATCGCCTTCGGGAACTGAGACGGGCCGGCGGGGATCGCCGCAGCGCATGCCGCGATCTCCTCGCGCACATCCGCAAGCTTGCGGGCGACCAGAGCCACCACCAACGCATCCTTCGACGCAAAATGGTGCAGAACCCCGCCTTTGCTTAGTCCGGCCTCGGCGGCAACCGCGTCGATCGTCAACCCCCGCACGCCCGCCTTGAGCAGCACCGCGGCGGCGGCCTCAAGGATGATCTCGGGCCGGGCCGCCAGCCGTTGTCGCTTCACCTGCATCGCTGACCTGCACTAAAAACCGTCTGGACGGTATGTAACGGATGGCGTAGGAACGCGCCACGCATTTCGCACGAGCCGCGCCGACACGGTCGATCGCATGAGCCGCATCGTCTTCCGTCCACCCCCATCCGTTATACTGGTGTTAACCGCGCTCGCGTCGATCGGGTGCGCACGGGCCGAACCGGACGCCGCGCTCGATCCCGCGATGGCGCGCGTGCGGGTGGTGCAGGCACGCCGTACGCCCCAGGCGCTCGAGGTCGTGGTGACCGGCGACATCCAGGCCCAGGCGCAGGTCAACGTCTCGTTCCGGACCAACGGCAAGGTGGCCGAGCGGCGGGTCGAGGTCGGGGATCACGTCACCGCCAATCAGGTCCTCGCCGTTCTCGAGCCCCTGACCCAGCAGGCGAATCTCGACAACGCGAAAGCCGCCCTCGCTTCGGCCGAGGCACTCCTGACCCAGGCCAAGATGTCCTTCGAGCGCCAGAAGCAACTTCTTGCCGGCGGCTTCACCACGCGCTCGACCTACGACAATGCCGAGCAGGAGCTGCGCACGACACAGGCGGCCGTCGATTCGGCGAAGGCCGCTTTGGGAACCGCGCAGGAGCAGTTCTCCTATACGGAACTGCGCGCCGGCGTGGCCGGTGTCGTGACCAGCCGGAGCTTCGAGGTCGGCCAAGTGGTCCAATCGGGGCAGACCGTTCTCGTGATTGCGCAGGACGGCCCCCGGGATGCGGTCTTCAATGTCTACGAATCGCTGCTGGCCCAGCCGCCGGCGGGCGACACCATCGCGGTCGCGCTCCAGTCGGATCCGGCGATCACCGCGGTCGGGACCGTGCGCGAGATCTCGCCGACGGTGGATGCGGCGAGCGGCACCGTCCGGGTCAAGATCGGACTCAAATCGACTCCGGCCGCGATGGGGCTGGGTGCCGTCGTGGTCGGCCGCGGACGCTTCGCGCCCCATGAAGCGGTGATCCTGCCCTGGTCGGCGCTGTACCGCTACGACGGGCAACCGTCCGTCTGGATCTACGACCCCGACCAGCGGACAGTCTCGGTCCGCGCCGTCGAGATCGACCGCTTCGGGCCCGACATCATCGCGCTGAAGCGCGGCGTCGAGCCGGGCGAGCGCGTGGTCGTCGCCGGCATCCAGTTCCTGCGCCCCGGTCAGACCGTCGCGGCCGCCGAGATTGGAGCTCGCCCGTGAAGGCGCACACGTATCTCGCCCTGAGCCTCGTCGCGGCAGCGCTGGCGGCCTGCAACGGGCACGGCGAGGAGGGCGGCGAAGCCGCGGCAGCGGCCCCGATACGTCCGGTGCTCACGCAGGTGGTCGTGCCGAGCGACACCGTCATGTTCGGGCCCTTCGCCGGCACGATCGAGCCGCGCTATCAGGCGCAGCTCGGCTTCCAGATTCCCGGCCGCATGGTGGCGCGGGACGTGACGATCGGCGACCTCGTCACCCGGGGCCAACGCCTCGCGGCCCTGGACACGATCGTGACACGCTTCGACCTGACCCGTGCCGAGGCGGATCTCGCCGATGCGAAGGCCCAGGCCGAGAACGCCGAGGCCGCCGAGGCGCGGACCCGGCGCTTGATGTCGGGCAACAGCGTCGCCCAGGCCACGCTCGACCAAGCGGTTGCCAAGCGCGAGACGGCCCGGGCGCGGGTGGACCAGGCCTTGTCCAGCCTGCAGAAGGCCCGCGACCAGATGGGCTACACCGAGCTGAAGGCCGAGTTCGACGGTGTCGTGACCCAGCGCCTCGCCGAAGTCGGCCAGGTGCTCACCGCCGGCCAGGGTGTCGTGACCGTGGCACGGCCGGACGTTCGCGAGGCCGTGGTCGACATTCCCGAGGTCTATGTCGGAGCGCTGCCGGCGGACGGCATCTTCACCGTCGCTCTCCAGAGCGCCCCGGAGCTCACGGCGCGTGGGCGCGTCCGCGAGATCGCGCCGCTCGCCGAATCGGGGACGCGCTCCAAGCGTATCCGGATCAGCCTCGACCAGCCCGGCCCGGCCTTCCGGCTCGGCGCGACCATCAACGTGTCGCTGACGCGGAATGTCTCGCCCACCGTGCTGCTGCCGGCATCGGCACTGCTCGAGGACGGCGGCCGCCGCTCGGTTTGGGTCGTGTCCGCCGACGGGAAGTCCGTGTCGCGTCGCGACGTGACCGTAGCGGCGGCGCGGGACAACGCGGAGGACGGTCGCATCGCGGTCGTCGATGGGCTGAAGGCCGGCGAACGCGTCGTGGTCGCGGGGGTCCATGTCCTCAAGGAAGGCCAGGCCGTGCGCCTGGCCAACGGCGCCGTCTGATCCGGCCGCACGGGGTTTTCGCGTGAAGGATTTCAACCTTTCCGACTGGGCGCTCGAGCACCGCTCGTTCGTCTGGTTCCTGATGCTGGTCTCGCTCGTGGCGGGCGTGATGGCCTATGGCCGCCTCGGCCGCGAGGAGGATCCTCCGTTCACCATCAAGACGATGGTCGTGCAGACGACTTGGCCGGGCGCGACCATCAAGGATACCCTCGATCAGGTCACCGACCGGGTCGAGAAGGAACTCCAGCAGCTCAACGGCCTCGACTACGTCCGCAGCTACACGACCCCGGGATCCTCCACAGTCTTCGTGAATTTCCGCGACACCCTGAAGAAGGGCGAGGTCCAGCCCGCCTTCTACCAGGTCCGCAAACGTCTCGGGGATATCAAGAGCCAGTTCCCGGACGGTGTGCAGGGGCCGTTCTTCAACGACGAGTTCGGCGACGTCTACGGCAACGTCTACGCCTTCACGGCCGACGGCCTGACTCACCGGCAGTTGCGCGACTACGTGGAGAGCATCCGCACCGACGTGCTGCGCGTGCCCGATATCGGCAAGACGCAGCTGCTCGGCACCCAGGACGAGACCATCTATCTCGACTTCTCGACCCGGAAGCTCGCCGGTTACGGCATCGATCTCCAGGCCCTGATCAAGGCGCTTCAAGCGCAGAACGCCGTCTCGGCATCCGGGGTCGTTCAGGCCGGACCGGAGCGCATTTCGCTGCGGGTCAGCGGCTCCTTCGCCTCCGAAGCCTCGCTTCAGGACTTCAATCTGCGGGTGAACGATCGCTTCTTCCGTCTTGCCGACATCGCCGAGATCAGCCGCGGCTACGAGGATCCGCCCGCGCCCCTGTTCCGGGTGGACGGCAAGCCCGCGATCGGGCTGGCCATCGCGATGCGTCCGGGCGCCAACCTGCTGCATTTCGGTGAAGCGCTGAAGGAGCGCATGCGGCGGATCGAGGCGACGCTGCCGGTGGGCGTCGGCGTCCACCTCGTTTCGGATCAGCCCAAGCAGGTCGAGCATGCGGTCGGCGGCTTCACCGAGGCGCTGGTCGAGGCCGTGGTCATCGTGCTGGCCGTGAGCTTCGTGAGCCTGGGCATCCGGGCCGGCCTCGTCGTCTCGGTGTCGATCCCCCTCGTGCTGGCGATCGTCTTCGTGGTCATGCAGATCATGGACGTGACCCTGCAGCGCATCTCGCTCGGCGCACTGATCATCGCGCTGGGCCTGCTGGTCGACGACGCCATGATCACCGTCGAGATGATGGTCGCGCGGCTGGAGCGGGGCGACACGCTGCGCAAGGCCGCCACCTTCGCGTACACGTCGACGGCGTTCCCCATGCTGACCGGAACGCTGGTGACCGTGGCGGGCTTCCTGCCGATCGGCTTCAACGGCTCCGGCGCGGGCGAATACACCTACTCGCTGTTCGTGGTGATCGCCGCATCGCTGCTGGTATCGTGGGTCGTGGCGGTTCTGTTCGCCCCGCTCGTCGGCGTCACGCTGCTGCCGAAGACCATGAAGCACCACACGGAGAAGCGCGGCATCTTCACGCGCCTGTTCATGGCGGCCCTGCGCGTCGCCATGCGCTGGCACTGGACGACGGTGGTGGTCTGCCTCGCGCTGATGGCGGCCGCCATCGTCGGGATGGGGCATGTGCAGCAGCAGTTCTTCCCGTCCTCGGACCGCTCCGAGGTGCTGGTCGACCTCACCCTCCCGCAGAACGCCACCATCGCCGAGACCAGGGCGCAGATGGACCGGTTCGAGACGAACCTGAAGGGCGATCCGGACGTGTCGAGCTGGTCGTCCTATGTCGGTCAGGGCGCGGTCCGATTCTACCTACCCCTCGATCAGCAGCTCGCCAACGCCTTCTTCGGTCAGATCGTCATCGTCACGAAGTCGCTCGAGGTGCGCGACCGCGTGATGGCGCGTCTCCAGGCCATCGCCCTGCGCGACTTCGTCGGCACCGACGTGCTGGTGCAGCCCCTGAGCCTCGGACCGCCCGTAGGCCGGCCGGTGCAGTACCGCCTCAGCGGCCCGAACATGGAGACGGTGCGCCGCCTCTCGCTCGACCTCGCCAACGTGGTGGCCGGCGACAAGCGGCTCGACGTGCCGACCTTCGACTGGAACGAGCCCGGCAAGGTGCTGCGGGTCGAGATCCTTCAGGACAAGGCGCGTCAGCTCGGCGTCACCAGCCAGGACGTCGCCGGAATCCTCAACGGGATCGAGGGCGGCCAGGCGATCACGCAGGTCCGGGACTCGATCTATCTGGTCAACGTCGTCGGCCGTGCCCGCGCGGTGGAGCGGTCTTCGCTGGACACCCTGCAATCGCTGCAGGTCGGTCTCGCGAACGGCACCGTGGTCCCCGTGCTCGCCTTCGCACGGATCGGCTACGATCTCGAGCAGCCGATCGTCTGGCGCCGGGACCGTCTGCCGACCGTGACGGTGCGCGCCACGATCCACGACGCGACACAGCCGGCCACCATCGTCGCCGCTCTGCAGCCCGGCATCGACGCCTTCATCAAGGCGCTGCCGGAGGGCTACACCGTCCAGACCGGCGGCGCCGTTGAGGAATCCGCCAAGGGCCAGGGCCCGATCGCGGCCGTCGTCCCGGTCATGCTGCTCGCCATGGCGTTCCTGCTGATGATGCAGCTCCAGAGCTTCGGCCGGATGATCCTCGTCTTCACCGTGGCGCCGCTCGGTCTGATCGGCGTCGTGCCGGCCCTGCTCCTGTTCGACAAGCCGATGGGCTTCGTCGCCATCCTGGGCATCCTGGCGCTGATCGGGATCATCATCCGCAACGCGGTCATCCTGGTGAGCCAGATCGAGGAGTTCCGGGCCGAGGGGATGGCCCCCTGGGAAGCGGTCTTCGAGGCGACCCACCACCGCATGCGGCCGATCCTGCTGACGGCAGCCGCCGCGAGTCTGGGCCTGATTCCGATCGCCCGGGAGGTCTTCTGGGGTCCGATGGCTTTCGCCATGATCGGCGGGATCCTGGCGGCGACTTTCCTCACGCTCCTGTTCCTGCCGGCCCTCTACATCGGCTGCTACCGCATCCGCCCGGATGCGGGCGCCCGTCCGGCGGCCCACGCCGGCTGATCGCCCGGCTCACGCGATCGCAGCGCCCGCGGGTGCTGCGAGAAACGGTCGGCCCGCCCCTCCGCCCCCTCAGGGCGGGCCGACCGTGACGAAAGCTTGATCGCGGGCCGCAGCCCGTCATCGGAAACCTTGCGGTCGCTTGGCGCGTAGGGTGCGGCGAGAACGAGGACCGCCCCATCCATGAACGCCTTCATCGCCGTCGTATTGGTCTGCGCCAACGGCCTCGCACAGGACGCCTGCACGGACGACCAGGCCCTTGAGGTTCGCAAGGTCCGAGTTGCCAACGAGCTCGGATGCGCCACCGGCTGGCAGGAGATCATCGCCCGCACCGAGCGCCGCGACGAGATCGGCAAGACCGCCTACCTCAAGACCGAGTGCCGCCGCGTGAAGGACCCGCAGTGACGCCCGCGCCGCGCGGTTACTTGTCGTACTTGATGTAGGCGAAGCGCGGATCCGTGGGCGTCCCTTCGAGGCCCTGTCCCTCCAGGGCCGGCTGCCAGGACACGACCTCCTCGATTTTCCGGGCGAGGGCGAAGTCCTTCTCGGTGATGCCTTTGGCGGCGTGGTTCATCAGCCGGACCTCGACCCAGGCATAGGACGCCGTGATGTCGGGATGATGCCAGGCTGCTTCGGCGAGGTGACCCACGGTGTTGATCACCATCAGCGTGCCCTTCCAGCCGGCCGTCTTGTAGGTGCGGCGGATCCAGCCATCCTCCAGGCGCCAGGCGGGCAGTTCGGCCTTCAGCCGCGCCTCCACGGTCGCCTCGTCCAGAACTCCCTCGCGTCGCTCGGTCATGATCGCATGTCTCCCCTGATGGCGTCTCGGTCGAGGGTGCCGCCGCAGCCGGTTGCGCGCAAGCGTGTTCCGCACGGTGGACGGAAACCGGTGTGAGCCCTATGACCTTTTTCCAATGGCGTCCCGTTCATGCGGCACGTCAGTCTACCGCCGTCGAAGACTGCGTAATACGATGGGAGAAGGCGTGATGCTGTCACGGCGCGCGATGCTCGCCGGCGGCCTGCTGGGCGGCCTCGGCCTGCGGGCGGCGCGCGCGGACGTGCCGACCATCCGTCTCGGGAGTCTGCCCTTCGGGACGTCGACCTGGGAGGCTGCGGTGATCAAGGCCCGCGGCCTCGACACCGACAACGGCTTTCAGCTCGATGCCGTGAAGCTCGCCGGCAACGACGCGGCCCGCATCAGCTTCATCGGAGGACAGGTCGATACGATCATCGGCGACCTGCTCTGGGCCGCCCGCCTCGGCAATGACGGGCAGGCGGTGCGCTTCATCCCGTACTCGACCTCCGAGGGCGGCGTGATGGTACCGGCCGGGAGCGCGGTGAAGAGCCTCAAGGATCTCGCCGGCAAGCGCCTCGGGGTGGCCGGCGGTCCCCTGGACAAGAACTGGCTGCTGCTCCGGGCGCAGGCGAAGGACGCGGCCGGAATCGACCTGGAGCGCGAAGCCGAGATCGCCTACGGCGCGCCCCCGCTGATCACGCTGAAGCTGGAGCAGGGCGCCCTCGACGCAGCGCTCACCTACTGGACCTACTGCGCCCGCCTTCAGGCGAAGGGGTTTCGCCAACTGGTCGGTGCCGAGGACATCATGCACGCCCTCGGCGTCCCCGGTGACGTGGCGCTGATCGGCTACCTGTTTCAGGACACCACCGTGAAGGAGAAGCCTGCTGCCGTGGCGGCCTTCGCGCGGGCGTCGCGGGCGGCCAAGGACATCCTGGCCTCGGATCCGAGCGCGTGGCAGATCGTGCGCCCGCTGATGGCGGCCGAGGACGATGCGACCTTCGAGGCGCTCAAGCGCAACTTCCTCGCCGGCATCCCGCGGCGCCCCGTGGCGGAGGAGCGCGCCGATGCCGAGAAACTCTACACCGTGATGGCGCGGCTCGGCGGAGCGCGCCTCGTCGGAAAGGGCGACGCACTGCCTCCCGACCTGTACTACACCGGTCGCAATGGGTGATGCGCCGGCCCAGCGGGCCACCGTTGCAGCGGTCCAGACACTCGGGATCGCCTGGGCGTGCTGACCCGCATCGCGTCTTTGGTCGTGCTCCTTGCAGCCTGGCAGTTGGCTGCACTCGAGGCGGGATCGCGCCTGCTGCCGGCGCCGCTGGCGGTGCTGCGCTTCATCGTTCAGGAGGCGGAGCGCGGCGACCTCGCACACAATGTCGGCATGACGCTGCTCCGCGTAGCGATCTCATTCACGGTGGCGATGCTTCTCGGCGTGGTCCTCGGCGTCGCGCTCGGACGCTCGAAGGTCACCGATCTCACGCTCGACACGCCGCTTCTCGTCCTCCTCAACACGCCGGCCCTGGTGATCACCGTACTGGCCTATGTCTGGGTCGGGCTCACCGAGACCGCGGCGATCCTGGCGGTGGTCCTCAACAAGCTCCCGAATGTCGCGGTGATTGTCCGGGAAGGGGCCCGTAATCTCGATCCCGGCCTCGACGAGATGGCCCGCGCCTATCGGCTCGACCGGCTTACCTGGGCCCGCGACCTCCTGATCCCGCAGCTCCAGCCCTACATCGTCACGGCGGCGCGGTCCGGCCTCTCCCTCGCCTGGAAGATCGTGCTGGTGGTGGAACTGCTCGGTCGTCCCGACGGAGTCGGCTTCGCGATCAACTATTACTTCGTCCAGAGCACCGACGTGGCGGCCATCATCGGCTACAGCCTCGTCTTCATGGCCGTGATGATCGGCATCGACGTCCTCCTGCTGCAGCGGCTCGAAGCCTATGTCCGTCGCTGGCGCTGAGCCCGTTCTTCAGGTCGCGATCGCGTCGAAATGGTATCGGCCGCGCGATGCCGAACCGGTCGAGGCGGTTCGCAACCTCGAATTCGAGGTCGCAGCCGGGGAAATTGTCTGCCTGATCGGGCCATCGGGCGCCGGAAAGACCACGACGCTGCGGATCCTGCTCGGCCTCGATACCGCGTTCGAGGGACGCGTCTCCGGGGCGGAGCGGGCCGGTATCGTATTCCAGGACCCGCGGCTGCTCCCCTGGCGCAGCGTCGAGCATAATGTCCGCCTCGGGCTCCCTCGGGCGCGGCGCGGGCTCGACCTTGACGGCTTGTTCGCGCAGCTCGGCCTGACGGCATGGCGGGCCAGCTATCCGAAGGCGCTCTCCCTGGGGATGCAACGCCGCGTGGCACTGGCGCGGGCCCTGGCCGACGGGCCGCGGGTGCTGGTCCTCGACGAGCCCTTCGTGTCCCTCGACGATGCCGCCGCCGCCGAGCTGCGCGGCCTCGTGGTGGATACGGTGGATCGGTCCGGCATGAGCGTCCTGATGGTGACCCACAACGTCGCCGAGGCGATCGGGATCGCCGACCGTCTGCTGCTGGTCTCCCGGCGTCCGGCGGGTCTCATCGCCGCCGTGTCCCTCGATCGACCGCGCCGGGAACGCGACCGCGCCTGGGCCGAGGCGACCCGGGCGAACCTCGCAGGGCAGCATCCGGAGATCATCGCGCTGTAACCTCCGCAACGGGCCTGCGTGATCGCTTGAGCAGCGACGTTCGACGCAGGCCGTTCCGCGGTCGACGACGAACGCTCCGACAGCCGGCGCGGCAGCTTTCAGCCTTGGGCTGTCTCGGCTCCGTCCAGTTCGAGAGCCAAGCCCGATCGGCGAGACGGGAATCTACCCGACCGGCCGCAGGCCAGATCGCGCGGCGGCAACGTCTGCGACGTTGCCATACACGACCGGCATGCAGGTCAGCGCCAGGGCGGCGGCGAGCGCAGCCTTCGCGAGACGGATGGCGCGCATGGGGCCTCCTCAAGGCCGGTCTTCCGGCTGCGACAGCCCGGAGACCGGTCACGGTCGCCTCAGTTCGCCTTCGCCTCGACGTCCAGCCGGTCGAGCACGGCCGCCGGCGAGCGCGCCGCGCCGAGATCGATGAAACCGATCCCGGCGGGCTCTTTGGACTTCGCGTGGACCACGAGCTTGCCGGGCTTCATCACGAACTGGCCCATGGCGGCGCCGATGCCCTTGGCGGCCGCGCTGTTGCCCAGGATGATCGGCACGCCGAGCAGGCTGGCGGTGACGTACTCCTTGCGCAGCTCGTCCGGCTTGAGGCTGAGATCCTTCGATTGCGCGGCCAGGAAGCGCTCGAACAGGCCCGCGTTCTCCACCGTCAGGTCGAGGGCCTTGGCGCTTCCCGAAAACATCACCATGGTCGCGGCCGGCAGGGTGCCGGAGAACAGCTCGGGCCCGATACCGCCCAGCGTGCCGGATAGCCGGACGGTGCCGATGTCGCGCCCCGACACCGTCACCTCGCGCAGGGCGAGGTCGCGGGCCTTCTCATCCAAAGTGGCGTCGGCCACGAGGTCGAGGTCGAGATCCCGGTACCCGTAAACCGGCAGCATGCCGATGATCGGCGCGCCCGCCACGAGATCCGCCGGCAGGCTGAGGCCGGAGAGACTGAGGCGGGTCGCGCTGGGCACGCCGTCATTCGGCGCCCCCAGAGCGAGTGTGGCCTCGCGCAGGGCGATCCGGCGGACCGGCCGGGGCGATACCGACAGGGCGAGGGGGTCGGCGGCGGTGTCGCCCGTCCTCGGATCTGCCGGCCTGCCAGGCCCCGCCCGGCCAGAGTCGGAGAGGCCGCCGCGGGCCGGAGCCCGACCATCACGCGGCGGCGCCCGCTCGAGTTCGCCCTCGGGCGGCAGCTCGATCGACAGGTCGCTCAGGGTCAGATTGCCGAGCTTGGGCGTCAGGCGGCGCATCTCGATATCGGAGAAGCCGGGCCCGGCCGTCGGCTCGGCGGCGATCCCCTGGAGGGCCGCGACGGTCGGCACCAGCGAGGTCCCGAGGACGGCGAGGCGACCGACATGGACACGCAGGCTGCCGCGCGACAACGCCAGGTTGTCCAGGACGGTGCTGCCCTCCGACCCGGCGGAGGTGTAGGCGGCCCGGCCGATCTCGAACAGAACCGGCCCCTTCGGATCGGAGTCGCTGACGCTGAGGCCCTGCATCTCCAGGCTGCCGACGGCGGTGGCGGCGATGAGATCGGCCGCCGCGGCGGCCAGGGGACGCCGGTCGCTGGAGCCATCGAAACCGCCGGCCACGATCGCGAAGGCGCCGCTCCAGCCGTCGGGGATCTGCCGGCCGCCGAGATCACGCCCGTCGAGGCGTGCGATCTTCACCGTCGTGCCGCGCGCGTCGGAATAGGTCACATCGGAGACCTGGATGGTGCCATAGACCCGCTGGACCGGTCCCTTGCCGTCGCCCGGAACCGTGTACAGCCGGCTGAGGGCCGCCAGATCCAGATCCGTGGCGCGCACCTGCCCGTAGGTTCCGGAACCGCGGTTCGGCCCGGCGACGGAGCTGACCGTGGCGCCGGCCGCCGTCAGTTCCCCGACACGGCCGGCGCGGATGTCGCGGGCGACCACATCGCGGTAGGTGACGGTCTGCCGGTTGTCGCCGGGACCCGCATTCTCGGAGGTGAGGACCGGCACGGTGAGGCTGCCCGCATCGAGCCGGGCGAGCCGCTGCTCCCAGGGCACGTTGGAATCGGGCCGCAGGATCGCCGCGAGATCCTCCTTGGAGAGGCGCGTGCCGCTCGCCGTGAGCTTCGGGGCCTTCAGCAGCGTGCCGCCGAGCGGGATGACCACGTCGGTGACCGTCACGTCCTGGACGGCGGCGGCGCCCTCCTGCGCGGCGAGTGGCGCTGGAGCGAGGCCGAGGAGGACGAGCATACCGGTTATCGCCCAGGCCGACCGGAGGCGGAGGCGGGCCTTCGGGTGGTTCATGGCTGCATCCGGACCAGGGCTCGCGCGGGAATTCCCTAGCCGTGCCGGGTTTTTTGAGGCGAGGCAATCAGGCATGCCGGCCCGGGCGACCGTGCCGGCACCGGTGTCGTATGGACGCAACGGCGCGGATGCGCCGGGCGGGTCGCTACAACGAGAAGGAGGTGCCGCAGCCGCAGGAGGCGGTGGCAAGCGGGTTCTCGATCTTGAAGGACTGGCCGATCAGATCGTTCACGAAGTCGATCGTGGAGCCGTTCATGTACTCCATCGAGATGGGGTCGACGATGACGGTGGCGCCGTCGCGCTCGATGGCGACGTCCTGCGCCTCACGGGTGCGGGCGATGTCGAAGGCATACGAGAAGCCCGAGCAGCCGCCGCCATTGACGCTGATCCGCAGCGACGAGCCGGCCGGCTCCGCCCCCATGATCTCGTTGATGCGCTTGGCCGCGCGGGCGGTCAGGGTGATATCAGCCATCAGTCTCTGGCCACGCAATCGTTCGGTGGACGGCGCACCCCGCCTGTTGCCGAGGGCGTCCCGGCCCACAAGATATGAGGCGCAAGCCCGCGCCGCAACGCGCCGGGCGAGGAGCCGTCATGAGTAGGGTGCGTGAGTTTGCGAGCGGATGCCGTGCGACGCAACGGTGAGCGCTGGCGCGCGGCCTACGCCACCGATCCGGCCCGCACCCGGGGACGCCTGATCCCTGAGGCCGGTTCGCCGACCCGCAGCGACTTCCAGCGGGACCGGGACCGGATCATCCACTCGACGGCGTTCCGGCGGCTGAAGCACAAGACGCAGGTCTTCGTGCATCACGAGGGCGACCATTACCGCACCCGCCTCACCCACACCCTCGAGGTCAGCCAGATCGGCCGGGCGCTCGCCCGCGCCCTCGGGCTCGACGAGGATCTTGCGGAGGCGCTGGCCCTCAGCCACGACCTCGGCCACACCTGTTTCGGCCATACCGGGGAGGACGCCCTCGACGCCTGCATGGCCCGCTACGGCGGGTTCGACCACAACGCCCAGGCCCTGCGGATCGTCACGCGGCTGGAGCGGCGCTACGCCGGCTTCGACGGGCTGAACCTCGCCTGGGAGACCCTGGAGGGCCTCGTCAAGCACAACGGCCCGCTGCTGACGGCCGACGGCCAGCCGACGCCCCGCTACGCCGCGCGCGGCATCCCGGCGGCGATCCTGGAATACGATGCGCTGAACCCCCTCGACCTGTGGAGCCAGGCCGGCCCCGAGGCCCAGGCGGCCTCCCTCGCCGACGACATCGCCTATGCCGCCCACGACCTCGACGACGGGCTGCGGGCCGGCCTGTTCGAGATCCCGGAGCTGCGCGCGGTCCCGTTCCTGGCCGGGCTGCTCGACGAGATCGACCGGCTGCATCCGGGCCTGGAGCCCTCGCGCATGATCCACGAACTCGCCCGGCGGGTGATCACCCGCTTCGTCGAGGACGTGATCCGCGAGGGCGGACGCCGCATCGCCGAACTGGATCCGCGCCGCGTCGAGGACATCCGGAATGCGGATCAGGCGGTCATCGTCTTCTCGCCGGAGATTGCGGCGGCCGATGCCGATATCATGCGCTTCCTGTGGGACCGCATGTACCGGCATCCCGGCGTGGTGGCGGTGCGGAAGAAGGCCGACGCCATCGTCAACGACCTGTTCGCCGCGTTCACCGCGGCGCCGTCCCGGATGCCGGAGGAGTGGAGCGCCGGTCTCGAGGAGGCCAGCGAGGCGCGGGTTGCCCGCCGGGTCGCCGACTACATCGCCGGCATGACCGACACCTATGCGGTCCTTGCGCATCGCAAGCTCTACGCGACGACGCCGGACCTGCACTGGGAATTGCCCAGCCGGGGCCTGCCCCTCGCCGAGCCCTGAGGGCCCGGCGCGGGATGGGTTGGGATCAGCAGCCGCAGCCGCAGGTGAAGCTGCCGTAACACCCGCCGTAGCCACCGCCGTAGCCGTAGCCGCCGTAGGCCGCCGGGTAGCCGTAGCCGTAGCCGCCATAGGCGGCCGGGTAGCCGTAGCCGTAGCCGCCGTACCCGTAACCACCATATCCGTAGCCGCCGTAGACGCTCCCGGCGGCGAGCCCGAGCCCGAGGCCGATCCCCGCACCGGCCAGTCCGTAGCCGAGGGCCCGTCCGTAGCCGCGGCGATAGCCGTAGCCGTAGCCGCGCCCGTAGAAGCCGCGGGCCGCGTAGCCGCCCCGGTAGCCGTAGCCGCCCCGGAAACCACCGTGGACGCCGCCGTGGAAGCCGCCGCCGTGGAAGCCGCCCGCCTCCGCACCCGGCGCGGCCAGGATCAGGGCGCAGAGCGCCGTACCCGCAATCGTCAAGGTCTTCATCAGTAACTCCGCGATCGGCCCACGCGCGATCGTCGGCGATGACACAGTGTCGTCCCGGCCAAAACAAGCCGAACACTGCGCGATCCGTATTCGTCGCGTGGGATAACGTGGGAGCGCCGCGCGCTTGGTTACCGGACCGATGCCGGGAATGTGGGCTCCTCCAGGCCGGCGAACCGCTCGGCGCCGTGACACCCTCCCGCCCCCTTGCTAGACCGCCCGGGCGGGCACAGGCCGGACGGGCCGGGCGACGAGACCCCCGCGCAAGCGAGATCGAGACCCATGAACATCTTCGCCCTGTTCGAGGCGCGCGTGCGCGAGGCCGTGGAGGCGCTGACCCGCGCCGGCCATCTGCCCGAGGGCCTCGACCTGGGCCGCGTGGTCGTCGAGCCGCCCCGGGACGCGGCGCACGGCGACCTCGCCACGAACGCGGCGCTGGTCCTGGCCAAGGAGGCGCGGGCCAACCCGAAGGCGCTGGGCGAAGCCCTGGCGGCGGAACTCCGCGCCGATCCGCGGATCGTGGAGGCGAGCGTCGCCGGGCCCGGCTTCATCAACCTGCGGCTCGACCCCGCGATCTTTCACGCGGTCGTGCGCGACGCGCTCTCCGCGCCGGAGGCGTTCGGCCGGGCGGAGTTGCCCGGCGGGCCGATCAATGTCGAATACGTGTCGGCCAATCCCACCGGGCCGATGCATGTCGGCCATGGCCGCGGCGCGGTGTTCGGTGACGCCCTCTCCAATCTGCTCGTCGCGGCCGGCAGGCAGGTGACGCGGGAATATTACATCAACGATGCCGGCGCTCAGGTCGATGTGTTGGCCCGCTCCGCCTTCCAGCGCTACCGCGAGGCTCTGGGCGAGCCCTTCGCCATCGCGGACGGCCTGTATCCGGGCGACTACCTCAAGCCCGTGGGCGCCAAGCTGGCGGAGACCCATGGCCGCGCGCTCCTCGACCAGCCCGAGGCCGCGTGGCTTCCCACGGTGCGCGAGACCGCGCTGGACATGATGATGACCATGATCCGGGCCGATCTGGAGGCGATCGGCATCCGCCACGACGTGTTCTTCTCCGAGCGCACGCTCCAGGAGAGCGGTGCCGTGAAGACGCTGCTCGCGGAGCTGCGCGCCAAGGGCCTCGTCTACGAGGGCCGCCTGCCGCCGCCCAAGGGCCAGCTGCCGGAGGATTGGGAGGACCGCGAGCAGACGCTGTTCCGCACCAAGGAATTCGGCGACGACAGCGACCGGCCGCTGCTGAAGTCGGACGGCTCGTACACGTATTTCGCCTCCGACATCGCCTACCATCGGGCGAAGTATCTCGCGGGCGCGACCGAGCTGATCGACGTCCTCGGCGCGGATCACGGCGGCTACGTGAAGCGCATGCAGGCTGCCGTGAAGGCGGTGAGCGACGGCGCGGCGACGCTCGACGTCAAGCTCTGCCAGCTCGTGCGGCTGTTGCGCGCAGGCGAACCGGTCAAGATGTCGAAGCGGGCCGGGGAATTCGTGACCCTGCGGGACGTGATCGACGAGGTCGGCCGCGACGCCATCCGGTTCATGATGCTCTACCGGAAGAACGACGCGACCCTGGATTTCGACCTCGCCAAGGTGGTGGAGCAGTCGAAGGACAATCCGGTCTTCTACGTTCAGTACGCCCATGCCCGCGTCCGCTCGGTGCAGCGGCAGGCGCGCGAGGCGTTTCCCGAGGCCGACCTCTCGGCCGCGGCGCTGGCACGCGAGGCGGACCTCGCGGTGCTGAGCGATCCGGGCGAGATCGAGATGATGCGCCTCATCGCCCAGTACCCGCGGGTTCTCGAATCCGCAGCCCTGGCGCACGAACCGCACAGAATCGCATTCCACCTCTATGAACTGGCCTCGGCGCTACATAGTTTCTGGAACAAGGGCAAAGACTTGCCGCAATTACGGTTTGTTAATGCAACCGACCGAAAGTCGACGTGGGCCCGGCTGGCGCTCATCGAAGCTCTGCGGAGCACGCTGGCGGCCGGCCTTGCGATTCTCGGTGTGACCGCGCCGGACGAGATGCGATAGGCCCGAGCGCATCGGGCCGGTCACCGGCGTTGATGTGAGGATGCTGCCATGACGAACGCTTCGCGCGCTCAGGTCGATCTGGACGCTTTCGCGCGCGATCTGCGTCAGGAGACGGGTCAGGCGCCGCAGGCGGCCAAGGCGGATCCGCTGGCGGAACTCGCCCGCATCGTCGGCCAGGACGATCCGTTCCGGGCTTTGCTCGCCGCGCGCGACGAGATGCGCGCCGTCGCGCCCGACACCCAGCCGCAGGCCGGCTGGAACGCCCGGGTGGAGCCGAGCTTCGCGCCGGAGCCCGCCAAGGCGACGCCGGCCGACGCGTTCGATCAGTACCTCGCCTCCGTGGAGCAGGACACGCATCGCGAAGGCGGCGCCTACGCGCCAGATGGCGTCGCGGTATCGAGCGGCGACGACGCTTATGCGGACAGCCACGCCCTGCGTCGCGCGAATCCGCGCCGGCGCCTCGTCTCGGTCGGCGCCGGCGTCGCCGTGGTGGCGCTCGCGGTCACCGGTGCGCTCACCTACAAGGGCATGAGCAATTCGGGCCATGGCGGCGTGCCGGTGGTGCAGGCCGATTCCACCCCGCTCAAGGTCGCCCCGAAGGTGGCCGACGGTGTCGAGATCCCGGATCAGAACCGGCAGATCTACGATCCGAAGGGCAAGAAGGACGGCCAGATCAAGATCGTCAACCGCGAGGAGCAGCCCCTCGACGTGGCCGAGGCCGCGCGCGCGGCCCAGGGCCCGTCGCAGCCGACCGGCGCCCAGGGCGGCACGACGCCGGGCAACGGCCCGTTCGAAGCGTTCGGGGAGCCCCGCCGCGTCCGCACCGTCGCAGTCAAGCCCGAGGCGCCGCCCGCACCGCCGCCGCGGGAGCAGCAGGCCGTCGACGCCGGGCCGGCCCCGATCCCCACCATGGTTCTGCCCGGCGACGAGCCGCCGCCGGCAGCGCCCGCGAAGTCGAAGCCGATGCGCCAGGCCGCCGCCGCCATGCCGGCGACCACGGCCACGCCCGTCGACGCGCAGCCGGACGCCGCGGTCGAGCCGCCGGCTCCCAAGCCGGTGGCCGTGAAGCCGCCGCCGAAGGCTGCCCAGCGGATCGCCGCCGTCGCCCCGGCCGGGGCGGCCGCGCCCGACACCACCGCCAGCACTACCACCGACGACGAGGCCGTGAAGTCCGGCCCGGTCAGCGGCTTCTCGGTGCAGCTCGGGGTGCGCAGCTCCGCCGCCGAGGCGAAGGCCGCGTTCCGGCAGATGCAGGCCAAGTACACACAGCTCGCCGGCAAGCCCGAGCTGATCCGGCAGGCCGAGGTGAACGGCAAGACGATCTATCGCGTCCGCGTCGGACCCCTGGAGAAGGCTCAGGCCGCGAGCCTGTGCAGCGCCCTGCAGGGCGAGGGCGGCCAGTGCTTCGTGGCCAAGAACTGAGGTTCTGACGGAAAGCCGCGGTCGGGGCAGCGCTCCCGCCCGCGGTGATCCGATCGGGCGCCCCGCCGACCGAGGCTCGCCGACCGAGTCTTGCCGACCGAGTCTTGCAGGCCACACCGGCGGCGGCATCGCTCCGGCCTCCGCCCGGAGCCGCGGTTTGGTCTTGCCGGCTCCCCGTTCCCGCCCGACTCTGTCGCCATCGAGCCGAACCGCCCGGCGATCCCGCCGCCGTCTTCGCGCCGCCACCGAGCAGTTTCCGAGCCGTTCCTGATGACCTCCCGCGCCCTGATCCTCGGTTGCACCGGCTCGTCGCTCTCGGCGGAGGAGCGGTCCTTCTTCCGGGACGTGAAGCCCTGGGGCTTCATCCTGTTCAAGCGCAACATCGGGACCCCGGACGAGGTCCGCGCCCTCACCGGCGCGCTGCGGGACTGCGTCGGATCCGATCGCGCGCCGATCCTGATCGATCAGGAGGGGGGCCGGGTCCAGCGCATGGGTCCGCCCCACTGGCCGGCCTACCCGGCCGGCGGCCGCTACGGACGCCTGAACGGCAGCGCCGCGGCCGTCGCCCGCCTCGGCGCGCGCCTGATGGCGCACGACCTCGCGGAAGTCGGCATCAACGTGGACTGCGCCCCCGTCCTCGACGTGCCGGCGCCGGGCTCGCACGACATCATCGGCGACCGGGCCTACGGGACCAGCCCGGACAGGGTGGCCGAGATCGGCCGCGCGGTCGCCGAGGGCCTGATGGCCGGGGGCGTCCTGCCGGTGATGAAGCACATCCCGGGGCATGGGCGCGCCACCTGTGACAGCCACCACGGCCTTCCGGTGGTGGATGCGACGCGCGCGGATTTGGCGGAGCAGGATTTCCGGACCTTCCGGGCGCTCGCCGACCTGCCGATGGCGATGAGCGCCCACGTGGTCTTCACCGCCATCGACCCCGACCGGCCGGCCACTCAGTCCGCCATCGTCATCCGAGACATCATCCGCGGCGCGATCGGCTTCGACGGGCTTCTGATGACCGACGATCTCTCCATGCACGCGCTGACCGGCTCGTTCCGCGACCGGACGGAGCGCGCCTTCGCGGCGGGGATCGATATCGGGCTCCACTGCAACGGCGCCATGGACGAAATGCGCGCCGTGGCCGAGGCGGCGCCCGCGCTCACCGGAGACGCCGCGCGCCGCGCCGCCTCCGCGCTGGCGCAGCTCGACCCCGCAGGCGACGGACTCGACGTTCCGGAAGCCCGGGAGCGCTTCGCCGCGGCCCTCGCCGCCGCCTGACCTGAGCCCCTTGCGGCCTTCCACCGCGGCCTTCCACCGGCCGTGGCATCGCCTCTGCTTGTGTTCGGGCGGCGCGATCCCTAGGTTCGCCCCGAAATCCTCAACCGGACGTGGCGTCGCGCTCCCGCTTCTTCGGGGCGCCCGCAGGAGGTTGCCATGGGCAGCATGAGTATCTGGCACTGGGTCATCGTCGCGGTCATCGTGATGCTGCTCTTCGGACGCGGCAAGGTGTCCGATCTGATGGGCGACGTCGCGAAGGGCATCAAAGCCTTCAAGAAGGGCATGGCCGAGGATGAGACCCCTCCGGTCAGCCAGGCCGCGCCGCCGCCGGCCGAACCGGTCCGCACCATCCCGCACGCCACCGAGACGAGCCCCGGCACGGCGATCCCGGCGAGCCATCTTCCCGGCGGCGAGCGCAAGCCGGTCTGACGGCGGGCGCGACTGTAGGACTGGCAGAGCGCACGCGCTCGTGTAGAGCCTGACGGGGTCCGGCCACCGCGCCGGATCTCAGGGCAGCAGGACCGTCGACGACATGCTGGACATGAGCTGGGGCGAGGTGATGCTGATCGGCGGCGTCGCCCTCATCGTCATCGGGCCGAAGGATCTGCCGAAGGCGCTTCGCACCGTCGGGCAGATCACCTCGAAGCTGCGCCGCATGGCCGGCGAATTTCAGATGCAGTTCAACGAGGCGATCCGCGAGGCGGAGCTCGACGATGTCCGGCGCGAGGTCGACGGGATCCGCAACACGGTCCGGAATGCGAGTTCGACCTTCAATCCCGTGCAGACCATTCGCGACGAGTTGAAGGGCGCCGTCGAGGGCCGGGCCAAGGTCGGCCCGGAGAAGCTCGGCCCGGAGAAGCCGCCGGTCGAGACCCGATCCCTCGCCGATGCCACGGCGCAGCTCAAGGCCGAGCAGGACGCCGCAGCACCGGCCCCGGTCTCGGGGACGCCGCCCGCCGAATCGTCCCATGATCCTGCACCGCAGATGGCGGAGGCACCCCTGCCCGTGCCCGGGTCGGTGGACGATCCGTTCGGGCCTCCGCCCGCCCCGCATCACGCCACCGAAGAGTCCCAGAACGGCACGGCCGCCCGATGATCAGCGATGCGGACGAGGCCGAGATCGAGGCGTCGCGGGCGCCCCTGCTCGAACACCTGATCGAATTGCGGGCGCGGCTGATCAAGTCGCTGATCGCATTCGTGCTGATGTTCTTCGCCTGCTTCTTCTTCTCGCGCGATATCTACAACGTTCTGGTCTACCCCTATGTCTCGATCGTTGGTGCGCAGAACGCCGAGCTGATCGCCACGCACTTCCTCGAGCAGGTGTTCACCAACATCAAGCTCAGCGTCTTCGGGGCGGCCTTCCTGGCCTTCCCGGTGATCGCCACGCAGATCTACGCCTTCGTGGCCCCGGGCCTCTACCGCAACGAGCGGAAGGCGTTCCTGCCCTACCTCGTGGCCACGCCGATCTTCTTCGTGCTCGGCGCGCTGGTGGTGTTCTTCCTGGCGATGCCGCTGCTGATCAAATTCTCGGTGTCGCTCCAGCAGGTGGGCGTGGCCGGGGAGCCGACGATCAAGCTGCTGCCGAAGGTCGACGAATACCTGTCGCTGATCATGACGCTGATCTTCGCGTTCGGGATCGCGTTCCAGCTGCCGGTGATTCTGACGCTGCTCGGTCAGATCGGGATCATCGACGCGGCCTTCCTGCGGGAGAAGCGGCGCTATGCCATCGTGCTGGTCTTCGTCGCCGCCGCGATCCTGACGCCGCCGGACGTGATCTCCCAGCTCTCCCTCGCGATCCCGATGCTGCTGCTGTACGAGGCCTCGGTGTTCTCGGTGGCGCGGGTCGAGAAGCTGCGGGCGGCGCGGCGCGCGGCGGAAGGCCTGGAGCCGTGAGGCGGCGCGCCGGGCTCAGTCCGGCGCACGCAGGCGGTAGCCCACGCCGGTCTCGGTGAGCAGGTAGCGCGGGCGCTCCGGATCGGGCTCCAGCTTCTGGCGCAGCTGGCGGATATAGACGCGCAGGTATTGCGGATCCGACGAGGCCGGCGCGTGGCGCATGAGCTGCGCGTGGGTCAGCACCTTGCCGGCATGCTGCACCAGCACGCGCAGGAACTCGTATTCCCGGGGCGACAGCTTCACCGCGCGCTCGCCGACCCGGACGACGCGGCGGACGAGATCGACCGAGAGGTCGTCGACCCGGAAGACCGCCCGCTCCCCCTGCATGGCCAGGCGATGGCGCAGGGCCGTGCGGATGCGCGCCAGCAGCTCGTTCATGCCGAAGGGTTTGGTGACGTAATCGTCGGCCCCGAGATCGAGGGCCTCGACCTTGCCGCGCTCGTCGTCGCGACTCGACAGGATCACGACCGGCAGGTCGGGCCAGCGCTCGCGGATCGCCGCAAGGAGGGCATGGCCGGGCATGTCCGGCAGGCCGAGATCGAGGATCGCGAGATCCACGCCACCGGCTTCCAGGGCGGCGAGCGCCGCGGCCCCGTCGGCGGCCTCGGCGACCGCGTAATCCTGCGTCCCGAGGCCGGTGCGGAGCAGCCGGCGGATCGGTGGCTCGTCGTCGATCACCAGGATCCGGGCAAGGCTCACGCGGGCTGTTTCCCGTCGCGGATCCAGGCGGTCGGGCGGCTCATTCCGGCCGGAGCAGCACGTGCCGCTTCTTGCCGAAGGACAGCTTGATCACGCCGTCCGGGGTCAGGTCGCCCTGGCCGAGCATCGCCTTCTCATCCGTGACCGGTACATCGTTGACCCGCAGGCCGCCGCCCTTGATCTGCCGGCGGGCCTCGCTGGTGGAGGGCACGAGCTTGGCGACGTCCGGGCCGAAGGCGGTGAGGACCCCGAGCCCGGCCTCCAGGGTGGCCGACGGCACGGTCACGCTCGGCAGGTCGGCGGCCAGCGTCCCTTCCACGAAGGTCTTGCGCGCGGTCTCCGCGGCGGCCTCCGCGACCTCGCGGCCGTGCATCAGCGCGGTGGCCTCGGTGGCCAGCACCGTCTTGGCCGCGTTGATCTCGGAGCCGGCGAGCGCGGCGAGACGCGCGATCTCCTCCATCGGCAGCAGGGTGAACAGCTTGAGGAAGCGGGCCACGTCCGCGTCCTCGGTGTTCCGCCAGAACTGCCAGTAATCGTACGGCTTCAGCATCTCCGCGTTGAGCCAGACGGCCCCGGCCGCGGTCTTGCCCATCTTGGCGCCCGAGGATGTCGTCAGCAGCGGGCAGGTCAGGGCGTAGAGCTGCGGCGTGCCCATGCGGCGGCCGAGATCGATGCCGTTGACGATGTTGCCCCATTGATCCGACCCGCCCATCTGCATGACGCAGCCGTAGCGACGGTTCAGTTCGACGAAGTCGTAGGACTGGAGGATCATGTAGTTGAACTCCAGGAACGACAGCTCCTGGTCGCGCTCCAGGCGCAGGCGGACGCTGTCCATCGACAGCATCCGGTTCACCGAGAAATGCCGGCCGATGTCGCGCAGCATCTCGATGTAGTTGAGCTTGGTCAGCCACTCGGCGTTGTCGACCATCACGGCGTCGCCGGCCCCTTCGCCGAAGCGGAGGAACCGGTCGAAGGTCTTGCGGATCTCGGCCTTGTTGGCGTCGATCTGCTCGACGGTGAGGATCTTGCGGGTCTCGTCGCGGCCCGACGGGTCGCCGACCCGGGTGGTGCCGCCGCCCATCAGGGCGATCGGCCGCCCCCCCGTGGCCTGCAGCCAGTGCAGCATCATGATCGACAGCAGGTGCCCGACATGCAGCGAGGGCGCCGTGCAATCGTAGCCGACATAGGTGGTCAGCCGCCCTTCCAGGGCCGCGGCGTCGATGCCGGCCAGGTCCGAGGTCTGGTGGATATAGCTGCGCTCGGTCAGGATCCGCAGGAAGTCGGATTTCGGCGCGAAGCTCTCGGCGGTCATGGCTGCCATCTCGGGTCGCGCGCTGGCGCGACAGGCCGATGCCCCGCATGCTAGCTCGCGCTGGGTTCAGGATACGGCGCGCTCTTAGCAGGGCGTTGGCCGAAAGGCACGGGGCAGGGCGGCATGGCGATGATGCGCGCGATCGGACTGATGAGCGGCACCTCGCTGGACGGCGTCGACATCGCGCTGATCGAGACCGACGGCGAGCGGGTCCACGTGGTCAAGGGCCACAACAACTTCCTGGAGCCGCTGGGTCCCACCGGCTACCGCGGCTACGCCGACGACGAGAAGGCGCTCCTGCGCGCGGCCACCAAGGATGCCGAATCCGTGCTCCATCCCGGCGACCGGCCCGGGCGGCTGCCGGAGGCTGAAGCGTTCGTCACCCTGGCCCATGCCGAGGCCGTGGAGCGCTTCCTGGAGGAGCATGGCCTGTCAGCCTCCGAGATCGACGTGATCGGCTTCCACGGCCAGACGGTGATCCACCGGCCGGACCAGCGCATCTCGATCCAGATCGGCGACGGGCAGGCGCTGGCGACCCGGCTCGGCATCCCGGTCGTCTCGGACCTGCGCCGGGCCGATATCGAGGCGGGCGGGCAGGGGGCGCCCCTGGTGCCGGTCTTCCACAAGGCGCTCGCCGAGGCCTCGGGCTTCGACGGGCCGTTCGGCATCCTCAACATCGGCGGCGTCGCCAACGCGACGCTGATCGACTCGAAGGGCGGCGTCATCGCCTTCGACACCGGTCCCGGCAATGCGCTGATCGACGAATGGATGCAGGAGCGCGAGGGCAAGAACCTCGACGATGGCGGCCGCACCGCGGCCCGGGGCCGTCCCGACGAGCAGCTGCTGGCCTGGCTGCTGACGCACCCGTTCTTCTTCCGCAAACCGCCGAAGTCGCTCGACCGGAACTGGTTCTCCCACAAGCTCGCCGGCCAGCTCTCCACCGAGGACGGCGCCGCCACCCTGACGGCCTTCACGGCGCGCGCGGTGGCCCGCGCCCTCGACCACGCCCCCGAGATCCCGACCCGCTGGATCGTGGCCGGCGGCGGCGCGCGCAACGGCGAGCTGGTGCGGCTCCTCAACTATCATCTGCGCGCGGAGATCACGACCGCGGACGCCATCGGCTGGTCCTCGGCCTACCTGGAGGCGCAGGCCTTCGCGTATCTGGCGGTGCGTTCGCTCAAGGGCCTGCCGATCACCTTGCCGTCGACCACCGGGGTGCGCGAGGCGATCACCGGTGGGGTCCTGACGCGGCCGTGAGTCTCGGCCACGCGCTCCGGCGGATCATCGAGGAATACCCGCTCGCCCGGCTCGACCCGCCGGCCGGCCATCCGCTGGCCTCCGTCATCCGCAAGGGCGCGCCGGAGGAGCTGCGCGCCGCACTGGCGCCGATCGATGGGCCGTTCCTGGTCAAGGGCAGTCCCGGGCGCGGAAGCCATTGGGCCGCGATCCCCTGGCTCGCCGTGTTCGACCCCGCCATCACCACCAGCGCCACGCGGGGCTACTACCTCGTCTACCTGTTCCCGGCCCATCGCGAGGCGGTGCACCTGTCGCTGGCGCAGGGAACGGTGGCGGCGATCCGGAACCACGGTCCGGCGGCAGCCGGCGCCCATCTCCGTGCCAGCGGCGCTGCGCTCAAGGCGCGGATCTCGGACTTCGCCGACGCGCTGCCGAACGCGACGATCGCCCTCGGCAGCGCGGGCGAATTGCCGGAAGGCTACGAGGCCGCCCACATCCTCGGCCTCACCTACGACCTTCCCGATCTCGGCGACGAGCGCCGGCTGCACCGGGATCTCGCCGTGGCGGTCGCGGCGTATCGGGCGCTGAAGGCGCGGGGCGGGCTCGACCTGCCCCGTTCGGGCGGGACGGCATGAGATCGCAGGCCGCTGCGAAAGCCGTCCTGACGCAGCGACGCAATCCGGGAGCGCCGCTGTTCCGCGGCCCGGGATCGCTGCGCTGCGCCCGCAGGGACGGGGATACCGAGCGAGCGAACGCATCCGCCAAGCCCTCCGCCAAGCCCTCTACCCAGCCCTCCGCCCGGCCCCTTGCAGGCACCGCGTTTGTGCCCCCGGCGCTCCCGCGCTAAGGCAACGGCGCCATGTCGCACAACACCTTCGGCCACCTGTTCCGCGTCACGACCTTCGGCGAGAGCCACGGGATCGCACTCGGCTGCGTCGTCGACGGCTGCCCGCCGGGCCTGCCCCTGGAGGCCGAGGAGATCCAGGCCGAGCTGGATCGCCGGAAGCCCGGCCAGTCGCGGTTCACGACGCAGCGCCGCGAGCCCGATCAGGTGAAGATCCTGTCCGGCGTGTTCGCGGACGACCGCACCGGCGGCCGCCAGCTCACCACCGGCACGCCGATCGCGCTGATGATCGAGAACACGGACCAGCGCTCGAAGGACTATTCGGAGATCCGCGACAGCTACCGCCCCGGCCATGCCGATTACACCTACGACGTGAAGTACGGCATTCGCGACTATCGCGGCGGCGGCCGGTCCTCAGCGCGCGAGACCGCCGCCCGGGTCGCGGCCGGCGCCGTGGCGCGCAAGGTCATCCCCGGCGTGACCATCCGGGCAGCCCTGGTGCAGATGGGACCGCACGCCATCGACCGGTCCCGTTGGGACTGGGCCGCGGTCGGCGACAACCCGTTCTTCTGCCCCGATGCCGAGACGGCCGCCTTCTACGAGACCTACCTCGACGAGATCCGGAAGGACGGCTCGTCGGTCGGCGCCGTCATCGAGGTCGTGGCCGAGGGCGTGCCGCCTGGCCTCGGCGCGCCGGTCTACGGCAAGCTCGACGCCGATCTCGCCGCGGCGATGATGTCGATCAACGCCGTGAAGGGCGTCGAGATCGGCGACGGGTTCGCGTCGGCGGCCCTGCGGGGCGAAGACAATGCCGACGAGATGCGCGCCGGCAACGGCGATCGGCCGCGTTTCCTCGCGAACCATGCCGGCGGCATCCTCGGCGGCATCTCCAACGGCGAGCCGGTCGTGGTGCGCTTCGCCGTGAAGCCAACCTCCTCGATCCTGACGCCCCGCCGTTCGGTCAGCCGCGACGGCAGCGAGGTCGATCTCGTCACCAAGGGCCGGCACGATCCCTGTGTCGGCATCCGCGCCGTGCCGGTTGCGGAGGCCATGATGGCCTGCGTGCTGGCGGATCACTATCTGCGCCATCGCGGACAGGTCGGATCGCAGCCCTGATCCGGGTCCGTCCCAACGATTCGAGAATGCCCGTGCCCCACTGCTCCGTCACAGAGGCCATCGCGGCCTTCGCCCGCGGCGAGATCGTGGTCGTCACCGACGATGACGATCGCGAGAACGAAGGCGACCTCGTCGTCGCCGCCTCGCTCTGCACGCCGGAGAAGATGGCGTTCATCATCCGCAACACCTGCGGCATCGTCTGCGCGCCGATCACGCAGAGCGAGGCGCGGCGGCTGCACCTCGCTCCCATGGTGGCGTCGAACGACGCGCCGCTGGGTACGGCCTTCACCGTCACGGTCGACGTCAAGCACGGCCTGACCACGGGGATCTCGGCGGAGCAGCGCTGCAACACGGTGCGGGCGCTGGCCAACGGCAACATGGGCGCGGGCGACTTCGTGCGGCCCGGCCACGTCTTCCCGCTCATCGCCCGCGACGGCGGCGTGCTCATGCGCTCGGGCCATACCGAGGCCGCGGTCGACCTGTGCCGCCTCGCCGAGCTGCCGCCCGTGGGCGTGATCTGCGAGCTCGCCAACGACGACGGCACCGTGATGAAGGGGCCGCAGATCGAGGCCTTCGCCGAGACGCACGGCCTCAAGCAGGTCTCGGTGGCCGATCTTATCGCCTACCGGCAGGCGCGCGACCGGCTGGTGGAGCGCGTCGGCCACTTCACGGTCCGCTCGAACCACGGCGACGTGAACGCCTACGTGTTCTCGACGCCCTTCGAATCGATCCAGCAATTCGCCTTCGTGATGGGCGACATCGGCGACGGCCGGGACGTGCTGGTGCGCCTGCACCGCTCCAACGTCGCCGCCGACGTGATCGGCGGGGGAAAGCAGATCGACGCCGTGCTGAAGCGCTTCGCGGCCGCCGGGCGCGGCGTGCTGGTCTATCTCCGGGACGGGACTGCGGGCGTGCCGGTGAAGACCGTCACCGACGAGGGCACGGAGGCCCTGCGGGCGCGGCAATGGCGCGAGATCGGGCTCGGCGCCCAGATTTTGCGCGATCTCGGCGTGGTTTCGATCCGCAACCTCGCGACCTCGTCGCGCTCCTATGTCGGCCTTTCGGGATTCGGCATCGAGCTCTTGGGCGACGAGCCCCTGGAGGGCTGACGCTCTTCAGGCGCGGCGCAGGACGGTCCAGACCGCGGCGCCGGCCATGATGGCGGCGGCGCTCCGGTTCAGCCGCACGCGGATGGCGGGCCGTCGCAGGGTCTCGCGCGCCCGGGCCGCCAGCGCCGCGTAGGGCGTCATCACGGCCAGCAGGATCGCGGCCGTGAGCAGGATGAGGGGGACGACATCGGCCGCCGTCACGCGCCGCAGATCGACGAGCGTGGGCAGGATCGCGAGATAGAAGACGATCGTCTTCGGATTGCCCAGGGTGATGGTCAGCCCGGCGACGAAGCTGGTCAGCGGCCGGTCGCGGGCTTCGCCCGCGATCCGGACAGCCGTTCCGGCGGCGCGCCAGAGCCGGAACGCCAGGTAGGCGAGATAGAGCGCCGCGCCGTAGCGGATGACGGCGAAGACCGCGCCGAACGCCTCCGCGATCAGCGACAGGCCGAAGATCGCGGCGGCGAGATAGGTCAGATCGCCCAGGATCAGACCGGCCGAGAAGGCCATCGCGGCGCCGAAGCCCGAGCTGAGGGCCCGCGCGACAAGCGCGACGACGCCGGGTCCCGGCACAGCGGCGGCAACGCCCAGGGCCAGCGCATAGGTCAGGAAGCCCGTGAGCGTCATCGGCCGAAACCCGGACGGGCTGCGCCGGTGCGGTCGACGCGCTGGCGCGCAAGCGACGGCATCCGGCTCAGCGGCAGCATGGCGGCGGTCTCCCCGAAGCGCAGATTACGGCGCGCGCGGGAGCGGGTGCAATCGGGATGCAGCGCCCCCGTCAGCGCCCCATCAACGCGTCGACATGGGCGGCCACCGATTTGCCGAGCCCCTCGAGACTGTAGCCGCCTTCCAGGATCGAGACGATCCGCCCGCCGGCGCAGCGGTCCGCGACGTCCATGAGCCGGCGGGTCGCCCAGCCGAAATCCTCCGCTTCGAGGCGCAGATTGGCCAACGGATCGAGCCGATGGGCGTCGAAGCCGGCGGAGATCACGATCACGTCCGGCCGGAACCTTTCCAGGCGCGGGAGGATGCCGGTTTCGAAGGCTTCGCGAAACACCTCGCCGTCGTCGTTGGGCCGCAGCGGCACGTTGACGATCGTGTCCTTCTCGCCGCGCTCGGACGATGCCCCCGTCCCCGGGTAGAGCGGCATCTGGTGGGTGGAGCAGTAGAGCACCGCGGCGTCGTCCCAGAAGATGTCCTGGCTGCCGTTGCCGTGATGGACGTCCCAATCCACCAGCGCCACCCGCTCGGCCCCGTGCTTCTGGCGGGCGTGGCGGGCCGCGATGGCGGCATGGTTGAACAGGCAGAAGCCCATCGACCGGGTCCGCTCGGCATGGTGGCCCGGCGGGCGCATGGCCACGAAGGCGTTGCGGCACCCGCCGCCGACGACGGCATCGACGGCGTGCATTCCACCGCCCACGGCCCGCAGGGTCGCCTCCAGGCTCCCCGCCGACAGGATCGTGTCGGAATCGATGCCGACCATGCCGTGCTCGGGCACCGCCGCCACCAGCGCGTCCACGTAGGCGCGCGGATGGGCGAGCGTCACCGCCTCGATCTCAGCCTTGGGTGCAGAGGCCCGCACGAGGCCGGCGAAGCGCTCATCCTCCAGGGCCCGCTCCACGGCGCGCATCCGGGCCGGCCGTTCCGGATGTCCCTCCGGGACCTCGTGATCGAAGCTGGCGGGATGGCTCACGTAGAGGGTGGTCACGAGGGTCGCTCCCGGATGCTCTCCTGTCGCGCACCTGCAACAGGAGCCGGCAATGTGCCACGGGCCCAACGCGCGGACTACGGCGGGGTGCCGTTGCCCCCTTATGGTTGCGCGATTCTTCCGTGGGACGGACCCGGATCATCAATCCATCGAGGCTCCGTCCACCGCCGCGAGGATCGTCGGGGCAGAGCCATGCGCATCACATCGGTCATCGGCTGCGCGCTGTTGCTGGCGGGCTGCACCTTCAAGGGCGTGCCCGATCCGGCCCTTTCGGCCCGCGATGCCGAATTCATGGCCCTGGTCCCGGATGCCGAGTTCGATCCGCACTTCGCCCGCTATGAGGTCGCCGATCCGACCCGGGAATCGCCCGGCACGATCGTGGTCGAGACGAAGGAACGGCAGCTCTACCTCGTGTTGCCGGGCGGCAAGGCGATCCGCTACGGCGTGTCGGTGGGCGACGAGGCCTATGGCTGGACCGGCACCGCCCGAATCGACCGCAAGGCGGAATGGCCGGCCTGGAATCCCCCGGCCGAGATGATCAAGCGCTGGCCGCACGTCCACGCCATGCAGGGCGGCCCGATGAATCCCCTTGGCGCCCGCGCCCTGTACCTGTCGGATCACGGCCGGGACACGCTCTACCGGATCCACGGCACCAACGAGCCCGAGAAGATCGGGCAGGCGGTCTCCTCCGGGTGCATCCGGATGCGCAACATCGACGTGGTCGACCTCTACAACCGGGTCCCCGTCGGGGCCTCGGTCATCGTCCGGTAACGCAACCGGTCAACGTCCCAATAAGCCTGCTTGCTCGGGGGGTGTTTACCTGAACTTCCGTTCAGATCTCGCCATTAACCTCTGGAAGGGAAGCGGTCCCGTAAGTTGAAGACACACAGGGACTAGCACCGGCCGCAGCAAAGGTCGGAGGAGCAGGCGATCATGACCACCATCTCCGTTCAACAGTTCTGCAACCATGCTGTTTCGACCGGCACGATCAGCGACGAGGACCTGCTGGTCCTGAAGCGCGAGGTTCTTCCGGAAGGCCTCATGAACCGCGAGGACGCCGACCTGCTGATCGCCCTCGAGCGGGCCGTGATCGGCTCCGACGCCTTCGCCGACTTCCTGGTGGCCTCGGTCGTCGACTTCGCCGTGTGGGGCTCGCGCCCGACGGGCTACATCGACCGCGACGTCGCCGCCTGGCTGGCCGCCTCGCTCAGCGGCCGCGACGGCCCGAGCGCGGTGGGCGCCCGGATCGCCATGGAAGTCGTCCGTGAGGCGCAGAGCAGCGCAGAATCGCTGGTGGCCTTCGCCCTCGAAGCCAACCGCCGCGCCCGGGACACGGTTTCGGCCCCGCGGATGACCTTTGCCCTGGCGGCGTGAGCCTCGGAGCAACGCACAGCTTCCGTCCGCGGCGCAACTGATCTATCGGGACAGTCAAGCCGGTGCGCAATCCGGCGATCTCGAAAGCAGTGCGCCAGCGATGTTCGAAAAGATCCTGATTGCCAACCGGGGCGAGATCGCCTGTCGCGTGATCAAGACCGCCCGGAGGATGGGCATCAAGACCGTAGCGGTCTACTCGGATGCCGATCGCGACGCCGTGCACGTCGCCATGGCGGACGAGGCGGTCCATATCGGCCCCGCTGCCGCATCCGAATCCTATCTCGTGATCGAGAAGATCGTCGAGGCCTGCAAGAAGACCGGCGCCCAGGCGGTCCATCCCGGCTACGGCTTCCTGTCCGAGCGCGAGGCCTTCCCGAAGGCGCTCGAAGCCGCCGGCATCGTGTTCATCGGCCCCAACCCGGGGGCCATCGCCGCCATGGGCGACAAGATCGAGTCGAAGAAGGCGGCGGCCGCCGCCGAGGTCTCGACCGTTCCGGGCTTCCTCGGCGTGATCGAATCACCCGAGCACGCCAAGACGATCGCCGACGAGATCGGCTACCCGGTGATGATCAAGGCCTCCGCGGGCGGCGGCGGCAAGGGCATGCGCATCGCCTATTCGGGCGACGAGGTGGCGGAGGGCTTCGCCCGCGCCAAGTCGGAGGCGGCCTCCTCCTTCGGCGACGACCGCGTCTTCATCGAGAAGTTCATCACCGACCCGCGCCACATCGAGATCCAGCTGATCGGCGACAAGCACGGCAATGTCGTCTATCTCGGCGAGCGCGAGTGCTCGATCCAGCGCCGTAACCAGAAGGTGATCGAGGAGGCGCCGTCGCCGCTCCTCGACAAGAAGACCCGCCGCAAGATGGGCGAGCAGGCGGTCGCGCTGGCCAAGGCGGTGAACTACGATTCGGCCGGAACGGTCGAGTTCGTCGCCGGGCAGGACAAGTCCTTCTACTTCCTGGAGATGAACACCCGTCTGCAGGTCGAGCATCCGGTCACCGAGATGATCACCGGCCTCGACCTCGTCGAGCTGATGATCCGGGTCGCGGCCGGCGAGAAGCTGCCGATCACCCAGGACGACGTAAAGCTGAACGGCTGGGCGGTGGAGAGCCGCGTCTATGCCGAGGACCCGACCCGCAACTTCCTCCCCTCGATCGGCCGGCTGACCACCTACCGTCCGCCGGAGGAGGGCCGGCAGGGCACGGCGATCGTGCGCAACGATACCGGCGTGGAGGAGGGCGGCGAGATCGCCATCCACTACGATCCGATGATCGCGAAGCTGGTCACCTGGGCGCCGACGCGCGCCGAGGCGATCGCCGCGCAGGGTGAGGCCCTCGACGCCTTCGCCATCGACGGCATCCGCCACAACATCCCGTTCCTCTCGGCGCTGATGGCCCATCCGCGCTGGCAGGAGGGGCGGCTGTCCACAGGCTTCATCGCCGAGGAATTTCCCGAAGGCTTCACGGCGCCGGAGCCGGCCGGGCCGGTGGCCATCCGCATGATGGCCGCCGCGGCGGCGATCGACCACAAGCTCAACCAGCGCAAGCGCGGCATCTCCGGACAGATGCGCGCCCCGGGCCTCTTCGCCTTCGAGCGCGAGCGCGTGGTGATCCTGGCCGGCCAATCCTATCCCGTGACCGTCGAGCCGGAGGGCGAGGACATCCTCGTGACCCGGGACGACGGCACGGCGCTCACGGTGGCGAGCGCGTGGCGCCCGGGCGAGCCGGTCTGGATCGG
Organism: Methylobacterium sp. 391_Methyba4; assembly: GCF_029691625.1. Taxonomy (NCBI): domain Bacteria; kingdom Pseudomonadati; phylum Pseudomonadota; class Alphaproteobacteria; order Hyphomicrobiales; family Methylobacteriaceae; genus Methylobacterium; species Methylobacterium sp. 391_Methyba4. The sequence continues at coordinate 3,258,570 of NZ_CP121475.1, read as the reverse complement.
CACGATCGGCTCCGAGCGCGTGGCGATCCAGGTGCGCAGCCTGCTCAACGGCGTGTTCCTGCAGCATGCAGGCGCGGCCGCCGAGGGCCGGGTCTATACCCGCCGCGAGGCGGAGCTCGCCGCTCTGATGCCGGTGAAGGAGCAGGCGGGCTCGGGCAAGCAGGTGCTCTGCCCGATGCCCGGACTCGTGAAGCAGATCCTGGTCACCGAGGGCCAGGAGGTAAAGAACGGTGAGCCGATCGCGGTCGTCGAGGCGATGAAGATGGAGAACATGCTCCGCGCCGAGCGCGACGCCACGGTGGCGAAGATCCACGCCAAGGAGGGCGACAGCCTCGCCGTCGACGCGGTGATCCTGGAATTCGCCTGATCGCGGCAGGCGCGTCGCATCCGCCGTCGCGACGGCGGTTCACGACGCGCAGACCAAGCTCCTGGCGACGGCGCTGAACAACGTCGCCGGTGCTTCGCGGTGATCGGCTGCGTCACGCCGATCACCGCCATGAGCTTCGGGATCGCCAATGCGCCCGTCCAGCGGCCGGCGATCGCTTTCTTCGCGGCGATCTGGCCTTGCGCGGCGATGGGCTTACATTGGATCGGGAGGCGCGTGCTGCGGCGCATCAGACCATGGGCTCGGGGGAGATCTTCGTGACATTCGTGATCCCCGCCTTCACGCTGGCACTCGCCTGTGCGGCCATGCGGGCGAACGAGTGGTCGGTCCAGCGCGACGAGCGCAAGCCCGGACGGTAATTCGGGCGCTCGGCCGACCAAGCGCGGCCACATGCCCCTCTATTTCGCCTACGGCGCCAACATGGATGCCGCCGCGATGGCGCTCCGCTGCCCGGTTTCGCGGCTGATCGGTGGCGGGCACCTGCCGAATTACCGCTTCATCATCATGCGTGAGGGCTACGCCTCCGTCGTGCCCGATCCCCGACGCACCGTCTGGGGCATCCTGTGGGAGTTGGCTGTCGACGACATCCCGGCGCTCGACCGCTACGAGGGCGTCGCCGGGGGGCTCTACACGAAGGCGGCGCTCCCGGTCCGCACGGGGGAGGGCGTCAAGCGTGCTCTGATCTATCGCGGATGCTCGACCGCGCCTGGCCGCCCGCGGCCCGGATATCTGGACGCCGTCGTCGCGGCGGCGCGCGCGGCGCAGCTGCCGTCGGCCTATCTCCGGGAACTCAGCAGTTGGGCCCGCGGCCTCCCCGCCTGAGCGCCGCGCACTTGGTACGCGACATGCTTGCCCACGATCGAGCTGGAGGGCGAACGGCAGCACCACGCCTGGCCAGCCATCCATGATTGCGCAGCGCGCCCGTCGGCCAACGATGATTGGCGTGCGCCTGCGAGGGAGAGTTGTACATGTCGTATTTGGCGCCCGCCGATTTCGTGAAGAAGGCCGTCGATGCCGGTGAGGCAAAGGTCTTCATGGCGACCAAGGATACCTTCATCCGGGCCTACATGGCCGGCGCGATCCTGGCGCTCGCCGCCGCCTTTGCGGTGACCGTCAACCAGGCGACCGGTCAGCCTCTGGTCGCGGCGCTGCTGTTCCCGGTCGGCTTCTCGATGCTGTACCTTCTCGGCTACGACCTGTTCACCGGCGTCTGCGTGCTGACCCCGCTCGCCCTGATCGACAAGCGGCCGGGCGTCACCGTCGCCGGCGTCGCCCGCAACTGGGTGCTGGTCTTCTTCGGCAACTTCGCGGGCGCGCTCACCACCGCGGTGTTGATGTCGATCGTCTTCACCTTCGGCTTCGCCACCGAGCCGAACGCCGTGGGCAAGCTCATCGCCGGCATCGGCGAGGCGCGCACCCTCGGCTACGAGAAGTACGGCGCCGCCGGGATGCTGACCCTCTTCGTCCGCGCCATGCTGTGCAACTGGATGGTCTCCACCGGCGTCATCGGCGCCATGCTGTCGACCTCGGTGCCCGGCAAGGTCATCGCGATGTGGATGCCCATCACGGTGTTCTTCTTCATGACCTTCGAGCACTCGGTGGTGAACATGTTCCTGTTCCCGTCGGCGATCCTCATGGGCGGCCACCTGACGGTGATGGACTACCTGCTCTGGAACGAGATCCCGACGCTGATCGGAAACATCGTGGGCGGCATCGCCTTCACGGGCCTGATGCTCTACTCCACCCATGTCCGCACCGGTGCGACGCGGAGCCCGGCCCTGGGTGCCGGCGTCCGTCGCCCGATCGCGGCCGAGTAAGGCCATCCCGGCCCGCGTCGCCAGGCGCGGGCCCAGAGAGACGAAGCGGCGCCTGCATGAGCGAGACCCGGACGATTTCAGTCATCGTCACGGGCCGCGTCCAGGGCGTCTCCTACCGGGCCTGGACGCAGGCGGAAGCCCGCGCCCGGGGCCTCTCGGGTTCCGTGCGCAACCGCGACGACGGCACGGTCGAGGCGGTGTTCAGCGGCCCACCGGAGGCCGTGGCGGCGATGGAGGCCCTGTGCCGGTCGGGTCCCGCCGGTGCGCGCGTGACCGACGTGGCCGTGCGTGCCGGCGGCGACGTGCCGCCCGGCGGCGGATTCCGGATCCTGCGCGACTGACCTCGGCGGCGCGGGTTCAGTACGCGCCCGCGGGCTGATATGCGGGATCGCCCCCTCGCGAATCCGCCATCCGGAGACCATGAACGACTTCTCCGCCGGCAGCGCCGCCTTCTCGCACCTCGACCTCGGGGCGCTGCTCTACTTCATCGTCGCCTGGGTCGCCTACGGCCTCTCCGTGGGCCGGCTGCGCGGACGGATGGTCTCCCTCAGCCAGATCATGAACGGCCACCGGGCCAACTGGGCGCGCCAGGTCATCGGCCGCGACAACCGGGTGGTCGATACGCAGATCAACGCCTCCCTGCAGAACGGCACGGCCTTCTTCGCCTCGACGTCACTGATCGCCCTGGGCTCCGTCCTCACCCTGTCGCGGTCCGGGGACGATGTCCTGAACCTGTTCGCGACGCTGCCCTTCGGGACGGTGGCCAACCGCCTGACCTGGGAGTTGAAGGTCGCCGGCCTCGCACTGATCTTCGTCTACGCGTTCTTCAAGTTCGCCTGGGCCTACAGGCTGTTCAACTACACGGCCATCCTGCTCGGCGCCGTGCCGCCGAAGGGATCCGGCGCGAGCGACACCGAGATGCTGCGGGCCGTGCGGCGGCTCGCGGCCATGAACGTCAGCGCCGGGCGTCACTTCGCCCGCGGACAGCGGGCGTTCTTCTTCGCGCTCGCCTATCTGGGCTGGTTCATCAGCCCCTACATCCTGTTCGTCTCGACGACCGCCGTGGTGATCATCATGTGGCGCCGCCAATTCGCCTCAGAGATCCGCAAGGCGCTTCTGGAAGCCGGGGAGGGACCGCACGAGGGGCCGCTCGACGCTCCGCTCCTGTCGCCCGCCGAGGAGGCACGCACATGACCGACGCACGACCCGACGACGACGCCATCGAGACGACGATGCTGCGCCTCGTGACCGAGCGCGGCGCCGACAAGACCGTCTGCCCCTCGGAAGTCGCCCGCGCCCTCGGCGGTCCGCATCCGGATGGCTGGGGGCCACTGATGCAGCCCGTGCGACGGATCGCGGTGCGGCTCGCCCATGCCGGGCGCATCGCGATCCTGCGAAAGGGAAAGGCCGTCGATCCGGACGATTTCCGGGGCGTCTACCGGCTGTCGTTGCCGGGCTCGGGCGCGGGAAGCCAGTCGGGCGTGTAGCCGGACCAGCGGTAGACGGCGAGGCCGATCCACTCCTTGATCGCGAGGTCGAACTGGAGGAGCCCGTCCGAGGCGAAGCCGTGGACACGGGTCACGTCACCCCAGCCGCGGGTCCGGTAATCCACCGGGAAGGCGTCCACCGTGAAGCCCGCTTGGCGGAAGCAGCCGATCGCCCGCGGCATGTGCCAGGCCGAGGTGACGAGCAGCCAGCGCTCGCCGGGCTTCGGCTGCACCAGAGCGGCCGAGAAGGCGGCGTTCTCCTGCGTGTTGCGTGAGCGGTTCTCCAGGATGAGGCGCGTCCGCGGCACGCCGATCACATCCGCCTGCCGACTGACGATGTCGGCCTCCGCGATGCCGCCGGCGATGAAGCCGCTGCCGCCGGAGAAGACCAGCCGCGCCCCGGGAAAGCGGCGGGCGAGGTCGGCGAGGTAGATCGGTCGCTCGCCGGCATCGTTGACGACGATCTGATCCCGCGCTTCCGAGAGGCCGGCCTCGATCCCGCCCCCCAGCACGATGATCCCCGCCGGTGCCGGACCGTCGGCCGGATAGGGCGGGAACCGCTGCTCGAGGGGCAGCAGGACCATTTCCGACACCGGCGACAGGCCGCCTGCGGCGAGCAGCAGCGCGCCGAAGAGCGCGCATCCGAACCCGGTTCTGCGCCACCGCGTCATCGCCGTCAGGCCGAGGCCGACCAGGATGGCGAAGATGCAGAAATTGGAGGGCGTGATCAGGAAGAAGATCAGCTTCGAAGCGGGGAAAAACACGGATCTCAAGCCGGCTTCGTCTCGGATTCGAACCGGGCCAGGGCGGCGGCATCCGGCGGAAGCAGGCTCGCGAGCGTGGCGCCCCGCTCCACCTCGCGCTGGATCCAGAGATCGAGACGCTGCTGCTCCACGGCTTCGAGGGCGACGCGCTCGGCGATCGCGGCCGGCACGGCGACGATTCCGGTGGATTCGCACACGAGGATGTCGCCCGGATGGATCGCCGCCCCTCCGCAGGCCACCCGCTCCTGCGTGCCGACCAGGGCGAGGGTGCCCCCGGCGGCTGCCGGCCGGCTCCAGGCCGGGATGCCGATCTCGTCCGGCAGGGCCGCGTCGGTCACGAGGCCGACGGCGCCCCGCTGGGCGAGCCGCGCGGCCAATATCGCCCCGAACGGCAGGGCGAGGCCGGACGCGGCGGCATCGATCACCACGACCGCGCCGTCCGGCACTGCGTCGATGGCGGCGGCGAGGTCGCCGGCGGCATCGTCACGGGCTGGAATCATCCGCATCGTGTAGGCGGGGCCGACGACGGCGCCGCTGCCGCGCGCCGAGAGGCCGTGCGGGGTGAAGGCCTTCACGCCGGCCCGCGTCAAGGCGCGGGCGAGGCTCGCCGGGGTGACGGCGGAGAGCGCATCGCGCAGGGTCGGATCGATGGCCATCGGGGGCTCCGTGAAAGGCCGGCCCCGGTCCGGGCGGCGCGGTCGGGAAAGGTGGATCGCGCCGGCGCGCCGGCAAGTCCGAGGGGGCCGTCAGGCGATGGGCTCGCCCAGGGCGCGGGCGGCGCCGGGCCGGGCGGCCACCCGCTCGTACCAGCGGTGCAGCGCCGGGCGCTCGATCCGCTCGGCCGGCAGGTTCAGCCAGCGATGCGCCGCGCAGCCGAGGGCGATGTCGGCGATGCTGAAGCCCTCGCCGACCATGTAGGTCCGCTCCGCGAGATGGCGGTCGAGGATCGCGGCCATGGCCTCGCTCTTCTCCAGCGAGGCGGCGATCAGGGCACGGTCGGGCTCGGCCGCCCGGTAGAGTTGCCAGAACGCGTCGCGCATGGCGGGCGTGAAGCTCGTGGCCTGCCAATCGACCCATTGCTCCACGTGGGCGCGCGCCCGCGGATCCGCCGGCAAGGCCAGGGCCGGACTGGTCGCCGCGAGGTAGCGCAGGATCGCGTTGGATTCCCAGAGGACAAAGCCGTCCTCCTCCAGCGTCGGGACGAGACCGTTCGGGTTCAAGGTGCGGTAGCCGGGATCGTTGACGACCCCGTGGGCACCGCCGGCCGCGACCCGCTCGTAGGGCAGGCCGGCCTCGTCGAGCCCCCATACGGCCTTCTGCACGTTCACCGAGGTGAGGCGGCCCCAAAGCCTGCGCATGGTCGAAGAGTCTCCGTCACACCTTGGGCGGGTAGGCATGATCCTGCCCGTTCGGATCGGTCACGCGGACCCCGTCCCCCGTCTCGCGGAGGTAGCCGGGGCCGATCGGCACCTTGCCGTGCCCGCCGGGAATGTCGAGCACATAGGTCGGCTGGGCGAGGCCCGAGAGGCGGCCGCGCAGGGCGCGCATCAGCTCCTGCCCCTCGGGTACACCCGTGCGGAGATGGCCCGTTCCGGGGGCCAGATCGCCATGATGGAGGTAGTAGGGCTTGATCCGGTTCTCGACGAGAACTCGCATCAGCGCCTCGAGGGTCGCGGCCTCGTCGTTGACGCCGCGCAGGAGCACCGACTGGCTCACCAGGGGGATGCCCGCATCGACCAACCGGGCGCAGGCGGCGCTGGCAGCGGCGGTGAATTCCCGCGGATGGTTGGCGTGGATGGCGACGAAGACCGCCCGCCCGAAGCGCTTGAGCGCCTGGACGAGCGCATCGGAGACGAGATCGGGTTTCACCACGGGCACGCGGGTATGGACCCGCATCACCCGGACATGCGGGATGGCGGCGAGGCGCTCCGCGATGACGCCGAGGCGGCGCGGCGAGAGCGCGAACGGGTCGCCGCCGGTGAGCACCACCTCCCAGATCCGCGGATCCTGCGCGATGTAGGCGAGGGCGGTGTCGAGCTCGGCGTCGGTGAGCGTCCCGAGGCCGTCGGGTCCGACCATCTCCCGGCGGAAGCAGAAGCGGCAATAGACCGGGCAGACATGGAGCGGCTTCAGCAGCACGCGGTCGGGATAGCGATGCACGATCCCGGTCACGGGGGCGTGGGCGGCGTCGCCGATCGGGTCGGCGCGCTCCTCCGGCGTCGCCACGGCCTCCTCGGCCCGGGGGACGAACTGGCGGCCGATCGGATCGTCGGGATCCTGCGGGTCGATCAGTTCGGCCATGTCGGGCGTCACCGAGACGGCGTAGCGTGCGAGGACGGCGCCGAGGGCTTCGGCCTCCGCCCCGGAGATCAGGCCGGCGGAGAGAAGGTCGTCCGCGCTGCGCAGGGCCCGGTTCATGGCCGCGTCTCCGCCACGGGTGTCCAGATCACGTCCTCGATCCGGGTCGCCCCGCAGGCCAGCATCGCCAAGCGGTCGAAGCCCAGGGCGATCCCGGACGCCTCCGGCATGACGGCGAGCGCCGCGAGGAAATCGTCGTCGATCGGGTAGCGCTCGCCGTAGACGCGCTGCTTCTCAGCCATCTCCGCCTCGAACCGGCGGCGCTGCTCCTCCGGGTCGGTCAGCTCGCCGAAGGCGTTGGCGAGTTCGACGCCGCAGGCGTAGAGCTCGAAGCGCTCGGCCACGCGCGGATCGTGCGGCGCCGGACGGGCGAGGGCGGCCTCGCTGATGGGGTATTCGCACAGGATGGTCGGGCGGCCGAGGCCGAGATGCGGCTCGATCCGCGCGACGAGGACGCGGGAGAACAGGTCGGCCCAGGTGTCGTCCGGGACGACCCGGAGCCCGACCCCGGCGACGGCGGCGGCCAAGGCATCTCGATCGGTCGCACCGCTCGGCGTGACGCTGGACAGGAGGTCGATCCCGGCGAAGCGGTCGAAGGCCTCCGCCAGGGTCAGGCGCTCCGGTTCCGCGAAGGGATCCGTCTCCCGGCCGCGGAAGACGAGACGACGGGCGCCCGCGGTCTCGGCCGCGCAGGCGAACAGCGCGGCGCAATCCGCCATCAGCGCCGTGTAGGCGGCGCCGGCCCGATACCATTCGAGCATGGTGAACTCGGGATGGTGCAGCGGCCCGCGCTCGCGGTTGCGGAACACGCGGGCGACGCTGAACAGCCGCGTCTCGCCCGCGGCCAGAAGCTTCTTGCAGGCAAACTCCGGTGAGGTGTGAAGGTAGAGGGGCGTGCGGGCACCGCTGGCGCCGATCGCCTCCGTGGCGAAGGCCGACAGATGCGCTTCGTTGCCGGGCGAGACCTGGAGGCAGGCGGCCTCGGCCTCGATGAAGTCGCGGTCGGAGAACCATGCGCGGAACGCCGCGAGGATGCGGTTGCGCAGGAGCAATGCCGGGCGCCGGTCGGCGTGGCGGCCGGCTGACCACCAGGGGGAGGCCGCGCCCGTCACGACCGGCCTCCGCGTCCGCTACGGAGCGAGTCCGGCCGGCTCCGACCGTACGGCGTCGCGTTCTGGAGCACTCTCAATCCTCGGCCCTGACTGGCTCCGGACCGCGGAGACGCGCCGCGGCCGAGGCTGTGTGCCATCGACGGTTCACGCCCGCCCGCTGGCAACCGCGGCGCAGATGCGATAGTGGCGGGGTCCGAGATGCAGCGCCCGCGCTTGGCGCGTGCCGGCCCCCATGTCAATGCAGGACGCAATTCCGTGAAGGTGATCGCCTCAACGCTCCGTAAGGGCAATGTCGTCGAGAAGGATGGCAAGCTCTACGTGATCCTGTTCGCCGAGAACATCCACCCCGGCAAGGGCACGCCGGTGACCCAGCTCGACATGCGCCGGATCACGGACGGCGTGAAGGTGTCCGAGCGCTACCGGACGACCGAGCAGGTCGAGCGCGCCTTCGTGGAGGATCGCGAGCACACCTTCCTGTACAGCGATGGAGAGGGGTTCCACTTCATGAACCCCGAGAATTACGAGCAGATCGCCGTACCGGAGGACGTGGTGGGCGATGCCGCCCCGTATCTCCAGGAGGGCATGGCGGTGATGCTCTCGGTCCATAACGGCGTCCCGCTGACGATCGAGCTGCCGCAGCGCGTGACCCTGGAAGTCGCCGAGACCGAGCCGGTCCTCAAGGGCCAGACCGCCTCCTCGTCCTACAAGCCCGCGACCCTGTCGAACGGCGTGCGCACGACCGTGCCGCCCCATATCGCGGCCGGCACCCGCGTCGTCGTCATGACGGCCGACGGTTCCTACGTCGAGCGCGCCAAGGACTGATCCGGTCCTCGCCGGTCGCCGGGCCCGGGCGGTTCGGCGCCGGGCTCAAGGCGCGGCCCGCGCGGCCGCGTCCAGGGTGGCGTAGCAGGCCTGCGAGAGCCCCTGCGCGCGCAGGCGCTCCGTCCCGCTGAAGGGGCGCCCATCCTCCCGGAACAGATCCTCGCGGAGCAGCGCCTCCGACGTGCAGCGCGCGGCGATGCGGCAGAGCGCCGGCTCGCCGCCCGTGCGGGTGCAGATCGTCACGTAATCGGCGCGGAACGCCCGCAGCCCGGCGCGTGGATTGGCGCCGATCACCGTGACGACACCGGTCAGCAGGGCCAGCAGAACGGGCTGGTGGATGAGGTAGATCGCGAGGCTGTGGCGGCCCGCGAAGGTGGCGGCGCGCCCCAGGCGCGTGCGTGGAGCCCAGGCCCCGAGGCGCGAACGGGCAAGCTTCGGCAGCGCCAGACGACCCAGGACGATCCCGGCCAGAACCAGCCCGAACCAGGGGAAGAGCGGCACGTAATCGTTCGTCCGCGGCACGACCGAGCCCAGGCCGAGAAAGGACAGGGCTGCGGCGTCGAAGATGGGCGCGTGCACAACATGCGGTGCGGCGAGGAAAGCGGCGGCCGTGACGGCCGTGACGGGAACCGGCAGGAACAGGAACGGCAGCCCCAGCAGGCTCGAGACGGCGATGCAGTGGAGCACGCCGAAGAACACGAAGGCGTCCGGGAACATGACCAAGGTGCCGAGGGTCACGAGCAGCGCCGCCCCGCCGATCCGCGCGAACCGCAGCAGGGTCGGCCGGACCCGGACGCCCCGGCCGTTCATCAGCACCAGCCCGACGCCGACCAGCAGCAGGAAGCTTCCGGCGATCGCCTCGGCGGCGTGCCGGCCCAACGGGGTCAGCGCGTAATTCTCCGCCGTCAGCCGCAGATGGCCGAGATCCCAGACCGTGTGGTAGCTCGCCATCGCCACCAGGGCTTCGGCCCGGGCGGCGTCGATGACCGGCAATCGGCGCTGCGCAGCCGGTGATACGGAGACGGGGCGGTCGAGGGTGACGTCAACGGACATGATGGTGCTCCCAAACCATGTCGGCGCCGCCCTTTCCACCGGAACCGGCTCGGGTCGCCTCGGCCCACCGTGACGCAGGCGCGAAGGCTCTCGGAAACGTGAAGGCGGTGGGCGGGCGAATGCGCGGCGACGGTCCGCAGCAGGGGATCGGAAAAACCCTTCGGCGGCCGCGGCGCTTAAACCCCGGTTTCCCCGGTAGCTGCGACCGATCGACTGTTGCGGCCCCGCCTCCGTGCGCCAAGATTGCAACTTCGCGGGGCTCATCAGCCGGCCAAATGGGCTTCCCGGACATCAGGACTTCGTTAATCTTGCCGGGAGAGCGCGCGGCGTGATTCGGTGTAGGTTGCTCGGCCATGTCTGACGAACGCGGATCCGGGCCAGAGAACCCCGAACGGTTGCCGGTCGCCCGAACCGGCGAACACGGTCAGTACGAGGACGAGGCTCTCGATCTCGTCGAGGTGGCGGGGCGCATCAAGTGGTTCGACGTCTCGAAGGGCTTCGGCTTCATCGTGCCCGACGACGGCGCGCCGGACATCCTGCTGCACGTGACCTGTCTGCGTCGCGACGGGTATCAGGCCGCGAGCGAGGGCGCACGCATCGTCGTGGAAGCCGTCGAGCGCCCACGGGGCTGGCAGGCGTTCCGGGTGATCTCCCTCGATCAGGCCACGGCGGTGCATCCGTCCGAGATGCCCATGCCGCGCACCCACGTTACCGTGACGCCGACCAGCGGATTGGAAACGGCCGTCGTGAAGTGGTTCAACCGCCTGCGCGGGTTCGGCTTCCTCACGCGGGGCGACGGAACGCCTGACATCTTCGTGCACATGGAGACGTTGCGGCGCTACGGGATCGCCGAGCTGAAGCCCGGGGAGTCCGTCCTCGTCCGCTATGGCGACGGCTCGAAGGGCGTCATGGCGGCCGAGGTCCGGCTGATCGACGGGGCGATGCCCGCCTCGCATTAGTTTGCGCCCTCCCGGCGGCGCGCCGCCTGCGCCATAGGCTTGGCGAATCGGCGGAAATCCAGCGCCGGATTCCCCTGTCGCACATCCTGGTCTAACACCGGCGCCGGGCGCGCGGGCCCGCGCGCCATTCCTCGAGAGGCTTGAGCCTGTGAGATCCATATTCCGCGCCGCCTCGGCGGCCGCACTAGCCTGTCTCGCCTTGAGCGCGGTCGGCCCGGCCCCGGCTGCTCGGGCGCAGGCTGCGGCGCGCGCCGCTGCGGTCAAGTCGGAGCCGCTGACGATCATCACGAAGTCCGGACCCAAGCGCTTCGACGTCGAGGTGATGCGCGACGACGCCGCCCGCGCCCGGGGCCTGATGTTCCGTCGGCACATGGCGGGGGACCACGGCATGCTGTTCGATTTCGAGCAGGACCAGCCCGTCACCATGTGGATGAAGAACACCTATCTGCCTCTCGACATGGTCTTCATCCGCGCCGACGGGACGATCAGCCGGATCGCGGCCGATACCGAGCCGCTCTCCACCGCGATCATCGCTTCGGGCGGCCCCGTCCTCGCGGTCCTGGAACTGAATGCGGGAACCGCGGCGAAGCTCGGGATCGCGCCGGGCGACCGGATCGAGCACGCCATGTTCAAGGCCCGCTGACGTCCATCCCGGCCCGCGAACGCACCGGGAACAAGTGCCTTGACCGCCGCCGAATTCCGCGCCAGTGTTCCGGCAATGTTCCGGTGCGCCGGAAGGCAGGTTCAGGGCGGAGGACCCGATGGGCAACGCAGCCGCGGCCGAACTGTTCGGCAATGACGACTGGTCGGTCCAGACGGACGGGATCGAGCACCGGGAGACCGGCTATTTCATCGCGCGCGGCGCCCTGGCAATGCGCCGGGCCGAGGGCTTGTGGGACTGGCCGCTGCAGATGGCCGAGAAGCGCTGGTGCCGGCCGAGCCTGTTCCGGGAAGCCTTCCTGGCGGCCCTCGACCGCTTCGGCATTGCGCGCGACGCCGAGCTGATCCGGTCCTTCGCACTGGGCTACGGCATCCGCGCGGTGGTCGCACCGGCCGCCGACACCTTCGTCAGCCTGGGTGAGATGCTGACGCCGCGCGAGACGCTTGAACCGATCCGGGTGACCGTGCGCCGGCCGGCGCGGGCCCTGGCTGCCGCAGGGGCGTGACGGACCAGCGGCGGGCGGATGATTTGACCCGGGCCGCCGCACGCGGATAGCCCTCATCCTTGAAGCAAGGGAGAGAGCATCATGGCGGATCACGACCGGGCTGGACTCGACGGGCTGATCACGCCGCCCTTGTCCCGGCGAGGCTTCGTGATGACGAGCCTGATGAGTGGCTTGACCCTCGCGACCACCCGCGTGGAAGCTCAGGTGATCCACACGGACCCGACCGGCATCGAGGCCGGCGAGGTCAAGATTCCGGCCGCAGACGGGCCGATGCCGGCCTATCGGGCGGTTCCGGAGGGCACCGGCCCCTTCCCGATCGTTCTGGTGATCGAGGAGATCTTCGGCGTCCACGATTATATCAAGGACATCTGCCGCCGGCTCGCGAAGGCCGGCTACTGCGCGGTGGCGCCCGAACTCTACGCCCGCCAGGGCGATCTCTCGACCATGTCGGATCCCACGCAGATCATCCGGGACGTCATCGCGAAGACGCCGGACGCGCAGTGGATCGGCGACCTCGATGCGGCGGCCGCCTGGGCGGCTTCGGCGGCGAAGGGTGATCCGAACCGGCTCGGCGTCATGGGCTGGTGCCGGGGTGGACGCGACGTGTGGCTGTACGCGGCGCATCGTCGCGACCTGAAGGCGGCGGTCGCTTGGTACGGGCCTGTCGGCGGCGAACGCACCGACATTCAGCCGCGCACCGCCGGCGACGTGGCCGCCGAGATCCACGCTCCGCTGCTCGGCCTGTATGGGGGAGCCGATACCGGTATCCCGGTAAAGGCCGTAGAAGAGGCGCGCGATCGTGCTCTGTCTGCGGGCAAGAGCGTCGAGATCGTGATCTATCCGGATGCGCCGCACGGCTTCCACGCGGATTACCGTCCGAGCTACCGGCGTGAGGCTGCCGAGGATGGCTGGACACGCGCTCTGGCTTTCCTGAAGTCACACGGTGTCGGCTGAAAAGACGTCATCGACGGTCGAGCGAACGCGTTCTGCGTTGGCTGTGTTGCCCAAGACACGGCCTCAATTTCTCAATTGTGCAAGGATCAAAGGAGGATCTGTGCCCGCGCGGGTGTGGCCCTTCGCGGCGTTCGGGCGTTGAACCGATCGAAGCGACCGCCGTTCAGCCCCTGTAGAGTGTCCTGGCCCATGAGCGAATCGGTACAGCCTGGCCAGAAGCCCGTGATCCTCGTCGTGGAAGACCAGCCCGACGAGCGCTTCCTCGCGGCCACGCTGCTGGAGGATACGGGCTTCACGGTCATCGAAGCCGAGACCGCCGATCGCGCCCTGGCCATTCTCAATGATCGCGCGGACGAGGTCAGCGTGGTGTTCTCGGACGTCCGGACCCCCGGGCCGATCGGCGGTTTTGAACTGGCGCGGATCATCGGCGTGACCTGGCCGCGCGTGCGGGTCCTCCTCACCTCCGGCGATGCCGGCGACCAGCCGAGCGACCTGCGCGTCTCGGCGACGTTCATCCCGAAGCCCTGGCGCGCCGAAGACATCCTCGCCTGGGTGGAACAGGCCGCCGGCCGGCCGTCCACCGAGCCCGGACCGTCCGTTATCGGACCGGGCGGCAAAATAATCCCCACCGGCCTGGAAACCTGAGGCGGCCACACAGTTGTACGCCACTCCGGAGCAGCAGCCCCCGGACATGCGCAGTACACTTGACCCGCGGCACCGCCATGAAGATCGTTGCAATCAACCACGCCGATTCCCTGCGCCGGCCCGGCGCCCGGGATACGGTCGAGTCCGTCTTTCTCGATACGGTCCGCGAGGGGCTGCTCAGCGTCTACGGCGCAGCGGAGCACGACATTCCGGCGGAGATGGCAGCGATCGTGCGGCGGCTCGACCGTCCGGATATGACGCGGTGCATGCTGTCCTGAGGCTCGACCGCCGAAGCTTGGCGGAAGACTGAGGCGATGAGTCGCCAAGGCGAGAGAATCTGCTATTCAGCGCATTCTGACCTGCCGACGCCAAGCGTCTCTCAGTCGAGTCCCTGATGCGTCTCACAGTTCTTCGCGGATCGCTGACTGCAGCCGCGATCATGACCCTGGCCGGCCTCGTATCCGTCCAGGCGGCGACGCCGCCCGCCCAGCCTGCCGATGGGGCGGGGGGTGCGGGTGACCGCAAGGCCACGATCACCAAGCGGCTGCTCGGGCGCGGCACGGCCTCCACCTATGCGTTCTACGCAGCGGGCGCTGCGCCGGAGGCGGGACGGCCCGTCGCCATCGTCCTGCACGGCTGGGGGGCGGTCAATCCGCAGAGCTATGGCGGCTGGATCGACCATCTCGCCCGCCAGGGCTGGCTCGTCCTGTTCCCCCGGTTTCAGGAGGTCAACCGGACGCGACCGGCCGATGCCCCGGCCATCGCGGAAGGCTTGGTCAAGGCCGCGCTTGCGGAACTTGCGACGGAGAGCGAGGCCAAGCCCGATCTTGGCCGCGTCGCGATGATCGGCCACCTCGCCGGCGCGCCGCTCGCCATGGATCTCGCAGCGGCCGCGAAGGCGCAGGGCCTACCGGTTCCGAAGCTGATCTTTGCGGCGACGCCCGGCGGTATCGCCAGCGGGCCGAAATCCAGAGGTATCGCGCTGACCGACCTGGCGGCGATCGACCCATCCACGCTCCTCGTGGCCATGGTCGGCGACAAGGACACGCGGGCTGCCGACCTCGCGGCGAAGCGTCTCCTGCGCGAGGCCAGCGGCGTGCCGCTGGACCGCAAGTTGTTCGTGCGGGTCCTTTCGGACGATCATGGCTTCCCGGCCCTTACGGCGACGCTGGCCGCCCCTGCGGGCGTCGACAGCGCCTATGACGGGGGCAACATCAAGCCCGCTCCGGAGCCCAAGGATGCGCCTAAGGAGTCGACCAAGCCGCCGCCGTTCCGCTGGTCCGCCGACATGGCCTTGACCGGCGAGCAGCAGACGCTGGTCTCGCAGATCAATCTCGCCCGGGTCGATGCCCTGGACTATCTCGGTTTCTGGAAGACCTTCGACCTCGCCGCCGCCGCGGCCTTCGCCGGGTCGGATGCGACGGCGCTGAAGAACAATCCACGCCTGGCCGACATGGAGCGCTGGAGCGACGGTTGGCCGGTGAAGCGGCTCGCCGTCGAGACGCCCCGGCCCACGCCGGCCGCGCAGGCGGGGACGCCGGCATCCGCGCCCGCAGGCCGCAAGCGCTGAGATCGGCGGTTCCGGCAGCTTGGCCCTGGCGCGGGGCTTGCTAATCTCCTTCCGTTCGACACGGGAGCGCGATCATGCCCGAGTTCGTCGCCAGCCTGCTGGCCGCTGCAGCCTTCTGCCTGACATTGCTCGCGCTGAACGCGCTGACGCGGCTGCTGATCCAGGCGCATTTCGCGCCCTCGGATCTCGGCGAGACCGGCCTCCTGCAAATCGGCGGCGCGCTGGTGATGGCCCGGGCGGCCTACCGCCGGGCGCCGCACCGCCGCATGGGCTGAGCCTCAGCGCAGGAAGGCGCCGAACGAGCGCGGGCCGTTGCCGGTGGGGATGGTCGCCAGCACCTTGAGCGTCTTGGAATCGAGGACGCTCAGGGTGTTGTCGCCCCAATTGGCCACGTAGAGGCGGCCGTCCGAATCCGCGGCGATCCCTTCCGGATGATCGCCGACATCGACGTCGGCGATCGGCTTCAGAGTGGCGAGGTCGAACGCCGTGACGCTGCCGGCATATTGGTCGGTGACGAAGCCGCGCCCGCCGGCGAGGGCGATCACGTAAGGCCGGCGGCCGGTCGGCACGCGGCCGATCTCGCGCCCGGTCTTCAAATCCAGAACCGAAACATCGTCCCCGGTGACATTGGCCGTGTAGGCGCGCCCGGCCGCGGCATCGAGGGTGATGCCGAACGGATGCTGCCCCACGGGAATGACGGAGCTCTCCCGTCGGGTCGCTGTATCCACGACGGAGACCGTGTCGGCCTCGCGGTTGGCGACATAGAGCGTTCCGCCATCGGGGCTGACGGCGATTCCCGAGGGCGAGGCGCCGACCGCGATCTCGCCGTCCGGGACCAGCGTACCGTCGCGCTCGGTCAGCACGAACAGACGGTGCCCGTACCAGTCGGCCACGTAGACGGTGCCGCCCCGCGGGTCGGCCGCGACGCCGAGCGGCCCGCCGGGCAGCGGCACCTCGGCGAGGACGCGGCCGGCATCGAGATCGAGGATCGCGAGACCGTGCCCCTCCGGACGCGTGACGTAGGCGCGCCGGCGATCGGGCGACAGGGCGATCCCGGCCGGGGCCCCGTCGACGGGGATGCGGCGCACCACCGTCCGGGTGGCCAGATCGACGATCTCGACCGCGCCGCCGAGCTGCGCGGTGACGATGGCCTCCCGGGCCGGTTCGGCTCGGGAGGCGGTTGCGATGAGAACGAGGCCGGCGGCGAGGGCCGCGCGGCCCCGAGACAGGCTCACGAGCCCTTCTCGACCTTGGCCTTCAGGTTGGCGAGGCTCGCCTTGATCCAGTCGCCGACGCCCTTCTCGGAAGCCTCGTCGTTCAGATCCGGCGGCGGATCGTTGTTCATGTAGCCGCGATAGAAGGCCGCCTTCCACTCGACCTTCGACTTGGCGTTGCCCTCGGGCTCGACCGTGATCGTCGCCGAGTAGTCGTTCGCCGGAAGATCCTTCACGTCGACCTTGTCGATGTAATAGGAGAACAGCTTGTCATCGGGCTTGTACTTGTTGCTGGTCTCCTGGATCTGATCGCCGTTCTTCAGGGTCAGGACACGCTTGAACTTGCCGGCCGGATCGCCGTTGAGCTCCGTCTTGGTGACGTTCTGCATCCAGTCGGAATTCTTCATATCGCCGAGCACGGCCCAGACCTTGTCGGCGGGGGCGTTGATCTCGATCGACTCGGTGATCTTGCGCCGGGTTGGGCCGTGGGCCTGCGCGGTAGCCGCCACTAGGGCTGCCGTGGCCGCCAGGGCCAGGGTGATTTTCTTCATCTTGTCCTTCTCCTCCCGCCCTCAGCGGTCGTCGCGATCGAGAACGCGCGCCTCGGGGCCGAGCGCCGCCGCGACCTTGTCCTCGATCCAACCCCAGGCCTCGCGCTCGCGCGGTCCAGCGGTCTTGCCGATGGCGATGGCGAGGTAGGCCATCTCCGTCAACACCTTATCGGGCTCCAACATGTGGAGCCGGGTCGAAAGAATGGCGCCTTCGAGGACGGCGGCCTGCGCGCGGTTATAGCCGATGAACGGCTGATGCGCGGCGCTGTGGACCATGCGGCCGCGGAAGCGCGGCCGCGTCTCGTGGGCCTCGACGGCGGCGACGGCGAACTCCGCGTGGCCGAAACTGTCGGCGAGGCGGCGGCCCTCGATCGCCGTGCAGGGCAGCGTCGGCCATTCGCGTCGGCCGGTCACCGCGCCGGCGATCACCCGGATGTCGCGGGGGCTCGAGGCTGCGAAGCAGGGGTTGGCCTCCAGATTGGCGATGGTCGGCGACGGCCGGAACGGCGCGAGGACGTAGCCGTCATCCTCGCCGATCAGTCCGAACGGAACGAGGTGCAGTTCGCCCGCCGGGGACAGGGTCGTGACGATGGTCTCGAGGATCAGCGGCATGGCCTCACGCCTTGTCGGCGGGGACGAGGCGCCCGCAGACCAGCTTCGTCGGCGGGTCCTGCGGACGCTCGGGCGCGGCCTCGGCCCGCACCTGGGCTTCGGGAATGGTCTCGGGCGGCGTTGCGCCGGCCTCGGGCCCGGTCAGCCGGGCATCGCGTGTCCCCGGTGGCGGCGCATCGGGTCCCGAATGCCGGGTATGGCCGGCCTTCTTGAAGGCGGTGGCATCCTCGATGTCGGCGTCCGCGGCGCAGCCCCAGTCGAGCGCTTCGTCCTGGACGTAGCGCTTGCCGAGCCGCCACGCCGTCTCCGCCTTGGCCAGTTCGGCGCCGAGATAGAAGGCGTGGGCGCCGTCGCTAGCCACATCGAGTTCGGGGAAGAAGGCCATCGCGTCGGTGCCGACCCTGTGGATGTCGCGATTGTAGAGGTGGATCCCGTCTTCGGCGGTCACGATCCGGTAATTCGGGTCGCGCACCTCCGCGGCGGCCTGGGCGATCTCGTCGGCCGTCTGCACGAACGGGCGCTTGTCGTGGAGGGCAAGCAGCGCCCGACCGTATCCCTTGGGCAGCGCGGAATCGGCCTTGGCCGCGTACATGACCCGTCGGGCGGCGTCGTGCTCCTCGACGGTGCGCCGGGTGTGGTTGGAGACCTGCACGATCAGCACGTTGCCGATCGACAGCTCCGAGCACATGCCGACGAGCAGCGCGGTGACGCCGAGGGAATCGGCCTCGGTCAGCTCGGTGAGATTGCCGGTGCCCATCATCATGTCGATCTCGGGCCAGCGGGCGCGGGTGTCGCGGTAGCGCGCGATCGAATCGACGAAGCCGTGATGGATCGGCTCCAGGATCGGATCGGCGAGGAAGGGGCGTCCCGCCTTCAGCATGCGCTCGATCGCGCGATCCAGGGAGGGCAGGTCGTCCGGCCGCAGGGGCACGAGGATCGGCACCGCGTCGGTCTCGAAGGCGAGATCGAGGGTCTCCTCATTCAGGCTCAGCAGGAAGTCGGCGCCGGCCCCGGCGCCCCGGACCAGCTCCTCGCGGGAGAAGGAATCGACGCTGACCTTCAGGCCTGCGCCCTTGAGGGCCTGGACGGACTCCTCGAGATGCGGAAACGGAGTGTCGGGCAAGCCGCCGAGATCGATGACGTCCGAGCCGCGCTGGGCGAGATCGAGGCCCTTGGCGACGATCTGCGCGACACTCATCTTCGACGCATCCACGATCTCCGAGAAGATCCGGAGGTCGTGCCGGGACAGATCGACCTTGCGCGCGGTCAGGCCGAGCCAGGCCGGCAGGTCGACCACCTCGTCGGGTCCCCGCTCCACGGGCACACCGAAATGGGCGGCGAGATGCTCCGGGTTGGCCCGGCACCGGCCCGGAAGGATGATCCGGGTGGCGCCCTCGGGGAGGACGATCCGTCGGCGGATGATCTCCTCGGTCATCAGCGCCGCGACCTTCACGCCGGCATCCGCGATGCTCCAGTGCAGATTCTCCGGCAGCCCCGCCGCGACCTTCTCGAGCCGCGCCCGGGCCAGACGGCCGGTGACGAAGACGATGTGCTCGGGGGTGCTCACGCGGCCGTCCTCGTCTCGACCGCAACGCGGCACTGCGGGCCCCAGATCTCGATCGCCCCCTCGAACTTGGCGGCGAAGCCCGGGAAGGCGCCATCCACGATCCCCTCCTGCGCCAGCGCGACGGGATCCCGGCCCTGCGGTACATCGATGGATTTCACCAGGACGCAGCGCTCGGCCCGGATCCGCGTCGCGAGCCAGAGGGCGAGGCTGTCCGAGGTCACGTCCCAGGTTTCCGGAATGTCCGGTTGGCCGCCGCGCAGGCCGCGCGGATTCCAAACCCGAATCCGGGCGGGCGCGGTCTCCGCCCAGGGCTCCAGGCTCTGCGCCAGACGCGGCTCGATCCCGCGGAAGATTCCGGCCGCGTCGCTCATGGCATCGAGGGCCCGGCGATGGGCCTCCGCATCGCCGAACCGCTCCCGTGCCTGCGCGGCACGGACGGCGTCGGCGAAGGCGCCGCCGCCCGGGACCACGATGCAGCGCCCGTGCGCCCCGTCGCCGATCGCCGTCAGCAGGGCGCGGCGGCGATGCGGATCCGCTTCGAGGCTGCCGCCGATCTTGATGACGGTGGTCACGCCGCGTCCTGCCGGCTCGGCCGGAGGGCGCGCAGCGCCTCGGCCACGCGCAGGGGATCGATGCCGTTGCGGCGGTCGAAGTCCCGGCACAGGCCGCCGCGGAAGCCGAGATAATCCGGCCGGTATGCGCACAGAACCGGGATGTCGATCACCCGGAGCGACCCGGCGAGGCCACTCATCAGGTCGTGCACCCGGCAGGCGGCGGTAAAGGCCGAGAGATCCGCGGGAGCGGCGAGATCGGGCAGGCGGGCGCCGGTCTTCCCTGCGGTATCGACCATGGCGCCCGCGAAGCCGGCGGCTGCGAGTGCGGGCACATGCGGGGCCGTCGTGCCGTCCTCGGCGAACAGCACGGCGATCAGCCGCCGCGGTGCCGCCGCGACAAGGTCGACCAGGGCCGACGGATCCCGGAGCAGGGCTGGCGCGATGCCCACCTTCACCCAGTCGACGCCGGTCTGCGCCAGGGCGGCCACGGATCGGACCGCGGGATCGGCCACCGCACTCGTCGCGGCACCGCCGGACACGCGGGCGACGATCTCCCGCACGATCCCGTCGTCCAGGGCGCCGAGCGCCCCGCGCTCCGGATCCTTGGCATCGATCAGGTCGGCACCCGCAAGGCGAGCGGCCTCGGCCTCAGCCGGATCGCGGACGCTGACGAGGAGCCGGGGCAGAGGATCTTGCTGGGTTGAAAACGTGGGCACGAAACACTCGGACTTGAACGGACCGTCTCAGGACTTCCCGGGCAGCGGCTCGGCGAGCAGGCGGTTCTTCACCACCCAGCGCATCGCGTGCGCCCAGGTATCGTCGGTGTCGGCGCGGATCGTCACCTGGCCGCCGCGCACCGCCTTGCCGGTATCGGCCTCGGCGATCGTGACGCTCAGGTTGAAGATCTGACCGGACCCCTTCTCCACATAACCGGTCACGACGAGGTCCGCACCCAGGCTCTTGGCGATGTCCGCCGCGCAGCCGTTGCATTTGTAGAGCGGCCCCTCCTTGGCGACGACGTCGGCCTTGGATGCGGTATCGACGATCTCCAGCCCGGCCCTGTCACGGAGGGCGTTGCGCAATTCGTCCGTGACGAGTGTGAGTTTCCGCGCATCGACCGGCCGCGTCCGGGTTCCATAGGAGGCGCCGGGATCGAAGAGTTCGACCGGAAACACGGCCGCCTTCTCGGCGGCGCTGGCCGCGCCGGGCAGGGCGGCCGAGAGCGCCACGAAACTGCAGGCAATCGCGGCGCGGAGAGACGTCAGGCGCATCGGCGGGAGCTTCCTCTCGAGGCGTTCGGCCGCCCGTATCGGCGGCGTCGTTCCCGCCATAGGTCGGGCGAAGGGACAATTTGGCAATGTACTTCCGCGTCCACCTATCCCACGACGGCAACGTGAACGTCGGGACGACACGCCGCGGTTGAGCGGCCAGAGCGGAAGCTGATAGAGGCCGCCCACATGCATCATCCTGCACCCGACACCGTCTTCCGGCCTCCGACGCGCCCAGCTTGGCTGCGCGCTGCCCTCGTCGCGCTGGCCCTGGCTCCGCCGTCGGCATGGGCCGAGGACCAAGCCCCGGCTGCGGCGGCGCAACCGGCCCAGCACGCGGCCCCGCAGGGGATCGAGACCCATATCGGCCTGATCTACCGGCCGCAGCCTGCGCCGTCCTCCTACGATGCTGAGGCGGCGCCCGAGGACGAGGGCCTGGCCGGCGCCAAGATGGGCATCGCCGACAACAACACCACCGGCCGTTTCACCAAGCAGTCCTACGTCCTCGACGAGGTGGCGCTGACGGACGACAAGCCGGACGCCGTGGCGGCCGCCAAGACGCTGATCGGCAACGGCGTCCGCTACCTCGTCCTGGCGCTCCCCGCAGATTCCGTCCTGGCGGTCGCGGACGCAATCAAGGACACGGGGGCCGTCATCCTCAACGCGGGGGCTGCCGACGACCGTCTGCGCGGCGCCGATTGCCGCGCCAACGTGTTCCACATCCTGCCGTCCCGGGCGATGCTGACCGATGCCCTGGCGCAGTACCTGACCGTGATGCGCTGGCGGAAGCTCTTCCTGATCGTCGGCCCGACCGAGGCCGACAAGGCCTACGCCGACGCGATGCGCAATTCGGCGCGGAAATTCGCGCTGAAGATCACCGCCGAGAAGCCCTGGACCTTCGGCCCGCTCGCCAAGGCGCGCGGCGACACGCCGACCCGGGCCGAGGCGATGGTCTTCACCCGGGGCCTCGACTACGACATGGCCGTCGTGGCGGATGAGGAGGGCGACTGGGGCGACTACGTTCCCTACCGCACCGTCGATCCGCGGCCCGTCGGCGGAACGCAGGCGCTGACGCCCACGACGTGGTCGCCGGTCCTGGAGACCTGGGGCGCCGCGCAGGCCCAGAACCGCTTCCGCCGGCTCGCATCGCGGCTGATGCGCCCGCTGGATTACCAAGCCTGGGCGGCGGTGCGGACAGTCGGCGAAGCCGTCACGGCGAAGAAGACCAACGATCCGGCCGTGATCGCCCCGTACCTCGTCGATCCCGCCTTCACCCTTCCGGCCTACAAGGGCGTGCCGCTGAGTTTCCGGCCTTGGGACCATCAGTTGCGCCAAGCGATCATCGTCGTGCAGCCCAAGGCGCTGGTCTCCGTCGCGCCCGAGCAGGGCTTCCTGCACCAGCGCACGCCCCTCGACACGCTGGGCGTCGACCTCCCGGAGACCACCTGCAAATTCAAGTAGGCCCGCGGCCTGCGGCGATGGAGAGCGGCCAAGGCCCTCGCAACGCGCGGGAATCGCACTACAAACCACCGGAGAGAACGTCCGCCGAGGACGCCGGGAAGCCGCAAGGGAAGGAATTGGGATGAGCCGCCCCGTCGAGGCATGTCTGAGTGGGATCGCCCTTGGGGCGTGGTTCGCCCTGTGCGGTCCGGCCGCCGCCTTCACCGCCTACGTCACGAACGAGAAGGGCAACTCGGTCAGCGTCATCGACACCAACACGATGGCGGTGACGGCGACCTGGAAGGTGGGGCGGCGCCCGCGCGGCGTGACCGTCTCCAAGGACGGCAAGGAGGTGTACGTCTGCGCCAGCGACGACGACCGGATCGACGTGCTCGATACGAGTTCCGGCAAGGTGGTGCGCTCGCTGCGCTCCGGGCCGGATCCGGAGCAGTTCATCCTCGATGCCTCCGGCAACCCGCTCTACGTCGCCAACGAGGACGACAGCCAGGTCACGATCATCGACATCGAGAAGAACAAGGTGCTTGCCGAGGTGCCGGTGGGTGTCGAGCCGGAGGGGATGGGCCTGTCGCCGGACGGCAAGGTCCTGGTCAACACCTCCGAAACCACCAACATGGCCCACTTCATCGACACGAAGACCTTCCAGGTCATCGACAACGTGCTGGTCGATGCCCGGCCGCGCTTCGCCGAGTTCACCGCCGACGGAAAGTACCTGTGGGTCTCGGCTGAGGTCGGCGGCACGGTGAGCGTCATCGACGTGGCGCAGCGCCGGGTGATCAAGAAGATCACCTTCAAGATCCCGAGCGTGAACGACGAGGCGATCCAGCCGGTGGGCATCCGGATCACCAAGGACGGCAGCAAGGCCTTCGTCGCCCTGGGTCCGGCCAACCGCGTCGCGGTGATCGATGCCAAGACCTACGAGGTCGAGAAGTATCTGCCGGTCGGCCAGCGCGTCTGGCAACTGGCCTTCACGCCGGACCAGAAGATGCTGTTCACCACGAACGGCACCTCGAACGACGTCTCGGTGATCGACGTGGCCGCCGAGAAGGTGGTGAAGAGCATCCCGGTCGGGCTCCTGCCCTGGGGCGTGGCGATCTCGCCGAACTGATCCGCGCGACCTCCGGGCGCCAAGCGAGGACGGCCGCGTGCGAAGCGGCCCTAGGGTGGAACACGACATGACGCGCATGTTTCGAACGGCGGCCCTCGGCCTGGCAGGGCTGCTCGCCGCATCCCCGGCGAGTGCCCTCGACCTGACCAAGAAACGGGAGAACCTGCCCGACCTCGTCCTGGGCGACGATCAGGGCAACGACTTCGTGGTCGAGAACAAGGACATCACCCTGGAATCCGGCAAGGCCTACCGGCTGCGGATCGTCGCCAAGGGGCGCCAGGAATACAAGTTCTACGCGCCTGAGTTCTTCCGTTACATCTGGTTCAACCAGATCGTGATCGAGCACAAGGAGATCCACGGCGGCGGACCGCCCGATCACCTGGAGTTCGACGATCCCGGCGAGATCGCCATCGAGTTCGTGGCGATCAAGCCCGGCACCTACACCTGGGCGGCGCGCGGCCTGGAATCCAAGGGCATGACCGGCACGCTGACGGTGAAGTGATGCGCATCCTCCTGCTCTCCGCCTGCCTCCTCGCTGCCGGTCCGGCTTTCGCGGCCGACGATGCCTCCGCCTGTGCCGAAGGCATCACGATGATCCGCGACGCCCTTGCGCTGAATCCGCCGGAGGCGGCCGTGCCGAAGCTCAAGAAGGCCCTGCGGGTGGCCGAGCGGGAGCAGAAGGAGGGCGAGTTCGACGAGTGCCTCGACGCCGTGGCCGACGCCCGGAAGGTCCTGGGCCGATGAGCGCATCCGAGGCGGCGGCCCTCCTGATCGAGCATGTCGGCCACCGGTTCGGCGCCCGCGCCGCGCTGGACGACGTCTCGATCACGGTGGAGCGCGGGCACTTTGCCGCGCTGCTGGGGCCGAACGGCGCCGGCAAGACGACGCTGTTCTCGGTCATCACCCGGCTCTACAACAACCAGACGGGGAGGGTCTCGATCTTCGGCCACGCCCTCGATCGCGAGCCGTCCCGGGCGCTGGCGCGACTCGGCGTCGTGTTCCAGGCCCGCACCCTCGACACCGATCTCACCGTCGAGCAGAACCTTCTCTACCATGCGAGCCTGCACGGCATCACCCGCACCGCCGCCAAGGTCCGGGTCGGCGAACTCCTCGATCGCGTCGGTCTGGCGGATCGGCGCCACGACAAGGTGCGCACGCTCTCGGGCGGGCAGTCGCGCCGCATCGAGATCGCCCGCTCGCTGATCCATCGCCCGGACCTGCTGCTCCTCGACGAGCCCACCGTCGGACTCGACCTCGAGTCGCGGGCCGACATCGTGGCGATCGTCCGCGCCCTGGTGCGGGAGGAGGGATTGTCGGTGCTCTGGGCAACCCACATCTTCGAGGAGATCGCGGACGACGACGATGCGGTGGTCCTGCACCGGGGCCGGATCGTCGCCCGGGGACGGGCCGGCGAGATCGGCATGCCCGGCGAGGCGCTCGCCGACGCGTTCCGCCGCCTCGTGGCCGAACCGGGGAGGGCGGCGGCATGACCCATCCGACACCCCTCGCCACACGGATCGGCGCCGCCCCGCCGCGGAGCCAGACGGAACGGATCGGTCGCCTCGACGCGGTGGGCTACCTGATCTGCCTCGGCGGCATCGTCCGCCGCGAATTGCTGCGCTTCTTCAATCAGAAGGAGCGGTTCTTCTCGGCGCTGGTCCGGCCGCTGGTCTGGCTGTTCATTTTCGCGGCGGGTTTCCGCAACACGCTCGGCGTGTCCATCGAGCCGCCCTACCAGACCTACGTGCTCTACGAGGTCTACGTGGTGCCGGGCCTCGCCGTGATGATCCAGCTGTTCAACGGCATGCAGTCGTCCCTGTCGATGGTCTACGACCGCGAAGTCGGCTCGATGAAGGTGCTGCTGACCTCGCCCTATCCGCGCTGGCTGCTGCTGCTTGCCAAGCTGATCGCCGGCGTCGCCGTCTCGATCGTGCAGGCCTACGCGTTCCTCGCCGTGGCCTATTTCTGGGAAAGCGACATCCCGGTGCTCGGCTACCTCACGGCGCTCCCGGCATTCCTGGCCACCGGGCTCATGCTCGGGGCGATCGGGCTGTTCCTGTCCTCGCTGGTCCGCCAGCTCGAGAACTTCGCCAGCGTGATGAACTTCGTGATCTTCCCGATGTTCTTCGCTTCCTCGGCCCTCTATCCCCTGTGGCGGATTCGGGAATCCTCGGAGACCCTGTACTGGATCTGTGAGCTGAACCCGTTCAGCCACGCGGTCCAGCTCGTCCGCTACGCCCTCTACGTCCAGTTCGAGCCGGTCGCCTGCGCCGTGGTGGTGGGCGTGGGGCTCGCCTTTTTCGGCATGGCGGTGGTCGCCTACGATCCCGGTCGCGGCATCATGGCCCGGCGCGGCGGCCCGGCCGGCGACAACACCTGATGGAGCCTGCCTGATGAACGTCCTCCTCACCCGCATCCTCGGCCCGGTGCTGGGGCTGGCCTTTCTCTCCGGCCCCGCCCTGGCTCAGCCGAAGCCGGACCCGAATTGGCCCTGCGTCCAGCGCAAGGTCGCCACCCTGAGCGCCGGCCAGTTCTGGACCGGACCGGACGTCGCGGCGGCCGGCGATTGGGGCAGCGACAACGATGCGGCGGTCCTGGCGCAGAAAATCGCCTCCCGGCGCACGGACCTGTCGCAGGTCGGGCCGCTCCTCGACACGTTCGTGGAGAAATTCGGGTCCGACAAGGACGCGAAGGACAAGGCCCTGACGCGCGTCTTCGCGGGCGTGTTCGAGGTGCTGAACGGCGAGCGGGACAAGGTGGTCAGCGGCATCGCGCGCTACGCGCAGGGGCAGCGCCGGATGGCCGAGCGGATCCGCGACGAGGCCGACAAGATCAGCCAGGTGAAGGACGCGCCGAGCGCCTCGGACGCCACCGAGCTTCCCAAGGACCAGTCCGAGCTGGAGACGAAGTTCGCCTGGGATCGCCGGATCTTCCAGGAGCGAAGCCAGTCACTGACCTATGTCTGCGAGGTTCCGCAGCTGCTGGAGCAGCGGCTCGGCGAGCTCGCCCGCCTGATCCAGGCGCGACTCTGACAGCGTTCGGCCTCCTCTTGCCGATTCATCCCGGGCACATTGCCGAAACGTCCCTAAGCCTCTGAGATCGTTATCGAAACTGTTGCCGTTTCACCACGTCGTGACGGCTTAGCTTGGCTCCGACCGGAAATAGAGCCGAAACGCGGCTCGCGTGTTCTTGAACCAATTGTGTGCGTCCCCGGCACCCGCCAAGAGAGACCCAAGCTCGGAAGTCACGAGCATGTGTTCGGTCTTGAGGGGGTTGGGGATGTCACTTCGGGCGCTTCGGAGCAGCCTGGTCGCGTCAGCATCGGTCCTGGCGGGGACGGTTCTCCCCACCGCCGTGCAGGCTCAGCAATCGGTGACGCTCGGCGAGATCAGCGTCGTCTCGACGTCGCCGGTCGGGTCCGGCGGCGGCAATTCGAGCCAGGCGCAGATCTTCAACGGGCCCGGCCCGGTGCCGCCGGCGGGTTCGGTGGGACCGAGTATCGGAACGCGGCTGCGCGGCTCCGAGCAGCCCCTCTACAAGATCCCCAGCACCGTCGAGTCGGTCACCGCCAGCGATCTCACGATTGATCGCGCCAGCAACAACCTGACCACGACGCTGGCCCGGCGCACCCCCGGCATCAACGTCTCCGACTCGCAGGGCAACAACAACCGCGTCGACATCACCTATCGCGGCTTCACGGCCTCGCCGGTCCAGGGCGTGCCGCAGGGACTCGCCGTCTACCAGAACGGCGTGCGCATCAACGAAGCCTTCGGCGACATCGTCAATTTCGACCTGATCCCCCCGCAGGCGATCCAGCGGATCGACGTCGTCACCGGCAACCCGGTCTTCGGCCTCAACGCGCTGGGCGGCGCGGTCAACATCCAGATGAAGAACGGCTTCACCTGGCAGGGGACCGAGATCTCGGCCTGGGGCGGCTCGGACGCGCGCACCGCCGGCTACCTCGAATACGGCAAGGTCTCCGGCCCCTGGAGCGTCTACTTCACCGGCGACGGCCTGAACGACCGCGGCTGGCGCTACGAGAGCCCGAGCACGATCGGCCGGATCTACGGCGACATCGGCTACCGCTCCCAGGATTCGGAGTTCCACCTGATCGGGCTCGCCGCCCGCAGCTTCTACGGCGCCGCCGCCGCGACCCCGGTGGACTTCACCCACCGCGACCCGCGGGCGATCTTCACCTACCCGCAGACCACCACCACCGAGGTCGGCACCCTCCAGCTCACCGGCCGGGTGGACATCTCGCCGACCTGGGATCTCGCCGGCAACGCCTATTTCCGCCGCTTCAGCCAGACCTACGTCGACGGCAACGACGGCAACTTCGAGAATTGCAGTACACGGTCGAGCTTCCGCGGGAATCTCTGCTTCGAGGATGACGGCTTCAGCCCGGCTGCCGGCCAGTCGCAGAACGCCTTCCGCAACCAGTTCCTGATCCTGGGCCAGCAGAACCAGCGGATCCCGTTCCGGGCGGGCATCCCGTACGGCACGCTGGACACGACCCGGACGGAAGCCACCGGCTTCGGCGGCTCGCTGCAGGCGGCCAACCGCGACCGGATCTTCGGCCTGTCCAACACGTTCGTGGTCGGCGGCAGCATCGACGCGGCCAACTACTCGTTCAAGTCGTCCAGCACCCTGGGCGTGATCAACCCGAACCTGTCGATCACCACCGATCCGAGCAACCCGTTCTACGGCAACATCCCGGGCCTCGGCACGCCGCAGCTGCGGACCGCGGGCGCGCTGGGCATCGCGCCGAGCTCGGTCAACGGCTCCAACCTCTATATGGGCCTCTACACCCTCGACACGCTCGACGTGACCGACCGGCTGTCGCTGACCGCCGGTGCCCGGCTCAACTTCGCGCGCATCCAGAGCGAGGATCTGACCGGCTTCTCGCCGGACGTGACCGGCACGCACTACTTCAACAAGATCAACCCGGTCGCCGGCCTGACCTACCGGTTCTTCGACGCGCTGAACCTCTACGGCAGCTACTCGGAGTCGAACCGCGCCCCGACCCCGCTGGAACTGGCCTGTGCCAACCCGGACCGGCCGTGCCTGCTGCCGAACTCGCTGGTGGCCGACCCGCCGCTCAAGCAGGTCACCGGGCGGACCTACGAGGTCGGCTTCCGCGGCCAGCTGCCGAACACCTATGACGGCGGCATCATCACCTACAAGATCGGCGCCTTCCGCACCGACCTCGCCAACGACATCCTGTCGCTGGCCACCCCCGGCAACACCGCCCGCGCCTATTTCGTCAACGTGCCGTCGACGCAGCGGCAGGGCATCGAGGTCGGCGGCGAGTACACGGCGGATTACCTGCGGGTCTACGCCAACTACGCGCTGGTGGATGCGACCTTCCAGTTCAACGGCACCCTGTCGTCGCCCAACAACCCGCTGGCGGATGACGGCGCGATCCAGGTCCGCAAGGGCAACATCGTGCCGCTGGTGCCGACCCATCAGATCAAGGCCGGGTTCGACTATTTCGTCACGCCCGACTGGCAGTTCGGCCTCTACCTCCAGGCCTTCTCCTCGTCCTACTTCCGCGGCGACGAGTCGAACCTGAACCGGAAGCTGCCGCCCTACTACGTGCTGAACTTCCAGACGAAGTATCAGGTGACGAAGAACCTCGAGGTCTTCGGCCTGATCACCAACCTGACCAACAACCGCTACGCCACGTTCGGCACCTTTGCCGAGCCGGGCGCGGTGGCCGGCAACCTGCGGATCAGCGATCCGCGGACCACGACCCTGGCGCAGCCGTTCTCGGTCTACGCCGGCATCCGCTACGCCTTCGGTGCCGACCCCGTGCCGATGTCGCCGGAGCCGATCATCCGGAAGTACTGATCCGTCCCAGGTGTCCAGAAGCGGGCGCCTCCCGCGGCCGACCGGCCGCGCGGGGCGCCCGTCGCGTTTCGCGGCCCTGCATGCGGCCTCCTGTCTCGGGAACGGGCCCGTCTGCCCGGCGTCTCCCCGGTAGCCGCGCCGGCGCGTCACAATCCGCTCAGGAGCGGGATGTCAGCGCCGGCCGCAATCCGACACCGTGGAGTTTCATCCTGATGATCATGCGTTTCGCCGTTGCAGCCCTGGCCCTGGCGGCCGCCACGCCGGCCCTGGCGACCCCGTGCGCCGACGAGGTCTCTACGCTGCAGAGGCGGCTCGACAGCGCCGGCGCCGTCGCAGTGACGGGCAAGACGCCGCCCGGCGGCCCAACCTCGTCCAACTCGCCCAAGGCGCTCGACACGCCTCCGAAGCTCACCGAGTCGGATGCCGCGGTGAAGCCCACGGCTGCGGGTGTCGAGGAGGCCAAGAAGCTCGTCGCGCAGGCGAGCCAGCAGGACAAGGCCGGGGACGCTCAGGGCTGCCGCGACACGATCATGAAGGCCAAGGAGAAGGCGGGCGCCCTGCCGTAGCGGCACCCGTGGCCGGCACCGTCCGGGTGCCGGCCCCTCCGCTCAGTAGGCGTTCTCGGTCTTGAACAGCGCGAAGGGCGTGGTGAGCAGGATCTGCAGGTCGAGCAGCACCGACCAGTTCTCAATGTAGTAGAGGTCGTGCTCGACGCGCCGCTGCAGCTTCTCGGACGTATCGGTCTCGCCGCGCCAACCGTTGACCTGGGCCCAGCCGGTAATGCCGGGCTTGACCTTGTGGCGGGCGAAGTACCCGTCGACCACCTGATCGTACAGCGTGTTGGCGGCCTTGGCCTGAAGGGCGTGCGGGCGTGGGCCGACGAGCGACAGGTCGCCCTTCAGCACGTTGAACAGCTGCGGCAACTCGTCGAGCGAGGTCTTGCGGATGAAGCGGCCGACCGGCGTCACGCGCGGATCGCCCCGCGTGACCATCCTGGCGGCGCCGGCGTCGCACTGATCCACGTACATCGAGCGGAACTTGTAGACCTCGATCAGCTCATTGTTGAAGCCGTGGCGCTTCTGCCGGAACAGGACCGGCCCGCGGGAGGTCAGGCGCACGGCGAGGGCGATCACCAGCATGAGCGGCGACAGCGCCAGAAGCATCATCAGACCGACGCACCGATCGAACACCGCCTTCACCACCACGTCCCAATCGGCGATCGGCCTGTCGAAGACGTCGAGCACCGGAACCGAGCCCAGATACGAGTAGCTGCGAGGACGCAGGCGCAGCTTGGCGGCGTGGGCCGAGAGCCGGATATCGATCGGCAGAACCCAGAGCTTGGCGAGCATCTGGAGGATGCGCGCCTCCGCGGTGATCGGGATCGTGAAGACGATCAGGTCGAGCCGGGCGTGCCGCGCATAGGCCACGAGGTCGTCGACATTGCCGAGCTTTGGATGCCCCGCCACCACGTCCGATGACCGATCGGCGTTGCGGTCGTCGAACACGCCGACAATGCGGATGCCGCTCTCGCTCTGTGTCTCCAGGGCGGCGATCAGGGCTTCCGCGGGCTGGCCGCCGCCCACGATGGCGGTGCGCCGGTCGAACCGACCGGCCCGGGTCTGGGCGTCGATGATCCGGAAGAGGACGAAGCGCCCGACCAGCAGCATCGCGAGTCCGGCGCCGAAGAAGGTTCCCAGCCAGAGGCGCGAGTAATGGTCGGCCACCTTGGCCAGCACGAGGCCGGTGGCGACCATCAGAAAGGTCAGCGACCACGCCACGATCAGCCGGATCGCCGTCCTGAAGAAGCTCCGGAAGGCGGCGATCCGATAGCCGCCGGACGCCTGAATCAGCGTCACGGTGGTCACGGCGATCATCCCGATGACGCCCGCATAGGTCAGACCGAACGGCACGCGACCGCGCAGCATCAGCACGTGCAGGAGCGTGCCGAGGCCGAAGATCAAGGCGCATTCCAGCGCGCGCACCAGCCCGGCCACGACGACGGGCGAGATCGCCGTGGGCCCGGGAACCGCAGCCTCGGCGAGGGGGACGCTGTCGCGAGCCGGCGCCGAAGAGGCCTCCATCGGCACGGCGGCGTCGAGAAGATCGCGAATATCGAACGCGCTCATCGATCGGCTCCCCCCGAGCCCTGCAGCCGCCACTTCGAACGGAGCTTGGCACGGGGCATTGATTGAAGACTTAAGGGCGAGGCTGTCGCCGCCTTTTCCACTGCGACGCACAAGCCCCGGCGCATCACGTCCCTGCGACCGAGCTCAGGCGGTCCGGGCTCCGGCGATCTCACCGGGGGCAGGCTTGCGGCTTTGCGCGCGGGCCTCGAAGGCCGCGGCGTAGCCGGAGATCACCTCGCTGCCCATGCGCTCCAGCGAGAAGCGCTGCCGGATCGATGCGCTGAGGCTCTGCGTCCGGGCGGCGAGCACATCGGGTGGGGCGTCGAGGACGCGCCGGATGCCGTCTGCGAGCGCGCCCGCATCCCCGGACGAGACCAGATCGGATGCGGCCGGACCGAAGATCTCCGGTATGCCGCCGACTCGGGTGGCGACCAGGGGCTGCGCCGCCGCCGCGGCTTCCAGCACGACGTAGGGCAGCGATTCCGCCAGCGACGGGACGACCAGGATCCGTCCGCGGGCGAGGACGGAGCGAATCGCCTGGGGCGGCTCGAATGCCACCGCGTCGGCGAGACCGAGGCGTGCCACGGTCTCGCGGAGGCTCTGGGCATCCGGGCCCGAGCCGACCATCAGCAGGCGCAGCGCCCGGCCCTCGGCGCGGAGCCGGACCAGGGCTTCGAGCAGATAGGGCAGACCCTTGGCCTCCCGCAGCTCGCCGACATAGAGCAGGTCGAAGGGCTCCGCGACGCGGTCCAGGGGCGCGAACTCGGCCTCGGCGATACCGTTGTGCACGATCCGCGTCACACGCTCGGGGCCGCCGACGAAGCGCCGGTGCCGGCCGGCGACGTACTCGCTTTCGAACAGGAACGCGTCGGTGCGGCGGGCCAGCATCGCCTCGGCCCCCATGTAGAGACGGTGGAGCCCAGTGCCCGGACGGTAATTGTAGCTGCCGCCATGCGGGGTGTACGCGCGGATCGCCGGTCCCGCCCCAGCAAGGCGTGCATACACACCGCCTTTGGCGCCGTGACCGTGAAGCACCTCCGCGCCGACCGCGGCAGCCCGTTGTGCGACGTTCCGGAGGCAGGACCAGTCCGACAGATGCGGATTGCGGCGCATGGGTATGCGGAGGAGGCCGAGATCCAGGATCGGCAGCAGATCCGCCAGGGCTCCCGCGGCGCGCTCGCCGCCGGTGGTGGCGTCGCAGACGATCCCGACCTGATGGCCCGCGGCGGCCTGCAGGCGGGCGAGATCCATTACGTGCCGGAACAGGCCGCCTACGGGCGCCCGGAACAAGTGAAGGATCCGGTAACGCTCAGCACTGCCAGAGGCGTTCGACTTCGGGACCACGGTTCAGCTCCCGGAAATATAAGTTCCCAGGTTATGATCCACCGGCGGTCGCGGGACACTTAAAGCAGGATCGGGGGGCTCGACCTTTCGGTCGGGACGGTAAGCGGAGTTTTACGTGCGAGGCCGCAACCGATCCTGCCCTAGGTCAGCGGTGCGCCGTTCAGGCTGGCCCAGATCGTCCCGTAATGGCAGGCCGCCGCGGCCAGGACGAAGCCGTGCCAGATCGCGTTCTGGAAGGGCAGGGTCCGCCAGATGTGGAAGATCACACCGATGGAGTAGAGCGCCCCGCCGATGCCCAACAGCCACAGAGCCGTGGGCTGGAGCGCTGCGATGACGGATTCGTACGCGAGCAGGCCGCTCCAGCCCAGCAGCAGGTAGAGGCCGATCGACAGCCGATCGAACCGGCCCGGCAAGAGGAGCTTCACCGCAATCCCGATCAGCGCCACCACCCAGATGATCGCCAGCAGCGCATAGGCTCGGATCCCCGACCCCACGAGGGCGACCAGCGGCGTGTAGGTGCCGGCGATCATCAGGTAGATCAGGGCGTGGTCGGCGCGGCGGAGCAGCCATTTGCGCGGACTCACGGGGTACAGGTTGTAGAGGGCAGAGACGCCGAGCATCAGGACCAGTGCCGCGGCGTAGACGACGACCGCCGCCCGCTCGCCGAGGCCGAGATGTGTGGTGACCGCCGTTGCCACCAGGGCTACCGCGCCGGCGAAACCGAGGAGAACGCCGAGGCCTTGGATCACGCCATCCGCCACGATCTCCCGCGGCGTGTAGTGCCAGGTCAGGGAGAGGGGTCGGCCATCTTCCGCGAGAGACATCTTGAAGCCTCCTGCAACGCTTGCAGCATAAAGCTTGAGAAGTCTAAGTCGTTCCCCGTGCAGATTGCTGATGCGGAGTTATCCCAAGGTTCCACTAAAAGCGGTAAAAGTCTCGTGCAGCGCAGCACGATGGCCGCACCGCACGATAGCCTAGATCCGGCCTCTCGCCAGCCCCTCGAACCCCAGGGGCGGCTCCGCGGCCGCCGGCATCACTACGCCGGATCCCCGGCTGATCCGGGCATGGACTGTCGCCATCGTCAGCACGGCCATAGCCAGCACCTGATGCGCGAGCGCCGCCCAGAGCGGAACGGCGAGGAGCAGCGTCGCGATTCCCAGCGCCATCTGGGCGAGAACGAGGATCACGACACCGTTGGCGCGGCCGGCCGCGTTCGCCGGCCCGGTGAGGCGGGCGTCGATGGCGTGAAGGATCGCCACGACCAGGACCAGATAGGCCGTCACCCGATGGTCGAACTGAACCAGGGCGTGGTTGTCGACGAAGTTCTCGATCCAGGGCCGGATCGCGAACAGGCTGTCCAGCGGCGGCACGAAAGCGCCGTCCATGGTGGGCCAGGTATTGAAGACGAGGCCGGCATGGGAGCCGGCGACAAGCCCTCCGAGGAAGATCTGCACCAGCACCAGGATCGGGAGCACCACCGCGGTCGCCTGCAGGCGTGCCGGGACCGGCGCCAGGACGCCGCGGCGCTCGCCCGCCGCCAGCCAGACGAGGCCGGCCAGGATCAGGCTGGCGGTGGTGAGGTGCAGGGCGAGCTTGAGCGGGGCCACCGCGGTCATGCCGGGCTGGAGGCCCGAAGCGACCATGATCCAGCCGATGGCGCCCTGAAGGCCGCCGAGCACGCCGAGGCCGAGCAGCCCGAATCCGAGACGCCGGCTGATCCGGCCCTGCCACCAGAACACGATCAGCGGCAGGAAGAACACGAGGCCGATGAGCCGGCCGAGGACGCGATGGCCCCATTCCCAGCCATACAGGACCTTGAACGCGGACAACCCCATCCCCTGGTTGAGGATGTTGTATTGCGGCGTGTCCTTGTACTTGGCGAATTCGGCGGCCCAGTCGGCCTCGGTGAGGGGGGGGATCGCCCCGGTGACGGGGCGCCACTCGGTGATCGACAGGCCGGACCCGGTCAGACGCGTCGCGCCGCCGACCGCCACCATGGCGACGACCATGGCCGCGACCACGTAGAGCCAGGTTCGCACCGCCCCCGACCGCCGGTCGCCCGCGCCACTCATGTCCATGCCCGTCCCTTCCGCGGATGCCGGGATGCCCCGGCCGCCGCCTTCGGGTTAGGGGATGTCCGACCGCCCAGCAACGGCGCCGGCGCCGCAGCCCGCGTCAGCGGGCGCGTTGCCAACCGGACCACAGGACGGTAGCCGTCCCCGGTCGGCGCCGGGAGCGCCGGCCGCGAGGCCACGGACACAGCAATGCGCCGCCGCACCCGAACCCTGATCGGCACCCTCGTGATCCTCGCCTTCGTCTGCCTCTACGGCCCGCTGGCGATGGCCCTGGCCGACAGCCGCATCGCGGAGACGCCCGCGCCGGTGCAGGCGGTGATCTACTCGATTCTCGGCATCGCCTGGATCTTCCCGCTGATGCCGCTGATCCGGTGGATGGAGCAGCCCGATCGCTGACGCCGATCCCTCGATTTTGCCGCACTCGGGGATCACAAGCCTGCCCGTTCCCGCTCGAGATCCCGCTCCGTGCACCGCCCGTCCCTATGCCTTACGCCTCTGGCTGCCCTCGTCGTGATGCTGGCGCCCTTGCCGGCCCTGGCTCAGGGGACCCCGCGCTCCATCGGTGAATGCGAGCGCCTGAAGAACGACCTCGCCTACAATCAGTGCCTCGCGATGTTCGGCCCCGCGGCCAAGAACGTCGCCGGCGGCTACGCCTCGGCCGACACCGCTGTGGCCACGGCTGCCACCCCGGCGGCCGCCATGGCAGAGCCGATCCCGCAGGTGGAGGAGACGGCCGAGGCCAGCACCAGCCGCCGCCGGCGCTACCGGTCCGCGCGCGGCCGGCAATACGCCTCGTTCTCGACCGGCTACCGGCACCGGCGCCGGCGCTGACGCCGGCCTCCGGATCGTCCGCTCCGACGCCTGGCATCTCGACCGGGATCCTCTGGGATCTCGACTTTAAGGCAGGTCCGGAGATTCCAGAGCCTCGAGGACCCGCGCGCCCGGCATCGAGCCGTCGCCGGGCCAGACATTCCAGTCGGCGACCTGATCGAGGGCTTCGGCGAGCCGCCGCTTGTAGACGTGCCGCGGCACCTCCTCGGCGCCGAACTGGGTGAGATGGTCGGTGACGAACTGGGTATCGGCGAGCCGGTAGTGCCCGGCGCGGAGGCGGGCCATCAGGTGGACGAGGGCGACCTTCGAGGCGTCGCGCACCTCGTGGAACATGCTCTCCCCGAAGAAGGCCGCCCCCAACGAGACACCGTACAGGCCGCCGACGAGCCGCCCGTCCGCGCCCGCATAGACCTCGACCGTGTGGACATGGCCGAGATCGAACAGGGCGCCGTAGAGTTCGCGGATCCGTGCGTTGATCCAGGTGCGCTCGCTGTCCCGGCGCGGCGCGGCGCAACCGTCGATCACAGCTTCGAAGTCGGTGTCGCAGCGGACCACGAACTGGTCGGACCGCACCGTCCGGGCGAGGCGCCGGGGGACGCGGAACGCGTCGAGGGGCAACACGCCCCGCGCCTTGGGCTCGACCCAGTAGAGCGTCGGGTCGTCGGCGTCCTCCGCCATCGGGAAGATTCCCGCCGCGTAGGCCTTCAGCAGGATCTCGGGGGTGATGTCCACGCGGGCGGAATCGTGCATGCCGTGAGTGTCGCGCGCGGCCGGCGCGAAGACCAGATCCCGCGCGTGGAGCGGTCGCCGCAGCCCCGCCCCGGTCCGGTCAGGCTTTCATGCCGCCGTCTTCCAAGAAATGCTCCAGCCAATGGATGTCGTAAAGGCCGTTCTGCACGTCCGGGTTGCGGACCAGCGTCCGGAACAGCGGCAGCGTCGTGTCGATGCCGTCGATCACGAACTCGTCCAGCGCCCGGCGCAGGCGCATCAGGCACTCGTTGCGGGTCCGGCCATGGACGATCAGCTTGCCGATCAGCGAATCGTAGTTCGGCGGGATCCGGTAGCCCTGGAACGCCGCCGAATCGACCCGGACCCCGAGGCCGCCCGGCGTGTGATAATGGGTGATCTCGCCCGGCGAAGGCCGGAAGGTCTCCGGGTGCTCGGCATTGATCCGACACTCGATGGCGTGGCCCTCGACCTTGATGTCCGCCTGGCTGACCGAGAGCGCCCCCCCCGAGGCGACCTGGATCTGCTCGATGACGAGGTCGATTCCGGTGATCATCTCGGTCACCGGATGCTCGACCTGGATGCGGGTGTTCATCTCGATGAAGTAGAACCGGCCGTCCTCGTACAGGAACTCGACGGTCCCGGCGCCGAGATAGCCGAGTTCCTTCATGGCGTTGGCGCAGATGCCGCCGATCTCGGCGCGCATCGATTCGTTGAGCGCCGGCGAGCCGCCTTCCTCCCACACCTTCTGGTGACGGCGCTGGAGCGAGCAGTCGCGCTCGGCGAGGTGGACGGCGCCGCCGCGCCCGTCACCCAGCACCTGCACCTCGATGTGGCGGGGCTTCTCCAGATATTTCTCGAGATAGACCGCGTCGTCGCCGAAGGCGGCCTTGGCCTCGGACCGGGCCATGCCGATCGCCTGCTCAAGCTCGGCCTCGGTGCGCGCGACCTTCATGCCGCGGCCGCCGCCGCCGGCCGCCGCCTTGACGAGGACCGGGTAGCCGATCTCCGCTGCGACGCGCTTGGCCTCATGGGGATCCTCGACCCCGCCCTCCGAGCCCGGCACGCAGGGGATTCCGAGTTTCAGCGCCGTGCGCTTCGCCTCGATCTTGTCGCCCATGGTGCGGATGTGCTGCGCCTTGGGGCCGATGAAACCGATCTGGTGATGGGCCAGCACCTCGGCGAAGCGGGCATTCTCCGAGAGGAAGCCGTAGCCGGGATGCACGGCATCCGCTCCGGTGATCTCGCAGGCCGCGATGATCGACGGAATGTTGAGGTAGCTGTCGCGGGCGGCGGGCGGCCCGATGCAGACGCTCTCGTCGGCCAGCCGCACATGCATGGCATCCGCGTCGGCGGTGGAGTGGACCGCCACGGTGGCGATCCCGAGTTCCTTCGCCGCCCGCAGAATGCGCAGGGCGATCTCGCCGCGGTTCGCGATCAGGATCTTGTCGAACATCGGACCCGTTAGGGCGTCCTGGCGATCCCGGACCGCGCAGGATGCTCTATCCTCTTGAGTTGCGGCATCGTCCGGGACGGAGCGGCGAGCGCCCGGCGGACGTCCTAAGTGATGACGAGCAGGGCCTCGCCGAACTCGACCGGCTGACCGTCCTCGACGAAGATCGCGCTGATCGTGCCGGCGCGGGGCGCCACGATCTCGTTGAAGGTCTTCATCGCCTCGATGAGCAGAAGCTTGTCGCCGACCTCGACCTTCGAGCCCACATCCACGAAGGCCTTGGCGTCGGGCGAGGGCCGGAGATAGGCGGTCCCGACCATCGGCGAGGGCACGGTGCCGGGCTGCGCGCGGGCCGGCTCGGCCGGGGCGAGGGGGGACGGCGCCGCGGCCGCCGCCGGGGGCGGGGCCACGGCCGCGAGGGGCGCGGGCGCCGCCACCTGAACATTCACGGGTTCGAGCCGCCGCGCGACACGGATGCGCAGGTCGCCCTTCTCGACCTCGATCTCGGACAGGCCGGTCTCGGTGACGAGGTTGGCGAGCTCGCGCACGAGTTCGGGATCGATGGCGTCGTTCTTTGGCATCCGGCCTACTTCGTCTCGCGGCACGTCGGTGCGTCCATCCGGGCTCGGCCCTGGACCTCCACCGCGGCCCTGCGGCTGGCGGCTCTTAGACGAAGGCGCCCCGGCGCGACAAGGCTGCGCGGAACGCCTTCGGGGTCCGTCGGGTCGATCCGTCAGCTCAGCAGGAGGCGTGGCCGCACTGGCGCACGTCGGCGATGGTCTTGCGGATCGGCTCGACGCCGACCGCGCCGGGAATCACCTCGTCGCCGATGATGAAGGCCGGCGTGCCCGAAAGGCCCAGACGGTCGCCGAGACCGCGGTTCTCGCTGAGCGCGGCCTTCACCTCGGGTGAGGCCATGTCCTTCTGGAGCTTGGTCGTGTCGGCGCCGAGGTCCTTGGCGACCTGGATCGCCCGGGCGCCGTTCACCCGGCCCTTGGTCTCCAGGAGCTTCTGGTGGAACTCCCACAGCTTGTCGCCCTTGAGCTGCTGGCGCACCGCGATGGCCACCTGGCTCGCCTCGAGGGATTCCGGGCCGAGCACCGGGAAGTCCTTGATCACCACCCGCAGCTTCGGATCGGACTTGATCAGCGTCTGGACGTCCGCCAGCGCCTTGCGGCAGTAGCCGCAATTGTAATCGAAGAACTCGACCAGCGTGACGTCGCCCGACGGGTTGCCGGCGACGACATCGTGGGGCCCGTTGAGCAGCGCCTCGCGCGACTCCTTCAAGGCGGCGGCCTGGGCGAGACGCTGCGTCTCGGCCTGCTGCTTCTCAGCCTCGGCAAGGGCCTCCTGAAGCACTTCGGGATGCTTGATCAGGTAGTCCTTGACGATCGCCTCGATGCCAGCGCGCTGCGCGTCCGTGAAGGGCGCGGCGGGGGGCGTCGCGGTCTGCGCGAGGGCGGGGACGGCGACGAGGCCGAGCGCCAGGACCAGCGCGGGCAGGGGGCGGATGAAAGGCATGGATCCTCGCTTGCGCGGCAGGCCGGCCCGCGCGTGGCGCGAGCGGTAGGGGCTGGGTTAGGCGTTTTCGCGGCGTCCGGTCAAATCCTGCCCGTGCCGATCGAATCGGTCGCGGCTGCCGGTCCGGCATCCGGTTGAGGCGCGGGCCGCGAGGGTCTACCCCCGGCGCGCCGGCAGCGCGGCGCAGACGACTTTGCAGCGAGGGATGCCATGACCCCGATCTCCCGGCGGGCCGCCGCAGTCCAGCCGTTCCTCGCGATGGATGTCATGGCCGCCGCCGCCGCCAAGGCGCGGGCTGGCGTCGACGTGGTGCGGATGGAGGTGGGCCAGCCCTCCGCCCCCGCGCCCGGCCCGGTGATCGCGGCCGCGCAGGCGGCGCTCGCCACCGGCCGCATCCCCTACACGGAGGCCCTCGGCCTGCCTGCCCTGCGGGCCCGCATCGCCCGGAGCTATGCCGAGCGGCACGGCGTCGCGGTGAGCCCGGAGCGGGTGGTGATCACGACCGGATCCTCGGCCGGCTTCGTCCTCGCCTTCATGAGCCTGTTCGATTCCGGCGACCGGGTCGCCGTGCCGCAGCCCGGATACCCGGCCTATCGCAGCATCCTGACGGCCCTCGACCTCGTTCCGGCGCCGATGGTGCTGCGCGCCGAGGACCGCTTCGCCCCGACCGCCGCCCTGCTCCGCGAGACCCATGCCCGCGCGCCGGTCGCCGGGGCGCTGGTGATGAGCCCGGCCAATCCCTCCGGCACGGTGATCACGGAGGCCGCCCTGCAGGATCTCTGCGCGGCAACGCGCAACCTCGGCCTGCCGCTGATCTCCGACGAGATCTATCACGGCCTCAGCTACGGCCTGCCCACGGTCACGGCCCTGCGCTTCGACCCCGACGCGGTCGTCATCAACTCCTTCTCGAAATACCATTGCATGACCGGCTGGCGCGTCGGCTGGATGGTCGTGCCGGAGGCGCTGGTCCGCCCGATCGAGCGGCTGGCGCAGAACCTCTACATCTCGGCGCCCTACCTCTCGCAGGTCGGTGCGCTGGCGGCCTTCGACGCCACGGAGGACCTGGACGCCGTGCGCGACGGCTACGCGCGCAACCGCGCGATCCTGCTGGACGCGCTCCCGGCCCTCGGCCTCGGCCGCGTGCATCCCGCCGACGGCGCCTTCTACCTCTACGCCGACGTCTCGAACCTCACCGACGACGCCTCGGATTTCTGCCGGCGGATGCTGGACGAGGCCGATGTCGCGGCGACGCCGGGTCTCGATTTCGACCCGGATCTCGGCCACCACCACGTCCGGTTCTCGTTCGCGGGCTCGGAGGCCGAGTGCCGCGAAGCGGTGTCGCGGCTGAAGACCTGGCTGCGCTGAGGATCAGGCGAGTGCGGCCGGTACGAGGGCGTCCACCGCCTCGACAAGCTGCGAGAAGTGCTCGATCACCCGATCGGGCCCGAGTTCGGAAACTGGGCGATCAGTATAGCCGAAGGTGACCGCCACCACCGGGATGCCGGCGGCCTTGGCGGTGTCGATGTCGGTCCGGGAATCGCCGACCATCACGGCGCGCGCCGGATCGCCACCGGCGCGTGCGATCGTGCCGGTGAGGTGGCGCGGATCGGGCTTGGCTTGCGGGAAGGTGTCGCGGCCGCAGATCGCCGCGAAGCGGTGACCGATGCCCAGGAGGCGCAGCAGCTCCACCGATTGCCCCTCGAACTTGTTGGTGCAGACAGCCAGCATGAATCCCGCCGCCTCGAGAGAATCGAGGGCCTCGACCACGCCGGGGAAAAGGTAGGTCGTGTCGGCAAGGTGGTCCCCGTAATGGTCGATGAAGGCATCGAACAGCCGGTCGTGGTCTTCCGGCGAGAGCGGCCGACCCTCGGCCTCGAAGCCGCGCCGGATCAGCGCCCGGGCGCCGGCCCCGATCAGCCCACGCGCCTGGGAAAGGGGCAGCTCCGACAACCCCTCGCGCGCCATCAGGACGTTGAGCGTGCCGATCAGGTCGCCCGCGGTCTCCGCGAGGGTCCCATCCAGGTCGAACACGGCGATCGGGGGCGGGGTCGTCGGTTCGGTGGGCATGCCTAAGGGGCTCCGTGCTGGCCGGGATCTCGAAACGGCGTCGCTATCGGGGCCGGCGATGCGGGGCAAGCCGGCGGAGGGGACGCGGCAGATGCACCGATCGTCTCACCCAGCGCCCCAGACTCGCCTGAAAGCGCGGCGAAACGCAGCGCGTACCAGCCCCGGGATCCGCGATGAAACCGTCTCTGCCCCTTCTGGCCGCCTGCGCCGTGCTCCAAACCCTGCCGGCGGCCGCGACCTCCTTCGAGTTCGTGCCCGCGCCACAGACCGACCTGAACCGGATGTACCGGGTCGACAAGGTGACCGGAGAGGTCACCTCCTGCCAGTACGGGCTTCAGGAATCGGCGGGGGGAATCGGCCAGACGGTCTGCTTCGGGCCGGGCGAGGGTGCCGGGCCCCAGACCCCGTCGGAATACGGGCTGGTGGCGAGCCGCCACACCCGCGAAGCCGGGGTCTTCCGGGTGAATTACCGGACCGGCGAGATGAGCATCTGCTTCGTGCTGGTTAAGAAGGAGCAGGTCGTCTGCACCCAGCAGGGCAAGCCCGGGGTCGAGAGCGCGTCCGATGCGCCGCTGACCGGACCCGCGCCCGGTCGGGCCGGGGCCAGCGCCACGCCGACACAGGGTGGGCGGCCGTGATGCCGCCTTGCCGGCGCGGGCGTTCCGGTCGGCCCGGTCCCGTGCTACGGGCCGACCGAATCTCACGGAGAGACCGGCTGCCCATGACGCGCGATTCCTCGCCCAACCTCGCCGATCGGGCGGTGTCCCGGTGAGCGGGCCGGATCTGCGCCGGGCTGCGGCCGCCCGCGCCCTGGACCTCATCGAGCCGGGCATGCGGCTCGGCCTCGGGACGGGATCCACGGCGGCGGCCTTCGTGGCGCTCCTTGGCGAGCGGGTCGGCGCCGGACTCGACATCCTCGGGGTCCCGACATCCGAGGCGACCCGGGCCCAGGCGGAGAGCCTCGGCATCCGCCTCGCGACCCTCGACGAGCAGCCGGAACTCGACCTGACCATCGACGGCGCCGACGAGGTCGACGACCAGCTGCGCCTGATCAAGGGCGGCGGCGCGGCCCTGCTGCGGGAGAAGATCGTCGCCTGCGCGAGCCGCCGCATGGTGGTGATCGCCGACGCGGCCAAGCACGTGGCGCGGCTGGGCGCCTTCCCGCTTCCGATCGAGGTCAATCCCTTCGGCCTCAAGGCCACGCACCGGGCCGTCGAGGCGGCGGTCGCGGCGGCCGGCTGCTCCGGTGCGGTCCGGCTGCGCGGCCGGCCCGATGGCAAGCCCCTGGTCACCGACGGCGGCCATTACATCCTCGACGCGCATCTCGGTGCGATTCCCGATCCCGAGGCTCTCGGCGCCGCGCTGTGGGCCGTGCCGGGCGTGGTCGAGCATGGCCTGTTCCTCGGCATCGCCGACGCCGCGATCCTGGCGGCGGCGCGGGACGGGCAGGCCGAGGTCACCGTTCTCGGCAGCCTCGCCTGAGGCGCCGTCCTCAATCGCAGGTCATCCTCGCAAGAAAGTCCAGCATGTCCCGACGCCTCATCGCCGCGCCCGGCCTCGCGCTCGGCCTCGCGCTCCTGGCGCTTCCGCATCCAGCTGCAGCCCAGCCTCAAAAACCCGCGCCGACCAAGCCGACGGCGCAGCCGAATGCCCCGGCGGGCGGCACCCCGGCCGCCAATACGCCGGCGGCCTCCACCTTTTCGCCGAGCCATCTGGCACTCGCCCGCGAGGTGATGCTCAGCTCCGGCATCGCCCGTTCGTTCGACTCGGTGCTGCCCGCCTTCGCCGATCAGATCCGCAAGCAGACAGTCACCCGGCCCGAGCTTTCCAAGGATCTCGAGGAAGTCCTGGCCTCGCTGCAGCCGGAGATGGAACTGCAGAAGCAGCGCATGATCGACATCGCGGCGCGGACCTACGCGTCGAAATTCTCCGAAGCCGAGCTGAAGGAGATCGCGACCTTCTTCCGCTCGCCCGCCGGGAAGCACTATGTCGAGGCGCAGCCGCAGCTTCTCGACGAGATGGTGCAGGAGATGCAGGACTGGACGCAGGACGTCTCGGAATACGTCATGGTCCGCGTCCGCGCCGAGATGGGCAAGCGCGGGCATCAGATGCAGTGAGGGTGGCCGCCCCCGCGGGTCGATCGCCGTGAGAGGTCGACCATGAGCGCGGCCGGCCGCCTCTACGCGGCGGGCGGCGTGCTCCTCGCCGTCATGCCGCTCGCCATGGTGCTCGCCAACCGGTCGAGCCCGCTCATCTGCGGGCTGGCGGCGCTCGCCTTCCTGGCCGGGCGCTGGGCGGAGGACGCGGCCGCCCTGCGCCGCCATCTGCTGGGACCGCTCCGGACGCCGCTCGCCGGCGCAGCGCTCGCCTTCCTGGCCTGGGCCCTGATCTCACTCGCCTGGAGCCCGTTCCCGGCCGCGTCGCTCCGGGTTCTCGGGGAGTTCCTGCCGACGCTGCTGGCCGCCTACCTGCTCGCCTGTCTGGCGCCCGGCCGCATACCGGCCTTCGCGCCGCGCCTCGGCGCGATCGCGGTCGGGCTCGCAGGCCTCCTGATCGCGATCGACCTCGCCTCC
The DNA here is from genome assembly GCF_029691625.1 of Methylobacterium sp. 391_Methyba4. Taxonomy (NCBI): domain Bacteria; kingdom Pseudomonadati; phylum Pseudomonadota; class Alphaproteobacteria; order Hyphomicrobiales; family Methylobacteriaceae; genus Methylobacterium; species Methylobacterium sp. 391_Methyba4. The sequence continues at coordinate 3,214,580 of NZ_CP121475.1, read as the reverse complement.
GATCTTGCCCTGGAGCGTGCGCTCGGGCGCCGGATCGCCGCCTTCGTTCACAACCGGCCGGCCTTGACCCTCGATCTCGTGGCCGGTCCGCTGGCCTTGGTGCTCTGGAAAGGCAGCGCCCGGGGCCTGGCGGCGGCGGTGCTGGGCTTCGCGGCGCTCGGCGTCCTCCGCTCGATCAGCGGCGCCGCCCAGCTCGGCCTGCTGGCCGGCGCCGCGATGGCCGCCCTGGCCCGGATGCTGCCCCTGCGGGTAGGTCTCGGCCTCGCCGGCCTCGGTCTCGGCCTCGCCGTGGCGCTCGCCCCGGTCGAGGGCGACCTTCTCGCCCGCGCCATGCCGGAGGCGGCGCACGAGCGGCTCGTCCAGTCCTCCTCCCGGGCACGGGTCGCGATCGCGCGCAGCTTCGGCGCCGCCGTGGCGGCCGATCCCTGGCGCGGCGCGGGCTTCGGCACCAGCGCGCGCTTCGCCGAGACGCCCGTCGCGCAGACGGTGCCCCCCGAGATGCGGGTCCTGCTCGGGGTCGGGCATCCGCACAACAGCTTCCTGCAGATCTGGGCCGAGCTGGGCCTGCCCGGCGCCCTCCTCGCCGCCTTGACGCTGATGCTGATGCTTGCCCGGATCGCGCGGCTGACGCAGCCGGACCGCGCCGCGGCCCTCGGTCTCGTGGCCTGCGCGGCCGCGATCGCCTTCGTCGAGCACAACGGCTGGGCGGCATGGTGGACGGCGGGGCTCGGCGCTGCCATCACCTGGATGCGTGCGGCGTCTCCTGCCGACGCGAACGAGAGATCCGAGCGGGACGGTCCGGCATGAGCGCGTTCGACGTCGACCTCTTCGTCATCGGCGGCGGGTCCGGTGGTGTCCGCGCGGCGCGGATCGCGGCCGGATACGGCGCGCGGGTGATGCTGGCCGAGGAGTACCGCGTCGGCGGCACCTGCGTGATTCGCGGCTGCGTCCCGAAGAAGCTGATGGTCTATGCCGGCCGCTTCGCCGACGAGTTCGCGGATGCCGCGGGCTTCGGCTGGACGGTGGGACAGCCCCGCTTCGACTGGGGCACCCTCAAGAGCCGGCGCGACGCGGAGGTGACCCGGCTCGAAGGCATCTACGACGCCAACCTGATCCGCGCCGGCGTCGAGATCGTGCCCGAGCGGGCGGTGATCGAGGATCCCCACACGGTCCGCCTGCTGAAGTCCGGCCGCACGGTCCGGGCGGAACGCATCCTCGTGGCGGTGGGCGCGCATCCGGTGAAGGAGCCGGCGGTGCCCGGGATCGATCTGGCGATCACCTCGAACGAGGTGTTCGAGCTGGAGAGCCTGCCGGAGCGCATCCTGGTGATCGGCGGCGGCTACATCGCGGTGGAATTCGCCGGCATCTTCGCGGCGCTCGGCAGCCGCACGACGCTGCTGCACCGGGGCGAAAGGCTGCTGCGCGGCTTCGACGACGAGATCCGCGACGCCCTCGCCGAGGCCTACGGCCAACGGATGGACCTGCGGCTCGGGCGCACGCTGCGGCGCATCGCACGGCAGGACGGCGGCCTCTGCGCGGAGCTCGACGACGGCAGCGAGATCCGGGTCGATCAGGTGCTCATCGCCACCGGCCGGCGGCCCAACGTGGACGGGCTCGGCCTCGATCGCGTCGGGATCGAGACCGACGGGGTCGGAGCGATCCCGGTGGACGCCTATTCGCAGACCAAGGTCCCGTCGATCTATGCGGTGGGCGACGTGACCAACCGCGCCAACCTGACGCCGGTGGCGATCCGCGAGGGCCACGCCTTCGCCGACACGGTCTATGGCGGCAGGCCCTCCTGCGTCGATCACCGCCTGATCCCCACCGCGGTGTTCTCGACCCCCGAGATCGGCGTCGTCGGCCACAACGAGGCGGCCGCCCGGGAGATCTACGGCAAGATCGACGTCTACAAGGCGCGCTTCCGCCCGATGAAGGCGACCCTGTCCGGGCGCGAGGAACGCATCCTCATGAAGGTGCTGGTCGACTGCGCCAGCGACCGGGTGGTGGGCGTCCACATCTTCGGCCACGATGCCGGGGAGGTGATCCAGGCGGTCGGTATCGCCGTGACCATGGGTGCCACGAAGGCCGATTTCGACCGGACCATCGCGGTCCATCCGACAGCCGCCGAGGAACTCGTGACCATGCGGGTTCCGGAGGTCACCAAGCATCCGGTCGGCGTCGGCTGAAACCTCCGTGCGGGCGGGGCCTCGACGCGGTGCGCGACCGAGCCATATCTGTGGCATGGGCAAGCCGAGCACAGGCAAGGGACGACGCGAGGACGACGCGCATGCGCGGCGGCAGGCGATCATCGATGGCCTGCTGGCGGACGCCCTGCGGCCGGCCTTCCATCGGCCACCGAGCCACGATGCCCTGCCGCCCGATATCCGTCAGGCCATCGACCGCCTGCTCGCCAAGGCTGAGGCGCAGCGCAGCCGCAACCTGACCTACGACGATCTGGAGGAGGCGCTGCCACCCCGGGACGTGTCGGCGGAAGACCTGGAGGCGATCTTCTGGATCCTGGCCGAGCACGGGATCGAGGTGGAAGACGGCGAGGCCTGACGCCGAGGCGCGCCTGCCCCCGGTTTCGCGGCACTCGCAAGTGTGAAGGAACCTCTCTATAAGCCGCGCTTCGCGCGACGGCGCGATCGCACGAAGAGGTGCGCGGAGAGAGACCATGGGCGAGCGTTGGACACCGAAAAGCTGGAGACATCTGCCGATCGAGCAGGTGCCCGCCTATCCGGACGCTGCCGCCCTGGGTGCCGTCGAGTCGCAGATCGCGAGCTTTCCGCCGCTGGTCTTTGCAGGTGAGGCCCGCAAGCTGAAGGCGGCGCTGGGGCGCGTCGCCGTGGGCCAAGCCTTTCTGCTGCAGGGCGGCGACTGCGCCGAGAGCTTCGACGAGCATTCCGCCGACAACATCCGGGATTTCTTCCGGGTGTTCCTGCAGATGGCGATGGTGCTGACCTTCGCGGGCGGATCGCCCGTGGTGAAGGTCGGGCGCATCGCCGGCCAGTTCGCCAAGCCGCGCTCCTCGCCCACCGAGACCCTCGAGGGCGTGAGCCTGCCGAGCTACCGGGGCGACATTATCAACGGCATCGGCTTCACCGAGGAGTTGCGGGTTCCGGATCCCCGCCGCCAGCTCGAGGCCTACCGTCAGTCGGCCGCGACCCTGAACCTGCTGCGCGCCTTCGCCACCGGCGGCTACGCCAACCTGGAGAACGCGCACCGCTGGATGCTGGGCTTCGTGAAGGATTCGCCGCAATCCTCGCGCTACCAGGATGTGGCCGGCCGCATGACCGACGCCCTCGACTTCATGCGGGCGATCGGCATCAATCCGGAGACGCATCCGGAGGTGCGGACCACCGATTTCTACACCAGCCACGAGGCACTGCTGCTCGGCTACGAGGAGGCGCTGACCCGCGTCGATTCGACCACGGGCGACTGGTACGCGACCTCCGGCCACATGCTGTGGATCGGCGATCGGACCCGGCAGCCCGACCACGCCCACGTGGAATACGCCCGCGGCATCAAGAACCCGATCGGCCTCAAGTGCGGCCCGTCCATGAAGGCCGAAGGCCTGATCCGGCTGATCGACCTGCTCAACCCGGAGAATGAGCCGGGGCGCCTCAGCCTGATCTGCCGCTTCGGCGCCGACAAGGTCGGCGACCACCTGCCGGCGCTGATCCGGGCGGTCGAGCGGGAAGGGCGCTCGGTGGTGTGGATCTGCGATCCGATGCACGGGAACACGATCCCGGCGGGCCGCTACAAGACCCGGCCCTTCGAGCGGGTGATGCAGGAGATAGAAGGCTTCTTCGGCGTTCACCGGGCCGAGGGCACCTTCGCGGGCGGCATCCATCTGGAGATGACCGGCAAGGACGTCACCGAATGCACGGGCGGCGCCCGGGCACTGACGGCCGACGACCTTCAGGACCGCTACCACACCTACTGCGACCCGCGCCTCAACGCGGAGCAGGCCCTCGAGGTGGCGTTCCGGACCGCCGAGCTGGTCAAGGCCGAGCGCAGCCACGTGGAGCGCCCGCGCCTCGACGCCGCCGAATAGGGCGGTCCCTCCGTCCACAGACCGATGGCGCGCGCGGCCTCCTCGCGGGGGCGGCGCGCGTCCGGCTTCGGCCGCCGTCCTGGCAATCCGGTCCGCCGCAGTGACGCGTGCAAAGCGGTGATGAGGCGTGCCGACGTGAACGCGCAGATGCGATCCGCCCCGAGGCTGTAGACCAGCCGATCACAGGCCTCGAAGATCTCCCCGGCGAGCACATCGGGCAGATCGCACTCCGGGATCCTGCGAACCTGGGGGCGCTCATCCATCGCAGGCCCGAAGAACCGCAACGCGCCGCACGCCTCGGCCTTTTCCGCGATCGCGGGTGGCCTCGGCGTTCTTGATGCGCTTCTCACAGCTCGTCCCGTCGCTCGGCGCGAGGGTGAGGCCGATGGTGAGCCCGACGCGGATTGCAGAGGGCTGTTCCCGGCCGATCAGCGTTGCGCCGATCGGAGCGGCTCCATCGACTGCGGCGGTTTCACGGGTTCGACCGACTGGCCGTCGCGCAAGTCCGGAGCCGGGCTGTAGATGATGCGGCTGTCCGCGGAGAGACCGGAATCCAGCTCCAGCGTGCGCCCGAGATCGCGCCGCACGCGGATCGTCCGCCATGTCACCCGGTCATCGTCGCCCAGGGTCGCGACCTGCAGGCCGTTGCTGTTGAACACCGTCGCCTCGGCGGGGATCGTTACGCCGGGCTCGGTCCGGGGGATCTTGAGGGTGACGTAGGCATAGAGCCCGGCGCGCAGGGTCCGGTCGGGATTGGGCACGTCCACCTGGGTGGTCAACGTACGCGACGCCGCGTTCAGCGCAACGGAGCTGCGCTCCACGAAACCCTCGAAGCGGCGGCCCGGCATCTGCGGGACGGTGATCGCTGCCTGGACACCGGGCTTGACGCCGATGGCGTCGTTCTGCGGGACGTTGACGGTGATCCGCAGGGTGCTGTCCTGATCCATGCTCAGGAGCGGCGTCCCGCCGTTATCGGCCCGGACAAGATCCCCGACATCGACATTGCGCACCGTTACGACGCCATCGAACGGGGCTACGACGCGCTCGAACGCAGTGAGCGCCTTCAGGCGGTCGACGACGGCCTCCTGCACCTTGATGTTGGCTGTGGCGACCTTCACGCCGGCCTCTGCGGCGGCGAGCGCCGCGGCCTGACTGAGCACACCGGCCTGGGTGTTGTCGGCGTTCTGCCGCGACGCCCAACCTTGCACCGCGAGCGTGGAGGTGCGGTTATTGGTGAGGTTGGCGAGGTTGACGTTGGCGCGCGCCTGCTCGACCTGCGCCTGTGCCTGGAGCAACTGCGCCCTCAACTGGCCGACCTGCGCCTCGGCCTGCGCGCGTTGCTGATCGAGATCCGGTGCGGCGATGCGCAGGAGCAGCTCGCCCGCCTTCACGCGCGATCCGATATCGACCCGGCGTTCGGCGATGTAGCCGGTGGCGCGGGCGGCGATCGCCGCCGTGGTGAAGGCCTGCATCTCGCCGGGAAGCACGAGATCGACGGGGCCCTCCGCCCGCACGGCCGCGACGGTCCGCACCTGGGGCACGAGGGTCTTGATCCGCTCCAGCGTCGCGGTCGCCTCCGCGTCGCGCTGCCAATGGCCGTAGGCGCCCCAGGCCAGGAGTCCCATTGCGGCAAGCCCTACGAGAAAGAACGGGACCTTGCCGGGCGGCGGTGGAACGTCCGCACCCGCGTCGTGCGCCTTCATCGATCGGCTCTCCGCCCCGAACGTCCGGTCGGGTCACGGTGAAGGTAGCGGGCGACGGCCGGGCCGGCCAGAGCGGTCACGGGCCGCATCCTCGCAGATGCGTGGGCCTAACGCAGGGGTCCGGTCACCAGCGGGCGTCGGCCGAGGCGCTTGTGGAGGTGGACCATCAGCGCGATTCCGAAGAGCGGCGTCAGCAAGTTGAGGATCGGAACGACCATCAGGGCCGCCAGCAGGCAACCGGCACCGAGTGTCCGGACGGAGAAAGCGCGGCGCATCTCGGCGGCCTCCGGAAGGGGCCGGAACCGGGCCGCCGCCATCTCGAAATACTCGCGGGAGAGCAGATAGGCATTGGCCGCGAAGAAGGCCGCGATTCCGATCACCGGCACGAAGAAGATCACCAGCGCCGCGAGATTGACCAGAAGCGTCAGGCCGGCGAAGCGCACCGCATAGAGCATGGCAGTTCCGAACGGCATGGGGCGTCCGGGCGGGTCATTCGGGAAATCGGTGCGCTCGACGATCTCGGCGGCATCGTCGAGGAAGAAGCCCGCCACGAGGATCGAGACCGCCGGCATCAGGTAGGCGAGGACCACGACGAGACCGACCCCCGCCAGATAGTAGGCGAGGTTGTCGAGGATCGGGTACTGGGTGGAGATGTGGTGGCTCGCCTGGAACGCCTGGATGAGCCGGGTCAGGCCGAGCCAGACCAGGAGCAGGAGCCCGACCGTCAGGCCGAGGGATTTCCACAGGATCGCCCGCAGCGGTGGCGAGAAGGTCTGGCGCAACGCCGCCGCGGCGGACTCGACGAGCATCGGGCGAAGTGTTCCGGCCCGCGCCGAAAGCGGCGCAGGCGCGTTGTGGAGCGGTGTGGCGACCGGTGCAAGGCCGGGAGCCGTCGCAGGGGCGAGAGGGTGCGGGGAGAACGCGTGCAGGATACCACCGGACAGGACACGACCGGACAGGGCACCACCGGACAGGGCACCACCGGACAGGGCACCACCGGACAGGGCACCACCGGACAGGTCGCGATGCCGCAGGCTGCGGAGTCCCGATGGATCGACCCGGCGTTCCGCCCCGCCTACAGGCCGCGCCTCGCGCCGCTTCCCGAAGTGGCAGACGTGCTGGTGATCGGTGCGGGTGCCGCGGGGATCGGCGCGGCCCGGACTCTTGCCGCACGGGGGGTTTCGGTGGCCGTGCTGGAGGCACGGGACCGCGTCGGTGGCCGCGCCCTGACTGTCGCCCTGCGCGGACATGCCCTCGATCTCGGAGCCCATTGGCTGCATGCCGGGCCGATCAATCCCCTGGTGACGCTCGGTCGGACGCGCGGCGAGCGGCTGCGCCGTGCGCCGCAGGAGAGCCACGTCTGGGTCGGGCGTCGGCCCGGCCGCGCCGCCGAGATCCGGGCCAACGGGCGTGCCTTCGACCGGGCCGACCGGGCCATGACCCGCGGCGCCGCGCAGCCCGGTCCCGACCGGCAGGCAGGCAGCGCGCTGCCGCCGGGGCTCGGGCCCTGGGGGGCGCGGGTGGCGCAGGTCCATGGCCTCGTGTCGGGCCGGCCGCTGAACGAGGTCTCGCTTCAGGACTTCCCCAGCCTCGAATACGGCGACAACTACTTCCTCGCCGACGGCTACGGCAGCTACCTCGCCCGCTTGGCGGACGGGTTGCCGGTGGCGCTCGCGACAGCGGTGACGCGGATCGACTGGTCGGGCGGCCGGGTCCGCGCGACAACCGCGGCCGGAGCCGAGCACGCCGCGCGCGCCGTGATCGTGACCGTACCGATGATGGTGTTGCGTGAGGGGCCGGTCTTCTCGCCGCCGCTGCCGAATGCGGCCCGCGCCGCCATCGACGGGTTCACCACCGGCATCTACGAGCACGCGGTGCTGCACTGGCCGTCGAGCCCGTTCCGCGGCCGCGACCGGCTCGCGGCGATCCATGGCGGGCGTCACGCGCCGCCGGGGCTTCTGACCCGCATCGACGGAACGCCGTTCCACTATTATGAACTCGACCTGCACGAGGCGGCGGCGATCGACGCCGCTGGCTCCGGCGCAGACGGCGTGCGCCGCCATGTCCGCGCGGTCCTGGCCGAGCATTTCGGCGGCGCACGGCTGCGCGACCTCACGATCCCGGCGGTGAGCGCGTGGCGCCACGACCGATGGTCGCGCGGATCGTGGGCGGTGGTCCCGCCGGGCCATGCGCCGGCGCGACAGGCCCTGCGCGGCGCGGTGGCCGATACGGTCTGGTTCGCCGGCGAGGCGCTGTCCCGGGAACAGTGGGGCACCGTCGGCGGCGCCTACGAGGAGGGCGTTCGAGCCGCCGAGGCCGTGGCCGCGGTCGTCACGGACGGGGCCGGGACGCGTATCCGTGCAGGCACAGGCTGAGATCCCCGCTGCGCGGAAAGCCCCGAAAAGCTTGCCGGAGCGGGGCAAGACAGGCATCCCCCGGCTGACACGCTTCAGGGGGCGGCCATGGATTGGGTCGAGGGCATCGGCTATCTCGGGACGGCGCTGACCATTTCGGCGACGGCCATGAGCACGATGATTCCGTTGCGGATCATCTCGCTCTGCGCAAGCTGTGCCGTGATCACCTACGGCATCCTGATCGGCAGCATGCCGGTGGTGCTCACAGAGCTGATCCAGATGCCCTTCAACGCCTATCGGCTCTGGCAGATGATGCGCCTCGTCCGCGACGTTGAGACGGCCGCCGACGGCGACCTGTCCCTCGAATGGCTGCGGCCCTTCGGCTCGCGGCGCCCGTTCGGTGTCGGCGAGGTGGTGTTCCGCAAGGGGGATCTCGCCGACGAGATGTACTACATCGAGAGCGGCGTGTTCCGGATCCCGGAAGTCGGCCTCGAGGTGCGCAAGGGCGGGATCGTCGGCGAGCTGGGTCTGCTGTCACCCGGCAATGCCCGAACCGCGTCGTTGGTCTGCGTCGAGGCGGGTCACGCGCTGTGCGTGTCCTATTCGGACGTGAAGCAACTCTACTACCAGAACCCTGAATTCGGGTTCTACTTCCTGAAGCTGACAAGCGAACGCCTGTTCCAGGGCGTTCAGGGCATGGCCAAGCCCCAGGCGGTGACCGGCGACGCCCTCTGATCGCGGCAAGACCGCCCGTGCGGACCCTCTGCGCTTCCGGACCGGCCGTCCACGCCGCGCGATCGAACCATCCCGTTCGCCGGCTCCGCGCCTTGCCCCAGGGAAACACGGCCGGCCATCTGCCGCATCGAGAGCGGCGTCTTCCGGGTTCCGGAAGTCGGTCTCGCGGCGGGCGCGGGCAGTGTCGTGGGCGAATTGGGCCTTCCGTCGCCGGTGCACGCGCGCAGCGCCTCGCGGTCTGCGCGGAGCCGGGCAAGGTGCTGTGCGTCGGCCATTCCGATCTGAAGGACCTCTCCGATCAGAGCCCGGAATGCGGCTTCGCTTTCCTCGCGCCGACCTCGGAGCGCCTGTTCCAAAGCGTCGAGGCCGCCAGAAAGCCGCTGGCGGCCTGAGGCCCCTCGAAGGCGCAGCGCTGCTCAGAGCATGCTGGGCAGGATGCGGTCCGGCGGCCTGTGGCCGTCCATGAAGGTCTTGATGTTGATGATGACCTTCTCGCCCATGTCGGTGCGGCTCTCATAGGTTGCCGAACCCATATGCGGCAGGAGCACGACCTTCCCCTGGCGCGCGAGCTTGACGAGCCGGGGGCTGACTGCGGGCTCCTGCTCGAACACGTCGAGGCCGGCCGCCGAAACCTCGCCGCCCTCGATCAGGCGCGCCAGGGCGTTCTCGTCGATCACCTCGCCGCGGGCGGTGTTGACCACGATGGCCTCGGGCTTGAGCAGCTTCAGGCGCCGCGCCGAGAGCAGATGGTAGGTGGCCGGCGTGTGCGGGCAATTCACCGACACGATGTCGACGCGCGCCAGCATCTGGTCGAGGGATTCCCAGTACGTGGCGTCGAGGGCGCTCTCGATGGCGGCGGGCACCCGGCGGCGGTTGTGGTAATGGACCTGCAAGCCGAAGGCGCGGGCGCGCTTGGCCAGGGCCTGGCCGATCCGGCCCATGCCGACGATCCCCAGCCGCTTGCCGGTGATGCGCCGGCCGAGCATCCAGGTCGGCGACCAGCCCGTGGTCCACTCGTCATCCGGGATGATCCGCGCGCCCTCGGTCACCCGGCGGGCCACCGCGAGGATCAGCGCCATCGTCATATCGGCGGTGTCCTCGGTCAGCACGCCGGGCGTGTTGGTGACCGTGATGCCGCGCTCCAGCGCCGCCGCCACGTCGATGTGATCGACGCCGTTACCGAAATTGGCGATGAGCCGAAGGTTCGGTCCGGCCTGGGCAATCAGGCCGGAATCGATCTCGTCCGTGACAGTGGGGACGAGGACATCGGCCTCGCGCAAAGCGGCCGCCAGATCGTCCGCCGCCAGCGGAGCGTCGTCGGCATTGAGCCTGACGTCGAACAGCTCACGCATCCGCGTCTCGACGGCATCCGGAAGGCGCCGCGTCACGACCACCAGCGGCTTGCGCTTCGACACGTCTCTCTCCCCGTCAGCCCCGCGGCCCTGATTGCGGCACGCGCCCGGCGGCTTCCGCCCGAACCGCTTCCCGCAAGCGTCCGTTAACCGAACTCGGCCAGACAGGATCGGTCACGAGGCGCCGGTTCCGGAGCCAGTTCCGACCCATCGGCCTCTCTACCAGAGGTGGGCCGGAACACAATCGGATGCGGCCCGGTCCGCGTGTCGAACCGGCCCTGCTTTCGACAGGTCCGGCGCCCACCAACGCCACGTCTGGATAGGGAGACGACCATGCGCGTGTCACGCCTCAGCTTCGCCGTCGTGGCGATGCTGGCCGGCGGCCTCGCGACCGGTGCCCGGGCGGCGCCGCCCGCAGGCCCCGAGGCTGGGGTCGGACCGGTGACCAAGCTGCCGCTGCCGCGCTACGCGAGCCTGAAGACCGATCGCGTCAACCTCCGCGAGGGCCCCTCCAAGGATCACCGCACCCTTTGGGTCTTCCAGCGGGCCGGCCTGCCCGTCGAGATCATCGGCGAGTTCGAGACCTGGCGCCGGATCCGCGATTCGGAGGGGACCGAAGGCTGGGTGCTGCACTCCCTGCTGTCCGGCCGCCGGACTGCCATCGTGAATGCCGGCCCCGACAAGGGCGTCGAGAAGGCTGCCGTATCGCTGCGCGCGAAGGCCGACGACGGCGCCGAGGACGAGGCCAAGCTTCAGACCGGGGTGATCGGCAGCGTCAAGAGCTGCACCGGCACGTGGTGCCGCCTGATCGTCGCCCTGCCGAACAAGCGGGACGTGGATGGCTATATCCGTCAGAACCGCCTGTGGGGCGTCTATCCGAACGAGGTCGTGGAGTAGCGTCCGGCGCGATCATCGCCGTCGGGCGATGCCGGCCGGCACGTACACTCCCATCCCGGGACCGCGCAGCAGACGGTATCCGATTTCCGCATCGAGCGCCGCACCCCGACCGGAATGGCCGGCGCTCCGGTGTCGCGCGACCGAGCGCAAACGCAAAGGCCCGGACGAACCCGGGCCTTCGCGACGATCCTGATGGTTCCTCGAGCCGTGCCGTGGCGTCAGCCCTGGCGGCGGCCCGCCGGCCGGCTGCGGCGCAGGCGTACGATCACCTCGACCCCGGCGATCTCCATCCCCTCGGGGGCCTCGGGCAGCGAATCAACCGTGATGCCGCAATCCGGCATGTCGATGACCTGGCTCTCGTCTTCCAGGTAGAAGTGGTGGTGCTCGGTCGGGTTCGTGTCGAAATAGGCCTTCGACCCGTCGAGCGCGAGCTGGCGCAGCAGCCCCGCCTCGGTGAACTGATGGAGGGTATTGTACACCGTCGCCAGCGACACCGGCACCTTGGCGCGCATCGCTTCGTCGTAGAGCATCTCGGCCGTGAGATGGCGGTCGCCGCGGCCGAACAGAAGCCAGCCGAGGGAGAGACGCTGCCGCGTCGGCCGCAGGCCGGCCCGACGCAGGCGGTCGCGGAGGTCGGACAGCGGGCACCCGCGCCGCGGAGTCCCGTTGGCCTCCAACTGGGGGGCGGGGACCCGGCCGTTGAAGACGGCCTGGAATGGCACCGGTTCGGACATCGCTGGACTGAACGCTCGACGAGGGGCCTGAAGGAACGGATGTCGCCCGAGTATATTGAAGTGGTCAGGCTGTCGCAACCCGAGCGTTGCCGCATGCCTGCGGCCGCAGGCTTTGAAGGCGCGACGCCCCGTGCTAACCCGCGCGCCAGCCGACGGGCCGAGTATAGTCGCCCGCGACGTGAAGATCGCGCACATCCGAGGAAACAGCCAACCCAATGCCGCCAGACGCCGAGACACAAGCGCAGGACGCGAACCGCCGGTCGCACTATTCTTACGAGGATCTTCTGGCCTGCGGGCGCGGCGAACTCTTCGGATCCGGGAACGCGCAATTGCCGCTTCCGCCGATGCTGATGTTCGACCGCATCACGTCCATCGCGGCCGAGGGTGGCGCCCATGGGAAGGGCCACGTGACCGCCGAACTCGACATTCGGCCGGACCTCTGGTTCTTCCCCTGCCACTTTCAGGGCGATCCGGTGATGCCGGGCTGCCTCGGGCTCGATGCGCTCTGGCAGATGCTGGGCTTCCATCTCGGCTGGCTCGGCTCGCCGGGTCGTGGCCGCGCCCTCGGCGTCGGCGAGGTGAAGCTCGCCGGCCAAGTCCTGCCGACGATGAAGAAGGTGGTCTACAATGTCGACGTGAAGCGCGTCCGTCAGGGCAAGCTCGTCCTCGGGATCGGCGACGGCTGGCTCGAAGCGGACGGCGAGCGCGTCTATCAGGTTCAGGACATGCGGGTCGGCCTGTTCCAGAGCTGAAACGCGTCGGCCGGGCGTCCGGTTCGCGGCTCGGCCGCAACGCCGGACGATCTCGGTGGTTGAGATTGTGTCCGCGTCACCTTAGCTGACCGGTACGTGGCCCGGGCGACCGAGGCCGCGACGGAGGTAGTGTCACCATCATGCGCCGTGTCGTCATCACCGGGATGGGCATCGTCTCGTCCATCGGCAACAACACGCAGGAGGTGCTCGCCTCCCTGCGCGAAGCCCGCTCGGGCATCGCGCGCGACGCCAGCTACGCCGAGCACGGCTTCCGAAGCCAGGTCTCGGGCGCGCCGACCCTCGACCCCGAAGGCGTGGTGGACCGGCGCGCCATGCGCTTCCACGGCGGCGGCACCGCCTGGAACCACGTCGCCATGGATCAGGCGATCCGGGACGCGGGTCTGGAACAGGGCGACATCTCGAACGAGCGCACCGGCATCATCATGGGTTCGGGCGGTCCGTCGACCCGGGTGATCGTCGAGGCCGCCGCCATCGCCCGGGAGAAGGGCCCCAAGCGCATCGGCCCGTTCGCGGTGCCGAAGGCGATGTCGTCCACCGCCTCGGCGACCCTGGCGACGTGGTTCAAGATCCGCGGCGTGAATTATTCGATCTCCTCCGCCTGCGCGACGTCGAATCACTGCATCGGCAACGCCGCAGAGATCATCCAGGGCGGGCGGCAGGACATCATCTTCGCGGGTGGGTGCGAAGACCTCGACTGGACCCTCTCGGTGCTGTTCGACGCCATGGGCGCCATGTCGTCCAAGTACAACGACACGCCGTCCCGGGCCTCCCGCGCCTACGATGCCAACCGCGACGGCTTCGTCATCGCCGGCGGCGCGGGCGTTCTGGTCCTCGAAGAGCTGGAGCACGCTAAGGCGCGGGGCGCCCGGATCTACGGCGAGGTGGCCGGCTACGGCGCCACGTCGGATGGGCACGACATGGTGGCGCCGTCGGGCGAAGGGGCCGTCCGCTGCATGCGGCAGGCCATGGAAGGCCTGAAGGGCGCGCGGATCGACTACATCAACCCGCACGCCACCTCGACGCCGGTCGGCGACGACAAGGAGATCGAGGCGATCCGCGAGGTCTTCGGCCGGGGCGACGCATGCCCGCCGATCGCCGCCACGAAGTCGCTCACCGGTCACTCGCTCGGCGCCACCGGCGTGCAGGAGGCGATCTACAGCCTGCTCATGATGAACAACGGCTTCATCTGCGAGAGCGCGCATATCGACGAACTCGATCCCGCCTTCGCCGACATGCCGATCCTGCGGGCGCGTCGGGACGACGCGCAGCTTGGGCACGTGCTGACGAATTCCTTCGGCTTCGGCGGCACCAACGCGACCCTGGTCCTGAAGCACGTCGACGCCTGATTACTGAAGGGAACCGCCGGCTCGAGGTCGGCGTTTACTGGATGTTGAGATCTGGTGGTGGCAATGGGGACTTTCATCTTCGGAACGCTGAGCGGACTGGTCATCGCCGGTTGCGCCGCGATCTACGCGAAGCAAGCCCTCATCGACGAGGCGCAGTCGCATACGGACGGCCATTTCTGAGTTCGGCCGCCCCGCCAGGAACGCCCCGCCAACAGGCGGGGCTTTTTTTTGCCTGCCGTCCGACCGCCGACCGGTTTGGAACGCACGGCGAGCCGCGCTAAGGCACCCTTTGGCGGTTCGCTTGCGCGGATCGCGGACCGTCCCCGCCTGGTAGGGGCGGCGTGCTTGGTCAGGATGTGAGTCGGCATGACGGGATTGATGGCAGGCAAGCGCGGCCTGATCATGGGCGTCGCGAACGATCACTCGATCGCCTGGGGTATCGCCAAGGCGCTGCACGCTGAGGGCGCGCGCCTGGCTTTCACCTACCAGGGCGAGGCTTTGGGACGCCGCGTGGCACCGCTCGCCGCCAAACTCGATTCGGATCTCGTCCTGCCCTGCGACGTCGAGGACCTCGCCTCCGTGGATGCGACCTTCGAGGCCCTCGATGCGCGATTCGACGGCAGCCTCGACTTCGTGGTCCACGCCATCGGCTTCTCCGACAAGGCGCAGCTCAAGGGCCGCTATGTCGACGTAACCACCCGCGAGAATTTCGTGCGGACGATGACGATCTCGTGCTTCTCGTTCACCGAGATCGCGCAGCGCGCGGCCAAGCGGATGACGCAGGGCGGGTCCCTGCTGACCCTGACTTACGGCGGGGCGACCCGGGTCATGCCGAACTACAACGTGATGGGCGTGGCCAAGGCGGCGCTGGAGGCGTCCGTCCGCTACCTCGCGAGCGATCTCGGTCCGGACGGGATCCGCGTCAACGCGCTGTCCGCCGGCCCGATGCGGACGCTGGCGGGCGCCGGGATCGCCGACGCGCGGCTGATGTTCAATCACCAGCGGGCCCATGCGCCGCTGCGGCGCACGGTGAGCCTGGAGGATGTCGGCGGCTCAGCCCTCTACCTCCTGTCGCCGCTCTCGGGCGGTGTCACCGGTGAGGTCCATTTCGTGGATGCCGGCTACAACATCATCTCGATGCCGCGCCCGGACGTGCTTCAGGCCCAGGACGCGGCCGGAGTCGTCGGCGACGCCTGAGCCTCACTCCTCCGGGATGCGGCCCGGAGGCAGCGGGCCGCGCCGGACGCCGCGTTCGTCGCGCACGTCCCGCCGCGCCCGCACGGCGCGGATTTCTTCCGCGGAGGGCGGCGCGGACGGGTAGTTCGAGGCGAACGGATTGGGCGGCGTCCCGCGCCCGGAACCGCCGAAGAGCTTGTCGAGGAACCCCTCCTCGGCGCTGGCGGGCCGGGCGACCAGGAGAAGGGCGAGGGCGAGAAGCGGGCGAAGCTGCATCGGGATCGTCTGGATATCGGGATCCGCTGCCGATAGCGGCACTTTCCGGCGGATCGGAGGCCGCCACGCACCACGCCTGGAACCCCCAGCGCATCCGGCGGGTTCGCGCTCAACAATGCCGGGCGTGAACAGGAGGCGTGATGTCTGAGGTTACCTATCGCATCGTCGAGCACGACGGCGGGTTCGCCTACAAGGTCGGCGACGTCTTTTCCGAGACCTTCCCGAGTCGCGAGGAGGCGCTGCAGGCGGCCCAGGCCGCGGCGGCAGAGCAGCAGGTCCCCGGCTCGACCGAGGGCATCCGCTACCAGGATCAGGCCGGCGGCTGGCACGACGAGACCGCCCAGGGCAGCGATCGGCCCCGCGCCCGCGTGGTGGAGTAGCCGGCGCGGACGGGACGGCCGTGTGGAACCCGACGTATCGATGGAGGCCATCGTGGCGCGCGCGCGGCGGGTGACACCGGAACCGCCGCCGCAGGGACGCCGGAAGGCGCCCGCCCTCCCGAAGGGCGTGCGCCGCACGACACCGTCGCCGGAAACGCTGGCGGCGCTCGGCCCGGACCGGTTGATCGGGCTGATCCTCGGCGAGACCGCGCGCAATCCCGCCTTCAAGAAGCTGGTGAGCGCCGCTTTGGCTTCCCTCCAGGGGCCGGACGCCGTGGCGGCCATCGTCGACCGGCGGCTGACGGCCCTGGAGGGGGCCCAGGGCTATATCGACTGGCAAAAGCGACGGACCTTCGCGGCCGATCTCAACGCCACCGTGACGGTGATCCTCGACGAGCTGCGCCCCCTCGATGCGGGCGCCGCCCTCGATCGCCTGAGGCGCTTCCTCAACGGTGCCGACGCGGTCCTGAACCGTGTCGACGACAGCACCGGCGCGGTGCAGGGCGTGTTCGATCGCGCCTCGACGGCCTTCGTGGAGATCGCGGGCAACCTGCCTCCGGCGGAGGCCGCCGGGTTGGCGGCACGCCTCGTCGAGCCCTTCGCGGCCGATCCGTTCGGTCCACTGGGACTCGTCCTCGGGGACATGATCCCGACGCTGCCCGAGTCGGCCCTTGCCGAGATCGACGACAGGCTCGCCGCGGCCGACGCCGCGATGCCGACGGGCGGCGATCCCCGCCGCGAGGCGACGCATCATCGGCAGGCGGCCCGGATCCAGATCCTGCGCCTCCGGCAGGCCATAGCCGACCGGCGCGGCGATCCGGACGCCTTCATCGCCCTGGAGCGCACGGTGCTGCCGGGGCGGGAGAACCGCGTCGAGATTGCCCGGCGCCTCCTCGCCGCCGGACGGACGGAAGAGGCGCTGGACTGGATCCGGCGCATGCAGGATCCGGGATTGCGCATCGCGACGCGGGCGGATCTGATCGCGGGTTTCGATACGCGCGGGCCGGAGCGCGAACGGCAGACGCTGGAGATCGAGATCCTCGATGCCCTCGGCCGGTCCGACGAGGCACAGCTCCTCCGGTGGACCCGATTCGAGCGGGAACTCGACGCGCCGATGCTGCGGACCTTCCTCGCCAAGCTTCCGGATTTCGAGGACGAGGAGGCGCTCCAGCGCGCCCTCGACCATGCCGAGGCCTTCCCGCAGCCGCACCGGGCTCTGACCTTCCTGACGGCTTGGCCGGATCTTCGCCGCGCCGCCACATTGGTGGTCGCGAGGCCCGGGATCTGGCAGGGCGATCAGTACGCGGTGCTGGCGCCGGCGGCCGAGGCGCTCGCCCAGGAACACCCCCGGGCGGCCACGATCCTGTATCGCCGGCTCCTCGACTCCATCCTCGAGGGCGGCCGCAGCGCCGCCTACCCGCATGGGGCGCGCTACCTCGCGGAACTCGACGCCCTGGCGGGGCGCCTCGCGGCCGGCGATGCCGAGCCGGATCCGAAGGCCTACCGCGCGGCGCTGCGGCAGACGCACGGCCG
This sequence comes from Methylobacterium sp. 391_Methyba4, assembly GCF_029691625.1. Classification (NCBI taxonomy): domain Bacteria; kingdom Pseudomonadati; phylum Pseudomonadota; class Alphaproteobacteria; order Hyphomicrobiales; family Methylobacteriaceae; genus Methylobacterium; species Methylobacterium sp. 391_Methyba4. Next base: position 3,197,264 of record NZ_CP121475.1, on the reverse strand, counting down.
CAAGCACGGGTTCTGGAGCCTCGTCCGGGATTGAATCGGGTAAACCGGGCGGGTGACCGGCTCAGTCCTCCAGCGTGATGGCGTCGACCCGGTCCGGATAGAACGCCACGTGGTCCCGGATCGCCGCGACGGCCGGGTACGGGTCCCCGTAGCTCCAGACCGCGTCGGGGCGCCGGGTACCGTCGACGACGAGGTCGAAATAGTGGGCGTCGCCCTTGTACGGGCAGTGTGTGGTGCGCGCCGAGGCGACGAAGCGATCGGCCCGGATGTCGCTCCGCGGCACGTAGAAGACCGGCGGATACTGGGCCTCCTGCAGCCGGAGGGCGTTCCGGCTCTCGGCGACCGCGACACCCGCCACGACGACGCGGACGCGGCGGGGCTCGGGCTCGATGGTGATCGGGTGGTCCGGTCCAGGCACCTTCATGGCGTGCTCCCTCCCTCGGGCTTCAACTCGACGGTTCCGAGCGCGTCGGCGAGACGCGTCTTCGCGGTCCCGGGCCGAAGCGGCTTCTGCTGGGTCTCGTGCGGGACCCAGCCCGAAAGCCACAGCACCTCGAAGGTGGCCCGCACGCGCCCATCCGGATCCGCGAACCGCTCGGCATAGATCTCGGCCGTCCGCAGGAGCGTCGCCCGCCGCAGCGGCGTCCGCCGCCGCTCGGTGAGCACGTTGGTCATGCCCATGGCTCGCAGATCGCGCATCAGGCCGAACGGATCGGCGTAGCGGACCGTCAGCGTATCGGTATCGGCCACCGGCAGGGCGAAACCGGCCCGCTGGAGCAACCCGCCGGCCTCACGCACCGCCGCGAAGGGCGCCACGCGCGGGCTGATCCCACCCTCGACCTCGCTCTCGGCCTGGGCGAAGCTCTGGCGCAGCTCGGTCAGGGTGGCGCCGCCGAGCAGGCAGCCGAGGAACAACCCGTCCGGCCGCAGGGCGCGGCGCAGCTGGATCAGCGTGCCCGGGAGGTCGTTCACGGCGTGAAGGCTCAGCAGCGAGACGGCGAGGTCGAGGCTTCCGGCCGCCAGCGGCAGCGCCTCCGGGTCGCCGACGATCAGGCCGCCGCCCGTCTCGGGCCGGGCCGCGAGACGGAGATGCCGCGCCTCCGGATACCGGGCCGCGAGCATCCGGGCCGCCACCGGGACGGGCGTCGCGAGGTCGAGCACCGAAGTGAAGCGGCGCAGGACCGCCCCCAGGCGGTCATCGAGATCCTCGGCGAGCCGATCAACGAGGAAGCCCGCGTAGCCGCGGCCCTGGGCTCGGGCGAGGCGACGGCGGGCGAGGGCCGTGTCGAACAGGGCGGAGGGAGCATCCATTGCGGGGGAGATGGCATCTGAAGCCGTCCCGCGCCACCTCTCGCACGGCCGCGCGCACGGATCCGTGAGCCGCGCTAGAATGTCGGAACGACTCGGCAGCGTCGCTGTTCCTGCTGCAACCGGCTTAAACGGCCGAGATTCGTCATGGAGCATTGATCATGAAGCGTATGCTCGTCGGGGCCGCCGTGGCCCTCACCACCCTCGCGGCCGCCGGCGGTGCCGAAGCCAAGGGCTGCATCAAGGGCGCCATCGTCGGCGGCATCGCGGGGCACTATGCCGGCCATCACGGCCTCGTCGGCGCTGCGGCCGGCTGCGCCATCGGCCGTCACCGCGCCAACGCCCGCGACCGCCAGATGCAGCAGCAGCAGATGGCGCCGCAGGCGCGCCCGGTCTCGGCCCAGTAGAGGCGCGGATTCGGGCGGCGCGTCCGCCGCATGACGGCTCTCGAGGCCGTTGCAAGGACCCTGCGCGGACTGCCGCGCGGGGTCGTCTCGCTAATCTATCCGCCCACCTGCGCGGGCTGCGGCGGCGCCACCGCGGATCCCGGCGCCCTGTGCCCGGCCTGCTGGTCGAGCCTGCGGCTGATCGAGGAGCCGGTCTGCCAGCGCTACGGGACGCCGTTCGCGGTCGATCTCGGGGTCGGCCCGTTGCTCTCACCCCGGGCGATCGCCGAGCCGCCGGTCTTCGAGCGTGCCCGGTCTGTAGCCCTGTACGACGCGGTGGCGCGCCGCCTCGTCCATCGCCTGAAATACGAGGACCGCCTCGATCTGGCCCGCGTCATGGCCCGGATGATGGCCGCGAGCGGCCGAACCCTGATCGCCGACGCCGAATGCGTGATCCCGGTACCGCTCCACCGCGGACGCCTGTGGCGCCGGCGGTTCAACCAGTCCGCCCTTCTGGCCCGGGCGATTGCCGGACCGGCCGGGCTCCCCTTCGTCGCCACGGCGCTCGTGCGCGTCCGCGCGACGCGGTCCCAGGTGGGTTTGAGCCGTGCGGCCCGCGCCGAGAACCTGAGCGGCGCCTTCCGCGTGGCAACCGCCGAACAGCACCGGATCCGCGGGCGCCGGATCCTCCTCGTGGACGACGTCATGACCACCGGCGCGACCGGCAACGCCGCCGCTCGGGCATTGTTGCGCGGCGGGGCACGGTCGGTCGATCTCCTGACCTTCGCGCTCGTCGGCGACGCCGCCGGGTAAGCGCGCGGGCTCTCCGCGTGGAAGGCGCTCGCGGATTCAGGCCGGGGGCCGCATCTGCTCCGGAAAGCTTGCCGCCAGGGTGAAGTCGAAAGCCTCCGCGATCCCTTCGTACCAGAGGGAGAACGGCGTCGGACGCGCGAGGTGGAGGGCGCCCTCGATCTCACGCCCCTCGTGCTGGAGGGCCGCCCCGTGCTTGGCCGCGAGGCGCAGCATCGGTCCGTTCCCCGACAGGCAGCGCACGTGCAGATCGACGACGCCGCGATGCCGCGCCGAGCGCGCGATCCGCGCGAACAGGGCGGCGCCGATGCCGCGCCGACGGAATGCCCGCTCCACCGCGAAGGCCGCCTCGGCATGCGGCCCCAGGACGTAGCGCGAGGCACCCGGTACCATGGGCCGCAATTCGCCGAGGCCGCGCAGCGCACCACCCACGAACGCGCCGTACATCACGCCCTCGGCGGTCAGGGCCTGCGTGGCGTAGGCCCGGACCCCGGCCTCGCTGACATTGCCCATGAAGCGGCTCGCCCGGGTCTCCGGATCCAGCCGCAAGAAATAGTTCAGGACCGCCGTGCGGTCGGCCGGCCACAGACGGCGGACGGTGTGGGCCAGACCCTCGAGGGCTTGTGCCGCCATGATGAAGCTCCGGTTCGTGCGCGGTGCCGCGCAGGGAGATCCGGACGCTCCTCCCAAAGACGGAGCGGATCTCGCATCCTCAAAGTCGTTGTGCAATGCAGCGAAACGCTTGGCTGACCCTCCGCGGATCTGCCATGCGCAGGGCCGATGGGACGCTTTCCTGCGACTGTTCAGCCGCGGGGTTGATTCAGGCCGAGCTTGCGCGGCACTGGAACAGGTCCCGGGTCGTTGACCGCCGACGCGGGCGCGGGGGGTGCCGAACCGGTGCCGCGACCAGCAGCGAGGAACCGGCGGCGTGAACGACAGATCCGGCAAGCACATCGCCCCGTCGCCGGCGGCGCGGGCCAGCGCGGTCTCGCCTGGGCCGGTCCACGAGCGCTACGAGGCCCTGGTCGCCACCGGGGCGATCGAGCGCGATCCGGCCCAGGGTCATCTGGTGCGCGCCCTCGACCGCTTGGTCCTGGACCTGCAGCGTCGCAAGCGCGCCAGCAAGACGAGCGCCCTCGGCTGGCTGTTCCGGCGCAAGGACGAAGCCGAACCGATCCGGGGCCTGTACGTCTGGGGCTCGGTCGGGCGCGGGAAGACCATGCTGATGGACCTGTTCCACGAGGCGGCCCCCGAGCCGAAGCGGCGGGTCCATTTCCACGGCTTCCTGGCTGACGCACACGAACGCATCCACGCCTACCGGCAGGCGCTCAAGGCCGGCACCGTCAAGGGCGACGACCCGATTGGGCCGGTGGCCGACCAGCTCGCCGACGAGGCGACATTGCTGTGCTTCGACGAGTTCACCGTCACCGACATCGCCGACGCGATGATCCTGGGTCGCCTGTTCAACCACCTGTTCCGGCGGGGCGTCACGATCGTCGCAACCTCGAACGTCGAGCCGGACAGGCTCTACGAGGGCGGGCTGAACCGGGCGCTGTTCCTGCCGTTCGTCGCGACCCTGAAGGAGCGCGTGGACGTCGTCCGGCTCGACGCCCGTACCGACTTCCGACTGGAGAAGCTCGGCGGCGCGGCCGTCTATCACGTTCCCGCCGACGCCAAGGCGCGCGCCGCCCTCGACGCCGCCTTCAAGGGACTGACCGGAAAGGTTCGGGGCCTTCCGGCGACGGTCACGGTTCACGGCCGGGCCGTGGAGGTCCCCGAGCAGGCGACCGGCGTCGCCCGGTTCGGTTTCGACGATCTCTGCCGCAAGCCGCTCGGCGCCTCCGACTACATGGCGCTCGCCCGCGCCTACCACACGGTCATTCTGGACGGGATCCCGGTCATGGCTGAGGCGGACCGGAACGAGGCCAAGCGCTTCATCACGCTGGTCGACACGCTCTACGACCGGCACGTGAAGCTCGTGGCCTCCGCGGACGCCGACGCGCAGGAGCTCTACACCGCCGAGACCGGCCGCGAGGCCTTCGAGTTCGACCGGACCGTCTCGCGCCTCATCGAGATGCGGTCGCGGGAATACCTCGCCCAGCCGCACGGCCGGCCCGATTCCGAGGCGTCGGGTGCCAGCACCGGGCTGGTGGAGACGTGAGCGCCCCGTCTCGCGTCGGATCGATCTTCTCCTTGCGTCGGCGGAACTGGCGCAGCGCCGGCCCGCTCGGCTGGCTCCTGGGCTCCCCGGCGGCGTTCGTCCTGCTGGTCGTCGCCCTGGGCAGCGGCACGGCGAACTACCTAACCGGCGAGGCCGACCGGACCGCGACGGCCCACGCGAACGACACCGTCGCCGGGATCGAGCGCCTGATCTCCGAGGTGAAGGACCTGGAGACGAGCGAGCGGGGCTTCGTCCTGGTCGGCAGCGAGGATTACCTCACCCCCTACACGAGCGCCCTCACCAAGATCGAGACGGAACTCGCCGGCCTCGGCTCGGCCGCGCAGGATCCGGTCCGCGCCGGCGGCCCCTCTCTCGCCGGACTGATCGCGCAGAAGCGGGACTTCGCGGCCCGGGTCGTGGCGGCGCGGCGCAATCAGGGGTTCGAGCCGGCCATCGAGCTGGTCCGCACCGGCGAAGGCAAGCAGCTGATGGACGCGATTCGCGCCGAGGCGGCGGCCCGTCAGGCCGCGACGCTGGAGCGTCTCGCCACCCTTCAGGCGATCGAGGGTTGGCGCGGGCTCCTGCTGTTCCTGCTCTCGGGGGCGGCGGCGCTGGGCGCGATCGTGCTGCTCGCGCGCCTCGCTCTGGTGCGCCGGCAGGAATCCCTGCGCATGTCGCGCCTGCTCGACGGCGTGCTCGCCAACGCGCCGGTGGGCCTCGGCTTCCTCGACCGCGACCTGAAGATCCGGCACATGAACCGGGCGCTCGCCACGATGAGCGAACGCGGCTTCGGGGCCGATCTCGGCGCGCCGATCTGGGCCATGCTTCCGACCCTCCGGGAAGAACTCGCCCTGAAGCTCGCCGCGGCCCTGAAGGACGGCCTGGTCTCGCCGAACGTCCCGGTGGCCGTGCCGGCTCCCTCCGCTCCCGGCGGTGTCCGCCACTTCTCGATGAGCTTCTACCCGCTCCGGGGCGTGGAGAGCGCCGCGACCGATGAGAACGTGGAGGGCGTCGGCCTCGTCGTGGTCGACGAGACCATCCGCCATTTGGCCGAGGCCCGTCTGCGCCGCAGCGAGGAGCGGTTCCGTTCGCTAATCGAGGCCAGCGCGGCCATCGTCTGGACCGCCAACCCGGAGGGCAGCCTGCACCGACGCCAGGTGGCCTGGAGCCGCTTCACAGGTCAGGACGAGGCCGCCTATGCAGGGCTCGGCTTCCTGGATGCGGTCCATCCCGAGGATCGCCCGCACACCCGGGCCGCGTGGTCCCGCGCCCTGAGCAGCCTTGAGCCCTACGCGACGGAGCACCGGATCCGCGCGGCCTCCGGGGCATACCGGCACATGAGCGTGCGCGCCGTTCCGATCCTCGAATCCGACGGTACCCTGCGCGAATGGGTCGGGACCCATACGGACATCACCGAGCGCAAGGAGGCCGAGGCCGCCATCGAGGCGGCCCGGGCCGCCGCAGAGGCCGCCAACGCCGCCAAGAGCCAGTTCCTGGCCAATATGAGCCACGAGTTGCGCACCCCGCTCTCGGCGGTGATCGGCTATTCCGAGATGGTGCAGGAGGAGCTGGAGGATATCGGCGAGGCCGACTTGGTCGCCGACATGAAAAAGATCGAGACCAACGCCCGGCACCTCCTCGGCCTGATCAACGACGTGCTCGACATCTCCAAGATCGAGGCCGACCGGGTCGAGGTCTACGCCGAGGATTTCGACGTCGCCACCGTGGTGCAGGAGGTCGCCGTCACGGTCGAAGGTCTGATCGCCAAGAAGGGCAACACCCTGGCGCTGGCGCTGGAGGCGGATCTGGGCAGCGCCCACACCGACGTCACCAAGCTGCGCCAGTGCCTGATCAATCTCTTGAGCAACGCCGCGAAGTTCACCGAGAACGGCCGGATCACCCTGTCGGTCGCCCGGGCCGACACGACGATGCGCTTCTCCGTGACCGATACCGGGATCGGGATGACACCGGAGCAGGTGGGGCGGCTGTTCGAGCGCTTCACCCAGGCCGACGCCTCGACGACGCGCCGCTTCGGCGGGACCGGGCTCGGCCTCGCGATCACCCGTGCCTTCGCCGAGATGCTGGGCGGCGCGATCGCCGTGGAGAGCCGGCAAGGGGAGGGCACCACCTTCACGCTGACCCTGCCGGTCCGCTTCGAGACCGGTGCGGCGGAGGAAGCGGATGCGGACAGCGCCGCCGGTCCCGGCGAACGCGGAACCATCTTGGTGATCGACGACGACGCCGCGACCCGGGATCTGCTCGCCCGCTTCCTGGAGCGCGAGGGCTTCTCGGTAACGGTCGCCGAGGACGGGCGGCGGGGGCTCGATCTCGCCCGCAGCCTGCACCCGCGGGCGGTGCTCCTCGATGTGACCATGCCGCAGATGGACGGCTGGGCAGTGCTGCGGGCCATGCGCGCCGATCCCGAGATCGGCGCGACACCGATCGTGATGGTGACGGTCCTGGACGAGCAGAACCTCGCCTTCTCGCTCGGCGCCACCGACTACCTGCAGAAGCCGATCGACTGGGGAAGTCTGCGCCAGATCGTCGACCGCTTCCGGCCTTCGGCCGGTAGCGGGCCGATCCTCGTCGTCGAGGACGAGGCGGACGTTCGGGGCCATGTCTGCGCCTATCTCGAGCGCGAAGGTTTTCCGGTGCGCGAGGCCGAGAACGGCCTGCGCGCCCTCGCGACCCTCGAGTCGGAACGGCCGTGCCTGATCCTGCTGGATCTGATGATGCCCGAGATGGACGGCTTCGCCTTCCTGCGGGCGCTCCGGGCGCGCCCGGACAGCCGCGACGTGCCGGTGGTCGTGCTCACCGCCAAGGACATCACGGCCGAGGATCGGCGCCGACTGGCCGGTCAGGCCGACCGGGTGCTCACCAAGGGATCGACCGGTCTCGGCGAACTTGCCCGGGAATTGCGGGCCCTGGTCCCGACGATGGACGGCGCGGGCTGACCGGGAAACCGCAACACGAGCCGGGCGAGCCGACCCGGCAGCGCCCGACGGGACCGTGCGATCACCCCCGTCGCGCGGACCCGCGGTGCGGATTCACCCCCCGCGGAACGCCAGCATCAGCGCCCCGGCGGCAATCGCCCAGAGAGCCAGCGTCGACCAGATCGCCCGATAGCGTTCGTTGCGGGCGAAGCGCTCCAGGCGGCGGGCATCGCCCGTTCCGGCCTCGTCGAGGCGCACCAGCACGCGCTTCAACCGCATGGCGAGATCCGGAATATCGCCGACCACGTCGGAGACCACACGCAGGGCCTCCAGGCCGCTCTGCGCCCGGCCGACCGGGCCCATGTTGCGGGCGATCCAGGCGCGCACGACCGGCTCGGCCGTGGTCCACATGTCGAGCCGCGGGTCGAGGGAGCGGGCGACGCCCTCAACCACCACCATGGTCTTCTGGAGCATCACCAGCTCGGTGCGGGTGCTCATGTCGAACAGGGCCGTCACGTCGAACAGCAGGGTCAGGACCTTGGCCATCGAGATCTCGTCGGCCCGGCGCTGGTGGATCGGCTCGCCGATCGCCCGGATCGCCTGCGCGAAATCCTCCACGGAATGGTGGGCCGGCACGTAGCCCGCCTCGAAATGGACCTTCGCCACCCGGCGATAGTCGCGCAGGATGAAGCCGAGCAGGATCTCGGCGAGGAACCGGCGCTCGTTCGGGCCCAGGCGGCCCATGATGCCGAAATCCACCGCCACCAGGCGGCCCTCGGCGTCCACCAGCAGGTTCCCCTGGTGCATGTCGGCGTGGAAGAAGCCGTCGCGGATCGCGTGCCGCAGGAAGCTCTGGATGACGGTCCGCCCGATGGTCTGCGGGTCGTGCCCCTGGGCGGCGATCTCCGCCGCGCTGTGCAGGCGGGTGCCCTCGATCCACTCGGCCGACAGCACCTCGCGGGCGGTCAGCTCCCATTCGGGCTTCGGCACGCGGAAGTCGAGGTCGTCCTTGGTGTTCTCGGCGAGCTCGGAGGCGGCGGCCGCCTCCAGGCGGAAATCCATCTCCATCAGCACCGAGCGGGCGAGGATCTCCACGACTTCGCGGGGACGCAGCCGCTCCGCCTGCGGGGACAGGGCGTGCACCACCCGGGCCATGAAGCGCATGACCTCGAGGTCGCGCATGAAGCGCTCGCGGACGCCCGGCCGCATCACCTTCACGGCCAGCGCGCGCTGCGTGCCGTCCGCATCCTGGACGATCGCCTTGTGGACCTGCGCGATGGAGGCGGCGGCGATCGGTTCGCTGAACGACACGAAGAGCTGACTGACCGGCTTGCCGAGCGCCGTCTCGACGGTGCGGAGCGCGACCTCCTGCGGGAAGGGCGGAACCCGGTCCTGCAGCTTCTCCAGGTCGAAGGCCGCCCGCATGCCGACGATGTCGGGCCGCGTCGCCAGGAACTGCCCGAACTTGACGTAGGACGGGCCGAGGCGGGTCATGGCCGCCGAGAGCCGAGCGGCGCCGTCGTCGAGACCCGGCCGCTCGAGGGAGCGGCCGAGCCGCAGGGCGAGCCGCAGATGCGGCGGCAGCTCCGCGGGATCGGCGAAGGCGAGGGCGCCCTCGCGGGCCAGCACGAAGCCGACCCGCGCGCCGCGGAACAGGTTGATGGCGGCGCTGATCACCGGTGCTGGCTCCCGTCGCGCACGGCGGCGGTCAAGAGACCTTCCAGCCCGAATGGATCGCCACGATCCCGCCCGTGAGCGGCCGGTCGGTGACGTGCCGGAAGCCGGCACGCTCGATCATGCCCGCGAAGGCGCCGCGCGTCGGAAACTTCCGGATCGATTCCACGAGGTAGCGATAGGATTCCGCATCCCCGGCGACCCGGGCGCCGATGCGCGGGATCACGTTGAAGGAATAGGCGTCGTAGATCCGGTCGAGCAGCGGGATGTCGACGGCGGAGAATTCCAGGCAGAGGAAGCGCCCGCCGGGCTTCAGCACCCGCCGCGCCTCGGCGAGCGCCGTCTCGATCCGCGGCACGTTCCGGATGCCGAAGGCGATCGTGTAGGCGTCGAAGGTCGCGTCCGGTAGGGGCAGCGCCTCGGCGTTCCCGGTCACGAACGCGATCCGGTCGCCGGCCTCGTCGAGCTTGCGCTCCCGGGCCCGCTCCGCGCCGACGCGCAGCATCGACTCGTTGATGTCGAGAACCGTGACCCGGGTGCGGGGGCCGCCCGCGGCCAGGACCCGGAAGGCCACGTCGCCGGTGCCGCCGGCGACATCGAGATGCGCGAAGGCCCGGTTCTGGGAGGGCCGCAGCATCGAGACGAGCTGCGCCTTCCAGGCCCGGTGCAGGCCCGCCGACATCAGGTCGTTCATGATGTCGTAGCGGCGGGCGACCGAGTGGAAGACGCTGTCGACGCGCCCCTGCTTCTCGTCGAGCGCCACGCGCTCGAAGCCGAAATCCGCGCTCGCGCGCTCAGACGCCCCGTTTCCGGCCTTCATGACGCTCCCATTCCTCGATGGGCGCGTCATAGCGAAGGTCGGGCCCGGCCGCCATGCGTCGAAACACGCGGCTTGGGGACCGACCCCGATGCTGAGACGCGCCGAAGTCCTGTCTCAGCCGACGCGCGCGCGGAGCGCGTCCGCCACCGCCGCCGCCATGGCCCGGGTGCCTATCGGGTTCGTGCCCTCGCCGGCGATGTCGGCCGTGCGCGCACCGCCCGACAGGGCGTCGGTGATGGCGCCGTCGAGGGCGTCGGCGGCGTCGCCGAGGCCGAAGGAATAGCGCAGGCACATGGCGAGCGAGCCGATCATGGCGATCGGGTTCGCCTTGTCCTGGCCGGCGATGTCCGGGGCCGAGCCGTGGACCGGCTCGTACAGCGCGCGCCGCAGGCCGCCCGCATCGACCGCACCGAGCGAGGCGGAGGGCAGCATGCCCAGGGAACCGGTGAGCATGGCGGCGATGTCGGAGAGCACGTCGCCGAACAGGTTGTCGGTCACCAGCACGTCGAACTGCTTCGGCCGGCGCACCAGCTGCATGGCGCAGTTGTCGGCCAGGATGTGCTCCAGCTGGAGGTCGGCATAGTGCTCCGCATGGACCTTGGTGACGACCTCCTTCCAGAGGACACCGGACTTCATCACGTTGTGCTTCTCGGCGGAGGCGACCCGTCCCGAGCGCTTGCCCGCGAGGTCGAAGGCCACATGGGCGATCCGCTCGATCTCGGCCGTGGTGTAGACCTGGGTATCCACCGCCCGCTTGGAGCCGTCCTCCAGCACGGTGATCTCCTTCGGCTCGCCGAAATAGACGCCGCCGGTGAGCTCCCGGACGATCATGATGTCGAGGCCCTCGACCAGTTCCCTCTTCAGGGCCGAGGCTTCGGCCAGGGCCGGGTAGCAGATCGCCGGACGGAGGTTGGCGAAGAGGTCGAGTTCCTTGCGCAGGCGCAGCAGGCCGGCCTCCGGGCGGTTCTCGTAGGCGACGCCGGCCCATTTCGGCCCACCGACCGCGCCGAGCAGGATCGCGTCCGCATCCTTGGCGCGCTGCAGGGTCGCGTCGGCGAGCGGGCTGCCATGGGCATCCAGCGCGCAGCCGCCGACGAGGTCGGTCTCGGTCTCGAAGGTCGCGAGACCGGTCTCCTTGAGCGCCTCGAGCACGACCTGCATGCCGGCCGCCACCTCCGGACCGATCCCGTCGCCGGGGAGGAGCAGGAGCTTGTAGCTGGCCATGACGGTCTCGCGGGTTGGTCTCGACGTGCCGGCGGGCTTTATCGAGGCTGGCCCGTCATTGGCAAGGCGCCGGCCCGATCGTCGATGCGCGTCCGTCCTCTCAGAGGAGCGCGACCTTGCCGGTGGCGATGTCGTAGAAGCCGCCCACGACCTTCACCCGCTGGGCGGCGACGGCCTCCGCGATGATCGGCCCGGACTGCTCCAGCCGTCCGACGGTGTGCCGGACGTTCTGGGCGATGGCCTCGGCGAGGGGATCCTGCGCCCGGGCCTTCGCGGCCAGATCGACCGCGGGCCGAATCGCGTCGACCAGCACCGGGAGATGGCCGGGAAGCACCGCCTTGGTCCGCATGACGTCGATCGTCGCCTTCACGGCCCCGCATTCGGAATGGCCGAGGACCAGGATCAACGGGGCGCCCAGGACGGACACGCCGTATTCGAGGCTGGCGAGGCCGTCGGTGTTGACGAAGTTGCCGGCGACGCGGACGACGAACAGGTCGCCCGGTCCCTGGTCGAAGATGAAGTCCGGGGCGACCCGGGCATCGGCGCAGCCGACGATGCAGGCGATCGGATGCTGAGCCGCGGCCCGCGCCGCGCGACCGGCCGAAAAATCCCTGTTGGCGGGCGCGTTGGCCGCGTAGCGGCCGTTGCCGTCGAGCAGCCGAGCCAGAGCCTCCTCGGGCGTGATGGCCTTCGACCGAGCCCCGTCGGAGGCCGCTTCGGCGCGAAACGGCGGTGCGGACGCGCCGGCCAGGGTGCCGACGGCGACGGCCGTCAACAGGCCGCGCCGTGAGAGTCGCCGTGAGAGGGAGGGTCGATGCAGATCGCACACGCTTGGCGGTCCCCTTCGTCGTCCTTGCCGGCCGAGCCCGGCGAGCCGCTCGTCCCGGCAGCAGCGGGCCGAGCACTCCGGATCGTATCCCCTGCGGATCTTCACCGCCGAGTCCAAACTTTGCAGGAAATACTGGACCGAAGGGGCTGCGCCGGGCATCCCGAAGGCATGGATCCGGCTGCTGCGAGGCGCGGATGTTGGACGATCATTTTCGGGACCGGATCGCTCTGCTTCGGTCCGAGCGCGATTTCCGTCGGGCGGTCGCCGGTTACTGCCAGGGGATGATCGAGCCGTCGCAGATTGTTTGGCCGAGTCACAAGCTGCTCAATCAGATCGGGCGCTACGTGGTCTCGTTCATGCTGATCCACAACGACTACGCATGGCGCCACCATGGCGGCCCCCGTCCGACCCTGACGGCGCTCCAGGCGATGGTCGGACTGAGCCACCGGCAGACGGCCGGTTTCGTGTCGACCCTGAAGGCCGGGCGGTTCGTCACGGCGGTGGCGGATCCGGATGATGCACGCGTGAAATGCCTGCAGGCCTCGCCGGCCCTGGTGACCGAGATCGGCCGGTCCGGGCGCCTGTTCGTCGTCGCCATGGATGCCGTCGCGGGTCGCGATCCGGGCCGCGCGGAAGGACTCGACGGGCCCGGCCGGCTCGGGGAACTCGTCCGCCGGTCGGCGGCCCATGTGCTGCGGCAGGGGACGCTCATCGCGCCGTTCCCCCGGGTGCTGCATTTCGCCGGCCGGGATTGCGGCTACCCGCTGCTCGCCGCCCTCGTCGGCGCCCACTACGCCGCCACGATTCCCGGGGCGCCGCCGGCCGCGCCGCTCAGCCTGCGCGGCCTCGCCGAGCGGCTGGACGTGTCCCGGGCGCATGTCGGCAACCTGCTCGCCGAGGCGGAGGCGGCCGGATGGATCCGGATCGCCGACAGACGCCTGACCTTTTTCGATCCGACAGTGTTGGCGGAATTCGAGGACTGGGCCGCCGGACAGATGCTGTTCTACGACGATCTGGCGGCGGCGGTTCTCGCGGATCCGCCGGCCGTACGGGTTCCGGACTGTGCCTGCACCTCCTGATCCACCGGGTGCGCGGCGCTCGCTTGTGTTCCGGCCGTTCCGGGGATACCTACGGGCTGCACCGCGCCGTGAGACCATCCCGCGTGGGTCGCCGACAGGAGAGACGAGCCTTGGCCAGAGCCGGCTCAGCGCCCGAGATCGCCCGCGCCGCCATGACGGCGCCGCGGTCGCGCGCGCGCCGCGCCGGGCTTGCTCTTCCGCTTCTGCTTACCCGCCCCTGAGGGCCGTCCGGGCGCGCGCCTGGGCCTTCAGGGGAGTTCTTCCATTCGCGAATCCGCCCGCGAGGGCACCACGCCGCGCCGCGCCATCTCGAGCCGGGCGGCCCGCGACAGGGTAATGCCATGACCACGACGAACACCACCTCCGCCCGCGACCGCATCGTAATCTTCGACACCACGCTGCGCGACGGCGAGCAATGCCCCGGCGCCACCATGACCTTCGACGAGAAGCTCGCGGTGGCCGAGCTGCTCGATACGATGGGCGTCGACATCATCGAGGCCGGCTTTCCCATCGCGTCGAACGGCGATTTCGAGGCCGTGTCGGAGATCGCCCGGCGGACCAAGCGCGCCACCATCGCGGGGCTCGCCCGCGCGATTCCCGCCGACATCGCCCGGGCCGGCGAGGCGGTGCGCCATGCCCAGCGGGCGCGGATCCACACCTTCGTGTCGACCTCGCCGATCCACCTCGCGCACCAGATGCGCAAGAGCCAGGACGAGGTCGTCGACATCATCCTGAAGACCGTGGCCCAGGCCCGCGACCTCGTGGAGGACGTGGAATGGTCGGCCATGGACGCGACGCGCACGCCCCTCGATTATCTGTGCCGCTGCGTCGAGGCGGCGATCAAGGCCGGCGCCACGACGATCAATCTCCCCGACACGGTGGGCTACGCCACGCCCTCCGAGTACCGCGACATGTTCGCGAATGTGCGTGAGCGCGTGCCGAACGCCGACAAGGCGGTGTTCTCGGTCCATTGCCACAACGACCTGGGTCTCGCGATCGCCAACTCCCTGGCGGGCATCGAGGGGGGCGCCCGGCAGGTCGAGTGCACGATCAACGGCATCGGGGAGCGGGCCGGCAACGCGGCGCTGGAAGAGATCGTGATGGCCCTGCGCACCCGCGCGGACGTGCTGCCCTACGAGACGGGGGTCGAATCGACCATGCTGACCCGCGCCTCGAAGCTCGTGAGCCACGCCACGAACTTCCCGGTGCAGTTCAACAAGGCGATCGTCGGCCGCAACGCCTTCGCCCACGAGAGCGGCATCCACCAGGACGGCATGCTCAAGAACGCCGAGACCTACGAGATCATGACGCCGGCCTCGGTGGGGCTGACCAAGACCTCCCTGGTGATGGGCAAGCACTCGGGCCGGGCGGCGTTCCGCTCCAAGCTGGAGGATCTCGGCCTGCACCTGTCGGACAACCAGTTCCAGGACGCCTTCGACCGGTTCAAGGCTTTGGCCGACCGCAAGAAGAACGTCTACGACGAGGATATCGAGGCGCTGGTCGACGAGAACCTCGCCACGGCCCACGACCGCATCCGGCTGGTCTCCCTGTCGGTGATCGCCGGCACCCGCGGGCCGCAGCGCGCGACCTTGCGCATCGCCGACGAGGCCGGCACGCGGATCGAGGAGGCGGACGGCAACGGGCCGGTGGATGCGGTCTTCAACGCGATCTCGGCGCTGGTTCCGCATCAGGCGCAGCTGGAACTCTATCAGGTCCATGCCGTGACCGGCGGCACGGATGCCCAGGCCGAGGTCTCGGTGCGCCTGCGGGACGGCGAGCGCAGCGTCACGGCCCGCGGTGCCGATCCCGACACGCTGGTCGCCTCCGCGAAGGCGTATCTCTCGGCGCTGAACAAGCTCTCGGCCCATTCGGTGCGCGTGCATGCACAGCATGCGGCGGCGGAATGAGAAAAAGCGGCGGCGGGGGGTGGACACCCCCCGGCCGCGTTGGTATCAGCCCGTCACCCCGGACGGACTTGGTGGCCACCGGGCGGTCGCAGACGCGATCGGGCGCATAGCTCAGTTGGTAGAGCAGCTGACTCTTAATCAGCGGGTCCTAGGTTCGAACCCTAGTGCGCCCACCAAACAAGTCCCTCAGCCATAATGATTTTTCGCAAGGCGCCCCCGGGGCGCCTTTGTCGTCTCTGGGCCTTGGGCGGGGTTTGGGCGGGAGAAATCTTTATGAGCGACACGTACGATACGCGCCAGGCTTACGAGCAGGGTCACGCCGCAGCGCGCGATGGCCGGCCTAAGAGCGCCAACCCCTACCGCGACAGCGGGAAGTCCGAAGAGGCTTACTGGGACAACGGCTGGTCGGACGCGACGAAGGGCGTCTACCAAGCTCCGTGAGTGGGCTGACGGCTCTCGTCCTAGGTCACTCCTACGGCTCCCGCCCCTGCGCCTTGAGCTGGGAGTGAACAGATTCGTCACGCAGATTGCGGGGGACGGGGCGAGCTGCGAGTCTCGCCGGCATGAGACAGGCCCTCGCAATCACCGTGACCATCGACGCCGCCGGCCGCGTCACGGTCGTCTCCCCGGGCGAGCGCATGCGTGTGGTCGCGGTGCCGGAAAAGATCGCGGCCGCCGCCGGCCAGCGGGTCGCCGAGATCGTAGCTGAGGCCCTGCAGGGGCGCCCGGCATGCCCATGAGCGTCCACGACATGCTGGTGGCCTGGTCCGCCCGTAGGCTCACCACCGCGCAGGCGCTGGAGCTTACTGGCTGCCTCGACGAGGGAGAGCTCCGCCAGGCGTGCCTGAGCTCGGACGTCATCCCCCGTGCTGTTCTCTATCCCGTCGAGGACGGCCCCGGCGCCGGCCGCTACGTGGACGTCACCGTGCGCGTGATGGTCGGCCCCCGCCGGTCCACGGTCCTCGTCGAGAGGCAGGGCGAGCCCGCCTTAGTGTACGAGACCCGGGAGCACGGGCACGAGACGGACGGCCTGGGCGCGGTGGTCGAGGCGGCCGTGCGGGAGGGGCTCGCGGAGCTGCCCTAGCCCGTCAGGATGCCTTCCGACGCTTTGTCTGGGGCGCCAACACAACCGCCTCACGCATCGCCGCGATCAGGGCCTTGCCCGGGATCAGGTAGTCCTTCGGCGGCCCGATTTCCGTCCGGTTCAGATCGTCGACCAAACGGTACGGCAGGACATCCACGGCGATGCCTCGTCGTCCGTTCAAACGCATCCAGTGTGCGATCCGACCAAGGTTCCCGTCCTCAAAGAACGCACTGACCGAGCGCATCCTCACTCGTTCGGCCTCGACCGCCTTCAGAAGGTCAACGAGCCGGACAAGGCCCGTCCGGATCTCCCGAGTGTTTGTGCCGGCGGCCCGCAGGCGAGCGATGACCGCCTCTAGCTCGGCCTCAATCTCTTCCAACCGCTGAGCGACCGTAGGGCCAGACCGCACGAGGTCCGCCCCGGAGATTGCTCCCGGATCGCTCGATGCGACGAGCACCGTGAGCATGCCGTGTCTCTCAGCGACAGGGGGGCCACCGTCCAGCATTTCACCGCGGTCTGCGATCCGGACAAACTTCTCCCAAAGCTTGGGGCCCATGAATTCGCGAAGGCGGCGCTTGGTATCCGCGAACTCACGGATCGCCGGGTCGGCTCGCATGGCCCGCAGGAGTCCGACGAGGTCGTGCCGCTCCGACACCGCCCGCCGCTGGCGCTCGACGTAGCTGGCCCTGTCCTGGGCGGCGTCGAAATCTCGGGCCATGGCATCGAAGGCGACGCCGTAGTGTTTGCGGGCGCAATCGCGTCCGACCAGCCGGCGCTGTCCGGAACGGAACAGCATGACGACGCCCTTGTCGTGGTTGGGGTACCGACAGAACACGCATTGCGCCCGTCCTGCGTCCCGACCGGCGACGTCGTAGGCTAATTCGACCGCCGCCTCCTCGTCCGGCGGCGGATCATCCGAGACGTTTTCGAGGCTCTCGGGATCGTCTGTCGTAAATTGTGTCTGGAGCAACTCGTCGTCGGAGCGGGACTTCCAGTAGCCGCCACCCGTTCTATCGAAAAGCGCGTCGAGGTTCGCCAATTGGCATCTCCCAGCCATTGAAGCCGGGCACATGGTGGCATGGTTAACGGATTTCCACTACCAGACCCCAAATAATAACCCGCGTATCTGTGGATATCGCGAGCTCGCGGCGCGGATCATTCGCCTGTGAATAGCCCCAAGATCGTCATGATACTCGCCGACCTCAAACAGTTTCGTGGGTCGCTCAACCATGGAATGTCCCCACGGCCGGTAGGTCAGCGTCCCGCCTGGGTCTGTGGACGACGAGCTTCACGCCGGGCTCGGACATGGCGTCGAGGATGGCCTGCTGGAACGGGTACAGGCGCAGCGAACCATCGCGGGGTTCGTCGCGCCGCCCGGGCAGAAGGCGTGCGTGCTCCTCGCACCAGGCCACGAGGTCCTTCTTGGGGGCGGCCATCAAGCCCTCCTCGCCATCGCCGCGGCGGCACGCCGGGCCCGGCGGTTCAGGCCATCCGCTTGGGGCTGCGGCCTGGGCACCGCCCGCGCGGCCTCCCGCAGGGCCTGGCGCGCCGCCATTCGTTCCGCGGCCACCATCCGGCCGGCGGCCGCGTCGTAGGACCCGGCCATCGCCTTCAGCCATCGCTCCCACACCCGATCGAGGGAAGGCGCCTTCGCCGGGGCCTCACGCTGATCGTTCGCCAGCGCGCGCAGGGCCTCGGCCTCAAGCGGCGTCGCGATGGAGATCGTCATTCCGTCGAGGTGCGCCACGGAACGGCCTTCCGGGCGCGCCTGGATTTCCGGCGCCACCCGGTCGCCGGCCTGGCGCTTGAGCGCCTCGAACGCGGCATTGTCTTCGCAGTAGATTCCCGGCAGCAGGACGCCACCCTCGGGCTGGTACCAGTAGGTGCCCATGGCTCAGGCCCTCACGGAGAAGCTGGCGAGGTCGGTTTCCATCTTGCGGACAAACGCTTCGTCCTGCTCGACCAGCGGCCCCTGGTGCTCGTAGTTCCAGCCCTCGCCCGAGGCCCTGAACCCCCAGCGGTAGGCATCGCGAAGCATCGCCAGGAGAGGCCCGCCCCGGACGAAACCGCCGTCCCTGAGGATCCCGAGGACCTCGCCCGGATCAGGACGTGCGATCTGGCAGATGTCCGCCACCAGTTCCCAGTCGTCCTTTGCCCGCAGCTCGGCGAGGCGCTCCTCCGTGCGGCGGGCGCGTTCGGCCTTGATGGCGATCAGCGACCGGTCGAACTCGGCCGACTCGTTGGGCGACAGGGCGGCGATCTTTCCCGCCAGCGTGTGGCTCTCGGCCTCGGTCACGACGCCCTCACTGCAGCGCGGCGGCGCAATAGACGGCGGAGTGGGAGGCGAGGCAGTCGCTCCACTTCATGTGCTCCCAGGCGGCGATGCCCAGCAGGAAGGCGGCGCCGACGGCGGCCAGCCCGATCACGGTCCCGAAAGCCTTGGCCTCCTCCAGAATCTTGCGCACGTGCCGGCCCCGTTGAAACCTTGGTGCCCCGGGCTCGGAATCGAACCGGCCTCTCCTGCTTTTCAGACAGGCGCTGTCACCAGGTCAGCTGCCGGGGCTCACCCCGATCGAAGCACCTTTTGCGGATTCGCCTAGCCCCCCCCTGGCCACGAGAAAGGGGCCCCATTGGCGTGAGGACCCCTGATCGTTCCGGGACAAGGCCCCCTGGGATGGGCCCCCGCGCCGGCCGACGCGGGCTCCCGGGCCGGCCGGCTCAGGAGGAAGGCCGGCAGGGTCAGCGATGGCAGGGATTCGTCTAGGGCAGCCGGCGGGTGTGTGATCGGGGATCACAGGACTCCCCTTGCAATCCAAACTGTGTCTGCTAAATACAGACACACTGGATCGGTTCTCATCGGTCCGGGGACAACAAGAAGGCACACCCGATGACCAGCAGCATCACCATCGACACCGCCATCGCCGCGTGGAAGGCTGCCAAGAACCAGATCGACCGCGACCTCGCCGCCCAGGCCATTGGCGAGCACATCGCCTTCAACACCCCCGAGGGCGCCGACGACGAGTCCGCCACGGACGAGCTCCTCGCCCGCCTCAAGGCCGAGTTCGGCCCCGTCCCCGGCGAGGACCTCCTCTACGTCCTCAACCCGCAGCGGTTCTACATCGCCGTGCCGGCCGAACTCACCGCCAACGAGGTCGAAGCGATCTGGGGCATCGGCCGCAGCGAGGAGGAGGCGCTGGCCGACGCCTACCACTGGAACAGCACCAGCGCCCCGTCCGTGGAACAGGACGCCGATGGCAAGTGGACCGTGGCCTACGACGGCAGCCGCGAGACCTTCCCGGACCGCGCCGTGGCCGACGCCTACGCGGCGACCCTGGGCTACCGCGCCGAGCCCTGTACCCGGGCCCTCTACGACCGCGTCAGGCACGAGGGCTACGACGCCCACGGCCGGAACTCGTACTCGTTCGGAAAGAACGGCCGCCTGTATGACGTCGTCGAGCGCGACGCGGCCTGATCCCACTGCCCGCGCCCCGGCAATCCCGCCGGGCGTCCTCGTTTCCGGGATCACGCCATGGGCATATTCGGATACCTCGACAGGATCGCGGCCGATGCCGAGGCGCGGGACACCCGCACCCCCGAGCAGCGTGCCGCCGACGCCGCCGCCTACGAGGCCAGGGGTCGCGAGGCCGCCATCAGACTCGCGGCCGAGCGCGTGGAGTTCCTCGCCGCGGCCCCGCGCTACATCCTCCCCGACGGGAGTGCGTGGCGCTCGGCCGACATGATGGGCACGCTCCGCACCGGCCACCAGGGCGACCGGGGACGTCGCCTCCACGCCGTCCCCGAGGACGACTGCGGGGTCTGGTCCGGCGTCGACAAGGCGCTCTGCGGAGCCAAGCCCGGCCCCCGGTCTATCGGCTGGGGCGACGTCCGCGCCGAACCGGCTGACTGCCCCCGCTGCGTCGCCAAGCTCCGGAAGGCCGGGCTGTGACCCGGACCACCATCACCATCGCGGGCCGCGTCTACGCGGTCCGCTTCGCCATGTGGGCGGTCGCCAACGACGGCGGCCGCCCCGTCGTTTCGGTCGACCTTCTCGCCCCCTGAGGGATCCATGATCATCGAACTCGTTCCCCTCGACGAGGGGTTGCACGACGGCACCGCGGTCGGCCTGCTGGACGGCCGGCCGCTCGTCTACGTCGACCGCCGCGCGCACGTGGACGGGCGCCAGCTCGCGCACGGCGACATCGCGGAGGCGCTGATCGAGGCCGTCGACGTGGCCGCCTCGCGCATCCTGGGCCCCGAGTGGAGCAAGCCCCTGGCCGCCGTCACCGGCCTGAACGCCCGCACCTGCAACCGCGACCGCATCCGTCAGTGGGGCCTGCCACCCTGGGTCCTTGTCCTTCTCGCCAAGGGCGCGGCCTCCGAGCACCCTCGCGCCATGGGCCACATGCTCATGGCCGTCGCGTCCCTGCGCGGCGGCATCGCGGAACTCAAGTACGGCCCCCGCGTCGACGCGGTCGTCGGCAAGAAGGCCAGGGCCATTGTCGAGGAGGCCAGCGAGCTCATCGAGTGGGCGCGAAAACAGCGCCGGGTCCCGGGATCCAAGGATCCGGAGACGGAATCTTAACGGGAGCCCTGTAGGGTCCCACACCTCGGCGTCGGTCTTCATCGGCGCTCCGGACCAAGGAACCCCGAAGATGAACGACGCCACACAGCGTCGGGCGCAGCGCGCCCGCGCGGGCGACCTCGCGCTCGCCCCTCCCGCCTCCACCGTCTACCCGCCGACCCTAGCGCAGCTCCTCACAGGCTGGCCGCTCGTCTGGCACAACCCCTACCGAGACACCGTGGCGTGGATCGGCGGCCTGTCGCGGAAGGGCCTGCCCGGGTCGGTCAAGGCGGTACTCGACGCCGTCATCCAGGCCGACCTGACGCTGCCGGCGGTCCTGGCCCTGGCCGACACGTGCGACGCGGTCGTGCGGCAGGGCGGCTTCCCCGAGGACGTGCTCGACGCCGTCCGCGAGATCGCGGCCCGGGCCCGGTTCGCGGCGATGTGGCTGGGTGACTACACGTCATCGTGCATCGCCATGCACATCGCCGACGTCGCCGCCATCGAGGAAGTCGACGACGCTCGCCGGCGGGCGCTGGCGGTGACGGCGGCCGAGTGCTCGTACACCGGGCACCAGATTCTTCTCGGGACCTACCGGGCTGACGAGCCGGTCCATCGCCGACTGGCGCGCGACAGCGGCTGGCTCGATCTGTGCGCCCGGGCGGAGACGGTCGAGTACATGCGCGGTGTCGACGCCGAACCGCCGCTCGGGCAGGTCCGCGACGACACCGGCCTGGATCCCCGGGACCGGGACGAGGACCGGGCCGAACGCATCGTGTCCGACCTGCTCGACGAGCCCGCGGCGCGGCCGTCCGCCGGCGTCGTGGTGTTCCCGCGAGAGATCCTCGCCGGCGTCGGCAAGTCGGAGAACGAGCGGGACGTGAAGCGCCTGCTCGGGGATGCCCTGGGCGCTGCCCTGCCGCGGGTACCGGTCCCGGTGGACTGGCACGCGTGGCAGGAGGGGCTGATCGTGAAGGCGCCGTGGCTCGCTCCGGCGATCCGCGCCGTCCGGGCGACGCAGGGCGGGCGGACGCACTGGAGCCACGGGTCGGTCTACATCGCCGGACCCGCCGGCGCTGGAAAGAGCCTGATCAGTCGGCTGGCCGCGCAGGCCAGCGGCCTCCCGTTCGCCCGCATCAACCTGGACGCCGCGAGCGATTCGTCGGTGATTGGGGGTACTTCCATCAGATGGTCATCGGCGCACCCAGGGCCCATCGAGGCATTGCTCGCGAAGGCGCGCAAGGCGAGCGGGATGCTGCTCGTAGACGAGTTCGAGAAGTGTGCAGGCAGCCGCCACTCGGGGGGTCACCCCCACGACCTCATGCACGGCCTTCTGGAACCCGAGACGGCTCGGTCGTGGCGTTCGCCGTACCTCCTCGGGGAGGTCGACTACAGCCACATGCTGTACGTCGTCACGGGCAACAGCACGGACGGCGTCGCGAGCTCGCTCCTCGACCGCATGACGGTCGTGCGCGTCGGCGAGCCGGGGCCGGAACACCTCGGCCTGCTGGCCCCCGCGCTCGCCCGCCAAGCCTGCCGCGAGCTCGGGCTCGACGAACGCTGGGGCGACCTCGACAGGGAGGAGATCTCCGCGCTGCAGGACGCGTGGCGCGGAGGGTCGGTCCGCCGGCTCCAGCGGCTCGTCGCCCGCATCCTCCAGGCGCGCGACAGCGCCCCCGTGGCCCGGCACTGAGGGAGGTCGACATGCAGAACGACACCCCGACCGCCGTCCTCGCCCGCATCCGGGCGGCCTGGGCGTCCCGCCGGTCCTGTGGGCTCTGCGCCGTCGGCGCTGGCCTGCGGGTCCAGCGGATCGTCGCCATGGAGGCCAAGGGACGCCTCGCCCCCGACGTGGCCCTCCGCATGGCGTTGGAGGCCGAGGCCATGGCCCTCGCGTTCTCGCCGCTCGAATGGGGGGACGGGCTGTGACCGACGTCTACTACAACCGCCGGAAGTGGATGTGGTCGCTGCGCGAGCGCGGCCGCGTCGTCGGGCACGCGGACAAGGTCTGCATGCGCGACGTCTCCCTGATCGTGAGCCTGCCGGCCGTCATGCGCGTCCGCCGCTCCGGCCAGCGCGCGGTCTGCGCGTTCGCCAGGGGCACGTTGGTCGACGAGACCTGGGACGATGACACGGGGGAGACAATCGGGTTCCAGCCGTGCGTGCACGACTCGTTCGTGAACGTCGACGGCAGGGCGGTCGCGGGGTGCGAGAGGCTGCTGCTGCCAGTCATGGGCCCGGTGCTGGGATGGGGGCTCCGGTGGCTCTGAGGCAGCGCTACCCGGGCCGCCTTCCGGCCGACCTCTACAGGATCTCGCAGGCGCCCCTGTTGGACGAGTGGCTCCTGGAGCCCGACGACCGTGCGGCTGACGGCGCCGTGCTCACGGGCATCATCTCGGGGCACCCCCGCTACCCCGACGGGTCCCGGATCACGACAAGCACCATCCAGATGATCGAGGACGAGCCGGGCGGCGAAATCCAGGGCTGGGCGTGGTGCTATGCGTGGGGCCTCCTCAGACTAGGGCGGTGCATCGATCTGGGTTTCAGTAGAGGGGTCCCGCTATGAGGTTCGAGAGGCTGCCGCTGGCGAAGATCGCCGAGCAAAACCGCCGCCGGGACGAGGACCTCGCCCGGCTCGCGGAGGGCTGGACGCCGTCGGCTGAGGACCTCGCCGGGGCGCCGACGCTGTCGTACTGGGTCGACTACACGCCGGTCGGCACGACCGCCCCGTTCCTCATGGGCCACCTCAAGGGACACCCCCGGCAGCTCGACGGGTGGACGACGACCGAGGTCGTGCTGGCGCGAGGCGACGGGTGGGTTCGCCTGAGCGACGGCTTCGTGCGCCTGGGCCCGCCCATGCCGCCCCGCCCGGCGCCGAAGCCGGTCGAGGCCCGGGAGGCGACGGACGAGGACCTCGCGCACCTGCCGTTCTATGGGCTCGACCCCCGGTAGCGGTGTCGCATCGTTCGCGGCGGTGTCCGATCGCATGAATTCGGTGCCGCCGGTGTCAAAACGTTCGCAGGACGACAGGGGCCGCACGTAGGCCGCCCGCGGGCGCACAGGGCAACCCACAAGAGGCAAAGTGATGCGTACCATCCTCACCCTGGCCGGCCTCGCGGTGGCCGGAACGGCGACGGCTGCCCCCATGGACGAGGCGCGCTGGCACGCCGGCACGACGGAGCGCCGCGGCCACGACGAGCTGACGACCTCGCTGTCATTCGAGCGGATCGGGGCGGGCGAGTGGGCGGTCTCGGCGCGCTGCGAGACGCGGGACACCCGCACCGGCCGGTGGCGCGCCCGGACCGGGACGGGGGCGGCCGCGCGAAGCATGGGCCTGATCCTCATCGACGTCCCGAAGGTCGGCCGCATGGTCCTGAATGAGCGCAGCGGGGAGGTGTTCGGGACCGCCCCGGGCTGTGCGCAGGGGACCGTCGACATCGGGACGGGGGACTAGCCCCACTTGTATTCAGTGAGCCCACGGCCAACCATGAATAGAAGGAAGTCCTTCCCCAACGGTGTAAGGAATGCCTTTGTATTTTCAGTTGGCTCGCCCGGCTCCAGCGTGACAAGACCA
This sequence comes from Methylobacterium sp. 391_Methyba4, assembly GCF_029691625.1. Lineage (NCBI taxonomy): Bacteria > Pseudomonadati > Pseudomonadota > Alphaproteobacteria > Hyphomicrobiales > Methylobacteriaceae > Methylobacterium > Methylobacterium sp. 391_Methyba4. The sequence continues at coordinate 3,172,914 of NZ_CP121475.1, read as the reverse complement.
CGGTTCATAAGGTATTCACCCCACGCCGGGAACTCTTCATCCTTGAAGGTTCCTGGGAAATTACGCAGGGCCGTGTTGTTGTAGATCTCTCGCGCCTGCCGAACAGTAAGCGGGCCGAGCGTGTTTAACTGCTTCAGGGCATGGATCTGGCTACCGAATATGAGCCGGTACGTCTGCTCGTGATTTGCCTCGACCTGAGCCGCTACGGCGATGCGGACCGCCCACGCCATCTGGACGTCGAGCGGTCCCGGGACGGCTTGCTCGATGCGTCGGCGCAGGTCGGCTTCGATGGGGGCATAGACCGGGCTCGGGGGCGGTAGCGCGGGCAGAGGAGCACCGGGCTCCGGAGCCGGCACGGGCAGCCTCTCGGCCTCCGGCGGCGGCGCGTTCTTCTGGGCCTCGACCTGCGCCGTCCCGGAGAGGTCGATGGACCGGTCCTTACCGAGGTTCGCTCCTTTCCAGCGATCAATCGCCCTGGCAAGGGGCTGCCGAAATATGCCTGCTGCGATGACGAAGGCGACGAGCCCGCCCGAGGTATAGACAGCGGCGACCTGGGCGGCGTCAGAGATCATCCACCACAGGTAGCGCGCACACCCCCGCCCGGCGATCTCACTCGGCGGTGGAGCGGCCGATGTCCACAAGCTGCGCCAGATCCTCGCGGATGAGGCCGAGCGCCACGCCGGCCGGGTCGGCACGGGCGTCGTCGTAATCCGCCGGCGTCGGCGTGCGGCCGGCGTAGCGGGCGTGCAGGTCCCCGGGCAGCCGGTAGACGGCGCAGAATACGGCCCGGGCGGGATCCACGCGGAGCCACGCCCGGGGCTCGACGCCGAGCTCGTCGGTCTGCGCGTACGTGAGGAGCAGGCGGCACGAGCGGCCGCGCTGCTCCCATACGCAGAGGGTCTCGACGACGTCGTCGCCGAGCAGGTCGAGGGCATCCATGGACGGTGTCCGGGAAGGCGGGCCGGGGCGCGTGCCGCCGGCCCTGATGGAAGCGAAGGGCGGTTGGCTACGGATTGCAGGTACCGCTTCACATGCCCGGGAGGCGGGGCGCGAACGCCGCCGCGAGCTTGGCCAAGCCCTTCGCCGTGACGCGCACCTGAGTGTACGCCTGGTCCTCCCCGTCGGCGTCGGCTACGACCGTGGTCTTGTGCACGAGGTTGCCGTCGTTGAGGCGGTGTTGGTGGGCGAGGAGGCGCTTGCCGGCGCCGCGGGTGTAGACCCAGCCCTCGTCCCTGAGGTGCTTCGACAGGTCCTTGGGGCGGATCCCCAGCGCCTTGGCGGCGTCGGTGATGCACCACGTCCCGTCGGCGTCCGCGAGCCGGTGGTAGGCCTCGACGGCTGGGCGCTGCTCGGCGATACGGCCGTGGGCCACCATCAGCGCCTTGCCCTTGGCCTTGGCGTCGGCCCGGGCGACGAGCGTCTCCTGCGCGTGGTGGGCGATGAGCGCCAGGACGGTGGCCGGATCCCGCAGGGCTTCCAACATGCCGGCGGGCGAGGCCGCGGCCGGGGCGCCGTAGGAGCCGGTGCGCCGGATCTCGGGGAGGACCGAGGCCGTCAGCCACTTCCGGAACCGGTGCGGCAGGGTGCCCGGCGTCGTCGCGCCCCGGCACCGGAGGATGAGGGTGTAGAGGCCGCCCTCGCTCACGACCCGCATCCGCTGCAGGCCGGAGCTAAGGGTGGGTATTGAGCACCACCCCTTCTCGTCCTCGTCGAGCTTGTCCAGCGCCTGGCGGCCGTCGGCGATCTGGAGCGCCCGGGTGGCGTCGTTGCCGACGAACCACGGCTCGCCGTCGATCATGACGGACCGGACGGGCGTCAGGGCGAAATGGTGGGTGAGCGGGGTGCCGGCGACGTCGACGGTCGCGGGCAGCGTGGTAGAGTAGGCATCAGCCTGGATCACGGGTCTCTCCGTTGGTCCGGTCAGGCCCCCTGCCAGGTGTTCCACCACCTGCGGGGGCCGCCCCTCGGGCGGGGGGCATGAACGATTCTAGCGATTCGTTTTCGGGGCGTCGGACGCCCTAGGCCGCCAGCCCCGGGCGGGCCGCGTGGCACCGCTCCAGCACCTCCCCGACGAGCTCGCGCAGACGGGCATTGAGCTCCGGCCACGCCGGCGTCTCGACCGCGAACCGCCGGGACGCGCGCTCCGCCTCCCAAGCCCGGGCCCGGGGCGCCACGTGGGCATCGGCCAGCGCCGGGATCCCGTCGGCGTCGTCGGGCAGCGGGATGCCGAACGCCGCGAGCGACGCCGGCAGGGCGGCCGCCACGGCATCGAGGCGGGCGTGGCCGTGCGTCAGCATCACGAACAGGTCGTAGTGGTCGCGCAGGCGGTGGTTGCGGGGGCCGTGGCGGAGCATCGCCTGGATCTTGTCGGCCGCGGTGTGGGCGAACGGGACGGCGCGGATCCGGACGGGCTCCCCCCCGAGGATCGAGGGCATCGGAATCTCGATCAGGTCGGCGACCCGGCTGCGCTCGTCGAAGGCGACGTCGCACTTCACGCGGACCTTCTGGCCGCCGACGGTCGCGGTGACGGTGACGGACCCGCCGCCGATCGAGCCGGCCTCGCGCTCGGCCGTGACCTTCCACGTGGCCAGGTCAAAGGCGACGCCGTCGCCGCCGCCGGCGTCGAGGACCTCGTGCATGATGGCCTCGAACTCGGCCATGGTCCCCTCGAACGCCGGGAGCTGGAGGTCCGCATCGGAGGTGGACCGGCCATCGAGGGGCTCGACGCCCTCGGCCATGAACATGAGGGCCCCGCCCTTGGCGGCGAATCGGTCGGCGTGCCGGGACGTGAACACGCGGGCGAACAGGCGCTCCAGGGCGTAGCGCTGGGCGACGGCGGACAGGTCGAGGCGCTTGGCCTTGGCGACGGCCTGGAGGGCGGCGAGGGTCGGGTCCTTGGCCATGTCAGAAGCTCCGGGTCGGGTGGTTGAGGAAGGTGTCGACGGCGAGGGTGAGGCGGTCGGTGACGACGGGCCCGAAGGCGCGGCCGACCTCGATGAGCTCGGTGTGGTCGCCGCCCTCCTGCAGGTACGTCTGCAGGACCTCCTGCACGTGCTGCGGGGGGACGGCCCGGGCGGCGACGGGCCAGCCGCGCCAGTGGTCGACGACGGTGCGGGCGCGGCCGGTCATCCGGAACGGGACGCCGAGGACCTCCTCGGTCTCGACGCCGACGGTCATGCTCTCGGGCAGGCGCGAGCGCAGGAGGAGGAGCGGCAGGTCCCCCGCGGTGCGGCGGGTGCCGGCCGGGATCAGGACCTCGGTCGCGCCGGGCAGGTCGGTCGAGAGGCCCTGCCGCATGGCGGCGGTCCGGCGGGCGATCACGCCCCCGGTCGACAGGGCGATGGCGGCGTCCTCGAACCGCGGGTGGTCGGCGGCCTCGGGGGTCGCGATCAGGCCGTGCCAGGGGCGGACGGCGACGCCGGCGTCGAGCGCGGCGCGGATGGTGTCGGGGTGGATCCCGGCCTCGCGGAGCTCGCCGGTGAGGGCGACGGGGCGGCGGGAGAGGTAATCGGTCAGCCTGGACATTTCTCGCACGATCCTGGTTCGTGCGAGAATGGTACGGGTGGCGATGCCTACGACAACGGGTCAGGCTGAGATTTCCGCCGGCGGCCCTGGCCGGGCTTGGGGCCGCGGCGCTTGGGGGCCGTCGGGCCCGGCCATTTCTTGCCGGCCGCGATGAGCCGCCGCCCCCGGACCGCGAGGTCGGACAGGTAGTGATCGTTCAGCCAGTGCCACCGCTCGCGGCAGGCCTCCCGGCCGCGGGTGTCCATGAGGCCGGCGACCTTGATCGGGTTCACCTCGTGGACCGAGGGATAGACGTCATGGCGGTCGAGGTGGCAGCCCATCAGTCCTGCCCCTCCGGCTTCGCGGCATCGAGGGCGGCGAGGGTCTTCTCCAGCGCCGCGGCGAGGCGGTCCGGGATCTCGCGGTCGTCGGGCAGCTTCATCCTCCAGCGCTCCCGGAACACCAGGTGGCAGGCGGCCTCGATCACGGCCGCGGCGGCTTCATCGCTCAACGGGCTCTCCGGGGCGGGGGCACGAGGCACAGGGCGATCAGGGCGCCGACGACGAAGGTGGTCACCGGCGCGGCCGCCGCCTCTGCGCCGGCGACAGGGCGGCCAGGGCATCGGCGACCGCGTCGGGGCGGCCTGTCTGGGGCACGGGTTCGCCGCGCAGGGCGGACAGGACCGGGGCGTCGACGAGGGGCCGCGGCGGCGGGGACCAGCAGGCGAGCGGCAGGACGACGGCGAAGGTCAGGTTCACGGCGCCGTCCCCGGGGAGAGGACGGGCGGCATGACCAGGCCGATCCGCCACAGGTTGAGGAAGCCCGGGTACCAGGCCTGCCACTCGACCTCGACCGGGTCCCAGTCCCGGACATGCGGCGGCAGCGTCAGGCAGTACCGCATGGCGACGGGGCCCGGCCTGGGCGCGGCCGACGCCCGCCAGGGCATCAGGTTGTCGGCGTGGTACACCGAGGCCACCAGGCGCTCGCCGCCGGCGACGCGCACGTAGACGTCGACGTCGTCGCTCGCCTTGTCACGGACCTTGAGTGCCACCGAGGACCAGCACAGGCGGCCGGCCTCCCGGGACACGCCCTCGACGCGCTGCTCGATGCGGACCGGGGCGAACGTGGCCTCGATGCGGGCCCCGAACGAGGCGACGAACAGGATCAGGAGCCAGGCGAGGGAGACGCCCCAGTAGGCGATCCAGAAGGGGCGCCGCATCACTCGTCCCCCCGGCGCGGCCGCATGGAGCGGATCATCTCCGTCAGGGCGTTGCGGATGCCGTGCTCGACCTTGTCCATCTTGTCGGTCAGCCGGTTCTCGATCCGCTCCAGGTCATCCTTCTTCACGCACGTCTCGGCGATGTGCCCGCGCAGGTCCGCCAGGGCGGTGCCGTACGCCGCGGTCGCCCTGTCCGTGTGGCTCCGGAGATCGGCCAGGGCCGTCCCGTAGGCGGCGACCGCCTTGTCGGTGTCCTTACCCCGCCCCTCGACCTCGACGACCTTGTTCCGGAGCGTGACGTAGCCGGCGTACCCGCCGAGGGCCGCCAGGAAGAGAGTGACGCCGACGGCCAGCAGGACGCCCAGCGATATGGTCGGATCGAGGGTCACTGGGCGGGTCTCCCGAACGCGGCCGAGACCCCGTTCATCCATTCGAGGGCGCGCTCGCCGCAGGCGGTCTTGGCCCGGTCGAGCAGCTTGGCGTCGGCGATGATCCCGACGGCCTCGCGCCGGCCGAAGGCGCGGGCGGGGATCTCGGGGAAGGTGCGGTGGATGCATGCCTCAAGGTCCGCCGGGACCGGGGGCAGCGCGGCGCGGCCGCTAAGGTCGAGTGCCGCGCGATCGGGGCAGCCGCCCAGCGCGATGGCCGTGCCGGCGACGGCGGCGAGGATCAGGACGCGGCGCATCAGAGGCCCCTCAGCAGGCGGGCGTCCTCGTCGGTCACGCACCCGGCGTCTGGCGTGCGGGCGAGGTGGCGCTGGAGCTCGCGCACCCGGGCGGCCGCCAACTTCGCGGAGGCCTCTGCCGCGTCGGCCCGGGCCCTGTCCGCGTCGGAGATCTTCGAGGCGGCCGCCGCCTGGCGCCGGACCTCGGCGAGGGCGGCCGCGGCCTCGTCGCGCTCGCGCTGGAGGGTCTTGGCCGACTCGACCGCGAAGGCGTCGTGCGCGCCCTTGGCCTGCCCGGCCTGGTAGAGCGCGGCGCCGACCAGGAGGACCACGCCGGCGCCGATGAGGGGCCGGCGCAGCCAGCCCGGCAGATAGGCCGCGGCCAGCAGTGCCACCGCGATCAGGCCGACGCCGCCCAGCCCGGCCAAGGTCGCGCTGAGGGAGAACGCGGTCCAGCCGTGCCGGAGGAGCGTGAGGGCCGAGGCGATGTGCTCGGCCATGTCACTCGGCCTCACGCCGGGCTGCCGCCTCGGCCCTGGCGACCAGGACATCGCGGATTACGTTGGCGACCCGCGACAGGGTCAGCATGGCGATGAGTGCAAGCCCAAGGATGGTGTGATTGTCCATTTCAAAGACCCTTCCGGCAGAGGACCTGCTCGTCATCGCGACGGATGGAGAGCCCGTTGACCCGGCGGCCGCCGGCCCGGTCCCACATGTCGAAGGCGTCGCAGGAGCCGCCGACGTCGCCGGCGTTGAAGCGGCGGGCGACGGTGCTGTGGCAGTAGGCCGAGGCGCCGATGTTGAAGGCGAGCGAGACGTGAGCGACCAGGCGCTCGTCCGGGGCGTCGGCCATCTTGGGCGCGCAGCGGAGGACGTCGTCCTCGAAGTCGGAGAGGCCCTTGAGGAGGATCGCCTCGCACTGGGCCCGGGTGAAGACCATGTCCATGGTCACCCCGCGGGTCTCCCCCGCGCAGATCGTCGGCACGCCCACGATGTCCCTGTAGGCCTTGAGGCGCATGCCCTCCTTCCCGCCGACGAACGTGACGGCGAGCGCGGCCGCGGCGGTGCCGGCGACCATGCGCTTGCGGAGCTTGCCCTTGGCGGCGGGACGCGGGGCGGCGGCTGGCACCTTCAGGACGGGCGCGGGGGCCACGGGACCGGCCGCGGCGGGACGGCGCCGGAACAGGGCGGCGAACGAGAAGGCCATCAGGCGTCTCCCTCGGGTGCGGGGGTGGTGACGCCCTGCTGGGCGACGCACCGAACCCCGAGGGCCGCCAGGGCCAGCCCCATGTTCGCGAGGCTCAGCGTCGTCGGGGAGACGAGCTCGGAGCCGGAGAAGAAGGAGACGCTCGCCTGCGCGGCATCGAGCACCGTCGCGAGGGCGAGGAACCGGATGGACCAGGCGCGCCTGATCACCGCCCCCAGGTTGTGGACGAGCTCGAACTTCATGCTGCGGCCCTCTCGGCCTGGCGGCGGGTGACGGGCCCGCGGCTGTCAACGACCGTCACGACGACGTCGCCGTCGAGCACCAGCCGGATGCCGTCGATGACGACGCCGTCGGCGCGGTAGCGGAGCTGCACGCCGCCGAAATACGAGAGCCGGTCCCGGTAGGCCTGCACGTGGTACCCGGCGGCGTGGAGCGCCTCGACCGCCGCGGCGTCATCCAGGCCGGCGAGGGCCTCTTCCCCGATCCCGAGGGAGCGCTCGACGTAGCGGCGGACGCTGTGATTGGTCGCGATGGCGCGCAGGCCGCCGGAGCGGTCGACACGGACGTCGGGGGGGACGGGGGACGGGGCGGACATCGAGGGGCCTGCGCTGGGTGCAGGCTCGATCATCCGGAGGTCGCGGGACCGCGCACGGTAAGAGCCGGGAACCAGGTCGCGATTCGTCGCCAAGCACTGGCGATTCGGTCCTTGAGGCCCTGGATCCCGCCCGCCGCGGCCGGCCTGCGCCCACCCGGGGCGACGTCTACGCACTTTCGCGTTCACGCGGTCCGAGGCTCCAGGACCGGCTTGGCAGGGGTTCTCGGAGGCGGGTGCGCGGAGTCGCCGGATCAGGCCGGATCGGGGCCGCGGCGGGCATCCAGGGGCGCGGACGGGCCGGACGTGGGAGCGTCGGGACGAGCCGGATCGGCGGCCTGGGCGGCGTTAACCGAGGGCCTCCGCGCCGGCGCGGCCGGGCTTGTGCGAGGCGGGAGGACGGTCAAATCTATCCTCAGTCGGTGGGTGTGCTGCCTCGCCGACGGCCCCTTCCCGGACCGAGAATGCTCTCCGACTACTTCATCCCCGAGACCCCGGACTGCCTGCTCGACGAGACGCCTCTCGCCGCGGAAATCCGCGCGCGCTCCACCCTGGCGGCGTCCCGGCGCGCGAAGGTCGTGAAGGCCGAGCCCGCGCCCGTCGTCGATATGAAGGCTGCCGCCGCCGCGGCCGAGCGCGCCGCGCTGGACGCCCGGGCGGCGCACCTCGCGGTCCTGCACCCGACCCATAGCTCGGTCTACGAGAAGGCGTCGAAGCGGAAGAAGGTCCGCCGCCAGATCCCCGTGAAGGGCCGCGCCACGCTGACGGGCGCAAACCCCGGCCACCGGATCACCCGGCATCCCATCCAGCTCGCGCACTCGCACATGCTGCCCGAGGCCGGGTACGTCTCGCTCCAGCGCCATGCCACTGGCTGCCGGTCCGACGAGCTCGTCGCGATCAACGCCTATGCGTGGTTCGACCTGGAGATCCGCGAGGGCGACGGGTTCCACGGGATGGATCCCGCCGACGTCGCCGGCATCATCCTTGCCCGTCATGATGCCGCCGGCGTGCCGCGGCCGGACTACATGACGTTCTCGGGCCGCGGGATCTGGGGCGTCTACCTCGCCGACGGCCACATCCCCCCGCAGGCGCGCGGGCGCGTGCTCAAGGCCTGCAGGACGTACTGGGGCGAAGAGATCACCACCGGCCGCGGCGCGGGCACCGAGCGCGTCACCACGAAGGCGGCCGCCATGCGGTCCCTGTGGGAGGGCGGCCGGATCGATTGGGCCGTCGCCGACATGAGCCGCGTCCATCGCATCGCGGGCTCCACCAACGACGCCAGCGGCGAGACTGTCCGGCTCGTCTGGCCCGCCTCATGGGCCGACGTGCAGCGCTCCGGCTTCGACGCCTTCTGCGACAGCGTGCTCCCCTTCACGCGCCAGGAGACGAAGGCCTACCTCGACGAGCGCGACGCGGCCCGCAAGGCCCGCCAGGAGCGCGCCGTCGCCGAAGGCAGGACCTCCGCGGGATTCCTGCGCGCGCCCATGCCGGGGCGCTGGGCCGTCGTCGCGAACGAGATCGAGGTCCTGATGCGGCACCATGCCGGCGACGGCGCGGTCTCCCCGGACCTCGGCATCCGGAACCTGATCGGCCACCACCTGTGCTGCGCCTGGGCGCAGGCGGGCCGGGGCGGCGACGCCCGGGCATGGGCGGCCGAGCTCGCCCCGTGGCTGTGCGGTCCGAAGCTGTCGGAAAAGGCGCTGGCGACCTACCTCCGCCCCGTCGAGAAGGCGCTGCGGCGCCACGAGGCCGGCGAGACCGTCACGTACAAGCCGCCGGGCGGCGAGCCCCGCGAGGTCTCGCCCCTCTACGAGTACGGCATCGGCCGGGTCGCGCGCGAGTTGAAGGTGACGCGAGAGCTCGCCGCCGAGCTCGGGTTCCGGATCCTCACGCCCGTGATCGAGGACCGGCAGGCCCTGTCGCCGGCTGAGCGGCAGGCGGCTCGGCGCGAGCGGCTGGGGGCGAGAAAGAGGGAGGCCATGGCCAAGGAGAAGCGCGAGCGGTCGGGGCTCATCCTCGAACTCGTCTCAGAGGGCGATCTCGAACCCGAGCAGGTCGCAGAGCTCCTCGGATGCTGCGCCCGAACGGTCGAGCGGGCGCTGGAGGAGATGTTCGAGGGCGCGGCCGACCGTGCAGCCGTCTTCCTCGACCTCCCCGACGAGGACGTTTCCGACGCGCAGATGCAGGCCCTCGTGGAGGCGTGCACGCTCACAGCTCCGACAGATCCGTCACGCTATCTATCTGAGGGCTACGCCCTTCAGGGGGAGCCTGCCCCCGCCGCCACCCCTGAGCCCATCCCGGCCTGGATCACGGCGGATCCGGACCCCGAGCTGGCCCGCCTGTACCCCCTGTGGGCCATGGAGCGCCCCCTCCCGGCCGGCCAGATCCACGCCGACCACGAGGACCGGCTCAGGCGGCTCTGGCAGCACTTCATCTCGGTCTCCGGCTATCGGGACCCGTCGTCCAGGCCGAGGGCCCGCCGCGACGCCCTGGAGACCGCTATGTGGGTCCTGCAGGGCGAGATGGAGGGCGGTCCCCGGCTTGCCATCGCCTCGACCCTGCAGGAGCCTGCGAAGCCCCGCGCGCCCCGCCCCCGTCGCCAGGTCCGCACTCTCGGGCATTGTCCCTCACCGGCGACGCGTCTACATTGACTGCAGGTCGGCGCGAGCCGTCCGGGACTGGCCTCTCGATGCAGCACATCGTCCTGCCAGGACACACGCCCGCCGCCGGGAGACCGCGGCGGGCGTCGTCGTTTCGGGGCCATGGTGCCTTGCCAGCCCCCGCGGCAGGATCGGCCCATGATCCCGTCCCCCTCGCCCTCGATGTCCACGGCCTCCGTTGTCCCGGCCCTGTCCTCCCGGGCCGCCCGTCGCGATGCCGACCGCCAGCGCAAGCGCGCTGAAAGGCAGGCCCTCAGGGACGCCGGCGCCCCCGACCCCCGCCAGCTCGACGCGGCCATCGTCGACGCCCTGCGGGACGCCCTGCGCCCCCCTGCAGGCCAGGGAGCCGTCCGCCGGCATGTCGACCTCCACGACATCCTCGGGGGCGCCGCGCGGGCCCTGAGGGGCAAGGCTCACGGAGGAGTCTCGCTCCGGCGCGAAGCGATCCACGCGGCTCTGGCGGACCGGCTCGCTCCCCGGCAGGACTGACCGGGGGTGGGTGTTCAGCACCCATCCCTAGCGCGGTCCCGGAGCCCCCTGCAGCCTGCCCGGCATGTCTGACCGCCCCCTCGTCGACCTGAAATTCCGCGTGGACACCAAGGGCTGGGCTCGCCAGCTCGGCGGGTTCGCCAAGGACGTGCTCCCGTTCGCCGCGAGCTACTCCCTCAACGGGGTTGTGTTCGCCGCCCGGGACGCGCTCCGGGACGAAGCCAAGCGCGTCTTCGACCGCCCCGTCGACTTCACGGTCCGGAACGCCTTCGGCTACACCCGGGCCCGGCTCAACGGGGACATGACGGCGAGGATCTACATCCGGGACCGGCAGTCGGCGTACTACGCCTACCAGATCAAGGGCGGCACCCGCGTCCCCGGCAACATCGGTCCCGGCCAGACATGGCTGTTCATGCCCGTGGCCGAGGAGCTCGTCGACCCCGCTTCCGGGGGCCTGCGGCGGAACGTCCTGAGGGGCCTGTCCCGCCGGGCCGCCCCCAAGGGCAAGGGCGGGGCCGTCCACCGCACGACCCGCGCGCGGGACGCCAAGCGCCGCCCCGTTTTCTTCGCCTCCGTGTTCGGGACGCAGGCCATCTGGGAGCGCCCGGAGAGGACCAAGGCGACCGGTCCCCGCCGCCGCGGGGTGCGCCAGGTCCACAACCTCTCAGCCCCCCGCCTGCTGGTGGCCGCCTACCGCCAGGAGGAGTACCGGCGGCCGAGGTTCGACTTCCAGGGCATCGTCGCCCGCGCCTACGAGGACCTGCCCGTCCTGTTCGATCAGGCCGTGAAGCAGCGCCTCGGCCGCATCCTGTCCGACCGGGGCCTGTCCGGCCGCTGACCCCATCCCGGGCCCATGCACCCCCATGGGCGCGGGATGGGTCTCCCATGGGCCGGCCGCCCCCGACGCGGCCGGCCTAACCCACTGATATCAGGCCATGACCGGCCACGGCCCCATGGGCACGCCATGGGCCTGAGATGGGGACCGGCGCGCCCCTGGGCGGGGTCCGTGCGCCCACCATCCCAGGCCCATGGATCCCCATGCCTGCCCATGGGGCGCATGGGCCACGACCCGACGCTGGCCTGCCGTCCATCCCATCGGTCCGGCGCGCCCATGGCGGGGTTCGCCTGCCCATCGGTCCGGGACACCGAAGGGTCGAGGCGCCAGGATGCCCGCCAGGCCCTGCCGGGTGGGGGATGGGTAGATGTACGCGCGCGCGTGCGCGAGGGGCTGTGCGGTCGCCCCAGGGCCTCGCCCGACGGATCGATATACCCCCACCGTACCGGGTTGTTTCGCCATCGCACGCTCGCACCGTTCGGGCATCGCCTCGATCCCCGCCAGCATCAGCATCCCCCCCGGGCCGGCCCGCGCCCCGCGCCCCGGGATCCCGCCGCCCTGCAGGCGCGCCCCCATCCCCGGCATCCCCGTCCCCGGGCAGGCGCCCCGGCCATCGAGGGCGACCCGTCCACGCCCCCGGCGCGCCTGGTGGAGCTCGGGCAGCCGGGACGCGGACGCGGTCTATGAGAGCGGGGGGCCCCTGGGGGGTCGGCCCTAGTGCGGGGTTGTTTCGCCATCGCACGCTCTCACCGTTCGGGCATTGCCTCGACCCCCGCCAGCATCAGCATCCCCCCCGGGCCAGCCGGCGCCCCGCGCCCCGGGGATCCCGCCGCCCTGCAGGCGCGCCCCCGTCCCCGGCATCCCCGCCCCGGGCAGGCGCCCCGGCCATCGAGGGCAGCCGGCCTCCGCCCCCGGCGCGCCTGGTGGTGCTCGGCCACTCCATAGGTCAATCGGACGGGTGCAGGCCTGCGCGTTTCATGTCATGAGACCTGCTGAACGGCTCTTACGAGCGCCCTGGATGTAGGGCTCGTGCAAGCGGGATCGTCCCGCCTGTGGCGCAGCCTGGGCGGAGCGTCTTTTCAGGTCTTGGATCATCGCTGCCTCCGAGCGCTAGGCAGCCGGGCGCGCCCATCGGCGCCGGGTCAGCCCTCGCGGGTGTCGGGGTCGGGGCAACGCTCGACGCGCCGGTGGCTACGGGCGGACGGGGCGAGCTCCGCCGCATTCGCGGCGGCGTGTTTTCGGAGATGTCCGGTCATCGGGAGGCTTCCGTAAAACGGGCTCCCGGGACGCGCGGGGCGAGGCGCGCGGCTATCAGCGGGAGAAATCGGCGAAGGCCGGCACGGGGATCCCCGTCCGGTTCGCGGAACAGTTCGTCGGCGCGAACACGCCGTCCTAATTGCAGGTGAACGGTCCTGATCGCAAGCGATCCCGGAACGGGAGCAGGGGACAACCGGCGAGCAGGTTTAACGGCGGGCCGTGGTCAAGCCGTGCTGTCCAAGCCGCAAATGGCACCCATCAGACCATCGGGTGCCTCTTTCGTCTCTGTAGGGCGCCACCCGATGGGGGGATCGGCGTAGTGGCTTGTTTCAGGGGGATATCGTCGTGTCGGTATCGTGGAACTCGACCTCGACCGGGCAATGGTCCGACCCGGTCCGCTCGGTCAGGTGCCGGCAGGCGATCAGGCTACCCTGCAACGCCGGATCGACGAAGGCGTAATCCAGTCGCCACCCGACGTTCCGCTCCCTGACAGTTGGGCGCATGCTCCACCACGTGTAGTGGCCTCCGTCAGGCTCGAACCACCTGAAGGCGTCAACGAAGCCGGATGCGAGCAGGCGGTCGACCCAGGCCCGTTCCACCGGGAGGAAGCCGGCGTTCTTGCGGTTGGCACGGGGATTGGCGAGGTCCGCCTCGGTGTGGGCGACGTTAAAGTCGCCGACGAGGACGAGGGGGCGGCCGCGGTCCCGCAGGCCGGCGACGTACGCGTCGAAGGCCTCCATGAAGGCCTGCTTCTCGGCCACGCGCGTCAGCTTGCGGTGGCTGTGGGGCGCGTACACGTTCACAAGGGTGAAGGCGTCGAGGTCGAGCGTCAGGACACGACCCTCAGAGTCGGAGGCGTGCCCTATGCCGCGCGTCACGCCGCGGACCGGGATGCCCTCCCGGACCAACGTGGCCACGCCGCTGTATCCGCTCCGTTCGGCGCCGTTCCAGTAGGCTACGTATCCCGAGAACCAGTTGGTCGTGAGAAGGTCCTCGTGGACCTTGACCTCCTGCAGGCAGACGACGTCGTTGCCGGCCAGGGCCAGCCAAGCCTCGAAGTCCTGCCGCACGGTCGCCCGGAGCCCATTCACGTTCCAGGTGACGATCCTCATGGGCGGCCCCGGGGCATGGCGGTCCTACACGAGGCCGTAATGCCGCGCGGCCAAGACGGCCAGGACCGCGGCGGCGGCAATGGACGCGTAGGACAGGCGCGGACAGTAATTGTCGATCATCCTTTGGGCCCAGGAAGGGTGGCACGTCTCCACCAAGGCCGGTTCCCGTCCGTCGCAGAGGTACGGGACCCAGAACTCGCGCGCGAACCCCTCGTTGAGGAAATCGCTGTGCCTGAGGTTCGGATGGAAGCGGTCCCGGACGAACCCGCTCCTCCTGAAGCCGAAACTGCCGCTGCTGCCGTAAAGGCCGGAGATCTTGGAGGCGGCGATCGGCCAGAAGTCCCGGGACCCGACATCGTTCAGGAAGCCGGGCCGATCATCGGCGAACTGGTAGTCCGTGCGCAGGATCGACCCGCAGAGGACCACGCGCTGGAAGTTCATGCCGCCGACGAGTAGGCGGCCCACAATGTACGACCCGAAACTGTGCGCCAGCACGACGAAGCAGCCGTCGTCCTTGCCCTGCCGCATGGCCACGATATCGTCGCGGACGCGATCCACCACGTCCCGCTTGGTCCAGTGGAACGGCGTCACGAACCGGAGCAGCGGGAACCGGCCGTAGTTCGTGGTGACGGGCACGACCCCAGCCTGCTCCAGCACCTTCTGGACGGCGGACAGCCAAGGCGCGCGCGTCCTGATGCCGTGGAGGACGAACACGTAGGTGTTCTTCAGGCGAAGCTCGTTCCGGCGCTTGGCGTGGGCGGCCCGGAGCCGGTCGGTGCAGGCGCGGACGATGTCGATGCCGGCCCGGTTCGCCTCGCCCGCCGCCAGCTTCGCCACCGGCAGCGGGATTGGACGAATGCCCGGACCGGCCTCCAGGACACGCTTCAGGAGGCCATGGGCGGGATCGTCGGGGATGCAGGCGAGCAGCCTCTGCCTTCTCGTCTCGCAGGCCGCGAACTCGCGGCAGAAGGCATGCGTCTCGGGGTCCAGCACGAGGACCACGAGCACGTCCACGTCGTCGTAATCCGGCAACAGGCACTCGCCATTGCGGACGCCGAGCTCGACCCTGGCGTCCAGGCCATACCGAACCAGCAGGGTCTCGATGTCCCGCACTGCCGCGAGCACGTCCGTTCGGTCCTGGGGCACGACGAGGGAGACCCGGAACGGCCCGCCGTCGGCCATCGTGGCGGCCAGGATGCCCGGGAAGTCGGCCCCCTCGCGCGCAAGGAAACCGTCCAGGGTCTGGATCCAATCGTCGAGGTGGCTCATTCGGCGCGGGACAGGAACTGCCGGCCTTGGTCGGTGATGCTGAACGTCCCCGCCGCGTCCTCGGCGATCAGGTCGACCGCCGTTAGGCCCTCGACGACCTCGTCGACGCCCGGATCGAAGTCACGCAGGCGCTCGGTCAGCAGGCATCCGCGGCTCGTCGGGCCCGCCCGCCGCAAGGTCGTCAGGATATCGTGAGCTGCGGTCCCGTTCACCCGGACGAAGAAGGTATGGAAGAGCTGCTCCCTGACGTCCACGGATGCCTTGAGCGTCTTCTTGGCCTTGGCGGCCAGGAAGTCGTTGATCTCCTCGGACTCGATCAGCCAGATCCTCTTGGCGACGCTGGGAACGCCGTCGACCTCCTCGTGCGTCCCTTGCAGCTGGGTGAAACGCTTGCCGAACACCGTGTACTGGACGACGTCTTTCGTCGGAGCCGTCCACAGGTCCACGTACTGCTCTCCGATGAGGCGGACCGCGGCGAGCTTGTCGTTCCAGGCGACGTCCTTCCAGCGTCGAGCGCTATGGATCGCGACCTTCCCCGTTGCCGGTCCTAGGTCTCGGGAACCGTCGTAGACGACCTGGAAACGGGTCTTCCCGCTTCGGTAGACTTCCGCGCAAAGGCGACGGTGGAACGGATCCGCCAGGGCGTTCATCTTGCCGGTGATGTGGATGCAGTCGCCGAGGGCCCCGTCGACGAGGACGCGCACGAGCGTACGGTTGGTCGTGGCGTGCAGCTTGACATTCTCGGCCTTGTCGATGGGGCTGTACGCGATAATGCGCATGCGCCTGAACGAGCCGGTGTAGCCCGCCGCCTGCAGCGTCTCGCGCGCCTTCGCCTCCTCCATGTCCTTCCTAAACGGCCACATCGAGGTCCCCGCGCTTCCGGGCCGCGTCGTCCCAGCCGAGCCGATGGTCCCACACGTACTCGTCCTGGCCCGGCTTGAACGAGAAGCACACCGGAACCAGGTCGCCGTACTTCCTGTGGCGGCTGCGGTTGGTGCAGGGGGTCATGCGGTCGAGGTCGTGGCCGGCAAGCTCGTTCGCGTGCGACCGCTCCCAGCCAATCCTACCCTCGCCCCAGGTCGCCACGCCGAACGCCGTGCAGATGAGGTTCGAGCAGATCCGGATGGTCCCGTTGGGATGGACCATGACCCGCTCGCCGAGCTTCACCGGGCAGTACCCGTAGTAGTCCGGCGCCCGGGCGAACTCGGCCTTGGTCACGAAGCACTGGGGTAGGCGCACCTTGATCCCGAAGGCGCCGGCGCGGACCTTGGCGGACAGTTCCTCGTAGACGGGCACCCAGTCCTTCGGGCGGGGCGCGAAGTCGCCCGTCCAGGTGTCCATCGGGATCCCGACCTTGAACAGGTCGTGGAAGTTGACCTGGTGGACGCCTAGCTCCTCGACGAAGCGGATCATCCGTTCGAGGTTGAGCGTCCCCGTCTTGTCCCGGTCGAGGAACAACCTCTGGACGCAGCAGGTGACGGTCACGAAGTAGCCAAGCGCCACGGCCTTGCGGATCGCGTCGACGGCACGGACGAAGGTCCCCTTGCCGCGCAGCGGGTCGTTCGTCCCCGCAGAGAACCCGTCGAGGCTGAAGGCGACCTCGTCGAGCCGTTGGAACGAGGGCTGTGCGAGCAGGGACGAGACGCGCTGCCCGTTGGTGTCGATCCTGACATATTCGTACCCGAGGGCTCGCGTGCCCTCGATCAGGTCCAGCAGCGGCCGCCCGCCTTGCCTGTGGCCGTAGAGGGTCGGCTCACCGCCGAGAAAGGTCACCTTGCCCGCGCCGAGGCCACGGAACGTCGCCAGCAGGCCAAGGGCGTCGTCGAGCGCGATCTCCTCGTTGATGAAGTGCGAGATGCTGGGCTTGTAGATGCACTGCTCGCATTCGAGGTTGCACCGGTCGGTGACGTACATGAACACCTGGTGCAGGCGTCGGAAGTGATGGGCGAACTCGGGGTCCGCCGCGAACGTATTCGGCATCGAGAGACTGTCCTTCCGCCGGGTTCGTCCGTGCCTGAAATGAACCATGGGGTCACTTATTGGACAAGCGCACGGCGTGATGGACCGTACGACCCTTCGAGGTCACCCACAAACTTCACTCCATGATGACGCGCGGAAGAGTGGCCGGTTCACTTCGCGGCTGGGCCACACGCGCCGAGAAGCTTTCACCCCGATGCCTTGCGAACGCCGCAACCGTCCGGCTTTCCCGCCCCAAGAAAAGCCGCCGCGCGTCCTCCACCCATCGGCCCAGGCGGGGATCCGTTGGCGCGCCGGTCGGACAGGCCCCCATCGTTCGCAGGCGGCGCCCACGCATCCCCGCCGGCTATCGCGCGTAGTCGAGGATCAACGGAGTTGAGCCATGCCCGACGAGACGGACCGACCGACGAGGCCACTGCGCCGACCGAGGATCTCGGCCTGCCGACGCCGCCCAGCCCGGGGCGGGTACCGCCGCCACACCTGCCGCCCCCACCCGGGGACGACGCTTCCCCCAGGGAGCCGCATGCCGAGGGCCGGACCTGACGCTCCAGCAGCTCGGGGGGGGCACTTCCACCTGACGGCCTGACCGCGGGACCGCTCGGATCAGGCGGTAAGGCGGCGCGTGTTGTCGGCGACCAACTCCCGGTACCGGGCGATGACCTGGTCCTGCGATCCGCCCGCCATCAGGGTATTGGCCGCCTCCATCGCGGCGACGACCTTCTCGCCGACCATCGACACCATCTCGGCCTGGCCTTCCGCCCCGCCCCAGGCGATCTGCACCAGCCGCAACTCGATGACCTTCTGCGCCTCCACGGCGAGCAGGAAGGCGGCACAGAACGGGTTGAGCATGACGGCTCCGGTTGGTCGGTCGCACCCGACAACGCCTGGGCGGGGCGCCGGTCCATGCGGACGATGACGCAGGTCCGACCCATCCGGGGGGGCGTTCGTGCCTAGGCGGCGGCCGGAACCGTCCCGTGGGGCGGTGATTGGCCAGACATACGGGCAGGCCGACCCCTCAACCGCGTCGGACGCGCTGCCCCGACCGATCCGCCGCCATGGAATATCCGATGACAGATGCCCCGGACCTGCGCCTGAAGATGCAGGACCCCCGTACGCAATACCCGCAACCGCCGTTCAAGCGACAGCCTCAAGAAGCACCCGGCCTCGCTGGCGCGATGGCCCCGAAACCCGACCACGGCGAGACCAGCTACCGGGGTCATGGCCGGCTGGAGGGGCGGAAGGCCCTCGTGACCGGTGCCGATTCCGGCATCGGGCGCGCCGCCGCAATCGCCTTCGCCCGCGAGGGCGCCGACGTCGCGCTGAGCTTCGTCGAGGACGAGATGCCAGACGCCGAGGAGGTCGCCAAGCTCATCGAGGCGGAGGGGCGCAAGGCCGTCCTGCTGCCGGGCGACATCACCGACAAGGCGTTCTGCGAGGCCCTGGTGAGGAAAGCCGTCACCGACCTGGGCGGCCTGGACATCCTGGTCAACAACGCCGGCAAGCAGACGAACCAGAAGGACATCGGCGACATCACGGACGAGCAGTTCGACCGGACGCTGAAGACGAACCTCTACGCGATGTTCTGGATCACCAGGGCGGCCCTGCCGCACATGCCGGCGGGCGCGTCGGTCATCAACACCGCCTCGGTGGTGGCCTACAACCCGCCGCAGATCCTGGTCGACTACGCCACGACGAAGGCCGGCATCGTCGCCTTCTCGAAGGCGCTGGCCAAGCAGCAGGTGGCCAATGGCATCCGCGTGAACGCCGTCGCACCGGGCCCGTTCTGGACAGCTTTGCAGCCCTCCGGCGGGCAGCCGCAGGAAGCGGTCGAGAAGTTCGGGTCCGAGGTGCCGCTGGGACGGCCCGGCCAGCCGGTGGAACTCGCCCCGGTCTACGTGTTCCTGGCGAGCCAGGAGGCGAGCTACGTCACCGGCGAGGTCTACGGCGCCACCGGCGGCAACGGCACCGCCTGAGGCATCCCGGTTTCGGCCGCCCGCGTCCTTGCATGGCGGCCGAAGACGGCAAGCCTTGGCCAGGATGTCCCCGACGCAGGGCGGTGACCCCGACGATCGGGGGCCCGAATGCCTGCCATGCAACGCTCGCGGCATCCTTGGAAGCCACGTCGGCCGACCTCACCTTCGTCTGATGACCAGCGAGTTCGACGTCGTCATTGTGGGGGGGGCGCCGCCGGCATCGCCGCCGCACGGAGGCTCGCCGCCCGAGGCGCGTCGGCCCTGCTGCTAGAGGCATCGTCGCGCATCGGAGGGCGCGCCTACACGCAGGACTTCGGAGGCTACCCGCTCGACCTCGGCTGCGAGTGGCTACACTCGGGCGACCGCAACGCGTGGGTCGTCATCGCCGAGGCATCGGGCTTTCCGGTCGACCGCAGCGACCCGCCGTGGGCGAAGGCGCATCCGGGCATCGTCCAGGACGAGGACGCCCAGGATGCGGCGCGGCAGGCGTACGCCGACTGGGAGGAGCGGCTCCGGACAATCGCGGCCGGCAGCGACCGGGCCAGCGACGCCTTGGAGCCCGGCGGTCGGTGGAACGCCTATGTCCGGGCCATCGCCGGCTTCATGAGCGGGGCCTCGCCCGAGAACATTTCCGCCACCGATTACCTGGCCTACGACGACGCCTCGCCGGTAAGAACTGGAACCTGCCGCTCGGCTACGGCACGCTGGTCGCCGCCAGCCTGCCATCCTCGACGGCCCTGCGGGTGGCCACCCCCGCCGAGCGGATCGAGTTGACCACGGACGGCGTCGCCGTGACTACCCGCACCGGCACCGTCCGCGCCGGGGCGGCCATCCTCACGGTCTCGACCGCTGTCCTGGCCGGCGACGCGCTCCGCCTTCCTTCAGGGGCCGCCCCCTGGCGCGAGGCGGCCGCCGCCCTGCCGCTCGGGCGCAACGAAAAGGTTTTCCTGGAGATCAGGCGCGATTCCGCGTTCGCCCCGGACAGCCACGCCTATGGCGACCTGCACGACCCGAGTTCCGCCTCCTCGATCCGGCCCAACGGCTGGCCGGTCATCGAGGCGTTCCTCGGGGGCGACGGCGCCCGCATCCTGCAGGAGGAGGGCCCGGCGGCCGGCTTCGCGTACGTGTCGGCGCAGTTGGTCGCCCTGTTCGGGAGCGAGGTGGCGTCGGCCATCCGGCCGCTTGCAGCGACGTCCTGGAGCCGGATGGCATACATCGGCGGGGCTTACAGTTGCGCCCTGCCGGGGGAGTCTCGGGCGCGGGCGCGGCTGGCCCAGCCCTTCGAGGACCGGCTGTTCTTCGCGGGCGAGGCGACGCATCCCTTCGACTTCACGACCGCCCACGGGGCGCACGACAGCGGGGTGCGGGCCGCCGACGAGGCCCTGGCGGCGCTTCGAGGCAGGGTCCACGCCGGACGGCGCGACGGCCTCGCCGCGGGGACGCGGGCGGCCAGGTAGCATACTGATCTCAGCGTCCCAGCGCGAAGCAGCCATTCTGCTGGCGACCCAACGCAGTCGTTCGCGCGCAGCTGTGCGCCTCCCGTAAGCGGACACGGCCGCGGACGAACGTAAAATTCGTGTGCGGGTCTCGAAAATTCCTTCGTCAAGTCGCGTAATCAGGGCAGGTACGCCCGCAAGGTTGGCTTATGAAAGCTTACCGCCTGTCGTCTCCGATGCCGGCTCAGGCCATTAGGCGGTGAGTGTTGTCCGCGACGAGCTCCCGGTAGCGCGCGATGACATCACCGTGGCTGCCGCTCGTCATCAGGGTGTTGGCGGCCTCCATCGCGGCCACGACCTTCTCGCCGACCATCGAGACCATCTCGGCCTGGCCTTCGGCGCCGCCCCAGGCGATCCGCACGAGCCGCAACTCGATGACCTTCTGGGCCTCCACAGCGAGGAGGAATGCGGCATAGAACGGGTCCAGCATAACGGCTCCGGTTAAACGGTCGCATCCGACAACGCTCCGAGGGGAGCCTAGTCTCTGCGGACGATGACGCAGACCGGGGCCGTCTCCATCACATTGACGTGCGCCCCCTCCGTCGGCCCGCCCGCAAATTCCCGCAATCGCACCCCATGCGGTGGCCACGGACCCGCGGGCAGACGATGCCCGCGTCCCTCGCTTCCGGCCAAGGTCGCACGCCAGTTGCGTCGAAAGGCAGCCGCGAGCGGCCGGCATGTTCACGGACACCATGACCCAGTACCTCGTCAGGCGCGCCAACCTCCTCGTGCTCGGTGTCCTCATGGCCATCGTCGCCCTGGTCGGCGCGGTGACCTGGGAGCGCCTCAACGCCTCGCGCGCGGCCCGAGAGTGGTCGCAGCACAGCTACCGCGTCCTCAGCACCACCAAGGACCTCGCCATCGCGCTGCGCGACGCCGAGCGCGGCCAGCGCGGCTACGTCCTCACCGGCCGGGACGAGTACCTCGGCCCCTACGACGCCGCCCGTGACCGGCTGGGCCTGCTGCAGGGCGAGTTGCAGAAGCTGACCGCCGACAACCCCACGCAGCAGGAGCGCATCCGCGCCCTGGCGCCGGCCATCCAGCACAAGCTGGAAGAGCTCGCCCAGACCCTGCAAGCACGCCGCGACGGCGGGCTTGAGAACGCCCTGCGCATCGTCAACGGTGACGCCGGCCGCAACCACATGCGGGACGCCGAGGCCCTACTCGACGGCATGCTCGGCGACGAGCAGCGGCTGCTCGACGAGCGACTCGCCCAGAACGACGCCCGGGCCGCCTGGGTGCGCTGGATGGTCATCGTCGGATCGGCGCTGGCGGTCCTGACCCTGCTCTGGGCGGCCCGCCTCCTGAACCGGGCGTGGTCGCGCTCCTACGCGACCGAGGCCGAGCAGCGGGCCCTGGCGCTGCGCCTTCGCACCACCATCGATAGCCTCAGCCAGGGCGTCGCGGTGTTCGGCCCCAACCGCAAGCTCGCGAACTGGAACGAGTGCTTTCAGGTGTTGCTCGACTTGCCGAAGGCGATGCTGAGGTCGGGCACCGCCTACGGCACCTTCGTCGAGCACACTAGCGAGCCCGGTCGCCCCGCCCTGGAAACCGAGGACCAGATCCGCCACGGCAGCCGGAATCTCCGCGAGGCGGTCACCTACGAGCGCGAGGGCACCGACGGACACCACCTGGAGATACGGCGGACGCCGATGCCCGACGGCGGCTTCGTCCTGACCATTTCGGACATGACCAAGCGCGCCCAGGCTGAGGCCGTGCTGCGCGAGGCCCAGAAGATGCAGGCAGTCGGGCAACTGACCGGCGGCATCGCGCACGATTTCAACAACCTGCTGCAAGTCATCCTCGGGAACCTGGAGTTCGTCCGGGCCAAGCTCGACGGCGACGCCAAGCTGCAGCAGCGGATCGAGCGCGCGTCCTGGGCTGCCCAGCGCGGCGCGACCCTGACGGGCCAACTCCTCGCCTTCGCGCGCAAGCAGCCGCTCGCCCCGGCGCCCGTCGACCTCGCCGCGACGATGCCGGACCTGATCCCGCTCCTGCGGCGGACGCTCGGCGAGCACATCGAGGTCCGCTACGTCGAGACCGCCGGCCTGTGGCCTGCCATGGCCGACCCGGCCCAGTTGGAGAGCGCCGTCCTCAACCTCGCGCTGAACGCGCGCGACGCGATGCCGGGCGGCGGCCGGCTGACCATCGAGCTCGGCAACAAGGTTCTCGACGAGGCCTACGCCCGGGAGAACGCCGAGATCACGCCGGGCGACTACGCCATGGTGGCGGTCTCGGACACCGGCCACGGCATGACCCCAGACATCGTCAGGCGCGTGTTCGAGCCGTTCTTCACGACCAAGCCCGACGGCAAGGGCACCGGGCTCGGCCTCGCCATGGTGTTCGGCTTCGTCAAGCAGTCAGGCGGACACGTGAAGATTTACTCGGAGCCAGGCGAGGGCACGACCGTGAAGATCTACCTGCCCCGGGCGGTCGGTGCCGTGGCCGCCGCGCCGGTCACGGGCACGCCCGTCGAGTTGCCGCGCGGCTCGGCCACGGTGCTGGTCGTCGAGGACGAGGCGGGGGTGCGCGAGATCGCCTGCGCGATCCTCTCCGACCTCGGCTACCGGGTGCTGGAAGCCGTCGACGGCGAGGACGCGCTCCGGGTGTTCGGGACCAACGCGGCGTCCGTCGACCTGCTACTGACCGACGTGGTCCTCCCGGGCAAGGTCCGCGGGCGCGAGCTCGCCGAACGGGTGCAGTCCCTGCGCCCCGAGGTGCGGGTGCTGTTCATGTCCGGCTACACGGAGAACAGCATCGTGCACCACGGCCGGCTCGACGACGGCGTGCACCTCGTGGGCAAGCCGTTCAAGCGCGAGCAGCTCGCCCGCAAGGTCGCCGAGGTCCTGGGAAGTGTCGCAGCGGCGAAGGAGGCTGCGAATGTCGTGCCTTTGCGCCCGATGAGGGACGCAAGTTCCTGATGCCCGGAGGTTGTCGCTAGCCCCCATTGATCGGCTCAGGAGGCAGGGGCGCCGGTGACTCGCTCAGAGAATTGTCGTCCGGCGGGGCCGGGTCCGGCGGCGGATCGCCGATGGGCGGCAACGGCTCACCTCCCGGACGTGGCGTGTCGGACTACATGGCATCCACCGTCTGTCCGCCCCGTGAGCGATAGGTCACGTCCACGCGCGAATGGGCTGACCGACACCATCGGGTCACCGCAAGCGAGGTCACTTGCGATCGCGGACGCATTCGCGGCGGCGTCAAGCGGCCCTGAAACTTTTCTCCCGCCGAGCCCCGTAGAACCCTGCGACGTCCCTGGAGGGGCGCAGTATCAGGGAGACACCATGTCCAAGACCCTTCTACGCCTCGCACTCGGCCTCAGCCTCGTCGCAGTCGCCGCGCCGGCGCTCGCCAAGAACCCGATGGTCGGCGGCGCGCCGATGTACGCGAGCAAGACCATCGTCGAGAATGCGGTCAACTCCAAAGACCACACCACCCTGGTCGCCGCCGTGAAGGCCGCCGGCCTCGTCGACACCCTGTCGGGCCCGGGTCCCTTCACGGTGTTCGCGCCCACCAACGCCGCCTTCGCGAAGTTGCCGCCGGGTACGGTTGAGAACCTTGTGCAGCCGCAGAACAAGGCGACGCTGACGAAGATCCTGACCTACCACGTCGTCCCGGGCGTCTACACCGCCAAGGACCTGATGGCGCTCGCCAAGAAGCCTGAGGGACAGAAGCAGCTCACCACCGTCGAGGGCGAGCCGCTCGCCGTCTCGGCCAGGGGCAAGAAAGTCTACGTCACCGACGTGAAGGGCAACACTGTTCCGGTGACCATCCCGAACGTGATGCAGTCGAACGGCGTCATCCACGTCGTCAGCGGCGTGCTGATGCCCTGATCGCGGGGGCGGGCGCCGGCGGAGGCCGGAGCCCGCCTCATTCGCGCAGGAGCTTTCCGGAATAGACGACCGGGCCTGTCGGCGCACCGGTCGGCGAGCCGCCCTTCGGCTCAACCGACACCGCGAGGGTCGCACCCTCCGCACCGGCACGGAGGGCGGCCGGCACGGGCAGGCGTGCCGCCGGGTCAGTGACGAGGCCCAGCGAGCGCGGCGCGGCATTCGCCCCCACGAACCAGAGCTCCAGGCTGCGGTCCGGCGGCGTCTCTGCCGAGAGACTGCGGACCTGAACGGTGCCACCGTCGAGATCGACGCGCACGATCAGCGCCGGCAGGGTGCCGCCGCGGTCGACCACGGCGAGGTACTGACGGTCGGTGGCTGAGGGCCGCGGCCCGACTGCGAGCCAGAGGGCGAGGCCGGCCGCGAGCGCGGTCGCAGCCCCCGCGGCAGACCGCCAGATCCGCAGCCCGCGCTCCAGCCTGCGGACAGTCGCGCCACCGGCATCGACCTCAGGTGAGCGAGCCGTCCCGATCCTGGCCTCGATTGCATCCCATACGTCGGGCGCGGGCTTGACCGATGGGGCCGTCGCCGTGAGCGGCGCGAGCCGCGCCTCCCAATCGGCCACCGCCGCGCGAAGGGAAGCGTCCCGCTCCATCGCCGAGGCGAAGGCGGCGCGCTCGTCGGCGGTTAAGGTCCCGAGGACGTACTCCCCAGCTGCGCCGCTGGGGTCCTCCGCCCAGAAGGGCGCGGCGCCCGTGCCAACATCGCCGCTCATGTCGCCTCCAGGCAGCCGCGCAGGCTCATGAGGCCGCGGCGCAGCCACGTCTTGACCGTGTTGACGGGGCGGTCGTGCCGTGCCGCCAATTCCTCGCGTGACCAGCCCTCGCAATAGGCGAGGACGAGGCAGTCGCGCTGGGCGGGCTCGACGGCTTCGAGGCAATGCGCGAGGGCGTCACGGCGGGCGAGGTCCGCCTCGCCGTCGCTTGTATCGGCGAGGCGTTCGAACCAGTCCTCGTCGGCTTGGGTCAGGCGGGTAGCTTGGTCCTGCCGAAGGCGGTCGATGGCCTTGTGCCGGGCGATGGCGCCGAGCCATGCAGTCGCGGGCCCGGCCCTCGGATCATAGGTGCTTGCACGCTGCCATATGCGCACGAACACCTCCTGCAACGCATCCTCGGCCGCGCCCCTGTCCCTCAGGATACGGAGGATGATCCCGAGAAGTTTCGGGGCGGCGGCGTCGTAGAGCGCGCGCAGGGCCATGCGGTCGCCCGTGGCCACGGCCGCGATCAGCTGCGCGAGGTCCGCGTTTGCAGGAGTCCCCACGTTCGACACGGTTTCTCCCTTGCCGCGGGAAAGCGAATTCCGGCGGGCTCCGGCGCATCGGCCGATTCAAGACATACCTATGGCATGGCTTCGTCCGGAGGGACACGTGTGAGCCGTCAGAGGGGTTCGCGCGGCGCCCGCCATCGGCCGCGGCACCCTCTCACCGCCGCTCGCCTTTTGCCGGCCCGAGCACGGTTTGACGAAGAGTGTCTACGGCGTGGCCGCCATCAAAGCCGGGTGGTCAGGTTCGTAAGCCAAGCCGGCGAGGCGTTGACCAAGATGGTCTCCGCAGCCTTGTCGTAGCCCGTGGCGATCATCAGGCCGGTGGCCACGAGGATGGCGCCCAGGGCGACCTTCAGCCCCTTGCCGAGCCCCATTATCCGGTCGCGCCAGCGCATCAGCACCTCGCGCGAGAGCGCGCCGAGGAGCAGGAGCGGCAGGGCGGCGCCGAGACCGAACAGGAGCATCGTAAGCGCCACCGTGCCCAGGTCCCGCCCCTGAGAGGCGAGGAGGGAGGCGGCCCCGAGGGTCGGCCCGACGCAGGGGCTCCAGACCGCCCCGAGCAGCAGCCCGACCCCGAACTGCCCAAGGAGCCCGGCGGTCGAGAAACCGCCGAATCGGCCCTCGGTCCAGTTGCTCACCGGACCGGCGGCGACGGCGAGCCGGGTCTGGGCAGCCGGAACCATCAGGACGAGCCCAATCAGGACTAGCATAATGGCCGCGACAGTGCGGAAGTCATCGCCGTCGAGGCCGATGGCGAAGCCCACGGTCGCCACAAACAGCCCGATGGCCACGAAGGACAGCGCGAGGCCGGCGGCGAGGGCTGCGGGGCCAAGCCGGTGCTCCGATGCCGCGGCACCAAGCACCAGCGGCAGCAAGGGCAGCACGCAGGGTGACAGCACCGAGAGGATGCCGGCGAGGAACGCGAGGCCGAACGTCGTGGCCACGACCGACCTACAACGCCTTCTCGACGGCGCCCTCGATCCACTCGGGTTGGGTATCGCCGACCGAACGACCCGTCTCCTTCTCACCCTTGAAGGTGATCAGGGTGCTCTGCCTCGTCACGCCGAACCGCTTCAGCACGTCCTTCCGGCTGTCGAAGTCGACGTCGAACACCTGAAGGTCCTTGAACCGAGGCTGGGCTTCCAGCTTGGCCAGGATCGGCTTCTGCGCCGCACATACAGTGCACCACGGCGCGGTGACGTGGACGAGGATCGGCTTGCCCGCTTTCTGCGCCGCCTCAAAGGCCTCGGGGCTGAAGACCGCCTCGGCGGCATTCGCGGCGGTACCGAACAGCAGGGGAGCGGCGGCCAGGGCGCCGAGAAGGAAGCGACGGGTGGTCATGGGCTGTCTGTGTCCTTGGTGATGGGTCTAGGCAGATAGTCGGCTCAATTGGTCGCCTGGGTGATGGCGCGGTCGACGTTCACCCTTTCCGCCCAGTCCTTAGCTTCGTCCTGCCCCTTGAGGTCGATGAGCCGAGCACCGCTGACGTCGACGTTCTTGAAGTCCGCGCCCGTGACTGTGGCGCCGGTCAGGTTGGCGCCCGACAAATCCGAGCCCATCAGCACCACGTCGGTGAGGTCGGCGTTCTTGAGGTTGGCATACTCAAGGCGCGACCGGCCGAGGTTGGCTCCCTTCAGGTTCGCGCCGGAGAGGTTCACCGAGGTGAACACCGTCCGCATCAGGCCCATGGACTGGTTCTTGATGTCGGCCCCGCCCTTGAGGTCGACCAACGTCGCGCCGCTCATGTTTGCGCCCTTGAAGTCTCCGATGGGCATGGAGCGGCTGAGGTCGGCGCCGCTGAAGTTCGCGTCCCGGGCGGTGATGCCAAACATCTTCGCGTCCGCGAGCTTGGCGCCGGACAGGTCGGCCTTCAGGAACCACGCCTGTTCGAGGTTCGCGCCGCTGAGGTCGGCGCCACGGAGGTTGACCTTGTTAAGGCGCGCCGTCCGTAGGTTGACCCCCCGGAGGTTCAGCCCTGAGAGATCGAGCCCGGAGAGGGACTTGTCGTGCAGGTCGACCGGCTTGCCGTCCGCGGCCTTGATCATCGCCTCGACGTCGGCGCGGCTCATCTCGGCCTTGGTCATGGCGGGCGAGGACATGTCCGCTCCGAGCAGCAGGTCCTGTTCGGCCGAGGCGGGGCCGGCGGCGAGGACGGCGAGCATGAAGCTGAGGGCGAGGCGGCGCATCGGTTCATTCCCGGCGGCGCCACACATGGCGGGCGCCTTATCGTGTTCGTTGTGGCTCGACGCTATGCCGGCCCGCTGCACCCGGTCGGTGACCCAGGTCACACAAGTCCGGCGCGGCGGGAGAAAAACGCAACGCGAGCCGGACGATCAGCCCGTCGTCATGGCCGGGGGACTGTGCCGCCATGACGGATGCCCAGAAGGTCGAACGTTGGATCGACCGGTTTCCGCTGCTTCAAGCGCTCAGCCCGGCGCACTTGCAGATCGCCCGGGGAACCGTCCACTTCCCGGTCCTGGACGCCGGCGCCATCGCCTACGAACTGGATGGCGAGTGCGCCAACTACCTGATGTGCCTGGAAGGCCGCACGCGCATCTTCCGGATGTCCGAGGGCGGGCGCGAGGTGCTGATCTACAAGGTCGGCCCCGGCGGCACCTGTGCCCTGACCACGCAGTGCCTGCTGTCCGGCGGCACGTTCCCGGCGCAGAGCGTGGCCGAGGAGAAGACCGAGTTGGCGGCTCTGCCGGTGAGCACGTTCCAGCATCTGATGGGCGAGAGCGCCGCGTTCCGCAGCTTCGTCATGGACGACTACACGCGGCTGATGTCCGGCCTGTTCACGCTGATCGATGAGGTCGCATTCGCGCCGCTGAAGCAGCGCCTCGCGCAACGGCTCCTGGCCGAGGCCGATCCGCGGGGTGTCGCCGCGGTGATCCATCAGAAGCTCGCGGACGACATCGGCAGCGTTCGTGAGGTGGTCAGCCGCCTCCTGGGGCAATGGGCAGAGGCGGGCCTAATCGAACTTCGTCGGGGCGCAATCGAAATCGTCGACCGTGCCAGCTTGGCGGCCGCAGGTCGGCAGTGACATGGGCGTGGGGTGTCTGCTTTCTCGGCCGAGGCGGATCGAGCTTTTCGACTGGATTGGGTCGGAAGCAAGATGGCCGTTCAGGGTGGATTACGGCCGAGACGCTTTCCGACGCAGGCCCGGACGAAGCGGAAGCTCTGGGATCAATTGGAGCAGGCCACCAGCGACTGGTCGGCCATAGCCCTTCGCGAACCGCTCCCGAGCACTCGTTCGGCATATGCGGCCCCGACTAGGAAGTGGTCGTACCAAAAAGCACCTCAGGAGCGGGGGGCTCCCAGGGTGTAGCCGACCTCGCGGCCAGTTTGATCGGGCTCGCTCACAACGAGATCGCATCGACGCTGGAGGCCGGGGACCGTCCGGCCCTCCCTGCCGTCCTCGACGGCCTCGTCCGGACGGAACGGATACTGCGACGCAGCGCGCTCCTGCACCTGCCCGGCCACGTGGCGCGCCTGCGTCCGGCCGACGCCGTCGTCTACGATACCGTTCGCGCCGTGCTGGAGGAGGCGGGCTTGGACCAGCCCCGCCTCACCGTGCTCGCCGAGCGCCTGGGCCGCCAGCCCGACGAACTCCGCCGCCTCCTCGACAAGGTCGGCCGCCTCGGCTGGCTCGTGCGTGTCTCGAATAGCTACTACGCGCTGCCGGAGGCAGTCGCCGAACTGGCGCGCATCGCGGACGCGGTGGCGCGGGAGCATCCCGAGGGCCTGCTGACGGTCGGGCGATTTCGCCAGACGGCCGGCATCGGCCGCAACCTGACCATGCCGCTCTTGGAGTTCTTCGATGGACGGGGGTTCACGGTGCGGATCGAGGCGGGACGTCGCATCCGCGCCGATTGGCGCGTCCTGGCCCCATCGAACTGGCATGACGCCGTGCATGGCGGGTCGGGACCTGATCCCACCGTCATGCCACCGTCGGCATGACGGCAGGGACGCCTTTCCCGGCCCAAGCTGAAACCTTTCAGGACAAGCCTTCGTACGGGCGGGCATACGCCCGGCCAGGGCGCGGCGCGAGGTTTCGCTTCGGCGCCCCTAAAACCGTGCCTGACGGCCATCGCCTGCAGGTAATTTATTCAGAAAATCAGGAACTTACGGCGGGTGCATCGCCTTGCCTCCCTGTGCGACAGGGAATTCCTTCCCCGTACAGGAGACATCGAATGAAGATCACCGCCCTTGCCCTCGCCGCCTCGGTCCTCGGCGGCCTCGCGCTCGGCACCGGTGCCGCCTCGGCCGCACCGATGGGCCCGAACGGCCTTCAGGCGGCCCCCGCCGGCGTCACCCAGGTCCGCATGACGCACAGCGAGCGCATGATGATGAAGAAGCGCATGATGCATAAGAAGATGATGAAGCGCCGGATGATGAAGCGGAAGATGATGATGAACCGCATGTAAGCGGCCATCCCGAACGCGGCGGCTCGACCTTCGGGCCGGTCGCCGCGCCCCGCGGTTCACCAGGATACGTCGCCCACGTGCCACGGACCTACCTGACGCGCTCCGCCCCTGACACCGGCGAGGTCGAGCATCGGCGCTGGATGTTCCGGCACCCCGCCGTCATCCGGATCACCCACTGGGTCAACGCCCTCTGCCTCCTCGTTCTGCTGACGAGCGGCCTGCAGATCTTCAACGCCCACCCGGCCCTGTATTGGGGCAAGGTTTCGACCTTCGACACGCCGCTGCTGGCGATGTCCCAGAACGATGACGACCCGCCCAAGGGCGTGACGACGGTCCTGGGCCACACGTTCGACACCACCGGGTATTTCGGCTCATCGACCGGTGCGGACGGCGAGGCGGCCGACCGCGGTTTCCCGTCGTGGCTGACGCTGCCGAGCGACCAGGACCTCACCGGCGGCCGCAGTTGGCACTTCTTCTTCGCCTGGGCCTTCGTCGTGAACGGCACCCTTTACCTGCTCTACGGCCTGTTTAGCGGGCAGTTGCGCTTCCGCGTCGTCCCGCAGCGCGACCAGGTCCGGCATTTCGCCGCCTCGGTTCGGGAGCACCTGACCCTGCGCTTCCCTGAAGGGGACGAGGCCAAGCGCTACAACGTCATCCAGAAGCTCACCTACGCCGTCGTCCTGTTCGTGCTGCTGCCGGTGCAGGTGTTGGCCGGCCTGGCGATGTCACCCGCGATGGACGCGGCGTTCCCGTTCCTGTTGACGCTATTCGACGGGCGGCAGTCGGCGCGGACCGTCCACTTTGTCGTCGCGGCCCTGCTGGTCCTGTTCGTCGTCGTCCACGTCGCCCTCGTCGTGCTGTCGGGCTTCTGGAACAACATGCGCGGCATGCTCACCGGCTGGTTCGTGATCGAGCGTCGGATCGAGCCCGCGGCGGGGGATGATGTCCGGGAGCACCGCGCATGATCCAGCCTCCCAGCCGACGCTCTCTCCTGCTCGGCGCCACCGCAGCGGCCGGCACCGCGATGCTTGGGGGCTGCGACCGCCTCGGCGAGGCCGACTGGTTCCGGCGCACGCTCAAGACCGGCGAGGACGCCAACCAGTTCGTGCAACGGCTGCTCCTCACCGAGCGGACGCTCGCGCCCGAGTACGCCGAGGCGGACATCTCGCCATGGTTCAAGCCGAACGGCACCGAGGACCCGCCTGATAAGGCCTACAAGGCGTTGGCGAGGCGCAAGTTCGCGGACTACCGCCTTGAGGTCGATGGGCTGGTCGAGACGCCGCTGAAGCTCTCGCTGGCGGAACTGCGCAAGCTCCCGTCCCGGACGCAGATCACCCGGCATGACTGCGTCGAGGGCTGGAGCGCCATCGGCCAGTGGACCGGTGTGCCGCTGGCCGAGCTCCTGAACCGGGCCAGGCTCAAGCCCGAGGCGCGCTACGTCGTGTTCCGCTGCGCCGACACGATGGACCAGGGCGAGGACGAGGGCGCCGAAGGGGACGGGACGGAGGACGTCTCGTCCGGCGGCAACGCCAACCCTGCGATGACGAAGCAATCGGGCGAGGGGGAGGACAAGCGGGATGCTGGAGGCCAGCAGGCCGCCGAGGGAAGCTCCACCGGCGACGACGCGCCCGTTCGCTACTACGAGAGCATCGACCTCGTGGACGCCTTCCATCCCCAGACCATCCTCGCCTACGAGCTGAACGGGAAAACCCTGCCCGTGGCCAACGGCGCTCCCCTGCGGCTGCGTCTCGAACGCAACCTCGGCTACAAGCAGGCCAAATACGTGATGCGCATCGAGGTGGTGGAGAGCTTCGCCGACATCGGCGAGGGCAAGGGTGGCTACTGGGAGGACCAGGGCTACGCCTGGTATGCCGGAATCTGATCTCCTGCGGCGAACGGACGACCGGTCAGACGCCGCGGCTAGCGCTCCGCGATGAGCTCCTTGATGCGGGTGGCGAGCGTCTCCAGCACGAACGGCTTGGTCAGGACCTGCATGCCGGGTCGGAGATAGCCGTTCCCCAGAACGGCGTTCTCGGCGTAGCCGGTGATGAACAGCACCTTCAGGTCGGGGCGCCGCTCACGGCCAGCGTCGGCCATCTGCCGCCCGTTCATCCCGCCCGGCAGGCCGACGTCGGTCACTAGCAGGTCAATGCGCACGTCCGACTGAAGTACCTTCAGCCCGGCGACGCTGTCGGCGGCCTCGATGGCGGTGTAGCCGAGATCCTCCAGCACCTCGGTGACCAGCATGCGCACCGAGGGCTCGTCGTCCACGATCAGCACCGTCTCGCCCTGGCCGGCCTGCTCCACTTCGGCAAGCCTGCGGGTCACCTCGTCCTCGTCGGCCTCGCCGTAGTGCCGCGGCAGGTACAGGCAGACCATCGTCCCCTCGCCGACCTCGGAGTAGATCCGCACCTGCCCGCCGGACTGCTTGGCGAAGCCGTAGACCATGGACAATCCGAGGCCGGTGCCCTCGCCGGTGGGCTTGGTCGTGAAGAACGGCTCGAACACCTTGCCGATCAGGTCCGGCGCCATGCCGGTTCCGGTGTCGGTCACGCAAACGCCCAGATACTGGCCGGGAGCGAGATCGTGCTGGCGGCCGCCGGCCTCGTCGATCCACCTGTTGGCGGTCTCGATGGTGATGCGACCGCCGTCCGGCATCGCATCGCGGGCGTTGATGCACAGGTTGAGCAGCGCGTTCTCCAATTGCCCCGGGTCGATCAGCGCCGGCCACAGGCCCGCGAGGCCGACGACCTCAAGGTGGACGGCCGGGCCCACGGTGCGCCGGATCAGCTCCTCCATGTCGGTGACGAGGCGGTTCACGTTGGTGGGCTTCGGGTCGAGGGTCTGGCGGCGGGAGAAGGCGAGCAGGCGGTGGGTCAGGGCGGCAGCCCGCTTGGCCGCGCCCTGGGCGACGGTCATGTATCGGTCGAGGTCACCCATCCGCCCTTGGGACATCCGGGTCTGCATGAGTTCCAGCGAGCCTGAGATGCCCGCGAGCAGGTTGTTGAAGTCGTGCGCGAGGCCGCCGGTGAGTTGTCCGACCGCCTCCATCTTCTGCGACTGCCGCAGGGCCTCCTCCGTCTTTGCCAGCGCCTCGGCCTGCCGCTTGCTCTCGGTTACGTCGCGTACGGACGAGTAGATCAGCCCGTCGCGCGGCACGGCGTTCCAGGACAGCCAGACGTAGCTGCCGTCCTTGCGGCGGTAGCGGTTCTCGAACGTGAGCTGCGCCTCCCCGCGCGACAGACCCTCCGCCGCCGCCACGGTCGCCTCGACGTCGTCGGGGTGGACGAAATCGAGAAACGGGCGTGCCTTCATCTCGGCATCGGTCCACCCGAGCGTTTGCGGCCAGGCCGGGTTGAGGCCGACGAAGTAGCCTTCGAAGTTGGCCACGCACAGCAGGTCGGACGAGGCCTGCCAGATCTGGTCGCGCTCGGCGGTCCGGGCGGCGACCTGGCGGGCGAGGTCGGCCTCGGTCTGCACCCGAACGGTCACGTCCTGCACGAAGACGTGGAAGCCGTCGACGCGAGCGTCGGCGTCCCGGCGCGGCAGGTATCGGATCTCGGCGACGCGGTGGCGCCCGTCGCGGTGGGGCCAGTCCATCTCGAAGGTGACAGGTTCACCCGCGAGGGCCCGGTCGATGTACGGCCGACGTGCCTCGTAGGCGTATGGCCCGAGCAGGTCCCGGACGTCCCGGCCGACGATCTCGCCTGCGGGGATAAAGAACCAGTCGACATAGGCGTCGTTGGCGAAGCGGTAGACGTGGTCCGCGCCGATGAAGGCGATGAGAACCGGAAGGGCGTCAGCGATAAGGCGCAACTCGCGCTCGCCGGCCTCGGCGCGCTGCTCGACACGGCGCCTCTCGGTGATGTCCGAGAAAAAGATTGCGACCCGGTGCGCGGAGGGTTCGCCGGTGCGCAGGGCCCTGACGTCGAACCAACGCCCGAACACGTCGGCGTAATGCTCGAAGTGGGCGGGCTCGCCGGTCAGGGCGACGCGCCCGTAGGTGTCGAACCAGTGCCGCTCCAGGTCCGGCGCGAACTCGCTCACCCACCTGCCGGCGACGTCTGCTCCGGTCTGCGCGACGAAGGCGGGGTTGGACTCGACGATGCGGTAGTCGATGGCGCGTTCACCCTCGAACTTCATCTCGACGATGCAGAACCCGACCTCGATGCTCTCGAACAGGGTCCGGTAGCGCGCCTCGTTCTCGCGCAGAGCGACCTCCGCGCGTGTGCGCTCCGTGACGTCGTGGCCCTCGACGAAGATGCCCTCGACCCGCCCGTCCGGGCCGGCGACCGGTTGATAGACGAAGTCGAGGTAGCGCTCCGTGATCGCCCCTCCCGCGACGGGCTGGAGATCGAGTCTGGCACCCGTCGCCGTGTGAGGTCGGCCGGTGCGGAACACCTCGTCGAGCAGGTCGACGTAACCCTGGGCGGCAGCCTCCGGCAGTGCCTCCGCCACGGTACGGTCGGCCACGTCGCGACCGTCGACGATGCGTTGGTAGGCCGCGTTGGTCAGCGTGAAGCGGTGCTCGGGGCCGCTCAGGAGGGCGATGAAGCTCGGGGCCTGCTCGAACATCTGCGCGAGGGAGGCCGAATGCCCACGCAACCGGCGAACCTCGGCTTCCAGTTCCTCGCGGGACATCGTTCCCGGGTCCGGTGTGGGTGCGTGCATGCTGGCTCGATAGTTTCCGACCGCTTCGCCCGCGACGGGTCGGAAGATGCAAACTCAATGATGTGGTGGCACGGTCGGGAGTGGCGGCCGACCGCAGCGGCGCGTGCGGTCAGAACGCGTTGATCGGACCGGGTGGCTGCGGTGCCGGCGGCTCCGTCGGCGGATCGCCCTCGGGCGGCGTCGGGTCCGGCGGCGGGTCGCCGATGGGTGGCAACGGCTCGTCCCCCGGGCGTGGCGTGTCCGATTGCATGGCGTTGTCCCCTTGGCGCGTCCGGCTGGCGCCGGACGACAACGCGCGCGGTCCCTGGCGGATGCGCACTCGGCCGATGCTTTCAACCGCGTGCATCACCCGTCAGCCGAACGTCAGTGCCAACCGCTCCCGCAGGGCCTTGCGCAGGGCCCGGCTGAGGTCGGCCACCGAATAGGGCTTGCCCAGCAGCGGGAAGCCGTCGGTGCCTTCGAAGGCCAGCACGTGGCTGTAGCCGGAGGTCAGAACGACCGGCAAGTAGGGCCACCGCCGCCGGATCTCCCTGGCCAAGTCGACCCCGTTCATGCCGGGCATCACCACGTCGGAGAAGACCACCTCGAACCGCTGGCCTGAGGCTTCGATCTCCGCCAGGGCGGCCTGGGCGTCCTTCACCCAGACGGCCTGGTAACCGAGTTCGCCGAGCGCTTGCGTGGCGAAGGCGCCGACTTCGACGTTGTCCTCGACGACCAGGACCGGGGTGCCGTGGCCTTCGGGCAGCGGTCCAGGATCGTCCCGCGCGGGTTCCCGAGCCGAGCCATCGGCGGAGCGGGGGAGAAACAGGGTGAAGGTGGTCCCGGCGCCGACCTCGCTATCGACCGCGACGTCGCCGCCCGACTGCTTGGCGAAGCCGAACACTTGGCTCAGGCCCAGCCCGGTGCCGTGGCCGACGCCCTTCGTCGTGAAAAACGGCTCGAAGATGCGTTCGAGCAACTCAGGCTCGATGCCGCCGCCGGTGTCGGAGACCGACACGGCCACGAAGTCGCCCGGCACTGCCGGGTGCGAGCGCAAGGTCGGGATGCGGTCGGCGCGCCTGACCGCGATGCGCAACCGACCCTCGCCCTGCATCGCGTCGCGGGCATTCACCACGAGGTTCACCAACGCGGTGTCGAACTGGCTCGGGTCGGCATCGACGTGGCAGGGCAGCCGCTCGCCGTCCGCATCCTGGCCTGCATCGGTGTCGGTTTCGACGCGGATGCGCGCGCCGGTTAGCGTGCGTACCATGTCGGCGATGGCGGCCACCGACTGCGCGGCATCGAATACGGTCGGGCGCAGCGCCTGCCGTCGCGCAAACGCGAGCAACTGGCTGGTCAACTTGGCGGCACGGTCGACCGTGTCGGATATGGCGTCGACGTAACGGCTCCGGCGCTCCTCACTCAGGCTCGGTCGCTTCAGGAGGTCGGTGGAGGATTTGATGACGGTCAGCAGGTTGTTGAAATCGTGCGCGACGCCGCCTGTCAGCTGCCCGACCGCTTCCATTTTCTGAGATTGCCGCAACTGCTCCTCAAGGGCCCGACGCTCGGTCACGTCCCGGCCGGTTGCGTGGAAGCGGTCCCCCTGCGGGATGGCGTTCCACGAGATCCAGCGGTGGCCGCCGTCCGCCGTCCTGATGCGGATGTCCAGGTCGGAGAGGGGCAGGCCGGCGCGCAACATCTCGAAGGCGCGTGCCGCGGCCTCCTGGTCGTCCGCATGCACGAGGCTGTCGATGCGCACCCCGACGAGGCTGCCGGCCGGCCAGCCGAGCGTCTCGGTCCAGGCCGGGCCGACGGCGCGGATATTCCCGTCGAGACCACAGACGACGAGCAGGTCGCGGCTCGTCCGCCAGACCAGGTCGCGTTCGACCAAGTTGTCGCGGTCCCGGGCCTCCCGCCGCTCCTCGCCCTCCTGCCTGACGGTGGCGTCCTCGAACAGCACGGCGACCTGGTTCTGCACCTGGCTGCCGATGCGCACCGCATGCACGTCGAACACGCGCCCCAGCCGGGACGCCGCGCCCCTGAACCGCGCGTCGCGTCCCGTGCGGGCGACCTCGCCGTAGGTGTCGAACCAGTGCCGCTCAAGCTCGGGTTCGAGCTCGCGCATCCAGCGGCCCTCGGCGTTCGCGAGCCCGGACTGGCGCTCGAAGGCGGCGTTGACCTCGACGAAGCGGTAGTCCTCGGCCCGGCCTTCCCCGTCGAACCGCATCTCGATGATGCAAAACCCGGCCTCGCCGTCCTCCAGCAGGCTGCGGAAGGAGGCGCCCCGCCGGACGGCGTTGCCCTCCTGCTCCCGGAAACGCGTGAGGTCGAGTTGGCTGCCGAAGAAGAACAGCAGCTCGCCGTGCGGGCCGAAGACCGGGCTGACGTAGAGCTCGTTGACGAAGGGGCTGCCGTCGCGCCGGTAGTTCAACAACTCCACGACCACGTCCCGCCGTGCCGCGATGGCATCACGGATGCGGGCGACGTGGGCCGGGTCGGTCTCCGGACCCTGGAGGAAGCGGCAGTTGCGCCCGATCAACTCCTCCGCCGCGTAGCCGGAGAGTTCCAGGAAGGCGCGGTTGGCGAAGACGATGGGGTTGTCGGTGAGGTTCGGGTCGGTGACGATCATCGCCATCCGTGTCTTGTCGGCGGCGGTGAACAGCAGATCGGGCCTGAGGGACCCGACGCCGGCCTCGCTGGCGGTCGAAGGTGCATGCGGTTCCCGACCGGCACGCAGGCGGGCGACCTCCGCCAGCAACTCGCTCTCGCGCCGGCGCAGCCGCTCGACCTCCCCCCGAAGATCCTCGATGCTCATGGCCTGGATCTCTAAAGGGCGTCCATGCGGGAACCAACGCCCTCGGGGGCGACGGGACGGAAATCGGATGCGGCCTTTGGTCGGGTCGAGGCCTCGTGCGGTTTGGCCGAACAGGAAATCGACGTCATCATCGGCGTTCGGTCCTCGCCGACACGGCCCGGTCGATGGCGGCGTGGAAGCGGCTTTCAATGAATGGGCGTTCGACGAAGGGGACGTGCCCGGGCAAGGCCTCTGGGCGAGGCGTCACTTGTGCCGACACGACAACGACGGCCACGTCTGACCGACGGCGGGTGACCTCGCGTGCGAGCGCCAGGCCGTCCATCGTGCCCGGCATGCGCACGTCGGTGATCATCAGGGTGACCGTGCCGTCCAGACGTTCCAGCGCCTGGGCGGCGTTTCCGGCTTCGACAACGGCGTAGCCCTTCGCTTCGAGGAGGTCGCGGACCTCCAAGCGGAAGAGCATCTCGTCCTCGACCACCAGGGCCGTCTTCGCGTCCGGGGCATCCGTCATGGCGAGCGGCAACGGCCCGCGCGACCCTTCGTTGCGTCGCCCCGTCAAACGACCGCCTGGAAGTCGGCCAGCGCCGCCTCGACGACGCACGCCACACCCTCCGGGCGGTAGTCGAGGGCTAGGTTGGCGTTGACTTGTGCCGTCAGCCCACGCTCGATCAGCCGCGACCCGAACCCTTTTCGCGATGGCGGCACGACCAGTGGACCGCCAATTTCCATCCATGCGATGCGCAGCCGCGGCGCATCTTCCGGCCCAACCAGCGAGGCCGTCAACGCGACCCTGCCGTGGGGTACGGACAGGGAGCCGTACTTGACCGCGTTGGTGGTCAACTCGTGCAGGGTCAGGGCGAGGGACAAGGCGGCCTTGCCGCCGATCTCGACGTCCGGCCCCTCGAACGCGACGCGCCGCCCCGCCGATTCTTGGACGCCGACCCCCTCCCGGACCACTGCCGCCAGGGAGGCGCTCTCGGCGGCGCCGCCGAGGAGCACGTCGTGCGCCTTGCCGAGCGCGACTAGCCGGCTGCCCAGGACCTCGCGCGCCGAGTCCATGTCGGTGGCGCCGCGCAGCGTCGACGCGGCGATGGCCTGTACCATCGCCAGCAGGTTCTTCATTCGGTGCGAGAGCTCTTGGTTGAGCAGGTCCTGCCGTTCCTCGGCCCGGCGGCGGGTGTCGATGTCGGCGACCGCCACGACAGCGCCGACCACCGCGCCGGCGTCGTCGCGCATCGGCGCACCCGCGATCTCGATCCAGAGCCGGGTGCCGTCGCCGCGCTGGTACTCGCAGCGCATCTCCGCGTGCTCGACACCTTCCCGGATGAGGCGGCTGAGCGGGTACTCCTCAGGAGCGACCGGGCGGCCGTCCTCGTGGAAGGCGACCCATTCGCCGTAGCTGTCGGCGTTGGGCGACGGCAATATCGGATGGCGGAAGATCTCCTCCAGACGCCGGTTGCCGGCGACGATGCGGCCGGACGGCGCCTCCGCGAACAGGATGCCAACCGGTACCGTGTCGAGCACGGCGCGCAGCGTCGCCTCGCTGGCTTGCAGGGCCTGGCGTGCCTTTTTCTGTTCCGTGAGGTCGCGCGTGACGGTGCCGTAGCCGAGCTTGCGCCCGTTGGCGTCGCGCACGGGGAAGAGGTTGTACAGGACCGGGACCGCAGCCCCCGTGACCACGTGCCGGAAGTTAAGCTCGCCCTCCCAGAACCCGTCCCGCTCGACCGCCGGCAGCACCTCGTCGAGGACGCGCGCGCGCTCCCCCGGCACGAAGTAGTCCACGATGGGCATGGCCCTGGCCGCCGCGAAGTCGGGCAGCCCGATGAGGCGCCGACCGGCCTCGTTAACGAAGTCGACGCTCCCGTCGGGCGCCGCCAGGCCGATGAAGTCCTGGCTCTGCTCGACCAGGGCGGCGAGGCGGCGCGTCTCGGCATCGGCCCGACGCTGGTCCCCGACGTCGACCAGCACGGTCACCGCAGCCTGGATCGCGCCCTCGTCGTCACGCACGGGTCCGCTCGACACCTCCAGGAGGCGCAGCTCGCCCGTCTCGGCGTTGCGATAGCGCATCTCCTCGCCCCGCACTGTCTCGCCCTTCCGCAGGGCGCGGAGGGTCGGGTACTCGGTGGGCTCGTATCGGCGACCATCCGGGTGCAGGGCGCCGTAGGAGACGTACCGGGCGTCGCCCTGGGCCCCGAGCCCGTGGCCGAGGATCTCCTCGGCCTTGGCGTTCAGGGACGATAGCCTCCCGGCGTCGGCTCCGGCGATGGAGATGCCGACCGGCGCCTGGCGGAAGATCGCCTCCAGCAGTCCCCGTTCGAGCCCTAAGCGGCGCTCGCTCGTGCGCAGGGCGTCCTCGGCCCGCTTGCGCGCGGTCAGGTCGAGCATCGCGCCGATCATGCGGCAGGCCCGGCCGTCCGCGTTGCGCATGACGTGGCCGCGGTCGAGCACGTGCGCGTAGGAGTCGTCGGCGCGCCGGAAGCGGTACTCTTCCGTCCAGGTCGTGCCGACGCCGTCGATGACGGCGTGGATCGAGGCGTCGATGCGGTTGCGGTCCTCGGGATGGACCTGCGCGATCCACCACTCTCCGGTCGGCTCGACCGTCGCGGGTTCATGGCCGTAGGCCTCGGTCAGAGCCTCGTTCCACAGGACGTGGTTGGTGGCGAGGTTCCAGTCCCAGATCGCGTCGTTGGTCGCGCGCGCCGCCAGTTGGTAACGGTCCTGGCTTTCCTGCAGGCGGGCGGCAGCCTCTTTCTGCTCCGTCCGGTCGCGCAGGACCTTGACGAAGCCGATTGCCGCGCCGGCCTCGTCGCGCAGCACCATCATCTCGCCGTTGGCCCAGAACCGCTCGCCGTCGCGGCGCAGGTGCCAGCGCTCGTCGACGCCGGTGCCCGTCTCCAGTGCGGACTGCATCTCCATGGCGGGGATGCCGTCGCGCCGGTCCTCCGGCGTGAAGAACGCGTCGGCGGTCTCGCCGCACATCTCCTCGGGACGCCAACCGAGGATGCGGGTCGCGCCCGCGTTCCAGTCCGTGATCCGGCCGTCGAGGTCGAGCAGGATGATGGCGTAGTCCTGCGCGCTGTCGAACACGGCGCGACGACGGTACTCGGTCAGGGCTGCCGCTCGGTTGGCAGCGCGCTCGCCAGCCTCGGCAAGGCCGGAGGCGACGGAACCGGCGAGGACGCCGAGAACCTGCAGATCCTCCTCAGCGAAGGCGTCCAAGCGGCTCGATTGCAGCTTCAGGACCCCGACCACGACACCGCCGCGGCGGACGGGCACCAGCATGCACGAGCGCTGACGAAGCCGCTCGGCCAGTTCAGGCTCGACCCGGTCATCGCCCAGGACATCGGGGATGAGGAGCGGGACGCCTTCCCGGTAGCAGGCACCCGCGAGGCTACCCCGGAGCGGGACGCGAAGGCCGAGATGCGGTGCGAGGCCGTCCGTGACTGCGCGGTAGACAAGGAAATTGCCCTCGCGGATCTCCACCGTGCCGGCCTCGGCGGCGGGGACGGCGCGCATCGCGCCCGCCAGCACAGCCCGGAAGCTCTCGTCGAGGTCGCCCCCCGCCGCCGCGACGCCGGCCAGGGTCGCGGCGACAGCCTCGCTCTGGCGCCCGACGCGGTCGCGATCCGAGAGCGACCGGCGCAGCAGGAGCTGGTCCATGACCTGCCGGGCGAGCACCTCAAGGTCCACAACCTGTTCCGGGGAGAGGCCGCCCGGGCGCGGCACGTGGTCGATGACGCACAGGCTGCCGAGCACCTGCCCCTCGGGCGTGCGTAGGGGCGCGCCGGCGTAGAAGCGCAGGCGCGGTTCGCCGGTCACCAGCGGGTTGGCGCGAGTGCGGGGGTCGCGCGTCAGGTCCGGGATCTGCAGGACGCCGAGTTCGGCCAGCACGAACTTGCAAACCGAGCGGTCGAGGTCGGTCTCGCAGGGCGGGAAGCCTGCGCGCGCCTTGAACCACTGGCGGTCGCGGTCGACCAAGCTGACTAGGGCCACCGGCGCGGCGCAGAGGCGGCGCGCGAGATGGACGATGTCGTCGAAACCGCGCTCGGGCGGGGTGTCGAGGATGTCGAACGCGGCGAGCGCGGCCAGCCGCGCGTCCTCCTCGACCCGGGCGGGACGCGTGACCTGGTTCACGGGGTCGCGTCCTTCACGAGCGCGGACGGGGGCCTTAGCCGCTCCGGGTCGCCGACATCGACGGCGACGATGCGACCGCCGGGCGCGTAGACGGCACCCATCACCTCCTCGAAGTGGCGCCGAACTGCGGCGTGGCACTCGCACGAGCCGGCTTCGGCGCGTCTCCGGTCCGGGAGGGTAATGCGTCCGTGGCCGATGGTGATCAGGCCGTCGCGCTGCATGCGCCCGAGAACCTCGGTGAGGTAGGCGCGACGCACCCCGAGCATGTCGGCGAGGAGTTCGTGGGTGACCGGCAATTCGGGCGTGCCGATCCGGTCCTGCAGGGTCAGGAGCCAGCGCAGGCA
Source organism: Methylobacterium sp. 391_Methyba4 (assembly GCF_029691625.1). Taxonomy (NCBI): domain Bacteria; kingdom Pseudomonadati; phylum Pseudomonadota; class Alphaproteobacteria; order Hyphomicrobiales; family Methylobacteriaceae; genus Methylobacterium; species Methylobacterium sp. 391_Methyba4. Next base: position 3,131,137 of record NZ_CP121475.1, on the reverse strand, counting down.
TCGCCGCTCGATAGTGTGCGCGGCGTTGCAGGCGACCGATTGCAGGACCTGGGCGAGCAGGCAGTCGGCGTAGCGCACGAACAGGTCGCGGACGCCCTTCGAGGCCTGCTTGGCCTCGGACAGGCGTACTGCGTCGATCCGGATGACCGGGCCGCTGACCTGGACCACGGCCTGCCCGAACGCCGGCAGGTAGCCGTGGCTGACGACGCCTCCCATGGCGCCCTCGCGACCGACAGTGGCGGTCTCGACCGACTTTCCGTCCATGAGCGGCACGACCAGGGTGACGACGCAATGGTGGGAAGGGAAGGTAACGTGGCTGACGTCGTCGCCGGCGCGGAACAGTACGTCGCCGCGACGGACCTCTCGGCGCTCGGCGTGCGGCGCCAACAGGGCGCGGTCGTCGGCATCGAGGGCTTCGAGCAGCAGGTTGCCGTCGATGGTGGACGAGGTTCGGATATTCACGGGGAATGGTCGCGGCGCCGGCGGTCGGGTTGTCCACTAGCGGACTTCCTGGCGCAAAGATGTCCGATACCTGACAACTGATGCCGAAACCGGATGACGGGCGCGACTTTTTCGTCGGCTCGCCGACGGCGACGACGCGCTTGGGCGAAGAGCCTCGTCCGATCCGGAGCGGTCACCAAAGGGGAGGCCACGGGAGCCCTGGGGAACCGGCACGGCGCGGGCAAATTGGCCTTCTGAGCCAAATCAACAGCCAACCGGGAGAAACGCGATGTCGACGGATACCGAGAAGCACCGCGCGCTGCTGAGCGCCCTGAGGGACGCACAGGGCAAGGGAGACGGCTCCTTCGAGCGGGCCGTGACCGATGCCTTCGAGCATGTCTTTGAACACCTCGGCCGCCTCAACGACCACGTGTCGCTCGGCGGTCCCGATGGCGGCGATCCCCACCTCAAGCCCGGCGAATCCCCGACCTTGCGATAGGAGTTGGAACCTACGGAAGCCGCGAGACGGAAGGGACCGCATGATCACGCTCTACACTTGGTCGACCCCGAACGGCCGCAAGATCCCGATCATGCTGGAGGAGTGCGGGCTACCCTACACCGTGGTGCCGGTGGACATCGGCAAGGACGAACAGTTCGCGCCCGACTTCCTGAAGGTCTCGCCCAACAACAAGATCCCGGCCATCGTCGACGACGAGGCGGAAGGCGGTCCCCTGTCGGTGTTCGAGAGCGGCGCGATCCTCACCTACCTCGCCGAGACGACGGGACGCTTCCTCGCCCCCTCGGGGCCTGCCCGTTACAAGGCGCTGGAATGGCTGCACTGGCAAATGGGCGGCCTCGGGCCGATGCTGGGCCAGCTCGGCTTCTTCGCGGTACGTTCCGACGAGAAGGCGCCGCTGGCCATCAAGCGGTTCACCGAAGAGGCCGACCGCCTGCTGCACGTCATGGACCGGCGCCTTGGCGATGGGCCGTACCTTGCCGGAACGGACTACTCCATCGCCGATATGGCCTGCTACGCCTGGACGCTGGCGGCCACGTCGTTCCTGAAGGAACCGCTAGAGGGGACCTTGGCCGACATCGCGAACGTGCACGCTTGGCTGGGGCGGGTAGGCGAACGGCCGGCGGTGAGGCGCGGCATGGAGGTCCCGAAGACCTGAGGTGCCGAAACGCGATGGCGCGGAGGCAGGGGCGGCTCCAGCTTCAGGGGAAACGCGTGACGCCCGTCGCGTCGGCGCGACCATGGGAGACATCACGATGAGTGACAGGCCCGGACCCGACGAACTGCCGCCGGCGGACGAGGATGCCGGCCTGCCGACGCCGCCCAGTCCGGGGCGATTGCCGCCGGCTCACCTACCGCCGGCTCCGGACGAGCGTGACCCGTCATCCGATGTCAAAGGACCGGGCGAGGGAGAGTGATTGGCCGCTCGCAGAGCGAGCGCAGAAGGTAGGCTGCGGCGGGTCCGGCGCGCCGACGCGTTCAACCGGGAGCCTTGTCTCTTTGTTGTTCGTGACCTCGGCCGAGGGCGGCTTGGCGTCCGGGAACCCCCGGCCTTCTCATGAGATGGTCCCGTCCACGGAACCGGGAGACCCACATGCGCCTTGCCATCGCCGCCCTCGCCCTGTCGGCTGTATCCATCGCAGCCCGTGCCGAGGCTCCGGCGGATGCCGTCGCCATCGGTCCCTGGAAGGTCGACGCCGTCTTGAAAGGCCAGAAGTTCGACCGTTGCACGATGACCCGGACGACGGACGACGGCGTCGAGGTCCGGTTCACCCGCGACGCGGCGGGGCTCGACCTGACGATGAGTTCGGCGAAATGGAAGCTCGGGCGCGGGAAGAGCTATCCGGTCGAGTTGGTGGCCGGATCATCCACGCTGCAGGCGGACGTCGCTGCCTCCGGCAACGCGGTGTCGTTGCCGGTCAAGGACGAGCGGTTCCTCAAGTCGCTGAAGCTCGCCGACGGCCTGGACGTGAAGGGCGAGGGCGCGACCATCAAGGTGGCGCTGGATAAAAGCGCCGCCGCACTCGACCGGCTGGAAGCATGCTACGCCAAGAACGGCTCGGCAGCCGAGAGGAACCCGTTCGTGGCGCCGAGCGGCAAGCCATAGTCGACGACCGTCCCTATTGACCGCGGCCACACGTCGCTGCCGCCTCTGAAATCTCTGATGGACGAACGCGAGGAGCCCCTGATTGACCAGCGGCCCCTCGATTACTTAGGCTAATCCGGCGCGGAACATTGAGATCTTAAACCGGATCATCAGTTCGGCTATCGATTGGCGATTAACTGGTGCGATAAGTTGCGGTAGAGCGATGATGATAATCTTGATTGCCGGGATCAAATTAAGATCTTTACGGCCGCAACAGTTCAACTGCAGCTTTGGCTTCAAATTGGGCTAGCGGCTTCCGACCATACTCGGACAATCACCGGGCGTCCGCTTTTTCCATGATCGCGTCCGAAAGCGGAACGGCAAAAATCCACCCATGGGAGACGCTCTGAGGGCCGTCGGCCCCGACAGGAGATGGCCGTAAGCGGAACGGCCGCTTGGGAGACGGTCGGCCGGAAAAGCGGACGGCCTCCTACCGACCCAAACCAGACGCCGCGACAATCCCAACTAAGTGCCCATAGCGGACCCGCTGCAATGCGGTCGGGTCTACTGGAGGGAAGGTACAGATCAGTAGCCGTAGGAATGAACCTCTTACGGCGATGGCTCATCCTTGTTCCGCGCTTTTGCGTGGGCACGCAACGCCGCCAGGACGTCCATTTCGCGACACAGGACCTGCTCGGTTTCGTCAGTATCCTGTCCGTGTAGGATCCTATCCATCAGCAGGGCCGTGTGAGCCCCCGCCCGGGCCTCCGCGGCGATGATGGCGACACGAAGACTCAATCGTTGAGTTTTGGAAATCATTACACGCAATGACGGTCTGGAGGCCGGGTCGGGCCGGCAAATAGACGACCGACTGCCAACATCCAAGCCTCGGGTAAAGCCACTGTGTTTGGGGTATGGAACAACCCTCCCGTCAGCGCATTGGCAGGCTCGGCCTTGTGGCGCCTGCCGCAACGCGGCATGCGAGATGCACGATCCCGACGGTTCGTTGGGCCCCGTCCTTTTTGACAACCCCGCTGTGAAGGGTCGTATCAGTGCCGCATACTCGGCAGCCGCTGCAATCTGTTCCCGCCGCCAATACACCTCTCGTGAGTCTCAGGCCCGGCGCCGGCCAACTATTTGAGACCGAGCGGCGCCTCAATGCCGTGCTTAACAACGCCTCGGTCTCCATCTTCCTGATGGATGACCGGCAGCACTGCATCTACATGAACCGCGCCGCCGAGCAGCTGACCGGCTGGACGCTTGACGAGGTTTTGGAGCGCGACTGCCCGCTGCACGACATCGTGCACCACACCTACCCGGACGGCCGGCCGTTCCCGCTGGCGGAATGCGCGATCGATCGCGCCTTCCCGGAGAACAACCAGGAGCGTGGCGAGGAGGTTTTCGTCCACAAGGACGGGCATTTTTATCCGGTCGGCTTCACGGCCAGCCCGATCCGGGACGACGCGGCCAACATCATCGGCACGATCATCGAGGTCCGCGATATCAGCGAGGAAAAGGCCGCGGCCGAGCGCCAACGCCTGCTGATCAACGAGCTGAACCACCGGGTGAAAAACACCCTGGCCACGGTCCAATCGATCGCCGCGCAGACGTTCCGCGGCCAGACCGACCAAGCCGCGCGGGCTGTGTTCGACGCCCGCATGGCTGCGCTGTCGACCGCCCATAACGTGCTCGTCGAGGACAACTGGGAGAGTGCCAGCTTGCGCAGCGTGGTTGAGCGCGCGCTTGCACCGCACCTTCTGGCAGAGGTCGACGTTAACCGCTTCGTGCTAAACGGACCGGATACACGTCTGCACCCCAAGGTCGCTGTAACTCTGGCCATGGCGCTGCACGAGCTGATGACCAACGCCGCCAAATACGGGGCTCTGTCGGTCCCTGAGGGGCGGGTCGCGGTGACGTGGTCCCTGCAGGCCTTGGACGATGGCCGCGAGCAGCTTGATCTCGCATGGGAAGAGCGCGGCGGCCCGCCGGTCACTCCGCCAACACGCAGAGGCTTCGGCTCCCGGCTTATCGAGCGGCAGCTTCCGATGGAGTTCGACGGCAACGCGGCTATCACATACGCGCCGAGCGGTGTCGTCTGCCGGCTGGAGATCCCATTGACCCAGCTCGGCTGGGTCGGCCAGGAGACACTGGAAGGGCACCCTGCCCGATGAGTTTGCTGGAAGGGCGCCGCGTTCTGCTGGTCGAGGACGAGAGCCTCGTGGCCATGCTCGCGGAGGACATGCTGCTCGACCTCGGCTGCGAGGTCGTGGTGGCCATGCGCCTCGACAAGGCCGTGGATCATGTCCGCGCCGGGAACTTCGACTTGGCCGTGCTGGACGTCAACCTGGGCGACGCCCGCAGCTATCCGGTGGCCGACCTGCTGTTAGAGCGTTGCACGCCGTTCCTGTTCGCGACCGGCTACGGCACGCAGGGGTTGGAGGAAGCGTATCGGTCAGCCCCGGTGCTTCAGAAGCCTTATCAAGCGGCGCCGCTGGCGCATCTGCTAACACAGCTCCTCACTTGCGAAGCGCCGATATGGGACCGCGCCGACGAGAAAGCCACGGCGTGCGCCTGCCACCGGCCGAAAGGGGAACCCTCCGGACCGGAGCCTTTCCAGGCCGACCCTGTCCGCTGACGACCCAACACCGCCATTTATGCGCCGCTGAGCAAATCCCGAAACCGGACGTTTGCTCCGTCAACTCCAGGACGGCAAAGTGCCTCCCCGGGCAGATCGTGCCGGACTGTCTTTACACGGATTGCCTCGGCCGGGGGGCATCTCCAACGATCATCAGGCGGAAGCGGCCGCCCGGATGCGCAGGTCTCGGTCTGAGGACATCATTCCGCCCCTTGACCTTCCAACGGTGGGAAGCCCCATCTCCTCGGGACATCGTCCGAAGGAGAGCGTCATGATCCATTTGAAGGTCGAGAAAGTGGGCTGCGGCGGCTGCGCCAAGTCCGTGACCCGCGCCGTGCAGGCCATCGAGCCGAACGCAGGCGTCGCGGTCGACCTGGGGGCGAAGCTGGTCACCGTGTCGGGAACCAGGGGATCGGCCGACCGGATCGCCCGGGCCATCGCAGAGGCGGGCTATCCGGCCGAGCCCGCCTGAGCCAAGCGCAACCAACCGGCGCGTTCGCCGTTCCTGAGACCGTCAGCCGGACTTTCGCGCCGGCCCGGAATTTGGCATCTTGGATTCGTGACGTTCTGGCTCGCCCTCCGGCGACTGTTGCCGCTCTTGGCGGTCCTCAGTCTCGCCCTGACGCCGGTGACCGCTCCCGCGGCCACCGCGGGCATGCACGCCGCGATGCCGGCCGCCGTCCACGACCATCACGGCCACGCCATGCCTGTCATGGTCATGGCCGACGACGGCTCCGGTCGGATCGACATGGCGGATATGGCCATGGACGACATGCCCTGCTGTCCGCACGAGAAGGCGGCCAAGCCGGACTGCGCCAAGGACTGCCCGCTGATGGCCCTGTGCCTCGCCCCCGTCGCCTCGCTCCTGCCCACAGCGGTCGTCCTCCCGGCGCCCGTCGGAACGCGGGCGGCCTTGGCCTGGCCCGCGGCACCCCCGTTCGCGAGCGTGCACGGGACGCCGCTACCCGAGCCTCCCCGAGCCTGAACCCGATGCCGCCGGCGTGAGCGCCGGCACGATGCCGCGTGCCTGCGCGCCGGCACCCATCGCGTTCAGGAGATGACACCCGTGACCAAGAACACCCTCGCGCGCCCGCTCAAGGCGGCGCTGCTCGGTGCCGTGCTATCGGTGCCGGCTCTCACCTCGTCCGCATTTGCGGACACCAAGAACTACCAGTTCCAACTCGTCCAGCAGGAGGCCAAAGTCGGCGATGCCGTCCTCGCCGTCCGGCTGGTGGACAAGCGCAGCGGCAAGCCGGTGACCGACGCCGTGGTCTTCGCCAAGCGGCTCGACATGGCGCCCGACGCCATGGAGGAGATGGCCACCAAGGTCGAGCAGGTGCCCTCGACCGAGCCCGGCATCTACCGCTTCAAGGCCCATCTCGGAATGCAGGGCCGCTGGCGCCTGTCGCTGGCCGCGAAGGTCCAGGGCGAGACCGGCACGGTCGAGGACAAGCTGATCATCCAGGCCGGGAAATGAACCGGTCCGCATGGCTCGCCGGGGCCCTCGCCGCGCTCGCGGCGGGGTCCGCCGGGTATTGGACCGGGCACGACGGTCCCGCCGTGTCCGACCTTGCGGGTCGGGTGGCGGGGAGCCTGCCGACCGCGCTCGTGGACAGGGCGCGGGACGGCCTCGCTCGCCTGGTGCCGTCGGCGCCGGTGTCGGCGGCGGCTCGTCCCGCCGCCCCGTCCGGCCCGGTCGTCTACTACCGGGACCCGGACGGGAAGCCGGTCTACTCGCTCGCGCCGATGGTCACGGGGGACGGTCGGGAGTTCCGGGCAGTCCACGCCAGCGAGGACGTGCGCTTCGACGTGGAGGACGCCGAGGCCACGGCCATGCCCGCCGGCATGGCGGCTCAAGACATGGGCAAGGACGGTATGGGCAAGGGCGGCATGGCGGCCGGGGCGGCCGGGCCTGGCCCGGGCAATCGGCGTGTCCTGTACTACCGCAACCCCATGGGACTGCCAGACACCTCGCCGGTGCCGAAGAAGGACTCGATGGGGATGGACTACATCCCCGTCTACGCGGGCGAGGACGAGGGCGGGAACGTCGTGACCGTCTCGCCCGGCAAGGTCCAACGCACCGGCGTGCGGACCGAGGTCGTGGACCGGCGGGTCGTGGCGCAGCCGGTGCGCGTGCCCGGCACGGTCGCCCTCGACGAGCGGCGCGTGACCGTCATCGCGACCCGGTCCGACGCCTACGTCGACCACGTCGAGAACGTCACCACCGGCGACCGCGTCCGTAAGGGACAGGCGCTGGTCCACGTCTACTCGCCCGAGATCAACGCGGCCGCGGCCCAGCTCATCGCCAACCCGGGGTTCGACGGGGCGCGCCGCAGGCTCCAGAACCTGAATGTCTCAGAGGCCGTCATCGACGAGATGGAGCGCACCCGGAAGGTGCCGATGGCCATCACCTGGTCCTCTCCGCGCGACGGCCTCGTCCTGCAGCGGACCGCCGTCGAGGGCATGAAGGCCGCCGCCGGCGACACCCTGTTCCGGATCGGCGACATCTCGACGATGTGGGTGTTGGCCGACGTGCCCGAGCGCGACCTCGCCGCGGTGCGCGTGGGCCAGCCCGTCACCGTCCGCCTTCGCTCGGCCCCGGGGAAGACCTTTTCCGGCAAGGTCGCGGTGATTTACCCTCAGGTGAACGCCGACACCCGAGCGACGCGGGTGCGCATCGAGCTGCCGAACCCGGACGGCTCGCTGCTGCCCGACATGTACGCCGAGGTCCAGATCGACACCGGCGACGCCAAGCCGGTGGTGGCGGTCCCCGACGACGCCGTCATCGACACCGGCGAACGCCAGGTCGTGCTCCTCGACCGGGGCGAGGGCCGATTCGAGCCCAAGAAGGTGAAGGTCGGCGTCCGCGGCGAGGGCTTCACCGAGATCCGGGACGGCGTCTCGGCCGGCGACCGGGTGGTCACGGCGGCGAACTTCCTCATCGACGCCGAGAGCAACCTCAAGGCGGCGCTCCAGTCCCTGGCCGCCCCGAAGGACGGCCGGCAGGCCGCGAACGCGGGAGGCAGGCGGTGATCGCGCGTCTCATCGGCTGGTCCGCCCGCAACCTCGTCCTCGTGCTGGTCGGGACCGTGTTCGCGGTCGCGGGCGGCGTGCTCGCGCTGCGGACGCTGCCGCTTGACGCCATCCCCGACCTCTCGGACGTGCAGGCCATCGTCTACACCGAGTATCCGGGCCAGGCGCCCCAGGTGGTCGAGGACCAGGTCACCTATCCGCTAACCACCGCCATGCTGACGGTGCCGAAGGCGAAGGTGGTCCGCGGCTTCTCGTTCTTCGGTGGGTCCTTCGTCTACGTGATCTTCGAGGACGGCACCGACCCTTACTGGGGCCGGTCCCGGGTGCTGGAGTACCTGAACGCGGCGGCGAACCGCCTGCCTGCCGGCGTGACGCCGACGCTGGGCCCCGACGCGACCGGCGTGGGCTGGGTCTACCAATACGTCGTCGTGGCGAAGGAGCGGACCCTTGCGGAGCTGCGCTCGCTCCAGGACTGGGTCGTGCGGTTCGGCGCTTCGCGGGCCGAAGGCGTGGCCGAGGTCGCGGGCGTCGGCGGCTTCGTGAAGCAGTACAACGTCGTCGTCGACCCGAACCGCCTGCGAGCCCAGGGCATCTCCCTCAACAAGCTTCGGGACGCGATCCGCACGAGCAATGCCGACGTCGGCGGCCGCACGGTCGAACTGTCCGAGTTCGAGTTCATGGTGCGCGGCCGCGGCTACCTGAGGAGCATCGCCGACATCGAGAACATCGTCCTCAAGACCGCCGGCGGCACGCCGCTGCGGGTCCGGGACGTCGCCCGCGTCGAACTCGGGCCGGACGAGCGGCGCGGCATCACCGAGATGAACGGCGAGGGCGAGGTCGCGGGCGGCATCGTCCTACAGCGCTTCGGCGCGAACGCCCTCAGCGTCATCGAGGGGGTCAAGGCGAAGCTCGCCGAGGTGGCCAAGAGCCTGCCGGCCGGCACCGAGATCCTGCCGGTCTACGACCGCTCGCAACTCATCGAGGCGGCCATCGACACCCTGCGGCACACGTTGGTCGAGGAGAGCATCGTCGTCTCCCTGGTCTGCGTGGTGTTCCTCCTGCACATCCGCAGCGCGCTCGTGGCCATCCTGATGCTGCCGGTCGGCATCCTGATGGCGCTCGCGGGCATGAAGGCGCTCGGAATCGGCGCCAATATCATGAGCCTCGGCGGCATCGCCATCGCGGTCGGCGCCATGATCGATGCCGCCATCGTCATGATCGAGAACGCCCACAAGCACCTGGAGCGGGCGCCGCCGGGCAAGCCCCGGGTCGAGATCCTGGTCGAGGCCGCGAGCGAGGTCGGGCCGTCGCTGTTCTTCTCGCTCCTCGTCATCACGGTGAGCTTCCTGCCGATCTTCACCCTGGAGAGCCAGGAGGGGCGGCTGTTCGGGCCGCTCGCCTACACCAAGACCTTCGCCATGGCGGCGGCCGCGCTCCTGTCGGTGACGCTCGTCCCGGCGCTGATGGTGCTATTCGTGCGCGGGCGGATCGTCCCGGAGCACCGCAACGCGCTCAACCGCCTGCTCATCTGGCTGTACCGGCCCCTCATCGCGGGCGTCCTGCGGGCGCGGGTGCTCACCATCCTGCTCGCCGTGGGCGTGCTGGCGGCGACAGTCTGGCCCGCCCGGCAGCTCGGCTCCGAGTTCATGCCCGACCTCGACGAGGGCAGCCTGCTCTACATGCCGACCACCCTGCCGGGGATCTCGGTGACCAAGGCCGGTGAGCTGCTGGCGACCCAGGACCGGATCATCAAGTCCTTTCCCGAGGTCGCCTCCGTCTACGGGAAGGCGGGCCGCGCCAACACGGCCACCGACCCGGCGCCCATGGAGATGTTCGAGACGGTCATCGCCCTGAAGCCAAAGGCGGAGTGGCGCCCCGGCGTCACCCTCGCCAGCCTCAAGGAGGAGATGGACAAGGCGCTGCAGTTCCCCGGCGTGTCGAACGCCTGGACGCAGCCGATCCGCGCCCGCATCGACATGCTCTCGACCGGCATCCGTACGCCGGTCGGCATCAAGGTCCTCGGGACCGACCTCAAGCAGATGGAGGGGGTCGCCCGGCAAGTCGAGGCAGTCGTCCGGGCGGTGCCGGGCACGTCGAGCGCCTACGCCGAGCGGGTGATCGGCGGCTACTTCCTCGACATCACCCCCGACCGGGAGGCGCTGGGCCGTTACGGGCTGATGGTCGGCGACGTGCAGGACGTCATCGCGACGGCGCTCGGCGGGCAGGCCGTGACGAACACGGTCGAGGGGCGGGAGCGCTACACCGTCAACGTGCGATACCCGCGCGCCTTCCGCTCGGACCCGCGCGCCATCGCCGATGAGGTGCAGGTGCCCCTGCCGGCCGGCGGCACGGTGCCCCTGCGCGAGGTGGCCAAGGTGGAGATGACGCGGGGGCCGACCTCGATCCGCACCGAGAACGGGCAGCTCGCGGTCTACATTTTCGTCGACATCGCCGGACGCGACCTCGGCGGCTACGTGGCCGAGGCGCGCAAGGCCGTGGCCGACGAGGTGACGCTGCCCCAGGGCACGACGCTCCAGTGGAGCGGGCAATACGAGTACCTGGAGCGGGCCGAGGCGCGGCTTCGGATCGTCGTGCCGCTGACGCTGCTCGTCGTCTTCCTGCTCCTCTTCCTGAACTTCCGGCGGCTGACCGAGACGCTCATCGTGATGCTGTCGCTGCCGTTCGCCTTGGTCGGCGGGGTGTGGCTGCTGTGGTGGATGGGCTTCAACATGTCGGTAGCCGTCGCGGTGGGATTCATCGCGCTCGCCGGCGTCGCCGCCGAGACGGGGGTGATCATGCTGGTCTACCTCGACCACGCCTGGGACGAGGTGCGGGCCGGGTGCAGCCGCGAGGAGCGCCCCCCGACGCGGGCGGACCTGCGCGGCGCCATCATGGTCGGCGCGGTCGAGCGGGTACGGCCCAAGATGATGACGGTGGTCGCCATCATGGCCGGTCTCGTCCCGATCCTATGGAGCACCGGCTCGGGCTCGGAGGTCATGCAGCGCATCGCCGTGCCGATGATCGGCGGCATGGTCTCCTCCACCGCGCTGACCCTCGTGGTGATCCCCGCCGTCTACGCGCTCGTGAAGGGCTGGACGCTGCCGCCGGGCAACCAATCCCAGGCGACGGCCGTCGAGGAGCCGACACATCACCGGGTCGCCGCCGAGTAGCGACGCCGGCGCCCCAACCTGCATCGAAGGAGCAACTCATGCCGTCACCGGCCCGCAAGGCCGTCCTCTACCGGATGGTCACGCCCGAGCACACCTGCCCTACGGCCTGAAGGCCAGGGACCTCCTCGAACGCCAGGGCTTCGCGGTCGAGGACCACCTGCTGACCACGCGCGAGGAGATCGACCGGTTCAAGGACGAGTACCACGTCAAGTCGACGCCGCAGACCTTCATCAATGGCGAGCGGGTCGGCGGCTTCGACGATCTCCAGCACCACTTCGGCAAGGCCGCCAACGACCCGAGCAAGCCGACCTACACGCCCGTCTTCGCGGTGTTCTCGATGACGGCGCTGATGGCCCTGGCGGCGAGCCACGCCGTCTACGGCACCCCGTTCACGATGCGCGCCGCCGCGTGGTTCATCGCATTCAGCATGTGCGTGCTCGCCCTCTTGAAGCTGCAGGACGTGGAGAGCTTCTCCTCGATGTTCATGGGCTACGACCTGCTGGGACAACGCTGGGTCCGCTACGCTTACGCCTACCCGTTTCTGGAGGGCATCGCCGGCGTGCTGATGGTCGCGGGCGCCCTGAACTGGATCTCGATCCCGGTGGCTCTGTTCATCGGCTCGGTCGGGGCGGTCTCGGTGTTCAAGGCGGTCTACGTCGACAAGCGGGACATCACGTGCGCCTGCGTCGGCGGGTCGAGCAAGGTGCCGCTCGGCTTCGTCTCGCTCACCGAGAACGTGATGATGGTCGCCATGGCCCTCTGGATGCTGGCGGTGCACCATTGAGCGCCGCCTTCGCCGCACCGGGCTGGCTTCACGCCCTCTCCGTCGCGTCCCTCTTGCTGGGTGCCGCGTGCTCGCTCGTGTTGTCGGTGCAGGTGATCCGGCACCCGCAGCACATGACGGTGATGAACGTCGTGTGGCCGGTGTGCGCCCTGTTCGGCACGCTCGCCGTGGTCTGGGCCTACTTCCGCTACGGGCGGCTCGGCACGATGGAGGCGCACCACCAGGCGATGGAGCGAAACGAGAAGCCCCCCAACATGACGCAGACGCCGTTCCCGGTGATGGTCGGAACGGGGGCGCTCCACTGCGGCAGCGGCTGCATGCTGGGCGACGTCGCCGCCGAGTGGCTGGCCTTCCTGGTGCCGGCGGTGGCGGTCTGGTTCGGCTGGCACTCGCTGTTCGAGCAGAAGATCTACGCGGTCTGGGTGCCGGATTTCGTCTTCGCCTACGCGCTCGGCATTGTGTTCCAGTATTACGCCATCGTGCCGATGCGGGGGCTCTCGCCGGGCGAGGGACTGGTCGCCGCGATCAAAGCCGACACCCTGTCGCTGATATCGTGGCAGGTTGGCATGTACGGCTTCATGGCCTTTGCTCAGTTCGTCCTATTCCCGCACCTCGTGGGGGACCGGGCGCCGGTGAACTCGGTCGAGTTCTGGGCCGCCATGCAGGTCGCAATGGTGGCGGGCTGCCTGACCAGCTACCCGGTGAACTGGTGGCTCGTCAGTGCCGGCATCAAGGAGCGGATGTAGGTCGGAGGGCTGCTTTATGAGTTTGAAGCCTAAGAGCTGACCGGCGGGAAACCACCCAACTCAGCCGTTCAGAGGCGGCCGCCAAGGAGGCCGAAACTGACCGAAAGCGGCTGGTCCGCTTCCGGGTGCGGTCATGGCAAGAGCGGACAGCCCTTCTCCCGGAGGCTCGCGCCACACTATACGTCCAGCCAGTGCGGGCTCGAATGGTCCGGCGCCGGCATCCCGTAGAACCTCATCGGCCGCGAGGGCCATACCCCGGTCGCACTTTGTGATTTGGCTTTCCAGCAACAATTTGCTCTCTCTTTGCCGCGGACGCATCGTCCCATTACAGTTTCAGGCGCGCGGCGCTGCGCCGACATGAGGGACGCATGACGGCAGCGCTCGGGATCATGTGCAAGGCCCCGCGCCCCGGCCTGACCAAGACACGCCTTGCCGCACGCCTCGGCCCGGAGAAGGCAGCACGTCTCGCTGCCTGTTTCCTGGCGGATGTCGCCGGTGTCGTGCTCGCGGTCCCGGAGGCGCTGGGCAGGCAGGGATACGGCATCTATGCGCCCGCGGGATCGGAGGCCGAGCTCGCTGCCATCCTGCCGCACGCCTTCCGCCTGCTGCTTCAAGAAGGATCCGATTTCGGGGTCATTCTCGGAACAGCCGTGCGTCGTCTGCTGACCGAGCAGGCGCACGACTGCGTCGTGCTGATCAACGCCGACTCTCCGACCCTGCCCGCATCGCTGCTCACGGACACCGTCACCACCCTGCGACGGTCCGGAGACCGCGTGGTGCTGGGGCCCGCCATCGACGGCGGCTACACGCATATCGGGTTGAAGGCCGACCATCCCGAACTCTTCGCCGGCATCCCGTGGAGCACGGACGCAGTGCTGGCCCGTACGCTGGAGCAGGCCGCCGCAATCGGCCTGGAGGTTAAGGTGCTTCCCCATTGGTACGACATCGACGACGCGGCGACATTCCGCCTCCTTCAGGATGAGATCGCGGGAATCCCGCCGGCGTTCGCTGCGGACGGCATCGTCGGGGGGCAGGCGCCCGCGACGCGCGCGCTGCTGACCCAATGGCGTGACGCGTGAGCCCTGTCCGGCGCCTGACGGCCCTCGGCATCGCCGGAACCGTGCTGATCGGGCTCGGCATGCCGCTTCTTCAGGGCTTCGGCGACGATGCGTTCCTGGCGCTCGCCTGCGCCGGTGGCGTGATCGCCGCCCTGGCCGCGCGCCTGGAGGAAATCCCGGGGCCCCGGGCCCTGGCCATCATCGTCGGGGCCGGCCTCGCGATGCGGCTCCTCGCGCTGCCCGCGCCGCCGATCCTGTCGACCGACATCTTCCGCTACGTCTGGGACGGAATCGTGCAGAGCGCCGGGATCAACCCCTATCGCTACGTCCCGGCCGACCCGGTACTGGCGTTCCTGCGCGACGCGCAGGTCTACCCGTTCATCAACCGCGCCGACTACGCGGTGACCATCTACCCCCCGATCGCGCAGGCGTTCTTCCTCCTCGTCACCCGCATCTCGGCGAGCCCGCTCGCCATCAAGATCGCCCTCGTGGCGTGCGAGGCGGTGACGATCTTCGCCCTGGTCGGTCTGCTGCGGCTCACGGGACAGTCGGAGACCCGCGTGGCGGCCTACGCTTGGCATCCGCTCCCGATCTGGGAGATCGCGGGCCAGGGCCATATCGACGGCGTGATGATCGCCCTGACGATGCTCGGCCTGTGGCTGGCCCTGGCCGTCGGCCGGCGCTACGCGGGCGCGACATCGGTGGTGCTGGGGGCGCTGGCCAAGCCGTTCGCCCTGATCGCGCTGCCCGGCCTGTGGCGACCCTGGGACTGGCGGATGGTCGCCCTCGTGCCGGTCGTCATCGCGCTGGCCTATCTGCCCTACCTGTCCGTCGGGAGCGGCGTGCTCGGCTTTCTCGCGACGGGATACGCCGACGAGCAGGGCCTGTCCTCGGGCACCGGCTTCACACTGCTGCGGCTTTGGCGGCAGGCGGTCGGCCAGTGGCCGCACGACACCCAGATCTACCTGGCCCTGTGCCTGACGATCCTGGCGGTCCTCGCGCTGCGGACCGGATTCCGAAGGATCCGGACGCCGGAGCGGAGCCTGCGCGACATCAATTGTTCGATCGTGATGTTACTCTTCCTGCTGTCACCCGAATTCCCATGGTATCTCTTGCTGGCCGTGCCGTTCTTGAGCGTCGCCGCCACGCTTCCAGGTTGGGTCCTCACGGTGGGAGGCTTCATGCTCTACGACGTCGTCCCCGGCGATCCGCAGCTGCCCTACGAGGCCCGCTCGGCGATCCTCGCCGCCCTGGTGGCGGCGGCGTCGCTCGTGCACGTCGAACTCCGCCGCCGCTCCGGACTCACCCGATGACCGCAGCCACCCACCTCGCCACGCCGGCCATCGACCCGCGTCGCTATCACGAGGCGGCGCCGCGGACGGTCGAGACCGTCGTCGAGCGGCTGCCGGTCTGCCTCTATCTGGAGGTGACGAACCGCTGCAACCTGCTCTGCACCACCTGTCCGCGCACCTATGTCGAGCTCGAGCCGCCGGCCGACATGAGCTGGGACCTGTTCACGCGCATCGTCGATCAGGTGCCGGATCTCAGCCGCGCCGTGCTTCACGGGGTCGGCGAGCCGATGCTGGTCAAGGACCTGCCCCGGATGGTGCGCTACCTCAAGGATCGCGGAACCTACGTCCTGTTCAACACCAACGGCACGGTGCTGTCCGAGAAGAACGGACGGGCCCTGATCGAGGCCGGCCTGGACGAGCTGCGCGTCTCGCTCGATGCGTCGACACGCGCCTCGTACATCACCGTGCGCGGAAAGGACTATTTCGAACGGATTCTGAAGAACGTCCGGGCCTTCCGGGCGCTGCAGGAGCGCGAGGGCCACGCGAAGCCCCGGGTCTCGGCTTGGCTCACCGGGCTCAAGGAGACCCTGCCGGAGCTGCCCGCCTTCGTGCGGGTGGCGGCCGAGGCCGGCGTGAAGGAGGTCTACCTCCAGCGGCTGGTCTACTTCGCGGACGACGCCCTCGGCATGGCGCGGCCCGATCAGGCCCTCTACGAGCGCATGGAGGCGGACGAGGCCCATTACCTGTCCGAAGCCGAGGCGGTCGCACGCGCGCTCGGGCTCACCTTCTCGGCGTCCGGGGCGGCGAGCGAGCCGGGGATGAGCCTGCGTCGCGACACCGACGGCTCGCCCTGGTCCCTGTGCCGCCGGCCCTGGAACGTGATGTACGTCACCGCCAACGGCCGGGCGCTGCCATGCTGCATCGCGCCATTCTCGCAGCGCGGCTACGAGAACTACACCCTCGGCGACGCCACGCAGGACACCCTGCGGGCGATCTGGAATGGCCCGGCCTACGTGGATTTCCGGGCCGCCCTTCTCTCCGACACGCCGCCGCAGGCCTGCGGCAATTGCGGGCTCCGCTGGAGCCTGTGACCGCCGAAGCCTTCGTCACCGCCATCGTGCCCTGCCTCGACGAGGAGGCCGCGATCGGCGCCGTCGTGGCGGGTCTCCTGGCGCACGGGGCCGATGCGGTCCTCGTCGTCGATGGCGGCTCGCGGGATGCGACCCGCGATCGGGCCGCCGCGTCGGGCGCGCGCGTCCTCGTGGAGCGCCGCCGCGGTTACGGCCGGGCGATCCAGACCGGGATCGCCGCGCTGCCGCCGGAGACCCGCATCGTCCTGTTCGTCGACGGCGACGGCAGCGACCGGCTCGACTGCGCGCCGGCCCTCCTCGATCCGATCCGCGCCAACCTGGCGGATTTCGTGCACGGCTCCCGGATCCGCGGCGACCGCGAGCCGGGCGCCATGAGCCCCCAGCAGATCGTCGCCGGTCACCTCGCCGGCTGGCTGCTGCGGCTCACCTACGGGGCCCGCTTCACCGACATGTCCCCGTTCCGGGCGATCCGCCGCGACGCGCTGGAGCGCCTCGGCATGCGGGACGAGACCTACGGCTGGAATCTGGAGATGCTGATGCGCGCCTCGGCGGCGGGCCTGCGCTGCGCGGAGGTCGCCGTCGGGCAGCGGCCGCGGCAGGGCGGCGCCTCCAAGGTCTCGGGGGACTGGCGGGTGGGGATGCGCGCCGCCTGGGTGATCGGCACGACCTTCCTGCGCCTCGCCCGCGCCCTGTCCCGCGAGGGCCGCCCGGCCGGCTGACCGGCCGCTCTCAGGTCGCGATGCGGACGAGGTTCGCGGCCCATCCGAAGGTGAGGCCGGGCGGGTACCGGCGGCGCAGTTCGGCGTCGAGGCCGAGGCTGCGACCCGCTCCGAACACGCTGAACAGGGCCATGAGGCCGCCGAGGAAGACGTAGGTCCACGGCCATTCCTGCGGATGCAGGTAGAGGCCGAGCCAGAGCTGCGCCACGAAGACGACGCCGATCGCCCCGACGATCCGGACGCCGAGCCCGAGGAGCAGCGAGACCGCGAAGGTCAGCTCCGTGAAGAAGACCATCACGTCCAGGATGTAGAAGTTCGGCGTCGGCAGCAGCACGCCCTTCACAAACTCCCGGTGGATCGCGAAGGCGGCGTTGGTCACCTCCTCACCGGTCCAATAATAGAGCCCGTTCTCGGTGGAGAAGAGCGGCAGCTTCCAAAGCATGCCCTGGAACCACATGCCGCCGATCAGGGCGCGCAGCGCCCACAGGGTGACGTCGCGGCCGGTCCGCTGGGCCGGATCCTCGATCCATTCCCGGATCGCGATGACGATGCTGGCCAGGACCAGCAGGGCGAGACCGGCCGCGACCAGCCAGCGCCCCCAACCGAGGGCGACCTCGTCGCTCTGCTGCCCGATCAGGAACAGCCACGTATCGGTGAACGGATCCGTCCGCATCGTTTCGATCCTCTCAAGGGCCGCGCGCCGTCAGGTACAGGCCGCCCGCAGCGGCGGGTCGGCCGCGGACCCGTGCAGGGGTTTGGACAGCCGTGTCGGCAGATCGGCGAGGCGCAGCGACCGGCGCAGGGCCCGGGACAGCGCGTCGACCATCGCGGTCAGGAGCGCCGTGGCGACGATCAGCAGCACAGCGACGTCCAGGCGCAACTCCGAGATCGCGGCATCGACGTAGAAGCCGAGCGTCGCCACGCCGAGGATGCCGAAGATCGCGCTCTCGCGCAGGATCAGCTCCCAGCGGTAGAGCAGGTAGGCCAGGAACTGCCCGTAGAGCCGGGGCAGCGTCTCGTAGCTGTAGAGGTTCAGGCCGGTCGGCGCGTCGGGGCGGTAGGCGAGGTCGTCGGCGTGACGCCCCATCAGGAAGCCGACGATGCCGGCATTGTGGATCGTCAGAGCCAGGATCGCCGGCAGCATCGAGGGTCCGAGCAGCTGCAGCAGCACGTAGGCCAGCATGTATTCCGGCGTCGAGCGCACCACCACGAGCAGCACCCGCCCGAAGGGCTGCCCGATCGGCCCGGCAAAACGGCGCGAGGCGAGGGGGAACAGGATGAGCGCACCGAGGCCGGTGGCGACCAGCGCGATCTGCGCCAGCACGAGGGTCTGGAGCGCGCCGGGCAGGATCTGCTCTGTCACGATCGGCCGGAGCCACAGCCAGAACCGGCCCCAGGTCACCGGATCGAGGAGCGCGCCGGACCGGAGCGGACTCGGGACGATGTCGTGGCCGAGGAACCGGCCGAGGCTGGTCAGCCAGTCGGTCGATCCGATGGTCTTGGGCAGGACGAGGGCGCTGCCCACGATCAGCACCGGCAGGGTCGAGAGGCGCATCCAGAGGCGGCGGGAGCCGATCAGAGCGTAGAAGACCAGGAGCAGGGCCCCGGCCTCGGCGTAGCGGCCCTGCCGGAAGGCGGATTCGAGGTAGAAGCCCATGGTGGGCAGGCCGATGAAGCCAAGCACCAGGGTCGAGCGCATGGCGCACTCGAACCGGTAGAGCGTGTAGTGCCGGAAGGCCGGGGCGACCTCCGGCAGGCGGGCGTACATGAAAGCCGAGAGGGCGCCGGTCCCCGCCGGCAGGACCCGCAGGGCGGAGAGATCCGCCTCCTCGATGATCTCCGAATAGACCTTCGCGCAGATGCCCGCGTAGGGCAGCGCGATGGCGAGGATGCCGGTGGTCGCCGACAGGCCGAACACCTGCGTTAGCAGCAGCGCCCAGAACAGCTCGTGGACCGAGCGCAGGCCGGCGCAGGCGAGCCGCACGCTCCGGGACCGGGCAAACGGGATCGCGAGGACGAAGCCCGTCCCGGCCCCGAGCGTGACCCCGAGGACCGCGAAGGCGACGGTGTAGACGACGCTCCAGATCTCCACCGCCGGGAAGTCCGGATGGACCAGGCCGGCGAGCAGGCGCTGCAGGTCGGCCCAGGGATGGAGGCTGGTGATCGCGAGGTCGGCGCCAAGCAGCGCCGCTGCGGCACCGCCGACGAACCAGCGGGTCGCCGTCGCGTAGCCCGCGCCGGGCATCAAACGCGCGGCGTTCATGCGGCCTGCCCGTAAAACGGGACGAGGGCCGCCTCGTCCAGGTCGCGGGCGGGCGCGTCGAGGACGATCCGACCCGCATCGAGGACCACGATCCGGTCCGTGTGCGCCAGCGCCAGGGCGATGTCGTGGAGCGCCAGGACGAGGGTCTGGTGGCGGGCGGCCATCCGCTCCAGGATCAAGCCGCCCTGCCTGCGGTCCAGGGCCGAGACCGGCTCGTCGCCGAGCAGGATGGGACGCCCGTTGTAGAGCGCCCGCGCGACCGAGACGCGCTGCTGCTGGCCGCCCGACAGCGCCCCGGCCTTGGCCCGGACCGCGTCGGCGAGCCCGACCTCCCCGAGGATCCCGCTGACCTCAGCGAGATCGGCGCGGGCCGGGAACGCCAGGGTGCGCAGGTTGTGCAGGGTCGAGCGCCGGTCGAGACGGCCCATGTAGACGTTGTGGAAGACCGAGAGCGTCCGCACCAGGGCGGCCGCCTGCGGGATCAGGGCCACCCGCGGCCGGGCCTGGGCGTGGATCAGCCCGAGCAGGGTGGACTTCCCCGCGCCGGATCGACCCATCAGCGCGACGCGCTCGCCCGCCCGGACGGTGAGGTCCACGCCGAACAGGACGGGCTTGCCGTCATAGGCCGCCGTCGCGCCCGACAGAACGACTTCGGCTTCGGCTCGGGGCAGGCTCACGGCAGCGCGCGGCTCAATCCAGCAGGCCCGTGGATTTCGCCACGCGCTCCACCGGCTCGTAGGCGGCGTTGGTCACCGGGATGAACTTCGAGCGCGCGAAGGGCGCGAGGATCGCAGGATCGGTGATGCCGATCAGCGCTGCCTTGAGCCGCTCCGTGAACCCGGCACCGTAGATCGCGTCGACATCGCCGCGCACGGTCCACTGATAATCCGGGAAGGGTGGGCTCTCCCATATGATGCCGACCTCCTTCGGGTCGATCTTGCCGGCCTTGTTGTCCAGATCCCAGACCGAATAGTCCACCGCACCGACCTCGAAGGCCCCGGACTGGACGAGCTGGATCGTGCGACTGTGATCGCCGGAGAAACCAACGCGGGAAAAAACCTCCTCGGGCGTCTTGCCCGGAAAGGCCTCGCGGATGAAGTATTCCGGCATCAGCCGGCCCGAGGTCGAGGCCCGGGAGCCGAAGGTGAAGGTCTTGCCGGCGATCGCCTTCGGGAAGTCGGTCGTGCGCGTCAGGCCCGTCTTGGTGTTGGCGATGAGGTAGGTCTTGAAGGCCGCATCCTCCGCTCCCTGCGCGATCGCCTGGGCCCCGGGCGAGGCTTTGCGGGCCTGGACGCCGGTGAACCCGCCGAACCACGCGAGCTGGACCTGTCCGTTCGTGAAGGCCGTGACCGCTGCCGGGTAGTTCTTCACCGGGAGGTACGTCACCGGCACACCGAGCTTGCCCTCGAGGTACGCGGCGACCTTGCCGAAGCGCTCGACGAGGCGGCTCTCGTCCTGATCGGGGATGCCGGTGAAGACGAAGGCCGGCTTGGCGCCCTGCGCGCCGGCTGCCTGGGGCAGCGCGAGGCAGGCCAGCGCGCCCAGCAACGACCAGCCCAGTGTCCGTCTCAGCATCGAGTGCTCCCGTTCGGATTCCGACTGCGATCGACGCCACGCCGGCATCGATGTCCAATCAACTGACAGCTAGCCCATGTCTAGCGGAGCGCTCGGCGAGCCCTGCTGATCGCGCTTATTCGTGTCACCGCACCGTGCGGTTACCCATCGCGAAGTCGCTTCGCTGCGGCAATCGGCCCGGCGGGCGCTGTCACGACTTCGGCCTGTTCGAATTCGGCCCTGGCGGCTGTCCCGGTGTAGAGAGTAAAGGCCGGCCGCGGTGATCAATCTTGCTGAAGATGTGATGTTACTGATGCGGCTGGCCGTGCGAAGGACGCCATGACGCCCGAAATCGGGCGCCGGTCGCCCGATGGTGCCTGTCGAGATCAGGCGAGAGGATCTGCATGGCCATGGACGCCGGGACGCCGCAGCCTCCGGAGCCGAACATCGTCGCCCCGACACCGTCATTCGCCCTGGGCGTCGGGCTCACCAACGAGTGCAATCTCGCCTGCTCCTTCTGCTACCGCGATCCCGATCGCCTGGACCGGCTCGGACCGGAACAGCTGCGGACGGTGCTCGACAGCCTGCCGGTGCGCTCGGTCAATCTGGGGACCGGCGAGAACGGGATGCACCCCCAGTTCCCGCAGCTTCTCGATCTGCTCCGGGCCGAGCCGATCAAGCTCACGATCACGTCGAACGGGCACTCGATCGCCGTGATGGATGACACGGCGGTGCAGGCCTTCGCCGACGTGGAATTCTCGATCGACTATCCCAACCGGGAGGAGCAGGACGCGCAGCGCGGGGCCGGCAACTGGGACCTCGTGATGACGCAGGCGGCCCGCTGCCGGGCGCTGGGCGTCGGCGTGACCTTCATCGCCGTGATGATGCGGACCAATTTCGACCGGCTGCACGAGATCGCCGCCCTGGCCCGCGGCTTCGACGCGCCGCTGCGCATCAACGTCTACCAGGCGGTGCGCACCGACGCCTTCGCGCTCACCTACGAGGAATACTGGGACGGGTTCGCGCGCCTCTTCGCCGAGACCGACGTGATCGCCATCGGCGAGCCGCTCGTCCGGGCCATGGCGGGCCTCCCGGCGCGGCGGGGCGGATGCGGGATCGGCACGGTGCGCGTCACGCCCCGGGCGACGGTGCAACCCTGCGTCTACTGGGGTGGCACCGGCCAGAGCCTTGACACCCTGCGCGAGGCCGGCAGCGAGATCGTCGAGACGGCCCCCTTCGCGGCGGTCCGGGCCCTGCCGGAGCCCTGCCGGGGCTGCGACTACGAGGAAGCCTGCCACGGCGGCTGCGCCGGGCGGCGGCGGCTGATGGAGCGGCTCGATCAGGTCGACCCGTACTGCCCGATCGTGCGCGGCGAGGTCCGCCCCCTGTCGATCGTCATGGCGCCGGCCCGCGAATTGCCGAAGCTCGAGAGCGCCTGCACGACGATCGTCCAGGCGCGGCCCGCCCGTGGCTGACGCGCCCGCGGCGCGCACCAGCCTGAGCCGGCTCGCGGAGTCCTATGCGGTCATCCTGTGCGACGTCTTCGGCGTGCTCCACGACGCGACGCGGGTCTTTCCCGCCGCCACCGCGGCGCTGGCCGCCTTCCGGGCCGGCGGTGGCACGGTGATCCTCGTCTCGAACGCGGCCGAGCCCGGCGCACACCTGTCAGAACTCCTCCGCGCCCGCGGGATCCCCGACACCTACGACGATCTCGTGACCGGAGCCGACGTCGCCCGGAGCCTCCTCGACGCGGCGGGTGTCCGGTGCGTCCATCACATCGGGCCGGGGCGCGACCGGGTCCTGTTCGAGGGGATGCCGGTCACGCCGGTCCCGGTCGATGCCGCCGAACAGATCGTCTGCACGGGCTATCCGGATTGCGACGATGGCCTCGACGCGACCCTCGAAGCCGCGTTCCGGCGCGGCCTGCCCCTGCTCTGCACCAACCCGGACACGAGCTTGACGGTGGGTGCGACGCGCCTGCGCTTCGCCGGCCTCGTCGCCGAGCGCTACCGCGCCCGTGGGGGTATCGTCGTCGAGACGGGTAAGCCCGGCGCCCTGATCTACTGCCGGGCCCTGGACAAGGCCGAGCGCCTGCGCGGCCGGTCCATCGAGCCCGCCCGGGTCCTGGGGATCGGCGACACCGTCGCCCTCGACGTGGCGGGCGCCCTCAGTCACGGCTTCGCGGCACTCCAGATCGGCGCCGCGCCGCCCCCGCCGGCGGACGCGTCGGCCCGCCTGTACCGGATGCCCGCACTTGTCTGGTGACAGAGCGCCCGGCCCGGTCCATCCGGGAACACGACACGAGAGGATTGATCGATGGATACGACCCCGGTTCGTCTCACCAGCCTCGCCCATGGCGGCGGGTGCGGCTGCAAGCTCGATCCCGCGGTGCTGCGCACGCTCCTCGCCGACCAGCCGGTCGCCGGTCCCTTCGAGCGCCTGCTGGTTGGCAACGAGACCGCCGACGACGCGGCGGTCTGGGCCCTGGATGACGGCACCTGTCTGATCGCCACCACGGACTTCTTCACCCCGATGGTGGACGACCCACACGATTTCGGCCGGATCGCCGCCACCAACGCCATCTCCGACGTCTACGCGATGGGCGGCAAGCCGATGCTGGCGCTGGCCATCCTGGGCATGCCGGTCGGCAAGATCGCCCCCGAGACCGTCGCCGAGATCCTGAAGGGCGGCGCAGCCACCTGCGCGGAGGCGGGCATCCCCATCGCGGGCGGCCACTCGATCGACACGCCGGAGCCGATCTACGGCCTGGCGGTGATCGGCTCGTGCGACCGCGCGCATCTGCGGCGCAATGCCGATGCCCGGGCTGGTGACGTTGCCATCCTGACCAAGCCCCTCGGCGTCGGGATCTACTCGGCGGCGATCAAGCGGGAGGCCCTCGACGCTGCCGGCCACGCCGATTTCATCGCCACCACGACACGCCTCAATAAGGTCGGGGCGGATCTGGCGCGCGATCCGGAGGTCCACGCCATCACCGACATCACCGGCTTCGGCCTGCTGGGCCACGGCCTCGAACTCGCGCGCGGCGCCGGCCTGACCTTCGTGATCGCCGAGGGCGGCCTCCCGCTCCTGCCCCGGGCCGAGGCCCTCGCGCAGGAGGGTTTCGTCACCGGCGCCTCGCATCGGAACTGGGCGAGCTTCGGAGGCCAGGTGAGCCTGCCCGAGGGCCTGCCGGACTGGCGCCGGCACATCCTCACTGATCCCCAGACCTCCGGGGGCCTGCTCGTCACCTGCACCCCCGCGCGGGCGGACGCGATCCTCGCCCAATGCCATGCGGCGGGCTTCGCGCAGGCCGCTGTCGTCGGACGGTTCGAGGCCGGCCCGGCTGCGATCCGGGTCGAGGCCTGACACCGCCCGATGCCGCCCCACGAGCCGGCGACCGCCCCGATCCTGAACGACAAGGCGCACGGAGAGGCCTCGGCGTTCACGCCCGAGAACCTGCTCCGCGAGGCGCGCCGGCAACGCGGTCTCGGCGCCGGTCTAGTGCCGGCCCTCTGCGTCCTCGACCCGGACGGCGACATCGTGCGCCACCTCTGCGCGACTGGGCGGGCTCGGCCCGATCCCGATTGGGCCTGCTACCACAGCACCCTGTACCGGTTCGAGGAATCCGGGCGCGCGATCGGCATCGTCGGCTGCGCGGTCGGCGCGCCCTTCGCCGTGCTGGTGGCCGAGCAGATGTTCGCCTCAGGCTGCGAACTCCTGATCAGCATCACCTCGTCTGGACAGATCACGGCGCTGCGGGCGCCGCCCTATTTCATTCTCATCGACGCGGCCCTTCGCGACGAGGGCACGAGCTACCACTACCTGCCGCCGGCCGCGTTCGTGGAGGCTCCACGGGATCTGGTGGCGGCCGTGGCGCCCGCGCTGACGGGGATCGGTGAACCCGTCGAACGGGGCGCCACCTGGACGACCGACGCCCCCTATCGCGAGACTGAACGGGCCATCGCGGCGGCCCGGGCGCGGGGGATCCTCGCGGTCGAGATGGAGGCGGCGGGCCTCTACGCGTTCGCCCAGGCGCACGGCAAGGCCGTCCTGTGCTTCGCCCACGTGACCAACCAGATGGGTCAGGCCGGCGATTTCGAGAAGGGCGAGGCCAACGGCGCGACGACGGCGCTCCGCCTCGTCGCTGCCGTCGCGACCGCTCGGTTCCCGATCTAGAGAGCCGCCGTCCGGAAGCCGGCGAACACATCGCGGCGCTCCGGTCCGAAGAAGTTGCGGTAGTCGGTATCGATCATCCGCGCGCGTGTCGCCCAGGCGCCGCCCCGCAGGACCTTACGCGTTCCGAAGGCGGGCTCCGAGTATTCCTTGTAGGCGTCGGGTGCGAAGCCCGGGAAAGGCAGGAACGGGCTCGCCGTCCATTCCCAGACGTTGCCGAGCATCTGCCTGCAGCCCCAGGCGCTGTCGCCCTCGGGGAAGGCCGCGACGTCGACACAGCCGAGATGCCCGCCATCGAGGTTGGCGTGCTCAGGGGTCGGCGCACTGTCCCCCCAGGGATAGGGCCGCTTGGTGCGGCTCAATTTGCCGTCGGGCGTCGGCGCACCGGCCGCCGCAGCCTCCCATTCAATTTCGGTGGGCAGGCGTCTGCCCGCCCAGCGGCAATAGGCGTTGGCCTCGTACCAGTTGACGTGGACGATCGGCTGATCGGGCGCGAGCGGCTCGTCCCGGTCGAACCTCCTGCAGGTCCACTCGTCCCACCCGCGACGCGACCAGTAGACCGGGTGCTCGGCACCGCACCCGTCGCGCCACCGAGTCCCCTCGGCATCCCAACAGGCAGGATTCCGATAGCCGCCATCCGCCACGAAGGCGGCGAACTCAGCGTTCGTCACCGGCGCGCGGGCGATGCGGAACGCCGCGACGGACACGGGATGCGCCCATTTCTCATTGTCGAAGACGAAGCCGCCGTCGGGCTCGGCGCCGAGCTGCCACGTGCCCCCGCCGACCGCGACGTCGCCCGGCCAGGGACCCGTCCCCGTGTCCCGGGCCGAGGCTGAGGCGGCGAAGGACGGCCGCGGATAGCCCAGGGTCTGACGCGTGTAGGTGAAGGCCTCGTCGTGCATATCCTCGTGGAAGGCGACGAGCTGGTAGAGCTCGGCCTCCTGCGGTGTCGGCTCGCGGCCTTCGAGACGACGGACAAGCGCCTCCTGCACACGGGCCATGTAGGCCAGGGTGTCGGGCAAAGCCGGGAGCGGAATCGACCAGCGCGTCGCGTGGGGCACCCGCGCGGAGTCGTAGAGCCCGTCGGCTTCCGCCATTCGGGGCGGCGACCGGTCGAGCCCGCGCAGGATGAAATGTTCGTGAAACCAGGCGAGATGGCCGATTTCCCAGAGAAGGGGGTTCACGATCTCGCTCTGCGGGCCCATCAGACGCGCCTGATCGAGGCCCGACACCAGTTCGAGCGTCCGCGCTCTGGCATCTTCAAGCATCGCCACGAGATCGGCAGTCGAGACCTGTGCACTCATCGAACGTCCCGGATTCCTGTTGCAACCATGAGAATCAGCCTGATTACACCGGCGGCGAGAATGTCTCGTGCCGGCAATCGGACCACGGCGATGCGTTGGGCGCGCATCCTCGGCGAACTCGGGCACCGGGTCGACGTGTCAACAACCTACCCGGAAACCCACCCGGACGACGCCGACGTCGACCTGATGCTGGCGCTTCACGCTTGGCGCAGCGCGGCGTCGATTGCGCGCTTCAAGACGCGGTATCCGGATAGGCCGCTCATCGTCGCCCTGACCGGCACGGATCTCTATCACTACCTGGCGGCCGACCCCGAGCCGACCCTGCGCTCGCTCGATCTGGCGGACTGCCTGATCGGCCTGCACGATGGTGTGCCCGCCGCCCTTCCGGCGCGTCACCGCGGCAAAGTCGCGGTGGTCTACCAGTCTGCGACGGCGCGGGCGCATCGCTGGCCGATCTCGGACGATGCTTTCGAGATTCTCGTCGTCGCGCATCTGCGCTCCGTCAAGGATCCGCTCTGCGCGGCCCGTGCGGCCCGACGCCTGCCAGCTCAATCCCGGATCCGGATCGTGCACCTCGGCGGCGCGCGGGATCAGATCTGGGCCGATCGGGCTCGGGAAGAGATGGCGCACAACCCGCGTTACCGGTGGCTCGGGGACCAGCCCGGCTCCCTGGTCCGGCGCTGGCTGACGCGGGCCCGGGTCATGGTCCTCAGCTCTCAGCAGGAGGGTGGCGCGAACGTGGTGTCGGAAGCGGTCGTCGCCGGCTTGCCGATCCTCGCCACCGACATCCCCGGGACGCGGGGCCTCTTGGGCCCGGAGCATCCGGGCTATTTCCCGGTCGGGGACGATGCGGCCCTGGCTGCGCTGCTCCGTCGGGCCGAAGAAGAGCCTCGTTTTCTGGAACACCTACACGCGTTCGGTGCGGAGCGGGCAACGCTCTTCACGCCGGCCAGGGAGCGCGAAGCGCTTCATCGAATTGTCTCGCGTCTCTGAGCGACGCGCCCGACGTGATTGCGATTGGACCAAGGCTGCAATTCGGCGCAAGTTTGCGTGCGCCTCGTCGCCGTCGAACCTCTGTTCAGGCGCCAATGACCGCTTCCGAGATCTCCGTCAGGGGCATTGCATGTCGGGTGTGGGCGCCAAGCCGAACGTCTGGTTCTGCGCGCGACGGCGATCCGGCGTGACGTAGTCTGGCCGGAAGCAGTCCGTCTGCTCTGATAAGGTAATTTCAGAAAACCGGACGTCCCTCGAACAGCGCCTGCCCGGCCTACTGGCGACTACCCAGGCAGTATAAGTTCGTCTTGACGCTTCGCTCGTCGACGTTGGAAACCCGATAACCACGATCTGCAGAGCTGCCGCGAACTCTCTTTCACTGAAACGATGTCGCCGCCTCCGTGCGGATGACCGAGGTTCGCCGATCGCCGCTGAATCATCCAATAATTCGATCAAAATGTTCGATACGTTCCATTGGAATGATCGATTGGCCGCGGCCATGATCGGGGCAGATCCAGCTCACGATGTGTCCGCACCATGTCCGCAACAACCTTCTTCACGTCGCGCAAGCGTGCCCTGGGCCCCGTCCTGCCCGGCCTGATCCTGTGCCTCGCGGTGACAGGCGTCGCCCTCGCTCTGGAGGGGATCGAGGCGCATCTTTTTGGCCGGGCTTGGCTGGAGGCGCTCGTCCTCGCCATCGTGTTGGGCACGGCCGTCCGCACAGCCTGGAGCCCGGGGCCGCGCTTCGTTCGCGGTATCGCGTTCGGCGCCAAGACCGTCTTGGAGATCGCCGTCGTCCTGCTCGGCGCCTCGCTGAGCCTGGGTACGCTGCTTGCGGCGGGGCCCGGACTGCTCATCGGCATCGCAGGGGTGGTGGCTCTCGCCATTGCCGGAAGCTACGGCATCGGCCGGGCCCTCGGGCTGGCCCCGCGCCTCGCCATCCTCGTCGCCTGCGGCAACTCGATCTGTGGGAACTCGGCGATCGCGGCGGCGGCCCCGGTGATCGGCGCGGACGGCCAAGACGTCGCCTCGTCCATCGCGTTCACCGCCGTGCTCGGAGTCCTCGTCGTGCTCGGCCTGCCCCTGCTCGTGCCGCTGCTCGGGCTCTCGCCGATGCAGTACGGCGTGCTCGCGGGACTCACGGTCTATGCCGTACCGCAGGTGTTGGCTGCTACGGCTCCGGTGGCGGCTCTCAGCGTCCAGGTCGGAACCCTGGTCAAGCTGGTCCGCGTGCTGATGCTCGGGCCGGTGGTCCTGGCTCTCTCGCTGGGCGCGAGCCGGCTGCGGCGAGAGGCGGACGCGGCCGCACCGTCCCTGACGAAAGGGGAGCGCCCCGCCCCGAGCCGGATGCCGCTGCACCGGCTGGTGCCGTGGTTCATCCTCGCCTTCCTGACGCTGGCAGGTCTCCGCTCGGCGGGGCTCCTTCCCGAAGCGGCTGTGCACCCCATGGCCGCGACGGCGAACGCGCTGACCATCGTATCGATGGCGGCCCTCGGCCTCGGGGTCGACGTGCGCAGCGTCGTCAAGGCGGGACCCCGCGTCACCCTGGCGGTCGTCGCCTCGCTGGCCGCCCTGACGGCCGTGAGCCTTGGGCTGATCCGCCTGCTCGGCATCGCCTGACGGCAGCCCGCCACTGGCCGCGTCACAGCGCGTTGGACCCCAATCGTCTTCGAGAGGAACACCCGATGTCGAGCTTGGCTGAGCGCATGGCGCGCCTGATCGTTCATGGGGAGCACCCCTACAACGCCGAGCCGCCGCTATCCCGCCTGCGGGCTAGTTACCGGACCCCCGCGGGTGACTTCTACGTGCGCTCCCACGGCGACCTGCCGGAGATCGACGCTGCGACATGGCGCCTGTCCGTCGACGGCGAGGGTCTCGGCCCCCTCGATCTGTCACTGGCCGATCTGCGGGCGCGTTTTCCCGAGGCGACCGTCACGGCCACGATGCAGTGCGCCGGCAACCGCCGTGCCGATATGCGGGCCGTCGCCCCGGTCTCGGGCGATCCCTGGGACGCTGGCGCCATCGGGACGGCGGACTGGACGGGCGTCCGCCTCGGCGACGTCCTGCGAGCGGCAGGGGTGACGCCGGGAGCGGATCTCCACGTGGCCTTCGAAAGCCACGACGTGGTCGAGGGCCGGCCCTACGGCGTCTCCATTCCCCTCGCCAAGGCGCTCGCCGACGAGACGCTGCTGGCCTTTGCGATGAACGGGGCACCGCTGCTGCCCGAGCACGGCTTCCCGGCCCGTGCCGTCGTGCCGGGCTTCGCGGGGGTGCGCAGCCCGAAATGGCTGCGGCGCATCACGGTGCAGGACCATCCGTCGGACAACCCGATGCAAGCCGACGACTACAAGCTGTTCCCGCCGGACGTGACGGCCGAGACCGCCGATCCTGCCGAAGGCCACACCATCGAGACGATGCCGCTCAACGCGGCGATCTGCGAGCCCCCGCGCGGGGCTCGGCTCGAAGCGGGGGAGACCCCCGTCCGTGGGTACGCGATCGCGGGAGACCGGGCGGTCGTGCGGGTCGATGTCTCGGGCGACGGCGGGCGCTCCTGGCGCCAGGCCACGCTGGAACACGAGGCCGGCGCGCCCTTCGCCTGGACGTTCTGGGAGATCGTGCTGGACCTTCCACCCGGCGAACACGAACTCGCGGTGCGCGCCTGGGACTCGGCCGGGCAGACCCAGCCGGCGCTGCCGGACGACACGTGGAACTTCAAGGGCTACCTCAGCGCCTCGTGGCACCGTGTGCGAGTCAAGGTCGCCTGAGTCGCGCAGCCGGTCAGGGGGCGGCGTGAATTAGGGCGAGCAGTGCGTCGGCGGCGCGACTGCGGTAACGCTCCTTGTGGCGCAGGACCTGGAAGGTCCGCGTCGGCAGGGCGAGGGGCACGGCGACGAGTGCGCCGGTTCGCAGCGAGGGCCCGACGACCGCTTCGGAGAGCACGCTCGCGCCGGCCCCCGCGACGACGGCGGCGAGGACGGCCTCGTTCGACGGCAGTTCCAGGGCGACGGCGAGGGTATCCGGCGCGATGCCCAAAGCAACGAGCGCCGCCTCGAAGGCGGAGCGCGTGCCCGATCCGGGCTCCCGCAGCACCCAGGAGGCCGAAGCGAGGTCGGCTGGTTCCGGCCGTGCGCATCCGGCCAGGGGGTGGCCGGCCGAGACCACGAGCACCAGCCGGTCCTCGGCGATCGGCGTGCTCCCCAGGCTGGCGTCGTCGATCGCGCCTTCCACGAAAGCGAGTTCCGCCGTCCCCGCCCGCACCGCTTCGGCCGCCTCCGCAGTGTTCCCGATGCCGAGACGCAGGACGATGTCCGGGTAGGCCGCCCGGAAGGCGACGAGATGCAGGGGGAGCCAGTGGCTGGCGATGGTCTGGCTCGCCTGGATGGTCAATGTGCCGCGCCGCAGGCCGCTGAGGTCCGCCAGCACCAGTTCGGCCGCCTGGGCGCGGGCGAGCACGGCGCGAGCTTCACCGAGAAAGACGCTTCCTGCCTCGGTCAGTTCGATGCCACGGCCGACCCTGTGGAACAGCTTGACGGCGTGCCGGGTCTCCAGCGCGTTGATGGCGGCACTGACCGCCGACTGGACGAGATTCAACGCCTCGGCCGCCCGGGTGACATGCTGGCGTTCGGCCACCGCCACGAAGATCCGCAACTGGTCGAGGGTCATGGCGTCTCGGGCTTAGAAGGGCCTGGGCTGACGAGGGGAGGTAAGGCGGAACCGTCGCGTCTCTATGCACACTGGACGCGCGCGTCACCGCGCGCCTTCGCGTTGGCCCGAGACCTGCGTATCGACCGCCTGGGCGACCCGGAGCAGCCGCGCTTCGTCCGTGCGGGCGGTCACCACGTAGGACATGCCCGCGTCGATCCACGAGAAGGCCGCCACGTCGTCCGCGCGGGCATAGCGAAACACGCCGCGCCCACCGGACGGCCCGGCCCGGCTGTAGAGGGTCAAACGGGTGCCCCGGTCGTCATCGTACATCAGCATGGCCGCCGGCTCGTCTCCGGCGGGGAGCAGGCGACCGCCCATCAGCCGGAAACCCTGCGTCCGCAGGTCCGGCACTGTGACGGGCCGTCCCAGTCGCGCGGTGAGCCATTGCACGAGGTCGGATGAGCCATCGGCGCGGACCTCGACCGGATGGGCGGCCTCGACCACGTAGGTGCGGAAGGCGGAGACGGCCGCCTGCGTCATCGGTTCGGTGGGGGCGCCTGGACCCGGCACGGAGCCGCGCCCGACCCACCCGGATGCGCCGCCGAGGGCGAGCAGGAGCGCCGCCGCCGCCACGTTCGTCCACCAGCGCGAGATGCGCATCCGGTGCGGGGTCGCAAGGTTCGCGATGCGAAGGCGGGCAGGGATCGGCTCCTCCGCCACGGGCGCGAGCCGCGCCCGCAGGCGGTCCCGCACCTCCCGATCGGCGGCGACCCGGGCAGCTGCCTCCGGATGCGCGGCGAGCCACGCCTCGACGCCGGCACGGCGGCCCGGATCGAGCCGTCCATCCACGAAGGCGTGCAGATCGTCCTCGCCGATGGGACGCGGGTCGGACGCGGTCATTTCACCCTCCGCAGATGCCCGGTGACGATCGTGGGGGCCAGATCGAGAAAGGCGCGCATCCGCCCCCGCGCCCGGCTGAGGCGCGACATTACCGTGCCGACGGGGACCGCGAGCACGGCGGCGACCTCGGCATAGGACATGTCCTCGACCGCGACGAGGAGCAGGACGGATCGCTGTTCCTCCGGCAGCGCGGCGATCCCATTGAGCACGTCCCGCGCGCCCAAGGCCGCTTCGGGATCGGTCCCCGCGTCGGTGATCGTGTCCAGCGCCTCCACGCCGACTTCAATGCCCCGGCGGCGGCGTACGCCTTCGAGGTAGCGGTTGCGCAGGATCGCGAACAGCCACGCGCGCAGGTCGCCCTCGCGGCGCTGCGGCCATGCACGGATCGCCCTTTCCAGCGTGTCCTGGACGAGGTCGTCGGCCGCCTCGCGCTGACGCAGCAGCGCGGTCGCATAGCGGCGCAGGGCCGGTATCTGCGGTTCGATCAGGACGGCGAGATCGTCCAAGGCGGTCTCCGGATCGGGTCGATGGCAGTGCGCACGCCACCACCCAGACGAGAGATGCCGGAAGCGCCCGATTTATTCCGGGATTCGACCTCGAATTCCGATCACGCATCCGTGATCGGTTCACGACGATGCGGCGGGGAATATCCCGGCCCCGCCTGCATCTTTCCCACGTGACCTCGACCCTGTGGGAGACATCATGCGCGGAGCACCAACGGCAATCCTCATCACCCTGCTCATGGCTGGAGGCGTCCTGAGTGGCGGCATGATGATGCGCGCCGGGCATGCGCAGACCGCTCCCGACGGCTTCGATGCGATGATGGCCCAATCGATGGCGCGGATGCACGCGGATATGGCGGTGGCGCCGTCCGGCGACCCCGACCAGGACTTCGCCGCGATGATGATCCCACACCATCAGGGCGCGATCGAGATGGCGAAGGCCGAACTCGCCTATGGCCGCGATCCGGTCCTGCGCCGGCTGGCGCAGGGCATCATCGTCGAGCAGGCGCAGGAGATCGAGGTCATGCGCCGCGCCCTGGCCGAGCGGCCGGTCGCGCAAGCCACGCCGCAGCGGATGCCGGCCCATCACCATCACTGAGCGGATCGCCGCTCACCTTCCCACTTGTCAGCGCGAAGAGACCTTACGATGCGACACGTCATTCCGGCGGCCCTGCTGCTCGCCCACCTCGGCGGAACCGCCCTCGCGGGTCAGGCGCCCGGGGCCGCCTCGGCGCCGGACGTGCCGGTCGGCCCCCGCGACCGGTTCTATACCTCGGACCAGTTCTCCAACACGGTCTCGGTGATCGATCCCGCCGCCAACAAACTCCTCGGTGTGATCCGCCTCGGCGACACGACGCCCGCCAACCTGAGCCCGCTCTATCGCGGCCAGCTTCTCGTCCATGGGATGGGCTTCTCTCCCGACCGCAAGACCCTGCTCGCCGTCTCGATCGGCTCGAATTCGGTCAGCTTCATCGACACCGCCACCAACACGGTGCGCCACACGACCTATGTCGGCCGTTCACCGCACGAGGCGTTCTTCACGCCGGACGGTCGCGAGGTCTGGGTGAGTGTGCGGGGCGAGGACTACGTCGCGATCCTCGATGCGGGGACCGGCAAGGAGACGGGCCGGATCACGGTGCCGAACGGGCCGGGCATGACGATCTTCTCGCCCGACGGGCGTTACGGCTACGTCTGCTCCAGCTTCAGCCCCGAGACGGTCGCCATCGACGTGAAGAGCCGCGAGATCGTCGGGCGGATCAAGCAGGAGAGCCCGTTCTGCCCCGACATCGCGGCGACGCCCGATGGCAAGCAGGTGTGGTTTACCCTCAAGGACGTCGGCCGCGTCCAGGTGTTCGAGGCCACGCCGCCCTTCAAGGCTCTCAAGACCATCGAGACGGGCCCGATCACCAACCACGTCAACATCGCGCGCACGAAGGCCGGGCAGTTCGCCTACGTGACGATCGGCGGCCTGAACCATGTGAAGGTCTTCCGCACCGACGACTTCTCGCAGGTCGCGACCATTCCCACCGGCGCGCTCCCCCACGGTCTCTGGCCATCGGGCGATGGAACGCGGATCTATGTCGGCCTGGAGAATGCCGATGCCGTCGCGGTGATCGACACGGGCCGCAACGCGGTCATCGCCACGATCCCGATCGGCCAGGGGCCGCAGGGCGTCGCCTACGTTCCTGAGGCGGTGCCGGAGGGCGCCGGCGCGCCGAACCTCCAGCCGCTCGGCGCGGCGGGCCAATCGAGCACGCTGACGCTCGCCGGGCCGGACGGCAAGGCCGCCACGCAAGTCACGCTGTTCGACCAGGGCGTGCTGCAGACCTTGCAAGCGGCGGTGACCGGCCTCACGCCGAAGAAGCCCTATGTCCTGGCCCTTTCGGCCGATCCGAAGGGCGCGGGGACCCTTGAGCCTCTCGCCGCCTTCATGACGAACCCGGCGGGCGCGGCCATCGTCAACGCCATCGGCCCGATCCGGCAGGTCACGCAGAACGCGAACGAGGCCGCGCGGCGCAGCCTCATCATCGTCGAAGGCAAGCCCGGCGAGACCGGCGCGACCGTCCAGACGCAAGCGCTCAACTGACGGATGGGGGCGGTCGTCGGGCCGCCCCCCGTGGCACGCCTCAGTAGGTATCGGTGAGGTAGGCGGCGATGGCCTTGGCCTGCGCCTCGTCGATCGGCGCGTGGTAGACCTTGACCATCTTGGTCACCTCGGACTCCCAGAAGGCCGCGCCTTTGCCCGGCGGCTGCATGGCGATGTAGTCCACCGAATGGCAGACGAGGCAGTTCGCCTGAGCGGCCTCGAAGCCCTCCGCGTGCGTGCCGGCCTTCGGCGCCCGCAGAGTCGCGGTGGGCTCCGGCACCTCGTAGGATTTCGGCGCGGCGAGGGCTGTGCCG
Source organism: Methylobacterium sp. 391_Methyba4 (assembly GCF_029691625.1). Classification (NCBI taxonomy): domain Bacteria; kingdom Pseudomonadati; phylum Pseudomonadota; class Alphaproteobacteria; order Hyphomicrobiales; family Methylobacteriaceae; genus Methylobacterium; species Methylobacterium sp. 391_Methyba4. Next base: position 3,096,331 of record NZ_CP121475.1, on the reverse strand, counting down.
GCCGCGAGCGCGAGGGCCGCCGTCAGGGCGAGGGTGATGCGGGTCATTCTCGTCACTCCCTCAGGCCGCGCGCACGCGGGTGGTTTCGACCACGTTGCGCAGGTACCCGGCCGGGTTCCAGCGCGGCTCCATCGGCTGGCTCACCCCGTCGTTGCCCGTGGCCCGCACCCGGATCGCGTGCGCGCCCGGCGACAGGTCCACGCCGAGAGTCCAGGGCCGGAAGGCATAGGGGCCGAAATCCTGCCCGAGTTGCGCCTCCGTCCAGGTCTTGCCGTCATCGGTCGAGACCGCCACCGACTTGATCCCGGAGCCCCCGTCGAAGGCGATCCCGCGCAAGGGCGTGCGCCCGGCCTTCACGTCCGCCCCGTCGGCCAGGTTGGTGAGGAAGGAGCGCACGGTGAACCGGTTGATCGGCACAGTCTTGTCCGCCGCCTTGCCGGGTTGCGTGCAGGCGCAGTCGTTGTCGGGGATGCGATAGGCCTTTTGCATCCAGAAGCCGTCGAAGGGCTTGTCGAGCACGCTGATGCTCTCCAGGTGCTTGACCCAATAGGTGCCGTAGAAGCCAGGCACGACGAGGCGCAGCGGATAGCCGTTGAGCCAGGGCAGGTCCTGCCCGTTCATGCCCCAGGCGAGCATCACCTGCCCGTCGCGGGCGTGGTCGAGCTTGAGCGACTTGGCGAAGTCCGGCGTTTCCGGGATCACCGGGCCGTCGAGGCCGGTGAAGGCGACCTCGACGGCGCCCGCCTTCACCCCGGCCTTGTCGAGCACCGCCTTGAGCGGCACGCCGGTCCAGCGGGCGCAACCCATGGCACCGTTGGCGAGCTGCCCCCCGGCCATGCGCGGCTCGAAGAAGCCGCGAGAGTTGCCCGAGCATTGGTTGACCGCGACGATCTCCGTCGTCGGCATGGCCTTCAAGTCGGCGAGCGAGAGCGAGATCTCCCTCTCGACATGCCCCTTGATCGCGACCCGGTAGGTCTCGGGATCGATCTCGGTTGGGATGTCGGCGAGGTGGTAGCGGACGAAGAACGCGTCGTTGGGCGTGATCGCGCCCTCGTCGAACACCGGGAACGGAGTCTCAAGCTGCGGCGGGCGCGCGGTCATCTGGAGCAGAGGGCGCTTGCCCGGATAGGCCACCAGGGGCCGTTCGCCGTTGCCGAAGGGCAGCGCGGCCGTGTCTCCCGCGAGCGCCCGCAGCGGAGCGAAGCTGCCGCCGCCGAGTCCCGCCAGGGCCGTGAGGCCCGCGCGCCTGATGAGATCCCGTCTATCGAACATCCGAAAGTCCTCCCCGTCCGCGCGTGGCTCCGGTGACCGAGCCCGAGCTGTGCGGAGGAGGAGACGCACGTCGCCCCCGGTCTATTCGCGGCGGATCGAAATAAATTCCGTCGTCTCCACTCACCCGGCGCAGGGGCGCTCCGGGAGGCCGGTGGCCCGGTCCAGGGCGATGCGCAGGCGGTCGGTCATGTCCGGCGCGGTGAGCAGCACGGCCGCCTCGGCCAGCAGGGCGAACCGCTCGGTCGGCACCGTCTCGGACAGGAGGACGTAGTGACGCCCCTCGCTGTCCCAGCGGGCCGATCGCATGTCGCGGCTGCCTTTCGCGATTGCGAGGCCGACCTGGGCAGGCGCCGGTCCGCTCCAGAGGGCCAGCCGACAGCCATGGCGCCCCTCGTACCCGGCGAGGCGACCGGCTGGACCGTCGTCCGGGGACAGGTAAACCAAGCGGAAGCCGGCCGCCCCGAGATCGAGGGGGAAGCCAGGGAAGCCGCCCGCGAGCCGCACGTCATTCGCGGGCGAGCCCGCCGCGCTCCAGGCGGCGAAGGCGGCGCGCGCGGGGTCGGCCGGGGGCCGGGACGCCATCACCAGCCACCCGGCGCCGACGAGGACGGCCAAGGCCGCGGCGCAGGCCCATCCGAGGGAGGCGCGGGCGATCGGGGCGCGCCGGGGCCGCACGACCGCCGCCTTCACGCCCTGCTTCAGCCGGGTCAGGGTCGCGACCCGCGCGGCCAGGACCGGGTCCCGGGCCAGCGACCCCGCGACCTCGTGCCGGCTCTGCGCATCGAGCTCCCCATCGACATAGGCATTGAGGGTTTCCCAGCGTATCACGACACCTCACTCCCATCGGATGACCCGGCGATCCGGTGCAGCATGATCCTCCTCGCCCTGTGCAGCCGGCTCATGACCGTGCCGATGGGAATACCGAGCCGTTCGGCGGTCTCCCGGTAGCTCAGGCCTTCGACATCCACGCAGGTCACGACAGATCGGCAGGGTGTATCGAGGGCGGTGAAGGCTTGGCGCACGGCGATGGCCTCGATCAGGCGGTCGTCGAACCCCTCGTCGGGCCAATCGAGGAGATCGTCCTCGTTGCGGATGCGGGAACGGCGGATCCGGTCGATCCAGGCGTGGCGCACGATCTGGAACAGGTAGGCGCGCGCCGCCCGAGGCTCACGGGGAGTCGTCCGCGTGGAGAGCGCCTTGAGAGCGCTCTGCTGCATCAGGTCACGTGCGGCGTCAGGCTCGCGCGTCAGGGTCAACGCGTAGAGATACAGGCGCGGCCATGCGTCGACGAGGTGCTGACCGATGGACCGCATTCTGAGGTGTTATCCTCCCCGCACTCCATAGCACAACTATACATAGCACACCGACTCGCAACGTTCGTCGGTGACCGTGGATGGCCGAAGGCCTCACATTACAGCAGTGCTGATCGAAGCGTTGCTGCTGCCGAACAATCGATGCCAAGCTTGCGCGTCTGCTTTCAGGCATCGTGAGGATGCGGTTGTATGACCGGGATGGGCGCACAGCAGAACGTCCGCTTCTGCACCCTCTTAGATCTATGCGCCGCGTCCACTCGGATTTCAGTTCCCCATCGGGGAAGTAACGGGAGGGCTGGGCGTCCAGGTCCCAGCAGGCCTTCGGACGCGTCACTCGGTATCCCCCGCCCAGGGAATGGTTAATCGTGGAACGACGATCAGCTGGACGCCGAGCCAGCGAGCTGAATCCATAGGCCTCCTCATAGCGACGGAGGTGGCCATGCAGAACCACGGACAGATTCTCCACGACGGTGTTTCCGCCGGCCTGGGAGGCGCCCTGCTGGCCATGGACGCCGGCATCCGCGCCGCTCGCGAGCAGGCCGCGTGGGACCGCGCTGAGGCCCGCTCCGAGGCCGCCGTCCACCGGCTCGGCCAGGCCCTTCTGGCGAGCAAGGCCCGTGAGGCCGACTCGCAGCGCCAGCTTGCCGCCGCCCGGGCGGAGGTCGCCGGCCTGCGGATCCGCGCCCTCAAGGCCGAGGCTCGCCTGCCCGCCCGTCGCGCCTGAAATCGTCGGCATCCCTGACGATTTCGCTTGCGGCTTGCCCAGTACGCCTATTTGCGGCCCGCGGTGGGCGCACAGGGGCCGCACGTAGGCCGACATGAAAAAGCCCGCCGGGGCGACCGCGGCGGGCTTCGTCGTTCCGAGGGGGATTTGTGGCTCAGGCGACCCGGACCTGCCGCACGCGTAGGGCTTCGACGTGCGCAAGGAGATTCGCCATGGCCGTGTCACCCGGGGCGCCCCTGTAGGGCCAGGAGAACGCCGGCGCGGACATGTCCGCATCCTCCTGTGGATGCGTCCCCAGGGCCTCGGACACGTCCACCTCGTGGGGGCCCTGCAGGCCGGGGACATGTGCCGTGCCGGCGGCCAGGGCCTGGGCCTCGTGGGGCATCGTGCGGGCGAGGACGGCGAGCTCGTCAGGCGAGAGCGAGTGCAGCCACGTCGCGACGTCCGCCGGCAGGCCGGTGAGGTCGACGGGATCCCCGCCGGCGGTGAGATGCCGGGCGTGGAGAACGAGGGCCATGCCGACGGGATGACAGGCGCGGATCCCCTTGGGTACCGGGGCGGAGGGAGCGTCCGCCGCGGCGTCGAGGTAGTCCTCGGCCGCGACCGCGGTGGGCAGGACGGGATCGGGGCGGGCGACAAGACGGCGGATCCAGCGCGCCCCGTCCCAGACCATGGCGACGGGGGCGAGGGCGACGGCGGCGATGACGGCGGCGAGGCGAGCGAGGAAACGCATCGGGGCTCCATGATGAGGTGGAGCCCCATGATCGCCCCGCCTGGGCAAGCCACAATCACGCCGCGTCCGCGCTGGCCGCGATCCAGGCTTCGGCGTTGAGGCCGAACAAGCGCTGGTCGAGGTCCGGGGGGAGCTGCCGGCGATGGGTGCGCAGGGCCCGCAGCGCGTGGCTCGCGAGCACGGTGTCGAGCGTCTCGTGGCCCGCGAGGATGTGCCCCTTCACAGTTGTCGTCCGACCCCAGCCCAAGCGATTGTTGATGCTGGCGCGGTCGGCATCGCGCGCGCTCAGGAGCCGGCAGCCCTCCAAGGCCGCGGCCTGGACATCGGGGATGGCAGCGCGTTCGGCTTCGGGCTCGTAGATGGCAGTCATCGCGGCCATCGCCCGGGTGACGTTGGCCGCGGCCCGCTCGACGTACATTTCGAGCGACCACACGAGCCGGCGCTCGATCTGGTCCGGCGGGATAGCGATGAGCCGGCGGGCGCGAGCGACGTCGTCCGCCAGGGCCCAGGCCCACGGATGCAGTCTGAGCGACTCCTCCGCCGCCGCGATTGCCCGGCGCGCGTTGACGAGGTCCTCGGCCGCCTGGCGCTCCCGGTCGGCAGCCTCCCGCGCCTCGCGCTCGGCCGCTTCAGCGCGCTGCCGGGCGACCTTCTCGCGGTGCGCCTGCAGGCCGTTGCGGGCCGTATTGACGAGAACCTGCGCGCCGGCGCGGTCGAGGTGGGCGCTCTCCCAGAAGCACGGCAGACCGCTGAGACGGTCGTAGCTGTAGCCGACGGTACGCAGGCGCCGCCCCTCTTGGCTGGCGAGCGCGTCGTCGTAATCCTGGCTGGGCTCCGTCGCCGTCCAGAGGGCTTTGAGCTCGCCCGAAACTCGGAGCTCACGCGGCGCCGGCCTCCACGTCAGCCCCAGCCCCTGCGGCGGCCCCTGCCACTGCCTCGTCGTCCTGGTCTCGTACGGCATCGCATCCTCGCTCTGACCATCGTGCCGTCATTCGGCACATGACGAATGCTAGCACCCGCACCGGCGCCGGCAAGGACATTTTCTGTCTTGGCGTCAATTTTGAAAAGCAATCGTCCCGTACGAGTACGTGTTCATACGTACATGCCCTCTGCAGCGACAGATTTTTGAACACCGTTCAACTTTGGTTCCGTTAACTTTGTGGCTCCAAGCCCCTTTCGTCAAACGACGAACGTGCTCAAATACAGAAGCGCGGCATCGCGCGGGGATTCGGAGGACGGCAATGCAGATGTATAGGCAAGTCGGCTCGGGCGTGACGGTGCCCGATGTCCGGCGCGTCGTCGCGGCGACGGTCGGCGTCGGCGCCGTGGCCCGCCGGCTAGGCGTGACGCACCACACGGCTCACCGTTGGGCCCGCATCGCCGGCGTCGAGATCCGGCCGTGGCATCCCCGCACGCGGCGCCCTGAGCGCCAGCGGATGTCGGACGCCGCCGTCGCCGCGGCGATCCAGGGCCCCCTGTCCCTGCGGGCGGCCGCCGCCGCGCTGGGCGTTACGTCGCCGGCGCTGCAGAACCGGGCTCGCTACCTCGGCCTGCCGACGGATCCCGTCGGCAGGGCCGCGCTGAGGGGGGCCTGCGCGTGAGCTGGCACCCTGACAATTCGTACGACGCCGCGGCCCTCAGCCGCGAGGAGGCCGCGCAGGTCGTCCCGCCGGAAGCCGTGCTGGTTGAGCTCCGCGCGGCTATCGAGCGCCAGGGCTCCGCCGCCGGCTGGGCCCGCCGCCACGGCGTGGGCCCCGGCTACCTCGCGGACGTCCTGTCCGGCCGCCGGCCGCCCGGAGCGAAAATTTTGCAGGGCCTCGGCATCAACAGGGCGCTCGTCAGGGGATGCCTGTGAGCGCCGCCTCTCAGGCCCGGGACGCCGCCGTCCTCGCCGCCCTCCAGGCCGGGCCGCCGAGCTCGCTCCCGATGCACCTCGCGCCCGCGCTCGGCCTGGAGATCCACCAGGTGTCCGCGTCCCTGCAGCGCCTCCGCAAGGCCGGCCGCGTTCGGTGCACGGGACCCCGCTGGATCGTCGTAGAGGAGACCCGCCCGTGAGCCATCCCCTCCTCGAAGGCCTCGATGGCCTCAAGGGCGCCGCCCTCCGGCAGCGCCTCATCGATGCCCGTGCAGCCGCGCTCGCGGCCGCCGCCGGCGACGAGAGCCATCCCATCGCCGCCCTCGTCCGCACGGTCGAGGACCAGGTCGTGCAGGCCATGCGTGCCGGCGTCATCGCGCTTGTGGACGGCATGCAGCCGTCGGCGGCCGAGGAGCCCGTCCCGCCGCCGGCCCCCATTCCCGCGCCGGCCCCCATTCCCGCGCCGCGCCCGCCGATGGTCCGCGTCCCGTCCCCCGCACCGGCCCCCGCGCCGAGGCCGTCAGCACCCCCCAGGCTGGCGGGGCTCAAGCGCCCGGCGCCGGCGGACGAGGGACCGCCAGAGCTACCCGAGCCGGTGCCCGTGTATCGGCATCCGCCCATCCGGCCGCCGCTCCCCCCGGTGCAGCCCCTGCCCGGGTACCGGCCGCCCCCGCCGCCGCCCCCCATCGATCCCGCAGACGACGCCATCCCCTGGTGAGGAGACCGACAATGAGACTGACCGAGCGCCAGGCCCGCATCCGCCTCGCTGCCGCCGTTGCCGCCGCGGGCGGCCAGATCCCCTTCGCCCAGGGACTACAGGGCGTCCTGCCCCGGGCGGCGCCGAATCTCGTGTCGAGGTCGCTCCTCGGCCGCAACAGGATCTCCCCGCCGATCCTCGCAGCGCTCGGCCTGCGCCGGGACGAGTGCGGCGACATCCACACCGTTGAGCCGCCCGCCCGCATTCAGGTCCTCGCCGTCCGGGCGGAGGGCGATGCCGGCGTCCGGGCCGCGGCCGCGCTCGTCGCCGGCATCCTCGGCCCAAGGCCCTGACATATCCCCCTGGCGCCGGGGGAGTGGCGCCGCATCCCGCAGCAGCCCGACATGGAAGGATCACGCGATGCCTGTCCTCAACATCCCCAGCGCCCTCGGCGAGGCGCTCTACGACTCCCTCCGCGACGCTCACGAGCTCGGCGCGACGCCGGCGCTCAAGGCGCGTTTCCTCCCTGTCGAGGCCGTCTCCGGCCTGCTGCAGGGGATCGAAGACGCCGGGTTCGTGATCCTGCCGAAGGAGGCTCTCCGGGAGCGCGTCGTCCGGATCACTAAGGGCGACGGCGGCAAGGTCGAGACCCGCGTCCCTGAGGGCGCCACCAGGGCCCTCCGGCACCAGCTCTACCTGAACGCCATCCGGCTCATCCGCGGGCCGGCACCGTCGGCCGAGGTCGTCGCGATGGCCCTCGGCGACGCCTCCCCGGACGGGCCCGAGGGCAACGTCTGGGCGCTGTTCGACCAGCGCCTCAAGAGGAGGCTGCGCCTCGTCGCCATGGACGAGGTCGAAGTGCCGCCGGTGAGCGTGCCCGTGCCGGACGAGCCAAAGCCGGACGACCATGTCTGCACGATCAGGTCGCTGTGCGGGCGCGAAGGCGCGCAGGAGATCGTCATCAATCTCGGGCAGGAGCGGATCAACGCCACCTGCCGCCGCGCCGACATCGAAGACCTGGTGAAGGCGCTGCGCATGTGCGGCCTCACCACCCCCCCAGGGGAGACCGCCTGATGCGCGCCTTCCTCGCGATCACATGCGGCACCGTCGGCGCGACTCTCGTGACGGCGGCCTTCCTCACGACGATCCTGTTCGCCCTCATGGGGCACGCCGGCACGCTCGCCCTTGCGGCGTTCGTCCTGTCCGAGTGGGCCCTCGCCGCCGGGCTTGTCTTCCTCGTCATCGCCTACGTCGCTCACGCCGGCGGCGTGCTGGAGCCCGTCAATCCGCCCCGGGAGGATCCCCTCGATGTCTGAGCGCCCCCCGCTGCCGCCCGGGTCCGTCGTCGTCGACGGCGTCACCCGGCACGAGCCGAAGCTGCGCAAGCCTGAGGCCCGGGCGGTCGTGCGCGGCGCCTGCAAGGCAGTGTCGGCATCCCCGCTCGCACGGCCGGTCGAGCCGGTGGGCAGCCACCTGCGCGAGCTCGCCCGCGCCATCGACGGCATGGACCAGGAGGACGGCGATGGGCGCTGAGATCCAGGCCGTCTCCCCCGACCTGCTCCCGAACCTCGATGGATGGGAGGGCACCGACGCCGGCGTCGAGATCGAGGCCCTGCGGCGCGGGGAGCCGTGGCTCGACACCACTGTCGCTGGCCTGCAGTTCTACGACTACGCCGGCATCGACGAGCTGACGGGCGAGCCCCTGATCCCTGCCGCGGGCGACCGCCTCTCCCTCGTGCGCGAGCCCGAGAACCCGCACGACCCGAACGCGGTCGAGGTGTGGTGGCGGAATGGCATCAGGCTCGGGCACCTGCCCCGCCTCGTCGCGGCCGCGGTGGCCGGACCGCTCGATGCCGGCGTCGCGCTCCGGGCGTACGTGGCGCACGGCGGGGACGGCGAGGCCTGGTCCGCCCGGGCCCTGCTCGTCGGGCCCGCGGTGGAGGCGCTCCACGGCAGGCACATCCGCCGGGTGCAGGAGTCCGCGTTCTCGGCGTGGGAGTGGGAGGAGCATTCCCGCGTGATCCGCGAGGACCGGCCGTCCCGTGAGCGCGGGCAGGCCTTCGCCCGCGAGCAGGGGGACCGGCGAACCGCGCGTTTGCAGCAGGCCGTGAACGTCTTCGCCAAGCTCCCCATCGAGTTCGAGCCGCCGCCGGTCGGCTCTGTTCGAAGCGTCTACGCAATCCAGTCAGCCCTCGGCTGCTCGCGGAGCACGGCGTTCCGTCTCGCCCGCGCCGCCGGCGTCGAGCCCCGGCTGCACTACCGGGGATGGCACTGCGACGCCGCCAACGTCGAGTTCACGCCCGAGCTCGTGGCGGCGATGGAGGCTTGGGCGGCCGCGCCCCGGACGCGGTACTCGCTCCGGTGATCCGGAGACCTGGGCGCCAGCAAAACCCGGCGCCCAGGGTTACCGCGAGCTGAGTCATTCCGGTCGAATTTGCCGGCCGAGGAGTCGACGTCGATTCAGACGGGCCTGCTATACGTGTTGCTGGCCCCCAAGGCGACGGACCTACACCGACCACTCCAACAGTAGATCCGATCAACTCTAACCCTGAAAACTATGCCGTAATCCACGGCGTCGCTTTTTCAGGGGGTCGTTGTGTTAGACGAAGAGTGTGGACAAGAGGACGAGAACCACGGGGCGTTGCCGGACTTCTTCGACCCCGACGGCGAGATCCGTCGGCGGACGCAGCAGGCCATGGACGACAGGCACGCCCAGGAGAAGCTCGAACGCCAGCGGGCGCTGAGGCGGGCACGGGATGCCCGCTACAGGGCCAGGCTGCGGGCGAGGCGGAACTGGGACCGGGCGAACCCCGGCATCCCGATGCCGCCGCCGCCCGCGCCTCCGGATCCCCAGCTCACGCTGGGGCTCTGAGCTCCTCCGGCCTCGTGTCGCTGAGTGCCATCGCGTCGATGACGGCGCTCAGCAACACGGGCCGGTAGCCCCACACGTCGACGCCGACGTCGCAGGACTGCGTCGTCCCCGGCAGGCGGCCGTGCGTGTGGCCGTAGAGGTGCAGGCTGCCGCGGTAGCAGCGAGCCCAGCTACGCATGGGGTAGTGGCACAAGACCAGGTGCCTGCCCTCCACCGAAATTTCCCGGATGCCCTCGTGCTGCTCGGCCCACCCCATGCGCCGCGCCTTCCGGTCGTGGTTGCCGACGACGAGGCACTTGCGCCCGTTGAGCCGGCGGAACACTCGCTCGGCCGCCTCGGCCGTACCCAGCGCGAAATCCCCGAGGTGGTAGACCGTGTCGGCCGGCGCGACGGTCGCGTTCCAGGCCTCGATCAAGAGCGCGTCGTGCTCGGCGACGGTGGCGAACGGGCGCTTGCAGGCCGGGATGATGCCGGCGTGTCCGAAGTGCGTGTCGGCTGTGAAGAAGATGGCCATGCCGGCCTCCTGTGCGGGAGGCCGGCGCGCGCAGCGTCACGTCCTCCTAAGGGCGGGGAAGGGCGGCGGGCGCGCGTTTCATGACGATCTCCGGGACGAATCGAGAGGCTAGCACGCAGGGGTTAAGGGTTCCCTGGCCGGGCGGCCCTTTTGCTGGGCACGCTTCGCGAGGAACCCGGCCCGAACCTCGTCGAGATCGAAGGCGGCGGCCGCGGCGTGCTGCTCGACGAGGTCCCACCACGCGCGCATCACCGGCTGCTTAAGGTCGATCCTGTCGTCGTCGACGTAGTGGCGCTCGGACACGCTGCCCGGCGCGACGCCCTCAGCGTGATCGAGGATGAGGTCGAGGACGGCGTCGGGCAGGCGCAGCGCGCGGGCCCCATGCGACCGCAGCGCCCGGCGCAGGTCGTGCGGGCTGGCGTCCACGGGGAGGGCCGCGAGGAGGTGCGTCAGCGTGGACTCCGACAGGTGCCCGACCGGCGCGCCCGCGCGGCGCGGCCGGTGCCCGGGGAACACGTAGACGGCCTCGGGCTCGATCTGCGCCTGCAGGACGGACCAGACAGGCGGGGGCAGGGGGACGGCGTGGTGCGCCTGCGCCCGGCCCGCTTCGCCGGTCTTGCGCCGGATCGGTGGCAGCTTCCACACCCCCCAGCCGCCATCGAGGGCGCTGAACTCCGTGGCCCTGGCAGACACGATGGCGCGCCTGCGCTGGGCGGTCGCCACCAGGAGAAGGACGGCCGCCCCGAGCCGTGGATCCAGCAGGTCGGTCCTGGCGAGCGCCACGAGTAGGCCCACACGGTCCATCGTCGGGAAGCGGACGCGCTGCCTGGGGGCCTCGCCCTCCTTCAGGCGCGGCCGCTTCGGGCGCTGCAGGTCGTCGAGCCACCCCTTCGTCACGCCGCTGTCCCGCCGCGGCCCCGGCGACGCGAGCCAGGCGAAGAAGTGACGCAGGCGGACAAACAGGGCCTCCGCCTGGCGGTGGTGCGTCCGCGCCTTCGCGGCCAGGACCGTCGCCAGCTCGTCGACCGAGACCGAGGCCACGGGCATGCCGGCGAATCGCTTAAGCACCGGATGGCGCAAGTTCTTCCTCGCGTCCGCGTGGGCCGCGGGCCGCCACTCATGCTCGTGCGCCGCGAGGTAGGCGTCGACCGCCCTGGCGTACGTCCACGTGCGGGGCCGGGGAGGGGCCGCCGGCGGCGCGTCGTGCCTGATCACCTCGGGGAAGACGTCCTCAAGTCTGAGGATACCGAGGTCGCCCAGCCGCCGGGCGAGCCACGTCGCCGATGGCCACCCGGCCCCCGACCGCAGCAGGTCCATGGCCTCGCCGGCAACCTGCCGTGCCTGCGCCACGGTCAGCCTGTCCACGGGACCGAGGTCGAGACGGACGGTCCGGCCCAGCCTCTCCGCCTTCCATCCCCAACTGATCGTGCGTGGCGAGACACGCAGGAGCAGCCCGGGCGCACGCTGGTCGCGGACGTCGACGGCGGCGACCCCGGGGCGCTGCTCGCTCCTGGCGCGCTCGATGAACGTCCCAGTCAGGTCGACGGCGCCGGCGGGCGGCCACGGGATCCGGGCGGGGGAGCGGGCCATTTTGGGCGGGATCCTTGGGCGGCTTTGGGCGGGGTCGGGAAAATCACCGGTCCCGGCCTCCGCGTCGAGGGGGAACCGCCCTCCGTGGTTAAGTGACTGTGGACGCTTGCGGAAGCTAACCGCTGATAGGTACGCGTTTCCGGTATCGGATGCCGCCCAAAACGGCGAGGGAAGATGACTCTTAATCAGCGGGTCCTAGGTTCGAACCCTAGTGCGCCCACCAAGAACTTCAAAGACTTAGAAGCCAAATCGACCGAACTCTGAGGACACTCGGAGCCCTCGGGTAACGCTACGGGTAACCGTAAAGCGGGATGGCTCTTGTCGAAAATGCCGCACCCCAGCTTCTAGATCGCTTGCCGCCCGCGCCTGATGCACGAGCAGCGTTCTGTGGCGTAGGTGACATCCTCGAACTGAGGAGGATGCGATGGTCTACGTGCTCATCATCATGCTGGCTGGATCCGGCGCGTCGGTCGGATCCGTCGAGTTCAACACCAAGGAGGCGTGCCAAGCGGCGTCGAAGGCGATCGCCGACTCCGGCCGTCCGTTTGCTGGCGCCTCCGCGATTACGGTGTGCGTCGCGAAGGGATAGGCCCGCGCCGGATGCTTGAGCAGCATTCGTGAGGGGGCGAGGTTCCGGCGTATTCGCCACAGCTACAAGCATCACCCGTCAGCATACTTGTATGGTGTCGGCGCGCCGGGAGGGGGCGGTCTGCCGGCTGTCCACGTCCGCCCTTTGGCCCCCCCAGGCAAGCTGGGCGGGCGTGGATGCCAAGGGGATCGCGAACCGCTACCCCCTACCATGTCAAGGTAGGGATCCCTGGCGGAAGGGGTGGCATTCAAACCCTCAACCAGACCGTTATGAGCGGCCGGCTCGTACCGTCCGATGATGGACTGGACGGACCGGCACTGCCGACTGTCAGGCGCAAAGCGTCACGACCTCCCGCAACAGAGCGATCAGGGCTCGATGACCTTGGTACTGGTCGCCGTCGTCGTGCTCGGCGATCATGAGACGCGCCTTCCCGGCAAGGTCTCGCAGGCTTGCGCTTGGCTCCTGAATGGACCGCTCGATCACCGCGCAGACACGATCGATCTCTCTGTCCATACGCTCATCGGGCCAAGCCTCGTCGGGATGCCTCGGGTCTTTCACCCACTCCCATCGTTCGGCAGCGGAAAAGCAAGCCGCTGCCAAATCGGAGGTTGGGGCGGCGACGGCGGGCACGGACGCCAGCGGGGCTGCGAGGATGGCGCCGAGGGCGGCGCGGCGGGTAGAAGCGGCCATCAGACACCCTCCCGCCATTCGCAACCGACCGTGCTCAACACCAAGGCCGCGCGAGCACCTGCTGTCCCAGTCTGAGCGTGCGCAATCGCCACCGGATCTCGGGGCCAATGCGACATCGCTAGATCGCTGATAGGCTGCATGGGCGAGGAGGCGAAATGCGGCTCGCCCCAGTAGTGCTGATCTGGCGGTGCGAGCCGCAAGAACTCGTCATGCACCCGCCCGTGCTCTCGCGCGAGCCAAGCCGCGTACCGTTTGAGTAGCGGGAGGGATGTCGGGACGGCGACCGCTGACGGAGCGCCGATGAGCGTCACGCCGCCGCCGATGAGCGGAAGCGAGACGAGGCCGCGGAGGAAGCCGCGACGGGATCCGGGGCCGTTCACGCGCGGCCTCCAAAGCTGTCTAACGCATATCCGCCGCCGCCCATGAACACCGGCTGCAACCTCGGCTCGCGATCCGGCTCCTCGTCATGCGGCTCGTCTTGGATGTCACCGCCGTGCTCGTCCTCCTCCTCGCGCTCGTCGCCAGCGTCCTGTTCGCGGTCGTCCGTCGCGCCGCCCGCCCAGTGCTCCTGTTCCTCGAAACGACGAACCCGCCCGTCCCGATGGGACATCAGGCCACCGCCAAGGATGGGTTCGCAGGCGGCTAGGCTCGGCTCCAGGTCCGCGTCGCCGTCGAGTGCATCTAATAAGGCGAGGTCCGCCTCGATCCGGTCGGCGATCCGGCGGCGCAGCTCGCGCAGTCGTTGCCGATCCAGATCTGGATCCGCGGAGCGCAGGGCCGCGATGGCGACGGTGACGGGCCCCGACTGCCGGCCGGGCGCCGCGCCTAATAAGCTTCGAGCGTTTTGCTCGGTCTGAGCAAATCTGCTCAGGCCCTGGCGGTCGGACGGGCGTAATAAGGACGTGCGTGTGCTATGGGCGTGGGTAGCCATGCCGCTCTCCTCGAAAGAGTGGTGGGGTGAGGCCCGAGCCGAAGGTTGGCGCTTTCGCTCGGGCCGCCTTTGTGATTAAATGTAGTCAGACTGCTTGTCAACTACATTTAATGGACGCCATGGGCCGCCCGCCTGTAGAGACCCCCAAGACCTTGCCGGTGTCGTTCCGGCTGCCGCCTGAGGTGAAGGCGGCCGCTGAAAAAGCCGCCAAGGACGACACTCGGTCTGTGTCTAGCTTCATGGAAAAGCTCCTCACCGAGCACCTGAAGGCGAAGGGCTACCTCAAATAAGCTCTTCTCGACGCAGACCTAAGCCCAATCAAATATCGAATTAGCGTAAGCCCTTGGCCGTATTTGCTTCGCTTTTGACAATGCGGTCGATCTTGGAAGGCGCAGCCGAAATTCATGCCGAAGAAGCGAGCGCTCACTAGCGAGGACCTAGGAGATGCAGGGGAAGCGCGGTTCGAGGCGCTTTGCAAGGAAGGAACGCCAAGCCTTATCGTAAACAGAGTCTTGAAAGATAAAAGCGGCTGGGATTTCATTGTCGAGTTTCCGGCAGACAACTCACAATTTGTAGGGCTTGATCGAAGATCCAACCCGATTTCTGCGCGGTTCCAGCAGAAAACAATGTGGGTAGACAATGACAGGGTAAAATTTAAACTTTCTTCTTTGGAAAGATTGGCTAAAGATCCAGGACCGGCATTTATCTGCGTTCTCAAATATGACGACGACGTCAGATGCGTCGAGTGTTACATTATACATATAATCGACGAGATGCTGGAGTATGTGCTTACAGAGCTTAGGCAGCATGAGCTTTTAGGAGGAGGTGCATTAAATCGGAAAGAGGTTGATCTCTATCCCAGTCAGATTGCTCGATGCATAGAACCAACTCATAACAATATAATTGAAGCAATTGCGGCTTCTGTCGACGAAGATGTGACAAGATATGTTCAGAGAAAGGCCGAGCAGCTACAGAATAGTGGGTTTAAGGCCTCTCGCTACGACATCATTTTCGGGTTGCCGGAGGAACATGCTTCAAAACTGGCTGATGCCTTTTTGGGCGAGTCCGAAGAGATAAGCGTATCTCATGTCGATGGTGGCGAGACGCGGTTCGGAATTAGATTGCCGCTGCCAGGTCTCGCCGGTCCGGCAACGCTAAAAATCGTCGCAGCGCCGACAGACACTTGCAATCTGGTATTTAGTGATGGCCGGTCGGATGCCGCTATTTCAAGGGCGGTGTTCTACAAAGTTCCACCTGATCTTGTTTTTGAGGACAATCCAAAGATCGTGAGGTGTAAATCTAAGGGTGTAGAGATACTATTCCGCCGCAAATCCTCAACAATCACAGTCCAAAATAATTTTCCGGCGGCTACGACTATGTCCGTGGTCGATTGGCATCATCATTTTCGGATCTTGAAAATGGTAACTGAGGGTCGCGCGCGAGTAGACATAAGAATGCGCGGCAAGACAATAAAAGCTCTTACCGATGTGCCGCCATTCACGTTTAAGAAAAAACTCGACTATGACAACGTCATTGCAAATATCGATGCGTTAACTGGGTTCTTGCGGAAGTTAGGCTACGATGCGCCAACTTCACTTACATTCAAGACAATTTTAGATCTTGGGCGTCAAATGTATTTTGCTGTTTCGTTGTTCGATAAGAAGGAGAAGATACCGATTGAGCCTCTCGCATTGAGTCAGGATTATGCGGAAGAGGCGCCGGACGAGCTGAATGGTGTTTATATCACATATGTCGACCTCGGAGATGATCTTTTGCTTTGGACGACACACATAAACGCCTCGAAAGAGGGCGATAAATTTAACGTAACATTTCAAAACATGGACGATCTTCCTCCCGAGATGTCGATCGTCAACAGAGGCGATTATAAATCCCATGTCGATGAGTTCAGAACTTCTGGTGTTTATCCGCTAGTTATATATTCCACGGTTTCTTGGGAGGACGGCATACCCGACAGCATACTTTAGCAGTATCTTTGTTAAGATTTGAAGCCTATTACGGTTTGAGCACACCTGCTAAGCTGGTGCCATTCGGTCCGAAATAGCTGATGATCTCGGAGCAGTGCTTTGCGAGCTGCTTCTTGTTCATCTGACCCAGACCCAGCATCTCGCCCTGCATCGCTCCGATGCCCACGACCGAGAACATCAGGGCGGAGGCCATCTCCGGCGTCAGCTTTCCCGTCGGCGCGATCTTGGTCCGAATGATCTGGGCGGTGCCGTCGGTGTCGACCTCGAAGTTGCAGACGTTGGCGTTCGCGAACGCGGAGCCGAGCTTCGAAACCACGCTCATCTGTTCGCGGTCAGCCCAGTCGAGGGAGCCGGCACCGGCAGGTTGGGCCAAGCCAGCCGTGAGTGCGAGAACCGTGACGACGCGCTTCATGGGTACCGATCTCCTGTGCGGCAAACCTACCGGGAGCACAGGCCGCCGCAATAGCTAAGGTTGTGCTCCGCACATAGAGTTCGCCGACAGCGTGAATGGCTCCGTGTCACGCCGCATCCATCACGGGCGTACCCGGCGGCCGCCACTCGCCATGGGTGTCCATGCCGCCGGCCCTGGTGGGGAACAGCATCTTGTTCGCCTGATGGGTGCTGACGACCGCCGCCATCTTCTTCCCGTCCACGATGAGGTTGTGGACGTGGACGCTCTGCTGCCGCTGCGGGGGCGGTCCAGCCGTCGGGGCGTTCTGGGTCTTGTAGCCGAAGCCCTCATGCGTTCCGACGCCAGCAGGCCCGCGCCCGAACCACGGCGCCCAGGTCCGCTTCCGCCCTGCGTAGCCGAGGGCGAAATCGATCTGCTCCTTCCAGTGCTTCGGGTCGCCCGCGTGGTGCCCTGTGGCGCGGCTGTACTCGGTGCCGAGCGAGCCGCGGCCGCCGTAGTGAAGCTGGAACGGGCCGAAGCTCGTGCCCTTGTCGCCCGGCGTCATGCGCACATTCGGGATCGAGCCGCCCAGTCCCTCGCTCGCGGCGATCCGCAGCGCGATGTCGGGATTGATGCCGTTCCGGACCGCGGACTCGCGGATGTAGGCGACCATCTCCGGATTGGCGCGAGACAGTACCCCGCGGGCATGGGCGAGGCCAGCGCCGCCGCCGGAGCCACCGCCAGCCCCACCAAAGCCGCCGCGTCCTAGCGCGCGCGCGACGCCAGACGCACCGCCGAAATTGTCGTTGGCACTGGAGGCGGTACTGAAGGAGGCCTTCTGGATCAGGCCTCCGAGACCGTCGCCGCCTTCGAAGCTGGTCTTTGTGAAGGGGTTGAGCTTGGAGATCAGGCTCTTGAACATGTCGCTGAGGGCCGTGACGAGCGCGGTCCCCATCTCGGTGATGGCCGCAGTGAGTTTGCTGGGCCACGAGGTGATCTCGGCCGCCAGTGCCGTTGCGGTGCTCTTGATCGTGTCGACAGAGGGCGTGATCGCCTTCACCCACTCGCCGAAAGCGACCGCGGCCTTGTTGAAGGCGGCATCGGCAGCGGCAAGCTCAGGCCCCGCCCACCTCCCGAGCGAGACAGCCAGCCGGTTGAGCCCCTTGTCCATGGCGTCGAGCTGCGGCCCCATGCCGGTGGTGGACTTGAGCCACTGCTCGAAGGGCTCTCGGAAGGCGACGAACGCCGCCGTGGCACCGACGACGCCGGCCGCAATCCAGCCAGCCGGACCAAGCGCGGCTATCAGCGCAACCGAACCGCCGGCCGTCAGGGACGCGCCGAGGACTGCGATGCCCTTGCCGACCGCCTCTACGGTACCGGCCATCTCAGGCTTTCCAGCCCACTGTGCCCACCTGGAAAGGGCTTCGTTGACCCGCTTCAGGTTCTCCGTCGCCACGCCGACCAGCGGGGCACCCAGCGCCTGGACAAAGTTCGTCCACTGGGTCTCGAAGGCCTGCTTCTGACCTTCCCAGCTCTGGTCGAGATAGGCGCCCTCGTTCAGGGCCTTGCGAGCCTGAAGCATCAACTGCGCGTCCTTGATGAGCTTGGGCCACTGCTGCAGCATCTCGGTGACCGCCTTCGCGGCGTTCCGATCGGGCAGGATCTTACTGACCCACTGAGCCTGCTCGACGGTGCTGCTCGTCTTCCGGTCCAGCGCCGGCTTGAGGTACTTCTCGACCCACTCGCCTGGGTTGACCGCGAACTCCTTGTCTCCGCGGACGGCGCCCATCTCCACGCGGGTGACCTTGCCGGTGAGCGGGTGGTGCGTGACCTTGCTCTCGTCCAGCAGGCCCAGCGATGACATGGCGCTGAGCGCTTCGAGCTTATTGCCGGTACCCGCCACGAGCTTGTTGAACGCCGTCATGATCATCACGCCGGCATTGGACCCATTTTCCTGCACCAAGGCCGGAAAGACACCGTATCGGAAGTCGTCGCTGACATTTCGCAGAGCCACGCCGCCCGCCCGCTGCGCGGTGAGGTACTGACCGATTTTGAGCTGATCTCCATAAGCCACCCGCATCGCCGTCAACTGCTTGACGTGCTCCGCCATGTCCTTGGGATCGATCTTGCCGGCGATCTCGCCAGACTTCATCGCAGCGATGGCTTCCGCCTCGAAGTTCGTCGCTCCCTTCCCATGCGCGCCGCCCTCGTACGCCTTGAGGAACGACGTCATCTTCACGAAGTCCTCGGCGTGATGCGTCGCAGCTTCCTGCGAGCCGAAGGTCATCCGCGCCTCGCTGATGGTCTTCAGAGCCTCCGCAGCACTGACGTTCGTGTACTTGCCCGTCAGCTTCCAGGCCTCTGCGTAGGCCTCTTGGATCTCTAGGGACTTTACCCCCGCAGCAGCCATGTTCTGCTGGATCTTCACCAGCTCGTTGCCCTTGTCGACCATTTTGCCGACGACGGCTAAGGCAGCCGTGCCGCCTGCGATGGCGAGACCACCGCCAATGGCGAGCTTAACCCGGTTCATCGCGCTCGTGGTGTCGTTCAGCCCCTTGTTAAGCTTGTCGACCTGGTGGTGCGCATGGATGAGGTGCGTCGCCAGCGAGCCGAGGATCGCCGATGCGTTGCTCGACATCTGCAGCGCGACGGCCACCTTGTAGACATCACTCATGCGGGCTCTCCCTGGGTTTGGACCAGTCCGGCAATCTGCTTGAGCCGGTCATCGAGGCGTCTCAGATCCTCGCCCGCCCGCGCGTAGGCGCTACCGGCCGCAACGGCCCAGCGGGTCACGGCTTCCAGCTCGGCGGGCGTACTGGCGCCGGACTCAAACTTCGTGGCCACCTCATCGGTGGTCCGGTGCAGATCCATGATGCGGGCACCGAGGTCGGCTAGGCGCTTGCCGGCCGCCTCGATCGGGTTCTCGGTGGCACCCATCTGCCAGCGCCTGCGCGCGCGACGCTCCGCCGAGGTCGTCATCAGGCGTCCGCCTTGGCTTCAAGGGGCGCCATCTCCTCGGCGAACGCCTTGGCGGTGAGCCCGCTGGCCTTCACGAGGTCGTTCATCACGATGCCGGCGGCGGCGTCGCCCTGGCCAAAGTCAGCCTCGACGGCAGCCAAGTCCTGCAGCGCCGGGCCGTTGATTCGCTCCGCAACCGCGGTCCGCAATTGACCGTAAAAGGGCTCCGACAACCCACTGAGCGCCGGAGGGGCGTCGAGGATCGCGGAAGCCGATGCATCGTCGCGGATAAACTGATTGGCCACGCTGAGGCGTTGGTGCTCAGACAGCCCGCGCAGATAGCTGCGGATTTCCTGCCGGCGAAGCTCGCCAACCGCATCCTTCGGGTCGACCTGCAACGGCTCCTCCAGAACGGCCCGTCGGGACTGGGCATGCTTCCGAGCCTTTCTCACCGAGCGGGTCGCTCGCGCGAGGTCCGGCATCAGATCCCTGCGGACGAAGTTGGCGATTTCCGTCTCACGTCCCTTGGCGCTGAGCTTCACGTCGGACTGGACCGCCGCGAGCTTGCTCCGGAAGCGATCATCGATCTCGAAGACCTGCTGGATGGCTTGGATGACCGTGCCGGTATGCGGCTGACCATAGCGAACACGCTGGAGCATGCTCTCACGGATCGCGGCTCGATTTTGCTTCTCTTGCTCAGTCATCTCAGGCTTCCCTTATCCAACCCTTGGCGATTGCTTCGTCGCGCGAGACCAGACCCTTCGCGATGTCGAGCTTCCATCGCGGATCACCGGGCGCGTACCGGTCGCCGCGGACGAACCAGTCTGGCGGCTCTGGAATGCGGGGGGCGCTGCTGCCGTACCTGCTGATCTGATAGGAGCCGACCTGTGCGACGGGCGCGCTCTGCGTCCGGATCACGAGGGCGCCGGCCACCGCGTTCGCCACGTCGTCGTGCGAGCCCGGAGCGTGGTCGATGCTGTCCCGGCCGCCACGGGCCGTGCGACGCTCCAGGGACACGAGCTGCGCTGCCAGCGCCGGCACGTCGAGCAGCTCGACCTCGCCGGAATTCAACTTCGGCAGCAGGTCGAGGTAGATCGCGCTCTTGGGCTGCTCGGCCGGCACGTAGGTGATGCCGTGGCGCTTAAACGCCTCTCGGGGCCACTCTCCCGCATACCGGTCGCCCGTCACTTGGTTGAGGCCGTAGCGCTTCAGCAGGCCGGCAAACTCCGTCACCACCGACTCGGGGCTGAACGGCGCCTTGCGCTCCCGCACGAGGTCCAGGACCACCCGCTCGCCGACTTGGTGGCTGATCGCGAGCGTCATGCTGTCCGAAGCGCCGCCGGACGGATCCGTGAAGGCGCGGTAGGACACGCCCGTGACTGGCGAGCGTTCGGTGATGCCCGGCGGTACGGCAGCCTCCACCACCTCGCGGGAGACGAAGCTCTCCACGTCCGACCGGAACTGCGCGAGGTACTCGGCCGACGCGCTCGGGAGATCTCGCTCTAGGGCTTCGTCGATCACCGACTGGCGCACCGTCGGGTTCATGGTCCGGGTCGCGGCCTGCCAGACCAGAGCAGGAGCACCGTCGCGGCCATAGTACCGGCGATGCGCATCGTAGAGGGCGCCACGCCTAGCGTAGGGCGACGAGGCACACAGCAGCATGGCATTCGGGATCGTCGCCATGGCGGGCCGCAGCGCGTCCAGAATGGCGTAGTCCGGCTCGGCAGCGTCGTCGGTCGGCCAGAACGCCAGCTCATCGGCCAGCGCGGCAGCAAGGGTGCGCCCGCGGACGGCACGGTACGAGGAGGTCCCGACCTCGATCGTCACCCGGTTGGTGAGGTCGAACTCGTCCGCCGTCTCCCGCTCCACCATGCGGGCCAGCATCGGCACCTCGGTGAGCAGGGCGCGGATGTACCGGATGATGGTCCGGGCCTGCCGGCGGTCGGTGGCGATGATCAGGATGGTCGCCCGCTCGCCTGGAGCGAGGTTGGCGCGGTACTCCCGGAACGTCGCCAGATAGGTGGCGATCAGAGCCAGCACGAAGCTCTTGCCCGCCCGGCGCCCACAGATGAGCCACGCCTCGGTGAAGGCAGCCTCAGGGGCCTCAGAGCGCCCCGTACAGGCTTGGTAGACCTTGGCCTCGGCATCCGACATCGGAAGCCCGAACAAGGCGCCCAGGAACGCCCGCCAAGCTGCCCAGGTGGTCTCGTCCTTGAACCAGGGCCCGAACAGCTTCGGGTCGCGCATCGCCTGAAGCAGGTTCATGCCGCGTTGCCCTCGATGTAGTGGCGCAGATCAGGCGTCACGTCCCGCGGGCGACGCTGGAGGCCGGTAGCTTCGAGGAGGCGGCGAAGATTGCCGGCCGTGCGGCTGTAGAGGTCGAGCGCATCGGGATCGGCAGCGCCATCGGTGGCGAACTGCACCTCCATTCGCTCCAGTTCGACGGTCAATGTCGCCGCCCGGCGGATCAGGCTCTTCTCGGCCTCGGAGACGGCACCCTCGCCACCGAGGTCGGCCAGATGGAGGGCCACGAGGTCACGGAGACGGCGAGCCCAGCCAGTTCGACCGTCTACGTTGAGCAGCAGGGCGCTGCCGTTGGTGATGCGGCTCTGATGGGGGCGCTTGGGGCTGGCTATCTCAGGGCTATCTGGCACCAATTTGCACCCTTGCGTTACCCGGAGCAGGCGGACAACACGGAAAATGCGCGCTAAGCCATTGTCCTGCAACATAACAGGACGCAACACCGTCTGATTTAAGAACAGATGATGCCGATTTTGGCCCGGATTTGGTGCCGCAGCGGACGCTGTTAGATGTCTCGGCGTCGCCCCAGGATTTTTCTTCAAACTTAGCGGTTTTGGCGACCGACCATTCACATCCCTTCTAAGCCGAGCGGTAATCCAGATGTTGTTCACTGCGCCCGCTGACCATCGGGTCGAACCGATGGCTGGGAGAGGACAGCATGTCGAAGGGCACCACCGAAGTCGGGTACGTGAACCGGAACAGGCAGGAGGTGATCCGCAAGACCGACGAGCCGGGTACAGACCACCTTCAGAAGATCTACGTCCTACGCTGCCGCCCGTGTGGGAGTGAGTACGGAGCCAACGGATCTGACATCCACATCCGTCGCTGCCCGACTTGCGACGGTGGGCGTCCAGGCTTGGCGTACGCTGCGTGACCTTCCGGACTGTTACCGGAGGGAGCGCGCAAACCCCCATAACATCGATAACAAGGTAACAAGGGTAGCTCAGTCATCGCCACCCTCCCCATCGTGAGAGCGGCGGTACACCCCGGGGTTTGTTACTTTGTTATCGTTGTTACGGGGGTATTGGTTGTTACCGATGTCAGAGCGGTCGGGATGGCGGTAGCGCCCGCGTCCGCACTTCTCGATCTCTCCGGCCTTGACCATCTTGAAGATAAGCTGCCGGATGTTGAGGTTCGGCATGCCGGTGGCGTCGGACAGATCGGTGGGCGACATCGATGCGTCGGCTTCCAACAGCACGCTGAGGATGGTGCTCCGTTCATCCGTCCGGCGGACATCTGCGGCCTCACCTTGAATGAGCCAGCGGCAGGACTCCTTGTCGAAGGTGACAGCGCTCTCGATCTCCTCAATGTCACGACCGCGGCCGTAGAGAGTGGCACCGTTGCCGTCTCGGTCGAGGATCAGCGCAGTGTCAGCCGCGCCGGACAGGCCGAGGGTTCCCGACACCTTCTCAAAGGGGTCGCTCTCGACTCCAGACTTGCGGGTGTGATGCACCACGACGATGGCGACGCGGTACTTGCCAGCGAGTGCCTGCAGTCCCTTGATGGCGTTGTAATCAGCCTCATAGAGGGACTCGCTTGATCCGCGTGTCTGTTTGAACATGGCCAACACATCGACGATGATGAGCCGCGGATTGTCTTTGCTGTTGATCCACTGCTCGATCTGTTCGAGGCCTCCGTCGTTGGCGCGCGGCCACTCGGTCTGGTACTCGAACGCCGTCGGCCAATCCGGGTTGAAGGGGCCGATCATTTTGTCGATCCGGCGCTGAAGCCGACGCTCGTTGTCCTCCAGCGCGAGGTACAGCACGTCGCCCTGTTCACAGACGATGCCGCCGAGGCAATCTCTGCCGCGCGCCACAGCGAGTCCGGCTTCAAGGACGAGCCAAGATTTGCCGAGCTTAGGCCGACCGGCGAGCAAAGTGCAGCCTTCGGCGATGTATCCAGGCACCACGTAGCGGATCGGGGGGAACACCATCTTCCGCAGATCGGCCGCTGTGCGCGCAATCACTGGCTTCGGCGGAACGAAGCTGATGATTTCATAGCCGTCAGACATGGCTCACCTCCCGCACGACATCATTGAGGTCGTGGCCGAGGGTTTTCGACTTGACCAAGAACACTTCGCGGCCGGCGCGATGCCAGCGATCAGCGCACAGTTCGGATGCGTCACGTCCGGCCGGATCGTCATCGACAGCAATCCAGAGGCACTCGATGCCCGGCAGAACCGGGAAGCTGGTGATCCCGCCCGCGTTCAGGACCGACCACACTGGGGTGTCCCCAAATTCGGGGAGGCCCTGAAGCGATAGCGTGGTTTCGATCCCCTCACCGATGCCGAGGCAGGTGGTCACCTCCTCATCGACCGTGAGTTTTACGGCGCCGCCGCGAATTCTCCCGAGGGCGAGCCGGTCCTTGCCGTCCACCTCAACTTTCTGCCCCTCACGGTTCAGGGCCGTCCGGTGGATGGCTTGCGGCTGATTGGTGATGACGTTCCGGACCAGCGCGACCATGGCTGGCGTCCGCCCGCCCGCGAAGAGACAGGAAGGATGAAACCGCAGAACCTCGGTTACATCATCAACGAGGTCGAGGCCGCGCCGGGCGAGGTAGCGGGCGACCGGCGACCCAGCCGGCTCCCGAGCCTCGCGCCAGATCTGAAGGGCGAGCCCAGTCCGATCCGAGCCGGAGGGAGGGGGTGGTGAATACCCACCCCCTCCGCACGAAGGCGCAACTTGCGCCTTGGCTGTCTTGAAAGGGTGCCCAACTTGGACGCCTATGCCGAGCCGGTCGCGCACGTAGTCCCGGCAAGCGCCGAAGTCGTCGCCGGCATGACTATGCAGGGTGAACCCGCCCGGCGCAGAGGTGTCGAACAGGATGGAGAGGCTGCGGTCCCGACGGCTGTGGTGCGGACCAGGGCAAACGATGCCCCGGCCGACCACCTCGCCACCGAGCACACGTGCTGCGGAGCGAAGATCCATCATCGCGACGCCCTCCACGACTCCGGAGAGGCGAAAGCCAGTTCTGCGATCGCCGCGGCGACGGCCGGGCTGAAATCAAACCGAGCCCTGAGGCGTGCGGCCTGGATTTCGAGCGTGGTCAGTGCTACTTCAGGAGTGTCGTTCTGCCGAGAAAGACATCCCGAGGGCCGCCGGCTTGCCAGAGCCGCGCGGCCTTCATTCTGATAGGCCATGAGTTATGCGGCCTCCGGCATGCGACGCGGACGGCTCCGCTCCCATTCGGCCAGTGCTGCGATACTCCAGTAGCGGAAGCGTCCCATGTAGATCGGCCGCGGGAAGGCCATCCGAGGATCAGCGAGCCACCGGCCAATCGTCATGCTGGTCACACCGTAGCGCTCCCAAACATCCCGCGCGGGCAGGTAGCGCTCATTCACTTCAGGACTGTAGCCGCCTGCGGGCTGCTCAATCAGATTTTGCATCTGTTCCTCGCGTTGCTTCGAGTAGGCACCCGAATAATCGTCAGCATGCGAGGCCAAACAACTAGTGGCTTTGAGAAGAGCCTAGTTCTTTCAGAAAAGAACTAGGGCTCTTTGAAAATGCCCTAGTCAGGAGGCTCGGTAGCGCTTGATGCGCGCGATATCCTCGGCATCAGGCTCGGGTATCCGCACGGTGTAGTCCTCGAAGGGAAACTGCTCCGGGACACGCCAGGGGGACCAATCGTCGATAAGCGGAGAGGCAATTTCGACAAGACGTTCCGCAACCGTCAGCACACGGATGTAGTCGAGCGGCAACTTTTTGCCTGTAGTCATGTACACGTGGGAATGAGCAGCCCACAGATGAGCGCAATTCTTGTATTCCGTCCAATACTTACGTACTGTATTCTTATTCTTCTCGATAGGCTTCCCGAATGCTTGCCCCTCCAACGTGAGCGAGAAAATGCTTTTGTTAACACCGACCTTCAAATCAGGCCTATGCTCGGCGAACACCAATAATTTATATATCAGGCCGCCGGCGTAGAACCCGCCGAGTTCGGCGTTGCGAAAGTTGGCATCCATTTGGCGCCCAAGCTGACTTTTCCTGAAGCCAGTCTGCGAACGCATCCGATATGCACCAATATCATCTTCGATACTGGCCTGATCGTCTGGGAACATCATGTGAGATTGGACGATACCAATGACACAGTCGTCGAGGCTGCCATCAGGAAGCAGAAGGGGCATCTCTCGCATCAGGACACCCTCGCCTTGAGCGAGACGACGTTCGTCTCAGAGGCATTGGTAAAGAGGCTCTCGACGAACCGGCTCCATACTTCGAGCGCGGCCCGCTTTTCATCCGCGAAACTGTGGCGTTGATAGACGCCCACGATCCCACCGAACGACCCAGAGGTGTGGCTCAAGATGCGCTCGATCACCGGCAGGTTGATGCCGAGGCGCGCCATTCCTGAGGCCATCGTTCGACGGAGGTCGTGCAGGGTCCAATGGGGGATCGAGACCGCTTCAGGATCCTCATCGGCGGCGGCGGCCGTACGCGCCAACCGGAGCATCTCCGCGTCGAGGCGCTCCTTGGCCTTGCTGTAGCCGCTGGCGGCGGTCCGACCGGTGGTGGTGAAGACGTAGCCGCGCCCACTGCGGATCCGTCTGACCGAGCTGATGGCTTCGAGAGTCAGGTCCGATAGAGGCACGGAATGCGCGGCGCCGTTCTTCGAGCGCTCCTTTGGAATGGTCCAAGTTCGGTTTGTGAGGTCGATCTCGCGGTCAGACATCTCTCCGACTTCGCGGAGACGTTGACCGGTGAGCAGCAGTACCCTGATCATCGGCCCGAATGGCTGGCCGAGCGCATCGGAAGCTCGCCAGACGAGCTTCAATTCGTCATCGGATAGCACCCGATCCCGGCTTTTCTCAGGGGAGGGGGCTTTGACACCGTCGCAGGGATTGCTGATGACGACGCCGCGCTCGACAAGCCAACCGAACATGCGGCGCACGGCGGCGAGGGTGCGATTTGCTGCGATCGGAGCGCCGCGGTCTACGATACCGTCGAGAAGTTCGATCACGTCGCGGCGGGTGATCTCTTGAACCGGACGATCCCCCCAGGCTAGCACCACGTCGACGTTCAGCAGACGCTGCGTCTCGCGGGCGCTGCTTTCCCGAGTGTTGGCCTTGGCGTAGCGCTCCACGAACCGCTCGACGGTGGCACGCACTGTGTCCCGGCTAACATCGACGGGTGGCAGGCGCCGACGTGCTGCTTTCTCCCCGGCGGGATCAGCGCCGGCAGCGATGCTGATGAGCGCAGCCCTACCGAGATCGCGCGCAGCCTTGAGGTCGATAGCCGGGAAGGCTCCGAGCGTGAGCTTCTTCGGCTTGCCGGCAGCACGGTAGCGCACGGCCCAGGACTTCGCTCCGGACGGTTGCACCACGAGGTACACACCGGGCAGCCCAGCATCGGGAATTTCGAGCCGCCGCACGGGGTCGGGCTTGATGCGCTCTACCGCTGCGGCCGTGAGAATTTTCGACATCACCAAACTCCGCGCCGGGTAACATCCGGGTATCGTGTCGAGGCCGTTATGCCCCGTTACCCTGTGTTACCAACCTGGAACAACAGGAGCAGAACAACAAGTCGGCACAACGCGATAGACGGTCGAAAGCCGCCTGACATGTTGCGCCTTGTTCGCTCGTTTGGCGTGTCTCTTAATCAGCGGGTCCTAGGTTCGAACCCTAGTGCGCCCACCAAGATCTAGCCCACTTCCTGATTACCGGTAATTCAGTCTGGTAGGCACATGGTAAGAGGGGCGAGCTGTTTAGCTTTCCTTCATCGACGCTCTCAGAACTGATCGCGCTAATTTGCGGCCGTCACTGGCAGCTCATCGTGACGGTCTGGGTGATCAGCAGAAAGCCCCGCACGGTGATGCCGGCGGGGCTCATTGGCCTGGAAGAAACGGTCGAACCGACACACGCTGCAGGCCAGCAGGACACCAGACACGAAAAAACCGCCGCGGCCGGAGCCGGGCGGTTCAAGGTGGGTCGTGCTGAGGATCAGAGGCCCATCTACGCGCGGCCGGCCGGGGCGGTTCCGGTCAGACCCGGGGTTCGCGGTCGAGCCAGCGGGCTGAGACGCCAGCGCAGAGCCATCGGGCCAGGGCAGGCGGTGGGCCAGTAGACCTGAGCGCCGCTTTCTGCGTAAGGTGTCCGCGAGGTTGATGACCGGTTCATAATAACGTTTCAGGACCCGGGGGCGGTACCCGGCGCCTCCACCAGAAGCATCCTGCCCCGGATACCGCACGGGGGTGAGGGCGAGCGTCCGGCGTTGCGGACAGCGCGCTGCCAGGGTGCTTCTGCTGGGGGCGAAACAGGTTCGACTGGACGGTAAAGGGATCGCGAGTTCTGCCCTGCCTCGGCAGGGTAAGATGCGGCTTTCGGTAAGGACTCGACCGGTTCGGCGCGGGTAACCCTCGTTCCGAGCACCTGACCAAAACTCTAAATGCCAACGACAACGTCGGCATGGAGATGCGCCTCGCGGCGTAATCTTCCGGGGCGTGGGCACGCCTAGCAACAGAACCCGAGGCTTCGGCCTCGGGGCCCGCTAATTCTCTTCCAGGAACGACGATCGGCCCTGCAGCTGAAGCCAGGGCGCGGGCGCGGGCATTGGCGACCGAATGTCGGCCAGGCGGCGGTCGCTGCTCATCCACGGCCCACCCGGCGACCAAGAAGCCGATGCCCACCCCACCAGGGGCCCGCCGGGATGGATCCGGATCTTCAGCCCCGAGGCTCTGCGGCCGGGTAGCGGCGTGCAGCGCGTCGTACGCCCGGTTCGGGCATGATTTGGATGACGGGCTTCGGGTCGGGCGTGGTGACGAGGATCGGCCCGGCGATCCGGATCGCGACCGCCATCGATCAGCCCGCCCCGTTCCCCTAGCTCTTTGGCACGACGCCATCGGCTACCCTCTTCAGGATCACGTGCAGCACCGCGGCGATCGCCGAGAGCAGTGTCCCGGGCCGAACAATCGGGCTTCCTGGCGGCGAAGGACGACGAGCGGTCAGCCATTCGGAAGCCGCCGCCATGTCGACCGCGGCAGGTTGGCGAGGAGGGCGGGGAGGGGCCCGATCTAGCAGTGCGTAATGATGCCGTTCGTCACGACGAGCGTGGAGAGGCTGACCGTTCCGGCTGCGCATGAAACACCGGCCGCGGTCGATGTGTTGTATGCGGGTGCGGTGACGGTCCCAGCAGTCGTCAAAGGCGAACTAATTTGCACAGTTGAAGCCACGATTTCCAGCTGCTTGAGAGCGCTGTTCGCGTCATTGGCCGACGTGATCGAAGAGCCACCGGCAAGGCTCACGGGCCCCCGCATCAGCAGGTTGGTATCGGCCGCAGCCTGTATCCGGGTCGTCTTGCCATATCCGAGCATCAACTGATCCGAGGTGTCTTTTCCGACCAGGTTAAGATCGGCTGTGTTGGCATTGTTGCGCCACGCTATGGAGTGAGCGCTGGCAAAATGCAGCGCAGCGGATCGCGCGATCATCGCGCCCATATCGATGCCAAAAATCTTTGTGCCACCGAGATAAATGCCGGATCCACCGGAGTTCGTCAGGTCTTCGTAGGTGTTCGTCGCTACGGTGCCGTTATATATGCTGATGCCGCGGCGAAGCTTGAACTGACCCTGCGCCATGTTGATCAGCAGGCCCGAGCCGAGCGCTTTCGAACCATTGCCCGAGACGTAGATCCCCGCACCGACTGCACCGCTCTCGCCACCCGGCCCGCGCACTCCATAATCCATATTGTTGTTGTTGACGTCGACCTCCAGGCCAATGCTGTCATGTGCGCCAACGCCGGGGTCAATACCGAGGATGGTATTGAAGGCATAGGCCGGACCGGAACCGACGCGCTGCTTCATCGCGAAAGTGCCGCACACCTTGCTCACGAAGTAGCTATCGGGCGGATGTGTATGTGTTCCTCCTTTGGTGGCGTAACAGTTCCAAAGGTGCATCATTTCCATTTTGTTCTCGAAGGCCGAATATGTCTCCCCGTAGGATGAAGATTGATTGATTCCGGTCGGATTATCGATCGGGTCGACGGCAAGAGATTGCGTACCGTTCAGACGCTGAGCGCCGATCTCCAGGCTCTTGAAGACGCCGGACGGAGACTTGGAGGTATCGAGTCCGAGGGCAGGCACGGCGAGAAGGCTGGACGCCGCGAGCGCGATAGACAGACGACGGATCATGTGGTGGTCCCTGTCCGAGAGAGGCCGTACCCATTTACGGCATCGCCGACCCGGTACCATGACCCCGGAGCCAAGCCAGCCGGCGCGATTGGCCATGCGTCAGCCCACAGGCTCACAAGCGCGGACATCGGCCCGGCCATCTCGGAAAGCGAGACGTCTCTTTTCGACATGCCGAGGATCGGCCGAATTGCAGCGCCGAGCCTGGGTGGTCCCGGTTCGCCCCTTGTCCCGGAAGGCCGGTTTATGCCGTGACAGGCGCGAGCGGCCGAGGCTTGGCCGTCAGGTCAGCGCTTGGGGGTGCGGTGACGGCGTCCCCACATAGCCCTGAGGCCTCAGGGGGCAGCCGGTATGCGCGCGGCGGTGCTGTAGCTTCAAACGACCGGTACCGGTGTAGCTCCCGGCGACGATCACTTGGCCATGGCAGGCCGGGCATCGCTTCGGGGTCATCGTGTACAATCCGCGTGCCTCCGCGAGGCTAACCGGCGTCCACGCCTCGCCCACCTTCACCTCACAGATCTGCTGGTCAGCAGCGGGGATATTACCCACCGCTATCGACCGAGCGATGGGCCGCCGGATGTCCCCCCGGTGCCGGGCGGCCCGCTGGTGGGCGTGCCGCCGATGTTCACATCTGGCGTCGTGCCCGGCACCGATGAGTTGCTGGGATTGGCTTCGTTCCCCCGTGTGATCGGGCTGGGGCCCAGATCCCGGGTGCCGGGAGGGACGCCGCCGACCGTCGCGGGTGGGGCGACACCGGTGTTCCCGGCGCCTCCTGTGACCACCTGGGCAACGGCAGGGACGGCCAGAACGATGCTCAGGACGCCGGCGAAGGTCATGGTGGTGCGGGTCATACAAGTGTCCGTGCTGCGTGCTGCGGCACAGGAACGGCCCAGAGGTCCCGAAGTTCGAGGGGACCGTGCGCTGGGCCCGGAGGCAGCCCGATCAGGGGCGCCGTCCGGGTCCCGCGGATCCGGATGTGGTCCGGACCCGGGCTGATCTGCCGGCCGATACGGCCGGTGTCCATCGCGTGACATCGTCTCTCTCCGGAGGGCGGAGAGAGGCTGCATCGCGGGGCGTATCCGTGCGGACCGCCGACGCAGCCGCGTCAGGCTGAGGGGCGCCAGCGCGATCCGCGCGCATACACAGAAGTCGAGACGAACCTCCCGCCCGACGGGTGGGTGCCATCGCAGATCCGAATCCCTATTCCGCCGCCGAGGCCATGGCATCGGCACCATCGTCGGCTTCGAAGCGCGCGATGCTGCTCTCGAGCCGCAGCGCCGCGTTGATCAGGGCCATGTGGGAGAAGCCCTGCGGCATGTTACCGCGCTGCGCCCCTGTGGCCGGATCGATCTCCTCCGCGAGCAGCCCGACATCGTTGGCCCGGGCGATCAGCCGCTCGAAAGCGGCCTTGGCCTCGGCCGCCCGTCCGCCGAGGGCGAGACAGCCGACCCGCCAGAAGGCGCAGGCCGTGAAGGTGCCCTCGTCACCCTCCAGGCCGTCGTCCATGCGGTAGCGATAGATCAGGTCGCCGACACCGAGTTCCCGCTCGACCGCCGCGAGGGTCGCCCGCATGCGCGGCTCCGTCGGATCGAGGGCGCCGAACAGGGCCGCGCGCAACACCGCGGCATCGAGATGATGCGAGCCGTAGGCGCCGACATAGGCCTGCTTCTCCGCGTTCCAGCCCTGTTCGAGATACTCCGCCCGGATCTCGGCAGCGATCCGCTCCCATTCGGCAATCGTCTCCGCGGCCACGCCCGCGATGTTGCGGGCGATCCGGGCGGCGTCCCTTAGGGCCACCCAGATCATCGCCTTGGTGTGGACCTGCTGGCGCGGCCCGGTCCGCAGCTCCCAGATGCCGTGATCCGCATCGTGGCGGTGACGGATGGCGCGGGCGGTGAGGTTGTGCAGCACCTCCGGCAGGCGGTCGTTGACCTTCTCGGGCGGGTCGTAGTCCACAGCCTCAAGGAAGATGCACAGCGCCCGGAGCAGCTCGCCGTAGATGTCGTGCTGGTCCTGAGCCTCGGCGACGTTGCCGATCACCACCGGCCGCACGCCGTTCCAGCCCGCGAGATGGCTCAGCTCTTCCTCCGGCGGCATGCCGTCGGCGATACCGTACATCAGCCGGGTCTCCCGCCCGTAGGTGCCGTCGCGCTCGCGCAGGAAGCGCAGGAATTCGGACGCCTCGCGGACGTAGCCCAGCATCACGAAGGCGGTGACCGTGAAGGCGGCGTCCCGCATCCAGGTGAACCGATAGTCGTAGTTGCGGTTGCCCGGCACCGCCTCGGGCAGACCGGCGGTGGCCGCTGCCACGATCCCGCCCGAGGGCGAGTAGGTCAGCAGCTTCAGGCAGAGGGCGGACCGCATCACCGCCTCCCGGTAGGCGCCGCGATAGGTGCTGCGGGCGCACCAGCGACGCCAGTAATCGGCGGTGGTCTCCAGACGGCGTCGGGCGCCGGCGTAATCCTCGATGCAGGCCTCGTCCTGATCCTCGCCATGGGTCAGGACCAGATAGGCGGTCTCTCCGGCCGACAGGCTGAACCGCACTTCGGCGGCATCCCCGTCGAGGGTGGGACAGGGCTGCGCGTTGACGCGCAGACGCCAGTCTCCGGCCTCGAACAGGACGGACCCGCCCGCCATCAGGGGCGTGCAGGGGCGTCGCGCATAATCGAAGGTCGGCCGCACCCGGAACGCGCCCGTCACCCGGCCCTGCTCGCAGGTGAGCAGCCGGATCAGCCGGCTCTCGCTCTCGCCATCCGGGCCCTCGTCGGGCTCCGGGCTCGGCGGGTTGACCGGCATCAGGTCGACGAGGCGCGCCCGGCCGGTCGCCGTCGTGAAGGTCGTCTCCAGGATGTTGGTGTCGGGCAGGTAGCGGCGCACGGCCTCGGTCGGCCCGTCGAAGGCGACGCTGCACGAGCCACCCGTGTCGTCGTCGAGGAGCTTCACGAACAGGGCCGGCGAATCGTGACGTGGCCAGCACAGCCAGTCGATCGATCCGTCGCGGGCGATCAGCGCGCAGGAATGGGTGTCACCGATGAGGGCGTAATCGCTGATGGGCTTCGACACAGGGCTTCCGGCTGGCGGCACCCGGTCCGCCGGGCAGTACAGAGTCCTGAGGTAGCCGGAGTACGCCGGGCGGGGAGTCCCGCTCGACGATTCGCCGCACGAGCGATCAGGCCGCCGGCCGGGGCAGCATCCGGTCGCTGATGATCCGGCGCTGGATCTCGCTCGTGCCCTCGAAGATCGTGGTCAGCCGCGCGTCGCGCCAGTAGCGCTCGACCCGACGCTCGGTGGTGTAGCCGTTGCCGCCATGCAGCTGCATCGCCTGGTTGGTGACCCGCACCGCCATCTCGGTGGCCAGGAGCTTCACCATCGCCGATTCGCTCTCGGCGGCCTCGCCCTGGTCGAGGAGGTGGGCGACCTGATGCCAGAAGGCCCGCGCCTGCGCGACCTCGGCCGCCATGTCGGCAAGGGCGAAGCGCAGCGCCTGGAAATCGCCGATCGGGTGGCCGAACTGGACCCGCTCCTGAAGATAGCTCTGGCAATCCTCGACCGCCGCCCGCGCGACGCCGACGGCCCGGGCCGCCGTGTGGACCCGGGCGATGTTGAGGCCGCGCTGCACCGCGGCGAAGCCGCCGGAATCCGCGTCCGCTCCCTGGTCACCGTAGAGTCCGGTGAGGCGGTCGCTCTCGGGCACGCACACGTCCTCGAGGGTCAGTTCGAAGGTCTGGAAGCCGTGGTAGCCGATCTTGTCGATCACTCGGCCTGTCACGCCGGGCGGGAAGCTGTCGCGTTCCTTGAGCACCAGAAACGGCTCCAGGCCGGCGGAGCGCGATTCCCCGGGCTCCGGATCGCGGGTGCGCGCGAGGACCTCGATGAAATCGGCGCCCTTTGCGAAGCCGGCCCAGCGCTTGGTGCCGGTGAGCCGCCAGAGGTCGCCGTCCCGCACCGCCCGGGTCTGCACGCCGGCGAGGTCGGAGCCGGCATTGGGCTCCGACAGGGAGATTGAGCCGATCCATTGTCCCCGGGCCGAACGGCGAAGCAGCTCCGCCCGGCGCTCCGCGTCAAGGGTCTGGGTGCCCAGCCCCTGGCCGCGCGCGAGGATGCTGCCCACCGAGAGCCACGCCCGTGCCAGTTCCTCCGAGACGAGGCAGTACTCGAACACGCCGAGGCCCAGGCCGCCGTGCTCCGCGGGGATCGTGATGCCGAACCAGCCCTTCTCGGCCATGGCGTCGATGAGCGTACGCGGCATCTCGGCCTTCTGCCGGTCGAGCGTGTCGGCCATCGGCAGCACCGTGTCGCGCGCGAAGGCGCGGGCCTCGGCCTGAAGCGCCGCCCGGGCCTCGGTCCGCCAGGGCGAGGCGAGTTCCGGAGGCTGCGGCGCGATCAGGTCCTTCCAATCCTCGGATCCGGTCATCGTTACCCCCGTATGGTTTGACGCCATGTGGCAACTCAGTTGAGGCCCGTGCGGGAAACACGCGCTTACAAATTGGTTCCGTCGCCCACCTTCGAATAATCGGCGGATCGGGCCATAATAGCCTGATGATGCAGGCCGAACCGCTGACCGATTCCTTCGCGATGAACGCACCCGCAACACCCCACATCCTCGTGGTCGAGGACGATCGAGAGATCTCGGCCCTGATCGCGCGCTACCTGCGCGGCAACGATTGCCGGGTCACGCTGGCGGGTGACGGGGCCGAGATGGACCGGGTCCTTTCGGAAGCGCGGATCGACCTGATCGTCCTCGACCTGATGCTTCCCGGCGAGGACGGACTGAGCCTGTGCAAGCGCCTGCGCGGCACGTCGCAGATCCCGATCCTGATCCTGACGGCGAAATCCGAGGAGGTGGACCGGATCCTCGGCCTGGAGCTCGGCGCCGACGATTACCTCGCCAAGCCGTTCAACCCGCGGGAGCTGCTCGCTCGCATCCGCGCGATCCTGCGGCGGGTCGCGGCCGAGGCACCCGACGCGGACGAGCGGCGGCGGCTGCATTTCTCGGGCTGGACGCTCGACGTGTCCCTGCGCCAGGTTCTGTCCCCCGAGGGCGCCCGCATCTCGATCACCGGTGCGGAGTTCGATCTCCTGCACGCCCTCTGCCTCCGGCCCGGGCGGGTTCTGTCGCGGGACCAGCTCCTCGACCTCACGCAGGGCCGCTCTGCCGGCCCGTTCGAACGCAGCATCGACGTGCTGATCTCCCGGATCCGTCAGAAGATCGAGCGCGACACCCGCAATCCGGAATTCATCCGCACGATCCGGTCGGGCGGCTATCTGTTCACGCCGGAGGTCACGCGGTCATGAGCGGTCTGCGCCGTCTTCGCGCGCGGCTGCGTCCGAAGACCATCGCGGGCCAGATCGCGCTGCTCGTGGTCGCCGGCATCGCGGTCGCCCATGTGGTCGCCACCGCGGCATTCCTGATTCTGCACGAATCGCAGAACCCCGACACGCTGCCGGGTGTGGCCGCGAGCCGCCTCGGAGTGCTGGTGAGACTGCTGGACGCCGCCGATCCGGCGGCGCGGCCGGCCCTGCTCGCGAGCGGTCGCAGCCTGCCGCTGATCCATGTCGAGCCCTGGGACGGCACCGTATTGCCGGGGGCGACGTCGCCGCCCGACCTGCCGGTGATCCGGCGGCTGCGCAACGGCGCCGGCCGGCCGGTGACGATCACCGACCTCTCCGCGGCCGATCCGGACGGGGAGCGGTCGGACGCGCGGCTGCATATCGGCATCGTCACGCCGGCGGGCGCGCGGCTCCAGGCGACGCTGCCGAACGATCCCCTCCGGGGGCCCCGCCAGGGTGCGCTGATCTTCACCGTCGTCTTCCTGGCGCTGACCCTGGCGCTGCTCTGCGTCTGGGCCACCCGGGCCCTCACGGCGCCGCTGAAGCGGCTCGCCGGTGCCGCCGAGGCGTTCGGCGCCCGCGACGACCACGTGGCGCTGCCGGAGGCGGGCCCGCGCGAGGTGCTCGCCGTATCCCGGGCGCTGGATCGGATGCGGTCGCGGGTGCGCCGCCTGATCGACGACCGGACGCAGATGCTGGCGGCGATCAGCCATGACCTGCGCACGCCGATCACCCGGCTCCGCCTGCGCGCCGAGTTCATCGAGGACGAGCACGCCCGCGCCTCCACCCTGCGCGACCTCGACCAGATGAACGGCCTCGTCGAGGCAGCGCTCTCTTTCGTGCGCGACGGCCAGATCCGGGATGCGAACAGCCACAGCCTCGTGGACCTCGCATCGGTGGTCCAGACGGTCTGCGACGACTTCTCGGATTTCGGATCCCCGGTCAGCGTCAGCCGCAGCCGGCACGTCCTGGTCCAGGGAAGGCCCGAGGAACTCCAGCGGGCGGTGACCAACCTCGTGGACAACGCCGTGAAGTACGGCGGCCGCGCCGAAGTCCAGATGGAAGCGTCCGAGCGCGGCGTCCGGGTCTGCATCCTGGATTCGGGCCCCGGGATTCCCGAGGCGGAGCGGGAGGCCATGCTCCAGCCCTTCGTGCGCGGCGACCGCGCCCGCAACCTCAACGAGGCGAGCGGCTTCGGACTCGGCCTGTCGATCGTGCAGGCGATCGTCGAGGCCCATAACGGGCGCCTGCAGCTGGAAAATCGCCCCGGGGGCGGGCTCTGCGCCGCGATCGAACTGCCCCTGGCCGCACAGGCCTTCGCGGGGCGCGCGGCGCAGAAGCCCGTGCCGCGTCCGGCCGAGGCGGCCTGAGGCCGCCTCGGGTCTCGTCCGGTCTACGCGGCCCGCACGTTGCGCAGGAACTGCGCCACCTCGGCGCGGAGCTGCTCCGAGCGCGTCGCCAGGGCATCGGACGCCTGAGCAACCGAAGCCGCGGCCTGACCCGCATCGCCCGCGACCCGGGCGACCTCGGCGATCTCGACGGTCATCG
Organism: Methylobacterium sp. 391_Methyba4; assembly: GCF_029691625.1. Lineage (NCBI taxonomy): Bacteria > Pseudomonadati > Pseudomonadota > Alphaproteobacteria > Hyphomicrobiales > Methylobacteriaceae > Methylobacterium > Methylobacterium sp. 391_Methyba4. Next base: position 3,059,925 of record NZ_CP121475.1, on the reverse strand, counting down.
TGCCGGTGCCGGCGGACGCCTGGCCCATGCTGCGGACGATGTCCTGCGTGGTGACGCCCTGCTGATCCACCGCGGCCGCGATGCTGGTCGACACGTGATTCATCGCCTCGATCTGAGCCGTAACTCCCTGGATCGCACCGGCCGCATCGCCGGTGACGGTCTGGATCGCCGCGACCTGCCGGCTGATCTCCTCGGTGGCCCGGCTGGTCTGGGCGGCGAGTTCCTTGACCTCGGAGGCGACCACCGCGAAGCCGCGCCCGGCCTCGCCGGCCCGGGCCGCCTCGATCGTGGCGTTCAGGGCCAGCAGATTGGTCTGACCGGCAATCGTCGAGACCATCCCGACGACGTCGCCGATCCGCGTCGCCGCGGCGGCCAGCTCCGTCATGGTCTGCTCGGCCCGACGCGCCTCACCGACGGCCGTCGCCGACATCCCGGCCGCCTGCTCGACCTGGCGGCCGATCTCCTGCACGGTGGCGCCGAGTTCCTCGGCCGCGGCCGCAACGGTGTTGACGTTCTCGGAGGTCTGCTGGGCGGCACTGGCGACGCTGGTCGAGCGTTCGGACGTGCCCGCGACCGCACTCCGCATGGTACCCGAGGCTCCCTGAAGCTCCGTGACGGCCCCCGTCAGGCCCTCGACGATGGCCCCGACCGAGCGTTCGAAGCCGTCGGCGAGGTCTTTCAGCATGGCGCGGCGGCTCTGCTCCTCGCGCAGACGCGCGGCCTCGGTCGTCTGAAGCTGCTGGGCGGCATCCTCAAGCGACATGTCGCGGATGGTGACGACCGCGCGGGCGATGTCGCCGATCTCGTCCCGCCTCTTGCTGCCGGGAACGTCGGTCAGGGCCTGGCGGTCGGCGAGGGCCTTCAGCGCGCGGGTCAGGGCTCCCAGCGGCGACACGATCGAGCGCGCGAGCAGCAGGCCGAGCACCGCCGTGACGGCCAGGACGATGAGACCGGTCAGGATCAGCGTCCGAGACAGGGCCTGCACGGCATTGATCGCCTCCGCCTGGGTCTGCTCAGCCAGCACGGTCCAGGGCGCGCCGAGGACCGTCACCGGCGAGGCGGCCGCCATGTGTGCGCCGTTCTCGGCCGTGAAATCGACCGGACCGCCGACCTTGATCCGGTCGGCGGCCAGGCCGATTCCGGCGAGGCCTGCACCGGCATGCAGAGCCGGGTTCAGCGGTGGATTGCTGCGCAACAGGCCGTCTGTCCCGACCGCCAGGATCTGCCCGGTCTCGCCGAGACCGGTCCGCTTGGACAGCGTTTGATCGAACAGGGTCGGCGTGACCCGCATGACGATGTAGCCGGTCCGCTCGGCCGCCTGCGCCGTGCCCATGGCGACGTTCGCCCGCTTGGTCATGACACGGCCGATGAAGGCAGCCGGGGTCCCATCCACCGGGTAGGCGGCGAAATCCTCGAAGAGAACCGCGCCCGGATCGGCGGACTTGAGACGCTCGACGAGCCGCGCGAGCGCCGAGCCCGCCAAGCCATCCTCCGAGACCGATTTGGCGAAATCGGCGCCCTTGGTCGTGGTGTAGACGATCCGGCCGTTGTTATCGACGAACATCAGGTCGGCGTAGCCGGGCTGGGCCACGAGCTTGTGGGCCACTTCCTGGACCTTGACGTGGCGCCGGGCATACATCGACGTCATGCCGCTGCCGTCGAGGGCGATCCGCGCCTCAGCCGTCTGAGGCGTTTGGAACGCCTCGATGACGCTCGCGGTGTCGGGCTTCGCAGGGTCGAGATTCTCTATCAGGTCCGTGAAATTCGAGACGATCTGCGGATGGGTCGCCACCGCCTGGAAGTCCGCCTGCATCCGGTCCGCCACCAGCTCGATCGCGTCCCGCCGCGCCGCCGCGGCGAGTTCGAGGCGCTCGTGCGCCGCGGTGATCAAGCCCGACCGCGCCGAGTACCAGCTGAATCCACCCATGGCGGTGGCGCTCAGAAGCGCGAGGCCGACGGTCGTCGCGGGAAGGCGCGTGCTCAGCCGCGAAAGCGTTTTCATGATGACCCTGAACTATTGAATGACGGCGATCCAACCAGTCCAATGGCCCGACTCTTATAAAAATCTCGTAAACATCGATGCAGCGCGCGGATATCGAGCACTGGCACTATACAACCTGAAAGAACGTGCTCTGCCAAGAATTCAAGTTGTGGACGGGCCCCCTTCGGTTTTCGATAGTCACCCGCCCTGCGGCCATGGCGGAGGGTCTGCAGCATTGCGGACCCGGCCGGCGCGCGTGCTGGCTCTCCTGCTCCCGGAATCTCGGATCATCACGGTCATGTCCACGGACCGTCCTCGAAAGCACTCCGCCATCTGACGGTGACCCAGTGCCGGTCGGGCTCCGAACCCAAGGCGTGGATGCGCACGGGCCGGCGGCGATCCGATGCGCGACGGTTGGGCCGCCGCTGGGGGCAGGCGAACGAACGGTTTGCGACTGTCGAAAGGCAACAGTCGACCGCCCTGCGCGGCCGGACGCGCGATCTGGATCCCCGAGACCGCGCCGCGATCTGGCCCGCCGCGCGGGCCTTCGGCCGCTCGTGAGCCCGCCATCTCGGGCTGTGATGCAGCATCCGCCGACGATGCAGCCGATATCCGGAGGTTGGACAAGTCGGGTGCTGCCGCGCGACCCTTGGCGGCGGTAAGTTCGGTCGCATCTGCCGCGTCGGCGGAGGCACGGTATGTTCATCAATAGCGACGCCCTCGCCGGCGTCCTGCGACTCCTCTGGATCGCGATCGTCCTGCTTGGGGGTGTGATCGTCGCGCATCTCGTCTGGGTCAGCCTTGTCGCGCGCTGTCGGGCATTGGCGTCCATGCCGCTGCCGACGAAGATCGCGATCGTGGGCGCGGCCTTCGCGACGCCCGTCGTCGGCTTCTATGCCGTCGAGATCGCGTCTTGGCACCGGCGGCAGGCGGCGCGGCCGCGCTTCCGCGTCCCGCGACACATCGCGGTCGCCGCTTTGCTCACGCTGGCGCTGGCCGCGGCCGGCACCCTGTTGGTGGAAGGGCGGGCGGTGCCGGAGGACCGATCCTGGTGGCGTGCGGCAGGTCGTTTCGAGGGACAGGTCTGCGTGCTGCTGATCGGGCAGATGATGGTGTTCATGATCCTGCGCGTGTTTCTGACGGCCCGACGTCCAGCGCTGCTGTGGATCGCCTACGTCCTCTCGGCCGGGATCCTCGCTGTCCTGCTCGCCTGAACTTGTCTTCGAGAGCGGCCGGGTACACGTCGATCCCTGAGACCGATCGTTGCGCGTGTGCCAGGACATCCATCGCGCGCAGGATCCATCTCCGGCCCGGGATGCGGTCTCGCAACCGCCATCGGCGGAAGGTTATGAGCCCGATGGCCGAGGCCCTGCGGAGCGCGGGTGCGCCGAGACGGCGATGGTGACGGCGATGGAGACGGGATGAGCAGCGAAGTCAGCCTCCACGCGGCGCGCAGCATTGCGCTGATCGGCGCGCCGATCGAAGTCGGAACCAGCGAGCCCGGCGCCCTTATGGGACCTGCGGCCCTGCGCACGGCTGGGCTCGTCCGCGCGCTCAGCGAACTCGGCCATAGCGTCACGGATCGCGGCGACGTCGCCCCGGAGGGGCCCGCCGGGATGCGCGGGCTCGATGGCGTCGCCGCCTGGACGCGGGCCCTGTCCCGGGTCGTCGAGGGCGCCCTCGATGCCGGGTCGCTTCCGTTGACGGCCGGGGGCGATCACAGCCTGTCCCTGGGCTCCGTCGACGGCGTGTTGCGGCACTGTGCGCGGCATCGCCGATCCGTCTTCGTGCTCTGGCTCGACGCCCATGCCGACTTCAACACGCCGGCGACATCGCCCTCCGGGAACGTGCACGGCATGCCGCTCGCCGCCCTGTGCGGCGAGCCGGGCTTTCCACGCCTGTTCGCCGAGCCGGTCCCGCAGCCATTGTCCCCCGCCAACGTCCACCTGTTCGGGCTGCGATCGATCGATGCCGGCGAACGTGCGCTGGTGACGACGCGGCGGGTCGGCATCACCGACATGCGGACGATCGACGAATTCGGCGTGGTGGCGCCGCTCCGGCGGGTGCTCGACCGGGTCGCGGGCCAGGGCGCGCATCTCCATGTCAGCCTCGACATCGACTTCCTCGACCCGTCGATCGCGCCCGGCGTCGGCACCACGGTCCCGGGCGGCGCCACCTTCCGGGAGGCGCATCTCATCATGGAGATGCTTCACGATTCCGGTCTGGTGCAGTCCCTCGACGTGGTCGAGCTCAATCCCTTCCTCGACGAGCGCGGGCGCAGCGCCCGGGTGCTGGTCGAGCTGGTGGCGAGCCTGTTCGGCCGTCGCATTCTCGACCGGGCCACCCTGCCGATCGAGGCCGCCCCCATCGAGCCGGCTGGGCGCGGCTGATGGACCACCGCCTCCCCACGTCGTCATGCCCGCCCGCGGCGACCGGCGCCCCACCGGCACGCCAGCGCTCGGACGGGCGCGTCCGGCTGCGGGTGGGCCCGACCCACCCGGGCGGCGCGACGCGCATCCTCGATCTCGCCGAATCCGGCCCGTCGCGGCTCCGATTCCCACGGGGAACGGGCGCGCTTGAGACGGTCCTGGTCAACACCGCAGGCGGCGTGGCTTGCGGCGACACCTTCGCCATCGACCTCGCCCTCGATCCGGGCGCCGAACTGGTCCTGACCACCACCGCAGCCGAGAAGATCTACCGATCGGACGGCCCCGTAAGCCATATCGCCAACACCCTGGCTCTCGAGGCCGGCGCGCACCTCGCCTGGCTGCCGCAGGAGACCATCCTGTTCGACCGCGCCCGGGTGCGCCGCCGCTTCACGGCCGATCTCGCCGAAGGTGCGGCGCTGATCGCCGTGGAGGTCGTCGCCTTCGGCCGAGCGGCCAGGGGCGAGCGGATCACGGACGGGCTGTTCGCGGATTCCTGGCGCATTCGCCGGGGCGGCCGGCTCGCTTACGCCGACGATCTTCTGCTGGACGGCCCGATCAGCGATCTCCTCGCCCGTCCGGCGGTGGGCGGGGGAGCGCGCGCCTGCGCGACCGTCCTCGACATCGCCCCCGGCGCGGAGGCGCGCCTCGAGGAGGCCCGCGCCCTCTTGGCCGGGGCCGCCGCACCCGGAACAGCGGCAGCCGCGAGTGCCTGGAACGGTCACTTGGCGATCCGCGCCCTCGCGGAGGCCGTCGGCCCGTTGCGCGGCCTCATCGCCCGGTTCGTGGCGCAGTATCGCGGCGTCGCGATGCCCCGGGTCTGGCAGAGCTGACAGGAACCGCCACGTCGGCAGCTCAGGACCGTTGCCTGCGACGGCCGACCTCTGCTAGAGACGCGCACCCGGAGCTGTCCGCCAAGCTCCGGACCGGATGGCAACGCCGTTCAGGAAGGCCTCGTGGCGGAGTGGTTACGCAGAGGACTGCAAATCCTTGCACCCCGGTTCGATTCCGGGCGAGGCCTCCATCCTTCTTATTCCTCTCCTGGCTGATCCCGCCGTGATGCTCCGGCGTGAGCGTCGCCGCGCGCTCATGCGCTGTGGACCTGCGTCGTGAAGGTCTCGATGGCCTTCTGCAGGCTGTGCGCCCCGGACGTGACCCGCACGGCGCCACCGCGCACCTGTCCGGCCTGCGCCTCGTTGGACGCGGCGGCGGCCTGAACACCGGCAACGCTCTCCGAAACCCTCCGGGCGTCCGCGGCCGCGCTGGAGATCGCCCGCGCGATTTCCTGGCTGGCCTGGCCCTGCTGATCGGTGGCCTTCGCAACTTCGGAGGCGATCAGGCTCATGCGGGCGATCGTCTCGCCGATCGTGCCGATCGCGCCGACCGTGCGTCCTGCGGCCCCCTGGATCGCCCCGACCTGCCCGGTGATGCGGTCGGTTGCGAGCGCCGTCTGGCCGGCCAGGGCCTTCACCTCGGCGGCGACCACCGCGAAGCCGCGCCCGGCGACACCGGCCCGGGCGGCCTCGATCGTCGCATTGAGCGCCAGCAGATTGGTCTGCCCGGCCACCTCGCGGATCAACGTGACCACCGTGCCGATCTCCTCGGCCGCTTGCGACAGGCTCATCACCGTCTCCTTCAGGCCCTGCGTGTCGGAGAGGGCGGAGGAAGCGATCTCGCTCGTGTGCCGCACCCGGGCCTCGATCTCCCGGGCCGAGACCGAGAGTTCCTCGGCAGCGCTGGCGATGCTGTCGACCAAACCGGCACTCTGGCTGGAGGCGCCCGCCACGATGGCGGCCTCGGACGCCATCGCGCCGGCATTGCCGGTGAGCGTGTCGGCGGCCGCCTGCATCGCCTCGGCCGATCCGGCGAGATCGGCGACCGCGCGATGCGTCTCGGCCTCGAAGGCATGGGTCGCCGTCGCCAAGGCTTCCGCCCGGATCCGGTCACGATCACGGCGCATCTGCGCCTCCGCGTCCAAGTCGCGCTTCTCGATCAGAGCGGTCTGGAACGCCGCGATGGCGGCTGCCATCTCGCCGATCTCGTCGCGACGATGCGTGAACGGGATGACAAGGCCGAGGTCGTTGGCGGCGAGCGCCGTCATGCCATCCTTGAGACGGTGCAGGGGGCGCCGCACCTGGGTGACGATGATCCAGACCGCCGCGAGCAACCCCAGCACGAGCGCCACCGCCGGCACGACCACGAGGGTGATCCGCGCCTGCCGCCGGTCGACGGCGTCCCCGGCGCGTCGGGCATTCAGGCGGCTCAGCACCTCCCGTCCAAGGGCGCCGATCTCGGCCACCATGCGCTCCCGATTCTTCACGGTCGCCTCGTCGGTCGCCTGGATCAGGGCCGCCTTGGGCGACACCGTCAGCCCCAGCTCGGCCGTGTCGGTCTGGTAGGCGATGAATTCCTTCACGAAGAGATCGAAGCGCCGGCGCCGATCCTCGGGAAGCTGATCTTCCATCGCTGCGAGGAAGGGTCCGCGCACCTGCTCCACCGTCGCAAGGGCGTCGTGGAGTGCCGACAGGCGTGTCCGTGCCTCCGCGGTGTCTTCCGCGGTGTAGAGGGCCGTGGCCTGCACCACCGCGTGCTCGATCGCCTGCCCCAGGGCACCGGCCTGCAGCCCGGCATTCCAGATCCTGTCCGTCGCGGCGGCGCGCTCCTGCTCCCAGTTCGACTGCCGGACGGCGAAGGCCGCGATGCCGATCGCCACGAGGGCCAGCAATCCGATCACTGCCGAGAGCTTGAGGCCGAGTGAAATTCGCATAGGAGCCGCGCCGCTTCAGCGAGGGTTACGAAGAGGCGCAGATATACACGAACACTTCCTTTTGAACAGGTAAATATAGCCGGCAAAATCTATTATCTGATATGGCGATCGAGGCCGCGATCTATCAACGAATAGCCAGATCCTGCAGCACGCACTCAGAATGATCGCGCGCATACCGCGTGCTTCCGGACCGGACGACTGCGAATGCTGGATCTCGCGAGCGCTGGAGCCGCGTATTGGACCGCTTCGGGCCTATGGACGCCCGCGTGCCGGTGGCGGGCTGCGCGCCCGCCGCGAGACCCGTCAGCGATCCCGGGCAACGGGGGCCGGACTGCCGACCGGCTGACGGCGGGACTGCTCCTGCATCCGGAGCGCGGCGACGATCTCCCGGCGGAGGTCATCGCGCTGCACGTCGACGAGATCGGGCAGGATATCGGCCTCGTGCTCGTCGAGGGCCGCGATCAGTCGGGGACGGTCGGCGGCCCACTCGAAGGCGACACGCACTTCGCGCTCCGCATAGGGGTCTTGGGGGTTCAGGCAGTGATGGGTCAGCATGATAGCAACGGACACGCACCGGGTCGTCCGGGCTGGCGCTCCCGTAGGATCGCGTCGCGACATTCGGATGACCCAGGCGGCGACGGCCGGAGCGAGCGGGTCAAACCAGCGGCGGGACCCGGCGCATATGTTGCCAAAAAGCCACATAGCAGGCGCTCGACTGCCATCGGTGCAGGCCGCGCCCTGTGACGCAGAGCGCCGTGCCGTAGAATGCCCGCGGATCATGCGTCGAGGCCCTTGCGTCCCGCGATCGCGGTGTGTAGAGACCCCCTCGTGATCCCCGATAGCTCAGTTGGTAGAGCAGGCGACTGTTAATCGCCTTGTCGCAGGTTCGAGTCCTGCTCGGGGAGCCATCAGCCCCCATCACAGCCCCGCCTTTCGGACCGCACGGCGTTGAGCGCTGATGCCGATCCGTTCTTGCGACAGGATCTCGGGGCCCCTTAGGCAGCAGCCGCTTCATCCCGTCCGTGCGCCGGCCCAAGATCCCGGCCGTCGATACGGCTGAGACGCGCGCAGCGCTCAAGGCGAAATGCCGATCGCGAGCGCCACCGGACGGTCTCGGGGCGGCCGCGCATGTCGGCGACCGCGTTCACTCGGAACGGCACCCGAAATGTCGGCGGGCCGCGGCGGGGACCGAAGGAGGCGACCCGGCTCTGCCTAGCGTTGAGCGGATCAAGATCGCCGTGCTTGTCTTCGTCGACGGACAGCCCCCCGCGCCGCACCGACCTGATCCGCCCCCTGTCGGCGGGGTAGAGCGGCAGAATCTGCCGCTGGGCCGATCCTGCCGGTCCCCGACCCGGGAGCATCGCTGAAATCATTGGGAAAATTCTGGAATGCGCCGTGCCTCCCCGAACCGAAGGCGGTCGCGGAGGCGTAGCATGTCGGCGAATGCGGTTACGGGCAGTTCTCTCCAGCGGGATCTTGTCAGCGCCCTGAGACAGGCGCGTGCGGCGAATACGGCCCGGATCGAGGCCGGCGCCTCGACCACGGCAGGCCAGGATCCGACCACCACCCAGGCTACCGGAAGCACCGGGCAGACGACCGGCACCACATCGACACCGACCCTGTCGAACGATCTGATGGCGTCGCTCCTGCAGCTGCAATCCGACTTCAGCCAGATGGGCCTTCAGAGCGGCGTCACCACACCGGCGGACGCCACCGCCAATGCCGACGAAGCCTCCGCGACCGGCACGTCATCGAGCCCGACCGCGGACGGCGCGGCGCCCGTCCATCACCGTCGCGGCCACCATGGCCATCGGCCGGCGTCGGACGCGACGCAGAGCGGTGCATCCGCGCCGACCGGCGCCGCAACGGACGGCGCGTCGTCCACAAGTGCGTCCACCGGTACGACGGCGACCGCCGATGCCGCGTCGGCGACCGGCAGCGGCGACGGCCTGCAATCCTTCCTGCAACAGGTGACGAAGGCGATCGCCGCCTATGCGACGGGCGGCCCGGTGGGCATCGCGGCTGCACTCACCAGCAGCACCCAGGCCTGACCCGGCCGGGATCGCCTGGCGTCTGGAGTGGTCCGCCGGCCTCTGGCATGATCGGGGGAACCGGAGATCGCCATGCCCCTGACCATCCCCGTGATTCTCGGCAGCGTCCGCACCGACCGCATCGGCAACCGAGCCGCGCAGTTCCTGATCGCGCAACTCGAGGCGCGCGGCCACGCCGCCCCGCTGGTGGACCCCGCCGAGCTGAAGCTCCCGCTCCTCGACCGGATGTACAAGGAATATCCGGCCGGCACCGCGCCGGAGCCCCTGCAGCGCCTCGCCGACCTCTTCCGCGGATCGGACGCCTTCCTGGTGGTCACGGCCGAGTACAATCACGGCGTCCCGCCCGCGCTCTCCAACACCCTCGACCATTTTCTGGAAGAGTACTTCTGGCGACCGTCGGCCATCTGCTGCTACTCGGCCGGTCAGTTCGGCGGCGTCCGGGCGGCAATGGCATTGCGGGCGATGCTTGCCGAGATGGGCATGTCCAGCATCCCCTCGCTCCTGCCGATCCCGCGGCTCCAGAAAGCCATCGACAGCCAGGGCATTCCTGCCGAGCCCTGGATCACGACGGCGGCCAACCGCTTCCTCGACGAACTCGAATGGCACGCCGAGGCCCTGCGGGACCGGCGCCAGCGCGGCACGCCGTACTGAGCGGCAGCCGGCCGCCCCCAGCCCCGTCGCGGCGGCGTCATCGCCCCCTCGCGGGAGACAACGCCCCCGGTGCATCGGAGGTATTCGAACGGCCAAGCGCACCTCGATGCGCGCAATTTTGCGCCATGAAGTGATCGAGACAGCGCTTTCGATTCTCAGGATGAGCAAATACTCGACACACGATTGCAGAACAACTTTGCATGATCTCGCCGACGAAACGGTGAACGCGCCGCGCGCCCGGCGCACGAGACAGTATTGCTCTGTTGCAAAAAGGTGGCTGCACGGTGAGCCGAAGTATGAGAGCTTGGCCGTGTTCCCCAACGCGGACCGATTCCGATGAAGATCGACGAGAGGGCGCTCCTGCAGGAGCGCGTGCGGACGCTTGTCCTGCGCCATGCCCTGGAAGCCGTACTGGACCGTCTTGCATCGGCCGCGCGGGATGCGGGACGGGATGCCGAGGCGGAATTTCTCGGCCTGGAGCAGTCGCTGATCGCGGCCGCCCGCAGCGTCGCCGACCGGGCCAGCGCCCAGAAACTGGCTGTCCTGGTTGCCGTCGAGGACGCGAGCACGACGATCCGGGCCGCCTTCGACAACGCGCACGAGCGCCTCGACGTGCTGCGACCGTCGCATCTCACCCTCGTCGAACCGGAAGCTGCCGTCGCAGCCTAGCAGCCGCGCCGTCCCCCGCAGAGAGCCGGACCGGTCGTCGGGCTCAGGGCTCTCAGCGCGGCCCCGCCTCAGGCAGGGAGCCTTCGGGGTCCAAGGGAATTGGCGCGCGGAACGCCGCGAGACCGGCGGAGAGCCGCGCCAGCGTGGCGAGGCCGAGCGCCAGGAAGACGGCCCCGCCGGTCAGGACGACACGCTCGATCCGGTCCGTATTGATGATGTGGTCGGGGACCTCCACGCATTGCACGAGGATCTCGGCGACGAGCCCCAGCACCAGCAAGGCGAGTCCGCAATGGTGGCAGAGCGCGTCGATCGCCGCCTCGCGATCGGGATCCTCGGTCGGAAGGCCGCCGAGGAGATGGCTCACGCCAGGGCGCTCTTCCAGCACCACGCCCCAACCGATCAGGATCACGCCCATCCCCTCGATCAGATGCCCGGCCTCGTGAATCGTGGCGTGATGCTGAAATCCAGCGCCCCAGAGCAAGATCGCGACATCGACAAGCGCAAGCGTCAGCGGCAACGCGATCAGCACATTAAACGCGAAGATCGACCAGCGGTTGAGAAGTGATCTTGCCAGCATGGACCGGACGAAAGTCTGAACACGCAGGGGCACAGAACTCTGGCGCGACTCAGAGCCACTGTCCCTGGACGAAATCAGCAAGAGCGCGTCGCTTCAGCCCCGTCAAGAACTAGCGACTGTTTGGAACGCAGGGGCCGCGATATGGGATTACACGCCCCCCCCTGAGAGACCCTGGGCACCGCGCGGCGCCAGCGGCCGCGCCGCGCACGGCGTCGAATCCCGTTTCCCATTCGGATGCGAGGCACGAAACCATCGGCCCGGCCGGATGGTGCTCGACCGCGGTCCCCGACTTTGCAGCGATACGGGCGGAGGCGTCAGGAAGGCCGCCCGAACGAACGCATCCGATCCGCTCCTGCCCCGGCGCTCACTGCTTGGCGCGATTGATGATCGCCCACAGCACGCGGGCGACGGGCTCGGTGACGGTGCGGCGGTACTTGCGGTGGACCAGCTGACCGTTGTGATAGACGTCCTGCTCCACATAGAGCCGCTCGCCGTCCCAGCGGACGATATTGTCGGACTCGATAGTCTCCTCGACGCCGAGATCGCCTCGGAGAATCGAGTTGCCTGTCTGGGTCAGCATACGCGCGTCCTCGTTCACGCAGTCGGTTCCACCCGGGGAGCGCCACCGCGGCCCTGGCAGCGCGGCTCCCGGCGGCCCCCGACACCGGGCAGCATAGGAGTGCATCGGTGTACACGCCAGCGACCCGGTGGACGCAATCGTCGGACCGTCACCGCACCGGGCGCCAGGCTCCGACGCGCCGGGATCGGTCTCGACGCGCCCCGTGTGCGCTTCGGCACGTTCAGCTCGGCCGTAAGGTGCGATGCTTCACATGCGCTCCGATCCGCATGCACGTTGCAGGCGGGACCGGCGGCGCGACGGAGGCGTCCATGCTCGCTCGCCCGTTCCGCCTGATCGCCCCGGCGCTGGCCGCCCTCGGCCTCGTGGCCCTGCGCCTCGCAAGCCCCTTCATCGGGCCGGCCTCGCCCCCGCAACCCGGCACTTCCACGGATACGGGGGTCGTGTTCCGGCACTACCTCTGAGGCTCAGCCGCGCCGGCTCAGAACGGCCGGCCCGGGCACCGGGCATGCGGATCCGACTGCGGGTCCGAGGACGATGTCGCCCTGCCGCGGGTTGTTCACCGTGAAGGGAGCCGTCTCCTGAAGACCGATGAAGCCGCGCCCCAGTTGCGGCACGAACAGGTCGCCCCCGAACCGGACGAAGCAGCGGTCGAGGACCGCCTCATAGTCGAAGGTCCGCTGGACAACCGGGCCCGCACCCGCGCCCGGCATCCCGCAATAGCCCGTGATGTCGATCTGGCCCGGCCGTGACAGCCGCATCGGCAGCGACCGACCGGGCAACAGCGTGGCGGGCGGCCCGCCATCCTGGCGGGCGACCAGGACCAGATTCGATCGATTGTAGACCCGCCGCAGGCAATCCGCCGACGCGCCGGAGACGCTCGAGACCGTCCCGGCGATGCCGAGCGCGAGTCCGGCCCATGCCCATGCTACACGCTTCGTCACCGCAATTCCTCCGCCGGCCGGGCGCTCGATCGGTCGAGGCCGTCGATCATGCCGCTTGCGACTTGAACAGCGGCCAGCTTGGCCGCGCAAGACGAACGCGGCAAGATCGGCCGCGTTCACGCGCGCCGCGTAAATTACCGCACGCTTGAAAGCCCGCAGGCTCGCCGGTCCCGCGAGGCGCGTCCTCCCGGCTAGCGCCGCTCGTAGAGCAGGCGGGCGCGGATCGTGCCCGGGATGGCGCGGATCTCTGCGAGCAGTGCCTCCGCATCCGCGTCGGTGGCGTCGGTCTCCAGCACCACGTACCCGACCTCGCCGTCGGTCTGGTAGAACTGCGCGGCGATGTTGACCTGCCCGCGGGAGAACACGCCGTTGAGGCGTCCGAGCATGCCGGGCAGGTTGCGCTGGACGTGGATGAAGCGCGTTCCGGTCGGGCGGGCCGGGAGTTGCACCTGCGGGAAGTTCACGGCGCCGACCGTCGAGCCGATATCGGAATAGTCGAGGAGCTTGCGCGCCACTTCGGAGCCGATGCGCTCCTGAGCCTCCTCGGTCGATCCCCCGATATGCGGCGTGAGGATCACGTTCTCGAGTCCCTGGAGGGGGCTGACGAAGGCCTCCGCGTTGGACCCGGGCTCCGCCGGGAAGACGTCGACGGCGGCGCCCTTGAGGTGGCCGTCGCGCAGCGCCGCCGCCAGAGCCTCGAGATCGACCACGGTGCCCCGGGCGTTGTTGATCAGGAAGGATCCGGGCTTCATCGCACGGATCTCGGCCGCGCCGATCATGTTGGCGGTGGCCTCCGTCTCGGGCACGTGCAGCGAGACCACGTCGCTCTGGCCCAGAAGCTCGTGCAGCGTCTCGGTCGGCTCGGTGTTGCCGTGGCGCAGCTTGTCGGTGTGGTCGTAATACAGAACCCGCATGCCCATGGCTTCGGCGAGCGTGGAGAGCTGCGTGCCGATGTTGCCGTAGCCGACGATGCCCAGCGTCTTGCCGCGCACCTCCAGCGAGCCCGCCGCCGACTTGTCCCAGCGGCCGGCATGGGCGCCCACCGAGCGCGGAACGATCCGGCGCAGCAGCATCACGATCTCGCCGATCGTCAGCTCCGCCACCGAGCGCGTGTTCGAGAAGGGGGCGTTGAAGACCGGAATGCCCCGATGCCGGGCGGCCTCCAGATCGACCTGATTGGTGCCGACCGAGAAACAGCCCACCGCCAGGAGCCGGTCCGACGCCGCGAAGGCGGCCGCGTCGAGTTGCGTCCGCGAGCGGATGCCCACCATGTGCACGCCCTGGAGCGCCTCGTGCAGGGCCTCCCGGTCCAGCGCCTTCGGCAGCCGGGTCAGGTTGGTGTAGCCGGCGGCCCGCATCAGTGCCACGGCGCTGTCGTTGATGCCCTCCAGCAGCAAGACCCGGATCTTGTCCTTGGGCAGGGAAAGCTTGTCGGGCGTCATGGGCATGGATCGTCTGGCAGCAGGCCCCCGGCGGCGGCCGGACGACCTTGGGTTCGAAGCGGCTCCGGATACGAGGGCGCCCTGTGCGTTGCAACATGGCGCGACGCCGGGCAGCCCCGCCCGGGGAGCGCTTCAGAGCGCGCAGCGGGGTCGCGCGGCCTCGGCCCGCGCCGAACCGTGCCGAATATTCGGGCAGGTCGACGACGCTCGGCGGGCATCTCCGACGGAACTTGAGGTCGCCTCGCGGCTTGTAGGGCCCTGTACTGTTAACGGCTCGATTTCCGGCAGCGCCGGACAGCGACCTACCATTCGGTCCTCGACGATGCACATCCGCACCGGCTTCTCGATCGCGTTCGACACGTTCGGCCCGACGCCGATGAACCTGCTGCTCAACGTCCGCCCGGAGCTGAGGCGCGACCTCGTGACCCCGGAGGTGATCACCTTCGATCCTCCGGTGGCAGCCCGGCAGCACGTCGATGCCTTCGGCAATGTCTGCACGCGCCTCGTCGCGCCGGGTGGACGGATCACCATGACGGCCGATTTCACGATCGCCGACAGCGGCCGGCCGGACGACCAGGCGCCCGACGCCCGCCAGATCGCCGTGCAGGACTTGCCCGACGACGTCCTGACCTTCCTATTGGGCTCGCGCTACTGCGACACCGACAAGCTCTCGCAGACGGCTTGGTCGCTGTTCGGCGCCACGCCGGAGGGCTGGGCGCGCGTCCAGGCCATCGTCGATTTCGCCCATAACCGCCTGCGCTTCGACTACCAGCAGGCCGACGCGACCCGCACCGCCTTCGACGGCTACACGCAGCGCGTCGGCGTGTGCCGGGACTTCGCGCATCTGGCGATAACCCTGTGCCGGTGCATGAACATCCCCGCGCGCTACGCCACCGGCTATCTGGGCGACATCGGCGTGCCGAAGGATCCGGCGCCGATGGACTTCTCCGCGTGGTTCGAGGTCTACCTCCACGGGCCCGACGGGCCGCGCTGGTACACGTTCGACGCCCGCCACAACCGGCCCCGGGTCGGCCGCATCGTCATGGCCCGCGGCCGCGACGCCACCGACTGCGCCCTGACCACGAGCTTCGGTGCCGCCCAGCTGATCCGCTTCGATGTCCATACCGACGAGGTGCCGGCCGCACCGGATGCGCTGGCCCAGGCCGCCTGAGGCGTCCCCACGCCCTAGACGGTCTCGACGGTTGGGTGCGCAGGGGCGGCGTTGTTCGCGAGGTGCAGGAACGTGGGGTCGAACTCGGCGACTTCGGCGAGCGCGTGCCAGTTCTCGATGGTCAGGATGCCGCCGCCCAGCGTGACGAGCCCGCGGCCCCGGAGCGTCCGCAGAACCCGGTTCAGGTGGACGCTCGTCAGGCCTAGGGAGTCCGCGAGTTCGGACTGCTTGGGCGCCAGCGGACAGCTCAGGCCGCGCGTCAGCCCGACCGCCTTCTGCCGGAGATAGAGCTCGCAGAACATGTGGGCGACGCGACCGAGCGCCTGCCGCCGCCCGAGACTGGTGATCCGCTCGCGGTAATGCGCGGCGTCGATCAGGCTGTCGCGCCAGAGGGTGGCGGCGAGACCGGGATTCTTCAGGAGAACCGCCCGCAGGTCGTCATGCGCGACCAGCGCCACGACGCAGGACGTCAGCGTGGCGAGGTTGTGATCCATCCGGTGCAGATGGAGGCTCTGCAGGTCTGGAAGGTCGCCCGCGATGTAGAACGACAGGATCTGGCGTCCGCCCTCGGCCAGGGCGGAATAGCGATAGACCCAGCCCTGAAGGACGAGGCAGCTCTGGTTCGGCCTGTCGCCGAACCGGACGATGTCGTGGCGCGCGGGCAGGTTCCGGACGGTGTGGGGCAGCGCGAGGAGCGCCTCGCGGTCGGCATCCGCAATCCGCGCGATGCTGTCGAGCTTGCGCGCCAGCATCTCCATCGGGGCGTTGTACCCGTTCGGCATCGGGCGTTCAGGCCTCGGTTCGCGGGGCATGGGGGATGCCGCTGTGCCGCAGACGCGGGGCACGATGGGAGACGAGATCAGGACGCAGCACGCTTCTTCCCTCAAAACGCTCCGGATGCGCCGGACAGACACCAGGCCGCGCCCGACGGACCGGTGCGGGCTCTCCTGACCGGCGGATATGCGCCGGGCAAGCGTCCGGCGGCAGACAGACTTGCCACATCCGCAGCCGGCGGCAAGACCGCACGCAAGACCGCACCTGCGCCGCGGCCATCCGACGCCCGGCGAGGCTAAAACCCTAATCGGTTGAAGTCGCAAGGCCGATGTTGTAAGGGACCCGCGTCCTCCCGGATCCCCTCTCGCGCGCCCGCCTTTCCGGTGCGCCCGCCAGGTTTCCGGCTGGACCGCCCTCGTCATCCGTATCGACGCGTCGGCAAGCCGGGTCCCGCGGGACCGGCCGCCTCTCCCGAAAGACTCCGGGAAGGCCGCGGCGAACGGGGGCGCCTGCAACGCGAGCCGCCGACGCAACGGGCCTCCGATGGAGGCCGTTCAGGAGACAGAATGACCGCAGGTACCGCTCTGGGGCGTGGCCCGAGCCGCGAGGATTTCGCAGCCCTCCTCGAGGAGAGCTTCCTCGAACACGAGATCACCGAAGGCTCCGTCGTCAAGGGTCGCGTCGTCGCGATCGAGAAGGACGTGGCCGTCATCGACATCGGCGCCAAGACGGAAGGCCGTGTCGCGCTGAAGGAATTCACCGGTCCCGGCCGCGAGGGCGAGCTGAAGGTCGGCGACGAGGTCGAGGTCTACGTCGACCGGATCGAGAACGCGCTGGGCGAAGCCGTCATCTCGCGCGACAAGGCCCGCCGCGAGGAGAGCTGGGTCAAGCTCGAGAAGTCGTTCGAGAACAACGACCGCGTCACCGGCACGATCTTCAACCAGGTCAAGGGCGGCTACACCGTCGACCTCGACGGCGCCGTGGCGTTCCTGCCGCGCTCGCAGGTCGATATCCGCCCGGTCCGCGACGTCACCCCGCTGCTGGGCACCCCGCAGCCGTTCCAGATCCTCAAGATGGATCGCCGCCGCGGCAACATCGTCGTGTCGCGCCGGACCGTCCTCGAGGAGAGCCGCGCCGAGCAGCGCTCGGAGCTGGTGGCCAACCTTGAGGAAGGTCAGGTCATCGACGGCGTCGTCAAGAACATCACCGAGTACGGCGCCTTCGTCGATCTCGGCGGGATCGACGGCCTGCTGCACGTCACCGACATGGCGTGGCGCCGTGTGAACCATCCGTCCGAGGTCGTGACCATCGGCCAGACGGTCAAGGTCAAGATCATCAAGATCAACCATGAGACGCACCGCATCTCGCTCGGCATCAAGCAGCTCCTCGCCGATCCGTGGGAGGGCATCGCCGCCCGCTACCCGGAGGGCGCCAAGCTCAAGGGCCGCGTGACCAACATCACCGACTACGGCGCCTTCGTGGAGCTGGAGCCGGGGATCGAGGGCCTGATCCACGTCTCTGAGATGAGCTGGACCAAGAAGAACGTCCATCCGGGCAAGATCGTCTCCACCTCCCAGGAGGTCGAGGTGCAGATCCTGGAGGTCGATCCGGTCAAGCGCCGCATCAGCTTGGGCCTCAAGCAGACCCTGCAGAACCCCTGGGAGGCCTTCGCCGAGAAGCACCCGGTCGGTTCCGAGGTCGAGGGCGAGGTCAAGAACAAGACCGAGTTCGGCTTGTTCATCGGCCTCGAGGGCGACGTCGACGGCATGGTCCACCTGTCGGATCTCGACTGGAACCGTCCCGGCGAGCAGGTCATCGAGGAGTTCAAGAAGGGCGACATGGTCCGCGCTCAGGTTCTCGACGTCGACGTCGAGAAGGAGCGGATCTCCCTGGGCGTGAAGCAGCTCGGCGGTGACCCCTTCGCCGAGGCCGGCGAGATCAAGAAGGGCCAGATCGTCACCTGCGAGGTCGTCGAGGTGAAGGATGCCGGCGTCGAGGTGAAGATCGTCGACACCGACATGCAGACCTTCATCCGCCGCGCCGAGCTGGCCCGCGACCGCGGCGACCAGCGTCCCGAGCGCTTCGCCGCCGGCGAGAAGTTCGACGCCCGCGTCGTCCAGTTCGACCGGAAGGCCCGCCGCGTGCAGGTCTCGATCAAGGCCCTCGAGGTCGCCGAGGAGAAGGAGGCCATGGCCCAGTTCGGCTCCGCCGATTCGGGCGCCTCGCTCGGCGACATCCTCGGCGCCGCCTTCAACAAGAAGCGCTCCGACGACGAGTAAGACGCCGACCCCGCCGCCCGGCCCGTCCGGGCGGTGGATCCCTGGCTTCGACACCCGCGCAGGACCGACGTCCTGCGCGGGTTCTTTTTTGCGCCCAGCAATTCAAGGTTGACGATGGCGGAGCGCGGGTGGGGTCGCCCCGTCCGGAACGACAGGGACGGGCCACCCGGTCATTTTCTTCGCGCGCCCCGTATCCACGCCTGCGGAAAATGCTCTAGAACACCGGCCTCGCCCGGCGCGGACCGAGCGAGCCGAAGGAAACCAAGGACTTGCCCGGCGCGAGCGCGATGCGCCCGCATCCCGTCGAGGGGGCCGGCCGGGGGGCTTTAGGGGAAGCGACAGCATGGCAGCCGATGCCGAACTGCTGATTGACCGGCGGCGCCTGCGTCGCAGGTTGTCTCTCTGGCGCGTGCTCGGCGTCGGCGGCCTCATCGTGGCGGTCGGTGCTTTGGGCTATCGGGCGCGGACGGGCGTCGAAGGCGCGTTCGCGGTGCAGCCGCAGATCGCCCGCATCTCCGTCTCCGGCTTCATCGCCGGGAGCGAGGCCACCGCCAAGCTGATGAAGCGGGTGGGGGATTCGGATGCGGTGAAGGGCGTGATCGTCTCGATCAACTCGCCCGGCGGCACGACCACGGGGTCGGAGGAGATCTTCCGCAACCTCCGGACGCTCGCCGCCAAGAAGCCGATCGTCGCCTTCGTGGACGGCACGGCCGCGTCCGGGGCCTACATCACGGCCATCGCGGCCGATCACATCGTCGCGCGTGAGACCAGCCTGGTCGGATCGATCGGCGTGCTGTTCCAGTATCCCGATTTCTCGGGGCTCTTGGACAAGGTCGGCGTCAAGGTCGAGTCCGTGAAGTCGGCGCCGCTCAAGGCCGAGCCGTCGGGCTTCACACCGACCTCGCCGGAGGCGCGCGCCGCCCTGGCCTCCGTCGTCGGCGACACCTATGCGTGGTTCAAGGGCCTCGTCGCGGAGCGCCGGGGCATGGATCCGGCGCAACTCGGCGCCGTGTCCGACGGCCGGGTGTTCAGCGGTCGCCAGAGTATCCCGCTGAAGCTGGTCGACGAGCTCGGCGGCGAGCGTCAGGCGGTGGCGTGGCTGGAGAGTGCCCGCGGCGTCCAGACGAACCTGCCGATCAAGGATTGGAAGCCCGCGACGGAGAGCCGGTTCACCCTGTGGTCCGCGGCCGGCATCGGCGCCGACCTCCTGGGCGTGGACGGCCTCGCGGCGCGCCTTCGGTCCGTGGGGGCCGAGGCACAGGCCGCCCGGGGTGGGATGCTCGCCCTCTGGCGTCCGGAACCCTGAACCACCGCCACCGCGCAGCCCGCCCCGATCCCGCGAGAAGATTCCACGCCATGATCAAGTCGGAGCTCGTCCTCAGGATCGCCGAGCAGAACCCGCATCTCTACCAGCGTGACGTGGAGATCCTGGTCAACGCGATCCTCGACACCATTTCCGATGCGCTGGCCCGCGGCGACCGGGTGGAACTGCGTGGCTTCGGGGCCTTCTCGGTGAAGCGCCGGGAGGCGCGTCGGGGACGCAACCCGCGCACGGGTGCCGCCGTTGCCGTGTCCGAGAAGGCAATCCCCGTCTTCAAGACCGGCAAGGAGATGCGCCAGCGCCTCAACGCCGCCGGGATCGGCGAGAATGCCTCGGCCGCCGAGTAGGAAGGACCTGTGAGCGCGATGATCCGTTTCCTGAAGAGCCTCGTGCTGCTGCCGATCGCCGCCTTGGTGATCCTGCTGGCGGTGGCCAACCGCGCGCCGGTGCAGCTCTCCTTCGATCCGTTCAACGCGGACGCGCCGGTCTTCAGCGTCGCTCTTCCGCTCTACGCGATCCTGTTCGGCGCCGTGGCCCTCGGCATCGTGGTGGGCGGCATCTTCACGTGGCTCGGCCAGGGCAAGACCCGCGCTCGGGCGCGCTACCATCGCCGCGAGGCCGTCCGGTACGAGCGCGAGGCGACCCGGCTGCGCACCTATGCGCCCGAGAGCGAGACCGCGGGCACCTATACGGTCCCGAATACGGGCCGGACCGCGCTGCCCGCGCCGCGCTGAGCGGTTCCCGTTCGCGGCGCTGAGGCGGAAACCTCAGCGCGCCCGCCGCGCGGCCGCCACGAAGGCCGCGATCTTCGCCGGATCCTTCACCCCCGGCGCCGTCTCGACCCCGGACGAGACATCGACGGCGCCCAGTGCCGTGCGGGCGATGGCATCGGCGACGTTGCCGGCATCGAGGCCGCCCGACAGCATGGTGCCCTCCGGAAGCGCGGCGCCGCGCAGGATCTCCCAGTCGAAGCATCGGCCGTTGCCGCCCGGCAGGGCCGCATCCGGCGGCGCCTTGGCATCCAGCAGGATCCGGTCGGCGACCGCGGCATAGGCCGGCAGGACGGCGAGATCCGCGGACGTGGCGATGCCGAGGGCCTTCATCACCGGCCGGCCAGCGCGGGCGCGGATCGCCGCGACGCGCTCCGGGCTCTCGCGCCCATGGAGCTGGATGAGATCCGGATCCACCGCCGCGACGGCCGCGGCGAGCAGAGCGTCGTCCGGATCGACCAGCAGGATCACCCGCTCGGCCCGCCCGCGGGCGAGGGCCGACAGGGCGGCCGCTTGCTCCAGCGCCACGTGCCGAGGACTGCGCGGGAAGTGGACGAGCCCGATCCAGTCCGCCCCGGCGTCCAGAGCGGCGGTCAGAGTCGCTTCGGTGCTGAGCCCGCAGATCTTGATACGGGTCGGGGACGCGGATGAGGCCATGGGCCTCCTATAGCCGATCCGGCGTCGCCGAGCAGGCCCGTGCGACAGGCCCGTTGCTGCAATCCGCGCCCAAGCCGACGCACCAGGCATCGCGCGCAGGGCGACACGTGCTGTCGCGCTGCGCGGTCATCCCGTAGCCGCGCCGCGGCGCCTGGGATCCCGACGCGCCGAGGCCGCGAGATCCTGCACCACGAGATCCTGCACCACGAGCGCCTTTCCATTCCGGTCTCGCCGGCAACGCCCCGGCCTGACGGCGCAGGACATCGATAGTGAGCCAGGGTGTCCGATGCGCGCGGCCATGAGCCCGGACAGGCGGCAAGCCGCGTTGCATCGTCTTGCGCCGAAGACGCGCCTGTCCGGGCGTGTCAGAGGCCCCCTCAGACCGAGAGCCGTCCTAATACAGCGCCGGCACGAAGACGTTGGGGATCGGAAATCCGCTGAAGACCACCTTCCCGTCGACGAGCCGCAGGGGTGGGAGCGCCTTGAGGGGTGTCGCGTCGGCCGGCGCGTCCGGGTTCGGACGCTGGGCCAGCCCCAGCAGGCCGCCGACCAGCTGGCCGACCAGCGCGCCCCGATCCGAGCCGAAGCGCTGGCCGACGATGCTGCCGACCAGCGCGTCGACGCCGGCCGCCCGCAGGTCGATCTGGCCCGCGGGGCGGTGCGCGGCATCGAGGGCGAGGGTGCCCTTCGCCTGAACGCGCTGTGCGCCCTTGGCCAACGACAGGGCCGTCAGGTCCAGGTTGCCGCCGGCTTGGCGCCAGCGCTCCAGCTCGCGCGCCACCGTCCCGGTCCGCAACACGGTGGCCTGCGTCAGGCTCGCATCAAGGGCCAGATCGACCGGATCCCGTGTTCCGGTGAGGGCATCGAGTTGAGGCACCGCCGCCTGATTCAGGCGCAGGCTGAGATCCACCGCACCGTCGGAATCGAAACGGCCGGGGCTCGGCCGGGCGTGCAGTTCGAGATGCCGGCCCGCAACCGCGATCGGACCGGGCTCTGCCCCCTTCACGGTGACATCGGGATTGTCGACGACCAGAGAGGCGCGGGTGAAGCCATCCGCGGCGCCGTGGAAACTGCCCTGGAGCGCGGACCAGGACGCGTCTCCGGTCAGCGCGCCCTGCTCGACATGGAACGGACCGGCGCTCTCGAACACGACGAGGCGCGGCTGATAGATCTGCGCCACCGCGGTGCTCGGTCCCAGCCGGAAGCGTCCGTCGGCACGGTCGAGCGTGACGGCGCTGCAGCGCAGCTCGAGCCGGAACGGGTAGCCGCCGAGCGAGCGGTCCGCACAGGTCCAGGTGCGCCCGGCCGACGCCTCCCGGGCGATCCAGCCGTCGATCTCGCCGGCCGCGCGCTCACGCATCCACAGCCAGCCGGCCGACCAGCCCGCCACCACGAGGGCGAGCAGGATGTAGGGCAGGAACAACCCGAGCCGGGATCGCCGCGCGCGCCCCACCGGGGCTGTCTGGTCGGCACCCTCCGGCCGCGTCCGATCCTGCACCATGCGCTCCGCTCCCCGACCCGATCCCCGCAGGGACATCGCGGCCTCGCCTTGAGGCCATGCAAGGGGCGAAACTGGGGCAGCGCCGCCCCGGGTCGACCGCTGCGGACGTGATCCGTCCGCGCGCGTCGCGTTTCCGGTCAGACCTGCGCCGGCTCGACGGTGTCGACCTGCAGATCCTCGACGATCGCCACCCGCTCGACGTCGTTCTCGGCCAGGCGATGCACGTGCATCTCGGTGGCGCCCCGGCGGCGGACACGGTCGAGCCAAGTCCGCCGCAGATGATCGCGCGGACTCTCGCTGGAGCTGGCCACCGAGACCATTTCGGCGATGCCCGCATTGTCCCGGCGGACGGCGATCACCACGGCCTGGGCCATCTCGTCGAGGTCGAAGCCCCCGGCCGGATGAACCCCGACCACGTAGCGGCGGCCAGAACGGCCGCGCCAGGCCGAAAGGGGAAGCGCGGGCGAGCCGCGCAGACCTGCGGTCGTCTTGAGGCGTTCTTCACGCACGTCCTGCCTCCGGGTGCGATCGTCCTTCAGGTCGCGGAGCGCGGCCGACCAGGACAGGGCTCTTCTGTTCGCCATTTGTTCCAACCTAACGCGCGATATCCACAGGCGTCAAGCGCGACGTTCCCAAGGGCAGATGTGGCGACGATGCCCGTTATCCACAAGCCGGCGCAGCGCCACTCGGGACGGAACGCGGCGGTTGCGCGGGGCTCAGCGGCGCGGCCCGGCCACGGCCGGTGCCTCGTCCGCCGGTACGGCATGGCCGTCTGCCGCGCAGCCTGCGAGGCCACCGTCGACGAGGGCGTTCGAGGCCGTCTCGAGCCGGTCCTGGACCAGCGCCTGGAACTCCTGGCGGGGCAGGCCGGGCGGGATGGGCGGCAGGAATTCGATCACCGCCGTGCCCGGCCGGCGCACGAGGCTGTTGCGCGACCAGAACAGGCCGGTGTTCAGCGCGACGGGCAGGCAGGGGACCTTCAGGGTGGTGTAGAGATGCGAGAGTCCCTGCTTGTAGGCGGGCGGCGCGCCGACCGGCCGGCGGGTGCCCTCGGGAAAGATGATGAGCTGGCGCCCGTCCTGGATCGCCGCACCGGCCGCGGCATTCATCAGGCTCATGGCCCGGGTGCCTTTGGACCGGTCGATCGCCACCATGCCGCTGCGCGACAAGTACCAGCCGATCAGGGGGATCAGCAGCAGCTCCTTCTTCAGGACGTAGGCGAAGTTCGGCAGCACCGTGCAGAGGGCCAGGGTCTCAAGGGCCGACTGGTGCTTGGCCGCCACCAGCAGGGGACCCGTCGGGATATTCTCCAGCCCACGGAACTCGACCCGCGTTCCGGCGACGACGCGCAGCAGCCACAGGGTGATCCGCCCCCAGGCGCGGGCCAGCCGCAGAACCGACCGGCCGGAGACCAGCATGGGCAGGCCGGCGACCGCCAGGACCGCCGTGACGGCGTAGAAGCAGATGTTGAAGGCGAGGGAGCGCAGGGCGAGCATCGGATACCGTGTCGTAGCGGCCTCCTGTAGCGCGCCCGCGTGTCCGCGGCCAAGGGCGACGTCGCCGGGAGCCGTCAGGCATCCTCGGAGAGGTCGGCCTCGCGGATGCGCCCGGCGCCGCGCCCCGCGACCAGCCAGTAGACCAAGCCCGCACTCGCGCCGACCACGAACAGGATCAGCGTCAGGCGCACCTCGCCGGCGAGGAGGGCGGCATCCCGGGTTGCCCCGCCGGACCGGAGCGCGCCGCGCGTCAGCCAGGGGAGGGCGGCGGTGAGCAGGCCGCAGCCGGCGCCGTACCACAGGAAGCCGCGACATCCGAGGATCTCCCCGCCGAGACCGATCAGGGCCGGGGGCACGAACAGCAGCACGAACAGCGCCTTGGCGAGGCCGGCGACGAACAGGGCGAGTCCCTCCGGCGGGAGCCCGGCCGAGAGGTCCGACAGGGCCATGTCGAGGCCGGCGAGCGCCCCGCCGCTCAGCCAGGCCTGCGCGGCCGGATCGACGAGCAGCGCCAGGACGAGAACCACGAAGCCCGCCGGAACAGCGAGCAGGAGGGCGAAGGCCCCGAGAATGAGGCGACCGAGGGCGTGCATGGCGCCAGCCTCTACACCGGGCGCGCCCGCCCGTCGCGCGAAAGCCGCGCCCGATCCTCGCGGATCCGGCGCGGCTTCCAGGATACGGCAGCCGAAAGGGTGCCCGTCAGCCGTGGGCGGGCGCGGCGCCGCCGGAATCACCGTGGGTGTGCTTCTTCCGGAACCGCCCGATCCAGAGCGAGAAGTGGCGGATCACCACGTAGAAGACCGGCGTGAGGAACAGGCCGAAGAAGGTCGCGCCGATCATCCCGAAGAACACCGCCGTGCCGAGCGCCTGACGCATCTCGGCGCCGGGGCCGGTGGCGATCACCAGCGGCAGGGTGCCCAGGATGAACGCGAAGGCGGTCATCAGGATCGGGCGCAGGCGCAGGCGGCAGGCTTCCACCGCCGCCTCCACCGGGCCGCGATGCTCCCGCTGCTCGATGTCGTGGGCGAACTCGACGATCAGGATCGCGTTCTTCGCCGCGAGGCCGATGAGCACGATCAGGCCGATCTGGGTCAGGATGTTGTTGTCCTGGCCGCGGAACTGCACGCCCGCGAGCGCCGCCAGCACCCCGGTCGGCACCACCAGCAGGATCGCCAGCGGCAGCGCCCAGGATTCGTACTGCGCGGCGAGGACGAGGAAGACCAGCAGCACGCCGAGGGCGAAGACCGCGCCCGCGGTGCCACTCGCGGCCTTCTGCTGGTAGGCGATCTCGGTCCAGTCGTAGGAGTAGCCGTCGGGCAAAGCCTTCTTGGCGATCTCCTCCATGGCGGTCAGCGCCTGACCGGTCGAGACGCCCGGCTTGGCCACGCCCTGGACCGGGACCGAGTAGTAGAGGTTGAACCGCTGCACGATTTGCGGACCGGTCACGTCCCGCACCGAGGCGAGGGTGCCCATGGGCACCAGCGCGCCGGTGGAGGAGCGCACCTTGATCTGCGAGATGTCCTGCACCGAGGTGCGGAACGCCGCGTCGCCCTGCAGGCGCACCTGATAGATGCGGCCCAGCGTGTTGAAGTCGTTGACGTAGGTGCCGCCGAGATCCGCCTGGACCGACGAGAACACGTTCGCCAGCGGCACGTTCAGCATCCGGGCGATGGTGCGGTCGATGTCGAGGAACAGCTGCGGCGTCGAGTTGTCGAAGGTCGTGAAGACGCGCTGCACGTCCGCGCTCTGGTTGGCCTGAGCGATCACCTCGCCGGCCGCGGCCATGAGCGGGCCGATATCCGACGACTGGCGGCTCTCGATCTGCATCTTGAAGCCGCCGCCGTTGCCGAGGCCGCGGACGGGCGGCGGCGGGATCACGATGACCCGCGCCTCCTGGATGTCCGAGGTGGCCTTCAGCACGTCTCCGGTGATGACGGCCGCGCTTCGACCGACCTCCGCGCGCTCCTTCGCCCCCTTGAGGGTCAGGAACATCACGCCGGCATTGGTCGTGTTGGTGAAGGTCGCGCCGTCGAAGCCCGCGATGATCACCGCGTTGGCCACGCCGTCGACGGTCCGGGCCTGCTTGGCGGCGCGCAGACACACCTCCGTGGTGCGGTCGAGGGACGAGCCGGACGGGAGCTGGACGACGCCGATCAGGTAACCCTGGTCCTGGTCCGGGATGAAGCCCGTGGGCGTCGTCTGCGCCAGATGGAGCGTCCCGGCGATCACGGCCGCGTAGACCAGCAGCATCACGCCCAGGCCGACGATGCCGCCGGTCAGGACGCGGATCGTCCGGCCGTAGGCGTTCGACGTCGCGTCGAAGGCGCGGTTGAAGCCGTTCGCCAGCCAGTTCACGAACCGCGTCAGGAAGAACTTGGGCTCCTTGCGCGCATGATGCGGGACCAGCAGCAGCTTGCAGAGCGCCGGCGACAGGGTCAGCGAGTTGAAGGCCGAGATCAGCGTCGAGGCCGCGATGGTCAGCGCGAACTGCTTGTAGAACTGGCCCGAGATGCCCGGGATGAACGCCGTGGGCACGAACACCGCGGCGAGCACCAGCGCGATGGCGATGACCGCGCCGCCGACCTCGTCCATCGTCTTGTGGGCGGCGTCCCCCGGCGACAGGCCCTCGGCCATGTTGCGCTCGACGTTCTCCACCACCACGATGGCGTCGTCGACCACGATGCCGATGGCGAGAACCAGCCCGAACAGGGTCAGGTTGTTCAGCGAGAAGCCGAAGGCCGCCATCGCCGCGAAGGTGCCGATCAGCGACACGGGAATCGCGATCACCGGAATCAGCGCGGTGCGCCAGCTCTGGAGGAAGACCAGCACCACGATGACGACGAGGCCGACGGCCTCGAACAGGGTCTTGTAGACCTCGTGGATCGATTCCTCGATGAACTCCGTCGGGTTGTAGGCGATGCGGTACTCGACGTCCGGCGGGAATTTCTTCTTGACCTCCTCCATCACCTTCTTGACCGACGCCGCCGCGTCCAGGGCGTTCGTGCCCGGCCGCTGGAAGGCGCCGATGCCCACCGCGGGCGTGTCGTTGAGGAACGAGTTGGTCGTGTAGTCCTTCTGGCCCATCTCGACGCGGGCGATGTCCTTCACCCGGACGAGGCGCCCGTCCTGCGCCTTGATGATCACCTCGGCGAACTGCTCGGGCGTCTTGAACCGCGCCTGCGACTGAACGACGAGCTGGAACGCCTCGCTCTTGGCCGCGGGCGGACCGTTGAGTTGGCCGGCCGCCACCTGGACGTTCTGTTCCTGCAGGGCCGTGGTGACGTCGGTGACCGACAGGCCGTAGGCGGCGAGCTTGTTGGGATCGACCCAGATGCGCTCGGCATACTCGTTGCCGCCGAAGATCGTGATGTCGCCGACGCCGTCGAGGCGCAGCAGCTCGTCGCGGATGTTCAGGTAGATGTAGTTGGCGAGGTAGTTCTGGTCGTAGGTCTTGTTCGGCGAGAGCAGGTGCACGACCAGCATCAGGTCGGGGGAGGCCTTGCGCACCGTGACGCCGAGGTTGCGCACGTCCGGCGGCAGGCGCGGCTGCGCCACCGAGAGCCGGTTCTGCACCAGCACGTTGGCGATATCGAGGTTGGTGCCGACCTTGAAGGTCACGGTCAGCAGCATGTTGCCGTCGTTGGTCGACAACGACGTCATGTAGAGCATGTTGTCGACGCCGTTGACCTCCTGCTCGATCGGCGTCGCGATCGTGGCGGCCACGGTCTCGGCATTGGCGCCCGGATAGGAGGCACGCACCGTCACGGTCGGCGGCACGATCTCGGGATACTGCGAGACCGGGAGGCTCTCGTAGGCCACGAAGCCGAGGATCAGGAACACGATCGACGTGACGGACGCGAAGATCGGCCTGTCGACGAAGAAATGGGCGAAACGCATCGGTCAAACCTCTGAGGCCCGCCGGTCTCCCGGACGGGGCCCTGCGTCGTCGGTGCGGGGCGCACCCTGGGGCGCGCACGAAGGCATTCGTGACGAGCCGCGCGGGCTCAGGTCTTGCTCGGCGGCAACTCGACGGTCTCGGGCGTGACCTTCGCCCCCGGCCGCACCCGGGCGAGGCCGTTGACCACGATGGTCTCGTCGCCCTTCAGCCCCGACTGGATCACCCGGTAGCCGTCGACCTTCGGTCCCAGCACGACATCCTTCTGCTGGATGACGTTCTCGGGCCCCACCACGTAGACGATGCGCTTGTCCTGGTTGGCGGCAACCGCCTCGTCGGGGACCAGCACGCCCTGGAAGGGCTTCGTCGCCGGCATCGCGACGATGCCGAACAGGCCGGGCTTGATGAACAGGTCCGCGTTCGGGACGGTGGCGCGCAGCAGGATCGTGCCGGTGGCGTTGTCGACGCGGTTGTCGACGAAGTCGAGGGTGCCCTTGCGGGTCGGCTTCGCCTCGCCGGACAGCGAGATCAGGATCGGCACGCCCTTGCCCTGCTGGGTCTGGCCCATCCCGATGCCGAGGCTGTTCTGGTACTTGAGGAACGCCTTCTCATCGACCGTGTAGCTGAAATAAATCGGATCGAGCGAGACGATCGTGGTCAGCATCGTCTGGTCGGCGCTGACGATGTTGCCCTCGGTCACGAGGCGCCGGCTGATGCGGCCGTTGATGGGCGCCTTCACCTCGCTGAAATCGTAGTTCAGCTGGGCGTTGTTGAGGGCGGCCTGCGCGCTGTCGACGTCGGCCTGGGCCGTCTGGGAGGCCTGCCGGCGCTGGTCGGTCACCTGTTCGGAGATGTTGCCGCTGCGGGACAGGGTCTGCGCGCGCTCGAGATCCGTCTGCGAGAAGGACTGGCGCGCCTTGGCCGAGGCCAGCGCGGCCTGGGCCTGCTCCAGGGCCGCCTTGTAGGGGCGCCGGTCGATGACGAACAGCACATCCCCCTTCTTCACCGTCTGGCCGTCGACGAAGTTGATCTTCTCGAGATATCCGGTGACGCGGGCTCGGACCTCGACGTAATCGATCGCGTCGAAGCGACCGGTATACTGGTCCTGCTCGACGATCTGGCGCACCACGGGCTTGGCCACGGTGACCTTCGGCGGCGGCCCGCCCGGCGCCTGGGCGCGGGCCGCCGGGGTGAGGGGACCTGCCGCGAGACCCGCGACGAGGGCTGACAAGAGGGTGAGAAGGCTGGGAAGCCGGCTGCGCATCGGGTCCTGCTGTCCGTTGGCTGACCGTGCGGTCGCGCCGAGCTTGACGATTGTTCCGCCGCGGGTGCGGCCTAACCCGCGCGCCACGCTGTTGCTTGTGCGCGAGCGCACATCACGGTCTCGTGTACCGGATTGAATCTGCAGGTCAGGCGATCGTCTCACCTGCGCTGTACCAGTCCTTGAACCCGCCTTTGTAGTGTTCGGCGAGATCGAGTCCGGCATTCTGCACGGCCATCAGCGCGTGGATCGAGCGGACGCCCGAGCCGCACGAGAAGACCGCGCGCCGACCATCGGCGGCCACGAGATCCGCCACCGCCTGCGGATCGAAGCTGGAGAGCGGATGCGAGACGGAACCGGGAATGTGCCCGGCCTCGAATTCGTGCGGCTCACGCACATCGATGATCAGCATCGAGCCGTCGCTGAGCCCGCGCTTGACCGTGTCTCGATCGAGGTCGACCACCCGCATCGGCAGGATCTCCGTTCCGCCCGCTCTCGGCCAGGCTGGTTGACTGACGCTTTTCCTTATTCGTCAGACCCGAGCGGCGCAACTTGTGCGGCCGGGCGCGCAGGCGGCGCGACCGGACATCGGACCGGAACGGCTCGGTCAGAGCATGGCCAGGGTGGGGGTCACGGCGGCGAAATGCGCGGGCCAGTCCGGCGGTCGATATCCGTCCAGACGTCCCGCCAGTTCGGCGCGCAGGGACGCGGCGGGCTGCGCAAGCGCCTCGATCGCTTCGATCCAGCCCGGCCCGTCCAGAGGGTCGCGGAACAGGGCGAACCCGTCGGCGATCTCCCGATGGACGGGGATGTCGGAGGCGATGACCGGCAGACCCGAAGCCGCGGCCTCGACCACGGGGATGCCGTAGCCCTCCGTGAAGGACGGCATCAGCAATCCCGTGCAGCTGCGCATCAGCGCGGCCAGCCCGTGCGTGGACAATCCCGACGCCTCGATGACATGGGCCTGCACGCCAGGGCAGCGTTCGAGCATGTCGATCGCGCTCTCGGCCTCCCAGCCCCGGCGCCCGACGACGATGAGCCGGGGCGTGGCAGCCCCGTGCCGCTCGGCCAAGTGCCGCCAGATCTGGAACAGCAGCAGGTGGTTCTTGCGCGATTCGATGGTGCCGCAGACCAGGAATGTCGGCCGGTCCGGCCTGAACCGCGGTCCCGTGCGCCCGAAGGCGGGCTCGACCCCGAGATGACCCACGGCCACCGGCGGCCGGCCGAACCCCTCGGCGGCGAGATGCGCGAGGGTGCGCCGGCCGGTATCCTCCGAATTCACCAGGATCGCGGCGGCGTGCCGGCCGATCGTGCGCAGGCGCGCCCGGTGGCGGTCGGCTTCGCCGGACCGGCCGTATTCGGGATGGGTGATCGGGATCAGATCGTGGACGAAGAAGGCGGCCCGCACGTCCCGCCGCGTGTAGAGCCAGTCGAACCGCCGCGGATCGTCGAGGCGCAGATGCGAGGTGTGGAGGTAGAGCGCATCCCGGGGCAGCGTGGCGACCGACCGGCCGCGCAGGGCGATGTCGAGCGTCTTCCGCGCCTGGATCCGCCGCCGGTCGGCGGTGTTGGCCGGCGTCTTCGAGAGGGCTGCCGGTCCCGCGGCCGGATCCCCGCAGAGGGCGGCGAGCCGCCGATAGACCGGGTCCGAGGCGGCGTCCCGGTCCTCGACCCAGCCGGCCGCCACCGCCTCGACGATCTCCAGAGCCTGCGCGCGATCGAGAATGCGCGGTCCGACGGCTGTGGAGACGACGCCGACACCTGTCTCGGCCGAGCCGAGGAAGGCGCGGGCGTAGGCGAGGTCGACGCGGTCGATCCCGGACGGGCTGGCGTGACGCAGGCGCGTGACGAGGCGCGTGAGATCGAAGGCGATCGGTCGGTCCGTCATGATCCTCTGGCAATCGTCGGGGCGGGGGCTCCCCGTAGCGGTCCTGATCCGCAAGTGCCAGCATCTGCCGGCCTCGCGGCGCGGAACCCGGATGCCGGAAGGGGTTGCGCGGGCGCTGCGCGGAGGCTAAGAGCCGCGAGCCTAAGCGGCGTCGGAGTGTAGCGCAGCCCGGTAGCGCACCTGTCTGGGGGACAGGGGGTCGTCGGTTCAAGTCCGGCCACTCCGACCATTTTTTCTGCGACGCTCAGCCGGTCGCGGACTTTCTGTAGCGGCCGCCGTGCCCGCAGGCTCCCTCCATCAAGCCCGACCGAAGTGACGCAGGACGAGCGGCTCGCTCCGGGAGAGCGGAACGCCGCGCGGCTGCGATCGGACCGTGCGTCCGGCGGCGAGGGCAATGCCGACCAGGCCGACCGATCCGGTCATCGCCACGGCTACGCACCACCAGAAGGCGACATCAAGCATGGCTGCTCATTAAGCTCCGACTGAGTTCGGAACTCTCGAGCCGCAGGGTAAACGGACGCTTAAACATCTGCTCAACCGAGGATTGTTTATCCCGGTGACCGCCGGGCCGCACGACCGAACCCTCGTCACGGGTTGGGCGGCCCGGATTCAACGGGACGCGAGCCATGAGGGTCGCGACGCGACATCCCCGCTCCGGTCAGCCTCCGCGCCCCGCCTGCAGGGTTGAGGCAGAGGGTCGCAGGGGCGCACGCGCCGGCGCCCAGGCGGGCACCCGGGACGCACTCAGCCGATCCGCCGCGTCGACGTGGCCGCAGCGAGTTTTCGCAGGATTCGCCGGATATGGGCGCGCAGGGCCGAGATCTCGGCCATCGCATCGGCCCGGAGGACGGAATCGGCAGTCTCCGAGAGGGTGGTCAGAGAGTCGGTCATCGACGCGGGCGCTGTGAATGGACGGCGAACCTACCGCTGGGGTCGGTCAATGAATACATCATTTCATAGATTTCTTTATCTCAAATTTAAAGTGTTCATCCCGCCACATAGGGAAAATCCCGACACCGGCACGGTCCTTGAGCGCGGCTTCAGCGGGCTCATGATCCTCCTGCCGCACCATTAAAGTCCTGAGACGGCACGGTCGGCACCATCCCGGCTACGTCGCCGGCAGTTTCCGCGCCTGATCGGCCCGGTCCTACGCAATTCAACATCTCAGTACTCTTCATCGCTTCCGATTTCCGCTAAATCGTCGCCCGAATAGACTCAGAGTCTCGGTCGATAGCCTTTCGAGGCTGATCTGAACCGCTATTCATTGGAGCCGACAACGCGCCGTGCGCGCGACGAATGGCCCAGCCGCGCCCGGCCAATGGCCAAGGTATGCGTCCCACGCAGACTTGGCACGCGCAACTTGTTGGTGCACTAAGCATTTCTCGGTTGTGTTTTTCGCCGCCACGGCGAGTTAACTCGCGATCAATCCACCACGCCGAAAGCTCTCATCCATGTCATCCTCCCCGAAGCCCAAATCCGCCACCGACGCCGACCGCACGATCGGCGGACGCATCGCGGCGCTCCGGGTGGCGCAGGGGCTGAGCCAGACGAATCTCGGCCAAGCGATCGGCGTCAGCTTCCAGCAGGTTCAGAAGTACGAGAAGGGCCGCAACCGCATCGGTGCCGGCCGTCTCCAGGCCATCGCCGACCTGCTGAAGGTGCCGGTGGATACCTTCTTCGCCGATCTGCAGGAGAGCGGACGGGATAAGGCCGGACCTGCGGCCCTGTTCGATGATCCGAAGGTGCTCGAACTGGTCCTGGCCTTCACCAGCATCCCCGACGAGACGACCCGCAGCGGCATCCTGTCGATCGTCAAGGCGGCGGCCGCCCTTCAGGAGAGCCGCGCGAGTGCGCAGCGCGCGGAAGCCGCGGCCCGGGAGTGAGGGCGGCGGTCCGACACCCCGAACCGGCGGAACGTCCGGACGATCGCCGTTCGGGCCGCCAGCGGGATCCAGAGATGGCGGCGACCCTGCCGACGGCATGATTTGACAGGCGCGATAGAGATGCGCGCCTTAATTCAAATTAAACCAAGACCTTCGCGCGCAACGATGTAAATAGCCGACCACATTGGACATGACATTTACGCCGCCTTAGCGGACAGCATGCTTCAAGATCGTTTCGGGAACCGGGTCCAGAACATGCCGATCGAGACGCCGACCACGTGGGGTCGCGGCGAGCTTTACGAGACCCTGTGCCTGCTCGTCATCGGCGTCGGGATCTGGTTCGTCGGCGTCACCCTCGGGACCTTCGACTACCTCAACGGTCTCGTTGCCGCCTACAACCTCACCGACCTCCTGCTGCTGGCCGCCTGCATGGGCGTCGCCCAATGCGGCGCCAGCATCCGCAAGTCGATCATCCTCCGCCGGCTGATGCTCGAACGCGCCGCCGCCGCCGCGCAGGCCGAAGCGATCGCTCGACATGACGGGCTGACGGGCCTCGCGAACCGTCGCCGCTTCATCGATGCCGTGGAGCGCGCGCATGCCTCGGCTACCGAGGATTCGGCGGTGCTGCTGATCGATCTCGACCGGTTCAAGCCGGTCAACGATCTCTACGGCCATGCGGCGGGCAACGCCGTCCTGTGCGCCGTGGCCGAGCGTCTCCAGCAGCTCGTCCCGCCGGGCGGCCTCGCGGCTCGGCTGGGCGGCGACGAATTCGCCATGCTGGTCCCGCTGCGCTACGAGAGCGAGGGGCTGAGGCGCCTCGCCCAGACTGTCATCGCGCGGATCGCCGAGCCGGTGACGTGGAACCAGAACGACCTCAAGGTCGGCGCGACGGTCGGGGTCGCCGCGGTATCGGCCGACCATGGGGATGCCGACGCGGTGCTGCATGCGGCCGACCTCGCGATGTACCAGGGCAAGAAGGACGGGCGCGGTAAATTCCGGTTCTTCCGCAGCGCCATGGACGCGGAGCTGCGGGCCCGGGCCCGCATGGAGACGGAACTCCGCAGCGCCATCGAGACCGGGGCGATCGAACCCTTCTACCAGCCGGTGGTGTCCTTGCCCGAGCGGGAGATCGTCGGCGTCGAGGTGCTGGCGCGCTGGCGCCATCCGACGCGCGGACTGGTCGCCCCCAGCGAGTTCATCCCGGTGGCGGAGGAGACCGGGATGATCGGCGATCTCAGCTACAACCTGATCCGTCGCGCCTGCCTGGATGCCCGGGCTTGGCCGCCCCACCTGATCCTGGCGGTCAACATCGCTCCGCAGCAGTTCCAGGACGCGTGGCTCGCCCAGCGGATCCTGGGGATCCTGACCGAGACCGGCTTCCCACCGCAGCGCCTCGAGGTCGAGATCACCGAGAGCGCCCTGATCCAGGACCTGGAAGCGACCCGGATGACCCTGCTGTCGCTGCGTGAACTCGGGGTGCGCATCGCGCTGGACGATTTCGGCACCGGCTATTCGAGCCTGTACCACCTGCGTGAATTGAAGTTCGACAAGCTGAAGATCGACCGCAGCTACGTCGACGCGATCACGATGAGCGATGAGCGGGCCAAGCTGGTCGATGCCATCATCAAGCTCGGGGCGAGCCTCGGCCTCTCCACCACCGCCGAGGGGATCGAGACGGACGCGAGTTTCGACTGGCTGTCCGACCAGGGCTGCCAATTCGGCCAGGGCTACCTGTTCGGTCACGCCATGCCGAAATCCGAGATGGACGAGATCCTCGCCACCGCGCAATCCGCGCTCCCGCTTCGGCCTCTAGCGCAGGCCTCGTAAGGGCAGTTGGCCGTCCGAGCGTCGCGGCCTCCCGTCGGCTGGCCCGAGCGGGTGGTCCGCGGGACGGACAGGTTTCGGGGCGGCGCTCCGGCCCCTGCGACGCGCGGCCTCGCGCCGCTCCGGGTGGCCGACCGGAGCCTGGCCAACCGGCTCGGCCCGGACGTAAGACTGGCGCGGCACGGCGCGCCGCGGCCTCACGCCGGTCGACACGAACCCCATATGGGCAGCATCGACGCGCCGTCGCAGGTCACAGCATGGCACCGAGCCCCCTCGCACTCATCGCCTCCGCCGCCCTCGTCGCCGTGGTCGCCACCGGAACCGGGGCGATCGTCCTGCAGCAGGGCTCGCGGTTCAGCCATCCCCGAAAGGTGGGCGGCCCGTTCACGATGGCGGATCTCGAGGGCCGCCCGGTGACCGAGGCCGACCTCCGCGGCAAACCGGCCGTCCTGTTCTTCGGCTTCACCCACTGCCCGGATGTCTGCCCGACGACGCTCGCCACCCTGTCGACCGCCCTCGGCCGGATGGGCCGCGATGCGGATCGCCTCAACGTCGTCTTCGTCACCCTGGACCCGGAGCGCGACACGCCCGACACCCTGCGGGACTATCTCGCCTCCTTCGATCCGCGCATCCGCGGCTTCGTCGGCACGCCCGAGCAGGTCGCCCGCATGGCCGACGCCTATCACGTCGCCTACAAGCGCGTGCCGACCAAGGACGGCGACTACACGATGGAGCATTCCGCCACCGTGGCGCTGTTCGACAAGACCGGCCGCATGGTCGGCGAGATCGGCTACGGCGAGGACGAGGCCAGCGCCTTCGCCAAGCTGATCACCCTGGCGCTGCCGGGCCAATGCCCGCCGGGGGGCGGCGCCAATCTCTGGGCCACCGACGGCAGCACCGGCAGCTGCGGCCCGCGGAGCTGAGCTGCAGCCCGGGAAATTGCGCCGTGGCGCCCGCGTGGCTAGAGGGCGGCGCGGGTCGCGAGGCCCGGCCGAATCCGGGGGTCCCAGCTTGATCACGCGCCGCGTCCTGACTGCCATCGGGCTCCTTGCTCTCGCGCCGTTCCCCGGCCTCGCCAGGGCCGCCTCCGGGGGGCCGCGCCTCGCGCCGCCGGAACCCATGGATCTCGACCGGCTGAACGCTCTCGCCCGGACGTTGCGGGACCGGCCCTATGCGCCGCCGCCCGAAGCCCCGGCCTCGGCCGCCCTCGACGCCCTGACCTACGGACCGCTCCAGGAGATCCGCTACCCGCCGGGCCACGCGCTGTTCGCCGAGAGCCCGTACCCGGTGACGTTCTTCCACCTCGGCAACTTCTTCCGCCACCCCGTGAAGGTCTATGCCCTGGAGGGCGGACAGGCGCGCGAAGTGCTCTACGCCCACGACCTGTTCACCTATCCGGCCGGCAACCCGGCCAAGGACGTCCCGGACGGGGCGGGCTTCGCGGGGTTCCGCTTCCAGAAGGCGCCCGCCGGACAGCCCGGCGACGACGGCGACTGGCTGGCCTTTCTGGGGGCCTCCTACTTCCGCGCCGCCGGAGACGGCGCGCAGTACGGCGCCTCGGCCCGGGGCATCGCCATCGACACCGCGCCGGCACCGGGCAGAACCGAGGAATTCCCGGTCTTCACGCGCTTCTACGTGAGCCCGGCCGCGGACGGCGCCGTGACCGTGCTGGCGCTCCTCGAAGGTCCGAGCTTGACGGGCGCCTACCGCTTCGTCGCCCGGAAGGAGCCGCATGTCGTCATCGACGTCGCCTGTACGGTCTACATGCGCAAGTCGGTGGAGCGGTTCGGCATGGCGCCCCTGACCTCGATGCTCTGGTACTCGGAGGGCATGAGCCGCTTCCTCGCGAGCGACTGGCGGCCCGAGGTGCATGATTCCGACGGTCTGCTGATGCAGACCGGGGCCGGCGAGCTGATCTGGCGGCCGCTCAACAACCCGCACCGCCTCAGCGTCAGCGCCTTCGCGGACCACGCTCCGAAGGGCTTCGGCCTGCTCCAGCGCGACCGCGCGTACGAGAATTACATCGACGACGGCTTCGAGGAGAACAGGCCCGACATCTGGGTCGAGCCGCAGGGCGACTGGGGCCGGGGCAGCGTCCAGCTCGTGGAGATCCCGACCCATCAGGAAACCGACGACAACATCGTCGCCCTCTGGGTACCGGACGACCCGCCTCAGGCCGGATCCGACCGCAGCTTCGCCTACCGGCTGCGCTGGACCGTGGAGGAACCGGTCGCCACCGATCTCGCCCGCTGCGTCGCCACACGGGCCACCAAGGCCGCGTGGCTCGCGGACGGGGACCGGCGCCCGGGCCGCGCCAATCTCGTGCGGCAATTCGTGCTGGAATTCGCGGGTGCGGCCCTGTCGGGCCTCAATCCCGAGACGGCCACGGTGGCGTTGACCCTGTCGCGCGGCAGCGCCGAGGAGGTCGGCGCCACCTGGGCGCCCTACGGCAAGCCGAGCCCCTGGCGGGTCTTCTTCAAGGTCTATGCCGAGGGCTTGGAGCCCGTGGAGATGCGTCTGCAGCTCAAGTCCGGAGACCGGCTGCTCTCCGAAACCTGGGCCTACCGGTACGACCCGCAGGCGCCCGGCACGGTGCTGTGAGCCGGGCGCGGCGGATGCGGGATGCGGCGCGTGGGTCTTGAGGGCCGCAGGGCCTGCGCCCATGTCCGTCTGCGTGCCGCTTCGCCCCGCACAGGCCCCCCGCCGCATCCGAGACCGTCATGACCGGTGAGGGACCGCCAGGCCCGCATCTCCCGGAGGCGCTGACGCGGCTCCTCAAGGCGCCCAGAGCAGCGATCTGGCCGACGCCGGAGGACCGCCATCGCCTGCGCCCCGGCCGGCCGCGCCCCCGCCAGCCGAGCCGCGCCGTGCTGGGTGTCTGGATCTGGGCAATCCTCTACAACGTCCTCGGCTTCGCGATCCTCGCGGCCCTGTGGTGGACGATGCGCTGACCCGATGAGCCGATTTGCCCTGATTACCCGCCGGACGGTCGTCGCGGCGGCCCTGCTGCTCGGCCCGGGCGTCCGGCCCGGCGCGGCACAGAGCCCGGGCGATGCGCTCAACGCCGATGACGGCACCGGGGCGGTCAAGGTCTGCTCGCCTGTGGCGATGCCGCGCTGGCGCTCCATGACCCCGGTGCCCAAGACCTGGACGTTCCTGGACTGCATGGGCTTCTCGGGCGAGATGGGCGCGACGCACTTCCAGCTCGGCTGCCTCTTCGCCAACGTCACGCCCCACGCCCAGAAATACGCCTGGGGCGCGATGGTGCCGATCGAGAAGTCGGCGATGGCCAAGGCCCAGCCCCCGGTCCCGAACTGCGGCTGGTAGAGCCAGGTCGCGCCCGTCGACATCCAAGCCGATCCGGCGTGCGGGCGGGTCATTGCGGAAGAGGATGCCACCGAGCGGGCTTCCGGGCCCGCGTCGCCTGCACCGCGCCGTCCTCTCCGACGGCAGGCCGGTCAGCCTTGAGGCGGAGCCGGGCCTGCCCGGTTTCGCCCGGCACTGCCGCCGCCGCGCGACAGGCCTGGTGACAATCGCCGAATCGCGGCCCTTCCGCGGGGCGGAACAGCCGGCCCTGGCGGCGTCTCGTGCAAGCGCGCCTGGAGGTCCGAGGGGCATGGACCGGTCTGAGGCCGGCGCCTGCCCGGCCCGGTCCAAGCCGGTCCGACGCGGATTTCGGGGCAGAGACGGCGATCGCGGTGCGGACAGGGCCGCGTGTCCCTGACAGCGGGCCACCGCCTGCGCGGCGGGACGCGGCGCATCGGCACCGATACCCGGCCGGCCTCTCTCCGGTGGGGACGTGACCGGCGCGTCGGCACGCCACGGACCTGGCGTTCGGATACGGTCGGGATCACCGATGAACCGGCCTCGTCGGCGCAGAGGTGCCTTACGCCGGCGAATCCTCAGACCGCCGCAGCGGGCCGATCAGGCGCTCGTATTCGGTTTCGGCCGGCCCGTAGGTCTGGCCGGCGGCCTCCTGCAGACGGGCGCGGCTCAAAACCCGGATCCGGCCGCGCCGAGCCCGGATCAGGCCGGCCCCCTCCAGCGTGTGGATCGCCACCGTGACGGTCGGGCGACGCACACCCAGCATGATCGACAGGAACTCGTGCGTCACGGACAGGTCGTCGCCGTCCTGACGGTCGTGATACATCAGCAGCCACCGCGCGAGCCTTTCCTCGGCAGGCGCCCCCGCGTTGGCGATGGCGGTCTGGGCCACCTGAACCAGGAAGGTCTGGACGTAGCGCAGAAAAAGAGTGCGCAGCGAAGCGCTGGCTTTCACCGCGTCGCGCAGCGCCGGCACCGCGATCCGGTGCCCGTGACCGGCAACCTGCATGAAAAGTTGGTACGGGATCGTGTCCGTCCCCAGCAGCAGCGCCGGCGTCGCCATGCCGTCGCGGCCCACCAGGCCGACCTCGATGCGCCCGCCCTGGTCGAGCGTCGACACCATGGAGCACAGGCCGGTGTCGATGAAGATCGCGTACGGGATCTCGGCCGCCGGTTCGACGAGCACATGGCCCAATGGGAGGTCGATCGCCTCGAGATGCGGTCCGAGCAGCGCGCCATCCGCCTCGGATAGGGCAGCCAGAAGACGGTTTTGGTGTCGCATCGGCCGCAAGCGTACGCAGAATTCGGCATTGGCACGCCAGCTCAAGTCCGCGAGCCATTGTGCCCAGGGAGCCATGCTCGGATCATCGGACAATAGCGAGCGGATATCGCATCCCGTCGCGGAACCGTCCGCAACCGAACAAAGCAACGCGCAGCTTAGTCGGACATCTCGGCAGACACGCCGGGATAAAGGGGAACACAGCAGCCCCCGAGACCTGCTCTCAGACTGACCGTGGCCTCCTGGCGATGGAGCGGGAGCGCCACACCCCCGGAACTGCAGTGCAGTTGCCAACACGCCTGTGCAAGGCCGCGCTTTGACCCGCGCCACGGATCGGGCTAGAGAAGGCCTGGCGGAGCAAGCAAGAACCATGCCGTGAGCAGCGTGGCTCAGGCTGGCGAACCGCGCCGGAAGGGCATCGAGGCCTCACATGAGTTTGGTGCAACGGCTGGAAGTGCGTCAGGGCCAGGCCCTGGTGATGACGCCGCAGCTTCTGCAAGCGATCAAACTCCTGCAATTGTCGCAGCTCGATCTCGCGGCCTATGTCGAGGCCGAGCTGGAACGCAATCCGCTGCTGGAGCGCGCCGAGCCGGAACTGCCCGGCCCCGGCGAGACCTCCGAATCGAGCGGCCATTCGGACGATGCCTCCTCCGACGGCCTGGAGGTCACGGAACCCGAATCATGGCTGTCCACCGACCTTAACCCGAGCCGCGGCGAGATCGAGAGCGATTTCGACACGCGCCTCGACAACGTCTTCCCGGACGAGACACCGGTCCAGGCGCGCGAGGCGGGCGGGGGCGACATGCTCTCGCTGACGCCGCCGCCCTACGGCAGCACCGGGGGAAGCTTCGACGCCGAGGCGCCCGATTTCGAGGCGACCCTCACGGCCGAGACCTCGCTGCGCGATCACCTCGCGGGCCAGCTCGATCTCGCGACCCGCGATCCCGCCGAGCGGCTGATCGGCGGCTTCCTGATCGACGCCGTCGACGAGGCCGGCTACCTGCGCGAGACCGTGGAGGACGTGGCCGAGCGGCTCGGCGCCGACCCCGCCCTCGTCGGCCGGATGCTGGCGCTGGTGCAGACCTTCGATCCGCCCGGGATCGCGGCCCGCGACCTCGCCGAATGCCTCGCGATCCAGCTGCGCGAGCGCGACCGGTTCGACCCGGCGATGCAGGCGCTGGTCTCGCGTCTGGACCTCGTCGCCAAGCGCGATTTCGCGGCTTTGCGCCGGCTCTGCGGCGTCGACGACGAGGACCTCGTCGACATGCTGGGCGAGATCCGCCGCCTGGATCCGAAGCCGGGCCGCGCCTTCGGATCGAGCGCCGTCGAGGTTCTGGTTCCGGACGTGTTCGTGCGCGCCGCGCCGGACGGGTCCTGGCTGGTCGAGCTCAACAGCGAGGCGCTCCCCCGGGTCCTGGTGAACCAGAGCTACTACGCCCGCGTCTCGCGCAATGCCGCCGCGGAGGGCGACAAGGCCTTCCTGTCCGAGGCCCTGCAGAACGCCAATTGGCTGACCCGCTCGCTGGAGCAGCGGGCCCGCACCATCCTCAAGGTCGCCACCGAGATCGTCCGCCAGCAGGACGGGTTCTTCGTCCACGGCGTCTCCCACCTGCGGCCCCTGAACCTCAAGACCGTGGCGGAGGCGATCGGCATGCACGAATCGACCGTCTCGCGAGTCACCTCCAACAAGGCCATCGGCACGAGCCGGGGGACCCTGGAGATGAAGTACTTCTTCACCGCGGCGATCCCCGGTGCGGCCGGCGCGGCCGCGCATTCCTCCGAGGCGGTGCGCCACCGCATCAAGCAGCTGGTCGACGGCGAGACGCCGGACGACGTGCTGTCCGACGACGCGCTGGTGCAGAAGCTGCGCGGGGAGGGCGTCGACATCGCCCGACGCACGGTGGCGAAATACCGGGAATCCCTGCGGATCCCGAGCTCGATCGAGCGCCGCCGCGAGCATTTCGCCCACGGTTCGGGCCAACACGCCGCCCTGGCGCTGCGCTGATCGCCCGGATGGGGTTGCGCCGGGCGCGCGTCCGGCCCATCCGTCGTGCCGTTTGCTCGACGCCTGGACCTGCGATGACCCCGACCGGAACGCCCCCGCGCAGCCTCACCGCCATCGTGCTCGCGGCCGGGAAGGGCACGCGGATGCGCTCGGACCTGCCGAAGGTCCTGCATCGGATCGCCGGGCGCAGCATGCTCGGCCATGTCCTGGCCGCCGTACAGGCGGCGGGGGCGGGCCGGATCGCCGTGGTGGCCGAGCCCGGCCGCGACGACGTCGCCGCCGAGATCGCGCGGGCGGCCCCCGGCGCCCGGGTCTTCCCGCAGGCCGAGCGCCTCGGCACCGCCCACGCGGTCCTGGCCGCCCGGGAGATCCTGGCCGAGCCCGACGACGACGTGGTGATCGCCTTCGGCGACACGCCCCTCGTCTCGGCCGAGACCTTCCTGCGCCTCCGGGCGCCCCTGGCCGACGGCGCCGCGGTGGCGGTGCTGGCCTTCGAGACGGCGACGCCCACCGGCTATGGACGGGTTCTGACCGAGGGCGACCGCGTCCTGGCGATCCGCGAGGAGAAGGACGCCAGCGCCGCAGAGCGGGCCGTGACCCTGTGCAATGCCGGGCTGATGGCGCTCGCCGGACGGCACGCCCTGGCGCTGCTCGCCCGCATCGGCAACGACAACGCGGCCGGCGAGTACTACCTGCCCGACGCGGTGGCGCTGGCGGTGGCCGACGGGCTTCCGGTCACGGTCGTGCCGGTGGACGAGGCCGAGGCGCAGGGCGTCAACGACCGGGTGCAGCTCAGTGTTGCGGAAGCCGCCTTCCAGGCGCAGCTGCGTCGCACCGCCATGCTGGGCGGCGCCACGCTGATCGCCCCCGAGACGGTGTTCCTCAGCCACGACACGGTGTTGGGGCGCGACGTGATCGTGGAGCCGAACGTGGTGTTCGGGCCGGGCGTGCGGGTGGCGGACGGGTGCACCGTGCGCGCCTTCGCGCATCTCACCGAGACCAGCCTGGAGGCGGGGGTGAAGATCGGGCCGTTCGTCCGGTTGCGCGGTCACGCCGTGCTGGAGGCCGGCGCGGAGCTCGGCAATTTCGTGGAGCTGAAGAACGCCCGGATGGGTGCCGGCGCCAAGGCCGCGCATCTCACCTATCTCGGCGACGCGGAGATTGGGGCCAAGGCCAATATCGGCGCTGGCACGATCACCTGCAATTACGACGGCGTCCTCAAGCACAAGACCACGATCGGCGCGGGCGCGTTCATTGGCTCGAACTCGGCGCTGGTGGCCCCCGTCACGGTGGGGGAGGGCGCCTACGTGGCTTCGGGCTCGGTGATCACCAACGACGTGCCGGCGGACGCCATGGCGGTGGCCCGCGGCCGGCAGGCGGTGAAACCGGGCTGGGCCGGGAAGAAGCGCGCGGCGCTGCAGGCCGAGAAGGCGCGACGCGGGAAGAGCTGAGGCCCGACGGACCGAACGGGCCGGGGCTGGCCCTGCGCCGCCCCGATCCGGTACAAGTCGCGTTTGGCCCCGCATGAAGCGGGGCGGCCTGGACCTTGCGCAAGACCCTCGCGCGGCCAGCCGGGCACGACAGCGAGAGACACACCCATGTGCGGCATCGTCGGCATCGTCGGGCGCGACGCGGTGGCGGGACAGGTGATCGAGGCCCTGCGCCGGCTCGAATACCGCGGCTACGACTCCGCCGGCATCGCCAGCCTGGAGCACGGCCGGCTGGCGCGCCGCCGGGCCTCGGGCAAGCTCGTCAACCTGGAGGCCAAGCTCGCTGAGGAGCCGCTCACCGGCACGCTCGGCATCGGCCACACCCGCTGGGCGACCCACGGCCGGCCCAACGAGACCAACGCCCACCCCCACGCCACCGCGCGTCTGGCCGTCGTCCATAACGGCATCATCGAGAATTTCCGCGAGCTGAAGCAGGAGCTCGAGGCCGACGGCGTCGTGTTCGAGACCGAGACCGACACCGAGGTCGTCGCCCAGCTCGTCAGCCGCAACATGGACCGGCAGATGGGCCCGGTCGAGGCCGTGGCCGCCGCCCTGCCGCGGCTGCGCGGCGCCTTTGCACTGGCCTTCATCTTCGCCGGCGAGGAGAACCTGCTGATCGGCGCCCGCCACGGCGCGCCGCTGGCGGTCGGCTTCGGCCAGGGCGAGACCTATCTCGGCTCCGACGCCCTGGCGCTCGCCCCCTTCACGGACGCCATCACCTATCTCGACGAGGGCGACTGGGCGATCCTGAACCGGGCGGGCGCCGAGATCCGGGACGCCTCGGGCGCCACGGTGGAGCGGCCCCGACAAAAGATTGCCACGCAGGCCTACCGGATCGACAAGGGCGAGTACCGCCACTTCATGGCCAAGGAGATCCACGAGCAGCCCGAGGTCGTGGGCCGCACGCTCGCCCACTACGTCGACATGGCGCAGGGCCGGGTCGTGCTGCCCGAGGCGCTGCCCTTCGACTTCGCCAAGCTCAGCCGCGTCTACATCACCGCCTGCGGCACCGCCTTCTACGCCGGCCTCGTCGCCCGGTACTGGTTCGAGCAGGTGGCCCGCCTGCCGGTGGAGATCGACGTCGCCTCCGAGGCCCGCTACCGCGAGGCGCCCCTGGAGAAGGACGGGCTGACGCTGGTGATCTCGCAATCGGGCGAGACCGCCGACACCCTGGCCTCCCTGCGCTATGCCAAGAGCCAGGGCCAGCACACGCTGAGCGTCGTCAACGTGCCGACCTCGACCATCGCGCGGGAATCCTCCGTGGTGATGCCGACGCTGGCCGGGCCGGAGATCGGCGTCGCCTCGACCAAGGCGTTCTCGTGCCAGCTCACCGTGCTGCTGTGCCTCGCCATCGCGGCGGGCCGCGCCCGCGGCACCCTCGACGCGGCGGGCGAGCGTCGGCTGGTCGACGCGCTGATCAAGGCGCCGGGCCTGATGGCGGAGGCGCTGACCCACGAGGCGGCGATCGAGGGCCTGGCCCGCGAGGTCTCCAAGGCGCGGGACGTGCTCTATCTCGGCCGCGGCACCAGCTACCCGATGGCGCTGGAGGGCGCGCTGAAGCTGAAGGAGATCAGCTACATCCACGCGG
The DNA here is from genome assembly GCF_029691625.1 of Methylobacterium sp. 391_Methyba4. Taxonomy (NCBI): domain Bacteria; kingdom Pseudomonadati; phylum Pseudomonadota; class Alphaproteobacteria; order Hyphomicrobiales; family Methylobacteriaceae; genus Methylobacterium; species Methylobacterium sp. 391_Methyba4. The sequence continues at coordinate 3,015,434 of NZ_CP121475.1, read as the reverse complement.
AGGGCTACGCGGCGGGCGAGCTGAAGCACGGCCCGATCGCCCTGATCGACGAGAGCGTGCCGGTGATCGTGATCGCCCCGCACGACGCGGTGTTCGAGAAGACCGTCTCGAACATGCAGGAGGTGGCCGCGCGCGGCGGCCGCATCGTGCTGATCGGCGACGCGAAGGGCGCGGCCGAGCACGGCCTCGACACGCTGGCGACCTTCACCATGCCGGCGGTCAACGCCACCGTGGCGCCGATCGTGTACGCGGTGCCGATCCAGCTGCTCGCCTACCACACGGCGGTGTTCATGGGGAAAGACGTCGACCAGCCCCGGAACCTCGCCAAGTCGGTCACGGTGGAATAAGCGCACCGCCCCCCGTCCGGGCTACGGATGCGCGGCGCCGTCCTTGCTTACCCGGCGAGGCACCTTCGCCGCGGGAAACCGGGGCTCGCTCGAAGCCGGCCCGCAACACACCGCGCACGCTGGCGGGCGCGGCGACCGGGTCCCATCACCCTTGCCCAGGATCGATCCATGACCGCACGCGACGCCGACGTTCTCCAGTGGCTCGACGGGCAGGAGGGCGCGATGCTGTCGCTCCTCGAGGAGCTGGTGAACATCGATTCCGGCTCCTACGACAAGCCGGGCGTCGACGCGGTCGGCATCCGCATCGCGGAGTTCCTCGCCGGCCACGGCATCCCGGTCACGACGATCCCGGTGGAGGGCTACGGCGACGCGGTGAAGGCGAGCGTGGCCGGGTCCGGCGGCGGCAACCGGCCGGTCGTGCTCATGGGCCATCGCGACACCGTCTTCCCGAAAGGGGAGCCGACGCGGCGGCCGTTCCGGGTCGCCGACGGCCGCGCCTACGGGCCCGGCGTCGCCGACATGAAGGCGGGCCTCGTGATGAACGCCTTCGTGCTCGCCGCCTACCACCGGGCCGGCGGCGCGCCGGTGCCGCTCGTCGGCCTGTTCACCAGCGACGAGGAGATCGGCTCGCCGGCCTGCCGCCCGATCATCGAGGAGACCGCCCGGGGCGCCCGCGCGGTGCTGAATTCCGAGCCGGGGCGGCCGACCGGCAACGTCGTCACCGGCCGCAAGGGCGGGGTGTTCATGCATCTCGAGGTGCTCGGCAAGGCGGCCCATTCCGGCGGCAACTACGCCGACGGGCGCAGCGCCATCCTGGAGCTCGCCCACAAGACCGTCGCGTTCCACGCCCTCACCGACCTCGACCGCGGCACCACGGTGAATGTCGGCCTGATCGCCGGTGGCCAGTCGGTGAACACCGTGGCGCCCCGGGCGACCTGCGAGATCGACCTGCGCTACGTGACCCCGCCCGACCGCGAGGCGGCCATGGGCCGGATCGCCGCGATCGTGGCCGGATCGACGGTGCCGGACACCACCGCCCATCTTACCATCAAGGGCGAGTTCCTACCGCTCGTGCAGGACGAGGCCTCGCGGGCGCTGTTCGAGACCTATGCCCGGGTGAGCGCGCAGGGCGGCAATCCCGTCACCGGCGAGTTCGCCGGCGGCTGCGCCGATTCGGGCTTCACCGCCAGCGTCGGCTGTCCCACCCTCTGCGCGGTGGGCCCGGTGGGCGGCAAGGCCCACTCGCCCGAGGAGTACCTGGAGGTGGGAAGCCTCGTGCCGCGGGCGCGCGCGATGGCCGAGACCATCGCGGCGCTCTGACGATTCAGAGGCCGACCGTCGCCAGCCCGGCCGCGCCGCGGCGGTCGCCGTCTCCGGGCGGACGCCGCGGCGCCGGACGCGCCTGTCCGTTCGAGGCGCGGGCGGCGGCCAGGATATCGCGGCCGGCCGCCAGATGCGGCCGGTGCTCAGGAGCTTCGGCGATCACGTCCGGGGCCGCTAGCGCCGCCGGCGCGCCTACGGGCGCAGGGCCGCCACGAGGCGCAGCAGGAACCCGTCGAGGGCCGCCTTGTCGATCCAGCGCAGCACCGCGACGAGGTCATGCTCGGGATCGCACCAGATCACGTTGTTGCCCGCCCCGAGGGCGCTGAAGGCCGAGGCCGGCAGTTGCGGCCTGGCGGCCGCGCCGCGGTTCAGCCACCAGAGGTAGCCGTAGCTGTCCAGCGTCGGGGACGGCGTCAGCATGGCGCGGATCCAGCGCTCCGAGAGGAGCTGCCGCCCGTTCCAGGCGCCGCCGCGGGCGACGAGGAGGCCGAAGCGGGCGTGGTCGTCGGCCCCGATGAACAGGCCGCCGCCCCAGTGGCCGCCGCCGGGGACCGACTGGACCCGCGCGCCCGCGACCTCGACCCAGGCCGTGTCGTAGCCGTGCCACGCCCAGTCGCGGGAGGCGCCGATCGGATCCATGATCCGCTCGCGGAGCACCTCCGGGAGGGCCCGGCCGAAGCGGCGCATCAGGCCGTACGACAGCAGGTTCACCCGGACGTCGTTGTACTCGTAGTAGGTGCCCGGGCGCCGCAGCGCGCGGGCCTCGCCCTTGCGGCTGTTGTCGGCGCCGGGGCCGATCTGCCGGAAATGGTCGACCTGATCGGACTTGCCGAACAGCGTGCCCTGCCACTCGCTCGATTGCTGCAGGAGGTGGCGCCACGTGATCGCGCCATTGTGCGGGCCGTCGAGCAGCGGGTCGGGGACGCTGTCCCGCACCGGCGCGTCGACGTCGGGGATCAGTCCGTCGTCGTGGGCGAGGCCGGCCAGCACCGCGAGGTAGCTCTTGGCGATCGAGAAGGTCATGTCCGGGCGGGCGGTGTCCCCCCAGGCGGCGACGCGCCGGCCGCCCTTCAGGATCACGCCAGCCGGGCCGCCCCGCGGACGCACCGGCCCGTCGATGGCGCTCCAGGGCCCCGTCTCGTTCCACTCGACGATCCCGACGTAGCGCCCGTCGGGATAGTACAGGCTGCGCGGCCACGCGCTCTCGTGGGCCTCCGCGAAGGCGACCGCGTCCGCGAGCCGCCCGGCATCGAGCCCCGCCGCACCCGGGTCCTGCTCGGCCCAGTCCTGCGTCGGCCAGTACGGCCCGGTCGCTTCGGTCACGCGCGTTCTCCCGACGGTCCTCTCCGGTGCGGACGCATGCAGGGCCTGCGCCGCGGATCGGACCATCCGTAGAGCCATCGCCCCCGCGGGGGCAGAGCGCGTGGCGCAGTTCGGGCCTCGCCCCGCGCACCGGAGCCGGATGTGTCAGCCCTTGCCGGTGAAGCGCACGGCGCAGCCCGGACGGGCCGCGACGAGGCCCGCGCCGCGCGCGCGGCCGAGGACCATGCAGGCGGTCGACAGCCCGTCGGCGGCGAGCCCCGTCGGCGCGGTCACCGTTACGGACGACAGGGCGCGCGGCGACCGGCCGGTGGCCGGATCGAAGATGTGATGGTCGGCGCGGTCGTCCGAGAAGCTCATGTTGTAGTCGCCCGAGGTCGCGGCGAAGCCCGTGAACGGGGCGATGACGGCGGCGACCGCGCCGGGATGGCGGGGATCGGCCAGCCCGAGGCGCCAGGGCGTGCCGTCGGGATGCGCGCCGGCGGCGCCGAACTCGCCGGTATCCACGAAGGCATCCGCGATCCCGCGCGCCCGGAGCGCCGCCATGACCTGGTCGGCGGCATAGCCCTGGACCAGGGCGTTCAGGGTCAGGGCCGTCCCGGGCTCCAGGACGACGCGGTCCGTCCCCACCTGCACTCGCTGCCAGCCGACCCGCGCCAGGGCCGCGCGCAGGGCTTCCGCCCCGGGGCGCTCGCCGCGGGCGGCGGCCTGGGCCCAGACCGGCCAGAGCGGCTGGACTGTCGGGTCGAAAGCGCCGCCGGTCTCGGCCGCGAGGGCGAGGGCGAACCGCAGCAGGACGACGAGGTGCGGGTCGGGGGCCTCGAGAACGCCATCGCGATTGAGCCGCGCCAGGGCGCTGTCGGACCGGAACAGGCTGGCCGCGTCCTCCACGGCGCGCATCGCCGCGAACCCGTCGCTCAGCGCCGCCTCGATGGCGGATAAGTCGGGCCCCGCGGCGGTCAACGCCACGGTGGTGCCGAAGGCGAGGCCGGCGCGGGTGCGCAGCGCCAGCCCCCTTGACGCCGCGGAGGCGCGGAACGCCGCGACGCCGCCGAGCGCGGCCAGCCCCGCGGCACCGACGAGCAGCCGGCGCCGGCCGTGCGCGAAGCGGACCGGCGCGCTCATCCGACGGTCACCGGCCGGGGCGCGGCGCGGCGGCCCCGCTTGCGCGCCACCACCTGCGGCACGCACTGCCCGGGATCGTGGATGATCGTCACGCACTCCATGCACTGGAAGCACTCGGCGTAATCGACGCGGCCGGAGGGCGCGATGGCACCGTAGCGGCAGCGGACCTTGCAGAGCTGGCAGGGCGAGCCGCACTCCGCCCGGCGCGGGATCCAGTCGAGGATCCGGACCCGCCCGAGGAGGGCGAGGCCGGCGCCGAGCGGGCACAGGTAGCGGCAGAAGCCCTTGAAGACGAACAGGTTGAGGACCAGCAGCCCGGCCGCGTAGGCGACGAACGGCCATGCCCGGACGAAATACAGGGTGATGGCGGTCTTGAACGGCTCGACCTCGGACAAGGTGTCGGCGAGGGGCGACCCCGCCGCGGCCGCGCCGAGGATGCCGGCGAGGACGACGTATTTCAGCGACCGCAGTGCCCGGTCGAGGCCGGGCGGCACCGCGACCGGGCGGATGCGCAGCGGCCGGGCCAGCAGCGCGACGAATTCCTGGAGCGCGCCGAAGGGGCAGAGCCAGCCGCAGAACGTGCCGCGCCCCCAGGCGACCAGGGCGGCCAGCGCGAAGGCCCAGAGCACCAGCGAGGGCGGATCGTAGAGCAGGAAGGCGAGGTCGTGGGTCACGGTGGCGGCCCGCACGAGGCCGACGAGGGTCACGATCGACAGCTGCGCCTGCGCGAACCAGCCGACGAAGCCGAGGGTCAGCGCCAGGAAGGCGAGGCGGAAGAGGGCGAAGCGGCGCCGGTCCGCCACCAGCCCGCGCTGGCTGCTCAGGACCGGCACCAGCACGGCGAGCATCAGCCCGATCAGCGCGAGTTCGGGCGCCCGGGCCCGCCAGGGGTCGGTCCAGCTCGGCCCGTCATCCGGCCGGATCCGGGTGAACAGGTCGGCGGGCAGGGCGGTCTCGACCGTGAAGGTCCGGGCGATCTTCTCGGACAGGATCTGGCCGCGCTCGCGGACGATCGTCTCGGTCAGCACCCACGGCGCGGACGGGTCGAACCCGGCGGCCTGGTCGATCCGCAGGATCGTCCAGGGTCCGGGCGGCAGGCCCTCGGCGAGGCCGGCCCCGCGGCGCTCCACCGCCATGTCGCGGGCATTCACGATCAGGCCGCCCTGGCTGATCGCCAGCCGGTCGGGAACGGCGCCCAGGACGAACCGGTCGCCGACCGGGTTCTCGGACGCGTCCTCCGGTCCGGCGCTGATCACCATCACGGCGTGGTTGCCGGGGCCGAGTTCGTGCATCAGCGCGTCGTAGCGGGTCGGCCCCAGCAGGTTGCGGCCGATCGCGGGCGGGTCCAGGGCGGCGACGTACAGGTCGGTCAGGGCGGCATCGGGCGGTCCCTCGGACGGGTCCGCCACGCCCGTGCCCCTGAAGGCCGACGCGGCGTCGGCGTTCGTCACCGTCAGCCGCCTCACCCAGCCGCGGGCGAGGAGGTCGGCCAGGGCCAGGGGCTCGTAGAGATCGGGCCTGGCCTCGACCTTCAGCCCGACATTGGCCGCCCCGAAGCCGAGTTTCGCGCGGGCGACCGCCAGGGCCGAAGCGAGGATCGACTGGTTGATCACCCGGGTCGAGGCGGTGGCCATGGAGATGCCGTCCACCGTGGTCTGGGGCGCGGCGCCGGCGGCCCGCGCGTTCGGCCGGCCGACCCGGATCGCCTGCCGGGCCGAGAGGCCCGCATACTGCTCGACGAAGGCGAAGAGCGGCTCCGGGCCGAGGCCTTCGAGGAAGACCGGCTCGTGATGCGAGAGCACCGTCACGTCCCGGAAGGTGCCGTCGGGGGCGAGCGCGATCAGCAGGTCGGGGGGCGTGCCGCCGAAGCCGGGGATCGGCGCGAGATCGACGGATTCGAAGGCGTAGGCGAAGACCTCGTAGGACCCGGCCTGCTGCTTCAGGATGGGCCAGACCGGGAGCCTGTCGTCCTTCTCGCCGACGACCAGCGGAGGCGGGAAGTGTCGTTCGAGGCCGGCCCGATCGAGCTGGCCGGCGGCGGCGGGGTGCGCGACCAGGACAGCGAGAAGCAGCAATGCGGCGCGCAGGAGCAGGCCCGCGCCCCGGCCGCCACCCACCGCGGCCCGGGGCGCGGGCGGGCGCGGAGACACCTCGCCCCGCAGCGGCCGCCCCTTACGCCTGCCTCCGCCCCTGGCAGCGTCGGTCACGCATCCGGGTTGAGCACGGCCGCTGGCGGCAGAGCGCGACGGACCCCCTCTCCCGTGCGGGAGAGGGTTGGGGTGAGGGATCGGAACGTCCAACATGGAGCACGCCGTCGACGTGCGGGTCCGCTGCGCCTCATCCGGATGCCGCACGTCCCTCACCCTGTCCCTCTCCCGCACGGGAGAGGGGACCCGCGCTCCGTCCCGTAGCCGCGTCGCCACTGCCGATGCGTGGATCCGATCGCCCTCACGGGAGCGGGTGATGCGGCCATGCGCAATCGCGGAAGATTCACGGCACCGCACCGGCGGCGCGCCCGTCCGGCGCCTGCGCGGGCGTCATCGGCCGCGACGCCACGCCCCAGGGGAAGCGGCCGACCTTCACGGTCTTGATCGGCTTGAACGTCGCGGCGTCGATCACCGTCACGTCGCCGGAGACGCCGTTGGTGGCGAAGAGCCGCGTGCCGGCCGCGTTCAGGGCGAGCTGCCAGACCCGGCGGCCGACCAGGATGTAGCTCTCGACCGCATAGGTCGCGGTGTCCACCACCGCGACCCGGTCGGACGGCCCCAGGGCCACGAAGGCGTGGCGCCCGTCCTTCGAAAGCTGGATGCCCACCGGCTGGATCCGGTCGGCCGCGATCCCCTTCACGGCGAACTCGATCGTCCGCATCACCTGGCGGGTGGCGACGTCGATCACCGACACGGTGCCGCCGATCTCCGAGGATGCCCAGAGCCGGGCCCCGTCCGCCGTGAAGGCGGCGAAGCGCGGCCGCTGGCCGACCGGCGTGGCGTCCACCGCCGCCAGGCTCTTGGTATCGATCCAGTGGACCATGTTGGTGGTCTCGGAGGTCGTGACGGCGGTGCGGCCGTCCGGGCTCACCGCCACGCCTTCCGGCTCGATGCCGACATCGATCTGCGCCAGCACCTTGCGGCTCTGCGCGTCGACCACCGTGGTGGTGGCGTTCTCCTCGTTGGCGATGAACAGGGTGCGCCCGTCCGGCGCCAGGGCGAACTGCTCCGGATCCTCGCCGGAGGGCAGGTTGTGCCGCACCTCGCCGGTATCCGGATCGATCACCTGCACGGCATCGGAATCGCTGGCGCAGACGTAGAGGGCCCGCCCATCCTGCGAGAAGGTCAGCCCGCGGGGCCGACGGCCGACCGGGAAGGTGCGCAGCACCTCCAGGCTGTCGCCGTCGATCACCGAGACGGTGTTGTCGCGCTCGTTCGAGACGAAGATCTCCTCGGCCCGCGCGGGGCCTGCGAGGCAGAGGAGCAGCGCTAGGGCGGCGGGCCGGCTCATCCTGGTGTCCCCGAGAAGGCGCGGCAGGCACTCTCAGGCTCGTCGAGGCCGAGGGTGTCGAGTTCCGTGCGGTGGTGGAGGAAGCCCTCGATCGGCGCCGTCGCGGTCACGGCCCCGGGCCAGAGCAGGAAGACCGGCTGGCGCAGCTGCCCGTCCCAGACACGGAAGCTCAGGGGGCGCCCCTTGAAGCCGCCGATCTCGAAGCCGGGCGCCGTCAGGGCGGCGCGGACCGTCGCGGGATCGGCGCTGCGCGCCTTCACGGCCGCCTCGCCGACCGCATGCACCGCCATCCAGCCGGCCCAGTCGACGGGCCGCATGGCGCGGCCGGCGAGCTTCCGGAACCGGCCTTGGAGCTGCACAGCGGCCCAGGCTTCGACGGGGCGACCCCAGGCGGCCGGCGCAAGGCCCTGGGTGCCGACCAGGGGGCGGGGGGAGGCGGTGTTGTAGTTCAGGCTCGCGCCGAACGCGCCCGCCTCGTCGGCCACCGCGACCACGTCGTGCTCGGGCCCGCGGGTCGGCAGGGCGAACTCGCGCAAAGCCGTGTCGCGGACGTCGCCGCCCTGCGGGTCGTAGCGCGATTCGGCGACGATCCGCGCGCCGAACTTCCGGGCGCTGCGCCGCAGCGCCTCGGCGTAGAGTGCGTCTGCCGGCGCCGGCCCGGTCACCAGCAGGATCCGGGACCAGCGCTTGAAGGCGAGGAACTGTACCAGCGCGTCGGCCAGCATGGCGCGGGACGGCAGGACGTGGAGCAGGTTCCGCCGGCAATCGGCGTCGCGCAGGCGCGTGTCCGGGGCGCCGATGTTGAGGAGCACGCTGCCCTTCGCCTCCGGCAGGTCGGCGAGGGCGAGGACGTCCGCGGCCGGCGCGTTGAGCACCACGAAGCGGCGGTCGGCGAGATCCCGGAAGGCCTGGCGGATGTCGTCGTCCGGCTCGACCACCTTCGCGTCGAGGCCGAAGCTCAGGCCGAGGAAGCGGCCAGTGGCGTTCGAATCCTTCAGGCCGAGTTCCGCGCCCTTCGCCCCCTCATCGGCGGGGATCGGATCCTCGTTGTTCAGCGGCACCGGCCGCTCGACCCGCCGCTCCAGGTACTGGATCGTCAGGGGCGGACCCGCCGGCGCGGGCGCGGCCCGCCCGGGCGAGACCGGCGCGAGAGCCGCCAGGACGACGGCCAGCCGCAGGGCGGCCTGCGGCCCTCCGCGTTTCCTGGCCCGTCGCGCACCGGAGGACACCATCCCCGCCCGTTTCCTCCAGCCCCGCGTCCCTTGTCGTTGAGCCGGAGTCTAGAAGCGGAGTTGTGCCCGCCGATATTGGACCAAGGTGCACCCATCAATCATGACGCAGCGCAACACAAGTCGTGGATGGCGATCAGCCGATAGATCCGTACCAAAGCATAATGGGTCCGCTGCCCGAACCTTGCTAACCCTCGTCCAACAACGAGGGGAGGCGGCGGATGCGCACCATGAAGACGGCGGCGGGCGGCATGCTCGCGGCGCTGGGGCTGGCCCTCGCCGCCGGCAGCGCCCTCGGACACGGCGACGTTCAGCCCCAGCCGGTCAACACCGACGGCCTGAAGCCGCTCGGCACCGAGTGGGTCGCCGAGAACCCCTACAAGGGCGACAAGCACGCCATCGCGATCGGCGCCTCGGGCTTCAACCAGAACTGCGCCCGCTGCCACGGCCTGGAGATGATCTCCGGCGGCCTCGCCCCGGACCTGCGCTACCTGCCGCAGGGCAAGGAGGGCGACGAATACTTCGTCGAGCGCATGAAGCACGGCGCCGTCATCAACGGCGTGACCAAGATGCCGGCCTTCGACGGGGTGATCTCGCAGGAAGGCCTCTGGGCGATCCGCAGCTACATCGAGTCGAAGCATGAGGAGTAGCGCGCGGCTCCTCCTCGCCTGCGGATTGCTCCTGGCCCTCCGGTTCCAGCCGGAGGCGGCCGCGCGCCCGCTCGATCAGGTCGTGGCGGACGGCACCCTGCGGGTGGCGGTCTACGGCGACAACGCGCCGTTCTCCGACGCCGGGACGGGCAAGGCCCGGGGTATCGATGCCGATCTCGCGCAGGCCATCGCCGACAGGCTGAAGGTGAAGCTCGACCTGCGCGTGGTCGATGCCGGCGAGAACGTGGATGGCGACCTGCGCCTGAACCTGTGGCGGGGCGATCTCGCCGGCACGCCCCTCGCCGACCTGATGCTGCACGTGCCGACCGACCGGCAACTCGCCCTGCGCAACGAGCAGGTGTTCTTCACCGCCCCGTATGTCGAGCAGGAGATCGCCTTCGCGTACCGGAAGGACGCCCTGGAGGGCTTCGACAGGCTCGACGACATCGGCGACAGGACCGTCGCCCTGGAAGGCACCAGCGCCGCCGACCTGATGCTGCTGACCGCGCAGGGCGGTCGCTTCCGCCCGAACCTGAAGCATTACAAGAGCTTCGAGGAGGCCGCGACGGCCTATCTCGCCGGCGAGGCGCCGATCCTGGCGGGCACCCGCGCGGCGATCGAGGCCGCCCTGTTCGCCGCGAAGGCCCCGAAGGACGACAACCCGATCGCCACGATCCCCTCGACCGGGCTGGTGAAGACCCGCTGGGAGATCGGCGGCGCGGTGCGCACTGATTCCCGCGACCTCGCCTACGCGGTCGGGGACGCGATCACGGCGCTGAACGCGGACGGCGGCCTCAAGGCGATCTGCGAGACCTACGGCGTCACCTACACGCCGCCGAAGGGGTACTGAGCGGCGCTGAGCCGCTCTCCGGCGGAGGACGATGAAGGGAAGGAGAAATCACGGTCCGAAGCCGGATCTCCAAGTCTCAACGGCATCCTGAGGTGCTGCGCAGCAGCTTCGAAGGAGATCTGCAGGGATGGCCCGACCAGCTGGAGGTCTCCTTCGAGGACTCCACTGTGCTCCGGCGCCTCAGGATGTGGTCGTGGGTCGGATCTCAGCGTCCCTCGACCGGCCCGTTCGAGACCGGCGCGTCGAACGGACCCGGCCGTGCATTCCGTCCCCGACCGGCGCGCAGCGCCGGGGCGGCAGCTGTTCTTGGTTCACCGAATACTTTCTTCTCGGCCATTGAACCGATCGTCTTATTGGACCAATGGCCAATAAGACTTTCCTGAGAACAGCGATAGCGTCGTTCTCCAAGGGGGCGCCCCGCGACTCGTGCGGATCGCGCCGAAACCCGAAAGCTCCGGCCGCAGGGACCGGAGACGATCACGGAGGAGACGTCATGAGAATGCGGACCCGGTTCCTCGCCGCGGTGGGCGTCGCCGCCCTCGTGGCGGGCGGTGCCCTGCCGGCCATGGCCCAGGGGGTGAGCGAGCAGGACATCATCAACGACGCCAAGACGCCCGGCGACGTCGTCACCTACGGCCTCGGGCCGCAGGCCCAGCGGTTCAGCCCGCTGAAGACCCTCAACCGCGACAACATCAAGAGCCTCGTGCCGGCGTGGTCGTTCTCGTTCGGCGGCGAGAAGCAGCGCGGCCAGGAGAGCCAGGCGCTGGTCAAGGACGGCATCATCTACGTCACGGGCTCGTATTCGCGCATGTACGCGATCGATTCCCGCACCGGCGAGAAGAAATGGGAATACGATGCCCGCCTGCCGGAGGGCATCCTGCCCTGCTGCGACGTGGTGAACCGCGGCGCCGCCCTCTACAAGGACAACGTCTATTTCGGCACGCTCGACGCCAAGCTCGTCGCCCTGAACACCAAGACCGGCAAGGTCGTCTGGCGCAAGGACATCGACGACTTCAAGGCCGGCTACAGCTACACGGCCGCCCCGATCATCGTGAAGGGCAAGATCATCACCGGCGTGTCGGGCGGCGAGTTCGGCGTGATCGGGCGGATCGAGGCCCGCGACGCCGAGACCGGCGAGGTGGTCTGGAAGCGCCCCGTGATCGAGGGCCACATGGGCGAGCTCAACGGCAAGCCCTCGACCATGACCGGCAAGGTCAACGAGAGCTGGCCGGGCGACATGTGGAAGTTCGGCGGCGGCGCCACGTGGCTCGGCGGCACCTACGACCCCGAGACCAACCTGATCTACTTCGGCACCGGCAACCCGGGCCCGTGGAACTCCTGGCTGCGGCCGGGCGACAACAAGTGGACCTCCTCGCGCCTCGCCCTCAACCCCGACAACGGCGAGATCGTCTGGGGCTTCCAGACCACCCCGCACGACGGCTGGGACTTCGACGGCGTCAACGAGTTCGTGCCGTTCGACCTGAACAAGGGCGGCAAGACCATCAAGGCCGGCGCCACCGCCGACCGCAACGGCTTCTTCTACGTCCTCGACCGCACCAACGGGAAGTTCATCTCGGCGACGCCGTTCGTCGAGAAGATCAACTGGGCCAAGGGCATCGATGAGAACGGCCGCCCGATCTACAACGAGGTGAACCGGCCCGGCGACCCGAGCAAGGCCCAGGGCGACGACAAGAAGGGCAAGTCGGTCTTCGCGGTGCCGAGCTTCCTCGGCGGCAAGAACTGGATGCCGATCGGCTACAGCCCCGACACCAAGCTGTTCTACGTGCCGTCCAACGAGTGGGGCATGGATATCTGGAACGAGCCGGTGAACTACAAGAAGGGCGCCGCCTATCTCGGTGCCGGCTTCACCATCAAGCCGGTCTTCGACGACCATATCGGCTCGCTCAAGGCGATCGACCCGGCCTCCGGCAAGGTCGTCTGGGAGTACAAGAACAAGGCCCCGCTCTGGGCCGGCGTGCTCACCACCGCGGGCAACCTCGTCTTCACCGGTACCCCGGAGGGCTTCCTGAAGGCCTTCGACGCCAAGACCGGCGAGGAGGTGTGGAAGTTCCAGGTCGGCACCGGCGTGGTCTCCTCGCCGATCACCTGGGAGCAGGACGGCGAGCAGTGGGTCGGCGTCGCGGCCGGCTGGGGCGGCGCGGTGCCGCTGTGGGGCGGCGAGGTCGCCAAGTCCACGGCCGGCATCAACCAGGGCGGCAGCTTCTGGGCGTTCAAGCTGCCGAAGACGGTGGCGGCGCGCTGACGGCGCGCAACCGAAAGCGTGTCGGCCTTCCCGGGCCGGCACGCCTGGGCCTCGGGGCGCGGCGTTCGTCTCAACACCCGCTTGCGCCCCGGGGCCGCATCGATCACCCTTCGGACCTCCCGCCCGCGGGTTCGGCGGATCCTGTGAGGATCTCGAGCGAAGGACCGAGGTCTGCGTGAATCTCCTCATCGTCGACGACCACCCGCTGTTCCGCGACGCCCTGGCGGCCACGATCCGCCTCGCGCATCCGGACGCGGTCCTTCACGAGGCGGACGGGATCGAGGCGGCCTGCGCGGTGCTCGCCGCGAATCGCAGCATCGACCTGACGCTCCTCGACCTCTCCATGCGGGGCGTGACCGGCTTCGACGGGTTGATCACCATCCGGGCGAGCTTTCCGCGGATCCCGATCCTGATCGTCTCCGGCCACGAGGATCCGCGCATCGTGCGCGAGGCGCTGCAGCACGGCGCGGCGGGCTTCGTCCCGAAGGCCATGGACAAGGCGACGCTCACCCGGGCGATCACCGAGGTGATGCGCGGGGCGCTGTTCCTGCCGCCGGGTCTCACCGAGGCCACGACGCCCGCACCACGGAGCAAGAAGGCGCCGCTCCCCGAGCGCCTCGCCCGGCTGACGCCGCAGCAATTGCGGGTGCTGATGATGATCCGGCAGGGCAAGCTCAACAAGCAGATCGCTCACGAACTGCAGGTCGGTGACTCGACCGTGAAGGCGCACGTCTCGGAAATCCTGCGCAAGCTCGAGGTCATCAGCCGGACGCAGATCGTGATCGATACGGCGTCGCTGGACTTCGACCAGATCCACAACACGCATCCGGCCTGACGGCGCGGCTGCGAGACCGCGACGCCCTTGATCGGCGCCCCCCGCTCCACCTCATCCTGAGGTGCCGGAGCGCAACGGAGGCCTCGAAGGCGGGCTCCAGCCAGCCGCGCGATCCCCAGAGCCCGCCTTCGAGCCCCGCTGACGCGGGCACCTCAGGGTGAAGGGGCGGGATGGACTGGCCCGCTCACCGTTCCGCACACGTGCGTGCCGGACCCTGAGCTGCATTCCGCTGACGCTGCACACCATCGGGACGAGGGACGTGCCCATTCGTTGCCCGCAACCCTGACCGACCACGATGTCACCCTGTCCAAATCGATATGATGCTATCTATCAGTATGTGAACTGATTGATCCGGCGTCTTCGCTGGGTCCTCGCGGCGGGGGATCAGACCGTGACCGACATCGACGATCCCAGGACGCGCGAGCGGCTGCAGCAGGCCACCACGCACGCGTTGCTGACGACGGGACGCCACTGGCGGCGCGCCGCCAACAATGTCGCGGAGGCGCATGGCCTGTCCGACGCCACCGCGCACCCGCTGATCATCATCGGTCGGATGGAAGAGGAACCGCGCCAGAACGTCCTGGCGGAGGCCGTCGGCATCGAAGGCCCCTCGCTGGTCCGCCTCCTCGACCAGCTCGCCGCCGCCGGGCTGGTGGTCCGCCGCGAGGATCCGTCCGACCGCCGCGCCAAGGTGCTGGGTCTGACCCCGCGCGGACGGCAGGTCTTCGAGGAGATCGAGACCGCGTTGTCGACCCTGCGCGCGCGGGTCTTCGCTGAGGTCGACGACGCCGATCTCGAAGCGAGCGTGCGGGTCTTCGCGGCGCTCCAGCGCTACGGGCGGGAGGCCGCCGCGGCCGCCCCCGAGCTGGAGCCGGCGTCGTGACCCTCCCCGGATGGCGCGACTGGGCCTTCGCGCTGAAGACCTACGCGGCGGCGATGCTCGCCCTGTTCGTCGCGCTCTGGATCGACCTGCCGCGGCCCTACTGGGCGGTGGGCACCGTCTACATCACCAGCCAGGTCCTCTCGGGCGCGACGCGCGCAAAGGCCGTCTACCGCGTCGGCGGCACGGTGCTCGGCGCGGCGGTGAGCGTCGTGCTGGTGCCGAACCTCGTCAACGAGCCGATCCTGCTGAGCCTCGCGGTGGCCCTCTGGGTCGCGCTCTGCCTCTACGTCTCGCTTCTCGACCGCACACCGGCGAGCTACCTGCCGATGCTCGCCGGCTACACGGCGGCGCTGATCGGCTTCCCCGCCGTCGAGGATCCCGGGGCGATCTTCGACACCGCGGTGGCGCGGGCCGAGGAGATCTCCCTGGGGATCCTCTGCGCCAGCCTCGCCGCCACGCTGATCCTGCCGCAATCGGCGGCCCCCCTGATCGTCGGGCGTCTGAATCTCTGGCTGGCGGAAGCCCGTGCGTGGATCCAGGGTGCCCTCGCGGCGGCCCGGGCGCCGGAGGCTTCCGGGACGAGCCAGGGCCGGCGCCTGCGCCTCGCCTCGGACGCCCTCGGCCTCGATGCCCTCGGCCTCGCCCTGCGCAACGAGGCGACGGGCGCGGAGCGCGCCGCGGAGGCCTTCGCGCCGGTCCGGCAGCACATGCTGATGGTCCTGCCGATCGTCGCCGCCGTGGCGGATCGCGTCGAGACCTTGGAGCGGGCGGGCGCGCTGCCGGCGCGGGTCCGGTCATTCCTGTCGGACCTCGCCGTCTGGCTCGCCGACGAGGCGGATGATCCGGAGCGCGCCGCGCATCTGCGCGGCCGGATCGACGGGTTCGAGCCGACCCTCGGCCGGAATCCGGACTGGACCACGCTGCTGCTCGCGAGCCTCGCGGCACGCCTGCGCGACGTCATCGACCTGCGCCAGGACCTGCGGGCACTCCGTGGCCACCTTGCCGCCGGGACGCCGCCGCGGGCGCCGC
The DNA here is from genome assembly GCF_029691625.1 of Methylobacterium sp. 391_Methyba4. NCBI lineage: Bacteria > Pseudomonadati > Pseudomonadota > Alphaproteobacteria > Hyphomicrobiales > Methylobacteriaceae > Methylobacterium > Methylobacterium sp. 391_Methyba4. The sequence goes on along the minus strand of NZ_CP121475.1, from coordinate 3,000,082 downwards.
TCGCCTTCGCCTACACGGCCCGGGTCCGGTCCATCCGCCACCGCGACCATGGGCTGGCGGCGTTCTCGGCCTTCGGGGTGTTCGTGGGCCTGCTGGTCTGCTGTGCGATCTGGATCGCCACCGGCTGGCCCGACGGATCCGCGGCGCCGATGATGGGTGCGGTCGCCTGCTGCCTGTTCGCCGCGCAGGACGATCCCGCGCCGCAGATCCTGAGCTTCACCAACTCGGCGCTCGTCGGCGCCCTCGGCGCGGGCCTCTACCTGTTCGCCGTGCTGCCCCTCGCCACCTCCTTCGAGATGCTGGCCCTGGCGCTCGCGCCGGCCCTGATCCTGTGCGGCCTGATGATGACGCAGCCGCGCACCGCCCCGATGGGCATGGGCGCGGCGCTGAACGGCGCGACGCTTCTGGCGCTCCAGAACGGCTACAGCGGCGACTTCGCGCCCTTCGCCAACGGGGTGATCGCCTCGGTGGTGGGCATGTGGGTCGGGGCGGTGGTCACCCGGCTGATCCGCTCGGTGGGCGCCGGCTGGAGCGCCCGGCGGCTCGTGCGGATCAACCGGCAGAGCCTCGCAGCCGCCGCGGACGGGCGCGGCACCGGCCACGGCCTCGAACTCGCCGCCCTGATGCTCGACCGCATCGGGCTGATCGCCCCGCGGCTGGCGACGCTGCCGGCCGAGACGTCGGCTTCCGTGGGCGACCTGCTGGCCGATGTCCGGGTGGGCATCAACCTCGTGGAGGTCCGTCGGGTGCGCCGGCGGCTGACGGGTCCGCCCCGGACCGCCGTCGACCGGGCCCTCGCGCTGGCGGCGCGCCAGCTCCGCGACCGGACCGGCCGACCGGATTCGGCGCTTCTGGCGGCGCTGGACGACGGGCTTGACGCCGTCGCGGATGCGGCCCCCGGGCCGGAACGCCGGGCCGCCCTGATCGGACTCACCGGCCTGCGCCGCGGGCTCTTCCCCGACGCGCCGGCCTACCGGGCGGCGCCCCCCGCGCGGGACGACCGGGAGATGGCGGCATGATGGGCGAGATCGACCTCTACGGCGTGTTCGTGCCGGGCCTCGCGCTCTGGATGGCCATCGCCTTCGCGCTCAGCCTGCCGCTCCGCCGTCTCCTGTCGGCGACCGGCTTCTACCGCCTCGTCTGGCACCGGCCGCTCTTCGACCTCGCCCTCTACGTCGTCCTGCTCGGCGGCGTCGTGACCCTCGCCCACCGGACCCTGCAATGACCGCCCTGTTCTCCGTCCTCGGCCGCCTCCTGGTCACCCTCGGCATGGTCGCCGCGGCGCTGATCGTCGGCCTCGGCCTGTGGGATTACTACATGGATGCCCCCTGGACCCGGGACGGGCGCGTGCGCGCCGACGTCGTGGCGGTGGCCCCCGACGTGTCCGGCCTCGTCACCGAGGTGCTGGTGGAGGACAATCAGGTCGTGCGGAAGGGCGACGTCCTGTTCCGCATCGATCCGGACCGGTTCCGCATCGGGCTGCGGCAGGCGGAGGCGATGGTGGAGGGCCGCAAGGCCACCGCCGAGCAGACTGCCGCCGACTATGCCCGCTACAGCAAGCTCTCCGACGCGGCCGTCTCGCAGCAGAAGGTCGAGGCCACCAAGGCCGCCGACCTGTCCGCCCAGGCGGCCTACGAGCAGGCCCTGGCCGACCGCGACCTCGCCAAGCTCAACCTGGAACGCTCGGCGGTGCGGGCCTCGGTCAACGGCCGGATCACCAACATGGAGCTGCGTCCGGGCGCCTACGTCACCACGGGCCGCGGGGTCATGGCGCTGATCGACCGCGACACCGTCCGGATCGAGGGCTATTTCGAGGAGACCAAGCTGCCGCGCATCCGCGTCGGCGCGCCGGTCAACGTCCAGCTGATGGGCGAGGACGGCGTGCTCACGGGCCGCGTGGCGAGCATCGCGGGGGGCATCGGCGAGACCGGCCGCAGCGACGCCACCAACCTGCTGGCGAACGTCAACCCGACCTTCTCGTGGGTGCGGCTGGCCCAGCGCATCCCCGTGCGGATCACCCTCGACGGCGGCCCGGCGGACCCGCGGCTGGTCAGCGGCCGGACCGCGACGGTGTCGATCGCGCCGTCGGCGGGCGGGGAGGCCCTGCGCTGGCCCTGGACGGCGTGGCGGGAGGCGCTCGCCCGCTAAAGGCGACCGAACATTCCCGGCGCCGCCGGGTTGCCCTGACACGACCCACCATTGTCAGGAGTCCCCATGAAGACGATCCTCGCCCTCGCCACGTCCCTCGTGCTCGCCACGTCCGGCGCGGCGCTGGCTCAGGCCCCCCAGACCGGCGGCGCCAACCAGGGCAACGTCAACAAGTCCGGCGCGGTGGGCGGCACCGGGACGGGAGCCGGCTCCATGGAGAGTACCGGCTCCACCGGCGCCGGCATGGCGCCCGGCACCAGCGGCGGCCCGCGCGTCAGCACCCCGGGCGCGCCCGCCGGCAGCAGCTCGGGCAACGGCGCCACGGGCAGCGGCGCGGCGCCGAGCGGGAAGTAAGACGCACCGGTTCTCCCTCCTCCGCGGGGGAGGGAGAACCAATCAGGCCCCGATCCGGGTCGACGTGGGCCCGGCCCTACGCACCGAGGCCGCCCACGCAGAGGTACTTGGTGTTCAGGTAATCCTCGATACCCTGGTACGAGCCCTCGCGGCCGAGGCCGGATTCCTTCACGCCGCCGAAGGGCGCCACCTCGGTGGTGATGATCCCCTCGTTGATCCCGACCATGCCGTATTCCAGCGCCTCCGCGACCCGGAAGGTGCGGCCGAGGTCGCGGGTGTAGAAGTAGCAGGCGAGCCCGTACTCGGTGTCGTTGGCCATGCGGATCGCCTCGGCCTCGTCGCGGAACCGGAACAGCGGCGCCAGCGGCCCGAAGGTCTCCTCCCGGGCCACCGCCATGGCGGGCGTGGCGCCGGTGATCACGGTGGGCTCGAAGAACTGGCCGCCGAGCGCGTGCCGGTGGCCGCCCGCGATCACCCGGCCGCCCTTCTCGAGCGCGTCGCGGATATGCGCCTCGGTCTTCTCCACCGCGGCCATGTCGATCAGCGGCCCCTGGGCGACGCCGTCCTCGACGCCGTTGCCGACCTTCAGGCGGTTGGCCGCCTCGGCCATCTTCTCGGCGAAGGCGTCGTAGATCCCGTCCTGCACCAGGAAGCGGTTGGTGCAGATGCAGGTCTGGCCGGAATTGCGGTACTTGGCGAGCATCGCGCCGGCCACCGCCTTGTCGAGGTCGGCGTCGTCGAACACGATGAAGGGTGCGTTGCCGCCCAGCTCCATCGAGACCTTCTTCACCGTGTGGGCGGCCTGCTCCAGCAGCACCTTGCCGACCTCGGTGGAGCCCGTGAACGTGATCTTCTTGACGAGCGGGTTGCCGGTCATCTCGGCGCCGATGGCGCGGGCCGAGCCGGTGAGGATCGAGACCGTGCCGGCCGGGAAGCCGGCGCGCTCGCACAGGACGCCCCAGGCGAGGCCCGAGAGCGGGGTCTGCGAGGCGGGCTTGATCACGATCGGGCAGCCGGCCGCCAGCGCCGGGGCGATCTTGCGGGCGATCATGGAGGACGGGAAGTTCCACGGCGTGATCGCCGCCACCACGCCCACCGGCTCCTTGGTGACGAGGATCTTGCGGTCGCCCCAGGGGGAGGGGACCACGTCGCCGTAGACGCGGCGCGCTTCTTCCGCGAACCACAGCACGTAGGCCGCCGACATGGCGACCTCGCCGCGGGACTCGGTCAGCGACTTGCCCTGCTCGGCGGTGAGGATCTGGGCGAGGTCCTCCTGATGCTCGGTGACGAGCGCCGCGAGCTTGCGCAGCAGCACGGCGCGCTCGTTGGCGGTCTTGGCGCGCCAGGCCGGGTAGGCCGCGTGGGCGGCCTTGATCGCCTGGGCCGTCTCAGCGGCGCCGGCATTCGGCACCCGGGCGATCAAGGCGCCGGTCGCCGGGTTGGTGACGTCGATGCTGCCGGAGCCGGCCTTCGACCATGTGCCGCCGATCAGGCAGGCATCGACCAGCAAGGCGCGGTCCGTCAGGGCGGGGGTCTCGAACTCAGGCATCCAACGGTTCCTTCGGCGGCTGCGATCTGTCGGGCTGGGACAGGCCGGGGCGCGGCTTGAGGGGCACGCTCTGGGCGGTGTTCCGCGCCTGCGCCTCGGCTTTGGTCTCGAAGACATGGGGAGCCAGATCGCGGCTCGCCAACGAGGCGCCGAGTTTCAATCGCAGGAACGCGCTCGTGGTGTACCGCGACGCGGTCTCGTAATAGCGGTTCTCGAGATAGGCGATCGCCGAGAAATAGGCGTCGCTCACCGTCGGGTCGATCTCGAACCCGTCGTAATTGGCGATCAGGTGGACCTTGCGGCCGATCTCCTGGCAGGCGCGCTCGTATTCCCGGCGCACCAGCTCGACGTCGTCGATGGTCCGCACCTGGAAACCCTCCAGGTTCGAGAACAGGATGTTGCGCTCCGGGTCGTAGCTGATCCGCTCCGACAGCGAGAGGCCCAGCAGCCAGGGCTCCAGGGCCATCACGGCCTCGCGGAACAGGCGCGGATCCATCGGTTTCGGGTCCTGCACGATGGGCGCGAAACCCATCTGGCCCAGGATGTCCCGCGCGACGTCGATGCCCGGCGCGACCTCCACGAGCTCCATGCCGGCCCGCGTCCGCCGGAAGACGCAGCGCTCGGTCACGTAGAGCACCGGCTGGCCGCGCTCGGCCGCGTAGGCCCCCGAGAAGGTCACCTGCTCCACCGCGGCGATGAACTTCCGGGAGCGGCCCTCGGTGAGGATCCGGATGCCGCCATCCTCCACCGCGACCTTGAGCCCGTCGGCCGTGAAGGTGCCGGCGAAGACGAGGCTCTTGGCGTTCTGCGAGATGTTGATGAAGCCGCCCGCGCCCGCGAGCCGCTTGCCGAAGCGGCTGACGTTGACGTTGCCCTCCGCGTCGCACTGGGCGAGGCCCAGGCAGGCGAGGTCGAGGCCGCCGCCGTCGTAGAAATCGAACTGCTGGTTCTGGTGCAGCACCGCGGCCGGATTCAGGGCGGCGCCGAAATCGAGCCCGCCCTGCGGCAGGCCGCCGATCACGCCGGGCTCGGCGGTGAGCGTCAGGTATTTCAGCACCCGCTCCTCGGCGGCGACCGCCGCGACGCCCTCCGGCATGCCGATGCCGAGATTGACCACGCCGCCCGGCGGCAACTCGAAGGCGCAGCGCCGGGCGATGACCTTGCGGGCATCGAGCGCCATGGGGGCGATCCGGTCGAGGGGCACCCGCTGGCGGCCCGTGAAGGCGTGGTTGTAGGGCGTGCCGTAGGTCTGGCGGTGGTTCTCGGGCTGACTGAGCACCACGCAATCGACCAGCACGCCGGGCACCTGCACCTCGCGCGGGTTGAGCGAGCCGGCCTCGGCCAGCCGCTCCACCTGCGCGATGACGAAGCCGCCCGAGTTCTTCGCCGCCATGGCGGCGGCGAGGTTGTCGAGGGTGAGCGCCTCGCGCTCCATGGTGATGTTGCCGGCGGGATCGGCCGTGGTGCCGCGGATCAGCGCGACGTTGATGGGAAACGCCTTGTAGTGGAGCCAGGATTCGCCGCCGAGCTCGACCACGCTGACGAGGTCCTCGTGCGTCACGGCGTTGAGCTTGCCGCCCTCCAGCCGCGGGTCCACGAAGGTGCGCAGGCCGACCTTGGTGATGTGGCCCGGCGTGCGGGCCGCGATCTCCCGGTAGAGGTGCGAGACCACGCCGAGCGGCAGGTTGTAGGCCTCGATCAGGCCCTCGACCGCCATGGCGCCGAGCTTCGGCACCAGGGCCCAGTGGCCGCCGACGACGCGGCGGACGAGGCCCGGGAGCGCCAGCCGGTTGAGGCCGCGCTCCTTGCCGTCGCCGGGGGCGGCGGCGAACATCAGACCGAGCCCGTGCGGGCCGGCGCCGGATTCGAAGCGGCGGGCGAGCGCCAGGATCAGCTCGTCGGGCGTGCCGATGCCGACGAAGCCCGACACCGCCACCATGTCACCGTCCTGCAGGATGGCGACTGCCTCGTCGGCGCTGACGATCTTGTTCTTCAGGCTGCCCATCGGGTGATCCTCGGCGCCCGGGATGCGGCCGGAGCGGCTGCGCTCGCCCTTCTCCGGGAAGCGACGATGTCCATCGGCCCGGATTGAACGCTGGCCTCCGCGGCAGATCGCGAGGCGCCCCCTCTCCCGTGCGGGAGAGGGTCGGGGTCAGGGACGGGCCGCGTCAGGATGGAGCACGCCCTCGAAGCGCCGTCAGGTCGCGCCTTTATCGGACGGACCTGATCCCTCACCCTGTCCCTCTCCCGCACGGGAGAGGGGACCCGCGCTTGATCCCGCCGCCGCGGCGCAGCGCACGATGGGTGTGTCCAGTCGCCGTCCCCACAGCGGGGGGAGGGGAGGGGCATCGTGCTCATCGAGAATCGTCGGGCCGACATCCTACCCCCGCTGGCCGAGCCAGTCGGCGATGCCCGACCCAAGCAGCTTCTGGGCCTTGCCGCCGACGAACACGCCGACATGGCCGCCGGGCAGACCCATCTCGGTGTAATCCGCGGTGCCGATCTTGTCCTTCAGCGCCTGCGAGGTGGCGGGCGGGATGATGTGGTCGTCCTGGGCGAAGACGTTCAGCACCGGGCAGGTGATGGCCTTCAGATCCACCGTCCGGCCGCCGAGCTCGAAGGCACTCTGGACCAGCTTGTTGTCCTGGTAGAGATCCTTGAGCCACTGCTTCGCCGCCTCGCCGGGATGGTCCGGACGGTCGGCGATCCACTTCTCCATGCGCAGGAAGTTCAAAAACTTCTTCTTGTCGTCGAGGGCGTCGAGCAGGTCGAGGTTGTACTTCGTCAGGGTGCGCATCGGCGTCATCATGGAGAACACCGAGCCCATGAAAGCGCCGGGCAGGGAGCCCTGCGCGTCGATCAGCCGGTCCACGTCCTCGGGCGTCAGCGAGCGCGTCCAGACATTGATGAAGCCGTGGCCGGCGCGGGCATCCCGGGCATCGGCATGGAAGTCGATCGGCGTGATGGTCAGCACCATCGCGTTGACGGTCTCGGGGTAGAGCGCCGCGTAGCAGGTGGTGAAGACCCCGCCCTCGCAGATCCCGAGCAGGCTGATCCTGTCGCGCTTCGCCGCCTCCTGGATGACGGCGACGCACTCGGCGAGGTAGCCGTCCACGTAATCGTCGATGGTGACGTAGCGGTCGGCCCGGCCGGGATTGCCCCAATCGACCACGTAGAGGTCGAGGCCGAGGTTCAGCAGGTTGCGGACCAGCGAGCGGTCCTCCTGCAGGTCGGCCATCGTGTAGCGGCCGATCAGGCCGTAGACGATCAGGACCGGCGGCAGGCCCTTGCTCTCGGCGAGGGGCCGGTAGCGGTAGAGCCGGACCTTGTCCTGGCTCCAGACCAGATCCTTCGGCGTGGTAGCGATCGCGACGTCGGCGTCGCTGACATCGGCGAACAGCTTGGCCCCCTCGCTGATCCGGCGGCCGAGGGTGCCGACTTCGGCCAGCAACGCGGCGGGTGTGAGATTCAGCGGAGCGGCCGGCCCCTTCGGGCTTTCCTGGTCAGCCATGGGCTTCCTTCCCGACCTCTGAACCACCCGCCTGCGCGACCTTGCCGGCCTGCCGGCGCTCGCGGCGGAGCGCCCGCACCTCGCGGCGCAGCTCGGTGAGGCTCTTGTGGACGTCGTCGAGCTCGGCCCGGGTCGGCTGGCCGTAGAGCTCGGACAGGAAGGCCGCGACGTCCTGCTGGGCGAGCCGCAGATCGGTGGAGGCCCGCAGCACCGCCCGCTGCGAGGCCAGGAACTTGTCCGAGCGCTGGACCTCCAGCAGGACCGCGTTGGCGGTCTCGATCCAGCGCGTCATCATCTCCCGGGCGGAGGCGAAGCTCTCGCCGCGCTCGGCGCGGGCATTGGCCTCCTGGGCGAAGGTGCCGGCGGCGCGGGTCCAGGCGTCGAGCATCACGGCCTGATGCTCGCTCTGCGCTCGCCGCAGCGTCGCCCAGGCGGTGAACAGGGCCGCGTAGCGTCGCTCGGTCTGCCACAGGTCGGCGAGCTGCGGGCCCTCGGCCATGCGGGTCAGCGCGGCGTCGAACTCGCCCGAGCCGCCGAGCCAGGCCTGGGGATCGAAGATCCGGGCGAGCACCGCCCCGGCGGTCGGGTCCGGCGCCCCGGGGCCGCCCTGGAGCGATGTCGCGAGTGTCTGCGAGAGGGTGTTGGCGGCGGTCCAGGCCTCGGTGAGCTTGGACTGGGCGGCGGCCATGCCGGCGAGATCGGGTGCCGGAAAGGTCGGCCAGCCGAAGCCGGGCGCGGATGGCCCCAGACCCTGCGTGAAGAAGCCCGTGCCCGCCCGGGTCCAGAACTCGCCCATCGCCCGGAACGCGTCGAACTGGTCCATGCTGGCGTTTCTCCTCACAGCCCTAGGGCTGAAACGTCGCCTCCGTCCTTGCGAGCGGAGCGAAGCAATCCAGCAGCGTCTCGCTCGGCGAGGTCGCGCTGCCCTGGGTCGCTTCGCTGCGCTCGCAATGACGGCGTGGCCGGGACTGGCCGAGCGGCAGTCCAGCGCCGCTTCCGCCCTCACGCCGCCGGGCGTGCCTCGCCCAGTGCCTCGGCGTAGATCGCGAAGGCGTCGTCGTAGGTGACCTCGCGCGGGTTGTTCACGAGGAGCCGCGTCTGCTTCATCGCGTCGGAGGCCATGCGCTCCAGGTCCTGCCGGGCGACGCCGACCTCGGCGAGGGACGCCGGAACCTTGCAGTCGCGGCAGATCGCGTCGAGGCTCTCCACGAAGCGCTTGGCGGCCTCGGACGGCGGCAGATCCGCAGCCGCGGGATCGAGGATCGGCGCCAGCTCGGCGTAGAGCGCCTCCGCGTGCGAGAGGTTGAAGCGCATCACCCCCATCAGCACGAGCGCGTTCGAGAGCCCGTGCGGCACGTGGAAGATCGCCCCGACCGGGTAGGCCAGGGCGTGGACCGCCGCCACCGGCGCGTTGGCGAAGGCCATGCCGGCGAGCATCGAGCCGAGCAGCATGCCGGAGCGCGCCTCGAGATTCGCCCCGTCCGTGCAGGCGGTGCGGATGTTGGCCGAGAGCAGCGCCAGCGCCTGCTTGGCGAGCTGGTCGGAGATCGGGTTCTTCTTGTTCTTGCTGGTGAAGGCTTCGATGGCGTGGACCATGGCGTCGATGCCGGTGGCGGCCGTGACGTGGGACGGCAGGCCCAGCGTCAGCTCCGGGTCGAGCACCGCCCAGTCGGGCAGCAATTTCGGGGCGACGACGCCCTTCTTCTCGGTGGTCGGCGTCGTGACGATCGAGATCGGCGTCACCTCCGAGCCGGTGCCGGCGGTGGTGGGAACGAGGATCAGCGGAAGCCGGTCGCCCGTGGCGAGGCCGACGCCGTAGATCGCGTCGAGCGGCTCGTCGGACTTGGCGAGGTAGGCGACCAGCTTGGCGGTATCGAGCGCCGAGCCGCCGCCGATCGACAGGACCAGATCGGTCCCGAGCTCCCGGGCGCGCTTGGCCGCCGCCTCGATCACCGTGGAGGGCGGATCGGCCACCACGTCCTCGTAGACGTCGAGGCTGACGCCGGCCTCCGCCAAAGCCGCCTCGGCGGCCTGGGTCAGCCCGGCGCCGCGCACGCCCTTGTCGGTGACCAGCAGGACGCGCTTCGCCCCGAAGCGGCCGACGATCTCGGGCAGCTTCCTGGAGGCGCCGGCCTCGAACAGCACGTTCGGCGTGGTCTGGAAGGTGAACGGGTTCATCGCGCTGCCCTGTCTTGGTCCCGACCCAACTGCGACACCAGCCTTACTCGGCCGGCTCGAAATCCTTCACCTTGGCGCGCAGCTCGTCGACCAGCACGCGGGTGTTTTCGGAATAATCGATCGGGACCGCCACGAGGTGGACGCCGCCCGCCGCGAAGGCCCGGTCGAGGGTCGGCACGAGGTCGTTGACCGACTCGACCCGGTGGCCGGTGGCCCCGTACGACTTGGCGTAGAGCACGAAGTCCGGGTTGCTGAAGGTCATCCCGTAATCGGCGAACTTGTCGACCGCCTGCTTCCAGCGGATCATCCCGTAGGCCGAGTCGTCCAGCACCAGCACCACGAGGTTGAGCTTGAGGCGGACCGCGGTCTCCATCTCCTGGCTGTTCATCATGAACCCGCCGTCGCCGCACACCGCCATGACGCGCCGGTTCGGGTAGAGCATCGCCGCCATCATGGCCGAGGGCAGGCCCGCGCCCATCGTGGCCAGCGCGTTGTCGAGGAGCAGCGTGTTGGCGACGTAGGTCCGGTAGTTCCGGGCGAACCAGATCTTGTACATCCCGTTGTCGAGGCAGACGATGCCGTCCTCGGGGATCACCCGGCGCACGTCGCGCACGAGCCGCTGCGGCGTCACCGGGAAGCGGTCCTCGCCGGCCCGGTCGGCGATGTGGTTGAGGATGTGCTCGCGCAGGTGGAGCAGGGCGCCGGCGTTGGGGAGCTTGCCGTCGAGTTGGTCGGCGAGCAGCTTCAGGGTGGGGCCGAGGTCGCCCACCACCTCGGCGTCGGGATAGTAGACCTGCTCGACATTGGCCGGCATGTAGCTGATGTGCAGGACCTTCTGGTCGTGCTGGCCCATGAAGAAGGGCGGCTTCTCGATCGTGTCGTGGCCGATGGCGATGATCAGGTCGGCCCGGTCGATCGCCTCGTGGACGTAGTCGCGCTCGGAGAGCGCCGCCGTGCCCATGTAGAGGTTCGTGCCGCTCGCCACCGTGCCCTTGCCCATCTGGGTGGTGAAGAACGGGATCTGGGTCCGCTGCACGAAGCCGCCGAGTTCGCCGGTGGCCCGGGGGCGGCTCGCGGCGGCGCCCAGCATGATCAGCGGGCGCTCGGCCTTCAGGATCATGGCGGCGGCGCGCGCGATGGCGGTGGGATGGGCCACCGGGATGTCGATCGGGTGCGAGGGCACGAGGTGGGCCTCGGCCTCCTCGGCCGCGATGTCCTCGGGCAGCTCCAGCAGCACCGGGCCCGGCCGCTCCTCGGTGGCGACCCGGAAGGCGTCGCGCACGATGGTGGGGATCGAGGAGGCCGAGACGATCTGCCGGGCCATCTTGGTGATCGGCTTCATGGAGCTGATCACGTCGACGATCTGGAACTTGGCCTGCCGCGACGACAGGATGCCCTTCTGGCCGGTGATGATGATCATCGGCATCGCGCCGAGATGGGCGTAGGCGGCGCCGGTGGAGAAGTTCAGGGCGCCGGGACCCAGGGTCGAGAGGCAGACGCCGGGGCGGCCGGTGAGGCGGCCATGGGTGGCGGCCATGAAGCTCGCCGCCTGCTCGTGGCGGGTCAGGATCAGCTCGATCTTGGAGTTGCGCAGGGATTCGACGACGTCGAGATTCTCCTCGCCGGGAATCCCGAAGATTCGGTCGACCCCCTCGTTCTCGAGGGCGGCGACGAGGAGATCTGAACCCTTGGGCATGCGAAGTCTCGCTGATGCAACGGCGTTCCCGGAACGCCCCGTCCACTTCCGGAACTCTGATCGCGACGCTGTGAACGGCCCGGCACCCGGAAACGCCCCGCGAATACTCGGTTCGTTAGAGGGCTCGCCTATAGAGTGGTCAAGGGCCGTTCGGGCCCGGGACGTCACAGAGCGGGGCCGATGCTACCGTATGGAAATCGCTCCCGGCTCGGGGGGGAGACCCGTACGGCCGCGGCCGCCCTGCATGCCGCGATGGGACATCGATGGATCGCATCGAGAGCGACAGGACTGCCCCGGAAACCGGCGTTTCCGACGCCCCGGGTATGGACTCGGTGCTCGCGCCGGTCGCGGAGTTTCCGCGGATCGACCTCCGCGTGGGCGTCGAGGCCTGGGACAAGCGCCGCAAGGCCGGCAAGCGGCTGCGCGCCGAGGTGCCCCATGCGAGCCAGGCCACGCTGGATCCCGGTCCGGACCGGCCCGACCCGATCGCCCTGATCGAGGCCGCGCATAAGGGCCGTCAGCCGCATCTGATCCCCTTGCGGGTCGCCCGGATGGCATCCTCGCCCTTCGCGTTCCTGCGCGGGGCCGCCCATGTCATGGCCTGGGACCTGTCGCGTGGGCCGCGCAGCGGCATCGACGTGGTGATGAACGGCGACGCGCACACGGACAATTTCGGCCTGTTCGGTACGCCGCAGCGCGACGTCGTCCTCGACCTCAACGATTTCGACGAGGTCACGATCGGCCCGTGGGAATGGGATCTCAAGCGCCTCGCGGCCGGCCTCGCGGTCGCCATCGCGGATGCGGGCGCGCCGGCGGCCGAGCGGCGCGCCTCCGTCATGGAGGCGGTCTCCGGCTACCAACACACGATGCGGCGCCTGGCGCCGCAGGGCTCCCTCGACGTCTGGTACCAGACCACGCGTGCCGACGCACCGCACATCGCCGGGTTGCAGATGGATGCCGAGGCCCGGGCCGTGGTGCGGCGGGCCGTCGACAAGGCGCGGCGGCGGAACAACCGCAGCCTCCTCGCCCAGGTCGCCGAGCGGCGCACCGACGGCAGCTGGCGCCTGCAAACCGATCCGCCGATCCTGACGCCCGTGGACGAGGCGACCCGCGAGGGCGTCGTCACCGGTCTGGAGCGCTACGCCGAGACCCTGCCGCGGGAGCGGCGCTTCATGCTCGACCGCTACCATGTGGTCGATGTCGCCCATCGCGTCGTCGGCGTGGGCAGCGTCGGGACCCGCGCCTACCTGGCGCTGCTGTTCGGCAATTCCGACGCGGACGCACTCTTCCTCCAGGTCAAGGAGGCGGTCCGTCCGGCGCACGCGCCGTACCTGCCGCGGGTGCCGGCGCCCTTTTCCGGGCACGAGGGCGAGCGCGTGATCTACGGCCAGCGCCTGCTCCAGGCGGTGGGCGATCCGCTGCTCGGCTGGACCAGCATCGCGGGCCGCCCGTTCTACGTCCGGCAGATGAAGAACCTGAAGGGCGCGATCCCGCTGGCGCGGATGTCCGGCGCGCCGCTCCTGACCTTCTCGTACGCCTACGGCACGCTCCTCGCCCGCGCCCATGCGCGGACCGGCGATGCGGCGGCGATCGCCGGCTATTGCGGCAGCGGCAAACACGACGACCTCTGCGCGGCGATCGCCGACTGGGCTGCGGCCTATGCGGAGCGCAATGCGGCCGATTTCGCGCTGTTCCGCGCGGCGATCGCGAGCGGCCGCCTGGAGACCGCGGACGATCCCTGCCTGTGAGCGCCGAGCTGTGAGCGCCGAGCTCAGATGATGCCGGGGGCGGGCGGTTCGTGGGCCAGCCGGACCAGCAGATCCCGGAGCCAGCGATGGGCCGGGTCGTGGTCGTACGAGGCGTGCCACAGCATCGACACGGCCACGTCGTCGAGGGGCACCGGCACGGGGCTGACGCTGAGCGCGAGAGCGTTGGCGAAGGAGGTGGCGAGCCGGGCGTGCATCGTGGCGATCACCGGCGCCGCCCGGACCATGAACGGGACGACGAGGAAGCGTGGGGTCGTCACCGCCAGGGTGCGCGAGCGGCCGATCAACGCGAGGGCGTCGTCGACCACCCCGTGGGCGGTTTCGCGCAGGGACGTCAGCACGTGGGGGAAGCGCAGGTAGTCGTCCAGCCCGATCGGCGGCTCCAGGCCGATCAGCGCGGCGTTGAACAGCACCACGTAGCTGTCGCGGTAGAGGAGGCGCTGCTTGTGGTGGAGCTGCCCCTCGGAGAACAGGCCGATGGCGAGATCGACCTGGTCGGCGTCGAGTTCGTCGAGGATCCGGGTCCGGTCGACCGAGCGCAGCAGGAGCCGGATGCCGGGCGCATCCCGGCGGAGCTGCGCGATCAGCCGCGGCCCGAGCAGCGCTTCGACGCTGTCCGGCAGGCTCACCGTGAAGCTGCGCTCGACGGTGGCCGGGTCGAACCGCTCCTCCCGATGCACCAGCGCCTGCACCTGCCGGAGGGTGGCCCGCAGCGGCTCGGCGATCTTGAGGGCGCGGGGTGTCGGCCGCATCCCGTCCGGCGCCCGGGTCAGGAGTTCGTCGTCGAACAGGCGTCGCAGGCGGGCGAGGCTCGAACTCATCGCCGACTGACCGATCCCCACCCGTGCGGCCGCCCGCGTGACGCTGCGCTCGTCGAGCAGCGCATCCAGGGCGACCAGCAGGTTCAGGTCGATCCGGCTGAGATCGATATGGTCAATGGCCACGGGCGGCGCGATCGATGAGGATTCGGACCGCCGACATAGCAGACGCGGCCGCTTCCCCGTCATCCCGGTGTTGCTGCGCGGAGCCCGGGATCCGGACGCGCCGACCGCGGCACCGGATTTCCGGCGCGCCCGCGGCGCCCCGGAATGACGGCGCGGGGACGTACGGAAAACCGCGGCGGACAGGCCCAGTCCCGCGTGCCGCGCCGCCCGCACCTTGACAATGTTCCTATTTTGTGCTTCCTGACCGCACCTGTCCGCGGCGGCCCGGGAGCGATCCCGGGGCGTCCTTCGGGGGCCCGCCCGGTGGCTGACCGGGCGGGTCCGGGGGCGGGGCGGCGCCCGCGTCGGTGGCTTTCAGCCGCCATCGCCCCGGGCGGCGGACCGGTGCGGGGCGTGTCTCGGAAGCGGGCGTGAGACCGGGCGGCAGTTTGCCCGGCGGGGTCGAGGAAATGCCCCCGCGCCGACCCGCCTCTGGGCCGACCCTGAGCGACCTGCGGACCCGCCCACTACGAGGCGGGGGGCGGCTGGAAGGCCACGGCGCTGATGCGGGTTCCGGAGGTGCGGGCACGGCGTGCCTGGGCCTCGCCCGAGACCGCTAACAGGGAGTCGCAGGACCGGGGCGCTGGAGACGCCGCGACGAGAAAGACGGCACCGGCCGGGGCAGGCGCCCGGTCGATGCCGCGGGGCGCCGCGGGGATCGGATCCCGCGCGACTTTGGCCGACACCTGGGTTCCCGCGGCGTCCCGCGTCCCTCGTGTTCGCTCCCGGGCCATGCCCCCGGCGCCACCGGCGCGCGGGGACGATGACGCACATCCGAAGCCGGCCCCGCATCCCGAGGTGCCGGAACGCGGCGACCTCGGGAGAGCTCTCCACAGGTCGCGCGCGTCCTGGAAGCCGCCTTCGAGGCCCGCCGGCGCGTGTACTTCAGGATGCGGCGCCGGGCGGGAGCGGTGTTCCGCGCCCCCCGATCCTCAGGCGGGCAGCGGCTCCCGCGGCTCGGTGTGATCGAAAAGCCGGGGCGGCGCGATCGCGTCCCGGGCCCCCATCCGGGCGACGAGATGATCGGCGACCCGCAGGGCGTTGGCGATGATGGTCAGCGTCGGGTTCACGGCGCCGATCGACGGGAAGAAGCTGGCATCGGTCACGTAGAGGTTGTCCAACTCGTGCGCCTTGCAGTTCGGATCGAGCACCGACGTCTTCGGATCCTCGCCGAACCGCAGGGTCCCCGCCTGGTGGGCCGTCCCGCCGATCGGGACGTTCTTGCCGAGATAGAGCGAGCGGTCGAACAGGTGCGGGTGGATGTCGGTGAAGCTGCAGATCTCGCGCAGCTTCTGCCGGAGCCGCTTGTGCGCCTCGACGTTCGTCTCGGTGAGGTCGAGATGGACCTTGCCGTCCTTGTAGAAGATCCGGTTCTGCGGGAGCGGCACGTCCTCCGAGGTCAGCCAGAAATCGACGGAGTGCTTGGCGATCCAGTCGAAGGGCTTGTCGGGGAACCATTGCAGGAAGCCCGGCAGGCCCTCGCCGTGGATCTGGGCCCCGTCCGATTTGCCGACCATCTGGATGTGGCCGAGGGGGAACTCCCAGCCGTCCTTCGGGTCCGGATCGCCGAAGTAGAAGTCGTTGAGGCCGAGCGTCTTCTGGAACCGGGTCGGGTTCGGGACCTTCGAGATCGCCAGCACCGTCGAGTTATTGTGGCGCATGTAGTTGCGCCCGACCTGGTCCGACCCGTTGGCGAGGCCGTTCGGGTGTCGGTCGCTGGCCGAGCGCAGCAGCAGCAGCGCCGAGGAGAGGGCGCCGCAGGCCACCACGACGAGGTCGGCCGAGGCCTCGAAGGGCGCGCCGTCGCGCGCGCCGACGATGCCCGTGACGGTGCGGCCGGAGGGGTCGGTGACGAGGCGCTCGACATAGGTGCGGGTGAGCAGCGTCAGGTTCGGGCAGTCCCGCAGGGCCGGGTCCACCACCATGGTCTGGGCATCGGACTTGCCGTTGGTGGGGCAGGGGAATCCGTCGAAGGATTCGCACTTGATGCAGGGCGAGGTCGGCACCGCGCGGCCGTCCTTCTCCACCAGCCGCACGCCCACCGGCAGGTGGAACGGGTGGTGGCCGGCCCGCTTCAGGTTGTCGAACAGCTCTTGGATCCGCGGCTCGTGCGCCACCGGCGGATGGGCGTAGGGCTTCGTCGACCAGGGCTCGGTCGGGTCCTCGCCGCGCAGCCCGTGGACGTGGAACAGCTCCTCGGCCGCCTGATAGTACGGCTCGAAGACGTCGTAGCCGACGGGCCAGGCCGGCGCGACGCCGTCCTGGTGGCGGATCTCGGAGAAGTCCTTCTCGCGGAGGCGGAAGAGGATCGATCCGTAGAACTTCGAGTTCCCGCCGACATAGTAGTGAAGGCCAGGGTGGAAGCTTTTGCCGTCGGAGGAGTACCACGTCTCCTTGGCCTGGTAGTAGCCGTCGACGATCACCGCCTGACTGTCCCAGTTCCGCGGCTCCCGCAGCAGGTAGTCGCCGCGCTCGATCAGCAGGATCCGCTTGCCCGTCTGGGCGAGGCGCCACGCCATCGTGCCGCCGCCGGGACCGGACCCGACAATGATGACGTCGTAGTGCTCACCGGGCATGTCGCGTCTCCGTCCGGACCTGCGTCCTGGCAGGCAACTCGCGAGCCGCTTTTCGGATCACCTCACGGTTCCGTTAAGCGCGCGCGGCGTCCCGGGCTCCGCGAAGTCTGCAACCGGCGGTTAAGCGCCTTTCCCAACGCGGCCTTCAGCTTCGGCTGCGATCCTGCGGCGGACCGGCCTGAAGCCGGGGAGGCCGGAATGATCGACATGATGGCGCCTGTCCTGGCGCTCCTGACAGCGGCCGCGCTGGGCCTCGGCCTCTGGCGTGTGCGCGGAACGCGGCGCGCCGAGCGCGAGACCGAGCGGCTGCAGGACCGCATCTGGCGGATCAGCGAGAGCGAGGACCGCTATCGCGCCCTGGTGGCCGCCACCACCGAGATCATCGTCCAGCGCGATGCCCGCGGGCGCATCACCTACGCCAACGAGGATTTCGCCCGCCTGCTCGGCCGCGAGCCGATCGCGCTGATCGGCTCTCAGGACGATCTCGAGATCCTCGACCGCAACGCCGTGGAGATCGGGCCGGACGGGGTCCGCCGCCTGGAGGCGCAGGTCCGGGCGGCGGACGGGCGGGCGCGCTGGTTCGCCTTCGTGGAGATGCCGGTGGCGCACGGCGACGCGACGCACTGGCTGCGCGCGGGCCGGGACGTCACCGCCCGGGTCGAGGCGATCCGCAGCCGCGACGCGGCCCTGGAGCGCGCCGAGGCGGCCAGCGTCGCGAAATCCCGCTTCCTGGCGACGGTGAGCCACGAGATGCGGACGCCGCTCAACGGCATCCTGGGCATGGCCGACCTCGTGCTCGGAACCGAGCTGAACCCCGAGCAGCGCACCTACGTGGAGGCGGTGCGCACCAGCGGCCAAGCGCTGCTCGGCCTGATCGACGGGGTCCTCGACTTCTCGCGGATCGAAGCCGGGCGCCTCGACCTCGCGGCCGAGCCCTTCGACCTGCCGGCCCTCTCCGAGGGCGTCGTCGAGCTGCTCGCGCCCCGCGCGCAGGACAAGGGGATCGAGATCGCCCTCGACGTGACCGAGGACTTTCCGGCCGCCGTTCTGGGCGACGCCGACCGGGTGCGGCAGATCCTGATCAATCTCGCGGGCAATGCCATCAAGTTCACCGAGCGGGGCGGCGTCGGCGTCAGCCTGAGCTTCGTGCGGACCGCAGCCGGCGGCGAGGTCGTGCTCGCCGTGGCCGATACCGGCCCAGGCATCCCGGAAGAGAGGCTGCCGATCCTGTTCGAGGAATTCGAGCAGGGCGACGGCAGCGCGAGCCGCAGCCATGAAGGCACCGGTCTGGGTCTCGCCATCACGCGGCGTCTGGTGACCCGCATGGGCGGCCGGATCGAGGCGGAGTCGCGCCTCGGGCGGGGTTCGACCTTCCGGATCCTGTTGCCGCTGGCCGAGGTGGCCGGCATCGGTGACGGCGGACGGGTCCCATTGCCGCCGCTCTCCGCGCGACGCTGTCTGATCGTCGCCGACTCGCCGTTCCAGGCGCCGTACCTCGCCCGCAGCCTGTCCCGGGCCGGAGCCGCCACCGTGATCGTCGACAGCCTCGAGTCGGGCCTCGACGCCCTGTCGGGCGCCGCCTTCGACGTGGTGCTGGCCGACCGGGCGCTGGGCGACGGTGCCGTGCGGCAGATCGCCGATGCGGCGCGGGCCTGCGGGGTTCGCACGAGCCTCGTGCTCCTCTCGCCGTTCGACCGGCGCGGCTTCGGGGCGCCCGGTGCGGCGGGCTTCGACGGCTACCTGATCAAACCGGTCCGCCCGCGCTCCCTGTTCGAGCGCCTGCTCGCATCGACGGGCCCGGTCGAGGCCGCAGCCGCCCCGCCCGAGGCCCCCTCGCATACCGGCAGCCACCTTCGGGTCCTGCTGGCCGAGGACAACCCGATCAACGCGCTGCTGGCGACCCGGGCGCTGGAACGGCTCGGCGCCACGGTGGTCCATGCGGCCGACGGCGTCGAGGCCCTCGAGCGGTTTGAGTCGGACGGCCCCTTCGACCTGGCGCTGATCGACGTGCGGATGCCGCGCCTCGACGGGCACGAGACCGCCCGGCGGATCCGCGCGGCCGAATCGGGCTGCGCGCACCGGCTCCATCTCGTCGCACTGACCGCCAATGCGGGCCGCGAGGACGAGATCGCCGCCCGGGCGGCCGGCTTCGACGAGTTCCTGGCCAAGCCGCTCAATCTGAAGCTGCTCCCCCCGCTGCTGGAGCGCCAATCCGCGCGTGCGGCCTGAGGGCGCGCGTTGACAGGCGGGCGAGTCCCGCGCCAACAGGACGCCCATGTCGACAACCAGCCCTCTGCCGCCCGCACCGCGCTCGTCGAGCGGCGCGCTTGCCGCCTGGGGCATCGCGGTCCTCGTGATCGCCACCGTGCTCATCGGCGCCCTGGCGCCCGCCCGTCACCCAGCACCGCTGCGCTCGGCGGCCGAGGATCCGGCCTGCCTCGAATGGAGCGACGGCTGCAAGGTTTGTCAGCGGCTCGCAGACGGCCCGGCCTGCTCGCTCCCCGGCTTCGCCTGCCAGCCCGGCGCGCTGCAATGCCTCCGCCGCCGCGAGGGCTGACGCCGCACCCGCGCAGACCGGCCGATCCGGGCGCCTCGGCGGAGCGGCTCAGAAGTGCGGGAGGGCCGGTCCTGCGTTTCGCGCCGAGCCCGAATGGACGCCTGCACCTCGGCCACGCCTACTCGGCGCTTCTCAACGCGCAGTTCGCCATCCGGCTGGGCGGCCTCTGCCGCCTGCGGATCGAGGACATCGATCCCGCGCGCTCGAAGCCGGACTTCATCGACGGGATCGTCTCGGACCTCGCCTGGCTCGGGCTGAGCTATCCCGAGCCGGTGCGGCGTCAGTCCCGGTATATGGATGCCTACCGGACGGCCCTCGACGGGCTCGTCGGCCGCGGGCTCGCCTATCCCTGCTTCTGCTCGCGCGGGCAGATCCGGGCGCGGATCGCGTCTGCGGGCGAGTTCCCCTGCGATCCGGATGGCGTGCCGCTCTATCCCGGCACCTGCCGGCACGAGTCCCCCGTGTCCGTGGCGGACCGTCTCGCCAGGGGCGATCCGCATACCTGGCGTCTCGACATGGCGGCCGCCCTGCGCGGCGCCGGCTCGACGCTCGGCTACGTCGCCTTCGACGAGGCGGGAGAGCGCTGGATCGCGGCCGATCCGGGGCGCTGGGGCGATACGGTGATTGCGCGCCGCGACGTGCCGACAAGCTACCATCTCGCGGTGGTTCACGACGATGCCGCGGAGGGGATCACCCATGTGGTTCGCGGCCGCGATCTGGAGGCCGCCACCGACCTGCACGTGCTCCTGCAAGCGCTGCTCGGCCTGCCGACGCCGCGCTACCACCACCACCCGCTGCTGCACGACGCTGAGGGCGAGAAGCTGTCCAAGTCGCGCGGCTCGCAATCCCTCGCCGACCTTCGGCAAGCCGGCCAGACCCCCGGGGACATCCGCGCCCGGCTCGGCTTCGCCTGAGCGATCGCCTCAGCGCACCGCCGCATCGCGCTGGGCGATGGCGGTGGCGCTCTTCGACTTCTGCATGGTGGCGTCGATCTGCTCCCGCTGACGCTTGAACTCGGCGAGCAGGCGCCCGTCGAGCTCCCGGCCACGCGGGACACGGATCTTCATCGGATCGACGAAGTGGCCGTTGATGATCACCTCGTAGTGAAGATGGGCGCCGGTCGACAGGCCGGTCGAGCCGACATAGCCCACGACCTGCCCTTGCCGGACCTTGACGCCCTCCCGGATGCCGCGGCCGAACCGTGACATGTGGTTGTAGGTCGTCACGTAGCCGTTGACATGCTGGATCTCGACCCGGTTGCCATAGCCCGAGGTCATCTCGGAGCGGATCACCACGCCGTTGCCGGCTGCCATGATTGGGGTGCCAATCGGATTGGACCAGTCGACGCCGGTGTGAAGCTTGGCATAACCCAGGACCGGATGGCGCCGGTAGCCGAAGCCGGAGCGCATAATCCCGTCGGCGATGGGCTTGCGCAGCAGGAATTTCTTCAGCGAGCGGCCCTGCTCGTCGAGATAGTCGATCGTCCCGTCATCCGGGGATTGGAAGCGGTAGACCTTGCGGGTCTCGCCACCGAGCGTCAGCGCCGCGTAGAGAAGATCCGGACGGTCGGCGCTGGCATCGTCGTCGGTGCTGTAGAACACGTCGAGCCCGTCGCCGCTGCTGATGCGGCGCTGGAAGTCCAGGTCGTAGCTGAACACCCGGACGATATCCTCGACGGCGGCCCGCGGCAGGTCGTGGCGCGCGGCCGTCTCGTAGAGGCTCTGATACAGCCGCGGCCCCGAACCGGAATCCGCATCCTCGTCTTCGCCGGGTTCAGCCTGAGCCTGCGGCTTGGGGGAGGGGGATTCCTCGGAGGGCGGCGCCACCGAGACGAAGGCGCCGCGATCGTTCAGGGCAGCGATGCCCTCGATGCCGTTCTCGCCATAGAGCACGACGCGGGTCACCTGGCGCGGATCGCCGGGATGAGGGCCCGGCGCGATCTGCACGCGCATCGGCTGGCCCTCGTTGAGGGCGGCCGTGCGGGCCTTGCCGCCGAGCGCCGCGACGATGCCGCGGATCGCGTCGTCGCTGGCGAAGCCGATGGCCTTGAGGGTCGATTCCAGGGTCTCGCCGCGCTTCAGCGCGAGGTCGCGCTCTTCGACGAGGGGCGCTTCATTGGGCTTGAGTTCGACCTTGGCGACCTTCGTGACGTTCTCGGGGACGACCAGCACCTCGATCGCCTTGAACGGGTTGGCATCCTTCGGCGCCGTGCCGTCACCATCCCCCGTCGCGCCCTGCTGGAGCGTGCGCGACAGCATGATCTGCGGGGCGATCGGAATCGCGGCACGACGGCCCGCCTCGGCGGCGATGCGGCGCTCCTCCTCCACCTGCGCGGTGACGTCGTCGTCGGTGAGTGCGGGTGCATTGGGGTCGACGGCGGCCTCAGCCAGATCGCGCTTCACCACGGTGACCTCGGCGCCGGGGGCATCGGCAGAGGCCTCGGGGGCACGCTCCAACGGTTCGTCGGATACGAACTTCATCGGATCGAAGCGGGGGGGCTCGCTCGCGTAAACGCCCGTCGTCATCGACAGGGGTGTGGTGAGCCGTACGAACGCCTTAGCCTTGATGATCTCGCGATCCCCGAGGCGAACCGTGACGGGCGCCCGGAAACTCTGCTTGGCCGACGCGATCATCAGGTTGCGGATCAGTCGGTCACCCTTCCGGGCGATATTGGCGCCGCTTTCGCTCGGCTGCGGTCGCGGCAAGACCGTCGCCTTCTCGGGAATGGCCGCGAAGGACACGTCCCCCTGAAGGGAAACATGGAGAGCCGCCGCGATCAGGCCGGCCCCGGTCAGGCCGGTGAGGCTGCTGGCGCAAAGCCATCGCAGGTTGACGGCGCGACGGTCGATCTGGGTCGCCGTTGCGCCGAGATGATCGAGGGGCGCCTGTACTCCACGCGCCGGGGAGAGGGCGGCCACATCGCCGATCTTGAGTCGCTCGCGCTTCACTCGAAGGCCCTGAAAACACAACGGCGAACGGGCGTCCTCGCAGGACTCGAGGCGCTGAAGCCGAATCTGATGATGCCGGAAGCGGCATCTGTCCCTATGAACTCATCTCACGGCCCAGCGTGTCGAGATTGAGGCGCCTTGACCCCGGGCCGTTGGAGGACGCCGACATGTTGGCCAAGGCCGGCGAGAACGGGACAACGCGGCGGTTCGGAACGGAATCGCGAAACGCCGGTTGACGGGCCGAACTCGAGGGCCTATACCCCGGCTCATCGGCGCCGGCCGCGGAAGTGGACCGGGCGCTGAGGCATCTTCTGAC
>NZ_CP121475.1:1907500-2970000 GCF_029691625.1 Methylobacterium sp. 391_Methyba4 | reverse complement strand
GCCGGCCCTGTGGGGCACACGCAACGATCTGCTGGCCAACGCCTTCATCACGCGTGAGGTGCAGCAGAGCTATCTCGTGGATGGCGGCGGTGTCTCTGGGGCGATCCGCCACCGCTTCTCGGACACGTTCTCGGCGCAGATCGGGCTCGACGCCCAGGCGGGCCGGTCGAAGGATGCCCTCGGTACCGTCAATTACCGGCTGATCGGCGTCCCCGCCTCGGTGACCTACGATTCCACCGACAGCCTCCTCGACCCGACGCGGGGCATTCGGGCGATCGCGTCGCTGGCGGTCTATCCCGGCGCGATCTCGTCGCCCGGGATCGTCGTGGCCAAGGCGCAGGGCTCGACCTACTACGCCCTGGACGACGAAGCCCGCATGATCCTGGCCGGCCGCATCGGCTTCGGCTCGGTCTCCGGGGCGCCGCTGGGAGAAATCCCGGACAATTTCCGGTTCTTCGCCGGCGGAGGCGGCTCCGTGCGCGGCTATCCGTATCGGACCCTCGGACCAATCGGCCCCTACAACCTCCCGATCGGCGGCCGCAGCCTGCTCGAGGCTTCCCTCGAGGCGCGCATCAAGGTCACGGACACGATCGGCGTGGTGCCGTTCTTCGACGCGGGCACCGCCTTCGCCTCGGCGACGCCGGATTTCGATGAGAAGATCCGCAAATCCGTGGGCATCGGCCTGCGCTACTACACCGGTATCGGCCCGATCCGCGCGGATCTCGCCTTTCCGCTCGATCCCTATAAGGGCGGGCACGTGCGGCCGGCCGTCCTGTATCTCAGCCTGGGACAGGCGTTCTGAATGGCTCTTCGGACCGGACTCACGCGACGCCGCGCCACGCCGAACCGCGGCGGCGGCCGGTGGCTTGGCCTCGTCCTGGTCTGCCTGATTCTGGCGCTGCCCTGGGCCGTCACGCTGACCTCCGCCGAAGAGGGGGACAAGTCCGTGCTCGGCGGACTCCTGTCGCGGGCGCTCTCGACGCCCTCGTCCCGGGTGGCGATCGGCGCCATCGACGGCGCCCTGTCCTCCGACGCCACCATCCGGGACGTGGCGATCAGCGACCGCGACGGCGTCTGGCTGAAACTCGACCGGGCCCGCATCGTCTGGCGCCGGCTCGCCCTTCTGTCGGGACGCCTGGAGGTCGACAGCCTCGAGATCGGGCATCTCGACGTGCTGCGGCGACCGATCCCCGGTCCACCGCCGCCCGAAGCGAAGCCCGATGGCCGGCTGCTCCCGGACCTGCCCGTCAAGGTCGAGATCAAGGGTTTCAAGCTGGCCGAGCTGACGCTGGGCGAGGCGGTGGCCGGGCAGCCGGCGCGGCTGTCCGCGGAGGGCCGGGCGAAGCTCGGCGCCGCCAGCGAAGGGCTCGACCTCCAGGCCAGGGCCCTGCGCCTCGACACGCCGGGCCGCTTCCTGCTGTCGCTGCTGTTCGTGCCGAACGGCGAGCGGCTCGAGCTGAAGGCGAACCTCGTGGAGCCGGCGGGCGGCCTGCTCTCGAAGGCGGCCAACCTGCCCGGCACGCCGCCAATCGACTTCGAACTCGATGGAACCGGGACGTTGGACGCCTGGGGGGCCAAGCTCGACTTCACGGCCGGACCCGACATCGGTGCCAAGGGCGGTGCGAAGATCTCCCGGATCGGGGCCGAGCGGCGCCTCGCCCTGGATCTCGCGGCACGGATCGAGGGCCTGATGCCGGGCCCGGCGGCCGCGATCTTCGCCGGCACCACCAAGCTCGACGGCGGCATCGCCTTCGCGGATAGCGGCGCCTTCCGGATCGACCGGCTGGAACTGACCTCCCGCACGGCGCGTCTGGCCGCTGGCGGCAGCCTGACCCGCGACCGGGTCGCCGACCTGACGCTCCAGGCCCGCGCCCTGCCCACGGAGGGCGACGTCACCCGGGCCGGCGAGGCCGAGATCGGCAAGCTCGTCTTCGACGGCAGCCTGAAGGGACCGCTCGCGGCACCGACGGTCCGGGGCCGCCTCGACGCGGCTGCCCTGCGCAGCCGCGATTCCAGCCTGGACCGGATCGAGGCCAGCCTCGGGATCGACCCGCAGGGCGACCCATCGGCGCAGCGTTTCGCCATCACGGCGGACGGCCGGGTCGAGGGATTGAAGCTCGCCGACCCGGCCCTGCGCCGGGCGATCGGCAGCCGGGCCAACGTGACGCTCCGCGCCTCGGCCGGCGCAGACGGCGTGGTCGATATCGCGGCGCTCCGGCTCGACTCCGACACGGCGCGGGCGGCCTATGTCGGTCGCGTCGGCCAGAACACCCTGACGGGCACCGTAGACGCGGCCCTGCCGGACCTCTCGGTGTTCTCGGGTCTCGCGGGCCAGGGCCTTGCGGGCAGCCTCGACGCCAAGGCGCGGCTGAGCGGCGATCCGGCGCGCAAGGCCATCGCGGCCGACCTCGCCGTGACCACGAGCGGCCTCGTCACCGGGATCCAGGCCGCCGACCGCACCCTCGGCCGCGCACCGACCCTTCAGGGGCGCGTCTCCCAGACCTTCGACGGCTACGGCTTCGACCATCTGCGCCTGGAGGGGGCCGGCGTCGCCGCGACCCTGCAGGGCGAGGCGACGGCGTCCCGGGCGGATGTCACCGGGCGGCTCGATCTCAGGAGCCTCGCGGATCTCGACGGACGCCTCACCGGCAAGGCCAGCATCGATGTGCGCCTGACCGGATCTCTGGAACATCCGGATGTGACCGCGGCTCTGACGGCGCCGTCCGCCACCGCGGCGGGAAAGCCGATCCGGGACCTGCGCGCCGAGGCGGTCCTGCGGGACGCGCTCCTCGCCCCGGACGGAACGGTCCGACTCAGCGGCGACGTCGCCGGCAAGGCGCTCACGGGCGGTGCCCACCTCGCGCGCGTCGGCGGCGATTGGGTCCTCGACCGGCTCGGTCTCGATCTCGGCTCTGTCGCCGTCGCGGGCCACGCCATGGTCGCGGCCGACACGTGGCTGTCGGCCGGCGCGCTCACCGTGCGGGCCGGCGATCTGACGGACATCGCGCCCCTGGTCCCGGAGCCGGTCACGGGCCGACTCGACGCCGCGCTGACCCTCGCCCGTGACGGCGGCCGCCAGGATGCGGCCATCCGCGCCACCGGAGCCGCGCTCCGATACGGGGAGACCAGCCTCGCGCGTCTCGATGCGGATCTCTCGGGCCGCGACCTGCGCGCGCATCCCGTTCTCGAAGGGCGGCTCGAAGCCGACCGGCTTGTGGCCGCCGGCCAGCAGGTCGACACGATCCGGCTCCTCGCCAACGGCAGCCCCGCCTTCAGCGACGTGACCCTGACCGCCCGGTCGCGCGGCTTCAATCTCGATGGCGCCGCGCGGGTCGTTCCGGCCGAGGACACGCGGATCGAGATCCAGCGTCTGTCGGCCGCCCGGGGCGGCGATCGCTTCGCCCTCACCGGGCCGGCGGCGATCACGCTTCGGGACGGCGGCGCCGTGATCGACGGCCTGTCCATCGCGGCGGGCGCGGGTCGCATCACGGCCGCGGGCCGTGTCGGGCAGGCTCTCGACCTGCGGGTGGCGATCCGGTCGCTACCCCTGTCGCTCGCCCGGATCGCCGCGCCGAGCCTCGCCCTTTCGGGGACCCTGGACGGCGAAGCCGATCTCCACGGGCCTGTCACGCGCCCCGAGGGACGCTACGCGATCAGCGTCGCGAAGCTCGTCGCCCCGCAGACGCGGCAGGCCGGACTTCCGGCGATCGACGCCACCGCCAAGGGCACCCTGTCGGATGGGCAGGCGAGCCTGGACGGTCGAGTGACGGCAGGGCGCGGCGTCGCCCTGACGGTCTCGGGATCGCTGCCCGTGGAGGCAGGGGGGCCGTTGGACCTGCGCGCACGTGGGACCCTGGACGCATCCCTCGCCAATTCCCTGCTCAGCGTCGGCGGCCAGAGCGTCACCGGCAAGGTTGCCATCGACGGCGGCGTCACCGGTACGCTGGCGGCGCCGCGGGCGCAGGGCGCGGCGGTGCTGACCGGCGGCAGCTTCACCGATCCGCTGAACGGCCTCCGCTTCACCGGGATCGAGGGGCGCGTCACCGGTCGCGGCGACAGCGTGGTGGTCGAGCGCCTGACCGCGAGCGCCCGCAACGGCGGCCGGGTCTCGGTCACCGGCCGCGTCTCCCTCGCGCCCGACTTCCCGGGCAGTTTCCATGTCGTTGCCGACAAGGCCGAACTCGTGTCGAGCCCCTTGATGACGGCCGTGTCGAGCGTCGACGTCACGCTGGCGGGTCCGCTGGCGCGGACACCGCGGATCGCCGGTCGCGTGGATGTCGTGTCGATCGATGTCGCGGTCCCGGATCGGCTCCCGGCCACCATCCGGCCGCTGCCGGGGGTCCGCCACGTCAACACGCCGCCGGAGCTGCGCGCGCGCCTGGCGCAGCGGGCAGAGAGGAAGGCCGCGGCACGTCCCGGGCGGCGGTCCGGAAAGCCGGCCGTGCCGTTCGACGCCACCCTCGACGTGACGATCGATGCGCCGAGCCGCATCTTCGTGCGCGGGCGGGGCATCGACGCGGAACTCGGCGGCGCGCTGCGTGTCACCGGAACCTCCGCGTCGCCCAACGCGAACGGCGCCTTCTCGCTGCGGCGCGGTCAGTTCGAACTTGTCGGCCAGCGCCTGGATTTCAGCCGCGGCCGGCTGACCTTCGCGGGCAGCCTGACCACGCCGGAACTCGATTTCGTCGCCGAGACCAAGGCCACCGACGTGACCGCCCGCATCGCGGTCTCCGGCTTCGCGGACGCACCGCAATTCTCCCTGACCTCGGATCCAGCCCTGCCGCAGGACGAGATCCTGTCGCGGATCCTGTTCAAGAAGGCGTCGGCCGGCCTGTCGCCGTTCCAGGCCCTGCAGCTCGCCCAGGCGGTCGCCCAGCTCTCCGGGGGCGCCGCGGGGCCCGACATGTTCGAGCAGGCCCGCAAGAGCCTCGGCCTCGACAGCCTCGACGTTTCCACCGGCGCGAGCGGCGGGCCGGCGATCGGCGCCTCGCGCTACATCTCGGATCGGGTCAGCGTCGGCGTGAAGGCCGGGGCGAAGCCTGCCGACACGGCCGTCGGCGTCGATTTCGACGTCACCCGCCGGATCAAGCTGAAGGGCGAGGCCGGGAGCGACGGCCGCACCAGCCTCGGCGTCGGCGCCGAGTACGAGTGGTAGCCGGCCCGATCCACAGGACCGGCTTGCGCGTCCTCAGCAAGGCTACGGGATCGACACGCCCGGTCAATGGTTTAGGTTCGGCACAGGCGGCCGCCAGGGCCGCCGATCGGGCGGGAAACACGACGGACGATGGACGAGCTTTTCGAGACGGATGACGATCCGCCGGTTCCGGAGGGCGGCCTTCTCCGCAAGCTCCCGATCATCAACAGGCGGGGCCTCCATGCCCGCGCATCCGCGAAGTTCGTCCAGACCGTTGAACGCTACGACGCCGCCGTGACGGTGACCCGGGCGGGGGAGACCGTGGGCGGACGCTCCATCATGGGCCTGCTGACGCTGGGGGCCGCCATGGGCACACGCATCGCCGTCACGGCCGTGGGCCCGGATGCGGAAGACTGTCTCGACGCCATCGAGGCCCTGCTCGCCAACCGCTTCGGCGAAGACGAGTAGCGGCTAGGCCGTCGATCGGCCCGGCCACGCGCAAAGGTCGGAGACGGGGCATCGGGGGCAGGCAGGCTTCCGGGCGGTGCAGATGTCGCGCCCGTGTCGGAACAGCCAGACATGGGCATTGTCCTTGAAGCCCTCCGGCACGCTCCGGGCGAGGCCGTCGGCCACCGCGTCGACCGTCGGGCCCGGGGCCAGAGGGATCCGGTTCGAGACCCGGAAGACATGGGTGTCGACCGCGATCACCGGCTCGTGGAAGGCGAAGTTCGCCGTCACCTCCGCGCTCTTGCGGCCGATCCCCGGGAGGCGGCACATCTCCGCGGCGCTGCGCGGGACGCCGCCGCCGTAATCCGCCACCAAGGCCGCCGACAGCTTGACGATGTTGCGCGCCTTGGATGGCCCGAGCCCGACCGGCCGGATGATCTCGACGATCCGGGCTTCCCCGAGCGCCACCATGCCGGCGGGATCGCGGACCTCGGCGAACAATGCCTCTGCGACCCGCGAAACGGTCGGTCCGGTGGACTGGGCCGAGAGCAGCACGGTCACGAGCAGGCGGAACGGGTCGGTGCGGTCGAATCCGGCCTTCGGATCCGGATCCCTGTCCGCGAGACGCGCGAGGACCGCGGCCACCGTGGCGGCGTCTCCCGCCTGACCGGCTTCAGACGCCGGTCCCGCGGCGGCCTTTCGGCGCGGAGCGGATCGAATGCCATGGGTCAGGTCGCGGGTCATGGGCGCCAGCTAGGGTTCGGACGCCTCCCGCGACAGGCTCCCTGCGCGCGGCGGATTGACCGCTCAGGCCCGGGCCCGCCGCCAGGGTACCGCATTGGAGCCGGCGCAGAGGTGGAGCGTTCCGGACACGACTGCGCCGGCCCGGCGCCGGAACTCGACCTGCAGCGCGCCGCGACGGGCGAACAGCCGGGTGACCACCCGGACCAGCGATGCCTCGGCCGGGTCGGCGATGATCGGCCGCGCAGCCGTCCGGGCGTCGAGGGCGAGGAAGGTCTCGACCGCATCGCGGACGGCGGCTGGTTCGGTCACGGCCAGCATCTCGGACTCCGCGGGCTCCCAGCCTGCCGGGCGGATGCCGATCAGGTTCCCGGCCGGAACCGAACGCGGTCGCGCCGGACGGCTCGCCGCCAGGATGGGACGCGGCGGTCCCGGATCCTGCACGGGCGCGGACTCACCGACCAGGCGGAGCGGGCGGCGCAGCGCCCCGAGCCGTTCCCGCAAGGCCCGGTCCACGGCCTCGGCGGCTGCGTGCTCCACCAGGGCTGCGGCGTCAGGCTCCGCGGGCTGCCAGGGCCGGGCCCGGCCGCCCCAGACCGAATGGGGCATCGCCAGCGGGACGACCCCGCGCAGCGTCTCGCGGCCGTCGCGCGCATCCCGGCTCCAGGCCAGGGCGACGGCGACGGAACGCGCCGCCGGACGATGCTGGGCCAGCGGCAGGAGATGATCCGGGTCGCGCAGCGGATCGCTGACGGCATTGCGCACCAGCATGGCCCGCCAGGCGGCGACCGCCGCCGCATCCACGGCACCGGGCCGCTGGAGATCGACCCGCCACGTCTCGGCCTGCGGACCGGCTCCGGCATCCGGAATTGCCGTGTCGTCCGCCCGCTCGGACAGGCCGCCCTGTATCACGGTGAAGCGTCGCACCATCGCGTGTCCTGCCTGTCGACGATCCGTCCCGATCCGGGACGATCCGGCGCCTCAGGGGCGCCATTCGGCTCGATGGCTTCAAGGATGGTGCCGCCCGCCGGCGTCAGGGGCCGGGGATCGCCAGGGGGTTGTTGGTGAGCGCCGCGGCGTCCGGCGCGTCGATCCGGGGACGGCCCAGGAAGGCGTCCCAGAGCTGGCGCACGAAGGCGGGATCGAGATCGCGCAGGATCAGCACGAGCCGCGAGGTGTGGTCTGGATCAGGCCAAGCCGGCAGCGTGATCGGCGCGTGGAACACGTGCTGGACGCCGTGGACGACGAGCGGGCGCTCGGGATCGTCGGCGAGGGCGACGATGCCCTTGAGCCGCAGCAGCTTCGGACCGTGGCCGGAGCGCAGGAGGTCCATGAACATCTCGAAGGCGGGGCGCGGCACGGGCGCCGGGCTGGTCAGGCAGATCGCCTGGATCGCGGCGTCGTGGCGGTTCACGTCGGCGTGGTGGCGATCCTGCGCCAGCGCCGCGTCGCCGAGCCAGGCACGCACGTCGGCCGCCTTGCCGTCGAGACCGAACAGACCCCCGAGGAGCGCCTCCGCGGGGGCGTCCGGCGCGACGATCGGGGCGGCCGGGTTGAGCGCCGCCAAGCGTGCGCGGATGCCCGACAGGTCGCCCGCGAGATCGGTCTTGGTCAGCACGATCCGATCGGCGACCGCGGCCTGCCGCAGGGCCTCCGGATGGGCGTCGAGGGTCTCGGCGCCGGTCAGCGCATCCACCAGGGTCACCACGGCCTGGAGGCGGTATCGGAGCACCAGATAGGGATGGTAGATCAAGGCGTGGAGGATCGGTGCCGGATCGGCGAGGCCCGTCGTCTCGATCACCACGCGCCGGAACGGCCGTATCCGGCCGTTGTCGCGCTTGCGCAGCAGATCCTCGAGGGTGGCGATCAGGTCGCCCCGCACCGTGCAGCACAGGCAGCCGGCGCCGAGAAGGATCATGTCCTCGTCGACGGTCTCGATGAGCAGGTGATCCAGGCCGATCTCGCCGAACTCGTTGACGATCACCACCGTGTCGGCGAGCGCGGGATCGCGCAGCAGCCGGTTCAGCAGGGTGGTCTTTCCGGCGCCGAGGAAGCCGGTGAGCACGGTCAGCGGGATGGGCTCCGGGCGACGCGGGTCCGGAGCGGGCACGATGGTGTCTGACATAGGCGGCGAAGTGGGGTGCGTCGGGCTCCGCGGCAACGCGGCGCCACGCCGGACACCCGCGATGGCCTACTCGTCCGCCGCGGCCTTCTTGGCGGCCGGCTTCCTGGCCGGCGCCTTGGCCGCCGCCTTGGCATCGGGCTTGGCATCGGGCTTGGTCTCGCCCTTGGTCGACCCGGACCTGTGGGCGGCGGCCTTCGGCGCGGACTTGGTCAGGCCCTTGCCGGGCTTGGCCTCGGGCATCCCGGGCGTCTCGTCGGCCGTGTAGGCGCTCGCGTTCCGCGGCACGCCGTGACCCGGCTTCGCGGCGACCTTCGGGGCCGTCTTGGCGGCGGCCTTCGCGGCCTGGGCGCGTTCGAGCCGGGCCGCCTGGGCCTGCTTGGCTGCCTCAAGGGCCGCCGCGCGCTTGGCCTTGGCGGCCTCGAGCTTGGCGGCGCGGGTGTTGGCGGCGGCGGCCTTCTGCTCGGCCTCCTGCGCGTCGAGGATGTTCTGGCCTTCCGCCGGGTTGCGGCCGATCCAGACGGCGATCGGCTGAAGCGGCGCCCGCGGCGGCAGGGAGCGGGCCCGCAGGGCAGGATTGGAGAAGGCGGCCAGCGCCAGCGCCGGCGAATTCGCCGCCGAGCCGCCGATCAGTTGCGCGGCGGAACCGGGAGCGCTCAGTGCGCCGGCCCCGTCCTCGATGGCCGGCGGCTTCTTGCCGCCGCAGATGAAGGGGCGCATGTCCGGCGGCGCGGACAAGGCCGAGGCCGGGAGCGCGTCGAGGGTCGGGCTCGTCCAGCCGGCGCTCTGGCCGAAGGCGTAGTCGAACAGGTCGGCGGCCTTCACGTCGCGCTCGCGCGGGCTCGGCTGCCCCATCACGATGGTGACGATCCGCCGACCGTTGCGCGTGGCGGTCGCCACCACGTTGAAGCCGCCCGAGCAGATGAAGCCGGTCTTCATGCCATCCGTGCCGGGATAGCGTCCGAGCAGCCCGTTGTGGTTCGCCATCACGGCGCGGCCGAACTGGATCGCCGAGATCGAGAACAGGTCGTGGGAATCCGGGAAATCGCGGATCAGAGACCGGGCGAGAACCGCCATGTCGCGGGCGGAGGTCCATTGCCGCGGATCGGGCAAGCCGTTGGGATTGTACCAGCGGCTGTCATGCATGCCGATCCGCTGGGCAGTCTCGTTCATCAGTGCGGCGAAGTTGTCGACGGTGCCGCCGAGCGACTCGCCGATCGCGTAGGCGACGTCGTTCGCCGACTTGACCATGATGATCTTCAGGGCGTTGTCGAGGGTGAGCTGTGTCCCCGGCTTGAAGCCCATCTTCGAGGGCGGCTCGGCGGCGGCGGCGGCCGAGATGGTGATCATCGAGTCGAGCGAGACCTTGCCCTGCCGCACGAGATCCAGGGCGACGTAGGTGGTCATCAGCTTGGTGATCGAGGCCGGATACCAGGGATCGGTCGGCGCCTGCGCGTAGATCACCTTGCCGGAATCCACGTCCGCCACGAGGATCGGCACCGTCACGGCATTCGCGGCGCCGATCCCGATCAGGCCCGCCCCGAGCAGACCCGTCAGCGCCGCAAACCCGACGGTGACGCGTCGGTAGAGAGAAGAGGACATTCGAGCCCGACTCATCAGAGGATCGCCTGGTCGACGCCGCGGGGCGTCGGTTTTCCGGCCGGCCAGCCGGAGAGCGGCGCAACCCGGCCGGCCGAAAGCGGTCGCCGGACTGCATCTCGGCATGAACGAGTCCACCATGGCAAGAGCAAGGCGAGATCGCACCGCGCGTCTGCTCGGCGCGGTTGTCGGTGGCCCACCGGACAGGCACGGCTTATGTGCAGTCAGAGCGCGGAGCGGACCGCGCGCGGACGTGACTGGGACAGTTGTGGCTTACGCGGTCAAGGAGATTTTCCACACACTTCAGGGTGAGGGCGCCCAGGCCGGCCGCGCCGCCGTGTTCTGCCGCTTCGCCGGCTGCAACCTGTGGTCCGGTCGCGAAGCCGACCGCGCGTCAGCGGCCTGCCGATTCTGCGACACGGATTTCATCGGGATGGACGGGGAGGGCGGCGGCCGCTTCACGGATGCGGCGGCGCTCGCCGACGCGATCGCCGCCACCTGGGCGGGAGGCGCCGAGAACCGCTACGTCGTCTTCACCGGCGGCGAGCCGCTGCTCCAGCTCGACACGCCCCTGATCGAGGCCGTCCACGCGGCCGGGTTCGAGATCGCGATCGAAACCAATGGGACTTTGCCCGCGCCGCCCGGTATCGACTGGATCTGCGTCAGCCCCAAGGGAAGCAACGCCCTGGCGCAGACCTCCGGCCATGAACTGAAGCTTGTCTATCCGCAGGCGGACGCCGATCCGGCGGCTTTCGTCGGGCTCGCATTCCAGCACCGCTTCCTCCAGCCCATGGACGGGCCGGACCGCGCCGCCAGCACGGAGGCGGCGATCGCCTATTGCCGCCGCGATGCCCGCTGGCGGCTGTCGCTGCAAACCCACAAGATCATCGGCATTCCCTGACAAGATCAGCGCAAGACGGGGGACGCCGCTCGACAGTGCTCCTCCCATCGCGCGGAGAATCGGAAACGATCAGCCCTGTGTTTCAGCTGCGGAACAGGGCCGTTGAGCGCCGATGGATCTTTCTCACAGCCGCGGATCATCTCCGCGCCAGCGCGGAATGCGCACGCTTCCGAATGCCACGGGATCTGGCCGGTCGATCCCGATCCGCATGTGACGAACCTGTCCGGCCGTCAGCTTTGGCATTTCCGGGGCGGGGTACCGGTGGCGGCCGAGATAAACGGAATCCGCATCGCCGCGGATGACGCGCGGATCGCCCAGATCGGCATCCGGCGGGACACCCAAGCCCGCCCCTATCCAGCGCATTTCACCCACGCACCGGCAACCGGCGAGATCCTGCGCAACCCCGCAACCGCCGAGGAGCCGGCCACGCTCGAGATCGACCGCGGCAGCTTGACCGAGCTTCCTCTGCCGAGCGGCGTGCCGGTGCTGCTCCGGGCCGGGCGCCCGGCCGCGCTCCACCTGTTTCAGGAAAACCTGGGCGCCTTGGACACCTGGGACGGCCGGACGTTCCTGCCCCTCGGCCGTCTGCCCGCCGCTGCACCGCGAACCACGCCGACGGCGTCTCCCGCGGGGATCGCCTACACCACCGCCGACGCGCTGGTCTCGGCAGGACTTCCGCAACTCGGTCTCCGCCTCGCCTCCGGCGAAGTCGGCCTACCGCGCCTGCGCTTTCTCTCCGCTCCAGGCTGGGACGGGATCGACCTCCTCGCCCTGGCCGAACGGGACGGGCGGCTCATCCTGTGCCGCAGCACGGTCGGCTCGGATGCCCTCGCCCTGCTGGACCTCGACAGATCCGCGTCCGGAAGCCGGTTCTCAGGTCCCTGGAAAAACCGCCTGGGCGACATGTTCTGGACTGGACCCGACGGGTTCGTCGCGTTCCGGGCGGGCGGCGCAGGCGCGGCTTTCGTTGCTTGGCCGGACGGCTTCGCGCCGATCACCGCGCAAGCGCCGTGGCGCGATCGGGCCGACCAGCACCACCAGCTCGGCATCCTGGAGGGTCGCTACCACCTCGCCGCAGTGACGCCGGACCGGACGCTCCGCCCCCTCGACGGGCCGCGCCTCGCCGCCGGACCCGTCGCCTACTGGGGCGCGGACCGCTTCGACCTGCCCTGGCAGCCGCCGGCCGAGACGCTCACGCTCGGAGCGCACGCGGGCGCTCTCCTCGTTCCGCTGCTGGCCTTGCCCCGCGATACCGTGCTCCTCGCCCTGGACATCGACGCTCCGCGCGCCGCATTCCTCCAGGGCGCCGCTCTCCGCGAACCGGTGATCGGCCACGTCCTGCACCACGCCCACGGGGTTGGCCTCCACCGCCTTCCGATCACCCTGGAGGTGGCGTCACGCGGCGACGCCGACGCGCTCCTGCACGACAACGCGCTGTACCTCTGGACCCGGTCCGGGCGCAGCTGCCACGCGCTGCGGCTTCAGACGGCCTGAGGTCGCTTCCGACCCGCGCGGCGCTCGCGCTGCTCGTCCTCTGGTCGCCCCCGGTCCAGGCCGCCGCCCATCAGCTCGTGCTCATTCAGGATTCCGGATGGATGGAGCCGTTCCTGAGCGCCGAGGGCTCGCAATTCCGGCCCTTCGTCGAGGCACTGGCGGCCGCCATCCGCGTGCCGGAGGGCACGATCGCGATCGGGACCTTCGACCAGGACGGTCAGGTTCCCGGGCGCACGTCGCCGCGCATCCTGCACAAGATGCGCAAATAGGCGCCGCCGGGCCCGGACCGCACCGCCATGACGGCCCTGTTCTCGCTGAACTACTCGGCGCTGAGTCGAGCCGTGCTCGCCACACGCGGGAGTCTGGACTTCGAGGAAGCCGCCGCTCAGGCCGGCCTCGACATGGTCGCGGCCTTCTTCGGGGTCGCCCGGGGCGAAGCCGAGCGCCACCTCCCGACCGTCGATCCGGCAGCCTTCGCTACCGACGCCCCGCTGCGCCTTCTGGATCGGACGCCGCCGGCCCCGCCGGAGGAGACGGCGATGCGGTTCTATCTCTATCGCGACGCGGTGACGGGGCCGTTCCCGCTCTCCGCGCTCGTCGGCATGGCGCGTTCGGGCGCCCTGTGGGCGGACACGCCGATCCATCCGCTCGGGGGAGCGTGGATGCCGGCCGGCGGCCAGCCCGAGCTGGCGCCGCTCTTCGTGCCGGCGCCGCCGGACCTGTGACGTCCCGCTCAGCCTGCCATGGCCCTCCGCTGGGCGCGCGCCGCTCGGACCGCCAGGCGGGCGAACCGTCCGTCGACGTGCGACGGATCGGGATCCTGCCCGGCCAGGATCGTGCGGCGCAGGGCGACCAGCGCGGGATCGCCCCAGGCGTCGAGCACCAGCGCGAACGCCGCGTGGCGTCCGGCATCGAACGGGATCGGCCGACCGGGCCGGTCCCGGGCCGGATGCGCCGGATGGAGCGCGCCGCAGGGCACCCAGCCCTGCGGGATCGGCGCGGTGGCCGCATGGGTCCGTCCGAGCCGCAGCAGCTGCGGCAGGACGTGGCTCTGCGGTCCGGACCCCGCTTCGGCCGGATCGGCCCCCGGGGCGAAGACCTCGATGCGCCCGCAGCGCGTGATGAAGACCCGATCCGGGTGCGCCGCGAGCGACCGCAGGATTCCCGCATCGCCGGACGCCAGGAGCGGCCGGCCCGCCAGCGCCCGAAGCCTACGGATGCCTTCGGGATCGGCCACCCGCAGGCAGGCATCCACGGCGCGCAGGCCGAGGCCGAGGTCGAACAGGGACGCGGCGCGGTCCTGCGGCCGGATTGCCGCCGCATCGGGCCCCAGCTCGGTCAGTACGGTGCGCCCGCCCATGGCACAGGCCGCTTCGGGGAGGCAGAGCGCGACCGCTTGGCTCCAACCGTCGTTGAAACCGGTCTCGTAGGCGAACGGCCTGAGATCCGGCGGCACCACGAGGGCGAGGGCGCCCCGGGCCGTGACGATGCCGATCCCCCCATTCTCGAGGGGCCGGGCCGCCTCGTCAGGGTCCCGCGCGAAGACGGCGCCGGCTCCGTAGCTGCCGAGGCTCCACGTGCAGGCCGGATCGGCCATTTGGGCCCGCAGCAGGGTCTCCACCGCGGATCCCGGTCCGGCCGTCATCGGCTCCTCGCACGCACGCCACCGCAGCGGGCACGCCTTGACACGGACGGCGAATGACCGGAAGTCGCGGGGCATCACCGAGGTTGTGGTCGGCAAGGCGGGCGCGCGGCCCGGAACGACCGATGCGGAGACGTCCGCTGGACCTCGCGACGGGATCCGCAAGAAGGGCGCTGGCATGGACGTCATCGAGACCGAGATCCCGGACGTGAAGCGCATCGCGGTGAAGCGCTTCGGCGACACGCGGGGCTGGTTCTCCGAGACGTTCCGGGCCGACGCCCTGGCGCGGGTCGGCATCACGACGCCGTTCGTACAGGACAACCAGTCCTTCTCGGCGCCGCAGGGCACGATCCGCGGGCTGCACTTCCAGATCGCGCCCCGGGCCCAGGCCAAGCTGATCCGCGTGCTCCAGGGCGCGATCCTCGACGTCGCGGTCGACATCCGCAGCGGGTCGCCGACCTACGGAAAATACGTCGCCGTCACCCTCGACGCCGAGACGGGCGATCAGCTCTACATCCCGCACGGCTTCGCCCACGGCTTCTGCACCCTGACCCCCGACGTCATGGTCGCCTACAAGGTCGACGAATACTACAGCCCCGAGCACGACCGGGCGCTCGCCTGGAACGATCCCGAAGTCGGGATCCCGTGGCCGGTCTCGGGCGAGGCGGCGATCCTGTCCGACAAGGATCGCCGCGCCCCGCGCCTCGCCGATCTCGGCCAAGTCTTCTGAGCCGCGCGGCCCGGCCGCAATTTCGTCACGCCGGCCAGTCTTACGCTGCCCGGCTATTCCGTTTCTGACCTATCCGAAGAGGTGACACGCCATGCGCATCCTGGTGACCGGAGGCTGCGGCTTCATCGGCTCGGCGCTGGTGCTGCACCTCGTCAACGATCTCGGCCACGACGTCTGCACCCTCGACGCGATGACCTATGCGGCCAACCCGGTCTCGCTGGCGCCGCTCGCCGACAACCCGCGCCATCGCCTGGTCGAGGCCGACATCTGCGACCGCGCCGCCGTGCAGAAGGCCTTCGCCGACTTCAAGCCGCAGGCGGTGATGCATCTGGCGGCCGAGAGCCACGTCGACCGCTCGATCACCGATCCGGGC
Organism: Methylobacterium sp. 391_Methyba4; assembly: GCF_029691625.1. Classification (NCBI taxonomy): domain Bacteria; kingdom Pseudomonadati; phylum Pseudomonadota; class Alphaproteobacteria; order Hyphomicrobiales; family Methylobacteriaceae; genus Methylobacterium; species Methylobacterium sp. 391_Methyba4. The sequence goes on along the minus strand of NZ_CP121475.1, from coordinate 2,954,817 downwards.
GCCTTCGTGCGCACCAACGTCATCGGCACGCAGACCATGCTGGATGGGGCGCGGGGCTATTACGAAGCCCTGCCGGAGGCGGACAAAAAGAGCTTCCGGTTCCTCCACGTCTCCACCGACGAGGTCTACGGCTCGCTGCCGCCGGACGCGTTCTTCACCGAGGAGAGCCGCTACGATCCGCGCTCGCCCTACTCGGCCTCGAAGGCGGCCTCCGACCACCTCGCCCGCGCCTGGCACGAGACCTACGGCCTGCCGGTGCTGGTGACCAACTGCTCGAACAATTACGGGCCGCGGCACTTCCCCGAGAAGCTGATCCCGCTGATGATCCTGAACGCCCTGGAGGGGAAGAAGCTGCCGGTCTACGGCGACGGCCTGAACGAGCGCGACTGGATCCACGTGGAGGATCACGCCAAGGGCCTCGTCGCCGTTCTGGAGCGCGGCCGGATCGGCGAGACCTACCTGCTCGGCGGCCGGGCGGTGCGCAACAACCTCGCGGTGGTGAAAGCGCTGTGCGCGGCCTTCGACCGGCTGCGTCCGCAGAACGCCCCGCACGAGCAGCTGATCAGCTTCGTGGCCGACCGCCCGGGCCATGACCGGCGCTACGCCATCGACTGCACCAAGGCCGAGGCCGAACTCGGCTGGCGCCCGCAGAAGACCTTCGAGCAGGCGCTGGAGGAGACCGTCGCTTGGTACCTCGCCAACGAGGGCTGGTGGCGCCCGATCCGCGAGGGCCGGTACAAGGGCGAGCGCCTGGGACTGAACGGCTGATGGACATCCTCGTCCTCGGGGGCGCGGGCCAGGTCGGCACCGAGCTGCAGGCCCTGTCCTGGCCGCACGGCGTCCGCGTGCACGCACCGGGCCGCGCGGATCTCGACATCACCGACGCGGATGCCGTCGCGGCGGCGCTCGCCGCGCGCGACTACCGGGCGGTGATCAACACCGCCGCCTACACGGCCGTCGACAAGGCCGAGTCCGATGTGGTCGCGGCGTGGCGCCTCAACGCGCTCGCGCCGGCGATCCTGGCGGCCGCCACGGCGGCGCGATCCATCCCGCTGGTCCACGTCTCGACCGACTACGTCTTCGCCGGCACGAAGCCCGACGGCGCCTACGCGCCCGACGCACCGATCGATCCGCAGAGCGTCTACGGCGCCAGCAAGGCCGCCGGCGAGCTGGCGGTGCGCACCGGCAATCCGCGCCACGCCGTCGTCCGCACCGCCTGGGTGGTGAGCCCGCACAGGGGCAACTTCGTCAAGACGATGCTGCGGCTCGCGGCCGAGCGCGATGCCCTGACCGTCGTCGACGACCAGCACGGCTGCCCGACCTCGGCCGCCGACCTCGCCGCCGCCCTCGCGACGATCGCGCAGCGCATGGCCGGGGATGCGGACGCTCCCACTGGCACGTTTCACTGCGTGAACGCCGGCGACACCACATGGTGCGGCTTCGCCGAGGCGATCGTGGCGGGCTCGGCCCGCCGCGGCGGCCGCTCGGTGCCGGTCAAGGGCATCCCGACTTCCGCCTATCCGACACCGGCCCGGCGGCCGGCCAATTCGCGCCTGTCCACCGACAGCCTCACGGCCGCTTACGGCATCGCGCCGCGGGCCTGGCAGGCAGCGCTCGACGATATCCTGGACCGGCTCGTCGGGCCGGTTTCAGAGGGAGTTTCCAAGCCATGAAGGGCATCGTTCTGGCCGGCGGATCCGGCACGCGCCTGCACCCGGCCACGCTGTCGATCAACAAGCAGCTCCTGCCGGTCTACGACAAGCCGATGATCTACTACCCGGTCTCGGTGCTGATGCTGGCCGGCATCCGCGAGATCCTGATCATCTCGTCGCCGGAGCACCTCGACAATTACAAGCGCCTGTTCGGCACCGGCGAGCAGTTCGGGCTGAAATTCTCCTACGCGCTGCAGCCGCGGCCGGAAGGCCTCGCCCAGGCCTTCGTCATCGGGCGCGACTTCGTGGGCGACGACGACGTGGCGCTGATCCTCGGCGACAACCTGTTCTTCGGCGCCGGCATGGGCGAACTCCTAGATCGCGCCGCCGTGCGCAAGCAGGGCGCGACCGTCTTCGCCTACCACGTCGACAACCCGCAGGCTTACGGCGTGGTCAACCTCGACAAGGCGGGCCGCCCGACCAAGATCGTCGAGAAGCCGCAGAACCCGGAATCCACCTGGGCGGTGACCGGCCTGTACTTCTACGACAATCAGGTGCTCGACATCGCCGCCGACGTGAAGCCCTCGGCCCGCGGCGAGCTGGAGATCACCAGCGTCAACGAGGCCTACCTGCAACGCGGGCAACTGCACGTGGAGCGCATGTCGCGCGGCTATGCGTGGCTCGACACCGGGACCCACGACAGCCTGCTGGAGGCGAGCGAGTTCGTGCGCACCCTGCAGCACCGCCAGGGCCTGCAGGTCGCCTGCCTGGAAGAGATCGCCTACCTCCAGCACTTCATCTCCCGCGACCAGCTCGTGGCCCGGGGCGAGATGTTCGCCAAGACCGCCTACGGCCAGAACCTGCTGCGGCTCGCCCGCGAGAGCGAGGACGACCTGCGGCTGCGTCGCGGCAAGTAGCCGGAGTGCCCTCGGTCGGACGCGCCTCCTATTTCGGAGCGCATCCGATGCAGATGCCCCGCATGATCCGATCGTTCTGCGCCTCGTTCGGCGTGAGCGTGCGCCGGTCGTCGGGCGTCGCCGCGCCGGCCCCCCGGCTCGGCGGCATCACACGGCCGAGGGAGGAGGTGTTCGGCGCGGTCGCCGTCGAGGCGGGACCGCCGCCGGTGCCGGTCTGAGCCTGCGCCGCCGCGGCGCTGGCCGCCAGGACCGGCAGGAAGATCGCGAGGCCGAGGGTGGTGAGCGGTCGGGTCATCTGTCTGGAACTCCGTGCCGGGCCATAACGCGGGTGTGACCATCCGGTTCGACCCCACGGGCCGATCCCTACCTTTGTTCGCCTTTGCAGAACCGATGCGGCGCCGTATCAGGAGCCGCGTTCCCGCAGCCGACATTCTGAAGCGTCGAAACCCGGAGCCGCCGCGACGATGCGGGACCCCAACGCGATCGACTTCTGGCGCGGCTTCGCCCTGATCACGATCTTCATCAACCACATCCCCGGCAACACCTTCGAGCGCTACACCTTCTCGCAATACGGCATCTCGGACGCGGCCGAGCTGTTCGTGTTCCTCGCGGGCTGGTCGATCGGCATCGCCACACGGGGTCGCGACGGCAACCCCGAGCCGCCCGGACGGAGCGTGGTGCGGCTGCTGGCCCGCACCGTCGAGGTCTACCGGGCGCAGCTCACCGTCATGCTGCTGGCGCTGGCGATCATCGCGGGCGCGGCGCTGCTGCTCGACAACCCGCTCATCCTCGAATGGCACAATGCCGGCGGCTTCTTTGCGGACCCGATCCAATCGGTCTGCGGCATGGCGCTGCTGACCTACCAGCTCGGCTACTTCAACATCCTTCCGCTCTACGTGCTGCTGATCGGTATCGCGCCCGTCTTCGTGCTCGTCGGGCGCGTCAGCCTGCTCGCGGCCCTGGCGCTCTCCGTGGGCGTGTATCTCGCCAGCCTCATCTTCGGCTGGAACCTTCCGTCCTGGCCGGGGGAAGGGGACTGGTTCTTCGATCCGTTCTGCTGGCAGCTTCTGCTCGTACTCGGCTTCGTGCTTCAGGGCTGGAACCTGCGCTCCGATATCCTGCGCCGCTGGGCGCGACGCCTGTTTCCGATGGGCGTCGTCATCGTTCTCCTGGGGATCCTGCTCGCGGTGACGGAGATCCGCCCGGATCCGATGCTCGTTCCGGAGCCGCGCCTGCTCTTCACGTTCGAGAAGACCTACCTCACACCGGCCCGGCTGCTTCATTTCTTGGGGGTATTGTTAGCGTTTGCGCCCCTTTACAGGGTACTCGCCCCCCGAATCGGTCGCATTGTCGGTTATCTAACTCAGATGGGCCGGAACTCGCTGGCTGTCTTCTCGATGGGTTCGATCCTGAGCCTGATCGGGCAGCTCGTGCGTTTCCAGACTGGCGGCGGCGTGCCGATCGATATGCTGGTCGCCGGCTCGGGCCTCGTCGGGCTGGGGTTTACGGCATGGTTCGTCGAATGGCGCAGCCGCAGCAGATCGTCGCGACCGCGGGCATGATGCGGGCGGGGTATCCTGTGCGCCCATCCCGGGCCGTCCGGACCGGTGCCGCCGGCGGGCTCGCCCCGGCGCTGGCCACCTGGGTCCTGACGGCCAGCCTGTGGGGCATTCCGGTCGGATCGGCCGCGGCGGAGCAGCCCACCATTCCAGCGCCGGGTGATCCAACCCTCTCCCTGGAGTGCCGGGTTCCCGGCGCACAATTGTACACCGTGGCCCAGCTGGGCGCCGTCAAGGCGGCACTGGCGGAGAACCGCCCGCTCAAGATCCTGGCGATCGGCGGCAGCGCGGCGCCCGGGGCGTCCGCCTCCTATCCGGCCAAGCTCGAAGCCGCCCTGGAGCACGCTCTGCCGAAGGTCGACGTGACGATCGACCATCGCGGCCTTCCGGGCGAGATCGCCTCCGGGGCCGCCGAGCGCCTGAGGACCATGGTGGCCGAGGCCGAGCCCGACCTCGTGGTCTGGCAGGTCGGCACACACGATGCCATCGCCCGCGTCGACGTCGACGCCTTCGCGAGCGCGCTGGCCGAGGCCGTCGGCTGGATCCGCTCTCACGAAATTGACGTGGTGCTGGTCGACCCGATCTATACCGCCAGCATGGCGGCCGACGTCGACTACAACCGGATCGTCGAGGCAGTCCGCACCGTCGCGACCCAGCAGGGCGTGCCGCTCGTGCGACGCTACGAGGCGCTGCATTACCTGTCGAGCCGCACGGACAAGGGCGAGGGGCACATGCTCGGCCGCCAGTTTCGGCTCAACGATCTCGGGTTGCGGTGCATGGCCGAGCATGTCGCCCTGACGATCGCAACCTCCCTGATGCGGACCGAGACGCCGAAGGAACCCAAGGCGGCCCCGGCCCAGCCGCCCTTAACCGAGCCGCAACGCGCCCCGGGCTAGACCGGACGGCCAGAGATCGGCCTCCCGCCGAGTTCAGGACGGGCGCGGAGCGCGTAGTGTCAGCCACGGCTCTCCCTCTCCGCGCGTTCCGGCACCTCCGGGCTCTGAAGACCGGTCCCCAGCGGGCGGCCCTCACGGTCTTCGCGATCCGCGTGGGGGCAGCCGGCTTCGCCTACGGCGCCCAGGTGCTCGCGGCCCGGATGATGGGCTGGGACGCCTACGGGATCTTCGCCTCGGTCTGGGTCTGGACCGCGATGCTCGGCCATACCCTGACCCTTGGCCTGTCGCAGGGCGCCTGCCGCTTCGTGCCGGGCGATCAGGCGCAGGGCGATCTCGACCTCGCGCGGGGCTATATCCGGGCCGGCGCCCTGGTGACCGGCGGTGCGGCCCTCGCCATCGCGGGGCTCGGTGCGGCCCTGCTGATGCTCGAACCGGACCTGTTCGCCCCGGCCTACTGGGCCCCGATCGCGGTCGCGCTCGGCGTGATGCCGCTCTTCGCGCTCCAGGATTACCTCGAGGGCGTGGCCCGCAGCCAGAACTGGGTCGGGCTCGCCATCGCGCCGCCCTACCTCCTGCGCCAGACCCTGATGATGGGCTGCATGATCGCGGCGATCCTGCTCGGCGCGCCGCCCCGCGCCGAAGTGGCGATGGCCTGCATGCTGATCGCCGCCGCCGGCGCCACGGGCCTGCAGGCTGCCCTGCTCGCCGCGCGACTTCGGCGGAGTCTGCCGGCCGGGCCGCACCGCTACCGGTGGCGGGCTTGGCTGGGGACGAGCCTGCCGATCGCCGCCATCGACCTCGCCAATGCCGGCTTCACCTTCGTCGACGTCATCGTGCTCGGTGCCCTGGTGAGCCCGGCGGAGGTCGGGGTCTACTTCGCGGCGACGCGGATCCAGCAATTCGTCGTGTTCGTCCACTACGCCGTCAGCGCGGCGACGCTCCAGCGCTACAGCGCCGCCCAGGCACAGGCCAACCGCTTCCTGCTCGCCGAGCTGGTCCGCCGCCAGGGCCGCATGACGGCAGCCGCGACGCTCGTGGTCGGCGGCGCGATCCTGGCCGTCAGCCCCCTGCTGCTCGCCATGTTCGGCCCGGGACTCGGCGCCAGCGTGCCGATCCTGTGCATCCTGATCGCCGGCAGCGTCGGAGCGAGCCTGTTCGGGCCGGGAGAGGACCTCCTCACCATGCTGGGCGGCGAGCGGCTCTGTGCCGGCATCACCGTGGGGAGCCTCGTCGCCGCCGCAGGTCTGTGCCTCGCCCTGGTTCCGGCCTTCGGGACGCTCGGCGCCGCCATGGCGGTGGCGCTCGCGACCATGGGCCGGGCCGCCCTTCTGGCCCGGGCCGCCGGGCGGATCCACGGGCTGCCGACCCCGGTCTGGGCCACCGGGATGGCCCGATGACCGCGGCGAACCCCCTCCGCGCGCCCTCCGACGTCGCGTTCGCGCTGACCGACGCACCGGATCCCGTCGCCTGGGATGCGCTGGTCGCAGCGAGCACCGCCCCGCATCCGCATTTCGCGCGGCACGTGATCGATGCCCATCGGGCCGCAGGACTCCTGTCGGCCGCTCTGCGCTATGTCACGGTCCGCCAGGGAGACCGGCTCGTGGCGCTGCTGCCGTATGCGCCGACCCGCGACCTGTGCGGTCTCGGCAGCCGGATCCTGCGGCCGTTCCTCTCCCCCTACGTGACCGCCACCGCGCCGCTGATCGCCGACGGCCCGGACCGGACGGCCCATGCGCGGGCGCTGGTGGCCGGGCTCGAGGCGGCTTCCGGTGGCCGGGCGTGGCGCTGGCCTCTGCTGCCGACCGGAGAAGGCGCCGTGCCGGACATGCTGGCGGAAATGCGCCGGCGCGGCTGGGCGATCGGCACGGTGGCGGCCTTCGACCGGCCGGTCATGGACCGGCGCGCCGACCAAGCGGCGTTCCTCGCCGATCATCCCAACCGGGCGCGCTTCAAGGATCTGCGCCGCCGGGCGCGCCGTCTGGCGGAGACCGGCGCCGTCGCCCATGTGAGCGCCGCGGACGGACCGGACCTCGCCCGCCTCGTTGCGGCATTTCTCGATCTGGAGCGCGTCGGCTGGAAGGGAAAGGCCGGCACCGCCATGGCCTGCCGCCCGGAGAGCGCCGCGCTCGCCCGCGCCCTGTTCACGGCGACACCGGGCCCGGTCGGCGTCCGGGCCGATGCGCTGACCCTCGACGGGCGGCCGATTGCCGTCAGCCTGGCCCTGGTCACCGGCGGCACCGCGACCCTGCTGAAGACCGCCTACGACGAAGGCCTGCGCAGCCACGCCCCGGGCCTCCTGCTGGAAGCCGAGATCGTGCGGGCCTGCCACGAGACCGGCTTCGCCGAACGCCTCGACTCGGCGACGTTGGACGGTTCGGCTCTGGAAAGCCTCTACCGCGACCGGACCCCGATCGCCGAGGTCATCGCCGTTCCGCCCGGTCGGCAGGTGATCTCCCTAGAGCGGCGCGTCCGGCTCGCCCGATTCGAGCGCGACGCGCGCGCCGCCGCCAAGCGGGCGCTGCGGCGGCGCTAGATCGGCGCGGCGCAGGTCGCACCCACGGGCGCCCTGGGGAGATTTGCGAGCGCGATCTCCGGTCATCCGCCCCGGGAAGGCCGATGACGGCGCCCGTGCTCCGCGCGCAGGCCGGCCCGGCGGCGCGCCCGAGCCAGGCCGCCAGGGCGAAGCTACGCGTTGCCCGCGACCGCATCGCTCGTATTCTCCACGTCCGGTCCGCCGCACGGACCACCTGCCGGGCCACCACCGGACCGGCCCTGGGGTTTGGCGCCGGGTAGCCATGCCGCGGGAGGACCGGCAGCCGGGCCGCTCGGAACCGCGGCCCGGTCGCGTCGGGCGATCAGCGCAGAGGGGGCATCATGGACGACTGGAAAGCGGGGCTCCGGGCGGAACTGCGGGCGATCGACATCGCCACCGGCGACGCGGCTTCGGCGCAGCTGCCGGACCTGCTGCGACGCCTGAGCCGACATCAAGCCGGGCTAGGTCGCAACCCTGTCCTGTCCCTCTATCGCCAATGGCGCATCCGGAGCTTGGCGCGGGCCGTGGCGGATGCGCGCTGGCACGTGGAACAGGGGCGCCGCGCGCGCCTCGGCGGTCTCGATCCGCGGTCGTGAGAGGGTGCGGTCAGGCCGCGGCGGATCGGCCGGCCGCGCCGCGACCCGACCGCGGCGTCTCACTCAGGGTCTTTAACCCGGGGCCGGCCGCCGCGAGGGGGACCGGCGGATCCAAACGGTCGGCCGGCACGGCCGGCAGGCGCACGAGGACGATCGTGCCCACCGTTTCCTCGGAACGGATCCGAAGCGAACCGCCATGCAGCTCGACCATCGAGCGGGTGATGGCGAGGCCCAAACCCGATCCCTTGTGGCTGCGTGTCATTTGCGTCTCGACCTGGGTGAAGGGCCGGCCGAGCCGGTCGAGATCGGAGCGCGGAATGCCGATGCCGTTGTCCTCGATGTACAGATGCGTGCACGCCCCGGCACGGCGCGCGCGCACCGCGACGCGCCCGCCGGCGGGCGTGAACTTCACGGCGTTCTGCAGGAGGTTGGCGAGGATCTGCCGGATCGCCTGCGGATCGGCTAGCAGGTCCAGCCCGGACGTCACGTCGACGCTGACGGTGATCGCCTTCTCGCGGGCGGCCGGCTCGACCGGGGCGAGCGCAGCCGTGATGGCGGCCTCCGCCGAGATCGCCTTCGGGATCAGCCGCACCCGCCGGGCCTCGAGGCGGGCCATGTCGAGGATGTCGTCGATCATGGACAGCAGATGCGAGCCGCTCTCGCGGATGTCGCGGCAATATTCGGTGTAGCGCGGGGTGCCGAGCGGGCCGAGCACGGCATTCTCCATCACGTCGGCAAAGCCGATGATGGCGTTGAGCGGCGTGCGCAGTTCGTGGCTCATATTGGCCAGGAATTCGGCCTTGGCCTGGTTCGCGGCCTCGGCGACTGCCTTCTGGTCGAGATAGCGCTCGGCGAGGTCGGCGAGCTGCTGGGTCTGAAGCTCGAGGGTCCGGCGGGACCGTTTGAGGTCCTTCACGGTCTCGATCAGTTCGCGCTCGGACGCGAGGAGCTGCTCCTGATTGCGCTTCAGGCTGGTGATATCGGTCCCAACCGAGACGTAGCCCCCATCCTTGGTGCGCCGTTCGCTGATCTGCAGCCAGCGGCCATCGGTGAGTTCGGCCTCGAAGGTCCGGGCCGCCATGCTGGTCAACGCCATGCCCGCCTCGGGTGATTCCCGACGGACCTGAGGCAGCACGCCGCGACCCATCACGTCCGTGTAGCTTCGCCCGGCCTGCGCATCCTCCGGGCTCAAGGCGTGGAGGTGGCGGAACTTGGAATTGCACAGGACCAGCCGATTGCCGGTATCCCAGAGCACGAACGCCTCCGAGATCGCCTCGACGGCGTCGCGCAGGCGCATGTCGGCCGCCGCGTTGGTCTCTTCGAGGGCCCGCTGTTCGCTGATGTCGGTGGCGATGCCGACGAGGTGGCGGCCACCATCGGCGGCGTCGGCCACGACCTCGGCCCGGGCACGCAGCCAGACATAGGCCCCGTCGGCGCCGCGCATCCGGAAGGCGTGGTCGATATGCGTCTGATTGGCGGCGAGCCCCCGGGCGAGGCTGTACAGGTCGCCATCATCGGGATGGACCAAGCCGTTGACGTCGCCGAACGAGAGATACTCGTTTTGTCGCCGGTAGCCGAGCAGCGTGTACATCGAGTCGGACCAGTAGATCCGGCCCCGGGCGATGTCCCAGTCCCACAGCCCACAGGCACCCCGGCGCAGGGCGGTCTCGAGGCGACCGCGGATCTGTTCGCGGGCGCGGTCGGCCCGGGCCGCCTGACGGGTCTGCAGCCCGTAGGCCAGTCCGACGCCGACGATCACGAGGGCGGCGGCGGCGATCAGGACGATCTGGTCGCGGGTGCGGGCGCTCCAGCCACGCAGCAGCGGCTCGATGGGCTGCAGCACCGCCACCTGGCCCGCGCCGCCCGGGAGGCTGTGCATGGCGGCGAGCACGCTCTCGCCCCCGGGGAGTTCGAGGGCCATGGCGCCGGCGCGCTCGCCGAGGCCGGAGAGCGGCTCGCTGTCGCCGAGGACGGCGGCGAGCGTCGTCCGGTCGGCGGGCAGCGGGGGATGGGCGGCGAGAATGCGGGTGTCGGGGCGGACCACCAGCAGGCGGCGGCCGGGATGCCGTTCGCTCTCCGGCATCAGCGCCCGCAGGTCCTCCGCCACGGTACCGGTCGGGTCCACCGCCCGGGCGGCCAGACGGGCGAAGCCTTCGACCTCGGCCCGGGCACCAGCCAGGATCTCGGCCCGCTGGCCCTGGATGTGAAGCGCCGCGAGCCCGACGAGGCAGGCCAGGAACACCGCCAGCGTCCCCGGCACGGCGTAGCGCAGCCAGCGTTCGGCTTGGCCGAGCCGCGGATCCCGGGTCCGCATCGGCCAGGAGATCGTGAGATTCGAATCCGCACGCGCGGAGAAGGAAGCGGAAGCCGCCTCCGGCATGGCCGAACCTCACCCGTGGGAACAGCGATCCGGTACGGGCGCCCGGCCCCCGAAGGCCCCCCGAATCTGAGTGAATACAATCACCTCGGGGGGCCGTTTGTCCACGGGTTTTTTACCATAACGACTTGACGCCCGTCGGGTGTTGCGCGGCCGCCCGGGAATCAATTTCTACCGCAGGTTCAGACGCTTAGCCGTCTCCAAGGGTGCGGGCGAGGATGTCGGCCGTGTCCCGGGAAAGGCCGGGGATCGCCTTGATCCCATTCAGCATTTCGACCGCTTTGGCGCCGCGTGATTTTTCCAGCCGACGCCATGATCCGAAGGCCGTGAGGAGCCGCGCGGCAACCTGTGGGTTGGTCGAATCAAGCGCCGCGACCGTATCGGCCACGCGGGCGAAGCCCGACCCGTCCGGCCGGGCGAACTGGGTCGGGTTGCCGAACGCGAAGCTTCCGATCAGCGCCCGGACGCGGTTCGGATTGGTCATGGTGAAGGCAGGGTGCTCCTGGAGCCGGGCGATCCGGTCGAGCGTGCCGGGTTCCGGGATCTGGGCCTGGATGGCAAACCACTTGTCGAGAACGAGGGGTTCGTCGGCGTAGCGCGTTGCGAACTCCGCGAGGGCAACCTCGCGGGTCTCGCCCGGAATCAGCGCCAGGGTGCCTAGGGCGGCGAGCCGGTCGGTCATGTTGGTCGCCTCGGCCAGCCGCTCGGCGGCGCGGGCCGCGCCGGTCCGGGGATCCCCGGCGGCGATCAGGTCGAGGGCAGCGTTGCGGAGCGACCGGCGCCCCGCCGAGGCGGCGTCGGGGCTGTAAGGGACACCCGCGTCCGGCACGAGCGCCGCGTCGATCGCTTCGAGCCGCGGCCGCAGGACCTGGCCGAGACGGGTCCGCAGATCGGAACGCCCCCGGTGGATGGCGTCGGGATCGACCTCGGCCGGGACGGCGTCGGCGGCCTCGCCTTCGCTCGGCAGCGCCAGGACCAGCGCCGCGAAGGCCGGGTCGGCCAGGGCCTCGCCGTCGAGGAAGCGGCCGAGCGCCGCCGCGAAGGCCTCGGTCCGGTCGGCGTCCGGGTCGAGGATCAGCCGCAGCGCCACGTCCTGCGCGGCCTGCCAGCGATTGAAGGGGTCGCTGTCCTGTGCCAGGAGCAGCATCCGCTGCGCATCCGTCAGGCCGAGATCGAGCTTCACCGGCGCGGAGAAGTCGCGCAGGAGCGACGGGACCGGCTCCTCGGCGACGGCGTCGAACACGATCGCGGACTCCGGGCGGTCGAGCACGTAGACACCGTCCCGCACATCCGGGCAGGTGGCGCCGGTCAGTGGCCCCGTGGCCCCCACGAGGCCGAGGGCCACGGGGATGACCAGGGGTGTCTCGTCGGAGTCGGCGGTGCCGGGCAGGCTCTGAGCGAGTTGGAGGGTGTAACGCGCGGCGGCCGGATCGTAGGCGGCCGTGACGGCGAGGCGGGGCGTACCGGGGCGCTCGTACCAGCGGGCGAACGCATCGAGGTCGCGCCCCGTCACGGCCGCGAAGGCCGCGAGGAAATCCTCCACGGTGGCGGCGCGCCCGTCGTTGTCGGCGAAGTAGCGGTCCATGCCGGCCCGGAAGGCCTCGGGACCGATCAGGGTCCGCAGCATCCGGACGATCTCGGCGCCCTTGTCGTAGACGGTCGCCGTGTAGAAGTTGTTGATCTCGGCATAGGCCCGCGGCCGCACCGGATGCCGCAGCGGCCCGGCATCCTCGGGGAACTGACGCGCCCGCAGCGAGCGCACCTCGGCGATGCGATGCACCGGCCTGGAGCGCATGTCGGAGGAGAATTCCTGGTCGCGGAAGACCGTGAGACCCTCCTTCAGGCAGAGCTGGAACCAGTCCCGGCAGGTGACGCGGTTGCCGGACCAGTTGTGGAAGTACTCGTGGGCAATGATCGCCTCGATGGCGGCGTAATCGCCATCGGTGGCGGTCTCGGGGCTGGCCAGCACGTACTTGTCGTTGAAGATGTTGAGGCCCTTGTTCTCCATGGCGCCCATGTTGAAGTCGGACACCGCGACGACGTTGAACACGTCGAGGTCGTAGGCGCGGCCGAAGGCCGTCTCGTCCCAGGCCATGGAGCGGATGACGGCGTCCAGGGCGTAGCCCGCCCGGTCCTCCTTGCCGGGCTCGACGTAGACCGCGCAGCTGACGGTGCGGCCCTCCATCGTGGTGAAGGGGGTCTCGACCTTCCCGAGCCGGCCGCCCACGAGGGCGAACAGGTAGGCGGGCTTGGGGTGCGGATCGTGCCAGAGGGCGTAATGGCGGCCGGGCCCGGCATCGCCGGCCTCGACGGGATTGCCGTTGCCGAGCAGGACGGGCGCCTCGGTCCGGTCGGCCTCGATGCGCGTGGTGTAGACCGCCAGCACGTCGGGACGATCGAGGAAGTAGGTGATCCGCCGGAAGCCGTCCGCCTCGCACTGGGTGCAGTAGACCCCGTTCGAGCGGTAGAGCCCCATCAGCTTGGTGTTGGCGGTCGGATCCACCTCCGTAACGAGGCGCAGCGCGAAGGGCCGCGGAGGCGGATCGCGGAGGATGAAGCCGGACGGCGTCGCCGCGTAGACGTCGGGCGCCAGCGGCGCCCCGTCGAGTTCGGCCGAGACCAGCCGGAGATCGTCGCCGTCGAGGGTGAGCGGAGCCGCCGGCACACCGGCCGGGTTCGGCCGCAGCGTCAAGGTCGCGTCGATGCGGGTCGCGTGCGGGTCGAGACGGATGTCGAGGTCGACCCGATCGATCAGGTAGTCGCTGGGCCGGTATTCCTCGAGGCGGATCAGCGGCGGCGTCTCGGTGCGCATTCGGCTCACTCCGGGTGCGGGATGGGCCCGTTCTGGTCCCTCGGCGCGCGCGGCGCAACGATCGGAGCTGCCGAAACGGCCCCGGAGAGACAGCGCGCCGTCGGGACAGCCTTCGCGCGTCAAACCGATCCGATCACCGCGCCGCATCGCCCGGCGCTGGCGGCCGGCCGCGGCAACGGACGCGTCCGCGGTCGTCTTTTGGCGGTAGCCTCCCTCGCGCCGGACGCCGGATCGTCACGGGACGCAGGAGCGCCAGGGTCGATTTATGGCCCGTCCGGCGCGCGCGGCCTTCTCACCGCCGGGCCGGCCGCTAGCTAGCGGTGGCGATCAGCCGGAGGCGGGACGCGCGTCCCGAACAGGACGCACGATCCACCTCCGACCAGCCACAGGATAGGTCCGATGGAATACCTGCACACCATGGTCCGGGTCGCCGACCTCGACCGGGCCCTCGCCTTCTACGTCAACACGTTCGGCCTGAAGGAGGTCCGCCGCGTCGAGAACGAGAAGGGGCGCTTCACCCTCGTGTTCCTGGCCGCCCCCGGCGACGTCGAGCGGGCCACGGCCACACGATCCCCGCTCATCGAGCTGACCTACAATTGGGATCCGGAAACCTACTCGGGCGGGCGCAACTTCGGCCATCTCGCCTATCAGGTGGACGACATCTACGCCTTCTGCGCGCGGCTGCAGGAGAAGGGCGTGACCATCAACCGCCCGCCGCGCGACGGCTACATGGCCTTCGTGAAGTCGCCGGACGGCATCTCCATCGAGATCCTCCAGAAGGGCGGCGCCAAGGCGCCGCAGGAGCCGTGGACGTCCATGGAGAACACCGGCACCTGGTAGCGCGGGTCGACTCCCTTGACCCGGACGGCCCCGCGGGCGCATCTGCCCGCGGATCAGCCGGCCGGGCGGCCGCTCCGGACGCGCGAGTGTCCGGGGAGGAAAGTCCGGGCTCCATGGAGAGACGGTGCCGGATAACATCCGGCGGGGGCGACCCCAGGGACAGTGCCACAGAAAGCAGACCGCCCCGGATCCGTCCGGGGTCAGGGTGAAAGGGTGCGGTAAGAGCGCACCGCGGACGCGGCAACGCGGACGGCACGGCAAACCCCACCGGGAGCAAGACCGAATAGGGGCGGCGCGCCCTTCGCGAGAAGGGCAGGCCGGCTCTCCAGGCCAGTCGCCCGGGTTGGTTGCTCGAGGCGGTCGGCAACGACCGTCCCAGAGGAATGGCCGCCACGTCGGCGCGCGCGAGCGCTCCGGCCCTACAGAACCCGGCTTATAGGCCGGCTGATCCACATCCCGATAAGCCCTGCGTCCTCAACGCCTTATCGGCCCGGCGCCGCGCCCGCGCCGCAGCACGCCGCGCCGAAGATTCCGGTGCGGAAAAAACCTTCGGTTAACCTTGCCGGGTTCAGATCGTTCGGCGCGGCAGCGCCAAGCTTGTGCGTTGACGATCCTCCGAGGCCCATGATACCCGGCATCCTCCCGTCAACGGCGTGTATCGGATCGCCGGGCGCAACCTGCCTTCCTGCAGGTCCCGTCCGTGCGCGGCGTTTTGCGCGCTCCGCATCCGGTGCCGTTCCCGTCACGCGCGCCGCGCTCGCGCGGCCCGGCACAGGGCACCATGAGACGCACGAGCCGCTTCCGCGTCCGGATCTCCGGACCGCGCCGATCCTCCGCCGGTTCTCGCAACCCGCGTCGCGCCCCGTCGGCGAGGCGCCCGTGAGCCGGCGCCGTCCTTCTCCCGAGAGCTCGCCCCGCCACAGCGGCGCCGTCGCGCCGTCGGAACCGCACGTGCCGGTCCTCCTCGATGAAGTCGTCGAGGCGCTCGGCACCGCGGGCGGGATCGCGGTCGACGGCACGTTCGGTGCCGGCGGCTATACCCGCGCCCTCCTGGCGGCGGATCCGGACCTGCAGGTCGTCGCGATCGATCGGGACCCCACGGCGATCGCAGCCGGGCAGGCGCTCGTCGCGGAATCCGGGGGGCGCCTGCGCCTCCTGCCCGGCCGCTTCGGCGCGCTCGACACCCTCCTGGCGGAGACGGGTCTCGCGCAGGTCGACCGGGTGGTCCTCGATATCGGCGTCTCCTCGATGCAGCTCGACGTGCCGGAACGGGGCTTCTCGTTCCGGAGCGACGGGCCCCTCGACATGCGCATGGGCTGCGACGGGCCGAGCGCCGCGGACCTCGTGAACGAGGCCGACGAGACCGTGCTCGCCGACATCCTCTATCATTACGGCGAGGAGCGTCGCTCGCGCGCGGTGGCACGGACCATCTTCGAGGCGCGCCGCCGCGGCCGGATCGAGACCACGGCGCAGCTCGCGGAGCTGGTCGCCAGCGTCGTGCGCGTCGAGCCCGGCAGCCACATTCACCCGGCGACGCGGACGTTCCAGGGCCTGCGCATCGCCGTGAACGACGAACTCGGCGAATTGGTGCGGGCGCTGCACGCCGCCGAGCGCGTGCTCAGGCCGGGCGGCCGGCTCGCCGTCGTGACGTTCCATTCGCTCGAGGACCGGATCGTCAAGCAGTTCTTCGCCGCGCGGAGCGGCCGCTCCGCGCAGGGCTCTCGCCATCTCCCGGGAGCCCCGGTCGAGACCGTCCGCAGCTTCCGTCTCGTCACCAAGGGCCCGGTCCTGCCGGGCGAGGCCGAGACCGCCCGCAACCCGCGCGCCCGGTCCGCCAAGCTGCGGGCTGCGGAGCGTACCGAATCCGACATTCCCGAACCGCTGGCGGCCCTGACCGCCCTGGCGAGCCTGCCGGATGCGGCCCGCGGAGGCCATCGCCGATGATCCGCCTGCTGAACCTGCTGGCGGTGGCCGGCCTCGTCGCCTCGGCGATCTACGCCTACTCGATCAAGTACGACACGCTCTACCAGGGCGGTCAGGTCTCCAAGCTCCAGACGGCCCTGCACAAGGAACGGCAGGCGATCGCCGTGCTGCGTGCCGAGTGGCAGCTTCTGACCCGGCCCGACCGCCTCCAGGCGGCCGTCGACAAACATCTGGCTCTGGAGCCGATCGGCACCAGCCACTTGGCGCGCCTCTCGGACCTGCCCGCCCGACAGGAGCGCGGAGACGAGATCGGCCGCCTGCTCGCCGCCACGGCGACCCCCAAAGACAAGGGCACGATCGAGCCGCGAACGACCGGCGCGATCACCCGCACCGTCACCACGACCCGCACCCCGCCGACGGCTTCGAGGTAATCCCCCGTGTCCGATGACGCCGCCCAGACCCTAGAGCCGACGGTCGAGCCCGCCGTGTCGGACCACGAGGCCGCGCTTCTCGAGGCTGCCGCGCTGGCGCATGCCGCGGGCGCGCCGCGCCCTGTCGAGGAGGAGGCGCGCGAGCCGGTGCCGCCGTCGGAGCGCGCAAAGCTGCTCCTGCGGAGCATGTTCCGGCTGGCCATCGAGCGCTCGCACATGCGCGTCGCCCTGGTCGGCCTGGTCTTCGTGGGCGTGTTCGGGACGATCTCCGCCAAGCTCCTGATGATGGCGATCTTCGGGGATCCGCCCAGCCAGGAGCACCGGGTCGCGGCCGCATCCTCGACCGCCTTCCGGCCCGACATCATCGACCGGAACGGCGAGATCCTGGCCACCGACATCCGCACGGTCTCGGTCTTCGCCGAACCCGGGAACATCTACGACAAGGACGAGGCGGTGGAACTCCTCACCGCGGTCCTGCCGGAACTCAACGCCTCCGAGCTGCGCGCCAAGCTCACCCAGCGCAAGGACAAGAAGGGCGCCGGCTTCGTCTGGGTGAAGCGCGAGCTGACCCCGAAGCAGCAGGCCGAGGTCCACCGGCTCGGCATCCCGGGCATCGGCTTCCTGCCCGACCACAAGCGCGTCTACCCGAACGGCGTCGCGGCCGCCCACATCCTGGGCGCGACGAACCTCGACGGCATCGGCATCGCCGGCATGGAGAAGTACATCGACTCCACCGGCCTGCAGGCCCTCAACAGCTTCGGGCTGATCAACAAGCAGGCGGACCTGAAGCCGGTGCAGCTGTCGATCGACCTGCGCGCGCAGTTCGCCGTCCGCGACGAGCTGGCCTGGGGCATCGACCACTTCAAGGCCAAGGCCGGCGCCTCCATGATCCTCGACGTGAAGACCGGCGAGGTCATCGCGCTCGTGTCCATGCCCGATTTCGACCCGAACGATCCCAAGGATGCGCTCTCGCCGGATCGCATCAACCGCATGAATGTCGGCGTCTACGAGATGGGCTCGACCTTCAAGGCGATGACGCTCGCCATGGCGCTCGATTCCGGAAAGTACAACGTCAACTCGACCTTCGACACCCGGGGCGGCGTGCTGAACTGGGGCCGCCAGAAGATCCACGAGTACCACGGCACCAACCGCGTCATCACCATGCCGGAGGTGTTCACCCACTCCTCCAACATCGGCTCCGCCAAGATGGCGCTCGGCGTCGGCGTGCCCGGTCACAAGGCTTTCCTGAAGAAGATGGGCCTGCTCGACCGGCTGCGGACCGAGCTGCCCGAGAGCGCGGCGCCGATCGTTCCGTCCCGCTGGACCGAGATCAACACCATCACCATCGCGTTCGGCCACGGCATCGCGGTGGCGCCGATCCAGGCGGCGGCGGCGGTGGCGGCCATCGCCAACGGCGGCGACCTGATCACCCCGACCTTCCTCAAGGCGAACCCCGACGACAAGGCGCGATCCACCCACGTCCTGTCGGGCCAGACCTCCGAGGCGATGCGCTACATCATGCGGCTCAACGCCTCCGAGGGCTCGGCCAAGAAGGCCGCGGTCCCGTACTACTTCGTCGGCGGCAAGACCGGCACGGCCGAGAAGGTGATCGGCGGACGCTACATTCACAACCGCCTGTTCACGACCTTCATGGCGGCGGCGCCGATGAACGACCCGAAGTACCTGTTCGTCACGATCATGGACGAGCCGCAGGGCCTGCCGGAATCCGGCGGCTATGCCACCGCGGCCTGGAATTCCGGCGTGGTCACCGGCAAGGTGATCGAGCGCGTGGCGCCGATCCTCGGCCTGCCGCCGCAATTCGAGCCGCCGGTGAGGCCGTTCCCGCAGATGGTCAAGCTCAACGCCTACCACGTCAACCAGCTCGGCGGCCCATGAGGGTGGATTCATGAGTGCGCGGCTCGCCGACCTCTTCCCCGAGGCCACCGGCCCGGCCGCGGACCTGACCGTATCGGACCTCACGGCCGACAGCCGGCAGGTCGCCACCGGCACGGTGTTCGTGGCGGTGCCGGGCACGAAGGCCGATGGCCGGCGCTTCGCCGCGCAGGCCGCCCAGCGCGGCGCCGCCGCGGTGGCCGGGGAGGGGCCCCGCCCCGCCGACCTGCCGGACGCGGTCGCCTGGATCCCGGTCGCCGACGCGCGCCGGTCGCTCGCTCTCGCCGCGGCCCGCCTCGCCGGCGCGCAGCCCGGGACCGTGGTGGCCGTCACCGGCACCGCCGGCAAGAGTTCGGTGGCCGACTTCGTGCGCCAGATCCTGGCCCGCCTCGGCCGCGACGCCGCGAGCCTCGGCACCGTCGGAATCGTCACGAACCGCGGCGCGCAGTACGGCTCCCTGACCACCCCGGACCCGGTGACGCTGCACCGGACGCTGGCGCGTCTCGCCGCCGAGGGCGTCACCGACCTCGCCATGGAGGCCTCCTCCCACGGGATCGAGCAGCGCCGGCTCGACGGCGTGCGCCTCGACGCGGCGGGCTTCACCAATCTCGGGCGGGACCATCTCGACTACCACGCGAGCATCGAGGAGTACCTCGCGGCCAAGCTGCGCCTGTTCACAGACCTGCTGCCGCCGGGCTGCCCGGCCATCGTCAATGCCGACGGCGCCTATGCCGAGCGGGTGATCGCCGCGGCCGAAGGCGCAGGGCGTCCGGTCCGCACGGTCGGGCGGGGCGGCCGGGATCTGCACGTCGAATCCGTCCGGACCGAGGGGTTCGCGCAGGCCGCCCGGGTCCTGTTCGCCGGCCGGGCCCGGGATCTGCGCCTGCCGCTCGTCGGCGAATTCCAGGTGGAGAACGCCCTGGTGGCGGCCGGCCTCGCCCTCGCCACACCGGCGGGCGCCGCCGATCCCGACGGCGTCTTCGCCGCGCTCGACCATCTCACCGGCGTCCCCGGCCGCATGGAGCGGATCGGCGAGGCGCGGGGCGGGCTCTGCCTCGTCGACTACGCCCACAAGCCGGAGGCCCTGGAGAGCGTGCTCGCCGCGCTCCGCCCGTTCGCGTCGGGCCGGCTGATCGTGGTCTTCGGCTGCGGCGGCGACCGCGACCGGGGCAAGCGGCCGCTGATGGGCGCCATCGCGAAGCGGCTCGCCGACGTCGTCATCGTCACGGACGACAACCCGCGCACCGAGGATCCCGCCACCATCCGCCGGGCGATCCTGGACGCCGCTCCGGGCGCAGAGGAGATCGGCGACCGCTCCGAGGCGATTCACGGCGCCGTCGGCCGGCTCGGACCGGGCGATGTCCTGGTCGTGGCCGGCAAGGGCCATGAAACCGGCCAGATCGTGGGGGATCGCACGCTGCCGTTCTCGGACCATGCGGTCCTGCGTGCCGCGATTGCCGCGGCGGCCTGAGGACGACGGGGGAATCGACGATGACCGCACTCTGGACGCGGGAGGAGCTGGAATCCGCGACGGGCGGCCGACTGATCGGCCCCGCGCGCGCCATCGGCGGCGCCTCGATCGACACCCGCACGCTCCAGCCCGGCGACCTGTTCTTCGCGATCCGCGGCGATGCACGCGACGGCCACGACTTCGTTCCCGACGCCCTGGGCCGCGGGGCCGGCGCCGCGGTGGTGAGCGCGTCCCGCCTCGGGGACCTCGCGTCCCACGGTCCCGTCCTGGCGGTGCCCGAAGCGGGCGCCGACCCGGTACTCACCGCGATGGTGCGTCTCGGCGCCGCCGCCCGCGCCCGGACAGGCGCGCAGGTCGTGGCCGTCACCGGCTCGGTCGGCAAGACCGGGACCAAGGAGGCGCTGCGCCACGTCCTGGCCGAGCAGGGGGAGACCCACGCCTCGGCGGCCTCCTACAACAATCATTGGGGCGTGCCCCTGACCCTGGCGCGGATGCCGCGCTCCACGCGCTACGGCGTGTTCGAGATCGGCATGAACCACGGCGGCGAGATCGTGCCGCTGACCGCCCAGGTCCGCCCCGACATCGCGCTCATCACCACCATCGCGCCCGCCCATATCGAACACTTCGCCTCGCTCGCCGCCATCGCGGACGCCAAGGGCGAGATCTTCTCCGGGCTCCAGCCCGGCGGCGTGGCGATCGTCAACCGCGACGTCCCGCATTTCGACCGGCTCGCGGCCCACGCGCAGGCCTCCCGGGCGGGACGGGTCGTCACCTTCGGCGAGCACCCGGATTCCGACGTGCGCGCCCTGAAGATCGTGCTCCGCCCCGACCTGTCGGTGATCGACGCGGCGGTGATGGGCCAGCCCGTCACCTACAAGCTCGGCACGGCCGGACGGCACGCGGCGCTGAACTCGCTCGGCGTCATGGCGGTGGTCCACAGCCTCGGGGCCGACCTCGCCCGCGCCGCCCTGTCTCTGGGCAGCCTGACGCCGCCGGCGGGCCGCGGCGAGCGCACCGCCCTCGAGATCGGTGGCGGCACCGCCTACCTCGTGGACGAGAGCTACAACGCCAACCCCGTCGCGGTCCGCGCGGCGCTGGCGACGCTCGCCGGGATCGAGACCGGACCCCGCGGACGCCGGATCGCGGTGCTGGGCGACATGCTGGAACTCGGCGCCGCCGCGCCCGACCTGCACCGCGGCCTCGCGGAGGCGATCGAGGCGGCACGGATCGACCTCGTCTTCACGGCCGGTCCGCTGATGCGCCACCTGTTCGAGGCCCTGCCGGTGAGCCGCCGCGGCGCCGTGACCGACACCGCCGCCGACCTGCTCGAGCCGCTCGCCCGGAATCTCAGATCCGGCGACGTCGTCATGGTAAAGGGATCGAACGGCAGCCGCATGGGCCGGATTGTCGAGGCGCTGAAAGCCCGCTACGCGGTCGATCCGACCCGGCGGACCCAGGCCGTCCCGTGACCGGCACGTCCGCGCGTTCGGCGCAGCCGGCGCCGCTCCCCGAAACCTGAGCCTGAACAAGGGGGCCGAGCGCCCGGATGCTGTACCTTCTCTCGGACCTGAGCAGCGCCTTCACGCCGCTCAACGTGTTCCGCTACATCACCTTCCGCACCGGCGGCGCGCTGTTCACCGCGGGCCTGTTCGTGTTCTGGTTCGGCCCCTGGATCATCTCGCTGCTGCGGATCCGCCAGGGCAAGGGTCAGCCGATCCGCGAGGACGGGCCGCAGACCCATCTGCTGACCAAGCGCGGCACGCCGACCATGGGCGGCCTGATGATCCTGGCCGGCGCCGTCGTGGCGATCCTGCTCTGGGCCAACCCGCGCAACCACTATGTCTGGGTGACGCTGACCGTCACGCTCGGCTTCGGTGCGATCGGCTTCTACGACGATTACCTCAAGGTCACGAAGCAGTCGCACAAGGGGTTCTCGGGCAAGTTCCGCCTCGCCCTGGAGGCCGTGATCGCCATGGCGGCCTGCTTCACCGTCGCGGTCTATTCCCCCGCCGCCCTCCAGAACCAGCTCGCCTTCCCGGTGTTCAAGGACGCCCTCCTCAATCTCGGCTGGTTCTACCCGCTGTTCGGCGCCTTCGTGATCGTCGGAGCAGGCAATTCCGTGAACATGACCGACGGCCTCGATGGCCTGGCGATCGTGCCGGTGATGATCGCCTGCGGCACCTTCGGGTTCATCGCCTATCTCGTCGGCAACTCGTTCACCGCCAGCTATCTGCAGGTGAACTACGTCCGCGACACGGGCGAACTGGCCGTGGTCTGCGGCGCGGTGATCGGTGCCGGTCTCGGCTTCCTCTGGTTCAACGCGCCGCCGGCCCAGATCTTCATGGGTGACACCGGCTCCCTGGCGCTGGGCGGCCTGCTGGGCTCCATCGCGGTGGCGACGAAGCACGAGATCGTCCTGGCCATCGTCGGCGGGCTGTTTGTCCTGGAGATGATGTCGGTGATCATCCAGGTTGCCTCGTTCAAGCTCACGGGCAAGCGCGTCTTCCGCATGGCGCCGATCCACCACCATTTCGAGCAAAAGGGCTGGAAGGAGCCGCAGGTGGTGATCCGCTTCTGGATCATCGCGGTGATCCTGGCGATGGCCGGTCTGGCGACGCTGAAGCTGCGCTGAAAAACTGTGCTAGAGGGGCGATGAAAGTGGGCGATCCCACGCTCGCCCTCATCCTGAGGTGCTGCGCAGCAGCCTCGAAGGAGCCCTCCAGCCGGCCACGCGATCCCTGGAGCCCTTCGAGACCTCCGCCGCGCGCCGGCACGACGGGATGAGACGGCGGGCGGGATCGGCCGGGTTCGGCTGCCGCATCCAGAGTTCCGCATGACCCCCGTCACCGTCTTCCAGGAAAAGACCGTCGCCCTGTTCGGACTCGGCGGCTCCGGACTTGCCACGGCCCTGGCGTTGAAGGCCGGCGGCGCGGGGGTGCAGGCCTGGGACGACAATGCCGACAGCCTCGCGCGGGCGCGGGAGGCCGGGATCGAGACGCGGGACCTGCGCGAGGCCGACTGGTCCGGCTTCGCCGCCCTCGTGCTCAGCCCGGGCGTGCCGCTGACCCATCCCGAGCCGCACTGGAGCGTCAGGCTCGCCCGGGACGCGGGCGTCGCGATCATCGGCGACATCGAGCTGTTCTGCCGGGAGCGGCGGGCCCAGGCGGCGGGGGCGCCGTTCGTGGCGATCACCGGGACCAACGGCAAGTCGACCACCACGGCGCTGATCGCCCATGTCCTCGCCCAGGCGGGCCGCGACGTTCAGATGGGCGGCAATATCGGCACCGCGATCCTGTCGCTGGAGCCCCCCGCGGCGGACCGCGTCCACGTGATCGAGATGTCGTCGTTCCAGATCGACCTGACGCCGAGCCTCGACCCGAGCGTCGGCGTGCTGATGAATATCACCCCCGACCATCTCGACCGCCACGGCACCATGGAGCAGTACGCGGCCATCAAGGAGCGCCTGATCCAGGGCGCCGGCCTCGCGGTGGTCGGCATCGACGACGCGCCGAGCCGGGCGATCGCCGACCGGCGCGGCGCCGACCTCGTGCGCGTCCACGTGCCCCACGGCGACGTGCTGTGCACCGACGCGCTGACGGTGCGCGAGGGGATCGTCCGCGACGTCGACGGCACGGCGCTCGCGGACGTCAATGGGATCGGCTCCCTCCGGGGGGCACATAACTGGCAGAATGCAGGCGTTGCGGTGGCGGTGGCGCGGGCCCTCGGCCTGTCGCCGGAGCAGATCCAGGCGGGTCTGACGTCCTTTCCGGGCCTGCCGCACCGGATGGAGGAGGTGGGACGGCGCGGCCACGTCCTGTTCGTCAACGATTCCAAGGCGACCAACGCCGATTCCACCGAGAAGGCGCTCACCGCCTTCCGGGACATCCACTGGATCCTCGGCGGCAAGGCCAAGGAGGGCGGCATCTTCCCGCTGGTGCCGTATTTCGAGCGGGTCGCCCACGCCTACCTGATTGGCGCCGCCTCGGATGCCTTCGCGGCGACCCTGGAGGGCGCAGTGCCCTACACCCGCTGCGAGACGCTCGAGAACGCCGTCCCGAAGGCTGCCGAGAACGCCGCCGCCTCGGGCGCGCCGGAGCCGGTGGTGCTGCTGTCGCCGGCCTGCGCGTCCTACGACCAGTTCCGGAACTTCGAGATCCGCGGCAACCGCTTCCGCGAGCTGGTCCAGGCGCTGCCCTGAGGGTGCGCCGCTCTCAGCGCGCGAGAACCTTGGCGGCGTCGCGGGTGGTGCCGACCGCCTGCGAGACGTTGGCCACCGACTGGACGATCGCCCCGATATTGCCGGTGATGGCCGTGACGGCGCCCGCGGCGCTCTGCATGTTCTCGGCGAGGTCCCGGGTCACGGTGCTCTGCTCCTCGATGGCGGCCGCGGTGGCCACCACGGTCTCGCGCATCACCGAGACCGAGGATCCGATCGAACTGAGCGCCTGCACGACCTCCTGCGAGACGCGCTGCACGCTGGCGATCTCGCCGTTGATCTGGCCGGTGGCGCGCGCCGCCTGATCGGCCAGCGCCTTCACCTCCGAGGCCACGACCGCGAAGCCGCGGCCCGCCGCCCCCGCCCGGGCGGCCTCGATGGTGGCGTTCAGCGCCAGCAGGTTGATCTGGCCGGCGATATCCCGGATCAGGCCGACGATGCCGGTCATCGCGGTGGCGGTCTCGGCGAGGCGCTTGGTGTGGCCATCCGCGTCCTGGACGCAGGCATAGGCGGTGTCGGTGGCGCCCTGGGAGCGCACGATGCTCTGGGACATCTCCGCCACCGACGCCGCGAGTTCCTCGGCCGCGGCCGCGACGGTCTGGACGTTGCCGGCGGTGGAATCCGCCGCCGACGAGGCCAGCGCGGCCGCCTTCGTCGAATGCGTCACCGCCTGCTCGATCTCGCCGAAATTCTGGTCGATGAGCGTCCGGAGATTGGCGAGCAGCCGGACCTGATCGCTGATGTCGGTGGCGAACTTCACCACCTTGTAGGGGCGTCCGGCGGCATCGAGGATCGGGTTGTAGGAGGCCTGGATCCAGACCTCGCGGCCGTCCTTGCCGATCCGCCGGAACTGGGCGGCCTGATAGGTTCCGTTCCGCAGGGCCGCCCAGAAGGCCCGGTACCCCTCGCTCTCGCGGTGGGCGGGGTCCACGAACAGGCTGTGATGCTGCCCGATCACCTCGTCGCGGGTGTAGCCCATCGCGGTCAGGAAATTGTCGTTGACCGCCGTCACCGTGCCGTCGAGATCGAAGGCGATGACCGCCTGCACCTTGTCGATCGCGGCGATCTGGCCGGCGCGGTCGGCCTCCTCGGTCCGCTGCTGCGTGATGTCGGTGGCGAACTTCACCACCTTGTAGGGGCGGCCGCGGACGTCGAGCATCGGATTGTACGAGGCCTGGATCCAGATCGGCCGGCCGCCGCGGCCGACCCGCTGAAATTGACCGGATTCGAATGCGCCGGACCGAAGGCGTTCCCAGAAGGCCCGGTAGTCCGGCGCGTCCCGCTGGGCCGGATCCATGAACAGGCTGTGGTGCTGCCCGACGATCTCGGGCAGCGTGTACCCGACGACGTCGAGGAAATTGCGGTTCGCCGAGAGGATCCGCCCGGCCAGATCGAACTCGATCACGCCCTGAACCCGGTCGAGGGCCGCGAGCTTGGCATGCGCTTCACGGACGTTCAGGGCAGAAAACATGGCGCGTCGGCTTCCTCTGGGCGGGCCAGGCGCAGCGCGCCTCGACCCGCCGGGGGTACACCTGAAAGTTGCAATGGGAAGATTAACATAGGGTGTCTTTATACCAGTATAAAACCGGTCGAATACAGCACTCCACCGCAGGCCGGTTTCGCGGCGGCCGAAAGCCCACGCGGCGACCATAAGGCTCCGTTTACCATTCCTGCACAGGATCAGGCCCGACCCGCGCGGATCGGCATCCGCGCGGCCTGGAGTCGTTGCCCGGCATGATGTCACGCGCGGAACGCACGCCCCTGACGGACTGGTGGTGGACCGTGGACCGCGGTCTGCTCGCGGCCCTGTTCGCGCTGATGATCGCGGGTCTGGTCTTCCTGATGGGCGGCGGCCCCCCGGTGGCCGAACGCATCGGCCTCCCGACCTTCTACTTCCTCAACCGGCAGGCGATGTACCTCGCGCCGACCATCCTGCTGATCTGCGCGGTGTCGTTCCTGTCGCTGCGCGGCATCCGGCGGCTCGCGCTGGTCACCTGGGTCTGCGGCGTCGTCCTGTGCCTGCTCGCCGGCAAGTTCGGGCCCGAGATCAAGGGCGCGCACCGCTGGATCCAGTTCGGCTCCTTCGGCCTGCAGCCCTCGGAGTTCGTGAAGCCCGCCTTCGTGGTCGTCGCCGCCTGGGCCTTCTCGGAAGGCGCCCAGCGCCGCGACATGCCGGGCGGGATCCTCGCCCTGCTGCTGCTGCCGATCACCATCGTGCCGCTGCTGCTCCAGCCCGATTTCGGCCAGACCATGCTGATTACCATGGTGTGGTGCGCGCTGTTCTTCGTGGCCGGCCTCCACCTGATCTGGGTGGCCGTCCTCGGCGTGCTGGGCCTCGGAGGCGTGTTCGCTGCCTATCTGTTCTTCCATCACGTGCGTGAGCGCTTCAACAAGTTCCTCGACCGGGATTCCGGCGGCGGCTTCCAGGATTTCTGGTCGCGGGAATCCTTCCGCTCGGGCGGCTGGTTCGGCACCGGACCGGGGGAGGGCGTGGCCAAGCGCCACCTGCCCGACGCGCATACCGACTTCATCTTCTCGGTCACCGGCGAGGAGTTCGGCGTGATCGTCTGCCTGTGCCTCGTGGCCCTGTTCGCCTTCATCGTCCTGCGCGGCCTCAAGCTCGCCCGCCGCACCGACGACACCTTCTCGCGGCTAGCGATCACCGGCCTGACCACGCTGTTCGGCCTCCAGGCCTGCATCAATATGGCGGTGAACACCCAGCTGATGCCCGCCAAGGGTATGACGCTGCCCTTCGTCTCCTACGGCGGCTCCTCGCTGATCTCGCTGGCGCTCGGCACCGGCTTCCTCGTCGCCCTGACCCGCAAGCGTCCCCGCACCGTGATGCTCAGCCAGAAGCCCCCCGGCACCGCGCCCGCCACCGTCGCCGGAGTGATGCGGTGACGGTCTTCACCCCCACGATCCTGCTCTGCGCGGGCGGCACCGGCGGACACCTTTTCCCGGCCGAGAGCCTCGCCCACGCGCTGCGCGCCCGCGGCATCCGGGTGGCCCTCGCCACCGACGCCCGGGTCGATGCCATCGCGTCCGAGTTCCCGGCCTCC
Organism: Methylobacterium sp. 391_Methyba4; assembly: GCF_029691625.1. Taxonomy (NCBI): domain Bacteria; kingdom Pseudomonadati; phylum Pseudomonadota; class Alphaproteobacteria; order Hyphomicrobiales; family Methylobacteriaceae; genus Methylobacterium; species Methylobacterium sp. 391_Methyba4. The sequence continues at coordinate 2,927,642 of NZ_CP121475.1, read as the reverse complement.
GAGGTCGTCACCATCGCCTCGGCGACGCCGTCCGGCCGCTCGCCGCTGAAGCGGGCCGGCGCCGTGCTGACGCTCGGCCGCGGCTTCGGCGTGGCCGCGAAGGAGATCCGACGGATCAACCCGGCCGCCATCGTGGGCTTCGGGGGCTATCCGACCGTCCCGCCGGTGCTGGCCGGCCAGATCCTGCGCGTGCCGACGATCCTGCACGAGCAGAATGCCGTGATGGGCCGGGCCAACGCCTTCCTGGCGCGGGGCGCCCGCACCATCGCCACCGGCTTCAAGGACGTGCGCGGCGTGCCCGAGAAGGCCAAAGCCCCGCGGATCCACACCGGCAACCCGCTTCGCCCGGCGGTGATCGAGGCGGCGAAGATCCCGTATCCCCCCTTCGGTCCGGATGACGCCCTGCGGCTCCTGGTCTTCGGCGGCAGCCAGGGCGCCCGGGTCATGGGCGAGGTCGTGCCCGAGGCGATCGCCCGTCTGCCCGCCGCGCTGCGCGCCCGGCTGCACCTCGTCCAGCAGGTCCGGCCCGAGGACCTGACGGCGGTGCAGAACCGCTACCTCGCCATGGGGCTTGCGGGGATCGAGGCGGCGCCGTTCTTCAAGGACCTGCCGGCCCGCATGGCCGCGAGCCACCTCGTGGTCTCGCGCTCGGGCGCCTCGACGGTCTCCGAACTGGCGGCGATCGGCCGCCCGGCGATCCTGGTCCCGCTGCCCGGCTCGCTGGATCAGGACCAGGCTGCCAACGCCGCGACCCTCGACGCGATCGGCGCGGCGCTGGCGGTGAAACAGTCGGATTTCACGCCCGAGCGCCTCGCCGCGGACCTCACGGCCTGCTTCGAGACGCCGGCAAAATTGACCGCAGCGGCCGATGCGGCCAGAAGCGCGGGCATCCATGACGCCGCCGAGAGGCTGGCCGAGGTCGTCGTCGAGACGGCCGCCCGCACCTGATCCTCCCGGGATTCCGCACCGGCGATCCCGACACCAGACGGTTCGACCCATGAAGCTGCCCGACAAGCTCGGACCCATCCACTTCATCGGCATCGGCGGTATCGGCATGTCCGGCATCGCCGAGGTGATGCACAACCTCGGCTACACGGTGCAGGGGTCGGACGCCTCGGACAACACCAATGTCCGCCGTCTCGCCGAGAAGGGCATGCGCACCTTCGTGGGCCACGACGCCCAGAACGTCGAGGAGGCGGCCCTGGTCGTCGTCTCCACGGCGATCCAGCGCGACAATCCCGAGCTGCAAGCCGCCCGGGAGCGCCGTCTGCCGGTGGTGCGCCGGGCCGAGATGCTGGCGGAGCTGATGCGCTTCAAGTCCTGCGTGGCCATCGCAGGCACGCACGGCAAGACCACGACCACGTCGCTGGTCGCGACGCTGCTGCTGGCCGGCAACCTCGACCCGACGGTGATCAACGGCGGCATCATCAACGCCTTCGGCACCAATGCCCGCATGGGCGAGGGCGACTGGATGGTGGTGGAGGCCGACGAGTCCGACGGCACCTTCCTGAAGCTGCCGGCGGACGTCGCCATCGTCACCAACATCGACCCCGAGCATCTCGATCATTTCGGCTCGTTCGATGCCGTGAAGGACGCGTTCCGGCGGTTCATCGACAACATCCCGTTCTACGGCTTCGCGGTGATGTGCATCGACCATCCGGTGGTGCAGGATCTCGTCGGCCATATCGAGGACCGGCGGATCATCACCTACGGCGAGAACCCGCAGGCGGACGTGCGCCTGATCGACGTGGACCTGCGCGGCGGCCAGAGCCGCTTCCGGGTGATGATCCGCGACCGCCGCCCCGGCTACCGGATGGAGATGGAGGACCTGGTCCTGCCGATGCCGGGCAAGCACAACGCGCTCAACGCCACCGCGGCGCTCGCCGTGGCGCACGAGCTCGGCGTGAAGCCCGACGCGATCCGCCAGGCGCTCGCCGGCTTCGGCGGCGTCAAGCGGCGCTTCACCCGCACCGGCGAGTGGAACGGCGCGACGATCTTCGACGATTACGGACACCATCCGGTGGAGATCAAGGCGGTGCTCAAGGCCGCGCGCGCCTCGACCGAGCACGGCGTGATCGCCGTGGTGCAGCCACACCGCTATACCCGGCTGCAATCGCTCTTCGACGATTTCTGCACCTGCTTCAACGATGCCGACACGGTGATCGTGGCGCCGGTCTACGCGGCCGGCGAGACGCCGATCGAGGGCTTCGACCGCGACAGCCTCGTGGCGGGCCTGCGCTCCCGCGGCCACCGCGACGCCCGGGCGCTGGAGCGGCCTGAGGAACTTTCGGGGATCATCGCGGAGCTCGCCAAGCCGGGCGACTACGTGGTGTGCCTCGGGGCCGGTACGATCACCCAATGGGCCTACGCGCTGCCGGGCGAATTGGCCGCGCGGGGACGGTAAGGGGATGCGCGGGGCCGATCCGGAACCGGCCCGTTTCCGGCGATGCCTGCGCGGATCACAGACCGAGGCCGAGCGCCGCCTCCGGTGTCGCTTGCGGGACCGGCGTCTCGGCGGGGCCGAGGTCGTCCGGCAGGAATCGATCAGGCGCTCTGTCGCGGAGTTCGACTCCCGAACGTCACGCCTGATTGGCGAGCGGACTGGCGACCACCACGCGGACAGCGACCATGGCGTTCGGGCCCCGTGGCTGACCGCACAGGGCTCTCGCGTCCTGGGGTTCTGGAACGTCGGGATCGTGAACACCGTCGCCGGCGTCCGAGACACGATCTTGTCCGTGCCGCCCCCCTCTCACCGCTTGCCGCGAGAGGGTCGCGACGACCCCGTCGTCGGCACGGAACGCCCGAAGGGCGAAGGTGAGGGGGCGGCTTCAGTCAAGCCACAGCTGGAGCCGCCCCCTCACCCTCGGCTGCCGCCCCGATGCGACGACACGGTCGTCGCATCCCTCTCCCCGCAGGCGGGGAGCGGGGAGATCCAAAGATGACCGCATCCCTCCACGACCGTATCCGCGCCGCCGCGCCCGATCTTCGCGGGCGCCTGCTCGCCGACCAGCCGCTGGCCGACCTCACCTGGTTCCGGGTCGGCGGCCCCGCCGAGGTCCTGTTCACCCCGGCCGACGAGGAGGATCTCGCGCGCCTCCTCGCCACCCTGGACCCCGACGTGCCGGTCACGGTCATCGGTCTCGGCTCGAACCTGATCGTCCGCGACGGCGGGGTGCCGGGCGTGGTGGTCCGGCTCGGCGGCAAGGCGTTCGGCAGCATCGCGATCGACGGCGACACGCTGGCCGTGGGCACCGCGGTTCCCGACATGCGCCTCGCCAAGGCGGCCGCCGAGGCCGGTCTCGACGGGCTCGCCTTCTACCGCGGCATCCCGGGCTCGATCGGCGGCGCGCTGCGCATGAATGCCGGCGCGCATGGCGGCGAGACCACCGACGTGCTGGTGGAAGCGCGCGGAATCGACCGCCGGGGGGCATTGCGCACCTTCAGCCACGCCGACATGGGCTTCTCCTACCGGCATTCGGATGCCCCGGAGGACGTCATCTTCACGAGCGCCCTGTTCCGGGGCAAGCCCGGCGACCGGGCCGCCATCGAGGCGGAGATGGAGCGGGTCACGGCCGCCCGCGAAGCCGCCCAGCCGATCCGCGAGCGCACCGGCGGCTCGACCTTCGCCAATCCCGAGGGCGGCAAGGCGTGGCAGCTCGTCGACGCCGCCGGTTGCCGGGGCCTGACCCGGGGCGGCGCCCAGGTCAGCGAGATGCACTGCAATTTCCTGATCAACACCGGCCAGGCGACCGCCGCCGATATCGAGGGACTCGGCGAGGAAGTCCGTCGCCGGGTGCGCGAGACGAGCGGCGTCGAGCTGCGCTGGGAGATCCGGCGGATCGGCGCGGCGGCCGCCCCCCGGTGAGCGCGGTGTTCCCGCCTCGCCGATGCGGCCGGGATACGGTGCTCGTCTGCCACCGGTGACCGTCCGGTCCCTGCAGAGTCTGTTTGAAGCCGACCTATTCGAGGTGCCCTGATGTCCAAGCACGTCGCCGTCCTGCTGGGCGGCACCTCCGCCGAGCGCGAAGTCTCGCTCAGTTCCGGCAAGGCCTGCGCCGACGCCCTCGAAGGCGAGGGCTACCGGGTCACCCGGGTTGATGTCGGTCCCGATATCGCCTCCGTGCTGACGGCGCTCAAGCCGGACGTGGCCTTCAATGCGCTGCACGGCCCGGACGGGGAGGACGGCACGATCCAGGGTCTCCTGGAGATCCTCAGGATCCCCTACACCCATTCCGGCGTCCTCGCCTCGGCGCTCGCGATGAACAAGGAGCAGGCCAAGACCGTCATGCGCGCGGCCGGCGTCGACGTGCCGGAAGGCCGGATCGTTAACCGTCGTGAGGCCGCCAGGACACACCCCCTGCCGCCACCCTATGTGGTGAAACCCATCGCCGAGGGCTCCTCGGTGGGTGTGATCATCGTGCGCGACGGGCGCTCGCACCCGCCCCAGATCCTCGCCTCCGAGGAGTGGACGTTCGGCGAGCAAGTCCTTGTAGAACCTTACATAGCCGGCCGCGAGCTCACCTGCGGGGTGATGGGCGACAGGGCCCTCGGCGTGATCGAGGTGAAGGCCGCGACGGGGGATTGGTACGACTACGACGCTAAATACGCCCCGGGGGGGTCGGTGCACGTGCTCCCGGCCGAACTTAAACCAAATGTTTACCAGCGTGTCCAAGAACTGTCGTTAACGGCGCATCAAGCACTGGGCTGTCGGGGCGTCAGCCGTGCCGACCTTCGCTACGACGACACACCGGGTGGAACCGGTCTGCTCGTCGTGCTGGAGGTCAACACGCAACCCGGCATGACCCAGACGAGCCTTGTGCCGGAGATGGCGGCCCATGCGGGCCTGAGTTTCGGTGAGCTCGTCCGATGGATGGTGGAGGACGCTTCCCTGAATCGCTGAGCGGCGACGCCGCCGGCCGGATCGGTCCCGCGCGCCTCGCTGGCGCGATCCTGGGCCGGCTCGCCGGCCGCGTCTCGCCTCGGTCGCTCTCGGTCCGCCGGGCCCGCTCGGGTCAGCGCCTGAGCGAGCGCCTGCCGCGCGGCGTCGGCGTGGTGGCGGTCTCCGTGTCCGCCGCCGCCATGGCGCTCGCCGGTTTCGTGGCGAGCGGCCGCTACGACGCCTTCGTGGCGGAGCAGGGCCGTCCCCTCGACATCGCCGCGCGCGTCGCGGGCTTCGGCGTCGAGCGCGTCACCATCTCGGGCATCTCCCGGATGTACGAGCGCGAGGTGCTGGCCGCCGCCGGCATCGACTGGCGCTCCTCGGTTCCCTTCCTCGACGTCAACGAGGTCCGCGAGCGGCTGCTGCGCGTGCCGCTGATCGCCCAGGCCTCCGTCCGGAAGATCTATCCCAACGAGATCGCCATCACCCAGGTGGAGCGCGAGCCCGCGGCCCTCTGGCAGAAGAACGGCGAGATCAGCGTGATCGCCGCCGACGGCACCGTCATCGACGCCATGCGGGACGACCGCTATGCCAGCCTCCCCCTGGTGGTCGGCGACGACGCCAACACCAAGCTTCCGGAATATCTCGCCCTCATCGCCGCCGCCGGTCCGCTCGCCGAGCGGATCAAGGCCGGCACCTACGTGTCCGGCCGGCGCTGGACCCTCAAGTTCGACGGCATCGACGTGCGCCTGCCCGAGGCCGACCCGGCCGCGGCGCTCGCCCGCCTCGTCCGGTTCGAGCGCGAGGCCGGCCTGCTTGAGAAGGACATCATCGCGGTGGACCTGCGCATGCCGGACCGCCTCGTGGTGCGCCTGACCGAGGAGGCCGCCGCCGCCCGTGCGGAAGCCCAGAAGGCGAAGAAGAAGGGCGCGGCCAGCTGATGCCCTTCCTGTCGATCTCCGCCCGTCCCGCCTCCCGCGTCCGGTAGCGTCAATGCACAGCCAACACGGCCTCACGCCGCGCTTGAAGCCGCTCTCCGCCCGGCGCTCGACCACCCTCTCGGTGCTCGATATCGGCACGAGCAAGGTGGTCTGCCTCATCGCCGAGCTGCAGCCCGCCGAGGCGCTCACCACGCTGCGCGGGCGCACCCACCTCGCGCGCATCATCGGCATCGGCCACCAGCGCTCGCTCGGCCTGAAGGGCGGCGCCATCGTCGACCTCGCCGCCGCCGAGGGCGCGATCCGTCAGGCGGTCCACGCCGCCGAGCGGATGGCCAAGGTCGAGGTCCAGTCGGTCATCGTCAACATGTCGGGCGGCCGGCTCGCCTCTCAGCATTTCCAGGCGCGGGTGAACGTCCGCTCCGGCACCGTCACGGGCAGCGACGTCGAGCGGGTGCTCGAGACCGCGAGCGCCCACGGCGTCAGCCCCGGCCGGGCCGTGCTGCACGCCCTGCCCACCGGCTACGCCCTGGACGGGCAGGGCGCCGTCATCGACCCGTCGGGCATGATCGGCGAGGCGCTCAGCGTCGACCTGCACGTGGTCACCAGCGAGCTGGCCGCCGCCCGCAACGTCATGCTGGCGGTGGAGCATTGCCACCTCGGCGTCGAGGCGGTGATCGCCACGCCCTACGCGGCCGGACTCTCCGCGCTCGTGGACGACGAGGCCGAGATGGGCGTCTGCGTCGTCGACATGGGCGGCGGCACCACCAGCGTCGGCGTGTTCTCCGGCGGGCACCTCGTCCACGTGGACGCCCTGGCGGTGGGCGGGCACCACGTCACCATGGACATCGCCCGCGGCCTCTCCACCCGGATGGCCGCGGCCGAACGGCTGAAGACCCTCTACGGCTCGGCCCTGTCCACGCCTTCCGACGACCGCGACATGATCGCGGTGCACGGGGTCGGCGAGGACGAGGGCGAGGCCCCGGCCCACATCCCGCGCTCGCAGCTCGTGCGGATCATCAAGCCGCGGGTCGAGGAGGTGGTCGAGCTGGTCCGCGACCGCCTGCGGGACGCGGGCTTCGCGGCCCAGGCCGGACGGCGTGTGGTTCTCACCGGCGGCGCCAGCCAGCTCGTCGGCCTGCCGGAGGTCGCCCGCCGCGTCCTCCAGGGTCAGGTGCGAATCGGACGGCCCCTCGGGATCCGGGGTCTGCCGGAAGCCGCAAAGGGCCCGGCCTTCTCGGCGGCGGTCGGCCTGCTGGTCTACCCGCAGGTGGCGCATGCCGAGCATTTCGAGCCGCGGGGGCACGGCGCCTTCGCGGCGACCGGAACCGACAACTACCTGAACCGGGTCGGCCGCTGGCTCCGGGACAGCTTCTAGGGTTTCGCATCCGCCCCCGCGGACGGGCGGATCGAAGAGTATCCGGCGCCCAGGCGTCGCACGGAAAGCACAGTTAGCGAGAGGCTCGACACCATGGCCATCACCCTCCAGGCGCCGGACATCCGGGAACTCAAGCCCCGCATCACCGTCTTCGGCGTCGGCGGCGCCGGCGGCAACGCCGTCAACAACATGATCGAGTCGGGCCTGCTCGGCTGCGAATTCGTCGTGGCCAACACGGACGCCCAGGCGCTCACCTCCTCGAAGGCCGAGCGGGTGATCCAGATGGGCCTGGGCGTGACGCAGGGCCTCGGGGCCGGCTCGCACCCGGAGGTCGGCTCGGCCGCCGCCGACGAGGTGATCGACGAGATCCGTGACCAGCTCTCGGGCGCCCACATGTGCTTCATCACCGCCGGCATGGGCGGCGGCACCGGCACCGGCGCCGCTCCGGTCATCGCCCGTGCGGCCCGCGACATGGGCATCCTGACGGTCGGCGTCGTGACGAAGCCGTTCCAGTTCGAGGGCATGCGCCGCATGCGCACCGCCGAATCCGGCATCCAGGAGCTGCAGGCCGCGGTCGACACCCTGATCGTGATCCCGAACCAGAACCTGTTCCGGGTCGCCAACGAGAAGACCACCTTCGCGGACGCCTTCGCGATGGCCGACCAGGTGCTCTACTCCGGCGTCGCCTGCATCACCGACCTGATGGTGAAGGAAGGCCTCATCAACCTCGACTTCGCCGACGTCCGCGCGATCATGCGGGGCATGGGCAAGGCCATGATGGGCACCGGCGAGGCCTCCGGCGAGAAGCGCGCCAACCGCGCCGCCGAGGCGGCCATCGCCAATCCGCTCCTCGACGACGTCTCCATGAAGGGGGCCCGCGGCCTGCTGATCTCGATCACGGGCGGCTCGGACCTAACCCTGTACGAGCTCGACGAGGCCGCGACCCGCATCCGCGAGGAAGTCGACCAGGACGCCAACATCATCCTGGGCGCCACCTTCGACGAGAGCCTCGACGGCATCATCCGCGTGTCGGTGGTCGCCACCGGCATCGAGCCGCTGCTGATCTCGGCGAACTCGCCCAACAACCCGGCCATCGCCGAGACCGAGCAGCGCATCGCCGAGGTTGCCGAGCGCCTGCGCGCCGAGGCCCGCTCTCGCGCCGCCTCGCCGGTGCCGAGCATCCGCACCGAGTCGGCCGCGCCGGCCCCCGTGCCGCAGCCCAGCACGGAGATGCGGGCCGAGCCGCGGATCGAGAGCCGCATGGAGAGCGCCGCGCCGGTGACCCGCGACGACGTCGTGCTCGCCCCGGCCCAGGCGCGCGCCGCGGCACCGTTCGTCCCGGCTCCCGCACCGCAGCGGGCCGAGCCGGCACCGGCCATCGAGGCTGGCCCGTTCGTGCCGCCGCGTCCCGCCGCCCCGACGGGCACGCCGCTCGCCCGCGCTCCGCGCATGCCGCAGATCCACGAGCTGCCGCCGATCGCCCAGACCCAGATCATGGCGAACCGCGCGGCCGAGGAGGCCGCTCCGGAATCCAAGCGGACCTCGCTGCTGCGCCGGCTCGCCACCGTGGGCTTCGGCGGCCGCCGCGAGGACATGGAGGGCGCCCCGGCGGCCCGGCCGGCCTCTCCCGCCGCCCCGCAGCCGCATTTGGCCCAGCCGCACATGGCCCAGCCGCACATGGCCCAACCGCACATGGCCCAGTCCCACGTGCCGCCGGCCCCCCGTGCCCCGGCCGCGCCCGCGGTGCCGCAATACCGCCCGGCCCAGGGCAACCTCGACGCGCAGGGCCGGGTCTCCGCGCAGCCCCGGATGATGGACGACGATCAGCTCGAGATCCCCGCCTTCCTGCGCCGTCAGGCGAACTGACAGGCCGAGATCTCGGACACGGCAGGGGGCCGGCGGGAAACCGCCGGCCCCTTCGCGCTGCAACAAAGCAACTCGTGGTTGTTACAGCCTGAAACAGGCCCCATCGCGTGGGCATGCGGCGTCTCGCGAGGCCGGGACCGTGGTGCATCCGCGCCACAGAACGGCCGCGGGTTAGCCATGCGTTAACCAAGCTTTAAGCCTTTGGTGGACCAGCGTTTTGCGGCAACGAGCCGGTAAGCGTGTCTGTAACAGACCGTAAGAATCCGTGATTTGGCTGCCCTGTGCGGTGCAGCTATAGAAACCATGTGATCGAGACGACACGCATCGGGACACAACCTGATCGCGTGGGCTAGGGCATCAAGCAGCGGACGGATCAGTCGGTTTTCTCTTCACCCCCGGTCGGGGTGTCGGGATCTGGTCGCGCCCGGGGGCTAAGGAATGCGAACGCACAAACAGACGACCCTCAAAGGGCCGGCGACTCTCTCGGGCATCGGAGTTCACTCCGGCAATCCCGCCGAGATCACGATCCGGCCCGCTCCGGCCAATCATGGCATCGCCTTCCTCCGCACCGGCACCACTCACGGCAACGATCGCCTGATCAAGGCACACCACGCCCTCGTCTCCGCCACGGAACTCTGCACCGTTCTGGGTGACGTCGAGACGGGCGCAGTCGCCACCGTCGAGCACCTGATGTCCGCCCTGTTCGGCCTGGGCGTCGACAACGCCCTGATCGAGATCGACGGCCCGGAGATGCCGATCCTCGACGGATCCGCGCTCCCCTTCGTCCAGGCGATCGACCAAGTGGGGATCGCCACCTGCGACACCCCCCGGCGCTGGCTCAAGATCCTCCGCCACGTCCGCATCGAGACCGGCACGTCCTTCGCGGAGCTGCGTCCGATCGATCGCGGCTTCCGCCTCGATGTCGAGATCGATTTCGAGAGCCCGGTGATCGGCCGCTCCCGCAAGGCGATGGACCTCTCGCCCGCCACCTATCGCCGCGAGATCGCCGGCGCCCGCACCTTCGGGATGATGCGGGACGTGGAGCGCTACTGGAAGGCGGGCTTCGCCCTCGGCGCTTCGCTGGAGAACACCGTGGCGGTCGGCGAGACCGCGGTGGTCAACCCCGAGGGGCTGCGCTTCCAGGACGAATTCGTCCGCCACAAGATCCTCGACGCGATCGGCGACCTGGCGCTGGCCGGGCTGCCGATCCAGGGCGCGTACCGCTCCTATTGCGGCGGCCACCGGATGAATGTCGGCGTGCTCTCGGCCCTTTTCGCCGACCGGGCGAACTACGCCATCGTCGAGGCGCAGGGCTCGCGCCGCGAGACCGTTTTGTCCGAACTCGGCGTCGGCCTCGGCATCGCCGCCTTCGCGGGCGACCTCTAGAAAGCGCCTGTGGCCGGTGGGACACAGCCGGCAACCGATCCTGGCTGCCGCAGCCTTGCCGCTTTCGTGCCCGAATCGAACGGCACGGTTTAACGGTCCGTGAACGGCGGGCACGGCCCGGGGCGGGCCGGATCCACCCACGCGATGGCATGACGGCGCGAGACGGCGCCGGTTCCGGGAAAGAGCGCCAGATGCCTGTCACCATTCGTCATCGCCGGGGAGCGGCCTTCGCGGCGCCCCTCGTGGCCATCCTCGGCCTGGGCCTCGGCGGCTGCGACTTCGACCCGACCAGCATCTTCGCTGAGAAGTACAAACCCGAAGTCGTCCCGGACGTCCCGGCCGACAAGCTGTACAGCGATGGCTTGGCCAAGCTCGAGGACAGCGACTACGAGGGCGCGGTCAAGAAATTCGACAATCTGGACAAGCAGTATCAGTATTCCGAGTGGTCTCGGAAGGCACTGCTGATGACGGCCTACGCCAACTACGAAGGCCAGAAATACGACGACGCCATCAGCGCGTCGAAGCGTTACCTGCAGCGGCATCCGGCCAGCAAGGACGCCGCCTACGCGCAGTACCTGATGGCGATGTCGAACTATAAGCAGATCCCGGACGTCACCCGCGATCAGGACCGGTCCGAGAAGGCGCTCGTCGCCCTCCAGGAACTGGTGCAGAAGTATCCGACATCGGAATACGCTGCCGACGCGAAGGCGAAGATCCAGATCACCCGCGATCAGCTCGCCGGCAAGGAGATGGAGATCGGCCGCTTCTACCTCGAGAAGCGGAATTTCCCGGCGGCGATCAACCGCTTCCGCGACGTGGTCGCCAAGTACCAGACCACCCGCCACGCCGAGGAGGCGCTCGAGCGCCTGACCGAGGCCTACTGGGCGCTGGGCATCACCCAGGAGGCGCAGAATGCCGCCGCGGTGCTCGGACACAACTTCCCGGAAAGCCCCTGGTACAAGGACGCCCACGCGCTCCTGGCTCAGGGCGGCCTCGAGCCCCGCGAGGAGAAGTCCTCGTTCCTCTCGAAGATCTACCGCACGGTCACCGGCAAGACCGCCTCGGCCGAGTAGGCATCGGAGCCCGCAACCGGGCCGTCCCGCGCACAGATCGAGGCCCGGAGCCGCCGCTCCGGGCCTTTCCCGTTGCGGCGCCCCCTTGCGTGGTGCGACGCATTTTTGGGGTGAATCCGCGCCGCAGCGGCCTTATGTGTGCGGTCCCGTCCTGAGGAATCCCCGTCGCCGCATGCTGGCGCAGCTCGCGATTCGCGACATCGTCCTGATCGACAGGCTCGAACTGAATTTTCGATCGGGACTCAGCGTCCTGACCGGAGAGACGGGCGCGGGCAAATCGATCCTGCTCGACGCCTTCGCCCTGGCCCTCGGCGGTCGTGGCGACGGCCGCCTGGTGCGTCACGGCGAGGCGCAGGGCGTGGTCACGGCGGTCTTCGACCTGCCCGTCGACCATCCCGCGCGCCGAATCGCGGAGGAGGCCGAGATCGACACCGAAGGCGACCTGATCCTGCGCCGGACCCAGATGGCGGACGGCCGGACCCGCGCCTTCGTCAACGACCAGCCGGTGGGCGTGCAGGTCCTGCGGGCGATCGGCGCGGCCCTCGTGGAGATCCACGGGCAGCACGACGACCGGGCGCTCGCCGACCCCGCCTCGCACCGCGCGATCCTGGACGCCTTCGGCGGGCTTCAGCCCCAGCTCGCCAAGGTCGGCACCGCCGCTCGGGCCGTCCGGACGGCTCGGACCGAACTCGCCGAGCACCGCGCCCGGGTCGAGACGGCCCGCAAGGAGGCCGACTTCCTGCGCCATTCCGTGGAGGAACTCGCCGAACTCGCGCCGCTTCCGGGGGAGGAGGCGCAGCTCGCCGAGCGCCGCACCATCATGCAGCAATCCGAGAAGGTGGCGCGCGAACTCAACGAGGCGCTGGAGGCGGTCGGCGGACCCCATTCCGGCGTGCCGCATCTCTCGGCCGCCCTGCGCAAGCTGGAGCGCCGCGCCGCGCAGCTGCCGGCCCTCGTCGACCCGTGCGTGAACGCCCTCGACGCCGCGATGGTCGCCCTCGACGAAGCCCGGGCGGTCCTCGATGCGGCGGTGGCCGAGACGGAGTTCGATCCCCGCGACCTGGAGCGCGTGGAGGAGCGGCTCTTCGCCCTGCGCGCCGCGTCGCGCAAGTACGACGTGCCCGCCGACGACCTCGCCGCCCTGGCGGAGCGCTACGCCAACGACGTCGCGGCCATCGATGCCGGCGAGGCGGCGCTGTCCGGCCTCGAGGAGGGGCTCGCGACGGCGGAGGCCGCCTACGCCGAGGCTGCCAAGAAGCTCAGCGCCGGGCGCCGCCGGGCGGCCAAGCAGCTCGACGCCGCCGTGAAGGCCGAGCTGCCGCCCCTCAAGCTGGAGCGGGCCCGGTTCATCACCGAGATCGTCACGGATCCGGATTCCCGCGATGCCGCCGGCACCGACCGCGTCGAGTTCTGGGCCCAGACAAACCCGGGGACCAAGCCCGGTCCGATGATGAAGGTCGCCTCGGGTGGCGAGCTGTCGCGCTTCATGCTGGCGCTCAAGGTGGTGCTGGCCGACAAGGGCTCCGCTCCGACCCTCATCTTCGACGAGATCGATACCGGGGTCGGCGGCGCGGTGGCGGACGCCATCGGGCTGCGCCTCGCCCGGCTGGCGGCCACCGTGCAGGTGGTCGCGGTGACCCATGCTCCCCAGGTTGCCGCGCGCGCCGAGACGCATTTCCTGATCGCCAAGGCGCCCGTGAAGGGGGCCGGCCGCGTCGCCACCCGCGTGTCGAGCCTGCCGGTCGCCGAGCGCCGGGAGGAGATCGCCCGGATGCTGGCGGGTGCCACCGTCACCGACGAAGCCCGGGCGGCAGCCGCGCGCCTGCTTCAGGGCGCCGAGGCGTAGCCCGGCGACAGCCTTAACCGTTGGTTGAGCTTAACGATGCGTTAACTATTCGACTTGAAAGTGCCGTCATCCCGGTACCGCGGAAGGCATGGGCGGTCGAAGGGCGGGAGGGAGCCATGAAGCCGGCTATCGTCGAGTCCGATGGGCATCTGCCTGCGGGACAGTCGCTGAAGCGGGCGCTCGACACGCGCCAGCTCGGCCTCAACCTTCGCACGGTCTACGAAGGCAGCGTCGACACGCAGCCGATCACCGACACGCACGTCGAGCTGCTTCTGCGACTGCGCCAGAAGGAGCGGGAGCTGCGCCGGGCGATCTGATCCGGCCCCGCGCCGCTACCAGCGGCGCGCCCCCGGCCGTCGACGATACTCGGCGGCACGAATCAACGTCAGCACCCGGTCGAGGTTGACCAGCAGCTCGGCCTCCTCGCGCCGCGCTGCGTCCGCCAGCTCCGGATCGGTGGAGAATTTCTGGCGCGCCTGCGCCAGCGTGAGGGCACGCTCCACGGCCTCCCGCTCCGCATGCAGGGCCGACCAGACCGGGTCGGCATCCGCCCCCGTATCGACCTCCTCGCCGCCCACGATCCGACGTCCTCCCGCTGTCACTGCCGCTGGCATTGCCCCGGCATTCCCGCTGCCCATGCGGGTTATGAACGCGCGAGAACCACGAACCGTGCCGTCGGGCCCGCGGCGCGATGTCATCCCGGTGTCATCTGCCTGTCGTATGCGCCCCTCCATCGGGCGGCCGGCGCTGGGTCTCTTCGGAAGATCGGCCGCAGAGCTCTGCCGCGGGCATGGGCTTGCCGGCAGGGCAGCGCAGGCTCTTGCCCGACGGCAACGGAGAATCCCTTGAGACCCTTCGCTTACGCGCTCGCCGTCGGCCTCGCGACGGTTCAGCTGGCGTCCGCGGCGCTCGCCGCCGATATCACCGGCGCCGGGGCTACGTTCCCCTTCCCGGTCTACTCCAAGTGGGCCGAGGCCTATCGCAAGGAGACCGGCTCGGGCCTCAACTACCAGTCGATCGGCTCCGGGGGCGGCATCAAGCAGATCCAGGCGAAGACGGTCGATTTCGGCGCCACCGACGCGCCCCTCAAGCCCGAGCAGCTCGCCAAGGACGGTCTCGTCCAGTTCCCGACCGTGATGGGCGGCGTCGTGCCGGTGGTGAACATCCCCGGGATCGAGCCGGGCAAGCTCAAGCTCACCGGCGACGTGCTGGCCGACATCTATGCCGGCAAGATCGCCAAGTGGAGCGATCCGCGGATCGCGAAACTCAATGACGGGCTGAAGCTTCCCGACTCCAACATCACCCCGGTCTACCGCTCCGACGCGTCGGGCACGACCAACATCTTCACCACCTACCTGTCCCAGGTCTCCGAGCCCTGGAAGAAGGAATACGGCGCCGCCACGACGATCTCCTGGCCGGTGGGGCAGGGTGGCAAGGGCAACGAGGGCGTGACCGCCACGGTGAAGCAGGTCCCGAACGCGATCGGCTACGTCGAGTCGGCCTACGCCAAGCAGAACAAGCTTTCCTACGCCCTGCTGCAGAACAAGGCCGGCAAGTATCCGCAGCCCGACGACAAGGCGTTCCAGGCCGCGGCGGCGAGCGCCGACTGGAAGGCGACCCCGGGCTTCGGCATCTCCCTGACCAACCAGCCGGGCGAGGCGGCGTGGCCGATCACGGCGGCGACCTTCATCCTGGTCCACAAGGATGCCGTCGATCCGGCCAAGTCCGCCGATGTGCTCAAGTTCTTCAACTGGGCCTACAAGAACGGCGACAAGCTCGCCGTCGACCTCGACTATGTCCCGCTGCCGGACAACGTCGTCGAGCTGATCCACCAGGAGTGGAAGGACGTGAAGGGCAAGGACGGTAAGCCCGTCTTCAACATGTGAGCGTGGCCGGGAGGAGGTGCGAACCTCCTCCCTCGCTTCTCGGAACGCCCCGCGCTACCACGCCGTCTTCGCAGAGAACAGCGGATGCCCGCTTTGACTGAATCGATCGCCCTCGGCCGAACCCGTTCCGCGACGGCGCGGAAGGCGCCGAGCCGGAGCCTCGACACCCTGTTCCGGACCTCCTCGTATGCCGCAGCGCTGCTGGTGCTGCTCGTCCTCGCCGGCATCCTGGGCTCGATCCTCTACGGCGGTTGGCCCGCCTTCCGCGAATTCGGCTTCGGATTCCTGACCTCCAGCGCCTGGAACGTCGGGACCGAGCAGTACGGCGCCCTGGTGGCGGTGATCGGGACCGTCGCCTCCGCCTTCCTGGCGCTCCTGATCGGCGTCCCCGTCTCCCTCGGGATCGCGGTCTACCTCACCCAGCTCTGCCCGGGCTGGGCCCGCAAGCCGGTCGCCATGACGATCGAGCTGCTCGCCGCCGTGCCCAGCATCATCTACGGCATGTGGGGCCTGTTCGTGTTCGCGCCGCTCTTCGCGCGCTACATCCAGATCCCGGCCTCGAACCTCGTCGAGGGCATGCCGATCGTCGGCACCTTGTTCTACGCCCGGGTGCCCTCGGGCGTCGGCGTCTTCACCGCCGGGATCATCCTGGCGATCATGATCGTGCCGTTCATCGCCTCGATCGCCCGCGACATGCTCGACCAGATCCCGACCGTGCTGCGCGAGAGCGCCTACGGCATCGGCTGCACCACCTGGGAGGTGGTGCGCCACGTGCTGGTGCCGCAGGCCTCGGTCTCGATCATCGGGGCGATCATGCTCGGCCTCGGCCGGGCGCTGGGCGAGACGATGGCGGTGACCTTCGTGGTCGGCAACGCCAACCGCCTCTCGGCCTCGATCTTCGATCCGAGCTCGACCATCGCGTCGCGCATCGCCAACGAGTTCAACGAAGCCGACGGCCTCCAGCTCAACGCCCTGATGGCTCTGGGCTGCATCCTGTTCGTGATCACCTTCGTGGTTCTCATCATCGCCCGGCTGCTGACGCGCCGCGTCCAGGCCGCCTGAGGAGCACGCGCGATGGACGCCTCCCCCACGATGACCGCGGCGCCCCGGCGCCGCTCCGGCCGGGTCCGTCAGGGCCGGCGCATCGCCGACCGCACGCTGCGGGTTGCCTGCACCGGGGCGACTCTGGTGGGCGCCCTGGTCCTGGGCTCGATCCTGGTGATGCTGATCGTCCAGGGCGTGCGCGGCTTCACGCCGACCCTGTTCACCAACCCGACGCCGGGCCCCGGATCCGAGGGCGGCGGCATCGCCAACGCCATTCTGGGCAGCCTCGTCCTGACCGGGATCGGCATCGTGATCGCGACGCCGGTCGGCGTCATGGCCGGGACGTTCCTGGCCGAGTACGGGCGCGGCTCGAAGCTCGCAGCCCTGATCCGCTTCCTCAACGACATCCTGCTCTCGGCGCCGTCGATCCTGATCGGCCTGTTCGTCTACACCCTGATGGTGCGGCCGATGGGCACCTATTCGGGCTGGGCCGGCGGCGTCGCGCTCGCGATCATCGCCGTTCCGGTGATCGTCCGCACCACCGAGGACATGCTGCGGCTCGTCCCCGGAACCCTGCGGGAGGCCGGCGCGGCGCTCGGGGCGCCGCCCTCGACGGTGATCATCAACGTCACGTGGCGGGCGGCCTCGGCCGGCATCGTCACCGGGATCATCCTGGCCCTGGCGCGCATCGCCGGCGAGACGGCGCCATTGCTGTTCACCGCGCTCAACAACAATTCCTGGTTCTCGGCCAACCTGATGGGCGGCGTCGCGAACCTGCCGGTGATGATCTACCAGTTCGCCCTGTCGCCCTACCCGAACTGGCAGGGCCTCGCCTGGGCCGGCGCGCTTCTGATCACCGCCACCATCCTGGTGCTGTCGATCATTGCCCGCCTTGTGATCAAGCCGCAGACCTCGCGCTGAGACCCTTCGAGGACACGACGATGAACGCCGCCTCCGCGATCCCCACGGTCGAGCTGAACCGCAACCGCGCCGACGAGGGCGGTCCCGTGCGGATCGCCGTGAAGCGCCTGAACTTCTACTACGGCAGCTTCCACGGGTTGAAGGACGTCAACCTCAACTTTCACGACCGGCAGGTCACGGCGCTGATCGGGCCCTCGGGCTGCGGCAAGTCCACCCTGCTGCGCTGCTTCAACCGGATCTACAGCCTCTATCCGGAGCAGCGGGCCGAGGGCGAGATCCTCCTGGACGGCGAGAACATCCTCAGCCCCTCCATCGACCTGAACGAGCTGCGCTCGCGCATCGGCATGGTGTTCCAGAAGCCGACGCCGTTCCCGATGTCGATCTATGACAACGTCGCCTTCGGCCTGCGCCTCTACGAGAAGCTGCCGAAATCCGAACTCGACGGCCGGATCGAGGCCTCCCTGCGCAAGGCCGCCCTCTGGGACGAGGTGAAGGACAAGCTCAAGCAGCAGGGCACGGGCCTGTCGGGCGGCCAGCAGCAGCGCCTGTGCATCGCCCGCACGGTGGCGCAGCGCCCAGAGGTGATCCTGTTCGACGAGCCGACCTCGGCCCTCGACCCGATCTCCACCGGCCGCATCGAGGAGCTGATCGAGCAGTTGCGCGACGAGTTCACCATCGTGATCGTCACCCACAACATGCAGCAGGCGGCGCGCATCTCGCAGTTCACCGCCTTCATGTATCTGGGCCAGCTGATCGAGTTCGGTCCGACCAACCGGATGTTCATGAACCCGACGGAACGCCGCACCCAGGACTACATCACCGGCCGGTTCGGCTAGTCTGCCTGAACGCTCCGGTCTCGGGGAAGGCCGTCCGGTCGCCGCATCCGCGGAGGGCCGGCGGGTCCCCGAGGGCCTCCCCGGAGCGCCGCCCCCGGGACCCATCGAAGGATTCGCCATGCCCGGCCATATCGTCACCTCCTACGACACCGACCTGGAGAACCTGCGTCGCTCGATCTCGGAGATGGGCGGCGTGGCCGAGAAGATGACCGCGGAGGCGACGGACGCCCTCGTGCGCCGGGACGACACGCTCGCCCAGGCGGTGATCGTCGCCGACAAGCGCCTCGACACCCTGCAGCGGGACATCGAGGAGCGCGCCGTGCTGTTGATCGCCCGGCGTCAGCCCCTGGCGATCGATCTGCGTGAGACGATCTCGGCGATCCGCGTCTCCGGCGACCTCGAGCGGATCGGCGACCTCGCCAAGAACGTCGCCAAGCGGGTGGTGGCGATCTCCGATCAGGCGCCGGCCCAGAAGATCGTTCTCGGCGTGCGCCACATGAGCGACCTCGCGGAGGGCCAGCTCAAGGACGTTCTCGACGCCTATGCGAGCCGCGACGTCCAGGCAGCCCACGATGTCTGGGAGCGGGACGGCGAGATCGACGCCCTTTACAATTCGCTGTTCCGCGAGCTCCTGACCTACATGATGGAGGATCCGCGCAACATCTCGTTCTGCACGCATCTTCTGTTCTGCGCCAAGAACGTCGAGCGGATCGGCGACCACACCACCAACATCGCCGAGACGATCCATTATCTCGCCACGGGCGAGGCCCTGGCGGGCGACCGGCCGAAGAACGATGCGTCGAACTATGCGACCGTGGACGGGGTGCCGGCTCCGTAAGCGGGCCGCCCCCGGTCCAGGCGTCGGCCTGCGCGCGCTCCTGTGGGGCGCCGCCGGAGAATCGGAGCGTGCGGGTTGAGGCTGAGCGGCGCCTCCTGCACCCTCCGCCTGCCCGCCGGCTCCAAGGAGAGTCGGCGCGCCTGCAGGCCGTATGGCGCCGCTTCGTGAACGGATCTTCGAACGTGAGCATGCAAGTCCTGATCGTCGAGGACGAGGAGGCGCTGACCACGCTGCTGCGCTACAATCTGGAAGCCGAGGGCTTTCTGGTGGATTCCGCGGCTCGCGGCGACGACGCGGAGCTGCTCCTGGCGGAGCGGATTCCCGATCTCGTCCTGCTCGACTGGATGCTGCCCGGCCTGTCGGGCATCGAGCTGTGCCGGCGGATCCGGGCGCGCCGGGAGACCGAGCGGCTGCCCGTGATCATGCTCACCGCCCGGGGCGAGGAGGGCGACCGGATCCGCGGTCTCGGGACGGGCGCCGACGACTACATCGTCAAGCCGTTCTCCGTCCCGGAACTGCTCGCCCGGATCCGCGCGCTGCTCCGCCGGGCCAAGCCCGCCCATGTCTCGGACCGGCTGGCGGCGGGCGACCTCGAACTCGACCGCACCGGCCATCGCGTCCGCCGCGGCGGCGAGGAGCTGCATCTCGGCCCCACAGAGTTCCGTCTGCTGGAATTCCTGATGCTGGCGCCGGGCCGGGTCTTCTCCCGCGAGCAGCTCCTCGACGGGGTCTGGGGACACGACGTCTACATCGACGAGCGCACGGTCGACGTCCATGTCGGGCGGCTGCGCAAGGCACTGAACGGCCCGCGCCAAGCCGACCCGATCCGTACGGTCCGCGGCTCGGGCTACGCCTTCGACGAGACGTTCTCGCTCGACGCTTGAGAGGGGCGCGAAGCGTTCCGGGACAAAGGGTTCCGGGCCGGAGGCCGGTCGGCCGCGCCGCCCGCCCGCTTGCAGCGAAGGGAGCCAGGGACGTTCGAGGCCGGCGGATGCTGCGAGGCCCGGCGGCCCCCCGGGCCTCGCGCAGATTCAGCGGGTCAGCGCCGCGCTCCGGCCGGACGCGACCGGCACGGCGTCGAGCGCCGCCAGAACCGTCCCCTCGGTGAGGATCTGCGGAAGCACCTGAGGCGCTCCGGTTCCGGTATAGAGGAGGTAGAGCGGCACGCCGCTGCGCCCGTGCTTCTCCAGCAGACGGGTGATCTCGGGATTCTGGTTGGTCCAGTCGCCCTTCATGTAGGTCACGCCGCGCTCGGCCATCGCGGCCCGCACGGCCTTGGTGTTGAGCGAGGTCGCCTCGTTCACCGCGCAGGTGATGCACCACGCGGCGGTCATGTCCACGAAGACGGGGCGGTGCGCGTCCACCAGGGCGTCGAGACGCGCTTGAGTGAAGGGCTCGACCCCGTCGGCGGCGGCCTGCGCCGACGGCGCGGCGCGGTCCCGCGGAAGGGTCACGGCGAGGGCCGCCACGGCGACCAGCGCGAGCGCCGCAGCGACCCGCGCGACCCGGCCCGCCCCGGGCGCGGCGGCGCGGCCGTGTTCCCAAGCCCAGGCGGCGAAGCCCACCAGGACGAGGCCGATCAGTGCCGCCAGCAGCCCACGCGGATCGACCTGCTGCGCCAGTACCCAGATCAGCCAGGCCACGGTGGCGTAGACCGGGAAGGCCAGGACCTGCTTGAGGGTCTCCATCCACGCGCCCGGCCGCGGCAGCGCCCGCAGGGCCGGCGGCCAGAGGGTCAGCACCAGGAAGGGCAGGGCGAGGCCGAGGCCGAGGCTCGCGAAGACGGCGAGCGCGACACCGGCACTCTGCGTCAGCGCGAAGCCCACCGCCGAGCCCATGAACGGCGCCGTGCAGGGGGTCGCCACCAGGGTCGCCAGCACGCCCGTGAAGAACGAGCCGCTCAGGCCGGCACGCCGGGTCAGGCCGTCTCCGAGGCCGGCGAGCCGGCCGCCGACATGGACCACCCCGGACAGGCTCAGGCCCATCGCGAACAGCAGATAGGCGAGGGCTGCGACCATGGCGGGCGATTGCAGCTGGAAGCCCCAGCCGATCGCGGCCCCGCCACCCTTCAGGGCGATCAGCAGGGATGCGAGGCCGAGGAAGCTCGCCAGCACGCCGGCCGTGTAGGCGAGGCCGTGCAGCCGCAGCCGCGCCGGGCCCTCGCCGGCATGCCGCACGAGGCTCAGCACCTTGATGGACAGCACCGGGAAGACGCAGGGCATCAGGTTGAGGATCAGGCCGCCCAGAAAGGCGAAGGCCGCGGCGGTCGCGAGGGTCAGCGCGTCGAACTCGGCGACGGCCGGCGGGGCTCCGGCCGGATTCGGCGCGCTCGACGCGGCCGCGACGGCAGGAAGCACCGGCTCGTCACCATACGCGAAGGCGAGGCGGCGGGTGCCGTCCGTGCCGACCTCGTCGATCGTCAGGACGCCGGGCAGGGCCGCGGGCGCAGGATCGGTCGGGCTGCTGCGCGCGATGGTCAGATGCAGACCGGTCTCGTCGACGGTCATCACCTGCGCGGCGGCGTTGTCGATCGCCGTCTCAGCATAGGGGAAATAGGCGGCGTTCCGGACGGATTCCGGTTTCAGGCCGGTCGCGGCGAAATCGAGCTGGAGCGTGTCGCCCTGGCTCGACAGGCGCAGGGGCCAGAGCGCCGGCGCGGGTAGGGCAGCCCGGGCGCGCGCGAACAGCGCGGCGTTGGCCGGGTCCGGCTCGGCCTTGCCCACCGGCAGGGTGAGCGCGAGATCGGCCGAACCGGGGACGCACTCGGTCTCGCAGACGAGATAGGTCAGCTTCGCCTGGATCTGAACGGGATTGGCCGGGTCGAGGCTCGGCGGCGGCGTCACGGGCACGAGGAGCGTGACCTCACCCTCGTAGCCGTAATTCATGAGGGTCGCGATCGGGATGCGCTCCGGCGCCGGCCATCGGATCGCGCTGGCGTTGAAGCCGGCCGGCAGGGTCCAGGTCACCTCCGGAGGCAGTCCGGAATCGCCCGGGTTGCGCCAGTAGACGTGCCAGCCGGGCTTGATCTGCATCCGCACCGCCAGCGTGAACGGCTGCGCGCCGGCGACCGCGGCGGGCTCGGCCACGAGGCTCGCCCGCACGAGGTCGGCCGGCGTGCGGAAGCCCTGCGGGACCCCTTGGGCTGCGGCGGCCGAGAGGCTCGCGGCGAAGGCCAGGATCAGAATGGCGAGGCGGCGGATCATGCTGTCCCTTCGCGCGCAGGGCGGGCGCGGTTTCACGCGCGGTGTATCCGGGCCAGCGCGGGCGTTTCGATGGCGGTGGGTCTTACCACGGGCCGCGCCCGGGATCCCACGCCGATCGCTCAGTCCGCGAGCGGCACGGTCGCACGCTCCAGCCAGTCGCGCGTCCCGGCATCGACCCGGGGCGCCAGGGTCTCGCGCACCCGGGCGTGATAGGCATCGATCCAGGCGCGCTCCTCCGGTTCGAGCAGGTCCGGCTGGATCAGCCGCCGATCATAGGGGGCGAGCGTCAGGGTCTCGAAGCCCAACATCGGGCGCTCGCCGCCCGCGATCGTGCGGGGCTCGACCAGCACGAGGTTCTCGATCCGGATTCCGTAGGCGCCGCGGGCGTAATAGCCCGGCTCGTTCGACAGGATCATGCCGGGCTCCAGCGCCACCGTGCCGGTCTTGGCGATCCGCTGCGGTCCCTCGTGCACCGACAGGAAGGCGCCGACGCCGTGGCCGGTGCCGTGATCGAAGTCGAGCCCCGCCTGCCAGAGCGGCGCCCGGGCGAAGGCGTCGATCTGAGCGCCGGTCGTGCCGACAGGAAACACCGCCCGGGCAATCGCGACGTGGCCCTTCAGCACCCGGGTGTAACGGTCGCGCATCTCGGCGCTCGGCGTGCCCACCGCGACTGTGCGGGTGATGTCGGTGGTGCCGTCCGGATACTGCGCACCGGAATCGATCAGGAACAACTCGCCGGTCCGGACCGTCCGGTCGGTGGCGCGGCTCACCCGGTAATGGACGATCGCGCCGTTCGGCCCGGATCCCGAGATCGTCGGGAACGAGACCTCGCGCAGATCGCCGCCCGCCGCGCGGAAATCCTCAAGGGCCTCGACGGCGGCGATCTCGGTGAGGCCCCCGGCCGCGGCCGCACCGTCGAGCCAGGCAAGAAACCGCACGACACTCGCCCCGTCGCGGACATGGGCGGCGCGCGCACCGGCGATCTCGGCGGCGTTCTTGACCGCCTTCATGCCGGTGATCGGATCCTTGCCGACATCGGCGGTGCCGCCGGCAGCCTCGATCTTTTCCTTCAGGGCGACGGCGCCGGTCGCCGCGTCGAGGCGGACACGCACGCCGGCGAGGGATCCCAGCCCGTCGTCCAGTTCCGCCCGGGGCAGGATCTCGGCGATCGGGGCCAGCACCGCGCGCAGCGCCGGATCGACCTCGGGCGAGACCAGGAACAGCCGCGCCAACCCCTCGCGCGGCAGGATGGCATAGCCGAGGGCCAGGGGCGTGTGACCGACATCGGAGCCGCGCAGGTTGAAGGCCCAGGCGAGATTGTGCGGATCCGAGATAATCAGCGCATCGCAGCCGCCCTCGGCGAGGGCCGCCCGGATCCGGGCGATTTTGTCGGTGCAGGCCTCGCCGCACAGGGCGTCCGGATGGAGCACCACCGGCCCGGCGGGGGGCCTCGGGCGGCCCGCCCAGACGGCGTCGACGAGGTTCGGCACGGCCCGCACCGTGCCGCCGGCCCGGGTGGCGGCCCGCTCCAGGCGTGCGAGACCGTCGGGTGTATGCAGCCAGGGATCGTAGCCCAGAACCTGATCCCTCTTGAGGTTGACGCCGATCCAGGCTTCCGGCGTCGACTCGGCCAGCGGCACCACCGTGAGGATACCGGTATCGACCTGTTCGGGCGCCTGCAGGGTGTAGCGGCCGTCGACGACCAGCGCGGCGGATTCCATCAGGATCACGGCCGTCCCCGCAGAGCCGGTAAAGCCGGTGAGCCAAGCCAGCCGTTCGGCGTCGGCCGGAACGTATTCGGACTGGTGCTCGTCCGCCCGGGGCACGACGAAACCGTCGATCCCGTGCTCGCGGAGAGCGGCCCGCAAGGCCTCGATCCGCTCGGCGCCCTTCCGGTGGCTCGGGTCGTCGAAGCTCTGGAAGCGCTGACGCGGCTGGGGCGGACGGGGCTCAGTCATGAGGCGAGCCTAGCGCCCGCCGCTCCCACGCCGCAACACCCCGTCCTCAGAGGAGGCGTCCGGGTGCGGCGCCTAAAAGATCGCTAACAATCTTATCACGCCGCCGGATTTGGCCTATTCCTCAGACATGCCACGCCGCGTCTACTACCGGATCAGCGACAGACCCGATGGCCGCTTCGACGCCATCGTGACGATCGAACCCAACACGGTGGTTCGCCGGGACGGATTCGATTCGCTCGCCGAACTCGAAGAATGGGTGGACGGTCTGCGCGTGCTGATGGCGGCGCTCGGCGCTCCCGTGTCGCGGGCAGACGGGGCGGAAACAGCAACCGAAACCGCCCCCGCATCGGATGGTTCGACGCCGTCGGGCCGGCTCCGCACCGCGCGCTGATCAGCGCTTCGCGACCGGCAGGTCCGGCATGCGCTCGATGGGCGCGCCGTCGTAGCCTTCGAACCACGCAACGCGTGCGGGCGAATTCGCCGGATAGGGGCACGCGTCCTTGGGACGGCCCTGGGCCCGGGCGCGGGCGCCCTCGGCGATGGGGTCCGCGGGCGGATCATGGAGCGACGTCTGGCTCATGGCCAATCAACGCGCCGGCGCGCCGCCGGTTCGGGGCGCCTCAGCGCCTCAGGGCCGTGGGCGGCGGGCGGCGCCGCCGCGCATCAGGACCAGGGCGACCCAGCCCTCGATCATGCCACGGCGGACGAGGGAGAAGCCCTGGAGGCGGTAGGCCGAGAGGACGCCGGGCACGTCGCGCGCGATCAGGCCGGACAGGACCAGAACGCCCTCGGAGGCGACCACGCGCGTCAGCGTCGGCGCGAGGAGCCGCAGGGGCCGGGCCAGGATGTTGGCGAAGACGAGATCGAAATGGCGCGGCCGGTCGGCGAGGCGGTGGCGCACCCCCGGCCCCTCGTAGAGCTTGAGATAGGGCCCGAGCCCGTTGGCCCGGGCGTTCTCGCGGGCCGTGCGCACGGCCTCCGCGTCGAGGTCGCCGGCCACAACGGGTTGCCGCAGGGCCTTGGCGGCCGCGAAGGCGAGGATCCCGGTTCCCGTACCGACATCGAGGACATGGGCCGGGCGCCGGCGCTTCAGCTCCGAGACCAGCGCGCGCAGACAGCCCAGGGTGGTCCCATGGTGGCCGGTACCGAAGGCGAGGGCCGCCTCGATCTCGATGGGCAGATCGTTGCCCCGCACGGCGTCGCGGTCATGCGAGCCGTGGACGAGGAAGCGTCCCGCCCGAACCGGCTTCAGCCCCTCGAGCGACGCGCGCACCCAATCCTGCTGCGCGATGGTGCGAAACTCGGCCGCATCCGCCGCATCGCCGATGACGGGCCGGATCAGGTCCCGGACGTAATCCTCGTCGGGCGCGTCGGCGAAATAGGCTTCGAGGCGCCACGTGCGGCCGTCCTCGTCCTCGAAGGCGGCGACGGCCGTGTCCATGGGATCGAACATCTCACCCAGGAGGTCGGTCATCGCCCGGGCCGACCGTTCATCGGTCAGCAGGCGCAGGACGTGAGACGGGCGGTGGGGCGGCAGGCCTTCGAGCATGATGCCGGGCTGTAACGCCGGGGCGCGCCGCAGCCCAGGGGCTAACGCGAAAAAATACGGTCCCCGCCGGCGCAGGGAGGCCCGGGAGACGCGGCCGACGCGCGGCCGACGCGCGGTCCCGCCCTTTGTTGCCGGACAGACACAAGGGTGAATACTTGTGATCTCAGCGATCTAAATCAGTGTCCAGGGGCATCGCGCGTGCTTAAACAATCTCGGCTTCCCCAAGGCCAGACCCTCGACTCAGGCGCGCCGCACTTCGTGGAGCGGCGCGCCGGTTTTGACAGACGATCGTGCTGCCATGACATCGCCTCTCCTTATCAGCGTCGCCTTCGCGGTTGTGACCACGGCCGCGGCCACGCTGTGGGCGCTGCTGGTTGCGGACGGCATGAGCGGCGCGCCGGAGAGTCAGCCGGTGGAAGGCCGCGACATCCGGACCTGGTGAGCCCCGCCTTTCGATTCGTGCGCGCTACTGCCCAGGAATGCGGCACGACGGTCGCGCGTTAATCACATGATCCACCGGGGCCGTGGAACCAGCCGCTTCGGGCGGCGTTTTTGCCGGCTTTTTACGTGAATCACGATTGAGCAGGGTGCGTACAGCGTGACCAAGTCCCGGCGTTCCGGCCCCCGTGGGCCCGTGGTCGTCACCGGCACGGCCGTGCAGTCCCGACCGCGTGAGCGGATCTTCGGGGGCCCCGCACCGGACGGGCCCCTCCCGGGCCACCTCTTGGTTCTGCTGAGCCGCCTGCACCGCGCCGAGGCCGAGCCCAAGGATCGCCGCGACGCCAATCTGGGGTGATCCGACGAGGGCGTCCTTCCCGGCGCGACCGCCGGCCTTGGCCGGCGGTCGCGGCGTCCCTATGATCCCCGTCGTTCCCCGCTGGATATAGCGGGTCGCGACCGGGGAGACCCCATCCATGCGCCTGACCCGACGGATCCTGGCCACGCTGGCCCTCGCAACGCTGGCGCTCACCCCCGGGGATCGGGCGGCGCGGGCGGAGGAGCCCGTCGTGGTGTTCGCGGCCGCCAGCCTCAAGAACGCCCTCGACGACGCTTCGGCCGCCTGGACCAGGGCGTCGGGCAAGACCGCGCGGGTCTCCTATGCGGGCTCGAACGCCCTCGCCAAGCAGATCGAGGCGGGGGCGCCGGCGGACCTGTTCATCTCGGCCGACCTCGCCTGGATGGACTACGTTGACCGGGCCGGGCTCCTGAAGACCGGCTCGCGGATCGATTTCCTGCGCAATGCCCTGGTGCTGATCGCGCCGGGTCCGAAGAACGGCGCCGCGGACCCGCAGATCGCCCTGGCGCCGGACCTCGGCACCACGCTGACGCGGATTCTCGGCGGCGGCCGGCTGGCCATGGCGACGATCGACGCCGTCCCGGCCGGCAAGTACGGCAAGGCGGCCCTGGAGAAGCTCGGCGCCTGGGACGCCGTGAAGGGGCAGGTGGCGCAGGCGGAGAACGTGCGCGCCGCCCTGCTGCTCGTCGCGCGGGACGAGGCGCCCCTCGGCATCGTCTATGCCACCGACGCCGCCGCGGACCCGAGCGTCCACGTGCTGGCGACCTTCCCGGCCGACAGCCACCCGCCGATCATCTATCCGGCGGCCGTGACCAAGGTTTCGCGCAACCCGGATGCCGGAGCCCTGCTCGGCTACCTGCGCGGCCCGGAGGCCCGGGGCTTCTTCGAGCGCCAGGGCTTCACGGTGGTTGCGCAGCCCGGCGCCAGCCAGTAGCGGCGCGCCGGCTCCGTGTTCGGTCTGACCCCGGAGGAGTGGACCGCCGTCGGCCTGAGCCTTCGGGTGGCGACGGTGGCGACGCTTGCGAGCCTCGTGCCCGGCCTCGCCGTGGCGTGGCTGCTGGCGCGGCGCCGCTTTCCCGGCCGCGCCCTGCTCGACGGGCTGGTCCACCTGCCGCTGATCCTCCCCCCGGTGGTCACCGGCTACCTGCTGCTGCTGGCCTTCGGCCGGCGCGGTCTGCTCGGCGCCCCCCTCGCCGAGATCGGCGTGGTGCTCTCCTTCCGCTGGACCGGAGCGGCGCTCGCCTGCGCGGTGATGGGGTTCCCGCTCATGGTGCGGGCGATGCGGCTGTCGATCGAGGCGGTCGACCGGCGGCTGGAGCAGGCGGCCGGGACGCTGGGGGCGAATCCCTTCGCGGTGTTCCTGACCATCACGCTGCCGCTCAGCCTGCCCGGCTGCCTCGCGGGGGCCGTGCTGGCCTTCGCCAAGGCGATGGGCGAGTTCGGCGCGACCATCACGTTCGTGTCGAACATCCCCGGCGAGACCCAGACGCTGCCGTCGGCGATCTACACGCTGACGCAGGTGCCCGGCGGGGAGGGGCCTGCCCTGCGCCTCACCCTGATCTCGATCGCGCTGTCGGTCTCGGCCCTTCTGATCTCGGAAGTCCTCGCCACGCGGGCCGGTCGACGGCTGGGGGCGGGCTGAATGGCCGCCGCCGCCAAGGGGGAGACCCGCTCAGGCATAGGCGTAGGGGCCGCCCTGCTGCAGCGCCCTCTGATAGGCCGGGCGGGTATGGATGCGTGCGAGCCAATCCGTGACCTGCGGGCCCGTTCCCGTGCCGCGCGCCGCGAAAGCCTCCAGCGGGAAGCTCATCAGGATGTCGGCCGCGGAGAAATCGGTGCCGCAGAAATACGGCCGGTCCGCGAGCTCCGCCTCCCAGAAGGCCGCATGCCGGCGCAGATCCGGATCGACGAAGCCCCGCAGCACCGTGTCGGCGATCCGGCGCACGAGGGGCCGCAGCAGCCAAGGGCTGCTCGGCGCCAGCCGACCGAAGACCAGCTTCAGCAGCAGCGGCGGCATCGCCGACCCTTCGGCGTAATGCGACCAGTAGACGTAGCGCCGCCGCGCCTCAGTCCCCGGTTCGGGCACGAGCCTCGCGCCGGCCAGCTCCGTGAGATAGGCGACGATGGCGCCGGTCTCGGCGACCACCGTCTCGCCGTCGGTGATCACCGGCGCCTTGCCGAGCGGGTGCACGGCCACGAGCTCGGGGGGCGCGCGCAGGGTCCGGGGATCGCGGGCATAGCGCGTCACGCGATAGGGCAGGCCGAGTTCCTCCAGCAGCCAGAGCACGCGCTGCGACCGGCTGTTCTCGAGGTGATGGACCGTAATCATCGCGGGCGAGTCCGGGCCGGCGCCGGAACGCGCCGCGGCCCCTGTTACCCGAGTCCCGCCGCGTGAGCATCCAGGTCGACGTCCAGATCCGGCGCGGCGCCTTCGCGCTCGAGGCCGCCTTCGAGGCCGGGCCGGGGCTCACCGCCCTGTTCGGGCGCTCGGGCTCGGGGAAGACCACGTTGATCGACCTGATCGCCGGCCTCGCCCGCCCGGATCGGGGCCGGATCACGGTCGGGGGGGCCCCATGGGTCGATACCGCGGCGGGACTGATCCTGCCGCCGCATCGGCGACAGGTCGGCGTGGTGTTCCAGGATGCGCGGCTGTTCCCGCATCTCAGCGTCCGGACCAACCTCGGCTACGGCCGCATCTTCGCCCGGCACCGTGCCGACCCGGTGGCCTTCGCGGCGGTGACGGGCATGCTCGGGATCGACCATCTCCTCGACCGGCGGCCTGCCGGGCTCTCGGGGGGTGAGCGCCAGCGGGTGGCGATCGGCCGGGCCCTCCTGGCCAGACCGCGCCTCCTGCTGATGGACGAGCCCCTCGTGGCCCTGGACGAGGCCCGCAAGGCCGAGATCCTCCCCTACATCGAGCGCCTGCGCGACGAAGCCGGCATCCCGATCATCTATGTCAGCCACGCGGTGTCCGAGGTGGCACGGCTCGCCACCACGGTGATCGTGCTGGAATCCGGGCGCGTGGCCGCCGCCGGCCCCGCGGAAACGATCCTGCGCCGGGCCGATCTCGTCCCGATCCACGAGGCCGAAGCCGGCGCGCTGCTCGACATGGTCGTCGAGGCCGTCGATGACGCCACCGGGCTCACGCGTCTGACGGGCGCCGCCGGGCGCCTGCTGGTGCCGGGGCTGTCGCGCCCGCCCGGAACGCGGCTGCGCGTCCGGATTCCCGCCCGCGACGTGCTCGTCGCCACAGAGCGCCCTCGCGGGCTCAGCGCCCGCAACGTGCTGGCGGGCCAGATCTGCGGGCTCGCCCCGGCGGGAGCCGAGACGGCGGTGGAGATCGATTGCAACGGCGCGCGCCTCGTGGCGCGCGTCACCGCCGCTGCCGTCCGCGAACTCGGGCTGGTGCCGGGGCGCGACGTTCATGCCATTATCAAGAGCGCCGCCTTCGATCCCGCCGGCATCGGTCTGCTGCGGCCGCCGACGGCCATCTGAGGCCGCCCCGGCGCGACGGCGTCGGCGCCGCACGCGGTGGCGCAGCGCGGTCCCCCCTGCCGGCGCCGCACCGGAGCGGCTGTTTTCGCCCAAAGGTTGTATAATCGACGATTAAAACAACCATTGGTTAGAAGATCGGCGCCACCATAGGTCGTGCAGTCATCGGGCTGCGCGACCCGTGGAGGGCGATGCGATGGACTTGCGGCGCTTGCGCCGGCGTGGCGCGCCGAAGGGGTG
Source organism: Methylobacterium sp. 391_Methyba4 (assembly GCF_029691625.1). Classification (NCBI taxonomy): domain Bacteria; kingdom Pseudomonadati; phylum Pseudomonadota; class Alphaproteobacteria; order Hyphomicrobiales; family Methylobacteriaceae; genus Methylobacterium; species Methylobacterium sp. 391_Methyba4. Next base: position 2,897,513 of record NZ_CP121475.1, on the reverse strand, counting down.
GACCTGCCGGCGGGGCAGCTCTGCGGTGGAGTTCGCCCTCGTGGCGCCCATGCTGCTCCTGCTGTTCGCCGGGATCGCGGTGTTCGGGATCTGTCTCGGCGCGGCCCACAACCTCCGCCAGATCGCCGCGGAGGCGGCACGCGCCTCCGTGGCGGGCGTCACCGATTCCGAGCGCGCCAGCCTCGCCCAGAAAATGGTGAACCAGAGCCTGAACGCCGGCGCGATGTTCCGGCCGGGCAGCATCGTCGTGCAGGTCGGGCCGGATCCCAGCGACGCCACGGTGTACACGGTCACCGTCACCCTCGACGCCACGACGCTGGGCATCAACGTCTTTTCCCGCCTGCTGCCGATGCTGCCGAGCGTGCTGCGCAGCACCGTCAGCGTTCGAAAGGGCGGCCTGTGATCGGGCCGCGCGCAGGCCGGACACGGCGCTTCCGGGCGGCCCGGGGCGGCAACGTCGCGATCCTGGTCGCCCTCGGCAGCGCGATGCTGATGGGAGCGGGCGCGGTCGGGATCGACCTCGGCATGGTCTTCCAGGCGCGGCGCAAGGCACAGGGGGCGGTGGATATCGCCGCCATGCTGGCGGCCGTCGATCCGGCCCAGGCGGACACGGCGGCGCGGCGCTCCCTCGGCGACAACGGCTACGCCACGGCGACCGCCACGGTCAGCCCGGGCAGGTACGACGCCAGCGCGCCGGGAACCGCGCCCGGCAGCCGGTTCAAGGCCGGCGGCAGCCCGGCCAACGCCGTGCGGGTCGGTCTCTCGACTTCGGTCCCTGTGACCTTCGGCCGGGCGATCGGCCTTCCGGCCGCGGTGCCGCTGCGGGTCACGGGCACCGCGGCGAGCGCGCAGTTCGCCGCCTTCACGATCGGTTCCGGCACCCTGCAACTCCAGGGCGGCATCGCCAACGCCCTGCTCGGCGCGCTTCTGGGCGCCAAGCTGTCGCTCAGCGTCAGCGACTACGACGCCCTGGCGAGCGCCCGCGTGGACGGCCTGCGGGTGCTCGACGCGCTCGGGGCGAGCCTCAACATGCAGGCGGCGAACTACACCGACATCGTCCAGGCGCAGGCCAGCGTCGGGCAGATGTTGATGGCGCTCCGGGTCGCCGCGCAGGACAATGGCAGCGTCGTCTCGGCCCTCTCGGGAATCCTCAACGCCCTGCCGAATGCCGGCAACCTCATCGCGATCGGCCAGGTGGACGGGCTGGGCGATGCCGCGGCGCTGGCGCCGCCCCGGGGCTTCGCCGGCCCCTCCCTCAACGTGCTGAACCTTCTGGGTGCCGCGGCCGCGCTGGCGAACGGCCAGAACCAGGTGGCGGTCGATCTCGGGGCGACCATTCCGGGCCTGCTCGCGACCCGCCTGACCCTGGCGATCGGCGAGCGCAAGCGCAGCTCGGGCTGGGTCCGCCCGGGCAGCCCGAACGCCACCGTGCAGACCGCGCAGACCCGGCTGCTGATCGAGGCCACGGTCACGGCACCCCTCGGACTCGGGAGCCTCACCCTGCCGGTCTACGCCGAGGTGGCGCCCGCCCAGGCGACCCTGCGGGCGCTCACCTGCGCGGGGCCCAGCGGACGTCAGGTCACCCTCGACGCGCAGACCGGGCTGGCGACCCTCGCGATCGCCGGCGTGCCGCGCACGGCGATCAACGGCGGCAGCACAGGTCCCGACCTCTCGCAACCGGCCCCCCTGATCGCCCTGCCGCTGATCACCGTCTCCGGCCGCGCGCTGGTGACACTGGGTACGGGCGCGCAGACCCTGACCTTCTCGGAGGCGGACATCGCCAACCACACCGTGCGCTCGGTCGCGTCGGGCAACCTGACCCAGTCGCTGACCGGCAGCCTGCTGCGCAACCTCACGCTGAACATCAACGGGATCGGCGTGGCTCCGCTGCTCCAGTCGGCCCTGACGACGACCCTGGGCGCCGTGGCGCCCGCGATCGACCTCGTGCTCGACAACGTGCTGCGCAGCCTCGGCCTGCGCCTCGGCTACGCCGATCTCGATGTCGACGGCACCCTCTGCAGCCAGGCCGTTCTGGTGCAGTGAGCCGGGCCGGCCCGGCTCAGTGGCCGCGACCGCGCGCACCGGTCGTGGAAGCCTTGGCGATGTGCCGGCCCAGGTGCAGCAGCAGCATGTCGACGAGGAGCTGAAGCTCGGTATCCGCCACCCCTTCCAGGGCGTCGCGGCATTCGAGGGCCCGATCCACCGCCTGCGTGAGCGCGTCCGCGGGCTCCGCCGCCGCAGCCGCGGGCGGCGACGCATCGGTCACGTCGATGATGATGCCGTGTCCGAGGCGCCGGCTCGACGCGCCCGCCGGAATGCGACCGCGATCGAGGATCCGGCGGACCTGGCCGGAGGGCGACAGCGTCCGGTACTCGGCCACGAACAGGCCGCCGCGCGCGCGCACCGCCTTGAACTGCCGCACCACGGCCGGCCGGTCCTCGGGATGAACGCAGGCCTTGGCGACCGAGAGCGGGAGCGGACGCCCGGCGAGCCCGGAATCCCCGGCCAGAACGTCGGCGGCGCCGGCATCGAGGATGCACCGCTCGTCCCGCGGCGACCAGGACCACGCACCGATGATCCCGGACGCGTTCAGCGCGGCCGCGAGATCGACGGGCCGAGGACGGGGATCTTGGATCGCGTCGGCAATCATGGGCGATCTCCGATTCCGGCGTGCCGCATGCACGCATTCGCCGGAGACATACAACCTTTGATAGAATTAATGAGCAGTTAACTCAACCCATAGCGAGGCATCTATCCCGGTACGCGACTGAGCCTCCATCACGATTCTCTTTTTCCGGCAGCGGGTCCACTTCGTTGCGCTCGCCTAACGACCCGCCCAAGTTGCAATCCCGGCAGCACGTCACCCGAGTTGCGTGAGCAGCGTGAACGCGCCGAAAATCAGAACCGCTCCCACCGAGGCGGCGAGCAGGATCAGCGCCGCGCGGGATTCCCGTATCTCCGGTGACATGGCGCCCTCCCATCACGGCCCGTGTTGGTTCGCGGGCTGGTTGCGTCAAGAATCGCACCGATCGGTCGGTCTGTCGACGGTCGCCTGCGCCCAGACCCATCATCGCCCGCCATCCGGACAGCTCCGGACGGCGGGGGCCGCCGGGCGTCAGGCGGCGGTGCGCCGCTCCACCATCCGGGCGAGGAAGGCGCTGCCGATCGGGATGATCGAGTCGTCGAAGTTGTAGCCGGCATTGTGCAGGCCGGGACCCGGATTGGCGCCGAGCCAGACATAGGCGCCGGGCACCGCCATGGTCATGTCGGCGAAGTCCTCGCTGCCCATCTTCGGCACGACATTCGCCTCGACCATGTCGGCGCCCAGCAGCTCGGTGGCGACCTCCGTGGCGGCGGCCGCCTGCTCGGGGGCGTTCTCCAACACGGAGAACACGTCCTGCAGGTCGACCGTGACCTCGGCGCCGTAGGCCGCGCCGAAGCCCGCCGCCAGCTCGCGCATGCGGGCGCCGGCGAGGGCCCGGATCTCCTTGTCGAAGGTGCGGATCGTGCCGGCGAGATGGGCCGTCTCCGGGATGACGTTGTAGGCGGAGCCCGCCTCGATCCGGGTGATCGACAGCACGATGGATTTCAGCGGATCGGCGTTGCGCGACACGATCGACTGCAAGGCCTGGGCGAGGCCGGTGGCGATGATGATCGGATCGACGCCCCGGTGCGGCTGGGCCGCGTGGATGCCCTTGCCGCGGATGTGGATGTCGAAGAAGTCCGCCGCCGCCATGATCGGCCCCGGCCGCAGCTTGATCATGCCGTGGCCGCCGCCCGGCTGGTTGTGCAGGCCGTAGATCTCGTCGCAGGGGAAGCGCTCGAACAGCCCGTCCTTCAGCATGGCCCGGGCGCCGCCGCGGCCCTCCTCGGCCGGTTGGAACACGAACACCGCGGTGCCGTCGAAGTCGCGGGTCTCGGCGAGGTAGCGCGCCGCGCCCAGCAGCATCGTGGTGTGGCCGTCATGGCCGCAGGCGTGCATCTTGCCGGCATAGGTCGAGCGATAGGGGAGGTTGGTCTCCTCCTCGATGGGCAGGGCGTCCATGTCGGCGCGCAGGCCGATCCGGCGGCCGTTGTCGGTGCGGCCCTTGAGCAGTCCCACCACGCCGGTGCCGCCAACGCCGCGATGCACCTCGCAGCCGAAGGTCTCGAGGAGGTCGGCGACGATGCCGGCGGTGCGCACCTCCTCGAAGCCGAGCTCCGGATGGGCGTGCAGGTCGCGGCGCAGGGCCGTCAGCTCGTCGGCATAGGTCTGGATGCGGTCGATCGGGCTCATGTCTTACGGACTCTCGGGGGCTGACGTCTTGGAGGGCGAGGTTTCGGAAGGCGCAGCGCCGTCGCAGGCACCGCCCTCGTCCGTGCGCCGGAACGGCGTCAACGTGTCGAGGACGTCCACCGCCTCGGCGACGTGGGCGCGCTCCCGCTGCAAGTAATCGGCCACCGCGCGGCGCAGGGCCGGGTCGGCGATGTCGTGGGCCGAATGCATCAGGACCGGCCGGTAGCCGCGGGCGAGCTTGTGCTCGCCCTGGGCGCCCGCCTCGACCCGCTTCAGGCCTCGGGCAATCGCGAAGTCGATCGCCTGATAGTAGCAGATCTCGAAATGCAGGAAGGGGTGGTCCTCGATGCAGCCCCAGTTGCGCCCGTAGAGCGCCGTGTCGCCGATGAGGTTGATGGCCCCGGCGATGTAGGTGCCCGCGCGCTTGGCCATCACGAGGAGCACCCGGTCGGCCATGCGCTCGGACAGGAGCGAGAAGAAGCGGCGGTTGAGGTAGGGCCGTCCCCATTTCCGGGAGCCCGTGTCCATGTAGAAGGCGTAGAACGCGTCCCAATGGGCCTCGGTGATGTCCGCGCCGGTGAGGTGCTCCACGGTGATCCCGGGCGCGAGGGCGTCGCGGCGCTCCTTGCGGATGGTCTTGCGCTTGCGCGAGGCGAGGGCGGCCAGGAAGTCGTCGAAGGTGGCGTAGCCGTCGTTCTGCCAGTGGAACTGCTGGTCGGTGCGCTGCAGGAAGCCGGCGGCGCCGGCCCGCTCCCACTCGGCCTCGCGCATGAAGGTGACGTGGATCGAGGAGGCCTTGGTCTCGCTCCGCAGCGCCCGCAGGCCCGCGACGAGGCCGGCGGTGGCCTCGTCGGGATCGGCGCCCGGCGCGATCAGGAAGCGGGGGCCGGTCACCGGCGTGAACGGCACGCTGACTTGCAGCTTCGGGTAGTAGGCGCCGCCGGCCCGCTCATAGGCGTCGGCCCAGCCGTGATCGAACACGTACTCGCCCTGGCTGTGGGATTTCAGGTAGCAGGGCGCCACGCCGAGGCGCTCGCCGTCGCGCTCGACCGAGATGTGGAGCGGCAGCCAGCCGGTCCTGCGGGAGACGCAGCCCGAATCCTCCAGCGCCGACAGGAAGGCGTGCGACAGGAAGGGATTGTGGGTCTCGTCGCCCGCCGCCAGCGTCTCGGCCGAGAAGGCGCAGGCATCCCAATCCGCGGCGCCGATCTCCTTCAATCCGGGAAGCGCCCGCACGGTGAGTGCGGCGGTCTCCGGCGTCGGCCCGGGTGCTTGCTTCATGGGCCGGAATCTAGCCTGTGCCCCGCAGGGAGCAAGCGGGCGGATGCGCACGGCAGCCATGGCTGCCTTGTCAGATGGCCGCCGCCGTCACCCGCTGCGCGCGCCGGACCCGCCGTCGCGCGCTTCCTCGACGGCTTGCTCGACGGCGTGCGCGACGGCGCGGAAACGGGCCTGAGACCCGAACGGGACGCCGCCGTCGCGGCCCGCGCTCACTCCCCGAGCCGGCCCACGCAGGACACGTCCTCCGGCTTGCAGTCGAGATATCCCTTCAGGATCTTGGTCCGCGCGTCGGTCAGGCCCTTCAGGCAGCCGTTGTATTCCATCGCGTAGGCCGAGCCCCCGTCGAAACCCATGGTCTCGAGGAAGCAGGTCGCGTCCCGGTACGACAGCCAGGCCTTCTGGGCGCCCCGCAGGGCGTCCTTCGTCTTCGGACCGACCTTCTTCATCAACTGCCCATAGACGGCGTTCAACGCCGTATCGGCGGTCCGGTAATCGGCACCCGCGCAGGCGTTGAGATCCGCCTGGGTCGTGCCCTCGCACGGGTCGGCCGCCGCGGCGGGCGCCGGGGAGAGCAGGGTCGCGGCGAGGGCGAGGGCGCCGCAGTGCCGCACGAACCGTGCGCGCGATTCACTCGAAACGGTCATGGCGGTCTTCGTCGTGACGAATCGGACGGGTCTTAGGAAAATTTACGGGACGAATCCCTCGAACACCATCTGGTCCGCGTGTGCGGCGGCCCGGGAGCGCTGCTCCTCGGTCCGGACCGTCCAGGTCATCACGGGGACCCGTCCGAGCAGCCGGCAGAGATAGGTCGGCGCGCAGGGCAGGTCGTCCACCCGCCAGGACAGGAAGTCGGGCCGGGTCTCGGCGAAGTGCAGCAGGTCGGAGAGCGACCGGCGGAGCGAGGGCGTCAGCGCCGCGTAGGCGGGATCGTCCTGCGTGGTCTCCGCCACGATGCCCCGCGGGATCGTGGCAGGGCAGAGATCGCGCAGGGCCGCGACCACCTGTGGGTCGAAGGATTTCAGCGCCACCGGCCCGGCATAGGCCGCGGCGACCTCGGCGGTGCGGTTCGCAAGCCGCAGGTCGCCGTCGTAGCGGGACTTCACCTCGATCACCACCGGCACGACCCCGGCCACCGCCGCCAGGAAGGCCGGCAGCGTCGGGATCGTCTCCGCGGACCCGGCGACTTTGAGCGTCCCGAGTTCGGCGGCCGACCGTTCGTCCACCGCCTCGCGCGCCGTCGTGAGGCGGCCGAGGGCGGCGTCGTGGAACACCATCGCCTCGCCGTCGGCACTCAACTGGACGTCGCACTCGATAGCGAAGCCGCCCGCGACCGCCGCCCGGGCCGCCGCCAGCGTGTTCTCCGGCCGGCCCGCCGCCCGGTCGTGCAGGCCGCGATGGGCGATCGGCCGCGCGGTGAGCCAGTCGGGGGCGCCCACCGTCAGCGGACCTCGAACATCGCCTCGACCTCGACGGCGGCGTCGAGGGGCAGTTCCGCGACGCCGACGGTGGAGCGGGCGTGGCGCCCGCGGTCGCCGAGCAGCTCGACCATCAGGTCGGAGGCGCCGTTCATCACCCCGGCCACCGCCGAGAAGCCCGGCGCCGCGTTGATGAAGCCGCCGAGCCGCACGCATTGCACCACCGCGTGGTCGAGGTCGCCGACCGCGGCCTCGAGCTGGGCGAGGACGTTGAGGGCGCACAGGCGGGCGGCCGCCTTGCCGGCCTCCGCCGAGACCCCGCCGCCGACCTTGCCCTTGTGCTCGGCCGCGATGGCGCCGTGAGCGCCGAAGCAGACCTGGCCGGAGATCACCACGAGATTGCCGGTGCGCACGAACGGCACGTAGTTGGCGACGGGCGCGGCCGCCTTGGGCAGGGTCAGGCCCAGCGCCTCCAGGCGTTCCTTGATCGAGCTCATCGGGTTCTCCCTGGTTCCTGCGAATCCGCGGGAGCAGGAGCACGGCCGCGCCCCGCGGCGCAAGGGCCGCGCGCCGCGAAGGCTCGGATCGCGGCCTCGATGACCGGCCGCGGCGGCGGCCGTCCAGCCTCCGTTTCGCGGGCTCGCGATTCGCCGACGGCGCACGGCAAAGCCGCGGATTTGTCCCAGAGATCAGCTCTGTCCGTGCTCCGTGCAGGCCTGCCCGGCGGGCCCACCTGACATTGAAACGTTGACAGGAGCCGGCTCTTTCATAGTAATCGCGCGCGTGCCGCCCAGGACTGAGGCGGCACTTTCATTTGGAGCCGGCTCAACGCTGGCTCCCGGATCCTGCATGAAACGGAGATGGGACCCGTGACGTCAGCCCTTCTGCCGACCTACGTCCGCGCGCCGCTCGCCTTCGAGCGCGGCGAGGGCGCCTGGCTCGTGACGGAGGGCGGCGAGCGATACCTCGATTTCGGCGCCGGCATCGCGGTGAACGGCCTCGGCCACGCCCATCCGCATCTCGTCGGCGCGCTCACCGAGCAGGCGGGCAAGATCTGGCACACCTCGAACCTGTTCCAGATCCCCGGCGGCGAACGCCTCGGGCAGCGGCTCGTCGATGCGACCTTCGCGGACGTGGTGTTCTTCTGCAACTCGGGCGCGGAAGCCAACGAGGCGGCGATCAAGATCGCCCGCAAGTACCACGCGGCCGACGGCCATCCGGAGCGGTACCGGATCGTCACCTTCGCGGGCGCCTTCCACGGGCGGACCCTGGCGACGCTCGCGGCCGGCGGACAGCAGAAGTACATCGAGGGGTTCGGGCCGAAGGTCGAGGGGTTCGATCAGGTCCCGGCCGGCGACTGGGCGGCGCTGGAGGCGGTGATCGGGCCGGAGACGGCGGCACTGATGATCGAGCCGATCCAGGGCGAGGGCGGCGTGCGGGTGATTCCCCACGCGGACCTGCGCCGGCTGCGCGAGATCTGCGACGCGAAGGGCCTGCTTCTGATCATGGACGAGGTCCAGACCGGCGTCGGCCGCACCGGCCGGCTGTTCGCCCATGAATGGTCCGGCATCACGCCGGACATCATGAGCGCGGCCAAGGGCATCGGCGGCGGCTTTCCCCTCGGCGCCTGCCTCGCCACCCGCGAGGCGGCCCGCGGCATGACCGCCGGCACGCACGGCACCACCTTCGGCGGCAACCCCCTCGCCATGGCGGTGGGCAACGCCGTGCTGGACGTCGTGCTGGAGGAGGGCTTCCTCGATCGCGTCGCCCGCTCCGGCCTGCTGCTCAAGCAGAAGCTCGCGGCTTTGCGCGATCGCCATCCGCACGTCATCGAGGAGATCCGCGGCGAGGGGCTGATGCTCGGCCTCAAGCTCGGCGTGCCGAACACGGATTTCGCCGCCGCCGCGCGGGACGCGCACCTGCTGGTGATCCCGGCGGGCGACAACATCGTCCGCCTGCTGCCGCCGCTGACCATCGGCGAGACCGAGATCGACGAGGCGGTCCGGCGCCTGGACGCGGCGGCGTCCAGCTTCGAGGCCGTGCGCGGCGCGGCCGAGTAGGACCGATCCGAGAGTTTCAGAACACCGCCCTCCGGATGCCGGGGGGCGGCCCGAAGCATTTCCGGGCGCGGTCGATCCCGCCGCGCCTGACGGAGATGCCCCTGCCAGGAGGTAGAGTGCGGTTCATGATCAGGTGATCGTTGAGCAGACTCTAGTTATTGTGACGCGATGAAAGCCCAGATTGACGGCCGGGCACAGGCCCCGGCCAGGCACCTGAACGGTGCCGGCCCTCGTCATTTCCTCGATCTGAAGGACTTTTCCGGAGCAGAGCTGCGCCGGGTCCTCGATGCCAGCGCCGCCATCAAGGGGCGCCGTCGGAAGGGCGAACTGGCCGCGGAGCGCCCCCTCACGGGCAAGACCCTGGCGATGGTGTTCGACCGGCCCTCGACCCGCACCCGCGTGTCCTTCGACGTCGCCATGCGCGAACTCGGCGGCGAGACCCTGATGCTCACCGGCTCGGAGATGCAGCTCGGGCGCGGCGAGACCATCGGCGACACCGCGCAGGTGCTGTCCCGCTTCGTCGACGCGATCATGATCCGCATCCTCGACCACGGTCAGATGCTGGAACTGGCCGAGTACGCCACCGTCCCGGTGATCAACGCCCTGACCAAGGTCTCGCATCCCTGCCAGATCATGGCCGACGTGCTGACCTTCGAGGAGCATTGCGGGCCGATCAAGGGCCGCAAAGTGGCCTGGTCCGGCGATGCCAACAATGTGCTGGCGAGCTGGGTCCATGCGGCCGCGCGGTTCGACTTCACGCTCAACATCGCGAGCCCGCCCGAGCTGGCCCCGCCCCCCGCGCTCCTCGCCTGGGCGCAGCAGGAGGGCGCCGACATCCACGTCACCACCGACGCCTTCGCGGCGGTGGAGGGCGTCGATGCCGTGGTCACCGATTGCTGGGTGTCGATGGGCGACGACGACGAGGCCCACCGGCACAACCTGCTCAGCCCCTATCAGGTCAACGCCAAGCTGATGGCGGCGGCGAATCCGGACGCGATCTTCATGCACTGTCTCCCGGCCCATCGCGGCGAGGAGGTGACGGCCGACGTGATGGACGGCCCGCGCTCCGTGGTGTTCGACGAGGCCGAGAATCGCCTGCACGCGCAGAAGGGCATCCTAGCCTGGTGCCTGGGCGCGAACGGGCTCTGATCCGGTCGATGTCACCGGCCTCGCGCTGGCGGGGTCGGTGCACCATATGGGCGTGAGCGGTCGGCCGGTGCCGTCCGCCTCCCCATCATGGCTGCCGTCAGGCGGCATCCCGGCGACGGACGGCGCGCGCAGCGCGGCGGCTCCGACTCCGGGCCGGTCGGGGTGAGGGATCCGATCGCTCCGCCAAGGTCATCGCCTCACGCCGCCCGGTCCGCCGGGAGGACGGATCCACGCCTCGCCGGCACGACATGCCGGACGCATCGATCGGAGAGGGCATGACCTCAGGAACCCAGTCGCATTCCCCGTCTCATTCCCCGTCGCAGCCCGAGAATGCCGGCAACGGCCAGGCAGGGGCGGACGATGCCGTGCTGCCCTTCGCCGTCGAGGCGCTGGACGTGCGCGGACGCGTCGTGCGGCTCGGTCCCGCCGTGGATACGATCCTGCGCCGCCACGGCTATCCGGACCCGGTGGCACGCCTCCTCGGCGAGGCGGCGGCGCTGACGGTGCTGCTCGGCTCCTCCCTCAAGTTCGAGGGCCGGTTCCAGCTCCAGACCAAGACCGACGGTCCGGTCGCGATGATCGTGGTCGATTTCGAGGCCCCGGACCGGCTGCGCGCCACCGCGCGGTTCGACCCGGCACGCGTGGCCGCCCTCGGCACCGGCCCGCTCGCGGATTCCGACCTGATCGGCACCGGCCATCTGGCCATGACCATCGACCAGGGCACGGCCGCCAGCCGCTACCAGGGCGTCGTGGCCCTTGAGGGCCAGAGCCTGGAGGAGGCCGCGTATCAGTACTTCCGGCAGTCGGAACAGATCCCCACACAGGTGCGCCTCGCCGTGGCCGAGGCCGTGGAGGAGGGGGCCGGACGCTGGCGGGCCGGCGGGCTCCTCGTGCAGTTCCTGCCTCAGTCGGTGGACCGGGCGCGCCTCGCCGATCTGCCGCCGGGCGACATCCCGGAGGGGCACAGGCATCTCTCGGGCGAGGCACCGGAGGACGATGCCTGGGTCGAGGCCCGCTCGCTGGTCGCCACGATCGAGGATCACGAACTCGTCGATCCGCATGTCTCCAGCGAGCGGCTGCTCTACAGGCTGTTTCACCAGCGCGGGGTGCGGGTGTTCGACCGCCAGCCGGTCCGGGAGACCTGCCGCTGCTCGCGTGAGCGCGTGATGGGCATGATCCGCTCGTTCTCCCCGCAGGAGCGCCACGACATGGTGGCCGATGACGGACGCATCGTCATCACCTGCGAGTTCTGCTCCCGGCGCTACGATCTCGATCCCCAGGAGGTCGAGGCGGAGGTTGCCGGACAGCCGACCCAGTAGAGCGCCGATCGGCGCAAGCACGGGTCCGCAGACCCGTGCTTATGGCCAAGCTTTTCCGCGCGAAACGCACGAAGATCGGTATTCGTTGCGTGAATTTTTGGATCCTCCAGTCTGAACCGTTTCGCGACCTTCGACGTTGCGTGGCAGATTCAACATTGGAGGTTTCGCCATGCGGAAGATGTCGATTGGTTTGGCTGCGCTGCTGATCAGCACCTCGGCCTATGCCCAGCAGGGTGGCGCCGAGATGGGCGGGCGTGGCGGTCAGGGGGCTGCCGAGTCCAGCATGAAGGCCGGCGGCGGCGAGCGCGGCGGGATGCAGGGTAGCGCGCAGGGTGGCGCGCAAGGCGACATGAAGGCCGGCCGCCAGGCGGGCTCCGAGCGCGGGGCCGCCGAGACGGGCCGGTCCGCGCAGGGCCGTGAGGCCGGCGGCGAGGGTCGCATGGCCCAGGACAAGGATCGGGCCGGTGCCGAGCGTGGCGGTCGGGATGGCGACCGCGCCGAGCGGAATGAGCGCGGCGATCGCACCGGCGACCGCGTCGAGCGCGGCGACCGGCACGGTGATCGACATGGCGACCGTCATGGTGAGCGGCGTGGCGACCGTGCTGATTTCCGCGGTCGGACGGATGTGAGCCGTACCGATGTCCGGTCCGAGCGCTTCGAAGGCGGCTTCCGCCGTGAGGGGCGCTACGTGTTCATCGGTGGCCGCCGCGTCGTGTACGGCTCCCCCGAGTATCGGCGCCTGATCGTCACCGAGAACCGTGGCCCGCGCGTCCGCTATGTCGTCATTCGCGGCCAGCGCGTCCTCTACGGTTCGCCCGAGTACCGTCGTCTCGTCAGCATCCGCGAGACCGGACCCCGCGCGCGCTACGTCGTCGTCCGCGGCCAGCGCGTCCTCTACGGTTCGCCCGAGTACCGTCGCCTCGTCTCGGTCCAGGAGGATCGCTTCGTGACGATCCGCGGTCAGCGGGTGCGCTACGGCTCCGCGGAATATCGCCGTCTCAGCGGCGGCGGCGCGGTCAGCGCGAGCTTCCGCTCCGAGCAGCGGGCCGGCGCGCGCTTCGACAACCGCGGCGGCCGGGACGGCATCCGCGACGTCTCGCGGACCGAGGGTCGCAACGACACCCGGACGGACCGCAACGACCGCGGCCAGGATCGCGGCATGGATCGGGCCGCCGGTCGGGACGGCAAGATGGACGGCAAGATGGACGGCAAGACGGGCGGCAAGACGGACGGCATGCGCAACAGCGACATGCGCGGCGGCCAGCAGGACGGCATCCGCAACGCGTCGGATCGCGGCGGCCAAGCGGGCGGCATGAAGTCCGGCGCCGAAGGCGGCCGGATGGGCGGCGCCGAGCGTGGCGGCATGAACGGCGGCAAGGCCGGCATGGATGGTGCGCAGGGTGCCGGCCGGTCGGGCGGTCAGGCGGGTGCCGGCCGCAACTGACGCGACGATCAGGGGGAGGAGCCGTGGCGCTCCTCCCCCCTTCTGTGTCAGTCGACGGCCTCGCGCCCCGTCTCAGGACGCGGAGCGAGGCCGGTCGGTGAACATCCGCCGTGCGGCATCGCGGAGCCCGGACGTGCAGGATGGCCTCGGCGACAATCTTCGACGGCGTCGCGGCTGATGCGAGGGGCTGCCTCGCCCCCAGCCCTCCGGCCGAACGGTCTCACGCCTTCAGGACGGGCTCCGCGATGTCGCCGCCACCGCCGCGGGCCCTGAGATATTCGGGCTGGAACAGGCACATCCGCACGGCGTCGCGGTAGCGCCCGTTCACGAAGAACTCGTCCTTGAGCACGCCCTCGGGATGGAAGCCGCAGCGCTCGTAGATCCGCACGGCCCGGGCATTGTCCCGGTCGACGTGCAGGTAGAGCTTGTGGATGTTGAGCACGCTGAAGGCGTAATCCATAGCGATACGGGTGGCCTGCCACGCGTAGCCGCGCCCCTGGAAGCTCGGATGGATCGCGATCTGGAACTCGCAGCGCCGGTGCAGGTGGTTGATCTCGACCAGCTCGATCAGTCCGGCCGGTTCTCCGCTCGGATCGGCGACGATGAAACGGCGCTCGGTCTGATTGTGGATGTTGCGCTCGTAGAGCTGCTGGAGTTCGGCGAAGGACTCGTAGGCCTCCTCGAACCAGTAGCGCATGATGCTGTCGTTGTTGTTGAGCTGGTGGACGAAACGCAGGTCCTCCCGCTCCAGCGGTCGCAGCTTGATGGTGATTCCGCTCATCGCGTTCATGACGCACACGCCTCGATCAGGTTGCGCAGGAACCGCTCACCCTGGCCGAGGGCGTCGAGGGTGATGAACTCGTCGGGCTGGTGCGCCTGGGCGATGTCGCCGGGGCCGCAGACCACCGTCGGGAGGCCCGCCGCCTGGAACCGTCCGGCCTCGGTGGCGTAGGGGACGGCGACGGTATGGTTGCGTCCGGCGAGACGCAGGCAGAGCCGCTCGGCCTCCGAGCCCGGCTCGGGGGCCAAGCCCGGGATGTCCACCTCCTCAAGGGTCTCGATCCGCCCATACGCGCCGTAGCGGTTCAGGCGCTCGCGGGTGACCCGATCGACCTCCTGGGCGAAGAGGCGCGGAATTTCGGCCGGGTCGAGATCCGGGAGGCCGCGATACTCCCAGAGGAAGCGGCACTCCTTGGCCAGGATGTTCCGGGCGGTCCCGCCTTGGATCGTCCCCACATGGACCGTGGTCGAGGCCGGGTCGAACCGCCCGGACGGGTCGCCGCGCTCGATCATCAGATCGGCGATCCGGTTGAGGCCGGCCACGAGATCGCAGGCGGCCGAGACGGCGTTCGCCCCGAGGGCGGGACGGGCCGAATGGGCCTCATGGCCGTGAACCGTGGTGAGGCAGGTGACGATGCTCTTGTGGGCGTCTGCCACCTCCATGCCGGTGGGCTCGCCGACGATCACCGCGGCGGGCCGCGGCAGGTCGGCGCCGAACCGCGCGATCCCGTCCATGGATCCGAGACAGGTCGTCTCCTCATCGTAGGAGAGCAGGATGTGGATCGGCCGCTTCAGGCCGGCGGCGAGCATGTCGGGCACCAGGGCCAGGGCCAGCGCGTCGAAACCCTTCATGTCGACCGCGCCCCGCCCGTAGGCCCGGCCGTCGGCAAGGCGCAGCGTGAACGGGTCGCTGGTCCAGGCCTGCCCCGTCACCGGCACCACGTCGGTATGTCCGGACAGGACGACGCCGCCATCGACCATCGGCCCGATCGTGGCGAGGACGGCCGCCTTGTCGCCCCCAGGGTTCGGCAGATGCAGATACGGGACGTTCCAGCCGCCCAGATAATCGCAGACGGCCTCGATCAGCGGGAGGTTGGACTTGTCGCTCTCCGTGTCGAAGGACACGAGGCGGGCGAGCATGTCGAGCGGGCTGAGCCGCTCGCCGGTCGCGGACATGGATTCCTCCGGGGCGAGGCCCCGGGCCGGGACCTCAGTGCAGGCTGCGGCGGACGTGCGGGCTGTCGAGGGAGAAGGCGGGGATCTCGGCCTCGAAGCTCTCGCCGGCCACCGTCGCCATGGTGTAGCTGCCGGCCATCAACCCGTCGGGCGTGTTGAGGGGACAGCCGCTGGTGTAGCAGAAGGACTCGCCCGGCTCCAGCACGGGCTGCTTCCCGACCACGCCGGTGCCGCGCACCTCCTGGCAGGCGCCGTGGCCGTCGATGATGCGCCAATGCCGCGAGCGCAGCTGAACCTGCTCGCTGCCGTTGTTCACGATCTCGACCGTGTAGGCGAAGAAGTAACGGCTCTCATTCGGCGAGGATTCCTCCTCGACGAAGCGAGATTGCACGGTCACACTAATTCCCCGCGTCTCGGCCTTGTACATCGCCCTATTTGGCCCTTCTTCGGACTGTGCGATTCGCAGAAGCCGAAAGGAACGCGCTTCCTGGCCGGTCGTAGTAGGCGGCGGAATCGCCGTCAATTGCGGCGGACTACCTCGCGTCGTCCCGATCCCGGCCCCGGGCCGGGCGCCGCGACCGGCCGGGTCGCGGCGCCGACATGACGCGGCCCTCGGAAGCGGTTAAGCCCGCGTTAGCGGGTCCCGGCCGACAACGCTCGCCGACGCGGACCTGCCGGGCGCGCGAAGGAGTCATGGGCGCGATGAACGCGGGCGCAGCCACGGGAGCCGCCGATTCGGGCGCGGATGGCCGGTCCGGCATTCTGCCGGCCCAGGCGATCGCCGCCCTGGCCAGGGCGGGCGGGATCCGCGCCGCGACGCCCTTCGCGCCCGACCAGATCCAGCCCGCGAGCCTCGACCTGCGCCTGGGCGCCAAGGCCTACCGGGTGCGGACGAGCTTCCTGCCGGGCTCCGGCCGGACGGTCCAGGCCTGCGTCGACCGGCTGTCGCTGCACGCCGTCGACCTGCGACCGGGTGCCGTCCTGGAGACGGGCTGCGTCTACATCGCCGAGCTGCAGGAGAGCCTCGCCTTGCCGGGCGACCTCGCGGCGGCGGCCAACCCCAAAAGTTCGACCGGGCGCATCGACGTCTTCACCCGAGTCATCACCGACCGGGGCGAGGCCTTCGATCAGGTGGAGCCCGGCTATGACGGGCCGCTCTACGCGGAGATCTCGCCGCGCACCTTCCCGGTCCTCGTGCGGACCGGCTCGCGCCTGTCGCAGATCCGCTTCCGCCGCGGGGCGCCACGGCTGACCGAGGCCGAGCTCGGCCTCCTCCATGCCCGCTCGGCGCTGGTCGACGTGGGCAGTCCGTCCCTTCAGGGCGGTGTGGCGGTCTCGGTGGACCTCTCCGGCTTCGACGGCCTCGTCGGCTATCGGGCGAAGCGCCATACCGGCCTCGTGGACGTGGACGCCCCCGGCCGTCATCGCGCCGCGGATTTCTGGGAGCCCCTGGCGGCCGACGGATCGGGCAGCCTGATCCTCGATCCCGGGCAATTCTACATCCTGGCCTCCAAGGAAGCGGTCCAGGTGCCGCCGGACCATGCCGCCGAGATGGTGCCGTTCGATCCGCTGGTGGGCGAGTTCCGGGTCCACTACGCCGGCTTCTTCGATCCGGGCTTCGGCTATGCCGGAGCCGGCGGGGAGGGGGCGCGGGCCGTCCTGGAAGTCCGCTCCCGCGACGTGCCGTTCCTGCTGGAGGACGGGCAGATCGTCGGCCGCCTCGTCTACGAGCGCATGCTCGACCTCCCGGAGACGCTCTACGGGGCGGGGGCGGGGTCGAACTACCAGGCCCAGGGCCTCAAGCTCTCGAAGCACTTCGCGTTGTAATCCGGCCCGGAGCCGTCGACGGGAGCATCGTTCGCATGGACGCGGTCGACCGGAAGATCCTGGACCTCCTCCAGCAGGACGCGACCCTCCCGGTGGCCGAACTCGCCGAGCAGGTCGGGATCAGCGCGGCCCCCTGCTGGCGCCGGGTGAAGAAGCTGGAGGACTCCGGCGTGATCCGGCGCCGGGTCGCCCTGGTGGATCGCCGCAAGGTCAACGTCCCCACCACGGTGTTCGTGGCCGTGAAGGCGCCCCGTCACGCCGCCGACTGGTCCGACGCGTTCCGGCGGGTCGTCGCCGGCTTCCCGGAGATCGTCGAGGCGTGGCGCCTGACCGGCGAGATCGACTACCTTTTGCGGATCGTGGTGCCGGACATCGAGGCCTACGACGCGGTCTACCAGCGCCTCATCGCCAAGCTCGACTTCTCGAACCTGTCCTCCTCCATCGCCATGGAGGAGATGAAGTACACGACCGCGGTCCCGACGATCTACGTGACGTGACGCGGTCGCTCCGCGGCGCGACTCAGCCCGCCGCGACCGCGTAGGTCCGGTGGATCGACGAATCCTGCGCCCGGTGGTCGTAGCCGTAGACGTGGATCGAGACGGCCGCGTCCGGCCCGTCATTGGCGATCCGGTGCAGGTTCGGTCCCGACGGCATCATGCAGGCGACGAAGCCGGGCTCGCGGACGACGTCCTGCGTCGCCACCGCGTGGGTCTCGCTCATCGGGCGGTACCACGTTTCCCGCAGCCGGCCGCGCAGCAGGCCGAAGCAGCACGAGCAGTGATGGTCGTGGACCGGCGTCACCGCGCCCGGCGCCCACACCATCGCCCAGACGCTGATCGCCTCGGTGCCGAACAGCAGATTGCGGCTCAGGCCCGGACCGCGGCCGACCAGCCGCGACGGGTCGAGGAGATCCGGCTGGTTCAGGATGCGGACCAGCGTGGCCCGGGCCGCGGCCAGATAGGCCTCCGGCGAGCGGCCCGCGGAACGGGCGAGGCTCGCCATCATCGCCTCAACTTCCGTCGGGATGGTCGTCTGCGGCATCGGCGGGTCTCCTTCGGCGCCCTTCACGCGGCGCCCTTCACGAGGCTGCGCGAAGCGTACCGCAGGCCCGACGGCGCGGGGTTGCATTCTTGACCGCGATGTCGCCCGATCGAGCAATGGGATTGCGCCACGCGGCGATCGGACGAAATCCCGTTGCGCGCCCTCCGCTATCCCGGCGAAGCCGATGCCGTCGTGACGGAACTGGGCGTGCCGGCGGCGAACGTCCGGCCGTCCCGACGCCATAGCTGTCCGGGGATCGGTTCCTGCCGGGAAAAGGCGGCGGATGAGCCCGCGATGCCGCCGGCGAGAACCACCGAGGGTGTCAGCCGGCCGCGGCCTCGTCGAGCAGCCACGCCACGGCGCCCGTGCTGGTCACACGGCCGGCGGGCAGGCTCTCGCCCGCGGCGAGCCGGGCGAGGGGCGCCCGCTTGCCGGCGCCGGTGACCAGAAACAGCACGTGCTGCGAGGAGGCGAGCGCCGGCAGCGTCAGGCTGATCCGCGGGACGAACGGCTCCAGGCCGGCCTCGGGCACGGGGACGACGAGCCGCCGGGCCTCGTCGGCGGCAGGCGTGCCGGGAAACAGCGAGGCGGTGTGCCCGTCCTCGCCGAGGCCGAGCAGAACGAGATCGAACAGCGGCCGCGCCGGATCGAGGCGCTCGGCGCCGTAGAAGTCGAGAAGCGTCCGCTCATAGGCGCGGGCGCCCGCGTCCGGGCCTGCGTCGGACGGGATGAAGTGGAGGTGCGTTGGCGGGATCGGGGCACCGTGCCCGAACGCCTCCCGGACCATCCGGACATTGCTGCGCGGGTCGTCCCACGGCACCGCGCGATCATCCCCGAAGAACCAGTGGATTCGCGCCCAGGGGAGTCGGGTCGCGTAGTCCGGCCCCGACAGCAGGCCGTACAGCACCTTGGGCGTCGAACCGCCCGAAAGGCAGATCGCGATCCGCTCGGACCGGCTCTCGCCGCAGGCCTCGATGAGCCGCTCGGCCGCCGCGCGGGCGACCGCCTCCGGGTCCTTCAGGATGTGGCTTCCGGCGGGAAGGCTCATGGGTGACGGCCCTGCGGCTTCGGGGGTCGGACGGGTCGGTCTGCGGGCGGCCCGAGGCGGCCGGCTCAGCCCTTCGGCTCCTGGTGGCCGCCGAAGCCCTTGCGCATCGCCGAGAGCAGCTTGTCGGCGTAGCTCGCGTGCTCCCGGGAGCGGAAGCGGCGGTAGAGGGCGGCGGAGAGCACCGTCGCCGGGACGCCTTCCTCGACGGCGGCGTTGATGGTCCAGCGGCCCTCGCCCGAATCCTCCACGTAGCCGGAGAAGTCGGTGAGCTGCTCGTCGCCCGCCAGCGCCTGGGCGGTCAGGTCGAGGAGCCACGACGAGACGACGCTGCCGCGCCGCCAGACCTCGGCGATGTCGCCCATGTTGAGGTCGAAGCGGCGCTCGGCCGGCAGTTCCTGGGCATTGGCGTGGCGGAGGATGTCGAAACCCTCGGCATAGGCCTGCATCAGCCCGTACTCGATGCCGTTATGGACCATCTTGACGAAGTGGCCGGCACCGGTCGGCCCGGCATGGATGT
The DNA here is from genome assembly GCF_029691625.1 of Methylobacterium sp. 391_Methyba4. NCBI lineage: Bacteria > Pseudomonadati > Pseudomonadota > Alphaproteobacteria > Hyphomicrobiales > Methylobacteriaceae > Methylobacterium > Methylobacterium sp. 391_Methyba4. The sequence goes on along the minus strand of NZ_CP121475.1, from coordinate 2,878,180 downwards.
AGCCCTGCTCGGCGCGCGGGTCGCGCCCCTCGCGGTTCGGCGTCTTGGGGATGTCGCCGACGCCCGGCGCCAGGGTCTTGAAGATCGGGTCGAGGCGGTCGACGGTCTCCGTGTCGCCGCCGATCATCATGCAGTAGCCGCGCTCCAGGCCCCAGACGCCGCCCGAGGTGCCGACATCGACGTAGTGCAGGCCCTTCTCCTTCAGAGCGAGCCCACGGCGGACATCGTCACCGTAGAAGGAATTGCCGCCGTCGATGACGCAGTCGCCCGCCTGCATCAGGCTCGACAGCGTCTGGACCGCCTGCTCGGTGATCGCGCCGGCCGGCAACATCACCCAGGCCGCGCGCGGCACCTCCAGCTTGGAGACCAGATCCTCGAGGCTCGATGCGCCGACCGCGCCGGCCTCCACCAGCGCCGCGACGGCCTCCGGGTTCTGATCGAACACCACGGCCGTGTGTCCGTCGCGCAGGAGACGCCGGACGATGTTGCCGCCCATCCGGCCGAGGCCGATCATGCCGAGTTGCATTGCCGTCATCTCCTCGGGGGTTTTCCTCCCCCGTGCGGGGAGGGGTCAGGGGTGGGGGTGGTGCAGACGGGACCGCTGAGACTCATCGGGAATCGCCCCCACCTCCGGCGCCTACGCCACGGCAGCCTTGAGGGCCGCCGCGATGCGCTTCAGCCCGGCCTCAAGGTCGCCCTTGATGTGGACCCGCAGCGCCCGCCGGCCCCGCTCGGCCAGCACGGCGAAATCACCCCGCGCCTGCGCGGCCACGACGGTGGCGAAGCCGAGGGAGCGGCCCGGGATCGGCAGGTCCTGCGACGGATCCGCGGTGATCTGCAGGAACACGCCGGTATCCGGGCCGCCCTTGTAGGCCTGACCGGTGGAGTGCAGGAACCGGGGCCCGAACTCCAGGCAGGTCGCCACCTTGCGGGTGTCGCGTACGGCGATCCGTGCCTCCTGGAGGATATCGGCGGCCTCGGCGTTGCGCGGCACGTAGGCGAGCAACCCGAGGTAATCGCCGTCCTTCAGCCGGGCGATCTGCGCCTTGAGCGCAGGCTCCAGGCCGTCGGTCGCCTGCTTCAAACCGTCCGCGTTCTGCGGGTCGGCGTAGAGGGCGATCGCATCATCCGAGAAGAGCGGCGTCTCCGCGGGGAGGGCGCCGCTCGCCTCGGCCTCGGCGAACAGCTTCTTGGTCTCGACCTTGCTGGCCTCGACGTCGGGCTGGTCGAACGGGTTGATGCCGATCACCGCGCCGGCCACGGCGGTGGCCATCTCCAGCCGGTAAAATTCCTGCGGCAGCTGCTCGACCGAATCGAGGGTGATGCGGGCGATCGGGTGGCCGTCCCGCTCCAGGGCCCGCAGGGCCTCGTCCTGCGCCGCCTCGGCGTTGCCGTCGAGGCGGAGATAGATGAAGAACCGGTCGTGCCCGTAGACCGCCGGAACGCCCACCGGCTCGCCGTCCACGGGAACCAAGCCCTTGCCCTGCTTGCCGGTCGATTCCGCGATCAGCTGTTCGGCCCAGGCGCCGAAGCTCGCGATCGCCGGGGAGGCGACGATCGTCACCTTGTCGCGGCCGGCCAGCGCCGCCGCGCCCATGGCGGTCCCGAGCAGCACGCCCGGGTTCTGGGCCGGAGGCACCGCCGGGCCGCAGGAACGGACCATGATGCGGGCCGTCTCCAAAAGCGCCTTGACGTCGAGGCCCATGGCGGCCGCCGGCACGAGGCCGAAGGCCGAGAGCACCGAGTAGCGCCCGCCGATCTGCTTCACGCCGTAGAAGATGCGCTTGAACCCGTCCGCTTTCGCGGCCCGCTCCATGTCGGAGCCGGGGTCGGTGACGGCCACGAAGTGGTCGCCGGCCCGGTCGCCGAGCACGTCCTTGGCGCGCGCCAGGAAGTAGTCGCGGAAGACGTTGGGCTCCAGCGTCGAGCCGGATTTCGACGCGACGATGAACAGCGTCTTCGCCAGATCGATGCTCGCCTCCAGGGCGCGCACCTGATCCGGGTGGGTCGAGTCGAGGATCTGAAGCTTCGGGAAGCCTTCGCGCTGGCCGTAGGTCAGGCTCAGAACCTCCGGGCCGAGGCTCGATCCGCCCATGCCCAGCACGACGACGTCGGTGAAGCCTTCCGCCTTCACCCAGTCCGAGAAAGCCGCGTAGTCGGCGGCCTTCTCCAGTTCCTCCTCGACGATGTGCAGCCAGCCGAGCCAGTTCGCCTCGTCATGGCCGGACCAGACCGAGGCGTCGCCCGCCCAGAGCCGACGGATCGAACCGCTCGCGCGCCAGGATTCGACGGTCTTCTTGGCCTCGGCCGCGAGGGTGTCGTCCATGACGAGGCTCTGGCCGTCCAGCCGATGCCCCAGGAGCGCGGTGCGCTTGCCCGCCACGGCGCCGAGCAGATTGTCGGCGGCGTCGATGAAGAGCTGCACGCCCTCCTTCACCAGCTGCTCGGCGACGGCCTCGATGTCGATGCCGGACCGCGCGAGCTTGGCCATCACGGCCTCGGCGCCGGGCACGTCCTCCTCGATCGTCGCCCGCACCACGCCGTGGTCGCGGAACGCGTCCATGGTGGCGGGCGGCATGGTGTTGACGGTGTTCGGCCCGATCAGCTCCTCGACGTAGAGGACGTCCGAATAGGCCTTGTTCTTCGTGCCGGTGGAGGCCCAGAGCAGGCGCTGCGCCTTGGCGCCCTTCTCGGCCAGGGCCGTCCACTTGGACTCCGCGAAGATCCGCTTGTAGCGCTGGTAGGCGAGCTTGGCGTTGGCGATCGCCACCTTCCCCTTCAGCTGCTCCAGGGCGAATTTCTCGTCGGGATCGTTGGCCTCGGCGATCTTCTCGTCGAGGCGCTTGTCGACCAGGACGTCGATGCGGCTGATGAAGAAGCTCGCCACGCTGGCGACCTTCGAGACGTCGTGGCCGGCCTTCGCGCGCGCGTCGAGCCCGTCGATGAAGGCGCGGGCCACGGCCTCGTAGGCCTCCTGCGAGAACAGGAGGGTGACGTTGATCGAGATGCCCTCGCTGGTGAGCTGCCGGATCGCCGGGATACCCTCCGGTGTGGCCGGCACCTTCACCATCAGGTTGTCGCGGGCGACCGCCTTGTGCAGGCGCCGGGCTTCGGCCAGCGTCTCCTCGGTGTCGAGGGCGAGGTAGGGCGAGACCTCCAGGCTGACATAGCCGTCGGCCCCGTCGCTCGCCTCGTAGACCGGGCGGAGCACGTCGGCGGCCGCCTGGATGTCGGCGATGGCGAGACCCTCGTAGAGGTCGATGACGCGGCTGTCCCCGGTCACCTGAACGGCCTTCAGGCTGTCGTCGTACTCGTCCGAGTGCCCGATCGCCTTCTCGAAGATCGACGGGTTGGAGGTGACGCCGCGCAGGCCGTCGCGCTCGACGAGCTGCTTCAGTTCGCCTTTCTGGATGAAGCCGCGGGCCACGAAGTCGAGCCAGACCGCCTGATCCTGTGCGTCGTGCAGGGCCTTGAGCGCGTTCATGTCGGTTCCTCGTCTCGCGTGCCGCTACTTGCCGGGCGCTCTCCCTCCCCCCTCTGCGGGGGAGGGTGGCCCTCGCGTCAGCGAGGGTCGGGAGAGGGGGACCCGGGTTCAGGGAAGGTCGCGGCCTTCATATAAGGACGGCACCGTCCTGTGCACCGTCGCTCCCGTCTCCCGACCCCCTTCGGGGCCTCCCTCCCCCGCAGAGGGGCGAGGGAAGCGTCGCGCATCAGCTGTTACCGCTTATGCTTGGCCATCTGCGCCTTCGCGGCCTCCAGGACCTTGTCGGGGGTGAAGCCGAATTTGGTCTGGAGATCCTTGATCGGCGCCGAGGCGCCGAAGGTGTGCATGCCGATGATCGCGCCCTCGGAGCCGGCGTAGCGGTCCCAGCCGATGACGCTGCCCTGCTCGACGGCCACCCGTGCCTTGACGGCGGGCGGCAGCACCGAGTCGCGGTAGGCCTGATCCTGCCGCTCGAACAGGTCCCAGGACGGCATCGACACCACCCGGGCCTTCACGCCCTCGGCCTTCAGCGCCTCGTAGGCGCCGACGCAGAGCTGCACCTCGGAACCCGAGCCCAGCAGGATGACGTCGGGCGTGCCGTCGCAATCGGCGAGCACGTAGCCGCCCTTGGCGGTGCCGGAGGCCGCGCCGTACCGGGTCCGGTCGAGGGTCGGCAGCGGCTGGCGGGAGAGCGCGAGCACGGCCGGCTGGTTCCTCAGCGAGAAGATCACCCGGTAGGCCTCGGCCACTTCGTTGGCATCGGCCGGGCGCAGGGTCACGAGGCCCGGGATGCAGCGCAGCGACAGCAGCTGCTCGACGGGCTGGTGGGTCGGCCCGTCCTCGCCCACGCCGATCGAATCGTGCGTGAAGATGTGGAAGACCGGCAGCTCCATCAGGGCGGCGAGACGGATCGGCGGGCGCATGTAGTCGGCGAAAACCAGGAAGGTCGCGCCGTAGGCCCGCAGCCCCGAGAGGCCGAGGCCGTTCACGATCGAGCCCATGGCGTGTTCGCGGACGCCGAAATGCAGGTTGCGGCCGCCCGGCGAGAACGGGCCGAACGAGCCCGCGCCCTCGAAGGTCAGGTTCGACTTGTTGGACGGCGCCAGATCCGCCGAGCCGCCGAGCAGGAACGGCACGTGCTGGGCGATGGCGTTCAGCACCTTGCCGGAGGATTCCCGGGTGGCGAGGCCCTTGGCGTCGGCCTCGAAGACCGGAATGTCCTTGTCCCAGCCGTGCGGCAGCCGGCCTTCCAGGAAGGCGTTCAGGTCCTCGGCGTGGGCGGCATCCGCCGCCTTGGCCTGGCTCAGCAGGCCCTGCCACGCGTCGTAGAGGCCGGCGCCGCGCTTGCCGATCCCATCGCGGAAATTCTCGCGGACGCCGTCCGGGACGAAAAACTGCGCGTCCTCCGGCCAGCCGTAGGCGCGCTTGGCCCCCTTGACCTCGTCTTCGCCCAGCGCGTCCGAGTGGGCCTTGGACGTGCCCTGCTTCTTCGGCGCCCCGTAGCCGATCACCGACTTGACGATGATCAGGGTCGGCCGGTCGTTGGTGGCGAGGAAGGTCTCGATCGAGCCGGCGAGCGCGTGCACGTCGTTGGCGTCCGCAACGCGCAGAACCTGCCAGCCATAGGCGAGGAACCGGGTGGCCACCTCCTCGCCGAAGGCCAGCTCGGTGTGGCCCTCGATGGTGATGGTGTTGTCGTCGTAGATCCAGCAGAGGTTCGCGAGCCGGAGGTGGCCGGCGAGGGACGCAGCCTCCGAGGCCACGCCCTCCATCAGGTCGCCGTCCGAGCACATCGCGTAGACGTTGTAGTCGAAGAGCGGCAGGTTCGGCCTGTTCAGGTGCTGGCCGAGGAAGCGGCTGCCCATGGCCATGCCGACCGAGTTGGCCACACCCTGGCCGAGCGGGCCGGTGGTGGTCTCGACGCCGGTGGTGAAGTGGTACTCGGGATGGCCCGGGGTCCGGCTGTCCAGCTGGCGGAACTTCTTGATGTCGTCCAGCGACACCGCCGGCGCGTTGCCGCCGTCGCTCTGCGCGACGCCCGCGAGATGCAGCAGCCCGTAGAGCAGCATCGAGGCGTGGCCGCAGGACAGCACGAAGCGGTCGCGGTTCGGCCAGTGCGGATGGGCCGGATCGTAGCGCAGGTAGCGGTTCCACAGGGTGTAGGCGACCGGCGCCAGCGCCATGGGCGCGCCGGCATGGCCGGAATTGGCCTTCTGCACCGCGTCGATCGCGAGCGTCCGGATCGTGTTGATGCTGAGCGTATCGATCTCAGCGAGGTCCGCCTTGGCGGGAGTGTCAGCACCGCTCATGATGTCGCGTCTTCCAGTTCGCCTCGCGCGGTCCGTTTCGCGGCTTCGCGCTGCCGTAGGACGGCGGGAGGGGCTCCGTTGGCCTTACCACCCTGCCGATCCGCCGGCCCTTCGCCGCGCGTATAGCTGAGCAGCGTGTTGACGAGCGCGACGTGCGTGAACGCCTGAGGGAAGTTACCCACAAGACGCTTGGCTTGCACGTCGTATTCCTCGCTGACCAGGCCGAGATCGGTGCAGATGCCGATCAGGCGCTCGATCAGCACCCCCGCTTCGTCGCGGCGCCCCAGGCCGATGAGGTTGTCGGCGTACCAGAAGGTGCAGGGCAGGAAAGCCCCCTCGCTGCCCGTCAGGCCGTCGGTCGTCTGGCCCTCGGTCTCGTAGCGGAGGATGAACCCGTCCCGCATCAGCCCCTTGCCGATCGCGTCGACGGTGCCGATCACCCGGGGGTCGTCCTGCGGCAGGAAGCCGGTATGGGCGATGAGCAGCAGGCTCGCGTCCAGCGCCTTCGAGCCATAGGACTGGACGAAGCTGTTGAGCGCGGGGTCGAAGCCCTTGGCGCAGACCTCGGCGTGGATCTCGTCCTTGATGGCGCGCCAGCGCTTGGCATGTTCCTCGGTGGCGCCCGATTCGTGCATCTCGTGCATGCGCAGGGCCCGGTCGAACGCCACCCAGGCCATGACCTTGGAATGGGTGAAGTGGCGCCGCCCGCCGCGCACCTCCCAGATCCCCTCGTCGGGCTCGCGCCATGCCTGTTCCAAGTGGCCGAGGATCGCGAGGCCGACCCGCAGGCCGTCCTGGCTCACCGGCAATCCGCGGGCATGAGCCTGATAGAGCGCGTCGAACAGCTCGCCGTAGACGTCGATCTGGAATTGGCTGGCGGCGGCGTTGCCGATTCGCACGGGCCTCGAATTCTCGTAGCCCGGCAGCCAGTCGAGCTCGATCTCGGGCAGCAGCCGCTCGCCGCCGATCCCGTAGAGGATGTGCGCCTGCTCGGGATTGCCGGCCACGGCCCGAAGCAGCCAGCCCAGCCAGTCCCGGGCCTCGTCGATATAGCCCGCATCCATCAGGGCGATCAGGGTCAGGGTCGAATCGCGCAGCCAGCAGAACCGGTAATCCCAGTTGCGGATCCCGCCGAGCCCCTCCGGCAGGGACGCCGTGGGCGCCGCCACGATGCCGCCGGTGGGTTCGTAGATCAGCGCCTTGAGGGTCAGCAGGGAGCGCTGGAGCATCCGGTCCCAGGGGGCGCCGCCCGCGCAGCGGCACGCCCAATCCCGCCAGTGCTGATCCGTGGCTTCGAGAACCTTGCGCGGCTCGATCGGGGGCGGATCGTCCTCGTGGGAGGCCCCGTAGCTCAGGACGAACCGGTGCTGGTCGCCGGCATGGACCGTGAACTCGGCCACGGTGGTCTGCGCCTCCGATCCCTTGAGATGGACATCGGAGCGCAGCACGACTTTGTGCGGTCCCGAGACGGCGCGCAGGTCGCCCAGCTCGGAGCGCGACACCCAGGGCACGGCCGAGCCGTAATCGAACCGGACCGCCATCTCCATCCGCATGGCGACCCGCCCGTGCACGCCCTCGACGAGGCGCACGAGATGCGATCCGTCGCCGACGGGCATGAAGTCCGTGACCAGGACCTCGCCGAGCCGCGTGGTGTGCCGCGTCTCCAGGACGAGGCTGCCCGGGCGGTAGGACCACCGGGTCTCGACGTGCTCCGCCTCGGGGAAGATCTTCCAGAAGCCGTGCGCCTCGGTGCCCAGCAGGCTGGTGAACAGGGCGGCCGCGTCGAAGCGCGGCCAGCACAACCAATCGACGCTGCCCTGCCGGCTGATCAGCGCGGCGCTGCGGCAATCCCCGACGAGCGCGTAATCCTCGATGCGTGCAGCCATCCGGCCCCGGCTCCGGTCCGCGGACGGAAGCTCGGTCCATCCGCTGCGACGCACCTAGGACGTCCGTCCACGAGATCCAGAGGTTTGGGGCCGGCCCGCGGATGCGGTCAGCGCAGGCAGTCGGCCACCGCCAAGGCCACCGAGCCCTGAACCGACGCCGCACCTTTGCGCACGAAGTCCGCGGCATCGCCGACCGCCCGGGCCGCAGGGACCAGCGTCTCGACCACCGAGGTGGCAAACGGCAGGGCCCGCCCAGGGAGCAGCGCATCCTCGGCCGGTTCGGCGGCTTCCGCGCGTCCGGGCGCCATGGGATCGATCGGGCTGCGGGGCAGCTCGGGGCAGCGCCGGCCCGGGCAGGGACGCCGACCCGCCACCGCCACATGGGACGTCGCCCGCGCCGCCGTCGCCGGACGGACGGGCAGGGCCCCCGTCCGCGAGACCGCAGCGTCCAGCGGGTACAGCTCGGCGAACGCGATCGCGGCCGGCGGCCGGATCGGCGACGCCACCGCGGCGACCGGTGCGAAATCCGTGGGTCCGAGAGCGGGGGATCCGCCCGCCCGGGCACCGGGGGGCACGGGATTGGACGACGGGCAGTAGAGCGAGGCCACACCCAGGAGCGCCACGACGGCCAGCGTCGGCAGGAAGGGCATGGACACGCGGCCATTCGCGGCATCCGTCAGGGCGGGCTGATCTGGCCTGCGCATCCGAATCACCGATCTCCCTGACCACCGTGAGGCGAAGAGAATGCGGCCAGCATTGCGGCGGAAGCTGGACCGTTTCTTTGCGCGGCGGTTACCGGCATCGTACATTGGGATTGCGCGGATGCGTCCGCGGCGGGCCCCGACGCGGGCACGGGCCTTGCTTAGGTCGCGGCGGCCCGAGCCGGGCCGTCCTCCAGAAGAAGACCCGCCCCGTCCCGGGCCAAGATGACCGAATCCAATCTCACCGTCGCCGTGATCGATCCGAGCCGCGCCCGCGCGGCCATTCTGGAGGAAGGCCTGCGCGCCGCCGGAATCGGGCGTGTGGTGGTGATTCCCGATACCGCCGACCTCATGGAACGCGTGGCCGCGCTGAAGCCCGACGTGGTGGTGATCCATCTGGAGAGCCCGAGCCGGGACATCCTGGAGCAGATGTCGGGCGTTTCCCGGCAGGTCGAGCGGCCGGTGGCGATGTTCGTCGACCGCTCGGATTCGACCATGATGCAGGCCGCCGTCGATGCCGGGATCTCCGCCTACGTGGTGGACGGGCTGCGGGCGGAACGGATCAAGTCGATCCTCGACATCGCGATCCTGCGCTTCAACGCCTTCGCGCGCCTCCAGCGCGAGTTGACGGAGGCGCGCAGCGAACTCGCCGACCGCAAGCTGATCGAGCGGGCGAAGGGCATCCTGATGACCATGAAGGGCCTGTCCGAGGACGAGGCGTACAAGCAGCTGCGCCGCAAGGCCATGAACGAGAAGCGCAAGATCGTCGACATCGCCCGGGCGATCGTCACCACCGCGGACCTGCTCGGATGAGGCTCCAGCTCGGCTACGTCCCGCTCTGCGATGCGGCCCCCCTGATCGCGGCCCATGAACTGGGCTTCGCCCGGGCCGAGGGGCTCGACCTCGACCTCACCGCCGAGCCCTCCTGGGCGACCCTGCGCGACCGGCTGGCGCTGGGGCACCTCGACGGCGCGCACATGCTGGCGCCGCTGGCGTTGGCGAGCCGGCTCGCCTTGTCCGGGCCGCCCTCCGACCTGATCGTGCCGCTCCAGCTCAGCACCGACGGCAATGCCCTCACGCTGTCCCGCACCCTCTGGGCGGCGATGGCCCCCGACAGCGAGGCCCTGCCGGATGTCGCCCGCGCCTTCGCGGGCGTCGCGGAGATGCGGCACCGCGCCGGAGACCCGCTCACCCTCGGCACCGTGCATCCCTTCTCGTGCCACAGCTACCAGCTACGGCTGTTCGCCGAAGCCGGGAGCCTCGACCCTGCCGCGTTCCGCACGGTCGTGGTCCCCCCGCAACATTGCGTGGAGGCCCTGGCCCGCGGCCTGGTCGACGGATTCTGCGCCGGCGCACCCTGGAACGACGTGGCGGCCGAGGCCGGCCATGGGCGCATCGCCGTCCACGGCAGCGCCCTCGCGCCGAACGCGACCGAGAAGGTCCTGGCCGTCTCCGCACGGCTCGACGGCGCGATCCTGCCGCTGGTGCGGGCGGTCGCCCGGGCGGGACGCTGGTGCGCGGATCCGGAGAACCGGACCGAGCTGATCCATCGCCTCGCACGCCGGACCTATCTGAATCTCGATCCGGCGTTGGTCGCGCGGACCTTTTCCGACGGTCCGGACGGCATGGCCGAGACGGGTGCGCGTCTCCGCTTCGGCGCGGCGATCGAGGAGCCGCGCGCGGCGCAGGCCCGCTGGGTGCTGGAGCAGATGCGCGCCGCGCAGCAGATCCCCGGGCCTTTCGACATCCCGGCGGCGATCACGACCGTCTACAGACACGACCTTTACCGGCAGGCGGTCGCCGACATCTGAGGCCCGCGACACTTCGCGCCATTCGTCATCCACCCGCAACGCCAGCGCGAACAGCCGCGGAACGTCGGGCGGGCTCGCCCGTTGTGCCTACGCCATGCCTGGATGTCGCAAACTCGAAACTGGATCGTTGATGTCGCATCCGCGCGGGCGGGTCGAACTTCGACGCTACGTATGCCGGGGCGGCCGCGTCCCCCGCGCCTGCAACGACAACCGGCGGGCCGGTGCGCGCCACGCTTGGTACTGGGTGCTGGCGGCCGGCGCGATGCCGACCCTGGGCCTCCTGGCGATGCTGTCGCAGCTGCTGTAGCCCCCACATCAATTGGACTGGTTATCGTCCAGCGAGAGTGGGAGCTGATTGCCCGCGGTGTCCAAAAGGACAGACTTCGACATTCGTTACAGGTAGAATGCCGTTCAAATACGGAAGTTGTTCACATATAAGTTCGATATTTCGTCGTCGAAGTATTCTCGACCGACTTTTGCTCGCTCTCCAGTTTGCCCGTGTCGTGATCCGACGACGGTGAGCGTCAACCCGACCCTCCGTCAGTCCGGAAGACATCCTTAATCCTCCGCAGCTTGCCCCACCGCGCCGCTGGCGCGTGATCGCTTTTGCGACGAGCCGCACAGATTTTGTGCAGCGCCGACGGGCGGCCCCTGGGGCACCTCCGTTCTGCAGGCCTCGCCCCGGCGTCAGCGTCCGCGCGCGCCGTGCGGCGCATTTCGATTGGCACGGAACCTGCGTGGCGAGCCGCGTCCGTCAACGGCGACGGACAGCGCCGTCAGCGAGGCCGCTGATCCGGTTCTCCTGGGGCTGAAGCCTGCCGGGAGACGACCGGCAGCGGCTTTTTCGTGGGCGGTCCGCCAACGACCCTGCAATCGAGGTTCCAGACACGATCGAGCGATGGCGACATCCCCTAAGGACACACGCGGACACGACGCGCGCGCCGAGAGCGGCCTGCCGCGCGAGACATTGGTCGTCGTCGGCAACGGCATGGCCTCCCTGCGATTCCTGGAGCGGCTCACGGAGATCGCGCCCGGCCGTTACGACATCACCTGCATCGGCGCCGAGCCGACGGTCGCCTACAACCGGGTCCTGCTCTCCTCGCTGCTCGGCGGCGAGGTCGACGAGGCCGCCTGCGCCTTCCGCGGCCTCGACTGGTACGCGGATCACGGCATCCGCCTGATCACCGGCGCGCCGGCGACCCGGATCGACCGGGAGAACGGGTACGTCCGCGTGGGCGAGACCCACGTCCTGCCCTTCGACAGGCTGGTCCTCGCGGTCGGCTCCCTGCCGATCCGCCTGCCGAAGCCCGGCATGGATCTCCCCGGCGTCATCACCTTCCGCGACCTCGCCGACGTGGCGGCGATCCGGAAGGCCGCCGTGCAGCACGCCCGGGCGATCGTCATCGGCGGCGGCCTTCTCGGCCTGGAGGCGGCGGTCGGGCTCGCGCGCCTCGGCGTCGAGACCACGCTGCTCCACGTCATGGACCGGCTGATGGAGCGCCAGCTCGACCACCATGCCGCCGCGCTCGTGAAGCGTGCCATGGAGGCGCGGGGGGTTCGGGTGATCCTCAAGGCGGATACCGCCCGCCTCGAAGGAGACGGCCGCGTCGAGCGCCTCGTCCTGGCGGACGGCACCGCGCTCCCGGCCGACCTCGTGGTGATGTCGGTGGGCGTGCGCCCCTCGGTGGCGCTGGCGCAGGACGCGGGACTGGCGGTCGGCCGGGGCATCACGGTCGACGACCGGATGACCACCTCGGACCCGCGGATCTTCGCGCTCGGCGAGTGCGCTGAGCACCGCGGCCAGATCTACGGCCTGGTCGAGCCCGCCTACGAGCACGCCGAGACGCTCGCCCGCCACCTCGCCGGCGAGCCGGCCGAGTACCGGGGCACGGCCCTGTCCACGAGCCTGAAGGTGTCTGGCCTGCCGGTCTTCTCGGCCGGGATCGTGGACACGCCCGACGATGCGGAGGCGATCGTGCTCTCCGACCCCGGCGCCGGCCTCTACCGCAAGCTTCTGGTGCGCGATGGGAAGCTGATCGGCGCGGTGTTCGTCGGCGACATCGCCGAGCAGGGCGCCTGCAAGGGGCTGATCCGCTCCGGCGACCCGATCGAGAACGTGGACGACTTGATGTTCGGGCGCCCCGTGCCCGAGCCGCTGGCTGCTTGAGGAGGCGCGGATGTCCGAGACCACCACCCAGAGCGCCGCAGGCGCGTTCGAGGCCGAGCAGAAGCGCTATCTCGAGGGCTTCGCCTCCGGCATCGCCGCCGTCCGCATGACCGGCGGCCTCGCCGCGGGCGGGGCCGGGGCGGCCGCGCCGCCCGCCGAGCCCACGGGCCCGGACGCGATCCACATCAAGGCACAGGACAAGACCGTCAAGGCGGGCGGCAAGCTCTGCGACCAGGAGAAGTGGAAGCGCGCCGAGAACCCGTTCGACGGCCACAACCGCCTGATCCAGGAGGCCGCCGCCGGCAAGCAGCCGAAGCCCGAGGACAATTTCCGCTGGCGCTACCACGGCCTGTTCTGGGTCGCGCCGAACCAGGTCTCGTACATGTGCCGGCTGCGGATCCCCAACGGGATCCTGCACCATTGGCAGTTCGCGGGCGTCGCCGACCTCGCCGACGAGCATGGCGGCGGCTACGTCCACGTGACCACCCGGGCGAACCTCCAGGTGCGGGAGATCGGCCCCGAGCATGCCCAGCCCTTCCTCGACGGGCTCACCGATATCGGCCTCACGGCCCGGGGGGCGGGCGCCGACAACATCCGCAACGTCACCGGTTCGTCGACCGCCGGCATCGACGCCCAGGAGCTGCTGGACACGCGCCCGCTCGCCAAGTCCTGGCACAACTGGATCCTGAACGACCGCTCCCTCTACGGCCTGCCGCGCAAGTTCAACGTCGCCTTCGACGGCAGCGGCGTGATGCCGACCCTGGAGGAGACCAACGACATCGGCTTCCAGGCGGTGGAGGTTCTCGACGGCGCTTCGGTGCCTCCGGGGATCTACATGCGCCTCGTGCTCGGCGGCATCTCGGGCCACCGCGACCTCGCCCGCGACACCGGCATCGTCCTGAAGCCGGAAGACTGCAACACCGTCGCAGACGCGATCATCCGGGTGTTCATCGAGAACGGCGACCGGACGAACCGCAACAAGAGCCGGATGAAGTACGTCCTCGACGCCTGGGGCTTCGACAAGTACCTCGCCGCCGTCGAGGACAAGCTCGGCCGCAAGCTCGACCGGGTCGCGCCCGAGCACGTGGCGCCGCGTAAAGCCACCGACCGCTACGCCCATGTGGGCGTCCACGCCCAGAAGCAGCCCGGCCTTAACTGGGTCGGCGTGGTCCTGCCGGTCGGCAAGATGACGAGCGATCAGGTGCGGGCGCTCGCCAAGATCGCCGCGGAGTGCGGGGACGGCCAGATCCGCCTCACCGTCTGGCAGAACTTCATTTTTTCCGGTGTTCCGGACGCGAAGGTCGCCGAGGTGGAGGCTCGCGTGGACGCGCTCGGCCTCACCACCAAGGCCGCCGGCATCCGCTCCGGCCTCGTGGCCTGCACGGGCGCCAAAGGCTGCAAGTTCGCGGCCTCCGACACCAAGGGCCACGCGCTGATCATCGCCGACCATGTCGAGAAGGCCGTGCCGAACCTCGACGTGCCGGTGAACGTCCACCTCACCGGCTGCCACCACAGCTGCGCCCAGCACTACATCGGCGATATCGGGCTGATCGGCGCCAAGGTCGTCGTCTCGGAGGAGGGCGACACCGTCGAGGGCTACGACGTCGTGGTCGGCGGCGGCTTCGCCGAGAACCCGAAGATCGGCACCGAGATCTGGAAGGCCGTGAAGGCCGAGGATGCGCCCTCCCGCGTCGAGGCGCTGCTGCGCGCCTACCTCGCCCTGCGACAGGGCCCCGAGGAGAGCTTCCAGGCCTTCACCAGCCGCACCGGCGCGGAGGCGCTCCGCGACGCCGCCGAGGACCAGCCCGCCCTGAAGGCCGCCGCATGACCCAGCACGTCTCGCCCCCCCTCGTCCTGATCCCCGAGACCGCGCCCTTCAACGAGGACCAGCGCGCCTGGCTCTCGGGCTACTTCGCGGCCCTGCTCGGCCCCGCCGTCGCGGGCGCCACGGCGCTCGCGCCCGGCGAAGGCCCCGCGACCGGGCCGAAACTGGCCGACAACGACGACGCCCCCTGGCACGACCCGTCGATGCCGCTCGGCGACCGGATGGAGATGGCCAAGGACCGGCCCGAGCCGCAGAAGCTGATGGCCGCCATGGCCCAGCAGGATTGCGGCCAGTGCGGCTACAACTGCGCCGACTACGCCAACGCGATCTTTCTGAAGAACGAGGCGCGCCTGAACCTTTGCCAGCCCGGCGGCAAAGAAACCCTGCGCATGCTCAAGAAGCTGGACGAGGAGTTCGGCGCCGCCGGAGGCGCCCCGGCCGCACCGAAGGCGGACGACGACGCCCCGAAGGCCGCCGCCGACCTCGGGCCGCTCGGCTTCTGCCGCGAGAACCCGGTCGAGGCGCTGTTCCTGTCCCGCCGCCGTCTCAACGATCCGGGCGGCGAGAAGGAGACGTGGCACATCGAGATCGGGCTGGACGGCACGCCGATCCAGTACGAGGTCGGCGATTCGCTGGGCCTGTTCCCCGCCAACGCCCCAGCGCTGGTCGACGCGGTGATCGCGGAGCTCGGCGCCCGGCCCGAGCGGGTGATCGGCGAGAAAACCCTGCGCGAGCACCTGCTGATCAACTACGCGCTGGGTGCCGCGCCGGACAACCTCTACCAGCTCCTGTCGCTCCTCACCTCGGGCGCGGCGCGCAAGAAGGCGCAGGCGCTGGCCTCCGGCGAGGATCCGGACGGCGATGCCGCCTATCTCGACGTCCTCGGCGCCCTGCACAAGTTCCCGGGCGCGCGGCCCGACGCCGAGGTCTTCCTGGAGGCTTTGGACGAGCTGCAGCCGCGGCTCTATTCGATCTCGTCCTCGCCCAAGATGGATGTCGGCCGCGTGTCCCTGACGGTGGACGCGGTGCGCTACAACCACCGCTCGCGGCTGCGGCTCGGCGTCGCCTCGACCCATCTCGGCGAGCGCCTGCCCGAGCAGACCAAGGTGAAGGTCTATCTTCAGAAGGCGCACGGCTTCGGGCTGCCGGCCGATCTGTCGAAGGACGTGATCATGTGCGGCCCCGGCACCGGCATCGCGCCGTTCCGGGCGTTCCTGCGGGAACGCGCCGCCACTCAGGCGCCCGGCCGCAACTGGCTGTTCTACGGTCACCAGCGCCAAGCCAGCGACTTCTTCTACAAGGACGAGCTGACTCAGCTGAAGGACGACAAGGTGCTCACCCGCCTGTCCCTGGCCTGGTCCCGGGACGGCAAGGAGAAGACCTACGTCCAGGACCGGATGCGGGAGAACGGCGCCGAGCTCTGGAAGTGGCTCGAGGGCGGCGCGCATTTCTACGTCTGCGGCGACGCCAAGCGCATGGCCAAGGACGTCGAGCGGGCGATCATCGACGTGGCCGCGCAGCACGGAGGCAAGAGCCCCGAGGATGCGGTGGCGTATCTCGCGGCGCTCAAGAAGGCCGGGCGCTATCAGGCCGACGTGTACTGAGCAGCCCAACCCTCCCCCCTCTGCGGGGGAGGGTGCCCCGCGGATGCGGGGCGGGAGAGGGGAGCGACGGTGCAGAAGAGGGCTGTGGCCTTCATGAAGGCTGCACTCCTCCCGGAAGCGTCGCTCCCCTCTCCCGACCCCCTTCGGGGGCCACCCTCCCCCGCAGAGGGGGGAGGGAGACGCGGCGCGAACCTTCGAGGACTTCAGCCATGACCCAGCCAGTCGCGGCGTCGACGGTGCGGACCACCTGCCCCTATTGCGGGGTCGGGTGCGGCGTGCTCGCGAGTCCGGACGGGCAGGGCGGCGCCATGATCGCGGGCGACACCGACCACCCGGCCAATTTCGGGCGCCTGTGCTCGAAGGGCTCGGCGCTGGGCGAGACCCTGTCGCTGGAGAACCGCCTGCTTCACCCGCAGGTCGACAACGCGCAGGTCTCATGGGATGCGGCCCTCGACACCGTGGCGGGCAAGCTCCGCGCGGTGGCCGAGGAGCACGGCCCGGACGCGATCGCCTTCTACCTGTCGGGCCAGCTCCTCACCGAGGATTATTACGTCGCCAACAAGCTCGCGAAGGGCTTCATCGGCACGCCGCACGTGGACACCAATTCCCGGCTGTGCATGTCGAGCGCGGTGGCGGCCCACCGCCGGGCCTTCGGCTCCGACACGGTGCCGGGCTGCTACGAGGATCTCGACGAGGCCGACCTGATCGTGCTGGTCGGCTCCAACACCGCGTGGTGCCACCCGATCCTGTTCCGCCGCATGGCCGACGCCAAGGCGCGCCGCGGGACCAAGTTCGTGGTCATCGACCCCCGCCGGACCCAGACCGCGGAGGAATCCGACCTGTTCCTCGGCATCCGGCCAGGCACCGACACCGCGCTGTTCTCGGGCCTGCTGGTCTACCTGTCGGACAACGGCTTCCGCGATCGCGCTTTCATCGATTCCCATACGGCCGGCCTCGATGGCGCCCTCGACCGCGCCCGCCAGATCGCGCCGGACGTGGCGGCGGTCGCCGCCGTCACCGGCGCGCCGGAGGCCGACATCGCGGCCTTCTACGCCCTGTTCGCCGGTACCCGCCGGGTGGTCACGGCCTTCTCGCAGGGGGTGAACCAGTCGGCGCAGGGCACCGACAAGGGCAACAGCATCATCAACTGCCACCTCGTCACCGGCCGCATCGGCGAGACCGGGATGGGGCCGTTCTCCCTGACCGGCCAGCCCAACGCCATGGGCGGGCGCGAGGTCGGGGGGCTGGCCAACATGCTGGCGGCCCACATGCACTTCACCCCCGAGGAGGTGGACCGGGTGCGCCGCTACTGGGGCGCACCGCGGATCATCACCGGCGAGGGCATGAAGGCGGTGGCGCTGTTCGAGGCGATCGCCCGGGGCAAGATCAAGGCGCTGTGGGTGATGGGCACCAACCCGCTGGTCTCGATGCCGCGGGCCGACGCGATCCGGGAATCGCTCGCCGGCCTCGACCTCTACGTGGTGTCCGAGGCGGTGGCGGATTCCGACACCGCCCGGGGCCTGGGTAAAACCACGGTGCTGCTGCCCGCCCAGGCCTGGGGCGAGAAGGACGGCACGGTCACCAATTCCGAGCGGCGGATCTCCCGCCAGCGCCGCTTCCTCGCGAGCCCCGGCGAGGCGCGGCCGGACTGGGCGGCGCTGGCCGATGTCGGCCGCCGCCTCGGGCACGGAAAGGCCTTCGCGTTCGACTCCGCCGCCGCGATCTTCCGCGAGCATGCCGGGCTCTCGGCCTATGAGAACAACGGCACCCGCGACTTCGACCTCGGCGCGCTCGCCGACATCAGCGACGCCGCCTACGACGTGACCCTGCCGGTGCAGTGGCCCATCCCGAAGCGCTCCGGCTTCCGGGGCGCCCCGCAGGGCAAGGCCAGGCTGTTCGGCGACGGCCGGTTCTACACCTTCGACCGGCGCGCCCGCTTCGTCGCGGTGCAGCCGCCGGCCCTCGCGCTCGCGGCCTCGCCGGCGTTCCCGCTCATGCTCAACACCGGCCGGGTCCGCGACCACTGGCACACGATGACGCGCACCGGGAAGAGCCAGCGCCTCTCGGCGCACCGGGCCGTCCCGTTCGTCGAAATCCACCCGGACGACGCGGCGGCTCACGGCCTGGCGGAGGGCGACATCGCCCGGCTCTCGACCGAGCACGGCGCGGCCGAGCTGGAGGTGACGGTCACCGACACGGTGGTGCCGGGCAATCTGTTCATGCCGATGCACTGGGGCGGCGCCTTCGCGTCGCAGGCCCGGGTCGGCGCGCTGGTGCGCGGCATGACCGACCCAGTCTCGGGCCAGCCCGAACTCAAGGCGACCCCGGCGGCCATCGCGTCCGTCGGCTACCGCGCCCGCGGCTTCCTGCTGACGCGCCGGCAGGTGGCGATGCCCGAGGGCTGGTGGTGGGCGCGCGCCGCGATCACCGGCGGCTGGGGCGCGCAGTTCGCCACCGCCGACAGCTCCCGGGCAGTGGCGCTGATGGTGCGCGGCCTGATCCAGAGCGAGGCCCTGTCGGGCTGCGAGCTGGCGGAATATGCCGATCACACCCGCAACCGCTACCGCTGCGCGGTCTATGACGGCGACCGCCTCGTCGCCTGCCTCGCCTACGCGCCCGCGGGGGAACGGCCGGACTGGGAGGCCGCCAAGGCCCTGTTCGCCACCGAGGTGCCCGACGCCGCCGAGCGACGGGCGCTGCTCTCGGGCCGCGCGGCCACGGCCTCGGCGGGGCCCGTGGTCTGCGCCTGCCACGGCGTCGGCGCCGACGTCATCGCCACCACCATCGCCGGGGGCGCCGCCTCCGTCGAGGCGGTGGGCGCCGCCTGCAAGGCCGGCACGAATTGCGGCTCGTGCATACCGGAGATCCGCAAGATGCTGGCCGGGCAGACCGCATGCGCCGCGTGATTTTCTGATACACTTGCCGGCGAGGACAGACCGACCCGTCCAACCGGACCCCCTCATCCTGGGGGGGTGGACAGGAGAGGCCGGTTCGAGACGATTCAGGACAGGCCCGTGACCGAGACCCCCCTGCGCGCAGCCCGCGCCCCCCGCGAGACCAAGGCCGCCGGCCTGGAGCCGCTGGCGGTGCTGCCCGTCTTCGTGCCCCTGCGCGGCAAGCGGGTGGTTCTGGCCGGATCCTCCGGCGGGGCGCCGTGGAAGGTGAAGGTCCTGGCGGCGGCCGGCGCCCATGTGGACGTCTACGCCCCCGATCCCGGCGAGGAGCTGCGCGCGGTCCCGGGCGAGATCGTCGATGGGCACGTCACGCTGCACGAGCGCGCCTGGACGCCGGACGACCTCTGGGGCGCGGCCTTCTGCATCGGCGCCCTGGAGGACGAGGCCGAGTGCGTCGCCTTCGTGGTGGCGGCCCGCGGAGCCGGGGCGATCGTCAACGCGGTCGACCGCCCGCATCTCTGCGACGTGAAGTTCGGCGCCATCGTCAACCGCTCGCCGCTGGTCGTGGGCATCTCGACGGAGGGCGCCGCCCCGGTCTTCGGCCAGACCGTGCGCGCCCGGATCGAGGCGATGCTGCCCCGGGGCTTCGCCCGCTGGGTCGGCGCCGCCCGCGACTGGCGCGACGGCGTCACGGCGCGCTTCCACGGCTTCGCGGAGCGCCGTGCCTTCTGGGAGCGCTTCACCGACCGGGCCTTCGCGGAGCCGGACCGCGCCCCCTCCGACACGGATCTCGCGGAGTTGCTCGGCGAGACGGAAGCCGCCCCGAAGGGCGGAGCGGTGACCCTGGTCGGGGCCGGCCCCGGCGACGCGGAGCTTCTGACCCTCAAGGCGCTGCGGGCGCTCCGCAACGCCGACGTGATCCTCTACGACGACCTCGTCGCCCCGGAGATCCTCGACTATGCCCGCCGCGAGGCGCGCACCATGCTGGTGGGCAAGACCGGCCACGGCCCGTCCTGCCGCCAGGACGACATCAACGCGCTGATGGTCCAGCTCGCCCGCTCGGGCAAGCAGGTGGTGCGGCTGAAATCCGGCGACCCGCTGGTCTTCGGCCGGGCTGGCGAGGAGATCGAGGCCTGCCGGGCCGCCGGCATCCCGGTCACCGTGGTCCCCGGGGTCTCGGCCGCGCAGGGTGCAGCGGCGGCGCTCGGCGTGTCCCTGACCCATCGGGACGCCGCGCGCCGGCTCCAGTTCGTCACCGGCCACGACCGCCGCGGGGCGCTGCCGGACGACCTGAACTGGGGGGCGCTCGCCGATCCGAGCGTCACCACGGTGATCTACATGCCCAAGCGGACCCTGCGGGCGCTGCTGGCGCGCGCGGTGGAGGAAGGTCTGGCGCCGTCGACGCCGGCGCTGCTCGTGTTCAACGCGACGCGCCCGAACCAGCAGGCCCTGCGGGGCACGGCCGCCGACCTCGCCGACCGGGTGGAGGCGGCGGGGCTCGAAGGGCCGGCGCTGCTGATGGTCGGTACGGCCTTCTCGGAGATGCGGAGCGCCGTGACGGAAGACGGGGCGCAGAGCCGGATGGTCGTCTGACCGCACGGATCCCGCGTGCCCCGCGCGGCTTGCGACGATCTGAAACGGTTGCCGTGCCTGGGAAACGGCCCGCCCGGACCCAGAACTGCCCGTGGGCCCAGGCCTTGGGCAGAAACGGAGGGTGGAATGACACGGTCATGGATCAGCGCCGCGGCGGCGCTGGCGATGCTCGGCGGTTTCGGGCCGGCTTCGGCGGCCGACCACGCCGGGCTGGTGGTGGTTCCGGATGGCGCCTCCGCCACCTACGAGCCTGGCCCGCCCAACCTGCCCAAAGGGACCCAGATCAGCCGGATCGCGGGCGATCCGTCGAAGCCCGGCGCCTTCGTGCTGCGGGTGAAGGTACCGGCCAATACGGTGATCGCGCCGCACACCCATTCCAAGCCCGAGACGCTGACGATCCTCTCGGGCTCGATCCATCACGCGCATGGGCGGACCCTGGACAAGACCAAGGGTTCGGTGCTGAAGGCCGGCGGCTTCGTCTACCTGCCGGAGGACATGCCGCATTCGCTGTGGACCACCGACGAGCCGGTCGAACTGCAGGTCAACGGCTCCGGGCCGTTCGGGCTGAACTACATCAACCCCGCCGACGATCCGAGCCGGGACGCCGGCAAGCCCGGCTAGAAACGGGCGGGGGGCTCAGGTCTCGCCCGCCACGAACGCGCGCATCAGGTAGTGCGCGATCGCCATGGGCGGCGGGGCCTGGATCCCCTCGGGATGCGTCCCGTCGAGCATCGCCGCGACCGCGTCCCGGTCGAACCAGCGGGCATCCTCCAGCTCGTTCGGATCGGTCACGATGGCCGCGTCGAGGGCCTCGGCGGCGCAGCCAAGCATCAGTGAGGACGGGAACGGCCAGGGCTGCGACGTCCGGTAGGTAACGGCGCCGACGCGGATCCGCGTCTCCTCGAACACCTCGCGGCGGACCGCGTCCTCGATCGTCTCGCCGGGCTCCAGGAAGCCCGCGAGGCACGAGAACATGCCCGGCTTGAAATGCGGCCCCCGGCCGAGCAGGCAGGTGTCGCCCCGGCGCACCAGCATGATCACCACCGGATCGACCCGGGGGAAGTGGTGGGCGTCGCAACCCGGGCATTCGCGCCGGAAGCCGCCGGCCTTCGCCACCGTGGCGGTGCCGCACTTGGCGCAGAAGCCGTGGCGGGCGTGCCAGTCGAGCATCGACTTGGCCACGGCCAGCAGGCCGAGCTCCTCGGCCTCCACGGCGGATTCGGTGGCGATCGACCGCAGGTCGAGGGTGCGGACCGGCGCCTCGGCGAACCGCTCGGCCGCCTCGGCGGGGGCTGCGGCGGCGAAGACGGGCTGCCCGTCCCGGTGCCCGAGGAAGATGCGCGTCCCGCCGTCGAGGCCCGCGGCCTCCGCGGGGGCGATCAGCGCGGTCGATCCGCGCAGCACGATCCGGTCGCCGCAGATCAGGACGAGGCGCGCGTCCGGCGCGTCGAAGGCGGGCACCGCCTCCTCGGGCTGCTCGGACGAGTGGCGGTCGAGGCGGTTGCGGACGAATCCGAGGGTGTCGCGGGGATCGGTCATGCCAGGGTCAGGCCGCGGAGAACAGGGCGCCGGCGCGCTCGAGGAGCTGGGCGCGGGCGTGGGGTGGATAGGGCTTGCGGGTCTCGAACCCCCAGACCGGACCCGGCCAGGCCGGATCCGACCGGAATCGGCCGATGACGTGGACGTGGAGCTGCGCCACCACGTTGCCGAGGGCGCCGACATTCACCTTGTCGGGCTTCGACAGGGCCTGCATCACCCCCGTGGCGAGACGGATCTCCTGCCAGAGCGCGGCGGCATCGGCCTCGGAGAGATCGGTGATCTCGCAGAGGTCCGGGCGGCGCGGCACCAGGATCAGCCAGGGGAACCGGGCATCGTCCATCAGCAGCACGCGGCACACGGCGAGGTCGCCCACCTCTGCCGTGTCGGCGGAGAGGCGCGGGTCGAGGGTGAAGGCGGGCTCGGTCATCGGGACACGATGTAGCGCAGCTTCCGCATCGGCGCGCGGGTTTGGTGCGCCGCCGATGATGCGGCGCGGGTCTCGTCCGCCTCAGAGCCCCGGCACGACGCCCTGGCGGCCGACCGCGATCGTGCCGGCCACGAGGCCGCCCTCCGGGTGGGAGCGGGCGAAGATCGTCACGGCGGCGCCGGGCTGGAGCATGGCTTTCTCGCCCGGGGCGAACTGCGTCACCGGCGCGCCGTCCGGGATCGCGAAGGACGCCTGCCCGTCCTTGTAGGCGAGCGTCACGCGCATCGGCGGCCCCCTCTGCAGGTCGGCGACCCAGCCGGCCGTCAGGCTCGCGCCCTGCGCCGTGTCCCAGGGCTGGCTGCCCGCCTCGAAGCCGCGCTCCGAGGGCGAGTACAGGGTCACCGCGGTCGCCTGCCGCGGCTCGGGGCCGGCCTCGCCGATGACGCTGACGTAGCTCTCGGGTTTGATGTTGCGGAGGCTCGCGGCATTGACCGCGTAGATCCGGGTGCGCGGGACCATCCGCACGGTGAGGGTGCCGCCGCTGGCGCGGCGGATCTCCAGGCGCTCCGAGTCGGCCCGGACCACCGTGCCGCGGAACCGGACCGTCGTCGGCTCCGCCCGGGCGGCGCCGACGGCTGAGATCGCCAGAAGGCCGGCGAGGAAGAGGCGTCTCACGGGGCTCGTCACGGGACTCCTTTCGCGGCGTCGCACCATCCGGACGCGGGAGCCGAACGCCATGGGCCGGCGCCGGTTCCCGGCGCGGTCCCGGTTGCCGCCGGCCTGGTCCGCGCAGCGGTCAATGGGCCATCAGCACCGGCATGTCGGCATGGGCCAGGACATGGCTGGTGACGCCGCCGAAGATCATCTGGCGCAGGCGGCTCTGGGTGTAGGCGCCCTTGATCAGCAGGTCGCAACCGAAGGCCTTGGACTCCGCCAGGAAGGTCTCGCCGGGCACCCGCCGGCCGGCCGGCAGCGCCCGGTGCGACGCGTCCACGCCCTCGCAGGCCAGCGCCTGGGCGAGATCCTGGGCGGTCGGGCCCGGCACCATGCCGCCCTCGACGCTGAGCACCAGCACCCGCTCGGCCCGCCGCAGGAACGGCATCGCGAAGGCCACCGCCCGGGCGGTCTCGGTGGAGCCGTTCCAGGCGATGACCACCGCGTCGCCGAGGCTCGCCGGGGCGCTGGGCGGGGCCAGCAGGATCGGCCGGCCGCTCTCGAACAGGGCCGTCTCGAAAGTGGTCATGCGCGGGGCATTGTCGGTCGTGCCCGGACGCCCGACCACGGTGGCCGAGAAGAGCCGTGCATACTGGCCGAGGAACGCGTCGCCGGTGGGGACGTCCTGCCGCCAGCGGTAGCGCGGGCCGGCATCCGGCACGCGATCCGGAATGCACAGGCCGTCGCGGGCATGCCGCGGGATGCCGGCACCGTCCATGAAGGCGATGAAACGGCTGCCCGCCTCTTCGGCCTCGGCCCGGTCGGCCTCCTCGTCGCGCAGCCACGTCATGCCGCCGACCATGTCGACGGGGACGTACTCGGCGAGGGCCGGGCGCAGGGACACGCCCTCGATCAGGCTGCCGAAGCGCGTCGCCGCCAGCCGGGTGGTCTCGAAGACGGAGGGCAGGGCGTCGTGCATCGCGACGGGTACGAGCAGGGTCTTCATGGTGGCAATCTCCCCGGTTCCGAGAGGCTAATCCGCCCGGCCGCCCGGTGGAACCGGGGCCAGCGCGGCGCGCACACGGTTTTGCAGCCCGCGCGGATCGAGGCGCGCCCGCAGGATCCGGGTCAGCGGCGCCTCGACGAGGCGGTGGACCACGAGCGCGGCCGCCACGCTGCCGGCGAGCATCAGGACCATGCTGCCCCAGGGCTGCACGGCCGGCGCCAGCCCAAGCCGGAGCAGCCCCTCGCGCACGAGGCGCAGCGCGAAGGGATGCACGAGATAAAGGGCGTAGGAGGCGTCGCCCAGCCCGACGAGCCCGCGCACCGGGACGGGAAGGCGCGCGACCTGGGCGGCATCGCGCGTCGGTCCGAGGGCGGCCGCCACCAGCAGGGCGGCTGGGCCGCCGACGAGGAGGGGCCGCAGAAATCCGTCGGCCCCGCCTTGGCCGGCGAGCACGCGCGCGGCCAGGACGAGCCCGACGCCGCCCAGAACCGTGAGACCGACCCGCAGGGGCAGGCCCGGCCGGAAACCCTCGCGGTAGGCGAGGGCGAGACCGGCGCCGGCGACGAATTCGAGCACGATCGGATCCGTCCAGAAGCGGAGCGGCACCGGAAGACCGGGCACGAGGGCTCCGACAGCCACGAGGAGCATAAGGCCCCCGCACAGCCAGGCGACGGCGCCGCGCCGGCCGAAGCCGAGCCCTGCCGCGAAGACTGCGTAGAAGAAGGCCTCGTAGTTCAGGGTCCAGCCGAGGCCATAGAGCGGTTGGACGGTGCCGTCGGGCCGGGCCAACGGCCAGAACAGGAAGCTCGCCACGAGGGCTGCGGGATCGCCGAGGAGGGCCGCCGCGTCGCCGAGCAGATCCGGCCGGGCCAGCGCGAGGGCGAGGAAGACGAGGCTCACCAGCCAGTAGAGCGGGACCACCCGGGCGATCCGATGGGCGAGAAAGCGGGCCCGCCCGCCCGGCCTGCCGGCCAGCCGGACCCCGGTATGGACGATGACGAATCCGGAGATCACGAAGAACAGATCGACCCCGCCCCACCAGGGCACGAGCGTTTCCGGGGCGGGCGCCTGGCCGAAGCCGCGCTCCGCCAGCAGCCCCGCCTCGTGCCGCGCATGATGCCAGACGACCATCAGGGCAGCGGCGGCGCGCAGGACCTGGAGCAGGAAGAAGATCACCGGGCGACCATGCCTCGCCCCGCACCCCGCCAGCAGGGCGCGCATGCGGTTCCGCCGCGGCTGCGGCCGGGGTCGGAGGCGGGCCGGACGGCGATCGGTCCGGCGGCCGAGTCTGCGGACCGGCGGCTCACCCCGCGGACCGCCGCCCTTCGGCCACCGCCCCGTCCGGGGCGAAAACGGCAGGAACCATAAGCCCATAACCTCGTTGACCGACCAATTCGCGAACCCGCCTGCGCCCGATCCTTCGTGCTGCGCATGCGACCTGCCAGAGTTCGCGTATCCATTTCGAACAGAGGTCCCGATGCTGAAGAACTATGCTGCCGCGTCCGCGCTTGTCCTGGCGCTGTCGACCCCGGCCCTGGCTCAGAGCGCCAACGACTTCCGCCTCCAGTCGATGCAGGCGAACGCCTTCGAAATCCAGTCCTCGCAGATCGCCCTGTCCAAGTCGCGCAACCCGAAGGTCCGCTCCTACGCCCAGGAGGTCCTCCGCGACCACCGGGCCGCCAACGTCGCCCTGGCGGGCGGCCAGATGAACGGCGTGGCCGGCGATCCGGGCGTCGGCGGCCTGATCACGGCGCCGATCGCGGTGGCGGGCAGCGCCGTGGGCGCCGGCGTCGGCGCGGCGACCGGCGTGGTCGGCGGCACCCTCGCGGGCGGACCGGTCGGCGGCCTCGAGGGCGCCGGCGCCGGTGCGGCGCGCGGCGCCGCCGCGGGCGGTCAGATCGGGCGCGGCGACATGATGGCCACGGGCGCCTCGACGATGGTGGCGCCGAGCCCCGAGCAGCAGGCGATGCTGGCCGAGCTGTCGTCGACCCCGGCCGGCCCGCGCTTCGACCGCCTCTATGCCAGCCAGCAGCTCCAGGCGCATCAGATGACCATCGCGATGACGCAGGCCTACGCCCAGGGCGGCCCGAACCCGGCCCTGCGCAACTACGCCCAGCAGGCCCTTCCGGCCCTGCAGATGCACTACAACCAGGCTCAGCGCCTCCCCGGCGCGATGTAAGGGTCATCGTCAGGGACGGCCCGGCTTCCGCCGGGCCAGACCTCCGGCGGCGGGTGCGAGCCCGCCGCCGTTTTCATGTCCGGCCCCTCCGCCCCGGCCACCGGCGAACCCGCGGGCGCGCCGCGTTCACGGGCCGGCACGTTGCGCCATCCGTTTGCGCCACGGACGGTCCGCGCAGAGGCACTGCCGAGATCCGCGCGCCGACCGGAGCCCCAAACGAAAACGGCCGGTGCGCGATGCGCAGCCGGCCGTTCCCGCAAAGTTACCGATCGGAGCCGGTTAGCCGACCCCGCTCTTCGGTGCCCGTCGCGCTCAATCGCACGCGATGGCGGCGACCGAGCGAACGGTCTGGCCCGTCGTGTCGATCGGCGGCTTGAACACGCCCGTCTCCGGGTCGCGCACCAGCAGGGAGCCGCTCGCCACGCCGAAATGCGCGCCGTGGATCTCCAGACGGCCGTCGTCGACCCGCTCCTTCACGAACGGGAAGGTCAGCAGGTTCTCCATGCTCTGGACGACCACCGCATGCTCCAGCTTGGTCAGGTAGTCCGGCGCGCCGGGATCGCCGGCCTTGTCTTCGGCCTGACCCACGAGCGAGACCCACTTGCCGATGAAGTCGCCGGGAGAGAGCGGCTTGGCCTTGTTGGCGTAGGCCTTGATGCCGCCGCAGGTGGCGTGGCCGAGAATGACGATGTGCTTCACCTCCAGAGCCTGGACGGCGAATTCCAGCGCCGCCGAGGTGCCGTGGTACTGACCGTCCGGCTGGTAGACCGGCACGAGGTTCGCGACGTTGCGGATCGTGAACAGCTCGCCCGGCCCGGCGTTGAAGATCGCGCTGGGCGACACCCGGCTGTCACAGCAGCTGATGACCAGGATCTCCGGGTTCTGCGTGGAGGCGAGCTGCGCGAAGCGCCGGCGCTCGGTCGGGAAGCGGTCGAGGAGGAAGGACCGGTAGCCTTCGGTCAGGTAGACGGGGAACATAAAGGCGTCTCCAGTTAGACAATCCCGCGACGGCAGGAAGTGAACTCAAAGTTCTCGCCAGGCAAGAACGCGTGGGTGGGCCGGAATAGTCCCGTTCGCGAGGTCCGCGGCGAGATCGGCGAGACCGGCCGGCTCGAAGTGCTCGCCGCTGGCGCGCAATTCGTCGATCGGCCACCAGCGTGTCCCGATCAGCGGGTTGTCCTCGGTCTCGGCGAGGCGGCTCGTATCGACCCGGTCGTCGGGCAGGCGGACGAGGAAGTAGCGCTCGCGGGCGTCCCGCGCCTGCCGGAACAGGTGGAACGGGCCGTCGCAGGCGGCGACCTGCGGGCCGATGGCGACATCGCCGCGGCCGATCTCCTCCTCGAGCTCCCGGCGACAGGCGGTGACGTGGTCCTCGCCGGGCTCCAGGCCGCCCCCCGGCATGAACCAGAACCGCAGGGGCGCGCCGTCCGGCCCTTTGGCATGGACCGACGTGTAGGCGATGAGCAGGATCCGATCCTGCGGATCGAGCACGATCGCGCGGGCGATGTGGCGGACGGGCAGGGGGTTCGCGGCGCTCATGCAGCGAGAGCTAGAGCGGGCGCGATGAACGGACACCGCCTGTGCGCGAGGCTGCGTGCAAAACAGCACGTTGGGTCGAGCACGGCGCCCGTTGCGATCCCTGGCGGACGACCGCTCAGGACGGCGCGCGCAAGGCTGGGGCCCAGATCACCACGGGAAGCCCGAACGCGTCCCGCTCCGGCGGATCCGGCAGCGGCACGGCGCATCCGAGGCGGATGTCGCGGGCGACCACCAGGGCGGCCAGCGCATCCAGATGGTCGTCCTCCGGAACGCCCTTCGCCCGGGCCTCGATCAGCGCGCCCGGCAGGCCCGCCGCCGCGAGGAGCGCCCGGCGCAGGTCGAGCCCCTCCCGGGCGCGCCGGCCCTTCTTGGGCAGGCCGAGCAGCCGGCCGCCGTTGAGGGCGTGGAAGGCCACCTCGGGATGGACCTCGTGGACCCGCGCCCGCACCTCCGGCCGCTCCCGCAGGAGCGTGTCGACCGCGCGGACGGCGCGGAAGATGTTGTAACCCTGGATCGAGGGCGCGAAGGGCGGGTCGCTCGCCTCGCGCGAGGCGGCCTTCGCGGCTTCATAGTCGGGGGCGTAGACCGCGCTCCGCGGCGGCATCGGAAACACCGATGCCCGCGCCGGCCCGAGCCGGGCGCGGGCCGCCCGGTCGGCGGCACGTCCGCCGCCGATGATGCGATCCGGCAGGCCGATCGGCACGTCGATCCCGACGATGCAGGGCCGCTCCGGGGCGTCGAGCAGCGCGGCGACGTCGGGGAACAGGGCAGAGCGGTGCCGGTCGGGATCGTCGAGGTCGAGGAGCGCGCCCGCCCAGGCTCCGCGGCAGCCGTCCAGTCCCGCGATCCAGCGTGCCATGCCGTTCCTTCCCCGTGCGACGCGCGGCGGGCGTTCTTGCCGGGATGCGCAGGGAAAGCTATCCGCGTCGCCGAGGGCGCCGCCGGCCCGGGAGAAGCGTGATGAGCGAGATCCGTCCCCGTCGCAGCGTGCTGGCGATGCCGGGCTCCAACGCCCGGGCGCTGGAAAAGGCGCGGTCGCTCCCCGCCGACGTCATCCTGATCGACCTTGAGGACGGCACGGCCCCGGAGGTCAAGGCGGCCGCCCGTGCCCAGGTCGCCGCAGCGGTCACAGCGCGCGGCTTCGGCGCCCGCGAGGTGGTGGTGCGCATCAACGCGCCCGAGACCGAGGACGGCGAGGCCGATCTCGTGGCGCTCGCTGCGGCCGCACCGGATGCCATTCTGGTGCCCAAGGTGCGCACCTCCGACACGCTGATCGCGGTCGGATCCCGGCTTCGCCGGCTCGGCGCGCCCCTGGCGACGCGGGTCTGGGCGATGATCGAGACTCCGATGGCGGTGGTGAACGCCGCCGAGATCGCGGGCGCGGCCCGGGACGTGGACGGGCGGCTCGCCGCCCTGGTGATCGGCCCGAACGACCTGCTGAAGGCGTCCCGGATCCGGCCCTCGGGGCGTGCTGCCCTGATGCCCTGGCTGATGACCGTGCTGGCCGCCGCCCGGGCCTACGAGATCGAGGCGATCGACGGCGTCTTCACCGACCTCGCCGACGCGGCCGGATTCGAGGCGGAGTGCGTCCAGGGGCGCGACCTCGGCTTCGACGGCAAGATGCTGATCCATCCGAGCCAGATCGGCCCGGCCAACGCGGCCTTCGGCCCGGATGCCGCGGAGATCGCGCAGGCGCGGTCGTTGATGGACGTCTTCGACGCGCCGGAGAACCGGGCGCGCGGGGTCATCGCGGTGGATGGGAAGATGGTCGAGCGCCTCCATGTCGAGGCCGCCCGGCGGACCCTCGCCATGGCCGAGGCGATCGCGCGTCTCGGCGCGTGAGCGACCGGCCGGAGATCGGCCTGCGGCTGCTCGATCCGCGGCTGCCGGGCTGGGGCTTCCCGCGCTGGGGCTCGCCGGCCGCGGCCGGCCTCGACCTGCACGCCTGCCTCGACGCGCCGCTGGTGCTCCCGCCCCAGGGCAAGCCGGCGCTGATCCCGGCGGGGTTCAGCGTCCTGATCCGCGATCCCGACTGGTGCGGCCTGATCTTCCCGCGCTCGGGGCGCGGGCACCGCGAGGGTCTGGTGCTGGGCAACGGCACCGGCGTCATCGACGCGGATTACGAGGGGCCGCTGATGGTTTCCGCCTGGAACCGCGACGAATCCGAGCCGGTCCGGATCGAGCCGGGCGAGCGGATCGCCCAGCTGGTCTTCACGCGGATCACCCGGCCGGTCCTGACCGTGCTGGAGGGCGAGCCCGGCCCCGGCTCCGAGCGGGGGTCGGGCGGGTTCGGGTCGAGCGGGCGGTAGGCGCCCTCAGTCGAGCGTCTTGCCGAGCCGCCCCGCCAGATCCTGGATGAACTGGAAGGCGGTCCGGCCCGAGCGGGAGCCGCGGGTGGTGGCCCATTCGAGGCATTCGGCGCGCAGCTGCTCCGGCGGCACGGCGAGGCCGTAGCGCTCGGCATAGGCGCGGATCATCGCCAGGTACTCGTCCTGGCTGCACTTGTGGAAGCCGAGCCAGAGGCCGAACCGGTCCGAGAGCGAGACCTTCTCCTCGACCGCCTCGCCGGGGTTGATCGCCGTGGAGCGCTCGTTCTCCACCATGTCGCGGGCGAGCAGGTGCCGGCGGTTCGAGGTGGCGTAGAACAGCACGTTGTTCGGACGCCCCTCGATGCCGCCATCGAGCGCGGTCTTGAGCGACTTGTACGAGGTGTCGTCGGCGTCGAAGGAGAGGTCGTCGCAATAGACCAGCCAGCGGTGCGGGTCCGGCCGCAGCAGGGCCATCAGGTCCGGCAGGGCCTCGATGTCCTCGCGGTGGATCTCCACGAGCTTCATCGGCCGGCTGCCGGCGGGCCTGCGGGCGTTGATCTCGGCATGGGCCGCCTTGACCAGCGACGACTTGCCCATGCCGCGGGCGCCCCACAGCAGGGCGTTGTTGGCCGGCAGGCCGCGGGCGAAGCGCTCGGTGTTCTCCACCAGGGTGTCGCGCGCCCGGTCGATGCCGGTGAGCAGGCCCATCTCCACCCGCGCCACCTGCGGCACCGGGGTCAGCCGGCGCTCGGGGCCCCACAGGAAGGCGTCGGCGGCGTCGGGATCGAAGGCCGGCGGGGCGGCGGGCGCGGCCCGCTCCAGCGCGGTGGCGATGCGCTCCAGGAGCGGCATCAGGGTATCCAGGGTCGCGGGGCTCGTCATCGGATCGGGGGGTTCGCGTACGGGTCGGTCAGGCGGCCGGTTCTACGGGGAAGATTCGGGGAAATCATCCGTATCCGGATGCATGGCCCGGGCCTTCCGAACGGGAACCCGGATCGGGCGTTGATCATCGCGGCAGCACGGGTGCCGTAACGGCCGGGGGGCATGATGGAGGCGGGACCGACGATCCGGATCACCCAGGTCGCCGATTACGTCTTCACGGTGGATTTCGGCGCGGCCCTGCCGGCGCTTCTCACCGACGAGGCGCCCCCGATCGGCGGCGGGTCCGGGCCGTACCCCGAGCAGCTGCTGATCTCCGGCGTCGCGAACTGCCTCTGCGCCAGCCTGGTCTTCGCCCTGGGGAAGTTCCGCCAGGAGGCGCGGGGCGTCGCCGCCGAGGCGTCCTGCCGGCTGGAGCGCAACCCTGCCGGGCGGCTCCGCGTCACCGCGATCGACGTGCGGATCCGCCTCGGCGCGGCGGCGGCCGACATGCCGCGGATCGACCGGGTGCTGGAGCAGTTCGAACGGTTCTGCACCGTCTCGGAGAGCGTGAAGGCCGGGATCCCGGTCGCCGTGTCGGTGGCCGATCGCGACGGCACGCGCCTGAAATGACCGGCGCCCCGGGGAAAGATCGGCCGCCCGGCGCATTGCCGCAGCACCAACCGGCCGACGGAGCCGGACGAGGAGACGCCATGTCGGATCAGACGCGAGAACCCGCCCGCGCCCCCGAGGACCTTGCCGTCCTGTTCAACCAGCGCGCCAATGCCGGCGATGTCGAGGGTCTCGTCGCCCTCTACGAGCCCGAGGCGGTGCTGGCCGCCGGCCGGGTCGTCGCCACGGACCATGCCGAGATCCGGAGCTTCTACGCCGACCTGCTGGCGCGCAAATCCGACTTCCCGGCCCCGGAGACGCTGCCGCCCCTGCGCAACGGCCCCCTCGCCCTGACCTTCGCGCGGCTGCCGAACGGCGCCCTGTCGGTGGAGGCCGCCCGGGAGCAGGCCGACGGGACGTGGCTCTGGGCGATCGACCAGCTCAAGATCGCGCCGCCGAAGAGCTGACCGTCGGCCCGGACGCGCCCCCGCGCTTGTCCCACCGGACGCGATGCGGCAAAGCGGAGCCCGCGCGCTCGACGCTGCGCAGAAGACCCGAGCCGACTCGATGCACGACATCCGCGCCATCCGGGAGAACCCGGACGCCTTCGACAGCGACCTCGCCCGCCGGGGCCTCGCGCCGCTCTCGGCCGCGCTGATCGCGCTGGACGAGGCGCGGAAGGCGTCGGTCTCGGCCGCGCA
This sequence comes from Methylobacterium sp. 391_Methyba4, assembly GCF_029691625.1. Classification (NCBI taxonomy): domain Bacteria; kingdom Pseudomonadati; phylum Pseudomonadota; class Alphaproteobacteria; order Hyphomicrobiales; family Methylobacteriaceae; genus Methylobacterium; species Methylobacterium sp. 391_Methyba4. The sequence continues at coordinate 2,846,082 of NZ_CP121475.1, read as the reverse complement.
GGCCAACCAGGAGCGGCGCAACGCCCTGGCCAAGGAGATCGGCGGCGCCAAGAAGGCCAAGGACGAGGACCGCGCCGCCGCCCTGATGGCGGAGGTCGCGGCCCTGAAGGGCGCCGAGCCGGAACTGAAGGCCGCGCAGGACGCGGCCGACAAGGCGCTGGCGGACAAGCTCGCCGCGATCCCGAACCGGCCGAAACCCGACGTGCCCGAGGGTGCCGACGAGCACGGCAACGTCCTCTACCGCAGCCACGCCGCGACCCGCGAGCGGCTTACCGAGGGCCGCGAGCATTTCGAACTCGGCGAGGCCGCCGGCCTGATGGATTTCGAGGCGGCGGCCAAGCTGTCCGGCGCGCGCTTCGTGGTGCTGAAAGGTCAGCTCGCCCGGCTGGAGCGGGCGCTCGGCCAGTTCATGCTCGACCTGCACACCCAGGAGCACGGCTACCTGGAGGTGGCGCCGCCGGTTCTGGTGCGCGACGCCGCCATGTTCGGCACCGCGCAGCTGCCGAAGTTCGAGGACGATCAGTTCTCGGTGTTCAAGGGGCTGGACGCCGTGAAGACGCTGGACTCCGCGGCGGACCCGGCCTCCGGCAACACCGAGAAGTTCTGGCTCGTCCCCACCGCCGAGGTGCCGCTGACGAACCTCGTCCGCGAGTCGATCCTCCGCGAGGAGGAGCTGCCCCTGCGCTTCACCGCGCTGACGCCCTGTTTCCGGGCCGAGGCCGGGTCGGCGGGGCGCGACACCCGCGGCATGCTGCGCCAGCACCAGTTCAACAAGGTCGAGCTGGTCTCGATCACCACGCCGGAGGAATCCGCCACCGAGCACGAACGGATGCTCACCTGCGCCGAGGCGGTTCTGAAGAAGCTGGATCTGCCCTACCGGGTCATGACCCTCTGCACCGGCGACATGGGCTTCGCCTCCCAGAAGACCTACGACATCGAGGTCTGGGTGCCGGGCCAGCGCACCCACCGCGAGATCTCGTCGTGCTCGGTCTGCGGCGACTTCCAGGCCCGGCGGATGAACGCCCGCTACCGGGGCAAGGACGGCAAGCCGGCCTACGTCCACACCCTCAACGGCTCGGGCGTGGCGGTCGGCCGCGCGCTCATCGCCGTGATGGAGAATTACCAGAACCCGGACGGGAGCATCACGATCCCGTCGGTGCTCCACCCCTACATGGGCGGGCTCAACCGGATCGAGGGCACCCGCTGATGCGCATCCTGGTCACCAACGACGACGGCATCCACGCGCCGGGGCTCAGTACCCTGGAGGAGATCGCCCGCGAGCTGTCGGACGACGTCTGGGTGGTGGCGCCGGAGAGCGACCAGTCCGGCGTGTCGCACTCGCTGTCGCTCAACGACCCGCTGCGCCTGCGGCAAGTCTCGGAGCAGCGTTTCGCCGTGAAGGGGACGCCGTCGGACTGCGTGATCCTGGGCGTGCGCCACATCCTGGGCGACCACGGGCCGGACCTCGTCCTGTCGGGGGTCAACCGCGGCCAGAACGTCGCCGAGGACGTGACCTATTCGGGCACGATCGCGGCCGCCATGGAGGGGACGATCCTCGGCATCCGCTCGATCGCGCTCAGCCAAGCCTACGGGGTGGGCGGACGCGGCGCCCTCAAGTGGGACTGCGCCCGGACGCACGGGGCGAAGGTCGTCCGGAAGATCCTGGAGACCGGGATCGAGCCCGGCATCCTGGTCAACGTGAATTTTCCGGATTGCGAACCGGCCGACGTGCAGGGCATCGCGGTGGCCGCGCAGGGCTTCCGCAATCAGGCGCTGCTGTCCATCGACGCCCGGGTCGACGGGCGCGGCAACCCGTATTTCTGGCTGGCCTTCGCCAAGGCCCGGTTCGAGCCGGGCCACGGTTCGGATCTGAAAGCCATCGCCGAGAAGCGGATCTCGGTGACGCCCCTGCGCCTCGATCTCACGGACGAGCCGACGCTGACGCGCTTCGCGCAGGCCTTCGCCGAGTGATCGATCTGGGCAGCCTGGAAGAGGCTGCCGGCAACGCGGCCTTCGTCATGGCGCTCCGGGGCCGGGGCCTGCGGGACACCGCGGTGCTGCGGGCCATGGAACAGGTGCCCCGGGACACCTTCGCGCCGCCGCAGCATCGGGAGCATGCGCGGCGGGACATCGCCCTGCCGCTGTCCTGCGGGGCGTCGATGACGGCCCCCTCCACCGTGGCCCTGATGCTGGCGCTGCTTCGGCTCGAGCCGGGCCAGCGCGTCCTGGAGATCGGCACGGGCTCGGGCTACGTGACCGCCCTGCTCGCCCAGCTCGGGGCCGGGGCGGTGCTCAGCCTGGAACGCTACACCTCCCTGGCCGGGGCGGCGACGCGGCGGCTCGCGGCCCTGTCCGAGGTGCATGTCGTCCGGGCGGACGGGCTGGCCCCGGACCTGCCGGACGGGGGGTTCGACCGGATCCTGGTCCACGGCAGCGTCGCGGCGATCCCGCAGCACTGGCGCGCGGCCCTCGAACCCGGCGGACGGCTGGTGACGGGCCTCAGGGGCGAGGGCGGCTGCCGGGTCGCGGTGCTGCCGACGCCGGAGGCCGAGCCGGAACCGGGGGCGCCGGTGCGGCTGACGGCGCTGATGCCGGGACTGGCGCGGGTTCTCTGACGCCGAGCCGACGGGACACGCGCCGCGAAGCGACCGAGGGCCGGGCGACATTTGCGAGCGCAGCGCCGCTGGATTGCCCCCTCGCGAGGACGGTGGAGCGACCCTCAGCCCACCCGCCGCGCCGCCCGCCACAGGCGCCACAGCCGGCGCCAGCGCGGCAGTTCGACGGGCGTGTTGAGCGGGTCGTAGGAGGCCCGCTCCATGGCGGCGAGGTAGGGTTCCACAAGGGCCGTGGGCAGGAAGGCGGCGCCCGCCGAGGGGGCGATGGTCGGACGCGCCGCCTCGAAGGCCTTGAGGTGCTGCCGGGCGAGGTCGCGCAGGTCGGCACAGGCCCGGCGCAGGCCCGGCCCGCCGCGGCCCGTGACGATGTCCTCGCGGGTGACGCCGTAGCGGCCGAGGATGTCCGCCGGCAGATAGACCTGCCCCGAGCGGGCGTGCCAGGGCAGGGCACGCAGAAGTCCGGTGATCCCGTAGGCAACCCCGGCATGGCCGGCCGCCCCCGCGCCGCCCGGCTCTGTGCCGTTGCCGATCACGAGGCTCGCCAGCCGGAACAGGGCCGAGGCGGTCTCGCCGCAATAGCCCTCCAGGTCGTTCACCCGGGGCATCGGGTCCTCGTAGAGATCGAACACCCGTGCGTCGATCAGGTCGACGAAGGGCTGGCGACCGAGGCGGTTGACCCGGATCGCCTCCTCCAGGGCCGCCGCCACCGGATTGGCGCGCACGTCGCCCCGGGCCTCCCCCTGGAGGGCGTCGCGCCACCATTGCAGGCGGATCTCGCCGGCCAGGGGGTTCGAGGCCGCCTCGCGCACCCGCGCGATGGTCAGGCTGAAGGCGTAGAGGGCGAAGAGATGCGGACGGGCGGCGGCTGGGGCGAACAGGGTGGCGTAGTAGCGGTCCGGATCGCCCGTCCGCACGAGATCCTCGCAATGGGATTGCGCGAAGGCGAGCCCGGTCTCGGTGGTCCTGCCCTCGACCTCCGGCATCAGGCCACCGCGATCAGCGCGGCCGCGACCTTGCGGTTCTCGGCCACCAGGATGTTGTAGGTCCGGGCCGCGGCCCCGGTCTGCATCACGTCGAGGCCGACGCCGAAATCCTTGAGCCAGCCCCGCAAGGCGGGGTCGATGGCGGCGATGTCGAGGCCGGTGCCGACGAGCAGCAACTCGATCCCCTCCGATTCCGCCTGGACCGGTCGCAGGGCCGTCCGGTCGATCGCCCTCGGCTCCGTCACCTCCCAGGCCCGAACCCCCGAGGGCAGCAGCAGGATCGAGCCGCGATGCGACATCCCGGCGAAGCGGAAGCCGCCATTGCCGTAGGTGTCGATGATGTGGCGACCCGGCACGAAGCCGGAGTCGAAGGTCTTCGGATTTGGCTGATCGGCCATCTCGGAAAAAAGACTACTCCGCCGGTTGCGGGACGCCGGACCGCTCGGACGCGGCGCGGGCGCCCGAGAGCATCAGGCCCAGATAGATCAACACCGGAGTCGAGATGAAGATCGCCGAGTAGGTGCAGATCAGGACGCCGCAGAGCATCACCACGGCGAAGCCCTTGATCGCCTCGCCGCCGAACAGGACCAGCGCCAGCAGCGACAGGGAGGACGAGATCGACGTCATCACCGTGCGCGACATGGTCGAGTTGATCGACAGGTTCAGCAGGTCGACGGTGGGGATGGTCTTGTACCGCCGCATCAGCTCGCGGGTCCGGTCGAACACCACCACGGTCTCGTTGAGCGAGTAGCCCACGATGGTCAGGATCGCCGCGATCGAGGTCATGTTGAACTCGATCCGGGTGATGATGAACACGCCCACCGTCAGCACGATGTCGTGGAGCGTGCCGACGATGGCGCCGAGCGCCAGTTCCCGCTCGAACCGGAACCAGAGGTAGAGCAGCACCGCCACGACGGAGAGCACGACGCCCAGCGTGCCGGACTGCACGAGTTCGCCGGAGACGCGCGGGCCGACGGTCTCGGTGCGGCGGAACTCGTAATCCTTATCGAAGGCGGCGTGCGCCTTGTTCATCACCGCGGTCTGGCCCTGCTCGCCGGGCTGGAGCGGCAGGCGGACCAGCACGGTACCCTGGTTGCCCAGTTCCTGCACCTCCGGCTCGCCGAAGCCGAAGCCCGCGGCCGTGTGCCGGATCGCCGCGACGTCGGCGGTGCCGGATTTCGCCTGCAATTCGACCAGGGTCCCGCCCTTGAAGTCGATGCCGAAGTTCAGCCCGATCGTCAGGAACAGCGCCACCGTGACGAGCGACAGCACCGCCGAGAGCGGGAAGGTGAAGCGCCGGAATCGCATGAAGTCGAAATGCGATTCATCGGGCCAGAGGCGGAGCAGGCGCATGGAAACGGACCTAACGTTTGGGAGATCTCAGCACCGGTCCGCTCGTCCCACCCTCACCCTCGACCTGAGGCGCCGGAGCGAAGCGGAGGCCTCGAAGGAGGGCTCCAGGGATCGCAGCGCCGTCTGGAGGGCCCCTTCGAGGCCCGCTGACGCGGGCACCTCAGGATGAGGTGAGGGTCTGGAGCGGCCTTCTTCCGCCGGTGATGCGTCTCCCGAAAGTGAACTCGTTCAGAACGGCAGGGTCTTCGGACGGAAGGTCTTGTACCACACCGCGATCATCATCCGGGTCAGCGTCACCGCGGTGATGACCGTCGTCAGGATGCCGAGGATGAAGACTACGGCGAAGCCCTTCACCGGGCCCGAGCCGAGGAAGAACAGGATCAGGGCGGCGATCGCCATGGTCGAGTTCGAGTCGATGATGGTGGCGAAGGCCCGGTCGAAGCCCGCCTGCAGCGCCGAGATCAGCGAGCGGCCGGCATGGCTCTCCTCGCGCATGCGCTCGTAGATCAGGACGTTCGAATCCACCGCGGTGCCGATGGTGAGCACGATGCCGGCGATGCCCGGCAGCGTCATGGTGGCCTCCAGCACCGACATCAGGCCCAGAATCAGCCCGACGTGGACGATCAGCGCGATGTTGGCGATGAAGCCGAACGTCCCGTAGGTCGCGAACATGAAGGCCACAACGAGGCCCGCCGCTACCAGGGTCGCGAGCTTGCCGGCCTCGATGGAGTCGCGGCCGAGGCCCGGGCCGACGACGCGGCGCTCGACCACGGTGAACTTGGCCGGCAGCGCGCCGGCCCGGAGCAGGACCGCCAGGTCGTTGGCCTGCTGGACGGTAAAGTTGCCGGTGATCTGGCCCGAACCGCCGGTGATCGCCGAGCGGATCACGGGGGCGGAGACGACCTCGTTGTCGAGCACGATCGCCATGCGCCGGCCGATATTCTCCGAGGTCGCCTGCCCGAACCGCTGCGCGCCGCGCAGGTTGAACTTGAAGCTCACCATCGGCTCGTGGGACTGCTGGTCGAAGGCGGGCTGCGCGTCGGTCAGCTCGCCGCCGTCGGCCATGACCCGGCGCTCCACCGGGACCTTGGCGCCCTTCTCGTCCTTGGAGGGCAGCATGTCGACGTCGCCCGAGGGGCTGTCGGCGAGCATGCGGAACTCGAGCTTGGCGGTCGAGCCGAGGAGCTTTTCCAGCCGCTCGGGATTCTGCTCGCCCGGCACCTGGATCAGGATGCGGTCGGCGCCCTGCTGCTGGATCGACGGCTCGGTGGTGCCGGTGGAGTCGAGGCGGCGCCGGATGACCTCGATGCCCTGGCTCACGGCCCGGCGGGTCCGGTCGGTGATGCCGGCATCGGTCAACATGAGGCGGATCACGCCGCCCGGCTGCTCGGAGATGTCGAGGGTGCGGGCCGCCGTCTGGCCTATCGAGGTGGTGATCGGCTGCGACAGTTCCTGAAGCTTCGGCAGGACCTTGGCCCGGGCGGCGGCGTCGTCGATCTTCACCTGGACGCCGCGCGGCAGGAGGCCGATGCCGCCGTCGGCGCGGACATTCTCCTGCTGGAGCACGCGGCGCACGTCGTCGCGCAGGGCCTTGGCCTGGGAGGCGACCAGCTCGTTCTGGTCGACCTCAAGCAGGAGCTGCGAGCCGCCCTGCAGGTCGAGGCCGAGCACGATGGCGCGGGTCGGCACGATCCAGCTCGGGAACCACGTGGGCAGGCTGGCGACGAAGCCCTTGCGCTGCTCGGGCGAGAAGAAGCTCGGCACGGCGAGCATCAGCCCCACCAGGATCAAGCCCAGTGTCGCGATGATCTTCGCACGGGAGAAGCGCAGCATCGGCCGTCTTTTTCTCTTTTGGGCCGGCGCACGACGCCGGCCGGTTCAACCGGGAACTCAGGCGGCTTTCACCGTGCCCTTGGCGCGGACCTCGGAGATCATCGACCGGACCACCCGAACGCGCACGTTCGGGGCGATCTCGACCTCGATCTCGGGCTGGTCGTCCGACGCCTTGGTCACGCGTCCGACGAGGCCGCCGTTGGTGACGACCGTATCGTCCCGGCGCACGGACTTCAGCAGCGCCTGGTGGTCCTTGACCCGCTTCTGCTGCGGCCGCAGGATCAGGAAGTACATGATCACGAAGATCAGAACGAACGGGACCACCTGAAAGGCGATCTCCGCTCCGCCAGCGGCCGCACCGGCCCCTTGCGCGAAGGCGGGGGTGATCAACGAGCGTCTCCTGCGAATAGCGTGCAGGTCTGCCGCCGGATGAGGCGCCCGCAGACCTGTCGAAAAGCGCGCGGACTATAGCCAGGGGCTACCCGAAAGCAACGTCGAAGCGACAGGCCGATGCGGCGCGCTCACAGCAGGGCGCGGATCGCCGCCGCGAAGGCCTCCGGCGCCTCCTGGGGAAAGTTGTGCCCGACCCCCGCGACGATCTCACGCCGGTACGGTCCCGTGAAGTGGCGGGCGTCCGTATCGGTGGCGGGCGGCGGCCCGACGCCGTCATCGGCCCCGAGCAGCACGATCGTCGGCACGGCGATCGCCGGCTGGGCGGCGAGCCGCGCCTCGATCTTCACCAACGCCGGATCGCTCGGCACGAGCCCGAAGCGGTGGCGGTAGGAATGCACCACCACGTCGACGAAATCGGGATTGTCGAAGGCGCGGGCGGTCTGCGCGAAGGTCTCCGCGTCGAACGCCCAGGTCGGCGACCAGAGCCGCCAGAGCAGGCGGCAGAAGGCATCCCGGTTCTCGGCGAGGCCGGCGCGGCCGCGCTCGCCGTGGAGGTAGTACTGGTACCAGAGACGGTGCTCGGTCTCCGGCGCGACCGGCCGCCCGGCGGCCGGGATGTTCTGGATGTTGTAGCCGACGCCGCAGCTCACGAGGCCCCGGGCCCGGTCCGGCCAGAGCGCCGCCACCACGCAGGCGGCCCGGCCGCCCCAATCGTAGCCGGCGAGCACGGCGCGCCCGATGCCGAGGGCGTCGAGGAAGGCGAGCAGGTCGGCCCCGAGGGCCGCCTGCTCGCCCGAGCGCGGCGTGGCGGGGTCCAGGAACCGGGTCGGGCCGTAGCCGCGCAGGTACGGGACGAGGCAGCGCACCCCGTCGGCGGCGAGCCGCAGGGCCGCCGCCTCGCAGGCCTGGATATCGTAGGGGAAGCCGTGGAGCAGCACGGCGGGCGGCCCGTCCGGCGGACCGAACTCCCGATAGGCGATGTCCAGCACGCCGGCCCGCACGCGTTCCATGAACGACTCCCCCTCGCCACGGGGCGATCCTAACGGGTTCGTCGCGCAATTGCCGCACGCGCTTGCCGCCGCCGCGTCGCGCCCGACTTCTCCTGCGACGAAGAAGCGCGACGGTGGAGAACGATGGGACTGCTCGACGGTGCGAAGAACCTGATCGGCGACGTGGTCGCGGCGGCCGACCGGGCCTTTGAGGAGACCGGTAGCGGCAAGCTCGCCCTGGCGCTCGCGAAATTCTATCCCGGCGGCCTCGCGGCCTTCCTCGACCGCCTGAGGGAGACCGGACACGGCGCGGCCGTCGATTCGTGGCTCTCGCCGGGCACGCGGCAGCCGGTTCCGGCCTCCGCGCTGGCGGCCTGCCTGCCGGAGGCGGTGACCGAGCGGCTCGCCTACGATCTCGGCGTGCCGGACGCGCGCGTTCCCACCGTGCTCGCGGAGTTCCTGCCCGCCGCCGTCGCCGATCAGAGCGAGAACGGGAGCCTGAAGCCCCAGCCGAATTTCAGCACGCAGGTCCGCTGATCATCGGGGCCTCATGGGGCCGCGCATTTCATCAGAGGCGGGGCGGTCGCGCAGCTCAGATGGCAGCTCTGCTTCGCGAAGCAGAACCACGAGAGCGCGCCGCTCTTCAGGCAGGATCCGCCGCAATGCCGGTACGTGCCGTAGAGCGGCCGAACGAAGACGGCATCGGCGAGGGGGCGCGCCTCCGACGACCGCGCCGTCTCCGCGGCCGGCAGCGCCACCGCCGCACCGGCCGCGACCACGAGCACGAAAGACGGTGCCAGGACTCTCATTCGCGTCGACCGTGGAACCGTGTCCGGGCCAACATACCGGGCCAAAGTCCGGGTCCTGTCGACTCAATTGCGGTTCACGCGGGCCGGGGGCAGCCGCCGGCCTCTCCCGCTTTCCGGACGACGCCCTAGACTCCCGTCGACCGATCCTTCGACGCGAGGCCCACATGAGTCTGCTCAATTCCCTCGGCGGCTCGCTGGGGCAGATCGCCCTCAAGGCGTTGCCGGGCGTGATCCAGCAGGTCCTGCCCGGCGGGCTCAACGCCCTGCTCGATCAGCTCCGGCGATCCGGCTACGAGAGCCAGGTCAATTCCTGGCTCGGCCGCGGGCCCAACGAGCCGATCACCGCCGACGACCTGCGCAAGGTCCTCGACAACGATCAGGTGCGCCAGATGGCGGGAAAGCTCGGAATCCCGATGGACGAGCTGTTCCCGACCCTCGCGCAGGCCCTTCCCGAGACCGTGGACCACCACAGCCCCGACGGGACCCTGCAGGTGCCCAAGGCCTAGGCGGCCACGGCGCGGGCGCGGGGAAGGCCGGCGCGGCGCGGCCGGACCGGCGGTCCGCAACGCGAAACGGCGGCCCCGTCCGGGACCGCCGCCGCGTGCCGCCGTCTTGCCGGTCGGCTCAGTTGCTGGCGAGCTGTGACATGGGATCCACGGGCGCGCCGCCCTTGCGGATCTCGAAATGGAGCTGCGGCGAGGTCACGTTGCCCGACGCGCCGGACTTCGCGATGGTCTGACCGCGCTTGACCTTCTCGCCGGGCTTCACGTCGATCTCGCCGTTATGGGCGTAGGCCGAGACGTAGCCGTTGGCGTGACGCACGAGGACCAGCTTGCCGTAGCCCTTCACGTCGGAGCCGGCATAGGCCACCGTGCCCTCTTCGGCGGCCTTGACGGGGGTGCCCTCCGGGACGGCGATGTTGATGCCCTCGTTGCCGGAGCTGCCATAGCCGGAGATCACCCGGCCCTTGGCGGGCCAGCGGAAGTTCTCCGTCGCCTCGGCCACGGAGCCGGTGGCGGCGGGCTCGGACTTGGCCTGGGCAGGAGCCGCGGCGGCCACCGGCTTCGGCGTCTCCTTGGCGGCGACCTTATCGGCGGCGGCGGGCTTCTGCGCCGCCTCCTTGGCGGCCTCCTTGGTGGCCTGCTTGGCCGCCTCCTTGGAGGCTTCCTTGGCGGCCTTCGCCTCGGCGAGCTTCTGGGCGGCCTCCGCCTTCGCGGCGGCCTTCGCCTCGGCGCGGGCTTCCTGGGCCTTGGCTTCGGCCTTCGCCTTCGCCTCGAGCTTCGGATCCGCCTTCTTGTCGTCGGCCTTCTTCTCCTCGGCCTTGGCGACCTGTCCGGGACGCACGTGCTTCGGCTTCTCGCCGTCCTTCGCGGTGGCGTCCTTGCGGGTCTTGGCGTCGGCGACCTTGCGGGCGGCGGCGTCGCGGGCGAGCGCCTCCTTGCGCTCCGCCTCCTTCTCGGCGGCGGCCTTCTGCGCCGCCTCCTTGGCGGCCTTCGCCTCGGCGAGCTTCTGGGCGGCCTCCTTGGCCTCCTCGCGCTTCGCGGCGATCTTGTTCTCGACCTGCTTGGCGTCCTCGCGCTTCTCCTCGGCAGCCCGGGCGGGCCGGGCGGACATCGGGGCCGCGGCGGGGTTCAGCCCGGAGGCGTTGTAGACCGGGATCACGATCTGACGACCGGGCGTGATCTGGCTCGCGTTGCTCAGGCCGTTGGCGGCCAGGATCGCCGAAGCGGGCACGCCGAAGCGGGTGGACATCTGGTTCAGGCTGTCGTTGCGCGAGACGGTGATCTGCGTGCCGCCCTCGGCGCTCCAGCCGACGCCGCCGGTGGAGGCGACTCGGGTCGCGGGGGCGGCAGCAGGGGTCTGGGCCGGACTCGCGGCGGCGGCCGGACGCGCGGCGCCGGGCGCGCTCAGCGCCTCCGATTGGATGCGGCCGGTACGGACCGGCGGCACCGACTTCAGGGATCCGTCCGGCAGGCTGCCGGTGGCGGAAGGCTCCGAGTCGAACGGATTCGAGAATGGGTTGCCCAGCCGCGATGCGTCCGAGGAACAGGCGGCGGCCGCCCCGCCGATCATGCCGATGAGCGCGACGCGCGACAGCGTCCGCAACATCTGACCCGTACCGCGCACCCGCATCGACACACCCGTTTGCCTGACGCAACCTGATGCCCCAATGAAGACGGATTCAGGTTAAGCAACCGTTCCCGTTCCGCATACCTGCGACCCAGAAGCGAAGGAGCGCGCAGGGTTTCGCGCCGTGCCGGGGATGAAACCCAGGGGCGAGACCGTCCCTTTTCCTACCTGGGCGGCTCCCCACATCGTGGACATGTTTACCATCCGCGGCGCGCGCGACAGCTTGGCCGATCTGCCGGCGATCGAGACCGCGCGCCTCTCGGTCGCCGCCCTTCAGCCCGCGGACGCAGCGGCCCTGCGCCGGCTCACCGACGATCCGGCGATCACCGCCGCGGTGGACTTCCTGCCGACCCCGTTCACGCTCCAGGATGCCGAGGATCTGATTCGCAGCGGCCGGCGGGGCCGGGACTGCTTCCTCGGGGCCTGGACCCGCGGCGGCGCCGATCCCGGTGTCGCCCCCGATCCGGCGGGACGCGACCTGGTTGGGGTGGTCGGGACGCATCTGCGCGGCACCGGCACGATCGAGATCGGATACTGGATCGGGGGCGCCGCCCGCGGGCGCGGCTTCGCCTACGAGGCCGTATCGGCGATCCTCGGCCTTCTCGGCGCGCGCTTCCCGGCGCGCCTCGTGGTGGCGGAATGCCGCCCGGCCAACGTCGCGTCCTGGGGCCTGCTGCAGAAGCTGGGTTTTCGCGACACCGGCGAGGAGGGGCACCGCCCGGGCCGCCGCCTGCTCAGACGGGATTGAGCCCCATGGCCGGCGGGCGGACCCCGACCGCTGGTCTCAGGTCTCAGGCTCCACGCCGCCGCACCTTCGTGCGCCGCGGGCCGAGCGCGAAGGACGCCTCGTCGTCCGGCGAGCGCTCCGCCAGGGCGAAGCTGTGCAGTTCGTTCAGCCCGCCCCCGTCCCGGGGCTGCACCGCGACCAGTGCGTAGAAGGCCGCCCGCACCACATCCTTCCTGGACGCGTCGGGATGCGTCTCGCGGACGGCGACGCGCAGCGCCTTCGGCGTCATGCCCAGTGCAGCCAGGCTCCAGAGCGTCGCCGCGAGCGCCTCGATCGAAGCCATCCGAAACGCCCCGTCGGTCGAGTCCCAGGGTCTTTATACGGATCGGCCCAGCACCGGCGCAAGCCTCGTTCAGACGACCGCAAGATCTGCGGCTCATCGAGCACATATCGTCACAAAAATACGTCGATACACGAAGTCGATTACTACAAATGTCGCAATCGATTTGCCAGAACACCTTCAATTTCAGCAGACAACAAAAAGCCCCCGGACCTGAGGCCGGGGGCTTGCTGGTGACCGGTTCCGTGAACCGGTCCGGGTCATCCGATCAGAAGGTGATGCCGGTCTCGACCATGTAGCGGTCCTGGGAGGTTTTGTTGCCGGTGCGGCCGAAGCCGGTGCCGAGCGTCCCCTCCGCGAGGTTGCCACGGGTGATCCCGCCGAGTTCGACGTGGGCGTATTCCACCCGGAAGAAGTACCGGTCGAAGGTGAAGGTCGGCGTGACGGTGACCGAGAAGGCGTTGCTGCCCGCACCGAAGCCCAGCAGGTTGGTCCCGCCGGATCCGCGGACGCCGGTCTGCTCGGTGTACTCGACGCGGCCGGCCAGGGAGAAATTATCGGTGAACGAGTAGGCCGCCAGCAGCGCGCCGCCGTAGGTCGACGCCGAGTTGGCGATGCCGACGCGCAGGTCCCGCTCGACATTGGTGAACTGGAAGTACGGCGAGATGATCCACGGGCCGTTCGCGTAGGTGTAGTTGATGTTGAAGATGCCGCTGTTCTGCTGGAGGTTCGGCGTCGCGAACTGGTAGCGCGGGCTGCGGTCGAGGGCGTTGGTCCGGCCGACGTTCAGGCCGCCGTTGACGCCGATCGTGTTGTAGTCGTCGAGCTTGTAGGCGACGTTGCCGGTGAACCACGTGATCTCGTTGGAGAAGAAGCCGTCCGTGCCCGCGAGGGACACCGAGAGCGGGCCGCTGCTGTAATTGACCTGCACGCCCTGGTTGATGAAGTTCTCCTGCACGAACAGGAGGCCGCGGTTGATGTTCAGGTTCTGATAGGTGAACAGCAGCTCGGTGCCGATCAGGGTGAACATCCGGCCGCCCTGGACCGACCATTCATCGTTGATCTGGATCTTGCCGAAGGCGACCGGGACCGGGCCGAACAGGAGATCGGTCTGGGTGAAGGTGCCGAGCGTGGGGAAGCCGAGCTGCGGGATCGAGTAGCCGCCGGCCTGGATGTAGAACTGGAACGCGCCCTCGGGCTTCTGGATGATGCCCTGCACGTTCGAGAAGTCGAACCGGGCCGACCGGTCGCGGTCGTTGGGCGCCGCCGGGGTCGAGAACGAGGCGAACGGGTTCGACTGCGTGTAGCCGTAGCCGGTGATGGCGCCGCCCACGTAGAGGTCCCCGAGCGGACCCGCGGAGAAGCAGCTCGGATTCGGGTTGGCCTTGATCACGCCGCTATAGGCCGGGCCGATCAGCGTGGCCTTGCACGGCTCGGCGGGGGGCGCGACGGGAACCGGCGCCGGGGCCGACAGATCGGCCGCGAGGATGCTGGTCGAGGACAGCAGCACGGTGGCCAGGCCGGCCAGGGCGGATCGCTTCAGCATGGTTCGGAGCTCGTTCGGATTCGTCTACGGCCAAGCTGACATCGCGCTGCGGATGACACAAAATCAAACAAAGAGCAGTTGCATATTTTTTGGGCAGATCCTGATCGCTGAACACGTTCGACGCGGAAATGTGACTTTGCCGCCACAATCGTCCGGGCGGACCGGCGTTTTCCTTTGCGGGCGTCCGGAACAGCTTTCCCGGCACGGCCCAAGTCTACCGTGTCAGGCCGCGGGACCGATCGGATCGCAGCGAAATCCTCCGAACTCATGCCGGGCCAGCCGTTCGGCCAGGGCCGGCAGGAACAGCATCGCCTCCTCGGCGAGGCGCCACGGCGGGTTGACCACGATCAGGCCGCTCCCGGTGAGCCGCGTCGGGTCGCCCGGCCGCTCGATCAGGAGATCGAGCCGCAGGGCCGGGCGGGGCAGGGCGGCATCGAGGTCGCGGACCATCCGGTCGAGGGCCTCGGTGTCCTTGATCGGATACCAGGCCAGGAACACCCCGGTGGGCCATTTCGCCACCGCCCGGGCGAGGTGGGCGCCGAGGCGTTCGATCTCGCCGGGCACCTCGTAGGGCGGATCGATCAGCACGAGGCCGCGCCGCTCCGGCGGCGGGATCTGGGCGTTGATCGCGGTCCAGCCGTCGAGGCTCATCACCTTGGCGCGGGGATCGCGGGCGTAGCGGTCCTGCAGCGTGGCGGCATCCGCCGGATGGAGTTCCACGAACACGCCCTTGTCGCCGGGGCGCAGCGCCTCGCGGATCAGGGCGGGCGAGCCGGGATAGGCGGTGGCGCCGTCGCGCGCCTGCACCGCCGCCACCGCGGCCCGGTAGGGCGCAAGCAGCGCCTCGACATCCGGCGCGAAGGGCGCGGCCATCCGGCCCCACCCCTCCCGCCACTCGCCGGTCCGGGCCGCCTCGTCGGCCTCGAGATCGTAGACGCCGAGTCCCGCGAAGGCGTCCAGCGCCCGGAACGGCTTGTCCTTGAGCCGGAGGTGGTCGAGCACCCGCGCCAGAACGAGGTGCTTGAGGACGTCGGCGTGGTTGCCGGCGTGGAAGGCGTGCCGATAGTTCATGGCCGCGCGCTCAAGCCGATCCGGCGCCCCAGGTCCAGCACCCGGCGCGCAAAACGCCGAAAAAACCTAGCGGGCGGCGTCGAGACGCACCTCGGGCGCCCGGCAATTGCCGCGGGCGACCTCGGGGCAGGGGGTGAAGCCGCGCAGGTCCTTGCCGAAGCAGATCCGGACCTCCTGGAGCTGCCCGCGGGTGCAGGTGACCGCCATCATGTCGGGGCGCAGGCCGCGATTGGCCGCCACGAATTGCCGCGCGATCTCGATGGGGGCGAGGGATTGCGGCGGGGAGCCGCCCGTCAGGCCGTCGGGGATCGTCACCGCCTGCCGCGCCGTGCGGGCGGCCGCGAAATAGGCGGCGGGATCGAGGCCCGAGCAGGTGCCATGCTTGCGCCACTCGTACCGGGCGAGCCCCTCGCTCGGATAGACCTGCCCGGCCACCTCCATGGCCTGCCGGGTGGGCGCGCGGTTCACCGCCGAGCAGTTCTCCGGATAGCCGCGGGCATATTGCGGCCACAGGCCGTGGACGACGAAGCCGAGGCCGCGACCGGGGGCGCACTGGACGTCGTCCCGGCGTGCGCCCGGCCCCGCGCAGTAGGTCGGCGACCACGACAGGGCGAGGACGTAGAAGTCGAACGCGCCGGGCGTGCCGCCACGGGCGAAGCCGCCGTAATCCTGGGCGGCGGCCGGCCCGGCGAGGAGCAGGCCCGCGAGGCCGGCGGCGAGCCTGCGCATGGTCAGGGACGCGCCATCCGGCAGGCGGTGGCGTAGGCGTAGGCGAGGTCCCGGTCGAGCCCGTGGACGCAGAACTCGACGCCCCAGGTCGCCCCGATGATCCCGAGACTCTCGCGCACCGAGTAGTCGACCTTGCGGCGGACGCCGTCCGACGTGGTGATGGTCGCGGTGCAGAAGCGGCGGGGATAGGTGTCGAGGCCCCAGGGCCGCCAGGCGGTGCGCTCGATCGTGTCAAAGGACAGGATGGTCATCGACGAATTCCAGAACTTCGCCTCCTTCTCGGCGAAGTTGGTCGAGACCCGCTCCAGCACCGACGGGTCCTGGCAGCCGGGGATCTGCGCGTCGAAGGGGAAGATCCGCTCCTCGGCGGGCTCGATGTCCTCCCGGGCCGAGCGGGCCAGCGCCGGCTGGGCCAGGGCGAGAAGGGCCAGCCCGAGGGCGAAGCCGTGAAAGAGCGGGCGCATGGCGCGTGCCTCGACGGATGTGCGATCCTGCATCCGCGAACGATGGCCCGGCCGCGCCTCCAGTCAAGCTCCGGCGGCCCCGCGCCGGTGCTTTGGCGGCCTGTGCGGCGCGGCCGCTACACTCGCCGGCCGATGCCCCCGGAGCGGGACCGGCCCGCGGCCCGATCCCGTCAACCCGCGTTCCGGCGTCGCCCGGTCAGTAGATCGGCCCCGTGCTCGGTGGCGCGCCGAGCTGCAGCGGCTCGTCGTAGTCCTGCGCAGGCTCCTCGGGGGCGGCCGCGGCGATCCGTGGCGCCGGCCGCACCGGCGGCGCGGCGGTGTAGGCCGATGCCGCGGTCGGGCGGGCCGGCGCCCTGGCGACCTGCGTCGCGCCGCCGGCCTTCGACATCGGCGACACGCCGTAGGGATCGTCCTGCTCCACATCCACCGGCGCCTGCGGGGCGGCAGGCTGGCGCTGCGGCGGGACCGGACGGCTCAGCGGCCGCTCGACGCCGGTGCCGAGCTGCGGCGTGAACTTGATCATCGGCTGGCAGATCCGCCTTAGACCGCGCGGGTCGTGCCGGGCGAGATCGACGTGGATGTGGTCGTAGTGGAACACGTTCGAGCCGGGGGCCAGCACCGTGGTGAAGCGCTGGCAGGCGCCGAGGAAGATCTCGCGCAGGAAGCCCTGCTCGGCCTCCGTGCCGCGCCAGCCGCCCTTCACGGTGATCACGTGGCCGTCGGCGAGCTTGATCGACATGACGTCGATGGCGTTGCCGAAACCGTGCTCGGAGAGCTTGGCGCCGGGCTGGTTGTTGCGGCCGCGGCAGGAATAGGAACCCGCGTTGATCTCGGCCACCGGCACGCCGAAATAGAGGTTGGCGGCCGGCTGGATCGTGTCGGCGAGCCACGCCTCGGCCTCGGCCAGCGCCGGGCAGCCCAGGGTCATCCGCTGCTTCAGCAGGACGGAGCCGCCGCCGAGCCGCGTCACCCGGAAGGGCTGCTGCATGCCGCACGGCCCGGGGCCGTCCATGGCCGCGATCGGCGTGATGAACTCCGAGGGCTCGACGAGCTTCTTGGCCAGGCAGACCTGCTCCGCCTGATCGCGCCACGGTTCGCGCCGCTCGAAATGATTGATCGAGCACGCGGTGAGGCCCGCGCCGAACAGCGCCAGAGCCGAGAACAGGGATACGCCACGCCACATGACCCGGACGATGCGCACGGTCGCGTAAAGCGTTCGTCAACGGCGTTTCGGGAATGACGCGACCTGTGGCGTCTCGGTTGACAGCGCCGCGGACCGCAGACTGAATGCATTATGCTTTCACTTCTCGACCTCCGCGCCCGCATCGCCGCCGGCACCCTGACCCCCGCGGGGGCGATCGATCTGTGCCGCGCCGCGATCGCCGCGCGGGAGCCGGACCTGCACGCGCTGGTCACCCTCGACCCGGCGCCGGCGATCCCGGAGACCGGGCCGCTCGCCGGCATCGCGGTGGGCGTGAAGGACATCATCGACAGCGCCGGCCTGCCGAGCCAGATGGGCTCGTCGATCTACGCGGGCTGGACGCCCCGGGGTGACGCCGCCGTGGTGAGCCGGCTGAAGCAGCTCGGCGCCATCGCCCTCGCCAAGACCACCACCACAGCCTTCGCCAGCAGCGACCCGACCGAGACGGTCAACCCGCACGATCCCGGCCACACGCCGGGCGGCTCATCGGCGGGCTCGGCCGCCGCCGTGGGCGCCGGGATGCTGCCCCTGGCCCTCGGCACGCAGACGGCGGGGTCGGTGATCCGGCCAGCGAGCTATTGCGGCTGCGCGGCGGTGAAGCCGTCGTTCCGGCTGATCCCCACGGTCGGCGTGAAGACCTATTCCTGGGCCCTCGACACGGTCGGGCTGTTCGCCGCCGGGGTCGCGGACGTCGCCCATGCCCTCGCCCTGGTCACCGGACGCCCGGAGATCGACGGCGCAGATTCGGGCTCGGCCCCCCGCATCGCCGTGGTGCGGCAGGACTTCGCCGAGGCCCCAGAACCGGAGGCCGAGGCCGCATTGATGCGCGCCCGGCAGGCGGCCGAGCGAGCCGGGGCGCGGGTGAGCGACCTCGCCCTGCCGCCGGAGCTCGCGCAGGCCTGGGAGCGCCACCGCATCATCCAGAACTACGAGGGGCGGCTGGCGCTCGCCTGGGAGTACGACACGCAGGCCGACGCGCTCCCGCCCCGCGTCCGCGAGCATCTCGACGCCGGCGCGGCGATCGAGCCGGCCCAGTACGACGATGCCCGCCGCCACGGCCATCACGCCCGGCGGGTGCTGAAGGGCCTCTTCGCCGATTACGACGCGATCCTGACCTTCTCGGCGCCGGGATCCGCACCCGCGACCCTGGATTCGACGGGCGACCCGCGCTTCAACCAGCTGTGGACGCTGATGGGCGTGCCCTGCGTGAACGTGCCGGTGCCCGGCCAGAGCCTGCCGGTGGGCGTCCAGGTGATCGGCCGCTTCGGCGACGACGGCCGGACCCTGGCGGTGGCCCGGATCATCGAGGCCGCGCTGCGCGGCTGACCGGCCGTCAGGGCGACCCGCACCGGCACGCATTCGGGCGACGCCGCCGGGTGGCCATCCCGTCCGCCGTTCCGGGGCCGCGCAGCGCCCGGGATCCAGAGCCGCCGACCCGGCCGATCCCGGCACCACCGGCATTCAGGGCGTCCTGGTTCGCCTGCGGGCTCCGGACAAGCAGCGCGGGCGGCCGCCCGGAAGGGGCGACTTCGGGGCCGCGATGATGACGGCCGCGCAAAATGTCGCGTTATGTCCCCTAGCGTACATTTGTGATTGTGAGCTCACCGACGCGACACTAGACACGGCTCATCGCTGGCAACGTTCCCCGGGCGCTAGCGGCCGGAAGACGCGCGCTCCCGCCCAAATGGTGGAGCGTCTTTTGGCACGCTACTTCATCAGCACGACCAACCACGTCACGGTCATGGACGAGGAGGGCGTCGAGCTCCCGAGCCACGGCGCGCTCCGCGAGCTCTTGCGCAGAGTCCTGACGGAACTCCTGCGCGACGAAGGCGACCTGACCGGGGTCAATGAGTATTCCGCTCACGCCTATGACGAGGCGGGCAGACTGGTCATGGTCGCGCGGGCCAGCTTCTCCGTCACGGACCAATAGGCCGGCTCCCTCAAGGACCCGGAGGTCGCGCTCCGCTTCGGCACGGAAGCGGACTCGGCTTCGTCCTCACTTGCCCCTGCCGCGCGCGGCGTCGATGAACCGGCGACGCTCTTCCTCGGGGCGCGCTTATCGGCGCCGCACCTGACGGGTTTCGGCTCGGCGGGTTCGGCTTGGCGGATTCGTCTTGGCGGGTTTCGGCTCGGCGCATGTGTCGGCCGGCATCGTCGCGGCCCTCGGATCACCCGCGGTGTCGGCCTTCGCGCCGCCGACAGTCGGACATCGCCGGAGGACACCGCGGCGGCCGGAGCCTGATCGGCGCTCTCCTTCGGGACGCCGGGCAGGCCGTCGATGCCGCCCTTGGAGAGCGGCGCGCCGTCGCCCCCGACCTCGCGCGGGCGGCAAGCCCTCGAACCGCGCCGTCCTTCGGTCAGGCCGGGCATGCGCGGTGCGGCGGCCCCTCCCGGGGAAGGCTGGAGGATCGGGCCGGCTCCCCGACGCGGAAGCTCGGCCGGCAGGCCCTCTGCGGCGGCGATCCGATCGCCGGCCGCCCTGGAGCAAGTCCCTCCGCTCAATTGCTCGGCTGCTCGTGGAGCGTATCCTCCACGTAGAGCTGCTCCAGCAGGACCTTGATGACCGCCATCAAGGGCAGGGCGAGGGCGATGCCCCACAGCCCGAAGATCACGCCGAGGATCAGCTGGCCGGCGAAGATCGTGGCCGGGGGGATGTCCAGCGCCCGCTTCTGGATGAACGGCGTCAGGCCGTAGCTCTCCAGGCACTGGACCGCCAGATACACGCCGATCGCGCCGATCACCGCCTTCGTGCCCGAGGCGAGCGCGGCGAGGATGATGACGAGGCCCGCGACCAGCGGCCCGACCGTCGGCACGAAGGCGAGCACGCCCGCCTGGAGCCCCAGGATCAGCGCACCGCCGATCCCCAGGAAGGCGAGGCCGGCCCAGGTGCACAGGAAGATCACCGCCATGATGATCAGCTGGCCGAACAGCCAGTGGCGCAGGGTCTCGCCGGCCCCGTCGAGGACCTGGCTGGCGCGCCAGCGCTTCGCCGGAGGCACGAACCGGACGACCCCGTCCCGGTAGGCCTTCGGGTCGGCCGCGAAGGCGAGGCCCAGAAAGGCGATCACGAGGACGTTGCCGAGAGCGTCGAACAGGCCCAGGACCACCGCCGCGGCCGGTCCGAGGACGCTGCCGGCATCCGACACGAAGGAGCCGCTGCCCTTCATCAGGCCGGAGGCGAGGCCGGCGAGGCCGCCCTCCTTCTGGCCCGAATCCGTCGAGCCGTCCTTGCCGCTGCCCTGCGGGGCGAGGCTCGGCACGTCGATGCCGCGCTCCGAGAGCCAGCCCGACACCGTGGCCGCCTGATCCTTGATCGTGGTGCCGAGTTCGCGGCCCTGCTGGACGATGGTGGCGCCGCCGTAGCTCGCGAAGCCGACCACCGCGATCGCCACCACGAGGCTGACGACGGACAATCGCAGGGCCCGCGGCAGGGGCAGGATGCGGCCGAGCCCGCGGGTCAGGCCGTCGAGGAACACGCCGAGGAGCACGCCGGCGAAGATCAGCAGGAGCGTGCCGGCGGACATCCAGGCCAGCGCCAGTGCCGCCACGAAGCACACCACGGCGATCCCGGAGGCTGCGAGCGGCGCCGTTCCGCGCCAGGGCCCGACCGGGCCGTCCAAGTCCTGTAGCTTGCTGTCCGACATCATCACTCCTGCACCGCGGGTTCACGAACGCCCTGGGCCCTCAGGGGTCAAGGGCGAGACCGCGGGTTCTCAGGGTGAAGCGAGCCCGAAACCATGGTCCGGGTTCGCCGGCGACGTCCCCGGCTTGTTCGACCCTCCAACTGCGACGGATGCCCCGATCGGCCTTCCCGTCAGTCCGGGCACCGAAGGCGGGACCGGGATGGCAGGGGGGACACGCAGGCGTCCGCCCGATGGCGGCGGGCGTTCGGGACGGCGATGACCTGAACCGCCGGCTCTCTCCGGCCTTTGCGGGCGGCTGCGGGGCGGGGATGCCCGTCCGCCGGTTGTCCGCGCGCGCCGCCGGACCGCAGGCTTCGGCCCATCGGGCGCCCCCGCAGGAGCACTTGCGGCGCCAGCCGGATCCGCGCCCTCGGCCCGGGCCGGACATCGATACCGGCGATCAATCCAGCCGCCTCGTCCTCTTCGGGACGCGGATCGTGTCGCGCGGCGCGGCCCGGGACTCGACCCTCAGCGCCAGCGCCCGGCCGCGGCGTCATCCTGAGCCGTCGCCTCGACCCAACCGCCGGTGGTGCCGTCGGCGAGGTGCTCGCGCTTCCAGAACGGGGCGCGGGTCTTGAGGTAATCCATCAGAAAATCCGCGGCCGCGAAGGCCGCGACCCGGTGGCTCGCGGCGGTCACCACCAGCACGATGCCGTCGCCCGGGCGCACCAGCCCATGGCGGTGGATCACCCGCAGGGCCTGGAGCGGCCAGCGGGCCATCGCCTCGTCGGCGACCCGCCGGATCTCGGCCTCGGCCATGCCGGGGTAGTGCTCCAGCTCCAGGGCGGTCAGCCGCCCGCCCTCGTCGCGGCACAGCCCGGTGAAGGTGACGACGGCGCCCGCCCGGCCGCCCAGCGCCGCGCTCACGCTGGCGATCTCGGCCGCGGTGTCGAAGGGCTCGGCCTGGATGGCGATGCTTGGAACGGGGGCGCTCATGGCCCGATCCATAGGAGTCCGCGGCTTTGCGGGCCAGTCCCGTCCCTGTCACACCCGGCCCCGCCTCTATATGAGACGGTCCGTCGCGCCCTGCCGGCCCGGCGCGCGGTCCTCGGATGAGCCCGCGTGCTCCGGACGGCGCTGGAGAAGGATACCCGCGTGACCCCCGACCTGATCCTGCCCTACGACGGCGTGCAGCCGGATTTCGTCAGCCGCCCGGTCTGGTGCGGTCGCGGCAGCACGGTGATCGGCGCCGCGCGGATCGGCGCGCAGGCCTGGATCGGCGACGAGGCGGTGATTCGCGCCGACGGCCAGACCGTCATCCTCGGCGACCGCTTCTGGCTCGGCCACCGCTCGACGGTGCACATCGCCACCCGGACGCACGGCACCCGGGTCGGCGACCGCGTCACGGTCGGGCGCAACAGCGTCGTGCACGCCTGCACGCTCGGCTCCGACGTGGTCGTCGAGGACGACGTGGTGATCCTCGACGGCGCCGAGGTCGGCGACGGTGCGGTGATCGAGGCGGGCTCGACCGTATTCCCTCGGGCGACGCTGCCCGGCGGCTACGCCTATGCCGGTAGTCCCGCCCGTCCGAGCCGAGCGATCGGAGCCGATGAGATCGCCGAGCGCGCCGAGCGGCTGCGTGAGCGCATGGGCGACGGATCCGCTCTCCCGCCCGGGGAAGTATCGGAGGTCGACGACAGCGTGTTCGTGGCGCGCAACGCCCGTCTGCGCGGGCGGGTGAGCCTCGGAGCCGGGGCGAGCGTGCTGTTCTGCTGCGACCTCAACGCCGAGGTCGGCCCGATCGTCGTCGGCGCCGATACCAATATTCAGGACAACACGGTCATCCGCACCCGGGCGGACGGCGTGGTGATCGGGCGGGACACCACCATCGCCCACAACGTCCGGATCTCGGATTGCCGGATCGGGGCACGTTCGTTGATCGGCATCGGCGCGACGATTGCGTCAGGAACCCTGATCGCCGACGACGTCATGCTGGCGGCGGGCGCCACCACGGATCCCGGTCAGATCCTGGAGGCCGGTTATCTGTGGGGCGGCCGCCCGGCCAGGATCCTGGGGGCCCTCGACGCCGAGAAACGCGCCATGATGATCCGCATCGTCGAGGGCTATTGCCAGCACGGGCGGGAATATCGGGCCGCGCAGGAGGCGTCGGAGTAGAGCGCTCCAACTCAGTGTTGCAGGATCTTCGACAGGAAGGTCTGGGCCCGCTCTGAGCGGGGGCTGCCGAAGAACTCCTCCTTCTTGGCGTCCTCGACGATCTCGCCGCGATCCATGAAGATCACCCGGTCGGCGACCTTGCGGGCGAAGCCCATCTCGTGGGTCACGACCATCATGGTCATGCCTTCCTTGGCAAGTTCGACCATCACGTCGAGCACCTCGCCGACCATCTCGGGATCCAGCGCCGAAGTCGGCTCGTCGAACAGCATCACCACCGGGTTCATGGCGAGCGCCCGCGCGATGGCGACGCGCTGCTGCTGGCCGCCTGAGAGCTGGCCGGGGAACTTGTTCGCGTGGGCGCCGAGGCCGACCCGGGCGAGAAGGTCGAGCCCGCGCTTCTTGGCATCCTCGGCGCTGCGGCCGAGCACCTTGCGCTGGGCGATGGTGAGGTTGTCGGTGATCGACAGGTGCGGGAACAGCTCGAAATGCTGAAACACCATGCCGACCCGCGAGCGGAGCTTGGGCAGATTGGTCGCCTTGTCGGCGACCTTGGTGCCGGCCACCGTAATCTGGCCCTTCTGGAAGGGCTCCAGGGCGTTGACGCATTTGATCAGGGTCGACTTGCCCGAGCCCGAAGGACCGCAGACGACCACCACCTCGCCCTTGGCGACTTTGGTGGTGCAGTTCGTCAGCACCTGGAAGTCGCCGTACCATTTGCTGATGTTGTCGATGGCGATCATCGTCTCGCCGGGCGCCACGGCGGACGCGCCGGCGATGAGGCCGCCCGACTGCAGGCCGGCATCCTTGGGCGCGTGGCTGGCATCGGCGACGGGTTCGGCGGCGGTGGGAGCCGGCATCGGGGACGAGGTCATGGCACGGTCTCCAGTGTCGGTCAGCGGATGATGGCCACGCGGCGCTGCAGGCGGCGCACCAGGAACGAGGCCGAGAAGCAGATCACGAAATAAACCACCGCCGCGAAGATATACATCTCGACGAGGCGTCCGTCGCGCTGGGCGACCTTCGAGGCGGCGCCCATGAAGTCGGTGAGCGACAGCACGTAGACCAGCGACGTGTCCTGGAAGAGGATGATGGTCTGGGTCAGCAGCAGCGGCAGCATGTTGCGGAAGGCCTGGGGCAGGATCACGTTGCCCATGGTCTGCCAGTAATTCATCCCGAGGGCCTGGGCGGCCGCCGTTTGGCCCTTCGGGATCGACTGGATGCCGGCCCGCATGATCTCCGAGAAGTAGGCCGCCTCGAAGGCCATGAAGGTGATCAGGGCGGACGGGAAGGCGCCCACCTGGATCGGCGTCGAGGCCCCCGTCACGTAGGCGCCGATATACGGCACCAGGAAGTAGAACCAGAAGATCACCAGCACCAGCGGGAGCGAGCGGCACAGCTCGACATAACCTTTGGCGAGGTGCCACAGGCCGGGAATGCCCGACAGGCGCGCCATTGCCAGGAGCGTTCCGATGATCACGCCGCCCACGGCGGCCATGGCGGTGAGCGTCACGGTGAAGACCATGCCCTGACCGAACAGGTAGGGCAGGGACGAGACGATGACGGAAAAGTCGAAATTCGAGAGCATCGGGGCCTGTTACCGGTGGCCGTCGGGCGGGGTGGCGGAACGGAAGCGGGCGGCCCTCAGCGCTGGCCGGGGATGGCGACCGCCTTCTCCAGGAAGGTCGCCGCCGTGACCACCACGAGGTTGATGATCACGTAGAGGATCGTCGCCGCCGTGAACGCCTCGAACACCTGGAACGAGAATTCCTGCATCGAGCGGGCCCGGGCGGTCAGCTCCAGCAGACCGATGGTCAGCGCCACCGACGTGTTCTTGAGATTGTTGAGGAATTCCGAGGTCATCGGCGGCAGGATGATCCGGTAGGCGTTGGGCAGCAGCACGTAGCGGTAGGTCTGATAGGTCGTGAAGCCCATGGCGGTGCCGGCCATGCGCTGGCCCCGCGGCAGCGCCTGGATGCCGGCGCGGACCTGCTCGGCGACGCGCGAAGCGGTGAAGAAGCCGAGGCACACCACCGCCGTGTAGAACGGCGCGTCGGGCAATTGCTTGATCGCATCGCCGATCCGGGTCGGGACCACTTCGGGCAGCACGAAGTACCAGAGGAACATCTGCACCAGCAGCGGCACGTTGCGGAACAATTCCACGTAGGCGGTACCGACGGTGTTCGCGGTCTTCGACGGCAGGGTCCGCAGCACGCCGATCAGGGAGCCCAGGAAGAAGGCGATCACCCAGGAGCAGAGCGCGGTCGTGATCGTCCACATGAGCCCCGAGAGCAGCATGTCGAGATACGTGCCGGTGCCCTCCGGCGAGGCGTCGAAGAAGATCCGCCAGTTCCAGTTGTAGTTCATCGCGCCGCTTCTACTGTGAACTTACAGAGACGCACCGCGGGCGGGAGCCCGCGGTGCGCATCATGGCATGAAAGCGAACCGAACGGATCTCAGTAGGCCGCCGGGTCGGGGCTCGAGATCGGGGTCGTGAACTGCTTCTTCATCTCCGCGCTCATCGGCAGGTTGAGGTTGATGTTGCGCGGCGGGATCGGCTTCGTGAACCACTTGTCGTAGAGCGCCTTGCCCTCGGGGCTCGTGTAGAGCTTGGCGGTGGCGTCGTCCGCGACCTTCTTGAACTCCGTGTCGTCCTTGCGGAGCATGATGCCGTAGGGCTCAGGCTTCGACAGGGCCTCGGTGGAGATCTCGTAGGCGGACGGGTCCTTCGAGGAGGCGGCGAGCGAGGCGAGCAGCACGTCGTCCATCACGAAGGCGGCGGCGCGGCCGGTCTCGACCATCAGGAACGCCTCGGCGTGGTCCTTGGCCGGCAGGATCGTCAGGCCGAGCTTGCGCTCCGTGTTGGCCTCGTTGATCTGCTTGATGTTCGTGGTGCCCGAGGTCGACACGACGGTCTTGCCCTTCAGGTCCTCGATCGTGTGCAGGTTGGCCGACTTCTTCGAGACGTAGCGGGTCGCGGTCAGGAAGTGCGAGTTGGTGAACCACACCTGCTTCTCGCGCTCGGCGTTGTTGGTCGTCGAGCCGCACTCGAGATCGATCGTGCCGTTCGCCATCAGCGGGATGCGGGTGGCGGAGGTCACCGGGTTGAGCTTCACCTCAAGGTTCGGGAGGTTGAGCTTGGCCTTCACGGCGTCGGCGATCTTGTAGCAGATGTCCATCGCGTAGCCGACCGGCTTCTGGTCGCCGCCGAGATAGGAGAACGGGACGGAGGCATCGCGATAGCCGATGACGATGGCGTTGGCGTCCTTCACCTTCTTGAGGGTGCCGGTCAGCTCCTCCGCCCGCAGGCTCATCGGAGCAAGGGCGAGGGTCAGGCCCAGCGCCGCGGCAAGGCCGCGGCGAGCGATATCAGACTGCATCGGTACGGAACTCCTGGATCGGGCCGAATCGTGTCGGCCGGCGGCGGGGTACGCGGGCCCGCCCGCTCGGGCGACGCCTTTGCAATGATGGTGCCGGGAGAAGGGCTGTCGTGCCGCGCAGGCCTGCGGCTGAGTACGGACACGTCGCGGCCAAGCTGCTGCGCACGTCTGCAGACGCGGTCCCTGCCGTCCCCATGGCCTCCTCCCAAGCGCTGAGCCGGCCTCACGCTCGCGCCGGCGGCATCATGCACACTTCTTAGGCGTACGCACGCGGTGCGGAGGACGGATCCGCCCGGAAAGCTGACGAATCCACGGTATAGAAAACGACGACGCCGCCCCCCGCGGTATCGGAAGACGGCGTCGGACTGGAAACCCGGTTCGTGGCCGCGGCTTACTTCGTCAGCTCATTGCCGCTGTAGTCGATCTTGCCGTCCGGCCCCTTCTTCCATTCGTACATGACGTAGTCGGGCCGGGTGATGTCGCCCTTCTTGTCGTAGGCGATCGGCCCGACCACCGTGTCCACCGGCTTGCCCTGGTGCAGCCAGTCGGCCAGCTTCTTGCCGTCGCTGGAGCCGGTCTCGGCCATCGCCTTGGCCAGGACCTGCACGGCCGCGTACGAGTAGAGCGTGTAGCCCTCCGGATCGATGTTCTTGGCCTTGAACGCGGCCAGCGCCGCCTTGGCGTTCGGGTTCTTGCGGGCGTCCGGCGGGAAGGTGGTCAGCGTGCCCTCGGCCGCGGGACCGGCGATCGCCACGAGCTCGCGATCGACCATGCCGTCGCCGCCCATCATCGGCGCCTTCAGGCCCTGATCGCGCATCTGGCGCAGGATCAGGCCGGCCTCGGTGTAGTAGCCGCCGAAATAGACCACGTCGACATTGGCCGACTTCAGCTTGGAGACGAGCGCAGAGTAGTCCTTCTCACCCGGGTTGATGCCCTCGTACATGACCTCCTTGCCGCCCTTGGCCTTGAGCGCCTTCAGGGTCTCGTCGGCCAGCCCCTTGCCGTAGGGCGTCTTGTCGTGGACGAAGGCGATCTTCTTGCCCTTGAACTTCTCGGCCAGGTAATTGCCCGCCACCGCGCCCTGCTGGTCGTCGCGGCCGCAGGTGCGGAACGTGTTCCACATGCCGCGCTCGGTGAACTTCACGTTCGTGGAGGCCGGCGTGACCTGGATGATGCCGGCGTCGAGGTAGACGTCGGAGGCCGGGATCGACACGCCGGAATTGTAGTCGCCGACGACCATCTTCACGCCTTCACTGGCGAACTTGTTGGCCACCGAGACGCCCTGCTTCGGGTCGGAGGCGTCGTCGCCCACCGTGACGGTGAGCGTCGTGCCCTTGAGGGTACCGGCCTTGTTCAGGTCCTCGACCGCCTGGCTCGCGCCGTTCTTGAGCTGCGCGCCGATGGCGGCGCTGTTGCCGGTGATCGGCGCGGCGACGCCGAGCTTGACCTCGGCGGCCTGGGCGGCCGCCACCATCGCGCCGAGGGCGAGCCCGGCCAGCAGAATCGATCTCATCGCGTACTACCCCTAAGTGTCAGGACCGCACGTGCGGATCCGGCCGCACTCATCGGACCTCGTCCGCTTCGGGCGCCCGTGCGCGCCATGTCAGCGGTGAGGTCTTCTCGTAGAGCCAGCGGTACTGGCTCGTCATCTGGCGCGTCCGCGTGTAGCGGAAGCCCGCCGCGCCGATGATCATGACGACGACCGCGTCGACCGCATAGTAGTGCAGCGAGAGCAGCGTGCCCGAAAACAGGGCGTAGTGGATGAAGCGCACGGCAGCCGCCACCAGAAGCAGCGCCAGTGCGCAGTGCCAGAACGGCCGCCAACCCCGGGCGATGCCGCGGGCCGCCATCCAGCCGGCCCAGCCGCCCATCACCACGGTGACGAGCAGGAACAGCCAGGCCGACGGCTCCTCGTAGAGGATTCCCTGCAGCGCGCTCATGCCCCGACCGGGCCGGCATGGCCCCCTTCCAGATAGGCGGCCTTGACGTTCGGGTCGTCGAGCAGCGCGCGGCCGGTGCCGCTCATGGTGACCCGACCGTTGACCAGCACGTAGCCGCGATGGGCGAGCTTGAGGGCGTGGTAGGCATTCTGCTCGACGAGGAAGATCGTCATGCCCTCGGTCCGGTTGAGTTCCCGGATCGCGTCGAAGATGCCCTTCACCACCAGCGGCGCGAGGCCCAGCGACGGCTCGTCGAGGAGCAGCAGGCGCGGGCGGCTCATCAGCGCCCGGGCGATGGCCAGCATCTGCTGCTCGCCTCCCGACATGGTGCCGGCACGCTGGTTCAGGCGCTCCTTGACCCGCGGGAACAGGGTGCAGACCTTCTCCAGATCCTCGGCGAAGAAGCGCCCGTCATGGAGGGCGGCGCCCATCTGGAGATTCTCGTAGACCGTCATGCGCGGGAAGACCCGGCGGCCCTCCGGCGACTGGGCGATGCCGAGCCGGGCGATGGCGTGCGTCGGCATCCGGGTGATGTCGCGCCCGTCATAGGTGATCGTCCCCGAGCGCGCCTGGGGGCTGCCGAAGATCGTCATCATCAGGGTCGACTTGCCGGCGCCGTTGGCGCCGATCAGCGTGACGATCTCGCCCTCGGCGACGTCGAGATCGACGCCGCGCAGGGCGGCGACGCTGCCGTAATAGGTCGAGACGTCGCGCACCGCGAGGAGCGGCGGCTTGCGGCCCGCCTGGATCGCCCGCGTCTCCTCGACCAGGACGTTGATGCCGGCGACGCTCATGCCGAGGCTCCCGTATGGGTCTCGTCCGCGTGCGGCACGGTGATCCCGACCTCGGCCTCCACGGCCTCCACCTCTTCGTCCTCCACACCCAGATAGGCGGCGATCACCTTCGGGTCGGCCCGCACCTCGGCGGGAGAGCCATCGGCGATCTTCACGCCGTAATCCAGCACGACCACGTGGTCGGAGATCTCCATCACCACCGACATGTCGTGCTCGATCAGCAGCACCGAGGTGTCGTGCTCGTCCCGGATGTGGCGCAGGAGGCCGTTCAGCTCGGCCGATTCCCGGGGGTTGAGGCCGGCGGCCGGCTCGTCGAGGCAGAGCAGGACCGGGTCCGTACACATCGCCCGGGCGATCTCCAGGCGCCGCTGCGCGCCATAAGGCAGGGCGCCCGCCGGATCGTCGGCCCGCGCCATCAGGTCGATGCGCGTCAGCCACGCCTTGGCGCGCTCGATCGCGGCCTCCTGCGCGTCCCGGTAGGTCTTGAGGCCGAGCAAGCCCAGGATCGTGTAGCCCGAGGCGCGCATCAGGGGGGCGTGCTGGGCGACCAGAAGGTTTTCCAACACCGTCATGCCCTGGAACAGGCGGATGTTCTGAAAGGTGCGGGCCACCCGGGCGGTGCGGTTGACCTTGTGGTTGGGCAGCCGCTCCAGCAGGTGCGCGGTGCCGTCGGCATGCGCCAGCGTCAGCATGCCCTCGGTGGGCTTGTAGAAGCCGGTGATGCAGTTGAACACCGTGGTCTTGCCGGCTCCGTTCGGGCCGATCAAGGCGGTGATGTCGCCGCGCCGCGCCGCGAAGGACAGGTCGGAGACGGCGGTCAGCCCGCCGAACCGCATGGTCAGGTGCTCGACCGTGAGCACCGGGGGGGCGAGGGGTGAGGCCGCCATCAGCCGTGCCCCTCGCTCACATGGGCGCCCGAGACCGCGCGGCGCTCGCCGAGCGACACCGACGGCATGCGCTCCGAGATCAGGCCGCGCGGGCGCCAGACCATCATGGCCACCATGGCCAGCCCGAACAGGAGCAGGCGGTACTCGCTGGGATCGAACCCCTCGCCGAACACGGCCTTCAGGAAGCCGAGGTTGCGCAGCATCTCCGGCCCGCCGACCATCGCCACCGCGGCGATCGCGACGCCGACCTGACTGCCCATGCCGCCCAGCACCACGATCGCCAGGATGATGGCGCTCTCGAGGAAGTTGAAGCTCTCCGGGCTGATGAAGCCCTGGCGCACGGCGAAGAACGAGCCGGCGACGCCCCCGAAGGCCGCCCCCAGCGCGAAGGCCGTGAGCTTCGTGGCGGTGGTGTCGATGCCGAGGGAGCGGCAGGCGATCTCGTCCTCGCGCAGCGCCTCCCAGGCCCTCCCGATCGGCAGGCGGCGCAGGCGCAGGGTGACGAAGTTCGTGATCAGCGCGAGGCCGAGGATCAGGTAGTACAGGAAGACCAGCCGGTGCATCGAATCGTACGGGATGCCGAAGGTCGCCGCGAACCCGTCGTCGCCCGCCGTGAACGGGATCCCGAAGAAGGTCGCCCGCGGGATCGACGAGATGCCCGCCCCGCCCCCGGTCACGTCGGTCCAGTTGATCAGGACGAGGCGGATGATCTCGCCGAAGGCCAGGGTGACGATGGCCAGATAGTCGCCGCGCAGGCGCAGCACGGGAAAGCCGAGGATCATCCCCCACAGGCCGGCGAACAGGCCCGCCAGCGGCAGGCAGACCCAGAACGACAGGCCGAAGGTGGTCGAGAGCAGGGCGTAGGAATAGGCACCGACCGCGTAGAAGGCGACGTAGCCGAGATCGAGGAGACCGGCGAGGCCGACCACGATGTTCAAACCCCAGCCGAGCATCACGTAGGTGAGGATCAGGATGCCGAGGTCGATCCAGTAGCGCGCCGAGGACAGGCCGCCGGTGGCCGCCGCCGCGATCATCGGCAGCGTCAGGGCGATGCCGATGAACAGATAGAGCCCGACCTTCGAGGTCTTCTGGCCCGCATCCGGCTCGCCGTGGACCGCCTCGGTGGCCTGGGACGGGGAGGGGGTCAGCGCCCGCCGGGCGTCACGGCGCAGCAGCACGAGGCGCTGGACGAGCCGCGCCACGAAGATCGCCGCGCAGAGCGCCGCCACCAGTCCCCAGCGCGGGACGAGCACCAGCTCGGTCCCGGGCCCGGGATCGGTGCGGTAGGCGATGATCGGCACGCAGAGGCCGAAGGTGACGAGGGCGTACAGGGCGGCGTCGCGCAGGATGCCGGCCATCGCGGAGTCGGGAAGCGCAGCCTGAGAACGGGCCATCAGACTTTCTCGACCTCGGGCCGGCCCAGGATGCCCGAGGGCATGAAGATCAGGACGATCGCCAGGATCGAGAAGGCGGCGACGTCCTTGTACTCGATGGAGAAGTAGGCGGACCAGAAGGTCTCGATCAGGCCGATGATCAGGCCGCCGAGAACCGCGCCGGGCAGGGAGCCGATGCCGCCGAGCACCGCCGCCGTGAAGGCTTTCACGCCGGGCACGAACCCGTCCGAGAACGACACGACGCCGTAATACATGAGGTAGAGGACGCCGGCGACGGCCGCCAGCGCGGCGCCGAGCACGAAGGTCAGGGAGATCGTGCGGTCGACGTCGATGCCCAGCAACGCCGCCATCTTGCGGTCCTGCTCACAGGCGCGCTGCGCCCGGCCGAAGGGGGTGCGCTGGACGAGATACCAGAAGCCCGTGAGCAGCACGGCGGTGACCGCCATGATCAGAACCTGCTTCCAGGCCAGGAACACCGCGTAGCCGTCCCGCTCGAACAGGGTGATGCCCCCCGACAGCATCGGCGGCGTCGGCTTGTTGCGCGCGCCCTGCACCACCTGGACGAAGTTCGACAGGAAGATCGAGACGCCGATCGCCGAGATCAGCGGCGCCAGCCGGAACGAGCCGCGCAACGGCCGGTAGGCGACGCGCTCGATCGCCCAGCCCCACAGGGCGGTGAGCACCATGGCGACCACCAGCACCACCAGGAAGGCCAGGGCGATGGAGCTGACCCCGAGCCACACGGTCAACAGCAGGAAGGTGATCAGCGCGATGAAGCAGGAGACCATGAAGACGTCGCCGTGAGCGAAGTTCACCATGCCGATGATGCCGAACACCATCGTGTAGCCGATGGCGATCAGGCCATAGATCGAGCCGAGCGTCAGCCCGTTGATCAACTGCTGTACGAAGACGTCCATGAACTCTCGCGCGCGCAGGTTTCTCGTGCCGCCTACGGGAACCGCAGGTGGCGCGGCGGGGCAAGTCTCGTACCGCAGCCGTAGCACACCGGCCACAGGTTTCATCGCCGCCCGAGCGTCGCGCGAAAACAGTCGACCACGCCAGTAACGCGCCCCGGCCGGGCTTGCGTGCGGCGCAGTTCCTGCGACACGTTAACGAATTGAAATGCTCGATCATCCCGGGCTCAGGCGAGGAGCAGTACCGATGGCAGGGTCGAGACTCACGACGATGATCTTCGTCGGCATGCTCCTCGGAATCGCCGTCGGCTACGCCTGCAGCATCACTTGGCCCGATCCGCAGACCGCCAAGGAGATCGCCGGCTACATCGCGCTGGTCTCCGACGTGTTCCTGCGGCTGATCAAGATGATCATCGCGCCGCTGGTCTTCTCCACGCTCGTGGTCGGCATCGCGCATCTCGGGGACACCGCTGCGGTCGGCCGGGTAGGCGGCAAGGCGCTGCTCTGGTTCGTGGGCGCCTCGTTCTGCTCGCTGATGCTCGGCCTGATCATGGTCAACCTGATGCAGCCCGGCCAGAACCTGAACCTGCCGCTGCCCGATGCCGGCGCCGGGACGGGGCTCAAGGCGGCCTCGCTGTCGCTCAAGGAATTCGTGACGCACCTCGTGCCGAAGAGCGCCGTCGAGGCGATGGCCAACAACGAGATCCTGCAGATCGTGGTCTTCTCGATCTTCTTCGGCGTCGGCCTGGCATCCCTCGGCGAGAAGGGGCGCCTCCTCGCGCAGGGCATCGAGGGCCTGGCCGACGTGATGCTCAAGGTCACGGGCTACGTGATGATGTTCGCCCCCGTGGCGGTGTTCGCCGCCATCGCGGCGACGATCACCACGCAGGGCATCGGCGTGCTCGTGACCTACGGCAAGTTCCTCGTGGAGTTCTACATCGGGCTCGCCGTGCTCTGGGCGCTGCTCATGGGCGTCGGCTTCCTGATGCTCGGGGGCGGCGGCATCATGCGGCTGTTCAACCTGATCAAGGAGCCCTTCGTGCTCGCCTTCTCGACCGCGTCGAGCGAGGCGGCCTACCCGAAGATGCTGACGAACCTCGAGAAGTTCGGGGTGCCGAACCGCATCACGTCGTTCGTGCTGCCCATGGGCTACTCGTTCAACCTCGACGGCTCGATGATGTACTGTACCTTCGCGGTGATGTTCATCGCGCAGGCCTACAACATCCCGTTGAGCTGGGGTCAGCAGCTCACGATGCTGCTGCTGCTGATGGTGACGTCGAAGGGCATGGCCGGCGTGCCGCGCGCCTCGCTGGTGGTCATCTCGGCGACGCTGGCGCACTTCAACATCCCGGAGGCCGGGCTGCTGCTGATCATCGGCATCGACCAGTTCCTGGACATGGGGCGCTCGGCCACCAACGTGCTGGGCAACAGCGTCGCCACCGTGGCGGTCGCCAAGTGGGAGGGGCAGCTCACCACCACCGACCAGCGCCTCGACCATGTCGGCACCGTGGCCTCGCCGGCAGAGTAGGGGCCGGTTTCGCGGGATCTGCGCCCGCCGGGATGTCGGGTGCAAGGCGGCTGTCGAACCCATCCTCCTCATCCTGAGGTGACCGCGTCTGCGGGCCTCGGAGGAGGACGCCAGGGATCGCGGCGCTGACCGGAAGGCTGCTTCGAGGCTTCCGCTGCGCTTCGGCACCTCTGGATGGGGGATGGATGGGAGGGGCCGGGCGCTGGCACTCTCCCGTGCGGTGTGGCTTGTGCGGTGCGCCTGGGAGGCTCTGTGATGACGATGCGGCTCATCGCGGTTCTGGCGCTGGCGCTGGCGGGCGTGTCGCCAGCAGCCGCCGTCGAGGTGCTCACCGGCACGCTCAGGAGCGTCGCCGAGCGCGGGGAGATCGTGCTCGGCTACCGGGAGAGTTCGGTGCCGTTCTCCTTCGTGGAAGGCAAGCGGCCGGACGGCAGCCCCCGGGCGATCGGCTACGCCATCGACCTCTGCGGCGAGATCGCCGACGACGTCCAGGCGGCGATCGGCCGGCCGGTGAGGATCCGCTACGAGCCCGTCACCGCCGAGACGCGCATCCCGGCGCTGACCTCCGGCAAGATCGACCTCGAATGCGGCTCGACCACCGCCAATGCCGAGCGCCGCAGGCAGGTCGCCTTCTCGCCGGTGGATTACATCAGCGCCACGCAGCTGCTGGTGAAGCGGGGCTCGGGCGTCGCCTCCTACCGGGATCTCGGCGGCAAGACCGTGGTGGTGACGGCCGGCACAACCAACGAGAAGGCCGTGCGCGACCTCCTCGCCCGGCTGAAGATCGACGCGCAGGTGGTCACGGCGCCCGACCATGCCGCGTCCTACGCCATGGTGAAGGCCGGAAAGGCC
This sequence comes from Methylobacterium sp. 391_Methyba4, assembly GCF_029691625.1. Lineage (NCBI taxonomy): Bacteria > Pseudomonadati > Pseudomonadota > Alphaproteobacteria > Hyphomicrobiales > Methylobacteriaceae > Methylobacterium > Methylobacterium sp. 391_Methyba4. The sequence goes on along the minus strand of NZ_CP121475.1, from coordinate 2,811,415 downwards.
GACGCCTTCGCCACCGACGACGTGCTGCTCTACGGGCTGATCGCCACGGACGCGCGGGACGGGGCGAACTACACGGTGCTCCCCGACAAGCTCTCCTACGAGCCCTACGGCATCATGTTCCGCAAGGACGACCCGGAGTTCGCCGGCATCGTGCAGCAGACCTTCACGCGCCTCGCCGAAAGCCGGGCGCTGCGCTGGACCTACGAGCGCTGGTTCCTCAAGCGCCTGCCCAACGGCGAGCGCCTCGACATCCCGATGTCGAACGACCTGCGGGTGAGCTTCCAATTGATGGGGCTCGACGGGGGCGAGTGAGCGGCGCACGCGACGGGGCGGCGCCTCGCTTTCGCCCAACCGGCACGCGAGGAAGATCCGGCCTGACCGTGTTCCTCCCGCCGCGAGCGTGCCTCCTTCCATGCTGATCGCCGCGCACTGCCCGAAACCGCTCGCCCTGGTGGTGGCCGCCGCCCTCGCCTGCGCCGCCTCGGGCGCTTCCGCCCATCCCCACGTCTGGGTCACCGCCAAGGCGCAGCTCGTCTACGAGGGCGGAAAGCTCGTGGGCGTCCGCGACACGTGGAGCTTCGACCCCGAATACACGGCCTTCGTGACCCAGGGCCTCGACACCAACAAGGACGGCAAGCTCAGCCCGGAGGAGCTTGCCGGGCTCGCGGCCGAGAACACCGCCAACCTCGCCGAGTTCGGCTACTTCACGAAGCTGAAGGTCGGCGGCAAGGAGCAGGCCTTCAGCGATCCGAAGGAGCCGGCAGCCCATATGGAGGACAAGGCGTTGGTCATGACCTTCCTGCTGCCCCTGAAGACGCCGGTCCAGCAGGGGCGGGGCGTGGCTGCGCTGGAGGTCTACGACCCGACCTATTTCGTCGCCTTCTCGTTCGCCGAGGGGACCGACGCCGCGACCCTCGCGGGAGCGCCGCAGGGCTGCGCCGCCACGGTGACCCGCCCGAAGACCGAGCAGCCGAAGACGGCCGATGCCGGATCCCCGGGGATGACCGAGGCCTTCTTCGAGGCGCTCACCGCCGCCTCGACCTACGGGGTGCAGTTCGCCAGCCGGGTTCTCGTGGCATGTCCGTAGGGATCGGGATCGTCGCCCCCGCCGGGGCGGGACGGCTGGGGCTGAGGCTCGGCCTCATGGCCCTGGCCATCGGGCTGGCCGCGCTCCTGGCGGCCGGGATCGCGTGGCTCGTCGCGCCCGGCCTCTCCGCGCCGCCGCCGCGCTCGCCCTTCGGGATCGGCTTCCGGGAGGCTGCCCCGTCCGCCACGGGGATCGGCGGGGTGATCCTGGCGCTGCAGGCGAGCTTTTCCCGCAGCCTGAACGCGGCGGTCGGCGCGCTGCGGGGCGGCGGCAGCTGGGGCCCGCTGGTCGGCCTCGCCTTCGCGTACGGGGTGTTCCATGCCGCCGGTCCCGGCCACGGCAAGGCGGTGATCGCCGGCTACATCCTGGCGGGGGAGCGGGCGCTCCGGCGCGGCGCCGCGCTGAGCCTCTGCGCCGCGCTGCTCCAGGCCTGCATGGCCGGGGCGATCGTCGGCCTCGGCACCCTGGTCCTCAACGCCACGGCGGCGAGCATCACCCGGGCCGGCACCCTGATCGAGACCGTGAGCTTCGCCCTCGTCGCCCTGATCGGGCTGGTGCTGACGTGGCGCAAGGCCGGACGCCTCGCGACCCTCGGTGCGGGCTGCGGTCCGGGCTGCAACCACCTGCCCGGGCCGCAGGCCCTCGACACCCTCGACACGTGGCGCGAGCGGGCCGGGGTGGTGCTGGCGGCGGGCACGCGCCCCTGCGCCGGCGCGGTTCTGGTCCTGGTCTTCGCGGTGTCGCAGGGCGTGCCCGGGGCGGGCGTGCTGGCGGTTCTGGCGATGGCCCTCGGCACCGCCCTGACCACGACGGCGCTGGCCTGCCTCGCGGTCTTCGCCAAGCGCGCGGCCCTGCGCCTCGCCGGCGGCCGGGGACAGGCGGGCCTCCTGGCGCTCGGCGGCCTCGAACTCGTCGCCGCCGCCTTCGTGCTGGTTCTGGGAGCCGCCATGCTCTCCGGCCTCGCGCCCGGGCTCGGCGGCTGAAGGGCCTCGCCATCCGGGGCGCGGCGTGCCACGCTGCGCACCCGAGACGGAGCGCGCGCTGATGCATCCCGATTTCGAGACGATCCTGAACTGGCGTCTGCTCGCCGGATCGCATCCCTTCCCCGGCCCGGACGGCGGGACCTGCATCAACGAGGCCGCGATCGTGGCCGCGGGCCTGCCCTACCGGGCGATCCGCTCCAGCGCCGATTGCCCGCCCTGCTTCTCCAGGCCGGTCGCCGCCTACGCCCTCGGGCTCAACGACACCATGCCGGACGAGGCGCGCCCCCAGCTGATGGCCTTCGTGCTGCGGCTGTCGGGCAGCGCCGACGCTCCGGAGATCGAGGCCGCCCGCACCCGGACGCTGGCGCTGGAGAGTGTCCGCCGCATCCTGGCGCCGCTCTGCGCCGTCGCTGGCATGGTCGAGGACGCGAAGGCCTGCATCGGCGCGCCGGACTGGCCCGCGGCCCTGGCGGCGGCGAACGCGGCCGCGTGGCGGGGCGGGGCGCGTTCGCAGGCGGCGGCCGAGGCGCGGCGCTGGCGCGAGGGCGCGCTCACCGCGGCGGTGTCCCGCACCGCGACGGCGGCACAACGCGCGGGCACGGATGCACGCTGCGCCGCGGAGGTGGCCGAAGGCGCCGCGCCCTTCGTGGCCGGGACCTGGAGCCAGGCCTGCGCGATCCTCGACGAGGCGCTCGCCATCGGCCGACAGGCTCCGGAGATCGCGCTCGTCGGCGCCCGTCAGCGCATGGACGCCGCGCGGACCGGGGCGCTGGCCTGATCAGGCCGCCGCGGGCGCCGCCTCGAGATCCAGCTCGATGGAGCCGCAATTCTCCAGGAACGTGCCGGTGAGGTGGTAGAAGAACGTGCCGTGCCCGACCACCGCGATGGTGGCTTCCGGCCGAGCCCGCAGCCAGTCGCGGAACGCCGCGACCCGGGCGTCGAACAGGGGGCGCGGCTCCACCGGGTAGCCGCCGACCTCGCAGCCCGGCTCCGCATGCCACCAGACCTCGGGCAGGTGCCCGACATCGAGGTGCGGGAACTCCGCGGCGATCTCCGAGGCCGCCCGGCCGACGTCGCAGCTGCTCTCCTGGCATTCCCGGTGCAGCACCTCGACGAGGACGCGCGGCCGGCGCGGATGGTCGCCGAACAGGATCGCGGCGGTCTCGATCGCCCGGGTCAGGGGCGAGACCACCACCAGATCGAAGGGGACCGACCGGAGCCGGTCCCGCGCGGCCCGGGCCTGGGCGTGGCCCAGCTCGGTCAGGCGCGCGTCGAGGAGGCCGGGATCGCCGCCCCCATGCCTGTGCGCGGCGTTGAACGTGGATTGCCCGTGGCGGATGCAGACGATGCGGGTCTTGTCCTGCATGGATCTCGGATGCGTGTCGGGGAGGGCGGGGTGCACGGGACCGGTCAGAGGAAGCGGCCGCCGCGCTGGATGACCTCGATCTTGTAGCCGTCCGGATCGGTGGCGAAGAAGAACCGCGCCAGCACGTCATCCCCGTGTTTGAGCGTCTTGACGTCGGTGGCCGTGAAGCCTTCGCGCCGGTGCCGGGCGTGCTCGGCCTCCACGTCGTCGACCACGAAGGCGATGTGCCCGTAGCCGTCGCCGAGATCGTAGGGCTTGTCGCGGCCCTTGTTCACCGTGAGCTCCAGTTCGAACGGCGAGGCCGGATCCCGCATGTAGACGAGGGTGAAGTCCGGGAAGTCGAACCGGTCGGAGACCTCCAGGCCGAAGGCGCGGGCATAGTAGTCGCGCGCGCGCTCCTCCTCGAGGACGCGGATCATGGCGTGGACGGGCTTGGACATATGCTGTGGGTTCCGTGAGCGGGCGGGCGGCGCGCCGGGCCTCCTATGTGGCGCCCGACCCACGTGCCGAAAAGGGCCGGCCCCGACTGCAGATCCGCGGCCCCGATGGTGTCCGGCGCCGCACCCTCGGAGGGTCGGCGTCACCGGACGCGGGGAAACCGGCAGGACATCATCCGGGCTTTTCAACCGCCAATTCGCGCGATTGGCCAGCCAATTCGCTTTGGATTTGTCTTTCTCGATGTCCTATTCGAGAAAAGATTAGTGATATTCGACAACATCGCCATCTATAAAGTTTCAATCTCAAATCTGCCGATGTTTGTATCTTGATAACACCATCGTATTAATAGATTTTTTACGTATGATGCTTACAAATGCTCCGGGATCGATTATTTCACAGACCAACCAGTCCGATCGGGTGCACGACCGCCATGTTACGCTTGTCCAACATCAAGGTTCTGCCGAAACTGGTGGCCGTGATTACCCTGATCGTTACGATCGTCGGCGGATGCATCTGGTATGCACAGTCACAGATGACCAAGATCGACGACGGGTACAGCCACTTCATCGTCAACGAGGCGGCCGCCGTCGCCGAGGCGCGCCGGCTCAACCGCCTGATGATCGAGCTCAATTACTACGTGTACCGGGTCATAGCGGAGACCGAGCCGTCCCAGATGCAGAATGCCAACAAGGGCTTCGAGGCCGTCCTGCCTGAGGTGAAGACACTGCTGCCGGTCTTCCGGTCGCACGCACCGAGCTTCGCGGCGCGCATCGACGAGCAGGCGGCACGCATGGAGCGCTACATCCGGGACGTCAGCGAGGTTCGCCGGCTCGGCACCTCCAACCAGAACGACCAAGCCATCGCGCTGGTCCACTCGGCGATCGACCCGGTCTTCTCCGGCATGCTCGCGGACGGCAACAAGCTCGCCGAAGACATCAGCGCTTACATGGCGAAGGGCTCGGACGACCTGACCGACCAGACCAACGACACCCGCCGCGCCCTGATGACCGTCAGCGCCCTCGGGCTGCTCGCCGGACTGATCGCGGCCGTGTTCGTCGCGACGGTCGGCATCACTCGCCCGCTCGATCGTTTGGTCATGGTCCTGCAGCGGATGGCGCAGGGCGAGATCGACGCCGAGATCAAGGAGGCGGCGCGCAAGGACGAGGTCGGCGCCGTCGGCAAGGCGGTGGAGGGCATCAAGGCCATGGTCGCCCGCAAGGCCGCCGAGGAGGCCGAGGTCAAGCGGCTTGCCGACGAGGCCGCGGCCGCCGAGCGCAGGCGCACCATGCTGGAGCTGGCGGACGGGTTCGAGCGGGCGGTCGGCAGCATCGTCGGGATGGTCTCGTCCTCGGCCACCGAACTCCAGGCCACCGCCCAGACCATGACGGCGAGCGCCACCGAGACGGCCAGCCAGTCCACCACCGTGGCCGCCGCCGCCGAGGAAGCTTCCGCCAATGTCCAGACCGTGGCGGCCGCCGCGGAGGAACTGGGCTCGTCGGTGCAGGAGATCGGCCGGCAGGTTTCCGGCTCGGCCCAGCTCGCCCAGTCGGCGGTGGGCGAGGCCGATCAGACGCAGCATCTCGTCCAGGCGCTGAGCCAAGCCTCGGCCCGCATCGGCGACATGGTCGGGCTGATCTCGACCATCGCCGGGCAGACCAACCTGCTCGCGCTCAACGCGACGATCGAGGCGGCCCGCGCGGGGGATGCCGGCCGCGGCTTTGCGGTGGTCGCCGCCGAGGTCAAGGAACTCGCCGCCCAGACCGCACGGGCCACCGAGGAGATCAGCCAGCAGATCGGACAGATCCAGGGCGTCACCGGCCAGGCGGTCACGGCCATCGAGACGATCGCCAGCCGCATCCGCGAGATCGACGGGGTGGCCACCACCATCGCGGCGGCCGTCGAGGAGCAGGGTGCGGCGACGCAGGAGATCGTCCGCAACGTCTCCCAGGCCGCGGCCGGAACCGACGAGGTGACCAGCAACATCACCGGCGTCGCCAGAGCCTCCGAGGAAACCGGCGCGGCCGCCGCCCAGGTGCTGGGCGCGGCGGGCGAGCTGTCGCGCCAGTCGGAGCATCTCGGGGCGGAGGTCGCCCGCTTCCTGAGCACGGTGCGGGCGGCCTGAGGCCGCCTCAGGCCCCGATCCGCAACACCTCGGTCCGTGCGCCGGCCTGGGCGAAGGCGTCCGGGTCGGCACCGGTCATCCAGACCTGCCCCGGGAGTGCCTCCAGGGCCTCGAACAGGCCGGCCCGGCGGCGGGGGTCGAGATGGGCCGCCACCTCGTCGAGGAGGATCAGCGGGGCGATGCCGCTCATGGCGCGCACGAGCCGCGCATGGGCGAGGACGAGCCCGATCAGGAGCGCCTTCTGCTCCCCCGTGGACGCCGTGCCCGCGGGCACGTCCTTGGGACCGTGGCGGACCACGAGGTCGCTGCTCTGCGGCCCGATCAGGGTGCGCCCGGCGGCCCGGTCCCGGTGGCGACCGTTGCGCAGGGCGAGGCGGTAGCGGTCCTCTGCCTCGATGGCCGGCCAGACCGCGACGAGATCGTCCAGATCGCCTTCGAGCCGGATGGAGGCCCAGGGGAAGGGCTGCGCGTCGTCCCGGGTCTCGGCGATCAGCCGGTCGAGGCGCTCGGCGGTCTCGCGCCGGGCAAGGGCCACGGCGACGCCCAGCTCGGCGACCTCCCGCTCCACCGCGTCGAGCCAGCGGTCGTCGTCGGGGCGCTCGTCCAGCAGGCGGTTGCGCGAGCGCAGCGCCCGCTCCATCGCGGAGACCCGGGCGCCGTGCGCGGCATCGACGGCCAGCACGAGACGGTCGAGGAACCGCCGCCGGTCCCCGGCCGCGCCGCGGAACAGCCCGTCGAGGTCGGGGGTCAGCCAGACCACCCGCAGGAACTCGCTGAACGCCACCGGCGAGGCGGCGGTAGCGCCGTCGATCCGGCAGAGCCGGCTCGTCCGCCCGTCGGGGCCCGGCGGCTCCAGCCCCGTGCCGAGTCGGTGCTCGGAGCCCTCTCGATCGAGGGTGAGGGACACGGCGAAGCCCCCCGGACCGCCGTTGCGCGCCATCGCGGCGAATTCCGCCCGGCGCAGGCCCCTTCCCGGCACGAACAGCGAGATCGCCTCGAGCAGGTTGGTCTTGCCCGCGCCGTTCTCCCCGACCAGCGCCACGAACCGCGCCCCGGGGGTGAGCTCGAGATCGGCGTGGTTGCGGAAATCACGGGCGATCAGGCGTGTGACGCGCAGATCCGACCCGTTGGGCTCGACCCGCGGATCGAGGACATCGCTCATCGGGGAACCCGGAGGTCGAGCCGCACCGCGCTCAACCGTCCCTTCTTGTCTGACATCCCATCCAACTACCGCATCCCGAGGTGCCCGCGTCGGCGGGCCTCGAAGGAGTGCTCCAGAACCCATGTCGCCATCTGGAGACCTCCTGCGAGGCCTCCGCTACGCTCCGGCACCTCAGGACGAGGGCAGGACCAAGACGTGCCGCGTCAGACTCACACCCGCATCGGCATCAGCACGTACAGCGCCGGCGCGCCCTCGCGATCCTGGATCAGGGTCGGGGAGCCCGGGTCGGCGAGCTTGAACAGGGCGGTGTCGCCCTCGAGCTGTGCGGTGATGTCGAGCAGGTAGCGGGCGTTGAAGCCGATATCGAGGTTGGCGGCCTCGTAGTCGACATCGAGCTCCTCGGTGGCGCTGCCCGAATCCGGGTTGTTCACCGAGAGCGCGAGGCGCCCCTCGGCGAGCCCGAGCTTCACCGCGCGCCCGCGCTCCGACGAGATCGTCGAGACCCGGTCCACCGCCTTGGCGAAGGCGTCGCGCTCCACGGTCAGCCGCTTGTCGTTGTTGGCCGGGATCACCCGCTGGTAATCCGGGAAGGTGCCGTCGATCAGCTTGGAGATGAGGGTCAGGCCACCCGCGAATCGCAGGCGGATCTTGGCGGGCGACAGGTCGACCGCGACGGTCTCGCCGCCGTCGTCGAGGAGCTTCTGGATCTCGGCGACCGCCTTGCGGGGCACGATCACGCCCGGCATGCCGACACTGCCCTGCGGGGCCGGGATCTCGACGCGGGCGAGCCGGTGGCCGTCGGTGGCCACGGCCCGCATCACGGGTCCGCCCTCGGTCTCCAGCGTGTGCAGGTAGATGCCGTTGAGGTAGTAGCGGGTCTCCTCGGTGGAGATCGCGAACTGGGTCTTCTCGATCAGCCGCTTCAGGTCGGCGGCGGCGATCTCGAAGCCGTGCGGCATCTCGCCGGCGGCGAGATCCGGGAAGTCGCCCTCCGGCAGGGCGCCGAGGGCGAAGCGCGAGCGTCCGGACCGGATCGTCATCTGGCCGGACTCGCCGCCGGTCTCCAGGGAGACCTGCGCGCCGTCGGGGAGCTTGCGCACGATGTCGTAGATCACGTGCGCCGGCACCGTGGTGGCGCCGGCATCCGCCACGTCGGCCGGCACGCTTTCGGTCACCTCGATGTCGAGATCCGTCGCCCGCAGCTGGAGCCCCGAGCCTTCCGCCCGCAGGAGCACGTTCGACAGGATCGGGATCGTGTTGCGGCGCTCGACGACCCGGTGCACGTGGCCGAGCGACCTGAGTAGGGCCGCGCGCTCGACAGTGACTCTCATCGCAATACTCAAGTGATGTGGACGGCGCCGCGGCCGGCAGCCGTCGCGGAATATGGCCGTTCAGCTTGGCGAACGGGACCGGGGAACGCAAGGCCGCCGCTGGTGCGCCGCACAGCGACCTCCGCGCCCATGTCGGGTGCCCATGCCGAAACCGGGGTATCCGCTCGCGCCGCCCCGTGCGAAAGCGCCGCAACCGACCCGGATTCCTCCTCTCCCATCCCGATCATGTTGCAGACCATCGACACCGCGGGCTCGACGCACGCCACGCCGAGCGCCGGCCGGATTCTCGCCGCGAGTTTCGTCGGCACCGCCATCGAGTTCTTCGACTTCTACATCTACGCCACCGCCACCGCCCTCGTAATCGGGCCGGTCTTCTTCCCCGCCGGCGCCCCGGGCGTGCAGCAGCTCAGCGCCTTCGCGACCTTCGCGATCGCGTTCCTCGCGCGGCCGGTGGGCGCGGCCCTGTTCGGGCATTTCGGCGACCGCGTCGGCCGCAAGGCGACCCTGGTGGCCTCCCTGTTGATCATGGGCCTCTCCACGGTCCTGATCGGCTGCCTGCCGACCTATGCGGTCGCGGGCTGGTGGGCGCCGGCGGCGCTCTGCATCCTGCGCTGCGGCCAGGGCATCGGGTTCGGCGGCGAGTGGGGCGGCGCCGCCCTGCTGGCGGTCGAGAACGCGCCGCCGGGCCGGCGCGCGTGGTACGGCATCTTTCCGCAGCTCGGCGCGCCGGTCGGCTTCATCCTGGCCAATCTCGGCTTCCTCGCCCTCAGCTTCGGCCTGTCCCCCGAAAGCTTCCAGGCCTGGGGCTGGCGTCTGCCGTTCCTGGCCTCGGCCGTCCTGGTCGGAGTGGGTCTCTACGTCCGTCTGAAGCTGACCGAGACGCCGGCCTTCAAGGCGGCGCTCAGCGAGGCGCGGCCGGAGCGCGTACCCTTCGCCACCATGCTGACCCAGCATGGGCGCGCCGTCCTGGTCGGCACCTTCGCGATGGTGGCGGTCTACGCGGTGTTCTACCTCTCCACCGTATTCGCCCTCGGCTTCGGCACCGGCACCCTCGGGTACAGCCGGCCGACCTTCCTGCTGTTCGAGTGCATCGCGGTCTGCTTCATGGCGCTCGGCACCGTGGTGTCGGGTGCCGCGGCCGACCGCTTCGGACGCAGGCCGGTGCTGCTCTCCGGCATGGCCGTGACGTTCCTGCTGGGCTTCCTCATGGGGCCGATGCTGGGCCACGCCGCCGGCAGCGGCACGTGGCCGCCCGTCCTGGGCTTCCTCTGCCTCAGCCTCCTGACGATGGGCTGGGTGTTCGGGCCGATGGGCGCCGTGCTGCCCGAACTGTTCCCGACGCGGGTGCGCTACACCGGCGCCTCGGTCACCTACAATCTCGCGGGGATCCTGGGCGCCTCGGGCGCGCCCTACATCGCGCAGGAACTCGCGGCCTATGGCGGGATCGGATTCGTCGGGTTCTATCTGTCGGGCGCCGCGATCCTCAGCTTCCTGGCCGTCCTCGCGATGCCGGAAACCGCCGATCGCTGACCGGTCACGCCGCCGCGGAGACTGCGCCGCGCGGTCCGGCCGAGGCCGGCCTCAGGGCGCCTGACGATCGACGCCCCCCTGAACGACCGGCTCGAAGCGCCCGAGAAACCGGGTCCGCTCCCACAGCTCGATCGGGTCGCGCTGAACCATCGCCCGGGCGCGGCGGCGCGCCTGCGTGTCGTCCTCGGCGGACAGGATCTCGGCCGCGCGGACGCGCCCGGCCCGGTCGAGCCTGAATGTCCGGTACGCGCGGCTCCGGTGAGCCGTTTCAGCATCCAGCGCGAGCATTGCGATCTCCTCGGAGGCCGAGCGTCCGGGAAGACGGTTAACCAAACGTCAATCGCCGCGTCTGCCGCCCTCGAAAACCGGCTGGGAAAGTTCGGTCGGAACCGTGCCGGGCGGCGCCGAGACCGACGGATCGTTACGTCGGCCTGCGACCTGCGACCCCGGCCGCGCGACGGCTCGGCCGAAACGGGTACGTTCAGCTCCTTTTGTCGAGGGGACGACCCAGGAGGCGCGCGAACTCGGCCTCGATCTCCTCCACGGAGAACGGATTGCCGGCAGACTTCGCTTCGGGCGGCGCGGAAGAAGGCGGCGGCGGGACGGGGGCGGCCTTGGGCATCGCCGGCGGCAGCACGGGTTTGGGCGGGACCGGCGCCGGCGGCGGCGGGGCCTCCTGCGGAACAACCGGCGGCGGCACCGGCGGCGACACCGAAGGCGACACTGGATCGAGCGGCGCGCTCGCCATCGCGGCGGCGAGCGGATCGACGCCCTCCGGCACGGCGGGCGATGGCACGGGCGGCGGCGGCGTCACGGCCGAAGACGACCGAGACAGGGCGGCCTGGAGCTGCCGCGCCATGTCGGACAGGACCCCCGGATCGACGGACTTGCGCTCGGACGGGAACGCGAGGCTCGGCGCCGGACGGGCGGGCTCCGCCTCGACCGCGGACCCGTCGGGTTTGCGCTCGGAGGCCGGACCGGGCCGCGGCTCGACCAGCGGCGGCGCGGTCCGGCTGAGGATCCGCCGCGGCGTCGTCGGCTCGCGCGCCGGCGGCGCGGGCAGTTCCACCGGCGGCGGCACCAGCAGATCGGGTGAGGGCGGGGGCGGGGCGGCCGTCAGGGGGGCGGAAACATCCTGACCGGGCTCGTCGCCGCCGAGCAACGCCGCATCGAGGGGCAGCGTGATGGGCGGGGCGGCGGCGGAGCGCGGGACCGGCGGCGGCACGACCACCGGCATCTCGAAGCCCGGATCGAACAGCGGTTCCGCGCGGCGCCCGCCGGATTCGGGCAGGACCCGGGGCGGTTCGGGCAGGCGACCGCCCTGGACGAGGGGATCCGGGAGCGGCTCGTCCAGCGGCTCGGAGGCCGACTCCGGCCGGATGGACGCTTCGGGCAACGGCCGCTGGCCGCGCTGGATGTTGCGCTCGACCACGACGTCGTTGGGGCCGCCCACGAGCAGCAGGTGCTCGACATTGTCCCGGCGCAGCAGGATCAGCTGCCGGGCGCGGTCGAGTTCGTACACGTCGACGATCCCCAGCCGCGGCTGGCGCCCACGGCCTCCGGAACGCCCCGGCAGCGCCAGGCTCCGGCCGGTGAGCCGACGCACCGTGAACACGATGGCCGCGAGCGCCGTGAAGATGACGGCGAAGATCACGATGTACTGGATGATAGGGGAGCCGTCAGAGCCGAACACGGATTGTAGCCATCGCAAGGTTACGCACTCGCAGGTTCCGACCGCCGCGGGTGCGCGCCGGCACGGACTTGTCCATACCACGCCGGGGGGGCGGCATGGCAAACGACGTTAAGAGTTCGTTAACAGACCTTTTAATTGAGCGCGATCAAGACAGTAGGTCGGGGATAAGCCGCCGGGTCAGCGGATCCGAGGCCGGACGGTCCTTCGTCCGCGGTAAAGGCTGCCGCCGCTTCGGGCCCGGCGGCCCGCGCCGGCGCGACAGCCGCGATCCCGCGGCCGATCCGCAGACCGACCGTCCCTGATCGCGGGCTTAACGCGCCGTTAACCATGCGCACGGCAGATTTTGCCGAGCCCGCTCGTTCCGGCGCGGCCACGCCATCCCGGAGGCGACCTTGGCTCTCACCGATCTGCCCGTGCTGAGCATGCTGCGCACGCGGATGCAATGGGCACAGGCGCGCCAGGGCGTGATCGCCGAGAACGTGGCCAATGCCGACATGCCGGGGTTCAAGCCCCGCGACCTCGTGGAGCCGCGCTTCGACCGGGCGACCGGTACGCTGGCCGCCACCGCGACCGGCCTGACGCTGACGAGCCCGGGCCACATGGCGCCCGCCGGTCAGACGGTCGGGGCCGATTCAAAGCGCGCCAAGGGCTTCGAGGTCCGCCCGAGCGGCAACGGCGTCAACCTCGAGGACGAGATGATGAAGGCCGGCGAGAACCAGTCGGACTACCAACTCGCCGCCTCGCTCTATCAGCACAGCCTGACCACCCTGAAGATCGCGATCGGCAAGAGCTGATGCGCGACGACCGAGGGGGGAGCGCCGACGGCCGCACGGTCACGGCAGCAGGAGGGGCCTGAGCCATGGAATTCACCAAGTCACTGGCGGTGGCGGCGGCGGGCCTCAAGGCCCAGTCCGGCCGGATGCGCATCATCGCCGAGAACATCGCCAACGCCGATTCCGCGCCGGCCTCTGCCGGGGCGCAGCCCTACCGGCGCAAGATCCCGACCTTCACCAGCCATCTCGACGACGAGACCGGCGCGCGGCTCGTCGAGGCCGGGCGCGTCAGGCGCGACCCGTCGGCCTTCCGGACGAAGTACGAGCCGGGCAATCCCGCGGCCGACGCCCAGGGCGTGGTGCAGATGCCCAACGTCAATGCGCAGATCGAGAACATGGACCTGCGCGAGGCCCAGCGCTCCTACGAGGCGAACCTCAACATGATCAGCGCCACCCGCAAGATGCTGGCACAGACCCTCGGCATCCTGAAGTGAGCCTGCAGGACGCATAGCAAGGACGCATGGCGATGGCTTCGAGCAACTTCGCGGCGGGTGCCTACGCGGCCGTTCAGGGCCTCGCCGGCGGCCGGCCCGCGCCCCGGGTCCAGCCGACGACCGGGACCGGCAGCGACTTCATGCAGCTCCTCGGGCAGACCCTGGACAGCGTCGGCGATGCCGGCCGGCGGGCCGACACGCAGGCCGTCTCGGCCGCCGCCGGCAAGGCCAATGTCGTGGACGTGGTCACCGCGGTGGCCGAGAGCGAGACCGCCCTGCAGACCATGGTGGCGGTGCGCGACCGCATGATCTCCGCCTACGAGGAGATCATGCGCATGCAGATCTGAACGGCGGCCCGGTCCCTCGCCGATTCCGCCGCCCGCGCCCTCCGTACAGATCGCATCCCCATGACCGGCCTCGCCATCCTCGACGTCGCCCGCGACGGCATCTTCGTGTTCCTCAAGGTGGCCGGGCCCCTGATGCTGGTCGCCCTGGCGGTCGGGCTCGCGGTCTCCCTGGTCCAGGCCCTGACCCAGATCCAGGAACAGACGCTGATCTACGTGCCCAAGATCGTGGCGGTGTTCGCCGCGCTCCTGCTGATGCTGCCCTTCATCGGCGACGCCATGGCCGGCTACATGACCCGCATCGCCGCCCGCATCGCGGCCGGCGGCTGATGCCCGCCCCGGCCGGGACAGGCGCGGCCCACGCGTGCCATAGAGGCCGCGATGAACCTGCTCCTGCCCGGCATCGCCTCGGCCTACCTGATCACCTTCGCGCGCATCGGCACGCTGATCATGCTGATGCCGGGGATCGGCGAGCAGACGGTGCCGCCGCGCCTGCGCCTCGCCTTCGCGCTGCTCACCGCCCTGGTGCTGTTCCCGACCGTGCGTCCGCTGCTGGGCGGGACCGAGGGCGTGGCCGGCCCGCGGCTGATCGGGCTCCTGTTCGGGGAGACGATCATCGGGCTGGTGCTCGGCCTGACGGTGCGCATGATCCTTGCGGCCCTTCAGACCGCCGGTGTGATCATCGCGGCACAGGTCGGCCTGTCCTACGCCATGACGGTGGATCCGAACCAGGGCGGCCAGCAGGTGGCGATCGGCAACTTCCTGTCGCTGCTCGGGATCACGCTGATCTTCGCCGCGGATCTGCATCATCTCGCCATCGAGGGCGTGGCCCGCAGCTACGAGGTTCTGCCCCCCGACGGCGTGCCGTCCTTCTCGGACGCGCTGATGCTGGCCACGAAGGCGCTGGCCCGGGGCTTCACCCTGGCGGTCCAGATCTCCGGCCCGTTCATCGCCTTCGGGATCCTGTTCAACCTGGGTCTCGGGGTGCTGTCGCGGCTGATGCCGCAATTGCAGGTGTTCTTCCTGGCGGTCCCGGCCTCGGTGCTGATCGGCATGCTGCTGCTGATGGGCTGCCTCGGCGTCATGATGGGCGTCTTCCTGGACGATCTGGGCCGGTATCTCGGGGATTACGTCGGCCGCTGAGCGGCCGGACCGCCCGCGCCCCGATCACCCGTCCGCGCTGAGAGCGAAGCGAGATGGCCGACGATACCGACGACGAGGACAAGACCGAGGAGCCGTCCCAACGGCGGCTCGATCAGGCCATCGAGCGCGGCGACGTCGCGACCAGCACCGAGATCAACACCTTCGCGATGCTGGGGGCGTTCACCCTGACCCTGCTGGTCGCGGCCCCGAGCATCGCCACGAACCTCCTGCACGGCCTCAAGGCCTACCTCGCCAACGCCCATGCCCTGCCGGACGACGCCACGGCGATGAAGGCGGCCATGACGCGCGGCCTGTGGCTGTGGCTCCAGGCGGTGGCCGTGCCGGTGGGTCTGGCCGTCGTGGCCGGACTGGCCGCGGGACTCCTGCAGCACCCGCTGGTCTTCTCCACCGAGACGCTGATGCCGAAATTCTCGCGCCTGTCGCCGATGGCGGGCGTGAAGCGGCTCCTCGGCGTCGAGGCCCTGTTCCAGTTCGGCAAGGGCTTGGCCAAGATCGGCGCCGTGGGCGTCGTCGGCGCGGTGCTGCTGTGGAACGACCGCGACCGGCTGGAGGTGTTCGCCCGCCTGGACCCGGCCGCCTCCCTGCCGGCGATCCTGACCCTCAGCCTGAAGCTGCTCGCCGGCATGCTGTGCATGCATCTCGCGATCACCCTGGGAGATGCCCTCTACGCGCGGTTCCGCTGGCGCAAGCGTCACCGGATGTCGAAGGAAGAGCTCAAGCAGGAGATGAAGGAGTCCGAGGGCAACCCGGAGGTCAAGGGCCGCCTGAGGCAGTTGCGGATGGCCCGCGTGAAGAAGCGCATGATGGCCGCGGTGCCGACCGCCACCGTGGTGGTGACGAACCCGACCCACTACGCGGTGGCGCTGCGCTACGAGACCGGTATGGCGGCGCCGATCTGCGTCGCCAAGGGCGTCGACGCCCTGGCCCTGCGCATCCGCGCGGTGGCGGCCGAGCACGGCGTCGCGGTGATCGAGAATCCGCCCCTCGCCCGGGCGCTCCACGCCACTGTAGAGATCGACGGGGAGATCCCGGCCGAGCACTACCGCGCGGTGGCGGAGGTCATCGGGTTCGTGCTGCGCCTGCGGAGGCGGGCGGCCTAGCAACGGCGCCATGCCGCGGGCCGGAGCCGACGGAAAGCCACGCTTCCTCCACCTTTTTTCGCGAGGCTGTATCAAGGCTTGGCGCGACGAGAGTGGTGCCGCGCCCCGCATGTCCTGATATGGCCGGCTGACCAACCGGGTGACTGTTCTGGAATGAAGCCGATGGCCGACGTCACTGGACCTCCGGCGCCTGCCGCGGGCCCGCAGAATTCGGGGCCTCCGGTCTCGCAGGCGTCCGCCCTGCTGGGCACCGGCTCGATCGACCGGTCGGAGCAGCCGGGCCGGGTCGGCCTGCTCCTCGTGCTCGCCGGGCTGCTGGTCGGCGCCGCCATCGGCCTGTCCTTCGTGGCCAACGAGCAGGCCCAGTCGCTGATCGTCTGGCTGCTGGCCCTGCTGGCCATGGCGGGCGTGTTCTTCCTGTTCGCCCTCGCCATCGGGGCGCTCCAGCTCAGCGGCAGCGCGGCCCGGGACGACATCACCAAGGGGATCGTCGACGCCTCCCCGGACGGCAAGCTGGTCGTCGAGGAGGGGGGCCGGCTGATCTACGCCAACGAGGCCTATCTGCGGATCGCCAGCGGCGACACGTTCTCGAACCTCGTGCCGGTGGAGCGCATCCTCGTCGGCTCTCCGGAGGTCTCCGAGGCGGTCTATCGCCTGTCGCAGGCCTCGCGCGATGCCAGGGCCCATACCGAGGAGGTCCGGATGTCGCCGCCCCTCGGGCCGACGGTCGGCGAGCGCGGCTTCGGGTGGTACCGCGTCTCGGTGCGGCCCCTTGCGCGTCCGCGCCGGGCGGCCTCGCTCTGGACGGTGGCCGACATCACCGCCGAGCGCGAGCGGCAGGAGAACGTCTTCCAGGAACTCCAGCACGCCATCGACTACCTCGACCACGCCCCGGCGGGCTTCCTGTCGATCGATCCGGCCGGCGCCATCGTCTACATGAACGCGACGCTCGCCGCCTGGCTGGGTTACGATCTCGCCAGCGTCGGCCCCGGCGGGCCGCATCTCACCGAGATCGCCCCGGAGGCGGATGTTCTCGTGCGCACCGCCGGCCTGCCGGGCGAGGTCCGCACCGACCGCTTCGACCTCGACCTGCGCCGCCGCAACGGCCACACCCTGCCGGTGCGGCTCTACCACAGGGTCGCCTTCGGCAAGGACGGCAAGCCCGGCTCGTCGCGGACCTTCGTGATCAACCGCTCCGCCGGGGCCGAGACCGACGAGCCGCAGCGCGCCGCCGAGGTGCGCCTCGCCCGCTTCCTCAACAACTCGCCGATCGCGATCGCGACCCTCGACCGGACCGGCTGCATCGCCCGGGCCAACGCCTCGTTCACCCGGCTGTTCGGCACGGTGCCGCGCCAGGCCGATGACGGCGCCTTCGACGGTGACGGCGCGACCCGGGTCGAGCCGAACGTCGCCGATTCCGTGGCCGACCGGACCGCCCTGGAAGCCGGGCTCGCCCGGGCGGCGAGCGGTCGGACCGATCCGGAACCCATCGAGGTCCAGCTGACCGGGCCCGGCGGCCGCTCGGCCCGGGTCTGGCTCAGCCCCGCCGACGGCGGCGATCCGGGGCAGCAGACCGACGAGGCCGAGCGGGTGATCCTGTACGCCCTCGACACGACGGCGCAGCGGCAACTGGAGCAGCAGGTCGCCCAGGCCCAGAAGATGAACGCGGTCGGCCAGCTCGCGGGCGGCATCGCGCACGACTTCAACAACGTGCTGCAGGCGATCATCGGGTACTCGGACCTGCTGCTGGCGAGCCATCGGCCGACCGACCCGGCCTTCCAGGACATCATGCAGATCAAGCAGAACGCCAACCGGGCGGCGGGCCTCGTCCGCCAGCTCCTGGCGTTCTCCCGGAGGCAGACCCTGCGTCCGGAGGTGATGAATGTCGGAGAGGCGCTCTCCGAACTCACTCTCCTGCTCAAGCGCCTGCTCGGCGAGCGGGTCGCCCTGGAGCTGAAGCACGGCCGCGAGGTCTGGCCCGTGAAGGCCGACGTCAACCAGTTCGAGCAGGTGATCGTCAATCTCGCGGTCAACGCCCGCGACGCCATGCCGGAGGGCGGCAAGCTGATGATCCGGACGGAGAACGTCTTGGATCCGGGGGCGGCCTCCGATGCGGAGGGACGCGGCGGGGCGCCGGCCGGCGACCACGTGCTGATCGAGGTGCGCGACACCGGCCAGGGCATCCCCCCCGAGCTGATGGAGAAGATCTTCGAGCCGTTCTTCACCACCAAGGAGATCGGCAAGGGCACCGGACTCGGCCTGTCGACGGTGTTCGGCATCGTCAAGCAATCGGGCGGCACCATCGACGTGCAGTCGACGATCGGGGAGGGGACCGCCTTCCGCATCTACCTGCCGCGGCATGTGCCCGTGGCCGAACCGGAGGAGGTTCCGGCCCCGGCTGCGGTGCCGGCGCTCCCGCGCGCGGAGCCGCTCGCGCCGGTCTCCGGGTCGCCGCGGCCGGCTGCCGAGCCGGGCGATGCCGGCGCGCCGCGGAGTGCACCGGCTCCGGCCACGGCCGACAAGCCGGCGCCGCGCAAGCCCGCCGCGGATCATACGGGGCAGGGCACCATCCTGCTCGTGGAGGACGAGGATCCCGTCCGGGCGGTCAACAGCCGCGCCCTCTCGGCCCGCGGCTACACGGTCCTGGAGGCGGCCTCCGGCCTCGAGGCCCTGGCGATCGTCCGCGAGGGCACTCAGCCGATCGACCTCGTCGTCTCCGACGTCGTCATGCCCGAGATGGACGGCCCGACCCTGCTGCGGGAGGTGCGCAAGCATCAGCCCGACCTGAAGGTGATCTTCGTCTCCGGCTACGCCGAGGACGCCTTCCGCAAGAACCTGCCGGAGGGGGAGACCTTCAACTTCCTGCCGAAGCCCTTCAGTCTGAAGCAGCTCGTCGAGACCGTGAAGAAGACGATGGCCGATTGAACGGCGTCGATGGCGTCGTCGATGGCAGCGTCCCGGCCCTTCCCTGCGAAATCCGGCATCCGGTGCCGCCCACCGTGTTCAGACCCTGAACGGAGTGCGGCACCGGATCCCGGGCATGCCCCCGACGGATCGGTGCGCCGGAGGCCGCGGTTCGCCCTGAACCGCATCGGTGGCGCCGGCAGGCTATGCACAACCCACGGTACCGCCCTTGTCGAAATAGAACAAAACAGGTACATGAAGGCGGTGGGGACGCGCGTTGTGAACTGCGTCCAACCCCTTCATAAGGAGCCCGCCAGATGGCCCAGCCCGCATTGAAAGTGGTCGACATGCCCCCCGTGGACAAGGACAAGTCCAAGGCCATTGACGCCGCCCTGGCTCAGATCGAGCGCGCCTTCGGCAAGGGCTCGATCATGCGGCTCGGCAAGAACGACAAGGTTCAGGAGGTCGAGACCGTCTCGACCGGATCGCTGGGCCTCGACATCGCCCTCGGCGTCGGCGGCCTCCCGCGCGGCCGGGTGATCGAGATCTACGGCCCCGAATCGTCCGGCAAGACGACGCTGGCGCTCCACACCATCGCCGAGGCCCAGAAGAAGGGCGGCGTCTGCGCCTTCGTGGATGCCGAGCACGCCCTCGATCCGGTCTATGCCCGCAAGCTCGGCGTCAACCTCGACGACCTGCTGATCTCGCAGCCCGATACGGGCGAGCAGGCCCTGGAGATCACCGACACGCTGGTGCGCTCCGGCGCCATCGACGTGCTGGTGGTCGACTCGGTGGCCGCGCTGACCCCGCGCGCCGAGATCGAGGGCGAGATGGGCGAGAGCCAGCCGGGCCTTCAGGCCCGTTTGATGAGCCAGGCCCTGCGCAAGTTGACCGGCTCGATCTCACGCTCGAACTGCATGGTCATCTTCATCAACCAGATCCGGATGAAGATCGGCGTGATGTACGGCAGCCCCGAGACCACCACGGGCGGCAACGCCCTGAAGTTCTACGCCTCGGTGCGCCTCGACATCCGCCGCATCTCGACCCTGAAGGATCGCGACGAGGCGATCGGCAACCAGGTCCGCGTCAAGGTGGTGAAGAACAAGGTCGCGCCGCCGTTCAAGCAGGTCGAGTTCGACATCATGTTCGGCGAGGGCGTGTCGAAGGTCGGTGAGCTGATCGACCTCGGCGTGAAGGCCGGCATCGTCGAGAAGTCCGGCGCGTGGTTCTCGTATAACAGCCAGCGCCTCGGCCAGGGCCGCGAGAACGCGAAGGGCTTCCTGCGCGACAACCCGAAGATCGCCGCCGAGATCGAGGGCTCCATCCGGCAGAATTCCGGCTTGGTCGCCGAGAAAATCCTGGAGAACGCGACCCCGACCGCCGACGATCTCGACGAAGGCGAAGCCTGATCCGAAGACCGGGCGATGGACCAAGTCCGGCGCCCGATCCCTGAAGACCGAGCCCCATGGCGATCCCAGGATCGCCATGGGGTTTTGTTTTGGGCCCGAGGCACCGATCCGATAGCGGAATAGAAAGAAGCGGGCGTCCCGTCTCGGCCGCAGCCTCAGAGATCCTCGACGCAGAGTTGGGGCACCGCCGAACAGGCAAGCCCCCGTCCCGGATGCCACGTGACCGCGCCGATCGGCCGTCCCGGCAGAGACGGCCACTCGGCACCTGCACACGCATTCAGATCGCAGGATGCCGAAACGACGAAGCCCGGCACGAATCCGGCTCTTGCGAGTCGAATTGCGTCCGGGCGTTCGTCGAACCGGTCATGCCGCGACCCAGGAATGGACCCGTCTCGGGGGCCATCCCACAGCGTCGCGGGCCGGGATCAGGCGGATGCGGAGACCGCAGCCGCCGGGATCCCAGGATCAGGCAGCCTCGCCGGCCTCGGCCTGGGCGGCGTCGCCCTCGACCAGCTTCCAGGTCTTGGTCTTCGAGAAGGGACGGCACTCCTCGATGAACACCGTCTGCCCGACCTTGGCGACATTCGCCTCGTCGTGCGCGTGGTAGTTCTTCGAGCGGCGGACGGTCTTCTTCATCACCGGATGGGTGAAGCGGCGCTCCACCTTGACCACGATGGTCTTCTCACCCTTGTCGCTAACGACGGTGCCCTGCAGGATGCGCTTCGGCATGGTGTTCTCCTAGCGGCCCGTATCAGCTCTTGGCCGCCTGCAGCGTCTTCGCGCGCTGCAGCGTCCGGACACGGGCGATGTCGCGACGGACCTCACGGACGCGGGCGACGTTCTCGAGCTGGCCGGTGGCCCCCTGGAAGCGCAGGTTGAACTGCTCCTTCTTGAGGTTGATCAACTCGTCATTCAGCTGATCCGGCGACAGGGCCTTGAGATCAGACACTCTCTGGGTCGACTTCACGATATCCTCCGTTCAGTCGGCGATGCGCTGGACGACCCGCGTGCGGATCGGAAGCTTCGCGGCGCCGAGGCGGAGCGCCTCCTTGGCGATGTTCTCGGCAACGCCGTCGACCTCGAACATGATCCGGCCGGGATGGACCCGGGCCGCCCAATAGTCCGGGGCGCCCTTACCGGAGCCCATGCGGACCTCGGTCGGCTTCGACGAGACCGGCACGTCCGGGAACACCCGGATCCAGACGCGGCCCTGGCGCTTCATCTCGCGGGTGATCGCGCGGCGGGCCGCCTCGATCTGGCGGGCGGTGATGCGCTCAGGCTCCACCGCCTTCAGGCCGAACTGGCCGAAGTTCAGCTCGAAGCCGCCCTTGGCCGCACCGTGGATGCGGCCCTTGAACTGCTTGCGGAAGCGGGTCTTTTTCGGTTGCAGCATGGCTTCCTACCTTACGCGTGCTCGCGCTCGCGGCGTCCGCGCTCGCGGCCGCCCTCGCCATCGCGCTCACGGCGTCCGCCGGAGCGGCCGCCCTCTTCCTGGGCCTTCTTATCCTGAGCCATCGGATCGTGCTCAAGGATCTCGCCCTTGAACACCCACACCTTGATGCCGCAGGTGCCGTAGGTCGTGAACGCCGTGGCCGTGCCGTAATCCACGTCCGCACGCAGCGTGTGCAGCGGGACCCGGCCCTCGCGGTACCATTCCTGGCGGGCGATCTCGGCGCCGCCGAGACGACCCGAGCAGTTGATCCGGATGCCCTCGGCGCCGAGACGCATGGCCGACTGAACGGCCCGCTTCATGGCGCGCCGGAAGGCGACGCGGCGCTCGAGCTGCTGGGCGATCGAGTCGGCCACCAGGGTGGCGTCGATCTCGGGCTTGCGCACCTCGACGATGTTGATGGTCACGTCGGCCTTGGTCATCGTGCCGACGAGCTTGCGCAGCTTCTCGATATCCGCGCCCTTCTTGCCGATCACCACGCCCGGACGGCCCGAGTGGATGGTGACGCGGCACTTCCGGTGCGGACGCTCGATGACGATCTTGGAGACCGCCGCCTGCTTGAGCTGCTTCATGAGGGCGGCGCGGATCGCGACGTCCTCGTGCATGAGCTTCGCATAGTCGCCCTTGTTGGCGAACCAGCGGGAGTCCCAGGTCCGGTTGATGCCGAGCCGGAGACCGATCGGATTGACTTTCTGGCCCATCAGATCCTCCTCAGGCCGCTTCGGCCTGGCGGACTTCGCGAACCACGATGGTGAGGTTCGAGAAGGGCTTCAGGATGCGCGCACCGCGGCCGCGGGCGCGGGCGTGGAAACGCTTGAGAACCAGCGCCTTGCCCACGAAGGCCTGGGAGACGACGAGGTCGTCCACGTCCAGGTCGTGGTTGTTCTCGGCGTTGGCGATGGCGCTCTCGAGGCACTTCTTGACCTCGGTGGAGATCCGCTTGCGCGAGAACTGCAGCTCGGCGAGCGCCGTGTCGACCTTCTTGCCGCGGATCATCTGCGCCACGAGGTTGAGCTTCTGCGGGCTGACGCGCAGCATGCGCGCGACGGCCTTCGCCTCGTTCTCGGGGAGCGCGCGGGGGGTGGCTTGCTTGCCCATCTCAGCGCCTCTTCGCCTTCTTGTCGGCCGCGTGGCCCGGGAAGGTGCGGGTCGGCGAGAACTCGCCGAACTTGTGACCGACCATCTCCTCGGTGACGTAGACCGGGATGTGCTTCTGCCCGTTGTGCACACCGAAGGTGAGCCCGACGAACTGCGGAAGGATCGTGGAGCGGCGGCTCCAGATCTTGATGACCTCGGAACGCGAGGAGCCCCGCGCCGCCTCGGCCTTCTTGAAGAGGTAGCCGTCGACGAACGGCCCCTTCCAGAGAGAGCGTGCCATAGCGATTACTTCTTGCGGTTGTGGCGGCTGGACAGGATGAACACGTCGGTCCGCTTGTTGGACCGGGTCTTCTTCCCCTTGGTGGGCACGCCCCAGGGCGTGACCGGGTTGCGGCCGCCCGAGGTGCGACCCTCGCCGCCGCCGTGCGGATGGTCGACCGGGTTCATCGCCACACCGCGGTTGTGCGGGCGCTTGCCGAGCCAACGGTTGCGCCCGGCCTTGCCGAGCGAGATGTTCATGTGGTCCGGGTTCGAGACCGCGCCGACGCTGGCGAAGCACTGGCCATGGACCAGGCGCTGCTCGCCGGAGTTCAGGCGCAGGGTCACGTAACCCTGGTCGCGGCCCACGATCTGCGCGTAGTTGCCCGCCGAGCGGGCGATCGCGCCGCCCTTGCCGATCTTCAGCTCGACATTGTGGACGATCGTGCCCACCGGCATCGAGCCGACCGGAGCAGCGTTGCCCGGCTTGATGTCGACGCTCTCGCCGGCCACCACCTTGTCGCCCGGCTGCAGACGCTGCGGGGCCAGGATGTAGCTCTGCTTCCCGTCGGGGAAGTTGATCAGCGCGATGAACGCCGTGCGGTTCGGATCGTACTCGATCCGCTCCACGGTTGCGGCGACGCCGAGCTGCTCGCGCCGCTTGAAGTCGACGTTGCGCAGCACGCGCTTGTGGCCGCCGCCGCGGAAGCGGACGGTGATGCGGCCGAGGTTGTTCCGGCCGCCGGAGGACGACTTGCCCTCCGTCAGCGCCTTCACCGGCTTGCCCTTGTAGAGCTCACGGCGGTCGACGAGCACGAGCTGGCGCAGGCTCGGCGTGACCGGTTTGAATGTCTTCAAGGCCATCGGCTTGGATCCCTAAAACCCGTCCTCAGAGCCCGGTCGTGACGTCGATCGTGTGGCCCTCGGCCAGGGTCACGATCGCCTTCTTCACGTCGGAGCGCTGTCCGCGGAGGCCGCGGAAAATCTTCTTCTTTCCCTTGGTGACAAGGGTGTTCACGGCCGTGACCTTGACGTCGAACAGCTTCTCCACGGCCTCCTTGATCTGAGGCTTGGTCGCCTTGGGGGCGACCCGGAACACGACCTTGTTCTGCTCGGTCAGGTTCGTCGCCTTCTCGGTGATGACCGGGGAGACGACGATGTCGTAGTGGCGCGGATCGGCACTCATTTGAAACGCTCCTCCAGCGCGTCGACGGCGGCCTTCGTCAGGACGAGCGTGTCGCGGCGCAGGATGTCGTAGACGTTGATGCCCTGCACGGGCAGCACGTCGATCTGCGGGATGGCGCGGGCGGCCCGGCCGAAATTCACGTCGACCTCGGCCCCGCCGATGATCAGCGCGTTCGAGAGGCCCATCTTGCCGAAGCGCTCGACGAGACCCTTGGTCTTGTGATCCTCGATCTTGATGTCGTCGACGACGATCAGGGTCGAGGCCTTGGCCTTGGCCGACAAGGCATGACGCAGAGCCAGCGCACGGACCTTCTTGGGCAGGTCGTGGCTGTGGTCACGCGGCACAGGGCCGAAGGCCCGGCCGCCGCCGCGGAACTGCGGCGCCGAGGCCGCGCCGTGACGGGCGTTGCCGGTGCCCTTCTGCTTGTACAGCTTCTTGCGGGTCCGGTTCACGTCCGAGCGGTTCTGCACGGCATGGGTACCGGCGCGCCGCTTGGCGAGCTGCCAGCGGACCATGCGCTGCAGCAGGTCGGCGCGCGGCTCGAGCCCGAAGATCTCTTCGTTGAGCTCGACCGAGCCGGCACCGGCACCGTCGAGGGTTTTGATATCGAGCTTCATCACGCGGTCTCCTCAGCCGCAGCGGCCTCGGGAGCCGGGGCGGACGCGCCGTTCTCACGGAACTTGCCCGGCAGCGGAACGTCGGCGGGGAGCTTGCGCTTCACCGCGTCGCGGATCTGGATCCAGCCGCCGGCCACGCCCGGAACCGCGCCCTCGACGAGGATGAGGCCACGCTCGGGATCGGTGCGCACGACGCGGAGGTTCTGGGTCGTGACCCGCTCGACGCCGAGGTGACCCGGCATCTTCTTGTTCTTGAAGGTCTTGCCGGGATCCTGACGACCACCGGTCGAACCGATCGAGCGGTGCGAGATCGACACGCCGTGGGTGGCGCGCAGACCGCCGAAGTTCCAGCGCTTGATACCGCCGGCGAAGCCCTTACCGGTCGTCGTGCCGGTGACATCCACGAACTGGCCGGGGATGAAGTGGTCCGCGGTGATCTCGGCGCCGACCGGGATCAGCGCGTCCTCGGACACGCGGAACTCGGCGAGCTTCTTCTTCGGCTCGACCTTCGCAACCGCGAAGCGGCCCCGCTCGGCGGCCGAGACGTTCTTGACCTTGGCCTTGCCGACGCCGACCTGCAGCGCAACGTAGCCGTTCTTCTCGACCGTGCGGTGGGCAACCACCTGGCACTGGTCGATCTTGAGCACCGTGACGGGGACATGCTCCCCCGCGTCCGTAAAGACGCGGGTCATGCCGACCTTCTGTGCGATGACGCCTGAGCGCATAGGTTCTCTCCCTCGCGCGATGAAACGGTAAGCTCTAAGTCCTCAGCGGACTCAGAGCTTGATCTCCACGTCCACGCCAGCGGCGAGGTCGAGCTTCATCAGCGCGTCCACGGTCTGCGGCGTCGGATCGACGATATCGAGCACACGCTTGTGCGTGCGCATCTCGAACTGCTCGCGCGACTTCTTGTCGATGTGCGGCGAGCGGTTCACGGTGAACTTCTCGATATGCGTCGGGAGCGGGATCGGACCCCGGATGGTCGCGCCGGTGCGCCGGGCCGTGGAGACGATCTCCTTGGTCGACGCATCGAGGATGCGGTGATCGAACGCCTTCAGGCGAATACGGATGTTCTGACCGTTCATGATCCTGGAACCTTGAGAGGGACGGCGGGGTGTGCGGGGCCTTGACCCCGCCGCGCCCTGCTAAGGATGCTTGCTCGAGCTCAATCGTTGATGGCGGCGACGACGCCGGCACCGACGGTGCGGCCGCCCTCGCGGATGGCGAAGCGCAGCTTCTCCTCCATGGCCACCGGCACGATCAGCGCCACGTCCATGGTCACGTTGTCGCCCGGCATCACCATCTCGGTGCCCTCGGGCAGCGTCACGATCCCGGTCACGTCGGTGGTGCGGAAGTAGAACTGCGGCCGGTAGTTGGTGAAGAACGGCGTGTGGCGGCCGCCCTCTTCCTTGGTCAGGATGTAGGCCTCGGCCTTGAACTTGGCGTGCGGCTTCACCGAACCCGGCTTGCACACGACCTGGCCGCGCTCCACGTCCTCGCGCTTCGTGCCGCGCAGCAGCACGCCGACGTTGTCGCCCGCCTGGCCCTGGTCGAGCAGCTTGCGGAACATCTCCACGCCCGTGACCGTCGTGGTCTGCGTGTCGCGGATGCCGACGATCTCCACCGTCTCGCCGACCTTGACGATGCCGCGCTCGACGCGACCCGTCACCACCGTGCCGCGGCCCGAGATCGAGAACACGTCCTCGATCGGCATCAGGAACGGCAGGTCGATCGGACGCTCCGGCTGCGGGATGTAGGCATCCACCGTCGCCATCAGCGCCAGCACCGCCTCCTTGCCGATCTTCGGCTCCTTGTCCTCAAGCGCCATCAGCGCCGAGCCCTTGGTGATCGGGATGTCGTCGCCGGGGAAGTCGTACTTCGACAGGAGCTCGCGCACCTCCAGCTCGACCAGCTCCAGGAGCTCCTCGTCGTCGACCATGTCGACCTTGTTGAGGAACACCACCAGCGCCGGAACGCCGACCTGGCGCGCCAGAAGGATGTGCTCGCGGGTCTGCGGCATCGGGCCGTCGGCCGCCGAAACCACCAGGATCGCGCCGTCCATCTGCGCCGCGCCCGTGATCATGTTCTTCACGTAGTCGGCGTGCCCGGGGCAATCCACGTGCGCGTAGTGACGGTTCTGCGTCTCGTACTCCACATGCGCCGTCGAGATCGTGATCCCGCGCGCCTTCTCCTCCGGAGCCTTGTCGATCTGGTCGTAGGCCGTGAACGTCGCCCCGCCCGTCTCCGCCAGAACCTTCGTGATCGCCGCCGTCAACGACGTCTTGCCGTGGTCAACGTGACCAATCGTGCCAATGTTGCAGTGCGGCTTGGTGCGGGAGAACTTTTCCTTGCCCATCAGAGCCTCCTAGATTCGAATTCGCGTTGCGGAAGAAGAGATGCCTCAGGCCGAAGCCTTAGGC
This sequence comes from Methylobacterium sp. 391_Methyba4, assembly GCF_029691625.1. NCBI lineage: Bacteria > Pseudomonadati > Pseudomonadota > Alphaproteobacteria > Hyphomicrobiales > Methylobacteriaceae > Methylobacterium > Methylobacterium sp. 391_Methyba4. The sequence continues at coordinate 2,784,486 of NZ_CP121475.1, read as the reverse complement.
GTACTTGGCGATGACCTTGTCGGCCTCGCCGCGCGGCACCTCTTCGTAGTGGTCGAACTGCATGGTGAAGTTCGCCCGGCCCTGCGACATGGAGCGCAGGTTGTTCACGTAGCCGAACATGTTGGCCAGCGGCACCATCGCGTTGATGACGTTGGCGTTGCCGCGCATGTCCTGACCCTGGATCTGGCCGCGGCGGGAGTTCAGGTCGCCGATGACCGAGCCGGTGTACTCTTCCGGCGAGACGACCTCGACCTTCATCACCGGCTCGAGCAGGACCGAGCCGCCCTTCTGCAGGGCCTCACGGAGTGCTGCACGGGACGCGATCTCGAAGGCCAGCGCCGAGGAATCGACGTCGTGGTAGGCGCCGTCGATCAGCTCGACCTTCACGTCGACCACCGGGAAGCCGGCGAGGACGCCCGCACCCAGGACCGAGTTGAGGCCCTTCTCGACGCCGGGGATGTACTCCTTCGGCACCGCGCCGCCGACGATCTTCGACTCGAACTGGAAGCCGGCGCCCGGCTCGTTCGGCTCGACCACGAACTTAACGCGGGCAAACTGACCGGTACCGCCGGTCTGCTTCTTGTGCGTGTAGTCGATCTCCTGACGGCGGGTCAGCTTCTCGCGGTAGGCCACCTGCGGCTGGCCGATATTCGCGTCGACCTTGTAGGTGCGGCGCAGGATGTCGACCTTGATGTCCAGGTGGAGCTCGCCCATCCCCCGGAGGATGGTCTGGCCGGATTCCTGGTCCGTGGACACGCGGAAGGACGGATCCTCGGCGGCGAGCTTCGAGAGCGCGATGCCGAGCTTCTCCTGATCGGCCTTCGACTTCGGCTCGACGGCGATCTCGATGACGGGCTCGGGGAATTCCATCTTCTCGAGGATCACGGCCTTCTGCGGATCGCAGAGGGTGTCGCCCGTGCGGGTATCCTTGAGGCCGGCCAGGGCGACGATGTCGCCCGCGAAGGCCTCCTTGATGTCCTCACGGTTGTTGGCGTGCATCAGGAGCATGCGGCCGACACGCTCCTTCTTGTCGCGCGACGAGTTCAGCACGTTGGCGCTGGTCTCGACCTTGCCCGAGTACACGCGGCAGAAGGTGATCGTGCCGACGTGGGGATCGTCCATGATCTTGAAGGCGAGCATGGAGAAGGGATCCGAATCCGTCGGGTGACGGACGGTCTCTTCCTCGGTCTTGAAGTCGATGCCCTTGATCTCGCCGCGATCGGCCGGGGAGGGCAGGTAGTCCACGACGGCGTCGAGGAGCGGCTGCACGCCCTTGTTCTTGAAGGCCGAGCCGCACAGCACCGGGTGGAAGGCGCGCAGCTGCACGGCCTTGCGCACCAGGCGGCGCATGGTCGCCTCGTCGGGCTCGCTGCCGTCGAGGTAGGCGGACATCGCCTCGTCGTCGAGCTCGACGCAGGCCTCGACCAGCTTGGTGCGGTACTCGACAGCCTGATCCTTCAGGTCGGCCGGGATCTCGGTCTCGTCGAAGTTGGCGCCGAGCGCCTCACCCGTCCAGACGATCGCCTTCATCTTGATGAGGTCGATCACGCCCTGGAAGCTGGACTCGGCACCGATCGGCAGCTGCAGGCAGACGGGCTTGCCGGCGACGCGGTCGATGATGTCGGCGACGCACTTGAAGAAGTCGGCGCCGATCTTGTCCATCTTGTTGACGAACACGACGCGCGGCACGTCGTATTTGTCGGCCTGGCGCCACACGGTCTCGGTCTGCGGCTCGACGCCCTGGTTGCCGTCAAGCACGCACACGGCGCCGTCGAGCACGCGCAGGGAGCGCTCGACCTCGATGGTGAAGTCGACGTGACCGGGGGTATCGATGATGTTCAGGCGCTTGTCGCGCCAGAAGCAGGTCGTCGCAGCCGAGGTGATCGTGATGCCACGCTCCTGCTCCTGCGCCATCCAGTCCATGGTGGCGGCGCCCTCATGGACCTCGCCGATCTTATGGGACTTTCCGGTGTAGTAGAGGATCCGCTCGGTCGTCGTGGTCTTGCCGGCATCAATGTGGGCCATGATGCCGAAGTTGCGGTAGTCCTCGATCGCGTGCGTGCGGGGCATCGAATTGCTCCTGAGAGACGGCGGAACCGCTTACCAGCGGTAGTGCGAGAAGGCGCGGTTGGCTTCCGCCATCCGGTGCGTGTCTTCCCGCTTCTTGACGGCGTTGCCGCGGTTGTTGGCGGCGTCGAGCAGCTCGGCGGAGAGCCGCTCGATCATGGTCCGGTCGTTGCGCGAACGGGCCGCCTGGATCAGCCAACGGATGGCGAGGGCCTGGCGACGCTCGGTGCGCACCTCGACGGGGACCTGGTAGGTCGCGCCGCCGACGCGGCGGGAGCGGACCTCGATCATCGGGGCGACGTTGTCGAGGGCGGCGCGGAACACCTCGATCGGGTTGGCGCGGGCGCGGTTCTCGACGATGTCGAAGGCACCGTAGACGATCCGCTCGGCGGTCGACTTCTTGCCCTCGTACATGATGGAGTTCATGAACTTCGTCAGCACCACGTCCCCGTACTTCGGGTCCGGGATGATCTCACGCTTCTCGGCAGAGTGACGACGGGACATCTTCTGGAACTCTCGAACGAAAAGATCTTAAGCACCCCGCGCAGGCCGCCTGAGCCGTAAGGCCGGCGACATCCTTGCGAGGCCGTGGAAACGCAGACCGGCGCCCGGGAAAAATCCGGGCGTCCGACTTACTTCGGACGCTTGGCGCCGTACTTCGAACGGCGCTGCTTGCGGTTCTTCACGCCCTGCGTGTCGAGCACGCCGCGCAGGATGTGGTAGCGTACGCCCGGAAGATCCTTCACGCGGCCGCCGCGGATCATCACCACGGAGTGCTCCTGAAGGTTGTGACCCTCACCCGGGATGTAGCCGATCACCTCGAAGCCGTTGGTGAGGCGCACCTTGGCGACCTTACGGAGCGCCGAGTTCGGCTTCTTCGGGGTCGTCGTGTAGACGCGGGTGCAGACGCCGCGCTTCTGCGGGCAAGCGTCGAGCGCCGGAACCTTGTTGCGGCTCCGCTGGATCTTCCGCGGCTGGGCGATCAGCTGGTTGATCGTCGGCATCCTGTGCCCTCTTCCTCGGTCACCTAGGCCGGACTGCACAGGGCAGTCCGCAAAACGAATATGCGCCGGAGGGCCTGTCACGGACCCTCGGCGCGGTGTGGGCAGAGGAGCACGCCCGAAACGAACGCGCTCATACCTACGGATCTGACTTAAGCGTCAGGCGATTTGAACCCTCGGAGCGCGCGGGGCGATGGCGGCGGCGTCAAGGGGGTATGCCCAAGGGCCGTCGGCAGCCGATGGCCGTCCGAAGTGGCGCGCTTCTAGCCGCGGTTGTCCCGCAGGTCAATGCGGTGGCGGCAGAAAACTGCACCGCGCCGGAGGTTAAGGATCGGTCAAGGCGCGGAATCCCCGTCCGCGCGTACACGACCCTCACCGCATCACCGGACCGTCAACCACGGCCGCCCCCGCGCTCGATCCGGGATGGCATCAACCCGCGGCAGAACCCGGGGAAGATCACGCGAATCGTCCTGCCGGTGCAAGAAGAACATCCACCGCCTTTCTCCACGCTTCCCCAGCACGCTGTGCTGATGTTCCGGTGAAAAACGGAAATCCGGTCCGTTGATCGGATTGCGGCTTTCAGAGAATGATGCGGAGGCTCGGGACAGACCGCTCCGATCGTCTTCTCCGGACCGGAGATCGTCTTGCGTCCGGCACCGAAGATCTTCCGTCGTCCGTGAACGGCCCGAGTTTTTGTCACCGCTCCGTCCAATGGAGATTCGCGTGCGCCGCCTCTTCGCTCTCGCCCTGGCAATCCTTTGTTCGGTGGGTGCAGCTCAGGCCGACAGGCTCGACGACATCCGGAAGGCCGGCGTTCTCCGGGTGGCCGTCTTCGACAGCAATCCGCCCTTCGGCTTCGTTGATCGCGGGACCCTGCAGATTGCCGGGCTCGATGTCGATTACGCCCAGGCCATCGCCGACAAGCTCGGCATAAAGGTCGAACTGCGTCCCACCAACCCGGCGAATCGGATCCCGCTGCTGATCTCCGGCAAAGTCGATCTGGTCCTGGCGAACTTCACGATCACGGAGGAGCGGGGCAAGCAACTCGACTTCAGCATCCCCTACTTCGCGTCCGGCCAGCAGTTCCTGACCAAGAAGGGCACCCTGTCGTCCCCCGATCAGCTCAACGGCCTGCGCATCGGCGTCGACAGGGGCACCACCAACGAGATCGTGCTACGCCGGGACTTCCCGAAGGCGACGGTGGTCGCCTTCGATGACACGCCCTTCGCCTTCACGGCCCTGCGCAACGGCAACGTCCAGGCGATCACGCAGGACGGGCCGAAGCTCGTCGGGCTGCTGGCGAAGGTGCCGGACCGCCAGAATTACGAGATCCCGCCCTTCAGCATCTCCAACGACTATATCGGCGTCGGCATCCCGAAGGGGGAGGGCCGGCTTCGGGATCTCGTGAACGAGGCGCTGCGCGAGTTGGAGGCGCGCGGCAAGGCGGCACAGATCTACGATCGCTGGTTCGGCCCGAACACCGAGCAGCCGCTGCCGCGCCTGTTCCGAATCGGCGACCGCAACTAGCCGAGGCCGGGCGACGGCGATGGGCCAGCTCTTCGGCGACCTGTTGGCGCCTCGCTACCTCGTCTGGCTGATCCAAGGCTTCGAACTCACCCTGGCCCTCTCGGCGGCCGTGTGTCTCGCCGGCACCGGGGTGGGTCTCGCGGCGTGCTGCCTGCGGGAAGCGGGCGGCGCCGCGGCCGGGCGGGCCGTGGCCGGCTTCGTCGGGATCGTCCGGAACACGCCGCTGCTGGTGCAGCTCTTCGTCTGGTACTTCGTGGGCGCAGCCCTGTTGCCGAGCGGCGCGACAACCTGGCTGAACACGCCGCACGCCCTCGATCTGGGATTCGGCGCCGTGCATTGGCCGGCCTACGAGACCCTGGCCGGGTTCTTCGGCCTCACCGTCTATGCGGGCGCCTACATCGCCGAGGAGGGCCGGGCAGGCGTCAACGGTGTTCGCCCCGGCCAGCGGGAGGCGGCCATCGCCCTTGGCCTGACGCCGGTCCAGGCCTTCCGCCACATCGTCCTGCCACAGGCCCTGCGCGTCGCCTGGCTGCCGATCGTCGGCCAGTACCTCAACACGATCAAGAACACCGCCCTCACCATGACGATCGGCCTCGCGGAGCTGTCCTACGCGTCGCGGCAGGTGGAGACCGAGACGTTCAAGACCTTCCAGGCCTTCGGCATCGCGACGCTGCTCTATGTGGGCGCGGTCGCCCTGGTCGAGGCGGCGGGGCAGGCGGCGGCCCGCCGCGCCGCGGCTCCGGGACCGCGCCGATGAACCCTGCGATCATCACCGACAATCTCGGCTACCTGCTGCTCGGCGCCTGGCCCAGGGGCCCGGTCGGCGGGCTGGCGCTGACGCTGATCCTCTCCGGCCTGTCCGGCCTCGCCTCGGCCCTGCTGGGTCTCGTCCTGGGCATCGCCCTGGCGATGAGCGCGGGGCCGTCCCGCGTCGCTCTGACCATCGGGCTCGGCGTCTTCCGCGCCGTGCCGATCGTGATGCTGATCTTCTGGAGCTACTTCCTGCTGCCGATCCTGTTCGGCGTATCGGTTCCGGAGATCGGCACCGTGGCGGCGACCCTGGCGCTCGTCGGCGGGGCCTATCTCTCGTACGGGGTGGCGGCCGGGATCGAGAGCATCGGCCACGGCCAGTGGGAGGCCGGCCTCGCCCTCGGTTTCGGCCGCTGGCCGGTGCTGCGCTTCATCATCCTGCCACAGGCGCTCAGGGCCATGGCGCCGTCCTTCGTCAATCAATTGACCACGCTCATCAAGGACACCTCGCTCGCCTACGTGATCGGCGTGCCCGAGCTGTCCTTCGTGGCCACCCAGGTGAACAACCGCACCATGGTCTACCCGGCCGAGATCTTCCTGTTCGTCGGCGCCCTCTACGCGGGCCTGTGCGTCGCTCTCGACAGGCTCGCCGCGCGACTCGTGCGGCGCCGCTCGCGACCGAAGGCGCATCTCGGCTGAGGCCATCCTGACCGGAGCAGGCCCCTGGGTCGCCCGTCGTGCCGGATCGAACGATGGCCGCGACCTCGGATTCGGCCGGCGATGAAACGGTCTCCCGCCGAAACCGTCACGCGATGCGTCCCACTCCGCTGTCGGGGGTAGGAGGCAGCCCAGAGGGGCCGAAGCCATCCGGCGGAGATGAGAGGAGGCCCGTTGACGGCCGGTGCGGCCGCCGTGAGGACCCCGCCCCGGACGCGGGCAAGCCGGCAAATCCTGCCGGGTTGCCGGAGGGGACGTACCGGATCGGGGCAGGGGGGCGCCGGCAGGGTCTACGGAGAATTAAAGCGATCCGTCGAATTGTCGCGATCAACGGGCGGCCCGTGTGCCGCCGCGGGTCTGCGTCAAGGGTTTTGCGTATGGGTTGCGTCGCGGTCAGCAACGTCGTTCCGTTCCGGCGGGCCATTCCCGCCCAGGCACCGGGCGAGTGGGAGGCACGCAGCCGCCGGCGCAGCGAGCAGCGGTCCCTGCTCGATGCCGTCTACGCCACCGGCAGCATGGTCGTCGCCGCCGAGGATCGCGGGACGAAACTGACGGCCTCCCGGCTTCAGGTCTACGGATTCCTGGCGATCGAGGAGGTCGGCGAGGACGGTCTCATGCGGCGGCTCCGCCCCTCCGAAGCGATCCGCGCCCGCTCGGAGCGGCCCTGGCGCCTGTCGAAGCCCGCGAGCGGCGCGTCGGTGACGATCCCGAGCCTCGACGGCTTCCTGTTCGAATCAGGCGGCCAGCCCGCCTGAGTCCCGCCCGAGCGCTCAGCGACCGGTGCGCCGAGAGGCGCGCCGGTCGTCGCGTTTTGAGAGGCACGCCGGCCCGCACGACAGATCCGCAGCGAGTCGTGCGCGCGAGGCCGAATCGGGGCGCGCCGACGATCCCCACGCGACGCGGCCTCCTGACGGGCGCCGACTGGAACCAGGCCGTGCATCGGGTCAATCCAGCCATGCGCCGCCGACGATTTCGCGCCGCTCCGCTTGCCATCCGGGGCGGCCCGTAGTATCCGCCCGGCCTTCGCGACATTCCGATGGGTGCTCGCACCCTGTGAACGCGGTGACCGCGCCGGTGTCCTTGCGACACCGCCAGCGCGGTCGAACACATGAGCCGGGGACATCAGGTCCCCATCAGGCGTCGTCCGCCGGGCAATACCGTCCGTGTGCGGAAACCCGCCTGAAACAAGGAGTCACGCACGTGATCCAGATGCAGACGAATCTGGACGTCGCCGACAACTCGGGTGCACGCCGTGTGATGTGCATCAAGGTACTCGGCGGGTCGAAGCGCAAGTATGCCGGCGTGGGCGACGTGATCGTCGTCTCCGTCAAGGAGGCGATCCCGCGCGGTCGCGTCAAGAAGGGCGACGTCATGAAGGCGGTCGTCGTCCGCACCGCCAAGGACGTGAAGCGTGCCGACGGTTCGGTCATCCGCTTCGACAAGAACGCCGCGGTCCTGATCAACAATCAGAAGGAGCCGATCGGCACCCGTATCTTCGGACCGGTTCCGCGCGAGCTCCGCGCCCGCAACCACATGAAGATCATCTCCCTGGCTCCGGAGGTGCTGTAATGGCTGCCAAGATCAAGAAGGGCGACAAGGTCGTCGTGCTCACCGGCCGCGATTCGGGCCGGTCGGGTGAGGTGATCCAGGTTCTGCCGAAGGAAGGCCGGGCCTTCGTGCGCGGCATCAACCTGGTCAAGAAGCACCAGAAGCAGACCCAGAACCAGGAAGGCGGCATCATCTCCAAGGAGGCCGCCATCCAGCTCTCGAACATCGCGGTCGCGGATGCCAACGGCAAGCCGACCCGCGTGGGTTTCCGCATCCTCGAAGACGGGCGCAAGGTCCGGTTCGCCAAGACCACGGGGGATCAGATCGATGGCTGAGGCCGACAAGAACGCCTACACCCCGCGCCTGCGCAAGCACTACGACGAGGTGGTTCGCCAGAAGCTGATCGAAGAGTTCGGCTACAAGAACCCGATGGAAGTGCCGCAGATCACCAAGATCGTGATCAACATGGGCGTCGGCGAGTCCACCGCGGACTCGAAGAAGGCCTCGGTGGCGGCGGGCGACCTCGCCCTGATCGCCGGCCAGAAGCCGGTCATCACCCGGGCCCGCAAGGCCATCGCGACCTTCAAGGTCCGCGAGGGCATGCCGATCGGCTGCAAGGTGACCCTGCGCAAGCAGCGCATGTACGAGTTCATGGACCGGCTGATCACCATCGCGCTGCCGCGCGTGCGTGACTTCCGCGGCCTGAACCCGCGCTCGTTCGACGGCCGCGGCAACTACGCCCTCGGTCTCAAGGAGCACCTCGTGTTCCCGGAGATCTCCTACGACAAGGCCGAGCAGACCTGGGGCATGGACATCGTCGTGGCGACCACCGCCAAGACCGATGCCGAGGCCAAGGCCCTGCTCGCCGCCTTCAAGTTCCCGTTCCGGCAGTGAAGCTCTCGGGCTTCAGACGCGGACACCGGAGATAGACCACATGTCGAAGAAAAGCTCAGTCGAGAAGAATGAGGCTCGCAAGGCGCTGGTGAAGCGCTTCGCGGCCAAGCGGAAGGCGCTCCTCGAGATCGCCAACAACGAAGCCCTCGAGATGGAGGAGCGCTTCGAGGCGCGCCTCAAGCTCGCGGAACTGCCGCGCAACTCGTCGGCCACCCGCATCCGCAATCGCTGCGGCATGACCGGCCGCCCGCGCGCCTATTACCGCAAGATGGGCATCTCCCGCGTGGCGCTGCGCGAGCTTGGCAACCGGGGCCTGATCCCCGGCCTGGTCAAGTCGAGCTGGTAAGGAGGTCCCCATGGTCAACGATCCCGTGGGCGACATGCTCACCCGCATCCGCAACGGCCAGCTGCGCCGTCGCAACGTCGTCCAGACGCCCGGCTCGCGCCTGCGTGCCAGCGTTCTCGACGTCCTGAAGGCCGAGGGCTACATCCGCGATTACGCGGCGACGGACCTCGGCAACGGCCGCACCGAGTTCGCCATCGAGCTCAAGTACTACGACGGGCGCCCGGTGATCCGCGAGATCAAGCGCGTCTCGAAGCCCGGCCGCCGGGTCTACTCGTCCGTCGGCGAGCTGCCGCACGTGGCCGACGGCCTCGGCGTCACCATCGTCTCCACCCCGCAGGGCGTCATGGCCGATCACGAGGCGCGCGAGCGCAACGTCGGCGGTGAAGTGCTCTGCACCGTGTTCTGATCGGGACATAAGGAGGTTATCCCATGTCTCGCGTAGGCAAGAAGCCGGTCCCCGTGCCGGCGGGCGTTACCGCCACGGTCACCGGTCAGACGGTGAAGATGAAGGGTTCGAAGGGCGAACTGTCCTACGACGTCCCGTCGCTCGTCGCCGTGGCGATGAAGGACGGCGCCATCGAGGTGCAGCCCGTCAACCAGTCCAAGCCGGCGCGCTCCCTGTGGGGCACGTCGCGGGCGCAGATCGCCAACATCGCCGAGGGCGTGTCGAAGGGCTTCGAGAAGAAGCTCGAGATCACCGGCGTCGGCTATCGCGCCGCGATGGCCGGCAAGGCCCTCAAGCTGTCGCTCGGCTACAGCCACGACATCGAATACGCGATCCCCACCGGGATCACGATCGCTACCCCGAAGCCCACCGAGATCACGATCTCCGGGATCAACCGCCAGCAGGTCGGTCAGGTCGCCGCCGAGATCCGCGATTACCGCGGACCCGAGCCCTACAAGGGCAAGGGCGTGAAGTACGCGGGCGAGTTCATCTTCCGCAAGGAAGGCAAGAAGAAGTAAGGAGGGCATCATGTCTCGCAAGCTCGAAGCCCTCGATCGCCGCAAGGCGCGCGTCCGCCGCGCGCTGCGGGCCGCCGCCAACGGCCGCCCGCGGCTCTCGGTGTTCCGCTCGTCGAAGCAGATCTACGTGCAGGTCATCGACGACGTCGCCGGCAAGACGCTGGCCGCGGCCTCGTCGATCGACAAGGCCCTCAAGGGCGAACTCAAGACCGGCGCCGACGTCGCCGCCGCCAAGGCGGTGGGCAAGCTGGTCGCCGAGCGCGCCAAGGCCGCGGGCGTCACGAAGGTGATCTTCGACCGCTCCGGCTACATCTACCATGGCCGTGTCGCGGCCGTGGCCGAGGCCGCCCGCGAGGGTGGCCTGGAGTTCTGATCTTAGGGACCTTGCCGGCGGCGCATCCGCCGCCGGCGGCCCCGATCGGGATCGTTGAACGACGGCGGGCCGGACGTGCCGTGCATGTCCGGCATTCGAAGCAATCGAGCGAGCAGGCCCGCCGCCTGCGCCAGTGAGATGAACGGGTAAAGCAATGGCACGTGAACGGGAAGGCGGGGGCCGCGGCCGCCGCGATGATCGCGAGGAGCGCGACAGCGAGTTCGTGGACAAGCTCGTCCACATCAACCGCGTCGCCAAGGTGGTGAAGGGCGGCCGTCGCTTCGGCTTCGCAGCCCTCGTCGTCGTCGGCGACCAGAAGGGCCGCGTCGGCTTCGGCCACGGCAAGGCCCGTGAGGTGCCGGAGGCCATCCGCAAGGCGACCGAGGCCGCCAAGCGCGGCCTGATCCGCGTCTCGCTCCGCGAAGGCCGGACCCTGCACCACGACGTCAACGGCCGCCACGGCGCCGGCAAGGTGATCCTCCGCGCGGCTCCGCAGGGTACCGGCATCATCGCCGGCGGCCCGATGCGCGCCGTATTCGAGACCCTCGGCATGCAGGACGTCGTCGCCAAGTCGCTGGGGTCCTCGAACCCCTACAACCTCGTGCGCGCCACCTTCGAGGCGCTCAAGAACGAGGACAGCCCGCGCTCCGTGGCGGCACGCCGCGGCATCAAGGTGTCGACCCTCCAGTCGCGCCGCCGCGATGCCGACCCGGCCGACCAGTCCGAAGCCGCGGTCGCGTAAGGGGAGGGTCCGATGGCACAGAAGACTCTCCGCATCGAGCAGATCGGCTCGCCGATCCGCCGCGAGGCCAGCCAGCGCGCGACGCTGATCGGCCTGAAGCTCAACAAGCTCCACCGCGTGTCCGAGCTGGAGGATACCCCCTCCGTGCGCGGCATGATCCGCAAGGTTGCGCACCTCGTGCGCGTCCACGGCGACGTGGCGTGAGGAGGTCCCGATGAAGCTCAACCAGATCAGCGACAATCCCGGCGCCACCAAGGACCGGATGCGCGTCGGCCGGGGCATCGGCTCCGGCAAGGGCAAGACCGCGGGCCGCGGCGTGAAGGGTCAGAAGGCCCGGACCGGCGTGTCCATCAAGGGCTTCGAGGGCGGTCAGATGCCGCTGCATCGGCGCCTGCCGAAGCGCGGCTTCAACAACCTCTACGCCCAGGACCTGAACGAGGTGAACCTCGGCCGGATCCAGGAGGCTGTCGACGCGGGCAAGCTCGACAAGGCCGCCACCGTGACGGTGGAGAGCCTGGTCGCCGCCGGCCTCATCGCCCGTCCCCGCGACGGCGTGAAGCTGCTCGGCGTCGGCGAGCTCACCGCGAAGCTCAGCTTCGAGGTCACCCGCGCCTCCAAGTCCGCCGTCGAGGCGGTCGAGAAGGCCGGCGGCTCGGTCACCGTCGTCTACGCCCAGGGTGCTTCCACCCGCGGCGGCAGCGAGGCGGCGACGGCCTGACGGGAGCGACGCCGGGACCCGTTGCACGGTTTCCGCGCACCCTTTAAGCCGAACCTTCGAGCGGCGGCCCTGCGACCACGCGGGCCGCCGTTTTTCGTTTCATCCGGGCTCCACCGCCCGGCGACATGTCCAGGACGCGACGCTTATGGCCTCAGCCGCCGAGCAGCTTGCCGCCAACCTCAATTTCGGTGCGATCGCCAAGGCCGATGAGCTGAAGAAGCGCATCTGGTTCACGCTCGGCGCCCTCGTGGTGTTCCGGCTGGGCACGTACATCCCGATCCCCGGCATCGACCCGGAGCAGTTCGCCCGGAACTTCCAGCAGCAATCGGGCGGCGTGCTGGGCCTGTTCAACATGTTCTCGGGCGGCGCGGTCGAGCGCATGGCGATCTTCGCCCTGAACATCATGCCCTACATCTCGGCCTCGATCATCGTGCAGCTCCTGACCTCGGTGATCCCGAGCCTGGAGGCGCTGAAGAAGGAGGGTGAGTCCGGCCGCAAGGTCATCAACCAGTACACCCGCTACCTGACGGTGGTGCTGGCGCTGGTGCAGTCCTGGGGCATCGCCATCGGCCTGCAGGGCTCGTCGGCCGCGATCGATCCGGGACCGTTCTTCCTGGCCTCGACGGTGATCACGCTCACCGGCGGCACCCTGTTCCTGATGTGGCTCGGCGAGCAGATCACCTCGCGCGGCATCGGCAACGGCTCCTCGCTGATCATCTTCGCGGGCATCGTCGCCCATCTGCCGGTGGCGATCGCGGGCGCGCTGGAACTCGGACGCACCGGTGCCCTGTCCCCGGCGATCATCTTGGGCGTCGGCGTCGCCGCCGTGGCGCTCGTCTACTTCATCGTGTTCATGGAGCGCGCCCAGCGTCGCCTCCTGATCAACTACCCGAAGCGCCAGGTCGGCAACCGCATGTACGAGGGCCAGACCTCGTTCCTGCCGCTCAAGCTCAACACCTCGGGCGTGATCCCGCCGATCTTCGCCTCGTCGCTTCTGCTCCTGCCGGCGACCGCCGCGAGCTTCTCGGCCAATGGCGGCGCCACCGGCTGGCTCGGCACGGTGACGGCCTATCTCGGCCACGGCACCCCGCTGTTCATGGTGCTCTACGCGGCGCTGATCATCTTCTTCACGTTCTTCTACACCGCGGTGGTCTTCAATCCGCAGGAGACGGCCGACAACCTGAAGAAGCATGGCGGCTTCATCCCGGGCATCCGGCCGGGCGAGCGCACCGCGGCGTTCATCGACAAGGTGCTGACCCGCATCACGGTGATCGGCGCCCTGTACCTGACGCTGGTGTGCCTGTGCCCGGAGATCCTGTCGTCCTACGCGGCGGCGAGCCTCGGTTTCGGCGGCACGTCGCTGCTGATCGTGGTCTCGGTCACGATGGACACCGTGGCGCAGATCCACGGGCACCTGATGGCCCATCAGTACGAGGGCCTCGTGAAGAAGGCCAAGCTGCGTGGCGCCTCGACCACGCAACGCCGGCGCTGAGCCTGCTACAGAGGCGGGCCGTCACCAAGGACACGCCCGCCTCTGGCCCAAAGGTCTGGATGCCTGTCGGGCCCTGACCGGCTAGAAGACCCCGAACCCGGCGATGCCAGGGAGGCTTCGCCACCACGGCTTGTGCCCACAGAGAGAGTGGGCCGAACGAGGACAACGCCATGCGTATCATTCTGCTCGGGCCGCCCGGTGCGGGGAAGGGGACGCAATCCGAGCGGATCGTACAGCGCTTCGGAATCCCGCAGCTTTCCACCGGCGACATGCTTCGGGCGGCCGTAGCCGCCGGGACGCCGATCGGCCTCGAGGCCAAGGCCGTGATGGAATCCGGCGGTCTCGTCTCGGATCGGATCGTGGTCGGCATCGTCGCCGAGCGGATCGAGGAGGCGGATGCCCGCCGCGGCTTCATCTTGGACGGCTTCCCGCGCACGGTGGCGCAGGCCGAGGCCCTCGGCACGATGCTGGCCGGCAAGGGGATGGGCCTCTCCGCGGTGGTCGAGCTGAAGGTCGACGAGAACGCCCTGGTCGGCCGCATCGAGAAGCGGGCCGCCGAGACCTTGGCCCGCGGCCAGGCGGTGCGGAAGGACGACACCCCGGAGGTGTTCAAGCAGCGTCTCGAGGCCTATCGCGCCCAGACGGCCCCGCTGTCGGCCTATTACGCCAAGCAGGGCATGCTGGAGACCATCGACGGCATGCAGCCGATCGACAAGGTCACGGCCGACCTGATGGCGGTGCTGGAGCCGCACGAGGAGCGCGTCGCCTCCTGAGTCGCTCGCCGCGCGCCGACCGCTCGGTGGCGCGCGGACGTGAACCCGAGGCGCGGTCAGTGGGTTGAGAGGCGCATCCCGGATCGGAATCGCCATGACCCTCCGCCTCTTCGCCACCGCGACGCTCCTCCTCGCGGTCGCACTCCCCCCTCTGCCGGCCTTGGCGCAGAGCCCCGCCCAGTCCTTCGTGTACGGGCAGAAGCGCTTCCGCCATGCCTGCCGGCCGCCGCTCAAGTATGTGGCGGGGACCTGCGCCCGCCGCTGCCCCGCGGGCTATCAGGACATGGGCGGCTATTGCCGGCTGCGGAACCAGGGCTTCCGCTGAGACGCGGCTGCCGACTCGCGGCGCCCGGGACGATGCGTCAGACCCGCCCTTCGCGACGCAGGCTCCCGAAGAAGTTGGCGATGTCCATCTGAAGCGAGCGGTGGCCGAACATGCGGAACGGGTAGCCCTCGTCGGTGCCGATGCGCAGCTCGATCATCGCCGTCATCGGGTTGTAGCGGAAGACCATGCGGTGCCCGGCGAAGGTCGCCCAGAGCAGGGGCGGCCCGTCATCCGCGCTCTGGAGCGCCACGGAGCCGGGCTCCGCTTCGGCGAGGATGCCGCCGATCACCGCGAGCGTCACCGGCAGGACCTCGTCCAGGGTTTCCTCGGCGGCCCGCAACACCGAATCGGCGAAGGCCCGGAGCGTTGCGCCGTCGCTGGTCAGAACCGCCATCTTGGCTCCTCGATCATCTCGGCCCGGGTCCCGCACGCGGCGCATGACGGGACGCGGCCATGCCTGACGGTCGTTGACATCGGGCCGCCCGCGCGCTAGCAGGCCCTCCTTCGTCCAACCGAACGATGGTCCGAGGTGCCCTGTCCAGGGCCGCCCGCGGGCCGCGTCGCCGTTTCACGTGCGCAGGGGCCGGCCTCCACCGGACGCGCGCGACACCTGCCCGGATCCCCGGGCCTGACATGGAGAGTGATCGTGGCCCGTATCGCAGGCGTCAACATCCCGACCAACAAGCGCGTCGTCATCGCGCTTCAGTACATCCACGGCATCGGCGCCAAGAAGGCCGAGGAGATCACCCAGAAGGTGAACATCCCCGCCGAACGTCGGGTCAACCAGCTGACCGACGCCGAGGTTCTCTCGATCCGCGAGACGATCGACCGCGACTACCTGGTCGAAGGCGATCTGCGCCGCGAAGTGTCGATGAACATCAAGCGCCTGATGGATCTCGGCGCCTATCGCGGCCTGCGTCACCGCAAGCAGCTACCGGTCCGCGGCCAGCGCACACACACCAACGCCCGCACCCGCAAGGGCAAGGCGAAGCCGATCGCCGGCAAGAAGAAGTAATCTTTTGGGATCGGGGGGTCGGGCTTCGCTCGGCCTCCATTCCGTCCCGCTGGGCGCCCCATGAGGCGCCCGGCTCTGGCTCGCCAGCCCTGCACGGGCCAAGCGGCCAAGTCCCAAGAAGAATCCCGAGCGCCTGGTGTTACGGGCGTGCCTGAAGGAAGAGTGAGAACAGATGGCTAAGGAACCGCAACGCGTCCGCCGCCGCGAGCGCAAGAACATCGTGTCGGGCGTCGCCCACGTGAACGCCTCGTTCAACAACACGATGATCACCATCACGGACGCGCAGGGCAACACGATCTCGTGGTCGTCCGCCGGCGCCATGGGCTTCAAGGGCTCGCGGAAGTCGACCCCGTACGCCGCCCAGGTTGCCGCCGAGGATGCCGGCCGCAAGGCCGCCGAGCACGGCATGCGCACCCTTGAGGTCGAGGTGTCGGGTCCCGGTTCGGGCCGCGAGTCGGCGCTGCGCGCCCTCCAGGCCGCGGGCTTCACGGTGACCTCGATCCGCGACGTCACCTCGATCCCGCACAACGGCTGCCGGCCGCGCAAGCGTCGCCGCGTCTGATCCGCGCCGGAGAAGCCTTTTGACGGAGAAGCTCATGACGGGATCGAAGCCGCTTCCGGGCGTGCTGCGTTGGAACCTCGGCGACCTTACGGTCACCGCGCTCAACGACGGCTGGTTTCAGGCCAGCCTCGATCTCGTCACGGGGATCTCCCAGGAGGAGGCCGGGCGGCTACAGGTGGCGGGCTTCCGCACCGAGCAGCCCAAGATCACGCTGAACGCCTTCCTGATCACCGGCGCCGGCCGCAAGCCGGTGCTGATCGATACGGGCTATGGCGATCTGGCTCCGGCCGAGACCCTCGGCCGGGCCGGCGCGGCGCTGGCGCTCACGGGCGTCAAGCCGGAGGAGATCGAAACCGTTCTCGTCACCCACCTGCATCCCGACCATGTGGGCGGGCTCGTGAAGGACGGTGCGGCCCGATACCCGAACGCCGAGATCGTGGTTCACGCCGACGAGGCGGCCCACTGGCTGCCGGACGAGGCCCTGTCGCGGGCGCCGGATGCGGCCAAGCCGTATTTCGAGGGCGCCCGGAAGGCCGTGGCGCCCTATGCCAAGCGGATGCGGGAGCATCGGGGTGGCGAGGTTCTGCCCGGCATTACCGCACTCCATCTGCCCGGCCATACGCCGGGCCATTGCGGTTTCCGCATCGTCTCCGGTGGACAGTCGCTGCTGATGTGGACGGATGTGGTGCACCTGCCGGCGATCCAGTTCAAGAACCCGCAGGCGGGTGTGGGCTTCGACGTCGACGGAGATCAGGCGCGGGAGACGCGCAAGAAGATCATGGACGCGGTGGCGAGCGAGCGGACCTTCATCGCCGGCTCGCATCTCGAATTCCCGGCGCTCGGCTACGTGGATCGGGACGGGGCGGGATACAGCTTCGTTCCGGCACTCTGGGTCGGCGGCGAGTAACGGCAAACACGGATTCAGGGACCGTTCGGGGCGCCAAGGGGCGGCGCCGAACGGCCGAAGCGCGGGAACGGGCGTCGCGGATCCCGGGCATGGACGAGAGGTAGGATCGTGGTCATTCAGAAGAATTGGCAGGAACTGATCAAGCCGAACAAGCTGCAGGTCACGACCGGCGACGACCCCAAGCGGGTCGCGACCGTCGTCGCCGAGCCGCTCGAGCGCGGCTTCGGCACGACGCTGGGCAACGCCCTGCGCCGGGTGCTCCTGTCGTCGCTCCAGGGCGCGGCCGTGACCTCGGTGCAGATCGACGGCGTGCTGCACGAGTTCTCGTCGATCCCCGGCGTGCGCGAGGACGTGACCGACATCGTCCTCAACATCAAGACCATCGCCATCCGCTCGCAGACGGACGCGCCCAAGCGCATGACCCTGCGCAAGACCGGCCCGGGCCTCGTCACGGCCGGCGACATCGGCACGGTCGGCGACATCCAGATCCTGAACCCCGACCTCGTGATCTGCACGCTGGACGACGGCGCCGAGATCCGGATGGAGTTCACGGTCGCCACCGGCAAGGGCTACGTCCCGGCTGAGCGCAACCGCCCCGAGGACGCCCCGATCGGCCTGATCCCGGTCGACTCGCTGTTCTCGCCGGTCACCAAGGTCAGCTACCGCGTCGAGACGACCCGCGAGGGCCAGGATCTCGACAAGGACAAGCTCACCATGACGGTGGAGACCAACGGCGCGGTCTCGCCGGAGGATGCGCTGGCCTATGCCGCCCGCATCATCCAGGACCAGCTGCAGGTCTTCGTGAACTTCGAGGATCCGCGCAAGGAAGAGGCCGCGCCGCTCGCGCCGCAGCTGCCCTTCAACCCGGCGCTGCTTAAGAAGGTGGACGAGCTGGAGCTGTCGGTCCGTTCGGCGAACTGCCTGAAGAACGACAACATCGTCTATATCGGCGACCTCATCCAGAAGTCCGAGGGCGAGATGCTGCGGACCCCGAACTTCGGCCGCAAGTCGCTCAACGAGATCAAGGAAGTGCTCGCCGGCATGGGCCTGCACCTCGGCATGGACATCCCCGGCTGGCCGCCGGAGAACATCGAGGACCTCGCCAAGCGCTTCGAGGAGCACTACTGAGAGGCGAAGCCGCCTCGGGCTGAACGGGGCGGCGCTGTACGGCGCCGTCGGTTCGGCCGGTCCAGACCCGGGACTTCGCCGAGCCGACGCGAGGTCCCGAAAGAATCCCGCCGCAGGGTCATGCGGAATCAACCGCCCCGATTTCGGGGCACCCGGCCGTACCGTGGCACGGCGGCCGAGACGAAAAGGAAGCCAGCACCATGCGTCACGGTTATCGCGGCCGCCGTTTCAACCGCACCGCCGAGCATCGCAAGGCGATGTTCGCCAACATGTCGGTCGCTCTGCTCAAGCACGAGCAGATCATCACGACCCTGCCGAAGGCCAAGGATCTGCGCCCGGTGGTGGAGAAGCTGATCACGCTCGGCCGCATCGACAGCGTTCACACCCGTCGTCTCGCCATGGCGCAGCTGCGCGATGCCGACATGGTCAAGAAGCTCTTCACCGTGCTCGGCCCGCGCTACAAGGGCCGTCCGGGCGGCTATTGCCGCATCATGAAGGCCGGCTTCCGCCAGGGTGACAACGCCCCGATGGCCGTGATCGAGTTCGTCGATCGCGACGTCGAGGCCCGCGGCAAGGATTCCGGTCCGAGCCAGGTCGCCGAGGCCGCCTGATCCCTCGAAGGGCGTTCCGACGCTCCCGATGTCTGAGAAGCCGTCCCGGCTCATCCGGGGCGGCTTCTTGCGTTTCGCGTCCTGGCGAGCGGAGCGAAGCAATCCAAGGCAGCGCGCGGTCTCAAGCTGTCGCGTGTCCCTGGGTCGCTCCGCTCGCGATGAGGATGCGCGAGTCATAAAAAAAAACCCGCCGGCTCGCGCCGACGGGTCTGTAGCAGGGTCCACGTCTCGGATGGTCGCGGGAGCTCGCCCTGGCGGCCCGTATCGGACGGGCCGGGAACTCGACCGCGCCGCGTTCCGAAAACCCCTATCCCTGCCGGAACTCGTCCGGTGGACCGTCCTGGTCCAGATCGTTGTCACGCCTGCGGCGCGGGAAGATGCCGTGATTGCTCATGGTCCACCTCCTCTTCGTAACCCGGAGCCATCGGGCTCCACGGAGAGAGAATGAGCCGGCAACCGGTTGGTTGCAAGCCCCCCTCAGACGGAGGTCCCGACCGCACCCTCCAGCAGCGTGGCGACCCGGGCCGCGAGATCGGCCGAGCGGAACGGCTTGGCGAGCACCGGCAGGTCCTCGGGGATCTGCATCGCATCGGCGTGGCCCGTGAGGATCAGGACCGGCATGTGCGGATCCCGGTCGCGGATCTCGGCGGCCAGCTCGATGCCGCTCATGCCGGGCATGGCCAGATCGGCCACGACGATGTCGTAGCGGTCCCCCTGGAGAAGCCGGAGCGCAGCCTCGCCATCGCCGGCCTCCGTGGTGCTGTGGCCGAATCCGGTCAGGAAGGAGGCCGTCACGTGCCGCACCTGCGGGTCGTCGTCGACGATGAGGACGCGGGCGCGCCGGCCGGCGACCGGGGCGGCACCGGACGCCTCGGCGGCCTGCTCGGGGGCTTGATCGGCGAAGGGCAGAGCCAGCTCGACACGGGTACCGCGCCCGACCACGCTGTCGATCACCAGCCGGCCCTTGGATTGCTGTGCGAGGCCGAACACCATGGCGAGCCCGAGCCCCGTCCCCTGGCCGACCGCCTTGGTTGTGAAGAACGGCTCGCAGACCCGGCGCAGGATCTCCTCCGGTATGCCGGTGCCCTCGTCGGTGACGCTGATGCCCAGATAGGTGCCGTCGGCGATCTCGGGATCGCCGCCGATGCTGAGTTGCCGGGTCGCCACCGTGATGGCGCCCCCGTCCGGCATGGCGTCCCGGGCGTTGATGCAGAGGTTGAGCACGGCGAGTTCGAGCTGGTCCGGATCGACCTGGACCGCCGCAAGACCCTCCTCGAGGTCGGTCCGGACCGTGACGAGGCCGCCGAGGCTGCGCCCGAACAGGTCGCTCATCCCGGTGATCAGGGTGTTCACGTCGACGGCCCGTGCCTGGAGGTCGTGGGCACGGCTGAAGCTGAGGAGGCGCTTCGTCAGGGACGCGCCGCGTTCGGCGGCTCCGCGGGCGTTCTCGATCAGCCGCTGGACCCGCGGTTGGTCGGCAACCTTCGGGGCGGCGAGTTCGAGGCTGCCGAGGATCGCGGTCAGGAGATTGTTGAAATCGTGCGCGATGCCCCCCGCGAGGGTGCCCAGCGCCTGCATCTTGTCCGATTGCCGCAGCCGGGCCTCCAGGGTCCGCTGCTCGGTCACGTCGCGCTCGATCATCGCGAGGTGGCTGATCGAGCCGCCGGCGTCGCGGATCGGCACGCGCGTCACGTGGCTCCACTGCTCGGCCCCCGTCGGGCCATCGCTGATGAGGCTCTCGGCCACCGCCCCGGAGCGGATCGCCGCCTCGTCCGCCGCCGTCACCGGAGCCGCCTTCGGGCCGAGGAGCTCGCCCTCGCGCCGCCCGAGGCAGGCGGCGATGTCGTGGCCGAGGAGGGCGGCCTTGCGGGCGTTCAGCCGCACGAACCGGCCCTGGGCGTCCTTGAAGCTGATCGCGTCCTGGGCGTGGTCGAGGAGGCCGCGCAGGAGCGCCCGCTCGGTGGCGAGGTCCCGGCCGAGGCTATGGCGCTCGAAGGCCTGCCGGACGGTGGAGCGCAGCAGGCCGGCATCCCAGGGCTTGGTGACGTAACCGACGATGCCGCCGCGGTTGAGGGCGGCGATCACCGCGGTGATGTCGGCGTAGCCGGTCAGCAGGATCGCCTGCGCGTCGTGAAAGGTCCGGGCCTCGGCGAGGAGCGCGTCGCCGGTCAGGCCGGGCATGCGCTGGTCGGAGAGCACGACGGCGATGTCGGGCTCGGCGCGCAGGATCTCCAGCGCCTCCGCCGGGCGCGAGGTCGTCAGCACCCGGTAGGACTCCTCGAACAGGTCCTCCAGGGCGATCAGGATATCCGGCTCGTCGTCGACGGCCAGGATCGTCCCTACACCTGCCGTACCGTCACTCATGCACTGGCGCCTGCCGCGGGATCCCGATCACGAAGCAGGCTCCCCCACCCGGGGCCGTCTCCACGGTGAGCGAGCCGCTATGCGCTTGAACGACGCTGTATGCAATCGCAAGACCCAGACCGGTACCGGACCCCACCGGTTTCGTCGTGAAGAACGGCTCGAAGATCTTCTCCCGCAACGTATCCGGGATTCCGGGACCGGTATCGCTGATACGGATCTCGTCGAACTCTGGGCTCGACTGGGTCGTGATCCGGATCGTGCCGCCCTCCGGCATCGCGTCGGCGGCGTTGCCCAGGATGTTCATCACCACCTGATTGAGCAGCGCCGGGGTGCAGTGGATCTCGGCGCGCCCCGCGAAGCTGCGCTCCACGGCGATCCGGTCGCCGAGCTTGTGCTGGATCAGGGCCAGCACCGTCTCGATCGCCTCCGGGACGTTGACCAGGGCACGTTCGCCCTCGTCGAGGCGCGAGAACTTCCGCAGGTTCAGCACGAGATCCTGGATCCGGGTCAGCCCCATCCGCATCGAGCCGACCCGTTGCCGGGCCTTGTCGACGGCGCGGGCGGCCGCGTCCGGCGCGGCATCCGGCAATTCGCCGAGCAGGCGTTCGACCGTGCCCTGATGGGCCAGGATGAAGGCCAGCGGGTTGTTGATCTCGTGCGCGATGCCGGCCACCAGTTCGCCCAGCGACGCCATCTTGGCGGCCTGGACGAGCTTGGACTGCGCCTCGGTGAGTTGGCGATTGGCGTCGGCGAGGTCGCGGTTGGCGCGCTCCAGGGCGTCGGCGAGCCCGGCCCGCGCCTCGGCCGCCTCGGCCTCGGCGCGGGCGCGCTCCACCGCCCGCTCGCGCTCGCCGAACTGGCCGGCGATGCGCCGGTCATCCTCCTCCAGCAGGCGCCGCCGCACGAAGCCGCGCACCCGCAGCGCCAGGACCTCGGCATCGGTCTTCGAGACCACGTCGTCGGCCCCGGCCGCGTAGGCTTCGACGAGGAAAGTCTTGGCCGGATCGCTGCCGGCGATCCCGACGAGGTGGAAGCCCGCACCCGCCGCCTGGCCGGAGCGCCGCTCGCTGATCACCTGGCACAGGGCGAGGCCGTCATAGGCGTGGCCCAGGAGATCGACCGTCACGCAGTCGAAGGCCTCGGCGCCGGCCGCCGCGTCCAGGGCGGCCAGCGCCGCGTCCGGCCCGTCGGCGCTGACCACGTGATGGCCGTCCTGGCCCATCAGGCCGGCGAGGAAGGTCCGGTACGTCGCGCTCCCGTCGATCACCAGGATCCGCCCGCGCCGGAACGCGGCCGCACCCGGGCCCTCGCCCTCGCTCGCGGGGCGACGCTCGCGCAGCAGGGCGCGGATCCGCAGGATCATGAGGTCGCGATCGGCGGATTTCGGCAGGTAGGCGTCGGCGCCGCTCTCGAGGCCCTGACGCTCGCCCCCGCTGCCGCCGGTCAGCATCAGGACGGGGAGGGCCCGGGTGCGCAGGGACAGGCGCATCTGCCGGATCAGCTCGTCGCCGTTCATGCCCGGCAGGTGATAGTCGGCCACCACGAGATCGGGCTGGCTGCGGTTGAGGTGGTCGAGGGCGGTCTCGGCGGAGGCGCAGCGCTCCACGGCGAATCCATGCGCCTCCAGGAGCAGACGCAGCTCCAGGGCCTGCGTCTCCGAATCCTCGACGAGCAGGATCCGGGCCGGCACCTCAACCGTGCCGGCCTCGATCACGGCCGAGCCCCCCCGTCCACGAGGCGCAGGACGTGGTCGGCGATGCGGTCGAGGGGGAGAACGGCCCGGGCGGCCCCGAGCCGTACGGCCGCCGCCGGCATGCCGTAGACGACCGCGGTGCTCTCATGCTCGGCGACGGTCTGGGCGCCGGCCTTCTGCATGTCGGCGAGACCGATGGCTCCGTCCTCGCCCATGCCGGTGAGCAGCACGCCGATGCCGGAGGCTCCGGATTGCCGGGCCATGGACCGGAACAGCACGGTGGCGGCGGGGCGCTGGCCCGAGACCGGCGCGGAGTCGATCACCCGCAGGATCCGGCCGGAGCCGATCTCCAGGTGGCGGTCGCCCGGAGCCACGTAGACGCGGCCGGCTTCGGCCCGCTCCCCGTCCCGGGCCAGCGCCACCGGCAGGGTCACGACGCTGTCGAGCCAGCTGGCGAACCCGTCCATGAAGGCCGCCCCCATGTGCTGGACCACCAGCACCGGCAGCGGGAAATCCTGGGGCAGGGCGCCGATCACCCGCGCCAGCGCCGGGGGGCCGCCCGTCGAGGCGGCGATGCCCAGGAGGCTCGGCGCCTGCCCGGTCAGCTCGGCCGGCGGCGCGTGGGGCGCAGCGACGGCACGGCCCGCCCATTCGGTGCCGATCGGGCGGCGGCGGATGACCGGAACCTGGGCCATGATCCGCAGCTGCGTGCAGATTTCGCCGGCCACGCCCTCATAGCCGGCATGGGTCGTGGCCACCGGCTTCTCGACCACCGACAGGGCCCCGGCCCGCAGCGCGTTCATGGAGATGCGCAGCGAGGAATCCTCGACCGAATCCGCCACGACGACGATCGGTGTCGGGTGCTCGGCCATGATCCGGCGGGTCGTCTCGAGGCCGTCGATGCCCGGAAGGCGGATATCCATCGAGATCACGTCCGGCCGCACGGTCCGGAGCTTGTCGAGGGCCTCCTCGCCGGAGGCGACCGCGGCCACGAGTTCGAGGCGGGGATCGCGGGAGACGATGTGGCGCAGCAGCTCGCGCACCACGAGGCTGTCCTCCACGAGCATCACACGGACGGGGGTCATAGGAGCTGCCCGATCGTATCCAGCAACTGGCGCTGGTCGAACTTCTGCTTGGTGAGGTAGGCGTCGGCGCCGAGATCCAGGCCCCGGGCGACGTCGGCGGCATCCCCGCGGGAGGTCATCAGGATCGTCGGAAGCCGGGCGAAGCGCTCGTCGGCCCGGAGGGCCTTGAGCAGGCCGAACCCGTCGAGCCGTGGCATCTCCACGTCGGCGAGGACCAGGTCCACGGGCTCGATCTCGGCGCGCAGCCGTTCGAGGGCATCCTGCCCGTCGACGCAAACGACCACACGGTAGCCGGCGGCTTCCAAGATGCCCTTCTCCAAGGTCCGGGTGGTGATCGAATCGTCGACGACCAGAATCGTTGCGCGGGCGGATGCGCGCGGCGACACGGGAGTCGTCGAACGTTGAGCCGGCCCCATCGTTCCGAGCGACCCGCCCGGCGCCCCGGCCAGGGCGCGAACCGCGATCCCCTCGGGATCGAGGACCAGGACCGGCACGTCCCCGTGCAGGACCGCCGTGCCGGCGATCAGGCCCGGATCGGCCCCGAAGGCGGGCGCGGGCAGGACCAGGAACGGACGGACGTCGTGCAGACGATCGACCGAAAGGGCCAGACGGCCGCCGCGGGTCCGCAGCACCACGGCGGTCAGCATGCCGGGATCGGCGGGATCGGCCGACTGTCCGAGGATCGCGGCGAGGTCCGTGACCGGGTGGCTCGTCGCCGCATCCCCCTCACCGAGCCGCAGGATCGTCCGCCCCATCGCGACCGGGAGTTCGCCGCGCTTGAGGCGCAGGAGGCGCTCCACGGCGCCCCCCGGCAGCGCGTAGCTGCGCCCGGCCGCCTCGACCAGCAGCAGGCTGCGCCGGGCCGCCGAGAGCGGCAGGCTGAAGATCAGGGCGGTGCCGGCCGGATCGCGCGGCTCCAGGCGGACGCTGCCCATGAGCTGGCGGGCGGCGTCCGCGGCGACCGAGAGGCCGTAGCCGCGCCCCGACAGGGTATCGACCGCCTCGGCGGTGGAGAAGCCGGGCTCGAAGACGAGGCGCAGCAGGGTCTCCGGGTCGGCGGCGGCCGCGGGGCCGAGGAGGCCGCGGGCCCGGGCCGCCGCCTCGATCCGGGCGAGGTCCGGCCCGGGCCCATCGTCGAAGACGGTGACCTGAAGGCGGGAGCCCTGCACTGCGACCGCGAGCCCGAGGCCCAGGGCCTCCGGCTTGCCGGCCGCGCGCCGCACCTCCGGCGCCTCCCAGCCGTGGCTGAGGGCGTTGCGGAGGGCGTGGAGCAGCGGATCCTTCAGGGCCTGCAGCGTGCCACGCTCCACCGGCAGGTCGAGGCCCCGCAGGTCGATATCGACCTCGCGGCCCTGCTCCCGGGCCGTCTCGCGCAGCGACCGGGCCAGCGGCGCCAGCACGGTCTCGGCCGGCACCAGGGCGAGGCGCTCGGCGGCGGCCCGGACGCGGGTCGCCGCCCCCTCGACCGCGCTGGTCGCAGAAGCTTGGCGCCGCGACAGATCCGCGGCCTCCCGGGCGAAAGCGTCGGCGCGGGCCGCGAAGGCGCGCCATTCGGGCCGCTCCGCGCCGGCCCCGGCGGCGATGGTCTCCGCGCCGAGGCGCAGGTCGCGGGCGAGGCGGGCGAGGCGGGCGAGGCCGTCGGCTGCGGGCGCTTGGCCCGCCAGGGTGCTGGCCAGATCGTGGCTCGCCCGGGCCAGCGCCTCGACGGCGTCCGCCGGCACCCGCAGGATGGCGGCGGAGGCTTCGGCCGGCTCGGGGGCCGGCTTCGGCGCAGGCGCGGCCGGTGACGGGGTCGGTGACGGGGCCGATGGCATGGCGGGCGGGCTCGGGGCCGGAGCCGACGCCGGGCCGGGCGGCGGCGTTTCCCCGGGCAGATCGAGGAGGCGCCCGAGCGCCGCCAGGGCATCGGGCGGCATCTCCGGGCCGGCCCCGTCCGTGAGGCCGGCGACGTAGGACTCGATCCGGTCGAGGACGAGGTGGACGGCGTTGGCCGCCTCGCGGTCGAGGGCGGTGGCGCCGGTGCGCACGCCCTCGAACAGGGTCTCGAGGCGGTGGGCGACCGCCTCGACCGCGGGGAGGTCGACGGCGCGCGCCGCCCCCTTCAGGCTGTGGGCCCGGCGGAAGACGTCGTTCCAATCCGGCGTGGCGCTGCCGAGCGCCCCGCGGATCGCCGTGACGTGCTCCCGATGCTCCACATCGAAGGCGGCGAGCAGGAGCTTGCGGATGTCCTCGGCCAAGGGGCGCGCCGCCTCAGTTCCGGTAGCGTTCGGCGAGGGCCATGAGGGCCTGGGCGAGCTCGGTGAGGTTCGCGGAGGCGGCCTCGACCTGCCGGGTGCCGGCCGCGGTCTGCTGGCTGGCCTGGCGGATGTTCTGGAGCGCGCCCATCACCTGCTCGATGCCGAGCTGCTGCTGGTTGGTCGAGGCGACGATCTGCTGGAAGGTCTGGACGTTCTCCTCCACCCGGGCGGTGATCTCCTCGATGGTCCGCTGCGTCGTGTCCGAGCGCGTCTTGCCGGCGGCGGCGCGCTTGACCGCCTCCTCGGTGAGCATCACCGAGGTGTTGATGCCCCGCTGGATCTCGCCCAGGATCCCCCGCACCTGGCCGGTGGCCGCCTTGGCCTGATCGGCCAGGAGCTTCATCTCGGAGGCGACCACCGCGAAGCTGCGCCCGCTCTCGCCGGCCGCCGCCGCCTCGATGGCGGCGTTGAGCGCCAGCAGGTGCGTGCGCTCCGAGATGTCGTTGACCGTCTCGATGATGTCGCCGATCGTCTGGGTCTTCTCCGACAGGCTGACGATGTTGCCGGCCACCGCCTCCGCCTGCTCGCGGATCGCCTCCATGGCCTTGGCGGTGTCGGACACGGCGCGCAGGCCCTGGCGGGAGGTCTGCGCGGTCGCCTGGGCGGTGGCGATCACCTCGGTGGCCCGCTTGCTGATCTGCGCGCCCGAATGGGTGATCTCGTCGACCGTGGCCGCCGTCTCCTGCACCGCCGCGAATTGCTGCTCCACCGAGGCCGCCTGCTCCTGCGCCGAGGCGCGGATCTCCGCCGCCGCCGCGTTCAGATCCGCCGTCGCCGCCCGGTTGGTCCGCGCCAGATCCGACAGACCCGCAACCATCGTGTTGAGACGCGCGGAGAGCTGACCGATCTCGTCGCGGCCGCCCGCCGTCAGCTGGCCGGACAGGTCGCCCTCGCCGACGCGGGCGACGAAGGCCATGACCGATTCGAGGGGGCGCACCACCGCGCGGCTGATCAGCCACGTGATCAGGAGCGCCAGCAGCACCGAGGCGCCCAGGGTCAGGTAGATCGAGAGGCGCGAGCGCTCGTAGACCGCCTGCGCGGCGCGCTGGCCCAGGGCCATGCTGCCGTCGAGTTGCGACCGGAGGTTCTTGATCCCGTCGAGGAAGGGCGCCTGCAGGCGGCTGATCTCCGCGTTGCGGGCCTCGACCGCCGCGACATCCTGCTGGGCGATGGCGGCGAACTGCGCTTCGCCCTGGGCCTTGACCTCGCGGAAGAAGCCCTGGACCGTGTTCGCCGCGGCGGCGATGCGGTCCCAGGCCGCGATGCGCTCGGCGGAAATCCCCTGCGCCCGGTACTCGCCGGCGAGCTGGATCGTCGTGGCGAGCCGGTTCTCCACCTGGGCCGCGGTCTGGCGCCAGGCCGTGAGGGTCTCGCCGGTCTGGGCCGGGCGGCCCTGAGCCTGCATCAGCATCCCGATCACGGCGGTGCGGCGCAGGAGACCGAGATCGCGCGCCTCGTTCCCGAGATCGTCGAGCTGGCGCAGGACCGTCATGTCCCGCCGGACGATCGCGTCGGTCGTGTCGCGCACCGCTCCGATCTGCTCAAGGGCGTAGAGCCCGAGCGCCACCACCACGGCGGTGATGGCGAAGAAGCCGAGAAGGATGCGTTTTCCGATCGAGAGCGACACGGGCGGGGAGGGCTCCGGTTGGGGCAGGCGGCCCGTTTCAGGGCAGGGCGCGGCGCAGGAGACGGGGGAGGTCGATGACGACGAAGTCGGGGCGGCCGTCGCCGACCGCTCCGGAGGCGGAGCCCGGCGCATAGACCGAAGCGGCCTCGTTGCCCAAGCCGTCGGGATCGACCGCGGCCTCGCCGGAGGCGGCGACCCGGGCGATGCCGAGCACGCGGTCCACCGCGAGGGCGAGGGGCTGCGGATGGGGCCCGCGCAGCACGATCAGATGACCCTCCGACCCCGCATCCGATGCCGCGTCGGGCCGGCCGAGAGCCCGGGCGAGGCTGAGGACCCCGACGATCCGCCCGGACAGGGCGATGAGGCCGTCCAGCGCCGGCACCGCGCCGGGCATCGGCGTGCAGGGGCGTGACGGGAGGACCTGCGCGACGGCTGCCAGGGGCAGGCCATAACGCTCGCTGCCGCAGGCGCAGACGAGCTGGTCGATGTCCAGGCCGGCGGCCGCCGCGACCGCACCGCGGCGGGCGAGGGCGACCGCGCGCTCGGCGCGCAGATCCCGCTCCGGCCGCGTCCGCGGCCGGGCCTCCTGCGCACTCGGGCGTGCCCCCATCAGGACCTCCTGCTGTCGGTGACGCCGAGCGCGGCGCGGGCCGCGGCCGCACTGGCCGCGATCTCGCCGGCGGAGGCGCCGTCGCCCTCGGGCAGCGCCGTGTCCGGCCCGAGGGCTTGACTCAAGGCGACGGCATTGTCGAGGGCGCGAACGGCCTCGTGCGGGCGCTGCAGCGCGATCAGCAGCAGGCCGAGGTGATAGTGCGCCATCACGAAGCCCCGGTCGAGGTAGAGCGCGGCCCGAAGCGCCCGCTCGGCCTCGGCGTCGCGCCCGAGGGTATGGGCCAGCAGCCCCTCGTAGAAGCGCAGGGCCGTGTCGGTCGGATCTCGATCCAGCGCGGTCCGCAGGGCCCGCCAGGCCGCGCCGGTCTCCCCGGCATCGGCGAGCGTGCGGATGCGGTCGAGCCCTCCCGCCTCCTCCTCGGCCGACCAAGCGTCCGGGGGCCCCGTCTCGGCGGAGATCGTCTCGGCGGAGATCGTCCCGGCTGCGGCATCGGCAGCCGGGTTCGGGGCGGGATCGGCAGCAGCGTCGACGGCCGCGTCGACGGCCGCGGCGGACGGGGTCGGAATCCGGCTGGGCTTCTGGCCGCACGGCTCCGCCCCCTGTGGCGCCGGACGGGGCGGATCCGCCGCCGGCACGGCGGCCAGGGCGAGCGGCGGCGCCTCGGGGCGAGGGCGGTAGGCCACGGTGCCGGGCAGGCTGACGGCGTCGAGGAAGCTCGCGAAGGCGGGACTCGGCTCGGCGTGGCCGAGCAGCAGCCACCCGTCCGGCCGCAGCCTGCGGCCCAGACCGCGCACCACGGCGGCCACCGTCCGGGCCTCGAAGTAGATCAGCACGTTCCGGCAGAGGATCAGGTCGAACGGCTCGCCCTGCGACGGAACGGGGGCGGCAAGGGTGAGCAGGTTGCCCCGCTCGAACCGGACCGGTCCGCGGAATTCCGGCCGCAGGGCGTAGCCGCCCTCGCGCCGGATGCCCGGAGCGGCCGGCAGACGGGTGAAGTAGCGCAGCCGGTCCTCCGGCGGCATCGTCCGCAGGGCCCATCGGCCGTACTCGGCGGCGCGGGCGGTGGCCAGCGCCTCGGTGCTGATATCGGTTCCGAGGATCGAGACCCGCCAGTCGGGCAGGGCATCGCCGAGCAGTTCGTGCACCAGGATCGCCAGGGAATAGGGCTCGGCCCCCGTGGAGCAGCCCGCACTCCAGATGCGCAGGACGCGTTCGGAGCCCCGGGCGGCGATCAGCGCCGGCAGGATCGTCTCGCGCAGCGCCTGGAACTGCTCGGCGTAGCGGAAGAAGAACGTCTCGCCGACGGTGATCTCGGCCTCGAGCCGGGCCCATTCCGCCTCTCCCGACGCGCCGTCAGACAGGAGACCCGCGTAAGCGGCGCAGTCGGCCACGGCCGCGGCGCGGAAGCGGCGGTGCAGCCGCTCGATCAGCAATTCGTCCTTGTCGATGTAGTAATGATGGCCGGTGCGCGCGATGATCCGCGCCTTGAGGGGCGCGTAGGCGGGATCGGCACCCAGATCGGGACGGGGACTACCCGGACGGGCCATCGCGCGGTCAGACGGAGTGCGGCAGCGCGGCGAGACGTTCGGCGGCGGCCCGCGTCAGGGCGTCGACGCGGATGCGTTCCTGCGCGGTCAGGAGACGCTCCGGCGCCAGCGCGTGGACGAGGCGCTCGCCGAGGACCAGCTCGGCGGCGACGCAGCCGTTGAGGGTATCGGCCTCCTCGGCCTGCCGGATCGCGGAGTCCGGGACGGTCATGAGATCCGCGACGCGATCGACGAGATAGGCGACGGCCTCGCCCTGCATCAGCGCGAGGTGGGCGTAGAGGCCGGGCGCCGCGACCGCCGGGCGCAGGCCCAGCAGGGTCGCCAGATCGATCACCGGAACCGGCGCGCCGCCGAGATTGAGGAAGCCGAGGAGCCAGCCTCCGGCCGCGGGGGGCGTGTGGAGATCCGGGAGCGGCAGGATCTCGGCGACCGCGCTGCGGGGCAGGGCGCAGGCCGTGCCGGCGACATCCAGCAGGAGATAGGCCGAACCGCTGCTGGCCACCGCCACCCGCTCCCCTCGTGCTCGGTCGCGGCCGGGCCGGGACGGGACGCGACATAGGCCGAGTTAACGCTCCCGGCAATTGTGCGCTGCAAGGGCGGGGACTGCGGAACCAAGTCTCGTCTGGGCCGCTTATTTTCCGACGCAGCGGCAACGCGCCTGACGAGGTGCGACGCTTTGCCTGCGCCGGTCTACGCCAGGGATTGATGATGAGGAAACTTCTGTTGGCCGCCGCGTCGCTGACGCTCCTCGCGGGCTCCGCCTACGCCCAGGGTAACTCGCCCTACAACGCCTCTGGCGCGCAGGCCGGTGGCCCGCGCGGCGGCATGGAGCGCGCCGGCGAGGCCGCCGCGATGGAGCAGGGCGCCGCTCCGGCCCAGCGTCCGATGATGCGCAAGCGCATGAAGCACAAGAAGATGATGAAGCATCACCGCCGGATGCGCCACAACATGTGATCGAAGGGCCCCAGGGCGTGCCGAAGACGGCACCGCCCGGGTGGCTTGGCCTGTCGCATGCGCGGCAGGCCTTTTTTGTGCCCGCTCGCCGGCGGGCCGGGCGTCCGCGCACCCTTGAATCATAGTTCGGACCGACGGCGGTTGCGGGCCGGCCACAGGCGGTCCAAGCTTGCGCGGCGGCCTTCGACAACGAAAAATGTTCGCAAACGAACATCGGCCGAGCACCGTTACAGCGGTGCGGCGGCCGGAGGCAACGCGAGGGAGTATCGATGTCACGACCGCTCGACCGGAGATCCGACGACAGGGTCGAGGCGACCGGCGTCGAGGGGCGACGCAGCGCCATCGTCACGGCGGTGCGGCAGCGCGGCTTCGTCACCATTGAGGCCCTGGCGACGCAGTTCGGCGTCACCGTCCAGACGATCCGCCGCGACCTCAACGAATTGAGCGCCGAGGGCCGCCTGGAGCGCTATCGCGGCGGCGGCGGCCTGCCGTCGAGCGTCGAGAACATCGACTACGCCGACCGCCGCGTCACCCTGCTGCCGGAGAAGAGCCGGATCGGCCGCCTCGCGGCGAGCCGCATCCCATCGCATTGCTCGGTCTTCATAAACATCGGCACGACCCCGGAGGCCGTCGCCCGGGAGCTGACCCGGCACGACGATCTCAGCATCATCACCAACAACCTCAACGTCGCGATCTCCCTGGCCGAGGCCACCGAGTTCCGCATCGTCGTGGCCGGCGGGACCGTGCGCAACCGCGACGGCGCCGTGCTGGGCCAGCTCACCTGCGACACCCTCAGCCAGTTCCGCGTCGACGTGGCGGTGATCGGCATCAGCGGCATCGACGCCGACGGGGCGCTCCTCGACTACGATTACGAGGAAGTCCGGGCGACGCAGACCATCCTGGCCCATGCCCGCAAGACCTTCCTGGTGGCCGACCACACCAAGTTCGGTCGTCGGCCGATGGTCCAGGTCGGGCGTCTGGAGCAGGTGGACACCTTCTTCACGGACCGGATGCCGCCGGCCGAGGTGGTCGCGCTCATGGAGCGCCAGGGTGTCACCCTCGCGGTGGCCGACAGCGCGGACGAACCGTAACGAACATCCATTTTTTCGCTTGCGAAAACACACGGCCGTGTCAATATTATGCCAATCCGCCATCAGGGCGGCCTTGGAGGAACCATGGCGGCAGCAACGCGCCAGCGCGAGCCGTCCGACGCCTACGATCTCCTGATCGTCGGCGGCGGCATCAACGGCACCGGCATCGCCCGGGACGCAGCCGGCCGGGGCCTGTCGGTCCTGCTGGCCGAGCGCGGGGATCTCGCGGGATTCACGTCGTCCTCCTCGACGAAGCTGATCCATGGCGGCCTGCGCTACCTCGAATATTACGAGTTCCGTCTCGTCCGGGAGGCGCTGGCGGAGCGCGAACGGCTGCTGCGGCTCGCGCCGCACGTGATCTGGCCGCTGCGCTTCGTGCTGCCCCACGACGAGGGCCTGCGCCCGGCCTGGATGCTGCGGCTCGGCCTGTTCCTCTACGATCATCTGGCGCGGCTGCGGACGCTGCCGGGCTCCCACGGCGTCGACCTGCGCAGCTCCGATTACGGCGCGCCGCTGCAGAAGCGCCTCAAGCGCGGCTTCGTCTATTCCGACTGCTGGGTCGAGGACAGCCGCCTCGTCGTGCTCAACGCCATGGATGCCCGCGAGCGCGGCGCCACGGTGCTGACCCGCACCGGCGTCGTCTCGGCCCGGCGCGAGGGCGACGGCTGGGTCGCGACGCTGCGCGACGAGCGCGGCGGGACCGAGCGCACCGTCCGGGCCAGGGCGGTGGTGAATGCCGCCGGCCCCTGGGTCAGCGAGACGCTCGGCGGCACGCTGGGCATCAACAGCCGCGCGGCGGTCCGCCTGATCAAGGGCAGCCACATCGTGGTCAAGCGCCTGTTCGCGGGCGATCAGGCCTACATCCTGCAGCAGCCCGACAAGCGCATCATCTTCGCGATTCCCTACGAACGGGACTTCACGCTGATCGGCACCACCGACGTCCCCTACGAAGGCGAGCCCGGCCCGGTCTCGATCTCGCCGGAAGAGACCGACTACCTGTGCGGCTGCATCAACCGCTCCTTCGACACCAAGATCACCCCGGCCGATGTGGTCTGGAGCTATTCGGGCGTGCGCCCGCTCTACGACGACGCGGCCGAGAACGCCTCGGCGGTGACCCGCGACTACGTCCTTGACGTCGAGGACCAGGGCGGACGGGCGGCGGTGCTCTCGGTCTTCGGCGGCAAGATCACCACCTACCGGCGGCTCGCCGAGCACGCGCTGGAGAAGCTGAAGCCGTACTTCCCGGCGCTCAGGAAGACCTGGACCGGCGACGCGGTCCTGCCCGGGGGCGCCATGAAGGATGCCGATTTCGACCAGTTCCTCGCCAAGCTGAGGGCCGAGAAGCCGTTCCTGCCCGACGAGACCGCCCGGCGCCTCGCCCGCGCCTACGGCACCCGGGCCCGGGACATCGTCGGGACCGCGCAATCCATGGCCGATCTCGGCGAGGTCTTCGACGGCGGGCTCACGGCGGCCGAGGTCGATTACCTGCGCACCGAGGAATGGGCCGTGACCGCCGAGGATATCCTCTGGCGGCGCTCCAAGCTCGGCCTGCGCACCAGCGCGGACAGCGCGGCGCGCCTGACCGCCTACCTCGACCGCAAGGCCGAGGCAGCCTGATCTTTTCGGCCTCGATCCGGCGCCAGACCGGTCGGGCATCACAGGGGAGGGAACGATGAGCCGTTACGTCGGGGCCATCGACCAGGGCACCACGAGCAGCCGCTTCATCGTGTTCGACCGCGAGGGCAGCGTGATCGCGCTGGCCCAGGCCGAGCATGCGCAGATCTACCCGGCCCCGGGCCATGTCGAGCATGACGCCGGCGAGATCTGGACCAAGACGCAGGCGGTGATGCGCGAGGCGCTGGAGAAAGGCGGGCTCCAGCCCTCCGATCTGGCGGCCGTGGGCATCACCAACCAGCGCGAGACCACGCTGATCTGGGACCGGACGACCGGCAAGCCCCTGCACAATGCCCTGGTCTGGCAGGACACCCGCAACGACCGGCTGGTGGGCGAGTTTGCCCGCGACGGCGGCCGCGACCGGTTCCGGGATCTCACCGGCCTGCCGCTGGCGAGCTATTTCTCCGGACTCAAACTCCGCTGGCTCCTCGACCACGTCGCGGGGGCCCGGGAGAAGGCCGAAGCCGGCGACGTGCTGTTCGGCAACATCGACACCTGGCTCGTCTGGAACCTGACCGGCGGGACGGAGGGCGGCCTTCACGTCACCGACGTGACCAATGCCAGCCGCACGCAGCTCATGTCGCTCAAGACCCTCGACTGGGACGACGGCATGCTTGAGACCTTCGGCATCCCGCGGGCGATGCTGCCGAAGATCGTCTCGTCGAGCGAGGTCTACGGGGAGACCAAGGCGCCCTTCGCCGGCGTGCCGATCGCCGGCATCCTGGGCGACCAGCAGGCGGCGCTGTTCGGCCAGACCTGCTTCGCGCCGGGCGAGGCCAAGAACACCTACGGCACCGGCTGCTTCGCGCTGATGAACACCGGCACCGAGCCGGTCCCGTCGAAGGCCGGCCTCGTCACCACGCTGGCCTACCGCCTCGACGGGCAGAAGCCGGCCTACGCCCTCGAAGGCTCGATCGCCATCACGGGCGCCCTGGTGCAGTGGCTGCGCGACAACCTGCACATGATCAAGGATTCCGCCGAGGTCGAGACGCTCGCCACGACGGTCGAGGACAACGGCGGCGTCTACTTCGTGCCGGCCTTCTCGGGGCTCTACGCCCCGCACTGGAACGAGGGTGCCCGCGGCCTGATCATCGGGCTTACCCGCTACGTCAACCGCGGCCACATCGCCCGCTCGGTGCTGGAGGCGACCGCCTTCCAGACCCGCGAGGTGCTGCAGGCGATGGCCAAGGATTCCGGCATCCCGGTGAAGGAGTTGCGGGCCGATGGCGGCATGGTCGCCAACAACACGCTCATGCAGTTCCAGTCCGACCTGCTCGACGTGCCGGTGGTGCGCCCGAAGGTGGCCGAGACCACCGCGCTCGGCGCCGCCTACGCGGCGGGCCTCGCGGTCGGCTACTGGAAGGGGCTCGACGATCTCAAGCGCAACTGGG
Source organism: Methylobacterium sp. 391_Methyba4 (assembly GCF_029691625.1). Taxonomy (NCBI): domain Bacteria; kingdom Pseudomonadati; phylum Pseudomonadota; class Alphaproteobacteria; order Hyphomicrobiales; family Methylobacteriaceae; genus Methylobacterium; species Methylobacterium sp. 391_Methyba4. The sequence goes on along the minus strand of NZ_CP121475.1, from coordinate 2,749,691 downwards.
GCGTCGACAAGCGCTGGACGCCGAAGATGGATGCCGGCCAGCGCGAGAAGATCGCCGCGGCCTGGGGCCGGGCGGTGCAGCGCTCCTTCGACTGGAAGACCGACGAGGATTGACGAACGGCTCTCGGGCCCGTGCGCGGGCTCGGGGTCCGTCGTGATCCGATCCCGCCCGCCGCGACCTCATCCTGAGGTGGGGCGCAGCCGCCTCGAAGGAGGCCTCCACAGATCGCGCGGCCGGCTGGAGGCTCTTTCCAGGCGGCCGCTCCGCGCCCGCATCTCAGGATGCGGGTGAAGACCGGAAACGGTCGGACATTCGGTGACCGCCTTCGGCGGCCACACGCTCGCACAAGCTTTTAACTCTTACAAAAAAGCAGCGAACGGGGGAGACAAGACTATGACATCACCATTCCTGGGCGAATTTCTGGGTACGATGACCTTGATCGTGCTCGGCGACGGCGTGGTCGCGGGCGCCCTGCTCAAGCACTCCAAGGGCGAGAATGCCGGCTGGATCGCCATCACGGCAGGCTGGGCCTTCGCGGTCCTCGCCGGGGTGTTCGTGGCCAACGCCACCGGCAGCGCCGACGCCCACATCAACCCCGCGGTCACGGTGGCGGGCGCCGTCAGTTCCGGCGATTTCAGCAAGCTTGCCACCTACATTCCCGCCCAGATGCTCGGCGCCTTCGTGGGCGCCGTGATCGTCTGGCTCCACTATCTGCCGCATTGGGGCGCGACCCAGGATACCGGCCTCAAGCTCGCCTGCTTCTGCACCGGTCCGGCGATCCGCGACGCCAAGGCCAACTGGCTCTCCGAGATCATCGCGACCTTCTTCCTGATCCTGACGATCTCCGCCCTCGTGACCACCACGCTAGGTTCCGCGGGGGCGATCCCGCGGGGCGTCGCACCCTACATGGTCGGCATGCTGGTCTGGGGCATCGGCCTGTCGCTCGGCGGCACCACCGGCTACGCCATCAACCCGGCCCGCGACCTCGGGCCGCGCATCGCCCACGCGGTCCTGCCCATCGCCGGCAAGGGCTCCTCCGACTGGGGCTACGCGCTGATTCCCGTGGCCGGCCCCGTGGTCGGGGCCGTGCTGGCCGGGCTGTTCGTACGCCTGCTCGGGATCTGACGGAAATCCCGCACCCTCAACCGCCGCGGGGCGGCCCGGCGTCGCGGCGGTTTGCGGCGCGACGCCTTGGGCCTTAAGTCAGGGCGATCCCGACCGCGCCCACGGGCGCCTCCCCGCGGTGTGGCAGCCCCCGACCCATGGCCGTCGTCCTCGACATCCTGAAGAACGATCCGCGCACCGCGCGCCTGCGCCATCCCGAGAAGGCGCACCGGCCCGACCAGCCCGTCCAGGCCAAGAAGCCGGACTGGATCCGCGTGAAGGCGCCCGGCTCCAAGGCCTGGACCGAGACGCAGAAGATCGTGCGCGAGCACGGCCTCGTCACGGTCTGCGAGGAGGCCGGCTGCCCCAATATCGGCGAGTGCTGGGAGAAGCGGCACGCCACCTTCATGATCATGGGCGACACCTGCACGCGGGCCTGCGCCTTCTGCAACGTCCGCACCGGGCTGCCCGACGCCCTCGACGCCGGGGAGCCCGAGAAGATCGCCGATTCGGTGGCGAAGCTCGGCCTGCACCACGTGGTGATCACCTCGGTGGACCGGGACGACCTGAAGGACGGCGGCGCCGAGCACTTCGCCCGCACCATCGCGGCGATCCGCCGGGCGAGCCCCGGCACGACCGTCGAGATCCTGACCCCCGACTTCCTGCGCAAGGACGGGGCTCTGGAGGTCGTCGTCGCCGCCAAGCCCGACGTGTTCAACCACAACCTCGAGACGGTCCCGGCCAAGTACCTGACGGTGCGGCCCGGCGCCCGCTACTTCCACTCGGTGCGCCTGCTCCAGCGGGTGAAGGAGCTCGACCCGACGATCTTCACCAAGTCCGGCATCATGGTCGGGCTCGGCGAGGAGCGGAACGAGGTGCTCCAGCTGATGGACGACCTGCGCTCGGCCGACGTCGACTTCCTGACCATCGGCCAGTATCTACAGCCGTCGAAGAAGCACCACGAGGTCGTGCGCTTCGTGCCGCCCGACGAATTCAAGGCCTACGAGACCACCGCTTACGCCAAGGGCTTCCTGCTGGTCTCGGCCACACCGCTCACCCGCTCGTCGCACCACGCCGGCGAGGACTTTTCGCGCCTTCAGGCGGCCCGCCTCGCGAAACTGTCGCCCGCGCTCTCGGCCTGAGGAAATCCCAACACCATGCCGTCCTTCCGGGTCACCCGCGCGGTGAAGCACACGCCGCAGCAGATGTACGACCTCGTCGCCGACGTGGAGCGCTATCCCGAGTTCCTGCCGCTCTGCGAATCCCTGCGGATCATCCGCCGCCAGGACATGCCCGACGGCGGCCAAGTGCTGATCGCCGAGATGGGCGTGGGCTACAAGGCGATCCGCGAGCGATTCACCACCCGGGTCACCCTCGATCCCGCGAACCTCAAGATCGTGGCCGAGTATATCGACGGTCCGTTCCGGCATCTGGAAAACCGCTGGCTCTTCAAGGATGCGCCGAACGGGGGGTGCAACGTCGACTTCTTCATCACCTACGAGTTCAAGAGCCGCACCCTGGGGCTCCTCATGGGCACGATGTTCGACCGGGCCTTCCGCAAGTTCACCGACGCCTTCGAGGGGCGCGCCAACCGGATGTACGGCGCCGGAGCATAGGCCGCACCGTCAACGCGCCGCGAAGCCCGCAGGGCCGGCCCTGGATGGCTCCGCCGCGTTCGGGGAAGGGGCGTCAGGCGCGCAGCGGCGCACGCACGTGCTCGGGCCGCACGCCCATGCCGATCATCCGCGCCGGCAGGACCTGCAGTCGCGGCAGGGCATCGAGGAGGCGCAGCGCCAGGGGCGCCCGGAACGGCGCATCGGCCGCGAGGGACGCGGCGATCACCCGGGACTGGATCATCCGCTGGAGCGCCTGGGTCGCCCGGACCGGGAACATCCGCCGGGCCTGGACCCGGGCGAGATCGGCCTCCGAGAGCCGGCCGGCCCGCAGGGGCTCGACCAGGAGGTTGGCCGCCGCCACCGCATCCTGGATCGCCAGGTTGATCCCGACGCCGCCCACGGGCGACATCGCGTGCGCGGCATCGCCGATACAGAGCAGCCCGGGTCGGTACCAGCGGTCGAGCCGGTCGACGGTGACGGTCAGGAGCTTGACGTCGTCCCAATCGGCGATGGCCGCGGTGCGGTCGGCCAGGAACGGCGCGATCGCCGCCACCGCCGCGCGGAAGGCCGGCAGGCCCTTCGCGCGGAGCTCCGCGTCGCCGCCCTTCGGCACCACGTAGGCGCATTGCCATAGGTCGCCCCGGTCGAGGGTGATCAGGATCCGCCCCGGACCGAACCGTCCGGCCGCCGCCTCCGGGTCGCCATCCCGGCGCGGCAGGCGGAACCACAGCACGTCGATCGGCGCCCCGAAGGCCCGGGGCGTAAAGCCCGCGCGCGCGCGCATCCGCGAGTGACGGCCATCCGCACAGAGCACGAGATCGGACCGGATCTCCACCGGCCTATCCGGCCCATCGGCCCGCACGCCCGCGATCCGACCATCCGCCTCGATGAGATCGCGGGCCTCGGTCCGGCGGAGCAGCCGGAACCCCGAATACTGGGCCGCCGCGCCGGCCAGAAAATCCAAAAAGTCCCATTGCGGCATGAAGGACAGGAAGCGGTTCCGGGTCGGCAGCCGGCTGAAATCGGCGACCCGGTAGCTGCGTCCGTCGACGACGCCCGAAAAGGTCTCGACGCGCCGCTGGGGGAGGGCGCGGAAGCGCTCCGTGAAGCCCAGCTCGTCCATCAGGTCGAGGGTCGAGGGGTGGATCGTGTCGCCGCGGAAGTCGCGCAGGAAATCCGCGTGCTTCTCCAGGACGGTCACGTCGATCCCGGCGCGGGCGAAGAGCAGTCCGGCCATCATCCCGGCCGGGCCGCCGCCGACGATGCAGAGGCGCGTCGTCACCCTGTCCATGGACGTCCCTCCCGGGTTGCGGTCAGCCGCGAATGGCCTCCTCCAGAAGGCCGAGGGCGTCGGCGACCGCGGCGCAGCGGATGCCCGCGCGTCCGAGATCGCCGTAGCGACGCTCCAGAAGGCGGATGCCGCCCTCCCGCTGGGCGAGGCCGAAATGCACGAGTCCGACCGGTTTCTCGGCGCTGCCGCCGCCGGGTCCGGCAATGCCGGTGATCGCCACCGCGACGGAGGCCCGCGATGCGGCGAGTGCGCCCGCGGCCATCGCTCCCGCCACCGGCGCGCTCACGGCACCGTGCTGGCGGATCAGATCCATCGGCACGCCGATGGCTTCGGCCTTGGCCTCGTTCGAGTAGGTGACGAACCCGCGCTCCACGACGGCCGAGGAACCCGGTACCGCGGTCAGCAGGCCCGCCACGAGCCCGCCCGTGCAGGATTCGGCCGTGGCGATGGTGCGCCGGGCCGCCGTGAAGGCCGCCACCAGCGCCTCGGCCCGCGCGAGAAGCTCTGCGTCTTCGATCATCGCGAACGGGCTCCCGTCGGGCGGCCGCGCCCTATCTCGTGTTGTGACCCAAGGCCGAGCCCGGCTCAAGGACCGGCGGCCGCCATCGGAGACACCCATCCATGATCTTCCCCGCGACCACGGCCGTCTTTGCCGGGCTGCTCGCCCTCGTGTACCTCGGCCTCTCGGGCTGGGTGATGGCGAGCCGCGTCTCCGGCAACGTGCTGTTCGGGGACGGGGGCGACGAGACGATGCTCAAGCGCGTCCGCTCGCACGCCAATTTCGCGGAATACGTGCCCCTGGCGCTCATCGTCATCGGCCTTCTGGAGGCGGGCGGCGGCGGGCACACTCTGGTCCAGGCCCTGCTGATCGCCCTGCTGGTCGGCCGGATCCTGCACCCGATCGGGATGTTCGCGCCCCCGAACTCCCCGCGGCAGTTCGCCTGCCGAGGCGGCGGCATCCTGCTGACGATGGCGGCTTTGGCCATCGCGGCAATCGCGCTGCTGCTGCGGGTGGCCTAGGGCCGGCGGTCGCGCGGCTCGGCAGCCTCGGAGGCCGCTTTCGACACGGCGCAGTCGGGATGCGGCACGACTTGCTTTCCCGCGCGCCGGCCTTCCACTGCCTCGATGCGCATCAATCGGACCGAGCTCGCCGATCTCGGAACCTTCCTCGCCATCGCGCGCCATCGCAACTTTCGGCGTGCGGGCCTGGAGCTTGGCGTCAGCGCCTCCGCGTTGAGCCACGCGCTCAAATCGATGGAGGCGCGCCTCGGCGTGCGGCTGGTCAACCGCACCAGCCGCAGCGTCACCCTTACCGCGGCAGGGGAAGATCTGCTCGCGTCCCTGGATGCGCCTTTCGCAGCGATCGGCTGCGCACTCGACCTGCTCAATCAGCACCGCGAGCCGGCCAAAGCCACAGGCCGGATCCGCCTCAATGTGCTCGAACATGCGAGCACGCTGCTGCTCGCCCCTGTGCTGCCCCTCTTCCACGTACGCCATCCGCGGGTCGAGATCGACGTCCGGGTGTCCAACGACCTGCTCGACGTGGTGGACGCCGGAGCCGATGCGGGCATTCGGTATGGCGGAACGGTTCCCCAGGACATGGTGGCACAGCGCCTGTCGGCCGATCTGCGCTGGGTCGTGGTCGGTCGGCCGTCCTACCTTGAGCGCCACGGGACGCCCGATCATCCCCGCGACCTCGCGGCTCACCGATGCCTGCGCATCCGCCTCGGCGACGACAGCCTCTACCGATGGGAGTTCGAGAGGGAGGGCGAGACGATCGCGCTCGACGTTCCAGGGGCGGTCACGCTCGACAACACGCAATTCGCCCTGACCCTGGCGGCGGCGGGCGGCGGGCTTGCCTATCTTCCGGAACCCTGCGTCGGACCGTCAGTCGCCCGCGGCGAGCTACGCATCGTGCTGGCAGACTGGGTCGTCGCGGGGGCCGGCTTCCACCTCTACTATCCCGGACGTCGCCAGTTGCCGACGGGATTGCGGCTCCTCGTCGACCTGATCCGCGAGGTGAGACCGCTTGGCCTGTAAGGCCAATGCCATTCGGCGATGAACTCCGCTCATCGCCTCATTGAAGGGGACACGGCTGACCCGAACGCTGCGCGATGTCTACGTCAGGCCCCTCATCGAGGTCAGCGAGGACATCAGGACATGCGCCGTTTCCCAGGAAAGGTCGCTTTCGTCACGGGCGCCGCCAGCGGCATCGGCCGGGCTACCGCCATCGCCTTCGCGAGGGAGGGGGCTCAGGTCGCGATCACGGACCGCACCGAGGCGCCGCTGGAGGAGCTGCGGGCCGAGATCGAAGCGGACGGCGGCGCGGTGCTGGCGATCCGCTGCGACGTGTCGGTCCCGGCGGACGTGGAAGCAGCGGTGGCTAGCACCGTCGCGCAGTTCGGCCGCCTCGACTGCGCCTTCAACAATGCAGGCATCGAGAACAAGGCCGCTCCGGTCCACGAGATCGCTCTGGATGAGTGGGACCGGATCCTCGACGTCAACCTGCGCGGCACATTCCTGTGCATGAAGCAGGAGATCGCTCAGATGCTGCGCCAGGGCAGCGGCGTGGTGGTGAACACCGCGTCCGGTGCGGCCATCAGGGGCGTGGCGGGAGGGGCGAGCTATGCCGCCTCCAAGCACGCGCTCATCGGCCTCACCAAGTCCGCCGCCCTCGACTATGCGAAGTCGAACATCCGGGTGAACGCCGTCCTGCCGGGGAACATCGAGACGTCGATGATGGACCGCTTCACCGGCGGCGACATCCAGAAAGCCATCGCTCTTGAGCCGGTCGGGCGACTGGGCAAGCCCGAGGAGATCGCGGACGCCGTCCTATGGATGTGTTCGGACCTCGGTTCGTTTGTGACCGGCGCGTCGATCTCGGTCGATGGAGGCTGGTCGCTCTAGGCGACGTCCGGAACGCAGGAGAATCGATTCGATGGACATCAAGCGCAGCGGAAGCCAGCCGTCGGGTCAGGGACCGTCCGCGTGGTTCACCGGCACGGTCCGGATCGACCCACTTCACAGCGCCCCCGATCCGGCCCGGGTTGCCATGGCGAGCGTGACCTTCGAGCCGGGTGCGCGCACGGCGTGGCACACACACCCGCTCGGCCAGACGCTGATCGTCACGTTCGGGCGCGGGTGGGTCCAACGTGAAGGCGGCCCCATCGAGGAGATCGCACCGGGCGACGTCGTCTGGTTCGAGCCGAACGAGCGACACTGGCACGGAGCGACCGCGTCCACGGCGATGACACATATCGCCATCCAGGAGCGCCTGGACGGCGAGGCGGTGACGTGGATGGAACAGGTCACGGACGGGGCGTACGACGGTCCCTGAGCCCGTGATGCGAAGTCCGCCTTTGACGTTCGGCCGCCGACGGCAGACCGTCGCAACGCCACCCAGGGCAGCGCCTCCGAGGGTCGCGCCGCCGATCCACACCCGAGGCTTCGGGCTCGATGGGCCGCCGGCGCGCCGACGACGTCAGCCCTGCCGCATCGCGGTCTCGGCCTGCGCATCGAGGGCGGGACCGTCCTCCTCGGGCAGCCGCACGGTCGCGGCGGCCTGGGCGGCGAGGCCTTCGGCCCGGCCGACGAAGCCGAGCTTCTCGGTGGTCGTCGCCTTGATGGAGACCGCCGAGAGCGGCACGCCCGCGATGGCGGCGATGCGCGCGCGGATCTCCTCGCGGTGCTTCCCGATGCGCGGCGCCTCGGCCAGCACGGTGATGTCGAGGTGGTCGATGCGGCCGCCGCGGGCACGGACCAGCCCGCAGGCATGGGCCAGGAACTGGTCCGAGGACGCCCCGCGCCAGCGCTCGTCGGAGGGCGGGAAATGGGTGCCGATGTCGCCGTCCGCGATGGCGCCGAGCAGCGCATCGGTCAGGGCGTGCAGCGCCACGTCGCCGTCGGAATGGGCGAGGACGCCCCGATCCGCGGGGATCTTCACGCCGCCCAGCCAGACATGGTCGCCGGTGGTGAAGGCGTGCACGTCGAAGCCGGTGCCGAGGCGGGTCACGTAGGTGGTCATGGCGCGGGCTCCCGGCGCTGGCAATTCGGTGGTCTCGGTCGCGAAGGCGCGGTCCGCCTCGATCAGGTCGGCGGGCTGGGTGATCTTGCGGTTGGCGACGTCGCCCGCAAAGACCACCACCGGCAGGCCGGCCCATTCGGCGAGCGCGCCGTCGTCGGTGAAGCCGTCGAGGCCCTGCGCGGCGGCGTCCCGGTGGGCGGCGAGCAGCGGACCGAAGGTGAAGGCCTGGGGCGTCTGCACCGCGCGGAGGTGCTCCCGGGGCGGCGTCTCGTGCACCCGGCCGATGCCGGGCGCGATATCGACGACGCGCTTGACCGTGTCGGTCACCGGGACGCCGGGTACGGCCGCGCCGTGATCCCGCCCCGCCGCGATCGCCCGGGCGATGAGCGCGGCGTCCACATAGGGGCGCGCCGCGTCGTGGACCAGAACGATCTCGGGCGCCGACCCGACCGCCAGGGCTTCGAGCCCGGCGCGCACGGAGAGCTGGCGGGTCGCCCCGCCCGCCACCGGCGCCGTGATCTTCGCGCGGATTGCGGGTGGAAGTTCGTCCAGGCAGTTCCGGAAGAAGTCCGCCGCGTCGGCGGCGATCACCGGCTGGATGCGCGCGATCCCGTCATCCGCGGCGAGGGCCGCCAGGGTGCGGGTGAGGACCGCCTGTCCGCCGACCCGGCGGTACTGCTTGGGCGTGCCGCCGCCGATGCGGATACCGCGGCCCGCGGCCACCACCACCGCGGCGACGCCGGCTCCCGCGCTGGCGGGTCCGATGGCTGGCGTGCCGGTGGCGGACATGGGCGACGAACTCGTGAGGGCCTGAGGAGCGGAGGGGCGGCCGGCGCGCGGGCCAGCGCTGCCGCCGGAAGCCTGCCGCAGAGGGTGCCCGTCGTTTAAGCGGGGGAGGGCCCGAAATCAACGCGCGGTCCCGCTTGCCAGCGGGCCGGGCTTGCCTCATTGTTGTGCAGAATGACGACTGACCATTATTTGAGCGCGCTGCGCCGCGAAGGTGCGAAGGCAGGAGCGGCAGACGCCGCCCCGCTCTGCCTGCTTGCCCCGCTTTCGGGCGTCACCGACCTGCACATGCGCCGCATCGCCCGCCGCTGCGGCGCCGACGCGGTCATCTCCGAGATGGTGGCGGCGCGGGAACTCACCCGCGGCTCCGGCGAGGCCACCCTGCGCGCGGAAGGCTCCGGCGTCGACCTGCACGTGGTCCAGCTCGCGGGCTGCGAGGCCGCCCCGATGGCGGAGGCGGCCCGTCTGGCGGAGGCCGGGGGCGCCCACGTGATCGACGTGAACATGGGCTGCCCGGCCAAGATCGTCACGGGGATCGCGTCAGGCTCGGCGCTGATGCGCGACCTCGACCACGCCGAGCGCCTGCTCGCGGCCGTGCGGGGCGCGGTGTCGGTCCCGGTGACCGTGAAGATGCGCCTCGGCTGGGACGACGCGAACCGCAACGCCGCCGATCTCGCCGCCCGCGCCGAGCGGCTGGGCCTCAACGCCGTGACCGTCCACGGGCGGACCCGGCAGCAATTCTACAAGGGCCGCGCCGACTGGGCGGCGATCCGCTCGGTGGTCGCGGCGGTGTCGATCCCGGTGATCGCCAACGGCGACGTGACCGACCTCGCCAGCGCCCGGGCCTGCCTCGCGGCGTCCGGGGCGGCGGGGGTGATGATCGGCCGGGCGGCGACCGGCCGGCCCTGGCTGGTCGGGCACATCGCGTCGGCCCTGGCCGGGCGGCCGATGCCCCAACCGGCGCGGGCCGATCAGGCCTCCCTGGCCGCCGAGCACTATGCGGGGCTCCTGTCGCTCTACGGCCGGGACATGGGCGTGCGGCACGCGCGCAAGCACCTCGCCGCCTATGCCGAGACCGGAGGGGCGCTGGACCCGGCCGAGCGCGCGGCGCTGCTCACCACCACCGATCCGGCGACGGCCCAGGCCCTGCTGGCCCGCGCCTTTGCAGGCTCGGCGGATCCTGTCCAGGAGGCCGCGTGAGCGACGATTCCCTCCCGCAGGCGACCGGCAGCCGGCGCGACACCGCCGCCGAGGCCGTGCTCAACGCCCTGCCGCTGCCGGTCCTGACCATCGGCGGCGACGAGCAGATCCTCCACTGCAACCACGCCGCGGAGGCCTTCTTCGACTATTCGGCGCGGCTGATGCAGCGCCGGCGGCTCCGCGACATCATCCCCTTCGCCTCGCCGATCATCGCCCTGGTGGCCGAGGTCCGGCGGCGGCGCGCCAGCGTCAGCGAGTACCGGGTCGAGCTGACCCAGCCCCGCCTCGGCCTGGAGCGCAGCGTCGACGTGTTCGCGACGCCGCTCGGCGACGACGGCGACGCCGTGGTGATGATGCTCCAGGAGCGGACCATCGCCGACAAGATGAACCGCCAGCTCACCCATCGCGGGGCGGCGCGCTCGATGGTGGCGCTGGGCGCGATGCTGGCCCACGAGATCAAGAACCCGCTCGCCGGCATCCGCGGCGCGGCGCAGCTCCTGGAGAGCACCGGCGCCGAGGAGGACCGGCTGCTCACCCGCCTGATCTGCGACGAATCCGACCGGATCGTCCGCATCGTCGAGCGCATGGAGCTGTTCGGCGACGAGCGCCCCTCGGATCGCGGTGCCGTCAACGTTCACGGGGTGCTCGATCAGGTGAAGCGCTCGGCGCAGTCGGGCTTCGCACGGCATATCCGCTTCATCGAGACCTACGACCCGTCGCTGCCGCCGGTTCTCGGCAACCGCGACCAGCTGATCCAGGTGATCCTGAACCTCGTGAAGAACGCCGCGGAGGCGATCGGCCCGGACGCGGTCGAGGGCGAGATCACCCTGTCGACCGCCTTCCGCACCGGCCTGCGCCTGCAGGTACCGGGCTCCCGCGAGCGGGTCAGCCTGCCGATCGAGGTGGCCGTGCGCGACAACGGCCCGGGCATCTCGGCCGACCTGCTGCCGGACCTGTTCGATCCGTTCGTCACCACCAAGGCACAAGGCTCCGGCCTCGGTCTTGCATTGGTGGCCAAGATCGTCGGCGATCACGGTGGGATCGTCGAATGCGATCCTGCCCCGCGCCGCACGGCGTTCCGCATCCTTCTGCCGATGTCGAGTGCCCGGGACGGGCGCGAATCGGCGGTCGATCCGTGATGTCGATCCCCGAATCCGGCCCCCCGTCGGAGGTCTGAGTAGAGAGTCATGCCGAACGGCCACATCATCGTCGCCGACGACGACGCCGCAATCCGCACCGTGCTCAACCAAGCGCTGTCACGGGCGGGCTACGAGGTTCGCTCGACGGGCAATTGCGCCACCCTCTGGCGCTGGGTCGCGCAGGGGGAGGGCGACCTCGTCATCACCGACGTGGTGATGCCCGACGAGAACGTGTTCGACCTGCTGCCGCGCATCAAGCGCGTGCGGCCGGAGCTGCCGATCATCGTCATGAGCGCGCAGAACACCTTCATGACGGCGATCCGCGCCTCGGAGCGGGGTGCCTACGAGTACCTGCCCAAGCCCTTCGACCTGAAGGAGCTGATCGCCATCGTCGGCCGGGCGCTCTCGCGTCCCCGCGGCGCGGCGCCGGCCGGGGCGCCCCCCGAGAACGAGGACATCCCGCTGGTCGGGCGCTCGCCCGCCATGCAGGAGATCTACCGGGCGCTGGCCCGGCTGATGCCGACCGACCTCACCGTGATGATCACCGGCGAGTCCGGCACCGGCAAGGAGCTGGTCGCCCGGGCGCTGCACGATTACGGCCGCCGCCGCACCGGCCCGTTCGTGCCGGTCAACATGGCGGCGATCCCGCGCGACCTGATCGAATCCGAGCTGTTCGGCCACGAGAAGGGCGCCTTCACGGGGGCCCTACAGCGCTCCGCGGGCCGGTTCGAGCAGGCCGAGGGCGGGACGCTGTTCCTCGACGAGATCGGCGACATGCCCATGGAGGCGCAGACCCGGCTGCTGCGCGTCCTCCAGCAGGGCGAGTACACGACCGTGGGCGGGCGCGTCCCGATCCGCACCAACGTCCGGATCATCGCGGCCACCAACAAGGACCTGCGGGTCTCGATCCAGCAGGGCATCTTCCGCGAGGACCTGTTCTTCCGCCTCAACGTCGTGCCCCTGCGGCTGCCGGCCCTGCGCGAGCGCTCCGAGGACGTGCCGGACCTCGTCCGCCACTTCTTCGTGCTGGTCGAGCGCGAGGGCCTGACCCGGAAGACCCTCGACGGGGACGCCATGGAGCGTCTCAAGCGCTACCGCTGGCCGGGCAACGTCCGCGAGTTGGAGAACCTCGTCCGCCGGCTGGCCGCCCTCTACCCGCAGGAGACGATCACCGGCCCGGTGATCGAGGCCGAGCTCGACACCCTTCCGCTGGCGACGCCCGCGGCCCCGGCCGCCAACGGCGCGGCCCGCAAGGCCAACGGGGAGTCCGAGAGCCTGTCCAGCGCGGTGGAGCGCCACCTCTCGGATTATTTCTCCGGCTATCGGGACACCCTGCCACCCCCCGGGCTGTATCACCGGATCCTGCGGGAGATCGAAGGCCCGCTGATCGGCGCGGCGCTCGCCGCCACCCGCGGCAACCAGATCCGCGCGGCGGAACTGCTCGGCGTCAACCGCAACACCCTGCGCAAGAAGGTCCGCGACCTCGACCTGCAGGTGTTCCGCACGGCGCGTTAGCGGCGGCCGGCCGGACGGCTGCTTCGCGGCCGCCGCCGCGCTCCGGCGCCTCGGGATGCGATCCGGGGCGGGACAGGCGTGACGGTGCTCAGCGGCCCGTCAGGATCGGGTCGCCGCGCATCAGCGCGTGGAGCCGCTCGGTGTCGAACCCGTTCGGGATGCTGGGCACGGCCGGCTTCGGCGCGGGCGGGGCCTTGACCGGAGCCGGGATCGACCCCGTCGCCGACGGCTCGGCCTGGGCGGCGCGGACCACGGGCGCCGGCGCCAGATGGGCGAGCCGATCGGCGCTGACGAGGGCGACGGTCGCCGTCGAGACGAGGACGAGGACGGCGCCGAGGAGGGAACGCAGGATACGCACGCAACGACCCGGGACGCGACTTGAGACGGCAACAGATTTACGGCGCGGCCGTTAACGAAGCCCCACCCTCAAGTCTTCGGGAGGCGATATTGACCAACGTCCAGGCCACCGCGAGCGACAGCCCGTTCATCCAGGGCCGCAACGCGCGCCTCTACGGAAAACCCGTGAGCGAATGCCCCTATCCGGAAGGCTCCCAGGAGCGTGCCGCCTGGATGGAGGCCTACGAGGAGGCCGCCGTCTCCGATTCGCCCGAGACCCCGTGAGCGCGGCAAACACAACGTCTCAGGGCTGCGGAACGCCGCGTCCGGCTTGACCTCGCCGGATGCGGCGCGCTTCGTGCGGTGCACCGCAACGCGATCACCGAGCCTCGATGTCCCTGAAGCCTTCGCCCGACGCCCAGCAGACCTTCGCGCCCGCGACGCGCCTCGTGCATGCGGGCCGCGATCCGGGCGAGCAGCACGGCTTCGTGAACACGCCGATCTATCGGGGCTCGACGGTCCTCTATCCGACCTACGACGCGATCAAGAACCGGCGCGGGCGCTACAATTACGGCACCTCGGCGACGCCCACCATGGACGCGCTGACGACCGCCTGGACGGAACTCGCCGGCGCCGCCGGCACCGTCGTGACGCCCTCGGGCCTCGCGGCGCTCACCGTCGCGCTGATGGCCGCGGTCTCGGCGGGCGACCATCTCCTCGTCACCGATTCCGCCTACCGGCCGACCCGCCAGTTCTGCGACGGCGTGCTGGCGCGCTACGGCGTCGAGGTCACCTATTACGACCCGATCATCGGGGCCGGCATCGCGGACCTGATGCGCCCGAACACCCGGGCCGTGCTGGTCGAGGCCCCCGGCTCGCAGAGCTTCGAGATGCAGGACGTTCCCGCGATCGCCGAGGTCGCGCACGCCCGCGACGCCTGCGTGATCATGGACAACACCTGGGCGACGCCGCTGCTGTTCCCGCCGCATGAGCGCGGGGTCGACATCGCCGTGGAGGCCGGAACCAAGTACCTGAGCGGCGGCTCGGACCTGCTGATCGGCCTGACCTCCGCCAACGCGCGCTACTACCCGGCCGTGCGCCGCACCTTCGACCATTTCGCCATGTGCGCCGGCGCCGAGGACATCTTCCTGGCGCTGCGCGGCCTGCGCACCATGAACCTGCGCCTGCGCGAGCACGGCCGCGCCGGGCTGGAGATGGCCCGATGGTTCCAGGCGCGGCCCGAGGTGCTGCGGGTGCTCCATCCCGGCCTGCCCGAGGATCCCGGCCACGCGATCTGGACGCGCGACTTCGCGGGCGCCTCGGGCCTGTTCGGCGTGATCCTCAAGCCGGTGCCCGAGGTGGCTTTGGCCGCCATGCTGGACGGGCTGCAGCTGTTCGGGATGGGCTTCTCCTGGGGCGGCTTCGAGAGCCTCGTGATCCCGTTCGACTGTGCCGGCTACAGGACCGCCACGAAGTGGGCGCCCGGCGGACCGGCCCTGCGCTTCCATATCGGCCTCGAGGACACCGCCGACCTCAAGGCCGACCTCGATGCCGGCTTCGCGCGCCTGCGGGCCGCCACGTAGGCGGATCGGGGCGCCGACGGCGGGGGGCGACCGGCGACGACGCGGCTGCATTTGACCTTCCCGCCCGATCCTGATTGACCGGCCCGGCATGACCACGAGCCTCTCCGCCGACGGCGCTCCGCGCCTCGCCCCAGTCGACCGGATCGGCCGCGGACTCGACGCGCTGAGCCTCACCCATGGCCGGGCCGTCGCCGCCCTGCTGGCGCTGTGCCTGATCCTGTTCCTGCCGGGCCAGATCTCCCTGCAGCCGATGGATCGGGACGAGCCGCGCTTCGCCCAGGCCTCGAAGCAGATGCTGGAGAGCGGCGACCTCGTGGATATCCGCTTCCAGGGCGAGGCGCGACACAAGAAGCCGGTGGGGATCTACTGGGCCCAGGCCGCCGCCGTGGCGGCCGGCGAGGCGCTGGGCGTGCCCGGGGCCCGCACCCAGATCGCCCTGTACCGCATCCCCTCGCTGATCGGCGCCATCGCCTCGGTGCTGCTCGCCTACTGGGGGGCGCTGGCCTTCTTGCCCCGCCGGCCCGCACTGCTGGCGGCCGCCCTCTACGGCGCCTGCCTGATGCTCTCGGCCGAGGCACACCTCGCCAAGACCGACGCCCTGCTCGCCGCCTGCGCCACCGCGAGCCTCGCCGCACTCGCCCGCGCGTGGCTGGCGCCGCGGGACGGCACACCGACCTCAGGGCCGACCTCCGGATCAACCTTTGCGGCATTCTGGCTCGGGATGGCGGTCGGGATCCTGGTGAAGGGGCCGATGGTGCCGCTCTTCGTCGCGCTGCCGGCGCTCGGCCTGTCGCTTCGGGCGCGATCCGCCCGCTGGCTGCTGCCCCTCCGGCCCTGGCCGGGCCTCGCCCTCACGCTCCTGCTGGTGGCGCCCTGGTTCGCGGCGATCACCTGGAAGAGCGGCGGTGCCTTCTACGCCGAGGCCGTCGGGCACGACATGCTCGGCAAGGTCGGCGGGGCGGCGGAGCGGCACTGGGGGCCACCCGGAGCCTACGCGCTCGTGTTCTTCGCCACCTTCTGGCCCGGGGCGGCCTTCGCGGCCATGAGCCTGCCCTTCGCGTGGCGGGCGCGGCGGGAGCCCGCCGTGGCCTTCCTCATCGCCGCGGTGCTGCCGGCATGGCTGATCTTCGAGGCGGTGCCCACCAAGCTGCCCCACTACGTGCTGCCGCTGATGCCCTGGCTCGCGATCCTCACCGTGCTGGCGTTGTCCCGCGGAGCGCTGGATCCGCGCCTGCGGGGCGCGCGCCTGACGGCCCTGCTGGTGCCGGCGATCCCGGTCGCGCTCAGCCTCGGCCTCTGCCTCGCGGGCTGGCGCCTCGACGCCCACACCATCCCGTGGCCGGCTCTGCCCCTGCTCGCCGCCGCCTGCGCGGTCGCGATCCTGGCCTGGCTCGCCTTCGCGCAGGGATCCGCCGAGCGCGCCCTCGCGCTCGGGGTCCTGGCCTCGGCCCTGCTCGGTCCGGCGGTGCTCGGCGTGGCGCAGCGTTCGCTGCCGGCTTTGAAGGTCTCGCCCCGGCTCGCGGCCCTGCGCGACCGGGTGCCTTGCCCGAACCCACAGGTAGCGAGCCTGGGCTACCGCGAGCCGAGCCTCGTGTTCCTGATCGGCACCGGCCTCGCCCTGCCGCCCGACGGCGCCGCGGCGCGATCCTTCCTGGAAGGCGGCGGCTGCCGCCTGCTCTTCGTGGAATCCCGGGACCGCGACGACTTCAACGCGGCCTGGCCGGTGGGGCGCGGCGCACCCGCCCCCCTGGCGGAGGTCGAGGGTTTCAACCTCAATACCGGCCGCCGGGTCTTCGTGACGGCCTACGCGGTGGCCCCGTGAACGCGAATCCCCATCTCAGCGTCGTCGTGCCGGTCAAGAACGAGGCCGGCAACATCGCGCCCCTGGTGGCCGAGATCGAGGCCGCCTGCGCGGGGCTGGCCTTCGAGCTGATCTACGTGGATGACGGCTCCACCGACGGCACCCCGGCGGCCCTCGCGGCGGCCCGGGCCGGGCGCCCCTGGCTGCGGGCGCTGCGCCACGCCCGGAGCGGCGGCCAGTCGGCGGCGGTGCGCAGCGGCGTTCTCGCGGCCCGCGGCGCGATCGTCGCGACCCTCGATGGCGACGGCCAGAACGATCCGGCCTTCATCCCCGCCCTGCTGGAAGCCCTGGAGGCGGCGGGGCCCGGCGCCGGCCTCGCCCAGGGTCAGCGGCGCGGCCGCAAGGATGGCCCGTTCAAGATGCTCCAGTCCCGGATCGCCAACGGCGTCCGCGGGCGGATCCTCAACGACGCCACCCGCGATACCGGCTGCGGCCTGAAGGTGTTCCGGCGCGCCGTGTATCTCAGGCTGCCGTATTTCGACGCCCTCCACCGGTTCATGCCGGCCCTGGTGGCCCGGGAGGGCTTTTCGGTGGTCCACCGCGACGTGGTCGACCGGCCGCGGATGACGGGGGTGTCCAATTACGGCCTGTTCGACCGCCTCTGGGTCGGGCTCCTCGATCTCGCCGGGGTCTGGTGGCTGATCCGGCGCAAGCGTGCCGATCCGCGGCCCGAGGAGATCGTCGACCCGGCCGGCCAACCCGCAGACCAGGACGTCGGATGCTGATCCAGCTCGCCCACGATCTGCCGGCCTATTTCTACGACGTGTTCGTCACCCGGCTCGACTTCTGGCTGGTCTTCGGCATCGTCGCACAGGTGGTGTTCGGCTCGCGCTTCATCCTGCAATGGATCGCCAGCGAGCGGGCCGGGCGGAGCGTGATGCCGCTGTCGTTCTGGTTCCTGTCGATCCTCGGCGGGCTGATGACCCTGGTCTACGGGTTCGTGCGCCGCGAGCCGGTGATCATCATCGGCCAGGGGCTCTCCACCGGGATCTACCTGCGCAACCTCGCGCTGATCTTCCGCGAGCGGCGGCGGAGGCGCGGCAGCCCATGAGCCGCGCGCCGCTGCCCGCCTATTACGACGACCTGGACGCGACGTTCGCGGCGCTTTGGGGCCATCTGGCGGACGGCGCCGCGCACGGCCGCAGCGGGTTCCACCTGCCGGTGGTGGCGACGCTCGGCGCGGCGGGCGGCCCGCGGCTGCGCACGGTGGTGCTGCGCGCCGCCGACCGGGATGCCGGAACCCTCCGGTTCCACTGCGACCGCCGCTCCGACAAGGCCGCCGAGATCCTGGCGAACCCGGCCTGCGCGCTCACGGCCTACGACGAGGCGACGAAGATCCAGATCCGCATCGAGGGGCGCGCCGCGCTGCACGTCGACGACGCGGTGGCCGAGGCGGCCTGGGCCGGGTCCCGGGCGATGAGCCGGGTCTGTTACGGGAGCGAACCCGGCCCGGGCACGGCCCTGCCGGCGGGGGACGCCTACGCCCTGCCGGACGAGGCCGCGGCCGGGGCGCTGGGACGGCCGCATTTCGCCGCCGTGCTGGTCCGGGTGGAGCGCCTGGATTTCCTCTACCTCGACCGCCGCGGTCACCGGCGGGCCGCCTGGCACCGGTGCGGGTCGGCATGGCAGGGCGGCTGGCTGGCCCCCTGAAAGAGTGCCGCCGCGCGGGGAAGATGTCGCGCGCGCGACGGCCCGCCGGGGCGCACTCGTCCGAACACGCGGAACGTGCCGCGATTCGACGCGCCGACGGTTGAACGCGAAATCAATCCACACGTCCCGGATGAAAGATTGCGCGACAATCCCATTCGATGTCCGATCCGTCCCAAGCCCCGCGTTCGCAATCGACTTCGCCATCCGCTAACACATAAGCAGCGGCAGCGCGGAGTTTTTCCCAGTGCGTCGCCACTTCAAGTTCCCCATTGCCGTCAAGATCGCCTTCGCGTTCGCCTTCATCGCGGTGAATGCGGTCGGCTTTCTATGGTACATCTCCAAACGGATGACCGTGGCCGATGCGGCCTACAGCGCCTATCTCGGCAACGACGCCACGGCGGCCACGATGGCGGCACGCCTCGGACGCGTGGTCTATCAGATGAGCTACGTGGCCTTCCGCACCCTCGGCGAGGCCGATCCGGACGCGTCGGACCGCATCGGCGCCGCGTTCGAGCCCCTTCCGGCCGAAGCCGCACGCCTCCTCGACGGCGTGCGCCGGAACGCCCCGACATTTGACGCTCGGACCGACCGGATCGCGACGCTCCTGGGCACCTACATCGCACTCACCGGCGAGATGTGCGCCATGGCCAAGAAGGGCATGAGCGCCCAGGCCCTGACGCTGGCGCACACGCAGGTGGATCCGCTCCAGAAGACGCTGTTTGCCGCCCTCGACGCCTTCGTGGACGATCTGAGCACGTCGATCCGCACGGGTTCCGCGGCCCTCAGCGCGGACACCCGCACGACCTTGTCCTGGGCGATCAGCCTGTCGGCGGGCGGCATCGCCGCCAGCATCCTGATCGGTGTTCTGGTGGTGCATGTCGGCGTCGCCCGCCCCCTCGGCCGGTTGACGGCCGCTCTGAAAGCCATGTCGGCCGGGCGGCTCGACGCGGAGGTCCCGGAAGCGCGGCGCAGCGACGAGATCGGTGCCATCGGCAGCGCCGTCGCGGGCATCAAGGCCCTCGTCGCGCGGAAGGCCGTCGAGCAGGCAGAGGCCGCGCGGCGGCAGGCCGAGGACGCCGCCGCCGACCGCAGCCGGACCCTCCTGCGGCTCGCCGAGGGCTTCGAGCTGACGGTGGGACGCATCATCGGCTTGGTGTCGGAGTCGATCGCCGCCCTCCAGACCACCGCCCGGACCATGACCGTCACGGCGACGCGGACCGTCGGCGAATCCACGGCGGTCGCGGGTGCCGCCGAGACGGCCGCGCGCGACGTCGGCACGGTGGCGGCCGCCGCCGAGGAACTCGAAACCACCGTGGCGGAGATCGGCCGGCAGATCGGCGGCTCGGCCATCCTCGCTCAGAGCGCCGTCGTCGAAGCGGATCGGACCGCGACCCTCGTGCAGGATCTCAGCGCCGCCGCCGCCAAGGTCGGCGCGGTGGTGGAGCTGATCGGGGCCATCGCGCGTCAGACCAACCTGCTGGCGCTCAACGCCACCATCGAGGCGGCCCGCGCCGGAGCGGCGGGACGGGGCTTCGCGATCGTGGCGAGCGAGGTGAAGGACCTCGCCGCGCAGGCGGCCCAGGCGACGGGCGACGTCTCGGGACAGATCGGCCGCATCCAGGGCGTGACCGATCAGGCGGTCGCGGTGATCGCCGCGATCACCGCACGGATCCGCGAGATCGACGGGGTCGCCGCCAGCGTCGCGGCCTCGGTGACGCAGCAGGAGGCGGCCACCCGGGCGATCGCCCGCAACGTCGTGCAGGCCTCCACCGGCACCCGCGCGGTGACCACCACCATGGCGGCCGTTGCCGCGGCTGCCGGAGAGACCGGGACGGCCGCCGATCGGGTGCAGGCCTGCGCCGCCGCGCTGGCCCGCCAATCCGCGGACCTCGGCGGTGAGGTTCGGCGCTTCCTCGCCACGATCCGCGCGGCGTGAAGACCCGACCGCGACCGCCGGATGGCTGCCCTGCGCGGCACCCCCTGACAGGGACTGGCCCGGCACGCTAAAGCCCGCCGACCCGGCCGCCCATCCGGGTCGACCGGGAGGACGCCGTGGGCCTCGTCTACGCGCTCGCCGCCTATCTGAGCTGGGGCCTCCTGGTTCCGGTGCATTTCCGGATGCTCGGGGCCTACACCCCGTATCATATCCTGGCGGAGCGCATCGTCTGGTCGAGCCTGTTCGCCGGCGCGTTGGCGCTGGTCCTCGCGGCGCGCCACCGCCTGAACCTGCCGTTCCCGCTGCGCAAGCGGCACGCGCTCCTGCTGCTCTCGGCGGCCATGATCGGCGTGAACTGGCTGCTCTACCTCTACGCGGTCAGCAGCGGGCACCTGCTCGACGCGAGCCTCGGCTACTACATCAATCCCCTGGTCAGCGTGGCGTTCGGGCGGGTGGTGCTGGGCGAGCGGCTGCGGCCGGCGCAGGCGCTGGCCATCGGCATCGCCGCGACGGGCGTCGCCGTCGCGGTGGTCTGGGCCGGTGAGCTGCCCCTCATGTCGCTGTCGCTGGCGGTGAGCTTCGCGCTCTACGGGCTCGCCCGGAAGATCGTCGCCGTCGACGCGCTGGTCGGATTCCTGGCCGAGACCCTCCTGCTCCTGCCGGCCGCCATCGTCTGGCTCGTCCTCTCGCCCGAGCCGTTCCTGCCGTCCGCGCCGGGCGACCGCGCGCTCCTGATGCTCACGGGCCTGACCACCGCGCTGCCGCTGATCTGGTTCGCCGCCGCGGCGGTGCGCCTGCGGCTCACCACCCTCGGCCTGCTGCAATACGTGGCGCCCACCTGCCTGCTTCTCCTCAGCGTCCTCGTCTACGGCGAGCACGTCGAGCCGCACCGGGCGCTCATGCTGGCGCTGATCTGGGTGGCGCTCGCGCTCTACACGGTGGACGCCCTGCGGTTTCGCCGCCTGCCGGCCGCGGCGTCGCCGCGGTCGGATCCGGGCGCGATGCGTGTATAAGGAATACTGGTATAGGCCGCCGCTGGGGCGGATGACGGGACAGCGTCGGGTCGATGAGCGAGACTGAGAGCGGCCCAGGATCCGTCACGGATGCCGATTACCGCAACCTCGCCGAGACGCTGCCGCAGCTCGCCTGGATCGCCGAGGCTGACGGCACGATCATCTGGTACAATCAGCGCTGGTACGATTTCACCGGCACGTCCCTCGAGGACATGCGGGGATGGGGCTGGCGCACGGTCCATCACCCGGATCACGTCGAGGCGGTGACCGAGCGCTACCGGGCCGCGATCACCCTGGGCCGGTCCTGGGAGGACACGTTCCCCCTGCGCGGGCGGGACGGGACCTATCGCTGGTTCCTGTCGAAGGCGCTGCCGCACCGGGACGAATCCGGGCGGATCCTGCGCTGGTACGGGACCAACACCGACATCACCGGCCGCCGCGCCATCGAGGAGCGCCTGCGCCATTCCGAGCAGCGGTTCCGGGCGCTGGTCGACGCCTCGGCGGCGGTGATCTGGAACACCAACGCGGCGGGCGAGCTGATGCCGCCGCAGGTCCGCTGGAGCATCTATACCGGCCAGACCGAGGAGGCCTACCAGGGCTGGGGCTGGCTGGATGCCGTCCATCCCGAGGACCGGGGTCACGCGGCCGATGCCTGGGCCGCCTCCGTGGAGGCGCGGGCGCTCTACGAGGTCGAGTACCGGCTGCGCCGCCACGACGGGGCCTGGCGCACCATGGAGGTGCGCGGCGTGCCGGTCCTCGCCGAGGACGGTTCCCTCCGGGAATGGGTCGGCACCTGCGTCGACGTCACCGACCGGAAGGAGGCCGAGGAGGCCGTGGAGCGCGCCCGCCAGGCCGCCGAGGCGGCCAACCGGGCGAAAAGCCAGTTCATCGCCAACATGAGCCACGAGCTGCGCACGCCGCTCTCGGCGGTGATCGGCTATTCCGAGATGCTCGGCGAGGAGCTGGAGGATATCGGCCAGGCCGCCCTCCTGCCCGACCTGCGCAAGATCGAGGCGGCCGCGCGCCACCTGCTGTCGCTGATCAACGACGTCCTCGACATCTCGAAGATCGAGGCCGGCCGCATGACCGCCTCGGCCGAGACCTTCGCGGTGGCGGACCTGCTCCGCGATGTCGGCGATTCCACCGGTTCACTGATGGAGAAGAAGGGCAACCGCTTCGTCCTCGATGCCGGCGAAGGGGCGGGCGCCGATCTCGGGTCCATGCACCAGGATCAGACCAAGATCCGCCAGTGCCTCGTGAACCTGCTCGGCAACGCCGCCAAGTTCACCGAGAAGGGGACGATCACCCTGACGGTGCGGCGGCACCGGGAAGAGGGGGCGGACTGGCTGTCCTTCGCGGTCGCCGATACCGGGATCGGCATGACCGAGACCCAGATCGGGCGGCTGTTCGAGCGCTTCGTCCAGGCCGACGACTCGACCACCCGCCAGTTCGGCGGCACGGGTCTCGGACTCGCCATCACCCGCGCCTTCTGCGAGGCGATGGGCGGCGACATCGGCGTCACCAGCGTTCCGGGGGCGGGGGCGACCTTCACGGTCCGCCTGCCCGCGATCCTGAGCCCCGAGGATGCGCCGACGGCCGAGGCCGAGGCTCTCACGCCGGTGGAGCCGCACGAGGAGCACGAGACGGTGCTGCTGGTCGACGACGATCCGGCCGCCCGGGAGCTGCTCCAGCGCTTCCTGGAGCGCGAGGGCTTCCACGTCCGCAGCGCCAATGACGGCCGCGCCGGCCTGACGCTCGCCCGGGCGCTCCGGCCGCGGGCGATCCTGCTCGACGTCGAGATGCCCCGCATGGACGGCTGGGCGGTGCTTCACGCCGTGCGCAACGATCCCGAACTGGCCGGGACCCCGGTGATCATGACCTCGGTGGTGGCCGAGCAGGGGCTCGGCCAGGCGCTCGGCGCCACCGACTATTTCGTCAAGCCGATCGACTGGGACCGGCTCAAGGGCCTGATGGAGCGCTACCGGCCCGAGGCGCCGAACGAGGCACGGGTCCTCGTGGTGGATGACGATGCGGATGCCCGGGAGCGCCTGCGCCGCTCCCTCGGCCGGGAGGGCTGGACCGTCGACGAGGCGGAGAACGGCCGGATCGCCCTGGAACGCTTCAGCCAGGCCCGGCCGAGCCTGATCCTGCTCGACCTGATGATGCCCGAGATGGACGGGTTCGGCTTCCTGCGGGCGCTCCGCTCGCGGCCCGATGGCGACGTGCCCGTGGTGGTGCTGACCGCCAAGGAGATCACCACCGCCGAGAAGGAGAGCCTGAACCGGCAGGCCGACCGGGTGATCGCCAAGGGCTCCATGAGCCTCGCGGAGATCGGCCGGCAACTGCGCGTCCTCTACGCGCGTTCGGCGAACGAGCCGGTTCCGGGACAGCTTCAGGGCCTGCTCGCGCAGCTCGCGGAGCAGGAGGGCGGAGAGAGACCATGAGCGATTCCGGGATCGATGCGGACAAGGCGGTGTCCATCCGCCTGCGGGCACGGCTGGCGGTGGTGGAGCGGGCGGCGTGGTTCGGCCTCGTCCACGCCATGAAGACGCGGCCGGCCGAGACCGAAGCCTATTTCGCCTCCGAGCGGGCGCGCTGCACGGAGGGGTTCGGCAGCGGGGCCTGGGCCAAGGATCTCACCGACGCCGAGCGCCGGATGCTGGCCGCGGAGGTGGATGCCGGGCTGGCGCAGTTGCTGGAGGAGGCCCGCGCCGAGGTGTGAGACGCCGCCGCCCCCTCGCGGGCGCGGCGAAGTCCTCCGGTTGCGCGACACCGGGAGGCCGCATTCGGTCGTGGTTCGCTTGGCCGCGCGCGAGGACGGCGCGGGCAGCATCGACCGGGATGCCGTGACACTGCCCCGTGCGGGACGACCCGCAGGCGGAAGCAGGATCACGCCTGCGCCGGTCAGCCCCGGAGCAGGGTGGGGACGGCGAAGATCTTTTGTAGATCCGGGCCAATCACACGCCATAGCGCACCGGCGCGATTGGCGTCCCGGCAAGGATCCGGCCCGCGCATCAACGTCGCCGTTCCAGCCGCATGCGCGGCGATCACATCCATCCGACGAATGCCCGACATTCAATACAACGACTAGGCTTAATTACTATAATTTCGGCCAATAAATGCGTTAGATAGCGACAGGAAAAAGAGCCAGGCCGTCGCGAGACTCCATGGTCCGGCCAAACCTGCCGGATCCGGCGCGGCATTCGCTATGTCACAGGCGGCGCGATAGGCCTTCTCACGAAAATTGAGACCGATCATTTCTTCGAGAACAATTCGAGACATCGCGAAGCGCGAAAACATTCTTTCGGCCTTTTACCGACGGTATGGGCGGCTGGCTGTAGTCCTCAGTATTCCGGAACAGCGAATCGGCCGCGTTCACGCCCGGAGCTTCGACGTCGTGGAGACTCGGAGCTCCGGCGGTCGAAACCGGCAGATTTTGACGCCGTTCGGCAAGACATCCGAGCTTGCCCGACACCTTCAATTTTTAGTTGTTACACCCGGCCGTCTGTGGGGGTACGCCCAGAGAATTCTTCACGATGATGATTTAGTTTGCGCACATCTTTGTGGTGCATGATGATCCTATGGATCTCTTCGTCGCAGCCCTTCTGGACAGTCAGGCGGCCGGTTTCGCCCTGGCGGCGATGGTCATCTGCTTTTTCAGTGCGTGGCTGCTCGTCCACTTCATCCGGCAAGCGGAGAGCGCTTCGGCGCGTGTCAGGAGGCGCTGGCAACTCGGAACGGCCGTGGTTGCCGGGACCGGCGTTTGGACCACCCACTTCGTCGCGATGCTCGGGTACCGGACCGACCTCCTTCTGAATTACGAGGCAGCGACGACCCTGGGCTCCGCGGCCGTGGCCATTGTCGCGGTCGGCGGGCCGCTGGCCCTGTCGACGCAATGCGCGCGGACATGGACGCGCGCAGCAGCCGGCGCGGCGGCGGGCTTGGGGATCGGCGGCATGCACCTCATCGGCATGGCCGCGTTGAGGGGCTGCAGCCAAACGCAATCGCCCGACCTCGACATCCTGGCGAGCCTCATCGGCGGCATCTGTATGGCGTTGGCTCGGACCGTGGCGCGACATGCCCGTCCACCGCTCGTCACCCTGTTTCTCATCGTGTCCGCGGTCTGCGGCACGCACTTCATCTCCATCGCCGGCACCACCCTGGTCGGAGCGCGGTCCGATCAGCTCCTGCCGATCATGCAGGTCCAACTCGCTGCCCTCGCCGCGGCGGGCGCCGCCATCCTCCTGCTCGGCACATTGCTCGCCCTGCTGGTTGCCAAGCGCTTCGAGGGGCAGGAGGCCACGCACGCGCGAATCCTGGCGACGACATTGCAGAACATGTCGAACGGGATCCTGAAGGTTTCCGGCGCCGAAGTCGTCGAGTTGTACAACGAGAAACTGTGCACGATGCTCAACCTGCCGCCGGGAAGCATGGCCCGAGGCATGAGCTTATCGACGTTTCTGGATGTGACCGGCCGCGCCAATGCTTGGGACGAAACCCGCATCGCGCGGGTGCTGGCGAATCATCGGACCTGGATGGCCCGGAGCGAGGAGACGCTCGTCGAGCATACGTTCGACGACGGCCGGATCCTGTCCATCGCCTGTCAGCCCATCGACGATGGCGCGGTGCTGACCTTCGACGATGTTTCGCGGGAGAAGCAGGCGCAGCGAGAGATCCTGCACCTCGCCTACCGTGATCCCCTCACGGGTCTGGCGAATCGCCGCTCGCTCATCGAACACATGGCGCTCGTTCATGAGACCGGACAGGCCTTCACGCTCCTGCTGATCGATCTCGATCGGTTCAAGGCGGTCAACGACACGTTCGGTCACGGCGTCGGCGATCGCCTGCTCGTCACCGTTGCCGCGCGCCTTCGCGCCCTAGCGGGCGCGTCAGGGTTCGTGGCGCGCCTGGGCGGCGACGAGATGGCCGTGGTCACACAGGCGGATGCCGATGCAGCGAGCCGCCTGGCCGAAGACATCATCGTGGACGTCGAGAAGCCCTACGCCTTCAACGACCTCACGGTCATGGTCGGTTGCAGCATCGGCTTGAGCGACAACGCGGATCGGTCGAGTCCGGAAGAGCTGCTGCAGCGCGCCGACATCGCTCTGTACGAGGCGAAGCGTCACGGACGAGGACGCGCAGCGCATTACGCATCGGGCATGATGGAGGCCGTCGCCGAGCGCCACACCCTGGAGAACGACATCCGGATCGCCTTGACGGAGGGGCAGTTTCATCTCGCCTACCAGCCCATCATGGCCCTCGCCGATGACGCTGTCGTCGGCTTCGAGGCGCTGATCCGGTGGCAGCATCCGACGCGGGGTCTCGTCGCGCCGGCAAGCTTCATCCCGGTGGCGGAGGAGACGGGGCTGATTGTGCCGATCGGGACCTGGGTGCTGGGCGAGGCGTGCCGCCAAGCCACCCGCTGGCAGCCGCATCAGCATGTCGCCGTGAACGTGTCGGCCGTCCAGTTCCGCTCGCCGATGCTTCTCGCCCACATCACCGCAGCTCTGGCCGAGAGCGGGTTGCCGCCGCACCGATTGGAGATCGAGTTGACGGAGACGGCGCTGGTCGAGGACGGGCGTCAGATCGCCCACACCCTCTCCGCCCTGCGCCAGCTCGGTCTGAAGATCGCGATGGATGATTTCGGGACCGGCTACTCGTCCCTCGCTCACCTGCGCGATCTGCCTCTGGACCGGATCAAGATCGATCGCAGCTTCGTAGCGGCCGCACTGACGGACAACCACTCGATGGCGGTGATCAAGGCGATCACCCAGATGGGCCGCGACATGAACATCCTCACCCTTGCCGAAGGGGTCGAGGATGCGGATCAGCTGGCGCTTCTCAGGCGACTGGGCTGCGATGCCGTCCAGGGCTACCTGATCGGGCGCCCGGAACGACCAGCGTCATCGCCGCCGCCCGCAAGGGCGAGCGGCGCTCTCTGAAGTCGGTCGGACCGTCGGTCCCGCTCGGCTCCTCCGAAGGCGGGCCACCGATCCGCAGAAGATGCCCGAGCCGGCCTCCACGCAGACGCGCCGCCTCGAGACCGAAACGACCGGCCTGAGCGCGGGGACCGGCACCGCCGCCGACATGGCACGCGGGGCGCAAGACACCGGTCCCGCAGTAAGCCCGGGGCTCGGGGCCGCGTCCGAGCCGCCACGCGGGTCCGAGCCTCCCGGCGTCTCGCCAGCGTGCGGTTCCGTTCCGCTCGCCCCGGGGGCACTCCAGTCGGACCCGACGCCGTCGTGCGTCGGCGCCGCCCCGGCGGGCGGCACCGACGCCATCGCTCAGCGGTGGCAGAAGCCCCGCGGGCCGCGGTAGAGGCCGGGCGGGCAGCCGCGGGGCGCGCCGGTCATGGCGCGGCGCATCGCACCACGCGGACCGCGGTTCAGGCGGCAGCCGCCATACGGCCCGCGATGCGCGCCGAACCCGCACCCGCCGCGCACGAGGGTGACCGAGGCGTCGCCGCCGGACAGCGGCGCCACGGGCATCGCCTGGGCGCCGCCGGCGAACAGTGCGACGGACGCGGCGATGATCAGGCCGGTCATTTTCATGAGGACTCCTCCCGTTTGGCACAGGTCGCGGCCCGGCGCGATCCGAGCCACGACACGGCCTTCGGCCGCGCCCTGTAACCCCGGTCCTGCCGCTTCGTTCCGGAGCGGGCATGGCGGATCAGGCGCCGTAGAGGTCGCGCCAGGCCGGCGGAAGCCCCGCACCCGCCAGGGGCGGCGACGGCGCGAGCCCCGGCAGGCTCGTCGCGGCGAACACCCCGCGCGCCACGGTCCGGGCCAGGACCCGCGCGGCGACATCTCCGAGGCGAGCGAGGTCCACCACCGGGTCGGCGAGGGGCACGGCGCCGGTCGCCACGGCGAAGACCAGATCGCCGTCGAGCGGCGTATGGGCCGGCACGAGGGCGCGGGCGAGGCCGTCCTGCGCCGCCACCGCGAGGCGCCGGCACTGCGCCTTGGTCAGCGCCGCGTCGGTCGCCACCACGGCGAGCGTCGTGGCGGCGCCGGGCAGCGCGCGCATCGGGAAGGCGTGGGCTTCGGCGGGAACGTGGGCCGGCGCGCCCAGGCCGCCGAACTCGTCACCCTCCTCGAAGGGCGCGGCCCAGAAATGCGGGCCGTCGCCGACGGTCGCGTTGCCGAAGGCGTTCACGGCGGCGAGGGCCCCGACCCGGAAGTCCGTGCCCGGTACCCGCGTCGAGGCGGATCCGATCCCGCCCTTGAGCCGACCCGTGCGCGCGCCGGTCCCGGCCCCGACGGAGCCCAGGGCGAAGTCCGCGGCCGCAGCCGCGGCGGCCGCGAAGCCCAGTTCGCGGTAGGGCGGGTAGCGCCCCCAGGCCTTGTCGCCGCCGTTGGGCAGATCGAACAGGATCGCGCCGGGAACGATCGGCACCCGCATGCCGCCGACCGGGAAGCCGCGCCCGGCCTCGGCGAGCCACGCCGTCACCCCGGCCGCCGCGTCGAGACCGAAGGCCGAGCCCCCGGACAGGACGAGGGCGTCGATCCGTTCCACGGTGCGTTCGGGATCGAGCAGGTCGGTCTCGCGGGTGCCCGGCCCGCCGCCGCGCACGTCGACGGAGGCGACCACCGGATCATCGAACAGGATCGCCGTGACGCCGCTCGCAAGCCGCAGATCGGTGGCGTGACCGACCCGCAGGCCGGGGATGTCGGTGATGCGATTCTGCAGCATGGGTCGAGCTTGCCACGGCCGGCGATCGGCGCAAATCCGGCCGGGCGCCGTTGACCGCCGCGCGGGGTTACCCAGGTTGGCAGGCGGCAGAGCGCGTCGAGGAGCACGGCATGGACGTTGGATTCATCGGATTGGGGCGGATGGGTCGCGCCATGGCCGCCAACCTCGCGCGGGCGGGTCACACGGTCCGCGCCTGGAACCGCTCGCCCGAGGCCGCGCGCGGCATCGACGGCGTCACCCCGGTGGCGAGCGCCGCCGAAGCCTTCGCCGGCGACGCGGTCATCACCATGCTGGCCGACGACGCGGCGCTCGAAGCCGTGATCGTGGCCGGCGGCCTGCTCGACCGGCCGGAGCGCCCGGGCCTGCACATCGGCATGAGCACGATCTCGGTGGCGCTCGCCCGGCAGCTCGCCGCCGTGCACGAGCGGGCGGGCGTCCCCTACATCGCCGCGCCGGTCTTCGGGCGGCCGGACGTGGCGGAGGCCGGCAAGCTCAACATCGTGACGGCGGGGGCGGCGGCCCTGATCGACCGCGCGGGCCCGCTCCTCGACGCCATGGGTGCCAGGACCTGGCGTTTCGGCGACGACCCGGCGCGGGCGAACGCCGTCAAGCTCGCCGGCAACTTCATGCTGATCTCGGCGATCGAGGCCATGGCGGAGGCCTGTGCCCTCACGGAGGGCCACGGCGTCCCGGGCGCCGACTTCCTCGACCTGATGACCAACACGCTGTTCGCCTCGCCGGTCTACAAGGGCTACGGCGCCTCGATCGCGCAGAACCGCTACGAGCCGCCGGGCTTCCTCCTCAAGCTCGGGGCCAAGGACATGCGGCTCGCCCTCCAGGCCGCCGAGGGCGCGGGGGTGCCGATGCCCTTCGCGAGCGTGCTGCGCGACGGCCTCATCGAGGCGATCAGCCACGGCGACGGCGAGAAGGATCTCGCGGCGCTCGCCCGCGTCTCCGCACGGCGTGCCGGGCGGTAGCGGATCTCCGAAGGGCACCGAAGCGCGAAGCCCTCCGGCCCCGTCTCAGAGCCCGTAACGGGCGAAGGCTGCGCGCTCCGCGACGGCGGCCATCGCCCCCTCGGCGAGTTCGATCCCGCCCGGCGCGCCGCCCCGGCGCAGCAGGCGGGAGACGAGGCCGCCCCGGGCCTCGGCCACGAGGCGCAGGTCGACCGTCTCGCCGAAGCGGGCGCGCATCGCGGTGCGCAGGTCGCCGAGCGCATCGACGAGACCGAGGGGCAGCGCCTGCCGCCCGGTCCAGACCGCGCCGGTGAACAGGTTCTCGGTGCGGGCCAGGGTCGGGCGCCGGGCGGTGACGAGGCCGGTGAACAGGTCCTGCACGTCGGCCTGGATGCGCTTCAGGCGCTCCACGTCGGCGGGATCCTCCGGGCGGAACGGGTCGAGCATCGACTTCGCCTCGCCCTGCGTATGAACGCGACGCTCGACACCGAGCTTCTCCAGCAGGCCATGGAAGCCGAACCCCGACGAGACGACGCCGATGGAGCCGACGATCGAGGTCGGATCGGCGACGATCTCGTCGGCCGCGCAGGCGATCATGTAGCCGCCGGAGGCCGCGACATCCTCCACGAAGGCGATGACCGGCAGACGCTTCTCCTCGGCGAGGGCCCGGATGCGGCGGTGGATCAGGTGCGACTGCGCCGGTGAACCGCCCGGCGAGTTGATCAGCAGCGCCACCGCCTTGACCCCCGGCATCCCGAAGGCCCGCTCGAGGCTGCCCGCCACGCCGCCGATCGAGAGGCCCGGACGGATCGGAGACACCGCCCCGATGGTGCCGGAGAGCCGGACCACGGCGACCCGCGGACGGCGATCCCTGAAGCGGCGCGGCAGGAGGGCGCGGACGGAGTCGGGGAACGCGAACGCCATGGGAGTCTTACGCGGCTCGTCGAAGGACCGGGCGGGGGACGGCCCGGATGCGCCTGTCCGGAAACTGGGCGCTTTGCCGCCGCACGCAAGGGCGGCGCATCTGCGCAGTCAGAACGGATCGAACCGTTTGCCGACCTTGGCCGTTTCCGGCGACGGCGCGAGCCTCGTGCCGGCCCGGATCCGCTGGACTCGGACGGGTGCTCACACGGGAGAGAAACGATGCGACCCTGGCCAATCCTGGTCCTCCTCGCCGCCCTGCTCGGCGGGCTGGCGAGTGCGCCTGCGCGCGCGGCGCCCCTGCCGGTCCCGGCGAGCGCCGAGGCCGCAGCGCCCGCCCCCGCCGTGCAGCAGGCCCGCTGGCACTACCGGCGCCACTGGCACCGGCACCATCATTGGCGCCGCCACTGGCATCATCGCCGCCACCATTGGCACCGCCGTCACCATTGGCACCGGCACCACCATTTCCGCCGTCACTGGCACCGCCACCACGTCTGGCACGGCCGCCGTTTCGGTCCCCGGCACGTGACGTTCTACTGAGCGAAGCCCTCCGCGTCCCTGCCCGATCCGGCCGGGACGCGGCCTCGCGGGCGACCTTGCGGGCGGCCTCGGAAAACCTTATTTAACCGTCTGATATCACTGCTCTTCCGTAAGGCCGTTGCGGCGCATCGCGCGCCGCCTGGCCGCCGCGAGCACCGCCCGTCCGGGCCTCAGAACGGAAATCGACTTGGCCGAGAACGATCCGACTGGCGCCGCCCCGCCCGCCAGCGACATCCGCCCCGTCTCCATCACCGACGAGATGCGCCGCTCCTACCTCGATTACGCGATGAGCGTGATCGTGAGCCGGGCGCTTCCCGACGCCCGGGACGGTCTCAAGCCGGTCCACCGGCGCATCCTCTACTCCGCCTTCGAATCCGGGCACCTGCCCGAGCGGAAATACGTCAAGTCGGCGCGCATCGTCGGCGACGTGATCGGTCTCTACCACCCGCACGGCGACCAATCGATCTACGACGCCCTCGTGCGGATGGCGCAGGACTTCTCCATGCGCCTCATGCTCATCGACGGGCAGGGCAATTTCGGCTCGGTGGACGGCGATCCGCCGGCCGCCATGCGCTACACCGAATCGCGGCTGGCCAAGCCCGCCACCGCACTGCTTACCGACATCGACAAGAACACCGTCGATTTCGGACCGAACTACGACGAGTCGCGCGAGGAGCCGACCGTCCTCCCGGCCCGCTTCCCGAATCTCCTCGTCAACGGCGCCGGCGGCATCGCGGTCGGCATGGCCACCAACATCCCGCCGCACAATCTCGGCGAGCTGATCGACGCCTGCGTGGCCCTGATCGACGATCCGGGCCTGACCATCGAGCAGCTCACCGAGATCGTGCCCGGCCCGGACTTCCCCACCGGCGGCATGATCCTCGGCCGCGCCGGCACGCGCCAGGCCTACGCGACGGGGCGCGGCTCGGTGATCATGCGCGCCAAGTCGCATGTCGAGGAGCTGCGCAAGGAGCGCGAGGCGCTGATCTTCACCGAGATCCCGTATCAGGTGAACAAGGCGACGCTCGTCGAGAAGATTGCCGAGCTGGTGAAGGAAAAGCGCGTCGAGGGCATCTCGGACCTGCGCGACGAATCCGACCGGACGGGCATGCGCATCGTCGTCGAGATCAAGCGCGACGCCATGGCCGACGTGGTGCTGAACCAGCTCTATCGGTTCACGCCGCTGCAATCCTCCTTCGGCTGCAACATGGTGGCGCTGAATGGCGGCCGCCCCGAGCTGATGAACCTGAAGGACCTGCTCGAGGCCTTCGTGGATTTCCGCGAGGAGGTCGTCTCCCGCCGGACCAAGTTCCTCCTCGGCAAGGCCCGCGAGCGGGCGCACGTCTTGTGCGGCCTCGCCATCGCGGTGGCCAACATCGACGAGGTGATCCGCCTGATCCGGACCTCGCCGGACCCGAACACGGCCCGCGAGGCCCTGATGGGCCGCGACTGGCCGGCCCACGACATCGCGCCGCTGATCGCCCTGGTGGACGATCCGCGCCACCGGGTCGCCGAGGACGGCACCTACCGCCTGTCCGAGACCCAGGCCCGCGCCATCCTCGACCTGCGCCTTCAGCGCCTTACGGCTCTGGGCCGCGACGAGGTGGGCGACGAGTTGAAGACGCTCGCCGACGAGATCGCCGACTATCTCGACATCCTGCGCTCGCGGGTGCGCATCCAGACCATCGTGAAGCAGGAGCTGATCGAGGTCCGCGAGCAATTCGCTACCCCGCGCCGGACCGAGATCGTCGACTTCGACGGCAGCGTCGAGGACGAGGACCTGATCGCCCGCGAGGACATGGTGGTGACCGTGTCGCATGCCGGCTACGTCAAGCGCGTGCCGCTCTCGACCTACCGGGCCCAGCGCCGCGGCGGCAAGGGCCGCTCCGGCATGGCGACCCGCGACGAGGATTTCGTCACCCGCCTGTTCGTGGCCAACACCCACACGCCGGTGCTGTTCTTCTCCAGCCAGGGCCAGGCCTACAAGGAGAAGGTCTGGCGCCTGCCGATGGCCGCCCCGAACGCCCGCGGCAAGGCGCTGGTGAACATCCTGCAGCTGCAGGACACCTCCGAGCGCATCACCACGATCATGCCGCTGCCCGAGGACGAGGCGTCCTGGGAGACGCTGGACGTGATGTTCGCGACCGCGAGCGGAAACGTCCGGCGCAACAAGCTGTCGGACTTCACCACGGTGAACCGCAACGGCAAGATCGCCATGAAGCTCGATCCGGGCGACCACATCGTCCATGTCGAGATCTGCCGTCCGGACCAGAACGTGCTGCTGACCACGGCGCTCGGCCAGTGCATCCGCTTCCCCGTCGAGGACGTGCGCGTCTTCAAGGGCCGCGATTCGACCGGCGTGCGCGGCATCCAGCTCGCCAAGGACGACCGGGTCATCTCGATGACGATCCTGAACGCCTTCGACGCCACCGCGGAGGAGCGGGCCGGCTACCTGAAGATGCGTCGCGCCGTGACCGGCGAGGCGGAGGAGAACGGCGAGGCGGAGGCCGAGGACGGCGCCGAGGCCGCGGCGATCTCGCTGGACCGCTACAACGAGATGGGGGCGGCCGAGCAATACGTGCTCACCCTGTCGGAGCGGGGCTACGGCAAGCGCTCCTCGTCGTTCGAATACCGGACCTCGGGACGCGGCGGAAAGGGCATCACGGCGATGCGGGTCAATGCCCGCAACGGCAGCCTCGTGGCGTCCTTCCCGGTGGAGGCCTCGGACCAGATCATGCTGGTCACCGATGGCGGCCAGCTGATCCGCGTGCCGGTGGACGACATCCGCATCGTCGGCCGCGCCTCGCAGGGCGTGACGGTGTTCAACACCGCCAAGGACGAGAAGGTCGTCTCGGTGGAGCATATCGAGGGCGAGGACGAAACCAACGGCGAAGCCGGGCAGGAGCCCGGCATCGAGGGCAGCATCGAGGGCGGTCCCGAGGAGGCATGAGGCTCCGGCCGTCCCGCCCCGAGGTTCCGTCCCGCGCAAAAATGCTCTAGGTCGGGTCGCGATGACCCGCACCGCCCTCTATGCCGGCTCGTTCGACCCGGTCACGAACGGCCATCTCGACGTGGTCCGCCAAGCCTGCCGGCTGGTGGACCGCCTCGTGATCGCCATCGGCGTGCATCCCGGCAAGGCGCCGCTGTTCTCCGCCGAGGAGCGGGCGGCGCTCCTGACCGAGACCTGCGGGCCGGTGGCGCAGGAGGAGGGCGCGACGCTGGAGATCGTGACCTTCAACGATCTCGCCGTCTCGGCCGCCCGGCGCTGCGGTGCCGCGCTGTTCATCCGCGGCCTGCGCGACGGCACCGACCTCGACTACGAGATGCAGCTCGCCGGCATGAACGGCGCCATGGCGCCGGAGGTGCAGACCGTGTTCCTGCCGGCCTCGATCCAGGTGCGCCCGATCACCGCGACGCTGGTGCGCCAGATCGCCGGCATGGGGGGCGACGTCTCGCCCTTCGTGCCCGCCGCCGTGGCCGCGCGCCTCCGGCAGCGCTTCGCCGCCCATTCCTGAGACTGGAAGGACTTCGATGAACCGACGCCACGCCCTCCTCGCGCTCGCCCTCACGCTCGGCACGGCCCCGGCGGCCTGGGCTGCCGACGCCAACACCGTCTACCTCCAGACCAAGGACGGGCGGATCACCATCGAGCTGCGGCCGGACCTGGCGCCCAAGCACGTCAAGCAGATCAAGACGCTGGTCTCGCAGGGCTTCTACAACGGCCTCAAGTTCCACCGGGTGATCGACGGCTTCATGGCCCAGACCGGCGATCCGAAGGGCAACGGCACCGGCGGCTCCAGCCTGCCGAACATCCCGGCGGAATTCACGCAATCGGCCCAGTTCCGCCGCGGCACCGTGGGCATGGCCCGCTCGCAGGATCCGAACTCGGCGAACTCGCAGTTCTTCATCTGCCTCGGCGACGCGGCGTTCCTGAACGGCCAGTACACGATCGTCGGCAACGTCACGGACGGGCTCGACGTGCTCGACAAGATCAAGAAGGCCGCCCCCGGCGCGCCCGGGGGCGCCGTGCAGGACCCCGACAAGATCGTCAGCATGACCCTCGCCGAGAAGGCCAAGTAGCGGCCGCATGCCGGGTCGGCGCGCCGCCTCGCTCCTCTTGGTGAGCTTGATCCCGGCGGCCGCCGCGGCCTATGACGGCGCCCCCTTCTACGGCTACGCCGACGAGCCGGGGGGCGGCTATCCGCTGAGCCTACCCCAGACCCTGCGCGCGACGATCGCGGTGCCGGTGTCGCGGATGGCGACGCGGCCCGCCGACACCCTGGCCGAGCTCTATCCGGCGCTCGCCGCCTGCTGGCAGGCGCCGGGCGGCCTCGCCCGCCCGGGCGACGGGGCCGGCGATATCGAGATCACCGTGCGGCTCGCGCTGCGGCGCGACGGGAGCCTGATCGGCCCGCCGCGCGTCACATACGCGGCGGGCACCGCGGGCGATCAGCGGACCGCTCTGGTGCGCGGCACCCTCGACGCCCTGGCGCGCTGCACCCCGGTCCACATCACGGCGGGCCTGGGCCGGGCCATCGCGGGCCGGCCGGTGGCGCTCCGCTTCGTCTACCGCCCGCCGGCCTGAGGGCCGTCGCACCCGTTACGGGCGCTGGCCGGATCCGGCGCGCGCCGATACAGTTCCCCCAACCGGAAGGAAAGACTATGGCCGACAACGAGACCATCGTACTGGAGACCACCAAGGGCCGCGTCGTCATCGCGCTGCGTCCCGACCTCGCCCCGGGCCATGTCGAGCGGATCAAGACGCTCGCCGCCCAGGGCTTCTACGACGGCGTGCCGTTCCACCGGGTGATCGACGGGTTCATGGCCCAGACGGGCGACCCGACGGGCACCGGCTCGGGCGGTTCGGACCTGCCGGACCTGAAGGCCGAGTTCAACGCCGAGCCGCACGTGCGCGGCACCTGCTCCATGGCGCGGACCAACTTCCCGCACTCGGCGAACTCGCAGTTCTTCATCTGCTTCGACGACGCCCGCTTCCTCGACAAGCAGTACACGGTGTGGGGCAAGGTCGTGGAAGGCATGGACGTGGTCGACACGATCAACAAGGGCGAGCCGCCGCGCTCGCCGGACAAGATCGTGAAGGCGACCGTCGGCGCCGCCTGATCGTCCCTCACCCGCGCGCCCCGCAAGGCGCGCGGGTGAGCCCCGCGCAAGACCCGGATGCCAGCCTCGCGCGGTGTCCGAGTCCGATACCGGAATGCGCACCTTCAAGCCGGCCTGGTTTGCCAAGGCGACACGAAAGGCCGGCATTGCCGACCGGGAATTGTGCGCGGCAATCAAAGACGTCGTGAAGGGCCAAGCCGACAACCGGGGCGGCGGTGTCTTCAAGAAGCGCCTGAACCGGAACCGACACCGGAGCATCATCCTGACCAAGGTCGGCTCCTATTGGCTGTCTCAGTACCTCTTCGCCAAGAAAGATCGCGCCAACATCGATGACGATGAGCTGAGAGCCTTCCGTCAGCTAGCCAAGGCACTTGAGAAGACTTCGGAGGCGGATATCGCCCGCCTCGTCTCGACCGGGCACATCACGGAGATCTGCGATGGTGGGGAAGCGGACATTTAAAAGTGACGCCCTCGAGTCGATTCACGCGACCGCCGCAGCCCTCCATGAGGCTGGTGTGACCGACATGGCGACGATGCGCTGATTCGACGAAGCATGCCTCACCGCGCCGCCCGCGATCGAGCCAGCTCAGATCAAGCGGCTTCGCGAAAGCCTCAACGTGAGTCAGCCGGTCTTCGCCCGCTATCTCAACACGAGCGAGAGCACGGTCGAGAAGTGGGAGACGGGCGCCAAGAAGCCCAGCGGCATGGCGCTCAAGCTCCTGACGATCGTCCAGAAACATGGCCTTCAGATCCTGACCTGAGTCCGAGCGCTTCCGCCGCGGCCAGATCCTCTGGCGTGTTGACGTTAAGGAACGGGTCCACCGGCTCGACCGGCCAGGACGCCACCGCTGCGCCATGGCGGTCGATGAAGGCGCCGACGCGGCGCTCGCCGCGCCCCAGATAGTCCCGCAGGTCGTCGCGCAGAATCGTTGGCCAGAGGGCGATCGTGAAGTGCCGCCGCGCGCCCGAGGCCGCCAGGGCAATGCCCGATTCAGGGCCGGCCGCGCATAGCCGCGCCACCAGATCCTCCGGCAGGAAGGGCGCGTCGCCCGACACGCTCACCACCCGCGCCATCCCATGTCCTGCGGCGTGTTCCAGCCCGGCGAGGATGCCGGCGAGCGGGCCCGGCTGATCCGGCAGCGGATCCGGCAGGACCGGCCCGGGAAACCCGGAAAACCGGGCCGGGTCGCCGTTGGCGCTGAGGGCGAGCCCCGCCCCGCATTGCGGCCCGAGCCGTTCGACCACCCGCTCCAGCAGGGTCCGCCCGTCGAGGCGCAGCAGCGGCTTGTCGCCCCCGCCCATCCGCCGCGCCTGCCCGCCGGCCAGGATCAGGCCCAGGACCGGAGGGGCGGGCACGGTCTCACTCGAAGACGATCTTCGGCGCCGTCCGCCCGGCCGGCGCACCGGACAGGTTCGCCCAGAGCTGGGCGGCGATCTCCCGATAGACCTTCGCGTGCGGCCCGTCCGGGTCGGTGGCCACCACGGGCCGGCCGGAATCCGAGGTCTCCCGGATGGTCATGTCGAGGGGCACCTCGCCGAGGAACGGCACGCCGAGACGCTGCGCCTCGATGCGCGCGCCACCATGTCCGAAGATGTGCGAGGCGTGGCCGCAATTCGGGCAGACGAAGGTCGCCATGTTCTCGATCACGCCGAGGATCGGCACCGCGACCTTCTTGAACATGGTGACGCCGCGCCGGGCATCGATCAGCGCGAGGTCCTGGGGTGTGGAGACGATCACGGCGCCCGAGAGCGGCGTCGCCTGCGCCATGGTGAGCTGCGCGTCACCGGTACCGGGCGGCATGTCGACGAAGAGCACGTCGAGTTCGCCCCAGAGCACGTCCCGCAGCATCTGGGTGATGGCCGACTGGACCATCGGGCCGCGCCAGATCATGGCCGTCTCGGGCTCGATCAGGAAGCCGATCGACATGACCTTGAGCCCGTAGCCGACCATCGGCTCCATGGCCTTGTTGTCCACGACGGTGGGCTTGCCCGAGAGGCCGAACAGCTTGGGCACCGACGGGCCGTAGATGTCGGCGTCGAGGAGGCCGACCTTCAGCCCCTGGGCCTGGAGCGCCAGGGCGAGGTTGCAGGCGGTGGTGGACTTGCCGACGCCGCCCTTGCCGGAGGCCACCGCCACGATGTGGCGCACGCCCGCGATCTGCGGACCCTGGTTCGGCGGCGCGCCGGGCCGCGGCGGGGCGACCGGCGGCGGCGTCACGGGGCGCGGGGCGGCGCTGCTCTGCGCCGGATGGCTCTGGCTCCGCTCGGAGGTGAGGCTCGCGAACACGCCCGAGACGCCCGGCATCTGCAGGACGCGCCCTTCCGCCTGCCGCCGCACCGGCTCGAACCGCTCGGCCTCGCTGGGATCGACCAGGATCGAGAACATCACCCGGTTGTTCGGATCGACCACGACCTGGGAGAGCCGGCCGGAGCCCGGCAGGGTGGTGCCGGCGGCATCGACGGTGACGCTGGCGAGCGCCTTCAGCACGTCGTCGCGGGTAATCGCCAAGATGTCCTCCAGCGGGCAAACAAGTATGCCCGTGCATGTAACCGAGCGGGCCGAGAACACCAGACCCCGCGTCCTCAATCGACGACCGGCCCGATCGCCTGCGTCCCGACGCCCGTCCCGGCCGGATCGGCCTCACGCCGCTCCGCGGTCGTCTTCGGTCATCGCGGTCGAGCGATGAGGTTACAGTCTTCCATGGGTCCGCGCACCACGGTCCCGTCGCCGCGCCGGTAGACGCCGTGACGCAGGCGGCGGCAGCCGAGGGGGCCACGCAGGCGCTTCACGCGCTCGATATGGACGCTGCCATAGCGCCGGTGCGAGAAGTCATGCCCGCCGATGCGCACGCCCGGGCCGAAGCGCACCTCGGCCGCGGCCGGCCGCAGGCTGAGGCCGAGGGTGACCCGCACCAGCGGCACCGCCGCACGGACGATCATCCGAACGCGTTTCATCCGAACCTCCGTCACCGCACGGGCAAGCTGAACCAACGGGAGATTGATCCGTTGTCGGGGCAGCCTTCGGCGGCCCCCCTCTCGGTGAGGCCCGCCGGGACCGACACGACGCGTAGGAGACCATTTTCATGCATCAGGGCAACCACCGCGACCACGAAGGCGCGAAGAAGCTGTTCGAGCTCATCAAGGACGTGAAGATCGCCATGATGACCACCGTCGATTCCGACGGCACGCTCAACAGCCGCCCGATGTGGAACAACGATGCCGACGAGAACGGCGACCTGTGGTTCTTCACCAAGCTGCACTCGCCCAAGACGACGGAGATCAGCCGCGACAACCAGATCAACCTCGCCTATTCCGACCCGTCGAGCCAGAACTACGTCTCGGTGGCCGGCAAGGCCGAGATCGTCCGCGATCAGGCGATCATCGACGCCAAGTGGAATGAGAGCCTGAAGACGTGGTTCCCCAACGGCAAGAATGATCCCGAGGTGGCGCTGATCCGCGTCCATCCGGAGAAGGGCGAGTACTGGGACAGCCCCAACAGCACGATGCTGCACCTCTACGGCTACGTGAAGGCCTCCCTCACCGGCGAGAGCCCCAAGACCGAGACCAAGAAGGTCGACCTCGCCTGAGGATCGGTCTTCAGGACAGGCGTTCGCACGGGCGGCTTCCGGGAGGAGGCCGCCCGTCTTCTTGACGGGCGCGGGCTCGGCATGCGCTCTGCGCCATCGAAGCGCGGCAGAGTGCGAAAAGAATGCTCGATCTGGCGAAGCGGGTCTACGATCACAGTTTCCGCATCGACCCGATCGTGCGGTCGCTGCTCGACACCGATTTCTACAAGCTGCTGATGGCGCAGACGATCCTGCGCCGGCACCCCGCGATCGAGACCACCTTCGGCATCACCAACCGCACGCGGCGCATCCGCATCGCCGATGAGGTCGATGCCGGCCTGCTGCGCGAACAGCTCGATCACGCCCGGACGTTGCGGCTGAGCAAGAGCGAGATCACCTGGCTGCGCGGCAACGTCTTCCGCGGCCAGGGGCGCATCCTCGGGCCGGAATTCGTGGCGTGGTTCGAGACCTTCCGGCTCCCCGACTACGAGCTCGCCGTCCATGACGGCCAGTACGAGCTGACCTTCCACGGTCCCTGGATCGAGACCACGATGTGGGAGGTCCCGGCGCTCGCGATCCTCAACGAGCTGCGGGCGCGCGCCGTGCTGCGGGGCCTCGGCAAGCTCGACCTTCAGGTGCTCTACGCCCGGGCCATGACGCGGGTCTGGGAGAAGATCGAGCGGCTGCAGAAGCTGCCGGACCTGTCGGTGGCGGATTTCGGCACGCGCCGCCGCCACGGCTTCCTCTGGCAAGACTGGTGCGTGCAGGCCATGGCCGAAGGCTTGGGCGGCGCGTTCCTCGGCACCTCGAACTGCCTGATCGCCGCGCGGCAGGAGGTCGAGCCGGTGGGCACCAACGCCCACGAGTTGCCGATGGTCTACGCCGCCCTCGCCGAGGAGGACGGGGCGCTCTCCGCCGCGCCCTACGCGGTGCTGGCCGACTGGCAGGAGGATTACGGCGGCAACCTGCTGGTGATCCTGCCCGACACCTACGGGACCACCGGATTCCTGGCCAATGCTCCCGACTGGGTCAGCGACTGGACCGGCATCCGCATCGATTCGAAGGATCCGATCGAGGGCGGCGAGGAGGTGATCCGGTTCTGGCAGGCGCGCGGGCACGATCCGCGGGACAAGCTCGCGATCTTCTCCGACGGGCTCGACATCGACGAGATCGAGCGCATCCACGCCCGGTTCCACGGGCGCATGCGCATCGGCTACGGCTGGGGCACGCTGCTCACCAACGATTTCCGCGGCCTCCTGCCGGACGGCAAGCTCGATCCGGTCTCCATCGTCTGCAAGGTCACGGAGGCGAAGGGCCGACCCACCGTGAAACTCTCCGACAATCCCACCAAGGCGCAGGGCCCGGCCGACGAGGTCGCCCGCTACCGGCGGGTCTTCGGCGTGGGCGAGCAGGAGGCGCTGCCGGTGCTGGTCTGAGAGCGGTGTCAGACCGGGCGCGATGAAACGCCCCGGCTGACCGGACACAATCGAATTCATTATCATGTCGACCAACCGGAGCCGCCGGGAGCGGCCCTGCCTGGGAGAACGCCATGTCGATGAATCGCCGCTCGCTCATCGGGGCCGCGGGGCTCGCCCTCGCGACGCCCGCGCTGCAGGCCGGAGAGGCCGCCGAGGCGGCAAAGCCCGCCGCCAAGACGCCGCCGCCGCACGTCACGAAGATCCTCGCCCAATGGATCCTGGGGTCGTCCTACGACACGCTGCCCGATCCGGTCCGCCGCGAGAGCGTGCGCAGCGTCCTCAACTGGGTGGGGGTGGCGATCGGCGGCTCGCACCATGAGACCGTGGACGTGGCGGTCTCGGCGCTGCAGCCCTTCTCGGGTCCGCCCCAGGCCGGGCTGTTCGGCCGGACCGAGCGGTTCGACATCCTGAACGCCGCCTTCCTCAACGGCGTGTCGAGCCACATCTTCGACTTCGACGACACCCACCTGAAGACGATCATCCACCCCGCCGGCCCGGTCGCCTCGGCGATCCTGGCCTATGCGGAGATGAAGCCGGTCACCGGCAGGGCCTTCCTCGACGCCCTCGTGGTCGGGATCGAGACCGAGTGCCGGATCGGCAATGCCGTCTACCCGAACCATTACGATGCGGGCTGGCACATCACCGGCACCTGCGGGCCGTTCGGCGCCGCGGCGGCCGCCGGGAAACTGATGGGCCTCACCGAGCAGCAGATGGTCTACGCGCTGGGGCTCGCCGCCTCGCAGCCCGTGGGCCTGCGCGAATCGTTCGGCTCGATGAACAAGAGCTTCAACCCGGGCCGGGCAGCCTCCAACGGC
The DNA here is from genome assembly GCF_029691625.1 of Methylobacterium sp. 391_Methyba4. Taxonomy (NCBI): domain Bacteria; kingdom Pseudomonadati; phylum Pseudomonadota; class Alphaproteobacteria; order Hyphomicrobiales; family Methylobacteriaceae; genus Methylobacterium; species Methylobacterium sp. 391_Methyba4. The sequence goes on along the minus strand of NZ_CP121475.1, from coordinate 2,707,548 downwards.
CTGTTCGCCGCGATCCTGGCGGCGAAGGGCTTCACCTCGTCGGACGGGATGATCGAGGCGAAGCGCGGCTGGGCGAACACGATCTCCACCAAGCAGGACTGGTCGGAGATCACCGACGGCCTCGGCAGCCGCTACGAGGCGCAGCTGAACACCTACAAGCCCTTCGCCTGCGGCATCGTCATGCACCCGACGATCGACGCGGCGATCCAGATCCGCGACGCCGACCACGTCCGGCCGGAGGACATCAAGCGCGTCGACCTGAAGGTCCATCCGCTGGTGCTGGAGCTGACCGGCAAGACCGCGCCGAAGACAGGCCTGGAGGGCAAGTTCAGCATCTACCACGCGGCGGCGGTGGCCTTCGTGGAGGGCGCGGGCGGCGAGAAGCAGTTCAGCGACCGGGCGGTGAACGATCCGCGCGTGGTGGCGCTGCGCCAGAAGGTGGTCCCGGTGATCACCCCCGGCATCGAGCCCGCGCAGGTCGACATGACCGTGACGCTGAACGACGGGCGGACCGTCCACCGGTACATCGAGCATGCCATCGGCAGCGTCGAGAAACCGATGTCCGATGCGCAGCTGGACGCGAAGTTCGCCGATCTCGCCGCCGGAATCCTCCCGGAGGCGCAGGCCAAGCGGGTGATGCAGCTGTGCCGGTCGCTGCCCGAACTGAAGGATGCGGGCGACGTGGCGCGGGCCGGCGTGTCGGGGGCGTAGACGGCCGGCGCAGCCCGCGGGATCATTTTCAGCCCCCGTGCCGTTCCCCGTGCGCGTGGCTTCCGTTGCTCCCGGCGGAGGCCCGCACGTCGCGTACGGGATGCGGATCAGCGGATGGGTACCAAAACCCCGGTCGGGGTCGAACCGGCAGCCCGATCCAGGGCGCCTCTGCTTCCGCCGCGGCCGACCCGCGTCGCCGCGGCCGAGACGCCGCGGGCCGCCATGGCGTCGCCCGTGGTGGTCGGGGCGACCATCATCGCGGCTCTGTATTTCGGTCGCGAGATCTTCATCCCCATCGCGATCGCGTTGCTCCTGTCGTTCGTGCTCACCCCGCTGGTGAACCGCCTGCGGCGGCTGCGGCTGCCCCGGCTGGTGGCGGTCGGCGTCAGCGTGGGTCTGACCCTGGGCATCGTGGCCGCCCTGGCGACCCTGATCGGCATCCAGGCGGCGGATCTCGCGGGCGACGTCCCGCGCTACCGGGCCACCATCGAGCGCAAGATCAACGGGCTGCGCGACTCGCCCGTCGGACACGCCACGGAATACGTCGCCAATATCGGGCGGGCGCTTCATGGCGGCGCCAAGGAGGTGAACAACCCGGAGGGCCAGCAGCCCGCGCCGCCGACACCGCCGCCGACGCCGCCGGGTCCCGAGCAGCCCCAGGCCGCGCCGAAACCCGTCCTGGTCGAGGTCGCCGCGAGCCCGCCGGGCCCGATCGAGATGCTGTCCACCGTGCTCTCGCCGGTGATGCATCCGCTGGCGACGGTCGGCATCGTCTTCGTGGTGCTGCTGTTCGTGCTGATGCAGCGCGAGGATCTGCGCGACCGCATGATCCGGCTGGCGGGATCGAGCGACCTGCACCGGACCACCGTGGCGATCGACGACGCCGCCAAGCGGCTCAGCCGCTACTTCGTGGTGCAGCTCGCCCTCAACGCCGCCTTCGGGATCGTGATCGGCATCGGCCTCTACGTGATCGGCGTGCCGAATCCGGTGCTCTGGGCGATCTTCGCGGCCCTGATGCGCTTCGTGCCGTATCTGGGGGCCGTCCTGTCGGCCCTCCTGCCGATGGCGCTCGCCGCCGCGGTCGATCCCGGCTGGAACATGATGATCGCCGTGGCGATCCTGTTCGTCGTGCTGGAGCCGCTCACCGGCCAGGTCTTCGAGCCGATCGTCTACGGGCAATCCACCGGGCTCTCACCCTTCGCGGTCCTGGTCTCGGCGCTGTTCTGGACCTGGCTGTGGGGACCGGTCGGCCTGCTGCTCTCGACGCCGCTCACCGTCTGCCTCGTCGTGCTCGGCCGCTACGTGGAGCGTCTGGAATTCCTGGACGTGCTGTTCGGCGACCGGCCGGCCCTGACCCCCGTCCAGAATTTCTATCAGCGGGTCCTGGCGGGCGATGCCGAGGAGGTGCTGGGCCATGCCGAGCTGATCCTGCAGCAATGCTCGCTCTCGTCCTATTACGACGACGTGGTGCTCAAGGCCCTCGAACTCGCCGCCCAGGACGCGGCCCGGGGGGTGCTGACCGCCCAGCAGAAGGCGGCGATGCGCGCGGCCCTCGCCGAGCTGATCGCCGACCTCTCCGACCGGAGCGACGCCGTCGCGGCCGCGTCCGGCGACGGGGAGGAGGGCGCCTGCAGCGCGCTGCCGATGGGTCCGACCCCAGAGGCGCTCTCCGAGGACTGGACCCGCGCGGGCGCGGTCCTGTGCGTCGCGGGCCGCGGCTTCCTGGACGAGGCCGCGGCTGCGATCCTCGCACAGATCCTGGAGAAGCGCGGCCTCGGCGTCCGCACGATCCCCTTCGCCGAGACGGCTTCCGCGCGGATCGGGCGATTCGATCCGGGGACGGCGCGCATGGTCTGCGTGGTCTCCCTCGCCCTCGACGGCGAGCCGACCCATCTGCGCCGGCTGATCCGCCGGCTGAAGGGTCGGTTGCCCGGGGTGCCGATCCTGCTCGGCCTGTGGCTCGCCCAGGATGACGGGGCGAGCCGCCTCGCCGGCGGACCGGGGGGCGCCGCGGAGGCCGATGGGCAGGTGGGGTCGCTGCGCGAGGCCGTCGAGGCGGTCCTGGCGCAGGCGGACGCCACCGGTGCAGCCGGAACCGGCGCGGCGCCGGACGGCGCCCCGGACCCGGAACGCGGGGCGCCGCGTCTGCCGGCCTCGGCCGACGCATGAGCCCGGGGGGCTTGACGGGCGGGGGGGCGCCCCGGTTTCGTCGGGATCGGGCAGTCGATCGGGCAGTCGGTCGGGCGGCCTTCGGGCACAGCAGGGAACGGAACGGATGAGCGTCGTCGAACTCGGACGGTTCATGGACGACCTCGCGGACGCGTCCGGCAAGGCGATCCTGCCTTTCTTCCGCGCCCAGTTCGGCCTCGACGACAAGGCCCGCGGCGGAGCGCCGTTCGACCCGGTCACCGAGGCCGACCGGGCCGCCGAGGTCGTGCTCCGGGCGATGATCGGCCAGACCTTTCCGGGCCACGGCATCCTCGGCGAGGAATTCGGCTCGGAGCGCACCGACGCCGAATGCGTCTGGGTCCTCGACCCGATCGACGGCACCCGGGCCTTCATCGGAGGCCTGCCGACCTGGGGCACGCTGATCGGGCTGAGCCGCAACGGCGTCCCGGTGCGCGGAATGATGCACCAACCCTATCTGGCGGAGCGCTTCACCGGGGACGGGCGCAGCGCGCGCCTGCGTGCGCCGTCGGGCGAGCGGACACTGCGGACACGGCGCTGCGCGGACCTCGCCCAGGCGATCCTGGCCACCACGGATCCGCGCCTGTTCGCGGCGGGCGCGGAGGCCGAGCGCTTCCGGTCGCTGGAGGGGCAGGTGCGGATGTCCCGCTACGGCGCCGATTGCTACGCCTACTGCATGCTGGCCGCCGGCCAGATCGACCTCGTCGTCGAGGCCGGGCTGAAGCCCTACGACATCGTCGCCCTCATCCCGATCGTCGAGGGGGCCGGGGGGCGTGTCACGGCCTGGGACGGCGGTCCCGCCGCGGGCGGCGGGCGCGTGATCGCGGCGGGCGACCCGCGGCTGCACGAGGCGGCGCTCAAGGTGCTGAACCCGTGAGGCGGCGGCGGCGCACGGCCATGTCTTTGAGCGGGGAAACGGACGGGCGCGCCGCGGTCGGAGGCACGCGCTCTCCCGCGCCCCTGTGCAGGGGGCGGGAGCGCGTGGGGACTCCGATCCGCCGACAGGATCCATCCGCGTGCTGCTGAACGCGCTGATCCTGTTGACGACCCTGGTCCCCCGAGCCGAGGCCGGCGCGGCAGGCCTCGCGCACGCCCTGCCGCCCCTCGCCGCGGCCTCCGCCCCGGCTGAAAGCCCGCCCCCGCGCTTCGATCCCGCCACCCGCTCGGTCTCAAACTGGCACGCCCAGACCGGCGCGCAGCTGATGCCGCGGGCGCTGGCGGTCACGGCCTCGCTGGCGGAGGATCCGCCCTACGTCGCCCGCTGCGTGCGGCTCAACAACGGCTGGTGCATCAAGTCCGCCCGCTGGTCCGGCGAGATCGGCGCCGACGGGGAGGGCCACACCGCCTTCGCCACCCTCGAGGACGGCGCCGATGCCGCCGCGAGCCTGCTGCGGCGCTACTACCGCGATTACGGCCGGCGTACGGCGCTGGCCATCGTGCGCCGCTGGGCGCCGGCGGAGTGCCGCGTCGCGTCCGCACCCGCGCGGCCGGGGCGCTCGGCCGTGACCCCCGCTGTCTCGGCGGCCCTCGCGCCGCGGGGCCTCGGGCGGACCCTCCGGGCCCGCTATCTCGCCGCGCACCGCCCCGGCGGGGCGCCACGGGGCCGAGCGGCCCTGCGGGTGCAGCCCTGGTCACCCCTCGCCCGGATGGCCGGCCGTCCCGCCCGCCGCCCAGCTGCCGTGCCGCGCGTGGCGATGCTTCAGCCGGTGCCCGACATCGCGGCCGGGATCGCCTCGTCGGCCGAGCCGGCGCGGCCGGCCCGGAGCGTCGCCGATCCGACGGCGCTCCTCGAGCGGAAGACGGCGAGCCGGGTTCCGAGTGCCGAGCGGATGGTGGCCGAATCCGCGCTGCTGCCGGCGATCGCCGCCGGCCTGCCAGTCCTCGACCTGCGCCTGCCGGCCCCGCTCTGCACCGGCGACGAGGTCCGGATCCAGGCCTATGCCGGTCGGATCAGCGCCAGCGTCGGCCTGAAGCCCGGCGACGACCTCGACCTGTTCGGGCCGGACGGCACGCCGCGCGCCAATCTGGCCCCGGTGATGCAGGTGATGTCGGCGGTGGAACTCGGCACGCTCCGGGCCGGCCCGGACCTCGTCGCCGGAGCGATCGCACGGCTGAGGCCGCTCACGCCCGCCGCCATCGGTGCAACGCCTTAGCGTCAAGCCTTGCGGTTCGGCCCCCGCCGCGCCACCTCTGCCCGGCCTGTTCCCCTCACGACGAGCCCGCCCGTGCCCCTGATCGACCTTGCCGCGCGCGCCGGCTCGGCCGTCAAAGCCTTCGCCGAAGCCTCGCACGACCTGCTGGTCCAGCCGACCCTGCGGCTGGGCGTGACCGGGCTCGCGCGCTCGGGCAAGACCGTCTTCACCACGGCCCTGATCCACCACCTCGTGGAGACGCACGCGCTGCCGGCCTTCGCCCCCGCGCAGGAGGGCCGCCTGCGCCGCGCCAAGCTGGTGCCCCAACCCGACGACGACGTGCCGCGCTTCCCCTTCGAGGAGCATTTCGCCACGCTCACCGAGGCGCGGTGCTGGCCGCGCTCCACCGACCGGATCAGCCAGTTCCGCCTGGAGATCGCCTACGAGCGTGCCGCCGGCTGGCGCACCGGCCCGGCCACCCTGATGCTCGACGTGGTCGATTACCCGGGCGAATGGCTCCTCGACCTCGCCCTGATCGAGACCAGCTACACGGCGTGGTCCCGGGCCACGATCGGCGGCACCCGCCGCCCCGGCCGCGCCGCCGTGGCGGCGCCCTGGCTCGCGGCGCTGAAGGGCTTCGATCCGAACGGCCCCCTCGACGAGGTCGCGGCCGAGCGGGCGAGCGACGCCTTCAAGACCTACCTCGCGGGCCTGCGCGCCGGCCCGGAAGCGGTGGCGACGACGCCGCCCGGCCGCTTCCTGATGCCCGGCGACCTCGCGGGCTCCCCGGCGCTGACCTTCGCGCCCCTCGACCGGCTCCCCGAGGCGATCGCGCCCGACAGCCTCGCGGGGCTGATGGAGCGGCGCTTCGAGGCCTACAAGACCAAGGTCGTGACGCCGTTCTTCCGCGACCATTTCCAGCGGGTCGACCGGCAGATCGTGCTGGTGGACGTGCTCTCGGCGGTCGATGCCGGCCCCACCGCCCTGGCCGAGCTGGAGGAGGCGCTGGACGCGGTGCTGCTCAGCCTCAACATCGGCCGCAACACGGTGCTGTCGCGGCTGTTCGCGCCGCGGGCCGACCGCGTGCTGTTCGCCGCCACCAAGGCCGACCACCTCCACCAGACGAGCCACGACCGGCTCGACGCCCTCCTGCGGCTTCTCGTATCCCGGGCGATGCGGCGGACGGAGGCGGCGGGCGCCCGGGTGGGCACGGTGGCGCTGGCCTCCGTGCGCGCCACCCGCGAGACCACCGTCCATGACGGGTCGGACACGCTGCGGGCGGTGGCCGGCACCCCGGAAGCCGGCGAGGTGGTGGGCGACGAGGTCTTCGACGGCAACAGCGAGGCCGCGATCTTCCCGGGCGAGCTGCCGGCCCGCGCCGAGGCGGTGCTGGAGGGCGCGGTGGAGCCGGGCTCGCTGCGCTTTCCGCGCTTCCGGCCGCCGCTGGTCAGGCCCGACGGGCTCGGCCGCCCCGGCCACCTGCCGCAGATCCGCCTGGACCGGGCGATGCAGTTCCTGATCGGCGACCGTCTGGCGTGACGATGTGTGCGACTCCGCGGAGCCTTCGAGCATGACCTCCGGCCAGAAACCCCGCGCCTTCCGGATCACGCCCGAGCTGGCCGCCGAGCCGAGCGTCATCACGACGCCGCTCGCCGCCCGGCCGCCCCAGGCCCGGATCGTGGACGAGCCCTTCGAGATCGTCGATGCCGCCGACGGCGTCGCCGTGCCGGTGGCGCCGCGGTCGCGCTCGCCCTGGGGCACCCTGTTCCTCTCGGCGGTGGGCGGCCTCGTCTCCCTCGGCGTCGGCCTGTCGGTCGAGCGGATGATCGCCGACCTGTTCCAGGCCGCCCCCTGGCTCGGCTGGGTGGCCCTCGCGCTTCTGGGACTTGCCGCGCTGGCGCTGCTCGCGATCGTGGTCCGGGAACTCGCCGGCCTGCGGCGCGAACGGAAGATCGAGCGCCTGCGCCAGTCGGCGCTGGACGCCCTCGCCACCCGCGACCACACCGGCGCGCAGGCGGTGGTGCAGGCGCTCTCGACCTTCTACGCCGACCGCGACACGCTGTCGGCGGGCCGCGCCCGGATCGACGCCGCCGCCGACGCGATCCTCGACGTGGACGACCGGATCGGGCTCGCCGAGCACGAGCTGCTGGCCGGGCTGGACCGGCAGGCGCGCAACGCCATCGCGACGACGGCCAAGCAGGTCTCGGCGGTGACCGCGCTCAGCCCGCGGGCGATCGTCGACGTGGCCTTCGTGGTGTTCGCGGCGGTGCGGCTGCTGCGCCGGATCGCGGCGATCTACGGCGGCCGGCCGGGCTTCCTGGGCTTCCTGCGGCTGGGGCGCGCGGCGCTCGCGCATCTCACCGTCACCGGCGGGATGGCGGTGGGCGAGAGCGTCATGCAGCAGGTTCTGGGGCTCGGGATCGCCGCCCGGGTCTCGGCCAAGCTGGGCGAGGGCGTGCTCAACGGGCTGATGACCGCCCGGTTCGGGCTCGCGGCCCTGAATGTCTGCCGTCCGCTGCCCTTCGTGCGGGAGGCCCCGCCGCGGCTCGCCGACGTCGCCGGCGAGCTGCTGCGCTCGGCCGAGGCCGAGCCGAAATCGTAGCGGGCTACTTGGCGCCCGCGGCGGCGCGGCGGTTGGCGATGCGGGAGAACATGTTGCCGGTATAGTCGGCGGTCTTCGGCTTCTCGGGCTCGCCGAGCTTGGCCTCGAAGGCCTCGATCCGCTTGAGCAGCGTCACGTCGTTGAACAGCGAGCTGTTGAAGTTGCTCTGGGCCCGGGGGCCGAGGGCGGTCTGCACCGCTTCGAGTCGTTCCAGAAGCTCTTTGCGCGTCACGGTGCTCTCCAGGGGCGGCTTCGGGACGAAGGACCGCCCGTACCGCCACTGAAGGGGGCGGTGGTAAACAGCGCGTTAATGCGGTGGCCGCGTCGGGGATCGGAGCCTGGTCGTCCGCGGGTTCCGTGCAGCCCTGCCATTCAGGTCCGTCACACGGACAGACCCTTCAGGAACCCGGCGAGCCGCATCAGCCCTTCGGGCCACGGCCCGTGCCCGCTCGCCACGTTGATATGGCCGGATTCGCCGGCATCGACCGTCAGCGAGCCCCAGGCATGGGCGAAGTCGTCGGCCCGCTCGTAGCGGCAATAGGGATCCGTCCGGCTGGCGACCAGAAGCGACGGGAAGGGCAGGGGGTCCCGCGGCACCGGCGCGAAGACGCGCGCCGCCGCGGGCACGTCGGGGTTTTCCTCCACGTCCGGGACGGAGACCAGCAGGGCGCCGCGCACCACCCCCGCGGGGAAGTGCGGCACCGCCTCGACGCAGGCCACGACGCCGAGGCTATGGGCGATCAGGATGACCGGCCGGGTCGCCGCTGCGACCGCCTCGGCGATGCGCCCGCACCACGCCTCCGGTGTCGGGGCGTGCCACTGGTCCTGCTCCACCACCCGCGCCGTGGCGAGGCGGCCCGCCCAGCGGGCCTGCCAATGGTCTTCCTCGGAACCTCCAAGCCCCGGGACGATGAGGATGTCGCAATCGGCGGTCTTCATGTCGGATTGCCTAGAGCGGACCGGCGGAGACGTCGAGACCGCCCCGTCATTCGGCCGCGATCGGCGCGGCCTGCTCCAGCGCCTGGATGTGACGGGCGATCTGCATGGAGGCGCGGTTCTTCGCCTTGGCCTCGATCTCGAAATCCGCCCAGGCGAGATGGCGGGCGACGAGATCGTTCACCGCCCGGTTCCACATCATGTCGGAATGGGCCGCGAGATCCCGGACCGCGTGACCGGCCCCGCGCAGGGCGGGGAAGTCGGGCAGGGCGTCCGGATCGCAGTCGGACGAGACCGCCTCGCGCGACACGCTGATATGGGCCACGGGCCGCACGCCGCGCCAGGACTCCGTCACCCGGGCGATCCGGGGATCGTCCGGTTCGAGGTATGCGCCGCCGCTCTCGACCCAGTGGTGGTGCAGGTCGAGCACCACCGGCACGATGTCGGCGAGTTGCAGCACCGCGTCGAGGCCGAAGACGTTCTCGTCGTTCTCCACGGTGACGAGGTCGCGCGCCACCCGGCTCGCCCGGGGCAGGGTCTCGCGGAAGCCCGCGACCCCGGGGTCGCCGGCGCCGACATGGATGTTGATGTGGGCGCCGTGCGGGTGCCAGCCGCCGCCGTAGCCCATCCGGTCGAAGATCTCGGCGTGGTAGTCGAGTTCCGACAGGCCGTTCGCGATGGCGGCCGGGTTGCGGCTCGCCAGCAGGCAGAACGGCCCCGGATGGAAGCTCAGGCGCACGCCGAGCCGGCGTGCGAGGGCTCCGGCCTCCGCGAGGCCGCGCTCGACCAGCGCCGCCATCTCGGGCTCGGCGTAGATCGCCTGCGCGATGGGGTGGGTGTAGCCCGGCAGGACGTTGCTCGCCATGCGCAGGAGGCGCTCCAGGGGCGGCCGGGCCCCGACCCAGGCGATCTGGCGGGCCAGCGCGGCGAGGTTGTGGGCGACGAGGCCGGCGAGCTTGGCCCGCCGGGCGGCGGGCTCCAGCTTGGTGAGATGGGCCATGGTCACGCTGGTGAGGTTCATGTGCAGCGTGGCCTCCCGCTCCGCCTTGAGGGTGGCGTGGGTGCCGGGAGGCTCGTCCAGGACAAACTTGCAGCAGAATCCGAGGCGGGGCTGAGCGTGCATAACGGGCACAACGCGCGGAGGGCCGCAGCGTCCCCGCCAAATGCGCGGAACGGCCACGGCACGACGACGTTGGGAGTCCCGAGCGCGGCAGTTCCGCGCACTGGCCCCGATATATGCCTCCGTCACCGTCGCGTTCGACCGGACCATCCGAGACCGGCTCGATCCTCTGGATCCTGATGCTCGGCTCGGCTTTGGTCGCCCTCGCGGCGGCGCCGGCGCGGCGCGGCGTGTCGGCGGCTCCCCCCGCGAGCGAACCGCCCAGCGACCGCGAGCCGACGGCCGACGATCGGGGTTTGCAGAAGGGTGTGGCCGCGGGCGCGCGCTCGATCTCGGGGCGCGCCGCGCAGCTCACCGCCGCGACGCAGGCCGAGCGGGGCCGCGCCGCCGACAGCCCCACCGAGATGACGCGGTCCGGCTGGAAGGACATCGCCGTCCGGGTCTACCTGGAGTTCAACAAGGACCGGGTGCTGGCGGTCGCCGCCGGGGTGACCTTCTACTCGCTGCTGTCGCTGTTTCCCGCCATCGCCGCGCTGGTCTCCTGCTACGGCCTGTTCGCCGACGTGACCGTCATCAACGATCACCTCGCCCAGCTTCACGCGGTCCTGCCGTCCGGCGCGGTCGAACTCATCGGCGATCAGGTCAAGCGCATCGCCGCCAAGGGCAGCGGATCCCTCAGCATCACGTTCTTCTCCAGCCTGCTGCTGTCGCTCTGGAGCGCCAACGCGGCCATGAAGGCGATGTTCGATGCGTTGAACGTGGTCTACGAGGAGGAGGAGAAGCGCAATTTCTTCTGGCTGAACCTCCGGTCCCTCACCTTCACGGTGGGGGCTCTGCTGTTCATCATCATCGCGCTCAACGTGATCGTGGTCGTGCCGGTGGTGCTGAACTTCCTGGGCCTCGGCTCGACCGCGTGGCTGCTCGCGGCCCTGCGCTGGCCGGCGATCCTGATCGTCCTGCTCGGCGGCCTGTCGGTGCTCTACCGCTTCGGGCCGAGCCGGGAACATGCCCGCTGGCGCTGGGTCGGGGTCGGCAGCGTGGTCGCGGGCCTGCTCTGGCTCATCGCCTCGCTCCTGTTCTCCTGGTACGTCGCCAGCTTCGGCACCTACAACGAGACCTACGGCTCGCTGGGCGCGGTGATCGGCTTCATGACCTGGATCTGGATCTCCTCGACGATCGTGCTGCTCGGCGGCGAGATCAACGCCGAGCTGGAGCACCAGACCGCCCGCGACACCACCACGGGCGCGCCGCTGCCGATGGGCTTGCGCCGGGCGCGGATGGCCGACACCGTCGGCGCGGCCGCCTGACCGCGGCCTCGCCGGTGCCGGACGCGGCATTGCGATACGCTCCGGGACTGCCGAAAACCGTGCGCAATCCCTATATAGCCTTGCGAAAAGGGAGATCGCCATGGCCGACACGCCGACCACCAGCCCGGACACCCGCAGCGACGCGGAATGGCGCTCGACGCTGACGCCGGAGCAGTACCGGGTCCTGCGCGAGCACGGCACCGAGCGGGCCGGCACGAGCTGCCTGCTCGCCGAGAAGCGCGCCGGCACCTTCACCTGCGCCGGCTGCGGGCAGCCGCTGTTCGAGCAGGGCACCAAGTTCGAATCCGGGACCGGCTGGCCGAGCTTCTTCGAGCCCCTGCCGGGCGCCGTCGAGACCACGGTGGACCGCAGCCACTGGATGGTCCGCACCGAGGTCCACTGCGCCCGCTGCCAGGGCCATCTCGGCCACGTCTTCGACGACGGCCCGGCTCCGACCGGCCTGCGCTACTGCATGAACGGCGCGGCGATGAATTTCGAGCCCGCGGAATGAGGCGCGTTCCGGCCTAACCTGGGTTCGGAATTCGGGCTCAAAAGCCGGGATATCGGGGATAGAAGGCGCCGCGGCCGGAGCCTCGACCCGATCCGGTCTTGATTTCGTCGCGTTTTTGCTTAGCGCTCTATAGTCTCAGGTTGTCGCTGTCCGGTGATTGGCGACGGAAGCGGTCAGGCTCTGACGAATACGGTGTGGCAGTCCAGCTTATACGCCGTGCGGGTCGGTTCCACTTGCACCCTTCCGTGCGGCCCGGCGGCGCTGAGGGCTGTCCGCCGGATCGGCGCACTGCCGACCAAGCGGGAGGGGTTTTGAGTTCATGAGCACCGTTCGCCGATTTCTGGTCGCACCGTCCCTGGTCCGCCTGATCCGCAAGGAGCGGGGCGGCGCCCGGATCACCGAGGGGCACTTCGCCCCGCAGGGTGGCCGCGCGTCCTATGTGCGTGTCGACGGCCAAGTCTGCCAGCTGGTCCTGGTGAACAAGGGGGCGGACGGCATCCCGGTCGAGGAGCGCACCGACGTGCCGCGCGCCCACGGCGACGCCCTGCTGGACGTCTGCCCCGGGAAGGCCGCCTACGACCGCACCACCCTGAATGCCGGCGGCCGCGAGATCGCCATCGACCGCTACGTCACACCCGGCAGCCTGGACCTGATCAGCATCACCTTCGACAATGACGGCGATGCCGCGGCCTTCCATGCCCCGAGCTGGTTCGGCCGGGAGGTCAGCAACGAGCCGGCCTTCGAGCGGCAGGCCCTCGCGATCCAGGGCGTGCCGGCCGCCGAGGAGGTGGCGCTGAGCAACGCCGCGCTCGACGCGGTGCTGGACCTGATCGAGCCCCGGTTCGGCTTCGGCCGCTACGGCAGCAGCAGCCGGAACGCCGAGTCCGACGAGGGTGCGACGAGCGCCATGCGCCGGGCCGTGACGCCGGCCGCCGCGGCTGCCCCGGCCGCCGCGCCGGTCGTTCCGGCGCCTCCGGCCCCGGAGCCGGCTGCGGCCGCGCGCCCGCCCGAACCGGCCCCCGAGCATCACCCCGAGCCGGAGCCTCAGCCGGAGCCCGCGCCGGAGGCGGCCGCGCCCGCCGAGACGCCCGCCGCCCCGACCGGCCCGGGGGACCCCTTGCACGGGGATGCCCGCATCGACGACGTCATCGAGAGCCTGTCCCAGGCGCTCGGTGCTGCGATCCACCAGCAGCCCGATCACGCGGCGGAGAACAAGGACGCGAAGAGCGAGGATCCCGCCTCGATGTTCGAGCGCTGGACCGTCCGGCCCCGCCGGACCCAGCAGCAGACCTGAGCCCACGATAAGGCGTCAAGCAAACGGGCCGCAGCGCAGATCGCGCTGCGGCCCGTCCGCGTTTCGGGACCCGGCCCTCCTCGGGCGGTCCCGGGGGATCCGGGCCTCTGTGCCGGGTGCCGACGGCTTGCGACGCAAGCCGCATCTCCGCTCAGGCCTGGGGCAGGGGTGAGGCGGCCCGGTCGCTCAATCGCGGATCACCACCGTCGCTCCGCCGCGGCTGCGGGCGAGGCCGAACAGGGCGGCGGCATGGCCGGGCGACAGGCGGATGCAGCCGTGGCTCGCCCGGCGTCCGAGGGCTCCGGTGGCATAGGTGCCGTGGATCGCGTAGCCGCCGCGGAAGAACATCGCGTGCGGCATCGGAGAGCCGTGATACTTGCGGGAGCGCCACATCGGCGCCATCAGCCCGACGCGGAACCGTCCGCTGGGCGTGACGTAGCCGCGACGGGCCGTGGACACGGGCCATTCATAGGCCGGATAACCGTCGACATAGACGCGCATGCGCTGCCGCGACTGGTCGATCCGCGCGACGACGCCGGCCGAGGCGGGCTCGATCAGGATGCCGGTGAGCAGCACGCCCAGGAACGCCGTTCGGGCCCGGTGGAATCCAGCCACGGACACTCTCCAGAGATCACCGGATGCCGTCGATTGGCCGGCTCAGTCCGCCGGAGACCAGAAACAGCCACGCTTCTCAGCCTGCGCGCACTTGTCAGACGAGAGAAGTGACTTCGGCCGGGATCGACAGATTTTTGTCACGGATGGTTCCCGGCCCATAACCGTGCAGGCGTTGAGGCGCCGGATGATAATCGCTAGCGTGCCGGCACAATGGGAGGGTGCGCGGTCGTCGCACGGGATGGACATGGCACAGGCAATCCACGCGCCGGCTCCCGCCGCAGCGCCCCGCGAGCCTTGGTACAAGGTGCTCTATATCCAGGTCCTGATCGCCATCGCGCTCGGCGTGCTGCTCGGCTGGTACGACCCGGCCACCGGCAAATCGATGAAGTGGCTCGGCGACGCCTTCATCGGCCTGATCAAGATGATGATCGCGCCGATCATCTTCTGCACCATCGTGCACGGCATCGCGTCGATCGGCGACCTGAAGAAGGTCGGCCGGGTCGGGCTGAAGGCGCTGGTCTATTTCGAGGTGGTCTCCACCATCGCGCTCCTGATCGGCGTCATCGTCGGCGAGGTGATCAGGCCCGGCGCCGGGTTCAACGCCGACCCGTCGAAGCTCGACGCCAGCAAGGTCGCGACCTACGCCAGCAAGGCGGCCGCCGATTCCACCGTCGCCCACATCCTGGCGATCATCCCCAAGAGCTTCCTCGATCCCTTCGCCACCGGCGACCTGCTTCAGGTGCTGCTGATCTCGATCCTCACCGGCGTCGTGGTGACGAACCTCGGAGAGCGGGCGGCCGGCGTAAACCGGGCGATCGACACCGCCGGCCAGATCTTCTTCCGGATCATCGGCATCATCGTGAAGCTCGCCCCCGTCGGCGCCTTCGGCGCCATGGCCTTCACGATCGGCGAGTACGGCATCCAGAAGGTCTACGATCTCGCGTGGCTGGTCGGCACCTTCTACATCACGGCGCTGCTGTTCGTGCTCGTGGTGCTCGGGACGATCGCCCGGATCGCGGGCTTCTCGATCCTGCGCTTCCTCGCCTACATCAAGGACGAGTTGCTGATCGTGGTCGGCACCTCGTCCTCCGAGACGGTGCTGCCGCAGCTCATGACCAAGATGCGCCGGCTCGGCGCCTCGGACTCGGTGGTCGGCCTCGTCGTTCCGACCGGCTACTCGTTCAACCTCGACGGCACCAACATCTACATGACGCTGGCCACGCTGTTCCTGGCGCAGGCCGTGGGTGTGGACCTGTCGATCAGCCAGTACGCGACCATCATCCTGGTGGCGATGCTGACCTCGAAGGGCGCGTCGGGCGTCACCGGCGCGGGCTTCATCACCCTGGCGGCGACCCTCTCGGCGATCCCCAACAGCCCGGTCCCGGTGGCCGCCATGACCCTCGTGCTCGGGATCGACAAGTTCATGTCCGAGTGCCGCGCGCTCACCAACCTCGTGGGCAACGGCGTCGCCTGCGTGGTGGTCAGCCGCTGGGAAGGCGAGCTCGACGTGGCCAAGCTCAACGAGGTGATGGCCCATCCGCTCGCCATCGGCACCCACATCGCCGACGAGGCGCCGCAGCCGATGGGAACCGACAGCAAGGTCGCTGCCGCCGAGTGATGGGGTCGCCCGCGGCAGGATCCGGAGGGCGCCCGCGCCTCGGCATCGATCTCGGCGGCACGAAGATCGCCGGGATCGTCCTGGGCCGGGATGGCTCGACCCTGGCCGAGGCCCGGGTGGCCGCCCCGCGCGGCGCCTATGGGGAAACCGTCGAGGCCGTGGCCGATCTGGTCCTGCGTCTCGAAGCCGAAGCCGGCATGCCCTGCAGCGTCGGCATCGGCATGCCGGGGAGCCTGTCTCCGGCGACGGGCCTCGTGCGCAACGCCAACTCGCACTGGCTCAACGGACACCCGTTCGCGGCCGATCTCGAGCAGCGGCTGGAGCGGCCTCTGCGGATCGAGAACGACGCCAATTGCCTGGCTGTGTCGGAGGCGATCGACGGCGCCGGCGCCGGGGCCCGTGTGGTCTGGGCCGTGATCCTGGGCACCGGCGTCGGCTCCGGCATCGCCCTCGACGGGCGGGTGCTCACGGGCCGCAACGGCATCGCGGGCGAATGGGGCCACGGTCCCCTGCCGGCCCCCCGCGACGACGAGCGACCGGGTCCCGCCTGCTATTGCGGCCGCCGGGGCTGCGTCGAGACCTGGCTGTCCGGGCCAGGGCTGGCGGCGGACCACGCCCGGCGGCACGGCGGGAACCTCACCGCGGAGGCCGTCGTCGCCGAGGGCCGGACCGGCAGTCCGGCGGCGCAGGAGACGCTGGCCGCGCATCTCGAGCGGCTCGGGCGCGCGGCCGCCCAGGTGGTGAACCTGTTGGACCCGGATGTGATCGTGATCGGCGGCGGCCTGTCGCGGATCCCGGAGCTGATCGCCGGCCTGCCGGCTGCGATCGCCCCCCATGTCTTCTCGGACACCTTCGACACCCCCGTGCGGGCGAGCCTGCACGGCGACGCATCGGGCGTGCGCGGCGCGGCATGGCTGTGGGAGGCAGAGGGCGCCTGATCCGGGCCAGGCCCCCCTTGCATGATCGGCCGCCCCTTGCACGATCGGCCGCCCGCGGCCCGCGCGACGGGTCCCCGATGCGCCGTCAGCCGGGCCAGCTCGCACGGTCCGCCCCGCCGGGCTGGGCGGCCGGCGCCCCTTTTCACCAACACGTTCCTTGCCGGCGCGCGGGGGGCAGGGCAGGGCTAAGAAGCCCCCCAGACCCGAAGCCCCGATGATCGTCCGCACCCGGCCCAACCTGCTGACCCTGCTGTTCACCCTGCGCGGCTCGATCCTGCCGCGGGTGGCGCCGAAGCTCGCAGGGATCGTCGCGGTGTCCTGCGCGGTGGTCTGGGCGGAATCGCGATGGCCCGAACTGTTCCCGGTCACCGCGGGGGTCACCCCGTTCACGGTGGTCGGCCTCGCCCTCTCGATCTTCCTGAGCTTCCGCAACAACGCCTGCTACGAGCGTTGGTGGGAAGCCCGGAAGCACTGGGGCAACCTGATCGGCGAGGTGCGCAACCTCGCCCGCATCCTCCCGGCCCTGCTGCCGGAGCGGGAGGCGGCGCGCCAGCTCCGACGCCTCTCGGCCTTCGCCCACGGGCTTCATGCCCGCCTGCGGGCCCTCGACGAGGCCGCCGCGGTGGGCCGGATGAGCCCCGGATCGGACCTGTCGGGCCCGAATCCCACCGACTCGATTCTGGGCGCCATCACCCGGGACCTGGCCGCGCTGATGCGCGCGGGCGGGCTCAGCGACATCCAGTTCGGCATCCTCGAAGCCCGGATCGAGGCGCTGTCGGGCGTGCACACCGCCTGCGAGCGCCTCGCCAACACGCCGCTGCCCTTCGCCTACACCCTGTTGGTGTACCGGACCGCGTGGCTCTACTGCCTGCTCCTGCCGGTGGGCCTCACGGGCTCCCTGGGCTGGGCGACGCCCGTCGTGGTGGCGCTCGTGGCCTACACGTTCTTCGGCCTCGACGCCCTCGGGGACGAGCTCGAGGAACCGTTCGGCACCGAGCCGAACGACCTGCCCCTCGACGCCATGGTCCGCGCCGTCGACCGGATCGTGCACCACGCCCTCGGCGAGCCGATGCCGGACGCGCTCGCGCCGGATGGGTATTGGCTGCGCTAGCGTCGGCGCCTAGCCGTTCCAGGCGCGCAGCACCGGCTCGGTGCGGTCGTGTTCGTAGCCGAGCACCGAGACGCTCGCTGTGCCGAGGACGAGAAGCGCCCCTCCCTGCGGCGGCAGCCCGATCCAGCGCGCGGCGAGCACCCGCAGGACATGCGCGCTGGAGAACACGACGAGGTCGGCATCACGGGCGCGGGCCCGGGCGATGATCCGGTCCGCCCGAACGCCGACCGCCTCCGCCGTCTCGCCGCCGGGGCAGCCGTCGCGGAACAGGCGCCAATCCGGCCGCTCGGCCAGGATCGCCTGCGTGGTCCGGCCCTCGTAGGCGCCGTAATCCCACTCCGCGAGATCCGGATCGATCACGCGCCGGTCACCGAAGCCCGCCAGCGCGCAGGTCGTGGCCGCCCGGCTCGACGGGCTCGACCAGACCTCCGCGTAGGAGCGAGCCGCGAGGCGCGGGGCGAGGGCGCGCGCCGCTTCCTCGCCCTCCGGGGTCAGGGGGATGTCGCTGCGCCCGGTATGCTGGCCGGATCGGCTCCAGGCGGTCTCGCCGTGGCGGACCAGCGTGATCTGCGGGAACGGGCTCTCGGACATGCACGCCTCCCCGGGCCCGCACTCGGCGGCCCTGCCATCAACGCGGCCGCCGCGCTTCGGTCTCATCCACCTGGCAAACCCCCGCAAGTTCGTGCTTGCGCCCACCGCGAAACGCACATAAACATATCTTTATGTCTATTGAACGCAGGCAAGAGGCGGGATCGATCCCCTTTCCGGAAGCCCTGGGCGTCCTGCGTGCGGCCGCCGAGGAGACGCGCCTGCGCATCCTGGCGCTGCTCGCCGAGGGGGAATTGTCGGTGTCCGACCTGACCGACATCCTCGGCCAGTCGCAGCCGCGGATCTCGCGGCATCTCAAGCTTCTGGTGGAAGCCGGGCTTGTCGAGCGTCACCGCGAAGGGGCCTGGGCGTTCTTCCGGCTGTCCGACGCCCGCGCCGGCCTGGCGGATCCGCTGCTGTCCGGTCTCGACCGGACCGCACCGCCACTGTCGGAGGACCGCGCCCGTCTCGATGCCGTGCGGGTGCAGCGGGCCGAGGCGGCCGAGACCTTCTTCGCCCGGCTGGCGCCCAAATGGGACGAGCTGCGCTCGCTGCACGTTCCGGAGGCGATCGTGGAGGCGGCGGTGCTGGACGCCCTGGGCGACCGGCCGATCGGCAGCCTGATCGATCTCGGCACCGGGACGGGCCGCATGCTTGGCCTGCTGGCTCCCCGGGCCAGCCGCGCCACCGGGCTCGATTCGAGCCATGCCATGCTGTCCGTCGCCCGGGCCAACCTGGAGCGCCAGGGCCTGTCGCGGGTGGATCTGCGGCAAGGCGACATCCACGCGCCGCCCTTCGCCCGGTCGAGCTTCGACCTCGTGGTGGTCCATCAGGTGCTGCATTATCTCGACGACCCGGCCCGGGCGCTCCGCGGCGCCGCGCGGCTGGTGGCGCCGGGCGGCCGTCTGCTGGTGGTGGATTTCGCGCCGCACGAGCTGGAATTCCTGCGCACGGGCCAAGCCCACCGACGCCTCGGCTTCTCCGCCGAGCAGGTCTCCGGCTGGCTCGCGGAGGCCGGTCTCGCCACGGTCGGCACGCGCGATCTGGCGCCGCGCGAGTCGGGTCAGCTCACCGTCACCCTCTGGCTGGCCCAGGACGGTCTGGCCGACGAGACTGAACAGCCCCGGCGCGCCGTCGCCTGACATCCAGAACCTCCGCAGACTTCGTCTGAACCGATCGACATAGAGGACGAGACCCCGATGCGCCGCTCCACCCACCGCGCCAGCCGCGACGGCTACCACCCGATCCGCGTCTCGATCGAGTTCTTCCCGCCGAAGACCGAGGAGATGGAGAAGATCCTCTGGGGCTCGATCGAGCGTCTGGCGCCGCTTCAGCCGAGCTTCGTCTCGGTGACCTACGGGGCCGGCGGCTCCACCCGGGAGCGCACCCACAACACGGTGGCCCGGATGGTCCGCGAGACCGGCCTGAAGCCGGCCGCGCACCTCACCTGCGTGGACGCCACCCGGGAGGAGATCGACGCGGTGGTCCAGTCCTACTGGGATGCGGGCGTGCGCCACATCGTGGCGCTCCGCGGCGACCCGGCGGAGGGCGTCGGCCACGCCTACCGGCCGCATCCGGGCGGCTACGCGTCGACCGCCGAGCTGGTCGAGGGGATCAAGCGGATCGGCGACTTCAAGGTCTCGGTCTCGGCCTATCCGGAAAAGCACCCGGAGGCGGCCTCGCTCGACGCGGACATCGAGGCCCTGAAGGCCAAGGTCGATGCCGGCGCCGATCAGGCGATCACCCAGTTCTTCTTCGAGAACGAGGTCTTCCTGCGCTACCTGGAGAAGGTCCGGGCCGCGGGGATCACGATCCCGATCATCCCGGGCATCCTGCCGGTGCAGAACTTCAAGCAGGCGGCGAACTTCGCCCGCCGCACCGGCGCCTCGGTGCCCTACTGGCTGGCCGCCCGGTTCGAGGGCCTGGAAGACGACGTGGAGACCCGCCGCCTCGTCGCCGCCGCGGTGGCGGCCGAGCAGGTGCTCGACCTCGTGGACGAGGGCGTCAACGACTTCCACTTCTACTCGATGAACCGCTCGGATCTGGTCTACGCGATCTGCCACCTGCTCGGCCTGCGCGCCCAGGCGCCGAAGCTGGCGGCCGCCAAGGCGGCGGCTTAATTCCCGAGGCCGCGCTCGACACCCACGATCCGTCCTCGCGAGCGCAGCGAAGCGACCCAGGACAGCGCGACATCCGTGAGCGTGGCGCTGCTGGACTGCTTCGCTCCGCTCGCAGAGACGGGGACGCCTCCGCGCCCATGGCACGGAAGCGTCTGGTAGAATGAAGGTTTTCACCCTCCTGAGGTGCCGCGCGAGCGGCCTCGAAGGCGGGCTCCAGGGAACACCGAGATATCTGGAGGCCTCCTGCGAGGCCTCCGCTTCGCTCCGGCACCTCGGGACGAGGTGATCTGACAGGACGCATGATGACCGATTTTGCCCCCGTCGACGGTACCGCGATCGCACAGGCGCTGCGCCAGCGCGCGGCGGAGAAGATCCTCGTCCTCGACGGTGCGATGGGCACCGTGATCCAGCGGCTGAAGTTCTCGGAAGAGGATTTTCGCGGCGACCGGTTCAAGGATCACGGCCACGATCAGAAGGGCAACAACGACCTGCTGATCCTGACTCAGCCCGACGCGATCCGGCAGATCCACCTCGACTACTTCCTGGCCGGCGCCGACGTCTGCGAGACCAACACCTTCTCGGGCACCACCATCGCCCAGGCCGATTACGGCATGGAGTCGATCATCCACGAGCTGAACGCCGAGGGCGCGCGGCTCGCCCGGGAGGCCGCCAAGCTCGCCGAGGAGAAGGACGGCCGCCGCCGCTTCGTGGCCGGCGCCATCGGGCCGACGAACCGCACCCTGTCGATCTCGCCGGACGTGAACAACCCGGGCTTCCGGGCCGTGACCTTCGATCAGGTCAAGCAGGCCTATGTCGAGCAGGTCCGCGGCCTGATCGACGGGGGCGCCGAGCTGATCCTGATCGAGACCATCTTCGACACGCTCAACGCCAAGGCCGCGGTGGCGGCGGCGTGGCAGGTCTTCGACGAGACCGGCATCCGGCTGCCGATCCAGATCTCCGGCACGATCACGGATCTCTCGGGCCGCACCCTGTCGGGCCAGACCCCGGCGGCCTTCTGGCACGCCCTGCGCCACTCCGATCCGCTGACCTTCGGCCTCAACTGCGCGCTGGGCGCCCGCGAGATGCGCGGCCACATCGCCGAGCTGTCGCGGATCTGCGACACGCTGGTCTGCGCCTACCCGAATGCCGGCCTGCCCAACGAGTTCGGCCTCTACGACGAGAGCCCGGAGGCGATGGGCAAGCTCGTCGGCGAGTTCGCAGAATCCGGCCTCGTCAACATGGTCGGCGGCTGCTGCGGCACCACCCCGGACCATATCCGCGCAATCAGCGAGGCCGTCGCCGGCAAGGCGCCGCGGCCGATCCCCGAGATCCCCCGCCTGATGCGGCTGTCGGGCCTCGAGCCCTTCGTCCTCACGAAGGAGATCCCCTTCGTGAACGTCGGCGAGCGCACGAACGTCACCGGCTCGGCCAAGTTCCGCAAGCTCATCACCAACGGCGACTACGCGGCGGCGCTGGACGTCGCCCGCGATCAGGTGGCGGCCGGCGCCCAGGTGATCGACGTCAACATGGACGAGGGCCTGCTCGACTCGCAGAAGGCGATGGTCGAGTTCCTCAACCTCGTCGCCGCCGAGCCCGACATCGCCCGGGTGCCCGTGATGGTCGATTCCTCGAAGTTCGAGGTTATCGAGGCGGGGCTCAAGTGCATCCAGGGCAAGCCGATTGTGAACTCGATCTCCATGAAGGAGGGCGAGGAGAAGTTCATCGAGGCCGCCAAGGTCTGCCGCTCCTACGGCGCCGCCGTGGTGGTGATGGCCTTCGACGAGCAGGGGCAGGCGGATTCCTACGAGCGCAAGGTCGAGATCTGCACCAAGGCCTACCGGATCCTGACCGAGCAGGTCGGCTTCCCGCCCGAAGACATCATCTTCGACCCGAACATCTTCGCGGTCGCCACCGGCATCGAGGAGCATAACGGCTACGGCGTCGCCTTCATCGAGGCGACCCGCACGATCCGCGAGACCCTGCCGCACGCCCACATCTCGGGCGGCGTCTCGAACCTGTCCTTCGCGTTCCGCGGCAACGAGCCGGTGCGCGAGGCGATGCACGCGGTGTTCCTGTTCCACTGCATCCAGGCGGGCATGGACATGGGCATCGTCAATGCCGGCCAGCTCGCCGTCTACGACGAGATCCCGGCGGAGCTCCGCGAGCTCTGCGAGGACGTGGTCCTCAACCGGCGCGACGATTCCACCGAGCGCCTGCTGGAGGCCGCCGAGCGGTTCAAGACCGGCGCCTCGGCCCAGGCCAAGACCGCCGACCTGACCTGGCGCGAGGCGCCGGTCGGGAAGCGCATCGAGCACGCCCTGGTCAACGGCATCACCGAGTACATCCTGGCCGACACCGAGGAGGCCCGCCAGGGCGTGGAGCGGCCGCTCCACGTCATCGAGGGCCCGCTGATGGCCGGCATGAACGTGGTCGGCGACCTGTTCGGCGCGGGCAAGATGTTCCTGCCGCAGGTGGTGAAATCCGCCCGGGTGATGAAGCAGGCGGTGGCCTATCTCGAGCCCTACATGGAGGCCGAGAAGCTCGCCAATGGCGGCGACGGCAAGCGCCAGGCCGCCGGCAAGGTGCTGATGGCCACCGTGAAGGGCGACGTCCACGACATCGGCAAGAACATCGTCGGCGTCGTGCTGGCCTGCAACAACTACGAGATCATCGATCTCGGCGTGATGGTGCCGGCCGCCAAGATCCTGGAGACCGCCAAGCGCGAGCAGGTCGACATCGTCGGCCTGTCCGGCCTGATCACCCCGTCGCTCGACGAGATGGTCCACGTGGCGGGCGAGATGGAGCGCGAGGGCATGGACGTGCCGCTGCTGATCGGCGGCGCCACCACGAGCCGCGTCCACACGGCGGTGAAGATCCACCCGGCCTACGCCAAGGGGCAGGCCGTCTACGTCACCGACGCGAGCCGGGCGGTCGGCGTGGTGTCGAGCCTGATCTCCAAGGAGACCCGTGGGCCCACGATCGAGAAGGTCCGGGCCGAGTACGCCAAGGTCGCCGACGCCCATAAGCGCTCGGAGGTCGACAAGCAGCGGCTGCCGCTGGCCAAGGCGCGGGCCAACGCCTTCAAGGTCGACTGGTCGGGCTACAAGCCGGCCAAGCCGACCTTCACCGGCACCCGGGTCTACGGCTCCTACGAGGTCGCCGACCTCGTGCCCTACATCGACTGGACGCCGTTCCTGCAGACCTACGAGTTCAAGGGCCGCTTTCCGGCGATCCTGGACGATCCCGAGCAGGGACCGGCCGCCCGCGCCCTCTACGAGGACGCGCAGGCGATGCTGAAGCAGATCGTTGAGGAGCGCTGGTTCAACCCGAAGGCGGTGATCGGCTTCTGGCCGGCCAACAGCGTCGGCGACGACATCGCGCTCTACACCGGCGAGAGCCGGTCGGAGCGGCTCGCCACCTTCCACGGCCTGCGCCAGCAGCTCTCGAAGCGCGACGGGCGCGCCAACACCTGCCTGTCGGACTTCGTGGCGCCTTCCGAGACCGGCATCGCCGACTATGTCGGTGGCTTCGTGGTGACGGCCGGCCTGGAGGAAGTGCGGATCGCCGAGCGCTTCGAGCGGGCCAACGACGATTACCGGGCGATCCTGGTCAAGGCGCTCGCCGACCGCATCGCCGAGGCCTTCGCCGAGCGGATGCACGAGCGGGTGCGCAAGGAGTTCTGGGGCTACGCGACGGAGGAGGCCTACGCCCCCGAGGAGCTGGTGCTGGAGAAATACGACGGCATCCGCCCGGCTCCCGGCTACCCGGCCCAGCCCGACCACACCGAGAAGACGACCCTGTTCGACCTGCTGCGGGCCGAGAGCCGGATCGGCGTGAAGCTCACCGAATCCTACGCCATGTGGCCGGGCTCGTCGGTGTCGGGGATCTACATCGCCCACCCGGAGGCGCACTATTTCGGCGTCGCCAAGGTGGAGCGGGATCAGGTCGAGGATTACGCCGTCCGCAAGGGCATGGATGTCCGCGAGGTCGAGCGCTGGCTCGGGCCGATCCTGAACTACGATCCGGCGCGGTACTTGGCGCAGGCGGCGGAGTAGGGGCGGGGGCTCGACGCACCACGAGGCCATACGGTCTTAGGTCGGAGCGCGGGTCCCTCTCCCGAACGGGAGAGGGACCCGCGCTCCCTGATCAGCGGCAATGTCCACCGGAGATGTGTGAACAGCGCATCCTGTCCGGGGAAGCGGCGTTTCGGATGAAACGGAACCCCTGTCCCGGGCGCCTGCGCCGCCAGCCGAATGCGAGCCTGGGATGGAAGAGTCCTCAGGCCGCCTTCCCGATCGTGAAGTCGACGTGCACGGCGTCGTAGGGAAAGACGATGCGCTCGTCGTCCGTACGATCCAGGATGCCGGCATTCAGGAGCGCGTGCACGTCGGCGTGGATGTTCTTCACGTCCCGGTCCAGCAACCGCGCCACGGCGCGCAGCGACATGGGCTCCTGGCCCGCGAGCGCTCGGATCAGCGCCCAGCGACGGGGCGTCAGGACGGTCCACAAGCCCTCGACGCTGGGGAAAGAGATGAACGCGCCGCGCTTCTCGCCCCGGAAGGCCGCCAGTACGCGGGCACTAGCCTCCTCGACCGAAGAGACGCCGATGGTCACGGTTCTCATGACTCCCTCCAGGATTCGACATCGGCCCAGAAATCGGCCAGCAGGGCCTCGGGGGTGGTAAAGCGATAGGCGATCTCCGCCTCGCCGACGTGCCTGTGGTCGCCCTTGCCGGCTTCGTTGTCATAGCGAAGCACGCATGCACCATCGACGACGAGGGCGAGCCGGTACTTGAAGGCGTGGCTGCTCTCGCGGACAGGCGTCGGCACGCGCCAGACCACCAGCTCTGCGAACGACCGCCCAGGGATGATTGCGATTCGCTCCTTGAGCAGGAGTTCGGCCTTCACGTCAGCGAAAATGCCGGTGGCGACGGCTGTTGGCAAGAGAACCAACACACGTCGGGGAGTCGAGTCGAGAGCGTGCCTGCCGCCTCTGGGTCCCGCCTGAGATTCCGCTGGCCCTCACCGGGCCGCGTGCAACGAAAACGGAAATGGAACCCGGGATCCGCCCCGCAAGTCATCGCGGAGCGGTTCGCCGTATGATGCGGCCTCAGCAGGTCCCAGCGCCCCGGGTATTCACGTAGAGCGCGTAGACCGAGTGCGTCGCCGTCATCAGCAGCAGGTTGCGGTTCAGGCCGCCGAAGCACAGGTTGGCGCAGCGCTCGGGCAGGCGAATCCGGCCGATCAGCTTGCCCTGCGGTGAGAGCACGATGACCCCGTCCTCGGCCTCGCTCATCCCCCAGCCGCACCAGAGATTGCCGTCGACATCGGCGCGGAAGCCGTCCGGCGTGCCGGTGCCGGCGTCGTAGAACACGCGGCCGTTGGCGGTCTTCGTGCCGTTCTCGACCACGTCGTAGACGCGGATCAGGCGGTTGGGCTTGGCCCGGGCCTCGATCAGGTACAGCTTCGTTCCGTCCGGCGCGAAGCACAGGCCGTTCGGCCCGGCCACACCCTCGACCACGACGCTGGCCTGCCCGGTCGCCGGATCGATCCGGTAGACGTTGCCCGGCAATTCCGGGGCCGCCATCGCCTCGTGGGGGTTCGGCCCGAAGGCGGGATCGGTGAACCAGACCGCGCCGTCGGCATGGCAGACCACGTCGTTGGGCGAATTCAGCGGCTTGCCGTCGAACCGGTCCATCAGCGTGGTGATGGTCCCGTCATGCTCGGTCCGGGTGACGCTGCGGGTCCTGTGCTGGCAGGTGATCAGCCGCCCCTGCCGGTCGCGGGTGTTGCCGTTGGCGTAGTTCGACGGCCTGCGGAATTCCGAGAGCGAACCCGACGCCTCCTCCCACTTCATGATCCGGTCGTTGACCACGTCGCTGAACAGCAGCGCGCCCCGGTCGCCGAACCAGACCGGCCCCTCGGCCCAGCGGAAGCCCGTGGCGACCCGCTCCACCGTCGCCGAGGCGAGGCGGTACTTGGCGAAGGCCGGATCGAGGATCTCGACGGCCGGGTCCGGCACCCGCTGCGACGGCTCCCAGCCGGCCCCGGCCGCCCGCGCGGTGCCGAGCAGGGCCGCTCCGGCGAGCAGGCCCCTGCGTGCGATCATCACCATGTGTCCTCCCTGTGATCGGGCCCGCCGCCTGTTGCCGACGGCTCGGGCCGGTCAGTGAATCTCGGGTTCCGGGATCCCCCCGGCGCCCTCCAGAAAGTCGAAGTCGCAGCCCTCGTGGGCCTGCCGCACGTGCTGGGCGAACAGGCGGTTGTAGCCCCGGGGATAGGCCCGGTCGGGCGGCACGAAGGCCTTCACCCGCGCGGCAATCTCGGCATCGTCCAGGTGCAGGTGGATCCGGCGGGCGGCCACGTCCACGCTGATCAGGTCGCCGTCGCGCACGGCGGCGAGCGGGCCGCCCGCGGCCGATTCCGGCGCCACGTGCAGGATGCAGGCGCCGTAGCTCGTCCCGCTCATCCGCGCGTCCGAGATGCGGACCATGTCGCGCACGCCCTGGCGGAGCAGGACCTTGGGGATCGGCAGCATGCCCCATTCCGGCATGCCGGGCCCGCCGATCGGGCCGGCATTGCGCAGGATCATGACGTGGTCGGGGGTGACGTCGAGGTCGAGGTCGTTCACCGCCGCGCTCATCGCGTCGTAGCTGTCGAAGACCAGCGCGGGGCCGGTATGCTGCAGGAGCCGCGGGTCGGCGGCGGGCGGCTTGATCACGCAGCCGTCCGGCGCGAGGTTGCCGTAGAGGATCGCGGTCCCGCCCATCGACACGATGGGCTTGTCGAGGGGGCGGATCACGTCGTCGTTGAAGACCTTCGCGCCGGCGAGCCCGTCGCCGATCGTGCCGCCGGTGACCGAGCGAGCGTCGAGGTGGAGGAGGGGGGAGAGCCGCGCCATCAGCGCCCGGATTCCGCCCGCGATGTGGAAATCCTCCATCAGCCACTGCCCCGAGGGCCGGAGGTTGGCGATCACCGGGACTTTCTGGGCGACCTCGTCGAACGCGGTGAGCTTCACCGGGATGCCGGCCCGGCCCGCCATGGCCACGAGGTGGATCATCGCGTTGGTGGAGCCGGCCAGCGCGTTGTGGACGACGAGCGCGTTGTCGATGGAGCGCCGGTCGAGGATGTCGGAGGGCTTCAGGTCCTCCCAGATTATCTCCACGATGCGCCGGCCGCAGGCGCTCGCCATACGGGGATGGTCGGCGTCGGCCGCCGGGATCGAGGCCGCGCCCGGCAGGGACAGGCCCAGCGCCTCGGTGATCGCCGTCATGGTCGAGGCCGTGCCCATGGTCATGCAGGTGCCGGCGGAGCGGGCGATGCCCGCCTCCATGTCGTTCCACTCCTGCGTGGTGATGGTGCCGGCCTCCTTCTCGGCCCAGTACTTCCAGACATCCGAGCCGGAGCCGAGGATGTTGCCCCCGAAATGCCCGCGCATCATCGGCCCCGCCGGGAGGAAGATCATCGGCAGGTTCATGGAGATGCCGCCCATCACGGTGCCGGGCGTGGTCTTGTCGCAGCCGCCCATCAGCACCGCCCCGTCCACCGGGTGCTGGCGCAGCAGCTCCTCCACCTCCATGGCCAGGAGGTTGCGGTAGAGCATCGTGGTCGGCTTGACGAAATTCTCGGACAGCGACAGCGCCGACAATTCGATCGGGAAGCCCCCCGCCTGCCAGACGCCGCGCTTCACCTGCTCCACGCGCTCGCGGAAATGCAGGTGGCAGGGATTGATGTCGCTCCAGGTGTTGATGATGCCGACGATGGGCTTGTTGCTGAAATCCGCCCGCTCATAGCCCATCTGTAGCATGCGCGAGCGATGGCCGAAGCTGCGCAGGTCGGTGGCGCCGAACCAGCGCTGGCTGCGCAGGTCGCCCAGGTCCTTCTTGCGCGCGGTCATCGCTCTGTCTCCGGTCTCACGGGCTCGGGCCGGCGGGGCGGAACGCGCCGCCGGTCCCATCGCGCGGGTCCGCCTCCGCCCGGCCTGACCGGACAGAGACGACCGTGATCGCCGCCGAGGCGAGCGCGCAAGCGGCCAGGAAATAAAGTCCCGCCTCGTAGCTGCCGGTGTAATCCTTGAGCCAGCCCAGGACGTAGGGACCGACGAAGCCGCCGAGATTGCCGATCGCGTTGATCAGGGCGATCCCCCCGGCCGCCGCGGGCCCGGACAGGAACTCCCCCGGCATCGCCCAGAAGGCGGGCTTGCTGCCGTAGAGCCCGATCGTCGCCACCGACATCGCCGTCAGCGCCCAGAGGCTGCCGAGCAGGGGGCCGGAGGCGACGAGGCCGAGGGCGGCGACCAGCGCGGCGATCACGAAGTGCCAGCGCCGCTCGTTGCGCCGGTCCGACGACCAGCTCCAGGCGACCATGCCCAGGGTCCCCACGACGTAAGGTACCGCCGTGGCGACGCCCGTCTCCCAGTCGGTGAGATGCAGGCTCTTCAGGATCGGCGGCATGAAGAAGGTGATGCCGTAGGTGGCGGTGCCGATGGTGAAGTAGATCGCCCCGAGGGCGAGCACCCGCCGGTCGGTGAGGGCCTGTTTGAGGGTGAGATGCCCGTGAGCCCTGAGCGTGCCCGCACGCTCCGCCGCGAGTTCGTCCCTCAGCCAGCGCCGCTCCTCGGCCGCGAGCCACGCCGCCTGTTCGGGCCGGTCCGTCATCAGCGCCAGAACCGCGAAGGCCAGCAGGATCGAGGGCGCGGCCTCCAGGAGGAACAGCCACTGCCAGCCGTGCAGGCCCAGCACGCCGTCGAGCTGGAGCAGCGCCCCCGAGATCACCGCCGTGAGAGCATTCGAGCCCGGCACCGCCAGGAACAGGGCGGCGACCACGCGGGCCCGGTACCGCTTGGGGAACCAGAAGGTGAAGTAGAGGATCACGCCGGGGAAGAAGCCGGCCTCGGCCACGCCCAGCAGGAAACGCAGGGCCAGAAAGCTCACCGGGCCGGTGATGAGGACCATGCTGCCCGCCACCAGTCCCCAGGTGACCATGATCCGGGCGATCCAGAGCCGCGCCCCGGCGCGCTCCAGAAGGACGTTGCTCGGAATCTCGAAGAGGACGTATCCGAGGAAGAAGATGCCGGCAGCCCAGCCGTAGAGCGTGGCGGAGAACCCGAAGTCCCGCTTCAGGCCGAACGCGGCGAAGCCCACATTCGTCCGGTCCATGTAGGCGACGAAGTAGATCAGGACGATCAGCGGCAGGAGTCGCCACGACACCTTGGCGACCGTCCGCCGCTCGATCTCCGGCGCCGCAGCGCCCCCGCGCAACCCCGCCGCCATGGCGTCCCCCCGAGTCGAATCCGACGCGTTCCGGCCCGTTGCCGATCGCGGGCCGGGCTGGAGCGGGCCGGTCCGGCACGCTCAGCGGCCGGTCCGCTTCCGCCAGGCGGCGAAATCGGCGAGGCTCTGTTCGTCGGTGGCAGGGTAGAGGCCGAGGATTGTGCGGCCCTTGCGAACCTCCTCGGTGACGAAGTCCTCGTAGGCGGTCATCTCGACGGCCTCGTCGGCGACGGCGTCGGCGAGATGGGCCGGGATCACCGCCACCCCGTCGCCGTCGCCGACGATCACGTCCCCGGGGAAGACGGGCGCGTCGCCGCAGCCGATCGGCACGTTGATGTCGATCGCCTGATGGAGGGTGAGGTTCGTCGGCGCCGACGGGCGCGCGTGATAGCTCGGCATCTCCAGCCGGGCGATCTCGTCGGCATCGCGAAATCCGCCGTCGGTGACGAGCCCGGCGCAGCCGCGCACCATCAGCCGGGTGGCCAGGATCGAGCCGGCGGAGGCCGCCCGGGCGTCCTTGCGGCTGTCGATCACCATCACGGCGCCGGGCGGGCACTCCTCCACGGCCTTGCGCTGCGGATGCGCGCGATCCCGGAACACCGTGATGGGGTTCAGGTCCTCCCGGGCCGGGATGTAGCGCAGGGTGTAGGCCTCGCCGACCATCGTCGGGCCGCCGGCCTTCAGGGGTAGCACGCCCTGGATCATCTGGTTGCGGAAGCCGCGCTTGTAGAGGGCGGTCATCAGCGTCGCCGTGCTGACGGTCTTCAGCTTGGCGCGCGTCTCAGGGGACATCCCGGACATCCGCTCCTCCTCCCTGGGCCTCGGTCTCGGCACCCGCGAACGGTGACAATCACATGTCGCTTGCGCCGGCCTTGGCTCCCGCCCGCGCTGAACGCGGACTGATATCCCAGATCTTGAGTAGCACGGTGCGCGGCGCCATTGTCAACCGGCACGGGTTGCGACAGACAGGATCCGACATCGACGGGGAAGCCCTTGGCCGGATTGGGATTTGCGGGCGGCGGACAGGTGCCGCCGGAGGATGGGCGCAGGCCGCGCTCCCTCGCCGAGACCGCCTATGACGCCATCGAGCAGATGATCATCAGCCGCCGTCTCGCCCCGGGCGCCATGGTCTCGGAGGGCGAACTCGGCGCGGAGCTGGGCCTCGGCCGGACGCCGGTCCGCGAGGCTCTGGCACGGCTCAAGACGATCGGGTTCGTGGAGGTCCATCCGCGGCGTGGCGTTCTCGTCACCCAGGTGGACGTCATCAAGCATCTCGAATTGCTGGAGGTGCGGCGGCCCCTCGACGAGACCGTGGCCCGCTGCGTCATCGCGCGCGGCACGGCGGAGGACATGGCACACTTGCTGGACCGGGCAGCCGGATTGCGCAGCGCCGCCGAGGCCCGCGATCGGGAGGCCTATTTCCGGACCAAGCGCGGCCTGCACGAGGCCCTCGTCGGCGCGGCCTACAACGCGACGCTCACCGGCACCATGGCGGCGCTCCACGCCCAGTCCCGTCGGTTCTGGTACACCTACGAGCCCACCGCCAGCTTCCTGGATTGCGCCGGGATCCACGGGGCGATCCTGTCCGGCATCGCGGCGCGGGACGAAGCGGCGGCCCTGGCCGGGATCGGAACGCTGTTCGACTTTCTCGACCGGATGACCCGCCGGGCCCTCGACCGGCGGCCCCTGGTCTGACAGGTTGACCGCCCCGAACCCGCCCCTATCCTGAAACTGGGATATCAGCGGCATCCCAGCGGCGGGCGGAACGATGGCCGATCCCGGCGGAACGCCCCGGATGCGGCCCGAGGGCCAGGGAGGAACGGCTTGAGCGGATTGCCCCCACGCACCGGCGCGCAGGTGCTCGTCGACCAGCTCCGCGCCCAGAGCGTCGAGCGCGTGACCTGCGTCCCCGGGGAGAGCTACCTCGCGGTGCTCGACGCCCTGCGCGACAGCGGCATCGACGTGCTGGTCTGCCGGCAGGAGGGCGGCGCGGCGATCATGGCCGAGGCCGCGGGCAAGCTCACCGGCCGCCCCGGCATCTGCTTCGTCACCCGGGGGCCGGGCGCCACCAACGCCTCCGCGGGCGTGCACATCGCCCGCCAGGATTCAACGCCGATGATCCTGTTCGTCGGCCAGATCGCCCGGCGGATGCGGGACCGCGAGGCCTTCCAGGAGGTCGATTACCGGCAGATGTTCGGCGGGCTCGCCAAATGGACGGTGGAGATCGACGACGCGGCGCGCATTCCGGAGATCCTCGCCCGGGCGTTCCGGGTGGCGATGCAGGGCCGTCCCGGTCCCGTCGTGGTGGCCCTGCCGGAAGACATGCTCGACGACGTCGTGGCGGTGTCCGACGCGCCGCGCGTCGTCCCGGCCGCCCCGGCCCCGTCCGGGGACGATGTGGAGCGTCTGCGGGCGATGCTGGCGGAGGCGCAGCGGCCGATGGTGCTGCTCGGCGGCTCCCGCTGGACGCAGGGCGCCGTCGCCACCCTGGCCGCCTGGGCCGCGCGCCACGACCTGCCGGTGGCGGTCTCGTTCCGGCGGGCGCAGCTCTTTCCCGCCGACCATCCGAACTTCGCGGGCGAGCTCGGGATCGGGCCGAACCCGGCGCTGCTGGCCCGGATCCGGGAGGCCGACCTGCTGCTGATGGTGGGCGGACGCCTGTCCGAGATGCCGGCGCAATCCTACGGCCTCCTCGGCATCCCCAATCCCGGGTTGCCCCTGGTCCACGTCCATGCCGACGCGGCGGAGCTCGGGCGGGTCTATCAGCCGGTGCTGGCGATCGAGGCGGCGCCCGAGACCTTCTGCGCCGCCCTGCCGGATTTCACGCCGACCGGGAGCGGTCGCGCCGCCGAGGCCCATGCCGCCTACCGCGCGTGGTCCGAGACGCCGGAGCCGAAGCCCGGCGCGTTCCAGTACGGGGAAGCGATCACGTGGCTGCGGGAGCGGCTGCCGCGGGACGCGGTGATCTGCAACGGCGCCGGCAATTTCGCCACCTGGGTCCACCGCTACTACCGGTTCCGCGCCTTCGGCACGCAGCTCGCGCCGACCTCGGGCTCCATGGGCTACGGCCTGCCCGCCGCCGTGATGGCGAAGCGCAGCCGCCCGGAGCGGATCGTCGTGGCGCTCGCGGGCGACGGCGACGTGATGATGACCGTTCAGGAATTCGCCACCGCCGTGCAGTACGGGATCGCCGTCGTGGTGGTCGTGCTCGACAACGGCATGTACGGCACGATCCGGATGCACCAGGAACGCGAATATCCCGGCCGCGTCTCGGCGACCGAGCTGCGCAACCCCGACTTCGCGGCGCTCGCCCGCGCCTGCGGCGGCCATGGCGAGCGCGTGGAATGCACCGCGGACTTCGCGCCCGCCTTCGAGCGCAGCCTCGCCTCCGGCCTGCCGGCGATGATCCATTGCCGCGTCGATCCCGAGGCGCTCACCCCGACCATGACCCTCGCGGCCATCCGCGAGAAGGCCCTGGCGGCGCAGCGGGGCTGACCGCCCGTCACGCGTCCGTCCCGGTGCGGCCCGCCCGCACCCCTACGAAGAGGAGCAGCTCATGACCCTGCGCGGCGAGAACCTGATCGGCGCCGAGGCACGGCGCGGCACCGAGGCGGCCGTCCGGGCCGTCGCGGCGGCCACCGGCGAATCCCT
Source organism: Methylobacterium sp. 391_Methyba4 (assembly GCF_029691625.1). Lineage (NCBI taxonomy): Bacteria > Pseudomonadati > Pseudomonadota > Alphaproteobacteria > Hyphomicrobiales > Methylobacteriaceae > Methylobacterium > Methylobacterium sp. 391_Methyba4. The sequence goes on along the minus strand of NZ_CP121475.1, from coordinate 2,674,836 downwards.
GGAGCCGGATTTCCCCGGCGCGAGCCTCGGCGATCTCGACCGGGCCTGCGCCCTGGCGGAGGCCGCCTTCGACACCTACCGGGAGACCGATCCGGAGACGCGGGCCGGCTTCCTGGAGGCGATCGCCGCCAACATCCTGGAGACCGGCGACGCCCTCGTCACCCGCTGCATGGAAGAGACGGGGTTGCCCCGGCCGCGGATCGAGGGCGAGCGCGCCCGGACGGTGGGCCAGCTGCGCCTGTTCGCTGACGTGGTCCGCGAGGGCAGTTCCGTCGCAGTGCGGATCGATCCGGCCCTGCCGGACCGCAAGCCGCTGCCCCGGCCGGACCTGCGCCTGCGCCGGATCGCCGTCGGCCCGGTGGCGGTATTCGGCGCCTCGAACTTTCCGCTCGCCTTCTCGGTGGCGGGCGGCGACACCGCCTCGGCCCTGGCGGCGGGCTGCCCGGTGGTGGTCAAGGCGCACCCGGCCCATCCCGGCACCTCGGAACTGGTCGGCCGCGCCATCCAGAAGGCGGTGGCGTCCTGCGGCCTGCCCGAGGGGACCTTCTCGCTGCTGTTCGATGCCGGCCAGTCGATCGGGCAGGGGCTGGTGGCCGATCCCCGGATTGCCGCCGTGGGCTTCACGGGCTCCCGTCGGGGCGGCACGGCCCTGATGGCGATCGCGGCCGCCCGCCCGGTGCCGATCCCGGTCTATGCCGAGATGAGCAGCATCAATCCGGTGCTGCTGTTCCCGGGCGCGCTGGCCGCGCGGGGCGCCGAGATCGGCCAAGCCTTCGCGGCGTCGCTGACGCTGGGTGCCGGACAGTTCTGCACCAATCCGGGCCTGATCCTGGCGCTGCCCGGCCCGGGCCTCGACGCCTTCCTGGAAGCGGCCGGCGCGGCCCTGCGCGACAGCCCCGCCGCGACCATGCTGACGCCCGGCATCCAGCGCGCCTACCGGGAGGCCGTCGCGCGGATGGCCGGGCACGCCGCCGTCACCCGCATCGCCGAGGGTGCGGAGGGCAGGGTGACCCAGGGCCGGGCCAGCCTGTTCGCCACGGACTCGGACGTGTTCCTGGCGGATCCCGCGCTGCAGGAGGAGATGTTCGGGGCCTCGGGCCTCGTGGTGCGCTGCGCGGATCTCGCGGCGATGCGGGCGGTGCTGGAGCATCTGGAAGGCCAGCTCACGGCGGCGCTGCACCTCGCGCCGGAGGATCACGCGGCGGCGCGGGACCTGCTGCCGCTCCTGGAGCGCCGCGTCGGCCGCATCCTGGTCAACGGCTTCGGGACCGGGGTCGAGGTGGCGCACGCGATGGTGCATGGCGGCCCCTATCCGGCGACCTCGGACGGGCGCACGACTTCGGTGGGCAGCCTCGCCATCGACCGGTTCCTGCGGCCGGTGAGCTACCAGGACGTTCCCGACGCGCTGTTGCCGGCAGCGCTTCAGGCCGCCAATCCGCTGGGCCTGCCCCGCCGGATCGACGGCGTCCCCGAGCGCCGGTAAGCCGCTGCGGGCGGGGGGTTAGACGGCCGCGATCCACCGCTTGCCAGGGGCGGGCGCGGCGTCTAGACAGCCTCCGCTCACCTTGGGGCGTCGCCAAGTGGTAAGGCAGCGGTTTTTGGTACCGCCATTCCCAGGTTCGAATCCTGGCGCCCCAGCCAATTTTTCCAAGCAAAACAGCACCTTCGGGACCGGGACATAACCGCCCCCCCGAAACAGAAGGTGTTTTTCCGGCGCACAAGGGTCGGCACAAACCCGAATGGCCGAGCGATTCCCGGCGCCGGTGACCTGTGCCGTAAGTCCGAGGTGACGGACGAGGAGATCAAGCAGGCCACCGAAGCCGACCTTAAGGACGAGACCGCGAAGCCCTCGCCTTCAAGTCGGGTCACACCGTCGATATGGCCAAGGCAATCGAGACTCACCCACAGGCAAAGACACTGCTCGCGGACAAGGCAACCATCCCCGGCTTGCGCCGCACGATGGTGATGACCGCCCTGATCAGGGGCTTCCCGGACTAGGGATGATTCACAACGACGCCCGCCCGATCAGGGAGGCGGTCGATGCGCTCCGGGCCGCCGCGCCGTCCTCGCGCCGATCGGCGAGGAACTGGAACGCCGGCAGATTGGCGACCTCACCTTGTCGGATTCGGAGTTGTGGCGCTCCGCCGCCAGCCGCGGACGGGTCGAGGACAGCACTTCGCTACAGCCAGGCCCATCCAGAAGGCCCCTGCACCTCGAGGCGCCAGGCCACGTCAGAACATCCACCCGCACGTTCTAACAGTCTGGGGACTGACCTGATCGGCTTTTGCGTCGCGTGGCTGCGTTCGACCCAACGCGGCCGTTCACGCGCGGACCCCGGAAGCGGACGTATGGTCCGCCGCGACACTGGCAGTGTTGCGCCCGATCCAGCCAATCAGGCCGCTTTGGCATCTTCTCCAGAACAGACAATCAAGCTGTCCAGCGCCACGACAGGCCCTGGGCCGCCGAGATCTATCCGTGATCGGCCCCCACGAGGTGGTCCAAGGTCAAAGTTAGTGCAGGGTTGGTCGCTGGACCACGGCGAGCTTGGCCGGTGCAGCCGGCCTAGCGGCTATAGCTGGCACGAACACCTCTGGCGCTGGCGGCCGGTAGCCCAATGCGCCATGCGGCCGAACCGTATTGTAGTGCCGTCGCCAGCCCTCGATCATGATCTGCGCCTCCTTGAGCGTGTAAAAAATCTCGCCATTCAGCAGCTCGTTGCGTATCTGTGCGTTGAAGCTCTCGACATATCCGTTCTCCCACGGCGAACCAGGGGTGATGTAGGCCGTCCTTGCGCCAACGGCCGCAATCCAGGACTGCACCGACTTGGCGATGAACTCCGGACCATTGTCTGACCGAATGTGCGCCGGCACGCCGCGCAGGATGAACAGGTCGGACAGCACATCGATCACGTCGGCCGCCTTGAGCTTGCGATCCACTCGGATGGCCAGGCACTCGCGGCTGAACTCGTCGAGGACGTTGAGCATCCGGAACTTGCGCCCGTCGTGGGTGCGCGTCTCGACGAAGTCGTAGGACCAGACGTGATTGCGGTGCTCCGGGCGCAGCCGGATACAGGAACCATCCCCGTCCCACAGCCGTGCGCGCTTGGGCTGGCGGGCCGGGACCTTCAGCCCCTCCTGCCGCCATAGGCGCTCGACCCGCTTGTCGTTGACCAGCCAGCCGTCCGCCCGCAGTAGGGCGGCGACCTTCCGATAGCCGTAGCGCCCGTAGCTACGGGCAAATTCGATCAGCTCGGCGACGAGCGCCGCCTCGTCATCTTTGCCCCGCGGCGCCTTGCGCTGTGTCGAGCGATGCTGCCCGAGTGCCTTGCAGGCCCGACGCTCGGAGACCTTCAGCACGGTCCGGACATGCTCGATGCAGGCGCGTCGGCGCGCGGGGCTGGTCAGTTTCCCCGGGCGGCTTCCTGCAGGATCAGCTTGTCCAGGGTGAGATCGGCGATGGCTTTTCTGAGCCGCTGGTTCTCCGTCTCCAGATCCTTCATCCGCCGGACCTGATCCGACTTCAGGCCGCCGTACTCACGCCGCCAGCGGTAGTAGGTCACCTCACTCACGCCGATCGCGCGGATCGCCTCCGCCACGCTCTGGCCTTGCCCGACCAGCACGTCCGCCTGCCGCAGCTTGGCGACGATCTCCTCAGGCTTGGGTCGCTTCCTCGACATCGATCCGTCCTCCAGGCTCAAAGCCATACCAAAGGGCGGACCACTTCATTGGGGGCGGATCAGCTTGCTGACGCCACGTCGAGAGAGGGCAGCCGAGTTCATGAAGAGCGAGACGTCCCAGGGTCCGAACTGACGCGCCGGAGTGTCGGGCCAATTCATCGATCCGGTGTTCCTCTCCAGGCCGGGCCAGTATGCAGGCACAGACGCGCGCTAAGCGGGGGTCTGTGGGCATTGGGAGGGAGATCCCGTCCGGGTCGAGGTCGGCGAGTTCATCGACCAGCACGGCGGTGAGGCGGCCGTGACGCTCTCCATCGCTTGCCGCGCACGGATCCAGCATGCGCAGGATCAGCTCCCGCACCAGCGTCGGGACCGCGAAGCCACGAGGCACATCGCCCAAGAGCTGCTGCGCGCAGGCCGGTGCGATGTCGAGCGTCCTGAGCGACACGCCTCCCCGTGCTCGGAGCGCATGCGTCAGGCGCGGTGGGATCCAGAGGGCGCGTTGCGGCGGAACGAGCCATAGGCGGTGAGCCGCCTGGATCTGCATGACACCGGCCGTAGCATGGATAAGCTGCCCGTCGACATGGCAATGCTCACCGACGACAGAGCCATCCGCGTAGTCGCGCGCGATGGCGTGGAGGCACCCTGGTGCCGGCTCGTCACGCGCGGCCATCGACGAGGTGAGCACGGAACCAGTCACGAGCGGCGGTGCTGGTTTGCGCGAAGTGCCGGACATAGGGATCGAAATGGCCTCCGGCGATCAACATCAACTGTTTGGGGGGCAGTGCCTGCTGGTACGCTTCCAGACAGAGGTCCGTGGCCGTCAACAGGTCGTGGTCGGCCACGATCATGAGGAGCGGGGTCGGACTGATGCGCGCGATATGGATGGCTGGTTCGTTCTCGCGCGCCAGCTCGGCACTCCGGAGAGTGAGCGCATTGCGCCAAGCCGGGGCGAAATCCTGGGTCTGGGTGAAGAAGGCGAAGGCGTCGCTGCCGCCCATTGCACAGCTCTCACGCGGATCATCGGAGACAGCCGGGAAGGTCACCGGCTCCTCACCTCTGAAGCGTGCGGCACGATCGGCGTCCAGACGAGACAGCAACGCTGGCACCAAATCGGCGCGTATGCGCCGTAGTGCCGAGCGGTAGCCACTGATGGTCGGCACTTGGCTGACGATACAGCGGACACGCCGATCTAGGGCAGCAACCTCCAGCACATGGCCGCCGCTGTAACTCGTTCCCCAAAGGCCGATGCGGGCAGGATCGATCCAGGACACGGTCTGAGCGAAGCTGATCGCATCGCGATAGCCACGTCTTTGCAGGACGGGATCCGCTTCCTGCCTGGGCCAGCCATCACTGGCACCGAAATTGGCGTGATCGTAGACCAGCACACCGAGGCCGGCCGCGGCGAGAACCTCCGCGTAGCGGTCAAGGTATTGCTCCTTCACCGCGGACAGGCCGTGCGCCATGACAATGCAGGGACGGCTCCGTGCTTCGCCCTCTGGCGCGTAGAGCCAGCCGCGTAAGACACGGCCTTCGGACTGGAAGTCGACATCGCGACGCATGTGGGATCTCCGCCTGAGCGAGGATCATCTATGCCAACTTGTCGGATGGTCGGCGTCGTCGGATCGGTCAAAGAAAGTGCCGTATCGGCCAATTTCAAGCTGGACCTGTCGTAGCAACGAATGTCCGCTATCAGGCTCGACAAAAATTGTCCTGAGCGTCTCAGTTGGGTTGGAAGCAGGATGACCGCTCCGGGTGGAATTGCGAAAGTCCGCTTTCAAATGGCAAATCTGTCAAAACAGACACGCCTGGCGCCGTGCGCCCTTGTGAGCACGATCCCGTGAAACAGATTGTCAGGACTTTAATGATCTCGATTTCATGCGGCCTTCTGGTGGTAGCCGCAGTCCTGGCATTTTTCATTTATCTATTCCCGATGTATCTTCCGTCTGGAAGAATAAATTCTTGCAGTCCGGGCGTTTTTACTATTCATCCTTGCGGACCGGATGATCAATGATGACTCGGCTGAAGTGAGGCCTCTCGCGAAATGTCTGGGCCAGGTGTTTTTCTGCCCGTCCGCTTCCGCTCGAAGATGAGACGGAAGCGGACGTTCAAGGATTCGGTCGGCCTCTTACGTGCTCGCGACGAGAGGCTCGTCTCAGGCGGCACGCACGGTTGCGAGGAAGCGGCTGACCTCGGCGCCAAGATACTCGGATTGCCGCGACAGCTCCGAGGCCGCCGACAGGACCTGCGAGGCCGCCGCCCCCGTCTCCTCCGACGCCTGCGCTACGCCGGCGATGTTGCCCGTCACCTCGTTGGTGCCGGTCGAGGCCTGCGCGACGTTGCGCACGATCTCCTGGGTCGCCGCACCCTGCTCCTCGACGGCGGCGGCGATCGAGGTGGCGACGCCGCTGATCTCGCGGATCCGCCCGGTGATGCCCGCGATCGACGTGACCGCCTGGCCGGTCGAAGCCTGGATCTGGGCGATATGCCCCGAGATCTCGTGCGTGGCCCTGGCGGTCTGCTCGGCCAGCGCCTTCACCTCGGAGGCGACCACCGCGAAGCCCTTACCCGCAGCCCCGGCCCGCGCCGCCTCGATGGTGGCGTTGAGGGCGAGAAGATTGGTCTGGCCGGCGATGTTCGAGATCAGGCCGACGACGTCGCCGATGCGGGAGACGGCGGCGCTGAGTTCCTGGACGCGCAGGCCGGTCTGATCGGCCTCGCTCACCGCGAGATGGGCGAGGCTGGCCGACCCCTGCACCTGGCGGGCGATCTCCTGCACCGACGATCCGAGTTCCTCGGCCGCCGCCGCCACCGTGCTGACGTTGGAGGCGGCCTCCTCGGCCGCCGCCGCCACGGTCGTCGACTGGCTGGCGGTCTCGGTGGCCGTGGCGGTCATCGCCTGCGCGGTCGCCTGCAGCTCGGTCGCGGAGGACGACACCGTGCCGATGATCCCGCCCACCGCGGCCTCGAAGCCGTCGGCCATCTGCCGCATGCCGGCCTTGCGCTGCTCTTCGGCGGCCAGGCGCGCCTGCGCGGTCTCCTCTTCGAGCCGGCGCGTGTGGATCAGGTTGTCCTTGAACACCTGAACGGCCGCCGCCATCGCGCCGATCTCGTCGCGGCGCGCGCGGTGGGGAACCGCGCCGCTCGTATCGCCCGCGGCGAGGATCGTCATCGTGCCGGTCATCGCCTGGATCGGGCGGGACACGCGCAGCAGCACGAAGGCGGTCGCGCCGCAGGCCGCCAGCACGCTCAGCACAATCGAGAGATAAGCCGTCACGGTCGCGGAATCCGTCGCCGCCATGGCGCTGTCCGCATCCGCGCGCGCGCCGCGCTCGTTCAGGGCGACATCCTTGACCAGGGTGTCGCGCGCGGCGTTGTAGAGGTCGATGTTGGCCGGGTCGGCCATGAGCCGGGCACCGTCGGCGCTCTGGCCCGCCTCCGCCAGGCGCGCCGCCTCGCGGCCGACGGTCTGGTAGCGCTCCCAGGTGGCGCCGAACGCGTCGTAGAGAGCCCGCTCCTCGGCGGACGAGATCAGGGGCTCGTAGGTCGTCCGGGCGGCCGCGAGCGCCACGACGGCCTCATCGATCTGCCGCGCGTTCTCGGCCCGCTGCTCGGGGCTGCCGGACAGGGTCAGAGTCCGCAACTGCTTGATGCGCACGTCCGCGGCCGCGGCGCGGATGTTGGTGATCGCCACGACGGAGGGGAGCCAATTCGTGGCGACGCCCGTGACGTTGGCCCGGATGCCCGAGAGCGTCAGAGTCGTGAGGACGGCTTGGCCGGCGCACAGGAGCGCGAGGAGGCCGAAGGCGGCGAGGAGTGACGCTTTGACTGTCAGGTGAAGGCGCATGATCCGGTCCTGGACGGGGCACCCCGCACGGCCGCCCAGCGCCTGCCGGAGTGGAGGCGGTGACGCGGCCACACGGGCAAGATGGGGGAGCCTGGATCGGCTTCCCGCCCTCACAGGCAGCCCACCAAGCAACCTGCTCTTCGCCGGGAGAGCCTTAATATTTATATTCGAACCGGCTATAGGTTGCTTCTTCGGCGATCAACCAATGGTGATTGACCCCGTCAATGTCCTGCACTCAGATCTTATTAGATCTATCAGAAGTTGTTACCCTTGGAGGCGCGAATCGACGCGCAACCGTCATCCGATCAGCGCTCGTGCGCGTTCAGGGGATGAAGCTGCACCTTAGCGTCGAAGCAGTCGGTCATGTGCCGGCATCAAGCGTCCGCTTGAGGAGTGCCTGACCGGCAGCTTGAATGCCTCCACTGGGCCGGAAGCGGGAAGGCCTCTCAGGATGGGTTCGGGACGATCCGCTCCCCGTTCTGTCTGGGGCGTAAGCGGACGCCCTTCAGACGTGCGCGGTTTATCGCGTCGGCCGAACGGCAGCGCGGGCGGTTGCACGGAAGCGTGCAACCGCGTCACCGACAGACTTGGACCGGCGCGACAGCACCGAGTCTGCCGACAGGATGGCCTGCCGCCGGCCTCGTTTCTTCCGACGCCTGCGCGCCGTCAGCGATGGTGTGGAGCGCAGCATCCCTGCCGGGTGAGGCCTGCGCGACGCAAGGCATCAACGGGCAGTCAATGCGGCCGGCATGTCTTCCCTGATCCTCAGCCCGAACCGATTGGCAAAGATGTCAGCCGGCATCGGCTTGCCGAACAGGTAACCCTGTCCCTCTTGGCAGCCCTTCGTCCGCAGGCGCGTGTACTCCGCCTCGGTCTCGATTCCTTCGGCGATCACGTCCAGCTTGAAGCCGTGGCCAAGCTGCAGGATCGCCCGCACGATCGTCATGTCCTGATGCGATGCCAGCTTTCCCGTGACGAATGAGCGGTCGATTTTTAAGCGTGTCAGCGGGAAGCGCTTCAGCAGGCTGAGGGAGGCGTAGCCGGTGCCGTAATCGTCAAAGGCGATGCCGACCCCGACCTTGCGGAGGTTGCGCAGCGCGACGACCAGTTGCGCGTCGTGGCGCAGCACGATGTTCTCTGTAATTTCCAGTTCGAGACCGTCTGCCTGCAGTCCGCTTTCGGCCAGAGCAACTTGAACCGTCTCGGCGAGGTCCCCGCGCTGCACCTGGGCACTGCATAGGTTCACGCCGATCCGGAAGCGTGCGGCGCCCGCTGCGCGCCACGCCACGGCCTGTCGGCAAGCGGTGCGCAGCACCCAGTCACCGACTTGTGCGGCGTAGCGACTCTTGTCCAACACGTCCAGAAACGCCCCGGGCGCGAGGAGGCCGCGCTCGGGATGCTGCCAGCGGATCAGCGCCTCGGCGCCGGTCAGTGCTCCGTCCCGCATGCGTACCTGCGGCTGATAGAACAGCACGAACTCGTCATTCTCCACGGCACGGCCGAGCTCGTCCCGCAGCGTACGCGTGCGCTGGGCCCGCTCTCGGAGCATGGGGGCGAACAACCTGTAGCAATGTCGCCCCTCGCTCTTGGCTTGGTACAAAGCAAGATCCGCACAGGAGAGAAGGTCGTCGGCATTCTCGCCATGGGCGGGCGCGAGGGCGATGCCGACGCTCGTACCGACCCGGAGGGTCTGCCCCGCGTGCTCGAACGGCTCCGCGACCGCCGTGATGATCGCTTCGGCGACCGCGGCCGCACGCAGAGGATCCCCGATGTCAGGCATGATGAGCACGAACTCGTCACCGCCCAGCCGGGAGACCGTGTCGATGGGGCGCACGCAGGCCAGCAAGCGTGCAGCCATCGCCTTGAGGGCGGCGTCGCCCGTGGCATGCCCGTGGCTGTCGTTGATCTCCTTGAAGCCGTCGAGGTCGAACATCAGCACGGAGACGGCCCGCATGGCCGTGACGATCTCGGTCAACCGCTCGCGCAGCACGGCCCGGTTGGGCAGTTCGGTCAGGGGATCCAGATGGGCGAGGCGGAACAGGCGCTCCTCGTTGGCGCGCCGCTCGCGAATGTCGCGGATGATCGCGCCGAAAGCGGGTTGTCCCTGCTCCTCCCAGCGCGACAGCGACAGCTCGATCGGGAATTCCGTCCCGTCGCGGTGCCGCGCGGGCAACTCGACGGTCTTGCCGAGGAGACGGGGTTCACCGCCGGCGGCGATCCGGTGCAGACCGCCGTCATGGCCCCTGCGCATGCGCTCGGGCACGACCAGATCGATCGATTGCCCGACCGCCTCGGTGGCACAGTAGCCGAACAAGCCTTCGGCGGCATCGTTCCAGAAGGTGATATGGCCCGCAGCGTCCGCGCAGACGATGCCGCTCGGCGAGGTGGATGCAATCTGGAGGAAGCGCGCGTGACTTGCCCGCTCGGCAACCTGCAGCCGTCGCAGTTCCATGCGGTCGAGGGCGAGGTCCGCCAGATTCCGCAGGATCGTCTGATCCGCGGCGGAGAAGCCGTGATGTGGCCGCGTATCGACGAGACACAATGTGCCGACGGCGTGGCCCGACGGTGCGACGAGCGGGATCCCGGCGTAGAAGCGAATATATGGCGGTCCAACAACCAGAGGATTGTCGCAAAAGCGTGGGTCGAGGGTGGCATCGAGGACAACGAGAGTGTCGCGCTGCGCGATGGTATGGGAGCAGAACGCGACCTCCCGGTCCGTCTCACACAGGTCAAGGCCGACCTTGGCGTGAAAGATCTGCCGGCTGCGGTCGACCAGTGAAACAAAGGCGGTAGGGACGTCGAACAGGCGGGTGGCCAAGCTGACGATCTGCGTGAAGGCAGGTGCCGGCACCGTATCGACGAGATCATACGCGGCGAGTGCTGCCACGCGGTCGTCTTCTTCGATGAGGACAGGTGGCCTCATAATGGTTTCCGAGTGTGTGTTCGTCTGTTTCTAATTTAAAATTGTTAAAAAAATACCTAAGGTAGGCAGCGCCGCGAGTGTCGCGGACGCTGTAGCGGTCGCAGAATTGCCTCCAGGACTTTTGCATCAATCGGTATAAAGCTTGAATTTTTCAGAAATAGGTCAATTTTGATTCAACAAGCTGGCGAATGATCTAATGCATGTTAGGTCATGACCCCTTCAGTGAATCATTTCGACGATGGCAATCGGCGCTTGCGAGCCGCCGAAACCTCGCTCCACGGTGCATCGGATACCTCCCGAGAGGATAGAATCCGCACGCCGTTTCGTAGCCCTTCCTCCATCAGTCTGCCGGAGTTGTCGGTGGTCTAGCGGGGCGTCTGCTTGCGGAAACGACAGGGAGCCGTCGGGGCGGCCGGGTTGGGTCGGACACGGGAGGGCCGCTCAGGGTGATTTCTGCCGGTCCGGTTCTGAGCGCGAAGGCATCGAAGCGGATGTTGCCGCTCGCCCACTAAAAGCCTGCCCCGATGATCAGAAGATCAGATTACGGACAGCCCGATCCCGACTGTGCTCGATCGAGACTGAGGCTGACTTCCGAAATACCAGAGAAGCAACGGAGAGAGTTGACAGGCCTGTTTGACCCAACCCGATCACGGAAATTTGAACCACACTACTTGTAGTAGACTTGGTAAACACCCAAGAGGTCCAAGAATATAGTTTTATAAAGGCTTTATATAAGATTTTGGGGCGATAGGGGCGAAAGAATCTCTACGACCCATACATGAAAGAGAATGACGCAGGCTCGGCCGATTTTTGACCCGCCCGGACGACTCATTCGATCGAGAGGCGCAAACAGCATCCTCGTCGGCGGCTTCATCCTTCTCTGTGGGCTCGGCCCTGCCACCCTGTCGCTCAGCCCGCGGCACGATGAGCCTGTCGCGGTCTTACGCCTCAGCCCTGATGAACTGACGCCTGCGGCGATCGCTGGTGTCGACGTTCGGATTCTGTGGATGTCGCCGCGCGGGCACATCCTGATCCTCAGCTCTGCCCCACCGAATCTTGTGTGGGCGCTCTACCGAGAGGGCGCGACCCTTGTTGTTGCAGCTACCGCGGTGAGCGGCTGCTTGCCCAGGGCCTCTGCGTCATCATCCACGATTGGAACTCACCAGCTATGACGCCTGTCAGTAACCTCGCGGCGCTGCGCCACGCCTTCATGCCTGTGATGCTTGGGGGGCTGGGCCTGCTCTATATCGTGGCCGTCCTCACGGCCTGGGCCACGGACGCCAATCTTGCTGCTGCGGCTGCTTTTGGAGGCGCACTGATCGTCGTTGTCGGACTGGTCGCACGCGTCAATGGCCCAGCGGCGATCACACGCCAGCTCTCTTCCGCTGCAGCCATGTCGCTCGTTGGCTTGGTGGTGTTCGGCACGGCAGGAACGCATCTGCAAATCGACATGCACATGCTGTTCTTCGCCGCTCTCGCCGTCGTGGCCGGCTGGTGTTGCTGGAGCGCCATCCTTGCAGCCACGGGTGTGGTCGCTATCCATCATCTCGCTCTGAACGTGCTCTATCCGGCAGCCGTATTTCCGGACGGCGCTGATTACACCCGCGTCGTCATCCACGCCGTGATCCTTCTTGTCGAGGCCGGCGCGCTCATGCTGGCGGTCAATCAATTGGCGAAGGCGATGACGGCATCCGAGCATGCCACGGCGGAAGCCACGCGCAACGCTGAACTCACCCGGAAACTTGCTGAGGCGCAGGCTGTCGAGAACGAACTCAAGTTGCGCCGGGTGAGCGTGCTGGCCGTGATGATGACGGAGTTCGAGCACAACGTCTCCGCCCTTGTTCAGGGGCTGGCAGGCGCGGCCACCGAAATGGAGGCCACCGCGAACGCTATGGCGGTTACGGCTGCCGAAACCACAGAGCAGACTGTGGCCGCCGCCGGCTCGGCGCTCCAGACGTCGGTCAACGTCCAAACAGTCGCCGCAGCCAGCGAGGAGATGTCCGCGTCCGTGCAGGAGATCGTCCAGCAGGTCGGCCATTCAGCCGGTGTCGCCTATCAGGGCGTCGACAAGGCGAAGCAAACGGACCTTACAGTTCAGAAGCTTACCGTCAGCGCCGAGCGCATCAGCTCAGTCGTGTCGGTAATCTCCAACATCGCGTCGCAGACCAATCTGCTGGCGCTCAACGCCACGATCGAGGCGGCGCGCGCTGGCGAGGCTGGGAAAGGCTTCGCCGTCGTCGCCGCCGAGGTAAAGCACTTGGCTGGTCAGACCACGAAAGCAACGGGTGAGATCGGTGAGCAGGTCGCCGAGATCCAAGCCGTGACGCATCAAGCGGTCTTGGACATCCAGGACCTGGAACGCGTCATCGGCGAGATCTCAGACACATCCATTGGGATCGCAGCAGCAATGGAGCAGCAGGGCGCCACGACGCAGGAGATCGCGCGGAATGTGGCTCATGCCGCGCAGGGGACGAGCCTCGTGACGGCGGCCATGACCAACGTGCGCGAGGGTGCAGGCCAGACGAGCGCCGCGGCAACTCAGGTGCTCGGTGCGGCCCGGGAGCTTGCACATCATGCGGAGAACCTGACGCAGGAAGTCTCGCGCTTCCTGGCAGGCGTGAAGGCCGCCTGATCTGCGCTCACTGATGGTGTCCGATGTCTCGCGCTGTTTGTTTCGAGACGACAAGTTGAAGTCGGCTCCCACCCCGAGCCGAAATTGCCGGACGGCCGACGAAGGGCTGCTTACGGGAAGGGCGCATGGCGCTCGATCGGCGACGGGTTTTCGCTCTTGGAGGAACGTGAGCGGGACTTCGGCGCCTTCGCACGCCTGCAGGCACTGGCGGCCACGAAGGATTTCGCGGCGGGGCACGACAGCGAACGCGATGCACGCCTGAAACGCGAAGGCTTCAGCCTGACGGAGCGCGGAACCATCCGGCGGTGCGTCGAGAACGGTTCTCTGCGTGATCTCGGGCGCTCGGACGAGACCGGTCGGCAGCGCATCCACGCCGTGGCTCTGCGGTATGGCGACCAACGCGGGGGAGGGCGCGAACGGCTTCGAGCTCCGGCACACCCCCTGCTCGGCCGACCAGATCTCCGTCGTCCTCCGTCAGGTCGTCCGGAGCCGCCGGAGGATCAGGTCGGGCGGCCGGCCCATGTCGGCAGGCCAGGCCGGTCGCGTCACGAAGACCTGACGCGGCGAACGCCCAGGACAGGAGCAACCCTCTCTTCCATCGACGGCTCGCCTCCGTTCAAGCAATGTTCATTTTCGTCATCGCGGAGCATCGACGCGAACGGATCGTCATTCTGTAGTATGCCTCGGAAATTCAAGTGGTGAAATTCATGGAAATTTGCACCACGGCATCTTCATGACGCGCTCTGAATACCTAAATCGTCGCTGCGGCCACGGAGATGCCGCGGAGGGAAGATTATCATGATGAAGCGTGTCGCTGTGGCCGCTGTGGCGGCGAGTGCCCTTCTGGCCGCCGGTCAGGCGGCCGAGGCGAAGGGCTGCATCAAGGGTGCCATCGTCGGCGGCATCGCCGGCCACTATGCCGGGCACGGCGTCCTCGGCGCCGTCGGTGGCTGCGCCGCCGGCCGCGCCTTGGCCAACCGTCGGGCCGAGCGCCAGCGGGCAGCCCCGTCCGTGAATACCGGCGGCCCGGTGCGCCCTTCTCAGGGCGCCGGCGGCTACGTCAGCTACTGAACCGCAAGCGGCGCCGCGCCAGCGCGCGGCGCCGCAGAGGCGCGGCCCTGCTCTGCGACACGCAGGCGGCTGGGGCATCGCCAAGACGCGTCCTTCGCACGCGCCCGGACCGTCGAACCCGACAGCGAGGCGCCTGGAGCCGGCACGGAGTGCTCGGCAGCGCCTGTCGATGCCATCCGGCCCTGTCACGTCGCACAGGTCTGGTTGGTCGCTGTATCGGACCGGCCTGGCGGCGTCATAGCCGTCCCGAACCGAGGTTGACCCGCCGCCCAGACGAACCCGGACAACCCCGCCCACGCGGCGAAACCAGTCTTCGCAGCGTGGGAGATGACCCAGTCAGTCGCGCTTGCCGGTCTGGCCGGCGTCGACGACGTCCTTGTCCGGGAGCACGAGGACCTGTCCGGGATAGATGAGGTCCGGATCGCGGACTTGGTCCTGGTTGGCGTCGAAGATCAGCGTGTAGCGTTCGCCCTCGCCGTAGGTCCGGCGGCTGATCGTCCAAAGATTGTCGCCGCGCACGATGCGGGCTGTCTCGATCCGGGGGACGTAGACTTCGGCCGAGTCCGCCATGGCCCCGGACGGAACGTCAGCCGCCAAGCTGCCGGTGCCGGTGGGTCGCGCCGGGTCCGCGCGCAGCGCCGCGGCATCTCCGGGGGGCCCTCGCTCCGACGGGTTTGGCACGGTGGTCTGCGGAACTCCGCCCTGTTGGGTCGCCGCGTATTCCACCCCCTCGTCGTGGCCGGCACCGGGCGCCGTGAACGGCACCTCTGCCCGATCCCGGACCTTGCCCGTCACGGGATCGACCAGATCGAGCCGGACCCTGTATTTGCCGGGCTTCACGCCCTGGCCGATGGTGAATGTCACGGTGCCGTCGCGGCCCACCGTTGCCGGGGCGACCGGCGAATCGTTCAGGTAGAGCCGCAGGCTGGCCCCGGGGGCTGCCCGTCCGGTGACGAAGAGCTTGCCTCCGTCCTGGGCATCGATGCTGACGACCTTGGGCGATGCCGTCGTCGCGTCGGCGACGGGCTTCTCGGCCGGGCGAGCCCCTCGGGGTGTGGGATCGGTCGGCGACGTCGCCCCGCCTGCTCGGCGCGCGCCGGTCCCGATACCCGTCGTCGGGATGCCGGCATCGGCGCCCGGCTCGTCTCGCCCGGCGTTCGGCGCATCCCGACCCGGCACCGTCGTGGGAGCCGGGTTACCCGGGGCCGGGCCATCCGGCCGGGACAGGACCTGGGTCGGCGCGTCGGGCGACGACAGGGCGACGAGGGGTCTGGCATCCCGGGCCGGCGCGACCACCACCGCGACGCGGGTCGACGACCGTTGCGTGTCGCCCTTCGCATCCGTCGCACGCAGCCCGATCTCGCTGCTCCCGGCCGGGAGGGGCGGTGGCGTGAGGGTGAAGTGCCCTCCGGCATCGGCCTGCGCGCGCGCCACGGGTTGGCCATCGACGAGCACCTCGACGGACGCGTTCGGCGCCGCCCGTCCGGCGATCACGGCGTCGCCGTTCGGCTCGACGCGCACGACGTCGAACCCCGGCGCGGCCGATGCCGACGGGCGCGAAGGCGGACGGTTGGCCGGTGGGCCGGGCTCTTCGCGCGTCCGCGCCGACTGGGTCGTCCTCTCGTCCGCTTGGCTCGGCGTGCGGGCGGTCCCGGTGTCGGACGGCGGCAGGGCGGCGAGCGGCTGACCCGCGCCGTCCGGCGCGCGAGACACGACCCCGAAGGTCGCGTCATGGCGCTCGTAGACGAGCCCGGCCAGCCCCGTCAGGATCAACAGGCACACGAGCCCGATAGCCAGCCCCCGCCTGCCGCCGGTCGTGCGGGGGGCCGGCACGGGAGCCGCAACCGGGACCGGGACCGCGGTCCGTTGCATGAGGCGTGTCCGCGGGCGCCGGCCGAGCAGGGCCACGACCACCCCGAGGCCGGCAAGCGCGGCGATGAGCGCCGTGATGAGGATGCGACGCAGGGCGGTGATCATGGCGTGACGGTTCCCCCGCATCGTGCAAGCTGCCGCCTGATGCCGGCCCTGGTCGGCTGCCCGACCGCCCCATGGGACGACCGGGACGTTCGGGTCCCGCTGTCAGGCGAAGCGGCGGCCGTCCGTCGCGTAGCGGTCGATGGCCGACGGCAGTTCGCGCGACAGGCGCGATAGGATCTCCGAGCGGCTCAGGCCGGTCTGCTGGGTGAGGTGCTCCAGGGTCAGCGGGCCGATGGCGCGCTCCAGGTCCGGCTCGGCGATGTCGCGGTTGGCGCCCTGATTGACCCAGGACTTCGCGGTCTCGCCGTGGCCACCCTTGGTGAAGTGCTCGACGAGCTCGGCCAACCCGCTGGCCAGCAGGCCGCCGACCCCGGCCGAGCCGACCCCGCCGAGCACGCGCTCGAGGTTGGAGGGAGCCGCGGACCCGGTCGCCGGGGAGGTCCGCGCCACCGGCGGCACGACCGACCCGTGGGCGTCCCGGGCGGGAGTGCCGAGCCACTCCGCGATCTTGTCCCTGTTCTGGTAGCCCGCCACCGCGAGCAGGCCCAGCAGGGCGGTCATCGAGGGGTATCCCTTGCTCATGTCGCGTCCTTTCCGTGATGGATCGGCAGAAATCGCCGGGCTTGGCGGTCAGTAGCCGCGACGTGGCGGCGTGGTCGCCCGGCCGGTGACGCGGCGCGTGACGAAGGCGATCACGCGGGGCAGCAGGAAGGCAGTCAGAAGCTTGCGGATCATCGGGATCTCCAGGTTGGCGCGGTGTCAGCGCGAGGAACGAGCGAGCCAGCCGAGCGCGAAGGCCACGCCGACGAAGGCGAGCAGCGTCGTGGTGCGGTTAGCATCGGCATAGCGGATCGCGCGGCGGCCGTGGGTCTGCACCCGGCGGCGGGCCTCCTGGGCGACATGGCGGCCGTCCTCGACGAGGTCGTCGGCGCGCTCCCAGACCTCGTGAGCGAGGTGACGGCCGTCCTCGGCGAGGTCCTCGGCCCGGTCGCGGGCGCGGCCGTAGGCGTATTGTGCGCCGCCGGCCACTTGATTGGCGGCGCCGCGCACTTGGCGGATCGGATCACCGGTCAGGCCGCCGACGGCGGTCTGGGCGCGACCCTGGAGGTGACGGGACGCGCCACGAATCTGGTCGCGGTTCATGGTTCACTCCTCTGCTCATCGGACACGGCTCTCTCGGGCGGCGCCGGCCGTACCGGCGCCGCTGGAGTCGCGATCAGTGCTTGCCGGTGACCTTGTCGGCGAGGTTCTTGGCGCCGTCCTTGACGTCGCCCACGGTCTTCTGCGCCTCGCCCTTCAGCTCCTGCGCCTTGCCCTCGGCCACGAGCTTGTCGTTGCCGGTCACGTTGCCGACGCCCTGCTTGACGTTGCCGACGGCCTCGTTGGCCAGACCCTTGAGCTTGTCGGTGGTGCTGCTCATCGTGCGCTCCTGCTTCGCGAGTGAGGCCGGATGCTCCGGCCGGTGAAGACCCCCGCCCGTGGGCGGGGGCCGGTGAAGGGGTTCAGACGCGGCGGGCGTCGTAGGAGGAGAGGAGCGTCGCCGGCTTCGGGGCGCCGAGGCGACCGCCGAAGAAGGCCGCCAGCGCGCCAAGGATCAGGGCGATGGCGGCGTAGAACGCGCCCTGGGTGGCGGCGGACTTCGCCGTGACGGCAGCGGCCTCAGCCTTCTGCTTGGCGGTGGTGACGGCCTGCTCGTACTGCTTCTGGTAGTCGTCGATCTGCGCCTTGGCCTGGTCGGGCGAGATACCCTGGGCCTTGGCCAGCGCGTCGGCGGCGCGGTTCTTGGCCTGCTCCTTCTGGGCGGGGTCACCGGTCAGCACGGCGCGCACCGCCGCCACCGCGGCATCACGAGCCGCCTGCGGGTCCTGGCCGGCGGCCTGCTGGCGGACCTTGTCCTCGATGCCGTCCAGCGGGTTCGAGATCTTCGACAGCGACGGCGCCGCCGCCTGGGCCGCCGTCTGCACGGTGCCGCCCACGAGGTTGCCCGCGCCGCCGAGCGCGCCCGAGACGGTGCTCAGCGTGCCGCCGACCAAGCCGCTGGCGGCCGAGGTCAGCAGGTAGAGCACGACCAGCGTCGTCACCGCCCAGGAGACGAGACCGTGCAGGGCGGCGGCGCCCGGCAGGGGCTTGCCCGAGAGCCGGCCCGCGATCAGGCCGCCGGCCAGCGAGGCGACGATGCCCGAGGCCACGAACCAGATGCCAGCGCCCATCGAGACGGTGGAGGCCGACGGGTTGTCGGCGGCGGTGGTGCCGACGGAGGCCAGGCCCACCCCGACGCCGACGAGGTTCACGATGACCTGGGTCACCAAAGCGGTGACGGCGCCGGCGAAGATGGCCCCCCAGGACACTTGGTTGAGCAGCACGGCACGCGTGTCGGCCTGCGTGGCTGTCGTGGCGAGGGGGGAAGCGGTCGTCTGGATGGTCACTCTTTCACTCCGGGTCTTGGGTCGTTCGAAGTCGTGGGTCGGCGGCTCAGTCGCGGGTGCCCGAGACGAGCAGGCCGAGGCCGAAGCCGACGGCGCCGGCGATCAGCAGGGAGGCGAGGGGGTACTCGGCGACCTGGCCGCTCACACCGCCCTGGCCATGGCGCAGGGCGCGAGCGCCGCGCTCGTAAGCGTCTTCCGCGTAATCGGAGGCGTCGTCGGCGGCGCGGCGCACGGAGCGACGGGCCCGGTCGAAGTGGTCCTCGGCGGCGCCCTGCGCGCGGCGCGCCCGATCCTCGACGTCGTCGGAGCCGACGAGGCCGCCCACGGTCTCGCGAATTCGGCCGCCGATATCGCGGGCGGTGTCGGCGACGTGCTCGGCCGCGTCACGCACGGTGTCCTTGGCCTGGCCGTAGAGGTTCTCGGCCTGGCCGGCCGCCTCGCGGGCGCGCCCCTCGACCGAGTCCCGCCGCGAGCCGGTCAGATCGCCCACCGCGCCCTGCACCTTGCCGCCGATTTCCTTGGCGGCGCCCGTGATCCGATCCGTGTCAACCATGTCGTTCTCCTTGCGTGATGGTGGTGTGGGTCGGCGCCTCCGCGTCGGGGCGCCGGTCGAATTCGCGTCAGTCCCTACCCGGCTTGGCGGGCTGGATCCCGACGGACTTGGCGGCGCGGGCCTCGCGCTTCTGCCGTCGCCCCTCGGCCTCGACCCGGATGTCGCCGGTGAGCTTGCCGAGGGCTTCTTTGACCGAGCCCTTGAGGTGCTCGGCGGAAGTGGAACTCCTGTCTTCGGCCATGGGTGCTCCGTCGTGTTCGAGAAAACCCTGCACCGACGATGAGATGATCGTCCCGTCTCCGTGTTCAATGAGCAAATTATACCGGTACGGTAATCATTTTGCTCCAGAGACTTGCATCGGAAATCCGTTCCCTCGACCCCAGACGACCGCCCCCGACCCTTTGCGGACGCCGATCTTGCGGTGGATCGCGGCGTCGTGATTGCGTGAGAGGTTGAGCGTGCGGGCGTTAGCCGCGTTATTCCGGCCCGCGCAGACGAGGTTCAGGATCTGGCGCTCGCGCACCGTCAGGTTGACGGCGGATATCTTCGCCCGACCGACCTCCCGCCTTCGCAGGTTGGCGAGATTCTCGATGGCGCCACGGTCGCTGCGGTCGCGCAGGCAGAACCGGTCCCGGTACGCGTCCATGGTCGGCCCGAGCTCGTTCAGCCTCTCGGCACCCTGCATCGCCGGGGCGGCCGCGTTGGCACACCACGCGCTGGCCCAGTCGGGCTCGACCAGGATCTCGCCCTCACTCAGGCCGGCGATGATGGGCCGGAGTTCATGCCTGTCGACGTCCGCCGTCACCGCTTCCCAACCCCGTCCCGCGCTCACTGCCCCTTCGGCAGCCGGGCACAAACGGGTTGCGCACAAGCAGGTTCCAAAATTTATGTTATTATCCCGGTACGCACGTATCATTGACGCGGGGATTTGCGACCCAAGATTGATGCTCATCGCGCCTGCGGGACCGCCGGATGGTCCTGGGCGCCGCCCTCAAGACGACGGCGAGCCCACTCGCGTGCCCCATGTCGCCGAACAGTTTCGCTCGCCTGCCGTACACGGTGCCGTGATCTCGCCTGCGCGCGACGAAATCCGGCGAGGTCTGCGGAATTACTACTTAGACGTCGCGCTGCCCGATGAGAAATTCCCGTTGGCGGCCTCTTTCCGGCGCCCCTTGGAGGCGCTGGACACGGCCGAGACGCCGTCGGGCCACGGCTTCGCGGCCGAACTTGTCGCGGGGGTGCCGCATCTGCGTCGGTCTGCGCTGTCGCTGAACCGCGACGCCACCGAGAGCGACGACCTCGTGCAGTACACGTTGCTCAAGGCCCGGGAGCATTGAACCAGCTAGCGGCCCGGCGCTGCCTCGAAGGCGTGGCTTTTCACGATTCTGCGCTACAGGCACCGCGACGACCGGATAAAGTAACGGCGGGAGGTGCCCGACCCGGAGGGTTCGCACGCGGCAGGATTGTCGAGCCTCGCCGATTAGCAGCACCGGCTCACCCTGCAGGACGTCCAGGGGTGCGCGACCGGCTCGAACTGGCCGGGGGAGCTGGCCCTCGTTTTCCGTCTCCAGCGGGGCCGGGATACTCAGGATGAAGGCGCTCGCGTCGGACTTGGCCCTCGCGCCTTCCCGGCCCGCAATCCTGCATCAGGGTCCACGACCCCGAAGCGCAGGTTGACGGCGTCCTTCGTGTCCCTCGGATCGAAGGCGCCCGCGTCGCCACGCGCGACCGCGCAAAGCCATCCGATTCCGAACACGCGCAAGCCGTGGCCATTGGTCCGCGCCCGACATCCATGGATGTCCGCGCTCGATCCATGTGGATGCAGCCTCGGTCGAACGCAGCTCTCGGAACATCCGTCGATCAGCCGCGCGCGGCCATCACTTCCTCACCGGCACGCCCTTCGTGGTGAAACGCGGCGCACCCGGATGGCGCATGGGGCGCGGCTGGCCACCCGCCTTGCCCGCACCGGCGCCCGTTCCCGGCGGCTGCGAGAGCGGAACGAGCTGGTCCGGCCTCGGCCCGATGAGATCCGCGCGACCCATCGCCCGCAGCGCCTCGCGCAGCAGGGGCCAGTTCTCGGGATCGTGGTAGCGCAGGAACGCCTTGTGCAGCCGGCGCTGCCGCATCCCCTTGATCGCGTCGACCGGCTCGCTGCCGCCGCGCCGCACGCCCTGCAACGGGTTGATCTCGGTGTGATACATGGTCGTGGCGGTGGCCATCGGCGAGGGCAGGAACGTCTGGACCTGATCGGCGCGATAGTCGTTCTTCTTGAGCCAGAGGGCGAGGTGCATCATGTCCTCGTCGGTCGTGCCCGGATGCGCCGCGATGAAATACGGGATCAGGTAGTATTTCTTGCCGGCCTGCTTGGCGGCGGCGTCGAACATCTCCTTGAAGCGGTCATACGTGCCGATGCCCGGCTTCATCATCAGGTCGAGGGGGCCGCGCTCGGTGTGCTCGGGCGCGATCTTGAGACGGCCGCCGACGTGATGGGTCACGAGCTCCTTGACGTATTCGGGGCTCCGGACGGCGAGGTCGTAGCGCACGCCGGAGGCGACCATGACCTTCTTGACGCCCTTCACCTCCCGGACCTTGCGGTAGAGCCGGATCAGGTCGTCGTGCGAGGTGTTCAGGTTCGGGCAGATATCCGGAAAGACGCAGGACGGCAGCCGGCACGCCGCCTCGATCTTCGGGTCCTTGCACGCCATCCGGTACATGTTCGCCGTCGGCCCGCCGACATCCGAGATCACCCCCGTGAAGCCCGGCGTCTTGTCGCGGATCTTCTCGATCTCGCGCAGGATCGAGCCCTCCGAGCGGTTCTGGATGACGCGGCCCTCGTGCTCGGTGATGGAGCAGAAGGTGCAGCCGCCGAAGCAGCCGCGCATGATCGTCACCGAGAACTTGATCATGTCCCAGGCGGGGATCTTCGCGTCGCCGTAGGACGGATGGGGGGCGCGGGCGTAGGGCAGGTCGTAGACCGCATCCATCTCCTCGCTGGAGAGCGGGATCGGCGGCGGGTTCAGCCACAGGTCGCGGTCGCCGTGGCGCTGGACGAGCGGGCGGGCGTTGCCGGGGTTGGCCTCCCGGTGCAGCACCCGCGAGGCGCGGGCATAGGCCTCCTTGTCGTCCTTGACCTGCTCGTAGGCGGGGAGCCGGATCACGGTCTCGCCGGGGCGGCGGGCGGCGGCCTCGTCGGTCGAATCGAGATCGTCGGCGGGCAGCTCGGTGTAATGCTCGGGCACGCGGCGGAACAGGGCGACGCCCCGGACGGCGTCGAGTTCCTGCGGCGCCTCGCCGGCCGCGAGACGGTTCGCCACCTCGACGACGGCGCGCTCGGCATTGCCGTAGATGAGCAGATCGGCCTTCGCGTCCGCGAGGATCGAGCGGCGCACCTTGTCGGACCAGTAATCGTAATGGGCGATGCGGCGCAGCGACGCCTCGATACCGCCGAGCACGATCGGCACGTCCTTGTAGGCCTCGCGGCAGCGCTGCGTGTAGACGATGGTCGAGCGGTCCGGCCGCCGGCCGCCTTCGCCGCCGGCCGTATAGGCGTCGTCGTGGCGCAGCCGGCGGTCCGCGGTGTAGCGGTTCACCATCGAGTCGAGATTGCCGCCGGTGACGCCGAAGAACAGCTTCGGCTTGCCCAGAACCTTGAACGGCTCAGCCGACTGCCAGTCCGGCTGGGCGATGATGCCGACCTTGAACCCCTGCGCTTCGAGCAGCCGGCCGATGATGGCCATGCCGAAGCTGGGGTGATCCACATAGGCATCGCCCGTCACCAGCACGATGTCGCAGGCGTCCCATCCGAGCGCCGCCATCTCGGCGCGGCTCATCGGCAGGAACGGCGCCGCCTTTCCGGCGGGCGGCGGTTGGCAGACGATGGGTGCCAAGGGTCGGTTGGCGGGCGCGTGGAGTTCCATGGGGTCTATGCATAGGCCGCCGAGGCCGCGAGCTCAACGAACCGCCAGAGGGAAGGCGGCCGTCGCCCCTGCATCAAACGCCAAGAGGCCGCCGGCACCGCCGCGGCCAAGGTCACCCGCCGATCCGGCCATGCGTGGGCGACGACGCCCCTCGCCGAGACCGCGCCTGAAGCGGGACCGGAACCTGGGGCTCTCCCGGGAAAGGACGCGATCCCTCCCGACCGTGATGCCCCCTGCCGTCGGCGCGGCCGCGCCCGACACGGGCCAGGACCGTCGGGGGCGGCGCTCGAACGCCTCCGGCGTGTGGTCATCACCCGGTCGGCTCCGAGGCCCGTCTTGCCCCTCAGGCCCGGCGGGAAGGCCGCTCTCGGGCCGAGCGGATCGCTCAGGGCACGCGCAGGCCGAGCTGCGCCTTGTCCGTGAGCCTTTCGTTGCGGAACGTGAGCGTGAGATTGGCCCCATACGTGCCCCGTCCGGGCCAGGAATAGGTCGCGCGCCGGACCCGGCCGATCGTCAGGTGCGAAATGCGACGGCCATCGCAACCCAGGCGTGCCCGCACCTGCCGATAGGTCATGCCTGTCTTGAGGGCCGCGTACCGCGCATGATCGACACGGCAGCCCGCCGGCGCCGCCGTCGAGGCCGATTGGGCGGCCGATTGCGCGGCCGATGCTTGCAGGAGCGCCAGGATCAGCCCGAGCGAGAAGATGGCTCGCATGGCGCGGTCAGCCCCGATCGTCCGCATCCCGGCCCCCCGTCTTCGTCGCCGGAGGCTTGGACGGGCCGTCGGCCTCCGCGGACCGGATCTCAACCTTGAGGTCCTGCCGCATGTCCTGAAGGTGGTCGGTCACCACCCGCTCGCCGGCCTTGAGCCCGGCCAGGATCGCGGTGTCCTCGCCGAAGCTGTCGCCCGTCGTCACGGGCTTCTGGCGTACGACACCCTGATCGTCGACCATGTAGACGATCTGCTGAGCGAGTCTGGCCGACAACGCGATCGTGGGGACCAGAAGCTTCTCCTCGGTGCCGGTCTTCACCCGGGCACGGATGAACTGACCCGGCAGGAAGCGCTCGTCGGTGTTCGGCAATAGGGCGCGCACGAGGCGACGGGCGGTGCGGGGGTCAAATCGGTTGTCGAGCTGATAGACCTTCGCGTCGCGCATGGCTTTGCCGGCCTCGTCCAGCACCTCCACGGTCACGGGGCCCTTCTGCATCGCCTCGCGCAGCGCCTCGGAATCCTCGGAGGAGAGCGCCATCTGCACGTCGATCGGGTCGAGCTGCACCACCGTGACCAGCTGCGTCTGGTTCTCGATGACGAGGTCGCCGGGGTTGACGATCGACAGGCTCGCCCGCCCGTCGAAGGGGGCGTTCACCACCGCGTAGTCGAGGTTGAGGTTCTGCCGCGCGATCGCGGCCTCGGCCCCCTGGACCTGGGCGGCGGCGGAGGCGGCGTTCGACTGAAGCTGCTGGAGGCGCTGCTCGGAGGCGTAGCCCTTGTCGGCCAGCGTGTCGGTCCGGCTCACCTCGGCCTGCGCGAACTGGAGCTGCGCCTTGGCCTGCGCCTCCTGGGCCTGCGCCTGGGCGAGCGCCACCTGGAACGGACGCGGGTCGATCCGGAAGAGCACCTGCCCCTTCTTCACGTGGCCACCCGGCTCGAAGGGGCGATCGGTGACGTTGCCGGTCACCCGGGCCCGCAGGGCCGCGTCCTGCTGCGCGATGATCGTCCCCGTATAGGTGAAGCTGATCGGCACCGCCTGCGTCCGCGCCGTCGTCACCGTCACGGCGATCGGCGGTTCGGCCTCAGCGGTCTCGGGCGGCCGGTCCGACCAGGGCAGGGCCGCCATCAGCACGGACGGGTCCGGTCGGCCCATCGCGAACCAGCCGCCCGCCGCCAGGACCAGCGCGGCGCCACATCCGAGTAAGCCGTACCGAATCCCCGCCCGCACGCCGCCTGCTCCCCGCTGCGGCGCGCTCGGCGCCGAACCGGACAGGGAACACGCCAAACGCGCTCGCGTTGCACGCCCGGTCCTCGCGGCCACCGACCACCGTCGAGGTCCGATGTTCGCCCGCTTCGTCGATCGGCCGGTCCTCGCGGCCGTCATCTCGGTTCTGATCACCCTGATCGGCGCGGTGGCGGGCCTGACCCTGCCGATCGCGCAGTTTCCCGAGATCGCGCCGCCGATCATCAACATCCAGGCGACCTATCCGGGCGCGAGCGCACAGCAGGCCTACGACGCCGTCACGACGCCCCTGGAGCAGGAGATCAACGGCGCCCAGCACCTCCTGTACATCGCGTCGACCAGCAACACCGACGGCAGCGTCAACCTCGACGCGACCTTCGAGATCGGCTCCGATCTCGACGCCGCCGCCGCAGAGGTCCTGACCCGCGCCAACCGGGCCGAGTCGAAGCTTCCGGCCTCGGTGCGCGCGCAGGGCCTGGAGATCCAGAAGAGCTCCCGCCAGCGGCTCGGCAACATCGTGCTCTACGCCGATCCGGGCTCGCCCTACGACGAGCTGTTCCTGGCCAACTGGGCCGAGACGCAGGTGATCAAACCCCTGCGCCGGGTCGACGGCATGGGCCGGATCCAGAACTTCTCCCAGAAGCGCTACGCCATGCGCATCTGGCTCGATCCGGTGAAGATGGAGGCCCTGGCGATCAGCCCCGATGCGGTGATCCGCGCGGTGAGCCAACAGAATGAGCAGATCACCACCGGATCCCTCGGCAAGCCGCCGACCGATGGGCAGCCCACCGCCTTCGAGCTGCAGGTCGTGACTCAGGGGCGGCTGAGCCAGCCCCAGGAATTCGCCAACATCCTGCTGCGGGCCAACCCCGACGGCTCCGTGGTCCGGGTCCGGGACGTGGCGCGGGTGGAGTTGGGTTCGGAGCAGTACGGCGTGCGCTCCGGCTTCGACGGGCAGCCCTCGGCGACGCTCGGCCTCTACCAGACGCCCGGCGCCAACGCGGTCCATGTGATGGACGGGGTGAAGGCCACCATGGAAGAGCTGGCCCGGCGGTTCCCGCCCGGGCTCAAGTACAAGATCGCCCTCGACCGCACCGAGTTCGTCCGCGAGGCGATCCGCGAGGTGGTCCACACCCTGTTCGAGGCGCTCCTCCTCGTCGTCATCGTCACCTACCTGTTCCTGCAGAACTGGCGGGCGACGCTGATCCCCTCCATCGCCGTGCCGGTGGCGCTGGTCGGGACCTTCGGCCCGATGGCGCTGCTCGGCTTCTCCTTCAACACCCTGAGCCTGCTCGGCATGGTGCTGGCGGTGGGCCTCGTGGTCGACGACGCGATCATCGTGGTCGAGAACACCGAGCGGCTGATGGACGAGGGGATGGAGCCGCGGCCGGCCGCCCGGGAGGCGGTGAACGAGGTCGCCGGCCCGGTGATCGCCACCACCCTGGTCCTGGCCGCCCTGTTCGTGCCGGTGGCCTTCATCCCGGGCCTGACCGGCCAGCTCTACAACCAGTTCGCCCTGACCATCGCGATCTCGGTGATGATCTCGGCCGTCGTCTCGCTGACCCTGACGCCGGCGCTCTGCGGCCTGATCCTGAGGCACCGGCCGGAGGGGGCGCAGGCCCGGCAGAGCCGGTGGAAGGCGCCGCTGCGCTGGTTCAACCGGACGCTGGAGCGGGCCGCGGGCCTCCTCACCGCGATGATCGGGCGGCTCAGCCGCCATCTGGTGCTCGTCGGCCTCGCCTTCGCGGCCTTCGCGGCGCTCACCGTGCTCCTCGTGATGCAGCGCCCGACCGGCTTCGTCCCGAACGAGGATCAGGGCTACTTCTTCGCCGACGTCGCCCTGCCCAAGGGCGCCGCCGTGGCGCGCACCGACCGCATGGTCGAGCGACTCGGCAAGAGCCTGCGGGACATGCCGGAGGTCGATCACACGATCGGCGTCGTCGGGCGCAGCATCCTCGCCGACGCGGTGGCGCCGTTCTACGGGTTCCAGATCCCGGTCCTGAAGCCCTGGGGCGAGCGGACGGCCTCGGCCGACGCCATCATCGCCCGCGTGCAGAAGCAGTTCCGGCACGATCCGGACGGGACGGTGCGGGTGGTCAACCCGTCGCCGCTGCCCGGCCTCGGCACGCGCAGCGGCCTGACCCTGGAGATCCAGGACCGCAGCGGCACCGGGGGCCTCAAGCTCGCCGCGGCGGCGCAGCGCTTCATCGACGAAATGGAGAAGAGCCCCAACATCGCCCAGGCGCTCCCGACGACGAGCTACGGCGTCCCGCAGATCCGCCTGGAGATCGACCGGGCCAAGGCCGAGCAGCTCGGCGTGCCCCTCCAGAACCTGTTCGACGCGCTCGGGACCTATGTCGGATCGAGCTTCGTCAACCTCTTCAACCGCTTCGGCTTCGTCTACCAGGTCTACGTGCAGAGCGAGGCCGCGGGCCGGCGCACGATCCAGGATCTGGAGGCCCTGCCGGTCCTGAACAGCCGGGGCGAGCCGGTGCGGATCGGCTCCCTGGTGCGGGCGGAGTTCACCACCGGCCCCACCGCCGTCCTGTCCTACAACACCTACCCGGCCATCGAGGTGGCGATCGAGGTGGCCTCCACCGCGAGTTCCGGCACGGTGCTCAAGGAAGTCGAGGCGCTCGCCAAGAGCCGCCTGCCGGCCGACTACGCGGTGGAATGGACCGACGTCGCCTATCAGGAGAAGGTCGCGGGCGGCTACGCGCCGCTGATCTTCGGCCTCGGGGTCCTGATGATCTTCCTGCTGCTGGCGGGCCAGTACGAGTCGCTGCGCCTGCCCTTCGTGATCCTGCTCGCGACGCCGATCGCGATCTTCGGCGCCGTCGGCTTCCTGGCGGTGCGGGGGCTCGAACTCGACATCTTCGGCCAGATCGGGCTCCTGCTGCTCGTGGGCCTGGCCGCCAAGAACTCGATCCTGCTCGTGTCCTTCGCGGAGGATCTGCGCCGGCAGGGCGAGGACGTGCTGAAGGCGGCCCAGGACGCGGCGCGCCTGCGCATGCGCCCGATCCTCATGACCTCCTTCGCCTTCATCACCGGCTCGATCCCGCTGGCCATCGCCAGCGGCGCCGGGGCGCATGCGCGCGTCTCCATGGGGACCGTGGTGATCGGCGGCCTCGTCGTGGCGACCTTCATCACCCTGTTCATCACGCCGACCTTCTACGTCGCCTTCGAGCGGCTGTTTGGGCGCCGCGATCCGGCCGCGCCCGAGCCGTCCGGGGCCGGAGACGCGGCACTGCCGGCCGAGTAGCGGCGTTGGTCCGTCGCAGGGTCGGTGGCGCGGACATCGGCGCGGACATCGGGATCGGCGGCGGGAGGGGGCCGAAGCGCGCATGAAGACCGTCATGCCGCGCTGGCGGCTGATCCTGTCCCGAACCCTCCGCCAGGCCTGGGTCCGCGCCGCGCTCTACTGCGTCGGGGGCGTCCTGGCGGCCCTGGTGGCGTGGCGCTTCCAGTTTCACGTCGAGGAGAACTTCGCCCTCAGCGTCGGTGCCGACGCCGTCGGCAACGTCCTGAGCATCCTGGCCTCCTCGATGCTGACGGTGACGACCTTCTCGCTGACCGTGCTGGTGAACGCCCTGGGGGCCGCCTCGTCGGGCGTGACGCCGCGCGCCACGATCCTCTGGAGCGAGGACCGGCGGGCACACGACGCGCTCGCCACCTTCCTCGGGGCGTTCCTGTTCTCGGTTGTGGGGATCGTGGCCTTGTCGACCCGCCTCTACGGGCCGGGCGGGCGCCTCGTCATGCTGGGCGCGACGGTGGTGGTCATCGGCCTGATCGTCGTCACCCTCCTGCTTTGGATGCAGCAGCTCACGCGCTTCGGCCGGGTCGGCGAGACGATCCGGCTGGTCGAGCAGGCGGCGGCCCAGGCGCTGCGCTGCCGGCGCGACCAACCGCATCTCGGTGGCATCCCCCCGGATCCGGCGCACCGCCACACGCGGCCGGTCCTCGCGGATCGGATCGGCTACATCCAGCATGTCGACCTGGCGGTGCTGACGCGGGCCCTCGGTGGCCGCGACGCGATGCTGGACGTGGCCGTGCTCCCCGGCGCCTTCGTCCACGCCGCCACGCCCCTCGCCTTCGTCGACCCGGAGATGGAGGCCGCCGCCCTGGCGGCCGTCCGCCGGGCCTTCCTGATCGCCGACGATCGTGCCTGGGAGCAGGATCCGCGCTTCGGCCTGTCCGTCCTCGCGGAGATCGGATCGAAGGCGCTTCCGCCGACGGCCGCCGATTACGGGACCGCGATCGCGGTGATCGGTGCAGGTTTGCGCGTGCTCTCGGAGTGGATACCGGACCCGGACCGGCCGCCGCGCGAACCCGAGCATCCGCGCATCCGGGTCCCGGCCCTGTCGACCGACGACCTGATTGCGGATTTCTTCCATCCGCTGGCCCGTGAGGGCGGCGGGATCGTGCAGGTCGGCGTGCGGCTGCAGAAGGGCCTGGCGGCCCTGCGAAGCATGTCACCGGAGTGCTTCTCCGCCGCAGCCATGCGCGCCTCGATCCTGGTCACGGAGCATGCGGGCTTCGCCCTGCTGGTCCCGTCCGAGAAGGCCGCCGTGGAGGCCCTGACCCTGCGCTGATGCCCAAGCGGGCTCGGCCGTCTCGACCGCCGTTCGCCTCATGCGCGCAGGGTGACGCCGAGGCGACGCGCCGGAGAAGCCTCGGCGCGGCACCGGTCATCGCCGGTTCGGAACTGCCGATGCGCTGATCCATTGGCTCACCGGACGCGGACCGACCGGCTTTCGAGGATGACTGGATTGATGATCCTGATGCACGCTCTCCCTGTCGGCTTCGCACGGACTGCCATGCGCCGCGCGGCCATGGGGGTTTGCGCGCTGATCGCGCTCTCTGGACCGGTGCTCGCCCAATCGGCGGCGAGCCGGATCGATCAGCCGACGCCGGCCACGCTCCCCCCCGGGGTCAGCACCACGCCGGGCGGCCCTTCCCCTGCCGATCGACCGAGCGGCCCTGTCTCACCCCCGAGCGCCCTCTCTTCATCGACGGACGTCATGCGCGGGGGGAGCACCGGGACCGTATCCGGCCGGAACAAGGACGCGCGCACCAACCCGCTCGATCATCTCTCGCCGGAATACAGGCGGTAGATCGAGGGTTCCCTCGGGGGACGTCTCGGGGTCCCGAACGGCACCGGCGGTCGGATGGGCGGTCCATCGTCGGTCGCCGCACGCCGCCGATGACGGCACGGCGTTCTGGACCGGCCCCTCTGTCGGGTTCTCGTTCCGGTGTCTTTCGGCTGACATGCTTTCGCCGCCTCGCTGTGCGACGGGCTGCGCGAGCGGCATCACAGCCTCGCGGGCCGATCGCGCCCGTGGCAGCCCGAGTTTCGAGAAGCAACGATGAACACGCAGGTCGAGAAGGCGGGGGGCAGGCCTTCGAAAGGCATCGACCGGAACAAGGTGATCGCGCACTCGCTGCGGCAGTTCGCACGCCTGCCGGGCCTTCCCGACACCAAGAAGGGCGTGCGCTCGTACCAGAGTCACGTCAAAAGCGATCCCTGGCTACCGCTCCTCTTCGTCGTCTGCTTCGTCCTGCCGACCCTGGGCGGCGCGATCTTCTACGGCCTGATCGCCTCCGACCGCTTCGTGACCGAGGCACAGTTCGCGATCCGGCCGACCGTCGGGACGGCCGACAAGGCGACACCGGACACGGTCGGCACGAATGCCGGCGTGATCAAGGCGACGGTCGCCCAGGAAACGCTCATCGCACAGGAATACATCCACAGCCGGCCGCTGGTCGAAGCCGTCGCGGCGGAGCTTCCGATCCGCGACTGGTTCGGTCGCGACAGCATCGACATGTTCTCGCGGTTCAGCCCGGAAAAGCCGGTCGAGAAGTTCCTGAAGTACTGGAAGCGCCGCGTCGACGTCGACGTCGAGTCGGCGTCCGGCATCATGTCGCTGACAGTCGAGGCCTTCGACCCCGACGAGTCGCTTGCCATCACGAAGGCCGTGATGGCGGATACCGAGCGGATGTTGAACGACCTGAGCATGAGGTCCCGCCAGGACGCGCTGGACGTCAGCGCGCGTGTCCTGAAGCTCGCCGAGGAGCGGGAGGCGCAGGCCAACGCCGCATTGAACGATCTGCGCAACCGCGAGGGCGTGCTCGACGTCGTCAAGTCGAATACCGCCACCATCAAGGCGATGTCGGAGCTGCGGGACTCGCGCACCAAGCTCGCCATCCAGCTCGCCGTGCTTCAGCGGGATCTCGGCCCGCAATCCCGCAGCATCATCGACCTGAAGCAGCAGATTGCCGATCTCGATGCCAACATCGCCAAGGTTCGGCAGCAGCTGGCCGGCACAGCACCGACGGAGAAGCGGCGCCTCTCGGACGCGCTCACGCGGTTCGAAGACCTCGAGCACGAGCGCGAGAACGCCGAGAAATACCACCGCGACGTGCAACTGGCCTATGACCGGGCCCGGATCGTGGCCCAGCAACAGGTCGTGGCCCTCGTGCCGATCGTCGAACCCGTCAAGGCCGGCTCTTCCACGGAGCCGAGACGGATCCTGATGACGAGCCTCGTCACGGCCGGCGCCGCCGTGCTGTTCGCGGCCGCGATGTTCACCCGCCGGATGATCACGAGCTGACGGGGGCCCGGATCGGTTCTCGTCCGTGACGGTGGACGAGCCGATCGCACCGGAACCTGCCGTGCAGCCGGCGGCGGTATCCCGCGTCGCACCGACGAAAAGGCCCGCCGCGGCGAACCGGGCGGGCTGAGGGAGTGCTTGGGAGGAAGCGCAGCTTTACGAGGCTCGTATCTGGCATACCAGCCCTGGGAACGCAGGGCAGGTCTGCGAAATCACGAGGCATTCCTCAGGGGCATTGGCGCCCACTGCCCCGCGGGTGCGCGGCGGTGGACGACCGTGACATCGCTGAGGCGCTGGCTCCAACGGGCTGGCAGACACGCGGATCGGCTGAAGGGCGGGTGTCTCGGGCGGACCGGGCTCGCCGCTCCGGCCCATCGGCACAGGAAGCCGCCGATCCGGTGTCGATCTCAGGCGGCCACCGCCTGGGCGCGTGTCCGCCCCTCGAGGTCGCGGATCGTCGCGGCGAGAAGGGTCTCCAGCCCGTCGCAGGCCTCTTGCGGCTCGGCGCAGGCCGCGTTCCGGGCGGCATCCTCGATGGCGCGCAACCGCGCGACGAGGGCGCGGGCGCCGATATTCGCACTCATCGACTTGAGGCTGTGGGCCGCCCTGGCGATGGCAGGCTGATCCGAGACGGCGAGGGCCGATCGGAGGGTGGCGAGCGCGACAGGGCCTTGCGCCCGGTACAGATCGAGGACGCGGTCCAGGAAGGCACCGTCTCCGAGGCCGAGGAGCCCGTCCAGCACCTCGGCGTCGAGCAGATCGCCCTCTGGCGATGCTTCGGGTGCTGCTCCGGGTGATACTCCGGTCGGCAAGGCGGCCCGGGCCTCTTCCGATCCCACCGCAGCCTCCCGTGCCGCGTCCCGGAGGGACGGGACATGCGCCTGCAGGAGATCGGCGAGCTGCCGCAGGGTGAAGGGCTTCAGGAGCGTTCCGTTCATGCCGGCGGCCTCTGCGGCTTCCGCAGCCTCGCCGAGGACGTGGGCCGTGAGCGCGACGATCGGGGTGCGCCGGTCCGTGGCCGCCTCGCGCTGCCGGATCGTCCGGGCGGCCGCGAAGCCATCCAGGACCGGCATGCTGCCATCCATCAGGATCAGATCGAAGTGCTGCGACCCGGCCGCCGCCACGGCCGCGGCCCCGTCCTCGACGGTCACGACATCGGTCACGCCGCAGCGGGCCAGGGCCTCGAGGGCGACCTCGCGGTTGACCGCGCTGTCGTCGGCGACGAGCACCCGCGCGCCGGAGAACTGCGGCAGCAGATCGGTCGCGACGGCGACCGCCGCGGACGCGGTGAAGGGATCGCCCGCGGCCAGCGCCGCCAGGAGGGGCCGCCACTCCGCCTGGATCACGGGCCAGCGCAGCACCGCGTCGGCGAGGCCGGACCGGAGAGCCTGATCGGCCGCATTGTCGCCCGCCCCCGCCAGGACGAGCACGCGCCCGGCCCGATCCGGCCGGCGACCCGCCGCCACGAGGGCGGCCGCGTCGAGGACCCAGTGGGCGGGGGCCGCGCCACGGTCCGCCGCGACCGGCGCGAAGCCGGCCCCGCTCAGACTGGCGGCGAGGGCAACCCGGGTCGCGGGACCGGCGGTGTCCAGCACGATCGCGGCCGGCACCGTGCCGTGGCGCAGGATCGGCCGGGCGGGTTCGGCGACGGTCACGGGAATGCGCGCCGAGAAGGTCGAGCCCGCGCCGACGCGGCTCTCCACCGCCACGGTGCCGCCCATCGCGGCGATGATCTGCTGGGCGATCGAGAGCCCGAGGCCGGTCCCGCCGAAACGGCGGGTCGTGGATTGATCGGCCTGCGAGAAGGCCGAGAAGATCGTGGCCAGCTTGTCCTGGGGGATGCCGATCCCGGTATCGGCGACGGCAATGACGAGGCATCCGTCCCCGGCATCGAGCGCCATCCGGACGGAGACGTGCCCGGCCTCGGTGAACTTCAGCGCGTTCGACACGAAATTGCTCACCACCTGACCCAGGCGGACCGGGTCGCCGAGGATCGCCTGCGGCACCTCCGGCGCGATGTCGGCCGCGAGGTCGAGCCCGGCCGCGCGGGCCCGCTCGGCGAAGAGCGTCACCACGGTATCGGCGATCTCGGCGGGGCACACCGGCACGTGTTCGAGATCGAGCTTGCCCGCCTCGACCTTCGCGAAGTCGAGGATGTCGTTGATGATCGCCAGGAGCGACCGGCCGGACCGGGCGATGACTTCGGCGTAGCGGCGCTGGCGCACCGGCAGGTCGGCACTCGCCAGCAGTTCGGCCATGACCAGGACGCCGTTCATCGGCGTCCGGATCTCGTGGCTCATCGTGGCCAGGAAGGTCGACTTGGCGGCGTTGGCGGCGTCGGCGGCCTGCTTGGCCTCCCTCAGATCGGCTGTCCGCGCCTGGACCTCCGCCTCCAGGTGGGCGCTGTGGGCGGCGAGGCGGTGGTCGCGCTCGTTGACCGCGGAGAGCAGGTCATTGAGGGTGCGCGCCAGCGCGCCGACCTCGTCGTCGCTCTCCACGGGGGCGCGCTGCGTGTAATCGTGGCGCAGGCGGACCGCCTCCATGGTCCGGGTGAGGGCCCCCAGGGGCCGCGTGACGCTGCGCTGCAGGTAGAACGACACGCCGATCCCGATCGCGACGGCCAGCAGGGCCGCCAGGGCGGCGTTCTGGCCGGCGGCCCAGACGTGGTCGCGGATGTCGTCGGTCTCGCCGATCAGGACGACCCGACCGACGGG
Organism: Methylobacterium sp. 391_Methyba4; assembly: GCF_029691625.1. NCBI lineage: Bacteria > Pseudomonadati > Pseudomonadota > Alphaproteobacteria > Hyphomicrobiales > Methylobacteriaceae > Methylobacterium > Methylobacterium sp. 391_Methyba4. The sequence goes on along the minus strand of NZ_CP121475.1, from coordinate 2,640,537 downwards.
GCGCCCGTTCTCGAGGATCGGCGCGGTCGCCCGGAGACTCTGGGTGGCGAACAGATGAAGGAGCGAGAGATCCGCCCCGTCCAGGGCTGCGTCCTGCGTCAGCCGCAGGCCGATCCCCTGCTCGGCGAGGACGGACCCGTCCGGTCGCTCGATCGCCCCGTAGACGATGGACGGCACGTTGCCGATCGCCCGGAGGGAGGCGGCGGCCGCGGCCTCGTCGTTGGCGGCCGTGGCCCGGGCGCCCCCGTGGGCGAAGACCTGGGCGACGGCCTCCAGCGCCGCTTGCTTGTCGGCGGCGTAGCGGTCGACCTCGCGCCAGACCGAGAGGGCCGCCGCCAGGACGAGAGCCGCCGTGACGGCGCCGGTCACCGCCAGCGCCAGCCGGCCGGCCAGGGAACGTCTCGGCCTGAGCCACGCGAGATGCACGCTCTTCTCCTTCAGGCGGCCCGGAGGGGCCCGGTCGCGGGACGGGGGCGGCGGAAGAGACGGGATCAGGCGGCGGCGCGGATGCAGGTCCGCGTCACCATCTCCCAGCCCGCCAGGAAGGCCTCCACGCAGCGCGGATCGAAGTGGCGGCCTGCCTGGTCCGCCAGGAAGGCCCGTGCGCGCTCGAGGGGCCAGGCCGCCTTGTAGGGCCGCTCGGTCACCAGGGCGTCGAACACGTCCGCCACCGCCACGATGCGACCGGAGATCGGGATCGCCTCGCCGCGCAGGCGCTTGGGATAGCCGGTTCCGTCCCAGCGCTCGTGGTGGCTCTCGGCGATCTCGGCGGCGAGGCGCACGACGTCGGAGGTGCTGCCCTCCAGGATGCGCCGGCCGCGCTCGGCGTGCTTCTCCATCTCGGCGCGCTCCTCGACCGTGAGCGGCCCCGGCTTGAGCAGGATCGCGTCGGGAACGCCGATCTTGCCGACATCGTGCATGGTGGAGGCGAGCTTCAGGATCCGGATCTCCGCCGGATCGAAGCCGAGATTGGCGGCGATGATGCCCACGTAGCCGGCCACCCGGGCGATGTGATCGCCGGTATCGGTGTCCCGGTGCTCGGCGGCGCGCATCAGCAGGGCGATGATCTCGCGCTCCCGCGCCTCGATGACCGCGACCGCCGCCGCGACCTCGCGGGCGAGCACCGCGGCCCGGTCCTGCTCCTGCCGGTGGGCCGCGCTGATCGTCATCAGGTTGGTGATGCGCGCCTGGATCTCGACGGGATCGCAGGGCTTGCCGAGGAAATCCGTCGCGCCGGCGCGCAGGGCCTGATGGCGCAGGCTGCGCTGGTCGAGACTCGTCACCATGACGATCGGCACGTGCGCGAAGCCCGGGACCGCCCGCGCCGCCGCGATGACGTCGAGGCCGGTCAGGCCGGGCATGTCGTAGTCGGTGACGACGACCCCGATCCTGTCGACATGCGCCCGCAGGAAGTCGAGCGCCGCCCTGGGGCAGGTGAAGGCGACCGGCTCGCAGCCGGCCACGGGCTTGAGCGCCTGCATGACCAGCAGGTTGTTCATCTCGGAATCGTCGATGATCAGCGCGAGCACCGCGTCACTCCCAGACGAATGGCCGGCAGCGGAGGATCGGCATCGTGGCTTCCGCTATTGCGAGAGCAGCAGCTTGCCCGAGAGGGGGCCGACCCCCTTGGGCACCGGCACGCTCGTCGCGTCGTAATTCGCGTTCAGATAGAGATTCGGACCCTCGTAGAGATTGACCTGCTGGGCCACGATCACCGTGTAGGCCGATTGGTCGGCAACGGGTTTGCTCGCGTCGATCACCACGCGGCCCGCCGGCAGGTAGAGCGTGCCCAACATGGTCCGCGCATTGTCGCTGATGATCCGGTAAGTCCGCATCGGCTTGGTCGCGGCCAGCGGCGGCGGCGTCGGCGCGATCGGGCTCAATACATCCCCGAGAACGGCCTGGGTGGGGTCGACCGGATCGCTGACCACCCGCTCCTCCATCATCAGCAGGCCGGCCATGGGACCTGTGGTGGGCGCCGACAGACTGACCGTGGTCTTCTTGTCGAAGACGAGGCCGCCCTTGTTGCCGGTGAAGTAGAAGGCGACGTCGATGCCGGTCATGGCGGCATCCTTGTCGACGATGAGCGGCCCGTCCTTCATCACATAGGTGCCGGCGCGCAACGCGACGGAGGCGCTCTTGGTGATGTGCAGGCCGCCGCAATAGGTGCCCGGATCGAGGGTCACGCTCTGATCGACGAGATTGCCGCTGGTGTCGCGCTTGCTGTTGGCCGAGGCCGGGATCGCCGTGCAGGCGCCGATCGGCGGTGGCGCCCGATCCTTCAGGGGATCCTGGATGGGCGGACAGCTCGTCTGCGGCGGCGGGGCAAAATTCGCGCGGGCGCCGTCGAAGCCGCCCGCGGTGCAGATGGTCTGCGCCCGGGCATAGGCGTTGTCCTTGCCGACCATGCCGCGAGGGCTCAGCGAGTTGCTGTAGAGCGAACAGTCCTGGGCCGTGACCTCGGCGCTCTTCTCCAGTTCGAAGGCCCCGTCGGCGAGCGGATCCAGCGTGAGCAGGCACAGGCGCATCTTGCCGACGACGCGCGCCTTCGAGCGCACCGCGACCTTGACCATCGGCACGCCGACGAAGCCGCCGAAGGCGAGCTTGACGGTCTCGTCGACCGTCACGGCGACGCTGGTCCTGTCGTCCGCCACGTCGACCTGGAGCGCATACGGGCTCTCGGTGCGGGGCGCCGCCTGGGCCTGGATCGTGTCGACCACGATACTCTTGGCCGCCGCCGAGGTCGCGACAGCCAGCTTGAGGTAATTGCCCGCCGCCAGAACGCCGGCATCGGCCGCGTTCTGGAGCTGGCTGCGCCGGGAGGCGAGGCGGGCATAGTCGATGCCGCCGCCGGTCAGGCCGAGCAGCACCACGGCGCTCAGACCGAAGGTCAGGGCCACCGAGCCGGACCGGTCCGCCAGGGCGCGCGAGCCGATGCGGAGCGCTCTCCAGAAGGGTAAAATGGGCAGTTCTCCCCGGGCGGGATCGGTGCGGCCATCGCGACGGCACCAACCGCCGACCCGACCTGGCTAGCGCCGAGCTCCTAAGAATCCGTCGCGTTGGAACGCCAAAATGCCAGCGCCGCCCGTCCGGCCACGCTTGGCTGTGAAAATCGTCGGACCCCTTGCAGATCGAAGACCGCTCGCCCCGGAACACAGGGCCGCGATACAAGCAGAAGAGTGTATAATCGAATTATATACAACTAAAGCGCGAAAAGACAGTCCTCCACAGACTCGTCGCCGCCGAACCTCGATAAGGTGGCAAATTCTACTCATGTTTGAACGTTTTCTAAACGAGCCGATCTTACATCTAGCTTCGTCCGGCCGTTGAGCTGGGACGGCAGCAGGCACAGGACCTGCAGAGTTCGTTTGTCATGATGGGCATCTTGCGGCGCGTCGCGACTGTCTGGCGCACACGCGAGCCGGGCGGCCGGGCTGGCACCGACGGAGGGATCCGACGGCTGCGCGGCCACCGCGGCGGCGCCTCGGCGGTGGAGTTCGCGCTCCTGGCGGCGCCGTTCCTGGCACTTCTGGGCGTCGTGGCGGAATCCGGCGTCGTCGCCATCGAGCAGCAGACCCTCGATATCGCCGTCGACCGCAGCGTGCGCCAGCTGCGCACGGGCGCCTTTCAGGACGGCGCCGACGGCAGCGATCCAAGCCAGCGCTTGCGCAAGCTCGTCTGTGCCGGCCCGTCGGCGCTGTTCCCCTGCGCCGATCTGCGCCTCGACGTGTCGCGGACGGCTTCGTTCTCGGCATCGCAGCCGGCGGAGCCGTTCGACAAGACCACGAAGACGTGGACGACGGGCTTCGGCACCCGGTTCGAATGCCCGCAGGGCGGCGATACGGTGACGGTCCGGGTCGCCGTGCCGGTGATGCGCCTCTTCCAGATGCTGGACTTCACCGGGCGGATCATGTCCGACAAGTCGCAGCTGCTCGTCACCACCGAGATCTTCCGGGCCGAGGATTACGAGCCCAAACCGTGCTGAGCCTCCGTCCCCGCGCGGGCCTGACCGGCCTGATCGGCAGCCGGGACGGCGTCAGCGCGATCGAGTTCAGCGTGATCGCGCCGATCCTGCTGCTGATCCTGATGGGGTCAATCGAGTTGCCCCGCGCCTTCATGATCGGGAAGCGGCTCGACAACGCGTCGGCCACGATGGCGGATCTGATCGCCCGCGGCAGCTACGCCGACCTGAAACCGGTCTTCGCCGCGACCAGCGCGATCTCCAACCCCTACGACGTGAGCGGCGCGAGCATCGTGCTGACGGCCGCGGGCACCTACAGCGACGGCAGCTCGGCGACGACCAAGGTCTGCTCGAGTGCCGAATCCAATGGGCAGGCCTACGCGGCCGGCACCTCCCTCGGCCCACCGCCCCCGGGGATGACCCGAAACGGCGATCGCTTCGTCGTGTCGGAGGTGACGATGATCTATAATCCGATCTTCCCGGTGCTCTCGAAGCTGACCCGGTGGACCTTCCGGTCCAGAAAGGTCTGGCCGGTGCGCGGGGGCGAGATCTACAACGGACAGAGCGAGGTGGTTCTGCCCGGCGGCAAGCCCTGCCCGGCCTGAACGGGCGGACGGTGGCAGGCCCGTCAAGCGGAGGCCAATCCTCCGCGGCAATCCGGTCGGCGATGGAGGATGGCGCCTGCGGCACGCAGGACGGGGTGCGCGGGCACGGCGGCGGTCTTCCAAGCGCGGCGCGGGCGATCCGGCGACGCGGCCGGCGCCACCGGATGGACCCGGTGGCGCCGGATCGCGGCCATCGCCCGCCTCAGCGGGTCGAGACCGCGGTGGCGACGACCCGCCGCGAGGCCGGGCTCGCCGGGACAAGACGCGGCGTCGTGGTCAGCTCCGAGGCCGGACGAACCGCGGCGGTGGGACGCGCCTGCTCACGGTAGAGCGGGGGAGTCAGCGCGATGGTCTCGTCGGCCAGGGCGGTGCCGATCATCGGAACGGCGGCGAGGGCGGCGAGAACGATGGTGCGAACGGTCATGATGCGAAGTCCTCTCGTTGTCCGGGTCGTGCCCGGCTTCGAGGGGGTATTTACGTTGCAGAGCAACATGATCCAAACAGATGCAATCGATACCGCATATCGATGCGATCAATGTTTGCCGTGCCGATTCCGTTTCCGAGCGACTAGGCAGGCGGACCTTGCCGCCTGCGCCTCATCGACCGGTCGGCTCGAGGAGACCGCGCTCTGGGAGCCGGCCGATGCATCGCCAAGGATCGGCCGACCGGAAGGACGGACCGAGTTCATACAATATTAAACCGCACACCCGAAGGTCGGTCAGCCCATTGAATGTTTGTGAACCCACAGAGACTTAACGCGTAAAAGTTTATCTTTTCGCGCGGAAGGAGACGGCCCGTTGCTGGTTGCTGCCCTGCTCTTCGCGGTGGGCGTATGGGAGGGCTGGCGGTATCGGGCAGCGGTTCTGATAGCCAGCTCGATGCTGGTCAGCATCGGGTGGCTGGGCCTGTGGGCCTTCGTATGGACGCATCTCGACGCCGAGAAGATCCTATTGCTGTTCGCCTATCTCACCGCCCATCAGGCCGGGTATCTTGTCGGCGCCTATCTCGGGGCGGATTTCGGCGAAGATTCTTGACCGAACGGATCGTCGGCCCGCGGGCTGCAATCATCGTGGCGATGTCGACGCCAGGTTGACGCAGTGGCGCAGACAGGCCGGCGGGGCGATCGAAGACGAAGCCGCGATGCGCAACCCGTTCTCCGGGCGCCGCCACCGGCCGCCAGAGCTCAGTGGCCGAGTTCCACCGGGATGCTGAGATCGACGATCCCGTCCCCGCTCAGGAGAGCGGGCGGCGGGGCGGAGGTCGGGCTGATCCCCTGCAGGGCGCGGAGCGCGCGCTGATCGAGTTTCGGCGAGCCCGAACTCTGCTCGATCTCCGCGCTCTGCACCGCCCCGTCCGGACCGATCTGGACGTGGACCAGCACGGTTCCGCCGCCCCGAGCCGTACCCGATCCCCTCTGAGCGCGGTCGGCGGCATCGATCCGCGTGACGAGGTCCGAGAGCCAGGCCCGCACCGCGGGTCCTGGAGTCGCCTGCGCTCCGCTCGCCAGAGCCAGACCGAACACAACAGCACCGGACATCAGGACGCGCGGCGACATGGGAAACGGTGGCTCCCTGAGCCCAGGATCGAGGGGCGACCCTACGCCCCGAACGGGCCGCTTGCGACCCCGATCCCGTGTCGCCGTCACGCGACGGCGGCGGTTTTCCAGCCTTTCGGGCCGGCGGCGGCCAGCATGACGTCGTCGCTACCGATCTCGAGGCCGGTATAGCCCAGCATCTGCGCGAGTTGCGTCCGGGCCCGCCAGACCCGGCTCTTCACCGTGCCGATCCGGCACCGCATGATCGCGGCGGTCTCCTCGTAGGTCAGGTTCTCGATCGCCACGAGCACGAGCGCTTGCCGCATCGGCGGCGTGAGACGACCGAGGGCCGCCTGGACGTCGCTCAGGTCGAGATGGCCGCCCTGCTCGGGCAGCGAGACCATCCGCTCCGCCTGCGCTCCATCCTCGTCCTGCACCTCGCGCCCGTGCCTCCGGTGCTCGTTGTAGAACGCGTTGCGCATGATCGTGAACAGCCACGCTTCCAGGTTGGTGCCCGGTACGAAGCTGGCGCGCGAGCGCCAAGCCCGCAGAAGCGTGTTCTGCAACAGGTCGTCGGCACCGACGTGGTTGCGCAGCAGCGAGCGCGCGAAGCGCTGCAGGTTCGGCACCATGCCCAGGAGCGAGGCCTGGAATTCCTTCTCACGGCCGTCTTGCGCCTCGCCGAAGGCACCGTCCAGCAACCTCAGCAGTTCGGCGAAGCGCTCCGCGATCGTCGGCTCAACGGCGTCCTGCGCGTAAGTCGCCGCCAGCAGATGGCCGAGATGAGATTGCACGCTGTCGGGGAGCCGGGGCGCCGGTGGGTCGATTGTATCAGCGTCAAGCAAGACTCCGAGCATGATAGCCGATCACCTGAACAGGATGAAAACATGATTTCGGATATTAATCCCGGAATATGTCACACTCGCCGCAACATAGATCAGCCAATACGAATATATATGGACAGAAACATGCCGGTCGGCGCGGCCGACACGAGAAACGCCCCGGAACGAGGAGGGTTTCGATGGCATTGGACGCGCTGAAAAACGCTACGCCCCGGCGCCGAATCTGCGGCGACGCCGTCCGAGACCGCGCCGCTCCGCATGTCGTCTTCGACACGGGGTCAGGCGCGGCGGGTTGAACACAAGGATCGAACCCATGACCAGACTCTCGGATCTCGAGATGGATCCCGCCTTCCAAGAAGCCGTCAGCGCCGTACGAGGCGCGGCCAGCACCTTGAGCGGTCGCTCCGTGACGGCCGCTGAGGCCCGCTTTCTCGTCGGCATCGCCCTGACGACCTTTGCGCATGCCGGTGGCCTCGAGGAGCCGAGCCGTGGGCGGCTCGCCCGCTTCGCGGAGCGCAGCGGGACGGACACGGCCGTCGGGACGCGGACCCGGCACTGAGCCACCGCCGGCCAACGGGAGACGCCCGGACCGCAGATCCGAACGCCGCTCCGGTCTCAGGCATCGCGGCCCGCCAACGCCCGACCCGGATCGCGCGCCACCACGCGCAAGCTCGCAGTGCCCCCCTCGGTGCCATGCGGGCCGAAGATCGGGAGGTTCCCCTCGGGGGCCCCGGCCGCCGCCCGGCCGCGACCCTCGCCGACTGTGCCGCGTGGTCCGCCCCGCGCCCCGACCGATGGACCGCAGGGCGCGGATCCCTCCGAGGAAAACGCCTCGACCGGAGGGCGCGCGGATCGGAGCGTCCGGTCGATCAGCCGATCTGCTGGGACTCGGCGCCGCTGTCGGGGCGCGCCGGGCCGAGCACCGGCTCCTCGCCCATCGGCTGGTTCTGGACGACGCTGAACGTGCCCTTGCCGTCGAGCGACGGGCCCTGCGTCCAGCGGCCGGCCGGCGGCGGCGAACCGTCCGCCGACGTCCCGAAGAAGGCGTAGTTGAACTTCTGGTTCTCCTTCTCCTGCGGGAAGGAGTTCGGGATCGGCAGGGTGCCCGCGTGGCCGCCGAGTTCCTCGATCACCGCCAGCCATTGCTGCTGGTGCATGGTGTCGCGGGCGATGAGGAAGCTCCACATGTCCCGCATGCCGGCGTCGTTCGTGGCGTTGTAGAGCCGCACTGCGAGGACGCGGCCGGTGCTCTCGGCGGCGACGTTGCAGTACATGTCGGCCGCGATGTTGCCGCTGGCGTACACGTGACTCATGTCGAAGGGCAAGCCGTCGGAATTGCCCGGGAAGGCGGCCATGCCGGTGGACAGCAATGTCTTGTGCAGCATGCCCTCGGCGATGTGGCGCGGGTTCTCACCGCCCATGATGGCCCCCACGATCGCGTCGGCCGCCCCGGCCTCCTGCACTTTGGTCGGCGCGTTCTCAAGATTCAGCGCGACCGCCGTCGCGAGCATCTCGATATGGCCGAGTTCCTCGGTCGCGGTGGCGAGCAGCATGTCCCGGTACTTCGTGGTCGGAGCACGATTGCCCCAGGCCTGGAAGAAGTACTGCATACAGACCCGGATCTCGCCCTCGATACCGCCGATCGCCTGCTGGAGCATGCGGGCATAGATCGGGTCGGGGCTGTCGACCTTGACCGGATACTGAAGACGCTTGTCATGATAGTACATGGTGTCTGTCCCTCGCGAGAGGCACGGCGTGCTCAAGCCCACCGCACGATCGGCCGTCGGCTTGGCACCCCCGTGGGAGCATCGAGCCTCGCACCCTGTCCAACCCCGCGTCAGGACGACGGTTCGATTTCTCGATCTATTTATAACGACCAATATTTGGTCAAAGCTATTTTCTTAAGCTCGATCAGGCTATTGGCACGGTCAATCTCGATCATTCCCGCGCCAGAGCATCTCGTATTACATAACGTATGTTAAAGGAGACCAACCCTGGTTCAGGGCGCTTGGCGGGCATCTCCGGCCGGGCACCGTGCAAGCGTCCCCGGTCCGGCGGTCGCGGCCCGTGCGGCCTCACGAGGATGCCGCACCGACGTCCCGGAGCTCAGAGGAGCCCGGCTCGGCGGGCGAGCATGATCGCGAAGGCGAGGCCGGCGGCGAGGCTGACCCCCAGCATGGCGACGTTCGTCCAGAAGCGCACCGGCCGGCTGGAGCCTTCGATCCCGCTGGCGCGCAGCCGGACCCACGGCACATACAGGTAGAGGGCGATCAGCGTCAGGATCAGAAACGCGAAGGTGGCGAGCCGGCCGGTGATCAGGGCCGCGCCGGCCAGGACCGCCCAGCCGAAGACGAGGCCCAGCATGGTGAACAGGGCTGTCGAGTTCACGTCCGCACGTCCCCTTCCGCGGATGATGTCGGCAGGGCAGCCGCTGCGATCCTCAGTCTGCGCCGGGACCCGTCGAGGAACCCGCAGCGTCAGCCGGACCGGTGATCAGATCGAGAAGGTTTCTGGTGCTGCGAGAGAGGATTGAACTCTCGACCTCTTCATTACCAATGAAGTGCTCTACCACTGAGCTACCGCAGCAGGTGACCGGGGCGCCCCCGCGGGGGGCGTGTCCGTCCGGCCGAGTGGGGCCATAACGGATCGCCGCAGCGTTGGCAACGCCGTGTTGCGCTTCCGCGCATTTTACGTGCGCGATGCGGCCCGGATCAGGGCGGCGAGGCCCGGCTCGGAGACCGCCTCGGCGGCTTCCACCGGCGTGAACCAGCGCAGGTCCCGTTGACGTGCCTCGGGAAAGTCCTTGAGCTGCTTGCGCACCTCGAGGGGAAAGACCTTCACTTGGCACAGGACGGTGTCGAGGTTCCTCAGGCGCTTCTGGTAGAGGTAGAAGCCGATCGGACGCTTGCCGACCGCACCGCGCAGGCCCGCCTCCTCGTAGGCCTCCCGCGCGGCCGCCTCGAACGGCTTGCGCCCCTTCATCGGCCATCCTTTCGGGATGACCCACCGACGGCTTTCCCGCGACGTCACCAGCAGGATCTTGGGCTGGCCATCCCGCCCGCGCCGGAACGGCAAGGCTCCCACCTGCCGACGCGGCTCCCCGTCATCGTCGTTGAGGGTCATGGTCGCACCGCGCGAGGCGGAAGGCTGCCCCGACCCGGCGTCATCGACGCCGCGTGCGGGCTCTGTGCAGTCTGGCGGATGATCGGACCCTCGGTCGACGGCTCTGAGCACACGCTATAGGGCGAGCCGGCACATTCAACTGCCAGTAGACGAACGGCGCGACCTCTCCGTGAAGTCGCGCCGGTCCTGTCATGATCTGCGGGGATGATCGGCGCTTGGCGCGGCCGGTCATCCCATCCGACGAACGGCGCGATCCGCCGATCCCGGCGGCAGCGCTGCGGCCGCCATCCCGGCCGAGACCGGATCGGCGCCGGCGGTCTTCGCGCTGGCTGCCTTCGCCGGCAGGACGGTGGGCACAGGCACCGGCGTTCCCGATCCGGGGGCGACCGGTGCAGAGGCCGATGCAGAGGACAGTGCAGAGGCCGACGGGGCGACCGATCCGGGGACGGGCGCAGAGGGGCGCGTCGCGGCCGGGACGAGGGCCGGGGCGGCCGACTCCGCTTCCGGCTCCACTGCGGGTGCGGCGGCCAGGGTGTTCGGCGGCTCGCGCCACGTGAAGGCGTCGAGGCGCCCGGTCACCGGCGAGACCGGCGCCCAGGTTTCGGTGGCGATGCCGTCGGCGATCCAGACGCGGTCGCGCGGGGCGCGGGCGGCCCGGGCCAGCCACTCGCGGGCCTGGCCGGAGGCGGCGCCGTGTTCGGCCTCCTCGATGGCCGCCATCATCAGGCAGGCGCGGGCGGTCGGCCGGTCGGTGAGCAGGGGCTTCACGGCCTCGCGGGCCCGCTTGTAATCCCGCGCGTCGAGGGCGGCCTGCCCCAGGGCGAGCCGGGATTCGGGATCCCAGACGGACAGCTTCGCCAGGACCTCGGCGCGGGCGAGACGGTCGCGGACCGAATCGCCGGGCCGCAGCCCGAGATAGACCTTGGCGAGGTCGGGATGGGGATTGGCCTTCCAGGCCGCCTCGACGATCCGGGCCGCCTTCTTGACGTCGCCGCGGCGGGCGAGGAGGCGTCCGGCGATGCAGGCCGCCGGGACGAGATCGGGGGCGAGCTTGACCGCCTGCAGGATGCGCTCCGCGGCGAGTTCCGGCTCGCCGGCCTCGCGCTCGCCGGCGATCGCGGTCAGCAGCACGGCCCGCTGCCGCCGGGCGGTGGCCTTGTCGATCAGGCCGAGAGACGAGCGGCGCTCGATGGTCTCCAGAGCGGCGGCCCAGTCGCCGTCGGCGCTCTGCGCCTCGAGCAGGGCCTCGTTGGCCCAGGTGACGCTCGGGGCGAGGCGGGCGGCCTCGGTGGCGTAGGCGCGGGCGGCCGTCTCGTCCTCCCGGCGCCGGGCCTCCACGAACAGGCCGCGCAGGCCCAGGACCCGGGTCTCGGGATCGTCGACCATGCGCTGGAAGGCGCTTTCGGCGGCGTCCCGGTCGCCGGAGATCTGCGCGGCCTGGGCCTTGAGCAGCAGGGTCAGCGGCTCGGTGCCGAGGAGCCGCTCGGCGTCGCCCGCGAAGCGGCGGGCCGCCAGGGGATCGCCCGAGCCCACCGCCACCATGCCGCGGGAGAGGGCGGAGAGGCCCTTGGCGCGGCGCCGCTCGGCGGAGCCGCGGACCAGGGCCTCCGGCAGGCCGATGACGCCGCGCACGATCGCCCAGAGCACGCCCAGGACGATCGCCGCCGCGATCACGCCGACGAGGGCGACCGCGAGGCTGGTGCCGATCTGGTAGCCGTTCCAGACGACGGTGACGGTACCGGGCCTGTCGGCGATCCAGACCGCTCCGAAGGCGGCGAGTGCGAGCAGGGCCAGGAAGGCGAGGGCGCGCCACATGGGGTCAGTGTCTCCTGTCGGCGGCCGGCTGGCGACCGTCGCGGGGGGCGGGAGGAGCGGGGCGCCTGCGCGTCCGCTCGGAGAGGGTGCGGCCGCGCAGGGCGCGGATCGGGTCCGTCACCGGACTAGCGCCCGGGGGCGGCCTGGGCCGGTTGGGCGGCGCCGACCGGCAGGGCCTTGAAGGCGCTGTCGAGGAGGGTGCGCACGGCCTGCTCGGCCTCGGCCCGGGCCTTCAGCTTGGCACCGAAATCGCCGGCCGGCTCCTGGGCCTCGGCCGGGAGCGCCGCGAAGGCCGCTGAGGCCGCCGTCAGGTCGCCGCGGTCGAGGGCAGCCTGGACCTTGCCCTCCGGAGCGTCGGAAGCCTCGGGGGCGGGCGCGTCGGCCTTGCGGATCTGCACGAGACCGTCGGCCATGCTGAGGAGCTTGGAGCGGAAATCCCCGGTCTCGGCGGCGCTCTTGGCCCGCTGCGCCTGCCGCTTGGCCGCGATCCGCTCGGCGATCGGCCGGAACGTGTCGGCGAGATCCGCCGCCGAGGGTGCGCCGCCCTCGGCGAAGGGGGCGAGGGCCTTGGCCTGCGCTTCGGTGCCCGGATCGAGCTTGCGCAAGGTCGCCAGCGGCTCCGCATAGGCCGTGCCGGATTCCAGGGCGGCCGCCACGCGATCGGCGACCACGACCCGGAGAGCCGCCTGGACGGTGCTAGCCTCGGCGCGCTGCGCCACGCTCTTGTCCAGCGCTGCGATCTGATCGGCCTGCTCCTGCAGACGCCGATCCACCGCCTTTGCGGACTCGGCGGCCTGGGTCTGTCCCGCCTCAGCGGCGGTGCGGCTCGCCTGAGCGGCGGCCTGGACCGCCTCCGTGGCCGCCTTCACCCGCGCGTCGAGGGCCTGTTGCAGCGCGTCGAGGCGTTGACCGAGCGCCGCGTCGGCCTCGGCATTCGCCTTGGTCTTCTGCTCCACCTCGCCCTGCAGCGCCGCGATCTTCCGGGACGCGTCCTCGGCCGCCCCCTTGTCGCCGCCAGCGTCTTCCACCGCCTTCAGGCGGGTCTCGAGATCGGCGATCTGCTTCGCGTTGTCCTGGACCACGCCGAGCTTCGCGCCCGCCGACTGGTCCCGGCCCGGCTCCTGGCCGGGCTCCTCCTGAAGCGCGGCGACGCGCTGGTCGAGGTTGTCGAGGCGAGCGACGAGATCCGGCGGCACGGCCGGCGCCGCACCGGAGGCCTGGCCGTCCGTCGCGGCCGCCGGCGCCGCGCCGGCCTTGTCCAGGGCCTGCTTGGCGCTCGATTCCGCGGTGGCGACGCGCTTGTCGAGGGCCGCCAGCGCATCGCGCGGGGCCAGCCCGTCAAGGCGCTTGTCAAGGGACGCGATCTGGCTGGAAAGCCGTTGATCCAGGGCGTTCAGGCGCGGATCGGGACCGATCCCGGCCTTCTCGGCACCGAACAGCAGGCCGGCGCCGATCACGCCGCCGAGCAGCCCGGCAGCGGCGATCGATCCGAACCCGGCCCGCGCCCGGGCAGACGATCCAGCCGCAGGTCTGGCCGGATCGACGGAGGCCGCCGCGGGGATCGGCCCCTTCGGCGCCTCCTTGCCATCCCTCGGGGCATCCTTGGAGGCGTCCTTGGCCGCATCCTTGCCGGCCGACGGCGGATCGGAGATGCGCTTGGCCTTGAGGTCGATGATCGGACCGGCCGTCACCGCACTGGCGGCCGCCGGACCCGCGGCACCCGAAGCGGGACCGCCCGGACGGGGACCGCCCTGGGGGCCGGTGCCGGGCTGGGCGGCCTTCGGATCGGCCGTCGCCCCGGTGGCCGCCGACGCGGTGGCGGAGGCCGTCGACGACGATGCCGTTGCCGACGACGAGGTGGTCGTGCCCGGCTTCGTCTCGAACCTGTCGGACCCGGCCTTGAGCGCATCGGGCTTGGCGCCGGGCGGCTGGGCGGCCGGGCCGGACGACGGCTTCAGGCCGTCGGTACCGGGCCCCGGCTTGCCGCCGTCGGGGCGGGCGTCGCTCGTACCGGGCTTGGCGGACACGACGGGCTCGGTCGCCGGCTTGGGCGGTGTTCCGAGCGGGGATCCCTGCGGTCCCTTCACGGTCTCGGCCGGACCCGGGGCACTCGGCTTCGCACCGGCGGCGGTGGACGCCGAGGATGTCGAGGCCGACGCCGAGGCGGTGGACGCCGATGTCGCGGGCGACCGGGACGCGCCCCCGGGCGGCGTGGACGATCCGGGCTTGCCGGGCGCGGCGTCCGGCTTCCGACCGCCGGGACCGGGCTTGTCGGCGTCGCTGGGTGGTGGCGTCACGGGCAAGTCCTCCAACTCTTCGGCGTCGCCGCGCCCCCCTAGCACCGCGGCGGCGCCGGGCGCGAGGGCGAGATACGGCGGCCCGGCCTCCCTGTCACCGCACGGCTAACCCGGTGGCGGCGCCAGGGCGTCGAGCAGATCCGCTTCGCGCGGGCGTGTCGCGACGAAATGGACCGGAACACCGGCGGCTTCCAGGGGGGCCGCGACATCCGACGATAGGCAGTAATGCCCCAGGCGGCGGAAAGCTCCGCCATGACCCGATCCATCCGCGAGGGCGAGGGCGACGGCGGCGCTGCGCCGGGAATAGTGAAGGGCGGCTTCGAGGCGTCCCGCGGCGAGCTCGAGGCCCACCGCCTGCGGGAGCGTCCGCAGCGCCTCGGCCCGGTAGGCGACGAAGGTGGTGATCCGGAACCCCGCGGCCATCAGCGTTGCCGCCGGCTCCGGCTTTCGCTCGGCCCCGGTCGCGTGGAGAAGGGATTCGCCGGGCGCCAGGGCATCCGCCACCAGGGCGGCGAGGCCGGCGGCATCGCCCGGCCCCTCGCGCACGGGACCGAGGCCGGCCGCGCGTGCCAGCGCAGCCGTCCGCGCACCGACGGCGAAGACCGGGAGACCGCGCAGGGGCGGCGCGTCCCGGATCGCCGGCACCGCGTTGGCGCTGGTCAGGAGCAGGGCGGCGAAGGGTCCCGCGGGCGGTGCCGCCGCGGTCGGCCGCACTGCCAGAACGGGCGCGACGAGCGGCGCGTGGCCCTGCGCCGCCAGGGCCGCTCCGGTCCGTGTCGCCCCCGGCTCGGGCCGTGCCACCCAGACGCGCACGGGCTAGGTGTCCAGCGTGAGGCGGACGCCGTGATGCGCGGTGCCGCCGGGGGCGAGCAGACGCTGCGAATCGCGCTCGGCGAGGTCGCCCGCGAAATCCGACCAGTCGGCGTAGCCGGTCCAGCATTCCAGCGACAGGAACGGCGCGGTGGGCTTGGTCCAGACCGCCAGATGGGGAAAATCCGCCATCTCCATGCGGATCGCCCGTCCGGGGCCGGTGAAGCGCATCCAGCGGCTGCGGGCGTTCCGGAACACGAAGGCCTCGGTGAAGAGGGCCGGATCGAGGGGCAGCGTGTCCCCGGCGAGGGGGATCGGCTGCTCGTCGCGCAGCAGCAGGCCGCCTGGGCCGACCTGGGGCGCGAAGGGCCGCTCCGCCTGCTCGAAGGCCACCGCGTAGCCGCCGTCCCGGGCGCGGGTGCCCCCCGCGAAGGGCCACGGGAAGGCCGGGTGGAAGCCGAGGGCGTAGGGCAGGGGGACGTCGCCGGGATTGGCGACGGTCACGTCGAGGTCGAGACCCGCCGGACGGACCCGCGCGGTGATATCGAGGCGGAACGCGAAGGGATAATGCGCCCGCGTCTCGGGGCCGTCGGTCAGGCGCAGGGTCACCGCGTCGGCGCTCCGGTCCACCACCGCGAAGGGCAGGTCGCGGGCGAAGCCGTGCTGGGCCATCGGGTAGCGCTCCGACCCGACCGTCACGTGCCCGCCCGCCGAGGCGCCGACGACCGGGAAGAGCCAGGGGGCGTGCCGGTTCCAGTGCTCGGGATCGCCGCTCCAGAGATACTCGGTCCCGCCGACCCGCCAGGAGACCGGCTCGGCCCCGTGGGTCGCGAGGGTCGCGGTTGTGCCGTCCGGTGCGGTCAGCTCGATGCGCGTGGTCACGGTGCTCTCCCGGTCTGCCTCGGAGAGCCGAGGTAACGGAGGCGGGGCCGGACGCAAGGGGCCAGCAAGGGCCGGCTCACGCCGCCGTGCCGAGCCCCGGCAGGACCGCCTCGGGCGGCCCGGAAGCGACGATCCGGCCCGCCTCCAGGACGTGGACCGCGTCGGCGCCCTCCAGGGTCGACAGCCGGTGGGCGATCAGGATCAGCGTCCGCCGGCCCGACAGGGCGCGGAGTGCCCGCATCACGGCGCCCTGCGTCTCGTCGTCGAGGGCGGAGGTCGCCTCGTCGAACACGATGACGTCCGGGTCGTGGTAGAGCGCCCGGGCGATGCCGATGCGCTGGCGCTGGCCGCCGGACAGCCGGGCCCCGCGCTCGCCGACCCGCTCCGCGTAGCCGTGGGGCAGGGCGGCGACGAAGTCGTGGGCGCCGGCGAGCCGCGCCGCCCGCTCGACGGCGGCGAGGTCCGGCGCGTCGAGGCCCAGGGCGATGTTCTCCGCCACGGTGCCGTCCACCAGGAACACCTCCTGCGGGACGTAGCCGATCCGATTCTGCCAAGCGGGCAGGGTCCCGGCATCGAGGGGGCGGCCGTCCACGGTGATCCGCCCGGCGGTCGGGCTCAGGACGCCGAGGATCAGTCCGGCGAGCGTCGACTTGCCCGAGCCGGTCCGCCCGGCGAGGCCGACCGTGGTGTTGACCGGGATCGTCAGGTCGATCCCGGCGAGGGCCGGACGCCCGGTGCCGTAATCGAAGCCGAGACCCTCGAGCCGGATCGCCCGGGCGAAGGGCAGCCTGTCCGCGGTGCGGGGCGGGGGCTCCCGCTCGTCGGCGAGCTCGTCGACGATCACCCGCACCGCCGGCAGGGTGAAGCGCATCAGCGCCACCGAGGTGAAGATGTTCTGGAAGGCCGGCAGCATGCGGTAGCCCGCAAAGGCGAACAGGCCGAGGAGCGGCAGGATCCCGGCGACGTCGAGCCCCTGGGCGAGCGCGAACAGCACCACCACGATCACCCCGCCGAAAGCCAGGGCCTCGATGACGAAGCGCGGCATCTGGCCGGTGAGCTGGCTCGCCGCGGTGGCGAGGGCGTAGGCCCGGGCCGGGGCGTCGAACCGAGAGGCGAACGCCTCCGCGCGCCCGTAGAGCTTCAGCTCGGTGAGCGCTCCGAAGGTCTCCTGCACGATCCGGAAGCGGGCCTCGTTGTCGGCGACGGTGCGGCTGCCCAGCCGGGCGAGCCGGGCGCGCATCACGAGGAAGATCCCGACATAGAGTCCGCCGAAGCCGCCCCCGAGGATCAGCGCGAGCTGCGGCGCGTAGGCCAGCAGGAAGGCGATCACCGCGAGCGCCGAACTCGCCCGCGAGGCGAGCACCGTGGCGGGCGTCAGCGCGCCGATCACCAGCCGGTCGGTCTCCGACAGCACGTTCTTGGCAAGCTCGGCGCTGTTGGCTTTCGCGAAGAACAGCCGCTCCCGGTCGAGGTAGCGGAACAGCAGCCGCCGGCTGAAGCCGTAGCCGGCCAGATGGGTGAACCGGAGCTGCGCGTAGGTCAGCCCGGCATTCACCAGCGCGGTGACGAGGATCGCCGTAAGCGCCGCGCCGCCGGTGACCAGCAGGAAGCTGCGCTCGTCGGTCAGGCCGAGGACGCTCCGGGCCTGGGCCAGATAGGGGACCCGGGTCGCCGCCGACGGATCCCCGACCAGCGTCAGGAACGGGATCACCGCGGCGACGCCCACGACCTCCAGCAGCGCCGCCGCCGCGAGCCCGAGAGCGATCAGGGCGAGGCGCCGCCGGTCGGCGGCCCGCATGGCCCGGACGAGGTCGATCAGCGCGCGCATGGCGTCGCGGGTGTCAGCGGGACGGCTCGCATGGTCGGCCGGGCTTAAGCGCGCCGTCCCGGCCTGTCCACGCCGGGGCTCAGCCGAGCTTCTTGAGGGCGCCGAGATCCACGTCGCCGTCCTGGCTGGTGAAGGTCAGGGTCTTGGCGGTCCCGTCCGCCTGCGCGACGCCGCCGATCCGGTGGTCGCCGCTGTCGTAGGTCGAGACCTGCCCGTCGCGGTCGATCAGCAGGCGGCGCTTGTCGGGGAAGAAGGCATATTTCATCCCGTTCTGCGCGCCGCTGGTCGCGGGCTCGCCGAGATCCTTCGGCCACCAGGGCTTCATGCCCTTCATCGGTTCCATGGGCTTCATGGGTTCCATAGGCTTCATCGGTTCCATCGGCTTCATCGGTTCCATGGCGCGCACCTCCTGCCGGTCGAGAGACAGGAGGACGCGGCAGGAGAGGAAGGGTTGCATGCGTCCCGCCCGCCGCGGCGGACCTCACAGCGGCGGGAGGCCCGGCGCCGGCCGCTTGCGCACCTGACCGTCGAAGCCGACATGGAGCTGCTGCTCGCGCCCGTCCCGGTCCTTGGCGGCCACCTCCAGATGACGCGGACCGCGGCCCGTGACCCGCACGTCGCTGTAGCCCGCCGCCTGGACCGATGCGGTCAGGGCGGCGGTGTCGAGCTTCGGCCCGAGACCGAGCCGGTCCTTGGCCCAGTCCAGGCTCCCCGTCGGCGGACCGCCCGCCGGCCCGAGCAGCAGCGTGCGCCCGTCCCCGTGGGTCAGGATCCGGGCATGCAGGAAGCCGGTCTCGAAACGGCCCTGCACCGTCACGGTCTCGCCCTTGGCGACGAGGCCGCCGTCCTCGCCCTCGCGACCCGTCTCCACGAGCGCGCGCCCGGTCCCGTCCTGCACCACGAACTTGTTGCCGAAGATCTCCGCGACCTCGCCCTTGATGGCCGTCGCGCCCGAGGGGGCCAGGGCCTGGATCGCCACCGGCGCGACCGGCGTCGGCTGGAACGGCGTTCCCTGCGCCAGGGACAGGCCGACGGCGCCGAGCGCCAGCGGCAGCGCCACCGCGCCGACCACCCAGGTCCGTCGCGGGATCGCCTTCGACGCCGGCGCGGCGGCTTCGGGCTCGCGGATCTCCCGCGCGGTCCCGTCGATGGTCTTGTCGTCGCTCATGATCTCATCCTCTGAAAGGGTCCGGATCCGCTCGATCCGATGCCCCTTCGTAGGGCGCCGCCGGCAATCCGGTCTGAACCGCGCGGTTCAGGCCCGGTTAAACGCGCCGCCCTAGAGCGCTTCGTGTGGAACCCGTGCGCGTTCAAAGGCTTGGCAGCGGGTGCTGATGCGGGCCGGCAGCTCGGCGCCCGCGTGGCCGTCCCGGCGGCCCAGGTGAGACAACGGCCCTAAGTCCTGGCGGCGGCAGGGTTCGCGGCCGCGGCCGCGGGTGAAATCAGCCGGATGCCCGGCGCATCGCTCCGGCGGCGGTCGAAACCGGCCATCGGGGGCCAGACGGGGAGATCAGACGCGTGAAGATCCTGCTGGTGGAGGACGACGCGGCCCTCGCGGCGGAGGTCGCCAAGGTCCTGCGCGCCGAGAATTTCGTGCTCGACCACGCCGCCACCGGCGAGGACGCCCAGCATCTCGGCGAGACCGAGGGCTACGATGCCGTCGTGCTCGATCTCGGCCTGCCGAAGGGCGACGGCGTCTCGGTCCTGCGGGCCTGGCGCGGGGCCGGGCGGACCCTGCCGGTGCTCGTGCTCACCGCCCGGGACGGCTGGAGCGACAAGGTCGCGGCCTTCAAGGCGGGGGCGGACGATTACCTCGTCAAGCCGGTCCGGGTGGAGGAGCTGGTGATCCGCCTGCGCGCCCTTGTCCGCCGGTCCCAGGGCGGCGGGGCGAGCCGGATCACCTGCGGCCCCCTGAGCTTCGATCCGGGGCTCGGCGCCTTCGAGCACGAGGGCCTGCCGCTCAAGCTCACCGGCCTGGAATGGCGGGTCCTCTCCTGCCTGATGCTGAACCGCGAGACCGTGGTGCCGCGCCTGCACCTGATCGAGCGGGTCTACGAGGGCGACGCGGACGTGGACTCGAACTCCGTCGAGGTGATCATCACGCGGCTGCGCCGGAAGATCGCGCCGGCCCGGATCGAGAGCGTGCGCGGCCACGGCTACCGCCTGCACGCGGAGCCCGCCTGATGGCGGAGGCGACGCAGCGGCGCTCGCTCCGCACACGCCTGCTGACCGCGGCCCTGGTGCTGGTGCTGGCCGCCCTGGTGGTGGCGGGCCTCGCCATCGGGGTCATCCTGCACCGGTTCGTTCGCGGGC
Source organism: Methylobacterium sp. 391_Methyba4 (assembly GCF_029691625.1). NCBI lineage: Bacteria > Pseudomonadati > Pseudomonadota > Alphaproteobacteria > Hyphomicrobiales > Methylobacteriaceae > Methylobacterium > Methylobacterium sp. 391_Methyba4. Next base: position 2,620,527 of record NZ_CP121475.1, on the reverse strand, counting down.
AGCTCGACGGCCGCCTCGACGCGCAGATCGTGGCCCTGCGCGCGGGGCTCGAGGCCGGGATCCTCCCGCAGACGCTCGACGCACCACCCTTCGACCGGCCCGGCCCCGGCTGGGCCTGGGAGGTGCGCCGGGGACCCGAGACGATCCGCTCCGGCTCCCTGCGGGGCGGCGACATCCGCCTGTCCGACCCCGGTCCGGACGACGATCCGGGCCGGCCGCATCCGGCATCCGGCACGGGGCCGCACGGCGAGCCCCTCATCGCCCGGGTGCTGGTCATGCCAGGGCCCGAGTCCGCGACGATCGTGGCGGCGGCGCCGGAGGGAGAACTGCGCGGGCCGCTGCGCGAGGCGCTGACCAGCCTCGCCGTGGCGCTGGGCATCCTCGGCCTGTGCCTGCTCGCCGGTCTGGCAGTCCAGGTGCGCCTCGGCCTCGCGCCGCTGACGCGCCTGCGCGCGGACCTCGCATCGGTCCGGGCGGGGCGGCGCGAGCGCGTGCCGGCGGACCAGCCCGCCGAGATCGCGCCGGTGGTGGCGGAACTCAACGCCCTCCTCGATCAGAACGCGCAGAACCTCGAACGCGCCCGCGGCCACGTCGCCAACCTCGCCCACGCCCTCAAGACGCCGCTCGCCACCCTGTCGATGGCGCTCGCGGAGCCTGCCCGCGACCCGGACGGGGCCCTGCGCCGGCAGGTGGACGACATGGACCGGCGGGTGCGGCACCACCTCCGGCGCGCCCGGGCCGCGGCCCTGGCGGGATCGGCCCGGGGCCGCACGGCCCTGGCGCCCCGGCTGTCGGACCTGCGGGCTGCGCTCACGCGCATCTATGCCGAGAAGGGCGTGGCGATCGACCTCGACGTCCCGGAGGCCCTGTCGGTCCCCTGCGAGGGCCAGGATCTCGACGAGATGCTCGGCAACCTCGTGGACAATGCCTGCCGCTGGTGCCGGAGCCGCGTGCGGGTCTCCGCGACGGCGCGCGACGGCGGTGTGTCCCTGTCGGTGGAGGATGACGGGCCCGGCCTCGACCCGGCGGCGGCCTCCGCCGTCATGGCGCGGGGCCGCCGCCTCGACGAGGGCGTGCCGGGCCACGGCTTCGGGCTGCCGATCACCCTGGAACTCGCCGAACTCTACGGCGGCGGCCTGAGCCTCGGACGGTCCGAACTCGGCGGCCTGCGGGCGGACCTGGTTCTCCCGGCCTGACCGGGAACGCTCAGCCCAGCGCCTCCCGCAGGATCGGGCGGATCCGCGGATCGGCGCAATGGGCGACGTTGAAGCGCATGTAGCCGTTCCAGGCATCCGACAGGCTGAACGAGGTTCCCGGCGCCAGCACCATGCCGCGGGCGAGCGCCCGGCGGGCGACATCGGCCCCGTCGCGCCCGTCCGGCAGGCGCATCCACAGGAAGAAGCCGCCCCGGGGCTGCGCCCAGGTCTCCAGGCCGCAGGCGCGCAGCTCCGCGGCGGCCTGCACCATCGCGCCGGCGAGCCGGCGGCGGGTCTCGGCGAGGTGCCGCCGGTAGGCGCCCTCGGTGATGAGCGCATGCACCAGCGCGGCCGTGATGTGTCCGTTGCCGAGGCTGAGGGCCAGCTTGAGGTCGACCAGCGGCTCGACCCAGTCGGCCCGGAGCGCGATCCAGCCGCAGCGCGCCGCCGCCGACAGGGTCTTGGAGAAGCTGCCGATCTGGATCACCCGCTCCAGCCCGTCGAAGCCCGCGAGCCGCGGGGCCGCCTCGGGTTCGAGGTCGCCGAAGATCTCGTCCTCCACGATCAGCGTGTCGTGCGCCTCGCACAGCTTCAGCAGGCGGTGCGCCACGGTGGGCGCGAGGCTCGCCCCCGTCGGGTTCTGGAGGGCGGCGTTGGTCAGGTAGAAGCGCGGCCGGTGCTGCTCCAGCAGGGTCGCGAGCGCCCGCAGGTCCGGCCCCTCCGGCGTGATCGGCACGCCGACCACTGCGACGCGCTGTGCGCGCAGCAGCGCCAGGAAGTTGAAATAGCAGGGATCGTCCACCAGCACGGTGTCGCCGGGCTGGAGCAGGAAGCGGCAGACGAGGTCCAGCGCCTGCGTGGCCGATTCGACCAGCACGATCTGGTCCGGCTCGGCGCCGACGCCCTTCTCGCCGATCTTGCGGGCGATCTGGTGGCGCAGGGGCGCGTAGCCCAGGGGCCGGTCGTAATTGGTCATCTCGGCGAGGTCGGCCCGGGCCACCCGGCGCAGGCCCCGGCGGATCGCCTCGTGGGGCATCCAGGAATCGGGCAACCAGCCGGCCCCGGGCTTCAGCTGATCCGAGCCGGCCTGCTGCGCCTGCCGGGTGATCCAGAGCGGGTCGACGATCCGGTCGAGCCGCGGCCCCATCGCCTGGAGCGAGAGCGGCCGCGTCTTGCCGGCGACGTAGAAGCCAGAGCCCGGCCGCGCCACCACGGCGCCCTCGGCGGCGAGGCGCTCGTAGGCTTCCACGACCGTGGATTTCGAGACGCCCATCGTCTCCGCAAAGGCCCGCACCGACGGGATCCGCACGCCCGGAACCAGCCGCCGCGCCGCGATCCGTTCCCGGATCTCGCCGACCACGGCCTCGACGCGCGTCCCGGGACTTCTGACTGCGACCGCCATCCGTACTGCTCTTTCGTCCGGACAATTCTTCGGAACCGTACCGAAGTGTTCCTGTCGCCGCCAGCCCCGCGGCGCCAGGATCGCCCCGCCCCAGAACGATGGAGGAGGGGATCCATGAACCCGTGCATGACCGAAACCGCCACCCTCGAGGCCCGGACCGGGCGGCTCGCCCGGATGGCCGGAACCGTCCTCGCCCTCGCCGCCGAGATCCGCGCCGGCCTGTCGCGGGCGGCCATGAACCGCCGCGTGCTCCAGCGCCTGTCGACCCTGTCGGACCGGGAGCTGAAGGATATCGGGTTGACGCGCCAGGACGTGGCGGATGCCTGCGTTCCGGGCACCGGCGACGCGATCCATCGGCTGATCGGCCGCCGCGACGAGCGCCGCCAGGCACGGGGGGCGGCGCGGCGGTGGTGACGCGGCCGCGTGCGGCGTAGGATCCGCCCATGACGCTGCGCGACGGGCTCGCCGCAATCCTGGTGGTCACGATCCTCGGGCTGGCCTTCGTGGCCATCAAGGCCGGCCTCGAGACGGTGCCGCCGCTGATGCTGTGTGCCCTGCGCTTCGGCTTCGCGGCCCTGCCGGCGGCGCTGGTGATCCGGCCGCCCCGGGCCCCCATGGCCCTGGTGGCCGGATTCGGGCTCGCCCTCGGGGTCGGCCAGTTCGGGCTGCTCATGACCGCCATCCGCTTCGGGATGCCGGCCGGGCTGTCGTCGCTGCTGATCCAGGTCCAGGTGCCGCTCACCGTGGCGCTCGCCTGGGCGGTGCAGAAGGAGCGCCCGCGCGGCCTTCAGGTGGTGGGGGGCGGGATCGCGCTCCTCGGCGTCGCCGCGGTGGCGCTCGAGCGGAGCGGGGGCGCCCCGCCGGGCCCATTGCTCCTGGTCGTCGGCGCGGCCCTGTCCTGGGCCTGCGCGAACGTCATCGTGAAGCGGATCGGCCGGGTCGACATGCTGGCGCTGATGGTCTGGGGCAGCCTCGCCACCACGCCGCCGCTGCTGATCCTGTCGCTGATCATCGAGGGACCGGGCGCCCTGGCGGCACTGGCACATCCGAATTGGACGGCGGTCGGATCGGTCGCGTTCCAGGCCTACCCGACGACGCTCCTCGCGTTCGGCCTCTGGAACGGGCTCCTGACCCGCTACCCGGCGGCCGCGGTGACGCCCTTCGCCCTGCTGGTGCCGGTGGCCGGCATCCTGAGCACACATCTCGTCCTGGGCGAGCCGCTGAGCGCCGACATCCTGGTCGGTGGCAGCCTCATCCTGATCGGGATCGCGTTGAGTCTCAGGGGCGGCCGGTCCGCCGTCCGGTCCTCGGGCCGGGACGTCCTCGGCCCCGCGGCGGATGCTCCGCAGCCCTGACGTCAAAGTCGCGCTGCATGCGCCGCGCAGACCTGCCGCTCATGGCAAGCGTCGTCGCTCATGCGAGATCGGACCGACAAATGTTGAAGAAGGGACGTGGCGCGGGCGACGGGGCTCGAACCCGCGACCTCCGGCGTGACAGGCCGGCACTCTAACCAACTGAGCTACGCCCGCACGGCGTGGTCGCTTCGGAGGGGGCGTTTTGCCCGGCGACGGGGCGGGGTTTATGGGGCGCTTCGGGCCCTGTCAAGCGCATCCGGCGCGGATTCGCATGCGCGTCGCCTCAGGAACGCGGCGAGGCACCCCGACTCGGGGCCTGCGCGCGTCCGCCGTGTTGCGCCAGCGCCGCGCAAGCCCATCTTGGACATGACTGACAAGACGGCTGACAGCGCGCTTTGTGCGACGCGACAAGCCATTGTCACGGGCCGGCGGCTCGACTAAGCCTCCGGCCGCGCGCATCCTGGCATAAGAACAATTCCACGGGCGTATCCGGGTCGGCGTCGCACCGCGGTTTCACTCCTCTCGCGAGGCCCTGGCATGACCGGATTGTTGGCGGATTACCTGCCGCTCATCGTGTTCATCGGCGTGGCGCTGTTCATCGCCACCGCGCTGCTGGTCGTCCCCTTCCTGGTCGCCTTCAAGAGCCCCGATCCCGAGAAGCTTTCGGCCTACGAGTGCGGCTTCAACGCGTTCGACGACGCCCGCATGAAGTTCGACGTGCGCTTCTACCTTGTCGCCATCCTGTTCATCATCTTCGACCTCGAGGTCGCGTTCCTCTTCCCCTGGGCGATCACCTTCGGGGATCTGGGCTGGTTCGGCTTCTGGTCGATGATCGTCTTCCTGGGCGTGTTGACCGTCGGCTTCGTCTACGAGTGGCGCAAGGGCGCCCTCGAATGGGATTGATGCCCCGCCGCTCGCCGCCCGCATTGCATTCCTGAGTCGCCGATGGCCCTGATCACCGACACGAACCGCGCCCTGTCCCGCGCCGCCGCGATCGCGCCCCAGCCTAAGGGGATCATCGATCCCAACACCGGCCGTCCGATCGGCGCGGACGATCCGACCTTCCTGTCGATCAGCGACGAGTTGGCCGATCGGGGCTTCCTGCTGACCACCACGGACGAGCTGATCAACTGGGCCCGCACCGGCTCGCTGATGTGGATGACCTTCGGCCTCGCCTGCTGCGCGGTCGAGATGATGCAGATGTCGATGCCGCGCTACGATTGCGAGCGGTTCGGCTTCGCGCCCCGCGGCTCGCCCCGCCAGTCCGACGTGATGATCGTCGCCGGCACGCTGACCAACAAGATGGCCCCGGCGCTGCGTAAGGTCTACGACCAGATGCCGGAGCCCCGCTACGTCATCTCCATGGGTTCCTGCGCCAACGGCGGCGGCTACTACCACTATTCCTATTCGGTGGTGCGCGGCTGCGACCGGGTGGTGCCGGTGGACATCTACGTGCCCGGCTGCCCGCCCACCGCCGAGGCGCTGCTCTACGGCGTGCTGCTGCTGCAGAAGAAGATCCGCCGGACCGGCACGATCGAGCGCTGAGGAGCGGCCATGACGAACGGCATCTCGATCCTGCCCCACACCCAGCCGGCCTACGGCGCCGACGCCGTCGCCGCCTTGGCCGAGCGGGTCACCGGCGCCCTCGGGCCCGCGGTGGTATCCCACACCATCGCGTTCGGCGAGCTGACGCTGGTGGTCCAGGCCTCCGACATCGTCTACGCGCTGACCTACCTGCGCGACGATCCGGCCTGCGCCTTCCGCAACTTCATCGACATTTGCGGCGTGGACTACCCGCAGCGCGAGAAGCGCTTCGACGTGGTCTATCACCTGCTCTCCCTGCGCCATAACCTGCGAATCCGGGTGAAGGTGCAGACCGACGAGGTGACCCCCGTCCCGTCGGTGATCGAGGTGTTCCCCGCCGCCAACTGGTACGAGCGCGAGACCTACGACCTCTACGGGATCCTGTTCTCGGGCCATCCCGACCTGCGCCGCCTGCTCACCGATTACGGCTTCGAGGGGCACCCCCTGCGCAAGGACTTCCCGCTGACCGGCTTCGTCGAGGTCCGCTACGACCAGGACCAGGCGCGGGTGGTCTACGAGCCGGTCCAGCTGACGCAGGAATTCCGGAACTTCGACTTCTTGTCCCCGTGGGAAGGCACCGACTACGTGCTGCCGGGCGACGAGAAGACGTCGGCATGAGCCGCGGAGACCGCCCGTGACCGAACACAACATCCGCAACTTCGCGATCAACTTCGGCCCGCAGCACCCGGCCGCGCACGGCGTGCTGCGCCTCGTGCTGGAACTCGACGGCGAGGTGGTCGAGCGGGTCGATCCGCATATCGGGCTGCTCCACCGCGGCACCGAGAAGCTCATCGAGTACAAGACCTACCTGCAGGCGACGCCCTATTTCGACCGGCTCGATTACGTGTCGCCGATGAACCAGGAGCACGCCTTCTGCCTGGCGATCGAGAGGCTCGCCGGGATCGAGGTGCCGCGCCGCGCGCAGCTGATCCGCGTGCTGTTCTGCGAGATCGGCCGCCTGCTGTCGCACCTCCTCAACGTCACCACGCAGGCGATGGATGTCGGCGCCCTCACGCCCCCGCTCTGGGGCTTCGAGGAGCGCGAGAAGCTGATGATCTTCTACGAGCGGGCCTCCGGCGCCCGGCTCCACGCCAACTACTTCCGGCCCGGCGGCGTCCATCAGGACCTGCCGCCGAAGCTGATCGACGACATCGACGCGTTCTGCGACCCGTTCCTGCAGGTCGTCCAGGATCTCGACGACCTCGTCATGGCCAACCGCATCTTCAAGCAGCGCAACGTCGATATCGGCATCGTGTCGGTGGACGAGGCGATGGAGTGGGGCTTCTCGGGCGTGATGGTGCGCGGCTCAGGGATTCCCTGGGACCTGCGCAAGGCGCAGCCCTACGAGTGCTACGAGGAGATGGAGTTCGACATCCCCGTCGGAAAGAACGGCGACACCTACGATCGCCAGGTGATCCGCATGGAGGAGATGCGCCAGTCCGTGCGCATCATGAAGCAATGCGTCGCCAAGCTGCGCGAGCCCGCCGGCCAGGGGCCGATCGCCTCGGTTGATGGCAAGTTCGCCCCGCCGCCGCGTCGGGAGATGAAGCGCTCGATGGAGGCGCTCATCCACCACTTCAAGCTCTACACCGAGGGCTTCCACGTGCCCGAGGGCGAGGTCTACGCCGCCGTGGAAGCGCCGAAGGGCGAGTTCGGCGTCTATCTCGTGTCGGATGGAACCAACAAGCCGTATCGCTGCAAGATCCGCGCGCCGGGCTTCGCGCATCTTCAGGCGATGGACTGGATGTGCCGCGGGCACCTCTTAGCCGACGTGTCCTGCGTGCTCGGCACGCTCGACATCGTGTTCGGTGAAGTGGATCGGTAAGTTAGAGCGATGGCAAACCGCAGACTCGCCCCCGCCTCGGAGCAGCCCGAGAGCTTCGCGTTTTCCCCCGAGAACGCCGAGTGGGCCAAGACCCAGATCGCCAAGTACCCGGAAGGCCGTCAGGCCTCCGCGGTGATCTCGCTCCTGTGGCGGGCGCAGGAGCAGAACGGCGGCTGGCTGCCGCGGGCGGCCATCGAGGCGGTGGCGGCCGAGCTCGGCATGCCGAACATCCGCGTGCTGGAGGTGGCCACCTTCTACACGATGTTCGCCCTCGAGCCCGTGGGTCGCTTCTGGATCCAGGTCTGCGGCACGGTGCCGTGCGATTCCTGCGGTGCGCGGGGTCTCAAGGAGATGCTGCAGGCCCGGCTCGGCCCCCCCGGCCACGTCTCGGCGGACGGCACCTTCTCGTGGCTCGAGGTCGAGTGCCTGGGCGCCTGCTGCAACGCGCCGATGGTGCAGATCAACCAGGACTACTACGAGGACCTGACGCCCGAATCCCTCGGCCAGCTGATGGACGACCTCGCCGCCGGACGGCCCGTGAAGGTCGGCTCGCAGACCGGGCGCGTCTCGTCCGAGCCCCAGGGCGCCGTGAACACGCTCACCGACCCGACCCTGTTCGACGGCTCGCGCGTCGGCGCGTGGCGCAAGCGCTTCGAGGAGGCCGGAAAGGTCGAGACGCCGGCCGCCCAGACCGGCGAGGCGGCCTCCGGAACGCAGCAGGCAGCCGAGAACCCGAAGCCGGCGCGGCCCGATGCCGGCCGGCCGATCGAGCGTCCGGCCTCCGACGCGCCGGCCCAGCGCGCCGCCAACGGCGAGACGCCGGTCAAGGCGGAGGATCGCGCCGACGCGGCCGAGCGCGGCCGGTCCACCGCGAAGCACGGCTCCGCCCGGCCGGGCGACGCGGACGTGCTCGATTCGCCGGCCAAGCGTGTCGCCGAGGGCGAGCCCGCCGCCGGCGACCAGGGCCATCAGGACGTGCCGGCGCGCGACGCCGTCCCGCAGCAGCCGGAAGCGTCGGGCGCCAGCGCGGGCGAAGTCGCGGCCGAGGCCGAGGAAGCCCGCATCGCCGGCGCCCTCGCGGCCCTGCCGAAGGATGCGAGCCCGGAGCAGAAGGCCGACGCCGTGGGCAAGCGCCCGCCGGGCCTCGACGCCGCCCGCGCCGGGAAGCCGGACGATCTGACGCGCATCACGGGCGTCGGCCCGGGCAACAGCCAGCGCCTGAACGGGCTCGGCATCTACCATTTCGACCAGATCGCCGCGTGGTCCCGCGACGAGATCACCTGGGTCGGCACCTACCTCGCGTTCCCGGGTCGCATCGACCGGGAGAACTGGGTGGGGCAGGCCAAGGCCCTGTCGGCGCCGGCTCAGTGAGGACCTGACATGCTGTCGGATCAGGATCGCATCTTCACCAACCTCTACGGGCTCCACTCGCCGGGCCTGGACGCCGCCAAGAAGCGTGGCGCCTGGGACGGGACCAAGTTCCTGCTGGAACAGGGCCGCGACTGGATCATCGAGGAGATGAAGGCCTCGGGCCTGCGCGGCCGCGGCGGCGCGGGCTTCCCCACCGGCCTCAAATGGTCGTTCATGCCCAAGAAGTCCGACGGGCGCCCGCACTACCTCGTGGTCAACGCCGACGAGTCGGAGCCGGGCACCTGCAAGGACCGGGAGATCATGCGGCACGACCCGCATCTCCTGATCGAAGGCTGCATGCTGGCCTGCTTCGCGATGAACGCGCATGCCTGCTACGTCTACATCCGCGGCGAGTACGTCGCCGAGAAGCACGCCCTCCAGAAGGCCGTGGACGAGGCCTACGCGGCCCGCCTCGTCGGCCAGTCGAACGTGCACGACTACCCGTTCGACATCTACGTCCACCACGGCGCCGGCGCCTATATCTGCGGCGAGGAGACCGCGCTCATCGAGAGCCTGGAGGGCAAGAAGGGGATGCCGCGGCTGAAGCCGCCGTTCCCGGCCAATATGGGCCTCTACGGCTGCCCCACGACGGTGAACAACGTCGAGTCGATCGCGGTCGCCGGCACGATCCTGCGCCGGGGCGGCGCGTGGTTCGCGGGCCTGGGCGGCAAGAACAACACCGGCACCAAGCTCTTCTGCGTCTCCGGGCACGTCAACAAGCCGTGCAACGTCGAGGAGGAGCTGGGCATCACCTTCCGGGAGCTGATCGACCGTCATTGCGGCGGCATGCGCGGCGGCTGGGACAATCTTTTGTGTTCCATCCCGGGCGGTTCCTCAGTCCCCCTTGTTCCCGCGGAACAAATCATCGACGCGAAGATGGATTTCGACACCCTGCGCAACCTCGGCTCCGGCCTGGGCACGGCAGCGGTGATCGTGCTCGACAAGTCCACCGACATCGTCGCGGCGATCACCCGGATCTCGTACTTCTACAAGCACGAATCCTGCGGCCAGTGCACGCCGTGCCGGGAGGGCACGGGCTGGATGTGGCGGGTGATGCAGCGCATGACCGAGGGCCGCGCCCAGAAGCGCGAGATCGACATGCTGTTCGAGGTGACCAAGCAGATCGAGGGTCACACGATCTGCGCGCTGGGCGACGCGGCGGCCTGGCCGATCCAGGGCCTGATCCGGCACTTCCGCCCCGAGATCGAGAAGCGCATCGACCGCTACACCGCGAACCCGCACAGCGAGCCTGTGCCGATGGCTGCGGAGTAAAGGCGCTATGCCGGTGTCCAACCCACAGCCTCAGCCTGAGATGCCCGCGTCGGCGGGCCTCGCGGGAGGCCTCCCGAGATCGCGAGGCGGGCTGGACATCTCCTTCGAGGCTCGGCTGCGCCTCGCACCTCAGGATGAGGGTGCGGGTGGGATCCGGCCTCGTGCGTTTGGGCCAGTTTACGAGACGATCCGATGACAAAAATCCTCGTCGACGGCACCGAGGTTGACGTCCCCGCCGATTACACGCTGCTCCAGGCCTGCGAGGCCGCGGGGGCCGAGATCCCGCGCTTCTGCTTCCACGAGCGCCTGTCGATCGCCGGCAATTGCCGCATGTGCCTCGTCGAGCTGAAGGGCGCGCCCAAGCCCGTGGCCTCCTGCGCCTACGCGGTGAAGGATTGCCGCCCCGGCCCGAACGGCGAGCCGCCGGAGGTGCTGACCCGCTCGCAGGGGACCAAGAAGGCCCGCGAGGGGGTGATGGAGTTCCTCCTCATCAACCACCCCCTCGACTGCCCGATCTGCGACCAGGGCGGCCATTGCGACCTGCAGGACCAGGCCATGGCCTACGGGGTCGATTCGACCCGCTACACGGAGAACAAGCGGGCGGTCGAGGAGAAGCATATCGGCCCGCTGGTGCGGACCGCGATGAACCGCTGCATCCACTGCACCCGCTGCGTGCGCTTCCTCGCCGAGGTGGCGGGCGTGCCCGACCTCGGCGCCATCGGCCGCGGCGAGGACATGGAGATCACGAGCTACCTCGAGCAGTCGATGGCCTCGGAGCTTCAGGGCAACGTCGCCGATCTCTGCCCGGTCGGCGCGCTCGTGCACCGGCCGCAGAGCTACAACGTCCGGCCGTGGGAGCTGAACAAGACCGAGTCGGTCGACGTGATGGACGCGGTCGGCTCGGCGATCCGCATCGACACCCGCGGCCGCGAGGTCATGCAGATCGAGCCGCGGATCAGCGAGGAGATCAACGAGGAGTGGATCTCCGACAAGACCCGCTACCACATCGACGGGCTGCGGATGCAGCGCCTCGACCGGCCGTACCTGCGCGAGAACGGCCGGCTGCGGCCCGCCTCCTGGGGTGAGGCGTTCCAGGCCATCGCCGCCAAGGTGAAGGGCGCGGATCCGAAGCGCATCGGCGCCGTGGTCGGCGATCTCGCGGGCGTCGAGGAGATGTTCGCGCTCCGCGAGCTGATCAAGAGCCTCGGCACGCCGAACCTCGATTGCCGCCAGACCGATGCCGGGCTCGACCCGGCGCTCGGCCGCGCCTCCTACATCTTCAACCCGACCATTCCGGGCATCGAGGCGGCGGACGCGATCCTGATCGTCGGCGCCAACCCGCGCACCGAGGCCTCGCTGCTCAATGTCCGCATCCGCAAGCGCTGGCGCATGGCGCCGCTGGCGGTGGGCGTGATCGGGGAGCCGGTCGATCTGACCTATCCGAGCCATTATATCGGCGCCAGCCCCGACTCGTTGGCGGCGCTCGCCCGCGGCGAGCACAGCTTCCTCGACGTCCTCAAGGAAGCCAAGGCGCCGCTCGTCCTCGTCGGCGCCCATGCCGAGCCGGGCGTCCTGGCCGCGGCGGCGTCGCTGGCGAAGTCGATCGGCGCGATCTCGGCCGAGTGGAACGGCTTCGGCGTGCTGCACACGGCCGCGGCCCGCGTCGGCGCGCTCGATCTCGGCTTCGTGCCGGGGGAGGGCGGCCTGACCTTCGCGCAGATGCTGGAGCCGGGCGCGCTGGACGTCCTGTTCAACCTCGGCGCCGACGAGCGCGACGTCGCCCCGGGCGCCTTCGTGATCTACCAGGGCAGCCATGGCGACCGCGGCGCCTCCCGCGCCGACGTGATCCTGCCGGGGGCCGCCTACAGCGAGAAGTCGGCGACCTGGGTGAACACGGAAGGCCGGGTCCAGATGGGCAACCGCGCCGCGTTCCCGCCGGGCGACGCCCGCGAGGACTGGGCGATCCTGCGCGCCCTGTCGGACGTCCTCGGCAAGCGCCTGCCCTTCGATTCGCTCACCGCGCTCCGCCAAGCGCTCTATGCCGCCCACCCGCATTTCGCGGCGATCGGCGCCGTGGAGCCGGGCGACGTCGTGGAGGCGGCGGAGAAGCTGATCCGTCTCGGCAGCGCGACCGGCGGGCCGGCCTTCGCTTCGCCCGTGACCGACTTCTACCTCACCAACCCGATCGCCCGCGCCTCGCGGATCCTCGCCGAGTGCTCGCGCCTTGCCCGGGAGCGCGCCGCAGAGGCACAGCCCCTCGCGGCGGCCGAGTAGGAGCCCACCGATGACGTCGCTCGAAATCCTCGGGACCGTGCTCCTGATCGTGCTGAAGAGCTTCGTGCTGCTCTCGGCGCTCCTCGTCTTCATCGCCTACGCGCTGCTCGCCGACCGGAAGATCTGGGCGGCGGTGCAGCTTCGGCGCGGGCCGAACGTGGTCGGACCCTTCGGCCTGTTCCAGTCCTTCGCCGACCTGATCAAGTTCGTGCTCAAGGAGCCGGTGATCCCGGCCGGGGCCAACAAGGCGATCTACCTGCTGGCGCCGCTGGTCTTCGCGATGCTCGCCCTGTCGAGCTGGGCGGTGATTCCGCTCGCCGACGGCTGGGCGATCGCCGACATCAATGTCGGCATCACCTACATCTTCGCGATCTCGTCGCTCGGGGTCTACGGCGTCATCATGGGCGGCTGGGCGTCGAACTCGAAATACGCCTTCCTCGGGGCGCTCCGCTCGGCGGCGCAGATGATCTCCTACGAGGTCTCCCTCGGCTTCGTGATCATCTGCGTGCTGCTCTGCGCCGGCTCGCTCAACCTCTCCCGCATCGTGATGGCGCAGGACACGAGCCTCGGGATCTTCGGCTGGTACTGGCTGTGGCTGTTCCCGATGTTCGTGGTGTTCTTCATCTCGGCGCTCGCCGAGACGAACCGCCCGCCCTTCGACCTGCCGGAGGCCGAATCGGAACTCGTGGCCGGCTACATGGTCGAGTATTCCTCGACCCCGTACCTCCTGTTCATGCTGGGCGAGTACGTCGCCATCATGAGCATGTGCGCGCTCGGAACCATCCTGTTCCTGGGCGGCTGGCTCTCGCCGATCCCCTTCGCGCCCTTCACCTGGGTTCCCGGGGTGATCTGGTTCGTCCTGAAGGCGAGCTTCCTGTTCTTTCTGTTCGCGATGGTGAAATCCATCGTCCCCCGCTACCGCTACGATCAGCTCATGCGCCTCGGCTGGAAGGTCTTCCTGCCGATCTCGCTGGTCTCGGTCGTCGTCGTCGCCTTCGTGCTCAAGCTGACCGGCCTCGCGCCGGGCGCCTGAGCCCACCCGTCGAATCGGAGATCCGGGCATGAAGCTCGATCAGGTCGCCAAGAGCCTTCTGCTGAAAGAGTTCGTGTCGGGGATGGTCCTCGGCATGCGCTACTTCTTCAAGCCGAAGGCCACGATCAACTACCCCTTCGAGATGGGCCATCGCGGCCCGCGCTTCCGGGGTGAGCATGCCCTGCGCCGCTATCCCAACGGCGAGGAGCGCTGCATCGCCTGCAAGCTCTGCGAGGCGATCTGCCCGGCGCAGGCCATCACCATCGAGGCGGGCCCCCGCCGGAACGACGGCACCCGCCGCACGACGCGCTACGACATCGACATGGTGAAGTGCATCTATTGCGGCATGTGCCAGGAGGCCTGCCCGGTGGATGCGATCGTCGAGGGGCCGAATTTCGAGTTCTCGGTCGAGACCCGTGAGGAACTGCTCTACGACAAGCAGAAGCTCCTGCTGAACGGTGACCGTTGGGAACGCGAGATCGCCCGCAACATCGCGATGGACGCACCGTATCGCTGACGCATCGTCCCGAAAGGCGGCCACCTGCTTTCGGAAGAAGGCGGTGAGGCGCAAGGGGATGGCGCAACGTCCCGGTCCCGTTGTCCATGACGATGCGCGAGACATGACGGAGGCGCTGTTGTGCCCCCGCCGACCGGGTTCTATAGACGGGCCGCCCGCTGCGGACCGTTTCAACGCACGGCAGAAGGGGCCGCTCCGGCGGCCGATCCCGATCAGCGCATGACCGCAGCAGCCGCCTTCTTCTACCTGTTCGCGAGCGTCACGGTCGCGTCGGGCTTCATGGTGATCGCCTCGCGCAATCCCGTAGCCTCGGTGCTGTTCCTGATCCTCGCCTTCGTGAACGCCGCCGGGCTGTTCGTCCTGATGGGCGCCGAGTTCCTCGCGATGATCCTCGTGGTCGTCTACGTGGGCGCGGTGGCGGTGCTGTTCCTGTTCGTGGTGATGATGCTCGACGTCGATTTCGCCGAGCTGCGCCAGGGCTTCCAGCAATACCTGCCGATCGGCGGCCTGATCGGGGCGATCTTCCTCGTTGAGCTGTTGCTGGTGGTGGGCTCCTGGAGCATCGATCCGGGCCTCGTCCAGGCGCCCCTCGGCAACGTCGCGTCGGCCGAGAACCTCACCAACGCCCAGGCGCTCGGCCGGGTGCTGTACACCGACTACGCCTACTTCTTTCAGCTCGCCGGCCTGATCCTGCTGGTGGCGATGATCGGCGCCATCGTGCTGACGCTCCGCGACCGGCCGGGCGTGAAGCGCCAGGACATCGCGGTCCAGAACGCCCGCACCCAGGCCATGGCTGTGGAGACCCGCAAGGTCCCGTCGCGCCAGGGTGTCGAGGTCTGATGTCCGCCGGAGGTTTCGAACGATGATCGGCCTGAGCCACTACCTCACCGTCGCGGCGATCCTGTTCACGCTCGGCGTGCTCGGCATCTTCATCAACCGCAAGAACATCATCGTCATCCTGATGTCGATCGAGCTGATCCTGCTCTCGGTCAACATCAACCTCGTCGCCTTCTCGACGCAGCTCAACGACATCACCGGACAGGTCTTCGCCCTGTTCGTGCTGACCGTGGCGGCCGCCGAATCGGCGATCGGCCTCGCCATCCTCGTGGTGTTCTTCCGCAATCGCGGGTCGATCGCGGTGGAAGACGTCAGCATGATGAAGGGCTAGGGCCTTCTTCTTCGCGCGCCCCGAGTGACATCCGGACGCCGCCGCCCCGCGGTCGGCCCGGAGGACGGACTGCAAGAGAGCGATGTATCACGCGATCGTCTTCTTCCCGCTCATCGGCTTCCTGATCGCCGGCCTGTTCGGCCGGTACATCGGGGCGCGGGCCTGTGAGTACATCACCACGTCCTTCCTCGCCTTCACGGCGCTGATCGCCTGGGGCGTGTTCATCGACGGCGGTCCGGCCGAGCGCGTGCAGGTCGCCTCCTGGTTCGCGGCCGGCGACCTCCAGGTCGACTGGGCCTTCAAGATCGACACCCTGACGCGGGTGATGCTGGTGGTGGTCACCACCGTCTCGACCCTCGTGCACCTTTACTCCGTGGGCTACATGGAGGAGGACCCGCACCGGCCGCGCTTCTTCGCCTACCTGTCGCTGTTCACCTTCGCCATGCTGATGCTGGTGACGGCCGACAACCTCGTGCAGATGTTCTTCGGCTGGGAGGGCGTGGGCCTCGCCTCCTACCTGCTGATCGGCTTCTGGTACGAGAAGCCCTCGGCCAACGCCGCCGCCATGAAGGCGTTCATCGTCAACCGCGTGGGCGATTTCGGCTTCTCGCTGGGCATCTTCCTGACCTTCGTCCTCACCGGCTCGGTGGCGTTCGACGCGATCTTCGACAAGGTCGACGCGATCAAGACGCTCTCCTTCCACTTCCTCGGCTACGACTGGAACGCCCTGACGCTCGCCTGCCTGCTCCTGTTCATGGGCGCCATGGGCAAGTCGGCGCAGTTCCTGCTCCACACGTGGCTGCCCGACGCCATGGAGGGCCCGACCCCGGTCTCGGCGCTGATCCATGCCGCCACCATGGTCACCGCCGGCGTCTTCATGGTCGCCCGCCTGTCGCCGCTCTTCGAGGAAGCGCCGAACGCGCTCATCGTCGTGACGGTGATCGGCGGCATCACGGCGTTCTTCGCGGCGACGATCGGCCTCGTGCAGAACGACATCAAGCGGGTGATCGCCTACTCGACCTGCTCGCAGCTCGGCTACATGTTCGTGGCGCTCGGCGTCGGCGCCTATTCGGCCGGCGTGTTCCACCTGTTCACCCACGCCTTCTTCAAGGCGCTGCTGTTCCTCGGGGCCGGCTCGGTCATCCACGCGATGCACCACGAGCAGGACATGCGGAACATGGGCGGCCTGCGCCGTTACATTCCCTATACCAGCGCCATGATGGCGATCGGCTCCCTCGCGCTGATCGGCTTCCCCTACACGGCCGGCTACTACTCGAAGGACGCGATCATCGAGGCCGCCTACGCCTCGACCCGGCCGGGCCACACGCTCGCCTTCCTGTGCGTTGTGGTGGCGGCGTTCTTCACCTCGTTCTACTCCTGGCGCCTGTTCTTCATGACCTTCGAGGGACCGGCCCGCTGGGGTGCGCATGCCGCGCACGACCATCACGACGCTCCCGCGGTGGCGCATTCCACCCTGGCGCACGAGGCCGACGGCCTGCCCGGTCACACCGAGGGCGCGGCCCACGACGATCACGGCCACGACATCGAGCCGGCCCACAGGAGCGACCTCGTCGCCGACGACCATCACGGGCACGGCCACCACGGTGACCACACGCCCCACGAGAGCCCGCTGGTGATGACGATCCCGCTGGCGATCCTCGCCTTCGGCGCGCTGTTCGCCGGGATCATCTTCCACGACCGCTTCATCGGCGAGGGGATGGACGCGTTCTGGGGCCACGCCCTGGCGCACGGGCCGAACAACCACATCATGCACGAGATCCACGAGGTTCCGGCGCTGGTCTCCTACTCCCCGTTGATCATGCTGATCCTCGGCTTCGTCCTGGCCTACTGGATGTACATCCGCCGGCCGGAGCTGCCCGGCGAGCTCGCCGCGCAGCAGCCGTCGCTGTACCGGTTCCTGCTCAACAAGTGGTACTTCGACGAGATCTACGACCGGATCTTCGTCCGCCCGGCCAAGGATTTCGGCCTGTTCCTCTGGAAGCAGGGCGACGGTCGGATCATCGACGGCCTCGGGCCGAACGGCATCGCGGCGCGCGTCGTGGACGTGACCCGCGGCGTGGTCCGGCTCCAGACCGGCTATGTCTACCACTACGCCTTCGTGATGCTCATCGGCGTCGCCGGCCTGATCAGCTGGTACCTGATGTCCGGCCTGCCCAAGGGGGCTCACTGACATGCTCGGCCTCGGCATCCTCTCCGGCCTGCTGATCGTCCCGCTCTGCGGCGCGGCCTTCATCCTGACGCTGAACGGCGACGAGGAATCGGTCGCGCGCAACAGCCGCTGGGCCGCCCTCGCGACGACAATCGTCACCTTCCTGCTCTCCCTGGTGGCCTGGAACCGCTACGACGCCGCCTCGTCGAGCTTCCAGCTGGTGGAGAGCCACGCGTGGCTCACCGAGACGATCCGGTTCAAGCTCGGCGTCGACGGCTTCTCGATGCCGCTGATCCTGCTGACCACCTTCCTGATGCCGTTCTGCATCGGCGCGTCGTGGCACTCGATCCACTTCCGGGTGAAGGAGTACTTCGTCGCCTTCCTCGTCCTCGAGACGACGATGATCGGCGTGTTCGCCTCTCTCGACCTGCTGCTGTTCTACCTGTTCTTCGAGGCCGGCCTGATCCCGATGTTCCTGATCATCGGCATCTGGGGCGGCGCGCGCCGGATCTACGCGAGCTTCAAGTTCTTCCTCTACACCCTGCTCGGCTCGGTGCTGATGCTGCTGGCCGTGATGGCGATGTACTGGCAGGCCGGCACGACCGACATCCCGACCCTGCTGCAGTACCGCTTCCCGGTGCAGATGCAGACATGGCTGTGGCTCGCCTTCTTCGCCTCCTTCGCGGTGAAGATGCCGATGTGGCCGGTCCATACCTGGCTGCCCGACGCCCACGTGGAGGCGCCCACGGCCGGCTCGGTGATCCTGGCCGGCATCCTCCTGAAGATGGGCGGCTACGGCTTCATCCGGATCTCCCTCCCGATGCTGCCGGTGGCGAGCCACGACTTCGCGCCCTTCGTCTTCGCCCTGTCGGTGATCGCGATCATCTTCACGTCGCTCACCGCGATGATGCAGACCGACATCAAGAAGCTGATCGCCTACTCGTCGGTGGCCCATATGGGCTTCGTGACGCTCGGCCTGTTCACTCTGAACGAGCAGGGCATCCAGGGCGCGCTGTTCCTGATGATCTCGCACGGCATCGTGTCGGGGGCGCTCTTCCTCTGCGTCGGCGTGGTCTACGACCGGATGCACACCCGTGAGATCGCCGCCTATGGCGGCCTCGTGAAGCGGATGCCGCTCTACGCGGTGGCCATGCTGATCTTCACCATGGCCAATGTCGGCCTGCCCGGCACCTCCGGCTTCGTGGGCGAGTTCCTGGCGATGCTCGGCGCCTTCAAGGCGAACCCGAATGTGGCCTTCTTCTCGACCTTCGGCATCATCCTGTCGGCGGGCTATGCCCTGTGGCTCTACGCCCGGGTGGTCTACGGCAAGCTGGAGAAGCCCAACCTCCAGGGCATCCTGGATCTGGATACCCGCGAAAAGATCATCCTGGCGCCGCTGGTGGTGCTGACGATCTACTATGGGGTGCACCCGGCTCCCGTGCTCGACGTGTTCGCGCCCTCCACGGATGCGCTGATGGCGAGCATGAAGGCCGCCCTCTCGAACACCCAGACGGCCGCCGCGGCGCTGCCGATCCCGCGCTGAGGCGGACACCATGACCACCGTCCACTCCGTCCTGCCCTCCCTGGCGCCGCTCCTGCCCGAGCTGATCCTCGGCGTCGGCGTCATGGTCCTGATCCTCTACGGCGCCTGGCGCGGCGAACGCTCCGCCGAGACCGTGAGCATCGGCGCCCTGGTCCTGCTCCTCGTCGCCCTGTCGGTGGTGATCTCCCAGCCGGCCCAAGGTCGGGTGACCACCCTGTCGGGCGCGTTCGTGTCGGATGCCTTCTCCAAGGTGATGAAGTCGCTGGTGCTGCTCGGCTCCTCGGCGACGATCCTGCTGGCGCACGACTTTTTCAAGCGCGAGCGCATCGACCGGTTCGAGTTCCCCGTGCTGATCGTGCTCTGCACCATCGGCATGATGGTGATGGTCTCGGCCAACGACCTGATCGCTCTGTATCTCGGCCTCGAGCTTCAGTCGCTCGCTGCCTACGTGATCGCCGCCTTCCACCGGGACGACGTCAAGTCCACCGAGGCCGGCCTCAAGTACTTCGTGCTCGGCGCGCTCTCCTCCGGCATGCTGCTCTACGGCGCCTCGCTGGTCTACGGCTTCACCGGCACCGTCTCGTTCCCCGGCATCGTCTCGGCGCTCACCGAGAATGCCGGCTTCGGCATCGTGCTGGGTATCGTGTTCCTGGCGGCCGGCGTGTGCTTCAAGCTGGCGGCCGTGCCGTTCCACATGTGGACGCCCGACGTCTACGAGGGCTCGCCGACCCCGGTGACGGCCTTCTTCGCCTCGGCGCCCAAGATGGCCGCCGTGGCGATGACCGTGCGGGTGTTCATCGGCGCCATGCCGGACGTGACGGCGATCTGGCAGCAGATCTTCATCTTCGTCTCGATCGCGTCGATGGCGCTCGGCTCCTTCGCGGCCATCGGCCAGACGTCGATCAAGCGCCTGATGGCCTACTCGTCGATCGCCAATATCGGCTACGCGCTGATCGGGCTGGCCTCCGGCTCGGAGGAGGGGATAAGCGGGCTCGTCATCTACATGATCATCTACCTCGCGATGACCCTCGGCACCTTCGCGATCATCCTGTCGCTCCGGCGCCGGGAGGTGATGTTCGAGAAGATCGACGATCTGTCCGGTCTGTCGCGGACGCATCCGTGGCTGGCCTTCTGCCTCGCCGCGATGATGTTCTCGCTGGCCGGCATCCCGCCGCTGGCCGGGTTCTTCGCGAAGTTCTACGTCTTCGCCGCCGCGATCAAGGCGGGCCTGGTCACTCTGGCGGTGATCGGCGTCGTCACCAGCGTCGTCGGCGCCTACTACTACCTGCGGCTGGTCAAGATCATGTATTTCGACGAGCCCCGGGAGCCCTACGAGACGATGGCGCCGGGCCTGCGCGTGGTGCTCGCCCTCTCGAGCGTCGTGGTGGTGCTGTTCTTCCTCCTGCCCGGGCCGCTGGTCGGCGCCGCAGGCCGGGCCGCCCGGTCTCTGTTCTAGGACGGCCTTGCCTTACCGACTGGGGTCCGCGGCGCGCGCCGAGGGCCATCGCCTGCATGTCCACGAGACCCTCGGCTCCACCAACACGGAGGCGATGGCTCAGGCGCGCGCGGGCGAGACCGGCCCCCTCTGGGTGGTGACCCACCGTCAGGAGGCGGGCCGCGGCCGGCGCGGCAACAGCTGGGCCTCGCTGCCGGGCAACCTCGCGGCGAGCGTGCTGTGGCCCATCGCCGGGGTTGCGCCAGACCACCTCGCCGAACTCGGCTTCGTGGCCGGCCTCGCGCTGATCGAGGCGCTGGAGGCGACCTGCGGCACCCTGCCGGATACCGGATCCGGCAGCGCCGCCCGATCTCTGCAGCTCAAGTGGCCGAACGACGTCCTGCTCGGCGGCGCCAAGCTCGCCGGCCTGCTTCTGGAGGCCGAGACGCTGCCGGGCGGACGGCGCGCCGCGGTGATCGGCTTCGGCGTCAACGTCGCGGCGGCCCCGGACGGGCTCGCCGCAATGAGCTTGGCGGCGGCGGGTTACGCCGGGGGCGCCGAGGCGCTACTGGAACATCTCTCGGACCGGATGGCCGCGCAGGCGCGCGCCTGGGACCGGGGACGGAATTTCGCTGACCTGCGCGCGGCTTGGCTCGCGCGGGCCGCGGGTCTCGGAACCGAGATCGCGGTGCGCAGCGGCGGGCACATCCTGCGGGGCGTGTTCGAGACGATCGACGAGGGGGGGCGGCTCGTGATCCTCGCCCCCGATGGGAATCGGCATACCGTGACGGCGGGCGAGGTGCATTTCGGAACGGCCGCGACGGCGGCCTGAGTTTGGACGACGACAGATGGCAATGGGACAGGAGGAGCTGGTCTTCCTGCCGCTCGGCGGCGTGGGCGAGATCGGAATGAATGCGGCGCTCTACGGGTTCGGCCCGGAGAAGGGCCGGAAATGGATCATGGTCGATTGCGGCATGGGCTTCGCAGGCGAAGAGCAGATGCCGGGGGTGGACCTGATGTTCCCCGACCTCTCCTTCATCGAGGAGCGGCGCAAGGATCTGCTGGGGATCTTCATCACCCACGCGCACGAGGACCATATCGGGGCGATCTCGGAGCTGTGGCCCCGGCTCAAGGTCCCGGTCTACGCGACCCGTTTCGCCAAGAACCTGCTGGAGACCCGGCGCCTCTCCGAGCCCGGCGCCCCGAAGGTCGAGCTGCGTGAGGTCAAGCCCGGCCGGCGTGTGACCGTCGGACCGTTCGAGCTCGAGTATGTGCCGGTCTCGCACTCGATCCCGGAATCGAACGCCATCGCGATCCGCACCGCCGCGGGCCTCGTGCTCCACACCGGCGACTGGAAGATCGACCCGACCCCGGTGGCCGGCTCGGTCACCTCGCCGGAGGCGTTCACGGCGCTCGGCGACGAGGGTATCCTCGCCATCGTCTGCGACTCGACCAACGTCGTGCGCGAGGGCTTCTCGCCCAGCGAGAAGACCGTGGCCGAGACCCTCAAGACGCTGATCGCGGACGCCCCCCACCGGGTCGCGGTGACCACCTTCGCGTCGAACGTCGCCCGCATCCGCGCGGTCGCCGAAGCCGCCGTCGCCTGCGGCCGCGAGGTCATCGCAGTCGGCCGCGCCATGGACCGGGTGATCGATGTGGCCCGCGAATGCGGCTACCTCGACGGCCTGCCGGAATTCCGCCGCGCCGATTCCTGGAAGAGCCTGCCGCGGGAGCGGGTCGTGGCCCTGCTCACCGGATCGCAGGGCGAGCCGCGGGCCGCGTTGGCCCGGGTCTCCCGCCGGGACCATCCGGATATCAGCCTCACCGCCGGTGATCAGGTGATCTTCTCCTCGCGCGCCATTCCCGGCAACGAGCGCGATGTCGGGTCGATCATCAACGACCTGATCGAGCAGGGCGTCGAGGTGATCACCGACCGCACCGACCTCGTCCACGTCTCCGGCCACCCGCGCCGGGACGAGATGGTCGAGATGTACAAGTGGACCCGTCCCGGCACGGCGATCCCGGTCCACGGCGAGGCCCTGCACCTCGACGAGCATGCCCGCTTCGCCCGGGCGCAGGGCGTGCAGAACGTGGTCAAGGCCCGCAACGGCAGCCTGATCCGCCTGAGCCCCGGCACGCCGGCGGTGGTCGACCACGTGAAGGCCGGCCGGCTGTTCAAGGACGGCGACGTCCTGATCGACGAGAAGGACCGGGCGATCCCGGAACGGCGCAAGCTCATGCAGGCCGGCCTGGTCTCGGTGGCGATCGCCATCGACGAGGACGGCGTGGTTCTCGGCGAGCCGGCGGTGGACATCATCGGCCTGCCGAACCGCGGCCGGTCCGGCGAGCCGTTGATCGAAACGGTCGTGGATGCGGTCTCCCGCACCCTGTCGGGGATGTCGCGGGGCAAGCTGAAGGACTCGGAGAGCGTCGAGAAGACGGTCGACCGGGCGGTGCGCACCGCGGTCAACGAGGTCTGGGGCAAGAAGCCCGCCTGCCACGTGCAGGTGGTCGAAGTTTAAGTTACGACAACAGACGAACGGACCACGGCAGGTCCGGTCCAGACCCTCATCCTGAGACCCCTGCACAGGGGGTCTCAGGGGCGCCCTCCAGCGGGACGCGCGATCCTTGGCGCGTTCCTCGGGGCCTTCCTCGGGGCGTTCCTTGGCGGGCGCCTTCGCGGCGGCTCGCGCAGGCCCGAGGATGAGGGTGCGCCTGGAAGCAGCGGCCTGCCGATCGGTACGCGAACGGGGAGGAAGCAACATGATCGGCCGTCTCAATCACGTGGCCATCGCCGTACAGGATCTCGACGCCGCCTGCGCGGTCTATCGCGACACGCTCGGCGCCACGATCACCCCGCCGCTCCCGCAGCCGGAGCACGGTGTCACGGTCGTGTTCGTCGAGTTGCCGAACAGCAAGATCGAGCTGATGTCCCCCCTCGGGGAGGGCTCGCCGATCGAAGCCTTCGTGGCCCGCAACCCGGGCGGCGGCATCCACCACGTCTGCTATGAGGTCGACGACATCCTGGCCGCCCGCGACAAGCTCAAGGCCCAGGGCGCCCGGGTCCTCGGCACCGGCGAGCCGCGGATCGGAGCCCACGGCAAGCCGGTCCTGTTCCTTCACCCCAAGGACTTCCTGGGAACCCTGGTCGAGCTGGAGCAGGTGTGAGCCGGATGATGCACAGCCTGGCCCGCTCGACGCCGGTGACCCTGGCGGTGATCACCGTGCTGATCGCCGCCTTCGTGGCCGCGGCGGTGAGCCTGTTCAAGCTGACGGTGGGCGGCGCGATCGCCCTTTACTTCGTGGTCTGGTGGACGCTGCTCTTCGCGGTCCTGCCCCTGCGCAACCAGCCCGAGACGCGGCCCACCCACGTGGTCCCGGGCCAGGATCCCGGCGCTCCGGCGGCGCCGCGGCTGCGCGAGAAGGCCATCTGGACGACGCTGGTCGCAGGGGCCGCCTTCCTGATCGCCCTGGCGGTGTTCCCCCTGGCCGGGCTGTAGGACGGCTCAGGGCCGGGGTTTCTCCGAGCTCGCCGTAAGACAGGCCCATGCCCGGGCTCACGTCTCCGGGCGATGCGTGCGGGACGTCATCGGAGGGGTAGGCCCGCCGCACACGGCGGTCTGACGGCGACCATTTGTCTCCCGGGGGGTCGAAGGGTCGGGACCCGCGCGGCTCTCGGTGCTGAGCGGGTCGCCTCCGGCGGCCTTCAGCGCTGTCCCTCGACAAGCGCCCGGTGGACGGGGCAACGCAGCCCGCCGCCAAGAATAAAAAAAGCAAGGCCCGAGGCCTTGCTTTCAAGCTTCAATGGCTCGACCTTTGAATATCCCACGCATTGGCTGCGGAGCGGTCGCTTTTCCTCCCGAGACTCGGACCTTGCGCCACCTCTTCCGGGCGTCGCAAACATCGCCGGATGCTTATAGGAACAACAATTCGTGTTGTCACCGGGTCTGCGAGAAAAATCTGCGCTTTCTTGCCGGCAAATGGGCATACCGCTTTCCGCCTAGGCAGCGGCCCAACCGCGGCCGGGCCGCCGCCTCCGGTTCGCCTCGATTACGCCCCGCCGTGGTCGCGCAGTGCTTGTAATTTGCGTCTCCGGCGTGTTGTGTGCCGGCGCGCCGCGGCTCCTCCCGGCCGATCCTCTTCCAAGACTCTGACGACATGCGTCTCTCCCGCTATTTCATGCCGACCTTGCGCGAGACGCCCAAGGAAGCCGAGATCGTCTCGCATCGGCTGATGCTGCGCGCCGGCCTGGTGCGTCAGGAGTCGGCCGGCATCTACGCGTGGCTGCCGCTGGGCCTGCGGGTGCTGGAGCGGGTCTGCGCGGTGATCCGGCGGGAGCAGGACCGTTCCGGCGCCATCGAGATCCTGATGCCGACGGTGCAATCCGCCGAGCTGTGGCGGGAATCCGGCCGCTACGACGCCTACGGCAAGGAGATGCTGCGCCTGAAGGACCGACACGAGCGCGAGATGCTCTACGGCCCCACCGCCGAGGAGATGGTCACCGAGATCTTCCGGGCGAGCGTGCGCTCCTACAAGGACCTGCCCAAGAACCTCTACCAGATCTCGTGGAAGTTCCGCGACGAGGTGCGGCCGCGCTTCGGCACGATGCGCTCCCGCGAGTTCCTGATGAAGGACGCCTACTCGTTCGATTTCGACCAGGCCGGCGCCCGCCACGCCTACAACCGGATGTTCGTCGCCTACCTGCGCACCTTCGCCGGGCTCGGCCTCAAGGCGATCCCGATGCGCGCCGATACCGGCCCCATCGGCGGCGACCTGTCCCACGAGTTCATCATCCTGGCCAAGACCGGCGAGAGCGAGGTCTTCTGCGACAAGGCCTATCTCGACTTCGACATCCCGCCGGAGACCGTGGATTTCGACGACGTCGCCGCCCTCCAGGGCATCGTCGATGCCTGGACCTCGCACTACGCGGCCACCGAGGAGATGCACGAGCCGGAGGCCTTTGCGGAGGTTGCGGAGGACAGCCGCCTCGCGGCACGCGGCATCGAGGTCGGGCACATCTTCTATTTCGGCACCAAGTATTCCGAGCCGATGGGCGCCAAGGTCGCCGGGCCGGACGGGATCGAGCGGCCGGTCCATATGGGCTCCTACGGCATCGGTCCGAGCCGGCTGGTGGCGGCGATCATCGAGGCGAGCCACGACGAGGCCGGCATCATCTGGCCGGATTCGGTCGCGCCGTTCGACGTGGCCCTGATCAATCTGAAGGTCGGCGATGCCGGCACCGATGCCGCCTGCGCGCAGATCCAGTCGGATCTCGAGACCGCCGGCCTGTCGGTGCTCTACGACGACCGCGACGAGCGCCCCGGCGCCAAGTTTGCCACCGCGGACCTGATCGGCCTGCCCTGGCAGGTGATCGTCGGGCCGAAGGGCTTGGCGGAGGGCAAGGTCGAGCTGAAGCGGCGTGCCGGGGGCGAGCGCGAGAGCCTCGCCATCGTCGATCTGCTGGCACGCATCCGGCGCGTCTGAGGCGTGCCGATGGCGGCATCAGCGGCGCTGGACCGGGTCAGGACCTTCGCGGCGTCGTTCCGTGCGGGCACCACTGCCCCGTTCGCACCGTTCGAGTGGATCCTCGCCGGCCGCTACCTGCGCGCCCGCCGACGGGGCGGCGGCGTCTCGGTGGTGGCGTTCTTCTCGGTGCTGGGCATCGCGCTGGGTGTCGCCACGCTGATCATCGTCCTGTCGGTGATGAACGGCTTCCGGGCGGAGCTTCTCTCGAAGATCGTGGGCATCAACGGTCACCTGTTCGCCACCCCGATCGACCGGCCGTTCAACGATTGGACCGACCTGTCGGAGCGCCTGTCGAAGGTCGCGGGCGTGCGCGCCGCGGTGCCGCTGGTGGAGGGCCAGGCCTTCGCGTCGTCGCAATATGGCGGCTCCGGCGTGATCATCCGCGGCGTGCGGGCCGCCGACCTCGACGCCCTGGCGGCGGTATCCTCGGCGATCCGCGGGGGCACCCTGGAGGGCTTCGACGACGGCACGGGCGTGCTGATCGGCCGGCGGCTCGCCGACACCCTCGGCCTGCAGGCCGGAGATACGATCACGCTGGTGACGCCCAAGGGCTCTTCGACGCCCTTCGGAACGGCGCCGCGGACCAAGAGCTACACGGTCAAGGCGGTGTTCGAGGTCGGCATGACCGAGTTCGACCAGACCTTCGTGTTCATGCCCCTGGCCGAGGCGCAGGCGTTCTTCAACAGGGACGGCGACGTCAGCATGATCGAGATCTATGTCGACGATCCCGATCATGTCGGCGACATGCGCGAGCCCCTGGAGATGGCGGCCGAGCGCCCGATCCTGCTCACCGACTGGCGCCAGCGCAACCGGACCTTCTTCGGGGCCCTGGAGGTTGAGCGGAACGTGATGTTCCTGATCCTCAGCCTGATCGTCGTGGTGGCGACGCTCAACATCGTCTCCGGCCTGATCCTGCTGGTGCGCGACAAGTCGAGCGACATCGCGATTCTGCGGACCATGGGGGCGACGCCCGGCACGATCATGCGGGTGTTCCTCATCAACGGCGCCCTGATCGGCGTCGTCGGAACGCTGAGCGGGCTGGCGCTGGGCGTCCTGATCACCCTGAACATCAAGCCGATCCAGCACGTGCTGTTTCCCGGCGCCTGGGATCCGACCGTGCGATTCCTCGCCGAGATCCCGGCCCAGATGAATCCGAAGGAGATCACCGCCGTGGTGATCACGTCCCTGCTGCTGTCGCTCGCGGCGACGCTGTATCCCTCCTGGCGCGCCGCCCGGCTCGATCCGGTGCAGGCCCTCCGCTACGGCTGACGGGCCGCATCCGATGAGCGAGTCGAGCCAGACAACCGGCGACCAGCCGGTCCCGGCCCTGTTCTTTTCCCGCGTCGAGCGGCGCTATCCCCAGGCCGAAGGTGCCCTGGAGATCCTGCGCGGGGCTGACCTCGCGATCTGGCCGGGGGAACTGGTGGCGCTGGTGGCGCCGTCGGGCGCCGGCAAATCGACCCTGCTGCATCTGGCCGGCCTTCTGGAGCGGCCGGATGGGGGCGAGATCTTTATCGGCGGCCATCCCACCGCGGCGATGGCCGATGCCGAGCGCACCCGTCTGCGGCGCGAGGAGATGGGCTTCGTCTACCAGTTCCATCATCTCCTGCCGGAATTCTCCGCCCTGGAGAACGTGGTGATGCCGCAGCTCATCCGCGGTCTGAAGGGTCCGGAGGCGAAGGCCCGCGCCACGGAACTCCTGAGCTTCCTGGGCCTCAAGGAACGGCTCCCGCACCGCCCGGCCGAGCTGTCGGGCGGCGAGCAGCAGCGCGTCGCCATCGCGCGGGCGGTGGCCAACGGCCCGCGCCTCCTGCTGGCCGACGAGCCCACCGGCAATCTCGACCCCGGGACGGCAGGCCACGTCTTCTCGGTCCTGATGGCGCTGGTCCGCGCCTCGGGCCTCGCCGCTCTGGTCGCAACCCACAACCTCGAGCTGGCCGCCCGGATGGACCGGCGGGTGACCATCCGCGACGGGCTGATCACGCAGCTCGACTGAGTCCGGCGACGCGTCCGCACGGACCGTCCCGTGTGTCCGCGGATCGGCGCGCGCGGCGCCGCGCGCATCGACGCGGACGGGCTCGGCTCAAGATCGCTCCCGGTCAAGGCGGCGGCGGACTTCGTGCGCCCGGACGTCACCCCCAACGCGCCATGCGGGCGGTCCTTCAACCCCGCGGTTCGCCCCGCCCGCGCCGTCGGCGAAGCCCATGCCTGGCTTCACGCCTCCATAAATGCACACGATTTTTAATCCGTCCCGTCGCGTGCGGCGAGTCACGTCACGGAAGACACCGGCTCCCTATCTTATCATCACGCTAGATAAAACAGAGCCGAACAACCGGCCTGTACTGCGTGATCTCTGGAGCCCTGCCATGAAGACCCGTATCGCCGCCGCCGTCACTGCTCTTTTTCTTGGTGCCGCTCCGATCTCGTCCGCTCTGGCGGAGAACGGCGCGCGCTGGACCGGCTTCGCTCCCTACGAGGTTGAGACGACCGGCTCCCTCGGCCTCGGTGTCCATGACAATCCCAACTACGTGGGCTGCCCGATGAGCTCGGCCGCCGAAGGCAACGCCGATCAGCAGACCCGGCCGGTGAAGCAGTACGGCCAGACCGCCGGCGGTTACCGCTGCTGATCCGACGCGAGGACAGATGAAGCTGAAGGCTCTCTCCTACGTCATGATCGGTGCCTTCGTGAGCGGCCTGCTCATGACGCTCGTCGGCTCGGCCACGACTCTGCTCGGCCAGTAACCGGACGGCGCCGCCCCCCCCCCGGGGCGGCGCCGCTCGCGTTCGGGCCGCCCCGCGCGACCGGTGCGGTCAGGGAGCGACGGAGGGGCCGGAACCGGCCTCGGTCGGCATCAGCCTCTCGACGTAGTCGCAGGCGTCGATGATGGCGTCGGAGCTCCCCGCCATCCGTGCCCGGGCCGCCGCGCAGGCCCGCGCCACGGCGGGATCGGCGAGCAGCCGGCCCAGCACCCGCGCCGCCCGTGCGGGACGGAAGGCGCGGCGGCTCAGGGTGGCGCCGAGATCGCGGTCCTTCAGCCGCCGCCCCTCGTCGAAATGGTCGAAAGCCACGGGCACCACGAGCTGCGGTATCCCCGCGGCCAAAGCCTGCGCCACCGTGCCGACGCCCCCGTGATGGACCAGGGCCGCGCTGCGCGGCAACAGGGCGCTCAGGGGCGCGTAGGGCAGGTGGATGATCCCGGCCGGAAGCGGCTTCGGGATCTGGCCGCCCTGGGGAGCGAGCAGGACGCCGCGCCGGTTCATCCGCCGGCACAGCCGCACCGCGGTGGCAAAGAAGCCGGCCCCCTGGCGCATGGCCGAGCCGTAGGTGAACACGATCGGCGGGTCGCCCGCCGCGAGGAACGCCTCCAGCTCCGGCGGCATGGCCGCCACGTCGCCGAACCGGTCGACCAGCGGGAAGCCGAGCTGCACCGCCTGACCCGGCCAGTCGGCCTGCGGCTCCGCGTACCAGTCGGGGAACATGAGGAGCATGCCGGTCGGGCTGTTCCACCAGTGACGCAGCCGGTAGACCGGATCGAGGCCGAGGCGGGCCCGCAGGGCGTTGAGCGGCGGCAGCGTGAACGGGCCGACCGCCACCTTGTCGACGCCGAGATTCACGTAGGCCCGCAGGGAGGCCGGCAGGACGCGCGGCAGCGGCAGGCCCGGCAGACGCGGCGGATCGTACCGGCTCTCGATCAGGAACGGCATGACGTGCAGCGTCGCGGTCGGGAGATCGTACAGATCCTGCGCGAGCCGGGCGCCCCAACCCAGCGGCGAGGCGACCACCCGCAGGTCGATCCCCCGGGCGCGGGTCGCACCGAGCCACAGGCAGGCCGGCTCGGCCACCTGCAGGGCGTAATCGAACATCGGGCGGAAGCCCTGCTGCGGGTGCCACAGATCCGGCTGGCGGATCACCGCCTCGTAATCCGCGACCGTACCCAGGGGCTGGAAGGCGAGTCCGGCCCGGCGGGCCATCGCCTCGAAGGGCGCCGGGGCCGCCAGCGAGACGCCGTGACCGCGCTTCAGGAGTTCGTGACCCAGCGCGATGAACGGCAGCACGTCACCGTGCGTGCCGACGGCCACGAGGGCGACGTCGAACCGTTCGACCGTCCGGTGCGCGGGAATGGCTTACTCCTTCGAACCCCCCAAGCGGTGACGAGCTCGTCTCGAAGGCGGGGCATGCCAGCCCGCCTGATCCGCATCAAGACACTTTTTACTGTACCGATAAGCGGGCGCCGGTTTGTGGCCCGAACGCCCTTCCATTGGAACAAAACATGAACATACTAGGACCGGAACACGGGAGGCAGGTCGATGCTGAAGCGGTTGGTCCTGACCGGGATGGTCGAGTTCATGGCGTTCGGGCTGTTGTTCGCGGCGGTCGGCGCCTGGGCGATAGCCTTGGCACCGGTTCGTTAGCCGGATTTTTCCAAGGCGCCCCCGGTTCCTGCGATGGGCGGGTTATGCACAGGCGATCCGCCCGGCGCGGCCGATAATCCACAGGCCTGGCCCGAACTGGTGCTTCCGGGGCACGACCGGTGGATATCGCCTTTCGTCGGCCCGGCACACGTCGACTTGGAGCCGGCGAGCGGGGATGCTGGCCGACCCCGGAACAAGGTCGGCCATGCCACGCCAGCTCAAGGAGGTCGGATTCGTCCACCTCCACGTCCACTCGTCCTATTCCCTGCTCGAAGGGGCGCTGAAGGTCGGCTCCCTGATCAAGGCCGCGGTCGCCGACCGGCAGCCCGCCCTGGCGCTGACCGACACCAACAACCTGTTCGGGGCGCTCGAATTCTCCGAGAAGGCGGCCGGCGAGGGCGTCCAGCCGATCGCCGGCATCCAGCTCTCGGTGGCGTTCGAGGCCGCTGATCCGCACCAGCGCCAGGCGCCGACGCACCATGGCATCGTGCTCCTGGCCCAGGACGAGGCCGGCTACGCCAACCTGCTGCGGCTGGCGAGCCGCGCCTATTTCGACACGGCGCTCGGCGAAGCGCCGCGCCTGGACGCCGCGGCCCTCGTCGGAGCCTCGGAGGGACTGATCGCCCTCACCGGCGGCCTGTCGGGGCCCCTCGATGCCGCCTTCCGGGCCGGGCGGCCGGAACTGGCCCTCGGCCGCCTGCAGCGGCTCAAGGAGGCATTCGGCGAGGACCGGCTCTACGTCGAGTTGCAGCGCCACGGCCTGCCCGAAGAGGGACGGGTCGAGACCGCACTTCTCGACCTTGCCGGCCGCCACGGCCTCGGGATCGTCGCCACCAACGAGCCCTACTTCGCCAAGCCCGACGATTACGACGCCCACGATGCCCTGCTGGCCATCGCGGAGGGTCGCGTCGTCTCCGACGAGCGCCGCCGCCGGCTGACGCCGAGCCACGCCTTCAAGACCCGCGCCGAGATGGCCGCGCTGTTCCGCGACCTGCCGGACGCGCTCCAGGCCACCGTCGAGATCGCCATGCGCTGCGCCGTGCGGGCGCGCACCCGCAAGCCGATCCTGCCGAATTTCGGCGCCGTGGCGGCGGGCGAGACGCCCCCCATGGCGGAGGCCCTGGCGGAGGCGGCGGACACGGGCGTCCAGGCGGTCTCGGCCGACGAGCCGACCGAGCTGCGCCGGCAGGCCGAGGCCGGGCTGGAGCTGCGCCTGAAGCAGCACGGCACGGCGCCGGGCTTCTCGGAGGAGGATTACCGCAAGCGCCTCGCCTTCGAACTCGACGTCATCGTGTCGATGAAGTTCCCGGGCTACTTCCTGATCGTCTCGGACTTCATCAAGTGGGCCAAGGACCACGACATCCCCGTCGGTCCGGGCCGCGGCTCCGGCGCCGGCTCGCTGGTGGCGTGGTCGCTGCTGATCACCGACCTCGACCCGCTGCGCTTCGGCCTGCTGTTCGAGCGCTTCCTCAACCCCGAGCGCGTCTCGATGCCGGATTTCGACATCGACTTCTGCGTCGAGGGCCGCGAGCGGGTGATCCGCTACGTGCAGCAGCGCTACGGCGAGGGGCAGGTCGGGCAGATCATCACCTTCGGCACCCTGCTCGCCCGCGGCGTGCTGCGCGATGTCGGCCGCGTGCTGGAGATGCCCTACGGGCAGGTCGACAAGCTGACCAAGCTGGTGCCCCAGAACCCGGCCAACCCCGTGACGCTCGCCCAGGCGATCGAGGGCGAGCCGAAGCTCCAGCAGGCCATGGAGGAGGAGCCCATCGTCGGCCGGCTCATCGACATCGCCAAGAAGCTGGAGGGCCTGCACCGGCACGCCTCGACCCACGCGGCCGGCGTGGTGATCGGCGACCGGCCGCTGGAGGAGCTGGTCCCGCTCTACCGCGACCCGAAGACCGGCATGCGGGTGACCCAGTTCAACATGAAGTGGGTCGAGCAGGCCGGGCTGGTGAAGTTCGACTTCCTGGGCCTCAAAACCCTGACCATGCTGCGCTGCTGCACCGATCTCCTGAAGCAGCGCGGCATCGAGATCGACCTCGCGTCGCTGCCGCTCGACGATCCGAACACCTACGGGCCGATGGGCCGGGGTGAGACGGTCGGCGTGTTCCAGGTGGAATCGGCTGGCATGCGCAAGGCGCTCTGCGAAATGCAGGCCGACCGGCTGGAGGACATCATCGCGCTGGTGGCCCTCTACCGCCCGGGCCCAATGGCCAACATCCCGGTCTATTGCGAGCGCAAGCTCGGCCGCGACGCCGGAAACGAGGCGTCCTGGTACCCGGATCCGAAGCTGGAGCCGATGCTGAAGGAGACCTTCGGCATCATCGTCTACCAGGAACAGGTGATGGAGATCGCCAAGGTCCTGGCAGGCTACTCGCTCGGCGAGGCCGACATGCTCCGGCGCGCCATGGGCAAGAAGATCCGCGCCGAGATGGACGCGCAGCGCGACCGGTTCCTGAAGGGCTGCACCGAGCGCGGGCTGACCAAGGCCAAGGCCAACGAGATCTTCGACCTTCTGGCGAAGTTCGCCGATTACGGCTTCAACAAGAGCCACGCGGCGGCCTACGCGCTGCTGACCTACCAGACCGCCTATCTCAAGGCGAACTTCCCGGTCGAGTTCCTGGCCGCCGCCATGACCCTCGACATCGACAACACCGACAAGCTCGCTGAATTCCGCCAGGACGCCCAGCGCCTCAAGATCACGGTGGAGCCGCCCTCGATCAACACCTCCGGCGAGGTGTTCGAGGTGCGCGACGGCAAGATCTTCTACGCGCTCGCCGCCATCAAGGGCGTCGGCCGGGAGGCGGTGCGGGCGCTGGTGGAGGCCCGCGGCGACCGGCCGTTCAAGGACCTGGCCTGCCTCGCCCGCCGCCTCAACCCGCGGCAGATCAACAAGCGCACCCTGGAGAGCCTCGTCCAGGCCGGGGCGCTCGACTGCATCGAGCCGGACCGGGCGCGCGCCTTCGCGGCGGTGGAGCCGATGATGAAGCTCGCCGCCAGCGCGGCGGAGGCGGAATCGGCCGGCGTCACCGACATGTTCGGCGGCGTGGTGGCGGACGACGTGTCCCTGCGAATCCCGCCCCACGAGATCTGGCCGATGGCCGACACGTTGAAGCGGGAATACGCGGCGATCGGGTTCTTCATCTCCGGTCATCCGCTGGATGAGTACGGCGACCTGCTCGACAAGCTGCGGGTGCAGAGCTGGACCGATTTCTGCCGCGCGGTGCGGGCTGGGACCTCCAGCGTCGGCCGGGTGGCGGCCTCCGTGCTCGACCGGGCGGAGCGGCGCACCAAGACCGGCAACAAGATGGGCATCGTCACGCTCTCGGACCGGACCGCGCATTTCGAGGCGATCATCTTCTCCGAGGGGCTCGGCCAGTACCGCGACATCCTGGAGCCGGGCCGCCCGCTGGTGCTGCAGCTCCAGGCGAATTTGGAGGGCGAGGATGTCCGCGCCCGGATCCTCACCGCGGAGCCCCTCGACCAGGCGGTGGCCCGCCACCAGAAGGGGATCCGCATCCACCTGAGCGACCCGCGCGGCGTCGCCCCCGTGCAGCAGCGCCTGTCGATGCGCGGCGAGAGCGAGGTGTCGCTGATCCTCAAGCTCGATGGCGGCAGCCGCGAGGTGGAGATCCGGCTGCCCGGCAAATTCCAGGCGACGCCGACGCTCGCTGGCCAGCTCCGGACCGTGCCGGGGGTGGTGCAGGTGGAGGTGAGCTAGAACGGGGCCGCCAGGCAGCCGGTGAGGGCGCCCTTCAGCGCGGTGGCGTCGCTCTCCGCCACCGTGAACACCGCCGTCAGGGCCGGATCGCCGGAGCGCGGGCTCGCCTGCGTCCAGGTGAGCTTGGTGCCGGGCTGGGTGAGCGCCACGGCGAGGCCGCGCAGCGGATCCTCGCCGCGGCGGGCGCCCGTCACCGTCAGGGTGAAGCCCGAATCCGCCCCGGTCGCCGCGCCCTGCACGGGCATCCGCATGGAGCGCACGCTGCCGGCACTGGAGACGAGGATGCCGGTGAGCGGCGTCGCGCTGCCGGAGCCTTCGAGCCCGGCGAAGTCGAAGCGCGGCGCCAGCTCGGCGAAGCGCGGCACCGTCAGCGCCGCCGACAGGCCGGTCCCCCCCGGATCGCAGGCGAGGTAAAGGGTCGCCGGACGCTGATCCGTCCCCAGGTCGGCGGTGCCGGTGAGGTTCGCGCCGCCACCGGGCGCCCGGGTGCCGCCGGCGAGCAGCGGCGTCCGCCCGGTGAGGATGTCGGACAGCCTGTCGCCGCGGCTCAGCGGCCCCGCCAGGAGAGCCACGGCGGCGATGCCGACGACCGCCAGGGCTACGCCGATCCGGAGCCGCATCTCATCCTCCACCTGTGGACATCCCGGGCCGGCGGCATAGACGATCGCGGCCGGCCCGCAACCCTTCCTTCACCACGTCCGCAGGAACCGGGCCGCGATCCCGTCCGTGTGCACCGCAGCAACTCCTTAAAAAGCGATCGATCCTATGCACCGGCGCTCAAGCTTGAGCGTCGCCATGCGCACGAAGATCCTGCTCGCCCTCACCCTGCTGGTCTACGTCACCACCGGCCGCGCCCCCGGGATCCGGGAGCCGCGCAACCCGGATGCCGAGCATGCGGGCGGACGTGTCGCCGTGGTGATGAAGCGGGCCTGGACCTGAACCTCACGCCCCCGGAGCGCAGGCCCTCAGCCGCGCGGCCACGAGGGCCTGGAGATTCCAGAGATGGCGGTCGCGGATGCCGAGGCGCTCGCAGGCGTCCACGGTCCGGAACAGGTATTCGGCGCTCGGTCCCTTGTGCCCGCAGGCGGCGGCGATCTTTTCCGCGATTTCGGCGTCCGAGAGGCGGCCGGCGTAGCGGTCGCTGGCGCGGTTGGCCAGGAAGGTCAGCGCCGACACGGTCCCGGTCTCGGTGGCGACCGGCAGCCAGCGGGCGACGTAGCCGCGGCCCCGCATCTCCCGGCGCCAGACCGGCATCAGCGCCTCGCGGATCTCCATCCCGGGCAGGCGGAACACGACGCCCCGGCAGAGGCCGCCGCGGTCCAGCGCCAGGACGAAGCCCGGCCGCTCCGGCGTGCCGCGGAACCGGCGCTGCAGCAGGCAGAACCGGCGGTGGAAGCCGCGCACCGTCCCGATCCGGCGCTCGGCGACCTCGAATTCCGGATTCCACATCAGCGAGCCGTAGGCGAAGACCCAGAGATCGCAGCCCTCGCGCCCGGCGACGATCGCCTCCAGGCCCGGGCGCAACTCCGAATCCGACAGCACGTCGAGGGCGCTCGGGTCGTCGGGGACCGGGACGGAATGCGCGCGGGCGATCAGGTCGAGGCTGAGGTCGAGGGTGCGGGCGGGCGCGCAGGGCATGGCCCTCAACGCAGCGGCCTCACGGCTTGTTGCCCAGCGCGTCGAGTTCGGGGAAGGGCCGGGTGCGATGGCCGGTGCAGACCTCGTCGTCGTCGAGCACCGTGAGCCGGTCGGCCTCGTAGAGCAACGTCACCTTCGGGCGCTCGGGCTTGCCGAAGGTCCGGCCGTACATCCGGCCCGACACGCAGTAGATCACCCGGCCGCCATCCGCGATCGGCCCGGCGATCCGGCTGCCCTCGAACCGCACCGGCAGCAGCGAGACCGAACCGAAGGCGACCTGCTTCAGCGCCAGGGCGGCGATCCGCTGGAGGATGGCCGGGGAGGGCACGTCCTCGACCACGGGCTTCGGTTTGCGCGGCCCGGCCTGCGCGCCGGCGGAGGCGAGGGCGAAGATGATGGCAAGAGTGGCGCGGGGCGGCATCGGCCCTCGCTATCCGGCCAAGGCTGCCTGAGGCTGGACAGCGCCGAAGGCTGCGGGTCCCTATATGAGGAGAACGAGCGGCACGCGCCCGTCGCGCGCCGCGCCCCTTTCACCTCACGACGCGACGTTCGATGCAATGGACCGACGACGCCCTGGTGCTCGGCCTGCGCCGGCACGGGGAGACCGGCGTCATCCTGGAGGCGATGACCGAGGCCCATGGACGCCATCTCGGCCTCGTCCATGGCGGACGCTCGCGGCGGATGCAGCCGGTGCTCCAGCCCGGCAACCGGGTCCGGCTGACCTGGCGGGCGCGCCTCGACGAGGGCCTCGGCGCCTACGCGGTGGAGCCCCTCGAGTCGCAGGTCTCCCGGCTGATCGGATCGAGCCTGGCCCTATACGGCATCGGACACCTCGCGGCGCTGCTGCGGCTCCTCCCCGAGCGCGACCCGCATCCGGCGCTCTACGCGGCGGCGGGGATCCTCATCGAGCACCTCGACGACCCCGCCATCGCGCCGCCCCTGATGGTGCGGTTCGAGTTGGCCATCCTGTCGGAGCTCGGTTTCGGCCTGGACCTGACAGCCTGCGCCGCCACCGGCGGCAACGACGCCCTCGCCTACGTCTCGCCGAAGAGCGGCCGAGCGGTCAGCGCCTCGGCGGGCGAGCCCTATCGGGACCGTCTTCTCGCGCTTCCAACCTTCCTGCTCGCCGGCGGATCCCCGGGTCCGGACGGCGTTGCCCAAGGGTTTACCTTGACGGGGTACTTCCTCGACCGGCACGTCTGGGGCCGTCGGGGCCTCGCGCCGTCCGAGGAGCGGGCGCGATTCGTTGCGCTCGGCCGAGAGGCCGGGTAATGTTCGCGCTATGTTCTAATCGAGCCCGGGTCTGAGCGCGGCTCAACCCAGGCTGTGTCATCCCGTCGTTTCGGGGCCGCGAAGCGGGGCCCGGAATCCAGAATCGCACGGCCCGCAAGGTTCGTCCGCCTCCTCGGACAGGGTCGGTGGTTCTGGATTCCGGGCTCGCCTTCGGTGCCCCGGACTGACGAACCATCCGGAAAGGCGGCGCTGCCGGTCGGCGGCCCCGCCCTGAGACAGGAGCCGTCATGGGCCAGCCCTTCGAGCCGCCGTCCGGCGACGGGATCGAGAGCGTCGAGCTGAAATCCGCGCTGGAAGAGCGCTACCTCGCCTATGCGCTGTCCACGATCATGCACCGGGCGCTGCCGGATGCCCGCGACGGGCTGAAGCCCGTGCATCGGCGCATCCTCTACGGGATGCGGCTGCTGCGCCTCGACCCCAACACCGCGCACAAGAAATGCGCCAAGATCGTCGGCGACGTGATGGGCGACTTCCACCCGCACGGCGACCAGGCGATCTACGACGCCCTGGTGCGGCTTTCCCAGGACTTCGCCCAGCGCTACCCGCTGGTCGACGGGCAGGGCAATTTCGGCAACATCGACGGCGACGGTCCGGCCGCCTACCGCTACACCGAGGCGCGGCTCACCGAGGTCGCCCGCCTCCTGCTCGACGGGATCGACGAGGACACCGTCGATTTCCGGCCGTCCTACAACGGCGAGAAGGAGGAGCCGATCGTCCTGCCGGCGGCCTTCCCGAACCTGCTCGCCAACGGCAGCCAGGGCATCGCGGTCGGCATGGCGACCTCGATCCCGCCGCACAACGCCGCCGAGCTGTGCGACGCGGCGCTCTACCTGATCAACCATCCCGAGGCGACGTCCGGGCAGCTCGCGAAGTTCGTGCAGGGGCCGGACTTCCCGACCGGCGGCATCCTGGTGGATTCGGCCGAGTCGATCGCCGAGGCCTACCGCACCGGCCGCGGTGCCTTCCGGGTCCGCGCCCGCTGGACCAAGGAGGATCTCGGCCGCGGCACCTGGAACATCGTCGTCACCGAGATCCCCTACGGCATCCCGAAGGGCCGGCTGATCGAGAAGATGGCCGAGCTGCTGCAGGAGAAGAAGCTGCCGCTGCTCGCCGACGTGCGGGATGAATCCGCCGAGGACGTGCGTGTCGTGCTGGAGCCGCGCTCGCGCACGGTGGATCCGGTGATCCTGATGGAATCGCTGTTCCGGCTCACCGAGCTGGAGGCGCGGATCCCGCTCAACCTCAACGTCCTGGTCGGCGGCCTCGTGCCGAAGGTGATCGGGCTCGCCGAGTGCCTGCGGGAATGGGTCGACCACCGCCGCGTCGTCCTGCAGCGCCGCTCGCGCTACCGCCTCGGCCAGATCGACCGCCGCCTGGAGATCCTGGGCGGGTTGCTCATCGTCTATCTCGACCTCGACGAGGTGATCCGCATCATCCGCGAGGAGGACGAGCCGAAGGCCGCCCTGATGGCCCGTTTCGAGCTGACCGAGATCCAGGCCAACGCCATCCTCGACACCCGCCTGCGCAGCTTGCGCAAGCTGGAGGAGATGGAGTTGAAGCGCGAGTTCGACGCGCTCACCGCCGAGAAGGCCGAGATCGACGCCCTGCTCGCCTCCGAGCCGGCGCAGTGGAAGACGATCCAGGCGCAGATCCGCGCCGTGAAGAAGACCTTCGGGCCCGAGACCAAGCTCGGCAAGCGCCGCACGACGCTGGCGAGCCCCCCGGATGTCGGCGGCATCGACTTCACCGCGGCCCTGGTCGAGCGCGAGCCGATCACCGTGATCGTCTCCACCAAGGGCTGGATCCG
The DNA here is from genome assembly GCF_029691625.1 of Methylobacterium sp. 391_Methyba4. Lineage (NCBI taxonomy): Bacteria > Pseudomonadati > Pseudomonadota > Alphaproteobacteria > Hyphomicrobiales > Methylobacteriaceae > Methylobacterium > Methylobacterium sp. 391_Methyba4. Next base: position 2,581,942 of record NZ_CP121475.1, on the reverse strand, counting down.
GGCGCTCAAAGGCCACGTCGCCGACCTCTCGGGCGTTGCGTTCAAGGGCGACGACACCCTGAAGATCGCCTTCCCCACCGAGACCACCCAGAAGATCCTGCTGCTCGCCACGAACGGCAAGGTGTTCACGCTGGAAGCCTCGAAGCTACCGGGCGGGCGCGGCTTCGGCGACCCGGTGCGGCTGATGGCCGACCTCGACGACGGCACCGAGATCGTGGCGGCGCTGCCCTACCGGCCCGAGACCAAGCTGCTGATCGCGGGCTCGGACGGGCGCGGCTTCGTGGCGCCCGCCGACGCGCTGGTGGCCAACACCCGCAAGGGCAAGAACGTTCTGGGCCTCGACGGCGACGCCACCGCGGCGGTGCTGGTGCCGGCCGAGGGCGACCACGTCGCGGTGGTCAATACGGAAAAACTGCTGCTGATCTTCCCGATCTCCGAGGTGGCCGAACTCGCCCGCGGCAAGGGCGTGCGCCTCCAGCGCTGCCGCAGCGGCGGGCTGCTCGACGCGCACGTGTTCAAGCTGGCGGACGGCCTGCCCTGGCAGGACGGCTCACCGGAGGGCCGGCTCGCCAACGCGTCGGTGCTGGAGAAGTGGCTCGGCCACCGCGCCGAGGTCGGGCTGATGATGGCGCGCAGCTTCCCGAAATTCGAGCGGTTCGGGCGCTGAAGCGGGGCCGACTGAAAGAGGACGGCCATACGCACGTCCGTTCATGTAGGCGCGACAGGCTCCCTCTCCCGTTCGGGAGAGGGGACCCGCACCTCGTTCGGAGACGGTCTGAGCGCGAACGCTGATCGAGCCAGAGCGCGCCAGGGGCCACCACGCCGCCGATCGGAACCGCCAGAAGAAAGAGCTGGGCTGTCGTCACGGGCAAAGGGTCCGTGGTGCGTGCCACCCGCCCCCTGTAGGGCGCCATCCATGGCCCCACAACGACCATGGGGGCACCGGGTCGACCAGCCCCTCCGTCATCGCGAGCACAGCGAAGTGACTCAGGGCCAGCGGCATACGTTAGCGTGGTGCCGACTGGATTGCTTCGCTCCGCTCGCAAGGACGGCGGCGCCGAAGCGACGGGTTAGCACCCCTATCACCGCGCCTTCACAGCCGCCTCGTCCGCCGCCCAGAGGTGCTGCGCCGCGTAGGCCCGGAACGGGCGCCACGCCTCAGCCCGGGCCAGGAGCGCCGCCGGGCTTGGACGCCCGGTGCGGCTCTCCAGCGCCCGCAGCAGGCCGACATCGCCCACCGGCAGGGCGTCGGGCAGCTTGAGCGCCCGCATGGCGATGTACTGCGCCGTCCAGGGACCGATCCCGCGGATCGCCGTGAAGCGGAGCACCGCGGCCTCCAACGACTCCGCCGGGGCGAACAGGTCCGGATCGGCCAAAGCCGCCGCGGCCAGCGCCCGGATCGCCGCGCCGCGGGCCCGCGGCATGTTGAGCGCCAGGGCGATATCCGCCTCGGCCAGATCCGCCGGCGTGGGAAAGACGTGGGTCAGCCCGTCCATCGGCTCCGCGAGGGGCGTCCCGAACGCCGCCACCAGCTTGCCCGCGAGCCCGATCGCGGCCGCCACAGAGACCTGCTGACCGAGGATCGCCCGGCAGCCGGTCTCGAACGGGTCCCAGGCCCCGGGGAGGCGCAACCCCGGCCGCGCGGCGACGAGCGGGGCCAGGACCGGATCGCCGACAAGGCAGGCCGCGATGGCGCCGGGATCGGCGTCGCAGTCGAAGAGGCGGCGCAGGCGCCCCGCGACCGCCTCGGCGTGCCCGGCCTCGACACCGCGCAGCGCGACGTGCAGGCAATCCGCGCCGGGCGCCACCGTCAGGAGCCCGTGCCGCCCCGCGATGCTGATCGTGCGGGCGTAGGCCGCCGCGGGATCGGCCGCCTCGACGCCCGGGATCGCCCGCTTGGCGAGGAACGCGCGGATCGCCGCCCAGTCGTAGGGCGGCCGGACGGGCAGGCGACGTTCGATCGCCCCCGCAAACACGAAGGGCGGCCTCTCGGCCGCCCCGTCGCTCGCGTCACAGGACAGGTGGTCCTGCCTCAGCCGCGCTGGTCGACCGGCACGTAGTCGCGCTGGGTCGGACCGACGTAGAGCTGGCGGGGACGGCCGATCTTCTGCGACGGATCCTCGATCATCTCGGCCCACTGGGCGATCCAGCCGACCGTGCGGGCCACGGCGAACAGCACCGTGAACATGTCGGTCGGGAAGCCCATCGCCTTGAGGGTGATGCCCGAGTAGAAATCGATGTTCGGGTAGAGCTTCTTCTCGATGAAGTACTCGTCCTTGAGGGCGATCTGCTCCAGCTCCATGGCGACGTGGAGCAGCGGATCGTCGGTCTTGCCGAGCTCCTTCAGCACCTGATGGGTGGTGCTCTGCATGATCCGGGCGCGCGGGTCGTAGTTCTTGTAGACCCGGTGGCCGAAGCCCATCAGGCGGAACGGGTCGTTCTTGTCCTTGGCCTTGGCGACGTACTTGCCGACGTTCTCCGGGGTGCCGATCTCCATCAGCATCTTGAGCGCCGCCTCGTTGGCGCCGCCATGGGCCGGGCCCCACAGGCAGGCGATGCCGGCCGCGATGCAGGCGAAGGGGTTGGCGCCCGAGGAGCCGGCGAGCCGCACGGTCGAGGTCGAGGCGTTCTGCTCGTGGTCGGCGTGCAGGATGAAGATCTTGTCGAGCGCCCGGGCGAAGACCGGGTTCACCTCGTATTCCTCGCACGGCACCGCGTAGCACATGCGCAGGAAGTTCGAGGTATAGTCGAGGTCGTTCTTCGGGTACACGAACGGCTGGCCGATCGAGTACTTGTAGGCCATCGCGGCGAGCGTCGGCATCTTGGCGATCATGCGGATCGACGCGATCAGCCGCTGGCTCTCGTCCGTGATGTCGGTCGAGTCGTGGTAGAAGGCCGAGAGGGCGCCCACCGAGGCGACCATCACGGCCATCGGGTGCGCGTCGCGGCGGAAGCCGGTGAAGAACCGGTTCATCTGGTCGTGCACCATGGTGTGGCGCGTGACCCGATACTCGAAATCGGCCCGCTGGGCGGCGGTCGGCAGGGCGCCGAACAGCATCAGGTAGCAGGTCTCGAGGAAGTCGCCCTTCTCGGCGAGCTGCTCGATCGGGTAGCCGCGATAGAGCAGCACGCCCTCGTCGCCGTCGATATAGGTGATCTTCGATTCGCAGGACGCCGTCGAGGTGAAGCCCGGGTCGAAGGTGAAGGCGCCGGTCTGGGCGTAGAGCTTGCCGATATCGATCACGTCCGGCCCGATCGTGCCGGATTTCACCGGCAGCTCGATCGACTTGCCGTCCACGGTGATGGTGCTGGGTGCGCTCATGGATCGTGGACCCTTCTCTGGCGACGTGGCGGATGCCGGGCTCGGGCTGCCCGAGTCGGTCCCGGGGGCCTGAGCACACGCATTATGCTGCGGGTGCTCACAGGCATGGGTTACCCAAACGGCACTGCAGCAGCAACGGGGTCGGTGACAACCCGACCCCGACGCCAAGCAAATTCCACCAAGCGCAATTCGAGCCGGGGCCGGCAGTTCCCCGGCTACGCCCGGTGGCTTCAGACCTGCGGCACCTGATCGCCCAGGCGGGCAAGGGTTTCCGCCCGGCCGAGCACCGCCATCACGTCGAACAGGGGCGGGGAGGTGGTGCGGCCGGTCAGCGCCGCGCGCAGGGGCTGGGCCACCTGCCCGAGCTTGCAGCCGGCGTCCTCCGCGTACTGGCGAACCGCACCCTCGGTCGAGGCCGCATTCCAGTCCGGCAGCGCCTCGAGCACCGGCCGCACCCCGGCGAGGCGGGCGCGGCCCTCGTCGGAGAGGAGGGCGCGGGCCTTGTCGTCCAGCGCCAGCGGCCGCTGGGCGTAGAGGTAATAGGCGCTGTCGAGGAGCTCGATCAGCGTCTTGGCCCGCTCCTTCAGGCCCGGCATGGCCTGGGTGAGCTTGTCCTTGAGGTCGGGCTGCAGCGGCGCCGACAGGCCGCGCCCGGGACCGACATTTGGCAGGATCGTCTCGATCGCCGCGACGAGATCGGCATCGGCGCTGGTGCGGATGTAGAGGCCGTTGAGGTTGGCGAGCTTGGCGAAGTCGAACCGCGCCGCGGAGCGCCCCACCGCGCCGAGGTCGAAGGCCGCGACCATCTCCTCGGTGGAGAAGACCTCCTGGTCGCCGTGGCTCCAGCCGAGCCGCACGAGGTAGTTGCGCAGGGCCGCCGGCAGGTAGCCGAGATCGCGATAGGCCTCGACGCCGAGCGCCCCGTGGCGCTTCGAGAGCTTGGCTCCGTCCGCCCCGTGGATCAGCGGGATATGGGCCATCCGGGGAATGTCCCAGCCCAAGGCGGAAAAGATCTGGCTCTGGCGCGCCGCGTTGGTGAGGTGGTCGTCGCCGCGGATGATCTGCGTGACGCCCATGTCGTGGTCGTCGACCACCACGGCCAGCATGTAGGTCGGCGTCCCGTCCGAACGCAGCAGGACGAGGTCGTCGAGGTCCTTGTTGGCCCAGGTCACGCGGCCCTGGACGGCGTCCTCGACGACGGTCTCGCCCTCGGTCGGCGCGCGCAGGCGGATCACCGGCTTGACCCCGGCGGGGGCCTCGGACGGGTCGCGGTCGCGCCAGCGGCCGTCGTAGCGGGGGGCACGGCCCTCGGCCCGGGCGGTCTCCCGCATCGAGGTCAGCTCCTCGGCGGTGGCATAGCAATGGTAGGCACGGCCGGCCGCCAGCAGCTCCTCGGCCACGGCCCGGTGGCGCTCGGCCCGGGCGAACTGGAACACCACGTCCCCGTCCCAGTCGAGGCCGAGCCAGGACAGGCCGTCGAGGATCGCGTCGATCGCGCCCTTGGTGGAGCGCTCCCGGTCGGTATCCTCGATGCGCAGCAGCATCTTGCCGCCGGTGTGGCGGGCGTAGAGCCAGTTGAACAACGCCGTGCGGGCCCCGCCGATATGCAGGTAGCCGGTGGGCGAGGGGGCGAAGCGCGTGACGACGGCTGAGGACATCGGTCCGGTATGTTCCGGGGCTGGTCGCGGACGGAGCGCGACGGACGGCGAAGGGGCGGCGGAGCGGCGAGGGGCTCGACAGGGCGCCCGTAGCACGAAGCACCGGCTGTAGCACGAGCCGGAGGATGCGTTAAGAATCGCCCGCAGAATCGCCCGGCCCCGAGACAGGTCGCGCGGAACGGGGCGGCGGCGATGCGGCGGATCGGCGCGAGGCTGGCGGGCGGCGCGGTGGCGCTGGCCGGCCCCCGCGCGCCCGCCCTCCCGGTCATCCGCCACTGGGTGGCCGAAGGCCTCGCCCGGGACGCCGAGCAGCGCCGGCTGTTCCCCTGGCTGGCGGTGGCCTTCGGCGGGGGGATCCTGGTCTATTTCGCGGCGACCGACGGCGCGCCGAGCCTGGCCGCGCCCCTTGTCGCCGCCGCCCTTGCCCTGGCGCCGATCCCGCTCCTCGGCGCGCGCCCGGCGGCGCTGGCGGCGGTGCTCGCGGTGGCGGCCGCGTTCCTCGGCTTCGCGGCGGCAGCCTGGCGGGTCTCGGAGGTCGCCGCCCCGGTCCTCACCCGCACCACCATCGGCCCCCTCATCGGAACGGTCGAGGCCCTGGACGAGCGCGAGGTCGGCGCCCGGCTGCTGATCCGGGTGGAGAGCTTCGCCGGCCTTGCGCCGGAGGCGCGGCCCGCCCGGGTGCGGGTGTCATTCCGCAAGACGCCGACCCCGCTTCCCGGGGACGTCGTCGCCGCCACCGCCCGGTTGTTGCCTCCCCCGGAGGCGGCCCGGCCCGGAGGCTACGATTTTGCCCGAGACGCCTACTTCCAGGGGATCGGCGCGGTGGGCTCCCTGGTCGGGGCGGTCACGATCCGGGCGCCGACCGAGCCGCTGCCCCTCCGCCTGCGGCTCGCCGCCACGCTCGACGCGGCCCGGAACGGGCTCACCCGCCGGATCGCGGAGGCCGCCGGCGGCCAGGCGGGCGCGGTGGCGGCGGCCCTGGTGACCGGCAAGCGCGGCCTCATCGGCCCGGCGACCAACGATGCGCTGCGCGCCGCCGGAATCTACCACGTTGTGTCGATCTCGGGCCTCCACATGGTGCTGGCCGCCGGCGTGGTGTTCTGGCTGGTGCGGGCGCTCCTCGCGCTGGTCCCCCATTGCGCGCTCCTCTGGCCGATCAAGAAGATCGCGGCCGGCTTCGCCATGGTCGGCGTCACCGCCTACTGCGCCTTTTCGGGCTGGGACATCGCCGCCGAACGCTCGCTGATCATGACCCTGATCATGCTGGGCGCGATCCTGGTGGACCGGCCCGCCCTGTCGATGCGCAACCTCGCCCTCGCGGCGCTGATCGCCCTGGCCCGGGAGCCGGAGGGCCTGCTCGGCCCGAGCTTCCAGATGTCCTTCGGCGCCGTGGCCGGGCTGATCGCCTGCGCACGGCTGATCGACGGGCGGCTGTTCGTGCGCCCCGGGGCGGGCCGGCTCGGTCGGCTCGTCGGCAGCGGCCTCTCGGCGGTCACCGGGACCCTGGCCACGACCCTGGTGGCGCAGGTCGCGACCGCGCCCTTCGCCACCTACCATTTCCAGACGATCCAGCCCTTCGGCCTCGTCGGCAACGCCCTGACCCTGCCGCTCGTCTCCCTCGTGGTGATGCCCTCCGCGGTGATCGGGATCCTCGCCTATCCCTTCGCCCTCGACCGCCCGATCTGGTGGCTGATGGGTCAGGCGGTGGGGGGCATGCTCGCCGTCTCCCATTGGATCGCCGGGTTCGAGCGGGCCATCGTGGTCGTACCGGCCTTCGGCACCGCGGCGCTGTTCCTGCTGACCGCGGGCCTGCTGCTCGCGACGTTACCGGCCTCCCGCCTGCGCTGGCTCGCCGTGCCGCCGATCCTGCTCGGACTCGTCGTCGCGGCCCGACCCGACCGCTACGACCTCTATGTCGATCGGCAGGGTGCGGGGGCCGCGGTGCGGGGGCCGGACGGACGGCTCGCGGCCCTCGGCAGCCCGTCCGGCTTCGTCCTCGAACAATGGCTGAAGGCGGACGGCGACGGACGGGGAGCCGGGGCACTGATCGTCCGATCGGGCAGCGGCCGCTGTGATCGGCTCGGATGCACCGCGCGCCTGCCGGACGGACGGGCGGTCGCCCTGGTCCGGGACCGGCGGGCCTTCCCGGAGGATTGCGCCCGCGCCGCGGTGCTGATCACGGGCCTCGTGGCCCCACCGACCTGCACCGGCCCCCTGGTGATCGACCGGCGCGTCCTGGCCGCCCAGGGCGCCGTCGCCCTCAGGTCCGATGGCGAGAGCTTCGTCGCCCATCACGCCCGGGCCGATGGCCGCGCCGTGCCCTGGCGACCACGCTCGGGACACGGGCCGGGACCGCCACAATTGGTCACCGCGCCCTCCGCGGAGGCCCGCGCCTCTGACGACGGGGCGACAACGCCTCCGGAAACCGATGCGTCGGGCGGGGACTTCGCCCCCGGCGACGCGCCGGCCGAGCCGCTTCAGTAGCGGCGGACGAGGCTGACGAGGCGGCCCTGGATCCGGACCCGGTCGGGCCCGAGGACGCGCGTCTCGTAGGCCGGGTTGGCGGCCTCCAGGGCGATCGAGGAGCCGCGGCGGCGCAGACGCTTGAGCGTCGCCTCCTCGTCGTCGATCAGCGCCACGATGATGTCGCCGGTATTGGCCGTGTCCTGCTTGCGGATCACCACGAGGTCGCCGTCGAGGATGCCGGCCTCGACCATCGAGTCGCCGCGCACCTCCAGGGCGTAGTGCTCGCCGCCGGCCACGAAATCCGGCGACAGGGTGATGGCATGGCTTTGGTTCTGGATCGCCGAGACCGGCGTACCGGCGGCGATCCGGCCCATCACCGGGATCGAAATGGCACGACCGGCGTCATCGATCATCCGCGTGCTGGCCGGGGCCGGCGGCTGCTTGGACTTGCCGCCCTCGACCACGCTCGGGGTGAAACGGCGCGGCTCGGCCGGGGCCGAAGATGGGGCCGAAGATGGGACCGTCTGGCTCAGGCTCTCGGGAATGCGGATCACCTCGATGGCGCGCGCCCGATTCGGCAGGCGCCGGAGGAAGCCGCGCTCCTCCAGGGCCGTGATCAGCCGGTGGATGCCGGATTTCGACTTGAGGTCGAGGGCGTCCTTCATCTCGTCGAAGGACGGCGGGACGCCGCATTCCTGCATCCGGCTCTGGATGAAACGCAGGAGGTCCAGCTGCTTGCGCGTGAGCATCGAAGGGGGACTCGCGGCTTGGCAGACCGCCCCGTGACGGTCTCTGAAACAAATCACGAACAGGTTAAACGTTCCGCAAGTGTTCCGCAAGGGCGGCACCGCTACGCTTGGCGCGTCGCTCCGCGCTCGCGGGAGCAAGGTCGAGAAACGCATTGACGGCGCAAGCGGAGCCGTTTCAATGCACCGCGGCGCCCCGCCGGGAAGGCGGCGGATCCGGGCCGCGGGCTGGGACCCTCTTGGGATGACGAGGATGCGACGACCCGCAGCTCTGCTGCCCCTCGGCCTCGCCGCCCTCGGCCTCGCCGGCTGCACCACCGGGTTCTCCTACATCTCGCGGAACTACGTGGCGCTCACCCCCCAGGTGGTGACGATCGGCTGCAAGGAGCCCTACGAGGTCTACGACAACCGGCAGATGCGCCGGATGCTGATCGTCTCGAACGCCCTGCGCGAATATACCGGCTGCAACCTGAGCGAGGCCCGGATCGATCCGGAGCCGAACGCCACCCGGGTGAAGCGCTTCCGCACCGCCGCCCGGGCCTATCTCGACGAGACCGTGCGCGAGGATTGCCGGATCACCGGCGAGACCGTGTTCGATCCGCTGAAGACCGAGTTCGCCTACGCCTGCGACACGCCGATCGAGAAGCGCGGCACCGTGGTCCCCCGCCTGCCGGGCCGCAATCCCGGTCTCGCCCGCTGACCGACCGGCGGCGCGCCGTCAGGCGCCCGGCTTCGGGAAGGTCCGTTCCGCCGCGTCGCCGGCGGCGGCGAGCAGGGCGCGGGCGAAGGCCCGGGCTTCCGCCCGGTCGAGAACGATCGCGGCGGTGACCGGCGCGCCGCCGAGGTCGGCCAGGGCGAGTTCCAGGCGCACCCCGTCGGGCACGGCGGTCGCCTGCAGGCTCCAGCCGGAGCCCCGATCCGTGCTCTCCGCCATCACATGTCCCTCCCGCCTGCCCCGGGAAAACGCCGCAGGCGCCCGCCGGAACCGGCCGTGCGCGGGACTGTTCCCGAGCCGTGCCCAGCGCTTCCCTGCCTCGCCTGTCCGCTTACCTCAAGGCCGCAGGCCCCGGACTCGTGGTGATGCTGGCCGATACGGATGTCGGAAGCCTCATCACGGCGGCCCAGAGCGGGGCGCGCTGGGGCTATTCGCTCCTGCTCCTCCAGATCCTGCTGGTGCCAATCCTGTACGTCGTCCAGGAGCTGACGGTGCGACTCGGGACCGCCACCGGACGCGGCCACGGCGCGCTGATCCGGGAGCGCTACGGGCCGGCCTGGGCCTGGATCTCGTACGGCGGCCTCGTGGTCGCCGGCATCGGCGCCATCGTCACGGAATTCTCCGGCATCGCCGGCATCGGGGACCTGTTCGGGGTGCCGCGGCTCGTGAGCCTCGGCCTGCCGGCCTGCCTGCTCCTGGGGCTCGTCTTCACCGGGAGCTACCGGCGCGTCGAGGTCGTGGCGATCGTGGTCGGCCTGTTCGAGCTGGTCTTCGTCGGGCTCGCCGTCGCGGCGCGGCCGAACCTGCCCGAGATCGTCGCCTCCTTCGGGCACATGCCGCTGGGCGACGGCCAGTTCCGGGTGCTGATCGCGGCCAATATCGGCGCGGTGATCATGCCGTGGATGATCTTCTACCAGCAGTCGGCGATCGTCGATAAGGGCCTGGGCTGGGAGCACGCGCGGCGCTCGCGGCTCGACACACTCGTGGGTGCGGTGGTCTCGCAATGCGTGATGGGCGCGATCCTCGTCGCCGCCGCCGCCACGATCGGCAAGGCCGGGCAGGGCAGCGCGAAGGGGCTGGAGACCGTCGGCGATCTCGCGGGCGCCTTCACGCCGGCCCTGGGGCCGTGGCTCGGGCAGGTGGTGTTCGGGGTGGGCATCATCGCGGCGGCCTTCGTGGCGCTCAACGTCGTGGCCCTGGCGCTGGCCTGGGGGTTCGGCGACGTGACCGGCCGGCCGCACTCCCTGGAGCAGTCGCCCCGGGAGGCTCCGGCCTTCTACGGCGCCTTCGCGCTCGCGGTCGCGGCCGGCGCGGTCGCCGTGCAGCTCGTGCCGGATCTCGTGGCGCTCAACATCGCCGTGGAGGTGATGAACGCGCTGCTCCTGCCCCTGGCGCTCGGCCTGCTGATCCTCCTCGCCACCCGGGCCCTGCCAGAGGGGCAGCGCGTGGCGGGCGTCTACAAGGGGGTGGTCTACGCGGTGTCGGGGATCACGATCGCGTTCGCGATGGTCGGCGTCCTGGACGGGGTGGGCCTGCTCTGACGCGATTGACGCGGGGCCTCCGATGATGTCTCCCGCGGGCTCCGATCAGGTGGAGTTCGAACATGCAAGAGATCTGGTTCCGCACGGGCGAGGCCACGGTGCTGGCGGCCGAGGGCCAGTACACCGACGCCATGCCGGAGGTGCTGATCGGCTCGGTGCGCGGTCCGGTCGGCCAGGCCTTCGCGTCGATGATGGGGCAGGTCCAGGGCCACACGCGGATGTTCGTGGTCCGCGACCTCAACCAGCTCGTGCGCCCTGCCACGATGATGACCACCAAGGTCACGATCCACACGGCCGAGTATGCCGAGCTCCTCGGCGGCGTGGTCCAGGCCGCCACCGGCGACGCGATCGTGGACTGCATCATCGAGGGCATCCTGCCCAAGGACGGGCTCGACGAGCTGTGCATGATCATCATGATCTGGCTCGATCAGCGCTGCGCCGAGGACGACAACCTCGACCAGAAGGACCTCTACCGGACCAACTACGAGGCGACGAAGCTCGCCATCGCCCGCGCCCTCAAGGGCGAGCCGACGGTGGACGAGCTGATCGCCAACCGGAAGACCGTGAAGCACTACGCCCTGGACGGCGTGATCGAGTACTGATCGGCCCCTTCGCGCGCATCCTGCCGGGGTCGATATCGCATCACCCCGGCGGGATGCGCCCCACCGAGCACAGGGTCCGCATCGCGGTGCTGCCCGGGTCGGTGTAGCAGGAGGCCGACCAGCCGTTCTGCTGGATGAACGACTTGCGCCGCTCCGACAGCGCGGTCCGGTAGGCGCTGGCGATGATCGGCTCGACGGTCGCGGCCGGTTCGCCGACCAGGATCTCGGAGGCCACCGACAGGTCGCGGAAGAAGGTCGCCGAGGGGGCGGGCTCGGCCGAGGTCGCCTGCACGATCGGCTCGGCCCGGCAGGTCACGTCGAACTTGATCGGGCCGGCCATGCGGATGTCGATGCTGGGGCCCGCCCGCTTGCCGACCTTGCCGCCGATGGCGCCGGCGATCTGGCGGGTGAGGTCGTCGCAGCTGTCGGCCCGGGCGGCCTCCGCCCAGAGGGGGAGGGCCGCGCAGGCGGCGAGGAGGAGGCGCGGAACGGCGAAGCTCGACATGGCCGCACTCTACGCGCGGCGCGGGGCCTGTCGAGGGGCGTTCCTCAGTGGAAATCCCGGCTGCGATACACGCGCCGATCCGGGGGCACGCCGAAATCCGTGTTCTCGGGGGGCAGCTTCATCCCGGCCTCGCGCAGGTCGCGCAGGGACGCGGTGAGATCGCGAAACCCTTCGGCCACGAGATGGACCACCCCGTCCGCCCGCTGGATCCGGCCGCGCACGGCGAGGAACCGGGCCTGCATGGCGATCCGGCGGTTGGCCTCGAACACCGTCTTCCAGACGATCACGTTGGCGATACCGGTCTCGTCCTCCAGGGTCAGGAACACCACGCCCTTGGCGGTGCCGGGCCGCTGGCGGATCAGCACGAGGCCCGCCACCGTGACCCGCGCCCCCTGGGGCAGGGCGGGATCGAGATGCGCCCGGGCCGGGATCGCGCCGATCCGGGCGAGCCGCCCCCGGAAGAAGGCGACCGGGTGCCCCTGCAGCGACAGGCCGGTGGCGGCATAATCCTCGGCCACCGCCTCGGACGGGGCCAGGGACGGCAGGTCCACGGCCGGCTCGTGCCGGAACAGGCCGTCATCGGCGTGCCAGGCGAAGAGCGGCAGGGGCGCGTCGAGGAGATGGGCCCGGCGCGCGCTCGGGTCGGCCTTGGCGGCCTTGCGCGCCGAGGTCCCCTCCAGGGTGCGGACCATCCAGAGGGCGGCGCGCCGGTCGAGGCCCAGCGAGCGGAACGCGTCCGCCTCGGCCAGCCGCTCCAGGGTGTTGCGGGGCAGGGCGAGGGCGGCCTGCAGGCCCTCGATGCTGGCATAGCCGTTGGCCCGCAGCCGCACGAGCCGGCGCATGGCGGCCTCGGGCAGGCCGCGCACCACCCGCAGGCCGATCCGCACGGCGTGCAGCGCGGGATTTCCGGCCGGCTCCAGGGTGCAGTCCCAGTCGCTGGCGTTGACGCAGACGCCCCGCACCTCGACCCCGTGGGCGCGGGCGTCGCGCACCAGCTGGGCCGGCTGGTAGAAGCCCATGGGCTGGGCGTTGAGGATCGCGGCCAGGAAGACGTCGGGGTGCCGGCACTTCATCCAGACCGAGGCGTAGACGAGGAGCGCGAAGCTCGCCGCGTGGCTCTCCGGGAATCCGTAGGTGGAGAAGCCGCGGATCTGCGCGAAGCAGCGCTCGGCGAAGTCCTGCGGGTAGCCCCGGCGGGTCATGCCGCCCACGAACTTGTCCGCGAAGCCGCCGATCGAGCCGACATGGCGGAAGGTCGCCATCGCCCGGCGCAGGCCGTCGGCCTCGGCCGGGGTGAAGCCCGCCGCCGTGATGGCGATCTGCATGGCATGCTCCTGGAACAGCGGCACCCCGTAGGTCTTCTGCAGGACCTCCTTCAGTTCGTCCGCCGGCCCGTGGTCCGGGTGCGGGGCGGGGTACTCCACCGGGTCGATCCCGGAGCGGCGCCGCAGGTAGGGATGGACCATGTCGCCCTGGATGGGACCGGGGCGCACGATCGCCACCTGCACGACGAGGTCGTAGAATTCCTTGGGCTTCAGGCGCGGCAGCATCGACATCTGCGCCCGGCTCTCGACCTGGAACACGCCGACGGAATCGGCCTTCGCCAGCATCGCGTAGGTGGCGGGATCCTCCTGGGGCAGGTCGGCCAGCGTCTCGTAGAAGGTATTGTGGTCCTTCTCCAGAAACGCGAGGCCGCGCTTGAGGCAGGTCAGCATGCCGAGCGCCAGCACGTCGACCTTCATCAGGCCGATCGCGTCGATGTCGTCCTTGTCCCACTCGATGAAGGTGCGGTCCGCCATGGCGCCGTTGCCCACCGGCACGGTCTCGTCGAGGCGCCCGCGGGTCAGCACGAAGCCGCCGACATGCTGGGACAGGTGGCGGGGGAAACCGATCAACTGGTGGGCGAGGTCCAGCGCCTGCCGGATCGCCGGGTTCCCCGGATCGAGGCCGGCCTCGCGCACATGCTGGTCCGGCATCCCGGTGCCCCAGGAGCCCCAGACCGTGTCGGCGATCGCCGCGGTCACGTCCTCGGTGAGCCCGAGGACCTTGCCGACCTCGCGGATCGCCATGCGCGGACGGTAGTGGATCACCGTGGCGCAGAGGGCGGCCCGCTCCCGGCCGTAGCGGGCATAGAGGTGCTGGATCACCTCCTCGCGGCGCTCGTGCTCGAAATCGACGTCGATGTCGGGGGGCTCGCCCCGGTTCTCCGAGATGAAGCGGGCGAAGAGCAGCCGGTGCTTGGACGGGTCCACCGCGGTGATGCCCAGGCAGAAGCACACGGCGGAATTGGCCGCCGAGCCGCGGCCCTGGCAGAGGATCCCCTTGCCGCGGGCGAACTCGACCACGTCGAACAGGGTCAGGAAGTAACGGGCATAGTCCATCTTGGCGATGAGCCGCAGCTCCTCGCGGAGCGTCCCCGCGACGGCGGAGGGAATATCGCCGCCGTAGCGCCAGTGCGCCCGCTCGAAGGTCTTCTCCTCCAGGTATTCCTGCGGCGTGCGCCCGGGGGGCACCGGCTCGTCGGGATATTCGTAGCGCAGCTGGGACAGGCAGAAGCCGCAGGCCTCGGCGATCTCGACGGTGCGGGCCACCGCCTCCGGGTGGTCGGCGAACAGCCGCGCCATCTCGGCGGGGGGCTTCAGGTGGCGCTCGGCATTGGCCTCCAGCCGGTAGCCCGCCTCGCCGATCCGGCAGCCCGCGCGGATGCACGTCACCACGTCCTGGAGCGGGCGCCGCTCGGGATGGTGGTAGAGCGCGTCCGAGACCGCGACCATCGGCGCGCGGGCGGCCGCGCCCAGCTCGGCGAGCAGACCGAGGCGGCGCCGCTCGTCGCCCCGGCGCGTATGGCTCGCCCCGAGGAAGGTCCGGCCCGGGGCCGCGGCGGCGAGCGCCTCCAGACGCGACCGGAAGCCCTCCGGCAGGCGCCGGGCCGGCGGCATGGCGATGAACATCTGCCCCTTCGCGGCCTCCAGCATCTCGGCGAAGGCGAAGCGGCATTCCCCCTTGCGGACGCGCCGGTTGCCCAGGGTGAGCAGCCGGCAGAGGCGCCCCCAGGCCGCCCGGTCCATCGGGTAGGTGACGGCCTCGAACCCCTCCTCGGTGACGAGGCGCACGCCGGGCAGGATCCGGATCTTCGTGCCCTCCGCTTCGAGCGCCCGCGCCGCCGCATGCGCCCGGACCACGCCGGCCACGGTGTTGCGGTCGGCGATGCCGATCGCCGAGAGGCCGTAGGCCGCCGCCTGCACGACGTAGTCCTGCGGGTGCGCGGCGCCGTGGAGGAACGAGAAGTTCGTGGTGACGGCGAGTTCGGCGAAAGGGATCTCGGGGCGGCTCACGCGAACAGCCCGTGGACGTACCACGCGGCCGGCTGCCCGGGGGCGTGCGGCCCGTCGCGGTAGAGCCAGAGCCGGTGACCGGCCTCGCATTCGATGCGGTAATAGTCGCGCTCCGCGCCGGGCGCGCACCACCATTCCGCGGAAATCCGCTCCGGCCCCTCGGCATGGGCGACGCGGTGAACCTGCGCGCGCCAGCGGAAGCGCCGGGGCGGCCCCTCCGGGACGGCGGAGAGCACGTCGCAAGCGGCTTCGCCCCGGGGGAACAGCACCAGGGGGCGGGGCGGGAGGTGATCGGGCCAGGGGATGGAGCAGGGGACGGAGATGGGAAAGGCCCGCGCCCTCACGCCCCCCTCTGCGGGGGAGGTTGGCTCCTGCTTCAGAAGGGGCCGGGAGAAGGGAAAGCCGCTTCCGGAGGGATCGCGCGCTTCATGAAGGCCACGGCCGGACCCTGCACCCTCGCTCCCCCCGTGCGGGACTTCGTGCCGACTCGTCCCCCTTCGGGGGGCATCCTCCTCCGCAGAGGGGAGAGGGCGATGCGCGCGCGTCCGGCCGATGTCCTTGTCCGCTGACGATCCGTGCCCCTCTCCGGCAACCCAGGGACCGCTCCGATCAGCCCGTTCCGGCAGGTGACTCGCCCGTGGCTCCAGGCGCAGCAACGCCCGCCCGAGGCGCTGCGCCAGGGCATCGGCCAGGACGGCGACCCCATCGCCGGAGGCGTCCGCCCCGAGATCGGTCTGGCGGGCCGGCATGGCGCCGGTCACCGTCACGGCGAGCGCCACGGTCTCGAAGCCGAACCCGGCCTCGAGGGCGGAGCCCAACCGGTCGAGGCGCAGGGAAACCAGGGCCGCGACCCGCTCGGGGTAACGCTCGGGGCGCGACAGACCGAGATCGATGGCCCGCACCACCCCGTCGACCCGGTGCAGGGCGAGGCGCAGGGCACAGGCACCGAGCCCGTCCCGCTCCAGACGGGGGGCGATCTCGGCCATCAGGTCGCGGGCGGTCCGGACGATGTCCGACTGCCGCCCGATCGGGTCGAGGAAGCCGCGGGCGGCGGCGTATTCGGCGGCCTCCGACAGGGGCGCCAGCGGCTCGGGACGGCGTGCCAGGGCCTGATCGAGGCGCAACAGCAACGCCTCGCCGAAGCGACGGGCGAGGGGCCCCCGGGGGAGGGCATCGAGTTCGCCCATCCGGCGCAGGCCGAGCCGCTTCAGCCCCGAGACCGTGCCGGGATCCAGCCGCAGGGCCTCCACGGGCAGACCCCGCAGAGCCTCGGCCGCCCCGCCCGGCGGCACGACGATCCGGTCGACCCCGCCGTGGCTGGCCAGCGCGAAGGCGGCCCCGGGTGTGTCGGCAAGGGCGATCCGGGCGGGGATATGTCCCCGCGCGAGACGGTCTGTCAGATCGTCGACGAGACTCGCCTCGCCGCCGCGCAGGTGACTGGCCCCGGCGACGTCGATGTAGAGCCCGTCCCCCGCCTCGGCCGGCCCGAACGGCGCCACGAGGGGCGCGTAGCCGCCCGCCCAGCGGCAGAGCCGCAGCAGAGCGTCCCGGTCGGCGGTCGGGTCGGCGGGATAGACCTGGAGCGGCACGCCGATCCGCGCCCGGACCCGGCCCAGGGGCTCGCCGGGCTGGAGGCCCAGGGCGCGGGCCTCCGGGTCGAGGGCCACGAGCCGCAGGCCGCCGGGGCCCTCGGCGGCCACCGCGAGGGGGCCGCGCTCAGGCGCGAGACCGGCCCGCCGCAGCCGCGTCACCGGCCAGTGGCTCAGGCAGATGCAGACGATGCGCGGCATGGTCCCACTCCAGAAGCCAGTCGCCGCCCCGCCCGTTGCGACAGCGTTCGAGCCGCGCCCGCCAGCGCGGCCTGTCGAGGGTGCCGAACCGGTCCCGCGCCGCGGGCGCCGCGGCGATCCGCCAGCGGGTGGCGGCCCCGTTGGGCAGGCCGGCAGGCGCCGGCCGCAGGATCAGCAGCAGCGGCGGAGCAGACCCTTCCGCGGCGAGCTGCAGGCGCCGGCCCGGCTTCAGCGGCAGGCCGTCCCGGACGAGGCCGACGAGGGCCGTGAGCGCCCGGGCGTGCAGGGCCGCCTCCAGCGCGCGGAACACCTCCGCATCGCTGCCGGCCTCCAGCAGCAGCAGCCGGGCGGGATCGAGGCCGAGTCCCGCGAGGCCATGGCCGTAGGGCAGGGGCTGCCCCGGCGCGGCGGCGATCAGCGCCGGACCAGGCCGGCCAGCGAGGTGGCGGGCGCAGAGCGCCAGGGCGAAGCCGAGGGCCGCGACCCCGTCCACGGGCTCGGCCGGCGCGATCTCGTGGGGCGGCCCGAGGACGAGGCCGCCGCCCGGCAGATGCCCGTCGAGCTCCGGTACGCCCAGCGGCAGGACCGGCGGCAGGACCGGCGGCAGGTCCCGCTCGCCGGCCGGCGGCGCGAGGCGCATCCGCAGGGCCGCAAGCCGGGCCCGGGGATCGCCCCGCGCGATCGCCCCCTCGGTCTCGTCCGCAGGGTCCAGCCCCATCTCCGTCGGCTCCGGTCATGCCGGACGATAGGAACATAACAGGAACGCACACAAACGGTTTCCACGGCGTCCCGGAATCGCGCACGGAAGCAGCGGCTTGGCCTGTGGATGGCTGTGGACGCCTGTGGAATCGACCGCCACCGCCGGTTCCGCCGCCCCGGTTGACCTCCCTCGCAGGGCGAGACCAATGTCGGGCCGCCGCGTGCGTGACGCGGCCGAACCGGACCGCGCATGCGCTCAGCCCTCACTCTGACGATCCTGCTCGCCCTGTCGGGGGCGGCGCTCGGCCAGCAGGCGGATCCGCCGGGTGGCGCAGGTCCGGATCCGGCCGCGGCCGCCGCAGGGCGATCGCGCCCGGCCCGCCCGCGGGTCCGGCACGCGCAGACCCCGAGCCAGCCGATCATGGTCTACGACGCGCGCATCGAGGCCGGCGACCTCCGGATCTCGGGCTCGGTGCGCAAGCCCGGGGCGATCGTGGTGCTGGACGACGACATCTCGATCCAGGCCGACCGGCGCGGACGGTTCACCTTCCGGCTGCCCTACCGGCCTTCGACCTGCGTGGTGACGCTGAAGGCGGAGCCGGACGAGCGGGAGGCGGTTGTGGCGAACTGCGCGCCGGAGGGTCCGCCCGGACCGCCCGGCCCTCAGGGTGTCGCAGGACCGCCCGGGGAGACGGGGGCCAAGGGCGAGGCCGGTCTCAAGGGCGATCAGGGGGCCAAGGGAGACCAAGGAGCCAAGGGCGAGCAGGGTCTCAAGGGCGATACGGGTCCTCAGGGCGAGACCGGTCCGAAAGGGGAGACCGGCCCCCAGGGCGCGGTCGGCCCGCAGGGCGCACCGGGCCCGAAGGGCGATGCCGGGGCCGCGGGCCTGCAGGGTCCTCCGGGCCCGCGGGGTCCGGTCGGACCGCAGGGCGGCCCGGGCCCGAAGGGCGAGGCCACAGCCGCCAGCTTGCGACCCGTGCGCAAATCCGATTGCCCGGGGGGCTGCACGATCACCTGCGGGACCGGCGAGATGCTGGTCACGGCCCATTGCCTCAAGGGTGGCGTGGCGGTCTATGACGGGGAGGGCGCCAGCTGCCCCGCGGACGCGTCCGGCATCGTCGGGTTCTGCACGCGGCCGTGAGGCGGGCGCGTCAGCCGCCGGTCTCGCGCAGCCAGTCGAGCATACCGGCAGCGGCCGCCCTTCCGCCCGCGAGGGCGCCCTGGAGCAGGTAGCCGCCGGTCGGCGCCTCCCAGTCGAGCATCTCCCCGGCCAGGAACAGGCCGGGATGGGCCCGCAGCATCGACCGTTCGTCGAGGGCGTCGAGCCGGACGCCGCCCGCCGTCGAGATCGCCCGCTCGATCGGCGCGGAGGCGGTGAGGGTGATGGGCGCGGCCTTGATCAACCCGGCCAGCGCCCCGGGATCCGCCGGGAGGGCGGCGCCGGTCGCCTCGCGCAGCAATCCCGCCGCAACGGGCGCGAGGCCCGCGGCTTTGCGCAGCCGGGTCGCGGCCGAGTCGCCCGGCCGGGCGCCGGACAGACGGCGGGCGAGGGCTTCCCGGGTGAGGTCGGGGCGGAGATCCACGACGAGCCGCGCGCTGCCCCCGGCCGCGATCGCTTCGCGTAAGAGGCGCGAGAGGGCGTAGATCGCTCCGCCCTCGATGCCGGTCTGCGTGATCACGGCCTCGCCCCGCACCACGGTGCCTTCGCAGGCGAGCGCCACCCGCTTCAGCGGTGCTCCGGAGAACCGCTCCCGGAACAGGTCGGACCACGCCACCGCGAAGCCGGCATTGGCCGGACGCAGGGGCGCCACCGCCACCCCGAGCCCTTCGAGGAGGGGCACCCAGCGCCCGTCCGAGCCGAGGCGCGGCCAGCTCGCACCGCCGAGCGCCAGCAGGGTGGCGCGGGGCCGGATCGCGCGCGGCCCGTCCGGGGTGTCGAAATGCAGCGTCCCGCCCAGGGCCGTGAGCCGGTGGCGGGTGTGGATCCGGACCCCGAGGCGGTCGAGCCGCGCCAGCCATGCCCGGAGCAGGGGCGAGGCCTTGAAGCTGCGCGGGAAGACGCGCCCGCTCGACCCGACGAAGGTCGGCTCGCCGAGTTCCGCGCACCACGCCCGCAGCGCGTCGGGCGGGAAGGCCGCGATGGCGGCATCGAGACAGCCATGCGGATGGTAGCGGGCGAGGAAGTCCGCCCGCGCCTCGCTGTGGGTGATGTTGAGGCCGCCGCGCCCGGCGATCAGCAGCTTGCGGGCGACCGAGGGCATGCGCTCGTAGACCGCGACCGCGCGGCCTGCGCCTCCCAGCACCTCGGCGGCGGCGAGCCCGGCCGGCCCGCCGCCCACGATGGCGATTGCATCCCTGTCATCCGGCATCCGCCGGGAGAGCGACAGGCCGCCAGTCCTGTCAAGGGCGAAGACCGGATCGGTGCCGGACGGCATGGGCTGCCCTCCGGCGCTGCGCTAAGGATCGATACGGCCGAGCGGAAGCTCTTCTTGGTCCCGGGCCTCGCGGATAGCGGCGGCCCGAGCCGCGGCCGCGGGCCGTCCGCCATCCCCTTTCGCCGCCCTGTCCCCATTCGCACCGGATGGTCGGCCGGCACGGCTCGGATCAGAGGCTCAGACACGTGGCCAGCCCCGCTGCCGTCACCGGAACCCCGGCGCAGACACAGGCGCAGACCGGCGCCCCTCAAGATCGCCTCAACCAGAGCGAGATCCGCGCGATCGTCTACGGCCTGATGACCGCGATGCTGCTCGCGGCCCTCGACCAGACCATCGTGGCGACCGCCATGCCGACCATCGGGCTCGACCTCGGGGACGCCGCCAACCTCCCCTGGATCGTCACCGCCTACCTGCTGGCCTCCACGGCGGTGACCCCGCTCTATGGCAAGCTCAGCGACATCCACGGCCGGCGGATCATGCTGCTGATCGCCATCGCGACCTTCGGGCTCGGGTCGCTGGCCTGCGCGCTCGCCCCCACGATGGTGACGCTGGCGCTGGCCCGGGGCCTCCAGGGGATCGGCGGCGGCGGGCTGATCGCGCTTTCCCAGACCATCCTGGCCGACATCATGTCGCCCAAGGAGCGCGCCCGCTATCAGGTGGTGATCGCGGGCGTGTTCGTGGCCGCCTCGGTGGCGGGGCCGCTGCTCGGGGGCCTCTTCGCCCAGCACCTGCACTGGTCGCTGATCTTCTGGATCAACCTGCCGATCGGCATCCTCGCCTTCGCGCTGACCAACGCCAACCTGAAGCGCCTGCCGCGCCACGACCGCCAGCACCGGCTGGACTGGCCCGGGGCCGCCCTGATGGTCGCGGGGTCTGTCACCCTCCTGCTGGCCCTGAGCTGGGGCGGCGTGCGCTATCCCTGGGGCTCGCCCACGATCCTCGCCCTCCTCGCCGGGGCGGCCGTACTGGCCGGCGGTTTCGCGGCGCGGCTCGCCACGGCGTCAGAGCCGCTGATCCCCACGGAGGTGCTCAAGGACCGGGTGGTCTACAGCGCGACGCTGGCCGCCTGCTTCGCCATGGGCACCTTCATCGGCCTCACCATCTATGTGCCGATCTTCCTCGAAGGGGTGATCGGGCTCTCGGCGAGCGAGTCCGGCGTGGCGCTGGTGCCGCTGATGATCGGCACCGTCACGGGCGCGACGCTGTCGGGCCGATCGATGCTGCATTTCCGGCACTACAAGCGCGTGCCCCTGGCGATGATGAGCCTCAGCCTCGCCTGCTGCGCCACCATCGCCTGGGAAGGCCGGGCGCTGCCCTTCTGGCTCATGGAGGTGCTGTTCGCGCTGCTCTCCATGGGCATCGGGACAATCCTGCCCCTCTCCACCATCGCCATCCAGAACGCGGTGGAACCGCACCAGCTCGGGATCGCCACCGCCGCGATGAACTTCTTCCGGTCGCTCGGCGGGGCGCTGATCGTGGCGGCTTTCGGCACGATCGTACTCGGCGGCGTCGCAGGCGGGGCAGGGAGCGGGACAGGAGGCCACGACGTGGAGAGCCTGATCCGCGGCGCGGACCCGGCGCAGCTCGCCCTGACCTTCCGTTTCGTCTTCCTGGCCGCCTGCCTCGGCCTGCTGGGCGCCTTCACGTTCCTGGCGCTGATGGAGGAGCGACCCCTGCGCGAACGCGCATCGCCGCGGATGGGCGGGGAACCGGCTACCGGCGACCCGGGCTGAGGGTTCGGAACCTCGGCTGCGGCGTCGCTCGGCCGGTGTGCTTGGCCGGTGCGGAGCGAAGACCGTCTCGGGGCACGTGGCGCTGCGATCGACGACGCTCTCGCAGATCCGGACCGTGCCGCCCGGCAAACGGATCCCTCGTCCACCCCGTCAACACACCGCACGCGCGGCTTTTCGATGGGGGCGTTGAGCGCCAGCAGATTGGTCTGTCCGGCGATCCCCTGGATCAGGGTTACGACCTCGCCGATCTGCGCGGCTTGTCCGCTCAACCCCTCCAGTACGGGTGCACGCCGTCCCGAACGCACCGCGAGAGCGGCCGAGCCGACTGAGCCGGCCCGGCCGGGCCGCACATCCGATCCAGGCGCCGCCCACCGGCACATTCCCGATGGAACCATCCGGGGGATGCAGGCCCGCATCCCCAGCCCTGCCCTTGATTCGCCCCGATCACCGCTTACCTCGCCCCTATCGGCTGCGGGCCCCTCTGGCGGGCGCTTCCCAGCGCCCGTGATGTCGGAGCCGATGCTTTCCTTCCGGAATCAGCATCAGGTCCCGCGCATGATGGACGTCCTCACCATCGAATGGCTCGGCAAGCCATTGTGGATGTGGCTCGGGTTCCACCTCCTGATCGCCGGCCTGCTCGCCTTCGACCTCGGACTCCTCCACCGCGACAAGGAGCACGAGATCGGCGTCCGGGAGAGCTTGGCTCTCACCGGCTTCTACCTCGCGCTGGGCCTGGCCTTCGGCGGCTGGATCTGGTGGTATCTGGGTCCCCAGTCCGGCGAGGAATACGTCACCGGACTCGTGGTCGAGAAGTCGCTGTCGATGGACAACGTCTTCGTCATCGCCATGATCCTCACGGCGCTCGGCGTCCCCCGGGCTGCCCAGCACCGGGTCCTCCTCTGGGGTATCCTGGCGGCGGTGCTGCTGCGCGGTCTGATGATCGGACTGGGCGCCGCGCTGGTGCACGAGGTGCACTGGGTTCTGTCCCTGTTCGCCGCCTTCCTGATCTATGCCGGCCTGAAGATCCTCGTCTCGGGCGACGAGGAGGAGGGCGACTTCCAGAACAGCGCCGTCGTGCGCTGGTTCAAGACCACCTTCCGGGTGACGCCGGAGCTGCACGGCCAGCGTTTCACGGTCCGCAAGACCGATCCGAAGACCGGCCGGGTCGCCCTGTACTTCACGCCGCTGGCCCTCGCCCTGGTGCTGGTGAACGGCGCCGACGTGATCTTCGCGGTCGACAGCGTGCCGGCGATCTTCGCAATCACCACCGACACGTTCGTGGTCTACACCTCCAACATCTTCGCGATCCTGGGCCTGCGCGCCCTCTACTTCGCCCTGGCCGCGATGGTCGACCGGTTCGCTTATCTCAAGACCGCGCTCGCCTTCATCCTGATCTTCATCGGCGCCAAGATCGTGGTGGCCGACACGTTCGGGCTCGTGACGGTTCCGCCATGGGTCTCGCTGGTGGTCACCCTGACGCTGCTGGCGGCCGGCGTCGCCTACAGCCTCTGGCGGACCCGGACCGACGCGCCGGATCAAGCGGACGCGGATCCCGTCCCTCCGCACGAGGCCCGGGCCCACCGCGCCTGAGGCGGGACCGGCGGTCCTCAGGCCGCCGGCAGGGCCGCGATCAGGTCGCGCAGGGTGGTGATGGTGGAGGCGTCGGCTACGCCATCCACCCGCGCCGGACGGAAATGACGCTGGAACGCGGTGATCACCGCCTGGGTGCGCGCGTCGAACAGGCCGGTCACCGGCTGGTCGTAGCCGTAGAGTGCGACCATCGCCTGCAGCGCCTCGACGGGCTGGCCGGCATCGCCCCGCGCGAAGAACCGGCCGTCCTGGAGGCGGGCCGGGGGCACGTAATGGCCCACCCCCGCCGCCGCGAGCCGGCTCCAGGGGAAGGTCTCGCCCGGATCCTCCTTGCGTTCGGGTGCGATGTCGGAATGGCCGAGCACCCGCTCCGGCGGGATCGGCCAGCGGCCGATGATGTCCCGGGCCAGGGCGATCACCGCTTCGATCTGCGCGTCCGGGTAGGACGGCAGGCCGCCGGCATGGCCCGGATGGACGATCTCGATCCCGATGGAGCGGGAATTGATATCGGTCTCGCCCTTCCAGGCCCCGGCGCCGGCATGCCAGGCCCGGCGGGCCTCCGGCACCATCTGGACGATGCCGCCATCTTCGAACACGAGATAGTGGGCCGAGACCTCGCTCAGCGGGTCGCGCAGCCGCGCCAGCGCGGCGGCCCCGCTGTCCATGCCGGTGTAATGCAGGACCAGCATGTCGAGCGGCCCCGCGCGCCGGGCTCCGTGGTTCGGCGAGGGCGCGACGCGGCGGGCGAGGGGCGTATCGGGGATGAGGCTCACCGCAGCCCGCGCTCCTGCGCGATCCGGTCGTAGGCCGCGTTGATCGCGGCGAGGCGCCGCGTGGCGATGGCCACCGCCTCCGTCGGCAGGCCGCGGGCGAGCGCCCGATCCGGGTGGTGCTCGGCGACCAGCGCGCGGTGGCGCGCCTTCACGGCGGCATCGTCCGCCTCCCGGTCGAGCCCGAGGACGCCGTAGGGATCGTCCGGGAGCCGCACGTGCCGGGCGGCGATGCGCCGGAACGCCACCTCATCGAAGCCGAAGATCCCCGATACCGCGCGCAGGTAGCGCTCCTCGGCCTCGTGGAGGGCCCCGTCGGCGCCGGCGATCTGGAACAGGCCGTCGAGCACGTCCTCCAGCAGCGCCGGCTCGTCGCCGAAGGTGGTCGCCAGCTGGTGCGCGTAGGCCTCGAAGCCGTTCGTGGTCTTCTTGGCGAGATCGAACAGGCGCTCCACGCCCGCCCGCGCGGACGGTTCAACCTGAATCACCCGGCCGAAGGCTTCGACCTCAGACGGCAGCACGACGCCGTCGGATTTCGCCATCTTGGCGGCGAGCGCCACGAGTCCGGTGGTGAACACGACGTCGCGCGGCGTCCGCCCGAAGGGTGCGCCGAGCCGGTCCAGCAGGAAATGGCCCGCGACCCCTCCGATCAGGGCCCCGAGCGGACCGCCGATCGCGAGGCCGATGCCGGCACCGCCGAGCTTCCCCCAGACGCCCTGAGACTTGGTCGCCTGGCTCATGGGCGGCCCGGTCTCGGCGCTGATCCTCGGCTCGGCTCTGTCATCGGGGCGGCGGGGTTCCGGCACCGGGACAGGCCCGGCCGAGCGACGGGATAGACCCTCCGCACGCCGCGAGGAAGGGCCGGGACGCGCCCGGCCCGCCCAGCTCAGTCTCGCTTAGCGGCAGTAGACGTTGCCGTAGGCGTCGCGATAGGTGCCGTAGGGGCAGCGCGGCGCGGTCGAGGCGCCCACGATGGCACCGCCGGCGCCGCCGATCGCGGCACCCGCCAGGGCACCGCCCGCGCGGCCGGTGGCCGCCGCACCGATCGCCGCACCGGTCAGGGCGCCGAGGCCCGCACCGCCCAGAGCCCGGTCTTCCGGGGTGTTGCAGCCGGCGAGCGAGAGGGCGGCGATGGTGGCGAGGGCGGCTGCCGTCAGCTTCTTCATGGTCCCCAGAACTCCCTTGTGAATCCGGTCCGGCCGGTGGCCGTGATCGTTGCGGATCGCGTCGAGCTTAGCAGGAAAGGAATGCCGGCCATACGGCTAAGGTTCCATCGGCCGCGAGACGAGTTGCGTCGGGTTCCCGTCTCGCCCTATGCCACGGTTCCGAGGCGGTGCTCCGGCCGGGATGCCGTAGCCCCCTATCCGGCACCACGTCCGGCATCAGTCCGGCACCATGTCCGAGGGTCCCATGCCGACAGCCACCACGATCGTCCGCCGGGCCGCGGTGCGCGCCGACCGCGTCGCCGACACGGTGACCCTCGACCGCGCGGCCCGGGATGCCGTCACGGGACCCCTGGTCGCCGAGGGCGGTCTCGGCTTCGACGTCGCGCTCACCAAGGCGGCGGCGCTCGAGGACGGCGACGCCTTGCGCCTCGACGACGGCCGGCTCGTCGCGGTGCGGGCGGCCGCCGAGGATCTCTTGGAGGTGCGCGCCGAGAATCCGGCCCGCCTGCTGCGCCTGGCCTGGCAGCTCGGCGGCAGCCACGTGGATGCCGAGATCGGCGCGGACGTGCTCTACGTGCCGGCGACACCCGCTGCGGCCGAGCTGGTCCGCGGGCAGGGCTGCGTCGCGACCCCGGTCTCCCGCGCCTTCCGGCCCGAGCACGCCGCCCACGATCACAGCACCTGCGGGCACGATCACGGGCACGATCATCATGCCCACGCTCATCACGACCATGATCATCACGGTCACGGTCACGGTCACGGGCATGATCACGATCACGCGCACGACCATGGCCACAGCCACGATCACAGCCACGATCACGAGCACGGGCACCAGAAGCACGGCCATGATCATGCCCACGATCACGGCCACGTGCATGGTCCGGGCTGCGGCTGCGGCCACGATCACTAGCGTTTGAGCCCGGCCCGGCCCGGAGCGGCGCTCGGGGACCGGGGCGGTCAGGCAGGACCGGTCAGGAATCCTGCGCCGGCGCCGGAACGCGGACGGCCCGCCGCCGTCACTCCGCCGGGACGAAGCGCAGCGTGCCGGCGCGCCGCGTGGGCTGGCCGGTGTCGTTCGTGTGATTGACGCCGTCCATCACCGGGACCTCCGGAAAGTCGAAGGGGCTGACCCCGTCCAGGCAGGCCACGTTGACCGCGTGGACGTTCGGGTCCGACCGCCGCTGATGATGCGTGCAGACGCCGCAGCGGGAACAGAAGAAATGCTGCGCCGCCCCGGTATGGAACCGGTAGGTCGTCAGCGCCTCCGCACCCTGCAGGATCCTCACCCCGCCCGGCCGCGCCATGGCGACGACGGCGCCGCGCATGCGGCAGTAGGAGCAGGTGCACCGGCGGATCGACGCGAGATCGTCGCCGAGGGCCGCCTCGAAGCGCACGGCCCCGCAATGGCAGCGGCCGGACCGGATCGTCGCATCGTCCGCCATGGTGCTGGGCCTTCCGTGCGATTTCCTGCGATCCGGCTCGGCGACAGATCCGGTCGGCGCCCCGAAGTCTAGGTTTCGGGCGCCATGCGAACAATCGCCAAGTCGTCACGCGGCGTATCAGGAAAACTCACGCTGTGCCTCCGGGAGGCCGGGAGCCCTGCCGGTCACAGGCGTTTCGGCACGGGCCTGCGGCAGTACAGGCGCGCCGCCTCGGCGGACAGGCCGTCCTGGGCGGCCACGCACTGGTCGAGGGTGAGGCCGATGCTGGCCGCATAGGACTCGTTGGGCGACAGCGCCGCGCGGGCGAGCGCCGCGAGGTACAGCAGGAAGGCCGCGACCGCGACGATCAGCGCCGCGACGACGGCGCGGTTCAGCAGCATCGCCGGCGTCCGCTCACGGGATCCCGACCAGAAGCAGCGCGAGCACGAGCACCGTCAGCCCCGCCCCGATCAGCGCCACGGCGGTGTAGTCGCGTCCGGACCGCCGCAGGGATTTGCGGCCGGGCCGGACCGTGATCCGCCCCTTGGATCCCTGTCCCGGGTCCCCATCCCGGGGCGGGCTCACTGCAGCAGGCCCCACAGGCCCGTGGCCAAGCCGAAGGTGAGCGAGAGCATCGCTGCGTAGAGCAGGACGCGATCGATCACGCGGGCGACCCGATCCTCCGGCTGAACCTCGATCATGGCGGGACCTCCTCGGAGCGAGATTGACGAACGCCTGTTGCTGACCTGTGTCGGCCCATCGCGGGCAGACGGACTCGTGTTGCACCGGCGGGGCGGGGCCGGACGGGGGCGCGGCGCCGCGGCGCCGGAACACCCGGGAGGCCGTGCGGTTGGACCGGCACCCCCACCGGAGACGACGCGTGACCACGAATCCGCTGCACAAGTATCCCCGCCCGCCCTTCGCGGCGCAGCCCCAGAGCTTCCCCGGCAAGACCGGGCGCATGGAGCCGGAACCCGACCATGGCGAGACGAGCTACAAGGGCTCGGGCAAGCTGACCGGCCAGGCGGCGCTGATCACCGGCGGCGATTCCGGCATCGGCCGCGCGGTCGCCATCGCCTTCGCCCGGGAGGGTGCGGACGTCGCCATCTCCTACCTGCCGGACGAGCAGGCCGACGCGGAGGCGGTCGCCCAGTGGATCGAGAAGGCGGGACGGCGCGCGCTGCTCCTGCCGGGCGACCTCAAGGACGCCGCCTACGGGCGCCAGATCGTCGCCCGCACGGTGGAGACGTTCGGGCGCCTCGACGTGCTGGTCAACAACGGCGCGTTCCAGCAGCCGAACGCGGACCTCGCCGGAATCGACGACGCCGTGTTCGAGGATCATTTCCGCACCAACGTGTTCGGGGCGTTCTACGTGACCAAGGCGGCCCTCGCCCATCTGAAACCCGGCGCCTCGGTGATCTTCACCTCCTCGGTGAATTCCAAGCATCCGATGCCGTCGCTCCTCGCCTACAGCGCCACCAAGGGTGCGCTGAGCAACATGGTGCTGAGCCTCGCCCAGCTGCTCGCCGAAACGGGCGTGCGCGTGAACGGCGTGCTGCCCGGGCCGATCTGGACGCCGTTCATTCCCTCCGGGATGAGCCAGGATTCGGTGAAATCCTTCGGCAGCCAAGTGCCGTTCGGCCGCCCCGGACAACCGGCCGAACTCGCCTCGGCCTACGTGATGCTGGCCTCGGAGGAGAGCAGCTACACGTCGGGTGCGCTCGTCACGGTGGCGGGAGCCATGCCGGTGCTCTGACGCGCCGCGTCGGACGGGCATCCGCCACGGTGGTGCCCATCCGACGCGACCGCGCACTCAGGCGGCCCGCATCTCGGCGAGGAAGCGCATGACCTCGGACCGCAGGGCCTCGGCGCTGCGGCAGACGTCGCCGGCCGCCGCGCCGACCTCCCCGGCCACGCGTTGCGTCGCCTCCGCGGCCGATGAGGCCGAGACCACGTTCTGGCTCACCGAATCGGTGCCCTGGGCGGCCTGGTCGATGTTCTGCGAGATGTGCCCCGTGGCGACCCGCTGCTGCTCGACCGCCGCCGCGATCGCGCTGGCGATGGCGTTCATCGTGTCGACCGTGCCGCCGATGGCGTGCACCGCGTTGACGGCCTCCATGGTCTCGCCCTGGATCGCGGCGATCTGCGCGGTGATCTCCTCGGTGGCCTTCGCGGTCTGTCCGGCCAGCCCCTTCACCTCGGCGGCGACCACCGCGAAACCCCGCCCCGACTCGCCGGCCCGCGCCGCCTCGATGGTCGCGTTGAGCGCCAGGAGGTTCGTCTGCTCGGCGATCGCCGAGATGATCCGCACGACCTCCCCGATCTTCTCCGCGGCCCCGGCGAGCCCGCGGATCTGCCGGTCGGTCCGCTCCGCCTCCGTCACCGCCTGACCGGCGATCTCGGCCGACTTGGCGACCTGGCCGCTGATCTCCCCGATCGAGGCGGACAGCTCCTCGGTGGCGGCCGCCACCGTCTGCACGTTGGCCGCCGCCTGCTGCGCAGACCCGGCCGCCGAGCCGGCCTGCTGCGCCGCCTCCGCGGCGGTCTCCGACATCGCCCGGCAGGCTTCCCGCATCCCGGCCGCCGCGGTGTCGACCCGCGCCAGCAACTGGCTCGCCTCGGCATCGAAGCTGCGGGTCACCGCCTCCACCCAGTGGGCGCGCTCCTGCCGCCGCTCCTGCTCGGCCCGCTGCTCGGCCGATAGAGTCTGGGCCTGGATCATGCTGTCCCGGAACACGCCGGCGGCCTCGGCCATCTGGCCGATCTCATCGCGCCGGCCGCGCCCCGGGATGGCGACATCCATCTCGCCGCCTGCGAGCCGCCGCAGGGCGGCCGTGAACGCGCTCAGGGGGCGCGTGATGCTGCGTGCCAGCAGAAACCCGACCACCCCGACCCCGATGGCGAGCGGGACCAGCCAGAGCAAGGTGGTGACGATCCGTGCCCGGTCCAAGGCGTGGATGTCGTCCACGTACAGGGCGGAGTTGATGACCCATTGCCAGGGCTCGTAGGCGAGCGAGTAGGCGACCTTCGGCGCGGGCTCGGTCTCACCGAGGCGGGCCCAACGGTACTCGGTGAAGCCGCCGCCCTCCTGAGCGTGCCGGATCATCGTCCAGACGAAGGTCTTCTTCATCGCCGCGTCGTCGCGGGACCGCGTGCCCTCGATCTTGGGATCGGGATGCACGACGTTGCGGCCGATATCGCCCGGGGTCGAGCTATAGACGAAGACGTAGTCGCCACCGTTGTAGCGCATCGCCCGCAGCGCGTCGGCAGCGCGCCGCCGCGCCTCGTCGGCCGTCATCGCGCCGGCCTCCGCCTGCTTGGCAAACGTCGCCACGATGCTGTGGGCCGACTCGACCTGGGCGCGGATGGCGGCCTTGCGGCCGTCCATCATCACTCCGCCGATGGAGGAGACCTGCACACCCACGATCGATATGAATGCCAACATTATCCCGCCTATAATATAGAAGACCTTTTTCCCGATAGTCATTTCTGTTAATTCCCAATATAAATTGGCAAAATACGCACCTGCGCGAGACAGAATCAAATGCTCCACGGCACCGCACCGGCCCATCATCTTCTTTACATTGGAATGATTCCATGCCGGCCGCACATGGGAGCCATGCTGCGGCCCGGTTTTCACCGACATGGTGCGATCGCCGAGGGATTTACTGGCCGGCCGGACCACGCGCCTGACCGAGCCCGCGCCTCACCGAGCCAAAGGCCAGCCGCGACGCCGGCGACGGACTGACCGGCACCGCACGGCGTTTCGCCGGGCGGCCTCCCGTGGTATCCGGCGCCCTCCCGCGCCATCGGCCGGACCCCGGACGCGCGGCCTCCGGCGGGACGCATGGCGGGCGGGATACGGGTCACAGCACGGATCAGGGAACGTGACGGCGGCTGACGAACGCGGCGCACTGGCGGGATGGCGGTTTTCCGTCGCCCCGATGATGGACTGGACGGACCGGCATTGCCGGGCCTTCCACCGGTCCCTCTCGGCGCGCGCCCGGCTCTACACCGAGATGGTGACCACCGGCGCAGTGCTGCACGGGCCGCGGGAGCGCCTGCTCGGCTTCGCGGATGTCGAGCACCCGGTGGCGGTCCAGCTCGGCGGCTCGGATCCGGCGGACTTGGCGCAGGCCGCGCGGATCGCCGCGGATTTCGGCTACGACGAGGTCAATCTCAATGTCGGCTGCCCCTCGGACCGGGTGCAGGAGGGCCGCTTCGGCGCCTGCCTGATGCGCGAGCCGGCCCTTGTGGGCGACTGCGTCGCCGCCCTGAAGGCGGCGGTCTCCGTGCCGGTCACGGTGAAGTGCCGGATCGGCGTCGACGACCAGGATCCCGAGGCCGCGCTCGACACCCTGGCCGACGCCGTGATGGCGGCGGGCGTCGACGGGCTGATCGTCCATGCGCGCAAGGCTTGGCTCCAGGGGCTCTCGCCCAAGGAGAACCGGGACGTGCCGCCTCTCGATTACGGACGCGCGGCCCGGCTGAAGCAGCGGCTGCCCGGCCTGCCGATCGCGGTCAATGGCGGCCTGCGCGACCTGGACGCCGCGCGGGCGCGGCTCGCCGAGGTCGACGGCGTGATGGTCGGCCGCGCCGCCTATACCGAGCCGGCGCTGCTGCTCGGTGTCGATCCCGACCTCTTCGGCGTGCCGGCACCGGCCCCCGACGCTTTCGCGGCGATCGCGACATTCGAGCCCTATATCGCAGCGACCCTGGCCCGGGGCGAGCGGCTGCACGCGGTGACGCGGCACATGCTCGGTCTGTTCAACGGCCGGCCGGGGGCGCGGGCCTACCGACGCCATCTCTCGACCCACGGCATGCGCCCGGAGGCGGACCTCGCGACCCTGCGGGAGGCGGTGGCGCTGGTCTCCCGCGCGGCGCCCGAAGAAGCCCGCGCGGCCTGAGCGGCGGCCCGGTCAGGGACGCCGCAGGATCAGGCGGTCGCCCCGCACCTCGTAGCCGGACAGCCGCGACAGGAAGGTCTGGCCGAGGAGGTTCGCGGAGAGCGCGCCGGGCTTGGCCACCATGGCGTTGACCCGCCGCTCGGTGATCGTGCCGACGCTGAGCGAGTCGAGCTGGGTCGGCGCCGCGTAGGTGATGCCGTTGGCGGTGGAGACGCGGGCGGTGAAATCGGCGGGCGCGGGGGTGAGGCCGAGGGCGGCGGCGTTCTCGGCGGTGAGCACGACGCTGCTCGCCCCGGTGTCGAACAGGAAGGGCTGCACCCGGCCGTTCACCTCGGCATCGACGCGGAAATCGCCGTCCGCCCGCCGGGTGACGGTGACGGACCCGTCGGCGCCCGGGGTCGCACTCCCCGGCCGGAGATCGCCGAGCACCCGGGCGCCGACATCCTGGATCCGGTCGCGGTAGCTGTAGCCGATCACGAGGGCGAGGCCGATCAGCCCCCAGGCCAGGAGCGCCTGCAGGTTCGCGCCGAGCCGCGCCGTGAATTGCCGCCAGAATCCGGCCACCACCAGGAGCAGGATCGTGCCGGTCCAGGCGAGGTTGGCGAGCTGATCGGGCCCGATCACGCCGCCGACGCTGTCGCTGCCGTCGCTGAGGACCAGGGCGACGGCCACCAGGGCGAGGGCGGCGAGGCCGAGATAGATCATGACGGCAGCGGCGCTTCCAGAGGCGTGAGGCCGGCGGCCCGCATCCGGGCTTCGAGCCCCGCCATGACGGTGCGGCGCTGCATCTCCGACAGCGCCCCCCAGGCGGCGATCTCGTCGCGGGTCCGCCCGCAGCCGCAGCACAATCCGGTCGGGGCGTCGAGCACGCAGACCTTGGTGCAGGGCGAGGAGGGTTTTGGCGCGGGCGGCATCGGGAAACCTTGGGCGGGGGATCGTGGCCGGGTCAAGACGCGTTGGCGTCCTCACTCCGCCCAAGCCGCCACCAGGGCCAGCAGCGCGGCGATCTCCGCGACCTGCTGGCAGGCGCCGATCACGTCCCCGGTCTGCCCCCCGATCCTGGCGCGGGCGAGCCGGGTCAGGGCCAAAGCCGCGAGGCCGGCGCACAGGATCATCGACACGACGCCGCCGAACGGCAGGCCGAGCGGCACGGCGCCGAGGGCCAGCATCGCACCGAGGCCGAGGGCGGTGGCGAGGCTCGCCCGGTCCGGGCGCCCCACTGCGGCGGCGAGCCCGCCGGGCCGGGCCGGCTCCAGCAGCACCATCGGGGCGAGGGCGGCGACCCGCGACAGGGCGGCGGCCAGGATCAGGCCGGTGACGGCGGCGTACCCGGTCCGGTCGAGGAGCGTGGCCAGGGCGCCGATCCGCAGGGCCAGGGCCAGGACCAGGGCCGCGCCCCCGTAGGCGCCGATCCGGCTGTCGCGCATGATCTCCAGGCGGCGCTCCCGGGTGGTGCCGCCGCCGAACCCGTCGGCGACGTCGGCGAGCCCGTCCTCGTGCAGGGCGCCCGTGGCCACCACCAGTATGGCGATGGCGAGCGTCGCGGCCAGGAACGGCCCGAGCCCGATCCACCAGCCGCCGGCCAGGACCAGGGCCGCGGGCAGGGCCAGGATCAGGCCGGCCAGCGGCAGCATCCGGGGCAGGGTGGTGAAGTCGGGGCTGCGATGCGGGTCCGGCTCGCCGGGCAGTTGCGGCACCGGCAGGCGGGAGTAGAAGCGCAGGCACCCGGCGAGGTCGTAGAGGGCGCCGCGCCCGGGCCAGTCGGCCTCCCCGCCGGTCTGCCTGTTCATCGCGGTCTCTCGCATCCGCCCGCCACCGCGCGCCGGTCCATTATAGTCTCCCCGTCCGGGGGCGCCCACAGGAAATCATCGCCGCCATGACCGACCCGATGACCGCTCCCGAACCCGGTCCCTTCGACGACATCCGCAACCTGCTGAAGGCGATGCCGGGCCCCGACGCGGAGGCGAAGGCCGCGGTCGCCGCCCGGGACGCGACCCTGACGAAGCCCGCGGGCTCGCTGGGGCGGCTGGAGAGCCTCGTGACGTGGCTGGCGGCATGGCAGGGTAAGGCGCCCCCGAGCTTCGACCGGCCGCTGGTCTGCGTCTTCGCCGGCAGCCACGGGGTCACGCGCCGCGGCGTCTCGGCCTTCCCGGACGCGGTCAACCGGCAGATGCTCGACAATTTCGCCGCCGGGGGCGGGGCGATCAACCAGATCTGCGCGGCCTACGGCCTCGGCTTCAAGGTGTTCGACCTCGCCCTCGACATGCCCACCGGCGACATCACGGAAGCGCCGGCCCTCGACGAGCGCGCCACAGTGGCCACCATGGCGTTCGGCATGGAGGCGGTGGCCGCCGGTACCGACTGCCTCGGCATCGGCGAGATGGGCATCGGCAACACCACCGTGGCGGCCGCCCTCTACGCCGCCCTGTTCGGCGGCGATCCCGCCCACTGGGTCGGGCGCGGCACCGGCGTCGACCGGGACGGCCTGTCCCGGAAGGTCGCGGCCGTGGAGGCGGCGCTCGCCCACCATGCCGGCCATCTCGACGACCCGCTCCAGGTCCTGGCGCGCCTCGGCGGCCGGGAGATCGCCGCCATGGCGGGGGCGATCCTGGCCGCCAGGCTCCAGCGCATCCCGGTGGTGATCGACGGCTACGTGGCCACCGCCGCCGCGGCCGTGCTCCACGCCGCCGATCCGAGCGCCCTCGACCATTGCCTCGCCGGCCACGTCTCGGCGGAGGGCGTCCACGCGGAGGTGCTGGAGCGGCTCGGTCTGGTGCCGCTGCTGGCGCTCGGCATGCGCCTCGGCGAGGCCTCGGGCGCCGGCATGGCGATGGGCCTGCTGAAGGGCGCGCTCGCCTGCCACACCGGCATGGCGACCTTCGCGCAGGCCGGTGTGTCCGAGAAAGGGGCGGGCTAGGACCGCCCCGCGGGCGCTTCGACCCTCCAGGCTCAGGCGGTCTTCTCGATGTTCCAGAAGAACTGCACGGGCGCCATCACCATGCCCTTGAGCTTCGAACTCACGGCCATCGGCTGCTGCACGAGGCCCGCAGGGGCGTAGGGCACGACCGCGAAGGCGCGCTCCTCGATGCGGGCGGCCAGCGCCTTCTGCTGCGCCTCGTCGCTCGTGGCGATCCACTCGCTGCGCAGGGTCTCGAGCGTCGGGTCGTCCGGCCAGCCGAACCACGCGGCCTGACCGTTGGCCCGGATCAGCGGGTGGAGCGCCGGGTTCAGGACGTCGGCCCCCGACCAGAGCGTGTGGAACAACGACCAGCCGCCGGTATCGACCGGCCCGCGGTTGCCGCGGCGGGCGATGAAGCTGCCCCAGTCGGTGGAGACCAGATCGACAGTCATCCCGAGCTGCTTGAGCAGATCCTGGGTCACGAGCGACTGGTTGTAGGCGATCGGCTGGTCGGCCGGGGCCAGCAGCACCACGCGCTCGCCCTTGTAGCCGGCCTTGGCCAGCATCGCCTTGGCCTTGGCGAGGTCCCCCTGCATGGCGGCGGCCCCGCCGGCACCGGTCGACATCGGCGAGCCCGGCGTGAAGAAGGTCTTGGCCTCCCGGTAGTATTCTGGGCTGCCGACCACCGCCTGCATGTAGTCGTCCTGCTGCATGGCCATCATCACGGCCCGGCGGATCTCGGGATTGTTGAACGGCGGCTGCGTGTGGTTGAACCGCATCAGCAGGATCAGCCCGAGCGGCACGTTGCGGATCTCGATCCCGGGCTTGCCCTTCAGGACGGGGATCAGATCGATCGCCGGCTGCTCGTACCAGTCCACCGCCCCCTGGATCATCGCGCCCACCGCCGCCGAGGCCTCGGTGATGGCCAGCCACTCGATCCGGTCGACCTTGGCGACCTTGCCGCCGGCCGCCCAGGAGGGCGCCTCCTCGCGGGGCCGGTAGCCGGCGTGGCGGGTGTAGATCGCGTTCTGGCCGGGAATCCATTCCCGCGCCTCGAACCGCCAGGGCCCGGACCCCATGGCGTCGGCGATCGGCTTGGACGCGTCCTGAAGGGCGATGCGCTCCGGCATGATGAAGGGCACGTTGGAGGACAGCTTGCCCAACGCCGCCGGGAGCAGGGGGAAGGGCTGCTTCAGGCTGATCGTGAAGGTCCGGGCGTCCTCCTGGCCGTATTCCGCCACGAATCCCGCCAGGGTCTGACCGAAGGCGTCGCGCTTGGACCAGCGCGCGATGGACGCGATGCAGTCCTTGGCCTCGACGGGGGAGCCGTCATGGAAGGTGAGACCGTCGCGGAGATGGAAGGTCCAGCGCAGGCCGTCGGGCGCGGTCTGCCACTCGCGGACCATCTGCGGCTGGATCCGGAAATTCTCGTCGGTGGCGAACAGCGTGTCGTAGACGAGATAGCCGTGGTTGCGGATGACGTAGCTCGTGGCGACGATCGGATCGAGGGACGGCAGGGGCGTCGACGGGATGAAGCGCAGCACGCTGCCGCCGCCGGGCTGGGCCCGGACCAGGTGCGGGAGGCCGAGGCCGGCGGCCGCGCCTGCGGTTCCGGCCAGAAGCTGGCGACGGGAGAGCTTCATCGCGGGCACCCTTGTCCTGATCGAGCCCGTTGCCCGATTGATTTTATACAATTTCAACACCGGAGCTCCGCCGTCAAGGGTCCTGCGGAGCTCCCGGGGGCGACCGGGAGCGAGACGATGAAGAACCGGACCATCGCGGGTTCGATCGGGACCGAGATCCGGCGACGCATCCTCGACGGGCGCTATCCGGCCGGCTCGCAGCTCCGCCAGGACGGGCTCGCGGCGGAGTTCGGGGCCAGCCGGATCCCGGTGCGGGAAGCCCTGTTCCAGCTCGAGGCCGAGGGCCTCGTGCGGATCCTGCCCCATCGCGGCGCCATGGTGGCGCCGCTCTCGCCGGCGGACGCGGCCGAGGCCCTGGAACTCCGGGGCGCCCTCGAGCCCCGCCTCCTGTCCCTGTCGGCGCCCAACCTGACCGCCGACGATTACGCCCGGGCCGACGCCCTGCTGGAGGATTACGCCGCGGCGTTGCGCGACGGCGCGACGGCGCTCTGGGGCGCCCTCAACACGGAGCTGCACCTCCTCCTCTACAGCCGGGCCGAGCGGCCCCGCGCCCTCGCTCTCGTCGGCTCCCTCCTGGCCGAGTGCGACCGCTACACGCGCCTGCAGCTCTCGACGGACAATGCCGAGCTGGAACGGGCCGACCGCGAGCACCGCGAGATCGTCCGGCTCTGCCGCAACGGCCACGTCTCGGCGGCCTGCGCCCTCCTGACCGACCATATCGACCACGTCGCGTCCGCGCTGATGGCCTTCCTGGGCGACGCCTCGGCGACCCCCACCAAGCGCGAGATTGTATAAAATCCTTGCCAGAATCGCGCGTCGCTGCCATGAAGAGGGGCGCCACCCCGCGAGGCCCGACAGGCCGGCCGGGGCGATTCTCCTCCCAGCAGACGAGCCGGCGATGGCCTTCGACCGACACATCTTCTCCGGCACGATCCCGGCCCTGATGACCCCCTGCCGGCCGGACCGGACACCCGATCTCGACGCCCTGGCGCGGAAGGGGAAGGACCTCGTCGCCGCGGGGATGTCGGCGGTGGTCTATTGCGGCTCGATGGGTGACTGGCCGCTGCTCACCGACGAGGAGCGGATGGCGGGCGTCGAGCGGCTGCTGGCGGCCGGCGTCCCGGTCATCGTCGGGACCGGGGCCCAGAACCCGAAGCGGGCGGCGGCGCTCGCCGCCCACGCCAAGGCGGCCGGCGCCCAGGGCCTGATGATCATCCCGCGGGTCCTGTCGCGGGGGAGCGCGGCCGCGGCGCAGGAAGCCCATTTCTCCGGCATCCTCGAGGCGGCGGTCGACCTGCCGTCGGTGATCTACAACAGCCCCTATTATGGGTTCGAGACCCGGGCGGACCTGTTCTTCCGCCTGCGCACCCGGTATCCGCACCTCGTCGGCTTCAAGGAGTTCGGCGGCGCGGCCTCGCTCACCTACGCGGCCGAGCACATCACCGGCCAGTCGCCCGACATCACCCTGATGGTCGGGGTGGATACGCAGGTGGTGCACGGCTACGTCAATTGCGGCGCCCGGGGCGCCATCACGGGCATCGGCAACGTCCTGCCGCGGGAGGTCCTCCACCTCGTCGCCCTGTGCGAGAAGGCCGCCGCGGGCGACGTCCAGGCCCGCCGCCGGGCGGAGGAGCTCGACGCCGCACTGGCGATCCTGTCGAGCTTCGACGAGGGGCCGGACCTCGTCCTGTACTACAAGCACCTCATGGTGCTGGAAGGAAACCCGGAATACGCCCTCCACTTCAACGCCACCGACGCGCTGAGCGCCGGCCAGCGCCACTACGCGGAGACGCAGCTGCGCCTGTTCAAGGCCTGGTACGCCCGGTGGTCGGAAGAGGCCGCGGAGGACCGCCCCCGGGCCTGACCCTGCACCGGGGCGGCCCTCCTCGGCCATCGGGGGGGGGGCGGGCGGCACGCCCCGGAACAGCCAGCCTTTGCGCGAAACGGTCCGTCGGCGCTATTGCGGGTGCGAGATCGGTCCCAGCCCGCGAACCCCGCCCATGAAGATCACCCAAGCCTTCACCTTCGAGGCGGCCCACCGGCTGCCGAACGTGCCCGAGACCCACCGCTGCCACAGGATGCACGGGCATTCCTACCGGGTCGAGCTGACGGTGGCCGGTCCGGTCGATGCCAACACCGGCTGGGTGATCGACTTCTACGACATCGAGTCGATCTTCGGGCCGCTGCTCGCCCGGCTCGACCACCATTGCCTCAACGAGATCGAGGGGCTGGAGAACCCGACCGCCGAGAACATCGCGGCCTGGATCTGGCAGCGCCTCCGGCCGGACCTGCCGGGCCTCGCGCTGGTGCGGGTCGCCGAGACCCCGATGTCCTGGGCCGAGTACGATGGCGAGTGAGGCCGCGCCTTCGGGGGACCGCGCCGCGCTGGTGCTGTTCTCCGGCGGCCAGGATTCGGCCACCTGCCTCGCCTGGGCGCTGGACCGGTTCGACCATGTCGAGACCCTCGGCTTCGATTACGGACAGCGCCACCGGGTCGAACTCGACCGCCGCGCCGCCCTGCGGGCGGGCACGACGGACCTCAATCCCGACTGGGCGCCCCGCCTCGGGGCGGACCACACGCTCGCCCTCGACGCCCTCGGGCAGGTGTCCGAGACGGCGCTCACCCGGGAGGCGGCGATCGGCTACGAGGCGTCGGGCCTGCCCAACACCTTCGTGCCCGGCCGCAACCTCGTCTTCCTGACCTTCGCGGCGGCGCTCGCCTACCGGCGGGGCCTCCGACACGTGGTCGGCGGGATGTGCGAGACCGACTATTCCGGCTACCCGGACTGCCGCGACGACACGATCAAGGCCCTGCAGGTGGCGCTCAATCTCGGCATGGAGCGGCGCTTCGTCCTGCACACGCCGCTGATGTGGCTCGACAAAGCGCAGACCTGGGAACTGGCCGAGACGTTGGGGGGCCGAGCGTTGGTCGACCTGATCGTCGAGGAGAGCCACACTTGCTACCTCGGCGAGCGCGGGCAGCGGCATCCCTGGGGCTACGGCTGCGGGACCTGCCCGGCCTGCCGCCTCCGGGCGGACGGCTACGCGCGGTTCACTGCGGCCTGAGCCCGTCCACCAGGACCGCCAGCGTCCCCCGGAAGGCCGCCGGGCTCGCGAACAGGCGCTCCATCAGGAGCGCCCCCTCCAGGGTGGCGACGACGTAGCGGGCGAGCGCCGCCGGATCCGCGCCGCCGCGGACGCTCCCGTCCGCCTGCCCCTCCCGCAGGATCGCCTCCAGCCACGCGAGGTGATCCGCAAAGAAGGCCGCGATGTCCCGGCGCAGGCGCTCGGGCAGGGCCTCGCCCTCGATGGCGAGCGCCGCGCACAGGCAGCCGAGCCCCTGCTCGACACCGCCGAGATAGAGCCGGCCATAGGCCTCGACCCGGCCCGGCCCGTCCGGGACGTCCCGGCGGATCGCCTCCAGGGCGGCGGCGTAGCGCGCCGCATAGGCCGCCACCAGGGCGGCGCCGAGATCGATCTTGGTGGGGAAGTGGTGGTGGATGCTCGCCTTGCGGATGCCCACCGCCGCCGCGAGGTCGGCGTAGCTGAAGCCGGCATAGCCGCGTCCCCGCACCAGGGTCTCGGCCTGCATCAGCAGCTCGGCGCGGGTATCCCTCATCGCGGCGATCGTCGCTCCGGCTCACGCGAATGTGGGGCCGGCCGCGATCCCGATCGCGGCGCACCCCTTGACGGAGGAGCAATCTACCTACTTAATGGTAGACAATCAAGATCGGGAGGTTTCGGCATGACGGCATCCGCCGTCCATCCGAGGACGTTCGCCGCCGGCGCCGGGCTGACGCGGCGGCACGCGCTCTTCGCGGGGCTCTGCCTGTGCTGCCTGCCGACGCTGGGCCGCGCCGCCGAGAGCTTCACGATGGAGGAGGTCGGCCCGGGCGTGTTCGTGCGCAAGGGCCTGATCGCCGACGCAACCTCCGACAATGCGGACGCCATCGCCAATATCGGCTTCCTCATCGGCAAGAGCGGCGTGCTGGTGACGGAATCCGGCGGCAGCCTCGCGGACGGCCAGTGGCTGCGCGCCGAGATCGTCAAGCGCACGCAGAAGCCGATCACCCACGTCGTGCTGACCCATGTCCATCCCGACCACGTCTTCGGCGCGGGGGCGTTCGTCCAGGACAAGCCGGTCTTCATCGGCCACGCCAAGCTCACCGAGGCGCTCTCGGCCCGGGGCGAGTTCTACCGCAAGCGCCTGATCGATCTCCTGGGCGAGGACCGGACCGGGCCGGTGGTCTACCCGACGATGAGCGTGGCCGACACGGCCGAGATCGACCTCGGCGACCGGCGCCTGACCTTCACGGCGCACGGGCCGGCGCACACCACCTCGGACCTGTCGATGATCGATTCCGGCAGCGGCCTGCTGTTCCCCGCCGACCTGCTGTTCGTGAACCGGATCCCGTCCCTCGACGGCAGCCTCAAGGGCTGGCTGAGCGAGATCGAGCGCCTGAAGGCCATGGGCGCCTCACGGGCGGTGCCGGGCCACGGCCCCGTCGCGGTGGATCTCGCCCCGGCGCTGTCCGACCTTACCGGCTACCTGACCGCCCTCCGCGACGGGACCCGGGCTGCGATCGCCAAGGACGTTCCCATCGAGAAGGCGGTGACGCGCGTCGCCGCGGACCAGCGGGACCAGTGGGCGCTGTTCGAGACCTACAACGGCCGCAACGTCACCGTGGCCTATCAGGAACTCGAGTGGGAATAGGATTTTCGGTTCCCCATATCGGATGACAACGGGAGGCACGCCATGACCCACCGGATCGGAAAGACCCTCTCCACCCTCGCCCTCAGCGCCGCCCTGGCGGCGACCGCCCTGTCCGGCCCCCTCGTCCACGCTGCGCAGGCGGCGGGCGCCTCCGATACCGATCAGGAGCGGGCGGCCCGCTGGCAGGAGATCGCCAAGTCGATCTTCGGCGACCGCCAGATCGCCCAGACCGACAGCCTCGTGAAGATCGACGCCCCCGCCCGGGCGCTCGACGCCGCCCTGGTGCCGATCACCCTGACCATGCCCAACGACGGGCAGATCAAGGCGGTCTCGCTGATCATCGACGACAACCCGGCGCCCTACGCGGCCAAGTTCGAGTTCGGCCCGGCCGCCGACCCGGCCGAGTTGAAGCTGCGCGTGCGGGTCAACAACTACACCGACATGCACGCCGTGGTGGAGACGCAGGACGGCAAGCTCTACGAGGCCAAGCAGTTCGTGAAGGCGTCCGGCGGCTGTTCGGCCCCGATGGGCATGAGCGACGAGGAGGCCATGAAGGGCATGGGCGACATGCGCATGAAGTTCGCCGAGACCCAGCCCGGCAAGCCCGTGGAGGCGACGCTGATGATCCGCCACCCGAATTTCTCGGGCATGCAGATGAACCAGGTGACCCGCGACTACACGCCGGCGCGCTACATCGACAAGCTCACCGTCTCGGCGGGCGACCGGACGGTCTTCACCATGACGGGCGACATCTCCATCGCCTCGAACCCGGTGATCAACTTCGCCTTCAAGCCGGACGGCAAGCCGATCCAGGTGGCGGCTTCCGACAACCAGGGCGGGCGCTGGCAGCACAGCTTCACCCCGCCGGGCCCGACGAACTGACCATGCGGCGCCTCCTCCTGACCGGCCGGGCCGCGGCGGCCTGTGCCGCACTCCTCTGCCTCGCCGCCGCGCCGGCCGATTCGCCGGTCAACGTCCCCGAGCCGGAGGGGCTCTATGCCGGCCCGCCGAAGGGCTACACGCCACAGACCCTGAAAGGGGCGACGGTGGTCGATGCCGACGCCGTCGCGGCCCTGATGGCGGGCCCCGACAAGCCGGTGCTGATCGACGTGGCTGCCCCGGACCGCAAACCGTCGAACTTCCCGGAGGGACGGTTGTGGCTTCCGGTGCATCCCTCGATTCCGGGGGCCGTCTGGATGCCGGAGGCCGGCGCCGAGCCCCTGGCGCCCGCGCGCGAGGCGCTGTTCTACGACCGGGTCGCCGCGCTGACGGGCGGCGACAAGGCCCGCCCGGTGGTGGTGTTCTGCCACGTGGAGTGCTGGGGCAGCTGGAACGCCGCCAAGCGCCTCATCCTGAAGGGCTATACCGGCGTGCGCTGGTTCCCCCAGGGCGTCGAGGGCTGGCAGGAGACGCACGAGACCGCGAACCTGCAGGTCGATCCGGCCTGGAAGGCGGGCGCCGAGCCACAGGCGGGGCGCTGACCCGCGGCGCCGGGCGGTGTAAGAGGGACGCATGAAACGGGACGCGCCCCCTCTCCCGAGCGGGAGAGGGTTGGGGTGAGGGAACAGGTCTTTCCGGACGAGTCACCCCCTCATCCTGTCCCACTCCCGCACGGGAGAGGGGACCGGCGCTTGCCCTCGGTGCCGGAAGGGATCTGAATCATGTCGCAGGTCGTGCAGTCCCGACGGCTCCGGGCGATCGATATCGGCAAGCGCAAGGCCGAGGGGCGCAAGATCACCGCGCTGACCGCCTACCACGCCCACACGGCCGGCATCGTCGATCCCTATTGCGACTTCATCCTCGTGGGCGATTCCCTCGGCATGGTCATGCACGGGATGGAATCGACGATCCCCGTGACCCTGGAGATGATGATCCTCCAGGCCCAGGCGGTGATCCGCGGCACCGAGAAGGCGCTCGTCGTGGTCGACATGCCGTTCGGCTCCTACGAGGCCAGCCGGGAACAGGCGTTCCTCAACGCGTCCCGGGTGCTGAAAGAGACGGGCGCGGG
The DNA here is from genome assembly GCF_029691625.1 of Methylobacterium sp. 391_Methyba4. NCBI lineage: Bacteria > Pseudomonadati > Pseudomonadota > Alphaproteobacteria > Hyphomicrobiales > Methylobacteriaceae > Methylobacterium > Methylobacterium sp. 391_Methyba4. The sequence continues at coordinate 2,539,277 of NZ_CP121475.1, read as the reverse complement.
CGCGATCAAGATGGAGGGCGGAGCCCATTTCGCCGAGACGGTGGCGTTCCTGGTCCAGCGCGGCGTACCGGTGATGGGGCATATCGGCCTCACCCCGCAGGCTGTGAACACGATGGGCGGCTTCAAGGTCCAGGGCCGGGGGCCCGACGACGAGCGCCGCCTTCTGGAGGATGCCCGCGCCATCTCCGAGGCCGGCGCCTTCGCGATCGTGCTGGAGGGCATCGTCGAGCCGGTGGCCCGCGCCATCGCGACCTCGCCCCGGGTGACGGCCGCCACGATCGGCATCGGCGCCTCCGCGGTCTGCGACGGCCAGATCCTCGTGCTGGAGGACATGCTCGGCCTGTCCGAGCGGACGCCGAAATTCGTGCGCCAGTTCGGCAGCCTGCGCAACCATATCGAGGAGGCCGTGAAAGCCTACGCGGAGGAGGTCCGGGCCGGGCGGTTCCCGGCCGACGACCACACCTACGGGTAGGGCAGGGGCGGCCGATGTCCCCTCCGATCCTGCCGTCGGGCGGTCGCGCCGAGAGGCTCGTCATCGCCTTCGCGCTGTGCGCCGCCATCGCCCGACCGGGACCGGCGCAGGCGCTGGAAAACCCGGCCTCCGCCTTCTGCGCAACGATGGGGGGACGGTCGATCATCGCGAAGCTGCCGGATGGGGGCGCGATCGGGCTCTGCTCCCTGCCGGGCAACAAGATCGTCGAGGAATGGACGCTCTACCGGATGCTCCATGGCGTGAAGCCCCCGGCCGACGACAACCCGTTCCGATAGCCCGGCCACGCGCGGGCGCATGCGAATCCCGAACGCGCCGCGCCCGTTCGAGGATGCCGTGACGGCCGGCGCGGGCGCGGTCTGTACCGGCCGACGACCACACCTGCGGTGAGAATCCGAGACGGGGCGACCAACGCTGGACCAGCGCGTACGGTCGCCACGGCCTCGCCTGGGGCCATGCCGGCGCCTTCAGCACTGGCGCGCAGATCCTCGTGTCGCTCTATCCGGAGGCCGGTTTCCACACCCTCGTCCTGACGAACGCCGTCCCGTCCGGCCTGCCGGAGGGGCGCGCCGACAGCTTCGCCGACCGCGTCTTCGACGGCCGGGCCGGCCAGGACAGGCTGAAGGCCTGGGGGGCGGCCTACGGCGCACCGCCGGCCTGGGCCTCGGCATCCTGGCGCGACGGTAGGATCGATCCCGTTCGTCAGCCCACCCGCCGCGACGGCAGCCGCAACCCCGGGGCGGGCCGCTCCAGCAGCACCTCCCGGCGGAAGCGCACGAGCCGCGCCGGCCGGCCGGCGGCGCCGCTGGTGACGCTCTCGGTCTCCTCCACCAGTCCCTGCTGCGCCACGAGACGGCGGAAATTCTGCTTGTGCAGCTGCGTCCCCGACAGGGCCTCCACGGTGCGCTGGAGCTGGAGCAGGGTGAATTCCGGCGGCATCAGCTCGAACACCACCGGGCGATACTTGATCTTGCCCCGGAGCCGGCCGATCGCGGTGGCGAGCACCCGCCGGTGGTCGAAGGCCATGGGCACGCCGGTCGGGTCGTTCGGGAGGGCCGGACCGGGATTGCCCTTCGCCTCCGGGATCAGACCGGCCTCGAACAGCAACTCGTAGCGCTCCAGGACACGCTCCTCGTTCCACGTGCCGCCGTTCATGCCGAAGGTCAGGCCGAGGCGGTCCAGGCGGCGGGTCCGGGTAGCGCAATCCTCGGGCTCGGACGCCCAGGCGGCGAGCCGCGCCTCGATGGCGTCGAGCTGGCGGGGGCGCCCCTGGCGGAAATCCTCGTAGGGCAGGTAGCGGTACCAGTTCTGCCACGCGGCCTCGGCCAAGCCGGCCGGCCGCTCCTCGCGAACGAGCGCCAGATAGGCCACCGAGAGCGAATGCACGCCGGACAGGTTCGCCGTGCCGGAGCGGTCCCGGTCGCCGAAGGTATAGAGCTGCTCCACGTAGCCCAGACGCTGGTGCGTCTGCCGCTCCACCCAGGCGCGCAGGCCCCGTTCCAGGGTCGCGTGCTCGGGGACCAGCGGGCCGGCCGGCAGGCCGTCGCCCCGGCCCGGTGCCTGGTCGGGCACGCGGATCGTCAGGGCGCGCGGCTCCCCCTTGGTCGCGGCGACGATCACCGCGACGAGGCCTACGGAGGAGCGCTCCGGCGAGGCCTGCGCCCCCCGCGCATCCGTCTGCGCCGCGGCACCCTTCATCGTTCCTCGACCGCCTCTCCCCCGGGACGCGCCGGAGCGGATCCCACCTATAGGGGGACAGGATCGCCGCGCGTCAACGCCGCTGTCGGACGGAGCGGCCCCGTGCGCTTGCCAACGCGCCGATGCCTGCCCAAACAGGGAGGGACCGGCGCGGACGCCGCCGGGGCGGTTCTGCCGGAACGAGGATACAGCGACAGCGATGCCAGCCAGCGCCAGCGCCGCATCGACCGGGAGACAGGCGGTCGACCTGCGACTCTACGGCCTCCTCGACGTCGGCGTCTGCGGCGCCGACGGGGCGTGGCTGGCTGAACTCGGCGCCGAAGCGGTGGCCGGGGGCTGCACCCTGCTCCAGTACCGCGAGAAGGACATCGCCGATGCCCGCGCCGCCCTGGGGCGGATCCGGGCGATCCTGGAAGCCGTGGGCGGCCGGGTCCCGGTCCTCGTCAACGACCGCGTCGACCTCGCCCTCGCCGCAGGCGCGGACGGGGTGCATCTCGGCCAGAGCGACCTCCATCCGGCGGATGCCCGCCGCCTCCTGGGGGAGGGCGCGATCATCGGTCTCACCCTCGAGAAGGCCGCCCAGGCGGACGAGCTGTACCGGCTTCCCGTCGACTACGCCTGCATCGGCGGCGTGTTCGCCACCACCAGCAAGGACAATCCCGACCCGCCCGTGGGCCTCGACGGCTTTGCCAGCATCGCCTTCCGCGCCCGCCTCGCCCGCGGGGCGGACCTGCCGCTCGGCGCCATCGCGGGGATCGGCCTGGACAACGCCGCCGCGGTGATCGCCGCGGGGGCGGACGGCGTCGCGGTGATCACCGCCCTGTTCGGCGCGGACTCGGTGCGCCAGCGCGCCCGCGACCTGCGCGCGCGGATCGACGCCGCCCTGGCGGAGCGGGCGGCCTCGCGATGAGCGACCCCGCGCCCATCGCGGTGACGATCGCGGGCTCGGATTCCGGCGGGGGCGCCGGCATCCAGGCGGACCTCAAGACCTTCTCGGCGCTCGGCGTCTACGGGGCCAGCGTGATCACGGCGCTGACCGCGCAGAACACGACGGGGGTCCAGGGCATCCACGACGTGCCGCCGGACTTCGTCACCCGGCAGATCGACAGCGTGTTCTCCGACCTCGCCGTGAAGGCCGTGAAGATCGGCATGCTGTCGCAGGTGGCCGTGATCGCCGCCGTGGCCGAGGGGCTGGCGCGCCACGCCGGGGCGATCCCGGTCGTCCTCGATCCCGTGATGGTCGCCACGAGCGGCGACCGGCTGATCGCGGACGCGGCCGTGGCGACGCTCCGCGAGCGGCTGCTGCCGCGGGCCGATCTGATCACCCCCAACCTGCCGGAGGCGGCGGTGCTCCTCGGCGAGGCCGTCGCCACGGACGCGGCGACGATCGTGGCCCAGGCCCGGCGGCTCGTGGGGCTGGGCGCCCGGGCGGTGCTGATCAAGGGCGGCCACGGCGTGGGGCGCGAGAGCATCGACCACCTCGTCACGGCGGACGGCACCCTGCGCACCCTCTCGGCGCCGCGGATCGCGACGGCCAACACCCACGGCACCGGCTGCACGCTCTCGGCCGCGGTGGCGGCGGGACTCGCCCAGGGCCTGGATCTGCCTGAGGCGGTGGCGGCCGCCAAGGCTTACCTCACGGCCGCCCTCGCCGCCGCCGACCAGCTCGCGGTCGGGACGGGCCACGGGCCGGTTCATCACTTCCACGCTCTCTGGTCGTAGGTCGCGCCCGAGCCGGCACTTTCCCGCGCCCCCGCCGCCCGCCGCCTTGCAACCGGGCGGCGATTGCGTTTGAAGAAGCGCACGATCGTTCGGATAACGGAACGGTACAGGCGGACCGGTGACGATGCAGGATCAGGCGGAACGGCCCGACCGGGGGCGCGGGCGCGACCTGCTGACCGGCGCGCAGGCGCTCTCCGGGCAGCTCGGCAAGACCATCCAGCGGCTGCGCAAGGCCTACAACCTGTCGCTCTCGGAACTCGCCGAGCAGTCCGGTGTGGCCAAATCGATCATCAGCCAGATCGAGCGCAACGAGACCAATCCGACCCTCGCGACCATCTGGCGCCTGTCGCAGGCGCTGGACGTGTCCATCGAGCGGGTGCTGGCGGCGGGCGACGAGGAGCCCTTCATCGAGAAGACCTCCCGGGCCGACACGCCGATCCTCGTCTCCGAGGACGGGAAGGTGCGGCTCGCGATCATCGGCTGGCTCAAGACGATCGAGTGGCTGCAATGGTACGAGGTCACGGCGGATCTCGGCGGCGTCCTCGACTCGGACCCGCACCAGCGCGGCTCGGTGGAATCGCTGTCGGTCGCCGAGGGCGCGTTCGAGGTCGAGATCGGCGGCAGCGTGCAGCGCGCGCGGGCCGGCGAGACCCTGCGCTACCGCTGCGACCGGCCCCACCTCATCCGCTGCACGGACGGCCCGGCCCGGGCCACCATGGTGGTGATCATGAAGGCCGCCGTGATGGAGTGAGGCGGTTTCACCGCCCGCTGTTCACCCACCGCACCACGTCGGCGAGCACGGTCACCAGCGCCTGATCGAGGGCGCGGGCGCCGTTTCCGGCATCGATCTTGGACACCGGGACCCGGGCCGTGAAGATCCGAGCGGCGGCGACCTTGCCGGTGCCGTCGGCCACGAGCTTCAGCGACAGGTCGACCACCGCCTCGCCGGTCGCGGCCTGGACATCGAAGGCGCGGATCTCGCTGATCAGCTGGTAGTCGGCCACGACCTTGTCGCCGGGGCGACTCACCGAGCGGAGCCGGCCGGAATTCTCCAGGCTCTGGATGAGCCGCGTCTGGATCAGGCGCGGCAGCCGGTCGGCCCATTGGCCGCCGCCCAGGAAGGACAGCGCCCCGCCGTTCTCGCGCACGATGATCCGGTCGGCCTCGAAGGGCTGGATCCCAACCGGCTCCGACACCACGATCGAACGGCCGGCCGCGATCGGCCGGCCCGCGGGGGGCAGCGCCGCGAGGTCGAAGGTGAGGGGCGCCACACCGCCGCCGCAGCCGCCCAGGAGGGCGGCGAACAGCGCGGCGGCGAGGATGTGGGACGAGCGGACCATACACATGACCTGAGAAACTCCGCCGGCGAGCAGCGGAGCTGTAAAAGCTATGCGGTTAAAACTAATCCGCTGCGGCATCCGTGCCGTGCGCCGGGACACATCCGTCCGGCCCCGCGCGCTTTCAGCGCCCACCGTTGTATTCGGGCAACGATGGCTTGCCGCCGAAGATCACCTGGCTCGGGTCGCGCTCCAGGCTGCGCACCGTGCGGTTGAGGGTGCTCAGGGTCCGCTGCCCGTCCCCCGACAGGGCCTCCACCTCCCGGCGGCCGGTGCCGCTGAGCCGTCCGAAACTGGTCGCGATGCTGGCGGTGCGCTTGTCGAGGTTCTCCGACATGGTCCGGAACGCCTTGCCGGCGTCGCGCACCGAGATCGCCGCCGCGCGGATCTCCGAGAAGGTGCTGGAGCCCTCCTGGCCGGAGGCCGAGCCCAGGAAGCTCTCGGCGCCGTTGAGCACCGCGTCGATCTTGTCGGCCGAGGCGCTGAGCTTGCCGGCGAGAAGCCGGGCGTCGTGCAGGCCCGCCTCGATGTCGGGGCTGGCCTTGGACAGGGCCGCCGAGAAGCGGTCGGCATTGTCGATCACGCGGCCGAGCTTCGCACCGTCCACCGCCTTGACCAGGGCGGAGATGTTGGGGCCGGCATCGGCGAGCGTCTTGGAGAAGGTCTCGACATTGGACAGCGACCGGTTGATCGCCCCCTCGTTGGCGGAGACGAGCCTGTCCAGGCGAGCGAGCATGTCGTCGGCCCGCTGCGCCACCTGACGGGCCAGTGCCATCATGTCCTGCATGTCGGAGGAATCGGCGAAGATGGTCGGCGGCTCGCCGTTGGCCATCGGGGTCAGCACCGGCGCGTCGGCGTTGCCGCCCGACAGGGAGATCACCGAGACGCCGGTGAGCATCGCCGAGTCGAGGCGGGCGCGGGTGTCGGCCCGGAGCGGGGTCGCGGGATCGACCTTGATCGTGGCGAGCACCCGGCGGGGATCCTGCGGAGCGAGGCGGATATCGGTGACCTCGCCGACCTTGATGCCGTTGAAGTTCACGCTCGATCCGCGCGAGAGCCCCCCGACCGAGCCGGAGAAGACGATGCGGACGATCTGGCTGACCTGCCGCGACGAGCCGCCGGAGAGCCACAGCACGGTGCCGAAGCCCGCCAGGATGACGGCGATGGTGAAGGCCCCGATGAGGGCGTAGTTCGCGCGGGTTTCCATGCGCTCAACCTGCGGTTCTGGCCGGCGGGGATGCGGCCGGGCCTGTGGCCCCGGCCCCCGGAGGGGAGCAGGGCGGGATCTGGGTGGGACGGTGATCAGGCATCGGGTCAGGCATGAGCCGATGCGCCGCCCGTCGCGATGGTCCGGGCACGCTTGCCGTGGAAGTAGGAGCGCAGCCAGGGATGGTCGCTCGCCAGCATCTCGTCGATCGTGCCGGCGGCGATGATCTGGCCGTCGCCGAGCGCCGCGATGCGGTCGCAGGCGGTGTAGAGGCTGTCGAGGTCGTGGGTGACCATGAAGACGGTCAGGCCCAGCGTTTCCTTGAGGGTCGAGACGAGGTCGTCGAACTCGCCGGCACCGATCGGGTCGAGGCCCGAGGTCGGCTCGTCGAGGAACAGGATCTCGGGGTCGAGGGCCAGGGAGCGGGCGAGCGCCGCGCGCTTGATCATGCCGCCCGACAGCTCCGAGGGCAGCTTGTCGGCCGCATCGGGCTTCAGGCCGACCATCTCGATCTTGAGCCGGGCGAACTCGTCGAGGAGGCGTTCGGACAGGTTCAGGTGCTCGCGCATCGGCACCTGGATGTTCTGCTTGACGGTGAGCGCCGAGAACAGGGCCCCCTGCTGGAACAGCACGCCCCAGCGCTGCTCCATCCGGCGCCGCTCCGCGTAGGTGAGCTCGTCGACGTCCCGGCCGAACACCTCGATCGTGCCGGCCCGCTTCGGGTTGAGGCCCAGGATCGTCCGGGTGAGCACCGACTTGCCCTGGCCCGAGGGCCCGACGAAGCCGAGGATCTCACCGGCGCGGATGTCGAGGCTCAGACCCTTCAGGATGTTGCGGTCGCGGAATCCGACCACGAGGTCGCGCACGCGGATGATCGGGGCGGGGGCGGTCATCGGGTCGGCCTCAGAAGTCGATCGCGGCGAAGAACACCGCGAACAGGCCATCGAGGACGATGACCATGAAGATGGACTTCACCACCGACGCGGTGACGTGGCGGCCGAGCGATTCCGCCGAGCCTTCGACCGCGAAACCCTCGATCGTGGCGATCACCCCGATGGTCAGCGCCATGAACGGCGCCTTGATCAGGCCGACCATGACGTGGTGGACGCCCACCGCCGCCTGGAGCCGGACCAGGAACTGGTCGAGGGTCAGGCCGCCATAGAGCATCGCGGTGAGGCCGCCGCCGGCGAGCGCCGCGAGGTCGCCGATCAGCGTCAGCATCGGCAGGCCGATCATCAGGGCGAGCACCCGGGGCACGATCAGAATCTCGACGGGGTCGAGGCCCATGACCCGGAGCGCGTCCACCTCCTCGCGCATGCGCATGGAGCCGATCTCGGCGGTGATCGCCGAGCCGGAGCGGCCGGCGACCATGATCGAGGTGAGCAGCACGCCCATCTCGCGCAGGATCAGCAGGCCGATCAGGTTGACCACGAAGGTCTGGGCGCCGAAGCGCTGGAGCTGGAAGATCCCCTGCTGGGCGACGATGCCGCCCACCAGGAACGAGATCAGCACGATGATCGGCGTGCCGTTGAGCGCCACCTGCTGGATCTGGTTGATCAGGGCGTTGCCGCGGAACGTGCCGGGCCGCAGGGCGACGCGTCCGCAGGCGGCGATCAGCTCGCCGAGGAAGGCGAGGGCGGTGACGAATTCATGGCCGCCCTGCACCGTCTGGCGCCCGGTGGCATCGAGAAGGCCGACGACCGGGCCGTGCCGCCGGGGCGGCGGCGCGTCCGGCTCGCGCAGGCGAACCTCCCCCAGAAGGGTGCGGTGCTCCGGCCGTGCGTTGAGATAGGTGAGGGCGCCCCCCGCCTGCTCGATCTCGGCGCGGGTCCGCTCCAGAACCCAGGCGCCGAGGGTGTCGAGGCGCTCGATGGCCGACAGGTCGACCGCCACCGGCCCGGCGCGGCCGGCCGCCGCGATGCCCGCGGCCGCGGCCTCGACGGCCGGGCCCTGGTCGGCGGTCCAGCGGCCGTCGAGCGTCAGACGGCCGTCGGCCGTCCGGTCCCGCAGCGCGGCGCCGGCCAAGGCGCCGGGAACAGTGCCCTCGCTCAGCAACACCCATACTCCTCGATCGAGGCACCACCCTGCCCGGCGGTTATGACGACATTACGGTTGACGATCCGTCTCCAACCTCACCCCTGAAGCGCGGCGTGAGGCCAGGGCGAGCCCCAGGCCCGCGGCGGCGAGCGGCGCCATGAGCAGGAAGGCGAGGGGGCCGCCGGCCCGGTAGGCGACGCCGCTGCCCAGGGTCGCGACCACCGAGATCCCGGCATTGACCGCGCTGAGCGTGCCCTGCGCCCGGCCCCGGGCGCCGTCCGGGGCGTAGGCCGAGACCGCCGCCATGGCGCCGAGTTGCGTCGCCCCGAAGGTCAGGCCGTGGAGGCATTGCAGCGGCACCAGCGCGGCGAGATGGTCGCCGAGGAGGAACATGCCGACCGACCGCAGGATCGCCGCGACGGCCCCGGCACCGAGGAGCCGCACCGGGCTGCGCCAGGCGGCGGGCATGGCGGGCAGAGCGGCGAACAGGGCGATCTCGGCGAGCACCCCGGTCGCCCAGAGCGAGCCGACCCAGGCCGCCGGGATCCCCTGGCTGATCCAGTAGATGCTGCCGAACCCGTAGATCGCCCCGTGGCTCGCCTGGATCGCGGCCGCCGCGCCGATGCATAGCCACAGCTTCAGCGGCAGCCGCGGCCGGCCGGCTCCCGCCGCGGACGGCGGCAGGGCCGCCACCGCGCGGCTGCGCCACGCCACCAGCGCCGCGCCGAGGGCGAGGCCGGTCAGCAGCAGCGGCACGGCGAGCCGCCCGCCCAGCGCCGTCAGAAGCACTCCGCCCGCGAGGTTCGCCAGCAGGAACGCGACGGAGCCCGCCATCCGGATCCGCGAATAGGCGAGGCGGGAATCCCCGCGCACGGCCGCGAGGGTCAGGTAGTCGATGCAGGGCACGAGGGGCGCGCCGGCGACCGCGTTGAGCACGATGAGCGCGGCGAGCCACGGCCAGGCGATCCCGGCTGCGGCGGGCATCAACGCGTAGGTCAGGCTGAGCGCGAGGCTGCCGAGCAGGATCAGCCGGCGCGGGCCCAGGCCCCGGTCGAGCAGGCTCATGAGCGGGGCCGTGGCGGCGATCCGCGTGGCGATCGGCAGCGCGAGCAGGAGGCCGATCACGCTTGCATCGAGGCCCAGGGCGTCGAGCCACAGGGGCATGAACGGCATCGCGATGCCGATCTCGGTGAACACCACGGCGTAGAGCAGCGACAGGCGCGCCGGGCCGGACGGGCGGGGCAAGGCGGGTCTCGACGGGAGGGGCGGGGGGCGTAGGCCGTCCGTAAGCGCCCGTTAAAGGGAGTCTGTCAAATTCCCGGGGATTGGCGCGCACCTGGGCGGGCCGCTACCGCGCCCGCCGCCAGCGTCCAGAGAGGCCCATGTTCGGTTCCGTGACTCCGAGCGCGCATGCGTCGGCCGAGTACGAGGCGATTGAGGCGACGATCAGCGCCAGCGAGCGCGGCCGCTGGTTCCTCGCCGAATACGCCCGGCGCAACCGGGGCCCCGAAACCGAGGTGCTGCTCGGAGCGATCGCACGGCTGGAGCGGAGCGTCACCGCCGACCGCGGGCAGGAGGCTTTCGGCCACCTGCGCGGCAACCTTCTCGACATGGCCGACGCGATCAGCCGGACCAAGGGCGAGATCGCGGCGCTCAACGCCCCGAACAGCGACGAGACCCGGCTGACGCAGGCGTCGCTCGCCCTCGACGCCATCGTGCGCGAGACCGAGCAGGCCACCTCCGACATCCTCAGCGCCGCCGAGTCGATCCAGGAGGCGGCCTGGACCCTCCGCGAGCATGGGGCCGACGCGCAGGCCTGCGACGCCCTCGACCGCCACGCCACCGCGATCTACACCGCCTGCTCCTTCCAGGACCTGACCGCGCAGCGCACCGCCCGGATCGTCTACACCCTGCGCTACCTGGAGGACCGGGTCTCCGCGATGATCGCCATCTGGGGCGAGGACGCGGTGCGGGTGCCGCCCCACCGGAGCGCGCGGCCGGCCGGCGAGCCGGCCGATCTGAACCAGAGCGACGTCGACCGCTACATCGCCATGGACGTACCGGCCATCACGGTGGCCGCCCTCGTGGCGCGCCCCGGCAGCCCGGCGCTCCACGAGGATCTGGTGTTCCTCCCGGTCTCGGCGGAGGCCGAGCCGGATGCGGAAGCACCGGAGCGGGTCGCGGATTCCGAGCCGGAGGCCGTCGCGGCGCCGGTCGACGAGATCGAATTGGTGGCCGACCTGGTGGCCGACCTGGACACCGTTCCCGGGTTGGCCGACGAGCCCGAGACTGTCTCGCCCCCTGACACCGGCACCTTCGCCGAGGCCGCGCCGGAGCCCGACGCCGCGCCGGAGCCCCACGCCCCGCTCGGAGCGGATATGGCCGATCTGGCCTGGGGCGAGGCCGTCGCGGCGGCCCCCGAGCCGGCCATGCCGCCGGAGGATCCGGCCCTGAGCTTCGCCGAGATCGCGGCGCTAACGCCGGAGCAGCGGCTCGCCCTGTTCGCCTGACGACTTCCGAGCGAGGCCGACGCGGCGCCGGCCATCCGCGCGCATGGAAGACCGCGCCGCCGCATCCGCCTGAGGCGGTTCGGCAGGCGCGTCCCGACGCGGACCCTGCTATCAGGGCCGCCCCCGGCAATCCCGAGCAAGCACGTCCGTGGCCCTGCACCTGATCAAGCTCTGCGTCGGCCCCGCCACCATCGCCGACCTCGAGGCCCGGCAGGCCCGGTTCCGGGAGGAGGCGCTCCGGGACGGCCGGCCCGCGGCCCCGTTCCACGTCACCCGCACCCTGCCCAAGCGCCACCGGGAGATCACCGGGCACGGCTCGATCTACTGGGTGATCCGGGGGACTCTGTCCTGCCGGCAGGCGATCACCGCGATCGAACCGCTGACCGGCGAGGACGGCATCCCGCGCTGCCGGTTGGTCTTCGATCCGCGCCTCGTCCCGGTGGCGCCCCGGCCCTGCCGGCCCTTCCAGGGCTGGCGCTACCTCACGGCGCGCGACGCGCCGGCCGACCTCGGCGCCGAGGCGTCGGGGGACCTCGCCGAGATGCCCGAGGCCCTGCGGCGCGAGCTGGTCGGCCTCGGCCTGCTGTGAGGATGTAGCGCCCCCCACCGCTCAGTCCCCCGCACGCCCTCCTGAGGCCCCGGCGCACGGCGGTGGCCGCGAAGGAAGCCCTCCAGACGGCGCTGCGATCCCTGCATCCCTGCGAGGCCTGCTGCCGCGGGCCCCTCAGGTGAGAGAGAGGGTGGGACAGCTCTCACCCCGGCCTGCAAGCCGCCGGAGCCATCTCGGCCCCGGCGGGATCCGTCCTACGCCCCGTCGAAGCGCCCGCTGGCATGGGCCAGCATCGTGTAGACCTTGCCGGTCTCGGAGGTCAGGTAGGCATCGGTGCGCTTGGCGTCGCTGTCGTTCTTGACCACGTCGCCGAGCAGGCGCTCGAACTCGCTGACGTAGCGGTCGACGCTGCGGCGGAACTCCGCATCCGACCGGTACCGGCGCTGGATCTCCGCGAAGGTCGCCCGGCCCTGCGGCGTGTAGATCCGCGGGTCGAACAGGTTCGGCTCGCCCCGGCGGTACCGCTCCCACAGGTCGACCGCGGTCCGATGCTCGATCATCTTGGCGATGTCGGTCGAGATCGTGTCGAGGGCGATCCGCCCGGTCTCGGCGGCCGCCACCGCGGGCCGGCGGGCCGGCTGTGCGGGGGCCGGCGCGTCGGCAGCGGGCACCTCCTCCTCGTCGTCGTCCAGCGAGGCGCGGGTCAGCAGGTCGGACAGCCAGCCGCGCTTGTCGCCGGCCTGTGCCGGGCGGGCGGTCGCGGAGGGGCGGGGCGCCTCGATCCGGGCCGGGGCGGCGCGCGCCGCCGCGGGGGCCGGGAGCGCCGGGGCGGCGGAGGCCGCCGGTGCGGCCGAAGGCGCGACCGAAGGCGCGGCCGCGGGGGCCGCGGCGGACGCGGCCGCGACGGCGCGGCCCCCGCCTTCCGCGACCCGGCGCTGGGGCTGGGCCTGCGGCTGGGCGACGTCGACCGAGCGACCGGAGCGGGAGACCAGGGACGACAGCTCGTTGAGCGCCTTGATCTGGTCCGCCACCACCCGGCGCATCTCGCCGGTGGCATCCTGCGTCTCGCGCGGCAGCTCGAGGACGCCCTTGGCGAGTTCGGCGCGGGTCGCGTCGAGTTCGCCGCGGATCGAGCCCGCCATCTCGCGCAGAGCCGAGAAGGAATCGCCGAAGCTGGCCTGGGCCTCCTGGAAGCCGCTGCGCATCTCGCGGGCCGCCTCCTCGATGACCTGCCGGACGCCCTGGGCGGCCTTCTCGCCCTCGGCGCTGGCGCTGTCCTTCAGGTCGGCGAAGGCGCTCGTCACCGAGGCCCCGGCGCCCTGGGCCGACTGGGCCAGGGACTCGCCGACGCTGCGGGCCCGCTCCTCGGCGGCGCGCAGGGTCTGCTCGATGGTCTGCGCCAGGGCGTTGCCGTTCTGCTCCAGGGCGGCGGCCCGGGCCTCGAAGGTGGCCAGCGCCTCGGTGAGCTTGGTCTCGCGGCCCGACAGGGCCGAGTCCAGGCGCTCCTCGATGGCCGCCAGGGAGGCCGCGGCCCGGTCGAGGGCCGCCACGTGCGCGGCGGTCTGCTCGCCGAGGGAACGGCCGCGGCCGTCGAGGGTCTCGGCGAGGCGCGAGGCCTCGCTGAGCGCCCCGTCGGCGGCGCCGCGCAGGGCCTCGACCTGGGCCGAGACGCCGGCGCTGGCGCGACCGGTCTCGGCGGCGATGCGCTCCAGGGCCCCCTGGACCTGCTCGATCCGGCCGGCGAGACCCCGCTCGATCGCGCCGAGGTTGGTGTCGGCCCCGGCCACGAGGTCGGTGAGCGCGGTGTTGGCAGCCTCGATCCGCTGCAGCAGGCTGCCGAGTTCGCGACCCATCCGGTCGTTGGTCTCGAACAGCTCCGAGAGGGTGCGGCCCGCGCCGTCCTCGACGGCGGCGCGCAGCAGCTCGGCCGAGGCCCGCGACTGCACGGCCAGTTCCTCGGTCCGCGCCCGCAGGCTCTCGGCCAGGGGCACGCCGGTCTCGGCGAGCGCCCGCTCGATCGCCTCGGCCCGGTCCGCGAGCGCCCGGGACAGGTCCATCATCGGCCCGTCGATGGCGCCGCGCAGGCGCTCGACATGGCCCTCCAGGCTGTCGCCGACCGCGCGGCCGCTGCCCTCGACGCTGGCGACGAGCGCGCCGCCGCGCTCCTCGATGGCGCGTACCAGGGTCTCGGCGCTCTCGGCGAGGCGGCGGGACAGGGCCTCGCCGCGGGCATCCACCAGGGCGCCGAGCGCCGTGGCACGGCGCTCGAACCCGGCCCCGAGGGCCTCGGTGCGGGCGTCGATCAGGCCGGCGAGCGCGGCCTCGCGGCGGCTGAGGGTCTCGGCCAGCGCCGCGTTGTGGGCGTCGACCTGCTCGGCATGGGCCCGCGCCCGCTCGTCGAGGGCGGCGACCAGGGACGCCGTGCGCTCGTCCATCAGGCCCGCGAAGGCCTCGTGGCGGTCGTCGAAGGCGGTGGCCAGGGTGTCGGCGCGCTGCGCCACCAGGGTCGCGAACAGCCGCATGCGGCTGTCGATGCGCTGTGTGAAGGCATCGGCGCGGGCGTCGACGCCACGGGCCAGGGCCTCGCTCTGCGCCTCCACGGCCTGCGCCAGGGCCGCGGTGCGGCCCTCGACGATGCCGTCGAGATCCCGCAGCCGGGTGTCGAAGGCCTCGACCAGGGCGCCAGTACGACCCTCGACGACGCCGTCGAAATCGCGCAGCCGGGTGTCGAAGGTCTCGACCAGAGCGCCGGTACGGCCTCGGACGACGCCGTCGAGGTCGCGCAGCCGGGCGTCGAAGGTCTGAACCAGGGCGCCGGTGCGACCTTCGATGACGCCGTCGAGATCCCGCAGCCGGGTGTCGAAGACCTCCACGAGGGCGCCGGTACGGCCCTCGGCCGCCGCCACCAGGGCCTGGCTGCGGTCCTCCAGAAGCCCCTCGATGGACGCGCGCGCCTGCTCGAAGGTCGACCGCAGGGTCTCGATGCGCGCGTCGACCCGCTCGGACACGTCGCGGCCGGTACCTTCGACCAGCGCGCCGAGGCGGTTCTGCACCCGATCGAACAGGGTCTGCAACTCGCCCGTCCGCTCCTTGAGAGTTTCGGCGAGCCGGTTCTCGCGCTCCTCGAGCAGGCCGGCGATGGCCGGGTTCACCCCCTCGATGGTCGCCTGGAGCGCCTGGGTGCGGTGCTCGATGGTCCCGGCGATCTGGCGGCCGCGGTTGTCCACGAGGCGGTCGATCTCGCCCTGCGCCCGCTCGAACAGGCCCTGAAGGTCCGAGAGGCGGGAATCCAGCAGGTCCGCCATCTGGGCGGGTGCCGCGTCGAGGGTCGCGCGCAGGCCCTCGGTCCGGGCCGCGATGGCGTCGGCGACGTCCTGGCCGCGTCCGTCCACGAGGTCGCGCAGGCCGGCCTGAGCCTCCTCGAAGAGGGTCTGCAGGCGCTGCGTGCGCGCGTCGAGGGTGGCGGCGAGCTGGCGCTCGCGGGTCTCGACCAGCGCCGAGACGGCGGCGGGCGCCTCCTCCAGCACCGCGCGCAGGGATTGGATGCGGGCATCGACCGTGGCTGCGAAGCGGCCGCCGCCGCCCTCGACCACGCCGTCGAGGGCCGCCTGGGCCTCCTCGAACAGGGTGCGCAGGGCCTGGGCCCGGGCGGTGAGGGTGTCGGCGAGGCGGTTGCCGCGGCCGTCGACCAGGCTCTCGAGATGGCCGAGCCGCTCGTCGAACAGGCTGCCGAGCTGGCGGGTCCGTTCGTCCAGGGCGCCGCTGGCGGAGCCGAACGCGCCCTCCAGTGCGGTGACCAGCGCCTGCCCGCGGCCGTCCAGCGCGGCGTGGATCGGGCCCATGCGGCCGTCGAGGGTGGCGGCCAGGGTGCCGGCGTGGTCGTCCAGCATGACGCGGATCTGGTTGGTCCGGTCGTCCAGCAGGGTGTGGACCGAGCGCACGCCCTCGTCGAGCAGGCCGCTGATGTCGGCGGTGCGGCTCGACAGGGTGTGGCCCAGGCGGCCCTCGCCGGCATCGAGCATCCGCTCGGCATCCGCGATGGTCTGCTGGAGCTTTGCGAGCACGCTGTCGCCGCGCTGGTCGATCAGCTCGGCGAGGGAGGTGCCGCCGCGGTCGAGCAGACGGGCCAGCTCGGTGATCCGGCCGCCGATCGCCCCGAACACGGCGCGGCCCTTCTCGTCGAGCTCGCCCGACATGGCGGCGATGCGCTCGTCGATGAGACGGCCGAGGAGGTCGGCGCGCTCGGCGAAGGCGGCGTGCACGGCCTCGGTGCGGGCGGTCAAAGCCGCGTCGGCGCTCTCGGTGCGCTCGTCCACCAGCCGGACCATCGACTCCGCACGGTTCGCCAGCGCGGACTCGAGGCCGCGGGTGGCCTCCTCGATGGTGCCGGTGAGGGCGCGGACGCGCTCGGCCATGGCGCCGTCGAGGCCGCCGGTCCGATCGGCGATCATCGCCACGAGGTCGCGGGTCCGGCCGGCCAGCTCCTCGTCCACCGCGCGGGTGCGCGCCTCGATGAGGCGGATCGCCTCGAAGGCCTGCACGCCGAAGCTCTCGTCCACGAGGCGGGCACGCTCGTCCAGGGTCTCGGCGATCGCCTGCAGGCGGCCGATGACGCCGGTGTCGAAATGGCCGGCGCTCTCCTCGATCCGGCGAGCGATCTCGCCCGTGTGCCGGGCGATGTCCTGGCCGAGGCCGTTGGTGCGGCCCTCCAGCATCTCCATCAGGCCGCGATGGCCCTCGGCCATGACCCGCGCCATCTCGTCGGTCCGGGCGCGCAGCGCCTCGTCCGCCGCGCTGGTGCGGCTTCCGAGATGACCGTCGATCTGGCCGACGAGGTCGGCCACGGTGGCGGCGATCGCGGCGGCCCGCTCCGCGGAGCGCGTCTCCAGGCCCCCGAGATGGGTCTCGATCAGGCTGCCGGCCTCGCGGGCCCGGGCCGTGATCGTCTCAGCCACGGCCTCGCCCTTGCCGGTGAGGAGCCGGTCCATCTCCTCCAGACGGGCGCCGACGGTCTCGCCGAGGGCGGCGGTGTCACGGCCGATCCGGTCGGCCAGGATGTCGCCGCGGGCGATGGTCTCCTGCAGGGCGGCGAGGCGGCTGCCCAGCGTCTCGTCGATCGCCCGGACCCGGCCGTCGGCGGTCTCGGCGAAGCTCGCACCGGTCTGGCTGAGGGTGTCGGCGATGCGGGCGCCCTGGCTCGCCACGGCGAGCACGATGTCGCGGCCGGTGCCGCTGATCCGGGCCTGGGTCTCGTCGGCATGGCTGGCGAGCAGCTCGGCGACGCCGCGGCCATGCGCGCCGAAGGCCGCTTCCATCTCGCCGATCCGGGCGGCGAGGTCGGCCGAGATCGCGCGGGCGGCCTCGGCGAGGCTGCCGGTGGCGTCGCCGGTCCGGGCGGCGAGTTCGCGGTTGAGGTCGTCGAGCGCGGCGCGGACGGCCGATACGGCGGCCGTGCCGCGCTCGCCGAGTTCCGTGCCGGCGCGGTCGGCGGCGTCGCGGAACCGGGCGGTGAGGATCGCGGTCTCGGCCTCCACGGCGCCGGTGACCTCGCCGGAGGCGGTGCGCAGGGTCTCCAGGGCCGCGGTGAGCCGGGCGGCGGCATCCCGCGTCTGCGTCTCGGCGGCCTGGCCGGCCTGATCGGCGGCGGCGCGCAGAGCCGCGGCGGCCTCCTCGGTGCGCGCCGACAGGGTGGTGGCGGAATCCGCGACCCGGCGCTCGAACACCCGCACGGCCTCCAAAGTCCGGGCCTCGACCGCGCCGGTGGCCTCGTCGGTCGTGCCGCGCAGGGCGCTGGTGGCCGCCTCGGCCCCGCGCTGGAGCGCCGCGACCGCCTCGGCGGTGCGGCCGTCGATCTCGCCCGACAGGCTCTCGACGGTGCCCCGCAGGGATTGGACCGCCGAGGAGGCCCCCGCCTCGAAGCCCTGGCCCAGGGCCGCGAAGGCGGCCTCCAGGCGCGCCGCCACCGTCTCGGTCCGGTGCGCGATGCTGCCGCCGGCCTGCTCAGCCGCGGCGGCGACCCGGTGCTCCAGGTCCGCGGCCCGGACCGTCACGGTCTCGTCGAGGCGCGCCGCGATGCCGTCCATCCGCTCGGCGAGGGCGCTTCCGCGCTCCGACAGCCCTTCGGCGATCCGCTCGGCGGTGCCGACGAGGTCGTCGCGCACGGCGCCGGCACGGGCCGTCAGGGTCTCACCGGCGC
Organism: Methylobacterium sp. 391_Methyba4; assembly: GCF_029691625.1. Lineage (NCBI taxonomy): Bacteria > Pseudomonadati > Pseudomonadota > Alphaproteobacteria > Hyphomicrobiales > Methylobacteriaceae > Methylobacterium > Methylobacterium sp. 391_Methyba4. Next base: position 2,521,530 of record NZ_CP121475.1, on the reverse strand, counting down.
CGCTGGCCGCCAGCGCCAGGGCAGCCTGGGCATCGCGCCCGCGGCCCTCGATCGTCTCGGCGACCGACAGGCCGGCGCTCTCGATCTCGGCGCGCAGCGCGAGGCCGCGGCCGGCGATGTCCTGGGTGAGGGCCGAGCCGGTCTCGGCGAAGCGGGCGGTGATGTCGGCGCCCATCGCGCCGAAGCGCTCGGTCAGCTCCGAGCCCCGGGACAGGAAGACGGATTCCAGCCCCGTCACGGATCGCTCGAAGCTCTCGCGCACGGTGCCGGCCTGGCGCTCCAGCGCGTCGCTGACGCGGCTGCCGGTCTCCTCCAGGGTCCGGGTGAGGGCGCCGGCATTCTCGGACAGGCGATCGGCCAGGGTGGTGCCGGCGGCCTGGAAGGCGCCGGTCGCCGCGCCGGCGCGATCCTCGAAGCTGCGGGTCAGGGTCTCGCCGACCTCCTGGATGGCGCCGCGCACCTCCTGGCTGGTGGCCGCGAGGGTGTCGACGAGGTCGCTGCCGCGGGCGGTCATGAGGTTGACCACCCGGTCGCCGGCCTCGCCCAGGGAGGCGGTGATCGCGGCGCCGCGGGTCTCCAGGGCGCCGGTCACCCGCTCACCCGCGCCGGTCACGGCCGAGACGATCCGGTCCGAGGCGCCTTCCAGGTCCTGGCTCAGGCTCTGGTGGGAGCCGGCAATGGCGCTGCGCACCCGGTCGGCGTTGGTGACGATCGCCTCGCGCTGGGCCACCAGCTCGTCCACGAGGGAGCGGATGCGGATCTCGTTGTCGGAATAGGCCCGCTCCAGGGTGGCGATCTCGCCCCGGACCAGGGTCTCCAGCTCGCCGGCCCGGGCGAGCGCCCGCTCGACGCCGTCGCCCACCGCCGCCACCTCGCGGCGCACGGTTTGCGACATGGTCAGGACCGCGTCGGTGGAGAAGCTCTCGGGCTCGGCCAGACGCACCGCGACCTCGCCCACCGCACGGGCGACGAGGCGCATCTCCTGGGCGCGCACCGCCAGCATGGCGGCGATCACGAACAGCACCACCGGGCCGAACAGCGCCGCGGCGCCGACGCTCGCCTGCAGGGCGGAGAGCCCCGACACGACGGCGCGCAGGTCGCCCTCGGACTTCGACCACGCGATCAGCACCAGGGCGCCGATCCAGACGGCGCCGGCGGCGAGCGCGAGCAGGTAGGGCTTGGGCGAGGAGCGCACCCGCAGGGTCTGCTGCAGGATGCCGATGTTGCGCCGGTCGTCGTTGGCCACCAGCGAGCGGTCGGGGGGCAGGAGCCCGCCCTCGCGGCGCGGGCGGTCCAGGCCCGGCGGCGGCAGGTCGGAGGCGAGCGGCGGGTCGAGATCGAGGCGCGGCGGCATGGTCCGCCCGGCGGCATCGAGGCCGCCGTCGAGCAGCGGCTCGGCGTCACCCACATCGGGCAGGCGCGGCTCGGCGCGGCCATCGGTGCCGTTCGGCGTCAGGGCGTCGAGGTTCAGCGCCTGCTCGATCGCAGAGAGCGCGGCCTCGGCCGGGTCCTTCAGCTTCTTCTCGGTCGCCATTCAACGCCTCGTTACACGGGTTCACCGACGCCTTGGGGAAGGCTGATGCCGGAGACGCAACGCCCCGTTTACCATTACAAGACTAAACTCAGGCAGCGACTGCCGATACCCGAGCCCTCGACTGGCCCCAGAAAACGTTAACCGAATGGTTACCGCGCCCGTCGCTCACCGCGTCCACCATCCTGCCGCACGGGAGGGGTCCGGCGCGATCCCCACCCGGCGAATCAGGGGGTGAATTGTGTGGATCAGATCCGCAATCCCCGACGAATCCGGATGCCGGGAGCCCGAGCATGCAGGCCATCGACCCCGCGGAACTGGACGCCCAGACCGGTGGCGACGCCGAGCTGGCCCGTGAGGTCCTGGATCTGTTCGCCGGCCAGTGCCGGTCGATCCTGCCGCGCCTCGCCGACCCGGCCGTGCCGCGGGACGCGCGCGCCGACCTCGCCCATACCCTGAAGGGCTCGGCCGCCGGCGTCGGGGCCGTGCGCGTGCGGGCCCTGGCGGATGCCGCGGAGGCGCGCCTGCGGGACGGCACCGGGCCCGTGCCGGTCGACGACCTCGCCGACGCGGTCGCGCAGGCGCTGGCGGAGATCGCGGAGGCCCGGGCCTGACGGGGTCGCCGCAATGCGGCGATCGATCCGGGACCGGTGTCTAATGCCGCGCTTGCATTCCGCGTTTCCAGCCGCCAAGCAGGCACGCCGCCCGTCGGACAGAGTGCGCTCGACGCGAGCCCGGAGCCCCCAGCATGCCCAAGATCACCTACGTCGACCACGCCGGGACGGAGCGGACCGTCGAAGGCAGCGTCGGCGCGACCGTGATGGAGACGGCTCTGCGCAACAACGTGCCGGGCATCGACGCGGAGTGCGGCGGCGCCTGCGCCTGCGCCACCTGCCACGTCTACGTCGCCGACGCGTGGATCGAGGTGGTCGGCAAGGCCCAGGACATGGAGCAGGACATGCTCGACTTCGCCAGCGACGTCCGCGAGAATTCCCGCCTGTCCTGCCAGATTAAGATCACCCCGGCGCTCGACGGACTCGTGGTGACGACGCCGTCCCAGCAGGGCTGACAGGCCCTCCGATCGCGGAGCGGCCGGGCCACGATGTCGCGGAGCGTCCCGATCCTCCCAGCCGCACCCTCATCCTGAGGCGCCGGAGCGCAGCGGAGGCCTCGCAGGAGCCCTCCAGTCAGCGCCGCGGTCCCTCGCGCCCGCCTTCGAGGCCCGCAGACGCGGGCACCTCAGGATGAGGCCGCGGATCGGCGCGACGAAGCCGGGGCATACCGAGCCTCACCGCACCAGCGCCCGGGCCGCCGCGTCGAGCCCGTCCAGGGTGAGGGGGAACATCCGGCCGGCGATCAGCCGCTGCATCATGCCGATCGACTGGGTGTAGCCCCAGTGCGTCTCGGGCACCGGGTTCAGCCACGCCGCCTTCGGGAAATGGTCGAGGAGCCGCTGCATCCAGACGGCGCCGGCCTCCGCGTTCCAGTGCTCCACCGAGCCGCCCGGCGTCGCGATCTCGTAGGGGCTCATCGAGGCGTCGCCCACGAAGACGAGCCGGTAGTCGCTGCCATAGGTGCGGATCACGTCGAGCAGCGGCGTCTGCGCCTCGTGCCGCCGCCGGTTCTCGGTCCAGACCGCCTCGTAGGGGCAGTTGTGGAAGTAGTAATGCGCGAGGTGCTTGAACTCCGAGCGCGCCGCCGAGAACAGCGCCTCCGCCTGCGCGATGTGCCAGTCCATCGAGCCGCCGACATCGAGGAACAGCAGCACCTTCACGGCATTGCGCCGCTCCGGCCGCAGCTTCACGTCGATATAGCCCTGGCGGGCGCTCGCCCGGATCGTGCCGTCGAGGTCGAGTTCCTCGGCCGCCCCCGTCCGGGCGAAGCGGCGCAGGCGCCGGAGGGCGAGGCGTAGGTTGCGCGCGCCGATCTCGCGGTCGTCGTCGAGATCCTTGAATTCCCGCTTGTCCCAGACCTTCACCGCCCGGAAGTTGCGGTTCCCGTCCTGGCCGATCCGGATCCCCTCGGGGTTGTAGCCGTAGGCGCCGAAGGGCGACGTCCCGCCGGTGCCGATCCATTTCGAGCCGCCCTGGTGGCGCCCCTTCTGCTCGGCGAGCCGCTGCTTCAGGGTCTCGAACAGCGTGTCCCAGCCGAGCGCCTTCAACTCCGCCTTCTCGGCCTCGGTCAGGTACTTCTCGGTGAGCTTGCGTAGCCACTCCTCGGGGATCGCCGCGGGCTCGACCGCCTCGCCGAGGGTCTGAAGCCCCTTGAACACCGTGCCGAACACCCGGTCGAACCGGTCGAGATGCGCCTCGTCCTTCACGAGCGCCGTCCGCGACAGGAAGTAGAACGCCTCGACATCGTGCCCGGCGAGGCCCCGGTCCAGGGCGCCGAGCAGGATGAGGTACTCCTTCAGGGAGACGGGGACCTTGGCGTCCCGGAGGGCCGTGAAGAACTGCAGCAGCATCCCGGGAGAACGCGCCAGCCGGGCGCCTGGGTCAAGCCCGCGCGAATCGGCCAAGGCCGCGCCGGGCGGCGCAGGACTTTCTGGGCCGGATTTCGAGTCTTCGGCGATGGTCGACAAGATTCATCGTCGTCGACGCGGCCGGATCTCGGGCCGAAGCGAGTCTCTCCGGGCCGATGGGACTCATAACCTGGGTATAAGTTGTCGAATCTGTTGATATGTGCCCGGACAAGCCTCGCCCGGTCACTCATTCGGTCATGGGAATCGCTCAACTCGGGGCATCGAGTGTGTGCGGACGCGGCGACGCGGTCCGGACCGGACTGGCGAGGAGACCTGCGATGGCGGTCATCCTGCGGAATCTGACGGAATTCAAGCGGTTTCTCGGGAAGCCGGGGGCGACGATTCAGCTGGTGCGCAACACCTTCATGGATCGCCAGCCGGAGGCGACCCGGGACGCGTATCGCGACAAGGGCATGTATGCCCCTCGGGCGGTGCAGGCCCTGTCGCGCAAGGCGGCGGTCTTCACCCTGCGCGGCTATCCCGGCACGGTCTGGCTCTACTGGGACAAGGGCGCCCGCGGCTGGCGCTTCTCCGGCGACACCGTGACGGTGCCCCTGGTCACCGGCCTCGGGCCGGCGGACGAGCTGGTCTACCGGTGCAGCTTCGCCGACGGGTTCGAGCCGGCGCCGCGCAGCCGCGTGACGCGGCGGCCCAAGCACGAGGACGCGCAGCCCGCCCTGATCTGACGGCATCCGCGGCTTGCGCGCACCGGCCCGCTTCAGGCCATGCCGGCCGCCGCGGCGGCGCGTGCCGCCCGCGTGAGTCCGGACGCGACCTTGTACTCCGTCGGCGTCTGCCCGAAGCGCTCCTTGAAGCGGCGGGAGAAGTGCGCCTGGCTGGCGAACCCGCATTGATACGCGATCAGGCCGACCGGCACGACGCCGTTGACCGGATCGGCCAGCTTCGCGTGCGCCAATTGCAGACGGCGCTCCCACATCCAGTCCATCAGTGCGATGTTCTCCGCGCTGGCCACCTCCTGAAGCCGGCGGACCGAGATATTGAGCGCGGCCGCGACATCGTTGATCGACAGGCCCTCGACGCCGATATGGTCGATGATGAAAGCCCGCGCCCGGCTCAGGATCGCGGCGCCGCCCAGGGACCGGGGCGCGTCGGACTCCACTTTCTCCGCAAAGCCGGCCGCGATGAGTTGGACGGCAATCGCAGCCACGCGCGCCTGGCAGGCCGGATCGAGGGTTGCGCCGTGCTTGATCAGCGCGGACAGGTACGAGACGATGATAGGAAAGCTGGTCTGCGTCGCGTCGATCGACAATCCCGTCAGGCACCGGGCCGGCCCCATCGCCAGCTCCAGCACGGCCCGCGGGATGAAGACATTGATGATATCCAAGCCTTCAGGATGGGCACCCAGGAAGGGCTGAGTGTTGTCCAGGAGCGAGATCCCGCCGGTACTGGATCGATGGTATTGACCGTGATCCAGATTGAAGGTCCGCTCCGACGCCAGGATGACGAGATAGAAATCGTTATCCGACGACCGGATGTGAGACCGCGTCCGGACCATGGCGTGGGGCGATCCGACGTAGTGCGCGATCGTGAGGTTGTCGACGGTCAGAGTGTTCAACGCGGCGCGAAAGTTCTTTCGGTCCAGATCCACGAACTCGAAACTGCCGAACATGGTTCGGCATGCCTCAACCCAGTAATCGAAACGTGTCTGGAGCGGCACCGCGTCCGTGTTCATCCGCACGGTCGCGTATTCTGATATGTCCCGATCACCGCCGACCCGCGGAAATCGGCCGTCCCCCTCATACATCGCGACCTCGCTCGACGCCGCACGCACGGATCGGCGGGAAGACCCGGATGGCGAGCCGGTCTTGCGCCGCCGGTTGAACGTTACGTGACGCGCAGAACATCAGGAGACCGCTTTTAGCCATCACGGGCTTCACCTCGCATCAGACGCGCACCGGTCGAATGCCGCAATCCTACATGGCGAAATCTTGAGCCAATCTCACCTGCAATCGCACCGCGCCCTCAGAGGCACCTGCGGGCGAAGACAAAATTCGCAGAGATCGAATCGATGTCAGCCAAACAAAGAATTACTTAGGCAAATATTCCGTAATATCGTATTTGAACACGCGACCCCTAGCAGCACGCACTACAGACTTCACGCGAAAAAAATTTGGCGCCGCTTTCTGTTCGAATCAATCGCGTCGAAAGATTTCGACGTCTCCTGCGCCTGCCGGCCGCCGCCGCAGCACGACTTGGCTGAAGCTGGGAAGCGGCCGGCGTTGGACGTGGCAGGACCCGCAACCGGGCCTGGGACAGCCACGCAGTCGTGATCCTGACCTTGGTCGGGCGGCGGAATCGGCGCGCTCTCCGGTTCCGCAGACGGACAACGGACGCACCACCGCGGCAGCGCCCCGCTGGTTCGGCAGGGCTGCGGCTCACGCCTCCTGTCATGCCTCCTGTCACGCCTCCTGGCCGGCCGCCTCCTGGCGCTCGGGCTCGCGCTTGGCCGGCGGCTTGCCCAGAGCCTTGCCCACCGTGCGGCGGGCACGGAAGATCGGCTTCGCCTCGTTCTCGCGCTTCTTCAGCAGGGTCCGGTACTCGTCGCGCCGCTCGTGGATCGACGCGATGACGAGCCCCATCGGGACGCCGACATCGACCAGCACGGCCTCCGAGAGCTGCAGGGAGGCCTCGATCGTCTCCGGCACCGCGTCGTCGACGCCGAGTTCGTAGAGGGACGACGCGTGACGGGCGTCGCGGGCACGGGCCACGATGGTCAGGTCCGGCCGCTCGGCCCGGGCCGCCACCACCGCCGCCTCGACGGCGCGCGGGTTGTCCAGGGTGACGACCAGGGCCCGGGCCGTGGCGATGTCGCAGCGGCGCAGCATCTCGGTGCTGCCGCTGTCGCCGAAATAGACCGGCGCCCCGGCGCGGCGCTGCTCGGCCACCCGCGCGGCGTCGGAATCGAGGGCGAGGTACGGGATCTGGTGCCGCTCCAGCATCTCGCCGACCTGCCGGCCGACGCGGCCGAAGCCCGCGACGATCACCCGGTTGTCCACCCGCTCCGGCACCGGCTCGGCCTTGGCGGCGGCCTGGGCGCTGGCCGTCGCCCGCATCTTGAGCCGCCGGCCGACGGCGGCGAGCGCCGGGATCATGATCATGGTGACGGTGGTCACCACGAGGGCGGCCGCGCCGACCTCCTCCGGCACGAGCCCGGTGGCCATGGCGCCGCCGATCAGCACGTAGGCGAACTCGCCGCCCGGCCCGAGCAGCAGCGCCGTCTCCAGCGCCACGGGCCGGGGGATCTTCAGGACCGGAGCCGCCATCATCACCACGGCGGCCTTGATCAGGACCAGCGCCAGGGACAATCCGAGGATCGCGCCGGGACTCGCCATGAGCTGGGCCGGGTCCAGGTTCATGCCCACCGAGACGAAGAACACGCCGAGCAGGAGGCCCTTGAACGGGTCGATCGTCGCCTCGATCGCCCGGCGGTACTCGGTCTCGGCCAGCAGAAGGCCGGCCACGAAGGCGCCGAGCGTCATCGACAGGCCGCTCGCCGCCGCGGTGAGCGCCGTGCCGACGATGACCAGCAGGCAGGCGGCCATGAACAGCTCGGTGGAGCGCGTGCGCGCCACCAGCTGGAACAGCGGGCGCAGGGCGAGGCGGCCCGCCACCACGATCAGGACCAGCGCGATCGCCGCCTGCCCGAGCGCCATGGCCAGCGCCCAGCCCTTGTCGCCGCCGTCGTCGCGGCCGAGCACCGCGATGGCGAACAGGACCGGCGCCACCGCCAGATCCTGGAACAGCAGGACCGCGAAGCTGGTGCGGCCGGTGGGCGCGTTCAGCCGCTTCTGCTCGGCCAGCACCGGCAGCACCACGGCGGTGGAGGACAGGGCGAGGCCGATGCCGACGATCGCCGCGCCGGTGAGCGGCACGCCGAGCCCGTACAGGATCGCCCCGAGGATCAGCGCGGAGCAGCCCACCTGCAGGGAGCCGAGGCCGAAGACCAGCCGGCGCAGCACCCGCAGGCGCTCCCAGGACAGCTCGATCCCGATCATGAACATCAGGAAGATCACGCCGAATTCAGCGAGGTGCGCGATCTCGGCCCGGTTGCCGATGGTGAAGAGGTGAACGGAGGGATAGGTGTCGGCCAGCCGGCCGAGGCCGAAGGGTCCGAGCAGGGCGCCGGCGCCGATGAAGCCGAGCACCGGCGAGATCCGCAGGCGGTGGAACAGCGGCACCACGATGCCCGCTGTGACGAGGAACAGGATCGCTTCCTTGTAGGAGCCGGCATGGACCTCTGGCATCGGCGGCGGATCGAACCTCGTCTCTCGGGGCTGCGGGGGGACGCCGATCACGGCTTCGCGATCATGGGTCGTCGCCGTGCTGCGGGCAACCGCTTTCAGGCCGGGAACGGGCCGGCGCAGGTGCGCTCCGACACAAGCCGGATACATCGATCGGGTGAGACATTTCCGCCACCGGGGCGATGCTGCGGGCGATCACCCGGTGGATGTGTACGGCGGGTGTGTGCAACGCGGCTCAAAATCGGCACAATGGGCACATACACGCCTGAGTTAACCGGGGGTTAAGCTCGGCCGGGCCCTGCCCGGAACTGGACCGGATGGATGCGACGAGGCCGATGATCTCCATCAAATCGATATTCTCCGGTCCGACAGCGCCCCCCAGCCGCGATCGCGAGCGCGAGAAGCGCGAGTGGAAGCTTGAGTCGGACCGCTGGCGCCACCAGCGCCACGTCGAGAAGGGCTACCGCATCAAGTGGGGCTACGTGGCAATCGCGTACCTCGTCGAGTTCATGGTGATCGGCGCCTCGCTCTGGGGCGCGTGGCTGTTCGCAGGCGTCTACAGCGACGGCGACTGGCACGCCTTCTACTTCATGCTGCTGGCGCCCCTGGTCTACGCCGCGGTGGAGCTGTGCCGGGTGCCGCTGGGCATCCTGGCGCGCACCCAGCGCTCGCATTTCGTGCGCGGGCTGGCGGTGCTGGGCATCATCTTCGCGGCGGGCGTGACCACCAAGTCGGTGTCGCAGCTCGGCGAGATGATGTTCCATCCCCGCCTGATGGAGGCGGCCCGGACCAAGACGGCCCTGAAGGACGCCCAGGCCGACCGTGCGACGATCGGCGACCGCATCAAGGCGGCGGACGAACGCGTGGCCCAGTACACGGCCGAGCTCGACCAGATCGAGAAGCGTTCCGCCGACAACGCCCAGCAGCTCGCCGGCCTGCCGGCCCAGCGCTGCGAGCGGGTCTTCGGCACCAACAGCAAGGGCCGGAAGTACCAGAACCTGAAATGCGTGGCCGATCCGCGGGTCGCCGCCCTGTCGCAGGGTGTCGCCAAGGCGTCCGCCGACCGCGCCGGGATGATCAAGGACCTGGAGGAGGCCCGCAAGGCCCGCGCCGCCCTCGATCCCGGCGCCGCCGACCGGCGCGTGGCCGATGCCGAGCAGGGCTACCGCAACGCGGTCAACCGCTCGCAGCTCCATTCCTTCACCGCCATGGTCTACGGCGTCGACCCGATCGACGTGACCGAGAGCCAGGTCCACGCCTTCCTGCGGATCTTCGTATTCCTGCCCGCGGTCTGCGCCGCCTTCGCGTCGACGATCCTGGCCCTCTGCGCGGTCTCGACCCGCCGGACCTTCATGGACGAGGACGACCTCGGCGCCGCCGTGAACCCGGAAGCGGCGCCGTACATGCTCGACGCGATCGCCGACGCCCTGCGTTCGAACCCTGAGCCGATCCTGCCGCGGGCCGCCAACGCCTCGGGGGCGGTGATCCCGATGAACCGCCCGGCGCAAGGCCAGCAGGCGCTGCCCAACCAGGCCCATCCGGGCCAGACCCTCCCTGCCGCTGGAGCCGGCGCATGAACTACGTCGCGAGCGGGACCCCCGAGAATATCGCCCTCGCCCAGCAGGTGAATTCCCGCCTGCGGGCGGATTCGAGCTACGTCGCCGCCCGGGCCTTCCTGTTCCGGGCGCTGGGTTTCGGCGCCTTCGCGTGCCTCGCCGGGATCGGCATCGGGGCGGCGGCCTATGGCTGGGCGACGCTCAACCAGTTCGACACCGCGGCGGAGAAGATCGCCGCCGCCATGCAGGCCGCCCTCTCGGACGTGACCCTGAAGACCAAGGGCGAAGTCACGCTGACCGACAACGTCTTGAAGCTCGAAGGCCTGCCCAAGGCATCCGCGTCGCCGACCCCCACCAAGGCGCAGCTCGGCAGCGACGCGGCCCCGGCCTCGAAGGCGACGGTGAACACCACCTTCACGGTGTTCAAGCAGGTGCCCTATCTCGACGGGCAGATCGTGACCGGCTGGAACTTCAAGGACAGCGCCGACCAGCCCTACCAGCAATATTGCTACTTCTCCCGCCGCACGGCCGAGGCGAAGGGGCAGGTCGAGATCAAGATCGACCTCGCCATGGACGGCAAGACCCTGCCGCAGCCGCAGAAGTCGGACGTGAACCTGGAGATCCTGGCCCGGAACTGCGTCTGGCACGAGAAGGGCTGACCAGGTCCCGAGGTTGAGCTCGGATCTCCACCCTCATCCTGAGGTGCCGGAGCGCAGCGGAGGTCTCGGAAGTGGCCTCCATCCGGCCGCGCGTTCCCCAAAAGCCTTCCTGCGGGGCTCGCTGACGCGGGCCTCGCAGAATGCGGACGCGGGTCGGATCCGGCGCCGCGCTTGCGGCCCGGCTGCGCGCCGCGTTACCCCTGGGCTCAAGCCCCTCTCTCCGAGACCGCGATGCGCTTTTCCGGAACCGAGACCTACGTCGCGACCCCCGACCTCACCGCGGCGGTCAACGCCGCGGTGGTGCTGGAACGCCCGCTCCTGGTGAAGGGCGAGCCCGGCACCGGCAAGACGGTGCTGGCCGAGGAGATCGCCAGGGGACTCGGTGCGCCGCTGATCGTCTGGAACATCAAGTCGACCACCAAGGCGCAGCAGGGTCTCTACGAGTACGACGCGGTCTCGCGCCTGCGCGACTCCCAGCTCGGCGATCCCCGGGTCTCGGAGATCGGGAACTACATCCGGCGCGGCAAGCTCTGGGAGGCGTTCACCGCGCCCGAGCGCCCGGTCCTGCTGATCGACGAGATCGACAAGGCCGATATCGAGTTCCCCAACGACCTCCTCACCGAACTCGACCGGATGGAGTTCCACGTCTACGAGACCGGCGAGACCGTCAAAGCCGTGCGCCGGCCGATCGTGATCATCACGTCGAACAACGAGAAAGAGCTGCCGGACGCCTTCCTGCGCCGCTGCTTCTTCCACTACATCAAGTTCCCCGACGCCGAGACGCTGCAGCGCATCGTCGACGTCCACTATCCGGGCATCAAGCACCGCCTCGTCGAGGAGGCCCTGCGGACCTTCCTGGCGATGCGCGAGGTGCCGGGCCTGAAAAAGAAGCCCTCGACCTCGGAACTGCTCGACTGGCTGAAGCTCCTCGTCTCCGAGGACATCGCCCCCGAGACCCTGCGCGAGCAGGACAGCCGCAAGCTGATCCCGCCCCTGCACGGGGCGCTCCTGAAGAACGAGCAGGATGTCAGCCTCTTCGAGAAGCTGGCCTTCATGATGCGCCGGGACCAGCGCGGCGGCTGAATTCGCGTGAAGACCCGAGGACTCCCGCCAGAGGAGCCCGGGACAGGGACGGAGCGTGCGGCATGGGCGAGATCGCGATCGTCGGCGGCGGCGTGATGGGGCACGGCATCGCCCTGGTGCTGGCGCTCGGCGGCCACGGCGTGCGGATCACCGACACGTCACCGGAGACCCGCGCGCGGGTGCCCGGCCTGATGGAATCGGCGCTGGCCACCCTGCAGGAGGCAGGGGCCGCGCCCGCGGGCTGGGATGCCGGGCGACTGGCACGGGCCGTCCGGGTCGAGGCGACGCTGGACGCGGCGGTGGCGGGCGCCGGCCTCGTCATCGAGGCGATCACCGAGAATCCGGAGGCCAAGCGCGCCCTGTTCGCCGAGCTCGACCGGCTCTGCCCGGCCGACGTGATCCTCGCCAGCAACACCAGCTATCTCGACGTGTTCCCGCTGATCCCGGAGGCCCGGCAGGCGCGGGCGCTGATCCTGCACTGGTACACGCCGCCCTACATCGTCGACCTCGTCGACGTGGTCCCGGGGCCCGGCACGGATCCGGCGGTGGTCGCCGCCATGGCCGACCTCGTGCGCGGCCTCGGGCAGGTCCCGATCGTGCTGAAGCGCTTCATTCCCGGCTACATCGCCAACCGCATCCAGCAGGCGATCAGCGCCGAGGTGTTCCGGCTCCTCGACGAGGACGTCGCCGCGCCGCGGGACATCGACGAGGCGATCATCCACGGGCTCTCCTTGCGCATCCCGATCCTCGGCCACCTCGCCAAGGCCGACTTCACCGGCCTGGAACTGACGCAGCGCGCGCTGGCCAACGGCAGCTACGCGCCGCCGCCGCCGCGCACCCGCTCCGAGACCCTCGACGCCCTCTGCGCCGCGGGCCGGACCGGGGTGATGGCGGGGCGCGGCTATTTCGACTGGGGCGGCCGGGCGCCCGCGGAGCTGTTCCGCGAGCGCGACCGCAAGCTCCTGGCGCTCAAGGCGGCGATGGCCGGGATCGGCCGGATGGAGGGATCATGATCGGAGCGGACCTGTCCGGACGGCGCGTCCTCGTCACCGGAGCCTCGTCGGGCATCGGGCTGGCGACCGTCGAGATCTTCGCCCGGAACGGCGCCGCGGTGGCGCTGAACCACCTGCCCGACGATCCCCGCGGTCCCGCCGAGGCCGCGCGACTTGCCGGGACGGGGCTCTCGGTGCTCGCGCTGCCCGGGGATGTGTCGCGGGCGGGCGAGGCCGAGGCGATGGTGGCGGCCGGGATCGACCGGCTCGGCGGCCTCGACGTGCTCGTCAACAATGCCGGAACGTCGGGCACGACCACGCCCATCGCCTTCGAGGATCTCGACGCGATGAGTGAGGATTTTTGGGCCACGATCCTGGCGACCAACCTCCTCGGGCCGTTCCGCTGCGCCCGGGCCGCGGCCGCGACCCTCAAGGCGAGCCGGGGCGCCATCGTCAACACCGCCTCGGTGGCCGGGCTCGGGCGGCGGGGCTCCTCGGTGGCCTACGCGGCCAGCAAGGCCGGGCTGATCAACCTGACCCGCAGCCTCGCCCGGGCGCTGGCGCCCGACGTGCGGGTCAACGCGGTGGCGCCGGGCCTCGTGGCCACGCCCTGGACCGAGCCCTGGTCGGAGGCACGCAAGGCCTCGACGGTGGAGCGCACGATGCTCGGCCGCATGGCCCGGCCGGAGGACATCGCCGAGACGATCTTCTTCCTCGCGGCGGGGGCGGCCTACATCACCGGCGAGACGATCACGGTCGACGGCGGGGCGATCTGAGCCCGGGGAGGATACGATGTCGAGCACCACCGTCATCACCTGTGCCCTCACGGGCTCCTTCGACACGCCGAAGAAGAACCCGGCCGTGCCGGTGAGCCCGAAAGCCATCGCCGAGTCGGCCCTCGAGGCCGCCGCCGCCGGGGCCGCGGTGGTCCACATCCACGTCCGCGATCCCGAGACCGCCGCGCCCAGCATGGAGTTGGCCCATTACCGCGAGGTGGTGGAACGGATCCGCGACCAGAACGACAGCGTGATCCTCAACCTGACCACGGGGGCGGGGGGCCGGTTCGTGCCCGGCGATCCCGATCCGGCCGTCGCCGGCCCGGGCACCACCTTCGTGAGCCCGGAAGCCCGCACCCGGCACGTGGCGGCACTCACACCCGAGATCTGCACCCTCGACGTCGCCACGATGAATTTCGGCGAGCACCTGTTCCTCAACACCCCCGGCCACCTGCGGGCGATGGCGGGTCACATCCGGGCGGCGGGGGTGAAGCCGGAGATCGAGGTGTTCGATCTCGGCCAGATCGAGCTGGCCCGGCACCTGATCGCCGAGGGGCATCTGGCCCGCCCGCCGCTGTTCCAGATCTGCCTCGGCATTCCCTGGGGAGCGCCGGCGACACCGGAAGCCCTGGTGGCGATGCGCGCCCGGCTGCCGGAGGACGCGGTCTGGTCGGCCTTCGGCATCGGCCGGGAGGAGTTCCCGATCCTCGCGGTCGCCGCCGGCATGGGCGGCAACGTCCGCGTCGGGCTGGAGGACAACCTGTACCTGTCCCGCGGCACGCTCGCGCCGAGCAACGCCGCGCTGGTGGAGAAGGCCGTGAGCCTGCTGGCCCATATCGACCGTGCGCCGGCCACGCCCGATCAGGCGCGGGCGATCTTCGGGCTGGCGCCGCGGGGCGGTTGAGAGTCCGGTCGCCGCCGCTCACCCGTCATCACGTGCGCAGCGAAGACGGGGTGGCGCCTCGGAGAAGCGAATGCCCGTCCGCGATCACCGAAGCGTCGTCGCGGGCGGGGAAGGCGGCCCCTGACGGAACGCCCGCATCCTCACGCGTTGCCGTATCGACCGCGATCCCCCCCGGATAGTCTGCACCCTGAGAAGAACCGAGCGGCGATCAACGCCGCCGCGTTCGGACAAACAGGGAGAGAGACATGACGGTCCGCCACCACGTCGCGCGACTGCTCGGGAGCTTGTGCGCGCTCGGCGCCGGCGCCGCCTTCGCGGCCGACCTCGTCCCGGTGAAGATCGGCGTCCTGAACGACCGCTCGGGCGTCTACTTCGATTCCACCGGCGAGGGCTCGGTGGTGGCCGCCCGCATGGCGGTCGAGGACTTCAAGCCGGAGGCGCAGGGGTTGAAGGTCGAGGTCGTCTCCGCCGACCACCAGAACAAGCCCGATGTCGGCGCCTCCGTCACCCGGCAATGGTACGACCGCGACGGCGTCGACGCGGTGTTCGACGTGCCGACCTCCTCGGTGGCGCTCGCCATCGCGCAGATCACCAAGGAGAAGAACAAGGCCTTCATCAACTCGGGGGGCGGCACAGCCGACCTCACCGGCCCGGCCTGCACGCCCAACACCGTGCACTGGACCTACGACACGGCGGCGCTCGCCAACGGCACCGGCAAGGCGATGCTCAAGCGCGGCGGCAAGACCTGGTACTTCATCACAGCCGACTACGCCTTCGGCCTCGCCCTGGAGCGCGACACCAAGGCCGTGGTGGAGAAGAACGGCGGCACGGTCGTCGGCGGCGTGCGCACGCCCTTCCCGAACCCGGACTTCTCCTCGTTCCTCCTCCAGGCCCAGGCCTCGGGGGCGCAGGTGATCGGGCTCGCCGATGCCGGCCTCGACGCCGCCAACGCCATCAAGCAGGCGCACGAGTTCGGCATCCGCCAGGGCGGCCAGAAGATCGCCGCCCTGCTGATCGCCATCACCGACATCCACTCGCTGGGCCTGGAGGTGGCGCAGGGGCTCGACTTCACGGCCTCGTTCTACTGGGACCTCAACGACGGCACCCGCGCCTTCGCGGAGCGGTTCGAGAAGCGCATGCCCGGCAAGAAGCCGACCTCGTACCAGGCGGGCGTCTACGCCAGCACGCTGCACTACCTGAAGGCGGTGGCGGCCCTGCATTCGGCCAAGGACGGCGCCGCCGTGGTGGCCAAGATGAAGGAGATGCCCACCGACGACCCGCTGTTCGGCAAGGGGACGATCCGGCCGGACGGGCGCAAGATCCACCCGATGTACCTGTTCGAGGCCAAGGCGCCCTCCGAGTCGAAGGGCGCGTGGGACCTCTACAAGGTGCTGGAGACGATCCCCGCCGAGCAGGCCTTCCGCCCGATGAGCGAGGGCGGCTGCCCGATGGTGGCCGGCATGACCGCGAAGTAGGGGCCCGAGCTATCCCACCAAACCCCTCAGCCTGAGGTGCCGCGCAGCGGCCGCGAAGGAGGGCTCCAGGGATCGCGGCGGTATCGGGAGGGCTCCTTCGAGGCTTCCGCTTCGCTCCAGCACCTCAGGATGAGGGCGGGGGTCGGATGAGCGCCTCTCACGCCGCCCCGATCCGGTCGAGCGCCGCCATGGCCTCCTCCGGCAGGCTGAGCTCCGCCGCCGCGAGGTTCTCGCGCAGGTGGCCGAGGGACGACGTCCCCGGGATCAGCAGGATGTTGGGCGACCGGCGCAGCAGCCACGCGAGCGCCACCTGCATCGGCGTCGCGCCGAGCCCGGCGGCCACCTCCGACAGGGTGCCCGATTGCAGCGGGCTGAACCCGCCCAGCGGGAAGAACGGCACGTAGGCGGTGCCGGAAGCCGCGAGGGCGTCGATGAAGGCGTCGTCGCCCCGGTGGGCGAGATTGTACTGGTTCTGCACGCAGACGATGTCGGTGATCCGGCGCCCGTCCGCGACCTGACGCGGCGTGGCGTTGCTCAGGCCGATCCGGCGGATCAGCCCCCGGCGCTGGAGATCGGCCAGCACGGTGAGCGGCGCCTCGACCGGGCCCTCCGCCGGCCCGTGGACGTCGAACATCAGGCGCAGGTTGACCACGTCGAGGGCCTCGACGCCGAGGTTGCGCAGGTTGTCGTGGACCGCCTGCGTCAGCTCCGCGGCCGAGAAGGCCGGGTTCCACGAGGCGTCGGCCCCGCGCTTCGCGCCGACCTTGGTGACGATCACGAGGTCGTCCGGGTAGGGGTGCAGCGCCTCGCGGATGATCTGGTTGGTGACGTGCGGCCCGTAGAAGTCGCTGGTGTCGATGTGGTCGACGCCCGCGGCGACGGCCGCGCGCAGCACCGCGATGGCGGCGGCGCGGTCCCTGGGCGGCCCGAACACGCCCGGCCCGGCGAGTTGCATGGCCCCGTAGCCGAGCCGCTTCACCCTGCGGTCGCCGAGTTGGAACGTGCCGGCCTGCGCGATGTCGGTCATGACGGATCTCCTGTTCGCGTCCCGGATGTAGACGCCAGCGATTCGACAGATAAGCGGTGACAATCGGCACGGGCTGTGCGGATCTTCGAACAATGACCCAGGATCTCACGGACCTCGCCGCCTTCGTGACCGTGGCGCGGGCCGGCGGCTTCCGCGAGGCCGCCCGCGCCGGGGGCGGGAGCGCGTCGCGCCTCAGCGAGGCGGTGCGCCGGCTGGAGACGGGGCTCGGCGTGCGCCTCCTGAACCGCACCACCCGCAGCGTCGCGCCCACCGAGGCGGGCATGCGCCTGCTGGAGCGGCTCGGCCCGGCTTTGGCCGAGGTGGAATCCGCCCTCGACGTGGTGAACGGGTTCCGCGACCGGCCGGCCGGGACGCTGCGGCTCAACGTGCCGCTGAGCGCGGCGCGGCTCGTGCTGCCGGCCCTCGTGCCGCCCTTCCTGGCGGCCTACCCGGAGATCCGCCTGGAGGTGGTCGTCGAGGACGGGTTCGTCGACGTGCTGGCGGCGGGCTGCGACGCCGGGATCCGCTACGACGAGCGGCTGGAGCAGGACATGATCGCCGTGCCGATCGGCCCGCGGCGGCAGCGCTTCGCCACCGCCGCGTCCCCGGCCTATCTCGACCGGCGCGGCCGGCCGGAGCATCCGCGCGACCTCCTCGCCCATGCCTGCCTGCTCGGCCGGTTCCCGAGCGGCGCCCTGACGGCGCCCTGGGAGTTCGAGCGCGACGGCGACATCGTCCGGGTGGACCCGTCCGGGCCGCTGATCGTGCGGGTCGCCGCCAGCGACCTCGCGGTGGAAGCCGCGGTCGCGGGTACCGGGATCGTCCACCTTTTCGAGGACTGGCTGCGCCCGCAGCTCGCGAGCGGCGCCCTGGAGCCGGTGCTGGAACCCTGGTGGCAGGTCTTCTCCGGCCCGTTCCTCTACTATCCGGGCCGGCGGCTCTTGCCGGCGCCCCTGCGCGCCTTCGTGGATTTCGTCGGCGCGCAGGCGTCGCGCGCTAGAACCGGAGGGTGAAGGTGCCCTTCACGGCCTGATCCTGGGCGCGGGCGCCGGTCTGGCCGGTATAGGCCACACCCAGGCTCGCGTTCGGCGCCACCGCCAGATCGAGCCCGACCTGCGCCACCAGCGCGTCCCGGTCGATCGGCACGCCCGCGCTCAGGAAGGCCGGGCCCGTGCCGAACCGCAGCAGGGCCGTCGGCACCACGTCGCCGAAGGCCCGCCGGTAGCCGACCAGACCCCGCAGCGTCACCGGAAGACCCAACCCCAGCTCCAGGCCCGTCTGCGCCCGCACCCCCACGGTCGCCGCGCCCAGATCGTAGTCCCGCGCGACGCTCGCCAGCGCCGCCGCGCCCCCGGTCTCCGCGAAGGCGTCCCGCCGGATGCCGACATACGCCCCGCCGACGAACGGCTCGACGTAGGAGGCCGCCGGCGGCACCGGCACCGCGACGCCGTCCCTCGACACCAGAGCCGCCGGAGCCGGCTGGCCGAGCGCGATCCTCCAGCCGATCTCGCCGAAGCCCTGCACCGTATAGCCGCCGCCATGGCCGCTCAGCGTGTCCGACAGCCCGTACAGCACCGCCCGCCGGGTGCGCGTGTCGGTCCCGGCGTAGAGCGCTCCCAGCCGCACCGACAACGGCCCGACCTCATAGCCGCCATACAGGCCGCCGAAGCCGCTCTTGAGCGTGGCGCTCTCCGCCCGGCTCGTGCCGCCGGACCGGCCGGCGCTGTCGAGATACGCCTCCGTGTAGCCGCCGACCACGCCGACGCGCAGCCCGTTCGACACGCGGACATCCGCGCCCGCCGCGAAGCCGGCGATCTGCCGGTCGAGGTTGAACGCGTTGCCGCCGCCCTCGGCCGTGCCGAAGGCGCCGAAGCCCTGGCCCCAGAGCCCGAACACCTGCGGGTCGAGGGTCCGCACCGGCACGCCCGCCACCACCGGCTGGCGCCCCGGCAGGTCGGCCGCGTAGGCGGCCGGCAGGGTGCCGTAATCGAGGCCGGTGCCGGGGCTGCCCCAGCGCAGGCGGTCGAGCACCGCCTCGCGCACGAAGAACGCGGTCTCGTAGGCGGTGGACACGGTGCCGGCGTGGATGTCGCCCGCCAGCGCCCGGAAGGCGTTGCCGGCCTCGGCCGTGGTGAAGGCGACCGCCGCGTCGAAGAGCCGGCCCGGGCCGGCCGCCTGGACGGCGTTGGCCGCCGCCATGCCGTTGCGGCTGGTGGCTGACGCGGCGAACGGCACGTCGTTGCGGGTGAGGGTCAGGTCGACCGCGTCGGTCCGGTAGCGCAGGCCCGGGCTGAGGAAGGCGAGGTTCGCGGTCACGCCGGCGAACTGGCCCGAGACGCCGCCGGCGGCGGAGAGGATCGTGTAGGTGGTGCGCGGGTTGTAGGCGCCCGAGGCGGCCAGCACCTGGACGGTGCCGCCCGACAGGGTGGCGCTGCCGGTGGCGGCGATGCGGTCGGCCTGGCCGGCGGCGTTGGCCTCGACCCGGTAGGTCGAGCCGGCCGCGAAGGCGGCATTGCCGGCGACGGTGAGCGTGCCGATGGAATTGCCGGGAGACACGGTGCCCCCCGAGAGCGCGCCGATCCCGCCCACCGTGCCGGAGCCGCCGAGCTCCGCCCCCGGCAGCACCGACACGACCGAGTTGGCGAGGGAGCCGTTCACCGCGAGCCGCCCGGCCTGAACCGTGGTGGCGCCGCTCAGCGTGCTGAGGCCGGTGAGCGTGAGGGTGCCTGAATTGGTCTTGGACAGGGTCCCGGAGCCCGAGATGGCGTTGGGCAGCGTCCCGTCGACGGATTGATCGACCACGAGGGCCGCGTTGTCGACGATCGCGCCCGTGCCGAAGGCGCCGGCATGGCCGACCAGCGTCCCGCCGCCGATCGTCGTGCCGCCCGCGTAGGTGTTGGCGCCGGCCAGCACCAGGGTGCCGCTGCCGAGCTTCTCGAGGCTGCCCGCGCCGCCGATATCGTTGCGCCACACATCGTAGGCCGAGAAGCCGCCCTTGGCCGCATCCTGGGTGACGCTGACGGGACCGTTGAAGGCCCCGTAGCCGTCGGCGGCGGCGAACAGGTTGATGCGGTCGTAGCCCAGGCCGTTGTCGAGGAACCCGCCGGAGGGCAGCTCGGTGGTGGCGATCACGTCGCGGCGCTGCGCCGCCGTGAGGTAGGGGAAGCGCGTCGCGAGCAGCGCCTCGGCGCCCGTCGGGACCACCGGCGGCAGATTGGTGGGTCCGACCGAGGGGAGACCGTAGGTGAGGCGCGCCGTGTAGGCGGCCTTGTTGCGCGCAGAATCGGAGAAGCGGTCGGTGGCGGGATCGACCGCGGCGTGGGCGCACCGTTCCACCGGCCCGCCGCAGGCCTGGCTCAGGTAGCTCTGGGCCTGCGCGACGGCGTCCGCCAGCAGGGTCGCGTTGGCCGGGTCGTTGAGCGCCCGGATGGCGAAGTAGGTCGCCAGCACGCGGCCGCCGATCACGTCGGTGGGCGAGTGCATCCCCGCCTCGATGCGGTTGTCACCGAGCTCGCTGGCGCGGGTGAGCAGTTCCTGGAACCGCTGCGGGACCGCGTAGGCCAGGGCGAGGGCCGAGAGGTAGGCGGCGTTGGTGTGGCCGCTCGGGAAGCCGCCATCCGTCGCGGGCGTCGGGCTCTTCTCCGGCACGAGGGAGGGCGGCACGACGAAGCCAAGGCTCTCGCCGTTCAGGCTCTGCCGCCACGGGCGCGGGTAGCTGTAGGCGTCCTTGGCCGGGCTGGTGGAGGCGTTGGTCCGGAACACGTTGACCAGCTGCACGACCTTCCCGAGGGGCGACGTCGTCACGCCGGCGCCGGTGCCCTGGTCGACATACTGGACGCGGGACGTGGTCGCGTCGAAGGCCGGGATCGTGGTGGTCGCCCCGGACCCCGCCAGATAGGCCTGGGTCAGCGGGCCGAGGCCGTCGATGACGCTGTAGCTCTGGTTGCGGCGGTCGTCGTAATAGGCGGCGACCTCCTGCGCGAGAGTCCGCTCCCGCGCCCGCTCGGCGACGATCTGGATGTTGCGCAGCAGGAGGGGCGCCCCGAGGGCCGTGGGCGATCCGGTGTCGTAGGTCCGTCCGGGGATCCAGATCCGCCCGAAGCCCGACAGGATGTCGACGCCGTTGCCCGCACCGGGCGTCTGTGCCTGGGCGCCCGAACCGAGCATCGCGACCGCCAGAGCGGCGATTGAGACCCCATATCCCCGTTTCATGATGCGCTCCCCGACACCGCCCCGTCCGGCCGGTCGCGCGCCCCATATCCAAGATCATCGATAGAAAATCGTCATATTTCGTTCAAAATCTGACGTCTTCTTGATTCGTATCCTCAGAGCAACACTCTGTAAGTCGGCTTATTTTTGGAGCCTGCACGAATATAACCGGATTTAGTCTATCGCAATATTCGTCAAGAACTGGGTTTCGGCCTTCGATTGCCGCGCACGTGCGGCCGCACCTGAACAGCCGCGCCCGAGGCCGGACGCGGTTGCAGGGGTCGGGGCCAGGCGGGGCAGGGGAGGCGGCCCGGATTGCGCCCGGGCGGATCCGGCGCCGAAGCGACCCGGCGGGATGCCGTGCGAATCGCCCGGCGGCGCGTGCGGATGCCGCCGGGACCGGCGGCCGGGCCTACTTCGGCAGTTCGAACACCGTGAGCTGCCCGCCCGGCGCCGTGTATTGCGACAGGGCCGCGTAGCCGCCGACCGCCCCCGAACCGTCGGCGGGATCGGTGAGCCCGGCCGCCAGACCGATCCCGGCCCAGCCGCCGACCCCGGAGAGCACCGCCACGTACTGCTTCCCGTCGTGCAGGTAGGTGGTGACATTGCCGACGATGCCGGACGGCGTCTTAAACCGGTAGAGCTCGTGCCCGTCCCGGGCATCGACCGCCTTCAGGTAGCCCTCCAGCGTGCCGTAGAAGACCACGTTGCCGGCGGTGGCCAGCGCCCCCGACCAGACCGAGAAGGCTTCCGGGATCGTCCAGGCGATCCGGCCCTTGGCGCCGTCCCAGGCGATGAACGCCCCGGTCCGGTCCGAGCCCTCCGGCGGGTGCAGGGTGAGCGTCGCGCCGACATAGGGCTGGCCGGGCGTGTAGGTGACCCGGAACGCCTCGTAATCCATGCACATGTGATTGGTCGGCACGTAGAACAGCCGGGTCAGGGGCGAGTAGGCCGCGGGCTGCTGGTTCTTGGCGCCCAGCGCCCCGGGGCAGATGTTCTTGGTCACCTCCTCCTCGTCGGCCTCCCCGGGCGCGTAGCGCTTGTCGACCACCGGCCGGCCGTAATCGGGGGCGGCGGGGTCCATCACGATCCGGCTGGCCCAGTTGACCGTGGGATCGAACTTCTCCGCCACCAGCACTTCGCCCGTTGCGCGGTCGAGCGTGTAGCCGAAGCCGTTCCGGTCGAAATGGGTCAGCACCTTGCGCGACCGGCCGGCGATCACCTGCTCGGTGAGGATCATCTCGTTGACGCCGTCATAGTCCCACTGGTCGTGGGGGGTCATCTGGTAGACCCAGCGGGCCATGCCCGTGTCGGCGTCGCGGGCGATGATCGCCATGGACCAGCGGTTGTCGCCGGGGCGCTGGGACGGGTTCCAGGTCGCGGGGTTGCCGGTGCCGTAATAGACGAGGTTCAGGTCGGGATCGTAGGAGAACCAGCCCCAGCTGCAGGCGCCGCCGGTCCGCCATTGGTCGCCCTCCCAGCTCGTCAGAGAGGAATCCTTGCCGATCGGGCGCCCGAGTTCGGTCGTCGTCTCCGGATCGACCAGCATGTCGGCATCGGGCCCGGTGGCGTAGGCGCGCCAGAGGCGCCGGCCCGTCGCCTGATCGTAGGCGGTGACGTGGCAGCGCGCCCCGTACTCGCCCCCCGCGAGCCCCACGATGAGCTTGCCGTGGACCGGCAGGACCGTAGCGGTGTTGGTCTCGCCCCGGCCCGGATCGCCGTTCTTCACCGACCACAGCACCCGGCCGGTCTCGGGGTCGAGGGCGACCACGGTGGTGTCGGCCAGCTGCAGGAACAGCCGCCCGTCCGCGTAGGCCAGCCCGCGGGAGACCGTGTCGCAGCACATGACGGCGATGACGCCGGCCTCCTGCCGGGGGGCGTAGCGCCACAGGATTCGGCCGTCATGGTCGAGGTCGAGGGCGTAGACCACGTTGGGGAAGGGCGTGTGCACGATCATCACGTGCCCGACCACGATCGGCGCGCCCTCGTGGCCGCGCAGGACGCCGGTGGAGAAGGTCCAGGCGACCTTCAGGCGCCCGACATTGCCGGCGTCGATCTGGGCGAGATCCGAATAGCGGGTGTTGGCGTAGTCCAGGGTCTGGAGGACCGGCGCGGGTCCGGCCGAGGCCGCGCCGGCGAGGCCGGCGAGCGGCAGGGCCGCGAGGAGGGAAGCGCGCATCCTGAAAATCCTCCCGCCGCGCGGTCGCCGGCGCACCGGATCCCGCCCGGACCGCCTCACATCCGCTGCTGGACGATGGTCTCGGCCTGGGGATCCGGCTCGTGGCCGGCCGTGCGGAGCATCGGCACCACCTCGGCCGCCTCACGGGCGACGAGGTAGCTCAGGTCGAGGCCCTCGCGGATGAAGCCGTGGCCGCGCATGTGCTCGAACAGGGCGAGCAGCGGCGCCCAGAACTCCGCCACCGAGACCAGCACCACCGGCTTCCGGTGCCGCCCGAGCTGCGCCCAGGTCAGCTGCTCGACCAGCTCTTCCAGGGTGCCGATGCCGCCCGGCAGGGTCACGAAGGCATCCGAGTGCTCGAACATCAGGCGCTTGCGGGTGTGCATGTCGGGCACCACCACGGTCTCCTGGACGTCCGCCAGCATGTGCTCCCGCGCCTGGAGGAAATCCGGGATGATGCCGGTGACGTGGCCGCCGGCGGCGAGCGCCGCCCGGGCGACCGTTCCCATCAGGCCGACATCGCCGCCGCCGTAGACGAGGCGCATCCCCGCCTGCGCGAGCGCGGTCCCGAGGACCTCCGCGGCCTCGCGGAAGGCCGGGTCGCGGCCGAAGCCGGAGCCGCAATAGACACAGACTGTCCTCACCGGGGCCATCCGGCGCCCTCCTCGCGCGTCCGTTGCGAGCCGTCCAGAACACGCCCCGCGCCCGGCACTCCACGCGCCAAACTGCTGAATTCGCGGGGGATTCGCCCGCCTGGACGGCGGGACGGCTTGGTGTCAGGACCATGTACGGTATTATGGGCGGCGCCGTCGACGGTTTTCGCGCGGGGCGGCCCGACGGGCGGCGGCAGGATCAGGGGAGGCCTTCGTGGCGATGTCGAGACAGGTGCGGCGCAGTCTCGCCCTGGCGCTCGCCGGCCTTCTCGGCGGACTGGGACTCGTGCTGGCGCTGTTCGGCGGCGATTCCCTGCGGCGGCTCACCGGTCGGCCCGGTCCGGACGCCCCCGCGCCGAGCGCCAGCCTGCGCGGCCTGACCGATCCGGGCGCCGTGGCCGGTCGCCCCGACCCGACCATCGACTTTCGCGACGACAAGCCGGGCCGGGCGAGCCCGGCGCCGGGGGCGGGCAACATGGCCGCCCGCCCGCAGGATCCCCGCGCCGCCGCACCCGGAGCGCCGCAGGCCGGCCCAAGCCCGGATGCGCGCCTGCCGGACGCCGCCGAGGCGCCGCGCTTCGACATCGTCCGGGTCGAGCCGAACGGCGACGCCGTGGTGGCCGGCCGCGGTGCGCCGGATGCCGGGATCGAGATGCTGGTCGACGGCAGGCCGGTGGCCCGGGCCAAGGCCGACGCCAACGGCCAGTTCGCGATCGTGCCGCCGGCCCTGCCGGCGGGGGCCAGCACCCTCCGCCTGCGCATGACCGGCAAGGACGGGCGCGCGACCGAGTCGCAGCAGAGCGTCGCGGTGGATGTCGCCCCCGGCCGGGATCGCCAGCCCCTGGTGGCCCTGACCGCCCCGGACGCCGCGACCGTAGTGCTGTCGCAGCCCGGCGCCCCCGGCGCGACGGCCGACGCCAAGGCGGGAGGCAAGGCGGGAGGCAAGGCGGATGGCAGGGCCGGATCCAAGCCCAGCTCTCAGCCCGGCTCTCAGCCCGGCTCTCAGCCCAGCACCGAGCCCGGCTCCAGGGCCGCCGACCCTGCGCAGGCCGCGCGGCCGGCCGGGAGCGGCGAGACCCGCGAGGCCGCGGCGCCCGGGTCGGCGCCGACCCGGATCGTCAGCGTGGACGTGCAGGGGAACGGCCGCCTGTTCGTGACGGCCACCGGTACGCCGGGAGCCAGGATCCAGCTCTACCTCAACGACACGCTGATCGCCCCCGGCAGCATCGGGCCGGACGGCCGGGCGACCTTCACCATCGGGCGCGGTCTCAAGTCCGGCCAGTACCAAGTGCGGATCGATGAGGTCGACCCGGCCACCGGCAAGGTCGCCAGCCGCGCGGCGGTGCCCCTGTCGGTGCCCGAGCCGGCGCAGCTCGCCGCCCGGGAACCCGCCGAGCCCGCGCCCTCGGCCGCCCAGGACGGGGCGCGGGCCCCGGACGCGCGGGCCGGCGACGCCCGCGACGGGGCCGATCGGGACCGGCCGGCCGCGGCCTCGCCCCCGGCCGCCGGATCGAGCCCCCTGGTGGCCGACATGGCGGGGCCGAACCGGGCCGGGACGGTGTTCGTGCCGGAGATCAGCACGGCCCGGATCACCCGCGGCGACAATCTGTGGCGCATCAGCCAGCGCACCTATGGCCGGGGCGAGCGCTACACGGTGATCTACGACGCCAACCAGAACCAGATCCGCGATCCGGACCTGATCTATCCGGGCCAGATCTTCGTGCTCCCCGCCGACAAGCGCGGCTGAGCGGCTTCGGGGCCTGCCCGACCGTCCTCAGGGCCGCCGGGGCGGCCTGAAACGCCGGAGCTCCAGACCACGACCTCGTCCTGGGGTGCCCGCGCGCGGGCCTCGCAGGAGGGCTCCGGAATCCCGATCGCCGTTCGGGGTGAAGCCCAGGGACGGGACGGGTCCCCGCGCGCAAGGCGCCCGGACCGCCTCCGGTCGATGCCGCCGAACCGTCGTCACGCGCACCGCCGTGACCGCGGGGGGCACAGCCCGGGCAGAGCCGGGTAACGACGGGCACCGGCGCCGTCCGCAGACCCGCCTCACTCCACGACCTGATCGTCGCCCGCAAACGCCAGGCGGCGCAGGCTGCGCAGCGCCCCGTCGAGGTCCGCGCGGGACGGGGAGGCCAGGGCGAGGCGCACCGCGTTCGGCGCGTGGCCGGGATGGACCGCGAAGGCCGAGGCCGGGAGGAGGGCGATGCCCTGGCGCAGGGCCGCGGCCGCGTAGGCCTCGGCCCGCCACGTCTCGGGCAGTTCCAGCCAGAGGTGGTAGGCTTGCGGATCGCCGACCACCCGGAGGTCGGCGAGCGCGGCCCGGGCCAGAGCCTGCCGGGCCGCCGCATCGTGGCGCTTGGCCTCGGCCAGCGCCGCCGCCGAGCCCCCGGCCATCCAGTGCATGCCGGCCGCGAGCGACAGGCCGAGCACCGTCCAGGCCCCCTGGCGGACGGAGGCGGCGAGCCGGTCGGTCAGGGCAGGCGGCGCGGCGATCAGGCCGACCGTCAGGGCCGGCATCACCCGCTTCGACAGGCTGTCCACGAAGATCACCCGGTGCGGTACGAGGCCGGCCAACGGCGGCGCCTCGGCCAGGAAACTGTAGACCGCGTCCTCGATGGCGATGAGCCCGGTGCGATCCAGGACCTCCGCCAGGGCGGCCCGCCGCGCCGGCCCCATCGTGGCGCCGAGGGGATTGTGCAGGGTCGGCTGGAGATAGACGCCGCTCAGCGGGGTCGCCCGGTGGGCCTGGAGCAGCGCCTCGGGACAGACACCCTCGGCATCCATCGCCAGCGGGATCAGCGTGATCCCGAGCCGCGCCGCGATGCCCTTCACCCCCGGATAGGTCAGGGGCTCGCAGCCGATCCGCTCGCCGGGCGCCGCCAGGGCCGCCAGGGCGGCGGCGAGCGCCTGCCGGCCGTTGCCGGTGAACAGGATATCGGCGGGATCGGGGGCGTAGCCCTCCCGGGCCAGGAACCCGGCGGCGACGGCCTGCGCCCGCGGCGTGCCCGCGGGCCCGTACTGGCTGAAGCCGATCTCGGCGCCGCTGCGGGCCAGCGCCGCCAGGGTCTCGGACAGGACCGCCTCCTGCTCCGGCAGGCGCGAATGGGTCCGCTGCAGGTCGAGGGCCGCCGCGGGCGGCTCCGGCCGGAGCAGGCCGACCTGCCCCGGATCGCTGCGGACATAGGTGCCCCGCCCGACCTCGCCGGTCACCAGCCCCCGGCGGGCCAGTTCCGCGTAGACCCGGCTCGCCGTCGAGACCGCGATGCCCCGGGCGTAGGCGAAGTCCCGCTGCGGTGGCAGCCGCGCCCCGGGGCGCAGCCGGCCCGCCGCAATGTCGGCGGCGATCGCGTCGGCGACGGAGCGGTAATCCGCGGCGCGCATCATTGCTCCGAGGTCAATGTTTCGATTGATCCGAGATGTGTATCGGATCAATGCTCCGCCAGCAATCCCGGCCGGACTGCATCCCCGCCATCGGATCGACCGCGATGCCCGCCGTCACATTGTCTTCGTCACCCGCCCTTCGCCGCCCCGCCGCGCGCCCGTCCCTGCTCCGGACGTGGCTGAATCGGATCCGCACCCGGCGCGCCCTCGCGGCGCTCCACCCCGATCAGGCCCGGGATGCCGGCCTGGAGCCGTGGGCGCTGCGCATCGAGATCGCGAAGCCGTTCTGGCGGGCGTGACGGGTGCCCTGCGCGCAGCGCGGGTGATCCCGCGCCGCCCCGCGCCTATATGCGGGACTCAGCATTCCCTCCCGACAGAACCCGCATGACCGACAAGACCGCGCCTCAGGCCGGGCCGCCTCTCCCGGCCGAGCGCCCCGGCCTGATCGCCACCTACCGCCGGCTCTGGCCGCATCTCTGGCCCCATGGCCGGCCCGACCTGCAGCGCCGCGTCTTCCTGGCCTTCGGCCTGCTGCTCGCCGCCAAGCTGGTGACGATGGTGACGCCGTTCACCTTCAAGTGGGTCACCGACGCGCTGGTCGCCGCCGTGGGGGGCAAGGACGCACCGGTGCCCACGGGGCTGCTCGCCGCGCCGATGCTCTTGATCGCCCTCTACGGCGTCTCGCGGATCGCCATGTCGGCGCTGACCCAGGTGCGCGACGGTCTGTTCGCCAAGGTGGCGATGCATGCGGTGCGGCGCCTCGCGCTCCAGACCTTCGAGCACATGCACCGGCTGTCCCTGCGCTTCCACCTGGAGCGCAAGACCGGCGGCCTCACCCGGGTGCTGGAGCGCGGCCGCGCCGGCATCGAGGAATTGTCGCGCCTGATGGTGCTGACGCTCGTGCCGACCATCGTCGAGTTCGTGCTGGTGCTCGGCGTGCTGGCCTACGAGTTCAGCTGGACCTACGCGGCGACCGCCTTCGTGACGGTCGCGGCCTATCTCGCCTTCACCTACAAGGCGACCGAGTGGCGGATCGCCATCCGCCGCCGGATGAACGCCTCGGACACGGACGCCAACACCAAGGCGGTCGATTCGCTGCTCAATTACGAGACCGTCAAGTATTTCGGCGCCGAGCGCCGCGAGGCCGCCCGCTACGACGAGTCGATGGCGCGGTACGAGAAGGCCTCGACGCAGACTTACGTGTCCCTGGCGGTGCTCAATGCCGGGCAGGCGGTGATCTTCACCCTGGGCATGACCGTGGTGATGTGGCTCGCCGCCCGGGACATCCTGGCCGGGCGCACCACGATCGGCGGCTTCGTGCTCGCCAACACCATGCTGGTGCAGCTCTCGATGCCCCTCAACTTCATGGGCATGATCTACCGCGAGATCAAACAGGCGCTCATCGACATCGACGACATGTTCCGCATCCTCGGGCAGAACCCCGAGATCGCCGACCGGCCGGGCGCCGCGCCGCTCGCGGTGGCGGGCGGCACGCTGCGGTTCGAGGATGTCCGTTTCGCCTACCATCCGGAGCGGCCGATCCTGCGCGGCGTCTCCTTCGCGATACCGGCGGGCCAGACGGTGGCGGTGGTCGGGCCCTCGGGGGCGGGCAAGTCGACGCTCTCGCGCCTGCTGTTCCGGTTCTACGAGCCGCAGGGCGGGCGGATCAGCATCGACGGGCAGGACATCGCGGCGGTGACGCAGGAATCCCTGAGGGCAGCCATCGGCATGGTCCCGCAGGACACGGTGCTGTTCAACGACACGATCGGCTACAACATCCGCTACGGCCGGGCCGACGCCACCGACGCGGAGCTGCGCGAGGCGGCCCGGCTCGCGCAGATCGACCGCTTCGTCTCGAGCCTGCCGGAGGGCTACGACACGCCGGTGGGCGAGCGCGGCCTGAAGCTCTCGGGCGGCGAGAAGCAGCGGGTCGCCATCGCCCGGACCATCCTCAAGGCGCCGCCGATCCTTGTGCTCGACGAGGCGACCTCGGCGCTCGATTCCTTCACGGAGGCGGAGATTCAGTCGGCGCTGGACCGGGTCAGCCGCGGCCGCACCACCCTGGTGATCGCCCACCGGCTGTCCACGGTGGTCAACGCCGACGCGATCCTGGTCCTCGACCACGGCCGCATCGTCGAGCGCGGCACCCATGCGGAGCTGCTGGAGGCCGGGGGCGTCTACGCGGCGCTCTGGGACCGCCAGCGGGAGGCCGATGCGGCCCTGGAGGTTCTGCAGCGCGCCGACGCACCGGTGGCGCCCCGGCCCGGGCAGGCGGCCCTGCCGGAGACCGAAGCCGCGGAGTGACCGGACGGACACAAGCGGACCGTGCCGAGCGGCCCGGGTGCAACCGGAGGCGGCAGCGGCCGTTTGCCGGACATGCCGCACTTCTATCTCCACATCCGTGACGGCCAGTGGCTGATCGAGGATCTCGACGGCGCCGACCTGGCCGACCTCGACGCCGCCCGCGCCGAGGCCGAGCGCTCCGCCCGCGCGCTCTTGGAGATCCAGCGCGTCGACGGCGCGGTGCTGGCCGGCCAGTCCTTCGAGATCGCCGACGCGTCGGGTGCGGTGCTGGCGGTGGTCCCCCTCAAGGACGTGCTGGAGCTGCCCTGATCCCGCGGGATGCCTCGCATCCGCGCCCGCGTCCCGCGGTGCCGGAGCGCGGCGAAGGCCGCGAAGGAGGCCTCCGGCCGGGCGCGCGATCCCTGAAGCCCTCCTTCGCGGCCGCTCCGCCGGGGCAATCCCCTAGGACCGCGACCGCACCCGGACCCCGAGCAGCGCCTCGAACGGCAGGACCATGGCGCCCTTGTCCCGGTCGCCGTGTCCCTGGCGCAGGGCGGTCTGGTAGGTGACGGTGGCGGCCGCGGTGACCGGCATCGGGAAGCCGTTCTCCGCGGCGATCGCCGCCGCGGCGACGAGGTCCTTGTAGGCCGCCCCCATCGGATAACCCTCGTCGAAGCGGCCCTGGAGGATGCGCGGCACGAAAAACTGCGCCGCGTAGCTCCGGCTCGTGCCCGTGGTGACCACCTGGGCGACCTGATCCGGGTCGAGCCCCAGGGCGACGGCCATCGGCAGCACCTCGGCGAGCGCCGCGATGTTGATGTCGTAGAGCACGTTGTTGATCGTCTTGGTGAGCTGGCCGGCCCCGGCCGGCCCCATAGCGAGGATGGTCGTGCCGATCCGCGCCAGCAGCGGGCGCACCCGCGCCACCGCCCCGGCCTCGCCGCCGCACATCACGGTGAGCGTCCCGGCCTCGGCACCGGCCGGCGCCCCGGAGACCGGCGCATCGACGAAGGCGCGCCCGGTCGCCGCCATGGCGCGGCCGATCGCCAGGGCCTTGGCGTGGGCGATGGTGCTGAGGTCGACCACGACTGCCCCGGGGGCGAGGCGCTCCGCCAAGGCGCCGGTGCCGAAGAGCGCCGCCTCGACCGCGTCGCCGTCCGGCAGACACAGGAACAGCACGTCGGCGCCGGCGGCCTGACCGGGATCGGTCGTGGCGACGAGCCCCGGCGTGTCGAGACCGGCGAGGCGCCGCGGATCGCAATCGATCGCGACGAGCGTCTCGGCGTCGGAGTCCCGCTTGGCCGCGAGGTTGCGGGCGATGGGATGCCCCATCGCGCCGAGGCCGAGAAGGGCGAGGCGCGCGGCCATGCGGGTGTCCCTGTTCCGGGTGTCCGGCCGCCCGCCCGTCCGTACGGGGGGAGGCGCCGCGCCAGCATGTCGCCGGACGGGGCCGTCTTCCAGCCCCGTCTCCGGCATTCGTGGGACGCGCGTCATTTCAGGGCCGCGCAGCGGGACCCGGCTCCGGAGGCTGCTCCGGTCGGGACACCTGCGCCGGTCCCCTCTCCCGTGCGGGAGAGGGGACCCGAATTCCCTGTGCTCGCGTCCCGCCCTCCAGCGCGGCCGCGCGGGGACGATCAGGCGCACCGGAACGGCGGACGGGGGCCAGGGATGCGTGGAGTTGCGCCGCGCCGTTGTTCCCTCGCCCGAGAAATCGGTCTACACGGCCGCTCCCCCGAAATTGCTTACCTGCCGCGTATGCAGGACTGAGCCCGGAGACGCTCGAACCATGCCGATCCTCACCTTCCCCGATGGCAACACCCGGGAGATTGCCGCCGGCACCACCGGCCGCGCCGTGGTCGAGGGCATCGCCAAGTCGCTGGCCAAGCGCACCGTCGCCATGGCGCTCGACGGCACGGTCGCCGACCTCGACGACCCGATCGCGGGCGACGCCCGCATCGAGTTCCTCGACCGCACCGACCCGCGCAGCCTGGAGCTGATCCGACACGATTGCGCCCACGTGCTCGCCGAGGCGGTGCAGGCGCTCTGGCCAGAGACGCAGGTCACGATCGGCCCGGTGATCGAGAACGGCTTCTACTACGACTTCCATCGCGAGACCCCGTTCACGCCCGAGGACTTCCCGAAGATCGAGGCGAAGATGCGCGAGATCATCGCGCGCGATGCTCCCTTCACCAAGGAAGTCTGGACGCGCGAGGACGTGCGCGCCCTGTTCGCCGGCAAGGGCGAGGGCTTCAAGGTCGAGCTGGTCGACGCGATCCCGCCGGGCGAGGATCTGAAGATCTACCGGCAGGGCGAGTGGTTCGACCTCTGCCGCGGCCCGCACATGACCTCGACCGCCAAGGTCGGCACCGCCTTCAAGCTGATGAAGGTCGCGGGCGCCTACTGGCGCGGTGATTCGAACAACCCGATGCTGACCCGCATCTACGGCACCGCCTGGGCGAGCCAGGCCGACCTCGACGATTACCTGCACCGGCTGGAGGAGGCCGAGCGCCGGGACCACCGCCGCCTCGGCCGCGAGATGGACCTGTTCCACTTCCAGGAGGAGGGGCCGGGCGTCGTCTTCTGGCACGCCAAGGGCTGGACGATCTTCCAGGAGCTGATCGCCTACATGCGCCGGCGCCTGCGCGGCGACTACGCCGAGGTGAACGCCCCGCAGATCCTCGACAAGGCCCTGTGGGAGACCTCCGGCCACTGGGGCTGGTACCGGGAGAACATGTTCGCCGCGCAGTCGGCCGGCGAGGAGGCCGAGGACAAGCGC
This sequence comes from Methylobacterium sp. 391_Methyba4, assembly GCF_029691625.1. NCBI lineage: Bacteria > Pseudomonadati > Pseudomonadota > Alphaproteobacteria > Hyphomicrobiales > Methylobacteriaceae > Methylobacterium > Methylobacterium sp. 391_Methyba4. Next base: position 2,489,263 of record NZ_CP121475.1, on the reverse strand, counting down.
TGGTTCGCCCTCAAGCCGATGAACTGCCCGGGCCACGTGCAGATCTTCAAGCACGGCCTGAAATCCTACCGCGACCTGCCCCTGCGCATGGCCGAGTTCGGGATCGTGCACCGCTACGAGCCGTCGGGCGCCATGCACGGGCTGATGCGCGTGCGCGGCTTCACGCAGGACGACGCCCACGTCTTCTGCACCGAGGACCAGCTCGCCGACGAGTGCCTGAAGATCAACGACCTGATCCTCTCGACCTACGCGGATTTCGGCTTCGACCAGATCGTCGTGAAGCTCTCGACCCGGCCCGAGAAGCGCGTCGGCTCCGACGCCCTCTGGGACCATGCCGAGGAGGTGATGACCCGGGTTCTGGCCCAGATCGAGGAGCAGTCGGCCGGCCGGATCAAGACCGCGGTGAACCCGGGGGAGGGCGCGTTCTACGGGCCCAAATTCGAGTACGTGCTGCGCGACGCCATCGGCCGCGACTGGCAGTGCGGGACCACGCAGGTGGACTTCAACCTGCCCGAGCGGTTCGGCGCCTTCTACATCGACGCCGACGGCGCGAGGAAGCCGCCCGTCATGGTCCACCGGGCGATCTGCGGCTCGATGGAGCGCTTCACCGGCATCCTGATCGAGCATTTCGCCGGGCATTTCCCGCTCTGGCTGGCGCCCGTGCAGGTGGTGGTGGCGACGATCACCGGCGAGGCCGACGCCTACGCCCGGGACGTCATCCGAACCCTGGAGCGGGCCGGCCTGCGGGTCGAGGCGGATCTCCGCAACGAGAAGATCAACTACAAGGTCCGCGAGCACTCGCTGGCCAAGGTGCCGGTCCTCCTCGCCCTCGGGAAGCGCGAGGCGGAGGAGCGGACGGTCTCGATCCGGCGGCTCGGCAGCCAGCAGACCCGCACCCTGCCTCTGACCGACGCCGTGGCGGCCTTCGTGGCGGAGGCGACCGCCCCGGATATCCGCCGCGCCCAGGCGGTGGCCGAGACGGTCCCGACCAGCGACACCGTCCTCGACGGCCATCACGGCGTGCACGACGCGCCGTGATCGCGCGGCGGCCGGATCGACCCGCCCGGCCTGCGCCGCCGGGCGGACGCGGAAACCGGCTTGGCCGACGGCCGGCATCCGCGCGCCGGGACCTCGTCCGGGGCTCTGGACAGTCTTGAGGCGCATCCACGCGACCGTCTCAACTTCCGGATGGTGCGACCGCGCCAAGGATCGTTGAACGCGAATTGATTTCGTCAAGGTTGGCGAAAGGAATCCCATTCTATGAGGACAAGGGATTAATTTCCGAGCCGGCTCGATCCGGCGACCGCGCGACGTGGTCGGGTTGCTTCGGGGGAATGGCCATGACGGCGCGGGTGGGCAGGGCGGCGATGAAGCTGGCGCGGCGCTATCCTCGGGCTGTCCGTGGCCGGCGCCAGGACGGCCTCGGCCGCGGACGCACCCTCGGACCCGGTCTGGTCCGGGCCCTGGATTCCCTGCCGCACGGCCTGTGCGTGTTCGATGCCGCCGACCGGCTGCTGTTCATGAGCGACGGGTTCCGGCGCCTCTTCGGGTCGGCCGCGAACCGGATCCGGCCCGGCCTGCATGCCCGGGAGGTCGATGCCGCGAGCGCGGCCGGGCCCCTCCCGTCCGACCGGGATCCGAACGGGCTCTGGGCGGCGTGCCGGCGGCTCCGCGCCCGGGGCACGACCGATGCGGTGGTGCAGACGCTTCCGGACGGGCGCCAGATCGCGCGCACGCTGCACCCGCAGGCCGGCGGCGGCTGGACCGCCCTGTGGGAGGACGTGACCGAGCGCCGCCGGACGGAGTCGCTCCTGCGCTACATGGCCCACCACGACCCGCTGACCGGATTGCCGAACCGCTACCTGTTCGCGGCCCGGCTCGACCGGGCCCTGGCGCGCCGCGACGGCGTGCCCTGCGCCTTGCTGTCCATCGACCTCGACGGCTTCAAGCCGGTCAACGACCGTCACGGTCACGCCATGGGCGACGCGCTCCTGCGGCAGCTGGCCGAGCGCCTCCGGGAGGGGTTGGGGGCGGCAGACATCGCCGCGCGGCTCGGGGGCGACGAGTTCACCATCCTCCTGGGCGACGCGGCGCCGGCGCCGGCGCTCGGCTTCGCCCTGCACCTCCACGCGCGCCTCGCCGCCCCCTACGATCTCGGTGCGGGATCCCCGATCCGCGTGGGCGCCGCGATCGGCGTGGCCTGCGCACCCCTGCACGCCACGCGGGCGCAGGCCCTGGCGGAGCGGGCCGACGCGGCGATGTACACGGCCAAGCGGCTCGGCCATCCGTGCCTGTGGGACGAAGCGCTGATTCTCGGGCCGACGGATACCGGACGCGGAGCCCCGGCCTGAGGCGGCCGCACCCCGACGTGCCGCGGAGCACGCCCGCCGCGAAAGCTTGGGCTTATCTCTTCCCCATACCGCGAAGACAGTCGCGAGCCGGAGGGAGATCGACGATGAGCTGGACCAACCGCATCACCCTGGCCCTCACCCTGGCGGGTGGCGCCATCGCGCTGACCCTGTACGCGCAGGCCCTGTCCCTGCCGGCGCATTTCGTCTGAGCGGCGCCGCCGGACCTGCGGGCGGGGAGGCGCTCAGCGCGCCTTCTCGTGCTCCCCGAGGCCCACGGCCTTGTAATCGTAGGTCGGGTAGAACTCGGTGCGATACGCGCCCCAGGCCGTGTCCTCGAGGACGCGGTTGACCTCGCGCAGGCGGGATGCGGGCAGCCGCAGCACGATGATCTGCCCGATCCCCATGACGACGGTCCAGGAGACGACCTCGATGCCCGGAGGCGGGAAGGCCTTGTAGAATCCCTGCCGGGCGAGCTGCGCGTTCAGGTCCGCCAGCGGGCGCGATTGGTCGTGGCGCAGGAAGACCGTCAGCATCACGGCGTTGTCGGCCGTGGCCGAAGCCGTGCCCGCCGGCGGGGGCGGTGCGGTCTGCGCCGTCGCCCATCCGGCCGAGCCGAGAAGCATGAGCGCTGCCGCGAGGGCACGGGCCGGACCTGTCGAACGTCGCATGTGATGCCCCTGTCTTGGACCCGTGCCGGCCTCCGACACCGCGCCGGAGGGCGCGCCGTCAGCCGGTTTCAACATCGTAAGAGAGGCGCAGCCGCAGGCGGACCGCGCCCTGCTCGTCGCGCACGGCGATGACGTAGTCCTGCCGCTGCACCGGATCGGTCAGCCCCTGCGCGACCCGGGTCAGCAATCGAACCGCCTTCGCCCGCGCCGCGGCAAGATCGGGCAGATCGAAGCCGTCCCGATCGCGAATCAGGTTGGCGCCGTCGTGGAGATCGATGAAATAGCGGGGCACGGATGCGGGCTCAGCGAGCGCGGAAGCGCGCAGGTATCGACCGCCGGTGTTTCTACGTAGTTTCCCGCGGGCCGCACTGCGCGGTCCTCCGTGTCGCATCCCGAGACGCGGCCGGGATCAGTTCCCCAGAAGAGTCTCGGCAAAATCTTCCGGAACCTCCCCGAACTGGCCGAGGATCGTGACGCCTTCCAGTTCTCCGGTCTCGTCGTCCGCGACGATCTTGAGGGCCGCCGCGCCCGGCATGCGGGCGGCCAGCGCCTCCGCCTTCTTGAGGGCGCCGAACTCGCTCTGGGCGGGCTCCTGACGGGCGGGCCGCAGGCGTTTCCGATGCAGCTCGAACGGCTGCACGAGGAAGGTGGTCCTCAGGGTCATTCCGGTCTCCTCGGCGCAGCCGGCGATCGCGAGGCCGACGGCTCGCTCGCCTACAGGCTGCGTGTGGTCACCCCAAGGGCGAGCAGGACGTAGGCACCGATGAAGAACCATTGCCGGTGCGCCACGACCGTTTTACCGACCATGGGGATGCGCGTGTACAGGCTGGCGACGGCAAGGCCGATCAACACGGCCGACACCAGGAACGTGAGCAGGCGCGGGGCGGAGAGCGTGGGCATGGCCCATGCTCGCGCCGGCACGCTTACCGGACCGTTACCGGTCGAGCCCCGGAACGAGGGGGCGTTGCGCCGTCAGCGGCCCCTGGGTGCCCGGAAGCAGTCCGACCTCGGCGAGCCACAGAACCGCGATCGCTCCGGCCAGCAGCGTCGCGAGCGAAGCGAGGCGCCCGGTCCACCGCCGGAGGACGATCATCACGACCACGACGGCCAGCAGGGCGATGAGAAGCACGAGCATCAGCATGGCCGCGCCATGCCACGCCCCGGCCGCCGCGTCACCGCAGAAGACGATGCAGCCCCCGGCCGACAGAGACGCGCAAGCTCCGAAGCCGCGAGACTCGCCTTCTGGTCGTTCCGCAGAGTGGAAACACTACCGCAGTCGATAGGCTTCGCCGGGCCGCGCAAGAAAGTTCTCCATCGCCGATTGCCAGATCTACCTTCCAGCTGTCCGCCGCGCGCACGCCAGTCATCCGCAGGATGCCCCGCGCCAAACGCTTTTGTAACTTGCATTCAGCGCTCAAAAGTAGCAGATCCCTCGTGAGGGGCACATCAGGAATCTTGCAGTGACAGAGGAAACCACAGGGCCCAACTCGAATTTCATCGAGCTGGCGGGCGACATCGTCGCCGCCTACGTGTCGAACAATCCGGTTCCGGCCTCGGAGCTGCCGGCCCTGATCGCGCGGGTGCACGGCGCGATCAGCGGGCTCGTCGCCGGGACCCTGACGCCGGAGACCGGGGCGGCGCCCCAGGCCGATATCGAGAAGCCGAGCGCGGCCCAGATCCGCAAGTCGGTCCGGCAGGACGGGATCGTCAGCTTCATCGACGGCAAGACCTACAAGACGCTGAAGCGTCACCTGACCAGCCACGGCCTCGATCCGCGCAGCTACCGGGACCGCTACGGCCTTCCGGCCGACTACCCGATGGTCGCCCCCAGCTACGCCGAGCAGCGCTCCGCCCTCGCCAAGGCGATCGGCCTGGGCCAGCCCGGCGCCATGGCCGAGCGTGAGCGCAAGGGCCGCAAGGCAGCCTGAAGGCGGACATCTCCGGGGGTGCCCCATGCGGGGCGCCCCCGCAACGCTCCGCGGAGCCACGCGCATCGCGCCGCTGCGGCCGGAACGGCCCGCAGCCTTTGGCCGCCGGAACGCACCGAAACCGTTGCATCACCGCCACACGCCTCCAAGACATCGCAGGACACGGACAAGCTGCCACACTCTGCACAAAGCTGATGCGCACGCCGGAGCCCAGGGATGTTACCGAGGGGTTCGGCGAGATGAAGCGAGAGCAGACGATGACGAGTTCGGTCGTGCCGTTCCCGGCGCATATCGCGCCCGCGGTCGCGGACGAGGACACCGCGTCGATCATCGCCGTGTTGCAGGATCAGCTGGCGCTGGCCCGCGAGGGCCGTTTGCGCTCGGTGGCGGTGGTCTCCGTCTCGGCGGACGGCGAGGCGATCGGCACGCAATGGTCCTGCAAGGGCTCCGACATCAGCAACCTGATCGGCAAGCTGACCGTCCTGACCCATGACATGATGGCCGCCCGGAAGTGAGCGACGGGCTCTCGCGGGTGCGCCCGCGAAACGAGCCCACAGGGCCGCGCGGATGCGCGGGCACTGTCCGCCCGCTGCGGCGTTCCAGAGGCGTGGTCCGGTCCCGGACCGAAGGAAGGCCTCCGGATGACTCGTGCTCTTCTGCTCCCCGCGTTACTGGCCGCGGCCGTCCTGCCCGCCGCGGCTGCGGCGGCCGAAGACCCGAAGGACGCCACGCGCACCGAGACGATCGCGGGTCTCGTGCGGATCGTCGGCGCGCAAGCCGGCATCGTTCTCTACTGCCGCAAGTTCTACACCGTCGATGATACGGTCTCCGAAGGCTTGTCCCGCACGGTCCGCCGGGCACTCGACGTTTCCCTCGGCCACCGGCAGGCGCAGACCGTCATCGCCGCGGAAGGCCGGCGCGTCGCGGAGGAGATCGCCGCGGTGGGTGCGGAGCAATGGTGCGCCGATCAACGCGAGATCCTGAATACAGACGGCGTCCGCGTCTTCATCGACTGAGCCCGCTGGGGGCCGGCCCTGCGCTCAGCCCCCACGACATCGACAGCCCTCGCGACAGATCTTCCACGAGGCCCGCGCCCAGAATAGATGAGGGCGGCAGACCGACTTTATGTTCCGCAATGCAGAACAGATTATGATCTTGTTCGCCCGTTCTTCGTCTGTCATGTTTTGACGACGGATGAAACTGAACAGATCAAGCCGGTCGCACTCGTCCGTACAAGAGCCCGAAGGGCCGCGAGACCGGCGGAGAAGGAAACGCCATGTCCCGACCGCTCTATCTGGCCCTCGCCCTCGTCCTATGCGGGGCTGCCGTCACGCTGTTCGCCTTCATGCGCGCGCCCCAGTCGAAGGAATTCGCCGGGTGGGATGTCGCCTTCATGAGCGGCATCGGCGCGGTCGCCCTGGGCTTTCTCACCACCCTCGTCGAGGTCGTCACCGGCTAGGACCGGCACCGGATCGATACGCAAGCCGCGACCGGTGCGACGCATACGAGGCCGACACGCCGGTCACGGCTTCATCGCCCCCTTTCTGCTGGGCGGCCGGCGCGGCACAGGCCACGCGGTCGCCCGATCGCACCGCGCCCGAAGCCCGCTGAATTCACAGTTCGGCGGGCATCCCGACAATTCGATGCATTTCGCAAACCCTGTCTGAACCCGGGTGTCCGATCCTGTCGGACAGAGGTTTGTCGAGGCGGTGATGTTCGAACGACGCAGCGCTCCGCGCACGATCCTGAACGAGACCGGCAGCATCTCGGTGGACGAGCATCGAAGCCTGCCCTGCATCGTCTACGATCGGTCGGCCGGCGGCGTGCGGATCGCGCTTCCGGACACCGAGATCGTGCCGGATCGCTTCATCCTCAGTATCGACGCGAGCAACGAGATCCTCGTCTGCCAGGCCATCTGGCGCAAGGCGGACGAGATCGGGGCGACCGCGGACGTACCCGAGACGGCTCGGTCGGGCGGCTGGACGATGCTTCACGAGCTGGAGCGGGCCTGAAGGCGGCCGAAGGCCGGTCCGCCCCGCAGCGAGGCCGCGCGGCCCGAAGTGGCCCTTCGCATCGGATCATCGCGCCGGTCGGCGCGCCGGGGCACCGTGGAGCCGGCTCGCGTCAGTCCCAATCGATGTTCAGAGAGCGCTCGAAGGCGGCCGCGGACAGTTCCTTGCCCTTCGGGTCGGCGACCGTGATCTCGCGGAAGCCGCGCCGGGCCAGTTCCCAGGTCTTCTCCATGGCTTGCTCGTCAGTCCCGCAGGCGAACGTCATGACGCGCCCGGACGGATCAATCCCCTTGACGGTGAACACGTCTCTCTCCCTGCTCTCACCTCCCATATAGAGGCGCGTCCCGCATCGCGCCTCCCGCCATCGTGAGAGACACGGGGGCCCGTCGCGTCGTTCCGCGCAGGGCGGGCCCTCAACACGGAGCGATGGGCCATCATCGGCCCGCCGGCGCGCGGGATTCGCCCGTGAGACGCGAAACCGAGATCCGACCGGTCGTTGCACGGTACGGTCGATCCCTGGACCTCCGTGCTCGTGCGGCCGACCCGCCTGGGCGAGGATGCGTCGCCAGGCGGGTCCGACCCGGACACGCGCCTTCGCCGGGACCGGCCTCGCACAGGCCCGCAGGGCCATCGGGAGCTCATCGACGCGCTTCACGATTCGGCCGATCCCGCCCGCACCCGCGGGCAGGCGCTCGATGCCGCGATGACGCCGTGCAGGATGTGTACAGAGCCATCCGCGCCCGGTCTCTGGGCGCGTGGGCGGGCGGCCCGTCGCGGCGCTGCCGGCCGTCTTCGGACGCGGAGTTGGCAATGATGTACGGGGAGGTGGGCCGCCTGGCGGATGAGGGCCTGCGGCTGAGCCTGCGGCAGGCCGAGAATGCCGCATTGCTCGTGATGGCGATGCAGTATGCCTGGGCGGAACTGTGGCTCGAGGGATATCGGGCGGCCGGAGCCGCCCTCAGTGCCGAACGCGATCAACGGGCGCGGACGCGGCGCTTGATCCGTCGCGGCGTATCGCCGGCGGCAGCCGCTCAGGCGTTGCACATCGTCTGAGTCAGGGCCGGAGACAGAGGCGCCCGGGGCGCTCCGTCTCCGGCGGCGGGCTCAGCGACTCGCCTCGACGGAGGCCTGGACCATCGGTCGGCCAAGGGCCGAGACCGTCCGGCTGACGGTCGCCGGCGCCGCCACGGGCTGAGGCGTGGTGGTCAGGTCGTGGATCGCACGGATCTGCTGGGCAGGCCGGGCCTGCTCCCGATAGAGCGGCGGGGTCAGGTGCAGGTGATCGTCGGCGGCGGCCGGGCCGATGAAGGCGGCCGAGGTGAGCGCGGCCGACGCGAGGATGAGGATCGTGCGCATGGTGCGTCTCCGTTTCGATCGCAGCGTCGACCGCGGATTGCGATCGACCAGCGCATGAGACCACGGATTTGTGCGATGCGGCATGCGTTTTTCGCATTGCACCATATCGCTACGACGGCACGGTTTTGCAATGTTCCCGGGCTTTCTGGAGGGCCTGAGCAGGCCGACAATTAAATGCCCATGCATTCGATGCAAATGAACTAAACTTCCATTGGCCGGTTCTCAAATATAACTTGGACGCGCGCATCATTTAATTTCTGATCCGGGCGCCGGATGGTTCGTCGCAGCCGCACGGGCGCACCCGGATCGGCGGCCTCCGGCGCCAGATGCCCGTCACACAGGCCCGGTAGACCCACACACCATGCCAAGCATCACGGATGCGCCGATGACGCCCTCCGATCTCGACAAAAGGGCCGAACTCACCATCTGGCCCGCACGCGCGACCGGTCGTTCCGCGGAGGGGCGCCCGTTCGCGACGCTGCGCGAAGCCCTCGCGGTTGCGCTCGAGGCGATCGCGTCCGACGACGCCCAGCCGTGGATCATCACCGAGGCCGGTGACATCCTCTCACCGCGCTGGATCCAGGCGCATTCCCGCTCGCGATCCCTGCAATAGCCGGGGCGACGCGGGTCTTGCAGTCACGATCAGCAGCCGATGCAGATGTCGCGCACCACGTGCGGGTGTCGCAGACCGGTGCGCTGGTTCGGAAGCCGCCCTTCGAGGGATGAAAATCCGCTCCCCAGCCCCGTGGGACGTCGGCGCCCCCCGGTCGGGTCGGCCTGGACCGGCGCCGGTGCCGGCGCCGCCGCGACCGGTGCGGGCTGGGCCGGGAGGACGGGAGCGGGAGCGCCGTTGGCCATCCCCGGATCGGGCTGCGTCAGGGCCATGCCGGGAACCGGAGCCGTCGGCGCGAACTCGCCCGCACGACCCGGCAGGGAGGCGGCGACGAGGGGAGCGACGATGGGGCCTGCGAGGACGAGCCGGGTCAGCGGATGCATCACACTCTCCAGGCTTGGAAGCCGGCACGGCACGGAAAGCCGCGCCTGTGCCCGCCAATCCCGATGACGGGCCCCGGTCCGGCCCCTGTGTGACGCGGGGGCCGACGCGGCGCCACTCATCCATTCGACGGAGCGGTCTCCGGGCGGCTCAGTAAGCGCGACCGTAATAGGGCTGCGAGACCGGGCGATAGCGGTCGCTGACCGGCCACGTATAGGGCTGATTCTTGCCGGTCTGCAGGTGCGACCGGAATTTCGGCTCGTTGAAACCGATCCCGTGCAGGCCTGTCGCGCCATGGGCGCCCTGCGCCTTGGGGCCGGCATCGCGCGCCAGGGCTGCGCCCGAGACGCCGAGAACGAGAACGGCCGCGAAAGAGACGCGGCCCAGAATGACGCTCATTTCTGCCTCCTGTCCCGGCCCAGGTGCCGGAACAGGATGAACGGCATCGGTTCGGCCCGGTTCCGGGCCCGGGAAGCGCTCAGAAGCCGCCGCCGAGGCAGGCTTCGGCCAGGGGATCGCCGCAGAGGTCGCCGGTCCGGACCGGCGCGGCCGCCGCGCCGCCGATGCCGGCCCCGCCGAACGCCCCTCCGCCGGACGGGAGCATGCGGGCCGCTTGTGCGGGGTCGTCCGCGCGGAGCCCGCTCGCCCCGACGATCCCGGCCCCGCCCGTTCCGACGCCCCCCGCGCCGGCCGCTCCGGAAATCGAGGCGCCCGCGCCCGGGCTCACGGTCGCGCCGGTCCCGAGCCCGAACACGCCGAACGGCCCGACGCTGGACAGGGTGGTGCCGGACGCTCCGATCGCGGCCGCGTCGGCGGTCCCGCCTGCGAGACCGGCCGACGCAGCCGCAGGGAACAACGTTCCCGATGTCCCGACAGAGCCGACCCCCGTGGCGGTGCCGTTGCCGAGACCGTTGAGGGAGCCCGCGCCCGTCAGGGCGGTCGTCTGCCCCGTGCGGGTCGTGCCGCCGGATCCCAGGCCCAGGGAGAGGCCAGACCCGCCACCCAGACCGATCGTGCCGCTGGTCAGCGACAGGGTGCTCCCCGGTGACGTGCCCAGCCCCGAACGCGACGCGGTGCTGAATCCGCTGCGCAGGCCGCTGGCGCCGATCGTCCCCCCGGTCCGGAGGCTGGAGCCGGAGACGCCTGCGCCGCCGGTCGCGGCCGAGCCCAAGGTTCCGAGCTGGCCCGCACCGGTCGATCCCGCGGCCGATGTGCCGATGGCAGTCCCGGCCGATTGTCCGGCCGAGCGCCCGCCCGAGGCGCCGATGCGGCCGCCGCCGCCCGCGCTGCCGAAGCTGAGCTGGCCGGCATTCACCAAGCCGCCGGTCTGCGCCGAGACGGTCGGGAACGGGCCGGTGGTGGTGCCGCCGCCGAGGCTGAGCTGACCGGGATTGGCGATGGGCGTGATCGGCTCCGGCGAGGCCGAACTCGGCACCGTCGCGGTGGCCGACAGGCTCTGCGCCGAAGCCGGGATGGCGATCGGCAGCAGCAGGGCGGCGAGGATGGACCGCATGGCACGCTCCGCAGGCCGGCGGACGAAGACAAAGCCGGACAGATTTGTTGCCGAGAAACAGAGGGGCGTCCGGCCGGTTCCGGCGGCGCACCGACGCGGAACGCCCGCCGCAGGCGCGGAAAGAGCACCGTCGGCCTTCATGCTGCCGGAAAGGCGGTGTGGTCTCGGCGGCGGATCCGCCCGGACCTGCGCCCCGACCTGCGATCGTACCGTTGCCCGAAACCCTCGCCTCAGGCTTGCGCAGCGCCGGCTGGCTCGCCGGCCTGCCGGCCCTCGCGCTGATCTGGGCGAGTGCGACCCTTTACGCCGCCCCGCGGATCGCCGAGGGGCTCGAGGCCGAGGGGGCGGCGGTGACATCCGGCACGGCCACCGCCACCGGCGAGCCCTGGCTGCGCCTGGAGGCCAGCGGCCGCGACCTCGTGGCCGCCGGCGAGGCGCCGGACGTCGCCGAACGGGCCACCGTGCTGTCCCGCCTCGCGGCCCTGGACGGCCCCCGCCGCATCGTCTCCGAGGTCGGCATCGTGGAGACCGCCGCGCCCTTCCAGTGGGCGGCGATCCGCACCGGCCCGAACCGGATCGCCCTGGAGGGCAGCCGCCCGGTGGAGATCGGCCGGCGGGCCCTGGAGGCGCGGATCACCGGCGCCCTCCATCCCGGCACAGGCCTCGACGACACCGCCCGGGCCGCCCGGGGGGCGCCGCCGGACTTCGCCAGCGCGGCCGCGTTCCTGGCGGCCCGGCTCTCCGGCCTCGCCAAGGGCGGGCGGGCCGCCCTCAGCGACACCGTGCTCAGCCTCTCGGGCGAGGCCCTGGACGTGCCGGCCTACGAGGCCCTGCGGGCGGCGCTCTCGGACCCGCCGGAGGGCTTCAGCATCGGGCGGATCGAGATCCTGCCGCCCAAGGTGGCCGCGTACCGGTTCGCCGTGGAGAAATCCGGCCGGGGCGTCGTCCTCGACGGCTTCACCCCCTCGGCCGCAGACCGCGAGGCCGCCCTGCGCGCGGCCACCGAGGCGGCGGCCGGCGGCGCCGTGGAGGACCGGCTCCTGGCGGCCCGGGGCCTCGACCCCGCCATCGACCCGAAGGGCCTCATCGCCTTCGCGTTCAAGCTCGCCGAGCTGATCCAGTCCGGCCGCGTGGTCTTCCAGGACGGGGCGGTCTCGGTGACCGGCGACGCCATCGACGGGCAGGCGCTCCCGGACGCCGAGGCGCTGATGCGCGACGGCCGGCCCGCCGGCGTGGCAGCCGGGCCGGTGGCGCTCACGGCGCGGCCGCTCTCGCCCTACCGGGTGGCGATCCGCCGGACCGCCGATTCCGTACTCCTCACCGGGCATCTGCCGGACACCGCGACCCGGGAGCGGGTGCTCGCCGCCCTGCGCCCGCGCCTGTTCCGGGAACCGGTCATCGACCGCACCCGCCTCGCCGACGGCGCCCCGCCGGATCTCGGGGACGCGCTGGCCGCCGCCGCCCCGCTGGTGGCGAACCTCGCGGACGGGACCGTCACGGTCTCGGACCGCGCCCTGACCCTGACCGGCGAAAGCCTCTACCGGGAGGGCGCCGCCCGCACCCCGGACCGGCTGGCCGAGGCGCTGCCCCCCGGCTGGACCGGACAGGCCACCGTCACGGCCCGGGACGCCGCCGAGCGGCGCGACCCCGCCACCTGCCGCGCCGACTTCACCGCCGCCCTGGCCGGCACCGACCTGCGTTTCCCCGCCGGGGGCGCGGTCCTGACGCCGGCCTTCTACCCGACCCTCGACGCCCTCGCGGCCCTGGCCAAGACCTGCCCGTCGCTGCGCATCGCCGTCTCGGGGCCCGCCGACCCGGCCAAGCCGACCCCGACGCCGGCCGCCGGTCCGGCGGCCACGGGGGAGGGCGCGCCCGCCGCCGCACCGACCCAGATCGCCAGCGCCGCCAAGCCGGAGCCCCCCAAGGGGGATACGCCCAAGACGGAGACGCCCAAGGGGGACACGCCCAAGACGGAGACGCCCAAGGGGGAGACGCCCAAGACGCGGGGCAAGCCGGATCACGCCAAGACCGAGGCCGGCAAGGCGGAAGCGGCCAAGAAGGACGCCAGGAAGGAGCCGGCCGCGCACGGCAAGGCTTCGGCGAAGAAGCCCGCCGAGGCCCCCGAGGAGCCGCCGCCCGACCTGCCGCGCCTGCGCGCCCAGGCGGTGGTGGAGTATCTCCTCCAGGCCGGCGCCCGACCGGAGCAGGTCACGGCCGGGCCGGACGGGCCGGCCGGCCCCGTCGTCTTCGCGCTGCTGCCGTGAGGGACATCCGCTCCGCCCCGCGCCCGGCCGCCGGGCCGCGCCCATCCGCGCGCATCGATCGCGCCCGCAGGGAGGCCGGACGGCCGTGACGCTGCTGCTCGCCGGATTCTGGCCCGGGCTCGCCGGGGCGGCCGCGCTCGGCCTCGTGGTCGGGGCGCTGGTCGGCTGGCCGGACCGGCTCGCCGCCTCGCTGGGACTTTGCGTGGTCGCGGGGCTCGTGGCCGCGGCGGCGCTCGCCGGGTTCGTGCCGGGCCTGCCCGGTCTGTGGCTCGACGGCGCGGGCCTGATCCTGCCGGTCTACTGCGCGGCCTGCGCCCTCGGGGCGCTGGGGCGCCGCCTCGTCGTCCGGGATTAAGGGTTCGGGAACCGGTCCGCCCCCCGGCGGCGTTCATCCGGCAACAGGGCCCCGAGGGCCCGCCCCGAACCCGGAGAGGCCGCGATGCCCTGGACCGTCGAAAGTCCCCATCCCGCGAAACGCCGCGCCGTCCGCCTGCCGCGCCCCCGCGCCGGCGCCGCCGCCACCGGCCTGTTCCTGGCCGGACTGATCCTCTCGGCCGCGACGGTGCCGCTGATCGAGCCCGCCGACGCCACCACCGCCACCCACACCACGCAGGCCGCGCTCACCCCTCCGGCCCGCTGAGCGAGGCAACCCGCGCCCGCCCCCGAGGGTTGTCCGCCGGGGCCCGTCCGGCCCGAACCGTGGGGGAGACGCGCATGGGACTGCTCGAATCGGCGATCGGCGGCGTGCTGGGCCAGGTGTTCGGCGGGCAGAAGCAGGGCGCCGGGGGCATGTCGCCCCTGGTGAAGGCGCTCTTGATGCTGCTGCTGGCCAAGGGCGCCAGCGGCGGCTTCGGCGACATCTTCGGGCGCGGGGGACGGGGCGAGCCGGGCCCCGAGGCCGACCGCTCCGGCGGCGCCGGCCCCTACGGCCGTGATCCCGGCCAGCACCCCGCCGATGCCGGCGGACGCCGCCCCGACGACGGGGGCGATATCGGCGGCTGGGACCAGTATGGCGGCCGCCGCGACGGGGGCCCGGAGGGGCCGACGGATCCGTCCCTCCCGCCCGGCGACTTCTCGGATCTGTCCGGCATGCTCGACGGCCCCGGCGACGCCCCGGCCCCGAGCCGCGCCGCCCCGGAGGGGCAGGGGGATCTCGGCGGCCTCGACGGGCTGGTGGACCGGTTCCGCCAGGGCGGCCTCGGCGACGTGATCGAGTCCTGGATCGGCCACGGCGCCAACCGCCCGGTGGCCCCGGACCAGCTCGCCCGGGCGCTCGGCCCCGACACGGTGGACACCCTCCAGAGCCAGACCGGGATGGACCGGGACACGCTTCTCGCGCAGCTCGCCCAGGCGTTGCCGGAGGTGGTGCACACGCTCACCCCGCAGGGGCGGGTGCCGGGGGAGGCGGAGCGGCGGGGGTGGTAGGACGACAGGTCGGCTGGCGCGCGGCGCGTCGGACAGTGATCCCGATCGCGACCTCATCCTGAGGTGCCGGAGCGCAGCGCAGGCCTCGAAGGAGCCATCCAGTCAGCCCCGTGATCCCTGGAGCCCTCCTTCGAGGCTGCTGCGCAGCACCTCAGGATGAGGGCGGGCACGGGATTCCGCGCCCAGGTCTCACGGCCACCAGCGTCGCGGATCAGAGGAAGAGTATTTGCGCCGGCGCCATTGTTGGACCGGAGGCAGTATCCTGCCGTGAATGCCGTGACGGGCCGCAGGTTTTACCGATTTGTCGACGAGACGCCCGCGTTGACCGACGGAAGAACTGCAAGCCGGAACGTATTTCCTCTTGCAAGCATCGTCGGCGCGCGCTCGACCTGCTTCAGACCCGTGCCAGCTCCCAACCGCCCGGACGCGCACGGCCCGTCAGCGTGCAGTCTCCGCCCGTTGCAGGAACGCGGAGGCATTCCGCACGTCAGATCGCGATCAATGCTTCTGAGAGACTTGCAGACCGTCTCAGCGTGAGACGGTGACGCTCTTACGCGACCCGCCGCATCACCAGCGACGCATTCGTCCCGCCGAATCCAAAAGAATTCGACAGCACGACATCCACCCGCTTCCGCTTGGCCTCGAACGGCACGAGGTCGATCTGGGTCTGCACGGAGGGGTTGTCGAGGTTGAGCGTCGGCGGGATGACGTTGTCGCGCAGGACGAGTATCGAAAAGATCGCCTCGACCGAGCCGGCCGCACCCAGCAGGTGGCCCACCGAGCTCTTGGTGGACGACATGGTGGCGTTCGCGGCGGCGGCGCCCAGGAGGCGCTCCACGGCCTTCAGCTCCAGCTCGTCGCCCATGGGCGTGGAGGTGCCGTGGGCATTGATGTAGCCGATCTCGGACGGTGAGATCCCGGCTCGCTTCACCGCGGCGCTCATGCAGCGGAAGGCGCCGTCGCCGTCCGGGGACGGGGAGGTGATGTGGTAGGCGTCGCCCGAGAGGCCGTAGCCCACCACCTCGGCGTAGATCTTCGCGCCGCGGGCCTTGGCGTGCTCGTACTCCTCCAGCACCACGATGCCGGCGCCCTCGCCCATGAGGAAGCCGTCGCGGTCGCGGTCGTAGGGGCGGGAGGCCTTCTCCGGCGTGTCGTTGAAGCCCGTGGTCAGCGCCCGGCAGGCGGAGAAGCCCGCGATCGAGAGGCGGTTCACCGGCGATTCGGCGCCGCCCGCCACCATCACGTCGGCGTCCCCGAGCGCGATCAGGCGGCTCGCGTCGCCGATGGCGTGGGCGCCCGTGGAGCAGGCCGTCACGACCGCGTTGTTCGGGCCCTTCAGGCCGTGGGCGATCGAGACCTGGCCGGAGGCGAGGTTGATGATCCGGCCCGGGATGAAGAACGGCGAGATCCGGCGGGGCCCCTTCTCGTGCAGGGTCACGGAGGCGTCGTAGATGCCGCCGATGCCGCCGATGCCGGAGCCGATCAGCACGCCGGTGGCGCACTGGTCCTCGTGGCTCTTCGGCGCCCAGCCGGCATCCTTCAGGGCCTCGTCGGCCGCCGCCATCGCGTAGACGATGAACGGATCGACCTTCCGCTGCTCCTTCACCTCCATCACGAGGTCGGGGTTGAAGGTGCCGTCGGTGCCGTCGCCGAAGGGGACCTGCGCGGCGATCCGGCAGGGCAGGTCGGCGGATTCGAAGCCGCGGATCGGGCCGGCGCCGCTGTCGCCCGCGATCAGCCGGCTCCAGGTGTGCTCCACTCCGCAGCCGAGCGGCGTGACCATCCCCAGACCCGTGACCACCACCCGCCGCATGTGCCCTGTCCCGTCTTGAGGCGCAGCCCCGCCGGCAGAGCCGCGGTCGCGCATCGTCCTAACGCCCTCGGCGGCGGAATCGGTCCCGGCGGGACCCGTCACGCCTCCGAGCCTTGAAACGCATAACGGCGCGGGGGCTGTTTCGCCTCACCCGCGCCGCGTCAAACCCGGTCCCCGGCGCCTTTAGGCGGCGGAGTTCTTCTCCAGGAACTTCACGGCGTCGCCGACCGTCTGGATGGTCTCGGCAGCGTCGTCCGGGATCTCGACGTTGAACTCTTCCTCGAAGGCCATGACCAGCTCGACCGTGTCGAGGCTGTCGGCACCGAGGTCGTCGATGAAGTTGGCGCTCTCGACCACCTTCTCGGGCTCCACGCCCAGGTGCTCGACGACGATCTTCTTCACGCGCTCAGCGATATCGCTCATCGGTCTTCCGTCCTCGTCCTTTTGGTCTGTCAGTCTTCTCGGGGTGGTGCCGTGGCCGCGTCGCGCCCTTGCGGGCTTGTTGTGACGGGCCGGTGTCCGATCGCGCGTGCTTCTGAGGTGAACCGGCGCGTGAGCCGGGACGCCCCCGCCGGAGGGCCTTGGACTGAAAACCCGCTGAACCGTCAACCCCCTGTACGGCTGCGGGGCGTGGTAGCACAGGGTTCCCGCCCTGGCGAGGGCCCGTTCAGAAAGCCTTCATGGGTGTGGCACTTGCGTGTCGGCGGGGGTGATTCGCGCGCGATCGTCGCCGGTTCGAGACCGGTCTTCGCACACTAGTACATGGCCATACCGCCATTCACGTGCAGCGTGTGCCCGGTGACGTAGGCCGCCTCCGCGGAGGCGAGGTAGAGACAGGCCGCCGCCACCTCCGAGCCTTCGCCGAGCCGCCCGGCGGGCACGCGGGCGAGGATGCCCTCGCGCTGCTTCTCGTTGAGGGCGTCGGTCATGGGCGAGCTGATGAAGCCCGGGGCGATGCAGTTGACCGTGATCCCGCGCGAGGCGACCTCGGCGGCGAGCGCCTTGGTCATGCCCACGAGGCCGGCCTTGGCGGCGGCGTAGTTGCCCTGGCCGGGATTGCCGGTGCTGCCGACCACCGAGCCGATATTGACGATCCGCCCGGAGCGGCGGCGCATCATGCCCTTCACGGCGGCCCGCGACAGGCGGAAGGCGGCGGTGAGGTTGACGGCGATCACCTGCTCCCACTCCTCGTCCTTCATCCGCATGAACAGGTTGTCGCGGGTGATGCCGGCATTGTTCACGAGGATGTCCAGCGGGCCGATCGCGGCCTCGGCGGCCGGCACGAGGCCCTCCACCGAGTCCTTGTCGGACAGGTCGGCGGCGACGGGGCTCGCGCGCTCGCCGAGTTCGGCGGCGAGCGCCTCCAGGGCCGCGGGCCGCGTGCCCGAGAGCGCCACGGTGGCGCCCTGGGCGTGCAGCGCCCGGGCGATCGCCTGGCCGAGGCCGCCGGTCGCGCCGGTGACGAGGGCCTTGCGGCCGGTGAGATCGAACATGCGGGGCTCCTGTCGGATCAGAGCGCGAAGGCGGCGACGTCGGCGGGCGTGCCGACCGCCGTGGCGCTCGCCTGGGGGGCGATGCGCTTGACGAGGCCGGTCAGCACCTTGCCGGCGCCGAGTTCGTAGAACCGGTCGACGCCCGTCGCCGCCATGGCGGCGACGCTCTCGCGCCAGCGCACGGTGCCGGTGACCTGCTCGACCAGGGCCGTGCGGATCGCCTCCGGATCGGAGACCGGGGCGGCCGCGACGTTGGCGTAGAGGGTGACGCGCGGGGCCTTCAGGGCGACGGCGGCCAGCGCCCGGGCCATGGCCTCGGCGGCCGGGGCCATCAGGCGGCAGTGGAACGGTGCCGAGACGTTGAGCATCACGGCGCGCTTGATCCCGCGGCCGGTGGCAATGCCGATGGCGCGCTCCACGGCCGGCCGGTCGCCGGAGAGCACCACTTGGCCGCCGCCGTTGTCGTTGGCGACGTCGCAGACCGCGCCGCCGCCGGCCTCGTCGGCCGCCGCCTCGGCGACGGATCGGGCGGAGTCGAGATCGGTGCCGATCAGCGCCGCCATGGCGCCCGCGCCCGGCGCCACCGCCTCCTGCATCGCCTCGCCGCGCAGGCGCAGCAGCTTGGCGGCATCCGCGATCGTCAGGCTGCCGGCGGCCGCGAGGGCCGCGTACTCGCCCAGCGAATGGCCGGCCACGCAGGCCACGTCGCGTTCGAGGTCGAGGCCGCGCTCGGCCTCCAGCACGCGCAGCACCGCGAGGCTCGCCGCCATCAGGGCCGGCTGGGCGTTGGCGGTGAGGGTCAGCTCCTCGACCGGCCCCTCGAACATCAGCCGCGACAGGTTCTGGTTCAGGGCGGCGTCGACCTCGTCGAGGACGGCCCGGGCCTGCGGGAAGGCCTCCGCGAGGTCCCGCGCCATGCCGACCGCCTGACTGCCCTGGCCGGGAAAGATGAGTGCGCGCATGTTGCGTCCTGATCGCCGGCACCTTTCGGCGCGCGAACGCCGCCCGTGTCGGCCGAAACTCTGGAATGGGGCGCGCACTCGCACCCGCGGCCGTGGGTGTCAACAATGCGCCGCACCATGACGCCGCACCCACGCCGCACCGACGCCGCACCCGGGTCTCGGCGCGCCCGGCCCGCAGCGCTCGCCGGAGGCGCGCCCGGCGCAACCCGCTGTGCTTGTTGCACAACGGCATCCGGTGTAGAGTGGCGCCATACCCGACATCTTCCGTCGCTCAAGCCCAAGGAGCCGCCCCGCATGGCGCGCGTCACCGTCGAAGACTGCATCGAGAAGGTCGAGAACCGCTTCGAGCTGGTGCTGCTGGCGAGCCACCGGGCCCGCCTCCTAGCCGCCGGCGCCCCCCTGACCATCGACCGCGACCGCGACAAGAACCCCGTCGTGGCCCTGCGCGAGATCGGCGACGAGACGATCACGGCCGACGACCTCAAGGAGCAGCTGATCCACTCGATGCAGAAATACGTCGAGGTGGACGAGCCGGAGGCCGAGACCGTGCCGCTGCTGTCGAGCTCGCCGGCCGCCGCCGCGGTGGCGCCCCAGTCCTCCAGCGACGACGCGGCGGTCCAGTTCGACCGCATGAGCGAGGAAGATCTGCTCCGCGGCCTCGAGAACCTCGCCCCGCCGGTCGAGACCGACGACGAGGGCGAGTGAGCCGGACACCGTGGGCCTGGACGCGCACGACCTGACCGAGACCGGACCCGGCGGAGACGCCGGGTTCTCTCGTTCCGAGGCCGGCCCGGCGCCGGAGGGTTTTCCCCCGCCGGGGGCTGGCGCCGGCCCGGCGGTTGCGGAACAATCGCGCGTGATCCCGACCCCACGCACGACCCAGGAAGCCCCGGCCCCGTCCCGGCGGATGATGCGCCAGTACGAGCTCGTGGAGCGGGTCAAGCGCTACAATCCGGCCGCCGACGAGGCGCTGCTCAACCGCGCCTACGTGTACGCCATGCAGGCGCACGGCACGCAGAAGCGCGCCTCGGGCGACCCGTTCTTCGCCCATCCCCTCGAAGTCGCCGCGATCCTCACGGACCTCCACCTCGACGACGCCACCATCGTGGCCGCGGTCCTGCACGACACCGTGGAGGATACCGAGGCGACGCTGGAGGAGATCCGCCGGCTGTTCGGGCCGGAGATCGGCGCCCTGGTCGACGGCCTGACCAAGCTCAAGCGCCTCGACCTCGTCTCCAAGCAGGCGGCGCAGGGCGAGAACTTCCGCAAGCTGCTGCTCGCGGTGGCGGCGGATGTGCGCGTGCTGCTGGTCAAGCTCGCCGACCGCCTGCACAACATGCGCACCCTCCAGCACATGCGGGAGGACAAGCGCCACCGCATCGCGCAGGAGACGCTGGACATCTACGCGCCGCTCTCCGGCCGCATGGGCATGCAGGAGTTGCGCGAAGAGCTGGAGGATCTGGCCTTCCGCAACCTGGAGCCGGAGGTCTACGCCACCATCACGCAGCGGCTGGCGCGGCTCACCGCCAAGTCCGAGAGCGTGGTCGAGACCATCGCGCAGGTGCTCACCGAGAAGCTCGCCGCGCAAGGCATCACCGCGGAGGTGAGCGGCCGGCAGAAGCGGCCCTTCTCGATCTGGTCGAAGATGGAGCGCAAGTCCGTCGCCTTCGAGCAGCTCTCCGACATCTTCGGCTTCCGGGTCGTCGTCAACACCGTGCAGGAATGCTACGCGGCGCTGGGCATCGTCCACACCAGCTGGCCGATGGTTCCGGGCCGTTACAAGGACTACATCTCGACCCCGAAGCAGAACGATTACCGCTCGATCCACACCACGGTCATCGGGCCGAAGAGCCAGCGCGTCGAGCTGCAGATCCGCACCTGCGCCATGGACGACATCGCCGAGTACGGCATCGCGGCCCACGCGCATTACAAGGAAGTCGGCGCCGAGCTGGTCAAGGATCCGGGACGCGCCGAGGGCAGCGTGCATCCGCGGCTCGCCGGCGAGAGCGGCGCTTACCAATGGTTGCGCCGGACCATCGAACTCCTCGCCGAGGGCGACAGCCCGGAGGAGTTCCTAGAGCACACCAAGCTGGAGCTGTTCCAGGACCAAGTGTTCTGCTTCACCCCGAAGGGCCGGCTGATCGCCCTGCCGCGGGGGGCCACGCCGATCGACTTCGCCTACGCCGTGCATACCGACGTCGGCAACACGGCGGTGGGTGCCAAGATCAACGGCCGGATGGCGCCGCTTCTGCACGAACTCGCCAACGGCGACGAGGTCGAGATCAGCCGCTCCGACGGCGCCTCGCCCCCGGCCGCCTGGGAATCGCTCGTCGTGACCGGCAAGGCGCGGGCGGCGATCCGGCGGGCGACCCGGGCCGCCGTGCGCCGGCAATATGCGGGCCTCGGCCGCCAGATCCTGGACCGGGCCTTCGAGCGCGCCGCCAAGACCTTCTCGGAGGACAAGCTGCGCGGCGCCCTGCCGCGGCTCGCCCGCGCCACCACCGAGGACGTGTTCGCCGCCGTGGGGCGGGGCGAGATGTTCTCGGGCGACGTCGTCCGCGCCGTCTATCCCGACCACCGCGACGAGCGCCGGCCTTCCCCCGCGCAGGGGGCCGCCAACGGCGCCGGCCGGCTGGTCCGCTCGGCCGACCAGACCATGCGGCTCACCTTCCAGGGCGCCGACGGCAAGGAGGGCGCCGAGGATCGCAGCGACGCGATCCCGATCCGGGGCCTCGCGGGCGACCTTCCCGTGACCTTCGCGCCGAATGGCGGCGCGGTCCCGGGGGATCGCATCGTCGGCATCCTGACCCCCGGCGTCGGGGTCACCGTCTACCCGATCCAGTCGGCGGCGCTCGCCGCCTTCGACAACGAGCCGGAGCGCTGGCTGGACGTCCGCTGGGACACGGAGGCGCTGGGCGGCGAGCGCTTCCCCGCCCGGCTGGCGCTGAAGTCGATCAACGAGCCGGGCGTGTTCGCCCAGATCGCCCAGGTGATCGCCGACCACGACGGCAACATCGACAACATCTCGATGAAGCGGCGCACCCAGGATTTCACCGACATCACGATCGACCTGTCGGTCTGGGATCTCCAGCATCTCAACGCGATCATCGCCGAGCTGCGCGGCAAGCGCCCGGTCAACAGCGTGGAGCGTGTGAACGGCTGAGGCCGGGTGCCCGCGCACGGCCGGGCCCCGACGCATCTGAGGTTTACGGGATCGACTTCCGTAAACCTCTTTCTTCAGCGCAGATGCCCATTCGATCAATCTCCCGAGCCATTGATCCAGGTTTCCAGAGCCGCACATCTCCGTGCTCTGCTTGACACGGACGCGTTTGAAACGAATGGTCCGGTCGCCAGAGCGGCGGCCGCACGCACACGGACCGCGTCGTTACGCGCTGGATTGCAAAGCTTGGCGCCCCCGATCGCGGAGCACCGCCCCGGCCAGTCGCCGTCGGCGGACCCTGGCCGTTTAATCAGACGATTTCCTGTCACCCACGATTTTCCGGGATCTGACCTGTTCATGCCCACAACCCAACGCAGCGCCATCTTCATCGACGGCGCCAATCTCTATGCCACCACCAAGGCCCTCGGTTTCGACATCGATTACAAGAAGCTGCTCAAGGAATTTCAATCGCGCGAGAACCTTCTGCGCGCATTTTACTATACCGCCCTGATCGAGGATCAGGAATATTCATCGATCCGCCCCCTGATCGACTGGCTCGACTACAACGGCTACCGCGTCGTGACCAAGCCCGTGAAGGAGTTCACGGATTCGATGGGCCGGCGGAAGTACAAGGGCAACATGGACATCGAGCTGGCGATCGACGCCCTCGAACTCAGCACGCATATCGATCACATGATCCTGTTCTCGGGCGACGGCGATTTCCGCTCGCTGGTCGAGGCGATGCAGCGGCGGGGCGTCAAGGTGACGGTGATCTCCACGATCCAGACCCAGCCGGCGATGATCTCCGACGAGCTGCGGCGGCAGGCCGACGAGTTCGTCGACCTCGCGAGCCTCGCGGGCCGGATCGGGCGCGATCCGGGCGAGCGTCCGGTCCGGGCGCCCGGCGAGGCGCCGAGCCGTTACCGCGGGGAGGGCCGGACGAACCCGGGCCTGGAGAACCGCTACGGCATCCGCCAGCCGGAAGCCGAGGAGTAGGCCCTCAGGCGCCCGGCCGGTCGAGCCAGGCGAGAACCTGCCGGGCGCTCTGGTCCGGCGGGAAGACCGGGTAGAACAGCGCGCTCACCACGCCGTCGTCGATCACCAGGGTCAGGCGGCGCAGCAGCACCGCGCCGCCGGCCTCGAAGACCGGCAGGCGCGCCGCCATGGCGAAGGCCCGGTGCGGGTCGGCGAGGAGCGGAAAGGGCAGGTGCAGGCGCTCGGCCGCCTCCCGCTGGTAGGCGCTCGTCTGGGTCGAGAGGCCGAAGACCTGGGCCACGCCCCGGGCCTTCAGCTCGGCGTGGTGGTCGCGGAAATCGCAGGCCTGCGGCGTGCAGCCCCGGGCACCCGGGATCGCGTCCCAGTCGGGGGTGAGGCCGGGCTTCCCCGGCTCGCCGGTGCGCGGATACGCGTAGGCGACCGTGCGCCCGGAGAGCCGCGCCAGCGAGACGGTGCGTCCATCCGTTGCGGTGAGCGCCACGTCGGGCAGGCGCATCCCGCAGAGATGGGCGGCCGCGCCGTCGTCGACGGGAACGGGCAGGTCGTCGGGCAGGACGTCGTGGCTGGATGGCATGGGCCGCACCTCGTATGCGCGAGTCCGGGCCGCCGCACAGGCGGAGGCGGGATCATGCGACGGCGCGGGATCGCCGCCAAGGCGATCCTGTCCGCGCCCCCGGCGCATCCGGCTCAGCCCCACCGGTCCCGGGACCTAGGCCCGGAACCTAGCCCCGGTCGCGCAGCAGCCGGGCCCGGTCGCGCTGCCAGTCGCGCTCCTTCACCGCCTCGCGCTTGTCGTGGGCCTGCTTGCCCTTGCCGAGGCCCAGCTCGACCTTCGCCCGCCCCTGGTCGTTGAAGTAGATCTTGAGCGGCACCACCGTGTAGCCCTGCCGCTGGGTCGCGCCGATCAGTTTGTTGATCTGGCGGCGGTGCAGCAGCAGCCGGCGGGGGCGCTTGGTGTCGTGGTTGAAGCGGTTCGCCTCCAGGTATTCCGGGATGTAGGCGTTGAACAGCATCAGGTCGTTGCCGGAGGGACCGGCATAGGCCTCGCCGATCGTCGCCTTGCCGCCGCGCAGGGACTTCACCTCGGTGCCGGTCAGCGCGATGCCGGCCTCGAGGGTGTCCTCGATGGTGTAGTGGTAGCGCGCGGCGCGGTTGTCGGCGACGATCCGCCGGCTGGGCTCCGGTTTCGGGGCCATGCGGGTGCCTCTCAGTCGACCAGGAGCCCGGCATGCCGCAAGGCGTCGTCCACGATGCGCTTCGTGGGCTCCGTCACCGGCACGAGCGGCAGGCGCAGCTCCTCCTGCATGTGGCCGAGCCGGGCGAGCGCGTACTTCACCGGCGCCGGGTTGGCCTCGGCGAACAGGCCGGTCTGGAGCGGGAACAGCTTGTCCTGGAGGGTCAGCGCCCTGGCGTAGTCCCCCGACAGCGTCGCCTCCTGGAGGTCGGCGCAGAGACGCGGGGCGACGTTCGCCACCACCGAGATGCAGCCGTGGCCGCCCTGGGCGTTGTAGCCGAGCGCCGTCGCATCTTCGCCTGAAAGCTGGATGAAGCTCGCACCCATGGCCTGTCGCTGCTGGCTGACGCGGTCGATCTTGGCGGTCGCGTCCTTCACGCCGGCGATGTTCTTCAATTCGAAGAGCCGGGCCATCGTCTCGACACTCATGTCGATGACGGAGCGCGGCGGGATATTGTAGATGATAATCGGAATGCCGACCGCATCGTTGACGGCCTTGAAGTGGGCGTAGAGGCCCGCCTGCGTCGGCTTGTTGTAGTACGGCGTCACCACGAGGACGGCGTCGGCCCCCGCGCGCTCGGCGTGCTGCGCCCGCTCGACCGCCTCGGCGGTGGAGTTGGAGCCCGCCCCCGCCACGACCGGCACGCGCCCGCCCGCCTCGTCGATGCAGGCCTCGACCACCCGGTCGTGCTCGGAATGGGTGAGGGTCGGGCTCTCGCCGGTGGTGCCGGTCGGCACGAGGCCGTGGCTGCCCTGCTCGATCTGCCAGCGCACGAATTTCCGGAAGGCGGCTTCGTCGAAGGCCCCGTCGCGGAAGGGCGTCACAAGCGCGGTGAGCGAGCCCCGCAGGCGGCTCCCGGTCATCTCGGTCATCTCAGGCGTCCCAAAGGGTCCCAGTTGGGATTTCGGCGGTCTCGGCGCCGCACGCGGTCCGCATCGTACGGGCGCGGACGGGCAGACATAGGCGGTCGCGCCACGGCGCGCAAACAGATCGTCGCGACGGTTAACGCGATCTTAATGGTCGCGGCCCCATCCTCGACCTTTCCCGTTCCGGTGATCAGAAGGGGGGAATCGTGACCCGATCCGCGGCCTCGCATCCGGCCTCGAAGCGCACGTCCCTCGCCGCCGCGGCGCTCATCGCCACCGTCGGCGTCGCGCTCGCCGGCCCGGTCGGCCCCGAGCCGTCCGCGACGCTCCCGGCCTCGCAGTCCCCGGCCTCGCAACCCACACCGCCGGCGAGCGACGCGCTCCTCCCCACCGGCCAGGTCCAGGGCATGCAGGCCGTGAAGGCCGCCGACCCGGTCGCCGCCGATGCCCTGAAGCTCGACCCGGTCCACGCCTCCGGCGGCGACGACAAGGGCGAGGAACCCGCACGGCCGCTGCCGGCCGCGGCCTCGGCCTACGCCTCCGCCGACCCGGATGCCCCGGTGGCCTTCCCGCTGCCCGACGCCGCCGTCACCCCGGCGGCCCCGGTGCCCGAGGTGCCCGATCCCGCGCGGCCGAAGATCTCCGGCGACACCGACCCGACGCTGCTGCGCGGCGCCATCGACCTCTACCGCAAGGGCCGGGTCGCGGACGGCGACCGGATGCGCGACACCTTCACCGATCCGGCCGCGAAGGCGCTGCTCGAATGGGTGGCGATCCGCGCGGGCGCCGGGATCGGCTTCAACCGCACGGTCGCCTTCGTCCGGGCCAATCCGGACTGGCCGGCCGGCCCGCTGCTGCGCCGCCGGGCCGAGGAGGCGCTGCTCTCCGAGCGGAAATCCCCCGCGATCGTCCGGGCCTATTTCGCCACGGCGAAGCCGGCCAGCGCGCCGGGCAAGTTCGCCCTGGCGCTGGCGCTGCGCGCCGAGGGCTGCGAGGCCGACGCCGCCGAGATGGTCCGCGACCTCTGGCGCACCGAGAGCTTCGGGCGCAGCCTGGAGGCCAAGGTGCTCGACGCCTTCCCGGACGTGCTCACCCGGATCGACCATCGCTACCGGATGGAGCGGGCGCTCCTGAAGGACGATTGGGAGAGTGCCGGCCGGGCGGCCGGCTACGCGGGCGGTGGCTATGCCAGCCTCGTGCGCGCCCGCCGGGCCGTGGAGGACAAGTCCTCCGGCGCCGCGGCCGCGCTCGCCGCGGTGCCGCCGTCGCTGCGCGGGGACGCCTCCTACATCTTCTCCCGGGCGCAGTATTTCCGCCGGGCCGACAAGCCCGAGGCCGCCGCCGCCGTGCTCGCCACGGCGCCGACCAATCCGGACGTGCTGGTCGACGGCGACGAGTGGTGGATCGAGCGCCGGATCGTGGCGCGCAAGCTCCTCGATCTCGGTGATGCCAAGACCGCCTACGCGGTCGCCAGCGCCCCGGCGGCGCGCAGCCCGGAGAAGCGGATCGAGGCCGAGTTCCACGCCGGCTGGATCGCCCTGCGCTTCGCCGGCGATCCGGCGAGCGCCGCGCAGCACTTCGCCCGGATGGCCACGGTCGCGGAGAGCCCGATCTCGCTGGCGCGGGCCGCCTACTGGCAGGGTCGGGCGGCCGAGGCGCTCGGGCAAAAGGACGAGGCGAAGCGCTTCTACGAGCGGGCGGCCCTCCAGCCGATCGCCTATTACGGCCAGGTGGCCCGGGCGCGGCTCGGCCAGACGAGCCTGCCCCTGCGGGCGCCCGCGGACCTCGAGGGGGCCGAACGGCAGGCCTTCGAGGGCCGGCTCTCCATCCGCGCCCTGCGCCTCCTCGGCGAGGCCGGGATCAAGGAGCTGGCCCTGCCGCTCTACATCGACGCCGCCCGGGACCTCTCCGACCCGCGCGAGCTCCAGGCGCTCGGCGACCTCGCCACCGACATGAAGGATCCCCGCGCCCTGGTGGCGATCGGCAAGCTCGCGGTGCAGCGCGGCCTGCCTCTGGACGCCCACGCCTACCCGACGATCGGCATCCCCACCTACGAGACCTTCACGGCGGTGCCGCAGGTGGAGCGGGCCATGGTCTACGCCATCGCCCGGCAGGAGAGCCAGTTCGACCCGCGGGCGCAATCGGGCGTGGGGGCGCGGGGCCTGATGCAGATGATGCCGGCCACGGCGCAACGCACCGCCCGCCGGGTCTCGGCTGCGTTCGACGTCGACCGCCTGACCAGCGATCCCGCCTATTGCGCGAAGCTCGGCCAAGCCCATCTCGGCGAGCTGATGGAGGATTGGCGCGGCTCCTACGTGCTCGCCTTCGCCTCCTACAATGCCGGTGGCGGCAACGTGAAGAAGTGGATCGACGCCTACGGCGACCCGCGCCGGGGCGACGTCGACGTGATCGACTGGGTGGAGCGCATCCCCTTCACCGAGACGCGCAACTACGTGCAGCGGGTGATGGAGAACCTGCAGGTCTACCGCTCGCGGCTCGACAGCCGCAGCGCCCTGCTGATCGACGGCGACCTCCACCGTGGGGCGCGGTAGGGTCCCGGAATGAGGCGCGGCCCCCTCTCTCGTGCGGGAGAGGGGGCGCGGGCGCCCCTTCCGGCACGCGGCTGACCATCACGGCGCGCGGAGGGTCGACACCCGCTCGACGCACGAGACTCTCCCGTTCGCGCCGCGGCCCTCCGATACCGACACCCGATTTTCCCGCATTCCGCTCCGCCGCGGCATAGCTTTTGGTTGTGCCTCCCGTGCTTGGCTCCCTAGAAGATGGGCCGGTCCGCCTTGACCGGCTCCCGAGAGCCCGCACCGCCGAGAGGATCCCCATGCTGCATCCGAGATTGGGTTTCGCCCTGCTGCTGAGCACCGTGCTCGCGGCCGGCGCTCCGGCCCTGGCCCAGGAGGCCTCCACCGCCGAGCAGACGATCGACGTGATGAACACGCTGTTCGGCAAGCATCCCGGGGCGCGGGCCAACCACGCCAAGGGCGTGGTCGCCGAGGGCAGCTTCACCCCGTCGCCCGAGGCGGCCAGGATCAGCAAGGCGTCCCTGTTCAAGGGCCCGCCGGTGCCGGTCACGATCCGGTTCTCGGACGCCACCGGCGTCCCGACCATCCCGGACGGGGCGGCCAACGCCAACCCGCACGGCCTCGCGCTCAAGTTCAAGCTGAGCGACGGCTCGGAGATGGACGTCGTCACCAATGCGCTGAAGTACTTCCCCGTCGCCACGGGCGAGGACTTCCGCGACCTCCTGAAGGCCGTCGCCGAGAGCGGCCCGAAGGCGGCCCATCCGACCGCGCTGGAGCGCTTCGCCGCCGCCCACCCGGCCGCCGCCACGGCGGGGGGAACCGCCAAGACCCCGTCGAGCCTCGCCCGGCAGACCTATAACGGCGTCAACGCCTTCATCTTCGTGGATTCCGCCGGCAAGCGGCAGCCGTTCCGGTTCCGCTTCGTGCCCGTGGAGGGCGAGGAGATCCTCCCGCCCGAAGAGGCGGCCAAGCGCGATCCGAACTTCCTGATGGCCGAGATCGGCCCGCGGGTCGCCAAGACGCCGGCGAAATTCAGGATGCTGGCCCAGCTCGCCGAGCCGGGCGACCCGACCAACGACGCCACCAAGCCCTGGCCGGACGACCGCAAGACGGTCGATCTCGGCACCGTGACGGTGAGCACGGTGGTGCCCGACAGCGCCGAGGCCGAGAAGGCGCTGCTGTTCATGCCCAACAACCTGACCGACGGGATCGAGGTCTCGGACGATCCGCTGATCGATGCCCGCGTCCAGGCCTACGCGGTCTCGTTCAGCCGCCGCTCGCAATAGGGCGGCCCGGCCGGATGGGGATCCCGGACCCGCGGCCTCATGCTGCGGTGCCGGAGCGCGGCGGAGGCCCCGAAGATGGCCCCGAAAACGACCCCGAAGGCGGCCTCTGGCCCGTCGCGCGATCCCTGGAGCCCGCCGTCGAGGCCCGCTGACGCGGTCACCTCAGGATGAGGCCGGGGGTGGGCGGACGCCCCCCTCGATCCGCCCCGGATCAGCGGCTCGTCCCGGCCGCCGGGGCGGGCGGCGCCTTCGCGTCCCCGGTCCGCCCCTTGCTCTCGACCGAGCCCGTGCGGGCGCCGTCCCGGATGGCCCCCGTGCCGCTGAGGCCGCCGGCGCCCATGCTGGTCGTGGACGCGCCGGCATCCGTGCGTCCGTCGGCCTTGCCGCCTTGCCCCTCGGCGGCGGCCGCCGCGCCGGTGAGCAGGACGGCGAGCAGGATTGTTGCGTTCAGGATCCTCATGGGGCCTCCGCAAGTCCAAGTGCGCCATTTCACGTGCGCTATTTCAGGTGCGCCATGCCAGTTGCGCCATTCCAGGTGCGCCCCGGACGGGCCTAAGGGTCCAACCGGGCGCAGCTGGGCGCGTTCCCGGGGGAGGGCCGGTCGTCGGCCGGTCGTCACCCGGCGGCGCCGAGAGACGCGGCGGCGCGCCGGCCCCGCCGCTCGGCGGGATCCTGGAACACCCCCGACCACAGGCCGAGGCGCCGCCCCCAGGCGCGGTCCGCCGCCGCCGCGTAATCCGGCGCCACGTCCCGATCGGGCAGGGCGAGGCCCTGCGCCACCATCCAGGCCCCGAGATCCGCGTCGCCGACCCGGCAGAGCGCCGTCGCCGCGTCCCCGGTCCCATGGCCCCGCGGCTCGCAGGCGACGGCCGCCCCGCCGATCCGCTCGGCCAGCGCCCGGGCGGCGTCCCGGCCGCACGGGTAGGGCCGGTCCTGGGCGTCCGCGCAGGTCGCGTCGGCCTCCGGCGCGGCGATCCCGAACAGGCTGACCGCGCGGGTGCCGACGCGCAGCGTCCCGCCGTCGATCACCTGGGCGGGGCCGCTCAGGATCTCGCCGGCCCGGGCGGGGGCGTGCCAGGACAGGCCGCCCGCCAGCAGCGCGGCGAGGAGCGGCAGGCGCGAGCGGCCGGCCTTGTCGTCCGGGCAGAGGAGGGTGCCGGCGAGGCCGGCCGCGCAGGCGAGGAGGATACCGACGAAGAGCGACATGGTCTCAGGTCTCCGGAAGGGCTATGGCCGCCCTTGTGCCGAAGCGCCGCCCCACGACCCTGACACCGCCTGTCAGCGTCCCGTCAGGCGGCACGGCTTAAGCCTGCTGCCCGCATGAGCCCGTTCCCGCCCCGCCGCCTCCACCGCCTCGTCGGCCGCGTCCTGGCCCTCGGCCTGCTGGCCACCCTCGCGGGCGGGCCCCTGCACGCCTCCGAGGATGCCGACCGCGCCCGCCGGGCCCTGGAGCGGGGCGAGATCCGCCCCCTCGACGCGGTGCTGGAGGCGGCCCGGGCGGCGGTTCCGGGGGATGTCGTGTCGGTCGATCTCAAGCACGACGAGGGGCACTGGCTGTACAAGCTGCGCATCCTCGGGGCCGACGGGAAGCGCCGGACCGTGAAGGTCGATGCCGGCACGCTGAAGATCCTGGACGAGGACGACGATGATTGAGGAGGCCGGGCCGTGCGCGTCCTGATCGTCGAGGACGAGCCGCGCATCGCCGCCGACATCCGGCAGGGGCTGGAGATGGCCGGCTACGTCGCCGACGTGGTGGCGGACGGCGAGGCGGCGTGGTTCCGCGCCGAGACCGAGCCCTACGACGCGATGGTGCTGGATCTCGGCCTGCCGCGGCTCGACGGGCTCGGCGTGCTGCGCCGCCTGCGCGCCGCCGACGTCGCCCTGCCGGTCCTGATCCTCACCGCCCGGGACGGCTGGCGCGAGCGCGTCGAGGGCATCGACGCCGGCGCCGACGACTACCTCGTCAAGCCGTTCCGGATGGAGGAGCTGGTGGCGCGGCTCCGGGCGATCCTGCGGCGCACCGCCGGCCACGCCTCGCCGGTGCTGCGCGTCGGCGCGGTGGAGCTCGACACCCGCACCCGCGCGGTCAGCGTCGACGGACGGCCCACGGAGCTGACCGCCCTGGAATACCGGCTCCTCGCCTTTCTGCTGCACCGCCAGGGACAGGTCGTGCCGGCGGGGGAGCTGCTCGACCACCTCCACGGGGTCGGGACCGAGCGCGAGGCGAACGCCCTGGAGGCGCTCCTGACGCGCCTGCGCCGCAAGCTCGGGCCGGGGGTGATCGAGACCCGGCGGGGCCACGGCTATCTGGTCCCCGGACCGGGTGGATCGTGAGGCGCGACTCCCTCCGCCTCCGGCTCGGCCTCGCGGCGGCCGCCCTGATCGCCCTGGCGCTGGTGCTCGCCGGGATCGGCCTCACGGTGATCCTCGACCGGGTGCTCGACGCCCGCACCGTCGCGGAGCTGGACCGGACCGCCAAGCTCATCGCCGGGCGGGTCGGCCTCGCGCCGGACGGGGCGCCGACGCTGTCCCGGGACCTGCCGGACCCGCGCTTCGCCACGCCCTATGGCGGCCTGTACTGGCAGGTGGAGGCGGGATCGCACCTGCTGCGCTCGCGCTCCCTCTGGGACAAGAGCCTCGACCTCGGCCGGGCCGGAGCGGGTGCGCAGACCCCCGCCACCCTCGACACGACCGGGCCCGATGGCGGAAGGCTCATCGCGGTGGTGCGGCCGGTCCAGATCGGCGCGCAGGGCTCCGAGACCGCGCTGCGGGTCGCGGTGGCGGAGGACCGGCGCAGCCTCGCGGCGAGCCGGACCACCTTCCTGCGCCTGCTCGTCCCGGCCCTCGTCGCCCTGTTCGTCGTCCTGACGCTGGCGATGGGCCTGTTCGTGCGCCGGGCGCTCGGCCCGTTCCGGGTGCTGCAGGCGGAGCTCCTGGCGGTCCATTCCGGGCGGCGGGCGCGGCTGCCGGAGCAGTTCCCCGACGAGGTCCGGCCGCTGGTCACCGACCTCAACCGGCTGCTCGACGCGCAGGAGCGGGCCCTGGTCCGCGCCCGCGACGCCGCCGCCGACATGGCCCACGGCCTCAAGACCCCGCTGGCGGTGCTGGACGCCCTGGCGCGCCGGACGGGGCCGGCCGACCCGGCGCTGGCGGCCGAGATCGCCGAGCAGGCGCGGGCCATGGGCGGGCAGGTGGAGCGGGCGCTGACCCGGGCGCGGATCGCCGCCGCGGGCGACCTGCGCCGGAGAAGCTGCCGGGTCGCCCCGGTGGCGGAGCGCCTGGTCGCGACCCTGCGCCGGTTGCCGGAGGCCGACTCCCTGGAATGGAACGTGGCGGTGCCCGAGACCCTCGCCTATCCGGGCGAGGAGGGCGAGCTGATGGAGGTGCTGGGCAACCTCCTCGACAATGCCCGCAAATGGGCGCACCGCCGGGTCCGCGTCACCGGGACGATCGCCGGCCGCCCGAGCCTCGCCGTCGCGGATGACGGCCCCGGCATGAGCCCGGCGGCGATCGCCGGCATCGGCCGCGGCCAGCGCTGGGACGAGAGCCGGCCGGGCACCGGCTTCGGCATCGCCATCGCCCGCGACGTCGCCGAGGCCGCGGGCGCCCAGCTCGAGTTCGGGCGCTCGGAGATGGGGGGCCTGCGGGCGGAGCTGAGCTGGCCGGGCGCGTAGGGACACCCGGAGCCGCTGGCGGGCGCGACCTGCCCCCTCTCCCGCACGGGAGAGGGGACCCGCGCCCGGTTTCGGATCGTCGGCCCGTCCGCCGCTCGACAGGCCGCGAGCGGCGTCGGATGATCCCGGTCGCGCCGCTCACCCCCGCGGCTTCGCCGCCTCGGCGGCCCGGCTCAGCCGCATCAGCCGCGCGCTCAAGGCGCGGGCGCAGGCGTCCGTGCTGCGGCCCTCCGTGGTGATCGTCAGGTCCGGCTGCTCCGGCGCCTCGTAGGGCGCCGAGATGCCGGTGAAGCCCGGGATGCGGCCGGCGCGGGCCAGCCGGTACAGGCCCTTCGGATCCCGGGCCTCGCACAGGCCCAGCGGCGTATCGACGAACACCTCCAGGAACGGGATGTCGCCGGCGATCCGGCGGGCCAGCGCCCGGTCGGCCCGGTAGGGCGAGATCAGCGAGACGATCACCACCGCGCCCGATTCGGCCATCAGCCGCGCCACCTCGGCGGTGCGCCGGACGTTCTCGGCGCGGTCCTCCGGCGAGAAGGCGAGGTCGGCGTTCAGCCCGTGGCGGAGGTTGTCGCCGTCGAGGACGGCGCTGTGCCGGCCGCCCGCCACGAGGATCCGGTCGGCCTCGACCGCGAGGGTCGACTTCCCGGCCCCCGACAGGCCGGTGAGCCACGCGATCACCGGGACCTGGCCGAGGCGCGCCCAGCGCGCCTCCCGGGCCTGGAGGGGGTGCCAGGTCACGGGGCCCGGAGGGAGGCCGGTCGGGATCTTCTGCAAGACGCACATATCCACCGCCTGGGGCAGCGTGCGCGGAGGCGGCTGCCGGTCTTTGGACATCGACACGGGATCGGGGGGCCGGCGCGGGCCGTCAGGGCACGCGCCAGACCGGGCAGCCGACGGCCTCGCCGAGCCGCGCCTGGCATTCCTCCAGGATGTGGGCCGTCCGCCACCACCATGCGGGCGGGGACCGGAAGGCGGCCTGCGCCGTCGCCGCCCGCACCAGCGCATCGACCGCCGCCTCCGTCTCCGGCGCGATCGGCCCGGCGGCGAGTTCGTTCGGCGGTGCCGCGGGGGCGGGATCGATGACCGCGTCCCAGGACTGCCCCCAGCAGGCGGCGGCGAAGCGCGCGTTTGCGGCCGCGTAGCGCGCCGCGACGCGGGCCAGACCGTCCGGCGCATCGCCGCGGAACCGCTCGGCATCGAGCCCCCGCGCCCAGGCCCACTCGTCGAGGACATGGCCGAGCAGGCGGGGATGCCCGGTCACCTGACGGTGGACCCCGAGCCGGTACAGGCGGCGCGACGCCTCGACCGCGACGGGTCCGGAACTCCGGTTCGTGCGGTATTCCAGGTCGGCGGGACCGAGGAGCGGCGCGAGGCGCGCGCCCAGGCCGAGCCCGTCGACCAGCCGCGCCAGCAGCGGGGCGTCGGACCGGCGGTCGCGGTACGGCAGGGCGGTGACGCGCCCTGCGGCGGCACGCAGCCAGGGCTCGAGCCGGGCCGCGTAGTCGTAGCGCCCGGACGCGCCCTCGGAGCGCAGGAAGCCGCGGAACGTGCGGCCCTCGGCGACGACCTGAGCCCGCAGGGCATAGGCCGAGGCCAGCTGCTCACCCTGCGGCTTGACCACGAGCGCCGCCTCCAGGGCGAAGCCGCGGCGCGCGAAGAGGTCGGACAGGATCTCGGGCACGCGCCAGAGCGGGCGCTGGACGGAAAAATCCTCGTACGAGAGCACGACCGTGTCGGCCGGCGTGGTGGCGAGGATCGCGTCGAGCCGCGCGAGGGCCTCGCGGCGCTCCGCGGCGCCGCGGCGGCGGTCCAGCGCTTGGCCGAGCCGGTAGTGATTGACGTCGTCGCTGCCGGGGGCGCCCGGCGGGGCGAGGTTCGGGTAACAGATCCCGACCGAGGCGAGGCGGGGGCGCAGGCGGGCCAGCACCTCCTGAAACGCGGTGGAGCCGGTTCGCGGCATCCCGATGTGAACGATCGCGCGGCGCACGTGTCCTGTCGACCCTGCTGGATTTCGTGATTGCGGCAAGTCTTCCGCACAGCCGGACACAGTCCACGACCCCTCGTGGACGCGCACGTCTCGGGAAAACGCCAAACGAATCCGTAATCACGGTCCGATCACGGGAACGCGACCAGAAATAGCCAAGCTCCGTTTCTGCTCTATTTCGGATCGGGCAACGCGCGTCGGGCAAAGCGCGTCGGGCAGGGCGCGCATGCCGGCCCCTCCGAGGGAGGCGCGGAGGGAGGCGCGGCGCAGCCTCCGTGCGGGACAGGGGGCTGGGGACGCGAGGCCCGATCCCGGCGCCTCGGAGCGCGGCGGACGGCGATCCAGGGCCCCTGCAGGGCGCGGCGCCGAGGCGGCGCCGCGTTCGCGCGCTAGCTTCCGGCGTCCTCGCGGCGGAGCAGGAACACGCCCTGCGCGCCGAACAGGTTCCAGACCCACCAGGGCATGGAGAACCGCATCGGCCTGCCGCGGGCGTCGAGCGCCGTCGCGTGCTCGATCCGCGCGCCGATCAGGCGGCACAGGCCGACGAAGTCGCGGATCGTGCAATGGTGGATGTTGGGGGTCTCCCACCACGCGTCCGGCATGATCTCGGTGACCGGCATGCGCCCGCGGAAGGCGAGTTCGGACCGCACGCGCCAGTGCCCGAAATTCGGGAACGAGATGATCACCTGCCGGCCGATGCGCAGCAGGTGCTCCAGCACCACCCGGGGGTTGCGGGTCGCCTGGATGGTCTGGGACAGGACCACCACGTCGAAGGCGCCGTCCGGGTAGTTGGCGAGGTCGGTGTCGGCGTCGCCCTGGATCACCGACAGGCCCCGGGCGAGGCACGCATTCACGCCCTCGCGGGACAATTCGATCCCGCGCCCGTCGATGCCCCGGCGGTCGCGCAGCAGCGCCAGCAGCGAGCCGTCGCCGCAGCCGATGTCGAGGACCCGGGCGCCCGCCGGCACGAGGCCGAGCACGACGATATGGTCGACCCGGGCGCCGTTGCCCTCGCCGGCATGGGGGAGGGCGTCCGCGCTCTCCCAGGGTGCGCCGTGCGGGGCCTGTCCGAGGGAATGCTTGCCCATGGAATGCTTGCCCATGGAATGCTTGCCCAGGGCGTGCTTGCCCAGAGCGTGCTTGCCCAGGGGCAGCTTGCCGAACATCATCTTGCCGGACCCGCCGCTCACAGGCCGCGCGCCCGGGCGGCGGCGTCGATGAAGCCGCGGGCGGCCGAGAACATCGCCGGCTCGTCGAGCAGGAAGGCGTCGTGGCCCTTGTCGCTCTCGACCTCCACGAAGGCGACCGGCGCCGCGGCGGCGTTCAGCGCATGGACGATCGCCCGGGAATCGCGGGTCGGGAACAGCCAGTCCGACGTGAAGGAGATCACGCAGAAGCGCGTCTTCGTCCCCCGGAAGGCGTTGGCGAGCACGCCGCCATGGTCCTCGGCGAGGTCGAAATAGTCCATCGCCCGGGTCAGGTAGAGGTAGGCGTTGGCATCGAACCGCTCGACGAAGCTCAGGCCCTGGTGGCGCAGATAGCTCTCGATCTGGAAGTCGGCGTTGAACGAGAAGGTCGGCGCCGATCCGCCCTGGAACCGGCGGCCGAACTTGCGATGCAACGCCGGCTCGGAGAGATAGGTGATGTGCGCGCCCATCCGGGCGACGCCCAAGCCCTTGGCGGGCCGCGTGCCCGCCTCGAGGTAGCGCCCGTCCGCCCAGGCCGGATCGGCCATGATCGCCTGCCGGCCGACCTCGTGGAAGGCGATGTTCTGCGCCGAATGGCGGGGGCCCGTGGCGATCGGCATCGCGGCGAAGACGCGCTCGGGATAGAGGGCCGCCCATTGCAGCACCTGCATCCCCCCCATCGAGCCGCCGATGCACAGGAAGAGGTCGTGGATGCCCAGGTGCTCCAGCAGCATCAGTTGGGCGCGGACCATGTCGCGGATCGTGACCAGCGGGAAGTTCAGCCCGTAGGGCCGCCCCGTCGCCGGGTCGATCGAGGCCGGCCCGGTGGAGCCCATGCAGGAGCCGATGACGTTCGAGCAGACGACGAAGTAGCGGTCCGTGTCGATCGGCTTGCCGGGGCCGACCAGGGTCTCCCACCAGCCGGGCTTGCCGGTCACCGGGTGGGTGTGGGCGAAATACTGGTCGCCGGTGAGCGCGTGGCAGATGAGGACCGCGTTCGAGCGCGCGGCGTTGAGCGTGCCGGCGGTCTGGTAGGCGATCTGGAACGGGGCGAGTTCGATGCCCGCATCGGTGAGCAGCGGCGTGTCCGCTGAAAACCGCGCCACCGGGCTCTTCGGGTCGAGCGCCTGCGAGCGCTCGGACGCGCGCCGTGCCGGCTCGTCGATCGGGTCCGGCCTCAGGGCCGTGTCCGGTTGGGTGTCCATGGCGGGTCGCGACGACCGTGTATCCGTTCGGATCCGAACCGGGAGAGCATCGTGCCGCCAGACGCGCCGCACTCGCCCGACGCGGCCAGCCCTGCGGAGGTAATGCGCGGGGGCCCGAGCGTCAACGCGCGCAGGCCGGCGGCCGCCGCCGGGTTACTCAGGCGGGGTCTTGCCCGTCGGGGACGCCGGATGTCCAATCGGACGCGTGCGTCCGGATCTCGGTCGCTGAGGCGCCGGTCACGGCGCGTTGCGCGCGCAGCCATGCGGGTTCGACCAAGCCGGCCGCACCGTCCAGGACGAAGTTGAGAACGACGCTCATCTCGACACCTCCATCGCGCGCTGTCGTCGCGATGGCGCAGGTCTACGGCGGGCAGGCGGCCGCGACGGTGCGCCCGGACACGCAGGATCCCGGGAACGGGGCCGTGCCGCCGCAGGGGATGCCGCTCACGCGAGCGGCGCGGCCATCACGGCCAGTCCCAGGGCCGGAAGGCCGAGGGCGAGGGCGGCGCGGGCATCCAGCCGATCCGCGCCGACGCCCGCCCGCCAGTGACGGCTCGCAGCACTTTCGATCAATATCCCGGTGAGAACGAGACCGCAGCCGATCAGGGCCTGCATCGAAACCATGAATCCCTCGCCCAGCCGGCCGCACGTCCTGGCGCGGCGCCTGATTGCCGGTGGGAAAGTGCGTCCTGGGGCTGGCGGTTCCTCAGCGCATCGCAGCCGCGCAGGCCGCGAAGACCAGGGCGGCCCCGGCGGCCGTGATGCAGCCGTTGGCCCAGGGCGCCGGCTCGACACGGCGCAGGCGACAATCCGCGGCGAGCGAAACGAGGATCCCGATCAGGAACAGGCTGCAGGGGATCAGGTCACCGGGCATCGTCGATCCATCCAGGCGCATGCAGGGCGCGGCACGCCCGACGCGCCCCCGTTCTCCGGGTTCAACAGGCCGAAACGTGGCGAGTGCCCCGCGGCATTTGCGCGTCGCCGATTTGCCGCGGCGCGCCCGGATGGATCGAGCCCGTCAGAGCTTGCCGTTCAGAGCTTGGCCGAGGCGGGCCGGGTGTCGAAATCCTCGGGCCCCAGATCCAGGAGATCGTTCGGGGTCTCGGTCCGGTCGTAGGCCTGGCTCGCCGCGGCCTCGATCACCGCCTGGTTGCGGGCGAACAGCTCCAGGGGCGCGAGGTCGGCCCCGCCACCGAATTGCTGACGCAGCACGGGGATCGGGACCTCGACCGCGATCACCCGCTGGCCGTTGGTCATGCCGAAGCGGATCAGCGTGTCGTCGGCGGGGAGGATGTGGGCGCCGCCGTCCAGGTATCGTTCGAGGGGCATGAATGGGGTCCTTCGCATGGGGCGCCTGCCGGCGGAGCGCCGGCATTGAGCCATGACTTCGTGCGGGCGTACAAGACGCCGCAGCGCCGTCCGATCCATCCCGGATCGGGTCCGTCTCGAATCGTCGGCGCGGTCGGGAGCGCCCGGGTCGAGACAGGGCTCGGATCGGGTGGCCCCGGCCTGCGGAACTCGGTCTGCCGGACGCGGCGGGACCGGCGCATCCCATGACCAATGGCCACGCCACGCGCCTTCCCTCGCCGCGGCGTGCAGCCTCGAACCCGGACCACGAGTCCCGCCGGGATCGGATCGAGGCGGCGCGCGACCGGCGTGGCGCCCCGGGCTGCGTGATTGCGCCTCAGGATATCCGGACGCGCTCACCGGGACCGGCGCCCCTGAAGCGGGCCCGGGTTCACCGGCAAAGGAAATGCTGTAGACGGACGCGGAACCGACCGAACCCCGCGCATCCCGAGTCGCACCGCAATGTCCGCCCTCCGCCCCGCCCGTCCGGAACCGCGCCCCGGCGTCCTGGCGATCGACACCTACGTGCCCGGCAAGAGCGGGCGGCCCGGCGGCGGCACGGTCTACAAGCTCTCCTCCAACGAGACGCCCCTCGGCGCGAGCCCCGCGGCGCTCGCCGCCCTCCACGCGGCGACCGCCAAGCTCGAGACCTACCCGGACGGGCGCGCCACGGCGCTGCGCACCGCCATCGCCAGGCGCTACGGGCTCGATCCTGAGCGGATCGTCTGCGGGGCGGGATCGGACGAGCTGCTCTCGCTGCTGGCCTACGCGTATGCCGGGCCGGGCACCGAGGGCATCTACTCGGAGCACGGCTTCCTCGTGTACCGGATCGCCATCCTGGCCTCGGGGGGCGAGCCGGTGGTGGCGCCCGAGCGCGACCTCACCGTGGACGTCGACGCGATCCTGGCCCGGGTCACGGACCGGACGCGGATCGTCTACGTCACGAACCCCAACAACCCGACCGGCACCTACCTGCCCTTCGACGAGATCCGCCGCCTCCACGCCGGCCTGCCGCCGCACGTGCTGCTGGTGATCGACGGCGCCTATGCCGAATACGTCCGGGCGAACGACTACTCGGCCGGGCTCGAACTCGCGCTCGAAGCCGAGAACGTGGTGATGACCCGCACCTTCTCGAAGATCCACGGGCTGGCCGCCGTGCGGATCGGCTGGATGGTCGCGCCGTCGCACGTGGCGGACGCGGTCAACCGGATCCGGGGGCCGTTCAACGTCTCGGGGCCGGCGATCGCCGCGGGCTCGGCCGCCATCGCCGACGAGGCGCACATGGCCGCCGCCGCCGCCCACAACGCCGAGTGGCTGCCGAAGCTCACCGAGGGCGCCCGGGCGCTCGGCCTCACGGTCACGCCGAGCGTCGCGAACTTCCTGCTGATCCACTTCCCCGACGCGCCCGGCCGCTCGGCGGCGGATGCCGACGCGTTCCTGACCGAGCGCGGCCTCATCACCCGCCGGGTCACCGCCTACGGCCTGCCCAACGCCCTGCGGGTGACGGTGGCCGGCGCCGAGGCGAACACGGCCTTCCTGGCGGCGCTCGGCGACTTCGTGCGTGGCGCCCAGGGGAGCACCCATGCCTGAGGCGCTCAAGGCCGAGAGGCCCGCCGTCGACCGTCTCGCCATCGTCGGCCTCGGGCTGATCGGATCCTCGATCGCCCGGGCGGCGCGCCGCTACGGGCTCGCCCGCACCATCGTGGCCGTCGACCGGGACGAGGCCGTGCGCGACCGGGTGCGCGAACTCGGCATCGCCGACGCGGTCACGGGCGACCCGGCGGAGGGCGCGGCCGACACCGACCTCGTGATCCTGTGCGTGCCGGTGGGCGCCATCGGCGCCGCGGCGGCCGAGATGATGCCGCATCTGAAAGCCGGCGCGATCGTGTCGGATGTCGGCTCGGTGAAGGGCGCCGTGGTGGCGGCGATCCGGCCGCACCTGCCCGAGGGCGTCGCCCTGGTCCCCGGCCACCCGATCGCCGGAACCGAGTTCTCGGGGCCGGATGCGGGCTTCGCGACCCTGTTCCAGGGCCGCTGGTGCATCCTGACCCCGCCCGAGGGCACCGATCCGGCGGCGGTCGAGACCGTCCGCGCCCTGTGGGCGGGGATGGGCGCCAATGTCGAGACGATGAGCGCCGAGCACCACGACCACGTGCTGGCGATCACCAGCCACCTGCCGCACCTGATCGCCTACAACATCGTCGGCACCGCCGCGGACCTCGAATCGGCGACGCAGTCCGAGGTGATCAAGTTCTCGGCCAGCGGATTCCGCGACTTCACCCGCATCGCCGCCTCCGACCCGACCATGTGGCGGGACATCTTCCTCAACAACCGCGAGGCGGTGCTGGAGATGCTCGGACGGTTCAACGAGGACCTGTCGGCGCTCGCCAAGGCGGTGCGCTGGGGTGACGGCGACGCGCTCCACGCGATGTTCACCCGCACCCGGGCGATCCGGCGCAGCATCGTGGCGCAGGGCCAGGAGACCGCAGCCCCGGATTTCGGCCGGCCGCGGCCACCGGAGGAATAGCGGACCGCGCCGGGCCGCCCGCTCAGGCCGGCGGGCGGTTGACCAGAACCGGCTGCGCCGCCGTCCGCTCCGGGAACAGGCTGCGCAGCGCCTCCAGCTTCGGCGCATCGTAGGCGGCGATGTACGGGTGGCCGGGATGCAGGGCCATGAAGTCCTGGTGGTAACCCTCGGCCGGGTAGAACGCGGCCGCCGGCTCGATCCGGGTGGCGACCGGCCGCGCATAGGCCTTGGCCGCGTCGAGCTGGGCGATGTAGGCCTTCGCCACCCGCGCCTGCTCGGCATCCTGCGGGAACAGGGCCGAGCGGTACTGGTGCCCGGTATCGGGCCCCTGGCGATCCACCTGGGTCGGGTCGAGGGCCACCGAGAAGAAGATCCGCAGGAGCTCGTCGTAGCGGATCGCGGCCGGGTCGTAGGTGACCGAGACCGCCTCCGCATGGCCGGTCCCGCCGCCGCTCACCGTCCGGTAATCGGCCTCCGCACGGGTGCCGCCGGCATAGCCCGACACCGCATTGCTCACGCCGCGCAGGTGCTGGAACACCCCCTGCACGCCCCAGAAGCAGCCGCCGGCGAACACCGCGACGCGCGGCCCCGGCGGCTCGGCGGAGCGGGTCGCGGCCTCCGGCAGGCGCCGGGGCGCTTCCTCGGCGAAGGCCGGAAGCCGGGGGAGCAGGACGGCCCCTGCGAGTCCGAGCCCGAGGGCGGCCCCGAGGAGCGTGCGGATTCGATCGCGATGTGCCATTCTATCCTCCTGCCGGAAACCAACAGGGTGTTCGCCCCGTGGCCCGAACCGGTTACGCGGGCGGGACGCCGCATTGCAGCCGCGCCCGCATGGGTCTACGCACCCGCAACAGATCGACCCCAGCGACCGCAGGACCCGTCCCGTGACCATCGCCCCCGAGCCCAACTCCTTCCGCACCGGTCCCGACGAGCGCGGCCGCTTCGGCATCTTCGGCGGCCGTTTCGTCGCCGAGACGCTGATGCCGCTGATCCTGGAGCTGGAAGCCGCCTACGAGGCCGCCAAGGTCGATCCGGCCTTCGCGGCCGACATGGCGAGCTACGGCACCCACTATATCGGCCGGCCGAGCCCGCTCTACTATGCCGAGCGGCTGACCGAGCACCTGCGCGCCAAGGCTCCGGCCGGGCAGGGGGCCAAGGTCTATTTCAAGCGTGAGGAGCTGAACCATACCGGCTCCCACAAGGTGAACAACGTGCTGGGCCAGATCCTGCTGGCCCGGCGCATGGGCAAGCCGCGGATCATCGCCGAGACCGGCGCGGGCCAGCACGGCGTCGCCACCGCGACGCTCTGCGCGCGCTTCGGCCTCAAGTGCGTCGTCTACATGGGCGCGGTCGACGTCGCCCGGCAGGCGCCCAACGTCTTCCGCATGAAGATGCTCGGTGCCGAGGTGATCCCGGTGGAATCCGGCACCCGGACCCTCAAGGATGCCATGAACGAGGCCCTGCGCGACTGGGTCACCAACGTCGCCGACACGTTCTACTGCATCGGGACCGTCGCCGGGCCGCACCCCTATCCGGCCATGGTGCGCGACTTCCAGTCGGTGATCGGGCGTGAGACCCGGGAGCAGATGATCGCCCAGGAGGGCCGCCTCCCGGATTCGCTGGTCGCCTGCATCGGCGGCGGCTCCAACGCCATGGGCCTGTTCCACCCGTTCCTGGACGACCGCGAGGTCGAGATCTTCGGGGTCGAGGCGGCCGGCCACGGGGTTCATTCCGGCCTGCACGCGGCCTCGCTCACCGGCGGCAAGCCGGGCGTGCTGCACGGCAACCGCACCTACCTGCTGATGGATGCGGACGGACAGATCGCCGACGCGCACTCGATCTCGGCCGGGCTGGACTATCCCGGCATCGGGCCCGAGCACGCGTGGCTGCACGAGACGGGTCGCGTCA
The DNA here is from genome assembly GCF_029691625.1 of Methylobacterium sp. 391_Methyba4. Lineage (NCBI taxonomy): Bacteria > Pseudomonadati > Pseudomonadota > Alphaproteobacteria > Hyphomicrobiales > Methylobacteriaceae > Methylobacterium > Methylobacterium sp. 391_Methyba4. The sequence goes on along the minus strand of NZ_CP121475.1, from coordinate 2,446,572 downwards.
CCTACATCTCGGCGACGGACACCGAAGCCCTCGAGGCGTTCAAGCTCTGCTCGATGCTGGAGGGCATCATCCCGGCCCTTGAGCCGGCCCACGCCCTGTCCAAGGTTCTGGAACTGGCGCCGCAGCGCCCGGCCGAACACCTGATGGTGATCAATCTCTGCGGTCGCGGCGACAAGGACATCCCGCAGGTGGCGGAGATCTTCGGGACGACGCTCTGAGGGCCGGCGTCTCCGGGACGCACCCCTCTTCCCGGACGCCCGGAACGCCGTGGACCGCGATCCGGGATCCGGCAGACGAAGCGCGGCGGAACGGGCCTGCGCGTTTCGGGCGGACGCTTCGCGACGTCCGGCGCGGGATCCCGGGCCGCCATCCGCTGGCGTCGCACGCGCCCGGGACAGGGGCGAGCCCGGACGACACCACGTGACACCGGGCCGGCCGCGGCCGCCTCACCGCACCGTCACCTGATCCTTGATCTTCTCGTAGACCGACCGGCTGAGCACCCGCTTCGACAGCAGCTGCTCCACCGCGGTGTAGGGCCGCTTGGCGACGATCGCCCGGCCGATGGCGCCGCCGCCGCGCAGGCGGTTGAGATCCGCCACGGAGGCCGTGTTGAGATCGACCACGGCCAGGGCCCGGGGCCCGGCGCTGTCCTCCGCCCGCTCGACCTCGGCCTGACCGGCCGCGTCCTCGCCCTGCGGTTGAGGCGCCGCCTGCGGGGCCGGAGGGTCGGCGGGAACCGCCATCGCGTCGGACGGCATCTGTAACGGCGCGGCGGGCGCCGGGGCCTTGCCGGGCTGCGCAGGCGCGGGCTGCGAAGGCGCGGGCTCGACCGCCGCGGACGGGGCGGGAGCCGGCGCGGGCGGCGGGGCCGTCGAGGGTTCGGGAACCGCCGGTGCCGAGGGCGCAGGCGGGGATACCGGTCCGGGCGCCGGGCCCGGCAACAGGACCTGCACCACCGCCGCGAGTATGCCGGCAATGATGAGGAGGACCGAAATTCTGAGGATTGCAGGACCGCTGAGCACGCACCACTCGACGAGGATTAAAACTATATGCATCTACAGTTAATGCTGTCTTTGCGCGTCGTCCAATCCACGTCCGAAATCCGGTGAGCAATCCCCAGGGGATGAGCGCGCGGACGAGGCTCGGCGCACGCCTAGGCGAGCGGCTCGGGGAGCGCCTGGGCGCCCTGCGCTACCTGCCGACCCTGTTCCGGGAGATCGCCGCCGCCAGCCCGCGCCTGCTCGCGGCGAGCCTGTCGCTGCGCCTCGTGGCGGCCTGCCTGCCGGTCCTGATGCTGTATCTCGCCAAGCTGATCCTCGACGGGATCGTGGCCGAGCATGCCCGGCCGGCGCCAGGGGCGGGGCTGGCGGACTGGCTGGCCGATCCCGGCCGGGCCCGGCTCGCCGGGCTGGTGGCGGCCGAATTCGGCCTCGCCCTGGTCTCGGACCTCACCGGCCGTCTCGCGAACCTCACCGAGACCCTGATCGGCGACCTCTACGCCAACGCCGCCTCCCTGCGGCTGATGGCGCACGCCGCCGCCCTCGATCTCGCGCAGTTCGAGGACAGCGCCCAGCAGGACCGGCTGGAGCGGGCGCGCCGGCAGGTCAGCGGCCGCACCGGGCTCATCGGGACGGTGTTCGGCCAGTTGCAGGGGCTCCTGACCCTCGCGACCCTGGCGATCGGCGTCGCGGCCTTCACGCCCTGGCTCGTGGTGCTGATCGCCGCCGCCCTGGTCCCGGCGGTCCTCAACGAGTGGCATTTCACCAAGGCCGGCTACCGCCTCGCCTGGATCCGCAGCCCGGAGCGCCGCCGGATCGACTACCTGCGCTACCTCGGCGCCAGCGTCGAGACCGCCAAGGAGATCAAGCTCTTCGGCCTCTCGGACTACCTGACCGGCCTCTACGGGACGGCGGCGCGCCGACTGCTCGCCGAGAACCGCAGCCTCGCCGTCGCCCGGGCCGGCTGGGGCTTCGCCTTCGCGAGCCTCGGGACGCTCGCCTACTACGCCGCCTACGCGGTGATCGTCTGGCGGACGGTGGCGGGCACCTTCTCGGTGGGCGATCTCGCCTTCCTGGCCGGCGCCTTCCAGCGCCTGCGCGGCGGCCTGGAGGGACTGCTCCTCGGGCTGACCCAGATCACCGGCCAGGCGCAGTACCTCGACGACTTCTACTCCTTCTTCGCGATCCGCCCGCAGATCCGCTCGCCCGCGCAGGCCGTGCCGGTGCCGCGCCCGATCCGGGAGGGGCTGGTCTTCGAGGATGTCGGCTACCGCTATCCGGGCACGCAGGCCTGGGCGCTGCGCCACCTCTCCTTCGCGATCCGCGCCGGGGAGACGGTGGCGCTGGTCGGCGGCAACGGCGCCGGCAAGACCACGATCGTCAAGCTGATGACCCGGCTCTACGACCCGCACGAGGGCCGGGTGCTCCTCGACGGGGTGCCGCTCACCGCGTACGACCTCGACGAGCTGCGGGCGCGGATCGGGGCGATCTTCCAGGACTTCGTCCGCTTCGACCTCACGGCGGGCGAGAACGTCGCGGTCGGCCGGATCGAGGCCGCCGGGGATGCGGAGCGCATCGCGGCCGCGGCGGCCCGGGGGCTGGCGGCGCCGGTGATCGAGCGCCTGCCCGAGGGCTACGCCCAGCCCCTGGGCAAGCGCTTCGCCGGCGGCCTCGACCTCTCCGGGGGCGAGTGGCAGAAGGTCGCGCTGTCCCGGGCCTACATGCGCGAGGCCGAGATCCTGATCCTGGACGAGCCGACCGCGGCCCTCGACGCGAGGGCCGAGCACGACGTCTTCGCGCGGTTCCGGGAATTGTCGGCCGGGCGGACGGCGGTGCTGATCTCGCACCGCTTCTCCACCGTGCGCATGGCCGACCGCATCCTCGTCCTGGAGGGCGGCCGGGTCCTGGAGGAGGGCGGCCACGCCGCCCTGATGGAGCGGCGCGGCCGCTACGCCGAGCTGTTCACCCTGCAGGCTGAGGGCTACCGGTAGGGGAGCCGGAAGCGGGGGCGAGGCCCTCGGGACGCCCCCGCGGCCCGGCCCAAGCATTGCCCGATTCCCTGAGCCTGCTATCTGCGGCGGACCGAATCGAGGTTGTCCATGCGCCTGCGCCTCTTCCGACTGCTGACGGCCGGCCTTCTCGTCTGCGCCGGGAACGCCCAGGCGGCCCCGCCCGCCGGGCCCGAACCGGCGGCCAAGCCCGAGGCGGCGACCCCGTCGCCCGAGATCGTCCTGGCCAACCATCGGGCGGTCTACGACCTGTCGCTGGCCGAGGGCGGAGGCACCCGCTCGGTGGAGAGCGCCCGCGGGCGCATCGTCATCGACTTCCGGGGGGATGCCTGCCGGGGCTACACGATGCTGACCCGCCAGGTGACGGAACTGTCCTCCGGCGAGACCGGCACGCGCCTGTCGGACATGCGCAGCACCACCTTCGAGGGCGGGCAGGGGCGCGAGTTCCGGTTCAAGACGACGACGCTGACCAACAACAAGGCCGCCGCCCCGGTGGACGGGACCGCCTCCGAGCAGGGCGACGCCCTCACGGTGAAACTGAAGGGCGGCCCGAAGCCGTTCACCGTGGAGGGGCCGGTCCTGTTCCCGAGCGAGCACATGCGCCGCCTGATCGCGGCGGCGCGGGCCGGCCAGTCGACCCTCTCGGTCAAGGTCTACGACGGCTCGGACGACGGCAAGAAGATCTACGACACCTTCGCGGTGATCGGCCACACGGAGACCGGCCCGGCTTCGGCCGCGGGCTCCGACCGGGACAAGCCGCTGCGCGACGGTTCGCTCGCCGGCATGCCGCACTGGCCGGTCCGCCTGAGCTACTACACCGAGGGCGCCGGGGAGCGCACGCCGATCTACACCCTCGGCTTCGACCTGTACGAGAACGGCGTCAGCGGCGCGCTCAAGCTCGATTACGGCGATTTCGCCATCCTGGGCGACATGACCGCCCTCGACATCGACGCCAAGGCGGGGCGGAGCGACAAGGACGCGGGGAAGGGCTGCACGCCCTGAGCGCCGTTGGGCAGAGGCCGCGCACCGTTCCGACCATGCTCCCGGGCTCCCGGGCCCGCCGATCCGATCGGGGGGCGGGTCGCGCGTTGGGTCGCGGCCCCCCTGTGCGCGGGCTCGCCGATCCCCACGTCGTCCGCCTGCCATCCACCGCGTGAGAGACCAGCACCCGGGCCCCGTCCCTCATGGGGCTCATGGAGCTCATGGGGCTGGGCCAGGGGCAGGCCGGGCGCGGATCGCCGGCAAGCCCGGGATCCGCGGGCGGGACGCGCGCAGCGGTCCGCGTCGCGCCGGAGGCCTCACGCCCATTCGTCATCCGGCCGCGGCGACAGCCGCTGCCACGCCGCGGCGATCCGCTCCGGCTTGACGCCGAGACCGTTCGCGCAGGCGACGAGGACGTTCTCGTCGCCCATCACGTGGTCGAGGACGCCCACCAGGAAAGCCGGCTCCCGGGCGCTTTCGCGCAGCGTGTCGGGGCTCAATCCGCTCGCCGCCAGGAAGGGCAGGAGCCGGTCCTCGTCCCCCGCGATCCACAACAGAACGTCCAGGGCGAGCCGTTCGGCGGACTCATCCCCTTGAAGAGGTTTGCCATTCATCAACATGTGAACGCTACAAAGGTGACGGAGGGGCTTCACCGCCCACTAATCATGATCGGCGCGCACCGGGACATCGGATCATGAAGAAGACGGTGCTGATCGTCGAGGACAACGAGTTGAACATGAAGCTGTTCAACGACCTGCTGGAGGCGAACGGCTACGCGACCCTGAAGACCGCCCACGGCATCGAGGCGATCGAACTGGCCCGCGCCCATCATCCCGACCTGATCCTCATGGACATCCAGCTCCCCGAGGTCTCCGGGCTCGAGGTGACGAAATGGCTCAAGGAGGATGACGACCTCAAGGGCATTCCGGTCATCGCCATCACGGCCTTCGCCATGAAGGGCGACGAGGAGCGGATCCGCGAGGGCGGCTGCGAGGCCTACCTGTCGAAGCCGATCTCGGTTGCGAAGTTTTTGGCAACGGTTCGGGCCTATCTTGAGCCGTGACCACGCCGGCGAGGCGCGCCGTTGAACCGGTCACCCGATCCGTCCGGGTCGGGTGACCGGTTCAACCGTCCGTCCTGTCGTATCCGCCCAGGCCCCTGCGGCTGACCGGCGGCGCGCGCCACGGCACACGGTGCCCGGTCCGGGCCGCTCCACCGCGCCCCTACGAGGAAGCATGTCGGCCCGTGTCCTGATCGTCGATGATCTGTTCCCGAACGTCAGGCTTCTGGAGACGAAGCTCGGCCTGGAATATTTCGACACGCTCGCGGCCATGAATGGCCGGGACGCGATCGCGATCTGCGAGAAGGGCCTCTGCGACCTCGTCCTGCTCGACGTGATGATGCCCGGCATGGACGGGTTCGAGGTCTGCCGGCACCTCAAGAACAACCCGCTCACGGCCCATATCCCGGTGGTGATGGTCACGGCCCTCGACCAGCCCGCGGACCGCCTGCGCGGCCTCGACGCCGGGGCCGACGACTTCCTGACCAAGCCCGTGGACGACACCGCCCTGTTCAGCCGGGTGCGCAGCCTCGTGCGCCTCAAGGCGGTGACCGACGAGCTGCGCCAGCGCGCGCTCGCCTCGCGCGAATTCGGGATCGGCGATCCCCTGGCGCTGGCCACCGCCGAGACCGGCCTCGATGCCCGGATCCTGCTCATCGAGGACCGCCCCGGATCGGCCGAGCGCCTCGCCGGGGCCCTGCGCCAGCACCACGTCGTCACGGTCGAGCCCGATCCGCAGGCGGCCCTGCACCTCGCCGCCGAGGCGCCCTTCGATCTCGCCCTGGTCAGCCTCGATCTGGCGGGCTTCGACGGCCTGCGCCTGTGCAGCCAGCTCCGGTCGCTGGATCGGACCCGGACGATGCCGCTGATCATGCTGGCGGAGGAGCACGACCGCGCCCGGGTCGTCCGCGGCCTCGATTTCGGCGTGCACGACTTCCTGATGCGCCCGGTCGACCGCAACGAGCTGATGGCCCGGGTCCGCACCCAGGTGAAGCGCAAGCGCTTCACCGAGGCGCTCCGGGGGGCGATGCAGGCCTCGCTCCAGATGGCCGTGATCGACGCGCTCACCGGCCTGCACAACCGGCGCTATCTCGACAACCATCTCGGCACGCTGTTCGGCGACGAGGCCGCCCGCCGGGCCCAGCTCTCCGTGCTCATCCTCGACATCGACCACTTCAAGGGCATCAACGACAGCTTCGGCCACGAGGCCGGCGACGAGGTGCTGCGCGGCTTCGCCGAGCGGGTCCGCCAGCACACCCGGCCCATCGACATCGTGGCGCGCTACGGCGGCGAGGAGGTGGTGGTGATCCTGCCGGAGGCGGGGCTCGGCGAGGCCCAGGGCATCGCCGAGCGCATCCGCGAGCGGGTCGAGGCGGTGCCGTTCTCGGTGCTGGGGGCTACCCGGACGGTGCCCGTGACCGTCTCGATCGGAGTCGCCGTGCGCCGCGGCGAGGATCTCTGCGCCGCCGACATGCTCCGGCGCGCCGACCTCGCCCTCTACCGGGCCAAGGCGGCCGGACGGAACCGGGTCGAGTCGCAGGCAGCCTGACACTCCGGCCGCGGCCTGTCCGGGCCGCCGGCCGAGGGCCCGGACCGCCGGCCGGCGGCCCGGTCCGGCAACAGGCCGGTTGACACCACTCCCGCCATCGCCAACACCTCGCGCCCGCCGCCCCCGCGCGGCGGACCCCGGGAAGATCTGTGATACGATGGCGGTGACGCGCACCTACCTCGACTTCGAGAAGCCGGTGGCCGAGCTGGAGGCCAAGCTCGAGGAACTGCGCGCCGTGAGCGCGCGCGACGGCGCGGTCTCCATCGCCGAGGAGGTCGGCCGGCTCGAGGCCAAGGCCGGCCAGGCGCTGGCGGAGATCTACGCGAACCTCACCCCCTGGCAGAAGACCCAGGTGGCGCGCCACCCGCAGCGGCCGCACTTCGTGGACTATTGCGACGGGCTGATCACCGAGTTCACCCCGCTGGCCGGCGACCGGAACTTCGGCGAGGACGAGGCGATCCTGGGCGGGTTCGGGCGGTTCCGCGGACGGCCGGTCCTGGTGCTCGGCCAGGAGAAGGGCGCCACCACCGAGGCGCGGCTGCGCCACAATTTCGGGATGGCCCGCCCCGAGGGCTACCGCAAGGCGGTCCGGCTCATGGAGACCGCCGACCGGTTCGGCCTGCCGGTCCTCGCCTTCGTCGACACCGCCGGCGCCTATCCGGGCATCGAGGCGGAGGAGCGCGGCCAGGCCGAGGCCATCGCCCGCTCCACCGAGGCCTGCCTCGCGCTGGGCGTGCCCAACGTCGCCGTGGTGATCGGGGAGGGCGGCTCGGGCGGCGCCATCGCGCTCGCCACCGCCAACCGGGTCCTCATGCTGGAGCACGCGATCTACGGGGTGATCTCGCCGGAGGGCGCCGCCTCGATCCTGTGGCGCGACCAGGGCCGCGCCGCCGACGCCGCCACCGCCATGAAGATCACCGCCCAGGACCTGCTGCGCCTCGGCGTCATCGACGGGATCATCCCGGAGGCCACCGGCGGGGCGCATCGCGACCGCGAGGCGGCGATCCGGGCCGCGGGCGACGCCGTCGCCGACGCCCTCGCCCAGTTCGACGGCCTGACGGCCGTCGAGATCCGCGACCGGCGCGCGGAGAAGTTCCTGGCGATCGGCCGGACCCTGTGAGCGAGCCCGGGGCGTCGGGGGGGCTGTTCGGCGCGCTCGGCCGGCTGCTGGGGCGGCGCGACGCGCGGGAGCCGGACCGGCACAACCATATCTCCCTCGGCTGCAACTGCCAGATGGCGCACGTCCTCAAGACGCTCGACCTGCGCCAATGGTCGGGGCCCCTCGACTGGATCTTCTCCATGCCCGGCATGGCCCGGGACTGCCTCGCCGACGATTTCTCCGCGCTCGTCGACCGGAGCCAGCTGGAGAGCATCCCGGAATTCGAGCGGCGCGGCCCCGGCATCTGGCGGGGGCGCCACCGCCTCTACCGGGAGCGGCACGGCCTCGAATGCGTGTTCAACCACCACGACCCGGCGACGAGCGAGGCGGATTACGCCTTCCTCGCCGAGGGCGTGCGGCGGCTGCGCCGGGCCCTCGACACGCCGGGCACCGACAACCGCCTCTGGATGATGACCCATCTCCACACGCCCCGGGACGTGGTCGAGGCGATCGACGACCTGCTCGGGCAGCGCGCCAGCCGCAACCACCTGACCTTCCTGCAGCTGGAGACCGGGCATCCGCGCATGGCGGTCGCCGAGGCGGTCGACCTGCGGACATCCCTGCGCTGGCTCACCGTGCACACGCCCTCGGAGCCCGTCGGCCTGCGGCTGGCCGACCCGGCCGACGACGCGGCCTTGGTGGAGATCATCCGGGCCGAGGCGGCGCGGCGGCCGGCGCTGTTCGGCTGAGCGGGCGCCAAGCCCGAACTGCGTGGCGCGCGACAGGGCGACGATCGCGCCGACGCGGACGGGCGCGAGGCAATTGCCTCACGGGTGAGCGCCGAAGGCGACCCCGCGCATCCGCTCCGCCAGGAAATCCACCAGCACGCGCACCCGGGCCGGCATGGCGGGGCCGCCCACGAACACCGCGTGGATCGCCTCGCGGTCCTGCGGGTTGAACGGCTCCAGCAGCGGCACCAGCCGGCCGGCGGCGAGATCCTCGGCGATGTGGAAGTTGCCGACCCGGGTGATGCCGGTGCCCTGCAGGGCGAGCTGGACCAGGGTCTCGCCGTTGTTGGCGGCGACGTTGCCGCCCACCGGCAGGACGCTGTCGTGCCCGTCGATGCGGAACGGCCATCCGGGCTCGGAGCGGCGGAAGCTGAAATCCAGGCAGTTGTGGCCGGCGAGGTCGGCGGGCCGCCGCGGCGTGCCGGCCCGGGCGAGGTAGGCCGGCGAGGCCACCACCGTCCGGCCGGTCTCCCCGAGCCGCCGGGCGGTGAGCGGGCTGTCGGCGAGCGGGCCGAACCGGATCGCCACGTCGGCCCGGCCGCCGAGCACGTCGGCGAGTTCGTCGCTGAGGTCGATCTCCACCGTGATGCCGGGATGGCGCTCGACGAAGGCGGCGAGCAGCGGCACGATCACGAGCCGGCCATGGGCGGTGGCGGCGCTGACCCGGACCCGCCCGCGCGGGCAGCCCCGGTCGGCGAGCGCGGCTTCGGTCTCGTCGAGATCCGCCAGGATGCGGCGCGCGGCGCGCCCGTAGGTCTCGCCCTCGGCGGTGAGCCGGAGGGTCCGGGTCGTCCGCACGAGGAGCTGCGCGCCGAGCCGCGCCTCGGTCCGGGCGACGATCCGGCTGACCGCGGAGGGCGTCAGCCCGAGCCGGCGCGCCGCCCCCGACAGGCTGCCGGCCTCCGCCACCGCCACGAACACCGCCATCTCGCCCGCCCGGTCGACCTTGTCGCGCAGCATCATGCCCGTCCCGCGATGCCCGAAGCCGATCCCGGGCGCTCCGACCCGAGGCCCTCATCCTGGGGTGCCGGAGCGCCCCTCCGACGCCCGCCGGCGCGGGCACCTCACGATGAGGGCGTGTTCGGGAGAGCCGCGCAGGATGCCCCCGTCGCCGAGCCGTCGGCAAGCCCACATTCGTGCCGTCGGCGCACAGATCCTGGTCCCGAGCGGGTACTACTGCCCTGGAGACGAATCCGCCACCTGCCTCCCCGGAACGAACGGAGATGCGGACCCCATGGCGCTCAACCCACCCCTGCTGGCCCTCGCGGTCGGCGCCTTCGGCATCGGCGTGACCGAGTTCACCCCCATGGGCATGCTGCCCCTGATCGCCGCCGACCTGAACGTATCGATCCCGGCGGCGGGCCTCGTCGTCAGCGCCTACGCGCTGGGCGTAGTGATCGGCGCGCCGCTCGTGACCCTCGCCACCGCGCGCCTGCCCCGGCGGCGCCTGCTGGTCGGGCTGATGGCGATCTTCACCCTCGGCAACCTGATGGCGGCCCTCGCCGACAGCTACGCCATGCTGGTCGCCGGCCGGCTCGTCACTGCGCTGAACCACGGGGCCTTCTTCGGCGTCGGCGCGGTGGTGGCCGCCGGCCTCGTGCCGCCGGAGCGCCGCGCCGCCGCGGTGGCGGCCATGTTCTCGGGCCTCGCCATCGCGACGATCGGCGGCGTGCCGCTCGCCGCCTGGACCGGGGCGATGCTCGGCTGGCGCGCGGCCTTCTGGGGGATCGCCGCGATCGGCGCCGTCGCCATGCTGGCGCTGCGGCTCGCCCTGCCGGAGCTGAAGGCCGAACCGGGCGCCGACCTGTGGTCCGAGCTGCGCGTCCTCGGCCGCGGCCCCGTCCTGGCGGCCCTGGCGCTGACCATGGTGGGGTTCAGCGCGATGTTCACGGTGTTCACCTACATCGCGCCGATCCTGCGGACCGAGACCGGCGCGACGGCGCCGTTCGTCACCGCGATGCTGGTCCTGTTCGGGCTCGGCCTGACCGTGGGCAACTGGCTCGGCGGCCGGCTCGCGGACCGCTCGGTGGACGGCACGATCATCGGCGCGCTGGCGGCGCAGCTCGTCGTCCTCGTGCTGTTCGCCTGGGGCATGCACGGGGCGGCCGCCGCGGCGTTGCTGATCGTCCTCTGGGGTGTCGCGAGCTTCGCCAGCGTGGCCCCGCTCCAGATGCGGGTGATGGCGCAGGCGGCGGACGCGCCCAGCCTCGCCTCGGCCATGAATATCGGCGCCTTCAACCTCGGCAACGCGGTCGGGGCTGCCGTCGGCGGCGCCACGATCGATGCCGGGCTCGGCTACCCGGCGGTGTCCCTGGCCGGCGCCGCCCTGGCGCTGGCCGGCCTCGTCCTCGTGCTCTGGCTGGGTCGCCCCGCCGCGGTCCCGGCCGCCTGTGGATAGGGCCTGCGCCGCAGGCTCTCCACACCGGATAACAATCCAGTGTTGCACCCGCGTCCTTGCGGTAAGGAAGGCGCAAGCTTAACGAGCCTATTGGGTTGGGGAGTGGCACCCGACGCGGCCAGCAAGGCCCGCGGGCGCGCGTAAGACGATCGAGGTTCCCCATGACGGCGCGTCTCGCGACCGCGCGACTGCTGGCGGCAGCGTCCCTGCTGGCCCTGTCGCTCGCCGCCTGCCAGGACGGCTCCGGGATCAACGGCCCGAGCGCGCGCAGCCTCGCGCCGGTCGCCCCCCAGACGGTCGCCCTGATGCAATCCAAGGGGATGCAGCAATCCGACCCGATCCTGATCCGCACCTTCAAGAAGGAAGCGGAGATGGAGATCTGGAAGCGGGGCGGCGACGGCCGTTACGCCCTGCTGAAGACCTACCCGATCTGCCGCTGGTCCGGCCAGCTCGGCCCCAAGACCCGCGAGGGCGACCGGCAGGCGCCGGAGGGCTTCTATACGATCACCCCGGGCCTGATGAACCCGAATTCCTCGTACTATCTCTCGTTCGATACCGGCTTCCCCAATGCCGTCGACCGGGCCAACGGGCGCACCGGCAAGTACCTGATGGTGCACGGCACCTGCTCGTCGGCGGGCTGCTTCGCCATGACCGACGCCACCATCGCGGAGATCTACGCCGTCGCCCGCGAGGCGTTCATCGGCGGCCAGCGCAGCTTCCAGTTCCAGTCCTATCCGTTCCGGATGACGGCCGAGAACATGGCCAAGTTCCGCAACGACCCGAACATCGCCTTCTGGCAGAACCTCAAGGAAGGGTCCGACTATTTCGAGGCCCTGCACGAGGAGCCGAAGGTCGGCCAGTGCGGGACCAAATACGTGTTCGGCGGGGCCGACGCGGCGGCCGGCTCGTGCAAGCCCCATGTCGACCCGCTGGTGGCGGAGAAGAGCGCGCACGACGCCCGCGCGGTCGCCGACCTCGTCGCCAAGGGCACGCCGGCGGTGCGGGTCGTCTACCAGGACGGCGGCCAGAACCCGGTCTTCCGCCCGCAGAACACGAGCGCCTTCGCGAGCCTCGGCGGGACCGAGACGGTCCTGCCTTACGACGCCAAGGAATACGGACGGCACAATCTCGGCGACGTGAGCCGGCCCGAGACCCTGGCGGCGGGCCCGCAGGAGATCGAGGTCACGCCGAAGGGCCAGCCGGTGATGCTGGCCGGCGCCGAGCCGGCGGCCCCCGCCCGGGCCGCGAAGGCCGACGGCAAGGGGCGCGGGCGGGAGCCCGCGAAGCCGGCGGTCACGACGCTCATGGCGAACCGCGCCGATCCCAACGCGCAGGTCGAGACCACGGCGGCGCTGCCCGAGAAGCCCGCGCGGATCGCGGTCGCCGACGCGGACGGCGACCCAAGCAGCTACCAGAAGCTGTTCGGCCAGCTCTTCGCCAAGGACAAGCCGGCCCCGGCGGCACCCCCGACCCCGGCGGTCGACGCCGCGGTGGTGCCGGAGCCGGTGAAGCTCGCCCACGCCGCCGAGAAGGTCGCGCCGAAGGCCGCCAAGGCCCACGCGGTGAAGACCGCCAAGGTCGAGGGCAAGATCGACGGCAAGGCCGAGGCGAAGGCGGAGGGCAAGGTCGAGGCGAAGCCCGCCCTCCAGAAGGGCGAGCCCGAGGGCCGGAAGCCCTGACGGCTCAGACCAGCGGCCGGTCGCGGTTCATCAGCCACAGGGCGTGGACCGTGCCGGGCAGCCAGCCGAGGATCCACAGCAGGATGTTCAGCAGGAACTGCAGGCCGAAGCCCGTGGTGACGAGAACCGCGATCGGCGGAAAGAAGATCGCGAGCAGGATGCGGACGAGGCTGGACACGGACACTCCCGGACGAGGTTCCTGAGGGATCCTCGCTCAAACGACGGGCGCGCCTCTCCGTTCCCGGGACTGTTCGCGCCGCTCCGGTGCCCCGTATCGGAGCCCGGAGCGGCGGCCTGAGGCGTGGCGCCTCAGTTCTTCGCCGGCGGCGGCGTTGTCGCGGACGGCACGTTGGCCGCCTGCTTCTCCGGATGCTTCACCTGGCTGTAGGCGACGTTGGCGAAGGTGCCGATCACCGCGGGCCAGCTCGGGTTGCCGTATTGCGGGTCGTCGCGGCCGACTTTGCAGAACGCCGTGGTCAGGCCGTTGACGATGTCGTCGTCCGTGGCCCCCGTGGGCTCCGCCTTCACCTGCTGCACCAGCCGGACGAGCGTCGGGACGAAGTCCTGCTGCTTCAACCCCTTCAGGCTCTCTTGGATGCCGATCTTGTCGAAGGCGGCCTTGAGCTTGTCCTGCTCGATCTCCGCGCAGGGGGCGGTGCCGGCCAGCATGGTCTTGGTGGCGGCGCGCGCCTCGGAGGCCTTGTCGCCGGTCACCACCGGCGCCTTGTTGCCCCAGGAGTTGCGGATGTAGTCGGTGACGTTCCTCACCTCGACGTCGGTCATCTGCTGGCCGATCGCCACCATCGGGGCGAGGCCGCTCTGGGCCGCGAGCCCGCCATAGATCACCCGCAGCACCGTCTCGGGCCCTTCGGACTGGACCGAGGTGTTGCCGGCGAGCGCCGGCACCGCGCCCTCGATGCCCTTGCCGTCGGGCTGGTGGCAGGAGGAGCAGTAGGTCAGGTAGGTCGAGGCGCCCGGCGCGTCGGCGGTGTCGAAGGCGGCGAGATCCTTCGGCTTGTAGGTCTGCTTGGCCGGGACCGTGCGCAGGTAGGCGACCATCGCCTTCAGATCCTCCTCCTTCACCTTGGAGAGGGATTCCATGATGGTCTGGCGCATCGGCCCGGCGGCGACGCCCGGCCGGTTGCCCGGGGCGGTGCCGGTCTTGAGATAGGTCACCACCTGCTCGTCGGTCCAGGCGCCGATGCCCTGATGCCCGTCGGGCGTGATGTTGGGGGCGTACCAGCCGTCGATCACGCCGCCGCCGAAGCGCCCGGCGAAGCTCGAATTGCCGACGAGCTTGTTCTCGTTGTGGCACATGGCGCAGTGGCCGAGCCCCTCCACGAGATAGCCGCCGCGATTCACCTCGGCGCTGGCGTTCGGGTCGGGCTTGAAGCGCTCCTCGGTGAAGAAGGCGGTGCGCCACGTCACCAGCGCCGTGCGGACGCTGAACGGGAACGGGATCTGGCTCTCCTGCCGCTTCTCGCTCACCGGCGGGAGCGATTGCAGGTAGGCCCAGATCGCCTTCGTGTCCTCGTCGGTGACCTTGGTGTACCAAGCGAAGGGGAAGGCCGGGTACAGGTAGCCGACATGCTTGCTGTAGCCCTGCCGGAACGATTTCTCGAAGTCGGCATAGGTGTAGTCGCCGAGCCCGGTCTCCTTGTCGGGGGTGAGGTTGGGGGTCATGATCACGCCGAAGGGCATGTTCAGGGCATAGTTGCCGGCGAGGTACTTGCCGCCCGGCGCCGTGTGGCAGGCCGCGCAATCGCCCATGGTCACGAGGTACTTGCCCCGCTCGATCTGGTCGGCCGACCCGTCCTGCGCCAGCGCCGGCGCGGCCAGGAACAGGCTCGCCAGGATCGGGGCCGACACGCGGCCGGAGGAGAGGGCTCTCGTGCGCTGCATGCCGCGTCTCCCATCCCGAACTTAGAGTAATTCAGATTCGTGTGCCGCGCGTGAACGCGGCCGTTCGCGGCGTTGTTCCGGCCGGCGCCGGGCTGCGGCGTTGTGCCGTGGCCGTCCGGAACCGCAGGCCGAGATCGGCGAGATGGGCGACGAGCCCGGCGAGCATCCAGGCGGCGACCGCGATCCAGCCGGCGCCCACCAGCGCCGCCCGCAGGGCCAGCATCAGGGCGGCCCCGGAGGCGAGGTTCGCCAGAAGGGACGGCAGCGGCGGGCCGCCCCGGCGGCGGACGAGCCACGCGAGGACGAGCGCCTCCCCGGCGACCAGCAGGAGGATGCCGTCGACGATCCGGCCCGAGGCGAACAGGGGGGCCAGCAGACCCTCCATCACGCCGGCTGCCCGAAGGGCGCGTTGAGGCGCACGATCCGCAGGTTCAGGCAGGCGGCGACGCTGACCCAGGCGAGGTAGGGCAGGTTCATCAGCCCGGCGCCGAGGCTGACCCGGCCGGTGACCAGCATCAGCACGGCGATGGACAGCCACAGGGCCGCCACCTCGGCCAGCGCCCAGTCGGGCCGCCGGAACCGGAAGAACAGCACGCTCCAGGCGATGTTGAGAACCCCGTTCACCGCGTAGGCGGCCAGGAGGACACCCCGCGCGGCGGGATCGGCGTCGCCGTTCCAGGCGAGCACACCGGCGGTGGTGGTGAGCGCGAAGATCACCGTCCAGACCGGGCCGAAGGCCCAGTCCGGCGGCTTCCAGGCCGGGACCCGCAGGCGCCGGTACCAGCCGTCCGTGGTGGTCGCGAGGCCGCCGGCCACGGCCACCAGCACGGCGGCGGCGGCGGCCACCGTCGGCGGCCCCAGGTCGACGGCGAGGCTCACGGGGAGACCCAGCGGAACAGGTGGGCGAGATCCTTGAAGAAGATCCGCGCGTGGGCGGCGGGCTTCGCCCGGACCAGCTCCTTGTTCATGTAGCTGTCCCAGGTGAGCTGCTGGACGTCCTTGTCCCGGCAGATCGAGACGAAGCGCTCGCGCAGCCCGTCGCTGCGGTACCAGACCCACTGCATCATCCCGAGGATCCAGAACACGCGCCCGTGCAGCTTCATGAAGGCCTTGCGCGCCCCGGCCAGGGCGCGCGCGTCCCCGGTCCGCAGGAAGGCGGCGGCGGCCTCGGCCGAGAGCCGGCCGCCGAGCATCGCGTAGTAGATGCCCTCGCCTGAGGCCGGCGCCACGACGCCCGCGGCGTCGCCCGCGAGCAGCACGTCCCGGCCGTTGTCCCAGCGCTTCAGGGGCTTCAGCGGCAGCGGCGCGCCCTCGCGGCGGACGGTCTCGGCGTGGTCGAGGCCGGTCGCCGCGCGCAGGGCCCGGATCGAGGAGCGGAGCGAGAAGCCCTTCCTGGCGCTGCCGGTGCCGATGCTGAGCGTATCCCCATGGGGGAAGATCCAGCTGTAGAAATCCGGCGAGTGGCGGCCCTGGTAGTAGACGTCGCAGCGGGTCGCCTCGACGGCCTCGGCCCCGGGGGTGCCGGCCTCCGGCACCCGCAGGATCTCGTGATAGGCGAAGACCTGCCGCATCTTGGCGTGGCCCGGCACCTCCGCCCGGCCGACCGGCGAGCAGGCGCCGTCGGCGCCGATGACGAGGCGGGCCCGGACGGCGTGGCGGGCGAGATCCGCGCCGGTCCCGGTAGTGAAGTGGACGAGCGGCACCCCGTCGTCGGGCCGGGTGATCCGGTCGTAGGCGGCGTCGCGCAGGTCGGCGCCGGCCTCTTCCGCGCGGGCGCGCAGCCACGGGTCGAAATGCTCGCGGTCGACCATGCCGACGAAGCCCTCGCCCACCGGCATGTCGACGGCCTTGCCGCTCGGCGCCACCATCCGGGCGGACCGGATCTTGGCGACGAGGAGCGCATCGGGGATCGCGAAATCGCGGATCAGCCGCGGCGGGATCGCGCCGCCGCAGGGCTTGATCCGGCCGGGCTTGTCGAGGAGCAGAACCGCGTGGCCGGCCCGGGCCAGGTCGGTGGCCGCCGTGGCCCCGGCCGGCCCGCCGCCGACCACGACGACGTCGTAGGATTCGCGACCGGAGCCGCCTTCGTCCAACCGAGCCATGGCCTCACCTCGCGCTGAAGGCAGGATCGAGCGGCACCGAATCGGGTGCCGGAGCGGATTCGAGCCGGGCCGCCAGGACGACCGCGACGAGGAAGAGCACGCCTTCCGCGGCGAAGACCGCCGCGTAGGCCTGGACCGGTTCGGCGGTGACGAGCCGGACGGCATCCACCGCCGCCGCCCCCAGGAATCCGCCGGCCCCGAAGGCGACGCCCTGCGCGGCGCCCCAGACGCCCATGCGGGTGCCGCGCTCCCGTGCGTCGCCGCGGCCGGCCAGCGCCATCATCGAGCCGATGGCGGCCACCGCGTAGGCACCGTTGGCGACGCCCAGGGCGAACACCGTCGCGCGCAGGGGGAAGTCCGAGCCCGCCGCCACACCGCTCGCCAGGGCGAAGAGGGCGGCCGCCGAGCCGGCGCAGCCGATCCCGATCCAGAGCCGCAGGGAGGCGAGGGCGGTGCCGCGGGCGGCGAGGGTCACCCCCGCCACCAGCAGCATGCCGGCGAGCACCCCGCCGTGCTGCAACCCGGCGAGCTTGGTGGTGGCGCCGGGGCTCATCGCGAAGACCAGGCCGGCATAGGGCTCCAGGATCAGTTCCTGGGCGCTGTAGGCCAGCATCGAGACGAAGACGAAGATCGTGAAGGTCCGGGCCACGGGATCGGCCAGCACCTGGGCCAGCACGGTGAAGAACGGCCGGCGCGCCTCCGCGGGCTCCGGGGCGCGGGCCGGCAGGCGGCGCTCGATGCCGGCGACCGCCAGCGCCGCCACGCAGAAGGCGACGAGCGAGACCGTGCCCGACACCGCCACGAGCCGCAGACCGGAGAACGGATCCAGGAAATGCCCGGCGAGCGGCGCCGTGACGGCGAAGCCGACGATCATCATCACCCAGACGATGGTGGCGGCCGCGCCCCGCCGGGCCGGGGCGACGCCCCCCGACAGCAGGACGAGGAGCGAGGTCCCGGCCGCGCCGACGCCCATCCCGACGCACAGGAAGGAGAGGGCCGCGAGGGCGAGGCCCAGGGCGAGGTTCTCGGCGGCGAGCGCGGTGCCGCAGGCGGCGCCGAACCCGCCGAGGCAGAGGGCCACCATGCCGCCGACGATCCAGGGGGTGCGCCGGCCGCTGCGGTCGGACCCGTAGCCCCAGCGCGGGCGCAGGACCTGCACGGCGTAGTGCAGGGCGACCAGCAGGCCCGGCACGATGGCGGGGAGCGCCAGTTCCACCACCATCACCCGGTTGAGGGTGGCGGTCATCAGCACGACGACGCTGCCCAGCGCCGTCTGGACGAGGCCGAGGCGGACGATCTGGGGCCAGCCGAGATACCCGTCGGGCGCGACCGCTCGCCCGCCCGCCTTCGCGGGGGACGGGCGGGCGCCCGGCCGTTCCGTGCGCGAGCCGCCCGCCATCACGCCCCTCCCACCAGCGGGCGCAGCGCGAAGGCCGAGACCAGCATGCCCAGGACGTAGAGGGTGGTGCCGGTGCCGTTGTACCAGATCGCCCGCTCCCGGGGGTTCTCGAGGAACCGGACCATCAGGGCGGCCTGGCCGGCGAGCAGCGCCGCGACGAGGCCGGCATGCCAGTACCGCTCCCAGCCGACGAGGAGCGCGATCACCGCCACCTGCGGCAGGGCCATCACGAGGCAGGCGAAGCGCGCGGCGCGCTGCGAGCCCATCTGCACGGGCAGGGACAGCAGACCCATGCGCCGGTCACCCTCCACCGACTTGAAATCGTTGAGCGTCATGATGCCGTGGGCGCCGGCTGCGTAGAGCAGCGCCACCAGGAGCACCCGCCGGTCCGGCAGGGCCGCGGCCATGACGGCGGCGCCGGTGAACCAGGGCAGCCCCTCGTAGCAGAGCGCCACCGCGGCGTTGCCCCACCAGCCGTTCCGCTTCAGCCGGACCGGCGGCGCCGAGTAGATCCAGGCCAGCACCAGCCCGAACAGGGCGGCCCCGAGGATCCAGGGCCCCAGGGCGGCGGCCACCACCAGCGACAGCAGCGTCCAGCCCAGAGCGAGGTAGAGCCCCCAGCGGCCCGGGATCCGCCCGGAGGGAATCGGCCGGTTCGGCTCGTTGATCGCGTCGACGTGGCGGTCGAACCAGTCGTTGGCGGCCTGGCTGGTGGCGCAGACCAGCGGCCCGGCGAGCAGCACCCCGGCGGCGATCACCGGCCATTGGCCGCTGGCCGGCTGCCCGGAGGAGATCACCCCGCAGGCGAACGCCCACATCGGCGCGAACCACGTCAGCGGCTTGAGCAGCTCGATGACTGCGCTCGGGGCGGGCGTAGCGGCCATGGCGGGAGGCTACCGGGCCCCGCCGAAGTGTCAAGGCAGATTTACACCACGCGGCGGAATGTGCGCGGCGTTTGTCCAGCGAATACAACCCCCACGTCAGGAATACATTATCCGGCACACCGAAAAGTCGCGGGGCGCAGCGCCTCGGCGGCGGCCGGTTTTGCCGCCGCGGACGCGGTCGTGCGCGCGCGATCCGGCGGTCGTGCGCGCGGAACGCGGCCATCCTCGCGCGTCGGGCGCGGTCAGGCGCGCGGCAGTCCGCCGAGGGCCGAAAGGGAGTCCGTCGCCCGCCTCAGGCGTCGTCGGCCGGGCCGTCCAGATCGCCGACGCCGTAGCGGCGCATCTTGGCGTAGAGGCCCTGCCGGCTGAGGCCCAGCATCTCGGCCGCCGAGGCCCGGTTGTCCCGGGTGATCCGCAGCGCCGCCTCGATGCAGAGCTTCTCGATGAGGTCCGTGGTCTCGCGCACCAGGGTCTTCATCGAGACCCGGCCCACCAGCTCGGTCATCTGCTCCACCGAGCGGGGCAGCCCCCGCCCGATCGCCGAGGCGGAGCGCCCCTCGGCGATCCGCCGCGGGCCGGACCGGATGGCGAAGCCGAGGCAGGGGCGGGGGCCGGCCACCGACACGGCGGCGACCTCCACATCCTCCAGGCCGCCATAGGCGCCCCGGATGACGGTGGCGAAGCGGCGCACGGCGCCGTGGTCGACCAGGGTCGCGAACAGGGCCTGCGCCTCCATCTCGTCGCGGCCGAGCCAGTGGTCGAGGGTCCGCCCGCGGGCCTGCCCCTCGGTGGCGAGCTGGGCCAGCTCCAGGAAGGCGGCGTTCGCCATGAGGACGCGCCGCGACGGGTCGGTGACGACGAATCCTTCCGGCATCGCCGCCAGCACGGCGGCGGTGGGCGCCTCCTGATCGGGCCCGGCCGCCGCCGCCGGGTCGGCGGCCAGCTGCAGCAGGGCGCTGGCGCCGCCCTCGCCCCGGAACAGCGAGGCCGACACCGTGACCTCGCCCCGCTCGTGCGGCAGGGACGCCCGGATCGCCCCGGCCTGCCCGGTCGCCCGCAGGGCGGCGAACTGCGCCTCCAGGGCCCGGGCGCTGGAGGCGTCGAACAGGTCGACGGCGTCCTGGCCGGTGATGCGCCGTGCGGGCCGCCCGAGCAGGCGCGCCGCGGCGGGATTGACCTCGGCCACCCGGCGCGTCCCGGCATCGACCACCAGCACCGGCTCGCCGGAGATCTGAAACAGCAGCCGGTAGCGGGTCTCGGCGGCGCGCAGGCGGTCGTAGTCCCGCTCCAGGGCCTGCTGCGTCTCCATCAGCCGGCGCTGAAGGGCCGCCACCGCCCGCATGTCGCGCCCGAGCACGAGGATCGGACCGTCCCCCGCCGGCCGGATCGAGGCGTAGCGGATCGGCAGGTCGATCCCGTCGGGGCAGGGATGGTTCACCTGGCGCCATCGGGTGATGCCCTCGGCCCGGGCATCCCGCAGAAGGGCGTTGACCTTCGGGCGGCTCTCCACCGTGACCGTGTCGATCCAGCGCCGGCCCAGCCAGCCCGCCACCGTCTCGGCCTTGAGATCGGCGCCGACCGTCGCGTCCCGAATCACCCCGTCGGCATCGATCACCAGCGACAGGTCCGTCGATGCCGCGACGATGCGGCCGACCGCCTCGCCTTCGAGGAGGCCGGCCACCTGCTGCAGGGCCGCGGGCGGCGACTGCGAGGTGTGGCGAGGCTGGGGCGTCACGGTCACCGCAATGTGATTGCAATGTGATATTCGGATACCAACCCTTTCAGCAGGCCAATGCCTGTCTGTCCAGCAAAGCTTCCGCCGCGGCGGGCGCCAGGCAGGCGTCCGACACGCAGGCATCCGCCCCGACGATCCCCGCCTCGCCGCCGTAGCGCGCGAAATAGGGGCCGCCGACCAGAACGCGGATCTCCCGGTTGCGGGAGTCGCGGCGCACCTCCGCCACGGCCCTCGTCAGGGCCGGCAGCAGCACGTCGCAGGAGAGCGACAGGCCGACCACGTCGAACCAGTCGGTGCGGAGCAGCGTCAGGGGATCGACCTCGGGACCGGGCACCGCCGTGGTCACGTCCCAGCCGGCCTCCCGGAAGAAGCTCGCGACGATCGACAGGCCGAAGACATGCGTCTCGCCGGGACAGGGCAGCAGCAGCACGCTGCGCCCGTTGGCCGGGATCGATTCGTCCTCCAGCTCGGCGCAGAGGCGTCGGCTCACCGCATGGAGCCGCCCGAGCGCCTCCGTCACCGCCAGGAAGTCGCAGGCATCCTCCTCCCACAGCGCGCCGAGGTGGCGGGCCGCCGGGGCGAGCAGATCGAGGAGCAGGCGGGCCAGGGGCAGGCCGCCGTCGCGCAGGACCTCCACCCGGGCGTCGAGATCGACCGGACCGGCCTCCAGGAGCAGGGCGCTGAACTCGGCGATCTCCCGGGCACTCGGCGCGCGATTCGCCGGGCGGCCGCGGCCGGCGGGCCGGTGCGCGAGCATCAGCCGGGGCAGGATCTCCGCCTCGACCACGCGGGCGAGCATGTCCGGAACGGGCCGGCGCAGATCGGACCAACCGACGGGGCTATCGCGGAACACGGAACGACCATCGCTCACAGGGTTACAGCCGGCCGCGGGCTGGCCGTGATCCAGGCGATCGCCGAAATGCCTCCAGTCTCCCATCGGCATCCCTCCCTGAGTCGGCCCTGGCCCGGGAGGACCAGCGGCACCGCTCGTGTCCTGGGTGCGGCGTTGCTCGCCTGTCTATTCTTCGCGTTCGTCAGTCCCGGATCTGACAAGTGAAACTGCGGCAGTCTCCAGCCGTCGAGCCCGACGATACGCTTCCTGGCGATCTTGGCAATGATCTTATTCGAAGAAAAAATATCTCTCACCTGTCATGTTCCGAAACCGTCAAGCGCACTTGACACTTCTGGGACCCTCGCCCTAGCCTCTGTCAACGACGGAGCCTTTGGCGCCGCCGAGCACCAGGGAGCGGATGCATGGGTCCCGAGGACCGGCCGGCACGACCGCTCTACACGCCTGCCGAACGGCGAAAGCGCGACTCTTCGCCCTGGACCCTGGTTCAGGGCGTGCTGGCGCCTCTGCAATTCGCGATCTTCCTGATCAGTCTCGTCCTGGTGCTGCGCACCCTCGCCACCGGTGCAGGTCAGTTCGCCGCTGAGATCTCGGTCGTCGTGAAGACCCTGGCGCTCTATGCGATCATGGTCACCGGCTCGATCTGGGAAAAGGCGGTGTTCGGGCGGTGGCTCTTCGCACCGGCGTTCTTCTGGGAGGACGTGGTCAGCATGCTCGTGCTGGCCCTCCACACAGCCTATCTCGCGGCTCTCATCACGGGCGCACTCAGCGGGCAGGCGCTGCTGCTGCTCGCGCTGGCGGCCTACGCGACCTACGTGGTCAATGCCGGCCAGTTCCTCATGAAGCTCCGCGCCGCCCGTCTCGAGGGCACCGGCAGCCGCGCACCGCGCCTCGCGGAGGCGCTGTCATGAACGCTCCCCTGATCCACCAGCCTCCCTGCGGCGGCATCGACCTGCACCAAGAGCAGGGGCAGAGGGCGGTGTTCTGCGGCCTCACCGGCATCGTCTGGCTCCACCGGAAGATCCAGGACGCCTTCTTCCTCGTGGTCGGCTCACGGACCTGCGCGCATCTGATTCAGTCCGCCGCCGGGGTGATGATCTTCGCCGAGCCGCGCTTCGCGACCGCGATCATCGACGAGCGCGACCTCGCCGGGATCGCCGACGCGAACGAGGAACTCGACCGGGTCGTGACCCGGTTGATCGAGCGGCGGCCGGATATCAAGCTCCTGTTCCTGGTGGGCTCCTGCCCGTCGGAGGTGATCAAGCTCGACCTGTCCCGGGCGGCGCAACGGCTGTCGGGGCGCCTCGCCCCCGTGCGGGTCCTGAACTACTCCGGCTCCGGCATCGAGACGACGTTCACGCAGGGCGAGGATGCCTGCCTCGCCGCCCTGGTGCCGGACCTGCCCCGCGAGGTCGAGACGGCCGCGCCGTCGCTCCTGGTCGTCGGGGCGCTGGCCGACGTGGTGGAGGACCAGTTTCTTCGGATTTTTGCCGCGATGGGGATCGGCGACGTCCGGTTCCTGCCCGCCCGCCGGGCCGACACGATGCCCTCGGTCGGGCGCAACACGCGCTACCTCCTGGCCCAACCGTTCCTGGCCGACACGGCCCGCGCCCTCGAAGAGCGCGGCGCCCGCCGGCTCCCGGCGCCGTTCCCGCTCGGTGCCGAGGGCACGACCGGATGGCTGCGGGCGGCGGCTGAGGCGTTCGGCGTCGCCGAGGCCGTCTTCGACCGGGCGACGGCCCCGGGCCGCACCCGTGCCGAGACCGCCCTCGCGCCCCATCGCGAAAAGCTCGCGGGCAAGCGCGTGTTCTTCTTCCCTGATTCGCAGCTCGAAGTGCCGCTCGCCCGCTTCCTCGCCCGGGAACTCGGCGCGGATCTCGTGGAGGTCGGGACGCCTTACCTGCACCGGGCGCATCTCGCCGCCGAGATCGAGCTGCTGCCCCAGGGTACGCGGGTGACCGAGGGCCAGAGCCTCGACGACCAGATGGACCGCTGCCGAGCGGCGCGCCCGGACCTCACGGTCTGCGGCCTCGGCCTCGCCAACCCGCTGGAGGCGGAGGGTCTGTCGACCAAGTGGTCGATCGAGCTGCTGTTCACGCCGGTACAGGGCTACGAGCAGGCCGGCGACCTCGCCGAGCTGTTCGTGCGCCCGCTCCGGCGCCGCGCCCTGCTGGAGGTGTAGCGCCATGCAGCTCACCCTCTGGACCTACGAGGGTCCCCCGCATATCGGCGCCATGCGCGTCGCAACGGCGATGTCCGGCCTGCACTACGTGCTTCACGCGCCGCAGGGCGACACCTACGCGGACCTGCTGTTCACGATGATCGAGCGGCGGGACGCCCGCCCGCCCGTCACCTACACCACCTTCCGCGCGCAGGATCTCGGCCGCGACACCGCCGAGCTGTTCAAGGAGGCGGTCGCCGCCGCGCACGCACGCTTCCAACCCCAGGCGATGATCGTCGGCGCCTCCTGCACCGCCGAGCTGATCCAGGACGATCCGGGTGGCCTCGCCAAGGCCCTCAACCTGCCGATCCCGGTGATCCCGCTGGAGCTGCCCGCCTACCAGAAGAAGGAGAACTGGGGCGCCTCGGAGACCTTCTATCGCCTCGTCCGGGCGCTCGCCGGTCCGCCGGCCCCGCGTCCGGCGCGCGAGCGCGGTCGGCGGCCGCTCTGCAACATCCTCGGGCCGACGGCTTTGGGCTTCCGCCACCGGGACGATCTGATCGAGATCCGACGTCTGCTCGACTCCCTCGGGATCGCCGTCAACATTGTCGCGCCGCTGGGAGCCTCTCCGGCCGACCTCGGCCGCCTCGGGGACGCCGATTTCAACGTCGTGCTCTACCCCGAAACCGCTCGGTCGGCCGCGGAGTACCTGAAGAAGAGCTTCGGGCAGCCATTCACGCAGACACTGCCGATCGGCGTCGGCGGCACCCGCCGGTTCGTCGCCGAGGTGGCGGAGATCGCGGGAATCGATCCGGCACCCGTGCTCGACGGCCCGGGCTCGCGCCTGCCCTGGTACTCGCGGTCGGTCGATTCGACCTACCTGACGGCCAAGCGCGTCTTCGTGTTCGGGGACGCGACGCATGCCATTGGCATCGCCCGGGTCGCGGCGCGCGAACTCGGCTTCACGGTGGTCGGTCTCGGGACCTACAGCCGCGAATTCGCCCGCGAGGTCCGCGCCGAAGCGGCCGAGCACGGGATCGAGGCGCTGATCACCGACGACTACCTCGACGTCGAGGCGGCGATCCGCGCGGCGGCACCGGAACTGGTGCTCGGCACCCAGATGGAGCGCCACGTCGCCAAGCGGCTCGGCATCCCCTGCGCGGTGATCTCGGCGCCGGTCCACGTCCAGGACTTCCCGGCCCGCTACGCGCCGCAGATGGGGTTCGAGGGCGCCAACGTCCTGTTCGACACCCTGGTCCATCCGCTGATGATGGGCCTCGAAGAGCACCTCCTCGGCATGTTCCGGGAGGATCCCGAATTCCACGACGGCGTCGGCCCCTCGCATCTCGGCGGCAAGTCCTTCGGGACTCCGGCGGACGGGGCGCTCGAGGCCGGAGAACGGGCGCCGGCCGACACCCCTCCGACGTCGGCGCCCGTTCCGATCCTGCTGGACAGGCCGGTCGCGACCGCGTGGTCGCCGGAAGCCGAGAAGGAACTGAGAAAGATCCCGTTCTTCGTGCGCGGCAAGGCCCGCAGCAACACCGAGACCTTCGCCCGGGAGCGGCACCTGCCGCTCATCACGATCGAGACCCTCTACGATGCCAAAGCGCATTACGGCCGCTAGGCCGCCGATCCGCGTCGTCATCGTCACGCTCGACAATCATTTGGCGAGCGCGGTGGAACGGGCGCGCCTGCGCCTCCGGTCCGAGATGCCGGGGCTGGTGCTGGGCTTCCACGCGGCAGCCGAGTGGGAGACCGATCCTGCGACGCTAGAGGCCTGCCGGGCCGACATCGCGCAGGCCGACATCGTGCTCTCGGCCATGCTGTTCATGGACGAGCATGTCCGGGCGATCCTGCCGGCGCTCGCGGCCCGGCGCGAGGCCTGCGACGCGATGATTGGCTGCATGTCGGCGGGCGACGTGGTGAAGACGACGCGGCTCGGCCGCTTCGACATGAGCGGCACCAAGCGCAGCGCCCTCGACTTCCTGAAGAAGCTGCGCGGCAAGCCCGGCCAGCAGGGCAATGCCGGCCGGCAGATGGCCCTGGTGCGCAAGCTGCCGAAGATCCTGCGCTTCATCCCGGGCTCGGCCCAGGACGTGCGCGCCTACTTCCTCACCCTGCAATACTGGTTGGCGGGCTCCGACGAGAACGTCGCAGCCCTGGTGCGTTTCCTCGTGCACCGGTACGCGGCGGGCGAGCGGGCGGCCTGGCGCGACGGGCCGGCGGCACCCGCGCCCCTCGACTACCCCGAGACCGGCCTCTACCACCCGCGCCTGCCCGGCCGAATCGGCGCGGACCCGTCTCGGCTGCCGCGAAGGGCCGACGCGACGGGCCGCGTCGGCCTCTTGGTGATGCGCAGCTACGTGCTCGCCGGCAACACCGCCCACTACGACGGCGTCATCGCGGCCCTGGAGGCCAAGGGCCTCGACGTGGTGCCGGCCTTCGCCAGCGGTCTCGACAACCGCCCGGCCGTGGATTCGTTCTTCATGCGGGATGGGCGCGCCTGCATCGACGCCCTCGTGTCCCTCACCGGCTTCTCCCTGGTCGGCGGCCCCGCTTACAACGATGCCGCTTCCGCCGAAGCGATGCTGGCCCGACTCGACGTGCCCTACCTCGCCGCCCAGGCGCTGGAGTTCCAGACGCTGGAGCAGTGGGAGGCGGGTGAGCGCGGCCTGTCGCCGGTCGAGGCGACCATGATGGTCGCGATCCCCGAACTCGACGGCGCCACCGCCCCGATGGTTTTCGGGGGCCGCTCCGCCGCGTCGGGCAGCGACAATTCCCGCGACATGCGGGTCCATCCCGAGCGGGCCGCGCG
This sequence comes from Methylobacterium sp. 391_Methyba4, assembly GCF_029691625.1. Taxonomy (NCBI): domain Bacteria; kingdom Pseudomonadati; phylum Pseudomonadota; class Alphaproteobacteria; order Hyphomicrobiales; family Methylobacteriaceae; genus Methylobacterium; species Methylobacterium sp. 391_Methyba4. The sequence continues at coordinate 2,420,163 of NZ_CP121475.1, read as the reverse complement.
TCTCGCCGAGCGGGTCGAACGGCTGGTGTCCCTGCGCCGGACCGAGAAAGCCGAGCGCCGACTCGCCGTGGTGCTGTTCAATTTTCCGCCGAATGCCGGCGCCACCGGCACGGCGGCGTTCCTGTCGGTCTACGCCTCGCTCCTCAACACCCTGAAGGGCCTGGCGGCCGACGGCTACACCGTCGACGTCCCGGAGAGCGTCGATGCCCTGCGCGCAGCGATCCTTGAGGGCAACGCCAAGCGCTACGGCACTCAGGCGAATGTCCACGCCCGCATTCCGGCCGAGGACCATCTGCGGCGCGAGACTTACCTCGCCGAGATCGAGACCCAGTGGGGCCCGTCGCCGGGCCGCCATCAGACCAACGGCGCCGAAATCTTCGTGCTCGGAGCGCAGTTCGGCAACGTCTTCGTCGGAGTCCAGCCTGCCTTCGGCTACGAGGGCGACCCGATGCGGCTGCTGTTCGAGCGCGGCTTCGCGCCGACCCACGCCTTCTCGGCCTTCTACCGCTACCTGCGGGAGGATTTCTCCGCCGACGCCGTGCTGCATTTCGGCACCCACGGGGCGCTCGAATTCATGCCCGGCAAGCAGACCGGCCTGTCCGAGGCCTGCTGGCCGGAGCGGCTGATCGGGGCGCTGCCGAACGTCTACCTCTACGCCGCCAACAACCCGTCGGAGGGGACGCTCGCGAAGCGCCGCTCGGCCGCGACGCTGGTGAGCTACCTGACCCCGAGCCTCGCGGCGGCCGGGCTCTACCGCGGGCTGATCGACCTGAAGAGTTCGATGGAGCGCTGGCGCGGCCTCGACCTCGAAGCCGGGACGGAGCGGGAGAGTCTCGCCCGGATGATCCAGGACCAGGGCGCGGCCCTCGATCTCGTGGCCGCCGAGCCGGCCTGGACCGGCGATCTCGGCGCTCGGGTCGGCGCCCTCTGGTCCGCCGTGCAGGAGTTGGAGCAGACCCTGATCCCGCACGGGCTGCACGTGGTCGGAGCGGGGACGCCGGAGGTCGAGCGGGTCGACCTGCTCCTGGCGCTCGCCGAGTCGGCGCACGGCGTGAGTCCGGAGCGGGCCGGGATCGAGGCCCTGGTGGCCGGGCACGGCGTCGAGGCGGCGCTGACGGCCTCCGGCCTGTCCGCCGACGAGACCAGCCGCGCCGCCTTCGCGAGTCTGGCCGAGACCGACCGGCTGCTCGCCCGGGACCACGAGGTGCCGGCGCTGCTGCGGGCCCTCGACGGCCGCTTCGTTCCGCCGGTGGCGGGCGGCGACCTGCTGCGCAACCCTGCGATCCTGCCAACGGGCCGCAACCTCCACGGCTTCGACCCCTACCGCCTGCCTTCCGCCTTCGCGGTCGCGGACGGTGCCCGGCAGGTGGCCCGCATCCTCGAACGCTTCGCGGCCGACGGAAAGCCCTGCCCGGAGAGCGTTGCCCTGGTCCTGTGGGGCACCGACAACCTCAAGAGCGAGGGCGGCCCGATCGCCCAGGCGCTGGCGCTGATCGGCGCCGCGCCCCGCTTCGACGGCTACGGCCGCCTGAGCGGCGCCGAGCTGATCCCACTGGAGACCCTTGGCCGCCCGCGCATCGACGCGGTGGTCACCCTCTCGGGCATCTTCCGCGATCTCCTGCCGCTCCAGACGAAGCTCCTGGCGGAGGCTTCGTACCTCGCCGCCACCGCGGACGAGCCGCTGGAGCAAAACTTCGTCCGCAAGCACGCCCTGGCGATCCAGGCCGAGCAGGGCTGCGACCTGGAGACGGCGGCCCTGCGGGTCTTCTCGAACGCCGAGGGGGCCTACGGCGCGAACGTCAACCACCTTGTCGATTCGGGGAGCTGGGACGACGACGCCGAGCTGTGCGAGACCTTCTCGCGCCGCAAGAGCTTCGCCTATGGCCGCACCGGCCGCCCGGCGCCGCAACGCGCCCTGATGCAGGCGGTGCTGGCCTCCGTCGACATGGCCTACCAGAACCTCGACTCGGTCGAGGTCGGCGTCACCTCCGTCGACCACTACTTCGACGGCCTCGGCGGCATGGGCCGGGCGGTGGCCCGCGCCAAGGGCGAGTCGGTGCCGATCTACATCAGCGACCAGACCCGCGGGGAGGGGCGCGTGCGCTCCCTCGAGGAGCAGGTGGCGCTGGAGACGCGCACCCGCATGCTCAACCCCAAATGGTACGAGGGCCTGCTCGGCCACGGCTACGAAGGCGTCCGCCAGATCGAGACCCACCTGACCAACACGGTAGGCTGGTCGGCCACCGCCAACGCGGTCCAGCCCTGGATCTACGAGCGGATCACCGAGACCTACGTCCTCGACCCTGCCATGCGCGAGCGCATGGCGGCCCTCAACCCCACCGCCTCCGCCAAGGTCGCCCAACGGCTGATCGAGGCCCACCGCCGCGGTTTCTGGACTCCCAACGCAGAGATGCGCGACGCCCTCGACCGGGCCGAGGAGGAGCTGGAGGATCGTCTCGAAGGCGTCACCACAGGAGTCGCCGCATGAACATCGCCATCCGCAATCCGGTCGTCGCCCGGAAGGAAGAAGGCAGCGTCCAGGTCGCCCTGGACCCGGACCTGAAGATCGAGACCGCCAAGGTCTTCGCGGTCTACGGCAAGGGCGGCATCGGCAAGTCGACCACCTCGTCAAACCTGTCGGTGGCCTTCTCCAAGCTCGGCAAGCGCGTGCTCCAGATCGGCTGCGACCCGAAGCACGACTCGACCTTCACCCTGACCAAGCGCCTCGCCCCCACGGTGATCGACGCCCTGGAGGCAGTGAACTTCCATTCGGAGGAGCTGCGCGTCGAGGACTTCGTGGTCGAGGGCTATAACGGCGTCATGTGCGTCGAGGCCGGCGGCCCGCCCGCCGGCACCGGCTGCGGCGGCTACGTGGTCGGCCAGACGGTGAAGCTCCTCAAGGAGCACCATCTCCTGGAAGACACCGACGTCGTGGTGTTCGACGTGCTGGGCGACGTGGTCTGCGGCGGCTTCGCCTCGCCGCTCCAGCACGCCGACCAGGCGCTGATCGTCACCGCCAACGATTTCGACTCGATCTTCGCCATGAACCGGATCGTGGCGGCGATCCACGCCAAGTCGAAGAACTACCCCGTGCGCCTGGGTGGCGTCATCGCCAACCGCTCGGCCAAGACCGACGAGATCGACCGGTTCAACGACGCGGTCGGCCTGAAGCGGCTGGCTCATTTCCCCGACCTCGACGTGGTCCGCCGCTCGCGGCTCAAGAAGTCCACCCTGTTCGAGATGGACTCGTCCCCGGAGCTCGACGCCGTGACCGCGGAGTACATGCGGCTCGCCGAGACGCTGTGGTCGGGCGCCCCGCCCTGCGAGGCGGTCCCGATGAAGGATCGCGACCTGTTCGAGTTCCTCGGTTTCGATTGAGTTTGGGGTCCGACCGATGGCCAGCGCCAGCTACGACGCCCGCCGGGGCGAGTTGACCACCTACTTCGACCGCACCGCGGTCGAGGCGTGGTCGCGCCTGACCTCGGACGCGCCGGTGAGCCGCATCCGCGCCACGGTGCGGGCAGGCCGCGACGCCATGCGGGCGACGCTCCTCTCCTGGCTGCCCGCCGACATGACCGGCCTGCGCCTGCTCGATGCCGGCTGCGGCACCGGGGCGCTCAGCGTCGAGGCGGCGCACCGCGGGGCGGAGGTGGTGGCGATCGACGTCTCGCCGACGCTGATCGGGCTGGCGCAGGAGCGGCTGCCGGCGATCGCCGGGGCGGGCCGCATCGACTTCCGCGTCGGCGACATGCTCGATCCGGGTCTCGGCCGCTTCGACCACGTGGTGGCGATGGATTCGCTGATTCACTACCGGGCTGCCGACATCGCCCGGGCGCTGGCGGCGCTGGGTGCGCGCACCGACGGCTCGGTGCTGTTCACCGTGGCGCCGCGCACGGCCCTGCTGACTGTGATGCACGCGGCGGGCAAGTTCTTTCCCCGCAGCGACCGTTCGCCAGCGATCGTGCCGGTGACCGAGGGCGGCCTGCGCCGTCGGATGACCTCTGAAACAGCGCTCGACGCCTTCACCTGGGCGCGGAGCCACCGGATCAACAGCGGATTCTACCTGTCGAACGCGGTGGCGCTGACGCGCGCGCGCCCGTCCGCCTCTGCGGGATCGGGGGCGGCGTCGCCCGGGGTGCGGACATGAACGCCGCATCCCAGAAACTGACCCGCGCGCTGATGCGCCTCGGCCCGGCGATCCTCCCCTTCGCGGATGCCGCAACCGTCGAGCTGCCCCTCGGGCGCCTGCTTCGGCTCGCCCTGTTCCAAGTCACCGTCGGCATGGCGGCGGTGCTGCTGATCGGCACCCTGAACCGGGTGATGATCGTCGAACTGGGGGTGCCGGCCTGGATCGTCGCGGTGATGCTGGCGCTGCCGCTGATCTTTGCGCCCCTGCGGGCGCTGGTCGGCTTCCGCTCGGACACGCATCGCTCGCTGCTGGGCTGGCGGCGGGTGCCCTACATCTGGTTCGGCACGCTGCTTCAGTTCGGCGGCCTCGCGATCATGCCGTTCGCCCTGTTGATCCTGTCGGGCGACACCACCGGGCCGCTCTGGGTCGGCAACCTTGCGGCGGCTCTGGCCTTCCTGCTGGTCGGTGCCGGTCTGCACACGACCCAGACCGTCGGGCTGGCGCTCGCCACCGACCTCGCCCCCGCGCATGCAAGGCCGAAGGTGGTGGCGCTGCTCTGCGCGGCCCTGCTGTTCGGCATGATGGCGAGCGCCCTGCTGTTCGGCCTGTTCCTCGCCCATTTCTCGCCGGTGCGCCTGATCCAGGTGATCCAGGGCGCCGCCCTGGTCACCATCATCCTCAACGGGTTCGCCCTCTGGAAGCAGGAGCCGCGCGATCCCAATAGGACGCAGACGGCGCCGCAGCGCGACTTCCGGTCGTCCTGGCGGGCCTATGCGGGCGAGGGGACCGCCCGCCGTCGCCTCGTGGCGATCGGCCTCGGCACAGCGGGCTTCTCCATGCAGGACATCCTGCTGGAGCCCTATGGCGGCCAGATCCTGCACCTTTCCGTGGGCGCGACCACGGCCCTCACGGCGCTGCTCGCCGCGGGCGGCGGGCTGGGCCTGCTGGTTGCGGCGCGCTGGCTCGGCCGCGGGGGCGATCCGTTCCGGGTGTCGGCGGTCGGCGTCGGCATCGGCATCCTCGCCTTCTCGGCGGTGGTCTTCGCCGCGCCGCTGGCCTCGGCCGACCTGTTCGCCGCCGGCGTCAGCCTGATCGGGCTCGGCGGCGGCCTCTTCGCCCACGGCACGCTCACCGCCTCGATGAACCGCGCCGGCCCCGAGGATACGGGGCTGGCGCTCGGCGCCTGGGGCGCCGTGCAGGCGACCGCCGCGGGCCTGTCGATCGCGGCGAGCGGCCTCGTGCGCGACGTGGGCGGCGCCATCGCCCAGTCGGGGGTGCTCGGCGAGGGCATGAACGAGCCCGCGATCGGCTACCTCATCGTCTACCACATCGAGATCGCCCTGCTGTTCGCGGCGCTCCTCGCGCTGGGGCCGCTGGTGCGTGAGGACGCACGGACAGAGGATCGAGACCGCATCGCCAACGGCCTTGCCGGCCGGACGGCCTGACATTCGGGGAGGACAGCCATGCCAACCGGCGCACTTACGGGTTATGTCGACGTCGCCCAGGTCGTGCTCTACGCGTTCTTCATCTTCTTCGCCGGGCTGGTCTTCTGGCTGCGCCGCGAGGACCGGCGGGAGGGCTACCCGCTGGAGAACGAGGCCGTCGGCCGCCGCAAGGCGGACGATCCGATCCTGATCCCCCGGTCCAAGGCCTTCCATCTCCCCGGCGGCGAGACCACCTACGCACCGCAGGCGGTGCACGGCCGGGACGACATCGAGACCGGCATCCCGGCCCGCAAGGTCGAGCCCTGGCCCGGCGCTCCCTACGAGCGCACCGACACGTCGCTCCAGGCCGGCGTCGGCCCCGGCTCCTGGGTGCTGCGACACGACGTCCACGACCGGACCTGGGACGAGGAGATCCGCATCGTTCCCCTGCGGGTGGCGAAGAACTTCGTCATCCACGAAAGCGGCCCGAACCCGATCGGCATGACGGTGTTCGGCACCGACAACGCCGTGGCGGGCGTGATCAGCGACGTCTGGGTCGACCGCGGCGAGTCGCTGATCCGCTACTATGAGGTGGAACTCCCGGCGGGCGGCCGCCGGCTGATGCCGACCACCTTCTGCCGGGCCGGCGGCTTCACCAAGACGGTGACGACCGAGGCGCTGCTCGCCAGCCAGTTCGCCGACATCCCGACCACCCGCGATCCCGACAGCGTGACCTTCTTGGAGGAGGAGCGGATCGTCTCGTATTTCGGCGCCGGCACGCTCTACGCGACGCCGGCCCGGGCGGAGCCCCTGATATGAGCGGCGACTTTCTCCCCGAGGGCACCCCGCGGGGCCTGCCCGGTCCTCTGCCGGCGGGCGAGCGCATCCTGTGGCAGAGCAGGCCGACCACCTTGGGCCTGTTGGTCCGGGTGTTCCACGCCCGTCTGGTGATTGCGTGGTTTGCGGTCTGCGCCCTGGCCTTCGGCCTGGCGGCCGGTTCGCCCGCCTCGGCCCTGAAGGTGGTGGGACCGACCCTGGTGATCGGCGCGGGCGCCGTCGCGCTGCTCTGGCTGCTCGCATGGCTCACCCATCGGACGACGCTCTACACGGTGACCAACCGTCGTGTCGTGCTGCAGGCCGGCATCGCCCTGCCGGTGACCCACAACCTGCCCTTCGCGCAGATCGAGACTGCGGCCCTGCGCGCCTTCACGGATGGCAGCGGCGATCTCCCTCTGCAGTTGCGGCCGGGTATCCGCATCGCCTACCTTCACATCTGGCCGCATGTCCGGCCCTGGCGTCTCGCCCGGACCGAGCCCATGATGCGGTCCGTACCGGAGGCCGACGCCGCGGCGGCGCTGCTGGCACGGGCCCTCGCGGCCCATGCCGACGGCACCGCGCCGCCGGTTCGGGTGGCGCAGCTCGAGCGCGCGGACGAAAATTCCGGTCGCCTCGTCGCGGCCGAATAGGGAGGGGCACGATGGGCGAGCGGGCGGAGGGCGCCGGCCGGGCGATGGGGCCGGCGGGACCGGCACCGGCGCTGCTGATGGTCGGTGCGGGCGCACTCATGGGCTTCACCATGCTGGCGGTCCTGATCGGCCGGAGCGAGCAGGTCGGCCTCGTCGCACTGCCGCCCGCCAAAGCGGTGGCGCGGCTCGAATTCCGCGCCGAGGATCAGGTCGATGGCTCGATCGCCCTGCGGGACATCGCCGACCGGCACATCGTCGCCTGGATCCGCCCCGGCGAGGACGGCTTCCTGCGCGGGACCCTGCGGGGCCTCGCCCAGGCCCGCCAACGGGAAGGCCTCGGGCCCGAGCAACCGTTCAGCCTGACCCGCTACGAGGACGGCCGGCTCGCGCTCGCCGACGAGGCGACCGGCCGCCGGGTGCCGCTCGAGGCCTTCGGGCCGACCAATGCCGGCGCCTTCGCCCGGCTGATGCCCGCGCCGGGCGTACCCGCCACGGAGACGCGGTGATGGGCCTGTTCGGCAGCCGCACCGTCACCGTACCCTGCACGGTGGAGATCGAGCAGACCCCCGAGAGCCTGCACGCCCACGTGACCCTCGATGCCGGCTTCGAGATCGAACCCGGCGACGAGGTCCAGGTCCACGACGCGCCGACCTCGGTGCCCTACGGCGAGCGGCTGACCGTGCGCCGCACCGCCACGGTCACCCGGGCCGGGGCGCTGGAGCGGGCCTGGACCAAACTCATCGCCCATCTCGAGCTGACCGAACTCTACGAGGTCAGCTTTTCCGAGAGGAGGAAGCTGTGAACGCATCTGTCCCGCCGCCCTCCGGCCAGCCTGTCCCGAAGGTCCCGGTCAACGAATCGACGCGGGCCGCCCAGGAGACGACGTTCCTCAGCCCGCGCTTCTACACGACGGATTTCGACGAGCTCGATCGCACCGATGTCGAGCCCGTGCGCCGCGACTGGGATCTGCTCATTGCCGAGCTGCGCGCCGACCCGAACAAGCGCCACTTCACCCGCAACGAAGAGTTCGACTGCGACCTGTCGCAGATGGAGCCCGAATTGCGGAAGGAGTTTTTGGACTTCTTGGTTTCCTCGATCACGGCGGAGTTTTCCGGCTGCGTCCTCTATGCCGAGATGAGGAAGCGGGCAAAGAACAAAGATATCAAGGAATTGTTCGGCTTCATGAGCCGGGACGAGGCGCGTCACGCCGGGTTCATCAACGATACGCTCAAGGATTTCGGCATCGGCGTGGATTTGGGGTTTCTCACCAAATCCAAGAAGTACACGTTCTTTCGACCGAAATTCATCTTCTACGCCACCTACCTCTCGGAGAAGATCGGCTACGCCCGCTACATCACGATCTTCCGCGAGCTGGAGCGGCACCCGGAGCGGCGCATCCATCCGATCTTCAAGTGGTTCGAACTCTGGTGCAACGACGAGTTCCGCCACGGGGAGGCCTTCGCGCTCCTGATGCGCGCGAACCCGAAGCTGACGAGCGGCGTGAACCGCTACTGGATCCGGTTCTTCCTGCTTGCGGTCTTCGCCACGATGTACGTGCGCGACCATCACCGGCCGGCCTTCCACAAGGCGCTCGGGGTCGATCCCACCGACTACGACTTCAAGGTCTTCCGGATCACCTCGGAGATCTCCCGGCAGACCTTCCCGCTGGAACTCGACCTCGACAACCCGAAGTTCAAGGCGGGGCTCGACCGGCTGCTTGCCTGCTCGCGGGCGATCGCCGACGCCAAGGCGCGGGGCGGCGTCGTCGGCACGGTGCAGCACGGCGTGCAGGTGCTGCGGGCGGCCACGACCTTCGCCCGGCTCTATCTCCTCCCCGTCAAGGCCAACGCCCTGCCGGCCGACATCCGCCTCCAGCCGGTCTGGTAGCATGGGGACCTACGCCGCCCCGGTGGTCTACGCGGTCCTGCTCTGGTGGTTCTCTACCGGGCTGATCCTGCTGCTCGACCACGCCCCGCGGCGGACGCATGCGTGGAGCATGGCCGGGGCGACGCTGCTGCTCGCGGGCGCCCTGTTGGCGATCCGGTCCAGCGCCGCGGACACGAGTGCCACGGGGGCCTACACGGCCTTCACGGCGGCGCTCGTCGTCTGGGGCTGGCAGGAAATGAGCTACTACATGGGCTTCCTGTCCGGCCCCAAGCCGGCCGCCTGCGCGCCGGGGGTGCGGGGGTTCGACCGGTTCCTCGCGGCGCTCGCCACGAGCCTGTGGCACGAATTCGCCATCGTGATCGGGGGTCTGGCGGTCCTGGCCCTGGTCTGGGGCAGCCCCAACCGCTTCGCCCTGTGGACCTACGGCACCCTGGTGGTGATGAACCTCTCGGCGCGGCTCAACCTGTTCCTGGGGGTGCGCAACCTCCACGCCGAGTTCCTCCCGGACCATCTCGGCTACCTCGCCTGCTACCTGTCCCGGAAGCCGATGAACCTGCTGTTTCCGGTCTCCGTGAGCCTGGGGACCATCGCGGCGGCGCTGCTCGGACGCGCGGCCCTGGGGCCGGACCTGCTGGAGCACGAGCTGATCGGCCTCACGGTCCTGGCGACGCTCACGGCGCTCGCCACCCTGGAGCACTGGTTCCTGATGCTGCCGCTGCCCTCGGCGGAGCTGTGGCGCTGGAGCCTGCCGGCCCGGGCGCCCGGGGAAGCGGCCGGACCGCCGGATCACGTGTAGGCCGAGGGATCACGAACGGGCGACGCACGTCCACCAATCTGGAACTGGTCTTGTGCGAAGTCCGGTGTCACAGGCGGGATCAACCCGCAGGATTTGTTCGGGGAGAGGCGACATGGACTACGAGACCTTCTTCGGGGCTGAGATCGCCGGGCTCCACCGGGAGGGGCGCTACCGGGTCTTTACCGACCTCGAACGCCACGCGGGCAACTTCCCGCACGCCACGCACCACCATGCCGGCGGCACGCGTCCCGTGACGGTGTGGTGCTCCAACGACTATCTCGGCATGGGCCAGCACCCGGCCGTGACCGGCGCGATGCATGAGGCGATCGACCGCTGCGGCGCTGGCGCCGGCGGCACCCGCAACATCTCGGGCACCAACCACTACCACGTGCTCCTGGAGCGCGAGCTCGCCGACCTCCACGGCAAGGAGGCGGCCCTGCTGTTCACCTCCGGCTACGTGTCGAACTGGGCGGCGCTCGGGACCCTGGCCTCACGCCTGCCGAACTGCGCGGTCTTCTCCGATTCCGAGAACCACGCCTCGATGATCGAGGGCATCCGGTTCTCCCGCGCCGAGCGACACATTTTTCGTCATAACGACCCGGAGGACCTGAACCGCAAGCTCGCCCTGGTCGATCCGGCCCGACCGAAGCTCGTGGCGTTCGAATCCGTGTACTCGATGGACGGCGACATCGCCCCCATTGGAGAGATCTGCGACGTGGCCGAGGCCCACGGGGCACTCACCTACCTGGACGAGGTCCACGCGGTCGGCCTCTACGGCGCCCGCGGCGGCGGCATCTCGGAGCGGGACGGCGTCGCCCACCGGCTCGACGTGATCGAGGGGACGCTGGGCAAGGCGTTCGCCGTGCACGGCGGCTACATCACGGCCTCGGAGAAGCTCTGCGACTTCGTGCGCAGCTTCGCGTCGGGCTTCATCTTCACCACCTCCCTGCCACCCGCGGTGGCGGCGGGCGCGGCGGCGTCGATCCGCCACCTGAAGACGAGCGGCGAAGAGCGCGCCCGGCACCAAGAGCGCGTGGCGAAGGTCCGTCAGGCGCTGGAGGCCGCCGACATCCCGACCATGCCCAACGACAGCCACATCGTGCCGGTGATGGTCTGCGACCCGGTGCTGTGCAAGGGGATCTCCGACACCCTGCTCGACGAGTTCGGCATCTACGTGCAGCCGATCAACTACCCGACGGTGGCCCGCGGCACCGAACGCCTGCGGATCACCCCGTCGCCGCTGCACACGGATGCCGACATCGCCCGTCTCGTCGAGGCCCTGACCACGATTTGGGGGCGGATCGGGCTTCGGCAGAAGGCGGCGGAGTAAGGCGCTCTTCCCTCCCCCTTGCGGAGAGGGGTAGGGGTGGGGGTGGTGCAGACGGCACCGCCTCGACCCATCCTGCACCCCCCATCTCCGGCTCCTCCCCAAGCGGGGAGGAGAGGAGCCAGAGCCAGAGCCCCGTGCCCACCTTCCCCTTCTCGGCCATCGTCGGCCAGGACGAGATGCGCCAGGCGCTGCTGATCGCGGCGGTGGACCCGTCCGTCGGCGGCGTGCTGGTCTTCGGCGACCGCGGCACCGGCAAGTCCACGGCGATCCGGGCGCTGGCCGCCCTGCTGCCGCCGATGCGGGCGGTGGCCGGCTGCCCCTACAATTGCGACCCCGACAGCCCGGCCGCATCCTGCCCGCATTGCGCGGAAGGCGGCCCGCGAAAGAGTCACAAGACACCGGTGCCGGTGGTGGACCTGCCGCTCGGCGCCACCGAGGACCGCGTGGTCGGCACCCTCGATCTGGAGCGGGCGCTCGGCGCAGGCGTGAAGGCCTTTGAGCCGGGGCTGCTCGCCCGGGCCAATCGCGGCTTCCTGTATATCGACGAGGTGAATCTGCTCGAGGACCACCTCGTCGACCTGCTGCTCGACGTGGCGGCCTCCGGCGTCAACACCGTCGAGCGCGAGGGCCTGTCCTTGCGCCATCCGGCGCGGTTCGTGCTGGTCGGATCCGGCAACCCGGAGGAGGGCGAATTGCGCCCGCAGCTCCTCGACCGGTTCGGGCTGGCCTGCGAGGTCGTGACCCCGAAGGACATCCCGACCCGCATCGCGGTGGTGCGTGCCCGCGACGCCTACGAGCGCGACCCGGAGGGCTTCTGCGCCGCCCGCGCCCGGGACGAGGCCGCGATTCGAAAGCGACTCCTGCTGGCGCGGGAGCGCCTGCCGTCGGTCACCGTGCCGGATGCCGCCCTGGAGCGCGCGGCGCAGCTCTGTCTCACCCTGGGCACGGACGGGTTGCGCGGCGAGCTGACCCTGATGCGGACCGCCCGGGCGCTCGCGGCCCTCGATGGCGCCGGAGCCGTTACCGACGACCACCTCCGCCGCATCGCCCCGGCCGCCCTGCGCCACCGGCTGCGCCGCAACCCGCTGGACGAATCCGGATCCACCGCCCGGGTGGAGCGGGCGCTGGCGGAGATGTTTTCGTGACTGTCGCGCTGCCGGTCCGCCTGTCGTGGACCGGACGGACCGCGCCCGACCGGGTCGGGATGGCGCGCGGGTCTCCTCTCCCGTGCGGGAGAGGGACAGGGTGACGGACGTGCCCGATCCGGAAAGGTCTCCTCCCTCACCCCGACCCTCTTCCGCACGGGAGACAGGGGGCGTCGCGTCGCGTCCCGGGAAGGCCGAACCGGCGGCCCAGGGCGAGGACGCGCCTCTGCAGGACAGGCTTTTCAGCGCGTCGCATCCCTGGACCGACGCGCATCGCGCCGCCCGGCTCCTCGCCGCCGACCCGCATGGGCTCGGTGGCGCGGTGGTCCGCGCCCCTGCCAGACCGGAGCGCGAGCGCTGGCTCGAGACCCTGCGGGCCGCGTTGCCCTCCGGAACGCCCTGGCGGCGACTGCCGCCCGGCATCGGCGACGACAGCCTGCTCGGCGGCCTGGATCTCGCCGCGACCCTGGCGGCGGGCCGCCCCATCGCGCGGGCCGGTCTGCTGGCGGAGGCCGATGGCGGGATCGTCGTCGTCCCCATGGCCGAGCGCCTGCCGGCCGGCACCGCGTCCCGCCTCGCGGCCGCCCTGGATGCCGGCACCGCGGTGGACCGGCCGGCCCGATTCGGCCTGATCCTCCTCGACGAGGGCGAGGCGGACGAGACGGTGGCCGAGGCGCTGGCCGATCGCCTCGCCTTCCGGATCGACCTGAACGGCCTCGCGGAGCCTCCCCCGGCTGAGCCGGAACCCGTCTCGGACGCTCCGGAGCCCGATCCGGTCGGGAGCCTCTGCGCCCTGGCCGAGGCCTTCGGGATCGCGTCGCTGCGCGGCCCGATCCTGGCGGTGCGGGTCGCGCGCGCCCTCGCGGGCGACGGGCCGATCGGCCGGGCAGAGATCGTCGCGGCCGGGCGCCTCGTCCTGGCGCCGCGCGCCACGCGCCTGCCCGCACCGGAAGAGCCGCGCCCCGAGACCGCCGAGGCGCCACCCGCGGACGCGCCTCAGGAGCAGCCCAGGGCGGAGACGACGGATCCGTCCGCCGCGGAAACCCCCGACGACGTCGTGCTGGAGGCGGTGCGCGCCGCCATACCGCCGAACCTCCTCGACCAGTTGCTGGCGGGGGGTCGGCGGCTCACGGCCGCGAAGTCCGGCCGGGTGGGGCAGGCGGCGGCCGCCCGCACCGGGCGCCCGGTGGGCTGCCGGCGGGGCGATCCGCGGCGGGGACGCCTGGACCTGCTCGCCACCCTGCGAACGGCCGCGCCCTGGCAGGCCCTGCGGCGCACGGGGGAGGAGACGCGCCGCATCGTGGTGCGGCGGGACGATCTGCGGATCCGGATCCTCAAGCAGCGGACCGAGACCACCACGGTGTTCTGTGTCGATGCTTCGGGCTCGGCCGCCCTGGAGCGGCTGGCCGAAGCCAAGGGCGCGGTCGAGCTGCTGCTGGCCGAGGCCTATGTCCGGCGCGACCGGGTGGCGCTGGTGGCGTTCCGCGGCACCGGCGCGGAGTTGGTGCTGCCGCCGACCCGCTCGCTCACCCGGGCCAAGCGCGGGCTCTCGGGGCTGCCCGGCGGGGGCGGCACGCCGCTCGCGGCGGGGATCGATGCCGCGGTCGCGGTGGCGCTGGGCGTGCGCCGCGGCGGCAGCCGGCCGGCGATCGTGCTGCTGACCGACGGGCGCGCCAACGTCGCCCGGTCGGGGGAGGGGGGACGAGCCCGGGCGGGCGCGGAGGCCCTGCAGGCGGCCCGCACCTTGCGGGCGGCCGGGCTGGCGGCCCTGGTGGTCGATACGGGGACCCGGGGCGAGGACGCCCGGGCGGTGGCGGACGCGATGGGCGCCCGTTACCTGAAGCTGCCGCGGGCCGAGGCCGGTCAGCTCAGCGCAGCGGTGCGGGCGGCGCTCTGAGCGCCCCGCTCTTCAGCCCCGGGGCGGGGGTCTCAGAGGTCGCCGCCGATGCCGCTGTCGGCGAGGCGCTGGTGATGGGCGAGCCACGAGTTCAGCATCTCGCGGATGACGGCCTTGAGGCTCCAGCCGCCGGAGACCGGGGCGGCGATGTTCTGGGTCGAGGAGGTGAACAGGATCATGGCCTTCTCCAAAGTCCGGGGACGCGTGTTGCTCTTGCTCGCCCGTGATATGCCGCCGTTGTTGCGGCGCAGCAATCCGCTTCCTCTCACCGGTGGCATGCGGCCGCCGCATAGGATTATGCAGTGCTACGAAATACTTCCGGCCATGAACGATAGCACCGCCGCCGCCTCTGGCCCCTCCGGCCTCTCCGGTCATGCCGCATTGCGGGATGCGGACGCATGTTGACCGGCGTCGCGACCGACCGACCGGACTGGGCCGTGGAGGGTCGCGACTGGCCCCATCGGGAGGCCAGCCGCTTCGTGGAGGCGGCGGGCCTGCGCTGGCACGTCCAGGAATTCGGGTCCCCGGATGCCCCGACGCTGCTGCTCCTGCACGGGACGGGGGCGGCCACGCATTCCTGGCGCGGGCTGGCGCCGCTCCACGCCCGTGACTTCCGCGTCATCGCCCCGGACCTGCCGGGTCACGGTTTCACGGATCCCCTGCCCGACGCCGACCTGTCCCTGCCCGGCATGGCCCGGGCCGTGGCGGGCCTCGTGGCGGCGCTCGGCCGGCCGCCCGTCCTGGCGGCGGGCCACTCGGCCGGTGCGGCCGTGCTGGCACGGATGTGCCTCGACGGCGCCATCGCCCCGCGGCTGCTGGCGGCCTTCAACGGCGCCCTGGCGCCCTTGCCGGGGGCGGCCAATCTGCTGTTCCCCGGCATGGCGCGGCTCTTGTTCCTCAACCCGCTCACCCCGAAGATCTTCGCCTGGACGGCGGACCGCGCCGCGGCCAAGCGGCTGATCGAGGGGACCGGCTCGCGCCTCGACCCGGAGGGCGTCGATCTCTACCGGCGGCTCTTCGCCCGGGCCGGCCATGTCCGCGGTGCGCTGGGGATGATGGCGAACTGGGATCTGGCCGGCCTGCACCGGGCGCTGCCCGGCCTCGCGACCCGGACCGTGCTGATCGTCGGCGGCGACGACAGGGCCATCCTGCCGGACACCGCCTTCGCCCTGCGTGACCGCCTGCCCGACGCCCGCGTCCGCCTGATCCGGGGTCTCGGCCACCTCGCGCACGAGGAGGCGCCGGAGCGCGTGGCCGAGGTGCTGCGCGCGGAGGCTTTGGACGCGGGCCTTCTGTCGCCGCCGTGACCCGGACGGGACTGGCGTCGGCCTTGCGTGGGTCGTAGAGCCTGCCGCGGGCCGCAAGGGCCTGCCGCTTAGACAGCACAATTAGCCAGCACAAGGAGCAGCCGGGACGATGGCGAGACCCGTGATCGGCGTCATCGGCAATGCCCGCCTGATCGACAATCGGTTTCCGGCGCAGATCGTCGGCGAGAACAACATGCGGGCGGTGGCCGCGGTGGCGGGAGCCCTGCCGCTGATGTTCGCCGCCGCCCCGGCGATCACCGACCTCGGCGACCTCCTCGATACCGTGGATGGCATCCTGCTCACGGGCGGCCGCGCCAACGTCCACCCGACCCGGTTCAACACCGAGCCCTGCGCGGCGCACGAGCCCTACGACGAGGACCGCGACGCCGTGGCTCTGCCGCTGATCGAGGCCTGCGTGGCACGCGGGGTGCCGCTGTTCGGCATCTGCCGCGGCTTTCAGGAGATGAACGTCGCCTTCGGGGGCAGCCTGCACCCGGAGATCCGCGACCTGCCGGGCCGGCTCAACCACCGCATGCCGCGCCTCCCGAACGGCGAGATCCATCCGGACTTGGAGGTGATCTTCGCCGACCGTCACGAGGTCCGCCTGACGCCCGGAGGCGCCTTCGCCCGTCTCCTCGGACGCGAGACGATCCGGGTGAACTCCCTGCACGGCCAGGGCATCCTCGAACCGGGCGGACGGATCGTGATCGAGGGGGTCGCCGAGGACGAGACGGTCGAGGCGATCCGCGTCCGCGACGCGGCGGGCTTCGCCCTCGGCGTCCAGTGGCACGCCGAGCACGATCCGGCGACCAACCCGCTCAACCGCGCCCTGTTCGAGGCCTTCGGGATGGCCGCGGCGACGCGGCACCGGGCAAGGGTGGCCGGGGGGCGCTGAGGCGCGGCATCGGCCGCGGACGGCGATCCCCTGACGGGGCGCCGATGCGGCGGGCCCAGGGTACGTCCCCACCGGCGCGGCCTGATGAAGGGGGCGGCCGCCGTCTCCACGCAGCCAGAGGCTGCCAGGCATCGGCGTCCAGGGTCGGGCGAATCGGGCCGCGACGACGGCCCGCGGAACCCGCAGCGCCCGCCCGCGGTTGCCTCGCCATGTCCCCCTCTGCCGATGCGTCTTCCGGTCCCCCGTCCGGCCTGCGGGTGAGCGTCGATCTCAACCTGTGCCAAGCCTATGCCCAGTGCTGCTACGCGGCGCCGCGGCACTTCCGCATCGAGGGGCACGAGGCCCTGTTCTACGATCCCGCGCCCGCCGCGCAGGACCGGGACGACATCGAGCGGGCGCGCGCCGCCTGTCCGGTCCAGGCGATCCGGGTCGAGGATCCGGAGCGGGGCGCCTGATGGCGCAGCCCCCCGGGCGGGCCCTGATCGTGGGCGCCGGCCTCGCGGCCCTGCGCGGTGCCGAGTCCCTGCGCGCGGCGGGGTTCTCCGGCCCGCTCACCATCGTCGGCGACGAGCCCCATCCTCCCTACGACCGGCCGCCGCTGTCGAAGCATGTCCTGACCGGTGCCGTCGCGGCCGACGCGACGACGCTGCCGGGACGCCACGGCCTCGCGGCCGACTGGCAGCTCGGCACGGCGGCCGTGAGCCTCGATCGGCAAGCCCGCACGGTCCACCTCGCCGACGGGCGTGCCCTCCCGTACGATCGCCTGCTCATCGCCACCGGCACCCGCGCCCGGCCGTGGCCGAACCCCCACGAGGGCCGGCTCTCCGGCGTCTTCACCCTGCGCGGGCGGGACGATGCCGCCGCCTTGCGGCGCGCCCTGGCCGCCGGCCCGAGGCACGTTCTGGTGATCGGCGCGGGCTTCATCGGCTGCGAGGTCGCGAGCCTGTGCCGGCAGCTCGGCCTTCCCGTCACCCTGGTCGAGCCCGGCCCGACGCCCCTGTCCCGCGTGCTCGGCAGCACCGTCGGGGGGTTGATCGGCGCGATCCACGCGGGCCACGGGGTCGCGGTGCGCTGCGGCAGCGAAGTCGAGTGGCTGGAGGCGGAGGGCGGCCGGCTGGTGCGGGCCCACTTGGTCGACGGCGGCAGCATCGCGACCGACATCGCCGTCATCGCCCTGGGCGCGGTGCGCAACACCGACTGGCTCGAAGGGTCCGGCCTGTCTGCGGATTGCGGCGGGGTCGATTGCGACGCGCACGGCTATGTCCTCGACACCGACGGACAGCCCGATCCGCACATCGCCGCCGCCGGCGACGTGGCGCGCTTTCCCCATCCCCTCTACGGGGGCCGGCGCGTCGCCCTGGAGCACTGGAGCCACGCGGTGGCGCAGGGCATCCATGCCGGCCGGCTGCTCGCCGGCGCGGGACCCGAGGTGCCCTACGGCGCCCTGCCGACCTTCTGGTCGACGCAAGGAGACCTCGTGGTGAAATCCGCGGGTCTGACCGAGGGCGCCGACGCCGTGGCGATCACGCAGGGCGATGCGGCCGCCGGCCGCTTCGTCGCCCTCTACGGCCGCGAAGGACGCTGCATCGCGGCGGTCTCGGTGGATTCCGCCCGCTGGCTGCCGGCCCATGCCGAGCTGGTCGCCGCCCGGGCCCCGTTCCCGCCACGCGGCGCCGCGACCGACCGGCCGAAGGCCGTCACGATCCTCGAGCCGGGCTTGCCCTAAGGAAACCGCATGCCCGACGCCACCCTCCTCAATCAGGTCAAGGATTTCGCCAACCGGCCGAATCCCTATCCGATCTATGCGCGGCTGCGGGAGAACCCCGTCTCGCGCCAGGACGACGGCACCGAGGAGGGCACCTGGGTTGCGGCGACCCACGGCACCATCGCCAGCCTGCTGCAGGACCCGCGGGTCAGCTCCGAGACCCTGCCCCCAGCCGATCGGCCGCGTACCGGCAACCCCCTCACCGACCTGATCGTGAAGCCGCTCAAGGACTGGATGATGGACCGGCACCGGGTCTTCATCTTCCGCGACCCGCCGGACCACGATGCCCTGCGCTCGGCGGTGATGCACCAGTTCAGCCGGGAGCGCGTTCAGGCGATGCGCGCCCGCTCCGACCGGCTGGTCGCCGATCTGCTCGACGAGAAATGCGGCGCCCGGGAGATCGATGCGGTCGACGACCTCGCCTACCCGCTGCCCGTGACGGTGATCTGCGAGCTGTTCGGCGTGCCCCGGGAGGACGAGCCGAAGTTCCACGGCTGGGCGACGCAGCTTGCCACCGCGCTGGAGCCCGACAGCCTGTCCGATCCCGAGATCCGCGCCGAGAACAGCCGGACCTTCGACGCGATCGGCGGCTACATGGCCGACCTGATCAAGGACAAGCGGAAGCACCCGGGGGACGACATGCTGTCGGGGCTTGCCAACCACGCGACCCCGGCCGGGGTGAAGATGGGCGATTACGACCTGATCGCCACCTCGATCCTGATGCTGGTGGCCGGCCACGAGACCACCGTGAACCTGATCACCAACGGCCTGCTGACCCTGCTGCGACATCCCGACGAACTGGAGCGCCTGCGGCAGGATCCGCTCCGGGCCCCGCGGCTGATCGAGGAACTGCTGCGCTACGAGCCGCCGGTGCAGTTCCGGACGCGGCGGACGCTCTCGGCCATCGACATCGCGGGCGTGACGATCCCCGAGGGCGCCGACCTCGTGCTGCTGCTGGCCTCCGGCAACCGCGACGGGGCCGTCTTCCCGGATCCCGACCGGTTCGACCCCGACCGCGCCGGACTCCGCCATCTCGGCTTCGGCGGCAGCCTGCATTACTGCGTCGGCGCGCCCCTTGCCCGGTTCGAGGCCGAGGCGGCGCTGACCGCGCTTGCCCGCCGGCTCAAGGCGCCCCGGCTGATCGAGGACCCGCCGCCCTACCGGTCGGGCGCGGCGCTCCGCGGGCCCGAGCATCTGCAGGTGGCGATCGACGGGATCGCATGAGGCGCCGCCGGGCCGGCGGGGCGGCGGCGCCTGATGCCCGTCAGGCGGCCTTGACGGCGGCGAGGAAGGTCGTGACCTCCTCGCCGAGGCTCGCCGAGTAGCGGGCCAGTTCCTGCGCGGCGCTCAGGACCTGTCCGGAGGCCGTCCCGGTGTCGCGGGCCGCCTGCCGGACGTCGGCGATATCGGTGCTCACCGCCTGCGTGCCCTGCGCCGCCTGCGTGACGTTCCGGACGATCTCGCTGGTGGCCGCGCCCTGCTCCTCCATGGCGGCGGCCACGCTGAGCGCCACCGTGCGCATCTCGTCGATCGTGCCCCCGATCGTCCGCATCGCCTCGACCGCCTGCCGCGTCTCGGTCTGTATGGCCGCGATCTGCGCCGCGATGGTCTCGGTCGCCCGGGCCGTCTGCGAAGCGAGCGCCTTCACCTCGCCCGCCACCACGGCGAAGCCCTTGCCGGCCTCGCCGGCGCGCGCCGCCTCGATGGTGGCGTTGAGGGCCAACAGGTTGGTCTGCCCGGCGATCCCGGCGATCAGGCCCATC
The DNA here is from genome assembly GCF_029691625.1 of Methylobacterium sp. 391_Methyba4. Lineage (NCBI taxonomy): Bacteria > Pseudomonadati > Pseudomonadota > Alphaproteobacteria > Hyphomicrobiales > Methylobacteriaceae > Methylobacterium > Methylobacterium sp. 391_Methyba4. The sequence goes on along the minus strand of NZ_CP121475.1, from coordinate 2,400,359 downwards.
ACCTCGCTGATCTGGTCGGTGCCGCGGGACAGCACCTGCATCAGGGCGTTCGTCTGGGTCACATCCGTGCTGGCCCGGTCGGCCATCGCGGAGGACTGGGCGACGCGGGCCGCGATCTCGTGGATCGAGGCGGCCATCTCCTCGCTGGCCGCCGCCACGGTCTGCACGTTGCTCGACGTCTGCTCGGAGGCAGCGGCCACGCGCACGGACTGGTCGGTGGTCCGCGCGGCCGTGCGCGTCATCTCCCGGGCGGTGGCCTCCATCTCCACCGCGGCCGAGGACAGCCCCTGCGTCAGCGCGCCGACCTGCGTGTCGAACCGGGCGGTGATCGCGTCCAGCATCTGGGCGCGGCGCATCTTCGCGTCGTTCTCCGCCACGGCGGCCGCGTCGGCCGCGCGCTTGGCGATCAGGGCGTCCTTGAACACCTGGACCGCGCGGGCCATGGCGCCGACCTCGTCGCCGCGCCGCTGGTCATCGACCGTCACCGCGAGATCGCCGTCCGCGAGGCCGCGCATCGCCGCGGTCAGGCGGGTGATCGGACGCGCCAGGCTGTTGCCGACGAGGAGGAGCAGCGCCAGGATCGGCAGGGCGAGGCCGGCGGACCAGACGGCGATGGTGACCGCCCGGTCGCGCACGGCCGCGTGGACATCGTCCCGGTACAGGCCGGTGGCGACGATCCAGCCCCACGGCTTGAACATCTGCACGCTCGCGACCTTCTCCACCGCCACGGACCCGCCGGCGCGCGGCTTCATGTAGTCGACGAAGCCGGAGCCGTCGCGCGTGGCGGTCTCGACCATCTCGGCGAAGTAGCGCTTTCCGCCGGGGACGTCGGTCTGGTCCACCACCCGCTTGCCGACGTTCTTGGCGTTGAAGGCGTTGGCGATCAGGTGACCCTGGGCATCGAGGACGAAGAAGTAGTCCTCGCTGCCGAAGCGCAGGGCGGTGATCGCCGCGAGGGCCACCTTCTGCGCCTCGGCGAGGGGCATCTGGCCCGCGGTGGCCTGCGCCTCGTAATGGCCGAGCAGGCTCTGCGCGACCTCGGTGAGGCGCTTCGTCATCAGGGCGCGATCCTCGAGCGCCGAGCTGCGCATGTCGACGTAGCTCAGCGCGCTCAGGGCGCCGATGGCCACGAGCACCAGGACCATCACGGCCGCCAGCTTGTGGCGGAGCTTGAGGTTGGCGAGACTGTGCCACGGCACGGCACGGTCGGCGGACGGGCGGCTGGTCTGGTTGGGAATCATCCGAGCACCGGAAGAGGACGCCTGCAGCCTGCCGGAACAGGGTCGCCGTCGGCGCTGCATCGGGCCACTTTCGCGCGATCGGGTTAGTAAATCGCAAAAATTCGCGACCGAGAGCCGGAACCATGAGGGCGGATGTCGAGAGGCGCCCCGTGAAAGCAGCCTATCTCAGTAAATTTACATAGATTAGTATCTAATTCTATTCGAGACGGGACAGCAACTCAACTGTTCACGGCTGTCCGGTCACGCTGTAGTGTACCCGCCTGAAGCAGCCCGTGTCCGGCCGCAGGGGCGAGCAGGCGGTCGGCCCGACGATCAGTCCGGTCTGCGCCACGAGCGCGAGCCTGTCCGGCCGCAGGATCCGTCATCGATCGGCAGGCTCCGATGGCGCCGGTCCGGCAGCGGCTCCCGGTCGGCAGGACCGCGACCGCCCCGACACGGATCGCCCCGACACGGATCGCCCCGACACGGATCGCCCGAGCGGAGCGTCATCGGTATTAAACGTGCTTCGACGATCTTCATGGAAATGCAGCGACGGAATTCCCCTGTGCGGCAGTTCGATCTATTGTTGCATCGCCTAGCGGATCAGTCGGGAACGCCGCGATTTCAGGAGGGCACCATGTTGCACGGTGCGCGAACGAGCCTCGCCGCCCTCATCCTGGCCCTCGGCCTGGGCGGCGCATCCGCCGAATCCGTGGCCACGACCTGGACGGACCCACCGGCCCACAAACCGGCCACCGAAAAGGCGCCGGCCGCGGATCAGAAGGCGGCGGCGCCGGCAACGGCCGCCTCGACCCCCGCGGCGGCGACGAAGGCCCGGCCGACGCCCGCCAAACGGACGGCCGTCGCGGCGCGGCGCGAGCCGGAGCGGAAGGCGGCACGCGGCCCATCATCGACCGCCAAGCGGTTCGCCGCCGCGCCGCGCCGGGCCCGCATCACCGCGGCGCCGGCCCGCATGATCCGCAGCGGCCCGCAGATCGCCGCGGCAGCGCCCCCGCCTCCGCCTGAGGGCTACGCGCGCTACCGCGCCTACAATTACGGGCCGGGCTATGGGTACGGCTACGCGCCGGACGACACCGACGACCGCCTCGATCGCCTGAGCAGCGCGCAGGCCGCCGGCTACGTCGTGGTCCGCCGCCGGACGGTGCAGTTCCCCGACGGCCGGACCCTGCGGGTCTACCGCCCGGACCCAGAGGGTGAGCCGTTCTGATCTGACACGCCTGCGAACACCGCCCGCAGGGGGGCCCTCAGAATCTTCCCGGCGGGGTTGCGCGGCAGGAGTTCGTCCCGGATCACGATCCGCACCGGGACCTTGAACGCCGCGAGCCGCGCGGCCGCGAAGGCGCGGATCTCCGAGGCGTCGGCACTCGACCCCTCCGCCAGAACCACGATGGCGCCCGGCTCCTCCCCGAGGGTCGGATGGGGCACCGGCAGCACCACGGCGTCGATCACGTCCGGATGGGCGTAGAGGGCGTTCTCGACCTCGCAGCAATAGATGTTCTCGCCGCCGCGGATCAGCATGTCCTTGATCCGGTCGACGATGGTCAGGAACCCCTCGTCGTCGGCGCGGGCGAGGTCGCCGGTGCGCAGCCAGCCCTCGGAGAGGGCCTCGGCGGTGGCCGTCGGGTCGTCCCAGTAGCCGCGGACCACGTTGGGGCCCTTCACGCAGAGCTCGCCGACCGTGCCCGGCGGCAGCACGTCCCCGAGGGGGTCGACGATCCGCACCTCGCAGACCGGCAGGGGCGGACCGCAGGACTCGGGATGCGCGAGGTAATCCTCGCCCTGGTGATGGGTGAAGGTCGCCGAGGTCTCGGTCATGCCCCAGCCGGTCCCGGGGACGACCTTCGGCAAGGCCTCGCCGAGCGTTCGCACGAGGTCGCCGGCGGCCGGGGCCCCGCCATAGGTGACGCCCTCGAGACTCGGCAGCGGCCGTCCGGCCTCCCGGGCGGCGGTGGCGAGCTGCCACGCGATGGTCGGGACGCCGCCCGCGCTGGTGCAGCCCTCCCGTTCGATCAGGTCGAGGGCCGCGTTCGCGTCCCAGCGGTGCATCATCACCAGCCGGTGGCCGCCGTAGAGCGCCGCCCCGAGGCTCGCGTGGCAGCCGGTGACGTGGAACAGCGGGATCACCAGCAGCGCCGCCCGCTGCGGCGCGGACGGGTCGGGCTTGGGCGGGCTCTCGCCCCGGCGCAGGGCGCTGCGCGCCGCCGAGTAGGGATAGGCCATCACCGTCGTGGCGGCCGCCCGGTGGGTGCCGACCGCCCCCTTGGGCTTGCCGGTGGTGCCCGAGGTGTAGAACAGCGTCGCGTCGTCCTCCGGACCAAGAGCGATGTCGGGCAGGGGCAGGTCGGGCAGGGCGGCCCAGTCCCGGACCGGCCCCACGATCTCGGCGAGCGGCGTCGCCCGGGGGTCCGGCTCCATCCGGGTGGTGAGGACCCGCTCCAGGGCCGGGCATTCGCCCAGATGCGGGGCGAGCCGGGCGAAGCGCTCGCCGTCGGCGATCAGCACCCGCGCGCCCGAATGCTGCAGGCCGTAGGCGAGCTCGGGCCCGGTCCACCACGCATTGAGCGGCGTCGCGATCGCCCCGGCGAGCAGGGCGCCGAAATAGCTCACCGGCCATTCGGGCAGGTTGCGCTGCGCGATGGCGACCCGGTCGCCCTTGCGCAGGCCGGCCTCCACCAGGGCCCGCGCCAGGGCGGTGGCGGCGCGGGCGAAGCCCGTGAAGGTCACGCGCTCGTCCTGATAGACAACGAAGGTCTTCTCTCCGTGCCCCCGGGCGATCCGGAACAGGTCGCGCAGGGTCGGCGGGGCCTTCTCCCAGATCCGGGTCGGCACGCCCCGGATCGGCACCGTGGCGATGGCGAAGGGTGCGCCCGGGGCGGTGAGCCGCGCCTCGGCCTCGCGGAAGGGCAGGGAAGGCCAGCCGGCGGGGATGCGGGGGTCGAGACTCATCGGGCGATGGTCACGCCGCCGTCGATGACCAGTGCCTGACCGGTCACGAACCGGCCCGCCGCGGAGGCCAGGAACACGGCGGCGCCGGCGATCTCGTCGGGCTCGCCAATCCGGCGCAGGGGCGCGGCGTCCGTGGTGGCGGCCAGCATCTCGGGATCCTCCCACAGGGCCCGGGCGAAATCGGTGCGGATCAGCCCCGGGCAGAGGCAGTTCACCCGCACGTTGGCGGGCCCGTACTCCACCGCGTAGTTGCGGGCGAGCTGGAGGTCGGCGGCCTTCGAGACGTTGTAGGCGCCGATCACCGGCGACCCTTTGAGCGCCCCGATGGAGGAGACGATGACGATCGCGCCGTCCCGCCGCGCCACCATGCCGGGGGCGACCCTCTGGATCAGCCAGTGGTTCGCCAGGACGTTGTTCTCGAGGATCTTCCGGAACTGCGCGTCGGAGATGCCGGCCAGCGGCCCGTAATAGGGATTGCTGGCGGCGTTGCAGACCAGCACGTCCACCGGGCCGAGCCGCGCCTCGGTCTCGGTGACCAGGGCTTCCAGCTCGTCCTTCACCGAGATGCTCGCCGGGATCGCCACGGCGCGGCCGGCGCCGTGCGCGGCCTCGATCTCGGCGACCACCGCGTCGCAGGCTTCGCGCTTGCGCGAGGAGATCACCACCCGGGCGCCGTGCTCGGCCATCCGCAGGGCGATCGCCCGCCCGATGCCCCGGGAGGAGCCGGTGATGAGCGCGACCTTGCCGGTCAGGTCGAACAGGGACATGGCTCGCCTCCGCGCTGCGCAGGGCCGGACACGCCCGCCAGCTTGGTTCCGCGGGATCTGACGGTCGCGACGCGCCCCCTCTCCCGCACGGGAGAGGGTTGGGGTGAGGGGTGCGCACTGTCCGGAAAGACCCGATCCCTCACCCTGTCCCTCTCCCCCACGGGAGAGGGGACCAGCGCCCCATCCGGCTGTCGACGATGTCTCCGGACGCCGCCCATCCTCACGCCCCCGCCCGCATCGACCGGCGCAGGCGCGCCATGCCGGCAAGCCACCGTTCGGGATCCTCGGCCCGGCGGCGGGCGTATTCGGCCACCTGCGGGTGCGGCAGGATCAGGAAGCGCCCCGATGCCAGCCCATCCAGGGCGGCCTCGGCGACGGCCTCGGGTGACAGCACGCCGTCGCGCGACGCGGCGCTGGCCGCCCCCAGCATGGCGGTGTCGACGCCTTGCGGGCACAGGGCGGCGACCCGGATCCCGTCCGCGGCATGGGCGATGGCGAGATGCTCCAGGAAGGCCAGCGCCGCGTGCTTGGTGGCCGAGTAGGTGGCGCTGCCGATCTGGCTCAAGAGCCCCGCCGCCGAGACGGTGCCGAGGAACGCGCCCCCGCCTCGGGCGCGCCAGAGCGGGACCAGAACCCGCGCCGCGTGGACATGGCCCATCACGTTCACCGACCACGACCGCGCCCAGCTCTCCGGATCGGCGGAGGTGGCCAGCTCCGGATCGGGGTCGCGCTCCAGGATGCCGGCATTGGAGCAGTAGAGCGCGATGGGACCGATCCCGGCCTCGATGCCTGCGAGGGCAGCGGCGACCGCCTCCGGGTCACCCACGTCGATGGCATAGGCCCGTCCGCCGAGTTCCACCGCCACGGCCTCAGCCCCGGCGCCGTCGCGGTCGAGGGCGACCACGGTCGCGCCCCGGGCCCGGGCCGCCGCGGCGAGCGCCCGGCCGATGCCCCGGGCGGCCCCCGTGACGGCGACGACGCGGCCGGAAAACTCCATGCTCAGGCCCCCGCCCGCTCGGCGAAGCCCCAGGCCGCTTCGGCAAGCTTCGGGACGCGTGCCGCCATGGCGGCGGCGTGCTCGCTCGCGGCGTTGCCCGCCTTGGCGCGGGCGGCCACACCCTGCAGGATGCCGACCAGCCGGAACAGGTTGTAGGCGAAGTACCAGTCGAGGTCGGGCAGGCTTTTCCGATCCGCCGCCCGGCAGTAGAGCGCCACCGCCTCGTCCCGTGTGGGAATGCCCAAAGCCGGCAGGTCGAGCCCGCCGAGCCCGCTGCGCCCGTCGGCCGGCAACTCCCACTGCATCAGCAGGTAGCTGAAATCGGCGAGCGGGTCGCCGAGCGTCGACAGCTCCCAGTCGAGCACCGCGCTGACGCCGCCGTCGCGGGAAAAGATCAGGTTGTCGAGGCGGTAATCGCCGTGGACCACGCAGGCGCCCTGCTGCTCCGGCACGGTCCGAGGCAGCCACGCGATCAGCCGCTCGACGTCCTCCAGGCGCCCGTCCTCGGCGGCGCGGTACTGGCGGGTCCAGCGGTCGACCTGCCGGGCGAAGTAGTTGCCGGGCCGGCCGTAATCGGAGAGCCCCGCCGCCTCCGGGTCGATGGCGTGGAGGCGGGCGAGCGTCGCGATCATGCCGGCGTAGTGGCGGTGGCGGGCATGGGGATCGAGGCCCGGCAGCGCCCCGTCCCAGTGCACCGCGCCGTCCACCGCCTCCATCACGTAGAAGGCCGCGCCGATGATGTCCGGGTCCTCGCACAGCGCGAAGGGCCGCGGCACCGGGAAACCCTCGCCGTAGAGGGCGCCGATCACCCGGAACTCGCGGTCCACCGCGTGCGCGGAGGGGAGGAGCGGGCCGAAGGGTTTTCGCCGGAGCACGTAGGCCTGGGCGGGCGTGTCGAGCCGGTAGGTCGGGTTCGACTGACCGCCGCGGAACTGCCGCACGGTGAGCGGGCCGGCGTAGCCGCGGACGTGGCCCTCCATCCAGGCGGCGAGCTTCGCCTCGTCGATCCGGTGGCGCGGCTCGACCGGCTTCACGCCGGAGAAGACATCCGCGTCGCTCATGCGCCCTCGCGGGCATTGGTGTAGCGCCCGAATTCCAGCCGGGCGATCGAGCGGTTGTGGACCTCGTCGGGCCCGTCGGCGAGCCGCAGGGTGCGGATATGGGCGTACATCCTGGCGAGCCCGAAATCCTCCGAGACGCCGGCCCCGCCATGGGCCTGGATCGCGTCGTCGATCACCTTCAGCGCCACCCGGGGCGCCGCGACCTTGATCATGGCGATCTCGAGCTTGGCGCCCTTGGCGCCGACCTTGTCCATCATGTCGGCGGCCTTCAGGCAGAGGAGGCGGGCCATCTCGATGTCGATCCGCGCCTCCGCGACCCGCTGCTCCCAGACCGACTGCTCGGAGATCCGCTTGCCGAAGGCGACCCGGGACACGAGGCGGCGCGCCATGGCCTCCAGGGCCACCTCGGCGGCCCCGATGGTGCGCATGCAATGGTGGATCCGGCCCGGCCCGAGCCTTCCCTGCGCGATCTCGAAGCCGCGGCCCTCGCCCAGGATCAAGTTCCCGGCCGGCACGCGGACATGCTCCAGCACCACCTCGCCGTGGCCCTTGGGGGCGTCCTCGTAGCCGAAGACCGGCAGCAGCCGCTCCACCCGCACCCCCGGCGTGTCCATCGGCACCAGGATCTGCGTTTGCTGCCGGTGGCGGGGGGCGTCCGGGTCGGTCTTGCCCATCAGGATCGCGATCCTGCAGCGCGGGTCGCCGACGCCGGTCGACCACCACTTGCGGCCGTCGATGACGTAGTGGTCGCCGTCCCGGCGGATCGACGTCGCGATGTTGGTGGCGTCCGAGGAGGCGACCTCCGGCTCGGTCATCAGGAAGGCCGAGCGGATCGCGCCGGCCATCAGGGGCCTGAGCCACGCCTCCTTCTGGGCGGGGCTGCCGTAGCGGTGCAGCACCTCCATGTTGCCGGTATCGGGCGCCGCGCAGTTGAAGACTTCCGAGGCGATCCCGACCCGGCCCATCGCCTCGGCGCAGAGCGCGTAATCGAGGTTGGTGAGGCCGGCGCCGCGGTATTCCACCGTGTCGTGCTCGGGGGAGGGCGGCAGGAACAGGTTCCACAGGCCCTCGGCCTTCGCCCGGTCCTTCAGCCGCTCCATCGTGGGCGAGGGGGCACGGCTCTCCGTCCGCTCGGCCGCGACCGCGGCGGTGGCCGGCAGGATCTCGGCGGCGATGAAGGCGCGGACGCGGTTCAGCCAGTGCGTCTGGGACTGGGAGAGGTTGAAGTCCACGGTGTCCGCTCCCTAGGGTTTTCCTGCCGGCCAGCGCACCAAGCTGTGCGAGCCGGCTGCCCGCCGTCCCACTGCCTTCACCCGCGGCGCGACGGGCCCCCTCTCCCGTGCGGGAGAGGGTTGGGGTGAGGGACGAGAACTCTCAGGATCAAGCAACCCAGCGACGCGCGTCCCTGGCGCGCCGCCTCCGGACAGACCTGATCCCTCACCCTGTCCCTCTCCCGCACGGGAGAGGGGACCTGCGCTCCAACCCGAATCGAACGTGGATCTTGATCGACCCGGATCACGCCACCCCTCACAGATAGGCCGATCCCATCTCGCTGGCGAAACGCTGCGGCGGCCCCTCCCAGACGATCCGCGCCTGCTCCAGCACGTAGACCCGGTCGGCGTGCGGGAGCGCGAAGGTGACGTTCTGCTCGCCGAGCAGGACCGTGATCGGCGTGGTCTGCCGCAGCTTCTCCAAGGCTTTCGACAGCAGCTCCAGGATCACCGGGGCAAGGCCGAGCGTCGGCTCGTCGAGGATCAGGAGGCGCGGCCGCATCATCAGCGCCCGGGCGATGGTCAGCATCTGCTGCTCGCCCCCCGACAGGGTGCGGGCGCTCTGCGTCTCGCGGGCCTTCAGGATCGGGAACAGCTCGTAGAGCCAGTCGCGCTGCCTGGCGCTCTCGGCCTTGGGGAAATGCTGACCGCCGAGGTCGAGGTTCTCGCGCACGCTGAGGTCACCGAACAGCTCGCGGGTCTCGGGCACCTGGACGATGCCGGCCCGGGCGATGGCGGCGGGCTTCATCGTCGCGAGATCCCGGCCGTCGAACCGGATCGTGCCGGTATGCGGCACGAGGCCCGAAATGGCGTTGAACAACGTGGTCTTGCCGGCGCCGTTCAGGCCCACCACCGAGACGAACTCGCCCTCGTGGACGTGGATCGAGGCGGCGCGGAGCGCCTGCGCCTTGCCGTAGAGCACGTCGACACCCTCGACGGTCAGCAGCGAATCCGGCTTGAACGCGGCTTCCGGCCGGGCCGCCGTCTCGATGCTGCCGCCGAGATAGACCCGGCGCACGGTCGGGTCGGCCATCACGGACTCGGCCGAGCCCTCGGCGATGCGCTCGCCGAGATACATGGCGAACACCCGGTCCACGAGGGCCGAGACGCTCTTCACGTTGTGGTCGACGAGGAGCACGGCCTTGCCCTCGTCGCGAAACCCCCGGATCAGCTCGGAGAAGGCCGCGACCTCGCCGCCGGTCAGGCCCGCGAAGGGCTCGTCGACCAGCACCACCCGGGGATCGCGGGCGATGGCCTTGGCGAGCTCAAGCCGGCGCAGATCCGCGAAGGGCAGGGTGCCGGGCCGCCGGTCGACCACGGCGCCGAGGCCGACGCGCTCGGCGATTTCTTTCGCGCGCCGCGCGACGTGGGGATCCGCGACCAATCGGATCAGGCTGTCGGGCAGGAGCGCGAGGCTGATGTTCTCCAGCACGGTCTGCCGCTGGAGCGGCCGCGCGTGCTGGAACACGAGGCCGATCCCGGAGCGCGCCACCCGGTGGGCCGGCATCCCGCCGATCTCGGCGCCGTCGAGGCGGATCGAGCCGGCGCTCGGCCGCTCCAGCCCCATGATCAGCTTCATCACGGTGGACTTGCCCGAGCCGTTCGGGCCGATCAGGCCGAGGATCTCGCCGGGCCGCAGGTCGAGATCGACCTCCTTGACGGCGACGAGGCCGCCATAGCGCTTGGTCAGGCCGCGCACGGTGAGGCAGGGCTCGGCCAGGACGGGCGACACGGCCGGCGGGGGTGCCACGGCGACGGTCATCGGGCGCTCCGGAAGGAGGCGAGGCCGAGGAGCCCCGAGGGCACGAACAGGATCACCAGCAGCGCCACCGCCGAGACCACGAAGGTCGAGAGCCCGCCGAGCGGGCGCAGCAATTCGCCCGCCGCGATCAGGAACACGGCGCCGAGCGCCGCGCCCACGATGGTGCGGCGGCCGCCGAGCACCGCCGCGATGATCACCTGCACGCCCACCGACGTGTTGATCAGCGTGCCCACCGAGGCGGTGCCCATGTAGAAGACCACCAGCCCGCCCGCGAGGCCCGAGAAGGCGGCGCTCACCGCGAAGGCCGCGAGCTTGTGCTTGGCGACGTTGAAGCCGAGCGCCCCGGTCACCACCGGATCCTGGCCGGCGGCCTGGAGGATCAGCCCCGCGGGCGAGCGGGCGATGGCCGTGAGGATCAGGCCGGAGACCGCCATGAAGCCGAGCGCCAGCCAGTAATTGGTGTCGGCGTCGATGGAGATGACGTCGGGGACGGTCAGGCCGATCTCGCCGCCGGTGAGGCCGGAGAAGACCACGATCATGTTCTGCAGGAGCAGCACCGCCACCAGGGTGATCAGCCCGAAATAGGGGCCGCGGACCTTCAGCGCCGGCAGCGCCAGGGCGAGGCCGCCGACCACGGCGAGCACGGTCCCGGCCGCGAGGCAGTAGGGGATCGGCAGCTCGTAGCGGTTGTTGAGGATGCCGGCGCCGTAGGCCCCGAGCCCGATCAGGAAGGTCGGGCCGAAATTCACCTCGCCGGCGAAGCCGAAGAGGAGGTCCCAGGCCATCGAGAACACGCCGAAATAGTAGGCGATCGTGAGCAGGCCCAGGATGTAGCCGGAGACATACCAGGGGAGGGTGGCGGCGGCCGCGACGGCGAGGATCGCGATCCAGAAGCCGGGGGTGGTGAGGAGCTTCATGGATGAGCCGCACCAGGATTGATGATCAGGGCTTCAACGCTGATGAGGGAACGCGACGCGCCCCCTCTCCCGTGCGGGAGAGGGTTGGGGTGAGGGACGGGACGCGTCAGGCTGGAGCACGTCTTCGACGCGCGTTCGCGTCCCGCCTTCTCCGGGCGCCGCACGCCCCTCACCCTGTCCCTCTCCCGCACGGGAGAGGGGACCCGCGTCTCGTCTTGCGGCCGCCGCGGCGGCGCACACGCCGTTCGAATCCGGGAGCCAGCACAGGGAAGGGCGTTCATCACGCGCCCGGCGAAGACTCTGATCTCGAGGACCGCCATCAGCGCCGCCCCAGCAGGCCCTGCGGGCGCAGGTACATGACGGCGACGAGCAGCAGCAGCGCCGGGATGACCCGGTAGGCCGGCGAGATCAGGTAGGCGGTGGCGGTCTCGAGGTAGCCCACCACGTAGGCGGCGATCAGCGAGCCGGTGACGCTCCCCAAGCCCCCCAGCACCACGATCGAGAAGGCGCTCGCGGTGAGCGGCCCCACCGAATACGAAGACACCCCGAGGAACATCCCGAGCAGCACCCCGGCGATGCCGGCCAGAAGCCCGTAGATCGCCCAGACCGCGACGTAGATCTTCGCCATGTCGTGGCCGAGCAGCGTGACGCCGCGCGGGTTCATGGAGGCGGCGAGCAGGACCTTGCCGGCCCGCGCCCGGTTCACGAACAGCCAGAGCAGCCCGATCACCACCCAGCAGATCAGCGCGGTGAAGAGCTCGTTCTTCGGCGTGCGGACGCCCGCGATCTCCACCACGCCCTCGATGAGCGGCAGCACGGTCTTCGGGTTGTCGGTGAAGAAGTAGGCCACCAGCTCCTGGATCATGATCCCCCAGAGCAGCGTGCCGGTGAGCACGAAGATTTCCTTCTCTTCGCGCGGGATCGCCCGGCTGCGCTCGATCGGCGCCACGACGGCGAAATAGGTGACGAGGGCGCCGGCGAGCCCGCACAGCACGCCGATCGCCGCGCCCGCATAGGAGCCGAGCCCGAACAGGGCCGAGGCCGCCCAGGCCGCCACCGCGGCCATGACCATCAGGGCGCCGTGGGTCAGGTTGAGGACGCCCGAGACCCCGAAGATCAGGGTGAAGCCCATCGCGCCGAGGGCGTAGAGGGCCGAGATCGCGAAACCGTCGACGAGGATCTGGAGGCCGATCATCGCGCTCTCCCTGTCCGCCTACGGGACCGCCGCCTTCACCGCAGGGGGCAGGATCATGGTCCCGTTGGCGGTCGCCGCCGGCCAGATCGCCACCTGCTTGCCGTTCTGCCACTGGCCGAGGACGCTGGTCATCAGGCCGGGGCCGTACTGGATCGAGTGGGTGAACGGGTCGTCCTTGCCGTAGAACTTCAGGTGCCCGACGGTGCCGACATAGTCGGTCTTCTCCAGGGCCTCGACGAGCTTGTCGGCCTCCGTGGAGCCCGCCCGCTTGATCGCCTCCGCGGTGTAGTAGACGGCGTCGTAGGCCATGAAGCCCGCGTAGGAAGGCGCCCCGCCGAAGCGCTTGGTAAAGGCCTCGGAGAACGGGATCGTCTTCTCGGTGAGCGCCACGCCCGGCAGCGCCACGCTGTCGAACAGCACGCCCTGCGTGCCGCCGTTGGTGTTGGCCCAGAAGGTCGAGGAGGTCGCCTGGCCGCTGATGCCGGTCATGGCGATCGGCACCTGCTGATTCTGCCACTGCACGGTCGGCTGCACGCCGACATGGGCGATGCCGGTGACGATCAGGTCGGGCTTGGCCGCCTCGATCTTGTTGTAGATCGGCGTGAAGTCCCCCGTGTCCGGCGAGAAGCGGACATGCTCCACCACCTTGAGCCCGGATTTCGGCAGGCATTCCTGGTAGGCGGCGTCGAGCGGCCGGGTCCAGGCGGCGTCCTCGCTCATGATCGCGGCGGTCTTGGCCTTGAGCGTCCCGACCAGCACCTCCTTGGCCGAGTCGCAGACCGCCTGCGCCAGGGCGTGGGAGGTCAGATAGCCGTGGAAGGTGTACTTGTTCCGGGCGTAGTCCTTATGGACGTTCACGCTGATCTCGTTGGAGGCCGCGCCGGGCGTGATCATCGGCGTCTTGAGCCGCGCCGCCCAGGGCATCAGCGCCAGCACGACCTCCGAGATGTAGCTGGCGATGACGACGTTGACCTTGTCCTCGGAGACCGCCCGCTGGAAGGCGCGGACCGCGTCGGAGGCGGAGGACTTGTCGTCGTAGGTGACGACCTGGATCTGGCGCCCGTCGATCCCGCCCTTGGCGTTGATCTCGTCGGCGGCGAGCTGGACCGCCTGCGGGATCGAGGCCCCGGCGACCGACTGCGCCTCGGCGATCACCCCGATCTTGATCGGATCCGCGGCCCGGACGGGCCCGGCGGCGACCAGCCCCGCCGCGATCAGCGCGGGCAGCATGCGCCGAATCGGGGCAACCCGAGCGGCGGCGCGCACGGTCTCGGACATCGGCGCTTCCTCATCCCAGTGCCCGAATTTTATATTCGCGGGCTTGGGGAGGGACTGTACCCGCGCTCCGACGGATCACAAGGGGCCGATCGGGACCGGCCGGTGACGTTTGCACCGAGTCGTTTTCCGCCCGGGGTATCGCGGCGCGCCGCCGCGTCCTAGGCTCGCCGCGGCCCTGCGAAGCGCGGGCCCGGCGGCCTCGAAGAAGGGCACAGTCTGGTGAGGAACGCACGCTCGGCCGCGGCCGGGGTTCGCCCCGGACCGCGGCCCTGGAGCCTCGGGAAGCGGCCGGCGCGGGCAGGGGGACCACAGGCATGACCCTGCGCTGGACCCGGCGGCCCGAGGGCTCGACCTGGGGGGATTTCGGCCCCGACGACGAGCTGGGGCGCCTGAACCTGCTCACCCCCGAGAAGGTGCTGCAGGGCGTCGCCGAGGTGCGCGCGGGCCTGACCTTCTGCCTCAGCCTGCCGCTGGACCTGCCGGGCGGCAACGTCCTGAACCCGCGCCGCCACCCGCCCCAGATCACCCCGACCCGCCGCGCCGACGGCCGGCCGAACATGAACTTCCCGGTCTGCGAGGAGGTCGACGGCGCCACCGACGTGATCTGCGACGACCGGGCGCTGATCCACCTGCAATACTCGACGCAGTGGGACTCGCTCGCCCATGTCGGGTCGCTGTTCGACGCGGACGGCACGGGCGCGACGCCGACCTACTACAACGGCTTCCGCGGCGGCCGGGACATCGTCGGTCCGAGCGCGCCGGAAGCGGCGGATCAGCCGTCCCGGGCGAAGCGCCTCGGGATCGAGCGCTTGGCCGAGGCCGGCATGCAGGGCCGCGCCGTGATGATCGACCTGCGCGCCCATCTCGGCGACGCCAAGACCAAGGTGGGTTACGACCAGCTCGCCCGGATCCTGGAGGCCGATGGCGTCGTGATCGAGCCCGGCGACATGGTCTGCCTGCATACGGGCTTTGCCGAGCGGCTGATCGCCATGGGCGGCGATCCGGACCCGAAGCTGGTCCACAATCTCTGCGCCGGCCTCGACGGGCGGGACCCGCGCCTCCTCGACTGGATCACCCGAACCGGGCTCTGCGCGCTGATCGCCGACAACTACGCGGTGGAGGCCTACCCGGCGGGACCCGGTCCCGCCTGCTGCGCGACGCTGCCGCTCCACGAGCACTGCCTGTTCAAGCTCGGGGTCAATCTCGGCGAACTGTGGCACCTGACGCCGCTGGCCGCGTGGCTGCGCGCCCATGGACGGAGCCGCTTTTTGCTCACAGCCCCGCCGCTGCGCCTGCCCGGCGCGGTGGGCTCGCCGACGACGCCGATCGCCACGGTGTGAGCACCGGGCGGCCTCAGATGCCGACCGGATCAGCCGAGGGCGGCGGGCGCGGCGGCGGCGCGCGGCGGATCGCCGACCGGCTCCGCGGCCGGCTCCGCAGCCGGCTCCGCGGCTTCCTGGGGCGGCCCGGGACGGAGGACGGCGCGCTCGCGGAAATGCGGGATGGCCGCCTCGAACACGGCCTCGGCGGCGGCCCGGTCGCCCGCCGCCACGGCGTCGCGCAGCCGCACCACCCAGCCGTCGAGCCGGGCCCGGTCGGCGAAGACCGGCCGCGCCGCCATCACGCCGTCGATGCCCGGCAGGGCGATCCGGGGCTCCTCGCGGGCGAACAGGATCTCGTTGAGCCGCTCGCCGGGCCGGGCGCCGGTATAGGCGATCTCGATCTCCGCGCCGGGCTCGAAGCCGGCCAGCCGGATCATCCGCTCGGCGAGGTCGGCGATCCGCACCGGCTGGCCCATCTTGAGCACGTAGACCGCGGCACGCTCCGCGCCCGCCCGGGCCTCGCCGTCGGCATGCGAGGCCGCCGTCAGCACGAGGTCGCAGGCCTCGCGCACGGTCATGAAGTAGCGGACCATGTCGGGGTGGGTGACGGTGACCGGGCCGCCCCGGGCGATCTGCGCCTTGAACACCGGCACCACGGAGCCGGCGGAGCCCAACACGTTGCCGAAGCGCACGGCGATCAGCCGGGTCGCGTGGTTCGGCCTGACCGATTGTTCGGCATCGAGGGCCTGGGCGACCATCTCGGCGAAGCGCTTGGTGACGCCGAGCTGCGAGACCGGCTCGATCGCCTTGTCGGTGGAGATCATCACGAGCGCCCGGGCGCCGGCCGCCACCGCGGCCTCGGCCACGTTGATCGAGCCGAACACGTTGGTCTTGATGCCCTCCTGCCAGTCCCGCTCCAGGTAGGGCACCTGCTTGAGCGCGGCGGCGTGGAGCACGTAGTCCGGCCGGAACGCCGCGATCACCGCGTGCGTCCGCTCCCGGTCGCGGATATCGGCCAGCACGCCGGTCACGTCCGCCTCCGCGGCCAGGATCGCGGGGTGGCTGAGGATGCCGTGGAGGGCCGGCTCGGAGGATTCGAGCACCAGCACGGCGGCGGCCCCGAAGGCCACGGCCCGCAGGCAGATCTCCGAGCCGATCGAGCCGCCGCCGCCGGTGACCACGACCCGGCGTCCGGCCAGGAACGCCTCCAGGCGCGGGCGGTCGATGGCGACGGTCGGCCGCAGCAGCAGATCTTCGATCTCGAGCGGCGCCAGTTCCGGGCCCTGGACGCCCTCGCCGAGACCGACGACGCGGGCGAGGGGCAGGCCGAGGCGCCGGGCACGGGCGATCAGGTCGTCGGGGGCCGCCTCGGGCACGAGGGCGCTCGGGGCCGCCACCAGCCGCCGCACCGGCGCGCCGCGGTTCGCGAGGTCGGCGACCACGCGCTCAAGATCGGGGAACCCGCCCAGAACCGGCACGCCGCGCATGAACTGGCCGCGCTCGTCCGCCCGGGGCGACAGGATGCCCCGCGGGGCGAGCTTCTTCACGGAGCCCGTCTCGATCGCCCGGAGCAGCACGTCCATGTCGGCGCCACGGCCGAGGAGCAGGGTCGGGACGGTGGCGGCCCGCGCGCTCGTCTGCCGGGAGCGGGTATCCTTGAGGTAGCGGAACGCGAGCCGGGTACCGCCCAGGAAGAAGATCTGCAGGACCCAGTACAGCAGGATCGCGATCTTGCCGAAGAAGTAGAAGCCGTACAGGTCGGACGAGACCAGGACCCAGTCGGTCACCAGGAGCGCCAGCGCCAGGACGCTGGCCGCCCGGACGATGCCGGCGAGATCCTGCAGCGAGGCGAAGCGCCACTTGGTCCGGTAGAGCCGGAACCGGCCGTAGACGAGGCCTGCGAAGACCAGGAACGGCGGCAGCAGCAGGGGCAGGGCGTGCAGGCGCTCGGCGAGCATGCCGCCCTGGAAGCGGAACAGGAAGGTGAGCACCACGGCGGCAGCGGTCGCCGCGAGGTCGTGGGTCACCATCACCGCGGTCTTGTAGAGGCGCTGCTGCATCGGGTGCCGGATGGGATGCCGCGGGGTATCCGCCGCGGCACCGGCCCTGTCAACGCGCCGCTCCGGCCCCGCGCCACACGGACGCGCGACCGCTGGGCGTATTACCTGCCGAGACTGCCGCCGAACCCGGATTTGAAATTCTTCTGATAAGTGCGCCCTTTCACCGGGTCGGCCTTGTCGACCATCAGAATTTTGACGCGCTCATTGAAGTCTTCCGTGGTCACGGTCTGTGCCCGACCGGTGATCAGAATTCTAGCCATCTTCGCCTCCGCAACATCGCCCAGGGCACAGGATCGCGCGGAGGGTCTGTTTTACTTGGTGTGTGGCCAGCCGATTACAATCGGAGCAGCCTCAGAATTGCCAGGCTTAGGTCAGCGCCCGGGCCGCGGCGCCGGCCGCATCGTCCACACGGTCGATGTCCGGGGCCTCGATGTGCCGGTACCGCGCCTGAATCAGCCCGAAGGCACCGAAAGCCGCGTGGCCCGCCGCGGCGAGCCCGAGCAGCACCCAGCCGTAGGGCTGCGCCCGCAGCAGCGCGAAGGCCTCGGACAGGCCCTTGGCATCCGAGGAGCGCTGGTGCCATGCCGCGGCCACGAGGAACCCGCCGATGATCAGGAAGGCGAGGCCCCGCGCCGCGTAGCCGAACCGGCCGATCGGGCCGGCCCAGCGGTCACGGGCTTGCGGGTCGATGGCGAGTCGGTCGGTGACGTCGCCGCGCCAAGCCTTGCCGAGGAAGCCGAAGCCGCCTCCGACGACCGCGAGGCCGACGAGGGCCACGAGCCAGCGGCCGAAGGGCTTGCTCAGGAGCCACGCGGTCCCGTCATGCACGCCGTCGCCGCCGCTCATGCCCAGGCCGAGGCTGAGCGAGGCCGCGCTGGCGGCGAGACCGAGATAGAGCACGGCGCTGATCAGGTGGGCGCCGCGCACGGCGAGGCCCTTGGCCGAGGTGCCCCGCCGGTCGGCATCCGTGATGCCCTCGACGAGGCGCCAGAGGGCGAATCCGGCGAGGCCCAGGGCGATCAGGCCGACGATGGCCGCGCCGAACGGCCCGGCCATCACGGCGCGGAGCGCGTCCTTGCTGTCCCCGGCCCGCCCGCCATGCCCCAGGGCCGCCAGCAAGGCGAGGCCGCCGACCAAGATGTAGACGACACCGCGGGCGCCGTAGCCGAAGCGGGCGATGCGCTCGATCGTGTTGCGGCCCCCGGGAAGCGTCCTCATCGGCAGACCTGGGAAGCCGGGATACGGATGTTCGTCACGGGCTGCCTCGATGAGCGACGTCCTGAGCGACGTCCGGTGACGCTGCGCCTCGTCAACGCCCGGCGGCCCGCGCGCGATCCGTTGCCGGCGCAGAGTTCCGGCCGCCTACATCGGCGTCCGCTCGGCCCGGCCCGTGAGCGCCACGTAGAAGCCCAGCCCGTCCTGGGCCGGGAGGGTCTGCAGGCGCTCGATCAGGCCGCGGCGCTTCGCGTCGAGGAGCAGGCGGCCGGCCGGCTGGAACAGGGTCTCGCCCCCGCCCTCCGGCGGCGGATCGAGCCGGATCGCCACGGTCTTGCCCTTGGCGAAGCGGCTGCGCTCCAGCATGTCCTTGAGGGAGGCCTCGGCGGTCGCCCGGTTGGCGCCGCGCAGGTCGAGCACCGACTCAGCGTCGGTCACGCCGAGGGAGCCGCGCAGCTTGGCCGCGTAGAAGTCTTCGAAATGGGGCAAGTCTCGGTGCCTTGATGCGTCGCCGTTCGATCAGGTGGGGTGCGGGCGCTCAGAAGGCGAGGCCGCGGTAGATGTCGCGCACCGGCACCGCCCCGTCGAGTTCCGGCAGCGGCACGGTGCCGTCGAGCCCGAGGGCCGCGACGCTCCGGTCGTCCCCCGCGCGCCGCCAGACCTCGACCCGTGCCGCGTCGGAATAGACGATCGGCAGCACCGCGAGGCGCGGCACGGTCCGGCAGGTATCGATCTTGCGGCCGCGGTCGAGCCTCATGGTCGCGGGAAGGAGCACCTCGGCGACGAGAAGCGGATCCGTGGCATCGCCCTCCGGCAGGGGCGGCCCGGCCCGCACCACCACATCGGGGACCGTCGCGAAATTGTCCCTCGCGGCGCGGGGGATCCCGAGATCCGGCATGGTGCGGCAGCCCCTGCCGTCCGCGAGATCGCCGATTCGTCGGATCAGGTTGGCGACGATCGCCCGATGCCGCTCCCGCAGCGGCGCCATCAGCACGGGTCCGCCGTCGGGCAGCTCCCGACGCTCGTGCGCGGGCCGGCTCTCCACCCAGAGCCTGAACTCGGACACATCCATCCGCGCGTCGCGCTTCGCGGTCAGAGCCATCGCCGATCCCCGATCCCGACCCGATCGTAGCACCGGGGCGGCCGGCCGCAACAGCGCCGCCTCAGAAGGTCATCCGGGCGCGTCATCGTCGATCGCGGCGCTGCGGATCGCGAGATCCGGATAGGCGCCGCCGCCCCGTTCTCGGGCCATCGCGTCGAGACTTCGGGCGACCGTTGAGAACGATCAGCCGCGCGCGCGGCGGCGCCCTCAGCACCGTCGAGGACGTCCCCGCGCCCCTCGTCCCAGCACGGCTTCCGCCATCGCATGTCCTCGGCGACGCCCATGCGCGCGTCGCGCTTCACGGCCAATGCCATGGCGGCCTCCGAGCGCGACGCGGAGGCTCGCACGATGCGGCCCTCCAGGGGGCGGACTCAGTCGGCTCCGAGCCGGGCCGTCGCGACGGTCGCGCCGGCGTCCAGGAAGCGCTGCGGATCCACCGGCGCGCCGTCGATGCGGGTCTCGTAATGGAGATGCGCCCCCGTGGAGCGCCCCGTCGAGCCGACCGAGCCGATGACGTCGCCCGCGGCCACGCGCTGCCCCGGGCGCACCCCGATGCGGGCGAGATGGCCGAACCTGGTGGTCAGGCCGTGGCCGTGGTCGATCTCGACCATGTTGCCGTACCCGCCCGCAGCCTCGGCGGTGACGACCCGGCCCGGCGCGGTGGCGCGGGCGGGCTCGCCGTACTCCGCCTTCAGGTCCAGCCCGGTATGCAGGGCGAGGCCGCGGGTGAAGGGGTCGAGGCGCGTGCCGAACGGGCTCGACACGATCGAGGCCCCCCGGATCGGACGGGCCAGGGGCAGGGTCGCGGCGACCCGGCGCAGGCGCTCGCCGTCGTCGAGCGTCCGCCGGGCCAGCGCGAGGCCCTCCGCGAAGCCGCTGCCGTCCAGGGCGCGGCCATTCAGGGGGACCAGCGGGCCGCCGAGTCCGGCGGCCGGCACGGCCGCATCGAAGCGGTCGGGATCGAGGCCGGTGCGGCCGATCAGGCCGCGCAGCCCCCGCACCGCGTCCCCGGCCTGGGCGGACAGTCGGGCGAGGCGCTCGCCCTGGGCCGCCTGCAGGCCGTCGAGCCGGGCCTCCAGCCGGATCAGCCCGGTCTCCGCCTCGCGCGCGCTCCGGCGGGGCAGGGGCTCGATGGCGGACCGCGCCGGAGCCGGCCCCTCGGTCGGACGCAGGAGAAGCCCGTCATAGCCGCCGCTGCGCGGTCCGTCGGACCGGTCGGGCAGGGCGCCGGTGGTGGAGGGCTCGGACAGGGCCTGCCGCTCGAGGTCGCCGAGAGCCGCGGTGCGCCGCTCCAGCTCGGCCTGGCGCTCCAGGGCGGCCGCGACCCGTTCGGCCAATCCCGCCTCGCTGCCCACCCTGTCGCGCCGGTCGCGGTCGAGGCGGTCCTGCAACTCGCCGATGCGCGCCTCGTAGGCGTCGCGCAGGGCGGCCTGCCGGGCGACGAAGCCGGCGAGCACGTCGTCGTGGAACACGATCAGGTAGGAGGCGCCGAGCGCCCAGACCAGCGCCAGGGCGAGGCCGGCGGCAAGCCAGGGGGCCGGCCGGCGCGGCCTGGGAAGCATGTGGAACTTCGGAGGATGCATCGGGACGGCCCCGGGGGAGCCGCCATTCAGACCTCAGTAGGGTTAAGGATCCGTCGCGGGCCGGGTCGTCCGGCCGGTCAGGGCAGGGCGCGGGCGGCCGTCAGCACGGCCTCGGCATGCCCCGGGACCTTCACCTTCGGCCAGATCTTCGCGATACGCCCCTCGCGGTCGACCAGCACGGTGGTGCGCTCCACGCCCATGTACTTGCGCCCATACATGCTCTTCTCGACCCAGACGCCGTAGGCTTCGAGCACGGCCTTGTCCTCGTCGGCGGCGAGCGGGAAGGCGAGTCCGTACTTGCCGCAGAACTTGTCGTGGCTCTTCACCGGGTCCGGCGATAGGCCGACGACCTTGGCGTCCGCCTCCGCGAAGGCCGGCAGGAGACCGTTGAAGTCCTGCGCTTCCAGCGTGCATCCGCTCGTGTCGTCCTTCGGGTAAAAGTAGAGCACGACTTTGTGACCTTTGAGCGCGGACAATCCGACGCGCCCTCCGCCCGAGGCGGGAAGGTCGAAATCGGGGGCGAGATCCCCCTCTGACAGCGGCATCGTGCCTTCCTTTCGGCCGATTGATGATGTGCAACCGATCTCGTGCGCGGCCTCAAGCGATTGCGCCGCGCACGTCCGAGCCAAGCCCGGAGTCGCCGCCGCTGTAAAGCGCGGGCGTGCTTCGATCCACCGGCCGCGGTGCCCGAGGGTGCCGCGCGCAGAGCCCCCGGAACAAGGGTCCCGATGGCGGACGAGACAACGTCGGCAGGCAGGCCTCGGGGGCGGGCGCGGCGCGTGGGTGGCTTCTGCCTCGTGAGCGCCCTCGCGCTGGTGCTGCTCCTCGGCGCCGGTGTCGGCCTCGTGGCCCTGCGCCTGTCGAACGGGCCGCTGCAGATCGACGGCCTGTCGCGCCGCGTCGCCGCCGCCGTGGCCGAGCGGATCGGGCCCGGCTGGAGCATCGGGCTGCGCGGCAGCAGCCTGGAGCTCGACCGCGAGAACGCCCTGAGCCTGCGCTTCTCCGGCCTCGACATCCGCAACCCGCAGGGCGACCTCGTGGTCCGTGCGCCCCTGGCGCTCGTCAGCCTCGACCTCTGGGGACTCCTGCGGCTCAACGTGCAGCCGCGCTCGATCGAGTTCCGCGAGACGCAGACCACCGCGCTGCTGCACCGGGACGGCTCCATCGCCTTTGCGGCCTCGGAGGCCAACCACCCGGTCGATATCGCGCCGCACACGCCGCCGAGCGTGGACGGGGTGCGCGGCACCGTCTCGCCGCTCTCGGCCGCGATCGCGTCGATCTTCGGTGTCGTCCTCGATTCGGGCGGCGTGGTCGGCGCCCTCGACCGCGCCCGCGTCACCGACGCGCGCCTGCGGCTGATCGACGAGGACGGCCACGAGCGCGCGGTCTTCGCGCGGGTCAACGGCCTGTTCGGGCGCGATCCGGTCAACGGGACCCGGAACTTCGAATTGCGGCTCGACGGTCCGCACGGCGAGTGGCGCTTCGGCGGCACGCTGCGCGACGGCGCGGACGGGCAGGAGCGCTCGGGCGTCATCACCCTCGACGACCTGCCGGTCACGGATCTCCTGCTGCTCTCGGGCCAGTCCGGCATGCCGCTGACCACGGACCTGAAGGTCTCGGCTCGCGCCGACGTGAGCCTGACGGCCGGCCGCATCCGGACCATGAACGCCAAGCTCCATACCGGCGACGGCACGTTCCTGATCGAGGAGAAGGACTTCAACCCCGTCACCGTCGAGAGCCTCGACGCGTCCCTGGACTGGGACGAGGCCAACCGGGTCATGTCGCTCACCGGCCTGGATTATCGCGGGGCCGGCAACGCCGTGCACCTCACGGGGACGTGGAAGGGCAACCCCGCCGACGCGAGCATGGCCTGGACCGCGACCCTCGCGAGCCGCGACGCGACCTTACGCGGGGCGACCCCGCAGGACGCGCCGGTGAAGATCGACGCCCTGGACGCGCAGCTCTCCGGCCGCGACGGCGGGATCGCCATCGACGCGCTCACCCTGTCGGGCCCCGGCGTGAAGGGCTCGATCACCGGCACGATCGGCACCACCGCCGACGACGGCGGCCTGACCCTCCACCTCGCCGGGCACGACGGCGAGGTCCGCACCGGGCTGCGGCTCTGGCCGGAGCACATCGCGCCGCCGGCCCGCACCTACCTGGTGGACCAGCTCCGCCGGGGCCGGGTCGATTCCGTCGACATCAAGGTGAGGATGTCGGGCTCGGTCCTGGCCGCCGCGACCCGGGGCGACCCGGCCCCGGACGACGCGGTCCATATCGACTTCCACGTCTCGGACGCGGCCATCGACGTCACCGCCGACGCTCCGCCGGTCACCAAGGGCAACGTCACCGGCGTCATCACCGGGCGCTCGACCACGGTGCGCAACGTGACCGCCGAGGTCCACGGGCCGGACGGGCGCGGGCTCGCCATCACGGACGGCAGCTTCGTCATCCCGCAGATCACGCCGGACCGGGTCGTGGCGCAGATCGGGATGCGGCTCTCCGGCGGCGCCGACGGCATGGCCTCCGTGCTCCAGGCCAAGCTGTTCAAGAGCGTGATGAGCGTCGACCTCGACCCCGCCACGATCAAGGGCAGCGCCGACCTGCGCGTCGACTTTCCCCTCGATCTCAAGCACATCCCCGACCTGCCGGACCTGCCGGTGACGCTGATCGGCACGCTCGCCGACCTCTCGGTCGACAAGGTGATGGGCCGGGATAGGCTCGAGTCGGGCAAGTTCAACCTCGCCTACGACCGGGGTGCCTTCACGCTGAAGGGCGACGGCCGGGTCGCGGGCGCCCCCATGTCGGTCGACCTGCGCCAGCCGAAGGTCGGGCAGCCCGGCGAGGCGGTGGTCAACGTCTCGCTCGACGAGGCGGTCCGCGGCCGCAAGGGCCTGCCGACCGCGCCGCAGCTCACCGGCACGATCCCGGTCCGCGCGGTGGTGCCGATCGGCCGGCCGGGATCCGGCAAGCCACCGATCCGGGTCGAGGCGGATCTGGCCAAGGCCGGGATCGACGGGCTGATCCCGGGGCTCACGAAGCCCGCGGGCAAGCCGGGGCGGCTCAGCTTCACCCTCGTCGACAGCGGCCAGAGCTTCGACCTGCGCGACTTCGCCCTCGACGCGGCCCCCGCGAGCGCGCGCGGCACCGTCTCGATCACGCCCGAGGGCGGCCTGGAGCGGGCGGATCTCACCAACGTCAAGCTGTCCCCCGGCGACGACCTGCGCGTGAGCCTCGACCGGACCGGCGGCGGCTACAAGGTCGTGGTCCGGGGCGCAGTGGTCGATGCAAGGCCGTTCCTGAAATCCCTGGGCGCCCCCGATCCCAAGGGCGGCCGGGATGCGAAGGACGCGAACCCGAAGGATGTCGATGCCGACATCCAGGTGCCCATCGTCACCGGCTTCAACGAGGAGGCCCTGACCGGCGCCACCCTGAAGCTCGCCCTGCACGGGAAGACGCTGCGGGCCGCCACCATCACCGGGCGCTTCCGCGCGGCGCCCTTCGCCGCCACGGTCACGCGCGGCGAGCGCGGCGTGCCGACGCTCGCGGTGGACTCGGCCGATGCCGGCGCGACGCTGCGGTTCGTCGACGTGTACCGGCGCATGTATGGCGGCCGGCTCAATGCCGGGATCGGCCTCAACGACGGTCCGCAATCCGGCGTCGTGCAGATCCGCGACTTCATCCTGCGCAACGAGCCGGCGCTGTCGAGCATCATGGCGCAGGGCCCGGAGCCGACCGACACGGAGACGGCCCGCGGCCGCCGGGTCGCCCCGGGCCGGGGGGCGGGCGACGTCACCTTCGATCGCATGCGCGCAAACTTCGTGCGCACCGGCACCCGCGTCGATTTCAGCGACGCGGCGATCTCGAACGCCGCCATGGGCTTCACCCTGTCGGGCTGGCTCGATACCGGCCGCGAGCGCACCGACATGACCGGCACCTTCGTGCCGCTCTACGGCCTGAACAACGTGGCCTCGCAGCTGCCCCTGCTCGGGCCGCTTCTCGGGGGCGGGCACAACGAGGGCCTGTTCGCGGTCAATTTCCGCGTCTCCGGCAAGCTCGCCTCGCCGGACGTGAGCGTGAACCCGCTCTCGGCGATCGCCCCGGGCTTCCTGCGCAAGCTGTTCAGCGCCGGCGGCGGCCCCTTCGCGGACGGGATGCAGGGGGTCCCGCAGCAATAGGGCGGGCAGCCCGGAAGAGCCGCCCGCCCCAGTCTCACGCGCGGATGAAATCCGCGATCACGGCCGGCGCCGCCGCGTCGAAGCCGACCACGTCGAGCATGCCGGGATCCGCCGGGTCGGCGATGCTGAAGCCGTTGGAGACCAGCCCCACGACCACCAGCTTCGCCGGGATCCCGGTCTTCTCCCGGTACGCCCGCAGGGCCTGGACCGGGTGGACCGACCCCGCCCAGGTCTCCGAGTCCGTGTAGACCACGAACGCGTCGGCCTTCACGCCCCGCTCCAGCGCCCAGCGCATCGGCAGGGCGCAGTCGGTGGCGCCGAACGGCAGGTCGGCGGTCGCCCGCACCGCCTGATCGAGCCGCATCGACGGGCCGATCGCCAGGGGCGTCAGACCGTCGGTGAAGCCGAGCACCTGCCAGTGCTCCTCCGTCGCCGCGGTGACGAGCACCATCGCGGCGGCCGCCTCCCGGGCCGTGAGCGTCGAGCCCGCGACCGTGCTGGCGCCCATCGAACCCGAGACGTCCAGCGCCAGCACGAGGCGCCGGCCCGTGGGCTCCACCGCGCTGAACGCCGTGTAGAACGCGGCGTTCAGCGCCTCGACGATCGCGGCCACCGGCTCCCAGGCGAGCGTGCCCCGCTGACCGCGCCCGGAGGCGTAGGTCTTGAGGGCGAGCAGCAGCGCCATCGGGTGGAGGCGCGCCCGGAGGATGCGCTCCCGGTCCGACAGGACCGACCGGACATGCTCGGTGCCCTCCGAGAAGGGCGCGAGCACCCCCGCGGCCGTCAGGCGGCCGAGCTGGCGCACGAGGGCTCCGACCGGCATCCGCTCGATCAGGGCCTCGTTCACCGCGCGGCTGCCCATCAGCCCGGTCGGCAGCGCCTCCCACGGCAGGCCGTGCGAGCGCACCAGGGCGGCGGCCACCGCCCCGTCGATGCCCTCCGTCTGCACCTGCGCGAAGGCGTGGACGATCCCGGGGGCGGCCTCGGTCACGGTGCCGCGGCAGATCCAGTCGAACAGCGCCTTCCGGGCGGGCTCCTCCGTCTCCGGATGGGCCAGCCGCAGCAGGTCGCGGTGCGACCAGCCCTGACGGGCCCGGTACTTCACCGCCTGGAAGGCCAGGGCCTCCACGGGCTTGGCGCAGTACCAGCCGCCGACGGCCCGGCGCAGGCCCCGGCCCCAGCCGCGCATCGCCTCGACGGACGCGGCGAACTGGAACAGGTGCGTGCCGGTGCGGCAGACCCGGGGCAGGGCCGCGAGCGCCGCGCGCCGGGTCGCCAGATCCGCCGAAGCGGCCGCCAGCGCCAGGGCGAAGATCGCCGGATCCTGCTTCGGAGCCCGGCCGCCCTCGCTCACCGCCACGATGGCGGCGACCGCGCGGGCGCCGTCCTGCGCGATGCACCGCTGCACGGAAGCCGCGTTCTCGGCGGTCAGGGCGCGCGGGCTCGCGTAGTACGAGCCGCCCTCGGAGCCGAGCACCAGGAAGCGGTCGAACCGCGCCCAGTCGCCGACCGCGAAGGCGTGGCCCCCGGCGGCATTCGGCACCGTGCCGGGGATCGGCTCCGCCTGCGGGGTGGCTCGGAGCCGGAACATCTGTGCAAGCTTCGTCATGGCGGGCTCCTCTCTGTCTCTCCTCTCTCCATCGCGGCCGATCGCCGGCCGGTGGCGCGTTTCGGCGCGCGCGGACGGGCGGGGGACGCGGCCGCAGCGCATCGTCCTCCGCCGCTGCCGGGCGGCCGGTCTCTCGTGTCGTCGGGGGCGGGTTTCCGTCCGGCTGCGGGCGTGGCGGCGACGAAGGGCTTGTCCGATGCTCTGCTTGAGCGACGGGCCTGACGGCCCGGCGGGACTTGCACCCGCACCCCTCGGATCCCGAGAACCTTCGTCTTCCGGCCCGCGTCCGGGCGATGCAGTCGTGGCGTGAGGAACGGTGTCTGGGCGCTCTATCCGGGCTGAGCTACGGGCCTCGCGGCCCGGCGGGATTCGAACCCGCGACCTCCTCCTGCGTCAGGATAACCGTTCCTCTCCGGCCCGCATCGTCGGTCGGGATCCGCGCACGGTCGGCTCCACGGTCGTCTCGCGGGGCCCTGCGGTCGTGGTGTCGGGGACGGGCATGAGCTCCGGCGACCTCGCGGCCCCCGGCGGGGATCGAACCCGCAACCTCCGCGGGACAAGCCCGCGGCGCTCTACCGATGATAACCGTCCCCTGCCGGCCCGCAGGGTCCTCGAGACGCGCGTGGGAACCGCGTCGGCGGCGCCGGGCTCCGCCCGGACGCGCTCAGCCTCTCGGGCCGAGAGCCCCGCGATACGACCGTAACGGTCGCATCAGCCCGGGACGGGCGAACGCCGCGACGCCGATTCCGTCGTGCTGTTTCATGCCAGGCTCCGTCCGAACGGGGCTGCGGGTGACGCGGGCGTGTCGATGAGGCTCGGGGGGATCCGTGACAGGGATAACCGAGCGTCTCCGGCCCGCGCCGGTGAATATCAGAGGTCTGCCGGTCATGTCCGATCGAGGCGGACTGGGCGTTTCACCCCCGCGGCTCGCCGGCCGCGGACGTCCCAAGGGTGCGATAACCTCGGATCACCGGCCCGGCAGGCCGATGGCGGGGTGGATACGGCCGCGCTCGACCTGCGTCAACCAGAAACTTGAAAATTCTTTCAGTTCGGGCGATGCCGGAGCCATGATCACTGCCGCCCAGATCCGCGCCGGCCGCGGACTTCTCAAATGGACGCAAGGGGTTCTCGCGAGCCGCGCCGCGGTCTCCGTCGTCACCCTGAACATGATCGAGAGCGAACAGGTCCAGCCCCGCAACCGGACCCTCGCGGCGATCCGCACGGTCCTCGAAGGGGCGGGCATCCGCTTCGTCGGCGACGATCAGGAGGGATACGGGGCGATCCTGCGCCCCGCCCCCGCGACCGGATCCGGGGACGCGCAGGCACAGAAAAGCCCGGCGCGGCGGACCGCACCGGGCTGAACCCGAAACCGACCTGCGCGGCGGGCTACTTCTCCACGAAGGCCTTCTCGATCACGTAGTGACCGGCCTCGCCGTGGTTGCCCTCCTCGTAGCCGCGGCCCGAGAGCAGCTCGCGCGTGTCGCGGATCATGTCGGGGCTGCCGCACAGCATGAACCGGTCGTTCTCGATCGACATGTCCGGCAGGCCGATATCTTCGAACAGCTTGCCCGAGACCATGAGGTCGGTGATCCGGCCGCGATTGCGGAACGGCTCGCGGGTCACGGTCGGGTAGTAGATCAGCTGGTTCGAGATCATCTCCCCCAGGAATTCGTGCTTCGGCAGCGTCTCGGTGATGGTCTCGCCGTAGGCGAGTTCCTGCACCTGCCGGCAGCCATGGACCAGCACGACCTTCTCGAAGCGCTCGTAAGCCTCCGGATCCTTGATGATCGACAGGAACGGCGCGAGCCCCGTGCCGGTGCCGAGCAGATAGAGGTTCTTGCCCGGCAGGAGGTTGTCGAGCACCAGGGTGCCGGTGGGCTTCTTGCCGACGATGATCGGGTCGCCGACTTTGAGATGCTGGAGCTTCGAGGTCAGCGGGCCGTCCTGGACCTTGATCGAGAAGAACTCCAGCTCCTCCTCGTAATTGGCCGAGACCACGGAATAGGCGCGCAGCAGCGGCCGGCCCTCGACCTCCAGGCCGATCATGGTGAACTCGCCGTTGCGGAACCGGAACGCCGGGTCGCGGGTCGTGCGGAACGAGAACAGATTGTCGGTCCAGTGGTGGACCGACAGGACGCGCTCCTCGTAGAACTTGCTCATCGACGGATCAGCCCTCGAATCCTCTGATGCTCGGCTCACGGTCCCGACGATTCGGGGGCCGTGGTTCGGCGGATCCCCGCCGCCCCGCTCGGGCGGGGGTGGATCCTCGACGAGAGAGCCCGCCCGGATCCGGATGACACACGCGCGCTGCTTCTTTCGCAGTTGCAGCACGCCCGTCAAGGCGCGCCGGGATCACACTCGCGAAAGAAGTGAACGGCCTGGAATCGTTCGAATATTTAGCGTCTTCGCGGAAGGTCTGCAGCACCGCTCCGGACATGGGAGGGTTGCCGCCCGCCGGGCCTCGCGCGGCGCGATCAGCCGGCGGTTCCGGGGTGGAGCGGCTTCAATCCCGCCTCGATCTCGGCCCGGCGCGGCTCAAGGAACGGCGGCAGGGCGAGGCGGTCGCCCAGGGTCTCCAGCGGCTCGTCCGCGGTGAAGCCGGGCCCATCCGTGGCGATCTCGAACAGGATGCCGTTGGGCTCGCGGAAGTAGAGGCTGCGGAAGTAGTAGCGGTCCACCGGCCCGCTGGTCGGAACCCGGGCGGCCTTGAGCCGGTCGGCCCAGCCGCCGTAATCCGCATCCGGGATGCGGAAGGCGACGTGGTGAACCGCGCCCGCGCCCTGGCGGGCCGGCGCGGACCGATCGGCCAGGAGCTGGACCTCCGCGGCCGGGCCGCCGGGCCCCATGGCGTAGACCGCCACCGGCCCGTCGCCCGTCTCGAAGACGCGGTCCCGACGCATGCCGAGCACCTCGGTCAGCACCGCGGCGGTGCGGGCCGGGTCCGGCACCGAGAGCCGGATCGGGCCGAGGCCGCGAATCTGGTAGGCCGCCGGCACCGGCGAGCCGTCCCAGGGATGCTCCGGCCCGGTCCCGCCGTCATCGACCAGGGCGAGGCGCTGACCCTCCGGATCCTCGAAGTCGAGGGTGAGGCGCCCGTCGCGCAGGGCGGGCTCGGCCTCGACGATCCCGGCCTCGCGCAGCCGGGCGTGCCACCAGGCCACCGCGCCCTCGCCGGGCACACGCAGATGCGTGCGGGTGATGCTGTTGGAGCCCCGCCGTTCCGGGGGCGCCGGCCAGTCGAAGAAGGTGATGTCCGTGCCGGGGCTCGCCAGCCCGTCCGCGTAGAACAGGTGGTAGGCCGAGACGTCATCCTGATTCACCGTCTTCTTGACGAGGCGCAGGCCCAGCGTCCCGGTGTAGAAGGCGACGTTCTCGGCCGCGCGGGCGGTCACCGCCGTGAGGTGATGGAGGCCGGTGAGGTGCATGTCGATCCGGGGGTTGACGCCGATGCGTCTCAGGTAGGGATCCCCGCCGGCACTGCGAGCACCGAGGCTTCCGGGCCGATCGACATCGCGTCGGAAGGCGCCTCGTCCGGGCGCAATCCGGTCCGGAGATGCCGACGCCGTGCGCGGGGACTGGGACAGGTCTTCCAGCCAGCCGTGCGGGCCCTGGACAACACCTGGAGGCTGAACGATCGACGATCGTTCAGCCTCCAGGATGAAGGGTTGGAGCGGACGGCCTCGCGGTCGACCGCCGCGATGGTCCGCTCCGAAAGCTCAGAGCCCGACCGGACGGCCGGCGGCGACCACCAGCATCTTGCCGTCCGCGAAGGTGCGGGCGGCGGCCCGGCGGATATCCGCCTGGGTCACGGCCGAGACCATGGCGTTGCGGCGGGCGATGTAGTCCATGCCGAGCTCCTCGAAGGCGATCTGCACCAGCTGGTGGGCGATCTTGGTCGAGGTGTCGAAGCCCAGGGCGTAGGAGCCGGTGAGGTAGTCCTTGGCCTTCTGCAATTCGTCGTCGTCCGGCCCGTCGGTGATGAGCCGGCCGATCTCGTCGCCGATCACCGACAGCGCCTCGCCGACGCGCTCGTTCTTGGTGGCGGTGTAGCCCCAGGTCATCGCGGCGGACCGGTGGCTGACCAGGGAGGTCCCCACCGAGTAGGCCAGCCCGCGCTTCTCGCGCACCTCCTGGAACAGGCGGGACGTGAAGGCGCCGCCCCCGAGGATGTGGTTCAGCACGTAGGCCGGGATGAAATCCGGGTCCCGCCAGGGCACGCCGGCCATGCCGAACCGGATCACCGACTGGGGCACGTCGAGGTCGACGACGATGCGGCGGCCGAGATCCTGGACCTCGGTCCGCGGCACCGCCTTCAGCGCCCCGGCCTCGGGGAGCGCCCCGAAGGCGCGGTTCAGACCCTCGGCGAGTTGCTCCGCCCCGATGGCGCCGACGGCCGCAACCTTGACCCGGCCGCGCCCGATGATGCGGGCATGCATCTCCAGCAGGTCCTCGCGGGTGATCGCCGCGACGCTCTCCACGGTGCCGGAGGAGGGTCGGGCGTAGGGGTGGCCGGCGAAGGCCTCCTTGAAGAAGCGCCGCGAGGCCAGGACGCCCGGATCGTTCTGCTGGTAGCGCAGGCCGGCGATGATCTGGGCCCGAACCCGCTCGATCGCGTCCGGATCGAAGCGGGGCTTGGCCAGCGCCAGGGCGAGGAGGGCGATGCCCTCGTCGGCATGCTTGACCAGCATCTTCAGCGAGCCGCCGACCGCGTCGGCGCCGGCATGGAAGGACAGTTCGATGGCCCGGGCGGCCAGCCGCTCCTGGAACAGATCGGAGGTGAGGTCGCCCGCCCCTTCATCGAGGAGCCGCGCCAGCATCTGGGCGCAGCCGGCCTTGCCCGCCGGGTCCTGCGCGGCGCCGCCCTCGAAGGTGAAGGCGAGGGCGATCATCGGCACCACCGGCGATTCGACGTGCCACGCCTCGATGCCGGGGGCGGTCGTCACCGGCAGCGCCGTCGTGGGCGACGTGGCGGCGGGGGCGGCGGTCTCGACCAGAGTCTCGGCCAAGCTCATGGGAACCTCTTGTCTCTTTCTCGGGCGACGGCGGAGCGGGCCAAGGCTCCCGTTCGGCACACGCCCCGTGCCGGCCCTCCGAGGGCCGGGCGGGACGCGCCCGGGGCTACTCGGCGGCCATCGCGACCGGGGCGTCCGGATCCTGCGCCTTGGTCAGGTAACCGGTCACCGAGCGGGCCGGCGTCAGCCAGCGCTCGGCGGCGGTCTTGAGGCGGTCCTGCGTCACCCCCTCGATATCGGTCGGCCAGCGGCGGACCTCCTCGATGGTCTCGCCGATCGCGAGCGCAGACCCGTAGATGCGCGCCAGCGACGACTGGCTGTCGGAGGAGTACACGGTCTCGGCCACGAGGCGGGTCTTGGCCCGCTCGATCGCCTCGGCGTCCAGGGCCTCGGCGGGCGCGCGGCGCAGCACCTTGTCGACGGCCTCCTCCAGCTTCTCCAGCGGCACGCCCTCGGCGGGCACCGCGTAGACGGAGAAGCGGGTGTCGTCGATCGCCGAGCCCATGTACCAGGCGCCGGCATTCACCGCGAGGCCGCTCTCCATGACCAGCTTGCGGTAGAGGTAGGAGGTCGAGCCGCCGCCCAGCACCTCGGCGAGGAGTTCCAGGTCGTGGCAGCCGCCGTCGCGGGCGGTGATGCAGGAGGGCGTGAGGTAGAGCCGCTGCAGGGTCGGCTGCTCCACCTTCGGGTCGGCCACGGCGACGCGGCGCAGCGCCTTCGGCTCCGGCTCCCGCGCACGCAGGCGCTCCGGCCGGGCGCCCTGGGGCGTCACGCGGCCGTAGGTGTCCTCGGCGAGGCGACGCACCTCGTCCGGGGTGACGTCGCCCGCGACCACCAGGATGGCGTTCTCGGGGGTGTAGAAGCGCTTGTAGTAGGCGAGCGCATGCTCGCGGTTCAGGCCCTCGATCTCGTGCATCCAGCCGATGATCGGGATGCCGTAGGGATGGTGCACGAACAGGCCGGCGGCCATCGCCTCGGAGAGCTGCGCGGAGGGGTCGGTCTCGACCCGCATGCGGCGCTCCTCCAGCACCACGTCGCGCTCGGGCGCCACGACGGCATCGTCGAGGACGAGGCCGCTCATCCGGTCCGCCTCGAACGCCATCATGGTGCCGAGATGATCCCGGGCGACCCGCTGGAAATAGGCCGTGTAGTCGTAGCTGGTGAAGGCGTTCTCCTGGCCGCCCAGGCCCGACACCGCCTTGGAGAAGGCCCCGACGGGGTGTTTCTCGGTGCCCTTGAACATCAGGTGCTCGAGGAAGTGGGCGATGCCCGACTGGCCGAGGGGATCATCGGCCGAGCCGTTGCGGTACCAGATCATGTGGGTGGCGACGGGGGCCCGGTGGTCGGGGACGACCACCACGTCGAGGCCGTTGTCGAGGGTGAAGGCCGTCACTTCCGGTCCGCCCGCCTCGGAACGCCCGAACGGCGCGGCCTCGCCCCGGCCGGCGCTGCCGCCGAAGGACGAACCCGGACGCAGCGGGAAGAGGTGGGGCGTCGCCTTCCTGAACAGGTGCATTCCGCTTTCCTTCTGCCGGCCCCGGATCGAAGCGTTCCACGACAGGACGCGTTCGTGGTTCGGGGCCGTCCTGGTCTCCGGTGGGCAAGAGCCGTACCGGGACGATCATCTCATGTTGCCATGCCGCGTCGTCGTTGCAACGGCGACACGGCGCCCCCCGTCACTGCTGCGCGCGCTTCCGGAGATACGCGCCGGGATCCGCCTCTTCGCGTTCGCGGCTGGCGTTGTTGATCGGGTCGCTCGACGGCGGGCGGGCCAGCTTCTTGGGCGACTGGCGGTATCCGGTCGGCGGATCCGTGAGCGTGTCGCGGCTCGGCTCGATGTCGGACGGCTCGGCATTGGCGCTCTTGCCCTTCAGGAGCTCGAAGGGGCTGAGCAGGCTGTCGTCGCGGTTGTTGTCGCCGGGCTTCCGCTCGGCCGTGGTCGTGAGGCCCGCCCCGGCGCGGCGGCCGCCGCGCATCTCATCCACGGAGAGCGTCGCGTTGTTGTCGTCGTAGCGGCCCTGGGCCTGGGCACCCCTGGGATTACGCCGCTCCACGGCGGCGCGCTCGCGCTCGACGATCTCGGGATCCTTCGGCCACGCGGTGCTGGTGGAGCGCGCCCGGGGCTGGGGCAGGGCCTTGCCGTCGATCTTGGGCGGCATCACCAGCGGCGGGCGCTCGTGATAGTCGATCGGATCCTGGCGCTTCTCCAAGAGGCCGATGCCCGACAGCGCGTCGCGCATGAATTCGCCGCGCTCCTGCGCCTGCGCGGTGCCGGCGCAGAGCGGGGCCAGGACGACCGCGGCGGAGAGGAGGGGACGAAGCCTGCTATGCCCGGTCATGCTGCCTCACGGGTTCCGGACGGAGCGTCCGGCTCTGGGATGACCGCGGCGCGGCCTGATCCGACGGGTCCCGGCCTGAGACCGGTTTCCGGCGATCGTATGGCGCCTTGGCCACGTTGCGCCAGGGCAGGCATGCAGGTGGACCTGTGTGTTGCGCGGATCACAGGCGCGGCGCGGGGTCGCCCTGCGACGGAAGCGGCCGCTCCTTGCGGCTGTCCGGGGACAGGCTGTCGAGGATCAGGCCGATCACGCCGGCCACGATCGCCGCATCGGCGACGTTGAACACGTACCAGGACCAGCCGCCGGCATGCAGGTGGACGAAGTCGAACACCGCCCCGTAGGCGGCCCGGTCGATGGCGTTGCCGAGCGCCCCGCCGACGATGAGCCCCAGGGCGACGCCGAGGAGCCGCGAGCCGGCCCGGCGCATCCAGATCCCGAGGCCGATCGCGGCGGCGAGCGACAGGACCACGAGGAGCCAGCGCCCGATCCCGCCCTCCTGCTGGAACAGGCCGTAGGAGACGCCCCGGTTCCAGACCACGACGAAGTCGACGAACGGCGCCAGCCGCCAGGGCTGGGTCAGCACGAGGTCGGTGCCGAAATAGAGGCCGAGCTTGGTGGCCTGGTCGAGGACCAGGGTGAGGAGGAGGGCCAGAAGGCCGGCGCGGAAGGGGGTCACGGGCGCCGACCCCGCGACCCGTGCCGTGCGGGCGCATCGCCCTCTCCCCTCTGCGGGGGAGGGTACCCTGCGCAGCAGCGGGAGAGGGGGGAGCGACGGCGCAGAGAAAGGCTGTGGGCTTCAAGACGGTCGCGCCGCAACCGGAAGCCGGGCTCCCCTCTGCCGACCCTCGCGGACGCGAGGGCCACTCTCCCCCGCAGGGAGGAGAGGGAGAGCACCGTCGCGCGCCTCTTCACGCCGCGCTCGCCTCCGGATGCGCCGCGTCCCACTCGCGCAGGGCCCGGGCGTCGCGGGGGGTCACGTCCGGATAGTCCGGATCGCTGCCAACGCTGGGGCTCACCCGCCAGGAGCGGGCGCATTTGCGCCCCTCGGCCGGGCTCGGCACCACGGCGACGCCGCGCACCTCGTCGAGGCGGAAGGCGTCGGCCGGCCCCTCGCCCGCCACCACGGTGATGTCCGAGGTGATGCAGGTGTCGGCGAAGTCGCAGCCCTCGAGCGCGGCGAGCAACTCGGGATCCGCGACGTAGACAAGCGGGGCCGCCTCCAGGCTCGCGCCGATGCGCTTCGCCGCGCGCTCGATCTCCAGGGCGCCGGTCACGACCCGCCGCACCCGCCGGATCTTGTGCCAGCGCTCCGCGAGGGCGGCGTCGAGCCACGCGGCCGGGGTCTCCGGCAGGGTCTGGAGATGCACCGATCCGTCCTCGGACGGGTAGCGATCGAGCCACGCCTCCTCGGCCGTGAAGGCGAGCACCGGGGCGAGCCAGATCGCCACCCGCCGGAAGGCCTCGTCGATCACCTGCAGCGCCGCCCGGCGGCGGACCGAGGAGATCGGGTCGCAGTACAGGGCGTCCTTGCGGACATCGAAGTAGAAGGACGACAGGTCGCCGGTCATGAAGCCGTTGAGCAGCGCCACCACCCGCTTGGTGTCGAAGGCCGCGTAGGCCTCGCGGATCTCGCCGTCGAGCTCGGCGAGCCGGTGCAGGATCAGCCGCTCCAGCTCCGGCATGTCCGCGTAGGCCACGTCGTCGCCCTGAACCCGGTGGGCCAGCGAGCCCAGCATCCACCGCAGGGAGTTGCGCAGCTTCCGGTAGGTCTCCGCGAAGGTCTTGATGATCTCCGGTCCGATGCGCAGGTCGTCGGTGTAGTCGGAGGCGGCGACCCACAGGCGCAGGATGTCGGCCCCCGAATCCTTGATGACGCTCTGCGGCGCGACGACGTTGCCCTTGGACTTCGACATCTTCAGGCCCTTGCCGTCGAGCACGAAGCCGTGGGTCAGGACGATGTCGTAGGGGGCCCGGCCGCGGGTGCCGGCGGATTCGAGCAGCGAGGACTGGAACCAGCCGCGGTGCTGGTCGGAGCCCTCCAGGTACATGACCCGATCCTGGCCGCCGTCGCGGACGCGCGTCACTCCGGCCAGGCCCGGGAAGGCCTCCGGATCGTCCAGCACGAAGGCGTGGGTCGAGCCCGAATCGAACCAGACGTCGAGGACGTCGGTGACCTTGTCGTAGGCGGCCGGGTCGTGGTCCGGCGCCAGGAAGCGCTGGGCGGCGTCGTCCTGGAACCACGCGTCGGCGCCCTCGGCCGCGAAGGCGTCGCGGATGCGGGCGTTGACGCGCTCGTCCTTCAGGATCTCGGCCGTCTCCCGGTGAACGAACACGGTGATCGGCACGCCCCAGGCGCGCTGGCGCGAGACCACCCAGTCCGGCCGGTTGGCGACCATGCCGGTGATGCGGTTCTTCCCCTGGGCCGGCACCCACTGGGTGTCGTCGATGCCCTGAAGGGCCACCTCGCGGAGCGTCCGGTCGCCGAGGGAATCCACCGGCCGGTCCATGGCGATGAACCATTGCGGCGTGTTGCGGAAGATCACCGGCTTCTTGGAGCGCCAGGAATGCGGGTATTGGTGGCGCAGCACCCCGCGGGCGATCAGCGCCCCGGCCTCGGTCAGCGCGGCGATGACCGCCTTGTTGGCGTCGCCCTTCTCGCCCTTGGCGGTGAGCACGCGGGTGCCGGTGAAGCCCGGGGCCGCCTCGGTGAGCACGCCGTCCGCATCCACCGTGTAGGGGATGGTCGTGTCGATGCCGCGCTCGCGCAGCGACCGGCCGCTCGCCATCCAGAGCTCGAAATCCTCGCGGCCGTGGCTCGGCGCCGTGTGGACGAAGCCCGTGCCGGACTCGTCCGTGACATGGTCGCCGTCGAGCATCGGCACCGCGAAGCCGTAGCCGCGCTGGGCCAGGGGATGGTCCAGGGTGAGGGCGGCGAGCATCGCCGGGCTCACGTCGCCGACGCGCGCGAACGCCTCGACGCGGGCGGCCTTGAACACGGTCGCGGCCAGGCTGTCGGCGAGGACATAGGTCTGGCCGGGGGTCGCCCAGTTGTCGGCCGGCGCCTCGGTGACCCGGTAAAGGCCGTAGGCGATCTTCTTGGAGTAGGCGACCGCGCGGTTGCCCGGGATCGTCCAGGGGGTGGTCGTCCAGATCACCACCCGGGCCTGCGCGAGATCACCCTCGGCGCCGGACCGGATCGGAAAAGCACAAAAAATCGTGTCGCTGACGTGCTCCTCGTACTCGACCTCCGCCTCGGCCAGCGCGGTCTTCTCCACCACCGACCACATCACGGGCTTCGAGCCGCGATAGAGCTGGCCGCTCATCGAGAACTTCATCAGCTCGTCGGCGATCACCGCCTCGGCCGGGTACGCCATGGTCGCGTAGGGATGGTCCCAGTCGCCGGTGACGCCGAGCCGCTTGAATTCCTCGCGCTGCACGTCGAGCCAGTGGGCCGCGAAAGTCCGGCATTCCTGCCGGAACTCGATCACCGGCACGTCGTCCTTGTTGCGGCCCTTGGCGCGGTACTGCTCCTCGATCTTCCACTCGATCGGCAGGCCGTGGCAGTCCCAGCCCGGGACGTAGTTGGCGTCGAAGCCGAGGGCGGTCTGCGAACGGACCACCACGTCCTTGAGGATCTTGTTGAGCGCCGTGCCGATGTGGATGTTGCCGTTGGCGTAGGGCGGGCCGTCGTGGAGCACGAATTTCGGCCGGCCCTGGCCGCCGGCGCGCAGCTTCCCGTAGAGGTCCATCCGCTTCCAGCGCTCGATGAACAGCGGCTCGCGCACCGGCAGGCCGGCGCGCATCGGGAACTCGGTCTGCGGCAGGAACAGGGTCTTGGAATAGTCGCGGGCGGGCGCGGTCTCGGGGGTCGTCATCGGATCTCGCATCGGCGGTCGGGCCGGCGAAAGGCCGGCGGAATCGGGTCAGGCGGCAGGAGGATCCCGGACCTCCGCGCGGCCGCGCCGAAGCGGGCCCTCAGGCGGAGGCCGGGCCGGTAATTCGGATCGGGCGGCCGAAGCCGCGCAGGGCGCGCGAAGCGTGCATGACCCGTTCTCTATCAGCCGCTCCGGCCCGAGGCCAGCGGCAGCGCGGATCACGCGCCCGTGACCGCGGATGGGACCAATCGGCGCCTGAACCGTTGAACAGGCACATCCTCCGCGCCCCGAGGCGGCGCGGAGACTCCCAGACCGTATGACCGGAGCAGACCCATGAAGAAGCTACTGATCACGACCCTCGCCCTCGCGCCCCTCGCCTTTGCCGGCGCCGCGCAGGCCCAGGGCACGGCCCGCGGCGCCCAGCGGGGTGCCGAGGATGGCGCGGCTGCGGCCGGTCCTGTGGGCGGGGTCGTCGGTGGCGCGGTGGGCGCGGCCACCGGCACGGTCGGCGGCGTGCTCGGCACCGATCCGGATCCGGCCCGGCGTGCGCGCGAGAACCGCCGCGAGGAGCGGATGGAGCGCCAGGAGCGCATGGGCCGCTGACCCGATCCGTCACCGGATCATCCGGCCGCCTCAGGCGGCCGGACGCGTGTCCCGGCGGATCGTCTCCTGCGCCAGGAGATACAGGCCCGAGCCGACGACGATCATGGCGCCCGCCACGGTCCAGCGGCTCGGGACGTCGCCGAACAGCAGGAAGCCCAGCGTCACCGACCACAGCAGCTGCGTGTAGATGAACGGTGCCAGCACGTTGGCCGGGGCCCGGGCATGGGCCATCACCAGCAGCCAGTGGCCCAGCGTCCCGAACAGCGCGACCCCGAACAGCAGGGCCCAGTGGGTCAGGCTCGCCGGGCTCGTCCAGATCCAGGGCAGGAGCGGGGCCATCAGCGCGAGGCCCGCGAGCCCCGTGTAGAACATGGTCGTGGCGGTCGAATCGTAGGCCGCGAGCTTGCGCGTGATGATCGCGTAGAAGGCGTAGACCACGACGTTGGCGACGCACAGCAGCGCGGCCGGATGCATCCCGCCCACGCCCGGGCGCACGATCACCAGCACCCCCAGGAAGCCGACGCCGATCGCCATGAGCCGCGCCCGCGACGACCACTCGCCGAGCAGCGGCCCGGCGAGCAGCGCCACGGTGAGCGGCGCGGCGAACTGGATCGAGATCGTCTCGGCAAGTTGCAGGTAGCGCAGGGCCAGGAAGTTCAGGGCCGTGGAGGCGAAGAGCAGCAGCGAGCGGACGATCTGCAACGGCAGCCGCCGGCTCTTCACTACGCCCGGCGTGCGCACCGGGTTGATGAACAGGGAGATCATGGCGACGCTGGCCGCGTAGCGCATGAAGGTGGTGACCAGCGGGTCGACGCCGGCCCGCGCCAGGGTCTTGCCGCAGGCATCGAGGCTGGCGAAGAAGGCGACGGCCCCGCACATCAGCGCGATGCCGACGATCCGTCGGCGGCCGGCGAGGTCGACCTCCGGAGCGGCGCGCGGCGCGCCGATGTCATCGGGGACGGAGGTCGCGACCTGCGTGCTCATGCCTGACCCATCTCGGTAGAGGCCGGTTCACTGCCACGCCCGGCGCTTCGCCGGTATCCGCCGCCGCGCAGGGGAACCATGCAGCCCGCACGATCGCCCGGGCCGGGCGGAGCTCAGCGCTTCACCGCGGCCTTCTCGGCGGAGGCCGTCTTCTCGGCGGAGGCCGTCTTGGTCGCGGTCTTGGCGAGCTTCGGCTTGGGCGGCGTGGCGCCGGCGATCAGGGCAGCCAGATGCGACTGGTCGAGCCCCGGAGCGGCGCGCGCGGCCGCCACCGGAACCGCCGCCGCAGGGGCCGGCACCGAGGCGGGGACCAGCGCGGCGGCCCGCTCGACCCGGCGCGGCTCGATGGAGCCGGTCACGGTCGGTTCGGCCGGGCGCGCCGTTGCGGTGGCGGGCGCGGCGGACTCGCGCTGCACGCGCAAGGTCCAGTGGGCGGCGGTGGAGAGCGCGGCGATGCCGAGGATCGCCTTGATGCCGCTGGTGAGCAGGGCTCGCATGGTCGTCAGGCCCGAGAGAACGCGGTTACGCGGAACCGGATCCCCGGCCCGGACGCATCATCGCGCGCGAGCGTGAACGAAGCCGCAACCGTCGCGTTCGGCCCTGTCCCGGAACGGGTCAGATCGCGGCGTCGGGACGGCTCCGGCGCT
Organism: Methylobacterium sp. 391_Methyba4; assembly: GCF_029691625.1. NCBI lineage: Bacteria > Pseudomonadati > Pseudomonadota > Alphaproteobacteria > Hyphomicrobiales > Methylobacteriaceae > Methylobacterium > Methylobacterium sp. 391_Methyba4. Next base: position 2,360,395 of record NZ_CP121475.1, on the reverse strand, counting down.
CGGTCGACGGGGAATCTTGTGGGCCTTGCGCCGAACCCGCGGTTCCTGTTCCCCGCGCTCCCGACACTCCTGCAGCGACTCGGCCCACTGAGCCTCACAGGAACGGTCCAGAGAACTGGTCCGGACCGCCCCGTCACTGCCGACCCCGCTGCCATGCAGGCCCGAGCGGGCTCGCGAAACCTTCAGGCGCATCGGCCGCTGGGGACAGCCCGTGTAGAGGGTGACAGCCGAGCCGGCAACAGAGGCGGGACCGTTTCGGTGGCCCGCGCGGCGATCCGCGCGCCGCCGCGGCCGCGGCGAAGCGTATCAGCGGGCCCCGCGGCCGACCGGAGGGCGCCCCCGAGAGCGCGGGCAAGAGCGCGGGCAAGAGCGCGGGCGCGAGCCCCGTCACGCCGAGCGCGGACCGGGGTCCGCGCCCGGGAAGGATCGCCCGGAGGGCCCTACCGCAGCGAGCCGCAGAAGCGCTGGATACGCCGGCAGGCCTCCTCCAGCACCGCGTTCGACGTCGCGTAGGAGATGCGCAGGTTCGGGCCGAGCCCGAAGGCCGAGCCATGCACCGCGGCCACGCCCTCGGCCTGGAGCAGCTCCATGACGAAGTCCTCGTCGGTCTCGATGGTCTTGCCGGCCTCCGTCTTCTTGCCGATCAGCGCCGCGCAGGACGGGTAGACGTAGAACGCGCCCTCGGGCGTCGGGCAGGTCAGGCCGTTGGTCTGGTTGAGCATCGACACGACGAGGTCGCGCCGGCCCTGGAAGGCCGCCCGGAACGTGGCGAGGTGATCCTGAGGGCCGTCGAGGGCAGCGACCGCAGCCCATTGCGCGATCGTGCTGGCGCCGGAGGTCTGCTGGCCCTGGACGAAATCCATCGCCTTGATGAGCGTCTCCGGCCCGGCCGCGTAGCCGATGCGCCAGCCGGTCATGGCGTAGCCCTTCGAGACGCCGTTCATGGTCAGCGTCCGCTCGACGAGCTCCGGCTCGACCTGGGCCGGGGTGACGAATTCGAAATCGCCGTAGGTCAGGTGCTCGTAGATGTCGTCGGTGAGGATGTGCACGTCCGGATAGCGGAGCAGCACGTCGGTCAGCGCCTTCATCTCGGCGCGGGAATAAGCGGCCCCGGACGGGTTCGAGGGCGAGTTGAGGACGATCCACTTGGTCTTCGGCGTCAGGACCCGGTCGAGCTCCTCGGGCTGGAGCTTGAAGCCGTTGGCCATGTCGGTGTCGGCGAAGACCGGCGTGCCGCCGCACAGGCCGACCATCTCCGGGTAGGACACCCAGTAGGGGCGGGGGATCACCACCTCGTCGCCGGGGTTCAGGGTGGCGAGGAAGGCGTTGTACAGCACCTGCTTGCCGCCCGTGCCCACGATGGTCTGCGAGACCTTGTAGTCGAGCCCGTTCTCGCGCTTGAACTTGCGCACGATCGCCTCGCGCAGGGGCACGATGCCGGAGACCGGCGGGTAGCGGGTCTCGTTCCGGTGGATCGCCGCGATGGCGGCCTGCTTGATGTGCTCGGGCGTGTCGAAATCGGGCTCGCCCACCGACAGGCTGATGACGTCGACGCCGGAGGCCTTCAGGTCCCGGGCCTTCTGGGTCATCACGATGGTCGCGGACGGCTTCACCCGCGAGAGGACGTCGGCGAGGAGAGCCATGGCGTGCGGTGCTCCGGATTGCGTGGGCGAGGAATGCCCGTTCGCCGCCCCTTTTTGCGGCGCGGCGGACCCTAGGCCCGGGACGCTGAGCCGGCAAGGCGGTGCGCGGCACGAAGCCGGATCTCGCGCCGGGCGCGCGGCGCAGGTCTCGCCTGCGCGGCTGCTCTCGCTTTGCGGGATCGTCGTTACCAGATCCTGTCCATGACTCCGCTCTCCGTCCTCGACCTCTCCTTCGTCGGCGCCGATTCGACCCCGGCGCAGGCCCTGCACGACACCCTGGCGCTCGCCCGCCACGTCGACGGCCTCGGCTACCGGCGCTACTGGCTCGCCGAGCACCACGCCCTGCCCAACGTGGCGAGCCCCGCCCCCGAGATCATGATCGGCCAGATCGCCGCCGCGACCCGCGACCTTCGGGTCGGCTCGGGCGGGATCATGCTGCCGAACCACGCGCCGCTGATGGTGGCCGAGCGCTTCCGGGTGCTGGAGGCGCTGTTCCCGGGCCGGATCGATCTGGGTCTCGGGCGCGCGCCCGGCACCGACGGCCTCACCGCCCGGGCGCTGCGCCGCCGGGAGGCGCCGGGGGAGGGCGGCGGGGACGATTTCCTCGACCGCCTGCAGGAGCTCCTGTTCTGGGACGGCGGCTTCCCGGAGGGGCATCCGTTCGCGCGGATCGAGGCGAGCCCCGCGGGGGTGCCGCTGCCGCCGATCTTCCTGCTCGGCTCCTCCGATTACAGCGCTCGCCTCGCCGCCGAGATCGGCTGCGGCTTCGGCTTCGCGCAGCACTTCTCCGGGATGCCCGCGGAGCCGCCGATGCTGGATTACCGGAACCGGTTCCAGCCGACGCGGCTCGGCGCGAAGCCCCACGCGATCCTGGCGGTGGCGGCGATCTGCGCCCCCACGGATGCGGAGGCCGAGCGGCTGGCCTCCAGCGCGCGGCTGGCGACGCTGCGGCGGGAGCGGGGCGAGTACCGGCCGCTGCCGAGCCTCGCCGAGGCGCTGGCCTACCCGTATTCCGACGCCGAGCGGATGCAGATCGCGCGCGGCCGCGACCGCCTGCACGTGGGCGGCCCCGAGACCCTGCGGGCCCGGCTCGCCGACATGGTCCAGCGCACGCAGGCCGACGAGCTGATGGTCGTCACGGCGATCCCCGATCAGGCCGCCCGGCACGAATCCTACGCGCTGCTGGCGCAGGCCTGGGGGCTCGGCGCCGCCTCACAGGCGGCCTGAGCCGTCACCGGCCCCCGCCGCGGGGTCCTGGCGGCGCCGCCGCCGGCCGTGCAGGCTCCCGCCCGGATCACGCCCGCGACCAGACGGGCCGACCGGAGGAGAGGCAGCATGGGCAACCGACGCGAATTTCTGACCGCCACGGCCGCGGGCCTCGCCGCCGCCGCGGCGCCGGCCCGGGCCGCCGAGGAGCGCACGGCGGCTCCGAAGACCGCGCCCAACACCGCGCCGGCGGCGCCGCCGCCCTTCGGCATGCCTCGGGACATGATCCTGCTCAACATGCGCCGCGGCGACGGCTACGCCCTGGGCGTGAAGACCAGGGACGGCGTGCTCGACGTCGAAGCCGCCGGCCGGGCGCTCGGGATGCCGGTTCCCACCGACATGGACGACCTTCTCCAGAACGGGCGCGGCCCGGCGCTGCGGGCGCTGATCGACGCGGTCGAGGCCGCCCCCGACGGGCGCTTCATGCTGGCGGAATCCGGCATCGCCTACGCGCCGGTGGTCACGCGGCCCGAGAAGATCATCATGATGGGCTTCAACTACCGCCACCACGCGGAGGAGACCGGCACACCGATCCCCAAGGACCCGCCGCTGTTCAACAAGTACAACAACGCCCTGAACCACCACGGCGGCACGATCACGCTGCCGACCCAGGCGGCGCGGGAATTCGACTACGAGACCGAGCTGGTGATGGTGTTCGGCCGCGAGTGCCGGAACGTGTCCGAGGCGGACGCCCTCGACTATCTCGCCGGCTACTGCACGGGCAACGATTTCAGCGCCCGGGATCTCCAGACGCTGACCTCGCAATTCATGATCGGCAAGACCTCGGACGGGTTCGCGCCGCTCGGCCCCTACTTGGTGACCGCCGACCGGGTGAAGGACCCGAACAACCTCAAGCTCAAGACGCTGGTCAACGGCCAGGTGCGCCAGGACTGGAGCACCAACGACATGATCTTCAACTGCCGCCAGCTGATCAGCTTCGCGTCCAAGGTGATGACGATCAAGCCGGGAGACATCTTCTACACGGGCACGCCGCAGGGGGTGATCTTCGGCGAGAAGACTCCGCGCAAGGACCGGGCGTGGCTGAAGCCCGGCGACGAGGTGGTCTCGGAGCTGGAAGGGCTCGGGGCGCTGCGGTTCAAGCTGGTCTGATCGCGTTGCGCGACGGCCCGGTCCGCTGCGCCTACACGGGCGCGGCAAGCGACCGGCCCCCTTTCCCGTGCGGGAGAGGGTTGGGGTGAGGGACGAGACGCCACAGGATCGAGCCCGTCCTTGCCGCGCAGTCAGGTCGAGCCCTCTCCGGACAGACCTGATCCCTCACCCTGTCCCTCTCCCGCACGGAAGAGGGGACCCGCGCCCGATCCTGAAACCAGTCGCGCGCCCGGCCGTCCTCAGCGCCCGAACAGGCGACCGAGACGGGCGAGGAAGCCGCCCCCGTCCGCCGGCTTCACGCCGGGCGTCGCCGCCTGCGCGGGCGCCACCTTCGGCGTCAGGACCAATCCGAGGGCCGCCGTGTCGGTGGTCTCGCGGTCGATCAGGATCAGGCTGCCGGTCTCGCGGTTCTCCGCGTAGGCGTCGACCGCCACCGCCCGGTCGAGGCGCAGGGCCACGTCGGCGATGTCGTTGGCCGACAGGCGCTCGGCCGGGCCGGGCCTGCCGGTCTCGGGATCGATGCGCGAGATGATCCGCTCCACGGTCGCGGTGACCGTGGCGGTGCCGATCTTGGCGAACAGGCTGGCACCCGGGTTGAGATCGGTCTCGGCCGCCCAGAACAGGCGGGCGTCGAGGGTCTCGGTGACCCGCATCGGTGCGTCGGTGGCCACGATCACCTGACCGCGGGAGGCGTCGATCTGGTCGGCCAGCACCAGGGTGACCGACTCGTCCTCGCCGGCCTCGGGCAGGTCGCCGTCGGCGGTGTAGATCCGCGCCACGGTCGAGGTCCGGCCGGAGGGCTGGACCGTCACGGAATCGCCCGGGCGCACCCGGCCGCTGGCGATCCGGCCGCTGTAGCCGCGGAACTCGGAATTGGGCCGGTTGACCCACTGCACCGCCATGCGGAACGGCGCGTTCAGCGCCTCGGCGCGGACCGGCACGGTCTCCAGGTAGGCGAGCAGGGGGCCGCCCGTGTACCAGGGCGCCGCGATGCCCGGCTCCACGACGTTGTCGCCGTTCTTGGCCGAGAGCGGGATCGCCTTGACCTCGGCGAAGTTCAGATCCCGGGCGAAGTCGGAGAAGCCCGCGACGATGCCGTCGAAGGTGCCCTGCGCCCAGCCGGCGAGATCCATCTTGTTCACCGCCAGCACGACCCGGCGGATCCCGAGATTCGAGACCAGCAGCGCGTGGCGCCGGGTCTGGCGGGTCAGGCCCTGGCGGGCATCGACCAGGATCACCGCCACGTCCGCCGTCGAGGCGCCGGTGGCCATGTTGCGGGTGTACTGCTCGTGGCCTGGCGTGTCGGCCACGATGAACGAGCGCCTGTCGGTGGAGAAGAACCGGTAGGCGACGTCGATCGTGATGCCCTGCTCGCGCTCGGCCTGGAGGCCGTCCACCAGCAGCGCGAGATCCACCTCCTGCCCCTGCGTCCCGTGCTTGCGCGAATCGCGCTGGAGGGCCGAGATCTGGTCGTCGAAGATCTGCTTGGTGTCGTGCAGGAGCCGCCCGATCAGGGTCGACTTGCCGTCATCCACCGAGCCGCAGGCGATGAAGCGCAGCACCGCCTTGCTGCGGTGGGCCGTGAGGAAAGCCGCGTAGCCGGAGGCGCGATCGGCGAAGGCCGTGGGAGCCTGGTGCACCGTCATCAGAAATAGCCCTCCTGCTTCTTGCGCTCCATGGCGCCGGCCCCGTCCTTGTCGATCACCCGGCCCTGGCGCTCCGAGGTGCGGGCGGCGAGCGTCTCGCCGATGATCTCGGGGAGCGTCGCGGCGTCGCTCTCCACCGCGCCGGTGAGCGGGTAGCAGCCGAGCGTGCGGAAGCGGACGAGCCGCTGCTGCGGGGTCTCGCCGGGCGCCAGCGGCAGCCGGTCGTCGTCGACCATGATCAGCTGCCCGTCGCGCTCCACCACGGGCCGCTCCTTGGCGAAGTAGAGCGGCACGATCGGAATGTTTTCCTGCTCGATGTAGAGCCAGATGTCGAGCTCGGTCCAGTTCGACAGCGGGAAGACCCGCAGGGATTCGCCCCGCTTCTTCTTGAGATTGTAGAGATGCCAGGGCTCGGCGCGCTGGCGCTTCGGGTCCCAGCGGTGCTGTGCGGTGCGCAGGGAGATGATCCGCTCCTTGGCGCGGCTCGCCTCCTCGTCGCGGCGGGCGCCGCCGAAGGCCGCATCGAACTTGTGCTTGTCGAGGGCCTGCCGCAGGGCCTGCGTCTTCATCACGTCGGTGTGGACCTCGGAGCCGTGGCTCACCGGTCCGATGCCGCGGGCGAGCCCGTCCGGGTTCGTGTGGATCAGGAGGTCGAGGCCGAGTTCCTTGGCGCGGGCGTCGCGGAAGGCGATCATCTCGCGGAACTTCCACGTGGTGTCGACGTGGAGCAGCGGGAACGGCAGCCGCCCGGGCGCGAAGGCCTTGCGGGCGAGGTGCAGCAGCACCGAGGAATCCTTGCCGATCGAGTAGAGCATCACCGGGTTCTCGGTCTCGGCGACCGTCTCCCGGAAGATGTGGATGGCCTCGGCCTCCAGCCGCTTGAGGTGGCTGAGGCGGTCGGCAGAGGTCTGTGCGGACGCAGGGGCGCTCGGCGGCACGGTGGCGGCGAGGGCGGCGCTCATCGGGCGAACTCCGGCTGGCGGGCTGAATGATCTTGGTTAGTCTTTAAAGGAGTCTCGAAAACGGCGGCCTCCTGGCCGGGCTGCACCGACGCCCCGGGGCGTCCGACATGCAGGCCGCATTCCTTCTTCTCCTCCTGCTCCCACCACCAGCGGCCGGCGCGCTCGGGCTCGCCGAGCTTCACGGCCCGGGTGCAGGGGGCGCAGCCGATCGACGGGAAGCCCCGGTCGTGCAGGACGTTGTAGGGCACGAAATTGTCGCGCACGAAGCTGTCGACCTGCGCCCGGGACCAATCGGCCAGGGGGTTCAGCTTGATCAGGCCGCGGGCGGGGTCGAACTCGGCCAGCGGCGTCTCGGCGCGGTTGGCGGACTGGCCGGCCCGCAGGCCCGTGAGCCAGCCGCTCGCGCCTTCGAGCGCCCGGCCCAGCGGCTCGACCTTGCGGAAGCCGCAGCAGGCCTGCCGGGCGGCCACCGAGCGCCGGAAGCCGTTGATGCCTTCGTTCCGAACGAACGCCTCCGCGGCCGTGCGCTCGGGCGCATAGGCGGCGATCCGGATGCCGTAGGCCGCTTCGGTCTCGGTCCAGGTGTCGTAGGTCTCGGCGAAGAGGCGGCCGGTATCGAGGGTGACGATCTCGACGCGCCCCTTCGCCAGGCCCGCCATGGCCAGGGCGTGGGTGAGCGCCTGATCCTCGACGCCCAGGCTCGTCGTGAAGACGAGGCGGCCGGGGATCTCGGCGGCGATCAGGTGGAGGCGGCCTGGAAGGTCGAGCCCGGACAGCCGCTCCGCGAGGGCTTCGGCCGTCTGTCGGTCCGGACGGGTCATCGCGCCATGTCCCGGGGTTCGCGTGGTGGGTGGAAAGGCCACGGCCTGCGCCATGCCTGTTGTCGAAGGGCGGAAATGTTCGCTATACCGAACGAAGTCAAGGCGCCCCGGCGCGCTTGACGGTGTCGGGCCGGCGGTTCGGCGTGCGGTTGCGCACAGCAATCGGCGCGGGCAACCTGGTCCCGAGGTAAAAGATTCTTCTCACCGAGACCGGTAGCCTCCTATATGCGCCCGCGCCCCGCGCGCGGCGGAAGCCCACGGAGACAGCTTTGGACGCGATCGATCTGAAGATTCTCGCCCTGCTGCAGACCGACGCGACGCTCTCCATCGCGGCGATCGGCGAACGCGTGGGCCTGTCGCAGACCCCGTGCTGGAAGCGGATCCAGAAGCTGGAGGCCGATGGGGTCATCGACCGGCGGGTGGCGGTGCTCGATCCGGTGAAGCTCGGCCTCGGGCTGACCGTGTTCGTCTCCATCGAGACCGCCGACCATTCCCAGGACTGGCTGCAGCGCTTCGCCGCAACCGTCTCGGCCATGCCGGAGGTGCTGGAGTTCTACCGGATGGCGGGCGACGTGGACTACATGCTGCGGGTCGTCGTCGCCGACATGCAGGCCTATGACAGCTTCTACAAGCACCTCATCGCGGTGCTGCCGCTCAAGAACGTCACCTCCCGCTTCGCCATGGAAAAGGTGAAATCCACGACGGCGCTGCCGCTGCCGGCGCCGCCGAAGAACGGGCGCCATCTGCCCGGCACCTCTCCGGTCCTCTCCGTGGTGGGAGAATGATATTCTCTTTTTTCGCAGTGCAGCGAATGTGATGTTCTCGTCTCCGCCCGTTCTGCAAAAAGAACGTTTCTTGATTGACACGGGCCGCGCAGGCCCCGACATGGTCTCGTAATGTCCCGCCAGAACCTCCTCCCGCGCACCGCCCCGTTCGGGGACGGCGAGCGCGCCAGCCTCGATGCGGTGCTCGGCGCCGCGAGCCCCACGCAGCGCGCATGGCTGGCCGGCTTCCTGGCGGGCCTCGACGCCGCCGGTGGCCAGCCCGCCGCTTTGCCGGCCGCGCCGCCCAAGGCCGCCGCGCCGCTGACGGTGATCTACGCGAGCGAATCGGGGAATTCCGAAGCGCTCGCCGGCACCGTCGCGAAGCTCGCGCGCAAGCAGGGCTTCAAGCCGAAGGTGGTGGATTTCGCCGATCTCGACATCGCGACCCTGCCCAAGGCCGGCAAGCTCGTCGCCATCGCGGCCACCTGGGGCGAGGGCGAGCCGCCGGCCCGGGCCGTGCGGGCCTATGGCGAGCTGATGGGGGAGGGCGCCCCGCGCCTCGACGGCGTCGAGTTCGCGGTGCTGGCGCTCGGCGACACCTCCTACGCGGAGTTCTGCGCCATCGGGAAGGCCCTCGACGAACGCTTCGAGGCGCTGGGAGGCAAGCGCGCCGCGGAGCGGGCCGACCTCGACCTCGACTTCGAGAAGCCGGCGGCCGACTGGATCAAGGGCGCGCTCAAGGCGCTCGCCCCGGCGGAGCAGCCCGACAACGTCGTGGCGGTGGACTTCGCCCGCGCCGGCACCGGCGAGGAGGACGACGCCGAGCCGAGCCGCGAGCCCGTGGTGGTCGAGGTCGTCGAGCACGTGAACCTCAATTCCTCGCGCTCCGACAAGGAGACGATCCACCTCGCCCTCGCCTTCGAGGAGGGCGCCCCGGCCTACGAGCCGGGCGATTCGCTGGAAATCTTCCCTGAGAACGACCCGCAGCTCGTGGACGAGATCCTCAACGCCGCCGGGCTCTCGGGTGACGAGGCCCTGCGCAAGGCGCTGCTGGCCGAGCGGGACATCACCACGCTGTCGGCCGCCACGGTCGAGCGTTTCGTCAAGGCCACCGGCCACACGCAGGCGCAGACGCTCATCGACAGCGGCGAGGCCAAGGCCTGGATCGAGGGGCGGCACCTGATCGACCTGCTGGAGACTTACCCGGCCAAGCTCACGGCCGAGCATCTCGGCACCATCACCCGGCCGCTGCCGCCGCGGGCCTACTCGATCGCCTCCTCGCGCAAGGAGGTGGGCGACGAGGTCCACCTCGCCATCGCGGCGGTGCGCTACGAGACCCACGGCCGCGCCCGCTCGGGGGTCGCCTCGGTCCACGTGGCCGACCGGATCCGCGACGGCGCCAAGCTGCGGGTGCGGCTGAAGCCGAACCGCCACTTCCGCCTGCCGCAGGACCCGGCCACCGACATCATCATGGTCGGCCCCGGCACCGGCGTCGCGCCGTTCCGCGCCTTCGTGCAGGAGCGCCGGGCGATCGAGGCCCCCGGGCGGTCGTGGCTGTTCTTCGGCGACCGGCACTTCACCCACGACTTCCTGTACCAGCTCGAGTGGCAGGACGCCCTGGAGGACGGGTCGCTCACGAAGATCGACGTGGCCTTCTCGCGGGACCAGCCGGAAAAGGTCTACGTGCAGGACCGGATCACCCAGCACGCGCAGGAGTTGGTCTCCTGGCTGGATGGGGGCGCCCATCTCTACGTCTGCGGCGATGCCAAGAACATGGCCAAGGACGTGCGGGCCGCGGTGGTGGGCGCGTACCAGACCGTGAAGAACCTGAGCGCCGCCGACGCGGAGACCCAGGTCGCGGCTTTGGAGCGCGGTCACCGCTACCAGCAGGACGTGTACTAACGGACCGGCCTTCCGAGGCCGCAGGATCGAGATTGGAGCGGAGCAGGACGGGGCGCGGGTCCCCTCTCCCGTGCGGGAGAGGGACAGGGTGAGGGATCCAGGTCTTTCCGGAGAGGGCGCATCCCTCTCCCCGACCCTCTCCCGCACGGGAGAGTGGGGACCGTCGCGGCTCCCGCCCTTCCCGTGAACCGGCACGCGTTCCGCTCGGCACCCACCCCTGACGCGTGGGGTGGGAGACGCGTTCAGACAGACGGATTCACCCCATGGACGACCACAGCCCCCGCGACGCCGCCGAGACCCCGACCCCGGCCAAGCGCGTCTACGAGACCCCGCCGACCGACCGGCCGATCACCGATGCCGAGGCCGCCCGCGCGGCCCAGCTCGCGGCGAACGAGCACATCAAGATCGCCAGCGGCTACCTCCGCGGCACGCTCGCGGACGGCCTCCTGAAGCACGCCACGGGGGCGATCTCGGAGGATGACGGGCAGCTCGTGAAGTTCCACGGGATGTACCTGCAGGACGACCGCGACCTGCGCCCCGAGCGGACCAAGAAGAAGCTCGACAAGGCCTACAGCTTCATGATCCGCCTGCGCATCGCGGGCGGCGTCATCACCCCGAAGCAGTGGCTGATCCTCGACGACATCGCCCGGACCTACGCGGGCGGGGCGCTGCGGGCGACCACGCGCCAGACCTTCCAGTACCACGGCGTGATCAAGTCGAACCTGAAGCGCACGATGGCGGCGATCGACGGCGCGCTCCTCGACACGATCGCGGCCTGCGGCGACGTCAACCGCAACGTCATGGCGGCGACGAACCCGGCGCAGACCGGCGCCCACAAGGCCGCCTACCAGCTCGCCAAGGACATCTCCGACTCGCTGCTGCCCAAGACCAGCGCGTGGCGGGAGATCTGGCTCGACGGCGAGCGCGTGGTCGGCGGCGAGGACGCGGCCGAGGTCGAGCCGGTCTATGGCCGGACCTACCTGCCGCGGAAGTTCAAGACGGTCGTGGCGGTGCCGCCCTCCAACGAGGTCGACATCTTCGCCCACGACCTCGGCTTCATCGCGATCCTGGACAAGAAGAACCAGGTGACGGGCTGGAACGTGACGGTGGGCGGCGGCATGGGCATGACCCACGGCGAGCCCGACACCTTCCCGCGCACCGCCGACGTGATGGGCTTCGTGAAGCCGGAGGACGCCCTCAAGGTCGCCGAGGCCGTGATGACGGTCCAGCGCGACTGGGGCAACCGCAAGAACCGCAAGAACGCACGCCTCAAGTACACGATCGAGCGCTACGGGCTCGACGCCTTCCGGGCCGAGGTGGAGAAGCGGATCGGCCAGAAGCTCGGCGCGCCCAAACCCTTCACCTTCACCAACAACGGCGACCGCTACGGCTGGGTCGAGGGCGACGACGGCCGCCATCACCTGACCCTCTACGTGCCCTCGGGCCGGATCAAGGACATCGAGGGCGGGCCGCAATTCCTCTCGGGCCTGCGGCGCATCGCCGAGGTGCACGAGGGCGATTTCCGCCTCACCGGCAACCAGAACGTGATCATCGCCAACGTGCCGGCGGAGAAGCGCGCCGAGATCGACGCGCTCGTCGACGAATACGGCCTGACCCGGGGCGCGGGCGCGCTGCGGCGCAACTCGCTCGCCTGCGTGGCCCTGCCGACCTGCGGCCTCGCGCTGGCCGAGAGCGAGCGCTACCTGCCGGACCTGATGACCGAGCTGGAGGAGAGCCTCGCGTCCCATGGGCTGGCCGAGGAGGAGATCACGATCCGCTCCACCGGCTGCCCGAACGGCTGTGCCCGGCCGTTCATCTCCGAGATCGGCCTCGTGGGCCGCGGCCCCGAGCGCTACCACCTCTATCTCGGCGCCGCCCACGACGGCTCGCGCCTGAGCAAGCTCTACAAGGAGGACGTCGCGGCCTCCGAGATCCGCAGCACCCTCGATCCGCTGTTTGCCGACTACGCGAAGGGTCGGCAACCGGGCGAGCATTTCGGCGACTACCTGATCCGCGCCGGCCACGTGGCCCGGACCACCAACGGCCCGGACTTCCACGAGCGGACCGGCGCCCTCAAGCCGGCCACCCTCGGCTGACGGCAGGCCTCGCGCGTCCGGGACGGAGCTCCCGGACGCGCCGAGACCGCGACACGGCGGCGGCCGCGGATCGCGGGTTCCAGCCCGGCTCCGGCATGACCGGATCCACCACGACTAATTCTGCGCCCCCGATCCCGAGCCGCCGGAGCGCGGCGAAAGAGATCGGCGCCCCGGAGCGGCGTCCCGCCCGCGCACCGGTCCGAACCGCCGCTCCGGCATACCCTGCACCGGCGTCGAAGACCCGGCGGCGATCGCGCCCTCCCTCCCGACGAACCGCAGGCATCGGCGGCAGGCCGTCCTTCGTCCGCTGCACGACCTCGACGAGAATGAACGTTCATTGACATGAGAATGAACGTTCATTATACGGGTGAAGCCAACAGGAGCGCATGATGGCTCTCACCCTCGAAGGCCGCTGGTCCGATCTTGATGCCGAGCGTTTCGGCGCCCGCGGCCCGGGCGCTCTCGCCCAGCTCCGCACCGTCTGCACCCCCGCCAACCTAACCTTCGGCGCCGTCCTGGCCCTCGCCTGGCTGGCGCTGATCGGCTGGACCGGGGCCGGCCCGGACGGCTGGCAGGCCCGGATCTGCGCGGACCTGCATCAGGGACCGCAATCCTGCACCGTCGCCAGCCTGGGCAAGGATCAGAGCCGCATCACGCCGGTGGCCGTCGCCGTGCAGCCGGGGCAGTGACCGCCGCGGCGGACGGACTTGCGGAGGCCCGCGTCGGGCCCTCCGCCCGGCGCGAGCACATTCTCGACGCCGCCGAAGCCTGCTTCACGCGCAACGGCTTCCATCGCACCACCATGCAGGACCTCGCCCGCGAGGCCGCGATGAGCCCGGGCAACTTCTACCGCTACTTCGAATCCAAGGAGGCCCTGGTCCTCGGGCTGGTCGAGCGTGAGCGCGAGCGCGGCACGCTCCTGGTCGCCGAGATGGACGGCAGCAGTGACCCGCGCGGGACGTTGCTGGGCCTCATCGCCCGCTACTTCATGTCGATCACCCGCGAAGCCGCGGCCCTGCGGGTGGAAATCTGGTCGGAATCGACGCGCAATCCGGCCATCGCCGCCATGACGGTGCAGACCGAAGCCGAGAGCCGGGACTGGTTCGTGGCGACCTTGTCGGCGCTCGCCACCACGCCGGCTTGCGATCCGGCGGCACTTTACGCGCTCCTCGCGCCTCTGATGAAGGGGATCGTCGTGAGCCGCGCCGCGCTGCCCGATTACGACGTCGCCGGGGCGGTCACCCAGATCCACCAGCTCCTCCATGCCGGGCTCGACGGCCGCCTGCCGTGCCCGGCGGATGCGCGTTCGCCTGCGGGCCTCTGATCCGCGCCCGGCGCGATCGCTGCGTCCGCGCCGGACGACGTGACGGCGCACGGGAGGCTGTCGCTGCCCACGGGGCCGAGGACAGTCGCTTCCGATCGCGCGCCGAAACCGGCGCGCGGTACGCCGGCCGGCTCGCAATCCCCCCCTCTTGCGGGCCGGCCGGTCGTGTCCGCTGCTGCCGGCGCCCTCAACCCGCACGCGATTCGGGTTCAACACCGCAACTGTATACACGCACAAGTAGGCACACTGGAGGAGTTTTAATATATCGCCCCGCGATTCGTGCCATTTCAGCCACATTCCCACGACGGATGCGTGTCCCGGCGCCCTAGATGCGCATCGCTGTTGAGATGATCGGGCCGATCCATTCTAGGAGTGCTGAATCGCGCTGGCGCTTCACTCCTGAGAACGATTGTAAACTATGCTTTCTGGGCGGATCGACGAGGTCGATGGCACGCGCCGTCTCCGCGAGTACTTGAGTTTCGCCCATACGGGACTTGCGACGGCCATTCTGGTCCTGTCTTCGACGGCTGTTCACGCGCAGGCGGAGACCGACGAGGTCGCCCTCTCCGAACTCAGCGTGACCGGCACCGGGCCAGCGGCGGAGCGGGCCGGTGGACCGGTCGTCGGCTACCGGGCCACGCGCTCGGCCACCGCCACCCGGACCGACACGCCCCTGCGCGACACGCCGCAATCGGTGCAGGTGGTGCCGCGCGACGTGCTGGTCGACCAGCAGGACATCCGGTTGAGCGACGCGCTGCAGAACGTCAGCAGCGTGCAGCCCGGGGGCACGATCCAGGGCCGGAGCGACACCTTCATCATCCGCGGCTTCAGGACCCAGACCTACGCCATCGATGGCGTCCTCCTGAATCAGGCCGGCAACTTCTCCTCGGTGACCCGGGATCTCGCCGACGTGGAGCGGATCGAGGTGCTCAAGGGCCCGGCCTCGGTCCTGTACGGGCGCGGCGATCCGGGCGGCCTGATCAACATCGTCACCCGGCAGCCGACGCTGATGCCGTCCGGCGACATCAACCTGCAGGCCGGCAGCTTCGGCTTCCGGCGGGTGCAGGGCTCGGTCTCGAGCGCGATCGAGGGCGTGGAGGGCTTGTCCGGGCGGCTCAGCTTCGCCGCCCAGTCGGACCCGACCTTCCGCAACTTCTACGGCCGCGACAATGCCCGCACCTTCGTGGCCCCGGCCTTCGCGTGGACTCCGACCCCGGACACGCGCGTCACGTTCCTCGGCGAGTTCACCCGGGTCGACAACCAGTACGACGAGGGCCTCGTCGCCCGGAACGGCCGCGTGCCCCTGGACAATGTCGCGCGCTACTACGGCGAGCCGTTCTCCCGCTACAACGGCAGCGCCAATTTCGGCCTGCTCAAGGTCGAGCACGACCTCAATGCCAACATCACCCTGCGCGAGGTGCTCAACGCGCAGTGGGGCGGCTTCGATTTATTGGCCACCCGAGCCATCGGTCTCACCAACCGCAACACCCAGGTGACCCGGCGGGAGACTGCGGTCTACTCGACCTACGCGGCCGTCGACAGCCAGACCGAGATGGTGGCGAAGTTCGACCTCCTCGGCTTCCGGCACACGGTGCTCACCGGGGTCGAGTACACGAACGGCTACCGGCGCGCTTACCAGACGCAGAGCACGAACTTCCCGTCGGTCAGCTTCCTCAACCCGGTCCCGGGATCCCCGATCGTCGGCCTCCAGTTCCAGTCCGATCTGAAGCAGAAGAACGCGCTGACCGGCCTCTACGTGCAGGACCAGATCGATCTCGGTCTCGGCCTGCAGATGCTGGTCGGTGTCCGCTACGATACGGGCACCCAGTACTATTTCAGCCGCGTCCCGACCTCGCGCACCATCCCGCCCGAGCAGCAATTGTCCGGCATCTCGCCGCGGGTCGGCCTGATCTACCGGCCGGTGGAGCCGCTGACGCTCTATGCGAGCTACGCGACCTCGTTCAAGCCGCAGACGGACAACGTCTACAACGCCGTCAATCCGCGTCCCGAGACCGGCGAGCTCTACGAGGTCGGAAGCCGGCTCGATCTCAACCCGGACCTGACCCTGTCGACGGCAGCCTTCCGCATCATCCGCAACAACGTTTCGGCCGCCGACCCGGTCAACACGGGCTTCTCGGTGATCACCGGGCAGCAGCGCTCCCAAGGCGTGGAGGCCGACCTCGCCGGACAGGTCTTGCCCGGCTGGAAGGTCATCGGCGGCATCAGCGTCCTCGACGCGCGGATCACGAAGGACACCACCTTCGCGGTGGGCAACCGGCTGGTCGGGGCGCCGGCCTTCAGCGGCAGCATCTGGTCCACCTACCAGTTCCAGGAAGGCTTCCTGCTCGGCTGGAACGTCGGGGCCGGGATCACCTATGTCGGGCGCCGCGCCGGCGACCTGAACAACAGCTACTCGGTGGGCGGCTACGCCCGGCTCGACGCGGCCGTGTTCTACGACTTCAGCGAGCACGCCCGGTTCTCGATCAATGCCCGGAACCTGACCGACCGCCGCTACATCGAGCAGCCGTTCAACCAGTTCAACAACCTCCCCGGCGCGCCGCTCTCCGTGCTGGCGACGATCACCGCCCGGCTCTGAGCCGGGCCGCCGCCTCGCGAAGGCGGCGGCCTCGTCGCGTCAGCGGTGGCTCGCGTCGCCGTCATGCACGCGCGGAGCGCGGCAATCCGGGACAGCGCCCCGCCGATCGGCCGCGCGCTGCCCTGATCCCTCCTCGCCGCACGCAGAACGCCGGGGGCGGCCGAAGGCCATGCCGGCACCGTCTCAGGGGCTCACCGCACGGACGGCCACCGCGGGCGCCTCGGGCTCGGCGGCCCTGCGCCGGGCACCGGCGCGGCGGCGCAGGACGTAGAGGGTCAGGCCGGTGGCCGCGAAACCCGGCATGGCCAGGGCCGCGAGGCAGAACAGCAGAGCGACGAGATCGCCGAAGAAGCGGCCGCGATGCACCTCCAGGATGTTGTCCAGGAGACGCCGGCCCAGCGGCGCATCGGTGGCGCGCTCGGAGGCCAGCAGGGCGCCCGTGAGGGGATCGTAGCGCTCCTCGTTGCGGGCGCTCGGCGCATCGACGCCCTTGGGCAGCCAGCGGATCCGGATCGCCTTCGTGTCGGCCCCCGGCAGGGTCAGGACCGCTGTCCCGGCGGCGTCACCGGTCCGCGCGCGGAAATCCGCCCAGGCGCGGTCGACGGCCGCGCCGCCATCGGCCCCGGCATCGACCGGGCGTCCGGCAGCCTTGCTCCCGGCCGGTCGCGCAGGCTTCCCCGCGTCCGGAGCGCCCGCGAGCAGCCGCGTGGCGCCGTCCTTGAACGACGGGTAGGACCATGTCAGGCCGCTGAGCGCGATGACCAGGTAGACGGGCAGCAGCCACGTCCCGACCACGGCGTGCAGCGACCACCAGCGCGGCCGGCCGGGGCGCGACAGGGCCGGCTTCAGCCAGATCCGCCAGCGATGGATCCTGGGCCAGCGCAGGTAGAGACCCGTCCCGAGGAAAGCCAGCAGCGCCAGGGTGCAGGCGCCCGTGATCGTGCGGCCCCAGCCCTTGGACCCGCCGGGGAGCAGCAGCCAGCGGTGCAGGTCCCGCACCGTGGTGAAGGCCCCCTCCAGCCGCACCGGGCCGAGCAGGGTGCCGTCGTAGGGATCGGCATAGGCGGCGGGCGGCCGCGCGCGGGTCTCGGGATCGCGGGCGAAGCGGACATGGACGCTGGCGCGCGGATCGTCCGACAGGGTCAGCACGTTGGCGATACGCCCCCCCGCCTGCGCGTCGATCCGCGCCGCGAGGGTCGCGGGAGACAGCGCCGTCCGCGCGCCGGGCGTGACCTCCAGCCGGTCGCGGTTGGCGAAGGCGGTCAGCGCCTCCTCGTAGCTCATCAGCGCCCCGGTCAGGCCCATCAGGGCGAGGACGAGACCGGCGGTGAGGCCAAGCGCCCAGTGCAGGCGGAAGAGCAGGGTCCGGAGGGAGGGAATCGGCAGCGTCATGGCAATGCCGGCTGCCTAGCAGAACGCGGCCACGCTGACGACGCCGCAGGGCGCATGCCCCCCGGCCGCCCTCAGGTGATCGGCGCCGGGTTGAACAGGGTCAGATCGTTGAACAGCCCCCACCGGTCGGACCAGGGGCGCTTGCGCCCGCTCGCCACGTCGAGGATCAGGTGGAACAGCTCCCAGCCGACCTCCTCGATCGTGGCCGCGCCGGTGGCGATGCGGCCGGCATCCAGGTCGATCAGATCGGACCAGCGCTCGGCGAGTTCCGTCCGGGTCGCGACCTTGATCACCGGGGCCTGGCTGAGCCCGTAGGGCGTGCCGCGCCCGGTGGAGAAGACCTGGACGGTCATCCCCGAGGCGAGCTGCAGCGTGCCGCAGACGAAGTCGCTCGCCGGGGTCGCGGCGAAGATCAGGCCCTTCTCGCGGACGCGCTCCCCCGGCGCCAGGACCCCGGAGATCGCGCTCGTGCCCGATTTGGCGACCGAGCCCAAAGCCTTCTCGACGATGTTGTTGAGGCCGCCCTTCTTGTTGCCCGGCGACGGGTTGGCCCGCCGGTCGGCCTCGCCCTTGGCGAGGTAGGCGTCGTACCACGCCATTTCGCGGATCAGCGCCTCGGCGACCTCCGGCGTCTTGGCGCGCGGGGTCAGGAG
Organism: Methylobacterium sp. 391_Methyba4; assembly: GCF_029691625.1. NCBI lineage: Bacteria > Pseudomonadati > Pseudomonadota > Alphaproteobacteria > Hyphomicrobiales > Methylobacteriaceae > Methylobacterium > Methylobacterium sp. 391_Methyba4. The sequence continues at coordinate 2,342,220 of NZ_CP121475.1, read as the reverse complement.
GTGGATCGCGTCGCGCACCTCGGTCACCTCCGAGAACATCACGGTGGCGCCGCAGCGCACCAGCAGGTCGGCCGCGAAGCCGAGCGCCGGGTTGGCGGTCACCCCCGAGAAGGCGTCGCTGCCGCCGCATTGCAGGCCGACCACGAGGTCCGAGGCCGGGCAGGTCTCGCGGGTCCGGCGGTTCAGCTCCGCGAGGCGCGCCTCGGCCATCGCCAGGATGCTGTCGATCATGGCCGAGAAGCCGTGATGGCGCTCGTCCTGCAGCCGAACCACCCCGTCGCCGGCGGCGCCGTTGTCGGGCAGGAGGCGCTCCGAGACGAGCTTCTCGCAGCCGAGGCCGACGACCATGACCGCGCCGCCGAAATTCGGGTTCTGCGCGAGGCTCTGGAGCGTCCGGATCGGCACCACCGCCTCGGGGGCGTTGATGGCGACGCCGCAGCCATAGGCGTGGGTCAGGCCGACCACGTCGTCGACGTTGGGGTAGCGCGGCAGCAGCTCCTGCTTGATCCGCCGGATCGCCACGTCGAGGGTGCCGGCGACGCATTGCACGCTGATCGAGATCGCCAGGATGTTCTTGGTGCCCACCGACCCGTCCGGGTTGCGGTAGCCCTCGAAGGTGTAGCCCTCGAGCGAGGGCAGGGGGGCCGGCACGCGGGTGGCCATCTCCAGGGCGTCGAGGGCGGGGGGGACCGGCGTCGCGACGCGGGATTCCTCGACCCAGGCGCCCCGCGGGATCGCCTGCGTGGCGAGACCTACCACCTCGCCGTAGCGGCGGACCGCCCCGCCCTCCGGGATGTCGGTGAGGGCGACCTTGTGGCCCTGCGGCACGAACTCGACGAGCTCCAGCCCGTCCGGGAAGACCGTGCCGGCCGGCAGCCCGAAGGCGTTGACCACGATGGCGACGTTGTCGTCGGGGCTCAGGCGGATCGTGCGCGGCACGTCGCCGGCGGCGGGCGGGCGGGTCGGGGCTTCGATCTCGGCCTGCATCGGAGGCTCCTTCCGTGACGCGCCCGTCCGGGCTTCTGGCGTGATCAGGCGGCGGCGCCGACGGCGTGGTTCGCCAGGGCCTCGAGCGCCTTCACCATCGCCGAATGGTCCCAGGCCGCGCCGCCCTGCGCCACGCAGGCCGAGAACAGCTGCTGGGCCAAAGCCGTGGCGGGCAGGCTGAGGCCCAGCGTCCGGGCTCCATCAAGGGCGAGGTTGAGGTCCTTCTGGTGCAGGCCGATGCGGAAGCCGGGATCGAAGGTCCGCTCGATCATCCGCGCGCCGTGCAGCTCCAGGATGCGCGAGGTGGCCAGCCCGCCGGTGATCGCCTGCCGCACCTTGGCGGGGTCGGCGCCGGCCTTCGAGGCGAAGAGCAGCCCCTCGGCCACCGCCTCGATCGTCAGGGCGACGATGATCTGGTTGGCCACCTTGGCGACCTGGCCCGCGCCGACCGGGCCGACATGGGTCACGGTCTTGCCCATCGCCTCGAAGAGCGGCCGGGCGCGCTCAAAAGCCTCCGGCTCGCCGCCGACCATGATCGAGAGCGCGGCGTTCTTCGCTCCGACCTCGCCGCCGGAGACCGGCGCGTCGAGATAGGCGCCGCCCCGCTCGGCGATCCGGGCGGCGAAATCCTTGGTGGCCAGCGGCGCGATCGAGCTCATGTCGATCACGGTCTTGCCGGGGGACAGGCCTTCGGCCACGCCGTCGGCGCCGAACAGGACCTGCTCCACGTCCGGTGTGTCGGGCAGCATCAGGATGATCGTGTCGGCGCGCTCGGCCACCGCGGCCGCCGTGGCGCAGGCGGTGCCGCCCGCGGCAAGCAGCGCTTCGGGCACGCTGCGCCGGGTCTTGAGGAACAGGCTGTGGCCCGCCGCGATCAAGTGTCCGGCCATGGGCGCGCCCATGATGCCGAGGCCGATGAATCCGATGTTCATGCGTGTCGATCCCGGTTGCGGTGTTCAGGCGCGGAAGCGGGCGGCCAGCGCCTCGGAGCCGCGGGCGAGCAGCCCCATGTCGGAGCCCACCGCGGTGAAGCGGGTGCCGGCGGCGATGTAGCGGCGGGCCAGCTCCTCGCTCGGCGTGAGGATGCCGGCATGCTTGCCGGCCCGGACGATCCGCGCGACCGCCGCCTCGATGGTGGCGACCACCTCCGGGTGGCCCTGCTGGCCGACATGGCCGAGGCTGGTGGAGAGGTCGCCGGGCCCGATGAACACGCCGTCCACGCCCTCGACGGCGGCGATCGCGTCCAGATTGTCGAGGGCGCGGCGGGACTCGACCTGCACCGCCACGAAGATCTCGGCCTCGCAGCGGGTGTGGTAGTCCTTGATCCGGCCGAACCGGGCGGCGCGGGGCGCCTGCGAGAAGCCGCGGATGCCGCGGGGCGCGTAGCGCGTCGCCGCGACCACCCGGGCGGCCTGCTCGGCATCGTCGATGTTGGGGATCATCAGCGACTGCGCGCCGGCATCGAGGATGCGCTTGATGGTGATCGGGTCGTCGCTCGGCACCCGCACCATCGGGTGCGTGTCGCCCTCCATCATGGCCTGGAGCTGGGCGTAGATGTCCCGGAGGTCGTTGGCCGAGTGCTCCATGTCGAGGAGCAGCCAGTCGAACCCGGCCCCGGCGACCACCTCGGTGGAGATCGGGCTCGCGAGGCTGCACCACAGGCCGACCTGCTGGCGCCCCTCGGCGAGGGCCGCCTTGAAGCGGTTGGTGAGGCTGTCCATCACGATCCTCCCTGGGCGCGCACGCGTCGCGGCGTCTGCGCGCCGTCCGCCCCATCACGCGCAGCCTTCCGGTGCGAGGTCAAAGCCAAACACTGGATCGATCGATGCCGAACATGCATCAATCGGAGGCCCCGTCAGGGTGGGGGCATCTCGGCCAGGATCGAGACCAGCCGGGCGATCAGCGGAGCGTCCGCATCGCGCCGCCACGCGAGGAGGAGTTCCACCGGGCGCGGGGCAGGCAGGGCGAGCGGCCGGAACACCACGCCCTCGAAGCGCAGGCGCTCGGCGGCGGCCGGCACCAGGGCGATGCCGAGCGCCGCCCGGACGAGGGCCAGGATCGAGTGGATCTGCGTCAGCTGCTGGACCATCGGGGGCTGGATCTCGGCCTCGGCGAGCAGGCCGAGGACGAGGTCGTGGAAGTAGCGCGCCTCGTTGGGCGCGTAGCCGATGAGCGGCTCGCGCCCGAGATCGGCGGGGGTGAGCCCGTCGCGCAGGGCCAGGGGGTTCCCGGCCGGCAGGGCCACCACGAGGGGCTCGGCCAGCGCCCGGACGGCGATCAGGTCCGGATGCGTCACCGGCGGCCGCACCAGCGCGGCGTCGATCCGGCCGGCGAGGAGTTCCTCGATCTGATCCTTGCTGACCATCTCGCGCAACGCGAGCGTCACGTCCGGCAGCGCCCGCCGCAACGCGGTGACGAGGCGCGGCAGGAAGTCGTAGGCCGAGGCCGCCGTGAAGCCGAACTTGAGGACGCCCGCGCGCCCCGCCGCCACCTGCCGGGTGACGTGGGTCGCGGTCTCGGCCAGCCGCAGGATGCGCTGCGCCTCGGGCAGGAAGCTGCGGCCGGCGGCGGTCAGCCGGACGGTGCGGCTGGTGCGCTCCAGGAGCTGCACGTCGAGGACGCGCTCCAGAACCTGGATCTGCCGCGACAGCGGCGGCTGCGTCATGTTCAGCCGGGCGGCCGCGCGCCCGAAATGCAGCTCCTCCGCCACGGCGGCGAAGCACCGGAGCTGGCTGAAATCGAACATGAAGGCTCCCTCTTCCGGACCGCGGCGCAGTCGGGCGGGAGCATAAGGCCGTCGCGGCGGCTGCGTTGAGAGGGCCGCCCTCATCCAATTAGCTGAGGCGGCGGCCTCCGGCCCCGACCGGCCTACGGGGTCACCTCGTGCCTACGGGGCCACCTCGTGCCCGGTATAGTCGATCCGGCCGTCCGGCCCCTTGGTCCACGCGTAGATGACGTAGTCGGGCCGGGTGAGGTCGCCCTTCCTGTCGTAGGCGATCGGCCCGACCACCGTGTCCACCGGCTTGCCCTGGTGCAGCCAGTCGGCGAGCGCTTTCCCGTCGCTGGAGCCCGTCTCGGCCATGGCCTTGGCCAGGACCTGCACGGCCGCGTAGGCGTAGAGCGTGTAGGCCTCGGGATCGATGCCCCGGGCGTTGAAGGCCGCCACCACGCCCTTGGCGTTCGGGTTCTTGCGGGCGTCCGGCGCGAAGGTCATCAGGGTCCCGGCCGCGCCCGGACCGGCGATCTGGACGAATTCCTTGTCGGGGATGGCGTCGCCGCTCATCATGCGGGCGGCGAGGCCCTGATCGCGCATCTGCCGGATGATCAGCCCGGCCTCGGTGTGCACGCCGCCGAAATAGACGACGTCGACATTGGCCGACTTCATCTTGGAGACGAGGGCCGCGTAGTCCTTCTCGCCCGGGTTGATGCCCTCGTACAGCACCTCCTTGCCGCCCTTGGCCCGGAACGCCTTCAGCGTCTCGTCGGCCAGCCCCTTGCCGTAGGGCGTCTTGTCGTGGACGAAGGCGATCTTCTGGCCCGGGAAGTGCGCGGCCAGATAGCTGCCCGCCACCGCGCCCTGCTGGTCGTCGCGGCTGCAGGTGCGGAACGTGTTCCACATCCCGCGCTCGGTGAACTTCACGCTCGTGGAGGCCGGGGTGACCTGGATGATGCCGGCGTCGAGGTAGACGTCGGAGGCCGGGATCGTGACGCCGGAATTGTAGTCGCCGACGACCATCTTCACGCCGTCGCTGGCGAACTTGTTGGCCACCGAGACGCCCTGCTTCGGGTCGGAGGCGTCGTCGCCGACCGTGACCGTCAGCGTCCTCCCCTTCAGCGTGCCCGCCTTGTTGAGGTCTTCGACCGCCTGGCTCACGCCGTTCCGGATCTGGGCGCCGAAGGCCGCGTTCGGCCCGGTCATGGGCGCGGCGACGCCGATCTTCACCGGCGCGCCGCCCTCCTGCCCCTGCGCCGCGGTCATGAACAGCAGCCCGGCCAGGCCGGCCCTCAGTAATTGCGTCATCGTTCCCCCGGATGCGGCCGATCAGATCGCCGACGAACGCTGAGTTCGGACAGATCAACGTGCATCGCCGCGCGTCGAGTCGCAGATCATCCAGACCGATCCTGTCGCTCACCTTGCGCAGGGTCAAGTTTTCCGGGGCGGGCCCGGATGGTCCCGGGCCGGGCGCGCCGCGGGGCCGGCGGACGGGTCCTCACGGAGCCGTGCGGTGGCCGTGCGGGCGGCCGGGTCGGGATGGCGTCAATGATGCATCGGGCCGGCGCATCCGCAGCAAACCGTCGTGACCGATGGCCGCCTCCCGTCCCCGCCGCGCCCCCGTCCCCCGCCGTCCGAGACCGCGTCCGGGACGCGGCTGATGGGGCCGCGCGTGGACGAGGATCGTGACGACTCCCGGGACGCGTCGGTGGGCTGGGCCGAGCGCCGCCGGATCGCCGAGCAGGGCCGGGGCGACCGGGCGTGGTCGCTCTGGGGGCCCTATCTCAGCGAGCGGCAATGGGGGACCGTGCGGGAGGATTACAGCCCCTGCGGCAACGCCTGGGCCGCCCTGACGCACGAGGACGCCCGCTCGCGCGCCTATCGCTGGGGCGAGGATGGGCTGGCGGGGATCTGCGACGAGCGCGGCAGCCTCTGCCTGGCCCTGGCCCTCTGGAACGGGCGCGACCGCATCCTCAAGGAGCGGCTGTTCGGCCTGACCAACCAGGAGGGCAACCACGGCGAGGACGTGAAGGAGGTCTACCACTACCTCGACGCGGTCCCGAGCCATGCCTACCTGAAGATGCTCTACCGCTATCCGCAGGCGGCCTTCCCGTACGAGGACCTCGTCGGCGAGAACATGCGGCGCGGGCGGGAGCAGCCCGAATACGAGATCGAGGAGACGGGGCTCTTCGACGGGAACCGGTTCTTCGACGTCACGGTGGAATACGCCAAGGCCGACGCCGACGACATCCACGCGGTGATCACCGCGCTGAACCGGGGGCCCGAGGCCGCCGACCTCCACCTCGTCCCGCAGCTCTGGTTCCGCAACACGTGGTCCTGGCAGGCCGGGCAGGCGCGCCCGCGGATCGCCTGCGCCCCCGACGGGGGCGTGGTCTGCACGCAGGACCGGCTCGGGCCGTACCGGCTCGCCTTCGACGGGATGCCGGACCTCCTGTTCTGCGAGAACGACACCAACCTGCGGCGGCACGGCGGGCAGCCGGACGCCGCCGGGCCGTTCAAGGACGGGCTCCACGCGGCGATCGTCGGCGGCGATCCCGCTTCGGTGCGCCGGGACGCGGGCACCAAGCTCGGCCTCCATTACGCGCTGCGGCTGGCGCCCGGGGAAACCGCCCGGATCCGCCTGCGGCTGTCGGCGGGCACGCGCCCCCGGGTGGTCGACGACGGGTCGCTGGTCCGCCGCCGGGTGGCCGAGGCGGACGCGTTCTACGAGGAATTGCAGGACGGCATCGCGAGCCCGGATTCCCGCGCCATCTTCCGCCAGGCCGCCGCCGGCCTGATCTGGTCGAAGCAGCTCTACAGCTACGACGTGCGGCGCTGGCTGGAGGGCGACCCGCTCCAGCCGCCGCCGCCGCGGGGGCGCGCGGGCGGCCGCAACGGCCAGTGGCGCCACTTCGCGGCGGCCGACGTGCTGTCGATGCCCGACACCTGGGAATATCCCTGGTTCGCCGCCTGGGACCTCGCCTTCCACTGCCTGCCGCTCGCCCTGCTGGACCCGGACTTCGCCAAGAAGCAGCTCCTGCTGCTCACCCGCGAATGGTACATGCACCCGAACGGCCAGCTCCCGGCCTACGAGTGGGAGTTCGGCGACGCCAACCCGCCGGTCCATGCCTGGGCCACCTACCGGGTGTTCGAGATCGACCGGGACCGGCGGGGCGGGCGCGGCGACCTCGCCTTCCTGGAAGGCGTGTTCCACAAGCTCCTGATCAACTTCTCCTGGTGGGTGAACCGCAAGGACGCGCAGGGCCGCAACGTGTTCCAGGGGGGCTTCCTGGGGCTCGACAATGTCGGCGTGTTCGACCGCTCGCGCCCGCCCCCGGGCTTCGGGGTGGTGCACCAGGCCGACGGCACCGCCTGGATGGCGATGTACGCGCTCAACATGATGCGCATCGCCCTGGAGCTTGCCCTCCACAACGACGTCTACGAGAGCACCGCCTCCAAGTTTTTCGAGCACTTCCTGCTCATCGCCGAGGCCATGACCGACATGGGCGGCGAAGGCGGCGGCGACGGCTTCGGCCTGTGGGACGAGATCGACGAATTCTACTACGACGAGGTCGACATCCCCGGCGGCGGGATGCTGCCGCTGCGGGTCCGCTCCATGGTCGGGCTGGTCCCGCTCTTCGCCGTGGAGGTGATCGAGCCCTCCGTGCTCCACCGGCTGCCGGACTTCGCCCGGCGCCTGAACTGGGTTCTGGAGAACCGGCCCCATCTCGCCCAGCTGGTCTCCCGCTGGACCGAGGGCGGCGTGAAGGACCGCAAGCTGCTGTCGCTGCTGCGCGGGCACCGGATGAAGGCCCTGCTGCGCCGCATGCTCGACGAGGCCGAGTTTCTCTCGCCCTACGGCATACGCTCGCTGTCGAAGGTCCACCGCGACGCGCCCTACGTGCTCAACGAGCTGGGCGCCTCCTTCACGGTCCGGTACGACCCGGCCGATTCCACCTCGAACATGTTCGGCGGCAATTCGAACTGGCGCGGGCCTGTCTGGATGCCGATGAACTTCCTGATCGTCGAGGCGCTACGGCGCTTCCATACCTATTACGGCGACGACTTCCGGGTGGAGTATCCGACGGGCTCGGGCGCGATGCTGACGCTCAGCGCCATCGCGGACGCCCTCGAGGACCGGCTGATCGCCCTGTTCGCCAGGGACGAGACCGGCCGGCGGCCCGCCCTCGGGCCCCGCGAGCCGATCGCCCCGGCGCCCGGCGCCGAGGAGCCGCTGCTGTTTCACGAATTCTTCGATGGCGACACCGGCAGGGGGCTCGGCGCCGCGCATCAGACCGGCTGGACGGCGCTGATCATCAACCTGCTGCACGACCGGGCTCGCGCCCGATAGGCGCGCCCGGTCGAGCGGGGTCCGGCGATCCGGTCAGCAGCTCAGACGGCGGCCCTCGCGACGCCCGAACACCCGGTAATGGGCGGCGCCCGATTCCATCTGGCCGTTGGCCACGGCGCGGCGGACATCCGGATTGCAGCGCAGGTATTCCCGCTCGTCGAACCCGTAATTGGCGCGTCCCCGATAATCGTCCCGATCGCGGTAGCCGCGGTCGCGGTCGCGGTAATCGTAGTCGCCGCGATCACGGTAACCGCGACCGCCGTAATCGTCGTAATCGGGGCGCGGCTGTGCCGAGACCGGGCCGACGACGCCCAAGATTCCGAGGCTCACCGCGGCCGCTGCCAGAAACGCCTTCATTGTACCAATCTCCCTTTCGGTGCCTTGAAACGCACAGCGCCACGGATGGTTCGATCGTCCCGGACGTAGCGGCGCGCACCGCAGACCTCCGAGGACGGACCGGGACCATGGCCGCTCTGGCACCGGGGAGCCGCTCGCCAGGGCCGCCCGGGGGCCGCGCGTCGGGGCCGGCCCACCGCCGATCCCGGTCACAGGTAGCGCTTCTCCCGATGCGTCATGGGCGCGGTCAGGCCGCGGATGGCGCGGCCGCCCGGAAGTCTCCGGTGCCGCGCCATCTCCGGAATCCTCGGTCGGGGCTCGCCGCGGGCGGGCAGCTCACGGTGACGGGGAACGGGAGCGGACCTCCTGTCGTGGCTTGCCCGCCGCCGCGCACCGCGGCGTGTCGCGATACGGATGGACCCAGCCCTACCGCACCAGCCGCAGGACGATCGCACGCACCTGTGCCCGATCCGCCGGCTGCGGGTCGACCGAGCGGTGGATCGTCAGGCCCTCGATCATCGCGTCGAGGGCCTTGGCGGTCTCCGGTGCGAAGTGGCGCTCCAGGGCGGCGCGGCTCTTGGCCATCCAGTCCTGCATGACCCGGCGCAGCGGCGGGTTCCGGGCCGCGAAGGCGTAGAGTTCATAGCTCAGCAGCATCGTGCGCGGGCTCGCCCAGGCATCGCTCACGATGAGGTCGACCACGGCCTCGCAGGCCTCGTCGAAGGTCGCGGCCGCGGCGAGCCGGTCGGCGAACCGCGCCGAGACCGTGTCGGCGAGCCCGGTGAACGCCTCGGTCAAGAGCGCGTCCAGGCTTTCGAAATGGTAGGTCATGGAGCCGAGCGGGACGTCGGCCGCCGCCGCGACCCGGCGGTGGGTCGTGCCGGCGACGCCGTACTCGGCGACGACGTCGAGGCTCGCCTGGATGATGCGCGCCCGGCGATCCGGGTCGAAACGACGCTGGGCGGCGGGCACGGGAGCCTCCTCGGATCCGGGATCACGGCCGCCGGGCGGTAGCGCACGCGGCCAGGATGTGTACATATGTACGTATCGTTCGGTTGTGAGATGCCGGTGCTGACGTCCTGTGCGGTCTCGCCGTGCGGGAGCGGGCCGAAGAGGCTGGAGGGGAATCCTCGCCATGACGACAGAGACCATGAAGACTCAGAAGCAGAAAATGCTGGCCGGCGAATTGTACTGCGCCGACGACCCGGACCTGGCCGCCGACAACCGGCGCATCTCGGAATGGATGGACCGCTACAACGCCACGCACACGCGGAGCCAGCCCGAGCGGCAGGCGCTCTTGGAAGAGGCGTTCGCCCGCGTCGGCGCGGGCTGCAACATCCGTCCTCCCTTCCACTGCGACTACGGCTACAACATCAGCCTGGGCCGCGGCGTATTCCTGAATTTTGGATGCTGCATCCTCGACGTGGTATCGGTCACCATCGGCGACATGACCCAGATCGGCACGGCCGTGCAGATCCTGACGGCCGATCATCCCCGCGATCCGGCGCAGCGGCGGCAGATGCTGGAATTCGGCCGCCCGGTGGTGATCGGCGCGAATGTGTGGATCGGCGGCGGCGCCATCATCCTACCCGGGGTGACGGTCGGCGACGACGCGATCATCGGGGCGGGAAGCGTGGTGACGCGCGATGTCCCGCCGGGCGCGACCGTCATCGGGAATCCCGCTCGGCCACGGCCGTGAGGCGAGGAAGCACGGGGGTGCCGCGGGAGGCTGCGATCCGGCCGCTCGGCGGCCGTGCCGATCGGGATCGTGCCGGACATCGCGTCCAGATCGAGCCGCCAGGGACGCCGAGACCCTGGCGCCGGGCGGGGCGGATGTCGGCATCGGTCCGATCGCCCGGCACGGTCCCGCCCAACGCCTGACGCGGTGCGTGGCCGTGCCGGACGATCGCCGCGTGCGGGATCAGTCCGTGTGGATGAGGGCCGCCGGGGCGACCGTTTCGCCGAAGCCGAAATCGGCCAGCCGGTACGAGACCTGTGCGAAGGCGCCGTAACGCGCGGTCCCGAACTCCATCGGGCTGGGCGGCGGCGACGTCAGCCCGCCGCCGGGTACGCCCCCGGCCCAGGCCTCCCCGGAGGATCGTGATGCCGCACGCGGCCTGAGCGGGTCGGGCGCCGTCACGGGGAAGGAGGACGCGCCATGTCCGGCCGGCTTCCCTGTCCAACGGGCAGGTCTCTTGCCTCCGAAGCAAAGCGTGTCGGACCCTCCGGGCGGCTGGCCGGCGCACGTTCGATTCGGCTGCGAGGAGGAAGAACAGGTCATGGCTCGAGAGGGTATGCTCCGCCGGTCGGTTGCAGTGGCGGCGCTGGCAACGCTGGTTCTCGGCCTCCCGGCGCCGGGCCCCGCCTGCGCGGCCGACAAGGAGGTCACCTTCGCCCACCAGGACATGGTGGTGCCGTTCCGGGCGCTGATGGCCTCGGGCGCCCTCGAAAAGGCGACCGGCTACACCGTGCACTGGCGCAAGTTCGGCGGCGGCGGCGACGTGATCCGCGCCATGGCCTCGGGCAGCGTCCAGATCGGCGAGGCGGGATCGAGCCCGATCGCGGCCGCCGCGTCGCAGGGTCTCGATATCCAGCTGTTCTGGATCCTCGACGAGATCGCCGACGCCGAGCAGCTCGTGGCCCGCGCCGGCAGCGGCGTGACGCGCGTGGCCGACCTGCGCGGCAAGACGATCGCCGTGCCGTTCGTGTCGACGGCGCATTACCAGCTGATCGCCGCCCTGGCGGAGGCCGGGCTCGGCCAAGCGGATGTCAGGATCCTCAACATGCGCCCGCCCGAGATCGCCGCCGCCTGGGAGCGGGGCGACATCGACGCGACCTTCATCTGGGATCCGGTGCTCGCCCGGGTGAAGCCATCCGGCACGGTGGTGGTCTCGGCCGGCGACCTCGCCCGCCGGGGCAAGGCGACCTTCGACGGCCTCGTGGTCGACCGCGCCTGGGCGGCCGCGAACTGGGATTTCCTGGTGACGCTCGTCAAGCTGATCGCCGCCCAGGACGCGGCTTATGCCGCCAAGCCCTGGAATGCCGACGCGCCCGAGGTGGCGGCGGTGGCCCGGATCACCGGCTCGGCGCCGGCGCAGGTGCCGGCGAGTCTCGCGGCCTACCGGTTCCCGACCCTCGAGGCGCAGGCCTCCCCGGCCTGGCTCGGCGGTGCCGCCGCCAAGGCCCTGACCGAGACCGCCGCGTTCCTGAAGGCGCAGGGGCGCGTCCAGGCGCTGGCGCCGGATTACGGCCGGTTCGTCACGACGGACGTCGTGGACGCGGCCCGGAAAGGGCCTGTCCCCGGACCGGAGGGCCGATGATCGAGATCCGCAACCTGAGCGTCCGCTACGGACAGGGTGCCGGCGCGGTCGCCGCCCTGTCGCGGATCGACCTGACCATCGGCCCCGGGGAGTTCGTGGTGGCGCTCGGCGCCTCGGGCTGCGGCAAGACCACCCTGCTCTCGGCGATCGCGGGCTTCCTCCCGCCCACCGAGGGTCAGATCCTCCTCGACGGGGCCCCGATCCGGGGCCCGGGGGCCGAGCGGGGCGTGGTGTTCCAGCGCCACGCGCTGATGCCCTGGCTGGACGTGGCCGAGAACGTGGCCTTCGGCCCCAAGATGCGGGGCGTGCCCCGGGCGGAGCGGCAGCGGATCGCCCGCGCGATGCTCGACCTCGTGGGCCTGCCCGACTGCGCCGATCGGAAGGTCTACGAGCTCTCGGGCGGCATGCAGCAGCGGGTCGGCCTCGCCCGGGCACTGGCCGGAGACCCGCGTGTCCTGCTGATGGACGAGCCGCTGGGCGCGCTGGACGCCCTCACCCGCGAGCAGATCCAGGAGCTGATCCTCCGGATCTGGCACCGGACCGGCAAGATGGCCTTCTTCATCACCCACGACGTCGAAGAGGCGGTGTTCCTCGCGACCCGGCTGGTGATCATGAGCCCGAGGCCCGGCCGCATCGTCGAGACGCTGGACCTGCCCTTCTCCCGGGCGGCGGTCGGCGGCCGCGATACGCGGGCCGTGAAGTCGGATCCCGCCTTCATCGCCGTGCGGGAGCGCGTCCTCGAGCGCATCCGCCACGGTGCCGGCGCCCGGCCCGAGGCCGTCCGATGAGCGGGCCGCCCCGCACGGCGCGGGACGCGGCCTCGGGCTCCGCGGCGGATCCGCCGGCGCGCCCCGGACCCCGTCGCCGCGGCGGGATCCCGGTGCCGGCGGTCAGCGTCGCAACCGTGCTCGCGGCCCTCGGCCTCTGGGTGGTCGCCACGGGCGCCGGCTGGGTGAAGCCGCTGTTCCTGCCGCCGCCGGAGGCGGTCCTGTCGGCCTTCGGGCAGGCCTGGCACGGGGCGATCGACGGCGCCCCGCTCGGGATCCACATCCGCGACAGCCTCCTGCGCGTCCTCGGCGCCTTCGGGCTCGCTACCCTGGTCGGGATCCCCGTCGGGCTCGCCATGGGCACGAGCCGGATCGCCCGGGGCATCCTCGACCCGCCGATCGAGTTCTACCGGCCGCTGCCGCCGCTCGCCTACCTGCCGCTGATGATCATCTGGTTCGGGATCGGCGAGCTGTCGAAGGTGCTGCTGATCTTCCTCGCCTGCCTCGCCCCGGTGGCGCTCGCCGCGCGCGCGGGGGTGCGCTCCGCCTCGGTCGACCAGATCAACGCGGCGCGCGCCCTGGGAGCGAACCCCTGGCAGGTCCTGCGCCACGTGGTCTTCCCGGCAGCCCTGCCGGAGATCCTGATCGGCCTGCGGATCGGCATGGGCGTCGGCTGGACCACCCTGGTGGCCGCCGAGATGGTGGCGGCCCAGGCCGGCCTCGGCCAGCTCGTCCTCAACGCGTCCAACTTCCTGCGCACCGACGTGGTGCTGATGGGCATCCTGGTGATCGGCCTGTTCGCGGGCCTGTTCGAGTTCGGGATGCGGTGCCTGGAGCGCGTGCTGGTCCCCTGGAAGGGCAGGGCTTGAGAGGCGACCGACCCGAGCCCACGATCCCGGACGAGGCGCCGATGCGGCGGCGGGGAGGGAATGCCGCAGGTCAATATTGCGCCCTCAACATGCGCACTTAATTGTGTCGCTTGCAGATCCCAACGGAATACGGAGTGTGTACGATCGGAGAGGGCGCGCGGCAGCGGCCGTTTTGGCGATGCGCTCGGGGATGCCACGGATGGCCCAAACGGACGAGGATGTGTCCGAGGCGGCTCTGGTCGCGGCTCTCGAAGCCTCGGGCGGCGTCGGCTTCTGGATGTGGGACATTCTCCGGGACGAGGCGCGGGCCGATCCGGTGAGCGCCCTGCTGTTCAACATCAGCCCGGCCCGGTCGCGGGCCGGCGTCAGCCTCGCCGAGCTCCTGGAGGCCGTCCATCCGGACGACCAGCCGCATATCTCGCAGGTCATCCTGGATTGCGTCCGCACGGGCGGCTCCTACACGGCCGAGTACCGCGTCTGCTCCCCGGAAGGCCGGCTGCGGTGGCTGTTCACCCGCGGGCATTTCTACCTCGATCAGGACGGCCGTCCGTCCACCGGCCGGGGGGTGATCGTCGAGATCTCGGACAGCAAGTCCGCCGGCACAGCCTTCGCGAAGCGCGACGGGGCCACGATCGACGACGCCCTCAGCCGGACCGCCGACCTGTGCCTCTCGCTGCACGACACGGTCTCGCAGCTCCGCGACACCGCCCTGGTGGCGCTGACCGAGACGCTGCTGATCGAGATCGGCCGGCGCCTCGCGGACCGCCAGCGCACCGAGCGCGGCGACGCCCTGCATTGATTGGCCCCCCGTTCCCGTCGAGGCGGCGGCCAGGGCGACGACCGTGGCGCCGGAGCCGCGTCTCCCCATCGACGCCGCCGGCCGGTTGACCCGCGCCGTCAGTCCGGGGCGTCGAGGGCGCGCCCGGCCCCGGAGGGGCGCGCCGGAGGCGGTCGATCCGGAACCGCGCTGGTCCGGATCCCGGCACGGCGCAGGACAGGCTCGATCGGCGCCTCCTCCTGCGACCTTCCGACCGGAACTTGGCCGCGCGGCGCCTGTGTTTGCTGGTTGAACGAGCCATCAGGCTCGCAACTGCTACGAGGCAAACGCCATGACCATGGACGTCCGCGAGATCTACGTCACGGCCCTGAAGAATACCCATGCGGTGGAGATGCAGGCGCTGCAGATCATGGAGCGGCAGGTCGAGCGCCTGGAGCGCTACCCCGAGATGGAACAGGCCCTGCGCCGCCACATCGAGGAGACGCACGGGCAGCGCCAGCGCCTGGAGGAGGCGCTCCAGAGCCTGGGCGACAGCCCCTCGGCCCTCAAGGAGGGCTTCCTGGGCTTCGTCGGGAACATGATGGCGCTCGGTCACACCCCGGCCCAGGACGAGATCCTGAAGAACACCTACGCCAACCACGCCTTCGAGAATTTCGAGATCGCCGCCTACGAGTCGCTGCTCACGATCAGCGACGCCGCCGGACAGCAGGGACACCGGAGCGCCTTCGAGCAGTCGCTCAAGGAGGAGCAGGCCATGGCGGATGCGGTGCGCAAGCTGATCCGTCCGATCACGGAGCGCTACCTCTCCCTGACGGTGTCCGGCGCCAAGGCCGATCGCTGACGTCGCGCCGCCCCGCCCGAAGCGGGGCGGGGACGGCCGCGTCCGACGACCCTCACACCAACGCCGACCCGGCCTGATTGCGCGCACATGGACACTGGAAGCGGTCGATCGACGAACGCTCCCCGGCCGGAGGGGAAAGCCTCCGGAGGGGCCCTGGGGACGGGTTGCGTCCATCTCTGCATCGACATGCAGCGCATGTTCGCCGAGCCCACCGACGCCCTGTGCAGCTCCTGCGACGCGGCGCACGACGCCCTCCTGCTGATGTACCGGATGCGTTACGGCCACCAGGTCGAGACCATGACGACCGCCGAGATCCTCGATCTCTGGCACTGACCCGGCCCGCCGCCCTCCGGACAGGGCCGAACATTCGCACCGTAATAGCCAAGCTCAGGCGAGATCTGCGCGAGCCGTCCGCGACCATCCCGGCTCTCGAACACTCGATCCGTGCGCCGCCGCACGCGAAAAACAGTCGCGCCGCGCGAACCAGCGGCCTGCGCGACCGTTATGATCCTGAACACGGTCCCGGAGGAAAGGTTATGGCCAAGCACGAGATCCTCGGCTACTTCGAGCACCGCCGCGACGGGGCCTGGGTCTGCGTCCGTCCCTTCACCCTGACCACCCGGGATGCCAGCGTCGACATCCGCCAGGGGATGCGCTTCGACTACGGCAAGCGTGTCGGGGGCGTCGACCTGGCCGAGTACCTCGAGCGGCTGGGCTCGCAATTCGGGTCCTGAGGGCCTGCCCGAGGGCTTGGTGGCACCACCGGCAGCCCCGGCGCCGGTCAAAAATGTCTCGACGCGGCGCCGGACCTTGAGCCCAGCGCCGCGCTTCGTCGTTCAGGCGCCACCCCACTGCATCGTCAAGCCGCCATCGACCACCAGAGTGTGGCCGGTGACATAGGCCGCGGCATCCGAGGCCAGATACAGGATCGCTTGAGCGATCTCCTCCGGCTGGCCGGCCCGATGCCACGGGATCCGCTCCAGGGACTGGTCCAGAACCTCCGACCGCTCGAACCGGTCCGCGGTCATCGGCGTCTCGATCAGGCCCGGGGCGACATTGTTGACGTTGATCCGGTCCTCGGCGAGTTCCCGCGACAGGGAGCGGCAGAGGGAGCCGAGCCCCGCCTTCGACATCCCGTAGGGCGCGCTCTCGGGGGTGGGCAGGTGCTGGGCCACGGAGGAGACGAACACGATCTTGCCGTTCCCGCCCTGCGCTCGGCGCATCTTGATGAAGGGGCGCGCACAGAACAGCGGTCCCATGAGGTTCACCCGCAGGATCCGCTCCAGGACCGCGTCGTCCATCTCGGCGACCGGTATCCCGCTCATGGCCTGTCCGGCATTGGCCACGAGGATGTCGAGGGTGCCGAGCTCGCTGCCGATACGGTCGAAGGCCGCCGTGACGGCCGCCGGATCGCCGACATCGAGCTGGAGCACCAGGGCCCGGCGGCCCGCGGCCTCGACCCGCGCGGCGGTCTCGCGGATGCCGTCCGCGTCGCTGTGATAGGTGATCGCAACGTCGGCGCCTGCCCGGGCGAGCAGTTCCGCCGTCGCCTGCCCGATGCCGGAATCGGCCCCGGTGACCAGGGCACGGGTGTCGGTGAAGCTCATCGGGACTCTCTCGCTGGCACCGCCATGGCGGCCGGATGCGGGGGCAATGGGTGTCGCCGGGGCGGGTTCCGGGCGCGCGCACCGGCCGCAGGGGAACCCGATCCGGGTTCGCGTCTTTGACGCCCCACGGCCGCATGGCCTAGTGAGGACGCATGTCCCTGGACGAAACGCCCCACGCGATCGCAGAGGAGTGCGCGCCCGACACGCGGAGCCGCATCCTGGCGACGGCGGGCACGTATTTCCGCGAGATCGGCTATCAGAAGACGACCGTGGCCGACATCGCCCGGACGCTCAAGATGAGTCCGGCCAACGTCTACCGGTTCTTCGAGTCGAAGAAGGCGATCAACGAGGCGGTGCTGGAGCGGCTGATCGGCGAGAGCGAGGCGGTGATCTCGGAGATCGCCGACCGGCCGGGCCTCGACGCCACCGCGCGCCTCGTGGCGGCGATCGAGACCCTGCATCGCGACTGCACCCGCCGCTGCGAGACGTTTCCCCGCCTGCACGAGATGATCGAGGCGGCGATGGTGGAGAGCTGGGACGTCTGCCGTCATCACGTGGCCCGGATCACCGCCGGGTTCGAGCGGATCATCCGCGAGGGGGTGGCCCGGGGCGAATTCGAGGCCGCCGATCCCGTCGAGGCGGCCGCCTGCATCCACGCCGCCATCGCCCGCTACACCCATCCGCTGCTGGTGGGCAGCTCCAGTCTTCAGCCGGTGCCGCCCGTGGCCGCGATGACGGCCTTCCTGCTGCGAAGCCTCGCGCCGCGGAGGCCGCTGTCGTAGCGCGACCGGACGAGATCCGGGATCGTCGCCGGCGGCATCGCGGCCGCCCCGGAGGACCCGCCTCCATGGTCCCGCTCTGACGGTCGGTCCAACGTCGGCATTCCGCCCCCCGCCCCACAGGGGCGAAGCGGCGCGCCGGGACAGTGGCGATCGCCAGCGCGGACACCGCGCCGCCGGATGCGATGGCGGCCGGGGACGACACCTCCGTCATTCCCCGACTGCGCGCAGGCCCCGAAATCCAGAGCCCCGTCCGGTGCCCGGCTCGGCCGCGCGAGACCCCGCGTGGCCCCTTCGCTGCGATCTACTCGGAAGCCGGACCGGCCTCCGGCGCCGGCTCGGAGGCGCTCGGCTGCGGGCCGTCATAGCCCTCGATCACCAGGATCTCGGCCTCGACGCCGCCGCGCTGCTTGGCCTTGGCCGCCTGGTAGAGGTCGGAGTTCCAGCAGGCGAGGGCATCGGCATAGCTCGGGAACTCGATCACCACGTTGCGGGATCGGGCCGGCCCCATCACCGCCTCGTGGGCGCCGCCGCGCACGAGGAAGCGACCGCCGAACTTGGCGAAGGCGGCACCGTTGGCCGCCACGTACGCCTTGTAGGCCTCCGCGTCGCGGACATCGACCCGCGCGATCCAGTAGCCCTTCGTCATGCTGCGTCTCCTGCCTTGCGGAGCGAAGTGGATCCGATCGGCGCGAAGGCAATCCCGGTCCGGTTCAGGCGAGTTCCGCCACGATCGCCTGCGCCACCGCGCGGGGGTCGGCGGCGCCGGTGATCGGGCGCCCGACCACCACATGGTCGATCCCGACCTTTCGGGCATCGCCGGGGGTCATCACCCGCTTCTGGTCGCCGGCCTCGGTGCCCGCCGGGCGGATGCCCGGAGTGACGATCAGCCGGTCCGGGCCGACGATGCGCCGGACCGAGCCCGCCTCGGCAGCCGAGCAGACGAGGCCGTCGATGCCGATCTCGGCGGCCTGGGCGGCGCGCTTGGCGACGAGCTCCGCCACCGGCAGGCCGTAGCCGGCCTCCGCGGCGTCGGCATCGTCGTAGGAGGTGAGCACCGTCACGGCGAGGATCTTCAGCCCCGCGCCCCGGCCGCGGACCGCCGCCCGCATGGTCTGCGGGTAGGCGTGGACGGTGAGGAAGGTGGCGCCGGAGCCCGAGGCCGAGCGCACGCCCTCCTCGACGGTGTTGCCGATGTCGTGGAGCTTCAGGTCGAGGAAGACCTTGAGGCCGCGGGCCGCCAGCCGCTCGGCCAGGGCGAGGCCGCCCGCGTAACCCAGCTGGTAGCCGATCTTGTAGAAGGTCGCGGCGTCGCCGATCCGGTCGATCAGCGCCTCGGCCGCCTGCACGCTCGGCAGGTCGAGGGCCACGATCAGGCGGTCGCGGGGGTCGGCAATCTCGGTCATCGGCGCGTCCTTCGGGGTCGCGGCAGCGATTCCGCGGAACGCCTGCGAGGTCAATGCCGGCACGGCCACTCACCCCGCCAACACCCGCGCCACCTCGGCGCGCAGCACCGGCAGCAGCTCCGCCTCGAACCAGGGCTCGCGCTTCAGCCAGCCGTTGTTGCGCCAGGACGGGTGGGGCAGGGGGAGCACCCGGGGGCGCCGGGGCTCGGCGAGGATCTCCCGCCAGCGGCGCACCGTGCCGGTGAGCCCGCCCTCCATCCGTCCGAGATGCCAGCCTTGCGCGTACTGGCCGATCACCAGGATCAGTTCGAGGTCGGGCAGGCCGGAGAACAGCTCCGCCCGCCAGCGCTCGGCGCATTCCCGGCGCGGCGGCCGGTCGCCGCCCTTGGCGTCGAGGCCGGGGAAGCACGATCCCATCGGCACGATGGCGACCCGGGCGGCGTCGTAGAACTGCGCTTCGTCGAGGCCGAGCCAGGACCGCAGCCGCACGCCCGACGGGTCGGTGAACGGCTGGCCCGTGCGGTGGGCGCGCGTGCCGGGCGCCTGGCTGGCGATGCACAGGCGGGCCGTGGCCGAGCCCTGCACGATCGGCCGGGGCTCCTGGGGCAGGGGCGGACCGTAGAGCGGGCTGTCCCGGCAGAGGCGGCAGGCGCGCAGGCGCGCGGCGGTGTCGTCGAAGGCGGGCATGCCCCGGAGATGGCGCATCGGCGCAGAAAAAAGAAACGGCGCGGTGTCGCGCCGCGCCGTCTTCAGTCGGGTCTCTTGCCTTGGGGGGAAGGCCTCTTCTCCCTACGCCGAACCGGGCCGGTGGAACGTGCGATTCCTCACGCGCCCTTCACGCCCGAGAGGTCGAGAGGCAGGGAGCGCAGGCGCCGGCCGGTGGCGGCGAAGACCGCGTTGGCGATCGACGGCCCGAGCACAGGCACGCCCGGCTCGCCGATCCCGGTGGGCGCCACCTGGCTCGGCACGATGTGAACCTCGACCGTCGGCATCTCGCTCATCCGGGTCGGCGCGTAGGCGTCGAAATTGTGCTCCTGCACCTGCCCGTCCTTGAGGGTGATGCGGTTGCGCAGCACCGCCGACAGGGCGAAGCCCACCGCACCCTCGACCTGCGCGCGGATCACGTCCGGGTTGACCGGAACGCCGACATCCACCGCCGCCACGATCCGGTTCACCCGGACCGCGTTCTCCTGAGCGGTGACGTCGGCGACCATGGCGACGTACGAGCCGAAGGATTCGTGGACCGCAACCCCGAGGCCGCGGCCCGGATCCTGCGGCCTGGCACTCCAGCCGGCCTTCTCGGCGGCGAGCTTCAGCACGCCGGAGAGCCGCGGCGCCTGGGCGAGGAGCGACAGCCGGTAGGCCACCGGATCGACGTTGGCGGCATGGGCCAGCTCGTCGATCATCACCTCCATCACGTGGGCGGTGTGGGTGTGGCCGACCGAGCGCCACCACAGGACCGGCACGCCCTCGCGGCCGTTATGGACGCCGAACCGGTAGGCCGGCAGCGCGTAGGGCGTGTCGGAGGCGCCCTCCACGGTGGTGGAATCGATCCCGTTCTTGACGATCATCGCCTCGAAGGGCGAGCCGATCATGATCGACTTGCCGACCATGACGTGGTCCCAGCCGACCACCGCGCCCTTGGCGTCGATGCCTGCCCGGACCTTGTGCAGCACGGTCGGGCGGTAATAGCCGCCGGCCATGTCGTCCTCGCGGGTCCAGACGAGGTGCACGGGGGCCTTCTCGCCCGACGCCTTCAGAACCGTCGCGGCTTCGGCGAGGTAGTCGGCGGTGGGGGTCGCCCGGCGGCCGAAGGAGCCGCCGGCCCAGTTGCTGTGGAGGCGCACCCGGTCGGGCGTCACCCCGAGGATCGCCGCCATCGTCGCCTGCTCGACGGTCTGGAACTGGAAGCCCGCGTAGACGTCGTAGCCGCCGTCGGCCGCCCGCTCGATCGTGGCGTTCAAGGGCTCCATCGCCGCATGGGCGAGGTAGGGGAAGGTGAACTCGGCCTCGACGACCTTGGCGGCCCCTCTCAGCGCCGCCTGCGGGTCGCCGCGCTCGGAGGCCGTGAGGCCGGAGCCCTTGGCCCGCTCACGGTACTCCGCGAGGATCGCGTCGGACGAGCGGGTCTCGGCGGTGCTGTCGTCCCAGGCGACGGTAAGCGCCTCGCGGCCCTTCATGGCCGACCACGTGTCGCGGGCGATCACCGCCACGCCGGTGGGCACCTGCACCACGTCGAGGACGCCGGCGACCTTGCGGGCGGCGGCGGCATCGAAGCTCTTCACGGTGGCGCCGAAACGCGGTGCCCGGGCCACGACCGCGGTGACCTGGTTGGGGCGGCGGATATCCAGCGAGTAGATCGCCGTGCCGTTGGTCTTGGCCACGGAATCGAGGCGCGGGATCGTCTGGCCGATCAGCCGCCACTCGCTCGGATCCTTGAGCCGCGGCTCGGAGGGGACCGGCAGGGAGGCGGCCGAGGCGGCGAGTTCCCCGAACCGGGCCTGCCGGCCGGAGGGCGCGTGGCGCACGATGTTGTCGGCGACCGTGATCTCCGAAACCGGCACCTTCCAGCGGAAGGCGGCTTCGGCCATCAGCATCTCGCGGGCGGCCGCGCCCGCCTTGCGCAGCTGGAACCAGGAATTGGCCACCGCGGTGGAGCCGCCGGTGCCCTGGATCGGGCCCATCAGGCTGTTGTTGTAGAGCGTCGCATCCGCGGGGGCGAATTCGGTGCGGACCTTGGACCAGTCGGCGCCGAGCTCGTCGGCCAGGATGGTGGCGAGGCCGGTCGTGTTCCCCTGGCCCATGTCGAGGTGCTTGATCACCACCGTGACGGTGTCGTCGGCGCCGATCCGCACGAAGGCGTTGGGCTGCGCCTTGACGTCGGCGAGGTTCGGGCCGGATGCCGCGCGGGCGGATTTCGGGTCGAGCCGGAACGCGACCACGAGGGCGCCGGCGCCGGCGAGCAGGCCGCGGCGGCTGGGACGGGCGGGCAGGGGATTCGGTCGACGGGCGTTCAGCATGGCGGCGAGGCTCCGGTCGGGACCGCGGGGAAGGTGAGGCGTCAGGCCGATCAGGCGAGGCTGCGCGCGGCTTCGTGAATCGCCGCGCGGATGCGCTGGTAGGTGCCGCAGCGGCAGATGTTGCCGTCCATGGCGCCGTCGATGTCGGCGTCGCTGGGCTTGGCGTTGCCCGAGAGCAGGCCGATCGCCGACATGATCTGGCCGGACTGGCAGTAGCCGCACTGGACCACGTCGAGCTTGCGCCACGCCGCCTGGACGGCCTCGGCCACGCGGCCCGACACGCCCTCGATGGTCGTCACCTGCGCGGTGCCGACATCGCCAAGCCGCGTCTGGCAGGACCGGACCGGCTGCCCGTCGAGATGGACCGTGCAGGCGCCGCACTGCGCGATGCCGCAGCCATACTTGGTGCCGGTGGCGTCGAGCCGGTCGCGCAGCACCCAGAGCAGGGGCATGTCGGGGTCGGCGTCGACCGCGTGCGTGACACCGTTGACGGTGAGATTCGGCATGGTCGGCGACCCTTTCTCGACGCGGGCATCCGGGCAGCCCGGATCACGGCGTGCGGCCTCGCACGGGTAAGCGAGCACGCACCTTTAAATAGCGAGCCCATGCCCGGACACGATGTGCGGCACCGCACTTCAATCCGGCGGCGGCACAGCCTCGATACAGCCCCCGATGCTTAAGATTGAAGGGATGCCGGCAGCCGCTTCTTAACACATCCGCCTCATCTTTACGGCGTGCTTCCCAGCCACCGCCGCCCGTCCGCGGAATCGAGCCGAGTTTCAAGACGCGCATGCCCGATCTCACCGTCGAGATGGTCCAGCGCGGTCGCGGCCCCTCGACGGAGGAGGCGGCGCGCCGCCTCGGGGTCGCCCGGGAAATCCGCTCGGCCCGCGAGAAGCTGACCTCGCAAACCGGCCTGGAGCGGGCCTTCGACTACGAGCTGCTGCGCCACTACGCCCAGTACCGGGCCGGCGCGGGCATCCCGCTGGTGGGATTCGCGGCGGCGCTCGCCACGGCGGCGACCTTCTGGATCGCGCCGCCGGTGGCGGCGGCCTGGGCGCTCGGCGTGTTCCTGATGATCACGCTCAACACCACCTTGAGCCGGCGCTTCCTCCGCGCCGACCCGGCGACGATCCCGCTCGCCCGCTGGCGCAGGCGCTTCCTGATCGGCGAGGTGCTGCAGAGCCTGTCGTGGTCCGCGATGATCGGGCTCGGCACCACCGGCGGCTGGACCTTCGCGCTGTTCGGCCTCGTCATCGCCTCCGCCGTCACCACCATGCTGGCCGCGACGGTGCCGCTGGCCGCCATCGCCGCCCTGGTGCCGCTGGCGCTCGCCACCGTGTCCCTCGCCGCCTTCTCCCGCGGGATGGACCTGCTGATGCTGGTGGTGATGGCCGGCGGCGCGCAGGTCTTCTTCCTCGGCCTCTCCCGCCGCCTCTACACCTCGACGGTGGGCGCCCTGCGCTCCCGGGCCGAGAAGGACGCGGTGTTCGGCGAGCTGGAACAGGCCAAGGCCAATTCCGACGAGGCCCGCCGCCGGGCCGAAGAGGCCAACCTCGCCAAGTCGCGCTTCCTCGCCACCATGAGCCACGAGCTGCGGACGCCGCTCAACGCCATCCTGGGCTTCTCGGAAGTGATGAAGAACGAGGTGTTCGGCACCCACACGGCGCCGTCCTATCGGGAATACTCGCACGACATCCACGACAGCGGGATGCATCTCCTGAACCTGATCAACGAGATCCTCGACCTGTCGCGGATCGAGGCGGGGCGCTACGAACTCAACGAGGAGCCGGTGCAGCTCGCCCACGTGGTGGAGGAGTGCCGCCACATGATGGGCCTGCGGGCCAAGGCCAAGAACCAGACGTTCCACGATCTCGTGGACGGCTCGCTGCCGCGGCTCTGGGCGGACGAGCGGGCGCTCCGCCAGATCGTGCTGAACCTCCTGTCGAACGCCGTGAAGTTCACGCCGCCGGGCGGCGAGATCTGGCTGAAGGTCGGCTGGACCGCGTCGGGCGGCCAATACGTCTCGGTGAAGGACAGCGGCCCGGGCATCCCGGAAGACGAACTCGGCACGGTCCTGTCCTCGTTCGGGCGCGGCTCCCTGGCGATCAAGACCGCCGAGCAGGGCTCCGGGCTGGGCCTGCCGATCGTGAAGGGCCTGGTGGAACTGC
This sequence comes from Methylobacterium sp. 391_Methyba4, assembly GCF_029691625.1. Lineage (NCBI taxonomy): Bacteria > Pseudomonadati > Pseudomonadota > Alphaproteobacteria > Hyphomicrobiales > Methylobacteriaceae > Methylobacterium > Methylobacterium sp. 391_Methyba4. The sequence goes on along the minus strand of NZ_CP121475.1, from coordinate 2,318,275 downwards.
ATGGCGGGCAGTTCCAGCTGTCCTCCAAGCCGCGCGAGGGCACCGAGGTGGTGGTGACGCTGCCAGCCTCCCGGGTCATGGACACGCTGCCGGCCGTCGAGGTCGAGCCGGAGGTGGTGGCCCCCGCGCGCAGTCCCCTCAACCGCGCGGCGTGACCCGCGCCGGTCGGGCCGCCCCGCTCAGTCGAGGCCGCCGAGCACACGGATCCGGGCCCATTCGGCTTCGGTCACCGGCTGCACCGACAGGCGGGAATTGTTGACCAGCACCATGTCGGCCAGGGCCGGATCGGCCTTGATCGCCTCGAGCGTCACAGGGCGGGGCAGCGCCCGCACGGCCTTGACGTCGACCATGCCGAAGCGGCCGGTCTCGTCCGTGTGATCGGGATAGTAGGGGCGGATCACCGCCACGATGCCGACCACCGCCTTGCCCTCGTTCGAGTGGTAGAAGAAGCCCTGCTCGCCGACCTGCATGGCCATCAGCTGCTTCTTGGCGAGGTGGTTGCGCACGCCGTTCCAGTACGTGCCGGCCTCACCGGCCGCGACCTGCTGGTCCCACGACCAGGTCGCGGGCTCGGATTTGAACAGCCAATACGCCATCGCTGAAGGTCCCGCGGACCGCCCGGCCGGGCGGCATGCCCCGCCATAGCCCAGCTTCGGCCTCCGGGAACAGGCCAGCGCCGCGTCCGTCGCGCTCGGCGCGCTCGGCGCGCTCGGCGCACCGAGGGCCGGCGCATGAGACGTCGTTAAAGATCAGTAAAATCTCGCTTATCGAGGGATGCTGTTGGCTGAATATTAAATTCTGGATGCCAAACGTGGCATAAGAGCATCTCTTAATAATCTCCGGTTGCATACATGCTGTCACTGGTCGGCTGCTTCGCCGGAGAGCACAACTTCTGGCTGGTGGTCCTGGCGGCACTCGTCTGCACGCTGGCGAGTGCGACGGCGCTGGAACTCCTCATCCATGCCGGCCGGGCCGGCGGCCGCAACCGCTACATCTGGCTCACCGTGGCCGCCGCCGCCGGCGGGTCGGGGATCTGGGCGACGCATTTCCTGGCGATGCTCGCCTTCGAGCCCGGGCTGCCGTCGGGGTACGGCGTCGGGCTGACCCTCCTCTCCTACGTCGATGCCGTGGCGATCACCGGGCTCGGCTTCGCCCTAGCCACGACCGGCCGGAGGATCCAGGCGGCGCTCGGCGGCGCCGTGGTGGGGTGCGGCATCGCGGTGATGCACTATACCGGCATGGCCGCCTTTCAGGTGCCAGGACACCTTGTGTGGAATCCCGTCCCGGTCGTGATCTCGGTCGGGCTCGCAGCGGCGTTCGGCGCCGCCGCCCTGGTGGTCGGGCTGTCGGCCACCACGGTCCGGGGCCGGTTCGGCGGCGGCGCGCTGCTGATCCTGGCGATCTGCGGCCATCATTTCACCGGCATGGCCGCCGTGACCATCCTGCCGGACCCCACCGTGGAGATCCACGCGAGCGCCATCCGCACCGCCTGGCTCGCCGCCGCGGTGGCGGCGGCGAGCTTCCTGATCCTGCTGCTCGCCGGGGCTGCCCTGGTGCTCGACCTGCGGGACCGCAAGCGTGCTGAGTTCGAGCGTGAGCGGCTGCGCAGCCTCGCCAACGCGGCGGTGGAGGGTCTCGTCGTCTGCCGCGGCGGCGAGATCGTCAGCGCCAACGAGGCCTTCGCCCGGCTCGCCGGCACCGGGGCCTCCAACCTCGTGGGCACGAACCTGGCCCTGTACCTGCCGGGCGTCGCCACCGGGGCCGGAACGGTCGACCAGCCCCTCGAGGCCGACCTCGTCCCGGCGAGCGGCGGCACGATCCCCGTGGAGGTGATCATGCGTCCCGTCGCCGAGTACGGGCGCCTGCCGCACCACGCCGTGGCGGTGCGCGACCTGCGCGCCCGGCGCCGGGCCGAGAGCGAGATCCATTACCTCGCCCACCACGACGCGCTCACGGGGCTGGCCAACCGCACGAGCTTCCACGCGCGGCTGGAGCGGGAGATCCGCGCCGCGGACGTCCAGGGCGGCCGCCTCGCCGTGTTGTGCCTGGACCTCGACCGCTTCAAGGAGGTCAACGACCTGTTCGGACACGCGGCCGGCGACGCGATGCTGCGCGATCTCGCCCTCCGGGCCGGCGGCCTCCTCGACGCGAAACAGCTGATGGCCCGGCTGGGCGGCGACGAGTTCGCCATCCTGACGCCGCAGGCGGAGGGGTCCGCCGAGCGGCTGGCCGAGCGGATCCTGTCCACCCTGGCCGCGGTGCCGGCCGCCTCCGGCCCGGTGATCGCCACCAGCATCGGCATCGCGGTCTATCCCGACGACGCCGCGGACCAGCGTGCGCTCCTGAGCCACGCCGACGCCGCCCTGTACCGGGCCAAGAACGAGGGGCGCGGCACCTTTCGGCGCTACGACGCCAGCATGGGTGCGCAGATCCGCGACCGGCGGCAGCTGGAGCACGACCTGCGCCACGCGGTGACCCGGGGGGAGCTGGAGCTCGTCTATCAGCCGCAGAGCGAGATCGGCACCGGCGCGGTGACGGGCTTCGAGGCGCTGCTGCGCTGGCGCCACCCCACCCGGGGCAGCATCCCCCCGGCCGTGTTCGTGCCGATCGCCGAGGAGACCGGGGCGATCCTGGAGATCGGGGCCTGGGTGCTGCGGGAGGCCTGCCGGGCGGTGTCACGCGAACCAAAGTATTACCGACAAACCCTCGCAAGTCACTGAGATACATACATCAAAGACCACGTCGAGAAGCTTTGGTTTGCAGAAAACGACGCATACATCAGCTCAATCCGAACCGTACCAATGGATATTAATCGCCTCGATTTGCCCAGCAGACATGAAAAAGCCCCGGCCAAACCGGGGCTTCATGCGGCCGAGCGTGACGGACCCGAGCAGGGTTATGAAACCGGGATCGAGTCCCTGCGATAGAACCTGGTTCGAGCGTTACCAATAACGAACGCTGGCTCGATATCCGAGAGCGCGCGAGATATATTACAATATCTCCTATGATTAAGTTTGGATAATTCAGAAATCAGGACAAATTCACGATGAAAATCTTCAATTACATTTCGCTCAATGATGTATATGTTTTTAGGATATAATTTATGGGGAATGGATCTGGCTCGAAGGTAACCCTCCTCGATCAGAGCCTTAACAACCGGCGTCGTGGTCCACAGAAGGCTTCGAGCGACGCCAACAGTCACGCCGCCTTCAATACCGTGATCAAGGCGGTATTTTATCTCACCGGGATCGACGAGAACCGCGAAATATCCAGCAACGCTGGTATTCCGCGCTAGCCGAGTGAGCTTCTTTTCCAGGATCAGCCGGATGACATCGACGCCGGAACATCGCGCACGTTTCGCGGCCGACGGAATCGAGAAGAGGGACTTGGGCGCGGCGTCGACAGGCTCAGCCCCCTCAACCAAGCGGGCGAGGAACGCGTCCAGATCCTTGCGTGCGTAGCACCCCCTCCGTTCGTTTTGGCCGCCACGGTAATCGACGTGCGGTCGGATGAAATCGTGATCGACGAGCAAGCTCGTTTGAACAGCACCGGTCCCAAGATATGTGGCGACCTCGCTGAACGTCAGGCTGTCGGCATCGTCGGCGAGAACTGGACGGGCCTGTTCGGCGGAGAAGATGACGGCAAAATCCGGGAGGTCCGCATGATCTGCTCGAATCAGCCCGGCCGTAGCGAGTACTTTGCGCAGTCGCTTCGAATGGCGGCCGGTCTCGCGGGCGGCAGTCACGATCGAGTGGTTGACCCGCCGTTCGACAACCCGACCGAGGACGATATCGCCGGGCCCGACTGGCATCGTCTCGACGATGTGACGGTGGAGGATGTCACGGACGGGCTCGAAGGCGGCTTCCTGCCGCGTGAAGGCGAGAGATTTGTAGAGATGGCCGTAGATGCCCGATGCCCCCTCCCACCGTGAAGATTTGAAGTCATGTCGGCCGTAGACATCTGAAAGAGCGTTGCGAATGGCGCCTTCGCCACCAAAAGCGGCGGTGCAACCGACATCGCCCGCGCGATGCAGGGCGTCGTCGGACAGGTCTTTGATCCTAGCGGCTCCTCCGAGCGTTACCGAGACGCCGAGCATCTCGCAGGTTGCGACTGCGGCATGGAGTTCGAGTCGATCCAGCCAAGGCGCACCGGTCGGTCGCCCTTCCAATCGGTCGTCGACATAGCGCTCGAGGCAGGAAGGTCGGCGCCGGAGACCGGCATCGGCGCATCGTGCCATCTCGGCACGGCGATCTCGGAAGTGCCAGGCGAAATCGTGCAGGGTCTTCCGAGCGCCTTCCGCAGTATCGATGAGCGCGCAACCGTGCCGAGGACAGGTTCGAAAGACCGAGAGCTGCCATGTCGTACGGCCGTACGGGGCGGGCTCGCCCGTGCATTCGGTCGCCTCGAAATCCTGCAGCACACAGACGGGGCAGGCACGCATCCTGAGACGGCGTAGCATGAGCTTGGATATGCGCTCGCCACGGAGCAGGAAGTCTTTTCCGTCAGGCTTGATGCTGGCCCGCTCCAGCGCGTGGACCGGAGTGCCGGTCAGCGCGCAGAGTTTGGCGAGAGCGGCTGGCTCGCCGTCGATACAGGCCTGGAACGTCAGGCCCATGTCGAGGCAGAATTCGCGTGCCGAGGCGACGCCGTTGCACATGGCCAACCGGGAAACCCAGCTCGGGACCGACTCGTCGGCCGCGAGTTCGCAGCGCAGGCTGAGGGGCGGGCTCACGGGTTGCTCCCCTGAACGCTCGCCTTGGCCGCGCGCTTGCGGGACTTCTTCGGTGGTTCGACGACGGGTTTCGGGGCCAGGGTCGTGACCCAGTCGCGGCTGATGAAGGGGTTCTCGTCATCCGTGCAGCCGATGCGTCCTTCCAGGGCTCGCGCGAAGTGATCGCGCGTGAGGAGGGTGTTCGGCCCGGACGGCTCGAGCGCGCCACCGACCGCGTCGTCGTCCCGAGCGAGGTCGAGGTAATCGGGTGCGAGCGCGGTCTCGATGGCGTCGTGGGTAATCTCGATCGCGACCCCGAACAGGTTTCCGGCGGCGTGGATCAGGCGCGGCGCCAGATCGGTCTCCACGTCCCCCTCGACCGTGAGATCGGCGAACTGTGCCAGCACGGTGATCATCGCCGCGATGTCGGGGTTGTCGTCGGGCATGGTCAGGGGCTTCATCTCGACGAAGCGAGCGCGGCGCTTGAGCTGGATGTCGTTGTGGATGAACTCGGCGACACTGGGCAGGCCGCAGACGATGATCGACAATCGCCACTCGCGATTGATCATCAGGTCCTTGATCGTGTTGGCGACCTTCTGCTGTTCGGCGGCGTTGGCCGTTTGCGTGATGTGCTGCATCTCGTCGTAGACGAGGACGATCTTGTTGCCCTTGTCCAAGCGATGTCGAACCTTCTCCCAGGTGAGGTGCTCCAAAAGATCGCGTTCGAGCGGGTAGCCGGTGTTGTGGAGCGTGTCCCGGCCGAGCTGCTTGAGCGTGCACGGCGAGGTGACGGTGACGACGGTGATCGGGCTGTCCGGGGCCTCGGGATCATGGCCTGCGAGGGCAGGGTGCCGCCGGAGGGTCCGGAGCAGGCTGCGTGTCTTGCCCGCGCCGCTCGGGCCGGTGAAGACGAGGAGCCGCCCCTCGCGCCGATTGGTTCGCGAGTGCGGCTCGCGGATGTTCTCGCGCAGGCCGGCCTGCACGAACAGGCGGTTGCATTCCTCCATCAGCGTCTTGTCGTGGGCGGAGGTGATGTACTTCCCCTTGACGACTTCCAGAACCTCGAGGATTTTGTGTGCTTCCGGACTGACGAAGTTGCGCAGTTTGGCCGACGGATCGATGTTCTCGTGGTTTTCGGGCGTGGACATGGTTCTTCTCTGCTTGCGCGTGGATGATAGGGGAGGGCGGCCCGCCCGGATTGGGGCAGACCGTTCGGGCGAGCGTCAGTCCTCGGCGCCAATGCCGGGCCGCTTCTTCGGCGGGTGGGGGGCAGGGATCTCCGGCTCGACTGGGCGCGGACGGGCCGGGCGCGGCTTGCGCTCGGGTGCGACGCGGTCCTGAGGATCGGTCGTCCCTGCGAGGGGCGCTCCACCGGTCGGGATCACGGCGGTGAACGGGTCGACGACGGGCACGTCGGCGAAGTCGGCATCGCTCGGGATCGTGAACGTGCGGAGGCTACGCTCCGCCCGCTCGATATCCTCCGGCTCGGCGAACCGCGCGAGGAACGTCGCGGCCTTCTCGGCCGCGGACGCCCGGGCCTGGATGGCGCGCAGGGCCTCGAAGACGACGCCCTGCGACAGCTTCGCCTGATCGGCGTAGCGCTTGGCGAGCTGCTCGCACAACGCCCGGTGGTCGGCGAGGCTGACCCCGTCGAAGCCGGTCGTGGCGGCTTGCACCTCGTGCCAGCTGCCATCGATCTCCACCGAGAGCGCGCCGATGTCCTGCGGGTCGACGCGGACGGGCACGCTGATGCCGCCGCGCTTCAGGTAGAGGTCGCGCAGGACGTCGCCGCGGTAGTGCAGGCCCATGAAGCGTAGGCCGTGCCGACCGAGTACGCGCTCGAACCGCAATCCGAAGATCGCGCGCCGTTCGTTACGGCCTGGGATCGGGATGACCCCGTAGTGGTCGGTCAGCCGGTTCCAGGCGTTGGCCGGCGTTTCACCACCGAGCCCTTGATGGGGCAAGTTGTGGTAGACATCGAGGGCGTAGCGCAGGGCCGCGAGGACGAAGTCCTCGACCGTGACGCTCACGCGCTGCATTGCAGGGTAGTCGCCCCGCTCGGCCTTGCTGCCGAAGCTCTGCCCGGTGAACTCCCGCACGAGTTGCAGGGACAGCGTCCGGAACAGGCGCTCGATGGTACCGCGAAGGTGCGGCATGCCGGCCGGTGGGATGTCGTGACCGCTGCCGAGCCCGAGCACCGTGAGATGGAACCGCGGGTCGATGAACGAGCCGCCGCTGTCAGTGACCACGTCCTCCGGGCGCAGCGCCATGTGCCCGGACGGCGTGACCGCCCCGACGGCGGCCGCAAGATCGCCCTTGTCGGACACCACCATCTCGAGGGTCGAGATGGCGTTGCGCACCGAGGCCGTCTGGTCGACCCGCATGCCGAGGACGCAGCGGGTGGCGACGTCGATGGCGACGCACAGGAACCAGCGGCGCTTCCTCAGCTCGTCGAGCTGCTCCTCGGTGAGATCCTTGAGCAGGTCGGTCTGTGAGAGCAGGAAGAACAGGTCGATCTTCCACTCGTCCATCTCCACGCGCTGACCGGGCCGGATCGCCTCGGCCTTGCCGACGATGAAGCGGTGCTTGCGGGTCGCCCGGTCGACGCCGAGTTTCTTCGCCTCGACCAGGAACATGTCGAGGGCGTCGATCCGCTTCGACAGTGTCCGGTCCGAGGGGACGGGGTAGGGGGCGAGCCCGTCGGCCTTCCGCTTCGCGTTCAACGCGTCGAGGTCGGCGCGCAGGTTTCGGTGGCAAGCTTCCCGGGTCGGGTGCTTCTCCGAGGCGAAGCTGGCTGCGTGCTTCTGCAGGAGGCTTTCGACCTGGGGTGCGTAGCGGGGCCGGCGATTGCCGCACCGCATGGTCTTCCGGCGCAGCGCTAGGGGATTGCGACCTGCGGCCTCGTACGCCTCTAGCCAGCTCCGGAACGTTCGGACACTCGGACCTGCGTAGACCACGGTTTCGCTGCCACAGCGCGTCTTGCGCGCCTTCGGCAGGGTCCCGTCCTCGGCCAGCGGCCGGGCGCGGGCCTCGGCCTGCGCCTGGACGGTCTTGCCGATCTCGACGAGGGCCGCCTTGATGCCCGCGTTGGACTCGATCGACGGCCCCTTGCGTGCGCTGCGCGGCTTACCGGCGTTCTCCAAGTGCCACGCGGCTCGGAGCTCCTCGTAGGGCGTGATCCATTCGAGCCGCCGCGCGATGATCGTCTGATCTTCCACGGGTAGGGCGGCGATCGACCCGGCGCCGGTCATCATCCGGGTTCGGACGGAGATCGCCCCATAATGATCGGCGCTGAACTCGAGGTGGCGCTTCGCCGACAGATCGGCGAGGCGTGCGTGCGCGAACTCCTCGGGCAGGCCGGTGGCGACGTTGCGCAGGACGTAGCCTTCTGGACAGTCGCCGACGACGTGGTAGGCGACGCCGTGGATGGTGACCGCGTCGGAGACGCCGAGGCGCAGGCGGGCACCGTTGGAGAGATTGGCCGGGACCATCACGCGACCTCCCCGTCGTTGCGGCGGGCGAGGGTGACGCGGGTGGCGTACCCGATCCGCTCGTCGGCCGTGAGGCGGATCACCCGCTTGGCGATCAGCCGGACGACGGCGCGGAAGGCGGCCGCGCCGTGACCGCTGTCCGCGACGATGGCGCCGATCCGCACCTGTCCCTGGATCGTCGCGACGATGGCGCCGACCACGGCGTCGGCCGGGTGGGGCGGATCGCGTCGTACCGCCTGGATCAGGCGGGCGTTGGACAGCATTGCCGGTGAAATCGAGCGCTCCGTGTAGAGCATCACGCCGTCGGCGAAGCTCTTCGGGATCTGCGGGGCGATGTGCTGCAGGAACCCCGCGACATCGTTTTTGATGGCGTGGGCCTCGTCCTTGACGGAGATGCCGATCCGCCGTCCGTCGTCGAAGTGCGCGCGGAAGTCGAAGGTGTGCCACCCGGGTCGCCCATCAGGATGGACGATGGGCACGGCCGGTGGCTGGTCGTCCAACCGGACGAGACCGGGGTAGGTCAACATCCAGAGGCCGCCGCCTTTCTCGAGCGAGCTCTCGAACAGGATCCGACGGAGCTCGTCGGGTATGACGAGTTCCCCGCGAGACGAGCCTTTGGAACGCAAGGAGATCTTGCGCGACGCCGTCGATGGGTACGGCGGGGTATGGGGGCTGGCCAGCAGAATAGGAGGTTGGTCGCTCGCTCCGGCGATGCCGGAAATGACACGGGCGAACTCGGGGTTTTGTGGATCGAACATGGGTATCCTCATCGGTCTGGGATCGCGCCGCCGGTGGGCGGTGCGAGGAGCGAAGCGGAGGGCTGTCGGCAACCCGCGCTCAGGCTCGGGTCGGACGTGCAGCGTCGGCTTCAGGAGACGGTGAGGATGCTGGGACTGGTCAGGGCGGTTATCCCCGACGAACACAAGGGCGGGTACTTGCACCGCATACATCGATATGCGAACTACACGCCCGTGCTTGACCTGCGCGCGTTAACGCCAAGGGCAGTCACAACATCCGTTCAGGCGGATCGTCGGTGCGCAATTTGGGAATCTGGGCACCGGCATGAAGTGGTCACGACGGGGGCATCCGATGGCCGTCGGATGTCCCCAGACCTGACCCTATGTCGTAGCTCATGCTTGAGAACGACATTGTTAACCTCCTTTGTTGGGCACTGAAACTTTACGATCGATTTTGACATGCTCAGCTGGTATGATGGCCACTCGACGTCGGACCGGATTATCAAGTAATTTGATGCAACACTCCGGCGGACTGGCCAGAAGCTTCCGATAGAAGGTCTCCTGTTGGATTAACTATAGTTATAGTTGTGTTTTTCTACCTTTCACGTTTAGTCCGCGAGCAGTGCCTGCCTAGCGCTGCCGACAGCAAGTTTCAGGAAGTGCGGAGATCTAGGCCCGGGCCGCATGGTGACGGCACTCAAAGCTCAAGATCCTCGTCATGCATGAGGGCGGAATTTCACGCTCACTCACGAACGACGGATGGCAGACCAGCTTCGGCGCATGGTGACGACCACTCGTGGCTGCACTGGTATAGCTACGATCGCTGTTCGCTAGAGTCGAGTCGCAATCCTTCTCCGGCCAAGCTCGTGCTGAGTCTTAGTTAATCAGTGCTCGCTGAGATCGTAGACTCACGACACTCGCCTCTCTCGAGCAAGTCAGCTCAGGATGCGTCCCCGATCGAACATGGGAGGCGCCAGCACCTGCTTCCGCAATGGACATGGCGAAACGCGCTGGAGCGCTGCAAACGTCCGATGCGCTGGCGGCGGACGGCAGGGAGAACCGCGGGGGATCGCCACCCACGATGGCGGCAGATCGGGGCAGGGGCTGTTGTCGGGTTTGACTTATCAGAACGACCAACAGCACGACGCCGAACTGGATGAGGGTGTAGAGCGCGAGGAGGACGTGCCAGCGCGCGAGCTTCTCCTCGAGCCTCGTGATCGCCGCGACAGTCGTCTCGCGTGTGATCACGAGGATGGCTTCCGCCTGATCTTGGGTAAACCCAGACGCGATGAGACCTGTGATGGACGCGAACGGGTACGGCGCATCCGTGTGTGTTATGAGGGCCATGGCGATCATCCGTGCCGGCTGGAGAAACGCACGTATGCGTCTAATTCCAAGACCAAGGGCTCGATCGTTTCCCCGCGATCAAGGCTATCCAAGAACGCCAACTCTTCATTGACGCCGTCTACATCGACATCACGATGCCATGCTCGCGGCCGGCCATCCTCACCCGTGGACCACCGATAGCCGCGTGCCCGCACCTCGTCCTTCAGCACAAAAGGCAAGCCGAGCGCGTAGACGCGCATACTCGGGCGCTTGACCGCCTCCAACAACTCGGCGAGCACCGTTTGACCCGATCGCGGCAGAGGTTGCTCAAGGATCTCCAACAACGCGTAGGCGTCGTCGATGCTGCGATGCGCCTCAAAGTAGAAGCCGAAATGGTAGGCGAGATAGAAGAGCTTCGTTCCCTCGATACCCTGATCGGACCACGGCACTTGTTGTTGTGAACAAGCCCAGGGAAGGTCTTCGAACACGGGAAGAACCTTCTCGATATGCCGGCGATCAAAACTCGCGTTGTGCGCGATGACGATGTCGACGTCTTTCACGAAGGACTGCAAAGCTTCGATATCCAGCCGTCGACCGTGCACCATGTCGTCCGTGATGCCGGTCAGTCGCGTGATCTGCGGTGGGATCGGCTTGCTGGGCTGGTTGAACGCGAGACGCTGGCCAAGCGTGCCCAGAACGACGCCTGCTGGCGTGTAGGCAAATTTTACCAACCCCACCTCGATGATTTCCGCCCAATCCTCAAGACCCGTGGTTTCGACATCGACGATCACGCCTGTCTTCGCATAGGGGCCAAGAGGCCTTTCACAGTATCCACGGCGCGACATCTTGCGCAAGACGCGAAAATCGCTGGAACAACGCAGCGCAATAGCATGCAGCTCGGCTTCGAAATTGTCCATGTCTATAATCCCGAAATGATATGACCGTGGCCATGTCAGCATGGCCGTGGATCCCGATGGCATGAGCTCAGGTTGTCAGCCCCGTTCATTGAGCCTCGGCTCAGCCGGCATCGCTCCGCGCGTCCGTATCGGGGACGTCATGCGGATCTGATCCGGGCCGCGCGGAAAGATCGCGTCGGCGAACTCCTTAACCCTCGTCCCCGGCCGGACATCTGTTTCCGGCTCCCGATCCATGAACTCCGGGTCATGCCGGACTGCGCTTGGCGAGAGCGTCTCGAAGCGCTGGTACAGCGGCGCCAACAAGCCAGGCATCGTTCGATGCAGCTCTTCGCGCAAATGATGTGTCATGCGCTCGACAGTCGCGATCACCGGGACGCCGAAATGTGCATCCACATCGGGCCCGTGCACGGTGAGGTGCGGGGGCAAGCCGGCAGCGCCGAACCAATCGATACAGGCGCTCGTCACGGTATCGATTGTAGTATAACCCTGATCTCTTAAGTAAGATCTCAGCAAAAGTCGAACAGACGCAACATCGCGTTCGAGTGGTTTGCGCAGACGGGGACCCATGTCGCCGCCGCCCCTCTTAATACTGTACGCGCCGGCCCACCCTGACGCGATGTCGATGACGACAAGATCCTGGTTGACGGATCGTACCGCCGGCTGATCATAGCGGAGGCTGAGCCGTGCCAGGCTTTCCGCCGTGTTGGACGCGACGAGGCCGTCAGCCGCCGCCGTGATCGGGATCGTGGGATTGTGAAGCACCTCGAAGCGTCCACTGGCCCTCAACGCCTCCTCGAAAGCCTTCTCGAGCAGAATTCCATGCCGCTTCACGACGGAGGCCGAAATACTAATCAATCGACTGAGTTCGGGCCCGAGGACTTCGTCGAGGGGAAACTTTGTGCTGACGGCCGCGGCGACGGCATCGCTTGCGGCTTTCAGCAGCGTATCGTTGGCATATCGGCTGGACGGCTGGGACAACATCTGATCCTCTCCATGCCTCCGAGCGGCGGGCAAGCCGTTCCGGTTCGTGGCTGGCGTAAAAAGCGCACTTTGGCGCAAATTACGCAACTCGGTATATTTTCCGGTCCGAGGATTAAATGATTACGCCGGAGCAATGCCGCGCAGCCCGCGCGCTTCTCAACCGGTCGCAGAAGGAGCTCGCCGAAGCCACAGGCGTAAGCCTTCGATCCATCCAGGGATTCGAGGCTGGAGATCGTGTTTTACAGAGCTTGGCGATGAGCGCTGTGGAGCGAATCCTTGAGTCCGAGGGCATCGATCTGATCAATCAAGCAGATTGGATAGGCGTCAAATTGCGCCTTCATCAAAGTCGCGCATGAAAGCAGACGTGGCCGTCGTACTTGGCCGTTAATCAAATTCTCGATCGTGGAGTTTTCCACAGATTTGACAAAAATCGCGGTCGTTTTGAATTTCGGGTGAACATTGCGCAGCTAAATCTGAAGAATCCTGGACATACCGACAATTCGGCTGTGAGACCCAGTCACCGCCATACGTGCATCGTCGTACGCTTGGATCATGGAGTCTGGGGCAGCGGAGCGGGTGAAACGGTCGTATCGAGCCAGACATGGATGATCGTGATCGGTCCAGGCACGCCGATGTCCGGCCCTCGATCGATGTAGTCGAACTGCCTGTCGTGTGTGGTCGCGACGTGCCGCCCGAACCTCGTCGGCTGGCGCGAGGGTGGTGTCCCCGTCAAGGTGGCGATCGCGGGTTCGACGTGCGTCCGGTCCCGGACGTAGGCGATCATGAAGGCCTGGGCGTCGAACCAGGCGTACCGGCCATCCACGAAGCGTCGAACGCCGTTCAGGTCGTATTTGCCGACGGTCTGCCCCTTCGCGGCGTCGATAATCTTGCACTCTCCGATCAAGGGGAACCCTGGTATGCCACTGGTCAGGAGGAAGTTGATATCCGGCCTCTTCTCGATCGCGCTGCCGTCGAAGTTGGGCTGCTCAACCCCTCTGTGAACTTCGGAGACCAAAGTGGCGAACGGCGATCGGCGCGCTCCCCGAAGCGCGATCGTCAGACGCACGATCATGTCGAAATTGATCCAACTTTCCTCGTTTGTCGCCAAGCCCTGAGGCACTTCCGCCAACGCTTCCCGCCAAGCGGCGCAGATCGCGTCCGCGATGATCTTGAGGTGAATGGCACGCAGGGGCTCCAACGGCAGGCTGATGCCGCGCGTGAGCAGGACGACCTGATCCCTGGCAGAGGTCACTGCAGACTTGCCGAGCCACCGTTGTCGATCAGGAACTCAATGTGGTTCCAGGCGATATGCCGTGCGCTGCGCAGTCCTTGAGAGAAGGTCCAGTAACGAGGCTGGTCGAGCATGCCTATCCAGAGGCGTCCGTCGGTTCCCTGGTGATAGACCTCGGTCGACCCGCTCTCGTCGGCGGCCTGCACGAATCCCGCGAGCGCCTGCTCCCGAGCGGCAGGGGTGACGACGCCCTTGGGGCGACCCAGCGTCACGAAGCGCCAAGTTCGGCTCGCTCCCGCATCCGCAGGGGCCGCGGTGAGATCGATACCGAAATCCCGCTCCCAAGGCGCCAATTCGGTGTTGAGGCCTTCCAGGAACCCGTCGACGTCGAGGAGAGCGGAGCGCCTCGCTGGCGGGATCAGATCGTCCTCTTCTCGCTCGATGGCCGGTCCGCCGAAAGCGTAGGTCAGCGTGTCCTCGATGATCCGACGGTCGATGTCTGTCAGGCCGTATGCGGATGCCACACGCCTATCCAACTCCTTCTGGTCCAGCCCCTCCGCGTGCCGCTCGTACCATTCTCCGAGCGTGGACCGTTCGTCCACCGCGCGACCGGCCGACGGTATCGGCAGCTTGTCGAAGGTATGCTTCTCAACGACGTCGCGCTCGTAGCCGTATTCGCCGCTGGTCATTAGGAACCACCACTGGGCGAACGAGCTCCTCAGGAGCGCGGCCACGTGCACGGCCATCCGCCGACCTTCGGGAGTTCGCGGGAAGCGGTAGCCGTAGTAGTTCACGCTGTAGGCTGTGTCCTCCATGGCGAGGCCGGATGCGAACCCCCGCTTCCGAGCACGCGCCACCTTGTCCACCACGAGCAGCGGGGCCCGGAAGATCTCGATGTCGCGCGGGTCGTGAATGCGCTCGGCGTCGAAGCGCGTGAGTTCCCGGGGATCGATGAAGGGCTTGGGGATGCCGACCTGGATGTAGGGCATGCCCTTGAGGTAAGCGGCGTCGGCGCCGGGGTACCGCGCATCCTTGCGTGTCCGGCTGCTCTTCCGCAGCTTCTGTATGCCGGTCCCTGAGCGGCCTCCCATCGACCTGACGAGTTCCGCCAACCTGGGATACCCCTCTGTCGTGATTCGTCGGCCGATGGCGAGATCGAGCTCGCTGCCGCGGAACAGGGTCTTGAGCCTCAGCGGATCGCCGGCGAGGTCGCCCGTGCGCACGATCGGGGCGTGGGAGGCGTCGAGCCTGAAGATGCCCGCCTTGTTCAGCCTGGGCTCCTCGCGTGGCGTGATGAACCGCATCGCCGCGGCCGGGCCCGGCGGCCGGTTCTTGGCGAAGAGGATGCAGAACGGAGAGGTGATCTGCGGCCAGACCTTCGTTTTCCTGAGCGCCGCGCCATTGATGACGGAGGTGACGTCGAAGGCCGCGAAAAGCGATGCGCGCGCGTATGGCATGCCGTCAGACTGTTGGAACAGCAGGCCGCCGCTCAGGGCCAACGCGATCTGTCCGTCCGGCTTCGCCCATTCGGCGGCCTGCCACACGAACGGCAGGTCCAGAGCGTTGTTCGGAAGTAGGCTGGACGGTCGTCCGAGAGTCGCGTCGCCGCGCGATTCGGAACCGGACAGGGCTTGGTCGTCGTCGGGATCCATCGGCACCGGCGTTCGGTCGAAGGTGACGGCATGCTGATCGCGGTGGGTCGTCCGGACGCGTTCGGCAGCGATGGCTCGGACCTTCGCCTCGACCCATGCCCAGCCTTCGATCTTCAGCCCTGTCTTCCAGGGTGGGTTGCCGATGACGACGTCGTACTGCCCGTCGTGGAAGGCCGAGACGCCCGGCCCGAGCGAGCCAAGGTGCGCGAGGCTGACCTCGCCCCTGCGGTGCCTCATCGTCGCATTCGTACGGGGCCTGTGAAGTACGGAGCCGCGCAGATCATCGAACTTCAGCTTCGAGATCGGTTCGGGTTCCGGATCGAGTTCTATGGACACGAGGTACAACCCGAGTGCGGCGAATCGCAGAGCCCCTTCGTTCACGTCGAAGCCGGTCACTTGATCGTAGAGGATCCTACGCAGGACCCCGGTATTCGGTCTGACGCCGTCGTGGCGCCAACGTTCCGCGACCAGGTGCCGGAAGGCCGTGATCAGGAACACGCCGGCGCCCGCTGCCGGGTCGAGGAAGCGGGCCTGGTGACGGCGCTCGACGGGAATGGCCTGCAGCGTGGCCCTGACCATGAGGTCGGCGATGATCGTGGGCGTGTAGTAGCTGCCCTCCCTCTTCTGACGGTCCGGTTCGTGGGTGCTCAGGTACCGCTCGTAGACTTGGCTCAGGATGCCGACGGGGATGTGCCCGAAGTGGAGGTCGTCCCACCGCTGCTGCCAGCCGAGCGACATCTGCCCGCCCGGGGCGCGACGCATGATGTCGAGCAGCACGTCGAACCCCTCCTTCGGGAGTTCGTCGAGAAGGTCGAGGTCCAGGGGCAGGAGGTTGCCGTTGAAGTTCCTCTCCAGTTCGGCGCACGTGAGCCGCGCCAGCGCGGGCGTGGCGAACGCCATGTCGGTTCCTAGGTCGGTGAGATGGTCGCCAAGCGGAAGGTCACGGTCCGCGAGGAAGCGGGCGAACAGCGCTCGACCCGCGAGCGATATCGCGTCCGTCTGGGCCATGCCGCATCCGACGAGGGCCGCGAGGGCGAGGCTGAGGAGGTCGAGCACCACCTTCGATACGTTCGCGGCCTTGGGATCGAGGCCCGGTCTCGCCGAGGCGACGTAGGGCAGGATGGCCGTGCCCGAGGGGTCCACGGCGCCGAAGTCGACCGGTTCGGTGCGGTCTCGTTCGAGCTCGACGACGTAGACGTCGAGCCGTCCTCCGGCAGCGACCCCGACATAGGGGATGTCACCCCGCAGGGCCACCACGCGTCGGATGCGCGGGAGATGGTCGGGTCCCTGGAGCCGGTCGCCGTCGATGAGGACCAGCAGAGGGGCAGCCTGCCATTCATAGACGCCGATGACCGGTCCGAGCAGGTCGGGCAGGTTGCCCCGGCGGTCGCGAAGCGTCGCGTACGGCAACGTCTCGACGACGTCCTCGTCGAAGGCGTAGGCCGAAGCCGGGTCGCCGCCGTGGGCGAGGACCACGGTCCGCAGCATCGTCCCAGCCGCGGTCGGTGTCGCCCGTGCGATCATGGCTCGAGGTCCGCGGCGGCGCGGAGGTCCGACCTATACCGCGACGCCAGTTCCCGGAAGAGGGCGTTCCGCTCGACGGGTTGCAAGGCGTCGATGCGGTGCGACAACCCGGCGCGACGGCGGCGCACCCGTTCCCGGTCACGGAAGTCTTCGCCTGCATGGCTGAAGTCGTGGAGAACGGCAGGCTGCGGAAAGTTGAGCCAGGCCGTCTCGATGCGCGGTCCACAGTGACTGGCTCCGGGAAACCGCACGACCCTCCAGTCGTGGAGGGTCTCGACATAAAGTTTATTGTCGTAGCTCGACACGATGACCATGCACGGCAGCCGACGCAGACAAGCCAGAAGCCTAACGTGGTCGTCATGCGTGTAGTCGTACCGGTAGAGGCGCGCCTTCGCACGAGTCTCTTTCGGATACGGAGGGTCGCAATAGACCAGTTCTTCACCCGTGAACGCGTAACCGCGCAGAAAGTCGAGCGCATCCCCCTGAACAATGGTCGTGTCGGCGGTCTTCATGGCCTGCCAGCGCTCGACGACGCGTTCGTCCCTCTCGATGCCGAAGCTGGCCACGGCGGGCCGCTTGTTCCTTAGCACGGCACCGCCACCGAGATGGGTCTCGATGTAGATGCGATGCGGGGGCATCATCGAAATCAGGCGTTGGTAACAGTGGCCCTTGCCACCCGGGTAGCGCATGACCAACAACATCGCGCGATACGCGATGTTGTCAAGCGAGCGTTGTCGCGAGCGAGCACGCGCAGCCGGAGTCCATTGTTGGCTGCGATCTCGGCGTCGAGGCGCTGATCACGCTCTCCACCGGCGAGCGGATCGAGTACCGGAGACCGGCATCCCGCCGCGAGCGGGAGATTCACCGAACGCGGCGCGAACTCACGCGCTGCCGGAAGGGCTCAAACCGCCGGCGGAAGATCAAGGTGTGCTGGGCGGGCCAACTGCGCTGGGTCTGCGGCACGAGCCTGCACCGCGATGCGAATGCCGCGCGGGTCATGCTCGCGCGTGGGCTCGCGGCGCATGCCGCGACAGGGGAGGCCGTGCCCCCGGGGGCGCCGATGTGGGCGGTTACGCCGTGTGTCGTCCCGGAACCTAACTCGCTGCCCACAGGTAGCGCTGGAGACGAGACATCGGATGGGGCAACCAACCCCAAATGACGAAGAACCGTTCTGTGCCCGACACCGGACGATACGTGACATACCGCTCCGCGCTCTCCGTCCAAGGTTGCGGCTGTGTTCAGAGATTGGATCCGATAGCGGCGGTATTGGGTTCGAAACGGGTCGTCGGAGACGTACCTTGCGACGAAGGACGTTGGCGGAAACTGGAGCTGGGCGTGCCGGAGAACTCGACCAAAAAGACCGACTACGATTGGAAGCGCTCCTGGATCGAGCCCAGCCTGTCGCAAGATTTCGGGACCAAGGGGTTCTTCTCTCGTTGGGTCGCGGACCTCTCACAGTCGGATCCCGAGCCTCGAACACTGTCCGACCTCAGAGATGTCGACGGCCTCATTCTCCGCGGGCCATCCGGTTCGGGCAAGACGACCGCGATGCGGAAGGAGATGGACGACCTCGCGACGAAGCATGGCACGGCGCACTGGATTCAGCTCGCGGATCATTCAAGCGTACCGACCGCAGAACTCGATGCGGCGACCACCCGCGACGGATCGGTAGTGTTCCTCGACGGTGCCGACGTGGCGGTGATCTCGCAGCCGGCGCTGTTCGATGAACTTGGACGCACGATCTCGCACCTTCGCGGCGACAGGCGCTTCTCGGTGCGGGTCACGGTGCGGTCCGGGGTCCGATGCGACGCTCTCGCACAATTCTTCCAGGACGCGTTCAACGATGTGCGAGAATTGGCTCTCGCCCCCCTCTCGGCAGCAGACGTCCGGGTCGCCGCCAGAGTGGAGCGGATTGATTCGGACGATTTCCTCTCCTACGTGGGAGCCATTCGCGCCAGCCCGCTGGCCACACAGCCGCCGACGCTCCGGATGCTGTTCGCACTTTGGCAGAGGAACGGCGACCAACCGCGAGGCGCCGCGTTACCGATCCGACGCGAGGTGCTGTATCGGGATGGCTGCCACGAACTCGTCCGCGAGACTGAGATCAACCGTCTGCGTCGCGGCGGTGGCGATCAGGCGCAATTCGTCGGACGTTTGAACGTCGAAGAGAGAATGGCAATCGCGGCACGGGTCGCCGCGCTCATGGTGTTCTGTGACCGGTCCGTGCTGGACCTCGCCGACGGAGCGAGTGGCGCGAGCGCAGGACACGTGGAGGCGTTCGCGCTTGGAGCCGAACGTACGTCTTCCGGGCCTTTGGCCGTCAGACGAGAGAGCATTCGCGAGGTGACACGAACCGGACTGTTCCGCTCGGATGGCGACGATCGATACACGTTCGCCCACCCGAGCTTCATGGACTTCTTGGCCGCTTCCTTCGTCGTTCGCCGCGGATTGAGCGACGCTCAGGTCTTGTCCTTGGTCCGAGCCTCAACCACGGGTCGAGACGTCAGAATTGCGGGCAACCGCATCGACGTCGCATCGTGGCTCGCAGCAATGAGTCCTCGGCTGTTCGACATTCTCGTCGCCACAGATCCCCAAGTGCTCCTGCGTTCCGGCATTCCGCCACGCTCGGCCGCAGAGCGCATGAAACTCGCGGAGGCGTTGCTACGCGCCAGCGGCGACGGATACCTCGACCTTGAGGAAATCGAGCAGAGCGGAGACTTGGTTCTCGTCTCGAATCCGTCCCTATCCGCCCGCGTCGGCGCGGTGATGAGGGACCGAGCCTGCCCTATGAAGCAGCGTCTGTTCGCCGCGATGCTGGCCGAACAGTGCGGCGGCATCACTGGCGTCGCCAGGGATTTTCTGAGCGTCGCGTCCGACGCCGACGAGCCGTTCGATCTACGATGGCGTGCGCTGAACGCACTCCGGTTCGCTCCGATCGAGGAACGACGCGACGCCATCGTCGAACTCGCACGGCACGGCACGAACGGAGACGACGGTCGTCGCCTCCAGGGTCTCGCGCTTCGCCTCGTCTATCCGCGTCTGGCCGGGGCGGGCGAGGTGATCCGCATGTTGACCCCTTTTCACGCGTCGGAATACGACAGCATCTACGAGAAATTCAACCTGATCCTCTTTCGCGAACTCCAAGCGGCTGAACTCCCGGACGCGCTCGCGGCGGTGGCCGAACTCGCGCGCCGACGTTACACGAAGAGGGATAATTTGAGAAATCTGGCCGGCGTCGCTTCGGTTGTGGGTAAGCGCGCCTTCGCGCATCTACACCACCCAGCGACGCGCGATGGCCTGGCCGAGATGATTCTCGCGATACCCGACGATCTGGCTTGGGCCGGTTGGACGGATACGCTCCACAACCGCGGAATGCCCGAGGAAGCCACCGACCTCCTGCGTCGCGATCTCATCGAAGCCGTGGCGCGCCTCGCCAGCGGTTCGGCGATCGCGAAAGTTCTCCTCGAATTTCCGCATCTGGTCAGGGACGAGGATCTTGAGTGGTTGGCGACGGCGGCCGCCGCTCTTCCGGAGGGTACGCCTCGAATCGTCGTCTGCACGCTCGCTGCGGAAGTCGCACGGACGTCCGGCGGTACGAGCGCGTTCTCCGTCCTGCGGAACGTCGGCCTCGATGCGGCCGCGGCGGATGGTATCGTTCTCACGGCGGTCGAGATGGCGCCGGATTTCAGCCGTTGGACCCCGCCGCGGCACGGCGTTGAAGAGCCGGACGAACCAGAGGCGGCCCCACCGGAAGAAGGTCAAGGTCTTGACGACGAGGATTCCCTACTCGACTCCATCGCGGACGTTCGTCTCCTGCACCTGCAACGCTCCGGCTCCGGCCGACCGCCGGCGCCGGTCATCGACCCCGGCTCCTTTCTCGCGCTGCTTGAGCAGGCGGAGCGCCGATTGGTGCGCGACGATCGGGAATTGTTGGTGGTCGTGCTCGAGTCTCTCGACCGCCTCCAACAGCGCCTCAAGGGCGCGACGCCGCTCGTGCGCGGTCTCTGGAACGAAGAGAAGGACGCGGCGCATCCTAAGGACGAGTCCGTCCTGTCGGACGTGGTCGCCGATCATCTCAGGATGGACCTCGGCTTTCGCGCCATCGTCGCCGACCGCGAAGTCGAGATCAGGCCTCGGATCGCGACCACGAAGGGGCAGCGAACCGACATTCGTGTTCAAGCCTTCAACGCGGATCGCTCGAGACTCGGGCGCAGTCGGGTGGCATCTCTGACGATTGAAATCAAAGGATGCTGGAACCCCGATCTACACACCTCCATGAAAGAACAGCTACGCGACCGGTACATGGCGACTACGGATGAGAACACCGGATTGTACTTAGTCGGGTGGTACGTCTGCCCCAGTTGGAGAGGCGCGGAAGTCGCGGGCCGTGTCGCGAGGAAATCCGGCGCCTTGCCGGCGGCGCGGAAAAAGTTGGCGCGGCAGGCGTCGACCTTGTCGACGAACGGCCAGATCGTCGACGTCTATCTGCTCGACGCGACGTTGGCCTGATCTACGCTTCGTCACGCACCGGTCGCCCGATGCAGATCACAGGCGCGTTCAAGTCCCGCCGCGCGACGTACAAGTTGTACCCCTCGCCCATTCAAGCGGCGGGGCTTGAGGCGGCGTTTCGACCCACGCTTGCATCGAGCGACGCCCGCTGACGGCGGCGCTGCGCAGCCTGCGCCTCGCGGGCGAAGCGCGACATCTCAACGGTCTCGCCCGCGCTCGTGGCGATGAGGCTGTTGAGCCCCAAGTCGATGCCGACCGTTCCCGTTCCGCATGTCTCCGCGAACGCCGCCTCGACGCTCAGAACCACAAACTACTTGCCCTGCTGGCGCGCGAGGATTGCGGTACCGAGCTTGGCGCTCGGCGGCAGGTCGCGATGCCATCCGCGTCCTCATTGCCGAGACGCGCGAATGCCGAGAATGCGAATGATCCAGTATGCGAACACGGCCGATCCGAGCGCTAGCAGCAGCACGACGAGCGAGCCGTTCTCGTTGTCGGCCAAAGGCAGCCCTTTGGTGTTGATCCCGAAGAAGCCGGTGATGAGCGTCGGAGGCAGGAACAGCGCCGTGAGCACCGACAGCGTGTAGAGTTGGCGGTTCGACTGCTCGGCCACGCGAGCCGAGAGCTCCTCCTGCAGGAGCCGACTCCGCTCGGCGTTCAGGGTCATGTCGCGGTCGAGAGCGTCGAGGCGCTGCGCGAGGCGTGCCGCCGCCGTGATGGCTTCGGGCGGCAGATCCTGGGCGCCCCCGTCGTCCTCCAGGCGGTGGAACACGGTCCGCAGACCGAGAAGCTGACGGTGGAGGCGCACCGCATCGCGCCGAACCGGGCCCAAGCGCTTGCAGTCGCCCCGGACAGGCTCGTCGAGGAGATGGTCCTCAATACCGTCGAGCTCGTCCGAAAGCCTCGCGCCCGACGTGGCGATGGCGACTATGACGTAGCCGATCAACGTCTCCAACAAGAGTACCGGAGAAGTGATGCGCGCGCCGTCCGCCGCAGCCATTCGCGTCGCTTCCGGACTCTCCACGGGTCGGTGTCCCCCGCTGACGAGGGCGCGCGGACCCAGCACGAAGTGCAAGCGGCCGCTGACGTCGTCGTGTCCGTCGCCATCCGCGAGGCAGCCGAGGTCTGCCACGACCCCGCCGACATGGCTGCCTTCGATCGTGACGCGTTGGTGGTTGTCGGGTCCGAAGGCCGAGGCGGCCAATCCTTGCGGACCGAGACGACCCTCCCTCATGGGCGCGTCGAGGTTCGCCGCACCCAGGTCGAAGTGCAACCAGAGGAACCCCTCTCCGAAGGCACCGAGGTCCGGGAAGTCGATGCCCGTGTCGACGATGTGCCCGCAGCCGCGCTCGTCGAATCGCATTGCCCAAAGCAGGGCGGCCGGCCGGTCCTGTCCGGGAGCGATCGGAGCCGACGACGTGGACGACATCGTTCGTGTTCGGACCGCTGACGGCATGAGTGTACCTCCTGAAAGGCGGGGGCGGCGGCGGCTCCATACGCCGCCTCGATCCGGCCGTGGATGACGAGGACAGGCAGGTTTCCTTCGGCGCCACAGGCGGCGAGGCCGGGGGCGCCGCTTCCGAGCGCGCCGGGCAGCCCCTCGTCGCGGCGACAAACTTCGTCCGCCCCGGGCGGCCTCTCGCGACCCGTCGCGGGGCCTCCCGGGTGGTCCCGCTCACCTTCGGATCGGGTGATACGGTCTTGCCCATCGTGGATCGTCGATCGCAGAATGTGTCGCAGGCCGACTTACGCCCGCCCGTCCGAGGTTGGGGTTTCGATCCGACCGAGGACGATGCGCAGTTTGTTCGCGAGGTCTTCGCGCTGATAGGGCTTGTCGAACGATGGCAGGTCCGCGGGGACGCCCCCGTCGTCGAGCGCGGTCCCCGTGTAGCCGGAGGTCAGCAACAGTCTCAGTCAGGGATGTAGACCGCGCGCTCACTGCCGAGGGTTCGCCTGCTCCGGCGTCGGGTCAAAATGGTACCGGTAGCTCGGTGCGAATATCATTGGTACAGCGAAGCAGTTCGTGATTTGTTCGATCACGTCGCTGGTGCGTTTGTATCCTCGCCCCGAAGGGCGAGGTTTTTCGCGCACGTGTGATTACGACCCACGAAATGTCTTGGTCTGTACGATGTGACGGGGCTGCTATCGTTTGAGCGGCGGATAGCCGTTCACATAGATCCAATCGGTCGCTTGCGCCGGGACATGGCAACCCTGGCATTCCGATTTGTAATCCACGGTGGTCGTCTTCGCGGGATTTCCCGCGTCGAACCACGCCCAGCCCCAGCCGTCACCCCAAAGTTTGTCGCCTGAATGCGTGTTGCGACCGTCGCGTACCATCAAAAACCACCCCTTCAGCTTCTCGGCATGGCTTACCGTCCCGGTCGTCATTGGCTCTGTCGCTGCTTCGTAAACTTCCTTGACGAGGATCGCACCGTCAGGAAAGTGTCCGTCATTGCGATACGCGGCCACGGCGCCAGGCGACGCGTAGACGGTATGGAGCTGTTCTGCTCCCTGATCCTTCTGAGCTGCGACAGACCACGATCCTAAATATTGATATTTCGTCTGGTAATCGGCCGGAATGTGACTGAGTGGGTTACCGTCGGGCGCCTTGTTCACGCTCGCATCTTCCGCGCGCGTCGAAGCAATCCATCCTCCCAGGCCCGACGCAACTACAACCGAGATGGCGAGAAGTCCCAAGGTTCGCATAGTTCTTTCCCGAATACCTAAACGACCGAATCACGATCGAACGAAGATTTAGAACGCAAAGCGACACAGGTCCCGAGCTTACCTCAAGTCCGGCCCGCTATCTCACCCGGCGCGCTGGAACGCGGACCTGAGACCTTCGGTCATGGCGATATTAGAAGAGCGCAGATGCACCCGATGATCGGTCGCCGAGATGTCGGAGCTCCTGATTCCGTGTCAGATCCATGCTCTTCGGTCTACCGAAGCGAACTTCAAAGATAAGACATCCCGACATTCGAGAGAGGGAGAGCAGGATGAATCGTGGGTAAGGGCGTTTCTACCGGCTTGTACAATCGAAGGACCCAAAGATCTGGCGTTGCGTTTTACTCGCGAAGCGACACCCGCATGCGGATCTTAGTCGAATCGATACGGGCCACCGCAGCGATTTCTTTCGAGGTCACAGGCTCATCGACGTGACATACGCCTGTCGGCACTCAAACCACCACCGGCAAATTTGAACGTCGGCTTCTAAAGCCGGCGGGGTAAGAGGCGATTTATCGCCCCGGTGAGCGCGCAGTCCAATGCGTTCGATCTATCGACACCATTCTTCGTAGTTATAGTTTGCGCGCATGTGGCATGGCCCGAAAATTTCGGCTTCGTGATCGTGACGACGCCGAGCTTTTCGCGATACGTGTAGTTAAAACACCGCATCGCGAGCTGCAGGAGCGGCGCGAGAGTTGTTTCTGGGCGCCTCCGGGGCGAAGCTCGAACCTGTAAGACTGAACGCAGAGTACGCGGCCAAGCTAGCGCCCGGTCCCATAACGGTAGCGCGGCCCGGCGGGATTTGATTCACGGTTTCCGGAGCGGTGTGTGATCTGATTGGATCGTATGCGTCGTAGCCCGCGGCGTCGAGACAGCGGCGGCATTTGGCTGATGCGAAGCGTCTAAAGGCTCGTTGGATGGTCTCCCAGAGGGAGCTGTTCGTGCGAGCGGTCTTGGCACGAAGAATGGCCTTGAACTTGGCGAAGGCGAGTTCGATCGGGTTGAAGTCGGGGGAATAAGCCGGCAGGGCTACGACAGCGATGCCATCCGCCGGCAGATTGAGGCGATGGGGGCTGCGTCCAACATTCCTCCGAAGGTCAATCGCCGCTGGAAGCCGTGCTTTTCGCCCGTGCTATATCGTGGCCGGAACGCCATCAAGCGCATGTTCGAGCAGCTTGAGGGCTTCCGCCGGTTCGCCACCCGCTACGACCGGCTCGCCCGCAACTACCCTGCTGCAGTCTGCCTCCCGGCTACCGTCGGCCACGGGCCATGAGACCGGACGGTAGAACAGGCCGGGAACGCGTACGAGGCCCTATTCGGCTGCGGTGAAGAGGTCAAGCCGGGTCATCGACCCCGAATGCGGAAGAACCGTTGCATGCCGCGTGGGGAACACGGCTCCTTCGTCTGCCGCGACAGGGCCGTCGGATTGGACGCGATCCCGTACACCGGATGCGAGAATTGTCCGAAGCCGCGGTAGACAGGAGCCGGCCGTTCGAACTCGGACTTTTTGGTCCAAAAATTGGACTTTCGGAACTTGACCCTCAACCTTCCGCAGACGATCGATGGGCATCGCACAGTACAGCGGAGGGTGGCGGGAGGGCACCGAGTTGGAACTCCATCAGGTCCGCTACTTCCTCGCATTGGCGCAGTCGCTGAACTTCACGCGCGCGGCGGAGCAGTGCAGCGTCACGCAACCTGCTTTGACGAAGGCGATCCAGAAGCTCGAACAGGAACTCGGTGGCGAGTTGCTCTACCGGGAGCGACAGCTGACCCAGCTGACCGACCTGGGTAAGCTGCTGCTGCCGATGTTCGAGACGACGCTCTCGGCGGCCGAGTCCATTCGGCTGCAGGCCGACGACTTCCGCCACAAGACGGTGGCCCCGCTGAAGATCGGGCTCGCGCCCTGCATTTCGGCGTCGCTGGTGGCGACGCCGCTCCTGCAGATCGCCGAGACCATGCCCGGCCTGCAAGTCGAGTTAGAGGAGGCTCCCCCCAAGCAGCTGATCGAGATGCTGCTAGAGGGGCACGTTAACGCCGCGATCTGCGCCGACGACGTCGAAAGCCTGCCGGATCGGATTGATTTCTGGCGCCTGTTCGAGGAGCGTTTCACGGTCCTCGTCGCGCAGCAGGGGCCTCTTTCCGGCGACGGCCCGATCCCGGGCGAGGCGTTAACCGAGGCCGTCTGGCTGGAGCAGATCGGCTGCGATACGGCGCGGCGGTTCTGGGCAGAGCGACTGGCCAGCCCCGATCGGCTCCGGGTCGGCCATCGCAGCCGGCATCTCGATCACCTGCAGCAGCTGGTCAAGGCCGGTCTCGGCGTGATGCTGGCGCCCGAGCACATGCCGTACATCTCGGACCTGACGCGGCGCGTGATTGGGGGGGACGAGTTTCGCAGGGAGATCCGCCTGCTGGTGATGTCGGGCCGCAGATACTTGCCTGCCCTCGGTGCGTTCGTCCGACTCGCGCGCACGAGAGACTGGCGCGCCGATTTCGATCCCACGGTCCCCGACGAACGGGCTGCAACTTCGAGTCCCGATCAGCCCAAGCGTCAAATGGCCACCACCTCGAATAACTTCAGCCCTAAACCGAACGTTTTGGAAACTGGTCCAGATGCGATAAAATGAGTTCGATATCTGCTCGGATCGTATAATCCTCATTGATATATGCGGCCGTGATGACCCCGGACGGATCAATGACGTATGTAGCTGGGACAGGCAGCATCCAAGCCTGTGTGCCGTGACGCCTCGGGAGGTCGATTCCGCGTTCGATCAGCCGGATTTGCGTCGACTGTGGTACGTAGTACAGAACTCCGAAACTCAACGATAATCCATAGTCCAAATCGCATAGAAGCGTCAAACTAAGCCTTTCTTGCTTCAGAAGCTGCCGTGCATATTTGGCGACCTCGGGAGAGACCGCCGCCATACTGGCCGCCCGCGCAACGAAATCTGGGAGGGCGTGATCCAATGCGCCAAGTTCCGATACGCAGAACTCACACCAAGACCCCCGATAGAAGCTCAAGACAAGCGGGCCGCGCCTCAGAAGTTCTTGCGCCGAGACGAATTGCCCGTACGCGTCTGGTAAAATAAAATTCGGAGCGCGGTCTCCGACTTTCAGCGCGTTGTCGATGATTTCGGCCTTCTTCGTCCACTGTAAAGACTCTTCATACAACTCGAGTTGTCGCCGTCCAAATGATCCGAGCTGGCCGGAGCGAATTTCGCGGAGTGATTTCCTTTGCATTGGCGTCTTGACCTGCGATTCCATGGCCAATCCTTCGTTAACACTCTTTATTTCGCTTGGCGAAGATCACCCTCTATCGTAATTGGTTACTAATTAAGGAATTTTGATTACCTGACCCAACTAACGTCAAGGCGATGAAGCGGGATGACCTATCTGAACAGTATTCGTGCGAAACGGTTGGTCCATTGGGCGCGTTCTTGAATCAGCTTTTCGGATTGCTGATGGGCCTTGCGGAGGAATGTCGCGACAGTATGAATTCATTTGCTACTTGTAGGAACGAGACAAAAATGGTCCCGTCTCCAGCCGTTGAGAAATGACTTATGGGAATGATTTGATCGCAACGCCCGCGGCGATACAGTCAAGCTTCGGAGTGAGTGCCGCGACAGCACGATTTCTTCCGTGAGCCGACGACTCGTGGGGCCGAGATCGGCAAGCTCGCTTCTCTGCATCATGCGCTTCCTCATTCCGCGCATGTCCCGCCGTTGGAACGGGGCCATCGTTGCGTCCAATCCCTCGTCGGTCCACCGTCGGCGGCACCGCGTCCAGCTCCAGCCGGTCGGCTCGCGGTATCGCGCATTGTGTGGCACTCGCTCAGCTCCTCGCCGATGCTCTCGCGAGGGCCGATGACCGTCGCTTTCATGCGCACGCCCGCGGCGAGCTGCTTCATTACGACGAAGACGGCCTGATCGCCCCCGGCCCATATCGGGCCGCCCTGAACGATCTCGATCTGCTGGCGCTCGGCGGACGAGGCGAGGCGGGTGCGGTAGGTTCGGCCGGGCCAACGGTCGAAGAACCTCCGATTGCCCTCAACGGCGCGATTGGCTTCGTCGCCGAGCCGCTTCATCTGGCGCCGCTGTCGGCGCGACAGGCTCATGGTGCTCGTCGGCAGCCTCCATCGGTCGGCCGCAGAGCCTCCACGGCCTGGCTCACGGTGAGGAGCGCGGCGCTGGCACATCGTAGGGCATAGGCCAGCCCGCGTCGGTCGCCGATCATGGCGAAGGCAGCGGCTGTCTCGCTGTAGATGCGGGCGATCTCGGCGGCCTCGGCGGCGGCTTCGAACGCGAGGGTAGGGGGCCGCGCCGTCTCCGGCGCGTGTGGTGTTGAGAGGCGCCGTCACTCGTGCGGCTGTCTGGGCCACCGTCCTGACCACCAACGAAGGCCGGGCCGCGCTCGTTCAGTACGCGGCGTTCCAGGCGGAACTCACCTTCGGCACCGACTGACGAGCCAAGGTGCGGTATGAGTTCTGCGGCGACTTCCTTTTGATGCTCCTCGCCGCCCTCGGCAGTGAAGCCGACAAACCCGAAGCCGAGGACGGGCAGCCCAAAGGCCACCCCGCACTTTCCGTAGCCGTGCGCCCCTGCCCGATCCCGTCGGGCCTTTCCTTTCCCACCCTGAGACCTGACATCATGGGTGACGTGCTCACATTCACCCCGCGTCCGAAACGAACTGCACCGGAAGCCCTGCCAGCGCTGGCCGGGGCCGATCTACGTGCCAGCCTGGAGGAGGCGGCACAGACCGCCTTCGACGCGGCGGACCACATCATCGCCGTGCTCGACCGCATGGACGACGACGCGGACCTCAAGGACAGTGCGGACGCCGAGCCTTCGCTGGCGGCCTTCAGGCCCCCGAAGGATCACAGGTGATCTACATGCGCGGGAACGACCAGGACCGCGAGGCTGAGATGCCGGAGGTGGCGGCCGATGCGAACATGATCCAAGTTCCGTCGATGCGCTGGGGCGACGGGGCAACATCATCGCTGCCGCCGGCGCCGCACCCCTCGACCTCGCAGAGGTCTCTCGATGCCTCTGGCGCATTTCGAACAGGACGGAACGCCCGGCTATCTTATGTTCCATTTCGTACGAGCAGGCCGGAGCTGACGACGGTACAAACCTTTAACATCCCCGCCCTCCCAAACCGTTGGGTGCGAACCGTGAGCGGGCGTGGACAGCCGACCAACCGACCCCTCAAGGCAGGCCGACACAGTCACCGTAAACTTAAGCTCGCAGAGTGGATACAGTCTTGGGTGTGCCAACCCAGATCTCAGCATCTACGCCCGCCCTTCAGTGGGGGGACGAACGTCTGGGCGGGCGTGGCGGTCGAGAGGAGACCCGACGCGGAGCAAACGCAAGAAGCGTGCGGCTACGCCCGCCAGACGACTGATCGGGCCTCGCCAAGCGGGCGCAGAAGTGGGAAGAGCGCCGACCCGAGCGGGCTGTCACAGGGCCAGCCAGCGGCAATTTCAAGTATGTAAAAGACCGGTCTCGAAAGCGGAGCATCCACGCCCGCTCACCAGAGAATTGAGGGGGTCACCAGATTGCGGGTGTGGAGGTCGACCGAAGTCGACCAGCCCGCAATTTTTTATTCAATCAAAGCGTTCGATCACGTTCCCGTGTTGCGCGCGAAGGCCAGTCAAGCGGCCGAGCCATGCGGTGACGGTCTGTTGCCGGACGATTTACCGAACGTCATCAAAAAGCGGTCTTGGATGGCGCAAGCGAAATCGTGTTCCTGTGATGACGGCGAGTCGGCTAAACCCATGAGAGCGCTCGCGATTGGCTACCTAAGCCGACGGCTCGTCCTTCTCGGGACGATCATCTGCTCGATGCTCGTCGGTCTTGAGGCATGGCACGAATGGGACCAGCGCGCGGTCGACATCCAGCAGACCGAGACGGCCGCTCTCAACGTCGCTCGCGCCGTGGCCCGAGAGGCCGACGCCACCTTCAGGCTCGCTGAGACAGTTCTGTTCGGCATCGCGGAGCGCTTGCAGGGCGGAAGATGGTCGCCACAAACTCTCGCCCAACTCAGCCGGAGCATGGCCACGGCCACACGCGCGCTAGACAGCGTCGGCGGGTTGTTCGTCTACGATGCCGAAGGCCACTGGATCGCGAGTTCGCTGGACCAGATCCCGTTGGGCGTGAACAACGCTGATCGAGCCTACTTCCAGTACCACAAGGCCAACCCGTCCCTCGCGCCTCACCTGAGTGAGCCGATCCGCAGCCGGTCCTCAGGAGCTTGGATCATCCTCGTCTCGCGACGGCTGCAGAACCCGGACGGAAGCTTTGCCGGGGTGGTCGCCGCGACCGTGGATGTCGAGCACTTCGTCGAACGCTTGTCAGGCTTCGATATCGGCTCGGATGGGGCAATCGCCCTGCTGACCCGAGAAGGCAGGATCCTGGCACGCCAGCCCTTTCTCGGCGATCAAATCGGGCGTGATGTATCGGCTTCTCCCCTCTTCACGAAGGATCTACCCAACCGCTCCTCCGGGGTCGGGCGGTATGTCTCACCGATCGACGGCAGCGCGCGCTTTGCCGGGTTCGCCACGGCGAGCGTGTTCCCTGTGGTGGCCTACGCCGCCATCTCCGAGCAGGAAGCTCTCGCCTCTTGGCGTGCTAGCGCCCTCGGACGCGCCGCCATCCTCGTCGTGCTACTCACAGCTCTTGCCGCGCTTGGTCTGAGACTGGTCCGAGATGTTCGGCAGCGCGAACGAGCCGAGGCTGAGCTAGCGCAGAGTGAGGAGCGCTATCGCGCCGTCACTGAAGCGCAGCTGAGAGAGGCGCGGGCTTATGCGGACTCGACCACGGCTACCAGTGTGGCCATCCTGGCGCAGCTTGCCGAGGGTGTCATCGTCACCGACGCTGTGGGTCGGATCACGCTGGTCAACAAGGCGGCCGCCGAAATCCATGGCGTAGCTCGGCTCGACGTGGAGCCGGACGCTTATAGTGACAGCTACCATCTCTACACCGAAGACGGTCGGCCGCATCCACCCCTCGATCTGCCGCTCGCTCGCGCTGTCAAAGGACAGAAAGTGCGCAGTGCACGCTGGCGAGTGCGACGGCCAGACGGCACTGAGGTGCTCGTGATCGGCAGTGCGCAACCTCTCCTCGACCAAGCGGGCGCACAGATCGGTGCCGTGCTCACGGTGCGCGACGATACCGCGCGTGACGCTGCCGAGAAGTCTCTACGTGATCTGAATGCCAGCCTCGCACAGCGTGTGGCCGAACGGACACGCGAGGCCGAGACGGCGAGAGAACTGGCTGAGGCCGCGAGCCAAGCGAAGTCGGAGTTTCTGGCTTCGATGAGCCACGAGATCCGCACGCCGCTGAACGGCGTCATCGGCTACGCCGACCTGCTGCTTGATGAGGAGGATCTCGGCTCGACGGCGCGCCAGCATGCCGACCGCATCCGTTCGGCTGGCGCTGCGCTCCTCACCGTCGTTAACGACATCCTCGACTTCTCGAAGATCGAGGCTGGTCAAGTCGAACTCTACGCTCAGCCCTTTCGCCTCGACAGCCTGATCGACAACACTCTATCGATCGTGCGCGGCCTTGCTACTTCCAAGCGCCTGATCATAGAGGCCGATATCGGTGAAGAAGTGCCGAATGGGCTGATCGGAGACCAGGATCGGCTTCGTCAGATCCTGCTCAACCTCCTCAACAACGCCGTGAAGTTCACGCACGCCGGAACCGTGAGGCTCGCCATCACGTGCCTCGCGGACGCAGCGGACGCAGCGGACGCAACGATCTTACGCCTTGCGGTGACCGATACGGGCATCGGTATCCCGGAGGAGAAACGGGCGCGCCTGTTCCAGCGGTTCTCTCAGGTGGACGGATCCATCCAGCGGACCTTCGGCGGCACCGGACTAGGACTCGCGATTTGCAAGAGCCTCGTGGAGCTGATGGACGGCGAGATCGGTGTCGAAAGCGCTCTCCCGCACGGCTCGACCTTCTGGTTCACGGCTCGGTTTGGCTGCGGCGACAGCTTGATCGTGCCTCAGACTTTGGAAGCTCCCAGAGTTCCGGCGGCACGTCCCGCCCACATCCTCCTGGTCGAAGATCTGGAGATCAACCAGGAGCTGGCCCGCTCGGTGCTGGAGGCCGTTGGGCATCGTATCGACGTCGTCGAAAACGGCGCCGATGCGATCCAGGCGGTTCAGGCCACGCGCTACGATCTCGTGCTGATGGACATTCAGATGCCTGGCATGGACGGCATCACGGCGACGCGACACATCCGTGAGCTCGATCATCCTGCCAACCGCATTCCGATCATCGCCATGACGGCCAACGTTCTGCCGCAGCAGGTATCGCAGTTTCGAGCGGCCGGTATGAACGACCACATCGGCAAGCCGTTCAAGCGCGACGAAGTCTTCGCGACCGTCGAGCGCTGGATGGGTGAGCCCACCATGAGCATGGCTGCCGCGCCTTCCGTCACGCCCAGGTTGGTTCTGGATCGCGAGATCTACGAAGAGATGCTCGACCTCGTCGGTGCGGAGAAGATGCTCCGGCTCATCGGCGATCTTGCGGTGCAGCTTGCCGAACGCTTTGGTCACGCGTGCTTGAGAAGTCAGGACCCGCATCGCCTTGCGAGCGAGGCTCACAAAGTCATCTCGGCGGCGGGCTTTCTGGGCTTTTCAGAGCTGTCGGGCTTGTGTGCGGAACTCGAAGACGCCTGCAAGGCAGGACGCGATCTCGATGCGCTTCTGGAGCAAGTTCAGACGGCGCGCCAACATGTGCTTGAGGAGATCGAGCAGCTTAGACAAGCTGCATAATTTTTCAATCCGCCTGCTCAGTCGAGGACGGCAAGGATTTTTTCCTGCAAGATTTTTGGAGTGAACGGCTTGATCAAGTAATTATCGACGCCAAATCGCTTCGCAGCCAGGACTGCGTCAGCGTCGGCTCTTGCCGTCATGATCAAAAATTTGGTCCGAGCGAGTTGTGGGTCGGCGCGCACAGCACGCAGGAGCTCGAAACCCGTCATCGGCTCCATGTTCCAGTCCGAGAGAACGATACCATAGACGCGCTTGCGCATCATGGAGAGCGCCGCGGCACCATTATCGGCGACGTCGATGCTGGTGAAGCCGAGTTTGGTGCAAAGAGCCGTCACGATCTCGCGCGTCGTGGCTTGATCGTCGACGATGAGGATACGCGGTCCCGCTGCATTCTCGACCTCATCTGCGCTCATTGATGAGCTCCTCCGGCAGCTTCAGTGGGTTCTGACCACCGTCTCGGGACGGTGGCAGCCGCAACGATGACGGCATCGCCTATAGCGCTCAAATCGATCCAGGGGGAGCACACGGTGTCCTGCCGCGCTTCAAGCGTCATTCTCGACCTTATGGTCCGAGGTTGCCGAGCGGCACGGTCTTGGCTTTTGATCCGCCTATGATCCGATCCGAACTCATCGCCCGCCTCGCGCAGCAGAACCCGCACCTTTTCGCCAAAGAGGCTGAAATAGTGGTGGACGCTCTCATCGACCGCATCACCGCGGCATTGGCAGCCGGCGACCGCGTGGATCTGCGCGACTTCGGCACGTTCTCAGTCCGAGACCATGACGGCTCGACCCAGGCGGTGGCCGAGCGCACGAAGCTACCCCAGTGCCCCACCGGCATCCATGCCGTCGCCGACCACATGGTCGCGCTGATCGACAGCTATGCCGGCTACGCCAACGCGGTGCGCGAGAAGATTGACGAGACCAATCAGGCGGGCGACCCCGACTCGGCCGACCTGTTCACCGAAATCTCCCGGGCGGTCGACAAGCACCTCTGGTTCCTCAAGGCCGACGTGCAGGAGCCGACCGGCACCCTGCGCGACGGAAATAAGTGAGCAAATCATCTATAGCTCGGCGCTGCAGAGACGTCTCCGATCCGGGCGGATCCTGTCGAACCGCCCAGTCGCGCAATAGCCAATCAAGGCATTCGTCAATTCAGATCGTACTGTGCGATTCCCCCCAGATCGTAGACTCCGGGCCGACCGACGGCCGACTTGGTCGCCCGTAAGGTGTACTGTCCTTTGTAAGTTGCCGAACCATCGGCCCCGACATCGTACAAATTGATCGAATATGACCCAAACGCTCCAAGCCAATACATGTGCTTGCCGTCGGACGATATCGTCACGTCCTTGGAGTCGCCCTCCGGCGCATATCCGGTGCCGCGCGTGATCAGAGGCATCCGCTCCAACACCTTACCGCTCGACGGGTCGAGTTTGAACGGCGTGATCACGTTGGTCACGTAGCTGACGACGTACAGCATGTCTCTCTTGGGACTTAGGGCGCTCCAGCAGGCTTCGTCGATGTCTTTTGGATCGGTCTGTCCGGTGGGGTAGTTGGCGATCTTTGTGACTTGTCCTGGCTCATCCTTGAGCACCGTCAATCCGTTGTCGCCTTTGGCGTTCGTGATCGAGAAGTTCGTGACATACAGCGTCTCGGCGCGTGGGCCCCATTCGAAGCCCACGGATCCGGCGATACCCTTTTCTTCGAAATAACGGCGCCGGCCGATCACTCCTTCGGCGAAATCGTAGACGTAGATCCTGCTCGGATGAATTTCCTCAAGCTTTGGATCATCGGTCAAGAAATGTGGAATGCCCCAAGTGCTGACAGCGAGTTTCTTGCCATCGGGACTGAAAGATATCTGCGCGGGTCCTCCATTCTCTCGAGGGTAGTGATCGAGAGTGCGAACATGGGTCAGCGTGCCGGCGAGATTGTCGAGCCGATAGAGTTCGATTGTGCGATCCAGATCGGATGGATGCGGCTTGGTGAGATCCTCATGAAGAAATTGGTCACTGGGTAGCCGTCGAAGCTTCTCGCCGGCGTAAATGACAGTCGGCTGCCCCCACTGATTGCCGACGGCAACCCAAAACTGATCCGGCTGTCCCACGATAGGTGTCGCGCTGATCGAAACCGGATTCTGGCCATAGGAATTGACGCTGCCAACCAGCGTCAGATCCCCGTTTGAACGGTCGATCTTGAATACGGAAATAGAGTGAGCGCCAACATTGGCGGTCAGCAGGAAATTTCCAACGATCTGGGTCTGTCCCTGTGCATCATAATCGCCTTGCGCGGGCGCGGTAGGGTTGGCGCCTCCCCGGACGTAGGTGGGATAGGTCTTCTCGTCGCCGACCGTGCCGTCCTCGTAGCGGGCCAAACGAACAACTTCGTTCACTTCCTCGCCATTGGTAGTCGTGTAGAGGTATCCGACTACTCGCTTTGTCGCGGCGACCTCGGCATGGACCGGCAACGGAACGGCCATCGATAGGGCCGAACTTATCGACAATGCCGTAAGGACTGTTCGGCTTATTTCGCGAGCATTCATTTCAGTTCTCCCAAAATCTTGAAAACTGCGACATCGCATTGTCCGGCCGTCAGAAGGGGTAGTAGCGCAGCGAGGTCAGGCCGGTGACGAGGTGGTTGGAGGCGGCGATTCCGTAGGCCCCCCGGAAGGCGTCGCGCTCGGTGTAGGAGACCTGCGCCCCCGCCACGAGGCGCCCGAAATTGCCCTTGTACAGGTCATGCCAGAAGCCGCCGGTGATCTGGCGGATGTCGCGGGTCTCCGCCTGGCAGGTGCCGCTCGTCGCGCCCTCGACGTCGCAGCCTGTCACCACCAGGGTCGGCGAGCCGTAGCCCGTGGCGTTGAGAGCGCCGGCCCGGGAGGCATGCTCCCAGCCGGCATAGACGAACACGTCGGTGCCGGGCTGGACGTGGGCGACCGCTCCGGCGAGCAGCTGGAAGGCCGGGATCGGCGCGATCGAACCGTCGGCCTTCAGGGCGAAGTCCGGCAGCTGCGCCGAGCCGTAGCGGCCGATGCCCTGGCCGACGAGGCCGCTGACCTGGAGGTCGAGGCGCTTGTCGATCACCGGCAGGGTCGCGGCACCGCCGATCCCGTAGCCCAGCGCGGTGTCGGTGCGGCCGGGGAGGCGGGTCACGGCGTTGAGATTCGTGGCGCTCAGCCGGTCGTCGAAGAAGCGCACGAGGCCCTTCAGCTCGAAATGTCCGAAGCCCGGCTCGAGGGCGACCTTGCCGATGATGTCGGGGACGCTGTTGTTCGAGTAGGTGGTCGTGGTGTTGAGCTGGCCGACCGGGTCGCCGGCATTGCTGAGGTTGACGTTGCTCGGGGCCGCGAACGGACTCGGCGGCAGCACGCTCTGGGGCGATTCCGCCGAGAGGCCGACCCACAGGCCCGGCGCAACGTCCTTGACCACGCGCAGCTGCGGGTTCCGGGTCCAGTTGAAGCCCGGGACGTACTGCACGTCGATGGTGAGCGGGATCTGCTCCTTGAGCGGCGTGATGCCGGACAGGTCGGTGGTGATCAGGCTCCAGGCCTGGCCGGCGAGCACGTGCCAGCCGGTATCGAGGGAATCGACCGTGGCGAAGATCTGCCGGATGCGCGGGTTGTAGCTGTTGCTCTCGCGCGAGTTGGCGTTGGTGGCCGCCCCGAGGAAGTCGATCTCGTAATAGCCCGAGATCTGGAGCGTCGGCTCGACCTTCGCGGTGAACAGCCCGCTCAAGCGGCTCTGCCGGGCGGAGAAGCGGAACTCGTTCTCGCGCGAGCGGGGGTCGTTGCGGAACGGGATGCCGTTGAAATCCGTGCCGACGTCCGAGACGACGTTGGGATTGCGGGCGATGCCCGCCAGCTCGACGAAGCCGCCGGGCGTGAAGCAGACCGCCGGCCCGAGCGCGTAGCTGCCGGCGTTGCAGGCGAGGTCGTTGGCGAGGATCACCGGCGTGCGCGCGCTCGGCCCCGGCCGCGCCCCGCCGGGGCCGCCGACCTGCGCCACGCGCTGCTGGTGCTCGGTCCGGGCGGCGAGGCGCGCCTGCTCGCGCGACAGCACCCGGCGCTCCCTTGCCTCCCCGGCGAGGGCCGCCCGCTGCGTGCCGGCCTGCCGACGCAGGGCGGCCAGTTCCTGCTGCAGGGCCTGCATCTGGCGCTGCATCGCGTCCAACCGGGCCGCCATCTCGGCGACATTCTGGGCTCGGGCCGGAAGGGCACCGAAGCCTGCCGCTGCGACGGCAGAGATAATGGTGGCCGAGAGACACTTGCGCTGCATCGGCGTTCACCGTCGGTAACTTCAGTCCTGAGTGCGGGCCCTTCTGATGCCTCGAACCCGCACGTGTGGTCACGCGCCCGAACGGAATGCATTCGATAACTTGCGCGGCAACCGCCAGAGCAACCGTCGGAACTCCTCGGAACGACGATCAAGCATCCAGAACCGAGGGGGCCGGTCGGCAAGATGGCGCGGCCGCTCCTCGCCAGCGCTTGGCGAGTGTAGGATGAGGTTGTGCCGGCCCTGGACCAAGGATGTTGCTGACCGGTGAGGTCCAATCGGGCCATTGAGGCCGACCGACGAACGCAGCAAGCGCGGCGACGCGACCATAGTCGTTCGCCGCCAACGCCCAGCCGCCCGCAACCGAGGCCAAACTCGCCACGACCGCGAAGGTGAGCGTCATCCCGATGAGTAGCGGCAGGCCGCTCCGAACGAACGGACGGTCCGCCCGCGCGAACACGAACGGGAGAACCGGGAGGATGCAGGGGCTGACGATCGTGACGACGCCGCCGATATCGACCAGGAGGAACAGGAGCTTGGCGCGACCTCAAGCTGCCGTGGGCGTGAAGCCCAGCGCCACGCCGTTCATGCAGTAGCGCAGCCCTGTCGGTTTCGGGCCGTCGGCGAAGACGTGGCCAAGATGGCCGCCGCAGCGGCGGCACGCGACGGCGGTACGCAGCAGGCCGAAGGAACGGTCGCTATCCTCGACCACCGCTCCGTCCAAGGCTGCCCAGAAGCTCGGCCATCCGGTACCGCTGTCGAACTTGGTGTCCGAGGAGAACGCGGCCAGATCGCAGCCCGCGCACGTGAACACGCCCCGCCGATGCTCGTCGAGCAGCGAGCTGGTGTAGGGCCGCTCCGTGCCGCTGCGACGCAAGACGCGGTATTGGTCTTTGCTCAAACGCTGGCGCCACTCTGCGTCGTCGTGGGCCACCTCGAAGCTCCCGGCCGAACCAGACTCGCTGGATCCGAGGGCAGCCGCCAGCGCCGCAGCCCCGCCGCAGAGGCCACCCGCGACCACCAAGCGTCGTGTCACCATCGTCATTCCCCTTGGCTTCGTCGGACGTCGTCCCGGTCGTTCGATATATACGGTCGAATATGACGCGGGATGCGGTTCGGATCGCGCGAAAGGCTCGCCGGTCCGCATCGCCGGTCGCTTCGCCCTCGTCGCGGGAGACTTCGCGGGACAGGGCTGTGAGTTACATGCCGCTCGTGACGCGAGTATCGGACACACGATCGCGGAAGACTTCCGTGCCCGGTTGCGAGATCTTGGCGCGGCCGGTACGTCTGTATGTTCGCTCCACAGATGCGCAGAAGAATGCGCCGCCATACCCTTGATCAGAGTGAGGATGCTTCCGTGCTCCGAGCGGACGTGAAACGCGACCCGCGCGCACGTCGGCGAGTTCTTCAGGACGTCGCTTATGTCCGACCGCAACGAGCCACCCGCCAATCAGTCGCGTCCTCGCATCAGATCAGCAAGGACATTTCTGGCCACGGCGGCGGCAAGCACGCTCCGAGCGAGCGCCGAAGCGAGCGCGAACGTCACTGTCGCCAAGCTATTGTCCGGCCGGGACTGCATCAATTGACAGAGCCTCCTCGCCCTAGAAGGATGAGGATTCCTGCGGCTCACGCCGCAAGTTCCTGTTTCACCGGGGCAGCGCGCTGGGCAAAGCCTGACGCGTCTGACAACCCCTCTGCAGGCGATCGCCGGGGATCGGCTCCGGCCCTGACCGCGTGCCCCGCGGCCAGGATGTCCTGTGACGCGTTCGCGTCGCGGTCGACGAATCGATCCGAGAAGATTGCTCAGCGGCAGCCGCACGGCATCGTGCGGTCGGATGCCGGACGTTGCCGTTGGCTGTCGCTGCCCGGCCCCGCCGGGACTGCCCGCACAATGCACGCTGGTTATGAATTTGATCCCCGACACATTCGCGACGTTGCAGTATTGCGCTGCGCTCAACCCCCGGGCCTCTTGCAAGTCGTGAAGGGCCGCCATTCGGAAAGCCTCCGCGTGCAGCGTCGCACGTTGCGAGCATTAGTTTTGACTTTGCAATAACTGATTGAACGGCATTGAGGAATTCGTAAAGGTCTTGTAATATTTCGTCGTCGGCTTTCTGTTCTATAAAAACGGCACTTGCGAGCTAGTATTGTTTTCAAATCTAGGCGGCGACATGATTGAGCATGAGCGGAAGTCGGGATGTCGCAACCGGCGCTGTGGAGATTGAGATGAAGGTCCTGATCGCGGCCACACCCCTCACAGGGCACGTCAACCCGCTGCTAGCCCTCGGCCGCCTGCTCTCCGCGCGCGGCGATGCAGTACTGGTAACCACGGCCGAGGAGTTCCGAGCGCGGGTCGAGAAGGCAGGCTTGGGATTTGTGCCGTATGAGGACTGCCACTCTGCGGAGTACCGCGAGACCGATCTTCCCGCCGGTCCCGCGCGCTACCGGCACGAATTCGAACGACGCTTCATCGACCCGATGCCGGCGCAAACCGAAATTTTGCGGTCGCTGATCGAGGTCGAGGCGCCTGACGTAATCGTGGCAGGGAGCATGTTCCTCGGCGTCCTACCTCTGCTCCTCGCCGACGGTGCGCGGCCGCCGATTGTCACCGCGAACGTCAGTTTCCTGTTCCTCGACCGGCCCGATCACGCGCCGGTAGGTCTCGGCCTTCCGCCGGCTAAGGACGCCGCCGAGCGAAGTCGCTATGCTGCGATGAAGGCGACCATGGATGCCGAGTTCGTCAACCCCGTGCGCGCTTATGCGGATAGCCACCTCGCGCAAATGGGTTTGCCACCTCTGCCCGCCTCGCTTCCGCATTCCATCGTCGTGCTGCCCGACCTGTTCCTCCAACCCACTGTTCCGGCCTTCGAGTACGATTACGGTCCGCTGCCCCCGGGTCTGCGCTTCATCGGTCTCCTGCCACCTCCGCACGCGGAGGTGGCGCTGCCGGAATGGTGGCATGAGCTTGAGGGTGGCAAGCCGATCGTCCTCGTCACGCAGGGCACGCTGGCCAACACCGATTTCGGCGAGTTGGTCGAGCCCACCCTCGCCGCCCTAGCCGACAGGGACGATCTCCTCGTCGTCGCGACGACGGGCGGTCGGCCGGTGGAAGCCCTGCGCGGATCGCTGCCGGCCAATGCTCGCGTGGCGCAATTTCTACCCTTCGACCGACTTCTGCCGAAGGTAAGCCTGCTCGTCACCAACGGCGGCTACGGCAGTGTCTCGCAGGCCCTGGCTGTGGCCGTACCGATCGTCTCGGCCGGCACGACCGAGGATAAGGCCGAGGTGAACGCGAGGATCGACTGGTCAGGCGTCGGCATCAACCTCGCGACAAATGCCCCGCGAGTCGAGGATCTGCGCGAGGCGATCACGAAGGTGCTCGCCGAACCTCGCTTTCGCGAGCGCGCGAACGCCATGGCACAGTCCTTCGCCGCGCGGGACGCGGTGACCGGGTTCCTATCGGCTATCGACGAACTCGC
Organism: Methylobacterium sp. 391_Methyba4; assembly: GCF_029691625.1. Taxonomy (NCBI): domain Bacteria; kingdom Pseudomonadati; phylum Pseudomonadota; class Alphaproteobacteria; order Hyphomicrobiales; family Methylobacteriaceae; genus Methylobacterium; species Methylobacterium sp. 391_Methyba4. Next base: position 2,277,956 of record NZ_CP121475.1, on the reverse strand, counting down.
GTGCTCCGGAATGGTGCGAGGCGGCAAGCCTGTTACAGTCCAGTCGCAGTCGGCTTGACGTGGTTTGCGGCAATGGAAGGGCCATCGGAGTGATTGACGCGACCTCGTCCGAGCGGGCGGCGCTACGCGTCGTCGTCGATCTCAACCGCTGCCAGGGCTACGCCCAATGCTGCTACGCGGCCCCCGACACATTCATTCTGCGCGGGCGCGAGATCCTATTCTACGATCCCGCACCGCCGGCCGCGCGACGCGGCGAGATCGAGCGGGCCGTGCAGGCCTGCCCGGTCCGCGCCATCAGCCTCCAGGCCGGCGCGGACGACGGGGACACGCCATGAACTCGGAATCCGCTGGCATCGTCGTGGTCGGGGCATCGCTCGCGGGCCTGCGCGGGGCGGAGGCATTGCGCCGCGGCGGTTATGACGGGCCGCTCACCCTCGTCGGCGCCGAGCCCCATCGGCCGTACGACCGGCCGCCCCTGTCGAAACACGTGCTCGCCGGTGAGTTGGAGGCGGGCGCTACACGCCTTCCGGAATTCGCGACCTCGGACGCCCCGTTGTGCGCCCGTTGGCGGCTCGGGAGTCCGGCGGTGGCCCTCAATCGAGCGAACCGCAAGATCCAGCTAGCGGATGGTTCGGTGCTGGGCTACGAGAAACTCCTGATCGCCACCGGGGCCGAGGCCCGAGGCTGGCCGGCCGAGACCGGTGGCAGTCTCTCCGGCATCTATACCCTGCGCGGCCGCGACGACGCAGAGGCCTTGCGGGCGGACCTCGCGGCTGGCCCGCGCCGCGTGCTCATCGTCGGCGGTGGTCTGATCGGTTGCGAGACGGCGTCCTGCCTTCGCGATCTCGGCATTCCCGTGATTTTGGTCGATCCTAATCCGACGCCGCTGGCCCGCTCTCTCGGCTCGTTGGTCGGTGGCGTAATCGCCGATTGTATGCACGACGCCGGCGTCGAGTTTCGCCCTGGTACGCAGGTTCGGGCCTTCGAGGGTGACGACGCGGGACGCGTGGCCCGCGCCCGGCTGGCGGACGGCAGTACGATCGAGGCCGATCTCGTCATCCCGGCCCTCGGTGCGACCCGAGCGACTGGTTGGCTCCGTGGCGCTGGCCTGATGGCGGATCCGGCAGGCCTCACCTGCGATGAGGCCTGCCGCGCCCGCGACGTCGATGGGACGCCCTGCTCGGACATCTACGCTGCGGGTGACGTGGCGCGCTGGCCGATCCGGCTCTACGGTGGTCGCCTGATCTCGGTGGAGCACTGGGGCAACGCCGTCGAGCAGGCGGCCCATGCCGCCCGCAACATGCTGGCTAGCTCTGAAGACCAGCAGCCCTACGACCATCTGCCGGCCTTCTGGTCGAGCCAGTTCGGGATCAACATCAAGGCCGTCGGCCTGACCGAGGGAGCCGACGCAATTGCGGTGGTCCAGGGCTCGCGCAAATCCCGGCGGTTCCTCGCTGTCTACGGACAAGCCGGGCGCAGCATCGCAGCGGTGTCGTTCGACGAGGCGCGATGGCTGCCGGCCTATGCCGCGACAATCGCAGCCGAAAGTACCTTTCCGCCGATCGCGGATGCCAATGATCAGCCCCAGATCGAGAAGGCCGCGCCAGGCTTCCCGCAGCCGCGCTCCTCGCCCCGGCAGGCGCTGTGACCGTACCGGAGCCACCTCCGGGCTTGCGCCACCCCTTCGTGATCCAGGGCAGATCCGGCAACGGTACCTCGCCACGGTCCTCTACATTCTTCGGTTCTTCGTCATTTGGGGTTGATCACCCCATCTGACGTCTCGTCTCCAGCGCTGCCTGCGGGCGGCGAGGAGGGTTCCGGGACGACGCACGGCCCCGTGACCCACGTTGGCGTCCCCGGGGGCACGGCCTCCCCCGTCGCGGCCAGAGCCGCAAGCCCGCGCGCGAGCATCACGCGCGCGGCGTTCACGTCGCGATGCACGCTCACGCCGCACGCACACGCGTGCCAGCGGAACCGCGCCGGCACCGAGCGAGCGCTCGGCGCGAAACGCGGATCTCGCGCTCCCGTCGTGAGGCCGGACGAAGATTCTCAATCCGCTCACCGGTGGAGAGCGTGAGCAACGCCTCGACTCCGAGGTCGCCGCCGACGGCGGAGCCGGGCTGCGCGTGTGCGGGCGCGGCGACGCTCGTGCTGTCAAAGGTCAACGCCACGAACCAGCCGCAGCCGACCTTGGTGAAGGTCGCGCCGAGAAGGCGTGCATCCTCCGTTGACATCCTCCCCGCCCTGAAGGGCGGGGATTCCTACCGCGGGTCAGGCCGCGAGGCCCAGCCTCGCCTCGGCGGGTTCCTGGGCCGACGCCCCGACGGGCGAAGTGTGTCCACAGGCTAGCCGGGCGTGTCCCGCCCTTGCGATGTTGATAGCAGCGACGTCGTCGGCGTTGGCCTCGTGCCCGCACGCGACGCAGCGGAATGCGGCCTGGCTCGGCCGGTTCGCAGCGTCGACGTGGTCGCATTCTGGGCAGCGCCGGCTGGTGTTGACCGCCGGCACCTCCAGGAGCCAGCCGCCGCGCCAGCCCTGCTTGTACCCGAGCTGGCGGCGGAACTCGCCCCAGCCCTGATCGAGGATGGCCTTATTGAGCCCCGCCTTCTGCCTGACGTTCGTTCCCGGCTTCTCGACCGTCCCGGCCGCGCTCGCTGTCATGTTGCCGACCCTCAGGTCCTCGACGCAGACCACCGCGTGGTTCTTGCTGATGGTCGTCGAGGCCTTGTGCAGGAAGTCGGAACGGATGCGGGCGATGCGCGCCTGGATGCGCTGTACCTTTGCCTTCGCTTTCCTCCAGTTTGCGCTGAACTTCGTCTTGCGGCTCATCGCCCGCTGCGCCTTGGCCAGCGCGGCCTCGGCGTTGCGGAAAGCGTGGACCGGCTCGATTACGGTCCCGTCCGACAGGGTTGCGAAGCGTGCCACCCCGACGTCGATCCCGACGAGGTTCGTCGAGGGATGGACCGGCGGTTCGACTTCGCGCTTGGTGTGGATCGAGACGAACCATTTCCCGGCCTGCAGGGAGACGGTAACCTGCCTGATCTCGCCCTTGATGAAGCGGGAGGCGCGATAGCGTATCCAGCCGAGCTTGGGCATGAAAATCCGCCCGTTCGGCTGGTCGAGCTTGACGCCCTGCGGATGGCGGAAGGCATCCTCCACGCCCTTCCTCTTGAAGCGCGGGAAGTCGGCCCGGCCCTCGAAGAAGTTGCGGTAGGCCCGGTCCAGATCCTTCAGCGCCTGCTGCATAACCTGGCTGTGCACCTCCCTGAGCCAAGCCGTGCTTGCCTCGGCTTTCCAGGCGGTGAGGTGCCTGCACAGGTCGGCGTAGGAGAGATGCTTCTCGCCGGCGGCGTGCCGGGCCTTCTGCAGGGCGAGCGCCTTGTTGAAGACGAACCGGCGTGAGCCGCAGGATCGGCGAGAGAGCCGTTCCTGCGCGCCGTCGGGCCTTAGTTCGAACCGGTATGCCTGGACGCGGAGCACGCGGCGACGCTAGAACAATGCGGGAACGCGTGCAAGGGTCGCATGGCGGCCACCGCCGCCGGCGCTCTGCATCCCCTCCCTGAAGGGAGGGGCCTTTCGCGCATCTACGGTAAAATCTCGCTTCTCGAAGGCCACTCCGGCGATCCGAACATCCTCGACGGACGATACCGCCTCGAACCAGCAGGTTCGAGACAAAATTCAATGGGGCCTCTGTTCCTTGAGTTTTGCCGCGGCGGCGGCGAAACCGCCGGTCGCGCCGTCGACGAAATGAACATGGTCGCTTCGAATGCGTGAAGGAACATAGCAGGTCAGATTGGCGCTTCCTTGACGATGAATTCCGAAACGACATGCTCCGGACTCACGAGCGATCGAAAGGCAGGTCTCGAGTGCGTCGGCGGTCGCGGAGGTACAGTCTACGGTCATCCGCAAGCCGTCGTCGAACTTGCGGAAATCCGTATTTTCCACAATTTGCCGTAAGTAGCGCCTCGGGCGGAACTCGCCAATCGGGACCCCGGCGCTCAATACCAATCGCGTGGTGGCTGCACGAATGACATCGGCGGCTCGCGCGAGAGCACCCCGATCGGCGTCTACGCCTGCTAGCGCGTCTTCGAGGCCGCCTCCTCTCCAAAAGGGAAGCGGTCCCGCATCGGGCAGCGGTCGCCCGCCGTCACCGGTTCCGGTGAGTAGCATGAGCAAATAGCTGACGACCCCCGCGAACGATAGATTGTCCTCCACGGGTACGACGATCACCGAAAGAATGACGTCATGCTTCGCCTTTACGGGCGCAAATCCGCAATAGAGACCGTCGAGGTTCGGCATCATCCCCCTCGCGGCACGAGCCATGTTGAACATGCCGGCCTTGGCTTGCGCCTCCGCCCACGTCAGCCCTCCCCCGGCGAACATGGCGTAGGCCACGTTGTGCGAAGCCGCAAAGCGCGCGACACGGACATCGGCTCCCGCCTCACGGATCGCCACGATGGGGACTTGCGCGATCCGCATCGTCAGGCCGAGCGAGTCTTCGACCCATGCTGCGGTGCGAGCGAGGACATCGCCGACAATCTCGGCATTCGTTCGGGAGATCGCGACGGTGGCGCCGTCTCCACCGAACGAGAACGGGAGCGCGACCGACGGCAAGGCATTCCGAACAGCAGCGATCACGGCCGCCCCGGCTGTGTTGACCGCCTTATACTTCCCGACGGAAATGGCTTGCGTCGACCCGACGACGTCAGCCAAGGCGACGATCCAATCCGACGGAAGAGGCTGATAGCGCTTGGGATTCACGACTTCACCGAAATCCCGGAAGGGCACGATCTCCGAATAGGGGCAGCAGCCATCCTGCGACCTGTCTGTCATCAAGGCTCCCTGATAACTCTCGAGCTGACGAAATTTCGAGGTCACGCGATCAGATTCCGATCCGTCGCCGTCACGGGTGTTCCGCACCGCGATAGTGCGCCACGACCGGCGGTTAGAAGCTATAGAAACGATAGATCTCGCTTATTGCGAACTTTGGTGGAGTCCTGAATTCAAGCGCCGTCAGCCGCCGTCCGAAAGGTCGGCTCACCGCGTCGCTGCGTGCGGTCATCCATCCCAGGCGCGCTCGACAGACGCGTTGCCCGTTTCGATCCATCCAAATTCGCACGAGCGTAGGTTGGTCAGGCGCGGATCACCGACCGCTTCGTGCGCGCGCCCGGGAACGGGCGACATCTCCATAGCGCGATCGGCCTTCAGGGCGCTTGGTACCGAGATGTCGCGCTCGGGGCGAAAGACAACTTCCGCCCAATTTCCATCATCGTTCTGCATCGTGTTGATGAGCGCGGGGAATTGTACCGCGTGCTCGCCGCGATCCATAGCTCGCTCGGCACGATCGTTTCGACCGACCATTGTCGAGCGCGGCGTTTGTGAACGGCTTGTCCCTGGCCGATCCGACCTCGGGCGTTTCACGACGGCGCCACTCAACGATCGGGGGCGAGCCGATATGCCGTGCGAGCGGCACCCTCGGGAATTTGCTTCCGATACGGAGGCCGCTTTGAACTGTGACAGCATCGCGGTTCCTCGATTAGAGTTTGCGGAGGGCCGGGCCCGGCCCACTTCCGAGCGAGTCGTCACGGGTGTGATCGCGAACGAAATTCCCTTTCTCGCCGGGCTCGATCCAGCCTCTAGCCGCGCGATCCACGAGCGCATGGCTTCGGTCGCGGTAGCCGGAGGGACGACGCTCTTCGAGGAGGGCGAGGAAGGCGACTCGCTCTACACGCTGATCGCGGGCGCCGTCGGGATCTCCACGCGAGATCCATCGAACGGGCTCGTGCAAAGGATAGCGCGCCTTCGCCCTCCCGAGACATTCGGCGAGATGGCGCTCCTGACGTCCGCACCCCGTTCGGCGACGGCAACGGCTCTCCGCGACACGCATCTCCTGCGTCTGGCGCGGTCGGCTTTCGAGGAGGTGATCGATCTCCATCCCAGGACGCTACGTTATTTCGCTCGCCTCCTCGCCGAGCGTCTTCGCAGGGCCAACAGCCACCGTCCGCTCGACGCGATGCCGGGCACCTACGCCGTCATAGCCGTCACGGAAGGGCCGTCCGCCGCCGCCTTCGGCCACGAATTGGCCCGAAGCCTGGACGCGGTGCTGCCAGGATCGACCGGATGCCTGACGGAGTGGCCGACGGGCGCGGACGAGACTTGGTTCCACGCCTTCGAAGCGGATCACGATCGTACGATCTATGTGGCACGTGAGATTGACTGTCCTTGGTGTCGGCTTTGCCTGCGTCATGCCGACCACGTGGTGCTCCTAGCCGATCCTGAAGTGCCGCCGCGACCGGGCGCCGCGGAGTATGTCGCACGCATCGGCTCCGATTGGGTTCGGATCGACCTGGCAATCCGTCAGGATCCAGCAGTGCGCCTCCCGCGATCGCTTCATCCCGCACTCGCCGCCCTTCCCGTTGCGTTGCGCATTCAGATCCGCGATGGCGCGTCGGGCGACTATCATCGCCTCGCACGGCTCATCAGCGGGACCGGTCGCGGAGTCGTGCTCGGCGGTGGTGGCGCGCGGGGGCTCGCCCACCTCGGTGTCTTGCGAGCACTGGAGGAGGCCGCCCTGCCCGTCGACTTCGTCGGTGGCACGAGCATGGGCGCCATCATCGCCGCCAGTGTCGCCATGGGATGGAGCTCGGCGCAGATCGACGCCCATACGGCGGACTTCTTCGGCCGCCGAAATCCCCTCAGCGACTACACGTTGCCCTACATCGCTCTGACGCGGGGAGCGCGCGTCGATGCCGGGCTCTCCGCTCAATTCGGGGGGGCAAAAATCGAGGATCTGTGGCTTCCGTTCTTCTGCGTCTCGTCGAATCTGACAACCGGTGACGCGTCGATCCATCGCCATGGATCCCTCACCGACGCGCTGCGCGCCAGTATCGCCATTCCAGGTCTCTTGCCACCTGTCTGTGCCACGGAAGGCGTTCTCGTGGACGGCGGGATGATGAACAACCTCCCCGCCGATGTGATGTCGACCATGCAGAGGGGGCCGGTACTCGCCGTGGACGTCGGCAGCGATTTGGCCTTTCAGGCCACGCGAGCTCAAACCTGGCATGGTCGCTTGATGCGGCGGCTGCTGCGCACGCCGGACGATATGCCGTCCATAGCCCCGGTGCTGTTACGCGCCGCCACGGTGTCGAGCGACGCGCAAACCACGATCGCAGTGAGCCGGGCCACGGTGGTGCTGAAGCCCACTCTCGCCGGGGTCGATCTTCGCGCGTGGTCGAGCTTCGAGGCGACATCGCGTCTCGGCTACCTATGCGCACAGGAAGCCATAGGCGAGGATCGTATGCGCTCGTGGATAAACCCGGTGTCATGAGACATGCCGCGTTCAGGACGACATATCGGAACGGTTCTATTGCGCAGCTTAGCCAAGTCTCCGCCAAAACGGCCGCTCGCCTCTAGGCGGGGAACGAACGTGTGCTCGACCGGTCGCATCCCGCTCGAGTGCCTGCATAGGATTTCGAAACGCCACCAGCACGACGGGCGAGGATCTCGCCGGGCGAGTCGCGTCCACCCGGGTTTCCTTCTAATTCTGGCGAACCGCCCCGGCGACGGTCGCGATCTCGTCGTCGGACCATCCGGCGCGGCGCGAGTCGGTGCACTCTCTGCCGAGTCCATCGTCCGCGGTTCGCCTCTTCCGACGCCCGAGTACGTCCTGCCGGCGCGCCCGCAAAACCCCGTGCCGTGCAGCACCGGAGCGCAGGCGTAGCGGCTCAACCGACGAGGCAAGCTATGACAGAGGATACGCTATTCGAGGAAATTCTGGATCCGGCGAACCGTGCCGATCCCTACCCGCTCTATGAACGGGCGCGGCAGCGGCCAGTCGCGAGACAACGCGACGGCAGATATGTGGTAAGCACACACGCCGAGATCCGAAAACTGATTTTCGATCCTCGCCTCAGCTCCGAAGATCTTCCTCCGGTGCATCGACCGCGAACCGGAAGCCTGTTCAGGGATCTAGTCATCAATCCCATCAAGGATCACATCACGAACGGGCACCGTCCGCTCATTTTCAGAGATCCGCCCGATCACGACGTCCTGCGCGGCTTCGTCATGGAGCAGTTCAGCGTACCGCGGGTACGGGCCGTGCACCGTCGGGTCGAAAAGCTGGTCAACAGGTTGATCGACGCTTGTCACGGGCGATCCAGCGTCTGTCTCGTCGACGATCTGTCCTATCCTCTTCCGGTCGCGGTGATCTGTGATCTGCTCGGGGTCCCCGAGTCGGACGAGCCGATTTTCCAGAGATGGGCGACGCAGCTCTCGTCCGCCCTTGAGCCCGATGCTCGTCGGGACGATGCCACTCGCCGCGCGAACATCGAAAACTTCGAGGCCATTTCCTCGTATATGCAAGATCTGATTCGCGAGAAGCGACGTCGCCCTCAAGACGATATGCTCAGCGGCTTAGCCGCATCAGATCGGACGGGTAGACGCCGGATGAGTGACTTCGACCTGATTTCGACGGCGGCACTGTTGCTCGTCGCAGGGCACGAGACGACGGTAAACCTGATCACCAACGGGATGCTCACGTTGCTCCGCCATCCGGAGGAATTAGCGCGTCTCAAGCAAGATCCCGAGCGTGCGCCGCGTTTGATTGAGGAGTTGCTTCGCTTCGAACCGCCTGTGCATTTCCGGACCCGGCGAGCGTTGGGCGATATCGAAACAGGCGGCGAAACCATCCCGAAGGGCGCCCCCGTCGTTCTGCTTTTCGCTGCGGCAAATCGAGATCCCGCTCGCTTCGACGAGCCGCAAAGGTTCGACCCGGATCGCGACGACAACCAGCATTTCGGTTTCGGCGGTGGCCTTCACTACTGCATCGGCGCCCCCTTGGCTCGTATCGAAGTCGAAATTGCGCTCGTAACGCTATGCCGCCGTTTGGTGAAACCACGACTGGCCTATGATCCCCCGCCTTACCGACCCGGAGCCGCCTTGCGGGGACCTGGGAAGCTCGGCATCAGCATAGAGGCAATCGTCTGAGAAACCCGGAGCGACGCTTCTCGCTCCTTCCCGGTCGCATCGTCGGGTCCGTGACGGTGCCGGATGACATGCCGGCGAGGCATTGAGACGAGACAACATCGGCGCTGCAGGGGGACTGAAACTGCCATAGTCTCCCGCGTCGTTACCAGGTGTCGAAGACATCGCGCCCCCGAACATCCCGGAGAATCAAGATGCCGTACATTTGTGTGAACTGCCGTTCCGGCCCACTAAACTCCGAGCGTAAGGGCATAACTGCGTCACGCTCCGTGGAAACAGTGATGGGACAGGGACTTGAAGCACTTGCGGATATCGGTGACGCGGCAGTCCCGGTACTTTTCAACATCGCGTAACGGGAAGCAGCCTTTCCGCGGAATTTGAAATGATGGGCTCTCCTGCCGTATCAGGAGGCTAATCGTGGAGTGTTTCGCTGGATCGTTGCGCGGGTTGGCGGCCATCCAGAATCGACTGCGAGTCGTCCGTTGGATTCTCCGTCAGAGCATTTTCCGCCGAGTTGGATCCCGGATTTTCGAAAAAAAATCTGCGCCCTACCAAGTCGTAGAGAGGACGAAACGCTTGTCTTCCGACGCAAGTCTGCTGAAACTCAAAGCCCGGCCGCGCTCAGATGGTCCCGAAGACGCGGGACGACGAAGTCGACGAAAGCGCGCAACTTGAGTGGCAGGCGGTTCTGCTTGTCGTAGATCAGATGCACCGGTCGGGGGGTGGGCTCGTGGGCTTCGAGCAGGAGTTCCAGTCGGCCTCCACGCACATGGTCGACGACTTGGTAGGACAAAGTCCTGATTACCCCTGCGCCAGCTACGCCCGCGGCGATGGCCGCGTCGATGGTGCTGACGCTCAAGCGCGATTTAAGAGGCACGGGGACTTCGGTCCCGTTCGACGAGTAGCGCCAGATGGTAGGGGACGACACGCTCTGGAATGAGATTACATCGTGGTCTACGAGATCCTGTGGAACCGCCGGAACCTCGCGTCGGAGGAGGTAGGCCGGGCTTGCGCATGTCACCCGACGGACGGTGCCGAGGCGTGCCGCGATTAGGCTACTGTCAGGCAAGTCGCCTATGCGCAACGCGACGTCGATCTGGTCGTCAAAGAAATGGGTCACACGGTCGGTCAGCATCAGCTCAATGGATACGTCGGGGAACGCCGCTAGAAAGCTGATGACAACCGGAAGGACATGCAGCCGACCGAACATGGTCGGGGCGGTGACGACCAGATCGCCCTTAGGCTCAGCGTACTCGCCAGCAGCGGCGCGCTCCGCTTCATTCAGCTGTTCCAGGATAATCTTAGTTGCGGCGATGTAGGTTCGGCCAGCGGGTGTCAGCTCCAGCCCTTTGGGCGAGCGGATCAAGAGATCCGCCTTGAGGTGGCTTTCGAGCTCGGACACCTTGCGGCTCACGGTAGCGAGCGGCTGGCCGAGCTTTCGACTTGCCTTGGAGAGGCTGCCACACTCCACTGCCGTGAGCATCACCTGCATCGCGTCCAGACGATCCATGATTCGGTCAAGTCCTACGATCCTGCCTGCCGCTCCGAACGACACTCCAGCGAAAGACAGAAGGGTCAAAGTAGCGTTTCAAGCTCATTGGTTCTGGCCTTGCCGCTTAGTCGATGCGTCTGACGGCAGGTGCTTGGCCATGAAGATCAGGATCAAGTTCGCAATTTCATCCGCCTTCTCATCGAGAGCGAAATGGCCGGCGTTCAGCAGGTGGATCTCAGCGGACGGCATGTCGGCGCGGAACGCCGTCGCGCCCGCCGCAATGAAGGATGGATCGTTCGCCCCCCAAGCCACTAGGGTCGGTGGCTGGTTCTGCCGAAGCCAAGCCTGCCAAGTCGCGTACGCGGCGACGTTGGTCCTATAGTCGTAAAGCAACGCCGCCTGGATATCACGCTGGCCGGGCTTCGACAGATGCGCGATTTCGTCGGTCCAAGTGTCCGGATTGTAGCGCTCGAGATGTGTGGTCCCCGCAGTATGGCGCTGCTCGGTCGCCGCCGGCGACAAGAAGGCATCGATCACCTCAGGGTGTGCGGCCGGATCAGTCCAATACTGAGCGATCTTGCTCCATTTTGCGCCTAGGCCGGCGTGGTAGACGTTGCCGTTCTGGGTGATCAGCACCTGCAGGCGCTCGGGGTGGGCCAGGATCAGCCGCATCCCGACCGGCGCCCCGTAATCGTGGATGTAGAGGCTGTAACGCTCGAGCTTCAGCGCTTCGAGGACATGGTCGACGGTCTGAGCCAGGTGGTCGAAGGTGTAGGTGTAGACTGAGGTTGGCAGCGCGTCGCTCTGACCGAAGCCCGGGAAATCCGGCGCGATCAGATGATACTGCGTCGCTAGTAGTGGGATCAATGTGTCGAACTCCCGCGAGGACGACGGAAAGCCGTGCAGCAGAACGATGGTCGGGGCATCTTTCGGGCCCGCTTCTCGGTAGAAGATTTCGATCCCGTCAACCTGCATCTTATGGAAGGTCGTCGTGGCCGTGGTAGACAGGATAGGTGCGGCGCAGGCCATGACAGGCATAACGAGCGCGAGCGCGGCGCCGAGTAAGCTTTGGATCATCGTCATCGTCCCTCAGATGCCAACCGCGGTCGAACCCGAATGGTCATCGGGGTGGCGGCCCAGTGGCCGAATCGTGCGTTCGACCTCGGCGAACGGGGAACGTCGGAAACGCTCCACGCGTAGCCTTCGTTTACGAGGCGTCGGCCTCACTGCCGACCCTTCAATTGGTCGAAGCCTCCTGGTTTCACCTCCATCGGCGCGAAGGTCGGTTTCGGTATCCCATGACGCTCCGGGGCGAACAAGAAGGCGACGGCGTCGGCGATATCATCCGGCTACCCACAACGGGCGATGCCGACCTCCGCCGCGAACGGATCGACCACCGCGTCGATCGCGAGACCGTGCATTCCGGCCTGGAGCCGTGCCCGATCGCGTTGTAATCGATTACGGCTCTAAGTCTTCGTTCTGACGCGCTCTTTTCCGCCGAACCGGTATCCGTTGCGGCGGAGAGCGCTCTAGCGAGCGCCAGGACCGCGGCAGATCGTACCGACGGCAGCAACAGATGCCTCGGGTGTACAGGCGGACGTATCCGACGTGATCGCGACGGAAACGCTAAACCTTCAGCGCGTCCCATGCCGCAATGGTAAGCCGCCGGGCGGGGCGGAATGCACGTGCGCGACCATCCTCCTACTTTGCATCCGTCGGCGCAAAGGGTTCGAGCTGCGGGACGGCACCAGCGATGCAGGCGAAGCGGCTCGTCAGATGCGGGCCTCGGCGATGGCCAGCGTGTCGATGTACTGACGGAAGCGGATGATCCTCCCATCCTCCACCGTCCAGATATGGGCGTAACGCGCATCGGAGGTCTTGCCTGTCCAAGCATGAACGCCTGTGAAATCGCCGAGCGACACCACGGTCTCGCCCTCCGTGATGAACTCGGTGGGCACAAGCGAGAAGCTGGTCCACTCGGCCATCAGTGGCTTGAACAGACCCTCGGCTACGGGGCCGGGGCCGCGCCCCTCCACCTTATAGTGCCACATGGTGATCCACTCGATATCGGACGCCATCAGGCTCAGGGCGCTGGGAGCGTCGCCGGCTGCGAGCTTGGCGTAGAAATCGCGGACAACATCCGTAGGGGCGGCAGGCATGGTCAGTCTCCGGCAGGGAAGGCCAACGCTCGGCGGCTTGGCCGTTTAGGCCCCCAAGCGGCGCGAGGGTCGCTCAACGACGGGTGGGCTTCAGCGTAGGTGCTTGGCGAGAAAGTCGCGCATGGTTGCGGCTATTTCCCCGGCGTGGGTCTCCAGCGCGAAGTGGCCGGTGTCGAGGAACCGAACGTCCGCCGTTGGGATGTCGCGCCGGTAAGCCTCCGCCCCGGCGGCTAGGAAGAACGGGTCGTTACGCCCCCAGATCGCCAGCAGCGGCGGCTGGTGCTGTCGGAAGTATGCCTGGAAAGCTGGGTAGAGCGCGATGTTGCTCGCGTAGTCGAGGAACAAGTCGAGCTGCGCCTCGTCGGCCTTCGGGCGTTCGAGGTAGTGGCTGTCGAGGGCCGGGCCGTCCGGCGAGACGTGGCTCGGATCGGGCACACCGTGGGTATACTGCCAGCGTACCGACTCCGGCGCGAGGAACGCTTTCAAGGCTTGGCGGTTCGTGTCCGAGGGATCTTGCCAGTAGCGCTGGATCGGGTTCCACCCCTCGCTCAGGCCCTCCTCGTAGGCATTGCCGTTTTGTGAGACGATGGCGGTGACCGCCTCGGGCTTGGCAAGCGCCAGCCTCAGGCCTGTCGGGGCTCCGTAGTCAAAGATGTAGAGGGCGAAGCGATCTAGGCCGATCACCTCTATGAAGCGCCCGACGACCCGGGCGAGGTTATCGAAAGTGTAGGCGAACGCCTCGCGCGGGGGCATCGTCGTCTGGCCGAAGCCCGGCAGGTCCGGCGCGACAAGGCGGAAGCGATCGGCGAGCAGCGGGATCAAGTTGCGGAACATGTGACTCGATGCGGGGAATCCGTGCAGCAGCAGGATCACGGGCGCATCAAGTGGCCCAGCCTCGCGGTAGAACACGTCGAGGCCCTCGACGCTGGCGGTACGGTAAGCGATCTCGGTCATGTTCTTTCTCATCGCAGCGACAGGATGCCATGTGCCGATGGACCGGCAGGACTAGACAAATAGGCTCGTTCGTGCCGGGCGATTGACCTATGTCTGTTCCATCGCAGCGTCGAACGTAACGATAACCAAAGGGTCATGTTTCTTTCGCTCGAAGCCGCAACTTCAATCGTGAGCGTACAATGCGCAATCTTAGCTGTACAACTGTCATATAATATTGATAAATTCCAATCCAATTCGTCCGGAAGAGGACATAAAACTATAATTTCTTCACTCTTGTGTAGTACTGCGCGTCCGATATGTCCGACGCACAGATACTAGTTCGGTAAGCACCCAATGCATATTTCTCGCGTGATCTTGTCGTCAAGCCGATCATCCTTTGTCTGTTCATCGATGATTTGGGTTTCGTCGAGAGTACCAGGGCGAGGCACGGTAGCGCCTGTCGCTGTCGTGTAGGGTGCTTTGGCCGTATTGACAGGTCCGCCGCCTGTGCCGGTTTGGTCCACAGGCTGGGCTACGGCTGATCCAGCGACTAACATCACCATTGCGGCATGACCGATTGTTTGTACGTGGTGCATGATGCTGCCTTGATGGGGTGCCTTGCCCACTCCGCCGCCGGTCCGCGGAGGCTACTCACGCGCCGATGGGGGAAAGGGGACGGGCGCTAGAGTTGTTGATCACGCCGCGAGCTTCCATCACCCGCGTTACATCTTGCTTGATCAAGTAGATCGAAACCACGAGCAAGACGAGATCCTTCAAGAGGAACGCCGCGTTCATCGCCATAGCTGGGAAACCTCCAGCGCCGGCATCCCATCCGTCGGGAACGAACGGCAGGATCGTTAGGGTGGAGACGAACGTGCCGGCGGAACCTAGTGCGCCTAGAACACCCAATTTTTTGTTCCAAAAGCCGAGCAACAAAAGAGCGCCGAATGTCCATTCGGATGCTCCAAGGAAGATCGCGGTGCCACGGATACCGAGAAGCGGTATCGTCCAGAAGGTAAACGGGCCGTGAGTGATCATGGGGAGGAGCGCCCTGATCTCTGATTCGTGCCATTTGTCGTAGCCGAACCACGCGAAGATGATCACCATCGCGACACGGAGCATGTTGTAGTCGAGATCGCGTCTGAGGAGGACTGAGCGGCCAAGTATGTCGATAATGCGGTCCATGAGATGCTCGCGATGGGCATGCAGGGAATTGCTCGTGAGGTCGGCAAGCGGCGCGATCCGGTGCCGGACGGTTCTTCAAGGGCGCGCCGTCGCTTGGACAGGAACCGCCCGCTCCGGGATACTGGCGAACAGGGAACCCAGTCCTTCGGCGAACGTGAGATGGACGATCGCCGCTTCACGCAGTTCGGTGTATGGAAGTCCGGCCATCATTGCGGTCTGGATCACGGCCAGAACCTCGCCGGCTTCGGCGCCAAACATAGTGAAGCCGAGCACGCGATCGTCGCTCGCACTTACGATCGCTTTCATCCAGCCCCGCTTCTCGTCCGTTGCCTCCGTGCGCAGGACGCGGGCCATCGGCAGCGTCGCGACACGCACCGGGATGCCCCGGCGTTGCGCCTCCCCCTCGGAGAGGCCGACCCGGGCAAGCGGGGGTTCGGTGAACATGACATAGGGGACGAGGCGATCGGCGGTGCTTCGGTTGCCGCCGCTCATGTTGTCGCGCACGATCCTGAAATCGTCGACCGAGATGTGCGTGAACTGGGGACTCCCGGCGCATTCGCCGATCGCCCAGATGCCGGGCGCGGTCGTCTCTAGTCTCTCATTCACGTGGATGAAACCGCGCGCGTCCAATTCGACGCCGGTCGTCTCAAGCCCGATGCCGGCGGTGTTCGCGACCCGGCCGGTCGCCACGAGGAGATCGCTGCCCTCAATGGTCGTCTCACTGGCGCCGGTCCGCACTCTGACCGTCACCGCGTCACCTGAGCGGCCCGCCACGCTGACGGGCTTGGTCTCGACGAGCACATCGATCCCCTCGTCTGTGAGGATGCCGAGGATCTCCTGGGCGACGTCGGTGTCCTCGCGCCCCACGAGCTGTGGGCCGGGCTCCACGAGCGTCACCCGACTGCCGAAGCGGCGGAAGGCCTGGGCCATCTCAATACCGACATACCCGCCGCCGATGATGATTAGGTGGGCTGGTGCGGCATCAAGTTCGAGGGCCTCGATATGCGTGAGCGGGTGCGCCGCCTTCAGGCCGGGGATGTTCGGGATTGCTGCGTGTGAGCCGACATCAATAACGACCTCCGCGCCGCGTAGGGTACGCGAGCCACCGTCGTTCAACGCGACCTCGATTGTCTTCGGTCCGACGAAGCAGCCGGTCCCCATGATGAGTTCCGCCCCGCTCTCCGCGTAAGCGTCTTGGTGAGCCACGATCTCGCGTTCGACCATGGCCTGTTTGCGATCTTGGACCCGGCGCATGTCCGTCCGGGTGTCGTCGACGATGGTCCCGAACGAGGCGGCGTTCCGGACGACGTGCGCGACTCGCGCGCTCCAGATCTCGTTCTTGGAGGGCATGCACGCGACGGCCGGACAGGAGCCGCCGATCCAACGGCGCTCGACGACGGCGGTCTTCTTGCCGGCTTTTCCGAAGTGCCAGGCAAGCCGCTTACCGCCCTGGCCGCTGCCGAGGATGACGACATCGTAGGCTTCTGACTCCGTCAATTGGGTCCTCTCACGACGCTCGAATCATTCGATCGCGTAATCATACATGGATAAATCTTGCGTAGAATCTGATTTGTGCTCTAACGATACATTGGAGCACCAATTACGGCCGATCGAGCACCAATATCATCGTTCGACGAGCTGGTGGTCTAGATGGTGCCCCGGAATTCCTCGCGGTATGGATTGGGTCGTGGCGTGATGGCACTGAGACCCCGTTTCATAATGAGGTGAGCAGCTTGGCGGTAGTGCGAGCGGTTGCCCCATGCCCCGACGCTGCCCGACCGCGCGCGGACCGGGCACGCGGCCAGCCCGACTGGCGCCGATTAGGCCTCAGCGGCCACCCGGCGCTCGCTGATGGCATCGGTGCCGAGTAACACCCCGGAACCGCTCTGTGCAGAACGCGGAAAAATCATGCGCCCCGCTTGAGAAACTCGAAGCCCTGCGACACTGGAATAATAGTCCTCAGTTTCGTAATTGTGCAGTAAATAGTCCGCCGACAGAGTCAACGCAGGCGCTTGGTAAGATGCCACGAGTCACCGATCTTGATTGTCCCGGAAGCCCTGGCGATGTTTCGCGACGGGCCCACTAAATGCCGCCGTCGCGTGTTTCAGCCGAGCCATACTCGTTCCACGAGAGACCAGGGAAATCTTCGGCGCTGGATCCCACGGCCGTGCCGGTCTCCGAGGTAGCTTACGTCCGCGCTATTCTGATCGCTTCGGCGCGCCGACGCCGAGCGATGAGTTATTCCGCCCTTCTCGACGCTCTTGGGCACCGCTTCAGCCGACCGAAGATGCGAGCGCTTTGCAAGACGCTTGATGCCATCGACGCTGCCGCCCGGGTCGCGGGCGAACCGGAACTGGCCGTTCTCATCGTGCGGGCATCCGATGGCTTGCCGGGGCAGGGATGGTGGGCTGGAGAGAGGCCACGGAAGTTTGGATACATCGGGCCTCGGTCGGGGACCGAGGCCATGGCCTTCGTGCTTGAGCGACAAAATCTTGCATTCGATCACTGGACGCGGGAGACAGATACCTGAGCAGGATTAGCATCGGTGCAGCTTCGATAGCCCGCTGTCTCGATTGGTAGACTTTGGTCCATCAGTGAACGTGCGCAGCCGGTGCGGCTTCAGGCGGTGGGCCGCCCAGATCCGCTGCACGGCACGCGGAGAGATCCCGACCGCCCGGGCCACGGCGCGGCCGGTCTGGTGCATGGCTTCGCCCGGGGGTTCGGAGCAGGTCAGGGTCAGCACCGCGGCCCTGTGGAACTGCTGGGCGTAGGCCCAGGGCAATAGGTCATTGAGGCCGCTTTGCAGGTGGCCGCCTACGATGCGGGCCATCACATCCGTCAGGTAGGCCTGCGGCTCGATACCGTTCAAATGGCACATCTCGACGAGCGAGGCGACAATTACCCAGTGCACGGCCCGCCGTCGGACGCATCGAATAGGGCGGTCTTTCGCGTTAGGACGAGCGGGCGGATCGCGCGCTCGACCGCGTTGTTGTCGATCTCGACGCCGCCGTCGAGGAACAGGCTTGAGCGCAGCCAGCGCGCGAGCGCGTAGCGGATTGTCTCCCTGTCAACGTTCTCCGTCCCGTTCGCCCGGGCTCTCCGTCGCGTCCAGCGGCAGTTCCGACGTCGCGGCGCGCTTCGCGCGGCGAGCGCGGTAGGCGCTCGGGTCAACGCCGTAAGCGGCCTTGAAGGCACGCGAGAAGTGGCTGCGGCTGGCATAGCCGACGCTCTCTGCAATGACCTTCACGGGCATGGGCGAGGCCGTCAGGAGCTGTGTGCCGAGCCGTAGGCGCACCCGCTGCAGGAATGCGATCGCCCCCTCGCCGAAGGTTGACGAGAAGGTTTGCGCGAAGACGCTTCGGCTCATCCCGCACAGCGCTGCGAGGCTATCCACGGTGTGGGCAGCGTTCGGCGCGTCGAGGATGGCCACGACGGCCCGCACGAGGCGCGGGTCGCGCAACGCATCGAACAGTGGCGAACGCGTCCCCTGCTCCCTCAGGTGAACCCGCAGCATGATGATGAGGGACTGCCGCATCAGGGCTGCAGTGACCTCCTGCGTACCCAGCCCCGGTTGGGCAAGTTCCTCCGCCATGAACGCGAAAGCGTGCCGCAACCGGTCGCTACCCGAGAGATCCTCCACCAGCGCCTCACGCAACCGGTCAAACAGGCCGATCGAGTCGGCATAGTCCGCCGTGATCGAGCCGCAGGCTATCAGGATGTCGCGGCTTCCGTCGCCCGCGGTGAGCGTGATGAGCCCGTTCGGGAGGGCGCCCATCGCGTCGGCTGCGGCGGCGGTGCGGGTCGCGTCGGGGAACCCGAGCGTGTGCGCAGTGTGGCGTGGCGGGATGATCATGGTATTCGGTCCGAACGGGACAGGCGCTTGGTCCCCGACGGCGACTGTGCCTTTGCCGATCAGCACGTAGTGGATGTAAATGGCGTCTGCCGCACCGGTCTTGGCCAAGCGCCATCCCCGCTGGATCTGGCACAGCGCGATGGCGTGGACCCGCACAGACAGCGTGCTTAGCAAGTTCGACAGAATATCATCCGACACGATCTCGCTCGCCCCGCATGCATGATTGCTGTGAGCCCAGTAGTGGCGGCACGTCCCGCTCAGCACTTGGATAGCGTCGATGTATTCCGTGATTTGGAAGGAGAAACTACGGATATACGGGAAGCGACCTCCCGGCAGATGGGAGGTCGAAATGGATTGGCTGGAAGGGATGATGATCTTGATCGCGGCGGAGGAGGGCAGTTTCTCGGCCGCAGGGTGCAAGCTCGGTATCCCGCTGCAGATTGTCGGCCGCAAGGTCGCCGATCTGAAGGCTCATCTTGGCGCTCGCCTGCTCGTGCGCCCGACACGCAGGCTCGCGCCGATCGACGCGGGTGCGGCTTAGATCGCGGCATGCCGGCGCGTCATCGACCAGATCGAGGAGGCCGATCAGGTCTTGAAGAGTGAGTACAGCGAACCGCGGGGCGAACCGATCGGGTACGACTTCGGTTCGTGCGTCGCGGGCTTCTGTGCCCTGGCTCGGCCCGATGTGTTCGGATCGGTCGTCCTAATGATCGCGCCATTTGCGGGGGCACCCGCCCTCGCTTGCCAAGCCGACAGCCTGCGCCTGCCCGCGCAGGATCCGATCCACGCGGGACTGTCAGGAATTCCGTGTGGGGGCGGCGGGTTGAACATCAGGCCGCCATGGCCCTTGTGAAGCGCTCGCCGAAGATGACGGCGAACTGCGCCTTGGCCATGACCCACTCACGGGGTCCCATCTTCCACGCCTTCTCGGAGCGGTTCAAGACCAGGTAGAGCAGCTTCAGCGCGGCCTCGTCGGTCGGGAAGTGCCCGCGGGCGCGCACGGCCCGGCGCAGCGTGGCGTTCAGGGCCTCGATGGCGTTCGTAACCGGTATGAAGATGACGGTGCCGCGGTTCGGTCGGGACGGAGGTCCTGGCGTATGGTGCGACCATCCGGGACAGAGGCACCGGGAGCACGAAGGTGCGGGCAGGCCGATGTATTCGATGAGCTGCGAGCTCGTGTTTGTAGCTGGCCGCCTCTGCGACTCGCCCGGTTGCGCCGTGAGCGCGGATCCGTAGGTGTCGTGTCGCCCGCCGCTCCCCTCCTGAGGCAACGAGAGGAGCAGCCATGCGACGCGTGATCGGAATGGACTTGCATCGCACCTTCGCCGAGGTCGTGGTGTGGGAGGACGGCCGGCTTCGGCATGCCGGCCGGGTCGACATGACCCGCAGCGGTCTGGAGGGCTTTGCGCGCACGCTGCGCGCCGACGACGAGGTGGTGATTGAAGCGACCGGCAACGCGATGGTCGTCTCGCACCTGCTGAGGCCGCACGTGGCGCGCGTCGTGATCGCCAACCCGCTGCAGGTCAAGGCGATCGCCCATTCACACGTGAAGACCGACAAGATCGACGCCGGCGTGCTCGCCAACCTCTACGCGGCCGGGTTCCTGCCGGAGGTCTGGACGCCGGATGCGGCGACCGAGCGGTTGCGCCGGCTCGTGGCGCGGCGCAACCAGGTGGTCCGCCATCGCACGCGGCTCAAGAACGAGACCCACGCGATCCTGCACG
This sequence comes from Methylobacterium sp. 391_Methyba4, assembly GCF_029691625.1. Lineage (NCBI taxonomy): Bacteria > Pseudomonadati > Pseudomonadota > Alphaproteobacteria > Hyphomicrobiales > Methylobacteriaceae > Methylobacterium > Methylobacterium sp. 391_Methyba4. The sequence goes on along the minus strand of NZ_CP121475.1, from coordinate 2,257,628 downwards.
CCCACCTCGTGCCGCCGTGCCCGCATGCCGACCTGTTCAGCCGGGTCGGCCGAGCTTGGCTGGAACGGCAGGTTTTGCCCGATGACGAGCACGCGGCGATAAGGCGTCACCTGCGCGAACTCGATACCCTGGGCGAGGATCTCGCCGTCCTCGACCGGGCGATCGGCGAGGCGACGCTCGACAGCCCGGTGGTGCGCCGCCTGCTCACCGTCACCGGCATCAACGTGACAGTGGCCGCCGGCCTCGCCGCCGCGATCGGCGATGTGCGCCGCTTCTCCAGCCCGCAGAAGCTGGTCAGCTACTTCGGGCTCAATCCGCGTGTGCGTCAGTCCGGTCTCGGGCTCGCCCAGCACGGGCGCATCAGCAAGGCGGGCCGCAGCCACGCCCGGGCGATGCTGGTCGAGGCCGCCTGGGCCGCCGCCAAGGCGCCGGGACCGCTGCACGCGTTCTTCGTGCGGGTGCGTGCCCGGCGCGGTCACCAGATCGCCGCGGTGGCCACGGCGCGCAAACTCGCCGTGCTCTGCTGGCACCTGTTGATTAAGGAAGCCGACTACCTCTGGGCCCGCCCGGCCCTCGTGGCCAACAAGATCCGCGGGCTCGAACTGCAGGCAGGCCAACCGCAGAAGAAGGGCAACCAGCGCGGTCCGGCCTACGCCTACAACGTCAAGGCGTTGCGCGATCAGGAGATGGAAATCGCCCGGCGCGCGGAGACCGCTTACGAGCGGGTCGTGGCGCACTGGACGCCGCGCCCATCGAAAGCGGTGCGCGGACGCCTCAAATCGGCAAGGCTCGATTGAAGGCGGCCCGGTGGGGCTTGCAGCCGAGGCCCCACGCTTCGCCACGAGGTCGTCCGCGCCCTGAAAAAGCTACCACGGAAGACGAGACGGGTCTTGTCCATCTCATCCGTCGTGTACAGGATCCGGCGAACCTCGCCGGGGAAGGCGTAAAACGGGATCACCTCGCCCCAGGCCCGTCGCCAGCTCTGGGCGATGGCCGGGTAGCGCCGACCCCATTCGCTCGTCTCGAAGGCCGCCAAGGCCGCCTCGCCAGCCGCGGCATCGAGCGCGCGGTAGATGTCCTTCAGCGCCCCCGCCACGAGCTTGCGGTCCTTGTAGGAGACGAAGTCGAGGCTGTGGCGCAGCAGGTGGACGATGCAGGTCTGGACCAGCGCCTCGGGGAACACCGCCCGGATCGCGTCGGGGAAGCCCTTCAGGCCATCGACCACGGCCAGCAGCACGTCTTCGACGCCGCGGTTCCTGAGCTCGTTCATGACCCGCAACCAGAACTTGGCGCCCTCGTTCTGCTCCAGCCACAGGCCGAGGATCTCCTTGGATCCGTCGGCGCGCACGCCGAGCGCGATGTGGACGGCCTTGTTGCGGACGACGCCCTCGTCGCGCACCTTGATCCGCAGGGCGTCGAAGAACACGATCGGGTAGACCGGCTCCAGGGGCCGGGCTTGCCAGGCAGCGACCTCCACCAGAACCGCGTCGGTCACCGCGCTGATCAGATCCGGTGAGACCTCGATGCCGTAGAGCTCGCGCAGGTGCGCGACGATCTCCCGGGTGCTCATGCCGCGCGCGTACATCGACACGATCTTGTCGTCGAAGCCGGGAAAGCGGCGCTGATACCGGGCGATCAGCTGCGGATCGAACGTCGCCTGCCGATCACGCGGGATCGCCAGCTCGATCCGGCCCGTCTCGGTCGTGACCGTCTTGCGACCGTAGCCGTTGCGCGTGTTGCCGGCGTCCTCGCCCGCCAGATGGTGGTCCATCTCGGCGTTGAGCGCCCGCTCGGCCAGGGCCTTCTTCAGCTCGTCCAGCAGGCCATCGGCCTCGAAGGCCGTCTTTGGATCAGCGCCGGCCAGGAGCTGGTCCAGGATCGCGTCAGGGATGCGGGGTGCTTTGCGTCGTGCCATCGGGAGCCTCCGTCGGATCCACTATGGCCGCCCCCACACGAAATTCCTGACACTCCCATCCACGCCGTTCCTACTGGTCTGCCGCGCCCGCGCAAGCACTACCACCGCTACTTCGCCTCGCCGGCCGCGGCGTTGACATGGATGGCAGCCCGACGCGGGTTGCCGCGTTCCTGCTCGCCTACTTCGATCACAACAGCGCAGACCGGCCGGGCAACGCGCCGCATCCGCTGGGGGGCTGTTGGCCAGCACGATGCGACAGGCGGGCAGTCGCTTCAGCAACAGCGAGCAAGCCGTGCAGGCGGCAGCCTATCCGCCGGTCGCACCACCCGGATGTGATCGGCCTTCGCCTCGACTTTGGCCGCCAACGTCTTGGTGCCGGTCAGGCCGAAGACGTAAGCCACGCCGTTGGCCTCGCACCAGCCCATGACCTCGGGCCGGCCGTAGTACCCGTCACCGCAGATAGTGATCGCGGACTGCGCCCAGTGCCGTCGGATGGCTCGCATCAAACGGCGCAGATGAAGGCGCGCCTCGCGGCCCGACGGCGTCTTGCCCGGCCGAGGATCATCGCCACCGGGCGCGAGGTCGCGGTTTTGTAGACGTGGATGGGCAGGAAGCAGCGGTCATCATGGTGGGCATCGAACAGCGACGGCTGATGCTGGCCGTGAACCACGTAGCAGGTGTCGTCGATGTCAAGGGTGACGCAAGCGGGCGGCATGAAGTAGCTGGCGCAGTACAGATCGACCAGCACCCGCTCAGGCCGGATCAAGTCGCGTAGGCCCGGCGTGTTCTCCAGCCGCGACACGATGGGCTGGCTCATCAGATCCGCGCCGCTCTCAGGCAAGCGTCTGCCGGCGAGTTTGAACGCGGGGCGGCGCGCAGATGGTCGAGGTCATCGGCATCCTCACACTGGAGAACCAAATCCGCGGGCTTGCCATCGTCGGAGTGTGATTGCCGCGGGCGCAAAGCCCTGCGTTTATGGCCATCATCGGGCGATGGATACTGGGGCCGAGATCCGCTTCAGCAACCGGATAACGGATCGTCTCCATCAGGTGGATCTACGATCCCGTGTTTCGACGGATCGTAGCCGATAACCTTCCGGAAAGCACGCAGAAAGCTGCTTCGACTGGTATAGCCAACCTCGTGCGCAGCTTGGTCCACCGAGATTTTGTTCCCGGCGAGCAGCATCGCCGCATGGCGCATACGTAAGTCGCGGAGCGCCGTCATGGGTGGCATCCCGAATAAAAGCTTAAATCTGGCCATGAAAGCCGAACGACTCAGCCCTGCCAAGTGCGCCAAGTTGGTAACGCTATGGCCCCCCCCCGGTCGCGCCACCATCTCCGCAAAGGCGCGAGCAACGTGCGGGTCGCTCAATAGACAGAAGCGCTCCGCCCAAACGTCCCTCGACCTCAAAGATCTGCGTATGACTGCCACCAAAACCTGCTTCATCAGCGCTGTCGTCATCGCGCCCGCGCCAACTTCTTGTGCTATCAACTCATCCAGGGCCGATCGAAGCTGGCGATCCAACTGAGCCGTGGAATCGAATTGTTCTACGATAGGCGAGGACAGCGAGGCGAAGGGGTCGATGGTGACGCCGTAGGTGGCTCTGAAATAGCCGCATATCAGCATCAGGCGTGGTTCCGCGTCACCGGCGACATACCTACGCAGTTCTGTCGGAGAAAAACTATGCAGTTGATCTTCCTTTGTGCGATTTTCGGACCCGATTTCATGATCGAAACCGATCTCGCCGGGTACCTCTAGATGTAAAGCGTGTCCAGCAGGCAAGACAACGAGAGTATGCGGCTGGAGCTGGATTCTTCGCTGGTCTTTGGTGATCAGCTGTCCAGAGCCAGAAAGGTTGTAATGGATCCCTGGCGAGATTGGGCCCTGAAGAATCAATTTCCAGCCTGGACTTACAAGACATTCCGCCAGCTGGACGATATTGACAGAGAGATTTTCAATCAGGCTGTCTAGCTCCGACCGAGAGATGTTGAGGGCCGAATTGTTGGGCACGCCGGCTGCAATCCTTGCTATCGAGTGTCTGCTCGCGTGATGGAAGCGAAACGGCGCGCCGTTCCGAACGTAAAGAAACTACCGCCGGCATAGCAGAGGAGCGCATCGGCTCCGGTTATTTAGCTGAGCATCTACATTAACAACGACGACCCCGGACGAAGAATCGAGTTGTCGAATTTTATGAATATCATTCCATGGGTTTATACGCCTCGTGATCCCGCCGTAGTTGTCCCAGGATTCGGTTTCCTGCATTTCGACGCAGAGGTTTTCGCTGGGCCAATTCTCGTTTTGCGGACCGCAAAGGTACCATCCGTCTATACGTCCTCGCTAAATCGTGAGGCGACAGGCTCAGGTCCGGATGGCCGCCAATATGCCATCCCGGGTATGGAAAGGACATGGCACGGAGCGCGTAATCGGGATTGGTGCCGTTCTTCTCGGCCGGTCTCGCCATGCGGACGCTCTGCCAGTTACGGCTGTCCCTTCACGCGGCCAGGGCCCGCGCCGATTTAGGAACTGCTCGTGCTCGCGCCTCCGACACGAGGCGGCGCACAAGCACGTGGTGAAGATGCCGACCTCCTTGAGCCCGCTCAGCACATCGAAGGCTGTGTTCAGCTTCCGCAAGTCCCAGATGACCCGTGGGCCGATCCGGAAAGGCTGGGGCACCTGCCCTTCTCTCACCAACTCGTCGAACTCTGGGGCGCTGATCCCGATGTAGCGAGCGGCCTCATGCCGGTTGAGACCTCGGCGAGGAACGGCTTCGACCCGAACAGGCGCAAGGGCATCTTGATCCTCGAAGCGGCGCTTCCGCATCCCTAAGATGCCCGCAATAGGCGCTGCACCTCAGCCGCAGACGATGGCAATGAATGCGAGCTGATGACGCGAGAATTCCGAGCGCGTCTGAGGCACTGCGGCTCGGCAACGGATGTCTTGCGATCAATTCGGTTATCGTAGGACGAATAGCTTGTACGCGTCCGTCCTGCCTTTCTGAAACTCCGCGTCGATCGCCGAAAGCGAATGCCAGCTGGAGTGAAGCATTTCTCGTGTTGGGCGGCCATGCTCCGCAGATTATCCGGTTGGCGTGAACCGCGCGATCACGTCGTAGAGAGGCCCAGGGTGGATCATCCGCACCGAGGTGATCGGCTCGCCGTTGCGCCAAGTCCGACGTTCCAGGACGAGACAGGCTTCCTCGATCCGGATCTGGAGGTCCGTCCGCGATCGCTCGTCGGCGTTGCTCGCGCAGATGCGATGCTCCGCCTCGGTCCAGGGTACATGGCCGACGAGCCAAGCGTTCGGTGGGGTGATCGAGAAATCCTGATGTAGGGCGTCCGGAACCGCCCGCAGGCTGATCAGTCGGTCCTCGACGGCGAAGGGACGTTCTTGGGCGAGGTGCAGGCAGCGCAGGGCGAGGACGGGTGCCCGAGAGGGAACGCCGAGGCGCCGCGTGTCCGGGCCTGCGGCGGCGCGCTGGGTCTGGTCGAGCAGCCGATATGCGTAACGCTCGCCCCGGCCCTCGACCTCCGCCTTCAGGTCGGGGATCTGCAGCACTGCCGACTGGATGCGAGGGCGCGACACGAAGGTACCTGCCCTGCGCCGCCGCTCTACCAGGCCGGCGCTGGCAAGCGCGGAAATGACCTTGTTCACGGTCATGCGCGAGCAGGAATAGAGCGCCATGAGCTCGTGCTCGAACGGCACGCGGTGCCCTGGAGGCCAGTCGCCCGAGAGGATCCGGCTCTCGATATCATTGCGGATGCGCTGGTAGAGCGCGATCGGGCTTCCGTCCGTCCCCGGCTTCAGCGGCGCGGTCATGCGGCAAGCAGTCCTTCCAGGGTGCGGCGGAAGCGGGTGGCGATCGCGGCGGAGCCGAGATGCCGACCGTTCTCGACGCGCTTGCGCCCCCCGACCCATACGCAGTCGATCGAGCCCTGTCTCGCACCGAAAATCCAGCTGTCGAGGATCGCGTCGCCCGCACGGCCGACGAGCGCCACATGCCGAGCATTGAGGCTGATCAGGTCGGCTGCCGCGCCGACCCGCACGCCGCCTATCCCTACGCCAAGGGCCTGTCGACCGCCGCACAGGGCCGCATCGAACAGCGCGCGGCCGGTCGAGGCGCCCGCCGCCATGACGTTGCGAGCGCGTCCGGCCAAGCGTTGGCTGTATTCGAACTGCCGCAACTCGCTCGCCGCGTCGATCAGGACGTTCGAGTCGGATCCGATGCCGTAGACGCCGCCCGAAGCCGCGAAGTTCGGACCGTCGAACGTTCCGTCACCGAGATTGGCCTCGGTTACCGGACAGAGCCCGATCACGGCGCCGCGCGCCGCGACGCCGGCGAGTTCGGCGGGAACCGTGTGCGTCGCGTGGATCAGGCACCACGCGGCATCGACCGGCGCGTTGTCCAAGAGCCATTCCACGGGACGGCGGCCGCTCCAGGCGCGGCAGGCTTCGACCTCCGCGATCTGCTCGGCGACGTGGATGTGTACGGGGCCGCCCTGCGCTAGCGGGAGGATCGTCGCCAGTTCGGCCGGCGTGACCGCCCGCAGGGAATGGGGGGCGATGCCGACGATCCCGCCGTCGCAGTCGGCCACGATCCGCCGGCAGACCTCGATCAGGCGGCCGAACCCGTCGACATCGGTCACGAACCGGCGCTGACCGGCCTCGGGCGGGCGGCCGCCGAAGCCGGCATGGGCATAGAACACCGGTAGCAGGGTCAGGCCGATACCCGCCGCCTGTGCGGCGGCGACGATCCGCCCGGCGAGTTCGGCGATGTCGGCGTGGGGGGCCCCTGCCGCGTCGTGGTGCAAGTAATGGAACTCGCCGACGCGGGTGAAGCCGGATTCCAGCATCTCGACGTAGGCCTGCGCGGCCACCGCCTCGAGATCGTCTGCATCCATCCGTCCGACGAAGCGGTACATCACCTCCCGCCAAGTCCAGAAGCTGTCGGAGCTCGGGCCCCGCACTTCCGCGAGACCGGCCATACCGCGTTGGAAGGCGTGACTGTGGAGGTTGCCCAGGCCGGGCAGCCCAATGCGATGGTGCTCGTCGTCGTCCTCCCGCCCGGTACCGACCGCCAGATCGGCGATGTGACCGTCGCGGATAGTGATCCGCACATCGCTGGCCCAGCCCGTCGGCAGCAGCGCCACGTCGAAGAACAGGATCGTCATCGGAAGCTTCCTACGGACCGGCCCGGCGCGAGCCACTTTACAGCGTCCAGCGCGCTCAATATGTATAGACAAATCAAGCGTGCGCCAAGCCGTCGCGTTGGCTCGGATCACGACGTTCGATGGGACAATCCGACCCATGATACAGGTCGATCGCGTCTGGCACGGGTGTCGCGTCGCCACGCTCGCGCAGGGTCGCGAGGGCCTCGGAACCGTCGAGCACGGGTTGATCGCCGAGGCGGGCGGCCGCATCGTCTATGCGGGACCCGCCGCCGAGGCGCCGCCGCTGGAGGCCGCCGAGCGCATCGCCTGCGACGGGCGCTGGATCACCCCGGGCCTGATCGACTGCCACACCCACCTCGTCTACGGCGGTGATCGTGCCCGCGAGTTCGAGCAGCGCCTGGCTGGGGCGACCTACGAGGAGATCGCGCGAGGTGGGGGCGGCATCGTCTCGACCGTGACCGCCACACGTGCCGCGAGCGAGGACGCGCTCGTGGCGGCGGCTCTACCGCGACTCGACGCGCTCCTCGACGAGGGCGTCACCACGATCGAGATCAAGTCCGGTTACGGCTTGGAACTGGCGGCCGAGCGGCGCCAGCTCCGGGCCGCACGGCGCCTCGAAGAGCGGCGCGCGGTCACGATCCGCACGACCTTTCTCGGTGCCCACGCGGTCCCGCCGGAATGGCGCGGCGACGCCGACGGCTACATCGAGGCCGTCTGCGGGACCATTCTGCCTGCCGTCGCGGCGGAAGGGCTCGCCGACGCGGTCGACGCCTTCTGCGAGGGAATCGCCTTCTCACCCGAGCAGACTGCGAAGGTGTTCGAGGCGGCCGCCAGTCTCGGCCTGCCGTTGCGACTGCACGCCGATCAGCTCTCGAACCGCCACGGGGCCGCGCTCGCCGCGCAGTTTCGAGCCCTCTCGGCCGATCACATTGAGTACGCCGACGAGGCCGGCGTCGCCGCCATGGCCGACGCTGGGACCGTGGCCGTGCTCCTCCCAGGCGCGTTCTACTTCATCCGCGAGCATCAGGCTCCGCCGGTCGCAGCCCTCCGCGCGCACGGCGTACCCATCGCACTGGCGACCGACAGCAACCCAGGCACCTCGCCGCTGACCTCGCTGCTGCTGACCCTAAACATGGGCGCCACGTTGTTCCGGCTCACCGTAGACGAGTGCATCGCCGCCGTGACGCGGGAGGCCGCCCGGGCGCTCGGATTGTCGGCCGAAGTCGGCAGCCTCGAGGCCGGCAAGCGCTGCGACCTCGCGATCTGGGATATCGAGCGGCCCGCCGAGCTCGTCTACCGTATGGGTTTCAACCCCCTCCACGCCCGGGTGCACGCAGGCTTGCCGACGCCTGGCATCGGCAGGGGGCGACCATGAGCGCGTGCGACCCGGCCTGGCTCTCGGTCGCGGCCGGTGAGGCTCCGCTGATCGTGAGCCTCCCGCATACCGGGACCGAAATCCCTGAGGATTGCCTCAAGGGGCTCGTCTCACTTTGGCTCGCGCGCAAGGACGCGGATTGGTGGATCGATCGCCTATACGACTTCGCGGTCGACCTGGGCGCCACGGTCATCCACACGGCGATCTCGCGGACGGTCATCGACGTGAACCGCGATCCGTCGGGGCGGTCGCTCTACCCGGGACAAGCGACGACCGGGCTGTGTCCGACCGAGACCTTCGACGGCGAGCCACTCTACCAGCCCGGTGCCGCACCCTCCGCCGCCGGCATAGCCGAGCGTCGCCGGACCTACTTCGATCCCTACCACGCCGCCCTTTCCCGAGAGATCGCCCGCCTGCGCCGCGATCACCCGGCGGTGGTGCTCTACGATTGCCACGCGATCCGGTCGGTCATCCCTCGCCTCTTCACGGGCGTGCTGCCGGTGTTCAACATCGGCACCGACGACGGCCGGAGCTGCGATCCCGACCTCGCCGCGCAAATCGGCGCCTTGTGCGACGCTAGCAGCCTGAGCCGGGTGACGGACGGCCGGTTCAAGGGCGGATACATCACGCGGTCCTATGGATGGCCCGGCGACGGCGTGCACGCGGTCCAGATGGAGCTCGCCTGTCGAGGTTACATGCGCGAGCTGCCAGGACCGGTCGGTCCGGCGACTTGGCCCAGCCCCTACGATCCCACCGACGCAGCCGCGGCCAGGGCCACCCTCGTCCGGGTGCTGGAGGCCTGCCTCGCCTTCGCCCGCAACCAGGCCTGACGCCGGACCGCCCAGGCCCCCTCGACCGGACCCCACGATGACCCGCATCGACAACGCCCGCGTGATCCGCAGCCCGCAGGGTCACGACCTGTCCGCCAAGTCCTGGCTGACGGAGGCACCCCTGCGGATGCTGATGAACAACCTCGATCCGGACGTGGCCGAGCGCCCGGGCGAGTTGGTCGTCTACGGCGGGATCGGCCGAGCGGCGCGCGACTGGGAGAGCTTCGACCGCATCGTTTCCGCGCTCCGGCGGTTGGACGGCGACGAGACGCTGCTGGTGCAGTCGGGCAAGCCGGTGGGCGTATTCCGCACCCACGCCGACGCGCCGCGGGTTCTGATCGCCAACTCCAATCTCGTGCCGCACTGGGCGACCTGGGAGCATTTCAACGCCCTCGATCGCAAGGGGCTTGCGATGTACGGGCAGATGACCGCCGGCTCCTGGATCTACATCGGCAGCCAGGGCATCGTTCAGGGCACCTACGAGACCTTCGCCGAACTCGGGCGGCAGCACTACGGCGGCAGTCTCAAGGGGCGCTGGATCCTGACCGCCGGCCTCGGCGGCATGGGCGGCGCGCAGCCACTGGCCGCGACGATGGCGGGCGCCTCGTGCCTCGCGGTCGAGTGCCGGCCGTCGAGTATCGAGATGCGCCTGCGCACCCGTTACCTCGACCGGCAGGCGGCCGATCTCGACGAGGCGTTGGCGATGATCGAGCGGGCGGGCCGAGACGGGAAGCCCGTCTCGGTCGGCCTCCTCGGCAACGCCGCCGATATCTTCCCCGAACTCGTCCGACGAGGCGTACGGCCCGACGCCGTCACCGACCAGACCTCCGCGCACGATCCCGTCAACGGCTACCTGCCGCAGGGCTGGACCAACGCCGAGTGGGAGAGCCGCCGAGAAATCGATCCCAAGGCGGTGGAACGCGCCGCCCGAGCCTCAATGGCCCACCACGTGCGCGCCATGCTCGACTTCCACCGCATGGGCATTCCGGTGGTCGATTACGGCAACAACATCCGGCAGGTCGCCCTTGAGGAGGGTGTCGCGGACGCCTTCGATTTCCCGGGCTTCGTACCGGCCTACATCCGCCCGCTGTTCTGCCGCGGCATCGGCCCGTTCCGCTGGGCGGCGCTCTCGGGCGACCCGGAGGACATCTACCGCACCGATGCGAAGGTGAAGGAGTTGCTGCCGGACGACTCCAACCTCCACCACTGGCTGGACATGGCCCGCGAGCGGATCAGCTTCCAGGGGCTCCCGGCGCGGATCTGTTGGGTCGGGCTCGGCGACCGCCATCGCCTCGGACTCGCCTTCAACGCGATGGTGGCGAGCGGCGAGTTGAAGGCACCAGTGGTGATCGGGCGCGATCACCTCGACTCCGGTTCGGTCGCCTCGCCCAACCGCGAGACGGAGGCGATGCGCGATGGTTCCGACGCCGTCTCGGACTGGCCGTTGCTCAACGCGCTGCTCAACTGCGCGAGCGGCGCGACCTGGGTCTCGCTCCACCACGGCGGCGGCGTCGGCATGGGCTTCTCGCAACATTCCGGCATGGTCGTCGTCTGCGACGGGACTCCGGAGGCCGCCGTGCGGGTCGGTCGGGTGCTGTGGAACGACCCGGCCACCGGTGTGATGCGCCACGCCGATGCCGGTTACGAGAGCGCCGTGGACTGTGCCCGTATGCACGGGCTCGATCTTCCGAGCCTCGCGTGAGGCGTCCTGACCTGCAGATCCTACGTGCTGCCGACCTTCGAACGGTATCCTGGAAGAACGGCGGTGGGATCACGACCGAGATCGCCGCTCGCCCCCGTAGCGCCGCACTGGACGCCTTCGACTGGCGCGTGAGTACGGCTCAGGTCGCCCGCGAGGGACCGTTCTCGGCCTTTTCCGGCATCGATCGGACGCTCGCCATCGTCTCGGGGAACGGTCTCGTGCTGGAGGTCGAGGGCCGCGATCCCATGACATTATCGGCGGGCTCGGAGCCAGTCGCCTTTCCAGGAGACGTCCCGACCTACGCCCGCCTCGCCGCCGGCCCGATCGCAGACCTTAACGTGATGACCCGGCGCGGCCGCTTCCGCCACGGCGTCCTTCCGGTCGTTCGAGCGGTCGAGCACATGTTCGCCGACGATGTCGATACCGCAGTTCTGGTGGCGACCGACGGCCCGGTGGAAGTCGACGGCCCGGGTGAGGGGGCGAATGCCCGGCTCGCGCCGGGAGACGCCATCGTGATCGAGTCAGCCGCGGATCGACGGATCGGGATCCGGCCGATCGGCGGCGCCTGCGCGTGGCTCGTCACACTGCACACCGCGGTCGTTCAGGCGAGTTCCGGATAGCCAACCGCGCGCGCCTCGTCGTCCCAACGCCGCACCTGTTCGTAATCGGCGACCCGCACTCGGGCGAACCCGTCGAGACGGAGCCGGTCGCGCAGTTCGGCACCCTCCGGCGCTTCGCCGAAGTCCAAGAGCGCCGTCTTCAAGGCGCCGACGATCTCCGCCGGGCAGGTGGGGCTGGCGACGAGGAAGGGGATCGGAGCGGGCCGCGTGCTCGCCACGATGCGGATCAGCCCGCCCAGGTCAGGTTCGTGTCGCAGCATCAGGTCGAGGGCGTAGCTGTCGAGGGGGCTTACATCGACCACGCCCGACAAGATCGCCTCGATCACGCGCCGAGGCGTCACCAGCGGTCCGACGGTCGCGCTGTAGAGGGTCGGTCGCTCCGGCGTGCGGTAGGCCAACAGGTGATGGCGCGGGGCGTTGTAGCCCGAATGCGAATTCGCGATCGTGTAGCCGAGCCGCCCGCCGAAGGTATCTTCCAAGGTGTGGAACGCCGATCTGGCCGAAACGACGAGGCGGGTCGTGTAGAGCGGCCTACCTACCTCGTACCGGCCCGGCGCTGGGGATGGGCGCCGCGACCGGGACCGGTCTGTTTGGCGCCTGCACGAACGGGAACCCACACATGTAGGCGCAGGCGAGGTCCGGCCGGACCCGAAGGGCGGAGAGCGGCGCGGGATAGGCGTGCTCGATCACCGAGAGATCGACGCCGCTCGCCCGGGCAAGCCATGCGAACAGCTCGGACCAAGCGCCCCGCGCCTGCGGGTTCACGCCGTACATGCGCGCGTTCGCGACGAAGGCCATCCGGCCGTTCCTGCCGCCCGACGTCAGGCGAAGCGCAGGCGCTGGCCGATCCCGAGGCGGTCCGCCTTGGCCAGCATGGCGTGGCCCAGCGCGATGTCCGAGAGCGACAGGCCGCGATGCCAGAACAGATTGGTCTCGTTTTCGCTCTCGCGACCGGGCTTCAGACCAGCCACGATTTGCCCGAGTTCGGCGTGGAGCGTCGCTTCCGACAGGCGGCCGGTCTCGACGTGGGCGCGCAGGCTGCCGAACTTGCCGCCCTTGCACTGGCCCCAATCGTCGACGACGAGCTTGCTCATGATGTCGGTGAGCGACAGTTCGACCGCGCTCATCGTGCCGTAGGGTACGACCAGGGCGCCGGGCTTGATCCAATCGGTTTTCAGCATCGGATCGGGCGCGCTGAGCCGCGACGCCTCGACCACGATGTCGGCGCCCTCGACGCAGGATCGCCAATCCTCCGTCGCCCTGACCGGCTTGCCGAGGTCCCGGGAGAGGCGGTCGGCGAAAGCGTCGCGGCTTTCCGGGCGCCGGGAATGCACGCGGATCTCGTCGAAGCCGAACAGGCGGTCGAGCAGGCGCACGTTCCAGTAGGCGGTGCCCCGCGCGCCGATATGGCCGAGGACCTTCGATCCCTTGCGGGCGAGGTGCTTGGCGCCGATCGCCGTCACGGCGCCCGTGCGCATGTCGGTGATGCCGCTGGCGTCAAGGATCGCCTTCGGGATGCCGGTGCGCGGATCGAACAGCGCGAGGATGGCGAGCTCGGACGGTAGGCCGCTCTTGTAGTTGTCCACGAAGTCGCCGACGACCTTGACCCCCGCCGAGTCGATCGGCTCCCTGATCGCTCCCCGCAGCACGTTGAAGTGGCCGTTGGCGACGCCGGGTTCGAGATGCACGCGCGGCTCGATGACCGTCTCGCCGCGCCCCTGGCTCGCCAGCGCGCCCTCGACGGCCGCCAGGATCTCGTCGTCGGTGATCGCCAGCGCCTCGACGTCGAGGCGGTTCAGGTAGGCGATATAGATGGGTTGCACGGCGGGACCCCCTGCGGTGACATCGGCTCGGGCAAGGGATCTCACCCAGTCCGCGCTCAATATGTCTATACATTATGGCCATCGCTGTGGCTGTCAACCGGCTATGGTCGAGCGGGAGAGCGTTCTGCCTCCCTGCTTACGCGATGGCCAAACGCTGCCCATCATCTCGGCTTGCTTGCGTCGGCACATAATATGTATAGACATAGAAGCGATCTCTCCGAGGCTCGAGCCGGGAGTCTGCACGCATGGACGCCGCCCTCACCTTTGCCGACATTCGACAGGAATTCTCCGGGCCGGACTCGGGCTCGCCGACCCGCGTGCTCAATGGGATCAGCTTCGACGTCGGACGGGGTGAGTTCATCGCGGTGATCGGTCCGAGCGGCTGCGGCAAGAGCACGCTTCTCCAGATGGCGGCGGGCTTGCTCAAGCCGACCGCGGGAACGATTCGCCATCGAGGGCGGTCCGTCGCCGGCGTGAACCGCGAGGTCGGCTTCGTGCCTCAGCAGGCGCAACTCTTCCCGTGGAAGACGCTGTCCGAGAATGTGGAGTTGCCCCTTCTCCTGCGTGGCGTCGCGCCTGCGGAGCGGCGCACCCGCGTGGCCGACGCGCTCCGGTCGGTGGGCCTCGAAGGATTCGAGCGCCATTATCCGAACCAGCTCTCCGGCGGGATGCAGAAGCGCGGTTCGATCGCCCGGACCCTGATCTACAAGCCGGACGTGATCCTGATGGACGAGCCGTTCGGGGCGCTGGACGCGCAGACGCGGATGGTGATGCAGGCCGACCTGCAGACGCTTTCCCGACAGGCCGGCGCGACCGTCGTCTTCATAACGCACGACATCACCGAGGCGGTCGTCCTCGCGGACCGGGTGGTGGTGCTCAGCCAGCGCCCCTCGCGGGTGCTCGCCGACGTCGCCATCGACCTAGCCCGCCCGCGCGACGTGTTCGAGCCGTTCCGCAATCCCGGCTTCGAGACCGCCTACGAGGCGGTGTGGTCGCGCTTCCGCACCCAGATCGCCCTTGGAAGCCGGACGCATTGAGGCCGGGAGCCCGCGCCATGACAGATGCCGCCTATCCGACCGTGACCGAGACGACGCCGCCGGCGGACGCGCCGCCGGTCCTCGCGCGACGAACCCATCCCTCGAGAGCGTACGCGGGGCGGTTGATACCCCTACTGCCGGGGCTGGCGTTGCTCGCCTTCTGGCAATGGTCCTCGGGACGCCTCGTCCGCGAGATCTACGTCAGCAAACCCACTGCCGTGGTGGCACGACTCTACGAGCTGTTCGCCTCGGGCGAGATCTACCCGCATCTCTGGACGACCGCCCAGGAACTCGTCCTGGGCTACACGATCGGCGTCGCCGGGGGCGTGGCGGCGGGCTATGCGCTGGGGCGCTCGCCGCGGCTCGCGCGGATATTCGAGCCCTACGTGATGGCCTTCTACGGCATCCCGAAGATCGCGCTGGCGCCCCTGTTCATCATCTGGTTCGGGATCGGCATGGGCTCGAAGATCGCGCTCGCGGCGATCATGGTGTTCTTCCTGGTCTTCTACAACGTCTACACGGGCGTACGCGGCGTCGACCGGGAGCTCGTCAACCTGACCCTGGTAATGGGCGCCAACCAGCGTCAGCTCACGCGACACGTCTACCTGCCGGCGGCGGCGCCCTTCGTGATGCTGGGGATGCGGCTGGCGATCCCCTACAGCGTCATCGGGGTGATCGTCGGCGAATTCACCTCGGCGACGCAGGGGCTCGGCCTGTTCATCCACGAGGCGTCCTCGACCTACGATCCGGCCGGGGTTTTCGCCGGGATCGCGATCCTGCTCGCCTTCGTCGTGGGTGCGGGTTTTCTCGCCGGCCGCCTCGAACGTCGGCTCCTTCGCTGGCGCACGCTCTCCGGAGCGGGTCCGAGCGAGATCTGAACTCCGCCATTCCGTCATGGCCCCAGGATGGGAGTACGCTGAATGCGCAGCATCGTTGATGGGATGCGGGCCCTGGCCCTCGGCGCGATGCTCCTGCTGCCGCCGCATCCGGCCGGAGCCCAGGAAGTCGTGCGCATCGGCCTCGGCGCCCCGACCCTGAGCTTCCTCCCGATCTGGGCCGCGCGGGCGCTCGACACCTTCAAACCGCAGGGGCTGACCGCTACCGTCGCCGCGTTACCGGGCGGCGACGCCTCGGCACTGGCCGCCCTCGACTCCGGCGACATCGACCTCGCGGCAGTCGGGACCGATGCGGTACTCCGGGCCGTGGCCAAGGGCCAGCCGTTCGAGATGGTCGACACCCTGATGTCGAAGGTGACGCTCCAGCTCGTAGCGTCGCCCGCCTACCTGAAACGGGCCGGCGTGACGGCGTCCGACCCCCTGGCGAAGCGGCTTGCCGCGTTGAAGGGCGCGACGGTAGGCGTGACCTCCCTCGCAGGCGTGCAGGAGAACGCTGCCCGTTGGCTGGCGGCCAAGGGTGGGCTCGACCCCAAGACGGGTGTCAAAGTCGCACAGGTAGGCAGCCCGGTCGCCGTGCAGGCTGCCCTCGAGGTCGGGCGGATCGACGCCTTCGTCCTCTCGCCGCCCGAGGGCTACAATGCCGTGATGGCGGGGACGGGCGTCGTCCTCGTTTCGTTGGGCGAGGAGTTCTCTCTGCTCGCCGATCAGCCGTATCTCGTCCTCGTGGCTAAGAAGCCGATCGAGGCTAGAACGGCCGACCTGATCACGAAGACAATTCGCGCCATGCAGGCGGCGAGCCGCTCGGTCATTGACGCGCCGGAGGAGACGGCTGCCGCGATCCGGGGGCGGTTCTTCCCGAAGGCGGACCAGGCTTCGATCGCGGCGTCCATCAAGGCGATGACGAGCGGCGTGACGGGCGGCGGCCGCCTCGACGCGGGTAACGTCGGCAACGCACTGGTCTTCGCCAAGGAGCTCGGGGCAGCGTACGGCAAGGAGATCGATGCGAAAGCCTCGGAAGGCGAACTCTGGACCAACCGCTTCGTCGAAGCCGCGCGTGCGAATTGACGTGGCCGCCCGACCGACGGCATCGATATCGGCTTCGACTGGTCGGCGACCTTCCACTCCGACCGCTTCGCAGACGTCCGCCGCGGCGAGTTAACGATGCGGTATGAACGCGTTCAAACAGAGATCGCGCGACAAGAGAAGCGCGTCTCCTCGCCGAACCACCGGCTACGATCCGAGCCATGGTCGACATCCCGAACGAGCGCGATCCCCGCTTTCCTGCAATCCTGAGCGATGAGCACCATCAGGCCGCTTCGGCTTTCACCCCGGAGAGCTTGCTCCGTGAGGCGCGTCGCCAGAAGAACGTCGCCGAAGTGCCGATCCCGGATCTCTGCGTCCTCGATCCGGACGGCGACATCGTCCGTCACCTGCGAGCGACACCAGGACCGCGAGCGACCGCGTGGCACGAGGCGTTCCTAAGCGTACCGGGAAAGTTCCGAGCCATGCCTGAAGACACCGAATTTTTTCGGTCCCAGACGTAACTCATCTTATTTCATCATTGGACGCACGGGATGTGAAACCGCATAGACTATGGGGAACAGCTGGGAGTAGCCACCCGAAAGCTCGAGATGGCAACGCAGTTTGCTCTGACGTCAGAAATATTCTGCGCGGTTATGATTATCATTCGACACGCTCATTTCCACCGGCCGACCGGATGTGGCCTCTACGGATCGAAGACGACGCGGATCCAAGACGACGCCAGGAAGCGTCCAAGCACCGGCGTTGCGCGCAGCGCCGCCGTGGCGATGAGACCGACGGACACGACCGACGTTCCGGCGGAGACGTTGCCGCCACGCCGGGAATTCCGGGGCCTCGACCGAGCCGTCCGACCGTACGATGATGGAGCAGTTCGATGACAAGATCCGGCGTGTTCTCGGCATTCGTACTATTGGGTGGCGTCATGGGATTGTTGGGATGGTCACAGTCGCGCCCGGCCGCCCAGACTGCATCGTGTTATAAGCCCGAGTATACGGCGTCGGGTGATTTGATGCTGCCAAAGAATTTCGAGCGCTGGATCTATCTAGGGTCTCCACTGACGCCGAACGCCCTGAATGATGGCAAGGCGAATTTCCCGGAATTTCACAATGTCTACATGGAGACCTGCGCTTACGACGAATACAAGCGCACGAAGGTGTTCCCCGAAGGGACAATCTTGTTCAAGGAACTTCAGCTGACACAGAGTAAAGAGAATCCCGACGGATCGAGAACCGAACCATCCGGTCGGGGCTTCTTTCCGGGCAAGCTCAACGGTGCCGATGTGACGGTCAAGGATACGAAGCGCTATGCCGAATCCGGCGGTTGGGGGTACTACAATTTCAACCATCACGAACCGAAGGCGATGACCGCGAAGGTCAAATCCACTTCGGAGTGCGCTTACTGCCACATCGCCAGCGCCAAGAAGGACGAGGTCTGGACGCAATTCTACCCCAGGCTCGACGATTGACGGGCATCTCCGGGTCTCACATCTCCGGTTCGGGCCTAAGCGGGCCGCAGTGTGGCTCGCGGAGGCGGTCCGACGAGCGACCACGCTCCATTTGATCGGCCTGCGGATCGACATGGCGATTTCGCGCCGCGGCGTGTCGAGGGGGCGTTGCAAATCGCGGCCGACGAGGCGATCACGCGCGAGCTCTGCCTGCCGGCACCCCGGTCGGAAGAGCTCCTTCTCCAGCTTCGCGGGCGAACGGGCCCGCCCGTCGCCGCTGGAACACGAGCGGCACGCCCTCCGGCGGCCCGACTTTGAATACCGGATCAACTGTTCGGCGGGCGACCTCTAGACTATTCGACCAAGCCTGTGCAGGCGCGAACTTTTCGGGTATGCGAACGGCGCGAATTGCACGCGTCGTTTCTGATTTCGGCCGCAGCGCCCGGCCGGACAGGCTCGAATCGCGACGCCCGCAGGCCCGATCACCGTCTTGGCCGGCAAAGGACGAGCATCATGGCAGCGTACAGCAAGACTCCAGAAGCCGTCGCAGCGCTTACACCGGAGCAATACCGCGTCACTCAGAAGAGCGGAACGGAGCGCCCCGGAACAGGTGCGCTCCTTCACAACAAGGAACCCGGCATCTACGTCGACATCGTGTCCGGCGAGCCGCTGTTCGCCAGCTCCGCCAAGTACGAGTCCGGTTGTGGTTGGCCGAGCTTCACCAAGCCGATCGACCCCGCCCACGTGAACGAGCTCAGCGACGCGTCGCACGGCATGGTCCGCACCGAGGTCCGGTCCACGTACGGGGACAGCCATCTCGGCCACGTGTTCAACGACGGCCCGCGCGACCGCGGCGGCTTGCGCTACTGCATCAACTCGGCGGCCCTTCGGTTCGTGCACCGGGACGACATGGAGGCGCAGGGCTACGGCGCCTACCTGCCTCAGGTGGAGACGATAAGATGAGTATCGAACGCGCAGTTCTGGCCGGCGGCTGCTTCTGGGGCATGCAGGATCTGATCCGCAAGCAGCCGGGGGTGGTCTCGACCCGGGTCGGCTACACGGGTGGGGACGTTCCGCACGCGACTTACCGCAACCACGGCACGCATGCGGAGGGGATCGAGGTCACGTTCGATCCGGAGCGGACCAGCTTTCGCAACGTGCTGGAATTCTTCTTCCAGATTCACGATCCGACCACGCTCAACCGTCAGGGCAACGACCGCGGCCTGAGCTATCGGTCCGCCATCTTCTACACGAGCCCCGAACAGAAGAGGGTCGCCGAGGACACCATCGCGGATGTCGACGCGTCGGGCCTCTGGCCGGGCAAGGTCGTGACCGAGATCGCGCCGGTCGGCGACTTCTGGGAGGCCGAGCCCGCGCACCAAAACTACTTGGAGAGGATTCCGAACGGCTACACCTGCCACTTCGTCCGACCGGAGTGGAAAATCCCCCGTCGGGCCGAGTAGGGCGATGGCGAACGCACCGTAGTGGGCGACTCGGTTCTCTGGGGGAGGGCCCTTGCGATACGGGCCGCCCGTCGCGCGGAAAGATGTGGGTCTGTATCCCGTGCACGATGTTCTGCGGACATTGCGGCGAGTGTACAGGATTGGGAGGGACGGCCGAGAGTGTCGCTTCAACGTCTGCCACTCTAAAACCGCAGGAATAAGCCGAGGTATCTCGATCCCGTTCTGCTCTCGCGCTTGCAGTGAGCCTGGGTGATCGCCTGGCACATCCTGCTGCCGACCTTCATCGTCGGGCTCGCCTCCTACTGGAGTGAATCCCTTTGGGTGGGCACGGTCAGGCGGCGGTTTTGATCGTGTTTTGGACGTGTCGTTCCTCGAACTGCACGGGGCTCAGATCAACTGCCCGAGCGATGTAGCCGAGAGGGCATTTCCGACCTCGGATCGCCGCCTCCTCAAGCCCGAGATGCTGGACGAGGCGGCACACACCCGCGAACCACCGGAACGGGGGCGCCGGCCGGGGCGACGGTTCGAAGCAATACCTCAAGCCGCGACGGATCAAGGACCGTTCCTGCCGCGACGTCGGCATCTTACCGATCGTGCACAGCGCTCGGATCTGCGCTCCTCAGCCTGAGGGCTAGGGTAAAAGGGATCTCCAACGATAGCGCCGCTCGGGCGACGGGGGGAGCCGCCACCATCCACGTGGTGTTTGGGACGGGTTCCTCGAGGGCTGAGCCATCCGAGCAAAACAGAAGCGCAGTCCGTCGCGGCGTCGAACCCGCCTGATACCGGTCACGTCCATGCCGCCGAGGAATGAAACTCATCACTCCAGCCTTCCTGCCATTGATGGGCCGCGAGAGGCATAACGGATTCGTGGCGCGGGTGGCGGCGATTGGCCTCTTCAAACAGCCCGATCCCGCGGTTCTGGCGACACGGGCCCGCGGACCCGCAGAAGCCTTGCGGCGGAATGGCGGCGTGCCGCTGCCAGACGACTATGAGGTGACATGATGGACACCGCTAGACCATTGTTTTCGATAGCCGAACGCGGCACCGGTTCGTTGTCATTGCTTGGAATGTTGAGATGGGCGCTGGTAATAATATTCTTATGGTTTGGGGGAATGAAGTTTACGGCCTATGAGGCAGCGGGGATCGCGCCATTTATCGCTAATAGCTACCTGATGAGTTGGCTTCACACGCTGTTCGGAATCGCTGGAGCGAGTATGGTCATCGGGGTGCTGGAGCTGTCGACGGCCGCCGCGCTCATAGCGGGGGCCTTCAATCCAGCGCTTTCCGCACTCGGGGCGGCAATGTCGACCCTGACATTCCTGTCGACCCTCAGCTTCTTTGTGAGCACACCTGGCGTGGCCGAAGAGACAGCTGGTGGTTTTCCCGCAATTTCCGCGGCGCCGGGACAGTTCCTATTGAAAGACGTGGTCCTTTTGGCGGCGTCATTGTGCCTTCTATTCGCATCCGTGCGCAATCCGTGGCTGACACGGGCGAGGCTTTGAGCCTTCGACAGTGGGAGCCGGAAACGCCGGAGATACACCGGACTCGGGATTGCTGCAGCACACTTCGATCATGGCCGGGGAAATGACCTGACCGGCTGGCTTTGGACCAGGCTGACGAGAGGATCGGCCTGGACCAGAGGAGTTGGGGATGAAGCGAGGACAGAAGTCGAGTGCGGAGCAGGTCGTGCTGATGCTGCACCAGCTCAAGGTACAGACAGCGCAAGGCAAGAGCATCGCCCGCGCTTGCAAGGAGGCGAACGTTTCCGAGCAGAGTGACGACGAGTGCGTGCGCCACGCGATCTTCTACTCACTGAGCTCGACTTTGGCCGTTTGCGGCGGATCGAGTGGGCCGAGGAGGCAGGCGTGAGGGTAGGCTGGTGGCGTCCCCACCAAGAGGCACCGCCATGCTGCCCCTGCCTGCCCGCTTCGCCGGGATCATCCTGGCGTTCGCACCGCTGTTCGTCGACCGTTCGTGGCGCGATGCTCAGCCGCAGGGCGATGCTCCAGAGAGCCGCCGAGGCCAAGAAGGTCGACCTCAGGGAGGCGAAACAGGGCTTCCTGCGACAGGCCGGGATCGCCCGCTTCGGCACAGGGAAGGAAGTCGCGGACCTGATGGCATTCGCCGTCTCCCCCGCGGCGCACTGGATGACCGGGACCGTGCTCCGGATGGATGGCGGACAGGTCAGGTCGGTCTGCGTTCAGTCTCACACTTCCAGGAGGCCATGATGTCCACGCCTGATGTCCTGATCGGCGCCCGCGCCGTCGTCTTCGATGCCTACGGCACCTTGCTCGATGTCCATTCCGCCGTGCAGCGCCATGCCGGCTCGGTCGGGCCCGACGCGATGGCGCTGTCGGACACCTGGCGCCAGAAGCAACTCGAGTATTCCTGGGTGCTCTCGCTGTGTGGCCGGTACACGGCGTTCTGGACATTGACGGAGCGGGCGCTCGATTACGCCTTGGCCCGTCATCCGAACGTGAACCCGTCCTTGAGGCCGGCCCTTCTGGAGGCCTACCGAAGACTGGACGCCTATCCGGAAGCATCATCGACCCTGGACGCACTTCGGGCGAGAGGGTTCAAGACCGGCATTTTATCCAACGGCGACACGGCGATGCTCGACATGGCGGTTCGAAGCGCGGCGCTTCGCGATCACCTCGACGCGGTGCTGTCGGTCGACCCCGCCGGGGTCTTCAAGACGAGCCCGCGCGCCTACGATCTCGCGCCCGAGCGGCTGGGGGTCGACAGACGGGAGATCGTGTTCGTATCGTCCAATCGATGGGATGTGGCTGGAGCGGCGGCCTACGGCTTCACGCCGGTGTGGGTGAACCGCACGCGTCAGCCGGAGGAGTATCCCGACCTTGCACCGGTGGAGGTGATCGACAACCTCGACGCGCTCCTCAGGTGAACACGGTGGCGATGCACGAACGTTTCGAAGGGGCTTGGCATCAGGGAGCGTTTTACGATCCCGGCGCACCCGTTCCGGAAAGTCACTTGGGAGGTTGGAGGTCGGAAAGGCCGACGTCTCTGATCCAAGTGAAACGGAACGCTACGTCGCATCCGCTTTCGACATCGATCGATCGGAAGCATTCGGATTACTTCTGACGTGAATTTGTCGTTCCTCGTCGCGGCCGAGCGCCGTCAGTCCGAAGACGGCACGCCAAGTTCGCGATAAGGGATGGTTTCCCGGAACGCCAGGGCCGACCAACCCACGAACACCGCCTCCTTCCCCATACTCTCCTCGATGCGCAGCATCTCGTTCCACTTGGCCATGCGCTCCGACCGGGAGTAGGATCCGACTTTGAACTGGCCGGCATCCCAGCCGACCGCCAGATGGGCGATGGTGGTGTCTTCCGTCTCGCCCGAGCGGGCTGACACGATGGTGCCGAAACCCGCCTCCCGGCCGGCGAGCAGGGCGGCATGGGCCTCCGTGACCGTGCCCGCCTGGTTCGGCTTGATCAGCACCGCGTTGGTCGAGCGATCGCAGGCCGCCCGCGTCACGCGCTCCGCGCTGGTCACCAGGAAATCGTCGCCGACGATCTGGCAGCGCTGGCCATAGCTTGCGGTGAAGGCCCGGAACCCCTCGGTGTCGTCCTCGGCCACGGGATCTTCGACGGACACGATGGGATACGCCCGCAGCCAGCGTCCGAGCATGTCGATCATCTCGCCCGTGTCCAGCTTCCGGCCATCGAGCGCCAGAGAGTAGACGCCGGCTCGACCGAACTCGGACGCCGCGACGTCGAGGGAGATCGCCACGTCGGCGCCCGGTTTGAAGCCCGCGGCTTCGATCGCCAGCACGAGCGTGTCCAAGGCCTCCTCGTTCGAGACGAAGACAGGCCAGTATCCGCCCTCGTCCGCAACGCCCTGGAGCTTGCCAGCCTTGCGCATCAGGTCACCGGCTGCGCGATAGATCTCGGCCGTCCAGTCCAGGGCCTCGGCGAACGAGGTCGCACTGGGGCACATCACCATGAAGTCCTGAACGTCGACGCGCCGTTCAGCATGGGCCCCACCCCCGAAGATCTGGATTTCCGGAAGCGGGATGCGCACCCGCTGCGCTCCGGCTAGGAGCTTCCAGACCGGAAGGCCGGCGGCGCGGGCGTGCGCGTGCAGCACGGCCATGGATGTCGCGACGATGGCGTTGCCACCCAGCCGCGACTTGTCGGGCGTGCCGTCCAGCGCGATCATGGCGCCGTCGATCGCCGGAAGATCGCTGGCATCCATGCCGACCAGGGCGCGCGCGATCGGCCCGTTCACGTTGCCGATCGCGCGGCGCACGTCGAGACCGCCGAAGGCTTCGCCTGCGTCGCGCAGGTCGACCGCTTCGCCCGAGCCGGTGGACGCCCCCGCCGGCGCGATGGCGCGACCGACGGCGCGACCGCCCGACGTGACCTCGACCTCGACGGTGGGCCGACCACGGGAGTCCCAAACGCGGCGTCCGTGCACGGCCGTGATGGTCAGGTCGGTCACTGCAAGATCTCCTTCGCCCAATGGCATCGAATATGGGACAGCCGCTGCGGACGGTTCACGATCAGGTGACGAGCCGTTCGCCGGACGCAGTCCCGATCGACCTCCCTGGTGATGTACTCGACGGGCGACTTCCCATCGACGCGGCCGAGGAATAGCGCCGGCAGAAGCCTCGCCGCGCGCGCCTCCAAGCTCTCGGGCGCCTCCCACCGCACGCCGGAGAGGTAGGAGGCCGCCAGGGCGTCGAAGCAGGCGAGATACTGCGCCGCGTGCTGCCGCTTCCAGACGCACTTAAGGAGCAGGTGGTTGAGGCAGAACGCCAAGTCGAAGGCTGGCTCGCCGTACCAGGCGCACTCGGCGTCGAGCAGCACGGGTCCGGCCGGACCGACGAGGATGTTCTTCGGGCTGACGTCGCCGTGCACCAGGACGAGCTTGCGCTCGATCGTCTCCCGGGAGAGCGAGCAGAGCTCCTCCGCGAGGTCGCCGTGCCGCCTCGCGGTCGACTCGAGATAGGGTTCCAGGCGGATGGCGTGGAACGTCTCGTCGTTGGCGAAGCGGCGTGCCACGTCGGCCGAACGGGCCGTCGCCTCGTGAACGGTGGCGATGGTCCGGCCGACCGCCGAGGCGAAAGCCGGCTTGGCCCGGCCGTCGCGAAGTTCGTCCTTCCAGATCGGATGGCTCTCGGGATCCAGATAGGTCATCGCGAACAAGCCCAAGGCGGGTTCGTGCACGAGGATGTCCGGCACGGCCTGTGGGACGGCACGCCGCGCCTCGACGAACCAGCCCACCTCGCTGGCATTGCGCGCGACCGGCACGTTCCATTCCTGTTCGACGCGCAGGCGAGCCAGCGCCTTCTTGACGACGAAGCTGCGCTCGCCGACCACCACCCGGAAGATGTCCGACGCGACCCCGCCGGTGAGAGGCAAGAGCCGCACCGGTTCGCCGAGTTTCACCAGTCCGGACCGGTTGATAAATTCGATCATCGTCGGGTCGACTACGGCCGGAGACGCCGCGCTGACATCCATGACGCGCCTCATCCATGTCGGCGTCCGAGCAGATCGCGCATAGCTACGCCGCTTCGCGTCCACACGCCAAGAGCGCGATCCCCGACAGCGCCGCGCAGGCTGACAACGATGCGTTCCGCACCCGCCCGTCCCGAGCCGCCAAGTCCGTTACGCGGTCGCAGGCGGTAGAAGTACTCGGCGTGACCCGTACCGCCGCGTCTAGCCTCGCGGCACACCAAACCTGGGCGCGGTGAATTTGGTTCGTGTCGGCGGACGCGCAAAGGCCGCCTATCCGCGTCGGCACCCAGCCAGGCCATCCAAAACGGACTTTCTCAACAAAACGAGCCGTAACAGACCTGCAAGCTAGAAAGCCACGAAGCGGACGTCGTGAGGGTCTTCAAGGGGTCGCAATCAGCCCCTCACTGTGAATACCAAGCTTCAGATTTCGACCACTAGCATCGCCGCAAACGCCGAGGAGGCCTCGCATCCAGACAGCGCACGATGACATGGGGATCGTGGACGACCTGCGCCCCATCGTAGACTGGTCCGACGGTCACGTCGGCCACCTCAAAGAAGCCGAACGCCTTGGCGAGCCCCATCGTGGCGATGGAGTCACTGGCTACCAGATTGATCTCGTCGGCGTGATCCAGGCGGTCGGAAATGGCGTTTACCGGCCGTCGCACCTGATTTGCACGATAGCGCACGCCGCCTAAGCTTCCGGGACCTTGCTGAAATCATGCAGATGGTGCTGGTCATCGGAGGTAGCACCTCATCCGATGCCTGTGCCAAATCCGACGGTTTTCCGATCCAGCATGAGTTTATCCGCTTTGGTCGACCCGGGACGCGATGTCGAACACCGTCTCCGGGACGAGTTCGGCGGCCTCCGCCGTGTCGGCATGAAGACCACGGTACGTGCTCGGATCATACCCATAAGCCGCCTTGAACGCGTGGGAGAAATAGCTTCGGCTAGCGTAACCCACACTCTCGGCAATGACTTTCACGGACATTGGCGACGTCCTCAGCAGCTGTGCCGCGAGCCGCAGGCGCACGCGGTGCAGGTACTCGATTGGCCCGTCGCCGAAGGTTGCGGAGAAGCGCTCGGCGAATGTGGAGCGGCTCATTCCGCAAACCGCTGCAAGGCTGCCGACCGTGTGAGGTGCGCCGGGAGTGTCAAGGATCGCAGCGACGGCGGGTACGAGACCGGGATCCCGCAATGCTTCGAAGATCGGCGACCGGGTGCCTTTCTCCTTCAGATGAACTCGGAGCAAGATAGTCAGACACTGCTTCATCAGTGCACTCGTCACTTCCAGCGTGCCGAGACCAGGGTGGACCAGTTCTTCGATCATGAACGCAAAGGCGTGCCGCAGCCGATCGTCGGCCGACAGGTCCTCGACCAACGCGCCATCCAGACGGTCGAAGAGCCCAAGAGCACCAGCGTAGTTGGCCGTGATCGAACCGCACGCCAGCAGGATGTCGCGACTTCCGTCGCCCGCCGTAAGCGCGACCAGCCCGCTAGGGAGAACTCTACGAGCCTCTTCGGCTGCGACCGTGCAGGCCGGCTCCTTAAACCCAAGGGAATGGGCTATCCCGGGAGGCGGGATGATCATGCAGTTCGGTCCGAAGGCGACAGGTGGTTGGTCTCCGACGTTAATTGTGCCGGAGCCCGTCAACACGTAGTGAATGAAGAGTGCATCCGCCGCTCCTTGCTTTGCCAGTCGCCATCCAGACTGAATTTCGCAAAATGCAAAGGCATGAACTTGCACATCCAGCGTGGAAGTAAGGCTAGCAAGTATGTCATTTGTCACTTCAACCGCGCCTCTCTACGTATTCTTAGAATAACACGTAAACCTAATGCGTCTCAACCGAAAGCGACGAGCAAGATGCGACCACACCATATGCTGCTCGAGCCGTGCCATCACTCAGCCCATGGCTGTATGTCTGGCACTTTTCGGAACTGCTGCCAGTGATGTCCGCCCCCATGGATACTCACGATGGCGTGACAGCGGAGGCCGCGGTGACGCGACCTAGGCTACATCCCTGGCCGGTGCGGATCATGCACTGGACGAACGCCGTGGCGATGGTCGTGCTGATCGGCTCCGGCTGGGGCATCTACGACGACTCCGTCATCATCCACGGCGTCTACTTTCCCAAGGCGATCCGGCTCGGCTCCTGGGCGGCCGAGAGCCTGCTCTGGCATTTCGCCGCCATGTGGCTGCTGGCCGCCAACGGCGGCGCCTATCTCGTGTACGGCGTCGCGACCGGGCGCCTGCGCGAGCGCCTCCTGCCGATCCGTCCGCGCGACATCGTGCAGACGCTGCGCGACACGCTGCGGCTCAAGCTCGCGCACGAGGATCTGACGACCTACAACGCCATTCAGAAGATCCTCTACATCGTCGCCATCCTGGCCGGCATCAGCCAGGTCGTCAGCGGCCTGGCCATCTGGAAGCCGGTGCAGTTCTCCGGTCTCGTCGCGCTGCTCGGCGGCTTCCAGGGCGCGCGCCTCATCCACTTCACAGGCATGGCGGTGCTGGCCGGCTTCCTCGTCATCCACGTCGCGCTCGCCCTGCTCGTGCCGCGAACGCTGTGGGCGATGCTGACCGGAGGTCCCGTCCGCCGCCCGGCCCTCCCGGCCGTGGCGCGGGAGGCGGCGCGATGAGATCGCCGTTCCGTCCCCGCACGGTGCCGGATCCCGGCATCCTCGACGATCACCGTCCCCTGGTGCGGCAGATCGAGCGGCGCGGTCTGCTGCGCGGCGGCCTGTCGCTCGGCGCGCTCACCCTGCTCACCGGCTGCGACGTGACCGACACGACCGCGGTCGGTCGGGCGCTGCGCGCGGTCTCCGACTTCAACGACGGCGTCCAGGTCGCGCTGTTCGATCCCCGCAAGCTCGCGCCCGAGTATCCCGCCTCCCAGGTCCTGAAGCCGCCGCGCTTCAACGCCTACTACGATGTCGAAGACGTCAAGCCGATCGACGGCGACGCGTGGCGGCTCGAGCTCGCCGGGTTGATCTCCGACAAGCGGCCCTGGACGCGCCGCCAGATCGCGGAAATGCCCGAGCGCGAGATCATCATACGCCACGTCTGCGTGGAGGGCTGGGACTACATCGGCCAGTGGTCGGGCGTGCCGCTCCGCGCCTTCCTGGAGCGCGTCGGCGCCGACCTCACCGCCAAGTACGTCGCCTTCAAGACGGCGG
This sequence comes from Methylobacterium sp. 391_Methyba4, assembly GCF_029691625.1. Taxonomy (NCBI): domain Bacteria; kingdom Pseudomonadati; phylum Pseudomonadota; class Alphaproteobacteria; order Hyphomicrobiales; family Methylobacteriaceae; genus Methylobacterium; species Methylobacterium sp. 391_Methyba4. Next base: position 2,229,656 of record NZ_CP121475.1, on the reverse strand, counting down.
ACGACTACCCGAGCAGCATCGACATGGCGACCGCGCTGCATCCGCAGACGCTGCTCGCGACCAAGTACGCCGGCGAGGAGCTGCCAGACCCGTACGGATATCCGCTGCGCCTGCGCATGGCGGTCAAACTCGGCTACAAGAACCCGAAGTGGATCACGGCGATCGAGGTGACCAACACCTATCCCGGCGGCTACTGGGAGAGCCGCGGCTTCAACTGGTTCGCCGGCCTATGAGCGCCCGCGCGTTTCCGTGCGCCTGTGGCGCCGTCCTGCTGACGCTGGCCCTCACCGGGTCGGGGCGGGCGCAGACGGCCGGTCCCTCGCCGGCCCCCGACCACATGCCGAAGCCCGGCATGACCGTCCCCGAGATGACGGGGCGCGCGGCCGACCGGTCTCCCCAGCCTGTGCGCGCCGGCGATTTGCCCGGCCGCTTCCTGCTCCAGCCAGAGGAATCCCAGCCCGTGCTCGGCCGCGTGACGGGGCTCGTCCGCCGCAACGACGGCGGCACCGACGTGGTCGTGCGTCTCGACGGCACCCTCGGGCTGGACTGGCTCGGCCTTCGATCAGTCGCCTGGAGCGGCTTCGGCCCCCGGCTCGTGGCGGTGCCGGTCGAGGCGGTGGCGCTCCTGGGTGAGTACGTCGCCCTGATGGGCCTGACGCCGGAGCGCCTGCAGGCGCTGCCGACCTTCGCGCCGGGCTCGGCCACCGAGATCCCGCCGGACGGGACGCTCCGCATCGGGATCGTCCGACCGTTTCACTGATCATGCAGGAGGCTTGGACATGGCACGAGGACCGACCTCCGGACCGACCGCCACCTGCGCGATCGGCGTGATGGCCAAGGCGCCGCGGAGCGGACGCTCCAAGACGCGGCTGTGTCCGCCGCTGACGCCGGAGCAGGCCGCGGGACTGAGCGCCGCATTCCTGCGCGACACGACCGCCAACATCCTGGAGGCCGCACGATCCGCGCCGATCGCCGCCTACGCGGCCTACGCGCCGCACGGCGCCGAGGCGCTGATCGTCCCCCATCTCGCACCCGGAACATACCTCGTCCTGGCGGATGGCAGCACGCCGGCACCTGCGACGGTTAAAGGCTTCGGCCGCTGCCTGCTGCAGGCCGTCGAAGGCATGCTCGCGCAGGGCCATGCGGCGGCCTGCGTGCTCAGCTCCGACATCCCGACGCTGCCGACGCGCCTCCTCGTCCAGGCAGCCGGGATCCTGCTCGCGCCGGGGGACCGGGCCGTGCTCGGCGCCTGCGACGACGGCGGCTACTACATCCTCGGCCTCAAGCAGGCCCATGCACGCCTGTTCGCCGACATCGCCTGGAGCACCGACACCGTCGCGGCCGCCACCCGCGCCCGGGCGCGCGAGATCGGCCTCGCCCTCGTCGAGCTGGAGCCCTGGTACGACGTCGACGACGCGGCCTCGCTCGCCCGACTCTCCGCCGACTGGACCGGCTACGCCGCCCCGACGACGCGCGCGGTCCTGGCGCGGTTGACGGAGACGTCGGAGGCCGTGCCGGCATGACCCGGCTTCTCGCCAGCCCCATGCGCCGGCTCGCGGCTCTCGGCCTCGCGCTGCTGTCCGTGAATGTCGGCGCGCTCGCGATCCACCTGCCTGGCGCCGACACGGTCGGCTCGGTCACCCGCGCAAACGTCTTCGTCGGCGTGGTCGCGGTCGGGCTCGGGCTCTACCTCCTCGCCGTGCGCCTCGTGCTGCGGGAGCGACTGCCGCGCGCCGCCCTGTGGACGATCCTCGGCGTCGCCGTGCTGATGCGGGCCGCGCTGCTGCCGGCGCCGCCATTTCTCTCGAGCGACATCTACCGCTACGTCTGGGACGGGAAGGTCCAGGCCGCCGGGATCAACCCCTACCGCTACATCCCGGCCGATCCAGCCCTCGAACGGCTGCGCGATCCGGCGGTCTACCCGCTGATCAACCGGAAAGACTACGCCCGCACGATCTACCCGCCCGCGGCGCAGCTGGTTTTCGCCGCCGTGGGCCGTGTCTCGCACGGCGTCACCGGAATGAAGCTCGCGATGCTGGGCTTCGAGGCCCTGGGCGTGCTGGCGATGCTCGCGGTCCTGCGCGACGCCGGCCTGCCGTCGGCCCGCATCCTGATCTACGCGTGGAATCCGCTGGCCCTGTGGTCCTTCGCCTGCGACGGGCATGTCGACGCCGTGGCGATCGGGCTCCTCGGCCTGGCGCTGCTCGCCCGCCGCCGCCACCGCTACGGGCTCGCGGGCGCACTCCTGGGCGCGGCGACACTGGTGAAGCTGCTGCCCGTCGTGGTCGCGCCAGCCTTCGTGCGCGGCGGCCGGCTGTGGCGGCCGATGCTCATCGGGGCGGCGGCGATCGCCGTCCTGTATCTGCCCTACCTCGCCGCCGGCCGGGACATGCTCGGCTTCGCCGGGGGCTACGGGGCCGAGGAGGGCTACGACACCGGTGCGGGCTACTGGCTGATCGCCGGGCTCGGCCATCTCGGGCTCAGCCCTCCGGACCTGCTGCGGACCTATCTGGTCTGCGCCGGCCTGACGCTCGCCGCGCTCGCGCTCCGAATCGCCTTCGGCCAGGACCGGCAGAGCGTGCCCGACGCCGTCGCGCTGTGCCGCGATGCCGGGATCCTGGCCGCCCTCACCACCTGCGCGGCGAGCCCGCACTACGCCTGGTACTACCCCTGGCTGGCGCTCCCCGCGGTGGTCGCGCCAACCCCGGTGATCATCTGGCTCGGCTCGGCGCCGATCGTGTTCCTGATCGATCCGTTCAACGACCGCTTCCTCTGGCCGTCGCTGGTCTTCGTCCCGGCCCTCGTCCTGGCCGCCCGCGCGCTGTGGCAGGCCCGCACCGCACCCCTCGACGCCCTTCCGGAAGGAACCGCCCCATGACGGCCTCAGCCGCCCTGAAGGATCCGCGCCGCTACTTCGAGGCGATCGGTGCCGACCGCGCCTCCGAGGCCGTAGCACCGCCGGTCTGCCTCTATCTGGAGGTCACGAACCGCTGCAACCTGCTGTGCGAGACCTGCCCGCGTACCTTCGAGACCCTGGAGCCCCCGGCCGACATGAGCTGGGCGCTGTTCACCCGGATCGTCGACCAAGTGCCAAACGTCGCCCGGGTCGTGCTCCACGGAGTCGGCGAGCCGATGCTGGTGAAGGACCTGCCGCGGATGGTCCGCTACCTGAAGGACCGCGGCACCTACGTCCTGTTCAACACCAACGGCACCCTGATGCAGCCGAAGCGCTTCCAGGAGCTGATCGACACCGGGCTCGACGAGTTGCGCGTCTCCCTCGACGCCGCCGACCGGGCCTCCTACCGCAGGGTGCGCGGCAAGAACTTCTTCGACCGGATCGTGCGCGACGTCGGCAAGTTCGTCGCGTTCCAGAAGGCGGCCGGCGCCACGACGCCCCGGGTCTCGCTCTGGCTCACGGGCCTCAAGGAGACCGTGGACCAGCTCCCGGCCTTCGTCCGGCTCGCGGCCGAGATGGGGGTCGCCGAGGTCCATCTCCAGCGCCTCGTCTTCGACGAGGCCGGGTACGGCATGGCCCGCGCCGACCTGTCGCTGTTCGAGAGCGCGCGGGCCGGCGAGGCCGCGGCGATCGCGGCGGCTCAGGCGATCGGGCAAAAGCTCGGCGTGACGCTCGACGCCTCGGGTGCGACCGAGCCCGGGGTCAGTCTCAAGCGACAGGAGGACCGGGCCTGGGCCACGTGCCGCCGGCCCTGGTCGCTGATGTACTTCACGGCCCACGGACGGGCACTGCCCTGCTGCATCGCGCCGTTCTCGGTGCGCGGCTATTCCAACTACACGCTGGGCGACGCGACGCAGGCCACGCTCCGGGAGATCTGGAACGGCGCGGCCTATCGCGATTTCCGCACCGCCCTCCTGTCCGACGCGCCGCCGGCTCCGTGCCGGAACTGCGGCCTGCGGTGGAGCCTCTGAGCGATGCATCCGGTCAGCATCGTCATCCCGACCCTGAACGAGGCCGAGGCGATCGGCGCGGCGATCCGCGAGATCCCGCCGGCCTACGCGGGGGACATCGTCGTCGCCGACGGCGGCTCGACCGACGGGACGCGGGACATCGCCCGGGCCGCGGGCGCCCGGGTGATTGAGGCCGGGCGCGGCTACGGCCGGGCCTGCGCGCTCGGTGCGGCCGCGGCCGATCCGGCCTCGCGCGTGATCGTCTACCTCGACGGGGACGGCGCGGATCGCGGCGACCTGATCGACCGGATCGCCCGGCCGGTGCTCGCCGGACACCACGACCTCGTCCTCGCCTCGCGCACCCTGGGCAGCCGCGAGCCCGGCGCGATGCTCTGGCATCAGGTGCTCGCCGGCCGCCTCGCCGGGCTCGGCATCGGCCTGCGCTACGGCGTCCGCTACACCGACATGTGCGCCTTCCGCGCCATCGATCGCACCGCGCTGCAGGCCCTCGACCTGCGCGAGCTGACCTACGGCTGGAACATCGAGATGCAGATGCAGGCCGCGCGTGCGGGCTTGCGCATCCGCGAGGTGCCGATGCCCTACCGGCGCCGTTTGGGCGGATCCTCGAAGGTGGCGAGTTCGCTCAGCGGGACGCTGCGGGCCGCCACGCGGATCGGCGCGACCTACCTGCGCGTCGCCGCGTCGGCACGGAGCGCGTGAGGTCGGCGATGGCGCTCAAGGATGACGCTGCACCGGGCCTGTGGGCCGGCACTCGGATGGAGGCGCCCGCTCTCGATATGCTGGAGGACCGCGGGACCGCCCCCTCGCGGTCCTTTGCGCTGGCGGTGTACCTGGAACGCTGGTCGACCTGCGCGCACCACGCCCTCGCCGCCTCGGATTCGGAGCCGGTGCCGCTCGCCGCCTTGCTACGACTTGCCGGCCCGGAGGACCGTCTGCGCTGGCGGAAGGCCGATCTCGGCTACGCCGACCCGCGCGGCGCCTCCTGGCTGCGCGCGACCGTCGCCGCCCGCTATCACCGGCTCGATGCCGACGACGTTCTCGTCAGCGCGGGGGCGCAGGAAGCGGTGGCCTGCGTGCTGAGCGCACTGCTCGGTCAGGACGATCACGCGGTTGTGGTGGTCCCGATCTACCAACCCTCGGAACTCACCGTGACGCGGCTGTGCGCGGCCGATGGCGTCGCCCTCCGCCCGGACCGGAACTGGAGCCTCGACCTCGACCGCCTCGCGGCCGCCATCCGTCCGAACACGCGGCTGGTGCTGATGAATTTCCCCAACAGCCCGACCGGTGCGACGCTGGATCGGACGACCCTGGACGGTCTGATCGGCCTCTGTCGCCGAAACGGGCTCTGGCTCGTCAACGACGAGGTCTATCGTCAGACCGACCTCGACCAAGAGCGAGCCGTCCCGCCGGTCGTCGACCTGTACGAGCGCGGGATCTCCATCAACGGGCTGTCGAAGGGGTTCGGGCTTCCGGGCCTGCGCGTCGGCTGGGCCGCCTGCCGCGACCGCGGGCTCCTCGACCGCGTCGTCGCCGCCAAGAGCCTGCTGTCGAGCTGCCTCGCCGGGCCGAGCGAGATCCTGGCGCAGGTCGCGTTGCGCGCCGAGCCGCGCCTGACCGGCCGCGCCCGCGCGATCGGGCAAAGCAACCATCACCGTCTGCGCGACCTGCTCGACCGCTATCCCGACCTGTTCGATCCGGACGAGCCGACCAACCTGGCCTTCGCCTGCCCCCGTTTCCGCGGGCGGGAGGGGGCAAGCGCCTTCGCGCGCGGCCTCGCCTCCGGGGACGGCGTCCTCGTGCTGCCCTCCGGCCTGTGGTACTCGGCGCTGGCACCGGTCCCCGCGGACCGCCTGCGCATCGGCCTAGGCCGCGTCGAGAGCGGCCCCGCGCTCGCGATCCTGGCGGATAACCTGCAGAGACGCTCCGTCCTATGAGCACCGAGCCCGGACGCGACCGAAGCATCGCGCACAGCATTGAGCACCCCGGTGTCGTTCCTCAAGGCGTGACCCGGGAGGCAGTCCCGCGCTCTGCCGGGGTCGGCGGCCTGCGGGCGACGGAGGCCGAGCGCCTCGGCGCCTGCGACGTGGCACCCGTCCCAGCCGCCCGGGACCCGGGGAGCGCGGAAATCCCGTTCCTGGCCGGCCTCGATACGGATGCCGCTGACGCGATCCGGTCGCGGATGACCTCGGTCGCGGTCGCCGGGGGACAGTCGCTGTTCGAGGAAGGGGAGGAGGCCGACGCGCTCTACACGCTCGTGAGCGGCGCGCTCGGCCTCTCGACCCGCGACCCGCGCGACGGCAGCGTGCGGCGTCTTTTCCGCCTCGGCCCTCCGGACGTCGTGGGTGAACTCAACTTGCTCACGGGAGAACCGCGCTCCATCACCGCGACGGCCTTGCGCGACACGCACCTCCTGCGGCTCTCCCGAGACGCGTTCGCCGATCTGATCACCGCCCATCCCGGGACGCTGCTCTACTTCGCCCGGATCCTGGCCGCGCGCCTGCGCACAGCCCATACGGGCTTGACCCTACGCCACGCGCCACGGAGCTTCGCCGTCCTGGCGGTGACCGAGGGCCGTACGGCGACGGCCTTCGGCAAGCGGCTGGCGCAGGCCCTCGACGCCGCGCTGCCGGGGCGGACCGGCTGCCTGTCCGAATGGCCGCCCGAGGCGGACGAGGCGTGGTTCCACCGCTACGAGCAGGCGCACGACCGTACGGTCTTCGTCGCGCACCAGATCGACTGCCCGTGGTGCCAACTCTGCCTGCGCCATGCCGACCACGTCCTGCTGCTCGCCGAGCCCGGCGCGCCGCCGCGGCCGGGCGCTGCCGCCTATCTCGCCGCGATCCGCTCCCCTTGGATCCGCATGGACCTCGCGGTGGCGCAGCCCGCCGGGGTCCGCCTGCCGCGCCCCCTGCATCCGGACGTCGCCGCGCTGCCCTTCTCCCTGCGGCTCCAGGTCCGCGAGACCCATGGCGGCGACTTCGCCCGGCTCGCCCGGATCGCGTCCGGCCATGCCCGCGCCCTCGTACTCGGCGGCGGCGGGGCCCGCGGCCTCGCACATCTCGGCGTCCTGCGGGCGCTCGCCGAGGCCGGGCTCGACATCGACCTCGTCGGCGGCACCAGCATGGGCTCGATCCTGGCCGCCAGCGTCGCCCTGGACTGGAGCCTCGACGCGATCGAGACCCACACGGTCGCGTCCTTCGGGCGCAACCCCCTCGACGACTACACCCTGCCGTTCCACGCCCTGACGCGTGGGGCCAAGGTCGATGCGGGGCTGGCCGAGCGGTTCGGGGATGCCCGCGTGGAGGATCTCTGGCGCCCGTTCTTCTGCGTATCCTCGAACCTTACGACCGGAACCGCCATGGTCCACTGGGCCGGCCCCCTCGACCGGGCGATCCGCGCCAGCATCGCCATCCCCGGCCTGCTGCCCCCGGTGGCGAGTGCCGACGGCATCCTCGTGGATGGCGGCATGATGAACAACTTGCCCGCCGACGTGATGGCCGACCTCGATCGCGGGCCGGTGCTCGCCGTGGATGTCGGCAGCGATGCCGCCTTCCAGGTCATGCCGCGACAGGGCCGGGGCGCGCAGGCGTTCCGGCGCTTCCTGGGCATCTCGGATCAACTCCCGGATATCGCCCACCTGCTGCTGCGCTCCGCGATGGTGTCGAGCGACGCCCAGACCACGGCGGCAGTCACTCGGGCCGCCGTGCTGCTCAAGCCCGCCCTGGCCGGGGTCGACCTGCGGGCGTGGTCGAGCTTCGCGACGACGGCCGAACTCGGCTACCGTTGCACCCGGGAGGCGCTGGACTCGGGCCGCCTGGGAGCCTGGACATGAGCCGCTTCGGCGTTCGAACCGGCGGGGCTTCCGACCGGGCGTTCGTCCGCATATCCTTCCGGAGTCCGTCAATGCGCGTCGTCGTCGATCTCAACCGCTGCCAGGGTTATGCCCAGTGCTGCTACGCCGCCCCGGTCCATTTCGAGGTCCGCGGTCACGAGATCCTGTTCTACGACCCCGCGCCGCTGGAGACGAAGCGGTTGCCGATCGAGCGGGCGCAACACGCCTGCCCCGTCCGGGCCATCGCGGTCGAGCCGGCCGGCCTCGCCGAGGGTGACGCACCATGACGGGCGCGCAGCGACCGGGCCTCGTCGTGGTGGGCGCCGCCCTGGCCGAGCTGCGGGGCGCGGAGGCGCTTCGGGACGGCGGCTATGACGGACCCCTGACCCTGGTTGGGGACGAGCCGCACCGGCCGCCGGCAAATGGTCGACCGGCGCGGCGCAGACCGGAAGGGCGGCGACGGCAATGAGCGCGATGGCGGCGAAAGCGGATGGGGTCATGGTTTTGGTCCCGGCGAGCTTCGGAGCACGAAGAGTTCGGGCGAAGGCGACAATCGTCAGGATGAGGAAGGGCGCTGGCTGGAGCGAACCTCGGGGTTCTCCTCGGCGCGACGATCGCGCCGTGATCTTGAGTGCCGGCAGCGCGCCGGATCTGGGTGTGGCGGCGCACGCCGGATGGCGCGCGGACGGAGCGTAACTCTGGGATGGCTGACGCGATGACCCTGCCGGGCGAGGACTCCGAGTGGCTGGAGGCCGACGGGCTCGGCGGTTTCGTCTCGGGCACCGTCTCGGGCGTCCGGACGCGCCGATACCACGCGCTCCTGCTCACGGCGGCGCACCCGCCGACCGGACGGACGGTCCTCGTCAACGGCATCGAGGCGTGGGTGGAGACCGCGGCCGGACACACCGATCTCAGCACCCAGCGCTACCATCCGGACGTGATCCATCCGCGCGGCTTCGAGCGGGTGGCGGCCTTCACCCACGAGCCCTGGCCATCCTGGACGTTCCGGCTCGCGGATGGCACCGAGATCACCCAGGAGCTGTTGGTCGACCCTGATTCCTGCGACACGCTGCTGCGCTGGCGGCGGATCTCGGGCGCCGGTCCCTGCGCGCTCGTCGTCGTCCCGCTGCTCTCGGGACGGGACTATCACGGCCTGCAATCCGCCAATCTGGCCTTCGACTTCACGCCGCAAGTCGGCGGCGCGGAGGTCGGATCCTGCGTCACGTGGCGCCCCTATCCGGATCGGCCCGCGATCTCCGCCCTGACCACCGGCACCTATCGGCATGCGCCGGACTGGTACCACCAGTTCCTCTACGCCGCTGAGCAGGAGCGCGGGCTCGATTGCGTCGAGGATCTCGCCGCGCCGGGCAGCTTCCGCTTCGATCTCACGGGGCCCGAGACCGCTCTCATGCTGCTGCGCGCGGGTGAGAGCGCGCCGGTCCGCGTCAGGGCCCTGGCCGACCGGATGGTCGCCGCGGCGCGAGCCGCGCGGCTCGGCCCGGACCTCCGGCGGAGCGCCGGGAGCTACCGGGTCGACCGGGGCCGGGGCAGTACCCTGGTGGCGGGTTTCCCCTGGTTCACGGATTGGGGCCGCGACACCTTCATCGCCCTGCGCGGCCTGCTGCTGGCGACCGGTGAACTCGAGACCGCGGAGGCCATCCTGACGGCCTGGGCCGGCGCGGTGAGCGCGGGCATGATGCCCAACCGCTTCCCCGATGCCGGCGAGCAGCCGGAATACAATTCCGTCGACGCCTCTCTCTGGTACGTGGTCGCCGTGCACGACTTCCTGACCGCCTCGGGAGCGGCCGGGCGTCCTGTTCGATCGGAGCCGGCGCTGCGGGCGGCCTGCCTGGCGATCCTCGACGGCTACGCGGCCGGCACCCGCTTCGGCATCCGGGCCGATGCGGACGGCCTGATCGCGGCTGGCCAGCCCGGGACGCAGCTCACGTGGATGGACGCCAAGGTCGACGATTGGGTGGTCACGCCGCGCATCGGCAAGCCGGTCGAAGTCCAGGCGCTGTGGATCAACGCCCTCCACATCGCGGCCACGCGCTGGGAACCGCACTTTGCCACGATCGCAACGACGGCGCGGGCGAGCTTCGCGCGGCGGTTCCCCAATCCGGACGGCGGCCTGTTCGACGTGGTCGACGTCGACCACGTTCCCGGCACGCACGATGCGACCCTGCGCCCGAACCAGATCTTCGCCGTCGGCGGCCTCCCGTTTCCGCTGCTGACCGGGGACGACGCGAGGTCCGTCGTCGATGCGGTCGAGGCCAGGCTCCTGACCCCGCTGGGCCTGCGCAGCCTGTCGCCGGATGATCCCGCCTATTCCGGCCGCTACGGGGGCGACGCGCGGACGCGGGACGGGGCCTACCACCAGGGCACGGTCTGGCCCTGGCTGCTCGGCCCCTTCGTCGACGCGTGGCTCGCGGTCCGCGACCGCAGCGAAGCGGTCCTGATGGAGGGGCGGGCCCGCTTCTTGCCACCGCTGGAGCGCCATCTCGGCGAGGCCGGCCTGGGCCATGTCAGCGAAGTCGCCGACGGCGATGCGCCCCATCAGCCCGGCGGCTGCCCCTTCCAGGCCTGGTCGCTCGGCGAGTACATCCGGATCCGCCGGATGCTCTGCCTCGACGCGTACTGAGGGAGACGGCGATGCCTGAGGACCGGACCCCATCCCCCCTGTTCGAGACCGAGGAGGGGCGCCGCCTGCGGGCCTGCGCCGCGGAGGGCTGGCACCGCTGGGGACCATATCTCGCCGAGCGGCAATGGGGCACGGTCCGCGAGGATTACAGCCGGGACGGCACCGCCTGGGATTACCTGCCCCACGACCACGCCCGCTCGCGGGCTTACCGCTGGGGCGAGGATGGCATCGCCGGGTTCAGCGACGACAAGCAGCTCTGGTGCCTCGCGCTGGCCCTCTGGAACGGGCGTGATCCCATCCTCAAGGAGCGCATGTTCGGTTTGACCAACGCGGAGGGCAACCACGGCGAGGACGTAAAGGAACTCTACTGGTTCCTCGACGGCACTCCGACGCACGCGTACATGCGGATGCTCTACCGGTACCCGCATGCGGCGTTCCCCTACGCCGACCTCGTCGCCGAGAACGGGCGGCGCAAGGGCCGCGACATGCCCGAGTACGAACTGGCCGACACCGGCGTGATGGCGGAGAACCGGTGCTTCGACGTCACGGTCGAGTACGCCAAGGCCTCGCCCGAGGACGTGCTGATGCGGGTCTCGGTCGTCAATCGCGGGCCGGAGGCGGCCGAGATCCACGTCCTGCCCCACCTGTGGTCGCGCAACACGTGGTCGTGGCGGACGGATCCCAAGCGGCCGCTCCTCCGACTCGTCGAGGGTTCATGCGTGGAGGCGACCCGGGCGGCGGGACCCCGGCGGTTGTTCACGGCCCTGCAGCCGGCCGAGTTCCTGTTCTGCGAGAACGAGACCAATGCCGCGCGCCTCTTCGGCGCGGGCGGATCGTACCACCCGAAGGACGCGATCAACGACGACGTGGTGGCGGAGACCCGGCGCCACGTGAACCCGCTGCACGAGGGCACGAAATGCGCGGTGCTGAGCCGGCACAGGCTCGCGCCCGGCGAGACGATCGAGCTGCGCTACCGGTTCAGCCTGGCGGACGCACCGAGCCTCGACCCGGTGGGGTTCGAGGCGGTGTTCGCGCAACGGATCGCCGAGGCCGACGCCTTCTACGCCGTCCTCCAGACGGGCATGGCCGACCCCGACGCCCGCCTCGTCCAGCGCCAGGCGCTCGCCGGAATGCTCTGGTCGAAGCAGTTCTATCACTTCGACGTGCGCCGGTGGCTGATGGGCGACCCGACCCAGCCGGAGCCCCCGCCGGAGCGGCGGCGCGGACGCGACAGCGATTGGGCGCACCTCAACAATGCCGACATCGTCTCGATGCCCGACACCTGGGAATATCCCTGGTACGCGGCCTGGGACCTCGCCTTCCACTGCGTGACCTTCGCGCTGATCGACCCCGAATTCGCCAAGGGTCAGCTCGTGCTGCTGACACGCGAGTGGTACATGCACCCCAACGGCCAGTTGCCGGCCTACGAGTGGGCCTTCGGCGACGTCAACCCGCCGGTGCACGCGTGGGCGGCCCTGCGTGTCTACCAGATGGACGCCGCCCTCACCGGGCGGCCCGACCGGACCTTCCTGGAGCGGGTGTTCCATAAGCTGATGCTGAACTTTACCTGGTGGGTGAACCGGAAGGATGCGGACGGCCGCAACGTCTTCCAGGGCGGCTTCCTCGGCCTCGACAACATCGGCATCTTCGACCGCTCGGCGGCGCTACCGACCGGCGGCACCATCGATCAGGCGGACGGCACCGCCTGGATGGCGATGTACACTTTGAACTTGATGCGGATCGCCCTCGAGCTGGCCGCGGAGGATCCGGTCTACGAGGACATCGCGACCAAGTTCTTCGAGCACTTCCTCTACATCGCCGAGGCGATGACCGACATCGGCGGCAGCGGGGTCGGGCTCTGGGACGAGGCGGACGAGTACTTCTACGACGTCCTGAACCTGCCCGACGGCCGGATGCTTCCTTTGCGGGTACGCTCGCTCGTGGGGCTGATCCCGCTCTGCGCCGTCGAGGTGCTGGACGTCGCGTTGCGCGACCGCTTCCCGGGTTTCGCCCGCCGGGCCGAGTGGATGCTGCGCAACCGCCCCGACCTCGCCGCACTGGTCTCGCACTGGAGCCAGGGCGAAGGCGAGGGACCGGCGCCCGGACCGGACGGCGACCACATGCTGCTGTCGCTGCTGCGCCGGCACCGCATGAAGGCGCTGCTGGCGCGCATGCTCGACGAGTCCGAGCTCCTGTCCGACCACGGCGTCCGCTCGCTGTCGAAGGCGCATGCCGCGCATCCCTTCGTTCTCGCTTGGGGCAGCGCGCGCTACGGCGTGGACTACGAGCCGGCCGAGTCGACGACCGACACGTTCGGGGGCAACTCGAACTGGCGCGGGCCGGTCTGGATGCCGATCAACTTCCTCCTGATCGAGGCCCTCGACCGGTTCGGGACGTTCTACGGCGACGACAACCGCTTCGAGTGCCCGGTCGGGTCCGGGCGATACCTCAGCCTGCCGGAGGTCGCCGACGAGCTGAGCCGCCGGCTCTGCCGGCTGTTCCTGCGCGGCCCGGACGGCCGCCGGCCGGTGCTCGCGTCCTACGGCGCGCTCGCCGACGATCCGCACCTGCGCGACTGCATCCCATTCCACGAGTACTTCGACGGCGATACGGGCGCGGGGCTCGGAGCGATGCATCAGACCGGGTGGACGGGCTTGGTGGCGCTGCTTCTCAGGCCCGGGCGCCTCGCCACCCTGCCGACGACCCACACGATCCCGTCTTGATGGCTGGACCCGTGGCTCCGGCGTCGTGTCCCGCGGGTGAGTACCTGCGTCGGTGATGTCGTCCATCACCGGCTGGTTCAGCGCGCGTAGCGAAGGCCTTGAGGCGTAACGCAATTTGACGAGACGTCGCTGGAGTGTCGTCTCGCTTGAGACGCCAACAGCGAACGATCCACCTTTGCCGGGCCACACGGACGCTCGACGCGTCCGAGGCCGATCGATTTTGCGATCTGCGAACGCTGCTCGGCGTAGTTATGGGCGACCATCGGGTAGTCCGCAGGCAGGCCGTAGCGTTCGCGGTAGCTTTGCGGGTGCAGCCCATGAGCCGTGAGGTGGCGCTTGAGCGTCTTGTAGGTCTTGCCGTCGACGAAGCTGACGAGCCCGTCCGGCCGCACGGACCGGCGGATCCGCGCTGCGCCTGGCTTCTCGGACGTCGCGCCCGGATATCGCGAGTGTGCCGCCGGTCTCCAAGCCAGAGCGTCTAAACCAGAAAGAGATGCGTAAGTGCTTCGGATCAGAGGCGGAAGGTCGCCGACCGGTACGGCGTTCTTGGAAAGGTAGGCCGATACGATCCTGGCAGCCAGCTCCATCATATCAGCATCTACTTTGTGAGCGTTTTCAATCATGTTCGTCTATCTGCCGCCATTGCGCCGATCTTCGCGGCGGCGATTATCGCTGGGATCTCGGGAATGCAATCGAGTAGGGCTCGGAAAGATACAATTGGCGACAAATTTAGGACGCGCGGCATACCTGCTCTGGATTGCGGCTTCACGAGCCAATCTGGGCAATTCACGATGTCAACTGGCGCAGTCAGCCCGAATTAAGTTACCGGGCATGGCGCAAGTTTCGATCGTCGAGCTCCGGATCGTTCGGAATTTGGCCGCGCTCCAAACGACCTTCTCGGCCGCTGATGTACCAGGGCCGCTCACACGGCCCGAACTGGGCGGCGCTTGCCGGTCTCTGCGGGGCGCTGGCCACGCTGCTGGCGATCACCGGCGTGCTGATGTGGCTGCGCAAGCGGCGCAACACGGCGGCAGTGCGGCGCGACGCGACCGCGTTTCCCGACCGGCGCCTGATCTCAGCTGAAAACGCTTAGGCGAAGGGAGCCCCTCCGATGCTCGTCCACAACCCGCAGGTCCTGAGCGCGGATCAGGTTGCCCGGTGCCGGACCATCATGGATCAGGCAGCCTGGACCAATGGGTGGGCGCCCGCCGGGTTCCAATCGACGCAGGTCAAGAAGAACCTGCAATTGCCGGAGGACGCGCCCGAGGCCTAGGAACTCGGCGGCATGGTCATGCTCGCGCTCAAGCGTAGCCCGCTGTTTCTCTGGCCGCGCTGCCGCACACCATGTGCCCGCCGCTGTTCAACCGGTACGACGCCGGCATGACCTTCGGCGCACTCATCGACAGCGCCATCTGGCAGTCGCTGGACGGCCAACGTATTCGCACGGACATTTCGGCGACGCCGTTTCTCAGCGGACCGGACGAATACGACGGCGGCGAGCTTACGGTCTACGACACCTACGGCAGCCACGCCGTCAATCTCCCGGATGGCGACCTGTTGATCTATCCCGCCGACAGCCTGCACAACGTCACGCCGATCACGCGCGGCTCGCGGGTGGTGTCGTTCTTATGGATCCAGAGCCTGATCCGCGACCGGACGCGCCGGGCTCTGCTGTTCGACCTCGACACGTCGATCAGGCACCTGACCCGCGACTTCCCGGGGCACGAAGCGCTCGTCTCACTGACGGGCACTTACCACAATCTGCTTCGGCAGTGGGCCGAGACATGATGCGCGGTCGAGACAAGCTGCCTTTCGCCGTCCACGAACCGTCATCAGTGAGTCCGTGCTCCCGGCCGCGTGCGGATAGTACGGTGAGCCGGGATCAGGTGGCGGCGGACGCGTAGAGCGATCTTCGCGGCGGACCGTCCTGCGTCCACGGAGCGCGCGGCGAATTGCGGACGTCGGTCGTGCCCCGGCTATCGAGCCAAGTGGCCAGATCGCTGCGACGTCGCTCGATCCGTCCTCGGTCGGCAGCCGCAGAGGAACGCGACTTCGGCCGCCACGACCGGGTCGGAACGGCGGCCTGAGACGAGAACCCCTGCGCCTGCACCGAGCAGGGATCGCGCGACCGCGAGGTCGACGTCGCTCGACCCGCCGGCGAGCGGAAGCTCCTGGCGGGTCGTCCATGTCTACGCTCCGGCAAGCTTGTCCTGCGTCCCCATGTCGAAATCGCTGGCGTCATGGCGCTCGTGGAGTTGGTCCGCAGGCTCGCCGGTGATCCGGTTGACCTTGCGACCCCGCCGCACTGCCGGTCGCGCGAAAACCTGCTCGGCCCAACGGAGAACGTTCTTGAAGTCCTGGATGGCCAAAAAATCGGCTGCGTCGTACAGCCACCCCTTCACCAAGCCACCGTACCAAGGCCAGATCGCCATGTCGGCGATGGTGTACTCCGCGCCGGCGACGAATTCGTGTTCCGCCAGCCTTCGATCGAGCACGTCGAGTTGCCGCTTCACTTCCATGGCGTAGCGATTGATAGGGTATTCGAGCTTCGTCGGCGCGTAGGCGTAGAAGTGCCCAAAACCGCCGCCGAGGAAGGGGGCGGAACCCATCTGCCAGAACAACCAAGAGAGCGTCTCGGCGCGCGCCGGCTGCTCCGAAGGCAGGAAGGCGTCGAACTTTTCCGCCAAGTACGTCAGGATGGCCCCGGATTCGAAGACGCGGATCGGCTTAGCGGCGCTGCGATCCACCAGCGCCGGGATCTTCGAGTTCGGATTGGCTTCGACGAAGCCGGAGCCGAACTGGTCGCCGTCGCCGATCCTGACGAGCCAGGCGTCGTACTCGGCACCCGCGTGGCCGATCGCTAGCAACTCCTCCAGCATGATGGTGACCTTCTGCCCGTTCGGCGTGCCGAGCGAGTAGAGCTGTAGGGGATGCTGGCCGACGGGCAGCTCCTTGTCGTGCGTCGCTCCTGCGACTGGCCGGTTGATGTTAGCGAAGCGGCCGCCGTTGGCCCTGTCCCAGGTCCAGACCTTGGGTGGGACGTATTCGGCTGGATCGGTCATGACACGTCTCCTGTGGCCCGGCTCAGGCTGCGGGCGGGAAGTTCGAGGGGAACAGCGCGCGCTTGGTCTCCTCGTCGTTGACCGTCTTGAACGTGTAGTCCTTGCCGACGGCGCGCGCCCGCGCTGCAGCGGGACGCCCGTCGACCATCGCAAATAGCCGCTTGAGGTTCGGGTAGGCCGCGAGCGGATCGGGCTCACCTTTCAGCACGCGCTGGGCGCGGTCGAGCCAGCCCCAGGCCGAGATGTCGGCGATCGTGTAGCTGTCACCGACGATCCAGTCGCGCCCGGCCATGTGGTCGTCGAGCACGCGATAATGCCGCTCGGCCTCCCGCCGGTAACGGTTGCGTGCGTAGTCCAGACCCTCGGGCGCAGCGAACTGGAAATGGACGGCTTGGCCCGAGAAGGGACCGAGGCCGGACGCTACGAACAGGAGCCACGAGAGCAGCTCCGGGCGGTCGTCCGGCGCGCCGAGGAGCTTGCCGGTCTTCTCTGCGAGGTAGAGCAGGATCGCGGTCGAGTCGAAGACGCGGGCCTCCCGGCCGCCGGGCCCGTCCGTGTCCACGATCGCCGGCACTTTGCCGTTCGGATTGACGGCGCGGAAGGTGGGAGCGTGCTGCTCGCCCCGGCTCGTGTCGATCGGGATCGTCTGGTAGGGCAGGGCGAGCTCTTCGAGGAGCAGCGCGACCTTCGCCGGATTGGGCGTCGGATGGTAGTAGAAGCGGATCATCTGCGTTCTCGAGTGCTGCGGATGGATATGAGGTCGAGCCTCTCCGCGTTCGATGACGCGGCGAGGAGGCCGCCTACGACGACGACCAGAAGTGCCGTCCTCTCGAGCGGCGTGGGGATCTCACCCTGGAAGGGGACTGCGAGGATCCTCGATCGCGACCTCGTGCGACGTGCGCAATCCCGTACTTCCCGGACGGGCGGATCGGCAGCGGAAGTCCGCAGGTTCTTCCCATCGCCCCATGGCGATCCTCCCAAATCGACGCGGCGATCTTCCACTACCGAAGATCGGCACGCCGGATTTGCGCGAAGAGTTCCCGAGTTTTAATATGTCCGTTCTAGAATGCGCAAGGGCCGCGTTCGTGACAGAAGCGGCGGATTGCGGGCACGAGAGACGAGCGATGGCGAGGCCGAGGCAGTTCGAGGAGGGTGCGGCGCTCAATGCCGCCATGCTCTGCTTCTGGCGCCACGGGTACGACGCCACCTCGATCAAGGACCTGAGTGGGGCGACCGGACTGACCACGGCGAGCCTCTACAACGCGTTCGGCGACAAGCGTGCCTTGTATCAGAGGGCGTTCGACCACTACGTCGAGGGCACGATCGCCGAAAGGATCCGGCGGCTCGAAACACATCCCGGGCGGGACGCGATCGCCATGTTCTTCCGCGAGATCCTCGACCGCTCGTTGGGCGACCCCGAGCACAAGGGATGCCTTTTGGTCAACGCAGCACTGGAGACGGCCCAACACGAGCCGGAGTTTCGGAAGACCGTCGGTGACCTCCTGATCCGTCTCGAAGCGTTTTTCCGCAATCGCGTCGAGGCGGGGCAAGAGGACGGGACCATTACGCGGTCGCTGCCGCCCGCGACACTGGCCCAGCACCTCCTGGGCTCGCTTATGGGCTTGCGCGTGCTCGCGCGCGCTCGACCCGAGAGACCGTTGCTTGAAGGAGTCGTGTGCTCCGCGCTCGCCTTGCTCGATCGCCGCGACGGCGAGAGACCTTGAGGGTTCGCGCGAAGACTTGATCGACGAATGCGGCGCCTCGCCGGTGACAGCGGGATTTCGCGTGGAGTTCGGACGGGCGAGGCGTTGTGCGAGCTCGGAACGGAACGGCGGTCGCGCCGAGCTCGCGAATTTGCCTGCACGAGCGAGGGGTTCGACGAGTTCCGGGATGTTCATGGTCGCGCGAGCGCTTTGAGGGGAGAGCTGCCGAAACTCCCTGGCCCCCAACACGCTTTGGTGCGCCGGATGGCTCGGCGGCCCAATCGACAGGGCTGCCAGCCACACCGGGACCGTGGGACGCGATTGTGTCCGACAATTCGAAGATCTTCGCGGCCGTCGATACGGCGATATCACCCGGCTGGGCCGGGCGGCCCGTACGGCTCGCCAAACAGGTGCACGAGCCGCTTCGAGGCCACCCGGCGTACGACATTCACCCACCACGCGCGCGCGGTCGTCTCGTGCAGGATCTGCAGATCGTGCGGCCCCCGCTTGATCCAGGAACGGCGCCTCAGGATCACGATCGTGGGGAGATTCGAGGCATTTTGTCGAACCCGGGCCAGGCTGGGAACCGACGTCGTTCCTGGATAGAACGTCGGCCATCCACCGTCAGAGCCCTCGCTCGACCTTACCGGAGATACCCCTGAGACCGGCTTCGTAGATGCCGGAAATCGCCTTCCTGGTTCTGTCGTTTGGGGCGCCCTTCGACCGGAAGTTGCAGGTCCAAGTGACTTTCGAACCGTTGCCAGACTTCGCCACGTGGATCGTCGATCTATAGTCCGCGACCGGGAGTACGCCGTCGAGCATGGTATAGGTGTAACTCATCGCGCCATCGTCGCGGACTTCCTGTCGTTCGACGACGGTGCCGCCGTCCTTAAGGGTAAGCGTGCGCAGCGTGTTGCCATCCTTCTCGGACAGGGTGCACTTTTCTACCGCCGGGTGCCAATCGGCAATTCCGCAAAACTCACCAATCGCCTTCCAGACCGTCTCGGGAGCGGCGGCGATGTCGACCGACTTGGTATATTCCAACGCCGAGGCAGACGTGAATGGCGCCACCACGAGCGCCGCGGCGGCGATGACGCGCTTGAACATTCGAGTTTCCCTTAGAAGCAATCGCATTTCTGAAAACCTTGAATCGCAAGCATCGTGCGCTTGAGGCGCCGGGTGGTTTCGACGGCACGAGCTCAGGCACCCTCGACCAAACTAAACGTTAGATCACCTCCGCACCATTCGCATCGTCGCTACGGCCTCGATACGGGCTCGATACGGCATGATAGATTACGATCCTGGCGCTGGGGCTTCCGATCGACGGTTCAGCGCGACTGTCTGCTCAGCGCGAAGTTCGACGAGAGAGGCTCTCGGTTACATCCGCTCGGTCCAGGAGCCTACGATTCGGCCGGAAAGACCGTCCGCATCTATTCGTCGATCCCGCAAGAAGCTATACCGTTCGAGTTGAACTTTCCGAGAATTCTCGGGCACGCTCGTCCCATTCGATCGATAGCCTGTCCTCGCGACACGGCTACGAAATTCGCACGTGGCACCGGTCGAAAGTGATTTTCGGGAGCCGGAGACGATCGTCGTGCTGATCTCCGAAAGGCGCCTCTGGCCGTCGGCAGAAGCACACGCGCTCGCGATCGGAGTCGGCTTCGACCGCACCACATGACCGACGTGACTTCAGAGATCGGTTTGCAGACGTCACTGCTTGAGCACCCCGCTCGGTTCGAGGCCTCCCGCAGGAGCTTGCGGAGGAGATCCCGCATGCCCGCTGGGGTACTCGGCGAGAGCGAAGCGCTCGACGCTCACACGACAGTCTCCACTTGCGAGAGGTAAGCGCCGAAGCCGAGCGCTTCGATGTCCTGTTAATAAATCGAGCGAAGGCCAGACCCCCGGTGCGGCGGCACGGTCCGCTCCGAATCCGCGATCGCATCTCGACACTTTCGAAGCCGGATCGTCGCAGAACTGCAGTACCGCTGGAAATTTACCACGGGAATGAAGTCGATAACACTTAGCTATCCCGAAGCGTAGATGGCAGAGTCGACGCGACCGTCGCAGTCGAGTAACTCAACTAACTCACGTCCTAGGGCGAGCGACAGAGTCGACACTTCCGCAGGAGGGTGTCGACGAATCCGGGCCCGCAAACTCTCTGCGATGCGGTCCGAAGCGCATGTGGCCGGCGCAATATCGAAATCATCACGAGCGGGTCTGAAGGACTGGTCAGGGCTATGCTGAACGCTTTCCAAGATCCGACCAGCGGAGCGCTACACGCCACCGACCACCACAACCAGGATCACGAGCGGTTGGAGCGAATGGGCCTTAGAACTAGATAGCTCGCGATGATCGACCGCTAGGTACCAAGCCCGAGCGTTTGTGCACCGCACGACTGAAGTAGCGACGAAGGCGAAGCGGGTTCGATGCCCCCACAAGTTCGTCGCGGCGATCGATAGGACCATGTTCGGATTTTCTCCCAACCCGACCGCGCCCGATAGCATCGCGCACATCATTCAGGTGGCGCTCGCACCCGCCTTCCTGCTCTCGGCGCTGGCAACGTTGCTGAACGTGTTCTCGACTCGCCTCGGTCGGATCTCCGACAAGGTCAACGCCATCTCCGCGGAAATCGAGAGGGCTACCGCGGCAGAAGCGACGCGCCTCATGCGGAGGTCCGCTTATCTGCGACGGCGCTCCCTGTTGCTCGACGTAGCCGTAGTGCTCGCCTCGCTGGGCGGTTGCTTGATCGGGATCGCAGTATTGACGTTGTTCGTCGGAGCGCTCCGCGATGTGGCGACCGCCTCGATTCTGTTCGCGTGTTTTGGAGTTGCTCTGATCTGCACCGTCGCCGCGATCGGCGCGTTCATGGCCGAGATCCTCATGGCGGGCCGCGGTTTGCGCGACGAGGTCGACCGCCAGCAGGATAAAGCCATCGCACCTCGGTAACACGATCTGCTTCTCGGCAAGGAAGCCCCGCAAGCGAAGGGTCCGGGGTCACCAGCGACGTCGTGCACGTCGCCGGCGGCGTCTTGGCGGAACACTGGAACGTCTTGCAGGACAAGGCGAAATCGGAGAAATCGCGAAGCGGCCGACCTACGTTCGGGGACCACTTCCCGGTCGGTGATGCCGCTACGAGGACCCGCCGCCGCGTCGTGGCCGGGGATCGGAGCAGAAGGTCCGTCGTCCCCAGTGACCAGCGGCGGCCCGCCTATATCTTCGAGATCGCGAAAGGGTTCGAGCGGACTTGTATGTCTGCGCTGGAGGCATCCCTTGAGGTGAGCCTTGGAGGCCGTTGAAGAAGTCGGCCAGCGGCGAGTGAACCGCACCGGGTTTTCCGGAGGCCGTTTGGTTTGGGTCAGGCGGCCAAGGCTTGCACCTCGGCCTGAGTATAGTAACGCGCTTCCGCTTCGGCGGGAGGCACGTTGCCGATTGGTTCGAGCAAGCGGCGGGTGTTGAACCAATCCACCCATTCGAGCGTGGCGTACTCGACCGCCTCGAACGACCACCACGGCCCGCGTCGATGGATCACCTCCGCCTTGAACAGGCCGATGATCGTCTCGGCCAGAGCATTGATGCTCCTATAGCGGTCAAGCGGTTTTTCTGTCGGGCACTGAAGCCGACCCGATACACAGGTGCCGGTAGATTTCTCGGGCGATGTAGCGCTTCAAGCATCGGCGGATCTCGCGAGGCGACTTGCCTTCGTTAGTTCGGCGCTGGATGTATTCTCGGGTCGGCAGATGATGCCGCATCCGGACCACAGCGACGCGGTACAGGGCGGCGTTCGCCCGGCGATTACCACCGCGGTTCAGGCGATGGCGACTGGTCTTTCCGCTCGATGCCGGCACCGGGCACACGCCGCAGAGTTTCGCGAATGCGGCTTCCGACCGGATCCGCTGGGGATTGTCGCCCAGAACGACGAGCATCTCGGCGATGGTGCCGGTCGACACGCCAGGTGCATCCATCAGCGCTGGGGCCTGGGCCCGCACCAACTGTTCGAGGACGGCGTCGTGCTCCTTGATCTCGGCATCCAGCACCAGCCACCGATTGGCCAGTGCGCGAAGCGCCACCTTGGCGGACGCGGTGGTGGAGACCGGCGCTCCCGGCCGCAACGCGGCGATCGCGCGGATGAGCGTCATCTTGCCGGTGATGCCGATGAACCGCTCGCGTAGCGCCTGTGGTGCATTGACCAGCAGCGTTTTGAGCGTGACCATCGCCTGGGTTCGCGCCTTGAGCGCGGTGTCGCGAGCGATCTTGAGGTGACGGATCATCTCGACGGCCCCATCGCCGAGCTTGGGCTCGTCGGTAGCCTCGCCGGCCAAAACAGCCCGAGCAGCCGACTCTGCATCGACGGTATCGGTCTTGCCCTGGCGGCGACGGAGCTGCCGGTTGACCCGACCAACTTCGATGACGCGCAAGCCCATGGCAGTCAGGGCCCGCGTGAGGCCGGCACCGTAGGAGCCGGTTCCCTCGATGCCGAAGGCATGCACGACACCGTGCTTGGCCGCCCAGGCTGCCACCTCGCGATACCCCACGCTGGTCACCGGGAATGATGCGGTGGCAAGCCGTGCGCCCAATCCGTTGATCGCGACGGCGACGTGGACATCCTTGTGCGTGTCGACGCCGATGAAGACGGCGTCCGGTGTGATAGCGTGCATACAGGTCCTCCAGGTCGGTAGAACCCGAAGGCGATCTGCGAGCGGACAGGACTGTGACGGGACGGCACTCCCTCAAGCTCCTATCAGGTCACGTCTCGTGACGCCCCGGGTGCAGCCTGGAGGGCCGACAGATCAATGCCATGACACGCGGTCAATCGTAAGGACGGGTCAGGCCCCACAGGCTGCACGCACCTTCTCACAGTCGTAGGAATCCCCGACGCTGCCGACAGAGGGCTCGATGCCTGCCTCGGCGAGGCGCTCGGTGTAGCGAATGCTCACGTATTGAGACCCGCGGTCGGAATGGCAGACGAGACCGCTGCCAGCGAAGGGGCGGCGTTCGTGCAGGGCCTGCTCCAGAGCATCGAGCACGGAGTCTGCCCGGGCCGACCGCGACACACGCCAGCCCACAATCCGGCGGGCGAAGACGTCGATCACGAAGGCCGCATAGACGAAGCCGCTCCAGGTCGCGACGTATGTAAAATCCGCCACCCATAGCCGGTTCGGGCATTCGGCCCTGAACTGCCGATTGACCCGGTCGAGCGGGCAGGCCGCCGCCGGATCGGGAACGGTGGTGCGAACCCTCCGCCCCCGGACGACGCCAGCCAAGCCCATCGATCGCATCAGCCGGACCACCGTGCAGCGCGCCACAACAATTCCTTCGCGGGTGAGCTGCCGCCAGACTTTGCGCACGTCGTAGACCCGGAAGTTCGCCTCGTACATCCGCACCGCGCGCGCGGACCTCGGGGGAGAAG
Source organism: Methylobacterium sp. 391_Methyba4 (assembly GCF_029691625.1). Lineage (NCBI taxonomy): Bacteria > Pseudomonadati > Pseudomonadota > Alphaproteobacteria > Hyphomicrobiales > Methylobacteriaceae > Methylobacterium > Methylobacterium sp. 391_Methyba4. Next base: position 2,206,361 of record NZ_CP121475.1, on the reverse strand, counting down.
GGTCGGGTATGCTTCGTCATGGCTCCAGTCTCTCAAGAGTTATCCTCCGAAAATCCCGGGGCGGTTCAATCGCAGGTCGATCCTGCTCGCCGGAGACCTCGCCGTGCTGGATCGACGTACGGCCGTGATGGCTTCCTCGGCCGACAGCAGGACGCTTCTCGTCGAAGTGCCTCGCGCGAGCCTGGAGCAGGCGCTCGGGTCGACGCGGCGGTACACGGCCCTGACGATCGGTACCGACCAAGCCAGCACGTCGTTGGTCACCGGCTTCTTCGACGGACTGGTCCGCACCCATGAGCGCCTGCCGCCGGATACGGCGGCGCGCGCAGCGTCGATCGGCATTGACCTCCTGGTCGCCAGTATCGCGGAGCGCCTCGCGCGAGAGGCGCCCAAGTCCGTCCGAGGCACGCTCATCGTTCAGCGCGCCGCCGCCTACATCGAAGCGCAACTCGGCGATCCGACTCTCGATCCCCACACACTCGCAGCCGCAATCTAAATGTCGTTGCGCTATCTCCAGGAGCTTTTCCGCGAGCGCGACCGCAACATCGCCGGGTGGATCTGGCGGCGGCGTCTAGAGGTCGCCGCACAGAGGTTGGCGGATCCCGGCCATGCCCATATGTCCGTGAGCGCGCTCGCCTACGGCTGCGGATTCATCAACCAAGCCCATTTCAGCCGGAGCTTCAGGCACCGTTACGGACTGACGCCGACCGAGCACCGATGGCGAGCCTTGAACTCAAAGGCGGAACTGGCATGACGGCCTCCCGCCGGATCTCGCCGACGTGTCGAGTGGTTGCGGGGCCCCAGGAGGCGCCGCTCGCGTCGGCGACCCGCGGCCGACCAGGTCGCGCACCCGAACAGGTGTCTAACGAGTTCTTCGCACTCTGTGCCCACCTCTAGACAATGTCCGTCGAAATCGGTTTATTTACTTAATCCGCCGCACTCGGAAACGGCCAAGTTTGCTCCGACTTGACCTGAGAGAGCTCTCATCGAGGTTGGTAGCGTCTTTTGCGGGAGAGGGTCCATGATCCGTTTCGCATTGGCATCCGTCTTTCTTGCGGTCTCGTGCACAACCACACATCCGGCAGTCCCGAAACGGATTGGGCTTGTCGTCGGTATTGAGAACTACCGACGCTTACCCGGTCTTCCAAGTTCCGTCGACGACGCAGACGCGGTCTACAAGGCAATTAAGAAAGTCGGGTTCGACGTCGAATCGCTTGTCGACCCTTCGTGGGACAGAATGGACGCGGCAATCTATAGACTTAAAAGCAGAGTGTCGCCGGGCGACATTGTGTTTTTCTACTTCGCTGGACATGGTTTTGAGAAAGCCAATAAACGCTATCTCGTACCGGCCGACATGGCGCGGTATCACGCGAGTCAAGAGGATGCGGCGATAGCGGACTCCTTCGCCGTCGATGAGATCAGGGATGAACTGCGAAGTCGCGGGACGGCATTGGTCGTATCCGTGATCGATGCGTGCCGACGCGATCCGTTCGTCGGGGCGCCAACCCTTGTAGTGCCTCTTCAGCAACATCCACTTCGCCTGACCATCCATGATCGGGGCCGCAAAGAGGATCGCGAGTTAGCGCAACGGGGAAAATACTTTGAGTTTTATGCGACCAGCTCCGGTCGAAGCGCATTGGACAAGTTAAATCTTGAGGACCGAGATAAAAATTCGGTATTTACGCGATTGTTTATCAAATCACTAAAGACCTCGAGCATGTCGTTTCCAACGATAGCTCGAACAGTTGCCGGTCAGGTCGAGCAGCTTACCAGCAATTTCGGACCAGAAACGGCCCAGTTACCGACCGTGGAGACCAATATATCCTCCGACTTCTACTTGGCGCCGGAGCCCGCGCCAACGCTGCAGTCAGCCGCGAGTCGGGACGCCGCGGCCACACCGATGCCGGGGCCAGATGCACACGCACAATGCGATGCGTTGGCAGCTTCGCCCGACGATGAAGGACGGCCGCGCTCGGTCAGAGGTGTGCAACGGATGTTCATCGACTTCACTGCGGCGATCCCGATCTGCCAAGCCGCAGCTTCGGTTGACGACCGCGATGGGCGCATGCATTTCCAGCTCGGCAGAGCCTATCACGCAGCCGGCAACATCGACGCGGCACGCCAAGCTTACCTCGTAGCGGAACGCGTCTCTTACCCGGCAGCTCTCGTCGGTTTGGGAGAGCTGTCGTTCAAAGAACAGGAAGGTCCCTACCCAGGCGTCAAGGACGCCTACTCATACTTCGTACGCGCGGAGGCAGGCAACACCCGGGGGGAAACCTATCTTGCCCTCATGTACATCTATGATCAAGTCCGGCCGTCGATTTCCGCGTCGGCTTTGGACGCCCTTCAGGAAGGCCACCGGCTTCTACTGGATGCAGACCGACGTCGCGACCCGGAGGCCGCGTTCTGGTTAGGACGCCTTTACCATCAGCGCGATACCGGCGTGCGGCAGGATTTCGCCGTAGCTGAAGCCTACTACCACAAAGCAGAGAGAGCCGGCCATCGCCGCGCCATTTTGTATTTGGGGAACCTCGCCCGAGATAGGCCGCCCTACGTGAACCGGACCCGGGACATGCTCGATTATTGGGGTCAAGCGGCGCGCCTTGGCAGCGGCCAAGCAACGTTCAATCTCGGCCACTACTTTGAAACGTCAGTGGGCGGAATGGATGGCCGGTCGCAAGCTTGTGCCTACTATGATCAAGCGTCGCAGATGGGCCATCGCGATGGCTGGTCGGCGTACGTCAGGCTATGCGCGGCCATGGCAGACGCGCCCGACCGCCTGAACCGGCGCTAGGTCTGGCCGGCCCAACGTAGGAGTTGCGGCGGCTTGGTCGGCCAAGGCAATCGGCGTCCCGCGCACGGGCGGCACACGCATTCGTCACCATCGAATAGCACCGCGTGCGATGGCCCGGTACACGACCGCGGCGACGGGCGATGAAGTTCGGAGTTCCGCGATCGTCGAGACAGCTTCGAGGCCGCGCGCGTCACGGCCCACGCAGTTGCCGGCGAGGCTAGCGATGGCATTCGCCAATCGTGCTTCCGGTGCGCCTGTTGCGTCTTCTGCGACGAAGCGCACCGCGAGCTCCCGCAGCCGCTTTCCCGCTCGGTCTTCGAGGCCAATCGTTGCCAGGCCATTCGCATCGGTCGGCTCGAGCCGGATGTCGCCGTCCGTCCCGATGGCAGGAAGCACCCGCAAGGAACTGCCGTCCGCGCGAAGAAGAGTGATGCGGCGCACGGGCAACCGACCCCAGAGGATGGTGATATGCGTGCGCCGGCGACCGATGGCTTGAACTGCCGCCGGGCGCCGGGCCGGGCCGTCGCAAGCCGCTGCTGGCACGTCAGGACGTTCATCCTCGCCCTCGCCGCGCGCGATCGTCGGGCTGCTTTGAATGAGCGCCGTTGAGGCGAACAACCGCCGAACCCACAGGGGCGGCGCGAAGGTCTGAGCCATCGTACTTTCGCGCCTGACGCGATGCACGTTCTGCTGCGGCGATAGCACGATCCGGCTGTTGCCACGGAACGGGTCTATGACGAGGTCCGGCTGTCCGGACACAATCTCCACGATGTCGTCGTCGAAAAGGAGCATCCCGGGATAAACGGGCAATTCGCGGCCCTTCCGGCGTACGACGGCCGCGCCTCCGAGCGGTGATTTGTACACGGCAACGAACGCCTGAGCGTCGAGGACGGCTTGTTCGCTCGGAATGTCCCCTTGAGCGGCGGAGATGCCGACAGACGTGACGAGGGTCGCCGTCGCTGCAAACAACGCCGCGGCTGGAGCAAGACTTCGTTGCATTGCCGATCTTCCTACTACGATGCTTGCCCCGGTATCGCGGTATCGTTCTTCAATTAGGCCGCCCACGCAGCCCATGCATCGATTTGAGCATCCTATGAAACAGTATCTCCACGCCATAATGCGTAGTTCGCAAGAACCATACCGCACCCTCAGCGAATCCTTCGAGACTAAAAGCGACAAGGGGTGTCAATAGGTCGGGAGGATACTCACCTTTCTCAATCTGCAATGTCGAATGATACACTTCGAATAACGTCATGCCGACGGCTGACGCCAAGAAAGCCAGCACGAATATGGATGCAACGCCTGCGCGAATGCCAGCACGGTCGAACGTCGGGCGATGTCTGACGCCCGCGACAAGGAACTCTATGCTCAGCCAGGCAGGAAGGTAGATCACCGTCGTGATGAGGATGAGGATCGCCTTGTGTTCCAACCTAGCGATCAGGCCGGGGCGCTCCGCCGTCGCGAACCGAAGGAACGAACGGACCGCGTTCAGTACCACTTCGGGCCCCGCCATCGGGCCGATGGGCGTTGCGTGCACGTCCTCAGCACTGAGGGCGGAAGTGCCAATCACGACCACGGCGTCAGCCATGGACCACGCGGGAAACGGCTCGACCCGTTCGGTCGTGGCCGCATTCGCTCCGAGGCGAACGCGGACATACGCGGCATCACGCTTATCGCTGTCGTTGGATGTGACCACGGACATCGAAGCGACGTCGGGATCGATGTCGTAGGCGAGCGAACGCAGCGAATACAGGATCTCTTGCACCCTGCTCGTGACCGTTCCGCTGGGCGCGTCCAAGCACACGTTGGCTTCCCGTGCCTCTCCCGCGCCGCTGCCTCCCGCGATCTCACAAGGCGTTGCCTGACCCTCTCGAAGCGCGTCCGCGAACGACCGCAGCGTGGCACCGCGATTGGCGACCGCGATGGCCGCCGCATAAGGGACGCTCGGCACCAGGAACTGCGTGCCACCTTCGATCGGCCTCACCTCGACCATAGGAGGATAGCCCTGATCCGTGCCGTCCGGGATGGTGAACGTGCGGGCGGCGGCCACGACGAGCCGGTGCCGTGGGACAAGGCGCAACAAGTCGGAATCGGGCTCGCGAGCGAGCCAAAGCTTCGTGCCGCCATCCGACCGCCGCCCGGCGACGCTGTAGATGACCGGGGGCCCGTCAAGGGGCAGGGCCGCTGCGTCCGGCCCCGGCCATAGCGGCGCGCTCTGGCGGTCGATCAAGGCCGCATCGAGAATGACGACGGCTGGAGCTGGTCTGCTACGGAGCACGGCTTTGAGCGTTTCAAACACGAGTTCGGGTTGTGCAGGGTGCCCCGCTTGGCACCGCCCTCTGTCGCGTTCACGCTTGTAGAAGGCCTCGCACGCCTCTTGAGAGAGATCGAGAAACACCAGGCGAGGCTCGAGGAACGCCGATGCCAGTTCGCGACGGCGACCGCCGAATCGATCTGCGTAGACCCCCATGCCCCACCCGGTGCCGATCCGGCTTATGGCAAGGAAAGGATTTCCGAGTAACGGCACGGACGGGCAGATGACAACCAGCACTGACATCGTGCCAGCAAACAGTGCGCCCGTCATTAAGTGGGCAAAAGCCGAGATGATCTTTCTCTTGATCTCGGTCGGGCACATCAGAATTTTAGACCACCTCGCATTTTGACCCGGAACGCACCGCAAATTGCAATCGGCGAGGCGCTGCAGCAGCAGAACTCGACGCTCGTAATTGAGGCTTCAGCACTGCAGTGCGATACACCAGGGACGCAGCACAACGACTCGTTCTTGACTATTTATCACGGCACAGCTTGTGAATCCAGAAGTCGGACAGGCGCCTATTGACAGAACCTCCTCGCTCTTGAAGGGCGAGGATTCCTTGTGGCTCACGCCGCAAGTTCCTGTTTCACTGGAGCTGCGCTCTGGGCCAGACCCGGCGCGTCTGACAACCCCTCCACAGGCCATCGTCGGGGATCGGACCCGGCCCTGACCGCGTGCCCCGCGGCCACGATGTTGTGCGCTGCATTCGCGTCGCGGTCGTGCGTGACGCCGCAGGCGTCGCAGGTCCACGCCCTGACGTGCAGCGCCCGCTTGGGACCCACGACGCCGCAATACGAACACGTGCGCGTGCTCGGGAAGAAGCGGTCAATCGCGACCAGGTCGCGCCCGTAACACGCCGCCTTGTACCGGAGCATCACAAAGAGCGAGCCCCAAGCGGCGTCATAGAGCGAACACACCAGCCGCGTGCGGGCGAGCCCGCGCACGTTGAGCGTCTCGACGTGAATCGCTTGGTTCTCGCGGATCCACTGGGTCGAGAGCTTATGGTGATGATCGCGCCGCGCGTCGGCGACGCGCACGTCCAGGCGTGCCACCGTACGCCTCGCCTTCTCCCGGCTGTTCGAGCCTCTCTTCTTCCTCGCCAACGCCCGCTTCGCCCGTCGGAGACGATGCTGGCGCTGGCGCAACCAGCGCGGGTTAGCGACCGACGCGCCGTCCGTGGAGACGGCGAACGTCATGAGCCCCAGATCGATGTCAATCGCCGGACGCAGCGGCTCCGGCACGGGCGAGGGCTCTACCTCAACCCGGAACAACACCTGCTGCGGCAACGTCTGACGTTGCCACTGGATGTGCGCGATGAACACAGCGTTATCGCGCAGCAGCCTAAGCCGGCCGAACCACGGCCTGACGCGACACAACAGCGACAGTTAATAACGGCTTGTCGGGAGGCGCTCAGCACAAAACTGCGCTGGCCGACCGTTTGTGGCGCCGACAACCGCGCGCGTCCGGACCGAGCGATAAAAAGCCCGACACAACCACGCGCCCCCTCTGGCTGCGAGCGCGAAGGATGTCTAATGTGGCGCGAGCGACGGGAAACTGCTTCGCACACCGATATCGAACCACCTGTTTGGCCCCTTTCGTGGGCATTCAAAATGACCATGCTGCCGACAGTTTCTGACAACAACAGCCGACGATTTTCAGCGCATTCGCAGATTGCGGGGCCGCGTGTCGCCGCGGTCATTGCGCCGTGCTCTGCTCGAAAGGCTGTCGCGGCCGCGGAAAGCGCGCGCGCAGTTTCCCTCCCACAGGCCGCGCAGTCGGTGCTTGAAACTGCGTGGCAGAGGCGCCTGTCCGAACTCCCGACGTGCCTTGCGGCCAGCGATCTGTACCGGGGCCGTGGCTTCGGGACCGCCGGTCGCGCGGCAGTTCGGGCACGATGTGATTTCTTTATCGCCTCGGCGGGCCTTGGTCTCGTGCGCGCTGACCGCGACGTTCCGGCCTACGGGTTGACCGTGACCGGCATCGCAGGACCGGACGCGGTTCGTGGCCGCGTCAAAGGCGATTTCGATCCCGCCTCCTGGTGGCGCGCGCTTCAGAACGGCCCATACGCGACGGCATTCACCGAAGTCTTTCAGGGCGACGGCCTGATTCTGATAGCCCTCTCGCATGCTTACGCGCGTCTCCTGTCCGACGATCTCTCCGCCCTGGATGAGGCTTGCTTGACGCGCGTCAGGATCGTGGGCGCCGATCTCGCGCGCCATCTCCCGGGGCGCGTCCGCACGGCCGCCCTTCTTCCATATGATAATCGCCTCAACCGTCTCGTTCCGGGCGTGCGAGGCGACTTCTGCCAGAGAGGTCTAGGCCACTTCGTCGATCTTCTCGCTGACGAGCGTGCGAAGGTTCCCGGCGCGACAGATATCGCGGCGCACCGCAGTATGGTCGAGGACGCGCTCGGGGTGGCCAAAATGGAGCCTGCGCCCCAGCGCTCCCGGGTTACCGATGCGATCATCGCGCAGCGCATCTCGGCGCACCTCTCAGCCAGCGCATCCCCGCCGAGTGTCTCCCGCTTGTTGCGAGCAGTCCGGGACGAAGACGGGATCGCCTGCGAAGCAACCCGCTTCGCGCGCCTCTACCGCAGCGTGACGCAGACCGAACCCGAGGGAGCAGCGCGATGACGAGAGCGATGCCGACGAACCGGCCGAGCGAGAGCCGTCTGAAATCACGCTCGGCGCACGATCATCTCGTGGTGCGTGCTCTGCGCACAATGCAGGCGGACGGCGTCGCCGTGTATACCTTTTTCCTCCCGGGCGCTGATCTCCTCCGGGTTGCCGAGATCAGCCGCATCCACCGTGACGCGGACCGGGGAGGATTACGCGGCTTCCAGCGTCGGGAGATCCGCGACCACGTCCGGTCGATTACAACCTTCCTCGACAGCGCGAAGTCGGTGCTATTCCCGAATGCCGTCCTGCTCGCGATTACGCCGAGTGCCAGTTTCGTCCGCTCGCGCGGCGAGAAACCGACGGGTGAGGTGCGTGCCGCCGAGGCTGGCACCCTCTACTTGCCGAAGCCGCTGCGTGATGGGGATCCGAAATCCGCTTGGGTCATCGACGGCCAGCAGCGCTGCCTCGCGCTTGCGCAGGCCCGCAACCGCTCGCTCCCCGTTCCGGTCGTCGCGTTCGCGTCCGAGGATCTCGCCCTGCACCGACAGCAGTTTATCTTGGTCAACAAGGCCAAGCCTTTGTCGAGCCGTCTCATCGACGAGCTCCTGCCCGAGGTCGCCGGGGAGTTGCCGCGCGATCTCGCGCCGCGACGGATCCCGAGCGCCTTGTGCGATCGTCTCAACACGGATCCCGCCTCGCCATTTCACGGCCTCGTCCGACGACCCTCCGATTCCGGTCAGGGCGGTCCCGGACGACCGCCGGCGGACGCGGGCGTCGTCATCGATAGCGCATTGGTGGCGGTGATCCGTGCTTCCATCGCGAGCCCGCTCGGCGCCCTCGCGCCCTACAAAGGCGCCGGAGATCGCCCCACCGATGCGGAGGCGATGTACCGTGTCCTCGTCGCGTTCTGGTCGGCGGTTCGCGAGACGTTCCCGGACGCCTGGGGGCTGCCGCCCTCGCGCAGTCGCCTCATGCACTCAGCCGGCTTGCTGGCGATGGGCTGCCTTATGGACCGGATCATGTCGCGCGTTGGCGCAGCCGCCGATCCGCGCCGCTTCGCTCGCGAGGCGCTGGGGCGCATCGCACCCCACTGCCATTGGACGGAGGGGCACTGGACAGAGATCGGCCGCGGCTGGGACGAGGTGCAAAACATCTCCCGCGATGTGCGCGCGCTGACGGATCACCTCGCGCGCCTCGACCACCAGGCCGCCTTCACCAAGGCGGTCGCCTGATGCGCTTCGTCTTCGCCGATGCCCTCGACGTCGTCGATCCGGGCTTCGACTTCCTCGCCGATCGCAACGCGCGCGACCGGACCCGGCATAGCGGGGACCAGTACCCCCACGAGTTCCTCGACGAGGCACCCTATGACGGGATCCTCGTCTCGCGCGCGATCGTCGGCGACGCATTTCGCACGGGCAAGTACTCCGAGAGCCAGATGATGCGGTTCCGGCGCGAAGGCGCACGCCGTTTCCTGCGCTACGCCGAGGACGAGTATCCCGGCAGCATCGTCATGGGCGACTGTGGCGCCTTCTCATATGCGGCCATGGCGGAGCCGCCTTACAAGCCCGAAGACACGCTCACGTTCTACGGCGATGGTCGTTTCACACACGGCTGCTCGCCCGACCACATCATCTTCGATCTCGACGAGGGGGAGGGCCGCACACGCGAGGCGGTCCCAGAGGCGACCCGAGGCCGTTACGATCTTACGCTTCAGAACGCCAGTGAATTCTTGGCCGGTGCGCGACGCCTCGGGCGAGGTTTCACGCCGATGGGTGTCATCCAGGGCTGGTCGGCCCCGAGCATGGCGCGCGCCGCCGCAGACTTGGCACGCATGGGTTACGAGACCCTCGCGGTGGGAGGCACCGTACCCCTCAAGATCGAGCAGATCCGCCGCGTGCTGAGCGCGATCCGTGACGCGGTGCCGATCTCGACAGGCGTGCACCTGCACGTCCTCGGCTTCGGCAAGATCGAGCACCTCGCCGACCTCGAGCGCTTCGGGGTGGCGAGCTTTGACACGACTTCACCGCTCGTGCGCGCCTTCAAGGACGCGCGCAAGAACTACTGGGCCCGTGACCGGGCGGGCAATCTCACCTTCTACACGGCGTTGCGGATCCCGCAGGCCGTCGAGAATAACCACCTGAAGCGAAAAGCGCTTAAGGGGAGTGTCAATCAGGAGGTGATCCAGCGCCTTGAGGCCACCGCACTGGCGGGCGTCCGCCGCTACGCCGCCAGGGACGCCGGTGTCGAGGAGGCCCTTGACGGTGTCATGGCCTACTGGGACACCCTGAACTGGAACGAGGAGGTGTCGCCCGCGCGACGGGCCGAAGCCCTCCAGCGTCAGCGCCAGATCTACACTCGAACGCTCGAAGATCGCCCCTGGGAACTGTGTAGCTGCCGGGTCTGCCGGGAAGGGGGCGTCGAAGCCCTGATCTTCCGTTCCTCCAACCGGAACAAGCGACGGGGCATGCACAATCTTCACGTCTTTCACAAACACCTGAGTGCGTTCAGGGCGGAGGTCGTCGCGTGAGTCCATCCAACTCCAAGGCCGTGGCGCTCGTGCGGAAGGCGGACGTCGAACAGCCTTCCCCGCGGTCGGAGACTAATGCCCTGGTCTACGACGTCATCCTGCCCCGGCAGAGCGGCGAGTGCCCCGTCTTCACGTTTGCCGCGCGCGCCTGTGACATCGACCGGTTCGCACGGATCGAACGAGCTGGCCGCAGCTCAGAGGGCGCGCTCAGCGGCTTCCAGCGCCCTCAGATCGCGAGCCACATCAACGAGATCAGGGATTACCTGGAGAAACCCGAGGCGATCCTGCCGAACGCGATCATCGTGGGCTTCATAGGCGGCGTGCACCTGGAGCGGACGGCGCCGGGACAGGGACGGCTCACGATCGAAGCGGGCGGCGAGCCGGTCGGTTGGATCGTCGACGGACAGCAGCGCTTCACAGCCCTCTCGAAGCTGGTCGATCGCGACTTCGAGGTTCTCGTCTCCGGGTTTCTCTGCGGCAGCCTTGAGGAACTGCACCGCCAATTCATCCTGATCAACTCGACCCGGCCGCTGCCGAAGGCCCTCGTCTACGAGTTGCTCCCGCGCATGGGGCATCTGCCGGCCAGAATGTCCAGTCGCAGCCAAGCGGCTCTCCTGACGGAAGCTCTCAACTATCGGCCCGAGTCGTCCCTGCGCGGCATGATCCGCCAGCAGACGAACCCGCGGGGCATCATCCGCGACACGGTGCTTCAGAAGATGATCATCAACTCGATCACCGATGGCGCACTGCGGCTCTATGCCGGGGATGACGCGCTCTTGCTGGAACACGGCACGCGCCTGATCAGTGAATTCTTCCATGCCGTCCGGCACCTCTTCGCGAACGCCTGGGACGGCCACACGCCCAAGACCTCGCGCCTCGTGCACGGAGCCGGCATCATCGCTCTGGGCTACGCCATGGAGTTCCTGCACGGGGTCGATGGCGCCGAGGACCGAGCAGAGTTCGTGGCTGGGCTGAGGCCGCTCGTCGGGCGAACGGCGTGGACCTCCGGCGCTTGGCGCTTCGACGACGAAACTCGATCGTGGAACGGTCTTCAAAACGTGCCGGCAGATCTCCGGAAGCTATCGCTCCACCTCGTCGGCATTCTGAGGCGTGCACGGGAAGGGGAGGGCGCTGTACGCGACGGCGGCCAGCAAGATGCTGATCCCCTCCTCAACGACATGCTACCACTGCTCCGCACCCTCGCGGCGGCCCCCTCGAGAAGGGGCTGATCGCCCAAAATCATACAGCGACGTCGTTGGGCCGAATGGGTTCTAGCGTGCGCGCCTTGGAGGTGGACCGGTGTCGTACGCAGTCAAGGAGATCTTCTACACGCTCCAGGGTGAGGGCCGGAATGCCGGCCGTGCCGCGGTATTCTGCCGCTTCACGGGCTGCAACCTCTGGTCCGGGCGCGAGCAGGACCGCGCGCGCGCGATCTGCCGCTTCTGCGACACCGACTTTATCGGCACCGACGGCACGAGCGGTGGCCGCTTCGGGTCGGCAGACGATCTGGCCCGCGCGATCGAGGCGGCGTGGAACGGCGGCGCGATGCACCACCTCGTCGTGCTCACAGGCGGCGAGCCTCTGCTCCAAGTCGATGCAGAATTAATTGCCGCCCTGCACGCGCGCGGCTTCGAGATCGCGGTCGAGACGAACGGCACGCAGGCGGCCCCGCCCAGCATCGATTGGCTCTGCGTCAGCCCGAAGGCCGGAGCGGACCTCGTTCTAACGGAAGGCGATGAGATCAAGCTCGTCTATCCGCAGATCGGGGCTGAACCCGAGCGCTACGTCGGCTTGGCCTTCGACCACTTCATCCTACAGCCAATGGACGGGCCGGATCGCGCCTCCAATACGGCAGCCGCAGTCGCCTACTGTCTCGCACACCCGACGTGGCGCCTCGGCGTACAGACCCACAAGGATCTCGGAATTCGATGAGTATCCATTCGATGAAAATCACGCAGGCCTTCACCTTCGAGGCTGCGCATCGTCTGCCACATGTGCCAATGACGCACCGCTGCTACCGCATGCACGGGCACTCTTACCGTGTGGAGATGCGGCTGAAGGGCGAGGTCGATCCACATACGGGCTTTGTCGTCGACTTCTTCGACGTCGAAGCGGCGTTCGCACCGCTGCTCGCGCAACTCGACCACCATTGCCTGAACGAAGTCACGGGGCTGGAGAACCCGACCGCGGAGAACATCGCGCTCTGGATCTGGGAGCGGGCGCGACCAGCATTACCGCAACTTGCGGCGGTCAGCGTCTACGAGACGCCGCACTGTTGGGCCGAGTACGAAGGAACGGACGCGGAGACGTCGCACCGTGGCTGAGACCGCCCTCGTACTATTCTCGGGTGGACAGGATTCGACGACCTGCCTCGCCTGGGCGCTCGAACGGTTCGACCGCGTCGAGACGGTCGGCTTCGACTACGGTCAACGCCACAAGATCGAACTTGAGGTTAGACCGAGGGTGCTTGCTGCGCTCAAGGCAGGATTTCCCGCTTGGCGCGACCGCCTTGGGCCGGATCACCTCCTCGACCTGTCCGTCCTCGGCGCAGTGAGCGAGACAGCACTGACCCATGACGTGGCGATCGCCATGGGAGAACACGGTCTTCCGACGACGTTCGTACCGGGCCGAAACATCCTGTTCCTGACGCTAGCGGCGGCGCTGGCTTACCGGCGCGATGCCCGCCACCTCGTCACCGGCGTCTGCGAGACGGACTTTTCGGGCTACCCTGACTGTCGAGACGACACGATCAAGGCCCTGCAGGTGGCGCTCAATCTCGGCATGGAGCGCCGCTTCGTGCTGCACACGCCTCTGATGTGGATCGATAAAGCGGCAACGTGGGCTCTCGCTCTCCAGACGGGTGGCCGGGAGTTTGTGCGCATTGTGCGAGACGAAACGCACACCTGTTACCAGGGCGATCGCGATCATCACCACGATTGGGGGTGGGGTTGCGGAGTGTGCCCGGCCTGCGATCTCCGAGCGAAGGGGTATCAACGCTGGGTTTCCGATGCCGACGCCGATCTCGATCGACGGGTTCATCCGGCCTGACGGTCCGTACGGCAGGTCAGCGCGCCCCTCCTCTTCGCAGCATGTGCCCGAGTGGTTCCCCGAGCGGGACTTTCGCGCCGAAGCGTTAGGAAATAAAGCCTACTTCGAAAATAGCGGAATGCGCGCCAATCCCTCTTCCTTCAGGGGGGAGGGTTGGGGCGCGCTCGCGGCGTCAGCCGCGATCCTGACACAGAACGCTCACTGCGCATTCCCTGAAGCGCCGAGCCTGCCACGACCACGACTGGCCGCTACCACATGCGGGCGGCGATCTCCCGTTCCTCGGGGCCCATCACATCAGCATAGATCGAGGTGGTGGCGATATCGGCATGGCCGAGCCAGCGTTGCAGGAGGTTGAGCGGCACGCCGGAGCGCACCGCGTGCACGCCGAAGCCGTGGCGCAGGCCCTTGGGCGAGGCCGCGCTCGCCCCGATCCTGGCCTCCAGCATCACCGACTTGATGTGCCGCCAAGCGGTCGTGCGTCCTATCGGCCACAGGCGCGTGTCGGGCGGTTGTTGGCCATGCACATTCTCCAGCGCGACCAGGACCGCCGCCGGTACGGGTACCTCGCGCACGATCCCGGGACGTCGCTTCTTCAGGCAGCGTATGCTGATGATCCCGCTCTCGCGATCCAGATCGGCGTGCCTCAGGTTGAGCGCCTCGGTGATCCGGCAGCCGGTCCAGGCCAGCACGAGGCAGAGCGTCTCGACCTCCGGCCGCGAGATCCGCGCCGCGCCGATGAAGCGCAGGCGCTCGCTCGGCGTGAGGTACTTGCGCCGTCCACGGACGGTGTGGAGCGACAGCGGAGGAGCCGACGCGATGGTTGTCATGGGCCGGACCCTGCGGAGATCCGCCGCGTGCCTTGGCGACGAATCGAGGAACGATTTTTCCAATTCTGTTCCACGCCGCCGCGTCGGCGCGCTGCGCCTCGGTACGGGTGAAATGGAACACGTCGGTACCTCGGCTTGCCACAGCTTTGCAAGTGTAGAACACCAGTCTTTTCAGAGAAGTGAACAGAATTGGAAATTCTGTTTCACGAATCGCCATCAGTCATATCCTGTTCCCGGACTGCTGTGAATCGCATAAAGCTGAGTCGGACCAGAGCGTTGCTCTTTCCGAATCGCTTGGACGCAATACCGCCTCAGCACTGGATGCACCTGCACATGGTCTGCGCGGCGCGGAACGGTCCTGCGCAAGGCTGCGCGGTCGGAGAGGCGGCTCACCGCGCCGTTTCGCGTTCGCGCTTCTCGCGATCGGCGTGATTACCGCGCCGGCGGCATCCGCCGGTTCGGCCACCGCGTCCGATTGGGTCGATGCTTACACGCAGGAGGCGCTGGCGGCTCCGATCACGCTCGAGAACGCGGTGAAGTATCGCTGGTACCAGATCAGCGCTGCCGACCGTGGCAGACACCCGTTCGTGGACATCGCGCCGGCGACGGCGCTGCTGCGCCGGCACGCCGATGCGGCCTCGCCCGAGCTGAAGCGGCTGCTCGACGCCCGCTTCGCCGCCGTGCGGTCGCTCGACGAAGCCGGCCCGTTCCATGCCCAGTGCGGCTGGATCATGCAGCGCGAACTTGGCCAGGGCTTGAGCCAGGTTCAGCTCGATCTCGACAGCTACTGCCGTGATCGCGCGGTGCCGACCCTGTACATGCGCCTGGTGCGCGAACGCGCGCGAGCGCTCGACATTCGCCTCTCAACCCTGCGCACCCTGGACATAACGTATCCGAGCCGCCTCATCGGCACCGCCGGCGCGGTCGGACATGAGGACGTTCCCGCCGCCTACGCCCAAGCGCTCGAGGAGCGATTGGGTACAGCCCAGCCCATACTGTATGGCGAGTTGTCCGAGCATTTCCGGGCTCAGGCCATCGGCGACGAGCCCGTGCGGACGGATGTCGCCCAGTGCCGCGACCTGCTCGGGCCGTGGTACCGCCAGCCCGATCCCGTCCGCGACATGGCGCTGAACGATCCGCTCCGCGGCGCCGCAGCCGGATCGGAGCCGGCCGCGCGCTTCGGACAGAGCGTCGTCGGGGCGTGCCGTCGTGAAGCCAAAGCGTGGCTGATACGTCAGCAGCACGGCATCGACGACGTCATCAAGGCCGGCTTTGCCGCCATGGATCCGAAGGCCTTGCCCATCCTGTCGGTCCAGACGCGCTGTGCTGCCGTGCTCGGCCGCTGGTTCACCGGCTTCGACGGCTTCGACCCCGCCTTGACCGATCCGTTGATGCACACCTGCCGTGATGGGGCGGTCGCACGCAACGCGCAGGCGATCGACATCCGGGCGCGCGCGCTGGCTGATCG
The DNA here is from genome assembly GCF_029691625.1 of Methylobacterium sp. 391_Methyba4. Taxonomy (NCBI): domain Bacteria; kingdom Pseudomonadati; phylum Pseudomonadota; class Alphaproteobacteria; order Hyphomicrobiales; family Methylobacteriaceae; genus Methylobacterium; species Methylobacterium sp. 391_Methyba4. The sequence continues at coordinate 2,190,768 of NZ_CP121475.1, read as the reverse complement.
GTTCGCGGAGGCTCCGAAGACGCTGGTCGGCTTGGAGGTGAACGACTGGTTCGAGCCGGCAACCGAGGATCTGCAAGCGGCCCACGACCCGCGCGATCCCGGCCGCGGCGAAGTGGACGAGGCGCTACGCGCGCGGACGGCGGCCTTGGTGCAGCCGCTGCGGGATGTCGCCCGGGATGCCGCAATCCGAGAGGTGGTCGCTCGCTACGCGCCTGCCGATCCGAGCGACGCGAATCTGCTGCCGGTACGCCGCATCTGCGGTCCCTATCTCGGTCGCTCGACCCGGCCTCTACCGTCGGGCGGCGACGACCTGCGCAAGGCGATCGCCGACGCCTGTCGCGCGGGTGAGAGGCAGGTCGGCGTCCGCCGTGCGGAGGTGGCGCTGGCAGCGGCCCACGTTGACGACGTCCTCGCAGACGGCCCGCTCGGACTGACGGCGTTGGGTGGACGCGTGAGTTTCGTGGATCCTCGTGCGCTCGTCGTCGCCGCGGCCGCAAACGGCGTCCAAGTCGCCTTCCGGAGGACCTCATGGTGGTTCTTCTGGTCCCGTGAGCACGTCCACATCACGCCGCTCGGACGAGACGCACCGGCGCTCGAAGGAACGCTGGTGCCCGAGACCCGCGCCGACGGTGTCCGGATCTGGCGCGTTACCGCTCTCAAGAGCTTGCCGGGCCTCGACGGGCCATTCGCGACGGTCGCCTGCCTGATCCAGGGTCAGCAGGAGGTGGCGAACACCATCCTCGGCCTCGGTCTCGCCGGAGCGGCGAGCCTCTTCGTCTTCGATGCGCCTCATACGGGCGGCGCGTTGTTCCGCACAGCGATCGAGATGGGTGCGACGTCGACGCGGTGTGTGAGCGCGCGGCAGAGCTACTTCGCCGTGACCTACGCCGCCGCCCATTGACGGCCCCCCTGCCGCCTTGCCCTCGCTCCTGATGGTCGCGACCGATGCTCCTGCAGCCCTTGGAACGTAGCGCCCCCGGCCTGCAGCACTACGATGATATGCTGGCGCTCACCGGGCGACAGTACCGCCTAACTCACGATGGTCTCGCCATCGGCGTCGTCCTCGGCATGCTCGATGCGCGGACCGGGCGGCTGCCTATCGGCCTCGTCGATGCGCGGAACGCCTACTGGGCCGAGACCCTGTACTACGACGCCAATCGGCGCACGATCGACGTCTACGATCCGGATCGATGGAGCGCCTTCATCGACACCTATGCGGGCGGGGGCTGGATCCTCCCCCTCGTCAGCGGCTTCGGACGCCTCACGCTTGCGATTTTTGGGGGCGGTAACTCGTTCGTAATGAGAGGCTTCGCTCTGGCGGCCATCCCGGCGATGCTGTTCGGCGTTTACGGCCTCGTCGCCTACGGGTTCCTCGGCCTCATCGTATATCTCGTAGCCGCGCAGTGGACGCAGTATCTGCCGCACGCGATCGGCGGGATCATCGCCTGGCTCGGCCTTTGTATCGTTCTGTCCATCGAGCACACCGCACGCCGTGTTCGGATCGGACGCCGGCTGGAAACCCTAATCGAGCGGCAGCTCATGCCGATCTTCGGCTGAGGCATCTCGGCCCGCTCGATCTCAGAATTTCCCCACCTCACGAAAGAATATGTCATGATCAAGCGCGTCGTCGCGATGGTGCTCGTCTGCTGCACTGGCGTCGGCACCGCGCAGGCTGAAGCCTGGCAGAAGCTGACCTATTCAGATCCGCGCCACCCATCGGTGTTCTCCCCGGTGGTTACGCCGCTATGGCAGCGTGAACTGGCCGGGAAACCGTTCTATCAACTCCATGCCGCGCGTTTCGAGGCGGAGGGTACGACGTACCTCGTGAGCGTCGCCTTCGCCGGCGGGATCTGCGCCATGGGCGCCAACGACCGCAACGCAGTGGCGGAGCCGGCGATCTGTCCGGCGCGGGTCGACGTGCTACGTGATGGCAAGGTGGTGCAGACGGTTCGCGGCAGGGTGTGCTCAGTCGCGCCTCTGCCTGAGGACACGACGGCGAACCCGACCGATGGCACGGAGGTGCGGTTCGACGCTGCTACGAGGACTGTCAGCTTCCGGTCGCATCTCAGCGGCAAGTGGATCCGGACGTGTCAGCGCCAAATGCAGGTGCGCTGAACAGCGAACGATCGGGATGCCTTGGTGGCCGCGCGGGGCGGAACACGACCGCGACCAGAACGCCGCGCTGAACATCGCCTGTCTGGGGCGCGAGATTCTGTGTCCGTCCGGGCATGGAAGCCCCGTCTTCTGAGGCGGGGAGGCATCACGCGGTGGCGTTCTCGCCTCACGCCGCCCGCACCGTTGCGAGGAAGCGCTCGACCTGGGCAGCGAGGTGCTCGGACTGGCGCGACAGTTCTGAGGCCGCCCCGAGCACCTGGCTCGCCGCCGCGCCGGTACCCTCCGCCGCGCCCGCTACGCCGGCGATGGTGCTCGTGACCTCGCCCGTGCCCTGCGCCGCTTGGCCAACGTTTCTAACGATCTCCTGCGTGGCCGCACCCTGCTGCTCGACAGCAGCGGCGATGCTCGTCGCCACCCCGCTGATCTCCTGGATCCGTGCCGTGATGCCGCCGATCGCCGTCACCGCCTGGCCGGTCGAGGTCTGGATCTGCGCGATCTGGCCCGAGATCTCGCTCGTAGCCTTCGCGGTCTGCTCGGCTAAGGCCTTCACCTCGGACGCCACGACCGCGAAGCCCTTGCCTGCCGCGCCGGCCCGCGCCGGCCCGCGCCGCCTCGATCGTGGCGTTGAGCGCCAAGAGGTTGGTCTGCCCGGCAATCGTCGAGATCAGCCCGACGACGTCGCCGATGCGCGCCACCGAGCCTTCAGGTACGCAGCCCTCGATGGAATCGAAACTCGCTGCCTGCGCCGCGATAATTCCCGTCCTTTAGGGCAGGAAGATCTGTCAAGCTGGCTTGATCCGAACCACGTAGGTGCCGGGCATCTTCGGGCCGCTGCCCTCAACCTGAAGCTCATGGTCAGGGGTAAGGGTCATTTTCTGCCAACTAATATCGAAGCCTAGATAATGATCAATGTGATTGAGCCAGCCTTCTTCGATCAACTCGATTTTTCCATCGTGCGTAAGATGGCAAGTTGTGGCCACAGATCTTATATGACCTTTTGCCTCATATTCGATCTCAGCTTCGAATATTGCAATATTCTCTCCGAACCATCGAAATTTACCCTTTTTCTCCCAATATTTTCCAAATTCATATACAGCGTCAAATCTTGAGTGCCAGTTGTCTTTAGCCAAGGGTTAAGCTCCACAAATGCTCTCGCAGGGGACTGTCGCCTTAGTGCGACGTGGGAATGCGGCAACGCCTTTGCTCTCGGAACAAAGCCAATACGATCTGCGTGTGGCGCTGCGATCGCGCAAATACCGCCTTCGGCCCAACCGCGCTTGAAGTGTGGTCCTCGACGCCATGCTGCGCGACTTCTGCGGCTTGTACAACGCCGGCCTCCAACAGCGTATCGAACCCTATCGCAGGTGGCACGTGAGCCTGCGCTGCGCGCAGCAGGCGGACGAACTCAAAACCTGCCGCACCGCCGATCCCGAGGGGCTCGGACGCTGGTCGTGCACAGCTCTGCAACAGGTGCTGCGTCGGCTCGACCAAGCCTACGCGGCCTTCTTCGAGCGCGGGCACGGGTTCGCGCGCTTCCGCGCCGCCGCCAGCGCGAACTCGCCTGCCGCCGCCGCGGCAGCCGTCGGCGTCCCAAGGCCAAGGGCCGCCTCGGCGCCGCCTCGGCGAAGATAGCCCAGCAGCGACGCGATCACCTACATAAGCTCATGCGCGCCCTGGTCTCGCGCTACCGAGGCATCGCGTTCGAAGTGCTCAACCTCGCCAGGCTGAAGCGCGGGAAGCCCGCCCGGTCCATCCACGACGCGGCGTGGGCGCTGCTCGTCGAGTTCGTCAGGTTCAAGGCTGCAAGCGCCGGGGCCGAACTCGTGCTGGTCAATCCGCGCGGCACCTCACAGACCTGCCCGGCCTGCAGCACGATCCGGCCCAAGACGCTCCGCGAACGCCTGCACCGCTGCACCTGCAGCTGTGTGCTGGACCAGGACGTCGCCGCCGCCGAGATCGTGCGTCGGCGGGCATTCAGCTAGGGCCGGGATATCGGCCCTCAGAACATAAGCCAGCGGAGTACTGCATAGCTGTCCTGAGAAGCCGCCTGCTTCAGCGGGGGGAAGTTATCACCGAACGCCCGCCGGCTCCGGCGTGCAACAATGTTGGAACGGGGTGTGCCGAAACGGCAACGCGATGTTCAACTTCTTTCGCACAGTGCTTCGTCTGAGCGCACCTTCCGGTTGCGGTTCCGCGGAGAGCAGAATAGCCTCCCGCTGTCACGGCCGCTTGGGCGACGACGTTCTTCGAGGAATCTGGCGGACCGGTGAGTAATCGTCCCGCGACGGGGCCCTCGGGCCGATGAGTGACACGCGGGCGGCGACCTGGCGCGAGCGTTCGCGCAACCGATGCCGCCGCGCGCTTCTGAGCGCCCAGACGCTTGCGGACCGCCTCGCGCTCTTGCGCAGCCTAGCGCGCCTGAATGACGGGCGGGTCGACCTCGCCGCAGAAGGCCTACGCCTGGATGGGATGCACAGAAGCCACCTGTATCGTTTCGGCTTGACGTGCTCGGACGACGGTCAATTGCGCATCTTGGACGAGCGGGCGCTGCCGACGATCCCGCCGGGATATTTTCAAGCCGAGCGGTTCGACCCGACGCTCCGCCGGGGCTGGGCGGGTGCGACGCCCGACGGCGCACTCCTGAGACTCACCCCTCACACCGCGTACAGCACGACGGCGCAGAAGGCCGCCGCGCGCGCGGTGCTCACGATGCCGGACGGGGCGGGACTGCTCGTCTGCATGCCGACCGGTTCCGGCAAGAGCTTGATCTTCCAGCTCGACGCCCTGTGGTGTCGAGAAGGGGAGGTCGGGGGCTGCATCGTCGTGATCACGCCGACGGTGGCGCTGGCCCTCGACCACGAACGGACGCTCTCCACGATACCGGGACTTGAGCGAAGTCGCGCCCTCACCGGCGACCTGACCGGGTCCGCGCGCGCCGCGCTCCTCGACGCATTTCGGCGCGGCGAGATCCCGATCCTCCTGTTGTCGCCCGAACTCGCGTTCGGTGGCGCACAGGACGCTTTATTGGAGGCGGCCGCCCCGCCGGCGACCAAGCTGGGAGGTCTTCAGGCCCATCTGCGTGCCGTCGTGATCGATGAGGCTCACATCGTCGAGAGTTGGGGACGCAGCTTCCGCCCGGACTTCCAGCGGCTTCCGGCGCTGATCGGCGAACTGCGCGCGGCGGATCCGTCCCTGCGCACCGTCCTGCTCTCGGCGACGCTTCCCACGGCAGCCAGGGACGTCCTGCGCGGCGCCTACGGCGCACTCGGATCCTGGCTGGAGATCGACGCCGGGGTTCCGCGCTACGAGTTCGACGTCGTGGTGGAGCACTACACACGCAATGACGACCGCCTCGAGGCCCTCGATCAGGTCATCGACAGGGCGCCGCGACCGATGATCGTCTACACAACCCTGGTTGGCGATCCTGACCAAGCGCCGGACGGACCAAGCGAGCGCCTGTCAGCAGAGGCCGTATACGAACGCTTGCGCGCGCGGGGCTACGCGCGCATGGCCCTGTTCACCGGAGCGTTGACCGATCCGGTCGAGCGTCGGCGTATCGTTCGGGACTGGTCCGAAGACCGCCTCGACATCGTGGTCGCCACCTCGGCCTTCGGTATGGGCGTCGACAAGGCGGACGTTCGCACCATCGTCCATGCTTGCCTGCCCGACGGCCCTTCGCGCTGGTATCAGGAAATCGGTCGCGCTTCGCGCGACGGCCATCAAGGTCTCGCCGTCTGCCTGTTCACCAGTGATGAGGGCGCCCCTCATGCTCCCGGACCGGGGACCCGCACCGATGTGGATGACGCCCTGGCGCAAGCGACAGGATCGTGGCTCACCCGTGAGAAGGCGGTGGCTCGCTGGCGCGCGCTGCTCGATGAGGCTTTGGCGGGGCGTTGGCACGAAGGACGTCGCCGGATGACGCTCGATCTCGACGCCGTGCGCCTGGGTTTGCCGGCTCATGCGACGACCGACTACAACCGGACCTGGAATATGAGCCTCGTCATGCTCATGCAGCGTGCCGGCTTGTTGCGGGTCGTCGGGGTCGGAGGCGAGGGCGATGATCTCGGGGCGCGGTGGGACGTCGAACTCGCGGCTTCGGCCCTGCTGGATCCCGATCGTGAGGACGTTTGGGATCGCGTCTTCACGGTGCGCGACGCCGAGCAGAGGATCGCCCGCCGTGAGACCGGCCGGTTCGTGAAGGTCATGCGCGCGCCGTATCAGCGCTGCGTCGTCCAAACCGTGTTCGAGCAGATCGATGGCGCGGAGAGCCGCGACGTCCCGGTGTGCGGACGCTGTCCGGCGTGCCGAGCGGCCGGCGATGCGCCACCGCTGGCCATCGTGCCGCACGGACTCGAGCGGGTCTGGCCTGTCGGGGCCCGCGGTGTTCGCTCGGACCTGCCCGCAGGGCTGACGTTGGTCGATCCCGAAGACCCCAACTGGGAACAGGGCTTACCACGCCTGCTCCAAGGCCTCCTCGCCGTGGGTGTCGAGCAGTTCGTCGTTCCGAACGAGATCGCGGTGAGGGCCGCGACGGCTGTCGCCTGTGCGGGACAACGACCAGGGCTCATCCTGTCACACGACGATTGGCTCGCGCCAGGTCTGGCCACGTGCGACCTCGCCTGGACCGGGACGGCCGTCCTCCTGCCGCCCGACGCCGATGTCACGACTGCGCTCCTGACCCGCTGCCGCGAGATCGCTGCGACCCGGCCCGACTTGCCGCTCGTGGTCGTCGGAGCGGCAGCGCGCGAGGTTGCGGGACGACGGCTCGATCAAGCTGTGTCGCGGCTCGCCCCCCTGACCGAAGCGATGCTCGATGTCCTAGCATCCACACGAAGCGGTATTGAGGTTGCTGCGTGAGCATCCTGTCATCCACGCAGGGCACGCCGGAGCGCGTCTGGTCGCTCGTCGGAGCTTTGGCGGCCAACGGTGGGACGCTACCTCGGAGCGAGGCTCAGGATTGGCTCAATCCTGGCTTTTTGGTCGCCGAGCAGACGATCAGCGAGAAGGCAACGGCCTTCGCGCAAACGCTCGGAGCTGCGACGAGCCTCGGGGTCGTTCGACCTGAGGCCGGGCTTCTCAGGCTTGATCCCTCCTGCACGGCCACGGCCTTCAGCGACTTCTGCGACTGGGTGCACGACCGATTGGTGTCTCTGGACAGCCACGCCAAGGATGCCGTTGTGTTGGAAACCTACGCCTATGTGGCGACAGAATCGCATCGGCAGGGCTCGCTCGCCTTCGTCCATGGCTGGACGGCCGACGCCTTCGCGGACGCCGCAGACAAGGCGTTGCCCGACGAGGCCGACGACGACGGCGAGCGCCGAATCAACCGGACCAAGTTGCCGACGTGGCGGCGCTGGCTCGATTGTCTTGGACTTTCGATCGCACTTCCCGGTGTGAGCCAGTCTCACCCCTCTGCCGACGCGCGTCTGGCCCGAGAGTTTTTGCATATCGAGATGGGTGCAGAGGAGACGGGTGTCGAATTGCCGGCGGAGGCATGTCTTCAAAGGCTGGCGCAGCGTCTACCCTACCTCGATGGCGGCCGCATGTTCGTAGAGACGGCCCGGCGGATCGGACACGCGCCCAGCCGTCGCCAACTCTCGCCGCTCCTGAGCGCGAGTTTGCGCAACTTGCACGACGAGGGGGTCATCGAACTACGCCTGCGCGGCGACGCGGGGGACGTCGTGCACCTCTCGCCCGAGTCCACACACCAAATTCAAACCTTCCACGCCGTGATGATCTCGGGAGGTGCGCAGTGACGAGTGACGCGCTGGCGCCGCCCCGGACGGCATGCTGGGCCGCCGAGAACGTTGCACCCGTTCTGGGCAACGAGGCGCTCGAGGGCCAGGAGGGCGTGTTCCTGGCGACCCACACACCCATCCGCGATTTCGCGATAGCCGGCAGCCACGCCGGCGAGATTCGCGGCCGGGACGAGCGTGCGGTGCTCGAGGCCCTCACCGACCCGACGCGCGAACACGCCTTCTGCGTCGTTCAAGGCGAGCCTGGGTCGGGCAAGTCACATCTGATCCGATGGCTATCCGTCAATTGGCCGCGCGGGTCTGACATCAAGCTTCTGCTCCAGCGTGCCGACGGGAGCCTCGAAGGGGCACTCCGCCAATTGCGAGCCGAACTCCCACCCGAGTTCAAGGACCTATTCGACACCCTCGGACGCCGCCATCATGCGACCCCGCAAGGGCGCGCGAACCTGTTCCTCGGCAATCTCGTCGCGGCCCTCGATCCCTGCCATTTCGACCCACCTCTCCCCGACGTGGAATGGTGCCGGCAGCACAATGCGACGGAACTCGTCGGGCATCCGCTGGTCAGACGCGCGTGGAAAGGGCCGTCGCGCATCCTGAGCGTACTCGACGGCAAAGCCCGAGAGGGCGAGTCCGAGCGGAATTCGGCGAGCGCGAGCTTCGATCTGTTCGATATCGAGGAGTTGGGAAGGCTTTGTGCCGGCTTCCGAGGGACCGGTGTTCTGCCGGCGACGGAGCGACTGGCCGCGCGCCTTCTCGAGGAAGCCGAGGTGATCGAGGAGCATCGGGCGGCCGGGTGGACTGCGGAGGAACTGGAACGCGATCGCCGTGCCGACCTCAGAATGAGCATCGCGCTTCTCGACGCTCTCAACCGGCGACGCAACGACGCGGTCTACAACCTCATCGGCGTCTCAGCCGAGGGTCTGAAGCGACTGTTCCGGGAGGTGCGCGCTGCCCTCGAGCAACGCGGCCAGCGCCTTGTGCTTCTCCTCGAGGACATCACGAGTTGGGAGGGCATCGACGACAGCCTCATCGATGTCCTCGTGACGAACGCGGGAACGCGTGGTGCCGAAAAGCCGCGTGACATGTGCCCGCTGATCTCGGTCGTCGGGATCACGCCGCAGTACTACGATAAACTTCACCCAAATTACCGCGCTCGCATCACGCACGAACTGAGCCTTGGATCCGCGCGAAGCGGGGGCGAACTCCAGGACGTCGCAACGTTGCGGGAGCGCACAGCGCGCCTGACCTTTGCAACGCGCTATCTCGCGGCTGTGCGGGTGGGTGCGCCGGCATTGACGCGATGGCGGGAGGAGGTGCGCATCGAACCGGGTATCCCACCGCCGAACCGATGCACGCACTGCCCAGTTCAGAGCGCCTGCCATCACATCTTCGGCGAGGTCGACGGGATCGGCTTATTTCCCTTCACCGCGGACGGGTTCGAACGCTTCTTCAAGGCGCTCAACGAGCATGATCAGGGCATGACCTGGAAGACGCCGCGCGGGATCTTGCAAGCCGTGCTCGGACCCAACCTCTCTCAACCTGAAGCGGTGGAGATTGACGCGTTCCCGACGGTGCTGATCGAGAGCAAGGCCCTCCCAGCAGACACCCGCCAATTGTCCTCCCGCCTCGAGCGGATCGTCGAGGTGAGCGCGGCCGACGAGGTTCTACCGCGACTTCGTCGCGTGCTCGCCTATTGGGGTGATAAAGAGCGCGCGGACACGACGGTCCTCACGAATGGGGATCTGGCGTTCGCAGGCGTGCCGCGCGGGGTGTTCGAGGCCTTCGGCCTGCCCTGGATCGGCGAACAGACCGCCACGCGTGCCGACGCGAACTCGCCCGAGGCTGTCGCGGTAGTGGTGAGAGAACCGCCGAGTGACGCGGCGGAGGCTGGCCCCGCTCCGGTCGAGGCTACGGAGGCACCTACCCCGGAGGTGTCCGAGCGGGCCGAGGATTTACTCAGGCTGCGGTCGCCGAGCACGAGGACACTTGGTCCAGGGTTCAGTACTGCACGCCAACGAGGTGTCGCGGCGCCGCCATCCCGCCAGCGCGCGCCGACGCGCAGCGAATTGGAGCGCCAGCGCACACAACTCAGGGTCTGGAAGGACACTGGAACGCTCGAGGACCCTTCGAGTTGGAATGCGACTTTGTTCGAACTCGTGCGGACGATCGATGCGAGACGCGTCGGACTCGATCCCTACACGTTCGGGCGATTGCTCACGCAGGAGCAGGTCAAGATCGAAGGCACCGCCCCAGCGAACCGGAACTACTTCAGTATTGGTCGCGAGCGTTGGATTCGTGAGGGTCTCGAGGCGTACGTCGCTTTGCGGCTCGATCACGCCATGAGCGTGGAGGATGCCGAGTTTCATCGGCGCCGCCTGACAGTCATGCGACGGCAACTCGAGAGGCTCGTTGCACGGTATGCAGATCGGCGGCTGACGATCCTGCCCGGCAATGACCAACGCTGGACCCCTGTCACGGCGCTGACGCAAGTTCTCCTCGCGCGTGCCTGGCTGCGGGGAACTTCGATTCCAGCCGATCCTGTGCCGGTACAACTCCGAGCAATTTTGTCGGACGAGGGAGACGCAGCCAGCGATCCCACGGCGCGCTGCACGCCGTGGTCCGACTGGCTCAGCAAGACCAAGGCCTGGCACGACGATCCCTTCCGCATCGCGCTGCGTAAGATGCTGAGTACCCCGCAAGGCACATCCACGGGCTTCGGCCTCGCCGATCTGTCGAACGCGGCGGGTGCAATCGCGCGCTTAAGGGAAACGTTACGCTTCGATCCCGTGCCGATCGGCGCTGGGGTCGACCACGGCGTGCGAGAATTCGATCGTGTTCGCGAACTCGTTGCGGAGTTGCAGAACAGTCTGCCACGCATCGTGCGGATCGAGCGAGAGCAGATGCGTCAGCGAGCCGAGACGGTGCGCGTCGCCTTGCGCGGTCGCTCAGTCCGCGCGCACTTCGAGCGGGTCGACCGGCTTGTCGAGAGCGTCGCCGGCCTGCTCAACGCTGCGCCCAGTTTGGTCGATCAGTGGAAAGGCACCTACCAGCGCACCAAGGCGCGCCTGGACACAGGCGCCGACGTGCGGGTGCAGACATTGCTGCTGGAACTCGCCGAAGAGATCGCGGGCGAGCAGGAGGGCACGGCACCGCTGCGACCGCCGCTACAGCTTGGCCGCCTCGCGCGGGCGCCAGCGCGCGATCTGGAGGACATCCGCACCTGCATTCAGATCGGCGAGCAGGTCGTAAGCACTCTCCTGGCCGAGGGGCAGAGTTGTGTTCGGGAGGGCAGTGGCTCGGCGTCGATCGAGGACGTGCGGCGTGTCGGACGCGACCTGCGCGCCGCCATCACCGATGCGTCCACGGGCGGGGCCACGAAGGCGGCATGAGCGACGCCCTGACCGAACTTGAGGCGTTGTTGCCGCAGATTGGGCCGGCGGTCGACCGTCGACGCTTCGGCGAGAGCCTTGGCCGCACGGCCGACGTTTTGCGTGACGCGTCACGTCACGTGCAGAGGTTGCGGGCTCTCCTCGACATCGCACGCGAAACTGACTTCGAACACGAAGCTGTCAAACAGCGTGGAATGTTGACCCCGGATCGGCGTCCAAAATTGACCCCCTGGATGGATGTGTCGTGACGCCCCTGGTCAGCCCGGCGGAGCGGATCGAGGTGGCGCAGCCGGGCTGATCAGGGATCCAGAAGGCGCGACGGGTAGCCGACCTCAGGCGCGGTTCTTGAAGCGCCAGCTCTCGTTGCCGGTCTCGACGATCTCGCAGTGGTGTGTGAGCCGGTCGAGCAGCGCGGTCGTCATCTTGGCGTCGCCGGCAAACACCGCCGGCCATTCCCCGAAGGCGAGGTTGGTGGTGACCACGATCGAGGTGGTCTCGTAGAGCTTGCTGATCAGGTGGAACAGCAACTGCCCGCCCGACTGCGCGAACGGCAGGTAGCCGAGTTCGTCCAGCACCACGAGGTCGAGGCGGGCGAGGTGGTCGGCGATGCGGCCCTGCCGGCCGGCCCGCGCCTCCGCTTCGAGCCGGTTGACGAGGTCGACCACGTTGTAGAACCGAGCCCGGGCCCCGTCCCGGATGCAGGCCCGGGCCATCGCGATGGCCAGATGCGTCTTGCCGGTGCCGGTGCCGCCGACCAGCACGACGTTGCGCTGGTGGGCCAGGAACTCGCCGCCGGCGAGATCGCGCACCAGCATCTCGTTGATCGGCGTGCCGGCGAAGGCGAACTCGGCGAGGTCCTTGGCCAGGGGCAGCTTGGCGATCGTCATCTGGTAGCGGATCGAGCGGGCCTGCTTCTCGCTGATCTCGGCCTGGAGCAGGTCGCCGACGATCTGCTGCGGCTCGTGGGTGCGCTTGACTGCGACCTTGATGATCTCGTCGTAGGCCGCCTTCATCCCGAACAACTTCAGCTCGCCCATCGTGGCGAGGATCTGCTGGCGTTCCATCATCGGGCTCTCCTCAGGCTGTCGTAGCGGGCGCAGTCGGCAACGGGTTCGTGGCGCAGCCGCAGACCCTCGGGCGTCGGGAGGGTGACGGCGGCAGCAGGCTCGCGCTGGCGAGCCAGGATGTTGAGGACGACGTCGGCCGAGTGGACGCCTTCGCGCAGCGCCTCGGCACAGGCGGCTTCGACCGCGGGCAGGCCATCGCCGAGCACGGCGGTGAGGATCTCGACCATCTGGCGGTCGCCGTCGGCGCTGCCGGCAAGCTTGCGCCGGATCCGGTCGAGGGCGGCGGGCAGAACCCAGTCCTTGAACGGCGCCCCGTTGCGCAGCGCGCCGGGTTTGCGGGCGAGCACGGGAACGTAGTGCCAGGGATCGAACACCGTCTGGCCACGGCCGAAGGCGCGGGCATGCTCGGCAACGATGCGGCCGTCCTGGCGGATCTCGACACGCTCGGCGTAGGCGCGCACCTCGACCGGACGGCCAATGGCCGAGGCGGCCACCGAGTACTTGTTGTTGTCGAAGCGCACGAGGCAGGTCGAGGAGACGGCGGCCGGCACGGCGTGGAAGCCGTCGAAGCAGCCGGCATAGGGCACCAGCGCCGCCCGCTCGGCCTCGAACCGCTCCCAGACGCTGCGCTCGCGCTCCTCGGGATGAGGATGGGCCTTGGCGTAGGCGATCACCCCGTCGAGCAGCATGGCGTTCAGTTCGTCGTAGCTCTTCACCCGGATGCGCGGGGTGAACAGGCGCTCGCGCACCAGCCCGACCTGGTTCTCGACCTGCCCCTTCTCCCAGCCCGAGGCCGGCGTGCAGGCCACCGGCTCGACGAGATAGTGCGAGCACATCTGCAGGAAGCGGCGATTGTAGGCGCGCTCGCGCCCGACGAAGATCGTCTCCACCGCGGTCTTCATGTTGTCGTAGATCCCGCGCTGGCAGGCACCGCGGAAGAAGGCGAACGCCCGGTCATGGGCGTCGAAGACCATCTCCTGGCTCTCACGCGGGTAGGCCCGCACGAACAACATGCGCGAGTGGCAGAGCCGGACGTGGGCGACCTTGACCGTCGTGGTCACGCCGCCGATCAGCACGATCTCGTGGCTCCAGTCGAACTGGTAGGCCTCGCCCGGGGCGAAGGAGAGCGGCACGAAGGCGGGCGCCGTGATGGCAGTGCGCTCCCGCTTCCAGCCCTTGGCGTAGCGGCGCACCGCGTCGTAGCCGCCCTCGTAGCCGAGACCGCGCAGCGCCTCGAACACCCGGATCAGGGTCAGCCGCTCGCGCGGCGGCCGGCTGGCGTTCGTGGCCAGCATCCGGTCGAGGTCGTCCCGCCATGGTCCCAGCTTGGGCAGCGGCTGCACCTCGCGCTCGTAGGCGAAGCTGGTGGCTCCCGAGCGGATGACCTTGCGCACGGTGTTGCGGGAGACGTGCAGGTCGCGGACGATATCCTTGATCGACCGGCCGCGAATGAAGAACTCGCGCCGGATGCGCGCAATCGTGTCCACGCCCTTCATCCCCCACCACCCGTCCGGTCGTCCCGGAGGGCAGTCTGCGAGAGCAAGTTTCAGGGGGTCAGAATTGGACGCCGATCCCCCGCATCAGGGGGTCAAAGTTGCACGCCGAAACACACACGAAGCGGGCCAAGCGAATGCACTGTCTCATCTCTACGAAGCCGTAGACGAGGCGGCCGATAGTATGTTGAGGGCCGCAAGCGCGAACGATCTCCGCGACGTGCAGGACGGTTGGAAGAGTTTCATCCAGGAACTCGGGCGCGCTGAAACGCAGTTGCGCCGTCATTGGAAGCTGATCGTCGAGCGTGACTTCCGCCCGCTTGCCGTGATCGGGCGATTGCTCGAAGCGATCGAAGCCACATCGGAGATTGGGTCACGTTACATCGCGTGCGGTGAGGCCGCGGAACGCTCGAGTGACCTGACGGCCTCTGCTACCTCTTGGCGCGATGTTGTCGTTCAACTCGGGCACCAGAGGTTTGCGCTGGAGAAAGAGCGACACTCCCTGACAGAAAACGCCGAGGTCGACACATTCTTGGATGCGCTCGCAACAGGGCAAGCGACGCTGCGTCACGTGACGCAGGATGTCCGAGATTGGCTCGACCGCAACCAAGCGCTTGAGGGTTTCTCGGTTCGTAGCCGCGGCTGAACCGTCCATAGGCTTTGCAGCGAGAGCCGAGTGACAACTCCGCCCTACATCTGAGCTCGACTGGTGCTTAATTGAAGGGAAGCGCTTTTCGCGCGATCCGTTGACCAAGCCTCCTCGCCTTTCGGGCAAGGAGGCTCTGTCAAGAGCAGAGGAAGCGTGAGAGTAAGCTCCGGCTCGTTGACGTCTCAACGAGATCATCGGACATGAGGTTGCTTCCTTGGTGGAGGCAGGCCTGGCACCCGTCGGGGCAAAGGCGAATGCCGAGGCGATAGACCTGCTCGGCCAAGCGTGCCGATGGCGCGAGTGACTCGGTCTGGTCCGCGTCTTCCACCTCCCCATAGGCCCGCAAAAGACGCTGCAGGATCGGCCGTGTTCCCATCTCGGCGTCCGCGACAGTCGCGCTGACAGCCTCCCAGGTTCCGGCAGGGCGACCGAGGCGCTCGACGAGAGCGGCCTCGCTGGCGCGGATTTCCAGCGCGAGGTCGATGAGTTCGAACCGCTCGGCCCCGACGGATTCGGCACCGAACAGGATGCGCAGGATCAAGGCTAGGGAGACGGAGGGGGCGCTTCCCTCTGAGATCGGAGCGCCGAGTTCGGCTGCCAGGGTGCGAACCTGCTCGAGATTTCTTGGATCATACATGCGCCACCGCGCGCGCTCCGACACGGACGCCGCGAGGAGGCGCTCCATGATCGCATCCTCGGCCGCGTTCGGGCAAGTGGTGAAGAAGCCGTCGTGCCAGTGCGCGGCGGCCTCGGACCAGCGTGCGAGGAACGAGCGCGTGGTGCCGTCCCCGTAAGCGCCCGCCTCGGCGACCGTGATGATATCGTCCGCGCGATCGCCAAATTGGAGAGGGAGGCGGGCGTGGATGAGCACCTCGCGCTCGTCGCCATGCCCGAGAAGGACGAAGGACTGTTTCAGGCGCAATGCGAGACCGTGGACCACGACGCCGCGGAGGTAGCCCGCAAACATCGCATCGGAGCGCGCGTCCTGGAGTGCGGCTTGAAGCACGCCCTGGAATTCCTGGCCCCCGGCGACTTCGCCGAGGCGCGTGACACGGCGCTCGGAGAGTTGCGGATGTGCCAGCAGGTGGGTCCGCCACGTGTCCATGAGGAGCCGACTGAGTTCCCCGCCATCCCAGAAATGCAGCAGGGCGTTCAAGCGGGTGCGAAGGTCCGGGTGCGCGGCGGCCGTGACGATGAGATCGGCGGCCCGTCGCGCCTCGTAGGTGTTGGCGCGGGCGCTCTGGGCGCGGCTCGCCACTTGGTGGCGGAGCAGTTGCGCGCGGTGCCAGCGTCCTTCGGGAGTGTCGCGCAGACGATCGGCCTCTTGTCCGACGAAGGCGTCGAGGCGCTCGCGATCGAGGTGCAGGCGGACGCCCTCGGTCTCGACGCGGTAACCGTGCAGGAGCGTTTCGGTCGTACCCGGTCGCGTGAACCGCTGGGTGAGATAGACGTCCTCCGCCTGGGGATCCTCCAATCGAACCTGAGCGTCCCCGCCCCAGTATAGATGTGTCACAGCCAAACCCGTGCGTCGGGCCGAGACGCCGCGCCCGACGAACTGTTCCGCGCGCGTTGCGCAGGCGGGCAAGGTCGCGCGAGGAAGGGTTTGCCCGAGCGCCGGATCGGCGCGAACGACGAGGAAACCGCGAAGCGCCCCCCGGCTCTGATGATGCACGGGGGACGCTCCGCCCCCGATGGGTGTCGAGAGCGGGACTACCTGCCCCGGTCCGCCGTGCTGCACCGAGGACGTGGGGCCGGATCCTGTCACTCCCCAGGCCGGTTCCCAGTCGGCCCCCCACATCCGACCCGCCGTCGCGAATTCGACGACCCGCGGCCGGCAGATGCGAGGATGGATCTCGGTACCGATCTCGGTCCGGGCTCCGTCAGGCAATGCATCGATGAGGGTTGCCGGGTCAAAGCCCTCTGTCGGAAAGTACGCCGCTTCACGGTAGCTCTCTGGCGTAAGCCAGGGTGCCTCGCCCTGAATGGGCACGATCCAGTGTAGGTAACGGCCATCGTAGCGCCGCGTGATGTTGCCAGGTGCGGCGGTCGCGAGCGCGAGCGACAACGGTTCAGGTCGCAGTGGTGTGCCCGTCGCGGCATCCTCGGGTACGCGCACTCCGGCCGCGAGGGCGTCGGAGGCGTTGAAGAGCACTGTCGCTACCCAAGGCAAAGCTTCGCGCAGGCCTGCGAGGCTGCGCGGGCGATCCCCGCGGTCAAGTTCGAGCAGTGCATCAGACCAAAGCGCAGGGAGGTCGGCGATCCCGAGCGAGGCGCACAGGTCCGGGCCGAAGGCGACGTCGACGAGGTCTTGCGCGAAGCTGAGAGCCGCCGGATCTGGCCTTAGGTCCGCGTTCAGCGCAGGCCGTCCGCGCACGCCTTCGAAACGCGCGAACCCGTCGAGCAAGGCTGCAACGGCCTGTCCTCGGCGCACGAAGAAGTTGCTCGGGTTGAGCGGAACGCCGAACCCACCCGCTTCCAGCATGGTGCTTGGCCGGCGAAAGTACCAACTGTCCCGAGGCGAGTAGAGCGACAGGGTCACGCCGGTGATGGGTCGGTCGTTCACGCCCCGGCCACCCCGCCCTTTGCGCTGGACGAAGCTCGCCAAGTTACGTGGGGCGTAGTGCTGGTACACGAGGGCCATGTCCGGATCGTCGTACCCCACCTCGAGCGACGAGGTCGCGAAGACGAGATCGGCACCTTTGATGAGGGTTTCGACCCTTCCTCCTGTGCCAGAGTAGACCGGCGTCTCGGCGACCGCGAGGGGTTGGCCTGGCCTGCGGCGGCCCTGCGCGCCGACCTGGCGGCCGTCTGTCGCCGCGAAATGCCAGCATTCGCCCTCGCGGAAGGCGTCGCAGCCGAGCGGTTCACCACAGCACTGATTGCGCGGCTCACCGGTGAGCGGGTCGTCGTCGTACATTCGGGTCCGATAGGATGCGAGGCGACCGCCTTCCTCGGCGTCAAGATAGTCGCCGTGTAGGCGCCGGAGCTTGTCGATCGAATCGAGGAAGACGATCCCGCGGTATCCGCCCTCTGCGCCGGTCCGCCGACGCATGCCGTGCGCGAGGCACATCAAGCTCTGGATCGTCGTCGAGGCTCCCGCCACGTCGCGTCCGCGCGACTCGACCTCCGGTTGAGCGAAGTAGAAGTATTCGCGACCCCGCGGGTTCTCGTCCGACTCTCCGGGTTGCGGAGCCAACGTTGCGACCGCAGGTCGATCGATGAGACGCCCCCAGGCGTCGGCCGGATCGCCCAGGGTCGCGCTCATGCCGATCGCGAGGGGAGGGCGCCGCTCCGGATGATTCGTCTGTAAGCGCGCGAGCAGGCGGCGGAACGCGTAGCCCACCTGTGCGCCGTGGCCGTGCGTGTAGAGGTGGATCTCGTCGGCGAGGAGGGCGCGCGGAGGATGAGAGGCTCCGCCCGCCCCATCACCGAAGAGTGCGCCGGCGCTGGGATCGTGTAACCACTGGTGCAGGGACTCCGTCGTCGGGAGGAACAAGGATGGCGGCGTGTTTCGAAGGCCGCGCTTGGTCCCGATCCATCCGTCGTAGTGCCACCCGCAAGCTTCACAGGCGAGCCGGTCGGCATTCGAGCGGCCTCGTCCAAGTTGCATCTGCAGAGTGCTGCTGCAGCTGGGCTCCGGACAGGGGAAGAGGGGGAACTCGTAAGAGCCGGTCGTCGACGCACGACGCCAACCGCTATCGCCGCCGCGGGAGGCGATGTGCTCGAGCGCCGCTTCGTCCCGCGGCACCTGTGCATTTTGGAGACCCAGCGTGACGAGTGGTCCGTCGGAGCCTGCTGCGAGCGCGGCGGCGTAGCGGACCAAGCGCTGAGCTTGGTTGGCCGCGAGACGCACGCGCGGATAGACCAGGATCGCGCGTGTCCCCCGGATCCCACCCAGCGCATCGGCGAGCGCCCCGGCGATGAGCGGAAGGCAGGCGGCCTCGGTCTTGCCCGACCCGGTCTCCGCCGTGACCACGAACGCGTCCGGCCGCGCGGGCGGCTCGACCTCGCCGTGCCAAGCGCGCGAGAGCGACACGAGGGCCCGCGCCTGGAAGCCGGCGATGCCCGGATCGGCGGCTTGCCACAGCCGCTGTAGCGACCCTTCGAGGAGCCCCAGCGCCTGCACGGCTTCAGGGCGGTCGGAGAGGCTCCCGCGCAGTTCACCGATCGGCTCGGACAGCGGCGTTCGTCGCTCGGGCTTGCGCCGATCGCGGATCTCGACCTTCGAGCCGCGCACGAGGTATGGGCGCCGGGTCGCGTCCCCTTTGGCGAAGCGCTGCTTGACGTAGCGCAGTTCACGAGCGAGTTCGGCCATACGGCTGCGCACGCGCTCGTCCTCGCAGAGGAGCACGTGTCCATGCTCGCGCAAGCGGTCGAGGGCTGCATACACACCGCGCTGCGCCCTACGATCGCGCAGGTGCCGCATGATCTCCGGGACGGCCGTCCATGCCTCGACGACCCCGAAATTGATGCGGCGCGCTTCGATGTCCTCGAGAGCATTCAGAACACGGAAATCGTCGTCCGTCAGTGCCTGCGAGGGGGGAGGAGAGGGGGGTTCCGCGACGCTCGAACCGCTGTTTCGTGGCAGATCGACCGTGAGATCACCCCGCGCGGTGCGCTCGAGGACGACCGATCCGGGCTCGCGCGCGAGATCCTCCAGGATCGGCAGGAGCACGTCGTTGCCCTCGCGATCCATCCAGACGAAGCGATGGCGGACATTGCTGTAGAACGGCGCTCTGCGGTTGCGGCGTGCACCGATCACGACCTCCTCGAGGCGTGAGGCGACCGTCGCTGGGTCGGCGGCGTAGGGTACACGGGGCGGATCACGCGGCTCGGCGACCCAGAAAGGCCCTCGCGGGCTGCGGGCCTGCCGCAGCCCAATCAGGCCCAATCGAAAAAGATCGCGCCAGGTGTCAAAGGGCAGGCCGCGACGCGCGAGGCGGCGCTCGACGTCGGAGACGGTCGCGGTACCGTATTGCAGGTTGGCCGCAGCGCTCGCTCGGATGGCGTCGAGCAGGTTCTGATGATCCGCCGTGAAGGCCGGCTCCGGTTCCACGGCGATGGACGTCAGTGCCGGGGACGGCTCGATCGCAGGCAGGGCCGCGAGATCGTCAAAGCCCTGCACCCGTACGGCGACGCGGACGCGCTCGCCATCGGGCCCGGGCAGCGTGACGGTCCCGACCTCCGCACCCGAATAGACGTATTCGCGCAGCAACTCCGCGGAGGCGAGGTCGTCCTCGTCGGACGGCACGGCGTCGAGCAGACGACGGCTCACGAGCAGAATGAGTTTCGTACGCGCGCGAGTCGTCGTCACGTTGAGACGTTCGCGACCGAAGATGAACGACGCCTCGGCCAGCGCGAACTCGGAGTCCGCAACACAGTAGGACGCGATGATGGCGTCGCGTTCCTTGCCCTGGATACGATCGACCGTCTCGACCACAGGGTTGTGGCCGGCACGATCACTCAAGGCCGAGCGGATCTCGGCGTTCTGGGCACGGTGCGGGCTGACGATCGCGAGGTGGTCCTGCCAGAAGGCGTCATCGTCCACCGCTCCGCCATCGCCGGGAGACACGACACGGGTTCGCAGGCGAACGGCGAGGCGCGCGGCGAGGAGCGCCTCGAACGGGTTCGCGGTCGCCGCGGAGGGCCCGTTGTAGACAAGGGAGACGATCGGGTAGGCGGGATCGAGCGCGATCCGCTCCCAACCCTCAAGGCCATCCGACCAGCCCTCGCTCAAGGCGAGGCGACTGTTCCTCACGGGATCCGCCGAGCGGTAGGCACGCGGGTAGAAGTGGCGTTCCGGGAATGCAGCAAGCGGCCCGTTGAGGCGAAAGGTCTCGTCGAGGGCAAACTCGGCGGCACCGACCGATTGAAGGAAGTGATAGAGCGATCCACCGACGGCGCGGCCGTCGAGGACGGCTTCATGAGGTGTGCGCACCGGCGGCAGCTGCCGGTGATCGCCGGCCACGACGACCCGTCCATCTTCGGCGAGGCCGGCCAATGCCATGAGGCCGTGGCCCAGAACCATCTGGCTTGCCTCATCGATGGCAACCAAGTCGAACAACGGGGCGGTCCAGCCGTCAGCGCCATCGACCCGCGCCTGGCTCAGCAGGCGGTTCAACGACCAGATCGATGCGCCCACGACGACGGTGTCGCCCTGCAAGGCCGCGACGGCGTCGTCCACACCGCGACCGGTCAGCCGCCCAATGTGCTCGATGCCGGCAGCGAGCCCCGAAGGGGGAGCGTTGCCCAAGAATAGCACGCGCGGCGGCTCCGACAGATAGGTCTGCGTTCGCCGGTGCACGGTTTCGAGCAGGTGCCCGATGGCGTTGCGGGTGAAGGCGGTGACGAGGATCCGTGCAGGTAAGCCCGCCTCGCGTCGTGCCCAGAGATGGCCTGCGATAAGCCACCCCAGGAGGTGCGTTTTGCCAGTCCCTGGGGGCCCTAGGACGAGCGAGGCGCGGTGATCGGCCATCTCCCGCCAGGCGCGCTCCTGAGCCGGACGCAGGGCTCGATCGGCGTGCGCGACGATTTCGGGTAAGGCGAAGTGCGAGAGGCCCCTCAGCCACGTTCGCCCGCTGGCGGGCGGGAGCGAGGCGGAGAATGTGCCGGGCTGCCGAAGGAATGCGAGAAGGTCGTCTCGGACGGTCACGCGCGCGCCCCTTGAACCGGCTCAGCGCCGAGGTGACGGAGGAATCCTGCCGCCCGGACCGTGTTCACGTCACGGAACACGCGGTCGATGAACCAGCGCGTGGTGTCGTCCGAGCGCGTTCGCATCGCGGCAAAGATCGGCCCGTCCCAGACTGCGGCATCGACGGTGACCAGAAGCCGCCCCGGATTATGCGGGGTGTCCGGCTCGACGATCCGGCATGAGGTCGCGTCCCAAAGAGCCGGGCTGAGCCGGACGTCCGGATCATCGTCTGTGAGGATGAGGTCGAAGTTCGCTGCCGAAAGATCCGAGTTGCGGCTCTCCGGCGGCACCTCGAACAGGGCCCAATGCTGTCGCCGGGTGCGATTCTGACCGGAGCGCAGAAGGCGAAGATCGGCGATGCAGCGTCCGGTGTCGCGCCGCCGCTGGGCCGGTTGGGCGAGATCTACCAGGGTACCGAGGAGGCCGGAGCGGTTTTCCAGGATCTCGAACGCCTGCAGAACGTCGAGATCCTCGGCCTCGAGCGGGTCGAACGTAGCCTGGAAGCGGAACGGGCGCTTGGCGAGACGCAACAGCGGGGTCCCGCCTGCCGAGACAGCCCTGCGGTTCTCGGCGAGCAGCCAGTTTGCCAGCGCCCTCGTGGCAGACAACCGCGCCCGGACGTCGTCCTCGACTTCCGCCCGTGTCGGCGTGTACGCGCGAGGGGTCGCGAGCGCGCGTATGACGTCGATGGAGAGAAGCGAAGAGAACGGGCGGGCGAACCCGTCGGCCGGCGTGTAAGCCTCCTCGAGAAGCCCCTCGGCGAACAACGCCCGCGACACCCCCCTGAGATCATAGGCGCTCATCACCGGCACGGCGAACAACGCCTCGATGACGTTGCGCAAGGCGGTCGCAGGCAAGTGGTGGACGCCGCGAAATTCGGGTTCGGGGACGACATCCTCGGGCGGGAACATGCGCACCATGTGCAGGAGACCGGTCCGGATCCGCGGGTCCTGCAGGTGGCGCGCGATCGCCGCCTGCAAGTTCAACACTTCAGCCGGTTCGTAGAAGAGGATATGCGCGTGGATGGCTCGAGCCGGGTCGAGATCCGCGTCGGCGTTGTGAGCGTCGATCGCGGAGAGATCCTGCACCACGGCGGCGAGGATCTCACAGAGTGCGTCCACCTCCGCATTTGGCGCGGTCGCCCCGGCGATGACGCGCACGACCTCGCGCCGGCGACCGCCGGCATCCTCGTACGCGTATCCGATCGTGGCCAAACGATTTTCGATGGGATCGTGATCGACGAGAAGGAGGAGTGTCGCGTCGATACGGGCTGGCATCAGGAAGGTTGTGGCCTCGGCAAGCCTTCGGGTTCGACCTTGGGTCAAGGCTTGAGCACGTTGGACGAGGCGCTCGGCGTGACGCTGAAGCGTCCATCCTCCCTGACGACCGCGCAACAAGCCTTGAGCACCTGCGAGCGCGCCGACTGAGCGCACACCGAGATTCAAAAGTGTCCGCTTGCTCTCATGGGAGAGACCCGGCACCGCAGACAGATCCCGCGTCTCCGGAGGAAGCTCTTCTCTGATCGCGCGCGAGCAATGGCTCAGATACTCACACTGTTCACACTTGAAATAGAGATGGAAAAAAGTCTCATCGCGCCCCGCGCCGACGTCTTTCCTGATGAGACTGGGTAGTGTCTGACCACAGAACTCGTCAACGAGACGGAGGAAGGGCGCCAGTGGGAACGGGGCGACGACCCAGTCATCTCCATCGCTATCGCCATCCTCCGGCACATGCCAGATCTCACCATCGCTCGCGATCTGCGCGCGCACGCCGAGGTCGCTGAGCACGCTTTCCAGAATGCGCGCATAGAAGGCGACTTGGGCTTTGTGAAACGGTCGCGGGTTGCGTGTGGCCTTGACGTCGATCACGCGGAAAACGGGTACGTCGCCGGTGCGGTCGACCCCGACGAGGTCGGGGTAACATGTGCGCAGATTGAGAGGATTGTCAGGAGCAAGAAAGGTCGGACGAACGCGGCGCGGCTTCAGGCTGAGTTGAGTCGCGTAGGGGAGTGCGAAGGCACCCCGCAGGAAGGCGAAGCTGTCGACTTCACCGAGATGATCATCATTCGAGGACGGGCGCAGAACGCCCTGCTCGCGATGCAAACGCGCGATCACTCTGTCCTCGTAATCCACGCCGAGCGCGGCCCAGGCCGTCGGGCGCCGGTCTCGCGACACGCTGGCGGCTTCCAGATCAAGGGCATCCATGATCTCATACCGAGCCTTGCGTTCGCAGCGATATTGGAACCAGTTTTTGACGACCGTCGCGCTGACGCTCAAACTCATTTTATATATTCCATCTCAAGTAAATTATATCAACGCCACATAGTCCGATACGATGCTTGAGCGAATGCTCTATAATATCTGACATTCATCCCAGATGCCGGTCGCTTGCTGAGTGCTTCGACGTTTATCATTTTGTGCGACACGCGTCGTCACGAATGACGGAGCTTTTCAACCAGGACCGCGCCTTGTGCCGCGCCGGCAACCCGGGTCAGGACAGCGGGGATCGCCAGCTTGTGGAGCACGTAGCGTCCGCCCCTCGTCTTTGCAGCCGTCCGTTCTCGCACGGTCACGCCGCGTTCACGGCTCGGCCGAGAGGGCGGTAGCCGGCGATATGGCTCCCCATCGGCGCGGACTTGCCGTACGTGGCACGCAGGACATCGCGCGGCCTCGGAGAGCAGCCGAGCATGGGACGGCCGACCGCGGATTCTCTCCCGTCGGGACTCGGCCCGATCGCGGGCGCACGGGGTCACCTCGGCGGCTATCGACACAAGAGCACCCGTTCAAAGGCGGCGATATCCTCTCCTTGGACGGAGGCAATGGCCGCACGATTTCGCAAAATGAGAACGCGAGTTTTTATGCGTGAGACTGTTCAGGCTTAGGCCGAGGAATGTTCATGCTTCCTCGTGCCGGTTCAAATCTCATCCTCGAGCCTGTCCTCCTCGCCGATAACGTTGCCATTACGCTGATAGCCCTCGCAGAAATAACGGAAGTCGCACGCCGCACACGTCTTACCGTCCCGGCAATCGTCCACCCAGGTCTGGAGGATGCTGACGGCCTCATCCTCGCGGCGGACGCAGTCCTCGATCCGGGCTACGGTGTCATCGAAAGCGCCGGTGGCCTCTTCGATGCTCATGTCGTCAACGGGGACGACGCGCACCGCTCGCGAGAGCAGAAAACTCGGGCTGAAGTCGGCGCGTGCGCCCGGCCGCCAGTTCTCCAACATCCGCCGATCGCTGTCGAAGACTGGCCCAACATCCGTGCGGTCCTTGCCCAAGGCCGCCTTCAGCGCGAGCACATCCCCTTCGCCCGGCGCGAGTTCGTTGACGTAGATCAGGATGCCGGCGGCGACACGGCGACTTCGGCGCTGCTCATGGCGCAGCCAGGCGTAGGTCTGAACCTGCCACTCGCCGTCGCGCCACTCGCGCGTATCGTTGTCGGGGCGGCGCGTGCCCTTATAATCGACGATCACCTCAAACTCGCCGGCGAGATTAGGGCACCGCGCTTGGACGGCCTGTCGGATGAGATTGTCGGTGGGCGCCGTGCCGAGTTCGAGCTCGGTCAACACATCGATGACGCCGGTGAGCGCGTACTTTTCAGCCCGATGCGCGTTGGCGATCGCGCCGGGTATGTCGCGCGTGCCGATAACCCGCTCCTCGGCCTCCGCGATAAGCGGGAATAAGTGCGGGCCGAGCATATTCACGGCCGCCTCGGCCCGGCGGTAGGCGGCGAGCCTCGCCTTGCGGCTGCGGGCGCGCTTGTTCTGGTTGAGGAGCGACTCCTCGACCGGCCAGCCGAGATTGCGCAAGTCGAACGCGGCGAGGCCTTCTGGGGGCTTCTCAATCCGGTCAGACAGGTTGAGACGCGTGTAGGGGAGCGGAAAAGGTAGGCCGCCCTCACTCTTACAAAGCCGGTACACATTCTCCAGGAGCCCGTGGATGAACTCGCCGTACCAGAGCTGCACGGGCCGCGACGGCGGTAGGGCGCTGCCATTCTGGTAGCGGTACTGCCGCGCGCAGCGGCGGAACGACAGCAGGTCGCCGGTCAAGGAGTACTCGGGGACGATCCGGTCTGGGCGCTTGCGGGCGATGCGCATCTCAGATCCTGACGAACGGCAGTCGGTCGGCGTCGACCGGTGGCGGCCGCAGCGACGGATCACTCAGCCAGGCCCAACTCTCGTCGCGACGCCAGAACTTCGCGACGTTCTTGATCTTCGTCCTGAACTGTAGCCCCTGCTGGCAGCCGACCAGCATCAGCAGGCTCTGCGGCCGGCTGTAGGCGACGTAGTAGAGGCGCACGAGGTCTTCGAAGGTGCGCTGCATGCCAGTCCGCTGACAGCGGGCAAGGCCAACCGGGGTCACGGCCGCTAAATCATCCTCCAGCCGCACCACCGAACTCACCTCGTCGGGGAAGCGCCGGAAGCGCTGGCTGCTGTGGTTCGTCTTGAAGTCCGACGAGACGTCGACGATCACAAGCGGGTATTCCAGTCCCTTGGCTTGGTGAATGGTCATGATGTTGAGTCGGTCGCGGGGCACGCTCGGCAT
Source organism: Methylobacterium sp. 391_Methyba4 (assembly GCF_029691625.1). Classification (NCBI taxonomy): domain Bacteria; kingdom Pseudomonadati; phylum Pseudomonadota; class Alphaproteobacteria; order Hyphomicrobiales; family Methylobacteriaceae; genus Methylobacterium; species Methylobacterium sp. 391_Methyba4. The sequence continues at coordinate 2,165,065 of NZ_CP121475.1, read as the reverse complement.
GATGTCTTCGTCGACTTGGACGAGGTTCTCCGCGATCGGGGTAAGCACGTCGCGGATCGCGCCGTTGACCGAGCGCGTGCGGTGAGGCTCGTCCCGCTGGATGGCGGCCTTGTAGCCCGAGAAGGTCGCCGCTGCCGCGACTGTCCTGGTGATCGCCTCCAGGTAGACCTGCGCCTCGGGATCGTCCTGAAACGGCAGGAACCACGGCAGGAAGCTGTAGCAGACGTCGAGCAACGGCCACTCGGTCTCGTCTCCCTCGCCGCGAACGGCGAACGACCGCCAGCGTTCCACCTTCGCCGAGAGCAGTTCGCCGCGCGGGGAGCGCGGATTGGTGGCGAGCATCGTGTCGGCGGCGGCGCGCCACAGGTCGAGGAAGTCGTTGGCTTGGTTGGTGAGGAACGCCTGCTGTTGGCGCTCGCCCCGCAGGCCGGGCGCGGGCGAGGGGTCGATGCTGACGAGGGCAAGCCCGAGGAACTGCTGGACGATTTCAATGTCGCGCAACGCTCGGCCACGCGGGTTGAACACGGCGAGGCCCCGCGCCTCCAGAGCGCGCCGCAGGTGTAGCGGCAGCCGCTCTTTGCCGGGGGTACCCTTGTACGGCCGGCTGCGCTCAGCCACGGTTGAGGCCAGCAGCACGGCGTCACCGAGGTCGCCGCCCTCGGCGGGCAGGATCGGTTCGGCGAGCGTGTTCTCATGCGGGAGCGGGGTGCGTCCGCCCTGCCGGAACACCCTATGGAGGAATTCGGCGAGATCCGTCGCCAGCGTCGGGGCGTCGTCCCTGAACATGCCGATGACGCCGATTGCCGCGGAGCCGCTGGTTGAGACGACACGGCGCACGTAGGGTGCTGGTAGTGGCACCCGCGCGCCGGCGAAGTCCGGATCGTTGGCGACGTGCGCGGAGAAAAATTCGACGATCTGCTCGGACGATCGGTAGTTCTCCTCCAAGCAGACGAGTTGCGGTTCGGAGCAGCCGAGTTCCTGCTGAGCGCGTTCGCGGAAGTCGCGGAAGAGTTCGATTGTGGCGCCGCGGAACCGATAGAGCGATTGGTCGTCGTCCCCCACCACCGTGAGGCTCGCGCCGGTCCGGCGCACGAGTTCGAAGTAGATCGCCTCCTGCAGCGGGTTCGTGTCCTGGTATTCGTCAACCATCACCATACGCAGCGTTTGCATGCCGCGCGGCATGCGGCCCGCCCGGAGCCGCTCCAGGAACCGCCGCTCGAGCAGGGCAAAATCCATCTGGTTGGTGTTGGCGAGATAGCGCTCGTAGCGCTCCTTCACGCGAAGGATGGCCTGCCGGAACGCTCGGTCACCGTGCGGGGCGGCGTAGGCATCGAGGTCGACGCGGTCCTGCACCAAGCGATCGACGATGGTGCGCACGATCTCCGTCGCCTCGCCGTTGTTGCGAACTGGATCGCCGGTGAAGCTGTATCGGCCGAGGTAAGTGCGCAATGAGTCGCCCATATCCTGCAACTCGCGCCAAACCTCGCCGCGCCGGTAAAGAATCGTGCGCGCGGCCGACTGCTCCAGGATGACCGGGGGCGCCTCGTTCGGCTCGCGCATGTCGCGTACCGCGTCCTCGCAGATGCTATCGAGTGTGCCGGCGATGTAGCGGTTGACATCCATGGTCGACAGGTGCCGAACATGGTCGTGGTCTCCCGCCGCGATTGCCTCGGCGACGAGGTGCGCGCGCAGTCGCGTGCCCCATTCGGTCAACCTCGACCGGATCTCTCGTCCCGCCTTCTCGGTAAACGTCGTGATGAGCACGTCCTCGGGCGCGACGCCATCGACGAAGGTGAACCGCAGCGCCCTGAGCACCAGCGTCGTCGTCTTTCCCGTGCCGGGGCCGGCGACGACAAGCAGCGGAACCGCGCCTGACCCCGCAATAGCCTCGCGCTGCCGCTCGTTTGGGACATGCGTCGAGAGCGCCTGCGCAACGATACCCGGGAACGCTTCAAGCGTCGGCGAAGTGGCGAACATCGGCAATTCAGCCCTCTTCCGTTCGCTTGGCCAGGACCGGCGTTCGAGGCGCGAGGGCGGCATCGCCATCGGCAAAGATCGATCCGCGGTCGACCGCCTTGAGATCTTCAAACTCGTCGTCGCCGTTGGCCGGATTGGTGGACATCGTCTCGAGGCCCGCCATCACTCAGTCTCTACCCGCACGCGTGTCGTAATTGGTGCTCTTCCAGTCAGCCTCGAAGAAGCGTGCATCGAGGTCGGCTAGGATGTCGCGCGGATTGACATGCGCCTTCTCCGGATCAGCCACGTCCACGAACTCGCGCAGCCGCAGGTTGCACGCCCACGTTACGAGGGTCGCCGAGATGAAGCACGTCATGTAACAAAAAAGCAAAACCAGCAATCTCTCGCCTGCCGTCACGGCAATACAAGGATCACGATCTGTCAAATAGACAATCATCGACTCGGCTCCGCTAGGCTGAATTAGCTTTTTTGCTTTGCGAAACCAAGTGTCCCCTCCCGATCGCTTCCGCCGTTTCTCGGTCTTGGCGCATCTCACACCTGCATACCAAGTGGTCCGGAGATGGGATAGTGGGTCCTTCGTCGTTTGGGGTTGATCGTCGGGTACGGCGCCGGGCGATCTTCGCCACGGCGGCGGCCAGGCGTGCGTTGGCTTTGAGCCGTCGCTTCGAGCCAATCTGGCAGCGGGCGAGAGGGCGCTGTCGGCGACGCTGCGCCGTGTGCGTCCAGCGGGCGTAGCGCAGGGCCGGGATGGTGTCGCCGTCGCTGGTGGCGATCAGGCTATCGGACCGACAAGCCCGCTTTCCGCTTCAACCTTCGCCCGATCCTGTTCCTCGCGCGCGGCGCCGTCCTGTTCACGGCCGCTGTCAGCGCGCTGGGCGCGACCGTCGCCCCGCTGCGCGTCCTGAGGCCGATCGACGAACACAGCCGGGGGGGGGTGCCTGGCTGTAAACTTCCCCTCGCTGAGCCGAGCGGATCCGCCGCTCGCCCCCATGACGAGCGCGTTGGGCGCGCTGGTGCGCGCCCAGCGCGAGCGCAATTCGTCGGCGTCCTCCGTTGAGCGTCAAGCGAACGACCTCGCCGAACAACCGGAAGGTGCGCTCGTCATACTGGACGGAGGCGTCACGGTAGATCGCGACGATGCCTCGGGTGGCGCGAGCCGCCTTGCGATTGGCTGCGACGCGGGCGATCGCCCCCTGGGCGAGGTTTGCGGAGAGTCCATGCCGGGTGCGCACCGCCCGGTAGACCTCGGCGCGCAGACGCGCTTCGTTGGTCAAGCCGGCGGGCGTGTCGCGAACCACGGTCCGGCACGCTGCCCCGAACGCCCCGACAGTGGCGGCGAGAGCCGACCGGTCCTCGGGTGTGGGATCGAGTTTGCAGGGTACCGTGAGGATCTGCACGGCAAGCGTGTTCCCGTTTTGATCCCCAGCGGTCTAGCCGGAGACCGCAGCCCTCACAATGCGTAGTTCGCTGCCGCGGTTCCCTGCCTGAAGGCAGGGGGATCAACTGCTATTCGCTGAAAGTGGGCGCGCCGTTCCCACTCAAGGCCAGGATATCGGCCTTCAGGATCTAAGTCAGCGGAGTACCGCATAGCTGTCCTGAGAAGCCGCCTGCCCAGCGGGCGGAGTGGTCACAATCAGGCTGCCTCGCCTTGGCTTCGCCTGACCCTTCTTTTCGAGCCGTGCTTTTGCGTTTCATCAGCTGCGCCTTCGACGGGGCGCGTCTTTGCTGTCCCCAAACCCAACGTCCGCGCAAGCTCGGACCGTTTGGCGGCGTAAGTCTTGGCAACCATAGGATAATCAGACGGCAAACCAAACTTCTTTCGATACGTGCTTGCGTCAAGACCGTTCATGTGAAGATGTCGTTTTAAGGTCTTGTACGGCTTGCCGTTGATAAAACTGACAAGGTAATCGGGGTTAATTGAGGCTTTGATGCGTTCCGGAGAAATCGGCTCTGGCGTAAACGAAGGCCTCCGAGCCTCGCTCGTACCTCCGTCCGCTCCTTCGCGTTCCAAGCCGACACGCACGAGTTCGCGGATGAGGTCGCCACTGCTTTTCCCGAGCCGGGAAGCGCGGGCACGCACTTGATCGTCGAGAGCTTCCGGAAAGTAGACCGAGCGCAGAACGAGGTCGTCCTCGGCTTCACAATCCATGGCTGCCTCCGTACCCCCAGCGATTGGCCGGTCCACGCACATGTATAACGCTCGAGGAGTCGCGTTCATACCCCGCCGGGATCGAGACCTGTTCGCCGTCCGAGCCCAACGACCGAAATCGCGCCGTCGCCGTGACCACTTCGCGTCTCGGCGGATCGGGCATGGGATCAGGGCGGGGCGTACTTCCTGATGAGCTTGTCGGCCATCCATCCCAGGGCCATCAAGTTGCGGGCGGCGGGCCCAACCGCAGCGCCGCTTCCTGGAACGTGCAACCCAGGATGCGGGAACGGGTCACGCACCGCGAACGTCCCGTCTACGAGGCTCACACCGGACTGTTTGAGGGCATCGAGTGCAGCCTGCGCCGGCCGCTCAAGCAATTGCCTGAACCACAAGCCGTCGAACCCGCGGCAATCGACAGCGAGGGCGGCGGGCAGCCGTACGTTCGGCCCGCTCCCGCGTTTCACCACGACCCAGAGATCGTGCCCGCGGCCGCTCGGGGCGGGCTTGGTCGCGTAGTGATCAGCCCGGCCGGGGAAATAGGAGAGATTGCCGTGATCAGCGATGCGTTCCAAAACGGGGGCCCACACGGCACCAGCATCCAGCCGATCCAGGAATTGCTGCTGCTGCGTCAATGACCGCAGTGCCCAAGCGTCGTCGTCCCCGAAGAGTCGATTTTCGAACGCGTTCGGGATGCGCGCGTGCAACGTGGCTTGGCTGCCGACAATCCAGATGGGATTGCGCTCGAACCGCCGCGCCATCAGCCAACTCACAGCTGCCGCCGAAGTGCCCCCCGCCCCGATGACGACGACCGGATTCTCAGGATCGTCCAACAGCATCCGGACCAGGCTTTCCGATCTCCAGAGGTTCTCCCCATCAAGGACGCGCATCGTCGCGCCGGCCAGGGGGGCCACTGGTGGGCCGCTCCCCGTGATCACGACAGCGTCGTAGGCGTCGGGCAGCAACCCGCCAGAGGTGACCCGAACGCGCCACCCCGCAGCCGTATGTTTCAGACCCACGACCTCTTCGGTGATGAGTCGATCGGCCGAGCCCTGAATTGCCCAATCGATGTAGTCGGCGAACAAGCGGTGCGACGGCGCGGGACACCCCCTATCGACCCACCGGGCGTAGGCATCGCCACGGGAGATGAGGAAGCGCGTCCAAGAGAAATGCGCGAGCATGAACTCGGCCACATCGCGACCGTACGGATGGGACGCGTACGGAAATCCCAGGTCTCGGAGTGCGGGCGTGCACAGCGGGGTGGAGCCGTCGGAATAGCCATATCCGCCGCTCCACGCCGCCCCTGGCCGGGCGCGGTCGATGGCATGCACCTCGAGCGCGCTAGCGTGGCCGCACTCTCGCAGCGCCCTGCTCTTGGCTGCTATGGCCGCAGCCTTCGGACCTGCCCCGACGATGGCTATCCGTGTCATACCACCTCCAGGCAGCCGATGGAGCACCCGGTTCAGATCACGTCACAGCCCGGCTGCGCGACGGGCCGGGGAAGTCGTCGCCAGCAGATTTGTAAGAAGCGCCCTGTTCACCAATCGCGGATCGCGACCGAAGATCAGGGCAGCATCCATTTGTCTCCGTCACGGAGCAGAATTTTATCTTTGACTAGTCGACTGAGCTGAGGGCTTAGACTGCCTCGCTCGTAAGAATTACCGAGAAGATTGTTGACGTGAGGCAGGATTTCGAGAGTTGACATCCCCCTCCCATGTGTCCTCAGGACAATCAATGCGGCCTCTTTGATCGTCCGCGGGGGCGCCTGCGCTTCCACACCCTGCGGGTTCGTGCTTTCATCAGGCGAGTGCCCCAGAAGTCCCGTCACCCTCGGTTCGGGTAGATCAAGCCTCACAGCCTTGGCTGCCGTCCTGAGGCGGTCGATCTCTCCTTCAATCTTGAGAAGTTGCCGTCGCGTTTCCTCACGATCGCGGCACAGCGCCTCGTGCAAATCGAGGATCGTCGCGGCAACCCGATCTTCCTGAGGGGGATCGCTCATGGGTCTCGTCTACCAAGACTTGGGTCTCGTGGCAACTCGGGACCCGTCGCAGAATCGAACGGACCCAAGCCGCTCCGAACTGACCCGGATTAAGGGTCGATGGCACATCCACCTGCCCTCCAGGCACATCACCGGCGTGGCTGAGGCAACGTGATCGTAAACTTCGGGTCTCTCGGGTCAGTCTGGGGTCCAGCCATGTCGGTGTTGCGGCCATCGGTTTAACATCCTCCTCGCCCTGAAGGCCGAGGGTTCCTGCGGCTCACGCCGCAAGTTCCTGTTTCACCGGGGCTACGATCCGAACCAGGCCCGGCGGGTCCGACGCCCCCTCCACAGGCGATCGCCGGGGATCGGACCCGGCCCTGACCGCGAACCCCGTGGCCAGGATGTTCTGCGACGCGTTCGTGGCTGACGCCGCAGGCGTCACAGGTCCAGGTGCGGACGTGCAGCGCCGGCTTCGGACCGGGCCGATGGTGGGACCAAGGCCTGTGTGATCGCCGAAGCCGCAGGATGCGCCGTCGGCTTCCGACTCGCACCAGGACAGGCCTTGCCCCACGCCGTGCCCATGCTCGGCTGCCTACCCGGCCGGCTCTTGTAGGTCGTGGCTGCCGCGGCCACTCCAGCCGCGGCTTCCGCCGCCACATCCACGAGACGAGCGCCAAGACCGTCATTCCGTCCAAGCCCGACGAAGCGCCCGGTGCCCAGCCTGGATCTACGCCAATCGCAACCGCGTCGAGCGCTTGTGAGCGTGGCCAGAAAAGGGCGGGCGGTGGCCACCCGCTACGAGCAGACCGCCATCAGCTTGACCGCCGCTATCTGCCTCGCCGCTGCCTGCAATTGGAACAGGTGACGACAGACCCTCGCTGGCACACGCGCGACTTGACCCGCCAGCGGCGGTGGGGATTCTTTCCCGTGTGGTCTCGATCGAGACGCGCGCGCGCACGACCCAGCGTTCACGGAAGTGACCGGAGAGATTGCGATGGCGGACAAGACGCTGCTCTTCGTGCACGGGACTGGCGTGCGGAGTGTGGGCCGTGAGCAGACCGTCTCACGGATCCGCAAGGGGCTCGCGAAGGCTGGCCTGGGCGACATCCAGCTGGATTTTGTCGACTGGGGCGAAGCGCACGGATCGAAGGTGAGCAAGGAGGATCTCGAGCAAGTCCTGCCGCTCGGTGCTGCGATGGCCCTGGACGACACGACGGAAGCCGAGATTGAGGCCGCGCTTTGGTCCGATCTCCTCGTCGATCCTCTCGTCGAACTTCGCATGGCCGCGCTGAGGCGCTCAAACGTCCCGCTGACCGATGTTCCGATTCCCGGCGGCCCTCAGCCCGCCGACTTCGCGCTCATACAGGCGATTCACGATCTCGGGCCCAAACTCGCTGACCCTTTGCCTGGCGAGGTGACGGCTGAGGCAATCCGCGATGCGGCTCGCTCATTGGCGGCGGAGTCGCTCGTTCGAGAGGCCGCCCGTTCGGTCGGCTCTGCGCAAGACCCCGACCTCGTCGCCGCGACGGCGCGCGCCATCGTCGCGACGGCCCTGCGACGGGCGCGCTCCGAACCCGGTGCTGGACCGTCGGCGCTTTATCTCCGGTCCGAACGCGAGGCTCTCGTCGACGAGGTCCGTACCGGACTCGCGCCTACGACGCAGGGGATCGGCGGGTGGCTGCGCGACAAGGTCCAGGGCTTCGCGACCGCACGGGCATCCGACTGGGCGATCAAGCGACGCGATGGGCTGATGGGGAGTTCGTCGCCGTTTCTCGGCGACATCCTGCTCTACCAACGTCGCGGCGACGAGATCCTCGCCATGATCGAGTCCAAAATCCTGGAACTCGCCGGCAGCGGCAGGCAGGTGATCGCGCTCGGCCACAGCCTCGGCGGCATCATGCTCGTCGATCTGCTCTCCCGTCCACGCGACGAGCGCCTGCCCGTCTCAAAACTGATCACCGTAGGCTCGCAGGCGCCGATGCTTTTCAAATTTGACGCGTTAGGCACGATGCGGCCCGGACATGCGCTTCCAGAGGGGACGCCGTTTGTGCCTTGGCTCAACATCTATGACCGCAGTGACCTCTTGTCGTTCTGCGCGACGCGTGTCTTTCCGGACGTGGCGGGCATAGAGGACCACGAGTACAAGTCAGGTGCATCGTTTCCCGAGGCCCACAGCGCCTATTTCCTCGGCGACGAGGTCTACACGCGCATCAAGCAGTTCCTCGGCTAGCCGTGCGCGACGCCTACGCCCTCGTGATCGGCATCGATCGGTACGACCTCGACGGCATCACGACGCTCCCGCACTGCGTCGACGACGCACTCGTCGCGCTCTCTTGGCTCCGCGCGATCGGGGTTCCCGATGACCGGATTCTTCTTCACCTCGGGCCGTCGCCGGGGCGGATCGTCGACACGGGCGGTGTGATCGTCCACGGTTGCGATTACCCAAGCATCGTACGCTCGATGAACTTGCTGGCCAGGCTCTCGGCCGACCAACTCTTCGTTGTCCTGTCCGGTCACGGCCTCTACGTGCTCGCAAAGGGGTCGGTGTTCCTCCCATCGAATTACGGAATCGATGGCATCAAGTCTAACATCTGGCTCGAAGAGTACCTTCGCTATTTCCTAAGCTGGAGCTTCCGGCGGCAGTACGTCATCTACAACGCTTGCAAGGAGCCCATCGCGACGATCGGCCAAGTCTCGCCGGTGACACCCCAGGGGCCACAGCAAGCTCCGGAAAATTACAACGTCGTCGCCAGCAACGCGCTCACAGTGTGCCACGCCGCGGCACCGGACGAGAAGGCGTGGGCCGGCGCGCCCGGGGAGACGCTGATAACGTTCCTCTGCAGAGCACTCGACCTTGAACGCCTCGGCAACATGGAGGCGGCCGATCCGCTGCAATCCGCCGTCATCTACGATTGGGATACCGGGGCACGCGAAATCGACCTCAAGGGGGTGTTCGACCTCGCCGTCGGACCGAGCTTCGCTCTCAGGGCGCTGGCGGCCGGGAACCGGCAGACACCTTTCTCTCAGCGTCTTGAGACTGCCGAGCGGACCGGACGGTCTCCGATCTTCGATCTCCCGCAGGACACCTACCTCCCCGTCGTCGTCAAAGCGGATCCGATCGAGGCCACACAGGCCGTCACAGAACTGATCCTCCGCTCTCCCGAACCGACGCGTCAGCTGCTTCTGCCTGGTATCGGCAAGCCGATCAGTCTCCCGATGCGCTGTCTCGGTCCGGTCGGTGCGACCGTGTGGACCTCGTTCAGCGCAGATCCCACGAGCCCGTGGCGCAAGCGTCGGTCGCCGGCCCCGACCGAACTCGTCGGCGATGGCGTCGAGATCACCTTGGAACTTGTGAGGGCGACGACCCTTCCAATCGGCACCGGTCCGTCGGCGATCGCCACGCCTGGGGGAGCTCAGGCAAGCGCCTCGTCTCCCAGTGGCATCACTCTCGACGCCTTCAACATCCGAGCGAACGGTCCCGCCGGCGTGCCGCACGTCTTGCCAGATCTCACCTACGCGTCCGTACGCTCCGGGCCGCTCGCCCAATCCCCGCCACAGGCCGGCGTCTTCGTCGAGGAACACGCTTTCGGGACTGACATCCGTTTCGACCCACTGATTCCCGGTGCCGATGGTGCCGCGCGAAATCTCGCCCTGGATTGGCTTCGTGCGCTCCGATCCAGCTACTCGGGCCGGAATCTCGAGATCCTTCTTTCCCCGGTCGGCGACGACTTCGATCGTCCCGCCACGAACTTCCGATTTGTCCTGCCGCCGGGCGGGGCGCGGCGGCTGGGAGGACACCTGGCTGACGTGCCACTCGTGTCGATTGAGCGTGTCGGATCCTCCGATGCAGCGCGCAAGATGTCGCTCGTGGAAATCGATCGCCATCCGACCGAGTATCTCGAAGCGGGCTTCTATCGCGTTTCGTTAGACCTACCCTGGGGAAATTGGGCCCGCGTCTTCGACGTAGGCCTTGCGGAGAGTGTCACCGAGTGCGCGCTGCCGGACCGGATCGGCCTAGAGCCGCTGCGCAACATGGCGTCGTTTGGCGCCCTGTCGGAGCGCGCTCAATTACGGCGGTGCGAGACGATCCCAGCGGTGTCCTTCAACGTAACTGTGAAGGCACAGGGGCGCCCCCTCGCAATCGTGGGTGCGGGCGTCGACCTCCTTCTTCACAGGGACATGGGCGGCGTTCGGATCGAGCCTTACTCCGACACGGCGGTACCCGAGTGGGACATGGCGTTTTCCACCGGTCGCGCGAGCGCGATCGAGACACCGCGCATCCGCGAACTGCTCGGACCCGATGCCGCTGCAGCTTTTCGAACCTCGGTCGAGCGAGACCTTATGCTGCTCGCGTGCGCTTACGCAGCGTTCGGTCGAAACGAGGGCGGTGTCGCTCTCGAGGCACTCGACGGAATGCAAGGCGTTCTGCGCGAGGGCCCCGATGCGCACCTCCTGAGGTTCGCGACCGGCGGGAGCAGCGAGGATCGCGTCATCCAGGATGGCGCCGACAGCTCGCTCGTACCCCTTCTGCGCTGGGGTGTGCCCGTCCTGCAGACCATCTTGGGTGCCCACGGCCGTGAGGTACCGGAGTGGACGAGGCACCTGACGTTCGGCTCGGCCTGGACGACCATCGACGAGGCGGGCGTCGAGGCGCTCACGCTCGCCGATCAAAAGGCCAACCGATCGCGCGTCTGGACGCAGGTCATCGACTTGGACGAGGCTCGTGCGGTATCCGTCGTCCGCTCTCGTCCGACCCGTTCTTTGACGGTTGTGGGAACTGCCCTCCGCTCCGGCTCAGCCGTCGCGTACGCCTCGGCATTCGAGGCGCTACTCCGCGGCGTCGACATCCTCGCCGACGCGGTGAAGGTGACGCTCGGCCCGAAGGGCCGCAACGTCGTGATCGAGAAGAGCTTCGGCGCCCCGCGCATCACCAAGGACGGTGTGACGGTCGCTAAGGAGATCGAGCTCGCCGACAAGTTCGAGAACATGGGCGCCCAGATGGTGCGCGAAGTGGCCTTGAAGACCAACGACATCGCGGGTGACGGCACCACCACCGCGACCGTGCTGGCCCAGGCCATCGTCCGCGAGGGCGCCAAGTACGTCGCCGCCGGCATCAACCCGATGGACCTGAAGCGCGGCATTGATCAGGCTGTTGCGGCTGCGGTTAAGGACATCACGGGCCGCGCCAGGAAGGTCGTCTCGTCGGAGGAGGTCGCCCAGGTCGGCACGATCTCCGCCAACGGCGACAAGGAGATCGGCGAGATGATCGCCCACGCCATGCAGAAGGTCGGCAACGAGGGCGTCATCACGGTCGAGGAGGCGAAGACCGCCGAGACCGAGCTCGACGTCGTCGAGGGCATGCAGTTCGACCGCGGCTACCTCTCCCCGTACTTCATCACGAACGCGGAGAAGATGGTCGCCGAGCTCGAGGCCCCCTACATCCTCATCCACGAGAAGAAGCTCTCCTCGCTCCAGGCCATGCTGCCGGTGCTCGAGGCCGTGGTCCAGACCGGCAAGCCGCTCCTGATCATCGCCGAGGACATCGAGGGCGAGGCTCTGGCCACGCTGGTGGTCAACAAGCTCCGCGGCGGCCTGAAGGTCGCGGCCGTCAAGGCGCCGGGCTTCGGCGACCGCCGCAAGGCGATGCTCGAGGACATCGCGATCCTGACCAAGGGCCAGATGATCGCCGAGGACCTCGGCATCAAGCTCGAGAACGTGACGCTGCCCATGCTCGGCCGCGCCAAGCGCGTGCGCATCGAGAAGGAGAACACCACGATCATCGACGGCGATGGCGAGAAGTCCGACATCGAGGGCCGCATCGCCCAGATCAAGGCGCAGATCGAGGAGACCACCTCGGACTACGACCGTGAGAAGCTCCAGGAACGTCTGGCCAAGCTCGCGGGCGGCGTCGCGGTGATCCGCGTCGGCGGCGCGACCGAGGTCGAGGTCAAGGAGAAGAAGGACCGCGTCGACGACGCGCTGCACGCCACCCGCGCGGCGGTCGAGGAAGGCATCGTTCCCGGCGGCGGCACCGCGCTTCTGCGCGCCAAGAAGGCGGTCGCCGAGCTGAAGTCCGAGATCCCGGACGTCCAGGCCGGCATCAAGATCGTCCTCAAGGCGCTTGAGGCGCCGCTGCGCCAGATCGCCCAGAACGCGGGCGTGGAAGGCTCGATCGTGGTCGGCAAGATCACCGACAACACCTCGTCGGAGACCTTCGGCTTCAACGCCCAGACCGAAGAGTATGTCGACATGATCCAGTCGGGCATCGTCGACCCGGCCAAGGTGGTGCGCACCGCCCTGCAGGACGCGGCTTCCGTGGCCGGCCTGCTGGTGACGACGGGGACGATGGTCGTCAGCGGGACGACGTCGGGGCAAAGCGGTCACGCGCGCCGAACGGACGAGGCAGCGGCCGAGGCGTGAGGCGAGATCGGTCACCGATCCGGCCGAAGACGCTTCGAGAACGCCTGCGCCGCTGCACCTGCGGTTGCACGCCCGACCGAGTCGTCGCCGCCGCTCAGATCCCCGATCCATCCATGCGGGGGACCGATGCGGTGCGGTCGGCGAGCAGCTGAGCGCCAAATCAGCCGATCCCGCTTCAAGACCGATCTACAGCTTGAGGGCTGAGGTTTCACGGATTTTCGATGAGGACGATGGTGCGGAGCCCCGTCGAGGCGAAATGCCGTCGCACATAGCGGGCTGAAGCCTTCGAGCTTGGCATGATGCGCAGGTCGCCGTTGCCAAGGATTTCCGCATGCTCGAGGGCGACCGCGATGTCGTTATTCGCCCCCCTCCGACGCGACCCTGCCGGACGGTCCGCCGCAAGCGCCGCTTCGAGACGCGCACGAACATCGGTTTCCTCCGGTGCCGCGACGATCGATTGCAGGCGATGCGCGTAAGCTCGAACGCCGGGATCCGCCCGCCCTGCCTCGACGTCAGTAAGTTCCTCGAACCCGAGGTCCGGTATTCTTCCCGAGGCGAGTGCCCCGTCCGGTCGCACGACGGCGCGCAGGTCGGGGATGGGGAAGGGCCTAGGCCGGCCTCCTTCGACCAGGAATTTGGCGACGTCTGCCAGCAGGTGGCAGTCGGCTTCGCCGATGACGAGGATGGCGCCAGCCTGCCAAGCCAGGAACGCCTGTAGCAGGAGTTCCGTGAGATAGGCATGCGCGGCACCGATGCTGGCCCGCTGCAAGCTGCGAGAACTGTCGTCCTCGACCCAAGCGTCCGGCGCGTCGACCTGGTCCAAGATCACCTGGGATCGTTCGGAGTAGCTCCCTAGGAAGTCCACCGCCTTCACCAGCCCAGCGGCATCGTCGTACAGGGCCACCCAAGCGCTCCTCGTAAGCGCCATGCCAGGCGCGAAGCTCGGGTGCACGCGATCCCCGGTTAGGTCCTCCTCATCTTCGTCGTCGAGCGGGTACCAGTCCGGGGTGGCCACGACAGTCTCGCTCAGGGCGGCTAGCGTTGCGGCACGATGGGTGAGCAGCCGGTCTTCCTCGTGCTGGGCGCCATCGGCATTGTCGTAGGCAGGGCTTGCCGCATCGCCAGAGGCACGCGCACGCGCATTAGCGTACACACGGTCCAACTGACCGGCCAAAACGATTTTCATGGTGGCAGAACTTTCTCTTCTTATGCGGATTTGTGCTGTGACAGAATGGCGTATGGCCGACTCAGTTCGGGTCGGGCTGCTCGGCACACCAAGCGCACCACGCGTAATGAACCGGGAGGGGTACGACGGGGATCTTCACCCGCACGGCGAATTCGCCCGGCAAGAGCGTCTCGTGCAGCGTGATCAAGCCACGCCTCTCGAGCGCCGCGAGCGTTGCATGCGCATGACCTCGATCGTCGCCGGTGGCGATGCGCTCGAAGGCTGCGATCTGAACCTTCGTACAACCTCTCTCCACTGCAGGATGCCGAGGTTTCGTCGACATGACAGCCTCTCCTCGTGCAGAGCACACGGATTACTTTGCAAATCCCCGGCCCAACAACGGCAGGGAGATCTTAGATTGTGCTGTTACTATAGCGATTCGCACAAGCTCTGCTCAGGAGGCCGTTTGCTGGACCTCCCGTGGCCGGTGAGCTGTGGTCTCGAGGCAACGTGCTCGCTCATGAGTTGCGCGGGGCAACTTCGACAGCCGAGCTGTGAGGCGCTCGGCCCTTCAGCCGTAGCGCTCCAGATCGCCGAGGAAGGCCTCGAGCACTGCGCGGACTGTCTCGCTCGTGACCTCCGGGTATTCGAACAGCGGCTCGGAGGAGGGGACTGCGTCTTCTGCGATCTGGGACAGTTCCACGTGGGTTGCCACGGCCAAGCGCCGGGCACTCCCGTAAAAGCCGACGAAGCAGGGCGGCCAGATCAGGTCGGCCGCCGCCGTTCGATTTGGCCAGCGGTTGCAGTAGAAGCGGATGCCCGGCGTGGCGTAGACCGCCATTCGGTCCTGATCGTCGTCGCGGACCACGGAGACGTGCCAGCCGCGCTCCGTTGCCTGGTCGGCGAATTCGCGCATCGTCGGCTCGATCACCGTGCGCGACACGACGTCGAACCGTGCCGCCTCCGCCGCGAGCGCGGCAGCAAGAGCAGGGTCGTTCTCGGCGACGTACTCCTGAAAGCGTCGCTGCTGCGCGCGTGCGCCTGCACGGCCGGCCTCCAAGACTTTCTCGAACGGCCAAGCCTCTTCATGATCGTCGTAGGCGTCTGGGGTGTTGCTCATGGTTCAGTGTCCTTCGAGGGATTTCGTTTCGATCCAACCCTGCAATCGCAATAATTGTTTTATAGAGTTTTTCTCTCCAATCTCGCAAAAAGCTTACTTGATATTCATCTTGCGCAATCCAAGGCTCATGTACGAGCGCGACCCCGGATGCGAATGGACAGGACAAGCAGATGAGTTCAAGCAACATTTCACCCCAAGCAACGGCTTTCGCGTATCGGTCATGACCAAATCGCGCGCCATGCGTCAGCTAAGGCTTCGTGAGCTGGAGAGCACGATGACATGTATCTTCGGTTTCAACGGCTTTCGATCACTCCAGTGGAACGGATCAATTTTGACGCGGCCAAGATCGTCGATGTCAATGGTTCTGACCCAAGTCGACGTGAGCGTGATGTCGGTCGCCGCCGCGCGGATCAGCGGACTGGACCTCTGTGCCTCCTCAAGCGCTGCCTTCAACAAAGTCCCGACGTTGACGGTGCGGCTTTCCGACAGCCGGCTGAGACGGCGACGATACGTTCGCATCACCGGATCCTCCAGCATGGCGTTGAGGTCGCCGTGATCGCCTGGCTCCAGGTTCGCGATGGCACCCGAGGTCTCACTATCGGACGTTCTAACCTTCCGGAGATCAGGGATGCAGAATGGCAAGGCTATGCCGTTCCCGATGACACAGTGCATCAGCTCTACAAGGACTTGCCGGTCACAATCTGCCAGGACGAGGGTCGCGCCGGTCTGCAAAGCCTGCAGGACCGCAAAAAGGATCCCTTCGACGTGGTGCTCGAGGTTCGGTTCGTGCGGATCCTGTGGCGCACGCAGGCGCGTCATCTCGACCGTCGCGTCCGAGAAGGCCTTCATGACCACGACAAGTTTGGCGAGACGCTCCGCGTCATCTTCGAGCTCGGCTCTGCGAATCGAATCGTACATACGACCGTCCTGGCCGCGATGCGAAACGACCTGCTCGCCAGGTGGCGAACGGTCCAGCGGGCTTACGACGCCGTTACTAAGCGCGGACATCATCCCCGCGCGGTGGTAGAAAGATCGGTACGGCTCGAACGTATCCGCGTGAGGCGACCGACCGGGCGAGGGCTCCGCCCGGAATCGGTCCGGCCTCCCTCCCATCAGAAAAGAACGGTCGAGATGACCGCCATACAGAATGTTCATCGACAGCTCTCGATAGGGATAACTGGAGCTCGGCCAATATGTCGAGGCGGCTCGGGAAGTAGTTCGCCGCCTTCGGCCGTTCCCGGTTTCGGCGTGCGAACGATGTTTCCAGGATCAGAGTGAGGCGGATGAGGTCGCGGCTTGGCGCCCCCCTTACTGCGGGGCATCGTCCAGGTCCGGGAAATCGGACCAGAGTTCCGGCTCGGCGAAGCCTGCAGGCCACGCGTACGCGGCGATGATGCGACAGCAGAGATCGTAGATCCATTCTTGGTTCTCGCCGAACACCTGACGGAAGTGTTCAATCCTCCGGAGATCGTGGATACGCACCGATTGGCGAGCCTCTCGAAGCGTCTGATATCCAAACGTGACCAGCTCGATGGCCCGTTGGACGTAAACCCTCCGCTCGCTCAAATAGAACGGCATCACTTCCCGCCGCAGCCGCTCTACGAACACGCGATAGGTCAGCTCCTCCAGTTCGATTTCGTGGAGCGTGTGCAGCACCTCTAGGGAGGGTAGCCAGGGATCGCGCGACTCGAACGCCACGACCGTACCGTCGAGCGTGCCCTCGCACGGCGGCCCCGAAAGGTTGGCCTCGCGGTCGTTCAGCCAGATCGCGGCCGTGGCGCTGTCCCAGACGTCCAAGGGATGGAGCAGGTCATCACTCGGCGGGAAGCGCTCGAGCCAGACCGCCGCATCCTCGGGACGCCATGTCTGCAGGTGGCGCCCGAGCGGAGCGAGCGGCTTGTTCCGGTCCGGAAACGCCGTTTGCGCGGCGGCGGGCGAAGGATCGGCCAAATCCTGCGCCATCATCTTGGCGACGCCTGCGCGGACGTTCAGTGGCACGAGCGTGGGATCGGCATGCGAGACGATCTGATTCCGCATCGCTTCGGAGTGGAGCGCGCCGCCCAGGCGACGCACGACCTCGGGATGCGTGAGTGGTATCGAACCGTCGATCGCCGCCTGCAGGCGCTCGAGAGGTATGGCGCGCCGTCTTGCGAAGCTCTCGAGGATCGGCCGAATCGCGGCGTTCGTCCGCTCGCGGACGAGATCGGCGCGCTCCTTCAGGGACACGACCGCCGGAAGTGCGACCACCGCGGCGGAGGAAGGTGCGTCGTCTCGCGCTCTGAGGACGCGCCCGGCTTCGCCCGATGCCTCATCCGCTTCGGCCTGCCTTAGCGCGATGGCGCCGTGCCGCGTCCCGCCTCCTGGGGACGGCGCCTCCGTGCTCTCCATCTTCGAAGATCGGACGATCCGTACCTTGCAGCGCGAGATCGCGACGATGGACCGAGGCGAACTGTCCTCTACGTGATGCGACAGATCTCCTGTCGGATCGGAGCGGTCCGTCATTGTGATCACTCCAAAAAAGATCGGCGAGAACACTTGGAAGATCTCGCGGTCATAGAACTTCGGTCAGAGCCGAGCTTGGGGTAGGACGATTGTGTGGTCGCCGCAGCGATTCACGCAAGACCTCGTGAAATCGCCGTTCCGAGTCGTGGGCTCGACCGCGACGGTCGGCACTCGACAAGCCAAACGTGCATCCAGGCTTTAGGACGCGGCAGAAGACGTGATATCCAACGCAGCATTAGAATGCTGTTTTAGAGACCGTTTTGGCCCCGGATTGATATCCAACGCAAGCTGAAGCCGTCGAACTCTTTAAGCTTGGGCGAAGCGCTGTGGTATCGAGCCTGGCGATTCCTCAGAGACCGTCCCCGCTTACGGCACACGGATTTGTGAACTTGAAGACGCGAAGGGTGATGCTCGTGCCCCGTCTACCTGAGCGCCGAAGGTCGGTAGCTCAGGTGGTCCAGGGTTTAGAGTCGGGACGCCGGCTAGGCGGACGAGCCCAATCTGGTCGAATCGGTCTGGATCAGCATCCGGTGGTTCGATGCACTCTTGTAGCAATTCCTCTCGATCGAGCCGCCATGTGGAGGGGCTTCGCCGCGCGGTCGATCGCGCCGATAACGTCGCTCGGCGCGAGATGCCGAATTATCGGAAATCCTCCAAACCTCGGCCTCCAGGCCGAGGAGGCTTCGCGCCTGCGCAGCGTGAAGGGTTGAGAAAAACGGTGTCGACGACGCGGTCCGACCCCGAGCGGATCATTCGGTCGCGCGACGATCGCAAGTGCCCGTGTGCGGCTGCGGCGAGGCTGGCGCCGGCGATCGCGCACTCAACTCACTCGCATATGGTTCGAGGATGGTGCGTGCGGCATCGGGCAATTTGCAGACGGAATTGGACAAGGGGATGCGCCAAGTCGGCTCACGCTCCCACGCTTCCGAGAACGCTCGGCCGAGTGTGTGTTCACGGCCGACCAAGACGAGAGCCTCGATGAGTTCGGCGGCCCGGGCGAAGTCTTTCTTGGTCCCGATCTGGCCGCGCGAGCCGATACCCTGCGGTCCATGCACGATCAGCGTGTGGACCGCATAGCGCTCGGGGGAGGGGATGGTCACGGTTATACCGGGGCCGTGTAGGACGATCGATCGCACTGGCGCATCGACCAAGAAGTCAAGACCTCGTGAGGTTTGAGTTGCGGCACTGCCCGGTTCTGGCGTTTCCGTTGGCCGAGACGTGCGAGCGTCGTCACCACGAGAAGCGGTGACATGGACGAGGCGGAACCGGCTCTCGCTTTGTAAGCCCATCGCGCCTGCTTCGTCGTCGATGCAGGAGGGAGGAGCGAAGCTCGGATCGATGATGTGACGCACGTCGACCTGGCTGGAGATCCGACCCTTGAGGCAGACCGAAATCTGGTCGGGTCGTGCGAGGTCGTCGCCGCCCATGCTCAAGGTTCTGGACAAACGCACACCGAGGACGCCGCTGTAAGTTTGGTAGGCTGCTGCGCCGATCAGGATCGCACGGGAGGGAAATAAGCCGGCTTTTGCCAGACCCTCGATCAAGCGGCCCACGGCGGCCGGAGGCCGAGGCATGCCAGCGCCGATCAGAGCGTCGACGGTGCTACTCCGTTCAGCGCGAACGGCCTTGATCCGCTGGAACTGCGCGATCCACTCGCCGACGGCGGGATCGTCGGTCGGACCGACGTAGCGGCTGTATCGCCTCCCTCTGTCCTGCGCCTCCGCAGCCAGTCGGTAGCCTTGATAGTACGCGTAGTTGCGAGCTGCCTCATTCCCGCTCCCCTTCCGGCGGACGAGAATGCTGCCGTTTTCCGGAAACTGCGAGTCGAATAGGTCTTCCAGACCCTGCTCCAGAAGGTCGGCGTACAGCGTGTGCATTGCGAGCGATAGCGGTTGCAGCATACGCTACTCCGATACATGCAAATGTGCAATTTGCATGTACTTACCCTGGAACGCGTTTCAAGGATGTGGGTCTCCAACGTGGAGGTTGACGACAGCGGCACCCATGCCGGGAGGCAGCTATGCGCTGGGTGTCAACAGACGACTACTTAAGCGCCTGACGTATTTATAAGTCGCTTCGATACTGGCTATGCTTCTGTGAGCGTATATTTAGCTTCGCAGAACACTGGCCGAACCCTCTGGCGATCGCCGTCAACGTCTCGGCGGTGCAGCTCCACAACCCGCACTTCGTCCAGTTCGTCCACGGGACCCTGTTCGAAGCCGGCCTGAAGGCGGAGCGCCTCGAGATCGAGATCACCGAGACCGCGCTGATCCGGGATCCGGCCCGGGCGCTCCTCACCCTGCGCCAGCTCAAGGCGCTCGGCGTGCAGATCGCCATGGACGATTTCGGCACCGGCTATTCCTCGCTGTCGAACCTGCGCGCCTTCCCTTTCGACCGGATCAAGATCGACGGCTCGTTCATCAAGGCGGTCCACAGCAACCCGCAGGGGGCCGCGATCGTGCGCTCCGTGCTGGGGCTGGGTCGGGGTCTGGGGCTCGCCGTGGTGGCGGAGGGCGTGGAGACCGCCGAGGAGCTGTCCTTCCTGGCGCAGGAGAACTGCACCCTCGCCCAGGGTTATCTGCTGGGCCGACCCGAGCCGATCGCGCGCTTTTCCACCCACACCCACGGCGCGGCGCCGGACCGGGCGGCCGCCGTGGCCTGAGGCGCATCGGGCCGGTCGCCTCATCTCGAAGAGGGGCGGCCCCGGCGCCGGCTCATCCCGGCGGAGGTGGTCGATGGCGGCCCCGCGGTCGGGCTGCCGACGCTGTCGCGGGTCCGATCCGCGATCCGGGGAGGCGCTCCGCGCAGCGCCCCCGGCCCCGTCGTCGACAGCCACGCGCCCAGAGGGCCGAGCCCCTGGGCGGCGGATCGGGGCGGAGCCGTGACGGATCACGCAGGGCCTGCCCCCAGCACCCGCCAGAAACCCGGATGCGCGGTCCCGGGTCCGGGCGCCGGGCGCGTCGGCAGCCTGCGCCCCGGGGAGGGCGCCCCGGGGACGGCGCCCTCAGTCGGTCTCCCCGCGCAGAGGCCGGGCCAGCAGGCCGGCGATCACGTCGTCGACGCTGGCCGAGCCGGCCACGATGGCGGCGACGGCTTCCGCCACCGGCATCTCGAGACCCTTCGCGGCGGCGAGGCCCGCGAGGGCCGCGGCGGTGAAGGCCCCCTCGGCGAGCTTGCCGCCCGCGGCCTCGGCCGGGCTGGCGCCGGCGCCGAGCCGCTGGCCGAAGGCGAAGTTGCGCGATTGCGGCGAGGAGGCGGTGAGCACGAGGTCACCGAGCCCCGAGAGCCCCATCAGCGTCTCGGGCCGCCCGCCGAAGGCGCGGGCGAAGCGCATCAGTTCGGCGAATGCCCGGGCGATCAGCGCCGCCCGGGCGCTCTCACCGAGGCCGCGCCCCACCACGATCCCGCAGGCGATGGCCAGCACGTTCTTGCCGGCGCCGCCGATCTCGACGCCCCGCACGTCGTCGGTGTGGTAGAGGCGGAAGCTCGGCCCGGACAGCAGGGCGCTCAAGCCGGCGGCGAGGCCGGCATCGGCCGCCGCCAGGGTCACGGCGGTGGGCAGGCCGCGGGCGACGTCGGCTGCGAAGCTCGGGCCGGACAGGACCGCCACGGGCACACCGGGGGGCAGGACCTGCTCGGCCACCGCGCTCATGAAACTGTCGCTGCCGCGCTCGATTCCCTTGGCGCAGAGGATCACCGGCCCGGCGCTGGCCAGGGGACCGCGCAGGGTTTCCAGCACGCCGCGCATGGTCTGGGCGGGCACGACCACGAGCGTCGCCCGGGCGCCCGCGAGGGCGTCGGCATCGGCCGTCGCGCGGATCGCGGGATGCAGCGGCACGCCCGGCAGGTAGCGCGGATTCTCCCGCTGGGCCTGGAGGGCGGCCGCGGCCTGCGCATCGCGCAGCCAGAGGGTGACGGGATGGCCGGCCCCGGCGGCGGCGTTGGCCAGCGCCGTGCCCCAGGCCCCGCCGCCGACGACGTTGATCGGGGTCTCCGCGCTCATGCCGCTTCCTCCCTGTCCGCGCAGTCCAGCCGGTAGAGCACGTGCGCGCGCAGCGGCCCCTCCGGCACCGCCGGATGCGGGAATGTCCCGGCCGGCCTCAGGCCGAGGCGCTCCATCACGGCCCGGGAGCGGTCGTTGCCGACCGCCGTGAAGGCCACGACGCTCCGGATCCTGCAGCGCCCGGCGAGATCGGCGAGGGCGAGCCGCGCAGCCCGGGTGGCGAAGCCGTGGCCCCAGGCCTCGCGTGCGAGGCGCCAAGCCAGTTCGACCGTCGTTCCGGGCCGGTCGCCCCCCGGGAAGGGCAGGGGTCGCAGGATCCGCATCGGGCCGGCGAAGCCGATGAACCGGCCCGCATGCTCCAGGGCCCAGGGGCCGAACCCGTCCGCCACGAAGCGGCGGTCGCAGAGGCCGGCCTCGGCGGCGCTCTCCGCCTCGGTCCGGGGCCGCGGGAAATGAGCCATCACCGCCGGATCGGCGTTGAGCGCCGCGAAGGGCGCCGTATCCTCCGGCCGCCAGCGGCGGAGGGTCAGGTCGCCGTCCCGGAGGGCCTCCGGCACCGGGGCGGCGGCGATCTTGCCGCGCCAGGCCAGGGAGCGGCGGTTCAGGAGCGCGAGGTCCGCACGGCCGGCGAGCACCGCCTCGCCCAGCGCGATCGCGATCTCGAGCTGACCGAGCGGCATGGTGGCATAGGCGGGCGGGCGGGTATGGTCGCGCCAGGGGCCGCCGCAGGCATTGTCCAGGAGGATACGGGCGAAGCAATGGTCGAGCCGCACCGGCCAGTCCGGACGGACGGCTTCGGGCAGGCGGCGCTCCACCAGATCCCGCCAATGCGTGCGCCGGTCCGCCGGGTTCATCCGGCCGGCACCGCCGCCCGGGCCGCCAGCGGCCAGCGGGGCCGCGCCGGGGCCGTGAGGTCGTCCACCAGCCCGAGGCGCAGGCGCTCCAGCCCGGCCCAGGCGATCATCGCGCCGTTGTCGCCGCAGAGCGGCAGGGGCGGCGCCACGAAGCTCAGGCCCGCCTCGCCGGCCAGGGCGGCCAGCGCCCGCCGGATGGCACCGTTGGCCGCCACGCCCCCCGCCGCCACCAGGGCGGTGGGCCGTCCGGCCACGTCCGAGAAGGCGCGCAGGGCGACCCGGGCGCGGTCCACCACCACGTCGACCACGGCGGCCTGGAAGCTCGCGCAGAGATCGGCGACGTCGCGCTCGGCCAGCGGGGCGATGCGCTCGGCCTCGATCCGCACGGCGGTCTTGAGGCCCGAGAGGGAGAAGTCGGCCTCGCGGCGGCCGAGCATCGGCCGGGGCAGGGCGAAGCGCTCGGGATCGCCGGCCTCGGCCATGCGCTCGACCGCGGGACCACCGGGATAGCCGAGGCCGAGGAGCTTGGCGACCTTGTCGAAAGCCTCGCCGATGGCGTCGTCGACGGTCGAGCCGAGCCGCACGTAGTCGCCGACGCCGCGCACGGCGACGAGCTGGGTGTGGCCGCCCGAGACCAGGAGCAGCAGGTACGGGAAGGCGACGCCGTCGGTGAGCCGCGCCGTGAGCGCGTGGGCTTCCAGATGGTTGACGGCGAGCAGGGGCTTGCGGGTCACGAGCGCCAGGGTCTTGGCGGTGACGAGGCCGACCAGCACGCCGCCGATCAGCCCGGGGCCGGCGGCCACCGCGATGCCGTCGAGGTCCCGGAAGCCGGTCCCGGCCCGGTCGAGGGCACGGGCGATCAGCCGGTCGAGCACCTCCACGTGGGCGCGGGCGGCGATCTCCGGCACGACGCCGCCATAGGCCGCGTGCTCGGCGATCTGGCTCAGGACCTCGTTGGCGCGGATCTGGCCGACACCATCCTCGTCGACCGACACCACGGCGGCGGCGGTCTCATCGCAGGTGGTCTCGATGCCGAGCACGGTCTTCTGCACGGGTTGAACTCCTCCGATCCGGACCGCATCCTATCCGCCGGCGGTCACGGCGCGAAAGCGGAGCATGGTCTCAGCCGTCCGTCCCATCCGCCTCCTGCGGTGCCGGAGCGCAGGGCAGGCCTCGGGATGAGGGGACGGCGCGAGGACGCCCTCAGTCGACGGCGACCATGACGTCGGAAGCCTTGATCACCGCGTAGGCGGGACCGCCGGCGACGAGCTTGAGGGATTCGACGGCCTCGTTGGTGATCGAAGCGGTGACCACTTGGCCGGGGCTGATCTCGATCTTCACGTGGGAGGTGGTCGCCCCCTTGTCCACGGAGAGGACCGTGCCCTTGAGAACGTTGCGCGCGCTGATCTTCATGGTCTGCTGCCTCGCTCCATAAGCCGCACCGGAACAGGTCGCGTCGGGCGGCCTCGGGCAGGTCTCCTACAGCATGGCGGGGTCCCGCGCGACCGCCTCAGCGCGGATCGGCCTCAGGCTCGCCGGCCTCGTCCTCGGGGATCGGCGCGGCCCCCCAGGCGGCCAGCGCGGCGTTGAGATCGTCGAGGACGAAGTGCCGGGCGCTGTCCCGGTCGTATCCGTCGGCCAGGAGGTCGTCGTAATCGGTGAAGACGTGGCGTGCGTACGTGATGAGGGCGAGGCGTGCCGCGGTCTCCGGGGCGGCCCGGCGCAGGCCCGGGCTGGCCAGCGCCCGGTCGAGGGCGGCCTCCGCCTCGAAATCCGGGAGGCGCGGGGCAAGCCGGGCCAGCGCCGCGGCGACGGCGTCCCGGCGATTCAGCGGCGGCGATCCAACGCTCATCGCAGGCCTGCCGACGGCATGATTTTAACGGAGCGATCGGGTAGGATCGGCCTCAGATGAGGCGGGGCCTGCACGGGATCCTCCGCCGGGGAGATCAGGTCCATGGCAATTCTTCGTCCCGCGCTGCTTCTCGGCCTCTTCCTCGGGGCGGCGCCGGCGCTGGCCCAGGGCCCGGCTCCGGGCATGAATCCGGGCACCAATCCGGGCTCTGCCGCGTCCCCGGCCACGGCGGGTTCCCAGGTCAGCGGCCGCCGGACCACGGCCACCGGCCAGACCAAACCCCCGGGCGGAACCGCAGCCACCGGATTGCCGCAGCCCGTGAACCAGGCCGAGATGATCAAGGCTCAGAAGGCCGCCGAGGCCCGCTCGAAGGCCTGGGACAGCAAGATGCGCCACACGATGGGCTCGATCTGCCAGGGCTGCTGAGGCCCGGGCGGTCGTCCCGGACGCCGGAGACCCGCGTCCGGGACGAGGGTCCGAAAACGCGAAGGGGCCGCCCGAACGGGCAGCCCCTCCTCGGTCGCCGGGGCGACGGGATCAGCGGGAGTAGAACTCGATGACGAGGTTCGGCTCCATCTGCACCGGGTAGGGCACCTCGGACAGGCTGGGGATGCGGGTGACGCGGGCGGTCATCTTGGCGTGGTCGGCCTCGATGTAGTCCGGCACGTCACGCTCGGAGAGCTGGGTCGCCACGATGACGATCTCGAGCTGGCGGGAGGACTCCTTGACCTCGATGAGGTCGCCGGCCTTCACCTGATAGCTCGGGATGTTGACGCGGACGCCGTTCACCTTGACGTGCCCGTGGTTGACGAACTGGCGCGCGGCGAACGGGGTCGCGACGAACTTCGCCCGGTAGACCACGGCGTCGAGGCGGCGCTCGAGCAGGCCGACGAGGTTCTCGCCGGAATCGCCGCGCAGGCGGATCGCCTCGGCGTAGTAGCGGCGGAACTGCTTCTCGGTGATGTTGCCGTAATAGCCCTTGAGCTTCTGCTTGGCGCGCAGCTGCGTGCCGAAGTCGCTCATCTTGCCCTTGCGGCGCTGGCCGTGCTGGCCGGGGCCGTATTCGCGGCGGTTGACGGGGCTCTTCGGGCGGCCCCAGATGTTCTGGCCCATGCGGCGGTCGAGCTTGTGCTTGGCCTGAATCCGCTTCGACATATCTTCCGCGTCCTCTCGTGACGAGAATGAGGAACGCGCCCTCCTTTTCCCGGCCCTTCGCGGTCCGGGACGACAGGGCGGGAGGATCCCGCCCACGGGTGCGCGTGAAAACGCGACGGGGCCCCGTGCGGAGCCCCATCGACGGCGGGTCTTTAGGGGACGGACGCGCCGCGGTCAACCGTGAGAGGTCAGATGGACGAGTCAGTCGTGGTCCGGCGCGGCGCGCCCGCGGACGCGGAGGCGATCCGGGGGCTGGTGGAGGCGGCCTACACCAAATGGATCCCGGTAATCGGGCGCCTGCCGATTCCCATGCAGGCGGATTACGCGCAGGCTTTGCGGGACCACCGCTTCGACCTGCTGCGGACCGGTCCGGATCTCGCCGGCCTGATCGAGACGCGGGCCGAGGCCGATCACCTCTTGGTCGTCAACGTCGCGGTGGACCCGGCCTTCCAGGGCCGGGGCTTCGGCAGCCGGCTGATGGGACGGGCCGACGCCGTCGCGGCCGAGGCCGGGCTCGCGCGGCTGCGCCTCTACACCAACAAGAAGTACACGGCGAACCTGCGCCTCTACGGGGCGCTCGGCTACCGGGTGGAGCGGGAGGAGCTCTACGACGGACCGGGCCGGACCCGCGACGACGACGTCACCGTGCACATGGTGAAGGACTTGGTTTGAGGCATCGGCGCCGGCCTTACCGTCATCGCGAGCGCAGCGAAGCGACCCAGGGTGGCGCGCCGCCGTAGAGCGTGGCGCCTCTGGATTGCTTCGCGGCGCTCGCAAAGACGAGGCGTCTCCCGGCTCCCCTCAGGTCACCACGCTCGGCTCAGGCCGTCCGGTGCGCGGCTCGATCTCGGCGATCGCGCGGGCCGCGGCCGCGACCGGGGCCAGCACCTCGGCAACGGCCAAGTCGAGGCGGTCCGGTGCGTTCTCGTAGCGCTCTAGGTAGACCCGCAGCGTCGCCCCGGCGGTGCCGGTGCCGGAGAGCCGGAACACCGCCCGCGCATCCTCGGCGAAGCCGATCCGGATGCCCTGGCGCTCGGTGAGCGAGCCGTCCACCGGATCGCGGTAGGCGAACTCGTCGGCCGTCGAGACCGTGAGATCGCCGATCCGCGTGCCCGGCAGCCCGGCGAGTTTCTCGCGGAGCGCGTCCATCAGACCGTTGGCGGCGTCCGAATCCACCTCCTCGTAGTCGTGGCGGGCGTAGTAGTCGCGCCCGTAGGTGCGCCAGTGCGCCCGCACCAGCGCGTCGGCCCGCTCGCCCGTGGCGGCGAGGATGTTGAGCCAGAGCAGCACCGCCCAGAGCCCATCCTTCTCGCGCACGTGGTTCGAGCCGGTGCCGGCGCTCTCCTCGCCGCACAGGGTGATGAGGCCCGCGTCGAGGAGATTGCCAAAAAACTTCCAGCCGGTGGGCGTCTCGTAGGCCTTGATGCCCAGCGCGGCCGCGACCCGGTCGGCGGCGCGGCTCGTGGGCATGGAGCGCGCGACACCGGCCAGCCCGCCCGCGTAGCCCGGCGCCCGGTGGGCGTGGGCGGCGAGCAGGGCGAGGCTGTCGCTCGGCGTCACGAACAGGCCCGGGGCCACGATCATGTTGCGGTCGCCGTCGCCGTCCGAGGCGGCGCCGAAATCCGGCGCGTCCGGCCCCTGCATCAGGTCGAACAGGTCGTGGCAATGGACCGGGTTCGGATCCGGGTGGTGACCGCCGAAATCCTCTTTCGGGACCGCGTTGACCACCGTGCCCGCGGGGGCGCCGAGCATCCCTTCCAGGATCGCCGTCGCGTAGGGGCCGGTCACCGCGCTCATGGCGTCGAAGCGCATGCGGAAGCCGGAGGCGAACAGGCGCGCCACCGCGTCGAAGTCGATGAGCGTGCGCATCAGCGCGGCGTAGTCGGCCACCGGGTCGATGACCGTCACCGTCATGCCGCCGAGGCGGGTGTCGCCCAGAGTGTCGAGGTCGAGGTCCGGGGCCTCCACGAGGCGGTATTCCGTGATCGCCTTCGCCCGCGCGAAGATCGCGTTCGTCAGCGTCTCGGGCGCCGGGCCGCCATTGGCGGCGTTGAACTTGATGCCGAAATCGCCGTCCGGCCCGCCCGGGTTGTGGCTCGCCGAGAGCACGATGCCGCCGAGCGCCTTGGCCTTCCGGATGACGCAGGAGGCAGCCGGCGTCGAGAGCAGGCCGCCCTGACCGACGAGGACCCGGCCGAAGCCGTTGCCGGCGGCGAGGCGCAGCGTCTTCTGCACCACCTCGCGGTTGAGGAACCGGCCGTCGCCGCCCAGCACGAGGGTCGCGCCCGCCTTGTCGGGCAGGGTGTCGAAGATCGCCTGGACGAAGTTCTCGACGTAGTTCGGCTGCCGGAACACCGGCACCTTCTTGCGCAGGCCGGAGGTGCCCGGCTTCTGGTCGGGGAAGGGCGTGGTCGCGACGGTGGTCGGAGTCGTCATAAGCGGGCGTCTCCCGGAATCTCCCGCCTCAATGCCCGTCCGGGAGCTTGGCGTCACCAGCCCCGGCGACAGGGGCGGGCTTTTTTCACGCGGTTTCGCCGGATCGGGCGACGGAACCCGCCGCCTGTCCGCCGCCGGCCGGTCCGGAGCGTTGCGCCCGCCGCCGCCCGCCGGTTGAATCGCCCGAGCCGCCAGACAAGGCGGATTGGAGGAGACATCATGGCGGACAGACCAATGCGGACGGACCCGGACGCGGCCCGGCCCGGCCGGGGCTTGGCCCGGCGCGAGCTGGTCGGGGCGCTCGCCGCCGGGGCGGCGGTCGCGGCCTCGGCGGCCCAAGCCGTCGCGGCCCAATCCGTCGCGGCGCCTGCCGTCGCGGCTCCTGTCGTCGCGGCTCCGGCGGCCCAGCTGACGACGGACGAGTTCCGCCTGCCCTGGAGCGAGCCGGGGGTCGAAATCTACGTGCGCAACAAGCGGCCCGCGGGAACCGAGCGGTTCCCGGGCGACCGGATCCTGCTCTACGTGCACGGCTCCACCTACCCGTCCTCCACCGCCTTCGACCTGCCGCTCGGGGGGATGTCGGCCATGGACTACCTCGCGGGCCTCGGCTTCGACGTCTACTGCGTGGACCTGCCGGGCTACGGCCTGTCCGGACGCCCGGCCGCCATGGATGCGCCGCCCGCCGACAATCCGCCGCTCATGCGGACGCCGGACGCCGCCAAGGTGGTGGGGCAGGTCGTCGACTTCATCCGGAAGCGGCGCAACGTCGAGAAGATCGACCTGATGGGCTGGTCCTGGGGGACCTCCACCATGGGGCTCTACACCAGCACCCACAACGACGCGGTCAACCGCCTCGTCCTCTACGCGCCGCAATGGCTGGCGCGCACGCCCGGCCTGATCGGCGGCGGCGGCACGGTGGGGGCCTATCGCACCGTCAGCCGGGACAGCGCCCGAGCGCGCTGGCTGACCGGCGTCCCCGAGGACAAGAAGGCCGACCTGATCCCGGCGGGCTGGTTCGACCAATGGGCCGACGCGACCTTCGCCACCGACCCGGTCGGGGCGAAGCGATCGCCGCCGGTCCTGCGCGCGCCGAACGGCACGGTCGCCGACAAGGACGCCTACTGGGCGGCGGGGAAGCCGCTCTACGATCCGGGCGAGATCCGCGTGCCCGTGCTGATCATCCACGCCGAGTGGGACGCCGACCTGCCGAGCTACCAGGCGCAGGAATACTTCACCAAGCTCACCCACGCCCCCTACAAGCGCTTCGTCGAGCTGGGGGAGGGCACCCATACGGTGATGATGGAGAAGAACCGCATGCAGTTCCTCCACGCGGTCGGGGCCTTCCTCACGGAGGCGGACCCGCAGGCGCTGAACTGAGCGGCGAGCCCCGGGGGCCGGCCGATCCCATAGCACCGCCCCATCCTGAGGTGCGCGCGTCAGCGGGCGCCGCAGGGGGGCTCCAGGGATCGCGCGGCCGGATGGAGGCCTCCTTCGAGGCCTCCGCTTCGCTCCGGCACCTCAGGACGAGGGGGCGCCAGGGCATGGGGCGAGGCGGCCGGTCCGGCCGCCTCGGGAAGCCTTCTACTCCGCCGCCTGCCGCGCCGCGTAGCCCAGCCGCTCGTTCAGCGCGCGGATCAGCTTGGCGGCCGCCTCGGCGATCACCGTGCCGGGCGGGAAGATCGCCGCCGCGCCCGCGGCCGTCAGCGCCTCGTAGTCGCCCGGCGGGATGACGCCGCCGATGGCGATCATCACGTCGTCCCGGCCCTGCTCGGTCAGCGCCGCCTTCAGCTCCGGCACCAGGGTCAGGTGGCCGGCAGCCAGGGACGAGACGCCGACGATGTGGACGTCGTTCTCCACCGCCTGCCGGGCGGCCTCCGCCGGGGTGGCGAAGAGCGGCCCGATATCCACGTCGAAGCCGAGATCCGCGAAGGCCGAGGCGATCACCTTCTGGCCGCGGTCGTGCCCGTCCTGGCCCATCTTGGCGACCAGGATGCGCGGCCGGCGACCGTCATTCTCCTCGAACGCCTCGACCAGCGCCCGGACTTCCTCGACCACAGGCGACATGCCCCCCACCTCGCGCTTGTAGACGCCGGAGATCGAGCGGATCTCGGCGCGGTGCCGGCCCCAGGCCTTCTCCAGGGCCTCGGAAATCTCCCCCACCGTCGCCTTGGCGCGGGCGGCCTCGACGGCGAGCTCCAGCAGATTCTCGGTGCCCTCGGCGGCCTTCGTGAGGGCCTCCAGCCGGGCCGTCACCGCCGCCTCGTCGCGCTCGGCGCGCAGGCGCTTGAGCTTGTCGATCTGGAGCCGGCGGACATTGCCGTTGTCGACCCGCAGCAGGTCGATGGCCATGTCGTCGTCGGCCCGGAACTTGTTCACGCCGACGATGGTCTGCCGGCCGGAATCGATCCGCGCCTGGGCGCGGGCGGCGGCCTCCTCGATGCGGAGCTTCGGGATGCCGGCCTCGATCGCCTTGGCCATGCCGCCGAGGCCGTCGACCTCGCGGATGTGCTCCCAGGCCCGGGCCACCATGTCGGCCGTGAGCTTCTCCACATAGTAGGAGCCGCCCCAGGGATCGACGATCCGGGTGGTGCCGCTCTCCTGCTGCAGGAACAGCTGCGTGTTCCGGGCGATCCGCGCCGAGAAGTCGGTGGGCAGCGCCAACGCCTCGTCCAGCGCGTTGGTGTGGAGCGACTGCGTGCCGCCCTGCGTCGCCGCCATCGCCTCGATGTTGGTGCGGGTGACGTTGTTGAACACGTCCTGCGCGGTGAGCGACCAGCCGCTCGTCTGCGAATGGGTGCGCAGGGCCAGGGATTTCTCCGACTTCGGATCGAACCCCTTCACGAGTTTCGCCCAGATCAGGCGCGCGGCCCGCATCTTGGCGACCTCCATGAAGAAGTTGGTCGAGATCGCCCAGAAGAACGACAGGCGCGGGGCGAACTGGTCGATGGTCAGCCCGGCGGCGAGGCCCGCCTTGATGTACTCGACGCCGTCGGCGAGCGTGTAGGCGAGCTCCAGGTCGTTCGTCGCCCCGGCCTCCTGCATGTGATAGCCGGAGATCGAGATCGAGTTGAACTTCGGCATGTTCTTCGACGTGTAGGCGAAGATGTCCGAGATGATCCGCATCGATCCCTTGGGGGGATAGATGTAGGTGTTGCGGACCATGAACTCCTTGAGGATGTCGTTCTGGATCGTGCCGGCGAGCTTCTGCGGCGGCACGCCCTGCTCCTCCGCGGCGACGATGTAGAGCGCGAGGATCGGCAGCACCGCGCCGTTCATCGTCATCGACACGGTCATCTCGTCGAGGGGAATCCCCGAGAACAGCGTGCGCATGTCGTAGATCGAGTCGATCGCCACGCCCGCCATGCCGACATCGCCGGAGACCCGGGGATGGTCGGAATCGTAGCCGCGGTGGGTGGCGAGGTCGAAGGCGACCGACAGGCCCTTCTGCCCGGCCGCGAGGTTGCGGCGGTAGAAGGCGTTCGAATCCTCGGCCGTGGAGAAGCCGGCGTACTGCCGGATCGTCCAGGGCTGAGTGACGTACATGGTCGGGTAGGGGCCGCGCAGGAACGGCGCGATCCCCGGATAGGTGTCGAGGAACTCGAGGCCCTCCCGGTCCTCCGGTCCGTACCGGCCCTTCACCGGGATACCCTCCGGCGTCATCCAGGGCTCGCCCAGCGCCGGCGCCGCGACCGCGAGCGATTCGCCGGCCAGCGGGATTTCGGCGAAGTTCGGGATGCGGGAGGTCATGGCGTTGACTCGTTATGGCGTTTGTCACGCCATTATAGACACGCGCTTGACGCGGGCTACTCCCCCGCAGGTCCAGGACCGCGTCCGCCCCGCAGGACGTAGACAACCGCGCCCGCCAGCATCAGCGCCATCCCGTACCACGTGATCGCGTAGACGAGGTGGTTGTTGGGGAAGGCGATCACCGTCAGGCCGCCCACCGGCAGCCCGCCGGGATTGGGCGTCGCGTCCGCATCCACGAAGTAGGGGGCGACGCCGGTCAGGCCGCGCGCCGCCGCGATGGCGGCCACGTCGCGGGAATACCAGCGGTCGTCCTTGGGATCGTTCGAGCGCAGGAACGCGCCCCCGGGCTCGGTCAGCCGCAGGAGGCCGGTCACCGTGGTCTCCCCCGCGACCTGCCCGGGCGCCCGGGTCGCCGGATCCCGCCGGTCGCCGGGCACGAAGCCGCGATTGACCAGCACGAGGCTGCCGTCCGGACGCCGCAGGGGCGTCAGCACCCAGAATCCGCCGCCGCGCTCGGTGACGGCCTGAACCAGGGTCTCGCGATCGTGCAGGAAGGTGCCCGCGAGCCGGACGTGCCGGTAGGCGTCGTCGGGGCCGACGCGCGGCCATGCGGCCGAGTCGGGGGCCGGCACCGGCGGGGCATGGACCCGGGCATCGACCCGGGCGATCAGATCGAGCTTCCAGGCCCGCCGCTCCACCTGCCACGTGCCGAGCCCGAGCAGGACGACGAAGACGAGGCCCGCGCCGACGCCGAACACGACGCGCCGCCACAACGCAATCGGGGCCGGGGAGGGGCTCAAGCCCCCCGCCGACCCCGCGGGTCTCATCTGCGGACGCGCGCTCAGCGGGCGTTGTTCATGACGTCGTGGGCATCCATCGGCATCATGTTGTGGTTGAGGTGGTACATGACCCACACCGAGCCGGCGAGCATGATCACCACCAGCGTGATGGTGAAGATCAGCGCCATGAAGGTCCAGCCGCCCTCCGACTTCGTGCTCATGTGCAGGAAGTAGATGACGTGCACGACCATCTGGACGCCGCCGAGCGCCAGGATGACCAGGGTGGTGACGAGGCTGTTGTCGAGGACGTTGCCCATCACCAGCCAGAACGGGATCACCGTCAGGATCACCGACAGGACGAAGCCCGTCATGTAGCTCTGGAAGCTGCCGTGCCCGCCCTCGCTGTGGGCGTGCGCATCGTGCGTGTCCTGGCCGTGGCCGGTGAGGCGGTGTGCGTCGGCGCTCATTCGAGCACTCCCATCAGGTAGACGACGGTGAAGACGCCGATCCAGATCAGGTCGAGGAAGTGCCAGAACATCGACAGGCACATCAGCCGGCGCTTGTTCTCGACGATCAGGCCGCGCTTGCTGACCTGCACCATCAGCACGACGAGCCACAGGATGCCCATGGAGACGTGCAGGCCGTGGGTCCCGACCAGGGTGTAGAACGACGACAGGAACGCGCTGCGCCAGGGCGGCGCGCCCTCGTGGAACAGGTGGACGAATTCCCGGATCTCCAGGGCCACGAAGGCCACGCCGAACAGGCCCGTGATGGCGAGCCAGATCTGCGTCTGCTTCACCCGGTCCCGGTCCATCTCCAGCATGGCGAAGCCGTAGGTGATGGACGAGAACAGCAGCATGGCGGTGTTCACCGCGATGCCGGGCAGGTCGAACAGCTCCTTCGGAGTGGGGCCGGCCGCGAAGCTGCGCCCGAGCACCCCGTAGGTCGCGAACAGGGTCGCGAAGATGAGGCAGTCGCTCATCAGGTAGAGCCAGAACCCGAGCATGGTCGAGCCCTCGGAATGATGGCCCTCCTCGTCGGTCTGGTAGAAGACCGGCGCCGCGGCGCCGGGGGGTGCAGTCTCCGCGTGCATCATCGGATCACGCCATCTCCAGTTCGCGCGTCCGCTGACCTTCCGTCCGACTGACGACGTCGGCGGGAATGTAGTAGTCGCGATTGTAATTGAAGGTGTGGGCAATCGCGACGACGAAGATCGCCACGAAGGTGAGCGCCGCCAGCCACCAGACGTACCAGACCATGGCCAGGCCGAAGGCGAAGTTCAGCCCCGCCAGGATCGCGCCGGTCGCGGTGTTCTTGGGCATGTGGATCGGCTTGTAGCCCTTGAGGGGACGGTCGAAGCCGCGGTTCTTCATATCCCACCACGCATCGGAATCGTGGACCACCGGCGTGAAGGCGAAGTTGTAGTCCGGCGGCGGCGAAGAGGTGGACCATTCGAGGGTCCGGCCGCCCCACGGATCGCCGCTGAGGTCGCGCAGCTTGTCGCGGTTCCGGATCGAAACCACGAACATGATGATCTGCGAGGCGATGCCGCAGGCGATGAGCGCCGCGCCGATGGCGGCGATGACGAACCAGATCTGCAGCGACGGGTCGTCGAAGTGCTGCATGCGCCGGGTCACGCCCATCAGGCCGAGCACGTAGAGCGGCATGAAGGCGACGTAGAACCCGGTCACCCAGAACCCGAGGGCGACCTTCCCCCAGAAGTCGTCGAGCTTGAAGCCGAAGGCCTTGGGGAACCAGAAGGTCACGCCGGCGAACATGCCGAACAGCACGCCGCCGATGATCACGTTGTGGAAGTGCGCGATCAGGAACAGCGAGTTGTGCAGCACGAAGTCGGCCGGGGGCACCGCCAGGAGGACGCCGGTCATGCCGCCGATCACGAAGGTGACGATGAACGCCACCACCCACATCATCGGCACCTCGAACCGGATCCGGCCGCGGTACATCGTGAACATCCAGTTGAAGATCTTCGCGCCCGTCGGGATCGAGATGATCATGGTCGTGATCCCGAAGAACGAGTTCACGTCCGCGCCCGAGCCCATCGTGAAGAAGTGGTGCAGCCACACGAGGTAGGCGAGGATGGTGATCACCACCAGCGCGTAGACCATCGAGGTGTAGCCGAACAGGCGCTTGCCGCAGAAGGTCGAGGTGATCTCCGAGAACACGCCGAAGGCCGGCAGAATCAGGATGTAGACCTCCGGGTGACCCCAGATCCAGATCAGGTTGAAGTACAGCATGGCGTTGCCGCCGAGGTCGTTCGTGAAGAAATGCGTGCCGATGTAGCGGTCGAGCGACAGCATCGCGAGAACGGCCGTGAGGATCGGGAAGGCGGCCACGATCAGGATGTTGGTGCATAGCGACGACCAGACGAAGATCGGCAGCTTCATCATGGTCATGCCGGGCGCCCGCATCTTCACGATGGTGGCGATCAGGTTGATGCCCGAGAGCAGCGTCCCGATGCCGGCGATCTGCAGCGCCCAGATGTAGTAGTCGACGCCGACGCCGGGGCTCATCGCGGCGCCGGAGAGCGGCGGGTAGGCGAGCCAGGTGGCGCGGGAGAACTCGCCGACGAACAGCGAGACCATCACCAGCATGCCGCCGGCCACCGTCATCCAGAAGCTGAAGTTGTTCAGGAACGGGAAGGCCACGTCGCGGGCGCCGATCTGCAGCGGCACCGCGAAGTTCATGAGCCCCGTGACGAACGGCATCGCCACGAAGAAGATCATGATCATGCCGTGGGCGGTGAAGATCTGGTCGTAGTGGTGCGGCGGCAGGAAGCCCTGCTGGTCACCGAAGGCGACCGCCTGCTGCGAGCGCATCAGGATCGCGTCGGCGAAGCCGCGCAGCAGCATCACGCCCGCGAAGATGCAGTACATGATGCCGATCTTCTTGTGGTCGATCGACGTGATCCAGTCACGCCACATCGGCCCCCAGAAGCGGTAATAGGTGATGACCCCGAGCACGGCGAGGCCGACCACGGCCACGCCGGCGAAGGTCCCCTGCAGGATCGGCTCGTGATAGGGGATCTGCTCGATCGTAAATCGTCCGACGAGCAGCTGCTGTAGGTCCAGGTTTGCGAACATGGGATCGGCCCGTTCAGTGGGTTCGACGGCGACCGCCGGTCTTGTGTGTGGGTTCCGCTGGCATCACGCGCGGAATCATTGGTTCAGCTGCTTGGGCGCGATCTGCTCGCCCTCGCTCTGGCCCTGGCTGTCCGGCGCCTTCTGGCTCCGGACGTCCGGGTTGCCCATATCGGGCCGCGGCTTCATGCCCTGGGGCTGCGTCTGGCCGTGCGGGCCGGTCTCCGAGGCCGGCGACGTGGCGCCGGGTCCCTCGATCCCGCGCTCGGCGAGGCGGTTGTCGTACCGGAGCCGCTTGTAGTTCTCTTCCGCCTCCGCGCCGGAGGCGCCGCCCTGCGCGTCGATCTTCACCATCTCGCCGACGCACATCTGATCGGGCCGGGGGCACATGCCGATGATCCGGTCGTAGAGGCCCTTCATGTAGGACTTGTAGAACCGCGCCGGTTCGGCCTCGCTCGGCTCCTCGAGCTTCAGGTAGGCCTCCTGGGTGAGCTCGCCGCCCTCGGCCTTGGCCTTGGCGATCCACTGGTCGAACTTGTCGTTGGCCAGGCCGTGGAACTTGAAGAACATGTTCGAGAAGCCGGCGCCGCTGTAATGCGCCGAGCGGCCCTCCCAGGCGCCCTCCCGGTTGATCACCGCGTGGAGCTGGGTCTGCATGCCCGGCATGGCGTAGACCATGCCGGCGAGGGTCGGCACGTAGAACGTGTTCATCACGTCGGTGGCGGTGATCTTGAAGCGGATCGGCCGGTCCACCGGCGCGGCCAGCTCGTTGACCGTGGCGATCCCGTATTGCGGGTAGAGGAACAGCCACTTCCAATCCATGGCCACCGCCTCGACCTCCAGCGGCACCGTGCCGGCCGGGACGTCGCGCTTCGTGTCGATCTTGCTGAGCGGCCGGAACGGATCGAGGGTGTGTGTCCCGATCCAGGTCAGGGCTCCCAGCGCGATGATGATCATCAGCGGCGCCGTCCAGATCAGCACCTCGAGCTGCGTCGAGTGGTGCCACTCGGGATCGTAGACCGCGTCCTCGTTCGTGGCGCGGTAGCGCCACGCGAAGATCAGCGTGAAGGCGATCACCGGGACGATGATCAGGAGCATCAGCCCGGTCGCCGCCAGCACGAGGTTGCGCTGCTGCTCGGCCACGTAGCCGGCCGGCTGCATGACCACGAAGTTGCAGCCGCCGAGCAGGGTCAGGAGCGGCAGGGTCAGGAGCGGCAGGAGGCGCCGCCCGCGGCCGCCTCGGCGGGTCGCGGTGTCGGTCCTGTCCGGTCGATGGGTCGTAGAGGTCACAGCACGCGTCTCGTCATCCCAGGCCGCTTGCGCGGCGCTTCTGCCGTGCCGCGCGAGGCGGCGTTCCTGTCAGCGATGGGCGGATCGGGCGGCCTGCGCCGCCGCCCGCCGACTACATCTGGCGCAGTTCCGACCGGTCGGTGAACAGGGCCACGAGGCTGCAGACCGCGCCGGAGAGGAGGTAGACGCCGATCATCGCCAAGCCGTAGCGCTGCGACAGGAACAGGGCCACGAGCGGCGCGAAGCCGGCCCCGATCAGCCACGCGAAGTCGGAGGTGAGCGCGGCGCCGGTGTAGCGGTAGCGGTTGCCCAGCCGGGCCGTCACGGCGCCCGCGGTCTGGCCATAGGCGAGCCCGAGCAGCATGAAGCCGATCGTGACGTAGATCGTCTGGCCGATGGCGCTCTCGCCGAACAGGAGCGGCGCGATGATGCTGCCGATGGCGAAGAAGCCGATCAGCGAGGCGCTCATGATCAGGGCGTTGCGGCGGCCGATCTGGTCGGCGATCAGACCGGAGGCGGCGACCGCGCCGGCGCAGACGATGGCCCCGGAGAACTGCACGATCAGGAACTCGCCGGGCGAGCGGGTGGTGCTGTTCAGCGCCAGCCACGCGATCGGGAAGATCGTCACGAGGTGGAACAGCGCGAAGGCCGCGAGCGGCACGAAGGCGCCGCGGATCACGTCGCCCGCATGGTGGCGGAACAGCTCGAGGGCCGGGACCGGACGCAGCCGGTCGAGGTCCATCATCCGGGCGAATTCCTCGGTGGCGACGAGGCGCAGCCGGGCGAACAGGGCGACCACGTTGATGGTGAAGGCGCAGTAGAACGGGAAGCGCCAGCCCCAGTCGATGAAGTCCGCCTCGTCGAGGTTGACGATGAAGAACGCGAACAGGGCGCTGGCCACCATGAAGCCCAGCGGCGCACCGAGCTGCGGGATCATCGCGTACCAGCCGCGGCGCTCCCGCGGGGCGTTCATGGCGAGCAGCGAGGCGAGGCCGTCCCAGGCGCCGCCCAGCGCGAGGCCCTGCAGGATCCGCAGGCCGGCCAGGATGTAGACCGACGCGATGCCGATGCTGTCGTAGCGCGGCAGGAAGCTCACCGCCGCCGTCGAGCCGCCCAGCAGGAACAGGGCCGTGGTGAGCTTGACGCTGCGCCCGTGGCGCCGGTCGATCGCCATGAACAGCACCGTGCCGAGCGGCCGGGCGATGAAGGCGAGGGCGAAGATCGAGAAGGCGTAGAGCGTGCCCTTCAGCGGGTCGACGAAGGGGAAGAACACCTTCGGGAAGACCAGCACGCAGGCGATGCCGAAGACGAAGAAGTCGAAGTATTCGGACGCGCGTCCGATCACCACACCGATGGCGATCTCGTTGGGATGGACCTTGTGGTCTCCCACCGCCTGCTGGGCGTCGCGCTCCAGGATCGTGGCCGAGGCCATTGGGGTATTCGAACTCATTGTTGGCTGCCGCCCTCGCCGCGCGCCTATGGGGTCGCCTTGGCCGGAACCGCCTCATGCGGCATGTCCAGAGGTATCGCAACCGGCTCCGGACGCAAGTTCACCCACTGACGCATGCATAGCACCGGTGGTCGCGGCCATCGGCGGCGCCACGGGGCGTGGACCGCTCACACCCGGTAATGCGCCGAATTCCGTGACAGGTTGATGTTGTAATAGGGGTCGGCGCGCAGCTCGGGACCCCAGCGGTCCAGCATGGTCAGCACCTCGCCCTCGAAGCGCTTCCGCTTCTCGGGCGTGTCCTCGGCCCCGCGGCTCTTCGACTCGTGGTGAATCAATCTGGCGAAGGGCGTCCAGACGATCCGGTAGCCGGCCCGGCGGATCTTCAGGCAGAGATCGACGTCGTTGAAGGCGACCTTCAGGGCCTCGGCGTCGAAGCCTCCGACCACCGCGAAGACATCGGCCCGCATGGCGAGGCACGCGCCGGTGACCGCCGAGACCTCGTGGGCGATGACCATGCGGCAGAAATAGCCCGGATCCGCGTCCGCGACGCCGAGATGGCTGTGGCCCGCGACGCCGCCGATCCCGAGGACGATGCCGCCGTGCTGGATCGTGTGGTCCGGATAGAGGAGCTTCGCCCCGACGGCCCCGATCTCCGGCCGCACCGCGTGGCGGACCAGCTCGGCGAGCCAGCCGGGCTCGAGCACCTCGATGTCGTTGTTGAGGAACAGGAGCACCGGGCCGGTGGCCGCGGCGGCGCCGCGGTTCGACAGGTCCGAGAAGTTGAAGGCGCCCGCTACCGGCACGACGCGCACCCGCGGATCGTCCCGGTAGCGGGCGAACAGGGCGGCGGTCTCGGGCTCGCGGCTGTCGTTGTCGACGATGATCACCTCGATGTCGGGGTAGTCGGTCGCGCCGAGCAAGCCGTCGAGGGTCACCGACAGGATCTCGGCCCGGTCCCGGGTCGGGATGATCGCGGAGACCCGCGGCGGCGGCGCCGGCAGCGGCCGGATCAGGCGGTTGAAGCCCCCGGGACCGCGCTCCGCCCGGCCGCCCCAGGGGGCCACGACCTCCTCCAGGGCGCGCAGGCGCGCGGCCTCCGCCCGGGCGAGGGACCGGTCGGAGAAGGTGCCGGAGCCCTGCGCGGCGCGCCAGTGATAGAGCACCCGCGGGATGTGGCGGATGCGGCCGGGATCGAGCCCGTCGGTGAGTCGCAGCAGCAGGTCGTGGTCCTGGCTGCCCTCGAAGCCCGGACGCAGGCCGCCGACGGCGCGCAGCGCCTCGGTGCGCACGACCGTGAGATGGTTGATGTAGTTCTGGGCGTAGAGAAGCTCGCGGTCGAAGCACGCCTTGAAATGCGGGTCGAACCGGCGGCCGCGCCCGTCGATCTTGTCCTCGTCGCTGTAGATCAG
The DNA here is from genome assembly GCF_029691625.1 of Methylobacterium sp. 391_Methyba4. Classification (NCBI taxonomy): domain Bacteria; kingdom Pseudomonadati; phylum Pseudomonadota; class Alphaproteobacteria; order Hyphomicrobiales; family Methylobacteriaceae; genus Methylobacterium; species Methylobacterium sp. 391_Methyba4. The sequence goes on along the minus strand of NZ_CP121475.1, from coordinate 2,125,681 downwards.
CACGAGGTCCGGATCGCGGCGCAGCGCCCGGGCGACCTCGTAGAGGGCGTCCTCGGTGAGCGCGTCGTCGTGGTCCATGAAGGCGCAGACCGCGCCCCGGGCCATGCCCAGCGCGTCGTTGGTCGCCCGGGCGATGTGGCCGTTCTCCGGCCGGGTGAGGACGCGGATGCGCGGGTCGGCCTCGGCCGCCCGGCTCAGGATCCGCGGGATCTCGGGGCGCGTGGAGGCGTCGTCGACGGCGCACAATTCCCAGTGGGGATAGAGCTGCGCGCGCAGCGACGCCAGGGCCGCCCGCAGCACCTTCGGGTCGGGATTGTGGACCGGCATCAGCACGGAGATCAGCGGCGGATCGGTCCAGGCGGCGATCTCGGCGGCGATCCCGTCCCGCTCCGCACGGCGCAGGCTGTGGGTTCCGAGCCACGCCTCGTAGCCGCTGACGCGCCGGTGGCGCAGCGCCCGGCCGAGGAAGCCACGGGCGCGCACCTTCTTGCCGAGGATCCGCCAAGCGAGCGCCTGGGCGGTCAGGCCGGGATCGCGCAGGAGACCGCGCGCGGCCAGGATCGGCCGGGCGAGACGATGCACGGCGATCCGACGCAGCCGGACCGGGACCCGTCCCGCCGGATCGGCGACGCGCAACGCGACGACGTCCTCGGGCAGGCGGCCGATCCACGCGAAGGCGCCCCCGCCCCGGGCCTCCTGGGGCAGCACCGTGCCTGGGCGTCCGTCCGGTCCGACGAAGCTGATGTCCGGGAGGGTGTCGCGGCCCTCGGCCGGGTCGTTGGACAGGACGATCTCGACCCAGCGGCCCGCGAGGCCCGGGAGGGCGACGCGCAGGCCGTCCGAGGCCGCCCGCGCCGCGAGGTCGCGCCGCTTGCGCCAGAGCCCCGTGAGCTGCGCCGGCAGGGGCTGGAATTCGGGCACCTCCGCCCCGGACGCAGGCACCCTCAACTCCAGCTCTTGTCGACCGAGGCCTTCACGGCATCCGACATGGCGACATCGAAGACGATCATGTCTTCCACCGCCTTGACGGCCTTCAGGCGCTCGGCGAGCGCCATCGTCTCGGCCGGCACCGGGGGCAGGGCCGGGATCGGCTTGGCGATCCCCAGGCGGTCGAACAGCGTCGATGCGAAGGCGGGGAACCGGGATTTGTGCCCGACGATCCCGACGCGGGCGAGAATCTCGATCGCCGCGATGGAGTTGCCCGGATGCAGCCGGTCGTCCGGCATGCGGGTCCCGAGTTGGCGGGTCAGCGGATTGTAGAGCAGCCGGTAGGCGGGTTCGGGCAGCATGCGGAAGAAGCGCTTGAGGCTCTTCACGTCGGAGAAGTCGTACCCCTCCGCGAAGGCGGCGGCCTCGGCGAGCGGGCCCAGGCGCCAGCTGCGCGCGGGATCGGCGGCATCCCCGGCCCGAGCCTTCAGCCAGCGCATCCGGGTCGCCATCTCGATCTGCGGCTCCTGCAGCAGGATGGCGGTGATCATCAGGTCCGGCGTCAGGAAGTTCTCGTAGCGCGGGACGGTCACGGCGCCGGACAGGAAGGCCGACGGTGCGGCCGGGCCGGTCAGGACGCAGGTGAGAATCTCGTCCGGCAGCTTATGGATGCCGAAATAGCAATGCTGGAAATGCGGGAAGAGCGCCGTCTGGAGGACGGTTTCGGGCTCGATGCCGGTGTTGATCAGCATGGTCCGCAGCCGCACCAGCCCCTCGGGCGGCATGCGGCGATAGACCATCACGTTGGTGTCGGCATCGTACAATTCGAGCCGCGGGATCTCCGTCAGCCCCGGCACCTCCGCCTCCGTGACCACGAAGGTGCATTGCCCGGTGGCATGCCACCCGTTGCGCTTGAAGGCCTCGTCGATGACGCTGGCCGGGACCTCGGCCACGCGTCGTCCGTCGACCGCGACCACGACCCGGCTGATGGCGAGGGGATTGTCCGGCACGATCCAGCCGCGGATCGCAACACCCTGATCGTGGTCGATGAAGTAGCGCATGTCCTGAAGCGTGAGGCGGCGGCATGCCGGCGCCCTGTGTCCGCCATGTGTCGCGGCACGGCCTGATGCCGAGCGGCAGGGCCATAGCGCATTTTTCCGCCGGCGTGCACCAGGGCCGGCTTCGGCCTCGAACCGCATCCGAGCCGGTCGATTGAACCGGCCCGAAGATTTTTCCCGCAAGCCCTTGCCCGCAAACCCTTGCCAGACATCACCGATGCAGTCCGGCCCCGTCGCGATCCGGTCGTCCGGTGCCCGGCCGGGCGCGATCGATCCGATCCGCGATGCAGGTTCTGCTTGCGCCCTCGCCGGCCAGCCGCTATAGGCCCCGCCCACCGGAGCAAGAACGGCTCCGGCCCGGGCGCGTAGCTCAGCGGGAGAGCACTACCTTGACATGGTAGGGGTCACAGGTTCGATCCCTGTCGCGCCCACCATCTAACCGAGCGAGGTTGGATGGTTTTTTTGACCGAAGACGGTTTTCTACCGGGTCCCTCAGGTTCGGCGAACCTGAGGCGGGTTCAGCGGACATCAGCCGCAGGTTCGCGTGGCCACCGACCCGACCGTCTCCGAATTCCGGAAATCCGCTGAGGTCACCGATCAGGAGATCGATGCTGCGGTCGACGCGGTGCCGGCCGACCTCGCTACCGACGCGTACCCGCTTGCGAAGGGTTGGAGCCTCGACCTCGTCGTGACCATCCGAACGCACGCCCATGCGGCCGATGCGCTCACCACCGACACGCCGGCCTGGACGCGCACCATGGTCCGGACCGCGATCCTGCTGGCGCACCCGGTGAAGGGATGAGCGAGCCCGAGGCCGATCTGGATCGCGAAGCCACCGCCAATCGCCTGATGCAGCGCCTGAGCGGCTTCGCGCAGGGAATCGGGCTGAGTGGCACGGACGCCCGCCAGATCATCGGCCGCGTGATCGCATCCGATCCGTCGGCCGGGGACGGGGAGCTGATGGCGAAGGCTCGCACCTGGATGCTGATCGCGCTGGGGTAGCGACCTGCCGACGGCCCCATCGCCGCGAGGCGCTCGGCCGCGTCAGGGCATTCGCCCACGCGTGATGGCGGCCTGTGTGGTTGAGCCGCCAGAAATCTGTCCGGCGGATATCCACCCGGCTCGGGCCTGACGAGGCGGCCCAGACGTTCGATCCGGAGACTTCAAGCAGGCGGCTTGCGGGTGCTTCGCGGCGGCACCGCCCGCTTCCGCACGCCGCGAGCCAAATCACGGAGCGTGGTCAGGCGTATCGGCGTTTCCGCTTCCGATCTTGCCAAGCCGACGCGATGCGGCATCGCGCGTCCACCAACGAAAACTGTGTTGCGGTGCGACAGAGATTGATTTCGACCCGGCGGGATCAGCAATGGACCGACAGCGTTCTCACTATTGCTGGCAAAGATTCGCGGAGCGTCGTCATGGGTCTCACCGCATTTGTTGTCTTCGTCGTCCCATGGGTGGTGCTGGCGGTGTATTTCACGCGCACCCCGACGGCCCTTCGCCTGGGGGCCGCGCCCGCGCCTTGGCGGCCGCTGCCGACCCACAGGGAGTTGGCACAGGCCCAGCGGCAGGCGACGCACCCGAACCACGGGCGCAATCCAGATCACGGCGGCATATTGGACCGGGACGGGCACGGTCCGGTGGATTTGCCGCGCGGTGGAGCGCTCGGTACGAGCGTGGAGCCCACCGAACCGGACGACAAGGTCGGTTAGCGTACCGCAGCGCGCGCGGCAGCATGCGATCACGAGGGCCGCGGACCCGCCACGCGCAGGCTACCGGCGTTTCGCTGAGTTGCGTCGCGTAGCGCAGCGATCCCGCGCGGCCCCACGGACACCATCGGACCGCGCCGGAGCAGCGTGGGGCGGACGAGCACCGCGCACAGGCCGAAGAAGCCGCGGGGGCGGCAGCAAACAACCCGGCGGCTCTCCAGGGCGAGCGATGGATCCCGACCACGGTCACGGCGATGCGCTCCCGTCTCCCTTCGGCCCTGTCCGGCGATGCGAAACAGGGTCTCTCAGAGCGCAGGCGAAGCGTCCGGGCTTCCTGTCGCAGCGCCCACGGGGTCGGCCGCGCCGTCGGCAGGGATCGATGCCGTAGGGGTGTCCGGGCGGCGGCGCGTCCGGTCGCGTGTTTCGTCCGGCCGCACGCGATCAAACGTCTGCGTCACCGCGTCCAGAGCGGACGAGGCGCCTGCCATGAGGGCGAGCGCCATCGCCGATCCGACCGAGGTCAGGAAGACGACCGTGGCGATGACTTGCGGAGCGGTCATGGCGCACCTGCGCGGGTGCATCGCGCTGACGATGGGCCCGGATGGCCGCGGCGGAGGCTGCGGCGGAGGCTGCGGCGTCGGATGAGCACGGGCCGTGGCGGAGCGGGGTCGCCCGCAGGCCGGACAGGCGCCCGCGTCATCGCCCCCCCAGGAGCAGGCGGTCCAAACCCGAGGAGAACCTCAACTCGATCCTCCGGCCATCGCGCCCGACGACTTCGCACGGCTGGTTCAGGAGCAGGGCGATCGAGATCAGTCGCAGGGTGTGCGGCGGCATCGCCTCCGGATGAAGCTCGATCATCGCACCGGATGCCCTGAGCTCCCAGATGAGACAATCGCAGCATTCCAGCGGGCGCCCGAAGAAGATCTGCCCGGTCTTGAAGGCAGGCCTCCAGGGCTCGTCCAAGCGCTCCTCGGCCATCGTGACCTCCTGACGAACCAGCCATCGCGTCCTGCGACGATCTGTATTCGCGTTCATTCCCCGCGCGATTTCGGTATCAAACGTCACATCCGGCAGCGCGGCAGCGGTCTCGGGGCACAGGCCCACCGGGTCCGTTCGACGGCACCCGGCCGCGCGGATCCGGGCCCGGCGCGTCCCGCGCGGTCGAGCCTGCGGCGGGGGCCTCGATCGCCAGGGCCGGATCCCGCGTGGCGGCGGAGCCCATCGTGTTAACATTCTACAATCGGCCAGCAGCGCATTTAATTGTTTGTTAACTATTCTAAACAGTCTAGGCGGATCGGAATTGGATCGAGAGGGAGCAGAGGATCCGTGAGCGAGCTGCAGAGGCTTCTGAACGACCCTCGGTTTCGACCCGCAGACAAGACCCAGCGCGACTCCGGCGCCGGGCCCGAAACCAACCTCGGCAACGTCCTGCGCGTCGTCTCGTCGCTGCACGCACGGGCCGAGCTTCAGAAGCCGCCGGCCTCGCCGCAGGATTGGGACGCCCTCATCCTCCGGGTCCAGGCCGCAGCCCGCCAGGCCCGCGAGATCGAGGCGCAGGCCCGTGAGCGGGAGGCGCGCATCGAACAGGTGCTGGATCAGGTGCGTGAGGAGATCCAAGCCTCCAACGAGCGCGCCCGGACGGCGGAGATGCAGGCCCGCGAGGCACAGGTGCGCGCCGAGGCCCAGGTCCTCGCCGCGGAGGAACGCGCCAGGGCCGCCGAGGCCCGCGTCCGCGCCGCCGAGGACCGGGCGCGGCAGGCCGAGGAATGGCTGGAACGCGTCCAGCAGGCGATCCTGTCCGAATTCTCGGACCTCACCGATCAGGAGGCGGCATGAGCGGCGCCGCCCGGGCGCGGGCCGAGACGATGGAGTCCCATCCCCTGACCTACCCGGTCGGGCCTCGCGACGGCGACGCCGCGCCGATCGACCGGGTCGTCGCCCTGTTCTCCGGCGCCGCTTCGGCCGGGCCCGCGGCCGAAGCGGAGGCGGATGACTGGTCGGCCTCCCTGACCGCCGTGCGCGGCGTCGCAGCGCGGGTCCGCGGCCTGCAGGCGAGCGCCCGCGCGTCCGTCCGGGAGGCGCAGCATTCGGTGCGCGCGGCCGAGACGGCACGCCGCGCCGCGGAGGACCGGGCCCGCCACGCTGAATCGCTGCTGCGGGCGGCGCTCGAGCGGGCCGAGCAGGCCGAGGCGCAGGCCCGTGCGGCGGCCGAACGGGCCGAACGGGCCGAGGCCGAGCGAACGGAAGCGCGGGGGTGGCTGCGCCGGATGCACGAGTGCATGGTCAACGAATTCGGCGCCCTGTCCGAGGCCGCGGATCAGCCGTGAGCCGGCGCGCAGCGGCCCCCCGGCGTCCCGGCGGGCGCGACAGGCGCGGGCCGGACGACGCGGTTGCCGGCAGGGCCGTGACACCGACCGCAGGCTGCGCCCAGCCCTAGGCACCATCCGGCCGTGAGACACGGCGATGTCCGGTTGCAGATCTCGGACGCAGGCGTCGGACAGGCGCGGCGACAGGCCGTCTCCGGCGCGATCCACGCCGGGCGTGATCTCGGGGAGAGGCCGCCCCGCGACGGAGCGCACGAACGTGGCCTGCCCGGCCTGGGGATCGCGTCGGCCTGGGGATCGCGCGGGTTGATGCAGTCGTGAGCCGGCCTCCGGTCCGTCGCTCAGCGGATCCGTCCTCGAACAGCCATGCGACATCCCGATGCGGAGCGCCACGGCCGCAGATTCCGCCCGGACGGGGAGGCCCGACCGCGCAGGCGGTGACTGGAGCGGTGCAGCGCATGCAGATTTTGCCGCGGCCTCTTCAATATGACCGGCAACCTTAAGCTCACGAAAACAACTTTCGGACCAAAAGAGCCTGACCTCGTCGTCTCGACCTCGTCCGCCTGGCAGGATCGCCGTGACCCTCAGCCTCGTCCTCAGCACGTCCCTTCCGCTTCTCACCGGGGCGGTGGCCCTGTTGTGGGCCGGGTTCGTCGCCCCGGAGCGGGAGGAGCGTCCCGACGGGCCCGGCGCCCGCGACCTGCGCACGTGGTGAGCGGCGGGCGCCGGCCGAACACCGCCTGAGAGGCCCGCGGCCCCGTCCCGGATCGCTTCCGCGGGGGGCGTCCGGCGGGCTATGACGCGGCGGATGCCCTCGCGGCGAGGGCCGGTCACGGAGGCTCCCCATGGATCTCGGCTTGAGCGGGCGCCGGGCGCTCGTCTGCGCGGCGAGCAAGGGACTGGGCAGGGGCTGCGCCCTGGCGCTGGCCCGCGAGGGCGTCGCGGTGACGATCACGGCCCGCAACGCGGAGCTCCTGGAGCGGACCGCCGGGGAGATCCGCAGCGAGACCGGGGTCACCGTCACCGCCGTCGCGGGCGACATCGCCACCGAGGCCGGCCGGGCCGCGGCGCTCGCCGCCTGCCCAGAGCCCGACATCCTGATCAACAATGCCGGCGGGCCGCCCCCCGGCGACTTCCGCGACTGGGACCGCGACGCCTGGATCCGGGCGCTCGACGCCAACATGCTGGCGCCGATCGCCCTGATCCAGGCGACCGTCGACGGGATGATCGCCCGCAAGTTCGGCCGGATCGTCAACATCACATCCGGCGCCGTGAAGGCGCCGATCGAGCATCTCGGCCTGTCGAACGGCGCCCGATCGGGGCTGACGGGCTTCGTGGCCGGCCTCGCCCGGCAGACGGTGCGGCACGGGGTGACCATCAACAACCTGCTGCCCGGCCCCTTCGACACGGACCGGATCCGCAGCAACGCCGCAGCCGGCGCCGCCAAGGCGGGCACCACCGTGGAGGCGTTCCTGGAGGCGCGGGCGCGCGCCAACCCCGCCGGCCGGTTCGGGCACCCCGACGAGTTCGGCGCCGCCTGCGCGTTCCTGTGCAGCCGGCAGGCGGGGTTCATCACCGGCCAGAACCTGCTGATGGACGGCGGCGCCTATCCCGGCACGTTCTGACGGGCGGGGGCCCGCCCGGGCCCTCCGCTTGCATCGACGGCCCGCAACATCGCGCGGTGAGGATCATGAGCGTACGCGAGACCGTCGAGGCGCGGCTGGCCCGCATCGGGGAGGGGGACAAGGCGGTCTTCACCCGGCTCTACGCCGCCGAGGCCCGCGCGGCGGCGGACGCCGCCGACGCCCGCCGCCGGGACGGGATCTCCCTCGGCCCCCTCGACGGCGCGATGGTCTCGATCAAGGACCTGTTCGACGTGGCGGGCGAGACGACGCGCGCCGGCTCGATCCTGCTGGCCGACGGGGCGCCGGCGCGGGCCGATGCCCCGGTGGTCGCCCGCCTGCGCCGGGCCGGCGCGGTGATCCTGGGCAAGACCAACATGTCCGAGTTCGCCTTCTCGGGGCTCGGCCTCAACCCGCATTACGGCACCCCCGGCAACGCCGCCGATCCGGCGCGCATCCCGGGGGGCTCGTCCTCAGGCGCCGGGGTCTCGGTGGGGCAGGGGACCAGCGACATCGCGATCGGGTCGGATACGGGGGGCTCCGTCCGGATCCCCGCCGCGCTGAACGGCGTCGTGGGCTTCAAGCCGACCGCCTGCCGCGTGCCGCTGGACGGGGCCTTCCCGCTCTCCTACGCCCTCGATTCGCTGGGTCCGCTCGCCCGGACGGTGGCGGAATGCGCGGCCGCCGACGCCGTGATGGCGGGCGCGGAGCCCGTGCCGTTGGAGGCTTTCCCCGTCGCGGGCCTGCGCGTCGGCGTGCCGCGGGGCCTGCTGTTCACCGAGACGGAGCCGCTCGTGGCCGAGGCCTTCGAGCGCGCGCTGGCCTGCCTGTCCCGGGCTGGCGCCCGAATCGTCGACCACCCGATCGACGATCTCCTCGCCGCGATGGACGCGGCCATGCCGGACGGCTCTATCGCGGCGATCGAGGCCGCGGCGGTCCATGCCGACTGGCTGGACAGCGCAGCGTCCCGCTACGACCCGCGGGTCCACCGCCGCATCCTGGCCGGCCGGACCGCGACGGCGGCGCGCTACGTCCGGACGATGCGCCGGCGGGCCGAACTGATCACCGCCTTCGACCGGGTTCTCGCCCCCCTCGACGTGCTGGTCCTCCCGGCGACCGCCACCACGGCGCCGCTCACCGCCCCGCTGGAGGCGGACGACGCGGCGTTCCTGAACGCCAATCGCCTGATGCTGCGCAACACGGCGTTCGGCAATTTCTTCGATCTCACCGGCCTGTCGCTGCCGATGCCGGATCTCGCCCGGCCGGCGGGGCTGATGCTGCTCGCCCGCCACGGGCAGGACCGCCGCCTCCTGGCCCTCGGCGCCGGCATCGAGGCGGCGCTGGCGGGGTAGGGGGCTCCGCGCCGCTCCCGTCATCGCGAGCGCAGCGAAGCGACCCAGGGCAGCAGCGTGACCCCGGTGGACGTGGCGCGACCCTGGATTGCTTCGCTGCGCTCGCAAAGACGGCCACCGTACATCGGGAGCGCCCACGCATCCGGACACACTATCGCGGCCCCGCGCGCTGCGCCGCCGGGGGCATGGCCCAAACCTCACGCCGCCGGGGTGACGCGGGACGCCGCGAAGCCCGAACGCAACGTTGCTAAAGCCGGCTTCCCGGCGGCTGACCGGACCGACGCCCCGAGGCGCGTCACGGTGCATCGCGGCGGGCGTGCGGAGGAGCGGGCTCCGAACGCCTCGGGCCGCGGTGCCGGCCGGCCCGGTCCCGCGCATTGCCGGATGGCGTCCCATCGTGCACCCTGGCGGCGATCCCGGCCCGAACCGCGTCCTCCGGGGCTCGACCGCGCCGGGAGACCGGGACCGCCCGCGCCGGGGGGTGATCCCGATCAGGCCGACCGGCAGGGAGCCGCCGCATGAGCGCAGCCACGCCGTCGATCGTCGCGGACCGGGACGCCGGGTCCGGCGGAGGGATTCAGGAGGCGGTCCGGGCGATGCGCGTCGATCTGGCGGCCGCCTACCGGCTGATCCATCGGCTGGGCCTCGACGACAGCATCTACACCCACATCTCGGCGCGGCTGCCGGGGGACGGGCACCGGTTCCTGATCAATCCCTACGGGATGCGCTTCGAGGAGGTGACGCCGGAGAACCTCGTCACCGTCGATATCGACGGCCACGTGCTCGCGGACCCGATGGGGCTCGGCATCAATCCGGCCGGGTTCACGATCCACAGCGCCATCCACGCCGCCCGCGCCGACGCGATCTGCGTGCTGCACACCCACACGGTGGCGGGGGTCGCGGTCTCCTGTCAGGAGGAGGGGCTGCTGCCCCTGAACCAGTGGTCGATGCAGTTCACGGGGCGCGTCGCCTACCACGCCTACGAGGGCATCGCCCTCGATCTCGACGAGCGGCAGCGGCTGGTGGCCGATCTCGGCGACAAGCCCGTGATGGTGCTGCGCAACCACGGCCTGCTGACCTGCGGGCGCACGGTCGGCGAGGCGTTCCGGCTGATGCACAACATGGAGCGCTCGTGCCGGGCGCAGCTGGCGATCCAGGCGGCCGGCGCGCCGGTGATCCGGCCCTCCGCCGCCATCGCAACCAAGACCGCCGGGCAATACGCCGCCGGCTACGACCGCGTCGTCGTCCAGGGAGCGCCCGACAACGAATGGGCGGCGTTCAAGCGGATGCTGGCGCGGACCGATCCCGATGTCTTCGCGGCAGGGTGAGGCGCGACGTCGATCGGGTGGGATCCGCGCCCCCGCTTCCGGGCGGGCGGTTTCACCCGTCTTCCGCCGGCCATCAAAGTCGTGAGCGACGAGTGCCTGTCCCCTCTCCCTCGTGAGGCGGAGCGCGCGGCGCCGGCCGTGTGACGTCGGTCGCCTCTGCGGGGGAGGGGGACGCGTCGCCCCTCGGCCCACCCCTCACCCCTCCGTCCAGGCCCCGCTCGACCGGTAGGTCTGCTTCAGGAACGCGATGAAGGCCCGGGTCTTGGCGGGCACGAAGGCGCGGCTCGGATAGACCGCGAAGATGCCCGCCGAGGCCGCGGCCGTGTAGGCGGGCAGCACCACCTCCAAGAGCCCGCCGCGCAGCTCCGCGTGCACGTCCCAGGTGGAGCGGAGCGCGATCCCGAGGCCGCCGATCGCCGCCTCGCGCACCACCTCGTTGGAATGGGTGCGCAGGGGGCCCGACGCGGTGACCGTGCAGGGTCCCTCCGGTCCGATGAGGCGCCAGGGGTTCTGGTTCTCGGTGGCGAGGCACACATGGCCGCGCAGATCGTCCAGGGTCTGCGGTCGCCCCGCCACATCGAGGTAGCTCGGCCGCGCGCACAGAACCCGCCGCACCGGCGCGAGGCGCACCGCCGTCAGTCCGGAACTCTCCAGCGCGCCCACCCGGATGGCGAGGTCGTAGCCGCGCTCGATGATGGACTCGAAATCGTCGCTCAGCTCCAGGTTCAGCACGAGGTCGGGGTGGAGGGCGAAGAAGGCCCCCAGATGCGGGACGATGTGCAGGCGCCCGAAGGAACTCGGCGCCGTAACCCGGAGCGTCCCCCGCGCCCGCGTGGCGTTCTGCGAGACGAGGCTTTCGGCCTCCGCGATGGCGTCGACGATCGGGGCGATCCGCTCGAAGAACGCCGCGCCGATATCGGTCGGCGCCAGCCGCCGCGTGGTGCGGTGCAGCAGGCGCACGGCGAGCCGCTCCTCCAGCCGCTTCAGCCGCTTCGAGACCACCGCCACCGACAGGCCGAGTTCCGACCCGGCCCGGGTCAGGCTGCCGGTCCGCACCACCCGGGCGAAGATCTCCAGGTCGCTCTGGTCGTTCATTTTCAACGCTGCGGAAAAAATCAAATCCCTTTTGCCGCCTTTTCGGCGGGTGCCAAGCGGTCTATCGCCGTGAGATCAAAAAAATTTCACGGGCCGTTCGACTTTTTCTGACGCACGGCGCCCCATTTCCCAGAGGATCGCATGTCGAATCTCGTCGTCGCCGAGGATCTCCGCACCTTCCTGTCCGAGGAGGCGCTGCCTGGAACCGGCCTCTCGGCCGACCGGTTCTGGTCGGGCTTCGCGGCGATCGTCCGCGACCTCGCACCGCACAATCGGGCGCTGCTCGACCGGCGCGACGGCCTCCAGGCCGACATCGATTCCTGGCACCGCGACCATCGCGGCCTGCCGCACGAACCGGCCGCCTACGCGGCCTACCTCACGCAGATCGGCTACCTGCAGCCGGAGCCCGACGCTGTGCGGGTGACCACCGAGAACGTGGACGCGGAGATCGCGCAGATCGCCGGGCCCCAGCTCGTCGTGCCGATCTCGAACGCCCGCTACGCGCTCAACGCCGCCAATGCCCGCTGGGGCAGCCTCTACGACGCCCTCTACGGCACCGACGCGATCCCGCAGGACGGCGACCTCGCCCCAGGCACCGGGTTCAACCCGGCCCGGGGCGCCGCCGTGGTGGCCAAGACCAAGGCCCTCCTCGACGCGACCGCCCCGCTCAGCGTCGGCTCCTGGGCGGATGCGGTGGGCTTCTCGGTGACGGGCGGCCGCCTCGCCGTTGCTCTCGGCGCCGGACGGAGCGCCGGCCTGACCGGCACGGCGGACCTCGCGGGCTATACCGGCGCCCCCGAGGCGCCGACCGCGCTCCTGCTGCGCCACAACGGCCTGCACGTCGAGATCGTCATCGACCGGACGAGCCCGATCGGCCGCACCGACCCCGCCGGCATCGCCGACGTGGTGCTGGAATCCGCCCTTTCGACCATCATGGACATGGAGGATTCGGTCGCCGCCGTGGACGCGGCCGACAAGGTCGCGGTCTATCGCAGCTGGCTCGGCCTGATGCGCGGCGACCTCGTGGCCACCCTGTCCAAGGGCGGCCGCACCGTCGAGCGGCGGCTTGCCGCGGACCGCACCTACACGGCGCCCGACGGGGGAAGCCTGACCCTGCCGGGGCGGTCGCTGATGCTGGTCCGGCATGTCGGCCATCACATGTACACCGACGCCGTGACCCTCGACGGCGCCGAGATCCCCGAGACGCTCCTCGACGCGGCGGTGACCGCGCTGATCGCCCTGCACGACCTGAACGGGACCGGCTCCTTGCGCAACAGCCGGACGGGCTCGGTCTACATGGTCAAGCCGAAGCTGCACGGCCCCGACGAGGTCGCCTTCGCGGTGGAGCTGTTCGGGCGGGTCGAGGCCCTCGTCGGGCTCGCGCCGCGGACGCTCAAGATCGGCGTGATGGACGAGGAGCGGCGCACGACGCTCAATCTGAAGGCGGCGATCGCCGCCGCGGCGGACCGGCTGTTCTTCATCAACACCGGCTTCCTCGACCGGACCGGGGACGAGATCCACACCTCCCTGGAGGCCGGTCCGGTGGTCCGCAAGGACGCGATGAAGGCGACCGCCTGGATCAAGGCCTACGAGGACGGGAACGTCGATGCCGGCCTCGCCTGCGGCCTGCCGGGCCACGCGCAGATCGGCAAGGGCATGTGGGCCGCCCCCGACCAGATGGCGGCGATGCTGGAGGCGAAGGGCGCCCACCCGGAAGCCGGCGCCAACACCGCCTGGGTGCCGTCGCCGACGGCGGCCACGCTCCACGCGCTGCACTACCACCGGACGGATGTCCGCGCCCGCCAGGCGGATCTGGCCGGCCGGGCGCCCGCGACCCGGGACGCCATGCTGACCCTGCCCCTCGCCGAGGGCGCCTTTGCGCCGGAGGCGATCCGGGAGGAGCTCGACAACAACTGCCAGGGGATCCTGGGCTACGTGGTCCGCTGGATCGACCAGGGCGTCGGCTGCTCGAAGGTGCCGGACATCCACGAGGTCGGCCTGATGGAGGACCGCGCCACCCTGCGGATCTCCAGCCAGCACATCGCCAACTGGCTGCGCCACGGGATCGTGGACCGGGCGCAGGTCGACGCGGCGTTGCGGCGGATGGCGGCGGTGGTCGACCGCCAGAACGCGGGCGATCCGGCCTACCGGCCGATGGCTCCGGGCTTCGACGGCCCGGCCTTCCGGGCCGCGGAGGCCCTGGTGTTCGAGGGCGCGCGCCAGCCCAACGGCTACACCGAGTTCGTGCTGCACCGGTTCCGCCGGGAGGCGAAGCGCCGGCAGGCCGACGGTCGGGCGGCCTGAGGCCGTCTCGCGGCCTGCGATCCGCCCGAGCGCGACCCGATCCCGAGGCGCCGGAGCGCAGCGGGGGCCTCGCAGGAGGACTCGCAGGAGGCCTTCGGGGATCACCGCGTTTCCCCGCATCCGCCTTCGAGGCCGGGGAACGCGGGCGCCAGGATCAGGGGCCGGGTTCGACAAGCGATCGTCGCCCCGCGGCGCGCCCTCCCGCATTTCTGAGGGCCGGCGCCCGCCGGGGGGGGCGCCGGCCGGCCAGGCCGGGTTCCCCGATCCGCGGGCCGGTCACCCGCGGCCGCTCAGCGGCGCTTGCGCGTCATCACGTAGACGAGGAGATTCGCCACCGCCCGGTAGAATTCCGCCGGGATTGCCTGATTGATCTCCACGTGGTCGTACATCGCCCGGGTCAGGGCCTTGTCGACGACCACCTCGATCCGGTTCCTCTCGGCGATCTCGCGGATGCGCAGGGCGATCAGGTCCGCCCCCTTGGCCAGCACCACCGGGGCGTCGCTCTCGCTCTGATCGTAGCGCAGCGCGATTGCCTAGTGTGGACCTAGTATGGCGTCCTACATGCTCATCCTACGACACGCCGACCACCCGATCACAATCAAAAAACCATTTGTTCACAGCGCCTTAGGCAAGCATAGGCTACCATAGTCGGCGATCCTGGTGAAGGCGAAATTTGAAGCCTTCTCCGGGGTTAGTGTGCCATATTGTGACCAGAACGCGAGGATCGACCGTGCCTTATGGAGACTGATCCGACGCCCCGGTGACAAGAGGCGGAGCGTCGATTCACCAGTCGGAGTGAGCATCAGCCGACGATCAAGGGCCGGGCCGAAGCCGTGGAGAACCGTGCTTGCATGCTACCGCTATGGTCCTCGACACTGAGAATGGATGCGCGCTACCGTCAAGCTTGATCCGAGCGTCGATCCGAATCACGGTTGGCGACACACATGGAAAACCCTTGCGCTTGAGGCCGGCATTGAAGAACGCTTAAGGGATGCGATCACCAGCCATCGTGTTGCATCAGTGGGCCGACGGTACGAGACACCAACCCTTACGATGCTGGCGGGCGCTATGACTCGATTCCCGCGCTACTGTTCCGAGCCTAGAAAGAAAGCCCATTTGATAGAATATTAAAATCCGCATTCCACCGAGGCATTGGTGGGGCCGCCCACTAAACACTGAGTGTGTGCGTCACAAACTATGCAACGCTCCTAATGGTTCCTATGAAGACGCCTTTAGAGCTTCCAAGTGCAACCAAAGGTATAAATCGCGTGTGCTGCCTCGCAGCATCGACGATTGAAGCGAATAGCAAACGACCCCGCTGAAACGCATAGCAGGCTAGTAGACGGAACTCAACTGCTTTCTGTTTATCAGGGACAGTAGGTCTACTCCCTTCCAGCTGACGAACCAGCATGCAGCCTCGCACTGTTGAACAGCCTGCAAAGCTTCCGCATTGTTTGCCCTCTTAATACCTAGAACTCCGACTATTTCCTTATAGAGCTTAACTCTATCCGGCGTCGGGATATATGGACACGATATCGTGTCTAGGAAGAGATGAACGTCGTGAGATGACAAGACAAAATTCGCACTATTTAATAGATTATTCCTGATGCACAGATATATCTCGTTACGAAGCGCTTCACAATTATTCCTATCTTTGATTATGTAAAGACATGAAACCGCCGAAAAATAATCAACCCTTCCATCCTTGAAAAGGAGATCCCGATACAATGATTCATCGAAATTATAATCGGCAGCAATATCATGCATCGCGATTAGTATATTTAGTATTTCGATCGGTATTGTGCCCTTTCTTTTCGTTATTCCTGCTATCCTTGAGTCACGCATTAGCTGCATTGTCCATCGAACAACTCTGTCTTGAAGGAACGGAAGTCGCGAATTGAAGTGCGCCTCAAAAGATTTTGCGCAAATGACAATGCTTTTACTAAGCGTAAGCGAGGCTGCTACAGTGGGGCTCATTGTATAGAAGAAAAACGACAACTCCAGCAACAAAATGAAGGCCTCAATGTAGAGCTCTTCGTCGCAGTCCTCTCTTGCTAACCCGCTTGCAATATCGTCAATAAGATGAGTAATCCGTATTCCTATAGCAGATATAATGTAACTCGCTACATCTTCATAATGAGAATCACTCAGTGAACATGCGGCCTTTATATCGCGAATGATAGATTTATAGAGCGAATTGTAGCGCTTGATCCGCGTTGGGAAACTATATCGCCTCCCGTCATCAAAATCCTGCGCAACAAAAAGATTGAAGAAGTCCGACAGTTTGGTGCTTATATCATCTATCACTTTCGACTTGCGCGTATAAAAGGGTCGACTTATAATTTCTGTCTTGTGTTCATTTAAGTGAAGCTTGAATTCGCCTAAACAGGCCGACACTACAGCATGTATCCGGTCAATATCATTGACAGAGTTTGAGAAAATATAGTAGTTATCGACATACCTTTTTATTGTGTAGTCGTTCCTTCTGGGCGCGGCAATATCCGCCTCAAGACATTTCACTATATTTATATCCACTCTATTAAGTATTATCTCCGCAAAAATCCTGCTAATCTCCGGTCCGATACATATTCCGTTGGTTTCATTGTAATTCATACGCTGCATCAGCGCGTCGAAGTGCGAACCAAAATGATTAGACTTTATATTACCCTTCGCTGTATGGATGTCCTTTAACGCCCACGCGACTGAATGCGTGTATATGCTGGCAAAGCATTTCGATACGTCCAATACAAGCATATAGGCAAAGCGCTTCTCGATGTTGACAAATTCGATGGAATTGAAGAATTTGTAGAGTCTGTCGTAACCGCTGTATGCGAAGTAACTCGCGGGATTTTTTACCAGCTTATCCACCTCAGTGGTGTCGACTGTATTATTTCTATATTTATTTTTGTCAGAAATCGTAGACCGAAAATAAAAGGAGCTTCCGATGCGGTTCGGTGATCTGATACTGAACTGACCAATAGAGGTATAATAGCAAATTAGATTTTCATACGAGCGATAAAAATTACAAACGCTCAACTGTGCGGAAGGATGAAGAAGACTTAACTGCCGAACGGAAGCGCTGTCTTTTGCTATATTATACCTGAATGGTATAGTATAATTATGATCCAAGAAAATGGCTTTCATCGTCTCGATGATATGCCCGCTCAAACTGTCGCGCAAATAGGTGTTCTTGTAGAAATTGTTATTCGAAAAGATAATCGGCACTTCGAACGGCGACGTGTCTGTTAGTAAGACCCGATGATAATCGGAGGGATCGAGCTTTCCCCTGATCTGAACGCTCTTAGACATTATTCCAGCACTTCTTGAGGCTTCCAATGGCCTTTGGATTGAAATCGAAGTGCGTCCTATCTGTGAATGCGCGTTCAAAAGAGTAGCGCAATAGTGCGCTCCTTTGCTGCCGGGTTATGGTCAGTTGCAAGCGAGAACAAATTTTTCCTTGATTTGAAAGTATCATCTTCTTATAAAAAGCGTCCAAATCTCGAAGTGACTTAGAAGGCCCCGGGCCTACCAACCTATAATTATGATAGATACCCACGTTTCTAATACGTCTTCTACCGAAATCGGTCACTGAGTAGTTAGAACTCAACATTCGAATTCTTTTTTCAAGATCGCTAAAATTTCGGTCTTTAGTAAACTGCAATAGTGACAAACAGATGCGCGATTTCATGCGCCTAATTTTTTTATCTGCTATGTCCAGCTGCACGTCACGACTGATCCTTCCGTTTTCGTCACGCTTCGCGAAACCTATGCGGAATACATATCCCAAAAAATCCACTTCACCTTCGACGCCAACATTTGACTTATCGTGGGACTTGAAAGGAAAGCATTTTGTTTTCTGAGGACTAGCAGTTAGACCGCACGGCAAAAGTTTATTGATACCGGATATAAATCGCTCATGATCTTCATCGCCGCGTGTTATGAAGACCATGTCATCTACAAATCGGGAGAAGAAAAATACTCCATCTATACTGGCCGCAGCGCGATCAAACGGCCTCATTACATACTCACTTAAAACAGAACTCAGAGATAGGCCGCGGGGTAACCCGCCGATGCCTCGTTTCCTCATCTCTTCAAAAAAGGAAGACAGCAGCCTCGTTGTTGCCGGAGGGAATGCCGAATCACTGACTATAGACGACAGGAACATTTCTGTGGTAATTGAGTCATAAAATTTCTTGATGTCGATTTTATATAATTTGAAGGATAAACCTTCTTGGCATAACGACTGGATGCACTTTACGATATGGCTTCGATTTGACTGCCGAACACGCGTCACTTGCTTGATATTGCGAGTAATCTTTCTCAGAACAACTTCATCAGCAAGTTGACCCAGGGCGTATACTGGCGCCCCATTGATTGTTCGCCATTTGAGCTCTACATCTTCATAACCTGTTTCGACCCTTCTTGCTGCGTCAGCAATTAACGCATTGCGGTAATTTTCCAAAAACAAGCGCCGATCTCGAAGATAATCATTATGGGTAAGTTCATTTCGAAACGCCCGAGAATGAAACGTAGGATCATACATGGTGCGGTTAAGCGTCGTGGTTATGTGGCTTGGTTCTGATCTTTTTGGCTATACCTATGCAAGGCGCTTGCGCGAGACATGTGGATGCCTGTCCACCCGTCTCTTTAGGGTCGACATTTGAATTCCGAGACACTATGGTAGGCGGGTCTAGAAGCTAACAAGACAGGAGTTCCCTATCGCCACCTACGGTTATGCGCGCGTATCAAGCGTGTCACAGAGCTTAGCGATCCAGCAGGAGGCTTTGCAAGCTTCAGGTTGTGACATCATCCGGTCCGAGACGCAGACGGGCACCAAGCTGGAAGGCCGGACGGAACTCGAAACGATAATCCAGTTCGCCAGGGCCGGGGATTCGCTCTCGGTCACCCGCATCGACAGGCTCGCACGCTCAATCGGAGATCTCGCGGCCATCGTGAAGCGGTTGGAGGCGAAGGGCGTGTCCCTGAAGGTCCTTGAGCAACCTGTCGATACGTCCACGGCAGCGGGGCGCTGTTTTTTGCAGATGCTTGGGGTCTTCGCCGAGTTCGAGACGGCCATACGGCGAGAACGCCAATTGGAAGGCGTTGCGAAGGCCAAGGCCGAGGGCGTTTACAAGGGACGCAAGCCGACCATCGATCCTGAACGAGTCAAAGCCCTCGCCGCCCAAGGGATGGGTGCCAGTGTCATTGCCAAGGAACTGAAGGTGGGGCGTGCGTCCGTCTATCGACTCTTGAACGGTTCCTCCTCTCGAACATCGCGATAGGGGTGTGCATAGCAACTGACGTCGGGCTGCTAGGGCGCTCCACTATATCAGTGCCGCGCCTCCGGACCGGCGCTAAAGAAGAACGATATGCCCTCTTGGTCGACGACCGCGAGGAAAGCCTGATAAGCTTCTTCTTCACTGGAAAATCGGACGTGCCAGCGGATACAGCCGCCGTTCTCGTTTACAACTTCTAGCCGCCATGTGTCGTTCGTGCCCGCATTCCGATAGATTTCAACCTCGACCCTAATACCGTTACGAGTGAACTTGCCGGAAAGCCGGGAGTGCTCGAAATCGCAGTCGTCTTCCATGATCCAAATTTCAAAAATTAACGACAGGGACAGTTTTTATGATAAGGTGCCTCGGTAGGAGACACCATGACGAAGATAGATACTTGGCGCAGTGGACTAGCTGTTTTCGGATCACACAGCATAACTAAATCGCAACTGTCGGTCCGCACATCTCTTACGCACCCGCTGCAAATTGCTACAATCCCTGTTGGTGAGAAGGGCGGGCGAATAGGCATCACCCTTTGTCCAGGGAAGGTCGATGACACGTCGGCTGGCGGCGCGTGGGAGCGAGACCTACAGGCTGATGTGGCCTCGCTCCGGGATTGGGGTGCCTCCTCCGTCCTTACTCTCCTGGAAGCCCACGAGTTCGACCTACTGAAGGTGCGAGGCTTGCCCGAGGCTGTAAGGGATGCTGGCCTGATCTGGCACCATTCCCCGATACCGGACGTCAGTGTGCCTGGACCGTCCTTCGAAGCGGCATGGCGAACAATCGGGCCTCGCCTCGTCGCACAGTTATGTCAGGGACAGTCGGTGGTGGTCCATTGCCGGGGTGGCCTTGGTCGCGCCGGCATGATCGCTGCCGTGCTCGTTAATATAATGGGCGAGGAACCTTCGAGGGCGATTGAACGGGTCCGCGCTGTCCGACCGGGTGCAATCGAAACTTTGCAGCAAGAAAATCACGTATTGCGCCACAATCATTTTATCTAATTCTGGAGAAATGTAGTGAAATCGACGTTTGTTGCACTTGCCGCAATTGGGGGCGTGATGATTACACAGCCCTACGGTCAAGCTTCACAACTTCCTAGCTATTTTCTAGGGCGATGGACGAGCACTAAAGACAAATGCGCTGATCCAGAAAATATCACATTTATAGCGCAGAAATCATTCAGGCAATACGAGTCGACCTGTCAAGTAGGAAAGG
Organism: Methylobacterium sp. 391_Methyba4; assembly: GCF_029691625.1. Classification (NCBI taxonomy): domain Bacteria; kingdom Pseudomonadati; phylum Pseudomonadota; class Alphaproteobacteria; order Hyphomicrobiales; family Methylobacteriaceae; genus Methylobacterium; species Methylobacterium sp. 391_Methyba4. Next base: position 2,105,474 of record NZ_CP121475.1, on the reverse strand, counting down.
TGGCAGAGCACAACAATGTCACTCCGGGATTTTTCTACTATATAGTTGATCTGAAGTGTCGCGACGAAGGAGAGATGAGTGCAAGAACAATTACGTTCACGCATAAATCAAATAAGAACATTATGACTATCGGGGGTCTAGGAAAAAGCCAAGTTGTTTATCGTTGCGATAGAAAATAGTAATGAAAGTCGAATCGGTTCATACTAAAATTTTCGGAATGGCAATTATTATTGCTTGTTTTATGTCCCAGAGTGTTCAAGCAGGGGATGTGAAGAGCCTAATGAAGAGGTGGGACAAAGAAAACGCGAGATGTCGTGGCGGTCGAGGAGATGATCCAAAAACTGATGCGGCCTGCGATCGACGAGAAGGACTTTATTTGACTATACAAAGATTGGGATGGTGTTACGGAGAGGATGACCAACCTACGGCTTCATGGCAGTGGCACCGCTGCAATGCCCGCTAACGGTTTGAATCATGCTCTCGGTGCATTGATCGGCCTTGCAGTTGGCGATGCGCTCGGCACCACCTTGGAATTCGAGACACGAGATACAAAGCCGCCCGTGACCGACATGGTAGGCGGTGGCCCGTTCAATCTGAATGCGGGCCAGTGGACCGATGACACGGCTATGGCGCTGTGCCTCGCCGACTCACTGCTAGCCTGCGATGGCCTGGACGAACGGGATCTAATGGAACGATTCTGTCGCTGGCACGAACTCGGCGAAAATTCGTGCACGGGATCCTGTTTCGACATCGGGATCGCCACGAGGAAAGCCCTGGAGTCGTTTCGGCGCACAAACGATCCGGTAGCGGGGCCGGTTGACCCGAGGAACGCTGGAAACGGTTCGATCATGCGCTTGGCGCCTGTTGCCTTGCGCTTCTGGAACGATGACGACCGCCTGAAGGATGCGGCCCGAAGACAGAGCTACACGACCCATGGCGCACAGGAGTCCGTGGACGGCTGTGATGCGTTGGCAACGGTCCTTGCCGCGCTTATTGGGGGAAAGCCGCTGTCGGACGTTCTCTCCGCAACCCACGGCCCATTCTGTCCGGGGGTTCAGGCCATCATGAACGGATCGTGGCGCGGGAAGGCTCGGGGCGAGATCCGATCATCCGGCTATGTGATCGACTCGCTCGAAAGCGCCTTCTGGTGCCTGTCCGAGACCACCACCTTCCGAGATGCCGTCCTCTTGGCGGTGAACCTTGGGGACGATGCAGACACGGTAGGGGCAATCACAGGCCAGATGGCAGGAGCCGCTTATGGGGTGGCAGCTATACCCGAGGAATGGTTCGCGCCACTGGCCTGGAATGCACGGCTGGCGACCACCGCAGAACATTTATTCGAGGCTAGTATCTCGGAACGATAACGAGTTCGATTCACGGGTAGTGGGGGCATCAATAGCCTGTGATACCCTCGCCGACGCATTAGGCTGCTATCATTGCCCTGTGACACTCCGGGCATAGATCGCGAGTCAGGTCCGCCATTAAATTAAGATAATCGGCATTCGTCTCGGCGTAGTCCAGAGCGAATAGGTCTTTACAGCTCCAAATAGCCCGAATTATCGCAATTACATCCTGTTCTCGGATCGTGCCCTCTTCATCTATCATACTATCAAGATCGTCGATAAGATCCTCGAATTGGAAGGCCAGACGCTTGTATTCAAAGGCCTTATCACCTTCATACAATCGCCAACGATAATACGCCTCTGATGCCCCACGAACGAGCATCTTACGCAGAATGTATCTATTATCGCTAATTATAACGGCGGGCGGGAAAGAGAGATTTTCCATGATAAGTCTAATAATGCCTTTCAATTTGACTATGTGGCACTGAATTGCCTGAAATTTCTTGCGTCTGGTATTGTATTTCAGATTTTATTCTGAATTTTCATCGCGTCTGATGAACCGGAAGCGTTGGTGGGGATTAATTTCTATATCGCCGATCTGGTTGCTGTTGCGCCTCTTGGGTTTTTCACCTTTCCTTTCCGAGTGGAGGATGGATGTTACTTACCTAAATTTCCAATAGAAATAATTATTGGAGATAGAAAAGTTAGGTAACTAGCCTCCATTCCTCCACTGCTAATAAGTCAGTCAATCGCGACCGAAGGGAAGCGACGGGAGCGAAGCCCCGGAATTATTATTTCAGCCGTATGCCGGTTCGTGCATTGCCTTTACTCATTTTTTGAATACCAATGCCGTGGTTATTCAGCGTTTTAGAGAACGCAATTTGGTTCATGGGTTCAACGCCACTGTTGCTCGAATAAGAAACATAGTGGTTATATAGTTCACCGACCATCACTCGACTAGTGCTATCACGAATACAAGCTTCATCGATGAATTCCCCCACGTTATCATTCTCGTTACGATAAGCATCGAGTGCCTTACGGACCGAGTCAGGTGGAGCAAGAAAGTCACCCTTCATCCCTCCGATCTGACGCAATCCTTCGAGCGCCCAATTCAAGATGCCAGGCAATTCCCCTTTCAGCTTTTCCAAAAGTCTAGGGTCTTGCTCCGCTGGCGAAAAAGTTCGTTTAAATTCAATCAAATGCAATCGACGCCAAATGGCATCATCATTCCCAGCAATTCGCGGCAGTTCGTTGCTTCCAAACCACATCTTGAACTCGGGCTTCAAGTTAAAATAGTCTTTGTATAGCCGCTTGACCGACATCATATCGCCACCGGTCATGCGCTTCACTTTAGCGGAGGCCAATCGATCTCCGGCTTCACCTTCTGTAGCAAAGACAAACCTTTTTCCGTCAAGCGAGGCAAGATCGTCTGTCTTATCATTCCCAAATCTTGCCTGCATGATAGAATGAGGAGGTAGAGATGTCCCGTAATCACCCATCAATGCTTGTAAGAGATTCAAGAAAACCGATTTACCATTTGCCCCTGTTCCGATAAGAATGAACATGGCCTGGGCTTCAACGCTTGCGGTAAGAGTGTATCCTACTGCACGTTGAAGATATGGAATGACTTCAAGATTATCTTCGAAGATCTCCTCGATGAACCTCAAAAACAGCGGACATTCCGCGGTGGGCCTAAATTCGGCTCCAATGCGTTTCGTTACAATATCATTCGGATCTACTAAATTAAATCTGGTCAAATCAAGCACACCATTCTTCGTTCCCAACAGATAAGATTGACGATCAAAGTCCCTATCATCCTTGCGCTTGAATGTCTTTGCAAGTTCGAGAACCGCGTTGATCCGAGAATTTGATTGTGACGCCCGAAGCTTGACTGGATCGTTTGCAGCATTGCCGGTGGTTGGCGTCTTTAGAAAATTGATAATCTCGCCTTTCACTTCAAATGCCGTGATCGGATCGTAAACCCCGGAGTTCGCCCTATAGAATTTCTCGGAATACTCGCCGTAAATAATGGTTTCATTAGTAGAGGCATGGAACGCTTCGGCCGTTGAAATGTCCGTGCTCGTGTCTACAACCACGCTAATCGTTTGCACAGTGCGCCCCCGATCATCAAATGACGGCGTGGGTCTGTTGCCTTCCATCCATTCGATAAGACATACGACGGCTTTCTCTGATCCAAAAAGATCGACGAGTTTTGATCTCCACTCTACTTGTCGTTTTGTCGCATACCGATCATAAGAAGTTGCGACCGCCAACAACCTATCTTCTTTTTCTTCATCTTTGGTGATGGTGCAAAGAGCGCCTATGATTTTCTCACATGCTTTGCAAGCAACCCCACTGCAAGCACATAATCCGGCAAATTGCATTGCTAGTTCATGCCGACCACCCTCGATCCAGAACGCAGAAAGAAAGCTTACTGTTGCAATTTGTCTAATAGCCGTGAGCAAGGTTTCGCGTTCACAGGCAGTAGGCGAACCATCCTTCCTATCTTCGAAGCGCACCATTTCGCCATCGTCGGGATGGATTGACGGGGGCATCATGGTTTGACAGCCGTCCCCTCTAAACTCGACTAGGGTTTCACCGTCCTTAGGACTTTTCAGGCGAAGCGTGGCAGTAGTCCCGACAACGCGATAGAAATAATGGGATGCGGGTCGACTGTTACGGCCCATAATCATACCGGTCTCTGGCAACAACAGAGCTCCGGCCGCGAGCGTATTGGGGCCATCCAAGTCAATATCGACCAGACCATAGGATGCTGCGCCCGTTAAGACACCTACATTGATGTCTTCTGGAACAGAGCCATATTGGTCTATATCATGTAGCAATACTCCGCTGTTCGGCCAATCCGAAAACAATGGCTGCTTAGTTTTGCGAACAAGGGGAATGTAGCGATGACGTTCTGATTCGATGTTCAATTTCACGTAGATACTCTAATTCGTTCGTGCGAAATCATTCGGACGCTTTGGCCCGGATGTGATATTTGCAATATTGGCTGTAGTTGAATGGCGCCACAGGAATATCACGGCGCCGGCTTGATGCAGTCGACTGTGATTTGAGTTATGCCCGATTCGTCAGAGAATGTCAACAACTTTATAGATGACGGCCAATAAGTAGCACGATACGAACCGTCTACACCGTCATTATACCACTATCTCTCATAATTTCGAGTATATATCTGAAAAACAATAATAGAGAAACGCCATTTTGTTTTCTCGCTTCAATCGAGAATTCCGGTTCGCCCTTGCCAGATTATAATAACGCGCCCCGCTCGTCGTCTATGCGTCTCTAAATTGCGACTTGTTACTTAAGGCTGCAAACCACAAGCTCTGTGTCGCGGTGAGGAATCTCCAATAATCTCCTCACCGCGCGAACAATTTAGCGTCCCTTCTCAAGTATCATAGCTAGCTTTGCGGCAACATTTGCAGGATTGATGTGCGTATACCTTCTCAACATTTGATAATCGCGGTGGCCTGATATCATTGCGACCTCGGGAACACTAAGCCCATGCTTGAAGTGGCGAGAAATTCCTTCGTGTCTTAGATCGTGCCAGCGTAGATTTCTGATTTCGGCAGCCTTGAGCAATTCAGCCCACCAAGAACTTAGGGTAAAATAGTTTACAGATATGATATTATCCTCGCTTCCGTTTTTTTGCATGGCCCGTATAATCTCCACAGCTTTTGGCGTCAGCGGAATCGTTCTTGGATAATCGTTTTTGGTTTTTGGTATGTAGAGGGTGGATTGATCGAGATCGAGATCTGTCCATTTCGCTCTTAGAAGTTCGCCCTTTCTCATTGCTGTTTCGACAGCCAATTCGATGATGTGTATCATCGCTCTTTTGCCTCTACGACTGTCTGCTTCTAATATTCGACTCCATTCCTCTTGAGAGATACGTCGCTCTCGGCTATTTCGGACTTTCGGCTTTCGCACGCTTTTGAATGCGTTAGTTGTCAGGCGAACACCCCACTCGCTTTGGGCAATAGTCAAACAGTGCGACCCAATACAAAGCTCTCTTACAACAGTCGCGGGTTTAACAACTTTCAATCTGCTGTCTCTGTAGCGGGCGATGTCGCCTTCACAGAGATCGTTGATCCTTATGTTGTACAGGTCGGATCTCTGAAATCTTCTTAATATAGAACATTCTCTCTTATACCAATATCGCTTTGATAGGATTTCAATATAGTATCTTTCAATCAGAGTTCCGACAGTCTCCGTATCAGAAGCAGAATGAGTGTGCGCGTCAGGACTGCGATATTTTTCGATTTCTGTTTCTCTCGACCATGCTACCGCCTCTGACTTTGTTTTAAAAGTCCGTGTGGCCGATTTAGATCCTTTGATTCGCACCTGAACTTGGAACTTCCCATTCCTTTTTCTAATCGTGGCCATCTTGATCCTCACTGTGCCCTACATTGTGCCCGGACGCAGAGATCGAAGTTGTTTGATAGCACTCGGCGGGAGTTGATCGATAGCTAAACCATTGTTTTACAACGAAATTACCATCGACTGGCATGGACAGGATGCATAGCAGCGCGATTGCCTAGTGTGGACCTAGTATGGCGTCCTACATGCTCATCCGAGCGGGCATCGAGGAGGCGCGGATCTGGCGCGTTGAGGGGGCGGCCGACCGGATGCCGCGCAACGCGCCAGATCCCAAGGCGCCGGAGAACCGGCGGATCGAGATCCTTCTCCAAGGAATTCCGGGATGAGGCGGATCCTGCTGGGTGCCCTCGGTGCGCTCGTCACAGGGCTCGTGGATCCAGCCGTCGCGGAACCGGCACCCACGGCGGTTCCGCAGGCGGACCGTCCCGCGCTTCCGGAGTCCGTGCCGGCACCGGCGGCCCTGGACTCCCAGGGCTTGAGGGCCGGTCCCGTTGCCGCGGTGCGGACGCTGCAATTGCTGCAGGACCGGGTCGCGTCCGGCTCGGTCGCCGCCCACGAGGGTCAGCCGCGGTTGATCGCCCGGATCAACGCGGATCTTCTCGCTGCGGCACCGGAAGTCTGGGCCGACGGGCATCATGTCAGAGCCGCCATCGTCTTCTCCCTGAGCGGCGGGGGGCCGGCGATCCTGCGTCGCCTGACTGCGCTGGACGGGCTGGGCGAGCGGGAGGCGACGCTGGCCCGCGGCGCTCTAGCCTTTATCGAGGGGCGGGATGCGGACGCGAACCGCCTCCTCAGGGATTTCGACACGGCGGGTCTGCCGCCGACGCTCGCCGGTGCGGTCGGCCTCGCGCAGGCCTCGCTCATCGTGACCGAGAATCCGGTCCGGGCGATCGCCCTGCTCGATCGCGTGCGGCTGTTGCTGCCGGGGACCCTCAGCGAAGAAGGAGCCCTGCGCCGCGAGGTCTTCGCCCTCGGGCAGATCGGCGATCTGCACAGGTTCGAAGCCCTGGCGATTCAGTATCTGCGCCGCTTTCCGCATTCGGTCTACGCTGGCAATTTCAGGCAGCGCCTCGCCTACCAGTTGACCCAGTTCGATGTCGGCCGGGACGAGGCGCGCTTCGGGGCCCTCAACAGGATCGTCAACGAACTGGCTGCCGGGAGCCGGCGCGATCTGTACCTGCTGATCGCCCGTACGGCGATCCAGGAGGGCAAGACGGCCTCGGCGCGCCTGGCCGCCGACAAGGCCCTGGCGCTCTGCGGGCCCGAGAGTCCGGAGGCGGCCCAGGGACGCCTTTACCGGGCGGCGGCCGAGATCGTGGACCTGGCGACCTTCGAGCCCGGGCTGCGGACCTTGCAGGCCCTCGACCGATCCAAGCTTCCCGCCCGCGACATCCCCCTCCTCAAGACGGCGCTTGCGACGGCCGAGGAGATCGGGCGCGGTCTCGTCGGCACGCGCGTGGGGCCGGTGGCCGACACGGCGCCATCGCGACAGGCGCAGGCCGCGGCGGATTCCACCGATGGCGCGGCCAGACTGATTCCCAAGGCCCAAGCCACGATCGACCAGATCGATCTGCTCCTCCAGAAGGCAACTCCGTGACCCTGATCGCCGCCACGGTTCAGAGACCCGCGCCGAAGTCCGATCGCGAGATGGCGCGGTCCCATCCGGAGACCGACCTCCGGACCCCGCCGGACAGGGGCCGGCCCGGCGCCTTCGGGGATGTCCTGCGCGAGATCGCGGAGCCCCCCTCCACGCCCTCGTCCGACGAGGACCGGGATGATGCCGCGGAGCCGCGGGGACCTGTCGCGAAGGGCCGCCCCGACGAGGCGACCGTGACACCCGCGCTCTCCCCCGCCGATCCGGCAAGCGCCGCCGCGACGGTGCTGGCCAACGTCCTGAACACCGCCCATCCGGCGGCCGCCTCCGACGCCCCCGCGACCGGCGGCTCTCCGGGGCCGCGCATGACAGCCCCCGACGCCGCAGCCCGTTCTGCACCCGCATTGGTGCGCGGAGCAGGATCCGCGCAGGGGCTGCTCGCCGGATCAGGACCCAAGCCGGACGTCACGGTGCTCGACCGCGCGGTCCATTTCAAACCCGTGCTACCCCCGGCAGCGCTACCCGAGTCCGGGGCCGCCGAAGCTGCGCCAGCGGCCTCCGGGGCACCAACCGTGGCCGGACAGAACCTCGCCCGGACGGGACTGAGCGACGTCATCGCCACCGCGGCGCGGACGCTTCAGGCCGCGACCGATCTCGCGTCCCAGGGTCCGGCAGACACGGCGATGCCCGCCGAAGCTGCGCCGGCGGCCTCCGGGGCTACCTTTGTGGCCGGACAGAACCTCGCCCGGCCGGGACTGGGCGACATCATCGCCACCACGGCGCGGACGCTTCGGGCCGCGACCGGTCTCGCGCCCCAGGATCCCGCAGACACGGCGGTGCGCGCGGCCATCACCGCGCCCGGCACGTCCGACCTGAGCGTGCCTGCGGACAGCCATGCGGTCCCCGGAATCGCCCGTACGATCCTCGCGGCCGCAGGCCATCAGAGCCGGGCCGGCAGTTCCGTCCCGACCCCCAGGGACAGCGTCGGGACAGAGACGGGCCTGCCCGCCATCACCCTGCCGATGATCGCCGCTGCCATCGAGGATGAGATCGCGCGTGCGGTGCCGGCCCGTCCGGATGCGGTCGGCAATCACGCCGACCCGGCGACCGGGACCGCGCCCGACGGACCGCTGCGGGTGCTCAGGATCCAGCTGAGGCCGGAAGAGCTGGGAACCGTCACCGTGGAGCTGCGACTGGCGAATGGCCAGCTCGAGACGCACCTGCGCGCCTCGCGGCCGGAAACCGCCGCGCTCCTGCAGCGGGATGCGGCCATCCTCACGGACCTCCTCAAGCAGGCGCACCACCAAGCCGATGTCACCGTCGCTCAAGCGCGACCGGCCGATGCGGGAGGCTCTGCTGAAGGGGCTCCGTCGCAGGGTCAGTCTTCCTTCGCGAACGGGGGAGCTCGACCGGGTCACGGGGAGGATGGGCAACGACAGGCGGCGCATCGTTCGGCCACCGGCCGGCGCGACGGAGAGCGGATCGATGAGACGATACGTCCTCGCGACGGCGGCATTTATCTGTAGCGCGGTTCCGGCCGCCGCAAACGTGTGTGAGGCCGAGATGGGCCGCGCCTCGGCCCGTTACGGCGTGCCTCTCGGCGTCCTCTACGCCGTCGGCCTCACGGAGACGGGCAAACGCGGCTCGCTCCAGCCCTATGCCATGAATATCGAAGGAACGGCCTATTTCGCGACCGGGCCCCAGGACGTGCTCGCCCACTTCACCGAGGCGCGCCGCCGGGGCGCGCGCCTGATCGATCTCGGCTGCATGCAGATCAATCACCATTATCACGGCGGCAAGTTCGGCTCGGTCGAGGCCATGATCGACCCGCACGCGAACGTGGACTACGCGACGCAATTCCTCCGGGACCTGAAGAAGCGGGAAGGCAGCTGGACGATGGCCGTGGCGCGCTATCATGCCGGCCCGCACAACAACGCGGCGCAGAAGATCTATATCTGCCGGGTCGTGGCGAACATGGTGGTGACGGGTTTCGGCCAGTGGACGCCCGCCGCCACGCGCTTCTGCCAGTGAGAGCCGGAAGGCAGTCCGGAAGCGTCCATGGAACCAAGGGAAGAACCGGGGTCTTTCGCCAGAGGCCACCCGACACCTGACGATCACCGGGCAGGACGGCGGTCATCGTCCGTTCACCGGCCTGGAGGAGCCGCATGACCGACGCCCCAGAGCCGCCGGAAGCACCATCCGGGAAGATGGCCCTGCTGGTGGCCCTCACTCTCGCGGCCGTCGCCGCCGCCGCCTATGTCCTGATCCGTATGGATTAGTCCGGCCGTCGCCGCGCCGACGGACGATCCCGCTCCGTCGCTACAGGATTCGACAGCTCCCGTAGCTGACCTTGATCGCATTGCGCTCCTCGGGATTGAGCTGCGCCTCGACGAAGTTCAGCTTGTTCAGGTCGATCAGCAGGAAATAGACGCCGTTCTGGCATTTGATCGCGTTGCGCGGCGTGCGCTCATTCAGACGCGGCGAGGCGGTCTGACACTCGTAATAGTCGGAGCGTCCTGCCGAGATCACGGTCAGCAGGCCGCCGCTGGTGACCAGCGAGAACGTCCGGGCCTTCTGGGGCTGCGGCTTCGCCCCCTCCGGCGTGGCGGCATCGAGACCGACGGACGCCTCCTCCGTACACGTCATCGGACGGCGCAGCTGGGAGGCGGACGGCGTGATGCTCAGCAGGAGAAGCGCACCGGCGAGCGCTACCCGTTTCGCGATCATCGGCTAGGGATCCGTGATTCGTGGGTAGTTTCTACCCACAAGCTAGGCCTTTACCCGTCGGTGTAAATGCCGCCTGCTCGGGCGGAGAGGCCGATCAACAGATTTGCCCGCTCGTTCCATTTCACGGCGCGCGTGATTACGGGTCAAGCCGGTCTCGCCGAGGACGGCCACCCGGCTTCCGCGGCCGGCGAAACGGGCTCTACGCCTCCGGGACATCTGGATTGTCGTTGGCGGCCGCTTCGGCATCGCGCCGCGCCGCGATCTCCGTGCCGATTTCCATCAGCAGCAGCCGGGACAGGAGCTGCATCGTCGACGTGCCGTGTAGGGCCAGGAGTTGATGGGCCGCGATGGCCGTCTCCACCATGCGGTCAAAACCGTCTTCGTCGGACATGGCGGGGCGGTAACCTGGTTGAATGCCGAGCATACAACTTAAAGGTATGGATCGAGTTCGATCGCCCGCGCAGAAACAGGAGGCCCCATGATCCCGCCCGGCCAAGCCGACGTTCTGCTGAGGAGATTGGCCGAGGCACTCGAAAGTCCGGTCGAGATCTTCTTCCAGGAATCCGGCTCCGAAGCCGGAGGCGCGTCCGGATCGGACTGCGACCCGATGCCGACCCTGGAGCTGCTCCGCTTGTGGCATGCCTTGCGGGAGCCGCGGAGCCGGCAACGGGTCCTGGCGGCCGCTCGTCAGGAGGCCCGGAACCTGCGCGCGACCGGCGCGACGGACGCGGCGGCCGGCTGATCGAAGCCCGGCCGCGCAGCCGCCTTCAGAGGCTGCGGCGGCCGGGTCGCGCGTGCGCTGTCAATGGCTCGCGGACGGGGGCGCGGGTACGGCCGCGAAGGTCAGGACCGTCGCGGGGAGGGCGGGCGCCGCCGGTGCGGCCGGCTTGTCCTGCGGATCCGGCTTGTCCTGCTTTGCCATGCGCTTGTCGCGCTTCTCGTAGAAGGCATTGCCCCCGGCGACGGCCACGTAGTGCATGTTGGTGTAGGGGAACCGGTGGCCGGCGGTGTGGAAATACATCGCCTTCCCGACCTTCGGGTGGCGCTCGCCGGCCAGGACGGCATCGGCGGCATCGGCAACCTTCAGCAGGTCCTTCTCCTGCATCGGCTTGGTGAGCACGCCCGGCGCGAACTGTCCCGGCTGGCCGACAACCGCGCAGATGCCCCCCGGGAAGACCGCATTCTCGAGCCGGTTCATGACCACCGTCCCGACGGCGACCAGCCCGTCGCTGTCGCTCCGGTTCGATTCGAAATACATGGCGCGGCCGAGACAATCGCGCTCGGCATCGCTGACGACCATCGGCGGCTTGCGGTCGGGGATCGACCCCGTCGTGAGAACCGGCGAAGCGGTGTTGCAGGCCCCCAGGCCTCCGGCTACCGCCAGGACAATCAGTGCAGGACCGACCTTCGTCCTCTCGCTACCCTGCATGCATGTGCGCTCCGTGCTCCCCCCAGCCTGCCGCGTCGGGCGGTGTTCCGCTCCGACCAGGCGAAGGCCAAGCTTGACGGCACGTTCGCGGCGAGGATGTGGCGAGGGCGTCCCCGCCTCGGGGCCGGGCCTGAACCCGGGCCTCAGTGCTGGCCCTGGCCGGCGGCCAGGATGGTCACGCCCACGGCGATCACCGCGATGCCCGCCAGCATCGTCGGGTTGATCGCCTCGCCGTACAGCCACGCGCCGCCGAGCGCCGCGCCGATCATGCCGATCCCCGACCAGATCGCGTAGACGACGCCGATCGGCAGCAGGTCCATGCTGGTCGACATCAGCCACAGGGCGGTCCCGTATCCGAGGGCCACGATCACCGTCGGTCCCGGACGCGTGAAGCCTTCGGCGGCCTTCAGCGCCAGGGTGGCGGTGACCTCAGCGCCGATGGCGAGCCCGAGGATCAGGAACGGATTCATGGCACGGCGAACTTTCGGGCTGCACGGGCTGCGTGAATCGGGCGGTCGAGGCGTGTAGAACCTGTTTCGAATCGGACGCCCGAGCAGACGGAGGAGCGCAGGGCCGGCCCAAGTCTGCTTCGAATCGGCCGCAGGACATCGGCGGCCGCCGCCCGACACAAGGCCACAGATCCATGAACATTTCCGAACCAGCGTCCCGGACCTTCGTGGGCGCTGAGCCAGGCGCACCGCGCCCGGTTCTGCGGCCGGGCTTGGGCCGATTGGGGCTTTCGTTAAGCCCTCCTGCGCATGGTGGCTGCGCGCCGGCCCACCGCCGCGATGGCGGCCGCGCGACAGCGACGATCCAGAGCGACACAGACCCAGCATGACCGCGCCCTTGGCGATCCCGGACTCTCCGGCCCGCACGCGCCGGGGCCGCCGCTGGGGCGTGATCGCGGCGGCGGGCGGCGCCGCCGTTCTGGGTTGCGCCTGGACCGCCGCCGCGCTGATCAACGTCCCCGACCCCGTCACCCTGACGGCCCTCGCGGTCATCGAGCCGTCGTCGGTGGGCACGTGGTTCCCGAGCCGGATCGTCCAGGCCCCCGCGCGGGCGAGCGATCTGCCGGCCCGGCCGCGCCCGATCCTCGACCGCGTCCCCTGGAAGGGGAAGACCGTCCCGCTGATGGATGTGCTGGCGGCGACCCACACCAACGCCTTCCTGGTGGTGCAGGACGGGGTGCTGATCCACGAATGGCAGCGCGCGGGAACCGGACCGGAGACGCTGTTTCCCTCGTGGTCGGTGGCGAAGTCCATCGTCTCGCTGCTGGTCGGCGCCGCGGTGGCGCGGGGCCAGCTCGCCGAGACCGACCGGGTCTCCGCCCTCCTGCCCGAATTGAAGAACGGCGCGGTGTTCGGTCAGATCACCGTGCGCAACCTCCTCGACATGGCGAGCGGGATCGCGGTGCCGGAGAACTACGATCCCCGGCATCCCCTGACCGGTACCGCGGGGATGTACCTGACGCGCGACATCACGGCCTTCGTGCGCGACAACGCGCATCTGGCGTTCAAGCCCGGAAGCAAGGGCCGCTACCGCAGCATCGACACAGAGCTGCTCGGCCTGATCCTGGCCCGGGTCGAGGGCAAGCCCCTGGCCGACATCCTCTCGGAGCGGATCTGGAAGCCGATGGGTGCCCAGGCCGACGCCACCTGGAACCTCGACCGGCCCGGCGGCGTCGAGAAGGCGTTCTGCTGCATCAACGCGACGGCCCGCGACTTCGCCCGCCTCGGCCTGCTGGTGGCCGACCAGGGCCGGCTGAACGCCAACCGCATCGTCCCGGCCCGCTGGATCGAGCGGATCATGACGCCGGCCCGGCGCGACGTCGACGGCTGGCAGTACTCGGCCCAGTGGTGGCACGCCCCGGGGGGCGAGGACGACGACATCTCGGCGATCGGCGTCTACGGCCAGTACATCTACGTGAACCGCGAGACCGGCACGGTGATCGTCAAGCTCAGCGATCACGGCGCCGAACAGGACGAGATCGACACGCTCGCGGTGATGCAGACCATCGCGGCCGATCTCGCCGCCGGTCGCCCCCCCGCTTCACGCAAGGAACCCTGAGCGGGGCGCCGCGGCCAAGGCTTCGACCGAGAAGGCTTCCACCGAGAAGGCTTCGGCCAACAAGGCTCCGGCCAAGGCCCCGGTCGAGGCCCGGTCAGGCCTCGGTCGGTCCGCCCCCCCGCACGGAGGACTGCTGGGTGAGCGGGCTCAGCGGCGTCAGACCCCGTGCCCGCCAGTTGCGCAGGAGACGCCATCCGACCCGCCGCCACGCGATCGACGGGACCGGCGAGGCCGGATCGACGAGGGCGCTGAGAGCCCGCGTGTAGTCGAGCACGAGGCCCGGGGTCCAGGTCATCGACCGCGCCCCGTTGCGCAGGAAGGCCGCCGCCCAGAATTCCGGCGTGGTCAGCGCCGCGGCGAGCTGCCGCCAGGGATGACCGCCGCGGCTGAACGCGCCCTCGACCGCGATGTCCAAGGCCTGGGCCACCGTGGTGGAGCAGTTGCGACTGATGAAATTGTAGGTGGTGTCGGCGCTGTAGTACGCCCAGAACGCCCGCAACCGGGCGGCGTCGATGCCGTTGAGCGTCACCGCCACCGTCGCCGGGCACCAATCCGCCACCTCCGCCTCGTGGGAGGGCAGAAAGCGTCCGGGCACGTCGTTCTCGGGGCCGGCCCGCAGGCTCGACCGCAGGTTGGCAGGCGAACGGTCGATCTCCACCGCGGGATAGTGGCTGATGTAGAGGTCGTCGCCCTGCTGCAGGGCGGCGTGGCCGGTGGAGAACCGCCCCGCCTTGTCGACGGAGGCGACGTAGCGCCGGATCAGCCGCTGGCCGGCGGGGGTCGTCGCCTGCCCGGTGGGGGTCCAGACATAGACCGTCAGGCTGCCGGGCTCGGCGCTGCCGACGGAGGCGGCCGGCTCGGCTGTGCCCAGGCGCCGGGTGCGCAGCCCGGCCAGCGCGAGGTTGGCCCCGTTCAGGATCAGGAACATCCCGATGCAGTAGCCCACCGTGCCGGCATACCAGGTCGGCCAGGGCTGGAGATGGAACAGGCCGAAGGCGATGCTGAGGCCGCCCAGGGCCACCGACATCCGCCAGCCGGAAAACTTCAGCAGGCTCGCGATCGTGATCCGGACCACGCCGTCCACCGTGAAGGCGATGCCGAAGATCATGGCGAGCAGGAAGGTGCTGTGCCGGGTGGCCATCATGATCAGCACCGCCATGACCGACAGCAGCACGCCCTTGAACAGGCGCAGCCGGCGGGCGGCGCCGAGCGCGGACAGGCCGGCGGCGAGGGAACTCACGCCCTCCGCCAGCAGGATCAGGCCGAACCACCGGTCCGGAACGTGGAGCGCCCCGTCCAGGGAATCGATCGCCACGAGGATGCCGAGCGACGACCACAGCAGGCCCGTGGCGACGATCAGGTGCCAGTGGCGGCGGACCGCGGCCCGCCCGACGAGGAGCATCCAGAGGGGCGCCATCCGGCCGCCGGCGGCGTCCGCGCCGCCCGGTCCGGGCGCGTCGAGCGCCGAGAGCGCACGCGGGATGGAGGTCGAACACGGTCCGGACATAGGGGTCGCCCTCGAAAGCGCGCGTCAACGAGCCTCTCGCACAGATCCCGCCATGCCGTCACGGCCGGAGCGAGGCTCCCGACACGCACGAGGTCTGAGGAGCGCGCGAGGCGCACGATCGAGACGACGATCCACAACTTGCCTGAGGACTTTGTTAATCGCGGCCTCGCACGGGCTCCCGCGCCGGTCGCGGATGGCCGGGACGACGACCGTGCCGCCGCCTCGCCCGCGCCTCCCGCGGCCCGGCGGCATCCCGGATTGTCCCACGTCTCCGCGACTGATTCGGCCGCTGACAGCCTGTCATCGCGCGACCATTCGCAGTCATCGGCCGCAGGCCGCCGCAGCAAACGCCGCCACTGCGCAATATTTGCGAAGCCTCCCGAGAGGGCAACCTCATGTTGCCTCGCAAGAACAGAATGTGTTCAAAGCACATCTTAAGATAAACCGTAGACAAATCGCACAGTTTTTGTATTGTTACGCGCCAATCTTGGCAGACTCGAAGCAATTCGGCGCATGATCGGGCGGTAAATCACGATCAATAGTTCGGATTTGTCGGTGCACCGATGCTCAAGCTTCGTTTCTATGCACTGGGGGATACATGAATACGATCGAATTGAACGAAAAGGCCGCAGATCTGAACACAGATCTGATCAAGTGCACGGCTTCACTGGTTGCGGCTTACGTGTCCCGGAACGCGGTGGGGGTGGGGGACCTGCCGGTTCTGATCGATCAGGTGCATACGGCCATAACGGTCCTGCAGGGGAGCGCCTCGGGATCCGGTGCGGGCTGGACCGGCCCGACCGCCGCACAGATCGAATCCTCGATCCAGCAGGATGGCCTGATCAGCTTCATCGACGGCCGGTCCTACAAGACCCTGAAGCGCCACCTGACCGCGCACGGCCTGACGCCCGAGCGCTACCGGGCCAAGTACGGCCTGCCGGCCGACTACCCGATGGTCGCCCCGGGTTACGCCGCCAAGCGCTCGGAGATCGCCAAGGCGATCCAGCTGGGCCACAAGGCGGCCTGAGCGAAACCCGGTCCGCACCGCCCCTCGACGCCCCATCCGGGCGCCGAGACGGGTGCCGAGACGGGCGGGCGCGGATCCGGGCTGCGGGCCGGCGCGGCAGGATTGCCCCGTGGGGGCCCGCCGCGCGCGGGCGCGGCTCAGACCCGGGCGACGGCCAGGGTCCCGTCATCGATGGGAACGAAGCGGACGCCCGCCCGGCGCAACGCATCGACCGCGTGCAGGCGGGACCGGCTCCCCCGATGCTCGCTGTCCTCCTCCAGGCGCCGCACCGTGGAATGCGACAGGCCGCTCGCCTGGGCGAGATCCATCATCGACCAGTCGAGCAGGGCCCGGGCGGCGCGTAGATGGTGCCCGGTGACGGAGTGCTCCAGGCCCTCGTGCGCGCCGACCGGCACGGGGGCATGGCTGCGGACAGGGTACTTGAGGCCGCCACGCCCGAGATAGGTCCCGTCCAGGTCCCAGATCGGCATCGTGAGAATCCGGAAATGCCAGAGCTCGCCGTTGGCGAGACGCTCGTGGGCCGTACCCTGGAAGAACGCCCGCCGCTCGATCCGCTCCGCGGCCGCCGCCTGGAAGGCGCTCCGCTCCTCCGGAACGATCAGGAGATACGGATCGGCGCAGATCTCCTCGAGGGGGAGGCCGTGGACCTGGGCGACCGCGAACGGGATTTCGCGGATGCGATCGAGGCCCATCGAGAAGGTCGTGATGTGCTCCGTGAGATAGAGCGCGCCCTGGCGCCGCCGCTCCTCCTGCCGCAGGCGCGCCAGCTGCTCCCGGTCGCTCACGTCGAGCGCCGTGCCGTTGAGGGCGACGGGGCGCCCCTCCGTCGAGAACCGGATCTCCATCGTCAGCGACAGGGTGCGAACCGTGCCGTTCGGCCGGATCACCCGCACGATGACCTCGCGCGGGACATGCCCCTGCCGGATATCGGTCAGCGCCGGCATCAGGTGCCGATCCTCCGGGTGGATCAGGCTGAGCAGCAGGTCATAGCGCGCCTTCGCGGCATTCGGCACCAGACCGAGCAACCGGTAGAATCCCGGAGACCAGATCTGCTCCCCACCCGCGAAGACCCAGCTCCACGCACCGCTCATCCCACGACTTTCCGTGAGAGTCAGGAACTCTCCCGAAGAAAATGCCAGAGCGCTTAAAGCAGTATGGAACATCTCAGCACCGCGCGGACCATATCATCGTTCCACACATCCGAACAAGGAATTTTTATTGCAATTAATTCATAATTAAGCTCTATGTTCAAGCAATAATGTAAAATGTTTTGCGAGATTTATTTTACAATACAGCATTACTATCCAATCCGATCCAGATCATCGTGATGCAGCCCATGACCTGCGGGCTTGCGCCTGCCACTCACCGCAACACGGACATCCCGCCTGCGGAACCCTCATCCGCCCCCGCGGCGCGGCGCCTGAACCGCATCGCGACCGGCTCTCGATCAGTGCACCCGCAAAAGTTGGCACCGTGTCTCGCTCACGCATGTTTCAAAACAATGATCATCCGCGATAACATTGGATCTATTCCGAGCAAGAGGCTTGGCAACACCATATTTCCCCGAGCTATTCACTGAATATTGGATAAATCGCGATCCATATTCGTAACGAAGATATTTTAATACGCCGGGCCACAAGACGATTTCATAAATATTACGGAGCAAATATTTATTCTCATCACCTCGCGCCGGCGGCCATGGTCGCGTGTTCAATCGGTCGCCGGTCCGCATGGAGGGGCGCGGATCCGGGATCCGGCGCGGCCGCGCCGGCGGACGGTTGACAGGTCGGGCCGAACAATGCGGGGAGGTGGGCCGCACACCGGGAGGAACCGCATGAGGGTCGCCTGCATCGGCGAGTGCATGGTCGAGCTGTCCGAACGCCCGGACGGGACCCTCGTCCAGGGCTTCGGCGGCGACACGCTGAACACCGCGCTCTATCTCGCGCGTCTCGGCGTCAGGGTCGATTACGTGACGGCGCTGGGCGACGATGTCTGGAGCGACGCGATGGCGGCAGCCTGGGGCCGCGAGGGCATCGGCCTCGACCGGGTCCGGCGGCTGCCGGGCCGGATGCCGGGGCTCTACATCATCCGCACGGATGCCGCGGGCGAGCGCAGCTTCCACTACTGGCGTGATCGCGCCGCGGCCCGGGACCTCTTCACCGGGCCCGGCGCCGCCGAGACCGAGGCGGCACTGGCCGGCTACGACCTCGTCTACCTGTCCGGCATCAGCCTCTCGCTCTACGGCGAGACCGGGCGCGCCACCCTGTTCGGGACGCTGGCGCGCCTGCGGGACCGAGGCGGTCGGGTGGCCTTCGACACCAATTACCGGCCCCGCGGCTGGCCCGACCACGACGAGGCCCGGGCGGCCTTCCGCGCGGCCCTGGCGCTGGCCAACCTGATCTTCGCCTCGGCGGAGGATCTGGACTGGCTCTTCGGCGCGGCGGGGGCGGACGAGGTGCTGCGCCATCGCGGTCGGGCCGAGATCGTGCTCAAGGCCTCCAGCGGATCCGGGCCCGTCGCCCGGGTGCTGCACGGGGCGGCCGACACCGCCGTGCCGGCCGGGCCGGCGGTGCGGGTCGTCGACACCACGGCCGCGGGCGACAGTTTCGCGGCCGGCTATCTCGCCGCGCGCATCGCCGGGCTGGCACCGGAGGCCGCCGCCGGCGAGGCCCATCGCCTCGCCGGGGCGGTGATCGGGCATCGCGGCGCCGTGATTCCCCGGGACGCGATGCCGGCACCCGCCGTCCGGCAGCCCGCTCCGGACGCCTGAGGGTCGCCGGGACCGGGGGCCGCCCTTGAGGCGGACAGGCGCAACCGCTACCTCTGCTCCCGGGGGACGATCCCCGCAGCTTCATCGCCGCGCGTGGTGCGGCCGAGAGGGCACCCGTGGCGCCGAGTCCCCCGCCGATTCCCCCGCCGATCCAGATTCCCGAGCCCGACGCCGCCGCGGGCGGCGGCGCCCCGAAGACGCGGGTCAGCGCGCGCGGCCGGCTGCGCACCTACTTCCTCACCGGGATCATCGTCGCCGGCCCCCTCGCCATCACCGCCTACATCACGTGGTGGTTCATCGCGCTGATCGATTCGTTCGTGAAGCCGCTGGTGCCGGCGAGCTACCTGCCGGACCATTACCTGCCGTTCTCGATCCCGGGCCTCGGCCTCGTGATCGCCTTCCTGGCGGTCACGCTGCTCGGCTTCCTCACGGCCAACCTCGTCGGCCGTTCGGTGATCGAGTTCGGCGAAGTCCTGCTGGCGCGGACGCCGGTGATCTCCGGCCTCTACAAGGGCCTGCGGCAGATCTTCGAGACCCTGTTCTCGGCCAACGGCACGTCGTTCCGCACGGTGGGGCTGGTGGAGTTCCCCGTGAAGGGCACATGGTCCGTGGTCTTCCTGTCGGCTCCCGCCGGCCACGAGGTCGAGGGCGCGCTGCGCGCCCGGGGCGCCCCCGCCGACGAACTCGTCGGCGTCTTCCTGCCCTGCGCCCCCAATCCGACCACGGGCTTCTTCTTCTACCTGCCCCGCGCCGAGGTGGTGGAACTCGCCATCAGCGTCGACGACGCCGCCAAGCTGGTGATGTCGGCCGGGGTGATCCAGCCCGAGGATCCGCAGGGGCGCCTCAACGCCATGGCGGCGACCCTGCGGACGGCCCAGCAGGCCGGCGGAACGGTGTCGCGTCGGGAGCCGCAGGACGCGTGAGGCCGCGCTTCCGGGCCAGGCCCGCTTCGGGCGCGTCGCCCGCCCGGCTCCGAGACCGACCCGTCACCGCGCGCACAACACGGCGACCCGGTCGCGGCCACCCGCGCGGCGTGACGCGCCGCCGGATTGCGTCGTCTCCCTCGCAAAGCCCCTGAAGGCGGGGCCGATGCCGCCTGCAGGGCGGACGAAAAAGGCCGGCCCGCACAGGTGCGGACCGGCCTGGAATGCCTTGGAAATCCCGTCCGTTCCGCGGCGGCTCAGCGCTGCAGCGAAGCCGTCTGCGGAGCGATGGTCGGCGGGGTCGCCTGCGCGACCGTCACGGCGCTGCGGGGGGGCGTCGGCCCCCAGCCGGCGGCGCATTGGAGCGTGAGGGCGAGACCCAGCGCGATGCACAGCCCGTTGGCGGCCAGCCAGAAGGGGCGGGCGGCCCGCCGCACGGCGGCCTGCAACTCGTCCGCGGTCTTGCCGGCCGCCTCGGCGGCGCGATCCGAGATCGGCAGCAGCCAGGGCTCGGTCGGCAGGGCTTGGATACCGGCCATCTCGTGGGAGCCCGGCAGGTTTTGGAACAGTCCGTTCGACATGTCCGTCCTCCAGATTCGTCCGTGATGTCCCGGCTTACCGGGCCATTCGTTCATCTCCAGTTAAGGGAAGAATATGGCTGATGCAAGATCGCGCGGCCTGTCCGGAGCCTGCCGGGCCGCCGCCAAGACGCGGCCAAGCTTCCGCCTAATCCCAACAAGTTCTTGATAAGATTGGTCTTTCCCGAGAGCCTGTGACATTGCGGCATCGGCCTCCCGGCTTGGCCGAGCGAGGGCGATTCCCGCCCCCACCGTTCAGGAACACCGGACTTTCCTGAACGAAACCGTTCATCCGGCGCCGATCAAGCGGATCGCAGCCTCGCGCTCGAACAGGTAGAGCAGCACCCGCAGCGCCTGCCCGCGGGGGCTCTTCAGTCCGGGGTCGCGCTCGACGATCATGCGGGCATCGTCGCGGGCGGCTTCCAGCAGGGCGGCATCGCTCTCCAGGCGGGCGAGCCGGAACGCGGCCATGCCGGATTGCCGGGTGCCCAGCACTTCCCCCTCGCCGCGGAGCTTCAGGTCGGCCTCGGCGATGCGGAACCCGTCCTCGCTCGCGCGCATCATCTCGAGCCGGGCCCGCGACACCTGCCCGAGCGGGCCCCGGTAGAGCAGCAGGCAGGACGAGGCCTTCGAGCCGCGCCCGACCCGGCCGCGGAGCTGGTGCAGCTGCGCCAGCCCGAACCGCTCCGCGTGCTCGATCACCATGATGGTCGCCTCGGGCACGTCGACGCCCACCTCCACCACGGTGGTCGAGACGAGGAGCTTGGTCTCCCCGGCGGCGAACCGGGCCATGGCGGCATCCTTCTCGGGGCCGGGCATCTTGCCGTGGATCAGCCCGACCGCATCGCCGAAATGCTGCCGCAGGTCGTCGAAGCGCTCGGCCGCGGCGGCAAGGTCGACGAACTCCGATTCCTCCACCAGCGGGCAGATCCAATAGACCCGCTCGCCACCCGCGATGGCCCGGGCGAGGCCGGCCACCACCTCGTCGATCCGCTCGGTGGGCAGGGTGATCGTGCGGATCGGCTGGCGGCCGGCGGGCTTCTCGTCGAGGATCGAGACGTCCATGTCGCCGAAGAAGGTCAGCGCCAGGGTGCGGGGGATCGGCGTCGCGGTCATGACCAGGAAGTCCACCGCCTCGCCCTTGGCGCCCAGCGCGAGGCGCTGATGGACGCCGAACCGGTGCTGCTCGTCCACCACCGCGAGGCCGAGATCGCGGAAGGTGACCGCCTCCTGGAACAGGGCATGGGTGCCGACCAGGATGTCGATCTCGCCCGCGGCGAGGGCGGCGAGCGTGCTCTTGCGCTCCGCGGCCCGGTCGCGGCCGGTCATCAGGCGCAGGCGCAGACCGCCGGCCAGGGGCTTGAGCCGCTCGAAATGCTGCCGGGCGAGGATCTCGGTGGGGGCCATCAGGGCGGCCTGACGGCCGGCCTCCACCGCCGAGGCCATGGCCAGCAGCGCCACCGCGGTCTTGCCCGAGCCGACATCGCCCTGGAGCAGGCGCAGCATCCGGCGGGGCGCGGCGAGATCGGCGCGGATCTCCGCCACCGCGCGCGCCTGGGCGCCGGTCAGCGCGAAGGGGAGGGCGGCCTCGATGCGGGCGCTCAGGGCGCCGTCGCCGGCATTGACCCGGCCGGCCTTTCGCCGCTGGCGGGCGCGCAGGAGGGCGAGCGCGAGCTGCGAGGCCAGGAGTTCATCGTAGGCCAGCCGCTTCCGGGACGGGGTCGCGGGCGGCGGCTGGAGCGGATCCTCGGCCTTCGGGGGCGCCTCCTCGGGGCGGTGCTCGAGGCGGAGCGCATCCGCGAAGGCCGGCAGGCGGTTCTTCTCCAGCCAGGCCGGGTCCTGCCATTCCGGCAGGACCGGCAGCCGGTCGAGGGCCGCCACCGCGAGCTTGTTGATCGCCCGCGAGGTCAGCCCCTCCGTGGCGCCGTAGACCGGCTCGACGGCGGGCAGCTCGGCGAGTCCCGCCTCGTCCACGATCCGGGACGGGTGGACCATCTGGCGGGTGCCGTCCCAGAGGTCGATCCGGCCGGTGATGTAGCGGTGTGCCCCGAGCGGCAGCATCTTCTCCACCCGGGCGCGGGGCATGCCGAAGAAGACCAGGGAGATGTCGCCGGTGGCATCCTCCACCAGAACCCGGTGCGGGCGCCGGCCCGAACCGATCTGGGCCGGCCGGTGCGCCACCACGGTGACGCCGATCGTCACCGGCTCGCCGACGGGCGCGTCGCTGATCGAGCCCATGAGCTTCCGCGCCACGCCGCCCTGGGGCAGGTGGAACAGCAGGTCCACGACCCGGGCCTCGCGCTCGGGGGTGCCGAGCAGCTTCTCGATGAGGGGCGCCATCTTCGGGCCGATGCCCGGCAGGGCGCGGGCCGGCGCGAACAGGGCGTCGAGAATGCTCGGGCGCAGGGCGGGTGCGTCGGCCGATGCGGCGGGACGCGCACGGGCGACCTCGCCCTCGGACGACTCGGCCGCGTCGGGGTCCTTCAAGGCCGGGTCCTGAGTCGCGCGTGCATCTGTCATGGCGGTTCGGCGGACATGGTGCCGGAGGCGCCTTATCATCCGGTGCATCCCGGCGCGCCAGTGCGGCCGATGAAGACCGAGCCCAGAGACCGAGCCCAGAGACCGATCCCATGGCCAGCGACTTCCTGCCGGGCTTCGACCGGCACCGGATCGAGACCGCACCGGGTGTGACGATCCATGCCCGCTCGGCCGGCTCGGGCCCGCCGGTGCTGCTGCTGCACGGCCATCCGCAGACCCTCTCCACGTGGCTCCACGTCGCCCCGCAACTCGCGGAGCGCCACAGCGTGGTGGCGATGGACCTGCGCGGCTACGGGGATTCGTCGAAGCCCCCGGGCGGGGACCGGCATACCAATTACGCCAAGCGCGCCATGGCGGCCGACGCGGTCGCGGTGATGCGGGCGCTCGGCCACGACCGCTTCGCCGTGGTCGGGCACGACCGGGGCGGGCGCGTCGCCCACCGCCTCGCCCTGGACCATCCCGCCGCGGTCGAGCGGATCGCCCTGTTCGACATCGCGCCGACCGCGACCATGTACGCGCGCACCGACAAGGATTTCGCCACCCGGTACTTCTGGTGGTTCTTCTTCATCCAGCCCCATCCCCTGCCGGAGACGCTGATCGGGGCCGATCCGGAATACTTCCTCCGCCACCACGTCGAGGGCCAGTCCAAGACGCCCGGCTCCACCCCGCCGGACCTCTTCGCCGAGTATCTGCGCTGCTACGCCGACCCCGCCTGCCGCCACGCGATCTGCGAGGATTACCGGGCGGCGGCCGGGATCGACCTGGAGCACGACGCCGCCGATGCGGAGGCGCGCGTCGCGGCGCCCCTGCTGGCGCTCTGGGGCGCGAAGGGCGTCGTCGGCCAGACCTACGACGTGCTGGCGACCTGGCGCGAGAAGGCCACCACCGTCTCGGGCCGGGCGCTGGATTGCGGCCACACCCTCCAGGAGGAGCGGCCGGACGCGGTCGTCTCGGAGCTGACGGCGTTCCTGGGCTGACGGCGATCAGCCGCCCGGAGCAGATCGACCGCGAGCTGGGCCGACAGGGTCTCGCCCCGGTCGAGACCGCCGGGCTCGGCTGCCGCCCAGGCCTCCGTCGCGGCCAGGGCCCGGACCTCGGCCATCGCGGAGAGGGCGGTCCGGGCCCGGCGCACCTGCGCCACCGCGATGCCGTATCCCGCCACCGCGTAGCCCCCTGCGACGAGGGGCAGGGACATCGGCCCGGTGCCGCAGCAGGCGTGGCGGCGCGCCTCCGGGATCCGGCGCGTGGCGGGAGGTCGGATCGAATCGCGACGGCATGCGGATCTCCGGGCGTGCGGCGCTGTGGCCTGCGCGGATCGGGCTTGGCAGAGAGGGCGGAATGCTCAGATACGGGCAAGGGCCGCGCCGACGGGAGACCGTGGCGGCGGCCATCTCCCGGACGGGGGGCGCGGAGCCCGGCCGACCCAGGAACGAGCGGAGCGCGTGCGGGGCAACATGTCCGAAGGAGCCAAGGTCGAAGCGGGCCAGGTCGGAGGCGCCGCGACGCCGTTCGAGGTCGCCGTGGTCGGGGCCGGGGCCGCGGGTCTCGCCGCGGCGCTGGCGGTCGCGCGGGAGGGGATCCCCACGGCGCTGGTCGGCCGCCACGCCCCTGTGGCGGACGGGCGGACCGTCGCGCTCCTCGATGGGTCCGTGCGCTTCCTGGAGGCGCTCGGCGCCTGGGAGGCGGTGGCGCCGCACGCGAGTCCCCTCTGCGAACTCCAGATCGTCGACGACACCGGCAGCCTGTTCCGGCCGCCGCCGGCACGCTTCCGCGCCGCCGAGATCGGCCTCGACGCCTTCGGCTGGAACGTCGAGAGCGCCCGGCTGGTCGAGAGCCTGCGCGCCCGCGCCCGGGCGCAGGACAACCTCACCCTGGTCGAGGCGGACGCCGCCGGCGCCGTGCCCGGCGAAGCGACGGCACGCATCGCCCTGGCCGATGGCGCCGCGGTCGAGGCCCGGCTGGTGGTGGCCGCCGACGGCGCGCGCTCGCCGCTGCGGACCGCCAGCGGCGTCCGCGTGCGCGACTGGACCTACCCACAGAGCGCGATCACCACGATCCTGGCCCATGCGCGCCCGCACCGGGACGTCTCCACCGAGTTCCACACCCGGTCCGGTCCCTTCACCCTGGTGCCGCTGCCGGGCGGTCACCGGTCCAGTCTGGTCTGGGTAACCGGGGAGGGCGCGGCCCGGCGTCTCGCAGCCCTCGACGACGCCGCGCTGGGCCAAGCCGTGGAGCGGCAGGCCCGGGCGATGCTCGGCGCCATGCGGGTCGACGGCCCCCGCGGCCTCGTGCCCATGCGCGGCCTCGCGGTGACCCGGCCGGTGGCGAATCGGCTGGTTCTGATCGGGGAGGCTGCCCACGTCTTCCCACCCATCGGCGCCCAGGGGCTCAATCTCGGCCTGCGCGACGCAGCGACCCTGCGCGATACCCTGCTGGTCGCCGCCCGGGACCGCCGCGATCCCGGCAGCCGCCCGGTGCTCGACACCTATGCGCGGGCGCGCCGGGTCGACACGGCGGCGCGCACCGCCGCGGTGGATCTCCTCAACCGCAGCCTGCTCACCGGCCTGCTGCCGGTGGACGCGCTCCGCGGGCTCGGCCTGCTGGCGATGACGCAGCTCGGACCGCTGCGCCGGCTCGTGATGCGGGAGGGCGTGCTGCCCCGGCTCGGCGCCCCGGAGCTGATGCGGGCGGCCCGCTGAACCGCGGGCGCCGCGACAGCCGGCGTCTTCGCGCGCGCGTCGCAATCCCCCGGGGCATTTCGGCGCCCGACGGCGCACGCGGCCCTGAGATCGATTCGCTGCGCGCGCACGGACGAGACGGTTCAGGGACGCCCGTTAAGGCGGTACGGGGGCCTGCGGCTTCAGAGATCCGGCTGGGCGGCCACGTAGGCGCCGAGGCGGGTCGCGAGGTCCACCGGGCCGCCCGCCCGGGCCCCGCCCGGATCATTGATGAGGATCACCGGGATGCCGCGGTCGCGGAGATGGCCGCGGAGGCGGGCGGCGCGGCGGGCATAGGCGGGATCGCGGCGGGTGGGCGCCTGGAGCAGCACCGCGGCCGGCCGGGCGATCACGGCCAGCACGTCGTCCGCCGCCTCCATCGAGGCGGTCACGCTCGCATAGCCGAGGCTGGCCAGCTCGCCCGAGAGGGACCGGTCCACGGCGCGGACGCCGTCGTCGACCACGAGCACTTGTTGCAGCGCACCCATAAGCTTGAGCGGTACTCCATCCCGGACGACTTGGAAAGATAGCCGTCACGACAATCCGATGCAGAACCCGCCAACAGGCGGTTCGGATCCCGTGGGTCCATGTGCAGATGCGAGATTATCTGCGCCGCCTGAGCACAGGATGAACCGGCGCGGCGCCGCCGTTCAGGTCGCCGCGACCGCCGCGACCGCCACGGCCGTCCCGCCCGACAGGAGCAGGCGGTAGCCCGAATCCCGCCACGCGCGCGGATCCGTCTCCGGGTTTCCGCTTCGGGGAAGCGCCTGTGCGGCGCAGGCCGGCCCACGACAGCCGAGGTCGCCCGCGGGCCCGTGGCCGACGTCCAGGAGGGTGCGCGGCAGGAGCGCGTCCTCCGGATGGGCCAGGGTCGCGGCGAGGTCCTCCAGGCCGGGACGCGTGAGCACCAGCGCCTCGCCCAGGACCAGCGAATCGAGGCGCTGCGGGCCCGCGAGCCCGGCGCTCCGCCGGGTCAGCCGCGCGGGCGCGCGATGGACCACGTCGAGGACGCGGACGGTCCAGGGCAGCGGCAGAGCGGCAATGGCCGATTCGACCAGGGCCGGGACCACGAGCCGGGTGGGCACCGGCCGCAGGAGGGCGGCGCGGAACCCGGCCTCGTCGAAGGGCAGCACGGTCTCCAGGCCGGCGCCCGCCGCCAGGGCGGCGCCGAGGCCGGTCACGAGGCCGCGCAGGTCGTGGCCGGGCAGGAGCGTCAGGACCCGCTCGTCCGCGGACAGGGGCAGCGCGTCGAGATGGGCGGCGATCGCCGCCGCGAGCGCCGCGGCGCTGCGGTAGACGGGCCGGCCGGGATCGCCGCCCGCGAAGGTGACGAGGCCGCGGCTCGGCGCCGGTTCGACCACGCCCCGCTCCAGGGCCATCGCGTCGAGGCTGATCACGCCGTCCGGCACGCTCGGACCGAAGGCCGCGAGGTAGCGCAGGCCGAAATGGCGCATGGCCGCGCGGGTGAGGTCCTCCGCGGGCCGACGCGCGCCGCGGCGGCCCTCCGTCAGAACGGCCACGAGGCCGGCGGACTCGATCCCGGCGGAGAGCTCGGCGCAATCCCAGACGGCCGGCATCGCGCAGGGGAGGTGGCCCGCCGCCTCGACGGCGAGATGGGCGAGGGTCGATTCGGCGCCCCCCGAGAACCACAGGCCGATCCGGCTGCCGGCGGGAAGCCGCCACGCGCCGATCCCGCGGGCGAGCCGCCCGACGATCTCGGCGGCGGCCGCGTAGGTCCAGGTGATGGCCGGGCGCCCGCACCAAGCGACGCGGTCACCCGAATCACGCAGGACCGTGCGCTGGGGGCCCGTCAGAGCCGCCGCGAAGAGGCGGGCCGCGAGACCCTCGGACAGGCCGCCGAAGAAGCTTTCGGACAGGCCTTCGGGCGCGTCCTCGGATCGCGCGGACGCGTCCAGTGCGGCGTCGGCCGCCCACTCCGCCACCGCCAACGCGCTCACACCCGCCGCCCCCGCCGATCCTGCAGAACTCCTATCATCTCGGCCCGGCAGGGTTAACCGACCGCTAAGGGGGCCGCCGCCGGAGGGCGGCCGCCGGCGGCCGACGGCGTGCCCCGATCACGCGCTCGTGCCTCGCGCCCGCGCAACGTCCTGCTTGCGGCCGGGCGTATGGGGGCCTATCGGGGGCCGGGCGCGGCCAGGACGGTTCCGACAGCCTCCCCGGCCGCGGTGTCATGCCTTCGCCTCATTCAAGGGGAAAGGCAGGCCGCCCGGTCGCCGGGGTGAGGGATGCGCGCAGACGGGCGCCCGTCCCGCCCGATGGCCGGACCGATTCATCCGGAGTTCCGGGCGGCACGCCAACGCGGCGGGCATCCGGACGGTCCGGCGGACCTGCCGCCAGGCCGGCTCCGCATCCTGCCAGCCACACCACGTCTCTTCCAAGGGGTCAGAGCCGATGTCCTTCACCCGCACCGCGACGCTCGCGCGCGCCGCTCTTTTCGGCCTCGCGGGCCTCGGTCTCGCGGCCGCGCCGGCCCTGGCGCAGCCGAAGAAGCCCGCCGCTCCCGCGCCGGCCGCGCCGGCGCCGACCGCCCCGGGCACCCCGGCGGCGAACACCCCGGCCGCCCAGACCGGCCCGCAGATCGTCGCCGTGAAGTCCGAGCCGAGCCAGGCCGACTGGACCAAGGTCTGCGGCAAGGATCAGGGCTCGGGCACCGACATCTGCTACACGACCCGCGACTTCGTGTCCGACCAGGGCCAGCCCGTGCTGGCGGTGGCGGTCTACGAGATGAAGAACGCCGCCCAGAAGCAGGAGGTGCGCGTGGTGCGCTACCTGCTGCCGCTCGGCCTGCTGCTGCAGCCGGGCATCCGCTTCAGCGTCGACGGCCAGGCGGCGACCGCCGGTCGCTTCGCGGTCTGCTTCCCGAACGGCTGCTTCGCCGAGGCCGGCGGCGTCGATGCCGGCGTGATCGCCGCGATGAAGAAGGGCACGACCCTCAACGTCTCGGTCCAGAACCAGACCCAGCGCGAGGTCACCTTCGCGGTGCCGCTGACCGGCTTCGGCAAGGCCTTCGACGGCCCGGCCATCGACCCGAAGGTCCTCGAGGAGCAGCAGAAGAAGCTCCAGGCCGAGCTGGAGAAGCGCTCCGAGGACATGCGCAAGAAGCTGGAGCAGCAGCAGGGCTCCGCTCCGGCCGCCGGTGCCGCGGCGCCGGCCCCCGCCGCCAAGTAAGGGCTTCTCGTCCGCGGTCCTCCGGGACCGCGAGCGCCATCGACCCGCCGCGCGGCGGGTCCGTATCGGGGGCCGGACCGCGAGGTCCGGCCCTTCGCGTTTGAGGCGCCCGGCGCCGGGATCTACCGGGTCCCCGCCGGGCCCGAACCCGGCTGGACGATCAGCACGCGCAGATCCTGGTCGGGAACGTAGTCCCGGGCCTCCCAGCGGAACGTGGTCGGCCCGGTCTTCCGGATGCCCGTGCGGCAGAAGCTCACCACCGCCTCCGGGCTGCCCTTGTCGACCGTGAGGGTGAAGCGCCCGATCGGCGCGGCCCAGTTGCGCGCCGTGGTGACGATGTAGGGCACCACGGTGGCGCGCAGGTAGCCGCTGGGATCCGCCGCCTTCGCCTGCAGGCGCCGGATCGCCGTGAGCCCGGCCTCGTCCAGGCAGTAGGTCGCCCGGTAGCCCACGCGGGAGGCGTCCTTGAGGTCGAGGAAATGGAAGCCGTTCACCGGCGCGTAGCTGTGCGCGATGCGGACATCCTGCCCGGGCGGGAAGGTCTGGAGCCAGTGGAACTTCGCCTCGCTGCGCCACAGGCCCTCGGTCATGCGATCGGTCATCCCCTCGGATTCGGGGAACAGGCCGGCCTTGACCAGTTCGGCCCACGCGGCGGTGCCGATCCGCTTCTCGGCCGCCTTGATCGCGTCGAAGCGCAGCGGGTTCAGGGGCAGGTCGTGGCGGCGCAGCAAGTCGGTCACCTCGCGCTCGCCCACGAAGGCCCGCTCCTCCAGCTCCGGTGCGAGCGGCTTTCCGTCCACCGTCACGGTGAAGCCGACGAAGTTCGGGCTTTCGGGCTGCGGCAGCGCGAGGGCCGAGAAGCTGAGTTCGCGCCCGTCGATGGGCGGCAGCGGGAAGGCGATCCGCACCGTGCGGGGCTCCTGCCCCTGATTGCGGAACAGGTAGGAGACGCCGATCCGGTCGCTGGCGATCGACAGGTCCTCGCTCGCCAGCGCGATTCCGGGCTCGCGCCTCAGGACCAGCCCGCCGGCATCGAGTTCGGCGGCGCTATCGTTGGCGCGGGCCTGGATCGAGAGAAGGCCGGCGGCCAGAAGCGCGGCGGCGACAGGTCGGATCATGGTGTCGGGCCCGTGCGACGGCACGGGCCGTCACGGAAGGCTATCGCGGCGGCGTTGCCAGGATCTTGACGAGTCCCGACCCGCTCAGTTCGTGGGGCGGTCCCGCATCCGGTATGCGCCGGCGGCGTCGCGCTCGAACATCTCGGCGATGCCGGCATGGCGCAGGGCTTCGCCCGACGTGTCGGGCAGGAGGTTCTGTTCCGACACGTAGGCCACGTACTCGGTCTCGGCGTTCTCGGCGAGCAGGTGGTAGAACGGCTGGTCCTTGCGCGGCCGGACCTCCTCGGGGATCGCCAGCCACCATTCCTCGGTGTTGTCGAACACCGGGTCGACGTCGAACACGACGCCGCGGAACGGGTAGATCCGGTGGCGCACCACGGCGCCGATCGCGAATTTCGCGGTTCTCAGTGTTACGTCCGTCATGGTTCAGTCCGTCCAGAACGGACAGATAGGTCCGTTGACGGGGCCTGTCACCGGGTCGGTGCCGCCGACCGGTAACGGCGCGCACCGGCCTGCGCGTCATCGGGTAACGGACGCGGGTTCGGGAGGCCGGATGCCGCGTTCGGCCGCGATCGCCCGGGCGGTGGCCTCGCGCCGAGCGGTGAGGTCGGCGGCGGCCGCCCGCGCCCGCGCCACGATGGCCGGCGGGGCCGTCCGGGGCGTGCCGCTGTCGAAGGGCGGCTCGGGGGCGTATTGCATGCCGAGCTGAATCGCCTGCGCGGCCTCGTCGCCGCGCAGCGCGGCGGCGAGCCGCAGCGCCCCGTCGATGCCCGCGGTGACCCCGGCCGCGAACACCCAGGTGCGGCCGTCCGCGTCGCGGTCGATCACGACGCGCTCATCCACCGGCTCGGCCCCGAAGAACGGGAGCAGGTGGACGGCGTTCCAGTAGGTCGTGGCCCGCCGCCCCACCAGCAGACCGGCCGCACCGAGGAGGAGCGCGCCGGTGCAGACCGAGAGGACGTGGCCGGCCCCGGCCGCCTGGTCGCGGATCCAGCCGAGCACGGCCGCGTCCTGCATCAGGGCCTCCTGGCCCTGGCCGCCCGGGACGTGCAGCACGTCGAGCCGCGGGGCCTCCGCCAGGGTGGCATCCGGCAGGATCCGGAGGCCGCGGACGTCGCGGACGGGGTCCAGGCTCGGCGCGTAGACCCGGTAGGTGCTGTTGGGCACCCGGGACAGGACCTCGAACGGGCCGGTGAGGTCGATCTGGTCCAGCCCCTCGAACAGGAGCGAGCCGATCTGCAGATGGGTGTCGGGCGGGATCATGCCGGGCCTCCGTGGTGGACAGGGACACCCTACCGCGTCAGGATCTGGCCGAAATGCCAAAGAGCCCTCGTTTCTCGCCAGATCAACCGCGACCGATCGAGGTGCTGGCCTTCCCGTCGGTGCAGCTCCTCGACGTGGCCGGGCCGCTCCAGGTCTTCGCCACCGCCAACGAGCACGGCGGCGCCGGGACCCCATACGCGCCGCGGGTGATCGCGGCCGGCGACCCGGGGCTCACCGCCTCGGCGGGCCTGCGGCTGGTGGCCGACCCGCTGCCGGATCTCGCGGCGCCGGTGGACACGCTGGTGATCGCGGGCGGCCCCGGCGTCGTCGCGGCCTGCGACGACGCCGCCCTGGTGGCCTGGGTGCGGGCCCGGGCGGGCCGGGCCCGCCGGGTCGCCTCGGTCTGCACCGGCGCGTTCCTGCTCGGAGCGGCGGGGCTCCTCGACGGGCGGCGGGCCGTGACCCATTGGAAGCATTGCGGCGCGCTCGCCGCGCGCTACCGGCGCGCCCGGATCGAGCCCGACCCGATCTTCGTGCGCGACGGCCCGGTCTGGTCCTCGGCGGGGGTCACGGCGGGCATCGACCTGACCCTGGCGCTGGTCGAGGAGGATCTCGGCCGCGCGACCGCCCTGGCGGTGGCGCGCCACCTCGTGATGTTCCTCAAGCGCCCCGGCGGGCAGGCGCAGTTCAGCGCGGCGCTGGCCCTGCAGGCGGGCGAGGAGCGGTTCGGGCGGCTCCACGCCTTCATGGCGGACAACCTGTCCGGCGACCTGTCGCTGCCGGCGCTGGCCGCGGCGGCCGGGATGAGCGCGCGCAGCCTGAGCCGGCACTATCTGGAGGCGACCGGCCTCACCCCCGCCAAGGCCGTGGAGCGCCTGCGGGTGGAGGCGGCCCGGCGGGCGCTCGCCGAGACGGCGCAGCCGGTGAAGCGCATCGCCCGGACCTGCGGCTTCGGCTCCGAGGAGACGCTGCGGCGCAGCTTCCTGCGGCACGTCGCGGCGACGCCGCAGGCGTACCGGGCGCGGTTCGGCGGGTGAGGGGGGACTAGACCGTGTCGCGGCGTTCGAGGGCCGCCAGGATCGTCTCGCGCACGCCGTCGCGATGGTCGTGGATGTCCGCGTTCGGGATGCGGAGCAGGGCGAAGCCGAAAGATTCGAGGATTTCGGTCCGCATGGCGTCTCGGACGAACTCGGCATCGGTGGAATGCGTTGCCCCGTCCACTTCGACGATGAATTTGGCCTCTATGCAGGCAAAGTCGACGATGTATCGGTCGATCGGGTGCTGGCGGCGGAATTTCCAGCCGTTCAGGGCGCGGTTTCGCAGAACGCGCCAGAGCTTGGCCTCGGCGGATGTCTGGGTGCGGCGCAGGCTTCGGGCTCGCGGGGTCGACTTGATCACTGGACTGGCCCGAAAGGGTGATTGCGAGTCCAGGCGAGGTTACTGGCACATCGCTTGTGCGGGGCCACCTCCAGCTTGAATTCCTTGCCACCGGCTCAGAACAGAGCGCGGGTCCCCTCTCCCGTTCGGGAGAGGGACAGGGTGAGGGGTGCGACCTATCCGGAAAAACCTGATCCCTCACCCCAACCCTCTCCCGCACGGGAGAGGGGGCACGTCGTGGCTTGCGGACACCGATCTGTAATCAACAGGGGGGCGCACTCGGCAGCCGCTCACCCCAGCTTGTAGACCGCCGCCAGCTCCGGATCCTTCGCGGCCACCAGCTTGGCGAGATCCACGATGACCTTGGCCTGCTTCCAGGTGGCGTCGTCCTGCATCTTGCCGTCGAGCATCACGGCGCCGGTGCCGTCCGGCATGGCCTCGACGATCCGGGCCGCGAAGGCCACCTCGGCCGGGTCCGGCGCGAAGACCCGCTTGGCGATCGCCACCTGGCTCGGATGCAGCGTCCAGGCGCCCGCGCAGCCCATCAGGAAGGCGTTGCGGAACTGCGCCTCGCAGGCCGCGCCGTCGGAGAAGTCGCCGAACGGGCCGTAGAACGCCTTGATGCCGTTGGCCATGCAGGCGTCGACCATCTTGGCGATGGTGTAGTGCCAGAGGTCCTGCTGGGCGCTGGCCCGGGGCGCGTCGCCCGCCGGGTCCGCGATCACCCGGTAATCCGGGTGGCCGCCGCCGACCCGGGTGGTCTTCATGCCGCGGGACGCCGCGAGATCCGCCGGCCCGAGGCTCATCCCGTGCATCCGCGGCGAGGCCGACGCGATGGCGTCGACGTTGGCGACGCCCTCGGCGGTCTCCAGGATCGCGTGGACCAGGATCGGCTTCGTCACGCCGTGGCGCGCCTCGAGCTGGGCGAGGAGCTGGTCGATGTAGTGGATGTCCCACGGCCCCTCGACCTTGGGCACCATCACGACGTCGAGCTTGTCGCCGACCTCGGCCACGATCGTGAACAGGTCGTCGAGAATCCAGGGCGAGTTGAGGGCGTTGATCCGGGTCCAGAGGCCGGTGCCGGTGGCGGCGAAGTCGGTGGCCTGGGCCATCGCCACGAAGCCCTTGCGGGCCGCCTCCTTCTGGTCGGCCGGGACCGCGTCCTCCAGGTTGCCCAGCACCACGTCGACCGTGCCGGCGAGCTCCGGCACCCGGGCGCGGACCTTGTCGTTGTGGGGCGGCACGAAGTGGATCATCCGCTCCAGCCGCACGGGCAGCTCGCGGAACGGGGCCGGCGCGCCGGTGGCGAGGGGCTGGAAGAAGCGGCGGGGCAGTTTCATCGGGTGCCTCTTGTCAGGGCTGGCGTCTGAGCCCCGTTAAGGCAGCTGGGGCGGGCGCGTAAAGCCGCGCCGCGCCGAAGTGGTCTCGAACTTTCGGCTCAGACGGTCGTCAACCCTGCCGCGCTTCAGCCCCGGCTGCCGCGGCGCCCGGCCAGGCCGATCCGGTTGAGGATGCCGCCGGCCTCGCTGCCGGCCACCACCACGAGGCGCCGGACCTCGCCGCGCAGGAAGGCCTGCAGGAAGCGGTTGTAGTCGCGGAAGGAGACGCAGCCGTTCGAGGCACCGGGCTGCCGCAGCATGTAGGTGTGGG
This sequence comes from Methylobacterium sp. 391_Methyba4, assembly GCF_029691625.1. Lineage (NCBI taxonomy): Bacteria > Pseudomonadati > Pseudomonadota > Alphaproteobacteria > Hyphomicrobiales > Methylobacteriaceae > Methylobacterium > Methylobacterium sp. 391_Methyba4. Next base: position 2,071,262 of record NZ_CP121475.1, on the reverse strand, counting down.
CCAGCAGACCGTCGCGGCCGTGGATCGCGGCGCTGCCGCCCACCGGGTTGAGGCGGATCGCCCGGACCCCGTGGAACAGCCGCTCGCGCTCGGTCAGCGTGTAGGTGCCGGGCGGCGTCGAGCCGCGCATGCGCAGGTGGACGTAGCGCGGGTTGTCCATGGCCTCGCCGAGGCCGGAATGGGCCTCCAGCACCTCGCCGGAGGGCAGCGTCACCGTGCGGGCGGTGATGTCGTAGACGGCCGTGCCAGCCACCGAATCGGGCTCCGGGCTGATCCGGGTGCGCGGCGCCTCCTGCGGCAGGGCGTCCGGGCTGGCATAGGCCAGCGCCTGACGGGGCTCCTGGCGGCTGTCCTGTGACGGGGCCGCGGCACCGACCCCGAACAGCTTCTCGAAAAAGGACGGCTCCTCGGCCATCGCGGCGCGGAACACGTCGCGGGTCCGGGGCAGGGCGCGGGTCGCCACCCGCGTGGCCGGGACCGCGGGCGCACGCCGCAGCTCGGGCGGACGCGACACCGGCAGCGGCACGAGGACGGAGGCGGGCACGAGGGCGGCGGGCGTGGGCTCGGCCGCGGCGATCCGGACCGGGGCGGCCGGCGCCTCCGCGGTCGTCTCGCCCATCTTGGCCTGGGCGATCCGGCTCTGGGGCATCCGGATCTGGGCCTGCTCGGCCGTCTGCGCGGCCTTGGACTGCTCGGCCCAGGCAACCTGCCGGGCGATCTCGCGGACCGCCGGGGACGGCTCGGCACGGGCGATCTGGAAGGTGGCGGTCGGCGGGGCCTCGCCGAAGGCCGTCGCGGAACCGGAGCCCAGCGCCGGGCTCGGATCGAGCATCCAGGCGATGCTCGGATTCGGCGCGGCGTTGCGAGCGGCGTGCCGGATCGGGGCGGCGACCGGCGGGAGCCCGGACATCGCCCCGGTCGCGGCGACGGTCTGCTGGTCGATCCGGGCCGGCCCCTGCGGGTGGCTGAACACGGCCCAACCGGCCAGGGTTATGCCCGTCAGGGAGATGAGCGCCGTCAGCCGGGCGCGGCGGCGCGCGCGCCGCATGGCACTCGGGTAGGGCGCCCGGGTGCGGATGACGGGATCGTAGACGGTCTCGACGTAGGTGATGCGCGGCGGCGCCCGGCGCAGGGGCGCCGCGCTCGGATACGCAGTCTGGAACGCGGCTTGGGACAACGCAGCCTGGGCCATTCGGGGAACTCGCGTACGCGCTTCCCCGTGGGCAGCCGCCGCCGTTCGCCCGCGAAAGCTTGTTTCCGCGCACGTGGCCTGGGTCGCCCGTCTGGGGAGGACATCAACCGTCCACCCCATTAAGCCGTGCTGTGGTTAATCCCCGCTAAAGAGACAGTTTCCGCGCGCGTTCCCGTGTTGGGACACAGCCTCAGGTCGCCTGTCCGGGCGTGTCCATGGGCCCGTGGCGGCGCGCGACCAGCAGGCAGAGCAGGGCCACCGGCACGCCGATCAGCGATGTGCCGACGAAGAACCACGTGAACCCGGTCCGCTCGATCACGAAGCCCGAGAACCCGGCGAGCAGGCTGCCCGGCAGGGCGCAGAGCGAGGTGAGCAGGGCGTACTGGCTCGCCGCGTGCGCGGTCGCCGAGAGCCGCGACATGTAGGTGATCAGCACGATCGACGCGAAGGCGTAGGCGAAGCCGTCGATCCCGACCGTCAGCGCGAAGGTCCAGAACGCCGCCCCGCCATGGCCGCCGTGCCACGCGAGATAGGCCAGCGCGAGGTGCGAGGCCGAGGCCGTCACGGTGCCGATCAGCAGGCTCGCCATCATGCCGATCCGCGGGATGATGGCGCTCGCCAGGAAGGTGCCGCCGAGCGCGATCCAGAAGCCGAACAGCTTCGTCACGGTGGCGATGTCGGTGTTGGAGTAGCCCAGCGTCTTGAACAGGGGAATCGCCATGGCGTTCGAGACGTAGCCGGGCATCCGGAAGCCCGCGACCAGCGCCAGCACCGGCACGGCCAGCGGCCCGAGCCGGGCGAGGAGGTCGCGGATCGGCGCCCACACGGTCTCGACGAATCCGCCGGTGGCGGGCGTCTCGGGGGCGGGGGGCTCGGGGGCGAGCAGGGCCGCGATCGTGCCGGGGGCCATCAGGGCCGCCATGCACAGGTAGGCGGCGCGCCAGCCATAGGCGTCGGACAGGTAGAGGGCGCCCGCCCCCGCCGCGAGATTGCCGATCCGGTAGCCGATCTCCGACCACGACGACATCAGCGCCTGCCGCTCCGGGGGCGCGGCGGTGATGCGCCAGCCGTCGATCACCACGTCCTGGGTGGCGCCGGCCACGCCGAGCGCCAGGGAGAACGCCACCGTCCAGGCGAGCCAGTGGGCCGGATCGCCGAAGGCGACGCCGGCCAGCGCCAGGGCCACCAGGATCTGGGTGGCGACGATCCAGCCCCGGCGCCGCCCGAGCCAGCGGCCGATGAGCGGCGCGTCGTGGCGGTCGAGGAAGGGGGCCCAGAGGAACTTGAGCTTGTAGGCGATGGTCAGCTCGCTCATCAGCCCGATCGTGGCGAGCGGCACCTGCGCCTGGACGAGCCACGCCGACTGGGTCGCGTAGACGAGCAGGAACGGGATGCCCTGCGCGAAGCCGAGCCCGAGCACCGCGGCGACGCGCCGGTCGGTGAACAGGGGGGTGAGGAAGGCGTTTTTCTCGGATCTTGCCGGATCGGACGGGGCGCTGGCTGCGGCCGGGTTTGCCATCCACGCGTCTCCTGGGATTCGCGACGGAGAGAGCAGAGATGGGCGGGCGGTGCAACACACACGGCTTTCCCACCTGCCCCCTCATCCTGAGGTGCCGAGGCCCGCTGACGCGGGCACCTCAGGATGAGGGAGTCTATCGGGCGGATCGTTACGCCGCCTTCTTCCCCCGCTCGGCGATCTTCACGAGGCTGCGCAGCACCTCGGTGGCGGTCTTGAGCCGGGCCGGGACCGTATTCAGCTCGCGCACGAACACGACGCTCATGTCGGGCCGCACCTTCGCGAAGGAGGCCTGCTCGGCCACGTAGGCGACGAGCCCCTGCGGGTTGGCGTAGGAGCGGTCGCGGAAATGGACCACCACGCCCTTCGGCCCGGCCTCGACCTTCTCGACATTCGCCTTGAGGCAGAGGATCTTGATCGTGCCGATCTTGAGGAGCTGCTCCACCTCCGGCGGCAGCGGCCCGAACCGGTCGATGAGTTCGGCGCCGAAGCTCTCCATCTCGGCATCGTCCTGGAGGGTGGCGAGGCGCCGGTAGAGCGCGAGCCGCGCGCCGAGATCCTCCACATAGGTCTCCGGGATGGTCACCGGGGCGCCCAGCGCGATGGTCGGCGACCACGCCTCCTCGGGCACGTCCTCGATGCCGGCCTTGAGCGCCGTCACCGCGTCCTCCAGCATCTGCTGGTAGAGTTCGTAGCCGACCTCCTTGATGTGGCCGGACTGCGCGTCGCCGAGCAGGTTGCCGGCGCCGCGGATGTCGAGATCGTGGCTCGCGAGCTGGAAGCCCGCGCCCAGGGTGTCGAGGCTCTGGAGCACCTTGAGGCGCTGCTCGGCCTGGGCGGTGAGCTGGCGGTTCGCCGGGGTCGTGAACAGCGCGTAGGCCCGGGCCTTCGAGCGACCGACCCGGCCGCGCAGCTGGTAGAGCTGGGCCAGCCCGAACATGTCGGCCCGGTGGACGATCAGCGTGTTGGCGGTGGGGATGTCGAGGCCCGATTCCACGATCGTGGTCGAGAGCAGCACGTCGAACTTGCCTTCGTAGAAGGCCGTCATCACGTCCTCGAGCTGGCCCGCCGCCATCTGGCCGTGGGCCACCGCGACCTTGATCTCGGGCATCTCGGCGTCGAGGAATTTCTTGACCTCGGCCAGATCCTCGATCCTGGGAACCACGTAGAAGGACTGGCCGCCGCGGTAGCGTTCGCGCAGCAGGGCCTCCCGGATGGTCAGCGGGTCGAAGGGTGTCACGAAGGTGCGCACCACCAGCCGGTCCACCGGCGGCGTCGCGATGATCGAGAGCTCGCGCACCCCCGTCATGGCGAGCTGGAGCGTGCGCGGGATCGGCGTCGCCGACAGCGTCAGCACGTGGACGTCGGCCTGGAGCGCCTTCAGCCGCTCCTTGTGGGCGACGCCGAAATGCTGCTCCTCGTCCACGATGATCAGGCCGAGATCCTTGAAGGCGATGTTCTTGGCCAAGAGGGCGTGGGTGCCGACCACGATGTCGACCGTGCCGGCGATGAGCCCCGCCCGCGTCTGCTTCATCTCCCCGGCGGAGGCGAAGCGGGAGAGCTGCGCCACCTGGACCGGCAATCCTTTGAAGCGCTCCGCGAAGGTCCGGTAGTGCTGGCGGGCCAGCAGCGTCGTGGGGACGATCACCGCCACCTGCTTGCCGGAGATCGCCGCCGCGAAGGCGGCGCGCAAAGCCACCTCGGTCTTGCCGAAGCCGACATCGCCGCAGACCAGCCGGTCCATCGGCCGGCCGGCATTGAGGTCGTCCAGCACCGCGTCGATCGCGTTGGCCTGATCCTCGGTCTCCTCGAACGGGAAGCGGGCGGCGAATTCCCCGTAGAGCCCCTCCGGCGCCTTGAGGGCGGGGGCCTTCCGGACGAAGCGCTGGGCCGCGACCTTGATCAATTCGCCCGCCATCTCGAGGATGCGGCGCTTCATCTTGGCCTTGCGGGCCTGCCACGCGCCGCCACCGAGCCGGTCGAGGGCGACCTCGGAATCCTCCGAGCCGTAGCGGGTCAGGAGCTCGATATTCTCCACCGGCAGGAGCAGCAGGCCGCCGGTGTATTGCAGCTCCAGGCAATCGTGCGGGGCACCCGCGGCGTGGATCGTCTTGAGGCCGACGAACCGGCCGATGCCGTGGTCGGCATGGACCACGAGGTCTCCGGGCTGGAGCGCCTGCACCTCCAGGATCACGTCCTGGGGTCTCTTGGCCTTGCGCTTCTGGCGGACCAGCCGGTCGCCCAGGATGTCGCCCTCTGAGACCACCGCGAGTTCGCCCGCGGTGAAGCCCGCCTCCAGGCCCCAGACGGCGACCGCCGCGTCGGTGCCGCGCTTCAGCGCGTAGACGTCGGTGAGCCGGGTGATCGCCACCGGCTTCTTGAGGCCGTGGTCGGTGAGCACGCCGCAGAGCCGGTCGCGGGATCCGTCGGACCAGGCGCCCAGGATCACGTGATGACCGGATCCCTGGAGGTCGCGGATATGCGCCACCGCGGCGTCGAACACGCTGGCATTCTCGTCGGCCCGCTCGGGGGCGAAGCTCCGCCCGGCCTTGGCGCCGCAATCGATCACGGCGCGCTCCGTGGATTCGGGCTGCGCGAAGGGCGTCAGCCGCGCCACCGTGGCGGTGGCGATCCGCTCCTTCAACTCGTTCGGCGTCAGGTAGAGGGCCCGGGGCGGCAGCGGCTTGTAGGGAGCGACGCCGGCCTGCGGCGTCTTCATCGCGCCCTCGCGGGCCTGGTAATAATCCTGGACGAGGCTGATCCGCTCGGCGGCGGCGTCCTCGACCTGCGGGTCGAAGACCAGCGGCACGCCGCCGAGATAGTCGAACAGCGTGTCGAGGTGGTCGTAGAACAGCGGCATCCAGTGCTCGAGGCCGGCGTAGCGGCGCCCCTCGCTCACGGTCTCGTAGAGCCGGTCGTCCCGGGTCGCCGCGCCGAAGCTCTGGATGTAGCCCTGGCGGAAGCGCCGGATCGTCTCGGTGGTGAGCTGGACCTCGCTCATCGGCATCAGGTCCAGCGAGCGGAGCTGCCCGGTGGTGCGCTGCGTCTCCGGATCGAAGGCGCGGATCGATTCCAGCGTGTCGCCGAAGAAGTCGAGGCGGATCGGCGCGGCTAAGCCCGGCGGCGACAGATCGAGGATGCCGCCGCGCACCGCATACTCGCCGGTGTCGCGCACGGTGCCGGTGCGCAGGAAGCCGTTGGCCTCGACCCAGGCGACCACGTCGTCCATGGACACGACGTTGCCGATCGCCGCCGAGAACGCCTCCTTGGCGATGTGGGTGCGGGGCGGAACCCGCTGCACCAGGGCGTTGACCGTGGTGCAGAGGATCCGCGGGCGGTCCTCGGCGGAGCGGGTGCGGGCGAGGCGGGCGAGCGCCGTCATCCGGGCGGCGGCCGTGGCCGTGGTCGGCGAGACCCGGTCGTAGGGCTGGCAATCCCAGGCCGGCAGGCTCATCACGTCCATCTCGGGCGCGACGAAGCCGAGCGCCGCCTGGAACGAGGCCGAGCGTCCGGAATCCCGCGCCACGTGGACCAGCACGGCCGGCGCGTCGACGGTGGGCGCCAGGGCGCGGGCGAGGTCGGCGAGCGCCAGCGCGTCGAAGCCCTCCGGGGCGTTCGCCAGGACCGGGCTGTCGCCGCGCTTCAGGGCGTCGATCGCCCGGGCGAGCGCCGAGGATTTCGGCAGGGCGAAGCGCGCGACCTGCGGCTTGGTGGCGGGGGCGGGGGGCTTCGGCTGAGGCTTGGCCATCGGGTCTTTCGCGGGAAATCCCGCCGGGCGCGTCAGGGGTAGGGGTCGGGTGGCGTTAGCCGATCGGGCCGCCGCGATAAAGCATGGCGGCGGCGGCCGGGCGGCGGCCGGGCGGCGGGACAGAGCCTATATGGACGCTCCGTCGCGGCAGGGAACGGCCCTGCGCCGATGGGCGGCCGATCGTCGGTGAGCCGGGCGCAGGATGGCGCGCGGGTCCCCTCTCCCGCATGGAAGAGGCCGCGGCCCGCGCCGCGTCGGGGCCGGGGATACCCCGGCGCACGCCCCTCAGGCGTCCGGCCCGACGATCTCCGCCAGCGCCGCCTCGACCCGGCCGCGGAAGAAATCCGCGTTGGGCATGTGCTCGGTCATCGCCCCGGCGCGCACCGTCGCCTGCCGCAGGATCTCGGCGCGGAGCGCCGGATCGGAGCGCTCCATCATCTCCAGCATGATCCGCACCACCAGCTCTGTGGCGATCGACCGGGCCGGGTGATCGTAGTTGGGCTTGGGTTCGTCCATCGCGGGCACTCTCGACCGGTCGCTCTCAGGAATGGATCGGCGCGTCGTGCCGGTGGAACGCCCGCACCCGCCGCCAGACCGACGTGTCGTAGTTCGACGGCGTCTCGACCTCGCCGGTGAGCCACTTGAACAGGTCGCGGTCCGGCACCTCGATCAGCGCCTCGAACTGGTCGAGCTCCGCCTCCGACAGGTCGCCGATCTCGGCATCGGCGAAGCGGCCCATGATCAGGTCCATCTCGCGGATGCCCCGGTGCCAGGCGCGGTAGAGGAGGCGGCGGCGGCGCGGATCGAGGTCGGCGCTCGTGCGGGTGGTGCCGGACATGGATCTCGGACCTCGGCTGAGGAAGGGTAGGAGCAGGGACGAGGGCTAGATAGGCGCCCGGGACCGGCGGATCCAGAACGGCGGCGCCCCTGGGCGGGTTACAACCGGCACACGGGCGGCGTACGGGGGCCCAAAAACGAATTGCCTCCGGCGGGCGCTCCGTTATCTCGGGCTGCAACGCCCCGGACGGGGCGGCGAGCGGGAGCAGGACGATGCCGAAGGCGATCCGGGTCTACGAGTACGGCGGCCCCGAGGTGATGCGCTTCGAGGACGTGCCCCTGGCCGAGCCCGGCCCCGGGCAGATCCGCGTCAAGCAGGCCGCCATCGGCGTCAACTTCATCGACATCTACTTCCGCACCGGCGCCTACAAGTCCCCGCACATGCCCTACACCCCCGGCAAGGAGGGCGCCGGCACCGTCACGGCGGTGGGCGAGGGGGTCTCGCAGTTCAAGCCCGGCGACCGGGTCGCCTACGGCTCGGTGGCGGACGGCTGCTACGCCGAGGAGCCGGTGATCCCGGCCTCCGCGGCCGTGCCGATCCCCGAGGGGGTCGACGAGAAGACCGCCGCCGCCATGATGCTCAAGGGCCTGACCGTCGAGTACCTGCTGCACCGGACCTACGCGGTGAAGCCCGGCGACACGGTCCTGTGGCAGGCGGCCGCCGGCGGCGTCGGCCTGATCGCCTGCCAGTGGGCCAAGCACCTCGGCGCCACCGTGATCGGCACCGCCGGCAGCCCCGAGAAGGCGGAACTCGCCAAGCAGAACGGCTGCGACCACGTCATCCTCTACCGCGAGGAGGATGTCGCCAAGCGCGTGCGCGAGATCACCGGCGGCAAGGGCGTGCCGGTGGTCTATGACGGCGTCGGGCAGGCGACCCTGATGGGCTCGCTGGACAGCCTCGCGCCGCTCGGCCTCCTGGCGAGCTTCGGCTCGGCCTCGGGGGCGATCACCGGGCTCGACCTCGGCCTGCTGGCCCCGCGCGGCTCGCTCTACGTGACCCGCCCGACGCTGGCGACCTTCACGTCGGACCGCGCCACCCTGGAGGAGGCGGCCGCCCGCCTGTTCAAGGTGGTGCGCGAAGGCGCGGTGAAGATCGCGGTGAACGCCACCTACCCGCTGGCCGAGGCGCAGCAGGTCCACCGCGACCTCGCGGGCCGGGAGACCACCGGCTCGATCGTGATGCTGCCCTGAGGCCCGCGACCGTGACGCCCGGCAACGCCGACCTGCTCCTCGTCGTCGACGTGCAGGTCGATTTCCTGCCGGGCGGGGCGCTCCCCGTCCCGGGGGGCGACGCGGTGGTCGAGCCGATCAACGCGCTCCAGCACCGCTTCCGGCATGTGGTGCTGATGCAGGACTGGCACCCGGCGGATCACGTCTCCTTCGCCGAGACCCATCCCGGTCGGGCGCCGTTCGAGACCATCGTGCTGCCCTACGGTCCGCAGGTGCTGTGGCCCCGGCACTGCGTCCAGGGCAGCCGCGGGGCCGCCTTCGCGCCGGGGCTCGCCACCGACCGGGCGAGCCTGGTGGTGCGCAAGGGGCTGGATCCGCGGGTCGACAGCTACTCGGCCTTCCTCGAAGCCGACCGGGCCACGCGCACGGGCCTCGCGGGGGCGCTCAGGGAGCGCGGCATCACCCGCGTCGCCGTGTGCGGCCTCGCCACCGATTTCTGCGTCGCCTGGAGCGCGCTCGACGCCCGCGACGCCGGCTTCGAGGTCCTCGTGGTGGAGGATGCGGTGCGCGGGATCGACGTGGACGGGTCGCTGGCGCAGGCCTGGGCGCGGATGGAGGCGGCGGGCGTCCGCCGGATCGCGGCGGCGCAGATCGGCTGAGCGCCCCCGGGGCGCGGGAGGCGAACCGCCGCATGCCGCGCGGGAGACCGCCCCCGCCCCGACGCGTTGGCCCGACATCGGCATCCGGGCAGGATGCCAGTCAGGAGCCAGCATGTCAGGCAAGCACCCGAAGACCGACACGCCGACGGACGCCGACCTCAAGGGCAATCCCGGGATCGGCACGTCGAAGGGGATGAGCGGCGCCGACCCCGCGGATCTGCAGGCGGATTCCACCTTCGAGGGCGACGTCGACAACGAGACGAAGCGCGACGGCGGCGTCGACCCGGACCACCGGCCGCGCAAGAACGCCTGACCGAGCCGGCGTGACGGCACGCCCGGGCCGGCCCGGCCCGGGCGATCCCGGTCAGCGGCCGCGGGCCGGCGGCTTCGGCCGCTGGGGCGCCGGGCCGGTCGCGAACCCGGCGGATGGGCCGCTCGCCGGGACGTAGAGCTGGGCGGGGCTCGCGGTGTAGCCCAGGAGCTGCGCCGCGTTGGCGGCCCCGAAGGCGGCGGTGCCGTCGGCGCGGGCGGCGCCCACCGGGACGGTCAGCAGGAGCGCGGCGGACAGGGCCAGGACGGCGGGCTTCGACATGGGACGGACCCTTCGGTGCGCGCGGTCCCGGGGGATGCCGGTCCGCGCCGGATGGATCCCATGTGGGGGCGGCCGCGCGGGCCCGGCGTGCGCGACCACACGACGATCCCGCGTCGCATCAGCGCGGGCCGCGCGACGGCGCTCCGCGACAGGGCCCCGCGACGGGGCGCCCCGTCAGAGCGCCAGCCCGAGCTGGAGCGGCGCCTCGGGCGCGTCCTGCGCGAAGCCCGACAGCGACACCCCGATCAGCCGCGCGCTGCGCCGCAGGGGGAACAGGCCGGCGAGCAGGTCGAGGCCGATCCGCTCCAGCGCCGCCCGGTCGGCGACGGGGACGGACAGCGACTTCGCCCGGGTGACCTGGGCGAAATCCGAGAATTTCAGCTTCAGGGTCACGGTCCGGGCGCGCATGCCCTTGGCCTCGGCCCCCGCCCAGACCTTGTCGAACAGCGGCGCCAGCCGGGCGGCCAGGACCTCGAAGGCCGCCGTATCCTCCGAGAAGGTGGTCTCCGCCCCGATCGACTTGCGCACCCGGTGGGCGCGGACCGGCCGCTCGTCGATCCCCCGGGCGACCGCGTGGTAGTAGGCGCCCGCGGAGCCGAAGGTCTCGCGCAGGCGCTCCGGCGTCCAGGCGCGGAGATCCGCCCCGGTCTCGATCCCGAGCCGCTTCATCTTCGCCTCGGTGACCGGACCGACGCCGTGGAACCGGCCGATCGGCAGTTCGGCCACGAAGTCCGGCCCCATGGCGGGGGTGATGACGAACAGGGCGTTCGGCTTCCTGTGGTCGGACGCCACCTTGGCGAGGAACTTGTTGTACGAGACCCCGGCCGAGGCCACGAGCCCGGTGCGCTCCAGGATCTCGGCCCGGATCGCCTTCGCCACGGCCGTCGCCGTCGGCAGGCCCAGGAGGTTCTCGGTGACATCCAGATAGGCCTCGTCGAGGGCCACCGGCTCGATGAGCGGCGTGTGCCGGGCGAAGACCGCGCGGATCTCCTCCGAGACCGCCCGGTAGACCTCGAAGCGCGGCTTCACGAACAGCAGGTCCGGGCAGAGCCGCCGGGCCGTGGCCGACGGCATGGCCGAGCGCACGCCGAACTTGCGCGCCTCGTAGCTCGCCGCCGCCACGACGCCCCGCTCCCGCGAGCCGCCCACCGCCAGGGGCTTGCCGCGCAGGGACGGGTCGTCGCGCTGCTCCACGGAGGCGTAGAACGCGTCCATGTCGATGTGGATGATCTTGCGGAGCGCGACCTCCGGATCCATCGCCGCCTCGGAGATCCGCGGTGAGTTCCTGCTCTGTTCCAAAGACCGCGGTGGGCCGGCGGGGTCAAGCCGCGTCGGAGAGGGCTTCAACAGGAGTCCGGCCCGCGCCCGTCATCGCGAGCGCAGCGAAGCGACCCAGGACAACGCGACGTCGGTGAGCGCAGCCCCAGCTGGGTCGCTTCGCTGCGCTCGCGATGACGGGGACAGCCTTACGCCACGCTGCCGTAGAGGTCGTAGGCCTCGGCCCGGTCGATCTTCACGGTGACGATGTCGCCGACCCGCACCGGGCGCCGGAAGGCGGCGTGGACGGTGCCGTCGATCTCCGGCGCGTCGGCCTTGGACCGGCCCCGGGCGACCCCGCCCTCGACGGCATCGACGATGATCGGCAGCCGCTTGCCGACCTTGGCGCGCTGCAGCCGCAGCGCGATGCCGTTCTGCGTCTCCATGAACCGGCGCTTGCGCTCGGCCTTCACCGCCGGCGGCACGAGGTCGCCGAGCGCGTTGGCGGTGGCGCCCGCCACCGGCTCGTACTCGAAGCAGCCGACCCGATCGAGCTTGGCCTCCTGCAGCCAGGCCAGCAGCTCCTCGAACTCGGCCTCGGTCTCGCCGGGGAAGCCGACGATGAAGGTCGAGCGGATCGCGAGGTCCGGGCAGGTCTGCCGCCAGCTCCGGATCCGGTCGAGCTGGCGCTCCTGGTTGCCGGGCCGGCGCATGCGCTTGAGCACCGAGGGGCTCGCGTGCTGGAGCGGCATGTCGAGGTAGGGGAGCACCTTGCCCTCGGCCATCAGCGGGATGACCTCGTCCACGTGCGGGTAGGGGTAGACGTAGTGGAGCCGCACCCAGGCCCCGAGCTCGCCGAGCTCCTTGGCCAGGTCGTAGAACTTGGCCCGGACCTGCCGGTCGCGCCACGGGCTCTCGGCGTAGCGGATGTCGACGCCGTAGGCGCTGGTGTCCTGCGAGACGACGAGCAGCTCCTTCACGCCGGCCTTCACCAGCTTCTCGGCCTCGCGCAGCACGTCGGCGGCGGGGCGGCTCACGAGGTTCCCGCGCAGGGACGGGATGATGCAGAAGCTGCAGCGGTTGCTGCACCCCTCCGAGATCTTCAGGTAGGCGTAGTGGCGCGGGGTGAGCTTGATCCCCTGCGGCGGCACGAGGTCGAGGAACGGGTCGTGGGCCGGCGGCACCGCCTCGTGGACGGCGGCCACCACCGACTCGTAGGCCTGCGGCCCGGTCACCGCCAGGAGATCCGGATACTTCTCGCGGATCTCCTCCGGCTGCGCGCCCATGCAGCCGGTGACGATCACCCGGCCGTTCTCCGCCATGGCCTCGCCGATGGCCGAGAGCGACTCCGCCTTGGCCGAATCGAGGAAGCCGCAGGTGTTGACGATCACCACGTCGGCGCCGTCGTGCCGGCGGGCCAGCTCGTAGCCCTCGGCGCGCAGGTGGGTGAGGATCCGCTCGGAATCGACCAGCGCCTTCGGGCAGCCCAGCGACACGAACGAGATCTTGGGGGCCGTGATTTTGGATTCGGCTCCGGAAGCGGGGCCGCGGGGAGCAGGCGTGGCGGTCATGGCATTCGGGTCGGACAGGCCCGGCGCGGGCAACCGAGGATCGGTCGCCCGAAGCGCGAGGACGGGAATTCGGGATCGCGGTTCCTATACAAGCTCCCGCGCCGCCGCGCGAGACCGGCCGCCGCAGGGGTGACCGGACCGGCGCGCGCCGCTGACGCAGAACCGGAAACTTGGCTGTTTGACCAGGACTTTGCGCGCCTGCCCTGAAATCCCACATGAAGCCGCGGGGACGCGGTCTGCGTCGGAAGCACGCCCTGTCTGCCCCCCGGGGCGGTTCCTGCGTGCAACTGCCGCTTCCCCCGCGGCATCGCCTGTGCGACGGCAGCGTGACAGGATCTGCCCCGCCCTCGCCCAGGACAACAGCCCGAACCCGGTCATGTGGACCCGAGAGATCCCCTTCATCGATCCCGTCGCGGCGGCGGCCCGGCTGCGCGCCCTGCCCGGGCTCGCCTTCCTCGACAGTGCCATGCGGCACGACTCCCTGGGTCGCCATTCGATCGTGGCCGCCGAGCCGTTCGCACGCTTCCGCTACCGCGACGGGCGGGCGACCCTCGACGGAAATCCGGTGCCGGGCGGTCCCTTCGCGGCTCTGCGGGCGTGCCTCGCGCCGTACCGGATCGAACCGGACGCCGAAGAACCCTTCCCCGGCGGGGCGATCGGCTATCTGGCCTATGACCTCGGGGCATCGCTGGAACGGGTGGCGCCGCCGGCCCGGCGGGCGGGGCTCACCGACGACATCGCCCTGAACTTCTACGACACGGCCCTGGTGATCGATCACGCCGCGGGCACTTGCCGGCTCGTCGCCACGGGGTTCCCGGAGACCGCACCGGCCCAGCGGCAGGCCCGCGCGGAGGCGCGGCTCGCCCGATTCGCCGACCGGCTCGGCGGCGCGGAGATCCCGAGCGCGGCCGCCGCCGGAGCGCCGGAGCCGCTCACATGGCGCTCGAACTTCGACCGACAAACCTATGAAGAGGCTGTCGAAAAGGTCCGCGCCTACATCCGGGCGGGCGACATCTACCAAGCCAACATCGCCCAGCGTTTCACCGCCGATCTCCCGGCCGGCTTCGATCCGTTCGCCCTCTACCGGCGGCTGCGCGCCACCAACCCGGCGACCTTCGGCGCCTATCTGGAGTTGGAGGGCCTGACCGTCGCCTCGTCCTCGCCCGAGCGGTTCATCCGCCTCGACGGCCGTCACGTGGAGACCCGGCCGATCAAGGGCACCGCCCGCCGCGCGGATAACCCCTCGGACGACCCGGCGGCCGACCGGGCGGCGGCCGAGGCGCTCCAGGCCAGCGTGAAGGAGCGGGCCGAGAACGTCATGATCGTCGACCTGCTGCGCAACGATCTGTCCCGGGTCTGCGCGCCGGGCAGCGTCGCCGTGCCGACGCTCTGCGGCCTGGAGACCTACGCCAACGTCCACCATCTGGTGTCGGTGGTGACCGGAGAGCTCCGCGACGGGCTCGACGCCCTCGACCTCCTGGAAGGGACCTTCCCGGGGGGCTCGATCACCGGCGCCCCGAAGATCCGCGCCATGGACATCATCACCGAGATCGAGGGCGACGCCCGGGAACTCTATTGCGGCGCCATCGGCCGGATCGGCTTCGACGGGGCGCTCGATACCGCGATCGCGATCCGCACGGTGTTCATGGACGACCGACAGGCGGTCCTGCAGGCCGGGGGCGGGGTGACCCTGCTGTCGGAGCCCGGCCCGGAATACGACGAGACCCTCGCCAAGGCCGCCCGCGTCTTCGAGGCCTTCGCATGATCCTCGTCCTCGACAACTACGATTCCTTCGTCTTCAACGTCGTCCGCTACCTGGAGGAGCTGGGCGAGGAGGTCCGGGTCGTGCGCAACGACGCCCTGGACGTCGCCGGCATCCGGGCGCTGGCCCCCGAGGCCCTGGTGGTCTCGCCCGGCCCCTGCACCCCGGCGGAGGCCGGCATCTCCCTGCCGGCGATCCGGGAGCTGTCGGGGGCGGTGCCGATCCTCGGCGTCTGCCTCGGCCACCAGGCGATCGGCGCGGCCTTCGGCGGCACGGTGGCGCGGGCGCAGCGGCCCCTGCACGGGCAGATGACGCCGATCGCCCATACGGGCGAGCGGCTGTTTTCCGGGCTGCCGGCGCCGATGCCGGTGGGGCGCTACCACTCGCTCGTGGTGACCCCCGGCCCCGAGATGGAGAAGCACCTCTCCGTCGACGCGGTCTCGCAGGAGGGGGAGGTGATGGCCCTGTCGCACCGGACCCACCCGACCTACGGCATCCAGTTTCACCCGGAATCGGTCCTGACCGAGGGCGGCCATGCCCTGTTCGCCAATTTTCTGGGGCTGGCCCGGGCCTGGCGGGAGGGACAGCGCGATGCTGTGGCGTGACGGCGCCCTCGTCGCGGGGACGACCGCGCCGCTGGACCTCACCGACCGCGGCCTGACGCTGGGCGACGGCCTGTTCGACACGGCGCTGGCGCTGGGCGGCCGGGTCGCCTTCGCGGAGGCCCACATCGCCCGGCTCGTGACCTCCGCGGACGCGCTGGGGATCCCCGCCGCGCCGGACCGGATCCGGGAGGCCATGCGGGCGCTGGCCGGCGCGGGGGGCGGGACCGGGGAGCGGCTCGCGATCCGCACCACCCTCACCCGCGGCTCCGGCCCGCGCGGCCTGAAGCCGCCGGAGGATCCGAGCCCGACCCTGTTCGCCACCGCGGCGCCGAGCGCCCGCAGCGCGGCCTTCGCGCCCCTGCGCCTGTGGCCGACTTCGATCGCCCGCAACGACACGTCCCCGGCCGCCCGGCTGAAGACCTTGGGCTACGGCGACGCGGTGCTGGCCGCCCGCGACGCCGCCGCGGCGGGGTTCGACGAGGCGCTGTTCTGCAACACCCGGGGACGCGTCGCCTGCGCGGGCACCGGCAACCTGTTCGGCCTGTTCGGAGAGATCCTGGTGACGCCGCCGCTGACCGACGGCGTCCTCGCCGGGATCGTGCGGGCGGAGATCCTGGCGCTCGCCGCCGGATGCGGGCTCCGGGCGGAGGAGCGGTCGCTGAGCCTGCCCGACCTGATGGGCGCCGAGGCCGTGTTCCTGACCAATTCCCTGCGGCTCCTCGCCCCCGTGACGGCGGTGGGCGAGACGGCCTTCGCCAGCCTCGGGCACCCGGCGGTTGTCCGCCTCAGGGCGGCGCTCCGCGAGTCGGTGGCCCGCGCCTGCGGGGTGACGGAGGAGTCCGTCGCGTGACCGGGCAAGCGGTCGAGACGGGCCGCCGCCGGCTCCGCTACGGGCTCGCGGCCCTCTACGCCTTCATCGGGGTGGTGCATCTCGTGGCGACCGACGCGATGCTGCCGCTGATGCCCGACTGGGTGCCGCAGCCGCGGCTCGTCATCCTGGCGACCGGCCTGTGCGAGATCGCCGGCGCCGTCGGCCTGCTGACGGGCCGGTTCCGCCGGGCGGCCGCGCTCGGCCTCGCCCTCTACGCGGTCTGCGTCTACCCGGCGAACCTCAAGCACGCCTTCGACCACGTCGCCATCGCCGGCATCCCGGATTCCTGGTGGTACCACGGCCCACGCCTGGCGTTTCAGCCGGTCTTCGTCTGGGCGGCGCTCTGGGCCGGCGGGCTGATCGACTGGCCGTTCGGCGGGGACCGCGGATCTGCCGGCGCCGCGCCCCGGACCGCCCGCGCTCCGCAGCGCCCGCCGACGCCACCGGGACGGGACGCGCAGGCCCCCATCCGGGATCCCTGATCACAGGATCCCCGGATCCCCGGATCCCGGCAGGCCCTGATCACAGGATCCCGGGCGATGGACCGGCCGCCAGGCGGCCCGGAAGACCGCCCCCCGGCCCCGAACGGCGGACGACAGGCCGACGCGTCGCGACCCGGGCCCGCCCGTCTCTGCCCGACGCGGTGGGGGGCGCCTTCGAAACCCCGAAAGGTTCCTCCACAGGCCGAAGATATCGCCCGGATACAGCCGGCCGGACCGGGGTTCACCGAGGAGGCCGCCGACACCGACGGTGGCCCTTCAACGGAGACAGACCGCCATGGCCAAGCAGAAGACGCTGCAGGACGCCTTCTATGAGACCCTGAAGGACGTCTACTATGCCGAAAAGCAGTCGGTGAAGGCGCTCAAGAAGTCCGCCAAGGCGGCGGAGCACGACGCGTTGCGCCAAGCCTTCGAGACCCATGCGGAGGAGAGCGCCCAGCAGGTGGAGCGCCTGACGCAGGTCTTCGAGATCATCGGCAAGCCGGCCCGGGCCAAGACCTGCGAGGCGATGCAGGGGATCGTCTCCGAGATGGAGGAGGACCTCGACGACTTCGCGGGCAGCCCGGCCGCCGACGCGGTTCTGGCCGCCTGCGCCCAGGCGGTGGAGCATTACGAGATCGCCCGCTACGGCACCCTGAAGACCTGGGCCGCGCAGCTCGGCTACGCGGATGCCGCCAAGCTCCTGGACGAGACCCTGCAGGAGGAGAAGACCACCGACGCGCTGCTCTCCCGGATCGCCGGGACGATCAACGCGGCGGCCGATGCCGGGGAGGGCGAGGCGGAACCGGCGAAGGGCAAGGGCAAGAAGGGCGCCTGATCGCCCGCGGGGCCCGGCGCCCCTCGCGGGTGCCGGACAGCGGGGCCGCCCTCCGGCCGGGCCCGGCTCAGTTCGCCTTCTCGATGGCGCTGAGCGGCGTCCAGTAGCAGCGGTCCTGCGCGTCCTTCAGGGCGAGGCAGCCGTAGCTCATCGTCCGGGACTCGAGCCGGACTTCCTCGCCGGGCTTGAAGGACCGGCACTCGCCGCTGGCGAGGCTGCCCTTCAGCAACTGCCCGAACCCGGATTCGTCGCCCGCCATGACCAGCTTGAACAGGCGGTCGGTGACCTCCTGGCTGTGGCAGCCGAACCGCTCCTGGACGACCGTCTCGGCCGCGGTGGGCCGGGACAGGGCGGCGGTGACGGCGAGGGCGGCGAGGACGGGCAGGGCGAAGCGCATGCGCGGAACATATCCGCGGACCGCCCCGTGTCGAGCCCTCGGCGCGCCGGGGAGCCGCGGAGGATCGCCGCGGGTAACCCCGGCGCGGATCGCGGCGCGGTCGATCAGGAACGTGGCACCGCTCGGCCTCGGAACCTGGACGGGGGAGGTTCCTTCAATCCGAGCCGGCGCGTCCGGAGCGGGAATCCCGGCGTCGGCGGTCCGCCGACGCGCGCCCGGAAGCCCCTTGTCGAGAGCGCGGGTGCCTCGCGGGATCAAGCCGCCCCCGGCTGCCGCGAAGGCCGCCGTCGCCGGCGTGCCGGGCGGTGAGGACGGGCAGTGCCGATTTGCCCTACGCGGCGACGGGCCTGACCACGACGTCCTCGGCATAGACGAGGGTTGCCATGACGCCGGACCGGATCCGATCGAACACCGCGTCGAGATCCCCGACGCTCTGCATCAGCACGGCGCATGAGAGGGCGACGATCTGCGGGGTGCGATCCGTCCCTTCGGCGAGGAAGTCGCGGATCGCATCGACGAGGGACGCGGTGGCGTCCGCCTCCGCGGAGGCGCCGAGGACATGCAGGCAATCCTGCCGCAGGGACACGAGATTGCCGTCAACGACCGAGACCCATTGCCGGTCGTGATCGTAGATGAGCCAGCGCACCGATCCCGCCGCCACGGGAGCCAGACCCGCGAGATAGCGCTGAGCGGCTGCATCATCGAACATGGCGCGGGTTTAACGCCCGGCGGCCGGAACGCCAACGCGTCGGATCACCGTTGCGGAGCCCGGCCGATCCGCCGCGACGAGCCCGCAGATCGGGCCGCGGGCGTTCGAGCGGCGCGGCCTGACAGCGCCGCTCGAACGCGGACAGACGAAGGTCCCGGTCGCGGATCTCGCGAGGCGGTCGCCCGATTCGGATCCGGGCCACGCGCCGCTACGGCCCACCCCCCGCCTCGTCGCGCTTGGCCGCCTGCCACGCCGCCTCCATGGCGGCGAGGTCGGAGCGGCCGAGGGCGCCCCCGGAGGCCGCGAGGTGCCGCGCCATGGCGGCGAAGCGGCGCTCGAACTTGGCGGTCCCGTCGCGCAGGGCGGTCTCCGGGTCGATCCCGGCATGCCGGGCGAGGTTGGCCACCGAGAACAGGAGATCGCCGATCTCCTCGGACAGGGCCTGCGGGTCGCCCGCCGCCAGGGCCTCGGCGACCTCGTCGGTCTCCTCGCGGACCTTGTCGACGACCTGGGCGGCCTCGTCCCAGTCGAAGCCGTAGGCGGCCGCCCGCCGGGAGATCTTCTCCGCCCGGGCGAGGGCCGGCAGCGCCCGAGCGACGCCGCCGAGCGGGTCCGGCGTTGGATCCGGCGCGGCGCCTGTGTCCTGCAGCACCTCTTGCCGCTCTTTCTGGCGGGCCGCCCGTTCCTGCGCCTTGATCGCCGCCCACTGGGCCTCGACCTGGGCCGGATCCCGCAGGGGCGAGCCGGCGGGCAGGGGCGTGCCGTCCGGGGTGAAGACGTGGGGGTGGCGCCGGACCAGCTTGTCGCCGATGGCGCGGGCCACGTCGTCGAAGGCGAAGGCGCCCTGCTCCTCGGCCATGCGGGCGTGGAACACCACTTGGAGCAGCAGGTCGCCGAGTTCGTCCCGCAGGTCGCGCAGATCCCCCCGCGCCACCGCGTCGGCGACCTCGTAGGCCTCCTCGATCGTGTAGGGCACGATGGTGGCGAAGCTCTGCGCCACGTCCCAGGGGCAGCCGGCGACGGGATCGCGCAGGGTCGCCATCAGGCGCAGGAGCCGGCTCAGAGGCGCCTCCTCCGCAGCACCCGCCGCCTTCGCCCCGCCCGGCCCAGGCCGGCCCGCATCGCGTGTCTCGCTCATGCGGATGGCGTTAGAGCATGGCGCGGCGCAGGGAAATCCGCCCGCCGGCGTGCCCCTCGGGATCGCGATGCAGGTCCGGCCGCGCCAGCGGGCCATCGATGCGCGGGCCCCGGGGGCATCCGACTCCGGCGGCCGTCAGCGCGTCGCCCGGACGCAGGGCGGCTCCCGGGCCAGAGCCAGGGTGAACGACCAGAGGATCCGGCCGACCGAATCCGTCAGCACCGCGCCCCGGTCAGGATCATGGGGCTGGCGGTCCGGCCCAGCTCCCGGGCACCACGGATCGCCGCCTCCACGCCGTCCGCCTCCAGGTGGTCGCTGGCGGAGGCGAGGCCGCAGCGGCCGTCCGCATGCTCGAGGGTGTGTCGGAGGCAGAAGGCCGGCATCGCTTGGGCCGCCGCGAGGCGAATCACCGGCCGCCCGGGGCGCGGGCACGAGCCAAGCGCCGACGTGAGCGGTGCCGCCGGTCGGCGCGACTGATCCAGATCAAGCGGAAGCGCATGCGCCGCCGTCCGGCCCGCGCGCCGTGTCGCAGGGTGTCGCAGGCCGCCCGCGCCGGGCCCGCCGCCCGCTGCGGGAGGTTCGCGCGAGGCCGTGCCGGGTCTTGTTCCAGCGCAGCGGGGCGCGGACCAGCTCGATCAGCGCCAGCCACGCGGCCAGGCTGACCAGCAGGAAGTAGACCGGCATCCACGGGACCGACTGGGCGAGGTCCCCCCAGCCGCGCCGGGCGCAGCCGGCGAGGGCGGGCAGGACCAGGGCGGCGAGCCCCGTCCCGAACAGGGTGATGGCGAGCCCGGTGGGCAGGTTGTCCAGGAAGGCGGGCGCGGCCGGGATCTCCAGGACCAGGAAGGACCACGCCGCCGCGACGAGGCAGACCGGGTAGGCGAGCGCCGAGGCCACCGTCCCCGGGACCAGCGCGACGGCGCAGAGCGTCTCCAGGCCGCCGAGGCTGCGTGCGGTGTCGAGGGGGCGCCGCCCGTGGGTGAGGCTGGTCTGGACCAGACCTTTGAGCCAGCGGGTGCG
Organism: Methylobacterium sp. 391_Methyba4; assembly: GCF_029691625.1. Lineage (NCBI taxonomy): Bacteria > Pseudomonadati > Pseudomonadota > Alphaproteobacteria > Hyphomicrobiales > Methylobacteriaceae > Methylobacterium > Methylobacterium sp. 391_Methyba4. Next base: position 2,050,901 of record NZ_CP121475.1, on the reverse strand, counting down.
CTGGCCGAGCCAGGGTCCGAGACGGGCGGGGGCCTCCTCGAAGGTGGGGCTGGGCAGGTCGCCGACGGTGTAGCCCGCGAGCGCCAGCCGCAGCCCGAGATCCGCATCCTCGGTGACGTTGTGGGCATCCCAGCCGTGCAGCGCCCGCACCACCGCGGTGCGCAGGTGCATCGAGGTGCCGCCGAGGGGGACCGGCAGGCCGCAGCGGGCGAAGGCCGGGTTCAGCACGTCGAACAGGCCGGCATATTCGAGGGCGAAGACGCGGGCGAGATACGAATCGCCGGCATTGTCGATCACGAGCCGCCCCTGGAGGCAGGCGGTGCGCGCGGGCAGGCGCGCGAACAGGGCGGCCGCCAGCCGCAGCTGTCCGGGATCGGGCACGTCCTCGGCGTCGTAGACCGTGAGCAGGGCGCCGCGGGCCAAAGGCAGCGCGGCGTTGAGCGCCCGGGGCTTGGTGCGCGGGCCGCCCGGGGGCACCGTGATCACCTCGAACCGGGCCGGCAGGGTGTCCCGGGGAAGGGCGGAAGCGGTCTCCGCGTCGTCCGCCTCGAGCAGCAGCTTGATGTCGAGCTTGGCGGCCGGATAATCGAGGGCGGAGAGCGCCCTGAGCAGGTCCGGCACCACCGCCGCCTCGCGGTGGAGGGGGACGAGGACCGTGTAGACCGGCAGGTCTGCCTCGGCGAGGGGCGCCACCGCCTCCGGCTCCACCGGGGCCGCGATGGCGAGGGCCGCGATCCGGAGGGCCGCCATGGCCAGGAACAGGATCTGCCCGGCGATCACCACCGCGCGCGCCAGCGGGGGCGGCAGCGCCGCGCACAGGCAGAGCGCGGCGGTGACCGCGAGGGCGAGGACCAGCAGCCAGCGGAGGGCGGGCTCGGGGGCCGTCGCCCGCTCGGGGGCGCGCCGCCGCAGGTCGTGCGCCGCATGATCCGCCACCTGCTCGGGCATGGCCGCGAACACGGCCTCGCGCAGGCGCGTGGGGCTGGTGATCGCCGGCATGGCGGCGCGGCACGGAGCGCGGCCCGGGGCGTCGAGGAGGTCCGCGATCGCCCGGCCCCGGGGCGCCAGCACCCAGGGCGACACCGATCCCGGCGCCAGCGGCGCGAGACCGGCCACCAGGCTGTCGGGGAAGCGCAGGCCCAGGCCGAACGGGATCGGGCCGTCGAGGTAGGGGGCGCCGAGCGCCCGGGCCAGGGCTTCGTAATAGGCCGATTCGGCGATCAGGCCGGCATTCAGCAGGGCGGTCGCCGCGTCGGTCCCGGCCGCGGCCGCCGCGGCGGCCGCCCGGACCAGCAGCCGGCCGTCGACGCCCTCGGCCAGCAGGAAGGCGATCTCCGACGGCAGGGCCGCCGGCCCCGTGGGCGGGCGCTGGACCGACACGCCGCGCTCCCCCGGTGGCCCCAGGACGTGGTAGAGGAGGGGGGTGAGCCAGTCCCCGCCCCCACGCTCCGAGAGGAGCACCACCCCCTCCCGATCGTCAAGAGGCGATAGGACACGCATCCCATCCCGATGCATGGCGGCCGTGCTCGCCGCCGCGCTCCTCGCGGCCCCGGCCGCGCCCGCCGGTGCTGCAGCCGGTGCCACCGCCGAGGCCACAGGTGTCACCGCCCCCCCCGCCGTCACGGTGCCGGATTTCTGGAACCCGCGCAGCCGGGGCGAGCGGATCGAGGCGCCCCAGACCGGCCGGGCGGTCCGCTTCCTCACGGACGACGAGTTCCCGCCGCTGCACTTCGCCGGCCCCGACGGCAACCCGACGGGCTTCGTGGTCGAGCTCGCCCGCGCCGTCTGCGAGAAGCTGACGATCACCTGCACGGTGCAGGCGCGCCGCTTCGACACCCTGCTCGATGCCCTCGACAGCCGGCAGGGCGACGTGGTCGCGGCCGCCATTCCCCTGACGGCGACGCTGCGGCAGAAATTCCTGGCGACGCGGCCGTATTTCCGCTGGCCGGCGCGGTTCGCCGCCCGGACCGACAAGGGCCTGCCCGTCCCCTCGGCGGCGGCGCTCGCCGGCCGCAGCGTCGGGGTCATCGCCGGCAGCGCCCATGCGGCCTACCTGAAGGCGTTCTTCCCGAAGGCCGTGGCCAAGGACTTCACCGACCTGGCGGCGGCCGAGGGCGCGCTCAAGCGCGGCGAGATCGACTACCTGTTCGCCGACGGCCTGAACCTCGCCCTCTATGTCGGCGGCCAGGACGCGGAGGCGTGCTGCGCGCTCATCGGCGGCGACTATCTGGAGAACCGCTATTTCGGGGAGGGGATCGGCCTGATCACCCGCCCGGAGGACGCCGCCCTCTCCCGGGCCCTGGACGACGCGCTCCAGCGGGTCTGGGACGACGGCAAGTACACCGAATTGTACCTGCGGTTCTTCCCGGTGAGCCCGTTCTGACGGACTTCCTTCCTGGGCGATGATGCCGCCGTCGACCAGTTCATGCCGGACGGGGCGGCGGAGCCGGGCGCCGCAGTCTCAGGCCACGAGCTCAGGCCACGAGCGCGGGCGCGCGATGGAACCCCGCATTGCACCGTCAGGCGTTCCGCTCCGATGCGAACCGCTCTAGGGTGCGCGCTCCCAATTCGCGTTCATCCCCGAAGACATGCAAGCCGCCCCCCCAGCCCTGACCCTCGACCCCGACATCATCGAGGCCGCCGCCAACGCCGCCGCCTGGCCCTTCGAGGAGGCGCGCAAGCTCGTGGCGCGGCTGGAGAAATCCGGCAAGACGGAGGTGCTGTTCGAGACCGGCTACGGCCCCTCGGGCCTGCCGCATATCGGCACCTTCGGGGAGGTCGCCCGCACCTCCATGGTGCGCCACGCCTTCCGGGTGCTCACCCGCGACGCGGTGCCGACCCGGCTGATCGCCTTCTCGGACGACATGGACGGGCTGCGCAAGGTTCCGGACAACGTGCCGAACCGCGAGATGCTGGCCGGCCATCTCAACCAGCCGCTCACCCGCGTGCCGGACCCGTTCGGCACCCATGACAGCTTCGGGGCGCACAACAACGCCGAGCTGCGCCGCTTCCTCGACGCCTTCGGGTTCGCCTACGAGTTCCGATCGGCGACCGAATGCTACCGCTCGGGCGTGTTCGACGCGACGCTGCTGCGGGTGCTGGAGCGCTACGACGCCGTCATGGAGATCATGCTGCCGTCCCTGCGGGCCGAGCGCTCGGCGAGCTACTCCCCGTTCCTGCCGCTCCACCCGGTCACCGGCCACGTGATGCAGGTGCCGATCGACGCGGTGAACGCCGGCAGCGGCACCATCGCGTGGCGCGATCCCGCCACGGGCGAGCGCTACGAGACCCCGGTGACCGGCGGCCACGCCAAGCTGCAATGGAAGCCCGACTGGGCGATGCGCTGGGTGGCGCTGGGCGTCGATTACGAGATGGCCGGCAAGGACCTGATCGATTCGGTCAAGCTCTCCGCCAAGATCGCCCGGGCGCTCGGCGGCGAGCCGCCGGAGGGCTTCAACTACGAGCTGTTCCTCGACGAGAAGGGCCAGAAGATCTCGAAGTCGAAGGGCAACGGCCTGACCATCGACGAGTGGCTCAAGTACGGCACGCCGGAATCGCTCGCCCTGTTCATGTACAACAAGCCGCGCGAGGCCAAGCGTCTGTTCTTCGACGTGATCCCCCGGCACGTCGACGAGTATATCGGCTTCCTCGACCGCTATGCCGGCCAGGACGCGAAGCTCCGCCTCGGCAACCCGGTCTGGCACCTGCACGCCGGCACCCCGCCGGAGCCCGAGACGGTCGAGGGCGCGAGCCTGACCTTCGCGATGCTGCTCAACCTCGCCGCGGTGGCCAACACCGAGGATCCGGCGGTGCTGTGGGGCTTCATCCGCCGCTACGCGCCGCAGACCGGGCCGGAGACCCATCCGGGCCTCGACCGGCTGGTCAAGCACGCGCTGAAATACTTCTCGGATTTCGTGCGGCCGGCCAAGACCTACCGGGCGCCGACCCCGGAGGAGCGGGCGGCCCTGGAGGATCTGTCGGAGACCCTCAGGGACCATGCCGGCTCCACCGATCCGGAGGCCCTGCAGGCGGCGGTCTACGAGGTGGGGCGGCGCCACTTCCCCGACACGTCCGGCAAGGCCAAGAGCCCGGACGGGCGGCCCGGCGTGTCGCAGGCGTGGTTCACGAGCCTCTACAACGTGCTGTTCGGCGAGGCGCGCGGACCCCGCTTCGGCTCCTTCGTGGCCCTCTACGGCGTGGCGGAGACCCGGAGCCTGATCGAGGCGGCCCTCTCGGGCGCGCTGGTGGCCGAGCACGAAGCCTTCGTGGCCGGCACGGCCAAGGTCGCGTGAGCAAGGACCGCAGGAGGGCGTGATGGTCGTCGACAGCCTCGCCGCCCTGGAGGCGATCTACACCGCCCCCCCGGCGGCCGCCTCCACCGCCAAGGTGGCGGATTCGGTCACGCCGGACTACGCGGCGCTGATCGAGGCCTCGCCCTTCGCGGTGCTGGCGACGAGCGGCCCGGAAGGGCTCGATTGCAGCCCCCGCGGCGACCAGCCGGGCTTCGTGCGGGTCGCCGATCCGCGCACGCTGATCCTGCCCGACCGGCGCGGCAACAATCGGATCGACTCGCTCCGCAACATCGTGCGCGATCCGCGGGTGGCGCTGCTGTTCCTGATCCCGGGCTCGGGCACGACGCTCCGGGTGAACGGGCGGGCGGTGATCTCGGCCGATCCGGATCTCCTCGCCACGTTCCGGGTCGACGGCCACGCGCCGCGCACCGCAATCGTGATCACGGTCGCGGAGATCTACTTCCAGTGCGCCCGGGCGATCATCCGGGCCAAGCTGTGGGATCCGGATGCCCGCGTCGATCCGGCGAGCCTGCCGACGCCCGGGTCGATCCTCGCGGCGCTCACCGCAGGCGCGGTCGGCGGCCAGCGCTACGACGCGGAATGGCCGGAGCGGGCGGCCAAGACGATGTGGTGAGGGACGAGTCTAGGCGCCGGCCTGTCCGACCCGCTGCCTCATCCTGAGAGAGGTGGACGTTTCGGGCACCAGCCGGCGGGCCGCTCCGGGATCCCTCACCCCACCAGCGCGAGATCCTGCGTCTCGGTATCGGGGATGACGTCGACCTCGACCTTGAGGCGCTGCTTGCCCGAGCCGCTGACGATGCCGTCCACGGGGGCCACGTCGCCGTAGTCGCGGCCGCGGGCCACCACGATGTGGTCGTCCTGCACCGGCACGCCGTTGGTCGGGTCGAGGCCGAGCCAGCCGTCCCCGCACCAGACCGCCACCCAGGCATGGCTCGCATCCGCCCCGCGCAGGCGCGGGCGGCCCGGCGGCGGCACGGTGCGCAGGTAGCCGCTGATATAGGCCGCCGGCAGGCCCATGCCGCGCAGGGCCGCGATCATCACGTGGGCGAAATCCTGGCAGACCCCGGCCCGGAGCGCGAAGGATTCGGCGAGCGGCGTGGAGACGGTGGTGGCCTTGGCATCGAAGCGGAAGTCCCGGCCGATCCGCAGCATCAGGTCGTGGGCCGCCCCGTAGGCGCTGCGGCCGGCGGAGAAGCTCGGCCGGGCATAGTCGGTGATCGCGGGCAGCAGCGGCACCCGGCCGCTCGGGAACAGGAAATGCACCGGCGCCCGGCCGGCAAGGTCGCGCCCGGCCACCACGGCGTCGCGGACCCGCTCCCAGGCCATGCCGGATTCCGGCGGCGGCGGGGCCGGGCGCTCGACCCGCACGGTGGAGAGCGCCTCGACGCTGAAGGTGGTGTGCGGCGCCTCCAGGGTGATCGCCACGGCCTCGATCCCGAAATAGTCGCGCCGCATCACCGCGCGGGCCGGGCTCGGGTCGATCGTGACGGCGCTCGCCAGCACGCTCTGGCCCTCGCCCTCCTGCGGCTTGAGCCGCAGGGTGCAGCGGGCGAAGTGCACCGGCCGCCCGTAGCGGTAGGTGGTGCGGTGGCGCAGCGTGTAGATCACGCCAGCCCCGTCAGCTTCTCGGGGCGCAGCGCGTTCGGCCCGGTGGGGAAGTAGCGGGCCGCGATGCCGTCGGCCAGCCGCTCCAGGTCGGTCGCCAGCGCGGTGAGGCGCACGGCGTCGAAATCCGCGGCCTCGCCGCTGCGCAGCTCCGCCAGGATCCGGGTGGCGAGGCGGCAATGGGGCTCGGGGATGCCGTCCGCGGCCAGCGCCGGCAGGTCGGCGAGGTGCCGGGTGATCGCCTCGGCCTGGAAGGCGATCGAGCGCGGGTTGTAGGGGTCGAGCAGCACCATGTCGCGGACCGGATCGAGGGCCGCCCCCTGCAGGTAGCGCCGCCCGTAGCTGATCTGCGAATCGCACAGCGACAGCATCACCCCGAGGCAGCCGGGCGTCGCCTCGTCGTTGGCGAAGGCCAGCGCGAAGGCGCCGGTGTTGATCGCCCGCTCGATGCGCCGGCCGAGCTCGATGAAGTGCCAGCCCTCGGCGCGGCTCATGTTTTCGTGGGTGAGGCCGGCGAGCGCCGCGAGCTGGCTCAGGGCCCGCTCGGCGCGGCCGGCGAGCTGCGACTCGGTGAAGGCCCGCTCGGTGTTGAGGGACAGGAACTCGTTCAGGTCGGCCAGCACCCGCCACGCCTCGCCGGACAGGCGGGCGCGGAGCGCGGCGGCGTTGCGGCGGGCCGCGAGGATGTGGGACCGCGCCGAGCCCGGCCGATCGCGCCCGGCGAGCGCCTCCAGGGCGAGGCGGGCGGTGGGCAGGTCGGCCGCGCCGATGGCGCCCCATTCGTGCAGGAGGGCCCGGAGCGCCAGGGCCGCGGGCGTGTCGAGGGCGCCCGAGATGTCGGTCCCGACGGCGTCGCCGACGCTGCGCAGATGGGCGAGCACCAGCCGGATCACCGCCTCGCCGCGCTCCAGGTAGCGTCCGAGCCAGAACAGGCCGTCGGCGGCCCGGGCCGGGAGATGGCCGCCGACCCGCCGCACCCGCGGGGCCGCCTGCGTGCCGATCAGGGGCGCGGCGACCGGCTTCTCGGACAGCACCCAGACGTCGGCGGAGCGGATGCCGAGCCGCAGCTCGATCGGGTCGACGTCCTCGCGCTCGGAGACCCGGCAGAAGCCGCCGGGCATGACCTGCCAGCCGAGCGGCGTCCGCGTGGCGAAGACGCGGACCACGAAGGGGCGGGGGACCAGGACGAGGCCGTCCGGCCCGCGCTCCCAGCCCGGCATGGTCGAGAGCGGCGCGGCCTCCTGGGCGACGTAGTCGAAGGGCCGGTCGCGCAGGGCGGCGACGACCCGCTCCCGCTCGGCCGCCAGGACCGGGCCCGCGAGGATCGCGTCGCGCCCCGCACCGCGCTGGGGCGTGGCGGCCGGGCGCAGGGTCAGGCTGTCGAGGTTGGCCTGGGCATGCGCCAAGCCCTCCAGGTCGCCGCACCACCACGTGCGCGGATGGCCGAGCCTTAGGGGCTCGCCGAGGACGCGCCGGGCGATGCCGTCGAGATAGGGGGCGAGCGCGGCCGACTCGACGAGGCCCGAGCCCGGCATGTTGGTCATCACCAGGGAGCCGTTGCGCAGGGCCTCGAGGATCCCGGGCACGCCGAGCCGCGAAGCCGGATTCAGCTCCAGGGGGTCGAGGAAGTCGGAGTCGATCCGCCGCCACAGGGCGTCGGCCCGCTTCAGGCCCGAGACGGTGCGCACGTGCAGGCGGCCGTCCCGCATGACGAGGTCGTCGCCCTCCACCAGCATCAGGCCGAGATAGCGGGCCAGCGCCGCCTGCTCGACATAGGTGCTGCTGTAGGGGCCGGAGGTCAGCAGGCAGATCCGCGGGTCGACACGCTCGGCCCCCAGCGCCAGGCCATCGCGAAAGGCCTGGAAGAAGGCCGGCAGGCGCTCGACGTGGAGGTCCTGGAAGAAGTCCGGGAAGGTCCGGGCCAGGACCATCCGGTTCTCCAGCGCCCAGCCGAGGCCCGAGGGGGCCTGCGTCCGGTCGGCCAGCACCTGCCACCGCCCGTCCGGGCCCCGGCCGAGATCGGCGGCGTAGAGCTTGAGGTAATGGCCGCCGGGGGGCGTGACGCCGTGGAGCGGGTGCAGGAACTCCGGCGTGCCGGCCACGATCGCGGCGGGCAGCAATCCCTCGGCGACCAGCCTACCATCCCCGTAGACGTCGGCGAGGATCGCCTCCATCAGCTCCGCGCGCTGGACGATCCCGGCGCTGAGGGCCGCCCACTCGGACCCCTCGATCACCAGGGGCAGGCAGCCCAGCGGCCAGGGATGCTCCCGCTGGTCGCCGGCGATGCGGAACGAGATGCCCGCGTCCCGGATGTGCCGCTCCGCCGCGACGAAGCGGGCCATGATCTCCGGCTCGGTGAGGCCGCCGAGACGGTCGAGCAGGCGCGGCCACGCCCCGCGCGGAGCGCCATCCGGGCCCAGGAACTCGTCCGGCCGGCCGGGGGCGGGGCGGTAGCCCGCGCTCCAGCGGGCGACGCGCTCCCGCGGGCCCTCCGGCCGCTCGGCCCGGCCGCGGCTGCCCGCGAGCGCCGCCTCCATCACGGCCCCCCGGTCACTGCGGCTTGCGGATCCACACAGCGTGGACGGCGACGCGGCCGCAGAAGGGAGCGCGGGTCCCCTCTCCTGTGCGGGAGAGGGACAGGGTGAGGGGTCGGGTCTACCCGAAAGGGGCGCGTCCTGCCGGCGCGTCGACCCTGAAGCCTCTCGTCCCTCACCCCAACCCTTTCCCGCACGGGAGAGGGGGCGCGTCGCGCTCTGTCGTCCGCGTCCGTGTCCGACCCAGATGTGTGGACATCGCGGATCATTGCGGGGCCGGCATCCGCAGGTCGAGGGTGAGGGGGAACTCGGCGCTCGATTCCGGCCGGGGCATGTCGATCCGGCCGGGGGTATGGCCGTGCGGCTGGAACCGGGCGAGGCGGCGCCCCTCCGCCTCGTAGGCGTTCACCGGATGGGTCTCGTAGTTGCGGCCGCCCGGATGGGCGACGTGGTAGCGGCAGCCGCCGAGCGAGCGCCCGTTCCAGGCATCGAGGATGTCGAAGGTGAGCGGCGAGTGGGCCGGGATCGTCGGATGCAGCGAGGAGGCCGGCTGCCACGCCTTGAAGCGCAGGCCCGCCACGGCCTCGCCGCCGCGGCCGGTGCCGGTCATGGGCAGCCGGCGGCCGTTGCAGGCGATGACGTGCCGCTCGGGCACGAAGCCCTCGACCTTGACCTGCAGCCGCTCGACCGAGCTGTCGACGAAGCGCACGGTGCCCCCGCTGGTCCCTTCCTCGCCCATCACGTGCCAGGGCTCCAGCGCCTGGCGCAGCTCCATCCGGACCCCGCCCTGCTCGACCGTGCCGAAGACCGGGAACCGGAACAGGGCCTGCGCCTCGAAGGCGACCGGATCGAAAGCGTACCCCGCCGCCCGGAGATCCTCCAGCACCGAGAGGAAGTCGGACCAGAGGAAATGCGGCAGCATGAACCGATCGTGGAGGTTCGTGCCCCAGCGGACACAGCCGCCGGTCTGCGGCTCCCGCCACAGCCAGGCCACGAGGGCGCGGAGCAGGAGCTGCTGCGCGAGGCTCATCCGGGCGTCCGGCGGCATCTCGAAGGCCCGGAACTCCAGCAGGCCGAGGCGCCCGGTGGGCCCGTCCGGCGAGTAGAGCTTGTCGATGCAGATCTCGGCCCGGTGGGTGTTGCCGGTGACGTCCACGAGGATGTTGCGGAACACCCGGTCGACGAGCCAGCGCGGGATGTTGGGCGCGTCGGGGGCGGGGATCTGGGCGAGCGCGATCTCCAGTTCGTAGAGCCCGTCGTGGCGCGCCTCGTCCATGCGGGGGGCCTGGCTCGTCGGGCCGATGTAGAGGCCCGAGAACAGGTACGAGAGCGCCGGGTGGCGCTGCCAGTAGAGCACGAGGCTCTTGAGCAGGTCGGGCCGGCGCAGGAACGGCGAATCGTCCGGCGTGACGCCGCCCATGACCACGTGGTTGCCGCCGCCGGTGCCGGTGTGGCGCCCGTCGGTCATGAATTTTTCCGCGCCGAGCCGGGTTTGCCTCGCCTCGGCGTACAAGTCGGTGGTGATGGCGACCGCCTCCCGCCAGGAGGCGGCCGGGTGGACGTTGACCTCGATCACGCCCGGATCGGGGGTGACCTTGATCACGCCGATCCGCGGGTCGTAGGGCGGCTCGTAGCCTTCCAGCTGGATCGGCAGGTTCAGCTCGGCGGCGGCCGCCTCCAGGTGGCCGGCGAGTTCGAGATACTCGTCGGCGCGCTGCACCGGCGGCATGAACACCCGCACCACCCCGTCGCGGGGCTCGATCGAGAGCGCCGTGCGCACCGCGACGCCGGTGATCCCTGAACCGTTGACGGTGGTCGCGCCGGGACGCCCGTCGGTGAGGGGCGGGCGCGACTCCAGGGGGTCCTGCGGCTGGTAGTAGGGATAGTGCTCCGGCGGCACGTAGGGCAGGGACGACAGGGGCAGGCGGAAGCCCACCGGCGAGTCGCCCGGCACCAGGAAGGCGGCGCCGCGCCGGAAGTCCCAGGCTTCCGAGATCCAGACCCGGTCGGCGTCGCCGTCCCTGCCGGTGGGCAGGCTCGCCAGCGGCAGGACGTAGCCCGCGGCCTCAGCCAAGCCCCGCTCGTAGACCCGCTTGATCCGGGCGTCGAACTCCACGGAGCCGGACCGGGCCGCGGCGGGCGTGACGTTGACCGGCAGTTCGGCGGCCTTCTTCTCCCAGACCTCGCTGTCCTCGAAGGCCGGGATGACGTAGTCGGCGAGGCCGAGGCGGCGGGCCAGCGCGTCGGCGAGGGCCTTGGCCTGCGCGATCGTGGCTTCGCCCGCCTGGCCTGCGGCCGCCTCGGGGGCGATCAGGTCCGGATTCCGCCAGATCGGCTGGCCGTCCTTGCGCCAGTACAGGGCGAAGGCCCAGCGGGGCAGGCTCTCGCCGGGATACCACTTGCCCTGGCCGTAATGCAGCAGCCCCCCCGGGCCGAACCGGTCGCGCAGGCGCCGGATCAGCGTGTCGGCGAGCCCCCGCTTGGTCGGGCCGACCGCGGCGATGTTCCATTCGGGCGATTCGAAATCGTCCACCGAGACGAAGGTCGGCTCGCCGCCCATGGTCAGGCGCACGTCCTGCGCGGCGAGGTCGGCATCGATCCGCTCGCCGAGCGCGTCCATGGACGCCCAGACCGCGTCCGAGAACGGCTTGGTGATCCGCGGCGTCTCGGCGACGCGGGTGATGCTCATTGCGAAGCCGAACTCGGTCTTGGCCGGCTCGACCGCCCCCGAGATCGGCGCGGCCGAGCGGTAATGCGGCGTCGCCGCGAGCGGGATATGGCCCTCGCCGGTGAGCAGACCCGAGGTCGCGTCCATGCCGATCCAGCCGGCGCCCGGCAGGTAGACCTCGGCCCAGGCATGGAGGTCGGTGAAGTCCGACGCGGTGCCGGTGGGGCCGTCGACCGCGACGGTGTCGGGCACGAGCTGGATCAGGTAGCCGGAGACGAACCGGGCGGCGAACCCGATCCGGCGCAGCACCTGCACGAGCAGCCACGCCGAATCCCGGCAGGAGCCGCTCTTGAGGCGCAGGGTCTCGGCGGGCGTCTGGACGCCGGGCTCCATGCGCACGCCGTAGGCGGTCTCCCGGGCGATCTGGGCGTTGAGCGCCACCAGGAACTGCACGGTGCTGGGTTCCGCGGGGAGCCGGGCGAGCAGCGCCGCCATCTCGGGGCCATCCGCATCCACCGGCGCGCGGTAGGGGGCCAGCTCCTCGGCGAGGTCCGGGTCATACGCGAAGGGGTGGGTCTGGGCGTAATCCTCGACGAAGAAGTCGAACGGGTTGATCACCGCCAGGTCGGCGGTGAGGTCGACCTGGATCTTCAGCTCGTCGGTCTTCTCCGGGAAGACGAGGCGGGCGAGCCAGTTGCCGCTCGGATCCTGCTGCCAGTTCAGGAAGTGGTTGGCGGGCGTCACCGTGAGCGCGTAGGCCGGAACCTTGGTGCGCGCGTGCGGGGCCGGGCGCAGGCGGATCACCTGGGGGCCCAGGCTGATCGGCCGGTCGTAGCGGTAATGCGTGACGTGGTGCAGGGCGGCTTTGATCGACACGATGGCTCCGTCTGAAGGATCGAATCCGGCCTCGGCGCCGGTTCCGGACGTCACGGCGGGTCGACCATCGCCCCCCACCGCGCGGTTATGCGACACGAACCGAGACACAAGCAATTTCCGTGCGGCGGCGCCCAGGCCTCCGAACCTCTGGCCGGAACTTTGCCGCCTGGCCCCGCTTTGACCGGCAGGTGGGCCGGGTGCCGGCCCGGGACCGCGCGATGAAGATCTTCCAGTGCCAGGCCTGCGACCAGCCGGTCACCTTTGAGGCGACCGCCTGCGAGAGCTGTGCGCGGCAGCTGGGCTATACGTGCGTGGTCCACGAGGTCTCGGCCCTGGAGCCGCAGGGGGCCTCGGCGCACCCGCTGATGGGCGGCGCGCAGGTCTTCCACGCCTACGCGGATCCCGGACGGCGCTACCGCCTGTGCAACAACGCCGTTTCGGAGGCCTGCAACTGGCTGGTGCCGGAGGACAGCCCCGACATCTACTGCACCGCCTGCCGCCACAACCGCGTGGTGCCGGACCTGTCGCAGACCTGGAACCTCACCCGCTGGCGCCAGATCGAGGCCGCCAAGCGCAGGCTGTTCTATTCGCTGCTGCGCCTGGACCTGCCGCTCGCCACCCGCGCCCAGTACACGGACGGGCTGGCCTTCGACTTCCTGGCCGACCCGTCCGAGAGCTTCTCCGGCGGAATGCCGGTGCTGACGGGGCACATCAACGGCCTGATCACCATGAACATCGCCGAGGCCGACGATGTCGAGCGGGAGCGCCGCCGAATCCTGTTCGGCGAGCATTACCGCACCCTGCTCGGCCATTTCCGGCACGAGATCGGGCATTACTTCTGGTACCTGCTGGTGATGAACAGCCCCACCATGGGGGCCTTCCGGGCGCTGTTCGGCGACGAGCGCCTGAACTACGTCCAGGCGCTGCAGAACCATTACGCGCGGGGCGCGCCCGCCGACTGGGACGAGGCCTACGTGTCGGCCTACGCCACGGCGCATCCCTGGGAGGACTTCGCCGAGACCTTCGCGCATTACCTGCACATCGTCGACACGGTGGAGACCGCCTCGACCTTCGAGCTGCACGTGCGCCCGCGCCTGCGCCACGGGCAGGCGGCACCGACCGTGATCGACTTCGACCCCTACAACACCCAGGATCTCGACCGGCTGATTGCGGCGTGGCTGCCGCTGACCTACGCGATCAATTCGCTCTCCCACAGCATGGGCCAGCCGGCGCTCTACCCGTTCAAGCTGACGCCGACGGTGATCGCCAAGCTCGCCTTCGTGCACGAGCGGATCTACGCCTCCCGCACCGGCATCCTGCCGGATGCCGGCGAGGCGGGCGCCGAGATGCTCCGGGCGGTGATCCTGGGCCTGCGCCAGAAGGTGCCTGCGCCGACGGTGTGAGGGCAGGGCGGACGGACGGGCGCCTCACGCCCCCCCGTGACGTTCCGCGAAGGCGCGGAACGCCGCCAGGGTCTCGGCGCTGACATGGTGCTCGATCCCCTCCGCGTCCCGCCGGGCGGTCTCGGGGCTCACCCCCAGCGCGCACAGGAAGCGTTCGACGATCCGGTGGCGCTCCCGCGCCTGGGCGGCGAGCCGGCGGCCGGCCTCGGTCAGGAACACGCCGCGATAGGGCCGCTGCTGGACGAACCCGTCCTCGCACAGACGCTTGAGCATCTTGGCGACGGTGGGCTGCGCCACGCCGAGGCGGGCCGCGATGTCCACTTGGCGCGCCTCGCCGCCGTCGCCGATCAGGTCGTCGATCAGCTCGACGTAATCCTCGACCAGCTCGGACCGCCGCGCCTCGCGGGCCTGCCGGAAGCTCTCCACGTGCCGCTCGGGATCGACCAGCGCGGTCTCGGGCGAGCCCGGCTCGGACGGTTCCTGCATCGGCTCTCCCTCTCGGCACGCACACGCCGCCCCGCCCCTGTCTAGCAAAAACCGGCGGCCGGAGGGGAGTCCCACGCGGCGCGCGGAAAACCCCTTGAATCCCGCGGCCGCAGCCCTGAATATAGCCCGAGCTATATCTTTGAGGAGAGGGTGAGCATGGTGGCGCCGAACGCCGGGACGGCCCCCGGGGGCGCCCCGCCCGGGGCGATGAGCCGGCGGACGGAGAGCGCCATCCGCGACGTCCTCGAAGGGCGGGCGGGTGGACGGGGCCGGTTCCTGCTGTTCGCGGGTCCGGCCGTGACGGCGTCGATCGCCTACATGGACCCCGGCAACTTCGCCACCAACATCCAGGCCGGCGCCCGCTACGGCTACGGGCTGCTCTGGGTGGTGCTGCTCGCCAACTTCACGGCGATGCTGTTCCAGGCCCTGTCGGCCAAGCTCGGCATCGTGACCGGCAAGAACCTGGCCGAGCATTGCCGGGACGCGACGTCGCGGCCGGTGCGCCTCACCCTGTGGGGCATCAGCGAGGTCGCCGCGATGGCCACCGACCTCGCGGAGTTCCTCGGCGGCGCCATCGGCCTGTCGCTGCTCACCGGCATGCCGCTGATGGCCGGGATGGCGATCACCGCGATCGTCACCTACGCGATCCTGCTCCTGGAGCACGAGGGCTTCCGGCCCCTGGAGATCGCCATCGGGGCGATGGTCGGCACGATCGGCCTCTGCTACGCGATCGAGCTGCTGATCGCCCCGGTGGCCTGGGGCGAGGCCGCGAAGGGCCTCGTCACCCCGCGGATCCCGGACGCGGAGGCGCTCACCATCGCGGTGGGGATCATCGGCGCCACCGTGATGCCGCACGCCCTGTTCCTGCATTCCGGCCTGACCCAGGGGCGCGGCAGCCCGCGGAACGAGGCCGACCGGCGCCTTCTGGTGCGCTACTCCAACCGCGAGGTGGTGGTGGCTCTGCTGCTCGCGGGCCTCGTCAACATGGCGATGGTGATCATGGCGGCGGCGGCCTTCCATGCCGGCCACAGCGGGGTCGCCGAGATCGGCGAGGCCTACCGGACCCTGACGCCGCTGCTCGGCCCCGCGGCCGGGGCGGCCTTCCTGGTGTCGCTGCTCGCCTCCGGGATCTCCTCCTCGGTGGTGGGGACGCTCGCCGGCCAGCTGGTGATGCAGGGCTTCACCGGCTGGCGCATCCCGCTCCTCGTGCGCCGGCTCGTGACCATGCTGCCCGCCTTCGTGGTGGTGGCGATCGGCGTCGATCCGACCCGGGCGCTGGTCCTGTCCCAGGTGGTGCTGTCGCTGGCCCTGCCGGTGCCGATGGTGGCGCTGGTGGTGTTCACCCGCCGCCGGAGCGTGATGGGTCCCTTCGCCAACGGGCCGCTCACCCAGGCGGCGGCCGTCGCGGGGGCGGCCGTGGTGCTCGCCCTCAACATGGTCCTGCTGGCGGCGGCCTTCGGGATACCGGTGCCGGGGCTGGGGTAAGCCCGCGAGGCGGCCGGTCGATGTGATCGGCCGGCCCGGTTTTGCTCCTAGAACAGCGCGACGAGGGCGACGCCGGCGATCATCAGCACGCCGCCGAGGATGCGCCAGAGACTGGCGGGGTGGCGCTCGAAGCCGACCCACCCGAAATTGTCCAGCACGATCGATGTGGCGACCCCGGCCGTGACGAGGAGGCCCAGGAACGGGGCGGCCCCGATCTGACGGGCCACGACGAACTGCGCCAGAATGATGCCTCCGCCCAGGACCCCGCCGAACCACGCCCACCAGGGCATCCCGAGGGCTTGCGCGGCCGTCGGCCAAGCGAGCCTCCCGGAGATGAGCCCCACCGCGAGGATGCAACTCGCGGTCCCGGCGGCGACCACGAGGCCGGCGACCAGCGATTCGGCCAGCCCCTTCGACAGCGTCCCGTTCTGTCCGGCCTGGACGGCGTTGGCCACGCCGGCCAGCAGCGCGAAACCGTAGAGGTACCACATGGCTGAGATCCCGCCCGGTCAAACCGATCCCTAGGGCAGCCCGGGCCGGACGTCCGTGTTCCTCGGCAGCCTCTGTGTCCGAACGCCGCGACGGCCCTCAGGCCGCGCCCCTCGGAGGCCGGCGGAGGGGCGGCCCCTCACGTCGCCCGCACCACCACCTCCACGAGGTTGGTCCCTCCCGACCGGATCCCGGCCTCGATCGCCGGGGCGATGTCGGCGGCCCGGGTCACGCGCTGCGCGGGGACCCCCATCGAGGCGGCCAGGGCCGGAAAATCGATGCGCGGGTCGGTGAGGTCCATGGCGATGAAGCGGTTGGCCCGCACCGAGGCGTAGTGCGCCTGGCCCTTCATGAAGGTCTTGAGGATGTTGTACTCGGCGTTGTTGATCACCACGAAGGTGACCGGAAGTTTTTCGTGCGCGGCGGTCCAGAGGGCCTGGGGCGAGTACATCGCGGCCCCGTCACCCACGACGCAGACCACGGGCGCCCGGTCGAGCCCCAAGGAAAACCCCACCGCGGCCGGCATGCCCCAGCCGAGGACGCCGCCGCGCATCGCCGCGTATTGATGGGCCGACGGGCTGTCGAGGAAGGTGCGCAGGTGGGTCAGCGTCGCGGGCGCCTCGTCCACGATGGTGGTCTCGGCCCCGACCGCGCGGGCCACCTCCCGGGCGGCGACCAGCGGCGCGATCACCGGATCCTCGAAGGCCGCATCCGCCGCGGCGGCGAGCGTCGCCCGCCGCTCGGCCCGGGCGGTCACCGCCTGGGCGCGCAGCTGCGCGAAGGCCTCGGCCCGGTCGGCGAGGCGGGGGCTTAGCAGCGGCAGCAGGGCGTCCAGTGAGGCGCGGATGTCGCCCACGGTCGAGAGGCTCGTGGCATAGGTGCGCCCGAGGTCGCGCACGTCGGCCGAGAGCTGGAAGACCTGCACCCCCGGCGGCACCGCCGAGACCTCCGAGTAGAGCACGGTGATCAGCGACTTGCCGCCCAGCGCGAACACCGCGTCGTAGCGCCCGAGGATGGCGGCGATGGCGTCGGCCCGGGTCGGCAGGTTCCCGGCCCAGAGCGGGTGCGCGGTGGGAAAGGGGATGTGGGCCGGCCAGGACGAGCCGTAGACCGGCGCCGCCAGCAGGTCGGCGAGCGCGACCATCTGGGCCGAGGCGTCCGAGGCGTCGATCTCGTCGCCGGCGATCAGGGCGAGGCGGCCGGGCGCGATGGCGGCGAGCTTGTCCGCCAGCCGGTCGAGGGAACCCGCCACCGCCCGCTGGTCGATGGTCGAGGTCTCGCCCGCCGGTACGGCGCTCATCGCCTCCATCACGTCCATGGGCAGGGACAGGAAGACCGGGCCGGACGGGGCGGCGGCGGCATCGTGGAAGGCCCGGCGCAGCAGGATCGGGATCTGGTCCGGGCTCGTCACCTCCCGGGCCCACTTCATCACCGGGTCGGCGATGGCCACGAGGTCGCCCATCAGCAGCGGGTCGGTCAGCGCGTGGCGGAGATCCTGCTGCCCGGCGGTGACCACCAGCGGCGTGCCGGAGACCTGGGAATTCACGAGCCCGCCCATGGCGTGGCCGAGGCCGCCCGCCGTGTGCAGGTTGAGGAAGGCGGGCCGCCGGGCGCCCTGCGCGTAGCCGTCCGCCATCGCCACCGCGGTCGCCTCCTGCAGGGCGAGGATGTAGGCGATGTCCGGCGCCTCGGTGAGCGCGTCGATGAGCGGCAATTCGGTGGTGCCGGGATTGCCGAAGATGTAGCGCACCCCCTCCGAGCGCAGCACCTCCACCAGGAGGTCGGCGCCCCGGCGCCGGCCGGCGGTCTCCACGGTCTCGATCGACATGCCCTGTCCTCTCCGGCGGAATCAGCGGGAGGCTAAACCATGGGCGGGCCGGGGCAATGCCGCGGCTCCGCCCGCATCCCGAGAGCCGACCGAGAGCCGAACCGTCACGCCGATCGCGAAGAGGGTGCCGGAAGAGGGGGCCGGCGCCCGATGCGGCCCCCTTGCGGACGGCGTGCGGCGGGCCGCAACCGATCGGCAGCCTTTCTGGCGTAACCTGCCGTGGCCGGGATGCTCCCGCCCCCTCAGGCGCAGGCCTGAAGGTCCATGCCACCGACCAGGACGACACCCATGCGGATCGCGGCTCCCCTTGCGCTCCTGGCCACGCTGGGCCTCCCCGCCATCGCGCAGGCGCAAGGCTTGGAGCGCGGCGCCCAGGAGGGCGCCTCGCGCGGCGAGGAGATGGCGGGCCCCCTCGGGGCGATCGTCGGCGGCGCGATCGGTGCCGCCGTGGGCACGGCCAACGGCATCCTCGGCGTCGACCGGCGGGAGCGATTCCGCATCTACGCCCTCGGCGAGCGCCGCCCGTCCGTCGCCCTCGCGGGCCCCGTTCGGGTCGGAACCGTGCTACCGGAGGAGGGCGTCGTGTATTACGATGTCCCGCGCGAGTTCGCTTTGCCGGAGTACAGCTACACGATCGTCAACGGCCATCCGGTGCTCGTCGAGCCACGCACGCGCCGCATCGTGGAGGTGATCGACTGACGGTTCCCTCCCGGTGGGCGCGGCTGGCGCGGCTGAGGGATTCGGCGAGATGGCGCGGGCGATCCGCTGCGGAGGACACAGGTGGCCCAGACCGCGATCCTGTCGGCGCCCCCGGTGACGGGATGAGCGCGCGCAACACCGCAGAGGCCGATCGGAGACACTGGTTCTACGACAACCGGCTCCTGGTCTGCGCGTTCTGTCTGCTCGCGTTCGTGGTCATCTTCTGGCAGGTGAGCCGGTTCGAAGGCTTCCAGCCCATCTTCACCTGCGCCCGGGATCAGGACGTCGATCGCGGGCTGCTCTCCGCCGGGATGCGGGCGTGCATGAGCGACGCGACCTCGCAGGCCGCCCAGGCCCGCTGCATGCACGTCGTCTACGTGCTGGCCTGCACGGAGGAGCGCTGGCGCTGACGCCGCCGCGTCAGGGCGCGCCAAACGCTCCCCCAGGCCGAGCGCCAGGGACGCCGCGGGCCCGGGGGCATCGGCGAGACGGATCGCCGTGCGGGCGACGCGGTTGCGCAGGCGCCGGGCCCGCCAGAGGGCGCCGGTCTCCACCGCGAGGCCGCGGGCGTAGAGGCTGGCGCGCAGGCTGCGGGCGTCGCAGGCCGGCGGCCTCAACGGCGTCGCCGATCACCACCGACCCGTCGCGCCTCATGACCGGACGGAACGGCGCCCCCATCGGAAACCCTATGCGGATCGAGCCCGCGGACGACGCGCATCATGTCAGCGACCATCGCGGTGCTCTGCGGTCTCCCCGCCTCGGGCCCGGGGCGGAGGCCGGGCGACGCTCAGGCGCGCAGCTGTGCCACGAAGGCCCGGATGAACGGCGGCAGCCCGTCGAGGTCGCGCAGGCACAGGGTTAGGTCGCGCCGCGCCCAGGAATCGGCGAGGGGCACCACCGCCAGGGCGAGGCCCTGGGCGGCGCGGGCGGCGGCGCTCTCGGGAAGGACCGCCAGCCCGACCCGTGCCTCGACGAGCCGGCAGACGGCGTCGAAGTCCCGCAGCTGCACCCGCAGGCGCATCGGCCGCCCCTCCCGCACCGCCTGGGCGACGAGGAACCGGCTGATGGCGCTGCGCCGGTCGAGGCCGACGAGGTCGTGGCCGAGCAGCTCGGCGAACGGGATCGTCCCGCGCGCCGCCAGGGGGTGATCCCGGGCCGCCACCAGCACGAACCGGTCCTCCCGGAACGGGAAGGTCCGCAGCGAGCCGGTATCCACCGTGCCGGACAGGATGCCGAGATCGGCCGCCCCCTCGGCCACCAGCCCGACGATCTCCTCGGAGGTGCGCTCGTCGATCTCGACGCCGATCCCGGGGTGATCGGCCAGGAAGGCCGAGAGCGCGTCCGGCAGGAACTCGGTCAGCGCGTTGGTGTTGGCCAGCACCCGGATCTGGCCGAAGGCGCTCCCCGAGAAGGCCGCCATCTCCTCGCGCAACCGCTCCACCCCGGCCAGGACCTCCCGGGCGTGGACGAGGAGGGCGCGCCCGGCCGGGGTCGGGCTGACGCCCTGCCGGCCCCGGGTCAGCAGCGCCGCGCCGAGGGACTCCTCCATCAGCCGGATCCGCGTCGAGGCGGCCGCCAGGGCGAGGTTCGCCCGCGCGGCCCCGTGGGTGATCGAACCGGCCTCGACCACGTGCCGGAACAGGCCGAGATCGGTGAGATCGAACCGCATCATCGCGCAGGCGCCTCCCGACACGCCATCTGCACCGGCGCAGCCCGGAACCGGCCCTGGACCTGCCCTGGCCTGGCCCGGCCCGGCCCTGGCCCGGTCGCGCGTCGACGGCCCCGGCCGTCGCCGGGCCACGGTAGCGGGCGGCCGCCCGTCTGTCAGGAATTCCCACCGGCCGCGCCCCGGCATCGGCCCGAGCCCGAGCCCAGGGGGCGCTGCAGGAACGGCCGGGCGCGCCGGTCCCGGGCAGAGACGGACCAGTCCCGAGGTATCCGACACAGTATAGCGCGCGATTTCACCGGTCTATCGACTTAGAAAATCCGGGTCAATTTCGGAACAATCCAAATATGGCCCCCGCAAAAGTCAATAATTCTACAAATATCAGCAATCCTGTTTCAATTCAGATTTACCGGACGTTAACGCCGCATGTCTCAATGATCATCGAATAGTCTTGCAAGGCTTCGCGACGATGGCTTCTGCGTCAGAACATTGGATCGACCGGCCGTCCCGCGATCGCCTGCGGCGCTCCGGCTCCGATACGCCCGCGAACCGGTCTGGGCACCGCTGATGGACGCGCTCCTCGTCGACGACAGCGCCACCATGCGGATGCGCCTCCGCCGCCTGCTGGAGGCCAAGCCCGACATGTCCGTCACCGATCACGGCGACCCGGTCGCCGCGATGGTCGAGGCGCGGATGCGGGCCTTCGATATCGTCCTGGTCGACTGCCACATGCCCGGCATCGACGGGATCGCCTTCATCCGGCAGATGCGGACCATCCCGCATTACGCGCAGGTGCCGATCGTGATGATCACGAGCGACATCTCGGACGCGGTGCGGCTCGCCGCCCTGGAGGCGGGGGCGACCGATTTCCTCGACAAGTCCATGCAGGGCGTCGAACTCACCGTCCGGCTGCGCAACATGATCCGGCTCGCCCGGGCGGTGCGGCGGCTCGCCGAGCAGGCGGCTTGGCTCGACGGCGCGGTGGAGGCCGCCCTGCGCCACATGCGCGAGCGCGAGGAGGAGATCATCTTCCGCCTGGCGCTGGCGGTCGAGTACCGCGACAACGACACCGGCGATCACACATGGCGGGTGGCCCGCTACAGCCAGATCGTCGCCGAGGGGCTCGGGCTGGCGCCGGATGTCTGCCGCAACCTCTATCTCGCGGCGCCCCTGCACGATGTCGGCAAGGTCGGCATCCCGGACGGCGTCCTGCTCAAGCCCGGCCGGCTCGACCGGGACGAGTTCGACCTGATCAAGACGCATCCGGCGATCGGCCGGCGCATCCTGGGCGGGAGCGCCTCCGAACTGATCCGGCTGGCCGCCGAGATCGCCGAGTTTCACCATGAGAAATGGGACGGCGGCGGCTACCCGCACGGGCTCGTCGGCGCCGCGATTCCCCTCTCGGCCCGGATCGTCGCGGTGGCGGACGTGTTCGACGCCCTGACCACCGCGCGGCCCTACAAGGCTGCGCTGCCCTTCGACGCGGCCCTGGACTGCATCCGCGCCGACAGCGGCCGCCACTTCGACCCGGCCTGCGTGGAGGCCTTCTGCGCGCGCTTCCCGGACATCCGCATCGCCGGCGGGCAGAACCGGGCGGGGATGCGGCCGAATGCGGGGCCGGTCACCGAACCCTGGGCGCGGGTGCCGACCCTGCTCCGCGAGGTCGCCGCCCCGTCGCCGGCCCCGGCGGGATGGCGCGTCAGCAGCCCCGAGGCGCTCCTGACGCCATCGGTGAACCCGGGCTCGTCTGCGCCGTTGATCGCGGACTCGCACGGATCACGGACGGAGCCGCACCATGACCACGACCTGGAAGACGCTGCCGGAGATCGCCCTGGCCCGCCGGATCTCCCTGGACGCGGCCCGGCGCCTGGTCGACGGGGCGAAATGCCCCAAGGTGTTCCGCGCGGACGGCACCGTCTACCTCATCTGAGCGCGGGCCGGGCGGATGACGCATCCCCCGGGAGCCCCTAACCTTCCGGCATGCGCATCTTCCACACGCCCGATTCAGGCCGGCACGATCCCGAACGCTACCTGCGGCGCGGCACGCCGATCCCGCATCCCGAGCAGGCCGCCCGCTACGCGATCCTGCACGACGCGGCCCTGCGGGGCGGCCACGACCTCGGCGAACCGGCCGATCACGGCCTCGACCCGATCCGGGCGGTGCACGATCCGGACTACGTGGCGTTCCTGGCCGAGGCCTGGGCGCGCCGGGGCGAGATCCCCGACATCGGCGACGAGATCCTGACCGGATCCTTCGCCCGGCCGCAGATGCACCGGAGGCCCGCCGGCCTCCTCGGGCGGCTGGGCCTCTACACCGCCGACACCTCGACGCCGATCCGCGCCGGCACCTGGGCGGCGGTCTACGGGTCGGCGCAATGCGCGGTCGCGGCCGCCGACGCGGCCCTCGCGGCGGGACACGCCTACGCCCTGTGCCGCCCGCCCGGCCACCACGCCTACGCGGAGTCCGCCGGCGGCTTCTGCTTCCTCAACAACAGCGCCATCGCGGCCGAGCGGATGCGCGCCGCCACCGGCGGCCCGGTGGCGATCCTCGACATCGACGTCCATCACGGCAACGGCACGCAGGGGATCTTCTACGCCCGCGCCGACGTACTGACGGTCTCGGTCCATGCCGACCCGTCCGACTACTTCCCGTTCTTCGCCGGCTACGCCGACGAGACCGGGACCGGGGCGGGGGCGGGGTTCAACCGCAACCTGCCGCTGCCGCCGGGCTCGGGGGACGCGCCCTGGCTCGAGGCCCTGGAGGCGGGTCTCGCGGCTGTCGCCGCGCACCGGCCCCGGGCCCTCGTGGTGGCGCTGGGCCTCGACGCCGCCGCGGACGACCCGATCGGCGCCCTCGCGGTGACCCGGGCGGGATTCGTCGGGGCCGCGGAGCGGATCGCCCGGGCCGGGCTGCCCACGGCCCTGGTGCAGGAGGGCGGCTACCTCTGCGCGGCCCTGCCGGACAACCTCGCGGCCTTTCTCGCGGCCTTCGACGCCGCGCGCTGAGCCCCGCATCGCGTCCGCCCCCGCGGTGCAGGCGTGATGCGATCGTGATCGCCGGGGCGCCGGATCGGCTACCCGGATGTGGTCGACCCGATGCCACAACCGACCTATCAGGGCGGGGCGGGCGCCGCCGACGCGTCCCGGGCGGGAGGAACGGACGATGGGCGCGGGCGAGGTGGGCTTAGGCGAGGCGGCCAGCGCTCCGTGGTACGCGGGTCTCACCCGGCGCCACTGGCGGATCCTGTGGGGCAGCTATCTCGGCTGGATCTTCGACGGCTACGAGGCGGTGGCCCTGGTCTACGCCCTGCGTCCGGCGCTGGCCTCGATCCTCACCCCCGAGCAGGCCCAGGCGCCGGCCTCCTACGTGGGGCTCGCCATCGGCATCACGCTGCTCGGCTGGGGGATCGGCGGCCTCATGGGCGGGATCGCGGCCGACTATATCGGCCGCAAGCGCATGATGATGATCTCGATCCTCGGCTACGCGGTCTTCACCGGGCTGACCGCCTTAGCCGGGAGCTTCACGCAGCTCGCGATCCTGCGGTTCATCACGGGGCTCGCCATCGGCTCGGAATGGTCCACCGGCATCGCCCTGGTGGCCGAGACCTGGCCGAACCGGGCGCGGCCGAAGGGCTGCGGCTTCCTGCAATCGGGCTTCGGCGGCGGCGCGGTGCTGGCCGCCATCGTGTGGGCCGTGCTCGCGGCCACCGAGCCCCTGGGCCCGGAATCCTGGCGGATCCTGTTCGCGCTGGGCGCCCTGCCGGCCTTCGTCTGCCTGTACCTGCGGCGGGCGCTGGAGGAATCCGAGCAGTGGATGCAGGCGCTCAAGGCGCAGCGCTGGGCCGCCACCGCGGAGGATGCCGGCCACGCCCCGCGGGCCGCGCAACGCCCCTTCACCCTGGCGGAGATCTTTCGGGAGCCGGAGAGCCGGCGGCGGGTGCTGCTGGCCACCGCCATGTCGTTCGCCACCACGGTGGGCTGGTGGGCGGTCTCGTCCTGGCTGCCGGCCTACACGGAGGGGCTGGCCAAGGCCGCGGGCGAGCCGGCCAACCTCTGGGGCCCGCGCATGGGCATCATCTACAATGTCGGGGCGATCACCGCCTACGTGATCTCGGGCTTCGTGGCCGACGCGATCGGCCGCCGCGCCTTCCTGCTCGTCACCTATGTCGGCTGCATCGTCACGTCGCTCGCCTGCTACCTCTGGACCGGCGGGCTGGTGCCGTTCATGGGGCTCGCCTTCCTGAACGGGTTCTTCACCCTGGGCTTCGCCTTCTCGTGGATGGCGATCTACCTCGCGGAGCTGTTCACCCCGGCGGTGCGGGCGACGGCGGCGAGCGTGGTCTTCAACGGCGCGCGGCTGATCGCCTGGATCTTCCCGATCCTCGCCGGGCAGATCGTGACCGCCTTCGGGGGCGTCGCCGCGGCGGCTCTGACCCTGTCGAGCGTCTACGTGATCGGCCTCGTGGTGCCGTGGTTCATGCCGGAGACGCGGGGCCGGCCGCTGCCGGAATAGATCGATCCCGGGTCCCGCCCCGCCGGCGGCCGGCGGTCCCGGGCCCGGCCAGACGCAAAGCGGCCCCCGACTCCGGTGGAGCGGGGGCCGGATCCTGCACAGGCCGCCATGGGCCCGCCCGGCCCAGGGGGCAGGGCGGAGGCCGGTCCTAGTCCTCGTCGTCCTCGTCGTGGTGCCGGCCCTTGAGCTTGGCGAAGACCGAATCGGCATCGAGCCGCTCCTCGCGGCCGCCGTGATCGTCCGCGTGCTCCCGCTCGTCCGCCTCGCGGGCCGTGGAGACCTCCGTCGGCAGCAGCGAGGCGCCGGATTCGGCCGCCACCGCGGCCGGGCGGTCGGCCGCCGCGCGCTGGACCTCGAAGTCGAGGTTGATCTGGGTGGTGAGCCCGAGGGTCACCGGGTCCATCGGCTGGAGCGAGCCCGAGTTCCAGTGGGTGCGCTCGCGGATCTGCTGGATCGTCGACTTGGTGGTGCCCACCAGCCGGATGATCTGCGAATCCTTCAGCTCCGGGTGGTTGCGCAGCAGCCACAGGATGGCGTTCGGCCGGTCCTGGCGGCGGGAGAGGGGGGTGTAGCGCGGGCCCTTGGTGGTGCGCTTCACCTCCGGCAGCTTCACCTTCGAGACGGCCGGCTTCAGCTTGTAGTGCGGCGCCTTCTGGGCCTTCTCGATCTCGTCGCGGGTGAGCTGGCCGGTGGAGACCGGGTCGAGCCCCTTGATGCCGGCCGCGACCTCGCCGTCGGCGATGCCCTTCACCTCCAGCGGGTGCAGCTTGCAGAAATCGGCGATCTGCTCGAAGGCCAGCGAGGTGTTCTCGACCAGCCAGACGGCGGTCGCCTTGGGCATCAGCGGACCCTGGGACATGTCTCTCGTGCTCCGGCCTGGCGGGACGGGGGCCGGGCATCGGGCCGCGGGCTCCGGATGACCGATCCGGATGTCCCGTCTCACGCTGTCGAATGGGGATGAGGCACTATAGGCCCGGGCGGGGAGGGGCGCAATCACGGGTTCGGCGGTTCGGAGAGCCCGCCTGCGGATTCACCGGGGGCCGGGACGACCGGCCGCCCCTCAGCGCGGCCGCACCCCGTCGAGGAACAGCCGCACCGCCGCCTGCCGCCGCCGCTCCTGCGTCTCCGGATCGGTGGCGATGCCGTAGAGGGCCGCCTGGGACGACCGGCCCAGGACGAGGCTGAGGAACAGGTCGGCCGCGATCTCGGGATCCGCCACGGCGATCCGGCCGCGCCGGGCGAAGGCGTCGAGCAGCTGCGCCACGGCGCGCACGCCCCGCAGCCAGCCCTCCTCGTGGGCCAGCCGCGCCAGTTCGGGAAACTGCAGGGCCTGGGCCACGAGGTTGCGCTTGAGCATGGCCGCCCCCGGCGATTGCCCGTGGGCCAGCAGGGTGCGGCTGAGATCCTGCAGGGCGGTCTCGACGTCGTCGCTCCCGCCCTGCGCGGCCTGGGCCTCGGCGGCGGCGGAGAGCGGCGCCAGCCACGCGGCGATCCGCTCGCGCAGGACCGCCTCGAACAGGGCCCGCTTGTCGCGGTAGCGGGCATAGACCGTCGGCTTGCTCATCCCGGCGGCCTCGGCCACCGCGTCGATGGAGGTGGCGTCGAAGCCGCGCTCCAGGAACAGGGTGGTCGCCACGGCGATCAGGTGCGCCTCGCGCCGGACCGCCTCCGCGCGCGTCGGCCGGCCGCCCCGCCGCTGTCCCGCCTCCGCTCCCGCGATCTCCGTGACCGTCACCCGCGATTCTCCTTGCCCGAAGCCGTCCCGCGCATTATCAAAACGATACCGTACCGTTTTGATTCTGGCCAGACCCGATGGACGCACGTCGCAGCGACAGCTTCAAGAGTGCCGACCCGGTCGCGGGTGCCCCGGCGCCCGCCCCGGTCGCCGCCGCGGTCCAGGTCCCGGCCCAGGTCCCGGCCCAGACCCAGACCCCGGCCCAGGTCCCTGCGCCGGCCTCCGCATCGGCGCCGCGTCGCCGCCGCGCGCGGATCGTGCTGCCCCTCCTCGGAGTTCTCGCGCTGGGCGGCGCCGGAACCTACGGCTGGCACTGGTGGACCGTCGGCCGCTTCCTCGAGGTGACCGACGACGCCTATCTCCAGTCCGACAAGGTGACGGTGGCCCCGCGCATCGCCGGCACCGTCGCGGAGGTGCGGGTCGGCGACAACCAGCCGGTCAAGGCCGGGGACGTCATCGCCCGCCTCGACGACCGGTCCTACCGGGTCCAGCTCAAGCAGGCCGAGGCCGAGGTCGAGAAGGACAAGGCGCAGGTCCTGGGCGTCGCCGCCGCGATCATCCAGCAGCAGGCGCAGGTCGCCTCGTCGCGGGCCGACCTCGCCAATGCCGAGGCCGCGCTGACCTTCGCGCAGCAGGAATACACCCGCTATCAGAACCTGCTGCAGACCGGCTCCGGCACGGTGCAGCGCCAGCAGCAGGCGGATGCCGACCTGCGCCAGCGCCACGCCGCCCGCGACAAGGCCGCCGCCGCGCTCGACGCCGCGCAGAAGCAGATCGACAGCCTGAAGGCCCTGGAGGCCAGCACCCGGGCGAGCCTCGAAGGGGCGCGGGCGAAGGTCGAGGGGGTGAAGCTCGACCTCAGCTACGCCACCATCCTGGCGCCCATCGACGGCGTGGCCGGCGACCGGGCGCTGCGGATCGGGCAGGTGGTCTCCCCCGGCACCGGGCTCCTGACCCTCGTGCCGATGGGCCGCGACATCTACCTCGTAGCGAACTTCAAGGAGACCCAGACCGGGCACATGGTCGAGGGCCAGCGCGTCACCGTCACGGTCGACGCCTTCGGCGACCATGCATTCGAGGGCCGGATCGAGAGCTTCTCCCCGGGCACCGGCTCGCAATTCGCGCTGCTGCCCCCGGAGAACGCCACCGGCAACTTCACCAAGGTGGTGCAGCGCGTGCCCGTGCGCGTCGCCCTCGATCCCGCCGACCCGCTCGTCGGCCGCCTGCGCCCTGGCCTGTCGGTGGAGGCGACGGTCCACACCGCCGACCCGGTGGAGCCGGTGGATCCCGCCCGCCGCAGGCCGAAGCCCGCCCCGGCGCTGGTCAGCGAGGCCCTGCCCCGATGAGCCCCGTGCCGGCCGTGGCCGGGCCCGAGGCGAAGGCGAGCGCCCGGGACTGGCTCGCCGTGTTCGGCGCGATCCTCGGCGCCTTCACGGCGATCCTCGACATCCAGATCACCAACGCCTCGCTCGCCGACATCCAGGGGGCGCTCGGCGCCTCCACCGAGGAGGGGAGCTGGATCTCCACCGCCTACCTGATGGCCGAGATCATCGTGATCCCGCTCACCGGCTGGCTGTCCTCGGTGATCGGCCTGCGCCGCTACCTCGCGGTGAACACCCTGCTGTTCACCGCCTTCTCGCTGGCCTGCGCGCTCTCGACCAGCTTGAGCCAGATGATCCTGTTCCGGGCGGGCCAGGGCTTCACCGGCGGCGTGCTGATCCCCACCGCCATCGTGATCGTGCGCACGCGGCTGCCGAAGAGCCAGCAGGCGGTGGGCATCGCGCTGTTCGGCCTGACGGCGACCTTCGCGCCGGCCATCGGCCCGACGGTGGGCGGCTGGCTCACCGACAACCTGTCCTGGCACTACATCTTCTACCTGAACCTGATCTTCGGGCCGATCGCGGCGGCGATCCAGCTCGGCGCCTTCGAGGCCGCGCCCGCCCGCTGGGGCGAGTTGCTCAAGGGCGACTGGATCGGCATCGGCCTGATGGCGACCGGGCTGCCGGCCCTGACCTTCGTGCTGGAGGAGGGGCAGCGCAAGGACTGGTTCGGCTCGCCCGTGATCGTCGAGGCGAGCTGGCTGGCCGTCGCCGGGATCACCGGCTTCATCGTCCGCGAGCTGACGGCGGCCAAGCCCTTCATCAACCTGCGGGTCCTGGCCAACCGCTCGGTCGGGGGCGCCTGCGTGCTGATGACCGTGCTGGGCGCGGTGTCGTTCGGGTCGATCTACATCATCCCGGTCTATTGCGCGCAGATCCAGGGCTACAATGCCGAGCAGATCGGCACCGTGGTGATGTGGTCGGGCCTGCCGCAGCTGGTCCTGTTCCCGATGATGCCCCTGCTCATGCGCGCCGTCGACGCCCGGCTGCTCGTGGTCACCGGGACGCTGTTCTTCATCGCGAGCTGCTGGATCAATGTCGGCCTGACCCACGATGTCGGCGCCGACCAGCTGATCCTGCCGCAGCTCATGCGGGCCATCGGCC
Organism: Methylobacterium sp. 391_Methyba4; assembly: GCF_029691625.1. Lineage (NCBI taxonomy): Bacteria > Pseudomonadati > Pseudomonadota > Alphaproteobacteria > Hyphomicrobiales > Methylobacteriaceae > Methylobacterium > Methylobacterium sp. 391_Methyba4. Next base: position 2,022,118 of record NZ_CP121475.1, on the reverse strand, counting down.
AGCCGCTGTTCACGATCCCGCTCTCGCAGCTCTCCACCGTGGGCCTCGGCCCGCGCGACACCGCCGACGCCTCGGCGCTGTCCAACATGATGCGCAACCTCGGCGGCTCGATCGGCATCGCCCTGCTGTCGACCATGATCGACCGGCGTGAGCACTTCCACTTCTCGGTGCTGGCCGAGGCGATCACCGTCAACGCGACCCGCACCCAGGACCGGCTCGCGGCGCTCGCCGCCGGGATGCACGCCCGCATCGCCGACCCGCTGGCCGCCAAGGGCGCGGCTCTGGGCATGCTGGCGCAACAGGTCCGCCGCGAGGCCACCGTCATGGCCTACGCGGACGGGTTCTGGCTGGTGGGGGTGAGCCTCGTGGCGAGCCTCGCCGTGGTGGCGATCCTCAAGAAGCCCCAGCGCGCCGCCGGGCCGGTGGAGGCGCATTGACGGGCCGATGCGACGCCGGGGGCTACTTCCCCGGCAGGTTGTGGACGATCGGGAAGAACGTGTCCTTCCAGTCCTTGGGCTCGGCCTTGATGGTCTTCATCGCGTAGAAATGCCGGGCCTGGAGCATGATCCCGTAGGGGGTGGTGGAGAAGTTCGTGCCCGGCTCCTTCATGATCGCGACCAGGGTCTCGGGGGGCGTCTTCTCGTTGGTGGCCGCGACGTAATCCTTGGCGGCCTGGAGCGGGTCCCGGGCGATCGCGGCATTGGCCTCGTCGATCGCAGCCACGATGGCGGCGGCGAGCTTGGGGTTTCGGGTGTACCAGCCGGTCCGGGCGTAGAGGATCGCGTTGCTCACCGGCTCGCCGACGAGTTCGAAGGAGTTCAGCACCGTGTGGATCGCCGGATCCTGCAGCTCGCGCTGCTGGAACGGCGGCAGCGAGAAGTGGCTGTTGATCTCGTTGTGCGGGCTCGCCAGCGCCGCCACCGCGTCGGGATGGCCGAGCTGGACGGTGAGCGGGTCGAGCTTGGTGGCGTTCTCGGGCCCGAAGGCCTTCTTGGCGGCGATCTGGAGCAGCACCGCCTGCGAGGAGACCTTCACGGAGGGCAGGGCGATCTTGTCCTTGCCGGAGAAGTCGCCGAGGGTCTTCACGTCCGGGTTGCGGGTGAGCAGCAGCATCGGCGTGGTGCCGACGCCGCACAGGCCCTTCACGTCGCCCCGCGTCCGGTCGTTGAGCAGCAGCATGTTGGTGGAGCCGCTGTCGACGATGTCGATATTGCCCGAGAGCAGCGCGTCGTTGCCGGCGGCACCGCTCGTCAGGTTGACCCACTCCACCGCGACGTCCCCGAGGCCGGCGGCCTTGGCGTGCTTCTCGATCAGCTTGTGCTGCTCGGCGAGGACGGCGGGCAGGTAGACGAAGCCCGGCTGCCGGCTGATCCGCACCTTGGCGTCGTCGGCCCGGGCGGGGGAGGCGAGCGCCAGCCCGGCCAGCAGGAGGGCCGGTCCTGCCCGCAGGAGCCGGCGGCAGCCCAGCAGCAACGCGCCCGTCCGCGACGTACCCACCATGACGCATCTCCCTGTGACCCCGGCGGATTCGTGTCCGATCCGGATGTGTCGTTGGGCGCGAGTGGACAGGTTCGGGTCGGCGCGCGCAAGGCCCCGCCGCCCCGATCCGCCGATTCCGGCGCGGCAACGTCCCCCGATGCGCGACCGGCGCGGCCGACGATCGGGCAGGCTCCGCACCGCCGGACGCAGCGCCCGCGCCGGGGCCGCCACCGTCGCGGGCACTCAGCCCGCCGAGAAGCCCCGGACCGCCGCCCGCACCAGCGCGTCGATCATCGGCCGCACGTCGTCCACGCCGAGGGGCCCGAGGCTGCCGAGATCGGCGAGATAGGTCATGCCGTGGACGCTGGACCACAGCGCCCGCGCCATCACGGGGATCTCCGCCTCGGCGAGGCGGCCGCCGTCGCGCAGCACCCCCTCCAGGATCCCGAACAGGGCCGCGATGTCGGCCTGCACCGAATCCGGCGCCGCCACGGTGCGGCGCTCGAAGATCGCCGCCCAGGCGGCATGGTGCCCCGCCGCGAAGGCGAGATACGCATCGGCCAGGCACAGGAGCCGCGCCTCCGTCCCCCGCGACGGACAGGCCGCCAGCGCCTCCGTGAGGGCGTCCCGGAGCCGCCGCATGGTGACGGCGTTGGCCTCCAGCCGCAGCACTTCCAGGCTGTCGAACTGCGTGTAGACCGAGCCCACCGCCGTGCCGGCCCGCTCCGCGACGCCGCGGGCGGTCAGCGCCGCCGCGCCGCCCGCGTTCAAGATCGCCACCGCGGCTTCGATCAGGGCCCGGCGATCCGCCGCGCGGTCGCCCGGCTCCTTCCGCGGCCGTCCGCGCACTTTTTTATGAACCTCGTTCATTTTATCCCTTGCGACGCGGCGCGCCGCGTGTTTTACCTGTTTCATGAACGACGTTCAATAAATTACGGATGCGATCCGGCCCGTCGTTCTTCGCGAGGTGAACCGTGATGAGGACCCTCTCCTTCCTGATGCGCGGCGTAATCGCCGACAACGCCCAGGCGATCCACGACGCCCATGCCGTGACGATCCTGCGCCAGCAGATCCGGGAGGCCGCCGGAGCCCTGGCGGCCGCCCGGCGGGAACTGGCCGTCGCCCTGGCCTACCACGCCGCCGAGATGCGCGCCCTCGACGCCATCGGGACCCGCATCGACACCCTGTCGGACGGGGCGCGGCGGGCGCTGGCCGACGGCCGCGAGGATCTCGGGACCGGGGCGGCGATCCACATCGCCGCGCTGGAGGACGAGCGGGCCGACCGCCGGGCCGCCGCCGAACGCTTCGCCGCCGAGGTCGAGCGGCTGAAGCGCCTCGTCGCCCAGGGCGGCGAGCGGCTGCGGGATCTCGACCGCGGGCTCCAGACCGCCCGCACCACCGAGGCGCTGCGGCGGGCCGGCCTCGAGGGCCGCCGGGTCACGACCCTGTCGGCGGGGGCCCTCGGGGAGGCCGAGCGGACGCTGGCGCGCCTGCGCGAGCGGCAGGCGGCCGAGGCGGACGTCGCCGCCGCGCTGACCGAGCTCGAGGCCGATCTCGAGGCCGGGACCGCGGGCGGGATCGAGGCCGATCTCGAGGCGGCGGGCTACGGCCGCCCCCGCACGGACCCGCGGGCGGTGCTGGACCGCCTCAGGGCCGGGGCCTGACCGGCGCCGCACGAACCCCCATCCGATCCTTCCTCAGGAGACCGCACCATGACACCGCAGATGCCCCATACCGGCGCCTGGAAGACCTTCACGCTGGTCAGCTTCGCCGCCGCCGCCGCCATGCTGACGATCGGCATCTTCTTCCTGCCCGCGGATATCTGGATCAAAGGCTACCTCGCCATGGCGTCGCTGTTCCTCACGGGCACGACCTTCACCCTGGCCAAGACCCTGCGCGACGAGCACGAGGCGAAACGGCTGATCAACAAGATCGAGGACGCCGCCACCGAGCGCGTCCTGCGGGAGGCGGTGCCGGGCCGGCTCTGAGCCGATCCCCGAGGTCGGCGCCGCTCAGTCCGCAGCCTCCAGGAACGCGGCGACCACCCGGGAGAATTCCGGGGTCCGCAGGTAGCCGTAGGATTTGTGCCGGTTCTCGGCGCCGTCCGGCCTCCGGTAGGCGTTGATCACCGGCACGTCCCGCACCCGCACGCCGGCGGCATTCGGCGCGTAGAGGGCCGCGAGGTCGTCGCCCACCGTGGCGATGTCCTGGCGGTCCATCAGGTTGGTCCAGGCGGTGAGCGCCGCCGGCACCCGGAGGTCGCCGTGCGCGTCGGCGAGCTTCAGCTTCAGCTCGGCGAGGCCGAGAGGGGCGCCGAGGGTGACCAGGGCGCAGCGGGGCATCGGCGTCCCCTCCGCCTCGGCGGCGCGCAGAACGTCGTAGGCGATCAGGCCGCCCATCGAGTGCGCGGCGATCAGCACGGTATCCGCCGCGGCCGCCGCCAGGACGTCGCGCAGGCGCGCCCGCGCCGCCGCCCGGAAGGCCGCGTCCTCGTGGTAGCCCCAGAGATCGTCGAGACGGTATTCCAGGATCAGGTCGTCCACCGGCGTCAGCCCGGCGGCCTCCTGCAGGTGCGACAGGCCGCGATAGATCCGGTCGGTGAGGGTCGGCTCGGCGCGGTCCGGCTCCCCCGCCGGGGAGGGGAACGGCCCGAGGCCGTGATCGGGGCGGTAGGGCTCGCGGTTGCGGTCGCCCGCGAGCGGCTGCGGGTAGCGCAGGTCCGCCCAGTAGACGAAGGTGAAGGGCAGGTCGGCCTCCGCCACCCGGAGCCCGCGATTGCGGTCGAGCCCCTCGCGGATCGCGGCGCGCCACCAGGCGGCCTTCTCATCCCGGGGCGGCTTGTTGGCGAGCCCGTGGATGCCGATGATGTGCGCCCGACCCAGTGTCCGCTCCCAGACCGACGCGAATGCCGGCAGCTCAAGATAGGGCCGCCCCGCACGGACGGAACTGCGGCTTAGTTTCCGCGCGCCCGTCGCCCCCGCGCGTCAACCCGTTCGTCGACCCAGTCGTCGACCCATTGCCACCCGGCCGCTCCGCCATAGCTGCGCTGCGGGAACCGGATCGGGCCCGGGGCCTTCTCCCACGACAGATGATCCTGCCGCGCTTGCATCCCGGTGCGCGCGGCCAATGACGAGGACGGTGGCCCGATGCGGCGCGCCCACAGCATGGATTTCGGGGCCGAGATGGTCGAGGGCGGCGTCCGCTTCGCCCTCTGGGCACCCACCGCCAAGAGCGTCGCGCTCGTCGTCGACGGCGCCGATCACCCGCTGCCGGAATCCGGCGGCGGCTGGCGCCGCACCGCCCTGCCCGGGGTGAAGCCCGGCGCCCGCTACGGCTTCCGCATCGACGGCGACCTCGTGGTGCCCGATCCCGCCTCCCGCTTCCAGCCGGACGACGTCTCGGGCCTCAGCGAGGTGATCGACCCGCGGGCCTTCGCGTGGTCCGACGCGGACTGGACCGGGCGGCCCTTCGAGGAGGCGGTGATCTACGAGTGCCATGTCGGCACCGCGACGCCGGAGGGCACCTATGCCGGCCTGCAGGCCCGGCTGCCCGACCTCAAGGCGCTCGGCGTCACCGCCATCGAGCTGCTGCCGCTCGCCGACTTCAAGGGCGCGCGCAACTGGGGCTACGACGGCGTCCAGCCCTACGCCCCCGACGGCGCCTATGGCCGCCCGGACGAGCTCAAGCGCCTGATCGACGCCGCCCACGGGCTCGGGCTGATGGTCTATCTCGACGCGGTCTACAATCACTTCGGTCCGGCCGGGAACTACCTCCACGCCTACGCCAAGACCTTCTTCACCGAGCGCCACCAGACCCCCTGGGGCGCGGGCATCAACTTCGACGGCAAGGAGAGCGGCGCCACCGTGCGCCAGTTCTTCATCCAGAACGCCCTCTACTGGCTGGAGGAATACCGCTTCGACGGCCTGCGCTTCGACGCCGTCCACGCGATCCTCGACGATTCGCCCCGTCATTTCCTGGCCGAGCTCGGCGAGACGGTCCGGAAGACCTTTCCGGACCGGCAGATCCACCTGATGCTGGAGAACGAGGCCAACCAGGCCCGCTGGCTGGAGCGGGACGCCGCCGGGCGCCCGAAGATGCACGATGCCCAGTGGGCCGACGACCTGCACCATTGCTGGCACGTCCTGCTCACGGGCGAGGACGCCGGCTACTATAAAAGCTTTGCCGACAAACCGGTCGCGCACCTCGCCCGCTGCCTCGCGGAGGGTTTCGCGTATCAGGGCGAGCCGTTCGCCACGCTCGACAACCATCCGCGCGGCGAGCCCTCCGGGCACCTGCCGCCCTCGGCCTTCGTGACCTTCCTCCAGAACCACGATCAGGTCGGCAACCGGGCGCTGGGCGAGCGGTTGAACCACCTCGCGGATCCGAAGAAACTCGATCTCGCCCGGGCCGGGCTCCTGCTGGCGCCGCAGATCCCGATGCTCTGGATGGGCGAGGAATGGTCGGCCTCGGCGCCGTTCCTGTTCTTCGTCGACTTCGCGCCGGACGAGGACCTGAACAAGGCAGTCCGCGACGGCCGCCGCCGGGAGTTCAAGAGCTTCGCGGCGTTCGCGGACGACACCTCCAAGATCCCCGATCCGACCGAGCGCGAGACCTTCGCGGCCTCGAAGCTCGACTGGTCCGAGCGGGAGCGCTCGCCCCACCGCGAGGTGCTGGCGGAGACGACACGCCTCCTGGGGCTGCGCCGCGACGTGGTCGTGACGCTGGCGAAGTCCGGCTATGACGGCGCCGCCGCCACGATGCCGCGCGCCGACGTGGTCGACTGCACGTGGCGCTTCGGCGCCGGCACCCTGCGCTTCGTCGCCAATGTCGGGACCGAGGCCTTCGCGGTCGATCCGGGCGGTGCCCGGCCGGTCTGGACCAACGCCCCCGACGGGGCCGGACGCGATCTCCCGTCCTGGACGGGCGTGTTCCTGACGGAGTCCCACGCGTGAGCCCCCTCGAAAAACTCGCCGACCTCGTCGGCGTCGCCGCCGGCTACACCGACGCCTTCGGCAAGCCCGTCGAGACGCCGCTGGCGGTGCGCCGCGGCCTGCTGGCGGCCCTGGGCTTCGCGGTCCAGGACGAGGCGTCGATCGCCGGGAGCCTCGCCGAGGTCGAGCGCCTGCGCCGCGGCCTGATCCCGCCGCTCCTGCCGGTGGAGGCCCGCCGGGCCGCCCGCGTTCCGGTCCGGCTGCAGGACGGGGCGCCCCACACCCTGGTCTGGCGCCTCGTCGACGAGCGCGGCACCGCCCGGGAGGGACGGGCCAACCCGCAAGGGTCCGATCCCGGCTTCGAGCTGCCGCCGCTGACCCCGGGCTATCACCGCCTCATCGTGCAGGCCGGCCAGAGCCGCACCGAGGCCTGGGTGATCGCCGCGCCGCAGCGCTGCTGGCGCCCGCGCCCCTACACGGATGAGGGGGCCTCCGATTGGGGGCTCGCCGCCCAGCTCTACGGCCTGCGCTCGGCGACCAATATCGGCATCGGCACCTACGCGGATGCCGGCGAGGCCGCCCGCGAGGCGGCCCTGCGCGGGGCGGCGTTCTTAGGGCTCAGCCCGGTCCACGCCCTGTTCGGTTCCGACCGGACCAAGATCTCCCCCTACTCGCCCTCCTCGCGCCTGTTCCTGGAGACGCTGTTCATCGCCCCGCGCAGCCTGCCGGGGCTCGCCGGCTCCCGGGCCGAGGCGCTGCTCGATGCGCGCGCGGACGCGATCACGGCGCTCCGCGAGGCGGCGCTGGTCGACCACCAGGGCGTGCACGACGTGCTCGACCCGGTGCTCCGGGCCCTCTGGGAGGACTCCCCCGCCCGGGCCGGCACGGACGCGGATTTCGCGCGCTTCCGGCAGGCGGGCGGCGAGGATCTCGAATCCCACGCCCTGTTCGAGGCCCTGTCGGAGCATTTCCGGGGGCAGGGCGCGCATTGGCTGGGCGACTGGCCGGACGCGTACCGCCGGGCCGGCACGGAGGCGGTGCGGGCCTTCGCGGCGGAGCATGCCGAGGCGGTCGGCTATCACGCCTGGCTGCAATACCTCGCCGACCGGCAGCTCGAAGAGGCCTCCGCGGCGGCTCTGGGCGCCGGCATGCGGGTCGGGCTGTACCGCGACCTCGCGGTCGGCGCCGACCGGGGCGGCTCCGAGATCTGGTCCCATCCCGAGCGGTTCGCCGACAAGGTGTCGATCGGCGCGCCGCCGGATCTGCTGGCGCCCAAGGGCCAGAACTGGGGCCTGCCGGCCTTCGACCCGCTGGAGATGGAGCGCGACGGGCTCGCCGCCTTCCGGACCCTGGTCCAGGCCAACATGCGCCATGCCGGCGCGATCCGGATCGACCACGCCTTCCAGCTCGCCCGCCTGTTCCTGATCCCGCTGGGCGCGGGCGCCCAGGCCGGGGCCTACGTGGCCATGCCGTTCGAGCCGATGCTGGCGGTGCTGCGGCTGGAGAGCCACCGCAACAAGTGCCTCGTCATCGCGGAGGATCTCGGCACCGCCCCGGAGGGCTTCTCGGACGCGCTGATGCGAGCCGGGGTGCTGAGCTACCGGATCCTCGCCTTCGAGCGGGAAGGCGACGGACGGTTCAAGGCGCCGTCGGCCTATCCGCGCGACGCGCTCACCGCCATCACCACCCACGACCTGCCGACCTTCGTGGGCTGGTGGCGCGGGGTCGACACCGACACCCGCCAGTCGCTCGGCCTCTACGACCAGGAGCGGGCCGAGGGCGAGCGGGCCGAGCGCGTCGTCGAGCGCCGCCGCCTCGCCGAGGCGCTGGCCGGCGAGCAGTTGCTCCCCTCGGCCGAGCCCCCGGATGCCGCGCCCTTCGAGGCCGCCGCCCGCTACCTCGCCCGGGCGCCCTCGATGCTGACCGCCGTGCAGTACGAGGACGTGGTCTCCGAACTCGCCCAGGCCAACGTGCCGGGCTCCACCGAGGGCTACCCGAACTGGCGGCGCAAGCTCGACCGGGACCTCGCGGACATCGCCGCCCCCGGCGGGCCCCTGGCGAAGCTCGCAGCCGCCCTGTCGGCGGAGGCACGGGGCCCGCGCTCGGGGGCCGCGCGGCTCGCCGCGCCGCCGCCGCGCTCGACCTACCGGCTGCAGTTCCACAAGGACTTCACCTTCGCGGATGCCGGCCGGATCGTCCCCTACCTGCACCGGCTCGGGATCAGCCACGTCTACGCCTCGCCGCTCCAGACGGCACGGCCCGGCTCGACCCACGGCTACGACATCGTCGATCACGGGGCGATCAACCCGGAACTCGGCGGCGAGGCGGGCTTCGTCCAGCTCTCCGAGACGCTACACGCCCACGGGATCAAGCTGCTCCTCGACATCGTCCCGAACCACATGGGCGTCGGCGGGTCCGACAACCCGTGGTGGCTCTCGGTGCTCGAATGGGGCTCGCTCTCGCCCTTCGCCGACGCCTTCGACATCGACTGGCAGCGGCTCGGGGCCGGGCGCAACCTCGTGATCCCGTTCCTGGGCGAGCGCTACGGCGAGGCCCTGGAGCAGGGCACCCTGGTGCTCAAATTCGATCCCGAGAAGGGCGCCTTCAGCGTCTGGCACTACGAGCACCAGCTGCCGATCCGGCCGCTGAGCTACCCGACCATCCTCAACCGGGTGATCGCCGCCATCGGGGCGGTGGACGACGACACCACCGCGGAGCTGCTCGCCATCTCCGAGCGCCTGCGGGCCATGGCGATCGACACCGACGAGAGCCGCCGCAAAGGCTTCCCCGAGGAGGCCGAGGGGCTGAAGCGCCGGCTCGCCGAGATCCACGGCGTCTCGCCGCTGATCCAGGAGGCCACCGCCAGCACGCTGGCTCTGCTCAACGGCTTCAAGGGCCGCCCGGACAGTTTCGGGCCGCTGCACCGGCTGCTGGAAGCGCAGGCCTACCGGCTCGCCCATTGGCGGGTGGCGTCGAGCGACATCAACTACCGCCGCTTCTTCGACGTGAACTCGCTCGCCGGCCTGCGGGTCGAGCTGTCCGACATCTTCCACCGCTCGCACGAAACCGTGTTCCGGCACATCCGCGAGGGCCGGATCGACGGCTTGCGCATCGACCATATCGACGGGCTGGCCGACCCGCTGGGCTACGCAAGGGCGCTCCAGGCGGCGGTCGGGCCGGGCTTCTACGTGGTCGTGGAGAAAATCCTGGAGCCCGGGGAGCGGCTGCGGCCCTGGCCGGTGGCCGGGACCACGGGCTACGACGTGCTCAACCAGCTCGACGGGATCCTGGTCGACAAGGGGAAGCGCGGCAAGGTCGAGCGCCTCTACACCTGGGCCACGGGCTTCGACGAGCCCTACGGCTTCCAGCTCCGTGCCGCCAAGGCCGAGATCCTGGAGATCAGCTTCGCGAGCGAGCTGGAGGTGCTGACCACCGACCTCAAGGAGGTGGCCGATTCCGACCGGCGGACCCGCGACTTCACCGTCAACGCGCTCCGCCGGGCGCTGATCGAGATCATCGCGCGCTTCCCGACCTACCGGAGCTACCTGCCGCCGGAACTGGAGGAGGGCGAGGTCGAGCCCGAGGACGTGCGCCTGATCGAGGGCGCCGTCGCCAAGGCCAAGCGCTGGTCGAGCCTGCCGGACCGCTCGGTCCACGACTTCGCCGCCGACGTCCTGCTCGGCCGGATCGAGACCGCCGGGGCGGGCCGGCCGGATCCGCGGGTTGCCTTGCGCTTCCGCCGCCGGTTCCAGCAGCTCACCGGCCCGGTCATGGCCAAGAGCCTGGAGGACACGCTGTTCTACCGCTACGCGTGCCTGCTCGGCCTCAACGAGGTCGGGGGCGATCCGGGCGAGTACGGGATCGACGCGGAGCACTTCCACGACCTCCAGATCGCCCGCGCCCGGGACTGGCCGAGCGCCATGATCACCACGGCGACCCACGACACCAAGCGGGGCGAGGATGCCCGCACGCGGCTGCTCGCCCTCTCGGAGATCCCGGAGGAATGGGCCAAGGCCTGGGACCTGTGGCAGCGCACCGCCGGCCCGCACCTCGCCCGCATCGACGGCGAGCCGGCCCCCGACGCCAACGACCAGTGGATGTTCTTCCAGGCCATTCTGGGCGCCTGGCCGCTGGAGCTGCTGGAGCGGGACGAGGCCGGGGCGATCGAGGATTTCCGCGACCGGCTGATCGCCTACGGCGAGAAGGCCATGCGCGAGGGCAAGCGCCGGTCGAGCTGGGTCAATGTCGACGCGGTCTACGAGGGCGCGGTCAAGAAGCTGTTCACCGCGCTGATCGCCCCGGGCTCGGACTTCCTGGCGCAGCTCCGGCCCTTCGCCCGGCGGCTCGCCCATCTCGGCATGCTGGCGAGCCTCGGCCGGACGGTCCTGAAATGCACCCTGCCGGGCCTGCCCGACACCTACCAGGGCACGGAGATCTGGGACTTCTCCTTCGTCGATCCCGACAACCGCCGCCCGGTGGACTACCCGGCCCTGGGGCGGATGCTGGACCAGGGCGGCGTGCCCGCGGAGCTGCTGGCGCACTGGCCGGACGGGCGGGTCAAGCAGGCGACCCTCGCGGCGCTTCTGGCCGAGCGGGCTGAGCGACCGGACTTCTACGCGAGCGCCGCCTACGAACCCGTCCCGGCCACCGGCGCGCGGGCCGGGCACGTGATCGCCTACCGTCGGACCGATCCCGGCCAGGAGGGCGGCGACCTGTTCGTGGCGGTACCGCGGCTGGTGGCGGGCTTCGTCGGGGAGGCGGTCTGGCCGGGTGAGGCCTTTAATGGGACCCGGGTCGATCTCGGGGCGGGGACGCGCTGGCGCGACCTCGCCTCGGGGCGGATCGTGGCGGGGGAGGGGGCCGACCTCGGCGAACTCCTGCGGGATCTGCCCTACGCGGTCCTGCGGCGGGAGCCGTGAGGGGAGCGGCCGGATCCGCGGATCGTCCTCCCCCCCTCCGCGGGGGAGGGTGGGCCGGCCGTCAGGCCGGGTCGGGAGCGGGGAACCCGGCTTCCGAAAAGGGCGGAGCCGGCATGAAGGCCGCCGCCTTCTCCGGCACCGTCGCGCCCCCGTCACGGGACTTCGGGGACCACCCTTCCCCGCAGCGGCGGGAGGGAGCGTGCGCGGGTCCGTCCCTGCCACGAAGACCATGTCGGCAGGTCCCTCGCGGTCCTGTCATGCGAATCTGCTGAGAGGCGGACGGCGCGGACCTGACAATCCCCGCCGTCCCACGCGAAGGCACGCCCGGGCGGTTCGGGCGTTACGACACAGGAACGGGAGCCAGAAGCCAGCATGAACGCACCGACCAAAGCCGCTGCGACGACCGGGGCCGAGGCCGTCCTGCCGGCCGCGCTGGCGCCCCGGGCCGAGGGGCCGCGGATCTACAACCTGTTCCCGCTCCTGGTCGGGCGCGTCGCGGACTGGACCGCCGAGCTGCCGCGGATCGCCGCGCTCGGCTTCGACTGGATCTACCTGAACCCGTTCCACCAGACCGGCGGCTCCCGGAGCCTCTACGCGGTGGCCGATCCCGAGCGGCTCGACGAGCGGTTCCGCGACCCGGACGGCACGCCGGACGACGCGCAGATCCAGCGCTTCTGCGCGGCCGCGCAGGCCCTCGGCCTGTCGGTGATGACCGACCTCGTGATCAACCACACCGCCGACAACGCCCGCCTCGCCACGGAGCGGCCCGACCTGTTCATGAAGGAGCCCGACGGCTCGATCATGCACCCGGCGGCGGTGGATCCGGACGATCCGTCGATCCGCACCGTCTGGGGCGACCTAGCCGAACTCGACTACCACACGCCGGCTGCCCGGGATGAGCTGACCCGGATCTGGGGCGCCTACGTGGCCCGGCTCCAGGACCTCGGCGTGGCGGGCTTCCGCTGTGATGCGGCCTACAAGGTGCCGCCGGAGACCTGGCGCGTCCTGATCGGGGAGGCCAAGGGGCGCGATCCCGCCTGTCTCTTCGCCGCCGAGACCCTGGGCTGCACCTTCGAGGAGGCCCGGGCCACGGCGGGCGCCGGCTTCGACTACCTGTTCAACTCCTTCGCGTGGTGGGACCTGAAGAAGCCCTGGGCCCTGGAGCAGTACGAGCGCCTGCGGGTGCTGGCGCCCTCCATCGCCTTCCCGGAGAACCACGACATGACGCGGCTCGCCGCCGGGATCGGCGGCGGCCCTGAGGCGGTGGCGGCCCATCTGCGCACCCGCTACGCGCTGGCCGCCTTCTTCTCGGCCGGCGTGCTGATGCCGATCGGCTACGAATGGGGCTACCGCCGGGCGCTGCACGTGGTCGAGACCACCCCGGGCGACCGCGAGCACGAGACCGGCATCGACATCTCCGGCTTCATCCGGGCGGTCAACGCCCTGCGGGCGGAGCTGCCCGCCGCCAATGTCGAGGGCGCGCAGATCCGGATCTCGTCCCCCGACAGCGACTGCGTGGCGCTCGCCCGCTTCGACACCGGCCACCCGGCCTCGGCCCGGCACGGGCTGATCGTGCTCTACAACCCGACCGACAAGCCGGTGCCGGTCGAGGCTGGGTCGCTCATCGCCCGCACCGGCGGGATGCTCGGCACCTTCGTCGACCGGACGCCCGACGCCGAGCCGATCGCGTTCCATCCCGGCAGCGCCATCGACCTGATGCCGGGCGAGCTGCGCATCCTGGCGGCCAGCGCCCAGGAGGTCGCCCGGCTCCCCGAGCGCGGCACCCCGGACGGGGAGGGGCGGGTGGTGATCGAGGCGGTCAGCCCTGAGCTCGACGGCGGCCGCTCGCCGGTGAAGCGGATCGTCGGCGAGTCCCTGCGGGTCGAGGCCGACATCTTCTCCGACGGCCACGAGATCATCGACGCCGCGATCCTGTCGCGGGTCGCCGGCAGCGACGCGTGGCGCGAGGACCCGATGGTCTTCGTCGACAACGACCGCTGGGCCGGGCACTTCCCCCTGGAGCGCAACGCCCGCTACGAGTTCACCCTGATCGCGTGGCGCGACGCCTTCTCGTCCTGGGTGCGCGACACCCTGAAGAAGCGCGGCGCCGGCGTCGATGTCCGCCTGGAGACGATCGAGGGCGTGGCCCTGGTCGGGACCGCCGCCTCGCTGGCCCGGACCCGGGGCGGCCGCGACGCCGACCGGCTCGCCGCGCTCGTCGCCGCGCTCGCCGCCGAGGAGACCGGCTCGGCCGCCCAGCTCGACCGGATCCTCCAGCCCGACGCGTCGAGCCTCGTGCGCCGCAACGCCGAGCGGGTGAACCTGACCCGCTATCCCGTGACCCTGCCGGTGATCGCCGACCGCCTCGCGGCCCGGTTCTCCGCCTGGTACGAGATCTTCCCGCGCTCCCAGTCGATGGACGTGAACCGCCACGGCACCTTCGACGACGTCATCCGGCGCCTGCCCGAGATCCGCGAGCTCGGCTTCGACGTCCTCTACTTCACCCCGATCCATCCCGTGGGCCGGACCAACCGCAAGGGGAAGAACAACACCCTCACGGCCGAGCCCGGCGATGTCGGCTCGGTCTACGCGGTGGGCGCGGCGGAGGGCGGCCACGAGGCCGTGCATCCCGACCTCGGCACCCTTCAGGATTTCGAGCGGCTGGTCGCGGCGAGCCACGCCTACGGGATGGAGATCGCCCTCGACTTCGCGATCCAGTGCTCGCCCGACCATCCCTGGATCAAGAACCATCAGGAATGGTTCGAGTGGCGCCCCGACGGCACGCTGAAATTCGCCGAGAACCCCCCGAAGAAGTACGAGGACATCTCGAACGTCCACTTCTACGGCGGCGCCCTGCCCGGGCTGTGGATCGAGCTGCGCGACATCCTGCTCGGCTGGTGCGCCCGGGGCGTGCGCATCTTCCGGGTCGACAACCCCCACACCAAGCCGATCCCGTTCTGGGAATGGGTGATCGGCGAGGTCAACGGGCGCTATCCGGACGCGATCTTCCTCGCCGAGGCCTTCACCCGGCCGAAGATGATGAAGAAGCTCGCCAAGGCCGGCTACCAGCAGAGCTACACCTACTTCACGTGGCGCAACACCAAGCAGGAGCTGACCGACTACGCCCTGGAGCTGGCCGGCGAGATGGGCGAGTACTACCGCCCGAATTTCTTTGCGAATACGCCCGACATCAATCCCTACTTCCTTCAGACCAGCGGACGCGCCGGCTTCGTCATCCGCGGAACCCTGGCCGCGACCCTGTCGTCGGTCTACGGCATCTACAACGGCTTCGAGCTGTGCGAAGCCGCGCCGTATCCGGGCAAGGAGGAGTACCTGAACTCGGAAAAATACGAGCTGAAGGCCTGGGACTACGACCGGCCGGGCAACATCCGCGAGCACATCGTCAAGCTGAACACGATCCGGCGCGAGAACCCCGCCCTCTGGGATTTCCGCAACGTCGTCTTCACCGGGGCCTTCAACGACCAGATCATCGCCTACGCCAAGGCGACGCCGGAGCGCGACAACTGCATCTTCACCATGGTCAACCTCGACCCGAAGAACCGCCAGGAATGCACCTACGAGGTGCCGCTCTGGCTGTTCGGCCTGCCCGACGACGGCGCCGTCGAGGTCGAGGACCTGCTCCAGGGCTACACGTTCGAGTTGCGCGGCAAATCCCACCGCATCGCCCTCGATCCGGCCGAGCGATCCTGCGTCATCTGGCGCCTGCGGGCGCCGCGGCGGGTTGCGGGCTGAGGCCACCCGTGGCACCTGACCGTGGCACCTGACCCCGGCGGCGGGCCTTCCCGTCGCCGACCATTGCACCCGCGCGGCGGTCGTCCGCCCGCTCCCGGCCGGTTCCCACCGCCGGTCCCGTCAGATTCGACCGATGAGGCAGCGACGCGATGATCGATCGCAGCGACCCGCAATGGTACCGTGACGCCATCATCTACCAGATCCACGTCAAGTCGTTCTTCGACTCGAACAACGACGGGATCGGCGACTTCGAGGGCCTGACCCAGCGCCTCGACTACGTCCGCGATCTCGGCGTCACGGCGATCTGGCTGATGCCGTTCTATCCCTCGCCGCTCCGCGACGACGGCTACGACATCGCCGATTACCGGGACATCAACCCGTCCTACGGGACCATGGAGGCCTTCAAGGCCTTCGTGGAGGCGGCGCACGCCCGGGGCCTGCGGGTCATCACCGAACTCGTGATCAACCACACGAGCGACCAGCACCCCTGGTTCCAGGCCGCCCGCGAGGCGCCCCCCGGCTCGCCGGAGCGCAACTTCTACGTCTGGTCGGACACCGACGAGCCGTACCGGGACACGCGGATCATCTTCCTCGATACCGAGGCGTCCAACTGGACCTGGGACCCGGTGGCCAAGCAGTATTTCTGGCACCGGTTCTACAGCCACCAGCCGGACCTGAACTTCGACAACCCGGCGGTGCTCGAGGCCGTCATCGAGGTGATGCGCTACTGGCTCGACATGGGCGTCGACGGCCTGCGCCTCGATGCGATCCCCTACCTGATCGAGCGCGACGGCACGAACTGCGAGAACCTCGCCGAGACCCACGACGTCATCAAGAAGATCCGCGCCGCCCTCGATGCCAGCTACCCCGACCGGATGCTGCTGGCCGAGGCCAACCAGTGGCCGGAGGAGACCGCCCAGTATTTCGGCGACGGCGACGAATGCCACATGGCGTTCCACTTCCCGCTGATGCCGCGGATGTACATGGCGATCGCCCGGGAGGACCGGCACCCGATCACCGACATCATGCGCCAGACCCCGGAGATTCCGGAGGGCTGCCAATGGGCGATCTTCCTGCGCAACCACGACGAGCTGACGCTCGAAATGGTCACCGCCGAGGAGCGTGACTACCTCTGGTCGTTCTACGCCGCAGAGCGCCGCGCCCGGATCAATCTCGGCATCCGCCGCCGCCTCGCGCCGCTCCTCGAGAACGACCGGCGCAAGATCGAATTGATGAAGTCCCTCGTCCTGTCGATGCCCGGCACGCCGGTGCTCTACTACGGCGACGAGATCGGCATGGGCGACAACATCTATCTGGGCGACCGCGACGGCGTGCGCACGCCCATGCAATGGTCCCCGGACCGCAACGGCGGCTTCTCCCGGGCGAACCCCCAGAAGTTGTTCCTGCCGGCGATCCAGGACCCGATCTACGGCTTCGACGCCATCAACGTCGAGGCGCAGACCCAGGCGCAGACGAGCCTGCTGAACTGGACGCGGCGCATGATCGCGATCCGCAACAACAGCGTCGCCCTCGGGCGCGGCACGATCCAGTTCCTCTATCCCAGCAACCGGAAGGTCCTGGCCTGGATCCGCGAGCACGAGGACGAGCGGATCCTGTGCGTGGCGAACCTGTCGCGGGCGCCCCAGGCGGTGCAGCTCGACCTGTCGGAACTGCGCACCGCGGTGCCGATCGAGCTCACCGGCGGCACCGAGTTCCCGCCGATCGGCGATCTGCCCTACCTGCTGACCCTGCCGTCCTACGGTTTCTACTGGTTCAGCTTGAGCGCCGCGCGCTCCGGGGTGGTCGGCCCGCAGCAGGAGCCGCCAGAGCTGTTCACCCTGGTGCTCACCGGCGGGATCGAGACCCTGATGAGCGGGCGTGAGCGCGTCGCCTTTGAGCGCACGGTGGTGCCGCCGTTCCTGACGAGCCGGCGCTGGTTCGGCGCCAAGGGCTCGCGGATCAAGGCCACGAAGGTGGTCGACTGCGCCGCCCTGAAGGACGTCGACGGGAGCGCGCGCTTCCTGCTGCCGCGGCTGCAGGTGCAGCTCGCCAACGGCGAGAGCCATGAGTACTTCATGCCGGTCGGCGTCGAGGAGGGCCGCGAGGACGAGGCGCTGATGCCCTTCGCGGTGGCGCGGGTGCGCCGCGGCCCGCGGACCGGGCTGCTCTACGGCGCGGCCGGCTCCAACGACTTCGCCGCCTGCCTCATCGACGACATGCGCCAGGGCCGTGTGATCCCCACGGAGAGCGGCCGCCTCGTCTTCGCCGTCACCTCGGCCTTCGACCCGGAGGTCACGGTCGACGTGGCCGATATCCGCCGGCTGTCGGCGGAGCAGAGCAACACCTCGATCGCCGTCGGCTCGAAGATGATGCTCAAGCTGCTGCGCCGCCTGCAGCCGGGGCTGCATCCCGAGATCGAGGTCGGGCGCTTCCTCACCGAGCAGGCGGGTTTCTCCAATACCCCCGCCCTGCTCGGCACGCTGGAGCACGTCGCCGAGGACGGGACCCGGACGGCCCTCGCGATCCTTCAGAAATTCGTCGTGAACCAGGGCGATGCCTGGACCCTGATGCTGGAGGGCCTGCGCCGGGACTTCGAGACCGTCGTGCTCACCCCCGAGAGCGAGGCCGCCAGCCCCGAGGAGGCGTTCCAGGCCCACCGGCCCTGGGCGGATCTGCTCGGGCGGCGCACCGCCGAGCTGCACGCGGCGCTGGCGATCGAGACCGACGATCCGGCCTTCGCGGCCGAGCCGTTCACCGGGGACGATCTCGCGGTGCTGGCGCGCGACGCCCGCCACCAGGCGGAGCGTGCCTTCCGGGCGCTCAAGGGCCTGGCCGACCGGGGGCTCGATGCCGGCAAGCCGGCCTGCGCGGAACTCGGCCAGCGCCGGGGCGAGGTCGAGGCCCTGATCGCCGCGCTCACCGCCGAGCCGGTCCGGGGCGCCCACAAGACCCGCATCCACGGTGACTACCACCTGGGACAGGTGCTGGTCGCCGAGAACGACCTGATCATCGTCGACTTCGAGGGCGAGCCCTCGCGTCCGGCCGACGAGCGCCGGGCCAAGTCGATGCCCCTGCGGGACGTCGCCGGGCTGATGCGCTCCTTCGCGTACGGCGCCGAGACGGTGATCCGGGAGATCACCGCCCGGTTCGCCGATTCCGAGGGGCGGGCGCGGGACGCCGCCACGGCGTGGCGCGGCATGATCGAGGCGGCGTTCCTCGCCGGCTACGAGTCCGCGGTGGAGGGCTCGCGCGCCGCCGTGACCGACCTGGGAAGCCGGGCGCGGCTGCTGCGCCTCTGCCTGCTGACCAAGGCCCTGTACGAGGTCGATTACGAGGCCAACAACCGGCCGGACTGGATCGAAATCCCCGCCCGTGGGGTTCTGACCATTCTGGACACGGACGGACACGAGCCCGGAGCATTGGAATGACGGCGATCGACGAGACCTTCGCACGACGGGCCGCCCCGGAAGCGGGGACGGCGCGGAACGCGGATGTCCCGGGCTCCGGCGTCGCGCAGCCGCCGAGCGTCCATCCGGACGCGATCGCGGCCCTGATGGCGGCCAATCACGGCGACCCGTTCTCGGTGCTGGGCCCCCACCGGGTCGGGCCCAAGGCCTGGGAGGTGCGCGCCGTGCTTCCCGAGGCGCGGGCCGCCACCCTGGTGATGGACGGCCGCACCGTGCCGTTCGAGAAGCGCCATCCGGACGGATTCTGGGTCGCGCGGGTCGAGGGCGAGCACCGGCCGCTCTACGAGATCGAGGTCGAATCCTGGGACGGCACGAAGCGCCGCCGCTACGACCCCTATGGTTTCGGCTCCTCCATCGAGCAATACGACGTGGCGACGCTGCGCGAGGTCGGCACCAACCTCGTCTACCGGATGCTCGGCGCCCAGTCGGGCCAGCTCGACGGCATCGACGGCTTCCGCTTCGCCGTCTGGGCCCCGAACGCCCGCAAGGTCAGCGTCGTCGGCGACTTCAATGACTGGGACGGGCGCCGCCACCCGATGCGCCTCTGGCAGGACGGCGGCATCTGGGAGCTGTTCGTGCCGGGCCTCAAGGCCGGCGTGCGCTACAAGTTCGAGATCCGCGGCCCCGACGGCGCCCTGGTGCCGCTCAAGGCCGACCCGGTCGCCTTCGCGGCCCAGCACCCGCCGGAGACCGCCTCGGTCACCCACGGGTCGGGCGAGTTCGACTGGCGCGATTCGGGCTGGATGAGCACCCGCGGCGCCAAGGACCCGCGCCACGCGGCGATCTCGGTCTACGAGGTCCATCTCGGCTCCTGGGCGCGGGTGCCCGAGGAGGGGAACCGCTACCTGACCTACCGGGAGCTCGCCGAACGGCTGATCCCCTACGTCAAGGATCTGGGCTTCACCCATATCGAGATGCTGCCGATCACCGAGTTCCCGTTCGACGGGTCCTGGGGCTATCAGCCGGTCTCGCTGTTCGCCCCGACGAGCCGCTTCGGCACGCCGGAGGATTTCGCCGCCTTCGTGGACGCCGCCCACGAGGCCGGGATCGGCGTGCTGCTCGACTGGGTGCCGGGCCACTTCCCCCTCGACGCCCACGGGCTCGGCCAGTTCGACGGCACCCACCTCTACGAGCACGCCGATCCCCGCCAGGGCTTCCACCAGGACTGGGGCACCTACATCTACAATTTCGGGCGCACCGAGGTCGCGACGTTCCTCGCCGCCAACGCCCGGTTCTGGCTGGAGCACTACCACCTCGACGGCCTGCGCGTGGATGCCGTCGCGTCGATGCTCTACCTCGACTATTCCCGCCGCCAGGGCGAGTGGATCCCGAACCGCTACGGCGGCAACGAGAACCTCGACGCCATCGACTTCCTGCGGAAGACCAACGAGGCGACCTACAGCCACGCCCCCGGGACGATCACGGTGGCGGAGGAATCGACCTCCTGGCCCGGCGTGTCGCACCCGACCTATACGGGCGGTCTGGGCTTCGGCTTCAAGTGGAACATGGGCTGGATGCACGACACCCTGCATTTCATGCAGGAGGATCCGATCCACCGCCGCTACCACCACCACAACCTGACCTTCGGGCTGCTTTACGCCTTCTCGGAGAATTTCGTCCTGCCGCTCTCCCACGACGAGGTCGTGCACGGGAAGGGCTCGCTGCTCGGCAAGATGCCGGGCGACCGCTGGCAGAAATTCGCGAATCTCCGGGCCTATTACGGCTTCATGTGGGGGCATCCCGGCAAGAAGCTGCTGTTCATGGGCGGCGAGTTCGGCCAGGAGCGGGAGTGGAACCACGACACCAGCCTGGACTGGCACCACCTCGACGACCCGCTGCACAAGGGCGTGCAGAGCGTGGTGCGCGATCTCAACCGGCTCTACGTCTCGACGCCGGCCCTCTACAGCCGTGATGTCGAGCATACCGGCTTCCAGTGGCTGGTGGCGGACGATCAGGACAACAGCGTGATCGCCTGGGCCCGCAAGGGCGCCAAGCCCGGCGAGGTGGCGATCGTGGTCTCGAACTTCACGCCCGTGCCGCGCGAGGGCTACCGGATCGGCGTGCCTGCGGCGGGGTTCTATCGCGAGGCGTTCAACTCGGATGCCGGCGTGTATGGCGGGTCCAACCTGGGCAACCAGGGCGGCCGCCGCACCGAGGATCAGGCGAGTCACGGCCAGGAGCAGAGCCTGTCGCTGACCCTGCCGCCGCTCGCCACGATGATCTTCCTGCTGGAAGGGTGAGCGGAGACTCCCTCCCCCCTCTGGGGGGAGGGGGTTGAGGCGGCTGCGTCCGCGAGAAGGCCCTATGCGGCCCGCCAGCGCAGCGCGGTGCTGTTGCCGATGGCCCGGCCGTAGAGCCCGGCATAATTGTCGGCGGCCTGATCCCAGCCGAAGCGGGCCGCCATGGCCCGCCGCCGCATGGCGTTGAGGCGCTTCTTCTGGCCGAAGGCCTCCAGCGCCCGGCGGACCGCCGCCCCGAAGGACGCGGCCGAGGCCTCCGCGAAGGTGAAGCCCGTCACCCCGTCCTCGACCGTGTCGGCGAGGCCCCCGGTGCGACGCACGATCGGCAGGGAGCCGAAGCGCTGCGCGTACATCTGGGCCAGCCCGCAGGGCTCGAAGCGCGAGGGCATCAGCAGGAAGTCGCTGCCCGCGAACATCCGCCGGGCCTGCGCCTCCTCGAAGCCGACATGCACGCCGACCGCCTCGGGATGGCGCTTGGCCAAGCCCCGGAGCGCCTGCTCGAACCGGCCCTCGCCCTGGCCGATCACCACGAGCTGGCCGCCCTCGGCCACGATCGCCTCGGCGGCCTGCAGGCTCAGGTCGATGCCCTTCTGGTGGACGAGGCGCGACACGATGGCGAAGAGCGGCCCGCGGGAAACCGCGAGGCCGAATTGCTGGCGTACCGCCTCGGCATTGGCCCGCTTGCCCTTCCAGTCGTCGATCTCGAAGCGCGTGGCGAGGTGCGGGTCGGTGCTCGGGTCCCAGGTCTCGTCGATGCCGTTGAGGATGCCAGCGAGCCGGCCCTGACCGGCGCGGGTGCGCAGCAGCCCGTCGAGGCCGCAGCCCAACTCGGGGGTCTGGATCTCCCGCGCGTAGGTCTCGCTCACCGTGGTGACCTGCGAGGCGTAGAAGATGCCGGCCTTCAGGAAGGACAGCTGCCCGTAGAACTCGGCGCCGTCGACCTGGAAGGCCGCCTCCGGCACGCCGAGCCGGGGCAGGGCGTCCCGGGGGAACAGTCCCTGATAGGCGAGGTTGTGGATCGTCAGCACGCTCGGCACCCGCCGGCCGCGCCAGGCGAGATAAGCCGGGGCCAGGGCCGCCTGCCAGTCGTTGAGGTGCAGGAGGTCGGCCGCCCAGTCGGGGTCGGCGCCGGCGGCGAGGTCCGCCGCCGCGAGGCTGAGGCGGGCGAAGCGCAGGTCGTTGTCGCCGAAATCGCCGTGCTGGTCGCCGTAGGGCGTGCCGTCGCGCTCGTAGAGGTCGGGGCTGAGCAGCACGTAGATCCGCAGGCCGTCGGCCGCCTCGACCAGGCCGAGGTCGCAGGCCGGAACCCCCGCGAAGCCCTCGAGACGGGCGACCACCGGAATCTCGGGGAACGCCGCGCGGACCTGCCGGTAGCCCGGGATCAGCACGCGGATGTCGTAGTGCGGCACCAGCGCCCGGGGCAGGGCGGCCGAGACCTCGCCGAGGCCGCCGGTCTTCACGAAGTCGGCCATCTCGGGCGTGGCGTACAGGATGCGGCGGCGCAGCGAGGCCGGACGGGCCGGCACCGGTACGGATACGACGCCGTCCCCCTCGCCGGACGACCACTCGGCGAAGGAACCACCACGGCGCGTATCGAGCATCAGCATTGATCCTGGCCGGGCGGAATGCCCCGGTCTGGCAGACGATCGGGCAGGCACGGCTGTCGCGATCTCAACCACGGCTAATACTCCTCCGTCGCGACGGTTCCGCTGCGACGCACAAAATAGGCCACCGTGAGAATTAAGCTTCACTTACCTATGTGGCGTCGCAGCACGAAATCGTGGCGGCGCGGCAAGTTTCGGCGGGCCGGGCGGCTTCCGGGATGGGGCGGCATCGGCCCGACGTCGATGCACAGGGCCGCGCCGCAGCGGCACCGCCCTATCCCGAATCACGTTCTGCGCGCCTGGACCGTGTCCGGCTGGGGGCTTCGGCCCTGCCGTCTCTGCGAGCGGAGCGAGGCCATCCACCCCGCGCCCGACGGCCGACGGCGCGCAGCCCTGAGGCACCGCACCGCCGCGCGCGCGTGATGACGGTCGAGGGCCGCAGCAGCCAAAGGCTCCGGCCGCAAGCCATGTCGTGCCCCCGGCTCGGACCATGAGGCGCCGCCGGGCCGTTGGACCGGCGCCCGCGCCGAGGCGCCGCGCCCGGATGGGCGGATCCGGTCCGGCTCACCCGCCGCGGCGCAGGATCACCCCCTCGGCGGGTCCGAGCGCCAGGGTGAGGCCGACCGTCTCGCCCGCCCGCCCCGCACGGGTCGAGAGCAGCACGGTCCAGTCGCCCTCGGGCAGCGGCAGATCCTGCGACGCCGCGCCGAAGTTCAGGAGCACGCGCAGAACGGCATCGTCGGCGAAGCGCTCGTAGGCGAACACCGCGGCGATCCCCAGCGGCACCTCCCGGTAGCCGCCCACGGCGAGCGCCGCCTGGTCGCGGCGCAGGGCGAGCAGCCGCCGGTACAGGGTGAGCATCGAGCCCGGATCCGAGCGCTGGCTCTCGACGTTGCAGGCTGCCCAATCCTCCGCCAGCGGCAGCCAGGGTTCGGCCGTGGAGAAGCCGGCCTGGGGATTGTCGTCCCACTGCATCGGGGTGCGCGCCGGGTCGCGGCCGTGCCCGGGCTCGTTGTACTCCCAGGGATCGCGGGCGCGCTCCGGCGGGATCGGAACATGGCCGAGCCCGATCTCGTCGCCGTAATAGAGGGTCGGCGTGCCCCGCAGGGTCAGCAGCAGCATCGCGGCGATGCGGGCCTGCGCCTGCCCGACCCGGGCGGCGATGCGCGGCTGGTCGTGGTTGCCCAGCACCCAGTTGGGCCAGCCGCCCTCGGGCAGGGCCGCCTCGTAATCGGCCACGAGTTCGGCCACCGCGTCGGCCCGCCACGGGGTCTGGATCAGCTGGAAATTGAACGGCAGGTCGGCGCCGGTAAGGTCGGGGCCGTAATAGGCGACCAGCCGCTCCACCGGCAGGTAGATCTCCCCGATCAGGACGCGCTCGCCGTAGTCGCGCAGCACCGCCCGCATGCCGGCGATCACGTCGAAGATCTCGGGCCGGTCGGCGGAGTAGACCTGGGTGAAGCGGTTGATCTCCGGGGAACCCGGCGCGTAGTCGGGATTGGCCGGGTTGTCGCGGAACCCCGCATCCTTCATCAGGTGCCAGATCACGTCGACCCGGAACCCGTCGACCCCGCGCTCCAGCCAGAAGCGGAGCACGTCGTGCATGGCCGCCCGCACGGCGGGGTTGCGCCAGTTCAGGTCCGGCTGCTCCGCCAGGAAGGCGTGGTAGTAGTACTGGCCGGTGGCCTCGTCGCGCGTCCAGGCCGGGCCGCCGAAATTCGACAGCCAGTTGTTGGGCGGCCCGCCGTCGGGGGCGGGATCGCGCCAGATGTACCAGTCGCGCTTCGGGCTCGTGCGCGACGACCGGCTCTCGGCGAACCACGGATGCGCGATCGAGGAATGGTTCGGCACGAAGTCGAGGATCACCTTCAGCCGGCGCCGATGGGCCTCCGCCACGAGGGCATCGAAGTCGGCCAGCGTGCCGAACAGCGGATCGATCCCGCAGTAATCGGCCACGTCGTAGCCGAAATCCGCCATGGGCGAGGGGTAGACGGGCGAGATCCAGACGGCGTCGACCCCGAGCCAGGCGAGGTAGTCCAGCCGCGCCGTGATGCCCGGCAGGTCGCCGACCCCGTCGCCGTTCGTGTCGTGAAAGGAGCGGGGATAGACCTGGTAGACGGTCCCGCGCTTCCACCAGACAGTGTCGGTCATGCTGCCCCTCCCGTTGGCGGCCCACGCTTAACCGCTGACCGGCGTGCTGGCGACCGGCGACGGATGCGCTCCGGGCGCGCTCCGGGCGCGTGCCGGGCGGGCGCGGATCGGCGCGCCCGACACGGAGCGCCCGTCGAGAACCGCGTCCCGGGCATGACCGTGAGCCGCATCGCCGGCGTGCATGACCTTCGCGCAGCGCCGTCGCGCAGATCTGTGCCTGGAATGTCACGCCGCCGCGCCATATGTCTCTCAGCGTACCCGCGGGCTCCGATCGAGCGGCGCTGCCACGACTTCGCCGGAAGCCGACCGCATCGTCGGATGCTTCGGGGCACGGATCGTCCGTCCGTTCATGCGGCGGCAATCCATCAAAAGAGATAATCCGCCCACGATACCCCCGGCGCTAGAATCCGGGGCGACGACTTTGGGGGACCCGCACGTGTTGAACGATGTTCTGACCCGGCCTGTGCCACAAGATGTCGCGCGCGACGAGCGCGCTCCCGAGGCCCCGGCCGCAGGCTCCTGGACCGCCCCGGTGCTGTCCGCAAGTGGTGACGCGGGGGTCGACCTGCGGGAGTCGATCCGCGCCAAGCTCACCTTCGCGCTGGGCCGCACGCCCGAGACCGCACGCCCGCGCGACTGGTTCGCGGCGACCGCCCTGGCCCTGCGCGAGCGAATCGTGGCGGCCGCCCTGGCCGCCGAGCGCAGTGTGCCGAACAAGCGCGTCTACTATCTGTCGCTGGAATTCCTCATCGGCCGGCTGATGTCGGACGCGATGAACAACCTGGGCCTGACCGAGACCACCCGCGCCGCCCTGCGGGAACTCGGGGTCGACCTCGACGCCGTGCAGGAAGCCGAGCCCGACGCGGCTCTGGGCAATGGCGGCCTCGGGCGGCTGGCCGCCTGCTTCATGGAGAGCATGGCGAGCATCGGCATCCCGGCCATGGGCTACGGGATCCGCTACGACCACGGCCTGTTCCGCCAGTCCTTCGAGGACGGCTGGCAGCGCGAGGCGCCGGAGACCTGGCTCGCCGAGGGCAATCCCTGGGAATTCGCCCGGCCCGAGGCGACCTATGCCATCGGCTTCGGCGGCACCGTGACCATGTCCTCCGCGGAGGAGGGGGTGATCCGGCGGCACTGGCAGCCGGCCGAGACCGTGCGGGCGGTGGCCCACGACGTGCCGGTGGTCGGCTGGCGCGGGCGCCACGTCAACGCCCTGCGCCTGTGGAAGGCCGAGGCCGGCGAGCCCGTGGACCTCGCCCGGTTCAACGGCGGCGACCATGTCGGCGCGGTGGCGGCGCGGATGCGCGCCGAGGCGATCTCCCGGGTGCTCTATCCGAGCGATTCCTCGGCCGAGGGCCAGGAGTTGCGCCTGCGCCAGGAATACTTCTTCACCGCGGCCTCGATCCAGGATCTCGTGGCCCGCCACGTGGCCGAGCGCGGCGACGTCCGGTCCCTGCCGGACCACGCCGCGATCCAGCTCAACGACACGCACCCGGCCATCGCGGTGCCGGAGCTGATGCGCATCCTGATCGACGCGCACGGCCTCTCCTGGGAGGATGCGTGGCACGTCACCACGCACACGCTGCACTACACGAACCACACCCTCCTGCCCGAGGCGCTGGAGACCTGGCCGGTGGAGCTGATGGAGCGGCTGCTGCCGCGCCACATGCAGATCATCTACCTGATCAACTGGATGCATCTGGAGGAGCAGGCCAAGCACGCCCGCCAGGACACCGCCTCCGACAACGCCGCCTACCTCGCCTCGATCTCGCTGATCGACGAGTCGCACGGGCGGCGGGTGCGCATGGGGCATCTCGCCTTCCACGGCGCGCGCCGGGTCAACGGCGTCTCGGCGCTCCACACCGACCTGATGCGCTCGACGGTCTTCTCCGACCTGCACGCCCTCGACACGGACAAGATCGTCAACAAGACCAACGGCATCACCTTCCGCCGCTGGTTCCACAACGCCAATCCCGGCCTCACCCGGCTCGCCGTGGAGACGGTGGGCGCCGGCGTGCTGGACAATCCCGAGCTGCTGCGGGGCCTGGAAGCCCATGCCGAGGACCCAGTCTTCGTGGCGCGCTACGCGGCCGTGCGCCGGGAGCGCAAGGAGGCCCTGGCCGACCTCATCGCCGAGCGCACCGGCATCGACGTCGATCCGGCCGCGCTGTTCGACGTACAGGTCAAGCGCATCCACGAGTACAAGCGCCAGCTTCTCAACATCCTCGAGACCGTAGCGCTCTATCAGGCGATCAAGGCCGAGCCGCACCGGGACTGGACGCCCCGGGTGAAGATCTTCGCCGGCAAGGCGGCGCCGAGCTACGTCCAGGCCAAGCTGATCATCAAGCTCGCCTGCGACGTCGCCAAGGCGGTCAACGACGATCCCGAGGTCGCGGGCCGGCTGAAGGTGGTGTTCCTGCCGAACTACTCGGTGAGCCTTGCCGAGGCGATCATCCCGGCCGCCGACCTGTCGGAGCAGATCTCCACCGCTGGGCTGGAGGCCTCGGGCACCGGCAACATGAAGTTCGCCCTCAACGGCGCGCTCACGGTGGGCACCCTCGACGGCGCCAACATCGAGATCCGCGACCATGTCGGGGCGGACAACATCTTCATCTTCGGCCTGGAGGCCGACGGGGTGAAGGCCCGGCAGGCCGAGCCGGACTACGCGGCCAAGGCGATCCAGGCCTCGCCGCGGCTTGCGGCGGCCCTCGACATGATCGCCGCGGGGCGGTTCTCGCCGGAGGAGCCGGGCCGGTTCCGGCCGCTCACCGACGACCTGCGCCGGCGCGACCAGTACCTGCTCACCGCCGATTTCGACGATTACTGGCGGGTACAGCGCGCCATCGACGCCGCATGGCGCGATCCGCGCGGCTGGTGGGCGAAGGCGATCCGCAACACCGCCCGCATGGCGTGGTTCTCCTCCGACCGGGCGATGCGCGAATACGCCGAGGAGATCTGGCGGGTCCGCCTGGGCTGAGCCGTCGGCCGCCCGACCCGCTCCCATGCGGAAGCGGGTCGGCGCGGGGCCCGCCCGCTCCGGAAGGCTCCGGCCCTCAGGCGGCGCGAACGCCGACCAGGAAGCGGTCCATCTCCGCCGACAGCCGCTCCGACTGGCGTGACAGGGCCGTGGCGGCCGCGAGCACGTGATCGGCCGCCACGCCCGTGCGCTCCGAGGCCTCGACCACCCCGACGATGGTGCCGGTCACCGCCGTGGCACCCCGGGTCGCGTGGGCGATGTTGCGCACGATCTCCTGGGTCGCCGCGCCCTGCTCCTCCACGGCCGCCGCGATCGCGATCGCCACGCCGTTGATCTCGCGGATCCGGTCGATGATCCCGCCGATCGCGCCGACCGCGGAACCGGTCACGCCCTGGATCCGGCCGATCTGGGCGGCGATCCCGTCGGTCGCCTTGGCGGTCTTCTCGGCCAGGGCCTTCACCTCGGCCGCCACGACCGCGAAGCCGCGCCCGGCCTCGCCGGCGCGCGCCGCCTCGATGGTCGCGTTGAGCGCGAGCAGGTTGGTCTGCTCGGCGACGGACGCGATCAGCCGCACCACGTCGCCGATCTCGGAGGCCGCCTGCTGCAGTTCGGCCACGAGGCCGGCGGTCTGGTCGGCCTCGCCGACCGCCTGCTGCGCGAGGTCGGACGAGCCGCTCGCCTGATGGCCGATCGCCTGGATGGCGCTGCCGAGCCGCTCGGTCGAGGCCGCCACCGCGTTGATGTTGGCCGCCGCCGCCTCGGCCGCCGCCGCCACCGCGCCGGACTGGCTGGCCGTCTCCTGGGCGGTCGTCGTCATCTGGTGGGCGGTGCCCTCCAGTTCTCCCGCGGCCGACGAGACCTGCTCGACGATCCTGGCCACCGCCTCCTCGAAGGTCCGAGCGAGGTCCATCGTGGCCTCCTTGCGCACGGCGGCGGCTTCGGCGTCCGCCCGCCGTCGGCGCTCGGCCTCCGCGGCGGCGTTGCGGGCGACCATGGTCCTGATCGCCTCGACCGCCCGCCCGACCATCCCGATCTCGTCGCCGCGCTGCGCCTCGACGATCGCGGCCTCGACGTCGCCCTGCGCCATGCGCCGCAGGACGGCGACGAGGCGCTGCAGCGGCCGCGTCGCGCCGAAGACGACGATCACCGCGGAAAGGCTCAAGGCGGCGAGCAGGCCCGCCAGGGCGGAGCCGATCAGGACCGTCCGCGCCTGCTCGGCCTCCTGCCGGGACGCGCGCCTCGCCTCGCGGAGGCGGGCCGTCGCCTGCGCCTCGTAATCCTGGGCCGCCTTGTCGAACTGCGCCCGGACCTCACGGCTCGCGACGACGCCGACCTGGATCGCCGCAGACCGGTCGTTCCGGAGGGCGAGGTAGTTGGAGCGGTCGAGCAGGTCGAAATAGTCCCGGGCGATCGCCCCGATCTGGCGCTGCATCGCCGCGATCTCCTCGCGCCGCGAGCCCTCGGCCAGCGTCTCGATGCTGTCGGCCACGGCCTTGACGTCCTCGTCGAAGCGCCTGCGAAAGAGCGGGAGGTCCCCTTCCGGTCGGCCGATGATCAAATTGCGATTCATGAGCGCGGCATCGACGAATTTTTCGCGAACTTTCGCGAATATCTCGAGCCTGGCGAAATAATAATCTACCAGATATCTATTCCTTTCCTCCATATATTTGAGACCTGAAATCGAATAAAATACGACCCCCGCAGTGACGATCACCAAGAAACCGATGGGCAACGACATTTTTACATGCAGGCTCGCATTCCGTAGAAATCGCATATCGTCCGATCCCCTCATGAACTCAAAATATCCCTTAGCACAAGACCGCGGCAGAGATCCACGCGCTGCCACGATCATCTGGCGACGACAGATCACTCGAAGAATGAAACGAATATTTATTCATATGCAAATACTGATAATATCGAAGAAATACATCAGAGCCATTGAACCGATCGAGCGGTGTGGGCGCGCGTCCGGGAGAGCCTGGCCGATCCGGGTCGGGGATGGAGCGGTCTCGCCGGCGGGCGCGGGCGGGCGCCGTGAGGCCCGGCGTCCCCTTCGCGCCCGGCCCGGGCCGGAATCTCAGGCCCCGCGGACGAGGCCGACCCGCGGTCCGAGGCGGCGCAGGCCGCGCCGCAGCCGGTGCAGCAGGCGCGCGGCGCGCTGGGCGAGGCTCAGCCTGCGCCGGCAGACGACATGCGACACGCGCCCGATCCGCGGGCCCGGATCCGGCGCGCCCTTGCGCAGAGCGATGTCCGGCCGCTCCGCCGATTGCGCGATCGTCAGCGCGCGCGCCGCCGGGAGGGTGACGCTGCGGAACATCGAGCGCGTGTAGTAGGAGAACTCGTCGTAGGCGACGAGATCGTGCCCCCGTCCCTTCGCCGGGTCCTGGACCGTCAGCGTGCCCGCCTGGGGGCCGTAGGTCACGAGGAGACCGATCACGTCGCGGGACCGCCCGAGGGGGACGGTGACGCGGGTGCCCTCGGGAATCTCCAGGAAGTCCAGCGGGATGCCGTTGCGGCGCAGGGCGAACCCGCAGGTCAGACCGGGGAGGGCGCGCAGCGGCACGGCCTCGAACCGGCCCGGCAGGGTCCGGAACCGGTCGATATAGGCGCGGCCCGGGGGCGGCGCGCGCAGGAAGCTGTAGACCAGGGTGCCGTAGAGGTCGGCGCCCACCGGCGTGACGTGGGTCGCATCCGTCAGGAGGTAGGTGATGTCGCCCGCGCCCGCGGCCGCCACCGGGGCGGCGATGTCGAGATAGGGGATCCCGTAGAGGGCGCGGTACTCCGCCAGCAGGCCGGCGACGGGCTCGGCCGCGTAGTCGACGCCGCCCTGGTGGAGGTTGAGGAAGGCGACGGGCAGGTCCCGCCGGGCGGTCGCCGCGAGGATGTCGTCGAGATAGGCCCGCATCGTCGCGCCGTCGAAGTAGCGGACGTTGCCGGTGAACAGCTCGAGGAGGACGCCGTCGCAGGGGAGCGCGTCGAGGATCTCGTCGATCAGGGCGGCGATGGAGGGCAGGGAATGGCCGCCCCAGCCGCTGCGGAGGAAGGTGACCGGACGCCCCTCGGCCTCGGCCAGGGCGTTGGCCCGCTCGACATAGCCCGGCAGCTCCGTGACGCTGTAGCCGAGGCAGAGGACGCGGACCATCGGGGCTCGGATCGGGCTCAGGATCGGCCCCGTGCGGCCGGCCCGGCGCCGGTAGCAGCCGGACGCCGCCGCGTCGAGGCGACGGCGGTCAGTCGATCACGATCGGGTAGCAGCGGGCGCCCACCGCGGCGGCGAGCACCTGCACGGCGCCGACCGTCGAGACGTCGCCCGCCACGTGGACCACGTCGGTGGCGCGCAGGCTCGGCAGGTGGGCGCTGAGCGGGCCGGAGCGCACGTCCGGCGGCCGCTGGCGGCCGCGATCGGCGCAGAGCACGATCCGGCCGACGCCGGTGCGGCGCAGCCAGTCCAGGCTCTCGCGCATGTAGAGGTCCAGGGCGTCGCGGGCGCCGACGGCCAGGGCCATCTCGCGGGCGGGCTCGACGTAGCGGGCCGCCCGGGCGATCGCCCAGATCGCGCCGAAGCCGGCGCCGGCCGCCACCAGCACGAGGCGCCCGCCCCCGGGGCGGTACTGCCCCCGGCCGACCGGCCCCTTGAGGCGCACCGGCTGGTCGAGGCGGAGCGCGTCGAGGGGATCGCCCTCGGGGTCGCGGGCGACGTGGAACACCACGTCGTTGATCTCGGTCGTGCCGTCGACCCGCAGGGTCGGGGACAGCGTCAGGGTGGGCAGCCCCGCGAAGGTCACCAGCGCCTGGTGGCCCGGCTCGCCGGTGGGGCGCCGGGTCAGGGTCGCGACGACCTCGAGGATTCCGGGGCTGAGCCGGCGGATTTCCGTGACCGTGCCCTTGCGGACGGCCACGGGCGGCGGCGCCGCCGCCTCCTGGCCCTGGATCGGGGCGCCGGGGAGGGCCGGGCGCAGGGCCTCGGCCCTGGCCCGGCGGGCCGGATGACGGCGACCGGACGGTGCGGCGCTGCCCTGAGCGAGGCCCTGGCCGGCGAGCAGGTTGCCGGGCTGCGCCTGGAGCGGGGCGATCATGCCCTCGGCCAGCGCGGCCTCCAGCGGCGTATCGCCGGTCGAGACACGCACCGACCGACCGTTGACGACGAGCGAGCAGCGCGCCCCCATGGCTCTCCCCCGCATGCGCTTGTGACGGATCAGCGGGCGCGGATCAGGAGCGAGTCGACCAGGGCCGCCCAGCGCTCGCGGGTCGCGCGGACATCGTCGGTCGGGGCCGAGTCGGTGAGGAGCTGGCGCTGCGCCCGCAGCGACTCGACCTCCTGCCGCTGGGCCCGGAGCACCGCCTTCATCACCTGCAGCTCGGTCTCGAGGCGGGCGATCTCGTCGGCCTCGTCCAGCGCATCCGACGGATCGTCGAAGGCCTCGGGGGATGGATCGGCATGGCGGGGATCGCGGAGCGGCATCCGGGTCCGGGCCTGCTGCTCCAGCCGGACCGGCCGGGCCATCAGGCGGCGCACGAGGTCGGAGCCCCCTGCCTGCTGGTAACGCCGTGCCGCCTCGGCCATCCGACCATCCCCTTCCCGGGCGCTGAAGGGCCCGTCCATCCACAGGAGCTTGGTCGAACATGGTTAAGGGTGGCTTAAGCCGATCGGCGG
Organism: Methylobacterium sp. 391_Methyba4; assembly: GCF_029691625.1. Classification (NCBI taxonomy): domain Bacteria; kingdom Pseudomonadati; phylum Pseudomonadota; class Alphaproteobacteria; order Hyphomicrobiales; family Methylobacteriaceae; genus Methylobacterium; species Methylobacterium sp. 391_Methyba4. The sequence goes on along the minus strand of NZ_CP121475.1, from coordinate 1,989,943 downwards.
CTTTCGCCGTTTCGGCCTTCAGGCCGCGTCCGCCTGCTGAATCGCGCGGGCGGCCAGCGCGTCGGTCTCGGTCCGGGCCCCCCGGACCTCCGGGGTGAAGTCCGCGCCGAGGCCCTGTTCCAGGGGCCACGGCAGGGCCGCGCCCACCGGCGCGCAGGGGGCGTCCTGCGTGCCGTAGGCCACGGGCCTTGCGTCCGAAGCCTGGAGCGCCGGCGCCGCGGTCTCCGGATGGTTCGGGCGGGCCCCCCGCCGGCCCGAGCATGGCCGTCGGCGTCAGCGTCTGCTCAGTCCTGTCCGCGGGGATGCGATGCGCCTGCGGGGCGACCTCGAACAGGCGGCCTCAGGGCAGGTCGGCCGTCCCGGCCATGGGCCGCACCTTCGCGAAGCCGTCCCGCACGAGCCTGACGTGGTCCGGAGTCATCGCATCCCCGGCCGCGATGGTGTCGGTGGCCGGCAGCACACCTGTCGGCCCCGCAGGAGGGATCTCAGGCCGCCTCAGGCGCCGCGCCGACGATCTGGCGGGCCTGCAGCATGGTCATCGGCTCGCCGAAGGCGGGGCCCAGCGCGTATTCGCAGCCGAGCCCGGCCAGCGCCTGGGCGTCGGCTTCCGATTCGCAGCCCTCCGCCACGATGGCGAGGTTCAACTCGCTCGCCATGCGGACGATGGAGCGCAGGATCGCGGTCTGCCCGGTGCCGATCTGGCGCACGAAGGTCGCGTCGACCTTGATCGTGTCGAAGGGGAAGCGCTGGAGATAGGAGAGCGCCGAGTAGCCGGTGCCGAAATCCGACAGGCACAGGCCGGCGCCGAGGTCGTGGATCCGGGCCAGCATCTGCGCGGCGTATTCCGGATTCTCCATCACGAGGCTCTCGCTGAATTCCAGCTTGAGCGAGCCGGGCAGGGCCCCGGAGCGGGCCAGCACGGTCTTCACGTCGTGCAGGAGGTCGTGGCGCAGGAGCTGGCGCGAGGACAGGTTGCAAGCCGCGAAGATCGGCGGCTCGACCTCCAGGGAGCGCTGCCAGGCGGCGAGTTCCAGCGCGGTGCGCTCCAGGGCGAAGATGCCGAGATTGACCACGAAGCCGCTCTCCTCGGCGAGCGGCATGAAGGTCGAGGCCGGGATGCGGCCGAGCTTCGGATGGTCCCAGCGCAGGACGGTCTCGAACCCCGCCACCGTGCGGTCCTCGAGGCGGACCACCGGCAGGAACAGCACCCGCAATTCGTTGCGCTCGATCGCCTTGCGCAGGTCGCTCTCCAGCATCAGCCGGTCGGAGCGGTCGGTGCGCATATGGGCGCGGAACACCTCGATGCGGTCGCCGCCGTTGCGCTTGGCCTGGATCATGGCGATCTCGGCGCTCTTGAACACCTCGTCGCGCTTCAGGTTGGCGCCGGCCTCGTAGAGGGCGAGCCCGATCGAGACGGTCAGAAAGATCTCCCGGTCCGCGTAGGTGATCGGCGTGGCGATCGCCCGGCGGATCATCTCGGCGAAGGCCAGGATCCGGTCGGGGTCGCGCTCCGACAGGAGGATCACCGCGAACTCGTCGCCCGCGACCCGGGCCAGGGTGTCCTGCGGCCGCAGCAGCCGGCCGAGCCGGCGCGACAGGGTCAGCAGGATCGAATCGCCGGCCGACAGGCCGATGGCGTCGTTGATGCCCTTGAACCGGTCGACGTCGAGCACGATCACGGTGGGCTTGAGGCGCTGGTCCTGGCCGGCGAAGGCGAGCGCCGCATCGAGCCGGTCGCCGAACAATTCGCGGTTCGGCAGGCCGGTGAGGCTGTCGTGCACGGCGTCGTGGAGCAGGCGCTCCTCGGCGGTCTTCACCTCGGTGACGTCCGCGATGGTGCCGACCACCCGAATCACCTCGCCGTCGGCGCCGATCACGGGCCGCGCCTTCAGCCGGTACCAGAAGAACGCGCCGGCCTCCGAGCGCAGGCGGAAATCGTGGACGATGCGGCCACGCCGCTCCTCGATCACCGTGTCGAGGGCCGCCGAGTAGCGCTCCACGTCGAAGGGGTGGAGCGCGCCGAGCCAGTTGGTGGCCGGCCCCTCCAGCGTCCCCCGGGCGAGGCCGAGCTGGCCCTCGATCTCGGGGCCGACGAAGACCCGGTCGGCGGGCACGTCCCAGTCGAACACCACGTCGCCGGCGCCGGTCAGCGCCAGCGCACGCCGCTCCGTGTCGGACACGAGGGCGTGGCTGAGCCCGCCCCCCGCGAAGGCGTGCTGGAGCACCGTGAAGCCGATCAGCATCACGATCAGCACGAGGCCGCCGATCAGCGCCGGCTGCACGAGGTCGCTGCCGATCTGGCCGGTGACCGCGAAGCCCGCCGCCGTCACCCAGACGACGAGGAGCAGCCAGGTCGGCACCAGCAGGATGGCGCGGTCGTAGCCGTTATGGGCGGCGAGGTAGACGATCAGCAGCAGGCCGATGCCGGCCACCGCCGCGATGGAGATCCGGGCCACGCCCGCCGCCACCGGCGGGTCGAACACCGCGAGCCCCACGAGGCCGGCCAGGAAGGCGAGCCAGAAGAACGCCACATGGCTGTAGCGCACGTGCCAGCGGGCGAGGTTGAGATAGGCGAACAGGAAGACCAGCAGCGTCGCCCCGAGCACCGCCTCCGCGGAGGCCCGGTAGACCCGCTCGGCCAGTTCGGTGACCGGGAAGACCCGCTGCAGGAAGCCGAAATCGATGCAGGCATAGGCGAGCACCGACCACGCGAGCGCGGCGGCGGCCGGGAAGATGATCGCGCCCTTGACCACGAACACGATGGTCAGGAACAGGGCCAGCAGGCCGCTGATCCCGATGATGATGCCCTTGTAGAGGGTCAGGCCTGCGGCCTTCCGGCGGTAGGCGTCCTGGTCCCAGAGGCGGAGCTGGGGGACGTTGGAGCCGCGCAGTTCGGCCACGTAGGTGACGGTGGCGCCGGGATCCAGCGTGATGGTGAACTGGTCGGCTTCCGGGTTCTCGTCGCGCTCCGGGCGGATGCCCTGGCTCGCCGTGATGGCGGCGATCCGCGAGCCGCCGAGATCGGGCCAGATCACCCCGGAATCCACCAGCCGGAAATGCGGGGCGACGAGGATGCGGTCGATCTGCTCGTCGGTGTCGTTGGTGAGCGCGAACACGATCCAGTCGGGCCGCGCGCCGGCGTCGCGGGCCTTCACGACGATGCGGCGGACGATGCCGTCCTTGCCGGGCGCCGTGGAGATCTGGATCAGGTCGCCGTCGGAGCGGTAGCGCTCGATCGCGGTGGTCAGGTCGATCACCGGCGCGTCGAGGGTGACGCGGACCGCTTCCACGGCCCGGGCCGGCCCCCCCAGCGCGAGGGCACCGACGAGACCGCCGACCAGGGACAGGAGGAGGGCGAGGATGCGCAAGGGTGTCTTGACTTCCGGCCGTGCGAGGTTCGGCGTCAGCCGCCCGGGCGGCCTTGATCGATAGGGGTGGGCCTCACCTGGGGCAAGGTCGCCCCGGGGCCGGTCCACCGCCCGCGGATCGCGCCCCTTTGCGGCCAAATCAAGTTGGGCGGGGCGGGGGGCGGCTCCGCGGCAGGATTCTGAGCGTCTCGGAACCGGTCCATCCCCCGCGCGCCCGCAGCCTGCGGTGCCCGCGTCGGCGGGCGCCTCGGGCTGCGGGGGAGCCGGATCCCTGTTCGCGGAGATCCGACCGCCTCTCAGGCCGCCCGGAGCGCACCCGCGATCTTGTCGAGGGCGGGCAGCTTGCGGATCGGGCCGATCGCCGCCAGCGTCGGCGTGCCCTGCAGCATCGCGGCCGCCGCGGCCCGGACATCCGCCACCGTGACGGCGTCGACCTTGTCGATCACCTCTCCGGCGGGGATCACCCGGCCCCAGGCCAGGATCTGGCGGGCGTTGCGCTCGATGCGCCCGCCCGGCGTCTCCAGCGCCGAGAGCAGCGAGACCTTGAGCTGCGCCTTGGCGCGGGCGATCTCGACGGCGTCGAGGTCGCGGGCCGCCCGGGCGGTGGCCGCCAGCGTCACGTCGACGAGTTCGGGCAGGTCCGCCCCGGCGGTGCCGGCGCCGATCCCGAACAGGCCGCAATCCGAGAAGGGCCAGTGGAAGGCCTGGATCTCGTAGGCGAGGCCGCGGGTCTCGCGCACCTCCTGCCAGAGCCGCGAGGTCAGGCCGCCGCCCAGCACCTGCGCGAACATGTGCAGCGCGTAGTAGCGGTCGTCCCGGAAGGAGAGGCCCGGCAGGCCGATCACCACGTTGGCCTGCTCGAGCTTGCGCGGCATCCGCCGCTCGCCGCCGCCGTAGACGCCCGGCACGGAGGCGGGGGCGGATTTGGCGGGCCGCCCCCCGAAATGGCGCTCGGCCGCCGCCACGATCGCCTCGTGGGTCACGGCCCCGGCGCCGGCGACGACGATGCGGTCCGGCGTGTATTCCCGGTCGAGATAGGCGCGGATGCCGGCCTCGTCGAAGCTCCGGATCGTCTCGGGCCGCCCGAGGATCGGCCGGCCGACCGGCTGGTCCGGGAAGGCGGCCTCCGTGAACGCGTCGTAGACCACGTCGTCGGGGGTGTCCTCGACGGCGGCGTATTCCTGCAGGATCACGCCCTTCTCCCGGGCGAGCTCGCCCGCGTCGAACACCGAATCGGTGAGGATGTCGCCGATCACGTCCAGGGCGAGGCCGGCATCCTCGCCCAGGACCCGGGCGGTGTAGCTCGTCCCCTCCGTGGAGGTGGCGGCGTTGATCTCGCCGCCGACATTCTCGATCTCCTCGGCGATCTTCTGCGCCGAGCGCGTCCGCGTCCCCTTGAACGCCATGTGCTCGATGAGGTGGGACAGGCCGGCCTCGTCGGCGCGCTCGTTGCGCGAGCCGGCCCCGACCCAGACGCCGAGGCTGGCGGTGGCGACCCCGGGCATCGGCTCGGTGACCACCGTGACGCCGTTGTCGAGCCGCGTGGTGCGCAGGGACGGCGAGGCGGCGTGCGTGGAGAAGTGCTGGTTCATCGACGGCTCGTCGTCGCGCGGGGTGCCGGATGCGGCGCGGGTCCCCTCTCCCGTGCGGGAGAGGGACAGGGTGAGGGGTGCGACCTCTCCGGACGGTTCTCGACCCTCACCCCAACCCTCTCCCGCTCGGGAGAGGGGGCTCGTCGCGCGACTCGCGCCAAGCTCACGCCCCCCTCGTGATGCGGGCGCGCTCGCGGATGAGCGTCTCCAGAGCGGCCTGGTCGTTGGCCACCCGGGTCAGGCGCTCGGGCCGGTCCATCAGGTCGGCGAGGTGCGGGGGCAGGGCGGGGCGCAGGCCGCCCGTGGCCTTGGCGACCGCGTCCGGGAATTTGGCGGGATGCGCGGTGGCGAGCGCCACCACGGGGGTCGCCGGATCCTGCTCCAGGAGCCGCCGCCCGGCCCGCACGCCGATGGCGCTGTGGGGGTCGAGCACCACCCCGGTGGCAGCCTGGGTCAGGGCGATTTCTTCCATCACGTCAGGCTCCGGCACCGCGACGGCGTCGAAGTCCGAGCGGACCGTGGCGAGAACCTCGGGGCTCAGCGAGAACCCGCCGGACTGCTTCAGCCCCGCCATCAGCCGCGACAGAGAGGAGGAATCGCGCCCCAGCGCCTCGAACAGCAGGCGCTCGAAGTTCGACGAGATCTGGATGTCCATGGAGGGCGAGGTGGTGGGCACCACGCCGCGCAGCTCGTAGGCGCCGTGCTCCAGGGTGCGCACCAGGATGTCGTTGGCGTTGGTGCCGATCATCAGCCGCCCGACCGGCAGGCCCATCTGCTTGGCGACCCAGCCGGCGAGCACGTCGCCGAAATTGCCGGTGGGCACCGCGAAGGAGACCGGGCGGTGCGGCGAGCCCAGCGCCACCGCGCTGGTGAAGTAGTAGACCGCCTGCGCGGCGACCCGGGCCCAATTGATCGAGTTGACGCCAGACAGCCGCACCGCGTCGGCGAAATCGGCGTGCTGGAACAGGGCTTTGACGAGGTTCTGGCAATCGTCGAACGTGCCGTCGACGGCCAGCGCGTGGACGTTCTGCGCCGGCACCGAGGTCATCTGCCGCCGCTGGACCTCCGAGACCCGCCCGTGCGGGTAGAGGATGAACACGTCGACCCGGTCGAGGCCGCCGAAGGCCTCCACGGCGGCCGAGCCGGTATCGCCCGAGGTCGCGCCCACGATGGTGGCACGGGCGCCGCGCTGGGTCAGCACGTGGTCCATGAGCCGCCCGAGCAGCTGCATCGCCACGTCCTTGAAGGCGAGCGTCGGCCCGTGGAAGAGCTCCAGCAGGAACAGGTTGTCGTCGAGCTGGGTCAGCGGGCAGACCGCCGGGTGGCGGAACGTCGCGTAGGCCGCGTCGATCATCCGGTCGAGGTCCGGACCGGCGACGTCGCCGTCGATCAGCGGGCGCAGTACGCACTTGGCGGCCTCCGCGTAGGGGCGGCCCGCCAGGGCGGCGATCTCCGGACGGCCGATCTGCGGCCAGGTCTGCGGCACGTAGAGCCCGCCGTCGCGGGCCAAGCCCGCCAGGAGCGCGTCCGAGAAGGAGAGCGGCGCGGCCGCGCCGCGAGTCGAGACGTGGAGCACAGGGTCCTCCGAGGGAAGGCGCTCCCTCTACACGATGCGGGCGGGCCTGTCGAAAGCTCCGGACGACGCGGCCGGTCCGCCCGGGGGGCCCGGCCTTTAACCGGGGCTGAACGGGCCGGTTCAGGGCCGGTTTCCCGGGCACGCCCTAGAGCCGGCGCACCCCGCGGCGCCCCAGCCGGCGGGGCGGATCGAGCCTCGGAGAGAGCCGACATGACCCGACTCATCGCCCTCGCGGGTGCCGCGGCGCTGCTGTGCGGCACCGCCGCCTTCGCGCAGGCCCCACCGCCGCCGCCCGGCGGCCCGCGGCCCGGCCCCGAGGCCGGCGCGCCACCCCCGCCGCCGCCGCCCGGCGACCCGAGACGCGGCCCCGGGCCCGACGGGCCCCCGCCGCCACCTCCGCCGCCGCCGCCACCGCCGTCGCGGGCCGCCCATATCGTGCTGGAGCGCGGCGACGCGCGCCTCGACGTGAAATGCGCCGACGACGATTCGACGAAGGCCTGCGCCGACGTCGCCCTGCAGATGCTCGACAGGCTCGCGGCGTTCCGGCCCTGAGGCCGACAGGCCCGTGCCCGCCGCGACGGTGGCGGGCACCCCTCAGGCGCGCGCGCCGGGTGCCTTGACCAGGCGGCAGCCGGTGATGCGCCACTGCCCGTCCGCGTCCCGGGCGAGGCTGTACTCGGCCGTCCAGTCGATGCCGTACTCGTCCTGGATCGCCACCGACTGGACCACGCCCGCCTCGTCCGTGTCCCGCGCCTCGCCGAACACGAAGCTGCGGTGGCGGTAGACCGGACGATACTGGTTCCGGACCATGCCGATGAACAGGTCGGCATTCGGGAACAGGTCCCGGATCCCCGGCGCGGCCTGCTCGTAGGCGGTCTGCGCGTCGTCGCGGCCCAGCGCCTGCTCCTGCTTGGCGATCACCGCCCGGGCCGCCGCGCGCGCCGCCTCGTCGGCCACCGCCGGTCCCGCGAGGCCGAGGACGAGGAGCAGGACGGGCCACACGCGCATCGATGTCACTCCGGCAGGGTCGGATCGAGATTTATCATTGTCGTGTGAAGATGGTCTCCGCTCCGTCGACGGCAATCGATGCCCGACATCGCCGGTAATCTTGCCGCACGAAAGCTTGTCTCGGCGGGTCGGCGCGGCCGGACGGGACGCGCGCACGGGTTGAGCAGACATCGCGCCTCAGTTGTGCAAGCCGCTGGAAAGATAGGCATTTTCGCGCCGCACGGGCGCCGCGGGTTTGACCCTCCGCCGCGGTTTTGCGAGCCTCCGCGCGTCGACTCGGTTCCGGCGGAACCGACCGGACGGAGCGTGGGACGATGATGCAGAGCCATGCGGACGATCGCGCCGGCCCCCGAACCAGGCCGCCCTTGGACGCGATCCCGGACGCGGCCGCTCCGGACCGTGGAGCCGGGCCGGTGCCCGGAGCGGGGCCGGCGCCCGGAGCCGGGCCGGCCATGAGCGTCGGGGTGTTCATTCCGATCGGCAACAACGGCTGGCTGCTCTCGGAGAACGCCCCGCAGTACCGCCCGAGCTTCGCGCTCAACAAGGCGGTCACCCTGAAGGCGGAGGGCTACGGCCTCGACTTCGCCCTGTCGATGATCAAGCTGCGCGGCTTCGGCGGCAGGACCGAGTTCTGGGACCACAACCTCGAATCCTTCACCCTGATGGCGGGGCTCGCCGCCGTCACCACCCGGATCCGGCTGTTCGCCACCGCGGCGACTCTGTGCCTGCCGCCCGCCATCGTCGCCCGCATGGCCGCGACCATCGACTCGATCTCGGACGGGCGCTTCGGCCTGAACCTCATCACCGGCTGGCAGAAGCCGGAATACGACCAGATGGGCCTCTGGCCCGGGGATGAGTATTTTGCCAAGCGTTACGACTATTTAGCGGAGTATGCTCAGATTCTGCGCGATCTGTGGGAGACGGGTGTCAGCGACCGCAAGGGCACGTTCTTCCAGATGAACGATTGCCGGCTGAGCCCCCGTCCGCAGGCCCCCATGAAGATCATCTGCGCCGGCCAGAGCGGCGCCGGCCTGGCCTTCACGGCCCAGTACGCGGACTACAATTTCTGCTTGGGGAAGGGGCTCAACACGCCGACCGCCTTCGCCCCCGTGGTGGAGAAGCTGGCGGAAGCCAGCGCGCGGACCGGGCGGCGGGTGACGGCCTTCGCCCTGTTCATGATCATCGCCGACGAGACCGACGAGGCGGCGATGGCCACCTGGGCGCACTACAAGGCGGGTGCGGATTCCGAGGCGATCGCGTGGCTCGGCCTCCAGGGCGCGGCCGACACCAAGTCCGGCGGCGACACCAACGTGCGCCAGCTCGCCGACCCGGCCTCGGCGGTGAACCTCAACATGGGCACCCTGGTGGGCAGCTACGCCGGCGTGGCCGCGATGCTCGACGCCGTCATGACCATCGACGGGGTGGAGGGCGTGCTGCTGGTCTTCGACGACTTCCTCAAGGGCCTCGACGCGTTCGGGACGCGGATCCAGCCGCTGATGCGGTCGCGCCGGCACGTGACGGCGGCGCCGCTGCCCGAGGTGGCCTGATGGACGCCCCCGCCGGATATCGCGACCCGAACGGCCGCCACGGCGGCGTCATCCTGCCGGCCCGCCCGGAGCCGATCGCCTTCGATCCAGCGACCACGGTCCTGATCGTCGTGGACGTCCAGAACGCCTATGCCAGCCCGGGCGGCTACCTCGACCGGGCCGGCTTCGACGTGTCGGGCACGGGCCCGGTGATCGCCCGGATCGCCCGGGCGGTGGCGGCGGCCCGGGCCGCCGGCATCCCGGTCCTGTGGTTCCAGAACGGCTGGGACCCGGCCTATGTCGAGGCCGGAGGCCCGGGCTCGCCGAACTGGCACAAATCCAACGCCCTCAAGACGATGCGCCGGAATCCTGAAGCGAACACGCAGCTTCTCGCCAAGGGATCCTGGGACTACGCGCTGGTGGACGCCCTGAGGCCGGAGCCCGGCGACATCGTGATGGGCAAGCCGCGCTACAGCGGTTTCTACAACACGCCCCTCGACAGCACCCTGCGGGCCCGGGGCGTGACCACGCTGGTCTTCACCGGCATCGCCACCAACGTCTGCGTCGAGTCGACCCTGCGGGACGGGTTCCACCGGGAGTATTTCGGGATCGTGCTGGCCGACGCCACGCACCAGGCCGGGCCGGAGAGCCTGCACCACGCGGCGCTCGCCAATATCGAGACCTTCTTCGGCTGGGTCTCGGACGTCCCCGCCTTCGAGAGGGCCCTCGGGGCGCCTTCACCCGCTGCGGTTGACGCTGCCGGCGTCGACCTGGCCGGATAAGTGCATCGCGCATCCGGCCGGTGACCGGCAGGGTGCCCGAACGCCGCCGCGCTGCGGCCTCCCGCGCAGCCTGCAAGGGCCGGCCGACAGGTCGCGTGCGGGAGGCGCAGGGGAATGCCCAAGCAGGTCGTGATACCGCCGGGAACCGGCAAGCCGCTGGCCCCCTACGTGCCGGGCACGCTGGCCGACGGGGTCCTGTACGTCTCGGGCACGCTGCCGCTGGATGCGGATGCCCAGGTGGTCCATGTCGGCGATGCGGCGGCCCAGACCCGCCACGTGCTGGAGACCATCAAGGGTGTGGTGGAGGCCGCGGGCGGCACGATGGCCGACGTCACCTTCAACCACGTCTTCCTGGCGGACTGGGCCGACTATGCGGCGATCAACGCCGTCTACGCGGAGTATTTTCCGGGCGAGAAACCGGCGCGCTACTGCATTCAGTGCGGCCTCGTGAAGCCCGAGGCCCGCGTGGAGATCGCCTCCGTCGCCCATATCGGCCGCTGATGGCCAGGCGCGCGGCGGGGGCGGCCTCCCTCCATCACGCGGTGGCGGGCCCGGCGGACGGGCGGCCGGTGCTGCTCTCGCCGGGGCTCGGCGGCGGGGCCGGCTATTTCGCGCCGCAGATGGCGGCCCTGACCGCGCGGTTCCGGGTCGTCACCTACGACCATCGCGGCACCGGGCGCTCGCCCGGCCCCCTCGGGCCGGACCACGACATCCCCGCCATGGCGCGGGACGCGTGCGCGGTGCTGGACGAAGCCGGGATCGATCGGGCGGACGTGGTCGGCCACGCCCTGGGCGGCCTGATCGCCCTCCAGATGGCGCTGGACGCGCCCGACCGGGTCGGGCGGATCGTGGTGATCAACGGCTGGGACGCCCTGGACCCGGCCACGCGCCGCTGCTTCGCGGCCCGCCGGGCGATCCTGGCGGGGGGCGGCCCGGAGGCCTTCGTGCGGGCCCAGGCGATCTTCCTGTACCCGGCGCCCTGGCTCTCCGCGCAGGCCGAGCGCGTCGCCCGCGACGAGGCGCAGGCGCTGGCGCATTTCCCAGGCGCCGAGACCGTGCTGGCGCGCATCGCCGCCCTGGAGCGCTTCACGGTGGCGGAGCGTCTCGGATCGATCGGCCACGAGACCCTGGTGATGGCGGCCCGGGACGACGTGCTGGTGCCCTACACGCGGTCCGAGCGGCTGGCGGCGGCGCTGCCCAAGGCCCGGCTCGCCCTCGCCCCCGACGGCGGCCACGCCCACAGCGTCACCCGGCCCGAGGCGTTCAACCGGGCACTCTTGGACTTCCTCGACCGGGACTGAGCGTTTCTCCTACAGCCGCAGCGCGATCATCGGCAGCGCCACCGCGTCGAGAGCGGCGGCCAGCACCACGAGCAGGGCCGGCCAGCGCAGGGCCGCCGCGGTGCCGATCCGCCCCCGGGCGAAGGCCAGAATCGGCATCGGCGCCAGCGGCAGGAGGTCTCGGATCTGCAGCCCGCCGGGGCCGCCCGCCGGAGCGAGGGCCTGCGCCCCGACCATCAGCCAGAGGCCGAGCAGCGCGCCCCCCGAGAGCCACAGCCGCTCCGCCCGCGGGGGCAGGGGGCCGCGCCGCAGCGCGACCAGCGGCACCAGCAGCGCGACGGCCCAGAGCCCGGAGAGGAAACCGGGCAGCGGGACGGGCAGGGCCATGGGCCCGTGCCCGGCTCCGGCGGGGTGCGGCGTCCCGAGGCTCGCAGCCGAGAGGGCCGGCAGAAGGGCCGGCAGAAGGGCCGGCAAGAGGGCGAGTGCGGCGAGGGGCAGCCGCTCCCGGCAGGTGCGGGCAAGCCGTCCCGGCGGCGGGAACGGCACCAGCAGCATCCCGGCGAGGGGGGCGCAGGCCGGCCGCGCCAGCACCACCAGGGCGATCGCCAGCGTCGCTCCGGCGAGGCGCGCCGGCCTGTACCGGCCCGTCATCGGCCGGGGGCTGAGCAGCGCGGCGGCGAGGGCCGCCAGCGCGAGGACGAGCCCGTCCGGACCGGAGGCGGCCGCGAGGGAGGCCGGCCAGCACAGCAGCGCGAACAGCGCGGCCCGTCCCCGGGTCGCCACGGCCAGGGCGGCGACACCCAGGCTCAGGAACGCGGCGATGCGGGCGAGCCGGACGAAGGCATCGAGGGCGGACGGGGTCTCGCCGGGCTGACCGACCCACGCCAGCGCGAGGCAGACCGGGAGGCCGAGGCCCAGGAAGGCGCAGGCCCAGAACCGGCCGTCCCCGGCGAAGGTCAGGTTCACGGCCGCATCCGGTGCGGCGCCGCGGCCCCGGCCCGGCCGATGAGGCGGCAGGCGGATGTGACGGCGGATGTGAGCGGGGATGCGCGGAGGGCGCTTCGGGTCGCGTGCGGCATCGCCATCCCGCTCAGCCGGCCCGCTCAGCCGGCGGCCCGCGCGCGCGCGGACCCCAGGAGGTCCGGCACGAGCCCCGGCAGCGCCGCGGCCAGGAGGCCCGCCGCCCGCAGGACCTCCGCGGCCTCCCCGGGGGAGCGGCGGGCGAGGGCCAGGGCGAGCCGCAGGGGCACCTGCGCGCCGAAGCTCGCCGCCGTCAGGGCGAGGGCCGCGGCGACGCCGTGGTGCTTGCCGGCATAGAGGATCTGGCTGCGCAGGAAGTAGAACAGCCGCCGCGCCCGCACCTGCCGGGTCGTGCCCTGGCCGAGATGGCGGGCGACCGCCCCGGCCACGTGCCGCACGGAAAAGCCCGCCGCCCGGGTTCGGGCGCAGAGGTCGGCATCCTCCCAGTAGACGAAGAAGCGCGGGTCGAAGCCGCCGAGCATCCGGAACAGGTCGCGGCGGATCATCAGGAAGGCGCCCATCACCTGGTCGACGGCGCGGTCCGCGGCATGGTCCCATTCGAGGAGGAAGTGCGGCCGCAGGAGGCCGAGGCGGTCCAGCGCCAGGGCGCGGCCGAGGAGGCCCAGCGCCGAGGGGGTCCGGGCGCAGGAGCGCGCGGTCCGCCCGTCGGGTTCGACGAGGCGCGCGCCGACGATCCCGGTCCGCGGGTCGGCCATCAGCGCGGCCAGAGCCACGCCGAGCGCGTCGGGCGCGACCTGCGTGTCCGGGTTGAGGAACAGGATCGCGGGGGCGTCGCCGGCGGCGGCGCCCTGGTCGCAGGCCCGGCCGAAGCCGAGATTCGTGGCGTTCCGGATCAGCCGGAGCGGGCGGGGCAGGGCGGGCAGGGTCTCGATGGAGCCGTCCGTCGAGGCGTTGTCCACCACGGTGACCTGCACGGCCGCGGCGTCCTGCGCGGCCGCGAGGCTCGTGAGGCAGGCGCGCAGCAGCCCGCCGCCGTTCCAGTTGACGATCACCACGTCGAGGGCAGGGCGGTCGGTCACGGCAGATCTCTCGGCTCATCTCTGGGCAGATCCCGGGGCGGCCCGAGGCGCCCGAGGGCGCCATCGCGGGCGGCCGCGAGGAGCCTGAGCAGCACGGCGGGCCGCCAGCCCGAATCCGCCCAGTACAGCCCGGCCTGGAGCGGCAGGTAGGCGGCCTGGGCGAGCTTCCAGCGCAGCGGCACGTGCGGCAGCCGCCACGCGTAGATCGCGTTGCGCAGATAGGTCCCCATGCGGAACAGGGGCTGGCGCGGCATCGCGATCCCGAAGGCCCGGATCGTCCCGCCGCCGACGCGGTGCGGGATCGCGACGGCGCGGGTCTGGTAGCAGCTGTAGCCGAGGCTCCAGGCGCGAAAGCACCATTCGAGCTCGACCCCGTCGATGAAGAAGTCGCCGCGGAAGGGCCCGACCCGGGCGAAGGCGGCGAGGTCGACGAGCGAGCCCGAAGTCGCCAGGAACTGCACCGGGGCGAGGTCGCCATGCCCCGGCGCGCCGGGACGGGGCGGGTAGGCGGGCGCCTTGTGGCCGGGCGCCGGGGCCGGGGCCGGGCCCACCACCGCCGCCGGGATCCCGGCCGCCCGCAGCCGGTCCTGGGCCGTCAGCAGCGCGGCGGCGAGATCTCCGGGCGGTTCGGCATCCTGGTCGAGGAGGAGGAGGGCCCCGGCGCCCGCGGCCTGGGCGGCCGCGGCGATCCGGTTGAGCGCCTCGGCGATGCCGAGATTCGTCCCCTCCGACAGCAGCGTGACGCCGGCCCGGGCGAGGCGCTCCGCCGCCCCGGCGGGGAGGCCGCCATTGTCGAAGGCGATCACCGCCGCGAAGCCGGCCGAGGCCAGGGCGCACAGGCGCTCCACCTGTTCCGGACCCGGCCGGAACAGGGTGACCCCGAGCATGAGGCGGCTGAGCCGCGGGTCAGGCACCGGTCGCGTCCCGGCGGCGATCGCGATCCCTCACGCCTGTTCCACCGCGGCGGTCGCCGCCTCCAGCGCGGCCGTGACGGCGGCGGCCTGCTCGGCGCTGAGCGGACCGCGGGCGAGCCGCATCTGCAGGGCGAGCTTCAGACCCTCCTGAGCGCGCACCACCGAGGGCGGCGGACCGTCGCCCCGGGCGGCCTCGGCCTCCGCCATCCGGGCGAGGATCGCGTCGAGGACCGGGCGGTTGCCGTCCAGGACGGACTGCCCTTCCGGCGTGATCGTGTGCAACCGCTTGGTGCCCTCCCCGGGGGTGACCGTGACGTGCCCGAGCTCCTCCAGCAGGGTGAGCGTCGGGTAGACCGTCCCGGGGCTCGGGCTGTAGGCGCCCCCGACCCGCTCCTCGATCGCCTTGATGATCTCGTAGCCGTGACGCGGCTTCTCGGCGATCAGGTGCAGGATGACGAGGCGCAGGTCGCCGTGGGCGAAGAAGCGCGCGAGGTCGCCCCGGCCGCCCCGGCCGAACATCCGGCGCTCCCCGGGTCCGCGACCGTGGTGGCCGTGCGGACCGTGCCGCCCGCGGGGATCGCCCCCCATCGGACCGCGATGGGCGCGGACGCGGAAGGCATCGAAGGGATCGGCGTGGAGGACATCCGGGCGGTGTGGGCGCATGATTTTCGACTCGATTTCGATATGTCTAAATATAAGATATATCGAAAACCGGATGCCCGCAAGGCGCCTGCCTCCGACCCGCGAGGCAGCCATCCTGGGCGGACGGTGCCGGCGACCCACGGTTTACGGATTCCGCCGGTTCCGTTAGTGCGACAGGTGTCCGACAGGATGACCGCTCCCGCGCCGCCTTGCGCCCCCGACGCTGCCCGCCAGCTGCCGCCCATGACCCGATCAGAGCCCCGCGCCTCGACCGCGCCCGCCCGGCGGGCGGCCGATGGATGCCGCGCCTCGTGACGGCCCGCGGCGAACGCCCCTCCGCAGAGTCCTGAGATGCGCCGCGGCTCCGACGGGACCGGCCGGACCTCGGCCCTGACGCGGATGCGGCGCCGCCTCGGCCGGCTGCGCGATCCGCTGGCCAAGCCGGCGGCGCTGCACCGCCGCTGGGCCGGTGCGGCGACCGGTGCGGATCTCGAGGCGCGCCTGATCGGCGCCCTCGCCCCGCATGTCGACGCGGCCTTCTACGCGAGCTGGTACGGGATCACGGCCGATCCGGTGCGCGACTACCTCGTCCACGGCTGGCGTGAGGGCCGCGACCCGCGCCCCGACTTCGACTCCGCCGCCTACCTCGCCGACCGCCCCTACCTCGCCCGGGCCGGCATCAACCCGTTCCTGCACGCCCTCACGCGCCGGCGCGCCCGGGCCGGCGGCGAGGGTGGCGGCGAGGGTGGCGGCGAGGGCAGCAACGCGGGCGGGGCGGCCGGCGCGCCCCTGCCCAAGCCCGACACGGCCCAGGCCGAGCGCCTCGCCCGCCGCCTCGTGGACAGGGCCTTCTACCTGGCCAACAACCCCGACCTCGCCGCCGCCGGCGTCGATCCGGTCGACCACTACATGGCCTCCGGCTGGCGCGAGGGCCGCGAGCCGGCACCGCAGTTCGACACCCTGGCCTACTGCCTCACCCGCGGCTTCACCTTCGCCACCCAGAACCCGCTGGTGCACTACGTCCGCAACGGCGGACCCGCCCGGCCGGACCCGGACGCGGCGCTGGCCCTGCGGATGGAGACCCTCGCCCCCTACTTCGACGCCGCCCATTACCGGCAGCGCCTGCCCGGCCCCCAGGCCGAGGCGCTGGCCGGGGCCTCGGACGCCGCGCTGCTGCGCCACTACGTGGCGGAGGGCTGGCGGGCGCGGGTCAGCCCGCGGCCGGACTTCGACCCGGCCGGCTTCGTGCAGGCCCGCGCGGGCAGCCGGGCGGTCGGCGACGACCCGTTCTTCCGCTACGTCGCCGAGACCCGGCTGTCCGGGGGCGCGCCGTTCGCCGAGCCGCACCGGCTGAACCTGCCGGCGGTGGATGCGGACTGGTACCGGGCGACCTACCCGGACGTGGGCGGGCGGGAGCCGTACCTGCACTTCGCCGAGGCGGGCTGGCGGGAGCTGCGCGACCCGGGGCCCGGGCGCTCGACGCTGGCCGCGCTGCTGGGCGTCTGCGGCCTGCGCCCGGCGCGGGCGCCGATCGCCGATACGGGCTGGCTGGGGGCGATCGGGCAGGCGGCCTGCGACCGGGACGGGCTCCTGGACCTGCAGGCGCGGCTGGTGGCGGGGCATTTCGACCACGGCTTCTACCGGGCGCGCTACGGGCTGTCAGAGGCGGACGACGCCGTGCGCGACTATTGCGACACCGGCTGGCGGAACGGCCGCAACCCCAGGCCGGATTTCGACGGACAGGCCTATTGCGACGCGCATCCCGGGGTGCGCGAGACCGGGCTGGCGCCCCTCGTTCACGTCCTCGCCACGGCCCTCCTGCACGGCGCCGACATCTCGGCCGGTGCCTTCCACCCCCGCTACGGCACGCCGGATTCGCGGGCGGCGGCGCTGGCCGACGAGGCCCGCCTGATCGCGCCGTTCTTCGACGCCGCCTTCTACGCCAAGCGCAACCCCGACGCCGCCGACGCCCCCGGCGGACCGCTCGCTCATTTCGTCGCCTACGGCCAGCACGAGGGGCGCGATCCGAGCGCGACCTTCTCCATCGCGTTCTACAGGGAGACCTACGGCCATCTCCTGGGTGCGGGGGAGTCGCCGTTCCTGCACTACGTGCGCACGGGCCGGGCCGCCGGGCTGATGGCCGCCCCCGAGGATCTCGGCACCTACCCGCCGATGGAGGCCCCCGCGCCCGACGCATGGGACCGCCTGCCCCGGGCCCTGCCCATCGACCAGGCCCGGGTCGTCGTGATCGTCCCGGTCTACAAGGGCCGCGGCGAGACCCTGCGCGCCCTCCACGCCTGCCTGTCCCAGCCCCAGGCCACCCCCTTCACCCTGCTCGCCGTCAACGACCGCTCCCCCGACCCGGAACTCACCGCAGACCTCGCCCGGCTCGCCGGCCGCGGCCTGTTCCACCTCGTCGAGAACGAACGCAACCTCGGCTTCGTCCGCTCGGTCAACCGCGCCCTCGGCCTGCGCCAGGGCCGCGCCGTCGTCCTGCTCAATTCCGACGCGCAGGTCTTCGGCGACTGGCTCGACCGGCTCGTCGCCCACGCAGACCCCAAGGTCGAACCCGAGGCCGCCCCCAGGGCCGAACCTGAGGCCGAACCCGGGGCGGGGCTGCGCGTGGGCAGCGTCACGCCGCTGTCCAACAACGCCACGATCTGCTCCTACCCGCGCTTCAACGCCAACAACACCATGCCGCTGGAGATCGACCGCGCCGATCTCGACCGCATGGCCGCGCAGGTCAACCGCGGCCACGCCGTGCCCGTGCCCACCGGCGTCGGCTTCTGCATGTACATGACCGCCGCCGCGCTCGACGCCGTCGGCGCCCTCGACGCCGAGGCCTTCGGCAAGGGCTACGGCGAGGAGAACGACTGGTGCCTGCGCGCCATCAAGGCGGGCTTCGTCAACCTGCTCGCCGAGGACGTGTTCGTCTACCATGCCGGCCAGATCTCGTTCGGGCTCGACGAGGGCGGCGAGTACGTCCAGGGCCAGGCGGCCCTGCTGGCCAAGCACCCCGACTACCCGGCCCGGGTCGGCCAGTTCGTCCAGGCCGATCCCGGCCGGCGCGGGCGGGCGCGGCTCGACCGGGCGCGGCTGGCCCGGCACTTCGCCGGCCGGGCGCTCCTGTACGTGACCCATTCCTGGGGCGGGGGCATCCAGCGGCACATCGACGACATGGTCGCCCAGGCCCGGGCCGAGGGCCTGAGCGTCGTGCTCCTGCAGATCGACCGGACCCGCAACCTCGAGGTCCACGTCGCCTACCGCAGCCCCGAATTCCTGTACCTGCCCAACCTCGACAGCCTGTACCTGCCGCGGGACGCGGACGAACTCGCCGGCTTCATCGCAGAGCTGGCGCCGGTCCTGATCCACGTGCACTCGCTGGCGGGGCTGCGCTGGGCGGCGGCGCGGGCGCTGATGGATCGGGTGGCGGGGTCGGGCCGGCCCTACGCCTGGACGCTGCACGACTACTCGCCGGTCTGCCACCGCAACCACCTGGTGCAGCCGGACGGGCGCTATTGCGGGCTGGCGCCGGTCAGCGCGTGCCGGGCCTGTCTGGCTTCGGACGCGGACGGGTTCGAGGAGCCGGATCCGGGGGAGCGGCGGGCGGCGTTCGGGGCGTTCCTGGCGGGGGCTTCGCGGGTGTTCGCGCCGTCCGCCGACACGGCGGGCCGGATCCGGGGCGTGTACCCGGATCTCGCGGTCACGGTCCGGCCGCATGTCGAGCCGGAGCGCAGCGTGCGCTCCACCGCCCTGCAGCGGCCCGGACGCGTCCGCCGCGTCGCGGTGCTCGGCGCGATCAGCGCCACGAAGGGCGGGCTGTTCCTGCAGGCGCTGGCCACCGACGCGCAGGATCGGAAGCTGCCTTTGCGCTTCTCGATCGTGGGCTTCTCCGACCCGGCCCTGGCCGTCGGCCTGGAGCAGGTCGGGGTCGCCCAGACCGGGCGCTACGCCGGCGACCACGAGGCCCTGGACCTGGTCTGGCGGGTCTCGGCCGACCTGGTCCTGTTGCCGGCGATCTGGCCGGAGACCTACTCGTACGCGCTGACGCTGGCGCTGCGCACCGGCCTGCCGGTGGCGGCCTTCGACCTCGGCGCACCGGCCGAGCGGCTGCGCGCCTATCCGAACGGCCACCTGCTGCCCTGCGCCCTCGTCACCGACCCGGCCGCCTTCAACGACCGGCTGCTCGCCCTCGACGTCTCGGATGCGGGGCGATTCTCCGGACCGATCCGGGCCGCCGTCTACGGCGACCTGCTGCACGATTATTATGGCCTGGACCCGGCACCGGCCGGGTCGGAACGCCGCCGCATCGACGAGGACGCCGCATGATCTCCGTCAACGAGGACATGAAGCAGGAGATGCTGCGGCGCGGCATCTCGGTGCTGCATCCGGCTCCGTTCGGACTGCCGGAGGACTGCACCTTCGAGCCACCGTGCAGCATCAAGTGGATGGGCATCGATTACTGCCTCACCATGGGAGCCTTCTCGTACGCGGTGAGCGGCTACTATTTCGGCGCGGACATCGCCCGCTACTGCTCGATCGGCGAGAGCGTCCAGGTCGGGCGCGGCAGCCACCCGGTCCATTGCGGCTCGACCTCGCCGCTGTTCTACACGCACCACTCGGCGGTGTTCGACCGCCTGGACCCGCGGGCGGAGGATTACGAGATCTGCGGCCCCTATCTGTGGCCCAAGCGCGTGCGCATCGGCAACGACGTCTATATCGGCCACGGCGCCTTCCTGATGCCCGACATCACGATCGGCGACGGGGCGATCATCGGCGCCATGGCGGTGGTGACCAAGGACGTGCCGCCCTACGCGATCGTGGCCGGCAGCCCGGCCCGGATCGTGAAGATGCGCTTCCCCGACGCGCTGATCGAGCGCTACCTGAAGGTGCAGTGGTGGCGCTACGCCTTCTGGGACCTGCGCCAGTGCTCGATCACCGACCCGGAGAAATTCCTCGACGCCGTGGAGGAGCGGATCGCCGGCGGGATGCAGGAATACCGGCCGGACCTGATCCCGATCCAGTCGCTGCTGCCGGGCGCCTGAGGTCCGGGGCGCCGCGACGGCCCGTTCCCTCCGGCCGATCGGCAGAGAGCCCGGGGCACGGTACGCTCACCCCGCCAGCACCCGGGCGGCCGCGTCTCCGAGCGCCCGCACCCCGAGGGCGAGGTCGGCGTCGCTCGTATCCTCCGCCCAATGGTGGCTGATGCCGCCGATCGAGGGCACGAACAGCATCGCGGCCGGCAGGATCCGGGCGACGTTCTGCGCGTCGTGTCCGGCCCCCGAGGGCATCACCTGCCATCCGCCGGGGCAGACCCGCTCGGCGGCCTCCGAGAGGGCGCGCATCAGGTCCGGGTCGCAAGGGGCGGGGATCGCCTTGGAGAGAGCCGTCAGCGTCGCCGGGCAGCGCTCGCGCCGGTTCGATTCGCGCACCAGCGCCTCCAGGCAGGCCTCCATCCGCTCCAGCACCGGCATCGCCACGTCGCGGAACTGGAAGAACACCTCCGCCCGGCCCGGGATGATGCTGAAGCCGCCGGGATCCAGGGTGATCCGCCCGGTGGTCCAGGTGCTGCGCGGGCCGCAGACCTTCGGAAACGCCTGGTCGATCGCCGCCAGGAGCCGCACCGCCGAGAGGCCCGCGTCCCGGCGCTCCGCCATGGTGGTGCCGCCGGCATGGTCCTGGTTGCCCTCGAACACGATCCGGAACTGCCAGATCGCCACGATGCCGCTCACCACGCCGAGATGCAGGCCGGCGGATTCGAGCTGCGTGCCCTGCTCGATATGCATCTCCAGGAAGCCGCGGTAGCGGCCCGGATCGAGCCGCATCCGGGGCAGGCCGGCCAGGCCCGCGGCTTCGAGCGCCGCGCGCAGGGGGGTGCCGTCGGTGCGGTTGCGGGCTTCGTCGATCTCGGCCTCGGTCAGGTCGCCGATCGCCGAGCGGCTGCCCAGGAAACCGCCGGAGAAATGCCCCTCCTCGTCCGCGAAGGCGACGACGTCGACGGGCAGGCCGGCCCGGGCCAGCGCCACCCCGGCCACGACCCCCAGCGCCCCGTCGAGCCAGCCGGCCTCGTTCTGGGTCTCGATATGGCTGCCGACCAGGAGATGCGGGCCGGGGCCGCGGTGGCGCCCCAGCACGTTGCCGATCCCGTCGATGGAGGCCGCGAGCCCGCAGGCCTCCAGCTTGGCCATCAGCCAGCGGCGGGATTCCATGTCCTCGGGCGAGAAGGTCGGCCGGTGGACGCCGGTGCGGAACCGGCCGATCTCGCGCAGGGCGTACAGGTCGGCCAGGAAGGCGCGGGTGTCGATCTCGATCATGCGGGGCCCGGATGCTGGAGGGCGCCCCCCTGCAAGCCGCATGCGCCTTCCTATTCCGCCGCCGCAGGTCTCCAGTCCGCCGGCTGCGTCCCCGCCATCCAGGCGGCGAGGTCGGTCCGGGCCCGGTCGGTGAGCGCGCGCTTCTTCAGCGCGGCCTTCTCGGGCCCGCGCAGGCGCCGGCCGGTCTCGTTGCGGGGGGCCTGCGCGAGCGGCGGGAACAGGCCGAAATTGACGTTCATCGGCTGGAACGAGCGCGGGGCGTTGGCCTCGCCGTCCGCCGCGACGTGGCCGCCGGTGATGTGGGCGATGAGCGCGCCGAGGGCCGTCGTCTGGGGCAGGGGGGCGAGGGGCCGGCCGGCCGCCTCGGCGACGGCGAAGCGGCCGGCCATCAGCCCGACCGCGGCACTCTCCACGTAGCCCTCGCAGCCGGTGATCTGGCCGGCGAAGCGCAAGGCGGGCCGGGCCTTCAGCCGGAGGGTGGCGTCGAGGAGGCGCGGGCTGTCGAGATAGGTGTTGCGGTGCAGGCCCCCGAGGCGGGCGAACTCGGCCCGCTCCAGGCCGGGGATCGTGCGGAAGATCCGGACCTGCTCGGCATAGGTCAGCTTCGTCTGGAAGCCGACCATGTTGTAGAGGGTGCCCAGCGCGTTGTCCTGGCGCAGTTGCACGATCGCGCAGGGCTTGACCAGCGGGTCCCGCGGGTTGGTGAGCCCCACGGGCTTCATCGGGCCGTGGCGCAGGGTCTCGGGCCCGCGCTCGGCCATCACTTCGACGGGCAGGCAGCCGTCGAAATAGGGCGTGCCCTCCCATTGCTTGAACCCGATCTTCTCGCCCGCCACGAGGGCGGCCACGAAGGCGTCGTACTGCTCCCGGTTCATCGGGCAGTTGAGATAGTCCGCCCCCGTGCCGCCCGGCCCCGGCTTGTCGTAGCGGGACTGGAACCACGCCACCTCCATGTCGATCGAGTCGCGGTGGACGATGGGCGCGATGGCGTCGAAGAAGGCGAGGGATTCGGCCCCGGTAAGCCCCCGGATCCCCTCGGCGAGGGCGGGTGCGGTGAGCGGGCCGGTGGCGACGATGCAGGGGCCCCACGCCTCCGGCGGCAGCCCCTCGACCTCCCCGCGGACCAGGGTCACGTTGGGATGCTGCTCCAGGGTCCGGGTCACCGCCGCGGAGAACCCCTCCCGGTCGACCGCCAGCGCCCCGCCCGCCGGCACTTGGTTGGCGTCGGCCGCCCGCATGATCAGCGAGCCGAGCGTGCGCATCTCCTGATGCAGCAGCCCGACCGCGTTGCCCTCCGGGTCGTCCGACCGGAAGGAATTCGAGCAGACGAGCTCGGCGAGCCCGTCGGTCTGATGGGCCTCGGTGCCGCGCACGGGGCGCATCTCGTGGAGCACGGCGCGATGGCCGGCCTCGGCCACCTGCCAGGCGGCCTCGGATCCGGCGAGGCCGCCGCCGACGATATGGATGGTCTGTGTCATGCCTGAAAATAGCGAAGGACCGCCGCCCGGATCAACGGGCAACGGTCCTTCACGGCGTTCGGCTCGGACGCTGGGATCAGACGCGGGCGACGCCGCGGATCTCGCTGCGGTTGATGCCGAGATCGGCCAGGTCGCGGTCCGACAGGCGGGACAGCTGGGAAACGGTGTCGCGGTACCGGAGATAGGCGCGGACGCGGCTCAGGACGCTACGGGCGGCGGACATGGTGTGCTGTGACCTCTGTTCGAGCAGACGACGGCGCCTCATTGCGCATCGCTGCCTCTTGTTGGTGCAACGCACATATAATCCCGCCGCAGCGCAGCAGGAGTCGCAAGGTCAAGCATCAGACCTGCGGAAAGTGCATACCGAGCTTAAGAAACCGGCAAGGTTTCCAAATGGTCATTCTTTGTGCGCATGCAGGCCCCGGAAAGCCTCCCACAACGCGCGACGGGCGCCCCGCCGGTCGGCGGGACGCCCGTCATGCCGTTCGAATCGCCCGGCGCGAGGCTCAGTAGAACGGGCGCGGCCCGTAGAAGCCGTAGGGCCGGTAGAACGGCCGCGGCCGGTAATAGCCGCCATAGCCACCATAGTAGATCGGCCGCCGCCAGTATCCGTAGGGCCGGGGCCCCCAGTTCGGCCGGCAGATGCCCCAGGGATTCGGGTGGAAGCCGGGGCCGCAGCCCCCGGCCGCCTCGGCGGTGCCCGCGAGCCCGAGGCCGCCGGCGATCGCGGCGGCCATCACGAGCGCCTTCGCGCGCGGTGCGCTCAGAACCGTCATGACTGGATCTCCTCAACGCTTCCGGCGGATCGGGAGCCGGTCGTTGCAGATTCGACGCCGCCACCTGAACAGTCGCTGAGCCGTAAGTTGTGCCCGGTACAGGCCCAAGACGGCACCCAAGACGGCACCCAAGACGGCACCCACGACGGCACCCACGACGGCACCCGCGGCGACGCCGCCCGGAGCGCGACGGCTGCGCGCTCCGGGCGGCCTCAGTGCAGCGAGGGCGTGCGCAGGAACCGCTCCCGGTCTCCGGAGACGAGAGCGAGCTTCACGCCGCGCCCCTCGCGGCGGACCGTGAGGGGCACCCGCACCCCGGCCTCGCCGAGCGCCCAGACGCTGCGGAACAGGGCGGCGAGATCGGCCACCGGCTCGCCGGCCACCGCCTCGATCACGTCGCCGGCCTGGAGGCCGCCGGTCTCGGCCGGACCGTTATCGGCGAGGCCCATCACGACGATGCCCTCCTCGCTCTCGGTGGCGTAGAGGCCGAGCCAGGGGCGCGGCGGCCGGTTGGCCCGCCCGCGCGTGGCGAGGTCCTCGAGGATCGGCGTCAGCAGGTCGATGGGCACCACCATGTTGATCGGCCGCGCCGCGCCGGCGCCGCCCTGCTGCAGCTGCAGCGAGCCGATGCCGAGCAGGTCGCCCTGGGGACCGATCAGCGCGGTGCCGCCCCAATGCGGGTGCGCGGGGGCGGTGAACAGCGCCTCGTCGAGGACGTATTCCCAGTAGCCGGCGAATTCCTGCCGGGCCACGACCTCGACGGCGACGCAGCGCTGGCGCCCGCCCGCCCCCGCCAGCACGGCCCGGTCGCCGGTCTTCAGCCCGGCCGAGCGGCCGAGCGGGAGGGCCGGCACGCCGAGATCGCCGAGCGCCTGGACCAGGCCGAAGCCCGTGGCGGCGTCGAAGCCGAGGACGTGGCCGGGCACCGAGCGGCCGTCCCGGGTGGTGAGCCAGACGCTCTCGGCCTCGGTGACGAGGTAGCCGATGGTGAGCACGAGACCGTCCTCGCGGATCACCACGCCGTTGCCGGCGCGCTCGGTGCCGAGCGTCTCGGCGGTGAACGCGCTCTCCGGGATCCGCGCCGACAGGGCCAGCACGGCCGAGAGCGCCCGGTCGAGGTCGTAGCCGTAATCCGCGGGCCTGGGCTGGGCCTGCGCGGGGATCTTCCACTCGCCCTGCGTCGCCATGACTTTCCTTCGGCTCGTCCGCCTGCGCTCCGGTCGGCGCCGGAGCCGCGCCATCGGCACACCATAGGATGTCAGCGCCGCCCGCGTCACCCGCGGTCGGTTGCGACCCATGGAACGGGCCCGTTCGGGGCGGCCCGCGGCGGGGCCGGCACAACAAAAAACCGCCCGGCGGTGCCGGGCGGCGCGCCGTCCCGGAGGACGGCCTGTCGGAGATCCGGGCGTCCCCGCCGCGCGGCGGGGAGCCCGGTGTCTCGGGTTGGTCTCAGTACTTGCGGACCAGGGCCGCCGGGACCGGCGAGGCGGCCGGGGCCGGCGAGTAGAGCGGCACGATGAACCGGATCCAGCCGTCGGTGGAGTAGTTGTCGCGGGTGCGGCCGAAGGCGTTGGTGTACTGCGCGCCGGTCACGACGTCGCGGGCGACGTAGGCCTGGACGGTGAAGATCTTGAAGTCGTAGCCGACGAGGCCGCCGATGGCGAAGCGGCCGCGGTTGCCGGCCGCCGCGCTGGCCTGGCTGATGTCGAAGTTGTAGGTGCCGTAGGCGATCGGGCCGATCTCGAAGTTGCCGAACTTCTTCGTCGCGGTGAGGTCGAAGTTCAGGGCGTCCGAGAGGCGGATCGGGCCGATGGCGGCGCCGACCTGGCCGGGGAAGCGGCCGGGCGAGTCGTAGATGTTGGCGGTCAGGTTGGCGGTGATGTTCCAGCCGTCACCGGTGTAGCTGCCGGCGATGCCGAAGCGGTAGGTGTTGGAGGAGAGCTGCGGCAGGACCGGGGTGGCCGTCGTGCCGTTCGCGGTGATGATCGAGCCGCGGTCGCCGTTCAGGTCGTTCAGGTAGGCGCCGCCGAGCAAGCTGACGCCGAAGTTGTTGCCGAGGTCGAAGGCCCAGATGCCGCCGACGAAGGTGCCGACGTTGATCGAGATGTCCTTGTTGCGCACGCCCGCCGGGTTGCGGGTGAAGGCGAACACGGTCGGGGGCGCCACGAGCAGCTCGACGCGGCCGCCGAACGGCACGAACGGGGTCGACCAGACCAGGACCGGGATGTTGACGGCCGTGTCGGGCGAGTTTGGCGCGTCGGTGCGGCGGTAGGTGAACGTGTTGATCGCGTAGAGGCCTTCCGGCAGCGGCGCGCCGACGGCGAGGCCGACCTGCTCGCCGGGAACCGTGGTGGTCTGCGCCTGGGCGATCGTCGAGGTCATGCCGACCGTGAGCGCGACCGCGCCGGCCGCGAGCCAGTTCTTCATCATTTTCTCATTCCTTCCCAAGGTCCCACGGCTTCCGTCCCGCATTCGGCACTTCCTTGCCGGTCTGCTCGCCAATCGCGGCTGCCGGCTTCGGACCTACCGAGCGCCCCCACGGAGCCTGCCCGTCTCAACGTCTGCGACTATTCTACAGAGACCTGCGGAAAGACAGTGGAATGCTCGCCGAAACGCCACAACCGGCTGAACCGTTGCGCAAAAGCCGCATTTTTGCGGCGATGCAACACTGTCCACAGACCCTGCCCAAACGGGGGGTCCGGCAAAATATCGTTGAATGGTCAAGCTGTTGTCGCGCCGGGGCACGGGAGAATCCGGCAAGGCCGGGGAGGTGATCGGGCAGGCCGCCGGGCGGGCCGCCCGGCCGGGATCCGGACCGGAATCCGGCTTCGAACCGGCCCGCGGCTGGCCCGAACCGGCGCCCCGCGGCTCGAATCACCGCCCGGCCGGGCGGATATGCGGACGGCACCCGGCAGAAACTGCCGCGCCGGCCTGCGATCGGGCCGGTCCGAACCGCCTGCCTCGTCCCGTCGGGCTCGCGGATTTGCGCGTCCCCGGAGGGGCCGATCCTCCGGGGCCGCGCGTCCCGCCCGTCCCGTGTGGGGGAGGGCCCGCGGCCGGCCCTGTCGCCGGTGCGTCCGACGCCGCAGCTTACCCGGAAGGTTTGGCGCGCTACTCGGCGGCGCGGCCTCGGCGCGCGGGCGCCGCGGGGCGCCGCTCCAGCACCTCGCGCAGGAACCGGCCGGTATGGCTGGCCTTGGAGCGGGCGATCTCTTCCGGCGTGCCCTGCGCCACGACCCGGCCGCCGCCGTCGCCGCCCTCGGGACCCATGTCGATCACCCAGTCGGCGGTCTTGATCACTTCGAGGTTGTGCTCGATCACCACCACGGTGTTGCCCTGGTCGACCAGCTCGTGGAGCACCTCCATGAGCTTGGCGACGTCGTGGAAGTGCAGGCCGGTGGTCGGCTCGTCGAGGATGTAGAGGGTGCGCCCCGTGGCGCGCTTCGACAGCTCCTTGGA
The DNA here is from genome assembly GCF_029691625.1 of Methylobacterium sp. 391_Methyba4. NCBI lineage: Bacteria > Pseudomonadati > Pseudomonadota > Alphaproteobacteria > Hyphomicrobiales > Methylobacteriaceae > Methylobacterium > Methylobacterium sp. 391_Methyba4. The sequence goes on along the minus strand of NZ_CP121475.1, from coordinate 1,963,168 downwards.
GAGCTTCACCCGCTGCGCCTCGCCCCCCGACAGGGTCGTGGCCTGCTGACCGACATGGACGTAGTGCAGGCCGACCCGCTTCAGGGTCTCGAGCTTGTCGCGGATCGCCGGCACCGCCTTGAACAGCTCGGCCGCCTCCTCGACGGTGGAATCGAGCACGTCGGCGATGGACTTGGCCCGGTACTTCACCTCCAGGGTCTCGCGGTCGTAGCGCTTGCCCTTGCAGACGTCGCAGGTGACGTAGACGTCGGGCAGGAAGTGCATCTCGATCTTGATGACGCCGTCGCCCGAGCAGGCCTCGCAGCGCCCGCCCTTCACGTTGAACGAGAAGCGCCCCGGCTGGTAGCCCCGCGCCTTGGCCTCGGGGAGGCCCGCGAACCAGTCGCGGATCGGCGTGAAGGCGCCGATATAGGTGGCGGGGTTCGAGCGCGGCGTGCGCCCGATCGGCGACTGGTCGATGTCGATGACCTTGTCGAGGTGCTCCAGCCCCTCCAGCCGTCCGTAGGGGGCCGGGTGCTCCAGGGCGCCGTTCAGCTTCTTGGCGATCGCCTTGTAGAGGGTGTCGATCACCAGGGTGGACTTGCCGCCCCCCGAGACGCCGGTGATGCAGGTGAAGGTGCCGAGCGGGATCTCGACATCGACATCCTTCAGATTGTTGCCCCGGGCGCCGAACAGGCCGAGCTTGCCCTTGCGGCCTTTTCGGCGCGCGGTGGGCGTCCGGACTGCCATCTCGCCCGTGAGGTATTTCGCGGTGAGCGAGGCCGGGTTGGCCAGGACCTCGGCGGGCGTCCCCTGGGCGATGATCTCGCCGCCATGGATACCGGCGCCCGGGCCGACATCGACCACGTAATCGGCCTGCAGGATCGCGTCCTCGTCGTGCTCGACCACGATCACCGAATTGCCGAGGTCGCGCAGGCGCTTGAGCGTGCCGAGCAGCCGCTCGTTGTCGCGCTGGTGCAGGCCGATCGACGGCTCGTCCAGGACGTAGAGCACGCCGGTGAGGCCGGAGCCGATCTGCGAGGCCAGCCGGATGCGCTGGCTCTCGCCGCCCGAGAGGGAGCCGGAGCCGCGGGCGAGCGTCAGGTATTCGAGGCCGACATCCACCAGGAAGCTCAGCCGGTCGCGGATTTCCTTGAGAATTCTGACCGCGATGGCGTTCTGCTTCGCCGTCAGCTTCTCCGGCAGCTCCGAGAACCAGCGATGCGCCTCACTGACTGAGAGGGCCGTGACATCGGCAATGTCGGCCATGGCGACCTTCACGGCGAGCGCCTCGGGCTTCAGCCGCTTGCCGCCGCAGGCGGCGCAGGGCGTCTCGCTCATGAAGCGCCCGATCTCCTCCCGGACGGCGTCCGAGTCGCTCTCCTTGTAGCGGCGCTCCAGGTTCGGGATCACGCCCTCGAAGGGCTTGTTGACCGTGTACTTGCGCAACCCGTCGTCGTAGGCGAAGCGGATCGCCTGCTTGCCCGAGCCGTAGAGCACGATGGCACGGGCCGTCTCCGACAGGCTCTGCCACGGGACGCTGGTCTTGAAGCCGAAATGCTCGGCCAGCGCCTCCAGGGTCTGCCCGTAATAGGGCGAGGTCGATTTCGCCCAGGGGCCGACGGCGCCGCGCTTCAGGCTCAAGCCGGGGTCCGAGATCACCAGCTCGGGGTCGATCCGCATCTCGTGGCCGATGCCGCTGCAGGTCGGGCAGGCGCCGAACGGGTTGTTGAACGAGAACAGCCGGGGCTCGATCTCCGCGATGGTGAAGCCCGAGACCGGGCAGGCGAAGCGCGACGAGAAGGTGATGGTCCGGGGCGTCTCGCCCTCGGGGGCATCCGCGAACACGACCTCCGCGATGCCATCGGCCAGCTCCAGGGCCGTCTCGAAGGACTCGGCCAGCCGCGAGCCGATATCGGCCCGGACCACGATGCGGTCGACCACCACGTCGATGTCGTGCTTGAACTTCTTGTCGAGCTTGGGCACGTCGTCGATGGCGTAGTATTCGCCGTTCACGCGCAGGCGCTGGAAGCCCTTCTTCTGGTACTCGGCGATTTCCTTGCGGTACTCGCCCTTGCGACCGCGGACCACGGGGGCCAGCAGGTAGAGCCGGGTCTTCTCCGGCAGTTCCAGCACCCGGTCGACCATCTGCTGGACGGTCTGGCTCTCGATCGGCAGGCCGGTGGCGGGCGAGTAGGGAATGCCGACCCGCGCCCAGAGCAGGCGCATGTAGTCGTAGATCTCGGTGACCGTCCCGACGGTGGAGCGGGGGTTCTTGGAGGTGGTCTTCTGCTCGATCGAGATCGCCGGCGACAGCCCGTCGATCTGGTCGACGTCGGGCTTGGACATCATCTCCAGGAACTGGCGGGCATAGGCCGAGAGCGACTCGACGTAGCGGCGCTGCCCCTCGGCGTAGATCGTGTCGAAGGCCAGCGACGACTTGCCCGAGCCCGACAGCCCGGTGAACACCACGAGCTTGTCCCGGGGGATCGTCAGGTCGACGTTCTTGAGGTTGTGCTCCCGGGCCCCCCGGACCGCGATGACCCGCCGGTCATGGGCGCTCGCCGGCGCGGCGTCGAACAGGGCCGCCAGCTTGGCGTCGATCGCGGCCTCGGCAGCCGCCCCAGGGCGGGCGGGCTTTTCGGACTTCGCGCGGGCCGGCTTGGGCTGCGGGGCCGGGGCGGCGGTGGCGGCTTTCGGAGCCTTGGACGCCGTCTGCGCGGCGGCTGTCGGGGCAGCTTGGGCGGCGCCGGCGCGGCTTGCGGCACGACTTCCAGCTTGGGCTTTGGCCATGAGGGCGGCGGTCTTTCGAGGCGTCGACGCAGTCGGATCGGATCCGGATCGGATTCGCGCGCGGGCCAGCCGCCGCTCCGACACATGTCGAGCCCGAGGGGGCCGACGGCAAGGTGGGGCCGGCGGGACGCAGGTCCGTCATGCGCCGCCCTTGCTAGAACGAAACGCGTACGGCGGCAACCGCTCGGCGAACGAGCCGCCGCCCTTGCGCGCGCGGCAAAGCGTTCCGGCAGCGCCCGAGCGGGCGTCCAACCGGTCGTCCGAGCGGGCGCGCGAGGGCGCCTGCGAGGAACCGGGCGAGTCGCCGACGCATGGGGCCGCCGGTGTCCCCTCCGGGCGCGCGGCACGGCGCGCGCGACGACGGCCCGGTGTTGCACCGCGGGAACCGAGGCCCCACGTCGCCGGGATCCACCCTCGGACTCGACTCCATCGACAGGTGCCGATGCCAGCGCTCGACCTGACCGACCCGGTCGCCCTCGGCGGGGCGGGGGACCGGAATGCGGCCCGCGGACAGAGCGTGTCCACGCGGCTGCTGTTCCTGATCGTGGGCATCGCCAACGCCACCTGGGCGCCCCTGGTGCCGCTGGTGCAGGACCGCGCCGGCCTCGACGCGGCGGGGCTCGGCCTGCTGCTCCTCACCTTCGGCATCGGCTCGATCCTGGCGATGCCGAGCGCCGGGGCGGCGGCTTCGCGGCTCGGTTTCCGGCCGGTCCTGCTCGCCGGCACGCTGGCGATCGGCCTCGCCCTGCCGGTGCTGGCCGTGGGCGATGGGCTCGTGGAGCTCACCCTGGCGCTGGTGCTGTTCGGCGCCGGGATGGGGGCGGTGGACTGCGTCATGAACCTGCAGGCCGTCGTGGTGGAGCACGCCAGCGGGCGCCCGATGATGTCGGGCTTCCACGGCCTCTACAGTCTCGGCTGCATCCTGGGGGCGCTGATCGCCAGCGGCCTGCTGGCGGCCGGGCTCGGCGCGGGCTGGAGCGTGCTGCTCCTGGTCGCCGGGATCGCGGCCCTGTTCGCGGCCGCCTGGCCCGGGATCCTGCCGGCGGAGCGGGCAGGGGGGAGCGGAGTCCCCGCCTTCGCGCGCCCCCGGGGCATCGTGCTGGTGCTGGGCCTGCTCTGCTTCGTGGTGTTCCTCACCGAGGGCTCGGCCCTCGACTGGAGCGCGGTGTTCCTGATCCAGCAGCGAGGCCTCGATCCGGCCTGGGCGGCGCTCGGCTACGCGGCCTTCTCGGTGACGATGACGGCCGGGCGCCTTGCCGGCGATCGGGTCGTGGCCCGGCTCGGGCGGCGGCCCGTGGTGGTCTTCGGCGGCCTCCTGGCGGCCGCCGGACTCGCGCTCTCGGTCCTGGTCCCGGCCTGGGAGGCGGCCCTCGCCGGCTACGCCCTGGTCGGGGCGGGCTGCGCCAACATCGTCCCGGTCCTGTTCACGGCGGCCGGCCGCCAGACCGCGATGCCCGCGCGCGTGGCGGTGCCGGCGGTGACGACGCTCGGCTATGCCGGGGTGCTGGCGGGCCCGGCGCTGATCGGCTTCGCCGCGCAGGCTTTGGGCCTGTCCGCCGCGCTCCTGCTCGTGGCGGCCCTGCTCCTCGCCGTGGCGGCGGCCGGGCGGTCCCTGCCGGTGTGAGGCTCACGCCTCGGCGTTGCGCGCCATGAAGGTGGCGGGGCTGCCGTCCTCTGGGTTCACGAAGACGATGTCGGTGGGCGCCCGCCGGGGGGTGTCGATCGCGAGGAACACCACCTTTTCCGCGGGATCGATCTCCGGCATGGCGTGGACCGTGCCCTTCTCGAAGACCAGGAGCTGACCGGGGCCGAATGCGGTCGCGGCGGCCGGGTCGCCCAGCCAGACCGTGCCCCGGCCCGACAGGCAGTAGAGATACTCGTCGCAGGTGGCGTGGTAGTGCGGCGGAGTCGGCCGGTAGACCCGGAACACCCGGGCGCTCGCCGCCTCCCGGTCGGTCAGATAGGTGTCGACCAGGAGGGTCTGGGCGCTGCCGGGCAGCGCCGCCGCCAGCGCCGCCACGTCGAAGATGCCGGTCCCCGCCGCGTCCGCCATCGCCTCCGCCTCCGCCTCCGACATCACGTCCTCCTCACTCCGAAGACCGTCGCGCACGATCCTGTCCTCGGCCCGCCCGCTCTCGATCGGCGCCGGGGCGCGCCGCGGGCTCGCGGCGTCGATCCCCCCGTCATGCTCACCCAGGGTGGTGCGCAGGCGCCCCGCGTCAACGCGGCGAGACAGCCCGTCGAGGCGTGCGCCCCGGCGGCGACGTCCTGCGGGCCGCCCATCCTGCGGGCCGCCCATCCTGCGGGCCGCACATCGCGCGCCGGGACGACGGGAACGCCCGGGGCCGCCACAGGCTCCGGCGCTTGCGGAGCCCGAAATCAGCCGCTCCGGGTCGTCGATCGGGGTGACGAGCGGGGTGGCGAGAGCGACGATCCCGGCCCGGGGGGCGGCGGTGGCGGAGACGACGCGGGCCGGGGCGCGGAAAGGCGCAGCTGTCGCCCCCCGCTGGAGAGGACCCGGCGGTTCAGGGCGCTCCGGCGGCGGCGGTCCCGCATGACCCGGCGCAGGGTCACGATCCCGCGCCCCGCAATAGAACCGGGGGAGCGAATTCCCCGGACGGCCTCCGCCGAAGTACCGCCGCTGATGAAAGACGGCCCGCCCCCGCACGGGCGATCCCCGGAACCGATGATCCCCGCGCTGAAGACCTGGCAAACCTGCACACCGACAGCGCCGCCCCGATCGAAACTGCCATCCGATCAGGCAGAGCTGCACCGAATCCGGGCAGGTCAGCATAACCAGATCTTTATGACCTGCGGCCAAGCTCCGTTCTGTTCTCCGAGATGTCCTGCCGCCGATGATCCTCCTCTCCTCGCTTCGCGCCCGGATCCTGGTCGTGGCGCTCGCCCCCAGCCTCGCCTTCGCGGGGGCCGCCGGCTGGACGGTGTCCGACCAGTGGGCGCGGCGCGCCGAGATGGACCGGGTGGAGAGCCTCGTCGGCCTCGCCTCGCGGATCAGCGCCTTCGTGCATGAGGCCCAGCGCGAGCGCGGCGCCTCCAGCCTGTTCCTGGGCGCGAAGGGCGCACAGTTCGGGCCCGAACTCGCCGCCCAGCGCGTGCGCACCGACGCGGCGCTCGCAGACCTTCCCGGGGCGATGGCGGCGGCCACGCAGTACGGCCCGGCCTTCGCGGCGCGCGGCGCGGGTTTCGGCCAGGCGCTCGCCGGGCTCGCCGACCAGCGGCGGGCGGTGGACGCCCTGACGGCCGGCGTCCCCCAGGCGGCCGGCTACTACACCGGCCTGATCGGCGAGGGGCTCGGGCTCGTGCGGGCGATGGGCGGGGCGATCGACGAGGCCGGCCTCGCCGCCCGGGCGAACGCCTACGCGGCCTTCCTGGCCATGAAGGAAGCCGCCGGCCAGGAGCGGGCCGCCGCCTCGGCGGTCTTCGCCTCCGGCAACCTGGACCTCGCGGCCGCGCGCCGGCTCGCCACCCTCTCGGCCGAGCAGGCGACCTATGCGGGCCTGTTCCGGGCCGGGGCCGAGGCCGCCCAGACGACCCTGCTCGACGCCGCCGAGGCGACCGAGCCGGCCCGGGCGGTCGCGCGCCTGCGCAGGATCGCCCAGGAAACGATGCCGGGGACGCCGCTCGCCTTCCGCGACGCGCCTTCCTGGTTCGGCCTCGCCACGCAGCGCATCGATGCCCTGAAGGGCGTGGAGGACCGGCTCACCGCCGATCTGGAGGCCGCCGCCGGCGCCCTGCGCGCCCGGGCGGACCGGATGCTGACCCTCTGGATCGCCGGAGGCCTCGCCCTGTTCGCCCTCTCGGCCGGCCTCGCGGTCTGGCTCGGCACCGCGATCGCGCGCCCCCTCGCCCGGATGGCGCAGGTTCTGACCGCGATCGGCCGGGACCAGGGGACGGCCGATCTGGCGATCCCGTCGGGGGGCCCGCGGGAGGTCCGGGCGATCGCCGCCGCCGCCGTCGCCTTCCGCGACAGCGTCGCCGAGCGTCGCGCCGCCCGGGCCGCGCAGGAGCGGCTCGCCGCCGAGGCGAGTGCCGCGCAGCGCGCCGCCGCCCTGGGCCTCGCCGACAGCTTCGAGCGCCAGGTCGGCGGCATCGTCGCGGCCGTCTCGGCGGCGGCCGCCCAGCTGGAGGCCTCCGCGCACGGCATGGCCCGGACCGCGCAGGACACCACGGATCTCAGCCGGACGGTGGCCGGATCCGCCGATTCGGCCGCGCGCTCGGCCGACACGGTGGCGGCGGCCACCGAGGAACTCACCGCCTCGGTCCGGGAGATGGGCGTACAGGTGGGGGCCTCGGCCGACCTCGCCGCCGCCGCGACCCGGGACGCGGACGGGACCGCCGGCGAGGTGCACCGTCTCGCCCAGGCGGCCGGGAGCATCGGGGAGATCGTCGCGATCATCTCGCAGATCGCCGGTCAGACCAACCTGCTGGCGCTCAACGCCACGATCGAGGCCGCCCGCGCCGGCGAGGCGGGCCGCGGCTTCGCGGTGGTCGCCGCCGAGGTCAAGGACCTCGCCACCCAGACCAGCCGGGCCACCGAGGAGATCGCCGCCAAGGTCGCCGAGATCACCGGCTCGACGGAGGCCTCGGTCCGGTCCATCGGCAGCATCACCGAGGTGATTCGCAACCTCGCCCGGATCGGGGCCGAGATCGCCGCCATGGTCGAGGAGCAGGGCGCGGCCACCGCGGAGATCGCCCGGACCACCGCCCAGACCTCGCAGGACACCCGCGGGGTCTCGGGGCACATGGCGGGCGTCGGCGAGGCCGCCGCCGCGGCCAGCCGGGGCTCCGAACAGGTGCTGCGGGCAGCAGGGGACCTGTCCCGCCAAGCCAGCGACCTGCGGGAGGCCGCGGAGGGCTTCCTCACCCGGATCCGGGCGGCTTGAGCCGGGGCTTCCGAAGGGCGCGCCCTCGGACGGGGTGTCGGGGCGGCGCCCCGGCGTCACCGGGCCATGCCCGACGGCAGGGCACCCCCTGCACCCGCGAAGGGTCCCGGCGCCTTCGAATCCGGGATCTGTCGTGGGTCCTGCCGCGGCCCAACGCCGGGACGCCCCGCGCCCTCAGTCCACGCCGGCCTCCGGAACCGTGCCGGAAGGTCAGGAGCGCCACATCGATCTGGCCGAGGCGGTGAGCGCGCGGATCCGGCGCGGCCGAATCGGTGGGCTCAGTCGGGAATCGCGAACCCGATCGACAGGCACAGGGCCGCGACGGCCGTCAGCGCCACGGCGGCCTGACGGACCTGATGCCAGCGCGCGCTGCGCGCGCGCTCCTCCGGGCTGGCGCCCAGCTGCAGCTCGTCGTCGAAGCCCCTCACGAAGGATTCGAAACTCGGAAAGGCACGCCGCGCGAGCCAAGTCCATACGCCGACAGCGACCAGGCCGACGGCCCAGCCGCCATAGGTCATCACATCGTCCAGCATCCGGACGCAGCCTTCCAGCCTACGCCCCCCTCATCCGCAACTCTACGGGAAGTTGCGGAAACTGCCTAGTCGGAAGAGGGGTTTCCGGCGCCGGTTCCGTGTTTCCGAACGTGTCGCGACCGGGCCGTCGGTCCGCGTCGCGGTCAGGCCTCGGTCAGGTCTCGGTCCGGCCGAGGGCGTAGAGGGTGATGGCGGCGGCGTTCGAGACGTTGAGGCTGCGGATCGCCCCCGCGAAGGGGATCCGCGCCAGCAGGTCGCAGCAGCTCCGGGTGCGCTCGCGCAGCCCCTTGCCCTCGGCGCCCAGCACGATCACCAGCGGCCGGGCGACCGTCACGGCGTCGAGGCTTTCCGGCGCGTCGGAATCGAGGCCGACCCGGGTGAAGCCGCGTTCCCCCAGGGCGATCAGCGCCTCGGCGAGGTTCCGGACGGTCACGAACGGCACGTGCTCCAGGCCGCCGGAGGCGGATTTCGCCAGGACCCCGGTTGCGCCCGGGGCGTGGCGCGCCGTGGTGACGATCCCCGCCACCCCGAAGGCCGCGGCGGTGCGGACGATCGCCCCGACATTGTGCGGGTCGGTGATCTGGTCGAGCGCCAGCAGCAGCGCGTCGGCGGGCAGATCGTCGAGCCCCGGGGCGGGCAGGGGCTCGGCCTCGAGATACAGTCCCTGGTGGACGGCGTCCGGTCCGAGCAGGCGGCCGATCTCGCTCGGCCGGACCAGTTCCGGGGTGATCCGCAAGGCGCCGCCGAACTCCGCCTCCAGCCGCGCCGCCGCGTTCTCGGTGGCGAGCAGCCGCTGCAGGCCGCGCTGCGCATTGCCCAGGGCCTGAACCACGGGATGCCAGCCATAGAGCACGGCCGGCCCGTCGCCGTCCGCCTCCCGCTGGCGGCCCGCCGCGCCGGGACGGCTGCCGGGGCGGTTGCCGGGGCGGTTGCCGGGCCGCAGAGCCGGACGTCGGGGCCCGTGCGGGCGATTCGGGGCGGGGCGACCGCCGGACGGACGGCCGTCATCGCGGCGGTCCGTCATCGGGATTCGATCGGGAAGGGAGGCATCGGCACGCTCTTCATCTGAGGGCCCTCTGGGACGACTCCGAGAAACCGGGCGGCATCGCCCGCGTCAAGCCGCCATCGCGGGGATCGCGACGGTCCCCGTGACGAAGCCGGCCGGCCCGCCGCCATCCAGGCTCTGCGGATCGTCAAGCGGTGACGGCGGCAATTCGAGGGAATGTGGAAAACCATCATACATTCCCTTCGTACCCTGTGCGCTTCCGGTGCGGTCAGGGTTCGTTCGTCAGAACGAACAGGCTCTCCGACACTAGGAAGATTATCTGGGAGAGTCTTTCAGAGAGTCAGTTCGGCAAGTTATATGCAGTCGGAAATTCCTCATTTTGGCCATGGGGTTGATGTGGTTTTGCGCATCCGACTCTGCGTGGGTGCGCATCGAACTCTGCGCGGCCGCGTATCGGATTCTGCGCCGGACCGGCGACGTGGCGTATCGGAATCTGCGCGGCCGCGTATCGGATTCGGCGGGGATTCCGGCCCGCGCCGGTGGATAACGGGGACGGAACGCGGGCGGGTGGGCGTATCGGACTCTGCGTGGGATCGGGCGGCGGACGGACCCCGTATCGAACTCTGCGTCGCGCGGGGCCGGAGGGGGGCCGCGGTCACCCGGCCCCGGTCATGCGCCTGCATTCGGGGGCGGGCCGGGAGTGGGGAAGCGTGGATTGCCGGGACAAGCCCGATCGAACCGGGTCCGCGGCGTCCGAATCGTGGCATGGCAGGATCGGGCCGTTCTCCCGTTCGCCGGACGAACGCGCCCCTGTGCCGCGGACCGAGGGGCGATGAGCATCGAGGAGAAGATCGCCGGGATCCACGACCCGGACCTGCAGGCCGAGATCGAGGCGGCGCGCGGCGGCTTTCTGTTCGCGCAGATCGTGGAGCACGTGCTCCACCGTCAGCGCGAGCGCGATGCCCAGGCCGCCCTCCTGGGGGAGGAGGAGAGCCGCCGGGCCGGCCTGTCGCGCGACCAGCGCCGCCGCGACGCGGTGCGCCTCGTGATCGAGAGCGAGCCGGCGCTCCCGTCGAGCCTCCAGCACATCCATTCGGTCCTGGCGCTGTGCGGCCTGCCCTACCGCGACCCCGGGCCGGTGCGCGAATTCTCCCGCAGCTACGGGCGCAACTCCCTCAGCCTGATCGCCGGCCGGATCAAGGATCCGGAGACGGGCGCCTTCGAGCCCCAGGGGCTGCCCTACGGCCCGAAGGCCCGGCTGGTCTTGCTGCACCTCTGCACCGAGGCCGTGCGCCAGCGCAGCCCCACCGTGAAGGTGGCCGAGACCCTGTCGGGTTTCATGCGCGAGATGGGCTTCGCGGTCACGGGGGGCGAGCGCGGCACCATCCGCCAGTTCAAGGAGCAGCTGAACCGGCTGGCCGCCTGCTCCATGCAGATCGGCCTCTGGGACGGGCGCGACAGCGCCACCACCCTCAACGTTCCGCCGTTCCGCAGCCTGGAACTGTGGCGCCCCCGCGCCGGCGAGGGGGCCGACGAGGCGGGGCGCACGGTGCGCTTCGACCCCGAATTCTACGAGACCCTGATCCGGCACGCCCTGCCGGTGGACGTGCGGGCGGCCCGGGCCTTCTCGGGCTCGGCGCGCAAGCTCGACCTGCTGTTCTGGACCGGCTACCGCCTGCGGTCGCTGCAGCGACCGCTCCGCCTGACCTGGGCCAACCTCCACGCGCAGTTCGGCGCCGAGAACGCCTCGATCCGCAGCTTCCGGCAGGCGTTCAAGGCGGATCTCGCGCATCTGCGCGAGGTCTTCCCGCGGCTGCCGCTGGTCCTCGACGAGGGCGGCCTGACCCTGCATCCGGCCGATCCGAGCACGCTGCTCGTGCCGCCCAGGCCGGCCGCCAAGGGAATGCGGAAGCGGGCAAGGGAATAAGGCTCGCCGGATGGAATATTCCGACTGTCGCTCAGGCGGTACGGAATATTCCGACTTAGAGCATTCCCACCGGTGCTGAGAACGGGTAGATGTTCCCTCAGGTTGGAGGGACCATCGCGTGGGCCTGTCGGAATCCGAGATCGAGGCGCGGCTCGCCGCGTTGCGGCGCCAGCGCGAGGCCCTCGACCGGCAGATCGCCGACCTCGTGCTCTACCTCGAACTCGGCCGCCGCCTGGGAGCCGCCGGATCCGGGGCGAGGGCGGCATCGGATCCGGTCCCCGAGCCGGGGGCGCGCCTTCGCGGAGACCCGGCCGACGATCCGGCGCTGGGGGACCCGGGCGTGCCGGGGGATCGGTCCGGACCGGCGGCGGAGGATTCCGGCGCGCCGCGCGGACGACGGGGGGCGGAAGCCCGTCCGGAAGTGCGTCCGGAGGCGCGTCCCGTGGTCCGGACAGATGCCGCCGGCGCCCGCGGCGCCATCCCGCCGGCCATCGCCTTCACGGAGGATGCCGCCGGGGCCCGCCGCTACGGCCGGGCCGTGGTGGAGGCGGCCTGCGCGGCGATCGGGCGCGCGGGCCGGCCGCTGCACGCGGCCGAAATCCTGGAGGTGCTCGTCGGGCAGGGCTTCACCCTGCCCGGGCGGGATCCGGTGGCGGCCCTCAACACGCGCCTGTGGAAGCGGTCCGGGCCGGGCGGGCCCCTGAGCCGGGTCGGTGAGGCCACCTACGCCCTGGCGCCGCCGGATCCGGAACCCGCCCGAGGGGGCCCGGTCACGCAGACGTGACGCCCGGCCGGGTCGCCCGCGCCCGCATGTTCGGGCACGCCGGCCGGCGCGGCCGACCGCCTGCGGGTCAAGCCGGGCATCGGCAGCCTCAGCCGGGGAGGGCGTGCCATGGACACGGTCATGAACACCGTCATGGACCCGATCGGCGTGATCGGCCGGCATTGGACGACCGGGACGCCGCGATGACGGCGGCCTTCGCGACGCCGGCCGCGCAGGTGTGCATCTTCCTTCTCGGCTGCGCGGTGATCCACGCCGCCCGCGCCCATGCGGATCTGATCACGCGGCCGCTCGCGGTCGCGGCCGTCGCAGCGGCCGTGCTGGTCCTCCTCGTCGCCTCCCTCGTCGCTTCTCGCGACCAAGCCCCGGAGGACGGCGAGACCTTCGACGCGGTCGCAGTCTACGGGGCTTCCTGAGCCGGCGACCGGGTCCGGGGCAGAGCCCGGCACGGCCCGGGCGGACCGCTCAATTGACGAGGCAGAAACCGAGACCGGTGCCGACCCGCCGCTCCTGCGCGCACCACGGCTTGGGCGTGGCGGACGGGGCCTTCAGGCTGGCGGTCGTCTGCGCGGCGTCGGCCGCGGTGCTGCGGAGCGCGAGGCTGCCGGGGGGCGTCGGGACCGGGTCGGGACGGGCCGCGTCCGGATCGGGAACGGATCCCAGGCGCAGTCCCGGCGCCACCCCGCCGTCCGGCATCGGGACGGGGGCGCTCGCCGCCACCGGCTGGGCGGGATCGGGCGGATGCAGCGTCGCAAGGCCGGGCATGTCCTGCGCCGCCGCGGCGCCGCACAGGACCAGGCATGCGGCCGAAGCCGCGAGGAACCTGATCATCGACGAAGCTCCTGACGAGTACCATTCCGCGGCCGATCCCGCGCAGCGGGCCTGCCGTAGCGGCGAGTCTGGCGGTCCGCCCGTTAAGGGGGCGCAAAGATTCAGGATTAACCGGTTGTGAAAACGATGGAATTCCGGGTTCCGACGAACCCGGGCGGCTCCCGGCCCGCGTCGGGACGGACCGGAAGGCGGCCCCGTCGACCGGTTGCCGCGACCGTCTGCCGCGACGCGGACAGGCCCGGGGGCGCCGTCCGCTCGGATCCGCGTGGAAACATCGGGGCGCCGCCGCAGGACCCACGGTCCCGCCTTCGGATCCCGCCCGGACCCCGCCCGCCCCGCGTCCGCTTCGGGCCCGCGTCCGAACGGCCTGCTCCGACGCGCCCTGTGCCGAAGGGTCTGCCCCTTCGGCACAGGGCTTCCTAGTGGGCCGGGGCCGCCACCGCGGCGGCGAGCCGGTCGTGCGGGACTCCCGACCCGCCGACCACGGCGATCCGGCTGCCGGCGGCGCTGCGCCGGCTCGCCCAGTCGCCGATCATCTCCAGGCAGGTGTGGTCGATGGCCGCGAGGTTGTCGGTGGCGAGGCGGACCTCGCCACCCTCGGGGGTACGCTCCAGGGCCGCCGTGAGGCTCGGAAGCTGCAGGAAGGTCGCCGCCCCCGACAGGCGCAGCTCCGGCACGCCGGGCACCTCCGGGGCCGCCGCGTGCTCGATCCGGAGCCGGCCCTTGCGCAGGCTCGGCAGGGCCTGGATGAGGCTCAGGGCGAGGCCCGTGAGCACGCCGGAGAGCAGGTCCACCGCCACCACGGTGGCCATCGTGGCCAGCCAGATCGCGGCGGTCAGCCAGCCGTAGCGGGCCTGCAGGTGCAGGGCGTGGGCCGGGCTCGCCAGTCGCCAGCCGGTGACCACCAGGATGCCGGCAAGGCTCGCGGTCGGCACCAGGGCGAGCAGCCAGGGCAGGGCGAGCAGGAAGGCCAGGATCCAGGTCCCGTGCATCACCGTGGCGGCCCGGCTCACCGCCCCCGCCTGGACGTTGGCCGAGGAGCGTACGATCACCCCGGTCATCGGCAGCGCGCCGAGGAGTCCGCAGATCAGGTTGCCGATGCCCTGGGCGCCGAGCTCCCGGTTGAAGCGGGTGCGGGGGCCGTCATGCATCCGGTCGACAGCGGCCGCCGAGAGCAGGCTCTCGGCGCTGGCGATCACCGCGATGACCAGGGCCATGATCAGGATCTCGGCCTCGGCGAGACGCGCCCAGGCCTCGGCCCCCGGCAGGGCGAGTCCGGAGAAGAGCGCCTCCGGCACCGCCACGCGCTTGACGGCGAAGCCACCGAGGCCGGCCGCCAGGCTGCCCGCCAGCACGCCGACGAGCGCCCCGGGCAGGAGCCGGAGCCGCGCCGGGCGCAGCCGCTCCCAGGCGATCATCGCCGCGATGGTGAACCCGCCGACGATCACGGCGCCGGTGCGGTCGCCCGTGCCGGTGACGAAGTCGAAGAACGCGGCCGGGATTGCCACGAGGTTGTCCAGGCCGCTCGCCCGGGGGAGGGCGTCGGTCAGGACGTGGATCTGGGCCAGGACGATCAGGATCCCGATGCCGGCCAGCATGCCGTGCACCACGGCCGGCGAGATCGCCCGGAACCAGCCGCCGATCCGCAGGGCGCCGGCGGCGAGCTGGACGAGGCCCGCCACCACCAGGACCGGGCCGAGGGCGTCGAGCCCGTGCGCCTGCACGAACCCATACACGATCACCGCGAGCCCCGCGGCGGGCCCGCTGACCTGGAGCGGCGAGCCCGCGATGAGGCCGACCACGATGCCGCCGACGATGCCGGTGACGAGACCGCGTTCCGGCGGTACGCCGGACGCGATGGCGATGCCCATGCACAGGGGCAGCGCCACCAGGAAGACCACCACGGAGGCGGGCAGGTCCCGGGCGAGGTTCGTCCGGATGGCGCCGCCCGGGGCGAGGGCGGCGGTCAGGCTGCTGGGGATCCGCATGGGTCAGGCCGCCTGCAGGCGGCTGCCGGTGGAGGAATCCTGCGCCACGGGCATGTCGGCCCCGGCGATCGGCCGGAAGCGCCCGTTCGCGCCGTCATAGGCCAGGAGGGCGCCGGTCTCGATCTCGAAGAACCAACCGTGCAGCCGCAGGGACCCCTTGGCGAGGGCGGCGGCGACGCTCGGATGGGTGCGCAGGTTGGCGAGCTGGACCACCACGTTCTCCAGGGCCAGGGCGTGGTGACGGGCCTGCGCGTCCATCCCCTCGGGATAGGCCTCGCAGACGATCCGCTCGGCGGCCTCGGCGTGGCGCAGCCAGGACGCGACGCTGGGCATCCGCTTGAGCAGATCCCGGTTCATCAGCCCCTTCATGGCGCCGCAATCGGAATGGCCGCAGACCACGATGTCGCGCACGCCCAGCGCCACCACGGCATACTCGATCGCCGAGGAGACGCCGCCGACCACGTCGGATGCCGGGGGCACGATGTTGCCGGCGTTGCGGCAGACGAACAGGTCCCCCGGCCCCGCCTGGGTGATGTGCTCCGGCGAGACCCGGGAATCCGCGCAGGCGATGATCAGCGCGCTCGGCTGCTGACCGTCGCGCACGAGCTGCTGGTACATCTGCCGCTGTCCGGGAAAGACGTTGCCCTGGAAGCTGGCGATGCCCTGGATGATGTTGTTCATGAAGGGGTCTCTGACGCTGGGAGAACCGGGGGAGAAACCGGGGCGGGCACACCGCTCGGGCCGCACGACCCGTCCCGAGGGGGGCGGGTCGTGCGGCCCGAGCGTTTGGGTCGGGGTGAAGGTCCCCCGGCCAGGCCGGGGGGAGGAAGGCGAGCCGTCCCGGAGCCGGGCGGGCGGTCTCAGCGTCGGGCCCGGCGGGGCTCTACGGTTCCGGACGCCCAGTGGGGATCGACCGCGCGGCGGCGCGCCACCGTGGTGCCGGCCCTCTCGTGGAGCATCGGCGCTCCGAGGAGCTGACCGGTCCCGGCGCGCTGCGAGTGCAGGGAGCGCGGGTCGTGATGGGGATCGCTGACGTAGGAACTCATGTGGCCCCCGCCGGCGGCCTGGCGGCTCCCGCCGCCGCCTTCGCCGGCCTGCGCGGCCAGGGGCGCGCCGAGGAGTCCGGCCAGGAGGCCCAGGGCGAGGCCGACGGTGGTGCCGCGGATCGGGACGTGTCGTGACTGGGGCATGGCGTTTCCTCGCGCGTTCGTCTTGTGGCCGGGGACACCGAATCCCTGCCGGTCAGTCGAACCTAGTCAAACTCTTGCAAATCTCATGTGCGTCTCAGCACATCACATCAATGAAGACTTTAATCCATAACCAATGTACTACAGAGTGTGTTTGCGCACGTCTTTGTCTCGTCACGAAATCAGCGCCGGGATTAAAGCCGGATCTGGTTCCGATGCGCCGGATCGGGCTCTGTCGGACCGTGGGGCCGGGCTAAGGGAATGCGCGGCCGCTGTCCCGACGCCGCGAGGCGGGGTCGATGTCGGGGTGGAACGGGAGGGAAAGCCGATCGGGCCGGAGCGGGATCAGGCCCGTCCGGCCTGCAGACGCGGCGTGGGCTGCGCGGCCGCGCGGCCGGGGGCGGGCAGGGGATTGGCCGCCCTGTAGACGACGCCCGCAGCCTCGTAGGTGAGGCTGGCGGTCCTGTTCCCGGCAAAGCCTCGCTCCAGCAGGCGGGTGCCGAATCCCTTCCGCGTCGGCGGGACGACCGGGGGGCCGCCGCACTCGCACCATGTCACCCGGAGGGTATCGGTGTCTGGGCCGGCCTCCACCGTCCAGACCAGCGCCGCGCGACCGCCCGGAACCGACAGGGCGCCATGCTTGACCGCGTTGGTGCACAATTCGTGCAGGATCATCGTGAGCGCCAGCGCGCCCTCGGGCGGCAGCCGCAGGTCGGGACCTTCCAGGCTGATGCGCGGCGGCAGCGCACCGGATGAGGTCTGGCTCGCCAGATCGCTGCCGGACCGAGCGCCCCCCGGGACTTCCGCGCCCAGGAAGGGCCGCATCGCCTGGGTCGCGACGCCGCGCAGGTCCGCGCTCGCCCAGCTCTCGCGGGTCAGGATGTCGTGGGCCCGCGACAGGGCGAGCAGCCGCGCCTCGAAGGCGTCGCGCCCGGCCGCGGCGTCCCCGCCGAGGTTCTTCAGGCTCTGGGCCGCCATCGCCTGCACGGTGGCGAGGGTATTCTTCACCCGATGGTTCAGTTCATCGATCAGCAGCCGGTGGGTGTCCGCGCGCCGGGCGAGCTCGTCCGCCGCCGCGCCCAGGGCGTCGGCGATCATCGCGCCTTCGCGCACGAAGGCGCGGGGCAGCGGCGGCGGCCGCTGGTCGCGGCCCAGCGTCTCGGCGGCCACCGCCAGGTCCAGCAGCGGGCGGGCGATCAGGCCGGCGAGCAGCCACGCGAGCAGTGCCGCCGCGAGCGCCACCACGCTGCCCGCCACCAGGATGTCCCCGCGCAGGGCCGCCACCGCGGTCAGGGCCCGGTCGGCCGTCTGCCGCACCACCACCTGCCAGCCGAGACCGGGATAGTCCCGGTGACCGGTCGTGGACGCGTGGGCGCTCAGATACGCCGCGGCGCCGTCGGGCCAGGGCCCGACCCGGCTCGTGCCCTGCGGATCGAGGGATCTGTCGCCGGTCAGGACCGCCCGGGGCAGGGCCGCGCCCTGCAGGGCGGGCGGACCGAGGAGCACGGTGCCGTCGCGGGACAGGATCAGGATCTCGGCCCCCTGGCGATGGCCCCGGAGCGCGCCTTCGAGGATGCGCGCCATGTCGCGCGCCCAGGTCCAGTCGAGATGGGCGGCCAGCACTCCGAGGACGCGGCCGTCCGGCAACCGGACCGGGGCCGCGACATCGACGAGGCGCAGCGGCTCCCGCGCCGCCCCGCGCGCACCGGTGTCGACCGGGGGCATCAGACTCTGGAGGAGCTTGGCCGGATGCACGTCCCCGACATAGGGCCCCTCGAGGCCGCGGCGGAAATAGTCCCGGCCGGAGACGTCCGCGCCCTCCAGGGCGCCCGTGCTGGTCGCGGATACGCGCCCGTCGGCGTCGACCAGCCCGATGATCGAATAGGCCGGGTAGGTCGCCTGGAGCCGCTCCATCACGGCGCGCTTGGCCGCCGTCGCGGTTCCGGGATCGCGCAGGCTGTCCGAGGCGGCGGCGATCTGGATGTCGCGCCAGCGCTCGAACATCCCGATATCGAGGTTCCGGGCCATCTGGCCGGCGATCTCGGCGAGCTGGCCGCCGACCTCCGCCTCGAGCCGTCGGGTCGCCTCCCGGCTCACAAGGGCGGCGAGCGCCAGGGTCGCCAGGAAGCCGAGGGTGCCGAAGCCCAAAGCCAGGACGACGCGCAGCCGCGGCGTGCCCCATCCGCGGCGGCGGCGGTCGGCCCGGTCCGCGGGATCGGCGCGGGCCGCCGCCGCAGGGGTTTCCGATCGCGCGACCGCTTGCATCCGATCTCCCTCGGATCCGGCCGGCTCCCGGAGGAGGGAGATCGCGCCCGCACCCCCGTCTCAGCACGCGCCGCGGGCCTCAGCAAGACGGGAGCGGTCTCCGGCGATGCGAAATTTCTATCGGGAGTTGTAAATACGCCCGGAATCGTCCCATTGCCCGGATCGTCAGCCCTCGAGGAGGGCATGGGCCGCCCGGACCAGGATCCCGCCCGGCCGGCGCAGGGCGTCGAGCACCGAGAAGTGCTCGGCATCGGGCACCGGCAGCAGGGCCCCCGGGGCGTGGGCCGCCGCCCGCAGGGCGTGCAGGTTGCGGGCGTCGTGGATCAGCGCCGGCAGTTCGCGCGAGCCGTAGGCGATGCAGAGCGGCTTCGCCACCGCCGGACGGCGCAGGGGGGACAGGGTCTCGACCTCCGCGTCGGTGAGGCTCAGCTTGGCGTCCAGCTCGGTCTGGCGGATCGGCGCGAGGTCGTAGACGCCGGAGATGGCCAGCCCCGCCGCCACCGCCGGATGGCCCAGATGCAATGCGGTGAGCAGCCCGCCGGCCGACCAGCCCGACAGGATCAGGGGGCCGCGGATCCCGTGCGCGGCCCCGTGGGCGGCGAGCCAGTCGAGGGCCGCGCCGATCTCCGCCACGATCCGGGTGAGGCTCGCCTCCGGCGCCAGGGTGTAGCCGACCATCGCCACCGACCAGCCGGCGGCGTTCGGGCCCTGCGCGAAGCAGGCGAACAGCTCCCGCGCGCCGCGCTGCCAGTAGCCGCCATGGATGAAGACCAGGCAGGGCGCCGCCCCGTCCCGGGCCGGGTAGAGGTCGAGGGCGTTGCGGGGGCCCGGGCCGTAGGGCACGTCGAGGCCCGCCGGATGCGCGGCCCGGTAGGCGGCCGAGGCGGCATTCCGGGCGGCCACCTGGGCGGCGCTGTCGGCCACCGCGCGGGTGTTGTCGTAGCAGGCGTCCCGCGCCTCCTGCGCGAGGGCGTTCCAGCGGCGGCGCGGATCCGCGGGGGTCGGATCGTCCAGGCGGAACTCCAGCACCATCGCGTCCGTCTCAGGCCTTCGGTCGCCCGCACCATGGCAGGCGGTCGGGCCCGGGTCGAGGCGGATCAGAAGCCGGGCCAGGCCCCCGGGAGGGTGCCGCCGTAGCCCCAGCCCGTGAAGGGCGGGGCCGCGACCCGCTCGCGCGTCGCCGGAGCGAAGGCCGGGACGAGCGGCCGCTGCCAGACCCGCCAGTCCGGCCGGTCCCGCGCCGCCCTTCGGGCGAGGGTCCGGTCGATGTCGGACGCGACGCGATGGCGCGGCGTCCCGGCCTGTGGCCGGGCCTCGGCCGGGGCGGCCAGCAGCAGGGCCGCCGGCAACAGGGTCGCGAGGATCGGGGCGGCGCGGATCGGAGCGGGACGGCGACGCATGGTTCGGGCTCCCAGGGGCGGTCTCCGGCGGCCACCCCCGAGAGCGACGCTCGGGTGCCGCACCGGTTCCCGGGACCGGTCGGGCGGTCCGGGCGTTGCCCGGGATCCCCGAAGCGCCGAAAACCCCGTAGGAATCCGGGCGCCCCATCCGGGCCGATTCGCGCGCGGTTGCAGGACGCCATCCATGACAGAGCCCGCACAGACCGTCCTGCCGCCCTCCGGCCCGCCCGATCCGGTGGCGCTGCTCGGGACGCTCGTCGCCTTCGACACGGTGAGCGACCGCTCGAACCTGCCGCTGATCGACTGGGCCGAGGCCTATTGCCGGGGCCACGGCGCCGCGGTGGAGCGGGTGCCGGATCCGACCGGCCGGAAGGCGGCGCTGCTGGTCAGCGTCGGGCCGTTCGAGACCCGCCCCGGCTACGTGCTCTCCGGCCACAGCGACGTGGTGCCGGCCGAGGGCCAGCCCTGGTCGTCGGACCCGTTCGCCCTGCGGGAGGCGGGGGGGCGGCTCTACGGGCGCGGCACCTCCGACATGAAGGGGTTCCTCGCGGTCTGCCTCGCGCTCCTGCCCGAAATGGTCGCGGCGGATCTCGCCACCCCGATCCACCTCGCGATCTCGTACGACGAGGAGGTGGGGTGCCTCGGCGTGCGCCCGCTGATCGCCCGGATGCTCGAGCGCGTGCCGCGGCCGCTCGGCTGTTTCGTGGGCGAGCCCACCGGGATGGATGTGGTGGTCGGCCACAAGGGCAAGTCGGCGGCCCGCCTCACCTTCCGGGGCAGGGCCAGCCACTCGGCCCTGGCGCCCCAGGGTGTCAACGCGGTGGAATACGCCGCCCGCTTCATCGAGCATGTCCGCCTGTCCGCGGAGGCCATCGCCCGGGACGGGGCCCGCGACCCGCTCTACGACGTGCCCCACACCACCGGCCTGTCGAGCGTGGTCCGGGGCGGCACGGCGCTCAACATCGTGCCCGACACCTGCAGCGTCGCGTTCGAGTACCGGGCCATCGGCGCGGACGATGCCGCGGCGCTGGCGGCCGCGGCGATCGGGTACGCCACCGGGACGCTGGCGCCGCTGATGCGGGCCGGCGATCCGGCCTGCGGCGTCGATGTCGAGCCGCTGATCGATTATCCGGGCCTCGACACCGATCCGGAGGCCGAGATCGTGACCCTGGCCAAGCGCCTCGCGGGCCGCAACGGCCACGCCAAGGTTTCGTACGGCACGGAGGGTGGGCTGTTCGAGCGGCTCGGCGGCGTGCCCGCCGTGGTGATCGGACCGGGCTCCATCGCCCGGGCCCACCGGGCCGACGAGTACGTCACCCGGGACGAACTTGAGGCGTGCGCGGGCTTCGTGCGGCGGCTGATCCGCACCTGCACGACCGGCTCCGCGTCATCGTCCCGAGGGGCGCTCCCAGTCTGAACCAACATCCGCGCCGGTCGAGCGCGCTTCCGGCCCGCAGGGCGTCCGCCGCGCGGCGCGACCTCACCAGGGGATGCGGCCGAAGCGGTCGACCAGCCGCCGGGACTCGGCTTCGCTCTCGGCTCTCGACGTCCCGCCCTGGCCGACATCCGAGCTTCCGGAGCCGGGATGCACCAGGCGGCACACCAGCGGCAGGACGAAGTTGTGGCGCGCGAGGTGTATGTTGGGGCCGCCGAGCCGAAGCACGTCGGCGTGCCACGGGCGGATCTGAACGGCGTTCTCGAGAGTGCCGGGCGCCGTCGCCTCGACGAGGTGGGCGCGGCGCAGGCCGGTCTCGGCTGAGGCGTCCGAGTCTACGTTGCCGGGATGCCGCCCGTGATCGAAGACGCGCTGCGCACCGCCGGAGCCGGCCCGCACGGGGCGCTTCGGGGGGCAGGATCTGCACGCGGCCGGCGGGGCCGCGCGAAACCTTTGCGCCGCTCGCGGCTTGGATCAGCGCCTTGGATCGGCGGCCCGAACCGGGCCGGATCGGGAGACCGTTCAGCGCATGGCCAGCCTCAGCGTCGCAATCGCGTTCAGCGTCCGCCTGCTCCTCGTGCTGCTGTTCCTGCCGTTCAGCGCCCTCGACAAGATCCTGAACTTCCGGGGCGCGGTCGGGCAGGCGCGGGAGGCCGTGCATGCCACGGCGCCCGCAACGGTGCTGATCCTGATCGGGCTCGGCGTCGAGATCGGGATGTCGCTCTGCATCCTGACCGGGGTCGCCGACCGGGCCGCCGCCTTCGTGCTCGCCGGCTATTGCGGGGTGACGGCGCTGCTGTGGAAGCAGTTCTGGGTGCCGGGGGATTTCTGGGCGGGGGGCAAGGGCCGCGCGCTGTTCTGGGATTTTTTAAAGAACTTCGCCCTGGCGGGCGGCTTCCTGCTCATCACCTTCGGCACGGGCGCCGGGACGGTCCAGGACTTCCTCGCCGATCCCCTCGGCTCGACCCATCCCTACGCGATCGCGGACCGGGCCCGGCCGTAGCGGGGCCCGGCGCAGCGGGAGCTCAGCCCTTCGGCACGGTGGCCGCCATGGAGGGCCGGCGCTCGAACTGCGCGTACCAGGCCGCGACCGCCGGACGGCCCTCCCGCCACGCGAGATCGGGAAAGCGCAGGTCCAGGTAGCCGAGCCCGCAGGCCATCGCGACCGTGCCGATATCCAGTGCCGGCATCCCGCCGACCAGGCTCTCGAACCGGTCCAGCGCCGCGCGGATCTTGCCGATCTGGCCGGCCTCCCAGGCGTCCCAGCGCTGGGGCTCGGGGCGGAGCACGCGCTCGTAGCGGGCGAGCAGCGCGGCATCGAGCAGCCCGTCGGCCAGCGCCTGCCGGGTCAGCGCGTCCCAGCGGGCGGCGCCTTCGGGGAACAGGCGCGGCCCGGACGAGAGGCCGTCGAGATACTCGCAGATCACCCGGCTGTCGTAGAGGGCGGTGCCGTCCTCCAGGACCAGGGCGGGAATCTTGCCCAGCGGATTGTGGGCGGCGACCTCCGCGGAGGGCCCGGTCGGCGAGGCCCCGGCGACGGTGACGGCGATCCGGTCGATCAGTCCCGTCTCGTGGGCGAGGACCAGCACCTTGCGGGCATAGGGCGAGGCGGGGGAGTAGAGGAGCTTCATCGGACCGTCCCGGTTGGTCTTAGGCGCCGTGGTCGCGGCGCCGGGACCTTGCACCGATGCCGCGGGGAATCCAGCCCCCGGCGCCCCGCCGGAGGCTCAGACCTTCCGGGTCATCCTGGAGCCGGCATGGACCACCCGGCTCCGGCTCCGGCTCGGGCTCGGGCGTCGCGCCCGCATCCGCGAGCGCCAGACGAGGATGGCGCTCGCCACCCGATCGAGGGCGAGCATGCACAGGCTGCCGACGATGGCCAGCACGCAGGCAGCCCCGATCAGGACGCCCCAGATCCCGGGAGCCGGGATGATCATCAGGCACAGGAGGCCGAAGACGGCCGCGCCAGGAATCCATTTCGCCATCGCGCCGTCCGCCTGAACAAGAAGGGTGTCGCTCGGGCGGAACCTGCGCCGAGACCCTTAAAGAGTGCTGGATCAACTGATGTTCAGGCCTGATATTTTATCTTCAGGCTATTATAATATGTCAGTATAGGTTTATATGCGGTAAACTTGCCGTTGCGTTCGAGCGGAGATTGACCTTCCGAGGCCGGGTCCTAATCCACCAGCGACATGGTGCGCCCGGTGCTGACCAGATGGTAGAAGCGGCCGTCGAACATCTCCATCACCGCCTCGGTGGCGGCGTGCGATTCCGGGCGGATCGGAGAGGCGAGGCAGGCATCCAGCGCCGCCTGATCGGGGAAGTCCATCTCCAGGATCATGGCGATCGGCCGCGCGTCGGCGTCCTTCGAGACCACGCGCTGGATCCGCACGGCGGTGACGCCCGGGAATCGCCGCCAGAACGGCTCCAGCTCGTCCCGGACCCGGCGGAAGAATTCCTCTTCCCGGGCGTCGCGCACCCTGCCCTCGTAGATCGCGGTCCTGGTCAGCATCGGGGTGTCTCCCGGAGAATCCAGCGTCAACCGGCGGCGGCCGGGATCGCTCCGGCGGAGAGCGTGGGTGGCGGTGACAACGCGCAGCGGCTGTCGGTGAAATCGGCCGCCGGCGGGACGGGCGGGCTTCTCCCCTGCGGCCGATCGGCGTATCCAGGGACAGCCCATCGTGACGATGCGGGAGAGACCGGGATCTTCCCAGCAGAGGGGACCCGGCGCCGACGGAGCAACCGCCCCGGAAACTCTCAGGCACCGGAACCGTGTCGTCAGGGCGATCTGGAGAGAGGTGCAGCGGGGGAACCCGTGGGCACCCGCCGAAGGGGACGTCCGTACTTCGCCGCGCCAGGGCGGGACGGATCAAGCTCTCAGGCACCGGGACAGATGGGGCGCGCAACCGGCCGACCGCTTGAGGCGGCCTCCACGCGTCCACGTCCCGGAGTCCAAGCCCATGACCCACATCGCCGTGATCGGCGCCGGCATCACCGGCGTGACGACCGCCTATGCGCTCGCCCAGCGCGGCTACCGCGTCACCGTCCTCGACCGGCAGCGCTACGCCGCCATGGAGACCTCCTTCGCCAATGGCGGCCAGCTCTCGGCCTGCAACGCCGAGGTCTGGAACAAGCTCTCCACCGTGATGCAGGGCCTGCGCTGGATGATGCGCCGGGACGCGCCGCTGCTGATGAATCCCAAGCCTTCCTGGCACAAGCTGTCCTGGATGGCCGCGTTCGTCCGCGAGATCGCCCATTACCGCGAGAACACCGTGGAGACCGTGCGGCTGGCCCTGAAGGCCCGGGAGGCGCTGTTCGCCATGGCCGAGGCCGAGGGGATCGACTTCGACCTGAAGACCCGCGGCATCCTGCATTTCTACCGGGACCGGGCGAGCTTCGAGAAGGCGACCGGAGTCAACGCCCTGCTGCGGGAGGGCGGCCTCGAGCGCTACGCCGTGACTCCGGAGGAGATCCGGGCGATCGAGCCGACGCTGGCCGGGACCTATCACGGGGGCTTCTTCACGCCCTCCGACGCCACCGGCGACATCCACAAGTTCACCCGGGGGCTCGCCTCCGCCTGCGCCCGCAGGGGCGTCCGCTTCGTCCAGGACGCCAGCGTCGAGACGATCGCGCCGGGGGAGGGGGGCTATGACATCGGCTGGCGCGCTGCGGGCCATCCTGCCGGGGACACGCAGGTCCTGCAGGCCGACGCGGTGGTGATCTGTGCGGGCTGCGCCAGCCGGCATTTCGCCGCGATGCTCGGCGACCGGGTCAACGTCTACCCGGTCAAGGGCTACTCGATCACCGTGAACCTGCTGACTCCGGAGGCCCAGAAGGCGGCCCCCGAGGTGAGCATCCTCGACGAGGCGGCCAAGATCGTGACGAGCCGGCTCGGCGACGAGCGCCTGCGGGTCGCCGGCACCGCCGAGTTCAACGGCTTCAACCGCGACATCCGCCACGACCGGATCCAGCCGCTGGTCGACTGGACCCGCGAGCAGTTCCCGCTGGTCGACACCGACCGGGTGGTGGCCTGGAGCGGCCTGCGCCCGATGCTGCCGAACATGCTGCCCAAGGTCGGTCGCGGCCGCCGGCCCGGGGTCTTCTACAACACCGGCCACGGCCATCTCGGCTGGACCCTCTCGGGGGCCACCGCCGAGATCGTCGCCGGGGCGATCGCCGCCGAGCACGCCCCGGAGCGGACGATCCTGCCGCTCGCGGCCTGAGAGGCCCGGGTTTCCAAAGGGCTTGAAGCCCTTTGGCGGGTTGTCGGGGCGGAGCCCTGACGAGGCGGGCCCCGCCCGCCTCGGCCCGGCGTCGTCTCCGCGAGAAGGGAGGCGCGCCGACCAAGATTATTTTGTATTATCTTCCCGAACCGCCCCGGAAACCGAGCCGCGATGCCTCCATCTGCCGCCTATCTCGACCCCGCCACCGGCGCGACCTACCCGATCGAGACGCCCCGCTGGCGCTCGGAGACGGGCGGTCCGCTGATGATCACGGACCTGCCGGGGATCGGACGCGGGGAGATCGACACGGCCAAGCGCTCCCTCTGGCGCTACGCCGCCGCCCTGCCGGTGGCGGTCTCCGACCCGGTCTCCCTCGGGGAGGGCTGCACCCCGCTGGTGCACCGGCCCTGGCGGGGCGGCCACGCCCATTTCAAGCTCGAATGGTTCGCGCCCTCGGGCAGCTTCAAGGACCGGGGCGCGTCCGTGATGCTGTCGATCCTGCGCCAGCAGGGGATCGCCGCGGTGCTGGAGGATTCCTCCGGCAACGGCGGCGCCGCGGTGGCGACCTACGCGGCCGCCGCCGGGATGCGGGCCAAGATCCTGGTCCCGGCCTCGACCTCGCCGGCCAAGACCGTGCAGATGCGCGCCGCCGGCGCCGCGGTCGAGCTGGTGCCCGGCACCCGCCAGGACACCGCCGACGCCGCCGTGCGGCAGGCGGAGGAGATCTTCTACGCCAGCCACAACTGGCAGGCCCATTTCCTCCAGGGCACCAAGACGCTGGCCTACGAGCTGTGGGAGGATCTGGGCTTCTCCGCGCCCGACGCCGTCATCATCCCCTGCGGCGCGGGCAGCAACATCCTCGGCTGCGACATCGGCTTCTCGGAGCTGCTGCGCCGGGGGGAGATCGCCCGCCTGCCGCGGCTCTACGCGGTCCAGCCGGCCCATTGCGCGCCGCTCCATGCCGGGTTCGCGGCGGGCGCCGACGATTTCGTGCCGGTGACCCCGCGCCCGACGCTGGCCGAGGGCGCCTCGATCGCCCAGCCGGTGCGCGGCCGCGAGGTCTTGGCGGCGCTCCGCCGGTCCGGCGGCGGCACCGTGGCGGTCTCCGAGGCGGCCATCGAGGCGGCCCTGATGGAGCTCGCCCGCACCGGCCTCTACGTCGAGCCGACCTGCGCCATGGCGGCGGCGGCGCTCTCCGACCTCACCGCAAGCGGCGCGATCCGGCCCGGGGAGACCTCCGTGGTGGTGCTCACCGGCACGGGCATCAAGGCGACGCCGCGCATCGCCGAGCTTCTGGGCCTCGCCCCGTGACCCAGGCCTGCTGACCAAGACATCCCGATCAAGACACCCCGATCCGGAGGAGACGGACCATGCGCAACAACATTCCCGCCTGCGTCGGCATGCCGGTCGAGGAGATCGACACCCCCTGCCTGATGGTCGATCTCGACGCCTTCGAGCGCAACGTCGACACGCTCGGCCGCTTCATGAAGGAGCACGGCCTGCGCCACCGGGCCCACGCCAAGACGCACAAATCCTCCGACATCGCGACTGTACAGATCGAGCGGGGCGGGGCCTGCGGCGTCTGCTGCCAGAAGGTCAGCGAGGCCGAGGCGCTGGTGAGCGCCGGCATCCGCGACGTGCTGGTCTCCAACCAGGTGGTGGCGCCGAAGAAGATCGAGCGCTTGGCGGCGCTCGCCAAACGGGCGCGGGTGCTGGTCTGCGTCGACGACCTCGGCAATGTCGACGACCTCTCGGCGGCGGCCGTCCAGTATGGCGTCACCCTCGAATGCCTCGTGGAGATCGATGTCGGCGCCGGCCGCTGCGGCGTCGCCCCGGGCGAGCCCGCCTTGGTGATCGCCAGGGCGATCGCGAAGGCGCCGGGCCTGCGCTTCGCGGGTCTGCAGGCCTATCAGGGCAAGGCGCAGCACGTGCGCGACTACGGCGAGCGCAAGGCCCTGATCCAGACGGCGATCGACGAGACCAGGCGCACCGTCGACCTTCTGAAGGCCGAGGGGCTCGCCTGCGATATCGTCGCGGGGGCCGGCACCGGCAGCTTCGCCCTGGAGGGCGGCAGCGGCGTCTACAACGAGCTGCAATGCGGCTCCTACGTCTTCATGGACGCGGACTACCAGCGGGTGAAGGACGCGGACGGCCGGCCGATCGCGGAATTCGAGAACAGCCTGTTCATCGTCACGGCGATCATGAGCAAGGCGAAGGCGGATGTGGCCATCTGCGATGCCGGCCTGAAGGCGCAGAGCATCGACAGCGGCCTGCCGGTGGTGTTCGGCCGCGACGACGTGGCGTACATCAAGTGCTCGGACGAGCACGGGGTGATCAGCGATCCCGGCAACGTGCTCAAGCTCAACGAGCGCCTGAAGCTGATCCCCGGCCATTGCGACCCGACGGTCAACGTCTACGACTGGTACGTGGGCGTGCGGAACGGCCGGGTCGAGGCCGTCTGGCCGGTCACCGCCCGCGGCATGACCCTGTAGGGGATTCCGAAGGGCTGAAGCCCTTCGGCGGGGTGTCGGGGCGGCGCCCCGACGCTCGGGCGTCCCCGACCGCAGGGCGCCGCCCTGCACCCGCGAAGGGCACGCCCTTTTGAAACCCGGACTCTGGAGGTCTTCGAATCCATGCGCTTCATCTCGGAAGAGGACTCCGCGGCCCTGGTCGACCACGCCATGGCGTTCGAGGCGGCTCGGGAGGCGCTGATCGCCGCGGTCGCCCCGGGCACCACCCTGTTCCCGGCGGTGCTCGGGCACGGCTCGGAGCCGACCAACCGGTTCTCGATCAAGTCGGGCTCGACGGCCGACTATGCCGGCCTGAAGGTCGGCTCGTTCTGGCCGGGCAATCCGGACCGGGGCCTGCCGCGGCACAATTCGGTGATCCTGCTGTTCGACCAAGATGTCGGCCGGGTCGACACGGTGATCGAGGCGGGCCGCGTCAATGCCTACCGGACCGCCGCCGCCGACGCGGTGGCGGCCAGCGTCCTCGCCCGGCCGGATTCGGCGGTGCTCGCCGTTTTCGGGGCGGGGAACCAGGCGGAGTTCGAGTGCGCGGCGCTCGCCCGGATCCTGCCGATCCGGACGGTGCTGGTGGTCGCCCGGGACGCCGCCAAGGTCGCGGGCTTCGCCGAGCGCCTGGCGGGGCAGGGGGCCTCGGGGATCGCCGTGCGGGCGGCCGCGCCCCGGGAGGCCTGCGCGGCCGCCGACGTGATCGTCACGGCGACGCCGGCCCGCGCGCCGCTGTTCGAGGCCGACTGGGTCCGCCCCGGCACGCATGTCGCCGCCATGGGGGCGGACGCGAAGGGCAAGCAGGAACTGCCCCCGGCCCTGCTGGAGCGGGCGCAGCTGTTCTGCGACCTGCCGGGGCAGTCGCGCACCATCGGGGAGTTCCAGCACGCCTCCGCGGGGGCTTCCGCCGGCCTGCGGGCCCTCGGCGACGTGCTCCGGACCGGGGAGGGGGGCCGGACCGATCCGGAGGCGATCACCGTGTTCGACTCCTCCGGCATCGCCCTGCAGGACCTGACCATCGCCCGGGCGATCCTCGCCAAAGCCGACGCGCGCTTGTAGGGGAGGCCGGCGCCGGCCCTCCCCCGCCCCGGCGGAGGACGGACGGCATGCAGGACAGGCAGATCCGGGTCATCGGCATCGGCACGGGCGACCCCGAGCACCTGACCCTCCAGGCGGTGCGGGCGCTTGCCGACGTCGACGCGGTGTTCGTCCTCGACAAGCGCGCCGAGACCGCCGACCTCGTCGAGATCCGCCGCCGGATCTGCGCGGCCCATATCGCCAAGCCCCATCGGGTCGTCACCGTGGAGGACCCGCCCCGGGAGCGCCGCCCGGCCGATTACGGCGGCACCGTCGCGGCCTGGCACGCGGCCCGGGCCGAGCGGCTGGAGGCGGCCTTCGCCGCGCATCTCCGGCCGGGGGAGGTGGGGGCGATCCTGGCCTGGGGGGACCCGGCCCTCTACGACAGCGTGCTCCGCATCCTCGACCGCATCGCCGACCGCGGGCGCGTCGCCGTCACCCGGACGGTGATCCCCGGCCTGACGAGCGTGCAGGTGCTCGCCGCCCGTCACGGCGTGCCGCTGAACGGCATCGGCGGGTCGGTGCTGATCACCACGGGCCGCCGCCTCGCGGCGGGCTGGCCGGCGGACGCCGAGAGCGTCGTGGTGATGCTCGACGGCGACCCGGCCTTCGGCCATCTCGACCCGGACCTGACGATCTACTGGGGCGCCTATCTCGGCGGCCCGGACGAGATCCTGCTCTCCGGCCGGCTGGGCGATACGGGCGACGCGATCCGCCGGGTCCGGGCGGAGGCCCGGGACCGCCACGGCTGGATCATGGACATCTACCTGCTGCGCCGTGACCGCGCCGCCACGGACAGGACCGGCAAACCCGCTTAGACCGCCGCCATGCTGCGCCTGCGGGACTATCAGCGCGCCAGCCTCGACGCGCTCTCGGCCGCCTGGGCGCGGGGAGGGGCGGACGACGCGGCGCCCGGCCACCTGATCGTGCTGCCCACCGGGGCCGGCAAGGCGCTGGTCATCGCGGCCCTCGCCCGGGAGACCCTGGAGCAAGACCCCCTCGCCCGGGTGGCGATCGTCACCCACAGCCGCGAACTCGTCGCCCAGAATTTCTCGGAACTGAGCCGCGCCTGGCCGGAGGCGCCGGCCGGGATCTTCTCCGCCGGGCTCGGGCGGCGGGAGGCCGACGCGCAGGTGCTGGTCTGCGGCATCCAGTCGGTGGCCGACCGGCTCGACGCGGTGGGGCCCCGCGACCTCGTGATCGTCGACGAGGCCCACCTGATCCCCCGCGCCGCCGACACCCGCTACGGCCGGTTCCTGGCGGGCCTGCGGGCGATGACCCCCGGGCTGCGGGTGGCGGGCTTCACCGCGACCCCCTACCGGCTCGATTCGGGCCGCCTCGACGCGGGCGAGCACCGGCTGTTCTCCGGCATCGCCTACGAGGCCGACACGTTCACGCTGATCCGGCGCGGCTTCCTGGCGCCCCTCGTCTCCAAGGCGACGCTGACCCAGCTCGACGTCTCCGGCGTCGGCCGGCGGGGAGGCGACTACATCCCGGGCGAGCTGGAGGCGGCGGTCAACCGCGACTGGATCACCCGCGCGGCGGTCGCCGAACTCGCGGAATACGGAGGTTCCCGCCGGGCCTGGCTCGCCTTCTGCGCCGGCCTCGCCCATGCGGACGCCGTCCGCGACGCCGTACGGGCGGAAGGGTATGCCTGCGAGAGCGTCTCGGGCGAGACCCCGCGCCGGGAGCGCGACCGGATCGTGGCGGCGTTCCGGGCCGGGCAGATCCGCTGCCTGACCTCGGTGGGCGTGCTCGGCACCGGCTTCAACGTCCCCGAGGTCGATCTGGTGGCGCTGCTGCGCCCGACCCGCAGCACCGGGCTCTACGTGCAGCAGGTCGGCCGGGCGCTGCGCTGCGCCCCCGGCAAGGCCGACGCGCTGATCCTCGATTATGCCGGGCTGGTGCGGATGCACGGTCCCGTGGACGCCGTGACGGTCCGGAGCGCCACCCAGGGCCTGAGCGGGGCAGGGGCCCCGCGCGCCAAGCCCTGCCCCGGCTGCGGCGCCCTGATCGCGCTGAACGCCTCCACCTGCGAGGCCTGCTGGACCGAGCCGGAGGTGGACGCGGACGCCGAGGCCCCGCACGAGGCCGCGGCCGATGACGAGCTGGCGATCCTCTCGGCGGATCCCGGATTGCCGGATCCCGAACCGGCCGGCCCTGCCCCCGCGCCGGAGACCGGCGGGTCCGGGGCCGCCTGGCATCCGGTCACGACCCTGAACCTGGAAGCCGCGCCGGACGGACTCGACCTCGTGCTCGGCTGGCGGGACGGCGCCGCCGAGGCCGGCTGGCGCGTGCGCCTGCGGCCGGAGCGCAGCGGCTACGAGCGGGAGAAGGCGGTGTCCTGGTGGCGGGGTCTCGGCGGCGGGCGCGACGCGCCGATGACCGCCGCGGGCTTCCTGGAGGGCGCCGGGAGCCTGGCGCGGCCGGCCGCCGTCCGTGTCCGACCGGGCCGCGTATCGGAGCAGATCGAGTGTCGCACCCGCGAAGGCCGGATCCTGGGCGAGCGCCGGACGCCCGGTCCCGCCGGCTGACGCCGTCTCCGGATGATCGCTTCGCCGCCATCGGCGCGCCGCAACGGCCCCGACGGGTCCGGAGGCCGTCCGAGGGGCGGGACCGGGGAGGGCGCTCGAACGGCCCTCGCCCGGCGCGCCGTCCCGACACCGGTCCCGGTCGCGCCGCCGGCGCCGGCCACAGAGCCGGCCAGGATCCCGGTTACGAACCGGTCCGCTCGACACGCCGAACCTGAGTGCCAAACCGGGTCGGAAGCCGAGCCAAGCCCCCTCGCCCGAGCGAGGATGACGTTTATGTTCCATAATATATCTTATGCGAACTATGTATTTCACCAGAGCGAGGACCGGTCCCAGGCGGGCCGTGGAACAAAAAGCGGAATTTTGCGGAACATTTGAGAAACGGTGCCCGCGGCGGGTGCCAGTTCCGGCCACCGTCGCGCACCGGCCCCTGCGTTCCGTGCGTCTGACGACCGCCCTGAGGCCTGACCGGTCCGGCTTCAGAGCCGCACCGAGGCCGCGCACCGGCCAGCGGGACGGGCCGGGCGATCACCCGGGGAGGGCTGTTCGGGCCCCCTCCCCGCGGCACGATTGTCCGCCGCATCGCCGCGGGCGCCCGCGGTGCCGTGCGGTGCCATGCCGTCGACGGGATCGCCCGAGGTGCGCTAGTCCAAGCAGCCCGATGCCGGCTCCTGTATTCGCGCCCCCGGGCGATGGCCAGCTGCGCCGTGCCGAAAGACGAGGCTGATGCGGATCCCCGCACCGAACGCCAACGGCAGCGATGAGGGAGGCCAGACGCCGCGCCCGCGTCGCTCTTGTTCGTATCGGATTGTTTTAGACCCGTCCGGTGCGACAAAAATGATCTTTCTCACGACTGGAACGGTCCTGCGGATCCATTGTTACTGGGCTTCGTGAATGCCTGATGCGGGCATTTCCACCCCTCTGGAGAATGGAGAGAACCGATGAGGATCGTGACCGGCGTCGCCACTCTGGCCGTGCTGGCGGGTCTCGCTGCCCCCGTTCAGGCCGCATCCGGACAGGCGGTTGAGGCCCTCCGGGCCGGCGCCCTTCCCACCGCGTACGCTCAGTTCCGTGGCGGCTGGCACCATGCCGGTTGGGGAGGCTGGCACCGCGGCGGGTACGGCCGCTGGGGTTACGGCGACCGCCGCGGTCCCGGCGTGGGGGCGGCCGTGGGGGCCGGCCTGCTCGGCTTCACCGCCGGCGCGGTGATCGGCTCGGCGGCGGCCAACGCCGCGGCGCGGCCCGTGGCCGTCTACGGGGCGCCCGCACCCGTCTACGCCGCCCCGGTCGTCGTGCGCGGCTCGGCGTCCTGCGCCGCCCGCTACGCCTCCTACGACCCGGCCTCCGGGACCTACCTGGGCTATGACGGCCTGCGCCATCCCTGCCCGTAGGCTCCTCCCGCTTCTGCCCCGACGGGAGCGGGCCCCGGCCGCCCGGCGCGGCCGGGGCCCGCCGCATCCCTATTGGTCGAGGGCGTTCTCGCGGACGTCCTTGGCCCTGCCCCGCCCCTGCTCGGCCTGTCCACGGAGCTTCTGCGCACGGCCCTCCGCCTTGAGGGCCTCGTCCTCCGTCAGGTTGCCGACCCCGCGCTTCGCGCTTCCGATCGCCTCGTTGGTCAGGCCCTTGAGCCGATCGACCGCACCCGCCGTGGTCGGGGTGTCGTCGGCGCAGGCCGGGCCGGCGAGGGCGAGGGCGAGGACGCTGCCGCCCAGGGTCATCATCGATCTGCTGCGCATCCGGAATCTCCCGTTCTGTGCGAGGGAGCGCGATTTACGGGCGGGGCGCGCCCGGGCAATGGTGCAGCCGTATCGGATCGGCCGGAATCGAACCGGTATCCCGGGACCGGCTCCCTGCGCGGGCGGCCCGATCGTCTCCGATCCCCGCCCTCCTTCAAGGTCCGTCACGCCGCCCGCATCCAGGGCTCGGCCTCCGCCCCGGCGGCCACGCGCATCGGGCCGGAGGCTGGACCGACGACGCCACCTCGGCACACTCCTCCGCGCTCTGGGAAGCGAAAGCTGAGCCCGGATCCGGTGGGCCCGGCGGTCTATCGGAACCGCGGCCGCAGCCGTCCGAGGAGATCCTGGCCCGGAAACCGGAACGGCGGCATCCGCAGGTCCGGCGCGGGCTCATCCCCGGGGATCGGCCCCTCGGCGAAGCGCGCCCCGGCGGACCAGAATCCGTCCCGCCACGTGCCGATCATCCCGAGCCCGACGGGCTCCCGCGTCGCGTCGGGCCGCAGCCGACCCGCGGCCCAGACGCGCTGCCAGCACCGCCGCCGCGACAGGTCGGCGTCGCGCCAGCCCAGCCGCGCATAGCCGGCCGCCGCGAAGATGCGGTCCCCGGCAAACTCCTCCGGAATCCACACCCAGCTCGAGAACACGTGGACCGCATCGGCGCGAAAGCCGGCGGGATCCACCGCCCGGGTGTAGGCGCTGAGCGCCCTTGCCCGGTGCCGGCCGACATGCCGGCGCAGGCGGCCCGGCAGCGGCAGCGCCTCCGGGAAGGCGGCGGCGTCGAGGCGGCTCGGCGCCGCGCCGCGCTCCAGCGCGTAGGTGCTGTCCACGAGGTGCATCCAGGGTTCGAGGTCGACCTCCCAGGCCTGCTCCGCCGGCGCGAAGCGGCGGACCCGTCCCGCGATCAGGCGGTCGGCGACGCGCCGGGCCGGCTCGGGAGCCCAGTCCGGCCCGGCCTCGGTCACGCGCAGCAGCGTCGAGGGCCCATGCGCCCAGACCGCCTCGGCCAAGCGGGCGAAGTCGGCCTCAGGCTCGTCGCGGCCGACCTTGCGCACCAGGATCTTCGAGCCGTCGGCGAGGTCGTCCAGCATCTTGCGCTTGAGATGGGCCAGCCGGCCGTATTCCCGCTCCAGCAGCACCTCCGGCGCGATCGAGCCGGCCGGATGTCCGGTATTCGCCCAGATGTTGTAGGCCAGGCTGTGACAATAGTAGGTGCCGCCCGCGCTCACGGAGAGCCGCAGGTCGCCCGGCACGCCGAAATCCGCGAAGCCGCAGCGCAGGCCGCGGATCAGGTCCGCCATCGGCGTGTAGGAGAAGCGCAGCAGGCCGGAGGGCTCGACCCCCCCGTAGCGCTGCACGAAGCCGAACTCGCAATTGTCCCCGAGGCTCCGAAAGGCGTGGAGCCGTTCGGCGAGGGGCGCCCCCGTCATCCTGATCCCGGTCACTGCATCCGCTCTGTCTCGCGCTCAATCTCGCGCTCTGTCTCGCCGAGCCCGTCGCCCCCGGTCGCGACGGGGCAGGGCCCTTCTCCCGTCCCCGCCCCGGCCGGGCGCTGCGCTCAGCCGTCCAGCGGCACCTCCAGGCGGAAGCAGGCGCCCTTCCCCCGGGCCGGGATCGTCAGGCTGCCGCCGAGCTGGCGCGTGAGGCTGCCGACCACCCGCATGCCGAGGCTCTTCGAGTTGCGTCCGATCTCGAATTCCGCCGGCAGCCCGATCCCGTCATCGGCGACCTCGACCACGAGGCTCCCGGGCTGGCGCTCGGCGCGGATCCGGATCTCGCCGCCTCCCGGGTGCGTCTCGGGCGGATAGGCGTATTTGAGCGCGTTGGTGACGAGTTCGTTGACCAAGAGGCCGATGGGAATCGCCCGGTCGGCCGAGATCCGCTGCGGGCAGGCCGTGCAGGCGAGCCGCTGGCCCGGCACGCCGCTGGCGAGGTTGGCCACCAGCTTCTCCAGGAAGGGCGCGAGGTCGAGTTCGCCCGGGACCCCCTCCCCTTCGCCCGCCGCCTTGTCGCCGTCCTTGTCACCTTGCCGCCAGAGCTGGTCGTGGACGCTCGCGATCGCCTCGACGCGGCTGCGCGCATCCGCGAGGGCCATCTGCACGGCCGGGTCTTCGGCGGCCCGGGCCTGGAGGGCGAGCAGGCTCGCCACGATGGCGAGGCTGTTCTTGACCCGGTGGCTCATCTCGCGGGCGAGCAGGTCCTGCCGGGCGAGGGCGGCCCGCAGCAGGCTCTCGGTGCGCTGGCGCTCGATGGCGCCGCCGAGCAGGTTGGCGAAGCCCTGCATGAAGGCGATGTCGGCCTCCTCGAACATGCCCTCCCGGGTGTCGTCCACCTCCAGCACCCCGAAGGCGCCGTCCCGGTTCTCGATCAGCACGTTGATCGCCCGGCGGATGCCGTGATCGGCCATGAGCTGCGGCGTCCGGAACCGGGTCTCGTCGGCGAGGTGGTTCGAGATCACCGGCCGCCCGGTCTTGAGGGCGAAGCCCGCCGGGGAGGCGAGGTCCGCCCCGATCCGGGCCTGCCCGATCACGTCGGGCCCCCAGCCGACACCGGCCCGGACCAGCAGGGTGTCGGCGCCGCGCTGGTACTCCAGGGCCTTGCAGAACTCGGCGCCCATGCCCTGCGCGCACAGCTCCGCAGCCCGCTGCAGCAGGTGGTCGACATCGGTGCCGCGCAAAGCCTCGACGCCGAACTCGGACAGGATCGCCTGCTGGCGCAGGCGATAGTCGAGATCGGGGGGCGCGGGGGGGCGGGCCGCCTCGGGGCTGGGTTCCACTTCGGTCTGGTCGGTATGCGCTGTCATGGGAGCTGTGAGACTAGCAGGAAGGCGGGCCCGGCGCGAAGCGTCGCCGCTCGGACGGGCGCACCCGTCGTCGCACCCCGGCCGGGGTCCGGAGCCCCCGGCCCCGTCCGGCGTTCGCCCATCGGATACGACGCGCGGAGCGCAGGAGGCGCCAGGCATGGCCGACGACGTGAACGGACTCTCCGACAAGGCCCTCTCGATCTTCGCCTTCGCGGCCTATCACCGCCTCGTCAGCGGCGAAAAGGTCACCGCGGTGGTCCGCCGGGACGGCGCCGGCCACGAGGCCGATCCGGAGGGGGTCAAGGAGTTGGAGGGGCGCGGCCTCGTCACCGCCGGCGAGACCGACATCGACCTCGGCGAGACCGCGCAGGCGGCGGTCGAGACGATGGTCGCGGCCCTGCGCCGGGAGGTCGGCCGGTGAGCCGGGAACGGGTCGATCCGCCTGCGGCATTCCGGCCGTGGAAACCCGGGAACGCCCCTGCCCCGGGGCGCCTTTCCCCGCATCCACGATGGAGACGCACATGACCGCCAAGGCGAAGGTGAAGACCGGGGACGATGTCACCTACAAGTGGGGCCAGGGCACCGTCTCGGGCGAGGTGACCAAGGTCCACACCCAGGATGTCAAGAAGACCATCAAGGGCAACACGGTCAAGCGCGAGGCCTCGAAGGCGGAGCCGGCCCTGGAGATCAAGACCGCCAAGGGCAAGACGGTGCTGAAATCCGTCTCGGAGGTTAAGGTCAAGTCTGCATAAGCGCCCAACCTGTGCGTGCCGTGATCTTGCGCACATCGCTTTCTGCTTAAGGTCTCGCCGGGAGCGGGGCGGCGGCTATCTGTAACGGTTCCAGCCTTCGAAGCCGGGACCGCCGCATGACCATTCCCCTCAGGCTCACCCTGAACGGACAGCCGCGCGAGATCGCCCTCGACGATCCGCGCGTCACCCTCCTCGATCTCCTGCGCGAGCGCCTCGGCCTGACGGGCGCCAAGAAGGGCTGCGACCGCGGCCAGTGCGGCGCCTGCACGGTGCTGGTGGACGGGCGGCGCATCAACAGCTGCCTGACCCTCGCCGCGAGCCTCGACGGGGCCGAGGTGCTGACCATCGAGGGGCTCGCCGAGGGCGACCGGCTGCACCCCGTCCAGGCGGCCTTCATCGCCCATGACGGCTTCCAGTGCGGCTTCTGCACCCCCGGCCAGATCATGAGCGCGGTCGGCCTGATCCGCGAGGGCCACGCCGGTACCGATCCGGAGCGCATCCGCGAGGGCATGAGCGGCAATCTCTGCCGCTGCGGCGCCTACGCGGGCATCCTGGAGGCCGTAAAGGACGCGGCCGGCCAAGCGGAGCACCGGGAGGACGCGGCGTGAGGACCTTCGACTACATCCGCCCGGCGAGCGTGCCGGAGGCCGTGGCGGCCGGGCAGGTTCCGGGTACCGCCTTCCTCGCCGCCGGCACCAACCTCGTCGACCTGATGAAGGGCGGCGTCGCCACCCCGGAGCGGGTCGTCGACATCACCCGGCTCCCCGGCCTGTCGTCGATCGAGCGGCTGCCGGACGGCGCCACCCGAATCGGCACGCTGGTGCGCAACAGCGACCTCGCCCACGACGCGATGTTCGAAAAAACCTACCCGATGGTGGCCGAGGCCCTGCTGGCCGGCGCCTCGGCGCAATTGCGCAACGCCGCCACGGTCGGCGGCAACCTGATGCAGCGCACCCGCTGCCCCTTCTTCACCGACGCGGTCTCGCCCTGCAACAAGCGCGCGCCCGGCTCCGGCTGCGCGGCCCTGGGGCACGCCACCCGCATCCACGCGGTCCAGGGCTGGAGCGATCACTGCATCGCCACCCACCCGTCCGATTTCTGCGTGCCGCTCGCCGCCCTCGACGCGGTGGTGGAGATCGCCGGGCCGGACGGCGCCCGGGAGGTACCGCTCACCGCGTTCCACCACCTCCCCGGCGACCATCCGGAGCGGGAGACGGAGCTGCAGCCGGGCGAGTTGATCACCGGCCTGCGCCTGCCCCCCGAGGCGGCGTCGTTCCGGGGCCATGCCCGCTATCTCAAGGTCCGCGACCGCACATCCTACGCCTTCGCGGTGGTCTCGGCGGCGGCCGCCCTCACCCTGGAGGCCGGCGGCCGGATCGGGCAGGCCCGGCTCGCCCTGGGCGGGCTGGCGCTGAAGCCCTGGCGGGTGGCGGAGGCCGAGGCGGCGCTCTCCGGACAGGCACCCTCCCCCGAGGCCTTCGCGAAGGCCGCCGCCGCGGCGCTGGCCGGCGCCAAGCCCACCGGCGAGGCCAACGCCTTCAAGATCGAGCTCGCCCGCCGGGTGGCGATCCGCGCGCTGACCCAGGCCGCCGCCGGGACGCCCGCCCGGATCCCGGCGCTCCCCGCCTCCCCGTTCGGCATCGTCTGAGGAGACCCGCATGACCGCGACCTCCACGCCCGCCTCGAACCGCCCCGCAGGCGCGATCCGGCACGGCTCCAGCATCGGCCAGCCGCTGACCCGGCGCGACGGCCCCCTCAAGGTGACGGGCCAGGCCCGCTTCTCCGCCGACAACCTGCCCCCCGGGACCCTCCACGCGGCGCTCTGCGTCGCCCGGATCGCCCGCGGTCGCGTCACCGGCCTCGATGTGGCCGCCGCCGAGGCCCATCCCGGCGTCGTGGCGGTGATGCGGCCGGGGCACGCCCCGGCGCTCGCCAAGGATCCGGATGCCAAGGACGGGCCGTTCACCTTCCGCCTCGACCTCCTGCAGAACGACCGGGTCCGCTACGCCAACCAGCCCATCGCCGTGGTGATCGCCGAGACCCTGGAGGCGGCCACCGAAGGGGCCCGGCTGCTCGCCCCGACCTACGCGGCCGAGACCCCGCGGATCGGGCTCGATTCCGGCGAGGCCTTCACGCCGGATTCGGTCGGCGTCGGCGCGCCGCCGGTGGAGACCGACGGCGACGTCGAGGCCGGGCTCGCGGCCGCGTCGAAGACGATCGCCGCCACCTACGAGACGCCGGCCCAGTACCACAATGCCATGGAGCCCCACGCGGCGGTGGCCAGCTGGGACGGGGACCGGCTGACGCTCCTGATGCCGACCCAGGCGCTCGCCATGTCGCAGGCCCGGCTCGCCGGCCTGTTCGGCATCCGCCCCGAGGACATCCACATCGACAGCCCCTATCTCGGCGGCGGTTTCGGCTCGAAGGGCGTGCCGGCCGGGCCGCAGGTGCTCGCCTGCATGGCGGCCAAGCTCGTGGGCCGGCCGGTGAAGCTCGTGCCGACCCGGACCCAGATGTACGGTCCCATGGGCCATCGCGGGCCGACCCGGCAGACGATCCGGCTCGGCGCCGACGCCGCCGGCAAGCTCACGGCGCTGGACCACCACATCCGCACCGCCTCGTCGAGCTTCGACGATTTCTTCGAGCCGGCGGGCCGGGCGACCAGCACCCTCTACGCGAGCCCCGCCATCGCCATCCGGCACGAGGCGGTGCGCCTCGACACCGGCACGCCGCTGTTCATGCGCGCCCCCGGCGAGGCCACCGGCAGCGTCGCCCTGGAGAGCGCGCTGGACGAGATGGCCTTCGCGCTCGGCATGGACCCGCTGGAGTTCCGGCTCGCCAACTACGCCGAGGTCGAGCCGATCACCGGCAAGCTGTTCTCCTCGAAGGCCCTGCGGGACTGCTACCGGCGGGGCGCCGAGGCCTTCGGCTGGGCCGGGCGGCCGCTCCAGCCCCGCCAGACCCGCGACAGGGACGGGTTCCTGGTCGGCACCGGCATGGGCACCGCCACCTTCCCGGCGCTGATCTTCGAGGGGATGGCCCGGGCCGAGATCCGCGCCGACGGCACCGGCACGGTGGAGCTCGGGGCGATCGACATGGGCCAGGGATCCTGGACGGCGCTCGCCCAGATCGCCGCCGACGGGCTCGGGATTGGGATGGACGCCCTCACCTTCAGGATGGGCTCCTCGGACCTGCCGAATGCCGGGATCGCGGGTGGCTCCGGCCACACCGCCACCGCCGGCGGCGCGATCCACGCGGCCGCCGCCGACGTGATCCGGCAGCTCGCGGAGCTGGCCACCAACGACCCCGCCTCCCCGCTCTACGGCGCCGGCAATGCCGGCGTCACCGCGGCGGACGGGCGGCTCACCCGGCGCGACGATCCGGGCCGGGGCGAGTCCGTCACGGACATCCTCAAGCGGGCCGGCCGCGCCAGCATCGAGGGCCAGGGCAAGGCCGGGGCCGATCCGGCCGCGCAGGCGTCCTACGCCATGCACGCCCACGGCGCGGTCTTCGCCGAGGTGAAGGTCGATCCCGATCTCGGCCAGATCCGGGTGAGCCGCCTCACCGGCGCCTTCGCGGCGGGCCGGGTGATCAACCCGCGCCTCGTCCAGAGCCAGTATTACGGCGGGATGATCTGGGGCCTGTCCTTCGCCCTGCACGAGCGGGCCGAGATGGATCCGCGGACCGGCCGCTTCCTCAACGACAACCTCGCCGAGTACCACGTGCCGGTGAACGCCGACGTGCCCGCCATGGAGGCGATCCTGGTCCACGAGGACGACGCGGTGGTGAACGCGCTCGGCGTGAAGGGCGTCGGCGAGATCGGCATCACCGGCACGGTGGGGGCCATCGCCAACGCGGTCTGGCACGCCACCGGCGTTCGGGTGCGCGAGATGCCGATCACCCTGGACAAGCTGCTGGGCTGACCGAACGGCCTGACCGAAGGCCGATCCCGTCCCGGGTGCGTCGCAGCGCCCGGGATTTTTGAGTATGGGCATACCCACCGGCGGCCGGCGGTCGCCGCAGCAGCACGGAGACCGGTATGCCTCTCACCAGCGACATTCGCGGCGTCGTGCCGATCGCCCCGACGCCGTTCCATCCGGATGGCCGGATCGACGAGGTCTCCCTCGACCGGATGACCGATTTCTTCGGGGCTGCGGCCGTCGACGGCCTGACGATCCTCGGCCAGCTCGGTGAGGCCGGCAAGCTCGACCACGCGGAGGGCCTCGCGGTGGCCAAGCGCGTCCTCGGGCGCACCCGGCTGCCGGTCATCGTCGGCGTCACGGCGCCGGGCTTCGCGGCCATGCGGGCCCTCGCCCGGGAGGTGATGGGGCTGGGCGCCGCCGGCGTGATGATCGCGCCGCCCAACACGCTGCGCACCGACGACCAGGTGGTCGGCTATTACCGCACCGCCGCCGAGGCGATCGGGCCGGACGTGCCCTTCGTGCTGCAGGATTACCCCCTCACCTTCTCGGTCCAGATGACCCCGGGGGTGATCCGCCGGATCGTGTCGGAGAACCCCTCCTGCGTGATGCTCAAGCACGAGGACTGGCCCGGCCTGGAGAAGATCTCGGCGCTGCGCGGCTTCGAGCGCGACGGCTCCATGCGCCACATCTCCATCCTCGTGGGGAATGGCGGCCTGTTCCTCGATTTCGAGACCGAGCGCGGCGCCGACGGGGCCAATACCGGCTACGCCTTCCCGGAGATGCTGGTCGACGTGGTCCGCCTCGGCCGGGCCGGCGAGCGCGACGCCGCCCACGACCTGTTCGACGCCCACCTCCCCTATCTGCGCTACGAGCAGCAGCAGGGCCCGCTGGGGCTCGCGGTGCGGAAATACGTGTTCATGCGCCGGGGAATTTTTTCATCCGACGCCCAGCGCAAGCCGTCGCAGGCGCTCACCGCGCAGGCGAAGGCCGAGGTCGAGTACCTGCTGGCCCGCCTCGCCCGCATCGACGCGCGGGCGCGGCTCGCGGGCTAGAACGCCCCCTGCCCGGTCGGAGAGCCGGGCCCTCCGGCGCCATCCGTTCCGGCGCGAGGCCGGCGATCCCCGGGCTCGCGCCGCGGGCGCCGGCTCACGGGAGCCGGAAGGCGATGACCGAATCGCCCGGCGTGGTGCCGAGCGAGCCGTGCCCGCCCGCCGCGATCACCACGTATTGCCGGCCGTCCTTGCCGCGATAGGTCATCGGCGTGGCCTGACCGCCGGCCGGCAGCGTCATGGACCACAGGACCGCCCCGGTCTGCATGTCGTAGCCGCGGATACGGTCGTCGAGCGTGGCGGCCGTGAACGCGACGCCGCCGGCCGTGGCCAGGGTGCCGCCATGGGCCAGCATACCCATGGCGAACGGGATCGGGACCGCGACCCCGCCGATCTTCTGCCCGGCGACGGTGCCGTTGCGGTGCCTCCAGGCGGTTGTGCCGTCCGCGAGGTTCACGCCGACCCGCACGCCCCAGGGCGGCGCGTTGCACGGGACGCCGAGGGCCGAGCGCATGTGCGCGATGGACACCGCGTAGGGGCCGCCGAGATTCTCGTTGCCCGGGGCGGAATCCGGATCGGTGGTGATGAGGCGCCGGTCGGGCTCGTTCGCCGGGCGCGGGAGCAGGCGGTAGAGGTAGGGCAGGTATTGCGGCGTCGCGATCATCCAGTGATGGACCGGATCGACGGCCACCGAGCCCCAGTTGAACACCCCGATATTGCCGGGCCAGATGATCGCGCCGCCTGACGCCTGCGGCGGCGTGAACGGGTTGCCGTCGTAGCGGTTCGACCGGAAGGCGAGCCGGCACTGGATCTGGTCGAAGGGCGTGACGCCCCACATGTCGGCCTCCCTCAGCGGCGCCGGCGTGAAGCGGAGCGACGAGACCGGCTGGACCGGAGACGGCGCCTCTCCCGGGATGTCGGTCCGGGTCGAGACCGAGACCTCGGAGACCGGCCGGATCGGAGCGCCGGTGCGGCGGTCGAGGACCCAGACATTGCCGACCTTGGTGGGGATCAGGATCGCCGGCACCGTCCCGTCGCCCTGCGGCAGGGTCAGGAGGACCGGCTGGGACGGGTTATCGCGGTCCCACAGGTCGTGATACGTGGTCCGGAAGGCCCAGCGCAGCCTGCCGGTCTCCAGGTCGAGAGCCGCCAGGGCGTCGACGAGGGCCTCGTCCGCCTTCGACCGGGACACGCCGACCTGATCGGGCGCCCGGTTGCCGAACGGCACGTAGACGAGCCCCAGAGCCTCGTCGGCCGAAAACTGCGTCCAGGCCACCGCCGAGTTGGGCTCGTAGAGCGCACCGGGCTGCAGCGGTTCGGTCGCGTCGGGCTTGCCGGCGTCGAACTTCCAGACGATCGCGCCGGTGCGCACGTCGAAGGCGCGGATCACGCCCGACGGATTCTCCGCGTAGTAATTGTCGGCGATCGCGCTCCCGAGGACGACGAGGTTCCGGGTCACCAGCGGCGCCGAGGTCTGCTGATAGGCGGCACGCCGGAGGTTCGGCATCTGCGCCGTCAGATCGACGAACCCGTCCGCCCCGAAGGTCCGGCACGG
The DNA here is from genome assembly GCF_029691625.1 of Methylobacterium sp. 391_Methyba4. Taxonomy (NCBI): domain Bacteria; kingdom Pseudomonadati; phylum Pseudomonadota; class Alphaproteobacteria; order Hyphomicrobiales; family Methylobacteriaceae; genus Methylobacterium; species Methylobacterium sp. 391_Methyba4. The sequence continues at coordinate 1,919,980 of NZ_CP121475.1, read as the reverse complement.
GAGTCCGGTATCGGCATTCAGCGCGTAGAGCCGCGCATCGACCGAGGCGGCGATGATCCGGCGCGGGCATTCGGCGACCGCCGCCGCGACGGCGCCCGCCGTCGCCGGATCCGCCTCCGCCGGCGGCGCGTAGCCGGTCGAGTCGTTGTAGGACACGCCGCGACAGGTCTGGTGCTGGTACTGGCCGTCCCGCGCCATCTGCGGGTCGAAGGCCCAGACCAGCCGGCCGGTCTCGGGTTCCAGGGCCTGCACGATGTTGTGGGGCGTGCAGAGATAGAGCAGCCCGTTCACCTTGATCGGCGTGGCCTCGAAGGTGAATTCCTTCGAATCCGTCCGGCTGTCGCCGCGCAGGTCGCCCGTATGGTGCTCCCAGGCCACCGTGAGGCCCTGGACATTGCCCACGGTGATGTCCTCGAGGGCCGAGTAGCGCTGGCCGAGATTGGTGCCGCCATAGGCGACCCAGTCGTCGGCCGGATAGGGGACGCCGCTCGGATCGACGGCGGCCCTCGCCTCCGCGACCTTCGGCAGGATGCCGTGCGTCTCGACCGGATCGACGAACCAGGAAGCGGTGCTCGCGGCCGCGATGAGCAGGACGACGGCCCGGAGGGCGAGCGGGCCGTTTCCGAGGCTCGGCGCCCAGGCCCGTTCGGGCGCGTCCCGCAGGCGATGCACCACGACGGGCAGGCAGAGGACCAGGCCGAGGGCGAAGATCAGGGCGCCGCGCGGGATCCATTGCCATTTGTCGAGCCCGACCTCGACGATCGTCCAGATGAAGGACGCCGCCAGAATCAGGGCATAGATCCAGAGGCCGCTCTGGCGGCGCCGGGCCAGCTGGATGCCGGAGGCCAGCAAACCGACCCCCAGGGCGAGGTAGAACGACGATCCCCCCGCGAAGGCCAGCTTCGCCCCGAAGAATGCCAGGGCCAGGCCAAGCAGCGCGAGCGATAATGCGAGGGTTCCGAGTGCCACGGCGATCAACCTGATCCTTGAGCCAGCCGGCCATGACGGCGCCGGGGGGCGACCCCGCGGCGGAGCACCGTCTGTCCGACGGCTTATGCCGGTTGTGGCTGTCCCAAGGCTGGACATGTCCCAAGGCTGGACAGGCCCGCCTGCAGGGGGGCCTGACGCCCGGCAGGCAGCAGCGGCAGGCAGCAGCGGCAGGCAGCAGCGGCAGGCAGCAGAGGCAGGCTACGGCGGCCGGATCGCCCTGGACCGCGTGCCGCCGTTCACGCCCCCGCCTTGTCCTCCGGACGCAGGACGACCCTGTCACCGTCGCGCAATGAGGCCGGCGGCCCCACGACGACGCGCTCGCCGCCGTTCAGGCCGTCGCGCAACTCCAGCAGCGTGCGCGTCTGGCGGAAGATCGTGACCGGGCGCATCCGCACCACGCCGGTCCCGTCCCCGGCCGGCTCGATCATCGCCACGCGGGTCCCGTGCTGGTCGAAGATCAGGGCCTCGTTCGGCACCGTCACGGCGGGCGAGGACCGGGGGATCTCCAAAGTGACGGTGATGTAGAGCCCGGCTCGCAACGTGCCGTCCGGATTGGGGAGGTCGACCTGGGTCGCCAGCGTCCGCGCGGTGGAGAGCAGGGTCGTCGACGAGCGCGAGACCTTGCCGGGGAAGACCCTGCCGGGGATCTGCGCCACCTCGACCCTGGCGTCGAGTCCGTCGCGGACGTCGTCGGCGGCGTAGAGCGGCACGTTCACCGCCATGCGCAGCACGTCGTCCCGCGCCAGGGTCAGGAGCGGCGCGCCCGTGTTCGTGTCCGCCGTCACCGCGTCGCCGACATCGTTGTTGCGGGTGGTCACCACCCCGTCGAAGGGCGCGCGGATCTCCTCGAAGCCGGTCAGGACCTTGAGCCGGGCGACCTGCGCCTCCTGCGCGGCGATGTTGGCCTCGGCCACCTTCACGGCCGCCTTGGCGGCGTCGACATTGGCGGTCTGCGCCAGCACCCCGGCCTGGGAGGTGTCGGCGTTCTGCCGGGTCTCGACCCCGGTGCCGGCGAGCGTCGCGGTCCGCCGGTTGGTCACGTCGGCGAGGTGACGGTTGGCCTCGGCCTGGTCGACCATCGCCCGTGCCTGAATCAGCGCCGCCTGGAGCTGAAGCGCCTGCGACTGCGCCTGGACCAGCTGCTGGTCGAGGTCGGGCGCGCTGATCCGGAACAGCAGGTCGCCCTTCTTCACGTGCGTGCCGATATCGACCTTGCGCTCGACGATGTAGCCGGTCGCCCGTGGATAGAGGCCGGCGGTATCGAAGGCTTGGGTGGTGCCCGTCTGGGTCAGGCTGAAGGTGTCGGAGGCCCGGGCGGCCCGGGCGACCCGCACAGCCGGTGGCTTTGCCGCGGCAGCCGGTTCCGAGCTCGCCGCCCGGGACTGTTCCGGCCAGTGGCGGTAGCCGAGGAGACCCGCGCCCGCCAGCGCGAGCAGGGCGATCCACAGGCGGCCGTGGGACGCGGCGCGGCCGGCCTCGCCCGCGGCTGAACTGTCCCGATCCGCCATCCTCGCCCTCGGGTCGCGCCCCGTGCACCGCTCGGGCGCTCGTCCCCCAATCGGGACGCGTCTGATCGTGCATTCAAGATATAGATCGCGCGCAGGCTCCGGGCGAGATGCCGCACTGCACGATGGTGCCCCGTTGCGGATCCTCCCGGCCGGCGTCCGGTTACCCTGCGACAGAGCAGGGACCGAGTGCGATGTCCGAGATTTCCAGGCGTGCCGTCATCGCCGTCGGCGGCGCGATGGTGGCGTCCTCCGCTGCGGCGCAATCCGCCGGGCCGGCCGCGCCCCTCCCCGAGCGCCGGGGCAAGGGCGCCGATATCCTGGGGCCGCAGAATAAGCCCCGGGCGGCCGAGGAGCCGTTCACCCTGGCGCCGCCCGGCACCGACCACGGCACGATGCCGAACCTGAAATGGTCGTTCAGCGACAGCCACATGCGACTGGAGGAGGGAGGCTGGGCGCGCCAGACCACGATCCGCGAGCTGCCGGTCTCGAAGGCCATGGCGGGGGTCAACATGCGGCTCAAGGCCGGCGCGGTCCGCGAGATGCACTGGCACAAGGAGGCCGAGTGGGCCTACATGATCAAGGGCAAGGCCCGGATCACCGCGGTCGACCAAGACGGCCGCACCTTCGCGGACGATGTCGGCGCGGGCGATCTCTGGTACTTCCCGGGCGGCATCCCGCACTCGATCCAAGGGCTCGCCGCCGACGGGATCGACGGCTGCGAGTTCCTGCTCGTGTTCGACGACGGCGGCTTCTCGGAGGATTCCACCTTCCTGCTGACCGACTGGCTGGCGCACACGCCCAAGGACGTGCTCGCGAAGAATTTCGGCCTGCCCGAGAGCGCCTTCGCCCGGATCCCCGAGAAGGAGCTCTACATCTTCCCCGGGCCGAAGCCCGGCCCGCTCACGGCCGACCGGATGGGCGGCTCGGGCCCGGTGCCGAAGTCGTTCAGCCACCGGATGCTGGCGCAGGAGCCGATCCGCACCCGGGGCGGCAGCGTGCGCATCACCGATTCCACGGTGTTCCCGGCCTCCGTGACGATCGCCGCAGCGCTGGTCGAGGTCGAGCCCGGGGGCCTGCGCGAGCTGCACTGGCACCCGAATGGCGACGAATGGCAGTACTACCTCTCGGGCAAGGGCCGGATGACCGTGTTCGGCTCGGAATCGAAGGCCCGGACCTTCGACTACCAGGCCGGCGATGTGGGCTATGTGCCCTTCGCCATGGGCCATTACATCGAGAATACCGGCGACACGACACTGACCTTCTTGGAGATCTTCAAGAGCCCGCGCTATGCCGATATCTCCCTGACCCAGTGGCTGGCTCTGACCCCGCATCCTCTGGTCCAGGCGCATACCGGGCTGGATGCCAAGCTGGTCGCGACCCTTCCGGAGACGAAATCCCCGGTCGTGCCGGGTTGACGCGGCCCGGAACCCGGACCGATCCTGGCGCGTCGAGTTCGAAAGACCACACGATACATCGCGATACGTTGCACGGAGGGACCCATGCGCCCCGCATCCCGCGCGCTCCTCGCCCTGGCGCTCGCCCTCCCGGCCGGCGCCGCCCAGGCCCAGGTGCAGCAGAACGACCCGAACGCCGCCAACGCCTCGTTCGCCCTGCAGGGTCAGATCCGGGCGCTCAACCAGCAGCGGGTCTCGGACTTCAATACGCTGAACCAGACGATCCAGCGCAACGTCCAATTCGAGTCCTTCGGACCCGTCCTGCCCTATCGCGGCATCCGGGGGGGAGTCCGGAGGGGAATCCATGGAGGCCGTCATCTCGGTCGCCACGGGGGTGGGCTGCGCGGTAGCGTCAACACGGGCGTCAACACGGGCGTCTGCATCGGCTGCTGAGCGGCCGGGATATCCGCGCAGAGCGGGGACAGCCCGAAAAAAACCTTTGCCCACCGGCAGGCTTCGCCCACAAGCTCGGTCCATGGTGGCGTGCGCATGAACATTCTCCTGATCGGCTCCGGCGGCCGTGAACACGCCCTGGCGTGGCGGCTGGCCCAGAGCCCCCTCTGCACGCGCCTGTTCACGGCGCCCGGCAATCCCGGCACGGCCCGCCATGGGACGAACCGGCCGGACCTGGCCGTCACGGACCACGCGGCGGTGGCGGCCTTCTGCACGGCGGAATCGATCGGCCTCGTGGTGGTCGGGCCGGAAGCTCCCCTGGTCGCCGGGCTGGTGGACGACCTGAAGGCTGCCGGGATCCGTGCCTTCGGGCCGACCCGCGACGCCGCCCGGCTCGAGGGATCGAAGGGGTTCACCAAGGACCTGTGCGCTGCCTGCGGCATCCCCACCGCCGCCTTCGCACGCTTTACCGAACTGGAGCCGGCGCTGGCTTATGTCCGGCAGCAGGGGGCCCCGATCGTCGTGAAGGCGGATGGCCTCGCCGCCGGCAAGGGCGTCACCGTGGCCGAGACCCTCGACCAGGCCGAGGACGCGCTGACCGCCCTGTTCGCCGAGCCCGGCGCCGAGGTGGTGGTCGAGGAGTGCCTGTTCGGCGAGGAGGCGAGCTTCTTCGCCCTGTGCGACGGCACGCGGGCCATCTCCCTCGGCACCGCCCAGGACCACAAGCGGGTCTTCGACGGCGACCGCGGTCCCAACACCGGCGGCATGGGCGCCTATTCCCCCGCCCGGGTGGTCACTCCGGAGATCGAGGCCCGGGTGATGGCCGAGATCATCGCGCCGACGCTCGCCGGCATGCGGGCGCGGGGCTGCCCGTTCACCGGCATCCTCTATGCCGGCCTGATGCTCACCGCCGACGGCCCCAAGCTGATCGAGTACAACACCCGTTTCGGCGACCCCGAGGCGCAGGTGCTGATGCCGCGCCTCGCCTCCGACCTCGTGCCGGCGCTGCTCTCGGCCTGCGAGGGCGACCTCTCCGGCGTAAGCCTGGAATTCGACGCCCAGCGGGCCGCCCTCACCGTGGTGATGGCGGCGGCGGGCTATCCGGGTGCCGTGGTCCGGGGATCGGTGATCCGGGGCGTCGATGGGGCCGAAGGCGACGGGGTTCACGTCTTTCAGGCCGGCACCCGGGCCGAGGGCGGGCAGCTCCTGGCCGATGGCGGCCGGGTCCTGGCGGTCACGGCGCTCGGCGACAGCGTCACGGACGCTCAAGGTCGCGCCTACGCGGCGGTGGCCCGGATCGACTGGCCGGAGGGTTTCTGCCGGCGCGACATCGGGTTCCGGGCGGTGGCACGGGAGGCCGGAGAGGGCTGAGCGGCAGGGTCCGCGGGCGCACGAGCCCGGGCCCTCCCCCTTTTCCGAGCGCACCGCAGGCGCGCCCCGCATCGGCCGGTAGATCCGCGCCTGCACCGTTGAGGGTGCTGGTGAGCGGGTTCCGCCGCGCGGTTGCGCCACGACGGGGTTGTTCCGATACAGCCGACCGCGCCCTATTCTCCAACCGCCGCGCCGGCGGGCCTCCGGTTGTCGTTGGCGCCGTAGAGCAGTCCCGGCCGCATCCCCTGCGTGCGCGAAGCGTCGTTGCCCGAGGACGTCGCCTCGGGGAGCGCGGGCGCCGCGGCGCGTACCGCGATCAGCTCCTGCGCCCCCCAGGGCTTCTGCTCGACGAGCGTGTGGCCCATGCTCCGCAGGATCGCTTGCGTGTCCGCCGAGAGCGCGAAGGGCTCGGCGTAGACCGTGTCGGGCAGCCACTGGTGGTGGATGCGCGGGGCGTCCACGGCCTCCTGCGGCGCCATGCCGAAATCCAGCATGTTGATCAGCGTCTGCGCGGTGATCGTGATGATCCGCGAGCCCCCCGGCGAGCCCGCCACCAGCGCGACCTTGCCGTCCCGCAGCACGATCGTGGGCGCCATGGAGGAGAGCGGGCGCTTGCCGGGCTCGATCGCGTTCTTCGTCCCCTGCACGAGGCCGAACAGGTTCGGCACCCCGGTCTTGACGGTGAAGTCGTCCATCTCGTCGTTGAGGAAGAACCCCGTATCGGCGGCGATCACCCCGGCGCCGAAATAGCCGTTGATCGTGTAGGTCAGCGCGGCCGCGTTGCCGGCCTTGTCCATCACCGAGATGTGGGTGGTCTCGGCCCGCTCCCGCGTCTCCAGGCCGGGATCCGGGCGGATCTCGGAGGACGGGGTCGCCCGGTCCGGGCGGATCGAGGCCCGGAGCGTCTCCGCATAGGCCGGCGACAGGAGCCGGTCGACCGGGTTCGCCACGAAGGCCGGATCGCCGAGCAGCAGGTTGCGGTCGGCATAGGCGCGCCGCATGGCCTCGACCATCAGGTGCACGCTTCGCGCGGAGTTGAACCCCGCCGCCCGCAGGTCGTAGCCGTCGAGGATGCCGAGGATCTCGCAGAGCGTGGTGCCGCCCGACGAGGGCGGCGGCGCCGACAGGACGGTGGCGCCCCGGTAGCGGCAGGTCAGCGGCTCGGATTGCGTTACCGTGTAGGCGGCGAAGTCGGCCGCCGTCAGCAGGCCGCCGCCCGCCCGTGAGGCCGCCTCGACGGCCTCGGGGATCGCACCCTTGTAGAACGCGTCCGAGCCGTGATCGGCGATGGCCTGGAGGGTCCGGGCGAGGTCGGCCTGGACAAGCCGGTCCCCGGGGCGCCAGGGGCTGCCGTCCGGGCGCAGGAAGATCCGGGCGACGTTGGCCTGGGCTGCGAACAGCGTGGTGCCGGATTCGAGGATGTCGGTGTCGCCCCGGGTCAGCACGAACCCATCCCGGGCGAGCGCGATCGCCGGCGCCATCACCCGGGTCAGCGGCAGGGTGCCGTATTCGGCCAGCGCGGTGTTGAGGCCGAGCACGGTCCCGGGCACGCCGGCCGCCTTCCAGCCGCGCAGGCTCGCGCCCTTCACCACGGTGCCGGTCGCGTCGAGGTACATGTCCCGGGTCGCGGCGGCCGGGGCGGTCTCGCGGAAATTGACGAAGCGGCTGCGCCCGTCGGCGGCGTGCAGCACCAGGAAGCCGCCGCCGCCGAGATTGCCGCAGCAGGGGTTCACCACCGCCTCGGCATAGGCCACCGCCACCGCGGCATCCACGGCGTTGCCGCCGGCCCGGAGGATGTCGGCGCCTACCTGCGAGGCGAGGCGCTGCGACGAGACCACCATCCCGTTCTCGGCCTCCACGGCCGGCCCCGAGGCGGCCCGCGCGGCGGGGCCGCCCAGGGCGAGCAGGGCGGCCAGGAGCAGCGCGCGTGCCGGTGCGATCATCCCTGCCCTCTCCGGTGCGGGTCCCGCGCCGCCATATAGGGGACTGCAGGCCAGAGTCGCGGCCTCCACCCTCCCCCTCATCCCGAGGCGCAGCGGAGGCCTCGAAGGAGCCTTCCAGAGGACGCTGCGATCCCTGGAGCCCTTCTTCGAGGCCCGCTGCGCGGTCACCTCAGGATGAGGCGATGGATGGGAGGCGCGTTCGCCCCGGCTCAGCCATTGCGGAACGTGTAGCTGTAGCCGTTCAGCGCCGGGGCGCCGCCGAGATGGGCGTAGAGCACCTTCGAGCCCTTCGGGAAGAATCCCTTCTTCACGAGGTCGATCATGCCCTGCATCGACTTCCCCTCGTAGACCGGGTCGGTGATCATCCCCTCGAGCCGGGCCGAGAGCCGGATCGCTTCCACGGTCTCCTGCGAGGGCACGCCGTAGACCGGGTAGGCGTAGTCCTCGTTGAGCACCACGTCGTCGGCGACGATGTCGCCCGCGCCGACCAGGGCGGCGGTGTTCTGCGCGATGTCGAGGACCTGGGCCTTGGTCTGGGCCGGGGTGCAGGAGGCGTCGATGCCGATGACGTTGCGGGCGCGCCCGTCGGCGGAGAAGCCCACCAGCATGCCGGCATGGGTCGAGCCCGTGACCGTGCAGACCACCACGTAGTCGAAGCGCAGGCCCATCTCGGCCTCCTGCTTGCGCACCTCCTCGGCGAAGCCGACATAGCCGAGCCCGCCGTATTTGTGCACCGAGGCGCCGGCCGGGATCGCGTAGGGCTTGCCGCCTTCGGCCTCGACCTCGGCGAGCGCCCGCTTCCAGCTGTCGCGGATGCCGATGTCGAATCCGTCATCCACGAGCTGCGTCTGCGCGCCCATGATCCGCGACAGGAGGATGTTGCCGACCCGGTCGTAGACGGCGTCCTCGTGGGGCACCCAGGCCTCCTGGATCAGCCGGCACTTCATGCCGATCTTGGCGGCGACCGCCGCGACCATGCGGGTGTGGTTCGACTGCACGCCGCCGATCGACACCAGCGTGTCGGCGCCGCTCTTGATCGCGTCCGGGACGATGTATTCGAGCTTGCGCAGCTTGTTGCCGCCATAGGCGAGGCCGGAATTGCAATCCTCGCGCTTGGCGAAGATCTCAACCTCGCCGCCGAGATGAGCCGTCAGGCGCTTGAGCGGCTCGATCGGCGTCGGGCCGAAGGTCAGGGGATAGCGCTCGAACTGTGCCAGCATCGGGTCTCTCCAGATCTCGGGACGCGCCCGGGGGCAGGAGCGGTCTCCGTCCGGCCCGGATGCATCGAGGCGAGGCCCCGAGAACGACCGGGCCGTGAGGTCCCGGCTCCTATCTTCGAGGCGCAGGGAAAATTACCCGATTTGCAATGAAAGGTGCTCTCGATCTTTGGGCGTCGAAGGCCGGTCTCTTGCGTTGCCAAGCCAAACTCACGCAGGAAAGTCCGGTTTTCCAGTCGAACATGAAAGAATCGTCCATGTCCGAAGGGCTCGACCGGATCGACCAGAAGATCCTGCGCCTGCTCCAGGCGGACGGTCGGATGGCCAATGCCGAGATCGCCGAGCGGGTCGGCACCAGCGCGGCCACCTGCCACCGCCGGATCCAGCGCCTGTTCGCGGACGGGTTCGTGCGGGCGGTCCGGGCGCTGATCGATCCGATGCGGGTCGGACGCGGTACCCTGGTCTTCGTCGGCGTCGTGCTCGACCGCTCGACCCCCGAGAGCTTTTCCGAATTCGAGGCTGCCGTGCGGGCGATTCCCGTGCTCCTCGACTGCCATCTCGTGGCCGGCGACTTCGACTACATGCTGAAGATCCGGGTCTCCGACATGGCCGACTTCAACCGCCTCCACAGCGCCACGCTGATCGGCCTGCCGGGGGTGCGCCAGACCCGGACCTTCTTCGTGATGAAGGAGGTGATCGACAACGCGCCCCTCGACCTATGACGCTGTCTTCGCTGCGCTCGCGATGACGTCGGACGCCTCTACGCCTCCCCGCGCCGTTGCTTGCGCAGAGCCTCCCACCGGTCGAGGCGCTCGGCGAGGCGGGTCTCGTAGCCGCGCTCGGTGGGCTCGTAGAGGTGCTGGCGCCCCAGCGCGTCGGGCCAGTAATCCTGTCCCGAGAAGGCATCGGGCTCGTCGTGGTCGTAGCGGTAGCCCTCGCCGTAGCCGATCCGCTTCATCAGCTTGGTCGGCGCGTTGAGGATGGTCCGCGGCGGCGGCAGGGAGCCCGCCTCCTTGGCGAGCCGGGTCGCGGCCTTGTAGGCGGTGTAGACCGCGTTCGATTTCGGCGCGCAGGCGAGGTAGATCGCCGCCTGGGCGAGCGCCAGCTCCCCCTCCGGACTGCCGAGGAAGTCGAAGGCGTCCTTGGCGGCGTTGGCCACCACCAGGGCCTGCGGGTCGGCGAGCCCGATATCCTCCACCGCCATGCGCACCAGCCGGCGGGCGATGAACAGCCGGTCCTCCCCGGCATCGAGCATCCGGCAGAGATAATAGAGCGCCGCGTCCGGATCCGAGCCGCGCACGGTCTTATGCAGGGCCGAGATCAGGTTGTAGTGGCCCTCCTGCGCCTTGTCGTAGATCGGCGCCCGCCGCTGCACGATGGCCTGCAGGGCCTCCGCGTCGAGAGTCTCCCCCGGTTGCGCCGAGCGCCACACCTCCTCCGCCAGGGTCAGGGCCGCCCGCCCGTCGCCGTCGGCCATGCGGACCAGCACGTCGCGCGCCTCCTCGGTGAGCGGCAGGGCTCGGCCCGTCAGCGCCTCGGCCCGCACCAGCAGCCGCGCGATGGCGCCCGGATCGAGGGCCCGGAACAGCAGCACCCGGGCCCGGGACAGGAGCGCGGCGTTCAGCTCGAACGAGGGGTTCTCCGTCGTCGCCCCCACCAGCGTGACGGTGCCGTCCTCCATGACCGGCAGGAAGGCGTCGAGCTGCGCCCGGTTGAAGCGGTGGATCTCGTCGACGAACAGCAGGGTCGCCTGTCCGGTCGCCCGGCGCTTGCGCGCGGCCTCGAACACCTTGCGCAGGTCGGGCACGCCCGAGAAGATCGCCGAGATCTGCTCGAAATGCAGGTCCGTGCCCTGCGCCAGCAGCCGCGCCACGGTGGTCTTGCCGGTGCCGGGCGGTCCCCAGAAGATCAGCGAGCCGAGGCTGCGCCCGCGCAGCAGGCGCGTGAGCGCCCCGCCCTCCCCGGTCAGGTGCTCCTGGCCGACGACCTCGGCAAGGCTCTGCGGCCGCAGGCGGTCTGCGAGGGGGCGGCCCGCCTCGGTGCCGGAGGCGCGGCCGGAATCCGGCGCGGAGGGCGGCTCCGCGGAAGCGAACAGGTCGGACATCTGCGCATCAACACCGGGCGCGACCGGCGGCGCAAGCGGCGCGCCCGACCTTGCCCACGCTTGCCCACGGTCGCGAGCCGGTGCCGGGCTCGCCCGGGATCAGCCGCCGAACACCGAGGTCAGGACCTCGCCGTTGCGGTTGATCGCCACTTCCCAGGAATTGAGGCTGTTGCGGGTGACCCGGTCGAGATCCTTGGTGGTCGCCATCGGCACGCCGTTGACCGCTACGATCACGTCCCCCTTCTGCAGCCCCACCCGGGCGGCGATGGAGTTCTCGTCCACGGCCTGCACGGCCACACCGTCGGCGGGGAAATCGACCTGCATCTCCTCGGCCACCGCAGGCGAGGTGTTCACGAGCGTCGCGCCCAGGAACGGCGAGCGGGTCTTCACCTTGAGCATGTCCCGCGGCCGCGTCTCCGGCGCCGGAGCGAGCTTGACCGCCACCGTCTGGCGGGTCGTGCCGCGCAGGATCCCGAACCGGGCGTTGCCCTGGATGCCCTTGAGGGCGAAGCGGTAGCCGAAGGCCTCCGGGTCGGCCACTTCCTGGCCGTCGACGGTGAGGATCAGGTCGCCGCGCTTCAGGCCCGCCTCCTCGGCGGGGCTCTTGGCCTGCAGGCTCGCCACCAGCACGCCGGTCGGGTGGTCGAGGCCCATGCTGTCGGCGATGTCGGGGGTCACGCTCTGGATGCGCGCGCCGAGCCAGGGCCGGCGCACGATGCCCGCGCCGTCGCGGGCGGCATCGACCACGGCCTTGACCATGCCCACGGGAATCGCGAAGCCGATGCCGTGGCTTCCGCCCGACTGCGAGTAGATCGCGGTGTTGATGCCCACGAGCTGGCCGCGCAGATCGACCAGCGCCCCGCCCGAATTGCCCGGGTTGATCGCCGCGTCGGTCTGGATGAAATACTGGTAGTCCGCCGAGCCGACCTGCGTGCGCGCCAGCGCCGAGACGATGCCCTGCGTCACCGTCTGGCCGACGCCGAACGGGTTGCCGATCGCCATCACGAAGTCGCCGACCTCGAGGGCGTCGGCGTCGCCGAACGGCATCGGCACGAGGCCCTTCGGCGGTTCCTTGATCTTGAGCACCGCGAGATCGGTGCGGGTGTCGCGCATCACGATCGTGGCCTCGAACTCGCGCCGGTCCGCCAGGGCGATCCGAACCTCGTTCATGTTGTCGATGACGTGGTTGTTGGTGATCACGAGCCCGTCGGCATCGACCAGCACCCCCGAGCCCAGGGACCGCTGCGCCCGGTCGCCCCGGGGCCCGCGGCCGCCCTCCGGCTCGCCGAAGAAGCGGCGCATGAACTCCTCCATGGCGCTGGTGCGCGCGCTGGAGCGCTTGTCCACGTGGGACGCGTAGACGTTCACCACCGAGGGCGCGGCCCGCTTCACCACGGGGGCGAAGGAGAGCTGCACGTCGGCCTTGCTGAGGGGAACGACCTTCGCCGTGCCGTCTTTCGCAGGCTCCCGGGTCTCCGTACGCGCCATCTGCGCCGCGGC
>NZ_CP121475.1:0-1900000 GCF_029691625.1 Methylobacterium sp. 391_Methyba4 | reverse complement strand
CGCAGGGCATCGATGATCAGCAGGTCGAGACCGTGGAGCCGGGCCAGGGTCGCGTCCGGGATCAGGCTCACGTCGGGCATGTAGGCCGCATTGCCGAAGCGGAAGCCGAGGGCGGCCTCGTTGCCGTGCTCCACCGGGAGCGATGCCACGGTGATCGGGCCCCCCTCCCCCTCCAGGGTCAGGTCGCGGTCGGCGTCGAGGTCGCGCAGGTCGAGGATCGGCGGGTAAGCGCTTCCGGGGGGCGTCTCGAAGCAATAGCCGAACCGGGTCGTGAGCAGCGACCGGGTCAGGGCGTCCGCGTAGACCGGGATCCGTGCCCGCATGGCGATCACCAGCGGGCGCAGGTCGTCGATTCCGTGGGTGTGGTCGGCATGGGCGTGGGTGTAGAGCACCCCGTCCAGACGCCGGATGCCGGAATCCAGGAGCTGCTCGCGCAGATCGGGGGAGGTGTCGACCAGAAGCGTGGTCCGCCCGGCCCCGGATGCCCGCTCGACCAGGATCGAGCAGCGCCTCCGGCGGTTGCGTGGCTCCTCCGGATCGCAGGCACCCCAGCCGGTGCCGACCCGCGGCACCCCGCCGGAGGAGCCGCAGCCGAGGATCCGCAGGGTCAGGCGCGCCATCCGGATCTCCCGCTCCCGCCCGCTTCGGTCACGCGCCGCTGCGGGGCGTTGCGCCGGCCGCCTTGTCGAACAGGCTGAAAAAGTTCGCTGTGGTGATCCGGGCGAGGTCCTCGGCCGGCAGCCCGAGCGTCTCGGCGAGGGACCGGGCCGTGTCGGCCGTGTAGGCCGGCTCGTTGGTCCGCCCGCGATGGGGCTCGGGGGCGAGGAACGGCGCGTCGGTCTCCACCAGGATCCGATCCAGGGGCACGCTCCGGGCGATGTCGCGCAGATCGTGCGAGCGCCGGAAGGTGACGATGCCCGAGAAGGACACGAACAGCCCCAGCTCCACCCCGGCCTCCGCCAGCCGCTTCCCCGAGGAGAAGCAGTGCAGCACCGCCCGGAAGGGTTTGTGGCCCATCTCGTCGGAGAGCACCCGCTCCATGTGGTCGTCGGCGTCGCGGGCGTGGATCACCAGCGGCAGGCCGGACAGGCGCGCCGCCTCGATATGGGCGCGCAGCACCCGCTCCTGCACCGCCTCGGGGGCGGCGTCGGCGTAGTGGTAATCGAGCCCGGCCTCGCCGATCCCGACGCAGCGCGGGCTGGCCGCGGCGATCTCCGCGATCGCCCCGGCGGCGACGTCCGGCTCATCGGCGGCCCCGTGGGGATGGGTGCCGATCGTGTACCAGACCTCCGGATGAGCCTCGGCGATCGCCCGGTAGGTGTCGGCCTTGGCGACCCGGGTGGCGATGGTGAGCATGCCGGTGACGCCCGCGGCCTTCGCCCGGGCGATGACCCCGGGCAGGTCGGCGGCGAAATCCGGGAAGTCGAGATGGCAGTGGCTGTCAATGAGCATCGGGTCTCGGGGCCGTCGGGCGGCAAGATTCGTCAGGCGGACGGGGTCTCGGGGCGCTCGAAGCGCGGGAAGATCGGCGCGGGGGCGGCGAGCGCCGTGCCCGGCACGAGCCGGCCCCCCTCCCCCACGGCGGCGAGGCTGCGCCGGTCGGCCGGCACCGCCAGCAGGTCGAGGAGCTTGGCGGCCGCCCCCGGCACGAAGGGCTGGGTCAGGATGCCGAAGACGCGCAACGCCTCCAGCGTCGTGTAGAGCACGGCGTTCATCCGCGCCGGGTCGGACTTGCGCAGGCGCCAGGGCTCCTGGGCGGCGAAGTAGCGGTTCGCCTCCGCCACCACGGCCCAGATCTCGGCGAGGATGCTGTGCAGCGCGAGGTCGCCCATCAGGGTGCGGGCGCGCTCCGGCAGGGCATCGACCTGGGCGAGCAGGGCGCGGTCGGCCTCGTCCAGGCTGCCCGGATCCGGCACCGCACCGTCACAGTTCTTGGCCACCATCGAGAGCGAGCGCTGGGCGAGGTTGCCGAGGTCGTTGGCGAGATCGGCGTTGATCCGGCCGATGATCGCCTCGTGGCTGTAGCTGCCGTCGCCGCCGAACGGCACCTCGCGCAGCACGAAGTAGCGCACCGGGTCGACGCCGTAGGTGTCGGCAAGCTCGAACGGGTCGAGGACGTTGCCCAGCGACTTCGACATCTTCTCGCCCTTGGAGAGCAGGAAGCCGTGGCCGAAGACGCGCTTGGGCAGGGGCAGCCCGGCCGACATCAGGAAGGCCGGCCAGTAGACCGCGTGGAACCGGACGATGTCCTTGCCGATGATGTGCAGATCCATCGGCCAGAATTTTTTTCGCGGATCGGACTCGTCGGGGAAGCCGGTGACGGTGAGATAATTGGTGAGCGCATCGACCCACACGTACATGACGTGGCTCGGATGGCCGGGCACCGGCACGCCCCAGTCGAAATTGGTGCGGCTGACCGAGAGGTCCTTGAGGCCGGAGCGCACGAAGCTCGCCACCTCGTTCCGGCGGGTGTCCGGCCCGATGAAGTCGGGCTGGTCCGCGTAGAGCTGCAGCAGCCGGTCCTGATAGGCGGAGAGCCGGAACAGGAAATTCTCCTCCTCCATCCACACGACCGGCGTGTCGGTGGCGAGGCTGCGGCGGCTGCCGTCCTCCAGGAGCCGGGTCTCGGCCTCGTCGTAATAGGCCTCGTCGCGGACCGAGTACCAGCCGGCATATTTGTCGAGGTAGATGTCGCCGTTGGCCTCCATCCGCCGCCAGATCTCCTGGGCGGCGGCGGAATGGCCGGGCTCGGTGGTGCGGATGAAGCGGTCGTAGGCGCAGTCCAGCCGGTCGGCCATCGCCTGGAACCGGGCGGCGGTGCCGTCGACATACGCGCGCGGGGTGGTGCCGGCCCGGGTCGCGGCCTGCTGGATCTTCAGCCCGTGCTCGTCGGTCCCGGTGGAGAACAGCACGTCGTAGCCGTCGAGCCGGTGGAAGCGCGCGATGGCGTCGGCGGCGATCACCTCGTAGGCATGGCCGATATGGGGCGCGCCGTTGGGGTAGGAGATCGCGGTCGAGAGGCCGAAGGTTTTTTTCAGGGGCGCCGGGGCGTTGGACGTCACGTCTGTGGTGTTCCGGATGAGCGCGGGAAGCTGCCCGCGTTGTCGCGCGACCGGAGCCGGGACGCAACCGTCGCGGCCGGCAAGACCGGCGCTGCCGCGACGGCGGCCGGTCCGGGAGGCGGCCGTCGTCGACCGTCTCCGGACATGCGTCATAGTCCCCGCGCGCCGGTGGCGCCGGGGGCATGGCCCGGGAGCGAACACGAGGGACGCGGGACGCCGCGGGAACCCAGGTGTCGGCCAAAGTCGCGCGGGATCCGATCCCCGCGGCGCCCCGCGGCATCGACCGGGCGCCTGCCCCGGCCGGTGCCGTCTTTCTCGTCGCGGCGTCTCCAGCGCCCCGGTCCTGCGACTCCCTGTTCGCGGTCTCGGGCGAAGCCCAGGCACGCCGTGCCCGCACCTCCGGAACCCGCATCAGCGCCGTGGCCTTCCAGCCGCCCCCCGCCTCGTAGTGGGCGGGTCCGCAGGTCGCTCAGGGTCGGCCCAGAGGCGGGTCGGCGCGGGGGCATTTCCTCGACCCCGCCGGGCAAACTGCCGCCCGGTCTCACGCCCGCTTCCGAGACACGCCCCGCACCGGTCCGCCGCCCGGGGCGATGGCGGCTGAAAGCCACCGACGCGGGCGCCGCCCCGCCCCCGGACCCGCCCGGTCAGCCACCGGGCGGGCCCCCGAAGGACGCCCCGGGATCGCTCCCGGGCCGCCGCGGACAGGTGCGGTCAGGAAGCACAAAATAGGAACATTGTCAAGGTGCGGGCGGCGCGTCCGGGCGGTGATGCCCTGCGCCCATCGATCCGCGCGGTCATTCCGGGGTGCCGCAGACGAACCCGGACCCGGAGGGGTACGCCGGAGCCGGGCGACCCGGGAACACCGTCCGTGCGAGGCCGTGCCGCCTCGGCGTGTCTGGATCCCAGGCCCCGCCGGGCGGCCCCGGGACGACGGGATGCGGCGGCCTCACGCGGCGGCCTCACGCAGCGGCCTCTCACGGCGCCCATCGCCCGCGGCACCGCCGCGTCCGGCCCTACGCCACCTCGGCGAGGTCGCCGAACAGGGACAGCATCACCGGGCGCCGGTCGAGGTTGTAGATCGCCGCCTCCCGGGCGGCGCGGCCGAACCGGTCGGCGACCTCCACCAGGGCGGCGAGGCGGGCGGGGGGCTCGTCCCGGCGCCGGTCGATCTCAGCCGAGACGAAGCGCAGCACCGCGTCCTGGGCGGCCTCGAACCGCGCCTCCGCGTCGCGGCCCGCCAGGGTCTCGGCCAGCTTGAGCACCCGGCCCCAATCGGGCGTGCGCGCCCGCGCCAGCAGGGTCTCGATCTCGGCCACGAGGCCGGCGGTGACCGGATCGAGCATCGCCAGCGCCCGGGCGACCGAGCCCTCGCACTGGGCCAGCGCCCGGGCCAGGGCGGCCTCGTCGGGTTGCGGGAAGGGCTCGGGCAGGCCGCGCACCACCTGGGCGACCGCCGCGGGGGACAGCGGGCGCAGCATCAGGACCCGGCAACGGGAGCGGATGGTCGGGAGCAGCCGGCCGGGCTGGTGGGACAGGATCAGGAACAGCGCCCGGGGCGGGGGCTCCTCCAGGACCTTGAGCAGGGCGTTGGCGGCGTTGGCGTTGAGATCCTCGGCGCTGTCGAGGATGCAGACCCGCCAGCCGGAATCCGTGGCCGTCGAGGCGAAGAGGTCAAGGGCCCGGCGCACCATGTCGACCGAGATCTTGGTCGGCAGCGTCTTGGTGCCGGCGGTCCGGTGGCGGCGCAGGACCACCAGATTCGGGTGCGACAGGCCCGCCACCTTGCCGATGACGGCATCGTCCGCCGGCACGTCGAGGCCCGCCGGCCCGCCGCCCGCGGGATGGGCGAGCAGGCGGCGCGCGACCCGGTAGGCCAGCGTCGCCTTGCCGATGCCGGGGGCGCCGCCGATCAGCCAGGCATGGTGCAGGCGGCCCGCCGCGATCGCGGCCGCGAAGGCGTCGGCCGCCGCCCCGTGGCCGACGAGCCCGAGGGTCTCGCGCGGGCGCGGGATGCCCGACAGGTCTCCGGGCTCGACGTCGTCGGCGGCGCGGTCCACGGGTTTCATGCGAGCCTTCGCTCCTCTGGCGGTTCCGGCACCGCTGCGCTTCCGGAAGCCCACGGGCGGTGCCCAGCGCCCCCGAGAGCGCCCCTCGGAACGCCCCTGGGCCGGTCGCACCGGCCTCGCCCGGGCCTCACCGACCCACCCCGCGCCGGTCGCGCGCGGCCCTGCGTGCCGAGCCTGCGTGCCGAGAATGGGCCTCTCCGGCATTCTCGCGCGCGGAACAGGGCGAGCGGAGGTTCCACCGCCGACGCGCCCTGCACCCCGTGATCGTGCGCCGGCTCGACCTTGACGGGTCAGCGCCAGGGAGCGGCGGTTTCCATCCGGACGATAGCCCGGACGATAGCCCGAACGGGGCACGCCGCAAACCGGCCGCGGAGCGCCGCCGCTCACACCGCATCGCCGCTTCTGCCCGTCCCCTTCGGCCGGTCGGGCAGAAGCTCGGGCAGCCGGGACGCGACGACGGCCCGGATCGCCGCCTCGACCGCGTCGGGATCGCGGGACGCGTCGATCACCGCGCAGCGCTCCGGCTCGGCCCGGGCGATCGCCAGGAAGGCCTCCCGCAGCCGGATGTGGAAGTCGAGGGCCTCGGCCTCGAACCGGTCGGCCCCCTGCCCCGTCCCGGCGCCGCGCCCGGCCGCGCGGGCGAGGCCCGCCTCGGGGGCGAGGTCGAGGATCAGGGTGAGGTCGGGCCGGGTCGGGCCGACGACGACCCGCTCCAGGGCGTCCAGGATCCCGGGATCGAGGCCGCCTGCGGCGCCCTGATAGGCCCGGGTCGAGTCGATGAAGCGGTCGCACAGCACGATCTCGCCCCGGCGCAGGGCCGGACGGATCAAGCGGTCGAGGTGGTCGATCCGGGCGGCGCTGAACAGCAGGGCTTCCGCGAAGGGGCCGTAGGGCTTGGCGACGCCGTCGAGCAGGGCCGTGCGGATCTCCTCCGCCCGCGGCGAGCCGCCGGGCTCGCGCGTCACGCAGACGGCCCGGCCCGATTGCGCGCGCAGGGTCGCGGCGAGGCGGGCGATCTGGGTCGACTTGCCGGCCCCCTCCCCCCCCTCGAAGGTGAGGAAGGCGCCGCCCGCCTCCGCGGGATCCCGGAGCCGCAGCACGGTCACGCGCGCGCCGTCACGAGGGGTTGGCCGCCCCGGCAGCACCCTTGTCAGTCCCCTTGTCGCCACCCTTGTCGCCGCCCTTGCCGGCCCGGTCGAGGGCCTTGCGGACGAGGCCGGTGCCGAATTCCAGCGCCGCATCCATCGCCCGCTGCGACAGCGTGCCGGGCTCCACCGAGGCGCCGGCGTAGAGGGGCTGGTCGAGGGCGACCGTATCGCCGCGCTGGATGCGCAGGACGCCGACTCGCCGGCCCTCCTCCACGGGGGCGACGAGGGGCCCGGTATAGATCACCTTGGCGCTGACCCGGTCGCTGGAGCCGCGCGGCAGCAGGACCCGCACGGGCTTCTTCGCCACCAGCGGCACCGAGCCCGACTGGCCGCCATACACGGAGGCTTCGGCCACGGTCTCGCCCGGCGTGAAGACCTGCCGGGGCTCGAAGGCGCGGAAGCCCCATTCCATCAGCTTGCGCGACTCGGAGGCGCGGTCCCGGGCGCTCTTCAGCCCCGAGACCACCAGAACGAGCCGCTGGCCGTTCTGCACCGCCGAGCCCGTGAGCGCGTAGCCCGATTCCTCCAGGTAGCCGGTCTTGAGCCCGTCCGCGCCGATGTCGAGGGCGAGCAGCGGGTTGCGGTTCTGCTGGCGGATCTTGTTCCAGGTGAACTCCTTCTCGGAGAAGATCTTGTAGTAATCCGGGTAGGTGTCGATGATGTGCAGCGCGAGCTTGGCCATGTCCCGGGCCGTGACCTTCTGGTCGGGCGCCGCGTAGCCGGTGGCGTTGCGGAAGGTCGAGTTCGTCAGCCCGATCTCCTTGGCGCGCTGGTTCATCAGCCCCGCGAAGGCCTCCTCGGACCCGGCCATGTTCTCCGCGATGGTGATCGCCGCGTCGTTGCCCGACTGCACGATCAGGCCGCGCAGCAGGTCCGCCATCTTGATGCGGCTGTTGACCTGCGCGAACATCGACGAGCCGCCCCCGCCGGCGCCGCCGCGCTTCCACGCGTCCTCGGTGACGGTGAACTCCGTGTCCATGGAGAGGCGGCCGGATTTCAGCGCCTCGAACACGATGTCGGTGGTCATCAGCTTGGCCATGCTGGCCGGCGAGAACCGCTCGTCGGCGGCCTTCTCGAACAGGACCGAGCCGGAATCGGCGTCGATCAGGATCGCGTGCGGGGCCGCGGTCTGGAAGCTCTGTGCGGCGGCGGCGGCGAGGCCGGCGCCCAGGGCGCAGGCGGCCGCGAGGAGGGTGAGAAGGGGTCTGCGCATCACCGTTCCGTCCCACGCCTGCCGCCGGCCCGGAAGCATCCCGGCCGTATCCCAATAACAAGCGTGACCATATTACGGTTTCGGCGCCGGATCGAACGCGAAATGCCGCATCGGCGGCCGAGACCCGGCCGGGATCCGGCCGAGGCCCCGATGGCCGACGCCGCGGGCGGCGTCAGTAGATCCCGGCCAGGCGGGCGTGATGGGCGCCGGCAGGGGCGGCGATCCTGCTCGGTGACGCCTTGCCGGGCGCCGCGGACTTGGCAGGCGCTGCGGACTTGGCAGGCGCCGCGGACTTGCCGGGCGCCGCCTTGGACGGCGCGGCCGCCGCGGGCTTGGCCGGCACGGCGGCGAGGCGTGCCATGGCGAGCTTGGCCGAAGCCGGCAGCGGCGCGGAGGGCGGCGCGGAGGGGCCCTTGGCGAGCTTCGTCGGGCCGGGCGCCGGAGCCCCCCGGCCGTGGACCTCGGCGAGCGCCGGACGGGCGGCCGAGCCGGGTTTCGAGGCGATTTTCCCGGCAGCGGCATGCCCAGGCGCCTGGGGCGCTCCCTGGGCGAGGGCCGGGTTGAGACCCGCGACCTTCAGGTTGCCGGCCCCGACGCCGCCACCCTTGGCGGCGGCGGTCTGGACGGGGGCGGGCCGGAACTCCCGCACCCGCGGGGCGGTGGGCTGCACGGCCGCCGGGACCGTCACGGCGGCGGAGGCCAGCATGATCGGCGCGCGCACCGGTGCCGTCCTCTCGGGCCGCGCGGCCGGGGTCTCGGCGGGCTCCGACGCGGAATCCTGGGCGGGACGGAAGGCCAGCGGCGCCGGGGCGGAGCGCGTGTAGCGCTCCGTGTCCTCGGTCGGGCCGAGATCGGCCATCATCACGGTCGAGCGGCCGGCCGGCCGGCCGTCGGTGCGCAGGCTGGCGAGCAGCTTGCGGTCGTCGCTGCCGGCCACCGAGGCCTTGCCGACATATTCGACGCGCACATGCGCGGTGCCCTTGCGGTGGAAGCCCAGGGCGTCGGCCGCCTCCTCCGACACGTCCATGACGCGCCCGGCATGGTAGGGGCCGCGGTCGTTGACGCGCACCACCATCGAGTAGCCGTTGTCGAGGTTCGTCACCCGGGCGTAGCTCGGCAGCGGCAGGGTGGGGTGGGCGGCGGCGATCGAGTGGCGGTCGAACACCTCGCCGTTGGCGGTCATGCGGCCGTGGAAGGCCGAGCCGTACCAGGAGGCGAGCCCCTCGCGCACGTAGCCGTTCGGATTCTCCTTCGGCACGTAGGTCTGGCCGGCGACCACGTAGGGCTTGCCGGTGTAGCGGCGGCCGCCGCCCTTCGGGATCACGTCGCCCTCGTTGTAGAGGCGCGGGCTCGCCTTGACCCCGTATTTCGGGTCGATACCGTTCCCGGCGGCGAGCTTCTGCTGGGGCGAGGTGGCGCAGTTGGCGGTGGCCAGGGCCACGCCCGAGACGGCCATGAGCCGCAGGGCGAGGCGCGCCGGCCGGGGAAGCGTCGTGCGCACCATCGTGGGGGTCACCAAACTCTACGCGTGGCCGGGGCCCGAACCGGACCGGACCCGGACGCGCCAAGAGGCCCGCGGCCGGGTCCACCCAGAATTGTAGGGATCGCGTAAAGGAAGCCTGAACGTTGCCGGAGGTCGGGGTTCAGGCGCTGCGCCCGACGGTGCCGGGCGGTTCGTGCGTGATCTCAGGATCGACGCATAAATGGCTGTTCGAGAAGGGGAAAGGCGCTCCCGGAGGGCATCTCCCTCCCCGCCGCGGGGGAGGGAGGCGGAGCCGCCTGCCCTCAGCGGGACTGCGCGTCGGTCAGCTGCGCGATCGACTGGGCGCCGCGCTGCTTGAACAGCAGGTCGAGGCCCTCCAGAATCAGGGCGTGCATCTTGGTCCTCTCGGCGTAGGCGAGGTCGCGCAGCTGGTCGTAGACCGGCGGCTCCAGATAGACCGACATCTGGCGGGCCCGCTGCTTGAGCGTGGCCGCGGGCTTCGGCACCGGAGGCGCGAGGGTCAACGACACGATCTCGGCGCCCTGCGGCCGGACCGCCGGCGCGGATCGGGCGAGGGGCTTCACCTGCGGGCTCGCCGAGGCCACGATCGCCGCGAGGCTGAGCTTAGGCGGCTTGGACATGCTGACCCGTCCTCAGGGGCTGCGTGCGGCGCTCGATCCAGGACCAGAGGCGGCGGACCTCCCCGGCGGCCTGGCCCTTCGGGTTGAATTCGGTGACGCCCTGCCCGAGGCCGATCGCGTCCTGGTGGTCGGTGCGGGCGACGATGTTCACGTCGGGCAGGATGCCGAGCACCGCCAGCCCGTCCGCGGCGTCGCGGATCCGGTAGGAGCGCGGCGGGGTCTGGTTCAGCACGAAGGCGAACTTCTTCTCCAGCCGGTAGACGGCGGCCAAGGTCGGCTTGAACGCCCGCAGGTCCGCGGGGGTCGGCCGGCACGGGATGATGCACAGGTCCGCCGCGCGGATCGCCGACAGCGTGCCGGTGGAATCGACCCCCGGCGTGTCGATGAACACGTAATCGTAGGCGGATTCGCGCAGGCGCTCCATCACGGCGTCGATCTGGGTGGCGTCGATCTGCGCCACCTCGGGGCCGTCGGCGGTGCGGTGGTCGAGCCAGTCGGAGATCGTGGCCTGCCGGTCCATCTCCAGGATGCAGACCGTGTGGCCGGCTTCCCGGGCGGCCACCGCCAGGGAGATGCACAGCGTGCTCTTGCCGCTGCCGCCCTTCTGCGTGACGAAGGTGATCGCTTTCATCCTGGGCGTCCTCCAGAAGGCCCCGTGCATCCGTTCGGGCGCCCGCGACCGCCGGTCGCTGCGCCGTCTGGATCAACCTCAGGTATGGAATTTGCGGCGTGCCGCGATCCTGTGACCCAAGGATGTCCCAAGGCAGGTTGCGGCCGACATGGTTAACGACCCGTTAAGACGGCGCGTCGTTCCGAAGATCCAGGCCCAATGCGGCCACAGGCTATCCATCTAAACTTCAGGTTAAGATTCTTAGCATATAGAGAGTTAACAGCCTTTCCAGCGGCGCTCGGATACCGTAGCGTGAGCGCGGGTGAGACGAGGAGTCCGATGGGGGTGAAAACCTCAAGTTTAAAAGCGGGTGTCGCCCCGGCGCGGACTGGCGCGGCCGAAGCCCCGATCCCGCAAGCCGTTCTGGAAGCCTCCGGCGTCGTGGGCACCTGGGCCCACGATTACTGGGCGGGGCAGCTGGCGCTCTCGGCCACCTTCGCGGATCTGCTCGGCCTCGACCCCGAGGCCGCCGCCGGCGGGGTGTCCCTCGAGGTGTTCCTCGATCACACCCATCCCGAGGACCGCATCCGGATCGAGAGCTACCTGCACGCGATGGCCGAGACCGGCGGTCCGGTCGAGGCGGAGTTCCGCACCCGCGACACGCGCACCGGGATCCGCACGCTCCTGATGCGCGGCCGGATCGAGCGGGACCCCGCCGGCGGGGCGACCCGGGGGCGCGGCATCGCCATCGACCGCACCGAGGAGCAGGCCGCCAATCTCGTGCAGAGCGAGCGGGTGGTGAACCGGATGGCCGAGCACATCATCGCCCTGCGCGACCTCGCCCGCGCCCTGCACCGGCCGACCCTCACCGACCGGATCGAGCACCTGATGATCGAGATCGGCTTCGAACTCGCCCGCTTCCTGCCCGAGCCCGAGGACGAGCCCCGCCACTGAGGATGTCCGCGCCCGCCCGATTGATCGCGCCCGTCCCGGCAAGCTACGGTCCCGGCAACATTTTGCCGGGAGGACGGGGATGGCCCGCGACACGATTTACGACCGCGACCTCGACCGCGTCCCGGCCAACCACCAGCCGCTGACCCCCCTGCTCTACCTGGACCGGGCCGCGCGGGTGTTTCCCGAGCACGTGGCGGTGGTCCACGGCCCCCTGCGGCGCTCCTACCGGGACCTCTACGCCCGGGCGCGCCGCCTCGCCTCGGCGCTGGCGGCGCGCGGGATCGGCCGGGGCGACACCGTGGCGGCGCTGCTGGCCAACACTCCCGAGATGATCGAGTGCCACTACGGCGTGCCGATGACCGGGGCGGTGCTCAACACCCTCAATACCCGCCTCGACGCCGGCGCGATCCGCTTCTGCCTGGAACACGGCGAGGCCGCGGTGCTGATCACCGACCGCGAATTTTCCCGCACGGCCGCCGCGGCGCTGGAGGGGCTGGAGACCAAGCCGTTCGTGATCGACGTGGACGATCCCGAATACGACGGCCCCGGCGCCCGCCTCGGCGAGACCGACTACGAATCGTTTCTGGCCGGCGGCAACCCGGAGCACGACTGGCGTCTCCCGGACGACGAGTGGGACGCGATCGCCCTGAACTACACGTCGGGCACCACGGGCGACCCGAAGGGCGTGGTCTACCACCACCGGGGGGCGGCGCTGCTGGCGCTCGGCAACGTCATCACGGGCGGGCTCGGCCAGCACCCGGTCTATCTCTGGACCCTGCCGATGTTCCACTGCAACGGCTGGTGCTTCCCCTGGACCCTGTCGGTGGTGGCCGGCACCCATGTCTGCCTGCGCCAGGTCCGGGCGGAGGCCATGTACCGGCTGATGGACGAGCACGGGGTCACGCATCTCTGCGGGGCGCCGATCGTGATGCAGATGCTGATCAACGCCTCCGATGCCGAGCGCCGCGACCTGCACAAGCGCGTCGCGTTCTTCACCGCCGCCGCGCCGCCGCCGGAGGCGGTGCTCGCCGGCATGTCGGAGGCCGGGTTCGACGTGACCCACCTGTACGGCCTGACCGAGAGCTACGGGCCGGCGGTTGTGAATGCCTGGCACGGCGACTGGGACGCCCTCGCGGCCGACCAGCGGGCGGCCAAGAAGGCGCGCCAGGGCGTCCGCTATCCGGTGCTCGAGGCCCTCGACGTCCGCGACCCTGAGACGATGGAGCCGGTGCCCGCCGACGGGGCCACGATCGGCGAGGTGATGATGCGCGGCAACGTGGTGATGCGCGGCTACCTCAAGAATCCCGCCGCCACGCAGGCCGCCTTCAAGGGCGGCTGGTTCCGCACCGGCGACCTCGGGGTGAAGCACCCGGACGGCTACGTGCAGCTCAAGGACCGCTCGAAGGACATCATCATCTCGGGGGGCGAGAACATCTCGTCGATCGAGGTGGAGGACGCCCTGTTCAAGCACCCGGCGGTGGCCGCCGCGGCGGTGGTGGCCAAGCCCGATGCGAAATGGGGCGAGACCCCCTGCGCCTTCGTGGAGCTGAAGCCCGGCGCATCCCCCAGTGCCGACGAGCTGATCCAGTGGTGCCGGGGGCGGCTGGCCTCCTACAAGCTCCCCCGCCACGTGGTGTTCGGCGAATTGCCCAAGACCTCCACCGGCAAGGTGCAGAAGTTCATCCTGCGCGAGCGGGCCCGGCAGGAGGGGACCTGACCGGCATCCGTCGGAAGATCCCGGCGGACGGGGCTGACGCCGCCCGCTCGGACCGATCAGGCCTGCGGCGGAATCCGGCGGTCGACGCGGACCGGGACCGGCACCGCCCTGGGGGCGGACCCGGCGTCGCGGAGGTCCGCGAGGATCTGAGCGACGAAGGCCTGGAGCGACACCACGCTGAACAGGCTGATGGCGGCGACCAGGGCGGCGGAAACCAGGGTCTTGGCGGTTGCGGGATCCACGGCTGGAGTCCTTGGCTTTGCCCCGCCGCGGGTGATCCGGGCGAGGGGCGCGCGTAGCGGCGCCGATGCGGTCCCAAGGTGGGCGTGCCGCCCGCGCCGCGCCAGCACCGCCGCGGGCGCGCCTGGCATGCGCCGGGGGCCGGGCTCGGCCGCGATCCGGGTGCCGTGACGCTTCGCCCGACCCCGCCGCGGACATCGCGGGCGGGATGGTGCAGCTTTCCCGGCTGGCCGAACGTTGCGTTTCCCGCAATAAGCGCCCGCGCGGAGTGGCGCGCATCCGGGAGAGACGGCATGGCCGGCAACGGCATCGCGAACGGCGCCCGCGCGGCGCTGCTCGCCGTTCAGGGGCTGAGCCTGTCTGCCGGGCTGGCCGCCGGGTTGGCGGCGGGACTGGCGGCGGGGCCGGCCCGGGCCCAGGGCCCTGTCCCGGCCCAGCCGCCGGCGCAGGCCGCCGCCCCCCAGAGCGTGGCGCCCGCCTCCGCCCCGGCGGGACCGTCCGAGCCGGTGACGCGCGCCGGCTATTTCTACATCGGCGGCCGCTACCAGAAGCTCGGCGACAAGACCGTGATGGTCGGCCAGATGTTCGTGCAGTCGCGCAGCCCGGCCCGGATCACGCAAGCCTACCCGGTGGTGATGGTCCACGGCCTCGCCCAGACCGGCGTGAACTACCTCGCCACCGCGGATGGCCGCCCGGGCTGGGTGCAGCGCTTCGTCGAGAAGGGCTACCCGGTCTACGTGGTCGACCAGGTCGGGCGCGGGCGCTCGGGCACCAACCCGGAGGTCTACGGCCCCTACGACCGGCTCGGCACCCGGAGCCTGGAGCGCACCCACACGGCCCCGGAGGTCTACGACCTGTACCCGCAGGCCAAGCTCCACACCCGCTGGCCGGGCGGGGCGGGCGTGCCGGGCAACGCCGCCTTCGATCAGTTCTTCGCCAGCCAAGTCCCCTTCCTCGCCAACAGCCAGCAGACCGAGGAGCTGGTCGATCCCGCCCTGCTGGCCCTGCTGGAGAAGATCGGTCCGGCGATCCTGATCACCCACGGCCAGGCGGCCCTGTTCGGCTGGGCCGCCTCGGATGCGCGGCCGGACCTCGTCAAGGCGCATGTCGCCGTCGAGCCGAACGGCCCGCCCTTCTTCGACGTGCAGTTCCGCGGCGGCAAGGAGTTCTGGGAGAAGACCGGGGACGGGCGCGCCCGGGCCTACGGCCTGACCCGCATGCCGCTGACCTTCGATCCCCCGGTCAAGGCCCCCGAGGACCTGATCGTGGCGCAGCAGGCCAAAGGGTCTGACGCCAAGGGGGGCGATCCGAAGGGGGGCGACGGGCGGATCCGCTGCTGGCTGCAGGGCGAGCCCGTCCGGGCCCTGCCGAACCTCGCGAAGGTGCCGACCGTGGTGGTGACCGCGGAGGCCTCGTTCCACGCCACCTACGACGAGTGCACCATCGCCTTCCTGACCCAGGCCGGCGCCAAGCCCGACGTGGTCCGGCTGGCCGATCAGGGCCTCCACGGCAACGGCCACATGATGATGCTGGAGACGAACAGCGACGCCGTGGCGGACGTCCTGGCCGGCTGGATCGCGGGCCGCGTGAAGTAGCCCCGGGCCGCCGGGCCGCGGGCCCGGTCGCTGCACCACCGATACGTGTTGAAATGGCAACAGCCCTCGTCTTCCGCGCGAAGGCTGCTTGCGGCCGCGCCCGGCTGCCCGTAGTCCGGGGCTGGAAAGATCAAGTATTACAGTAGTTTATCACGATTCTAAACAGCGCGGCTGACACGTCGGGGGCGAATCCGGCGAACGCGGCCGGCTGCCCGCAGCGTCGCATCCGGCAAGAGATCATGAGAGCCGCCCACCCCCTCCCCGGCGCCACGGGCATCGTCCGGCGCGTCACCCTGCGCACCCTCCTCGCCGGCGCCTCCCTGGCCGTCCTGGCGCAGGCCGCGCCGGGCCCGGCCCGCGCGCAGGACGCCGCGCCGCGCCGCGGTGCCGCCGCGGCGCCGGCCGGCAGCAGCGTGCAGCTCGAGGAACTCAGCGTGGAGAGCCAGGGCGGCGGCGGGCCGGCCTCCGCGGTCCGCGCCGGGGCGCCCGCGCGCGCCGTGGAGAGCCCGACCGGCCCGATCGACGGCTACGTGGCCCGGCGCTCGGCCACCGCCACCAAGACCAACACCCCGCTGATCGAGACCCCGCAATCGATCACCGTCGTGGGCCGCCAGCAGATCGACACGCAGAACGCCCAGACCCTGCAGCAGGCGACCCAGTACGTGGCCGGCACCTATGCGGGCACCTTCGGCGCGGATTCGCGCCTCGACTATTTCCAGCTGCGCGGCTTCGTGGCGAGCGATTACGGCCTCTACCGCGACGGCCTGCAGCTCCTGAACTACGGATTCGCGTATTACCGGGTCAACACCTACGGGCTGGAGCGCGTCGAGGTGCTGCGCGGCCCCGCCGCGGTGCTGTTCGGGGCCGGCAATCCCGGCGGCCTGATCAACCAGGTCACCAAGCGCCCGACCGAGACGCCGTTCGGCTCCATCGAGGTCGGCGGCGGCTCCTTCGACCAGCGCTACGCCGCCTTCGACGTCGGCGGCCCGGCGGATCGGGAGGGCCACTGGTTCACCCGCCTGACCGGCTACGCCCGCAACGGCGGCACCCAGGTCCAGGGGGCGCCGGACGACAGCTACTACATCGCCCCGGCCTTCACCTATAAGCCGGACGGCGCGACCCGGCTCACGATCCTGTCGAGCTTCCAGCGCGACAACTCCGCCGTGACCTCGAACTTCCTGCCCTATTACGGGACGGTGAAGCCGACCGCGCTGGGCCTGCGCATCCCGCGCGCGCTCAACGTCGGCGATGCCGGCTTCAACACCTTCCGGCGCGACCAGGCCTTCATCGGCTACGAGTTCGAGCACGCCTTCGACGAGACCTGGACGGTCCGCCAGAACGCCCGCTACGCCTTCGCGGAGAGCTACCAGAACTCCTATATCGGCCAGCTCGGCTATGCCGATCCGCAGCAGACGCAGCTCGCCCGCTACCTGTTCCGGGACCACGCCAAGGTCGCCCAGCTCGACGTCGACACCCAGGCCGAGGCGCAGTTCTCCGACGGCTTCTTCCGGCACCACTTCCTGATGGGCGTGGAGTACCGGAACTTCCAGATCCACGACAACCAAGCCTCGGGCTTCCCGGCCCCGAACCTGAACATCCTCGCGCCGGTCTACGGTCCGCAGACGGTCTCCGCCTCGCCGTACCTGATCAACGCCGACTCGTTCCAGCAGGTCGGGCTCTACTTCCAGGACCAGATCAAGCTCACGCCGGAGCTGAGCCTGATCCTCGGCGGCCGGCAGGACTTCGTCGACAACCGGGTCTACGACCGCCTGACCCCCGCCAACAGCAACGGCCGCAACGACAGCGCCTTCACCTACCGGGCGGCGGCGATCTACAACTTCGACTTCGGCCTCGCGCCGTACGTGATGTACTCGACCTCGTTCCAGCCGCTGATCGGCACGGACATCAACAGCCAGACCTTCAAGCCGGAGACGGGCGACCAGATCGAGGGCGGCGTCAAGTTCGAGCCGCCGGGCCAGGGCTACTTCCTGACCTTCGCGGGCTTCGACATCCACCGCAACAACGTGCTGACGCCGAATCCGGCGAACACGCTGTTCCAGAGCCAGCTCGGCGCGGTGCGCTCCACCGGCTTCGAGGCGCAGCTGGTGGCCAACCTATTCGACGGCCTCAACGTCGTCGGCTCCTTCACGGTCTTCGGGATCAACACCGTGCGGGGCACCGTCGACCAGCTCGGGCGCGTGCCGGTCAACACCCCCGAAAACCTCGCCAACCTGTTCTTCGACTACACGATTCCGACCGGCGACTGGCGCGGCTTCGGCTTCGGCGGCGGCGTGCGCTACATCGGCCGCTCCTTCGCCGACGTCGGCAACACCCTGCGCCTGCCGGACTACGTGCTGTTCGACGCGCAGGTGCACTACGATTACGAGAACTGGCGCTTCCAGGTGAACGCCACGAACCTCGCCGACCGGCGCTTCGTCTCCTCCTGCCAGGCGCAGAATTCCTGCTTCTACGGCGATGCCCGGCGGGTGCTGGCGAAGATCAGCTACAAGTGGTGAGGGCGGGGCGCCCGGGTTTCACGGTCCCGGTCCGGTGCAGGCTTCGGGCGACCCGGGTTCGGTTCGCGCCGCGGATCGCCGGCCGGCGCCCCGTCCGGGCCGGCGTCACCGATCCCGCTCAGGTCGGCTCCGCCCCGGTGATCGGCTGCGGCCCGGAGAGCCGGGTCGGCAGGGCGTCGATCCGCAGGGACCGGCGCAGGGCCCGGGAGAGGGCGTCGACCGCCACCGTCACCAGGGCGGTGGCGGCGATCAGCACCACGGCCACGTCGAGGCGCAGCTCCGAGATCGCCGCGTCGACGTAGAAGCCCAGCGTCGTGACCCCCAGGATGCCGAAGATCGCGCTCTCCCGCAGGATCAGCTCCCAGCGGTAGAGCAGGTAGGCCAGGAACTGGCCGTAGAGGCGCGGCACGGTCTCGTAGGCGTAGAGATCGAGGCCCCGGGGCGCGTCGGCCCGGTAGGGGATCGCGTCGGCGTGGCGGCCCATCAGGTAGGCGACGATCCCGGCATTGTGCAGCGAAAGCGCCAGGATCGCCGGCAGCATCGAGGGGCCCAGGAGCTGCAGGCCGAGATAGGCGAGCACGTATTCCGGCGTGGAGCGCACCACCACCAGCAGCACCCGCCCGAGGGGCCGCCCGATCGGTCCGGCGAAGCGCCGCGCGGTCAGCGGGAACAGGACCAGCGCCCCGAGGGCGGTGGCCACCAGCGCGATCTGCGCCAGGATCAGGGTCTGCGCGGTGCCGGGCAGGACCTGCCCGGCGAGGATCGGGCGCAGCCAGGACCAGAGCCGGACCCAGGTCTCGGGCTCGGCGAGGGCGGCGTCCCGGAGCGGCGCCGGCACGATGTCGTGGCCCAGGAAGCGCGCGAGGCTCGGGCCGATCGCCGCGCTGCCGACGGTGGGCGGCAGCGCCAGCACGGATCCGACGAGGAGGAGAGGCAGCGTCCGGGCCCGCACCCAGAGCCGCCGCGTGCCGATCAGCGCGTAGAAGATCAGGAGCAGCGCCCCGGCTTCCGCATAGCGGCCCTGGCGGAAGGCGGATTCGAAGGCAAAGCCCATGGTCGGCAGGCCGATGAAGCCGAGCACGAGGCTGGAGCGCAGGCCGCATTCCAGGCGATAGAGGGTGTAGTCGCGCATCCGCCCGGCCACCTCGGGCAGGCGGGCGTACAGGAAGGCCGAGACCGCGCCGGTGCCCGCGGGCAGGACCCGGACGGCCGCGAGGTCGGCCTCCTCGATCAGCTCGGCATAGACCTTGGCGCAGATCCCCGCATAGGGCAGCGCGATGGCGAGCACGCCGGTGGTCGCCGAGAGCCCGAAGACCTGCATCAGCAGCAGGGCCCAGAACAGCTCGTGGACGGCGCGGACGCCCGCGCAGGCGAGCCGGACCGTGCGCGAGCGGGCGAAGGGGATCGCCAGCAGCAGCCCCGTCCCGGCGCCGAGCCCGACGCCGAGCATCGCGAAGGCGACGGTATAGACGACGCTCCAGCCCTCCACCGCGGGGAAATCGGGCCGGATCAGGCCGCCGAGGAGGCGGGCGAGGTCGGCCAAGGGGTGGAGCGTCGTGACCTGCAGGTCCGCCACCAGCAGGCCGGCGAGCGCCGCGGCCAGGAACCAGCGGCTCACCGCCGCGTAGCCGGGCCGCGGCAGGAAGGCGGGGCTGCGCATCAGGCGGCCGCGTAGAACGGGCTGAGCCGCGCCGGATCGAGGCCCGCCGACGGGGCGTCGAGGACGATCCGGCCGGCCTCCAGCACCACGATCCGGTCGGTCTGGGCGAGGGCCAGGGCCACGTCGTGCAGCGCCAGGATCAGGGTCTCGTGGCTGCGGGCCAGCTCGGTGAGGATCCGCGCGCCCTGCTGGCGGTCGAGCGCCGAGACCGGCTCGTCCCCGACCAGGATCGGCCGGCCGTTGTAGAGGGCGCGGGCCACGGAGACGCGCTGCTGCTGGCCGCCGGAGAGTTCGCCGGCCCGGGCCCAGAGCCGGTCCGCGAGCCCGACCCGGTCGAGGACCGCTTCCACCGCGGCGACGTCCGCCCGGGCCGGCCGGACCAGGGTGCGCAGGTTGTGCAGGGTCGAGCGCCGGTCGAGGCGGCCCATATAGACATTGTGGAACACCGAGAGCGGCCGCACGAGGGCGGCGGCCTGGGGCACCAGCGCCACCTGCTCGGGCGCCTGGGCGTGGATCAGGCCGATCAGAGTCGACTTGCCCGCCCCGGAGCGGCCCATCAGCGCGACGCGCTCCCCCGCCCGCACGGTCAGGTCGAGGCCCGAAAGCACCGGACGCCCGCCATAGGATGCGGAGGCGTTCCGGAGGACGATGGCCGCTCGGGCTTGCGCGCCGCTCGCCACGGACGTCAGTCCAGCAGGCCGGTGGAGCGTCCGACCGCGACGAGGGGCTCGTAGGCGGCGTTGGTCACGGGGATGAACTTCGAGCGCCCGAACGGCTCCAGGATCGCCGGGTCGGTGATGCCGACGAGCGCCCCCCGCAGCCTCTCGGTAAAGCCGGCGCCGTAGGTCTGCTCCACGTCGCCCCGCACGGTCCACTGGTAATCGGGGAAGGCCGGGCTCTCCCAGATCACCGAGACCGCCTGTCGGTCGACCTTGCCGGCCTTCGCGTCGAGGTCCCAGACCGAGTAGTCAACGGCGCCCACCGCGAAGGCGCCGGACTGGACCAGCTGGATGGTGCGGCTGTGATCCCCCGAGAAGCCGACCCGGGCAAAGACCTGCTCGGGGCTCTGCCCCGGGAAGGCCTGCCGGATGAAATACTCGGGCATCAGCCGCCCGGAGGTCGAGGCGCGGGCGCCGAACGTGAAGGTCTTGCCCGCGATGTCCTTCGGGAAGGCCTTGTCGGGCTTCAGCCCCGTGGCGGCGTTGGCGATGAGGTAGGTCTTGAACGCCGCGTCCTCGGCGCCCTGCGCGATCGCCTGGGCGCCCGGCACGGCCTTGCGCGCCTGGACGCCCGTGAAGCCGCCGAACCACGCGAGCTGCACCTGCCCGTTGGTGAAGGCGGTGACCGCCGCCGGGTAGCTCTTCACCGGGATGTAGCGCACCGGCACGCCGAGCTTGGCCTCCAGATAGGCGGCGACCTTGCCGAAGCGCTCGACCAGGCGGCTCTCGTCCTGATCGGGGATGCCGGTGAACACGAGGGGCGGGAGCGCCTTCGGGGCTGCCGTCTCCTGCGCCCGCACCGGCCCGGCGCCGGCCAGGGCCGCCAGGGCTCCCAGGGCGAGCCGCCCCAACCATCCCGATTCCCGCTTCGATCCCCGCTTCGATCCCAGCATCGTTTCCTCGTGGCACCGTGCCCACGCACGGTGGGCTGACAATCCGGCGGACGTAGCAGAAGACGCCCGGCCCGCCAGCCTCAATCCGCGCGATTCCGGCACCCTGCGGCGTCGGAATCGGCCGGCCGAGACCGAACGCGATCGGCGCGCCGCAGTCCCGGTCCTGCCCGGGCCGCCTCAGGCGCCCGGCGCCACCGTGATCGCCGCCAGGGTGAGGGGCTCCGGCAGGGCGGCGTCCGGCACCGGCACGGCCCGGATCCCGGCCGGGAGCACGCCGCCGAGCAGATCCAGAAAATCCCCCGAGGCGGCGAGCTCGATCTCGGCCGCCTTGGCCCGGGTCTCGATCCGCGCCAGGGCGTTCATCGCCGGACCCAGCACCGTGTACTCGGCCCGCACCCCGTCGTCGAAGACCCCGACCAGGAGGTCGCCCGCGTGCAGGGCGACCACGACCCGCAGGGGGAACAGCCCCTCCCGGGCGCGGGACGCGTTGAGGGCGGCGATCCGGTCGCGGATCGACAGGGCGCAGGCAAGCGCCGCCCGGGCCTGGGCGTCGGGGTGGCCGACGACGAACTGCACCAGCACCGCGTCGCCGATATACTTGTCGACGAGGCCGCCCTGCTCCGCCACCGCCGCCTGGGCGGCCGCCCGGACCGCCAGCAGGGCCGTGACCATGGCCTCCGGCGGATGCTCGCGGGAGAGCCGCGAGAAGCCGCGGATGTCGAGGATCATCAGGCAGGCGTGGCGCCGGTGGATGCCGAGGCCGGAATCCCCGTCCTCGGCGGCGAGATCGAGGGCGACCGTGTCGGGCACGAAGCGGGCGAGCTGGGCCCGCTCGTGCTCCATGCGCAGGGCCCGCGCCACCGCCGCGCGCAGGCGGATCATGCCGTCGACCACCAGGAGGCCCGCCGCCATGAAGGTGGCGAGCCCGGTAAGCTGCGCGGTCGGAAACGTCTCGGCGTTCGGGAACAGGTCCGGATGCAGCAGCCCGACCAGGAAGGCCGCGCTCCAGCAGAGGGTGACCACGCCGCAGAACAGCAGGGTCTGCGCCACCCGCATGCTCAGGCCGGTCTGGAGCAGGAGCAGGAAGGCGGGCAGGCGGCTCACCGCGTCGGCGCCGAGACCGGCCCCGCCGCCGGCCAGCATGTGCTCGATGATCACGTAGACGGCGAGACCGGCGTTGAGCCCGGTGCCGGCCCAGCTGTAGACGTTGGCCGCGGGGCCGCCGCCCCGCTCCCGGAGACCGAACCAGACCGTGCCGAGGCCGTAGAAGCCGAGGATGAGCCAGTGGCTCAGGGCATGCAGCGAGCCGTCATAGGCCTGGGCCGCCATCAGCAGCACCAGCACGATCACGATCCGCAGGCCGAGCAGGCGCAGGCCGCCGCCGGCCTGCATGGCCCGCAGCACCGCCTCGTCGTCCGATCCCGGATCCGCCCGGCCCGCCGCCGGCGCCCGCATGGTCTGCAGGCCGGGAAGCGGTGGATTGCCGAAGCTGCCGGAGGCCATCAACCGCCCCGGCCGAGGCGCCGGGCCGCCGCGAAGCGGTTGAGGAAGCGCGGCTCCTTCTCGGGGGCGATCCGGACCGCGAGATGCAGGGTGCCGTCGGCCTCCGACCGGCGGTCGAGGATCTCGGCGTTCTCGTACAGCCAGTTGAGCGCCGCCCCGTCCTCCGGCGGCAGCGCCACCGCGAAGCTCGCGCGGTTGCGCCCGATCCGCGCCTCGATCCGGGCCGTCAGGGCGGCGAGCCCCTCCCCGGTGACCGCCGAGACCAGGACCGGCGCGGCGCTGTCGCGGTCGTTGCGGGCCTTGGCCTGGCCGCTGAGGTTCAGGAGCCGCGTGCGCTCGTCGTCGTCGAGGAGATCGGCCTTGTTCCAGACCTCGATGATCCGGTCCGCCGTGGTCTCGATGCCGAGCTCCCGCAGCACCTCGCCGACATCCTCGGCCTGGGCCTCGGAATCGACGTGGCTGACGTCGCGCACGTGCAGCAGCACGTCGGCCTCGATGGCGTCCTCCAGCGTCGCCCGGAAGGCGGCGATCAGGGGCGTCGGCAGGTCGGAGATGAAGCCCACCGTGTCGGACAGGATCACGGTCTCGCCGTGGGGCAGCTTGGTCGCCCGGGCGGTGGGATCGAGGGTGGCGAACAGCATGTCCTTGGCGGTGACCTCGGCTCGGGTCAAGGCGTTGAACAGGCTGGATTTTCCGGCGTTGGTATAGCCCACGAGCGCCACGATCGGATACGGAACCCGCGCCCGGCTCTGTCGATGCAGGCCGCGGGTGCGGACCACCGCGTCGAGGTCGCGCTCGATCCGGGTCATGCGCTCCTGGATCATGCGCCGGTCGGCCTCGATCTGGGTCTCGCCGGGGCCGCCCAGGAAGCCGAAGCCGCCGCGCTGGCGCTCCAGGTGGGTCCAGGACCGGACAAGGCGCGACTTCTGGTAGGCGAGGTGGGCGTGCTCGACCTGAAGGGTTCCCTCGCGCGTCGAGGCGCGGCGCCCGAAGATCTCCAGGATCAGCCCGGTGCGGTCGATGACCTTGGCGCCCCAGGCCTTCTCCAGGTTGCGCTGCTGCACCGGCGACAGGGCGCAGTCCATCACCACGAGGCCGATCTCCCGGGCGCGGATCAGGCCGGCGATCTCCTCGACCCGGCCCTTGCCGAGATAGGTCGAGGGCCGGATCCGCGGCAGGCTGACGGCGAGGCTCTCGACCACGTCGAGTTCGATGGCCGCGGCGAGGCCGGTGGCCTCGTCGAGGCGGGCCTCCACGGAGCGGGACGGCGCGGCGGCCCCCTGCCCGCCCCCCTGCCCGGCCCCCGAGGCGCCGCGGGCCAGATAGGGGCCGATCACCAGGGTGTGGGTCGCCGCGGCGATCTCGCCCTCGGGGGCGGCCTGCGCCTGGAGGCGGGCTTCGCCGGACGTCAGCGTC
The DNA here is from genome assembly GCF_029691625.1 of Methylobacterium sp. 391_Methyba4. NCBI lineage: Bacteria > Pseudomonadati > Pseudomonadota > Alphaproteobacteria > Hyphomicrobiales > Methylobacteriaceae > Methylobacterium > Methylobacterium sp. 391_Methyba4. Next base: position 1,876,564 of record NZ_CP121475.1, on the reverse strand, counting down.
TCGCTCATGCAGCCTTTGTGACCGCCGGGAGGCCGGCGGCTTCGTTGGAGAGGTCGGATCCGACAGAATGGGGATGCGGGCGACCTCAGCCAAGATGCCGGGTCAATATGCCGGGCCGGGCCGGGGCGGTGGCGGATATCCGCGACGGCATCGGGAACCAGGCCGCGCGGCGGCATCGGTCCGGAGGCCGCCCTCGCCCCGCGCGACAGCCCCGGACCGGTCCCAGCTTCGGCAGCGGCCTCGGTCGGTCCGATCCGCCGGCCTCGCCCCGGGCGCCCGGGGCGACGAGCCCTCACGCCTTCTCGGCGGTCTCGTCCGGCTCGAACAGCTGCACCGGATGGCCCGGCATGATCGTGGAGATCGCGTGCTTGTAGACCAGCTGCGAATGCCCGTCCCGGCGCAGCAGCACGCAGAAATTGTCGAACCACGTCACGACGCCCTGCAGCTTGACGCCGTTGACGAGGAAGATGGTCAGGGGGATCTTGTTCTTGCGGACATGGTTGAGAAACGTGTCCTGAAGGTTCTGTGCGCGTTCGCCCGCCATCTTCTTAGCCTTCTTGTTGTCCCGGATCGCTCCGTCCGGGATGAGTCGTATGCCGCCGGCCGGATCGTCCGAACACCCGGTCCAGGGCCCATGTATACAAATACCATGACGCCGTGAAAGCGTGGGCGCAAGCAACCCCCGTTCCAGCCGATCCGTGACGGATCGGCCCCGCCCTCAACGCGCGCCCCGGCTCCGGAGCCTCACGGGCCGATGCCCAGGGACTTCAGCTTGCGGTGCAGGGCCGAGCGCTCCATGCCGATGAATTCGGCGGTGCGCGAGATGTTGCCCGAGAACCGCGCGATCTGCGCCACGAGGTATTCCCGCTCGAAGATCTCCCGGGCCTCCCGGAGCGCGAGGCTCATCAGCTTCTCGCCGCCCGCGCCCCCCGGGGTGGTCGGCACCAGGGCGCCGATCTCGGAGGGCAGCATCTCGGAGGTGACCTCCTGCTCCGGGTCGGCCTGGGTCAGGATCATCAGCCGCTCGACGTTGTTCTTGAGCTGGCGGACGTTGCCGGGCCAGTTGTGCGACTGCAGCACCGCCATGGCGTCCTCGGCGATCCGACGCTTGGGCAGGCCGGTCTGGGACGAGATGTTGTCCATGAAGAACTGGATCAACTCGGGCACGTCCTCCCGGCGCTCCGACAGGGCTGGCACCCGGATCGGCACCACCGAGAGGCGGTGGAACAGGTCCTCGCGGAAGCGGCCCGCCGCGATCTCCTCCTGGAGGTCCCGGGAGGAGGACGAGATGATCCGCACGTCGACATGCACCCGGGTCGTGCCGCCGACCCGCTGGAAGTTCTGGTCGACGAGGACGCGCAGGATCCGGTTCTGGGTCTCGCGCGGCATGTCGGCGACCTCGTCGAGGTAGAGGGTGCCGCCATGGGCCTCCTCCAGGGCGCCGACCCGGCGGCCGCTCTCGCCCTCGACCCCGAACAGCTCCGCCTCCATGGTCTCGGGCAGGATCGCCGCCGCGTTGAGCAGCACGAAGGGGCCGTTCGCCCGGGCCGAAGCCTTGTGCAGGCTGCGCGCGGCGAGTTCCTTGCCGGAGCCCAAGGCCCCGGTGATCATCACCCGGGCGTTGGTCGGCGCCACCCGGTCGAGGGTCTGGCGCAGCTGGTTGATGGCCAGCGACGTGCCGACGATCCGGTTGGTGGCGCCGGAGCGCGCCGTCAGGTCGCGGACCTCGCGCCGGAGCCGGGAGGCTTCCAGCGCCCGCTCGGCCACGAGGATCAGCCGGTCGGCCTTGAACGGCTTCTCGATGAAGTCGTAGGCGCCCGCCTTGATGGCCGAGACCGCGGTCTCGATGTTGCCGTGGCCCGAGATCATCACCACCGGCAGGTCGGGGTTGGCGGCCTTGATCAGGTCGAGCACCTGCAGGCCGTCGAGCCGCGAGCCCTGCAGCCAGATGTCGAGGAAGACGAGGTGCGGCCGGCGCGCCTCGATGGCGGCCAGCGCCTCGTCCGAGCCGCCGGCCGTGCGGCAGCGGTGGCCCTCGTCGTCCAGGATCCCGGCCACGAGGTCGCGGATGTCGGCCTCGTCGTCGACGATCAGGATATCGGCGCTCATGCGTGCATCTCCGCGATCCGGGGGGCCGTCGGTGCGGCGCCCTTCTCCTCTGTCGTGACGGGACTCGTCTCGGGGGTCTTGGTGTCGGGACCCGCGCCGGACGGTTCGGGCCCGTGCTCGCGCGGGACCCGCATCCGCACCTGGCCGCCGCGGCCGGCGGGATTGTCGTTCAGCTCGATCCCGCCGCCGTGCTCCTCCAGCACCTTGCTGACGATGGCAAGCCCCAGCCCGGTGCCACCCTCGCGGGTGGTCATGTAGGGCTCGAGGAGCCGCTGGCGCCCCTCGGCGGGAAATCCCTTGCCGTTGTCGGTGACGGCGATCACCGCGAAGCCGTCCTCGACGGCGAGGCTCAAGGCGATCTTGCCCTTGCCGAGCTCGGCCTCCGGCACCTCGGCCACGGCCTCGACGGCGTTCTTGAGGATGTTGGTGATCACTTGGCTGAGCAGCCTGATGTCGAAGGCCGCCACGATCTTTTCGGATCCCCCGGCGCCGCTCTGGGCCGAGAAGGCGAAGTCGATATCCGGATGCGCGACCCGCATCATGAACAGGTTCTGCTTGGCGATCTCGGTGAGGTCGTTCGGCGCGATCGCGGGCTTGGGCATCCGCGCGAAGGCCGAGAACTCGTCGACCATGCGCTTGATCTCGTCCACCTGGCGCACGATCGTGGCGGTGCACTGGTCGAACACCTCCTTGTCGGCGGTGATGACCTTCCCGTACTTGCGCCGGATTCGCTCGGCCGAGAGCTGGATCGGGGTCAGCGGGTTCTTGATCTCGTGGGCGATGCGGCGCGCCACGTCGCCCCAGGCGGAGCTGCGCTGCGCCTGGACGAGGTCGGTGATGTCGTCCAGCGTCACCACCGAGCCCCGGGACGCGCCCTGCGCCTGCTCGCTCGTGACCCGCACCGTGATGGTGCGCTCGCCCCGGGAGCGCGTGAGCTGGATCTGCTGCTGCTGCAGGCTGCGCGAGCGCGCCTCGCTCTCGGCGAGCACGGGGGCGAGTTCGGGCACCGCGCGGGCCAGCGGCTGGCCGACCAGGGCGTCGCTGGCGAGATCGAGCATCCGCTCGGCGGCCGGGTTGGCGATGGTGACGAAGCCCGCCGCGTCGAGGCCGATCACCCCGGGCGAGACCCCCGACAGCACGGCCTCGGTGAACCGGCGGCGGGTGTCGATCAGGTCGCTCGCCGCGATCAGGCCGGCATGCTGGCGGCGCAGCTCCTGGGTCATCTTGTTGAAGCTCTCGCCGAGATGGGCGAGGTCGCCGCTGGTCTTCTTGGTCGGCACCTGGGCGTAGAAGTTGCCCGATGCCACCTGGTCGGCGGCGTTGATCAGCCGCCGGATCGGCGCCACGAACCGGTTGGCGAAGTTCATCCCGAACCAGACGGCCGAGAGCAGCGCGATCAGCGCGATCAGCAGGAACACCGACGCGAAGGTGATCTGGATCGAGCGGCGCAGCGAATCGTAGGTGAGATACTCGGCCGCCGCCGCCCGGGACACGCCGGGGAACTCGATGGCGAGCTGGCTCACCTCCCGCTGCACCATCAGCACGGCGTCGTCGTAGGCCGGCATGCGCAGGAGCGCGGCGAAGACCCGGCCCTCGGTGGGCAGGAGGCAGATCGGGTCGGCCGAGTTGGCCGCGTCCTCGAAGGCCGCCGCCGAGGGCAGGCGGTTCGTCTTCAGGACGTCGATCTTGGCCCGGGCCACCACCTCGGTGGGGCCGCGCATGATCTGCGCCACCGGCAGGCCGAGATTGGTCGCCCGGGTGGTCAGGAAGGTCTGGAACCAGTCCCGGTTCACGTCGAAATTCGGCCGGGCCCGGGTCAGGTCGTCGGCGAGGATGCGGATCTCCCGGGCGAGGCTCTGGCACTGGTTCTCCTGGTAGGCGTCGGCCACCTCCACGGATTTCAGCACCACGTCGCGGACCCGGTCGGTGAAGCCCAGCGACAGGCCCCGGTCGATCGTCACGGACGCCACCACGGCGAGCAGGATCGTCGGCAGGATCGCGATCAGGCTGAACAGGCCGACGATGCGGGTGTGCAGCCGCGCCACCGCGGCGTTGGCCTTGCGGGCGTGCAGGAAGACCCGCGCCTCCCAGGCGATGATGACCGCCAGCCCGAGCACCAGGGCGGCGTTGATGGCGAGCAGGGTCACGCCGTAGGCCGGCGTCGGCGTCACCCGGATCACCCCGGCCAGGATCAGGAAGGTCGCCAGCGCCGAGACCAGGGCGGTGACCACCATGGCCGCGCCGATCCAGCCCGGACCGCGCGGGCCGGGCTGCAGGGATTCCGCCAGGGGCGTCCCGGACGGCGGGGGCGCGTCCGAACCCGCGGGCATACCCGCGTCCCGCTGGTCCGCGGCCTGCTGGCCAGCGGCTTCAGCCGCCCCTTGAGCCACGTCTTGGCCAGCCCCGTCGCCGGCCCTCTCGGGTGCCGGCGTGGAGCCTTCCTCTGTCCGTGGGCGTCTCAGGAACGGCATGACTGGTGCAGGGCCACAACAGTGTGGCGGAATTAATACGAATCCGGGCTTCCGGGCGGCGGATCGGCGGCGCGATCCGTCGCATGCGACCGCCACGACCACAGCCACGACCACAGCCACGACCACAGTCCGGACCGCGGGCCCCGGTCCCGGTGGCCGCCCGCGTCCTCCGGAGCGCGGCGCGCGGCCGGTCCAGCCACGCGCGGACTGCGGGGTGTAGGGTGGCGCGCTGGGACCGGCGGTGCCGGGGGGCCAGAAGTCGGGTGCGGCGGGTCTCGGCGTCGCCCCGGAGAGCCGGGGGCGCGGCATGCAGGCAGGGCAACGGATCAGGGTCGGTCTGATCGGCTACGGCTATTCCGGCCGGACCTTCCATGCCCCGCTCATCGGCGCCGTGGCGGAACTCGACCTCCGGCTGGTCGGCTCGAGCGCGCCCGCCCGGGTCCGGGCCGACCTGCCCGACGTGAGGGTGTCGGCGGATCCGGTCGCGGTGGCCACGGCGGAGGCCGTCGACCTCGTCGTGATCGCCACCCCGAACGACACCCACGCGCCCCTGGCGCGGGCCGCCCTGGCGGCGGGCAAGCACGTCGTGGTCGACAAGCCCTTCACCCTCGACCTCGCCGAGGCGCGCGGGCTGGCCGCCGCGGCGCGGCGCGGGGGCCGGCTGCTGCGCGTCTTCCACAACCGGCGCTGGGACAGCGACTATCTCAGCGTCCGCCAAGCCGTCGCGGAGGGGCGCGTCGGCCGCGTCCGGCACTTCGAATCGCACTTCGACCGGTTCCGTCCGGAGGTCCGCGACCGCTGGCGGGAGGGGCCCGGCCCGGGCAGCGGGATCTGGTACGATCTCGGTCCGCATCTGGTGGACCAGGCGCTCCAGCTCTTCGGTCTGCCCGATCGGGTGAGCGCGCATCTGGCGCGGCTCCGCCCCGGCGCGCAGGCCGACGATTGGGCCCATGCGGTGCTGGACTATCCGGGCCTGCGCGTGGTGCTGCATGCCAGCATGCTGGCCGCCGGCGGATCGCCCCGCTTCCTGGTGCACGGCGAGGCCGGCAGCCTGATCAAACACCGTCCCGACATCCAGGAGCAGCAGCTGCTGGCCGGCGTGAAGCCGGGGGCCGCCGGCTGGGGCGCGGATCCGGACGGGCTGGAGATCCACGACGCGACCGGGCGGGTGGCGCGCGCACCGGCGCTGGCCGGCGACCAGCGCGCATTCTACCGCGCCGTGGCCGGGGCGATCGCCCGCACCCCGGTCGACCAGACCGAGGCGCTGGAGGCCGTGCGGGTGATGGCCTGCCTCGAGGCGGCGCTCACGTCGGCGCGAACCGGGACCTCGGTCGGCCTGACGCGCGCGCCGGACGAGCGGGATCCCTGACCCGCAGCCCCCGACCCGCGACCCCGACCCCGGCCCGCGACCTTTGCGCGCTGGCCCGCCGCCACGCCCGCCTGCCGGCATCCTGGACCTTGACCCGTCCGGCGGCGGCCCGTAACCCCGGTGGTGGAGGCGAACGGGGTCTGGTGGCCCTCCTGGTCTTCAAAACCAGCGGTACGCCAACAGCGTACGGTGGGTTCGATTCCCATCCGCTTCCGCCATTCTTCAGACTGCCTCAACCGACAAATCAGTGTTCGCCTGTATCCAGGCGACACGCGCCGAAAATTTGGCAATACTGATCTGTCGGAACTGTGGGGGGGCCGGTTCGTTTCCCGCGACCGATCCCGTGCTGGTGTCCCCGTGAAGAACCGTTCCGCCGCCACCGTCCCGTTCCCGCCGGCCCCGGCCGGCCGTGCGCGCTGAGGCCGGCCATGCTGAACAGACTCGTGACGCTCCTGCCCTCCGGCGCCCGTGAGGCGCTGCGGACCCTCGCGGCGCGCATGCCGGCACATCTGCCGGCACGCATGCCGGCAGACGTGCCGGTGCGCCCGCCGGCGCCGCAATCCGCGATCCTGCCGGATTTCGACACGCGGCCCGCCGCGATGACGCCGCTGCTTCCCCCCGCCGCCATCAACGACAATCCGCTCCAGGCCGTCCACGAGGCGGTCGAACGCGACCTGCGCGCCAGCGGCCACCTGCGCTGAGGCCGGACCGAGAGGCCCGTCGGGGTCAGCGCTTGGCCGGCGCGGGCGTCTCGGGAATCGTCCCGGGCGCGATCCAGTGGCAGGCCGTGGTGCCGCGCACGCCGGCACAATCGTAGCTCTGGCCGCCCAGGGTCACCTTGTCGACGATGCCGGTGAATTCCGTGCGCGCCAGCGCCGAGCAGCCGAGATGGTCCGCCTTGGGATCGGCCAGATGCGCCGCGGCCGCCGCCGCGCCGTCCCGCATCAGCATCCGGTAATTGGCGAGCGACGGGCAGCCGATCACCGGTGGCCCGCCCCGCCGGTCGGGGGCGCTCCTGTCGGATCCGGCGGCGCGGGGCGCCCGGGGCGCCTGCTGCGCCAGAACCTGCGCCGCGCTGAGGCTGACGGTCACCGCGACGGGGACGAGGAGAGCGAGAGGTCGGCGTGTCATGGTCCGCTCGTAGCATGACGCATCCGAGGCTGCGCATCCGGCGCGGCGCCGCGCCCGGAACCCGGCCGCCGCGCAGACCTGCGGCGGGTTCAGGGCTCGGCTGCGACCATGCAGGCTTGACCGGAGGCCCGCCATTTGCGAGCGCCGCGGAGAAACGTGAGGAGAGGCCATGGCGACGGCGATCGACAGCGACCAGAAGCTGCACCTGGTCTTCGGTGGTGAATTGCAGGATCTCGACGGGGTCCGGTTCCGGGACATCAAGGGCCTCGACATCGTCGGCATCTTCCCGGACTACGCCTCCGCCCAGGCCGCGTGGCGGGCCAAGGCCCAGGCCACCGTCGACAGCGCGCAGACGCGCTATTTCGTGGTGCACCTGCACCGCCTGCTGGAGCCGCCGGCTCCCTGAGCGCCGCCGCAGTACCTGTCGGCGGCGAGTGCTGGGCGGCCGTGAAGGCATTGTGACAGTTCCTGCCCGCTGCTAAGAGCCTCGCCCGTCATCGGATCGTTCCGGCTCCTCGGGAGACCGGTCTGGACAAGAGCGGCGGTAAGGTCCGGCCGCGAGTGAGCGGCCGCCCATGAAATCCTCGATCAAGATCATCGCCGGGAATGCCAGCCGGCCCCTGGCCGAGGCGATCGCGGCCTATCTCGAACTGCCGCTGGCCAAGTGCATGGTCCGGCGCTTCGCCGACATGGAGATCTTCGTCGAGCTTCAGGAGAACGTGCGCGGCGAGGACGTGTTCATCGTCCAGTCGACCTCGTTCCCGGCGAACGACCACCTGATGGAACTGCTGATCATGATCGACGCTGCGCGCCGATCCTCGGCCCGGCGCATCACGGCGGTGATCCCGTATTTCGGCTATGCGCGGCAGGACCGGCGCACCTCCGGCCGCACGCCGATCTCGGCCAAGCTGGTGGCGAACCTCATCACCGAGGCGGGCGCCGACCGCGTCCTGACCCTCGATCTCCATGCCGGCCAGATCCAGGGCTTCTTCGACATCCCCACCGACAACCTGTTCGCCGCCCCCGTGATGGTGCGCGACATCAAGGAGCGGCTGCCGGGCGACAACCGCATGGTGGTCTCGCCCGACGTCGGCGGCGTGGTGCGGGCGCGGGCCATCGCCAAGCGGATCGACTGCCCGCTGGCCATCGTCGACAAGCGCCGCGAGCGCCCGGGCGAGTCCGAGGTGATGAACATCATCGGCGAGGTCGAGGGCCGCTCCTGCATCCTCGTGGACGACATCGTCGATTCGGGCGGCACCCTGGTCAACGCCGCCGAGGCCCTGCTCAATGCCGGCGCCAAGGACGTCTCGGCCTACATCACCCACGGCGTGCTGTCGGGCGGCGCGGTCTCGCGCATCGCCGCCTCGCGGATGAAGGAGCTGGTGATCACCGACTCGATCCAGCCGACGCAGGCCGTCAAGCTCGCCCGCAACATCCGCGTGGCCACCATCGCGCCGCTACTGGGCGAGGCGATCGGGCGCACGGCGACGGAATCCAGCGTCTCCAGCCTGTTCGACTGACGGATCCGCGGGGGGCTCCTGTCCCTAGCGTTCCGGCACCCAGCCGCCCCGGTTTCCGGTCTCCGTCCCCGGCGCGGTGAGCACGAGGACCGTGCGGCCCGGCAGCGGCACGGCGGCCCCGGACTCAACGGCCGGCGTGCCGGGCGCGCGGGCGCCCGCGGGCTCGCCGGTGTCGAAGACCGGCGTCCAGGGGCCGCCCACCACCGGGGCGAGGCGGAACGGGACGGCGCCCTCCCCGGCGTTGAACAGCATCAGGAGGCGGTCGCCCGGATCGCCGTCATTGCCGATCTGCATGCCGAACACCTGGAGCCCGTCGTCGGACCAGTGGCGGCCCTCCATCTCGGTGCCCTCGGGGGAGAGCCAGTGCACGTCGCGCAGGGGCTCGTCGGGATCGATCAGCGCGCCGGTGAAGAAGCGCCGCCGCCGCAGCGCCGGCTGGGCCCGGCGCAGGGCCAGCAGGTTGGCGACGAAATCCGTGAGGGCGGGATCCGGATCGACGCTCCAGTCCATCCAGCTCGTCGGGTTGTCCTGGGCATAGGCGTTGTTGTTGCCGCCCTGGCTGCGGGAGCGCTCGTCGCCCATCAGCAGCATCGGCACGCCCTGGGCCAGCATCATGGTGGCCAGCATGTTGCGCTTCTGGCGGGCGCGTAGAGCCAGGATCGCCGTGTCGTCGGTGTCGCCCTCGACGCCGTAGTTGCGGCTGACGTTGTGGTTATGGCCGTCGCGGTTGTCCTCGCCGTTGGCTTCGTTGTGCTTCTGCTCGTACGCCACCGTGTCGGCCAGGGTGAAGCCGTCGTGGCTGGCGATGAAGTTGACGCTGGCCAGCGGCGAGCGACGGGACGGGGCGAACACCTCCCGTGAGCCGGTCAGCCCCTGCGTGACCTTGGCGAGCGTACCGGAATCCCCCTTCCAGAAGCCCCGCGCGGCGTCGCGGAACTTGTCGTTCCACTCGCTCCAGCCGCGCGGATAGCCGCCGAGCTGGTAGCCCCCCTCCCCGATGTCCCAGGGCTCGGCCACCATCTTCACCCGGGCGAGGACCGGATCCTGCGCCACCGCCTGGAAGAAGGCCGCCTGCGGGGTGAAGGCGAAGGGCGCGCGCCCGAGGCTCGAGGCCAGGTCGAAGCGGAAGCCCGCGATGCCGTAGGCGGTGACCCAATGGCGCAGGGAATCCAGCACGAGCTGCATCACCCGCGGATGGCTCGCGTCGAAGGTGTTGCCGCAGCCGGTGCAGTCGATGGTGCGGCGCGGGTCGGCGGGATCGAGCTTGTAGTAGCTGGCGTTGTCGATGCCGCGGAACGACAGGGTCGGGCCGGTGTGGTCCCCCTCGGCGGTGTGGTTGTAGACCACGTCGAGCCAGGTCTCGATCCCGGCGGCGTTCAGCTCCCGGATCGCCGCCTTCAGGCCGCCCAGTCCGCCCTCCCCCAGGTAGCGCGGCTCCGGGGCGAAGTAGCCCAGGGGCTGATACCCCCAGAAATTGACGAGCCCCTTCTCCACCAGGAAGCGGTCGTCCGCGAAGGCGTGGATCGGCAGCAGCTCCAGGGCGGTGACGCCGAGCCTGACGAGGTGCGCGATGATCGCCGGGTGGGCGAGCGCCCCGTAGGTGCCGCGCTCCGCCTCGGGGATGTCGGGATGGGTGCGGGTCAGCGCCTTGACGTGCGCCTCGTACACCACCGTCTCGGCCAGCGGCCGCCGCACCGGCGTGAGGGCCAGATCGGGCACCTCCGGGGCGGTGACCACGCATTTCGGCATGTAGACCGCGCTGTCGCGCCGGTCGATCCGGTCCTCGCGCCCGCCCCGGCGATGGCTGTAGAGCGCATCGTGCCAGCGGATCCGGCCGCGGATCTCCCGGGCGTAGGGGTCGAGGACGAGCTTCGAGGCGTTGAACCGGTGGCCGGACGCCGGATCCCAGGGGCCATGCACCCGGTAGCCGTAGAGCTGGCCCGGCAGCACGCCGCGCAGGTAGCCGTGCCAGACGTCGTCGGTCCGGCAGGGCAACCGCACCGTGCGGGTCTCGTGCCGCTCCCCCGCCTCGAACAGGCAGACATCGACCGCGGTGGCGTGCTCGGAAAAGAGGGCGAAGTTGACGCCGCGCCCGTCGAAATGGGCGCCGAGCGGCGCCGGCACCCCGTCATCGACGGCGATCATGTGGGGCGTCCGGTCACACGGGGGACTGCAGGCGGAATCAGCGGGCTGCGCCGGCTATTCGGCGGCCGCGGCGGCGGTGGGGGCCTCGCGCTCCATGGTGCGGAAATTCTCGAGCTCCGCCAGGAAGTTGCGCGCCCACCAATCGACGTCCTCGCGGGTCATGCGCTCGACCATCGGCTTCCAGCGCGCCACACGCTCGGCCTTCGGCATGTAGAGCGCGGCCCGGATCGCCTCTGCCACCTCGAACCGGTCGTAGGGGTTAATCAGCAGCGCCTCGGGCAATTGCCGGGCGGCGCCGGCGAATTTCGACAGGACCAGAACCCCCGGATCGTCCTCGGACTGGGCGACCACGTATTCCTTGGCGACGAGGTTCATGCCGTCGCGCATCGGCGTGACGAGGCCGACCCGGGCCGCCCGGTAGAGGCCCGCCAGCACCGGGCGCGGATAGGCCTTGGTGATGTACTGGATCGGCGTCCAGGCCGGGTCGCCCAGCGAGCCGTTGATCTCGCCGACCTTCTCGTTCACGTCGCGCGAGAGCTGCTCGTATTCGGGCACCTCGCTGCGGGATTTCGGCGTGATCTGGATGTAGGTGACGTTGCCGCGCTGGTCGGGATTCGAGGCGAAGAAGCTCTCCACCGCCTCCATCCGCTCGGGCACGCCCTTGGAATAGTCGAGCCGGTCGACGCCGATCAGCAGCTTGCGGGTGCGCAGGCCCGCGATGGTCTCGCGCACGACCTTGTTGGCGTTGGCTTTCTCGGCCGCCTCCTTGAAGCCCGCGACGTCGATGCCGATCGGGAAGGCGCGGATCCGCGTGCGGCGGCCATCCACCATCAGCGAGCCGCCGCCCAGCGGGATCGCCCGCTGGGTATCGACGAGGTTGCGCTGCAGGTTCTGCACGTCCGCCTCGGTCTGCAGGCCGATCAGGTCGTAATCGACGATGGCACGCAGCAGCTCGCCGCTCGCCGGCAGCGAGTTGAACACGTCGGCGGCGGGCCAGGGGATATGGTGGAAGTAGCCGATCGGGTTGTCGAGCCCGAGGCCGCGCAACTCGGCGGCGAGCGGCAGCAGGTGGTAATCGTGCACCCAGATGATGTCGTCGGGCTCCACCAGCTTGGCGAGCGCCCGCGCGAAGGTCCGGTTCACACGGCTGTAGCCGGCATAATCCGAGCGCGAGAAGGCGCCGAGCCCCAGCCGGTAATGCATGATCGGCCACAGGGCGCGGTTCGCGAAGCCGGCGTAATATTCGAGGTGGTCCTGCGGCGAGAGGTCGACGACCGCGTACTGGACCCGGCCCCGGTCGATCAGCGTCGGCTCCTCGGAGGGCTCCTCGGAGATGGTGCCGCTCCAGCCGAACCAGAGCCCCTCATAGGCCGTGAAGGCCTCCTTGACCGCGACGGCGAGGCCGCCCGCCGCCACCGCCTTGCCGCCCTCTTCCGGGATGGCGACGCGGTTCGATACGATCACAAGGCGTGCCACGCGGGTCGGCTCCGGATCAGGGGCGCGGCCGGCCGCGCCTGCATCGAGACTTCACTAACATGTCAGAACGCGCGGGGGGCCTGCGCGATCCTTTGTTGCTTGTCAGGCAACCCAAGCGTGAAGCCGGGCGCGGGTCAAGTCGAGGCCCTACCGTTCCGGGACAGGGGGGCCGCTCCGTCCCGATCGGGCGCGTTGTGCAAGCGTGGCGGTTCTGGCAGATCGTGCCTGAACGTGGAGTGAGCGGTGCCGCCCGTCCCGTCGGAGCCCGAGCGCAGATCGGAACTGTGCACCGGGACCGGAACCCGTGACAGCCGAGTCGGTTACTCAGCCATCGCGGGGCTCGCGGTCGCCGCGAGCGGCTCCGTACCCGCGCCGCGAGGAGTATTTTCGAGATGGCCGGCAACGAGTTACCGCAGGGCGCCCCCGTGGACCCGGTTGCGGATCCGCACGGCGCGGCGCCGCACACCGCCGCGGAGGAGCGTGCCCAGTGGCGCGCCCTGCAGGGCGATGTCGAGGGGCTGGCCGACGTGGCGGCCGAACGCGGCCGCGGGCTGCTCGACGCGGCCCGGCTGCAGGCCCAGACCTATGTCGAGCAGCGCAAGAGCGATGCGGCCCAGTCGGTCCACGATCTGGCCCAGACGATCCGCAATTCCGGCCGCGACCTCGGCGACAAGCCGAACGTGCGCGCCTTCTTCGACAGCGCCGCCGACGGGCTGGAGCAGCTCGGCTCCTCCATCGAGCGCCGCAGCCTCGGCGACTTCTACAGCGAGGCCGAGGCCTTCGCCCGGCGGGCGCCGGTGGCGGTGGCGGTGGGCACCTTCGTGGCCGGCCTGATCGCCGCCCGCTTCATCAAGTCGTCGAGCCTGCCGCCGGAGGCGCCGGACGGCGATGCCCGCGACAGCTTCCGGGCCTGACGCCATGACGCACGGCTCCGACCCGCGCCAGACCGGCGCCTCCAGCATCCAGAGCCTCATCGGCGATGCCCTGCGGGAGACCAACGAACTCGCCCGCAAGGAGATCGCGCTGTTCCGGGCCGAGATGGCCGGCAACATCCGCCAGCTCATCGTCGGCCTCGCCTGCATGGTCGGCTCGGCGGTGTTCGCCGTGGTCGCCCTGCTGGTCCTGATCGGCGCCTTCGTGAAATGGCTCGCCACCATCGTCGGGTCCGAGTGGCTCTCGGCCCTGATCGTCGGCGGCGTGCTGCTGGCCCTCGCCCTCGGGATGGCCCTGTGGGCGCGCAGCGTCCTGTCCCTCTCGACCCTGGCCCCGAAGCGCACCACGCGCCAGGTCCGCCAGGATGCCCAGGCCCTGTCGGAGCGCGTGTCCGGATGAGTACGATGAACGACCTCGAGAAGGAGATCGAGGAGAGCCGCGCCCGGCTCGACGACACGATCGACCGCATCCAGGGGCGGCTCTCGGTGCCGAACCTCGTGGACGAGATGCTGGGCAATGCCCGGCGGGTGCCGGCCCTGAACAGCACCTACGACTCGGCCCTGGAGGCGGTGCGCCGCAACCCGGTGCCGGTGCTGCTGATCGCGGCCGGCGTCGGCCTGCTGTTCAACCGGATGGCGCGCGACGCCCAGCGCCGGCGCACCGAGGTCTCGGCGGAGCGCGTGCCCACCCTGAACACCGGCGCGGCCCGCGGCTACGACCCCGACCTGCCGACCGCGCGCCCGGCCCGCGATCCGCTGGACACGACCGAGATCTGACGACCGGGCGGGGCCCGGACCGAGAAACCTCCCGCGCCCGGCCGGACGGCCGGGCAGACCGGCGCCGAAGGCGGGCTGCCGGGACCGACATTCGAGGACACCGCCATGACCGACAAGCCGGGTACCCCCGCCACCCCCTCCAGCATTCCCGAGCCGCGCCCCGGCGAGGCGCCGCCCCACGGCGCTCGGGACGGGAGCCTGCGGCCCGATCCGGCCGGTCTCGGCGACCCGCGCGGGATCCCCGGCGCGGCGGCGGGGGACTTCACGCTCCGGCCCGACCCCCGCGGGCTGCACGACCCGCTGCCGCACGGCGCCGCGCCCCTCTCGGCCGGCGGCCATTCGAGCGGCGGCGCCACCGGCGCCTCGCGGGTGGACGCCGCCTCCGCCACCGTGAAGGAAGGCGTCCAGGCGGCCGGTGACCGCGCCGCGGACCTCGCCGGACAGGCACGGCAGACGGTGTCGGACTTCGCGGACGATGTCGGCAACCGTCTCGGCGGCGCCGCCGATCAGGCCCGCGACCGCGCGGCGTCCGCCTACGACGAGGTCCGGGAGCGGGCCGGCACGCTGCGCCGGCGCAACATGCGGGCTCTGGACGACCTGACCACCCAGGGTATCGACGGGCTCAACCGCGGCCGCACCGCCGTCGAGCGCTTCGTGGACGACAATCCCCTCCTCGTCGGCGTGGTCGGCGTGGCCGCCGGCCTTCTGCTCGGCGCGCTGCTGCCGCGCACCCGCCAGGAGGATCGGAGCATCGGTCCCTGGGCCGACGAGGTCCGCGACCAGGGCCTGCGCTACGCCCGCGAGGTGACCAGCATCGGCCGCGACTTCGTCCAGACCGCCCTCGATCCGGACAACCTGAACGCGGCCGCCCGCAAGGTGGTGGATCCGGACAGCCACACGCCGCCGGAGGGCGAGCGGAAGGAGCACAATCTCTGATCCGCGTTCCGGATCGGCGCCGTCGCGTTACGCCCGCACCGTCATCCCGCCGCGCGCGACGACGGTGCGGCCGAATTCCCGATCCGCCGGTCCCTGCCGGCGGATCGGATCGTCAGTCCCGGTAGAGCTCCACATGCGCGTCCCGCAGAAGATTCTTCTGCACCTTGCCCATGGTGTTGCGCGGCAGCTCGCTCACGAACAGGACGCGCTTGGGGCACTTGAACCGGGCGAGCCGGCCCTCCAGGGCGGCCTGTACGCCGGCCTCGTCCGGGCATCCCGGCCCCCCCACCACCACGGCGGTGACGGCCTCGCCGAAATCGGGATGGCTCAAGCCGATCACCGCGGATTCGACCACGCCCGGCAGCGCGTCGATCTCGGTCTCGACCTCCTTGGGGTAGACGTTGAAGCCGCCTGAGATGATCAGGTCCTTGCCGCGCCCGACGATGTGGACGTAGCCCCGGTCATCGACCTTGCCGAGGTCGCCGGTGATGAAGAACCCGTCGGCCCGGAACTCGGCCGCGGTTTTCTCGGGCATGCGCCAGTAGCCCAGGAACACGTTCGGGCCCTTCACCTCGATCATGCCCACCGCGTCCGGACCGAGGGCCGCGCCGGTTTCCGGATCGACCACCCGCAGGGACACGCCCGGCAGGGGGAAGCCCACCGTGCCGGCGACCCGGTCGCCCGCATAGGGGTTCGAGGTGCTCATGTTGGTCTCGGTCATGCCGTAGCGCTCGAGGATGGCGTGGCCGGTACGGGCCTGCCACGCGCGATGCGTCTCGGCGAGCAGCGGCGCCGAGCCCGACACGAACAGGCGCATGCCTCCGGCCGCCTCCGGCGTGAGGCCCGGCTCCTTGAGGAGGCGGGTGTAGAAGGTCGGCACGCCCATCAGCACGCTGGCCCGGGGCATCAGGCTCAGGATCAGCTTCGGGTCGAGGCGGGGCAGGAACAGCATGGAGCCGCCGCTCGCCAGCACCGTGTTGGTCGCCACGAACAGGCCATGCGTGTGGAACACCGGCAGGGCGTGGATCAGCACGTCGTCGGCGGTGAAGCGCCAGAAATCGACGAGGGTTCGGGCGTTCGAGGCGAGGTTGTCGTGGGTCAGCATGGCGCCCTTGGAGCGCCCGGTCGTGCCGGAGGTGTAGAGGATCGCCGCGAGATCCTCCGGGCCCCGGGGCACGTCGGCGAAGGCGCTCCCCGCATCCCCGGCCCGGTCCGCGGCCTCGGCGGCGCTGCCGCCGCCCGCCCCGTCGAGGGTCCAGATCCGGCGCACGCCCGCGGCGGCCTCCGCCAGCGCGTCGCGCCGGCCCGGGTCGCAGACGAACACGGCGGGCTCGGCGTCGTTCAGGAAGTAGCCAATCTCCGCCGGGGTGTAGGCGGTGTTGAGCGGCAGGAACACGGCGCCGGCCCGGACCGCGCCGAGATACAGGAAGATCACCTCGGGGCTCTTCTCGACCTGCACGGCCACCCGGTCGCCGGTCTCGACGCCCGCCGCCCGCAGGGCCGCCGCGTAGGCGCCGGAGCGGGCGATCAGGTCCGCGTAGGAGTATCGGCGGCCCTCAGGGGTCTCGATCACGGTCTTGGCGGGATCGGGGACGCCGTCCCGCACCAGGGAGAAGAGGTGGTTCGTCATCGTGAGGCTAGAGCTGTCGCGGGACCTGTCTGTCTGACGCACCCATAACCGCCCGGAGGGCCTTCCGGCGAGCCCTTTCCGGTGGCGCCCCGCGGCCCGGCGGTGACAGGCGGGCCCCGACCGGCCCGGATCCTACGCCTCGGCCAGCACCACGGCCCGCGGCGGCGGCAGCTTGGCGCGCAGCTCACGGGTCACCGCCGGCGCGGCCACCACGGTGCCGAGATTGGCGTAGGTCTCGTGGTTCCGCTCGATGGCGGCGAGGTCGTAGAGGTAGTTGACCATCAGGCCGTGCGACTGGGCCAGACCCTTCTTCGAGGTGTCGCCCAGGAAGTTGATGCGGTCGAGGCGCGCGCCGTTGCCGAGGTGGAACCGGGCCACCGGGTCGAGGGGGCGGCCGCGCTCGTTCTTGGCGCGCAGGAAATAGGCCGCCGCCGCCGGGATCAGCGCCCGGCGCACCGTCTCGGCCCGGGCCTTGTCGGCCGGCCAGTTCGGGTCGTCCAGCGCCCGCAGGACCTCGACATCCTCGGGCAGCAGGCCCTGCGGGCTGTCGGCCCGGCGCTCCCGCGCCAGCCACGCGGCGAAGCCCGGCACCGGCGACAGCGTCACGAAGGTCTTGAGCGTCGGCACCTCGCGGGTGAGGTCCTCGACCACCTGCTTGATCAGGAAATTGCCGAAGGTGACGCCGGCGAGCCCCTTCTGGCAGTTCGAGATCGAGTAGAACACCGCCGTGTTGGCCGCCTGCGGCTGCAGCGGCTTGCGCTCCCGCGACAGGATCGGGGCGATGGCCGGGGCGATCTGGTCGGTGAGCGCCACCTCCACGAAGATCAGCGGCTCGTCGGCCAGCGCCGGGTGGAAGAACGCGAAGCAGCGCCGGTCCGGCGGCTCGATGCGGGCGCGCAGGTCGTCCCAGTCGGCGATGGCGTGCACCGCCTCGTAGCGGATGATCTTCTCCAGGATATGGGCCGGCGTCGTCCAGTCGATGTGGCGCAGCACCAGGAAGCCGCGGTTGAACCACGAGGCGAACAGGTGCTCGAAATCGCTGTCCAGGCTGTCGACGGCGTCCATCAGGGCGGGGTCGGCCTCGTCGCCGGCGCGCAGCGCGCGGCGCAGGTCGAACAGGTCCTCGCGCATCCGCACGAGGCTGAGCGTGCCGCCGCGGGCGAGGTTGAGGCGGCGGATCAGCTCCTGGCTGCGCGGCTCGGCGGCCTCGTGCAGGCTGCCGAGGCGGGCGCGGGAGGGGGCGGCCCGGTAGGCGGCGATCGCCTCGTCGACGGCTTCGTGGTCCGCATCGAAATCGAGGGCGATGGCCCGCAGGAAGGCGTGGCGCTCCGCCTGCCCGAAGCTGGCGTAGCGGTCGAGGATCAGGCGGGCGAGCGCCACCCCGGAGGCCTCGCCGCGCCGGGAGATCAGGTCCTCGCACAGCTTGACGAGGTCGCCCGCGCTGGCCCGGGACGTCATGTCCCCGCGCCCGATGCCGATCAGGTCGCGGCCGCGCTCGCTGATGGTCTGAAGCAGGTCGCCGAAGAAGGAGATCGCCGCCATGACCCTTGCACTGACCCCCGTCGACCCGGATTCGAGACGCTTCCGGCCCCGCGACGCCGGCTCGTCGGACGGGCGCGTGCGGATCCGGCAGCCGCCGCCCACTCCGGGGCGGCTCGCTCAGCGTCCCGATCCGCCCGCCATTCTACGGCGCCGCGGCCGCCGCGACCAGAGCTTGACCGGCCCGAACGGCGCGCTCCCAGCGTGCGGGAGCGGCACGAAGGTCGTGTGACGATCCCGGGGCGGGTGCGTCAGAGCTGTTCGGCGACGGTGGCGAGGTCGGCCCGCTCCCGCCAGTCGCCGACGCCGTGCTGGCGGGCGAAGCGGAGTTCGGCGGCGCGGCGGGCGCGCTCGGGATCGCGGGCCCGCGTGATCGCCACGGAGCCGACCGTGAACGGTACCCCGAGGATCTCCTTGGCAAAGTCGATGCGGTAGTTCGGCATCCCGTACTCCCTGCTGCGGCGGTTCCGGCCCCGTTCATCCGGAACGAAACCGCCCTCTCGTTCGTAATCCGGTTCGGAACCTCTATCGGCTCGACGCCCGGTGCATGGCCTGCGGCGCCCGCTCGCGTGCGGACGGCGCCGGCTGCATCTTCCGCATATGGGGCGCCCTCGGTTCCGGTGAAGGGGCCGGGGGCGTGCCGGCAGGGATGCATCGCCGCAGCTTGCTCCACCGCACGCTCCGCCCGTATCGCTCGCGGCCCGGACCTCTCCCGCACACGGACCCGACCATGGCCCTTCCGCGGCGGCGTGCCTGCCTGCCCCCGACCCAGCCGTGACCACGACGCTCGACGCGAAGGCCCGGCTCGGCCTGACGCTGATCGCCGGCGGAGCGGTCGCCAACATCTACTACAACCAGCCGCTGCTCGGGCTGATCGTGGCGGAGTTCGGCGACCGCGCCGCCCTGTGGGTGCCGACCACGGCGCTCGTCGGCTACGGGCTCGGCATCGTCGGGCTCGTGCCCCTCGGCGATGCCCTGCCGCGCCGCACCCTGATCGTGGGGCAATGCCTCGGACTCGCCCTGGCGCTGCTGGCGGTGGGCCTGGCCCCGAACCTCGCGAGCCTCGCCCTCGCCCACCTCGCGGTCGGGGTGCTGGCCAGCGCGGCCCAGCAGGCGGTCCCGTTCGCGGCGGAACTCGCCCCGGATGCGAGCCGCGGGCGGATTGTCGGCCAGGTCATGACCGGCCTACTCACCGGCATCCTGCTCGCCCGGACGGCGAGCGGCGTCCTGGGGGCGCATCTCGGATGGCGGCCGGTCTTCCTGGTCGCGTCCCTGCTGGCGCTCGCCATGGCGGCCATCGCCCGGGCCACCCTGCCCCACACGGTGCAGACGCACCCGCTGCGCTACCGCGCCCTGATGCTGTCGATCCTGCACCTCGCCCGCACGCAGCCGGTGCTGCGCACGGCGAGCCTGTCGCAGGCGCTGCTGTTTGCCGCCTTCAACGCCTTCTGGGCGACCCTGGCGCTGCTGGTGGAGGGGCCGCCCTTCGGACTCTCCGCCGCGGGCGCGGGGCTGTTCGGGGTGATCGGCGTCTGCGGCGCCTTCGTGGCACCCCTGTCGGGCCGCTTCACCGACCGGCGGGGCGCCAAGCCCGTGGTGCTCGGCGGCAGCCTGCTCGTGGCGCTGTCCTTCATGGTGCTCTGGGCCGGCGGGACGTGGTCGCTCGTCGCGGTGGCCCTCGGGGTGCTGCTGATCGACATCGGCATAAACGGCGCCCTCATCGCCAACCAGACGCGGGCCTACGCCCTGGTCCCCGGGGCGCGGGGCCGCATCAACACGGTCCTGTTCACGACCCTGTTCGTGTTCGGGGCGCTCGGCGCCTATGCCGGCTCGCAGGCGTTCCTGCTGGTCGGCTGGGCGGGAGTCTGCGCGGTGGGCCTCGCCTTCTCGGCGCTGGCCGTGATCGTGGCGGCGCGCGATCCGCATCCGCCCGGCGTGCGGTCTACCTGAGGACCCGCGACAGACGGCACCACGCCGCCTTCCCGGCCGGCAGGCCGAAGCGGAGGCGCTCCGGGCGATCCGCGAAGCGCCGCACCGCGATCCCGGCCGCCGCGAGCCGCCGGTAGAGGTCGGGCCCGTCGGAAAAGTCGGCGGTCCGGAACAGGCTGGTTCCCCCGACGATCCGGCCGCCGCCCCGGGCGATCATCCGGTCGAGGCGGGCCGCGTCCGCGGACCGCGCCGCCGCGGCCTGCGCGCGCCAGCCCGCATCCGACAGGGCGGCGCGCCCGATCGCCAGGGCCGGGCCCGACACCGCCCAGGGTCCGAGGGCCTCGGCGATCCGGGTCGCCGTGCCGGGATCGGCCACCGCGAAGCCGAGGCGCAGGCCGGCGAGCCCGTAGGTCTTGCCGAAGGAGCGCAACACCACGAGGCCCGGCGCCGCGTGTGGGCTCAGGCTCTCCACCGGCTCCAGATCCGCGAAGGCCTCGTCGGCGATGAGCAGGCCGCCCCGCTTGCCGAGGGCCGCGGCCAGGGCCCGGCGCTCGGCCAGGGGCAGGGTCCGCCCGTCCGGGTTGTTGGGATCGACGATCACCGCCACCCGGGCCTCGCCGAGGGCATCGAGCTTCCGGATCTCCGTCACCGCGTGCCCGGCGCGCGCCCAGGCGGCGGCGTGCTCGGCATAGGTGGGCCCGAGCACCGCGACGCGGGTCGGCGCCATCAGCCGGGGCAGGGTCTCGATCAGGATCTGGGTGCCGGGGGCGGGCACGACATGCGCGGCGTCCGGCGCGCCGTAGGCCGCGGCGGCCGCCGCCCGGAGCGCCCCGAGCTCGGCGGCCTCGGGCAGCCGCGTCCAGGCGCTGGCCTCCACCGGCGGCACGGGGTACGGGACCGGATTGATCCCCGTCGAGAGGTCGAGCCAGGGCTCCGGCGCGTCGGGAAAGGCTTTGCGGAGTCCGCCGAGATCGCCGCCATGCGCGATCGGGGCGACCTCACGCGTGGGAACGCTCCACACCGAATGGTCCATCTGCCCGGTACGTTTGCCGACACGCTTGCCGTCCTCGCCGTCGCCCTCGGGATCGAGGCGGCGGCCGGCTATCCCGACGCGCTCTACAGGGCGGCCGGTCACCCTGTCACCTGGATCGGCCGGCTGATCGCCGCCCTGGAGCGCGGCCTCAACCGCGGCTCCGCGCGGCGGCGGCGGATCGCCGGCTGCGCCGCGCTGGCCTGCCTGCTTGCCGCGGTGGGCCTGCCGGCCCTCGCCCTCACGGTGCTGGCGGGATTGGCCGGCCCCCTCCCCGCCCTGCTCCTTCTCGGCCTGCTCTGCGCGAGCCTGCCGGCGCAGCGCAGCCTGCACCAGCACGTCGCCGCCGTGGAGAAGGCCTTGCGCACCGGCGGCCGGGAGGCCGGGCGCCGGGCGGTGGCGATGATCGTCGGGCGCGACCCCGAGCGCCTCGACGAACCGGCGGTCTGCCGCGCCGCGATCGAGAGCCTGTCGGAAAACTTCTCCGACGGGATCGTGGCGCCGGCCTTCTGGATCGGCGGCCTCGGCCTGCCGGGGGGCGCCCTCTACAAGGCGATCAACACCGCCGACAGCATGATCGGCCACCGGACGCCCCGCTACGAAGCCTTCGGCTGGGCTGCGGCGCGGCTCGACGACGGGGTGAATCTGCCGGCCTCCCGGCTCGCGGGCCTGCTGATCGCCGCGTCGGCGCTCCTGCGCGGCGCCGACGCGCGGGGCGCGCTCCGGGCGATGGCCCGGGACGCGCGCCGCCACCGCTCGCCCAATGCCGGCTGGCCCGAATCCGCCATGGCCGGGGCGCTTGGCCTGCGGCTCGCGGGACCGCGGGTCTATGACGGCACCCTCGTCCCGGACGCCCATATGGGCGACGGGCGGGCCGAGGCCACGGCCGACGACATCGCCCGGGCGCTGACCCTGTACCGGACGGCCTGCTGGCTCCAGGGCGGGCTCGTGCTGGGGCTGCTCGCCCTGTCCCTGGCGCTGGCGGGCTGACCCGTCCGCCCCGGCCGACCGGGCCTTGGCACGGCCCGCGCTCCCGACGCATCGTGACGGGACCGGACAGGGAGACCCCGATGCGCGCGGTGTTCGTGGATGCCAACGAGACCCTGGCGGCGGTGGCCCGGCGGCTGCTGCGGCCGGACGACCCGCCCTTCGCGATCCACGCCGATCCCGGCATCGCTCCGCAGGACCTGCCCGGCCTCCTGTCCGGGGCGGAGATCGCCGTGATCGACCACACCGCCCTCCCCCGCGCGGTGGCCCGGGCCTGCGGGGGCCTGAGGCACGTGGTGTTCCTCGGCACCGGCGCCCGCAGCTACATGGACCCGGAGGCCCTCGCGGCCGAATGCGGGATCACGGTCCACACCATCAAGGGGTACGGCGACACGGCGGTGGCCGAATGCGCCTTCGCGCTGATGTGGGCGGCGGCCCGCGGGCTATCCGAGATGGACCGGGCGATGCGTGCCGGCACCTGGCTGCGCCGCGAGGCGGTCCAGCTCACCGGCAAGACGGTCGGCCTCGTCGGGTTCGGGGGGATCGCGGCCGAGATGGCACGGCTCTGCCGGGGCATCGGCATGCGGGTGCTCGCCTGGAACCGGACGCCCAAGGCGCATCCGGACGTGACCTTCGTGCCGCTGGAGCGGCTGCTCGCCGAGAGCGACGTGGTCTCGCTCCACCTGCTCCTGACCGACGAGACCCGCGGCTTCCTCTCGGCCGCGCGCATCGCCGCGATGAAGCCCGGCGTCCTCCTGATCAACACCGCCCGCGGGGCCCTGATCGACGAGGCCGCCCTGGTCGAGGCCCTGCGCAGCGGCCGCGTCGCGCAGGCCGGGCTCGACGTGTTCACGGTCGAGCCCCTGCCGGCGGACCACCCGCTGGTGTCCCTGCCCGCCGTCACCCTCTCGGCGCATTCGGCGTTCCGGACGCCAGAGGCCAGCGACAACCTGATCGGCGCCGCCCTCGATCATTGCCGGCGGATCGCCGCCGGCTGACGGAGCCTCAGTGCTCGGTGCCCGGCATGTTCGGCCGCGGCGTGCCGCCGTGCTGGTGGATCAGGTTGGAGCGTTCCGGGCTGCCCTTGGCGTCTGCGACCTGCTTCCGGGCTGCGGCGGCCAGGAACCAGATGCCGCCGAGCGTCCCGAAGGCGAGGATCATAAGGGGAAATCCCTGGCTCATCGTGTAGTCCTCCTCGACGCTGTCCCGCGGGATGCGGTCCTGCATCATCCTGCCGGGCGATCCGGCTTGAGGAAGGATAACGCACGGATCCGGCCCGTGTTCAGGCCGGACGTGCCCCATTCGGCGCCGCCCGCCGCGCCGCGTCCCGGCGCAGGGCGGAGAGCACCACGAACATCAGGCCGGCGCCCACGGCGAGGCAGGCGGCCAGGAACAGCATCGGCACGAGGTCGCTCCGGGTCTGGTCGCGGATGAACGGCACCGCGTTCTGGGCGACGAAGCCGCCGAGATTGCCCACCGAGTTGATCGCCGCGATCCCGGCCGCCGCCGAGGCGCCGCGCAGGAAGGTCCCGGGCATCGACCAGAAGACCGGCTGGGCCGCGAAGGTCCCGGCGGCGGCCACGCACAGGCAGGCGAACTTCACCGCGTTGCCCGGCAGGACGACGGAGAGCGCGAGGCCCGCCGCCCCCACCAGCGCCGGCCCGACGACGTGCCAGGTCAGGGCATTGCCCTGCGCGCCCGTGCGGGCGGCGTGGCGCGGCACCCACCAGAGGGCGACGGCCGTGGCCATCCAGGGGATGATGTTGAGGAAGCCGTTGGTGAGGTTCGAGACGCCGAAGCCCTTGACCACGGTGGGGAGCCAGTAGCCCAGTCCGTAGGCGGCGAGCGGCAGGGAGACGTAGACACCGGCGAGCATCAGCACCCGCCGGTCGAGGAGCGCCGCGAAGGGGTTGCCGTGGTCGACATGGCCGCCCTCCTCGCGCTCGGCCCGCAGGGTGCGGGCGAGCCAGTCGCGCTGCGCCTGCGACAGCCAGGGCGCCGTCTCGGGACCGTCCGGCAGGACCACCAGCACCACCGCGGCCATGAGGATCGCCGGCGCGCCGGTGGCCAGGAACACCCATTGCCAGCCCTGGAGGCCGAGGAGCCCGTCGAGGCCGAGCAGCGCGCCGCCGACCGCCGCGCCCACCGCGTTGGCCACCGCGCTGGCGATCATGAACCAGCCGATCATCCGCGCCCGGTGTCCTTGCGGGAACCACAGGGTCAGGGCGAACAGCACGCCGGGGAAGAAGCCGGCCTCCGCGGCGCCGAGCAGGAAGCGGAGCACGTAGAACATCGCCGTGCCCTGGGTGAAGCCCAGCAGGACGGTGACGATCCCCCAGGTGATCATGATCCGGGCGAACCAGATCCGGGCGCCGACCCGCTCCAGGAAGACGTTGGCCGGCACCTCGAACAGGAAGTAGCCGAGGAAGAACAGCGAGGCCCCGAGCCCGTAGGCGGTCTCGGAGAGGCCGAGGCTGCCGACCATCTCCAGCTTGGCGTAGGAGACGTTCTGCCGGTCGATATAGGCGATCAGGTAGAGCAGGCCGAGGAGCGGCATCAGCCGCAGCGTCACGGTGCGGACGGTGCTCGCGCCGAGATCCTCCCCGACGGGGGATTGCGTGGGGGGCATGGGGCGTTCCTCTGGCGCGTGCGGCCCTTCGTGGCGGGACCGGCATTACACAGAGTAATCCCTGGCGCGGCCCGCGCCTACCGGGCAAGCGCCAGGAGGCGGTCGCAGTCGACATGGGCCGCGATGTGTCGCGCGAGGCCGTCCAGCGCCGCCTCGACCCCGGCCTCGTAGCCCGGGCCGTCCGAGGCCGTCCCGAGGCGCGCGAGCCAGGCCGCCCGCTGGGCATCGTGGGCGAACAGGCCGTGCACGTAGGTGCCGGCCACGCGCCCGTCCGCCGAGACCGCCCCGTCCAGGCGCCCGTCGGCGAGGCGCAGGAGCGGCCGGGCGGCGTCGGGGCCCTCCGTCGCGCCGATATGCATCTCGTAGCCGGCAAAATGAACGCCGTCCGGCAGGCTCGTGCCGGTGACCGCCGCGAGGCGCTTCTCGGGGGTCATGACGGTGTCGACGTCGAGGAGCCCGAGGCCCGCCACCGTGCGGGGCGCGCCCTCGATCCCGTGCGGGTCGGCGAGGCTGTTGCCCAGCATCTGGTAGCCGCCGCACAGGCCGAGCACCCGCCCGCCCCGGCGGATATGGGCGCGCAGGTCGACGTCCCAGCCCTCCTGGCGAAAGGCCTCCAGGTCGTCGATCGTGGTCTTGGAGCCCGGCAGCAGCACGAGGGCGGCCTCGGCGGGGATCGGCGTGCCGGGCCGGACCAGCACCACCGACACGCCGGGCTCCGCCCGCAGGGGGTCGAGGTCGTCGAAATTGGCGATGCGCGGCAGCACCGGCACCGCCACCGTGACGGCTCCGGGCCCGCGCGATTCCGAGCCGGCGAGCCCCAGCACGTCCTCGGCCGGCAGGCGCGCGGCATCGGGGAAGTGCGGCACGAGGCCCAGAGCCGCCCAGCCGGTGCGCTCGGCGATCAGCCGCATGCCGTCGGCGAACAGGCTCGGATCGCCGCGGAAGCGGTTGACGAGGAAGCCCGCGATCAGGGCGGCGTCCTCCGGGTCGATCACCGCCTTGGTGCCGACGAGGCTCGCGATCACCCCGCCCCGGTCGATGTCGCCGACCAGCACCACCGGCGTGTCGGTGGCCCGGGCGAAGCCCATATTGGCGATGTCGCCGGCCCGCAGGTTCACCTCTGAGGCCGAGCCCGCGCCCTCGACGAGGACCAGATCCGCCTCCCCGGCGAGCCGGGAGAAGCTGTCGAGGACGGCCGACATCAGCCGGGGCTTCCAGGCCTGGTAGTCGCGCGCCTTCACGGTGGCGACCATCCGGCCCTGCACCACCACCTGGGAGCCGACCTCGCTCTGCGGCTTGAGCAGGACCGGGTTCATGTGGACGGAGGGCGCCACCCGGGCGGCCCGGGCCTGGAGGGCCTGCGCGCGGCCGATCTCGCCGCCATCGGCGGTGACGGCGGCGTTGTTCGACATGTTCTGCGGCTTGAACGGCCGGACCCTTAAGCCCCGCTCCGTGAAGGCGCGCGCCAGCCCCGCCACGAGCAGCGACTTGCCGACATCGGAGCCGGTGCCCTGGATCATCAGGGCCTTTGTCCGCGGCGGGCTCAGAACTCGATCCCTTCCTGCGCCTTCACGCCGGCAGCGAAGTGGTGCTTGACGCTGCCCATCTCGGTGACGAGGTCGGCGGCCTCGATCAGGGCCGGCTTGGCGTTGCGGCCGGTGACGACCACGTGCAGGTCCGGCCGCCGCGTGCGGAGGGCTTCGACGACGGCGTCGAGGTCGAGATAGTCGTAGCGCAGCGCGATGTTCAGTTCGTCGAGGACGAGCAGGCGGATCGTCGGATCGGCCATCAGGCCGGCGGCGACGTCCCAGGCGTGGCGGCAGGCGGCGATGTCCCGGGCCTTGTCCTGGGTCTCCCAGGTGAAGCCCTCGCCCAGGGTGTGCCACACGACCCGGTCGCCGAAGGCCGCCACGGCGTGGCGCTCGCCGGTATCCCAGCCGCCCTTGATGAACTGCACCATGCCGACCCGCCAGCCGCGGCCGAGCGCCCGCAGCATCAGCCCCAGCGCCGCCGTGCTCTTGCCCTTGCCCGGACCGGTATGGACGAGGAGCAGGCCCTTCTCGAGGGTCTTGGCGGCCACCTCGGCATCCTGGACGGCCTTGCGCTTCTCCATCTTGGCGCGGTGGCGGGCGTCGTCGTCGCTCATGCGGAGGCTCCTGCGGTGGGGGCTTGCGGCTTCACGACCAGCGGCAGGCCGGCCACGGTGAGCACGACCCGGTCGGCCCGGGCGGCGAGCTGCTGGTGCAGGCGGCCGGCCGCGTCGCGGAAGCGGCGGGCGAGGGCGTTGTCGGGCACGATCCCGAGCCCGACCTCGTTGCCGACCAGCACCACCGGGCCGGGCGCGCCGGCGCAGGCTTCGAGGAGGCGCGCCGTCGCAGCGTCCAGATCGGCCTCGGCGAGGATCAGGTTGGTGAGCCAGAGCGTGAGGCAATCGACCAGGACCGGCCCTTCGGACGCGGCGACCGCCTCCGGCAGGGCGAGCGGCACGTCGCGGGTGCGCCACGCCCCGGCGCGCCGGGCGCGGTGCTGGGCGATGCGCGCGACCATCTCGTCGTCGAAGGCCTGCGCGGTGGCGAGATACAGCCACGGGCCGGGGCAGGCTTCGATCAACCCCTCCGCGTAGGCGCTCTTGCCGGACCGCGCCCCGCCGAGGACGAGGGTCATGCGAGGGGGGGATTGGGGCATCCGTCCTCCATCGCCCCAACCCGGCCCGCGGTCAAACCTGGGTCCTGTGGCACCAGTGCCGCGCATGAACGGTTGCCGGGCGTCTCCGGTCCGACTATAGAACCCCGGCCTAGCCAGAGCGCCCTTCGTCTAGCGGTCCAGGACGTCGCCCTTTCACGGCGAAAACACGGGTTCGATTCCCGTAGGGCGCGCCAGCACATTCAAGCCCGTAGCTGAAGGTGCTGGTGCGGCTCACATGGCTGTTTCACACCGTTCGCTCAGACCGTGCCAGGCCATGGATGCCAGCCCATGGACCCGCGAGTGATGCCCGTTCGGCACGTGAGGGGCGTACGCGGCCCGCTCGGAGGCTGACCGTCCCGTGGTGGTGCGCCTCCAGCGTGGCGTGCCGCCCGCGGAAGGGGCCTCAGTCCACGGCGAGCGGGCGCCGACGGGCCGGACCACATGCCCCACGCGTCTCAGCCGGGGGGCCGGATCGCCGGGTTGAAGAGCCGCAGGGAGCGGCCGGCCCCGCGGGAAGAGGCCGACGACCCCGCTCACGGGGGCATCGCCAGCATCCGGACCGCCAGGGCGACCATCATCACGCTCTCGGTCAGCGCGACGAAGCCGGGCGGCACCGTGCTCGCCCCGCCGGCGCAGGCGCACTCGATGTCGCGCCCTTCGAGGTCGACCGCCTTGAACACCGCGTTGGCCGGCACGGAGGTCGGCATGTTCGGGCGTGGGCCGCCTTGCCGAGACGGCGCTGCAGGTCGTCGATGAAGGTCCGGGGCGTCGGTTTGACCGGGGGCTCGTCCTCGAGGCGTTCGGCCTCATCGCGGGCCGTGAGCCTGCGGTCCTCGACCGCGAAGCCCCCGCATTCGCGCAGGTCCTCGGCCTTCAGGCCGGAGGGACAGAGGCGCTCGGAGGGGGCCATGCGGTGGAGCGTGGCCTTGCGGGCGGCATGCATCGGTTGCCCCTGGACAGGCGCGGGTGGAATCGGGACGCGGGCCGGGCGCCCCTGTCGGCGGCCCGGCCCCGGCGGCGACTACCGGCCGTGCCGCTTCAGCCACGCCTCCATGTCGGCGATCTCCGTGGTCTGGTCGGCGATGATCTTCCGGGCCATCGCCTGCGTGGCGGGGTCCCGGGCGTATTTCAGCGCGACCTCGGCCATGGCGACCGCGCCCTTGTGGTGCGGGATCATGTGCGTGCGGAAGTCGACGTCGGGGTCGCCGGTGTAGGGGACGTCCATGTCCCTCATCATCGTCTGGTCGGCGGCCTTGAACGCCCGGGTCGAGGCGTCGTCCTTCGGGTCCGGCTTCATCGATCCCCTCCCCTGGCCGGACATGGAACCGTGGTCGTGCAGGCCCTGTGCGCGGGCGGTGCCGGCGAGGCCTGCGGTCAGCAGGGCGGCGGCGAGGAGGGTCCGGGCGACGGTCATGGAAGAGATCCCTTCGGTGGTCGGTTCAGTTGAACTTGCCGCTGACGGTGGCCCCGTCCGGGGCGGCGAGCTGCACGGCGCCCTTCGGGCGGTCGCCGAGCGCCGCCGGGGCCTTCCCGGTCAGGCGGTTGCCGTCGGCCGGCTCCAGCGGCACGCGGGCGGGCTTGCCGCCGGCCACGAGGATGGCCGTGCCCCTGAAACCCGCGACAGGGACCGGCGCCTGCGTGCCGTCCGACACGTAGACGTCGACGGTCTCGCCCCGGGTGACGAGTTCGACGTGGAAGTCGCCGGCGTCGGCGACGCGCCCGCCGTGCCGGCCCGCAGTCTCGTGGGCGTCGGCGGCGGTTGCGGCCAGCAGGCCGGCGGCAAGGGTCAGGCTCGGTCGGATCATGCGCGTGTCTCCTCGGGGGTCAGTACGCCTCGGCCGGGCGCGGGGGCGTGCCCGACGGCGATGGGTGGGCCGGGGCTTCGGCGTGGAGGGCGCGCAGCCGTTCCAGCGACGTGCGGCCGAAGCGCAGGAACAGGACGGGGGTCAGGACGGTGTCGAGCAGCGTCGCGCTGACGAGGCCTCCGAAGATCGTCACCGCCACCGGGTGCAGGATCTCCTTGCCGGGGCTCGCCGCATCGTAGAGCAGCGGCACCAGCGCGACGCCCGCCGAGAGCGCCGTCATCAGCACGGGGGTCAGCCGCTCCAGGCTGCCGCGCACCGCGAGGTCGGGCCCGAACGGCACGCCCTCGTGCAGCGACAGGTTCAGGTAGTGGCTGATCTTCAGGATGCCGTTGCGCGCGACGATCCCGGTCAGCGTGATGAAGCCGATCATCGACGCCACCGAGAGCGGCTGGCCCACGAGCCAGAGGGCGGCCACCGAGCCGATGAGCGCCAGCGGGACGTTGCCCATGATGATCAGGGCGAGTGCGGCCGAGCGGTAGCGGCTGAACAGGATGGCGAAGACCAGGGCCAGGGACAGCGCGGAAAGCGCCGCGATGGTCCGGCTCGCCTCCTCCTGCGCCTGGAAGGTGCCCTCCAGGCTGGTGAAGAAGCCGGGCGGCAGCGGCTCCTTGGCCACGGCCTCGCGGATGGCCGCCACCACGGTCGCCATGTCGCTTGCGCCGTCGGTGTTGGCCTGGACGACGATGCGGCGGCGGGCGTTCTCGCGCAGGATCTGGTTCGGCCCGTCCGTCTCGCGGATGTCGGCCACCTGCCGCGCCGGCACCCAGCCCGACGGTGTCTCCAGGAGGAGATCGCCCAGCCCCGCGGTCGTCCGCCGGTCCTCGGACAGGCGCAGCACCACGTCGAAGCGGCGCACGCCATCCACGATCGTCGAGACCACCCGCCCGTTCGACAGGCGGCTGATCTGCTCGACGATTGCGGCCGGCTGAACCCCGTAGAGGGCCGCCCGGGTATAGTCGACCCGCACCTCCAGCTGCGGGATGCGCACCTGCCGCTCGACCTGCAGGTCGGCGAGGCCCGGAATCGCCGCCAGCCGGTCGCGCAGGGCGTTGGCCACCCGGCGCAGGCCGTCGAGGTCGTCGCCGAACACCTTCAGGGCGATCTCGGCGCGGACGCCCGAGAGCATGTGGTCGAGCCGGTGCGCGATCGGCTGGCCGACATTCACCGCCACCGGCAGGGCGGCGAGGCGTCCGCGGATGTCGGCGACGAGCGCCTCCTTCGGACGCGCGGCGTCCGCGTCGAGGGCGACCTCGATCTCGGAGGCGTGGACCCCCTCGGCGTGCTCGTCGAGTTCGGCGCGGCCGGTCCTGCGGCCCACCGCCTTCACGCCCCGGATGTCGAGGAGCAGCCGCTCGGCGATGAGCCCGACCCGGTCGCTCTCGGCGAGGGAGATGCCCGGGCGGAACGTCATGTTGACCGTGAAGGAGCCCTCGTTGAACGGCGGCAGGAAGGCCCGGGGCAGGTTCCAGGCGGCCACGCTCGCGGCCGCCACCGCCACGGCGACGGCGCCGACGAGCCGGCCCTGGTGCCGGAAGGCGGCCCCCAGCAGGGCGGCGTTGGCCCGCTTGAGCAGGGCCAGGAAGCGGCTGTCGTGTTGCTCCAGGTTCCTGAGCCCCGGCAGCAGCAGGGAGGCCAGCACCGGGGTCAGGGTGATGGAGGTGAGCAGGCTCGCCAGGATGGAGATGATGTAGGCCTGCCCCAGGGGGGCGAAGAGCCGGCCCTCGATGCCCGACAGCGCGAAGAGCGGGACGAAGACCAGGATGATGATCAGCGTCGCGTAGACGATGCCGGACCGGACCTCGTTCGAGGCCTCCACCACCACCTGGAACACGCTCTTCGGGTTGCCGGCCTTCCGGTTCTCGCCGAGCCGGCGAAAAATGTTCTCGACGTCGACCACCGCGTCGTCGACGAGTTCGCCGATGGCGATGGCGAGGCCGCCGAGCGTCATCGTGTTGATGGAGAGCCCGAACAGGTGGAACACCGCGGCGGTCGTCAGCACCGAGACCGGGATGGCGAGCAGCGAGATGGCCGTGGTCCGGACGTTCAGCAGGAAGGCGAACAGCACCACCGCCACCACCAGTACCGCCTCGACGAGGACGCCCTCGACGTTGCGGATCGAGGTCTCGATGAAGTCGGCCTGCCGGAACAGGATCCGGTCGGCCCGGATGCCGGCCGGCAGCGTCGGCGCCATCTCCTTCAGGGCGGTCTCGATCCTGCGGGTGAGCCGCACCGTATCGACGTCGGGCTGCTTCTCCACCGAGACGATGACCGCGGGCTTGGCCATGTACCCGGCGTCGCCGCGCTTCACCTTCGCGGCGAAGGAGACCTCGGCAACCTGGCGCAGGGATACGGGCGCGTCGTTGACCGTCGCGACCACGAGGTTGCGCAGGTCGTCGAGGCTCAGGGTGCGGCCGATGTTCCGGATCAGGTACTCGCGGGCGTTCTGGTCGGTGAAGCCTCCGCCGGCATTCGTGCCGAACTGCGCGAGCGCGGTCTCCAGCTGCGCGTTGGTCACCCCGAGCGCGCGCATGGCGGCCGGGTTCGGGCCGATCCGGAACTGGCGCACCTCACCGCCGATGGGGATGACCTGCGCGACGCCCGGAATGGTCAGCAGCCGCGGCCGCAGGGTGAAGTCCGCGACCTCGCGCACCTGCATCGGGCTCGCCGTCGCGCTCGTGACCGCCACCAGCAGGATCTGGCCCATGATGGAGGAGATGGGGGCCATCACCGGGGTCACGCCCCGGGGCAGCTGGTTCTGCACCAGCGCCAGACGCTCCGCGACCTGCTGGCGATTCCGGTAGATGTCGGTGCCCCAGTCGAACTCGACATAGGTGATGGACAGCCCCACGCCCGAGACCGAGCGCACCCGGGTGACGCCCGGGAGTCCGTTCATCCGGGTCTCGATGGGGTAGGTGACGAGCTGCTCGACCTCCTGGGGGGCGTACCCCTCCGCCTCCGTCATGAGGGTGACGGTCGGCTTGTTGAGATCGGGGAAGACGTCGACCGGCAGCTTGGTGGCGGCGAAGGCGCCGTACAGCACCAGCGCCGCGGCGAGCGCGAGGACGAGCAGGCGGTTGCGGACCGACTGGCCGACGAGGACGGTGAACATCGCGGGCCTCCTCAGCGCACTTGGTCGAGGAGTTCGGCACCCTGGGTCACGACCCGCCGGCCGGGCCCCATCCCCTCGGCGACCAGCACGCGGCCGCCGTCGAGCGGCTCGACGCGCACCGGCCGCGCCTCGAAGCGCTCGGCGGTGGTGTGCTCGTAGACGACGTCCTGCCCGTTGCCGGTCCGCACGACCGCCGCGCGCGGCAGGGCCAAGCCCGCCTGCTCGCGGTCCGTCCCGGCGAGCACGGTGACGAACTGCCCGACGCGCAGGCCCGACGCGTCGCCCTGGACCGCGAACTGGACCGGGATGGCCTGGTTGCGGTCGGCGAGCCCCGAGCCCTGGTAGGCGAGCGTCAGGAGCCGGCCGTCGGCGAGCCGCGCCGTGGCGTCCTGCGCCGCCGTGAGGGCATCGAAACTCAGCGCCTCGACCCAGAGGCGGTTCGGGTCGACGATCTGGAAGACCATCTGCCCGGGGCTCGCCATCTGCCCGGCGACCGCCGCGGCCTGCGCGACCACGCCATCCACCGGGGAAACCAGCGGCTCGGGCTCCCGGCGGATCCGGTCGAGGGCCGCGCGCCGGTCCTGCAGGCCCTTGAACTCGGCCAGGGCGTCGTCGAGCTGGGTCTGGGCCACCGCCCCCGTCAGGGCGAGACGCCTGTAGCGGTCGACCCGGCGCTCGACGATGGAGATCTGCTGGTCGAGGTCGCCCTGCGTCTGGCGCATGTCGGAGAGGTCGACGGCCTGGATCGGCGGGGTGACGGTGGCCAGCACCTCGCCCCGGCGCACCCGGGTGCCGAGGCGGGGAAACAGCCCCGAGGCCGGAGGCGAGAGGCGGCCGCCGACCGAGGATTGCACGACGCCGCTCGCATTCGGATCCGGGATGATGCGGCCGGGGAGTTCCACCGCGCGGTGGAACCGGCCCTGCTCGGTCATCGTCGTGCGC
This sequence comes from Methylobacterium sp. 391_Methyba4, assembly GCF_029691625.1. Classification (NCBI taxonomy): domain Bacteria; kingdom Pseudomonadati; phylum Pseudomonadota; class Alphaproteobacteria; order Hyphomicrobiales; family Methylobacteriaceae; genus Methylobacterium; species Methylobacterium sp. 391_Methyba4. The sequence goes on along the minus strand of NZ_CP121475.1, from coordinate 1,843,353 downwards.
AGAACCAGCAACCGCTGGGTGGGCTTGGGCACGAAGACGGAGCCGTCGGGCAGGCGCTGGGCGAGATCGGAGGATCCGGACGGGCGCGGCTCGGTCAGGGCGGCACCCTGCACGGCCGGGCCGTGGTCCTCGTCGCCATGCGCGAAGGCGGCCGTGCCGAGGACGAGGGTGATGCCGATGGCGAGCAACGCCACCGCCGGGACGCTGCGGCGCCCGCGTGCGAGCCCGGTCACCAGCATGCCGAGCAGGAAGGCGACGACGACCGCGCCGACCCGGGTCGGATCCTTCTGCCCGAGGCGCGCGCGAACCCCCTGGGCGACCTCGGACACGCGCGACAGGGCGGCCCGCCCCGGTGACGGCTCGGCGGGCGCCGCGGCCGCCCGGCCGGAGGGGTCCGGCACGGCGACCGCGACGGTCAGGACGTCGACGTCCCCGCCCGCCGTGACGGTGGCGACGAATTCGTGCCGGCCGGGCGCCGACATCCACGGGGCCGTGAGCGCGTAGCCGCCCTCCGGCGTGGCGGTCGCGGTCTTCGGGCCGTCCGGCGTCTCGACATCGATGGTTGCGCCGGTCACCGGCTCGTTCGTCCGGAAGCGGTCGAGGAACAGCGTCAGGGTGCCGTCGCGCGGGACGGCGACCAGTTCGAAGGTCTCCGAGAGGGCCTCGCCGCGGGGGGCGATGGTCTTCGAGACGGGCGGCGGGGCCGCGCCGTGGTCATGGCCCTCATGGGCGAGCGCGGATCCCGCCAGAACGGCGGCAAGCGGCGCCATCGCGCCCAGGGCGGCGGCAAGACGGGTCGACATGGAAACGGTATTCCTCGCGGTGGGGATGCCGGGCGCGGCCGTTCGCGGGCGCAGCTCGGGCGTCGCGCGCCTCGGGCGCGCCTCATCTCAGGCGAGGGTTCGTGGGGGTTTGGGCAGGGTCTCGGGGTCGGTGCCGACGCGGCCGGAGACGTCCCCCGGGATCAGCGTGCCGGTCCGGAACAGGGACGGGACGAGGGCGTCGAACCCGGACAGGACGCCGGTCGCGCAGCAGGACATCGTCCCGCAGCAGCGGGTCTTGCAACCGGGCCGGCAACACGCGTCCCCGGTCGGCGCGATGTACGCCGCCTCGACGGCCGTGGTGACGACCTTGGACCACGTGGGCGCCGCGGCGCGAACCGTCGGCTTCGCCGCCACCGCCGCCGCCGCCTTCGGCTGTGGCTGCGCCGCGGCCATGTGGCGGCCGTGGCCCCCGTGGCCGCCATGACCCCCATGGCCCTCGTGGGCCTGGGCGGCGGACGGCGCGACGTAGGCGATGATCGCGAGGATCATCGCCGCCATCAGGCGCGCGATCTGCCGGTCGAAGCACATGGACTCAGGATTACACCGGTTCGGGTGGCGGGACCATGTCGGGCATGGGACGTCCATGCACAGCGCAGGTTGGGTTGGCGGCCCGAAGCATCAGGCCGCCGCGAGCATCGGCTCGGCCGGATAGCCGGCGGCGACGAGAACCCGGGCGATCCGCTCGGCCGGAGCCGAGGCGTTCGACACGGTGACGCGCTTCGCACCGAGGTCGACCTCGACATGGGCGCCGGGATCGATGGCTTGAACGGCGCGGGTCACGGATTCGGCGCAGCCACCGCAGCCCATCCTGTCGACCTTGAAGCGGACCATGACGTTCTCCTTCGGATGCCGTCCCGACGAGATGGGGCTTCCCACCGTTGGAAGGTCAAGCCCCCGGGATCGTCGGGCCTCGGCGTGCCGGCGGGCCTCGGCGTGACGGCGTAGACCGGTGGCCGGTCCCGGGCCGTTGTCGGCCGTTTTGCCGATGACCTTGCCGGGGGGCGATCCCCGGCGGGACCGGGGCGAGACAGGCCTGCGCGGGTGGCTTGTACCGGTCCCTCGATCCCGATACCGACATGCGACACCGCAGGATGGCGCCGCGATCCCGACGGATGCGACCGCAGGGCGCGGCGGGCTTCGCGGGGGCGCCGTCGGAGGCCGTCCGATGCGGGACGCCGCTCGCGAACGCATGGCCGGCCGTCCCCCCGCCGGCACGACGGAGCGAGGCCGCCCATGACCGAAGCCCCCGCGGCCGCCGAGGCGCGGCGTACCGATCCCGCCTCGGCGGGCGCGTCCGGCTCCGCCGGGGAGGTGTTCCGCGCCTTCTTCAAGCTCGGCCTGACCTCGTTCGGCGGCCCGGTCGCGCATCTCGGCTATTTCCGCGACGAGTTGGTCATACGGCGCCGGTGGCTGGACGAGCGTGGCTATGCCGACCTCGTGGCGCTGTGCCAGTTCCTGCCCGGGCCGGCGTCAAGCCAGGTCGGGTTCTCGCTCGGGGTTCTGCGCGGCGGGCTTCTCGGCGGGCTCGCGGCCTGGACGGCCTTCACCCTGCCCTCCGCCCTGCTGCTTCTGGCCTTCGCCTCCGGCGCCGGCGCCCTGTCCGGCCCGGTGGCCGAGGGCGCGATCCACGGGCTCAAGCTGGTCGCCGTCGCGGTGGTCGCGCAGGCGGTCTGGGGCATGGCCCGCGCGCTGGCGCCGGATCGGCCGCGCGCCGGCATCGCGGTGGCGGCGCTGTTCCTCACCGTGTTGGTCGCCGGGTCGGTCGGTCAGGTCGGGGCCATCGCGCTCGGTGCCCTCGCCGGCCTCGTGCTCTGCCGGCTGCCGCCGCAGGAGCAGGCCGGGCTTCTCGCCTTCCCGGTGTCCCGACGGGCCGGCGCAATCGGCCTGCTCGCCTTCGCGCTGCTCCTCGTCGTCCCTCACCTGCTGGCCGCCAGTCTGCAATCCCAGGCTCTGGCGCTGTTCGATGCCTTCTACCGCTCCGGGGCTCTGGTGTTCGGCGGCGGCCACGTGGTCCTTCCGCTGCTGCAGGCCGAGGTGGTCGCCCCGGGCTGGGTCGGCCCCGGCACCTTCCTCGCCGGATACGGGGCCGCCCAGGCCGTGCCCGGGCCGCTGTTCACCTTCGCGGCCTATCTCGGAGCCGTCGCCGGACCGGCACCCCACGGCGTGGTCGGTGCGGCCATCGCGCTGGTCGCGATCTTTCTGCCCGGTCTGCTGCTGGTCTACGGCATGCTGCCCTACTGGGACGCGCTCCGGACGCGACCGCTGGCCCAGGCGGCCATGCGCGGGACCAACGCGGCGGTGGTCGGAATCCTCGGCTCCGCGCTCTACGATCCCGTCTGGACCAGCGCGGTCGGGAACGCGCGCGACTACGCGGTGGCCGTGCTCGCCTTCGGGCTCCTGACCGTCGGCCGGACGCCGCCCTGGATGGTCGTCGCACTCACGGCCCTGGGCGGCGTCGCCCTGGCCCTGCTCTGACGGATCGCTGTCGAGGCCTCGGGCAGCCGTGCGCGATCCGGCCGCCTGCTGAGACCTTCCGGGGGAATCGCCTGCCATGCCCGAGCCCGTCCGTTTCCGGCCGTGCGATAGGCTGTCAGCCCTGGGCCGGAAGGTCGAGGCCGCCGCCGGCGTTTCAGACCCGGCAGTCGTCGCTCACCCGACCGATGTCTCGACCGATGTCCCGGACTGTGCCGCCTGCGCCGCGGCGGCGTGGCGGAGGCCGTCCCAGCCGAGCCAGCCGGTGTAGAGGCCGACCAGCACGATCAGCGCCGCCGAGGCGTACGGCGCCCGGCGTGCGAACGCGCCGAACCCAGACCAGCGGCCGGCCACGTGCCGCACGCTCAAGGCCGCGACGACGCCGGCCGAGACCATCGTGAGCGCCAGCCCGATGCTGAAGCAGGCGACCAGCGCGAAGCCGAGGCTCAACTGCTTGAGCTGGATGCACAGCAGCAGCACCGTGATGGCGGCTGGGCACGGGATGAGCCCGCCGGTCAGGCCGAACAGCACGATCTGCCCCGTGGTCACGGTGCGGCCCTGGAAGCGGCGGCGGATGTCCTCCGCATGCGCCCTGGCATGGGCGTCGTCCTCGTCGCCGAGGTTCATATGATCGTGGTCGTGGTCGTGCTCCGCGAAGGCGACCTCGTGCACCTCCGACCCGGCCGGGCCGTCGAGGCGGACACGCGCCGTGAACGCGTGGGGCTCGGGGATCTCGTCCCGGCTCTCCAGGAAGCCTTCGCGCGCGACGAATCCGAACGCCTGCCGGGCGCCATCCGGGCGCACCGTCTCGACCGTGACGGCCGCGGGGACCGGCAACGATCCGCCCTCGGCCCGCAGGCGCCAGCGCGGCGGCACGCCGTCCTCGAACACCTCCAGCGTCAGCGCACCGTCGCGCGTGACGATGAGCCGATGCGCGTCAGGGTGGTGATGGTCGTGCGCGTGATGCTGCTCGCGCCAGGTCCGCCACGCCATCCAGAACGCGACGCCGAGGATGAGGGCGGCCGAGGCGAGCTGGAAATACGGCTCGGCGGCCTCGCCGCCCCATTCCCGGCCGAGGTACTGGCCGCCCAGCGCGATGGTCCAGACCACCGCCGTGTGGGAGAGCGTCGCCGCCAGCCCGAGCAGGACCGCCTGCAGGACCGTGCCGCGCACGGCGATGATGAACGCCGCCATCATGGTCTTCGCGTGACCGGGCTCCAGGCCGTGGAGGGCGCCCAGCAGGATCGCGCTCGGCACGAACAGCCAGGCATGGGCGGTCCCCTGCTGCAGCAGGTCGGCGAACGGCGTCATGGGGCGGCCTTCATTTGAGGTAGGTCCGGACCACCTCGATCAGCTCGGCGGCGCCCCGGGCGCGCTCGGCGTCCGGTTCCGCGTCCGGGTTCACGACGTGGTGACGGATGTGGTCTTCCATCAGCTCGGCGGTCAGGCCGTTGATGGCCCCGCGCATCGAGGCGACCAGCATCAGGACGTCGGCGCAGCCGAGTTCGGCCTCCAGGGCCCGCTCGACGGCTTCCGCCTGTCCCTTGATCCGGCGCACCCGCGCCAGGAGCTTGGCCTTTTCCTTGACCGTGTGGGCCATCGCGGGCTTCCTCGTCGTAGTGACGTATAGGGGGGTACCCTATATGTGTCCAGCGGCGGACGGGCCGCCTGGCGTACGGAGCCCTAACATGAAGACGGACGACCCCTGCATCGGGGTTTGCCAGTGGGACGGGCGGACCGGCTGGTGCCTCGGATGCGGCCGCACGGTCCCGGAGATCCGCGCGTGGTGGAAGATGACGCCCTACCGGAAGACCGCTCTCGTTCGCGACCTGCCGCGGCGGATACGGCAGATCGCCGCCGTACAGGCCCAAGCCGGTCCCGACAGGACCTGACGTGGCGCGTGGACGGCAGCGTGCGCCCGGGCGCAGCTTGGCGCCGGCGGCGCCCGCACGGCTCGGCCGCCTCAAGCCGGGACGGTAGGAGGTCGAGACGGCGCCGGCCCGCCGCGTGGTCAGAGACCGGCGCCTCCGGCCCGTGTCGCCGGTTTGCCGCACGCACGGCGCATGCGAACACGCGCCCATGCTCACCTATCCCGCCTTCGCCGCGGCCGCCTTGGCCGAGATCGCCGGTTGCTTCGCCTTCTGGGCGTGGCTGCGCCTCGACAGATCCCCGTGGTGGCTCGTCCCGGGGATGGCCTCGCTGGCGCTGTTCGCCTCCCTGCTGACCGTCGTGGAGAGCGGGGCGGCGGGACGCACCTATGCGGCCTACGGCGGCATCTACGTCGTCGCGGCCATCCTGTGGCTCTGGGGCTTCGAAGGCCACCGGCCCGACCGCTGGGACATCGCCGGCGGCCTCGTATGCGTGCTCGGCAGCGCCCTCATCCTGTTCGGGCCGCGGGGCGCCTGAGCCTCCGCCGACCGCCCCGGACCGTCGTTCGGTCCGGGGCGGTCCGGGGCGGTCCGTTCCGTCGGCGAAGTCGTGGTTGGGGGGATGGGGGCCCCGTTCATCGAAGAACGACCTGTCCTCGTCGCGGCGCGGATGGTGATGCCGGCCGACGTGGTCGTCGACGTGGTCGTGCGGCCGCCAGTCGCCGGAGCCGCCCGCGGAGGATTGGGCGTCTGGCGCCAGGGCGAAGAGGTGTCGTCTCCTGTCGGGTCTCTCCCGATGCCGGCCGAGCCAGGCTGTCGCGACGGCGTTGAGCCGCGACGGACGGTGACATTCCGCACTCCGTCGGCCGGACCGGCGACCTGACCGCCCGGCGTTTCACCCCCGCGTCTTGTGGCCCGACGCCCGAATCGCCCATAAGGAGCACGATGAAGTCGGCGGGACGCCAGCGAGCCTTCGGGGCCTGGACGGGGTGGTGGGCGACCGTCGCCCGCGCGCTCGCGCTCGTCCTGGCGCTGGCCGTCGCTCTCCCGACCGCCGGCCTCGCCGAGGACCTGGCGTATCATCAGAACCATCCGGGCCACGACCGGACGGAGCTGGTCATGGCGTCGGACCTGACGCCGGCCTCGGCCCGGGCGGCGGATCCCGGCATCGCCTGCCACGTCCATTGCGGCTGCCACGTGGCCATGCCGTCGGACGGCCTCGCCCCCGTTCCGCCCGCCCTGCCGTCCCGACCCTGCTACGCCCCGGTCGACGCGGCGCGCGCCTCGATCTCCCCCGACCGCCTGCCGCGTCCGCCGCGCGCCTGAGGTGACGCCGCGACGGCGCGCGTCCTGAACCCCGGGTCCGAGGCCCCGGGGCCGCTTCCTCACGTCATCGCAACGGGACCGGCCCGGAAGCCGCCACGGCACCGGCGCCCCGACGAGCAGGCATCATGCGCATTCTCCTGACTGCGGCCCTGGTGGCCGCCGGCGTCCTCGTGGGCGCCGCCGTTCCCGCCGTGTCCGGCTTCGTTCGCGGCCTCCTCGCCGCGGCCGGGTTGCCGCCGGCCCTCCACACCTTCGCCGCCGGGCCTGGCCCAGCATCGCCGGGCGAGCCCCGCCACGAAGCGGGCGGCGGCCACGACCACGGCAAGGCCGCCGCCCCCAAGGCGGGCGCAGGCCACGCTCACGGAGCGCACGAGCCTTCCGAAGCCGAGGGCGCGGAGGGGCACGTCACGATGACCGCCGAGCAGATCGAGAACCAGGACATCAAGGTGGCCAAGGCGGAAGGCGGCCTGCTGTCGAGGCACATCCTCGTCCCCGGCACGATCACCCCGGACACGGACCGGATCGCCCGCGTCCCGGTCCGCGTCGTCGGCACGGTGTCCGAGATGCGCAAGCGCCTCGGCGACGACGTGCGGAAGGGGGACGTCGTCGCCGTCCTCGACAGCCGCGAGGTCGCCGACGCCAAGAGCGAGTACCTCACCGCCATGGTCCAGTCCGACCTCCAGAAGGTCAATTTCGAGCGCCAGCAGAGGCTGCTGGCATCCGCGGCGGCATCCCAGGCGGCGTTCGACAACGCCAAGGCCGTGTTCCAGGAGAACCAGCTCCGCGTCGACCTCGCCCGCCAGAAGCTCTCGGCGCTCGGCCTGAACGCCGCCGAGGTCGCCGCCGCGCAGAAACGCGACGAGGCGACGCCCAACGCCTCGACCCTGCGCCAGTACGAGCTGCGGGCGCCCATCTCCGGCCGCATCGTCGAGCGCAAGGTCGACGTGGGCACCGCCGTCGGCAAGGAGGGCGACCCGGCCGACGTCTACACCGTGGCCGACCTCTCCACCGTCTGGATCGAGCTCGCGGTGCCGACCTCGGACCTCGACGAGGTCCGGGAAGGCGCCCGGGTCACCGTGAACCGCGGCGGCCGCAGCGTGCAGGGGAAGGTGGTGTTCGTCAGCCCGCTGCTGAACGCCGACACCCGGTCCGCCCGGGTGGTGGTCTCGCTGCCCAACCAGGACATGGCTTGGCGTCCGGGGACCTACGTCACCGCCGAGGTCGAGACCGAGACGGATCGAGTGCCCGTCCGGGTGGCCAAGGCCGCGCTCCAGACCGTCGAGGGCAAGCGCGTCGTCTTCGTGCGCACCGACGAGGGCTTCGAGAAGCGCGAGGTCGAGCTCGGGCGCGCGGATGACGACGCCTACGAGGTGGTCTCCGGCCTCAAGGCCGGCGAGGACATCGCGGTCGCCAATACCTTCCTCCTCAAGGCCGAGCTCGGGAAGAGCGAAGCCGGCCACGAGCATTGAGGGGCCGAGACATGATCAGCCGCATCCTCGACGTCTCGGTCCGCCAGCGCTGGCTCGTGCTGCTGCTGTCGCTGCTCGCCGCCGGCTTCGGCGGCTACGCGGTGACGCAGCTGCCCATCGATGCGGTCCCGGACATCACCAACAACCAGGTGCAGATCAACACGACCGCGCCCTCGCTCGCGCCGGTCGATATCGAGAAGCAGGTCACCTACCCGGTCGAGACCGCCCTCGCCGGCATCAAGGGGCTCGAATACACCCGCTCGCTCTCGCGCAACGGCTTCTCGCAGGTCACCGCCGTCTTCGCCGAGACGCTCGACATCTACTTCGCCCGCCAGCAGGTGGCCGAGCGCCTCGCCCAGGTGAGGCGGGCTCTGCCCCCCGGGGCAGAGCCCGCCATGGGCCCGATCTCCACGGGCCTCGGCGAGATCTACATGTGGTCGATCCACTACGCGAAGCCCGGCGAGCGAACGCTCTCGAAGGCGGGCGCGCCGGGCTGGCAGCCCGACGGAAGCTACCTGACCCCCGAGGGCCAGCGTCTCAGGACCGCGCTGGAGCAGACCGCGTACCTGCGCACGGTTCAGGACTGGATCATCCGGCCCCAGATCAAGACCGTGCCCGGCGTGGCCGGCGTCGACGGGATCGGCGGCTTCGAGAAGCAGTACCACGTCCAGCCCGACCCCGATAAGCTCGCCTCCCTCGACCTGTCCTTCTCGGACGTCGCCCGGGCGCTGGAGGCGAACAACGCCAACCAGGGCGCTCGCTACCTGGAGGATAACGGCGAGGGCTACGTCGTGCGCGCCGCCGGACGCCTCGAGGACATGGACGACATCGGCAACGTCGTGGTCGCGACCCGCGGCGGCGTGCCGGTCCGGATCCGGGACATCGCCGAGGTCCGCATCGGGCGCGACCTGCGCACCGGCTCGGGCAGCGAGGACGGCCAGGAGGTCGTCATCGGCACCGCCCTGATGCTGATCGGCGAGAACAGCCGCACGGTGGCCGCCGCGGTCGACGCCAAGATGGACCAGATCCGCAGGAGCCTGCCCCCCGGCGTCGCGGTCCAGACCGTCCTCGACCGGACCCGTCTCGTCGAGGCGACGGTGAGGACGGTGGTGAAGAACCTGTCCGAGGGCGCGGCCCTCGTCATCGTCATCCTGTTCCTGCTGCTCGGCAACATCCGGGCGGCCGTCATCACGGCGCTGGTCATCCCGGTGGCGATGCTGATGACCCTGACCGGGATGGTCGAGGCGAAGATCTCGGCGAACCTGATGTCGCTCGGCGCCCTCGACTTCGGCCTCATCGTCGACGGGGCGGTGATCATCACCGAGAACGCCCTGCGCCATCTCGCCGAGAAGCAACACGCCCTCGGGCGGGCCCTCGAGACCGAGGAGCGCCTTCAGACGGTGCGGGCGTCGGCCGAGGAGATGATCAAGCCGTCCCTCTACGGGCAAGCCATCATCATCCTGGTCTACGTGCCGCTCCTGACCTTCACCGGGGTCGAGGGCAAGATGTTCGCGCCGATGGCGCTGACCGTCATCATCGCGCTGGTCTCGGCCTTCATCCTGTCGCTGACCTTCGTGCCGGCGCTGATCGCCATCGTCATCACCGGCACGGTCACCGAGAAGGACAACCTCATCATCCGGGCGCTGAAGGCGGCCTACCGGCCGGTGCTCGGGGCTGCGGTGCGCGGTCCCCTCGCCTTTCTCGGGGCGGCCCTGTTGCTGCTGGTCGGGGCGGGCGTCCTGTTCACCCGGCTCGGGACCGAGTTCATCCCGCAACTCGACGAGAAGAGCATCGCGCTCAACGCCACCCGCATCCCCTCGACCTCGTTGACCCAGTCGCAGGCGATGCAGCTCAAGGTCGAGCAGGTGGTCTCCAAGTTCCCGCAGGTCGCCTACGTGTTCTCGAAGACCGGCACGGCGGAGGTCGCCTCCGACCCGATGCCGCCGAACTCCTCCGACACCTTCGTCATGCTCAGACCGCAGGAGGCGTGGCCGGACCCGAGCCTGTCGAAGGCCGACCTGCAGGCGCAGATCGAGACGGCGGTGGGGGCGCTCGCCGGCAACGTCTACGAGTTCTCGCAGCCGATCCAGCTCCGCTTCAACGAGCTGCTCGCCGGCACCCGGGGCGACCTCGCCGTGAAGGTGTTCGGCGAGGAGTTCGAGCCGATGCTGAAGACCGCCAACCAGATCGCGGCGGTCCTGAAGGGCATCGACGGCGCCGAGGACGTGAAGGTCGAGCAGACGGCGGGCCTGCCGTTCCTGGAGATCAAGATCAACAAGGCCGAGGCCGCCCGCTACGGCCTCAGCACGGGCGCCATCCAGGAGGTCATCGGCGCGGCCATCGGCGGCAAGGATGCCGGCGTCGTCTTCGAGGGCGACCGGCGCTTTCCCATCGTGGTGCGCCTCACCGACACGGTGCGCGAGGACCGCGAGGCCCTGGAGAATATCCCGGTGCCGCTGCCGCCCGGCCCGAACGGCCGTGCGCGTTCGGTCCTGCTCAAGCAGGTGGCGGGCTTCTCGGTCACGGAGGGGCCGAACCAGATCAGCCGCGAGAACGGCAAGCGCCGGGTGGTCGTCACCGCCAACGTGCGCGGGCGCGACATCGGCTCCCTCGTGGCGGAGGCGCAGGCCGAGGTCGGGCGGCAAGTGCCGTTGCCGCCGGGCTCCTTCGTGACCTGGGGCGGCCAGTTCGAGAACCTCGCCTCGGCCAAGCAGCGGCTGATGGTGGTGGTGCCGGCGTGCTTCTTCCTGATCTTCCTGCTGCTCTACTCGGCCCTGGGCTCGCCGCGGGACGCGCTGCTGGTGTTCAGCGCGGTGCCGCTGGCGCTGACCGGCGGCATCGTGGCCCTGTGGCTGCGCGGCATGCCGGTCTCGGTGCCGGCGGCGGTCGGCTTCATCGCGCTGTCGGGCGTGGCGGTCCTGAACGGCCTCGTGATGCTGACCTTCATCAAGCAGCTCGTGGCGGAGGGGCGCCCGAAGCGGGAGGCCATCCTGGAGGGCGCGATGATCCGGCTGCGGCCGGTGGCGATGACGGCGCTGGTCGCTTCGCTCGGCTTCGTGCCGATGGCCATCGCCACCGAGACCGGGGCCGAGATCCAGCGGCCGCTCGCCACCGTGGTCATCGGCGGCCTGATCAGCGCGACCCTGCTGACGCTGGTGGTGCTGCCGGCCCTCTACGCCCGCTTCGGCAGGGTCCGGCCCGCGACGATCACGTCCCGGGCGCGCCAGCCGGAGCCGGTCCACCGCGAGGCCGCAGAGTAGAGGCGTGCGGTCAGTCCTCCCGCTGGGGCGGCCTGGCCCGGCTCATGTCGCGCCGGTCGCAGGGCCGGGCCGCACGCCGGATCCCGGGGAACGGGGCCCCTCGGGGGCCCCGACCAGCTCACATGCGGTGATGGCGGTGCATATGCCGCGTCATGTGCCCGCGATGATGGTGATGGCGCATCATGTGCCCGTGGCGGTGATGGCGCATCATCCGGTGGTGATGGTGGCCGTGCATCCGGTCCATGCGGACGGAGACCACGTCCGACGGGGCGCTCACGGCGCCGGGCAGGCCGGGCGCGGCCGAGGCCGAGGTCGCGGCGCCGGCCGCGCCGAAGGCGGCCAGGACGGCGACGACCAGCAGGGACTTCCTCATAGGCGTTCCTCTCAGGGTGTCGGCGCGCCGGTCATCGCCGGCGGCTCGGTGCCGGCCAGGGCTGGTCGGCAGGGAGGCAACAGCCAAGCTCACGACACCGTTCCGCACGGCGCGCGCGCCGCCTCGGGCATGCTTAAGAGGCCGAAGGGCTCACGGACGACGCGCCACCGCGCTCGGCAGCAACCCGCGAGACCCGCGCGCAAGCGAGCGCCCGAGTGGCGTCGCGTCGGATCCGCCTCCGGCAACGGATCTGCAGGCGCCGCTGGTCCCGCCGCGGCCGATATCCGCTCCAGCGCAGGGGATGAAGGCCGGCGAGTGGCCACAAGGCGGAAGGTCAGTGTCAAGCCGCGATGGACAATCGCGTGCCTTGAGACGGCTTCGGCCGCCGGGCGGCACGAAGAATCTCGGAAGTCCTGCGGGGGCGACGGCCGGTTATCTCCGCGCACGCAGAACACTCCGATCCCGGAGCCGGACATGCGCCGGATCCGGCCAGAATCACGCTCTCGGGACAGGCGGGCGTCACAGGGCCGATCGGGTGTCGCCACGGGCCCTGGCCGGCCGGGCGGCCGACCGACGATGCGGCACCCGTCTTACCCCGCGCGCCCCGCAGGGCTTCGTCCTCCCGTTGGACGGGGCGGACCTCATAAGGCGGCAGGCTCGCCGTCACGGGCGCCTGTGGGCAGGCCCGCGGGCAGCAGGTCACGCAAGACGGCATCCTGGCGAGCCTTGAGCAGGCGCAGGACCCGCGCAGGCGTGCGGTTAACCGCGCGGCCGGCCGCTGGTAGGGGCGAACGAGCCGCCGCGTGCGAAGAGGGCCGGTCGGTTTGTTTGGCCGTATCGCGCTCCGTGCGCGATCTCACGCCGGCGGGCCCGGACCCGTCGCAGGGTAGGCCGGCGGGGCGAGCCGGTCGCCCCGCCGGTGCGAATCGAGGGCTGGGGGCGACGGTCATGGCGGGGATACGACCGAGCAGGCGCAGGATCCTCGCGGGCGGCGGCGCCCTGGCGGCCGCCGCGCTGCTGCCGCGGGCGGCCCGGGCCGCGCCGCGGATCATCCTGAACGATGCGAGCGGCCTCAACCCGACCCCGGTGGCCCGCCACGCCGTGCTCCCGACAGGGTCGACCGAGGCCCTGATCGAGGCCCTGCGCGCCGAGATCCGGGACGCCGCCGCCGCCGGGCGGCCGGTGGCGGTCGGCGTCGCCCGCCATTCCATGGGCGGCCAGAGCCTCGCCCGCGACGGGACGGCCGTGACCCTGGAGGGCGGCCCGATCGAGCCCGACACCGCTGCCGGCCTCTACCGGGTCGGGGCCGGCGCGCGCTGGTCGCAGGTCATCCGGCAGCTCGACCGGATCGGGTTCTCGCCCGCGGTGATGCAGTCGAACAGCGATTTCGGGGTCGGCTCGACCTTCAGCGTCAACGCCCATGGCTGGCCGGCCCCGCGCGGGCCCTTCGGCTCCACCGTCCGCGCCCTCCGCTTCGTCCTGGCCGATGGCAGCCTCGTCACCTGCTCCCGCACCGAGAACGCCGAGCTGTTCGGGCTGGCGATGGGCGGCTACGGCCTGTTCGGGATCGTGGTCGACCTGGTGGTCGAGATGGTGCCGAACCGCCTCCTGACGCCGACCTTCGCGGTGATGCCGGCCGCGGAGTTCGCGCCGGCCTTCGTGGCGGCGGTGGAGCGCGACCCGCGGCTGCGCATGGCCTACGGCCGCCTCTCGGTGGCGCAGGCCGGGTTCTTCGAGGAGGCGATCCTCGTCACCTACGCGGAGGCGGAGCACCCGCCGCAGGTCCTGCCCGCCGCGGCCGCGCAGGGGGCGTTCTCGGCGGTCTCGCGGGAGATCTACCGCGCCCAGGTCGGCAGCGAGTTCGGCAAGCGCGCCCGCTGGATCGCCGAGACCCGGCTCAACCCGACGCTCGACCCCGGCCTCGCCACCCGCAACAGCCTGATGAACGAGCCGGTGGCGAACCTCGCCTCGCGCGACCGCAACCGCACCGACATCCTGCACGAGTATTTCGTCCCGCCCGAGCGGTTCGACGCGTTCCGCGCCGCCTGCCGGGAGATCATCCCGGGCTCGGGCTGCGACTGCCTCAACGTGACCCTGCGCTACGTGGCGGCGGACCCGGACTCGACGCTGGCCTACGCGCCTTCTCCCCGCATCGGTGCCGTGATGTCGTTCTCGCAGGGGCTCACCCCCGGCGACGAGGCCGCGATGATGCGCATGACCGAGGCCCTGATCGAGCGCGTCGTGGCGCTCGGCGGGGCCTATTACCTGCCCTACCGCCTGCATGCCCGGCGCGACCAGATGGCCCGGGCCTATCCCAGGCTCGACGCCTTCGTGGCGGCCAAGCGCCGGTACGATCCCGGGCTGCTGTTCCGGAACGCCCTCTGGTCGACCTCCATGGCCTGACCGCGCAAGGATCCGCTCATGAGACCCACGCCCCCACAGGCGGCCGCCCTCGCCTTCGCGGCCATCCTGCTGTTCGCCGCCGCCACCGACTACATCCCGGCCTTCCGGGACGCGGAGGGCCGCGTCTTCGGCCTGTTCCGGCTCGACGTCTACAAGGACGCGCTCCACCTCGCCTCCGGCCTGTGGGCGCTCGCCGCCGCCCTGTGGTCGCGGCACGCCGCCGTGACCTTCCTGCGGGCCTTCGGGGCGATCTACCTCCTCGACGGCGTGGTCGGGGTGATCACCGGATCGAGCTTCCTCGACCTGTCGCTGTTCCTGAAGGGCTTCCAGGACAGCCCGCTCCTCTCGAACGGCCCGCACCTGAGCCTCGGGCTCGCCGGCGTGGTGCTCGGCTGGTGGCCGTGGCGCGCCGCCGCGGCGGGCGCGGCGTGAGCCCCCGTCCCGCCCGTCGCCGCCGCCGGGCCGCCCGCTGGGCGGCCGCCGGCCTGGCCCTCCTCGCGCTCGCCTGCGCCCTGCCGGTCGCGGCGATCGAGGGGGGCTGCGCGGTCGCGCCCGATCCCACCCTGCAGGGGCGTGCGGGGGGCGGCTCGCGCTTCGGGATCGCCCCCGACGGCTACAAGCGCGCGGCCGGCGACAGCTACCTGACCTTCCCCGAATGGGACATCGTCCACGCCTACGCGGACCTCGCCGGGGTGACGCGATCCGCCTCGGAATCGGCTTTCGACTACTGGGCGGCGACCACCGGCTTCTGGACGAGCCTGTGCGGGGCGACCCGGGCGGCCGGGCGCACCGGCGACGTCACCGCGGGCCAGAAGGTCACCAACTACGTCATCGGCCTCAGCTTCACGGCCGAGATGCTGATCCAGGGCGCCTACGAGCGCACCGTCGGGGCGCTGACCGCGTGGTGGCGGGGGCCCGAGCCCACGGAGGAGGACCGGTTCAACGCCCGGCTGCTCGCGGATTACGCCGTGTTCCTGCGCCAGACCCCCTGGTACCGCTACCCGTTCGACGCGGAGCTGTCCCGGCTCTGGCGCGATGTCCCGTTCACGCCGTCCCTGCGGGCGGTCGAGCGGCGCGGCGCGCTCTCGCTGCAATACGGGGTGAAATGGGCCTACGCGCAGGGGATCGCGTGGCTCGCCGGGATGGACCCGGCCGGCCTGACGATCCGCAGCGTCGTGGCGGGGCTCGACGCCGCCGACGCGGCCGCCGACCCGCGCATCACCCGCCTCGGCCCCGTCCCGGCCGGCGATGGCGGACCGGCCGCCCTGATCGAGACGCCGCGCTACCGGGCCTTCACGGAGATCCTGCGGGGCCTGGGGGCGCGCGGCCGGACCGTGCTGGAGATCGCCGGCAACGACCGCATCCTCACCACCGTCCTCCTGCCGCCGGGCCGGACGGTCGCCCTCGCCGGGGCCGAGCCGCTGTTCGCGATGCCGATCCAGTCCGAGCCGGGCTGGCAGCGCGTCGGCTACGACACCGCGGTGGAGCAGCTCGTCGAACAGATCCGCGCCGTCGAGGCCGCGGGGGGCCGGTTCGAGCATGCCTACGATTACTGATCGGCGCCGACGGCGCCGCCTGCCGGTCGCCCCGGCGGCGGCGGCGCTCGCCGGGTGGCTCGGCGTGACCGCGCTGACCGCCCTCGCGGTCCAGCCGGAGACCGTGGTGGCGCTCGGGAACCCCGCCGCCCTGGCGGCCGCCGACGATGGGGCCCTGGTCTCGGCCGGCCGCGCGTATCTGGTGATCCGGCCCGCCGCGCCGGGCGCGGTCCGGCGCCTCTACGCGGGGGGCGCCTGGCTGGTCCTGCCGACGCCCGGGACCGGCTGCCTCGGCGCGCGCTGAGGGCGGTGCTCAGTAGGGATCGGACCGCTCGAGGATCTCCTGCCCCATCAGCACGCAGCTCCCGGGCATCGGCGCGTAGATCAGCCGGATCCGATAATCGCCCTTGTCGATGCTGCCCTCCGCCTCGATCACCTGGAAGCGCCGCGTCCCGACCAGGGACGCGACGGTGCCGACGGACCGAACGGAAGCGGGATCGACCGTGGCCCGCGCGTCGCCGTCGCTGTGGAAGCGCAGCAGCTTGAGGGCCTGCCGCTCGGCCTCGGCCGCGCAGGACGGCGCGGGCGCCGCGACCGCGGCGGTCGCGGCCGGCCCCGTCGCCGCGATCAGCGCCAGCGCCCGCAGGATCCGTCTCATCGGCACGTGACTCCGTATTCGTGGACCTCGGGCAGGTCCCCGTCGCCCGTCGTGGTCACCGAGAGCGCGCCAGCGGCCCCCGCATACCGGAAGCTGCAATAGGCGAGGCCCGTCCCGGAACAGCCGTCGACCTCGATCACGCCGCGCCGGGCGAGGTCCCGCTCCCGCGCATCGTCGCTCGGCGGACCCTTCACCGGCGTCCAGCCCGCGGCGATCAGCGCCGCCCGGGCCGTGTCGATCGGCTGGCCGCGGATGGCGGGGACCGCTCCGCGGCCACCGCAGACGGATTCGACCGTGGGAAGCGGCTCCAGGGACAGGGTCCCGTCCGGGCGCAGGGTCAGGTCGCCCACCGGAGAGGGCGGCAGATCGCCGTCCCAGAGACGCACGCCGCCGGCGCGCGCCGCGATCCGGCCGACCGCGCCGGTCCGGCCGGCGCCGTACACGAGGGCGACGAGGCGCGGTCCCTCGAAGAGGCCGACATTGCCGTCCGCGATGAAGCAGGTGCCGCTCGTCCCCTGCTGCAGGTCGCTGGCGAAGCTGACGGCCCGGTAGCGGCCCAGCGCCGCTTCGCCGGTGACGAACCAGTCCCGGGCGGCCACGGCCTGCGCCGCTTCCGATTGCGCCGGGACGACCTCGCCCGGGCAGCCGGCCTGGCGGCCCGCCCCGCCCGGGGCCCGCGGCAGCGCGGCGAGGGGCACGAAGCGCAGGTTCTTCACGGCGGAGGCGACCCGCGGCGCCGGCGGCCCGTCCTGCGCCCCGGCCGGCTCGGCGAGGGGCAGGCCGAGCATCAGACCGAGCATCAGGCCGAGGGCCAAGGCGGGTGCCCGGCCGGCTCGGCCGATGCGCGGGCGCCGAGGAGCTTCCCCGGCTGCGCCACGGCCTGCGCGCAGCCGAAGGCCGGCGTCACCCGGAAGGCGGCTGCGGGCCGGGTCCGGCAAGGGGGCGTCCGGTCTCATCGTCACTTCCCGTTCGGGTCGCCCGCGCGCGCCGGCGGGCGCGACCCCGGTTCCGTCCCGGCCGCCGGAACCGGGTCGGGCGGCGGATAGGCGGGGTCTGTCAGGCAGGTCGAGAGCCAGGTCTCGGCCTCGGCGTCCGAGGCCAGCTCGACATCGAGGACGGCCCGAGGGCCTGCGGGCGCCGTCGTCGCGCTGGCAGTCGCGGCCGCCGGGGCGGCAGGCCGCGTCCAGCGGCCGGCGGGGTTTTCGGGACCCGGGCATTCCGCGTCGTCGCCCCCGCCGATCGTGCAGGTCGCGACCGTTCGCACGGCGCCGTCGACGACCCGCCCGACCGTGCGCGTCTCGGTGGTGTGCCCGCTCGCCCAGTCGTCGGACAGCGTGCAGACCCGGTCGCCGTTCTGGAAGCGCCGGCTGCCGAAGCAGCCGTAGACCCGGTCCTGCCCGACGGGCAGGAAATAGCAGGCCGTGTCGAACCCCGCGAAGGGGCCGCCGGTGAACCGTGCCGCGAAGGCCCGCTGGCGCAGCGCCGCCGCGATCCAGTGCGGCCGGGCCGGATCGCTCTTCGCGCGGCCGGACAGGTCCTCGGTCCGGGCCCGGATCGCCCCCAGCACGATGGTGCGCGCGTCGGCCGCGTCCAGGTCGCCGAGCCACGTGTCCCGGGCCGCCACCCAGCGCTTCTGGCTGGCGATCAGCATCGCCCGGATCTCGGCGTCGTCCGTGCCGTGCAGGAGGCCGGCATAGGCCGAACCCAGGGCGGCATCGGCCTTTCGGAGCGCCGCGTCGGCGCAGATCATGCGCTCGAGCGGGCTGGCCGCCCTGCGGCAGTCGATCGCCCGGGCCGCAGACGGCGCCAGGAGGGATGCGGCGACGGCCGCCACCAGGAGCCGCGTCACGGCCGGCCTCGCACTGAACGGCGCATCTGAACCTCGCATCCGGACCGCGCGCCCGGGCAGCGCCGCGGAGCCACGCCGCTCCCCCGTGACAGGCCGCGGGGTTCGGGCGGACGCCCGCAGCCGCGCGCCATCCGGGCCCTACTGCGCCGCGGCATCGACGACGCGGCACAGGTTCTGGTCGACGTCCTGACCGATCTGCCCGGCCTGCACCATGAACAGGGCGTCGACCCGGCTGCCCGTCCCGGCCTTGCGCACGACGACCCGCAGCGTCTGCGGTCGCCCCGAGCCCGATGTCTCCTGCTGGGCCGTCAGGGTCCCGAGCTGCTTCTCGACGTGCACGCCCACGAAGCCTTCGGCCAGGACCGCCCGCGTCACCCGGTCGAACGCGGCCTTGGGGCTGACCGAGGGGAAGATCATCCACGTCTTGTAGGTGATGGCCTGAAGCATCGGCGTCCCCTCGCTCCGGTAATGGTCGCGGCATGTCTCCGCCGCGGCCGCCGGGAGCGCGAGTGTGGACAGGATTGCCGCGTGGACGAACGCGGTTTGCATCGATCCCATGGGGCGCCTCTCACTTCGTTCTGGCGTGGACTTGGCGGACCTGCGCGGCCGGGTCCCGGTCGGGCGTCGATCCGTACGGGTGCGGGAGGCCGGTCCGCGCCGGCCGGCCCCCCGCAGGGTCTCAGAGCTGCGGCGCGGCCGGTGGCCGGGGGCGCGGCGGCGGCGCCATCTCGCGCGGTGCCGGGGGCTCGGTCCGCGGCACCGCGCCGGACGCGGCCGCCTCCGCCTTCGGAGGCTCAGCGACCGGCGCCGGCCGCGGGGCCGCGACCGAGCCGCGGACCGTGTCGCGCAGGAAATCGCCGGTGCTGGTGCCGGCCTCCCGGGACGCCGGAGCCGGCGCCGCCCGGGCCACCGGTGCGGCCTGGCCGCTGCCGCCGTCGCGCGGCACCGGCACCTGCGACACCGCCGGGGCCCGGCGGGGCTCGCCCGGCGGCACGGTGATCCGGAACGTGTACGGCACCGTGGACCCGTCCCCGAAGGTGACGGCGACCGACAGGGTGTCGAGGCCGGAGAAGTCGGTGCGTGCCGTGTAGTAGAGCGACATCGCATCCTTCTTGGCGTCCTCGCAGCCGTCCGGCTGCCGGATCTGCGCCCCGGTCTCGTCGACCTTGCCGCTGAGGATCCGGAATTCCCGCCGCTGCTCGATGCGCCCGCCGCGCGGCGGCCTGACGAGTTCGATCGTGGCCGCGCGCGAGCGGCACCCCTGCGTGGCGAAGTAGTAGGTGAAGCCCTGGAGGAAGATCCGCTGGCCGGGGCGCGCGGTCTTGTTCTCTACCTCCGCCCGGGCCGGCAGGGCGAGGCAGAGCGGCAGACAGAGCGCTGAGCCGAGCGCCGACCCGAGGGCCAGGACGCCGGCGCCGGTGCGCCGCCGCGGTCGGGTCGGTGCTGCGGATCGGGGAGCGTTCGGAAGGTGCTGATGCACGGGACTCGTCCTCGGCTTGGCGATGGGGGGCGCGGCCTCCGCCGCAGGGCTGACCGTCCGCGGCGCGTCAGAGCTGCGGCGCGGCGGGCGGGCGCGGCGGTGCCAGCTGCTGTGGCGGCAGCGCGGGCGGTGCGGGCGTGCCGGACACGGGCGCCGCGGCCTCTGCAGCCTTCGGGGGCGGCGAAGCCGGTGCCGGCCGGCCGGCCGGGACCGCGCCGCGGACCGCGTCGCGCAGGAAGTCGCCGGTGCTGGCCTCCTGGGGCGCCGGAGCCGGAGCCGGAGCCGCTCGCTCGGCCGGAGCGGCGCGCGCCGTCGGGGCCGGCCGCGAGAGGCCCGCGTCGCGGGGGGCGGGTGCCTGGGACACCGCCGGCGCCCGCCGGCCTTCGCCCTCGGGCACCGTGATCCTGTAGGTGTAGGTCGCCTCCTCGCCGGTGACGAAGGTGACGATCACCGACACCGTGTCCAGGCCGGAGAAATCGGGCCGGGCCGTGTAGTAGAGCGCCCGCGCGTCCCGCTCGACATCCTGGCAGCCGTCCCGCGACGGGGTGCCGTCGGTGTTCCGGCCGAGGACCAGGAATTCGCGCCGCTGCTCGATGCGTCCGCCGCGGGGCGGCGTGACCAGTTCGACCGCGGCCGCCGGAACCGACGGGCAGCCCGGCCGGGTCTCGTGGGTGGCGTAGCCGTCGAGGCGAATCCGCTGTCCGGGGCGCGCGGTCACGCTCGTGGATCCGGCGAGCGCCGGCCCCGCGAGGCAGAGCCCGAGGAGGCCGAAGAGGAAGCCGAAGCCGGGCCGCCCAGGCCGCACGACCCCGGCCGCTCTCGTCTTCGGGACGCTGTGTGCCATGGGACTCCTCCTCGGCCTGCGGGACGGGCGGTCGTGGACCGCGGGCGGGACGCTCACTTCGGGTCGGAGCGCTCCAGGACCGGCTTGCCGCCATCGGTGCGGAACCGGACCGCGTAGGTGCTGTTCGTCGACTGGGCGTTGCACGTGATGACCACCGGGCCGCCCATCGGGTTGGGCAACTCGCAGGTGCCCTTCACCTTGATGGTGGACTGGTCGCGCTCGGCGTACATCAGCTCGTCGATGGGCTGGCGCAGGGTGCCGCCTGCGACGAGGCCCTTCGCCGAGGCCAGGAACGCCATGGCCTTGCCGTCGGTGGTGCCGAAGATGAACCCGGCCTTCGGGCTCCCGACGACGGAGGTGTTCACCGCACCCGAGGCGCAGAGGGCGGTGAGATCCTCCCCGTCCATCACCAGGGATTCGCAGCGGCCCTTGAAGGACAGCTTCAGGAACGTGCCCGGCGGCGGGTCCCGCGCCTCCGCGGTGTCGCGGGGCGCGGGCGGTGGAGACGGTGACTGCGACGGCGACGGCGACGGCGGCGTGTCGGGCGGAGCCGGAGCCCGCGCTTCGGCGGGCCGATCGCGGGAAGGCGCGGTCCCGCCGTCCCGCCGGTCCCAGCCGCCGCGAGGCTGGCCGGGCTGCCAGACGCAGAGACGGACGCCGTCATTGTCCCAGCAGGGGCCGCTCGGGGACAGGGCGCCGAGGGATTCGGCGGCGCGCAGGCCACCGGACGACCCGTTCCAGAAGGCGGTGGCTTTCAGCGGGTTCTGCGGGTCGCGGACGAGCTGCGCCACGACGTCGAGCTTGCTCCCGGAATAGGAGCGGATCTCGAAGCCGCGGGCACCGGTCTGCCCGGTCTCCGCCCGGAACTGGCAGGCCCCGTCGAGGCGGACATCGCCGGCGACCTCGAGGTAGCAATCGGCGGCCCGCGGCGCGCCGGCCTCGGGCGCCGCCGCGGGAGCCCCGCCGAAGCCGGGGCGGCCCTCGCCGACCTTCCAGGCGCAGACCCGGCTCCGGGACCCGGTCCAGCAGGCGCCCTCCGACGTGACGCCGTCGGCGGGGCCGTCCTCGGGCTTGCCGCCGGGCTCCCGGTTCCAGGTGGCCGTGCCCCGGCCCGGCGCCGTCACCGACACGACCACGCCGTCGCGCAGGTAGCCGTTGTCGTAGGTGGCGAGGCGGAACCCGCCCACGCCGTAGCTGCGCGCGTCGGTCAGGAACTCGCAGACCCCGTCGATGACGGTCCTGCCGTCGGCCGCGAAGAAGCAATCGGCCTTGCGGACCTTGATCTGCGCCTGCGCGGCGGCGGGCAGGAGGAGGCCGGCCAACAGGGCGGCGGCGAAGAGGGCGAGGCGGCGCCCGGCCCGAGGGGCCGGGAACCGCGCAGGATTCGAACGGCGGCGGGGGGCCATGGCCGTCTCCTATGGATTGCCGAGGAGGCGGCGGGCCGCCTGGATGGTGCGGTCGTTGCGCTGGTCGACGACGCGGCCCTGGTAGAGATTCCGGTCGGCGAGGCGTTGCTGGAGCGCGGCCCAGAAGCCGACGCCCCATTTGTCCTGCTCGAGGTTCTGCAGGATCTCGGTGGACTTGAGTTCGAGGGCGCGGATCGTCATGTCGGCCGCCTTGCCGGGATCCCGCTGCAGGCCGGCGCCGCCGATATCGAACAGGAACGCCGCCGAGGCCGCCGCGGGGGCGAAGGAGGCCTCGCCCGCGAGGCGCTCCAGATACCGCCGCGCCAAGAGGCCGTCGGGGGCGGTGATCCGCTGCTCCGTGTTCGCCGGCGACAGGAGCAGCGCGTAGAGATACTGCGCCACCGAGACCCCGCTCTCCGCCAGGCTCCTGAGCTTCGCCTCGTCGGCGGCGTTGGTGGTGGCGCTCTTGAACAGCGCCATCAACGCCTCGACGCTCGGTGCGGAGGCGGGTGGTGTCGCGGGCGGTGTCGCGGGCGGCGGCGTGCCCGGCTTTCCGGGGCCGGAATTGCCCGCCCCGGAATTGCCCGCCCCTGGATTGCCGGTCCCCGGATTGGTCTGCGGGCCGGCGGCCCTGCCGGCCAGCGCCTGCACGGCCGCGCGCGTCTGCGGCGTCGCCGACCCGTCGGCGGGGCCCGTGTAGAAGCCGCGCTTCGCGAGATTGCGCTGGATCGCCGCCACGAGGTCGGGGGGCTGGCGGCCGAGCTCGTCCGTGAAGGTGGTGACCGCCAGCGGCAGCTTGGCCGCCACCGTGTCCATGTAGAGATCGGCGGCCTTCTGCGGATCGCGCGGGACGCCGCTCTCGGCATCGGTGTAGCAGCCGGCGATCCAGTAGAGCGTCGACCAGGAATCGAGATAGGCGTTCCGGGCGGCGACCGGGTTCGCGTGGAAGGCCAGCCCGTAGCGGCAGCCCCGCTTGAGATCGTATTGGCCGCGGCCTCTGTTGAGCAGGAGCTCGGTCATGCCGCGCTGGGCCCCGGGGAAGCCGAGGTCGGCGGGCTTCTGGTAGTAGGTCAGGGCCTTGGCGGCATCGGGCTTGACGGGATTCTTGGCGTAGAGCGCGGCCCATTCGGGATTGTAGAGGGCGCCCATGAACGAGCGGGCGCTGACGTCGCCGGCCTCGGCACCCGCCTTGAGCTTCTCGAAGGCGGCCCTGTCGCCGTCCTTGCCGGCCTTGTCGAGCAGGTCGAGATAGAGCTTCTCGTTCTCCTTGCTGTCGGCGGGCTTGCCCCACTCGCCCGCGGGCTTCAGCAGCGCGAGGGCGAGGCCGGCCAGGAGCGCGACCGCGGCCTGGGGCAGGACCAGCCAGGCGAGGCGGTAGCGCGCATCCGCGTACCAGAGCGTCGCGTGCGCCCGGAGCCGGTCGGTCCCGATCAAGACGCCGCTCATGACTTGGCTTTCATGTAGGCGCGCAGGGCCGTGATGACCGCCGGATTGCGCGTGTTCTCGACCGGGAGCGTGTAGAAGCCGCGGGTGGTCAGTTCGGCCTGAAGGGCGCCCCAGAACCCGTCGCTCCAGTGCCCCGCCTCGGGGAACAGCAGCCAGAAGGTGATCTGGTCGTCCTTGAGGTCGATGCCCCGCAGGGCGAGGGCCGCGGCCTTCCGGGGATCCTTGGCGACGTTGCCGTAGCCGGAATCGTAGAGCACCGCGGCCTCGCCCGCCGCCATGCCGTTCCCGGCGGCCGCGGCGCGCTCGTAGGCGGCCACGGCGACCTGCGCGTCCGGCGCGAAGACGTCGCCCTTGTTCATCACCGGGTTGAACAGGCGCGCATAGGCGGTGAGCGCGTCCGCGTCCCCGGCATCGGCCCGGCCCTTGAGCTCGGCCAGCTTCCGCCGGTCGCCGGCCCGGGCGGCGGTCGCGAGGGCGATCACCTCCGGATCCGGGCCCTTGGGCGCCATCCGCCGCGGCTCGGGCCGCGGGGTCGCGACCGTGTTGGTGATCCCCGCCTCCACCTGGAGGGCCGTGATGATCCCGGGATTGGGCCGCCCGTCCACGGGGCCGATATAGCGACGCTGCTCGGCCAGATGCCGCTGGAGGCCCGACACCAGGGCGGGGTTCTGCTGGCCGAGATTGTTGATGAAGGCGTCCATCGTCGGCCGGTGCTTGCGCCACAGCACCGCGGTCACCAGCCCCCCGGCCCGGACCGGGTCCTGCGGCAGGCCGCTCTCGGGCTCGACGTAGCAGGTGGCGAGCTTGACGGTGAGCCGCTCCTCGCCGGTGATCGTGCGCTCGAGCGTCTCGGGATCGTCGAACCAGGTCTGGGCGAGGCGGCAGCCGCGCCGGAGGTCGCGGTTGGGGTTGGCCGGATCGAGCAGCACGTCCGCGAGGCGCGCCACCGCCAGGAGGTCGCCGATCGCGGCGCCCGGTCCGTAGAGGGCGGCCGCCCGGGCGAAATCGTTCGGCGCGGGCTTGCTGGGAAAGTAGGCGGCGGTCAGCGGGTCGTAGAGCGTCCCGAGCTTGGTCGCGGCGTCGATCTGGCCCCGGGTGGCCGCGGCGGTCAGCGCGTCGAACGCCGTGCGGTCGCCGTCCTTGCCGGCCCGGTCGCGCAGGGCGCTCAGCTCGGCGATCCGCGCCTTCGAGGCGGTGGCCGGCTGACCCCAGACGCCCTGCGCGGCCAGCGCCATGCATAGGCCCGCCACCGCGCAGGTCACGGCCTGCGGCAGGGCGAGCCAGGCCAGGCGGTAGCGGCGATCGTCGTACCAGAGGGTCGCGTGCGCGCGCAGCCAGTCCTCGCGTGCGATGCTCATGGCCGCGACGGCTCCCGGGCCGTCACGACAATGCGGCGGGGCGCGGGGCGCCGCCGCCGAGCGCCCGCTCGAAATCCACGAGCTCGAACTGGCCGTAATCGCCCAGGGGATCGCTGGCGAGCCGCATCGCCTGGGCCTCGCGCAGGCGCTCCAGGAGGGTGCGCATCGCGCGGGCATTCGCCCAGTCGTGCCGCTGCGCGCGCTGCTCGACCCACGGGATCAGCAGGGTCTCGAAGCGCGGCGGCAGCCGGAAGGATTGCCGCGACGCCATCAGGCGCAGGATCTCGACGAGGTCGTAAGGATCGTAGGCCGGGAATTCGACGGTCTTGGTGAAGCGGCCGGCGAGGCCGGGATTCGTGTCGATGAACCGCGCCATGTCGCCGGTGTAGCCGGCGACGATCACGATGATCCGGTCGCGGTTGTCCTCCATGAACTTGAGGAGGGTGTCGATCGCCTCCTTGCCGAAGTCGCTTCCGCCCCCGCCGCCCTCGGCCAGGGTGTAGGCCTCGTCGATGAACAGGATGCCGTCGAGGGCCTCGCGGCAGCGCTCCAGGGTCTTGGCCGCGGTCTGGCCGACATAGCCCGCCACCAGCCCGGCCCGGTCGACCTCGACCACGTGCCCCTTCCGCAGGACGCCGAGCGCCCGGAAGATGTCGCCCATGATGCGCGCCACCTCGGTCTTGCCGACGCCGGGCGGGCCGGTGAACACCATGTGCTGGCTCACCGCGCCGACCTCGATGCCCTCGGCGCGGCGCCGGGCATCGACCAGCACCCGCGCCGCCACGGTCTTCACCTGCTCCTTGACCGGCGCGAGCCCGATCATCGCGTCGAGGCGGGCCATGACCTTCCGGGCCGCGTCCATGTCGACCGCGCCGCCGGCCTGGCGGCCGAGGGCCGCGGCGATGTCGGCGGGCTCGAGCCGGTTGATGTCGCCGCCGGGGCTGGCGGCGAGGCGCAGCGCCTGCGCCTGGCGGGCCTTCTCCAGCACCGTGCGCATCTCGCGGGCATTGGCCCAGTCCTCGGCCTTGGACCGGGCGCCGACATAGGCCGCGAGGTCCTTCTCGAACCCCTCCGGCATGACGAAGCCCTGGCCGGCCGCCATGCGCTTCAGGATCTCGGCGAGTTCCGGCGGGCTGTAGGGCGGGAACTCGACGGTCTTGGTGAAGCGGCTGGCAAGCCCCGGATTCGTGTCGATGAACCGGCGCATGTCGTTGGTGTAGCCGGCGACGATCACGATGATCCGGTCGCGGTTGTCCTCCATGAACTTGAGGAGGGTGTCGATCGCCTCCTTGCCGAAGTCCCCGCCGCCGCCGCCGGCGGCCAGGGTGTAGGCCTCGTCGATGAACAGGATGCCGTCGAGGGCCTCGCGGCAGCGCTCCAGGGTCTTGATCGCGGTCTGGCCGGCATAGCCCGCCACCAGCCCGGCCCGGTCAACCTCCACGACGTGGCCCTTGCGCAGCACCTTCAGCGCCTTGAAGACGTTGCCGAGGATCCGGGCGACCTCGGTCTTGCCGACGCCGGGGGGCCCGGTGAACACCATGTGCTGGCTCATGGCCGCCACCGGCAGGTTCTGGGCGCGGCGCTGCTGCTCCACCTGCATCCGGGCGATGACGCCCTTCACCTCCAGCTTCACGGGGTCGAGGCCGACCATGCCGTCGAGGGTCGCGAGCGCGGTGGCCAGGAGGTCCTTCTTCTCCGCGCCCGCGCCGTCGTCCACGAAGCGGATCGGGCGGATCCTGCGGCTCGCCCGGGCCTGGTCCAGGGCGCGCCGCGTCGCCTCGATCCGCGCCGGGATGTAGCTCGCCGCCAGGAGGCCCCCGACGAGGCCGCCGAGGATCAGGCCGTTGCGCAGCAGGGCCGCGGGCGTCGCGGCGAGCGGCCCGAGCAGGTCCGGCCGCAGGGCGACCAGCAGGCCGGTGGCACCCAGCACGATGACCGCGAAGAGCGCGACCGGATGCTTGTCGAGGCGTTCCATGGACGTGACAAACCTTGGTGCTGGCCGTGGTGCTGAGCGGGCGCGGGGCGTCCCGCGATCGTCTCGCCGTCAGGCGTCCTCGCCGGTGGCGCGGAGCAGATCGACGATCTCCAGGCGGCGCAGGTCGCCGCCCTGCAGGGCGACCCGGGCGGCCTGGGCCTCGCGGGCCTTCTCCAGGAGGGTCCGCATCTCGCGGGCGTTCGACCAGTCCTCGGCGCGGGACCGCTGCGCGAGCCAGGGGGTGAGCGCCGCCTCGAACCCCTCGGGGAGCGCGAATTGCTGCCGGGCCGCCATGCGCTTCAGGATCTCGCAGAGATCCTTCGGGCTGTAGGGCGGGAATTCGACGGTCTTGGTGAAGCGGCCGGCCAGTCCCGGATTGGTGTCGATGAACCGGCGCATGTCGTTGGTGTAGCCGGCGACGATCACGATGATCCGGTCGCGGTTGTCCTCCATGAACTTGAGGAGGGTGTCGATCGCCTCCTTGCCGAAGTCGCCCCCGCCGCCGCCGCCGGCGGCCAGGGTGTAGGCCTCGTCGATGAACAGGATGCCGTCGAGGGCCTCGTGGCACTTCTCCAGGGTCTTGGCCGCGGTCTGGCCGACATAGCCCGCCACCAGGGCCGCGCGGTCGACCTCCACGAGATGCCCGCGGCGCAGCACCTCGAGGGACCGGTAGATCTCGCCGATCGCCCGGGCGACCTCGGTCTTGCCGACGCCTGGAGGCCCGGTGAACACCATGTGCTGGCTGATCGCCGCCACCGGCAGGCCCTCGGCGCGCCGCCGCTGCTCCAGTTCCAGCCGCGCGATCAGGGCGTTGACCTCGCGCTTGACCGGCGCGAGCCCGACCATGTTCTCCAGATTCGCGATCACGGCCTCGGGAGACCGGGCCTCCACGACCCGGCGCGGCGCCACGATCAGGCGCGGCAGGGCGAGCAGGCCCCCGGCCGGCTGCCCGAGGCCGGCCTCCGCCTTGCGGGCGGCCGTCGCGGTCGCGGCGAGGCCCAGCGCCGCCAGCAGGGCGACGGCGATCCCGATCGCCGCCCTCCACCGCAGCTCCGCTCCGGCGGCGTTCCACCAGGCGACCGGGCCGTAATCGGTGCTCAGCAGGAGCGGCGTGAGGACCGCGACCACGAGGCCGGAGACGACGAAGGGGAGGATGGCGGATTTCGACATCCGTCAGCCTCCGCAGGGCTTGCTGGTGTTCCAGATCACGGGGATCCGCTTGACGCCCGCGGTGGTATCGACCGTCAAACCCGGGGTCAGCTCGACGAACACGTCCTTGGCGGCGCCCTCGATGACGATCTCGCCCTTGCCGGCCTCGTAGGGGGCCGGGAACGGGACCGCGATGTTGATCGGCCCGTCGGTGATGTTGAAGGCCGGCGACAGGTAGTTCCCGGCGCGGATGCGCACCACGCCGCCGGCATCGGCCTTCGTCTTCGACAGGCGCATCAGGCCCAGGGGCGCCCGGCAGGCCTTGGCTTCGGCGACGATCTTGTCCTTCTCGTCGGCGGGCAGGGTTTCGGCGGCCTTGTCGATCTGGCCCGTCTTGACGAGGTTCAGGGCCGGCCGCTCGGCCGTCCCGGCGGTCTCGCCGCCGCCCGAGAGCAGCACGCCCGCGACGGCGCCCGCTGCCACCAGCCCGCCCACGATCGCGATGAGGCTCGGCGACAGGGCCGGCTTGGCGGATGCCGCCGGGCTCGGGGCCGCGTGGGGACCGGACAGCCTGTCCTGAGCCTGCCGCTCAGCATTCTGGCGCTCGACTTCCGACATCCAGCAGGCCCCCGAACATGGAACGACGTAATTCGTGCGCCGCATCGGCACGCACGACAGGACAAACAGCCTTGATGTTTTTGGAAAGATTCAAAAGAACCGGCGGCCGATGCCTGTCATCATGACGGGCTGACTTCTAGGCATGCGGAAAAAACCGGTCTACTAGTGTATCTGACCTATCGTCGCACCCTTGACAGGGCCTGGATTTCATCCGGCATGGCCCTGTGCTGGGGACGTCGTGGGGAAAGATTCCGATGCTGCGATCGGGAGTGGAATGAACGGCTCCGCGCGCGAGACCCTCATCGTCGCCGACGATCATCCGCTGTTCCGCGAGGGCATGCGGCGCATCACCGAACGGCTCTATCCCCAGGCCCTCGTCCGGGAGGCCGCCACGATGGAGCAGGTCCTGGCAATGGCCCGCACCGGGCCGCCGCCCCGGGCGTTCTTCCTCGACCTTCTGTTCCCCGGCCTCGATCCCCGGCACTCCATCGGAGCGCTGCGCGTCGAGTTCGAGCGGGCCTCGATCGTCGTCGTGTCGATGACCGACGACGAGGGCCTGATCCGGACCGTCATGGCCGAGGGCGCCGACGGCTTCATCGGCAAGGCGTTGCCGGCAGCGGAGATCGCCCAGGCGATCGCGGCGATTCGCGACGGGGAGTTCGTGATCCGGCGAAGCCCCGTCTCGGGCCTCGCCCTACCGCGCGGACCGCTCCCGCCCCTGACGCAGCGCCAGCGCGACGTGCTGCGCCTCGTCGCCCGGGGGCACACCAACAAGGAGATCGCCCGGGAACTGGACATCTCGCCCTTCACCGTCCGCATCCACGTCTCGGCGCTCCTGCGGGCCCTCGACGTCACCTCCCGTTCCGCGGCGGCCGCGAAAGCCGCTACGGCCGGTGTCGGCGAATGAGGGGGGCGGGGCGGCGGCTGCGGCGCGTCCGATCGTACACCTGTCCGAATGTCGCCGTCGCGGACCCCGTGGCAAGGGCCGGGGCATGAGGCGATCGGGACACGGGGTCGGGCGTCCGGCCCGCATGCGGCGTCTGGCGGGTCTGGGCCTGGCGGGGCTGTCCGGACTGGCCGCCCGGCCCGCTGCGGCCGATCCCGACCTCGCCATGCTGCCGCATGCCACGGTGCTGGCGGCGATCTGCGGGCGGCCCGCCGACAAGGAAGCCGAGACCTGCCGGATGAAGGACGGCCGCACGGCGGAGTTCTGGACCGCCGCGATGTTCTCCACCGAGACCGGGAGCTGGTTCACCGGGTTCGTCACGATGCCGGCGCCGGGTGAGGATGCCGCCGCGCCCAACCGGCGGAGCGTCGCGGCCGCCACCTACGCCCTCAAGGACATGCGCTGGCGTCTCGCGGGGGTGCAGACCCTGTCCGGGCGGATCGGGGCCGGAAACCGCAACGGCAGCGCCCCGGCGGTGGACGAGCAGCGAGGCGCGGTGTTCAAGCCGCTGAGCCGGGGGCGCCTCCTGATGGGCCTGCGCCTTGCGGCTTCCGGTGCGGCCGGGGCCCGCGACTTCTCCTTCCTCCTCCTGCAGTTCTACGGGGCGCCGACGCGTTGGGTGCTGGCGGGTGAGGTTTCGGCCGGCTCGGACGGCTCGGCCGCCTGCGTCGAGGAGGAGCCCTGCCGGATGGGCACGAGCGAGGGCCGGCTGGAGATCCGGCCGGAGGATCCCCGCGATCCCGCCGCGTGGCCCCCGGTCCGGGTCACCCTCAGCGGCACCGTGCTGGGCGCGGACGGCAGCCTGCGTCCGGCCACGGACCGGGATGCCCGCCTCTATCGATTCGACCCGGCCACCGGCACCTACCGCTGAGGCCGGCCACCCGGCCGGCCTCCCGGAGGGCCACCCGCCACGCCACGGGGTGCCGGTCGCCGGGAGCACTCGGCCGTGGAGCGAGACTATTTTTGCAGTGTCGTAAACAAGATCACACTGAATATTTTCCAAATCGATGTTGTTGCGATGATCGGACTGGGCTGTGCCGAGGACTTTCGAGGATTGTCGAGGATTGTATAGCCGCCCGGCGCCCGGAAATGCCGTCCGCGTCGCCCGATCGCCCCTTCTTTTTACCCCTGGTAGTGCTGCTCACCCTCAGGTAGGCTTGAGAGATCTGTCCTCGGTCGGCGACGGTTGCGGCCGTTGCCCGGGTCCGGGCGGTGATACGGCTGGGCAGTTCGCACGATGACGCGACAGCAGGATACCGGGGCCGGCAGGAGGGGGGGCGGGCCGTATGCCGGAGGCGCAGCCCCCGTGAAGTCCCGGGACGGCGTCGGGGCCGTGCCGTTCGCTTCCGGCCCGGCCTGATCGCCGATGTTCCAGCCGCGCCGCCAGCGGGACGAGGCGTACGACAACGAGAAGGCGCAGGCCCTCATCCGAGCCGTCGTCATCGGCTGCGCCTGCCTGTATCTCCTGCCCCAGATCTACGGTGGCATCGCCCCGCCGGAAGCCCGGTTCGTCGCCTATCTCGTGACCGGCCATTGGGTCTTCGCCGTCGCGCTGTACGGCTGGATCGCCCGGCATCCCGGCAGCAACACGCCGCGCCGCGTCGTCACCTTCGCCCTCGATCTCGGCGGAATGACCTACGCGATGGCCGTGGGCGGCGCGCCGTTCCTGCCGCTCTACGCGATCGTCATCCGGCTGATCGTCGGCAACGGCCTGCGCTACGGGTGCACCTCCCTGAAGGCGTCCACGGCCGCGGCCCTGGTCTCGCTCGCGGTCACGACGTATTTCAACGCGTACTGGCGCGGCAATCCGTTTCTCGTCCTGACGCTGGCGGCCATCACCGTCCTCGTGCCGACCTACATCTACAGCCTCCTGGAGCGTCTGCGCCGCGCCTATGAGCGTGAGCAGGAGGCGAACCTGTCCAAGTCGCGCTTCCTGGCTCAGGCGAGCCACGATCTGCGCCAGCCGATCCATGCCATCAGCCTGTTCACCGCCTGCCTGCGGGACGCCGCGCTGGGTCGGGAGGAACTGCAGATGGTCGAGAACATCGACCGGTCGCTGCAGAGCGTCTCGCGCCTGTTCAAGTCGCTTCTGGATATCTCGACCCTCGACAGCGGCCGGGTGGTGCCCCGCCCCGAGCCTGTCCCGATCAACGACATCCTCGACGACGTGTGGCGCCAGAATTCGGAGGCCGCCCAGCTTGCCGGGACGGTCCTGCGCCGCCGTGCCTGCGCCAGCGTCGTGGACACCGACCGGGCGCTGCTCACGACGATGCTGCAGAACGTCGTCAACAACGCGATCAAGTACGCGCCCGGCCGGCCGATCCTGATCGCGTGCCGGCGGCGGGGCGGTCGGCTCGCCATCCAGGTCTACGATCGCGGCCCGGGAATCCCGGCCGAGCATCAGGACAGGGTCTTCGACGAATTCTACCAGATCCGCCGCCGCGGCGACCGGGACGTCGAGGGCGTGGGCCTGGGCCTGCCGATCGTCCGGCGGCTCGGCGCGCTGCTGGACCTGGCGGTGACGCTGCGCTCGGTGCCGGGGCGCGGAACCTGCGTGACCATCGGCGACCTCCCCCTCGCCGAGGCTCCGGTACCCGCGGCCCCGCGCGACGCCCTCGACCCGCCGGCGACGATCGGCGGGCTGCGCGTGCTGCTGGTGGAGGATGACGGCGCCGTCCTGCGGGCGACGGCCAGCCTGTTGCGTAAATGGGGATGCCGCGTTCAGGCCGAGGCCGGGATCCCCGCTGCGCTGCCCGAGATCGACCTCCTCATCACCGACTTCGAACTCGGGAGCGGCGTGACGGGAACGGAGTGCATCGCGGCGGTCCGCGGCCTGGCGGGCCGTGCGCTGCCGGCGGTGGTGATGAGCGGCCATGACGAGGCGCGCGTGCGCGAGGATCTGGGCGCACCGGACATCCCGATCCTCTCGAAGCCGGTTCGGCCGGCCGAGCTGCGCTCCGTCCTCATCGCCGCCAGCATCAGGCTGCGCCCGCGGCCGGTGCCGGTCGCGTGAGGCCGGCGCGCATGCGGTCGCGGATTTCCCCTTACCGGGCCAGATCGCGCCGGTCCTTGCCGGTACCCTTGCCGAGACGCTCCGTCCCCTCCCCGCCGGCCTGAGGGTCGATCATCGCCTTCAGCAGCGCGTCCCGGGTGAGGCCGTGCTCGGTGGCGATCTGCGAGACGATCCGGAGCGCCTGGGCGGCGGGGGAGCGGTCGGTCACCGGCAGCCGTGCGAAGGCCTGGCTGACGCGCGTGCCCGCCACGTATCCGATGACGATCCCGACGATCACGCCGCAGGCTCCAGCCAGGATCAGGACACCGATCTTCATGAGTCACCCGTCAGCGGTTGCGAGGCTGGCGCCTTCTGACGCTCCTGCGCGGGTGCTTTCAAGCCGGACCGTGCCGACCCGGCAGCCGGCGGGACGCCCGCGTCGCGCGGAGCCCGATTCTCACAGGCGGGCGATGGCGTGACCGAATCGGTCGCCGCCGTCAGCCCTGCTCCGCGCGGTCCGCACCGTCGCGCGATTCGGCCTCTCGGCGGGCCGCGCGGGCCTGGGCGATGAGGTCGATGGCCGTCAGCGCGGCGTTCGCCCCCGTGCCGCCGGCCAGCAGCAGGCCCGGCGGCATCGTCCGGATCTGGGGGCGGCCGCTACGACCGCCGCGGCGTCCGGTTCTTCGATCGGTCGCGTTCGTCATGAGGCCCCACCGCCTGTCAGCGCGGACCGGTCTGCGGACGCGGCCTTGGTAGGGAGATGGTGACCAGCTCGCCGGTGATCGGATCCAGGATCGTCATGGGCGCCCCCGTGGTTGACCCCCATGGCGAACCCAAATTGTGGTTTAACCTTGGCCGAACGAGGCGGTGAACACAGATTTCGTGACCGGAATTTCGGATGCCCATCGTCTGATTGCTGAACATCCGTCCAAATAATCGGATCGGAGGTCCGGATTCCCAAGTGCCTCCGGCGCAGCACCGGCAGGGGCGTGGCGACCGGCGCGCCCTACACCGACATCCACCGGAGCACGTCGGCCTCGACCATCCCGGCCCGGGGGCCGGCGAGCACCACCTGCCCGCGATCCATCACCGCGTAGGAATCGCAGAGGTCGCGCGCCCACGCGAAATACTGCTCGACCAGCACGATCGCCATCTCGCCCTTGGACCGGAGATAGGTGATCGCCCGGCCGATATCCTTGATGATCGAGGGCTGGATGCCCTCCGTGGGCTCGTCGAGCACGAGGAGCTTCGGCCGGGTCACCAGCGCCCGGGCGATGGCGAGCTGCTGCTGCTGGCCCCCCGAGAGATCGCCGCCGCGCCGGTGCAGCATGTCCTTGAGCACCGGGAACAGGTCGTAGATCTCCCCCGGGATGTGGCGGTCGCGGCGCTTCAGCGGCGCGAAGCCGGTCTCCAGGTTCTCCTTGACGGTGAGCAGCGGGAAGATCTCGCGGCCCTGGGGCACGAAGGCGATCCCGGCCCGCGCCCGGTCGTAGGGGGCGAGGTTCTGAATGGGACGGCCGTCGAGCCGGATCGCGCCGGAGCGCACCGGCTGCTGGCCGACGATCGCCCGCATGAGCGAAGTCTTGCCCACGCCGTTGCGGCCGAGCACCGTCGTCACCTGCCCGGCCTCGGCCGTCAGGGAGACGCCGCGGAGCGCCTGGGCGGCGCCGTAATAGAGATCGATGCCTTCGACACTGAGCATGGTCATCGTCCCAGATAGACTTCGACCACCCGCGGGTCGGCCGAGACCGCGTCGATCGAGCCCTCGGCCAGCACCGCGCCCTCGTGCAGGCAGGTGACCCGGCAGCCGAGGTCGCGGACGAAGTGCATGTCGTGCTCCACCACGAGGACGGCGTGCTCGCCCGCGATCCGCCGGAGCAGCCGGGCGGTCTCGGCGGTCTCAGCGTCGGTCATGCCGGCCACAGGCTCGTCGACCAGCAGGAGCTTGGGGGCCTGGGCGAGGAGCATGCCGATCTCCAGCCACTGCTTCTGGCCGTGGCTGAGATCGGCGGCCGGGCGGCCCCGGTGGGCCAGCAGGCCGACGGTCTCCAAGAGGGCGTCGATCCGCGCGGCCTCCACCCGGTTGCGCCAGCCGAACAGGGAGGCGAAGGCCGCGCGGGGGCCTTTGAGGGCGAGGAGGATGTTGTCGGCGACCGTGTGGCTCTCGAACACGGTCGGTTTCTGGAACTTGCGGCCGATGCCGAGGTCGGCGATCGCCGGCTCGTCGCTCCTGAGCAGGTCGTGGGTGCCGTCGAACAGCGCGATGCCGCTGTCCGGCCGGGTCTTGCCGGTGATGCAGTCCATCATGGTGGTCTTGCCGGCGCCGTTCGGCCCGATGATCGCCCGCAACTCGCCCCGGGCCAGGGTCAGCGACAGGCCGCGCAGGGCCTTGTAGCCGTCGAAGGTGACCCGCAGGTCGTCGAGGTAGAGGAGCGCGTCCGTCTCCCGCTTCCGGTTGGCGGGGCCCCGGGCGTCCGGGCGCTCAACGAGGTCGGTGCTCACGAGCCCTGCCCTTCTTCGGCGAGTTTCGGGGCGATGTCGGGCTCCGGCGGCAGCGTGGCGGCGGCGCGCCGGGAGCCGAGACGCTCGATCGCGGTGCCGACGAGGCCGCGCGGCAGGAACAGCGTCACGACCACGAACAGGCCGCCGAGCGCGAACAGCCACGCGTCGGGCATCGCGCCGGTGAGCACGGTCTTGGCGTAGTTGACCAGCACGGCGCCCAGAGCCGCGCCGACCAGCGTGCCGCGCCCGCCCACCGCCACCCAGATCACCGTCTCGATGGAGTTGGTGGGGGCGAACTCCCCCGGGTTGATGATGCCGACCTGCGGCACGTAGAGGGCGCCGGCGACGCCGGCCATCATGGCCGAGACCGTGAAGGCCAGCGTCTTGAAGTGCTCCGGCCGGTAGCCGAGGAAGCGCGTGCGGCTCTCGGCATCGCGCACGGCGATCAGGATCTTTCCATACGCCGAGACCGTCATGACCCGGGCGATCAGGTAGCCCGAAGCCAAGGCCACGCCGGTCGCCACGAAGATGCCGACGCGGAAGTTTTGGGACTGGACGGAAAATCCCAGAAGATCCTTGAAGTCCGTGAGGCCGTTGTTGCCGCCGAGGCCCATGTCGTTGCGGAAGAAGGCGAGCATCAGCGCGTAGGTCAGCGCCTGTGTGATGATCGACAGGTAGACGCCCGTGACCCGCGACCGGAAGGCGAGCCAGCCGAACACGAAGGCGAGCAGCCCCGGCACCAGCAGCACCATCAGGGCCGCGAAGGCGAAGTGGTCGAAGCCCAGCCAGTACCAGGGCAGGGCCTTGTAGTTCAGGAACACCATGAAGTCGGGCAAGACCGGGTTGCCGTAGACGCCCCGGGAGCCGATCTGGCGCATCAGGTACATGCCCATCGCGTAGCCGCCCAGCGCGAAGAACGCCCCGTGGCCGAGCGAGAGGATGCCGCAATAGCCCCAGACGAGGTCGAGGCTCACCGCGAGCAGCGCGTAGGCGAGGTACTTGCCGAACAGCGAGACGAGGTAGGTCGGCAGGTGCAGGCCGGAGCCCTCCGGCACCGCGAGGTTCAGCACCGGCACGGCGCCGCAGAAGGCGGCCAGGACGGCGAGGAAGATCCAGCCCTTCAGGTCGATGAGAGGGGGGCGGGACGGCATGGGGCTCACGATTCCACCGCCCGGCCCTTGAGCGCGAACAGGCCGCGCGGGCGCTTCTGGATGAACAGGATGATGAAGACCAGGAGGCCGATCTTGGCGAGCACCGCGCCGACATACGGCTCGGCGAGCTTGTTGACGACGCCGAGTGTCAGCGCCGCCACCAGCGTCCCCCAGAGGTTGCCGACGCCGCCGAACACGACCACGAGGAACGAGTCGATGATGTAGCCCTGGCCGAGATTGGGCGAGACGTTGTCGATCTGCGACAGCGCCACCCCGGCGATGCCGGCGATGCCGGAGCCGAGCCCGAAGGTCAGGGCATCGACGTAGGGGGTGCGGATGCCCATGGCGGCGGCCATGCGCCGGTTCTGGGTGACCGCCCGGGTCTTCAGGCCGAACGACGTTTTTCTGAGCACGAACAGCAGGCCCAGGAACACGGCCAGCGCGAACGCGATGATCCACATCCGGCCCCAGGTGATCGACAGGCCGTAGAAATCGAAGGCGCCGCTCATGAAGGCGGGGGCGCCGACCTCGCGGTTGGTCGGACCGAAGATTGAGCGCACGCCCTGCTGCAGCGCGAGGCTGACCCCGAAGGTGGCGAGCAGCGTCTCCAGCGGGCGCCCGTAGAGGAAGCGGATGATGAACCGCTCGATCAGCACGCCGACGAGGCCGGCGACCAGGAACGCGCAGGGGATGCTGATCGCCAGCGACCAGCCGAACAGGGACGGCGCCTGGGTGCGGATCAGCTCCTGCACGCCATAGGTCGTGTAGGCGCCGAGCATCACCATCTCGCCGTGGGCCATGTTGATCACGCCCATCACCCCGAAGGTGATGGCGAGTCCGATGGCGGCGAGCAGCAGGACCGAGCCCAGCGAGATCCCGTACCAGACGTTCTGGAGGGCCCCGAGGATCGCGAGCCGCGTCTCGATCGCCGCGATGCCCCGGGCGGCGGCATTGCGCACCGCCTCGCTCGGATCCGCCGCCAGACCGCGCAGGATGCCCATCGCGTCGCCATCGCCCCGGGCCTGGATGGCGGGAATTGCGCCAATCCGGTCGGTCTCCGCGGTGCCGGGCCTGGCGAGCAGCACGGCGGCGCGGGCCTCGGTCAGCGCCTGCCGGACGGGCGCGCTGGTCTCGCGCGCCAGGGCGGCGTCGAGGGCCGGCAGGGCCGCCGCGTCCCTTGCCTTGAACACCGCGTCGGCGGCGATGCGCCGCTTTCCCGGATCGGGGCTCGCGAGGTCGAGCTGCCCGCGGGCGGCCTCGATCGCCCGGCGGACCCGGTTGTTGGCGCGCACGGGT
Organism: Methylobacterium sp. 391_Methyba4; assembly: GCF_029691625.1. Classification (NCBI taxonomy): domain Bacteria; kingdom Pseudomonadati; phylum Pseudomonadota; class Alphaproteobacteria; order Hyphomicrobiales; family Methylobacteriaceae; genus Methylobacterium; species Methylobacterium sp. 391_Methyba4. Next base: position 1,806,153 of record NZ_CP121475.1, on the reverse strand, counting down.
TTGAGGTCGGGACTGTCGGCGGCGGCGGCGCCGGTCCGGGCGTCGACCAGAGTGCCGCCCTGCCGGATCAGCAGGGTCCTGTCGGCGGGGCGCACCAGCAGCCGTCCGTCCGACAGGGCCGACAGGATCGCGTCCGCGCGCGGGTCGCCGCTGGCGGCGAGGCCGGAGACGCCCGCCTCGATCTCGGCGTAGCCGTCCCCGGCGAGCTGGCCGTAGGGATCGGGCGCCTGGGCCAGCGCGGGGGCGGCCAGCAGCAGGACGAGGAGGGTGAGGAGACGGAGCATCGAGACTTTCGTTGCGCCTGGGAAGCGGGACGGGGACGCGTGCGGCACCTGAGTTCGCCAACGGGCGGCCGCGGTCTGCACGGATCGGTCGATGCGAGGCGCGACAGGCCCCCTCTCCCGCACGGGAGAGGGTTGGGGTGAGGGGTGCGCGCTGTCCGGAAGGACCCGATCCCTCACCCTGTCCCTCTCCCGCACGGGTGAGGGGACCCGCGCCTCACCGCGATCCGAAGGTGCCGGACCGAACTGGAGGTCCGGCACCTCCGTTCAGCGGGAGGGCCCCTCAGGCGCCGCCGCAGGTCTTGGTCTTGGTGTTGTAGTTACCGCACTTGAGCTTGACCCAGTCGGCCTCGAGGTCCTTCGAGCCCTCGAGCTGCTTCGACCACGCCTCGCCGGGGATCAGCCTGTCGGTCTTCCAGACCACGTCGAACTGGCCGTTCGCCTCGATCTCGCCGATGAAGACCGGCTTGGTGATGTGGTGGTTCGGCAGCATCGTGGCGGTGCCGCCGGTGAGGTTCTTCTGCTCGATGCCCGGCAGGGCGTCGATCACCTTGTCGGGGTCCGTGGTGCCGGCCTTCTCGACCGCCTTCACCCACATGTTGAAGCCGATATAGTGGGCCTCCATCGGGTCGTTGGTGACGGCCTTGGGGTTCTTCTTGAACGCCTGCCACTTCTTGATGAAGGCCTCGTTCTCCGGCGTCTTGATCGACTCGAAGTAGTTCCAGGCGGCGAGGTGGCCGACCAGCGGCTTGGCGTCGATGCCGGCGAGCTCCTCCTCGCCCACCGAGAAGGCGACGACCGGGATGTCGGTCGCCTTGATGCCCTGGTTGCCGAGCTCCTTGTAGAACGGCACGTTGGCGTCGCCGTTGATGGTCGAGACCACGGCGGTCTTCTTGCCGGCCGAGCCGAAGGCCTTGATCTTCGACACCTCGGTCTGCCAGTCCGAGAAGCCGAACGGCGTGTAGTTGATCAGGATGTCCTCGTCCTTGACGCCCTTGGACTTGAGGTAGGCTTCGAGGATCTTGTTGGTGGTGCGGGGATAGACGTAGTCGGTCCCCTCCAGCACCCAGCGCTTGGCGCCGCCGCCATCCTCCGACATCAGGTAGTCGACGGCCGGGATCGCCTGCTGGTTCGGGGCGGCGCCGGTGTAGAACACGTTCCGCTCGCTCTCCTCGCCCTCGTACTGGACGGGGTAGAACAGGATGTTGTCGAGTTCCTTGAACACCGGCAGCACCGACTTGCGCGACACGCTGGTCCAGCAGCCGAACACGGCCGCGACCTTGTCCTTGCTGATCAACTCGCGGGCCTTCTCGGCGAAGAGCGGCCAGTTCGAGGCCGGGTCGACCACCACCGGCTCCAGCTTCTTGCCGAGCACGCCGCCCTTGGCGTTCTGCTCGGCGATGAGCATCAGCATCGCGTCCTTGAGGGTGGTCTCCGAGATCGCCATCGTGCCCGACAGCGAGTGCAGGATGCCGACCTTGATGGTCTCCTGAGCCCGCGCGGGGCCTGCCCCCAGGGCGCCCATCGCGAGCCCGGCGGCCAGCGCGGCGGCCGAAGCCCAAGTTCCAAATGCCTTCATGGCGGTCCCCTGCGTCGTCTTCCTTGCGACGGTTCGGGGCTTCGCAAATCGTATGCCACATATTTAGGCATGCCTCATCGCGCGGCGGCCCGGCCGGAGCGGCGCACAGATGGGCGGCGTTTCGCCCGCGAGACCGGCAGCTTCATGCTGCTTCGGGCGGCGGCGGGATCAACCGGTGGGCATCTGCCATCGGGTTTTCGCCGACACGTTGATCGGGCGCGGATCGATGCCACTTACCTCAACCCGCGGCGCGCGGACGCGTCGCCCGACGGGCGGCAGCCCGCGGGCGGGTCGAAATCGGGTCCGGGCCTGTGCAGAAGGATGATATGGCAGAGCGCTACTATTTTCGCCTGAGCAGCGACGGCGAGACGATCGAGGACGAGGTGGGCGTCCTGGCCGCGTCGATCGCGCAAGCGGAAGCGGAGGCGCTGGTGCTGATCGAGGAGTTCCGGCGCGCCGGCGAGCTGCCGGACGCCGGGGAGGGCTGGCGCATGGAGATCCACGACGGGGCCGGCACCGTCCTGCGCACGCTTCAGCTTTCCTGATGCGCCGGGCTCACCCGCGCGATCCGGCCGAGCCTGGGCCTGACGGGCGGGTCTGCACGGCCTTTCCGTCGCGTGGCTCGTCCCGGCGCAGGCTGTGGATCCCAAACGGTCCGGCTCTTGCCCGGTTCTGCTGAACGCCGCATCCGGGCAGCGGTATGCCCGGCCGTTCAATGGTCCGGCGGATCGAGGCCGTCGGCATCCGGGGCCGGACGAGACGGTGATGTGATGACCCGAGGGAGTAGGAATAGGCGGTCGCGCGTTTACGCTGGCGCGGCTCGTGACGCGGCGCGGTCCTTCCGGAACATCCCTTGAACCCCTTCCTTCGCAAGCTGGCGCTGCGCGCAGACCTGGATGAGGCCGACATGGCCGCGCTGGACGCTGCGACCAGCGCGACCGCGCAGGTCGAGGCGGGGCGCGACTTGGTCTCGGAAGGCGAGCGGCCCGACGCCGCCTACGTGATCCTTCAGGGATTTGCCTGCCGCTACAAGCTCGTGCCCGACGGGGGGCGATCGATCCTCGCCTATCTGGTGCCCGGCGACGGCTGCGACCTGCACGCCTCCCTCCTCAACCGGGCGATCCACTCCGTGGCGACGCTGACGCCCTGCACCGTCGCCTCCGTGCCCTACCGGACGATCAAGGAGCTCGCCGCCCGCCGGCCCAACATCTACCGCGCCCTGTGGTGGTCGGTTCTGGTCGACGAAGCCGTGCTCCAGGAATGGCTGGTCGGGGTGGGGCGCCGGTCCGCCGACCGGCAGGTCGCCCATATCATCTGCGAACTCTTCGCCCGCCTGAATGCCGTCGGCCTCGGCCTGGAGCCCGACTACCGCCTGCCGCTGGCGCAGTCGGAACTGGCCGACACGGCGGGGCTCTCGAACGTCCACCTCTCGCGGGTCCTCTCGGATCTGCGCAGGGCCGGACTGATCGAGAGCGGACGCAAGAGCGTGCGCGTGCCGAACCTGAAGCGACTGCAGGACTTTTCCGGCTTCACGCCGGATTACCTCCTGCTGCCCGGATCGACCCAGACCCCGGAGGCGCTCGGCGCGCTCCCCCAGATGACCGGGCAGGTGCGGGCGGCATCGGGACCGTGAGCGCCGCCGGGGCCGGTGGGGGCCCGCATCGTCCTCCCGGGCCCGGATCTCACCGGCTGTCGCCGTCCCACGCCGTCTCGGGATCCTCGGCGACGTGGCGCCCGATCCGGGCGGTGAGCGGCACGCGGATCGCGCAGCGCAGCCCATCCGGCGCAAAGTGCAGATCGACCGCCGCGCCGAGCTCGTAGGCCAGCATCTCCGTCAGCACGTCCGTGCCGAAGCCGCGCCGGCACGGGGCCGTGATCCCGCTGCCGCCGGTCTCGGCCCAGGCGAGGCTGAGGACAGGCGGCTCGACCTCCAGGTTCACCCGCCACGTGGCGCGGATCCGGCCCTGCGGGAGCGCCAGGGATCCGTGTTCCACCGCGTTGCTGGTCAGTTCGTGCAGGGCCAGCGCAAGAACCTGGGCGGTCTTGGGGCGGAGGCGGACCCGCGGGCCGGCGAGGGTCGCCTGCTCCCCTTCCCGCGCGAGGTGGAACATCAACTCGTCGGAGATCAGGGTGTGCAGGTCGGCATCGCCGAACGCGTCCGTCGCGGCCTGCACGCGCATGATCGCGCCGAACCGTCCGTCGAGATGCGCCACGTAGCTCTCGACATCCGCGGCGCTCTCGGCGGACCGGTGCATGACCGTGCGCAGCATCGCCATCGTGTTGCGCATCCCGTGGCGCAGGCTGTCCGGAAGGCCGGCTTCGTCGAGCAGCCGGCGCAGGCGTGCGTTGTCGGCCTCCAGAGCCGAGAGTCGCTCCGCCGGGTCGCGAGGGTCTGTCATGCCGGGCCACTCCGGATGTCGTTCAACCTGCCTCAATCGCCACGGGGCCGGCAGGGTTCAGCATGCGACGATGCGGTCGACCTCCGTGCGGTGCAGATAGGCGGCGTCGAAATGCGCGAGCCGGGCGAGTGCCGCCGGGTCGTGGATGGTCAGGCGCCGGCTGCGCAGGGTGATCAACCCCAGGCCGCGCAGCTCCTGAAGCGTCCGATTGATGTGCACGCTGGTCTGGCCCATGGCGTCGCCGAGATCGTTCTGCGTCATCGGCATCGCGCAGGTATTGCCGTCCGCCAGCCCGATCGCCGTCAGCCGCGCATGCAGCTCGCAGAACAGGTGGGCGAGGCGCTCGATGCCGGTCCGGCTGCCGAGGCTGACGGTCCACTCGCGCTGGATCGCCGCGGTGGCCAGGCTCTCGCGATGGAAGGCCAGGTCGAGCCGCGGGCTGCGGGCGGTCAGATCCCGCATCGCGGTGCCGGAGATCTGGCCGAGGAGCACGGGCGTGATCGCCCCGATCGTGTGATCCATCTCGTCGAGGAGGAACACATGCGGATCGCACGGATCCCCCGGAAGCAGGAGCGAGACGATCTGGCGGCGCCCGTTGGCGAACTGCCGGTACCGGCAGGCCCAGCCGTCGAGGATCACGTTGATGGCGCGGGGATCGTCGCCCTCGTGGATGATGTCGGTGCGCGGGGCGACCATGCGGCTCGGGCCCATGGCGTCGGCCAAGCACATCCGGTCGTCTTCCGAGAGCCGGACGTAGCAATTGAGCTTGTGCGCGAGCGGGCTTGGCATGGCTGCATCTCCGCAACGGCCTGAGCGTGCAACCCTACATTTTGTTTCCGCGCATGAATACTTACATAGATTAGTTTATGCTACCACAAGGTGTCTTTCCGCCTCTGCTGCCGGGCTGATTCAGCGATGTCCGGGCTCTGTCGCCGCGCCGGCAGGGCAAGATCTGACCGTCCCGTGCGGCCCGTCGGCGCGACGATGGAGGCGATCTCGTGCCGCCGCTCCCCGGCGGGAGAATGTTCGCGTGTCGTCCTGAAATTGGAAAGACTGTGCTTTTGACTTCATCCGCGCTGAGCAGCAGGATTTGAACAGCAGGAGCATCGAACTGTCCTCCCGGGACGGATCATCGTCTTGCGTCTCGTCTTCTCTCAACGGGTGCCGCCGGTTCGCGCCGAAGCGGGCGGCCTGTCCTGAACGGAATCCGGATCATGCAGCCTGCGCTGCGCCTCGTTCGAACGGGACGGGACGGCAATCGGCCCCTCCTCCCGGGGCCCGCCCCCCGCCCGGCTGCCGTCCCCGCTCCCGGCGGGAGCCCGCATCGGGACCGGGCGGGACGGGTCCTGTCGGTCGAGGGGCTGTCCCTCGCCTTCGGCGGCACGGTGGCCTTCGCGGAAATCGACCTCGCGGTCGGGGCCGGCGAGATCCATGCGGTGATCGGGCCGAACGGCGCCGGCAAATCCTCGCTGATCAACGCGATCACCGGCCTCTATGCGCCTCAGGCCGGGCGGGTGCGGATCGGCGCGGAATCCTTCGCCCGGGTGCCGGCCGGGCGGCTCGCCGCATTGGGCGTGGCCCGGACCTTCCAGAACCTCGCCCTGTTCACGGGCCTGAGCGTCCGCGACAACGTCCTGGCGGGGCTCGCGGCGGCGCGGCGCGCCGGGCTCGGGGCCCAGATCCTGGGCCTGCCGTCGGCCCGGCGGGAGGCGCGGGCGCACCGCGACGCCGCCGAGGCCGTGATCGGCCGCCTCGGCCTCGGAGCCGTGGCCGACCGTCCGGCGGGCAGCCTCCCCTACGGGCTCCAGAAGCGGGTCGAACTCGGCCGGGCCCTGGTGGCCCGGCCGCGACTCCTGCTCCTCGACGAGCCGATGGCCGGCATGACGGCGACCGAGAAGGCCGAGATGACCGGCTTCATCCGGGCGGCGCGGGAGACGTCCGGGGCCGCGATCGTCCTGATCGAGCACGATATCGGCGTCGTCATGCGCCTCTCCGACCGGGTGACCGTGCTCGACCACGGCCGCCGCATCGCCACCGGCACGCCGGCGGAGGTGCAGGCGGACCCGGCGGTCATCGCCGCCTATCTGGGACTCGCGGACGGGGATGCGGACGGGGATGCCGACACGGGCGCGGCCGCCGCATGAGCCCGGATCTCGCCTTCCTGATCGAGGTCGTGGTCGGCGGCCTCCTGTCGGGCGTGATGTACGCCCTCGTGGCGATCGGCTTCGTGCTGATCTACAAGACCTCGGGCGTGCTGAACTTCGCGCAGGGCGCGATGGTGCTGTTCGCCGCCCTCACCTTCGTGAGCCTGACCGAGCGCGGCCTGCCCTTTCCCGCAGCGCTCGCCGCGACCCTCGCCGCGATGGGGGTGGTCGGCCTCGCGGTGGAGCGGACGGTGCTGCGGCCGCTGGTCAACCAGCCGCCGATCACCCTGTTCATGGCGACGCTGGGCGTCGCCTACGTGATCGAGGGCGCGGCCCAGCTCGCCTGGGGCACCCAGGTCCACGGGCTCGACCTCGGCATCGACGACACGCCGATCGATCTCGGCGGCGTGCTGGTGAGCCGGTTCGACCTGTTCGCCGCCGCGACCGCCGGCCTGATGGTGGCGCTCCTCTCCGCCTTCTTCCGCTACACCCGCACCGGCCTCGCCTTCCGGGCGGTGGCGGACGATCCGCTGGCCGCCCTCAACACCGGCCTGCGCCTGCCCCGGATCTGGTCGGCGGTCTGGATCGCCGCCGGGATCGTCGCGCTGGTGGCGGGGCTGCTCTGGGGCGCGCGGCTCGGCGTGCAGTTCTCCCTGTCGCTGGTGGTGCTGAAGGCCCTGCCGGTGCTCGTGCTCGGCGGCTTCGATTCCATCGCCGGGGCGATCGTGGCCGGGCTGATCGTCGGCGCGGTGGAGAAGGTGTCGGAGGTCTATCTCGGGCCCGTCATCGGCGGCGGCATCGAGGGCTGGATCGCCTACGTGGCGGCGCTGGGCTTCCTGCTGGTCCGGCCGTCGGGCCTGTTCGGCCTGCGCGCCGTCGAGCGGGTCTGAAGACGCCATGGACGCCCTCCCCCGCGCCGCGCCGCGCCCCCACCTGCCCGCCGGAGCCCTCGGCCTCGGCGCCCTGCTGGTCCTGGCCTACGGGATCGTGCCGCTCACCGGCACGAGCTACCTGTTCGAGGCGCTGCTGACGCCGTTCCTGGCCCTGGCGCTGGCCGGCCTCGGGCTCAACCTGCTCACCGGCTATGCCGGGCTGCTCTCCCTCGGCTCGGCCGCCTTCATGGCGGTCGGGGCCTACGCGGCCTTCAACCTGTCGCTGCGCCTGCCCGGTCTGCCGCTCCCGGCGTCACTCCTGCTCGCCGGCTTCGTGGCGGCGCTCGCCGGGCTGGCGGCGGGGCTGCCGGCCCTGCGCCTGCGGGGCTTCTACCTCGCGGTCTCGACGCTCGCCGTGCAGTTCTTCGTCGCCTGGGCGCTGAACCGGATCGGCTGGATCTCCGACGACAGCCCCTCGGGCGTCATCACCGCTCCCCGACTGGTGGTGGCCGGCCTGTCCTTCGACGATCCGCGCGGGCGCTACCTGGTCTCGCTCACGGTGGTCACGCTGCTGACCCTCGTCGCGTGGAGGCTCGTGAGCTCCCCCACGGGCCGCAACCTCGTGGCGATCCGCGACAACGAGACCGCCGCCCGCCTCGTCGGCGTGAAGGTCGCCCGGACCAAGCTCCTGGCCTTCGCGGCCTCGTCCTTCGTGATCGGGATCGCCGGGGCGCTGTGGGCCTTCGCGTATCTGCGCACCGTCGAGCCGGCGGGGTTCAACCTCGACCGCTCCTTCCAGATCCTGTTCATCGTCATCATCGGCGGCCTGGGCACCCTGCGCGGCGCCTTCCTGGGCGCGGGCTTCATCGTGGTGCTGCCCCTGCTGCTGGCCCGCCTCGGCGCGGCGCTCCTCGGCGACGGCTTCGATTCCGGCACCCTGGAGATGGTCCAGCGCATCGTCCTCGGCGCCCTGATCGTGGCCGTGCTGATCCGCGAGCCCGCGGGCCTCGCCGCCCTCCTCGACCGGGCCGGCCGCCGCCTCGGCCGCCGCGCCGCCTGATCCCCTCCCCGTCTGACCAACCCCAGGACGACCATGCCCCTGACGACCCGCCTCCGCGCCGCGCTCCTCGCCGGCACCGTGATGCTCGCCGCCGCCGCGCCGCGCGCCGGATGGGCCGACGAGCAGTATTTCCCGCTCCAGAGCTACCGGGTCGGCCCCTACGCGGCCGGCGGGACCGGCTTCTTCGGCGGCTTCATCGACTATCTCAATCTGATCAACGCCCGGGACGGCGGCGTGAACGGCGTCAAGCTCACCTGGAGCGAGGGCGAGACCCAGTACGAGGTCGAGCGCGGGGTCGAGGTCTACGAGCGGCTGAAGTCCCGGCCCGGCATCGCCGCCTGGAACCCGCTCTCGGTGGGCATCGCCTACGCGATGATCGACCGCATCACCGCCGACAGGGTGCCGCTGGTCACGATCAACCACGGCCGCACCGATTCCACCGACGGGCGCGTCTTTCCCTACGTCTTCCCGCTGCTGCTCAACCCCTACAGCGAGACGAGCGGCATCATCCAGTATCTCGGCACCCGCGCGGGCGGCCTGGACAAGCTCAAGGGCAAGACCGTCGCGGTGCTCTACCATGGCTCGCCCTACGGCAAGGAGACGATCCCGATCTACGCGCAGCTCGCCGAGCGGTACGGCTTCACGGTCGCGCAGATCGAGGTGCCCCATCCCGGCAACGAGCAGCAGTCGCAATGGCTGACGATCCGGCGCCTGCGGCCCGATTTCGTGGTGCTGCGGGGCTGGGGCGTGATGAACCCGGTGGCCCTCAAGACCGCCCAGAAGACCGGCTTCCCGGCCGACCGCATCGTCGGCAATGTCTGGTCGAACTCGGAGGAGGACGTGATCCCGGCAGGCGACGCCGCCAAGGGCTACGTCGCCATCACCACCCAGGCCTCGGGGACCGCCTATCCGGTGATCCAGGAGGTCGTCGGCAAGGTCTACGGGGCTGGCAACGGCAACCTCGCCGACAGGAAGCGGATCGGCAGCGTCTACCACAATCTCGGGGTGCTGAACGGCATCCTCAACGTCGAGGCGGTGCGGATCGCGCAAGGCAAGTTCGGTGCGCGCACGCTCACCGGCGACGAGGTGCGCTGGGGCTTCGAGCACCTGCGCCTCGACGAGGCCCGGGTGGCGGCGCTCGGCGCCAAGGGCCTGTTCCACTCGATCAACGTCACCTGCGCCAACCACGAGGGCGAGGGCCGCGTCACCTTCCAGCAATGGGACGGGGCGAAGTGGACTGTGGTGTCCGACTGGATCGCCCCCGACTGGGCGAGCCTGCGCCCGATCATCGAGGCCTCCGCGACCGCCTACGCCAAGGAGCACGGCCTCACCCCGCGCGACTGCGCGGCGGAGGAGGCCGCGGACGCGGCCGGCAAGCAGGCCGCCGCGGCGGCCCGGTGAGCGCCCGATGAGCGCCGCGCCGACCCTCCTGCAGGTCGAGGCCCTGGAGGTCGTCTACGGCGGGGCGGTGCACGCCCTGCACGGCGTCGACCTCGCGGTCCGGGCGGGGGAGATCGTCGCCCTGGTCGGCGCCAACGGCGCCGGCAAGACGACCCTGCTGCGGGCGGTGTCGAACCTGCTGCCGGCCCTGCGCGGCCAGGTCACGGCCGGGCGCCTCGCCTATGACGGACGCGACGTGACGCGGACCCGGACCGACGCCCTCGTCCGCGCCGGGCTCGTGGGCGTGCTGGAGGGCCGTCACTGCTTCCGGGGACTGAGCGTCCAGGAGAATCTCGTCGCGGGCGGCCTCGGGCGCGGCTCGGGCCGCAGCGACGTGCGCGCCGACCTGGAGCGGGTCTACGGCCTGTTCCCGCGCCTCGCCGCGAAGCGGGAGGTCGCCGCCGGCCTCCTTTCGGGCGGCGAGCAGCAGATGGCGGCGATCGGCCGGGCCCTGATGGGACGGCCCCGGCTGCTCGTCCTCGACGAGCCGTCCATGGGGCTCGCGCCCCGGGTGGTGGAGGAGATCTACCGGGTGCTCGCTGGCCTGAACCGGGCCGAGGGCCTGACCCTGCTGGTGGCCGAGCAGAATGTCCGTCTCGCCCTGCGCCACGCCCACCACGCCGTCGTGCTGGAGAACGGACGCAGCGCGCTGGCCGGCAGTGCCGCGTCCCTGCGGGCGCGGGACGATGTCCGGTCCCTGTATCTCGGGGGGGGCGAGCGCCCCGAGGCGGCGGCGCCGCCCGAGGCGCGCCGCCACGCGCCGGCCTGACGGCTCCGGCCTTCCGTGGGGCCTGCGTCAGGATTCCAGATCGGCCCGGCGCAGGGACCAGAGCATGGTCCCGCTCGCGTCGACCAGCCACAGGGCATTCACCGCATCGTCCTCGATCGTCAGTGAGCGTCTGTTGGCGAGGCGTACCGCTTCCTTCGCGTCCGCGGCCGTGAGCATCTCGTCGAGGCGCGGCGCGCCGATCTCCCCATCCGCGCCACGAACCGCCCCGCGCAGGCGATAATCCGGCATCCATCGACTCCCGTTTCCGACCAGGCTGCCTGAGGTTTGGCGGCGGATGCGAAGATAGGCGCCTGCGCGGCGTGTCGAGAGGGGGCGGGCCGCTACGGCCCGGCGCCGTTCGCCAGGATCTGCTGCGGCGCGGCGAGGAACAGCGCCCGCAGCGCGGCGGCCGCCGCGTGGGGCGGCAGGCCGAGGGCGCGCCGCGTGCCGGCGATCCGGGCGGCGCAATCCGCCGACCGGGCGGCGTCCGGGGCTGCCGCCTCCGCATCGTCCGGCCGCCCCGCCTGCGTCCGGGCGAGGAGCGGTGCGAGCCCGCGCGACGCCGGCCGCTCGGCCCGCAGCCGCGCATCGAGCGCCACGAGGTCGCCGGCCGCGAGGATGCCGCAGGCGGCCGTATTCTGCGATCCGGCACTTCGCATCATCGCCAGGATCCGGTGTCCCAGGGCCCGGACGACCCCGTCATCGGCCGCCCGGAAGCGCCGCTGCAGGTAGCTGGCGGCCATCCGCCTCAGGCCTGCCGCGGCCTCCGCCTCGGGTCGGCCGGCGGCGTAGCCGTCCCTGTACCACCGGGCGATCGGGTCGAGCCCCGCCGCGTCGGCCTGCTGCAGGATCGGCAGGGTTCGCAGGATCGCGGCCCGGGCCCCGGCCGCGCTCGGATCCGCGTCCAGGGTCGAATCGGGGAAACGGTCCGGCCCGACGACCTCGGTGACGATGCCGGCCGCGCGCAGCTCGGCCGCGGCCGGGATCCAGATCCCGGCCGGAGGCACCGCCAGGGCCCGCGCCACGAAGGCCGCCGGCAGGCCGGCGGCCCGGTAGGCCGCCCGTTCCGGCGCGGAATCCACCGGGCGCATCCGACCCTGCGCCCCGATCTCGTAGGGGGCGTGGAAGCCGAGCCGGCCGCCGGTCGCGAGGTAGCGCGTCCGGCCGCGGACGAAGATCAGCGTGCAGGCCGAGGCGCAGGCGTCGGGGACGTAGGTGGCGAGCCCCCGCGCCGCCACGAGCGCCCCGATCGCCGCCCCCTCCTCCACCAGGCCGCCGTCGCTGGTGAGATGGAGGCGCGCGATCTGCGGGTGCGCGGCGAGGAGGGCCGCGACCCGTGCGGCCACACCCTCGGTGAGATCGCCGGCGAGTCGCAGGTCCCGGCCGCCCGGCCCGACCGTGAGCCGGGCCGGGACGGCCGGCCCATCGGCGGCAGACGCCGCGGAGGCCGCGCCGCGGCCCTTCGGCGGGTGCGCGGCGGCCGGGCCGGCGGCTCCCAGCGCCAGGGCGAGGGCGCAGGCAGCCGTCCCCGTCCGGCGCCTCCACCCGGGGGGGAAGACCGACATGACAGGTGTCCATCGTTCGTGTTCGGGGAGGCCGGCGTGGCCGGACGGCGCGCCTACTGGAGGTAGGCGACGAACATCTCGGACACGGCCCGTGACGCGTAGGCTTCCGGGCTCTCGCCCCGGCGGATCGGGAAGGCCTCGGCCACCCGGCGGCCGGCGAGGATCCGGTCGACCTCGTCGGGCATCAGGCCGTCGTCGAGGGCGCTCGCGAGGGCGGCGCGTTCATGGGAGGGATGGGAGCGGACGCTCCGGGTCAGGATTCGGCCGAGGGAAACGGCCGCTTCGGCGCTCAGGTCGGGCTGGGTGCTCCGGCTCGTGTCATAGGTCAGCATCGGTGTTCGCCTTTCGTGTCTGATGTTGTGCGCTCTCCTCGTCCTGGATGCGGCAACACGGCAGACACGGCGCAGTCGTCCCGGCGATCCGTTTCTTGCTCACGATCACGGCAAACCTCCATTCGGCTCTGCGTCGACTGAGCGCCGACGCCGTCAATCTAGAGGCCGGGGCCGAGAATGTGCTGCCAAATTGGCGAGGACTTGCAGCGCAGGTCGTTCGTCGAAGGCGCATCCTGGAGCAGAAGCTCAGGTCCGGCCCGGGCAGGCCGGCATCGTGGCCGCGATCGAGGACGCCCGTTCCAGCCCGAGGCCGGGCACACGGGGCTTGCCAAGGCAGGGGCGATGCGTAAATATCAATATATAACAAGGGCTTAGCGAAGATGATGCTCCCGTTTCGCCCGCGCACGGTCGAAACCTTCTCCGCCGGACCGGGGTGCCCGGAAAAGACTTCCCGCCAACGCCGCCGGCCCGGTTCCGGCGCCGTTGGCCGCCGAATCAGGCCGCCGCGACCGGCCGTTCAAGGAGAGCCGACACCATGACCCCAGGGCGGATGATGCAGGGCGACGAGGTCGTGTTCGCGCGGATCGACCTCGCGGAGATTCTGGGGATCTGGCGGCATGCCCGGGGCCGTGTGGTGGGCATCCACCCCCCGGGCAATGCCCCGGCCACCGTGGACGTGAAGTTCCAGGGGCACGACACCCTGAAACGTTATCTGCCCGACCTGTTCCGCCCGGTGCGGTGACCGGCGGCGCCCGATGCATCACGCCGCCCTGCCCCCCGCGGGGGCCACGATGGCCGTGGTCCAGCCGCCGCTGCGCGTCACGAGCCGCGGCACGGCTGAGGCCGAGGTCTGGGCGGGCCTGCGCGCCGAGGCCGAGGCGGCCCTGATCGAGGAGCCGCTCTATGCCGGCATCATCCAGGCCACGATCCTCGACCAGCGCTCCCTGGCCCAGGCCTTCGCCTACCGCCTCGCGCACCGGCTCGGGGACGGCGACCTTGCCCGGCTGTCGATGCGCGACCTGTGTCTCTCGGCCTTCGAGGCGGATCCGCAGGCGGGCGCCCACGCGGTGCGCGACCTCGTGGCGATCCGCGAGCGCGACCCGACCTGCCGCCGCTTCCTCGATCCGTTCCTGTTCTACAAGGGGCTGGCGGCGCTGGAGGCCTACCGGGTCGGCCACTGGCTCTGGCACCAGGGCCGGGCGACCCTGGCGCTGCACGTCCAGAGCCGGATCTCGGAGGTGTTCGGCTGCGACATCCACCCGGCGGCCCGGATCGGCTCGGGGGTGTTCATCGACCACGCCACCGGGGTGGTGATCGGCGAGACGGCGGTGATCGCCGACGACGTCTCGATCCTCCAGTCTGTGACGCTCGGCGGCAACGGCAAGGAGAGCGGCGACCGGCATCCCAAGATCGAGCGCGGGGTGCTGCTGAGCGTCGGGGCCAAGGTTTTGGGCAATATCCGGGTCGGCGCGGGTGCCAAGGTGGCGGCCGCCGCGGTGGTGCTGCAGGACGTGCCGCCCCACACGACCGTGGCGGGCGTGCCGGCCCGGGTCGTCTCGCGCCTGCCCGTCGGCGAGGAGCCGGCGCTCAGCATGGACCAGTCCTTCGGTTACGGGGACGGCATCTGAGGCGCGCCGGAAAATCCTTCCCGTGAAACAAAGTCGCCCGGCCTGCGCCGCGCGCCCCGATGGGATGAAACTAAATTCTTCGATCCGGCGATCGCACGATCGCTATGTCCTTTGTGTCGGGTATGCCAAAGGTGCAATTCCTATGAAGCGGCCTAAAATAGGGAAATCATTCCGTTGACCCTTGGGCGAGTCGGGCCTTATCCAGATCCTGTCGGGCCGAACAAGAACTGAGGCCGGATAAGCGGCGGACAAGGATTATCCGATCGCTGGAAAATACATCATTCGACTGGCGGTCATGCGGTCTACCGGCCCGTGATCATCATCAAGTCATGATCAAGACGTCTCGCGCCGACCCCGCATACGCTGCGGGACGAACCGCTGCTTGCGGATGGATGCGGCGCGCCTGCAACCCTGAATGGAGTGAGGACGAACGATGAGCGGACCGGGTCTGAGCGTGAGCGCCACGGCGGCACGCAATCTCGCGACGGCGACCGTCACCTCGGTCCAGAACGCGGCCAACACGCCGCGCTGGCTGCTCCGGCTCCTGCCCTTCGTGGACGTGGCGGGCGGGGTCTACCGCGTCAACCGCCGCGCCGTCGTGCTGGCGCGCCCCGGCCGGATCGATCTCGCCGCCGAGGAGAAGGGAGACGGCAAGGGAGAGGGAGACGGCAAGGGAGACGGCAAGCGCCGGGTGATCCGCCCCGCCTCCCTGCGGGCCGTGCCGTTGTTCAGCCGGCTGGGCGATGCGGAGCTCGCGGCCCTGGCGGCTCAGTTCACCGAGAGCCGGCACAAGGCCGGCGATGTGATCCACGAGGAGGGCGCCTCCGGCCGCAGCCTCACGGTGGTCGCCGACGGCACCGTCGAGCTGACCCTGTCGGGCCCCTACAAGGGCCGCCTGCGGCAGGGCCTGGCCACGAAGGGCGACTATTTCGGCGATGCCGGCTTGGCCGGCGAGCGTGCGCCCGCCCCGGCCGTGAAGGCCCTGTCGGCGGTGACCCTCCTGACGCTGGACGCCGCCGCGGTGGAGAGCGAGGAGATCCGCGCCAGGATCGCCCAGTACCGCGAGGAGCGCGACCGCCTCACGGGCCACACCAACTCCTACGGCGAGCAGGGCATCGAGCTGCTGGCTGTCCATACCGGCGAGCCGCGCCTGCCCACGACCTTCGTGGATTACGAGGTCGATCCGCGCGAGTACCACCTCTCGACCATCCAGACGATCCTCAACACCCATACACGGGTGACCGACCTCTACTCCAACGAGATCGACCAGCTCCGCGAGCAGATCCGTCTCACGGTCGATGCCGTGAAGGAGCGCGAGGAGTGGGAACTCCTGAACAATTCGCAGTTCGGCCTGCTCCACGAGGTCGGTCCGCGCCAGCGCATCCCGACCCGCGGCGGCCCGCCCACCCCGGATGATCTCGACGAGCTGCTGACGCTGGTCTGGAAGAAGCCCGCCTATTTCGTGGCCCATCCCCGCGCCATCGCGGCCTTCGGCCGGGAGGCGACCCGCCGGGGCGTGCCGCCGGTCGTCGTCCACCTGTTCGGCGCGCCGTTCATCACGTGGCGCGGCGTGCCGCTGGTGCCGAGCGACAAGCTGCCCATCGACATCGACCCGGTGACCGGCGCGCAGACCACCTCGATCCTGCTGCTGCGGGTCGGCGAGGGCGAGCAGGGCGTGGTCGGCCTGCAGAAATCCGGGGTGACCGGCGAGATCGAGCCCGGCCTGTCGGTGCGCTACATGGGCACCAACGACCATTCGATCGCCTCGCACCTCGTGACCCGCTACTTCTCGGCCGCCGTGCTGGTTGAGGACGCGATCGCCCGCCTCGATAACGTGCTCCTAGGCAACTACCATGACTACGCCTGAGGCGACGGCCCTCGCGGTGCCCGGAGCGAGCCCGGGCGACCTCGCGCACGCGGATCTCGTCGGGCGCCTCGCCCGCGAGATCTACGGTCAGGGGCAGGCGGCGAGCCAGCCCTTCGCCCCCACCCTCCCCGCGGGCCCGCAGGTCCCGCAGGCGCTCGACAGCGTGCCTCAGGGGTTCGGCGGCGCTCCGCTGCCGAGCGGTGCCGTGGGCGTGCCCTCGGCGATCCAGCCCGACCTGTCCGCCCTCGGGGCCCGCGCCTTCGGCGCGTCGCCGGCCGGCGTCCCGGGCCTCACCGGCCCGGGCCTGCCGAATCTCGCCCCCGCCGGCCCGGCCTTCGCCGGGACCGCCACGATCCCGCCGGTCCACCCGGTGAGCCCGCTTCCGGCCCTCCCGGACATCTCGTTCCCGGGCGGGCCTGAACTGCACCGGCAGGTCGCGGCGGATCACCCCCGCGCCCAGGCCTTCGCGCATGCGCTCGCCCCGCACCTCGTCCCGGCCGACCCGTCGCAGGCGGGCGTGGACGAGGCGCAGGAGAGCTTTCGCAGGACCGGCCGCCTCTCGCGGGCGCCCGAACCGGCCGCCGACAACCTGTCGGACTATTACTTCCTGACCCTCGGCCCCCGCCCGGCCCGGACGGCTCCCGCGACGCCGCGCGTCGAGCCGAGCCGCGCGCCGGGCCCCGCGCCGCGGGCGCTCTCGCACGGGTCGAGCCCGGTCGCGGCGCCCTTCGACGTGGCGTCTATCCGCCGGGACTTCCCGGCCCTGCACCAGAGCGTCAACGGCCATCCGCTGGTGTGGCTCGACAACGCCGCGACGACCCACAAGCCGAAAGCCGTGATCGACGCGACGAACGCGTTCTACGCCCGGCACAATTCCAACATCCACCGCGCCGCCCACACCCTGGCGGCGCGCGCCACCGACCTGTTCGAGGGCGGGCGCGAGGCGGTGCGCCGCTTCCTCAACGCGCCCTCCAAGGACGACATCGTCTTCCTGCGCGGCACCACGGAGGCGATCAACCTCGTCGCCCATTCCTACGGCCGGGCGCAGATCGGCCCGGGCGACGAGATCATCGTCTCGACCATCGAGCACCACGCCAACATCGTGCCCTGGCAGATGCTGGCCCAGCAGACCGGGGCGACGCTCCGGGTGATCCCGGTCAACGACCGGGGCGAGATCATCTTCGAGCAATACGCGGCCTTGCTGTCGGGCCGCACCAAGATCGTCTCGGTGACGCAGGTGGCCAACGCGCTCGGCACCGTGAACCCGGTGCGGGAGATCATCCAGCTCGCCCATGCCTACGGGGTGCCGGTGCTGGTCGATGCGGCGCAATCCGCGCCGCACATGCCGCTCGACGTGCAGGCGCTGGACGCCGACTTCCTGGTCTTCTCCGGCCACAAGGTGTTCGGGCCGACGGGCATCGGCGCGCTCTACGGCAAGGCGCACCTGCTCGCGGCGATGCCCCCCTGGCAGGGCGGCGGCCACATGATCGAGGACGTCACCTTCGCGAAGACGGTGTACAAGGGCGCGCCGGAAAAATTCGAGGCCGGCACGCCCGACATTGCCGGGGCGGTGGGGCTCGGGGCGGCCCTCGACTACCTCGCGCGGATCGGCCTGCCGGCGATCGCCGCCTACGAGCACGACCTGCTGGACTATGCGCAGGCCGGTCTTGCCGACGTGAAGGGCCTGCGCCTGATCGGCACGGCTCGGGAGAAGGCGAGCGTGATGTCCTTCGTGATCGAAGGCCAGGAGAACGAGGCGGTCGCCCACCACCTCGATGCCCGCGGCATCGCGGTCCGTTCGGGCCATCACTGCGCTCTGCCGGCGCTCCGCCGGTTCGGGGTCGACCAGTCGGTGCGGGCGTCGCTGGCCTTCTACAACACCCGCGCGGAGGTCGACGCCTTCCTGACGGCGCTGCACACCCTGCCGCGGCACTGACCCCGGGGGCGATCGGATCCGTGCCGCGCTCGTCCTCTGCAGGGCGGCGACGCGATCTCGGGTCTCGCCCATGGGTCTCAGGACGGGGCGCGGGTCCCCTCGCCCGTGCGGGCTTGCCAGGAACAGATCTCGGGCGAGCCCGAGCTCTGTGGGAGGCGCACGCGCAGCGGTCGCAGTGGTGTGGACCTCGTCGCCCGCACGGGGCGACGAGGTGGGGCAGCCGTCGGCGTCAGCCTCACGCCACCGCCGGCCGGAGGTGCCGCGTCCGCACCGTACCGTCGATGGCCCGCAGCGCGCCGAGTACCGCGTCCGCCTCGCCAGGCCCCACCGACGCGTCCACCACGACGTAGCCGTACTCGCCGTCCGTCTGCAGGTACTGCGCGTCGATGTTGAGCGACCGGCCCGAGAAGACCGCGTTGATCTGCCCGAGCACGCCGGGCACGTTCCGGTGGACGTGGAGGAAGCGGGCGCCGGACCGGCGCGGCGGCAGCTGAACCTGCGGGAAGTTCACCGCGCCGAGCGTCGAGCCGGTCTGGGCGTAGTCGACCAGCTTGCGGGCCACCTCCGCGCCGATCCGATCCTGCGCCTCCTCCGTCGAGCCGCCGATATGCGGGGTGAGGATGACGTTCGGCAGCCCCTGCAGGGGCGAGACGAAGCGCTCCGCGTTGGAGGTGGGCTCGACCGGGAAGACGTCGATCGCGGCTCCGGCGAGATGGCCGTCGCGCAGGGCCGCCGCCAGGGCGTCCAGGTCCACGACCGTGCCCCGGCTGTTGTTGATGAGGTAGGCGCCGGGCTTCATCGCGCGGATGCGCTCCGCGCCCATGAGCCCGTGGGTCAGCGGCGTCTCCGGGACGTGCAGGCTGACCACGTCGCTGGCGGCGAGCAGCGCGTCGAAGCTCTCGGCCGGCTCGGTGTTCCCGTGACGCAGCTTGTCGGTCAGATCGTAGAAGATCACGCGCATGCCCATCGCCTCCGCGAGGTTCGAGAGCTGCGCGCCGATGTTTCCGTAGCCGACGATCCCCAGCGTCTTGCCGCGCACCTCGAAGGCGCCGGAGGCCGACTTGTCCCAGCCGCCGGCATGGGCGGCGATCGAGCGCGGCAGGATGCGCCGGAGCAGCATCACGATCTCGCCGATCGTGAGTTCGGCGACGCTGCGCGTGTTCGAGAACGGCGCGTTGAAGACGGGCACGCCCCGGGCGCGCGCCGTCTCGAGGTCGACCTGATTGGTCCCGACGCTGAAGCAGCCGATGGCGGTGAGATCGGGCAGGGCGTCGAGCAGCGCGGCGGTGACGTGCGTGCGGGAGCGGATGCCGAGGACGGTGACGTCGGCCAGATCCCGGGTATCATCGGGGCTGACGGCACGAGGCAGCTGGCGGATGTCGCCGATCCCGGCCTGCGTGAAGATCCTGGACGCCGTCGGCGCTATGCTTTCGGTCAGAACGACGCGCTCGGTCGACACGGTCTGTGCTCCTTCCACGGACGGGATGCGATCCGCGACCTTGCCGCTGGCGTCGCGGAGCGGCAAGGGCGGGAGGGGCATGCGCCCGGCTCCTGCGCCCGGCTCCTGCGCGCGGCTCCTGGGCGCGCCGGTCCCGGACCGGAGCGCCCTTTGCGGGCCGTCCGCCCCGGCCCCCGCGGCGGACGGTCCCCGTCCGTCGTCTCGACGCCGGGCGTGGGGCCTGCCAGTGTCCGCCTCCCGGCGGCCGCGGCCGCGGAGCGACAGGTGCATCATGACCGGATCGACAGCCCGGGCCGTCATCGTCCAGCCGGGCGGCGGCTTCGACAAGGTGACTTTCGGGGAGCGGCCGGTGCCCGAGCCGGGCCCCGGCGCGATCACCGTCCGCCTGCGGGCGAGTTCCCTCAACTATCACGACTATGCCGTGGTCAGCGGGATGTGGGGGCCGAGCGAGCCGCGCGTCCCGATGTCGGACGGCGCCGGCGAGGTCGAGGCCGTGGGACCCGGCCCGAACGACTTCGCGGTCGGCGACCGGGTGGTCAGCACGTTCTTCCCGACCTGGACCGAGGGCACGCCGCGGGTCGAGGGCTTCGCCACCGTGCCGGGCGACGGGGTCGACGGCTATGCCCGGGAGCGGGTCACCGCGCCGGCCAGCGCCTTCACCCACGCGCCGAAGGGCTGGGACCACGCCGAGGCGGCGACCCTGACCACCGCGGCGCTCACCGCATGGCGCGCGCTCCACGCCGATGCCGGCCTGAAGAGCGGTGACGTCGTGCTGGTGCAGGGGACCGGCGGCGTGTCGCTGTTCGCCCTGCAATTCGCCAAGGCGGCGGGGGCCACGGTGATCGCCACCTCGTCCAGCGACGACAAGCTGGAGCGCCTGCGCGGGCTCGGCGCCGACCACGTCATCAACTACCGCGCCGACCCGGCCTGGGGCGAGACCGCCCGACGGCTGACCGATGGGCGCGGCGTCGACCACGTCGTCGACGTCGGCGGTCCGGCGACGCTGGAGCAGTCCATGGCCGCCGTCCGCGTCGCCGGCCACATCTCGGTGATCGGCATCCTGTCGGGCGTGGCCGGGGAATTGCCCCTGGTGCCGGCGCTCCTGAAGCAGATCCGCCTGCAGGGCGTGCTGGTCGGCAGCCGCCGCCACCAGATCGAGATGGTCCGCGGCATCGACGCCTGCGGCCTGCGGCCGGTGGTCGACAGCCGCTACCCCCTCGACGAGCTCGTGGCGGCGTTCCGCCACCAGGAAAGCAACCGCCACTTCGGCAAGATCTGCATCGCGATCTGAGCGGGCCTGAAGGGGTCTGGCCGGTTCAGCGGACGGCGATCCCGAGCGTCGTGGGCAGCGCGACCGTCCGGGATGCCTCCGGCTGGCTCGGCCGGGCCAGCATGTGCGAACAGCCGTTCTCGCAGAAGGCGCGGAGCGTGCGCCGGTCGAGCCCGATATCGCTCAACATATCGTCGTCGAGGGCCGATAAGATGCGCATGTTTCGCGCGGCGATGCGGTTTTTTCGAATGTATCTAACGAACGAGAGGATCATGATCTGGTCTCCGTTGTGCCGAAAAATCGGTTCTTTATCCAATTTCGGCCGGATCAGTGTCGATGAATCGTCTCTTTCTCGCGTCATCTGTTCAGGTTACTGCGTGTTGTCGAAGTAGACTTGTTTGCCGGGGGCGAGCCTGTTGCGGCCTGCCGCCTGACAGGGCAGGCTCTGCCGGTCCAGACGACGCCCCTCCGTCCCGCACGGGAAACCGAGGACGGCTCTACACACCCGCGATCGGCTGCGGGCAGAGCAGGAGCAGGCGCATCAACTCGGCCTGGCGGCGCGTCCCCGTCTTCTCGAAGAGGTGACGCAGGTGCACGCGTGCCGTGTTCCGGGTGATCTGGCGGCGCGTCGCGCTCGCCGCGAGGTCGTTCCCCGCCAGGATGTCGATGGCCAGGGCCGCCTCCGCGGGGGTAAAACCGAACTGGTCCTGCAGAACGCCGGGATCCGGCAGGCGTGGCGCCGCGGGGTCGATGAGGCGCAGGAGAACCGCGCCCTCGGCGATCGGGCGGAAGGCCCCGGGGATCGCGCAGGCGGCGACCAGGAGTGTCCCGTCGGGGCCGTCCAGGCGCACCGCGGCGCCGCGCTGGCCGGCGGCGCAGCGGTCGATGACGCGGCGGAGCGTCGCGCTGTCCTCCGGCCCCGCGCCGCGCAGGCCGCCGTGCTCGAGGCGCAGAAGGCCCCGGTCGATGAGGGATTGCGCAGCCCGGTTCAGGAAATAGGGCCGACCGCTCCGGTCGGTCACGGCCAGCCCCTGTTCGAGATGCTCCGCCAGGAGGTGGAGCGCGGCCTCCACCACGAACGCGTCCGGGACGGTGGGGGCGCCGCCGGACTGGGACCGCCGCGCGTGCACCGGGCCGGCCTCCGGCATGCCCCCGGTTCTGCGGATGTTCATGTGCGATTGACTGATCACGCCAGGTTCCTCGCCGCATCGACTCCCCGATATCAGTAACAACCCGTCGGAAATGCCGATTATTCCCGTTTCAGCTCGGGCGTCCGCCGGCCCGAGACCGGAACAGGTCGGCGAAGGCGCGCAGGTCGCGCGGGTTGAGGTCCGACACCGCCCAGTAGGTGAGGTCGCCGAGGTGCCAGCGCTCGATCGTGGACCCGTCCCGCCGTCCCTCGCCGTCCGCAGCCCCGTCGGCGGCGGAGACCACCGTGACGCTGATCACGTGCCGGTCGCGGCGATAGACCAGGGTCGGCACGGGGGTGCCGGCGACGATGTCGACCCGGCCGCCGATCAACGGGAAGCCCCGGTCCGACAGGTCCGGAGCCTCGGGCGCGATGGTGGTCCGTCCATTGAACCAGGGTTTCACCACGTGCCGGTCCGAGGAGGCGACGTCGAAGGGCTGGGGCGCCGCGAGGCCGCGGAGGTGGCCGGCGAGCACGGACGCGCCCGTATCGGGGGCGCCGCCGGGGCGGTCGAGATAGACGGCCCCGGCGCCGAGCGCGGCGCCGCCGGCGAGACCGAGGAGCAGCGTCGCGGCCAGCACCTGCCAGGAGCCGAGCCGGGTGCGGGATGGGGGCGGATCGGAGAAGCCGATCTGCTCGATCACGCCCGCCCGCAGGGTCTCCGGGGCCGACGGTCCCGCCAGAGGGCCGCGCAGGGCGCGCGAGAGGTCGCGGAGGCGCTCTGCCATCGCCCGCGCCGCGGGGTCCGCGGCGAGACGGCGCTCCATGGCCAGGACTTCGCCAGGGGACAGTTCGCCGTCCGCGTAGGCGCTGAGGAGCTGAAGGGTCTCGTCGTCGGTCATCGCCCGTCCTTCGCGAGCCGTACAAGCAGATGCTGCCGCGCGCGGCCGAGGCGCGACATCACGGTTCCGATCGGGACGCCGGTCACCGCGGCGATCTCCCGATAGCTGAGGCCGTGGTACTCGCGCAGGATCAGCGCCTCCCGGAAGGCCACCGGCAGGGACCCGACCGCCCGGGCGAGCTGCCCCGCCTCGTCGCGGGCGATGAGGGTCGACTCGGGCGTCTCCGGGGCCTCGGCCAGGGCGCCTCCGGTCTCCAGTTCGGCGCGGGCTTCGGGGGCGAGGTCGTCGGCGAAGACCACCGCCCGCGGCCGGTGCCGCTGCAGCCAGGAATAGCCGGTGTTGCGGACGATCGTCAGGAACCAGGCGCGGGCATTGCCTTCGGCGAACCCCTCGATCGCCCGGTACGCGCGCAGACACGCCTCCTGCATCACGTCCTCGGCGTCGGTGGCATTTCCGGTGAGCCAGTGCGCGAGCCGGTAACCCTCGTCGAGGCGCGGCAGGACGAACTGGCTGAAGCGCGCCCGCGCCAGGGTCGTCATGTCGGCGGCCGGGCCGGGCCCGCCCCGTCGAGAGCCTGCGAAGCCATGGGGTCCCGACCCTCGTGCTCCAGACCGCAGCGTCGTGCCACACGATCAGGAACCGGTGGGCGGCGGGATTTATTCCCGCCCCGCGCCGGGACTTTCGGTCCGACGGCGCGCGGCTCTGCGGCCGGGCCCCGGCCTGCCTGGCGGCACGGGCCGGATGCGCGATCCCGGGCGTCCGCGTCCCTTCCAACGGGAAGGGGCAGGGCCGCCTCCTCGGAGACGGCGCCTGCCCCTGGATCAGCTCGCGGCTCGCGTTACGGTTCGGTGCCGCGATCGATCCCGAGCCGTCGGATCAGTAGCGGCAGACCCGCCGCGGGCCCCAGGGAGTCGGGCGGAAGAAGCAGCGGGGGCCGTAGAAGCGCGGACGACGGTAGATCGGCCGGCAGCGCCCGTACGGGCCGGGCGCCCAGCCGGGTCCACAGCCGAAGGCGACGGTGCTGACAGACGCGGGGCCGGTGATCGCGGCGGCTCCGGCGGGTGCCAGGGGCGCCGCGCTGGCGGAGACGAGGCCGAGGCCGCCGATGACGGCCGCGGTCGCCGCGAACATCTTCACGTGCATCATGATCTGACCTTCTGTTCGATTTGTGCCGGTCGGGACCGACACAAGGCCACGATAGAATGGTCGTCTCGCCTGAATGTGGGCTGACCTCCGCCATAACCGTCCAGAAACAAACATTCCGGAACCCTCCGGCGGCGACCGCCGAGAGCAGACTTCCGGTCCGAACCGGCGTGATCGAAGGTTCCTGAGGCGCTGCGGATGGGGGGCCTCGGCCGCCGACGATGACGCCCTTCGGCTCGCGCAGGGGCTTGCGCAGGGGCTTGCGCCGGATCGGGCTGCTGCGTCTTCCGCTCCCGTTCCCGCGCCTTGAAAGGCGCTCAATCCTGGCCGCCGTCGGGCCGATCCCGCTCCGCTCCGAGACGCGTCCCCTCCCCGGGGATGGCATCGCGGGGTGCCGGGGCGCGGGACCGTACCGGGCGGGGCGCGGGGAGTGAACGCGCCGCAGGAACAGAGCCGCAGGGCTCGTGTTGTCTGCCAAATCTTTTTCACGAGGCGCGACGATGTCGGGTACAGCGAAGAAGACCGACCCCAAGCTGTGGGAGAAGGTCAAGACGCAAGTCACGAAATCGGACAAGGGTGGCAAGCCTGGGCAGTGGTCGGCGCGCAAGGCGCAGATGGCGACCGCCGAATACAAGAAGGAAGGCGGTGGCTATGCCGGCAAGAAGACGGCCGACAACCATCTCCGGCAATGGACCGACGAGGAATGGGGCACGAAATCGGGCGAAGAGAGCGGCAAGACCGGTGAACGATACCTGCCCAAGAAGGCCCGCGAGAGTCTGACGGACAAGGAATATGCCGCCAGCACGGCCAAGAAGCGGGCCGATACCCGCAAGGGCAAGCAGTTCTCGAAGCAGCCGGAGGCCGCCGCCGAAAAGGCCGCCGCAGCGCGCAAGGACGGCAGGAAGGACGGCAGGTCTGCCGGACAGGGCAAGACGTCCGGCAAGGGCTCCAGCCGGTCGGAGCCGACCAAGGCCGAGCTCATGCGCAAGGCCCGCGCTCAGAACGTGCCTGGCCGGTCGCGGATGTCGAAGGCGCAACTGGAACACGCGGTCCACGCCTGAGGCGTGACGCGGAGGGCCATCGCCAGGACGCAAGACGTCCCGGGCAAGACGTCCCGGGCAAGACGTCCCGGGCAAGACGTCCCGGGCAAGACGTCCCGGGAATGACTCCCGGGACGCTCCTCGGCTCAAGCGGCCAGTTTGATCGGGCTGGGGATGCTCAGGTCGAGAAAGGATACGGCCTGCTCAGAGGGCCTCGCGCTGTCCCGGTGGCCGGGACGCAGCCCCCCGCGGCGCGGGGGGCGCGCTCGCGCGAGGATCTCAGTACGAGCCGAACTTGTAGTTCAGGCCGGCGCGGACGACGGCGAACTCGTCATCGCGGCGGCCAATGGTGTTGTACGCCACCGGGAAGTTGTTGGCGGCGTTGATGACGAACGCGCCCTGGTTGCGGGTGTTGCGGTCGAGGTTGACGTACAGGCCTTCGACCTTGAGCGTCACGGCCGACGAGCGGAAGAAGTTCAGGAAGGAGTCGGTGGGCAGGGCATACTCGATGCCGCCGCCGACGGCGTAGCCGGTGCGGAAGCTGTCATTGCCGGCGAAGCCGCCGAAGGAGCGGTCGGCGCTGCCCGAGCCGTAGGCGAAGCCGCCGGTGCCGTAGAACAGCACGCGATCGAAGGCGTAACCGATGCGGCCGCGGACGGTGCCGAAGAAGTCGAGGCTGGAGAGGCCGCGCGGGTCGGTGACGTAGTAGCCGGGAGCCAGCGGGCCGACGACGAAGGCGTTGTTCCGGTTGCGACCGAAGTCGAGGTACTGGGCGTCCGCCTCGATACCGACGACGATGCCGGAGCCGGGGGTGAACTGGAAGTTGTAGCCAACCTGGCCACCGCCGGAGAAGCCTTCCTGGTTGCGCTGGTTGAAGAAGGCGGTGGTGCCGTTGCCGTACGGGAAGGGCACGGCGAAGCTGTTGGTGTTGTTGCTGCTGGCGTCGAAGGCGTAGCCGGCGTTGATACCGAAATAGGCGCCGGTCCAGGTGAAGACCGGGACGGGGGTGAAGACCGGCGGCGGGGCGGCGCGGCGCGGCAGGTCGGCGGCCGAGGCGGCGCCGGTCAGGAGGGCCGTGGCGGCGCTCGCGAGAAGAAGCTTCTTGATCATCTGGTCCTCTGTCTCCCGTTATGCGGGATGTGTGCGGGGCGGACAGAACGACAGGGCGCGCCAGGGCGATAGTGCGTCGCCGCAACAGCCCGGATACGGGCCCTCCCGCCAAGACAGCCAAGTGTGCTGGGGCACATCCCGATCGGGATTGGTCGAAGCGCTCTCGACCATGTGTATCGGAGTGTTTCCGAGAACAAAAAGCCCCGCCGCGCGGTGCGGACGGGGCTGAAGTTCGTTCGTAAACGTTCCCAGGACCAACCAGGAAGCTTCGACATTCACTAGAGCCTACCGGCAGGCGGCCCGCAAGTCCGTCTGCGACCCGAAGAGCGGTTAACATTAATTTACGAACAGCCCAGATCGGGCCCCCGGATTGCCCGCTTGCGCGAGGCGGGAGATCTGCTCCGGTCCGGGAGCGTATCGGATCGTTGCCCGTCGGGTTCGCGCCGGCCCGGCCCTGATCTTCCGGCGTCCGACGGCGGATGCGCCCGCGCGAATAGGGGGCCCGGCCGGATCCGGATCTCGGGCGGACGACCGTGAGTCCGGCCGCGGCCCCATGGACCGATCGATCTCCCGGGACGCCGCAGATCTCGCGCAAGATCCGGCGCCGGCTCCCGGTGCGGACCCGCTCCGCCCGGCCTGTGGGGAAGAACCTGCGGCCGCCGCACGGCCGAACGGCCGCGGCTTTCCCGGCGCATATCAGGCCCTATCTGCCCGGCCTCGTCATCGGTGGAGAGTTCAGGAGACGCGCATGGGACCCGTCGCGCTGCCTTCGATGCCGGTCCTCCCGGCCCGTATCGGGATCGGGCATCTGTGCCCCACGCCCGCCGGGAGGCTTCGGTGACGGACACGCCGGCCCCCTACATCGCGGTCGCGTTCCTCTCGGCGCTGTTCCTGCTGGTGGCCGGGCTGCAGGCGGAGGGGCTCCTATGGTAGGCTGCTCCGCCCGGGACCCGTGCGCACCCGCGCCTCCATCCGCACCGATGCCCGGCCGCGCCGGGACATGACATGTCCGCGAGCGTAGCGCGTCGATGTTCGGCTTCTCCCTCAATGCGACCGAGCCTGACAGCGTCGCGCACATCATCCAGGTGGCGCTCGCGCCCGCCTTCCTGCTGTCGGCCCTGGCGACGCTGCTCAACGTGTTCTCGACCCGACTCGGCCGGATCTCCGACAAGGTCGACAGCCTCTCGGCGGAGACCGCCCGGGCCACGGCCGCCGAGGCTGTCCGCCTCACCCGCCGTCTGACTTTCCTGCGGCGGCGCTCCTTCGTGCTGGACGTGGCGGTGGTCCTGGCCTCGCTCGGAGGCGGGCTGATCGGCCTGGCGGTGCTGACCCTGTTCGTCGGGGCCCTGCGCGACGCGGCGACCGCCTCCGTCCTGTTCGCCTGCTTCGGCGCGGCGCTGATCTGTACGGTGGCGGCGATCGCGGCGTTCATGACCGAGATCCTCATGGCCGGCCGCGGTGTGCGCGACGAGGTCGAGCACCGTCAGGATGCGGTCACGACGCCACGGTGATTCCGCATCCGAATCACCCGGGCCGCGCCGGGGCCGGTCCAATCCTCGAATGCGCCCCGCAACGGTGCGCCAGCGGTGCCCCCGTGGCGCTTCGTGGCGCTTCGGGGCGTTCGGGGCGCCGTTCAGAGTGCAGAACGGTCGATCCGCGGTCGCGCGGACGGCCATGAACGATTGCGGCGTGCGGGAACCGGGCCTTAATCTTCCGACGGCCTGATGCCGCCGTCGGCTTCGCCTGAGTGTTCCGTGATGAGCTTCGCGATTATGATTGCCCTCGTTGCCGGAGCGCTCTGCCTCGGAGTCCTGTCCGCGCTCCTGCCGTTCGGGGGGCGGGAGGCTGAGGAACCGCAGGACCTGCTCCCGTACGAGGATGAGTTCTTCGATCTGGGCGGCCCGGTGATCGATCTCGAGGCGCGCCACACCCCCTGACCCCGCCGGGAGGTGTCCTACGGGATGCCGGATTCCACCGTGCCGGGCGGCGGCGTCTGCCGGGCAGACCAGACGACCCGGCCTGCGGGGTCCCTCAGAGCCGCCGAGCCCGACCGGCCGGAGAGCAGCTGCGTGAAGCGTGCCTTCGCGGTGGCGACCGCCGCTTCGTCGGTGGCGCCGGGAATCTGCTCGTCGTGGATAATGATGCCGCCGGCACTCTCCCGGTGGACGATGCATTGCAGCCGGTAGGGCACCGGGGTCTCGATCGGGGCCATGGCGATCTCCTGGCCGGTCATGGGGGCGGCGCGCCGCCAGAGCCGGCGCGGCGACGCAGGATTCCGGACGGCGGCCCTTTGTCGGTCCGGATGGCGAGGACGCCGCAGGACATCCAGCCGGCCTGGGATCGATGACTGGCTCACCTCCTTACCAGATTCCTTCGGCGCGGGCGGGTCTCCCCGCCGCGGTCTTCGCGCCCGCCCCGGCCGTCGCCGGGGCACCCCGGTGACACGTCTCAAGGCTCTCGAAGCGCGGTTCTCGCCCCTGCTCGCCTGCCGGGTCAGCGGCATCCCGGGCCGGCCATGGGGCCCTAGCCGCGCCGGCGCCCGATGACGCGTGGGCGGTGCGTCGGCCTGTCCGGCAGGCGGGATGGGCTCGATCCGGCCCGGTCGTCGGCCGAGGTCCGGGGCGCGGGCAGCAACAGGGGCGGCGGTCGGGGGCGCTCGACGACGACCGCCTCAAGCAGGACCGGACGTATCGTCCGTGTGGGCCGCGTCACGGGCCCCGGCCGTGTCGCGAGGGTTCCGAGGGCCCAGAGCCCGAGGCAAAGCAGGCCGATGAGGATCCCGTCCCAGGAAGGCTCGGTCCGGCACATCAGGATGCCGGTCCCGGTGAGGGACGCCCCGGCCGCGAGCAGGCGCGGTGTCGGATCGGCGGAGTTCATGCCGTACCCTCCGTGGCGTTCCCTGAAGACGCGTGAACGGCATCGCTACACTTGTCGGCAACCCCCCTGTTCTCCCCGATGCACACAGCGGTCGCTGTGGTCAGTTCCGGCGAGCGCACCTCGATCCGCCGGCCCCGGATGGGATATCGGCGCCGCACGTCCAGCCGCACGTCCAGCCGCACGTCCAGCCGCCTGGCCCGTTGCTCGGCGCGGCGCGGATCAGACCTCCACCTCTTCGACATGGAGGCCTCCGGCCCGCAGGTGGCTCGGGATCCGGGTGCTGTCGCGGAAGCCGGCTGCGCGCGCCATCGCGTCGAGGGCTGCAAGGGGATCGAGCGCGGAGCCGATCCAGAGGATCGCCCCCGTCGCCGCCTGCATGATCCGGAACACCTTCACGCCACGCCCCAGGTCTCGACCTTCGGACAAGCTCGGGGGGCTGCCGGGTGTTCCCGGCGGAAACGGCGCGGCCCGCAGCTCCCGCCGCCCTAAATGCCCGGAACGGCCTGCATCCGAACGGTTTGCGGCTCGGATCCGCTGCCCGGCGCCCCCGAGTCTTCCCCGAGGCCCATGACCGCCTTCATTCGCTACGCGCCCGACCTGGAGGCTCTGCAGCCCGATGAGGCGGTGGTCCATGCGGGCATGGTCGAGCAACTCGCCAAGATCCAGGGCACCACCCTGAAGGATGGCGGCCACGCGGTGCGCGGGGTTCATGCCAAGGCGCACGGCCTGCTGGTCGTCTCCCTGGAGGTGCTGCCCGGACTGTCCCCCGCGTTCGCCCAGGGCGCCTTCGCGGCGCCGGGGCGCCACGATGTGGTTTTGCGCTTCTCGACCAATCCCGGCGACATCCTCGACGACAGCGTGTCGACACCCCGGGGCCTCGCCATCAGGATTCTCGGCGTTGCCGGCGAGCGCCACCGACACCCCGCAGGTGTTCAAGAAGGGCTTCTCGGCCCTGCTGCGCGGCGTCGAGGCGGTGCTTGAGGGACTCGGCACGAAGAGCCCGACAGTCATCGCCCTCGGCGGTCATCCCGAAACCCACATCCTGGGCGAGACCTTCTACAGCCAGGCGCCCCTGCGCTGGGGCGATTACGTCGCGAAGGTCGCGGTGGCGCCGGTCTCGCCCGAACTGACCGCGCTCACGGGCGCCGCCCTGAACGTCAACGGCAAGCCGAACGGCCTGCGCGAGGCGGTCGCGGCCTTCTTCGCCGCGCAGGCGGGCGTCTGGGAAATCCGGACTCAACTCCTCACCAATCGCGAGACGATGCCGGTCGAGGACGCTTCGGTCTCCTGGCCCGAGGCCGAGAGCCCCTATCGTCCTGTGGCGCGCATCACCGTGCCGCGTTAGGAGGCCTGGAGCGACGCGAAGGCGCGGGCGCTCGATGACGGCCTCGCCTTCAGTCCTTGGCACGGCCTCGCCGCCCATCGTCCGCTCGGCGCCCTCATGCGCGCGCCGAGTGGTCTATCCCCGCTCGGCCGGCTTCCGGGCCGAGCACAACGGCTGCCCGATCCACGAGCCGGGCAGCGCGGCCGCATTCCGGGTCTGGATGCTTGCACGGGCATGCCCGAGGTCCGCGGCCGATTCGCGCCGCTCCCGTCCGGGCGGGAACAGGGCGGGCCGGGGGCGGTTCTCGAAGGCAAGCCGGCATGGGCCGGCACGTCGAGAATCCGATCGGGATCCAGGAGAGCCATGACCAGCCGAACCGTTCAATCCGCCCTGCTCGCTCTCGCCCTCGTCGCCGGCAGCGCCGGGATAGCCGCCGCGCAGAGCACGCCCAACGGCAACACCTCGTCCCCCGGCGCCCCTGCGGGCGACAACAGCACCGGCAACGGTGCCACCGGCAGCGGCGCAGCCCCGAGCGGACGGTAACGGGGCTCGACCATCAGGATCGCAGTCCGCGATCCTCACAACCGTGTCCCGTCCCGTCCCGCGGCCGACCGGCCTGCGGGACGTTCCGCATCCGGCACCGGATCCCGCAGGACAGGACGAGCCCGGAGCGCAGAGTCCGGTGTTTGGAACGGAGTGCCACTTTTCTAAGCAGCAGGAATCGCCATACTGGCGGCGGGGCCGATGCCATGTGCGCGGTCCGGACCACAACACGGGCGATGCGACCAAAACCGATCCTGCTGCTCACGGGTGAGAATCCCGGTCATCGTCAAGCCGACGACTGGCGCGACGCCGTCGCGCCGTTCTGGGACTTCACGATCCGCAAGGAAGATCTGTCCGATTTCCGCGGTCAGTCGCGGGTTCGGCACCTCGGCACCGCGATCGTCTGCAGCGCCCGCGCCTCCGGGCTCCGGTTCGTGCGCGAGCGTGGCCTGGTGGCCCGGATGGGCGTCGATCATATCGTCGCCCACATGCGTGTCTCCGGACAATCGAGGGTGGCGGTCAGCGGCAGGGAGCAGGACTGCGCGCCGGGGGACATCTGCCTGTTCGACCTGTCGCGGCCCCTCTCCGCCGCCTCCACGGATTACGAGGCGATCACGGTCGTCCTGCCGCGGCCGCTCTTCGGCGTCCGGCAAAGCGCGCTCGACACCCTGCACGGGGCGGTGATCCGGGGTGCGACGCCGTTCGGCCGGATGCTCACCGACCACCTGCGCTCCCTCAGCACGCACGCGACCGGGTTCTCGGAGCCGGAGGCCGCTGCGGCAGCTGAGGCCACGGCGGCGCTGCTCGGTGTGGCGGCCTTGGGCCTGCCGCAGGAGGATGGGGGCGTCCAGCCACTCGAGCGGGCCCCCCTGCTCGTCGCCATCCGGCGCTTCATCGAGGCCGAGCTTGCGTCCACGGACCTGACCGCCGAGGCGATCGGGCAGCGGTTCGGCGTCTCGCGCAGCGCCCTGTACCGGCTGTTCGTCCCCCTCGGGGGCGTGTCCGGCTATATACGGCAGCGCCGGCTCGCCCGCGCCTATCGGGACCTCGCCGCCGGCGACGGGCGCTTCGCCCGCATCTCCGATGTGGCGTATCGCTGGCGGTTCGAGAGCCCCGCACATTTCACCCAGGCCTTCCGCGCAGAGTTCGGCTGCGCCCCTCGGGATGTCCGCGCGCAGGTCGCGATCGAACCCGGGAAATCGTCGGGCACAGAGCCGCCGGCCCCGTCGGAGACCTGGACCGACTTCTACGATTGGGTTCTCAAGCTGGCGGCCTGAGCGGATTCGGGCCCCGGACCGCGTGCCCCGGCTCCGGCGGGCGCTCTGGAGCCGCGATGACCTCCGGGATTCGGCAGCGGCACCCGCGGGTGTCGATCCCGGCCTCTCAGGGCACCTCCCGTGGCGCTGCCATCGGGCGATCCGCATGGAAGCAGCCGGGATCGCCTCCCCGGCGCCGCGGCTTCAGCCTTGCCCGATCCCGTCCGGTAGCCTGCCGCCGGCCCGGCGGCAGCGTCGTCCAGCCGATGGAGCCGCGCTGCGACGCACTGCCCGCCGGGACCTTCCGGTTCCTGCGGCAGGGGGGCGCCGGTCTGGTGCGGGGGATCGATCCTGGTTCGCTGAATGATGCGGCGTCGCCCCGATCGAGGCCGCCCGCGCCGGTGAGGCGGGCCGTGGCTTCGCCGTGGTCGCCGCGGCGGTGAAGGTGACCGCCGGACAGACCGCCCGGACGACGGACGAGATCGGCGGCTGGATCGCCGCGATCCAGGCGGCGACCGAACGGGCCGGGCCGGGGCGGCGGCGGTCTCGCTCAGGCCGGGAGGATGTGCAGCATCCCGCCGACCATGCCGAGAGCCCCCATGCCGATCAGCCCGACGGTGATGTACAGCCGCATCCGGCTCGCGTCGGCGGCCGACGACGAGGGGATGTCTTCGGGCAGGTCGGACCAATCCATCAGGTGAGTACAGCCGGTCGGGTGGGCGGGAGGCGCCGCCCTAGGCCGGCCCGATGACGGCTGGATGACGGGGCCGCCGCAGCGGCACAGGCCCCGGCCATGCTGCCGCCGCGATGCCGCCGCGGTGCGCCGCCGCGGTGCCGCGACGGCTTCACGAGCAGAACGTTCGCTGCCCGGGCGCGCAGGGGGACGGCGCCGCCGTCCTCGAATCCCGGCGTCTCCGGCAAGTCGACGGCCTTCATCAGGGCCCTGCGACCGGCTCCGCCTCGACCTGGGCCATCGCGGCCCCGCCCTTCGATCACCGCCGCCGTGGCGGGGATATCGTTGCGCGCACCGTGCTCCATGGGGCCGCCGCATTGCGCGGCCCGTCCGGTTGCCGCCCCCGCCTGTCGCGGCTGGGGCTCCGGCTTCAGGGGCGGGATCGTGGGCCGGATCCCGCCCCGGCATGAGGCGAATCAGCGACGGTCCGGGGCTCCGGCCGCGCCGCCGGCCTTGTCGCCGCCCGGCTGGAAGCCGGCCGCATTCGGCGGTCCCTTCATCCGGCCGTCCTGTTGCGGCATCTCCGAGCCCGGTGATCCGATCGTCGTGCCCGTCGTCGTGCCCGTCGTCGTGCCCGTCGTCGTGCCCGTCGTCGCGCCCTTCCCCATCTCGTCCTTGCCCGTATAGCCGGCCGCATTGGGCGAGCCCTGCATGCGGGGGGCGGTATTCTCCGCGGCCGTGGCGGCCGCGCCCGTCGCCAGGAGGCCCGCGACGGTCAGGCTGATCAACGTCTTCATATGTGAATCCTCGGAACGCTTCCCCAGGCTGCCTCTACCGGGCCTGTCGGGAGCAACGCGGCCGGACGGATCCCGTTCACGTCCCCGGGATCGGGGTTGCGCGAGCGCCGGGCCTGCGGGGAAATACTTGCTGCGATGCAATATTTCCGCGTCCGAGAAGGCGCGGCGCGCGTTTCGCGGAGTGATGTATTGATTTATCTTCGGGCTTGGGCGGGTTCGAACAATTGCAATCCACGGCAAAATCTGATTGAATATTCGTATACGTCGCGTCCTATCGTGGTGACTGAATTCGCTTGTGGCCTCTCGGGCTGCGCGAGGAGGTCGAACATGTACGCTTTGGCCAAGACCAAAGAGAGAACCGACTGGGAGCTGGTCGTCGTCTTCGGTGGCTGGATCGTCTTCGAGATCGCGATCCTGACGTTGTGCTTGGTGTCGATGTAGACGCTCTCGGAAAGACATCCGTTCTGGCCCGTCCGGTGCCGTGCGGGCCGGCCGGACGCATGCGCTGGGCCACCAATGCTTGGAGATGCTCGGAGATGCTCGGAGGCGCTTGAGAGACATGCCCGTGCCGGGGCATGCTCTGCCGATCGCAGGACACGCCGACAGGATCGGCGCGACGGCAGGGGACGGGTGCATGGCGAAGGCGGTGCGGGCGGGCGGTGATCGCGAGGCGCGTCAGAGACCCCCCGCCGAGGACGTCCACGCCGCGGAACTCGCGCGCCTGCGCGCCGAGGATTCGGCGCCGCGACCGCCCGGATGGCAGCTCTCGCTCCAGGCCGTCCGGCGCTTCATCTGCGGTGACGGCGCGACGCCCGCCAAGGTGGTCTGCGCGCCCGCGCTGGTGGAGCGGGCCATGGTCACCCTCGCCACCTCCCGGGCCCTCCTGCTGATCGGCGAGCCCGGGACCGCCAAGAGCCTGCTCTCGGAACTCCTCGCGGCGGCGATCAGCGGGTGCTCGACCCTGACGATCCAGGGCGGCGCGTCGCTGACCGAGGACCAGATCCGCTACGGCTGGAACTACGCGCTGCTCGTCGCCGAGGGGCCGAGCCCGCGCGCCCTGGTGCCCGGCGCCCTCCATACCGGCCTCAGCGCGGGGCGGATCGTCCGCTTCGAGGAGCTGACCCGCTGCCCGCTGGAGGTGCAGGACAGCCTGCTCTCGGTCCTGTCCGACCGGGTGCTTGCCGTGCCGGAACTCACCGGCGCGGACGGGATGGTCTACGCGCGCGACGGCTTCAACCTCATCGCCACCGCCAACACCCGCGACCGGGGCGTGAACGAGATGTCGGCGGCCCTCAAGCGCCGGTTCGGCTTCGAGACCGTGTTCCCGATCGCCGATCTTGAGGCCGAACTCGCCCTGGTGCAGCGCGAGGCCACCGCGCTTCTGGCCCGCTCCGGCGTGCCCCGCAGCCCGGATCCGGAGGTGCTCGAACTCCTCGTGACCTGCTTCCGGGAGCTGCGCGAGGCCGTGGATACGGAGGGCACCGGCATGGAGCGGCTCTCCTCCGTGATGAGCACCGCGGAGGCGGTCAGCGTCGCCCACGCCATCGGGGTGAAGGGCCATTTCCTGCGGGGCGATGCCGGCCAGCCGGAGGACATCGTCGCCTGCCTCGCCGGCACCGCCGCCAAGGACGACGCGGAGGATCTCGCCCGCCTGCGCCGCTATCTCGACCAGCGCGTCAGCCGCCGCTCCGGCGCGGCGTGGCGCCAGCTCTACGCGGCGCGGCACCTCCTCACCCCGCAATGAGCGGTCCCGCGCCGGATTCCGGCCGCCTGACCGTCATCGGCGTACGCCACCATTCCCCGGCCTGCGCCGGGCTCGTCCGGCGCAGGATCGCGGCGTTGCGGCCGGCCTTCGTGCTGATCGAGGGTCCGGTGGACTTCAACCCGCACCTGCCCGACCTCGCCCTCGGCCACGACCTGCCGGTGGCGATCTTCTCGTTCCGGGCGGATGCGATCGGCGGCGCCGCCTCCTACACGCCGTTCTGCGCCTTCTCGCCGGAATGGCAGGCGCTGGAGGCGGGCCGGGCGGTGGGTGCGCAGACGCTGTTCTGCGACCTGCCGGCCTGGGACCCGGCCTTCGGACGCCGCGCCAACCGTTACGCCGACCCGCACGGGGCCCGCGCCGAGGCCGCCGAGCGGGCGCTGGCCGCCGCCCTCGGCGTCGCCGACCAGGACGCCCTCTGGGACGTCCTCGCCGAGGCGGCCTCCGAGGCGGAGCTGCCGGCCCGGCTCGACCGCTACTTCGCCCTGCTGCGCCCGCCGGGCACGGACGATCCCGCCGAGGCGGCCCGCGAGCGCTTCATGGGCGCCTACGCGGCCCACGCCCTGCGCGCGGCCGGCGACCGGCCGGTGGTCCTCGTCTGCGGCGGCTGGCACGCGGACGCCGTCCGGCGCCACGCCGCGCAGGCGGACGGGACCCGGCCCGAGCCGGCGCCGCCGGAGCCGGACCTGCGCACCGGCAGCTACGTGGTGCCCTACGCCTATCTCCGGCTCGACCGGTTCTCGGGCTACGCGGCCGGCATGCCGGCGCCGGGCTACTTCGAGCGCGTGGCCGAGGCGGGCCTCGCCCCCGCGGCCGACTGGGCGATGACGGCGATCACCGCGGCCCTGCGTGAGGCCGGGCAGGTCGTCTCCACCGCCGACCGCATCGCCTGGCGGGTCCATGCCGAGGCCCTCGCCCGGCTGCGCGCCCATCCGGCGATCCTGCGCGCCGACCTGATCGACGCGGCTCTCGCCGCCCTGGTGAAGGACGCCCTCGACCGCCCGCCCGCCTGGGCGGCCGGCGGCGCCGCGCCCGGCCACCCCGCGCTCGCCGCGATGCTGCGGGCGCTCACCGGCCGGCGCGAGGGACGCCTCGCTCCCGGCACCCGGCAGCCGCCCCTGGTGGCCGACGTCGCCGAGCGTCTGCGCGCCGCCGATCTGGAGCCGGGGCCGGCGCGCCGCAGCATCGACCTCGACTGGGCCGAGCCGGGCGACCGGGCGCGGGCGCACCTGCTGCACCGGCTGGCGCTGCTCGGGCTGCCGGGGATCGCCCGCGAGGGGCCGGACCGCGCCGAGCCCGGCCTGCCGCGGGAGCGCTTCACGCTCGTGCGCCACCCGCACTGGCTCGGCGCCCTGATCGAGGCCTCGCTCTGGGGCGGCACCCTGGAGATGGCCGCCGCCGCCCGGATCTCCGCCCGGGTCGAGGCGGCGCCGGATTCCCTCGCCGTTCTCACCGGGGCTCTGTCCGACGCGCTGTTCGCCGGGCTGACCCTGGAGGGCGATCTGCTGGCCCGCTTGAGCGCCGGCATCGCGGCGGCACACGACGTGGCCGCTTTGGGCGCCGCCGGGGCCGGGATCGTGCGGCTGTACCGGTTCGGCGACGCCTTCGCGCCTTCGCGGCCCGCCCTCGCCCGCCTCTGCGCCGCTCTGGCGGCCCGGGCGCTCTTCGTCGTCGAAGGCATCCGGGAGCCCCGCGCGGGGCTCGGCGCCATCCCGCTGCTCCTCGCCTGCCGCGACCTGTTCCGCGAGGTCGGCGCCGAGGTTGCGGGCCTCGACGAGCTGCGCGGGCCCTTCGCCGCCATGCTCGGCCGGCGCCTCGCCGACCCGGAGACGCCCCCGGCCCTCGCGGGGGCGGCCCTCGGCTTCCGGGTCGCCTGCGGCGCGGCCGGCTCGGACCCGGAGGCCGCCCTGTCCCGGCTGCGCCGCTTCGGCCTGCCCGCGACGCTGGGCGACTTCCTCGCCGGCCTGTTCGCCCTCGCCCGCGAGGAGATCGCCGCCGACGCCACCCTCGCCTCCGTCGAGGGGCTGGTGGCCGCCTGGGGCGATGAGGATTTCCTGCGGGCGCTGCCGTCCCTGCGGATGGCCTTCGCGTGGTTCCCGCCCCGGGAGCGTGAGCGCATCGCCGTGGCGATCCTGCGCCGGAGCGGCCTCGGCGAGGCCCGGGCCGAGGTCGAGGCCCTGGCCTGGATGCGCCAGCGCGCCCGCCCGGCCGATCAGGCCGAGGCCCTGGCCCGCGAGGCGCGGGTCGCCGCGCGGCTCGCCCGCTACGGGTTGACCTGAGACGCGACAAGGAAAATTTTACCGCCGCGCCACGGGGGAGAGGACTGCATGCAGCGTTACGAGCTGACGGCGGGATCATCGGCGAAGTTCTGGGAGGCCGG
The DNA here is from genome assembly GCF_029691625.1 of Methylobacterium sp. 391_Methyba4. Classification (NCBI taxonomy): domain Bacteria; kingdom Pseudomonadati; phylum Pseudomonadota; class Alphaproteobacteria; order Hyphomicrobiales; family Methylobacteriaceae; genus Methylobacterium; species Methylobacterium sp. 391_Methyba4. The sequence goes on along the minus strand of NZ_CP121475.1, from coordinate 1,768,616 downwards.
GACCGAGGATAGCGTTCTCATCGTGAGATTCGGCCGGCTCGGCACGCAGGGGCAGTCCAAGACCAAGAGCTTCGCGAGCGCGCAGGCGGCTCGGGTCGAGCTCGACCGGCTGGTGCGGGAGAAGACCGCCAAGGGCTATCGCCCCGCCGGCGACGCCGCACCGGCTTCGGCCGCCGGGGCGACAGCCCAGGCCACGGTTGCTCGGGCCGCCGATTCCGAAACCGCCGAGGCCTCGCCCGCCCCCGCCGCCCGGGCGGAGGCGCGCCGCGCCCCGATCTTCTCCGGCACGCCCCTGCCCACGCGCACCCGCCCCGGCCCGCCCCTCGACGCCGCCGCCGACTGGGCGGCCTTCGCGGCGCGGATCCGCCCGCTGCTGGAAACCGCTCCCGACGAGGCCCGCGCGCCGGCCGAGGCCCTCGCCGCCCGGCTCGACGGCGCGCCGCCGGCCCCCGACCACGCCGCGGCCCGGCACTGGCTGGAGCAGCTCGAGGCGGCCTGCCCGGCGCTGAACCAGCGCCTCTGGGGTGCCAAGCCCGGACCGCAGGGGCCGGCGGCCCGGGCGGCGTTCACCCATTTCGCCCGCTGGCTCGTGGCCCGCTCCGGCACCGGGACGCTCGTGGCCCTGTTCGACCGGCTGCAGCCCCGCCCCTCCGGCCGGTACGGCTCCCTGCCGGTCTCGGCCTGGGACATGCCCACCGCCTTCGGCGTCCGGGCCGCCCTGGCCGCCGCCCCCGAGGCGGAATACGCGGAGGCCCTGGAGGCGGCCCTCCGGCTCGCCGCCGCGGAGCCGGAGCCGACCCTCGCCCGCTGGCTCGCGGCGGTCTTCGCGGATGACCGGCCCGGCGCCGACCATGCCCTCTGCGCCCGCGCGGTGCTCGCGCGCTGCGACCCGCCGGATCCCAAGGCCTACGGCAATTCCCACGCCGCCCTGCCGCTGATCGTCGACCTGCCGCCGAGCCAGGCCGCGCCCTGGTACGCCGCGCCGTTCCACCGGGCGACCCTGGCGACCTGCGATGTCGGGGCCGAGGAGGCCGCCGCCACGGTGATCGCCAGCGCCGACGCGGCCGGAGAGCCGGCCACCCCCGCCCTCGTCTGGCTCCTGGAGGGAGCGGTCGGCCCCGAGCGCACGCTCATCGCCCGGGCGCTCCTGGAGACCCGGGCCGCCGACGCCCTCGACGCCCTCCTGCCCTTCGTGGGCACCAAGCTGGTCCGCGACGCCCTCGACGCCGCAGACGCGGCCTTCCCCGACTGGATGCTGCGCGCCTATCTCGGGGCGCTCCATGGCAAGGGGGAGCCCGCCTACGGCCCGCGAGCCGTCACGCTCGCCGAGCGCCACGGACATGAGACCGCCCGCGCCTGGGCGGCGGCCGACGGGGGCCGGGGCGCGGGGCGCCTGGACCGGCTGCTCGCCGCCGGCAGCGGGCCGCAGGCGGCGCCGGAGGCTTTGCCGCCCGTGCTCCGGGACCCGCCCTGGCGGCGGCGCGGGGCCGCGCGCGCCCGGCCGGAACGGGTGGTGGCGCCGATCCCGACGCCCTTCGCGCACGGCTTCGACCCCGAGCAGGCCCTCGACCGCAGCACCTTCTACTTCCAGGCCGGAACGCTTGTGGAGGCCATGACGGACCTCGCGGCGCGGATCCGCGCCACCGAGGCGGAGGCCCTCTACGACATGCCGATCCCGCCGCCGGCCGAGCCCGTGCCCGCCGCCGACGCGGATCCCGCGGCGGCCCTGGCCTGGCTCGACCGCCGGCTCGACCTCACCCGCGAGCAGTTCACAGGCTTCTTCTACTTCAACTACGGGCCCTGGTTCCGGATGGTCGGGTGGCAGCCCGAGCCCCTGGCGCTGATGCTGTGGGAGAAGACCGGGCCGCAGCGCGCCCATTACGTGGCGTGGCGGCGCACCATCGCGGTGATGCTGTCCCGCTTCGGCGAGCGGGCCGTGCCCGGCCTCGTCCGCCTCGTCGCGGCGGATCCGGCGCAGCTCCTGCCGGAGGTCGAGCCGGTGGACGCCGCCGACCTCGCCCCGGTCGCCGCCCGGGTCTTCCACCGCACCCGCAAGCTCCGGCCGGCCGCGGCCGCGTGGCTGCGCGCCCATCCCCGCACCGCGGCGCTGCGGCTCCTGCCCGAGACCCTCGGGCCCGCCGGCCCGGACCGCGACGCCGCCGACGCGGCCCTGCGCTTCCTCGCCGCCGAGCCCGCGGGGCGCGCCGCCCTCGACGCCGCCGTCGCGGCCTATGCGGAGCGGGATCCCGGCGTGACCGAGGCGGTGGCCGCCGGGGTCGACAGCGACCCGCTGGAGCAGGTGCCGGCCAAGCCGCCGAAGCTCCCCGACTGGGTGGTCCCCGCCGCCCTGCCCCGCCCGGTCCTGCGGAGCGGGGGCGCCCTGCCCGACGCCGCCGTCACCGCCCTGTGCGAGATGCTCGCCTTCTCGGACCCACTGACGCCCTACGCGGGCGTCGCGCAGGTCCGCGCCGCCTGCACGCCGGAGAGCCTCGACGCCTTCGCGGTCGCGCTGTTCCAGTCCTGGATCGCCGCCGGCGCCAAGGCGACGGGGGAATGGGCCCTGCAGGCGCTGGCCCTGATCGGCGGCGACCACGCCGCCCGCGACCTCACCCGTCAGATCCGCGCCTGGGGGCAGGCCGGCCTGAAGCCCCGCGGCCGGGCCGGCATCGCCGTGCTCGCCGGGATCGGCACCGACGTGGCGCTGATGAACCTCAGCGCCATCGCCGAGAAGAGCCCGCTGCTGCAACTGCGCGAGGCTGCCCGCGCCGCCATCGTCGACGCCGCCGAGGCGCGCGGCCTCGACGAGGTCGACCTCGCCGACCGGCTCTCCCCCGATCTCGGCCTCGACGCCCGGGGCGGGCTCGACCTGTCCTTCGGGGAGCGCCGGTTCCGGGTCGGCTTCGACGAGACGCTGAAGCCCGTCCTGCGCGACGCCGAGGGCCGGCGGCTCGCCGCCCTGCCCCGCCCGACCAAGGCGGACGATCCCGAGGCCGCCAAGGCGGCGTCCCGGCACTGGGCGGCCCTGCGCAAGGACGCGGAAGCCGCCGCCGGCCTGCAGGTCACCCGGCTCGAGGCCATGCTGGCGTCCCAGCGCCGCGTCGCCCCCGGGGTGTTCTGGCCGTTCTTCGCCGCCCACCCGCTGATCCGCCACCTCGCCGGGCGCCTCGTCTGGGGGCTCTATCCGGACGGTGCGCCCGCGACGCCGCCGGGGCACGTCTTCCGCCTCGCGGAGGATCTCTCGCCGACCGACGCCGCGGACGACGCCCTCGCCCTCGACGTCGCGGCGGCCGAGGGCGTGGTCGGCCTCGTCCATCCCCTGCACCTCGACCCGGAAGCGCTGGCGGCCTGGAGCGGCTTGTTCGCCGATTACGAGATCGCCCAGCCCTTCCCGCAACTCGCCCGCGAGACCTTCGCGTTCACCGAGGCCGAGCGGGGCGGCGCCGAGACCCTGCGCTTCGACGGAATCCGGGTGGGCGGCCGCCGCCTGCGCGGCCTGCGGCCCCAGGGCTGGTCGACCGACACCGGTGGCGAGCACGTCCATGCGGTGCAGCGGCCGGTCGCGCTGCCCGACGGAACCCGCCTCGTCGCGGTCCTGCGCTTCGAGGACGGGTTCTGGCACCGGCCCGGCCCGGAGGGCGACGGGATCCAGACGCTGCGGACCCTGACCCTGTCCGAGGCCGGCTGGCGCGCCGCGGCGACCCACCGGTTCGGCGACCTCGATCCGGTGACCGCCAGCGAGGTCCTGCGCACGCCGAGCCTGCTCGCCGCCGCCGGCGACGCGTGAGAGGGAGACAGCCCATGGAACGCTACGAGCTGGTCGAGGGCAGCGCGGCCAAGTTCTGGGAGGTCGGCGTCTCCGGCCCGACGCTCACCGTCCGCTTCGGGCGCCTCGGCACCCAGGGCCAGAGCAAGGACAAGACCTGCGCCGACGCGGCCGCGGCCGTGAAGGAGAAGGACAAGCTCGTCCGCGAGAAGACCGCCAAGGGCTATGTCCGCGCCGACGGAGCGGCGCCCGCCACGGCGCAGGCGTCCGGGCCGGCCGGCGAGACGGTTGTCGAGCCAGCCGCGGAGCGGGCCGCGGAGCCGGCCGCCCCGCCGCCCGCCGAGCCCCCGCCGGCTGCCCCGGCGGAGCCCGTCCCGCCCCCCGCCCCGGCCGCGGTCTTCGAGGCGGTGCCGCTGCCGACCCGCCTGCGCCCCGGTCCGCGCCCGGACGCGGCGGAGGCTTGGCGGGCGATCGCGGCGCCGTTGGCGGCCGCGCTCGGCGATGCCGAGGCCGCGCGCCTCGCCGGGGCGCCGCCGGACCGGGACGGCCTCGCCGCCTGGCTGGACGCGATCGTCGACGCTGCGGAGGCGCGCCGACAGGGAAATCCGTCCCGGGCCGCCACCGGCGACGCCATCCTGCGGCGGGCGCTGGAGGCGATCCTGCGCTACGCCGTGGCCCGGGGCGGGACGGAGGCCGTCGCCCGGCTGGCCGACCGGCGCCGCCCGACCCCGAAGACGCCGCGCCCCTACCAGCGCCTGTCCTGGGCGGAGCCGCTCCACCTCGCCCTGCGGGCCGCCCTGGTGCACGCCCCGGAGGCCGATTACGACGCCGCGGTCGCGTTCCTGAATGCGCGGATCGCCGAGGATCACGACTGGCCGGCGGCCTGCGCCTGCGCGTTCATCCTGGCCGACGACCGGCCCGCCCCGCACCCGCTCCAGCCCCGCGCCGTGCTCGAAGCCGCCGCTTCCGCCGGGATCGACGTCGCGGCCGACACGGTCTACCTGCCGCTCCTCGCCGACGCGCCGCCGGAGGCGGTCGCGGCCTGGCGCGCCAAGCGCAGCTACCACCTCTACTTCGTCTACTGCGCCCTCGACGCGGCCGAGGCGGCCGCGACCCTGCTGGCGGTGGCCCGCGCCGCCGGTCAGCCGGCCCTGCCGGCCCTCGACTGGCTGCTGCACTACGCCACCGACGACCAGCGCCGGACGGTCGCCCTGGCGATCCTGTCGACGGGGGAGGCCGGCGCGCTGCCGGCCCTGCTGCCCCATCTCCACGAGAAGCCCGTCGCGGCGGCCCTCGACGCGGCGCTGGAGGCGGACCCCGCCGCGATCCTGCCCCGCTGCCTCGCCGCCCTCGCGGGCGGCCGATCGGAGCCGGCCCTGCGCGCCCGGGTGAACCGGGCGCTCGATATCCACGGCCTCGACACGGTCCGCGGCTGGCTCGCGGCGTCGGGCGGGCGCGGGGCCGGCATCCTCGATGCCCTGGCGGAGGCCCGCGCCGTGCCCCTGGCGGAGCCCGCCGCCTGGCCGCGGGTGCTGCGTGATCCGCCCTGGCGGGCCAAGGCCCGGACCCGGGACGACCTCGTCCTCGCCCTCGCGCCGCTGCCGACGCCGTTCGCGCACGCGGTGCCGGAGGTCGCCCCGAGCTACTGGCGGGCGCGGAACGCCGTGACCCTCGACGGCCCGGAGGCGCTGTCGGCCTTCGTGGCGGCCACCGAGCTTTCCCATCCGACTCAGGGCTGGAGCCGGATTCCGCCCCCGCTCTCCGAGCCGCCGCGCGACGACCCGCCGGCCCTGATCGCCTGGGTCGCCGCCCGCGTCGCCCAGATCGACGAGGCCTGCCGCTACTGGGCGAACTCGCCCTATCGCCAACTGGTCGGCAGCCTGGAGCGGCAGCCCGAGCCCCTGGCGCTCGCCCTCTGGGCCCAGTCGCGCGTCGTTGCGGGATGCTTCCACGTCTCGCAATGGCCGGAGATCGTGTGGGCGATGCTGTCGCGGTTCGGCGAGCGGGCGATGCCGGGCCTCGTCGGGCTGGTCGAGGCCGATCCGGTCGGGCTCCTGCCGGCGGTCCTGGCGGTGGACGATGGCCGTCTCGCCGTGCCCGCCGCCCGCGCCCTCACGAAGCTCAAGAAGGCCCGCGAGCCGGCCCTGGCGTGGCTGCGCCGCCATCCCGAGACCGCCCTCATCCGCCTGCTGCCCGACGCCGTGGGCCGGCCCGGGGCGCTGCGCGACGCCGGCGAGCACGCCCTGCGCGTGCTGGCGCAGGACCGGGCGGACGGCCGCGCCATCATCACTTCCGTGGCCGCGCGCTACGCGGACCAGGCACCGGACGTGACGGAGGCGGTCGCGCAGGTGCTCGACCGCGATCCCCTCGCCCGCGTCCCCGCCAAGGTCGGCAAGCCGCCCGCCTGGGTCGTGCCGTCCATGCTGACCCGCCCGCGTCTGCGGGACGGGACCGCCCTGCCGGACGCGGCGATCCTGACCCTCTGCGAGATGCTGTCCTTCACCAACCCGGACGCCGTCTATGCCGGCGTGCCGATGGTCCGCGAGGCCTGCACCGAGGCGAGCCTCGCGGCCTTCGCGTGGGACCTGTTCTCCGCCTGGATCGCCGCCGGGACGCCCTCGAAGGACGGCTGGGCCCTGCGCGCGCTGGGCTGGTTCGGCACCGACGCCACGGCCCGCGACCTGACCCGCCTGATCCGCCGCTGGCCCGGCGAGGCCGCCCACGCCCGCGCGGTCACCGGACTCGACGTGCTGGTCGATATCGGCACCGACGTCGCGCTGATGAACCTAAACGGCATCGCCGAGAAGCTGAAGTTCAAGGGGCTCCAGGAGAAGGCCCGGCAGAAGATCGCCCAGCTCGCCGAGGCCCGCGGCCTCACCCCCGAGGAGCTGGCCGACCGGCTCGCCCCCGACCTCGACCTCGACGAGCGCGGCGGCCTCGACCTCGATTTCGGCCCCCGCGGCTTCCGGGTCGGGTTCGACGAGACCCTGAAGCCCTGGGTCCGGGACGCCGCCGGCCAGAGGCTCAAGGACCTGCCCAAGCCCGCCAAGGCCGACGATGCCGGCAAGGCCGCGGCGGCGGTGGCCCGCTGGGGTGCCCTGAAGAAGGACGCGCGGGCCGTGGCGAGCCTGCAGGTGGCCCGCCTGGAGGCGATGCTCGCCGGCGCCCGCCGGGTCCAGCCGACGGTGTTCGGCCCCTGCTTCGCCGCCCACCCGCTCGTGCGCCACCTCGCCCAGCGCCTCGTCTGGGCCACCTTCGCGGATGCCGACCCGCGGACCGGCCCGGGCCTGACCTTCCGGGTGGCGGAGGACCTGACCTTCACGGATGCCGACGACGCGCCGCTCGACCTCGACCTGACCGGGGCGGCCCCGGGCCTGATCGGCCTCGTCCATCCCCTGCAACTCGACCCCGGGGCCCTGGCCGCCTGGGGGGCGCTGTTCGGCGATTACGAGATCGTCCAGCCCTTCCCGCAGCTCGCCCGCGAGACCTACGCCTTCACGGAGGCCGAGGCGGCCGCATCGACCACGAGCCGCTTCGCCGGGACCGTGGTGGAGGCCAACCGCCTGCGCGGCATGGCCGCGAAGGGCTGGCCCCTCGGGTCACCGCAGGATGGCGGTGTGGTCTGGTGGATCGAGCGCGCCGTCACCTTCCCGGGGGGCGCGGCGGGCCAGGCATCCCTGACCTTCTCGGAGGGCCTGTTCACCGGCGCGGTGGAGTTCGAGGACCGGGAGCAGACCCTCGGCGACCTGACCCTCGGCTCGCCCTGGAGCAACCGGACGGAGCCGGGCCAGCGGACCTTCGGCGCGCTCGCGCCGGTGACGGCGAGCGAGCTCCTGCGCGGACCGAGCCTCCTCGCCGGGACGCGGCTGCGGTGAGCCTCGACCCCGTCACGCGCTGGCGGCTCATCCTGGGCGAGGCGGCGGAGTCCGCCTGCGCGGGGGCCGGCTGCGCCCTGTCGGGGGAGGCCGCCGCCATGGATCAGGCCCTCGACTGGCTCTACGGCCGCGACGCCGAGGGCACGGCGCGGGGGGAGCGGCGCCAGGGCGGCCGCGAGGGCTCGACCCTGACGGTGCCGGGCTGGATCAACGCGGTCCACACGCTCTTCCCCCGCGAGACCATCGAGCGGCTGGAGCGCGACGCGATCGAGCTCTACGCCATCGACGACGTGGTCACGAACCCCGAGGTGCTGGCCCGGGTCGCGCCGAACGAGACGCTGCTGAAGGCGGTCCTGCGCACCAAGCACCTGATGGCGCCCGACGTGCTGGTGATGGCCCGCAAGCTCGTCCAGGAGGTGGTGCGGCAGCTGATGGAGCGGCTGGCCCGGGACCTCGCGGTGGCGTTCTCGGGGGTGCTTGACCGTCGGCGGCACACGCGCCTGCCCGGCGCCCGCGACCTCGACCTGAACCGGACGATCCGCGACAACCTGCGCCACTACGATCCCGAGAGCCGGCGGATCACCGTCGAGCGGCTGCACTTCTTCGCTCGGAACCGGCGGCAGATGCGGCCCTGGCAGGTGATCCTGCTCGTCGACCAGAGCGGGTCGATGCTCGATTCGGTGATCCACGCCTCGGTGATGGCCGCCTGCCTGTGGAAGCTCCCCGGCATCCGCACCCATCTCGTCGCCTTCGACACGGCGGTGGTGGACCTGACCCGCGATTGCGACGACGCCTGCGAGCTGCTCATGAAGGTCCAGCTCGGCGGCGGCACCGATATCGGCGGGGCCCTGCGCTACGCGGCCGGCCTGATCACCGCGCCGGAGCGGGCGATCGTGGTCTTGGTCTCCGACTTCTACGAGGGGGCGAGCGAGGCCGCCCTGGTCGCTCAGGTGCGGGCGCTCTCCGGCCAGCGCACCCGCGTGCTCGGGCTCGCGGCCCTCGATTCGGCGGCCCGGCCCGCCTACGACCGGGCGATGGCCCAGCGGCTCGTGGCGGCCGGTGCCGAGATCGCCGCGATGACGCCCGGCGAACTCGCCGGCTGGCTCGCCGCCGCGATCCGGAGCTGAGCCGCGGCGATGGCCCGCCCCGACCTCCGCGCCCTCACGGATGACGGCCTCGTCCAGCTCGCCAATGCCGGCCTGGTGAAGCGCGCGCTGCGCGAGGTGGCCGCCGGCCAGGGGCCGGCCCTCGCGGAGGCCGAGGACGGCACCGTCGAGGCGCGCTTCGCCGACGGCACGGTCACGCGACTCGGCCCCGGCCGGCCCCCGGGCGAGGCCAGCTGCACCTGCCCGGCGAGCGGGATGTGCCGCCACCGGGTCGCCCTCGTCGTCGCCTACCGGGCCGCGGCGGTCGCGGATGGACCGGCGCAGCCAGCCGCACCCGCGGCGGTCGCCTGGGATCCCGGCAGCCTCGACGGCGCCGCCTTCGAGGCGGGGCTCGGCGGCGCGGCGGCGGCGGAGCTGCGGCGCCTCCTGGCGGGTGGGATCACGGTCGGGCTGGAGCGCGGCGCCGTGCCGGCCGCGCGGCTCCCGACCGCGACGGTGCGCTTCCTCGTGCCCGACGCGGTCGGCTACGCCCGCTGCGACTGCGCGGCGGGGGGCGGCTGCGCCCACGTCGCCCTGGCGATCCGCGCCTTCCGGGCGGCCGGGGGCGCCGCCGAGATCCGCCTGGGCGGGGCGGCGCCGGCCGGAGCGGAGGCGGGGCCGGCGGAGGAGGGCCTCGCGGAGGCCGCCGACCGGGTGGTCGCCGGCCTGCTGGAGGCCGGGGTGGCATCCGGTCCGGAAGCCCACGACGCCGCCCTCGTCCGGCTGCGGCGGGCGGCCGAGAGGCTGGGCGCCACGCAGATCCTGCTGGCCGAGGCGGACCTGGCCGGGCAACTCGCGGCCTATGCCGGGCGTCACGCCGCCTACGACGCGGCCGTGGTCCTGGCGCTCGCCACGGAACTCCTCGGCCGCGTCCGGGGCGGGGAGTCCGCCCTCGGCGTCGGCCAGCCCTACGAGACCGCCATGGGCAGGACGCGCCTGGTTTCCCTGGGCGCCCGGCTCCTCGCCCGCGGCCGGGGGGCCACCGCTCGGGTGGCCCTGGCCGACACCGATACTGGCGCGCTCCTGGCCCTGGAGCGCGATTTCGCGCCGGGCGAGGCCGAGGTGGATTTCGTCGGCAGCCTGCCCGGACGGCTCCTGGGATCGGGCCTGTCCGTCTCGGGCACCGGCCAGGGCCAGATCCTGACCAGCGTCGCCCGGCGCCGGGCGGACGGGCTCCTCGCCCTCGGCCGGGGCGCGCAGGGCCGCACGGCCCTGCTGCCGCGGGACGCCCGCGTGACCGTGCCGGCCCCCCTAGCGGCGCGGGACGTCCCGTCGATCCTGCGCCGTCTGGCCGAGCGGCCGCCGGCCTTCCTGCGGCCGCGCGACCGGCTGGAGGCCTTCCACGTCTTCCCCGTCGACGCGGTCCTGGGACAGGCCTGGGCACCGGGCGCCCAGACGTGGCAGGCCGCCGTCGAACTGCCGGAGGCGGGCGGCACGCTGCATCTCGCCCGCGCCTACGACCCCGCCGCGCCGCACGCCCTGGACGCCCTCTCGGGCGCCTGCTCGGGGCGCTGGGGACCGGTGCGGCAGGTCGCCGGCCCGGTGCGGATCGCCGATGGGTCCCTGGTCTGCGATCCCTGGTCGATGTCGGTCGACCGGCTCGTCGTGCCCGACCTCGCCGCCCCGGACGGCGCCGGCCACCCGATCCCGCCGGCACCGGACCTGGGGCCGGCCACGCTCCTCGACGAGGCGGCGGCACTCCTGGCGAACGCCCTCCATGCCGGGCGGCAGGCCTTCGCGGCGAACGCCCGCGCCGGCGGGGCCGACCTCGTGGCGCGCCTCGCGGCGGCGGGGCATCCCGCCACCGCCGCGCGGCTCTCGGCCTTCCTCGCCGCCGCCCTGGCCCCCCCGGGCGCGGAGCCCGATCCCTTCGCCCGGGCTGCCCTCTGGGTCGCCGCCATGCGGGATGATCCCGGGCCGGCGGAGGGCTGATCACGGAATCGTGGGGACGCGGTTGCCCCATCCGGCGCCCTGGGGCAGCTTGCCGCGGTTTCGGGCGCCATGATTCGCCGGCCGTCCCGTCCCGATCGTTGCGTGAGGAGCCCGAATGCGCGGATCCGTCGATCGTCGCCCAAGCCTGGGCCATCCCGTTCGTCCGGCGCGCGGCCCGCACGCCCACGCGGTGGCATGAGGGTCGTCCGCGCGGCGCGCCTCCACCTGCGGGACGCCACCTCCGACAAGGTCTACGACGTCGATCTGATCGAGAACGAGGCTCTCGGGACGCCCGAGCGCTACTTCGTCAACACACGCTACGGCCGGCGCGGCGCGACCCTGCGCGAGGGCTCCAAGACACCCCAGCCCCTCACCGCCGAGGCGGCGGCCCGGGTGTTCGACAGCGTGATCGTCGCGAAGATCAACGGCGGCTACCGGCGGATCGACGGCCCGGAGCCCTCCGCCGCGTCGGAGCCGTCGGCCGACGGGCGCGCGGCGGTGCTGCGGGCGCGGCTCTCCGCCTGCCTGCACCAGCGCTGGCCCGAGCGGGAGCGCGACCGCCTGCTCTGGCGCATCGGCGAGCTGCGGCTGGCCGCGGCGGCCCCGGACCTGATCGCCCTGGCGCGGGCCCTCGGTCCGGCGCAGGCGAGCTACGCTCTGGTCTGGGCGCTCGCCCGGGCGGCCGGCGCGGAGGCGGGCCCGATCCTGGACGCGATCGCCGCCGACGCCCCCGGAAGCGTCGTCCGGGACCTCGCCCGCTTCGCCCTGGCCGCCCCGCTCACCGGGGCGTACCGCCCGCCGGAGGCCGAGCCGGACCTGCCCGGCATGGTCGCCCGGCCGGCCGAGGCGGGCGACGTCGACGGCCTGTGCGGGGCGCTGGACGGCCTCGCCCGGCATGATCCCGGCCGGGTCGGGCCGGCCCTGGTGGCGCTGGGCCGGCTTGCCCAGGGGCGGCCCGCGCTGCACGCGACGCTCTGCGCCGCCCTCCTCCGGCTGCCGGCGCGGCCACCCTACCTGATCGGCCTGCGGCGCCTGTTCAAGCACGCCGAGATGGCCGACGATGCCGCCCTGTTCGGCGCCGCCGCCCAGCGCTTCGAGACCGCGCAGGCGATGTACCAGGCCGGCCGGAGCCACGCCTACGTCCCCGACCTCCGGCGCTACGTCGCGGTGGACGCGGCGCGCCACGGCCCGGAGGCGCGGCTCGGCCTGTCCACGGCCACCCGCGCCTACATGAAGCGGCGGATCTGGCGCGCCCTGCGCAAGCGCGGCGCCGTCGGCGAACCGGCCTTCACCGCGCTGGCGACGGGCTTCCTGCTGGCCCTCGGGCCGGAGGATCTCGACCCCCCGACCCGCTGGACCGTCTGGGGGCGCAAGCCGGACGGGACCTGGGGCCGGCAGGCGCGGGCACGGGGACCGCTCGGCCGCAACTGGACGGCGAGCCAGCTCCTGTACCGCCACGCCCCGGAGGCCCGGCCGCGGACGGGATCGCTGACCTTCCTGGAGACCGGCGCCGTCGATCCCGACCGGCGCGACGAGGCCTTCCCGGATCTCTGGAGCGCCCGTCCGGACCTGGCGCTCCGCCTCGCCGCCGAGGGGCGGATCGAGCCGGTGGCGCGGCTGGGGCTGCGGGTGCTGCGCGCGGACCCGGGGGCCTGCGCGGCTCTGGACGCCGCCGCGATCGGGCGCCTCCTGGCGGCCCCGCACGACGCCGTGCGGACCTTCGCCTTCCAGATCGCCCAGGCGCGCCTCGCCGCCGGGATCGCCGATTCCGCCGACCTCGCCGCCCTGGTGGCGGCGCTGCTGGCCGCAGCCCTGCCGGAGGCGCGGGCGCTTGCCCTGCGGCGCCTCGAGGCCGGGGCGCCGGTCGTCTGGTCGGATCCGGACCTCGCCGCCGCGCTGCTCACGAGCCCGGAGCCGGATGTCCAGGCGGCGGTCCCGGGGCTCGCCCGGGCGCTGCCCCCAGGGCTCGCGGCGCCCCTGGTCGCGCGGCTGGTGGCGTGGCTGCGGGCGATGCCGCCGGAGCCCGACGCCGCCGCGACGGCCGCGATCCGGGGCCTGCGCGCCGCCCTGCCCCTCCTGTGGCCGGACCACGACCTGCCGGTGCAGCCCGAGACTGCCGCCGCCCTGATCGCGCACCCGGCCGCCGCCATCCGATCGGCCGGCCTCGCGCTCCTGGCGCAGTCTCCTGCCGGAGCCGACGGCCTGCCCCCGGAAAGCTGGGACGCGCTGATCGGCACGGGCTCCGAGGACATCCGGATTGCCGCCCTGGTCCTGCTGGCGCGTCTCGACGACGCGCGGCTCGGACCCTACGCCGAGCGGATCGTCGCCTTCGCCAGCGGGCCCGGCAGCGCCGTCCGGCAGGCCGCCCGGCCCCTGGTGGCGCGCCTCGCGGCGGCGGATCCGGGTCTCGCTCCCCGCCTCGCCCGGGAGCTGATCGGCAGCCTGTTTCGCGCGGCCCCCGACGACGCCTACGCCGCCGACGTCGTGGCCCTGCTGCGCGAGGCCCTGCCGGGGGAATGCGCCGCCCTCGACGACGGTACCCTGTGGCGCCTGCTGCAGGCCCGCGCCGACGGCGCCCGCCGCCTCGGCGCCGCCCTCCTGCCCGACCGGCGCCCCGCGACCTTCAGCGTCCGCCAGATCGCCCGCCTCGGCGGCCACCCGTACCGGGCGGTGCGGGACTGGGCGACGGAGGCCTTCGCGGCCGACCCGGCCCGGTTCCAGGCCGCGGCGGCCGAGGCCGTGCTCCTCGTGGAGAGCGACTGGCCCGACACCCTCGCCTTCGCCCGCAGCTTTTTTGAAACGTGGCCGGAGGCTGCCTGGACGCCCGGGGCGCTCGCCGTGGTCACCGACAGCGTCAAGCCGGAGGTCCTGGCCTTCGCCCGCCATCTCCTGCGCAGCCGGCTCCGGCCCGAGGATGCGGAGGGGCAGGTGCTGCGCCTGCTGGAGCACCCCGCTCCGTCCATGCATCTCCTGCTCACCGAACTCCTGACCGAGCAGGCCGTGGCGAGCGAGGCGGCCTTCGTACGGCTGATCCCCCTCGCCCGCATCGTGATGCTGCAGGTGCTGCGGGGCCGGGTCGCCAAGGACCGGATGGCCGCCTTCCTCCGGGCCGAGGCCCTGCGCAGCCGCGCCCGCGCCGAGGCGCTGCTGCCGCTCTTCGCCGATCTCACCCTGAGCGGCACGGCCCGGGACCGCAGCGCCGCGATCCTGGCGCTGCGCGACATCGCCGAGGCCCATCCCGGCCTCGCCGTGCCCCTCGTCCGGCGGCCGCCGGAGGCGCGGGGGCCCATCTCTCCCTCGGCACCCGTCTCGGAAGGGGCTCGATGAACTTCGTCCATCGCTACCTCGGCGAGAGCCGGGCCGTCTCGGATGCGGACGCGACCCGGCTCGGCTTCGTCCCCGACACCTTGCGCGAGCCGACCTACTTCGCCGGGACGGTGGCGCGACACCTGCCGTTCCGGGAGGCGATCTCGGCCCTGCACCACGTCGTGGTGTCGGACCTGCGCTTCAAGCCGAAGGACCGCACCGCCTATTTCGCTTGGCTCCAGGCCCACGAGCAGGAACTCCTGGCCGAGGCCCTCGCCGAGAAGGACAGCCTGCGCGCCGAGATCGAGGCGCTGCGCGCCGAACACCGGGACATCGCGGCCCGCTCCGACGCGGTGATGCGGCCGTTCTACGACGCGCGGAAGCGGTACTTCGACTACCTCTACCGGGAGAATTTCGACGCCTGGATCGTCCTCGACCCGGTCATCACCGTCCATCCGGACGAGGTCTTCTTCGAAGCGTTCAGCCTCGACGAATCGAGCTACGGGCGCCTGTCCTGCGACCACGACACCTTCGCGCGGATCGGCGACATGGCCTGCGGCACGACCAACATCGACTACAGCCACGCCCTCTACGACGAGTTCCAGAAGATCCGCAGCTACCGCGATACCGAGCTGGCGATCGACCCGACCGGCTTCGCGGTCCAGACCTCCGGCGAGGCCGCCTATCGCGAGGACAAGATCGAGCTGCCGGATTCCTGGATGCGGGGCTTCCTGCAGGTGTCGAGCGCCATGGCGCAGCCCGCCCACGTGGTGGACCTGCACCCGGTCGACATGCACGCGATCCTGACCCGCCTCGCCGCGCGCCGGGAGCGCCACGGCCCGCGCGCCCTGCGGTTCCTGCTCGAGCCCGGCCGGCCGGTCAGCGTGCTGATCGAGCCCTGGAACGAGCGGCTGACCTTCCGGCGCTCGATCTACCGCGGCGGCGAGGCCGCGGAGATCCGCCTGTGGGGCCGGCGGCGCCTCGCCATCCTGGCCCGGACCCTGCCGCTCGCCCGGTCGGTGCGGCTGCACCTCCTCGGCACCGGCCTGCCGAGCTTCGCGGTGGTGGATTTCGGCGGCCTGCGCTTCACCCTCGGCCTGTCGGGCTGGACCGCCAACGACTGGTCCCGGGCCGGGCAGTTCGACCTGCTCGCCCCCCGGGGGGAGGTCGAGGCCGACACCGCCGCCCGCGTCTTCGCGGCGCTCCGGCGCCACCACGCCGCCGGGACCGGGCAACTCGCCGCCGAGACCGGCCTCGACCGGTCGACCGTGGAGGCGGCGCTCGGCGGCTACGTGCAGGCGGGCCGCGCCATGTTCGACCTCGACAAGCGGGTCTACCGCCTGCGGGAGCTGACCCGGGAGCCACTAGCGCCGGGCGCCCTGCGCTTCGCCTCCGAGCAGGAGGCCAAGGCCGACCTGTTCCTGGCGGCCGGGCTCGTCACCCTCGGGCCCGTCGAGCAGGCGGGGGACCGGCGGCGCCTGAGCGGGACCGTGCTGGATGACGGCCGGAGCCTGACGCCCGCGGTGGAGCTCGATTCCGACGACCGCATGGTCGGCGGCTCCTGCCAGTGCGGCTTCTACACCCACAACCGGCTCACCCGCGGCCCCTGCGCGCACATGCTGGCCGTGCGCCGCTTCTTCCACGCCCAGGTCGAGGGCAAGCCGGCGCGGTGGCAGGCGTGAGGCAGACCCGATTGATGCGGCCGCAAGCCTGGCCTATCCTGACCGTGACGAGGGGCGTCGGCCGGGGCGGACCTTGCATTTCGGGCGGCGATTCGCCGTCCCTGCACCCTGCCCGGCAAAGCGTCACTGGCCCGCTCTTCACTGGGCCGGCACTGACCACCGGTGCGCGTTCGCGGTTTGGGTTCGCTGAACCCAAACGCGCACCGGTGGTCGTGCCGGCGTCGAGTGGACCGGGCCAGTCCCGAGACTTGACGAAGGCATCCTGGCCGACGTCCCCCGTCACGCTTCCCCCCGTCATCCCTCCCGCCGCCCGCGCCGGAGGCCGCCGATGAGCCCGCAGCCCGGCAGCCTGACCCGCCAGCAGCTCTACGACCGGATCCGCGAGAGCTCGAAGGACGAGGTCATCCTCGAGGAGATGATCCGGCTCGGATTCTGGCCGGACGGGGCAGAGCAGCCCAACCCGCCGGAGGACCTGATCCGCCGCCGCGGCGAGATCGCCCGCGCCCTCGCCGATCTGCACCGGCGGGAGGCGGCGTGGCGCGACCCCGAGGCCGCCCTCAAGGAGATGCATCGCCGCCGCAAGACGGCGGCGCTGGAGCGGCGGCGCGAGACGAAGCTGCGCAACGCCCGCGACCGCCACGCCCGGGCGCAGGCGTGGCACGCGCGCCGGGAGGCGGAGATCCTCCATCTCGGCGATGGCGTCTCGGCCGGCCTCGCGAACGCGGATGCGCCCGCGCGGGGGCCCGCCCCCGGTCTTCCCGCCCTGGCGAGCCCGAAGGCGCTGGCGGAGGCCATGGGGATCGGCCTCGGCGAGCTGCGCTTCCTCGCCTACGACCGGGCGCTCAGTGCGGTGAGCCATTACCGGTGCTTCACCATCCCCAAGAAGGCGGGCGGCCTGCGCCGCATCTCGGCGCCGATGCCGCGGCTGAAGCGGGCGCAGTACTGGATCCTCGACGCGCTCCTCGCCCACGTTCCCGTGCATGGGGCGGCCCACGGCTTCGTGCCCGGCCGCTCGATCGTCACCAACGCCGCCGCCCATGTCGGGCGGGACGTGGTGGTCAATCTCGACCTCAAGGACTTCTTCCCGAGCCTCGACTACCGGCGGATCAAGGGGAAGTTCCGGGGCCTGGGCTACGCCGAGCCGGTGGCCACCGTGCTGGCGCTGCTCTGCACCGAGCCGGACGTGGACGCAGTCGAGATCGACGGCGCGCGCCTCTACGCCGCCCGGGGCCCCCGCCGGCTGCCGCAGGGCGCGCCGACGAGCCCCGCGCTCACCAACCTCGTCTGCACCCGGCTCGACGCCCGGCTCACCGGCCTCGCCGCCAGCCTCGGCTTCACCTACACGCGCTACGCCGACGACCTGACCTTCTCGGCCTCCGGCGCGGCCGCCGGGAAAGTCGGCGCGCTGCTCAAATACGTCCACGCCATCGTCGCCGGGGAGGGCTTCACCGTCCATCCGGACAAGACCCGGGTGATGCGCCGCGGCCGGCACCAGGAGGTGACCGGGCTGACCGTCAACGAGCGCGTCGGCGTGCCCCGGGAGACCCTGCGCCGCTTCCGCGCGCTGCTGCACGGGCTCGATCGGCACGGGCCGGCCGGGCGGCGCTGGGGCGCGGCCGGCGAGGGCGACGTGCTCCGCGCCGCGGTCGGCTTCGCGCAGTTCGTCCGGATGGTCACGCCGGAGACCGGTGCGCCGCTGGTGGCGCAGGCCCGCGCCCTCGCGGACCGCCACGGGCTGCGGCCTGCGGTGCGGCCGCAGCCGGACTTCCGCGCCCGGTCCGCGCGGGGAGCAATGCCGCTGGCCCGCTGGTGGGCGCCGGCCCCCCGTCCCGCGCCCGAGCCGGACCCGATCCTGGCCGAGGCCGAGGCGGCTGCCGCGCGGGCGGTCGCCGAGGCTGCGGCCCGCGCGGCCGCGCCGGTGCCGGGCCGCAGCGGCGTGCCGGCCTCCGGGCGCCCGCGGTTCGGTACACCCGAGCCGGTCGCCCCCGCGCAGGCCGCGCCCGGCACGGTCGCGGAGGCCGACGACGCCCCCATGAAGCCCTGGAAGGTGGTCCTCGGGGTCTTCGTCCTGTTCCAGGCGGGCGCCCTGCTGCATCCGGCGCTCGGGCTGCTCGTCCTCGTGGTCGCCCTGGTGCTCGGCCTCCGACGCCTGCTGCGCCGCTGGCGCCGGCGCCGGTGAGCCCGCCCCGGCGCCGTCTGGCCGGGCGAATCCTGGCCAGCCTCGCTGCGGCCCTCGCCCTCGCGCGCGGGCCGGCGGCCCGGGCCGAGGAGGCGCCCGGCGCGATCATCTTCAACAAGGCGGAGGCCGCGGGGATCGGGGAGCCGCTGCGGCAGGACCCGGCGCTGCTGCGCAGCTTCCCGGCCTGCCCGGCCGACACCTTCGCGCGGGAGCGCCCGGTCTGGCGGCGGGCCTTCGCGCCCCGGCGGCCCACCGAGCGCCGCTGCGCGCGCGAACCCGCGGCCTGCTTCGTGCTCTGCACCCGGTGGTCGAACGCGCCGGCCTGCTTCGACCTCGCCCTCGCCTTCGAGCACCATTCCCTCGACGTCCCGGATATCCTCGACAAGGAGCGCCTCTACGCCCTCGCCTGCGCGGGCGGGTTTCCGGCGGGCTGCACCAACCGGGCCGCCGGGATCCGCAACGGCGGCTACGCGGCCGATCCCTTCCGCGATGCGCCGCGCGCGGACACGGACGCCTGCCTCGCCCGGAGCTTCCGCCTCGATTGCGACCGGCGCGGCGCCTGGGGCTGCGCCATGCTCGGCCAGGCCTACCGCCTCGGCGAGGGCGTCCCCGCCGAGGCGTCCCGCGCCCGGGCGGCGTTCGACATGGCCTGCGCGATCAACCCGGACTTCGCGGCCTGCGCCTTCGCCAAGCGGCAGGTGGCCGAGATGGACGCGCCGCCGGACAGCGCGGACGACGCGCCGTGAGGTCCGGCGAGGCCGGGGCGGATCCCGAGGCCCTGCGGGCCCTCTACGGGCGGAGCGATCCGTGGCCGGCCGGTCCCCCTGCCCCGGGCCTCAGGCGCGCCTGCCTGTGCGTGGAGGTGGACGAGGCGGACGACGTCGCCGCAGCGGAGCGCTGGATGCTGGCCCATGCCGGCCGGCTCACCTGCGTGCGCAGCACCGGCTGCGGCTGCTGCGTGATCGGCTGGGACATCGAGGGGCCGGCGGCGATCATCGACACCCTGCCGGCGGCACGGGCTGCGGCGTTCGACGGGCCGAGCCTGGCGGCGGCTCCCCGGCGCGCGCCGGTCGCCTGGGGGCGGCGCCTCTGGAACCGCTGCTTCCGCCGCGGCTGAGACGCGATCCCGGACCGGCCACGCCGCGCGCCGGGCGCCGGCCGGGATGCGCGGCATGCGACCTCCTAGCGCCGTTCCGCGACGACCTCCGGGCGATCCGGCGCCTTCGGATCCGGCCTCCGCCCCGGGATCGGCCTCTCCGCCACCGCGGCTCCGCGTTCGAGGGTGGCGACCGCCAGGGGCGCCCCCCGGCCGCGCAGGGCGTGCAGGCCCAGGGGGCGGGCGCGGACGCCGTCGGGCAGCGGGTCCAGCCGTCCGAGGAGATCCTGCGAGATCAGGATGCCGACGCCGAGCGGGCGGCACAGGGCCTCGATCCGCGCCGTCACGTTCACGGCGTCGCCGAAATACGCGATCTTGTGGCGGTCGACTCCGACCTCGGCCGTGACCACCGGGCCGCCATGCAGCGCCGCCCGCAGCCGCGGGACCGTCCCGAACCGGGCGCTCCAGGCCGCGGCATCCGCCTCGATCCGGTCGAGCACCGCGAACAGGCCGGTGACGCAGCGCGCGTCCTTGAGGCCGCGCCTCATCGGCCAGGTGATCATGGCGAGATCGCCGACATAATCGTCCACGGAGCCGCCGTTGCGCCGCACCGGCTCGGCCAGCGTCGCGAACACGGCCCCGAGATACTCCTGGGCGCGCAGATCGCCGTGGGTCTCGGCGAAGGCGGTGGAGCCGACGACGTCGAGGAACAGGAAGATCCGCTCCTCCTGCACCGGCTTGTGGTAGCGGCCGATCATGAAGTTCACGAACACGGCGCCGCCGATCAGGTCGCGCATCCGCATGGCGAAGACGAGGAGGGCCGACACGGCCAGGGAGTAGGCGAGAAACCGCGGCGTGATGCGCACGGCCGTGGACAGGCTGTCGCCGGTGAGGCCGAACCCCCAGACGACCAGGCCGCCGAGGGCGCAGCCGAGGGTGATCAGCACCACGTAGAGCAACTCGGCCGCGAGCATGTAGACCAGCGCCGGCAGGCGGCGGATCCGCGGCTGGAGACCCGACAGGGTCAGGGCGGGGACGAAGGCCAGCACCGTCCCGCCCACTGCCAGGGCGTAGACGAGGCCGGCGAGCATCGAGGCCCCGCCGACGAAGAGCACATTGTAGAGGAGGCCCGCCCCGCCGCAGGCGAGGAGGAGGGTCAGGGCCCAGAGCCAGCGGTAGTGCGGAAGCATGGGCTGTCGGCGGGAGAGAGCGTGGCGGCGGCCGCGGTGCGACCGACGCGATGGCAGGGGAGGAAGGCGAGAGAGCGACGAACGCGGCGAAGACTCGGTCTGATTCGGTGCGTCGCAGACTGCCCGTTCGCGCTTGATCGATCGGGATCAATGCGCACCGTCCACATCACGGTGTCGGGCGGTGTCGCGGCCGTGCCACAGGGCGCGTTCGGCCTCGCCGTCGTGAGCGGCTCCTGGGCGAGGGACCGATCCGGGCTCGGCCCCTGTGGGTCGGCGGAACCGCGTGAATGCGGGATACGGGGGGCCGGCGAGGGTGGTGCGGCTGCCCGCGGCCAGCCTGGTGGGCCCGGCAGGACTCGAACCTGCAACCAGACCGTTATGAGCGGCCGGCTCTAACCATTGAGCTACGGGCCCGGGAGGCGCCGACGGATAGCCGATCCCCGGCCGTCCGTCACCCGGATTTCGCCGCCCCGCGCAGGCGCCGGGTCCGGGGGGCCGGGGCCTGACGGGCTGATTCGTCCCCCGGCAGGGGCGCCCCGTCCTTGATGCGCCACAGGTAGCGCGCCAGGATCGAGCGGTACGGTGCGAAGGCCGACGCCACCGCGCCGGCATCGGCCTGCCCGGTGAGGCGGCGCAGGCACCCCACCGCCGCCACGTCGCCCGCGGGCCAGATGTCGGGGTCGTGGAAATGGAAGATGCCGACCATGTCGGCCGTCCAGGGGCCGACGCCGCGTATGCCGCACAGGATCGCCGCCCGCTCGGGATGCGGCAGGCCGGCGAGGCCGGGGCCGAGCAGGCCCGCCGCCTCGGCCGCCACGATCGCCTGGAGGGCCCGCACCTTGTTGCCCGAGATCCCGCAGGAGGTCCGCGTCGCCGGCCTCGAACAGGCCCCGGGGGCTCGAATCCGCCGCCGCGGCGGCCGCCTCGATCCGGGCCCAGATCGCCCCGGCCGCCCGGGTGGAAAGCTGCTGGTTGACCACCTCGACGAACAGGCGGTCGGCGACGCGCGGATGCGCCGGCGGCTCGATCCGGATCGGACCGGCCTGAACGAGGGCGGCCCGCAGCGCCGGATGGGCGCGCGCCGCGTCCAGGAGATGGGCGTAGATCGCGGGATCGAGCATCGCCTCAGCCCATCCGGCCCGCACGGCGCTCCGCCCCTCGGGGAGCCGGCCGGCCTCGCGCGCCGCACCCGTATCCGAGCCGCGGCCCCGTTTCCAGTCCGGCAGACGGGATGCCGCGCAGCGCCATCTTGTCCGGGCCTCTCCGGCCGGTCTGGACGGAACGCGATGGCGGCCCAGGTCTCGACGGCATGGCGATCTTCTTCACCGCGGACACGCATTTCGGCGACCCGCACATCCTCCGCCACCGCGGGGCGCGGTTCGGCAGCCTCGAGGCCCACGACGAGGCCCTGGTCGCCGGGTGGAACGCCGTGGTCGGCCCGGAGGATGCCGTCTGGCATCTCGGCGACTTCGCCGCCCATGCGAGCCCCGCCCATTGCGCGGCGATCTTCGCGCGGCTGAACGGCACGAAGCGCCTGGTCCGGGGCAATCACGATTCGAACCGCGTCCTCGACCTGCCCTGGGCGGAGCCGCCGGTTGAGAGCGCCCGCCTCTCCGTCGCGGACGCGCAGGGGCGGCCGCACCGCCTGTTCCTGTCGCACTACGCGCATCGGGCCTGGCCGGGGCTGTGGCGGGAGACGCGCCACCTCTATGGGCACAGCCACGGCTGCCTCGCCGACACCACGCGCTCCTGCGATGTCGGCGTGGATGCCTGGAACGACCGTCCGGTCACCCTCGACGCCATCCTGATCCGCCAGGACGCGGCCGCGGGCGTGCCGGAGGAACTCGCGGCCCACGGCCTGCGCTGATGACAGGCCGTCGGCGCGCGCTATCGTCCGCGGGAGACGCGAGATCCCGGCAGGAGGCCGCATCGCCATGACCGACATCCCCGCCCCGCCGTCGGGCTGGACCGCCGCCGCGACGCAGGCCGCGGCCGAACTGGGCCTCGGCACCGATTGGGCCGCCCTCGCCGCGCCGGACTGGACTCGGCTCTGCCGACGGGCCGGCGAGATCCTCGCCGGCCAGGGTCACGCGCCTCCGGCCGGTTGGGACGCCGCCCTGGCGCACGCCCTCGGCCGCCCCGATCCGGCGGCGGCCCGGGACGAACTGGCCCGGGACGAGCTGGCCCAGGACGCCGCGAACACCGTGCTCGCCGAGCGGGGCGAGGTGTTCGCGCCGGAGGACGATGCGTGAGGCGGACGACCCGGGCGCGCCTTCGCGCCGGCAGGTGGTTGCCGTCGCGGGGGTGCGGGCCGATGTAGAAGGCATGCCTTATCCCGAACGCCGGCGCGCCGCCCCGAGACCGACCGAACGCTATGGCCCCGGCCCGGCGCCCTCCGCCCTGCGCGTGGTTCCCCTCTCGGGCGGCCCGGTCCTCGACGCGCAGACGCGCCTGCGCCTCGGCCACCAGATGCGGGCGATGTACGATCCGGTGATCGACGAGGCTCTGGATCCCCGACTGGCGGAGCTGCTGCAGCAGCTCGACTCGGACCGGGGCGGCGGTTCGACCTGAGGTCTGGGCTGGGCCCCACCTCTGCCCGGCACATCCGCCGGAGATGCGGGAAGAGGCCCCCATCGGTGGATCGGGGGGATGTCACACCGATGGGAGCCGAGCCGAGTCGACGGATCGACCCAACCCGCTTCATATCGCCCAGGCGCCGGCCCGGACGCTTTCACCTAAGTCAAATTTCCTGCCGAATACGGCGGTCTGAGTGTCGAATTGGCTTATTCGACCTGGAGAATCGTCCCGATCAGGCCGAGCTGCCGGTCACCGACAGCATGACCCCGTCGCTGCCGATCTCGGCTCCACTGTATCCGAGCATCCGCGCGAGCTGTTCGCGGGCGCGCCAGACGCGGCTCTTCACGGTCCCGATCCGGCAGTTCATCACGGCGGCGGCCTCGTCATAGCTCAGGTTCTCGATCGCCACGAGAACCAGCGCCTCCCGCATCACCGGGGCGAGGCGGTCGAGGGCGGCGCGCACGTCCTGAAGATCGAGATGGCCCCCCTGCTCGGGAATGCTGGTCAGCCGCTCGGCATAGGTGCCGTCGGTGTCGGCGACCTCGCGGCCCTGCTTGCGGTGCTGGCTGTAGAAGACGTTCCGGAGGATCGTGAACAGCCACGCCTCCAGATTGGTGCCGGGGGTGAAGCCGCCGCGGCCGCGCCAGCCGCGCAGCAGGGTGTCCTGGACGAGATCGTCCGCCGCAGCCGGGTCGCGGGTCAGCGAGACCGCGAATCGGTGCAGCGCCGGCACCACCTCCAGCAGACCCGCCCGGAACAGCTTGTCCCGCTCGCCCTCGGCCTGCGCGAGGGCCGTCTCCAGGCGCGCCAGCAGGTCGGCGAAGGGGTCCGAGGCGGGCTCCGACCCGAGGCCGATCCGGTCGTAGGCGCGGCCGAGCAGGGTGCCGAGATGGGCCCGCACGGCCTCCGGCAGGCCGTGGCGGGTCTCCGCCCCGGCCTCCTCTGCACGATCCGTCACGGGATCGAGGAGCGATGAGCCTTCGGTGTCGGGCATACGGTCCGGTCGTCGGCGAGTGGGCCGGTTGCGCCCATGGGACTGTTTGTGGCGTGCCCGGGCCGCCCATGCCGCAACATGGGTTAGCGCTTTTCCCGAAGGGGGCTCGGCCGCGGGGCCGCGCCGGCGCGCAGCGCCGTCGGGACGGGCCGGCCGATGCCGCCCGAGGTGCCGGTCACGACCGCCGACCCGCCGCTCAGGCGCGCCGATCAGGCCCTGCGTCCCGCGTTGCCGTCGTATTGCAACTGGACGGCGAACCCTTGCCCGCGCCGCGGTGTTTGCCTTCGCAGCTGCAGCCGGTCGGGTGCGCCGTCATGTGCGGCCGACCGGCCTGCGCCGACACGTCCGCCCGAACCCCGCCGAGGTCACCGATGCCAGCCCCCGATCCAGCCCGCACCGCGGGTTCCGCTCCGGAGGGGAGCGCCTCGACGGTCTGGACGCTCGCCCTCGCCACCGCGCTGATCGGCCTCGTCGCCCTTCCGCGCCGGACGGGGCCGCCGGCCCCACGCCCCGCCGACCACTCCGGAGACCGCTCCGCCGGGCGGGACGGGGCGCGCCGGACGTCGCCCTCGCACGCGGGCCAGGAGGCGCAGGCTGTCGCCCGGACCCAGGCCGATCGCGGGCGGGGGGCCTCGACGCCGGCCGAGATCCCCGCCAAGGGTTGGAAGGACATCGCGCTGCGGGCCTATCACGACATCGGCGAGAACCGCCTGTCGCTGATCGCGGCCGGCGTCACCTTCTTCACGCTCCTGGCGATCTTCCCCGCGGTGGCGGCCCTGGTCTCCTGCTACGGCCTCGTGGCGGATGCGGCGACCATCAACGACCAGCTCGCCAGCCTCCAGGGTATCCTGCCCCAGGGCGCCCTGGAGATCGTCGGCGACCAGGTGAAGCGGCTGAACGCGGAGGGCAACAGCACCCTCGGGCTCAGCCTGGTGTTCGGCGTCGTCCTGTCGGTGTGGAGCGCCAATGGCGGGGTGAAGCACGTCTTCGACGCCCTCAACCTCGTCTACAACGAGCGCGAGAAGCGCAACTTCTTCGTGCTCAACTTGGTCTCCCTCGCCTTCACGGCGGGCGCGCTGCTGTTCCTCGTCCTGGCGCTGGCCGCGGTGGTGGCGGTGCCGGTGATTCTCGCGTCTGTCGGGCTCGGCGCGGATGCGTGGTGGCTGTCGCTGCTGCGGTGGCCGGTTCTGCTCCTGGCAGTCCTGCTCGGGCTCGCCCTGCTCTACCGCTACGGGCCGAGCCGGGACGCGCCGCGCTGGCGCTGGGTCACGCCCGGGGGCGCCCTGGCGGCTGTGCTGTGGCTCGGCGCATCGGTGCTGTTCTCTTGGTACGTCGCCCATTTCGGCAGCTACAACAAGACCTACGGCTCCCTCGGTGCGGCGGTCGGGTTCATGACATGGATCTGGCTCTCGACCATGATCATGCTGGCCGGCGCCCAGGTGAACGCCGAGATGGAGCACCAGACCGCCGAGGACACCACCGTCGGCGCGCCCCAGCCCCTGGGCACGCGCCGGGCACGCATGGCCGATACGGTGGGCGCCGCCGCGGACTAGCGCCGCACCCGGTCCGGCGCGAACGGTCTTTCCGAGCGACCCGCGCGTACGATCTGCGCGAACAACCTGCGTGGGCGCACCGGATCGACGCGTCCCCCGTCCTCAAGCCCGGGAACGACGACTTAACACAGGTTGGCGCACGTTTTTCTGCTGCAGGCACAAGCCGATCAAGATGATCCGGACTTCGATGTTCGGATGACGGTTTGGTCCCTGCCGATAGAAATATCCTTGTCCCATTATTTCACCGATACCCCCGGCGGCACCGTCGTGCGGGACGCTTCGGACGCGCGCGACGTCCCCCGGTCCCGTGCACTTGGCCGCGATGCGGCCGAATCTCCGGTCGGGCCCGTCTCCCTCCCGAGGGTCGCCGACACGCCGGTGTCGCGGTGATCTGACCGGAGGGGGACGTGGAGAACCCGTTCGTGCGGAAGATGGAGCGGCACGTCCGGCTCGCACCCGAGGACCGCGCGGTCCTCGACGGGCTGGGGCGCCAGCACGTCCGCCATGTCGCGGCCCGTCAGGATATCGAAGGGCAGCAGAGCGACCCGTCCCACACGCACCTCATCCTCGACGGCTGGGCCTGCCGGTACAAGCAGTTTCCGGACGGGCGGCGGGCGATCGTCGCGCTGCTCCTGCCGGGCGACCTGTGCGATCCGTTCGTCTTCCGCCGGGCGCACATGGACCACGCCATCGGTGCGCTGACCTCCGTCACCGTCGCCCGGATCGCGCCGGACCAGCTCGGCGACGCGATCCGCGGCCGGCCGGCCGTGGAGGAATGCCTGTGGCGGGAGATGCTCGCCACCACGGCCCTCCACCGGGAGTGGATCGCCAGCGTCGGCCGGCGCTCGGCGATCGAGCGGCTGGCGCACCTGTTCTGCGAGCTGCACCTGCGGCTGACACGCGTCGGCCTCGCGGACGGGATGACGCTGCCGATGCCGGTGACCCAGCCCGATCTCGCCGATGCCCTCGGCCAGACGAGCGTACACATCAACCGCACCCTGAAGGAGCTGCGCATCAGCGGCCTCGTCGCCCTGCGCAGCCGGCGCCTGACGATCCGCGACCTCGACGGGTTGATGGAGCGGGGGCTGTTCGATCCGGCCTATCTGCAGCTCTCCTGACCGGCGCGGGCGATACGCCGCGGCCCCGCAGGCCGGCCGAACCTTGCCGCGGAACCGCCGCGGCCGATCTGAGGCGGACCTCCCTCCCGGCACGGGCCCGCGCGACACACGATGCACATCCACCTCGACGCGCTCGGCGGCGTGGCCGGCGACATGTTCGCTGCCGCCCTGCTGGACGCCTTCCCTGAGCATCAGGCCGGCGTCTCCGCCAGCATCCGGGCGGTCGACGGGCGCATCGCCTGCGCGGTCCGGGCGCACAATGACGGGATCCTCAGCGGCGCGCGCTTCGCCGTTTCGGCCCCCGGGGTGGAGCCCGGACCCGCGCCGCACCGACACGACCACCCGGCACGCCACGACCATCCGCATCCCCACGATCACGATCACGCCCACGATCACGCCCATGATGACGGCCACGGTCACGGCGATGGCCACGATCAGGGTCACGGTCACGGACACCGGCCCTGGTCGGAGATCCGCGCCGCGCTGGAGGCGGCGGATCTCGCGCCGGCGGTCCGGGCGCAGGCCCTCGCCATCTTCGGCCACCTCGCCGCGGCCGAGGCCCGGGTCCACGGCATCGCGGTCGAGGCGGTGGCGTTCCACGAGGTCGGCGCCTTCGATTCCATCGCCGACATCGTCGCCGCCGCCCACCTGATCGCCGCGCTGGGGGTGCGGAGCTGGAGCGTTTCGGCCCTGCCGCTGGGCTCCGGCCGGGTGCGGACCCAGCACGGTCCCCTCCCCGTCCCGGCCCCCGCCACGACGCTGCTCCTCGAGGGCTTCTCGACCCTCGACGACGGCGTGCCCGGCGAGCGCGTCACCCCCACCGGCGCGGCGATCCTGCGCCATCTCTGCGGCGAAGACCCCGGGCGGGGCCGTCCGCGGGGCATTCTCGGGCGCACCGGCATCGGGTTCGGCACCAAGGTCCTGCCGGGCCTGAGCAACTGCCTGCGCGTCCTGGTGCTGGATGAGGCGGCCGCCCGTCCCGGCCGGCGGGACCTCGCGGTGATCGCCTTCGAGATCGACGACCAGTCCGGCGAGGATCTCGCCATGGGCCTCGACCGGCTGCGGGGTGAGCCCGGAATCCTGGACGTCGTGCAGGCGCCGGTCCTCGGCAAGAAGGGCCGGATGATGGCCCGGATCCAGGTTCTGGTCCGCCCGGAGAGCCTGGAGGCGGCGATCGCGGCCTGCTTCCGGGAGACCACCACGATCGGCCTGCGCTACCATCGGGTCGAGGGGGCGGTGCTCGACCGCGAGGCCCGCACGGTGGATCATGCGGGCCGACCCGTCCGGGTGAAGGTCGTGGACCGCCCCGGCGGGCGCACCGCCAAAGCCGAGGCCGACGATGCCCGCGACCACGCGGGTCACGCCGCACGGGCGCGCTTGCGCCGCGAGGCCGAGCGCCTCGCCCTGACTGTGCCGGAGGAGGAGCGGTGACGCGCCAGAAACTCGAAGCCGTCCTGGCGGGACTCGGCCCCGTCGCCGTGGCGGTGAGCGGCGGGGTCGACAGCCTGACCCTCGCCACCCTCGCCCACCGGCTGGCGCCGGGCACGACCCTGGTGGTGCACGCGGTCTCGCCGGCCGTGCCGGAGGAGGCGACCGCGCGGGTCCGCGCCGAGGGCGCCCGCGAGGGCTGGACCCTGCGGGTGATCGAGGCCGGCGAGTTCGCCGACCCGGCCTACCGGGCCAACCCGGTCAACCGCTGCTTCTTCTGCAAGACCAACCTGTACGGGGCGGTCCGGCGGGTGACCGACCGGCAGATCCTCTCGGGCGCCAACCGCGACGACCTCGGCGAGTACCGCCCCGGCCTCGACGCCGCCCGGGAGCACGGCGTGCGCCACCCCTACGTGGAGGCGGGGTTCGACAAGGCTTCCGTGCGGGCGCTCGCCCGCGACCTCGGCCTCGGCGCCGTGGCGGAGCTGCCGGCGGCCCCGTGCCTGTCGAGCCGGGTCGAGACCGGCATCCCGATCGAGCCGGAGACGCTGGGCTTCATCCACGCCGTCGAGCGGCTGGTGGGGGGCGCCCTCGCTGCGGGGACCGGCGCCAAGCGGGCGGTCCGCTGCCGGGTGCGCGCCGAGGGCGTGGTGGTGGAACTCGATCCCGGGAGCCTGGCGGCCCTCGACGCGGACAGCCGCGCCGAACTCGGGGCCGGGATCCGGGACATCGCACCGGCGCGTCTCGCCGGCCCGGTTCGGTTCGCGCCCTACCGGGTCGGCAGCGCCTTCCTGGTGCAGCAGGGGGAGGCCCGTTCGTGAGCGTCGCGGAAGAATTCACCCTCGACTTCGCCCGGTCGGAGCGGATCGGGCTGGAGGAGGCGATCTTCTGCGCCGGCAAGAGCCCTGAGCAGATCGACGCGATCCTGGAGTCCGCCCGCGCCCGGGGCGCCTCGCTCCTCCTCACCCGCCTCGATCCGGAGAAGCGCGACCGGCTCGATGCGGCGGCCCGCCTCGACTATTGCCCGGTCTCCCGGACGGCGGTGTTCGGCGAGGCGCCCCGGATCACGGGCCCGGCCCGGGTCGCCGTGGTGGCGGCCGGCACCTCGGACGTGCCCGTCGCCCGCGAGGCCCTGCGGGTGCTGGCCTATGCCGGCCGTGCCGCCGCGCTCTTCGCCGATGTCGGCGTCGCCGGCCTGTGGCGGCTGACCACGCGGATCGAGGAGATCCGCGCGCATCCGGTGGTGATCGTCGCCGCCGGCATGGATGCGGCGCTGCCCAGCGTCGTCGGCGGCCTCGTGGCCGGCGCGGTGATCGCGGTCCCGACCTCCGTGGGCTACGGCGTCGCCGCGGGCGGCCGCGCCGCCCTCGACGCGGTGCTGGCGAGCTGCGCCCCCGGCATCACGGTGGTCAACATCGACAACGGCTACGGCGCCGCCTGCGCCGCCCTGCGCCTGCTCCACGCGGCAGGACGCCTCGCCGCGGAGACCGAACGATGAGCCGGCCCGACGCATTACCTCTCCTCACCCGGACACTCACGAACGGAGACAGCCGATGGAACGCCGCAGCTTCCTACAGGGCGCCGTGCTCGGCGCGGGCTTGGCTGGCGCCGGCAGCGCAGGTGCGGCCGTGAACGCCCCCGTGCTCCCGGGCAACCGCCCGCAGGACCCGGCGGACCTGCCCTTCGTCACCGATCCCGGCGAGCGCCGGGGCGAGATGCTCTACCGGACCTTCGGGAAGACGTCGGAGAAGATCTCGGCGATCGGCATGGGCGGGTTCCACCTCGGCAAGAAGGCCGTGACCGACGACGAGGCGACGCGGCTGATCCATGCCGGGATCGACCGCGGCATCACCTTCATGGACAATTGTTGGGACTACAACGACGGGCGCTCCGAGCTGCGCATGGGCGCGGCCCTCGCCCAGGGCGGCTATCGCGACAAGGTCTTCCTGATGTCCAAGATGGACGGGCGGACCAAGGAGGAGGCGATCAAGCAGATCGACCAGTCGCTCCTGCGCCTGCGCACCGACCGGATCGACCTCGTCCAGCACCACGAGATCCTGCGCTTCGACGACCCGGACCGGGTCTTCGCCGAGGGCGGGGCGATGGAAGGCTTCCTGGAGGCCAAGAAGGCCGGCAAGCTGCGCTACATCGGCTTCACCGGCCACAAGGACCCGCGCATCCACCTGCAGATGCTGGAGGTCGCCGCCGAGCGCGGCTTCCACTTCGATTCCGTGCAGATGCCCGTCAACGTGATGGACGCGCATTTCCGCTCGTTCAGCCACCTCGTCCTGCCCTATCTCGTGCAGAACGGCATCGCGCCGCTCGCCATGAAGACTTTTGGCGACGGGGTGATCCTGAAGGCGGACGCGCCGATCAAGCCGATCGAGTACCTGCACTTCTCGTTGAACCTGCCGGTCTCGGTGGTGATCACGGGCATCCAGAACCAGCGCGACCTCGACCAGGCCTTCGAGGCGGTGAAGACCTTCAAGCCGATGGACAAGGCGGCGGTGGCCGAGCTGCTGTCGCGGTCGAAGCCCTATGCGCTGGAGGGCAAGTACGAGCTGTTCAAGACGAGCGCGACCTTCGACGGCACCGCCAAGAACGCGGCATGGCTGGGCGAGGACGTGGCAAGCGTGAAGAAGCTCGCGCCGACGATGGAGTAGAGCGGGTCGCAGAATGGCGCGCCCTCCCTCCCCCGCAGAGGGGGAGGGAGAAGCGGCCGGCGTTACGCCACGTCCTCCAGCCGGATCGGCAGGCTGCGGATGCGGCGGCCGGTGGCGTGGTGGACGGCGTTGGCGATGGCGGCGTTCACCCCGATGATGCCGAGTTCGCCCAGACCCTTCAGGCCCAGCGCGTCCACCCGGTCGTCGGGATCGGGTAGCAGCAGCGCCTCGACCTCCGGCGCGTCGGCCGCCGTGGGGACGAGGTATTCGGCCAGATCCGGGTTGCGGTAGGCGGCACCGTCGAGCACCGTCTCTTCGAGCAGCGCCGAGCCGAGGCCCCAGATCATCCCGCCCGTGAGCTGGCTCCGCGCGGTCAGCGGGTTGAGGATGCGCCCCGCCGCGAAGGCGCCGGTGAGCCGGGCCACCCGGATCTCCCCGGTCTCGGCATGGACGTGGATCTCCGCGAACTGCGCGCCGAAGCCCCAGGACACGGCTTTCCCGCCCCCGCCCAGGCTGAGCCCGATATGGCCCTGCCGCAGGCCCGCGAGCGCCGTCTCGCGGTCGCCGCCTTCGGGCACGAACGCCGCGACGGTCTCCACGCCCGCCGGTCCGACCGCCTCGGCCAGCGCGATCCCGGCCCCGTCCGGGGCCACGAGCCGCCCGTCCGCGAGGCGCAGCGTCCCCGGATCATGGCCGGCGAGGCGGCCGCCCTGCCCGGTCGCGGCCTGCGCGAGGGTCTCGCGGATCTGCCCGCAGCCCAATGCCAGGGCGTTCATCAGGCTGGTGGTCGTGCTCGATCCGCCCGAGATGCCCGCGGCCGGCAGCTCCGTGTCGCCGAGCCGGACCGTGACCCGCTCCACCGGCACCCCGAGCCCGTCCGCGGCACCCATGGCGAGCAGCGTGGTGATGCCGTTGCCGATCTCGTGGTGCGCGCAGGCCACCTCCGCGGACCCGTCCGGGCCCAGCCGGACCCGCATCGTCGCGGCGGCGATCTTCACCGGCCGCACCGAGGTGGCGCAGCCGAGACCCACCCGCCAGGGACCGTCGCGCATCGAACCCGGACGCGGCACCCGGCGCGACCAGCCGAAGGCCTTGGCGCCCGCATCGAAGCAGGCCATCAGCGGCCGGGTCGAGAACGGCTTTCCGCTGACCGGATCCACCGCCGTGTCGTTGAGCCGGCGCAACTCGATCGGGTCCATGCCGAGCGCCGCCGCCATCTCGTCGACGGCGCTCTCCAGGGCGAACAGGAACGGGACCTCCGGGGGCGCCCGCATCGGCCCCGGCGTGTTGCGGTCGACCCGCACGGCCCGCTCCTCGGTCCGGATGTTCGGGCAGGCGTAGAGGCTCGCGGTCACCTCCGCGCCCTCCATGACGAAGGGATCGAAGCGCGAGGTCACGGTGTCGGCTTCGTGGACCAGGGCGGTGAAGCGGCCCGTCCGGTCGGCGCCGAGCCGGATACGGTGGCGGGATTCCGGCCGGTAATTGGCGATGGTGAAGCATTGCCGCCGGCTCGGGACCAGGGAAACCGGCCGGCCGAGGCGCTTGGCCGCCAGGGCGACGAGCGCCGTGTGCTGCGACAGCGCGAATTTCGAGCCGAAATGGCCGCCGATCAGGCCCGCCACGACCCGCACCTGCGCGGGATCGAGGCCGAGCTGCGCGGCGAGTCCGTGCTGGACCGCGCCGACGTAGCGGGTCGGCTCGTGCACCGTGAGCCTGTCGCCGTCCCAGGCGGCCCGGGTGGTGAACAGCTCGATCGGGTTGTGGTGCTGGACCGGCGTCTCGTAGCGCGCCTCGATCCGGACGGCCGCCGTATGCAGGGCGGCTTCGGCATCACCGCGGGCGATGTCCTCGTGATGGGGCTTCAGGTCGGCCAGCCGCACGGTCTCGGCGCCGGGCGCATCGAAGCCGCCGGCGGCGGGCTCGGCCGCGTAGGCGACCCGGACCGCGCCCGCCGCCGCCGCGGCCGCTTCCTGCGTCTCCGCCACGACCAGCGCCACGATCTGGCCGGCATAGGCGACCGCGTCGGAGTCGAGGGGGCGGTGCGAGCTGTTGGCGAAGCCGCCGGCCATCAGGTGCTTCACCGGCGCCACCGCGCCCGCGAAATCCCGGTGGGTGAAGATCCCCAGGAGACCCGGCACCCGCCCGGCGGCTTCGAGGTCGAAGCCGGTGATGCGGCCCCGGGCGATGGTGCTGGTCACCAGGGCGGCGTGGGCCGTGGCGGTCTCCGGGCCAATGCGGTCGGAGCTGTAGAGGGCCCGGCCCGTGACCTTGTCGGGGCCCTCGACCCGGGTATGGGCCCGTCCGAGATGACCCTCGTCCAGCGCGCGTGCGTCCATCCTGCCCTTCCCGTCCGCGGCCGCTCCGGCCGCCGCTTACGAACGGAATGGACGAGACGGTGGTTCGGGTCCGCTCGCCGCGGGGCGACAGGTTGCAGCGGCCGCTCCGGCCGAGCCGTCCTCGCGCATGAAGCGCTTCGGGGCAGCGCGGCCTGGATCGGCCGGGCGTCCCCCGGATTGCCGCGCGCCCCGCGCGAGGACGGGGCGGGCTGCGGCGGCCTGCGCCGCAGCCCGGCGCCTCAGTTCAGGACCTTGCCGTCCGGCCCGACCTTGATCTCCTGCTCCTTGTCGGCGCCGGCGACCTTGATCTCGTACTGGACCGCGGAACCGTCCTTCTCGACCTCGGCCTCGTAGGCCTTGCCGCCGCCGGCCTTCTGCTCGGCGATGGCGAGCGCGTCCTTCAGCGAGGTCTTGGCGTTCTGGAAGTCGGAGGCCTTCAGCCGGGTGAAGTAGCGCTCGATCGGCTGGTTCTCGGTCTTGTAGAGGGCGCCGGTATCGGCGTTGATGCCGTATTCGACCAGCTTGCCGCTCGGGTAGACGACCTTGATCGCGTAGTGGGCCGGATCCTTGCTGTCGGCCTTCTCGAAGTCGGCGTCGATGGCGCGGCCGCCCTTCTCGTCGCCCTGCGACTCGGCGGTGGCGAGCGCCTGGGCGAGGCCGACCTTGGCGACCTTGGCGACCTGCCACTCCTTCAGGTTGCTGTCGGCCTTGGTGGCGGGTTCGGCGGGGGTCGCGGTGGGGGTCTGGGCCACGGCGAAGCTGGCGGAGAGGGCGAGCAGGCCAGCGGCAGCGGTGAGGCGGGTGATCATGGCGGGTAGTCCCTTTGCGGGCTCGTTCACGGGAGCGTGAAACGTCGGGTCCGGAAATCCGGTTGCCCGCGCCCGGAAAAAATTCTGCCGCCGTCGCCCCGGAGCGCGGCCGGGCGCCCCGCGAGACGGGCGGCCGGGGCCCCTGTATGAGACGCTGACGATCCGGCGTGCCCCTCGGCGACGGCGGAGCCCTCACGGATGGAGCAGGCCATGACCGCGCACGAGCCCGAGCCGCTGGACGATTTCACGCGCCTGCACGCCAAGCTGTCCGCCCTGGAGATCGTGCTCGGCGTCCTGATCGGGCGGCTCTCCGAGGAGAACCCGGAGATCCGCGAGGACGTGAAGCGCGACGTGGCGGCGATCCTGTCGGATATGCCGATCGACGGTCCGAGCGAGGAGATGATCGCCGCCGAGGTCCGCCGGGCCGCCGCGGTTCTGACCAGCGTGTCGATCGGCTGAGCCGTCAGCGCGGCGGCATCCGCAGCGCCCCGTCGAGGCGGATCGTCTCGCCGTTCAGCATCGGGTTCTCGCAGATGTGGCGGACGAGGTCCGCGTATTCCGACGGGCGGCCGAGGCGCGGCGGGAAGGGCACGCTCTGGCCGAGGGTGTCCTGCACGTCCTGGGGCAGCCCCGCCATCATCGGGGTCTCGAAGATGCCCGGCGCGATGGTCACCACCCGGATGCCGTGCCGGGCGAGTTCCCGGGCGAGGGGCAGCGTCATGGCGACCACGCCGCCCTTCGAGGCCGCGTAGGCGGCCTGCCCGATCTGGCCGTCGAAGGCCGCGATCGAGGCGGTGTTGACGATCACGCCCCGGGCGCCCGCCGCGTCCGGCGCCTCCCGGGCGATGGCGTCGGCCGCCAGCCGGATCATGTTGAAGGTGCCGACGAGGTTGACCGAGACCGCCCGCGCGAAGGTCTCGAGCCGGTGCGGCCCGTCGCGGCCGACCACCTTCTCCCCCGGCGCGATGCCGGCGCAGTTCACGAGCCCGTGGAGGTGCCCGAAGGCGTCCAGCGCCGTCCGGACCGCCGCCGCGCCATCGGCCTCGCGGGTGACGTCCGTCTCGACGAAGCGCGCCTGCGTCCCGAGATCCGCCGCCACCCGGGCGCCGGCCTCCCGGGCGATGTCGGCCACGACAACCCGGGCCCCCGCCGCCGCGAGGCCCCGCGCCGTCGCCTCCCCGAGGCCGGAGCCCGCGCCCGTGACGATGAAGACCCGATCCCTGATCATCTCGCTGGCCATCCTGGCCCCCCGACGGTTCCGGGCGACCGACGGCGCCCCGCGGCCACCGACCTAGCGCGGCGCCGCAGCGGCCGGAAGTCGTCCCCGTTCGGATCCGGGACCGATCCGTTCCGCTGGCCGATTGACGTGTGAATTTTTCCCACATAAAACATGCGAAGACGATCTGCGGTCGCGGATCGGATGTCCCCGTGTTTCCCGCGCTTCGGTGCCCGGTCGCCAAGTCATGCCGTGTCCATGTCAGGGAACGGCCAAGTCATGGTGCGGCCGAGTCGTGCGGTCGTGACGGTTCTGTCGCGGGCCGCACCCGTCATTCTCCGGTCCCGGCCATCCGGGAGCGGCCGAGCCCTCACGCCTGATCAGGACAGTCATGGACGTCCCCTGGATCGAGACCGCCGCCCGGCACTGGCGGCATGGGCGGATCGTCGGGCGCCGGTTCGCCGACCGGCGTCCCGGCATCCGCGCGGCCCTGCGGGCGGCCGCGCCGGACAGCGTGCTGCTGGCCGGCAACTCCCACGCGGAGTTCGTCGGAACGCCGGATCTCGGCGGCCGGGCCTGCATCAACATCGCCGTCGGCGGCAGCACCGCGGCCGATTGCGGCCGCCATCTCGCGGAGCTGCGCGTTCCGGCCCGCTGCGCGGCCGCGGTGCTGATCATCGGCACCAACGACCTCCAGCGCTGGCGGCATCCCGAGCGGGCCCGCGTGGTCGACCGGTTCGAGGCCGATGTCCGGCGCATCCTGCGCAGTCTGGAGGCGTGGTCGGCACAGGTGTTCGTCGCCGCCGTACCGCCGGTCGGAATCGGGGCGACCGGCCGGGATCCCGCCGCCGTCGCGGTCTTTTCGGACCGCTTGGGGAGGCTGTGTGCCGAGGGGGGCCACACCTTCTTCGACCCGTTCGCGGCGTGGCGCGCCGGCACCGGGGGGCTCGCCGGCCCCGGTCTCCACCGGGACGGCGTGCATCTGGCCGATTACGCGCCCCTGGCCGCGGCGCTCTCCCGCGCGGTGGCGGGCATGGTCCCTCCGGCCGGGCGGCCGCTCCGCCCGGATGTGCCCTGTCCCGGGCCCCGCCCGACGCCCGTCGCGACCGCGCCTGCCGCGACGGCGCCCCTGCGGGTCCTGCGCGCGGCCTGGGTCGGCCGGCCGTGAGGATCCGCGCGCTCCGGGTCGCGGCCATGCGCCCGCCCTCGCGCGGCGACAGGCCGTCCCTGCCGCGCCGGGTCTGGCCCGCCGACGCGGCGGCGTGGCGCGACGAGAACGGCGTCCGGCAGCCCCGGGCGGCGCGGCGCACCCTCGCGGCGCTGGCGGCCCTCGAGTCCCGCGGACGGTACGACGCCTGGGCGGAGGGCGAGGGCAAGGTCGTCGCCGGGCCGGTCAGCGCGCTGGTCCTGGGCGACGCGGAGGCGGAGATCGGGTTCGTCTTCAGCCTCACGCCCGACGGGTATGGCGCGGAGCCGTTCTGAACGGATCCCGATCAAGGCGGGCTCGTGCACAGCAGGGTGGGCGCGCAGACCGTCCGGAAGCCCGCCCGGACGTAGAGCGCCTCGACCGCGCCGCCGGCCGGGCATTGCAGGAAGACCTGGGTGGCCCCGCGGACCCGCGCCTCGCGCAGGGCCGCGACGGTCACGGCGGTGCCCAGGCCGCGACGCTGCCGGTCGGCCCGCGTGCTGACATTGTACAGCCCCGCCCTGTCGCCGCGCAGGTAAAGGCTCGCGCAGGCCGCCGGACCGGTGGCGTCGCGCAGGACGAGGTGCAACGGCGCGAGTCCGGTCCTGCTCCGGGCCGCGCGCAGGGCCGGGATATAGAAGCGGCGCAGATGCGTCCGCACGCCCGGGTCGTCGGACAGGTGAGCGAAGACCCGCTCGAAATCCGGCCCCGGTGCGGGCGCCGCCTGCACGGTGATCGCGCCACCCGCCGCGGACGACGACGGCCGCGGCCACGCCACCATCCAGCTCGCCGGGTAGAGCGCCGCCGGCTCGAACAGATCGCGCAGCAGCGCCACCTCCGCGTCGTCCCGGGCCAGGAAGGCCGGCGCCCGGGCACGCCCGAGGGCCGCGGCCCCCGCCCAGGCGAACTGGTCGGGCCGATGCACCCCGAAGGCGAAGTTCAGGGTCGGGTCCGGAATGCTCCGCGACCAGACGTAACCCGCCCCCCCGGGGCCGTGCTCGACGCCGTCGATCAGGGAGCCGGTGAGCGCGGCCACATGGGCGTCGCGCAGGGCCTCGAAGGTCAGATCGGGATCCCGCGGAGTCATGCGGCGGTCCCGGCGGCGGCTCCGGCGGCAGTCCCGGCGACGGTCCGCGCGGCCCGGCCCCATGCCCCGGCACCGGGCGCCATCAGCGCGGCGATCCGGTCGTGGAGATACGGCGACAGGACGATGTCGAGATGATCGGTTTCCGGTACGGTCTCCACCGCGAGAAGCCGGCTGGTGAGCGGGGACCAGTCGATCACCGGCAGGCCGCGGGTCAGGGACTCCGCCGCCACGAAGCTGTGGACCGGCACCGCGGCGGGTTCCAGCTGGAGGCCGCGGAACTGAATGGCGTGGTCGACCAGCGTCCAGAGCATCCGCTCCCGGCTTCCGACCTCGGGTCCGTCGGTCGGCAGGGGCTGCGGCTCGGCGGCCAGGAAGCGCAGGAACTGCAGGTCGGCCTCCGGGTCCATGCGGGCGCGCAGAGCCGCCCAATGCGCACGCATCGGCGAGCGCTCGAGCCAGGCGCCGACCAGCGATTCGTGGGCCGCCCGCTCCTCGGGCGCGATCGGCCGGCCGGCGCCGGGGGCGAAATTGGCCTCCAGGCCGCAGGCATCGAGCATGCCGACGCACGCCAGGGGGAAGCCGGGGCCGAGCCGGCGGGCGGTCTCGTAGGCCAGCACTCCGCCCCAGGACCAGCCCAGGAAGACGCACGTGCCGGCGCGGCCGCGCATCAGGCCGCGCACCCGCTCGGCATAGGCGTCGGCGAGGTCGGCCACCGCCGGCAGCGGCCGGACCGCCTCCACCAGGGAGGCGCACAGGAAGCCGTGCGCCTCCTGCCCGGGACCGAGATGGGCCACCAGGGGCTCGTATTCCCGGGTGCTCACCAGGAGTCCCGGGAACAGCACCAGCACCGGCCGGTCGCTCTCCGGCCGCCCGGCGGACAGCCGGACCGTGGGGGCGAGGCCCTCGTCGGCGGCCTCCGATCCGGCATCGATCCGCGCCGCCAGCTCCCCGATGGTGGGATCGCGCAGGAGGTCCGCCACGCCGATCCCGCCCCGGGGCGCGATGAGGCGCAGGCGCGCCACCAGCCGCAGGGCCGACAGGGAATCGCCGCCGAGTTCGAAGAAGCGCCGGTCCGCCACCCGGACCGGAAAGCCCAGGACCTCGGACCAGATCCCGGCGAGCCGCCGCTCCGTGGCGGAGCCGGGGGGCCGCCCGCGCCGGTCGTCGGCGGCGGGGTCCGGCAGGGCGTGGCGGTCGAGCTTGCCGTTGGCGGTCACCGGAAGCCGGTCGAGGAGGGTCAGGCTCGCCGGCACCATGGGCTCCGGCAGGGTGCGGGCGAGGCCGGCGCGCAGGCGGCCGGGCTCCGGGCGGCGCCCGCGTGACGGCACGACGTAGCCCGCGAGATAGGCACCGGCCGGGCCCTCCCGGCGCAGGACCACGGCCTCCGCGACGCCCGGCAGCCCCCGCAGGGCCGCCTCGACCTCGCCGATCTCGATCCGGTGGCCGCGGATCTTGACCTGATCGTCCGCCCGTCCGGCGAAGGCGAGGCTGCCGTCGGGGCGGCGCCGCACGCGGTCGCCGGTTCGGTACATCCGGCCGCCGCCCGCGGCGAAGGGGTCCGGCAGGAACCGCTCGGCGGTGAGCGCCGGACGCGCCCAATAGCCCCGGGCGAGGCCGCCGCCGATGTAGAGCTCGCCGGTTTCCCCCGCGCCCACGGGTTCGAGATCGGGCCCCAGCACGTAGGCCGCCCGCGCGCCCACCGGGCCGCCGATCGGCGCGTAGGGCTCGTCGAAGGTCGCGTCCGGCGGCACCGCCCAGATCAGCGGCGAGATCACGCATTCGGTCGGGCCGTAGCCGTTGATCAGCAGCCGGGGCTTCAGGGCGCGTCCGAGCCGCGCGAAGGTCTCCCGGGGCATCCCCTCCCCGCCGAAGGAGTAGACCTGGACCGAAGGGGCCTCGCCCAGGCGCTCGGCCCAGTCGGCGAGCTGGCCGATGAAGCTCGTGGGGAAGCCCGCATGGGTCACCCGGTGCCGGCGGATCTGCGCCAGGGTCTCGGCGGCGGTCCAGAGGTCGGGGCCGCGCAGCACGATGCAGCCGCCGGCCACGAGGGGCGTCATCCAGCGCTCGTGGGCGCCGTCGAACGCGAAGGACAGGACATGGAGCTCGCGCGACTCCGCGTCCATCGCGTAGGCCGCGGCCGTGGTCCGGCAGTGCATGGCGAGCGGGCCGTGTTCCACGAGCACGCCCTTCGGCATGCCGGTGGAGCCCGACGTGTAGATCAGGTAGGCGGCATCCCCCGGCTCCGGCATCACCGGGGCGGCGGCGGCTCGGTCGGCTTCCAGGGCGGCTGGATCGAGCCGGGCGAGGCCCGCCGGAAGCTCCAGGCGCGCGGCGATCGCCGGCGTCGTGACGCAATGCGCGATGCCGGCATCCGCCAGCATCAGCTGCACCCGGGCGGCGGGGTATGCGGGATCGAGGGGCAGGAAGGCCGCGCCGGCCCGCAGAACCCCGAGCAGCGCCACGATCATCTCCGGCGACCGCTCCAGCGCCACCGCGACGCGGTCCCCGCGCCCGATCCCGCGGGCCGCGAGCCCGGCCGCGAGGGCGCAGGCCCGGGTGTCGAGCTCGCCCCGGGTGAGCGTCCGGTTCCCGAACACCACCGCCGGCCGCCCGGGCTCGGCCGCGGCGAGGCGGGCGAGCCGGGCCGGGACGCTCTCGCGGTCGGCGTCGGGGGCTGGCTCCGACAGGGGGACGGCTTCGGGCGCGTGCGCCGGATCGGCGATCCAGTCCCGCGCCGCCGCGATCCCGCAGGGGCCGTATGCCCGGCTCCAGCCGGCGGGCAGCGCCCGGCCGGCCGGCCAGAAGGCGCCGTGCCCGGCCCGGTCGAAGGCCACCACCACCGGTGCCAGGGTCCAATCCCCGGCCGCGTCCGCGGTCGTGTCCGCGCCCGTGTCCGCGATCGCCGCCTCGTCCGCCATCGCCGCCTGGCCGGTCTGCCTGTCCATCCGCTCGCTCCTGCGCCGCTCCGGGCCTCGATGAACTGACGGTTGAGGCGGGGGGCCGTTCACGGCGGCGCCCCGGGGCCTCCGGGCCGCGCCCGCACGAAAGGTCTGAACGCCGGGCGGCCCCATCCGTCAGGGAGGTGCCGGCGACACGCGGAGGACGGATGACGGACGCTTCGAGGCCCAGCATGTCCAGGGACGGGATGCACGACGACACGGCGCACGCCGACGCGCGGGTGCCGCTGACCCTGGAGGGGACCCGGGAGGTGCCGGTGATCCGCCTCGCCGGATCGGTCGAGCCGGCGGCCGCCGTGGATGCGATCCTGGCGCGCGCCGAGGCGCTGACCGCCGAGGACACGCGGGTCTTGCGCATCGCCGTGACGGCCGATCCGGCGACGACCGGGCGGCTGCTCGACCTCGGCGCGGCCCGGCGCAGCGGCGACGGGGTCGAGATCCTGCCGGGGCTTCTCTGGCAATGCGCCGCTCGCTGGCTTCCCGCGGTCCGGCCGCCGTTCCCCGAGCTGTTCACCGCCACGGACGGGCGCCGCCACCCGCTGCGGCCCGGGACGCCCGCCGGCACGGTCTACGCGCGGGCGATCCCCTGGCTCGGCCGCACCGTGAGCTTCCGCACGATGACGGAGCCCGGCGACGTCGCCCTGTTCTCCGCCTGGATGAACGATCCCCGGGTCGCCGCGATCTGGCAGGAGACCGGCACCCTCGCGGCGCATGCCGCCTACATCGCCAAGCTCCAGTCCGACCCCGCGACCCTGCCGCTGTTCGGCTGCCTCGACGGGAAGCCGTTCGGCTATTTCGAGCTGTACTGGGCGCGGGAGAGCCGCCTCGGGCCGCTCTACGAAGCCGGGCCCTACGACCGCGGCTGGCACGTGGCGATCGGCGACGAAGCCGTCCGCGGGCGGCCCGTTCTCTCGGCGTGGCTGCCGTCGCTGATGCATTACCTGCTCCTCGACGAGCCGCGCACGCAGCGGATCGTCGGCGAGCCCCGGGCCGATCACGCCCAGCAGATCCGGAATCTTCACGCCTCCGGCTTCGCGACGATCGCCACCGTCGACTTCCCCCACAAGCGGGCGGCCCTGGTCGCCCTGTCGCGCGAGCATTTCGTCCGCGACCGGCTCTGGGTGCCGGGCGCGGCCGCCGCCGACGCCGCGCCGCGGCCCCCCGCCGTGCCGGCCTAGACCGCCCCCCGAGCGAACAGAGATGCGAGCGATGACGGATCACCCCGCGACCGACGACATCATCGGCATCGGCTTCGGCCCGGCCAACCTGTCCCTGGCCATCGCCCTGCGGGACGCGATGGGCGACGGGCCGCCGCGGACGTCCCTGCGGTTCATCGAGCGGCAGGATCGGTTCGGCTGGCACCGGGCGATGATGCTGCCCGGCGCCGACATGCAGATCAGCTTCGTGAAGGACCTCGTGTCCCTGCGCGATCCGACGAGCCCGTTCAGCTTCCTCAACTACCTGCACGTGAAGGGGCGGCTCAGCACCTTCCTCAACCTCAAGACGTTCAACCCGTCTCGGGTCGAGTACAACGACTACCTGGCCTGGGCGGCGGACCATTTCTCGGACGTGGTCGCGTATGGCGAGACCGTGGAGGCCGTGCGGCCGGAGATCCGCGACGGCCGGCTCGCCGCCTTCGTGGTCGAGGCCCGGGACGGCGCCGGGACGCGCCGCCTGCGCCGCTGCCGTCACCTCGTCGTGGCCGCGGGCGGCGACCCGGCGATCCCGGCCCCCTTCGCGGCCCACGCGCAGGACCGGCGGCTGATCCACTCCTCCTGGTACCTGCCGGGGATCGCGCAGGCCCTCGGGGCGCCGCGCCTGGACGGGCCGGAGCCCCGCATCCTAGTGGTGGGCGGCGGCCAGAGCGCCGTGGAGATCGTCACCGATCTCG
Source organism: Methylobacterium sp. 391_Methyba4 (assembly GCF_029691625.1). Classification (NCBI taxonomy): domain Bacteria; kingdom Pseudomonadati; phylum Pseudomonadota; class Alphaproteobacteria; order Hyphomicrobiales; family Methylobacteriaceae; genus Methylobacterium; species Methylobacterium sp. 391_Methyba4. Next base: position 1,726,633 of record NZ_CP121475.1, on the reverse strand, counting down.
GCGCACGCTACCCGCGGGCGCTCGTCGACCTCGCGATCCGCGGGCCCGCCCTGAAGCCCGCCGACGACAGTCCCTTCGTCAACGAGATCTTCGACCCTGCGGCCGTCGACCGGATCCACGGCGCCCCCGCGCCGGTCCGGGCCGAGCTGATCGCCGCCCACCGCGCCACCAACTACGCGGTGGTCGACGCCGACCTGATCCAGGACTTCTACGCCACGCTCTACGAGCAGACGGTGAGCGGCGTGACCCGCTACCGGCTGCGGCGGAGCACCCGGGTGGTGGCCCTGGAGGCGGCATCGGAGGGCTTGCGCGCGACCCTGCGCGACGACGTCGCCGGCACCGAGGAGCGGCAGAGCTACGCGGCGGTGATCTGCGCCACCGGCTACCAGCGCGCCGCGGTGCCGGCGATCCTCGATCCCGTGCGCCCGTTCATGGCCGGCGAGACCGCGGACCGGCACTACCGCCTGCCGCTGGAGCGCGCCGAGCCCCGGGTGAGCCTGCACCTCCAGGGCTTCAGCGAGCCGACGCATGGTCTGACCGAGACGTTGCTGTCGATCCTGCCCGTGCGGGCCGGCGCCATCGCGCAGACGATCCTCGAAGAGGAACGCGCCGCCCGGGCGGCCATCCGGTCGGCTGCGGCGGCCCCGTGAGGCGGCCGGTCGATCTCGACCAGGACCGGGTCGTCGCCCTCGTCCTGCGGTTGTCGGGGCCGGCGATCCTCGGCATCTCGGCCCACGCGCTGCAGATGCTGGTCAATGCGTGGTTCGTGGCCGATCTCGGCGCGGCCGCGATCGCCACCATCGCCATCGCGTATCCGGTCACGCTGCTGGTCGCGGCGCTCGGCTACGGGGCGGGGATCGCGGCGGCCTCGCAGGTCTCCCGCGCCCTCGGGGCGGGGGACGACGACCGCGCCGCGGCCTCTGCCGGCCTGGGCTTCTGGCTGAGCCTGCCGGCCGGGCTCGCCGTCACGGCCGCGATCGTCGCCGACACGCCGTTCTGGCTGCGCCTCCTCGGCGCCGATGCCGCCCTCGCCGCGGAGGCCGCGCCCTACACGGCGCTCGCCACGGTCGGCACGGCGCTGATGCTGGTGATGATCGTCGGCGGCTTCATCGTGCGCGCCCAGGGCCATGCGCGCCTCAGCGGCGCCGTCATGGTCGGCAGCTTCGGCCTCAACATCCTGCTCGACGGGGTGCTGATCCGGGTCTGCGGTCTCGGCACGGCGGGAGCCGGCTGGGCGGCGATCGGCGCGCAACTCGCGGGGGCGGCCGCTTACGGCCTGCATTTCGCCCGGGCGCGGGGGCCGGACCGCATCAGCGTCCGGTGGCCCGGCAGCCGGGTCGGGCGGGCGGCTCTCGCCGAGGCCCTGACCCTCGCCGTGCCGGCCACCGGCTCCAGCCTTCTCGCGGCCGTCGCGATGGCGCTGTTCGTGGAGGCGGCCGCCCCCTATGGCGACGCCGCCGTCGCCGCGCAGGGCATCGCCCTGCGGCTGACCCTGGTGGCGGCGCTGCCGCTCCTGGGGACGATGGCGGGCGCCCAGGCCGTCCTCGGCCACGCCGCCGGTGGCGGCCGCCGGGATCGCCTGCACCGCGCCCTCGCCTTCGTGCTCACCGCCGCCCTCGCCTATGGAGCCATCGTGGGCGGCCTGATGATCGTGCTGGCCGAGCCCCTCGCGGGCCTGTTCGCGCAGGATCCGGGGACCGCCCGGGAGGGTGCGCGCGCCACCGCGATCTTCGCCGTGGCCTTCATGCCGGTGGGCCTACAGCTCACGGCCGCGACCCTGTTCCAGGCGATCGGCGCGCCGCGCCGGGCCGCCGCCGTGTCGCTGGCGGCGCAGGGGTTGGCGCTGATCCCGCCGCTCCTGATCCTGCCGCCGCTCCTCGGCTATACGGGGGTGCTCGCCAGCCGGGTCGCGGCCGAGTTCCTGGCCGACGGGATCGGCTTGGCGCTGATGCTCGCGTGGTGCGTCGGTGCGCGCCGGACAGGCGGCGCAGCGCCGGTCGAGGGCCGCGAGGCAATGCAGGTGGCCGCGGCGCACGAGGCCGCACACCAGGGCACGTGAGACCCCGAGCCGGGCCGCGATCTCGATCTGCGGAACGCCCTCGACCCGGTGGAGCTGGAAGGCGGTCCGCACCGGCTCCGGCAGCTCGGCCACCGCGGCCTCCACCTGCCGCAGGGATTCGCGCGACGCCGCGGCCGCCTCGGGGGTTCCGATCCCCGGGTCGGCCGGATCCGGGGCGGCATCGAGGCCGGTGAACAGGCGCCGCTCGAAGCCCTGCCGCCGAGCCCGGTCGAGGGCGAGGTTGCGCACCATCCGCCCGACATAGGCGGCCTGGACCGCATCCCCGGCCTCAGGCGGATCCGCGATGAGCCGGAGCAGCACGTCCTGCACCACGTCCTCGGCCTGGGCCGGGCAGCCGAGGATGCGGCGCGCGCTCGCCAGATAGGCGGCGCGATGGCGCTCGAACGCCGCGAGGTTCCAGGATCCGCCGGGCGGCTGCCGGCCGGAGCCGGGCACGGGAGCCGCCGTGATCCTCTGGCCGGAGAGGCCAGCGTCGTAATTCCGGGCCGCCACGATCCCGCTCACATTGTCCCGCCTGCGTAGCTCACGCAGCCGGGACAGCTATCATGCGGTCGATTTGGACAACAATGTCTATCTTCGTGAATTAGAATGATTAAAATATTCGCTGTTCGGGATTTATTCGCAGCGATTATCGAAAAGATCTGATTTCCGGGTGCGAAGAAGGTCGTGACGACTTTCTGGGTCTTGAATCCTGCGGTCCGGCGTCTGGTGTCTGGCGTCCGGTGCCGGAGCGGCCGTGGGATCGGATTTCCGTCCGCGCCAGGGCCGGTCGGCGCGTGTATGCTGGCGGCCTGTCGATTCGGAGCGCGGGATGCGCATCCGAACCCTTCCCCGCAGGATCGCGTCAGGAGAGCCGGGGCCGCGATGCCGTCCGTCGATACGCTCGTCCCGGTGGGTGCCTTCGCGCTGCTGGTCCTCGCGTTCGCCGTGAAGCACCTCGCGGCGGATTTCCTGTTCCAGACCAACTGGATGGCTGAAGGCAAGCAACGGCCGTCCGCGTGGCTCGTCCCGCTCTGCGCCCATACCGGCCTGCACGGCCTCGGCACGCTGCTGATCGCCCTCGCGGTGAAGCCGGCCCTGTGGTGGCTGGCGCTGGCGGACTTCGCGATCCACACGGCGATCGACCGCGGCAAGGCGCTGGTCGCCCAGCGGACGCGCCTGCCCACCACGGATGCCCGGTTCTGGTGGCTGGTCGGCATCGACCAGTTCCTGCATCAGGTCACCCATCTCGGGTTCGCCGTGATGCTGGCGGCGGCCTGATCCGCGGTGCGGAGGGCGGGCGCCGCCGGGCGCGTCACAGCATCTCCGCCTCGAGCAGCCGGTTCGTGTCGGAGACCTTGCCGGCGAGTTCCAGCATCAGGAAGCGCTGGAAGGTGAGCGCCAGATCGGGGCGCTCCCGCTCCATGCGGGCGAGTCCGGCGCGGTCGATGCCGACCACCCGGCAGGGGCTCTCGGCGATGGCGGTGGCGGTGCGCCGGCCGCCCTGGACCAGCGCGATCTCGCCGATCACCGTGCCCGCGGTGGTGGTGCGCAGGCGCAGGTTTCCGCGGCCGGGAACCTCCATCTCGATGGAGACGACGCCCTGCTCCAGGAAGTAGAGGGCGTCGGCCGCCTCCCCCTGGCGCATCAGCGTCGCCCCGGCCGTCAGGTCGCGGACCGTCAGATACGGTGCGAAGTCGTCCGGCCCGAACGTGCTGCCCAGCCGATCGGCCATGTGCCGGGCGAAGACGGCGACCTCCCCCGGGCCGGCCCCCCCGGCCTCCGCCAGCAGGGTGGCCTCGGCTTCGCGCAGGGCCTCGTCCAGGGTGTCGCGGATCCGGATATGCGGGTCCGCGGTGAGGCCGTTGCGGGCGATCTGCAGGCGTGCGGCCGGATCGAGATGGACCAGCAGCACGTCGAAGCCCCGCTGCTCGGCGAGCTGGCCGACCTTGCGGAACGCGATGAGCGCCGAACTGTCGAGCCCGACCGTCTCGCGGAAATCCAGGATCAGGACGCGCAGATCCCCGGCCTCCGCGCCGGCGCGCCGGTAGATCGCCTGTGCGTTGAGGAAGAACAGGTAGCCCTGCAGGGTGTAGATCCGGGTGCGGCCGCCGGCTTCCTGCAGTCGCGCCGCGGCGTCGGGACCGCGGATGACGCTGCTGCGCCGCTCCGCCCCAGAGAGCGACCGGCGGATCGCGCCGATCTGCCCGTACTGGACCCCGAAGATCAGGATCGCCAGCAGGACGCCGACCAGGAAGCCCGTGGTGGCTCCGAAGAACGCCGTGGCGGCGCACACGACCAGCGCGATGGCGATCTCCCAGCCCGGAAGGGTCCGGCAGGCGATGTTCAGGTTGAACAGCAGCCCGATGCCGATGGCGATCAGGGCGCCGCCGGCCAGCGGGCGGGGCAGAAGCGCCAGGGGGCTCGCGCCGACGATGAGCAGCGCCGCCATGACGGCCAGCGTCAGCCACCAGCCGAGCCAGTGGCCGCCGCCGATGTTGTGCAGCAGGAGCGTCGAGGTCCGGCCGAAGCCCATCGCGGAGCTGCCGAACAGGCTTCCGACCATGTTGGTGGCGCCGGAGGCGACGAACATCCGGTCGATGTCGAGGTCGCGCCGGATCTCCAGCTCGACGCTCACCACGTAGAGGATCTGGATGATCACTGCCACGACGACCAGGGTGGCGATCTTGGGCCAGATCGGCAGGAGCAGGTGCGGGTCGAAGGCCATGAGGCTGCCGATGGCGGGCGGCCGCAGCAGCGACCCCGCCGGCAGCGGCTCGATCAGCCATCCCGCGGCCTGCCCGGCGGCGACGCTGGTGCCGGTCCAGGCCAGTCCGAGATGGACCACGGCGAGACTCGACAGGATGACCGTGGGATAGGTCCCCCAGTGCCGGACGATCCGGGGCAGGTAGAAGGCGCAGAAGCCGATGCCGAGGGTCAGGGCGATGCGCGCCAGCGCTCCGGCATCGATCCGGCCCGGATCGAGGGCCGCCGGGTCGACGGTGCGGAGCAGGGCCGCCAGCGGATCGTCGACATGGCCGCCGATCTGCACGCCGCTGCGCAGGAACAGCAGCCCGACGCCGCCGAGGAAGCCGGCGAGCACCGGATAGGGCAGGAGCTGCACCAGCAGGGAGGCCCGCAGGGTGCCGAGCAGCGCGAAGACCAATCCGGTGGCGAAGGTCGAGACGCCGCAGGCGACGAGGACGAGCTGGCCCACCGTCTCCGGATCGGTCACGCCCGCCGCTTCCAGCTGCCCGGCGACGCCCGCGGCGATCGCCGCCTGCACGATCGCGGCCGCGCCGATGAAGGAGAGCGAGATCCGCGCGGTCCGGCGGAGCGCGATGAAGACGAGGCTGCCCAGCACGTAGGCCGCGAGCAGGCCCGACAGGCCGGCGGCGCGGCTCTCCGCCAGCGGCCCCGCGAAGATGAGCTGGGAGTAGCTGATGAGATCGAGCAGCAGCACCATCACGGTCACCGCCGCGGCGGCGCCGATGCGTGCACCGCGCAGCAGCCCCTCGCGGCCGCCGGCCCGGGAGGCGGTTCCGGCGGACGTCAGGTCGGGTGTCGTCATCGGCACGGCCTCCACATCGTGCAGTCTCCGGGACTGCCGAGACAGGTTCCCGATAGTCGCGCGGGCCGATCATCACAGAGCCGCAGGACTCAGAGTTCGGCCGCGCGTGTCCTAACCTGATGGCGGCCACGGGCTTAAATTATCGTGCAGGCGTGAGGCTGCCCGAAGGCAGCATCGGCGCGGGCGGCGGACCGACGAGGCCCGGTTGCGGCGCGCGGGTCCCGGTCGGGTATCCGGGATGCGATCCTGGACGGCGCGCCCGCACCTGCTAAGCCGACGACGCCCAGGAGTCGCCGATGACCGCACCGATCCGACCCATCCGTCCCGCCTGCGCGGCGCTGCTGCTCGCCGGCTTCGCCGGGTCCGCCCGCGCCGCGGATGCGCCGTCGATCGCATGGCCCGAGCCCGGCGGCCGGGCGACGATCAGCCGGCCGTTCAAGGGATCGCCCCTCGCCGTCGGCGTCTCGTCCCGGACCGCGGGCGCCATCGACAGCCTGACCTGGGGCGGCACGCAGTTCATCAACGCCCGCGACCACGGCCGGGAGCTGCAATCGGCCGCCGCCTTCGACGGCTACGGGGAGTGCCTGAACCCCACGGAGGCCGGCAGCGATGCCGACGGCACCGGCCCGCGCAGCACGAGCCTGCTCACGGCCCTGCAGGTCGGCGCCGACACGCTCGAGACCCGGTCCCAGATGGCCTACTGGATCGGGCCCGGTGCGACGACCGGCAATTGCCCGAAGGGCCCCGGCCCCCATGCCGGGCCGCGCTCCAACGACGTCCTGGCCAAGCGCGTCACCCTCGGCGCCGAGGGCGTGGCCAACGCCATCGCGTACCGCGCCACCTACGTCACCGCCGAGCCGCATGCCTCCGCGACCTTCGAGGCGGCCACCGCCTACATGCCCCCCGACTTCGCGCAGTTCTGGAGCTACGATCCGGCGACGGGCCGCTCCGCGCCGCTCTCCGCGGGGCCGGCCGAGCAGGGCGTGCCGGTGATCCTGGCCAATGCCGACGGATCCCGGGCCATGGGCGTGTACAGCCCCGCCCTCCCCCAGCCGAGCGTGCCGAACGCGGGCTACGGCCGGTTCAACTTCGCGACCCTGCCGGGCCCCGGCAACGCGACGGTGAAGTGGAACTGCGTCTTCCGCGAGAACAACGTCCCGGCCGGGGCGCACAGCTACACCTGCTACGTGGTGGTCGGCACGCTGGAGGACGTCAAGGCGGGGATCGCGGCCCTGCGGACGGCGCTCGGCGGCGGGCCGGCCGCTCAAGCGCCGCAGGCTGCCCAAGCGCCGCAGGCTGCCCAAGCGCCGCGGGCCGCCCAAGCGCCGCGGGCTGCTATCGCGCCGCAGGCGGCCGTCGCGCCGCCCCCGGCCGCCCGGGCGCCCGGTACGGCGCTCTATGTCGGCACGCAGGGCGGCTGCAACGCCGGCGAGGTGACGATCGACCCGGGGTACAAGGGCTGCGCCACGGCACCGATCGGCGCCACGCTGGCGCAACCGGGTAACCCCGGCGACCCGCCCGTCTATGTCGGCACGGCGGCCGGGCTCGATGCAGGCCTCGTCACCAGCAATCCCCGCCATCTCGACGCCGGCACGCGGCCGATCGGCTACCTCGCGCGGCCCGGATCCGGGGGGACGCCCCTCTATGTCGGGACGCAGGCGGGGTGCAATGCCGGGGTGGTCTCGACCAACCCGGCGCATCTCGACTGCAGCGGCGCGCCTCTGGGCGTCGCCGTGCGGTGACGGTTCAGCGCGCCTCGCTGAAGCGCTTGGTCGCCCGCTGCTCCTTCTTGTAGGCGGTGATCGCCGCCGAGCAGTTGGGCGAGAGCTTCTTGAGATTGGCCTTGAAGCAGGCTTCGACTTCCGGGCCGCCCGGCGCGTAGGCGCTGCAGAAATCCATGTAGTCGCCGGTGCAGTACTGCTTGAGCGCTTCCCGGGCCGGGGATTGCTCCGCGAAGGCCGCGGCGGGGCCGAGGCAGAGACCGATGGCCAGCAGGGCCGTCTTGGTCGAAGTCATGGACATCCTTCACTCGTCCCGGCCGCGCGCGTACGGCGCGCGGCGATGGGCGGGGCGGATGGACGCCAAGGATGGCGTCACCATGACACCCGGGCAGCGCGAATGCAGATCAGCCATGCCCGGTCCCGGAGGGCGGCCCGATCCTCCGGTCAGTGCGCGCCGACGCGGCGGCTGGGCACGATGTCGTTGGCGACGATCTCCCCGAACGGGCCGTCGTTGCGGGCATTGGTGGCCGGGCGACCCGTGGTGGCGCGCAGCGGCAGCTTCGGGAAGACCAGCTCGGCGAAGCGGTAGGCCTCCTCCAGGTGCGGGTAGCCCGAGAGGATGAAGCGGTCGATCCCGAGATCGATGTACTCCTTCATCCGGTCGGCGACCTGATCGGCCGAGCCGACCAAAGCCGTCCCGGCACCGCCGCGCACGAGGCCGACGCCGGCCCAGAGGTTGGGCGACACCACCAGCTTGTCGCGCTTGCCGCCGTGGAGGGCCATCATGCGGCTCTGGCCGACGGAATCCTGCCGCTTCAGGGTCTCCTGCGCCTTGGCGATGGTGGCGTCGTCGAGCTTCGAGATCAGTTGCTCGGCTGCGTCCCAGGCCTCGCCCTCCGTCTCCCGGGCGATAACGTGCAGGCGGATGCCGTACGAGAAGGTCTTGCCCTTCGCCTCGGCGGCCTGCCGGGCGGCGGCGATCTTCTCCGCGACCTGCGCCGGCGGCTCGCCCCAGGTGAGGTAGACGTCGCAATGCTCGGCCGCCACCGCCATCCCGGCGGGCGAGGAGCCGCCGAAATAGAGCGGCGGATAGGGCTTCTGCACCGGCGGGTAGATCAGCCGGCCGTTCTCGGCGCGCAGATGCGCGCCCTGGAAGGTCACGGTCTCCCCCGCCAGCAGGCCGCGCCAGATCGTCAGGAACTCGTCGGTGACGGCGTAGCGTTCGTCGTGGGACAGGAACACGCCGTCGCCGGCGAGCTCCACCGGGTCGCCGCCGGTGACGACGTTGATCAGCAGGCGCCCGCCGGAGATCCGGTCGAGGGTCGCGGTCATGCGGGCGGCGGCCGAGGGCTCCATCAGGCCCGGCCGCACCGCCACGAGGAAGCGCAGCTGCCGGGTCAGGGGCGCCAGGGCCGAGGCGACGATCCAGGAATCCTCGCAGGAGCGCCCGGTGGGCAGCAGCACGCCGTAATAGCCGAGGGCGTCGGCGCCCTGCGCGATCTGCTGGAGGTAGCCGAGCGACACGTCCCGGGCGCCCTCCTGGGCACCGAGATAGCGCCCGTCGCCGTGGGTCGGCAGGAACCAGAGGACGTCGGCGCGCCCGTCGTGCGATGCGGTCATCGGGAAGCTCCGTTGCGGGTCAGGCGGCCTGCGGCGCGCCCAGAAGATGATCGAGAATACGGCCTTCGAGGCGTGCGAGATCCGGATCCCCGCGTCGGCGCGGGCGCGGCACGTCGACCCGCAGGTCGAGGGCGATCCGCCCGGCTTCCACCACGAGGATGCGGTCGGCCAGCGCCACCGCCTCGGCGACGTCGTGGGTCACGAGCAGCGCCGTGAAGCCCTGCGCCTGCCAGATCCGCTCGATCAGGTCCTGCATGCCGATGCGGGTCAGGGCGTCAAGGGCGCCAAGGGGTTCGTCGAGGGCGAGCAGGCCCGGCCGGCTCACCAGCGCCCGGGCCAGCGCCACCCGCTGCCGCTGGCCCCCCGACAGGGTCGCGGGCCATTGTCCCGCCTTGTCGCCGAGCCCGACCTCGGCGAGCGCCGCGAGCGCCCGCTCCCGGCGCTCGGCCCGGGAGCCGAGGCCCGACAGGCCGACCGCGACGTTGTCGACGACCCGCGCCCAGGGCAGGAGGCGCGGCTCCTGGAACATGATCCGCTTCGGCGGCTCCGACCGGCGGGGCGACGTCGCCGGCCCTTCCAGATCGATCCGGCCGCCGGTGGGCGTCTCCAGCCCGAGGATCAGGCGCAGCAGGGTGCTCTTGCCGCAGCCGGAGCGGCCCACCACCGCGGTGAACCCGCCGGCCGGCAGGAACAGGTTCAGGCCCTCGATGACGGCGGTGCCGTCGAAGCTCTTGTGCAGGTCGCGGACGGTGACGGCGATGCCGCGGCCCGCGGGCTCCGCGGGCGGGCGTGACGATGCGGATCCCCCGGCCTGACGGGGTGCCGATCCGGCTTCGGGGATCGCCTCGCGGCGGACGGCGTCGAGCAGCATCAGGCGCTCCTGTAGGCGGGATTCCAGGCGAGGCAGGTGCGCTCGAGCTGGCGGGTCAGGGCGTCGGCGAGCTTGCCGAGGGCCGCGTAGATCAGGATCGCCAGCACCACGACGTCGACCAGCATGAACTCGCGCGCCTGCATGGCCATGTAGCCGAGCCCCGACGAGGCCGAGATCGTCTCGGCGACGATCAGCGTCAGCCACATGATGCCCAGGCCGTAGCGCAGGCCGACGAAGATCGACGGCAGGGCGCCGGGCAGCACCACCCGGGCGAACAGCTCGCTGCGGGACATGCCGTAGACCCGGCCCATCTCCACGAGGCCCGGATCCACCGAGCGGATGCCGTGCAGGGTGTTGGCGTAGATCGGGAAGAACACGCCGAGCGCCACGAGGAACAGCTTGGCCTCCTCGCCGATGCCGAACCACAGGATCACCAGCGGGATCAGCGACAGGTGGGGCACGTTGCGCACCATCTGCACCGAGGTGTCGGTGAGCCGCTCCGACAGGCGCGACAGGCCGTTGGCGAGGCCGAGCGCGAAGCCGATGCCGCCGCCGATCACGAAGCCCGCGAGCGCCCGCAGGGTGCTGACGCCGAGATTGGTCCAGAGCTCCCCGGTCCGCCCGGCCTCCCAGCCGGCCCGGACCACGTCGAGGGGCGCCGGCATGAAGCGGTTGGAGACGAGGCCCGCCGAGACCGCGGCCTGCCAGCCGAGAAGGAGCGCCGCCGGCAGGAGCCAGGGCAGGGCCGTGTCGCCGAGGCGATCGAGCTTGGCGTTGCGCATCAGCGAGTCTCCGCCCGATTCTCGGCCCGGCGCTCGGGCTGCGTCCAGACCGCGTCGGCGACCCGGATCGGTCGCGGCAGGAGGCCCAGCCCGTGGAACGCGTCGGCGACTTTCTGCTGGTCGGCGACCGCCGCGGCGTCGAGGGGCGCGACGCCGTAGGACAGCCGTCCCAGGGCGACGCCGAGAACCGGCGCGGGGATGCCCACCGCGGGGGCGAGTTCCGCCGCCACGGCGTCCGCGTGGCCCTCCGCCCAGGCATCGACCTCACCGATCGCCTTGAGCACGGCCGACACGATCTCCGGGCTGGAATCGGTGAAGCCCCGCCGGGACAGGTAGAACTGGCGGTTGGGGGCGAGCCCCTGCCCGTCGGCCAGGACCCGGGCGCCCGTGGCGCGCTCGGCGGCGGCGAGATACGGATCCCAGATCGCCCAGGCGTCGACGGAGCCGCGCACGAAGGCGGCGTTGGCGTCCGCCGGCGCCAGGAAGGCGAGCTTCACCCCGTCATAGGGCACGCCCGCCTGCGCCAGGGCGCGCACCAGCAGGAAGTGGACGTTCGAGCCCTTGTTGAGGGCGATGGTCTTCCCGCGCAGGTCGGCGACGCTGCGCACCGGGCTGTCCTTGGGCACGAGGATCGCCTCCCCCCGCGGCGCCGGCGGCTCGGTGGCGACGTAGCGCAGCTCCGGGCTCGCGGCCTGGGCAAAGATCGGCGGTGCCTCCCCGGCGGAGCCGAAATCGATCGCCCCGGCATTCAGCGCCTCCAGGAGCGGCGGCCCGGACGGGAATTCCGACCACGCCACCGTGACGCCCAGCGGCTGGAGCGCCGTCTCCAGGCTGCCGCGGCCCTTCAGCAGCACCAGGGAGCCGTATTTTTGGTAGCCGATCCGGATACTGCCCGCGGCCCGGGCGGGGCGCAGCATCGCGGCCGCCGCGAGGCCGAGCCCGGCGGACAGGAGCAGGCGGCGGTTCGGCGCCGGGCGGTCGGACGGCGGCAGGGCCAGGGCGCGGGGCGTGCGGTCGGTCATGGCTCTCGGCAGTCGGTGTCAGCCGTTGCGGGCGGGGGCGGTCCAGACCGCGTCGGCGATCCGGATCGGCTTGGGGATCAACTTCAGGGCGTGGAAGCGGTCGGCGATCCGCTGCTGCTCGGCGGCGACCCGGTCGTTCATCGGGCCGATCACGTAGTCGGTCCGGTCCACCGCCCGGCGCGTGGCGGCGAGCGGCACGCCGGTGCCCTGCGACAGGAGGTCGGCGACGGCGCCGCGGTTCTGCGTGCACCAGGCCGCCACGTCCCCGAGCGCGTCGATCACCGCCTGGAGCACCGGGGCGCGGGTTTCCGCGAAGGGGCGACTCGCCAGGAAGTAGTTGTTCTGCGGGGTGATGTCGCTGGCGCGGGCCAGCACCCGCACCCCCTCCCCCTGCTCGGCGATGGCGAAATACGGGTCCCAGATCGTCCAGGCGTCGATGCTGCCCCGGGCGAAGGCCGCCGCGGCGTCCGCGGGCGCGAGGGTCACCGGCGTGATGTCGGCGTAGCTGAGGCCGGCCTTCTCCAGGGCCGCGATGGTCAGGTTGTGGGCGCTCGACGCCTTGGCGAAGGCGACCCGCTTGCCCTTGAGCTCGGCGAGGCTCTGGATCGCCGAGGCCTTCGGGAGCAGGATCCCCGCCCCCGACCCGCCGGCCTCCTGGGCGGCCGCGTAGACGAGGTTGGCGCGTGCGGCCTGCGCGAAGATCGGCGGCGCGTCGCCGGTCTGTCCGAAGTCGATCCCGTCGAGCGACAGGGCCTCCAGCAGCGGCGGCCCGAAGGAGAACTCGACCCAGCGCACGCTCTGGCCGAGGGGCTCCAGGCGCTTCTCGATGATTCCCTGCTGCTTGGCGACGACCAGGATGCCGTTCTTCTGGTAGCCGATCCGCACCACGCCGGGCTCGGCCGCGCGGGCGCCCCGGACCAGGGCCGGCGCGAGGGGCAGGGCCGCCAGGGCGGCCAGCAGGTTGCGGCGGTCGAGCATCGCCCGGCTCACTCGGCGGCGGCCAGGGCGAGGGGCGCAGCGGAGGCCGACCGGTGGACCAGCAGGGCCGCGAGCTGCCCGCCGGCCTCGGCGGCGCGGGCGCGCACGCCGGCCTCGGTGAGCACGCCGTCGCTGAAATCGGGATCGGAGGCGTAGACGGCCGTCGGGATCTGGAGGGCGCCGAAGAAGCCGAAGAGCGGCCGGAAGGCGTGCTCGACCACGAGCGCGTGGCGCGCGCCGCCGCCGGTGGCCACGATCGCCACGGGCTTGCCGGCCAGCGCCCCCGGATCGACGAGGTCGAACAGGTGCTTGAACAGGCCGGTATAGGCGCCCTTGTAGACCGGCGAGCCGACCACGAGACCGTCCGCCTCCTCGATCGCCGCGAGCACGCTGCGCGAAGACGCCGGGAGCTGGTCGCGGGTCCAGGCGGCGCCGAGGCCGGTTCCGGCATCGACGAAGTCGAGGAGGCGCACATCGAGGGGCGCCCGGGCGCCGGCCTCGCGCAGCACCGCATCCACCAGCGTCCGGGTCTTGGAGGGCCGCTGCACGTTCGCGCTCAGGCCGACGAGTCTCGGTCGTGTCATTCCGGGTGCCTTGCTGCGGGACAGGATGGCGAGCCGCCGCGATCTCGAAGAGCGAGGATGGTGCGGCCGGACATCCGAATAGGTCGATAGAATTGATCGCCCCACGTTCCGCCGTCAATGAAACGCGGTTCCCAATTGTCTCGCGAACGCAAAACGTTCTGCTCGAAACATCTCGCCCCGGATGAGATTTTATCTCAGGATGCCGGGCGGACGCGCGCCGAAATCTTGTGCCGCGGCGGCTTGGTCGCGCGGGAAACGAAGCTTTCGTCTCCCGGAGGGCCCGGCGGGAGAAGGGCGCTCTCGCATTCCGCGGGGCTATGGAAGGGCCTCGTCGGCCGGGAGCCCGGCGGGCCGGCAACCGGCAGACGCTCACCCGTCGGCCGCGAACCCTGGCGGCCGGAGGGCGGCGGGGGGGGGTCCAGCACGCGCCCGGCCGGCGGCCCGTCTATTTGCGGGCGAGGAGATGCAGCACGGTACCGTCGTCGCCGTACTTGTCCCACATCTGCGCGCAGGCCTGCTCCGGACGCTCCCGGAACTGCGTCGCCTCCGCGTCGAGGTCCTGCTGCAGGGCGACCGAGCGCTTCTTCGTGAAGAAATCGGCGTGGTTGAGGTGGTTCTCTCGCGAGAACTGGCGGAAGCGCTCCGTGTCGATACGGACATTCGGGCAGTTCCGGGCGGCCAGATCGGCTTCGATGCCCGGACGCAGGGCCGGAATATCCTTCTGGAGCGCGGATCGCCGGGCTTCGGCCCAGGTGCCGAAGGCGGCCCAGGCGAGGATGGCGGCGACGAGAGGGGCAAACTTGGTCATCGAGAAACGTGTCGCTGTGCTGCGACATCCCAAATCTCGCACCTGCGATCGGTTCGACCTGAGCCGGAGGATGCACCACACTTCTGTGTGAAAGCGCACATCCCGCGGTCGGATCCGGGCCGCCGGGTTTCGAGAACCGGTGCGCTCAGTAGGTCGGGACGACGCGCGTCTCGGGCAGCGGCGCACGCATGGTGAAATGCAGGCCGGCCGGCTGGAAATCGAAGGCGATCTCCGCCTGGCACTGGAGCTTCAGGACGCGTTGCAGCAGCGTCGAGCCGAAGCCCTTCCGCGTCGGTGTCTCCGTGAACGGACCGCCCCGTTCGGTCCAGTCGAGATGGAGCATGCGTGCCGCCGACGTCTGCTCGACACCCCAGCGGATCCGGATGCAGCCCTCCGGAACCGACAAGGCGCCGTGCTTGGCCGCGTTGGTCGTCAGCTCGTGGATGGCCATGCCGGTCGGGACCGCGAGGTCGCCCATCAGCTCGATCGGCGGCCCGTCCAGCTGGATGCGGGAGCCCTCGACGTCGTTGTAGGGCCCCAGCTCGTTCATCAGCATCTCGCGCAGGGGGGCCTGCTGCCAGTAATCCTCGGTCAGGAGATTGTGGGTCTTGGCCAGCGAGATCACCCGCGCCGAGAACGCCTCGTAGAACGCGTCCACGGTGGTGGCGGACCGGGCCGAAGCCCCGAGCAGCGCCTGCACCGTCGCCAGCGTGTTCTTCACCCGGTGATGCAGCTCGCGGATCAGGAGCGCCTGCCGCTCCGTCGTCCGCTCGCGCTCCTCGAGATGGGCCCGCGCCTCGAGCTGCCGGCGCTTGGCGCGATGGGCGGCCCGGGCCGCCATGATCAGGGTCGCCGGATGGAACGGGCGCTCCAGCACGCTCACGTTGCCCAAGAGGTCGGTCAACTGCGTGTTGGGCTCGGCGCCGCGCAGTCGCAGGAGGATGAACGGGAAGTCGGACCAGGGCGGCTGGGCGGCGATCCAATCCGCCAGCGCCTGCCGGTTCGATGAGAGCAGCGCCTCCTCGGTCAGGACTGCGCAGGCGGCCGTGTGGAGCCGGGCGACCACCTCCGCGAGGCTGCCGCAGATCTGCGACGCGATCTGTCCCTCGCCGAGGATGGTCGCGGCGACGACGGCGTCGCGGCCCCCCGGCGTGAAGAGGAGAACCGGCGGTTCAGCGTCGGTCATCAGCCCCGTGGGTGGGCAAGAGGGACGACCGTTCACCTTCGAATGTCGGAACGCCGGTCATGATACCCCTGAACGCGCTGAGTGGTTCGCCAACGCGGATCCCGTCGGAGTCGATCCGCAATTCGCGGATCGCGTTCTCATGGCTGCCGGTCCGCTTCTTCACCACCGAGATCGCGCGCCGCAGCCGGCCATCGGCCTCGAAGGTGCGGAACAGCAGGATCGTGTCGCTGAGATAGGTCAGGTCGACATTGGCGCCCATCGCCCCGATCATGCCGTGCTGGGCCAGGACCAGGAGCGTGACGACGCCCTGCTGGTTCAGGTAGGTCAGCAACTCATGCATCTGCAGGAGCAGGTAGTTCTCCTCCGGCATGGCGTTGTGATAGCCGGTCAGGGAATCGATCACGACCGTCGTCACGCCCTGGTGCTCGACCGCCTCCTGCACGATGTCGGCGAGTTCGCCGGGCGAGACCTCCGCCGGATCGATCTGTTCGACCCGGAGATCGCCGGAGGCGATCACGGCGTCGATCGGCATGCCGAGGCCGCGGGCCCGGCGGCGCAGCACGTTCGTGGTCTCGTCGAAGCTGAGGATCAGCACCTTCTCGCCGCGGGCGATCGCCGCGGTGACGCAGGTGAGCGCCACCGTCGACTTGCCGACGCCGGACGGGCCGATCAGCATCGTGCTGGTCCCGCGATCGATGCCGCCGCCGAGCAGCAGGTCGAGCTCGGGGCTGCCCGTGCCGCACTGGTCGTCGGCGAAGGTGCCGAGATGCTCGGCCGCGACGAGCCGCGGGAACACCGTGAGACCGCCGCGCCGGATGACGTAGTCGTGGAACCCGCCCCGGAACGGCGTGCCGCGCATCTTGATCACGCGCAGGCGCCGCCGCTCCCCGCCGTAGAGCGGCGCGAGCTGTTCCAGCCGGATCACGGCATGGCTGAGACTGTGCAGATTCAGGTCGTCCGCCTCGGCGGTCAGATCGTCGAGGAGCAGCGCCGTGGTGTTCTGGATGAGCAGGAAGCTGCGCAGGGCGTGGACCTGCCTGCGGTAGCGCAGCGAACCCTGCGAGAGCAGCCGGATCTCGGACAGGCTGTCGAACACGACGCGCTGCGGCTTGGTCCGCTCGATCTCGGCGATCGCCATGCGGATGGTCTCGCCGAGTTCGAGATCGGACGAATGGACGAGGCTCTGCTGCTGGTTCGGGTCGAGGCTGAGTTCCGGCGCGATGAGTTCGAAGATCTCGATGCCGTCGAGGGACCAGCCGTGGCGCCCCGCGACGTTCAGGAGCTCGCGCCGGCTCTCGGACAGCGTGATGTACAGGCAGCGCTCGCCCCGCCGCACGCCGTCGAGCAGGAACTGCATCGCCAGCGTCGTCTTGCCGGATCCGGGCCGGCCCTCGATGAGGTGCGAGCGCCGGGACGCGTAGCCGCCGTCCAGGATGTGGTCGAGGCCGGCCACTCCGGTACAGACCGGCGCCGCGTCTTGATCGGTCACTGCCATGTCCAGGTCTCTGCCGTCGCCCGACGGGCGGGCAGCCCACCGACCGCGTGACGGAACGCGGAGCCCGGTCTCGTACACGAAGGAGCGCGCAGGGCGAAACCCCGTCCGCCGCGCTCCTGCGCCGGCCGATACCGTCGGCGCGACCGGGATATCGGTCCTGCCGGACGGCCGCGCCGTGCGGCAGCCGGGATCGGCGCCGCGATGGAGGACCGGCGCCCGCATCCTGCGGGCGCCGGGGGTTCGCGCGCTCACGGGCTGCCCGGACCCTTCGCCAGGCCGGCCAGGGTGAACAGGTCCACCGACAGCTTCGCGCCGATCACGAAGGCATCCGGGATCGGCTTCGGACGGAACGGGAAGCGGGTCTGGTCCGGGTCGATCACGTATTGCAGGTTCGGCATCAGCCGCACCGCCGGGGTGAGCTGGATGCCGTAGCTCAGCTCCAGGATGGTCTGCAGGGATTCGACGTTCCGGGTGCCGAGCCCGAGCGCCGTGCGCGCCGCCCGGATGTTGGCCGTGCCCAGCGGCGAGAGCTTCTCCATGGCGAAGACGAAGCCGAGGGTGTCGTAGGGCCGGCCGGGGAAGGTGCCGGTCAGCACGGCGCCGCCCTCCAGGAAGTAATCCTGGGTCTGCCGGCCGCCGGTCCCGCCGAGCGCGACGCCGAAGACCGACAGGCCCTGGATGCCGTTCGGGTCCGGCCGCCAGACCATCTGGTCGAAGCGGGCGTAGACCGCCGAGCGGCCGAACCGGGTCAGCGGATCGAGGCCGCTGAAGACCCGGGCGCCGCCCCGCTGGTCGAGCACGGGATCCTTGTAGTCCGACCGGTCGAAGACGACGCCGACGCTGTAGTTGCGCGGCAGCGGGTCATTGCCGAAATTGGTCGAGTAGCCGACTTCCACCGGCACCAGGACACCGGTAGCGCCGTTGGTCGACCAGTCGATCCCGTTCTGCGTCGGCAACTGGTCGCGGGGGTTCACCTCGTAGATGCCGGCGTGCAGGAACACCTTGTCGTTGACCCAGGCCTTGGCATGGCCGCCCCAGGTGGCGATCGGCCAGTAGGTGAAGTTCGTCAGCTTGAAGATGGACTTCGGCGCGCCGCAGGTCGCGTTGTTCTGGAAGTTGCAGTAGAGCGGCGAGGCCAGGAAGTTCGGGTTGGCCAGCAGGCGGCCGACCTCGAGGTCGAGGCGGTTGTCGAACAGCTTCTGCTCATAGGACAGCAGGGTGAGATGGGCGGTCTGGCCGCCGCCGTAGATCTCCTGCACGCTGCCGTCGAAGCCGATGGAATCCTGCGCCAGGCTCCGTCCGTGGCGCTGGGTGACGACGGTGTGGACCGAGCCGCCGTCGATCCCCGCGAGACGCGCGAGATCGGCGTCGAGGCCGAAGGCGATCTGGCCGGCATAGGCCGATCCCTGGCGGATGCCGCCGGACGGGTTGGCGGCGAACTCGCCGGTGTAGTTCAGGATCATGCTGATCCCGTTGCCCAGATCGAGGGTGCCCGGCGGCAGGCTGGGCGGCGTCGCGCTGCTGCCCTGCACGTCGAGGCTGGCCGCGGCGCTGCTGGCGCCCGAGAAGCTCCGCGCCTCCCGGATGACCCGCCGCCGGGCGCGGTTCGCCCGGTACCGGGCCTTCTGCGCCGGATTCGCCTTCGGCCCCGGATTTACCAGCGACGGTCCCCCGTCCGGAGCCGTGGCTTCAACCTGTGCGCCCGCCGGACACGCGCCCGCCGTGACCGTCGCGGCGCAGAATGCGAGCGCGGCCCATCGCCTATGCTTTCTCCATTGCTTACCCATGTGACTCCCCCTTAACCGCGCGGCCTTGCCTGGCTCTGTCGCGTTCGTGTCCCGCAGGGGGCCTCCCGGTCAGTCCGTGTCCGGTCAGTCCGTGTCCGGTCAGTCCGTGAAGGCCTCCACCGTGCGGCGCTCGCCGCGCATGAAGGCGTCGGCGGCGTGGATCAGCGGATTCAGGTCGACGTCGCTGGCGCCGGAGCGGACCAGGGCGGCGAAACGGTCGTAGAGGCCGCGGTACTCCGCCTCGGGCGGGAGCGGCTGGTCGCGGCCGTCGATCGTCAGGACGGCCCCGCCCTGCGAAAGCACCAGGGTACCGTCGTCGGTCTCGACCCGGATGTCCCAGGTCTGCGGCCCGGTCTGGCGCCAGTCGAACCGGGCCCGGATCGGGGTGCCGGCGGCATCGGCGAAATGCAGGTCGGCGGCGATCGGCGCCTGCCGGTTCTCCGGCACCGACAGGGTCGCGCCGGTCAGGTGGAACGGCGGCAGGATATGCGTGGCGATGGACAGGGCGTTGATCCCCGGATCGAACACGCCCATCCCGCCCGCGTCCCAGATCCAGTCCTGGCCCGGGTGCCAGTGCCGGACATCCTCCAGCCAAGCGATCTCCACCGACCGGATCCGGCGGCCCGACAGCCAGCGGCGCGCGGGCTCCACCCCCGGCGCGAAGCGCGAGTGCCAGCTCGCGAACAGGCTCACGCCCCGGGTCCGGGCGGCCTCGACCAGGAGCCCGACCTCGGCCAGCGTCGCCCCCGGGGGCTTCTCGAGGAAGACGTGGCGGCCCGCCGCGATCCCCGCCAGGGCCGCCGCGAACCGCGCCTGCGGCGGCTGGCACAGGGCGACGGCGTCGAGGTCGCCGTGCGCCGCCAGCATCGCCTCCAGGCTGCCGTAGCTCGGCACGCCGTCGAGCCCGCCATGCCGGCTCGCCACCGCCACGAGGCTGTAATCCGGGGAGGCGGCGATGACCGGCAGATGCTGGTCGCGGGCGATCTTGCCGACACCCACCAGACCGATGCGGATCGGGCTCGCCATCTCAGAGCACCCGCACAGCCGGGTCGGCGGGCGGGGCGGCCGCCAGGGGGTTGCGCAGGGGCAGCGCGAACGGCGCGGCCTCGATCTCGAACACGTCGCCGGGCCGGGTCGCGACGCCGTCGCTGAACGACAGGGTGGCGGTCCCGAAGAAGTGGACGTGCACGTCGCCGGGGCGCCGGAAGGGTGCGTATTTGAAGTGGTGCCGCTCCAGGTTGGCGATGCTGTGGGACATGTTCGCCTCCCCGGAGAGGAACGGCTTCTCCCAGAGCACGGCGCCGTCGCGCAGGATGCGGCTGGTCCCGCGCACGTCCGGCGGAAGCGCCCCGAGCCACAGCTCCGGGCCGAGGGCGGCCGGGCGCAGCTTGGAATGGGCGAGCCACAGGTAGTTGCCGCGCTCGGTCACGTGGTCGGAGAACTCGTTCGCCAGGGCGAAGCCGAGGCGCACCGGGGTGCCGTCGGCGTCGACCAGGTAGATCCCGGCGATCTCCGGCTCCTCGCCGCCGTCGCGGGCGAAGGCCGGCGAGACAAGCGGCTCGCCGGAGGCGACCAGGCCGGAGCCGTCGCCCTTGTAGAACCATTCCGGCTGCACGCCGGCCTCGCCCGGCGCCGGCTTGCCGCCCTCGACGCCCATCCGGAACATGCGCATCGAGTCGGTCGGCGCCGGGTCGGCCGCGGCCGCGCGGTGCATCGCGTCGCGGCCCTCCGCGGAGCCGAGATGCGTCAGGCCGGTGCCGCTCAGCATCAGGTGGGCGGGATCGGCGTGGTCGATGGGCGGCAGGAGCCGGACCGTGTCGAGATCGACGGGCGCGCCGAGTCCCGCCCGCTCCGCCGTCGCGGCCAGATCGTCCCCCGCCTCGAGAGCCCTGCGCGCCAGGGCGCGCACGCTGTCGACGCCGAGCACCCGCCGCGCCCGACCGTCGGCGAGCAGCGCGACCCCCCGCTGCCCGTCGGCGGCGCGGAATTGTAGGAGTGATCGTCCCATCTGTGTCCTCCCGGGGACGACCGCTTCGGGTCGTCCTGAACGCGCGGCCGTCGAGGGTCGCGCGGCGGCCTGTCAGCGGCCGGGTTGCGGATCGAGAACGCCGTCGATCCGGCGCGCGAGATGCCAGGGATTGTCCGGGCGCAGGGGCGGCGGCAGGAGCGCGTCGGGCAGGTCCTGGTAGCAGACCGGGCGCAGGAACCGTTCGATCGCCAGCGTGCCCACCGAGCTGCTCCGGCCGTCCGAGGTCGCCGGGAACGGCCCGCCATGCACCATCGCGGGGGCGACCTCGACGCCGGTGGGCCAGCCGTTCGCCAGGATCCGTCCGGCCTTGCGGGCCAGCAGCGGCACGAGCCCGGCGGCGAGATGCTCGTCCGCGCGGTCGAGGTGCAACGTCGCGGTGAGCTGCCCGCCGAGGGACTCGAGGAGCCGGGTGACCTCCGCCATGTCGGCGGCGGCGACCAGCAGCGCGGCCGGACCGAACATCTCGTCGGCGAGGGCCGGATCCGCGAGGACGTGGCGCGCCTCCGTGCGCAGCAGGCAGGCGGGGGCGCCCCCCGGGCCGGCGGCCGCCCCGCGCGCCGCGACCGTCACTCCCGGTCGGGCCGCCAGCGCGGCGACGGCGTGCGCGAACCGGTCGCGGATGTCCGGGGTGAGCATGGTGTGCGGCACACTCTCCCGGATCGCCGCGGCGGCGGCCTCCGCGAAGGCGTCGAGGTCGGAGCCGGCGATCCCGATCAGCAGACCGGGATTGGTGCAGAACTGCCCCGCCCCCAGCGTCAGCGACTGGACGAAGCCCGCCGCCAGGGACGCGCTCCGGGCCCGCAGGGCGCCGGGCAGGAGCACGACCGGGTTGACCGCGCTCATCTCGGCATAGACCGGGATCGGCTCGGGCCGGCCGGCGGCCACCCGCATCAGGGCGAGCCCGCCCGCGCGCGACCCGGTGAAGCCGACGGCCTTGATCCGCGGGTCGGCGACCAGGGCGCTTCCGAGGTCCGTGGACGGTCCCGGCAGGTAGGAGAACGTGCCCTCGGGCAGGCCGCCGGTGGCCACCGCCGCACGCACGGCCCGCGCGACCAGCTCCCCGGTCCCGGGATGGGCCGGATGGCCCTTCACCACCACCGGGCAGCCCGCCGCCAGGGCGGCGGCGGTGTCGCCCCCCGCCACCGAGAAGGCCAGCGGGAAGTTCGAGGCGCCGAACACCGCCACCGGGCCGATCGCGACGTGGCGCCGGCGCAGGTCCGGCCGGGGCAGCGGCTGCCGCTTGTGCTGCGCCGGATCGATCGTCGCCCGGATCCACGCGCCGGAGCGGACGAGATCCGCGAACAGCCGCAGCTGCCCGACCGTGCGGGCGCGCTCACCCTCCAGCCGCGCCCGCGGCAGGCCGGTCTCGGCCATCGCCCGCTCGACGAGCGGCGCGCCGAGATCGGCGATGCCCTCGGCCACAGCTTCGAGACAGCGAGCGCGTGTTTCTGGTGGCGTCTCCGCGAAATGCGGGAACGCCGCTTCCGCCAGCGTGCAGGCGGCCTCCACCTCCCGAGGGCCTGCGGCCGAGAAGGCCGGCTCCAGGGGCGCTCCGGTGGCGGGATCCACGGCCCGGAAGAGCGCGGCTGTGGTCACGTCGGCGGCGCCGATCAGGACGCTGCCGCGGATCGTCACGGATCCTGGCGATTCACTACTCATACAATTAGGCTAGGGCAGTTCGCCTCCCGCCGCAAGCGCGGCCGCGATTCCGGTGCAGGGGGTGTTCCTCTTTGCGCTCCTACAACTTCAGGATAGAATCACGCCGATCCCGCCCCGACCGACCCGGTGGCCCGGACTGGAGGTGGACGAGTGAGGCAGGATCGCGGTCCGGAGAACGTCACGCTGCCCCTCGCCTCGGGCTCGCGCCGCATCCACGGCTCGGTCGCCCGCGATCTGGGGGTGGCGATCCTTGGCGGCCGCTACGCTCCCGGGGACGTGCTGCCCGGGGAGATCGAATTCTCTGAGAAATTGAACGTCTCGCGCACCGCCTATCGCGAGGCGATCCGCATCCTGAGCGCGAAGGGGCTCGTCGAGAGCCGCCCGCGCACCGGCACCCGCGTGAGCCAGCGCAGCCGCTGGAACCTGCTCGACCCCGACATCCTCGCCTGGGCCTTCGAGTCGGAGCCGAGCGAGTCCTTCATCCGCGACCTGTTCGAGCTGCGGATGATCGTCGAGCCGGCGGCGGCGGCGCTCGCGGCGGAGCGGCGCTCGGGCCTCGACCTCGCCCGGATGGGCCATGCCCTGGAGGAGATGGGCCGCCACGGCCTCGCCACCGAGGCCGGACGGGCCGCCGACCAGGCCTTCCACAACACGATCCTGGAATCGGCCCGCAACGGGGCGCTGATGGCCCTGTCGAGTTCCATCGCCGCCGCGGTCACGTGGACGACGATCTTCAAGCATCGCCGCCAGGGCCTGCCCCGGGATCCGATGCCCGACCACCGCGCCCTCTACGACGCGATCGTGGCGGGCGACCCGGCCGCCGCCCGGGAGACCATGACCGAGCTGGTCCGCCTCGCCCTCGCCGACACCGAGCTGGCGATGCGCCCCTGACGGAGCCGGCGGCGTCCGCACCGCCGGCCCGGCCCTCGTCTCAGTGGTTGTCGCGCGGCACGCCCCGGGTCTGGGCGATGCGCTGGAACGCCTCGGCGCCCTCCAGGATGGCCCCGGTGTGCATCTGCCCCACGGCTGCGCGCTGCATCGCCTGCCACGGCGTCTGCGAGGCCGGATAGGCGTAGCCGCCCGCCGCCTCCAGGGCGCTGCGGCGGCGGGCGATCTCGTCCGCGTCGACCAGCATGTCGGCGGTGCCGCGGCGCAGGTCGATCCGCACCCGGTCGCCGCTGCGCAGGAGCGCGAGGCCGCCGCCGGCCGCCGCCTCGGGCGAGGCGTTGAGGATCGACGGCGAGCCCGAGGTGCCGGACTGGCGCCCATCGCCCAGGCAGGGCAGCGCGTGCACGCCGGCCCGGATCAGCTGCGCGGGCGGGCGCATGTTCACCACCTCGGCGGCCCCGGGATAGCCGATCGGCCCGGCCCCGCGCATGATCAGGATGGTCTCCGCGGTGATGCCGAGGCTCGGGTCGTCGATCCGGGCGTGGTAATCCTCCGGTCCGTCGAAGACCACGACGGGACCCTCGAAGGCGTCCGGATCCTCCGGGTTCGACAGGTAGCGGGCGCGGAACTCGTCGCCGATGACGCTGGTCTTCATGACCGCGGCGTCGAACAGGTTGCCGCGCAGGACCAGGAAGCCCGCCGCCTCCTTGAGGGGCCGGTCGATCGGCCGGATGACGTCCTCGTCCTCGATCACGGCGCCGCGGCAATTGTCGCCGAGGGTGCGCCCGTTGACCGTCAGCGCGCCCTCCCGGATCAGGTCGCGGCGCATGAGCTGCGCCACCACCGCGGGCAAGCTGCCGGCGCGGTAGTAATCCTCGCCGAGATAGGTGCCCGCCGGCTGCAGGTTGACCAGCAGAGGCACGTCGAGCCCGTGGGTCTGCCAGTCCGTGATGTCGAGGTCGACCCCCATGTGGCGGGCGATCGCCGCGAGGTGGATCGGCGCGTTGGTCGAGCCGCCGATCGCCGAATTGACCGCGATGGCGTTGAGGAAGGCGTCGCGGGTCAGGATGTCGGAGGGCTTCAGGTCCTCGGCCACCATGGCGACGATGCGCTTACCGGTCTGGTAGGCGGCCTCCTGCCGGTCGCGGTAGGGCGCCGGGATCGCGGCCGAGCCGGGCAGCATCATGCCCAGGGCCTCGGCGAGCGTGTTCATCGTGGTGGCGGTGCCCATCGTGTTGCAGAAGCCGGTCGAGGGCGCCGACGAGGTGACGAGCTTGATGAAGCCGTCATGGTCGATCTCGCCGGCCGCCAGCATCGCGCGGGCCTTCCAGACGATCGTGCCGGAGCCCGTGCGCTGGCCCTTGAACCAGCCGTTGAGCATCGGCCCCACCGACAGGGCGATGGCCGGGATGTTCACGGTGGCGGCGGCCATCAGGCAGGCCGGGGTGGTCTTGTCGCAGCCCGTGGTCAGCACGACCCCGTCCAGCGGGTAGCCGTAGAGCAGCTCCACGAGGCCCAGATAGGCGAGGTTGCGGTCGAGGCCCGCGGTCGGCCGCTTGCCGGTCTCCTGGATCGGGTGGACCGGGAATTCCAGGACGATCCCGCCCGCCTCGCGGATGCCCTCGCGGATCCGCTCCGCGAGGACGAGATGGTGGCGATTGCACGGGGACAGGTCCGAGCCGGTCTGGGCGATGCCGATGATCGGCCTGCCCGAGCGCAGCTCCTCCAGGCTGAGGCCGAAGTTCAGGTAGCGCTCCAGGTAGAGCGCCGTCATGTCGATATTGTCGGGGTTGTCGAACCAGGCGCGGGAGCGCAGGGGCCGTGCAATCGGTCGGTCGGTCATTTCTGGGTCCGGTGAGCGGGGCTGGTCGAGAACCGGTAGGCGATCACGTTCCGGTAGGTCTTGCCGGGGTCGAGCCGGGCGGAGCCGAAGGCCGGCTGGTTCGGCGTGTCGGGGAAGAGTTCCGGCTCCAGCGCCAGGGCGTCCGACTGCCGGTAGGCGAGGCCGGATTTACCCACCACCGTCGCGTTGAGGAAGTTGCCGGCATAGAACTGCACCCCCGGCTGGTTGCTCGCCACCTCGAGGATCCGGCCCGATTCTGGATCCTCGACCCGCGCCACGAGGTGCGGCTCGGCCGTGGGCGCGTCGGTGACGACCCAGTTGTGGTCGTAGCCGCGCGCCCGCACGATCTGCTCGTCCCGCCCGTCGCGGATCCGCGCGCCGATCACCGTGGGCTTGCGGAAGTCGAAGGGCGTGCCGGCCACCGGCAGGTGCGCGCCGGTGGGGATCAGGGTGGCGTCGACCGGCGTGAAGCGCTCCGCCGGGATGGTCAGGGTCTGATCGAGGATCGAGCGGCCCGAGCCCTCACCCGCGAGGTTGAAGAAGCTGTGGTTGGTCAGGTTGACGATCGTCGGCTTGTCGGTCGTGGCCTCGTAGGTGACCGTCAGCGTGTCGGTCGCGTCGAGCGTGTAGGTGGCGGTGGCCGTGAGCGTTCCGGGATAGCCCTCCTCCCCATCCGGGCTGACGTAGCGCAGGGTGACCGACGGGGCCGCGCCGCCCTTGACCGCGGTGATCGTCCAGAGCCGCTTGTCGAAGCCGGCCGCGCCGCCGTGCAGGGCGTTCGGGCCGTCGTTGGTGGTCAGCGTGTAGGTCTGGCCGTCGAGGGTGAAGCGCCCGGCGCGGATGCGGTTGGCGTAGCGCCCGACGCTCACGCCGAAATAGCTGCCCTTGGTCAGGTAGGAGGCGAGGTCGTTGTAGCCGAGCACCACATCCGCGGCCTTGCCGGACCGGTCCGGGACGTCGAGGCTCCGCAGGAGCGCGCCCCACGACAGGATCCGGGCCGTGATCCCCTTGCCGTTCGTCAGCGTCACCTCCTCCACCGACCGGCCGTCCGGCAGGGTGCCGAACACCGTCCGGACCGGCTCGGCCGCCCGGACCGGAGCCGGGGTCAGGCCCGGGATCGCCGCGCAGGCGCACAGCGCCAGGGGTCCCACTCCACGCATCGCATCCTCCCCTCGATGAAGCCCTCCGTCCCGCCGATCCTGCGCCGGCACGCGACGGGGACGCGGTTGACGTCCGCGAATCCGATATATACTCAGACAAATGAAATGGACAACATGGGACCGTCGGCAAGGCGGCCCGGAGCGCAGAGGACAACGCCGGATGGCAGGACCGATCGCGACCGTCGGGACGACGGCGCCCCGGACGGGGGCGGAGGCCGCGCGCGACCGGGGCGCCTACCGCCCGGCCCTGTCGCTGCTGGCGAGCCTCTTCTTCATGTGGGGCTTCATCACGGTCATCAACAACACGCTGCTGCCGCACCTGCGCAGCGTGTTCGACCTCGATTACACGCAGACGACGCTGATCGAGTCCGTCTGGTTCATCGCCTATTTCGTGGCCTCGATCCCGGCGGCCAAGCTGATCGAACGGGTCGGCTACCAGCGCGCCCTGGTGGCGGGGCTGGGCATCATGGCGCTGGGCACGCTCGGGATGATCCTGGCCGCGCACCAAGTCTCCTACACGATCACGCTCACGGCCCTGTTCGTGATCGCCAGCGGCATCACCCTGCTGCAGGTCGCCGCGAACCCCTACGTGGCGGTGGTCGGCCCGGCCGAGAGCGCTCCGGCGCGCCTCAACCTCGTGCAGGCGTTCAACTCCTTCGGGACGACCCTGGCGCCGCTGTTCGGCGGCTACCTGATCCTCGGGCGCTCCGCCGCGGGCAACGCCGCCGCCGGCACCATCCTGACACCGGCCGAGCGCTTGGCCGACGCGCAATCGGTGCAGCTGCCCTACCTGATCGTGGCGGCGATCCTCGTCGGTCTCGCCGTGATCATCGCCCGCTTCCCGCTGCCCGCCCTGGGCGGCGCCGGCGGCGCCACGGCCCGGGCCGTCAAGGCTGAGCGCGCCGGCCTGTCCCTCTGGCGCCACCGCAACCTCGTGCTCGGCGTTCCGGCGATCTTCATCTACCTGATCGCCGAGATCGGGGTGTCGAACCTGTTCATCAACTTCGTCTCACAGCCGGAGATCGGCGACCTGACCCACGCCCAGGCCTCGCGCTACCTGTTCCTGCTCTGGGGGGGCATGATGGTCGGCCGCTTCGCCGGCAGCTACCTGATGCAGGCTCGGGCGGCCGAGACCGTGCTGGCCGGGGCGGCGATCGGCGCCTGCGCGGTGATGCTGGTGGCGACCTTCGCGACCGGCCACTGGGCGATGTGGGCCCTGATCTCGGTGGGCCTGTTCCACGCGATCATGTTCCCGACGATCTTCACCCTGGGGATCCGCGGCCTCGGGCCGCTCACCGAGGAGGGCGCCGGGCTGCTGATCATGGCGATCGCGGGCGGATCCCTGGTGGTGGTGCAGGGTTGGGCGGCGGACCGGTTCGGGCTGCAGCATTCCTTCCTGATCACCGCCGCCTGCGAACTCTACGTCCTGTTCTACGCTCTCTGGGGCTGCCGCCCCGCCGCCGCGGCGCGGCCGGCGGGCGCCTGAGCGTCGGCGGGATCGGGGAGCGCTCTGCCATGGACCCGCGGATCCGCATCCTGGACCGGCCCCGGCGCGACCGGCTCGGCGAAGGCCCGATCTGGGTTCCGGAGCGGGGCTTGCTGTTCTGGGTCGACATCGAGGCCCCGGCCCTGAACTGGCTCGACCTCGCCCGCGGCGAGACCGGCACCCATCCGTTCCCGGAGCCGCTGGGCTGGATCATCCCCCGCGCCGGCCGGCGCGACTTCATCGTCGGGCTGAAGAGCGGGTTCGCGATCTACGACCTCGAGGCCGACCGGATCACGCCGATCGGCGATCCGGAGCCCGACGAGCCCGACAACCGCCTGAACGACGCCAAGGTCGACGGCGCCGGCCGGATCTGGGCCGGGAGCATGCACCAGGCCGAGACCGCGGCTTCGGGATCCCTCCACCGGCTCGATCCCGACCTGACTTGGCGGCGGATGGACACGAGCTACGGCGTCGCCAACGGGCCGACCTTCAGCCGCGATGGCCGGATCCTCTATCACAGCGACAGCGCCGCCCGGACGGTCTACGCCTTCGACCTCGCCGCGGACGGCACGCTGACGGGCAAGCGCGCCTTCCTGCGCTTTCCGGAGGCCTGGGGCTGGCCCGACGGGATGACCACGGATTCCGAGGGCTGCCTCTGGATCGCCCATTGGGGCGGCGGCCGGCTCAGCCGCGTGGATCCCGAGGGGCGACTGATGCGGGCGATCCCACTGCCCGCACCCAACATCACAAGCTGCGCCTTCGCGGGAGAAGGGCTCGACCGCCTGTTCGTCACCTCGGCCGCCCGGGGCGCCGAGCACGTGCCGGCGGCGGGGGCCCTGTTCGAACTCGATGTCGGCGTGACAGGCCTGCCGCCCCGCGCCTTCGGGGGCTGACCGGCCCGGCGGCCGTGGAAGGTCTTTCCCTGTGGCTGTAGCGTCCCCGGACGGCGGGGCCTGATGGCGACCGGGTTGTCCCGGGCGGCCGACGCGGTCCGTGCGGCGGCCCGATCCGCGTCCGCGCGGGCCTCGACGCAATCCTCGCAGGATCGTGTGGCCGCCTCATCCGGATGGGGGATGCGCGGTCCCCGGCCGGTCTCTACGCTCGCCACTTCTCCGAGACGAGATCACCTTCAGCCCGCCCGGCCCTGCCGCGGCGGGCTCCTTGTCGGATGTCGCCGACACGGCGCTACCGCCGAATCGGAAGCCGGCGGATGGGCCGCCCGGCGGTGTCGCGCACCACCAGGCTCCAGGAGCGGCCGGGATCGGCCGCGCAGACCTCATCGGCCATCTCGGCGATCACGCTGCGTGCCTCGGCCAGGGCCTCGTCCAGGCTGCCGACCTCGACGCCTTCCTCGTCGCGGATCGTTTCCTCGCCGCTCTCGACGTCGAAGTAGAAGCGTTCGGACACCGCCCTCCCCCCTGCTGCCGCCCTCCGGCGGTCGTCCTGATCTCTCTACGTAGTCCGGAATATGACTGGGACCGGTCTTTGATCGGATAAACCTTAATGCATTTAAAACGCGGATTTGCCTGTATCTGTGCGAAGGCGGCCCAGTCTCGATTGAATTATCGATTATAAGAACCAGGCACGCCGCCGCCGATGTCCGATGGCTTGCTGAGGTGGCGCTCTTGGAGTCGGGACCCCTGACATGTCGACCTCCGCCGATCCGCCCAACGCGCGCGCCGAGAAAGCCGCGCTCCGCAAAGCCACGCTGCGGGCGCATATCAAGAACGTTCTGTCGACGATCCGCAGTCATCATACGGGGCGCGGCCGCGCGTCGATGCGGGTCTCGCGCTACACCCTTGGACGGTGGTTCCGGGGCATCGCCGCCGGAGCGAACCCGCTTTTTGCGTAGCAACGCTCGTCCGATGGACGTGTTTCTCAAGGCGCCGCGCTCCGGCGCTTCGAACCGCGTCCCATGGCCGAGACCACCCGCCTCCGATCCCATATCCGTGGCGTGCTGCTCAGGCTGATGCATCGGCTGCGCGCCCGGGCCGGCTGACGCGACAGCGGTCGGACGCCGGCCGTCGGGCGGCCGTCTTGCGCCCCTTCCCTCGGCTGCGGCGCCGTGGGGTGCGGGGGGCACGCCTGTGGATTGGGCAGGCCACGCGACACGCCCCGATCCCGCCTGGAGGTCCGGCCTGGAGATCCTGCCCGGAAAACCTGCTTGGCGAACCGCGCCGTCCAGGCCGGGGACGGCGCGGCGGAGCCGCCGAAAATCTGAGGGATTGACCGGATTTCACGCCGAAACGACCGGTCTAGTGCTGACACGACCCGTCTTCGTTGCCGTGCCAGCGGCTTTATCTCCAATCGATACAGATCTAGATTCGCGGGCCCAACGAGCCGGCACCGGGCCCGTCCCGGCGCGGGCGCGCCGTCCTGCCGGGCAGACCGGCTCCCGAGGTGACGATGGGCCAGATGACGATCAAGGACGTCGCCCGACGGGCCGGCGTGAGCTTCCAGACGGTCTCGCTGGTCCTGAACCATCCGGAGAAGGTCGCCCGGACCACGCGCGAGACCATCGAGACGGCCATGCGCGACCTGGACTTCGTGCCGAGCCTCGCCGCCCGGTCCCTGCGCAAGAAGCCCAGTCGCAGCATCGCCTGCGTGTTCTCCCTCGGGGCGCAGCCCGCCGATGCCGCGTTCCATCTGAGGGAGGAGGCCGATCAGGGCCTCGTCCTGCAGACCTTCGGGTACGTGACCGACCAGCAGGGCTATACCCTGGTCCACCGGTGTCGCCGCGGCGACGACCCGGACGGCCTGAGCCGGATCGCCAGCCTGGTCAGCGAGGCCCGGGTCGACGGCATCGTCGTCTTCGCCGATCGCCAGGACGACCCGCTGATCGGCGTGCTGCAGGCCAAGCGGTTCCCGTTCGTCGTGTTCGGCCTCGACGTTCCCGGCACGCACTACGCCATGCAGGCCGAGCGCGACGCGGCCCGCGACGCCGTCCGCCACCTGATCCAGGCCGGGAGCCGGTCCATCTGTTTCTTCACGGGCGCGGGCGACGGTCGGCGGTGGCATGCCGGGGCCGAGCGGTTCCGCGGCTACCGGGACGCGCTCGCGGAGGCGGGGCTGCCGCTGCGCGACGACCGCGTGGTGGCGTGCGACTGCACGTCCGAGGGCGGCTATCGGGCGACGCGCGCGCTGCTGGAGCGGCCGGACACGGGGTCAGGAGACCGGCCGGATGCCATCGTGGCCGCCAGCGATCGGGTGGCGTTCGGGACGCTGAAGGCGCTGCACGAGCGCGGCGTGCGGGTCCCCGCGGAGATCCGCGTCGTGGGCTTCGACAACCTCACCCAGGGGGCCTACTCGGTCCCGAGCCTGACCTCGGTCGATGTCCCGACCCTCGACATGGTCCGGTTCGCCTTCGCGACTCTGGTCGAGCTGATCGAGGGGACGCGCGCGCCGGACGACCTCGCCCAGCGGCTGTTTCCCACGCGCCTCGTCGTGCGCGAATCGACCGCGGCGCGGCCGCAGGCCTAGGAGGCCGAGGCCGGCGTTCCGCCGCCCGTATGGGCGCCTCACTCCGCCGCGAGGATGCCCGTCTCGGGGTCGCCCCGTCCGAACTGCGCCGCGTGCAGGCGGCTGTAGGGGCCGCCGGCGGCGAGCAGGGCCGCGTGCCGGCCCTCCTCGACCACGCCGCCCTCCCCCAGGACCACGATGCGGTCGGCGTCCCGGATGGTCGCGAGGCGGTGGGCGATCACCAGGGTCGTGCGCCCGCGGGCGAGTTCGGCGAGCGCCCGCTGGATCTCCCGCTCGGTCTCGGTGTCCAGCGCCGAGGTCGCCTCGTCGAGGATCAGGATCGGCGGGTTCTTGAGGAAGACCCGCGCGATGGCGATGCGCTGCTTCTGCCCCCCCGACAGGCGCACGCCGCGCTCGCCCACCACCGTGTCGAGGCCCTCCGGCAGGCCGTCGATCAGCCCGCCGAGCCGGGCGCGCCGGGCGGCGGCGTCGATCTCCGCCTCCGTGGCGTCGAGGCGGCCATAGGCGATGTTCTCCCGGATCGTGCCGGCGAACAGGAACACGTCCTGCTGCACGATGCCGATCTGCCGGCGCAGGCTCGCGAGGGTGATGTCGCGGATGTCGATCCCGTCGACGGTGATCCGGCCCGCCTCGACCTCGTAGAAGCGCGGCAGCAGGGCGCAGAGGGTGGTCTTGCCGACCCCCGAGGGGCCCACGAACGCCACCGTCTCGCCCGCCGCCACCGTGAGGTCGAGGCTGGCGAAGACCGGGCGCCCGGGGCCGTAGCCGAAGCCGATCCCCTCGAAGCCGATGTCGCCCCGCAGGGACTCCAGCGCGCGGGCCTCCGGCCGGTCGGTGATGTCGGGCGCGGTGGCGAGCAACTCCTGATAGCGGCGGAACCCCGCCACACCCTTCGGGTAGGTCTCGACCACGGCGCCGATCTTCTCCAGCGGCCGGTAGAACACCCCGACGAGGAGCAGGAAGCCCACGAAGCCGCCGGGCGTCAGGTCGCCCCGGACCACGAAGGCCGCGCCGCCGAGCAGCACGGCGATCTGCACGAGGCGCAGGCCCAGGTAGTTGATCGACAGGCCCGCCGCCATCAGCCGGTAGGCCTCGAGCTTGGTGTCGCGGTAGCGGGCATTGTCGCGGGCGAACAGGGCGCGCTCGTGGGGCTCGTTGGCGAAGGCCTGCACGACCCGCATCCCGCCGACATTCTCCTCGATCCGCGCATTGAAGGCCCCGACCCGGCCGTACTGGGCCTGCCAGTTGCGGGTCATGCGGCCGCCGTAGCGGATCGACACGAAGGCGATCAGCGGCAGGATCGCCGCCGTGATCAGCGCCAGCGGCGCGTGCACCGTGAGCATCAGCGCGAAGGCGCCCAGCAGTGTCATCACGGCGATGAACAGGTCCTCGGGCCCGTGATGGGCGACCTCGCCGATCTCCTCCAGGTCCTTGGTCACCCGGGCGACGAGGTGGCCGGTCTTCTGGCCGTCGTAGAAGCGGAAGGAGAGCTTCTGCAGGTGGTCGAAGGCCCGTTCCCGCAGGGTGGTCTCGATGTTGATGCCGAGCACGTGGCCCCAGTAGGTGACCACCACCATCAGGCCGGCATTGGCCACGTAGACCAGCGCCAGCGCCGCGGCGGCGAGCAGGATCAGGCCCCAATCCTGCCGGGGCAGCAGGCTGTCGATGAAGCCCTTCACGGCGATGGGGAAGCCGAGTTCGAGCAGGCCGGACAGCACCGCGCAGCCGAAATCGACCAGGAACAGCGTCCGGTACGGCCGGTAATAGGCGAGGAAGGCCTTCAGCATCGCGCGGCTCGGATCAGCGTGGGGCGGCGCACGCGACGGGGCAGAGCGCGCCGCAGGACGGCACCCCCGGCAGGCGCTGGCGCAGGCAGCAGACGCGCCGCCGCCGGCACCCCGACGTCCCCGGGCAGAGCGCCTGCGCCAGGGGGCTCCTAGCGCAGCCCGGGCCCGGACGCCATCCGAGGCAGGCCGCGACGTCGTCACAGGCGGCGGCGCAGGCGGGGGGCGCCCCGGCCCCCGTACCGTCCCCGCCCCCGTCCCCGAGCGGGGTCCCGAGTTCCCGGGCGACGTAGTCGAGGATCACCGCCGCGTTGCCCCAGAGGATCCGGGGGGCGATGCCACATCGGGCATGGCACAGCTCCACGAACGGGCGCAGATGCGCCTCCACCAGCCCGGTGAGGCCGGGCGCCGGGCAGCCCGCGCAGCCGGACCCGTCCGCGGGCAGGCGGAAGCGGCACGGCCGCCCCGCCGCGTCGAGTTCGAGGCGCATCGCATCGAAGGCGAGCGGCAGCGGCCGGCCGAGGCGGACCAGGGCCGTCAGCGCCGGCGTTGCCAGGGCCGCGAGGTAGAACTGGCTCCAGTACGAGACCCGGATCCGCGGATCCGCGGTCTGGAACTCCGCGCCGAACCCGGCCCCGAAGGCCGCCAGCGTCGCGTCGAACACGTCCGGGTCGCGCAGGGCGCCGAGGGGCACCGCCTCCGGGCCGCCGGGACCGTCCGCGACGCCGTCCCGATAGGCCGCGAGCGAGTCGGGTATCTGCGCGGCGACCTCGGCGATCATCGCGCCACCCCGTCGGCCCGCAGGGTCCGGCCCACCGCGACGGCGAGCCACGCCACCGCGGCGGCGTAGAGCGGCAGGCTGGCGGCGAAGTAGCCCGGCCAGCCGACCCAGCCGGCGAGCGCCGGAGCGGCGACCCGCAGGGGCATGGCGGCGAAGAAGGCGGCCCCGAACAGCAGCGCGTAGTCGGTGGCGGGCCTCGGCCCCTGGGCCCACCGGTAGATCATGTTGAAGACCGGCACACCCAGGAAGCCGCCCGCGACGAAGCTGAGCACCGTGGCGGCGATTCCGAGATCCGCCATCCGGCCGGCGCAGGCGACGGCCATCAGGCCCCCTGAGGCCAGGACGCCGAGGGCGCCCGCGGCGATCAGCCGGACCGTGCCGAACCGCGCGGCCAAGCCCCCCGCCGCCAGGGCCATCACCAGGTTCACGGCCGGCAGGACGGTGCCGGTGAGCGATCCGACCTGCCCGAGCGACACGCCGAGATCGAGGAGCGCCAGGGTGTTGGGCCCGGCGACGAGATAGGAGGCGGCGAAATAGGCCCCGAGGACGAGCACGCGTCCGGCCAGGCGGCGCAGACGCGCCAGCGCGCCCGACCCGCGCTCCAGGCTTGGCCCGGCCCCGCGCAGGCGCGCCTCCCCGTAGCCGAGGATCGGCAGCAGGCAGAGGGCGTCGAGCGCCGCGCAGGCCAGGACCGCCCCGTGCCAGCCCAGGCTGTCGTAGGAGCCGACCAGCACGCCGACCCCCAGGATCCCGCCCAGGGAGGCCCCGCACAGCTTGGCCGAGGCCACGTAGGCCCGCTCGTCCGCCGGGACGGTCTCGACCACCAGCGCCTCGAGGGCGATGTCCATGGTCGCCACGCAGGCGCAGGCGGCGATCGCCAGGGCGAGCAGCGCCGGGAGCGGCCAGGTCTCGCCGAAGCTCAGGGCGACCAGCAGGAGCACCGAAGCGGCCTGCGCGACCACGATCCAGCCGATCCGATGGCTGAGGAACGGCAGGCGCAGCCGGTCGAGGACGGGCGCCCACAGGAAGGTCAGCCCGACCGGCAGGTTGATCAGTTGCAGCAGGCCGACCTCGGCCAGCTCCACGCCCCGGGCCCGCAGGATCAGCGGCGCCCCGCCGGACAGGAAGCCGAGCGTGGCCCCGAAGGTCACGTACAGGCAGAAGAACGGCGCCAGCGGCCGCAGCCCGGCCAGGGCGTCGACGACCCGGGTGCCGATGGCGGGGCCGGCGGATCCGGTCACCGCGGCCCACACGCTGGTCTAAGTCCCGCGCCGTCCCGGGGGCTGCAGTTTATAATCACACTAATCTATTGATTTACCTCAGTTTTTGTTGTTTAGAGGGGGCCGGGTCTTGGATCAAGCCGGTCCGCAGATGCGGCGCGCTGTCCCGTCGCGGAGAGCGGATCCTGCGTTAACCTTTCGTCAACCATACCGCCGACAGAATCCCAGGCGGAGGGCAGAACCATGACCCGACGCCGGGATTTCGACGCGCTGAGCGAAGCTCAGATCGCCGCGGGACGCACGCAGAAGCGCTGGGTCGAGCCGAAGGCGGGGTTCCGTCCGGCCGCGCCGCAGGCCGTGGCCGACTTGCTCGACACGATCCAGCACGTGGCCGAAGCCGCTACCGGCGAGCGCAGCTTCCTGTACCTGCGCCCGCAGGCCGGCCGCCCCCGCGGGCGCTGAGGCGATCCCGCCCACGCTTCCGGCGCCCGGATCCCGCGGCGCACTGGCAAGGGCCGGCCGGTTCTGCAAAAACGCCGGTATGGCACCGCATCCCGCTCTCGAATCCGCCTGCGCGCGCGTGTCGATCGCGTCCGCCCGATCCGGCGGCGATTCATGAGTGTGGACGAGGTCGCGGATCTCCGGCAGCGCAACCGTGCGCTCGCGGACGAGGTCGCAGGCCTGCGTGCCGCCCTCGCGGCCCGGGCGGAGACAGACGCCGCGGTCGCACCGGCGGACGAGACCGCCTTCGGCCGCGCCTTCTGGCGCGCGCCCGCGCGGATCGACGCGACCCTGCCCGATCCCGACCCGGCACGGCTCGACGATGCCGAGTTCCGCAACCTCGCCGACCACCTGCCGATCCTGTGCTGGCTCGCCCGCAGCGACGGCTACCTGTTCTGGTACAACCGCCGCTGGCTCGACTATTGCGGCACCACCCAGGAGGCGATGGCGGGCTGGGGCTGGCAGGCTGTCCACGACCCCGCCGAGCTGCCGCGGGTCAAGGCGGTCTGGGCCGCCGCGATCGCCACCGGCGAACCGTTCGAGATGGTCTTCCCCCTGCGGGGCGCCGACGGCGTGTTCCGGCCCTTCCTCACCCGGATCGTGCCCCTGCGGGACGCCACCGGACGGGTGGCGCGTTGGTTCGGGGTCAATACCGAGATCGGCGCGCAGGCCCGGGCCGAGGCGGCTCTGCGCGCCTCCGAGGGCCGCCTGCGCCGGGCCCAGGAGGCCGGCGGCGTCGGCGTCTTCACCATCGACATCGCCAGCGACACCGTCCACGGGACGCCGAACTTCTTTCGCCTTTACGGGCTGCCGGAGCAGGACCGGCTCCCCGTCGACGTCATCGCCAGCCTCGTCAGCCCGGACGATGCCGGCCTGATCGCCCGGCGGGCCGACCGCGCGGCCGGCCGCGCCGCGCGGGACGTCGCCTACCGGATCCGGCGGGCCGATACCGGCGCGGAGCGCTGGATCGCCTGGCGCGGCGCGTTCGAGCGGGACGGCGCGGGGCGTGCGGTCCGGTTCGTCGGCGCGGTGCGCGACATCACCGACCACAAGGCCGCGGAGGGGCTCGCCGAGGCCAACGAGCGCGAGCTGCGCCTCATCACCGATGCGCTGCCGGTGCTGATCGCCTTCATCGGCCGGGACTACATCTACCGTTTCGCCAATGCGGCCTATCAGGACTGGTTCTTCCGCCCGGCCTCCGAGATCGTCGGCCGCGACGTGCGTGCGCTCCTGACTCCGGCGAATGCCGAGTTGCGGCGCACCTACATCGAGCGCGCGCTCGCCGGCGAGGCCGTCCTGTTCGAGGCGGCGTGGCCCCACGCGGACGGGCGCCACCGGGATGCCGAGATCCGCTATCTGCCCCGGCGCGATGCCGGCGGGGCGGTCGACGGCTTCCACGTGTTCGTCCAGGACATCACCGACCGCAAGGAGGTCGAGGCGGCGCTGCTCTCCGAGGTCACGCAGCGCACCCGCGAGCGCGACCGGCTGTGGGAGACCACCAACGACCTGATGGGCACGGCGGGGCTCGACGGCTTCCTCAAGAGCGTCAACCCGGCCTGGGCGCGCATGCTCGGCTGGACCGAGGCCGAGCTCCTCGGACGCCCGTTCGCGACGTTCATCGATCCGGACGACCATGCCGAGGCCGCCGCGGTGGTCGGGCGGCTCGCCGCCGGCGAGAGGGTGGCGGGCTTCGTCGACCGCGTCCTCACCCGCGCGGGCGACCGCCGGGTCGTGATGTGGACCGCGGTGCCCGAGCCCGGGGCCGGGCTGTTCTACATCGTCGGGCGGGACCTGACCGAGCAGCGCCGCGCCGAGGAACAGCTCCTGCAGGCGCAGAAGATGGAGGCGATCGGTCAGCTCACCGGCGGCATCGCCCACGACTTCAACAACCTGCTCACCGGCATCATCGGCTCCCTCGAGCTGATGCAGACCCGCATCCGGCAGGGGCGGTTCGACGCGATCGAGCGCTATGCCGGCGCCGCCATGGCATCGGCCAACCGGGCGGCGGCCCTGACCCACCGGCTGCTCGCCTTCGCCCGGCGCCAGCCCCTGGCGCCGCAGCCGACCGCCGCCAACCCGCTGATCGCCGGCATGGAGGAGCTCCTGCGCCGCACCCTGGGCGAGCGGGTGGAACTCGCCCTGGTCACGGCGGCCGACCTGTGGCTGACCCTGTGCGACCCGCACCAGCTCGAGAACGCGGTCCTCAACCTCGCCATCAACGCCCGGGACGCGATGCCGGAGGGCGGCCGCCTCGTGATCGAGACCGGAAACGCCCGCCTGGGCGACGCCGACGCAAGGCTGGAGGCCGGCGCGAGGGCGGGCTCCTACGTGAGCATCCGCGTCAGCGATACCGGGACCGGCATGAGCCCGGAGGTCGCCGCCCGGGCCTTCGATCCGTTCTTCACGACCAAGCCGCTGGGCCAGGGCACCGGCCTCGGCCTGTCGATGATCTACGGCTTCGCCCGGCAGTCCGAGGGGCATGTCCGGATCGAGTCGGAGCCGGGGCGCGGCACCGCCGTCACGCTCTATCTGCCGCGCCACCGCGGCGTCGCGGAGCCCGAATCCGTGGCCTCGGATCGCACGGTGCTGCACCGGGCGGCGCGCGGCGAGACCGTGCTGGTGGTGGAGGATGAGCCGGTGGTGCGGGACCTGATCGTCGAGGTGCTGGCCGACCTCGGCTACACCGCGGTCCGGGCCGCGGACGCCCGGGCGGGGCTCGCCCTGCTGCGGGGACCGGGCCGGATCGACCTTCTGATCAGCGATGTCGGCCTACCCGGCGGCCTCGATGGCCGACAGATGGTGGATGCGGCCCGCCCGCACCGGCCGGACCTGAAGGTCCTGTTCATCACGGGCTATGCCGAGAACGCGACCTTCGGCACCGGTCACCTGGAACCGGGGATGCAGATGATCACCAAGCCGTTCTCCGTGGAGGTGCTGGCCGCCCGGGTGCGGGCGATGATCGCCGGTCGCGACTGACCGCCGATGCCGCTCCGCGTCCCACGCCCCGCCGCGCCGCCGCCGTCGCCGCCGCCGTCGCTGCCTCTCTCGCTGCCTCTGTCGCTGACGACCCGCATCCTGCTGCTCGTCCTGCTCGCCCTCGCCCCGGCGCTGGCGATCCAGGGCTACAACGAGGTCGCCCTGCGGGCGAGCCGCGACGCGGCCGTGCGGGCCGAGGCCCGCGCCATCGCGCGGGACGTCGCGGAGGATTTCGCGCAGATTTCCGAGCGGATGCAGCAGGCTCTCGACCTGATCTCCGGGGATGCCTCCGTGCAGACCCGCGACCCGGCGGCCTGCACCGCCTACCTGCGGCGCGCCGCCGCCCGGCTGCCGCACGTGCTGCTGATCGCCCTCACCGATCCCGAAGGCGCCGTGCTCTGCGACAGTGCCGGTTCCCCGGCGGGTTCCTACACGAGCCGCGACCGCGCCTATCACCGCCGCGCCCTGGAGACGGGCGGCTACGCGGTGGGCGGCTACGCGGTCGGCCTGCAGACGCGGCGGCCCTCGATCCACTTCGCCCGGGCCGTCCATGCCGGCGACGCGACGGCGGCCCCCACCGGCGTCCTCCTCGCCGCCGTCGACCTCGACTGGCTCTCCGATCATCTGGAACAGACGCTCCATCAAGCGGAGACGGCGATCACCGTCACGGACCGCGACGGCCTGATCATCGCCCGCCGTCCGGACGAGGCCGCCTGGATCGGCAAGCCGATCCCGCCCGACCAGCGCGCCATGCGGGAGATCCAGGGCAGCGAAGTCCGCGTCGCCGAGGGGCTCGACGGCCGCCTGCGGATCATCGCGGCCGCAACGCCGGACGGCCCGCTGGCGGGGGTGCGCGTCGTGGTCGGGCGCGACCATGCCGCCGCCTTCGCGGATATCGACGCCGCCACGCGCCGCGGGCTGGTGCTGATCGCGCTCGGGGCGGCGCTGGCGCTGGCCGCCGCCCTCGTGGCCGGGCGGCTCTTCATCCGCCGTCCGGTCGAGCGGCTCCTGCACATCGCGGCGGCTTGGCAGGCCGGTGATCTCGCCGCCCGCACCGGCCTGCGCGGCGCCACGGAGTTCGAACGCCTCGGCAGCAAGCTCGACGCCATGGCCGGCACCCTCCAACGCAGCACCGCCGCGCTGCACGCGGAGATCCAGAACGGGCGCGCCCTGCAGGCGCAGCAGGGCACGATGCTGCACGAACTGAACCACCGGGTGAAGAACACCCTGGCGACCGTCCAGGCCCTCGCCCGCCAGTCCCGCGGCTCCGCGGACGTCCTGGAGGCGCGGATCCTGGCCCTGTCGAAGACCCACGACCTCCTGACCCGCGAGGACTGGAGCGGTGCGTCCCTGCGCGAGGTGCTGGAGAACGAACTCGGCCCCTACCGGACCGGCGGCGACCAGATCCGCCTGGACGGTCCGGACGTCTCGCTGAGCCCCCGCGAGGTGCTCGCGCTCGGCATGACCATCCACGAACTGACCACCAATGCCGCCAAGTACGGCGCCCTCTCGGTCCGCGAGGGCCGCGTCCGGGTGACGTGGTCGCTCGCGCCGGGCGCGCGACATCTGCGGTTCCGCTGGGAGGAGAGCGGCGGCCCGCCGGTGCAGCCGCCGACCCGGGTCGGCTTCGGGACGCGGCTGATCGCCGGCGGCGTGCGGCGCGAGCTCGCCGGCACGGTCGATCTCGCCTTCGAGCCCCAAGGCCTCCAGTGCCGGATCGACGTGCCGCTGGATCCGGGGCTCGGCACGATGCTGGCACCCACGGGCTAGAGCCCACGGGGTTCAGCAAGATTGTCTCGATGCGACAGGGCGTTGAGGCGACATTCTGATTGATCGGTTCAGCACATCCGGATCAGCCGGGCGCGATGGGCCGGCTGGCTTGGACAGGATGCGGAACGACGAAGCAGTCCCTCTACCGGCGAAGCGCCGGGCCGCTCGCGTCACACGTGAACGAACGGGCATAGCCACCTGACGGAAAACGACCTTTCGGTCCCGGGATCAGGTGCCGATGCGTGTCACCTCCCGGACGTCCCGCTTCACCTGCCGCCATGTCCGCCAGGGTTCCAGGTTCGAGAGCGCCATCCGGCGCACGCCCATCCAGCCGAGGCCGAGCGCGACGGCCAGGAACGGCGCGGCGACGAGCAGCGCGGCCGGCGCCTCCGCGCCGAACGGCACCGCCAGCAGCTTCACCACGGCGTCGAGGCCGAGGAAGAAGGTGACGATCAGGAGCACCGGGATCGTGCCGATGAGGGCGACCAGCGATACGATCGCCCGGATGTTGCCGTCGATCTCCGTCCGCGCCAGCGTCAGCAGCGCCTCCACGTGCGCGGTCCCCTCGCGCAAGGCCGCGATCAGCAGGGCGAGGGTTCCGTCCGGGGTCTGACGCATGGATACGATGGTCCTCGGGGCCGTTTCCGGCCGTCCCGGGCCAACGGGGCCGCGGGCCGAAGCGTTCCGCCCCCGACGCTCACAGCATCAGGAGCACCGCGCCGAGGATCAGCACGGTCGCGAGGCCGGCCAGGATGACCGCCCGGCTGGCATCGGCCCGGTCGTCCGGGATCGGCTCCGGCGGGGCCGCCGCAGCGGATCCGGGCGCAGCGAAGGTGGCGGCGCCGTATCCTGCCTCCGTTGCCCGGTCCGGCGGCGTGCCGAGCTTCGGTGCCGGGAGTTCCACCGCGGTCGAGACCGGCCGGTTCGCCGGGGGGCCGACGGCCTCGGGCTCGACGCTCACGCCCGCCGCCTCCAGCTCCAGCATCACCAGAACCAGGGCAT
Source organism: Methylobacterium sp. 391_Methyba4 (assembly GCF_029691625.1). Classification (NCBI taxonomy): domain Bacteria; kingdom Pseudomonadati; phylum Pseudomonadota; class Alphaproteobacteria; order Hyphomicrobiales; family Methylobacteriaceae; genus Methylobacterium; species Methylobacterium sp. 391_Methyba4. Next base: position 1,685,570 of record NZ_CP121475.1, on the reverse strand, counting down.
CGACATCCATGCGCTCGACGGGCAGCGCGGTGCGCAGATCGTCGGCCGTGATGGCGCCCCGGCTCCGGCCGAGGGCGATCAGCCGGTCGAGCGTGCCGCGATCCAGACCCTGCGTCATGCCCCGCCCTCCCCGGCCGCGACCCGATGGTCTATCGCGAAACGCGCCCGGGCGGGCCCGGTTACCCGGCGGCGCCCGTTCCCGCGCGGAACCGGAGCATCGGCCGTTCGATCAGAAACCAGCTCAGCAGGCCGAGGGGCATGGCGGCCCCGAGCGCCAGGGCCGCGACCGCCCAGGGGGAAATGCCGGGGATCCGGGCGATCAGCAGGTTCTGCAGCGGCCAGGCGTAGAGGTAGAGCCCGTAGGACGGATCGATCTGGGCGGTGGCGCGGCTGAGGGCATTGGGACGCACCGCGAAGGCGAACCAGAAGATCAGATACCCGCCGAGGAGCGCGAAGGCCGGCTCGGCCAATGGCCGGCTGAACAGGAGCGGCACCAGCAGCAAGGCGGCGAGGCCGGCGCCGCGGCGCGTGTAGGTGATCCGGTCGGCGAAGAGCCGGAAGGCGCCGCCGCAGCAGAACACGAAGGTGAGGCGGATCATCTCCGACAGGGAGCCGAGGGCATCTCCCGGATGCCCGATGGGCAGGTAGAGCCAGCGCAGGGCGAGGAGGATGCCGAGACCCGTGAGGAGACCGAGATAGCGCCCGCGCCGGCGCAGGGCGCGGGCGGTGCCGACGAGGCCGAGCAGCAGGTAGCAGCCGAACTCGCAGGGGATCGTCCACATCGATCCGTTGAGCAGCGGATAGGGCAGCCCGGCGAAGGTGCCGGGGACCACCGGCATGAGGAGCAGCGACAGCCGCGCCAGGGCCTCCAGCGGAGAGGCCGCCGCGAGGTCGCCGCCGCCCAGGGGCGCGACCACGGCGATGCAGAGCAGGGACGCCACCACGAAGGCCGGGTAGATCCGCAGCGCCCGCCGCATCAGGTAATCCGCGAAGGAGCGCTTGGCGCGGTAGCTCGCGGTGATCAGGTAGCCGCTCACGAGGAAGAACCCGTCGACGGCGATCTCCCCGAGGGACAGGGTGCCGAAGGCCTGCGTCAGCAACTCGCGCGACCGGTTCCCATCTACGAGTTCGGGGGCGTGGGCCAGGATCACGAGGGTCGCGAACAGGAGGCGCAGGGACCCGAAATTGTTCGCCCGCGGATCCCGGCCGCCCGTCACCTCCGCCACCGCTGTTCGCTCCCGACCCCTCTGCCCGGTGTTCAGGGGTCAAGAAGCGGCGCGCGAAGGCAAGGACGCCGGCGCCACACCGGATGGGGATCGGGCGGCGCCGCGCGATGGGACGGGCGCCGTTGCACGGGCGACGCAGTCGGATCAGGGCATGGCCGTGGCCCGGGCCCGCCGCTCAGCCGGACAGCGCGTCGCCCTCCGAAGCTGGAGGGGCCGGCCCTCCAAGGTGCTGAGGGCTGCGATAGAATTCAGTCTTTGAGCCGATCGCCGAACTGCCGGTCATCGCGTGTGGCGCGCCCGCGGCGCCGTTGGGCCTCATCGGGCAACTCGCCGCGACTGCCTTCCGCAGCAGGCAAGCCGCGTCTGAAAGCCGCGTCCGTCGGGCCGGGCCGTCGGGCCGGCCCGATCGACGTGCGCCTTCAACGGCACTGTTCCTCCCTACACCACCCCAAGTGCCGCGCGAGATCCAGCCTGTCGGGCTCGTGTCGGTATCGGTAGCTCCGCTGCCGCGCGGGTGACGTCCTGGACGATCCGGCGTGCCGACGCGGGTGTGCCTTCTGTCGCCACCCGCATGGTCGTCCCAAGCGCCGCGCACGCCCGCGAGCTATCGTCGACCACGACGCGGATGCCGGAAGCGCCGTCCCTCGTCGCGCGTGTCGGGGGCGACGTCGCGGCTCCAGCGCGCGCCGCGCCTCCGTACCGACCGTTGCTCGTCCCGATCGAGGCGGAACAGCGTCTTGCGATCGAGAGGCCGCCCCGTCGACCTCGGCCCAGCCCTCGTCCCCAACCCTCCGTGCCCTCGTCGAAGCCGTGGACCGCAAAGCCGACATCGGTCTGGCTGTAGGCGCAGGTCAGGGACGCAACGCCTTCGAAACGAAACGCGCTCCCGACATCCGGCTGGTCGAAGGCGCTGAAGGCGGGCTCATCGTGATCGCGATCGTCGTGGTCCCCGGTGCCGGTTTCGGTGATGCGCCACGTGCCGCGCAGCCTGTCGTGGGCGCCGCTCCTGCGAGGACTGCATCCCGAATTCCGCGGCCGACTCCGACCACGGGGCCAAAGCCCAGCCGCGAAGAGATCCGCGCCTGCGGCCGCCCGATCCGCGCCGCGATCCAGGCTGTCCTCGCCGAAGCCGTGAAGCCGTGCGAGAAGCCGGATCTCGACCGGGCCGCCAAGCACCGCGACCGGACCGATCAGGAGCCGCTCGACGACGAAGCGACCGTCGCCAGGCTCCGTGACGGCGCGCTGTTCGAGCCCAACCGGCGCGGGCGCCGCGTCATCTTTGACGCTGGCCCGTTCTACGCAGGCTTCGGCATCGTCGTGCAACCTGATGCGGAGGCCCTCTCCTCCTGCACGGCCGCTATCTTTCGTGGGCAGCCGTTCCCGGTCCGGCATTCCCGCGCTGCTGCCCTCTGCGGCGACGCGATCCCCGGGGCGACCCTCCCCGTCTCGATCGGGATGGGAGCGCCGTTGATCGCGCTCGCCCGTCGCCTGTGGCGGCGCACGCGCGGCGCGCCATGCGCCGGCTGCCCTGGCTCAAATCCGGTCAACCCGCTCCGGCGCGCGCCCGCGACGTCCCCGTCGAGGCGATGAGAGGCAGAGCGCGATCGTATCGGCGCCGTTGCGCTCCTCGCGCGCTTGGGCTAGGAAATCGCCACGGCCTGCACCCGTAGCTCAGCTGGATAGAGCGTTGCCCTCCGAAGGCAAAGGTCACACGTTCGAATCGTGTCGGGTGCGCCAATTTTCCCTTTCACCGACAGCTACTTAGCTGCTTCGCCGATCTGGCGCCCCCGATCTTCCGAGGGGTGGTGTGCCAGGGGTGTGCCAAAGATGCTGGCGGTTTGCGTGGTGTCGGGCGCCTCCACGGCGTCGCACAAGCGAAGAAATTTGACACAGGCCGACCGATTCGCCGCGTGAAGGTGGGATAGCCTTCGACTTAAGATTGATCCGCTGCCCTGATCCGGCCAGTTTGCAACCTGGAGGTTGGCATGGGCAGGCTGTGGGCCGGTTTCGTCGCGGTGCTCCTTCTGGTAGCGCTGCTCTCTGTCGCCGATGCAGGCGATCTCGCCCTGTCCGGCAATGCCCGCTGGGTCGTTCTGGCCAGCCGACCGGACCTCGACACCGCCATCGGCGTCGCGCGCTACCATCGCTGGCAGTTCCCGAGCGTGCGTGTCGTGCGCGCGGCCAACGGCTGGTTCGCGGTCGTCGCCGGGCCGGAGAACGCCACCGATCCGCGCGCCCTGCGCCAGCGCCTCACTCGTGCGGGCGGCTTGCCGGGCGACTTTATCTTCTCGCGCGGTGATAGCTACGTCGAGCAGGTCTGGACGCCGCCGCGCCCACCGGCCGGGCCGAGCGCCAAGTACGACGGAAAACGCGACAGCGTCCTGCGCGTCGGCACCCTGTCCGTCATGCTCAGCAGCGCCAGGGGGAAGGACGGCGACCGCCACCCGGTGGCTGTAGGCCGTGAGGATGGGCAGTCGGCTTTCGCCCTGTCCCTCGATCAGTCCACCCGTGGGACGGACGACGATTCGAACTCCGACTTTGCCGAGGTCGCCGCCGTGCGACTCGACCCGATCTCGCCGCGCCTCAGCCTCGTCGTCTCATCGTTCTGGGGCGGCGCCCACTGCTGCACGGTGACGAAGATCGCCACGCAGGACTCGCGCACAGGCCGCTGGTTGGTCGCGGACGGCGAGACCTTGGATAGCGGCGGCTACGCCTTTGAGGATCTCGACGGGGACGGCACCTACGAACTGCTCAACGGCGATAACAGCTTCCTGTACGCCTTCGGTCCCTACGCCTCGTCCAATCCACCCGCCCAGATCCACTGGGTGCGCGCCGGACGGCTGGAGGATGTGACCCGCCACGCCACCTTCGCGGGCTACCAGCGCCAGCGGCTCGCCGGGATGGAGCACGCGGCAAGCCTCGACCCCGAGCGGTGGCATGACAACAACTTCCTCGGCGGCTGGGTCGCGCAGAGCATCCTCGTCGGGCGCGGCGAGGCGGCTTGGGTGCGCATGCTGCAACTCTACGACCGCAATGCCGAGTGGCCCTACGAGGAATGCACAGTCGCCCTGCCCCTGGCCAAATGCCCGGACGCGCGGAAGCGCAAGACCGACTTCCCGACCGCCCTACGTCGTCACCTGAACGAAGAGGGCTACCCGACGCCCTGGCTCGGGCCCCTGGCGGTGGCGCCGCCCGCGATCACTGTGCCTGCGGGACCGGCCCGGTACGAGGTCGCGGCCGCGGCCTTCGAGTCCCAGCCGGTGAATGAGCGCATCCGCCTTCAGGTGCTGCTGACCGCCACCGGCCGTCAGGTCGCTGTGCCGAACGTCGATTTCTCTAAGCGACTGTTCGAGACGGTGGTGCGCTTCCAATCGCAGAGCGGGCTACCTGTCACCGGCGTGATCGATGAGAGGCAAGCTGCCGGGCTCATAAGCGAGGCGACGCCGCTGCTGCGCACCTGGGGTTTTCGCGCCGCTGCACACCCATATCGGGGCCACCCGATCTGGGTGCCGTTCGGCCTCGGGCTGCGCGAGGAGCGCACGGGCTCGGGCGTGACCTGGACCGACCCCGCCAAGCGCGCGACGCTCACCTACATCGCTACCCCGAGCGCGCTGGAGGACGGCTATCGCGCCGCGCTCGAACGCTTCGCCGGTGACGGCGTGCGGGTGAACTACAAGGTGCTGCGCCCAGACTTCTTCGCGATCTCGGCGTCCGGAACGGACGGGCTGGACTGGTACATGCGCTTCCACCGCGATGGGGCGGGCACGCTCGGCTTCTTCCTGACCTGGAAGTCCGCCGAGACCGACCTGCACATGGAGCGCGTCGCGGTCCTGGTTTCGGGGTCCCTGGCCGCCAGCATGTCGGGCGCGCCGTTCCCGGCGCCAACCGCCGTGGCCCCGCCGCCTCCGGCGGTCGCGGTGGCCACGCCCTCGCCGCCGGTCGTTCCGACGCCGCCCGCAGTTGCTCCCAGACCGCCGGATCCCAAGCCGCACACGGCCTCGTCGGGCACCGGCTTCTTCATCAGCCGCGCTGGCCACCTGCTGACGAACGCCCATGTGGTTCAGGACTGTGCGGCCATTGAGGTGAACGGGCCGAACGGGCTGGTAGCGGCCCGGCTCGTGGCCCAGGACCGGACGAACGACCTTGCGCTTCTAAAGGCGGAGATCACCCCAGTGAAGATTGCAGCCCTGCGCACGGGGGTGCGGCTCGGCGAGGCAGTAGCAGTCTTCGGCTACCCGTTGTCGGGCATGCTCTCGACCTCAGGTAACTTCACGCTGGGCAACGTCACCGCGCTGACCGGGCTCGCCGATGACACCCGCTACTTCCAGATCTCGGCGCCCGTGCAGCCGGGCAACTCAGGTGGCCCGCTCGTGGATGCCTCCGGCAACCTGATCGGTGTGGTGAGCGCGAAGCTGAACGCTCTAAAGGTGATGGTCGCCACGAATGGCGACATCCCGCAGAACGTGAACTTCGCGATCAAAGGCTCACTGGCAGGAGCGTTCCTGGAGAGCAACGGCGTGGCCTACACCGCAGGGACTGACACCACCGCCCTCCCCCCGGCTGATCTGGCTGAGCATGCCAAGGGGCTCAGCGCATTTGTGGCTTGTCGATAGGCCACAAACCCTGTCCTAGAACTAGATGATTAAGGAACAGGTGGAAATGAGCGTGCCGCCGAAGGGAAAACCATGGCCGGAAACGAGGGGGATTCTGGGACAGAGAGGGAGTGCCGCCAGACGCTCGCAATCCTATAGCTCGCGAAACCATCGCTTTGGGTATGAGGGGCAACGGTGTCCACCGATCGCTGACGTCGACGTGACAGGCGATGTTCCCGCGCTCACTCGCTGGCAATCGACGTGGGCGACGACACTGATCCACGATGTACGGCGATGCACCCCACCAACCAAAGGCGTCTGCCACCCTTGGAACCGTGCACCATGCTCATCGTACCTGGACGCGACCAGGAGCCTTCGAACCCATGGACCCTGATCTTGCTGCAAGCCGACCCTGCCGATGGATTGGATGCGGTTTGGTCTTGATACTTGTGTGGCCGCCCAAACCCCACCCGCTCGATCGCTGTGATCGCTCCAGCAAGCAGTGGGTTACCGCCATGCTCACCTGCGGTTAGCAGGCAATGAGTGACAACGGTCCCCCCTGCGTTGTCTTAAACGCTACGCGCGGACAGAGTGCGAGGAGAGCTTGAGGCTGTGAATGGGCATATCGCAGCTAGACTATTGAATGATGATGCGAAAAGGCGCAGGCTACGGCCGGTCAACAAAGCCCATCTGACATGCCAGTAGATCTCGGTAATATTGTCCTGGACGAGCAAGTCATTTCGAGGCAGTTGCGGAATGACTTCAAAGATGATTGGTTTCCAGACCCAATCGGTTTCGAAGATTATTTCGAGGGTGGCATTTTATCCGAAATAATCAAAAGTAACTTTGACGCAAATCACGGCCAGTATACTCCTTCCAAGGCGCTTTTGCTTAACGTTCCCAAGGCAAATTTCACATTGCGATATGCCTTGGAAACGAGCGTCACCGACCGAGCAATATACCACGCGCTCGCGGCCGAGCTTCTTCCATTATTTGACCCTTGCATTAACTGGCGGGTATTTAGCCACAGACGTGACACTCGGGCTTCCGTAGAAGAACGTCGTAGCGACACAAGATATACTTTCCGAAACGGTGTTGCTGCATGGAGCGATTTTCTTGGATGTGTCGATGCAAATCTGAGCGAGGACAAATTCCTCCTCTCCACTGATCTTGCGAACTATTTTGAGAATATCACGCTTGGTAAACTATCGGACGAGTTGATCAAGCTAGTTCCATCACTGGAATGCGACGCAGCAAAGAAAGCCGAGACACGAGGACAGATTAAACAACTGTTTGAGTACTTGAGTGATTGGAGCTACGGGCCTGAGAAAGGACTGCCTCAGAATCGAGATGCGTCATCGTTTTTGGCAAACATATATATGCTTCCCGTCGACAATGCGATGATCGCCGCGGGTTATGAGTATTTTAGATATATGGACGACATAAAAATAATATGCGCAAGCGAGGCGGATGCAAGGAAGGCACTCAAGACATTAATACTGGCGCTCCGGCCCCTTGGACAGTCCGTAAATTCCGGAAAGACACACATAGTAGCAGCCACCGATAAGGAAAAGATGGCAAGCTGCCTTGGCAGCAGCTCGCCCGAGATGAAGCGTATCAACTCAGCTTGGCAAACTAAATCTTTGAAACCAATCACTCGCTCTTTCATACCACTTAAAAATCTTGCCCTGGAAACGTTGAGGCAAGGCAGATATGACAGCAGGGAGTTCAGATTTTGCATCAGCCGACTAGAGACTCTAGCAAGATGTGTGGAATTCAATGTTCCCAAAGAGTTTTTTGAAGAGATCACCACTCTCGTAATCGAGGGGCTCTCTAAATCTCCGGTTTCTACAGACCAAATATGTCGTTATCTGAGATCCGTCGACTTGAATGAGGTGCAAGTTGAGGAAATTTTTTCGCATGTCGTCGATCCAGACAAATCCATCTACAACTGGAAAAACTATCGGATTTGGGTACTTTTGGCTCAGAAATCCATAGAAAACGTATGCCTTAGAGAACTGGCACGAAAGTATGTCGCGGAGCGAGGCGATGATCCAAGCCGGGCAGGAGCGACTATCTATCTTGGCAAAATGGGGGCGCTTGATGATCGGCAGCTTATAGCGGAGAAGTTTGGGGAGTTGAGTTCGTATCTTGGTCAGCGCTGCGGCTTAATTGGAGCGCAAGAAATCCATTTTTCTGCCGGAAGGTCCGGGGGGCCTTGTATCAAAACCCATGTAGGGCCCCATTTGCGAGCCGATCTGAAAGGCGTTTATAAAACCTTGAATCGCTCAGGGCGTTACGTATCCGATTTAGAGCCAATGCTTATCACAAGATATGTCGATCTGGAACGTGACTATGATTGATCCTTCGTATCTAATTTATTTTCCTGACCCTTATGGCGTCGGCAAATCAAAGTATTTTGTGATCACGAAATCTGGTATTTCTGATCTGCCGGGTAGCAGCTTGGCTCATCATGCCTCGTTAGTGACTTTTGATGTGCATACGTTGGTTGACGATCTTCGAACTAACGGCGGAAGTTTGCCATCAAAGTTGATCGATATAACCGATGCGCTACGGCTTTATGCTGGTATGTCGCGCGCAGATGGCGGCGAAAAAAGGTGGAATTTTTGGAAAAACATTAAGGGAGATTTCGGTAATCAGGAAGCTTGGAAGGATTTGCACCGGATTAGTTCATCGTATGAGGCTGTTCCCGACGGTGATCGACTCAACAAGTTGGTGACAGAGTTTTCGAAGGCCGTCGATGTTTTTTGGAAAAAGATCGTCAAAAACCTTCGACAGGCGGGAGAGTTCGATCGCTTTTTTGAAATCGAGGTACCCGCAGCGCAGATATTCTATCACCGCCAATTCCTAGGAATTCCGATTAATCGTCAAAGAGTGGATGAATTCACTTCGCTAGCCTCGAAGGAACGCTATAGCTCCTATCAGGCAGTTTCCTCTGTGCTAAATATAAGCGCTACTGGGCTTTCTTATTGGAATGTTGGGTCAAGATTGCCTCTGACTGATCTCGGGCTACCAAGCGCCGATGTCACCGGCTACGCGCTGCGCGACCAAATGAAGCTGGCCTCGCAAAGATCCCGTTTCGCTCAAGAGTTTACCAAATATCTAGACGCCTCGCGAGATATGGATATTTTAGCTCGTCTTTCTGGTGCAAGCGACAGGGTCTTTCCGACTTTCCACCCAGTCGGTACAATCAGCTCCCGGATCCTCATTGCTGATCCGTATATACAAGAATTAAGGCGTCGCTACCGGGCAGTGGTAGATGCGGAGCCGGGATTGGTTTTGCGCTACTTCGACTACTCACAGTTTGAGCCCGGCGTGATGGCTTCCTTGTCCGGCGATGTTGATCTTGTTGTTATGTACAATGATGGTGATGTGTACACAGCGCTGAGTTTGGCAGTGTTTGGCGACCATGAACATCGGCAACTATGCAAACGTGTATTTCTAGCCTTCAGTTACGGGATGTCGATCGATGCTATCGCTTTGCTTCTGTGTGGTAAAGGTTCTGGCAGTACTGAGATCCAAGATATGAAACGTAAGATTGCTCAGTTTTTCGATCGATTTAAGGTTTTAACCCGGTTCAAGGCTGGTCTCGAAGAGCGGTTAATGCGAGATGGTAAGATCGAAACATTGCATGGAAATTTCAGGCGTCGCCTGGGCTCTGGCCCTCTGAGTCCGAAGGAGCGCCGGTGGGCCGTTAGCCAAGTCATCCAGGGAACGGCGTCGCTGATATTCAAATGTGCCCTCATCGAGATTCAACGAGTGTTTGGAACTAATTCACTCCTCGTGCCGGTTCATGATGCAATTCTAATGCAATTGCCTGAAGACGATGCTGAGGAGAATCAACGCCAGATTCGTGAATTAATGCAAGCATCGTTCCGTCGGTATTGCCCTGACGTCAACGTTAGAGTGACTTGCGGCGCGTTCCATGAGTAATCGCGATAAACTTAAGAAATTGGGGTTGAGCTTGCCACGCCTTGCTCCATTTGTGGATGAAGACGGCCGTATTGATGCCATTCCTAGGGATTAAGTCACTCTCGGCGATGAAGTGAAACGTGGTGTGCGCAGCAGCCTTCTTCCAAACGCGGGCTGTTCTGCGTCTATCATGCTCGATGCCGTCGCGAATGTTGCGGTAGGTGCGAATGCGCAGGGTTGACGTCGAGATCGTTGAACTCTCCGTGCGGAAGCCGCACAGCCGAGTTCGCAGCTTAAGGCGCTTGTAGTGGAAACCGGCGTCTACAACGTCGTCCCCATGAACTGGCGACGTCGTAGACGTGGACGGCTAGATAAGCCTTTGACTCCCCTGCTCAGATTTGCTCATTGTTAGCAAGTTCGGAATACTTTATCTCGGCAATGCAATCAAGCTATAGATTTGGTTGGTAATAGATCTCCTTGGCCTCTTCAAACGCCGCGCGAGGTATAGATCCTCGCCGAATGAAATCGGGGCGCAAAAATTCTTCGGAATTGGAAGTGGCCCGGAAGCTCAGATATATTTTCGTCAAACGCCGCTCGCAGGTACCAAGCCACGCGAGAATGTAGTAGCAACTCTATTCGTGGATCATCATGTGAGCATTCGCCGTTTCGGTATTCTTGCAGGAGATGGCCCCATCCATCTTCTACGGTGCGTAAATTCGCAAGATAATAGTATGATGGGTTTGGCAAAGGGCTCGATGCGTTGCCTTGACTATACCATGTTGTAATCTGAGGATAGGCAACATGCGCGGCATCGGCGTCGATACAAGCTTTAGCTACCGAGTCGTACTGGGCCGCTAAAATGGGCGGCCTCATTGGAAGTCCAATTAGCATTTCACAACTCTCGTCATAGAGAGGTTGACGGAACTGATCTCCAGAAAGGCGCTTGAGTTGTCTAATAACTATGTAACTAGCCTCGGCAATTAATTCGTCTAATTCAAACAGATTTGCGGAACTCAAATTCGAAAAATATGTCATCGCTTTTCCCCGTCGCAAAAGTGCGACAAGGCTCTTGTAACAGATCAATTTGCTGAACGCGCATTTCATTGATCGATAATAATTTTCTTAGATCCGATTTTATGCGTTTGCGCGCGAGACGCACACAGGCGCGGTCTAGGGTTGCGGCGGACGATCCGATCTTCCCAGAGCTATTTTGCTGCGTATGGCGGCGGGATACGTGCCGAACACAAGGTGCTGCGTCGAGATCGGATGAAAGATTACAATCGTGCGGTCGTGAGTACGTTACGGGCAGTCTGCAATCTCGACTTCCGCAGACAATCTCGAAATAGATCATTTATGAGCGAACATCGGCGATACAGCCGGGTTCGATGCTCCGATGCGCCAGCCGATGCTGGCGGCCGATCGCAGGGCTTGGCCATCCTGCGTGGAAGACGTTTTGTATTTGTTGCGCCTACCGGGATCTAAGAGAGGATGGTGTGGCAACGCTCTTCGCATCGCCCGCGAGATTCTCATTGGACCCGTCCCTACCGGCGCCCGCCATAGTCACCCCGATTCGGCTCCAGGCACGGAGCTACGAAGGGTGGTGCCTTGAACAGGCACTCGCCGTCGACGAACTCACGCCTGGGTTCTTAGGGGCCTCCTGTCGGTGGCGAGCCGCTCGACGGCAAGTCGCCTTCCTCATTCTCGCGAGCTTACGCGACGAGAATTCTGCCGACGGCGTTGCAGCCCGGCTCGACGGAGCATTGCTCGAATCGGGCGTCGACGTCGACGTCGCGAGAGCCCCACGGTCCGTTGTCGGCCATGCGTTGCTCACCCTGAGGCCGCGCAAAGCCCTTCGTGCTGTGCTTGGCGGCTTCACGCCCCCCGGCCTCGCCGGGACGTTGGCCCGCCTCGGCCTCGACCCGCTACCGGCGTCAGACGCCTACGCTGACATCATCCGGCTCTTTCGATCGGACGATCCGGTCGACCGAGCTCGCGCGCGCGTTCTCGGCCAACTTGCGGGCCCGATCACCATCGGTCAGATCCAGGCGCTGACTGTCCTCGACTCCGTTCTCATTCATCGGGTTGTCGCGCAGCATGTGCGCAGCCGCGAAAGCGCTGAGACCCTCGCGTGCGCCGTTGCCTACCTCCGACGCTATTGCTCGTCTGCAACCGACCAAGCCCTCCGCGCGAGCCTCGACGCTTGGCCCGTCGACCGAGACATCAAGCTGTGGGTTCGTCGCTGGGCGGGCCGCTTCGACAGCGCGCCAGCCCTCGACGGCCTCGCCCGGATGATCGGTGGACGCTCCGACATCAAGTTGCTCGCCACCGGTGCCGACCTCGCAGCAGCGGAGGGCCGCTACCGGCACCTGCGGAATATGTCGACCGAAGTTCTGGCGGGACGGCACGCATACGTGGAGTACCGGCCGTCGACCTCGGGTGCTGACCGGCTGCTCGGCGTACTGCGCTGGACGACCCGGGGCTATGTGCTCGATCGCATAGACCGCCCCGGTCACCGCCTTGGACCTGACGCTGGGATGGCGGTGCTGCGCAATCACCTGCGCGCGGCGGGAGTGATCATTCGCGGTCGTACTCCGGTGAAACCGAAGGTGCGCGTTGCGATGGCAGCGTGGCTCGGCGTCTACCCCTGGGGCCGACACGATGACGTTGTGGAGGAGGACATCCTCGACGACGTTGCGGAGCGCGCGTGATGAGGGCTCACGCAGTTCACGTCGACGACGTCGTCGACGCCAACATCGAGTTGGGTGGCGCCGACACCAACGTCCGCTGGGCACGCGAAGCTCGTGAGTGCCGAAGCGGAGTCTCAGTTCCACCGGTGGACGCGCGCAGGCCCGAGGCGGGTGGCCAGTGAGAAGCGAAGAGCCTGCGCTCGAACCGCGCGCAACACCTTTCGTCGTCGACCTGTTGGATTTCGTCGCGGCCATCCACCCGATTGCATTGAAGATGGCCTTCGTCATCGTCCTGGGCGGGCTACTCGCAGTCGCACCAACCATCACGCGCTGGCTCATCGTCGTGCTGGTGATGCTGATCGTACCGGCCGCCCTCGATCTTCGAGCCCGCCTCTCGATCGCGCAGAGGCAACTGCGCGAAGCCACCAAGATCGAGGCTGGAGCATGTGCGGCTCTGCGAATCGCCATCGCCCGCGTCGACGAACTCGAAGGCGAGCTTGACGAAATCCGTCGACGACCGACCGGCGCAACCAACGATCCGATCTACCGGCGTGTGGGGCTCGACGCGGATGCACCCGACTACGTCGTTCAGGCGGCTCGGCGCGCTCATCGGCTCGCTCTGCACCCTGACAAACACCCGCTAGGGCGTCGGCACGCCGCCCACGAACGCTACGTGGCTGCGGAAGCGGCCTTCGACGACATCGCGCGGCGCCGGGGGGCGTAAAAGACCGGATGTTACCGTGCCTCCGGTCGCAGACTAACTGCCGAGACATTCCCGGCGGGGTCGAGCGACTGAGACGATGCCGGTCGATGATACCTCATAACCTTCCCAAGGAGATCAGCTATGGCGCGCAGGCCCGTACTCGACGATCGCCGCATCCCGCTCGGATACTTGGAAGATGTTGATGGGCTCGGGCGTATCCGCGTGCTGGATGCCAAGCTGCGCGTCGTCGGTTACGTCGACACGCGAAGGGGCGAAACCCTCGATGCGCAGTACCGCGTGATCGCCAAAGGGTCTGTTCCAGGGCTGCTGTTGCGATAACGATCAGCGCCGATAGTACATCCGGGCCACTCGATCGGCTCCCTTCGCTTCATCCAGGATGCCGTCGATCTCAAATGCGGCGGCGGGGGCCACGGCATCCCTGATGTCCCTCAGCGACGCGATCACACGCGCGGCGACCCACCGGGGCACGGCATCACGGCGATCTAGTCGACAACAATGCCGGTAGTAGTTCGGCCCTTGGCCGAGTATCAGAGTTGAAAATTCTCGTGACGTCCGCACTACACCCAGCACGCGAAGTCGTTGATAGATCTCTCGAATAAAAACAATGAACAATTATTTCTCCTATCGAATGAATGTGTAGCCAAAATATAAATACCGTTGCAACTACTTAATTTTATTTATATGTCCAAAAAAGTCATCGTGCGGCGCGTCCACCTCTACTACATCGTCAGCAGATATCTCTCAGGGATGTCCGTCGGTGACGCAATACAACTCGATCATGCCGAAGCCGTCTTCAAATGGAGCAACAGGAATCACTCGGGGCATTGCATCGACAAATTCATCGTTACGTCTCCTGTGGGATGGAAAGCCAAGATTGTCGTGCTTGCGACTTCATGGGGATACGCCGCGACCATCGAAAACCTCGATCGCGACGGTGACATGATCGCTATCGATGATTGGCTTCGCCGCGTCGCAGAGCATCGCCGAAATTAGTGACAATACAGTTTTCATCTTGTAAGATTTAGATCGTAGTCTGTACTACGCACCGTACATAATTCGTCCAGGAGTATCAGGCGTGCTCCGCGCCAGCACCGTGAGTACGCAGCAGGCTGAGATACGCCGTAAGTAGCGAAAGCGGGGAGGACGACCGACCGAGACGCGCGACACTAGGCCATCAGGGGCTGTGATCGACGGCAACTCGGCGAGGGCCGCGGGCGCCTCGCGAAATCGCACCTTACAAAGAGGACGGCAGGGTCTTGTGCATTTGACCCCCGTCCACGCGCCGCCGGTGTTCTCAAGCTGGCGGCGCGGGCTCAGGAGTGATCCTGTAACCGTTGGGCATTCAATGCCGCCCGGAGTGCAAGGCGCGCGCGTGAAAGCGGCCCATAGGCCACACGCGCGCAGTCCCCGAACTTCACCATCAGGCGGGCATGCCGGGAAAGGGCGCGGGCAGACAGGCATCGGGCAACCGCCTGTCGTGTGGACATGGTGAGTCCGCCCCACGCTTTGAGACCATGAAACCTCAGGACATGGACTTTTCCTCCCCGTCTCCGACAGATCCTGTTCGGGGACGGGGGGGAGAAAGACGTCTGGTCCTAGGACATGGAGTTGACGGAGTACTGAGGGTGAAAGCGGTCGACGATAGCCGTGTCAACGCCGGGGCGTTGAGGCGGATTTCGTCGGACGCGGAGCGGACGCGAAGACGTGCTGGCACGTCGAGCGGTCGATCCGAGCATTAGTCCCAGTGGATATGCCCCGGACAAGTGATTTTCCAGACGTCATAAGATCTCTAAATCTTGGACTTCGCGTCGGTGCGAATACGAGATAGGATCTGCGTACCCTACAGTTTTGTGCTCCGCATTGACCTCTAGCTGGATCACCCATTTGCGCCAATCACGCGATCTTTCGATCGAGGCGTATCATTCAAGATCTCCTCTGAGATGCCCGCTTTTCTCGTCGTAGAGGTCTCGCGGATCGCTCTCAGCGTGATCTCGGCCGGTTTGCCAGCCGCAGGCCGCATGAATGGCGGAAGAGGTTTGGGATCAGCCACCGCAGTGCCGATCACGTCCTGCTTCGGTCCGAGGTGTCACGTCACTTCCGCCGTCGCCCAGATATATTCTGGCGGTCATGGCACTTCGGATCGAGGATCCGGCACTGCGTGCCGAGTTCGAGGGGATGACCGTCAGAGAGTTGGTAGCGCTCGATCAGCAGGGCCCGACGTGGTCGAAATTGCTCAGCGCGATCAGTCATGCCGCAAGGTCCGAGCTCGCGGCTGGAAATTTCCTTGTGGCAACCAAGAGCTCTTAGATGTGATGAGCTATGCGGGAGCGATAGCCGCATGTGAGCATACCCCACGTTAGCCTTGCGGCGGATGAGCTTGGTCAATGCCCGCAGTGAGGGGGCAACGCATCAGTTCCCGACCGTCGACGTCGACGGGGTCATCGCATTCGTTCGTCGACGTCGTCGACGATCACGTAAGGGGCGCTTGGTGCCGATGGCTGAGAGTGGTTGCACTCCCACGCCTGGACCCATGCGTGGGGTCCGCACCGGGTGGTATTGCGACCGTCCGCTCTGCGGCAGCAACCGCCTCGAAGCAGATTTCACTGTGAAGATCAGAGTGAGTTGCACCGGTTATGCGTTTCCTCTGGCCTTAAGGACGGCTTCCGATAACGCAGAGAAGCCTCCGCGTAGATCAATTGCCGATACCCAATAACCGTGCGATCCCAGAAGACGGTTTGAGCGCGCTACAATTCGCGCACGCCTCTTCCATGGTAAATTCGCATCTACATCCGCGTAAACATCAATTACGAGAAATCTTTGTCGCCTGATATGCATGGGCGTGATGCTGCGGATTGCCGTCCACGGAACCCAGTCCGTAGAGATCCTTCGATCGAAGAACCCTTTAGGTCCTACGGAAACTACAGGACCTCGCTGAAAAAATGCGATCACCAGCACCGTTTCAGCAAAGCCGAACAGCAGAACACCGCAGTAGGCCAAAAACTCGTTGAAGCTGCCCGGCGTTATGGCTCGGCGTCCAGTCCCAGGGTGAACGGAGATCGCCCATACGCAGAGCGCAATCAAACCACATCCGATCACCAGCAGTCCAGCGACACGGAGACGAGAGCGATGGATATCAATGGCGGGCAATCCACCGGATCCTGGTGAAATCATTTGAATGCTGGTCATTCGGGCGAGGAAAGTGGAGCCTGCGGTGTCGAGATAAATTATTCGTGCTGCGAATTGCCGTTACCCGCTACAAGCCAACATTTCCGGAGGGCTGATGAATGGCCGCTTTGGAGAAGCGCCGACGACGCTTCCAACGGCTGGGTTGGGTCGGTAGCAGCCTCTCACGGCAGGTGCCAAGCAGTAGATTCGTCCGCAAGAGCGGCGGCAGGAAACGGTGGATGGTGACGAAATTCTCGTCAGGATGGACGTTGCCGTCGACGACAGGTCGGTGACGTCGACGAACGAGAGGCACCGGCGAGATGGCTGTCGCCATTGCGGCGATGGCCGAGTTCATAGTTTGCCGCCGAACAGGCTGACCGCTTGCGGGAAACCCAGAGAATCGGCAGCACGCCCAACTTGGTTCGGAATCGGAAAGGTGTCTGAACGAGAAGCTGCCTATCGCTCAGGCGTCCGGTAGCGCTGACGCTGACCAGCCAATCGACTGTCTCAGGAAGTGCAGCCCCAGTGCCATGAAAGCGGCCGTCTCGGCGTTGTCCTTGCCGTAGCCGTGCCCTCCAGCCGCGGGCTCGTAGAACGCCGCCGGGTACCCCAGGGCCCGCAGCTTCGCGGCCATCTTGCGCGCGTGGCCGGGATGTACCCGGTCATCCCTGCGGCTCGTCGCCAGCAGAATCGGCGGATAGGGACGGCCCGCTTCGGCGACGTGGTAGGCCGAGATGCCGCCCAGATACGCCCAGTCGGCCACGTCGTCCGGGTCGCCGTACTCCGCGACCCAGCTCGCGCCAGCCAGGAGCTTGGCGTATCGGCGCATGTCGATCAGTGGGATCGTGCAGAACAGCGCCCCGAACCGTTCGGGAAAGCGCGTCAGCATGTTGGCGATCAGCAGCCCGCCGTTCGAGCCGCCCTCCGCCGCGATCCGACCCGGCCGGGTGACGCCGCGTGATACGAGATCCGCCGCCACCGCGGCGAAGTCTTCATGGGCGCGCGCCTTACCCTCCCGGCGCCCCGCCTCATGCCAGCCGGTGCCGAACTCGCCGCCGCCGCGGATGTTGGCGGTCACGGCGGTCCCACCCCGCTCAAGCCACAGCTTGCCCAGCACGCCCCGATAGACCGGCAACGTCGAAGCCCGGAAGCCACCGTAGGCGGTGAGGTGGACCGGCGCGTCGCCGTCCGTCCCGTCTGGTCCGGTCTGGACATAGGGCACGCGCGTCCCGTCCGATGAGACCGCCTCGTGGCGCGTCACGCGCTGGCCACGCGCGTCGAAGGCCGGGGGCGTCCGACGCAGCACGGTGGGGGCGTCGAGACTGGGCGGAAAGGCCAGCAGCGTCGTGGGTGTGACGGGGTCCTGCACGGTGGCGAGCAGGCTGCCGTCGGCGGTCTCGGCGTGATCATCAAGGGGCCAGACGCCGACGGTGCCGAGCCCGGGCAGCCCAGGCAATGGCCGCCGCGTCCAGCCCTCCGGTCCCCGTTCGCAGACCGTGTAGATCGGCCGCAGGTCGTCGAGGGCGCCCACGATCAGTCGCCCAGCGGACCAGAACACCCCTTGGAGCGCCAACCTATCTCCCGGCCGCCACAGGACCTCGAACGTGCGCTCCCCCGCGAGGAAATCGGGCAGCCCGATCGTCAGGACGGTGTCGGCCGCGTGCTCCAAGCCGTCCACGATCCACGGTCGTCGCAGACGCACGGAGAGGCGGTCACGATGCAATTGCACACCCGCGTGCGTGGGCAGGTCGAGGCGCAGGCGCGGGCCTTCGCGGTCGCCGATGTGCAGGGCTGTGTCGAAGAATCCGATCTGCTCGGCGAACGTCAGCCTTTCGACTCCAGTCTGATGGTCCACACCTCCCCAGACGCCCATGCTGCGCTCGGTGGTCTCGAACACGACCGGGGCGTCGAGAGGGTCCGCGCCGCGCCGCCAGAGGCGCACGGTGCGCGCGTAGCCGGACTGCGTGGCCATGCGGGGTCCAAACGCGCTGGATAGAAGCAGCGTGTCGCGGTCGAGCCAGACCGCGCCGCCCTTGGCCTCGGGTAGGATGAAACCGTCCGCGACGAAAGCGCGGGTCGGCAGGTCGAACTCGCGCAGGACGACGGCGTCGCCACCGCCTCGGCTGAGGCGCAGCATCGCGCGGTCGTAGCCATCGCGGAAGGGCACCGACCCTGACCACACCCAGTCCTCGTTCTCGCGCGCGGCGAGCGCGTCGAGGTCGAGCAGGATCTCCCAGACCGGATCGCCTGCGCGGTAGGTCGCCTCGTCGGTCCGCCTCCACAGGCCGCGGGGATGCGCGTCGTCCCGCCAGAAATTGTACAGCAACCCTTCGCGACGGCTGACGAAGGGAATGCGGTCGGGCCGGTCGAGCAGGTCGCGGGCGAGGTCGCGGTCACGGACGAAGGCGGCGTCGCCGTAGCAGGCGAGCGTCTCAGCGGTTCGGGCATCGACCCAGGCGAGGGCATCAACGCCGTCGATCTGCTCCAGCCAGAGGTACGGGTCGTCGTCGGGCCGTGCGCGGGTGGGCCTTGGGTCGAACGGCGTCACGGTCGATGGGCTCATGCTCGTCACAATAGTTCGAGCGCTCGTCAATCACGAGCGGGGGACGATGCGAGCGTTAAGGTGACGCAGTGGGCGG
This sequence comes from Methylobacterium sp. 391_Methyba4, assembly GCF_029691625.1. Classification (NCBI taxonomy): domain Bacteria; kingdom Pseudomonadati; phylum Pseudomonadota; class Alphaproteobacteria; order Hyphomicrobiales; family Methylobacteriaceae; genus Methylobacterium; species Methylobacterium sp. 391_Methyba4. The sequence goes on along the minus strand of NZ_CP121475.1, from coordinate 1,666,604 downwards.
GTGACGAAAATTTCGTCGCGGCTCAACATCACTGCCGACCGCTGGCGACGTCGTCGGCGGCGGCGGACGTCCAGCATCGGAAATACTGGCGACAGCCCCGTCGCCTGATATCGCGGGTGCCCGCCGCGTCGCGTAAAGCCCGTTGGGGCATAGCGTTTGACCCAGCGGGCGCATGGATCAGGCTGCCAGCCGAGCCTTCGCCCCATGAATCAGGTAGCTGTCAGGATCGTTGATGTCGCGGACGAACGGACACGTCCTGCAAGACGGAGGCGGATTCGGTGAGTTCACCGACCAGCGCAGCTCTTGGTAGCGCGGGCCGTTCCAGATTTCCTCCATCGTGTTCTCGTGCAGGTTGCCCATCTTCAAGCCCGGGACACAACAGGCGAGCACGTCGCCGTTGCCCAGCACACCGGCGCCGCGCCAAGGTATGGAACAATGGCGTCGTTCACCGACCTCCTCCGTCCCGAACGGCTCCGGCAGGAAGAAATGGTTGATCCCGAGGTCCTTCGCGAGCGCAATCCAGTCCGAACGTACCGCGTTGAAGCGCTCGCGTTCGTGCCAAAGTGACTCCGTCTCCATTTCCGGCGTGAACGCCATCAGGTGCCGGACGTAGACGATCTCCACACCCACTGATTGGGCGAGTCGGAGGAAGCCGGGGAACTCATCGATGTTGCTGCGCATCAACACGTAGCTGATGGCGATGCGGTGTGTGCCGCCGACCCGCCCCCGCGCTTCGACCGTGGAACGGACGTTCTCAATCACATCAGCCAACGGTGGGGCGCCCTTGCGCACGCGTCGGAACGTCTCGTCGGTCGCGGCATCCAGGGAGATGCTCAGGTGGTCGAGCTTGGAACGCGACAGACGCTCGCTGGCCTCCGGAGTGAGATGGGTGCCGTTGGTGTCGATGACGAACGGCACATCGAGGCCGATCAGAAAATCGAGTTCGCCGCCGTGGCGCGCGTCCGCCCAGAGGATGTCGCCGCTGTAGTCGCACGCGAGTTCCTTGAGGTGTCCGGCAGTGGCCCAGGACCGGATCTGGTCCCGGATCGTCTCCGGCAAGCGCTGGACTGTCTTGCGCGTATCGCGCGAGATGCAGTGGACGCAGTTGAGATTGCACTGCGTGACCGGGCTCCACATCAGGTGCGTCGGGACTGGTGTGTCGGCTATCAGCGGGATGTAGGTGGCGCTGGCGCGCAGACCGTACTCAAGCTGATCGAATTGTCTACAATACAGCGCGACATGGCCACCAAGGCGCTCTGCCCCGCTCGACAACCATGCCGTGGCGGCTGCACCGGGCCGAGAACCAACAGCCTCAATGGTCAAGTTGAGCAGATCGCCAGAGCGAACGACCGGCTTGGGGAGATGGAGCGTGACCGACATGTTGTCGGCGATTTCGTCTGCCGCGAGCGTCAGATCGACAAGGGGTTCCCCGTCTTGGGTTTTCAGGGCGTGGTAGTAGCTGCGTTGGCGTGATCCGAACACGCTCGTCCACGAGCGCAGGCGGGGCTTGAGGTCGTGCGGCTCGCGAGAGAGGCGTAGCCTCACCTCTCCCTCGGGCCTGCGTCCCCAGGTCGCCAGCGTCACCGTTACGGCAGACAGGAAGTCCGCCTCGGCGCGGAAGAGCTGTGTCAAAATGAGGCCCGGCACCAGTTCGTCGGCGGGTCGCTCAGTGCTCGTCATCTCTGCGCGCCTCGCTGAAGTAATTGGCTGCCGCGTGATCGACATGTGGTCTTCACACACGCAGGCTGAGGGTCGCTCCCCTGCCGCGCGAAGCTTCCGCCTATCATAGGCAGGAATATGGCTTACAAGTTGTAAAAACGGATCACAGGTTTCGGGGACGCTTTTTCGTCTGCATCCCTGCGTTGATCACGGGCTGACGAGTTCCGTGCCGTCCCTCATAGGCGGTACGCGGCGCGACCGGAGCTTCAAGATGCGCATTGTCCCAGCCGGAGTTGCCTGACTGACGAGAAATGGTCGCTTCGGGGAAGAGGCGACCACGGTCATGGCGCCTGACATGGGTTGGAGGCCAGATGGCTGCTTAGGGTGGTTTGCGGACAGTCTGCTTACAAGTTGGAAGGCGCTTTAGCGGACGTTGCTACCCCGTCCGCTTGCGACCCTTTGCCGAGGCCCAGACTAAATAATACGAAGTCGTTGGAGTGGCAGAGGTCCACAAAAGATTGTCAACATCTGAGCGAAGTGTGTAGATGGCAAACGCCTTTACACACAACGCCGACGCTCTCGGTTGAACCTATTTAGGATGTGCTGGTTCATACGACAATGTGGGAGGCGGCAATAACTTACTCGGCGCGATGCGCCTTCGCGAGTACATAATTATCTGGCTCTTTTTGATAGTCCTTGTAGCGTTGAACAAAGCGATCGTGAAATTTACAGACCCGAGGGACCATCAATAGATCTGTATATCCCCATTTTCTCTGAATAATGTCCATCATAAATTGATCAATGTCATCAATTTTATTTACCATTGTAGGGTTCGGCGCATAGAATAGATCATAGATCGTGTGCGTTCGGTTCATTAGCACCAGGAAATTTCGTGGATCGATTATCTTATATTGCTCCTGCCGGGGATTGAACTCGATCACCAAAGTGCTTTCTTGCAGAATTGCAAGATTATTTGCCACGATAAGTGCGTCAATTCCTTCGACATCGATCTTGATGATTTGATGTGAAGGACGCTTGTTTCTTTCCAATATTTCTGCCAAAGTATAAGTATTTATAATATACGAATCTACATCGCGTCCAAAACTATCGACCATGGACAGTCCAGATGAGTCCGAGTGCCCGCGCACTTGATTAAACAGAAGTGGGCCGCCGTCGAGGCTAATACCCGCGGGCACAAAATCCACAAGGTCCGCTACGTTATTCAGGCGTGCGTTGAATGGTATCAATGACCCGGCGGTTGATGGGTCATAGCATTGGGCGCGGAAATCGATTTTGGAGGCTTTGGCGTAACGCGCGAGACGGATAGCGATGTCTCCAGCCCAAGCACCAATGTCGTATAAATTTATCACCGAGCAATCGCTTGCCGCCATCTCTATATAGTCTTGAAAAACTTTCCCGGGCGTATTACTTGGATTTCCGAGCACTACCTCCGGCAATCCGCTGGCAACAACGTCATATTTCTTGTTGCTATCCGGTATAAAATTTGAATATAGATTGTCTTCTGTTGGAACATACGCGACAATACTATCTAGAATTACGAGATCGACTCCAGATCCATGCCTTACAGATCGGAGCACGCCAACTTCCGACCGAAGTTGTTGGATTTCTTCCTTCAAGGCATCGAATTTTTTGCTCAGTTCCTGAAGATGCACGCGCTCTTGCTCTGACATGCCCCAGTTTCCTCCAACTCACATTTTAATCGGCGTGTGCTTTTCGTTGATCTATACCGTCGCTTGGGTAAATTCGGTTAACAGCCTACTATATGGTGGCATTGGTGGATAGAGAGGAAGTCTGGTCCAAAACGGCGCTGGCGGGTTCGCGGTGTCCGCACGGACTATTTGGTCCGCGGTCGAATGTCTTCTTCCGGACAAAAGCCGACGTCCTGCTGACCATCAAGAGCCGAATTTGCCTGTCCGGCGGCGAACGACCGCTTCTGGGGAGCGCTCACTGCCGCCTGTACAGCTGAGTTGGGTCGCAAGCAGCCCCCCCAAGGCGGAAGCCAATCCTCAGCTTCGGCTAGACCCGTTGTGCCGATGACGAAAATTTTCTCACTGATGGATGTTGCCATCAACGGTGTGATGACGGTGTCGCCATCGATATCGATGGCCACTTGGCGACGTGCATCAAAACGGCTCCCGGGTATCGTCGACGACGTCGGCCTGAGGCCGTTCGGCCTATACGTCTGATGGCGGTCCGTTCATTCAGCGGCTGTCTGAAGCCTCCTGTCCCAGAATCCCCCTCGTTTTCGCGCGCCCGTTTCCCTCTGCGGAGCGCCTCCTTCAGCGGTGTCCCGCAATCATCTGGTTTTGGTTGACGACGTCGGGATCGGGGGCAGCGTGCGAAGATGCAGCGCGTCGCCATCTACGCCAGAACGTCGACCGATAAGGGGCAGACGACCGAGAACCAGCTCCGGCAGTTGACCGAGGTCGGGCTGAGACTCGGCTGGACGGTGGTCGCCGTCCATACCGATGCGGGCGTGTCCGGCACCAAGGGGCGGGACCGAAGGCCGGGCTTCGATGCCCTTCTGCGTGGAGTTGCCCGCCGGGAGTTCGACGTCATCGCCGTCTGGTCGATTTGCCGCCTGGGACGCTCTCTTCAGGACCTCGTGGGCTTCCTCGCGGAGATCCAGGCCCGCGGGGTTGGCCTCTACTGCCATACCCAGGCACTCGACTCGACGACGCCGTCCGGCCGGGCCCTCTTTTCCATGATCGCGGTCTTCAGCGAGTTCGAGAGGGCCATGATCCGGGACAGGGTGCTGGCTGGGCTGGAACGCACACGGGCGAAGGGAACGCGCCTCGGGCGACCGCCCATGGACGAGAGCAAGGCCGAGGCGGTCCGCACGCTGCTGGCATCTGGGGTTGGCATCCGTGAGACGGCGCGCCGAACCGGTGTTGCTACTTCGACTGTGCAGCGGGCGCGTGTGGCGATGCTCGCCGAGAAGGCGGTCGACGTCGTCAGCGTCTGACGTCGGCGCCAACGACGTCATCGTTTTCGTCCGACGACATCGTTGGAGTTGGCGTTCAGATCTAAGCACCCTTGGTGCCGATACCCACGGTCTCACAAGTGCGCAGGCTGCGGAGATTGTCGCCGACCTCGGCGGGGCGTTCTCAGCCCATCAACCCCTGCCGTCCTGGAAAGGCACCCATCCGCCCTGGAGGTCCGGTGCACCGCGGTTCTGATCCGCCTCATGCCTAAAGAAACCCGGATGTGTCAGGGAGTGACGACAAGCTGCCCCGTCGGGTCCAGCATCAGCTTCGCCCCCCCTGAAATTGGCTTTTTGTCGACATTCAAGCGCAGGGGATTCCGAGAATTATCAGGACGGAGGGCCGCCCTAATATCCTCCGCCTTGAGATGATTGTAGTGACGGCTGATCATCTCGTTAGAAGTTCCGCAATTAATTGCTAGAATATCCGATGTTACACCCTTCCTTAATCGTTCTGTCATATAACTGTGGCGGCAGATGTAGAGCGGCTCACCAGAGAGCGTAGCCTCGAATCCCAGTCGCTTAAGGGTGGATTTGAAGCTCGCGCCCATATCGCCGACGACGCCACCGCGGCGCGAAGGCCACAGGGTGGTCTGTCCTGCGCTGGCGTAGCCAAACTCGCCGAGGAGCGCTCGTAGGTCAGCAAGTACATCGACCGCCTCGGGGTCGGCGTTGACAATTCGTGGTCCTGTCTTGCCATTACCGCAGCGATCGATAACGACGATATCTTCGCCGTAGTCGTTCTTGGTCTGAGTCAATCGATCCCACGTCAGTTCAAGAATCTCGGCGCCGGGACGAAGGCCCGTGCACAACAACAAACGCACATGCAGCGCCATGAGGCGTCGATCGTAGTTCTTACGCTTGCCACGCTCACCCAGCTTTTGCACGCGGGCGCGTTCGACCTCCTCAACGCGTTGGAACTCGGCCAACAGCGCCGCGATCTGCACGGCTGAAAGCGCGTGTCGCTTTTCCCCTGCGGCACGCTGCTTCTTCGACACGCGTGGGCGTGGCAGATGTCGGAGTTCGTGAACGACCTCGTCGCTGACGAGGGGGACGAGCTGATTGCTTCCCCAGGCGAGAGCCTTCACGAAATACTGCTTCTCGCGGCGCAGCGTGCTCAAACCGGGTGGCTTGAGTTTCCGTCCAACGGACACTGTTTGAGCCCCGCGCTGGTAGGCCGCCACCGTGACGCCCTCGGCATTCTGCTCAGTCCGCCAGCGCTCCCATGCGTAGAACTGGCGTCGGTCGAGATCGGCCAGCGGGACGGTACGCCAGAACGGCAGGAGGTTGCGCCGCATCACCGCGATTTCTGGACCGAGTTTCCGCTCCCCGGCGTTGAAGCGCCGCGCGAGATCGGTGACGTAGGGTTCAAGGACGTCGCCCACGCTGGGGCCCTGGACCGAAATGGGTTTCCCGGCTTCGGCGCGGGACGCCAAATCCTTGCGCCGCCGGAGCGCGATCTGCTCCGCCAGGGCGACGTCGGTGGTCTTCGTGGACGCCCGGGTTCGTTCACCTCCGATCCGGAAGTCGGCGTAGATGTAGCTCGATTTTGCATGCCGGTAGAGGCTGACACCGTCTCCGAGGTCTAGGCGGCCGTCGCGTTCGAAGGTCTCGCGGCGCTGGTCGCGCTGGCGCGCGCGTGATGAGGTTCGGGGTGGGGACATAATATCGTTATTACTTCGTGGGGGTGTGCCAAAGGTGTGCCAACGGTCACGCGGACGGCCATCGTCCGCCGTTTCGGAGATTCCAGGCGATCAAACGGCGGCGTCCGCCGTTTGCCTTACGGAACAATACCTTGATACCACTCCACGAAGACCTGCGCACCATTCGTATCATAGAAAATCGACAGTATAACTTCTCCAGCTACACTCCGAAGGCAAAGGTCACACGTTCGAATCGTGTCGGGTGCGCCAGCAAATCTCCTCGGAAAAACAAGGCCTTCGTGCCTTGGCGTGAGCGCCCGACAAGCTCCTCAGCATCAGCCGGTCCCAAATCGGTCCCAGCTGTGAGGATATCCGATGCCCGCCGTCCGCAAGCGGAACGGCAAAGGGCACGCGCAGGTCCGCAGGACCGGGCATCCGTCGCGCGCTCGAAGCCAGCCTAGAGGGATGGACCCGACTCCGGCGGAGAGGGCGATCCGCGCCCCCGGCGCGTTTGGGCGCCACCGGGTGCGAAACGATGCATCCCAAAGGTAAAAGTGGTCCACACAGGCCGATTGTGGATACGGGTCCGTCGAAGGGCTGCCGAGGGGGCAGCCGGTCGGATCGGCCTTCGGCTTGCTGGAGGTCCGGCACGGGATCCGATGGCAACCGTTGACGGCGGCGTCCGGCGACTGCGCAGCCGAGGCCGACTGTACGAGAGCAGCAGCGACGAGGGTGTGGCGCCGACTTCACGGGTAGGAGCGCACCCCTCAAGGTGTCGAGATGGCTTGGTTGGATCACTCGCCCGAACGGCGCGTTGAATGAGATGATCGCTCAGCCCTCGCCGTCTTCGGACCCCGCCCGCCTCGCCCTCACGGAGTCCGCGCTCGCGGCGGCGGACGGTCTGTGGCGTGCCGAGATGCTTCGGAATTACGGGCCTGATGGAGTTCTGTCATACGCCTATGCCCCGGAGGGCCAGGGCGGGCTCGGGACGCTGCTCCGGCGAACCTATGAGGCGCGGCGCATCGCAATCGCCCTGTGGCGGCAGGAGCGGCGCCGGGGCTGAGGAACGGGACGCGGTGCGTGGCGTCCGACAGGGAGGGGCTGCAGAGCCCGCCCATGCTCGACAGGCTCAACGCCCTGCGTGAACGCCTGAAGGCGCAGCAGCGTGCGCTCCTCCTGTGCCGATGGCCGAGCATGAGGGAGTGCCGACCGGGAGCGCCCTTCACCAGATCGCTGCACTGAAGGACGTCATCGCCGCGGTCGAGGCAATCGCCGCCGCGGAGGCGCGACAAGTTCGGCGCTCGGTCGAAGCTGCCGACCGTGATGCCCCCGGTTGGGGACCTTCAGACCCGGACGCCAATGGAAGAGCCCGGCGGTAACGAGGCGCCAGCGCCGCGTCCCGGATTGAGCGCTGACCTTCTCGGAGGGCGCCAGCAGCACCCCCGTCATCCTCATGGCGCGATCTGGCCTCGTGCCGTGATCCCGCTGGATCGCGTATGCCGAGATCACTTCACGCCGCTCCTGCCGGTGACCTTCGTGCGAAAGGTTTGAGCCGGGACTTGGCGGTGCCGCTTGTGCGGATGGACGCCGGTCCGAACTGCGCCAAGGGCGTCGGCCTCGTGGATCGCGCGGCCGACCTTGTCCGGCGGATAGAGGCGGCTCGCACGGAATGCCGGCGGCTCTGCGGGCCGCCTGGGGCGACAACGGCGCAGCAACCCGGAAGGTCACTGCGCCGCTGGATCGGGCCGCTGAGGGGGCGATAGCAGCCACGAGGACGCATTACGCACGGCCCGGCCTCCGCAGGGTGCGTCCGAGCACATCCAAAAGGATGTGGCTCGGCAGCGACAGGGATCGGCCATCAATTGTGGACAGCGCGAAGCGCCCTCGATCCGTCAAGGTTCAGGGGCGTACGTGATCTCTCCCCGTCCGATCCAATGTCGCCATGTTCGCCAGCCCTCACGCCTTCGTCCTCTACCATCGCGAGCGCCTTGCCGTGCTCCTCTCCTCAGCCCTCTTCCTGGCGGGTGCGCTGCCGCTGTTCTGGGCCATAGCCTGACCCTTCAGGCTCTTCGCAGGGCCCGGGCCTCCAGGCGCCCGGCCTCAGCCCGCCACGCATCGCATTCGGCCTGCAGATCCTGAATTCGGGCATGGAGCTGCCCGGCATCGACGGCTGTCTCCATCAGCATGTCCTGCGCGGTGGCGAGCTGCTCGCGCAGTTCGACGTTCTCGGTCGCGAGGGTCAAAAGGATCGCAGCCACATCATCGCCCATGCATGCACCTGCCTCGCGGCCTCGGGGATGTGGCTGATAGGCCTGGCATGGTTACCGCGTCAGAAAGGACGGCGGCTCAGGACCCGCACCAGCGATCTCGTCCACAGCAGGATCGCCCCCCATACGCGGGGAGGGACGCTCTCGTTCCAACGCCGGTCGGCGTGAGCCGGCGATGGTCACGCCTCATCGGAGGGCCGCGCTGCCCGGCCAGGGGCTCCAACGAGAAACACCCCAGGAGCGGGAGCTCCCAGGGTGTCGCCGACCTCGCGGCCAGTTTGATCGGGCTGGGGATGCGAAGGTCAGCCGATCGGCTGCTCTTCGGCGGCAGAGGGCGATGAGGAGGACCAACGACCCCTCGCCCGCCGCCGCAACTCCCGGCACAGCCGCCGGGAGCAGCGCGACCGGATCTTAGTAGGAGCCGAACTTGTAGTTCAGGCCGGCGCGGACGACGGCGAACTCGTCGGAACGGCGGCCGATGCCGCTGTAGACGACGGGGAAGTTGTTGGCGGCGTTGATGACGAACGCGCCCTGGTTGCGGGTGTTGCGGTCGAGGTTGACGTACAGGCCTTCGACCTTGAGCGTCACGGCCGAGGAGCGGAAGAAGTTCAGGAAGGAGTCGGTGGGGAGCGCGTACTCGACGCCGCCGCCGACGGCCCAGCCGGTGCGGAAGCTGTCGTTGCCGGCGTAGCCGCCGAAGGAGCGGTCGGCGCTGCCGGAGCCGTAGGCGAAGCCGCCGGTGCCGTACACGAGGGTGCGGTCGAAGGCGTAGCCGAGGCGGCCGCGGACGGTGCCGAAGAAGTCGAGGCTGGAGAGGCCGCGCGGGTCGGTGACGTAGTAGCCGGGGGCCAGCGCGCCGGCGACGAAGGCGTTGTTCCGGTTACGACCGAAGTCGAGGTACTGGGCATCGGCCTCGATACCGAACACGACGCCGGAGCCGGGGGTCAGCTGCCAGTTGTAGCCGATCTGGCCACCGCCGGAGAAGCCGTCCTGGCTGCGGTTGCGGAAGGAGGCGACGGTGCCGGGGGCGGCGTAGGGGAACGGCACGGCGAAGGTGTTGCCGGTGTTGCGGTCGCTGGCGTCGAAGGCGTAGCCGGCGTTGATACCGAAATAGGCGCCGGTCCAGGTGAAGACCGGGACGGGGGTGAAGACCGGCGGCGGGGCGGCGCGGCGCGGCAGGTCGGCAGCCGAGGCGGCAGCGGTCAGGGCGGTGAAGGCAGCCAGCGAGGCCAGGAGCTTGGTCATGAGGTAAGGTCCAAATTTCGATCTGGATGTATGGCTACCGGTTCGTGCCGAAAATAGCTGTAGTTTTATGGGCACACCATTGGGCGACGAGGCGGGGCGGCATAGTAAACTGTCTGTAAAAATGAGTTAGATTTGGGAGATATGCCGCTCGATCCTCATCCGGGCGCCACAACATCTCGCTGGCGCTTTGGTTGCATTCCGCCGGCACGTTGCCGGGCGGCTGTGGCCAAATGGCTACAGGATGGGTGGGCCGGCTCGCCGCAGCTTGGGCCCCGCACCGGATTTTCAGCCCCGCTGTGCCGATCCGGCCTGAGCATCGCTTTTTCAACCCCATCGGCTGGCCCCAGCTCTCGGACGTGAGCCGGTTGGGGCGGGCAGAAGACTGCCGTAAGGGCTGGGGGCGGTCATACGGGCGGGGATGGTCTACCTTCTCGGCGATGGTCGCTGGATGGTCGCTGGTGGGACGCGGAAGCCGGCCGGTGGCGCGATGGACGGGGGCGCCGCTTCCGGGTCGCGGCAGAAGCCGACATCCTCGATCGCTGGACCCGGACGGTTTTGGCCGTCGCACACCCCGATCACGACACCTCGAACAACGCCGACGCCAGCCTCGCGGCCTTCAGCCAGCGCGGCCACATGATCCAAGCCGGGCCGGAGGATCGGCGGCGGCGCACGCTTTTTGGGCGGAACGCGCTCGGTGATGTGTTCGGCGGCCCATATCCGCCGTCGGGATCCACCGGTTGCTATGGCTCTTCTCTCTCCGCAACGCCTCGCAGCGCTTCCAACGCTTGTTGTCGTCCCTCCTCCGTCTCGATCTTGAACCACAGGCGCAGGCATTCGTCCGTGCTCGCGGCTTCGCCAGCAGGCGGCTTCTCGGCGAAGAATCGCTCGACAGGGACGCCGAGAGCATCAGCGAGCCGGTGCAGCGTCGCCCAATCGGGCTCGTCAAATTTTCTCATGTCATCAGCAAAACCTTAGATCGAAGATGTATGTTCCGCGATCACGAATTGACTAAAATCAACGAGCTCGGTTGAAAAGTAAAAGTATCGCTCCAGTTGAATTCGGTGGGTCTGGGGATTGGCGCTCGGGCTTCCGCGCCGATGCGAGTCAGAAGCCGAGGAGCGTTCTAGATGATCTTCGTCACGAAGGCGGACGGGGGCGTGAGCTACGTCAGTCCCGAATGGACGGTCTTCACCGGCCAGGCGGCGGCCGAGGCCGTCGAGCATGGCTGGTTCGCTTGTGTGCTTCCCGACGACCATGAGGTTGCGGTCACGTTCCTGCGCGAGGCTCGCGATCAGCAGTGCGAGTACAGCCTGCGCCTACGCTTGCGCCGTGCGGACGGAAGCTACGCCTGGGCGATGATCGGGGCCGTCCCCTCGTTCGGGCCGCCCGGCCGCACCTTCCTCGGCTATCTCGGCTCGGTCACGGAGATCGCCGTGAGCGGTTCGGAACCGTTGGGTGCCTTCGGCACGCTGGCGCGCTTCGTGCCGCCGCCCGTGAGCCCGACGACGCCACCGGGCTCAGCCTTGGAACTCGTGGCCGACCACCTGCTGATAGCCCATGGGCTCATTGAGCAGGATCATGCCAAGGAGATGCTGCCGGTTTTGCGGCAGGCCCTGATGCAGGCCGGTGTACTGCTTGCGCGGAGCATGACCGCGTCCGATCCGAGCGGCCGCTTCCATTAGGGCTCAGCGTTGAACGGGGATCGCACTCGCCTCTTCATAGGCGATGACGGCAGCCGCCGTGATCCGGGGCATCATGCCACCGTGCGGGAAGGTCTATAGCTCCGTGCGGCAGGGGCGACGAGCACTATCTCGACCGAGTCCGGCGCGCGTCCACGGCGCTCGGTCCTGAAGCGTCTCGTCCCGCGCCCAGGCCCTCTCCCGCCCGGGAGAGGAGCCCGTTGCGCAAGTCCGGACCCGCGGCGCCAGTGGCGCGATTCATCGCAAAGCGTTCGGAACCGGCTCGCGTGTCCGTCACGCCCCTGCGTCCGAACGGTATCACAGTCGCGGTCGTGCCGCGGAAGACCGGCCTGCCGGCAGAGCCGTTCGCCGCGGCGGATCGTCAAAATATTAACCTATATGCATCGCCAGAAATCAATCTTGACACCTGTTTTTCCCGTCTGTACAGATGAATCCTTCGAAATTCCGCTATTTAATACAATTATTCCGACAGAGCTTTCAATATTAGCGCATCTATAAAGAGGCATTGTCTATCGATGTTGCTCTTTCCGGCTTCTCGGCGTCAAGATGCATATCGTATGTCGATGTGTCATAAATTGAGCCGTCGCTGGAATTGTTTTATATATCATATCTCCGCGGTCGGATTTGAATGATTGATTGTGAGCTTGAGAGTGCCGATTTTAAAGACGATGCTGAATGACGGCGAGTCCGCAAGTCGCGCTGCTCAATAGGAATTATATGGCAAAAATTGATCTCACGTATCGGAGAATAACTGGATCGCAACAGCAGGCGTATAGAGACGCGTTATGGCTTGTTCCCCCGGTCGTCGTATCATAATCGCGGATGATCATCCGGTGGTCCTCGCTGGATTGGCCGCCCTGCTCCGGCAGGTCAACAATCTGGATGTCGTGGCCACCTGCTGCGAGGGCGAAACGGCATTGAAGGTGATCCTCGAACTGCAGCCCGATCTCGCGTGCCTCGATGTGCAGATGCCGAAATTGTCAGGTGTCGAGGTCATTCAGGCTGCGCGGCAGGCCGGTTCAGAGACGCAGTTCATTGTCCTGACCGGCTCAGTCGCTCGTGAAGAGTTTGCCACGGCCTCGGAATGCGGTGCGATCGCGATCTTTCACAAAGACTCCGCCAGCGACGACCTTCTGGATTGGATTGAAGGCGGCCATATCCAACGCCAAGGCCAATCCTATGATCGACACCATGGCGAGGATGGGGACGGTGGCACGCGGAACCTGACGGCGCGCGAACGCGAGATCGCGATGCTCGTTGCAAGAGGTCTGACGAACAAACAGATCGCGCGAGAGGCCAATATCTCGCAGGGTACAGTCAAGATCCATTTGTATAATATATTTCAGAAGTTGTCTCTCTCTAATCGGACCGAGCTGGCAAATTACGCAAATGTCCGTTCGATTGTCGGATTGCAGGAGCAGCGCTTCTGATTCGACCGGTCGCAGGATGCGGTTTTATTATTTACAATATTGACGGCCTGACGATCCGCGATGCGTGTTCAGTGCCCGCGTACCTGGCGGATCGGCGATCGGATCGTCGCGCGACAACCGGATGTCATCAGAGCTCTCGTTCACGTCGGACGCGATCCCGGAGACCTTGCCGGTGCCTTCGGCGCGATGTGCCGCTCTGCAGGTGGTTGCGCGGCAGCCGGACGTTGCCCGCCCGAGCCGCACAACGCGGGGCGCCGAAGATGAGCGGCTCCGCGAGCGGGGGGCGCCCCGCACAGACCGCGTGTGCGGATTTCCTCCCGCGGGCTTCGGCGATGCGCGCTGCGCCACCCGCAACGGCGCGAGATACTGGCAACAATGCTGTCCGCAACCGCCGTATCACAATCCTGTTTGCGCGGCGAATTCCGGTTCGGTCAGGAAATTCTTTCGGACGAGGGCTGCCCGGGTCGATGTGATCATCGCGCGCAGATCGGCGTTACTGGTGCCGATGCTTTGATCGCATCCCAGCTCGATCTCCAACCCGAGACAAAGACGCTGCATCCCTGAGAGCCCGAGCATGCCGGCCATGCCTTTGAGCGCATGGACCTCCTTCGCTTTCGCCTTCCCGCTGGCATCGGTGCGGTCGAGATAGGCACAGGTGCCATGGGCATTTCGGAGTGCCTGAAGCAGGAGGGATTCGAGCTCGCTACCCAGTCTCTTTTGCAAGGACTGAAGTTTACGATCGTCGAGCAGATCGGACTGCTGAGGTGCAGGCGTCGGCGAGACCGCGCTGCCGCTCACGAGATTTCGCGTTCTCGCCGTGTAGTGGGCAATGGATGCGTTCAGCGAACCCCAATCGATCGGCTTCGCGATGCAGCTGTTCATTCCGGCTTCCAGGTAGCGCCGGCGCTCGCTCTCGTAGACGTTGGCCGTGAGCGCTATGATCGGCAGGCTCCTTTCCGGGCCCTCGAGGCGCCGGATCGCCCGCGTCGCCTCGACACCGTCCATGACCGGCATCTGGACATCCATCAGGATCAGATCGAAGCAACCCTGCTTGGCCAATTCGACAACCTCGGCGCCATCCTGGGCGAAGATCAGGGTATGACGATCCGATGCCAGCATCGAGCGGATGATACTGCGGATCAGCGGAATATCCTCGGCCACGAGGATGCGACGCGGTTGCAGATCCGATGGCCTGCATGGGATGGCGGCCACGACGTCAGATCCGTCATGCTCAAGAAGGGGGATCTCAAACCAGAAGCGGCTGCCGGAACCGGGCGAGCTGGCAAAACCGATCGTTCCGCCCATCGCGGTGACGAGACGTCTGGAGATCGCCAGTCCCAAGCCGCTCCCTCCATAGCGTCGCGCTGTCGATTTATCTTCCTGTGTGAAGGCCGTAAAAACCTCCGCTTGATTCTCTTCAGCGATGCCGATGCCGCTGTCTTGCACCTCGATCCGGAGCAAGAGCTTGTTTTCATCGATCGAGCGATGGGTTGCGATAATCCTGATCGTTCCATGGTGTGTGAATTTTATCGCATTTCCGACGAAATTCAGCAAGACTTGCCGGATCTTGGTCGGATCGCCGATCACGCAAGCTGGGATACGTTCAGAATAGTCTTCCTTGAACGCGATATCTTTGGCGTGGCAGAGCGGCTGCGTCGTCGCGCATACTTCATCGAAGAGGGATCTCACCGAGAAGATCGTCGACTCGATTTCGAGTTTTCCGGACTCGATCTTTGAGAAATCCAAAATGTTATTGATCACACTCAGAAGATGATGGCCAGATTGCCTGACGAGATCGAGATTTATTTTCTGATTGTCCGTCAGGGTTTCCTTCGCGAGCAGGTCCACCAAGCCGAGCACGCCGGTCATGGGCGTTCGAAGCTCGTGGCTCATGACGGACAGGAAATCGCTCTTCGCCCGGCCCGCGGTCTCGGCCTTGTCACGTGCCGCTTCGGCTTCCTCACGCGCGCGGTCGGCCGCCGCGCCCGCCTCACGCAAGCGGTGGGCCGCGTTTTCAAGTCGGGCGAGAAGCACGCCCAACGGGATGGCCGATAAGAGGGCCGTGAGGACGAACAAATTGTAGATGATCAGCAATTCGGCACTCGCAGCGCCCTTGGCCGCGCTCAGGGCCGCCGGTCCGTTGAAGGTGAACAATCGAACGGCGAGCGACACACCGAAGACCGCCGCGCTGCTGCCCAACAATCCGCCGCTGAGCGTTGCCAACAGCAACAGCGGTATCGTGAGAAAAAGAAACGGCGTGTGAGACACCAGCAGAGCGTAACTGGCGGCCGCACTCGCGATCGTCAGAACGGCGATCTGAGATAATTTCCGGGGGTTGAGCCTTTCCAGAAGAGACCGTTCAGTCCAGCTCAGCACCAAAGGCAGCGCTACGAGCAAGTCGAGGGCTTCGGTGAAAGACCGGGCCTGGATGATCGGCCGCTCCGTTGCGGGAACAAGGAGACTGATCCAGGCGAATTCGAACGCCGCGCTCAGCAGGCAGGCGAGCGAGCTGAAGACCGTAAGAAGGAGGATGGTTTTGACTGATAAGTACCAATTTGCTCCGCGGTTTATCTGCCTGAAAAGTGCCGCCGTCGCGCAGATTTCGAACAAGTCCGCGATGACGATGCCGGATGTCGCCAGAATCGATTTGCCGATCAACAGGTGGGCGGCGAAGTTGGCGGCCGCGGCGGTCGCGATCGCCGGCGGCCATGCTTCCCGGCGTATACGGAGCAGGATGGCCAGGAAGAGGCTGTTCGCGCACCAGGGTATGATCGCGAAGACGGCGTGATCGTTCACATAAAAGCGGCTTGCTGCGGGGATCAGATAGAGGATCGGAACGGCGCCGAAGGCGGCTGCAAAAATCCAGTTGCCGCCGGCGGGTCGGGTGAGCCCATCGATGATGTGCTTCATCTGACGCATGAGGGCGTGCCTCGTGGATCGGAAGCAGGTTACAGTCTCGGGCGCCGTCTGCGGTTCGCGGCCATGAGAATGGAGCGGCTTCCCGGTGGGTCAACTATTTTCATCGACAGAAGATTGTATTCAAGTCGCGATATGAATCTGTATATCGCGATTGTCTGTAAAATCTGAATTTTCAGTCCTTTGTCCCGAGGTCCTGACGATCGTTTGCGTTTGAGCGCGGACCGAACCGGCCGTCACACGCGGCGCCGATGCCCGTCGTCAGTCGCGCGGAGGGGGACTTCGGCCTTGAGGACTGGACGCTCTGGTCCGTTCCGGGTGGGAGATGCGTCGGCCGGCACGGGGCGGCGCGAGGACCGGTCCGACACTTCAGCCTTGCCCCCTCACGCACGATGGCATCGCCCCGGTCGATATCCGGTGGGCGTGGGGATGCTTGGGCGCCCCTGCCCTCGCACATGACGTTCGAGGCCGCGGCAGGCGTCCGGATCCTGCCCGATCGCGGTGCGCACGGCACATTTCACGAGGCTGCCGTGTCGTCCGGATGAGACGCGGGTCCCCTCCCCTGGACGGGAGAGGGGGCACGCCGCGCCCGTCACAGCTTCACCGTTGTGGACCGTGCGCGTTGCAACCGGACACCGCCCGTGCGCCGCAGCGAACGATCAGCCGGATCATCTCCGGCATCGCGGCGCATGAGCGTCCGGGTCATCGCCCTGCCGCCGACGCGCGCGCACGGGATCCGGCTGCTCCGGATCCCGTGAACGGTGCTTCGATCAGGTTCACCGGCCGATGCGTGGCCTGCAAGCCATGGTGCGGCCGTGGGCCGGTCAGTGAGCGGGCGGATTGGCCGTCACGTCACGGATCTCTTCGGGCCCAAGCCCGAGATTGTGAACCGCATCCGGCGAGAGCTCGCCGACCGTCTCGACGCGATCGGCTGGCGGGGCGCCGTCGGCGGCTTTGTTGACGAGGTACAGCGCCCGGCGCGGATCCGCCTCCGCGACCGCGTAAAGCTTCGGCGCAGTGAAATTCCCGGCCTTCGTAATTTTTACGACCCAGCCACTCATCGCTTGTCTCCGCAACATGTCCGCCTCGGCAGGTCGCATCAGGATCGCGCCGAGCAGAACTAAGGAACATGTGAGATACGTGGCCTTATTAGGCCGATAAGGCCGCGATGTCAAAGTATAATTAAGCCGCGAAAAAAGCGGATCCACTGTCGTCGCGTTTCGGAAAGCTGATTTGATCGAGCTGTTCGAGTTCCGCGGCAGCCTCGCGGACACCCTGCCCGCGTGCCGCTTCGAACCAGCGCCGTGCCTCGGCCTCGTCCTTCGAGCCCGTGAGCCCGCGGGCCAGGTAGCGACCTGCAGCCAGTTGCGCATCCGCATGTCCTGCCTCCGCCGCTGCTCTGAACAGGCTCAACGCACGGGGGAAGTCCGGTTTCAGACCGTACCCGCCGTCGAGCATGGCGGCCAGAGCATAGATTGCCCCGACATGGCCGCTCTCGGCCGCGCGCTCGAACAGATGGAAGGCCTGGACGCGGTCGACGGGGCCCCCTCGGCCGTTGACCATCATCTCGCCCAACATCGCCTGCGCCTCCGCGACGCCGCCTTCGGCGGCGCGCGCGATCCAGGCCCGGCCCTCCACGGCATCGCCGACGACTCCTCGGCCCTCGGCGATCATCCGACCGTACCAGAACTGGGCGATCGGCATCTCCTCGGCCGCCTTGCGCAGCCACAGGGCCGCCTGCGCCTCGTCGTATCCACCGCCGATGCCGTGCGACAGACAGATGCCGAAGTTGAAGGCCGCCGCCAGATTGCCCTGCCTGGCGCTGCGCTCAAACCAGTGGCGGGTCCGCACATCGTCGCCGGGCGCGCCCTCACCGGCGAGGATCAGATTTCCGAGATCGACCTGGGAGACTTCACTGCCGAGGTTGGCCGCCTCCCGCAGCCAGTGCGCGGCCCTGTCCGAGTCCTGAGCGCCGCCTAGGCCGACTTGGTAGAGCTGGCTCAGCGTTCGCGCCGCGCCGGCATAGCCGGCCTTTGCCGCGCGCTCGAGCCAGAGCGCCGCTTCGACGAAATTGGGCGCCAGATCGCCACCTCTGGCGTGCAGGTGCCCGACCAGCGCGGCGGCGTGTGCGTCTCCGGCCAGACCCGCGCGTCTGAGCCACGTCTCCCCCAGGATCGGATTCCGCTCGACGCCGTCGCCATTGAGCAGTGCGAGACCCAAGCTCGTTTGGGCGGCGACGATGCCGCCCTCGGCCGCCCGCGCGTAGAGCTCGACGGCGCGTTCCGCACTTCTCGGCACGCCGATACCCGCATGCGTGAGCGCACCGAGCAGGAACAACGCATCCCCCAAGCCGGCCGCCGCCGCCTTCTCGATCTCGGCGACCGCCAGCGCAGTGTCCTCGGGCGTCTGCTTCCGCAGACGCAGCAGTCCCAGGCCGAGATGCCCCTGCGGACAGCCGGCCCCGGCCGACGCCAGGTACCAGCGTTCCCCCTCGGCTTCGTCGCGCAGGGCGTTCGGGCCCGCCGTCAGGATGTAGCCGAGCAGGGCCTGCCCTTCGCGCGAATCGTTGGCGGAGGCCCGTCGCGCCCAGAGGATGGCGGAGACGGGATCGGATTGCTTTCGCTCGTCGGCGCGGTCGAAGGCCAACTCGTCCGTGAGCGAAGACCTCTGCTCCGCCATCCCGGTATCGCCGCGCATGCACAGCAACGCGAGCTTGAACTGTGCCTCCGCATGCTCGCCTTCTGCCGCGGCGGTCATCCAGCGGACGGCTTCGGTGATGCTTTCGGGGACGCCCGTCCCGTCCAGGTAGCATTGCCCGAGGTGGAACTGCGCGTCCGGCAAGCCGCCCTGGGCCGCCCGGCTGATCTGAGCGACGCCGTCCTTGAACCGGCCGCTCTCCAGCAGGCTGAGGCCGAGCCTGAGCCGCGCGGTCGGAGAAGCCGGAGCCAGGAACCTGTCGACGATCTTCATCCGCCGCACGCCTCCGAAGAGTGGCGATTATTCACGGCTCCCGCATCCCTTCAAGTCCGACGGGCAGCAGGCGGGCGAACAGATACTTGAGCATCGTTCGATCCCCGACCATCACATCGGTCGTCACGGGCATACCGGCGGTCATGTGGAAGTTATCGGGCAGTCCGTGAAGCTTGATCGCGGTCAGTTCCACGCGCGCGCGGAACCAGACGCCGTTGGCCGCCTGCCCGCCGACACTGCTTCGCTGCGTCTCCTGCTGCCCGGTGAAGCTGTCGGCGCTCACGCTCTTCACGACGCCGTCCGCCATGCCGTACTGCACGAAGGGGAACGTATCGAACTTCACGCTGACTTTCTGTCCGGGATGGACGTAACCCGCCTCGTCGGCCGCGATGCGCGTCTCGACTTCCAGGGGCGTGTCCCGCGGCACCAGGGTGATGAGCTGCTCGCCGGATTGCAGGATCGAACCGACCGACACCTTGGCGACATTCAGGACGATCGCGTCCTGTTCGGCCACCAGATTGACCAGCTGTCGACGGAGGGTCGCCTTCCGCAGGCCTTCCTGGGCCTCGTTGAGGCTGCGGCGCCGCAGGGTGATCTCCTGGCTGATCTGCGATTTCCAGTGCTGCGAGAAGGCATCCCGCTCGGCGATCATCTGATTGAGGTCGTTCCGGGCCCGGCCCGCGGACGCGGTCGCATCTTTCAGGTTCCTCTGCATCTCGATGCGCTGGTCCTGAGCGACCAGGCGATTCATCTGGCTGCCGACCTGGAGGCGCTCCAGCTGCAGGCGTTTCGATTCGAGGATCCCGGCGATCTCCGCGCGCTCGCCGAACGCCTTGGCGTCGAGATCCGCGCGCGCGAGCTGCGTCTCCAAACCTCTGATCTTCTGATCGTAGCTCTCGATCTGGTGCCGGTACTGGGCTTGTCGCTGCCCGTAGAGAGCGACCTGAATCACGGTCGCGGCGTCGGCCGAGGACGGATGGAACGGCGATCCTGTGCTCTCCGCCGTCAGCCGATCCACCTCCGCCTGAAGGCTGAGAACTTGGTTCTCCAGGGCCCGAGCGTCGGCGCCGGTGAAGGTCGGATCGAGTTCGGCAAGGAGTTCGCCGGCGCGGACGACTTGGCCTTCGCGAACCTTGATCGAGCGCACGATCGACGTTTCCAAGGGCTGAAGGACGATCGTCGGGCTCGTCGACACCATCCGCCCCCCGCCCGTGACCACGACGTCGACGGGACACGTGGCCAGGATGAGGCCCGAGGCGATCACGAGCGTGAGGACCACGCCGAGCATGCTGCGCGCCGCAGGTTGAACCGGCATCGCGAGGAGCGCCGCCGTCGGAGACTGGAACTCCAGGAGGACCGGACCGACATCCGCCTCCGCGGGCGAGAGGCGTCTGATCCGGAAATTGAACCAGCTTGCGAGAGAGTTACTCATCGGCGAGCCCTTGTTTCCGTATGGCCGTGGCTCAGAACAACCTGAGGGCTTGCTCCACCCGGCGCCGCGTTCGTCCGGAGCGAACGGCGCAATCTGCGGTCTCCGATCAGGTGGCGCTCAGGTAGATCGGGGACGGACGCGCCTCCTCCAGATGCCGATTCTGCTGTTGCCACAACTGCTTGTAGATCGTGCAATGCTCGACCAGATGGTCATGGGGACCGATGGCGATCGCACTGCCCTTGTCGAGCACCAGGATCTGGTCGCAACGGATCAGGGACGAGAGCCGGTGGGACACGATGATCATGGTCCGGCCGCTCGCGATCCGCTGGAGGTTCGCGTTCACCAGGGCCTCGCTTTCGGGATCCAGCGCGCTGGTCGCCTCGTCCAGGATGAGCAATCTCGGATCCGTGATCAGGGCGCGGGCGATCGCGAGCCGCTGCCTCTGGCCGCCCGACAGGTTCGCGGAGCCCTCTTCGATCCAGGTCTCGTAGCCGCGGGGCAGCCGTTCGACGAACTCTTCCGCGCCAGCAAGCCGCGCGGCGCGGATCACGTCCTCGAAGGTCAAGCCCGGCCGGCCGGCGATGATGTTCTCACGCACCGTCCCGCGGAACAGGAAGTTGTCCTGCATGACCACGCCGAAGCTCCGACGCAGGTGCGTGAGGTTGATCTCGCGCAGGTCCGAGCCGTCGATCTTCAACCGGCCCGTGTAGTCGCGATTGATCCCCTGCAGCAGGCGCGCGATGGTCGACTTGCCGGACCCGCTGCGGCCGACCAGCCCCAGCATCGTTCCCGCGGGGATGCTGAAGGAAACCTCGCGCAAGGCCGCCGACTGCGCGCCCGGGTACCGGAAGCCGACCTCCTCGAAGCTTATCTGTCCCGCGAATTGGGGGCGCAGGCCGCTCCGTGCCGCCTCGGTCTCGGTCGGATGGTTGAGCACCTCCGCGACCTGGCTGATCGACATGCGGATCTCTTCGATGTCCTGAAGCAGCTTGGCGAAGCTGATCAGCGGGCTCGCGACGCGGCCGCCGAGCATCATGAAGGCGATCAGGCTGCCCGCGGTGATGCCGGTCGTTCCCGCCGGGGCCAGGACCACGATGTACGCGCCGCAGAGGAGGATGCCCCGGTCGATGAAGCGCTCGAGCGGCAGCGAGAGCGTCTGCGCCCAGTTGACGATACGGCCGGCCGCCAGCCGCGCCTTGCCCGATTCGGCGACGCGTTCGTCCCATTCGCGCTTCCGCACGTCCTCGATCGCCAGCGACTTGACCGTCCGCATCCCGTGCACGGTCTCGACCAGGGTCCCGCCCTTCTGGATCTCGGCCGCGATCAGCCGCGCATAGACGGTCCGGATCGCCGGCAGGAAGGCCAGCACGAGCCCCCCGACACAGGCGGACGCGACCAGCACCATCCACGCCAAGGTCACGCTCATGTAGAACAGGAACGGCAGCAGGACGACGAGCGTGAGCAGGTCCAGAACGGTCGAGACCAGCTTCCCTGTCAGGAAGTCGCGGATCTTGAAGACCTGCGAGATTTTATGGGTCGTCTCGCCGGTCGGGGATCGCTCGAAGAACTCGATCGGCAAGGCCAGCAGGCGCCGGAACACGTGAACGTTCAGACGGGCATCGATCCGGGTCGACATCACCTCGACGATCTCGCGCCGCGCGTAGCTGATCAGCGCTTCGTAGACCGTCACGAGGACCAGCATGAGCGTGATCAGCGTGAGCGTCGACACCGTGTTGTGGGTCAGAACCCGGTCGAGTGCCGCCATGACCAGGAATGGCGGCAGGATCTGCAGAACGCTGACCGCCAGGGAGGCGGTCAGGATCTCGCGGAGATTGCGCTTCTCCGTGAGGACGAGCCTGGCGAGCCAACCGAGCGAGAAGGCGGCCTCGTCGTCCGTCGTCGCGCGCGAGCGGCGGACGAGAAGGGCCTCGCCGTTCCAGACCCGCTCAAGGCGCAGCTCGTCGATCTCGATGCCGGTGCCGCTGGGGCCCGTCGGTCCCTCGATGAAGCAGACGCCTCGCTCACGATCGCGGCGCGTGATGAGGGCGGCATGCCCGTCGGCAAGAAACACAACGATGGGGCCGACGTGTTCCAGCCGCATGAGCTGGGACCGGCGCATGCGCACCGCCCTGGCCCAAAGGCCGGACGCCGTTGCCCATGCCGCGAGTGAGGCCGGCGCCGGTACCGGACCTTCGGACTCGCGCGGGTAGTCGGCGGGATCGAGGTCAGCGCCATGGTAGTGTGCGACCCGCACAACCGCCATGATACGCGCCTGCGCCTCGCGCGACATCGCACGGTCTGAGACGCTCACCTCTCGAACTCCGAACGCGGCCCCGCGGGTGTCGGGCGCTGGTGCATGGCGACTCCACGTCGTCTGATCGGGTCATGCGAAGCTCGGGCAGGCACCCTGAGGGGGCGCCTGCTCGGTGCGTCTCATGCGGGCGCGCCCGCCGCTCACGATCATGCCGGCCCGCGGTTCGGGCTGGAATAGGCCACAGGTTATAGACTTCTTAACCTTTTCGACTTCGGCGCCTCCCGGGTCCGCAGATCGTCTCGTGAAATCTGCTTTCGCATCCGCCTGACCGTGATTCGGTTCTGGGTCCGGCGTGTTTAGTTAACGAATTATAACCTCTGGCATATGGCTCGGCCAATTTGTCTCGCGATAGGAGGATCCCCTGTGCTGGCATGCTGCCTCGTATGCGCTGCCTTGTGCGAAAACAGATCTGATTTCCGTTGTTCGAGAGGCCGGCGCCACCAAGACTGAAGGTGGGCAAGAGCCATAGCGAGGGAGATTGCAATGGCCAACGAAAACTTGTCCGGAACCTCAGGCGACGGCCTCGTTGCATTCTCCGGAACAGCGGATGCCGGAGATCAGCTGTTTTTCTACGCCAGGCAGAATGGGAACTGGATCCTGCTCGGATCTACGGTGGCCGATACGCCGAATCCCTTCTCGACGGGCGGTAGCTTTTCCTTCTCCGCGGCGCTCGGCCAGGGGATTTATGAGCAATTCGCGATCTACGATGCGACGGGAACGGGCATCAATATCACCACCGCGCAGGTCGCATTCAGCGGTGGCACGCAGAGCGCCACCAATGGTGCCGGAAGCACGAGCGTAACGTTCACCAACGATGGCGGGTACCCGATCACCGGCGTGGTCGGCGTCACCGGCGCGACCGGCAGCACGGGGGCGACCGGTGCCACGGGAGCCACCGGCAGCACGGGAGCCACGGGTTCGACCGGCGCCACGGGCTCGACGGGCGCCACGGGTTCGACCGGCGCCACGGGCTCGACGGGCGCCACGGGTTCGACCGGCGCCACGGGTTCGACCGGCGCCACGGGTTCGACGGGCGCCACGGGTTCGACCGGGGCTACGGGTTCGACGGGCGCCACGGGTTCCACGGGCGCCACCGGTTCGACCGGCGCCACCGGTTCGACCGGCGCCACGGGCTCGACGGGCGCCACGGGTTCGACGGGCGCCACCGGTTCGACCGGCGCCACGGGTTCGACGGGCGCCACGGGTTCGACGGGCGCCACCGGTTCGACCGGCGCCACGGGTTCGACCGGTGCTACGGGTTCGACGGGAGCCACGGGTTCGACGGGAGCCACGGGTTCGACCGGTGCTACGGGTTCGACGGGAGCCACGGGTTCGACCGGTGCTACGGGTTCGACGGGAGCCACGGGTTCGACCGGTGCTACGGGTTCGACCGGTGCTACGGGTTCGACCGGCGCCACGGGCTCGACGGGCGCCACCGGTTCGACGGGCGCCACCGGTTCGACGGGCGCCACCGGTTCGACCGGCGCCACGGGTTCGACCGGCGCCACGGGTTCGACGGGAGCCACCGGCTCGACCGGCGCCACGGGTTCGACGGGAGCCACGGGTTCGACCGGTGCTACGGGTTCGACTGGAGCCACGGGTTCGACCGGCGCCACGGGTTCGACGGGAGCCACGGGTTCGACTGGAGCCACAGGTTCGACCGGAGCCACAGGTTCGACGGGTGCCACCGGCTCGACCGGCGCCACGGGTGCCACCGGAGCCACAGGCCGTACCGGCGCGACGGGTTCGACCGGCTCGACCGGTGCCACTGGAGCCACGGGCCGCACCGGCGCGACCGGTTCGACCGGTGCGACGGGTGCCACTGGAGCCACGGGCCGCACCGGCGCGACGGGTTCGACCGGCTCGACGGGTGCCACCGGAGCCACGGGCCGCACCGGCGCGACCGGTTCGACCGGTGCGACGGGTGCCACTGGAGCCACGGGCCGCACCGGCGCGACGGGTTCGACCGGTGCGACGGGTGCCACCGGAGCCACAGGCCGTACCGGCGCGACGGGTTCGACCGGTGCGACGGGTGCCACCGGAGCCACAGGCCGTACCGGCGCGACCGGTTCGACCGGTGCGACGGGTGCCACCGGAGCTACGGGCCGCACCGGAGCGACGGGTTCGACCGGCTCGACGGGTGCCACCGGAGCCACAGGCCGCACCGGCGCGACCGGTTCGACCGGCTCCACGGGTGCCACGGGAGCCACCGGCCGCACCGGCGCGACGGGTTCGACCGGCTCGACGGGTGCCACCGGAGCCACGGGCCGCACCGGCGCGACGGGTTCGACCGGCTCGACGGGTGCCACCGGAGCCACAGGCCGCACCGGCGCGACCGGTTCGACCGGCTCGACGGGTGCCACCGGAGCCACAGGCCGCACCGGAGCGACCGGTTCGACCGGCTCGACGGGTGCCACCGGCTCGACCGGCTCGACCGGCAGCACGGGCGCGACGGGTGCCACTGGAGGCCACCATCACCACCACCACCATGGTCACGATCATCACCATGGTTACGACTCGGCGGATGCGACGAGATCGAACGGCGGCGCTGGAGCTGTGATCGATCAGGGATCCGTCAGCACGGGGATGGACCCGGTCTTCGCACAGTCGACTCAGGGTTCGAGCGTGTCCGACATGGATGTCCTGAGATCGCTGGGAGACCTCATCAGCCGGTTGATCTCCAACAACGGCTCGGTGAGTGGCCTACTCAGCGATACGGCCGCGCAACAAGACATCCTGACTCTCATGAACGCGTTCCGGCTCGGCGGAAGCTCGGGCGACGCGACGACCCAAGCGAGCGCCTCGCTCGGAGCGAGCCGGTCGACGGCGGGTGGCGCGTCCTCGAACACGTCCTCGCCGACCGATCTGCTCAACAATCTGGGTCGGCCGAGCTGACTGGGGTGACATGCGGAGGGCGCCTTTCCGGGCGCCCTCCGGAACAGAGAGGCCGCAGCTCGCCGCTGCGGCCTCTCCACGTTCGGCGCGGGCCGCGCAGGGCGAGGCGAGATGCGTCCGGTGCCCGAATCGCTCCGGTGCCGGCCCGCCACGGAGACCACGAGCGGTGCGCATGGGGGCGGCATCGGTGTTGCGCGGGTGGCTTCGATGCGCCGTGGCCGCGCGCATACCGAATGGTAATTCTTGGTCCCGACCGACGGCGACGTTCCCTCGGCAGCGCCAGATGCACCTCACGCCTGCGGGCAGACACCGCCCACACGCACGGAAGCCCTCGCCGACCGTCGCATCCAGCAGCACCTCGCGACACGGGAAGGCCTGCGACCTCGTCCGGGATGGCCTCAGCGGCTGGTCGACCAGACGTCGGCATAGCCCAGCCGGTCCGCGGCCCCGTCGTCCGGCACCTGACCGAGGGGCGGTTCTGTGCCCTCCGAGATCGGGATCTCACCCCATGCGGGCTTTTCGAGCCGGGACGATTCGGTCCACATCGTTCCTGCCGACAGATTGATGTTACACCGCGCGAGCTATACTACCCGGCGAAGATATGGCAACATAGGCGTCTTATCGGCGCCCTGAAATCTGTAATATATCAACGAAGTCCGGTTTTCATGTGCGCCATGCGTCCGGACGGGGGTACTGAAAATTCTTGTCAGCCGCTCGCCTCTTTGATCGGGAGAGAACGGGACCATGGCAAAAATTGGCTTGTCCATGATAGTCAAGGATGAGGCGCGCGTGATCGAGCGCTGCCTCGAGAGCATGCTTCCTCTGATCGACTACGTGCTCATCTCAGACACCGGATCGACGGATGGCACCCAGGACATCATTCGTTCCTGGCTCGATCGGAATCACATGTCTGGGGACGTCGTCGAGGAGACGTGGCAGGACTTTGCCACAAATCGAAGCTCGGCTTTGCGCCATCTCAGAGCGCGGAACGTCGTCGAATACGCCTTCGTCATGGACGCGGACGAAACGCTGACCTTCGACGACGGTTTCGATCCGCGGAAATTCAAAGCGTCTTTAAGCCATGATTATTACAACGTCGAGATCCGACGCGGCGGCATAAGATATTGGCGCCCTCAAATCATGTCGAACGACAGAGATTTTTACTACAAGGGCGTGCTGCACGAGTATATCGAGGCACCGGACGGCGTCACATCGGGAGACGCCATCGGATTTCACATTGCGTCGGGCGCATCGGGCGGCGCCCGAGAAAAGGATCCGGACACTTATCGCCGCGATGCCCGCAGATTGGAGGACGCTCTCGATGTCGAGAGCGACAGTTTCCTTCGGTCAAGGTATACGTTCTATCTTGGCCAAAGTTACCGAGACAGCAATCAGCTCGAGAAGGCCCTGGATGCCTATCTCGCACGGAGCGAGATGGGTTATTGGACCGAAGAGGTGTACATCAGTTTATTGGAAGCCGGCCACCTCATGGATCGTCTCGGCCGGCCCGTCGACGAGATCGCTGACGTCTACCGACGCGCCATAGCGGTTTGCGGGACTCGCGCGGAAGCTTTTTACCACATCAGCGACCTCTATTTTCGACACGGCCGCAACGAGGAGGGCTTCGCTGCGGCCAAAGCGGCTTCTCATCTCGTCGAACCCGCAGGCGGACTGTTTCTTTCCAAATGGGTCTACGATTACGGGTTATTGGACAAGCTCGCCATCAACGCTTACTGGGCGGGACATTATAGCGAATGCTTAGAAGCCTGTCTGAAGCTTCTGGCGGACAACAGGCTCCCGCTGTCGGAACGCGCTCGGGTCGAGGCCAATGCCCGTGCGTCGTTGACGAAGATCCAGGACGAGAAGACCGCCGCCCGTCTGGGCTCGCGCGCGGCGCCGAATTTCCTTGAGCAGTACGAGATCGGCCCCGCGCGGGAGCTGAAACCCGCCGCCGCAGATGCCCGCGTGCTGGTCGCGATATTGGCGAAGCAGATGGCCGCAGCGCTCCCGCTCTATCTCGACTGCTTGAGAAATATGAATTATCCGAAATCCAAGATCGTACTTTATATAAGAACCAACAACAATACGGATGAGACGGAGAACATCCTGGCGCATTGGATCGAGACATTCGGCGCTCAGTATGCGGCCGTCGAGTTCGATGCCAGCGACGTCGAAGATCCCGTTCAGACCTACGAATTGCACGAGTGGAACGCGACGCGGTTCCGGGTCCTGGGGCGCATCCGTCAGGAAAGCCTTCAACGGGCGATCCATCACGGATGCGATTTCTACTTCACGGCCGATGTCGACAATTTCATTCGGCCAAACACGCTTCGCGAACTGGTGGCGCTGCAGTTGCCCATCGTGGCCCCCTTTCTACGATCGGTGGAGAGAGGAAGCTATTACTCGAATTACCATGCGGCGGTCGACGATCAGGGATACTACAGTCATTGCGACCAGTACGATTGGGTGTTGAACCGCTGGATCACAGGTGTCGTCGAAATGCCGGTGGTCCATTGCACCTACCTCGTCCGGACCGACGTCATCCCGCTGCTCAACTATCAGGACGGAACCGACAGGCACGAGTATGTGATTTTCTCCGACAGCGCTCGGAAGAGCAATGTCGTACAGTACATCGATAATCGTCAGATCTACGGCTACATGGCGCGCGATGACATACGAAACGATACCGAACAGGCGCGCATCCTGCTAAGCCGCAGCCCGACACATGCGGGATAGGCTGATCTCACGTCGGAGCGTCGCTTTTGCTGGAGGTTTATACATGATAAGCCTCGGCCGTACCAAAGCAGGCAGCGCTCCGATCCTGGCGAATCCTGTCGAAGTCCGGGGCGAATGGCACGCGCCGCCACGGTCGGCCGCGCTCGTGATCGGCCGCATGCGGGAGGCCTGCTGCTCCGGCATCCGTATGGTGTCCGATCGGCAGCCGCAGATATTACGGATCGAGAATTGTCCTGCCGGTCCACCCGCGGTCTGGCTGCATCGGGACGCGAGCGATACTGCCATCATCCATGTCGACGTGGGCGAGCGTGCTTGGACCCAGTTGGCCTATCAGTTCGGCCACGAACTGGGTCATGTCGTGAGTAATTCTTGGGACAGCGAAGCGAAACCCAGCGCGCCATGCCAGTGGGTTGAAGAAATGATCGCTGAAAGCTTCTCGCTCCGCGGTCTCGCCAACCTGGCGGCGGCTTGGGAGAGGACCCCGCCGTTTCCGGGAGACGCGGGCTATGGGAAGGAGATAAGCCATTATCGAGATAACATTCTGGCCCAGTACAATCAGATTGCGTCATCTCAAGGCCTCGGAACGTCCAGCTCTTGGTTCACCCGCAATAGATCAACCTTGGAGGGTTTCGTCGGACTATCCGACCATGCGAAGGCGGCGGTTTCGATACTGCTACCCGCCCTGATGGCGCGTCCCGCGCTGTTGGAAGACATCGGTGCGCTCAATCGCTGGCCGGAACGGGCGGCATTACCTCTGGATGCGTATCTCAGTCGGTGGCGCGCGAGTTGCAAGAGCTTGGGATCGGCCGGTTTATTGCCCGATCTGATCGAGACGACGATCTGCTCGCGCTGATCCGGATCGATCTCTGCTCATCCGGGTTCGCACAGTCCTCGGCAGCGGCGCCTTGTCTCTGGAGGTCTTGCCAGCCGTGAGGCGGCAATCAGGGGGCCGCATCGTGGGAGCGGCGCAAGTCTTCGACACGGGGCGAGCCGGTCGACAATCCGCTCATGGCGACGGCGGCACGGCCGAGCGGCGAAGTGCTCCTGGCCCTTGTCGGGAGTCGCGACCGCGAGGGTGTTGGCGCTGCCGACGCAGGCGCTTCGGTGGACCCGATCGGCGCGAGGGTTGCCGCCCCGTTCGCCGCTCGTCCCGCGACCGGCGGCAGACGCGGAGTTTCTTGGCAGAACTGGCGACGACCGCTTCCGATTCCTGAATGGGCAACTGATGCAGGAGCAAGGTTCTTGCGAATGCTGTCAAGTTGCGTCAATAATAGTCTTCCTTGCATCAGCGAGGCGGGATCGAGATGCGCATCATTGCCTCTATGACGACGATACCGTCCCGTATCGCGGAGATCGAGCCCGTCATCGCGTCTGTTCTCAATCAGGACGTGGCTGTCGATCATCTGGAGATCAATATTCCGTTCCATTGCAAGCGCAATGGAGAAGAATACATTCTTCCGGATTGGCTCGTTTCGGAAGGTCAGATCGCGGTTTTTCGAACCGATGATTATGGGCCGATCACGAAGATCGCCCCCACCCTGCTCCGTCATCGACATGACGATGCGTACATATGGTCGGTTGACGACGATTGCCGATATCCGCGAAATCAATTGAGATTGCTGACATCTATCTGTGGTCCGAACGAAAATCGGATACTCACCCGTTATGGAGGCAACCTGAAAGAAGGAGGTCTCTTCGAACCCTGGTACGGGCACGGCGCATGCACGATGCTCGAAGGGTTTGGTGGGGTCCTGTATCCTCCGAATTGTATCAAGGACGATTTTGATCGATATTTAGTCGACACATCAAGCGATAAATTTTGTCGCGCAAATGACGACATCGTTTTAGCCATGTATTTCAATCATCATCAGGTGCCAATATTCTTGCACAACGTCCCTTCTGACGATGTTCCGTATATGGTCGAAGGCTGGATGGCGCACGCCGATCGAGATGCGTTGTCGACCGGTGGGCACAATGTGGCTTATGAGGGCGCTTACAAATTTATAACAAATTACTTTATTTGCAATTCATCGTGACGGATGGAAGGCATCTGGCGCAGGTTCGATTGTCGCACATCGTGTGGATGACTTTCAGGCAGATGTAAATGCGCCTCTGTCCGCCAGATTGCTCCTGTCGCAGCCGCACATCACGCGTTATCATGAGCTCGCCACTTGGATAACTCGAATTGGCTTTGCGGATCGGGAGCGGAAAGCAGGGAGTCCGGAACCAGGCCAATACGATCACCGTACTGCGGTTTGTTTGATATTCGGACGGAAAGTCAATGTCTTGAGGGGAAAATCTAAAATTTCAATTTCTTGATACAAGCAAAAGATTTTTCGTATTACGCGCGATCACGCAAGATCTGGCTCGACAAGCCAAGTTATCAAAAATATCGCTCTGTGTTGTTGCCTGCTCTTTCGAATCAAGATTTTTCGATGTCCCGTGTGGCCGAGGCACAAGACGATGATCGATGCCGACCGGAATGTCCCCGTTCACATCATCAACCTGGATCGCGACGCTGAGCGATTGAAAACATTCATGCATCGCAACGATTTCCTCCAGGTTGTCCGGCCGGACGCTGTCGAAGGCCGAAACCTGGATCGCGACGAACTTGTCAGGACCGGGATGATCCATCGAGATTTGCGCTATACAAATCCAGCCTTGGGCAATGCACACTCCCATATCGGTCTCTGGACCAAGGCAGCGGACGAGGATGTCTGTGTAACGATTGCGGAAGACGACGCGATTTTTTCGAGAGATTTTCATGCCGGGGCACGCACAATTCTGGACGCGCTTCCCTCCGATTGGGATGTCGTTCTTTGGGGGGTGAACTTCGACGCCTTTCTCTGGCTTGAGGTTGTCGAAGGGGTTCGCTGCAAGCTGCAGTTCGAACAGGATGATCTTCGCGCTCGGGTTGCAGAGTTCCGTGATCGTGCCGGGCTGAACGTGCCGCTCCGTTTGCGTCATAGCTTCGGGGTAATGGCGTACACGGTTTCACCCCTCGGCGCGAGAAACCTCATGAAGATCTGTCTTCCGCTTTCCAATCAGCTGATCGAATTTCCGGGCTATGGGGTCGTGATCGAAAACAACACGATCGATGCGGCAATGAACGCGGCTTATCCGAGTCTCAAGGCATTCGTTTGCATCCCACCACTGGCCATATCGGAAAATCGCCACGAGTCGTCGACCATTCAGGGTGCAAAGTAAGGAATAGCTTCTGCTTTTAATCGAAAATGGATCGTATTCATTCAATAAAAGTGAGCCGGCAGCCTGCCGTCTTAGTGTCGTCCCCCATAACGATAGCGCGGCCCGGCAGGGTGTGATTCACGGCTCCTGCCGGAGGCGCCGATGGATCATTCCTGGCTGACGGACGAGCAGTCTGCGAAGATCGCTCCGCACCTGCCCACCGATACGCGAGGCAAGGAGCGCGTCGACGACCCGCGCGTGATCGGCGGCATCGGTCACGGGCTGAAATCCGGCGGACGTCGGGCGGACGCACCGCGCGAGATCTACGGCCCGAAGAAGACCTTGACCGCTTCATGCGCTGGGCAGGCAAGGACGGGCGGTCTGTTCGAAGCTCTGGCTCAGGCTGGCGGACCGCCGGCCCAGGGTCTGATCGACCCATCCGGGGTGGAGGCCCATCGCTGTTCCACGGGAGGCGAAGGGGAGAACCGATGCGGGCAAGCGGGCGCTCGCGCGGTGGACGCACGGCCGGGATCCACGCGCCCCCCCGACCGCGCCTGCCGCCCGCTCGCTTTCCTGCTGATCGGCGGGCCGATCGCCGACTGCACGGCTGGTGCGGCCGCTTCCTCGGCAGCCCTGCGGAGGACCGCGGCCTTATCGGACCCTTTGCGCGCACAGTCGTTCTGCCACGGCGCGCCACGCTTTGACCAGCTGTCGACGGCTTCCCGGGTAATGCTCCACGAGAAGAGTCATATCGACAACGCGTTCGGCGTCGAAAATGCAATAACCGGTCTCTCTCTCACACCAAGCTGCAAAGCTTCGCCCGGATCCGTCGAAACCAAGCATGATCGGCCAGACGATCCTCTCCGACGTGCCGCCACTTTCTTCACGGTAGACAACCCGCATCTTACGCTGCTCGCGCATCGCGCGGCGGCACTGCGCCAGATCGAAGCGCGTGGCGACCGAGGGAGGGCCGGAGGCGACGTAGAAACTGCTGTCGTCGAGAGCCGGCCGCAGGGTCGGAGTCAGCACGCTATCGATCTTGGCGAGAGCATTGCGAACGGCCTCAGCCAGGGCGGCGTCGGTCTGACGGCTCACCCATTCCGCACCGATGACCAGTGCGTGCAGTTCCTCTTCGGTGAATGAGAGCGGCGGGAGCAAGAAACCAGGGCGGAGAGCATAGCCGACGCCGGCCTCCGCATCGATGTCGGCCCCCATGGCTTGCAGAGTCGCGATATCCCTGCGGATGGTGCGCAAGGAGACGCCGGCCTCTCGAGCGAGCACCGCGCCCGCGACCACCCCTCGGTGACGGCGGAGACGCTGGAGGAGGTCGAAGAGACGGTGACTGCGCGACACGGCTACCCGATCGTGACGACCACTTTGCCGCGCAGCTTGCGGCCCGCCTCGATTGCCGAGATCAGCGGAATAGCTTGCGCGAGCGGCACGGTTTCGGCAATCGGCAGAACCAGCGTCCTGTCATGGGCTGCCTTTGCCAGGCGGTCGAGCAGGTCCGCACGTGGCTTTCCGACGATCGGTTTCATCCGCCGGTCGAACACGGCACGCAAGAACCGTACGGGCGTAGGCTCGACCGTGGTGAAGGTGCCGCCCTTGCGCAGCATGCCGATACCGGTTGACGTCGAGAGCGTTCCTGCAGCATCGAACACCACGTCGAATACCTCGGAAATCGTGGATGCGGCCTTGACCCGATAATCATAGACTGTTTGGAGCCCGAGCGAGCGGGCACGCTCGATCCCTTCGGCGCCACAGCTGCCCGACACCTTGGCGCCGAACATGCGTGCGATCTGCACGCCGGCCTCTCCGACAGCACCCGAGCATCCATTGATGAACACGCTCTGACCGGGCCTCAGTCGCGCCTTGTCGATGAGGCCATTCCAAGCCGTGACGCCCGCCGTCCCGAGGCATGCGGCCTGCTCGAAGGAGACGGTCGCCGGCTTTTTCGCGAGCGCGGCTTCCTTGGCAATGACAGCTTCGGCCAGTGAACCGGCCTCCTTGAAGCGCGCCATGCCGAAGACCGCGTCGCCGATCTTGAAACGGGTCACGTCGGCCCCGACCGCGGTGACGGTGCCGGCCAGGTCCAGACCCATTCCACGCGGGAACGATCGCCCGGTCACGATCTTCATCGCGCCGTTGCGGACCTTCCAGTCGATCGGGTTGAGCGCGGCGCGACGGACGGCGACCGCCACTTCGTCCTTCCCTGGCGTTCCCAGCGCAAACTCTTCGAGCCGCATGACTTCGGGACCGCCGTAGGAGTGATATTGAATGCGTTTCATGGACTCGCCTTTCACCCGAGGCTGCGTCCTACGACGCCGTGGTGACAATTTCTGTCACCATCGTGGAAGCGGGAGCGGCGGACGGCATCCGCCCGCGTGGGTGCGCGCCCTGATGGCGGAGGCGTACTGGCTTCAACAGCAAGTCAGGGAGCGCTCGGCCGCTGATTGGCCCCGATCCATGATGCAGTCCGAACCTTCGCGATCGAGACGTGGTGGATAGATCGCAGTTCCTGTTTGAAATCTGGATCGGAATCTCTGTCAGATCTGGCGCGAGTCGAGCCGCAACATGTGCAACGATGGTCGGTCGGAGGCTGAACGTCGGCTTCTGGACGACGATCTACGGTCCGCTGTCCACCCCGAGCCGAAGGTGTCGGAGGGGCGGTGAATGGCTGCTTCCGGGTGTCGGCGAAAGCTGGCGGCACGGCTGGCAGGGGTTGGGTGCGGACCGGCGGCTCAGGGTGGGTTTCTGACAATCCGCTTCCGGGCGCAAAACGCGAGAAGCAGACGCGTTTACGAGGATCCAGAAGGACACTCAGTCGATGGCCGTCTGATGCACGTGATGATCTCCTATTGGTCGGTTATGGGCCGACGTTTTGGAACCAGGATATCACCACCCTTCGCGCTTCGATTTTCGCGCTCGGCAGGTTGATTTTGGCGCGACTCAGAATATGATTTCCATGTCGAGAAGAGAGCAGACCGATTGGTAGCGCGGTCGCCGCTTGCGGTTTCTCATCGCCCAACTGGCTCCACGACGTTCAAACCTGGCAGACGCCAAGGTGAACGTAGGCGTGCGCGTTGCGCGCCGGTGGAGATGGGTGCCTTATGTCTGGTCGCTTAACAGACATCGTCTCGAAAACCATCTCAGCGCTTACCTTGGTAGCTCCAGGTCCTTTCGCGGGCCGCTCCGGCGGCTGGTCGCTCGATCTAGGCCTATATCAAGGACAACTAACGTGAAAATTATCATCATCGGTGCGGGGATCGGCGGTCTTTGTCTTGCGCAACATTTGCGCGCATCGCAAATTGAGGTCGCGGTCTATGATCGAGATGCAGGCCCCTGGGATCGAAAGCAGGGCTACCGCCTGCATCTGGATGCCGATGGCATCTCGGCGCTGAAAGCCGCCCTGCCTGGGCCGCTGTTTGCGCTGTTCGAGGCCACCTCGATGCACCCGCTGCCCTACACGACAATCATGGACACGAGTTTCGCAATCCAGCGCCGGTTCCAGACCGACGACTACAGCAAGACGCAGCATCACCTGACCGACGGCATTGCCCAGCACCTGAACGTGAACCGTGCGACCCTGCGCGAGATCCTGTTGCAGGATCTGGAGGATGTTTGTCACTGGGATGCACGGCTCGAAGGTTATGAGACAGATGAGACGGGGGTCTCCGCGATTTTTTCCGATGGCCGGACGGCGCGCGGCACAATGCTGGTGGGTGCGGACGGCGCGGGGTCGGCGTTGCGCCGTCAAAGGGCGCCTGACGCGAAGATGATGGATTCGGGTGCCCGCGCCATCTATGGCCGCCTGGCCTTGAGCGACGCGCGGCGGGTTCTGCCGCCTCACGCCCTGGCCGATATTTTCACCGCCGCCTTCGACACCCGCAAGTTGATCCTGGGCGTGGGGCCTGTGATCTATCCGATGGCGCCCGATCAAGCGGCCCGCGCCTTGCTGCCGCAGGCGAGGCTTCGGACGCAGGATGATTACATCGGCTGCATCATCGCGGGGCGCAAGGAGCTGTTCGGGGACGACGAAGCCGCCCTGCGCGCGGCCTCCAGCGACACGCTGCAGGATCTGGCGAGCCGGCTTCTGGCAGAGTGGCCGTCAGGGGCTGCAAAGGTGCCGCGGGCGGGCGAAGCGGGTTCATTCTTCTATGTCGAGATGGCCTCTTGCATTCCCTTCGATCTCCAGCCGGAGACGAGGGTCACGCTCCTGGGCGACGCGATCCACACGATGACGCCCAGCCTGGGGCGAGGCGCGAACGTCGCCTTGCGCGATGCGGGGCTTTTGAGGAACTGGATCGTGAAGCATCACAAAGGCGAGTTGTCCTGCGATGCAGCGCTTCAGGCGTATGAGCGGGAGATGACCACCTATGGCTTCGAGGTGGTTCGCCGTTCGGCGGATATGGGTGCAAAGCTCCTTGGACAGGATCCCCTGTCGCCGAGTTGAAACGACGGCGACAGCCAACCCGGCCTCGAACGAAAGTGGGGCGCGAACGAGTTACGATCGCTTCCGGGATGCGCTGATCGTCGCCTAAGCGTCTGGCATGTGTCGCGTCCGGAAACGCGGCTCGGGATGGGTTTCCGCCGGTCCGTTTTCGGGCGGCCCGCAATGCTTGAATCCTTAGATTATATACAATAGACGGGCGGCCCCTCCAATCTCCGCCCTCGTATGGCGAGCTGTGGACCGAGACCGCGGATGCGACCGCTTTTTTCGACTGAGGGCCTCCACCCCAGGATCGCCTTCCGTCGATGGCGGGAGATGATGTGCGATCAGATGGTTCCGAACGAGATCCGGAATCTTGACGCTGCGCCGTTCCACGGCCGGATCGAGGTCACCGCGATCGGAGCGTTGCCGATCACGCGAAGCGTTCAGAGTTCCACCCGGACCGAAGTGACACCCGAGGCGGTGCGGCGGAACGGCCGGGGTGACCGCCTCTACGCGGTCTTCAGTCAATCCGGCCGCCATGCCGTCCAGCAGAACGAGCGTGAGGCGCTGGCTCGGGCCGGCGATTTCGTCGTGCTCGATCATCGACCGGGCGTGAGCGAGATCGAGACCGGCACCTTCCTGATCCTCGACCTGCCGCGGGAGCGCCTGGAGAGCGTGCTGGGCCCGTCTCAACTGTTCACTGCCCTCGCGGTCGAGGCCAACCTCGCCTCTACGATGCTCGCGAACACCTACGTTCAGGAACTGATCCGGGTGGGAGATCGGCTCAACCCCGACGGTGCGGCGCGCATGGCGTCGATCGGGATCGATCTCGTCGTGGCCAGTCTCGCCGAACGGTTGGCGCAGGCGGTGCCCCGCTCCATACACGGCAACGCCACCGTCCAGCGCGCCAAGGCCTACGTCGAGGCGCACTTGAGTGACACGACCCTCGACCCGCCGAAGCTCGCCGCCGCGGTCGGCGTGTCGCTGCGCCGGTTGCAGGAGCTGTTCCACGAGCGCGGCCGGCACATTTCCGACTACATCTGGGGACGCCGGCTAGAGGCGGCAGCCAAGCGCCTAGCCGATCCGGCCTGCGCCCATCTGTCGATCGGCATGCTGGCTTACGGCTGCGGCTTCAGCAGCCAGGCGCATTTCGCGCGCCGCTTCAAGGATCGCCACGGCATGAGCCCGCGTGACTACCGGCGGGCGCACAGGTAGGACGTGCCGTCGGCCGCATCCGTTTTCGGGCTGTCGTCCGAGTCCGCCGAGTGGCCGAATTGGATCGGAGACGGACCGTCCGCTCTTACTTCGACATTGCCCCGACCGGCCCGCTCCGGGTCGGCCGGATAGGGGCGCCGACCGCCGGGCTGATCTTTGTCAGTCGCTCGGATGACGGGAAACCCGACGGCGTGACGGTGGCCATCGATGGGACGACGACCGTCCGCGCCGCCGCCCGCACGCTGACGCACGCGCGGCCCGTCGCCGTTCCGTTTGTGGCCGGTCGACCAGCAGATGCGGGTCGCTGTCCCGCAGGGCCGCCCCGCTGCCCTCGCCTGCGTCACGGCATGGCTGGACGAGGCGAAGCGGACAGGCGTCGTCCACAGGATCTTCGAGGCCCGCGGCTTCGGTCAGGACGCGGTTGCCTCCCAGACCAGCGCAGCTGGCTCACCGGTCGAGCCGCGTCGGAGCGCCCGTCACATCGCATTCGGGTGGACGGCGGAGGGCCGAGCGCGCGGCTCCGCACGGACGCGAGTCCCGGATCCCGTTCACGGGCGGCAATGGCCCGCTTCCCTGGCCGCACGGGGCCGACCGCCGGGTGAAGAGCGGCCACGAACGGGGAGCCTCGATGAGGGGATGCCAGGGCGCACGGCCAGCCGCGCAGACGCATGGGTCGCCCGATCCGCCGCATGACGTCGACGGTTCACAATCCAACACGTCGGAGTTGCGAACCGCCCGCGTGGCTTGCTGCCCAGGATTGCTTGTGGAACCGTATGGGCCTGGGAGAGGTGACAGATGCTCCGCACCGAGCGTTCCAAGACGAAGCGCGATCTGAGATGACGGCTGAGGGTCCGCCCGACAAGATGGCCGAGGTTGCTGGACTGGCGGCCGCCATCGCCGACCACATCCTCGCGCAGCACGAGGCCGGTCTCACGATCCCGCCGGACCAGTTCAGGATGCTCGTGAGCGCCGCCCGGATGCTCCTGGACAACGGCGTATCGTGGCCGCCATCGGTGACATACCTCGTTATGGAAGTCGCCCGGCGGGTCGAGGAAGCCGAGCCTCCGCCCAAGGGCGACGAGGTCGTGGCGCACCTGACGCGGGCGCTCAACGCGGCCAAACCCACCTGAGGCCTGCCTGAGGCGCACCGTCACGCGGCGGGCGCGCCGATTTCCTGCGGGATCGGCGCCCTATATGGGCCCCATGCCCACACTCGGCCTCAAGCTCCCGCTCCGGATCTGCGTCCTCGAGAACGCCGCCTGCGTCGAGGATGCCGGCGGCCGGCGCACCGGCTACGTCTACTGGGACGAGGGCAGGCCGGGAGGAGGCGACAGTGCCTTCACCCGCGCCGAGGCCATCGAGCAGGTCCGGATCATCGCGAGCGCCTGGGCCGGCGCCCTGGTCCACAGCGGCACCCTCGACACCGGCCCGGCACCCGAGCCGGGCGCCGCCGCCGCCGAGCCATCTCCGGAAGGCTGATCGCTCCCGGTAAAGCGGGATCCGCTACAGGCCGGCGCCGCTCACGTACGAGACCGGCGCGCCCGAGCTCGTCGCGGAGGCCGCCACGGTGGCGGCGATCCAGTCGCCGTCGCCGGTCGCGGGCACTCGGCACGCCCGTGCCATGGCCCACATCTGACGGCGCCAGAGCCAGAGGCGGAGGGTGTGGATGAGGTCGTACACGGCCGGCCCCCCATGCTGTCGCTCCCGTCCATGTGGCGCGCGCGCTCGGTCCGCTCAAGCGTGCGGCGCCCTCATGGCCGCGTTCGGATGCCCCGCACCTAAGCGGCGACGTGCTTCATCACGAAGTGGAAGCCGAGTTCGGGGTTCTTGCTGAAATCGGCATCGTAGAATGCGTTCTCATTGCCGGAACCTCGGCAAAAATCCTTGAACTGAAACATGCTCTTCGGGACGAATTCGAGCCCGTGCTGACGGACAAGCTCGCGCCACCACGTCTCCGGCTTGACTGTAGGATGGTAGCTCACGCCGTTGGCGACATCGTCGTATGTCGCGGCGGAGCCCACGAAAAGACCGCCGTCGGCCAGGTGAGATTTCACATTCGCAAACAGCTGAGGAAGCAACGATTCCTCGATGTGCTCGAGGACCTCCCACATCGTGATGACGTCAAATTTGGCTTTCGTACCCGTCTTCTGATCTATCAGAGAAAATGGCTTGGTAATATCGCATGTCTTTAGATAATCTGGAATGATAGACCATTCGGCGCGCTGCGCGCGAAGGGAGTAATCGCTTCCCTCGATTCCGAATGCCGCGTTGCCTCTGATGAGGAAATCGAAGACGAGGCCGCCCCCTGCGCAGCCGAGGTCCAGGGCGGTGACCTTTCGGCCGAAATGGCTTTCGATCGCATGACAGAACCGCTGATTGCGTGTATTGTCATCCTTTGTTCCGCGCGGAACCGTGTGATCGTTGCTCTCGTAGGCGATCGGATGATCTGTCACGAGACAGAAGTTGTTTTTCGGCGCCAGCTGAACGACGGCGAGGCGCCTGACATCTTGCATCTGTGCGAGCTGCTGCGCGTGAGCCGCCATGATCTTGCTGTCGAGGGCGGCGTAGAGCTGGCGGCCCACATCAAGAATCTGCTGGGTGATGAATTGCTTGTCTTGGTCGTTCATCACAAATTCCTGACGATCGATCTCGGTGTGACGCGGCGTGGCTGAGCCCGAATTTATCCCAGATCCTGTATCAAATCTTTACGCGACGGTCTGAATCCGGGGCGCGAAGCGGCGGCGCCCCGCCCGACGGCGCGCTTCGTCCGGGACCTGCGTCCGGGACCTGCCGCCAGCCCGGTCCGGTAGGCCGACCGAACGCCTCACGCCCCCGCCCCCGGCAGCCCGGTCCAGGCCTCGCGGATGAGCGCGAGGCGCTGAGCGGCCCGCGCCGCGTCGGCCTCCGCGACCTGGTGGAGGACCGCCTCCAGCGCCTCGGATCCGCCGAGCGCCGCGGCCGCCGCGCCCTGGCGGCGCATGGCGGAGCGGTGTGCCCGCATCGCCGGCCCCGCCTTCGGCCCCGTTTCGATCCCCTCCAGGGTGGCGATCAGGGCCGCCGCGAACGGGGCGACGTCGCGCCAGGATGCCGCTGTGGTCGCCGCTGCGGTCGCCGTCGAGGTCGCCGGCTCGGGGGAGGCGGCCTGCGCCGGCGGCGGCGCGGAGAAGCTGGTGGTGAGCGGTCGCTTCATGACGAACCTCCACGGGCGCGATATCTAAGGGGGATCGGCCGGCGCGGAGCTGTACGAGGAGCGCATGGCCGAAAGGCGGAAGGCCACCGGATCCGGCGAGGACGGCCTGTCGCGCCACATCCTCCCCAATGCCGGTACGATGGTCGGTGTCTGCACCACGCTGATCGGCCTCGTGAAGATCGCCGAGGGCTGGATCGGGCCGAGCCACGTCGACGAGGCCGCCGCCCTGACGGCGGTCCTGTTCCTGGTCAGCGCGATCGCGTCCTACCTGTCGATCCGTCTGGGGGATGTCAGCGACCTCGCGATCCGCCTGGAGCGCTGCGCCGACATCTGTTTCGTCATCGGGCTGATCGGCCTGACGCTGATCTCGGTTCTGTTCGCCTACGAGACGATCTGACGGCGTGCCGCAGGGAACCGTCGGGCAGGGCATCGGGGTCGGTCAGCGCCGCCGCGAGGAGCGCGAATAGACCGAGATGCAGGGCGAGCGCCGCCGAGCCGGCATCGTGCAGGGACCACAGGCCGGCCGCACCGACCGCCATGAGCGGCGGCCCGGCCACGTAGACGAGGCTCCGCCACGCGGCCGCGGGGCGTCCGAGGCGCCAGAGGCAGCCGGCCAGCGCCGCCAGGGCAAACCCGCCCTTGATCAGGGCCATGAAGCGGATCACCCGCACGAGATCGGGGTCGATGGCGGCCGCAGGGGAGCGTCCGGCCGCGACCCAGGCCAGCGGAAGTGCGAGGACCGTCAGCGCGGCCAGCATCAGGCGCGCCGGAGGGGCGCCGCGCGTCGCGCGCCCGGCCGCGGCCGGGATCGTCATCGCCTGAACCCGCATCGGCTTCCTCCTGCGCCCCGCTCCGATCGGAATCGAGTCTAGGCGCTCCGGGGGCCTCGGTCACCTCAAAGGGAGAGGGAGCCGGCAGGGCCGCGCCGCCGCAGGCGCGTGCCGGGACGACGCACCCCCGGCTCAGCAGCCGCGGAACAGGGCGACGCCGAAGGCGGTGAATTTCAGCGGCAGGTGGCAGTGGCCGTCGGGGTCGTTGATCCGGAAGCGGATCGCGGCCTCCTCCAGGAACCCCTCCCCCGCCGCCCCGACGAAGTCCCCGATCGCGAACACGACCTCGTAGAGGCCGGCGGCGAGCCGCGTCCGCACGATCGGATGATCGAGCGTCCCGTCCGCGCCGAGCCGCCCCTCGGCGAGCACCCGCCGCCGGGACCCGGCCCGCAGGACGCGCACGCGCATCCCCGCGGCCGGCCGGCCCGTGGCGGCGTCGACGGCGTGGAGCGACAGGCCGGTCACGGGGCGCCGCCCTCCCAGAGCATCCGCCAGGGATGGGCGGCCTCGTAGGCCGCCGCCATCGCCACCAGAGCCTCGTCGCGGCCCCAGGGCGCCACGAGCTGGAACCCGATCGGCAGCCCGGCACGGGAGGGGCGGCAGGGGATCGAGATCCCGGGACAGCCGGCGGCGTTGACGAAGCCCGTGAAGGTCGCCGAGCCGCGGGGCCCCACCGGCACCCCGGCGATGCGCTCCGGATGGGTGTCCTCCGCCCGCCAGGGCAGCGCTGCCGCCGTGGGCGTCATCAGCAGATCATGCGCGGCGAACAGGGCGGCGAGATCCTGGCGCAGCGCCAGCGCCATCCGCTGCACGTCGAACAGGTCGGCCGCCGAGAGGGCCGCCCCGGCCTCCGCCAGGGCGCGGATGTCGGGGCCGAGGTCGTCGCGCCGGCCCGGATGCGCCCGCATCAGCCAGGCGATTCCGGCCTGGCCGAGGATTGGCCACGCCTCCGTGATGGCGGTCGCCGCGTCGAAGCGGCCGGTCTCGACCCGGTGGCCGAGGCCGGCGAGGCGCCCGGCCGCCTCGGCGACGCTGTCGGCGATCTCGGGATCGACCGGGGCGGTGCCAAAGGCCGGGACATGGAGGATCCGCAGCGGGCGCTCCGGCATTGCGGCGGTCCCGAACGAGCCGAAGCCGTTCGGCGCGACCGCGTTCGGATCGGCCGCCCCGAGGATCCGCATCAGCGCCGCGAGGTCGTCGACCGTGCGCGCCATCGGCCCGACCACCTCGAGGTCGAGCATGATCGGCGGCAGCCCGCCGGTTCGCGGCACCCGTCCGGCGGTGGGTTTCAGGCCGACGAGGCCGGTATGGGAGGCGGGGCGGCGGATCGAGCCGCCCGCATCGGTCCCGAGGGCCAGGGGGCCGATCCCGGCGGCCACCGCCGCGACGGCGCCGCCGCTGGAGCCCCCCGGGGTCAGCGCCGGATCCCAGGGGTTGCGGGTGACGCCGGAGACCGGGTTCCCGGTATAGCCCTGGACGGTCAGTTCCGGGACGTTGGTCTTGCCCAGGATCACCGCTCCGGCCGCGCGCAGGCGGGCCACCGGCGTCTCGTCCCGGTCCGCCCCCTGCCCCGCGTAGAGCCGGCTGCCCCAGCCGGTGGCGAACCCGGCGACGTTCAGGCTGTCCTTGATGGTCACCGGCACGCCGTCGAGGGGGCCGAGCGGCCGGCCCGCCGCCCAGCGGGCCGCGCTCGCCGCGGCGGCGCGCGCCGCACCTTCGAAATCGACGGCGACCAGGGCGTTGAGCCCCGGGTTCACGGCCTCGGCCCGGTCCAGGCAGGCGCGGGCGGCCGCGACCGGGCTCGCCGTCCCGGCGGCGTAGCGTCGGCCCAGGGCGGTGGCCGAGAGGGTCCAGAGCGGGCCCGTCGCATCGGTCTGCATCATGGCTCTCCCTCGCGATGCGCGATCCAGCGGGCGAGCGGCCCGCTCAGGCCCGTGGCCGGTTTCGCGGGCGGCCGGGCGAAGCGTCCGGCCCGGGGCGGCCGCGTCCCGAGCCGCACCAGCGCCTGCGCCTGGCCGAGGGCGGCCGCCAGCGGGTCGACCAGGGGCACCGGCACCGCGTCCCGCAGGGTCGTGGCGAGGCCGGCGAGGGGCGCCCCGGCCAGGATCACCGCGTCGGCCCCCTCTTCGACCGCCCGCTCGGCCAGGGCCAGGATCTCGGGCCGCAAGTCGTCCTGGACCTCGGTCACCGCCTGGAACGGCCGGCGCACCGCGTAGAGGCCGGCGCAGCGGGCCGACAGGCCGGCCAGGGCCACCGCATCCTCGTACCAGGGCAGCAGCGCGGGGGCGAAGGTGACGATCGCGAAGCGCGCTCCGACCTGGCAGGCGGTCAGCATCGCCGCCTCGGCCATCCCGACCACCGGCAGGTCGAACAGCTCCCGCGCCGCGATCAGCCCGGGGTCGCCGTAGGCCGCGATCACCGCGGCATCGTGGCCGGCCTGGTGCGCGGCGAGCGTCTCCAGCACCGCCGCGCCGGCGAGCTGCGCCTCGGCCCGGCTGGCGATGTAGGGCAGGCCCGTCGTGGCGGTGAGCGCGGTGATCCGCGCATCGGGGGCCAGCGCCGCCTGGGCCGCCCGCGCCATGCGTTCGGTCATCGCCGCGGAGGTGTTCGGGTTGAGGAGCAGGATCCGCATGGCGGGTCAGCCCGCCATCCGGCGGGACAGGCCGGCGGCCCGCTCCATCACCACCGCCAGCACCACCGTCACCAGGATCAGCAGGCTGGAGGCCGCCGCCACCGTGACGTCGAGGCGCCCCTCCAGATCCTGCCACATCCGGATCGGCAGCATGTCGGTGGCGGCGTCGCGCAGGAACAGCGAGACCGGGACGTTGTCGAAGCTCGCCATGAAGGCGATGAAGCCCCCGGCCAGGATCCCGGGCCGGATCAACGGCAGGGTCACCCGGCGGAACGTGTAGAGGCGCGAGGCGCCGAGCGAGGTCGAGCTCTCCAGCAGCACCGGGTCCATCTGCGACAGGGCCGCGACCGTGGTGCGGACCACGAAGGGCACGCAGACCACGGTGTGGCCGAGGATCAGGGTCAGCGGCGAGACCGGGATCCCGGCGAGGCTGAACAGCATCAGGGCGGCGAGCCCGAAGGCCAGGGCCGGCAGGACCAGCGGCGACAGGAACAGGCTGTCGAGGAGCCGCGCGGAAAGCCGCCGCGACCGGGCGATGGCGAGCGCCGCCGCGGTGCCCAGCACCACCGACAGGAGGGTCGCCCAGCCCGCCACCACCAGGCTGTTCCAGGCGGCGGCCTGGAGCTGCTCGGCCTCCGCGAGCGCCGCGTACCAGCGCAGGGAATAGCCCGGCGGCGGGAAGCGCAGGGAGAAGCCGTTGGTGAACGAGACCACCACGACGATCACGGTCGGCGCCGCCAGCAGGACGAGGCAGAGGCCGGCGAGCAGCAGCACGGTGCCGTGGAAGCTGAACCAGTCGAAGTCGCGCCGCAGGGACGTCCGCATGGTGACCTCAGGCTTGCGCGTAGCCGCGCGACAGGCGGCCCACGAGGTTGAGGAG
Organism: Methylobacterium sp. 391_Methyba4; assembly: GCF_029691625.1. Taxonomy (NCBI): domain Bacteria; kingdom Pseudomonadati; phylum Pseudomonadota; class Alphaproteobacteria; order Hyphomicrobiales; family Methylobacteriaceae; genus Methylobacterium; species Methylobacterium sp. 391_Methyba4. The sequence goes on along the minus strand of NZ_CP121475.1, from coordinate 1,622,028 downwards.
CGTCACGCAGGCCAGCACCGCCACGAGGAAGACGATCGCGATCGCCGCCGCGAAAGGCCAGTTGTTGAGCGAGGAGGCCTGCTGGTACAGGTACATGGGCATGAACAGCATCTGCCCGCCGCCGATCAGCGACTGGGTGATGAAGGCGGTGATCGCCGCCGCGAAGGTCAGCAGGCAGCCCGCCACGATGCCGGGCAGGCAGAGCGGCAGGGTCACCCGGAGGAAGGTGCGCCACGCCCCCGCCCCCAGAGCCGCCGAGGCGTCGGCGAGGTTCGGGTCGATCCGCGACAGGGCGGTGACCAGCGGCAGGACCATCAGGGGCATCTGCACCTGCGCCAGCGCCAGGACGAGGCCGCCCTCGGTGTAGAGCAGCTTCAGGGGCGTGTCGCTTAGGCCGAGGCCGATCAGGGCGGCGTTGACGATGCCCTGGCGCCCGAGGATCACGATCCACGCGAAGGTCCGCACCACCACGCTCGTGAGCAGCGGCAGCAGCACGATCAGGGTCAGCAGGCCGCGCAGCCGGCCGGGCGCCCAGGTCAGGAGCAGCGCCAGCGGCAGGCCGAGCAGCAGGGTGAGCGCGGTGACCTCGACGCCGAGCCACAGGGTCGCGCCGAGCACCCGCAGGGAGAACGGGTCGAGCAGGAACCGGGCGTACTGGTCGAGGCCGAACCGGGTCATGCCCGGATCGGCGTAGAAGCTCACCAGCAGCAGCAGCGCCAGCGGCGCCAGGAAGAAGACCAGGAAGAACGCACCGAGGGGCAGAGCGAGGCGGATGTCGTAGGCCGCCGTCCAGGCGCGGACCGGGCGGCCTGGCGCCGCGACCGGGCCCGCCGTCGCCATGGCCGGGCCGGCGGTCACACCCGGATCTCGCGGTTGAAGCGCTCGATCCAGGCCGACCGGCTGCGGTTGATCGCGGCCCAGTCCTGGAAGACCGACTTGCGCTTCAGTTCGTCCGCGTCCTTGGCCAGCACCTTCGCGATCGCGCCCTCGATCGCGACCTTCCGGTTGGTCGGCACGATCAGGTAGGGGCTCTGCATCAGCTTGGCCTGCACCTCCGGCGAGAGGGCGGCCTCGATCAGCTTGAAGGCCAGCTCCTTCACCGGCGTGTTCTTGACGATGTGGATCGTCGTCTTGAAGGCGATGATGCCCTCCTTCGGAATCGCGAACTCCACCGGCACGCCCCGGGCCTTCAGGATCTGGATCGCGTTGAAATTGCCCGGCCCGATGTCGACCTGCTCCTGCTGGTAGAGGGCCGCCAGGGCGCCCGGGTTGGCCGCCACGGCGGCGAGGTTCGGCTTGAGCGCCTCCAGCGCCTTGAAGCCCGGCTCGACATCGGTCTCCGAGCCGCCGTGCATCCGGGCGATCTCCACGAGGAAGCCGGTGCCGAGCGTCGAGTTCAGGTTGGTGATGCCGACCCGGCCCTTGTACTCGGGCTTCCACAGGTCGGCCCAGGAGGTCGGCGGCGTCTTCACCTTCTCGGGATTGTAGGTCAGGCCGACGATCTGGAAGAACGGCGCCGGGCCCATCGGCTCCTGCGCGTCGGCGATCAGGTCGCCGTAATGGGCCGACTGGGCCACCGGATAGGGCTCGACGAGGTCCTGGGCGATGGCCGTGAGGGCGGGGCCCGGATCGTGCAGCATCACGTCGATCGGCGGGTTGGCGCGGGCGGCCTGGACCTTGGCGATCTGGTCGACCGAGAGCATCGGATCGAGGATGACGTCGCCCCCCGAGCTCTTGCGGAAGGCCGGCACCAGCACGGCCCGGTGCGCCTCCTCCCAGCTGCCCGTGAAGGTCGCGAAGACGAGCTTGCGCGCCTGAGCGCGGGACAGGCCCGGGAAGGCCTGCGCGGCGCCGAGGGTCAGGGCGCCGGCGAGGAGGCTGCGGCGGTGCAGGGTCATGGTCGGCTCTCCTGGCTCGGACTCGGGCGGCTCGGCTTCAGTGGCGGGAATCGGGGAAGACGCTGACCCGCTCGGGCGCGGTCGGCGACAGGCGCACGCGGGTGCCGGGCGGCCGGGGCCGGGCGCCCGCGGCCCGGGCCTCGGCGGTCTTCAGGCGGGCGCCGCCGTCGAGGCGGATCTCGTGGACCAGGGTGGCGCCGAGCGGCAGGCCGATCTCGACCACGCCGTCGAGCCCCTCCCCTCCGGTCGCGAAGGCGACGTGCTCGGGCCGCAGGCAGGCGGCCACCCGCGTCCCGTCCGGCAGGGCCGTGACGGTGGGGAGAAGGCCGCCGGTCTCCAGAGCCACCACGCGGGTGCCCCCCGGGCCGGTCGCGAGCCGGCCGTGCAGGACGTTGGCCGTGCCCACGAAGGTGTTGACGAACAGCGTCTCGGGGCGGTCGTAGACGTCGGTGGGCGGTGCGAACTGCTCCAGGCGGCCGGCATTGAGCACGGCGACCCGGTCGGCCATCGACAGGGCCTCCTCCTGGTCGTGCGTGACGATCAGCGTGGTGGTGCCGGCGCTGCGCTGGATGCGCTTGATCTCGATCTGCATGTCGAGGCGCAGGTTCTTGTCGAGGGCCGCGAAGGGCTCGTCGAGGAGCAGGATCGAGGGGCGCACGGCGAGCGCCCGGGCCAGCGCCACCCGCTGCTGCTGGCCGCCCGACATCTCCCGCGGGTAGCGCCCGGCGAGGTGCTCCAGCCGCACCAGCGCCAGCATCTCGGCCACCCGTGCCTTCTGCTCGGCCCGCCCGACCCCCCGGGCCGCGAGGCCGTAGGCGACGTTGTCGGCGACGCTCATGTGGGGAAACAGGGCGTAGTTCTGGAACACGATGCCGACGGTGCGGCGGTTCGGCGGCAGGTGGTCGACCGCCTGGCCGCCGATGATGACGCGCCCCTCCGTCGGCTTCAGGAAGCCCGCCACCGCCCGCAGCAGGGTGGTCTTGCCGCAGCCCGAGGGCCCGAGCAGCGCCACGAGCTCGCCGCCCTTGATGTCGAGGGTCACGGTGTCGACGGCGAGCGCCGTCCCGTAGCGCTGGGTGATCCCGTCGAGGATCAGGGTGGTTCCGGCTCCGGCGCTCACGGACGGCCCTCCCCGTCCGCCGCGAAGGCGCGGCCATGGGCGGCGAGATGCGCGGTCGGGCAGCCGGCGAGGTCCAGGCCCTTCCACAGGGTGACGGCCACCGAATCGATCACCGGCACGCCGAGTTCGGCCTCCAGATCCGGAGCCAGGACGGCGCCCGCGAGATTTGTGCAGACGATCGCCACCGCGTCGACGCCCTCGGCCGCCACCGCCCGGACCATGCCGGCGATGGCCTCGGGACCGGCCTCGGCGAAGGCGAAATTCTCCGACAGGCCGAGATGGCGCTCGGCGCCGCAGTCGAATCCGGCCGCACCCCAGTTGGCCTGGATCCGGCGCTGGACGTCGCCGGTATAGGGCGTGACGAGGCCGATCCGCCGGAAGCCCCGGGCGCGGAACAGGTCGCGGAAGGCGAGCGCGGCGGTGGAGGCCGGGCGTCCGGTCCGGTCGGTGATCGCCGCGCCGAGGCGCTCGTCCGCGTCGAAGCCGAGCCACGCGCCGGAGGTGCCGTTCCACAGGATCGCGGCGACCCGGGCGTCGGCGAGCAGGTCGGCCGCGCTCAGGATCGGCTCGGGGTCGAACTGGTCCAGCGCCGCCGCCGACAGGCCGATCTCCGTCACGCGGAAGCGGGCGAAGTGGGCGCTCACACCCGCGCAGCCGGCCAGCAGATGGGCGGTGGCCGGCTCGAGGACGCTGTTCGACGAGGGCGTCAGCATGCCCAGGCGCGTCGTGCGGTTCGGTCGTTCCATCGCATCCTTCCCCGACACGCGGAGCATCCGACAGGCCGGGACGAGCGACAAGGTATTTTCTGCATGCTGCATGCAATTTGCGCAAATGCATGATATGGCAGCGCAAGTGGCCGAAAAATGGATCATCGATCGGGCGGCCGCACGCGCTAGGCTGGCGCGGTGGAGCGGGAGGATCGATGGACGTCGTCGCACGAGGCCGGGGCCGGCCCCGCAAGGCCCTGATCGTCCCCGCCGCGCAGGTGCACAGGATCGGCCTGCACGAGCAGGCGGCGGCCCGGCTCAAGGACATGATCGTCCGCGGCGTGCTGCCGGCGGGCGCGACCCTCGTGGAGACGGACCTCTCCGTCGCGCTCGGGGTTTCCCGGACCCCGCTGCGGGAAGCCCTCAAGCTCCTGGCCGCGGAGGGGCTGGTCGACCTGCACCCGAATCGCAGCGCGCGCGTCCCGGACTGGACGCCGGAAGAGATCCTCGAACTGTTCGAGGCCTTGGCCGGCATCGAGCGGCTCACCGCGGAACTCGCCGCGCCGCGGATCTCCGAGGCCCTGATGGACGACCTGCGCGGCAAGCAGGCTCAGCTCGACCGCATGCACCGGGACCAGGCGCTCGATGCCTATTTCGCCCTCAACCAGGAGATCCACCGGACGATCGTCACGGCCGCCCACAACCGTCCGCTGGCGGAGGCCCACGCGCCGCTCCAGGCCCGGGCTCAGTGGGCGCGCCTGCGCGCGCTCTCCAGCGGCAGCCGCTGGGCGGAATCCGCCCGGGAGCACCGGGATCTGTTCGAGGCCCTCGCCGGGCGGGACGCCGCCGAGGCCGGGGCCATCGCCCATCGCCACGTGCTGCGGACCGGCGTGGTGATCGCCGAGACGCTCCACGCCCGGCGCGCGGCCCCCGCCGCCCGGTAAGGAAACGTTAACCCTGTCGGCGCATCGGTGGGCCACCAGCCGGACGCAGGCCTTCCACGCCCCTCCGATCCGCCCCTCAACACGGGTGGGCGTGGGAACCTCGTCCGGCGCGGGCCGTCATGCGTCGTCGAACGCGATCCCGAGTTCGGTTTCCTGACGCCAGGTGACGCGAACCGGCCGACGCTGACCGTTGATCCCGTAGGACAGCACGAAGGCGTCGGGAACGCCGATCACGCTGACGACGCGCAGGCGGGCGCCGCCGTCCGAGATGTTGCGGATCGTGCAGTCGATCGCACCGCCACCGGCGAGTTCGATGTGCCCCTCGAGAAGCGTCCGTCTGCGGGGCGCCACACGTCTGTCGTCCATCCTCGTTACCCTTGGCTTGCGGGGCCGGATTCCACGCGAAATCCACACGAGCATCGCTGATCCGACGCACGGGTCCCGCTGCCTACCCGTCCATCGGCGCGCGATGACGACGGGCGGCACGGGCCGGTCCGTCAGCCATCGGCGCGAGAAGATCACGGTTTTCGTGTCGATTCCGTCAAGAAATCGGAAGACCGATCGCAGCCGGGCCCCGTCAGGACGTCTTCACCAGCTGCAGCGCGCCCCTTTGGAGCGGCGCGGGTGACGGCGCCGCGCTGCGCGTCTGATTGCGGCCGCCGGTCTTGGCCTCGTAGAGGGCGCCGTCCGCCAAGCGGTACAGGTCCGGCAGGGGCGCGCTCCGGTCGCCGCTCGGCCGCGCGGCGGCGAGCCCGATGCTCACCGTCACGACGCCTGCCCCGAGCCCGGCCGACGGGACGGGGAGCTTCGCCACCTCGGCATGGATCGTGTCGGCGACGCGCCGGGCGCCCGCCTCGTCGGTTTCGGGCAGGAGCACGGCGAACTCCTCGCCGCCGATGCGGCTGGCGAGATCCTGCGGGCGGTGCACGCTCGCCGACAGACTGCGCGCCAGGCCCTGCAGGACCGCATCGCCCACCGGGTGCCCGTATTGGTCGTTGAAGCGCTTGAAATGGTCCGCATCCACGATGAGCAGCGACAGGGGATGGCCGTCGCGCCGGGCCGCGTCCAGAGCCCGCTGGTACATGTCCTCGAAGCAGCGGCGGTTCGGCAGGCCGGTCAGGGCGTCGGTGCGCGACAAAGCGGCCATCTCGGCCCGCATCGCCTCGCGGCGGCGCAGCTCCCGCCCGAACAGGAGCGACAGCGCGATCGTGAGGCCGCACAGCGCCAGCACGATGCCGCCGATGATCGTCGCCTTCGCGGCCCAGTCCGCCTCCACGTCCTTCGTGGACAGGGCGACGTTCAGGATCAGCGGCAGGGTCCCGATCCGCGTGAATTTGTAGCTCCGCTCGACGCCGTCGCGCACGGAGGTGCTGACGAAACTGCCCCGCCCCTCCCGCAGGAACCGCCTGAAGGTCGGCGCCTGCGCGATGTTCGCCCCGAGATCGGCCTCCACGTAGGGATAGCGCATGATGCGGGTGCCGTCGGTCAGGTACAGGTTGATGGCCCCGCCCGGCCCGAGGTCGATCTCGCTGAACAGGTGCGTGAAGTAGGACAGCTTCACGGTGCCCAGAACCACGCCGCCGAAGCTGCCGTCGGGCCTGTCGATGCGGCGGCTGAACGGCAGCATCCGCTCGCCGTCGAGCCGCGACACGATCGGGCGCCCGACATGGAGGCCGAGCCCGGCGCTCGCCTGGTGAACCTGGAAGTACTCGCGATCCGCGTAGTTGCCCTTGCGGGGCGGGACGGCCGCGATGTCCGCGACGACATCGCCCTCCTCGTTCAGGATCAGCATCACGCCCATGTCGCGGGCGGTCGCGGCGCGGTCGAACAGGATGAGCTGGCGCAGCCGCGGATCGGCCTCGGTCAGGCCCGGCACCTTCAGGTTGTCGACGGCCGCGCGGATCGAGAGATCGTACATCTCGATGTTGCGCACGATGTCGCGCTCGAGAACCTGGAGGAGGTTCCGGCTGGTCTGGTCCGCGCTGTCCCAGGCGTCCCGGCGCAGATCGGCCAGCATCAGGCCGGACGTCACCACCATGCCCAACGGGGCCAGGACGCCGAGCGCGATCCAGGTGCGGGCCGATCTGAGCCAGGAACCGGCGCGCCGCAACACGTTCATCGGCCCCACACAGGCGTCGTTTCGTTGCCGGGTACTGACATGGCGCGCCTTAACCGCGGCTTTCGCACCCGAGCGGCCGAGCCATCACGGGCGAATTATGGGGATGACGGTCCACTTGTGATGGACGGCGCTGACCGGGCCGTCCGTGGGCCGGCCTCCGCCTCGGCGTGCGGGAAGCGCAGCTCGACATGGCAGCCGCCGCCCGCCGCGTCGCGGATCGCCACGGGGGCGCCGTGCAGGTCGGCGATCGCCGCCACGAGGCTCAGGCCCAGGCCGTGGCCGGGCGTCTGGCGCGCCGCCTCCGCGCGATAGAAGCGGTGGAACACCTGGCTGCGTTCCCCCGGTGGCAGCCCCGGGCCGGTATCGGCGACGGTCACGACGATCGCGGCCTCGGTCCGCTGCAATCCCACCGCGACGCGGCCGCCGGGCGGCGTGAATTTCAGGGCGTTGTCGAGGAGATTCGAGAGGGCCTCGAAGCACAGGTCGCGGTCGCCGTGGACGGGGTGCGGCCCGTCCGGCGCCGCGAGCGCGAGGTCGATGTCCTTCTCCTCGGCGAGCGGCGCGTGGAACTCGACCGCCACGGCCGCCACCTCGCCGAGATCGACCCGCGTGAACGCGCCGCGCCGCCGCCCGTCCTCCATCTCGCCGATCCGCAGGACGGCGGTGACCATGGCGAGCGTCTGGTCGATCCACACGAGCCCCTGGTCGATCGCCTCGTGGAACTCCGCGACGGTCCGGGCCTGGGACCGGGTGCGCTCGAGCCGGGCGCGCAGGCGGGTGAGCGGCGTGCGCAGGTCGTGGGCGACGGCGTCGCCGACGCTGCGGACCTCGCCCATGAGGTGCTCGATCTCGTCGAGCATCCGGTTCACGGTCCGGGTCAGCCGGTCGAACTCGTCGTCGCCCGGGCCGACCGGCAGGCGCTTGCCCAGGTCGCCGCGCATCACCTCGGCCACGGCGGCCTCGGTGGCGGCCAGGCGGCGGCGCGCGCGGCTCGTGAGCAGCAGGCCGCCCAGGGCCGAGAGTGCCAGCGTCGGCACCAGCCCGAGGCCGAGGGCGCGCAGGATCGTGGCCTTCACGCGGTCGATCTCGTCGGTGTCGTGGGCGATCACCACGGTGCTGCCGTCGGCGAGCGCCAGCGCGGCCGCCCAGATCTCGTCCTGGAGGCTGCGACCGGCGAGATCGACCGTCGCGCTCACCCGATACGCGTCGCCGTCGCGCGCCAGACGGGCCGGCAACGCCCCGAGATTGCCGGCCCGGCGTGTCCCGTCCGGCGCGAACAGGCCGCCGTAATGCGTGGCGTGGACATCCATCGCGATCCACGTATCGACCCGGGTCGCCGCGACGCCAGGGTCGGCCGCGGCCGCCCGGACCTCCAGCCGGAGCGTTTCGGCGAGTTCCTCCCGCAGGTAGTCGGCCGTCTGCCAGTAGACGAAGGCGAACATCGCCAGGGCGAGCAGGAGTGACCACAGGGCGATGCCGAGCGCCCAGCGGATCGCGGTGGAGCGGAACAGATCCGCCGAGCGGAGCCGATCAACCATCGGGCGTCAGCGTGAAGCCGGTGCCGCGCACGCTGTGGATCAGGGGCGGCTCCCCGCCCGCCTCCAGCTTCCGGCGCAGGCGCCCGACATGGACGTCGATCAGGTTGGACTTGGGCGTGAACCGGTAGTTCCAGACCTCCTCGAACAGCATCGCCCGGGTCACGATCTGGCCGGGGCGGCGCATGAGATACTCCAGGAGCTTGAGTTCGCGCGGCAGCAACTCCAGGTCGCGGGCGCCGCGCCGGCCCGTGCCGGCGATCAGGTCGATCGCGAGGTTGCCCACGTGCAGGACGGTCTCGCGGCTGTCGACCGGCCGCCGCAGCAGCGCCTCGATGCGTGCGGCGAGTTCGGCCAGCGCGAAGGGCTTGGCGAGGTAGTCGTCCCCGCCGGCGCGCAGGCCCCGGATCCGCTCGTCGACGTCGCCCAGGGCGCTCAGGACCAGCGCCGGCGTCCGATCCCCGTCGCGGCGCAGATCTTGGAGGACGCTCAGGCCGTCCCGGCCGGGGAGCATCCGGTCGAGGATGATCGCGCCCCAGCCGCCATCCCGGGCCGCCCGGGCTCCGTCCGGACCGGTCGCGGTCCAGACGACCTCGTGGCCGCGCCCGCGCAGGTCGTCGAGCACGTCCCCGGCCGTCTCCGCATCATCCTCGATCAGCAGCAGCTTCGCCACGCGCGGCCCCCGCCCCAGTTCCACGCCCCGGCGCAGGCGCGGCTGTTTCCCGGTCCCGGACCCTTGTGCCGGACTTCGCGGCGCAAATCGCCCCGCGACCGTCCGCATGAACCCGAATTTAATGGCACCGCATCGCGTTGGCCCTCTTTATTGGAATGACTCTAGCCCGTACCCGCGTGCCCCTCGGCCGCCGGACGGTGCGCTTCCGGATTCCCTCGATGCGGACTTGGTCTCGCCTTCCCTGCCCGTCCCGCCGCTTCGCGCCCGATCCGTGGACGTCGGTGCATGCCTAGGAAGCGGCGCCCGCGGCGCCTGATCAACCGCTACGCGGCGAGCCGCCTGTACGATGTCGAGACCCGGGCCTACGTCACCCTCGATCACCTCAAGGATCTGCGCAGCGCGGGCTACGAGGTCGTGGTCCGTGAGGTCGAGACCGGGCGCTTCGTGACCGAGGACGTGCTCAAGCCGGGTCTCGACGCGTGAGGCGGCCGGTCGAGTCGGCTGCGGCGCTCGGCGCCGGGCGATGGGGAGGCCTGCGGTGGATCGGATGGCGCTGACCATGGACGCCTCCGACGCCGCGCGGGAGGCCGAGACCGACGCGCAGGCGCCGCATCCGGATGTGGGGCCGACCGCGGCGGCCGCTCCGGAGGTCCGGCCCGGGAAGGCCCGGCGCGGCGGCGCACGCCTGGCCTGGCTCGTCCTGATCCTCGCCGCGCTCCTGGGCGCCGGCTGGATCTCGCGCGACGCGCTGCGCGACCGGCTCGGCTTTGGGCCTGCCCAAACCGGGGACGACGCCTCGATGACGGCCTCGTCCGCCGCGAAGACGGAGGACGCGCCGGCACAATCGGACTTCGTCACCCTCGACGCGGCCGGCCAGAAGCGGTCCGGCCTCGCCTTCGGGACGGCCGAGACGCGCCGGATCGTCCTGCCGGTGCGCGCCCCCGGCACCGTCGCCTTCGACGAGCGGCGCGTGACGCATCTGAAGCCGCGCACGCAGGGGCGGGTCCTGAGCCTCGCGGTCCAGCCCGGCGACCGTGTCGCGGCCGGCCAGACCCTGGCGACCCTCGACGCCGCCGGGATCCTGGACGCGCGCAACGGCCTCCAGGCCGCCCAGGCGACCCTGGGCGAGGCGCAGGCCTCCGAGCGGGCCGCGGAGATACAGCTCAAGCGCGGCCAGGAGCAGCTCAAGTTCGGCGGCGTCGCCCAGGCCGAGGTCGAGCGGCGGCAGGTCGATCTCGCCAAGGCGCGCGCGGCGGTCCAGTCCGCCCAGGCCAATGCCGACATGTACCGGGCGCAGTATCAGCGCCTCGCCCCCGCGGAGGGCGCCGCGCCCGGCACCAGCGCGGTCGTCACCCCGATCGCCGGGGTCGTGACGCAGGTCGGCGTGACCCTCGGCGAGGTCGTCGACACCGCCCGCGACGCGTTCACGGTGGCCGATCCGGCCCGCGTCGTCGTGCTGGCCAATCTCTACGGTCCCGACATCACCCGGGTGAAGGCCGGGGACGCGGCCACGGTGGACAGCCCGATCCCCGGCCAGCCGCCCTTCGAGGGCCGGGTGCGCTCCGTCAACGCCGCCCTCGATCCGGCGACCAACACCGCGCCCGCGCGGCTCGAACTCGACAATCCCGAGGACCTGCTGCGCGCCAACATGTTCGTGTCGGTCACGGTGGCCGCCGATCTCGGCCGGTCGGGCGTCACCGTCCCGGCCGCCGCGATCCAGCAGACCGAGGCGGGCCCGATCGCCTTCGTGCGCGTCGCCCCCGACCGCTTCGAACGGCGCGTCCTGACCCTCGGGATCCAGCGGGCGGACTGGGTCGAGGTGACACGCGGCGTCGCGGCCGGAGAGAGCGTCGCGACGGCGGGCAGCTTCGGCCTCAAGGCGATCCTCATGCGCAGCCTGCTCGGCTCCACGGATTGAGCACCGCGATGAAGACCTGGTTCGCCCTGATGGTGCGCCGCCGGTTCCTGGTCCTGGTGGTGGCGCTCGCGGCCGCCGCGGGCGGGATCGCCAACCTCGAGGGCCTCTCCATCGACGCGGTGCCGGACATCTCGCCCCGGCAGGTGATGGTCCTGACCCTGTCGCCGGGGCTCGGCCCCCTGGAGGTCGAGCGTCTCGTCACCTTCCCGGTGGAGAATGCCATGGCGGGCGCGCCGGGCCTCGCCAATGTGCGCTCCACGTCCCGGGCCGGGGTCTCGGCGGTCTACGCGACCTTCGACGAATCCGTATCGGTGACCGAGGCCCGGGCCGAGGTGTTCCAGCGCCTGCCGCAGGCCAAGAGCCTGATGCCGGCCGGCGTCGGAGACCCGCAGATGGGCCCGATGGCGACGGGCCTGGGCGAGATCTACCAGTTCGAGCTGCGCGGGCCGGCCTACACGCCGATGCAGCTCAAGCGCATCCTGCAATGGACGATCGCCCCGAAGCTCAAGCTGACGCCGGGCATCGCCGATGTGAACATCTACGGCGGCCAGATGCCGACCTACGAGGCCCGCATCTCCGCCGACGCCCTGCGCCGTTACGGGGTCACCCTCGCCCAGGTCTACACGGCGCTCGCCGACAACAATGCCGCGCGCGGCGGCGCCTATCTGGAGCACAACGATCAGCAGGAGGTGATCCGCGGCCTCGGCCTCGCCAAGGGCCCGCAGGACATCGCCGACGTCGTGGTGGCGACCGGCCCCGGCGGCGTCCCGGTCACGCTCGCGACGCTCGGAACCGTGCAGGAGGCGCCCAAGGTCCGGCTCGGCGCCGTCACCCACGACGCCGCGGGCGAGACGGTCGTGGGCATCGCCCTCATGCGCTACGGCGAGAATGCCAGCGCGGTGGTCGAGCGGGTCAAGAAGACCATCGACGACCTGCGCCCGCAACTGCCGCCCGGGGTGGCGATCGTCCCCTATTACGACCGCAGCGCCCTCGTGGATCGCACGATCCATACGGTCGCGCACAACCTCCTTGAGGGGGCGGTGCTGGTGATCGTGGTCCTGCTGCTGCTGCTGGGCAACCTGCGGGCCGGCCTGATCGTCGCCGTCGCGATCCCGCTCGCGATGCTGATGGCGTTCGCCGGCATGCGCCTGCTCGGCCTGTCGGGCAACCTGATGAGTCTCGGCGCCATCGATTTCGGTCTGATCGTCGACGGCGCCGTGGTGATGATCGAGAACGTGCTGCGCGCGCGCGGGGAGCATCCGGACCGGCCGGCCACCGAGGTGGTGCGGGACGCCACCGCCGCCGTGGCGCGGCCGGTGATCTTCGCGGTGGCGATCATCATCCTCGTCTACGTGCCGATCCTCGCGCTGCAGGGCGTGGCCGGCAAGATGTTCGTGCCGATGGCGCTGACCGTGATCCTCGCGCTCGCCGGCGCTCTGGTCGTCACCCTCACGCTGATGCCGGCCCTGGCCGCCCTCTTCCTCGCCGGTCGCGGCGTCGGCGAGCGCGAGACGCGCCTCGTCCGGGGGATGCGCGCCGCCTACAGGCCGCTGCTGCGCGGCGCCGAGCGGCACGTGGTCCTGACCGTCGGGGTAGCGCTCGCGCTCTTCGCCGGCTCCTGCGTGCTGGCCACGCGCCTCGGCGGCGAGTTCCTGCCGAAGCTGTCGGAGGGCGCGATCGTCGTCACCTCGGAGAAGCTGCCGGGCATCGCCCTCGACGCGTCGCTGGCCACGGTCGGCCGGATCGAGCGGGTCCTGAAATCCTTCCCCGAGGTGAAGCGGGTGGTCTCCCTCACCGGCAGCGCCGAGATCCCCACCGACCCGATGGGCGTCGAATCGACCGACAGCTTCATCACCCTCGCCGACCCCGCCACCTGGACCACCGCGGCGACGCAGGACGGCCTCGTGGCCGCCTTCGACACGCGGCTGAAGGAGGAGGTGCCCGGTGTCGCCTACAGCTTCTCGCAGCCGATCCAGATGCGCATGGACGACCTGCTGGAGGGCGTGCGCGGCGACGTCGCGATCAGCCTGTACGGCGACGACCTCAAGGTCCTGAAGGACACGGCCGATGCCTTCGTGCGGACGGTGTCGGGGGTCGAGGGCGCCGCGGACGTGAAGGCCGAGGCGCAGGCCGGCATGCCGGCGCTCTCGATCCAGGTCGACCGGGCCCGGGCCGCCCGTTACGGCATCACCGTGTCCGACGTGCTCGACGTCGTCGAGAGCATCGGCGGCCGCACCGCCGGCATGGTCTACGGGGACGACAACTCGATCACCGACATCGTGGTGCGCCTGGATCCCGCCGACCGCGGCGACATCGAGCGCATCCGTGCCCTGCCGGTCGGCCGCTCCGGCCAGGAGGCGGGTCGAGAGGCCGGCAGCCGGATGATGGTGCCGCTGGCGATGGTCGCCAGCGTGGAGGTCGCGACGGGACCGGCGCAGATCAGCCGGGAGCGGCTGCAGCGGCGGATCTCCGTACAGGCGAACGTCCGGGGCCGCGACGTGCAGAGCTTCGTCGCGGCCGCCCAGGCCGCCGTGGCGCAGCAGGTCACGCTGCCGCCGCGCTACGCCCTGGTCTGGAGCGGCCAGTTCCAGAACCTGCAGGAGGCGACCGGCCGGCTGACCGTGGTGGTGCCGGCGGCGCTCGCCGCGATCCTGATCCTGCTGGTGGTGATGTTCGCCGATATCCGCATCGCCGGCCTGATCTTCCTCAACGTGCCGATGGCGGCCACCGGCGGCATCCTGGCGCTGACCCTGCGCGGGATGCCGTTCTCGATCTCGGCGGCGATCGGCTTCATCGCGACCTTCGGCATCGCGGTCCTGAACGGCGTGGTGCTCACGAGCTACATCCGGGACCTCGAGGCCACCGGCCTCGGCGCCAAGGAGGCCGCGACGCGCGCCGCCGAGATGCGGCTGCGGCCGGTGATGATGACCGCCCTGGTCGCCGCGCTCGGCTTCCTGCCGATGGCGCTCTCGACGAGCGCGGGCGCGGAGGTGCAGCGGCCGCTCGCCACCGTGGTGATCGGCGGCCTGATCTCCGCGACGCTGCTCACCCTCGTGGTGCTGCCGGCGGTCTATCCGGTGGTCGCGGGCCTGCGCCTGCCCTTCGGCGGACCCGGCCGCGCGGCGCCCGCCGCCGTCCCGGAGGCGCGGAAGCGGGCGCGGGCCGAGGCGTGAGCCCGCGCGGCCGTCTCCGCCGAAGGACGTAGCCCGCCCTCCTTCGGCCGGCACCGCTACGTCGAAAGCGCGGTCCGGCTCCGGAGCGCGGCCGATTGTGGTCGATCCGGACGGCCCGCACGGTGGCGGCAGGCCTCAGGCAGAGGCCGCGGAGCCCCGCCATGTCCGTCCTTGGCCTCGTCGCCGAAACCGCGCGCCCGCCCCGCCTGGCCGTTCTGGTCCCGTGCTACAACGAGAGCCTGACGATCGCGCAGGTCGTCGGCGATTTCCGCGCGGCCCTCCCGACGGCGCAGATCTACGTCTACGACAACAACTCCACCGACGGGACCGCCGAGGTCGCCCGAGCCGCGGGCGCGATCGTCCGGATCGAGCCGCGCCAGGGCAAGGGCAACGTCGTCCGGCGGATGTTCGGCGACGTCGAGGCCGACATCTACATCCTGGTCGACGGGGATGGCACCTACGACGCCGCGGCGGCACCGTTCCTGGTCGGACGCGTGCTCAAGGACGACCTCGACTTCGTCAACGGCGCCCGCGCGGAGGTCTCGCAGCAGGCCTACCGGCCGGGCCACCGCCTCGGGAACCGCGTCCTCACCGGCCTCGTCCAGGGCGTGTTCGGGCGCGAGTTCCGGGACATGCTCTCGGGCTACAAGGTCATGTCGCGCCGCTTCGTGAAGTCGTTCCCGGCGATGTCCAGCGGCTTCGAGACCGAGACCGAACTCGTGGTCCACGCGCTGGAGCTGCGCATGCCCGCTGCCGAGGTCACGACGGCCTATCAGGAGCGGCCGGCGGGATCGGTCAGCAAGCTGCGCACCTACCGGGACGGTGCGCGCATCCTGTACCTGATCCTGCGCCTGATGAAGGACGAGCGGCCGCTCCAGTTCTTCGGCGCGCTCAGCGTGGCGCTGCTGCTCGCCGCGCTCGTGCTGGTCGCGCCCGTCATCGTCACCTTCGTCGAGACCGGCCTCGTGCCGCGCCTGCCGACGGCGGTCCTGAGCCTCGGCATCGTGATCCTCAGCGTGCTGACCTTCTTCACCGGGATCGTCCTCGACCTGACGACCCGCACCCGTCAGGAGCTGAAGCGCCTGCTCTACCTCTCGGTGGCCCGGCAGCTCGATGTCCGCTGAGGCCCGGGCATCCCGCAGCGAGGCGGAGCGCTTCGCGTGCTTCTGCCTCGTCGGCGGGATCGGATTCGTCACCGATGCCGGGCTGATGGCGCTCTGCATCCACGGCTTCGGCTGCGGGCCCTTCGCCGCCCGGGCGGTGTCCTTCGCGGTGGCGGTGCTGGTCACGTTCCTGCTCAACAGGAGCCTCAGCTTCGCCGATCTGCGGGGGCGCCCGGTCCTGAGCGCCCTGGCCGGCTACCTGCTGGTGCAGGCCTTCGGCTTCGCCTGCAACATGCTGGTTTTCGCTCTGGCGATCCTCCGGCTTCCCGAGCCGTTCTCCGCCCCCCTCGCCGCCCTGGCCCTGGCCTCCGCGGTCGCCCTCGTCCTGAACTATGCGGGCGCGCGCCTCCTCGTCTTCTCCCGGGTCGGCTCCCGGGTCGACTTGTCGTCCGCCCCCGAGCTTCGTTAGCGGGGCGGCGCGGCTGCCCAGGCCGCCTCCGATCCGCAGGCCGCGCCGCGATATCGGGACGGGTCCGGCCGTAGCGGACGGCCGTGTCCGGATCGCTCCCTGGACGGAGCCGGCCTCTCGGTCCGGCCGTGCTGGACCAATCCGCACCGTCGGCTTCGGCTGCCGGAAGGCGCTGGAGCCGGTTCAGCTTCGGGACGGGCCCGTTCGTTGCCCGGTGATATCGTCTGAAGGTCCGGGCGGCGCGATCCGCGCCTGAATGCCCGACCGCGAGGGAACCGCCCGCCGTGCATCCCCCGGAGGCGGCCGCTTCGCGTCTCCGCCGGCGCATGCCGTCCGTCCCGCCGCGGACGGGTCGGCTCGGCGCGCGCAGCGCCCGTCACACCGGCTTGCGCGCCGGCTGCGGCTCGCCCGGCCCGCCCGCACGGACCGCGAGCGCCACCATGAACAGCGCGCTGAGCCACGCCAGGCGCGCTTGGTAGCGGTCATGCGGTCCGGACAGAGCGCCGCAGGCCACCGCGTTGACGAGCAGCAGGAGGCAGATCCCGGTCCCGATCAGCATGAGGCGATCCAGACGCGCCCGGGTGTCGGCCCCGAGCCGGGGCCGCAGAGCCCAGTAGAGCGCGGTGACGGCCATCGCGGCCAAGCAGGACAGGAGGTTGACGCCGAAGGCACCCTGCAGGGTCGGGACGAGCGCGGCCTCCGGCGGGCACACGCCGGGTTGCGCGACGCACCGGTCGAGCTTGGGGATCGTCTTCAGGATCGCGGCCGTCCTGAACTCGGCATCGTCGACGAGGAGATGCGTCCCGATCACGAACTCGGTCATGTCCACGCTGACGAGCTGCCGCAGGGCGTTGCGCGTCGAGGCCGCCGCCTGCGCGATCGGATGATGCAGGATTGCCGCGCGGACGAAGCGCCCCTCCTCGGCGCCGAGCGCCGTGCGCAGGGCGGCGGGCGCGGTGCTGAAGTTGGGACCGGGGCTCCCGCTGCCCCAGAGAAAGTCATTGTGGTCGACGAAGTGCCGGCCTGCGAAGGCGCAGGCCGCGAAGGGGCGATCGGACGGCGTGCAGGTCTCGGTGAGGAGCAGACGCCCCGGCCCATCGGCGATGACGCGCGCCATCAGGTAGGGCGGCGTTCCGACCGGATGCCCGGAGACGCGTTCCGCGAGCCGGAGATAGGCCGCATTGAAGGCGAGCCCCAGGATCAGCGCGCCGCCGATCCAGAGCAGCGACGCCCTGCGGACATGTCGGTCTGCGAAGGGGACGAGCCGGCACAGCGCGATCAGGACGAGCGCGGATCCGGCCAGCAGGACGATCGTGGCATGCATCACCAGGCTGAGGGCGACAACGCCCGCATAGGCGAGGGTTTTTCCGCGGGACGCCGCTGTGTCGAAGACGAGCAGCAGGGCCGCCAGGACGAAGGTCGCCGCGAAGATGTCGGGCATCAGGAAGCCGCTGAACGCCCCGGCGGAGGTGAGCAGCGCCAAGGCCGCCAGACCGGCCAGGACCGCACCGGGCCGGGGCCGCTCCCAGACGAGATCGAGGAATGTCACGGTCAGCCAGGAGACGAGGACGGATTGGAGGACGATGATCCACCACACGCTCGCCAGGGCGGACAGGACGTAGAGCAGCAGCGCATAGACCGGGGAGCGCCCGCCCGCGATCGCGGCAAGGCCGCCCGCCGCATCCGAACTCGCGGCCGGATCGGCCATGACGGCGCCGCCGCTGCCGGCCGCCGCCGCCGAGCCGCCGAGCCGGGCGAGACCGCCGAGGATGCTCCGGCCGATGATGAAGTAGTGCTCGCTGTCGGGGAACAGGAACGGGTGGCCGTTCCAGAGGGCCGGGATCAGAAACAGGATCGTGCCCGCCGACACCAGGATCGCCAGTCGCCCGGCGCCCCGGCGTCCGGCGGGTGAGCTCTCCGCGGACGCGCGCATGCGGGCGGGGGCGGCGCCAGGGCTCAAGGGGCCGGAGCGCTCGTCGACGATGATCATCGGTCCGGTCCTCGATCCCTCTGGCGCCATCGCGGGCTGCGTCCCCACGGCACCCGGACCCTGGTCCCCGTCACGCGAGCCCAGGAGCGCGCCGCCGATCGGCAAGCGGCTTCCGAGCCGCGATCTGCCGGTCCGACGTGGCACGGGCCGTCCGGGGCGGACTATCTCTCCTTTATGGGTAGGGGGCCGGCACGGTCGTCTCGCGGGGGATAGCCGCCCGGGACCGGACGGTGACACCATCCGCAATCGGTATGGGGATACGTAATTCTGTCCGGCTGCTCGCGGGGGCCCGAGACGGCTAAGGGTTTCCCACAAGACTCTCGGGCGCCGGCGGCTTCGCCTCCGACCGCAACCGCGCTCCGGGCGTTGTGCGAGAGGCTCTACGGGATCACGCGTAGAACAGGAGCCCGGCATGTTGGACGGCGACGCCTTTGCCCACGAGATCGCGGCGCTCCTGATCGCCGACATCAAGACGTCCGGCGCACGCACGCGGGGCGAGCTCGAGGAAGCCTGCCGGGTCTCCCTCGAAAGCCTGCTCGGCGACGCCGCGGTGCCGCCCGGGATCGCCGTGCTGATGCCGATCGGGCTGGACCGGTGGCCGCGGGTGGTCGTGAAGGGGCGGCGCCTGCCGGACGTGTAGGGAGCGTGGACCGGTTCCGGCCAGCACCGTCCCGGTCCTAGCGGCCGATCACGCCCGTGCCGCCGGTCGGGCCGATCGCGTTCGGTCCGGTATTCGGGGCGGGCGTCGCGGCCTGGTTGCGCTGGATGTCCATCCGCAGCGTGTTGCTCTGGGTCGTCTGCTCCTGCCGCAGGGCGCGCAGCTGGCCGCCGGTTTCCATGGATCGGTTGGCGGCGTTGGGATTGGTCTGCTGAACCTGGGCCGATGCCGGTGTCGCGGCGATGGCGGCCAGACAGAGGCTCGTGATGATGAGGAGGCGCATGGGGAGGCTCTCGCGCTGACGGATCTTGCGGGGTCGACCCGCCGAGGGCCCGCCAAGTTCCCTCCGCCCGGCCGCGGATCGCGCTGCGCCGCCTCGGCTGCCCGGAATCCGCGTCGCGCGTGAGCGGGCGTCCCCCGGCCCTGCGGCAGGGTTAGCCGAATCTTGCGGTCCCGCGGCGTCCTTCACGGCTTGTTAAGATGTCGGGGCAAGGCTGGCGGCGCTGTCGGGAGTGGGGTCTGATGCAAGCCTTGTCGGCGGAGGATGAACAAGCGGTCGAGCGGCTCACGCTCCGACTTCTTCAGGACGCCTATTGCGACCTCGCCGCCGTGCTGCGCGGCGCGCAGCCGCAGGCGGCCGCGGCGATCCTCGGGGTCATGGAGCAGCGCGTGACCGACGTCCTCACCCGGATCTGCCGGCAGGGTTCGGAAGGGGCGGCCTCGGTCGAGATCGCCGTCGCCGTCGGCGAGCGGATCGGCGAGATCATGGATCAGGCGCATGGGCGGGATGGGCCCGGCGTGCGGGCCGCCTGATTGAAAGATTGCGGACCCTCAAAATTGTTATTACTCGATCCGATCGGCTGAGATTTAAAGTTGTGGTAGAAAAATCCTATCTATGAATGTGGTTCGAAAACACGACATGTCGCTTCGCAGGCAGATTCAGGCGAGTTTAAAACTGACATAATTGTTGGGTACTTAATTTTTGCCGGAGATATAAATCGGCCTCTAACGATTTTCGGTATGTTTATTTGACCGAAATATTTTACCTATAAAGGTACAGGCGTTCCGTCGAATGAGACCAATTATAAAGCGGTGGCACTAATTCGCTGATGCGGAGATTCGCTAAGAGTCCGTCCGAGAAGTCAGGCTGAGCGGGCCAGTCGCCTGACGAGGATCATGACGGCTGCCGCGTAGAGGAATGCTCTGGCCGAGGCGATAGTCGCCTCTGGGTCCTTCCAGAGGCGGCGATTGCGGCTGATCCAGGCGAAGAACCGTTCGACCACCCAGCGGCGTGGATGCACGGCAAAGCCGACTTGATGGGGCGGCTTGCGCACGATCTCGACCGTGATGATCGTGGCGGTCGCCGGTCTGTTGCCGGCATAGCCTGCATCGGCGAAGGCTTTGGCGATGAACGGGAAGGTCCGACGCGACAGGCGCAGCATCGGCACGGCTCCGTCGCGGTCCTGTACGTCGGCAGGCTGAGGATCGAGGACGAGCGCGCGCCCGTCCATGTCGACCAGCGCTTGGCGCTTGCGCCCCTTGACCCTCTTGCCGGCATCGTAGCCGCGCGGGCCGCCGCTCTCCGTCGTATTGATGCTTTGGCTGTCGAGGACCGCGGCAGACGGTGAGGCTTCCCGTCCGACACGCTCGCGATCGGCCATGACCAGGTGGTGGTTGATCCGGCCAAACAGCCCTGTGTCGCGCCAGCGGCTGAAGTAGCCGAACGTGGTCGAGCGCGGCGGTAGATCCTTGGGTATCAACCGCCAGGAGATCCCACCCCTCAGAACGTAGAAGATGGCGTTCAGGACCTCCCGTGTCGTCCAGAGCGGAGGCCGGCCACAGGGCGCTGGCCTCGGCATCAGTGGCTCGATCACCGCCCACTCGGCGTCGGTAAGGTCGGTTTCATAGCGAAGGCCCACGCGGCTATGCTGCCGCCGGGTGGTCGGGGTCCACATGGCGCTTCCAGGTCAGGCTTCAGCACCCTCCTGGAATCATCGCCATCCCGGCCACTCAACCCCGCCTCAGACACTTACCGGACGGGCTCTAACACTACCTGGGCACTTTGGAGGGCGTTGGGCGTTCTGATCCTGCAGCGGCGGCACTGCGGGAGACGGACATGGCCGAGAGACCGTCGGGGCAGGATCTCGATGCGTGGCTGGTGCCTTTCCTGGCGGCGATGGGGCGCAAGACGCGGCGGACCTGGGCTCCGCTGTACCTGCGCGGCCTGCTCGGCCCCGGGGATCGCAAGAGCCTGCAGCCGATGGCCGCCCGTCTCGGGCTGCCAGGTCACGACCAACTGCAGCACTTCATCGCCAGCCCGGCCTGGGACGACGGCCCGCTCTGGGCGGAACTCACCCGTACCGCGGACCGGCTGGTCGGCGGATCCGACGCCTGCCTGGTGATCGACGATACGGCGCTGCCGAAGAAGGGCACGCGCTCGGTGGGCGTGGCGCGCCAGTACTGCGGGCACCTCGGCAAGAAGGCCAACTGCCAGTCGCTCGTCTCCCTCACCCTGGCGCGGGGCGAGGTGCCCGTCCCGGTTTGCCTGCACCTGTTCCTGCCGGAGGAGTGGGTCGCCAACCCGAAGCGGTGTCAGCGGGCAGGTGTGCCCGAGGCGGCGGTGGTGCCGCAAAGCAAGGGCGAGATCGCGCTTGCCGAACTCGACCGCCTGCAGGCCGAAGGCGTCCGCTTCGGTGTGGTACTGGCCGATGCCGGCTACGGCTGTAGCGCCGTGTTTCGGCATGGCCTCGACGCGCGCGGGCTGACCTGGGCGGTGGGGATCGCCAAGAACCAGAAGGTCTACGATCCCGACGTGCGGCTGGTGGAGCCGGGCGGGAGGGCGCGCAGACCCGTGCCGGATCAGGAGCCGCAGGAGGCCGAGGCGGTTCTCGCTGCGCTGCCGTGGCGGCGCGTGGCGTGGCGGCAGGGCACGAAGGGCGCGCTCGCGGCCCGGTTTGCCATGACCCGCGTGCGGGTGGGCGACGGTCCGATCTGGGGCAACAACCGCCATCTGCCGGGCGCCGAGGTCTGGTTGGTGGGCGAGTGGCGCGCCTCGGGCGAGCGCAAGTACTACCTCTCGAACCTGCCGCCCCGCACGACCCGGCGCGCCCTGGCCGGCACAATCAAGGCGCGCTGGGTGTGCGAGCAGGGCCACCAGCAGTTGAAGGAGGAACTGGGCCTCGACCACTTCGAGGGCCGCTCCTGGACTGGCCTGCACCGGCACGCGCTGATGACGTGCATCGCCTGCGCCTACCTGCAGCACCTGCGCCTGGCTGGGCCCGACCGGACGGATGGGGGAAAAAAAGGTGGCTGGCCTACCGGGACCGCCACCGTCTCCGAGCCTGCCCGCCGTGCGGCAGGCCATCATCGGCCGCCTGTTCGTCGGCCTCATCCCACCGGTGCGATGCCCGCACTGTCGCCGCCGCTTCCGGCTGCCGTCTGACCTCAAAGTGCCCAGGTAGTGCTAAGACGTGATAGGTCTGGGCAGCAAGCCGAAGCATGCCAAGAGCATTTCCCGGTCCCGTCGAGATACGCCTCGGGCGTCGAAAAAATCCGGGATGCGTGAGGTCGCTTCATGAATTTCAACGAGAATCGATGTGGCTTCGGCAGTGGAGAGGCCAAATTTGGCGTAGCTCGCGAATGCGATGCTCGGGTTGCACTCTCGACTGATACCGGGAGCTGGGGCGCAGACATGTTTGGTGCCCGAAGGATGCGGTACAACATCGAATACCGGTGAGAGCCGCCAGCCGGCCCCATCGTGGATGAAGGCGTGGTTGCGCAAATGATCATCGGTGTTCCGTAGATAGGCATTAACCAGGAGCCTGCGGAACATCTCGCGCTCTGGATCCTGAACACCGATCCGGCGCGCGGCTGATGCGATGTCCGAATAGGTCTTGCTTGTGGCATATCCATGGGCAGGTTCACTCAGCAAAGTGCCGGCGCTGAGGTAAGACAAACGAGCCCCATCCGAGGACCGGTCGAAACGCGATATCAAGAGAACCGACCGACCGCTAACGACACGCAGTTCGCGGTCAGGGACTCGAAGTCCTGCGGCCTCAGCAAAATCCAGACAAACCGCTTCAGCCCTGGGATTGTCGAACCTGTCATCCCACGTGGAAAATTTGGCTATCCATTCCTTGTCTGAAACCCGAATACGCGCCTTCGGTCGAGCTCCTCCAATGTCCGAGCTGTGAATGAATAGCTGAGCGAGTTGGTCCGCCGACGCTTCGCCTCCTTCATAATTTTCTGCTGCGATGAGCACCTCTTCGAGAACGTCCTCGCTTTGAACGAACCCAGGCGCCGCGTCCGCTCTGGGTGTCCACCTCTCGGGAGCCTCGGGCGTTGAGCCAAAGGCCAGGTCGCCCGTGCGCGACAGCCCGCCCAGAGCCAGAAATTCCGGCATGCCGAGTTACAGTTCTGGGAATACCTGCGACAGAATTCCTTTTCCCCAGCCGTCAGGGCCTGCATCGTGAAAGGCCAGATGAACCTCTCCCGGAGCCGCTGGCCGCCACTTGGTTGCGAGCGGCAGGCCAATGGGGTCGAGTGGCCTACGTCCCTCTGCAGCTAGATAGTCGGAGCTATAGGCAAACCGACCGATGCGCCTTGAGCTACCCTCGAAGATCAAGAGGCCGATGGGCACGTAGCCGCTCTGCCCTGACCGAAACACGTGCATTTCCTCAATGCGGTTGTACTTAGAGGTCCGCCACATACCCGCTCACACTGATCCTGCGGCGATACAGCATGAAATCCGCTGTGTCTCTGACGTGGTCACACAGGCAAATGTCGCCACGTTGATCTGTGCGGATCCGTGAGATCGGCGCAGTGTGCAAGACTTTGCTGGCGACAACCTTCCACCCGGCCGTTAGGCGATCATGCGATGTGAAGCGCTCACCTGCAACAAGGAAAAGGGCGCCAAGCTTCCGTTAACGATCGCGACAGGAAGGGCGTCCTTGAGATTATATCGTCGCCGTTGTGGTCTTCTCAAAGACGCCGATCCGCGCCACGTTCGTCCTCGGCAGACCACCCGCACATGCCGCGCCGCTCTTTAGCAGAGGGCGGCCGGCACCGGTGTTAGCAGCACCAAGCGCCGGCCTGACCACGATCCGTATCGCAAGGAGATACCGACCATGGCTGAGACCTTCACTACCGGCGTAATCACGCCGACGAAACTGGCCCGATGCATGAATTCCGGGCAGTCCCACCGCCCGTCCCGGCAACCCGCCTGATCGCCTGAAGGTGCGCTGGCACGCGATAGGCCGTGCCTCAGCGTCCCCTCGCAATCCCGCGATCCTGACGCCCTCGTCGCCGCAGGCCTGAGGCCGCGGAAACGAGCCCGTTCGCCGCCCTGCCGCCGTTCGGCGAAGGGCGCGCGGTTTGGTGTCGCCTGGACGGAAACCATCCATGACCATCGTCGTCCCCCACCCCGCCGCCCAGCGCGGCGGCCGACAGCGGTTATCTGCACGTGGGCAGCCTAGCTCCGGGCCGACCAGCCGGATCACCGTCCCGCTCGGGAGCGCCGCCGCCGTCGGCTACGGCCACGTCCAGCCCCCGATCCCACAGATCTGCGCACCCGAACTGATGGCCGCGGCCGAGGCAGCGCTCGACGGCGCGTTCCGGGCGACCTTCGTGCCCGATCCCCTGCTCGGACCAGGCTTGTCGCAGCTCGGCTCCGTGCTGGCCTCCATGGTCAAGCGGCATGGGTCTCTGATCGAGGCGGCCATCACTGACGTCCTCGAGCGAAGCGGGCGCTACATCGTGCTGCGCAACGTCGCGATGCCGATCACCGTGCCGACCCAGGAACTCGTCCGCGCCAGCAGCGTCGCCCAGCTCAGCCAGACCTCGATCGAACTCGCTGGCGCGGTCGCGCAGTCGGTATTCCTCGACCTAATCGTCGTCGACCGGAGAGAGAGCCGAGCCATCATCGCTGAGGTCAAGAGAGGCTCCGGAAAAAATGAGGCTAGGAAAATACACCAAGTCGAATGGGTGCTGCGGTGCGCGCAGGTCCAGGGTCGCTCATTTTTGGCCTCACTCGGCTACGAGGTCGCTCAGACTCGCGCGGTGCTGATCGACGTCTATGGAAGGGCGGGATACTGCGATGACCTTACGGTGAGCGGACCGGCCATAGATCAGCTGTTCGCGACCCCGGTCTCGTCGGCTCTCGAGACTGTGACCGCGGCGCTTCAAGCCCGATTGCGCGCGGCTGTGCCGGACCTTCTGACGATGGCGTTGGCGAGCCTCGCCGTTCCTGAAAACGTCAAACACCCGCACTCGCCCGGGCCGTTCGCGCCCTGATCGCACCACGCTGGCATCGGGTCGCGACCGCGACCTGATGCGTCCATCTCGCTCTCCATCAATCCCGCACCGCGCGCCTGCGCGCCGGCGTGCTCTCCAGGTCTGTCTCAATGACACTCGCTCGTGACCCCGATGCCCACCCCTCCGGCACAACTGACGCGGCCAGCCTCTCGCTGCCGCTGTCCTGGTGGCGCGTCCTCGCCCCTCAGGCGCTCGATATGCCGGCGCAGTGCCGCTTGGCCGCTGCCCTGAAGGCCGCGCAGCCCCTGCCGTCCCCCGACTGGTCCGCGGCTTGCCGGGGCGATCCGGCGGCTGCGATCCACATCGCCCTCGGCGTCCTCGCCGAGGCCATCGCCTTTCCTGGGCGCCTCGATCCGGCGATGTCGGCGCTCTGCCTGTGCGCAGCGCGGGGTGACGGCTCCTGCATCGACCTGCTCGTGCACGTGCTCGGGCGGCGCGCTCGACGCCGGGCTGATCTCAAGGTGCTCTGCCTCGCCCACGCTTGGTGCTCCGTTGCGCGCCGCGGTTCCGACCGCGTCGGCGTCGCCCGCTGAGAGGGAGGAATCCGATGGCATTCTCTTCGACCCCGCCTGCCTTGCAGATCGACCCTGAAGCGGCACGTCGCCTGCTCGAACCGATGCTTCCGCGCCGCCTGCGAGCCTGCCTTGCACAGGATCTGCGCGTGGATTCTGCCTGTTCCGAGATCGCCCTGGAGATCACCACCCTCGCCCCGGATGCCGAGGCCCTGGTCTCGGCCTGGATCGCGGCAAGGACTTCTTCGGACGGTCTTTTATGGCGTGACCGTCGATGGATCGCCCGACGATCCGCCCTGATCCGGTTCCTCGACGTGTTGGCCGTGGAGCGCGATCAGCCGGTGGCGCGGGCGTTGGCCGATGTCGCGACGCTGCTTTCCTGCGCTGGCGATGATCGCAGAGCTGCCGCGCGCTTGGCCCAGCCCCTTTGGCAGGAACGCGAAGCGGTTCTCGACCTCCGGAAAGGGTTCGCAGCCCTGGCCGAGGCGCAGACGCGCCTCGCTCTCGGACGCGTTGCCGAACCGGGCGCCGATACGGATGTAACCGGGGCGACCGATCTCGCTGTCGCCCTGCAGGCAGCTTGGCACGACGCGCTCAAGGATGCGCTTCTGACGTTTTCCGAGAAGACGAGCAGCGCCATCGCTGCGGCTGCCGCCCTGGCCTGTGGCGTCGATGACGCCTTCGCCGGCGATGTGGCACTCGTCCACGCGCTCGTACCCGTTGGGGAGGTCTTGACACGGCCGGTTGCAGACAACGCGGCGACGCGGGAGCGGTGCAGGTGGAAGATGATCGAGGCTCGCCTCGCCCAAAACGAGGCGCGCCGGCGCGAGAAGGCGGCGACCGTCGAGACGACGGCACAGATACCGGACGCAGATGTCCCACACGCCGAAGTGCCCAAGGGGCACGTTCTCGTCGTTCCAACGATCCAGGAGACCGGGAGCGACCGCGGCAAGTCCATCGCGCGCGGCTATGAGCACATCATCGGTAAGCCGCTCCCGCTCGTCGAGGTGCCGGATCTCGCGGCTGTGCGCGCTCGGTTGACCTTCGAGTTTCCTTACGCGCAGGCCATGATCGACAGGCTTCTTGCCGATCTGATCGGACGTGAGCACGCCACGTTCCGACCGACCCTGCTGATCGGCCCGCCGGGAGCCGGCAAGAGCCGCTTTGTCGCGAGGATCGCCCATCATCTTGGATTGGGGCTGTGGCGAGTCGATGCGACTCGGGACGCGGGCGCATCGCTGGGTGGCCTTGATCGTCGTTGGGCAACGTCGGAGCCCGCGCATCCGATCATGGCGGTGGCTCGGTCTGGCACCGCCAATCCGCTGATGCTGATCGACGAGTTGGAGAAGGCCGCAACGCGCGCAGATCACGGTAGGCTTTGGGATGCCTTGCTTCCGATGCTCGAGCCGGAGACCGCCCGGGCCTACCAAGATCCTTGTTTTCAGACGGAGACCGACATCAGCCGTGTCTCGTGGCTGGGCACGGCCAACGAGGTGGGCAACCTGCCCGCTCCGTTGCTTGATCGCCTGCGCGTGCTGGAGATGCCGGCACCGCGCCACGCGGATCTGGAGGCATTGCTCGGACCGATCGTGGCCAGGATTGCGGAGGATCGCGGGCTCAATCCCGCCTTCGTTGCGCCACTGGACGGAGAGGCGATAACATTACTTCGACGGTCATGGCGTGGCGGCTCCGTGAGGCGGCTGATGCGATTAGTTGAAGCTTTCGTGACGGCGCGCGAATCTCTTGCCGTTCGACAATAGCTAGACGGGTCTCAATGGACACACCGTAGCGTGAGGCCAGCGTGCCGGAGCTCTCGTGCGAGCGGGAGATCTCGGCACGCGGCTGGGGTTGTGTGTGCTGGATAGGGATGACGAGCATCAGCGCTCTCTACCAGCGAAGTGGCGGCGCAGACCTGCGGATCGCCATGCATGAGTTGTGATCGTCCAGCACGCCGCATCCCGACGACGATCCGTAAATTAACATCTAAAAGCCTTTCCTGTTAGCGTATCTAAAAATTAAGATGCGGGGGCGGAATTTGATTCGATGCAGTCGAATCAGTGCGATCTGCGGCAAGCCTGTGCCAAATCCAGCATTTTTAATCTTATACAGACCGCAAGATCGAATTGTTGCTCAGTAGATTTATTTTAAAAAATGATGTCGTAAATGGTGTGCGGCTAGCACAAATTTAAGATGCCGGCATATTTAATTGTCTATCTAATATGTTCATTTAAATCTGCCGTGCAACAGCAGAGGAGTCATGTTGGCGGCTCGGCGGAGCGCCTCTGGGGCGGTGCGATGAACGGATCTGCAGAGTTTACAATCCCTTAACCATAAAGGAGGCATGTGACCTACGGAAAATTTGTCTTCAAACTCGTGGCCGTGGCCGGCATGTGCGCACAGGATGCTGATTTTTCGGATGCGGTCAGGCTAAAGATTGCCGTGTCGGACCGTGTCGTAGTCGTCAGTGAGGCCGATGTAGTTAAAGCTGTGGCATCGGTTGCGCTCAGGTCTTTCTCAGACTCCTCGCGAGCGAGCCGCGTGAACGGTGACGTCGCGACTTGTTCACCGAAGGGCCGGAATCGGTCCATGCTGCCAATTGAAGAGCAGTGGTCCGGTGCTGTCGATCTGACGCGGCCAAAGAAAGGCATTTCAAATCAGTTCAGCTTTGTTGCCCAACGTATTGATGAAATCATGTCAAATCAGAACAATTATAATGATGCAATTACTTCTGCCGATGCTTCGAATATTGACGATGATCATCGAATTTTCGAGGAGAAGTCATTCGGTGCCGGTCATTTCCATGGTGACATGGCTGTGCACGTGCATCGCTCTAGCAATCGAACCGAAATTATAGATCGAAGCTACTTAAATCGAACAAGTTCTGAGGATATAAAATTGGAAAAATTTCTATGCTGACAGTCACGCGAACACCGCTGCGTATTAGCTTGTTCGGCGGCGGCACCGATTATCCGGAGTACTTCGAGCGCGCGCCCGGCGCAGTCGTCGGCGCAGCGATTGATAAATACATCATCATCGCAGCGCTCGATTTGATTGGCTGTCAAGATTACAATTATAGATTAAGTTATTCCCGCGTTGAGCATTGCAACACTATTTATGAAATCGAACATCCGGTCGTTCGGGAGGTGCTTAAGCATTTCGACGTGACTCGCAGGCTTGATATGAGCATCATCTCCGATTTGCCTGCGGCGGGCAGCGGATTGGGCTCTTCTTCGGCTTTCACAGTTGGCTTCTTGCGTACGATCTACGCGATATTGAATCAAAAGCCTACGAAGATCGAATTGTCGAAGAAGGCAATCGAAGTCGAACGTGAAATCCTGCGCGAGAACGTTGGTGTCCAGGATCAGCTCCACGCAGCCTTCGGCGGGATCAACCGATTTGATTTCAGCGGTTCCGCGATCCGCATATCCCCCGTTCAGATGAGTTCTGCGGCCACACAGCAGCTCAACGCGTCGATGGTGCTGGTCCATACAGGCATCGCGCGGCGCGCGACGACCACGGTCGCCGCCCAGATCGCCGTGACGCGCGCGCGCGCGATCGACAAGGAATTATCCGAACTCTACCGCCTCGTGGAGGAATGCGTCTCGCTGCTGGAGGCGGGGACGAGCGGCTGGCTCACGCAGCTCGGCGAGATGCTCTCCGCCTCGTGGCGCATCAAGCGGACCCTGTCGCGTGAGGTCTCGAATGCGGTGCTCGACGATCTGTTCGAGGCGATCATCGCGTCGGGGGCCTACGGGGCGAAGCTGTGCGGCGCGGGCGGGGGCGGCTTCTTCCTCGCCCTCATCGATCCGGACCGGCTTCCGGCTCTGACCGAACGGGTGGCGCCGCTATCCGTCGTTCCGATCGGCATCGATGTCGACGGGTCGACTCTGATCTATCGCCAGACCCGCTGAGCGGCGCCCGCCCATCATTCCAGCCCGGCCGCAGGCGGCCCGACGGCTCATCGCGACGAGAGGCAACGATGCGAATTCTGATCACCGGCGGCGCCGGCTATATCGGGACGATCCTGGTGCCGATGCTCCTGGAGCGCGGGCATCACGTCACGGTTCTCGACACGTTCAAGTCCGGAGGGCCGGACCTGTCCTCGGCCTGCCAGTACGATACGTTCAAGCCGATCAAGGGCGACGCCCGCGATACGCGCATCCTCGACGACCTGATCCCGAAGCACGACGTGCTCATCCCCCTCGCGGCCCTGGTCGGCGCACCCCTGTGCAAGGAGGACGCGATCGGCGCCACGACCCTGAACCGCGATGCCGTGATCGCCCTGGTCCAGCGCGCGGGCGGGGAGCAGAGGATCGTCTACCCGACGACCAATTCGGGCTACGGCGTCGGCGAGGCCGGCAAGTTCTGCACCGAGGAATCACCCCTGCGGCCGATCTCGCTCTACGGCACCACCAAGGTCGAGGCCGAGACGGCCGTGCTCGACAGCGGGCGCGGCGTCAGCCTGCGGCTCGCGACGGTGTTCGGCATGGCGCCGCGCATGCGCCTCGACCTCCTCGTCAACGATTTCACCCACCGGGCCGTGACCGACCGGGCGCTCCTGGTCTTCGAGGGCCACTTCAAGCGCAACTACATCCACATCCGCGACGTGGCCAAAGGCTTCATCCACGCGATCGACAATTACGACCGGATGCGTGGCGAGGCGTACAATCTCGGCCTGTCGAGCGCCAACCTGTCGAAGCTGGAACTCTGCGCGCGCATCAAGGCGCACGTGCCGAATTTCGTCTATGTCGAGGCCCCGATCGGCGAGGATCCGGACAAGCGCGACTACATCGTGTCCAATGCGAAGCTGGAGGCGACCGGCTGGTTCCCCGACTTCGACCTCGACCGGGGGATCAAGGAGCTGATCAAGGGCTTCCGGATGATCCGCAATTCGCGGTTCGCCAACGTCTGATCCGGACGGCTCCAGCCCAGCAGCGATCACCCCGCCGGACGGCCCGACAGGTCGGCCGGCGCGGTCACGGACCGAGGTGCTCATGAGCGCGATCGTCGATTTCCTCACGCAGACCCGCGACACCTTCCAGGCGGCCCTCGACGATTCCCGCTTCCAGGCGACCCTCGCCGAGATCGCCGACGTGGTGACCGCATCCCTGCGCGGCGGCGGCAAGCTCCTGACGATCGGCAATGGCGGGAGCGCCGGCGACGCGCAGCACATCGCGGGCGAGTTCGTCTCGCGGCTCAATTACGATCGGGCGCCCGCCGCAGCCCTGGCGCTGACCACGGACACCTCGGTGATCACCGCGATCGGCAACGATTACGGGTACGAGCACGTGTTCGCGCGGCAGGTGCTCGCCCTCGGGCGGCCGGGCGACGTCCTGCTCGCCCTCTCCACCTCCGGGCGCTCGCCGAGCGTGCTGAAGGCGATGGATGCGGCGCGGGCGCTGGGCGTGCGGGTCGTCGCGTTCACGGGCGCGACGGGCGGAGCGATGCCGGAGCGGGCGGATCTGTGCCTGTACGCGCCGTCGGACGCGACGCCCCTGATCCAGCAGGTCCACATCACCGCCGCGCACATCGTGTGCGGCCTCGTCGAGGAAAGCCTGTTCCCCCGCGGGACGGCGGCGTGAAGGGCGGCCCGTGACCGAGAGACCGAGAGGCGCCGGCAGCCCCGTCCGGCAGGCCATGATCCTGTGCGGCGGATTCGGCACCCGCCTGGGCGCGCTGACGTCTGCGATGCCCAAGCCGCTGCTGCCCGTGGCGGGCGAGCCGTTCCTGGACGTCCTGCTGTTCGAGCTCGGCCGCCACGGCTTCACCGACATCGTGCTGCTGGCCTCCTTCCACAGCGAGAAGATCCGCGCCTACGCCGCCGACAACGCGGTCGCGCGACGCTTCGGCATGACGCTGCGGGTCTCGATCGAGCCGGAGCAGGCCGGGACCGGCGGCGCCGTCGTGCACGCCCTCCCCGAGGCGGACGAGACCTTCCTCCTGCTGAACGGCGACTCGTGGTTCGACGTGAACCTGCTGGCCCTGCCCGCCCTGGCGGCGCGTCATCCGGAGGCGGCGATGGTCCTGTCGCTCCGCCGGGTGCCGGACGCGGCACGCTACGGCGTCGCGCTCCTCGACGGCGTGCGGATCACCGCCTTCCTCGAGCGGCCGCCCGAGCCGGGCCCCGGTCTCGTCAATGCCGGCGTCTATCTGGTGCGCCGCGACGCCTTGAAGGGCTTCCCGCCGGCCTGCTCGCTGGAACGGGACGTCCTGCCCGCTTTGGTCGCCGATGGCCGCGTCGTGGGCGAGGCCTACGACGGTTACTTTCTCGATATCGGCGTGCCCGAGAGCTACGACCGCGCTCAGGTGGAGATCCCGGCCCGCCGCACGAGACCGGCCGCCTTCCTCGACCGGGACGGGGTCCTCAATCACGACCACGGCTATGTCGGTTCCGTGGACCGGTTCCACTGGATGGAGGGCGCCCGTGATGCGGTCCGCGCGCTGAACGACGCCGGCTTCTTCGTGTTCGTCGTCACGAACCAAGCGGGGGTCGCCCGCGGCTTCTACACCGAGGCCGATGTCGCCCGTCTGACGGCCTGGATGCGGGACGACCTGCGCGCGGCGGGCGCGCATATCGATGATCTCCGGTACTGCCCCTATCATCCGGACGGGACGGTGGAGGCCTACAGGGCGGTCCACGGCTGGCGGAAGCCCGAACCCGGCATGATCCTCGACCTGATGGACCACTGGGACATCGACCGCGCGCGCAGCTTCCTGGTCGGCGATCAGCAAACCGATCTCGCCGCCGGCCGGGCGGCGGGGCTCGCCGTGCATCACTTCCGGTCGGACGACCTGCTCGCCTTCCTGCGCGAGACCGCGCTGACGGGCTAGGAGACGGCAACACGTGTGGGGGACCAGGGCGCGCGTCGCCGCGCGGCGGGTTCAGTCGTGGGACTGAATCGAGAGCTCCGCCTCGGCCGCCTCACGCATGGCGCGGTCCCAGTCGAGCCGGCGCTTGGGCGGCGTCTCGCGCTCGGCGTCCGCGGCCTTCCGATCTCGCGGAGCGACGATCTTGATGTCGTACTCGGGCACGCTTCAATCCGCTCTTTAACTTGCGATTAATCGTATTGGCGGAACGCGCGGGCCTTGTCAGCGGTTCGATCGCTCGATCCACAATCCGGTGACGGCTCTCATCCGCGGCCGGACAGACCGATCAGGATCATGGCGGCATGCACGGCTCCGACGATGGAGCCCGACTGGGCGAGCCGCAGAGCCTCGGCCCGCGGCACGCGCATCACCGCGATGTCTTCGCCGGGATCCGGACGCGCCGGCCCGGCCGCGATCACGCGCGCGCGGACGAGATGCATGCGGTTGGCGTAGCGGGCCGGATCCGCGTTGAGGGTGACCACGCGTTCGGCATCGGCAAAGGTGTAGCCGGTTTCCTCGTGCATCTCGCGCTCGGCGGCCGCGAGGATATCCGTGTCGCCGGGGTCGATGGCCCCGCCCGGAAGCTCCAGGCTCGGGCTCCCATAGGCGTGCCGGTATTGGCGTACGAGGATGACGTGATCGGCCGCGTCGATGCCCAGCACGAGGGCGATGTCCGCGGTCTCGAGCACGTAATAGGGATCGAGGACGTGGCCCGACGGTGTCACGCAGTCGTCGGCACGGAGTCCGAGCCATCGATCCTTCATGATGTAGTGCGACTTGCGTATCGTCCACGCGGTTTCGGGCATGATTGTTTCCAAATCGAAGATATTGGTAGTGTTTTTGGCAGAGATGCGCTGAACAGCGCGAGGGTGCGGGCGGTATGGATCGGGTCGAATCCAGTGGTCCTGCCCTGTCGTCGATCCGGGCCGGAGCGATCGTTGCGCCCCTCCAGCTCAGCCGGTAAGCGTCTCGGGCACGTAGAGTCTCGCGCCGCGGATGTCATAGGTCGTACGATGACGGGAACGAAACTCGCCATGGCATGCCGCGTCTGCGATGGACGCGATGTCGAGCTGTTCCTCGACCTGACCGATCAGCCGCACTGCAACCGCCTGATCCCGCCGGACCTCGCCGACCGGCGCGAGCCGCATTTCCCCCTGCGCGCCGGCTTCTGCCACGACTGCACGCTCGTCCAGATCGATCACACGATCCCGAAGGAGAGCATGTTCAGCGACTACCCCTACGTCTCGGGCACGACGAAGACGCTGGTGGAGCATTTCCGCCAGACGGCGGCCCGGCTCGTGGAGCGGTACGGCCTCGGGCCGCAGGACCTCGTCGTCGATATCGGCAGCAACGACGGCACGTGGCTGCGGCAGTACGAGCCCTTCGGCCTGCGCCGCTGCGGCGTCGAGCCCGCCGCCAACGTCGTGGAACTGGCTCGCGCCGCGGGCGTGCCGACACTGAACCGCTTCTTCAACGAAGAGACCGCCGAGATCGTCCGCGCGCAGGACGGGCCGGCGAGCCTGATCACCGCCGCCGGCGTCTTCTTCCATCTTGAGGAGCTGCACAGCGTCGTGAAGGGCATCGTCACGCTGCTCAAGCCGGACGGCGTCTTCGTCGTGCAGGCGATCTACCTGGGCGGCATGATCGAGAACACCGCCTTCGATCAGATCTACCACGAGCACCTGTGCTATTACACGCTCCGCTCCCTGGAGCAGCTGTTCGCGCGCCACGGCCTAGAGGTCTTCGACGTCAGCGTCGTCCCGGTCCACGGCGGCTCCCTCGAGGCGCATGTCGGCTTCCCCGGCGCCCACCCGGTCAGCGACGCGGTCAAGCGCATGCGCGCCGACGAGGAGGCCCGCGGCTATGGCACATTCGAGACCTATGTCGGCTTCGCCGAGAACGTCCGGCGCCTGCAGGCGGCGCTGCTCGATCTGCTGGAGCGCATGAACGCCGAGGGGAAGACGGTCCACGCCTACGGCGCCCCGGCCAAGGGCGCGACGCTGCTCAACGCCTTCGGCATCGGCCCGCGGCTGGTTCAATATGCGGCCGAGAAAAATCCGCTGAAGTTCGGCCGCCTGATCCCCGGCGCCCGCATCCCGATCGTCGAGGAGGGCAGCGTGCCCGCGCCCGACGCCTATCTGGTGCTCGCCTGGAACTTCATCGACGAGTTCCTGGCGCGCGAGCGCCGCTACCTCGAGAACGGCGGCGCCTTCATCGTTCCGGTGCCGGACCTCAAGGTGATCACCGCCGCCGACCTGCCGGCAGCCTGAGCGTGGCCGCCCTCCCCTCAGCCCCCTTGCCCGAGGCCGTCGTCGTCGTCGGTGCGACCGGGTTCGTCGGCCGCAACCTCGTCGCGCATCTCGCCGGCCGCGTGCCGCGGCTGATCGCGGTCAGCCCCTCCGGCCAGGCGGTCCCGGGGGCGACCGAGGCCGCGCGCTTCGACGCCCTCGAGGCGCTCTCGGTCCCCGCCGACGCGATCGTCGTTAACGTCGCCGCGCAGCGCTACGACGCCGACAAGTTCGAGACGGCGCAGAGCGACCTGCTCACCGGCAATGCGGAGATCGCCAACCGCCTCTACCGGTTCTGCCTGACGAAGGGCATCCGCGAGGTGCGCGCGGCCTCGAGCGTCGCGGTCTACCCGGCGGCCTGCGATCCCCTCGACGACGCGCAATCGGTCGACCTCAACGCGCCGCCCAATCCGAACGAGGCCTTCTACGCGTGGTCGAAGCGCTGGTCCGAGGTGGTCGCCGACCTGCACGCCGAGCGCTACGGGATCCACACGATCAGCTTCCGCCTGAGCAACCCCTACGGCCCCCACGACTCGACGGATCCGCGCAAGGCGCATGTCCTGCCGGCCTTCGTGATGCGCGCGCTGGCCCCGGGCGAGCGCTTCACGATCAAGGGCAACCCGCTGGTCGAGCGCGACTTCATCTACGTCGGCGACGTCGTCGACGTGTTCGCTCGGTCGCTCGCGATCCGGGAGACGAGCGACGCGCTCAACCTCTGCCGCGGCGAGACCACGACCCTGCTCGACCTCGCCCGCACCATCCTGGAGGTGGCGGGAGAGGACCGGCCCGTCCACGCCTCCGACACGACGACCCACGGCGTCCTCGCCCGCCGTTCGACCAACCAGCGGCTGCGCGAGCGCTTCGGGATCTCGACCTTCACGGGGCTCGCGGAAGGGCTGCGGCCGACGATCGCGTGGTATCGCCAGGAGTACCGCCATGCCGGGGCCTGAGCGCGACATCGTCATCGGGGCGGACGGCTTCCTCGGGCGCAACCTCGTGCCGCGGCTCCGGGCCGAGGGCCGCGAGGTCGTCGAGATCGGCCGCGCGGCGGGCGACCTGTCCGACTGGGCCAATGTCGAGCGGGCGTTGCGCGACGCCCCCCCGGCCGGCCGCATCTTCCACGTGGTGACCCGCCAGCGGACCGGCGCAATTCAGTACGACATCCAGGGCGAGCTCCTGGCGATCAACGCCCGGATCCACCTGAACGTCCTCGAGGCGTGGCGCCTGTACCAGCCGCAGGCCAAGCTCGTCTCCACGGGCTCGTCCTGCACCTATCCGGAATCGGCCGAGCCCGTCCCCGAGGCGCGCTTCGGACAGGGACCGACCCATCCCTCCGTGATCGGCTACGGGCTCGCCAAGCAGGTCCTGGCGACGGGCTCGGCGGCCTACGCGCACCAATACGGGTTGAGCTTCCTGCACTGCGTGCTGGCGACCCTGTACGGTCCGCACGACAACACAGCCTCCGATCGCAGCCACTTCGTCGGCGCCCTCCTCGACCGGGCCGTGCGGGAGAAGGCAGCGGGCGCGCAGGCCTTCGAGGTCTGGGGCAATCCGCAGACCGTCCGCGAGGTGCTATACGTTGACGACCAGATCGACGCGATCCTCGCGGCCGACCGGGCGTTCGAGAACGAGATCCTCAACTGCGGCGCCAACACCCCCATCACCGTCGAGGCAGTAGCGCGGGCGGCCCTGGTCGCCCTCGACTGGTCCGTCCCCCTCGTGAGCCCGCCCGGCTCGTTCCAGGGTGCGGCCTACAAGATGCTCGACTCGACGCGGTTCCTGGGCCGGGTCGGCTGGCAGCCGCGCATCGATCTCGAGGCGGGCCTGCGCAGGCTCGTCGCGGCGGAGTACGCCGAGCACTGACAAGCCGCATTCGGGACTGGACTTGCTTGGCTGGAGCAAGTCCACTTCGCCGTGCGTTCGAGCTATGTGCCGACGGGCAGGAGTGCCCTCTACAACGAGACGAGTCTGGCAGTTTGATCCTCCAGGCTCCGGCCGGTGATCGCGTAGGCTTCCTCGAAGCTACATCCCACCATAAGGCAACGCGAGGGAGCGGTTCCGGATGTCGCGCGAGATTGGTGCCCGCCCGAGCGCTCCGTAGCAAGCGCACCGACATTCGGTGCAGCCATCGCTCTTGCGACGTTCGTTGCTAGCCTTCCGAGACCTGCAGGCGAGCGAGCATAGCCATGACGGTAGCGGATTCAGTACGAGCTTGGTCGGCCAATGTCCGATGGGACCGGGAGATACGGCGCGCCGCCCGCTTTGTGGCCTGGGCCCTAGCGGATCGCTCTGAGTTTGGCCGAGCGGGTTGCCGGGCGACGGATGCGGAAATCGCCGCCGAACTGGGGGTGGCGGAGAACACCGTCAAGAATGCGATATTGCAGCTGCGGTCGCGCGGTCACATCGATTGGACGTGGCGTACGAGCCGCGGACAGGACATTCGAACCCTTTTTCCTGTCCTCGCCACAGACCAGCTATCGACACCGCGTGTCACTATGGACCCAGCACCGATTGTCGGTGCAGACACCGATCCGGAGCATACCTCATGCGAGTCGCTGAATTGCGAACTCGAGGAGGTCGCAATGACGGCGCCAGCGACAATCAATATCGTCCAGGACATTCCAATTCTTGAACCGAGCCTCACCAAAGAGCGGCTATCGCTACCGCATGCCGCTATAGGCCTAGCACCGAGAGTCGGTGCGGATACCGATCCGGAACCTGCCTCATGCGAGCCGCTGAATGGCGAACTCGACGGGGGCGCAATAACGGCGCCAGCGGCCGGCAAGGTCGTCCAAGACATTCGAACCCTTGATCCAACCCTATCCGAAATGCGGCTGTCGCTACCGCATGCGGCTATAGGCCTAGAACCGAGTGTCGGTGCGGATACCGATCCGGAACCTGCCTCATGCGAGCCGCTGAATGGCGAACTCGAGGAGGCTGCAATAACGGCGCCAGCGGCCGGCAAGGTCGTCCAAGACATTCGAACCCTTGATCCGACCCTATCGGAAATGCGGCTGTCGCTACCGCATGCGGCTATAGGCCTAGAACCGAGTGTCGGTGCGGACCCCGATCTGAAACCCTCCTCATGCGAGGCTCTAAATCGCAAACTTGAGGATATCGCAGTGACGGAGCCAGCGGCCGTCAAGGTTGCCGGACGGCGTAAACCCTCGCGGGACGGTAACCGGCGTCCCGAGGCGTCTGTGCCCTTTTCAGAGTGGACACGCGACCTTCAACGTACCCATGTCCAAGACCTGATCGATCGCTTGCCAAATTCCGGGTGGTATGCCCGATGCAGTGAGCGCGGCTGCGAGGCGCGCGCGGCTTTCATCTGCGCGGACGAGGGACACACGTTCTGCCGCCCACATCGGCGATACGCGTACGAGGCCGTGGCGCTTGCCGCCTTTGGACTCGGACCAGAAGACTGGGCGGGTAGGCCGGAGTGCGATGGCGATTTTCGTGGTTGGTGAGCACGCTGTGAATGCGGCCGGCGGAGAGGGCTCTCGGCGCATGTAACAGGGGTGGTCAGTGGTGGATCCAGCCAATCGAGACCGGACACGAGCGCCGGCGACCGTCAAAGCCTATTTTAAGCGAGGTACCCTTCTCCTGGAAATGGCGACCCGAGAGACCGGGATCGATCCGCTCACGCCGATTCAGTTCGCCGAGTGGTTCCTGGGCGAAAAGGATCGCTGGTCCCGGTCCACGATCCGGACTTATCGAGCCTCAATCCGGGAATGCCTCGTCTACCTCGGCATATCGAAGCCGGCCAGATCGAAGCTCATAGACACAGCTCTTGATCTCCTGGCTGAAGTGGTGGACCCCGAAACCGGCCGTCTCGCCGCCCCACGGGCCATCAAGACGCCTCGGCGCACAAGCGCGGGCAAGCGGAAGTCCCTGACCGCGACCGAATTCAACGCGGTTGACGCGGCCCTCTTAGGCCTACGCCACCGGTACGCGTTCCTCGCGCGGCCCTACCTCTCCTACACGTCGCTTCTCGGGCTGCGTCCAAGCGAATGGCCAACGGCTCAGATCATTGGCACCAGCTTGGTCGTCCAGAACGGCAAAAATTCCAATGGCCGCGCGAACGGATCGACTCGGACGATCGAGCTGGACGCGTATTCCGAGGGCTACATCCAAGGGCTCGGCGAGTTCATCGCAGCGTTGGCACGGGCCACGGCCGATGGTGACTGGCGCCGGGTGCATGCCGGAATTCGCAGGGCTCTCCGGGCTGCCTGCATAGCGACGG
Source organism: Methylobacterium sp. 391_Methyba4 (assembly GCF_029691625.1). Classification (NCBI taxonomy): domain Bacteria; kingdom Pseudomonadati; phylum Pseudomonadota; class Alphaproteobacteria; order Hyphomicrobiales; family Methylobacteriaceae; genus Methylobacterium; species Methylobacterium sp. 391_Methyba4. The sequence goes on along the minus strand of NZ_CP121475.1, from coordinate 1,583,499 downwards.
GGATCCCCGGTTTGATCAGGAGGCCTGTCACTCCCTACACCTGTCGGCACGTCGCGGCGGCACGCCTGAAGGCTGCTAAGACCCGAACCGAGGTCGCGGCACTGCTCGGCCACGCGACCGACGAGACGGCCTTTCAACATTATGCGCCTCGTTCCGCAGCAAGGGGCTGGAAGCCGGTCCACACCCGAGCTCCAGAGGGAGCCAAAGATCTTATACGCTTACGCTACGTGTCATTCACTGATCGAGCGAGCCTCGTCCAGAATGCAAAAAGGGACCTCCCTCCGCCAACCCCAACCCCGTAGCGACTCGATGCAGGCTCGCCAGCACTGGCACGAACCCAACGTAAGCCGTTGTCGAGCGACACGGCAAACTGGGGTCCTTTCGCACTTCTGACGCAGGCGGGGCGTGCCCGGATCGGGAACGCCCCGTTTTCGATCCTGCCGGTTAACGCCTACGCGCCTGTCGGCCAAGCCATAAGGCGCGTGAAGGCGGAGCGCGGGGTTCTGGCGGCGGGCGTGTCGTCGATCCAGGCGCAGCGAGGCGATTGAGGTTGATAAGAGCGGTCGTCACCAAGTGCTGTAGTCAAATCTCAGCCGTGCCGAATTGGCCAAGGCGAGATGGCGACTTCCGCGCAGCCACATCGCCCGCATCCCGCGCGACACGTGCCCTCGAAGCCGACTTGCCTTCCCCGGTCGGCAGTGCGACAGCTGGCTGACCGTCGCGCGCCCGTGCCGCCGTGTGCCCCATGTTCCTCTCACGAGCGCGGTGTCCCCAGGCTGCGCTCCGAGCGCGTGCAGCGCCACTGCCGGATGCAGGCATTGTGGTCCTCATCGCCAACCGGGCGTGCACCACCTTAGGTCCGAAATTGCAGTCGGAACGCCGGATCCGGCTGCTTTGGCCGGCCGGGTCGACAGCGACCTAGCGATACCGATCGAGCTGGAAATCTTCGAGCGCGGATGCTCCCTCGGTGCACGCCTCCAATTGGTTGTTCCCCGGCATTGGCCCGATGAGGTCGCCACCGTGATAAGCCATGGTCGACGCGAGGCCTTCAGCGTCGATGGAGGCGAAGTCGACGAGGTCGCGCGCTTGGAGCAGGTCCTCCGCCGCGAGCGCGATGTGCCGCCGGCCGAGCACCGCGCGATTCGAGACCGGGCCGGGATCGACGCTCTGTGGGCGATCACCGGCGGCCGCCGTCGTGGTACCGCTCCGTGATGTGGACCTCGTGATCGATTCAGGTGATGCACTTCTTCGCGTTATGGACGTCCAGGTCGTAGGGCGAGGCGATCATCGTGTGTGCGGCCGGATCGCCGTCGGTCTCGGCGCGCCACCGGACCCGATCGTCTGCGTACAGTGCGTCATCGTCACGTTCGTTGAGGCGGAAGTTCTGCAACCAGACCCGGCGCAGGAACGTGACGACCGGCACCTGCGCACTCGACGCAGCCGCACATCGATCTCGAAGCGGGCCTGCGCAGGCCCGTCGCGGCGGGGTACGCCGACCGGTAGCAGGCGGCGTGTGGCCATCGGGCATGTCGCGCGAAGCCCGTCCGTTGGCCTTCCCCGAGCGGTCGCGCCAAGGGGCGAAATTCGTCAGCGCGCCTTGAAGAGAGCCCCGGCTTCTTGCGTTGTTCGGGCATCGCTCCGAGGCTTCGTGAGGGTTCAGGCGTTTGCCGACATCGCGGTCGCGGCGGAGGCAAGTCCCCATCGGACGAGGTCCTGCGCCTCCTGTGCCGTCTTGGCCTCCGCATAACAGCGCAGCTCGGGCGCATTTCCCGAAGCCCGGAAATGGATCGTGCGCCCGCCGTTCAGTTCGATCCGGATCCCGTCCTGCTGATCGATCGAGTTGGACGACCCGATCGGGCCGAGGAAGGCGGCGCGGTAGTCCGCATCCTGGAGGCGCTCGAGGAAGGCGGTGCTGGTGTCGGACGGGGTGTTGGGCAGGCGGTCGCTCGCCATCTCTCCCGCATCCAGGGACGCCACGAGATCTGCGAGGGCGGTGCCGGTCGCGCGCGCCGCTGCCAATGTGGCGAGGATCGGCAGCATCGCGTCGCGCGTCGGAAGGGCGGCTAAAGTCCTACCGTGGAGCGTGACGTCCGATCCGAGCAGGAAGCCGCCATTCGCCTCGAAGCCGGCGACGATCCGCGCCCCGGCAGACGTCGCCTGCTCCATGCCGGCGATGACGAACGGCGATCCCACCTTCGTACGAACAACTTTCCGGAAGCCGCCGGAATGCTCGAGCGCCGAGCCGGCCGTGACCGGCACCACCACCGTATCGGCACCGAGGAAGCGGGCGGTGATGAGCCCGAGCACGTCGCCCCGCAGGATCCGGCCCGCGCCGTCGGCCACCAGCGGCCGGTCGGCGTCGCCGTCCGTGGTCACGAGCGCGTCGAAGGAGCCCGGTCCCATGACGTCGCGGATGAAGGCGATGTCCTCCGGGCGATGGGCCTCCGTATCGATCGGCACGAAAACCTGCGACCGGCCGATCGGCGTCACCTGCGCGCCGAAGCCGGCGAGCAGGTCGGCCATCAGGTCGCGGGCCACCGAACTCTGCTGATAGACCGCGATCCGCAGGCCTTGCAGGATGTCCGGCGCGAAGGCGGCAGCGTAGCGCTGCTGATAGCGCGCGATCGCGTCGGGTTCAGGCGTGGCGGGCGTCGCGGACTGGCCCTCGCCGGACGCGCCCTCCTCCAGGGCGGCCAGGATAGCGGCCTCGTCGGTCTTGGTGATCTCACCCTCGGGCCGGTAGAATTTCAGGCCGTTGCGATCCTCGGGGATGTGGCTGCCCGTGACCATGACCGCATAGGCACCGCGCCGCATCGCCTCGAGGGCGAGGGCCGGGGTTGGCAGCGGGCCGCAATCGATCGCCGTGAAGCCGGCGCCTGCCGCGGCGTCCGCCACCGTCGCGGCGATGCCGGGGCTGCTGTCGCGCAGATCTCGCCCGATGACGACCATGCGGCCGCCTTCGCGCGGGGCGACGGATCGGAAGAACGCGCTGGCATAGGCGTAGCTCGGGCTGCCGACGAGGTCGGTTACGAGACCGCGCAAGCCGCTCGTCCCGAATTTCAGACTGCTCACGGAATTTCCATCGAGTTGGCGATGACCGGCTCCTCCTACTGATGCCGCGAATCGTACGCCATCACAACGCCCAATCTCGGAGGAGCCAAGCTGGTATAGGTGCTAGCCGCATCGTGCTCGATGACGCTCGGCTTGGCCGCCCCAGCCAAGGCTTTGCGGTATGATTGGCCGGCCGCGCGAACTCCCTGCGACTGTGATCCCCTTTCATCACGCTCGGATCCCACGACAGGAGGGAAGGGCCACGAGTTCGCCTCAATATCAGGCGCGGACGGCGTCTCGCTCAGAGAGCGACGGCGTATCGAGGTTGGCTTAAACCGGTTAGGAGGGATAAACGTCGCGCCTCAGCCACTCTGACTGGAAGTGCGATGCGCTACAGCCTCCTCGATTTGCTCGCATCACCTGACACGGGTGCCCCGTTCGTTCTCGTCGGCGCAACTGAGGCGGAAGTTCCTTTCCTCGGACCGTATGGCAAGCCGGGGAGCCGCGTGAGCCGCCTGGGCGCGGCGGTTGGGCCGGCGTTGGAAGGAGAGTCGGGGGCATTCTACACCTCCTTTTTGGCGCGGCATGAGACCGCCCCGGATGACCCGGAGCGGAGCCGTCAGACAATCGTCATCGACGGGCTCCTCGTCGCCACCGATACGGGCATGTGGTACCCGATCGTCGACACGATCCCGGAGCTACTGCCTCCGTCCCTGCGCGACTGGCAGAGCCACCACGATTTTCTCGATCAGGTCATCGCTCCGCGCATCCCTGCAGAGCTCGTCGTCGCTTTGCGTCAGGCGGTTGCCGGTGTCGACGCCAGTGGTCGTCGCGGGGACAACCACAAAACGTCCGAGATCGGATTGCTCGACAAGGTCGAGGACAAGGCGAACTTTCTAGCGCCGGGGTTGCTGTCGCCATTCAATCCTAACATCTACAATCATCCGGCCGATCTCATCCGAGGCTTCGGCAACTGCCTGCCGTTCCTACAATTGCAACACGGCCATCGGGTGCTCGACTCGGGATGCGGGTATGGCTGGACGACTGAGTGGCTGATGAATCTCGGCATCGATGCCGTCGGTATCGACATTTCGCGCGTCTACCCCGATGTCGGACGTCGACGGATGGGCCCGAACAATCAGCCCCACCTTGTGGTCGGCGACTCGGAGAATCTGCCGTTCCGCGCGGGGGTCTTCGACGCCGTACTGTGCTTCGACGCGTTCCATCACATACCGGACCGGCCGGCCGCTATGCGACGCTACGAGCGCGCCCTCAAGGATCCGGGCCGGATCGTGCTCCTTGAGCCAGGTGGGCAGCATGAGACGGACGAGGTGTCGGTCAACGTGATGGATACTTACGGTATCATGGAAGTCGGCATGGAGCTTGCCGACGTGCAGGGCTACATCGACGGGATCGAGACCTTTCGGCCCGCCCGGCAGATATTCCTGACGCCGCATCTCAGCGATGATCCGCGAACATCGGTCCCGATCTCGGAGCTGCGCGATCGTAGCTATATCGGTTGGGGCATGTTTCTCATCGAGAAGGATGCTGCTGCTACAGTTCAAGCGCGATCGTTGGCATCTGTGGCGCAGGCGCAGTCAGCAACCCAGCCCACGAACGGTCTCGCCCGCGTGCTGGGCCGTGTGCTGAAACGCTGAGGCACGTTCTGACGAAGTGGATGTCGCCTTGCCGCAGGCGGTTGATCCTGAACGGCATTTTCGAGCCGAGCTTGCCGCGGAGAAGGTGGATCGATGGACGGTCGAGGTCAGACCATTTTTGTGGCGGGCCATCGGGGCATGGTGGGCTCGGCGATCGTGCGTCGGCTGCGCGAGCTCGGCCATGAGCGGATCCTCACGGCCGACCGCCGGACCCTCGACCTCCTCGATCAGGCCGCGGTCCGGCGCTTCTTCGCCGAGAACCGCATCGACCAGGTCTACCTCGCCGCCGCGCGCGTCGGCGGCATCCACGCCAACAACACCTACCCGGCCGAGTTCATCCACGAGAACCTGCTGATCCAGTCGAACCTGATCGACGCCGCGCACACGCACGGCGTCGACCGGCTGCTGTTCCTGGGCTCGTCCTGCATCTACCCGAAGCACGCGCCCCAGCCGATGCGCGAGGACGCCCTGCTGACCGGGCTGCTCGAGCCGACCAACGAGCCCTACGCGATCGCCAAGATCGCGGGGATCAAGATGTGCGAGAGCTACAACCGCCAGTATGGGCGCCGCTATCGCAGCGTCATGCCGACGAACCTCTACGGCCCGAACGACAACTTCCATCCCGAGAACGCCCACGTGCTGCCGGCGCTGATGCGCCGCTTCCACGAGGCGAAGCGGGAGGGTCTGGCGAAGGTCACGGTCTGGGGCACCGGCCGGGCGATGCGCGAGTTCCTGCACGTCGACGACATGGCGCGGGCCAGCGTCTACGTGATGGAGATGGACGACGCGGTCTACGCCGCGAACACGCGCCCCGACCTGTCGCACATCAACGTCGGGAGGGGTGAGGATTGCACCATCCGTCAGCTCGCCGAGGCGCTCGCGCGTGTGACCGGCTACGAGGGCGAGCTTGCGTTCGACGCCACCAAGCCCGACGGCACGCCGCGCAAGCTGATGGACGTGTCGCGGTTGCGGGCGATGGGCTGGCGGCCGGAGATCGCCCTCGAGGACGGCCTGCGCCAGACCTACTGTTGGTTCCTGGAGAACCACGCGACTCTGCGGAGCTGAGCGGGCCCGCCGTCCCGCCGCTCGGTCCACCGACCATCACACAGCCACCGGGCCCCCGCCCGGGGAGGAGATAGACCATGGCCCACCGGCCGCCCGACGACAGCGCGGACGCGCGACGGCGGAAGTTCCTGCAGAGCTTCCAGAACTTCGACGCGAACAACCGGTTTCCCGCGCCCTACGCGCATTTCGCCGGCAAGCCACTGACGGAGGCGTCCGGTCAGGGCTGGCGCTACGACGCGCTCGGGTATCGCAACGACGCGCACGCGGACGCGCGGCCGCCCTCCGAGACGCTGCGGGTCTTCGTCGTCGGCGACAGCACGCTGATCGACGGTCAGGTCTTCGCCGACACCGTGCCTGGGCGGCTGGAGACCGGGCTGAAGCAAGCGCACGGGCCGGGCGCGCGGGTCTACAATTTCGGCGCAGTCTCGGCCTGCCTGAATCAGATGATTGCCCTGGTCACGACGCGGCTGATGGACCTGCAGCCCGACGTCATCCTGATCGTCGGCGGCGCGACCGACATCTTCCAGCCCTGGAGCTTCGATCCGCGGGCGGGCGTCCCTTACAACCACTTCGCGAACGAGAGTCTGTACGACTATTTCTTCGATCCTAAGAAGTCTGACGGGGACGCGGAGGCCCTGTCGTATGATGGCCTGCAGGCGATGATCTTCAGCCGCCTCGAGAATCTGCGCGCGCTCACGAACTGGCAGTCCGACATCTGGGAATGGGAGGTGGTGCGGCAGTTCGAGCTGGCGCTGAAGCGCCTCGCGCGGCTCGCGCCCGGGATCGGCGCGCCGGTGCGGTTTCTCCTGCAGCCGACAATCGTCCGCAAGACGACGCACGCGGGCGCCGAGGCCGGCGTCGCGTCGGGCGCGTTCCTCGCCTATCTCGACCGCCAGTCCGAGCGCTTCGAGAGCGTCCTGGGGCGGATGGAGACGGCCGAGCCCGCCTTCGCGGCGCGGGATCTGAGCCGGCTGTTCGAGGCCGAGACCCGTCCCCTGTTCGCCGACATCGTCCACGTGACCTCGGAGGGGCGCCAGATGATGGCGGACCGCCTCCAGGCGGAGGTGGCGGATGCGATAGGCGCCTCGGCCCAATGTGCGATCGTTCCCTGTGCCGACTGACGAATTGACCAGGCTGTCAAGCCGAATTCCGTCGCAAGCGGCATCGGGTAGCGGCGAGTATCTGTCACATCCGGGCTAATTTCTCCCGCAATTTCCAAGCGGCCTCATCCCGCCTCTTGGCAAGATGAGGGCTTGTCCAGGAGCTGTGATGCCCGTTGACGAGCGCGCTGAAGCCGTCAACGCATGCGGTTCGTCAGTTTCGCAATTCCTCAGCCTTGCATTTTGATTACGACGTGTTTGAGCAAAAATAGGCCGATGGTGGTGGAAGTTAATCCGAACATGATCACATATAAATAGTCTATTTGAAGCCCTGCATACGGGTAGTATGCAGATCTCACCCATTCCGCCGTTTGTAGTGCGGGATTGAATTTCATCCAGTAGTACGCTTTTTCGGGAAGATAGCTCGGCATAAACATCACGCCGCTGGATACATACAATATGATGCTGAATAGCGCGTATCCGATCATCCAGCCCGGAAAAAATCCGATGATTGCAACGTTAATCGTCCCAACCCCAATGCCGAGAATGATCGCGGCTATATAGCCGCCGACGGCAGTAAGGGGGTTCGAAGGAATCGGATTCACTCCTATCGCCACAAGAACTGAGCTGACAACGAGCAGCGCTAGGAAGCCGGTCACGATCTCGACGAGGATGCGTGAGAATATCAGGTCAAACAGTTTGACCTGAGGATAGTACGTCAACGGGCGATTCATGATAACAGACTTCATGACTTCGCGAGAAATATACTGAAATACGAGAACAGGAACAGCGCCGGTCGCGAAAAACATCGCTCTGTCGTCGCCGAGTGGCGCCGGTAGCTTTTGGAATGTGTAGATCGCGATCAGCATGAAGATGTGGACGCACGGCCACAGCACCACGACGCCGTAGCCCCAGATGGATGCGCCGAATCGGGTGCGCATATCGCGCAGGATAAGCGCATGTAGGACATGCAGATACGATTCGAGTGGGCTCCGGCGCTCAGTGGCCGGCGTAGAGACGTTCATGGGACCAAACCTCGGTTCGATCGAGGCATCGGCGCAAACATGGGCAAAAGTGCGTTTGTGTTGCCAGGCCGACCCGACCCGGCGGCTTTGCGCGTCCAGGCTGAACGCCGTCAGCTAGGAACGGGGTTGGCTAAGGCAATTACCGTCCGCTTCATCCTCCAAGCCTCGGCTCTCGTCTCGACCGAAGCCGGTTTGAGACGGCGTAGGATCCGCGCGAAAGGTCGGCTGCGATATGGGACGGATCAACCCGCCGGTCCGGTCCCGCACCGTAGATCGCGGCAACGATAGCGAAACGCGCGGTTCCGCGCTTGAATGCGCCGGTGTCTGGTCGGACCGCGACGCCTTCGCGAACTTCGGACAGAGCCGACCAGCGCTCGCTCGTCTCCATATCGCCCGGTCAGTCGACGGCTCCACATCGAGCGTCTCTGTCGATCGGAGCTGGCGACCAAGCGAGTCGATTGACGTTCCGAACGGCTTATGGCCCAAGCATCTCTCCGGTGACGCTTTTGAGAACGAGTCGATGGTCGGAGACGACACGCTGGCGAAGGCCCTGGCCGATGTGCGGAAACGGCGGGCGGATCTTGAGGCTGACTACGAGCGCATCACCGGCGAGTTGAACAAGCTTCGAACGGCCGAGCGATCACTCGCGGTGATCGTCGAGGGGACCGATGTTGAGGAGAGCAGCGCATTTCCCAAGCTCATCCCTGCGGATGAGATGCAGACCCGCTCCCGACGGGCCACCGGGCGCGGCAGCCGTGGTCCCCGGGCAAATTCCGCGAAAGGTCGATTGAAGGCGCTTCTGGACGGAACCGGACCGCAGGGGTTGTCGCACGCGGAGATCGAGCGTCGCCTGCCCGACGTCGCCCCCAACACGTTGAATACGTATCTGAGCATGATGGTCACGGGTGGTGAGGCGGTGCGCCGAGGCGACTTTTACGTCGCCGTCGACGCCACCGCTCACGACGATGCCGCGACTGAGCGTGAATCGGACGAGGCCCAGTCGGACGAGGATGCGGACGCAAGCTCCGCCGAGTGAGACGGATGTGTTTCGCCGAGGCGCGAGGCTGAGCCGGGAGGGCGGCCGGTCGATTGCGCTGATGCTGCGGTCAGGTCACCGACTTGGCCGTCGCGTCCGTGGACGCCGCGCGTTGAGCGCTTGACGGCACCCTCAGAACGCGGCGCTGCGCTCACGCGGGCATTTCGAGCGAACCGCTGGCCTCCGAGTCGGTGTCGGACGTCGGCGGCTGCTGCCGCAGACGCCAACCGATCCAGATCAGAAGGGCTGCGGGAACGGATAGGAGAAGGCCTAATCCGATCGTGCCGATGTGGCTGGCCAAGCGCCCGTACAGGCCGCCGATCACGCCTTCGTGCCACGAGGCCAGGGTCATGCCGATGGCTGCGAGGAGAAGAAGGACTGGAAGCTTGAACCACCAGGGCAAGGCTGCCGCGCGTGCACCTTTCGCCTCGGGATCGGTCTGAGCCGGCTCGGCCTCGCGCTGCCTGAGGAGCGTTTCCGTCTGGATTTGGAAGGCTTGCTGGGTCGGACTGTTTCGGTCCGCCGTCGAACTCCAGCTCTCTGCTTGGCTAGTTGCTAGAGCCGTACCCTTTCAGGTTGGCTCATAGGCATCGTATCCGGCAGCGGTGAGGTAGTTTCGGCATTCATCCGGTCGGACGGCGGCGAACGCGTTCTCGATGGCGGTGATGAGGTCGGCGGCGGTCCGTGCCGCAGCCGTTCGGAGGAGGGCTTTGACCTTGGCAAAGACCTGCTCGATCGGGTTGAAGTCGGGACTGTAGGGCGGAAGGTAGAGAACTCGTGCGCCGACCGCCTCGATGGCCTTGCGCACCCCGGCGACCTTGTGGGCGTTCAGATTGTCGAGGACGACGGTGTCACCGGGCCTCAGCACCGGAGCCAGGATGTCGGTGACGTAGGCGCGGAAGCGCATTCCATTCGTGGCTCCATCGAAGACGCTCCTAGCGATCAGTCCCGTGGCGCGCAGGGCGGCGGTGATGGTGGTGGTCTTGTAGTGTCCGTGGGGCACGGCGATCCGGCAGCGCTGACCGCAGGGAGCACGGCCATAACGGCGGACCATCTTCGTCGTGGCGGCCGTCTCGTCGAGGAAAACCAGGCGATCCGGATCGAGGTCGGGTTGGCGATCGAACCAGTCCTCGCGCGCGGCCCTCACATCCGACCGCTCCTGCTCGGCCGCGTGGACAGCCCCTTTTTACGGGTGATCCCATGCCGGGCGAAGAAGCGTGACAGGCTGCTCGTGCTGGCCCGGACGCCGCGTTCCGAGAGCCTATCGCGCAGCTCCCGCAGGAAGGAGAGCGGGTGTTCTTCGTTGAGCCGAAGGATCAGGGCGGCCTGCGCTTCCAGACGCTGCGAGTTGCGGTCGCCGCCCATGGGCTTGGGCGCGATCTGCCCGTCCTGTCGGAAGCGCTCGTGCCAACGGACTGCGCTGGCCGCCCCGACACCGAAGCGTTGGGCCGCCTGACGCCGCGAGGCGCCCGCTTCAATCGCGGCGACCACACGCTCGCGCAGATCGACCGACAGGGCTGAAGGCATGGCGATCCTCCATTCTCGCCCATCCAGTGAATCACACGCCAGCCAGATCGCCTACCCCAACCGATTCAACCCGCCAGGGCACGGCTCTAGCGTCGAGGTGTGTTGGTCCGGACGCCCGACAAGCGGACCCGGGATCGCGGCCTCGGCGGCGACCATGAGGCGTGCTTCGTGCCGGCGCATGAACAGCCACAATGCCATAGCGCCGATGAGGACGAAGGCGAGCAGGCTCAGCCCGACCGGCCCCATGATGTTCTCGATCGAGCGCCCGCATAGGTAGGCACCAAAACCCATGATCGAGGCCCAGGCTATACCACCGAAGGCGTTGAAGGCCATGAAGCGGCGGGCATCGAGCTTGTTCACGCCGGCGAGCACGGCCGCGTAGGCGCGCAGCATCGCGGTGAAGCGGCCGAAGAACACGATCTTTCCGCCATGCCGGCAGAACAGGTACTGGCCGAGTTTGAGCCGGCCATGGTCGAGCCCGATCAGATGCCCCTTGCGCAGGAGGAGGGGCAGGCCCCATCGCCGGCCCACCCAGTAGCCGGCATTGTCGCCTAGGATCGCGGCAGCGGCGGCGATCGCTACCACGACGGCGATGTTCATGTTGCCGGTGCTGCCGGCATAGGCAGCCGCGGTCAGCAGAACAGTCTCACCGGGCAGCGGCAGCCCGGCGCTCTCCAGCGTGACGATGGCGAAGATGGCGAGGTAGCCATAATGCGCGATCAGGTCGGCGATCGGCAGATCGTGCAGGAAGGTCATCCAGCGTCCCATTGCTCAGAAAGCTCGCGTTGTTGGCTCTGGGAAGGTGGCGGTACCGTGACGAAGGCATACTCTCGCGACTGTGGCGCATCCCGGTGCTCGGATGGCGAGCCAGCTGAAAGGCTGCGAGTTTCTCCTGGGGTGATCGTTCGCCGGCTGAGGCTCTCCAGGCAGCCGTCTCATCCATTGCAGTGTGGGCCGGCGGGGTTCTAAACGGGCGTCGGCGTACTCTGCGCACCTTTAACGAGCGGGCATGACGGTCGAGATTCGCGGAAACCTCAGCGCCAACAACATCGTGTTGTCGGAGAAATTTCGGCGCTATTCCACCGGCAGCATCCTGTTCACCGGTGAGGGCGCGCGCGTCGAGATCGACGGGCCGGTGACCAGCGGCGATTTTTCTCTGGCCATCGGCTCGCATGCCTCGGTCACGATCGGCCCGGACTGTGTGATTGGACGGTTGAGCCTCAACGCGTTCGGTGAGGGCGCGCGGATCGACATCGGGCGCGAGGTCGGGTTCGCGGGTGCTGTAAGCCTCAGCACGCATGAAGGTGCTCAGATCAGCATCGGTTCGCGCTGTCTGATCGCGGGAGATACGGTGTTCAGCGCCTCGGACTTCCACCCGGTGTTCGACGTCGCCACGGGCGAGCGCATCAACCATGCGAGCGATATCCGTGTCGGGGAGCACGTCTGGGTGGGAGCTCGGGCGATGATCCTGAAGGGAGCGAGTGTCGGCCACGACTCGGTCGTCGGAGCCGGCTCGATCGTCACCAGCGGCTTCGCACCCAACAGTTTGATCGTCGGCAATCCCGCCCGGCTCCTGCGCTCTGGGGTTTGCTGGCGTCACTGACTCGCCGCGCTTCGGATCCGCGGTGCCAGCTGTGTCCCGTCGGGACCGATGGCGCTGCCGCTAGTGCTGAGCTAAGATTGCCGGATGTTCAGGAGGGTCATCTCCGGCCTTTGCGCGATCCGGTGCGGGGTGGATCTGCGTGCCGCGGTGGTGAGGGACGAGACATGAGAGGCGAACAGGATCAAACCGGGATCGCCCGATGATCCGCCACACCCTCCTGCTTCGTTTTGGCGCCGAGGCGACGCAACGGGAGCGCGATGCCACTCTCCAATCGCTCATCGCGCTGTGCGACCGCGTCGGTGAGGTCGCCTCGTTCGCCTGCGGTCCAGATGTCGATCTGCGCGCGCGGGCGGAAGGCTTCACGCACGCGTTCGCCGTCATCTTCGGAAGCCCGTCGGCGCGCGACGCGTTCCAAGCGCTGCCGGGCTACGCAACCATCCTGAACAGGCTGTCGCAGGCCGATGTGGCCGTACAGGTTGCCGAGTAGGGTCTCGATCGGGCCTTGCGCGCTCGAGCCCGGAGCGGCTTCCAGATCGGGGTAGCTGAAAGATATGCCTGTCAGGATTGACGACCGCGGTGCGAACAATCAGGTCGACGCGCCTTCCGGGTTCCTGGAGACCTACGACGGAACGATCACCTTCGAGGGGCACCACAACCACGTGGTGATCGGGCACGGGTCGCACTGCAACGGCATGTCGATCCTGTGCCGATCGCACGGCACGATCCACGTCGGCGACCACGTCCGACTCGAGACTCTCCATGTTTACCTGCTGGCCGCCTCGAAGCTGATCGTCGGCGAGCACACCGCCTTTGTGGGCGACGCCTCGATTGCCGCCCACGAGGCCCGTGACGTCACCATCGGCCACAATTGCCTAATCGCGGGCGGGGTGAGCTTCACGGTCAGCGACATGCACTCGATTGTTGACGTGGATACCGGCGAGCGGGTCAACCCACCCCGCCCGATCCAGGTCGGTCACCGTGTCTGGCTCGGGACCAAGTCGACGCTTCTGAAGGGCACCACGATCGGGGACGGCTCGATCGTGGCCGCCAATTCCCTCGTGAGCGGCGAGGTCGCCGCCAACGTTCTCGTGGGGGGCATTCCTGCCAAGGTGCTCCGCAACCGCGTGACGTGGCGCAACGACTTGATCTGAACGGCCGCCCTCTCGCCGAGCGCCCCGCACGGCCCCTTCGTCGCAGACGGCCTTGTCCTCGCCGCATTGCCGCGACACCTCCCGAGGCGTCACGCGTGCGAGCCCCCGATCGTTCCGCGGTGTGACGAACCCTGTCCGATGCCTATCGACGGCGCACAGGGCCGGGGGGCGAGCCTCGCCGATTTCCGAATTGCCGTAGCGGGTGATCCATGCTGGATGCGTTGGAACAAATGAATCTCGCGGGCCACTGGGTGGAGTGCATTCTCCATGTCGGGGCCAACGAGGGCCAGGAACGACACGATTACGAGGCCAACGGCGCCAGCCCGTGCCTCTATGTCGAGCCGGTCGACGGAGCCTTCGCTGCCTTGAAGGCCAACCTTGCCGGCATGCCGTTTCACCGAGCGATCCAGGCGGTCTGTGCCGAGCGCGAGGGTGAAGAGGTTCTGTTCAATGTGGCCAGCAACGGCGGCCAGTCCTCAAGTCTCCTGGCCCTTGGCGCGCATGCCGAGCACCACCCGGACATCGTCTACACCAGTGCGCAGCGGATGGTGACGACCACGGTCGATCGGATTGTCGCCGAGCACAGCTTGGGACGGGTGCCCAACCTCTTGGTGATCGATGCGCAAGGCTCCGACCTGCGGGTGCTACAGGGGGCGACGCGGACCCTGCCGGCGTTGGACGGGGTGTATGTCGAAGTCAGCGAGGCCCCGCTCTACGAGGGCGGCTGTACGTTGGAGGAGGTCACGGGCTTCCTTAGAGGCTTCGATTTGCGCCTGCGCTGGTTGCGCCTCGACGGTGCGGGCCACGGTGAGGCGTTCTACTGCCGACCGAAGCCGGGAGCTGTAAGCATGCCCGACTACGATGGGGTGCTGAGTGAGGGCAAGCCAGCGGTCCAGAGCAGTCTGTGTGAGTGGTCCTACTTCGATGCGGCGAACGGACCTCAGGGCGGTGTGGACGGTCCGCTGACTGGGCGACCCGGGTTCCACACGGACATTGAGGACGCGCCGTGGTGGCAGGTGGATCTCGAGGCGGTGCACGCCTTGAACGAGGTACGGGTTTTCAACCGCATGGACTGCGCCCGGGAGCGCTCGCGGACGCTACAGGTGCTCTTGTCGGACGATGGCGAGACCTGGCGCTGCGTACATGACCAGGCTGGTCGCACGTTTGGTGGCGCGGACGGGCGTCCGCTGCAGGTCCGGCTCGCGGGGGAGCGAGCCCGTTACGTGCGCCTGCAACTGGCTGAACGCGCGTTCCTTCACCTCGACAAGGTGCGGGTGTTCTGACCACGGTTGCGCCGAGCCGGACCGGCCGCGTCCATAGCCGTCTCTCCGTGGCCCGCCGCAGCGCTCTGGCAGATCGGCCTTCATCCGTTCTCCTGCGAGGCCGACGTCCCGACGGGCTAGGCATCAGCCGGCAGACGGCAGAACTGTGACCGGCGCGGTCGAGGGATCCGGCTGAGTCAGGCGAGCGGTGGCGGCCCGGCGCACCCTGCGCCGCTGCTCTGCGGTGGGTCAGAGCCGGCTTGACTGTCTATTTACTTCGATGCGTAGCTGTCGATCTGTAATTACCCATGCCTGTGATGGCAGGGTTCAGGCACCGATGGTTTTGAGGACGGTGCTGAAGGGGCTGCTGCCTGTGAGGCGGGCGGTGTCAACGACGGTGCGGATGGCGGCCTTGCCCTCAGCCGCCCACAGGGCGCGGTAGCCGTTGGTCACCTTCCGCTGCACGACGGCCGAACGAAGCAGCCGCTCGGAGCCGTTGTTCGTCGGCTCGACCTGGCCGGGATAGGCGAGGAAGACCAGGAGCTGATCGCGCGCGGCTGATCTTGGCCTAGAGCTCGCGGGTCAGGTCACAGCAGCTCGGCGTGGCCAGGATGGCGCCGAGTTGCCGATCCAGGCTGCGGCGCTTGGCCGAGAGCGTCGAGGCAGCCAAGTCGGTGACGCGCTCGGCCAGGGCAAACACGCTCTGCAACCAGAGTTGCAGGCGCCAGGGGACGGGATCGTCGCTGGCCTCGACGGCGTAGGCGACGTCGCGGGCCATGCGCCAGGCAGGTCTGGTGCTCGGCGGCATGGCCCTGCTGGGCGGTGTAGCGATCCGAGAGGGACTGTCAGGAATTCCGTGTGCGGGCGGCGGGTTGAACATCAGGCCGCCATGGCCCGGGTGAAGCGCTCGCCGAAGATGACGGCGAACTGCGCCTTGGCCATGACCTGACCGGTATTTTGGACCGAGCCGAGTGGGAGGCTACTGCATAGTAGCGGCGATGGGTAGCCGGAAGGCCAGATCTGGGAAGCTGACAGGCGCGGCTGGCCGATAGCCAAGCGACGAGTGCGGTCGGACGCGGTTGTAGGTGGATTGCCATAGACCAATCACGATCTGTGCCTCCTTCAGCGAGTAGAAGATCTCTTGGCGTAGGCACTCGTCGCGCAGCTTGCCGTTGAAGCTCTCACAGTACCCGTTCTTCTCTAATCGATATAGCGCATGTCAATGGACGCGGTGATCCCCCGTGGATCTCATGCTTCTCTTCGAGGTCGGTATGCAACCGCCTCAGGATGGGGTGCTGAAGGGCGGCGGGACCAATCTCCCTTACGCGGCCTTGGCATCCGCAGATGCCGGGCACAGGAACGGGTCCGTCCTCGCCTAACCCTCGTCCCCACGGGGACACCATTCCGCGACGCGCGCGGATCTCGTCGGCAGCCGGATCAGGCCATGGCAGGTCGTCCCTGCGGGTGGAACACGCTGCCGTCGCGCCACATCCGGTGGAGCACGACCGCCAAGCGGCGCGCGAGGGCGACGCGCGCCTTCTCCAGCCCGCGGCGCTTGGCGATTGCCAGAGCCCAGTGGCGCAAGGACGAGGGTTTCGTGGCGTGTACCAGCATGCTGGTGGCAGCCTCGTACAGTGCGTGACGCGTGAGCGCGTCGCCGGTTTTGGTGATCGTTCCCGAACGATCCGTCTCGCCGGACTGGTAGCGGCGTGGCGTCAAACCGAAGTGGGCGCCCACGTCGCGCGAGCGGGTGAAGCGCTCGGCCTGATCGACCGTTGCGCGGAAGGCCAGCGCCGTGATCGGGCCGACGCCAGGCACCGTCATCATCCGCCGGCAGACCTCCTCCTCGCGGACCGTCTGTAAGACCATCCGATGCAGGGCCTCACGCTGCGCCAGCAGCGCGGCCTGCACGAGCAGAACGGGTTCGACGACCCGCAGGAGGCTTGGCCGGTCAGCGAGCAACTCGCGCACGCGCACCGCAAACCCGGCGCGCCCTACGCGCCCGATCTTCAGCCCGAAGCCGCGTAGCGTGCCGCGGATCTCGGCCTCGACGTCGATCAGCTTGTTGACGAGCAGGCGACGCTGGGTGAGGAGCAGGCGCCACTCCTGCGCTTGTTGCGTCTTGACGTGTACCGCCTTGAACCAGCCGGTACGCATCAGCTGCGCTATGCCGCGTGCGTCCCCGCGGTCGGTCTTGACCGGCATGGCGCCCAGCGCCGCCTTGGTGTGGCGGGTCTCGACGCATATCGTCGGCAGCCCGTGAGCGACGAGGCCGGCGTGCAGCCACTGCGAGAGCGGTCCCGCCTCCAGGCCAACCCGCTCGACGGTCAGAGCGGTTTGCCCGAGGTAGGCGGCAATCACGTCGGGACCGGTGTCGATTTTGGTCTCGCGCACGATCCGGCCGGCCGCGTCGAGCATGCACAGGCTGGTTTGGTCGAGGGAGACATCGAGGCCAACATAGTGGAGCATGGTAGCAGCCCTTCCGGATCGTTGGATCGGTCTGGTGAGCTTGCGCGACTCAAGACCGATTACGCCATCTCCCACGGCGATGTGAATCGCGCCGGGTTTTCCGGAGGCCGTTTGGTTTGGCTCAGGCGGCCAAGGCTTGGACCTCGGCCTGGGCATAATAGCGTGCCTCCGCCTCGGCGGGAGGGATGTGGCCGATCGGTTCGAGCAGCCGACGGTGGTTGAACCAGTCCACCCATTCGAGCGTGGCAAACTCGACCGCCTCGAACGAGCGCCACGGCCCGCGTCGATGGATGACCTCCGCCTTGAACAGGCCGATCACCGTCTCGGCGAGAGCGTTATCGTACGAGTCGCCAACACTGCCGACGGAGGGTTCGACGCCCGCCTCGGCCAGGCGCTCGGTGTAGCGGATGCTCACATATTGCGATCCGCGATCCGAGTGACAGACGAGGCCGCTGCCGGCGAAGGGGCGGCGCTCGTGCAGGGCCTGCTCCAAGGCATCGAGCACGAAGTCGGCCCGGGCCGAGCGCGACACACGCCAGCCCACGATCCGGCGGGCGAAGACGTCGATCACGAAGGCCGCATAGACGAAGCCGGCCCAGGTGGCGATGTAGGTAAAATCCGCCACCCATAGCCGGTTCGGGCATTCGGCCCTGAACTGCCGATTGACCCGGTCGAGCGGGCAGGCCGCCGCCGGATCGGGAACGGTGGTGCGAACCCTCCGCCCCCGGACGACGCCAGCCAAGCCCATCGTTCGCATCAGCCGGGCCACCCTGCAGCGCGCCACAACGATCCCTTCGCGGGCGAGCTGCCGCCAGACCTTGCGCACGCCGTAGACCCGGAAGTTCGCCTCGTACACGCGCCGGATCTCGACCATGAGGGCCGCGTCCCGCTTAGCTCGAGCCGGCAGCCTCCCGGGATCGGCTCGTCGCGCGGCATGGGCGTGGTACGTCGACGGGGCGATCGGCAGAACCTTGCAGATCGGCTCGACCCCGTAGAGCGCACGATGATCGTCGATGAAGGCGATCATGACCGGAACCGGCGGTCGAGCTCCGCCTGGGCAAAATACGCGCTCGCCTTCCTGAGGATCTCGTTGGCCTGCCGGAGCTCGCGGTTCTCCCGCTCTAGAGCCTTGATCCGCTCGCGCTCATCCGTCGTCGGTCCGGCCCGCACGCCCCGGTCGCGCTCGGCCTGGCGGACCCACTTGCGCAGCGTCTCGCCAGAGCAACCGATTTTGGCCGCGATTGACTGGATCGCGGCCCATTGCGAACCGTGCTCGCTCTCATGCTCCCGGGCCAGCCGGACTGCCCGCTCGCGAACCTCAGGGGAAAAGGGTGGGGTATGCTTCGTCATGGCTCCAGTCTCTCAAGAGTTGGAGCCTCCGAAAATCCCGGCGCGATTCAATCCTGGCGCGTACTGGATCTGTGCTCCGGCTTTGGCGACCCATTTGCGCAACGCCTTGGAGATCATCTCAGGGCCGTAGCACATCGGGAAGATGG
This sequence comes from Methylobacterium sp. 391_Methyba4, assembly GCF_029691625.1. Taxonomy (NCBI): domain Bacteria; kingdom Pseudomonadati; phylum Pseudomonadota; class Alphaproteobacteria; order Hyphomicrobiales; family Methylobacteriaceae; genus Methylobacterium; species Methylobacterium sp. 391_Methyba4. Next base: position 1,565,056 of record NZ_CP121475.1, on the reverse strand, counting down.
CTCGACGGTTCTGGGGCGGCGCGCGAAGCCATGCTGAGCGCAGCGCGCCGCCCTGGGCGGTCATGGCCGATCGGCAGGTCTCTAGAGTGACGGTGTTCGAAGCCTCATTCCGGAGACGGATCGACCATGACCAGACAACAGCTTACGCCGCCGGCCGGCGTTCTCGTAGCCATCGACGTCGCCAAGGCCCGCAACGAGGTCCTCATCGAGGTGCCCGGCTCCGGCCGACGACGCCGGTCGAGCGTCCTCAACACCCGCGCCGAGCACGACCGTCTGATCGCGCTGCTGTCGGACCTCGGTCAGCCGGTGACCTGCGGCTTCGAGGCCACCGGCAACTATCACCGCCCGATCGCCTGGCGCCTGCTCCAGGCCGGCTTTGCCGTGCGCCTGATCTCCTCCGTGGGGCTCGCCCGCACCCGCGAGGCCCTGCACAACGGCTGGGACAAGAACGACCCGAAGGACGCCCAGGTCATGCTGCACATGATCCGCATCGGCGCCTCGCAGGTCTACCACGACCCGCTCGCCGCCGGCATCAACGACGTGCAGGAACTGTCCAAGACGCACGACGCCGTCTCAAAGGCCAAGACCGAGGTGCTGCATCGGATCCTGACCCACTACCTGCCGCTATACTTCCCGGAGGTCGACCGCTTCCGCCATAACAGCCGCTCGGACTGGTTCTTCGCGTTCCTCGATCGCTTCCCCACGCCCGCCAGCATCACCGCGCTGAGCAAGGAGGCCTTCATCGCTGCCGCCTGGGATGTCGTCGGGCGCAAGGTCGCCAAGGCGCAACTGCTCGGCGACATCTACGAGACGGCCCGCAGCTCGATCGGCCTGCCGGTGCCGCCTGACGCTCCGGCGGTGAGCATGTTCCGGCTCGTCATCGGCGAGGCGCGCGGGCTGATCCAGCAGCGCGATGCCATCGAGGCCACGGCCGACGCCCTCCTGACCGACAGCTCCGACTACAAGCTGCTGCGCCGCATCCCCGGTATCGGCCCGATCAACGCCCTGACCATCCTGGCTGAGGCGGGTGACCTGCGCCGCTTCGGCCATCACCGGCAGTTCCTGAAGTTCTGCGGGCTCGATCTGGCCACCCAGCAATCCGGCACCTTCCGCGGCCAGACCAAGCTGTCGAAGTACGGCAACGCCCGGCTCCGGCGTACGCTCTGGCTGGCTGGGCAGGTGGCCATCCGGCAGCGGGAGAACGGTTTCCGCGACAAGTTCGAGCGCTACATTGCCCGCGACCGGCACGATGCCGACCTGCGGCGCAAGGCGCTGACCGCGATCACCGCCAAGATGGCGCGCGTGGTGCACGCCGTCATCAAGACCGGTGCCGACTACCGGCCCTTCGTCGAGGGACCGGTGCCAGGTGGGAGAACCCCTCTCAGCAGAGCCGTGAGGGCGTGAGAACCACGACCCTGTAGATAATGCTCGGGTCTCCTGCCTGAATCGACATCTCGTGTTGAGGACGGTGAGGACCACGGTGCCGCGTGCATCGGCTGGATCCTGTGTTCGCTATGGCCGAGAGTTCATCCGGATCGGCAGGAGCCGCCTGGATCGACGTTGACGACAAACACACCGCGGGCGCATGTTCGCGGACGGAGACCTGTTGCCTAGCCAGCCGTCCTTCCTCGCTACGTAGGACGTTATCGCAGCGGATGTGCTCTGGGATGCCGTGCAGGCACATGGCGTCGGCCAGTGCCTCGATCACGCCGAGGCTGTTGATCCGCCGCGCCACCTTCAGCGCGAGGCACGCCCGGCTGTGCTCGTCGATCAGCGTCAGGATGCGCAAGGTTCGGCCGTCGTGCGTCTGGGCCTGCACGAAGTCGAAGCTCCAGACGTGGTTACGGTGGAGCGGGCGCAGCCGCACGCACGAGCCGTCGTTCAGCCAAAGCCGGCTGCGCGGCCGGTGCTTCTGCGGGACCTTCAGCCCCTCGCGACGCCAGATGCGCTGAACCCGGTCCTTGCCCACCTGCCACCCTGCCGCCTGCAGCAGCGCGGTGACGCGGCGATAGCCATAGCGCCCGTACTCGGACGCCAGGGCGATGATGGCCTGGGTCAGCTCATCCTCGTCCGCCAGCAAGGTCGGCACGTAGCGTTGCGTGCCGCGGTGCTGACCGACGATCCGGCAGGCGTGACAATCCGAGAGGCCGTACTTCTCCCGGATCCCGTCCACCGCCTGCCGGCGTCGCGCGGGGGCTCCAAGTTTTGCTGTCGCTGCCCTTCGGGTCCCGCGGCAACGTCCGCCAGCACCTGCTTTTCCAGGGACAGGTCCGCCACGAGCCGCCGCAACCGGGCGTTCTCGCGCTCCAGGTCCTTCATCTTCCTGGCCTGGTCGACCTGGAGGCCGCCGTACTCCTTGCGCCAGCGATAATAGCTCTGCTCGGAGATCTACGCCTCCTTGCACGCCAGTGACAAACTCTTGCCCTGGGCTGTCTGCACCTCGATCTGGCGCAGCTTCAGCACCACCTGCTCCGCGCCCGTCTTCTGACCTCGCCGCATGTCCGACTCCTTCGGTCCTGGCTGATCCTCTCAATCAGCCCGGTCCAAAGCCAGCCGGTCAGGTCAGTCGACACCGCCCGCCTCACAGGCAGCAGCCCCTTCAGCACCGTTCTCAAGACCATCGGTGCCTGAACCCCGCCATCACAGGCCTGAGTAATTACTTCGATGTAGACATGCGCCGGTCAACGTAGCAAATTCCATCATTTTGGGTTGGAGAGGGACAGGTTTGCTAAATTGACAGCCGACCTACGACGTAAGCTAATCAGGACTAACAGATCGTCCCTATTATGGCATGTCGCGTTGTCCAGAGATGGGCAGCGATCTCCAATTGGCTGGTATAAGATCTTGGGTATCTAGCCCGGCCGTTGCAAACCACGGATTAGGCGCAATTACGATTTTGTCAGGCTTGTCACACAGCCATGCCGACCACCAGCTAAACGAACTGTTCGACAAGATATTATGGCGGCACCGGGACATAAGATGAAGATCTCGACAAGCCTTCAGCCCGCTTTCTTCGCGTTCCTCAGGGATATCGACAAAGACAACGTCCAGGCCCTCGAATTTCCCCCTACACCACTCAATATCGTCGGAGAAAAAATAAAAGCGGGGATTTCCTAGTTCGTCCCGCATCATATCGACCGCTTGACGGAAATAATCGGGCGCAGCAAGCCCGTGGAATGCCTGAGTTGTTTGGTTATTTGCATAGTCCCCCCGACGAACATGAACTCCAACCGATTCAACATTCTGTATCTCGTTTGAAATTGACTGGTAAGTTTCTGGCCAAGCGAGACGGAGCTGAAAATCAGTGCGGATGCGATCTGCTACTGCCGAAAAATATAAAGGACTTTGCCAATACCCCCTATAACGTATGCTCTGACTGTGAGTGTGGGCGAGTGCGTCGAAATGAAAATGAGGTTCTTCATAGAGCGGCACTGAATTATCTAGACTCTGCTCGCTCACAACTCCTGCAATTCGGAAATGGCCAAGATTGAATTGCCGCAGAGGATAACTCGCAAAACCACTTACATCGAGCCAAAGCTCAGCCTCGTGGCAAATCGCAGCAGCCCGTCCAAACGCATACTGAAACATTTGGTTTCCTAGGCCGCCGATGATTTCGACAATGATTTGTTGCATCGTTACCTCCGCCATTCTCTGCAAACACAATATTACCCGAAAACGGTTAAATTAACTGCTTGGAAAAAATTACCCCGGTGAAAATCTTACCGTCCTCCAATCCTATTGAGCAGGATAGAAAATCTTTAGACGCACCTTGCCCGTCGCCGGTGTCATTGTCGTCGGCTAAGAGATCCTATCGATATAAGAGGCGATGCCCCGGCAAAGGGCGGGTGCAACGATGTATCGATTTGCAAGCGTGTTTAGAAGCGTGGTATCATGCTGTAAGGTACTCTCGTCAGCCGCAACGATAAATGAAAAGTTTTCTCCAAATTCGGAAATGAAGTTGAATACCTCACCAGCAGCAGGCTCGGCGCTTTCACATTCGGTCCTGATTTCATTTGGTCGGTAAAAAATAAGCTTATAGGACTTCAAGACCGAGTAGAATTTTTCAATAAATCCAAAGCTGAAGTTCGAAGTTCCGACGTGTATAGTGCCGCCGGGCGCGAAGTTTTCAAGAACCCGCAGCGCTATAATCTGTAAATCGGACTCGGCGCATTTATATTCAGCTTTTGTCAGATCGATTATAGCGAGATCATCCGATTGTTCTGGCGCCGCTGAGTCTACTTGCGATCCTCCAGTGAATAGAATGAGGAATTTTCGACCCCGTTCTAGGCGAATTATGCCTTCGATTAGATCCAAAAGATAATTTCCGCCGCCTCCTACATAGGAGGGCGCGAAAACTACATCTGTAAATTGACGGCGCTCAATAAGCTCGCATATACGGTAGTAAGTAGCGCCTCCGACTAGCGGAGGCGCTAAATTGCTATATGCCGGCAGGCTGGAATGTGATCGAGTATTAATAGCTGGATCGAGTTTGCTTGCGGCGCGGATCAGCTCTTCTACCAACGGATTGCCCGTAAACTCTTGAGTGATTATTTTAGGATCTTTCGAATTGATTTCCCCGCTTTTGAACCGAACAAAATCTCGTGCGCAGCAAGAAAGAAACTTCTTTGGTGCAAATAGCGCAGTCGGCGGGATTTGCTGAACGGAGGTTCTGTCCGCGACGCGTCCTAGGCTATTTGAACGTCGTCTGTAAAACAGAATTGTGCCGCGGCCAATCACAAAATCACAACCTTTGGCAATAGATTCGCAAGCGAAGTGCCAGTCTTCAAAAGCGTAATCGCTATTTGGACCTACATCAACGTATTTGCTGAGATCAAAAATCGACCTGTGGGCGAAGATCCTTGAGACACTGGGGTGATAAGTCAAAAATCCCAACCTGCTGACGCAATCTGTCCCATAGTACTCTACTAAAAATTTCTCTTGACCAAAAGCAAGAAGGTACTGCGGAATAACGATTGCCTTAGGTCCAGACCGCTTCGCCGTGGCATACAGCGTGCTAAACATATTGAAAGATATTAAATCGTCCGCGTCGCAGGTGGCAATGTATTCACCTGTGGCCGCAGATATGCCCTCGTTCCGGGCAAGTCCAAGAGATCCATGATCGCACTTAACTGTAACGACTTGGTCAAAAGCATTAAATTCCTGTTTCCTAAGCCATTCCTCCGTCGAGGGAACAGGTTGATCTAAGACTATTGCCAACTCGAACTTGAGTCCAAACGATTTCGCGTGCCGCACAGACTCCTCTAAGGACGCGACGGTCCTCTGTAGATATTTTGTTTCATCGTGCGCATTGAGAACTAAGGTTATGTCAGTGGAGGTTTTGCGAGACATGTAGCCCACTACGAAGCCGAAATCAGGTGCGCCGATAATGGGCATCAGCGGTATGCGTACGGTATAGCGCACCTTTTTCGCAAGCGGCATTATACGAGCTGGCCGCGGTTCCAGCTCCTCGCCAAAGTGGGATTGCCCCGGTTTATCAAGCGACATCCGGACCTGGGTCCTTCCGCACTTCTGGTGCAGATCCGAGTCGAAGGGCCGCGTCGCGCAGATCGGGAACCGGTCTCACCCAACGAGGATGACCAAGCGCCTGCTGCCTTCCATCCCCGCAGATCTCATCGTCGATCAGGTCCAGCCCAGTCCGGGTCGACTGATCATCCTCACCCGTCCGCGCGCCGCGACGGCCGCCTGTCCAACATGCGGTCGCGCTTCCCCGCGGCTGCACTCGCACTACACCCGCACCCTCGCCGATCTGCCCTGGCAGGGACGGCACGTCCGCGTCGCAGTCCGAGCCCGGCGCTGGCGCTGTCCAGCCAATGACTGCCCTCGTCGCATCTTCGCCGAACGCTTGCCGAGCGTGGCGATGCCCGGGCACGACGGACCGGGCGGCTCGGTGACTTGCAGCGCCACCTCGGCCTCGCGCTCGGCGGCGAAGGGGGAGCCCGGCTGTCTGTTCTGCTTGCCATCCCGACGAGCGGCGACACGCTCCTGCGTCTGCTACGATGCGGTTCACCTGACGAGCCGAAGCGATTGAATCGCGCCGGGATTTTCGGAGGCTCCAACTCTTGAGAGACTGGAGCCATGACGAAGCATACCCCACCCTTTTCCCCTGAGGTTCGCGAGCGGGCAGTCCGGCTGGCCCGGGAGCATGAGAGCGAGCACGGTTCGCAATGGGCCGCGATCCAGTCAATCGCGGCCAAAATCGGTTGCTCTGGCGAGACGCTGCGCAAGTGGGTCCGCCAGGCCGAGCGCGACCGGGGCGTGCGGGCCGGACCGACGACGGATGAGCGCGAGCGGATCAAGGCTCTAGAGCGGGAGAACCGCGAGCTCCGGCAGGCCAACGAGATCCTCAGGAAGGCGAGCGCGTATTTTGCCCAGGCGGAGCTCGACCGCCGGTTCCGGTCATGATCGCCTTCATCGACGATCATCGTGCGCTCTACGGGGTCGAGCCGATCTGCAAGGTTCTGCCGATCGCCCCGTCGACGTACCACGCCCATGCCGCGCGACGAGCCGATCCCGGGAGGCTGCCGGCTCGAGCTAAGCGGGACGCGGCCCTCATGGTCGAGATCCGGCGCGTGTACGAGGCGAACTTCCGGGTCTACGGCGTGCGCAAGGTCTGGCGGCAGCTCGCCCGCGAAGGGATCGTTGTGGCGCGCTGCAGGGTGGCCCGGCTGATGCGAACGATGGGCTTGGCTGGCGTCGTCCGGGGGCGGAGGGTTCGCACCACCGTTCCCGATCCGGCGGCGGCCTGCCCGCTCGACCGGGTCAATCGGCAGTTCAGGGCCGAATGCCCGAACCGGCTATGGGTGGCGGATTTTACCTACATCGCCACCTGGGCCGGCTTCGTCTATGCGGCCTTCGTGATCGACGTCTTCGCCCGCCGGATCGTGGGCTGGCGTGTGTCGCGCTCGGCCCGGGCCGACTTCGTGCTCGATGCCTTGGAGCAGGCCCTGCACGAGCGCCGCCCCTTCGCCGGCAGCGGCCTCGTCTGTCACTCGGATCGCGGATCGCAATATGTGAGCATCCGCTACACCGAGCGCCTGGCCGAGGCGGGCGTCGAACCCTCCGTCGGCAGTGTTGGCGACTCGTACGATAACGCTCTCGCCGAGACGGTGATCGGCCTGTTCAAGGCGGAGGTCATCCATCGACGCGGGCCGTGGCGCTCGTTCGAGGCGGTCGAGTTTGCCACGCTCGAATGGGTGGACTGGTTCAACCACCGTCGGCTGCTCGAACCGATCGGCCACATCCCTCCCGCCGAGGCGGAGGCACGCTATTATGCCCAGGCCGAGGTCCAAGCCTTGGCCGCCTGAGCCAAACCAAACGGCCTCCGGAAAACCCGGCGCGATTCACATCGGATCATCTCGGTCGTGTTCGCTCGTGTGATAGAAGACCGTGACGTGGTTGGTGCCCAGCCCCTCGCGCCGCAGTTTCTCGCCGAGCCGTGTCGCATGCGCGGCCACCGCCTCCTCCGGCACCGCCCGCTCGGTGATCCGGCTGGAGAACGAGCGCGTCACCGCGCAACCCTTCCGCCGCGCCGGCACCATCTCCAGCGGCAGGCAGGCCGCGCCGCGCAGCTCGTAGATGATCCGCTCGCCCACCACGGTGAGGCCCTTGCGCACCGGTCGCCGGTCGAGGTCGCGCAGGTCCGCCACGCTCTCCACGCCCATCGCCTGGAGCTTGGCGAGCGAGGCCCGGCCGATGCCCCAGACCTCGCCGACGTCGATCCGGCACAGCCAGTGCGCGTAGGCCGCCGGGTCGGTCAGGTCGCACACGCCGTCCAGCACCGGCACGGTCTTGGCGATTTGGTTGGCGAGCTTGGCCAGCGTCTTGGTCGGGCCGATGCCGACGCAGGTCGGGATCCCGGTCCAGGCCCGGACCGTGGCGCGCAGGTCTCGGGCGAGCTCGACCCGCAAGGCCGGTGCGACGTCCGACAGGTTCAGGAAGCTCTCGTCGATGGAGTAGATCTCCACCTGCGGGCTGAACTGCCGGTAGACCGCGTTGGTCCGCCCCGACATGTCGCCGTAGAGGGTGTAGTTCGACGAGAATACCCGCACGCCCTGGGCGCGGCACAGGTCGCGGATCTTGAAGAACGGATCGCCCATCTTGATGCCGAGCGCCTTGGCCTCGGCGGTCCGGGCGATGGCGCAGCCGTCGTTGTTCGAGAGCACGATCACCGGCACCGCGGCGAGCTTCGGGTCGAACACGCGCTCGCACGAGCAGTAGAAGCTGTTGCCGTCGATCAGCGCCACGGCGCGGCCGCCACCGATCCGGTCGCGCTGCCGGGCCTCCGGCGTGCTCACGAGACTCGCCCGCGGGCAACGTGCCAGCGGATCGAGAAGCGCACCACGCCCCAGATCACGCCCTCGCCGAACTCGTCGACCGCGAAGGCCGGCAGGTCCGGGTTGCAGAAGGCGAGCCGGGCGACGTTGCCGTCGATCACGAGGCGCTTGCAGCTCATCTGGCCGTCGATCGCCGCGACGACGATGCGGCCGTGGCCGGCCGTGAGGCTGCGGTCGACGCAGGCGAGGTCGCGGTCATAGATTCCGGCGCCCTCCATGGACGAGCCAGCGATGCGCCACAGGAAGGTGGCGGGCGGGTTCGGCACGAGCCAGCGCGGCAGCTCCAGCGCGCCCTCCAGAAAGTCGTCGGCGGGCGATGGGAAGCCTGCGCACAGCGCCTGCCCGATCAGCGGCACGCGGACGGCGTCGGGGCTCCCGACCAGCAGCGCGTCGATCGGGTGGACCGGCACGGGGCTCAGGCCGTCCCTGCGCGGCATCGTGCGTATCCGCGGGAGATCAGCCGGCCTTGTGCGAGCACGCGCGCTTCGGCGTCTCGCAGGTCGGTGAGCGCATCCTCCACCGCCCGAACGAGGGCGGCCCAGGCATCGCCGGAGGCGGCCCGGTGATAGGCCAGGGCGATCACCTCGGCCTCGGACAGACGGATCTCCACAGGCGGTTCGTGCCGTTGGGCATGCATCCGGATCACAACCTCGACTAGAACACATAGGGAACAAAGCCCGATGGTGAGGCGTGACTCAATGGCCGTGTCGGATCCCGCGGAGATCGCAGTGGGCACGTGTGGAGAGGTCGGGAAAAGGCCAATGCCGCGGAGACTTTATCGCTTCCACTGCCTGGGAGGCGGTGATGCCGTGTTCGACCTGCAGGGGCGGTGGCTGTCGAGCATCCGCGAAATCCGGCAGCACGCGGACCGGGTGGCGCTGGCCCTGATGGAGGGGGTCGGCTGCCAGGATTGGACCGTGTGGTCGGTGGACGTGCGCGATGCCGCAGGCCGGCCGGTGCTGTTCCGCGCGTTCACTGCGGTACGGGTCGGCAGCAAGTCGGCGTAAGGGCGGGAGCGGCACCATGGCGATGACGACCAGCTACCTGGTGCAGCCGTTCGAGATCCACCGCAAGCGCCTGCGCCCGGCCCGCCAGGAGCCGGCGCAGACGGAGAGCGGCGCGCTGAAGAAGGCCGAGACCCTGGCCAGGCGGATGCCGGGCGCAGCGGCGCTGAAGGTGGTGGCCGACGACGAGACCGGCGAATTGGAGGGCGTCACGATCCTCGGCCAGTGGGGCGAGATCCCCGACGACTTCGCCGAGAGCCTGCAGGGCGGGTAGAACGAGCGATTGGCTAGGATCCCGAGCTCAGGAGAGAGGGAACCGGCAGCCTGCATCCAGCTTGGCTCGGCATGCCTGGAAAAACACCCGCCAAGAAGAAGCCAGTCAAGGCAAAGGCCGCCGAGAAGGCGCCCCGCAAGATCGGCCTACCAACGCAGCTTGCGGCGATCCAGACGCGTTATCGCGATGCGCTGCTCGTTGCAGCCGAGCTGCCCTACGCAGAGCAGGGCGATCGCATCCGGTCCGCATTAGCGACGCTGCTCGCGCAGAAGGCCGCGCTGGGCGTGAGGGATGGCGAGGAACTCGCCGAAGTAGAATAGCCCTACCGCGCCACTCCACGCGCCGCGAACTCCCAGACCGGGGGACCCCAGGTCTGCCCGGGCTTCGTCCGGTAGCCAGAGAAACGGTCGAACACGATCCGGTCCGGCTCGACGCCGACGACCCGGCTGTCGTTGACCATCAGCGCGCCGGCAGACTCGACCCGGAGAAAGCCGTGCTCGGGGTGGACGCCGAACAACTGCGGCGCCGTCCAACCGAGCCGGTGCGCCTCGGCGCCGTGCTGGTCGAGGAAGGCCAGCGAGTTCGCGCGCGTTGCCGTCCGTCTCGCCGGAGTGAGATACCGGCGCGGTGAGGCGCGCATGGACGGGCGCTGGGGTGATTCGTCTGATAAGATCGGGACCCAAGTTTAGCTGATGAACCCTGCAGGACAGTTAGGTCGAGAAACGTTGGTGTCCCAGCTCATTCTGCCGCCCTTGCGCCGAACTGCAGCTGACGCTGCCGATGTCGCGGCCGTCATTCACAAAGACGGCATCGACGAGGCTGGCCAGCCGTTCATAGGTCACCTTGCCCGCGTCGCCGCGAGCGTCCGTCGCCTTGCGGAGTGGTGCCCATTTTGGAGCGACGATCACCGTGACGACGCGGAGCAGGTCGCTTGGTTACACGATGTAATCGGAACCGCGGGCGCTACGGAACGGCGCCTTCGGCAGGAAGGCTTCTCGCTTATCGTGATCGAGGCGGTTGCGGCTCTGACGCCACAAGAGGGCAAATCTTACCAAGACTTGATCAACGCGATCATGCGTGACGGGGGGCTAACCACAGTATTGGTAAAGCTGGCCGATCTGGACGACACTCTTGATCCGAGATGGTTGGCTAGATTGGCGAACGATAGTCGGTCAAAAATCGAGCGGCAGTATCGAGCTGCCCGGTTGCAAATGATCGAGGCCGCCGTTGAAAAGGGATGGCAGGGAAGCTCTAGCGCAATCGCGCCCTTGCAGTAGCTAAAGCATATAGCGCTTGAGCTCCAACGGGCCGATCTTAAAGACCGCTGCCCACGACAACTGAACTACGCGGCTCGCTAGGCATTCAACCGGCGATAGACCTCGATGGCGTCGTTCACGTCCTCGTAGATGATCGCGCGGCCGTTGAGCAGGACTAGCCCCTGTGTGCACCACTGGCGGATCGTCTCCATGGAGTGCGAGACCATGATGACGTCGGCGTGCTTCCGCCGCTGCGAGAAGACCTCGTCGCAGCGTTTGCCGAAACGAGCATCGCCGACCGAGGTGATCTCGTCGATCAGATAGCAATCGAACGGGATCGCCATGCTCATGCCGAAGGCGAGCCGCGCGCCCATGCCAGACGAGTACGTGTAGATCGGCATATCGAGATAGCTGCCGAGCTCCGAGAAGTCCTCGACAAAGTCCAGCACTTTTCGTGGATTCTCCCCGTAGATCCGGGCCACGAACATTACATTGTCGCGCCCGGTCATTTTTGGGTGGAAGCCGCCTGCGAAGCCGAGCGGCCAGGAGACCCTGACGCCGCGATGGATCCGGCCTCGCGTCGCGGCCTCGGTGCCGGCGATCAGCCGCATCGTGGTCGATTTTCCGGCGCCGTTGATGCCGAGGATGCCGTAGGAGACGCCCGGCTTCAGAGTGAACGACACCTGCTCCAAGATGGTCCGCTTGTGGCCATCGGTGCGGTAGACCTTACTGACTTTCTCGAAGCGGATCACCGAGAGTGTCTCCTATCGTCGACTCCGAAGCATGAGCCCGGCGCCGTCCCGCTACGGCAACAACGTGACCGTTTGCGGGCGACGCCTTTGTTCATCCATCGCAAGCCGCGGGCAAGTCGGCACCAAACCCCGTATGCGGTCGAGTGTGAAGCCCCGCCGCCCCTATGACGCTGACGACTCCGAGATCACGCTGAAACGTAAACATCACCCCAAGCGTCGCTATCAGCCGCGCATGCGCCTTTGAGGTGAGCTATCGCCGTTTCGACGTCGGCCCAATCCGCTAGCGCATATTCTTCTGCCTCGCCCAAGCTAAAATTGAAGTGCCTATAACCCAGGCCGCGCGCATACCACATGATATCTCTCGCTTCCGCCTCGAACTCCGTGGTAAATTCGAAAGATATCGCTCCAATTCGGCGCGTTAACCCAAGCATCACGGATTTCTCAAATCCCTCAACATCAATCTTGGTATACCTTGGAGCTCCATATTCTGAAACAAGCTGGTCTAGTGTTGTCACTTGAACAATCGCTTGATCGTCCCAAACCATATCGCTGAAGCGACCTTTGGTCCAATGCTCGGTGAAGGTCGATATGGTCGGGGCCTGCGTATTGATGCGCATAGTCAATTCGCCAGGCTCTCCTGCCAAACCTTTTGGGACGACCGTAACATTCGGATTGCCATCGAAACGCACTCGTAGCTTCTCAATCATGGCGGGTTGAGGCTCAACCGCGATAACTCTGGCGCCACGATCTGCGAACCATTGCGCCTTGCTGCCAGCATGGGCGCCGATGTCAAATACGAGTTCTCCTGGAAGCACCGAGCGAGCGATTTCGTGCATGGCGTGATCCTGGTGCGCATTCTGCAGCGCGGTCCCGCCTGTGTAGTCGGCGCCCAACTCGATCCGCAACGCCCGCGGCCGAAGTCAGGGCGCCCAGGGCCAGGGTTCAGAAAAAAGCGCTACCGCGCCACGCACCTGCTCGGCCCCGCCCCGATCTGCTCACGGGGCGGGGGAGCGCATACAGATCAATCCGTTCGGACTGCCGTTGGTAACCGCGTGCGGCCGTGGCATGATCGTAAGATGGCAAGCCGCGACAGATACGAATTGACCCTCTCGTGTCCTACTTGCGGGACACAAGGCGTCGCCCGCGTTTCTGACTCAGATAGCAACTGGGGCGGAGCAGATTTCCGGGTGGACAGTTTGCCGGATGGCTTTGAGGAAGGCCCATATACCCGATTCCCGCAGGATGCGACATTCCTCTGTAGTACTTGCGGATCGAAAGCGGACGCTCGCTAAGCGCTAGGGTAAACAAAATTAGCTTGCAGAGTGCAACGTCACACCAGCATGCGAACTGCGGGGATCTGCTGCTATCTCAAAAGTGAATGTTATCGCTGTGTTGGCGGTAGTGGCGGCGCACCAGCCGGGTCAGCACAAGCCTTGAAGGCGGAGTACATCATGAGCGACCAAACTGCCGTTGCGAAAACTATCAAGCGGCTGGATGTAAAATCTCGTCTTGAGTACGCCTTGGCCGCCGTGTCGGTTCTTAGATCTTTGCAAATAACTGACCGAACGATGAAATATAAGCAGTTCGCTCAGGCGATTGGCTTGATATCACTCGATGGGGAATGGGAGGCTTGGCATCAGCAACAAGTGCCCGATATTTTGCGGATCGTCGCCGCGGTCGAGCGTCAAGCAGGCGGCAAAACAGGTGTGGCGTTGGTCGAATTCGAGCGGATCGTGAATGCTGACGGCCAGCCTGGTGCTGGCGTCACCCGCGATACCCGCATCGTCTCAACGCCTCGGTCGCCGGTAGATCCAGAATAAATGCATGAGAAGCCCGCGCCGGCGGACCGGGCGGGCGGATGCCGATGGCAATCGCCTATGGCCAAGGGGCAACAGCCTCGCAACCATCAGTCGCCTATACGATCTGCTTGGCAACGTGAAAGCGCAGGCGATGAGCACAGCGACTGGACGCGACGACCAGCAGGCTGCGAAGCCGGCCCCCAGCGAGACGCAGCGCGACCTCTACGATCCGCATTTCCCGGTTCGGCGGCGCGTGAAAGAGGCTTCGGACCACGTGCGCAGCGAAGTCTTTGACCCTCATTTTCCGAGCCGGGTACGGCTCTAGAGCCGTGCCCTGGCGGGTTGAATCGGTTGGGGTAGGCGATCTGGCTGGCGTGTGATTCACTGGATGGGCGAGAATGGAGGATCGCCATGCCTTCAGCCCTGTCGGTCGATCTGCGCGAGCGTGTGGTCGCCGCGATTGAAGCGGGCGCCTCGCGGCGTCAGGCGGCCCAACGCTTCGGTGTCGGGGCGGCCAGCGCAGTCCGTTGGCACGAGCGCTTCCGACAGGACGGGCAGATCGCGCCCAAGCCCATGGGCGGCGACCGCAACTCGCAGCGTCTGGAAGCGCAGGCCGCCCTGATCCTTCGGCTCAACGAAGAACACCCGCTCTCCTTCCTGCGGGAGCTGCGCGATAGGCTCTCGGAACGCGGCGTCCGGGCCAGCACGAGCAGCCTGTCACGCTTCTTCGCCCGGCATGGGATCACCCGTAAAAAGGGGCTGTCCACGCGGCCGAGCAGGAGCGGTCGGATGTGAGGGCCGCGCGCGAGGACTGGTTCGATCGCCAACCCGACCTCGATCCGGATCGCCTGGTTTTCCTCGACGAGACGGCCGCCACGACGAAGATGGTCCGCCGTTATGGCCGTGCTCCCTGCGGTCAGCGCTGCCGGATCGCCGTGCCCCACGGACACTACAAGACCACCACCATCACCGCCGCCCTGCGCGCCACGGGACTGATCGCTAGGAGCGTCTTCGATGGAGCCACGAATGGAATGCGCTTCCGCGCCTACGTCACCGACATCCTGGCTCCGGTGCTGAGGCCCGGTGACACCGTCGTCCTCGACAATCTGAACGCCCACAAGGTCGCCGGGGTGCGCAAGGCCATCGAGGCGGTCGGCGCACGAGTTCTCTACCTTCCGCCCTACAGTCCCGACTTCAACCCGATCGAGCAGGTCTTTGCCAAGGTCAAAGCCCTCCTCCGAACGGCTGCGGCACGGACCGCCGCCGACCTCATCACCGCCATCGAGAACGCGTTCGCCGCCGTCCGACCGGATGAATGCCGAAACTACCTCACCGCTGCCGGATACGATGCCTATGAGCCAACCTGAAAGGGTACGGCTCTAGCGGCCACTGACTACTTGACCTTCAACACGGTCGCTCTGTCCTAGATTCATCTCCGGCTCCTCTGGTCCGGTCTGATCCTCTCGATCGGCCCGGACCAAATATCAGCCGGTCGGGCCAGAAATCGCCTGCTCGCTTATGTCAAGGCTATATTTTCACCAACTCAAAAAGCCCACAGCCGTAATCAAGACCGAGGCTGCGTGAAATATCAAGGTTCGTGAGTTTCACGTCGTAATTCATGCCGCCTCGATCATCGACGTATGAGAATTCACGAAGCTGAAACCGATGTGTCTCGTACAGTTCGATAATTGCCTTAAGGGAGAAAATCCTATGCGCATTGAACTCGATGCGCTGTCGACCAATGGGTACGGAAAAATAAAATGTACCGCCATCCGAAAGAAGAGCCGATATATTCGCAAATCCTTCGATGTAGCCGCGGGCATCAACTGGATCGCCGTATCGACCAAGCCCGAAGTGTTCGAGTGCGTGCAGACATGATAGGGAGTCGCAGATGCTCGTGAGGGACTTCTGCAGGAAATCGTGCTGCTGAAATATAATATTGGGTATGTTTACGTTAAGAGGCCTAATATCAAATATTTCGACTTCTCGATAGGATGCGACGTGCGCCACAAACCCGTCGATCCTTGATCCGACATCCACGTGTCTATTCGGGCTACGTTGATAAATCCGCCTTGCAGCCCATAAATCTTGATGAAAATAATGTCCAGACGCGGTGCCGCTCTGCTGATCCCATTCATTTAGGATCGGATAATCGACGCCGAAGGGCCAGTCATGCGTGCCTTCGAGTCCAGCGATCAACTTTCTTCGATCATCCTCATATCGGGCAACCGCGGGATCGACGGCCGGCACCTCCGGCCGCTCTTGAGGTAGCGTTATCGCCTCGGCGGCGATCATAGCCGTGTCCTGAAGCATCGTCTGGCGCTTGCGTTTTCTGAAGAACATCTGCTCCTCGCAGCTTCGCGCCAGTCAGCTCGACCTTGCTTTGCGCGCCGCGTCTGGACTGCTGTGCTGGCATAGTCAAGAGAGGCTCACGGGATCCGAGCTAATCGCATAATTCGATGGCGGCCCTCGGATCGCCACCCATTTCGCCGGCATGAGGTAGCGGCACGGCGAGAGTAACCAAGGATGGCGAGGGGGACGCGGCCGGTCTGCGGCTTCTCGTCGACGCACAGCACCAGCGCGCGATCGGGTGGAGCGAGGTAGAGGCCGACGACGTCGCGCACCTTCTCGACGAACGCGGGATCCGCGGAGAGCTTGAAGGTGTCGGCTTGGTGCGGCCGCAGACGGAAGGCGCGCCAGATGCGTGACACTGCACTCTGGCTCATGCCGGTGCGGCGCGCCATCGTGCGGGTGCTCCAGTGTGTGGCGTTGGCCGGTGCCTCTTCCAGTGAATCGCGCCGGGTTTTCCGGAGGCCGTTTGGTTTGGCTCAGGCGGCCAAGGCTTGGACCTCGGCCTGGGCATAATAGCGTGCCTCCGCCTCGGCGGGAGGGATGTGGCCGATCGGTTCGAGCAGCCGACGGTGGTTGAACCAGTCCACCCATTCGAGCGTGGCAAACTCGACCGCCTCGAACGAGCGCCACGGCCCGCGTCGATGGATGACCTCCGCCTTGAACAGGCCGATCACCGTCTCGGCGAGAGCGTTATCGTACGAGTCGCCAACACTGCCGACGGAGGGTTCGACGCCCGCCTCGGCCAGGCGCTCGGTGTAGCGGATGCTCACATATTGCGATCCGCGATCCGAGTGACAGACGAGGCCGCTGCCGGCGAAGGGGCGGCGCTCGTGCAGGGCCTGCTCCAAGGCATCGAGCACGAAGTCGGCCCGGGCCGAGCGCGACACACGCCAGCCCACGATCCGGCGGGCGAAGACGTCGATCACGAAGGCCGCATAGACGAAGCCGGCCCAGGTGGCGATGTAGGTAAAATCCGCCACCCATAGCCGGTTCGGGCATTCGGCCCTGAACTGCCGATTGACCCGGTCGAGCGGGCAGGCCGCCGCCGGATCGGGAACGGTGGTGCGAACCCTCCGCCCCCGGACGACGCCAGCCAAGCCCATCGTTCGCATCAGCCGGGCCACCCTGCAGCGCGCCACAACGATCCCTTCGCGGGCGAGCTGCCGCCAGACCTTGCGCACGCCGTAGACCCGGAAGTTCGCCTCGTACACGCGCCGGATCTCGACCATGAGGGCCGCGTCCCGCTTAGCTCGAGCCGGCAGCCTCCCGGGATCGGCTCGTCGCGCGGCATGGGCGTGGTACGTCGACGGGGCGATCGGCAGAACCTTGCAGATCGGCTCGACCCCGTAGAGCGCACGATGATCGTCGATGAAGGCGATCATGACCGGAACCGGCGGTCGAGCTCCGCCTGGGCAAAATACGCGCTCGCCTTCCTGAGGATCTCGTTGGCCTGCCGGAGCTCGCGGTTCTCCCGCTCTAGAGCCTTGATCCGCTCGCGCTCATCCGTCGTCGGTCCGGCCCGCACGCCCCGGTCGCGCTCGGCCTGGCGGACCCACTTGCGCAGCGTCTCGCCAGAGCAACCGATTTTGGCCGCGATTGACTGGATCGCGGCCCATTGCGAACCGTGCTCGCTCTCATGCTCCCGGGCCAGCCGGACTGCCCGCTCGCGAACCTCAGGGGAAAAGGGTGGGGTATGCTTCGTCATGGCTCCAGTCTCTCAAGAGTTGGAGCCTCCGAAAATCCCGGCGCGATTCAGGATCGCTGCCGGACGATCTGGTTGCGGCGGGTGACCTGCCGGCGTAGCGCCTGGGTCGGCTCGTCTGGAACCCACACCTCCGGCAGGAACCCGCTCGCGTAGAGCTGCGCCAGCACGCCGGCGTCGATCGTGTCGGTCTTGATCTTGGCATGCGCGATCATCCGCACCTGTATCGGGTTGGCGATCACCACCTTCTTCACGTGCGGCGCGAGAACCGCCACAACGGCCGAGGCATTGCCGGTGGCCTCAACCACCACGACGTCATCCGCCGATAGTTGCTCAGCGAAGGCGGTCAGAAGATCGCGACGCATGTCGACGCGACCCATCCGCCTCAGCTTGCCATCATCCCACGCTACCGCTTCCGCGAAGGTGCGATGAATATCCAGTCCGATGATCCGCATGCCCACTCCCCAGTCTGGTTCGTCGACAAAAACGGGAGCTGGCGGGCAACACGAAACCTACCGATCCGCGCTCGCAGCGCATCCGGGAAAGTCGTAAGGGGCGGCCATGTAACGAGTTCGGGCTCTCAGCCCACTGTCTATCGACGGCCTGCCCGCACCTTCGTGCTCCCGGTGCCCCGCGTCCCAGATGGGCTCACCATAATGCCGTTCTCTGGGGAGAACAGCGGTACGAGAAGGCACCACACAGGTACATACCAGATAACGGCATGGTCGAGCGCTACAACGACCGCGTCCAGCGGGAGGTGCTGGGGATCACGCTCTATCGCCACGCCGACCTGGAGATCGTGCTGCGCGGCTTCAACGCCGCCTATAATGGCCGCCGGCAGCGCGTACTCAATGAGCTCTCGCCCGAGATGGTGCTGCGCCAACGTCTCGAAGCCGATCCCGAACTGGCCAACCCAACCTACAAGCCACCCAGTTCCAGCCTCATCAAACAGGCCCTTCGCATCGTTGAAGACGCCAAGGAGGTCTCACATCCAGACATTCAAGCGGTTGTGGTCCATGATATGCGTTTGCCGTCATCGGGCTTCGCTCCGGATTGACTGCGTGGTATGCGGCGCTCACTCAGCGCCTATTACGCATCGCGGGAATTGAAATAGATCTGCCGTCGCCATCTTGGCGACATGAATAACGGCCGGGACCAGAATCTTTGCAGTCAACATCTTATTATTTTGGTTTGAATCATAGTGATGGCGACAAATACAGAAAATCTCTCCGCGGGCGATGATGCTGGTGAAAGCACGGGGCGCGGCTTGTTGGTCGATCGGGACTGGTACAGGGAGCGCTACCCAGATGTGGCGGCGGCAGGCGCAGATCCCTCCGAGCACTTCCGGTCCCACGGACGCTCAGAAGGCCGCTTCCCCAATCCGGCAGCCGAATTGGCGACGCTGGGTGAGGTCGTCGACGCCGTCTGGTACCGCGCGCGCTATCCGGACGTGGCCGCCACGGGAGCCGACCCGGTCCGACACTACGTCCTCTACGGCCGGGCCGAGGGCCGATATCCCAACGCCGATCGTGAGCCGCGGGACGTGTGGGACACCCGGTTCGATCCGACCTGGTACCGGGCGCGGAACGCGGATCTCGGCCCCTTTCAGGACGACCCCCTGGAGCATTTCCGCCGGATCGGCCTTCTCGAGGGCCGGGCCGCCAACGCCGCCGAGGAGGATCGGGCGGCCTGGCGCACGACCTTCGATCCGGACTGGTACCTCGCCCGCAACCCCGACGTCGCCTGGCGCGGCCTCGATCCCCTCGAGCACTTCATCACAGAAGGCCTGATCGACCGCCGCCGTCCGAACCCGCACGCGATCCTCGAGTCGGAGCCGGTCACGGCGGCGCGGATCGACCGCCTTAAAGGCGGCGCGTTCGCTGATGAGGTCGCCCTGTTCATCACGCACGCGCGCGACGGCGCGATCAAGCCGCACGTCGCCCACCATCTCGCTTGCCTGCGGCGTTGCGGGATCGCGTGCGCGCTGATCGTGGCCTGCGACGAGGCCGACGCCGCGGTGACCGGTGCGGCCCTCGGCCAAGCCGATCACGCCTTCCGACGCGCGAATGCGGGCTTTGATTTCGCCGCCTGGGTCCACGTGCTGCGCCTGCACCCCGAGCTCCTCAAGGCCAAGATCCTGTACCTCGTCAACGACAGCGTCTTCGGGCCGACCCATCCGGAGGCGCTGGAGCGGGTGGTCGCCCGGATCCGCGCGAGCGAGGCCGACCTCGTCGGCCTGACCGACAACGCCGACCGGGGCTGGCACATCCAGAGCTACTTCCTCGCGCTCAAAGGGCGCTTCCTGGCCTCGGAGGCGGGCCGGGCGTTCTTCGACGGCGTGGTCGCGTACGCCCACAAGAACGACGTCGTGAACGAGTACGAGACGCAGCTGGCGCGCTACGCGACCGCCCGCGGGTTTCGCGCGGAGGTCCTGTTCCCGACGCCGGACTGGCTCGACACGACGCTGCACAATTGGCGTAAGCTCCTGCGCGCCGGCTTCCCCTACTTGAAAGTCGGGACCGCCCGGGCCCTCGTCCCGGGCGTCGAGACCGCGGACTGGCGCGCCGAGATGGCCGCGCGCGGGTACGACACCGGCCCCGCCGACCGGACGCTCGCGCGGCTCGCCCGGGAGGGAGCGGGGGGCCGTCCCGCGCCGGACGGGACCGGGCGCGACGAGGACAGCTTGGTGCTCGCCGAGATGCACGAGTTCCTGGCCGTCGGTGACGTGCTCGACTTAGCGCCGGGCGCGGCCCCGCTCGTCTCGGTCCTCGCCGTCGTCGATGGCCAGCCGGCGCGGCTCCTGCGCCTGATGCGCGCTCTCGCGGAAGGCCGATCTGCGCCGAGCGAGGTCGTGCTCGTCGACAACGCCTCGATCGACGACACGCATCACGTTCTCGGGCGGCTGGCCGGAGCGACGATCGTGACGAACGTCGCGCCCCTGCCGCCGCTGCGCGCGGCGCGTCAGGCCGCCGCCCGCGCGCGCGCCGACGTCCTCGTCCTCGTACGGCCCGGCGCGGGGCAGGAGGCTGAGCCGAGCGACCCGACCGTGGGTGGAGCGGAGGACGGGCGAGTCCTGCTCGACCTGTTGGAGCGGGTATGGCCGGCCGGTGACGGGCTGAGCTACGAGCCCTTGGCGGCGCCCACCGAGGCGCCCTGGCGGGCTTTCGGCGTCCGCCACCGCAGCGATCGCCTTGGGACGGCCTACGCAATGCTGCGTCGCGACGCGCCGCAGGTGCTGGAGCTGCTAATCGACCTCCTGGAGCCGCCGCGTCAAGGCGAAGCGCCGGACCCAAACGTGCTCTGACAGGGGCACCGGCTCAGGCGAGCGCAGGGCGCGGCCGCCAGCGGGGTGGGCCTCAGCGCCGCCGGATGCCTCACATGTTTCCTACGGCCTAGAGTTGTGGGCCGTGAGCGTTGCGCGCAGGCCCGCGTCGAGGTCAAAGCGGGGCTGGAAGCCAACCTCCCGGTGCAGGCGGCTCACGTCAGCCTCGATGCAGGCCGGCTCACTGTCCGCGAGCGGACGGGCGCCGAAATCGATTAGGTCCGGCCGGTCGGTCAGGCGGCCGATCCGCTCCAAGATCGCCCGCACCGGCACCGCCGCGCCCGAGCCGACATTGACCGGCCCCACGACGCCCGCGTCCACCAGGGCCGCGAACGCCCCGGCCGCGTCCGCCACATGGCTGAAATCCCGGCGCTGGTGGCCCGGGCTGGTGCCGAAGCGCGCGCCCGCGGCCAGCGCCCGGATCGCGTCGCCCACCAGCCGGCCCGGCTTCTCCCCCGGCCCGTAAAGGAAGAACAGCCGCCCCCAGGCGAAGGACAGCCCGGTCTCGCCGGCATAGGCCTCGAGGATGCGCCGCGTCCCGTCCTTGGCGGCCCCGTACAGGGTGGCGGGGGCGCACGGCGCGTCCTCGCGCAAGCAGTCGGGGCCCCAGGCGTACTCGGCGCAGGTGCCGGCGACCACCGCACGAGCGCCGCCGGCCTCTCGGAAGGCGCGGACCAGCGCCAGGCTCGCCGCGACCCAATCGAGGTTGACGGCCGAGCGCCAGTACAGGCGCGGCTCGGCGTACCAGGCTAAGTGCAACAGATGACTCGCCCGAACGGCGTCGAGGACGTCTCGGACAGACGCCGCGTCCAGCAGGTCGACCGGGTGGAAGGCGACCTCCGCGGCCGGCGGGCGGCGGCCCAGGGCGTGGATCTCGAAGCCGCGGGCCTGGAGCGCCGGGATCGCGTGGGCGCCGACGAAGCCGGTCGCGCCGGTGAGCACGATGCGCCGCACGCTCGAACTCACACGACCGGGTCCGCGCCGGTCCAGGCCGGGAAGGCGAGGTCGCGCTCGGCGATCACCGTCACCGGCACCGGCCAAACCACGTTGAGCGCCGGGTCGTCCCAGCGCAGGCCGCGGGCCGCCTCGGCCACGTAGGCGCGGTCGATCATATAGAGCACCTCCGTCTCGTCGCGCAGCGTCTGGAAACCGTGCGCGAACCCCGCCGGGATGTAGAGGGTGGCCCGGTTCTGGGCCGACAACTCGACGCCGACGGCTTGCAGATAGGTCGGCGAGCCCCGGCGGAGGTCGACGATCACGTCGTGGATCGCCCCCATCGTGCAGCGCACGAGCTTGGTCTCGGCGTGCGGCGCCACCGCGTAGTGCATCCCCCGCACCGTGCCGCGGCGCAGGTTGAACGACACGCTCGACTGCTGGAACCGGCCTACCAGCCCGCGCGTAGCCAGTGTGTCCTCGCACACCGTCCGGGCGAAGAAGCCGCGCTCGTCCCTATGCGGGCTGAGCCCGATGCGGTAGGCGCCCACGAGCGGCAGCTCTTCGAAGGTCACGGGTTCACTCCACCGCGAGACCCGGGATGCAGGTCACGAACCGACCGCCCCAGGCGCGGATCGCCCCCATCTCATGCATGATCTCGGCCTTCAGGTTCCAGGTCAGGATCAGCACGTAATCCGGGCGCAGCTCCAGCAGCGCCTCCGGCGAGATCACCGGGATGCGGCTGCCGGGCAGTAGCGTGCCCTGCTTGTGCGGCGAGCGGTCGGCCACCGCCTCGACCAGCTCCGGGCCGATCCCGCAATAGTTCAGGAAGGTGTTGCCCTTGGCCGCCGCCCCGTAGCCGCAGACCCGCTTGCCCGCCCGGTGCTGCTGGATCAGGAATTCGAGGCTCGCGCACTTGATCTCGACCATGGCCTCGGCGAACCGCCCGTAGCCATCGGCCGAGAACAGCCCGCCGTCCCGCTCGTCAGCCAGCACCCGCGCCACCGCCGGCATCCGCGCTTGCGGACCGTCGGCGTGGCAGAAGAATACGCGCAGCGAGCCGCCGTGGGTCGGCAACTCCTCCACGTCGAACACCCGCAGCCCGGACCGCTCGAGGAGCCCCGAGACCACGCCGAGCGACAGATACGAGAAGTGCTCGTGGTAGATCGTGTCGAACTGCTTGTGCTCGATCATCCGCAACAGGTGCGGGAACTCGAAGGTGCCGGCGCCGTCGCGCTTCAGCAGCACCTCGAACCCGGCCACGAAGTCGAGGATGTCGGGGACGTGGGCGAGGACGTTGTTGGCCGCCATCAGGTCGGCGCTGTGCCCCTCGGCGAGCAGCCGCTCGGCGGTGGCGCGGCCGAAGAACGCGACCTCGCTCGGCACGCCCTTCTCGCGCGCCACGGCCGCGACGTTGGCCGCCGGCTCGACGCCGAGCACCGGCACGCCTCGGGCGACGAAGTATTGCAGCAGGTAGCCGTCGTTGCTGGCGACCTCCACCACCTTGCTATGCGGTCCCAGTCCGAAGCGCTCGGTCATGGCGGCGACGTAGCGCTCCGCGTGGCGCAGCCAACCGGCCGAGAAGCCCGAGAAGTAGGCGTAGTCAGAGAAGATGTGCTCCGGGCTCTCGAACGCCTCGAGCTGGACCAGCCAGCAACGCTCGCAGACATAGGCGTGGAGCGGGTAGGCCATCTCCCCGTGCCTCGCCCGCGCGAGCGGCACGTAGGAATTGGCCAGCGGCGACAGGCCGAGATCGGCCACTGTGCGCGCGAGCGGCGTGCCGCAGGCACGGCAGCAGACTCGATTCGCGGTGGCCGGAACGGTATCGATCGCTGCGCTCATGTCCGGTCCTCTGCTACTGCCAGCGCCTCGTAGCGCGCGATCTGGTCGAGTGTCAGCGCGGCCGCGTCCGCGCCCTCCCCTTGGGCCCGGTACCACGCCCCGGTCCAGTCCAACGCTTCGGCGAGCCGCAGCCGCCGGTCCCAGCCGAGATGCGCGCGCGCCTTCGAGGCGTCGACCTTGAGGAAGGTCGCCTCGTGCGGGTGCGTGCCGCTGGCGAGGCGCCACGTCGCTCCGGCACCCCAGCCTCGGGCGAGGCCGGCGACCACCTCGGAGACTGGTTGGCAATCCGCGTCGGCCGGCCCGAAATTCCAGCCTTCGGCGTAGCGCGCGCCGTCCTCGCCGCACAGGGCCTCGGCTAGGCGCAGGTAACCTGAGAGCGGCTCCAGCACGTGCTGCCAGGGCCGCACCGCGCCCGGCGCGCGGATCTCCACCGGCTCGCCCCGGCCGAAGGCGCGCACTACGTCCGGGACGAGGCGATCCAGCGACCAGTCGCCGCCGCCGATGACGTTGCCGGCCCGTGCGCTCGCGATCCGGGCCGGGTGTCCGCCGTCTCCGAAGAACGAGGCGCGGTACGCGCTGGTCACGAGCTCGGCGCAGCCCTTCGAGTTGGAATAGGGATCGCGCCCGCCCATCGGCTCGTCCTCGCGGTAGGCCCAGACCCACTCGCGGTTCTCGTACGCCTTGTCGCTGGTGACGATCACTACCGCCCGCACCGATGGACAGGCGCGCACCGCCTCCAAGAGGTGCACCGTGCCCATGACGTTGCTGGCATAGGTGCCGACCGGGTCGGTGTAGGACGGCCGCACCAGCGCCTGGGCGGCGAGGTGCAGGACGATCTCAGGCCGCGCCTCGGCCATGCAGGCGGAGAGTGCGGTGAGGTCGCGAACGTCCCCGATCCGGCTGTCGACGCGATCGGGCAGTTCGGCTAGCGTGCACAAACTCGGGTCGGTCTCCGGCACCAACGCGAACCCGCTGACCCGTGCGCCGAGGCGGCCGAGCCATAAGCTAAGCCACGCACCCTTGAACCCGGTGTGGCCGGTGAGCAGCACCCGGCGACCCGCCCAGAAGCCGGGATTGGGGTTTTGGGCGCGCGATGCCGCCACGCTCGCTACGGCGGCGCTCATGCCCAAATCATCCAGGGGGCGGCCTTACTTGCCCAGAGCGCCTCGAGCTGGTTCTTGTCGCGCAGCGTGTCCATCGCCTGCCAGAACCCGGTGTGGCGGAAAGCGTGGAGCTGCCCCTCGCGCGCCAGCCGCTCCAAGGGCTCGTTCTCCCACACGGTGGCGTCGCCCGCGACATAGTCGAGCACCCGGGGGTCGAGGACGAAGAAGCCGCCATTGATCACGGCGCCGTCGCCGGCCGGCTTCTCGCGGAAATTGCGGATCGCGTCTCCTTCCAGTTCCAGAGCGCCGAAGCGGCCAGGCGGCGCCACGGCGGTCAGCGTCGCCAGGCGGCCGTGCGCCTTGTGGAAGGCAGCGAGTGCGGTCAGGTCTACGTCCGAGACGCCGTCGCCGTATGTCATGAAGAACGGTTCAGTGCCGAGATAGGACCGCACGCGCCGGAGCCGGCCGCCGGTCATGGTCTCGGGTCCGGTCTCGATGAGCGATACGCTCCAATCCTCCGCGCCGCTGCGGTGAAACTCGATTGCCCCCGTACCGGTCTCGACGGTCACGTCGGACAGGTGGAGGCGGTAGTTGAGGAAGAACTCCTTGATCATGTAGCCGCGGTAGCCAAGGCAGATCACGAACTCGCGCACGCCATGGGCCGCGAATCCCTTCATGATGTGCCACAGGATCGGCTGGCCACCGATCTCGACCATTGGCTTCGGGCGCGTCCCGGTCTCCTCCGACAGGCGTGTCCCGAGCCCGCCCGCCAAGATTACCGCCTTCATCCGTCCCTCTCCGGCAATCCCAACGGTCCCGCCCGATTGCAGCCGCCGTCCCGCTGGAGCGTCGAGGGCGCATTGACCTCGGCGAAGGGACAGGTCTTCCAATCAGATCCCGCGCGGCTTACGCGCGAAGGCCGATGCTGTTCAACCCGCTGTTCCACCCGTCATCTATCGTTTGCCGGCTCACAAGTCTCCCGACCCGGCCTCCCGGCGCCGTCCAAGGCGGATCGCTCGCCTAAGCTTCCGACCGGGCTTGGGTGCGGGCAGCCGCCTGTTCAAGAGAAGCCCCTCGTCACACCGGGCTCCAAGCTCTATCAGCCTCGATACGAACGCCCGCGCTCCGCGCCGCGCAGGCCCCACGCCGTCGGAGTTGCCCGAAGACTATGTCGATCCGGACCGCCGCCGTCATCTACCTCGCCCGCGGCTACGACGCCGATCACACCGACCGGTTTCGGCGGTTCGTAGCCTCGTACCGAGCGCACCCCGCTGGGCACGATCACAAATTCTACGTGATCTTCAAGGGCTTCACCGACGCGGCGCAGCGCGTGGCGGCGGCGGAGATCTTCGACGGCTTGCCGTTCGAGGCTATCGAAACCGACGACCTCAGCTTCGATCTCGGCGCCTACGCGGACGCCCTGAGGAGCGTAGGTGAGGATCACATCTGCTTCCTCAACACGAACTCGGAGATCAACGCGCCGTTCTGGCTCGCCAAGCTCCTGCGCAATCTGGACACGCCCGGTGTCGGCATGGTCGGCGCGACGGGCTCCTTCGAGAGCCTGCATTACATCAACCGGTTGTTTCCGGCGTATCCCAATCCTCACCTAAGGACGAACGCCTTCGCGATGCGGCGGGAGCACGCCCAGGCGCTACTTGCCACCTACGCCATCACGACCAAGCTCGACGCATTCTTCGCGGAGAGCGGCCCCGATGGCCTGACACGCCGGGTCTTCGCGCTTGGCCTTACCTGTCTTATCGTCGGTGCCGATGGCCGCGGATACGCGCCGCCGCTCTGGCCCGACAGCGAGACATCCCGTCAGGGACAGCAAGCCAACCTTCTCGTGCACGACAACTACACGCGTGGCTTCGAAACGAAGGGTCCCCGCGAGCGCGCGGAGCTCACCTCCGCATCCTGGGGACGCGCGATCCCAGTGTCGGTGGTCGAGGCCTGAGCGCCGCCTAGGGCTGGTTGGCGCAGACGAGCTATCGGTGCCAGACGCATCCCGATTCGATTCGAAGGCGCGCCGGCTCAGCCGGCGAGGCCGCGGCGCCCGCTCACAACCGGTTGTCGAAGGCCAGCTTCTCGGCCGGATACTCGATCATCAGGCGGCGCTGGGCCTCGGAATTCGCCCACTCCCCGATCTTCATGTACCCGCCGCCGACATCCCGGACTTCGATGGCTTGGCCCACCGTCTCGATCGTCTGGAAGCCCTGCGGCCAGTTGCACGAGAAGTAGAACACCTGCTCTACCCGTTCCGAGACGTGGCAGACACCGGGTCCGAACGAGCCGAACCCGAAGACGAGGTAGCGGCCGTTGGCGATCGCCGCGACGTCGTCGGCCAGCGTGCCGCTCTGGGTCCTCAACGGCAGGCCGATGCGCGCGATATGGTCCTCCAGCGCCGGGATCACCGGGTTCGCCCGGTTCTCGAACACCATCTTGACGGATCGGATGCGGCCTTCCGCCATCAGGCGCTCGATGACCATCCGGTAGAAGGCCAGCGGCGGCTGCGGGTAATTCGGGTCGATCCAGGTGCTGAAGATGTCGCCGGAACGGATGTGGATGATCAGCTCGTCCTCGGGCTTGGCCGGAAACACCGCCGGCAGGCCGTTGAACAGGGGCCGGATGTACGTGTGGACGATCGCCCGCATGGGCAGCGGATCGTGCGCATCCACCACGGGTTGGAATGGCGTGTCAAAGAACATCCCGGACAGGAAGTTGCCGTCGTCCGGCAGCGGCTCGTCGGCGGGGATGAAGGTGATCCCCGCGCAGGTCAGATGCTCCTTGAGGAAGATCACTTGGCTCCGGTCGATCTTCGGGATCTTGACGTAGCTCAGCCGGAGCGCGCGCGCGACCGCGATGGCGATTGCGTACTGCACGAGGCAATTGCCGAAGGCACCGTTCTCGAGGAGCGCGATGCCGACCAGCGCCTTCGAGCGCGGCGGCTCCGCGCTCACTAGACTATAGGAAGTGTGCAGCACCGCTCCGGCATGCTCGTGGAGGATGTTGAAGGCGACGCCGAGCTGGGCGCGGAATACGATCAGATCGAGCGTCGTCGCTTCGCACCAGACGTGCAGCCGCGCGCGGGCCGAGGCGCTTCCGGCGGGGACGACGGCGCGGACGTGGCGCGCCCATCGCCCCTCCCCGGCCGCGATCACTGCACGGATCTCCCGGTCCGCCGCGGACCGAGCCGCGATCGGCGGCTCCGACCAAGCGCTGCCGTCCTGTGAGAACGCGAGCCGCAGATCGGTTACGACCTCCGACCGACGCGCTCCGTCCAGGCTGACCGAGACGGCGTGGATCGGGAACCGCACGCCGAGATCGACCACGAGCGTGAGCGACTCACCAGCTCGATCCGGTTCGGCCGGGCCCCCAGCGGCGGGCGCCGGCGGGGCCCCCTCCACCGTCCGGATGATCTCCCGGGGGGCCGCGAGATCGACGAGGTCTTCGATCCGGTCGGCTGCTTCGGCCATGCGATGCACTCGTTCGCCCCTTTGTCGGTCGGCGGGTGGCGTCACGCCGGGCCCGATCGCCTAGCTGGATGTCGCGCGGCAAGGCAAGCCGGGGCCGCCCCGATCGGACGGCCGCCGCGGCGGGAGACAAGGCGGTTGACCGCGCGCGCGCCAGCTGCTCAGACCTCGACGATGACCGCGCCCTTCGACCACCCGGATCTCTACGTCAACGTCGCCCTCGGCAAGCCGGCGACGCAGAGCTCCCGGCCAGCTTGGTGCCCGCTGGGTCCGGACGGACTGGTCAACGGCGATTTCAGCCAGGAGTACAACGCCCATACGGACGTCGACCAACCGGCTTGGTGGCAGGTCGACCTCGGGCAGCGCCTCCCGCTGTCGGCGGTCGTCGTCCACAACCGGCGTGAGGTGGCGCGGGAGGCCGCCCGCTCCCTCCGCGTCGAGGTGTCGGACGACGGGGCAGCCTGGACCCTGATCCACGCGGGGCTGACGCATTTCCGGGCGCGGGGGCAGGCTATCCCCCTGCAGCTTCCGCTCGCCGGGCTCGTCTGGGCTCGGTTCGTCAAGCTGTCGCTCGACGAGCCCCAGCCGCTGGTGCTGACCCAGGTTGAGGTGTTCGTCGAGCGCCCGGCCCTCGAACTGATCCGTCTGCGGGAAGAGCACGACCTCGATATCCCGCTCCTGGCCGAGACGCCCGGCGCGGTCGAGCAGATGAGCTACGCTCTGGTCGGCGCGCCTGGCACCCGCGACCGTCCGCTGATTGGCGTGTCGCTCGTGCTCAACGCCGCCCTCGGCAACGGCTTGATGCAGCACACCATGGCGATCGCCGTCGCCCGCCGGCTCGGTCTACGCTACTTCAAGCTTGCCACGCGGGAGAGCAGCGGGGTGATCGCGCGCACCGAGCCGGTGGATCTCGGCGGTCTCACCTTCCTGCCGGGCCCCCATCCCCTGCCCGAGGGCGGCTGGTTCCTGGAGGGCTATTTCTGGGAGCTGGAGCACCACGCGCGCTTCGCCCGGGACCTGCTGACGCCGCACGACAAGCGCGAGATGGTCCGTACCATCATCCACCCGCTCTACAATCTGCTGCCGCCGGTGTTCGCGCCGAAGCCGGACGACGAGCTGATCATCCATATCCGCTCGGGCGACGTGTTCAGCACCTGGGTCAACGCCGCCTACATCCAGCCGCCGCTGGCCTTCTACACCCTGGTGATCGACCGCTTCCGGCAGGCGGGCCGGATCACGCGCGTCAAGCTCGTCTACGAGAACCGCCTCAACCCGGTGATCGACGCGCTTGAGGCGCATCTCAGCGCGCATGCGATCCCGTTCACCGTCCAGAGCGGGAGCATCGTCGAGGACACCGCCGCCCTCGTGAACGGGCGTCACCTCGTCTTCGGGTTCGGAACCCTGGGGCCGGCGATCTGCTACCTGTCCGACTCGGTCGAGACCGTGGTCTCGTTCGCGAACGGCTACGATCACAAATTCCGAGAGATCCCCACGGTCAAGAACGTCGTCGAGGTGACCGACGCGGGGGATTACATCCGGCCCGGCGGCTGGAACAACTCGCCCGAGCAGCGCCGGGTGATGATCGAGTATCCGGAGTCGAACCTGCGCCTCGAGGGGACGATCTGATCATGCGCCCGGTATCAGCGACTGGATCGGGATCCGCTCCGGACGGTATTCCTGCATGCCCCCGGCGATCCGCTCCTCGACGGCGTCGAGGAATTTCTCCGGGTCGGTGATCGAGCACTGGCGCAGGTCCCAGAAGGCGTAGCGCCACCATTGCACCTTCAGGTAGCGCTCGATCAGCGCGTCGGGGAAGCGCATCTTCACGATCCGGGCCGGGCTGCCGGCCACGATCGCGTAGGGCGGCACGTCCTTGGTCACCACCGCCATGGCGCCGATGATCGCCCCGTCGCCGATCGTGATGTCGGGCATCAGGAAGGCACCGTGGCCGATATAGACGTCGTTGCCGATGCGCACGCGCTTGGGCCACAGATAGGGGCCGCAGATCTCGTAATCCTCCGCCCGCGGGTCCAGGCGGTCGAACACCGCCGAGTGGTGCGTGTAGAACAGCGGCGAGGTCGAGCCGCAATGGACCGGGTGGCTGCCGCGCCCGACCTGGACGCTCTCGCCGATCGAGCAGTAGCGGGCGATGTCGGCGCCGAAATAGTAGCCGCTGACCGCGTACGAGAACGCCCCCATGGTGAGGCAGTAATCGACGCCCATCCACTTGATGCTGCACGGCGGCTCGAAGACGCAATCTTCCGGCAGGCCGAACGGAGCCGGATGCAGCACCGAGATGCCGCGGCGCAGCATCTCCTGCTTCATGTCCTCGTTGACGGAGATCATGCGGCGTCCTCGTCGACGGGATGTCGGGTTGCGGCCGGCGCCGGGTCCAGGCCGTAATAGTCGCGCATCAGGTCGTCGTATTCGGCCGCCCGGATGGGGCCGCGAATCCGCCCGCGTGGCGAGATGTCGATGTCCATGAGCCGGTCGTTGAACGCGGTCGGATCGTGGATCAGGGCATAGGGCAGCACGTGTCCGTGGGCGTAGCCACGCAGCCGCTCGCTCTGCGCGCCGAGGCCGAAGGCCACCACCGGCA
Source organism: Methylobacterium sp. 391_Methyba4 (assembly GCF_029691625.1). Taxonomy (NCBI): domain Bacteria; kingdom Pseudomonadati; phylum Pseudomonadota; class Alphaproteobacteria; order Hyphomicrobiales; family Methylobacteriaceae; genus Methylobacterium; species Methylobacterium sp. 391_Methyba4. Next base: position 1,534,294 of record NZ_CP121475.1, on the reverse strand, counting down.
GGCCGGTGCGCAGCGCCAGGGTCAGCGCGTACGAGTAGGTTTCGGGCCAGATCGCCGGCAGCAGCACGAGGTCGGCGAACGATCGCGCCGTCAGGTCAAGAGCCTCGTCGTCGCTCATGTAGCGGCCGGTCTCAGTGATGCCGACGGCCGCGAGCGCCGGACGCAGAGCCGGGTCGGAGAAGCCCACGATGGTGATGTCGATCGGTAGGGCCCGATCCCGCGCGTCGGTGGCCAGCGCCTGAAGGAAGCGCGCACCCTTCATCATGTTGATGGCGCCGAGCACCGCCACCCGGCGCCTTCCCTCCCCGCGCTTGTGGATCGCCGGCCGGATTCGGCGGTCCGCCTCGAAGTGAGGCCGGACGGTGATCGCCAAGTCCGGATAGACTGCGTTGAGCCGCCGTGCCGTGTCCGACGAGGGCGCGAACACCTGCGCGGCGCCGGCCAGGAAGGCGCCGAACGTCGTCCGCCGCTCCTCCGGATCCGGTTCCTCACGGGCCTCCCCATCCGCGGTCATGCAGCCCCGGCAGACCGGAACGGGTGCGAGCCCGCAATAGGTGCCGTCGGGCTGGACTAGATGGTTGCGATGGCAGACCGGCGAGAAGTCGTGCAGCGTCCAGGCATAGGGGCGCCCCGCCTCGGTGACCAGCCGCATCATCGTCCGCACCGCCGACCAGCGCAGGCCCGCCAGCGAGTGCACGTGGATCAGGATCGGCGCCAGCCAATCGAGGAACTCGGCGACCTGAGCCTCGTCACGGATCAGGGACAGGCTCTCGATCGTCGGCAGGTAGAGGTTCTCGGCGCTGCGGTACGAGACGTTGATCTGGATGTTGCGGTCGCGGTCGACCGAGATCAGCACCACGCTGACCCCCTCGCCCTGCAGGCGCGCGATCATGTCCTCGATGTGCCGCTGGATGCCACCGCCCCAGCTGTGGGTCACGAACAGGACCGCTCGGCTCCGGAAGTGTCGGGCCAGCCGGTACAGATCGATCCGTGCCCGGGTCTGCCGGCCGGGATCGGCGGCCACGAACTGGCCGACCACGGCCGGGTAGTCGGGGTGCTTGGCCAGCAGCGCCACCTGACCCTGGTCGTACTCGCCGCCCTCGTCGAGTCCGAACGAGATCTGGCCGGCGTGGTAGACGAACACGTCCTCCGCGAGCAGGTTGACGAAGCCCGCCTTGATGGCGCGCATGCACCAGTCGTTCTCCTCGCCGTAGCCCTTGCCGAAGGCGACCTCGTCGAGCACGCCCACGGCCTCGAGGGCTTCCTCGGTCATGTACATGCAGAAGCCGACGCCGGTGGGCACCGCGACGGCGCGGCCTCGGTTGATCCGCGACACGACCGCGTCGAGCTCGGGCCGCTCGATCTCGAGCCGCATGCCGTTGTTGGCGTTGAATTTCGGGTAGCTGCAGATCGTGGCGTTGTTGGAGAGCGGGGTCACGCTGCCGATTTGCGGACGGGCGCGCGTGTGGGCGACGAGCCGGTCGAGCCAGTCGCCGAAGACCTGCGCGTCGGAGTTGAGCAGGACCACGGCCTTGCCCTGGCGGAGGCCGAGGCCGCGATTGACCGAGCGCACGAAGCCGAGGTTGTGCTCGTTCTCGACGAGGTGGAACAGGCCGCGGCCGGCGAGGTCGGCGAGGTCTGCGGACAGCTCCGGGTCGGGCGAGCGGTCGTTGATCGCGAGCAGCGTGAACCGGGTCTGCTGCCGGGCGACGAGGCAGGCGTGAATGGCGCGCAGGGTCTCGCCGCGACCCTTGTAGACCGGCATGATTACGACGACGTCGGCCTGCGCGATCGGCAGGGCTTGCGGCAATCCGTTCCAATCGGCTGGCTCGGGGGCGAGCATGGGCGGCCAAGTGCCGAGATCCTCCGGACAGGCCATCAGCCCGGCGGCCCGGCCGGTCCGGACGTAGTGCAGGAACGGCGACTCGCCCGCGGCGAGCAGGTGACCGTAAGCCTTGCCGTAGAAGTCGTACGAGAAGGTCTTGTTCGGAAGCCGACCCTCGTGCTGGCCGTGGGCGACGAAGTGGGCGAGCGGGCCGCCCTGCGCGCCGGCCACGTCCGGATAGCGCTTGGCGTAGAAGGCGGCGTCGAAATACGGCTCCATCAAAAGAGCCTCGTCCATCATCGCCTCGTCCGCGTCTGAGGGCGGCGTACCATAGCGCGGGTCGAAGCCGGTGCCGATGTCGACGCCGAGCATCAGCGCGGTGGCGAGATGGTGGATGAACGGCGCGACCCCGGTCTCCAGCACGTATCCGTGCTGGTCGAGATAATCCCGCCCGTTGAAATCCGCGCGCGGGTTGCGTCCCATCCGCCAGCCGCGCTCGCAATAATCGCGGATCGCGTCGACCTCGTCGGGCACGCCGTAGCGCCGCCTGTAGAAGGCGTGATCGAAGTGTAGGGCCGCCAACGCCGCCTGCAGCCGCAGGTAGGCCTCGCGGTCCACCGGTTCGCGGCCGATCTCGGCGATCCAGCCGGTATCCTCGACCGGCGGCGTGTCCGGGCGGAACCCGCATACGCGAAGCAGCGTGTACAGCGTCGCGTGCTCCGGTCCCGGGTCGCGCCCCTCGCGCCAGCCCACGCTGGCGAAATGCACGTAGGGCCGGATGCCGCTGCCGCGGACGTCGGCATAGGTCGTCCGGTACCAGTCGTCGTCGACCGCGGGGAAGCTGATCCGGCCTGGGCTCTCGAATGGCGTCTCGGCGGAGATAAGCGTCTCCGCGATGTAGCGGAAGAATGGATCGCCGCGAACCGCGCGACTCTCCGCGCGCTCCTGCACGAAGCCCGCCGGGTCGAACTCCTGGCGGGGGCTGCGCATCTGGCGCCACTCGCCGGCCGCGTAGGCGCGCAGCAGCTTTTCGTCGGAACGCTGATCGGTCCGGCCGCGATAATAGGCGGCGTCGAAGTAGGGCGCGATCGTCTCGATCCGGAACGAGACCGCCTCGTCCTCGCTCAGCGGCCGCGCCTTACCGCCATGCATTACGTAATGCAGCAGCGGATTGTCCGTCGTGTAGCTGAGGCCGCGGGTCAAGCAGTAGTACGGGAGGTCGAAATGGGGCGATGGGTCACGGCCCTCGCGCCAGCCCGAGTTCATGTAGTGATCGCTCGGATCGACGCCCGCCGCCCGGAGATCGGGATTGCCGGCGAGATAGTAGTCCGGGTCGATCAGCCGACGTGCGAGGCGGGCGGCGCGACGGGCGTCGGGCCGCGGGATTGCATCGACCCCGTGGCCGAGCCGGGTCTGCAGGTAGTGCAGGAAGGGATTGATGTCGGTGTGACGCAGGAAGGGATGCGCCGCGAGGTACTCCGCCGTCGAGAAATCGGGGCGGGGGTCGCGGCCCTGGCGCCAGCCGTTGCGCAAATAGTCGCGCAGCGCCGATGCTCCTCCGATCCCGTACCAGCTCTCGTAGAACGCCGCATCGAAATGCGGGGCTAGGGCTGCGAGCTGCTCGGCCTCGGACGTTGGGTCGGTCGAGGGCGGAAGGCCGCCGCGGGCGGCGAGGCGCACCAGCGGATTGCGGCTCGCGCGCGTGTCCGGTGCGCCAGCCCAGCGGTGATAGAGCCCGTCGAGGCCGCTCAGTGCTCCCTCGCCGTGACGCCAGCCCGCGCGCAGAACGCGCGCGGTTCCGCTGCGCAGGATCTCCTTGCCGATACGGCGGCCGATGCCGGTCAGGCCCTTGCGACGGCTCCATGTAAAGTTGAGCGCCATTACGGCACCTCTCGGCTCAGGGGTGACGTGCCCGCGCTCATGGGCCTCGCGAGCGCGATCGGGTCGATTCGACTCATGGCGTCTTGGTGTTGAGAAAGCGCTCGGCGGCCGCGCGGATTTGATCTCGGTGAGCGCACTAATTGAAGCTGCCTGTTCCGTAAACTCGAGCCCACGCCGTCAGGGCAGCTCTCGCCCGTCGTAGTTCGGCGGTCCGAGCCTGAAGGCGGCCTCGTTGTAGAAGGGGTCGTGGACGACCCGCGCGCCCCAGCGGCGCACGAAGTGCTCAACCTCAACGGCACGCGGCCGAGGCGCCTGCCAAGGGTCGGTATCGGCCAGGATCGCGCCCGGCTCGTAGACGATCCGGGAGCCGGCCGCCCATCGGCCGAGGCAGTAATCGACATCCCAAAGTGCCCCGCCGAGCGCCTCGTCGAAACCCCCGGCTTCGGCGAACGTGGCGGCCCGGGTCATCAGGCATTCCCCGCTCACGGCCAGGAAATTCCGGGCGGTGGCGGCGCTGAAGAAATAGCCCTCTGCCCCACCGTTGCCCTCGCGTACGGGCTCGGGCAGGCCTGCATGCATAACGAGGCCGGCGTGCCGGAACTGGCCGTCACCGCCGACCAAGCGCGCGCCGACGGCGCCGACCGCAGGTTTGTCGAGATGGATCAGCATACGCTCGATCCAGTGACGCTCGGTCGGCTCCAGCTCAGGGGCGAGGAATAGCAGCACGTCGCCCCTCGCCTCGCGAGCCCCGTGATTGAGCCGGCCCGCGGGGCTGATCGCGCCCGCGGGCGCGACGACCGGTCGGCACCCGGCCGCGCTAAGGGCGGCCTGTTCGACGGAACCGGCCTCCCGATCGAGGACGGCCGTCACGTCTAGACGGGCGTGGCTCGATTCCTCCCGGATCGCGGCGATCCGACTGATAAAGGTTTCGACCGATCGCGCCTCTTCGCCGACGGGACCGAGCGTCAGCGAGGCGATCACCGAGACGGTTTCGGTCCGCGGGCCGGGCGCCACGGCGTAGTGGCGGGCCCGAGGAGCGGTGTCGATGCGCGCGCCCGTGCGGCCGGTACGCGCCAGCCGCTCTTCGATCAGAGCGCGCTCGGTCGCGTCCTCCCCGTACCGTCGGTCCGGGCCGCGCAGGAGGATCCGGCGCAGATGCCGGATCCGGGCGCCGGCCTCGCCGAGGCGCAGGGTCAGATCGAAAGCGCTACGCGCCTCGACCAGCAGGCTGGCGACCGCGGCACCCCGGTAGCAGGCCGCCCGGCCGACGTAGTCGAAGCTCTCGAGGTAGTCCGGACTCCAGCCCGGTTTGAAGAACGGCAGGAGGCCGTACCGGCTCGGGACTTCCTCGTCGCCGTAGATCAGGTCGGTGTCGGGCGCGCGGTTGATGTCGCAGGCGAGATCGTAGAGGGCGCGCGGAGGCAGCTCGTCGCCGGCCTCCAGCCACAGCAGGTAGGCGTTCTCCCGATCCCGGAGGGCGTCGGCCGCCGCCGACGGCGTCTGGCAGCGGAGCGCGCGCTTGTAGATCTGCCGGTCGAGGGAGGCCCACGTGCGCTCGGCCGCCTCGACGTCCACACCCCCGACCAGCACCACGAAAGTGGGCTGCACCACCATCAGCCCGATATGGCGGTGAATGTCCTGGACCTCCGCGGCGAGCGTCAGACGCGCCGCGGTGCTGCGCCGCTCGTGGAGCGTCTCGAGCGGCAGCGGCGCCCGGCCCTCGATCGTGCCGGCTGAGGCGAAATGTGCCAGCGGATTGAGGCCGACGCGGGCCACGTCCGGGTGACGTTCCAGATACCAGCGTGTCGAAAAATCCGGGCTCGGATCCCGGCCCTCCGCGGCGCCGAGATGAAGGTAATGGTGTAGAGGCGTCTCAAAGGCATCGACCAGCTGCGGATAGGTCCGAAGATACCAGCCGCCGTCGAACAGCGGATGCGGCTCGGATCCGATGTGGACCCCGCGCTCGATGTAGTCGACGAGCGGATCTTGGTCCGGTCCGAGTTCCGGATGGTGTGCACGGTACCATGCGGCGTCGAAGAGAGGGTTCGGATCCGTCCGGTCCCGGATGCCGTGCGCGAGGTAATGGACAAGGGGATTGGTGTCCCCGAGGTCCGTGACCCGGGAGCGGTACCAGCCGATGTCGAACAGCGGGTGCGGGTCGCGCCCCTCTCGACCGCCGTCCCCGAGGAAGTGGACTAGTGGATTCTGCCCGGAGGCGGCCACGTCCGGATTGCGCTCCAGGTACCAAGAGGTGTCGAACAGCTGACAGGGATCGCGCCCCTCCGCGGCGCCCCCCTCAATGAAGTGGGCGAGCGGGCTGCGGCCAGTCTCGACGAGATCCGTGTTGCGGGACAGGTAGAAGGCGGCGTCAAACAGCGGATGCGGGTCGAGCGCGGCGCCGCGTGTCCTGTAGTGGAGCAGCGGATTCAGGCCACGCGCGGCGGGCGTGCGCGCCAGATACCAAGCTGCGTCGAACAGCGGGTGCGGGCTCGCCGTACCGCGGTCCCTCAGGTAATGCAGCAAGGGATTGGCGCGAGCGTCGACGGCATCCGGGACCTGCCGGAGGTAGTGGGCCGGATCGAAGAGGGGATGCGGGCTGAGGCCCGCGCGTGCCCCGTCGGTCAGGTAATGGATCGCGGGGTTCATCCCCGCCTCGGCCACGTCGGGCGCTTGCTCGAGATACCAGGGGGAGTCGAATAGCGGGTGCGGCTCGGCGCCGTCCGCCGCATCGCGGCCGAGATAGTCGAGCAGCGCGTTCTCGCCCGCGTCCGGGAAGGTCTGGCGGTACCATTGCGTGTCGAACAGCGGATGCGGATCGTAGCCGAGCTGCGCCCCGAGGCGCATGTAGTGGACGAGAGGGTTCTCGCCGGTCGCAGCAACGTCCCGGTAGCGGGCGAGATACCACGCGCTGTCGAACAGAGGGTGAGGGTCTACCCCCTCCCGGCTCCCGTCTGCGAGGAAGTGCAGCAACGGGTTGAGACCCGCATCGCGCACGTCCGGACGCTGCCGGAGGTAGAAGCCGGTGTCGAACAGCGGATGGACGTTGCGGCCTTCGCGGCCGCCCTCGGCGAGATAGTGCTGCAGCGGGTTCGCGCCCGCGCCGGCGACATCGCTGTTGCAGGCGAGATACCAGGAGGTGTCGAAGAGCGGATGCGGATCGAGGCCACCGACCGCGCCGGCTGTAACGTAGTGTAGGAGCGGGCTCTCCCCCGCACTCGGGGCCTCGGCCCGGTACCAAGCGGTGCTGAACAGGGGGTTCGGATCGAACCCATCCGCGTTCTGATGCGCGATGTAGTGCGCCAGGGGTGCGTCGGCCGCCTCCGGATGGCGCAGGGTGTACCAGGTCGCGTCGAACAGCCTCGATTCCGCGATGGCCTGCGCCAAGGCATCGGATCCCATCGTCATCCCGCGCGCGGTCGCCAAACCGGGAGCGGACAAGTCGGATTGCGGCGGGGCGTCCATAGCATCTCGGATTTTCGAGCGGGCCGAACTGATAACCAGCGTCCTGGGATGCTGCAATGTCCTGATCCAGAAGGGCGTCGTCGAGATCGGAGACCGCCGTTCGCCGGCCGCGACGGACCTCCCGGATCCGGCCCGCGCGGTAGCCCGGCCCGGGGCGGGTGGATCGCAGGCGGGTGCCTCAACCGTCGCCCGGCCGCAGCGTCGGCAGGCCGGATGGAGGCGAACGCAGTCCCTGGCGTTGAGCTGGGTTCAACCCATCCCAGGTCGTGCGCAGACGATGATAGGCACCCCGATAGCACTCCAGAGTGCGGTGGATGTCGAGGGAGCCCGGCAATCCGGGACCGTCGATCACCGGAGCGTCGCCGGGCTGCGGCGCGAGGCCGACGCCGGCAACCGTGACTTCATCCGTGTGCTCGCGCAGCAATGCGGCCGCATCGGAGAGGCGAACGACGTAGTCGGCGAGGCGACGCCTGTAGGTGTAGAACTCGGACTCCGCAAAGGCGTAATCTTCGAGCGAGTATTTGAAAGTCGTCATGCGGCGTGCTTCCACTGATGTCCGCCGGACGGTAGACGAGGCATCTGTCCGGTGTCGGTCCGCGCCGCCCGGCGCGCCGGGGAAAGGGTGTTCCGGCCCGCGCCGTCCTCGGCTATGCCTCCCGACGGGCCGCCCCGGTCAGGCGTTGGCGCTGAGGCGCTTGATGTCGGCGTCGACCATCTCGGTGATCAGCGCCTCCAAGCTGGTCTCGGCCTCCCAGCCGAACGTCGCCTTGGCCTTGGCGGGGTTGCCCAGCAGCACCTCGACCTCCGCCGGCCGGAACAGCGCCGGGTCGACGATCAGGTGGTCGTCCATCTTCAGGCCAACGTGCTTGAACGCGATCTCGCACATGTCCCGCACCGTCGTGGTCCGGCCGGTCGCGATCACGTAATCGTCCGGCCGGTCCTGCTGCAGCATCAGCCACATCGCCTTCACGTAGTCCCGGGCGTGGCCCCAATCGCGCTTGGCGTCGATGTTGCCGAGCCGCAGCTCCTTCTGCGTGCCGAGCTTGATCCGCGCCACAGCGTCGGTGACCTTGCGGGTGACGAACTCGACGCCGCGCAGCGGGCTCTCGTGGTTGAACAGGATGCCGTTCGACGCGTGCAGCCCGAAGCTCTCGCGGTAGTTGATGGTCATCCAGTGCGCGTAGAGCTTGGCCACGCCGTAGGGCGAGCGCGGGTAGAACGGCGTCGACTCGCTCTGCTTGGCCTCCTGGATCAGGCCGAACATCTCCGAGGTCGAGGCCTGGTAGTAGCGCGCCTGGGGCGCCGCCGAGCGCAGGCATTCCAGCAGGTGGGCGGCGCCGAGGCCGGTCACCTGCCCGGTCAGCAGCGGCTGCTGCCAGGACGAGGTCACGAAGGACTGGGCCGCGAGGTTGTAGATCTCGTCGGGCTTGGCCGCCTGGACGATGCGCAGCAGGGCGGACTGGTCGAGCAGGTTGCCATCGACCAGCTCGACATCGTCGAGGATGCCGAGCCACTTCAACCGGTGATCGAACACGCCGGCATGGCTGGAGCGGCGCACGATGCCGGTGACGGCGTAGCCCTTCTGCAGGAGCAGCTGCGCCAGATACGCGCCGTCCTGGCCCGTCACACCCGTGATCAGCGCTCGCTTGGCCGTCATGAACTTGTCCCGTCCCGAAGATGCCCGGCTGCTAGGACCGTGGCGATGACGAAGTCAAGGGAGCGCCGGACGGGGGTAAGCCGGCGCCGATGACGTGATTGACCCCAAGCCCGAGCGAAACAAAGGTCGAAATAACTCGCGATTCCTGGCCGCCGCCCCTCACTGGTGATCTGCGTGTCAAGCGTTTCCGGCGGCTTAGGGCTCAGGCAGAAGAGCCAGCGGTCAATGTGAGACCGCATGAAATCGACAAGTGTCACCTTCGTGAATGTGCGCGATGTGATCCGCGGATGCAATCTACGCGAGCGTCGCCGGTCCTGCTCCTGTCCGAGTGCTAAAGGGGCGCAGACAGGCGCACCGCTTAAGCCGCATACCCGTTCGAGCGCGCGGAAGTCGACAACGTGGACGGCCGGGCGGTCTGGGCCCGACCGACCTCACACAATTCACAGTCACGAGTTGTTTCTGTGGCTGATCTCGCAGTCTTCTCTAATGAGGCCAAATATATTACTGCTCATAATTTGTCTGCCGGCATCATTGTAATGAACTATGTCTGTAAATATCTGTTCTTTGATTTTAATAAACGCGTCGCTTAGATCGTGAATGCTGAAAAAATCGCGAGAGCCATACTTCCCCTCATACTCTGATGTGACGGTTTTCAATCTTTCGTATTGGCGATCGAGGTAATTCAGAAATTCTTCGGACGCGAATGATTTTTCGCTCTCGGTCGGCGATGATTTGCGAACAACCATGGGCTGAAGAACGAAATGGACAGGTATAGCGATACCTTTTGAGAGCCGGCCGAGACGGTCAACTGCGAGTTCGAACTTCCTCACCACCTCCCATTCCCAAGCTGGATCCTTCCAACGCGTGATCAGTCTCAGATTGCGCAGTCGCGCAAATATCAGATCCTGAACCGATTCTCGGCTGAGACTGGACAGTGCTCCCTGCCGCTGATCCTGAGAAAACAGGTCGCTGTAAATGGCTTCGAGAGCAAACATATTGTACGGATTTCCCGGGCGTGGATCAAACGTCCAGGGCTGGAAAGTATCTGTACCGCCGCCTATTATAACTATAACATCTGGATCTAAATCGATCAATTTCATGGTAGAGAGCATTATAGATTGGTTAAGGCAGCTGGATATCGCTCCAAAATTGTAAACAAACGCCCCGATACCAAATTTTTGGCGTAGCAGTGCCTGAACTCTTCCGGGGACGGTATCGTCGTTCGTGAGTCCATCGACCAGCGTGCTGTCGCCGACAATAAACACCCTCAGGGTCTCGTCTTTACTCCTTGGCCCAGCGGCTACGTCGTTCCGATAGCCGAGCGCATCGTAGTGCCAGCCATGGTCAAATATTTGCGATGAGGGCCTTCCAGCGAAAGCCACGTAGGGTGCCGGGAAGCGAATATTCGAGTCAAAAGTCCCGAGATGGCGAACCAGCTTCTGCTTTTCTGCATCGTTATCAGGTATGGACGATCCGGTTGTCATGCGCGTGTCCGTGAGATTGTCTGTGCGAACGCAGGCCGTTGCGTTGCAGGCTGATCTCCCGCGCACGCTTCGGCCGCCCTATACGCATTCTCTGCAAAACCTCATCCGCCCTGTGGCCTAGCTAAATCGTGGGACGTCCTGAGATGGCGACCTTCGGGCGAAAAGCCGGTTCTGGTGGCCTAGCCTCCGTGCAGAGAGTTATTAAGACGTCGGTTCACACCTCGCTATCGAGCTCGTTGCGCGTGCTTACCGCGAAACGAATGTGGGCGCGACGCCGTAGCGATCTCTGCTGTAGCCGGTCCTGGGACGAGGTCCGCGTCGTCCTTCCGATGTATCAGTGGGACTGAGCTATCCACCGCAGCGCTGAGCGGGCGGATGGTTCCAGCTGCCTGCCCCACTCATCGTGTTAAATTAGGTGAGAAGGATCGTTCTGCGTGGCGGGTATCGAGAGCATGGGCGCGCCGACGTCGACCGTAGACGAGGCGGCCGAGGTCCCATAGTGCCTCGGCGTCGTGCCGCCAGAACCCCCAAGCCCTGAGGGCGCCGAGGCAAATGCGCTCGAGCCAGACCGGGCGATCAAAGCGCAAGGGCGAGCCGATCCGTGCGCCGACCTCGTGGCAGATATGGTGGGCGTGATCCATCGCGATATATGCGTGACCGTCGTTTAGCCTCTTCCGCAGCGACCCGTCCGGCTCCTCGTACAGCGCCGGGATTGGCACGTAGGTGATGTCGAATGCCTTCGTGTGTACCTCCAGTACCGCGTTGAGCATGCGGCGGATCGCGATCCGTTCGCTGAGCGGTCCATGGACGGGAAGATTGGGATTCGGGGTGATCGGATCCATCGGCGGCGGAGCGTCAAGCATGAAGATGCGTGACCGAAGGCCGAAATGCTCAAAGGTTGCTCGGGTTCTCACGACGTAGCGGTCGACCAGTTCCCCGATGATGTACTCGATCGGTCGGCCCTGTAGGCGGGCGATCCGGGCTATATGGCAGCGCACGTCAATTTCTCCGAACACCAGAACGACCGCGTCGTCCGGTTTCGGCGTGACCAAGTGTGGTACGAACGACGCGCCGTCTCGCCCGACCCGGTGCATGGTCCGCGGCCCCAGCCAGAAGGTTGTGACATCAGCGCAGCGCGCGAAAGTGTAGTGCGCGTGGCTGTCGCCAAAGACGTAAATCGCCACCGACTCGTCCGCCTCGCCCGATCTGCCAATGCAGTGCCCGCCGGGTTGGCGCTCGCTGAGGCGGTTACCAACCCAGCCGGCAAACCCTTACTGTCCCTGGGGCCATGATGGCAATTCGGGCTCGGAATGGTTGTTGTCGCCGCGTCACAGGTCTCGCTTGAGTCGAATCATCATTAGTGAGTTCTACTCTCGCGTGAAGCTACTGAAGCGCACGTCGAAGAGCGCTATGCGAAGCCGCGCAGTCGCTCTCGCGAGGCAGGTGTGGCACACGGGCGGGTCATCTAGCCTCAGAGGCTTCCGGATCGCAGGCACGTGCGGGCATCACGTCAATCGGGGTGGCTCGACCGGAGATTCGCCGCTGATCGCTCGAGCCGATTGGATCTGATGAAAAGCGGCCCTGGGATACGAGAAGAAATCGCTGATGTGGAAATTCTAATGATTGATCACCTGGAATTAGAAGGATTGTACGAGTTGTGGGCAGCTTTGTTGGAAGAACGGCGAATGATCGTCGCATCGGTGAAGTCGTTGCGCGACACGCATCGGCGGAAGGGTAGCTTCGTCGTCGGGGACGGGGCCGCTTCCGGCCCTGGCTTCATGGCCCTACAACAGCAAATCGACTGTGTTGAGAGCGTGATCGCGCGGCTGACAAAGGACGCGACGGGGGAGTTTCCTCCTACACTGCGCGCAGCGGATGAACGTAACTTTGGATAAGGTGCAGGCTCGGGCCACACAAGGTCGGCCTCCAACCTGCTACGATCGTATCGGCGCACCGGATCCGCCCACACGTTCAAGTGCCTGAACGGGGATGCAACAGTTCGGGTGAACGCGCTGACCGAAGCGGGGCACTCTGAGGGCGCGCCGATCAAGCCGTGATCCCCCCCACGGCGAATTCGATCCGTCCACGCGCATGGCGGTGTGGCACGACACGTCGATCAAAAGCATCTCGATGTTTTTTGCGCGGTCCCAGGCGGCGATAAGGCGATCTGATCGGGCCGAAGACAGGGCGGTCCGAGTGCGCGTAGTTGCCTCCTCGCACTCAGACGAGCGATCGAACCGACGCGCCGGATTCAGCCGTCGAGCCCGAGCATCAGCCCGAGATTCTGCACGGCCGCCCCGGAGGCGCCCTTGCCGAGATTGTCGAGCCGCGCCACCAGCACCGCCTGCCCGTGCTCGGACGAGCCGAACACCCGCAGCTCCAGCCGGTCGGTGTCGTTGAGGCCCTCCGGCTCGATCTTCTCGCGGTGCGCGCCGGTGGCGGCGCCCGGCACGACCTGCACCAGCTGCTGACTGGCGTACCAGTCGCGCAGGGCGGCCTCCAGGTCGGCGGCCGTCGGCCGGCCCGGCAGCGCGTCGAGATGGAGCGGCACGCTCACCAGCATGCCCTGCCGGAAGTTGCCCACGGACGGCACGAAGATCGGCCGGCGGGTCAGCCCGCTGTAGCGCTGCAGCTCCGGCAGGTGCTTGTGGGCGAAGCCGAGGCCGTAGAGCTGGAACGGCGGCGCCGTGCCCTGCTCGTAGGCCTCGATCATGCTCTTGCCGCCGCCGCTGTAGCCGCTGACCGCGTTGATGCTGATCGGATGATCGGCCGGGATCAGGCCGCCTTCCACGAGCGGGCGCAGGAGCGCGACGCCGCCGGTCGGGTAGCAGCCGGGATTGGCCACCCGCCGGGCGCGGGCCACCGCGGCCCCCTGCTCCCGGGTCAGCTCGGCGAAGCCGTAGGTCCAGCCCTCCGCGACCCGATGGGCCGTGCTGGCGTCGAGGACGCGCGGGCCGCCGCCGGGCAGGCTGTCGGCGAGCGCCACGGTCTCCTTGGCGGCCTCGTCCGGCAGGCAGAGCACCACGAGGTCGACCTCGGCGAGGAGCGCCCGCTTGGCTTCCGGATCCTTGCGGTGCTCCGGCGCGATGCTGCGCAGGGCGACCCGCCCGTCGCGCTCCAGGCGCTCGCGGATGCCGAGGCCGGTGGTGCCGGCCTCGCCGTCGATGAACACGGTGGGCTTCTGTACGCCGTCGCCAGCCATCGTCCGTCTCGCTCTCTCCGAAAGGCAGTGCCGCCCGAGTCGGCCATCGCGGCCGGGAAACTGGTGAGCGCGGTGCGACAGCCTGTCAACGGCCGCGCCGCAGCCCCGAAACGCGAAAGGGCGGCTCCCGCAGGAACCGCCCTCTCCGTGACACCGGTGTGACCGGATATCAGCGCTTGGAGAACTGGAAGCTGCGGCGGGCCTTCTTGCGGCCGTACTTCTTACGCTCGACCACGCGGGCGTCGCGGGTGAGGAAGCCTTCGCGCTTCAGCGGGGCACGCAGCTCCGGCTCGTAGTAGGTCAGGGCCTTCGACAGGCCGTGGCGCACCGCGCCGGCCTGACCGGAGAGGCCGCCGCCCGCCACCGTGACGGTGATGTCGTACTGGTCGACGCGACCGGCGATCTCCAGCGGCTGGCGCAGGATCATGCGCAGCACCGGACGGGCGAAGTAGGTCTCCACCGGGCGCTTGTTGACCGTGACCGTGCCGTTGCCGGGCTTGATCCAGACGCGGGCGACCGCGTCCTTACGCTTGCCGGTGGCGTAGGCCCGGCCCTGGGCGTCCAGCTTCTGGACGTGGATGGGCGCTTCGTTGGCCGGATCGACCGCGCCGGTGTTCGACCGGTTGAGGTCGGCGAGGGACTGCAGGGTCGCCATGATCAAGCGCTCACGTTCTTGCGGTTGAGGGCGCCGACGTCGAGCGCCTGCGGCTGCTGGGCCTCATGCGGGTGCTCGGAGCCCTTGTAGACGCGGAGGTTGCCGAGGATCTGACGGAAGAGCGGGCCGCGGGGCAGCATGCGCTCGACGGCCTTCTCCACCACGCGCTCGGGGAAGCGCCCCTCGAGGATGAACTTGGCCGTGCGCTCCTTGATCCCGCCCGGATAGCCGGTGTGGTAGTAGTAGCGCTTCTGGACGTACTTGCGGCCGGTGAACTTCACCTTGTCCGCGTTGACGACGATGACATGGTCGCCGCAATCGACGTGGGGCGTGTAGGCGGCTTTGTGCTTGCCGCGCAGGCGCATCGCCACGATCGACGCGAGGCGGCCGACGACGAGGCCCTCCGCGTCGATCACGATCCACTTCTTGTCGACCTCGGCGGGCTTCAGCGAGGTGGTCTTCATAGCCAAATCCCAGGGGTTCCGACGGACCAGGGCCCCGACGCGTCGGGATCCGAGAACATCGGGGTGCCGAAAAACGAGCCGCCGCGTGGGGCACACGCGGCGGCGGTGGCCAGTGCATAGACGGGCCCGGATGCCGGGTCAACAGCGAAATCGGAAATCGCGAAAAGTCGAGCAATCAGAGAGGTTTGGCGGTTAAGGTATCACAATACCACATCATGGCGGGCACGGGGCCGCAGAGGGCCGGCTCGGCTCTCCCCGTCACCGCCGCATCGTGAGGGGCCGGAGAGCGGCGGAGGCCTCCTTCAAGGCTCGCTGCGCTCACGCCTCGGAATCAGGGTGTCGGGTGGGCTGACCCGATCCGGCGGGAATCGTTCCCGATCGCGCTGAGGCGGGGGCGATAGCCGAGCCCGTTCCACGCGATGCGCGGGTCCCTCTCCCGTGCGGGAGAGGGACAGGGTGAGGGATCAGGTTCGTCCAGACGAGGCTCGCCTGTCCGAGCCGTGATGGTGCACTCGACCGCGAAGCGTCGTGTCCCTCACCCCAACCCTCTCCCGAACGGGAGAGGGAGGATGGCGCGGCTGTCTCGACCGGAGTCGCCTTCCGTCCAGACCGTCGCAATGCGATCGGACGCGGCGCTGCGAATGGGGCGCTGGCCACGGGGCGCTGTCTCGGACCGTATGAGGATCGGATTCAGTCGCCCCGACGGCCCCGCTCCGCGATGGTCAGCTTCTGGACGCCCTTGGCCGCCAGCACCGGTTTCCGGGCGCTGAGGATCCGGGAATTCACGCCGGTCCAGCCGATCTCGCCCGACAGCCGGCCGTACTCGATCTTGGGGCAGCGGTTCATGATCACCGTGAGGCCGCGCGCCTCGGCCCGGGCGGCGGCCGCGTCGTCGCGCACGCCGAGCTGCATCCAGATCACCTTCGGCGGCGGGCTGAGCGCCAGCGCCTCGTCGACCAGCGGCCCGGCGGCGGCGGAATTGCGGAAGATCTCGACCATGTCGATCGGCTGGTCGCCCAGGCTGGCCTGGACCTCGGCCAGGGAGGCCGCCACCCGGCGCCCGAGCAGGTCCTGGCCGGCGAGGCCGGGATTGACCGGCGTCACCACGTAGCCGCGGTCGAGCAGGTATTTCAGCACGATCCAGCTCGGGCGCGCCGGGTTCGCCGAGGCCCCGACCAGCGCGATCGTGCGCGTGGTGTTCAGGAGGGCGCGGATCTGCGCGTCGGGGTAGCGGGCGTGGCGCTCCGCGAGCGCCGCCAGGTCGCCGGGCGCGGGCTGCCGGTGATCGTGGCCGGTCTCGTCCATGGCATGTCCCCTCGTCGTCCGGATGATCGCAATGCTTGCCGGCGGCCCGGCAACGGTCACAGCCGCCAGACCTCGTAGCCCAGCCGTGCGAACGCCGCGCGCTCGTACAGCGCCTTCACGTCCACGATCAGGCCGCCGGGCTTAACCCGGGCGGCGATCGCCTCCGGCCCGAGCCGGGCATAATCCCGGTGCGGGACCGCGATCACGGCCGCGTCCGCGTCGGCGGGCAGGTCGGCCCAGTCGACGAGGGTGATGCCATACTCGGCCCGGGCCTCCGCCGATCCGGCGCGGGGATCGTGGACCGACACGGCGCAGCCGAATTCCTCCAGCTCCCGCACGAGGTCGGCGACCTTCGAGTTGCGCAGGTCCGCGCAGTTCTCCTTGAAGGTCAGGCCGAGGACGATGACCCGCGCCCGGCCGGCATGGCCGCCGCGCCGGACGATCCGCTTCACCGTGCTGCGCGCCACGTGGGCGGCCATGCTGTCGTTGATCCGGCGCCCCGCCAGGATCACCTGGGGATGATGGCCGATCATCGCGGCCTTGTGGGTGAGGTAGTACGGGTCCACGCCGATGCAGTGGCCGCCGACCAGCCCGGGGCGGAACGGCAGGAAGTTCCACTTGGTCCCCGCCGCCGCGAGGACCTCCTGCGTGTCGAGGTCGAGCTTGTCGAAGATCAGCGACAGCTCGTTCATGAGCGCGATGTTCAGGTCGCGCTGGGTGTTCTCGATGACCTTGGCGGCCTCGGCCACCCGGATGGACGAGGCGGCGTGGAGGCCCACCTCGATGATCGACCCGTAGAGGGCCTTCAGCCGCTCCAGCGTCGCGGGCGTGTCGCCGGCGACGATCTTCACCACCTTGGCGAGGCTGTGCTCCCGGTCGCCTGGATTGATCCGCTCCGGCGAGTAGCCGACGAAGAAATCCGTCTTCCAGCGCAGGCCGGAGGATTGCTCGAGGACGGGGATGCAGACCTCTTCGGTGGCGCCGGGATAGACGGTGGATTCGAACACCACGGTCGCGCCCGGCCGCATGTGCCGCCCGACGAGGTCCGAGGCCCGGATCAGCAGGGTGAAATCGGGGCTCTGGGCCGCGTCCACCGGGGTCGGGACCGTGACGATGATCACGTCCGCCGCGCTCAGGGCGGCTGGGTCGTCGGTGATCGCGAGGTGCCCGGCCGCCCGGAACGCCGCCGCGTCGATCTCTCCCGCCGGGTCGTGTCCGGCCCGGTAGGCCGCCACCTTGTCGGCGGCGCGCTCGTAGCCGATCGTGATCCGCGCCCGGCCGAACGCCAGGGCGAGCGGGAGCCCGACATAGCCCAGGCCGACGATCGCAACGCTGTCTGCCGAGCTGTCCGCCACGCCGGATCCCTCTGCGGGCTCGGAAGGCGCCGATGACGGTCCGGCCGCCGGGCGCGTATAGGGGCGGCCCGGGCCCGCGTCGACTCGCATCGGCCCGCGCGGCGCGTCGCCGGCCGGTCGCGGCGCACCAAGACCACCTGACCGACGGGCGACGACCGATCGAGCCCGGAGCGCGCATGAGGCGAGACGATGCCTGACCTCCGCCGGACCGAGGGGCCGGTCCACTGCACCGACCTCGCGGACGGCACCGGCAAGGTCTTCGGCTATGTCGGCCCGTGCGCCGCGGGCATGCGCGGCTACGTCGTCCAGTCCGGGTCGGAATGGCCGCCTTCGCCGATCACCCCGCGGCCGCGGCGGCCCGCGCCTGAGTCGGGTCCGCGGTGTCCGCGGGCGCCTTCCGGCCCGTCCGCATCCTCCGGGATGACGATGGAACGGCCTCGTGATCGCCCGGTGCGGTTCGTGAACTCGCTAGGTTCGCTCGGCCTTGTGGCGTGGAGTGTAGGCGCCCGATGGCCAAAATCTGCATCACAGAAGACCAGAACGGAAGATGGACCGTCTACACCGCCGGACTGATGGTGACAGACCTGACGCGCGAGGCCATCGAGGCCTTCGCGGCTAGCTACCGCCGCGTCACGGCCGGCTGAGCTACGCGCGTTTCGCGGCCCGAGGGGCGATTCAGTCGTCCGGCCCGCGGCTCTGGTCCGTCCGTCTCCCGCTCCGAGCGAGGCCGGCGTCGCCATCGCCAGCGCGTTCGGGCTCTGAGACACGATGGAGACTCGCCCTAACCAGTAGCGGGTCGTGAGAGCGTTCATAATGCGCCTGTTCATGCTCGCCGCCGCCCTTATGGCGCTGCCCGCCCCCACCTCGTCGCGCTGCCGCTGTACGTGCGTGCGGGGCGAGATGAAGGCGATCTGCTCGAAGACCGACCGCACGGTCCCGATCTGCCGGGGGGCTCTGCGAGACCACGATCCGGCAGCAGCGGGTGATCGTTCCACTGGCTGGCGGCCGTCAGGCCTTCGAGCCGGCCCAGACGACGAACCCCTGCCCCGGTGGCCTCACGACGCAAGATCTCAACCTGGACACCAATCCGAACGGCACCGTGCTCGGTACCCCGAGCTAGCTCTTTGGCAGCATCGGGTCGAGCCTGTCCTCCGGCAGCGGCCGCTGAGCCACGAAAAAGCCCCGCGCGGCGGGTGCCGGCGGGGCTGAAGGTTGAGGACGCCCGGTGCGTTACGCCGAGCGACTGCGCCTAGAGTAACATCATCCTGCGCAATGTGAAGATCTTGCGAAAAGAAACCAATACTATTTTTGCGTCGAGCCCTGAGGTAAGCGCAAAAGTCCCCGCCCGGCCGGGCAGGGCGGGGTGGATCGCGGCGGGCGCGCGACGAGAGACCGCGCGCGTTCTTGGTCCCAGATCTGTCAGAATTAGGACTGGGTCTTCAGATAGGCGATGAGGTCGTTGATCTTCTTGTCGTCGGCGATGCCCTGGAAGATCATCTTGTTGCCGGGCACCTTCGTCTTCGGGTTCTTTAGCCACTCGTGCAAATTGGCCTCGTCCCAGGTGATGCCAGAGTTCTTCAGGGCGGCGGAGTAGTTGTAGCCCTCGTAGGTGCCCGCCTTGCGGCCGACGACACCCTTCAGGTCGGGGCCCACGCCGTTCTTCTGGAAGTTGTGGCACGCCTTGCAGGGGGCGAACGCCTTCTCGCCGGCGGCGGCGTCGCCGGCCTCCTGGGCCTGTGCCGCGAGAGGCATAACAACGGCAAGGACGGCGCCGATTGCAAGAATACGCATGTATAAACCCCAATCCAGGATATAGGCTTCGCGGTTCTGACAGAAAAAACGCGCGATGCAAGCGAAAAAATCCGAGTATGATCTCAGATTATATTGATCTCAACATCGCGTCATTTCGCGCGTCGCGCCGGCTTCTGTGCCGCGTCTTCGCGGCGCGATTGCCGCGCGGTCGCGGGCCGTCGCCAGCGCGTAGCTCCTCACGTCCGCGGAGGGGCGCGGAGGGGGAGGCGGCCGGCGAACCTGAGAACTCTTCCAAGCTTGGCATGTCGTGATGTTGACGTGCGCTGAGGCGGGATAATCCGTCCTGGGCCGTGAAATCTGTCTCGCCCTGAAGGTCGAGGACGGTGCGCATGAGAAGGGGCGCGCCGCAGCGAGTGTTGTCTAGTGCAGTGACACAGACGGAGGATCCACGTGCACGATGAGACGTGCGAGTCTGGGCCATGGATCAAACGGTCTATGCGCTCCTCGATGCGAGCGACGCGGCACGGCTGGTTGCGTTCGCCAGCAACCGCTCCCGCCCGCTCAAACATACCCAGCGCGCCCGCATTGTCCTGCTCTCGGCCGAGCGCTTGAGTGTCCAGGACGTCGCCCGACGGGCGGGCGTCAGCCGCCCTGCTGTGTGGCGCTGGCAGCGGCGCTACGCCGAGGCTGGCGTCGAAGGTCTGCTGCGCGACAAGACGCGTCCGTCCGGCACGCCGCCCCATTCAACCGAGACGGTGGCCGAGGTACTGGCGCTGACCTGCTCGGAGCCGCCGGGCGAGGTCACCCACTGGACCGGCCGGGCCGTGGCCCGCGCGGTCGGGATCTCGTTGCGTGCCGTGCAGCGGATCTGGGACGCTCACCGCCTCCAACCGCATCAACTGCGCACGTTCAAGCTCTCGCGCGACCCCGCCTTCGCCGCCAAAGTCGAAGATACCGTCGGCCTCTACATGGCCCCACCCGCCCACGCGGTGGTGCTGTCCATCGACGAGAAGAGCCAGATCAAGGCGCTGGAGCGGACCCGCCCCGACCGGCCGCTTGCCCCCGGCCATCCCGCCGCCCAGACCCACGACTATACCCGTCACGGCACCACGACGCTGTTTGCGGCCCTCGACGTCCTGGCGGGCACCGTGCTCGGCCGCTGCATGCAGCGCTACCGGAACGGCGAGTTCATCCGGTTCCTCAACGCCGTCGAGGTTGCTGTCCCGTCCGGCAAGGCGATCCACGCGATCCTTGACAACGTCGCCGCCCACAAACATCCGAAGGTGCACGCTTGGCTCGTCCGGCACCCGCGCTGGACGTTCCACTTCACCCCGACCTCGGCCTCGTGGCTCAACGCTGTCGAAGGCTTCTTCTCAGCGCTCACCCGTCGTCGGGCGGCGAGGCTCCTTCACCGGCGTCGTCGATCTGCAGGCGGCCATCAAACGCTACATCGCCGAGCACAACCAGCGCGCCAGACCTTTCGTCTGGACAAAGCCCGCCACCGATATCCTCGCAGCCGTCAGCCGATCCCCTGAACCATCCGTGAGGAAGGCCACCGCCTCGGCGGTGGCCTTCCTCACGGACGCCCTAGCAGGCTGTTGAAGAAGTCCGTGGCGTGGCCGAGCGGGGCATGATTCACTCCTTCCTAGAAGCGCTTGGGGAAGGCGGATGCGGGGTTCGGATCAGCGTTCGGGGACGTTGTTCTCCTATGTGGACTTGGAGGCTCGGGTCCGACCCGACCACCCCCTGCGCACGATCCGGCAGCTCACGGACGTGGCGCTCGCAGCGCTGAGCGGGGACTTCTCCGTGCTCTACGCAGCCCGGATGGGTCGCCCGTCGATCCCGCCTGAGATGCTGCTGCGGGCGATGCTCCTGCAGGCGTTCTACTCGATCCGCTCGGAGCGGCAATTGATGGAGCGGCTGGAGTTCGACCTGTTGTTCCGCTGGTTCGTGGGGCTGGGTGTCGACGATCCGGCCTGGGATCATTCGAGCTTCAGCAAGAACCGGGACCGGCTGCTGGCCGGCGAGATCGCCGCCAAGTTCCTGGCAGCCGTGCTCGCCCAGCCACGGGTGAAGCGGCTCCTGTCCAGCGACCACTTCAGCGTCGACGGCACGCTGATCGAGGCTTGGACCTCGATGAAGAGCGTCAAGCCCAAGGATCAAAGTGGGGACCAAGCTCCACCACCCGCTGGCGGACGTAACGCCGAGGTCGACTTCAAGGGTCAGAAGCGTTCGAACGAGACGCACGCGAGCACCACCGACCCCGAAGCCAGGCTCTACCGCAAGGGCCCGGGCATGGAGGCCAAGCTCTGCTTCATCGGCCATGCCCTGATGGAGAGCCGCTCGGCCCTGATCGTGGACACCTGCCTGACGTCCGCGGACGGCCACGCCGAGCGCAGCGCTGCGCTGGCAATGATCGAGCCGAGGGCGGACCGCCCCAAGGCCATCTCCGTGGGTGCTGACAAGGCCTATGACGCGGAGGACTTCGTCAACAGGCTTAGATCGAGGAATGTGCGCGCGCACGTGGCCCAGAACACCAGCGGCCGCCGCTCGTCCATCGATAGGCGAACCACCCGCCATGCTGGCTATGGCATGAGCCAGAAGATCCGCAAGCGCATCGAGGAGGGCTTTGGCTGGATCAAGACGGTGGGTGGCCAGCGTAAAACCCGCTTCAGGGGCCGCGATAGGATCGGATGGGCCTTCGCCTTCACCGCGGCAGCCTACAACCTCGTCCGCCTGCCCAAGCTGTTCGGGACTCTGGCGTGAGCGTCCTGGGCAAGTGGCGGATCGTCGAGCTGCCGGGCTACGCGGACGACTATGCCGACATGGTCGAGCCAGCCTACATCCTCTTTGAGGCCACCGGCGGCGAGTTCGCCTTCGGATGCGTCACCGGGGCCTTCGCCGGTGGTGGTGACCACGCTGCCGTTGAGTTCGACTGGAACGGGAACGACGAGATGGACGAGGCCTGCGGCTCCGGATGGGCCGCGCTTCAGGCCGACGGCTCGCTTCGGGGCGAAATCGGCTTCCACGCCGGCGACGACATCCCCTTCATCGCTCGCCGCTGGCCGAGTTCTTCAACAGCCTGATAGGGGCCTTTCCGTTCAAGGTCACGCACGTGCTGACTGACCGCGGCTCCTGCTTCACGGCCGATGCGTTCGAGGCCGCCTGCGAGCTGCACGTTGTGCAGCATCTCAAGACGCGCCCCTACACACCCAAAACAAACGGCATGGTCGAGCGCTTCAACGGCCGCGTCCAGCGGAAGGTGCTCGGCATCACGCTCTACCGCCACGCCGACTTGGAGATCGTGCTGCGCGGCTTCAACGTCGCCTATAACGGCCGCCGGCAGCGCGTACTCAATGGGCGCTCGCCCGAGACAGTGCTGCGTCAGCGCCTCGAAGCTGATCCCGCATTGGCCAACCCAACCTACAAGCCACCCAGTCCCAGTCTCATCAAACGCGCCCTCCGCATCGTTGAAGACGCCAAGGAGGTCTCACATCCAGACAGCTAGGAAAACTGCGCGTCAACAGCATCAGCCAATATGGATTCGTGACTTGGACCGCGAAGCTCTTGAAGCGCCAGTTGCTCGAACCGCATCGGTGATGCGTTCGTCGTCGGCCATTTCTTCCGCTTCCAATCGCCCGGCTACGGCCGCGGCGATGTCTTCCTGGCCGGTGGGCCCGCTGGCTAGCGCCTTGATGGCGCAGAACACTTTCCAGGCTGCTCTCGGCACCGCCGCGCGGAATTTTTCAAGCGCTCAACCGCGATTTTCGGAACGGCCATCGGCCGTCCCCGATTGCCTCGTCGAGCGCAAACGAGGAGGCGACGGCATGCTGAAGGTCTCGTAGATCGACCTCCATGAGAAGCCGGGCAGTCCGTTCACAGCGGCTGGTACATCACGGACGCGAATGGGGCCTTGATCGGTGGGGGCCATCGTTACGAGGATCAAGCCAGTGGCCTGCGGGCGCTGCTCGCCCTCAACTGCCCTGTTCGCTCCCGCAGATCTCAGCCCGCCCGGTCGGCCGGCGCGGGCACATTCGTGTTCAGCGCGTACTTCCGCCGGAGGCGCTCCCTCCTCCTCCGCCTGAAGAGAGACCGGATCCGACGGTTCCTGAGAGCTGATCCGGCGTCCCCAAGGGCTGGCCGTAGCGATTGGTGCTCAAGTTTGGCTCCTCAATTGCAAGGCCGCCGGGCGACGGATTTGTTGTCTCTGCCGGAGCGAACTGAATTCTCCCGCCAGCCAGCGGCGCCGTTAGGCGCTCCGGGCGGACCGATGTTTCGCAGATCCCCTGACAAATCGGCACCATCAGATCGGTCGGCTGACAGATCGGCTTCATCTCGCCCTGCACGCAGACGCACTGGCACAGCGCCGAGGCGGGTGCAGGCAAAAGCAGCAAGGTGGTGGCGAGAAGCAGCGAGCGCATTGTGGCCAATCTCAGCGCCCGTGGTGGGCGGAGAAGCTTGATAGCACAGCGGTGTCAATCCGACGAAGTTGGAGCCTGGCGCCTGCACGGCTCGGCGGCTATCGCTAGCCATTCTCCCAATAGGCTGTGTTGCGTATCGGTTCGGCTTACACGCTGAAGAGATCCGGCGCCTCCCGCCCCGTGATCAGATCGAGGCAGGGCTAAGCAGAGGGTACGCGGATCGGCAATCATTCCGCCGTACCCCGTCAGTATGTCCGAGCTGCCGTCTGCTTCGCGCTCCTGGCGCGATCAGACCGAGCGCCTGTTCGAGCGGCCGCATCCCGCTGGTATCTCCTGCCAGCCGAGTGGTGGCAACCTGCGCGGACGCGCTGAACCGACGCGTCGCCTGACTGTCAGACAGTGGCGCACGATCGGGCTCGACGAATGCAGCCTGCTCGCCTCGCGGCTACGATTTGAATGATTGGCCCGATCCTAACGTGTGTTAATGAGAGGACTTTCAACTTTATGGACATGCGTGGATGACCTGTGGTAGCGCCTGCGATGCGCCCGTGAGGCGTCTCACAAGCGGTTTCAGGTAGATGAGCACGCAGCCTACTTACGAAGCTCCATGGAGAGAGGCACTGAATAGCCGATCGTACTGGTATCACACGATGACTTTCCCGGACGGTGAGACCGTTCGTGGTAGCTGGACTATATCCGATTTTAGTCAGTATATTGGCCGCTATGATCTCGCAGACAAGAAAGTCCTGGATGTAGGAACCGCATCTGGTTTTCTTGCCTTCAATGCAGAGAAATTTGGTGCTGATGTCACGGGATTAGATGCCGCGTCTACCTCCGAATTTCGGCACATGCCTTTTGCTGATAGTCTTTCTTACCGTGACATTCGGCAATTCAAAGAAGTATGGACTAAAGATAATTTAATACCAATCAAAAATTCGTGGTGGCACGCATGGCATAAATATAATAGTCGGGCAAAATGTATCTATGCGCCTATGCCGGAACTTTACGAATGGCCCGAGCAGATGTTTGACGTAGTGATGGCTGGGGCGATCGTCGAGCATCTTTCTGAACCGGTCTTTGCTATCGGAGCTTGGGCTCGTCTCGCGCGAGAGGCTGTTCTGATACCTTTTACTGATGTAATACCAGTGGATGATCTAATGATTCGTCCGATTACTGCGCTCGACGATAGCCGTATTAACTATGTATGGTGGCATATTTCGCGCGGACTTTACAATAAAATATTCGATAATTTGGGTTTTGATGTCTATTACACGTCGGCTTACGCCGAGCACCATGATGGCGCGGCAGACGCTGAGATTGTAACGCGCCCATCTATTATCGCGATCAGACGTGGCACTCAGGCAGCTGCCAACTTCATCGCGCCGAGGCTTAATGATGATGCGCCTAGCGCAGTCCCATCCGCCGAAGCTCCCACGCATTCTTATAGGCGAGGGCTGCTCGGCCGGCTGAGAGGTCGCTGAACTGGGGGATCGCCGCGCGAGGCCGAGACATGGTCGCCTTCGGCAGCCTGCGGCTGGAAGGTGCCGCCGCGCGCGGAAACTGATACGATGAGCTGCTCGTACTTCCGCCGTGATCTGATGGCTCGGTAAGGTTGTCGATAATTCTGTGATCGTGGCGATAACAGCTGCGGCGGGGATCAAGGTAGAGAAATGGCCCAGGGACTTTCGCGAGCTGCGGACCTTGCGCGCACCGTCAAAACTACCTTGCGCAATCTCGCGCTGGGCCGTGACGATGCCTTGCCCGTCGCGTCAGACCCGCCACGTGGTCCAAACCATGTTGTCGACGCGGATGTGCCTGTCGATATCGGTTGCATCAAGGTATTCCGTGCCGAAAGCTTTCCAGAGGCCGGCCCTAGCCCATGGCTCGATCAGCCCGATGCAAAGGAGATTATTGAGCGACGGCTGTCACGGCGCGAGATCAGTCCGAAGCAAGCTGAGATTTGCCGGAGCTGGGAAGAGCACGGCTACTACATTCTGCGTGGCGCCATTGATCACGATACGATTGACGAGGCTTGGGGCGCATACGAGGCTGCGATCGCGCGCGGCGACCTGACGCTCGCCCCTGAAAAGGCCACGGAAGATGACCCCCACCCGGGTCGCTACCTCAATCCGCACTTGAAGGTTGAGGAACTCAATCACCTCTTGAAACACCCCGTGCTGGTCAACTTCAGCAGCATGGTGCTCGGCCGACCTGCAATCCCGTTCCAGACCATCGCGTCCCATAAGGGAAGCCAGCAATCCGAGCACTCAGACTCCATCCACATGACGACTTACCCGCTCGGCTATCTCGCCGCCTGCTGGGTCGCCATGGAGGACATTCACGCCGATGCGGGGCCGCTGGTCTACTACCCCGGTACGCACCGTCTGCCGTACCTGTTCAGCCACGACGTCGGCATCTCGACGGATGACTTCCGCGAGCGCGGCTATGGCGCCTACGTGGATCGCTACGAGCCGGCGATCAAGCAGGAGATCCGGGAGCACGGGGCGACGCCGGCCTACTTCACGGCGCGCAAGGGCGACGTGTTGTTCTGGCACGCAAACCTGCTGCATGGCGGCTCCGCGCGTGCCAACATGCAGCGCTCCCGCAAGGCTCTGGTGCACCACTACTTCGCGGAAGGCTGCGTCTGCTACCACGACCTGTCGGCGACGACATCGGCGGTGCACGGCCCCGTCGAGAGCCTGCCGACCTGCGGCGCGTCCAGCCCCGACATCGCGATACGGGGCAAGATCGCATCGTAGCTTTCGTGTCGGATCGAGCTGTGCCAGATAGAAAATCGGTCGCGAGGATGCGCACTATGATCGCCTCCAACAAGGACATGCAGGAGGGCTGGGATCTCGCCGTCGAACTGCGGATCTCGGATCGCGAGGAAGGCGGTCGCAGGCCTCGCGCCCCTTGGTGTTGCTCTCACGGCCGGTGATGCCCGGGCGCTCGTCACCCGCGTGAACGAGTTGGTGCAGTGAAGCTTTCTCTCACTCTCGCCCTGGCGCTCTTGACCTCGCCAGCCGCGGCACAGACTTTAACCTTGCCGTTCTCCAAGAGTGTCGCCAATTCCGGCCAGCCCGGACTTCAGGGAATGCCGCTGTTCCTGTCCAACAGCTTCGGCGGAGCGACCTTCGATGATCGTGCGACCTTGCGCGTCGATCGCGACGTCGAGACCGCATCGGGCGGCGGCAAGCCGTGGTGGACCTACAAGGCTTTCTGGGCGAACACGACGACGAGCTACGTCTCGCCCGGCTTCGAGTGGACGATCACGGGCGAGCTGAACAACCGTTCCCGCAAGAGTGCGAACGCCCAGAACGTGGCCGTGAATGGTACGGCCTGGAAGAAGCCGACCGACAACGGCGAGGAGACCGGCACGACCTGGGCCGGCAACTTCAACTGCGTCGACCAGACGGGCAAAGCCTCGCCGACCACGTCGTGCATCGCGCTTGAACTCGATATAGGCGGTGTAGTCGGACCGGACCCGAACCGGCAGCGCGTGCTTTCACACGCGGGCGGCGGCGGCGAGCCCGGCAGCCACGTCGCCTACGGCTACATGGTCTCGACCAGTCAGGGCGTGACCATTGACCGGGCCTTCTCGACGGCTAACGTCGGCTCGACGTTCGGCATCGGCCTCGACCTCGCAGGTGCCTCATTCAGCGGTGCCGCGATCCTGATGGCGCCTGGGCAGTGGATCGGTCTCGACGGCAACGCGGACGGGAAGTTCAGCCGCTTCCTTGGCTTCAACCCGGCCGATGGCTCCCTGACATACATGACTAGCAGCGGCCCGATGATGAGGATCGCCGACGACGGCGCGGCCTATGTTGGCCGGCTCGTCGAGACCATACCCCATGTTCCGGCTTCGTCGATCGCCCCGTGCGTCACAGGCGAGCGCGCCTGGGATCAGAGCTACGAATATCGCTGCATCGCGCCGAACCGCTGGAAGCGGGCCGTTCTGAGCGACTGGTAGGCAGCCAACACACCGGCACCGGCCCGCGCGGCTGAAGCGCCCTAAGAGTCAGGGACAAAACCGTTTGATCTGTGCGCGGCAGATGAGGGCGCAGGTGAGCGTCGTGAAGGCGAGGTGGACTTGCTCCGCAAAGTGGCTCTTCGTCATTTCGTGTGGCTTCCCCGTGCGTTCTCCGGTCGTGTGAGAAGTGAGGGTCCCCCGGATTTTGGTCCGGCCTGAAGGTGAGCTTCCGGCTCTCATTCGGCGGCCTGCAGGGCCGCCGCCAGGGCGAATTCCTGGGGCGTTCGCCACCCCAGGGCGGTGTGAGGACGGCTCTCGTTGTAGTGCCGCCGCCACGTCTCGATCTTGCTCCTCGCGTCGGCCAACGACAAGAACCAGTTCGCGTTCAGGCACTCGTCGCGCAGCCGGCCGTTGAACGACTCGACCAGCGCGTTATCCGGCATGATGCCGACCGGTGCCGCCGTTCCCAGCTCGGCGCAAAGCAGATAGCTCTCGCCGATCCGGGCTTCGGGGCACCGGGAGCACGCAAGTGCGGGCAGGCCGTCGCACTGACATGAACCGCGAGTTCGAGGTCGTTATCTGGCCGCCCCCGCGACTAGCCCGGATGCGCTGCGAGCGCGGATCCGTAACTGTCGTGTCGCCCGCCGCTCCCTCTCGTGACCAATACGGAGAGGCGCATGCGCATCATCGGTATGGACATCCACCGCGTCGCGGCCGAGATCGTTGCTCTGCACGATGGGCAACTCACAAAGCTCGGGCGCGTGCCCATGCTACGCGAGGACCTCGAAGCCTTCGCGCGCAAGGTCCTCACCCACGACGACCACGTGGTCGTCGAGGCGACCGGTAACGCCGCGACCGTCGTGGCAATCCTTGCTCCGTTCGTCGAGCGGGTCGTCGTCGCCAACCCCAAGCAGGTCCGGCTTATCGCACACGCCAAGATCAAGACCGACGCCATCGACGCTGCCGTCCTCGCCAAGCTCTACGCCACCGGCTTCCTGCCCGAGGTCTGGACGCCGGATCAGAGGACGCTGGCACTGCGCCGCCAGGTTGCGCGACGCACCCAGTTCGTGCGTCAGCGCGTACGGCTGAAGAACCTGATCCAATCCATCCTGCATGCCCACCTGATCCCACCGTGCCCGCACGGCAACCTCGTAGGGATCAGCGGCCGGCGATGGCTCGCCCGGCAGCCCTTGCCGGAGGATGAGAAGTTTGCCGTCGAACGCCACCTGACGCAGATCGACCAGATCGAGGCGTCACTCAAGTTTGTCGACGCCGATATCGCGAACTACGCGCTCGCTGATCCTCTGATCCGGCGCCTGATGACTCTCCCAGGGGTCGACGTCACCGTGGCTTCAGGCGTCGCCGCGGCAATCGGGGACATCGGCCGCTTCAGTGATCCGCAGAAGCTTGTCGCCTACCTCGGGCTGAACCCGAGCGTTCGGCAGTCCGGCGAGGGACCAGCCTACCACGGCCGGATCACCAAGCAGGGCCGAGGGCAGGCGCGCGGTATGCTGGTGGAGGCGGCATGGGCTGCGGCGCGCTCGCCTGGTCCGCTGCGCGCTTTCCATCGCAGGATCGCCGCACGGCGCGGCAAGCACATCGCGGCGGTCGCCACCGCGCGCAAGCTGGCGATGATCATCTGGCACATGCTGACGAAGACGACGGACTACATCTGGGCACGACCGGCGCTGATGGCCAGGAAGCTGCGGAGCATGGAGCTGCGGGCGGGAGCAAAGCCGAGCCCGGCTGCGCGCGGCAGCGCCTACGACTACAACATTCCTGCCAAACGGGCGGCCGAACGGGAACGTGTCGAGGCAGCAGAAGGTGCCTACCTGAGCCTGACCGAGAGTTGGCGGCAGAAGGGTCGAGCGAAGCCTGTGGAAAAGCCGGCCTGAGGAGGGGCGCAGGGCTATTCGACAACATCCGTGTCGGTCGGCTTGCCGGGGCGCGAGAAGTCCAACGTGACGCCGTTCTCGTAGGCCCAGCGGTCGCGGGCTTTCGAGACGAACTCAGGCCCGTTATCGACCTGAATCGCGCCCGGTGCTCCGTGCAGCAGCGCCAAGCGGCCGACGACAGCCACGACCTGCTCGCCTTTGATGCCCTGGTCGACCTCGATCGCCAGAGCCTCGCGCGTGAACACATCGACGACCGTCAGGGCCCGCAGCCGGCGGCCGTCGAACAGCGCGTCGGAGACGAAGTCCATCGACCAGCGTTCGTTCGGCCGGAGCGCAGCAGGCTGACGCTCACGGTGTGCCGCGCTGACGTTCCGGCGCGGCCGCTTGTTGTCCATCATCGCCAGGATGGCGTGCTGCTGATGCTGGGCAACAGATGCGCGTCGAGGATGTGTGACACTCTGACGGGCACGGTCAGCGGCACTCTGAGGCGGAGCCTCAGTTTCACTGTAGGCTCGATCATCGGAGAACCTTTCCGAGCCGGTCAGTCCAGCCGCCCAAGCTGGCTCCCAACCGTCTGAGACGGTCTGCGCACCGATCCAGTCCCAGAGCAGCGCCAGCGCGATCCACCGTCGCTCGCGTGCAACAGTCTCGCTTTCAGTGTCGAGAGCCCTGACGAGATGCTGCTGGCCGACCGTAGCGACGAGGTGGGCTGGAGCCTTGAGCCGCACGTACCAGCGCCCGCGACGACGTTGCAGGTACTCCGGGCGGCGCACCACTGGCCTCGCTCCTCAACGGCCATGATGACACTGTGTCACCAAGTGGGTTCGAAGCGAGAGAGAAAAACTATTTATTGACAGTGGTTTAGAGGTAGTTGGCGGAGGGAGCGGGATTCGAACCCGCGATACCGTTTCCGGTATACACACTTTCCAGGCGTGCGCCTTCAACCACTCGGCCACCCCTCCGTCCGCGAACCGGGCGCCCGGGCGCACACGCGGCGCGCCGGGCGCGGCCAGGGCCGCGCGGTGCCGTGCTGTTAGCCGGGTGTGCCGTCCGGCGCAAGGCGCAGTCGGCCGGGCGATGCGAAAACCGCCCGGCCGCGTCCCTCACCCCTCAGCCTCGTCGAGGTGGAAGCGGACATGCTCCACGTTCGCACGCTCGAAGGCCTGCATGACGTGGTGGTAGGAGCGCTCCATGGCGTTGTCCTCCGTCCCGGGGCTGTCCTCGGGCTTCAGCACGAACATCAGGAGCGAGCGCCCGGTCACGTCGTAGCCGGAGCCGAACTTGAAGCTCTCCACGTCCTGGCTGTCGGGCAGGTTCGTATCGAGGAGCCGCGTCCAGGCCACGCCTCCCACGGATTCGGGCAGCGTGAACGTCACGAGGTCGTGGTAGGCGTTGAACATGATCAGCAGCGTGGCGTCCCCGCCGCGGCGGTGCAGGCCGGTGGCCTGGGCGCGCCCGTCGAGCTGGACCGCGAAGGCGCGGGCCTCGCCGTCCGACCAATTCTCGCCCGCCATCTCGCTCCCGTCCGGCCGCAGCCACGTCACGTCCTTGACGCCGAACTCCTCGTCGTACTGGCCGGTGAGGAACCGCCCGCGGCTCAGGATCGGCAGGGCGTTGCGCAGGATGATCAGGCGCTGGGTGAACTCCGCGAGATCCCGCTCCTCGTCGCCGATCGCATCCCAGTCCAGCCAGGAGACTTCGTTGTCCTGGCAATAGGCGTTGTTGTTGCCGTTCTGGGTCCGGGCGAACTCGTCGCCGGCGAGCAGCATCGGCGTGCCGCGGGACAGGAACAGCGTCGCCAGCATATTGCGCATCTGGCGCAGGCGCACCGCCCGGATCTCCGGGTCGTCGGTGGGGCCCTCCACCCCGTAATTGTACGAGAGGTTGTGCGAGTGGCCGTCGCGGTTGCCCTCGCCGTTCGCGTCGTTGTGCTTGTCGTTGTAAGAGACCGTATCGTGCAGGGTGAAGCCGTCATGGGCGGTGAGGAAGTTCACCGAGGCCCAGGGCTTGCGCCCGCGCTTGTTGAACTTGTCGGCCGAGCCCGCGATCCGCGCCGCCAGATCCGGCAGCAGCCCGCCATCGCCCTTCCAGTAGGCGCGGACGTCGTCGCGGAACCGGTCGTTCCACTCGGCCCAGCCGGGCGGGAAGCCGCCGACCTGGTAGCCCCCCGGGCCGCAATCCCACGGCTCGGCGATGAGCTTGACGTTGTTGAGCACCGGATCCTGCCGGCAGGTGTCGAGGAAGCCGCCGCCCTCGTCGAACCCGTAGGGCTCGCGGCCCAGGATCGTGGCGAGGTCGAAGCGGAACCCGTCCACCTGCATCTCCTGCGCCCAGTAGCGCAGGGAATCGGTGACGAGCTGTAGCACCCGCGGATGCGACAGATTGAAGGTGTTCCCGGTGCCGGTGTCGTTGATGTAGTAGCGCGGCTCGTTGGGCAGGAGCCGGTAATAGGAGGCGTTGTCGACCCCCTTGAACGACAGGGTCGGGCCCTTCTCGTTGCCCTCGGCGGTGTGGTTGTAGACCACGTCGAGGATCACCTCGAGGCCGGCGCCGTGGAAGCGCGAGACCATCTCCTTGAACTCGGAGAAGGCGAAGTCCGGCACCGCCGCGTAGCGCCGGGCAGGGGTGAAGAACGAGATCGTGTTGTAGCCCCAGTAATTCACCAGCCCCTTCTCCTGCAGGTAGTCGTCCTGCACGAAGGAATGGACTGGCAGCAGCTCCACCGAGGTCACGCCGAGGCTCTTGATGTAGTCGAGCACGTCCCGGGTCCCGAGGCCGGCATACGTGCCGCGCAGCTTCTCCGGCACCCGCGGGTCGAGCTTGGTCATGCCCTTGACGTGGGCCTCGTACACGATGGTCTTGTCCCAGGGCACCAGCGGCTTCTGGTGCCGGCCCCAGGTGAAGGCCGGGTCGATCACCCGGGAGCGGCGGGTGTAGGGGGCGCTGTCCCGCTCGTCGAAGGTCAGGTCGTCGCCGGTCTCCATCTTGTAGCCGAACAGGGCCGGGTTCCAGGTGATCGAGCCGACGAGCCCCTTGGCGTAGGGGTCGATCAGCAGCTTGTTGGGGTTGAACCGGTGGCCGGCCTTCGGCTCGTAGGGGCCGTGGACCCGGTAGCCGTAGATCGTGCCGGGGCGGGCGTCGGGCAGGTAGCCGTGCCAGATCTCGTCCGTGTACTCGGGCAGCTCGATCCGCTCGATCTCCTGCTCGCCGGCATCGTCGAACAGGCAGAGTTCGACCTTGGTGGCGTGGGCGGAAAACAGAGCGAAGTTGACGCCGAGCCCGTCCCAGGTGGCGCCCAGGGGGTAGGGTTGGCCTTCCTGGATGCGCGTGCGGGCCGCGCGGGACTGCGATGCGGGACGACGAGTAGAGGACATGGACACTCCGGAACGCGACCCGCCCGGCCACGTGCCGCCGCGGGGAGCGTCGGGTGAACGTGCCGGAAACAGCGAAGCTCCCGCGGTGCCGCAAAAATCGCGGGCGCGTCACGACCGCGCCGCGCTCAGTTCGAGGCCGCGGCGGTGAAGCTCCGGTCCATGGCCCGCCCGACGTCCAGCGTCCTCGACAGGATCCCGTACCGCGTCGCCCGGTCCGAGGCCTCCTGGACCTCCGTCACGACACCGTCGTCGAGCGCGATCGGCCGCGTCCGCTGCGCCGTGTAGGCCGCGCGCAGGACGTCCTCCGGCAGCCTGGTCAGCGCGGCCGTGTTCCGGGCGTAGGCGTCGAGATGGTCCAGCGACCAGAGCCGCGCCCTGTCCAGGCGGCTCAGGAAGTCCTGCAGGGCGGCCCGCTTGGTGGCGATGGCGCTGTCCGAGGCGACGATGAAGGTGATGGTCGGCGTGAGGCCCGCGCCGTCCGCGATCGGCCGGGCCTTGTCCCTGAGCGTCGCGAACGAGACGTAGGGCTCCCAGACCGCCCAGGCATCCACCGAGCCGGCCATCAGCGCGACCTTGGCGTCGACGGGGTTGAGCGGCGCGAAGGTGGCCTCGGATGGCGCGATCCCGGCCTTCTCCAGCGTCGCGCTGATCAGGAACTGGCCCCAGCCGCCGCGGGTGCCGGCGAGTCGCTTCCCCTTGAGGTCGGCGGCCGAGCGGATCGGCGAATCCGCGCGGACCAGGATCGCCTGCGTCCGCGGATCCGACTTGGTGCCGCCGATCGCCTTGATCGGTGCCCCGGCCGCGACGACCGTGAGGAAGGAGAGGTCGCCGGTGTAGCCGACATGGAGCGCGCCGGCGTTGAGCGCCTCCAGGATCGGCGCGGCGGCGGGGAATTCCGACCATTCGATCCGGTAGGGCAGATCCTTCGCGGAGCCGGCGCTCTCGAGGAGTGACCGGTTCCCGCCCTTCTGGTCGCCGACCCGCAGGACGACCGCCTCCGCGCGGGCGGCCACCGCGGCCAGCGTCGTCGTGACCAGCGTCGTGGCCAGCGTCAGTGCGGCGGCGAGCGGCGCGCCGGCGAACCGGCGGCCGCCGGGACGCGCGTGAGATCCGATGAGCATGGGGCCTGCCGCAATCCGCTGCCCGCGTTGTACGGGGCTGTTCTGTGGAAGGCCGAGCTTATGCTTGCCGCGAGGGCGGTCAATGAAACGAAAATCTGGATTGCCCGCGATTGATGCCAGAGATGACATCCGGCCGCCCCCGCGGGGAGACGAACGTCTTTCCCCGCGCCGCGCCGGTCAGCGGGCGGGCGGGAACGCGTCCGCCAGGTAGGCCCGCACGAAGCCCGGCATCCGCGCGGCATCGATGTCGTCGCGGCCCCGCACGACGTGCATCCCGGCGAGTTCCGGCTCGGCCTCGGCGCCGAGATGGTCGGCGATCCGCGCCACGAGCCGCGCGGCCGTCTCCGGGAAGCGCACCGGCCGCAGGAACGCGAGCTGGCCCTCCCCCTCCAGCAGCACCCAATCCGTTTCGGCCTCGTCCGGTAGCGCCAGGCCGGTCTCCTCGGCGAGTTCCCGGGCGGCGCTGCCAACGAGATCGACCCGCGCGCCCTGTATGTCGTCCGGATCCGGAGTGCCGCAGGGGAAGTAGAGCTGGCCGGCATTGGCCGTGCGGGCCCCCATCTCGCCGAGCAGGACGGCGCCGTCCGAGGTCCAGGGCACGATCGCCGCGAAGGCATTGGCGATGCGGGCGTCTGCGATGCGGGCGTCGGCGTGCCGGGTGTCCCGGTAGTAGGTGAAGGTGGCGTAGCGCGTCGCGAACAGGTCGAGGCGGGCGGCCCCGTCCGCGACGGCGTGGTCGCAGCACAGCAGGACGGTGCCGTCGAACATGCCGGGCGCGCGGGCGATCCGGGTCTGCCAATGCGCCGCGATGGCGGCGGCATTCTCCCGGGGGAAGGCCCAGTCGTAGGTCACGAACCGCGCCGTCACGGCGGCAAGCTGCATGATCCGGAAGCCGTCAGACATGCAGGGTGCCGTCGGCCACGATCACCGCGGCCCCGCCGATCTCGACGCTCCGCAGGGCCCCCGCCTCGATGGTGAGCTGGAGCGCGATCTCGCTCGGCCGCCCCATCGCCTCACCCTGGCGGATCGCCACGTCGTGCGTGCCGTCGCCCAGGGCCTCGAACTGCATCAGCACCCCCGCGAAGGCGGAGGCCGCCGAGCCGGTGGCGGGATCCTCCGTGACGCCGAAATTCGGCGCGAACATGCGGACCCGCCAGCTCTGGCCGGTGCCCTCGGGGTCGGGTGTGTAGAGGTAGAGTCCGTCGTTCGGGTCGGGCGCCTGGGCCGGCCGGGCGGCGTCGAGGGCCGTCACCGAGCCCACGGGCACGCAGGTGAAGCTCGGCCCGACGCCGTGGCGGCTCGGCGCGTGCCGGCCGGTGCCGATGTCGGCGGGCTTGAGGCCGAGGAGCGGGGCCAGCAAGGCGGGCTCAGGGCCGGGACCGAGGTATTCCGGCAGGATCGGCAGCCGGAACCGCGCCCGTCCGCCGCTGCCGTCCGCCAGCGTTTCGACCACGCAGGGGACGATTCCGATCCGCTCCTCCAGGCCGAAGGCCCGGGCATCGCCCCGGGACGGATCCTGCAGCGCCAGCAGCACGGCGGTGCCCACCGTCGGGTGGCCGGCGAAGGGCAGCTCCCGGCCGGGGGTGAAGATGCGCAAGGACGCCCGGTGCCGGGCCTCCGTGGGCGGCAGGACGAACACCGTCTCCGACAGGTTGAACTCCTGCGCGATGGCCTGCATGGCGGCGGTGTCGAGCCCCTCCGCGTCGAGCACCACGGCCAGCGGATTGCCGGCGAGCCTCTGCTCGGTGAACACGTCGAGGGTGACGAAGCGGCGCGCCATCGTGTCCATCCTTCTTGCTCTCGCCGGGCCCGGCCGAAGGGCGTGCCCTCACACCGCCTCGACCGGAAACCGCGCGCTCGGGTTCACGTATTCCTCCTGCGCGGCCACCGTCAGGATCTCCCGCGATCCTGCCTCGGCGGTGCGCTTGAGCAGCCCGTAGATCGAGGCCGCCGCCGCGCCGAGCGCCGCCTCGGCCGAGCCGGTCCGGGCATAGTGCACCAGGAACAGGGCCGCGATGCAGTCTCCCGCCCCGTTCACCGCGATGGCGAGCCGCGGGGTGCGGACCCGGAACACCCGCCCCTCCGCGCCCGCGAGCAGGTCGATGCTGTCGGCGGGCGTGTCGGCGCAGAGCGCCGAGGTGACCAGGACCACCCGCGGCCCCCGCGCCTGGAGCGCCGCGATCGCGGCTCCGGCCTCCGCCAGGGTGCGGCTCGGCAGGCCGGTGAGGAGGCCGAGTTCGAACTGGTTGGGGGTGAGGATGTCGGCGGCCGGGACCGCGCGCTCGCGCAGGAACGCCTCGATGCCGGGCCGCACGTAGACGCCCTCCTCGACGTCGCCGATCACCGGGTCGCAGCAGTAGAGCGCTCGGGGGTTCGCCGCCCGAACGGCGTCCACCGCCTCTAGGATCGCTGCGCCGATCTCGGCCGACCCCATGTAGCCCGACAGCACCGCGTCGCAGGTGGAGAGCACGCCGCGCTCGCCGATGCCGCGCACCACCTCGCGGATCATCGCCGCGTCGAAGACGGGGCCGCGCCACGCGCCGTAACCGGTGTGGTTGGAGAACTGCACCGTATGCACGGGCCAGACCTCGACCCCGAGCCGCTGCATCGGAAACACCGCCGAGGCGTTGCCGACATGGCCATAGGCGACATGGGACTGGATCGACAGGACGTTCAACGCGGGACTCGCTCGTTGTCCCGCTACGGTTAGCCGGTTCCCGCGCCGCCTGCACCCCTATCCCTTGCCGCCCTCCCCCGCGCGCCTCAGATGGGACCGACCTTCCTCCCACCCGCCGAGCCCTGTTCAGAGCACCATGGACATCGAAGCGCTGCGCACCACGACCCTCGCCTTCGTGGAGGCGCACAAGGCCTGGACGCCGTTCATCGCCGGCGGCCTCGCCTTCTGCGAATCGATCGCGGTCCTGTCGCTGTTCGTGCCGGCGACCGTGATCCTGGTCGGCATCGGCGCCCTCGTCGGCGGCGCCGACATCCCGTTCTGGCCGGTGGTGATCGCCGCGGCGGTGGGCGCCGCGCTCGGCGACTGGATCTCCTACGAGGCCGGGCGCTGGCTCGGACCGGGGGCCAAGACCAAGTGGCCGCTGCGGCGCTACCCCGAGCTCATGGCCAAGGCCGAGGCCTTCATCGGGCGCTGGGGCATCGCCGCGGTGGCGCTGGGGCGATTCTTCGGGCCGGCCCGGGCCCTGGTGCCGCTTTTCGCCGGCATCCTCGGCTTGGCGCGGCTGCCGTTCCAGCTGGCCAACGTCGCCTCCGCCCTGGTCTGGGCCTTCGTGCTGCTGGCCCCCGGGGCCGGGCTGCTCACGTGGTTCCATCGCTGATGCGGCGCTTCCCGCCCGAGCGGATCGTCTGCCTCACCGAGGAGACCGTCGAGACCCTGTACCTGCTGGGTGCGGAGGACCGGATCGTCGGCGTCTCGGGCTACGCGGTGCGCCCGCCCCGGGTCCGGAAGGAGAAGCCCCGGGTCTCGGCCTTCACCAGCGCGGACATCCCGAAGATCCTGGCGCTGGCGCCGGACCTCGTCCTGGCCTTCTCGGACCTCCAGGCCGGCATCGTCGCCGACCTCGCCCGGGCCGGCGTGGCGGTGCACCTGTTCAACCAGCGCGACGTGGCGGGCTGCCTTGCCATGGTCCGCACCCTCGGCGCCCTCGTCGGTCTGCCGGAACGGGCCGAGGCTTTGGCGGCCGGCTTCGAGGCGCGGCTGGCGGAGGCCGCCGCGGCGGTGCGGGACCGGCCGACCCTGCGCGTCTACTTCGAGGAATGGGACGCGCCGATGATCTCCGGCATCGGCTGGGTCTCGGATCTGATCGGCCTCGCGGGCGGCCGGGACGTGTTCCCGGCCTTGAGCCGGCAGCCGGCCGCGCAGGACCGGATCGTCACGCCAGAACAGGTGATCGAAGCCGCGCCCGACGTGATCCTCGCCTCGTGGTGCGGCAAGCGGGTCAATGTCGAACGCATCCGGTCCCGACCCGGCTGGGCGGCGATCCCGGCCGTGCGCGACGGGCGCATCCACGAGATCAAGTCGCCGCTGATCCTGCAGCCTGGCCCGGCCGCGCTCACCGACGGGTTCGACGCGATCCGGGCCTGCCTCGGATGACCGCCTTGGATGATTGCCCCGGGGCGATGCCGCGCCGCAGGTGACGGACGGCGCCCGGATTGGCAGGATGTCCCGATTCGGCACAGGCGCATTCCCCGAGATTGATGTCCGCTTCCATCGGCGTTTCCAATTCCGCTTCTCCGCCCCCGGCGGCCGAGGCGCTCCTGCCGCCCGACCGGCGGCAATCGCCGACGGCGCTGCGCATCCAGCGCGGCGTGCGGCGGCTGTTCTCCGAGATGGGCTGCGTCACCCTGCCGGAATTCTCCCTCGTCAACGGCCGCCGCGCCGACGTGATCGCCCTGTGCGGCGCCGGGAAGCTCACCATCGTGGAGATCAAGTCGAGCGTGGCGGATTTCCGCGCGGACCGGAAATGGCCGGATTACCGCGACTTCTGCGACCGGTTCTTCTTCGCGATCCCCGAGGACGTGCCCGAATCCCTGATCCCGGAGGAATGCGGCCTGATCGTCGCGGATGCCTACGGGGCCGGGATCCTGCGTGCGGCGCCCGAGCACCCGCTGAGCGGCGCCCGGCGCAAGGCCGTGACGCTCCGCTTCGCCCACAGCGCCGCGCGCATCCTCCACGCGCTCGCCGATCCGGGCGCGGTGCGGGAGGGGGCGCTGTAGGATACGGCCGGCGGCCGGATTCGCGCCGACGCGACGGACCGCCCGGGACGGCTGAACGACGCTGGACCCATCCGTCGCGTCGGCGGTGGCCGAGCAGCTTTCGGCGACGCGAGCGGCAGCTGTCTCGCCGAACGTGGTCGAGGCGCGGACGATGCGCGGACTCGGATGCGTTCGATCGCGTCATGAACCGCAGGGCGGCCTCCCACCGGCTCCCGAGGATCGCGGGAACGAGCGATGCGCCATCTGCGAAAAGGACATCCACGCTGGATTGGCAGGCCGCGCAGGGCGGCTGATCGCGCAGACGACCGATTGGCGATGGACGGCGGGGTTGGCTCTGGTACGTCTGCACTGGTATTCCACCGACGATTGAAATCTGCGTAGAACGGCCGCGCTTCCCGCCGATCCAGCGCCGAGCCCGATTCATCGATGACCTCCGTCGCCCTGTTCGAGCTGATCCTCGGCCTCCTCGGCGCGGCCCTGCTGCTGTCGCTGGCGGCCGGGCGCCTGGGCTTCCCGCCGGCCGCGGCCCTGGTCATCGGCGGCATGGCGCTGGCGGTGGTGCCGGGCCTGCCGGCCTTCACGCTCGACCCGGACCTGATCATGGTCCTGTTCCTGCCGCCGCTCCTGCTCGAATCCGCCTACTTCACCGTCTGGCGCGACTTCCGGGCGAGCCTCGGCCCGATCCTGTCGCTCTCGCTCGGGGCGGTCCTGTTCACGACCCTGATCGTCGGGCTCGTCGCGCACGCGGTGGTGCCGGCCCTGCCCTGGGCCGCCTGTTTCGCCCTGGGCGCCATCGTCTCGCCGCCGGACGCGGTCGCCGCCAAGGCGGTGCTGGCCCGGGTCGCCCTGCCCCGCCGGATGATTACGGTCCTGGAAGGCGAGAGCCTCGTCAACGACGCCTCGGGCCTCGTGCTCTACCGCTTCGCCGTGGCGGCCGCGCTGACGGGGAGCTTCAGCGCCTGGGCGGCGGCCGGCAGCTTCGCGTGGCTCGCAGTGGCGGGCGTCGCGGTCGGGCTCGCCTGCGGGCTGGCGGTGAACGCCGGGATGCGGCGGCTGCACGACGCCAACGCCATCACGGTGCTGAGCTTCCTCGCCGCCTACGTCGCCTACCTCGCGGCCGAGGAGGTCCACGCCTCCGGCGTCCTCGCCGTGGTGGCCTGCGGCCTGATGATGGGCGGCCGGGAGCACGAGACCTTCGACGCCCATGCCCGCCGCCATTCCGTGGCGGTGTGGGCATTCGTGGTGTTCGTGCTGGAGGCCCTGGTCTTCGTGCTGATCGGCCTGGCGCTGCGCGGCGTGCTGGCCCGGACCGGCGGCGAGTACGGCTCGCTCTCGGCGGGGCTGCCCCTGGCGCTCGCC
This sequence comes from Methylobacterium sp. 391_Methyba4, assembly GCF_029691625.1. Classification (NCBI taxonomy): domain Bacteria; kingdom Pseudomonadati; phylum Pseudomonadota; class Alphaproteobacteria; order Hyphomicrobiales; family Methylobacteriaceae; genus Methylobacterium; species Methylobacterium sp. 391_Methyba4. The sequence goes on along the minus strand of NZ_CP121475.1, from coordinate 1,494,378 downwards.
GTCACCGCCACCTGCGTCGTCGCCCGCCTGCTCTGGGTGTTTCCCGCCGTCTACCTGCGGCGGCTCCTGTCGCCGCGGTTGCGCGCGCGGGAACCCTCCCCGAACCCGGCCGTGCCGCTGATCGTGGGATGGGCCGGGATGCGCGGGGTCGTGACCCTTGCGGCGGCCCTGGCGCTGCCGGTGGACTTCCCCGGCCGCGACGCCATCCTGGTCGCGGCCTTCGTGGTGATCCTGTTCACCGTGCTGGTGCAGGGCACGACCCTCGGGCCGCTGATCCGCCGGCTCCGCCTCGATCCCGTGGCGCACCTGCCCGACGGCCATCTCGACGCGCCCATGGCCCGCGTCGTCGTCAACGAGGCGGGACTCGCCGCCCTGGAGGGATTGGTGTTCCCCGAGACCGGGGCGCTGCAGCACCCGCGCCTCGTGGAGGAGTATCGTCGCCGGGTCCGGGCCTCCTCGCGGGACCGGGACGAGCGGACGGCGCTCGAAGCCGAGAAGAACGAGCACTTCGCCGCCGCGCTGCTCGCCGTGCGGTCAGGCCGGTCGGCGCTGATCGACCTGCACCGGCAGAACCGGGTCCACAGCTCGGTGCTGCGTCAGCTGGAAACGGAGATCGATCTGGAAGAGCTCCATCTCAAGCGTCTGGCCGGGACCGCGCCGGCCCATAGCTAGGACGCTCTCCGCCGAAGTGGGATCCCGTCCGGCGTCGGAGAGCGCGTCGAACCAGGGGCCTGGAGCCGTGCCCGGCCGGGGTGCGGCTCCTCAATGGGCGGCGCAGCCGTCCGCCGGCTGGCCGTAGCCGCTGTAGACGACCCGCACCTTGCGCAGGCAGGTCCCCTCGGACTTCGGCGCCACCGCCACGGGCGCGACGTCCACCGGCTCGACCCGCAAGGTCGCGGCCACCGGCTGGTCCTCGGAGGTGGCGAGCGCGCGGCTGGCGCTCATCACGACGGGCGTCGCGGCCAGCGACGAGATGGCGAGCGCGGCGAAGACGGCGATGTTCTTGCGGCCGAAGGTGTTGCGGGTGCGAGCATTGAACATGACGAGTGGTCCGTCGTATTGCGTTCGGCAGCGCTGAGGTGCCGAGATCCCCTGTTGCAGCGATAACTTGGCCGTTGGCTTGGCGGTTCCCGGTATTGCCCAAAAACCGCCACGCTTGCGTGTCCCGCCGCACCTGGGGCGCGGGCCCTCAGAGGATCTTGCGGTACTGAACGAAGCCGGATTTCTCGGCGATCCGGTCGTAGAGCTGCATCGCGTCGGTGTTGGTCTCGTGCGTCAGCCAGTGGACGCGGGAGCAGCCGGCGGCTTTCGCGGCCTCGCAGACGTGCTCGATCAGCCGCCGCCCGATCCCGAGACCCCGGGCGCCGTCCGCCACGAACAGGTCCTGGAGGTAGCAGTAATCCCCGACCGTCCAGGCCGAGCGGTGGCGGATGTGGTGGACGAGGCCGATCGCCTCCGTGCCGCGCCACGGCAGGGCTCCGTCGACCGGCTCGGCCGGGTCGTTGAGGCGCCGCCAGGTCGTCTCCGTGACGGCGTCCGACAGGTCGACCTTGTAGAAAACCTGGTAGCCCCGCCAGAGCGGCAGCCAAGCATCCCGGTCGCCGGCGCCGATCCGGCGGATCGCGAGGCTGCTGTCCATGATTCTCTCCGCTGGTCCGGACGGATCGGACCTCATCCGGCCCGGACAGGCAACCCGGGCCGCCGGCGCCGAAGACCCGTCACCCGATCGCCTTCACCCGACACCCTGCGCCTTGCACCCCTGCCCGCCCGCACCTAAACCGGCCCGCCAGCGGCCCGAGCCGCCGCGCGAGCCCGAGCCTCCGACACCCATGTCCCAAAAGAAATCCTTCCAGGGTCTGATCCTGACGCTTCAGGAATTCTGGGCGGCGCAGGGCTGCGTGATCCTCCAGCCCTACGACATGGAGGTCGGCGCCGGCACCTTCCATCCGGCCACGACCCTGCGGGCGCTCGGCCCGAAACCCTGGAAGGCGGCCTATGTCCAGCCGTCGCGCCGGCCCAAGGACGGCCGCTACGGCGAGAACCCCAACCGGCTCCAGCACTATTACCAGTTCCAGGTGATCCTGAAGCCGAACCCGCCGAACCTGCAGGAGCTCTACCTCGCCTCGCTCGCGGCCATCGGCGTCGACCTCAAGCTCCACGACATCCGCTTCGTCGAGGACGATTGGGAGAGCCCGACGCTCGGCGCCTGGGGCCTGGGCTGGGAATGCTGGTGCGACGGGATGGAGGTCAGCCAGTTCACCTATTTCCAGCAGGTCGCGGGCTTCGAGTGCGCGCCGGTGGCGGGCGAGCTGACCTACGGGCTGGAGCGGCTCGCCATGTACGTCCAGGGCGTCGAGAACGTCTACGACCTCGACTTCAACGGCGCCGAGGGTGCGGACCGGATCACCTACGGGGACGTGTTCCTGCAGGCCGAGCAGGAATATTCCCGCCACAATTTCGAGTCCGCCGACACGACGATGCTGTTCCGCCAGTTCACCGACGCGGAGGCGGCCTGCCGGTCCTACCTCGCGGCGGGCGCGCCCGCCGCGGAGGGCGAGCGCCACCGGATGGCGCAGCCGGCCTACGACCAGTGCATCAAGGCCAGCCACGTCTTCAACCTCCTCGACGCGCGCGGCGTGATCTCGGTGACGGAGCGCCAGAGCTACATCCTGCGGGTGCGGGAACTCGCCAAGGCCTGCGGGGCCGCGTGGCTGAAGACCGCGGCCGGCGGAGCCCCTTGAGCCTTCGCGCGTTGCAACCCCCGCCAACCGGCGCGCTCCGGCGCGTCCGCAGACGCGGGAACCTCGTGATGAAGAAGACGATCCTCGCCCTCAGCCTCCTCGGATTCGGCCTCGCCCCCGCGCTGGCGGCCGATCCCGGGCCTGAGGCCACGGTCAAGAAGCTCTACGCCGAGCCGCACCCGAATCACTCTTCCGTGTACTCGAAGCGCCTGCAGGGCCTATTCGACGCCGACGCGAAGCAGGCCAACGGTGCCACCGGCAACCTCGACTTCGACTATCGCCTGAACGGCGAGCCCCTGAAGCCCGACACGGTGAAGAACCTGACCTTCAAGGAGGCCACCGAGGGCAAGGACCAGGCGAAGGTCACGGTGGAGCGCAAGGGCGGCGACGGATCGAAGGCGATCGTCTACGACCTCGTGCGCGAGGATGGCGGCTGGAAGGTCTCCGACGCCCACGCGATCGGCGACCGCAAGTGGCAGCTCACGACCATCCTCAAGGGCGAGGCGCGCTGAGCCTGGGCCGTCGACCCTCGACAGGGGTGCGGCGCGGCGATATGGCCGCGCCATGCCCGACCTCCTGCTCGAACTCCGCTCGGAAGAGATCCCCGCCCGCATGCAGCGGCGCGCGGCGGAGGATCTGAAAAAGCTCGTCACCGACGCCCTGGTGGCGCGCGGTTTCCTGTACGAGGGCGCCAAGGCGTTCTCGACGCCGCGCCGGCTGGCGCTGCACATCGCCGGCCTCCCCGCCCGGGGCGAGGCCGTGCGCGAGGAGCGCCGCGGCCCGCGGGTCGGCGCCCCCGAGGCGGCCGTCCAGGGCTTCCTGAAGGGCGCGGGACTGACGAGCCTCGATCAGGCCACGACCGTCACCGATCCCAAGAAGGGCGAATTCTACCTCGCGGTGATCGAGCGGCCCGGCCGCGAGACGCTGGACGTCCTGGCCGAGCTCCTGCCCGAGATTGTCAAGAACTTCCCCTGGCCGAAATCCATGCGCTGGGGCGCGGCCTCGGCGGAGCCGGGGTCCCTCCGCTGGGTGCGCCCGCTGCAATCGATCGTCGCGACCTTCGGGCCGGAGACCGAGAGCCCCGAGGTCGTGCCGTTCGCGGTCGGCGGGATCGCGGCCGGCACGGTGACCTACGGCCACCGCTTCCTCGCCCCGGAGGCGATCGAGGTGCGCCGGTTCGACGACTACATCCAGGCCCTGGAGCGGGCGAAGGTCATCCTCGACGCCGACCGGCGCAAGGACGTGATCCTGCACGATGCCCGCGACCTCGCCTTCGCCCGCGGCCTCGACCTCGTCGAGGACGAGGGGCTGCTGGAGGAGGTGTCGGGCCTCGTGGAATGGCCGGTGGTGCTGATGGGCTCCTTCGACGAGGCCTTCCTCGACATCCCCGCCGAGGCGATCCGGGCGACCATCCGGGCGAACCAGAAGTGCTTCGTCCTGCGCAAGGGCGGGGCGGAGGACTTGGCGCCGGCCTTCATCCTGGTCTCGAACCTCGTCGCCAGCGACGGCGGCCGGGCGATCACAGCCGGTAACGAGCGGGTGGTCCGGGCGCGCCTGTCGGACGCGAAGTTTTTCTGGGAGACCGACAAGGCGATTCGCTTGGAGGATCGGCTGCCGAAGCTCGACAGCATCGTCTTCCACGAGAAGCTCGGCACGCAGGGCGAGCGGATCGCCCGCATCGCCGCGCTGGCGAAGGACCTCGCGACTCTGGTCGGGGCCGATCCGGCGCTGGCCGAGCGCGCCGCCCGTCTCGCCAAGGCCGACCTCGTCACCGAGATGGTCGGCGAGTTCCCCGAGCTCCAGGGCCTGATGGGCCGCAAATACGCGGCGCTCCAGGGCGAGCACGACAGCGTCTGCGCGGCCATCGAGGAGCATTACAAGCCGCTCGGCCCCTCCGACCGGGTGCCAAGCGATCCGGTCTCCATCGCGGTGGCGCTGGCCGACAAGCTCGACACGCTGGCGGGGTTCTGGGCGATCGACGAGAAGCCCACGGGGAGCAAGGACCCGTTCGCCCTGCGCCGGGCGGCTCTGGGCGTGATCCGGCTGATCCTCGACCGCGGCTTGCGCCTGCGCCTTCTCGAGCAGGTCGGCGCGGCGGATCGCGGCCTCGCCGGGCGGGCCGGTGCGGATGCCGGGGATCTCCTCGGCTTCTTCGCGGACCGCCTCAAGGTCTACCTCCGCGACCAGGGCGCCCGCCACGACCTGATCGACGCCGTCTTCGCCCTGCCCGGCCAGGACGACCTGCTGATGGTCGTGCGCCGCGTCGAGGCGCTCGGACAGTTCCTCGACACCGAGGACGGGAAGAACCTGTTGGCCGGCTACAAGCGCGCGGCCAACATCCTGCGCATCGAGGAGAAGAAGGACGGCCGCGCCTACGATGCCGCCCCCGACGCCGCCCTCGCCGCCGCGGGCGAGCCGGCCGAGCGGGCGCTGGCCGAGGCGCTGGCGAAGGCCCGGGAGACCGCCTCGGCGGCGGTCGCCCGCGAGGATTTCGCCGGGGCCATGCAGGCGCTCTCCACGCTCCGCGCGCCGGTGGACGCCTTCTTCCAGGACGTCACCGTCAACGCGCCCGATCCGAAGCTCCGCGAGAACCGCTTGGCTCTGCTCAACGCCCTGCGCGCCGCGACGCGGGAGGTGGCGGAGTTCGCGAAGATCGAGGGGTGAGGCGGAGCCTTCCCCGCGGACAATCGCCATCTGAGCGGAGCGCGGGTCCCCTCGCCCGTGCGGGAGAGGGACAGGGTGAGGGGTGCGACCTCACCGGAAAGACCCGATCCCTCACCCCGACCCTCTCCCGCATGGGAGAGGGGGCGCGTTGCGCCTTCGCACAGACCACTGACGGCCACCCTCACCCGTGATCGTGCCCGGCATGGTCCTCCGGCTCCGGCAGGGTCAGGCCGAAATGGCTCACCAGATCGGCCACCTGCCCGGGGCTCAGCTGCCGCGGATTGAGGTTGCGGAGCAGCAGGTAGAGCTTGGCGGTCTCCTCAAGCTCCTCGGTGGCGAAGACCGCGCCCTCCAGGCTGTCCCCGGCCACCACCGGGCCGTGATTGGCGAGCAGCACCGAACTGTACCGGCCGGCGAGCCCCCGAATCGCGTCCGCGACCGCCGGGTCGCCGGGTCGGTAATAGGGCACCAGCGCCGTGCCGCCGGTGCGCATCAGGTAGTAGGGCGTCAGCGGCGGCAGGACCTGACGCGGGTCGATCTCCGGCAGCATCGAGACCGCCACCGCGTGGGTGGAGTGCAGATGGACGATCGCCTTCGCTTCGCTGCGGCTCTCGTAGAGCGCGCTGTGCAGCGGGATCTCCTTGGTGGGCTTGTCGCCCGAGACGAGGCGCCCCTGCTGGTCCAGCCGGGAGATCCGCGCCGGGTCGAGGAAGCCGAGGGACGCGTTGGTTGGCGTCACCAGCCAGCCGCCGTCGGGCAGGCGCAGCGAGATGTTGCCGGACGAGCCCGGCGTCAGGCCGCGCTCGAACAGCGAGCGGCCGTAGCGGCAGATGTCTTCGCGCAGCCGGCTCTCGTCGCTCATGCGGTCGCTCCCTCGATCAGCTCGAACCCGAGATCGATTTTCTTTGGACTCTGATCGGTCAGGCATGCGGCGGCCCGCCGGCCGATCTCCAGGCGCGGCGTGCGCACCGTCGAGAGGGGCTGGGGCATCGCCGCCGCGAAGTCGAGCCCGTTGAAGCCGAACAGCGCGATCCGTCCCGGGACCGCGAGCCCCGCCGCCAGGCAGGCGAAGTAGCCGCCGAGCGCCATGTCGTCGTTGGAGAAGTAGACGGCATCGAGATCCGGGTGGCGCGCCAGCAGCGCCTCCAGCCCCGCCCGCCCCGAGGCCGGCGAGGACGGCCCCGACCGGATCTCCTGGGCCTGGAGCGCCAGCCCGGCCTCCGCCAGGGCTTCCTCGAACCCGGCCAGCCGCTTGCCCGCCCGCACGTCTATGCGCAAGTCGTGGCCGAGATAGGCGATGCGGCGGTAGCCCCGCGCGACGAGGTGGCGGGCGCTCGCCGCCCCCACGGCCCGGTTGGAGAACCCGACCACCGTGTCGATCCCGTCGCCATCCGTGTCGATCATCTCGACGACGCGCACGCCCCCGGCCCTGGCGAGGGCCACCGTCCCGGGATTGTGCTCCAGCCCGGTGAGCAGCAGCGCCGCCGGCCGCCAGGACAGGAGCGCGGCGGCCAGCGCCTCCTCCCGGTCCGGATCGTACTCGCTCACCCCGATCACGCAGGGGATGCCCTCGGCGTCGAGCGCCGATGTCAGGCCGCGCAGCAGGTCGGGGAAGACCACGTTGGCGAGCGACGGGATGACGACGCCCACGAGCCGCGCGCTCGCGCCCTGGCCGGCGAGGCTGCCGGCGAGGCGGTTCGGCACGTAGCCGAGCCGGGCCACCGCCTCCGCCACCCGCGCGCCGGCGCGCTTGGAATAGGAGCCGTGGTTGCGCAGGACCCGCGAGACCGTGCTCTCGCCGACCCCGGCCTCACGGGCCACGTCGGTGAGCGTCACGAGCCGCCCCGGCGGCTGGAATTCGTCCATGGCCCCGCTTCTCCCGGCGCGGTCTCTGATGACGTCCGTCGCATCGCCCATCCGCACCCTCATCGCGCGATGCCCGCGCGACCGGGCCCCGAAGGAGAAGGTCTCCAGAGGGCGCTGCGATCCCTGGAGGGCTCCTTCGAGACCTCCGCTGCGCTGCGCCACCGCGGGATGAGGGTGCAATTGGGAAGACCGTCCTCAGCGATCCGGCCCCTGACATAGCGGCCTGCATTATGTCGCACAACCGGATTGGCAGCGCTGCCAAAAGGCGATATGGCACCGCCCCAGCGCCGCCCGACGAGCGGTGAAGACCATGATCCGCCCATCCGCGCGAGCGTATGGGCAAGGGAGAACGCCATGCCGGTCCAAGCCGCTCCGCTGGGGGGCGCCACCGCGCCCGCGGACGAAAAGTCCTTCGCCGACCGCACCTACGCGAAGGTGTTCTGGCGCCTCGTGCCGTTCCTGATGCTCTGCTACGTGGTGGCGTATCTCGACCGGGTGAATGTCGGCTTCGCCAAGCTCCAGATGTCCCAGGAGCTGAAGTTCTCCGAGACGGTCTATGGCCTCGGTGCCGGGATCTTCTTCCTCGGCTACTTCCTGTTCGAGGTGCCCTCGAACGTGATCCTGCACCGGGTCGGCGCGCGGGTGTGGATCGCCCGGATCATGATCACCTGGGGAATCATCTCCGGCGCCTTCCTGTTCGTGAACTCCGAGTGGAGCTTCTACGGGATGCGCTTCCTGCTCGGGCTGGCCGAGGCCGGCTTCTATCCGGGCGTGATCCTCTACACGACGTCGTGGTTCCCGGCCCATCGCCGCGCCAAGGTGATCGCGGTGTTCATGGCGGCGATCCCGATCTCGGGGATCTTCGGCAACCCGCTCTCCGGCTGGATCATGGACGCGTTCAACGGCGCCCAGGGCCTGTCCGGCTGGCAGTGGATGTTCCTGATCGAGGCGGTGCCGGCGGTGCTCATCGGACTCGCCGTGTTCTTCTACCTCGACAACCGCCCGGCCGAGGCGAAGTGGCTGAGCGACGCCGAGAAGCAGCTCCTGGAGCGCGACATCGCCGCCGACAACCGGGGCAAGGAATCGAGCCCGCACTCCATCGCCACCGTGTTCCGCAACGGCCGCGTGTGGTTCATGAGCCTGATCTACTTCGCCTTCGTGACCGGGCAGTACGGCCTCACCTTCTGGATGCCCACGATCGTCAAGGCGTCGGGCGTGCAGGGCAATCTCAACATCGGCCTGATCAGCGCGATCCCGTTCCTGTGCGCGGCCATCGTGATGGTCCTGTTCGGGCTCAGCGCCGACCGGATGCGCGAGCGCCGTTGGCACCTGATCGTCCCGGCCCTGCTCGGCGCCGTCGGCTTCGTGGTCTCGGCGAGCGCGGGCTCGACCACCATCGCGGTGGCGGCCCTCTCGGTGGCGGCGGCCGGCGTACTGACCTGCTCGCCCCTGTTCTGGTCGTTGCCCACGGCGTTCCTCAGCGGCGCCGGCGCGGCGGCCGGCATCGCCCTGATCAACTCGGTGGGCAATCTTGCCGGCTTCGTCAGCCCCTACGTGATCGGGGCGCTGCGCGACGCCACCGGCAGCACCGCCGCCGGCATGTATGCGCTCGCCGCGATGCTGGTGGTCGGCTCGGTCTGCGTGTTCGTCACGCCGGCCCGGATGGTCAACCGCTGAGGCTTCGAGCCGAGCGCGACACGGCCCCTCTCCCGGCGGGAGTGGGGCCTCGGGCCCCGCGCGGCGACGCAGGGGCGCCCTTCCCTTCAGGCAGGATCAGCCCGCGATGACCACAGACACCCCCACCCGCCGCGCCGCGGTGATCGGCCTGGGCTCCATGGGCTCCGGCATGGCCGGCTCGCTCCTGCGGGCGGGCTTCTCGGTCGCCGCCTGCGACGTGAACCCGGAGGCGGTGGCGCGCTTCGCGGCGGCCGGCGGCAGGGGCGCCGCGAATCCCGCCGAGGCGGCCCGGGATGCCGACGTGGTGGTGAGCGTGGTGGTCAACGCCGCCCAGACCGAGGCGGTGCTGTTCGGCGAGAACGGGGCCGCCGCCGCGATGCCGGAGGGCGCGGTGTTCGTCTCCTCCGCCACCATGGATCCGGCCGTCGCCCGCGCGCTCGCCGCCCGGCTGGAGGCCACCGGCCGCCACTATCTCGACGCCCCGATGAGCGGGGGCGCCGCTCGCGCGGCCGAGGGCGGCCTGACCTTCCTGGCCTCGGGCTCGGCGGCGGCCTTCGCCAAGGCGCGGCCCGCCCTCGATGCCATGGCGGGCACGCTCTACGAGCTCGGCGACGCGGCCGGCCAGGGCGCGGCCTTCAAGATGATCAACCAGCTGCTGGCCGGGGTGCATATCGCCGCCGCCTGCGAGGCGATGGCCTTCGCGGCCAAGCAGGGGCTCGATCTCCGGCGCGTCTACGAGGTGATCACCAAGTCGGCCGGCAATTCCTGGATGTTCGAGAACCGGGTGCCCCACATCCTCGACGCGGATTACAGCCCGAAGAGCGCGGTCGACATCTTCGTCAAGGATCTCGGCATCGTGCAGGACATGGCCCGGGCGGAGAAGTATCCGGTCCCGGTGGCGGCCGCAGCGCTCCAGATGTTCCTGATGGCGTCCGGCGCCGGCATGGGCCGCGACGACGACGCCTCCGTGGCGCGGCTCTACGCGCAGGTCTCGGGGGCGAAGCTGCCGGGGACGGCCTGAGGAGGCCTGATCCCACCCGCTTCCTCATCCTGAGGTGCCCGCGCCAGCGGGCCGCCTTCGCGGCCTCCGCTGCGCTCCGGCACCTCAGGATGCGGGGATCGGGTTGGATCGTGGTCCGCTGAGCGGATCGTCGCGTTTCTAAGGATCGGGCAGGGAGTCCCAAAAGAATGCCGCGCTTTGCCGCCAACCTCAGCCTGATGTTCAACGAGGTGCCGTTCCTCGACCGGTTCGAGGCTGCGGCCCGCGCCGGGTTCGACGCCGTGGAGTTCCTGTTCCCCTACGAGCATCCGCCCGAGGCCATCGGCGCGCGGCTCCGGGCGAACGGCCTGACCCAGGCGCTGTTCAACCTGCCGCCGGGCGACTTCGCCGGGGGCGAGCGCGGGATCGCCGCCTTCCCCGAGCGGTTCGACGAGCTGAAGGCGGGTGTCGAGACGGCGCTCCGCTACGCCGAGGCGACCGGCGTGGGCCGGCTCCACCTCATGGCGGGCCTCGCCCCCTGGGACGATCCCAAGGCCGCCGAATCCTACCGCCGGGCCGTGACCTGGACGGCCGAGCGGCTCGCCCACGCCGGCCTCGACCTCGTCCTGGAGCCGATCAACGGCCGGAACATGCCGGGCTACTTCCTCAACGATTTCGGCCGCGCCGCGGACCTGATCCGTGAGCTGGCTTTGCCGAACCTGAAGCTGCAGTTCGACCTCTACCATTGCCAGATCCTGCACGGCGACGTGACCATGCGGCTGCGCGCCCTGATGCCGATCATCGGCCACGTCCAGACGGCGAGCGTGCCCGAGCGCCACGAACCCTGTACCGGCGAGATGAACGACTTCTTCCTGTTCGACGAGCTGGACCGGCTCGGCTACCGCGGCTTCGTCGGCTGCGAGTACATCCCGGCCGCCGACACCGTCGCGGGCCTCGGCTGGCTCGCCGCCTACAAGGGGAGCGCCCGATGAGCCTCGCGCTGGGATGCGTCGCCGACGACTACACGGGCGCCTCGGACCTCGCCAACACCCTGACCAAGGCGGGCCTGCGCACGATCCAGACCATCGGGGTGCCTGAGGAGGGCCGCGCCCTGCCGGAGGCCGACGCGGTGGTGGTGGCGCTGAAAAGCCGCTCGATCCCGGCCGACCAGGCCGTGGCCCGCTCCCGCGAGGCGGAAGCCTGGCTGCGGGCCCGGGGCGCGGCCCACGTGATGTTCAAGGTCTGCTCGACCTTCGATTCGACGGATGCGGGCAATATCGGCCCGGTGATGGACGCCCTGCGGGCCGAGGCCGGCGCTGCCATCGCGCTCGTGACCCCGGCGTTCCCGGAGACCGGGCGCAGCGTCTACCAGGGCAACCTGTTCGTCGGATCCGTGCCGCTGAACGAGAGTCCCCTGAAGGACCATCCGCTCAACCCCATGCGCGACGCCAACCTCGTGCGCGTGCTGGGGCGCCAGAGCGCCAGCCCGGTCGGCCTGGTCGACACCGCCACGGTGGCCCGGGGTGCGGAGGCCGTGGCGGCCCGCCTCCAGGCCCTGGCGGCCGAGGGCAAGGGCGCCGCCATCGCGGACGCGATCTTCGACAGCGACCTCGAAACCCTCGGGCGGGCGATCATCGCCGAGAAATTCTCCGTGGGGGCGTCCGGCCTCGGGCTTGGGCTCGCCCGGGCGCTGGTGGCCGACGGGCGCGGCACGCAGGACGCCGCCGGGGCCGCCGTGGGCGAGCCGGTGGGCGGGGCCGCCGCCTGCCTCGCCGGCAGCTGCTCGCAGGCGACCCTCCAGCAGGTCGCCGCGGCGGAGAAGATCATGCCGGTGATGCGCCTCGACCCGGCCCGGCTGCTCGCCGGCGCCGACGTGGTGGCCGAGGCCCTGGCCTTCGCGGCGGAACGGCTCGCCGCAGGCCCGGTGCTGATCGCGTCCTCGGCGCCCCCCGAGGCGGTGCGCGCCCTCCAGGCCGAACACGGGGTCGACGCGGCCGGCCACGCCATCGAGGCGGCGCTGGCCGCCATCGCCGAGGGCCTCGTCGCCCGCGGCGTGCGCCGGCTCGTGGTCGCCGGCGGCGAAACCTCTGGGTCGGTGGTCGACCGGCTGGGCCTCACCGCCTTCCTGCTCGGGCCGGAGATCGCCGCGGGCGTGCCGGTGCTGCGGACCGCCGGGCGACCGGAGCCGATGCTGCTCGCCCTCAAATCCGGCAATTTCGGCGGCCCGGACTTCTTCGGCCGCGCCCTCGACATGATGGCCTGAGGCCGCATACTCCGACGAGAGGTTTCCCATGCACGCCCTGATTCTCGGTGCCGCCGGCATGATCGGCCGCCGCCTCGTGGACGCCCTGGTGAAGGACGGCCAGGTCGGCGGGCAGACGCTCAGCGCCCTCACCCTGCTCGACGTGGTTCCGCCCGCGGCGCCGGAAGGCTTCTCCGGCCCGGTGCGGGCCGAGGCCGCCGACCTGACGGCCCCGGGTGCCGCCGAGGCCGCCATCGCCGGGCGGCCGGGGGTGATCTTCCACCTCGCCGCGGTGGTCTCCGGCGAGGCCGAAGCCAACCTGGAACTCGGCTATCGGGTCAATCTCGACGGCACCCGCCTGCTCCTCGACGCGATCCGCGCGGCCAACGCGGCGGACGGCTACCGTCCGAAGCTCGTCTTCACCTCATCCCTCGCGGTGTTCGGGCCGCCCTTCCCCAAGGTGATCCCGGACGACCACATCCTGCGACCGGCCTCCTCGTACGGGGTGCAGAAGGCCATGGGCGAGCTGATGCTCGCCGACTACGCGCGCCGCGGCTTCCTCGACGGGATCGGTCTGCGCCTGCCGACCATCTGCGTGCGGCCGGGCAAGCCCAACAAGGCGGCCTCGGGCTTCTTCTCCGGCATCATCCGCGAGCCGCTGGCCGGCCAGGAAGCGATCCTGCCGGTGCCCGACACGGTGCGGCACTGGTTCGCCAGCCCCGCCGCGGCGGTCGGCTTCCTCGTCCACGCCGCCGGGCTCGACCTCGCGGCGATCGGGCCCCGGATCAGCCTGACCATGCCGGGCGTCTCCGCCACGGTCGCCGAGGAGATCGAGGCCCTGCGCCGCGCGGCGGGCGACAAGGCCGTGGCGCTGATCCGGCGCGCGCCGGACGCGACCATCGCGCGGATTGTCGGCTCCTGGCCGGAGGCCTTCGAGCCGGAGGCGGCCCTGGCTCTGGGCTTCCGGGCGGATGAATCCTTCGACGCGATCGTGGCCCAGCACGTGGCCGAGTTCCACGGCAGCTGAGGCGTCAGGCCAGGGCGGAGCGGATGTCGGTCTGCGGAAAGGCGTCGCCGACGTAGAGCAGCGGCACGCCGTGCATCTGCGCGCAGGCACAGGCGAAGCAGTCGCCGAGGTTCAGGCGCGCCGGGTGGCGGCCCTTGCCGTGGCGGGCGTGGGCCGCGAGGGCGAGGCGCGTCTCCGCTTCGGCGATCGGGACCCGCGTGACGCCTGTGGCGGCCAGAAAATCGTCCACGATCTCTTCGGCGACTTCGGGCGGGACGGCCTGGAGCCGGGTGATGGCGAGCACCGCCTCATACACGGCAACGCCGCTCGTGAGCCGCACGGGACTGTCGCGCAACCGATCCATCAGCGCAGAATGTCCCGGCTCGCCGGCGACGATCGCATGATGGCGGACACGTCGACGAACATCACGCGTCGTTCAGGCTGTCGTAGAAGGCCTTATCCGCCTTGAGGCCCGTCGACGGGTTGGATGCCAACCTATCCTGGATCGGCTTGACCGGCTCCAGGAAAGTCTCGCGCTCCGCGTTCTGCCGCGCCAGTCCGTTCTTGAGCGCGGGTCGCACCGCCTCGGTCTTGCTCACGCCCGTCCGCGATGCCAGCTTCTCGGCGCGCTGATTCACCTCTTCGCTGCGGATGTTGAGCGGCATGGCAGCCCCCGTGTAGACGCACGGAGGCCAGTGTCTACACACCCCTGCCGCAAGGGCGGCCAGAACCCCGATCAAGGATCCCGATGACCCGCCTCGACGAGGCCCGCGCCGCGCTCAAGAAGACCTTCGGCTACGAGGATTTCCGGCCCGGGCAGGACGAGGTGATCGGCGCGGTGCTGGACGGCGCCGACGTGTTCGCCGTGATGCCCACCGGCTCCGGCAAGTCGATGACCTACCAGCTCCCCGCCCTGGTCGAGCCCGGTCTGACCGTCGTGGTCTCGCCGCTGATCGCGCTGATGCACGATCAGGTGCAGCAGATGAAGAGCGTCGGCATCGAGGCCGCCACCCTCAACTCGACGGTGGCGGAGACGGAGTCCCGCGAGACCTGGCGGTCCCTGCGCTCGGGCGACCTCCGTCTCCTGTTCGTGTCCCCCGAGCGCCTGCTGATGGAGGGCTGCATCGAGGCCCTGCGCGGGGCCGGGGTCCGGCGGCTCGCGGTGGACGAGGCGCATTGCGTCTCGCAATGGGGCCACGATTTCCGGCCCGAGTACCGGGAGATCGCCAGGGCCCGGGTGGCGCTGGGCAACATCCAGACCCTGGCGCTCACCGCCACCGCCGATGCCGCGACCCGCGCGGAGATCGCCGAGCGGCTGTTCCCGCAGGACCGGCCCCCGAAGATCTTCGTCCACTCCTTCGACCGGCCGAACATCCGGCTGACCTTCCAGCCCAAGGACAACCCGGCCCGGCAGATCGAGCGGTTCCTGAAGCATCGGCGGGCGGAGAGCGGGATCATCTACTGCTCGTCGCGCAAGCGCGTCGAGCAACTGGCCGAGACCCTCAAGAAGGACGGGTTCGACGCCCTGCCCTACCATGCCGGCCTCGACCAGGGCACGCGCATGCGCAACCAGGACCGGTTCCTGCAGGAGGACGGGGTGGTGATGACCGCCACCATCGCCTTCGGCATGGGCATCAACAAGCCCGACGTGCGCTTCGTCTGCCACGCCGACATGCCCAACAACGTCGAGGGCTACTACCAGGAGATCGGCCGCGCCGGCCGCGACGGGCTGCCGGCCGACACGCTGACCCTCTACGGCCTCGACGACATGGCGCTCCGCCGCCGCCAGATCGACGAGAAGGAGATCTCCGACGAGCGCCGCCGGGTCGAGCGGCGCAAGCTCGAGGCGATGATCACCCTGTGCGAGGGCGCCACCTGCCGCCGCCAGTCGCTGCTCGCCTATTTCGGCGAGGCGAGCGGCCCTTGCGGCCGCTGCGACCTGTGCCGCGGCGGCGTCACCCTCGTGGACGGGACGGTCTCGGCGCAGAAGATCCTCTCGGCCGTCGTGCGCACCGGCCAGCGCTTCGGCGCGGCCTATATCTGCGACGTGGTCCACGGGAAGGAGAGCGAGCAGATCCGCCGCAACGGCCACGCGAGCCTCAAGACCTTCGGGGTCGGCGCCGACAAGCCGGTGGCCGCGTGGCGGGCGATCCTGCGCCAGCTCTTCGCGGCCGGGGCGATCGCCGAGAACGCCGACGGCTTCGGCGGCCTGTCCATGACCGAGAAGGGCGAGGCGATCCTGTTCGGCCGGGAGCCGGTGCAGCTCCGCCCGGATCCGGAGCCGAAGACCGAATCCCGCGAGCGACGCCGGCCTGCATCCCGCGAGGACGGCGAGATCGCCCTCTCGGAGGCCGACGAGGCGCTGTTCCAGCACCTGCGCGGCCTGCGCGCCACGCTGGCCCGGGCCGAGGGCATCGCGGCCTTCATGGTCTTCCCCGATCGAACGCTGATCGAGATGGCCCGCCAGAAGCCCGTCGACCTCTGGGCTCTACGCACGGTCCACGGGGTCGGCGAGCGCAAGCGCGAGGCCTACGGCGACAAGTTCGTGGCGGCGATCGCCGATTTCCTGGCCCATCCGCCGGCGGCGTGACCGGGCTTCATCCACGGTGGCGTCAGACGGCGTATTGCAACGCGGTGGGAGAACGCACTAATCCGTCACCGTCGCCGCACGCTGCCCGGTTCGGGTCGCTTATCGGGTCGGGGGTCCTGTCGGGGCTCCCGGACCGCCCTCGTCGAGGCTGCCCCATGTTCCGCAACGACGTTCCGATCACCCCCGAGCTCGTGGCCCAGCACGGCCTGACGCCGGACGAGTACGAGCGCTTTCGCGGCCTGATCGGGCGCGACCCGACGCTGACCGAACTCGGCATCGTCTCGGCCATGTGGAACGAGCACTGTTCCTACAAGTCCTCCCGCAAGCACCTGCGCGGGCTGCCGACCTCGGCGCCGTGGGTGATCCAGGGACCGGGCGAGAACGCCGGCGTGATCGACATCGGCGACGGCCTCGCCTGTGTTTTCAAGATGGAGAGCCACAACCACCCGAGCTACATCGAGCCCTATCAGGGCGCGGCGACCGGTGTCGGCGGCATCCTGCGCGACGTGTTCACCATGGGCGCTCGGCCGATCGCGGCGCTCAACGCCCTGCGCTTCGGCTCCCCCGACCATCCGCGCACCCGCAGCCTCGTCTCCGGCGTGGTCGCGGGCGTGGGCGGCTATGGCAACTCCTTCGGCGTGCCCACCGTCGGCGGCCTGACCGGTTTCCACAAGCGCTACGACGGCAACATCCTGGTCAACGCCATGGCGGTGGGCCTCGCCCGCACCGACGGGATCTTCTACGCGGCCGCCGCCGGAATCGGGAATCCGATCGTCTATCTCGGCTCCAAGACCGGCCGCGACGGCATCCACGGCGCCACCATGGCCTCGGCCGAGTTCGACGAGGCCTCCGAGTCGAAGCGTCCGACCGTGCAGGTCGGCGATCCCTTCGCCGAGAAGCTGCTGCTCGAAGCCTGCCTGGAGCTGATGGCCTCGGGGGCGGTGATCGCCATCCAGGACATGGGCGCCGCCGGCCTCACCTGCTCGGCCGTTGAGATGGGCGCCAAGGGCGACCTCGGCGTCGAACTCGACATCGACAAGGTGCCGGCCCGCGAAGAGGGTATGACCCCCTACGAGATGATGCTCTCCGAGAGCCAGGAGCGCATGCTCATGGTGCTCAAGCCCGGCATGGAGGCGGAGGCGGAAGCCATCTTCGTGAAGTGGGGGCTCGACTTCGCGGTGATCGGCCGGACCACCGACACGCTGCGCTTCGTGATCAAGTGGCACGGGGAGACCGTGGCCGACCTGCCGATCAAGGAGCTCGGCGACGAGGCGCCGCTCTACGACCGGCCGCACCTGTCCAACACGCACCTGCCGGTGCTCGCGGCCTCCGAGGTTCCGGCCCCGGCCTCGCTCACCGACGCGCTCAAGCGCCTCGTCGGCTCCCCGGACCTCTCGTCCAAGCGCTGGGTCTTCGAGCAGTACGACCACTTCATCCTGGGCAACACCGTCCAGAAGCCCGGCGGCGACGCCGCCATCGTGCGGGTCGAGGACGGGCCGAAGGGGCTGGCGCTCACCTGCGACGTCACCCCGCGCTATTGCGAGGCCGACCCGGTCGAGGGCGGCCGGCAGGCCGTGGCCGAGGCGTGGCGCAACATCACGGCGGTCGGGGCCAAGCCGCTCGCCATCACCGACAACCTGAACTTCGGCAATCCCGAGAAGCCCGAGGTGATGGGCCAGCTCGTCGGCTGCCTGCAGGGCATCGGCGAGGCCTGCCGGGCGCTGGACTTCCCGGTCGTGTCCGGCAACGTCTCGCTCTACAACGAGACCAACGGCGTCGGCATCCTGCCGACCCCGACCATCGGCGGCGTCGGCGTGCTCGACGACGTGGCGCGCCACGCCACCATCGCGCTCAAGCGCGAGGGCGACGTGCTGGTGCTGATCGGCTCCGG
Organism: Methylobacterium sp. 391_Methyba4; assembly: GCF_029691625.1. Taxonomy (NCBI): domain Bacteria; kingdom Pseudomonadati; phylum Pseudomonadota; class Alphaproteobacteria; order Hyphomicrobiales; family Methylobacteriaceae; genus Methylobacterium; species Methylobacterium sp. 391_Methyba4. The sequence continues at coordinate 1,476,722 of NZ_CP121475.1, read as the reverse complement.
CGAGGGCTGGCTTGGCCAATCCGCCTACCTGTCGGTGATCGAGGGCCGCGAGGAGGGCGCGCCGCCGCCGGTGGATCTCGCCCTGGAGCGCCGCAACGGCGACTTCGTCCGTACCCTGATCCAGTCGGGCGCCGTCGACACGGTCCACGACCTTTCCGACGGCGGCCTCGCGGTGGCCCTCGCCGAGATGGCGATGGCCGGCGGCATCGGCGCTGCCCTGCCCGAGGTGCCGGTGGATCTCGCCCCCCACGCCTACCTGTTCGGCGAGGACCAGGGCCGCTACCTGCTGGCGATCGATCCGGAAGCTGCCAGCGACCTCCTCTACAGCGCCTCGGCGCAGGGGATCGACGCGGCGGTGGTCGGCGTCACCGGCTCCGACCGTTTGACCCTGCCGGGCGGCGAGACCATATCGCTGGCCGACCTGTCCACGGCGCACGAGGGCTGGCTGCCCGCCTACATGGCGAGCCAGCCGGCCGCTCCCGCCGCCTGAACCCCCTTACGCCCAGGAGTTTGCCGATGCCGATGGATGCGGGCGAGATCGAGCGCATGATCCGCGAAGCGTTGCCGGACGCGCAGGTGGAGATCCGCGACCTCGCGGGCGATGGCGACCACTACGCCGCCACCGTCCTGTCGGCGGCCTTCAAGGGCAAGACACGGGTGGCGCAGCACCAGATGGTCTACGGCGCCCTTCAGGGCCGGATGGGCGGCGTCCTCCACGCCCTTGCGCTGACCACGGGTGTCCCGCAGGATTAGGCGTTCTCGCGGTAGCTCTCCCGATGGATCGACCGAGTCTCTACGATGACGACATCGTGACCTGGGCCGAGGAGCAGGCTGCGGCTCTGCGCGCGCTCGGAGCCCGCAGCGACCTGTCGAATGCGGTCGACTGGGAGAATGTCGCCGAGGAGATCGAGAGCGTAGGACGGTCTCAACTTCGAGCCGTTGAGGGTTTGCTGGTCCAGGCTCTCGCCCATATGCTGAAGCGCCTATCGGCGCTGGATCTGCCCGTCACCCGCCCCTGGCGTGAGGAGACGCTGACGTTCCAAATCGCCGCGCGCAACAGGTTCGAGCGATCGATGCGGCAGCGTTTGGATTGGGACCGGATCTGGAAATCCGCACGCGAAACCGCCAACTTGGGTCTTACGCCATACGGTGATGGCCTTCTGCCCAACCTGCCGGATAGCTGTCCGGTTGATCCGGACGAGCTTCTTTCGGCACGCTTTGATATGGACGCGATACTGCTGCAAATCGCGGAATCAAGGAAGCATACTCCAAGCTTATAAGCTTGCTGCACGATAAACCGTCACAGGACGAACGAGGACTAACTCGATGACCGACGCCAACACGACCATCCAGAACGAGATCGCCTCCCAGGACGTGGTGGTGTTCATGAAGGGCACGCCGCAGATGCCGCAATGCGGCTTCTCGGGGCAGGTGGTGCAGATCCTCAACTACCTCGGCGTGCCGTTCAAGGGCGTGAACGTGCTGGCCGATCAGGGCATCCGCGAGGGCATCAAGGCCTTCTCGAACTGGCCGACCATCCCGCAGATCTACGTGAAGGGCGAGTTCGTCGGCGGCTGCGACATCACCCGCGAGATGTTCCAGTCGGGCGAGCTGCAGACCTTCCTGGCCGAGAAGGGTGTGCCGGTGAAGACCGCAGCCGCCTGATTTTTTGGGACTGGCCGAACGGATCAGGGCGCCTGCGGGCGCCCTTTTTCGTGCGCGCGGACCGTGGCCGGGTCAGCGGGGCTCCCGCGCCACGAACAGGGCGACGCAGCCGACGACCGTGATCTCCACCGACCGGAACCGCTGATCGAGGGCCGCGCGCAGGGCCGGCAGCGTGTCGGCGCCGTTCGAGAACACCCCTTTTCGGTTGTAGACCCGCATCAGCGCCCGCGCCGCAGCCGTGGTCGGGACGCCCCCCGACAGGATCGTGGCGCCGAACACCACCCCGTCGTCCCGCAGGCACGGCCGCACCGTGTCGAAGGCCTTCGCCTTGGCGGCGATGTCGCCCGGCAGGCAGTGGAGCAGGTAGGTCATCCCGATCGAGTCGAACGGCGCGATGCCGGTTGCCGGAGCGCCGAGCACGTCGACCCGGTAGGTCTCGGGCCGGTAGCGCGCGATCCGGTCGGCCGCGAAGGCGAGGCTGTCGGCGTTGAGGTCCATCAGGCCGATGCGCGGCGCTGGGGTGGGGAAGCGGCACCGGTCGAGATACCAGCCGGTCCCGACCCCGACGTCGCAATGCGCCGAGCCCGCGTGCCGGTCGTAGAGATCCAGGATCCGCGCCGTGGGGCAGCGCCAGATCAGCGGGTTCGACAGGCGCAGCACGACGAGGTCGTAGATCTGCAGCGTCCGCGGATTGTAGATCGCCTGCCCGGCCTGCGTGTCGGTCGTCATGGCTCTCCGTGGGGTCAGCCGTCGCCAGCGCGCATTCGCATTCGCCGGCGCGATCGCCTATATCAGACCCTTTCCAATCGTATGGATTGTTTGAACGCCATGGCGACGCCGTCGCTCGACAGCGCCCGCGCGGCCGATGCCGCGATCGAGAAGGCGCCGGATCTCCTCCCCGAGGCGCTGCCCGGCCGCCGCCCATCGCTGGTCGGCCTGACCCGCGACGCCCTCAAGGCGCAGCTCGTCGGCATGGGCGTGCCCGAGCGCGAGAGCCGGATGCGCGCCGGCCAGGTCTGGCACTGGGTCAATTTCCGCGGGGCGTCCGACTTCGCCGAGATGACCAATGTCGGCAAGGCCTTGAAGGCGCAGCTCGCCGAGCACTTCACCCTGGAGCGGCCCGAGGTGGCCAGCCGGCAGGTCTCCCGGGACGGCACCCGCAAGTGGCTGCTCCGCATGGCGCCGACCAACCGGCAGGAGCACAATCGCGGCGCCGAGATCGAGTGCGTCTACATTCCCGGCCCGGACCGGGGCACGCTCTGCGTGTCCTCCCAGGTCGGCTGCACCCTGACCTGCTCGTTCTGCCACACCGGCACGCAGCGCCTCGTGCGCAACCTCTCGGCCGCCGAGATCGTGCAGCAGCTCGTCACCGCCCGGGACGAGCTCGGCGACTGGCCCGGCCAGATGCCGAGCCGCGACGCCGGCGGCTCCGGCGAGGTCGGCCGGCTCGTGACCAACATCGTGTTCATGGGCATGGGCGAGCCCCTCTACAATCTCGACGCCGTGGTGGACGCGGTGGGGGTGATGTCGGACCAGGAGGGGCTCGGCCTGTCCCGGCGGCGCATCACGGTCTCGACCTCGGGGGTCGTGCCGCAGATCCCGCGCCTCGGCGAGCAGGCCAACGCCATGCTGGCGATCTCGCTCCACGCCGTGCGCGACGACCTGCGCGACGAGCTGGTGCCACTCAACCGGAAATACCCGATCGCCGAGCTGCTCGCCGCCTGCCGGGCCTATCCGGGCCTGAGCAACGCCCGCCGGATCACCTTCGAGTACGTGATGCTGAAGGGCGTCAACGATTCGGACGCGGACGCGCGGGAGCTGGTCCGCCTGCTCAAGGGCATCCCGGCCAAGATCAACCTGATCCCGTTCAATCCCTGGCCGGGCAGCCGCTACGAATGCTCCGACTGGGACCGGATCGAGCGCTTCTCCGAGATCGTGTTCAACGCCGGCTACGCCTCGCCGGTGCGCACGCCCCGGGGCCGGGACATCCTGGCGGCCTGCGGCCAGCTCAAGAGCGAGACCGAGAAGCTGCGCGCCCGCGCCCGGCTGATGCAGGAGGAGGGCATCGGCGTGGAGAGTTTTTACGCCGGCGCCGACGACTGAGCGACGGTCCAACGGAAGACATCCGACCTGCGCCCTCATCCTGAGGTGCGGCGAAGACGCCTCGAAGGAGCCCTCCAGAAGCCGCTGCGATTCCTGGAGCCCTCCTTCGAGGCCTCCGTTGCGCTTCGGCACCTCAGGATGAGGGCGTGGCTGGGAATCCCGCAACACTGAACGCAGTGCCTCACGCCGCGAACCGCCGCGCCTCCGCCCGGCGCAGGGCCGGTTCCTCGGCGCCGACCCATTCCGTCCGGTGCCGCGGCAGGGCCTCCGGGTGCTCGGCCTGGAGCCACGTGATCATCGCCTCGCGGACCACGCAGCGCAGGTCCCAGGCCTGGGGCGCGTTGCGGGCGCTCACCAGCATCCGGATCTCGATCGTCGATTCCTTCGCGTCCGAGACCTGGAGGTTCACCACCTTGCCGTCCCACAGGGGCGTGGCCCTGGCGATCTCGGCGAGCTTCTCGCGCATCGCCGCGACGGGCGCCCGGTGGTCGACGTAGACGAACACGCTGCCGATCAGCGAGGCGCCGTCGCGGGTCCAGTTCTGAAACGGCTTCTGGATGAAGTAGGTCAGCGGCAGGACCAGCCGGCGCCAGTCCCAGAGGCGGACCACCACGTAGGTGGCGGTGATCTCCTCCACCCAGCCCCACTCGTTCTCGACGATGATCGCGTCCTCGATCCGGATCGGCTGGGTGATGGCGATCTGGATGCCGGCCACGAGGTTCGACAGGACCGGCTGCATGGCCAGCCCGAGGACGAGGCCCGCCGCGCCCGCCGAGGCCAGCAGGCTGACCCCGTACTGGCGCACCGGCTCGAAGGTCATCAGCGCCACCGAGAGGGTGATCAGCGCCACCAGCGTCACGCCGGCCCGCTCCAGGATGCGCATCTGGGTGAAGTGCTTGCGCGCCAGCAGGTTGTCCTCGGCGTCGAGCTTGAACCGTCGGAGGTAGATGACAGTGGCGATGTGGAGCGCGGTGGCGCAGCACCAGCCGGTCAGCGTCACGAAGGCCACCAGCAGGATCTGGTTGAGGGCGATCCGCACCTCCCAGGACAGATGCACCGTGGTCGAGGCGAGGCTGATCGCCACCACGATCAGGCCGAGGCGGCTCGGCCCGCGGGTACGCGAGACCAGCGAGCGCCAGAACAGGCTCTTGCCCGAGACCGCCCGCTTCATCGCCCGGTAGACGACCCCGTGCAGGGGCATCACCACGGCGCAGCAGGCGACGATGAGGATCAGGCTCTCGGCCCACCACGGCAGGTAGGCCAGCGCGCGGGCTGCGGAGCCGGCGAGCGCGTCGAGGTCCGGCATCGGGCATCGCTCCACGGGTTCCGAACGGGACCTATGGGAATGGACGGGCGATTACGGGGGTTCCGCGACGCACCATGTGCCCGCCGCAACGCAGCGGCCCGGCCCGGCGGGTTGCGCCGTCGCGTCCGAGGCGGGTCCGGACGAGGGCTTCAGCACCGACGACTTTGCGAGCGCAGCGAAGCCATCCAGGGCAGCGCCACGCACACCGAGGGCGCGCTGCCCCGGGTCGTTTCGCTGCGCTCGCGATGACGGGAGCGCAGTGCTCGAACGCCGCCCGCCCTACTTTACAGTCCCGACCGTCACGCTGCCCGAGGCGGTCCGGCCGAACCGCGCCGGCCGGTACATGTCCTCCACGGTGGCACCCGGATGGACGTAGGTCCCCGGGGAGACCGCCCGCACCGTGTAGGCCACCGTGAAGAAGGCCGATTGGCTCGGGTCACGGTCGTAGGCCGCCACGAACCGGTCGTCTCGGAACTCGGTGTGGACCGGCTGCACGTCGGACTTGGCGAAGGCGAGCCCCTGGAGCGCGTCGGCGTCCAGCAGCTTCGGATTGTCGATCTCCAGCCCCGCCGGCAGCGGATCGACCAGCAGGAGCCGCGCCGCCTCCGCCTTGGCCTCCGTGACCTTGAGCACCACCACGAGCCGGTCGTTCTGGCGCAGGCCGCTCGCCGGGTCGACGGTGCTGCCGTCGAGGCGGCGGAAGCTGCGCTCGATCATGTAGCCCTGCTGCGCCGCCGGCTCCGGCACCAGGGGGCTGCCGTTGACGGTCACGGCCACCTGCACAGGCGCGCGGCCGGTATTGGTGAGCTGAACGCCCCGGTCGGCCAGGGCCGCCTCCCGGTAGACCCGGGCCAGCATTCCGGTCTGCGGGGCGCCGTCCACGGTGAACGAGAGGGCGCCCGCCTCGTTCGACAGGCTCTCGGCGGCGAGGACCATCCAGGCATTCTCCTGCGTGCTCGTCGACCGCTCGGCCTGCTGCTCCTCGCCGAGCACGGAAGCGGCGGGGCCCAGCGCCCCCTGCGCCAGCCCGCTCTCGGCGGCGAGCGTGATCAGCCCGGCCCCGTCGCGCAGGCGGGAGCCGTAATCGGCGCGATAGACTCCCTTGTCGCGGTCGGCGCGCAGCAGGGTGAGCGCCGAGTCCATCGTCTTGGCGGCCCGTCCGCGGTCGCCCAGGAGCGCCAGGGCGGCGGCGAGCTGCGCGCGCCCGAGGGCGGAGGAGAAGTCGCCGATCTTGGTGTCGGCGAGGTAGCGCAGGTCGCCCATCACCGGCCGGCCGTTCCGGGCAAGCACGTAGGCCGCGTAGGCGAGGTCGGCGCCGCCGTTGCGCACCTCGGTGGCGTTGGCCACGGCGTTGCGCAGGTAGTCCAACGCCTGGGCGAAGGCCTTCTGCGGCACCGCGAAGTTGCGCTCGCGGGCGCGGGTGAGGAAGTCGGTCACGTAGGCGTCGAGCCAGAGGTCGCTCGATCCCTGCGCCGACCAGAGGCCGAAATCGCCGCTCGAATCCTGGCGGGCGAGCAGGCGCTCGATCGATTCGCGCACCCGATCGTCGGCGCCGTTGTCGAGGGCGAGCTTCTCCAGGGCCGCGAGCTTGTTGACGTAGAGCAGCGGCATCGCCCGGCTCACCACCTGCTCGGAGCAGCCGTAGGGGTAGCGGTCGAGCGCCCGGAGCAGCGCCGCCACATCGACCCCCGGCAGAGCCGTGGCCGAGAGCGAAACGCTGCCGGTCCCCGGCTGCAGGTCGGCGAGGAGGTCCGATGTCAGCGTCAGCCCCGCCCCGGGGGCGAGGCTGCGCACCGAGCGGCGCAGCAGCGCGCCGGTCCCCGGCGAGATCCCCAGGGCGAAGCTCTGGTTCAGGGTGGACGGGAGCCCGGGCCCCGACAAGGCGAGGTCGAGGCGGGCCGTGCCCGGTCCTGCGGCCGTGAGCGGGATCGCGAACTGGCCCTTGGCGCCGGCCTCCAGCCGCAGCGTCTGGCGCAGCGCGCTGGCGCCGACCACGACCGGTCCGGTCGGGCTCAGGTCGACCGTGTACTCGCCCGCCTGCCCCTCGACGTTGTCGAGGGCTACGAACAGGCGCGAGCGGTCGCCGGTGTCGAGGAAGCGCGGCAGCGTGGCGCTGAGCACGACCGGATCGCGGATGATCACGTCGGCCTGGGCCTGCCCGACCCGGTCGCCGCTCCAGGCGGTAACCATGACGCGGCCGGTGCCGTTGAAGGCCGGGATCGGGAAGGTGACGCTGGCCGCGCCGTCCGGCCCCACGGTCACGACGCCGGAATAGAGCGCCAGCGGCGCCTGGGTCGGCGGGGAATCGGCGAGCTCGCCGCCGCCCGCGTCACCGCCGGAGCGGATCGCCCCGGCCGAGCCCTGCATGCCGTCGATCAGGTAGCCGTAGAGGTCCCGGACCTCCGGCCCGAGCGCCTTCTGGCCGAGGAAGTACTGGGTCGGGTCCGGCGCCGCGTAGCGGGTCAGGTTGAGGATGCCGACATCGACGAGGGCCACGGTGATCCGCGCCGGCGCGCCGGATTTCAGGCCCGTGAGCTGGACCGGCAGGGTCAGGTCCTGGCGCGGGCGCGCCCGCTCCGGCGCCTTCAGGGCGACCCCGAGGCTGCGCCGCTCCCGGTCCACCGAGAACCACGCCAGACCCAGCGCCCGGCCCGGAAGGCGCTTGGCCGCCTGGTCGAGGGGCCGGTAGGCGGTGGCCACCAGGTAGGCGCCGGCGCCCCACTCGGCCTTCACCGGGATGCTGACCGTGGTGCCGCCCTCCGGCACACTGACCTCCAGGGTCTGGTGCACGCGGTCGCTGACGACCATCAGGCTGGCTTGACCCTTGAACGTCGGGCTGAGCTTGGCCCGCAGCGTGTCGCCGGCCGCGTAGGCAGCCTTGTCGAGGGTCAGGTCGAGGAGGTCGGGCGCCTCCGCGGTCTCGGAGCCGCCCCAGCCCACCTCAAAGCCGAGGCTCGCGGTCGCCTCGGGGGCACCCGCGGTCGAGACCTCGAGGCGGTAGCGGCCGAGGCCGACCGGCGCCTCGATCCGGCTCGGACCGGCGGCCGTGACGTCGACGGTGCCGCTGGCGACGCGCCGGGCGGACTTGACCGCCTCGAACGACCAGCGCCCGTCCGCCCGGTACCACTGGTAGGAGGAATCGATCCGCGACAGGGTCCAGCTCACGCCCGGCCGGGCGAGGAGCGCCCCGTCGGGGCGCGCGAACACCACGTCGAAGCCCGCGACCCCGCCCTCCTTCAGGTCGGTGAAGCCCTTGCGCAGGGCGAGGACCGGGCCGGCCGGGAGGATCGGCAGGGTCAGGCTGCGCGACAGCGCCCGGCCGCCGGGCTCGCCGACCGCCAGCGTGATCTTCGCCTCCAGGGCGCGCGGGGCCGCGACCTGGGGCACCGGCACCGTGACGGTGGCGCCGCCCTGCGCGTTCGTGGTGGCGTGGTCCTGCAGTTCCTGCGTCGCCGGCTCCACCGCCTCGTCGTCGAGACCGATGGCGTAGGCCTCGAGCCCCTTAATGCCGCTCGTCGCGGCCGCCTGCACGGTGACGCTGCCCGACACGTCGAGGTCGGCGCCCGGGGCGCCGTAGAGGTAGCGGGCGGCGACATCGACCTGCGCGGCCTCGCCCCGGTTCAGGGCCGCCTGCCGGGCCTTGAGGGTCACCTCCAGCCGCTCGGGGACGTAATCCTCCACGAGGAAGCTGGTCTCGCCGATCGCGGGCGCCTTCGGGTCCGTGTAGGCCGAAACCCGCCACGTCCCGTGCATCGCCCCCGACAGGAGCGGCAGCGGCAGGGCGCGGCCGCCGAGCCCCTGGTCGGGCACCGAGACGCGCCGGTACTCGACGCCGTCCGGCCGCTTGACCACCAGGGTCAGCGGCAGGTCCGGCACGGCGGCGCCGCGGGGATCGCGCAGCAGGGCGGTGAGCTGGACGGTCTCGCCCGTGCGGTAGACCCCGCGCTCCGGGAACAGGTAGGCGTCGAGGCCGCCGGTCTCGGGCCGCCCCTTCACGCCGCGGTCGGTGAGGTCGAAGGCGCCGAGGTTGAGGTCGAGGAAGCCGTAATCGCCGCCCGCCTGGGCGACCACGAGGCTCGGCGCCAGGCCGCCCTCCCCGCGGGCGAGACCCGGATCGAAGGCGACGTGCCCCTGCGAATCCGTGGTCCGCGTGCCCAGCACCTCGTTGTTGCGGGCGATCAGCCGGATCTCGGCGCCCGCCATCACCTGCGCGGAGGCCAGCGAGCGCAGGACCACGGTGACCCCGTCCCGGCCCTTGGTGGCGGTGAGTCCCAGGTCGGAGACCACGAACCACTGGGTCGCCTGCGTATCGTATTCCTCGTCGGAGGCGGCCGTGCCCGAGGGGCGGGCCAGCATCACGTAGAGGCCGGGCTCCAGCTTGCCCACGGCCTGCAGCACCGGGAAGGCGGTGACGGCCTCCTGATTGATCTCGGCCTTGGCGGTGTCGAGGGTGCCCTTCCAGACGCGCTGGCCCTTCTCGGAGGCGATCGTCCGGGCGGTGGACCCGCTGAGCTGGCCCAGGAAGTCCTCCGACCGCAGGGTCGGCAGCAGGCTGCGGTCGCCGATGCGCAGCACCTCGACGTCGAGCTTCGGCGCGTTCACCGAGACGAGGGGCACGCCCGCCTGCCCAGTCCGGGGCAGGACGTAGTTGCGCCCGGTGAAGCGCACCTGCGGGGCGCGGTCGCGGACGTAGATCTCGTAATCGGCGGCCTTGAGCAGGCTCTCGCCGACGGACGACGGCAGGCCGGGGCGGACCACGATGGCGTAGCGGCCGCCATGCTTGAGCCCGTCGACGCAGACCTGGGAGCCCTCCCCGGTCACCGCGGCCGCGCTGCTACCCGAGACGGCGACGAAGGGGGCGTAGTCGGTCTTGGGCTTGATCGCCTCCGAGAAGGTGAAGCAGGCCCGCGGGGCGGCCGCGTCGGAATCGACCTTGTAGTCGAGGATGCGGAAGCCGTGCTGCGCCCGCAGGGTCTCGTAGGTCTCCCGGACCGAACCGGTCTCGGCCAGGGCGAGGCTCGCCGCGTAGGCGTCCAGCGCCGGGCGCCAGGATTCCTGCTCGGCCTCTGCCGCCCCCAGGGCCGCCAGCGACGCCGCGGCGTCGGCGGCCGTGCCGGCGCGCTCGTAGGCGCGGTAGGCGGCGGCCGTCACCCGACCGCGCAGGCGCGACCGGCCCTGATAGTCGTTGTCCTCGAGCGCGCCCAGGGCCGCCGCGGCCCCGCGGGCATAGGCCTGCCAGTTGCGCGCGTCGGCCGGGTCGGCCGCCACCGCGGCGGCGAGCGGCGCCACCGCCTCGTCCGGCTTGTCGGCGGTGAGCAGGGCCAGCCCGGCGGCGCGGGACTGGCCGGCCGGCCGCAGCGGTCCGCCGGCTTCCGCCTTCAGCGCGGTCTCCAGGCGGACCGCCGCGCTGGCGAGGTCGGCCCGGACGAAGCTCTTCGCGAACGACGCCGATGCGGCCGACACCGGCCGTGCGGTCGTGCGGGTCGCCGGCGCGGTCTGGGCGAGGGCCGGCCCCGCGAGCCATCCGAGGAGCGCCAGGGCACCCGCGAGCTGTCCGAGCCGCGCCATCAGCCTGTTCCCCAGCCTGGTTCCCGCTTGCCGCGCCCCCGATGATTCGCTTCGGGTTCGCTCATGCGGGAGCCTAGCACCGGAGGCGCGCGCCGCAACGCGTCGCCCCTCTGGCGGGCGCCGTCTGGGGCGCAGCGCGGCGGCGCTCAGAACGCCTTCAGAACCTGCTCGGTATGCTCGACGGCCACCGGTCCGGCGAAGCAGTGGGAGACCAGGGCGCGATACTCCTGCCAGGGCTGCGAGCCGGTGAAGTCCTTGGTGTGGGCCTCCAGCGTGTCCCAGTGGATCAGCAGCCGGTAGCGCTGCGGATGCTCGACGGAGCGCCGCACCTCGAAGGCCCGGCAGCCCTTGGCCGCCTTGAAGATCGCCGAGGCTTCGGTGATGCCTGCCTCGAACTCGGCCTCCATGCCGGGCTTGATCTCGATCTGCGCGATCTCGAGGATCATGGTCTGATGTCCTTGTCTCAGGTGCGGAGGGCGCGGCCGAGCTTGGCCGCCAGGATGCGATGCGGGCTTGAAGAGGGGTCGGCCTGCGCCGAGACCGGCAGATAGACGGTCTGCTCCAGCATGGAACGGCCGCCCATGGCCCCGTGCATCACGAGGTCCGGGAAAGTGCCCCAGGTCTCGCCGGGTTGGAAGTCCACGTCGGCCTGGGGCGACTCGGCCTGACAGGTCTCGTCCCGCTTCAGTGCGTCGTGCAGGTGCCGCATCAGGTGGTCGTATCCCGAGCGCTTGGCCTTGGTGACGCGCAGGGCCGCGAGCAGCCGCGCCGAGAGCGGCGCGTAGCCCGGCAGCCGCGGCATAAACCCCTCCGCCATCGACCTGAAATCCTCGCCGATCCGCCAGCGGCGCGGCTCGCCCGTCGCCCCGCCTCCAGCGCCCGGACGAGGAAGCCGGGCGCCTCGCCGGAGGCGATCCTGCGGATCGGGGCGATCATCGTCGGCGGAATGACGGCCGTCCCGACCCCCGGCCCCTGGCGCCGAGCCGCCGGGGGAGGCCAGGGCCGCGCATTTCCGGTGGATGACACCCGCCGTCCACCGACACGGTGCGGCCCCCCTCGCCCCTCGGCTTGCGCAACCGCTTCGTTCCCGGCACGTTCCCCCGCGAGTAACCGGCCCGAGAGCCCGGCGGAGGTTGGCGCCGATGGCGACGTTGAAGGAATTCGAAGAGGCCCTGCGCGAGCACGGCATGAACATGGCGTTGGCGCTTCTGGAGCGCCTGCGCGAGCGCGACCGCGCGACCCGGACGGTGAAGCCCGCCCGGCGCCTGACGGGTCAGAAGATGACCCCGGAGCTCGCCCGGGCGATCCTCGACCTGCACGCCACGACCGGCATGACCCAGCAGGAGATCGCCTTCAAGGTCGGGGTCAACCAGGGCCGCGTGAACGAGGTGATCAAGCGCGGCAAGTGGCTGACCGACGATCCCACGGCCCCGGAGGCCGTGGCCCGCGACAAGGCGGTCGCCCGGATGCGCGGCGACCCGAAGCCCAAGAAGCCGCCCGTTGCCCGCGCCGCCTCCGCACGGGCCAAGGAGCGTAAGGCCGCGCCGCCGAAGGCACGCAACCAGGGTCAGCTGGCGCTGGGGGATCTGTAGGGACGGGGCCGAAGGGTTCGTTGCTCCCGACAGGTCCTCTCATCCTGAGGTGACCGCGACGCGGGCCCGAAGGCGGGCTCCAGGGATCGCGCGGCTGGCTGGACGTCTCCTTCGAGGCGGCCGCTGCGCGCCCGCACCTCAGGATGAGGAGGGATGGCTGGATGACGGCCTCGGGCCGCGCCGGCCCCTCACCCGGCCGGCGCGAAATGGCCCCGGTAGCGCGCCCCGATCACCTCCACCGGCAGCGTCACGAACACGTCCGTCGTGCCGAACTGGTGGTCGATCACCGCGCCGTCGCCGAAGGTCGCGCCGAGGCGCAAGTAGCCCTTGATCAGCGGCGGCAGGGCGTGAAGCGCGGCCTTTGTGTCCACTGCCTCCTTCGGCATGCGGTCCATCGCCACGGCACGCTTCGGCAGCGCCCGGGCCCGCCAGCCCTCCGGCGCGCGGGCATGGTGGTGCAGGAAGGCGAGCGGCAGGGCCAGCCGGTCCGGATCGGTGCCCTCCAGGCTGGCGCAGCCGATCAGCGCGTCGATCTTGTGGTGCAGGACGTAGGCGTAGATCCCCTGCCAGAGCAGCTCGACAGTGCGCTTGCTCCGGTACGGCTTGAGCACGCAGGAACGGCCGAGTTCCAGGAGCCGCCGATGCCCCTGGGCGGCCAGCAGCGGTGCGAGGTCGTACTCGCTCTCGGAATAGAAGCCGGTATGCCGCTCGGCCACCGCGCCGCGCAGCAATCGGTAGGTGCCGACGACCTTCGGACGCGGCTCGACGAAGGGCTTCTTCCGCTTCGGGGCGGCATGGTCGAGGACGAGGAGGTGATCGCAGACCGCGTCGTAGCTGTCGACGTCGCGCCGGGACAGGGCGGCAAGCCCGGAGGGCACCGCCGACATCTCCTCGTAGAAGACCTTGTAGCGCAGCCGCTGCGCCCGCCGGATCTCGGATTTTCGCGTCGCCAGCCGCACCTCCAGGCTGCCGATGCGGCCGAGGCTGCGCCCCTCGAACGGCTCCGGCAGGCGGATCGCCCGCTCGGCCGAAAGGAGATCGGCGATTCCGTTCGCCCCCTCGACGCCCGGGAGCGGCATCGAGCGGCGGCGCAGCTTCGCGATCGGCGCGCCGACCCCCCATTGCACGCCCTTGTGCCAGCCGGCTCCGAGCGCGCTGTAGGCTCCGCGGGCGAGATTGGCGACCATGGTCGGGTTCACTCCGGGTGCGCGTCCGTGCACCGTCGAATCCGACACAGAGCACGAAGGGCACACGCCATTATGACAGCCCATGCAAGCAAGCGCCCCGGCCGGGGCCGGGGCGCTCCATCAACCTGACGGTTCCGCGCGGGCGCGGGATCAGGCGGCCTGCGGGACCGCGTCCTTGCGGACATCGCCCTCGATCACCGGGGCGCTCGGGCGCGACGCCGTGGCGATCTCGATGCGGCGGGGCTTCTTCGCCTCCGGAACCTCGCGGACGAGGTCGATGTGGAGGAGGCCGTTCTCGAGCGCCGCACCCGTCACCTGGACGTGGTCGGCGAGCTGGAACCGGCGCTCGAAGGCGCGGGCCGCGATGCCCTGGTGCAGGAACTCCGCCTTGCCCTCGGCCTTGCGCTCGCCCTTCAGCGTGAGGGCGTTCTCCCGCACCTCGATCGACAGGTCGGACTCGGTGAAGCCGGCGACCGCGACGGTGATGCGGTAGGCGTTCTCGCCGGTCCGCTCGATGTTATAGGGCGGATAGGTCGGGGCCGCCTCGGCGCTCGCGAACTGGTCGAGGGCGGAGAACAGGCGGTCGAAGCCGACGGTGGAACGGTACAGGGGAGCGAGATCGAACTGACGCATGACATATCCTCGTGTGAGCAACATGCAATTCCGGTCCGCCCGATGGGCCGGACCCGTCTTTCGTGCCGCCTGACGGCCGGCACAGACGAGATATCGGAGGGGGAAAATCGCCCTTCAAGACCCCGGGCGATGGCAGGAATCGCAATTTTTTCGCTACGGTCCGCGGGTGCAGCGGGCGGTGCACGGACGCGCTGAGGTGAGGCCAGTGAGACGCTTCGACGGTGGTACCGGGCGCGAGCCGCCGCTCCTGACCCTGCGCAACACGCCCGACAATCCGGTCCCGCCGGGCGGCACGCTGATCGCGGTCGGCACGCGCGACGATTGCACCCTGCGGGCGGCCTACTGGCAGACGACGGCGCGCACCTGCCGGGGGACGGTCTGCCTGCTCCAGGGCCGGGCCGAGTTCATCGAGAAGTATTACGAGACGATCCACGAGCTGCGGGCGCGGGGCTTCGCGGTCGTTGCCTTCGACTGGCGCGGCCAGGGCGAATCGGACCGGCGGGTGGACAATCCCCACAAGGGCCACGTCGCCCGGTTCGACGATTACCGCCTCGACCTGCGGGCCGTGGCCGAGACCGTCCTGGTGCCCCTGATGCCCGAGCCCCATGTCGGCCTCGCGCATTCCATGGGCGGATGCGTCGCTCTCCTGGGCGCCCTGGACGGCTGGCTGCCGTTCCGGCGGCTGGTGACCGTGGCCCCGATGCTGTCGATCCGGATGATCCGCTGGCCGGCCGGCGCCGCGCTGCTGTCGCAGGGCCTGCACCGTCTGGGCCTCGGGAGCCGGTACATCCCGCTCGGCAAGCCGGTCTCGATCGCCACCAACCCCTTCGCCGGCAACAGGCTGTCGCGGGATCCGGTCCGCTACGCCCGCAATGCCGCGGCGGCCCGGGAGGTCGGCGCCGGCGCGGTCGGCGATCCGACGATCGCGTGGCTCGCCGAGGCGTTCCGCGCGATGGCGCGCCTGCGCGACCCGCGGGCGGCGCCGCGGATCACGCTGCCGACCCTGATCGTCGCGGCGGGGGCCGACTCGGTTTGCGGTACGCCGGACACCGAGCGCTTCGCGGCCCGGCTGAAGGCCGGCCATATCCTGGTCCTGCCGGATTCCCGGCACGAGATCCTCACCGAGCGGGACGCGATCCGGCAGGATTTCTGGGCGGCCTTCGAGGCCTTCGTGCCGGGCTCGCCCCTGCCGAGCCACGCCGAGGTCGAGGCGCACGCCGTCGCGGTGCCGGTCGCCTGAGGCGTCAGCCGGCCAGATCCGGGTCGATGTCACGCGGGCGCACGAACCGCTCCAGGCGTCCCCGGCCCGGCGCGACCTCGGCCCAGCGGTCGCCCGCGAAATCGATCACCGCGTAGGCCGCGGTCGGGAATTCCAGGGCGAGGCGGTCCCGCGCCGCCCGCGGCCCCGCCCCCGCCAACCCCGCCGCGAGGTCGCCGAGTCCCGGATTGTGGCCGACGACGATCACCGTGCCGGCGGTGTCGGGCGCCTCCCGGATCACCGCGAGGATCCGCTGCGCGGGCGCCTCGTAGATCTCGGGCCGCCAGCGCGTCTCGGGATTGCCGAGCGTGGCCGCCATCGCCTCCCAGGTCTCGCGCGTCCGTGCAGCGGTCGAGACCAGGGCGAGATCCGGGCAGAGGCCTTCCCGCGCGAGGTGGGCGCCCACCGCCGGGGCCGCTCGCCGGCCGCGGGCATTGAGCGGGCGCTCGTGGTCCGCCACGCCCGGCGGACGGTCGGACTTCGCGTGCCGCAACAGGATCAGCCTGCGCATGAGCGAACCTCTGATGCGAATTTCTGGGCCGATCCCGGGGCTTTCAGCCACCGGATTCCGGGCGCCCATCTCCCCATCCGGTTAGCCGAAAGCGCCGCGTGCGGGAACCTCGGTTTTGCCCGCCCCGTTCCGAAGGCGGGCCGTCCGCGCACGGCATGGCATGGCACGGCATGCGGCGCGACGGTCTCCGACCAGGAGGCTGCCTGATGGACCGATCCCCACGCGTCACCGAGATCCTGTCGTGGTACGGGGCCGACAGCCCCGGGACGCTCGCCAACCTCGCCCGGATGCTGGAGCACGGAAAGCTCGGCGGCACCGGCAAGATGCTGATCCTGCCGGTGGACCAGGGTTTCGAGCACGGCCCCGCCCGCAGCTTCGGCCCGAATCCGCCAGCCTACGACCCGCTGTACCATTTCGAGTTGGCCCTGGCGGCGGGGTGCAACGCCTACGCGGCGCCGCTCGGCTTCCTGGAGGCGGGGGCGCGGGACTATGCCGGGCGCATCCCCTTGATCCTCAAGCTCAACGACCACGACCTCCTGGCCGACGAGGACGATCCCGAGCAGGCGATCACCGGCTCGGTGGCGGACGCCCTGCGGCTCGGCGCCTGCGCCGTCGGCTTCACGATCTATCCGGGCTCTGCCCACCGCAACGCCATGTACGGTCAGATTCGGGCGATCGCCGAAGAGGCCAAGAGCGTCGGGCTCGCCGTGGTGATCTGGTCCTACGCCCGCGGCTCGGCCCTGTCGAAGGCGGGCGAGACCGCCATCGACGTCATCGGCTACGCGGCGCAGATCGCCGCGCAGCTCGGCGCGCACATCATCAAGGTGAAGCTGCCCACCGCCCATATCGAGCAACCGGCGGCCAAGAAGGTCTACGAAGCCACCGGCATCCCGATCGGCACCGCGGCCGAGCGCGTCCGCCACGTGGTGCAATGCGCCTTCAACGGCCGGCGGATCGTGATCTTCTCCGGCGGTGCCCACACCGAGGAGGCCCCCTTCCTCGACGAGATCCGCGCCATCCAGGCGGGCGGCGGCTTCGGCTCGATCGTGGGCCGCAACGCCTTCCAGCGCTCGAAGGCGGACGCCCTGTCGCTGCTCGGCACGATCACCGACATCTACGCGGGCGTCTGAGCTTGGCCCGCGCCGTCAGCCGCCGTCAGCCGCCGACGCGGGCCAGCCGGGCGAGGCCGTCACGGGTCGGCCCGGCCGGCCGCCAGCCGAGGGCCGCGAGGCCGTCGGCGCGGGCGACGAGCCCCTCGGCGACGCGGGCGAACTGCGCGTCCCGGCCGGTCAGCCGGCAGGCCAGCTTGATGAGCCCGGCCGGCACCGGGACGAGGCCCGGGCCGCGGCCGAGGCCCTGGCGGAGGGACGCGATCATCTCGGGCAGGCTGAGCGGATCCGGGTCGGCGGCGATGAGGGCGCGGTTCAGCGGGCCGGGCGCCGCCAGCGCCGCGTCCACGGCGCCCGACAGGCTCTCCAGGGAGATCAGCGAGCGCCGCGCCGCGAGGCCGCCCAGCGGCAGCGGATAGGGGCTGCGCGCCAGCCGCAGCAGGGCGGCCATGTTGCCCTTCACGCCCGCCCCGTAGACGAGGACCGGGCGCAGGGCGACCCAGTCCAGCCCGGTCTCGGCGAGCGCCCGTTCGGCCTCCAGCTTGGAGCGGCCGTAGGCGTCGGTGGGCCGGGGCGGATCGCCCTCCCCGACCACGCCCGGTGCGCTCGCCCCGACCTGGGCGCGGATCGAGGACAGGAACACGAAGCGGCGCACCTTCGCGCGCGCCGCCGCCTCCGCGAGCTTGCGCGTCGCCTCGGTGTTGAGCGTCCGGTAATCGTCCTCCGGGGCGCCCGACGGCGTCGGGCCGAGGTTGGCGTGGGCGAGGCCCGCCGAGTGCACCACCGCGTCGACGCCGCTGAGGGCCGCCGCCATGTTGATCGGGCGCGTCAGGTCGCCGACCACCGCGCTCGCGGCGCCCTCCGGCACGCTCGTCGGCCGGCGCAGCAGCACGCGGACCCGGTAGCCGCGCGCGGTGAGGTCGGCGAGCAGATGGCGGCCGATGAAGCCGGTCGCCCCGGTGAGCGCGATGAGTCCGGTCACGGCTGAGCGGCACCTTCGGCTGGGGCCGGCGCCGGGGCGCGGGCGAAGCGGCGGAGCAGGGCGGCGACCAGGGCGAGCCCGGCTGCCAGGGCGGCGAGCGTGACCGGCCAGGACGGCCAAAGCAAGGTCGCGGCGGCGAGCGCCGCCAGGGCGAGATTGGCCGCAAACACACGGCCCACCACGCCGGGGATGCTGAGCCCGTTGACGGTGGCCCGCTGGTAATGGTGACCGCGATGGGCTTCCCAGACCCGCTCGCCCCGCGCCGCCCGGGCGCTGAGGGTCAGGCTGGCATCGGCGAGATAGACGAGCGGCAGCAGCAGGGCCGCGGCGAGGCCGCCCGCCAGGGCCAGCTGGCACAGCAGCCAGGCGGTGACGAGCCCGATCGGCAGCGAGCCGACATCCCCGAGGAAGAGCTTTGCGACCGGCCGGTTGAACGGCGCGAAGCCGAGCACCGCCCCCAGGAGGCTCGCCGCAACCAGCGTCGGCAGCGGCGGCAGGCGCCCGGCGAGGCCGAACAGCAGGAGCGCGCCCGCCACCGGGACGATCTCCGCCACCGTAATCCAGTCGAGCCCGTCCATGAAGTTCGTCAGGTTGACGAACCACAGGCCCGCCAGCAGCGCGAGGCCGCGCTCCAGCCAGAGCGGCAGACCGGGCAGCAAGCGCCCGTCCACGTGCCAGACCAGCAGGCCGACCACCAGAGCCTGCACGGCGAGCCGCAGCGCAGCCGGGAGCGGCCGAATGTCGTCCACCGCACCGAGGAGCGCCAGGGCAAGGGCGCAGCCGGAAAGCCAGATCCAGTCCGGACGACCTCCGATCTCCGGCGCCGCGATCAGCAGGCCCGAGATCGTGACGAACGCCGTGACCACGGCGATCCCGCCCCCCTGCGGGGTCGGCACGGTGTGGCTCGAGCGGGCATTCGGCCGGGCCAGGGCGTAGCGCTGCAGCAGCGGGCGCAGGCGCAGGATCAGGCCCGCCGAGAGGGCGGCGGCGAGGGGCACCGCCAGCAGAAGGATCGTGGGCAGGGCGGATGGCATCGCGGACGGCATTTCGGACGGCAATGGCGCCGTCCTACGCGATCTGCCGCCCGACCGTCAGGGGGGCGCCCTAGGCCGCCCGCACCGTGGCGAGGAAGCGCGCGACCTCGGCCCCCAGATGCTCAGACTGACGCGACATCTCGCTTGCGGCCCCGAGAACTTGGGCGGCGGCCGCACCGGTCTCTTCGGCGGAGTGGGCAAGGCTCGCGATCGTCCCGGTCACCGCGCCGGTGCCGACCGCGGCCTCGGCGACGTTGCGGACGATCTCCTGGGTGGCCGCACCCTGCTGCTCCACGGCTGCCGCGATGCTCGAGGCCACGTCGTCGATCTCGCGGATCCGTTGGCCGATCCCGTCGATCGCCGACGCGGCCTGCCCGGTGGAGGACTGGATCCGCCCGATCTGGCCGGTGATCTCCTCGGTGGCCCGGGCGGTCTGTTCGGCGAGCGCCTTCACCTCGGACGCCACCACCGCGAAGCCGCGTCCGGCGGTGCCGGCCCGGGCGGCCTCGATCGTGGCGTTGAGCGCCAGAAGGTTGGTCTGGGCGGCGATCCCGGAGATCAGCGCCACCACGTCGCCGACCTTCGCGGCCGCCGCGCTGAGATCGTGCACCAGCGCCACCGTGCTGGTCGACTCCGCGACGGCGACCCGCGCCAGTTCCGCCGAGCCGCTGACCTGACGGCCGATCTCCTGCACGGACGAGCCCAGTTCCTCGGCGGCCGCCGCGACGGTGTTGACGTTGGCGGCGGCCTCGCTGGCGGCGGCCGCGACGGTGCCGGACTGCCCGGCGGCATCCGACGCGCTACCGGTCAGCGACCGGGCGGTGGCCTCCAGCTCGGTGGCCGCCGCCGACACGCCGCCGACGATGCCGCCCACCGCCTGCTCGAAGGCGTCGGCCATGGCACGGGTCGCGGTCCGGCGCTGCGTCTCGGCATCCGCGCGGGCCAGCGCCGTCTCCGCCTCCAGGGCGCGCGAGCGGACGAGGTTGTCGCGGAACACCAGCACGGAGCCGGCCAGGGCTCCGATCTCGTCCCGCCGGCCCTGGCCCGGGATCCCCACTTCCGCGTCGCCCGCGGCGAGGCGCTGGGTCGCCGCCGCGATCGCCCGCAGCGGCCGGCTGACGCCGCGCAGCACCAGCACCATGGCGCCCAGCGCGACGAACAGCGCGAGCGCGGCGAGCACCAGCATGTTCCGGTTGGCGGCCGCGTAGGTCGCCTCGATCCGCGCGCCGCTCGCCTGCGAGCCGGCGGCGTTCAGGTCGACCAGCCGGTCCCATTCGGCCAGAACCCCATTGATGCCGGTCGACATCGTGGTGTTGTAGATCCGCTGGCCACCGGCGACGTCGCCGGAGGCAGCCTTGTCCAGGGCTTCCGTCTGCAACGCCCTGTAGGCGTCCAGCTGGCGCCGGAGGGCCGCGTAGGCGTCGCGCTCAGCCTGCGTGAGCGGCTGCGCCTCGTAGCGGGCGAACTGAGCGGCGAGCTGTCCGTCGCGCTTGGCGATCGTGGCCGCGACCTCGGTCCGCAACTCCGGCGTGTCGGCGGTGATCAACCGCCCGCCGTTGACCCGCTGCCGCATGATGATGACGCCGATCCGGCCGAGCGCGTCGGTCGCCGGCACGCGCACGTCGCGGAGTTCCGCCGCGGTGGCGTTGACGCTGCGCAGTTCCGTCAGGGAGAGGCCGCTCGTCGCGGCGATCAGGACAGCCAGTGCGGCGAGGCAGAATCCGAGCTTGGCCGCGATCGAGATGCCAGGGCGCATGTCGCTTCTTCCTCGGTCCCGAAAGGGGGACCGAGGACATCATGATGCGGAAACGGTTAAACTTGTTTGAGATATGGCAGCTATTGATTCAACTTTAATGCCGCCGCGTCTCAGTAGACTTGAGCCTCCGCGCGCGGCTGGTCCGATGGGCCGTCCCGGCGCTCCAGACCCTTCTCCACGACCTTTGCGAGCCCGACCATGATCTGGTCGATGGCGTAGTCCTTGGGCGTGTAGACGGCGCGGACGCCCATGTTCTTGAGAACCAGCTCATCCTCGGGCGAGATGATGCCGCCGACCACCACCGGGATGTGGTCGAGCCCTGCCTCGCGCATCTTGGCACGGACCTCCCGCACCAGCGGCACGTGGGAGCCCGACAGGATCGACAGGCCGACCACGTGGGCACCGGTCTCCTTGGCCTTCGCGACGATCTCGGCCGGCGTCTGGCGGATGCCGTCATAGGTGACGTCGAAGCCGACATCCCGGGCGCGGAGCGCGATCTGCTCGGCGCCGTTGGAGTGCCCGTCGAGGCCGGGCTTGCCGACGACGAGCTTGGGCGTCTCGCCGAGGCGCTCGCCGAGATCGGCGATCAGGAGCTTGGCGTCCTCGGCCGCGCCGCTGGAGACCGTCTCGAGGGTGACGCCGGTGGGCGCCCGGTACTCGCCGAAGACGTCCCGCAGGCGCGCGCCCCATTCGCCGGTGGTCACGCCGGCCTTCGCGGCCTCGATGGAGGGGGGCATGATGTTGGCGCCGGAGCGCGCCGCCTGCTCCAGGGCGTCGAGGGCCTGACCGACCGCGTTCGCGTCGCGGCGACCGCGCCATTCGCGGATGCGGGTCTGGGCCTCCATCTCCACGGTCTCGGAGACGGAGAAGATCGCCCCCTCCCCGGCGGTGAGCGGCGAGGGCTCGCCCTGCTGCCACTTGTTGACGCCGACCACGATCTGCTCGCCGGCCTCGATGGCCGAGATCCGCCGGGCGTTCGATTCGACCAGCGCGCGCTTGAGCGCCCCGGTTTCCACCGCGGCGACGGCGCCGCCGATGCCGCCGATCCGCTCCAGCTCGGCCCGGGTCTGCGCCTTCAGCGCCTCGACCTTGGCCTCGATCACGTGGCTGCCGTCGAAGATGTCGTCGTATTCCAGCAGGTCGGTCTCGAAGGCCAGGATCTGCTGCATCCGCATGGACCATTGCTGGTCCCAGGGGCGCGGCAGGCCGAGGGCCTCGTTCCAGGCCGGCAGCTGCACCGCGCGGGCGCGGGCGCGCTTGGAGAGCGTCACCGCCAGCATCTCGATGAGGATGCGGTGGACGTTGTTCTCCGGCTGCTGCTCGGTGAGCCCGAGGGAGTTCACCTGTACGCCGTAGCGGAAGATGCGCTTCTTCGGGTCGTCGATGCCGTAGCGCTCCTGGGCGATCTCGTCCCAGAGTTCCGAGAACGCCCGCATCTTGCAGATCTCGGTGACGAACCGGAGCCCTGCATTCACGAAGAACGAGATCCGTCCGAAGACGTCGGAGAAACTCGCAGCGTCGAATTCGGGATCGTCCCGCACGGTGTCGAGCACCGCGATGGCGATGGCCAGCGCGTAGGACAGCTCCTGGACCGGCGTCGCCCCCGCCTCCTGCAGGTGGTAGGAGCAGACGTTCATCGGGTTCCACTTCGGCACGTTCTTGGTCGTGAACAGGATCACGTCCTTGGTGAGCCGGAGGGACGGTGCGGGCGGGAACACGTAGGTCCCGCGCGACAGGTATTCCTTGATGATGTCGTTCTGGGTCGTGCCCTGGAGGGCGGCGAGCGGCGCCCCCTGCTCCTCGGCCACCGCGAGGTAGAGCGCCAGCAGCCACGGGGCCGTGGCGTTGATGGTCATCGAGGTGTTCATCTGGGCGAGCGGGATGTCCTGGAACAGGGTCCGCATGTCGCCGAGATGCGCGATCGAGACGCCGACCTTGCCGACCTCGCCGCGGGAGAGTTCGTGGTCGGGGTCGTAGCCGGTCTGGGTCGGCAGGTCGAAGGCCACCGACAGGCCGGTCTGGCCCTTGGCGAGGTTGCCCCGATAGAGCTTGTTGGACTCCGCCGCGGTCGAGTGCCCCGCATAGGTGCGGATGATCCAGGGCTTGTCGCGGCTCGACTTGTCGCTCTTGGTCTCGGCGACGCTCGCGCCCATTCCTCGCCTCCGTGTCATCTTTGTATCCGCGCTGGGCGCGGCCTTGCGGACACCGTAGCGAAGGCTTGGGCACGCGTCATCCGGGACGGAAGTGCAAGACGCCCCCCGCGGGCCTCCGCGGCCCATGAAAAAACTTGCCCGCCGGGACAGCGGGATTTGAAGGCGGCGACGCGGGATCTCCCCTCCGGGCCCGGTCCCATCCGGTCACGGAGGGCATCCCGCGCCGATCCCGATCAGCATCGTCGCTGCTGGTATAAAGTCTACCTGAACTGTTCTTCGCAGGAGCGGCCTTTGGTCTGGCGCGAGAGAACGCGTCAGAACAATGACTTAGAGCTGGCGAGGCTTGCGGGGTGCCCGGGAGCAGCACAGGCCCGCGGTGGCGCCGCCGCGCAAGGTCTCGGGACCGGCGCCGTCATGGCGAGGGGCGAATAATACTTGGTCTGCCGGAAAGCCGATTTTGAATACGTGGCTGCCCGCCCTGTGCCGACGCCTTTTTCGTGTCGGAAACCATCGGGTTTCGACTTTCGGCCCACTTGGACGCCTCCGGCATCACCGCTATAGCGCGATGGAGAACCGCGGCCGTGAGAAACACGCGGGACGAGAGGAGAGCGAGATGGCGGCGAGCGCTGCGATCAGTCCGACGGGCGGGGAGGTCAAGGACCTCTACGAGATGGGTGAAATCCCGCCGCTGGGTCATGTGCCGGCCAAGATGTATGCCTGGGCGATCCGGCGCGAGCGGCACGGGCCGCCGGAACAGTCCCACCAGCTCGAAGTGCTGCCGGTCTGGGAGATCGGCGACGACGAGGTGCTGGTCTACGTCATGGCCGCGGGCGTGAACTACAACGGCGTCTGGGCCGGCCTCGGCGAGCCGATCTCGCCCTTCGACGTGCACAAGGGCGAGTACCACATCGCCGGTTCGGACGCCTCCGGCATCGTCTGGAAGGTCGGCGCCAAGGTGAAGCGCTGGAAGGTCGGCGACGAGGTCATCGTCCACTGCAACCAGGACGACGGCGACGACGAGGAGTGCAACGGCGGCGACCCGATGTTCTCACCGACCCAGCGGATCTGGGGCTACGAGACCGGGGACGGCTCCTTCGCGCAGTTCTGCCGGGTGCAGTCGCGCCAGCTGATGCACCGGCCGAAGCACCTCACCTGGGAGGAGGCGGCCTGCTACACGCTCACGCTGGCCACCGCCTACCGCATGCTGTTCGGCCATGCGCCGCACACGGTCCGGCCGGGCCAGAACGTGCTGATCTGGGGCGCCTCGGGCGGCCTGGGCGTGTTCGGCGTGCAGCTCTGCGCGGCGTCGGGCGCCAACGCCATCGCGGTGATCTCGGACGAGTCGAAGCGCGACTACGTGATGAGCCTCGGCGCCAAGGGTGTCATCAACCGCAAGGACTTCGACTGCTGGGGGCAGCTGCCGAAGGTGAACAGCCCCGAGTTCCACGCCTGGACCAAGGAGGCGCGGAAGTTCGGCAAGGCGATCTGGGACATCACCGGCAAGCAGGATGTCGACATCGTGTTCGAGCATCCCGGCGAGGCGACCTTCCCGGTCTCGGCGCTGGTGGTGAAGCGCGGCGGCATGGTGGTGTTCTGCGCCGGCACGACCGGCTTCAACATCACCTTCGACGCCCGCTACGTCTGGATGCGGCAGAAGCGCATCCAGGGCTCGCACTTCGCCCACCTCAAGCAGGCTTCGGCGGCGAACCAGTTCGTGCTCGACCAGCGGATCGACCCGTGCATGAGCGAGGTCTTCCCCTGGGACAAGATCCCCCAGGCCCACACCAAGATGTGGAAGAACCAGCACCCGCCGGGCAACATGGCCTGCCTCGTCAACTCCCCGCGCGCCGGCTTGCGCACGGTCGAGGACGTGATCGAGGCCGGCCCGCTGAAGCGGTAAGGCACTCCGTCGGGCCGGCCCGCCGCTCTCGCGCGGGGCCGGCCCGATCGGCTAAGCTCGCGGCGTCCCGCGCCGATTCGGCGACCGGTTCGGTGTGCCGGGACGCGCGCGGATGACGGGCCCACGAGATCCTGACAGGACCCGGCCCCGATCCGAACCCGGGGTACGGCTGTGAACGACGACGAGGCCTACGTCTACGACGCGGCGACGGGCGAATGGCTCCCGCCCGGGTCCGCGGCCGCGCCCCCCGAGAAGGCGGCGGTCCGCGACGCGGCCGGCAACGCCCTCGCCGACGGCGATTCGGTCACGCTGATCAAGGATCTGAAGGTCAAGGGCGCGAACCAGACCCTCAAGCAGGGCACGGTCATCCGGTCGATCCGGCTCACGGACGATCCGCACGAGATCGATTGCCGCCACGACACCATCAAGGGCTTGGTCCTGCGCACCGAATTCGTGCGCAAGCGCTGAATGGACGGCCTTACCGGGTCGGTCGGCGGCTGCCGGTGCGGCCTGGATCCGGCGTCTGAACCGGACGCCCCGCTATCGCCCGCCCGGACGAATCGCGGCGACGCCGCATTCCTGGGCCGGCCTCCGGCTACCGGCGGCGCGTCTCATCCTGCGGCAGGTGGCGCCCATAGACTTCCTGTTTCTCCGCGCGCTCCTGGATCAGGTCGGCATAGGCCTGCCGCATCTCCGGAGAGACGCTGATGCTCTTGCCCTTGGCGGCCTTGCGCTTGGGCGCCTTCTTGAAGGTGGTGTTCGTGTCGCTCATGCCGGGCTCCGCGTCGAACCGTGACGGCATCGCATGGCCGGACGACCGATCCGGGAATCCGGCCGCCGCCCAGGACCGGACATCTGCCCTTTAGCGCATCGTCGCCCCGGACGCACGGTGGCCGGAGACGGATTGGTCTGGCCTGCCGCTGCGGCCTCTGCCAGGATCGCGACGACGGGGGTCGGGGGGCGGCGATGGATTCGGGTGATGCGTCGCGGTGTCGGCTCCCGGGCGCCTCGCGCGGCCGCTCCCGGCGCGTGACACCGCTCGCGATCCTGATCGCCCTCGGCCTTGGGCCGGTTCAGGCTCAGGACCGGCCGGTCCCGGCCCGCACCGCGCCGAGGCCGGCGCCGGTTGCCGGGGCTCCGGCCGATCCCGCCTTCGAGGCGACGAAGGCGACCTTCGAGGCCCTGCCGGAGGCCGACCGCAAGGCGGTCCAGGACGCCCTGGTCTGGACCGGCGACTTCAACGCCGTGGTGTCGGGAGCCTTCGGGCGCCGGACCTTCGAGGCGCTCAACGCCTACGGCGCCCGGACCGGGGGAGGCGATCCCCTCGATCCCCACGGCCGGTCCGCGCTGCTGGCCGCCGGTGCCGCCGCGCGGAACGCGGCGCGCTTCCGCGTCGCGGTCGATTCCGGGAGCGGTGCCCTGTTGGGGGTGCCGGAGCGCCTGCTGGCGAAGCGCACCGCCCTCCCCGCCGGAACCCGCTGGCAGAGCCAGGACGGGCGCGTGACCCTGGAATCCCGCACCTTCCCGCCCGGGACCGAGACCCTGGATTCCCTCTTCGAGAAGGCCACCGCGCCGCTCCCCGGCCGCAAGGTGACCTACAAGCTGCGGCGGCCGGACACCGTGGTGGTCACCGCCGAGACCGGGCCGGGATTGTCCTATATCCGCTATGCGTCCGGTCCGGAGGGAGTCCGCGGCTTCCTGTTCGGCTATGACCGCACCCTCGCACCGGAGGTCGGCCGGCTCGTCATCGCCGTGGCGAATGCCTTCGTGCCGTTTCCGGACCCCGCCGCAGCGCCGGCCGCGCAGATGCCGGCAAGCCCCGGGACGCCAGCGGGGACCACCCGCGCCGCCGGCAATCCGGTGCCCCAGCCGCAGGCCCCCGCGCCCCTGAGGCCGGCGAGCCTGTCGTCCGCTCCGGCTTCGGGCGCCGGCCTCGTGGTGGCGCCAGGACGCGTGCTGACCGCCGCTGCCGTGCTGGATGGGTGCGCCCAGCCCCAGATCGGGTCGGCGCCGGCGCGTGTGCTCGCCACCGATCCGGCCGGCCTCGCGCTTCTCGAGGTACAAGGCGCCCCCGCCCCATTCCGGCCCGCAATCCGGACCGAGTCCGTCGCCGGCGAGGACAACCTGATCGCCCTCGCGCCGAGTCCCGATGGGATCCTGGCCGCTCCCGGCGAGGCGCGCGGGGACGATGTGATCGCGGCGCTCCAGCCCGGCTCCGGCGGCGCGCCGGTGCTCGACCGCGCGGGCAGGCTCGTCGGCCTCGTGGCCCGCTATCCCTCGGCCCCGCGCCGCGTTGCCGGGGTGGTCCCGCCCGCGCGCCTGCCGCTGGTGCCGGCGCGGGCGGTGGCGGCCTTCCTGGCCGCGCAAGGTCTTCCCGCGGCTGCACCGCGGCCGGAGAGCGGACCGGCCGCGGCCGCGCCGGCGGTGGTGGCGATCACCTGCCGCTAGCCGGCGCGCTGCCGGGACGGCCGCCGTGCCGGCTGACGGACCTGCGCCCGCCCGATGGCCTGAGCGGACGGAGCGTCGGCAGGCCGGCGCGCGTCCGTCCAGGCGGAGAGGGCCGCCTTACAGCCGCCCGGTCGCCAGCAGGACGATCAGCACGATCAGGAGGATGCCGCCCAGGCCGAAGCCGGGTCCGCGATACGCACCGCCGCCGAGGAAGCCGCCGCCGCCGAAGGCCAGGATGATCAGGATGATGAGCAGAATGGTGACGAGGGACATCGGTCGCGTTCTCCGGACGGTCGCGCTGGTGCGAGCGTGACCGTTCAAACGCTGCGACATTCCGTTCCGTTCAACGCCAAGCTACGCTTTTATGCGGAAAAGTCCGGATGCGGTCCCCCGGCTCAGGCGTGCCAGTCCGGCACGGGATCCTGTGGGGCGTCGAGCCAGCCCGGTACCGGCAGATTGCGCTCGGTGAGGAAGGCCGGGTTGAACAGCTTCGAGGCGTAACGGGCCGCCCCGTCGCACAGGATCGTCACGATGGTGTGGCCGGGCCCGAGTTCCCGGGCCAGCCGGATCGCCCCGGCGACGTTGATGCCCGACGAGCCGCCCAGCGACATCCCCTCCTCCCGCATCAGCCCGAAGACGATGTCGAGGGCTTCGCGGTCCGGGATCCGGAAGGCGTGATCGGGGGTGAAGCCTTCGAGGTTCCGGGTGATGCGCCCCTGGCCGATCCCCTCGGTGATCGAGCTGCCCTCGGCCTTCAGGGTCCCGGTCGTGTAATGCGCGTAGAGGGCCGAACCCTCCGGATCGGACAGCGCGATCCGCACCTGCGGGTTGCGGGCGCGCAAAGCCTCCGCGGTGCCGGCCAGCGTGCCGCCGGTCCCGGCCGCGCAGACGAAGCCGTCGACCCGGCCGCCGGTCTGCGCCCAGATTTCCGGGCCGGTGCCCTCCACATGGGCCTGCCGGTTGGCGACGTTGTCGAACTGGTCGGCGAAGAAGGCGCCCGCCGGCTCGGTGGCGGCGAGCTTTTCGGCGAGCCTCCGGGCCACG
This sequence comes from Methylobacterium sp. 391_Methyba4, assembly GCF_029691625.1. Lineage (NCBI taxonomy): Bacteria > Pseudomonadati > Pseudomonadota > Alphaproteobacteria > Hyphomicrobiales > Methylobacteriaceae > Methylobacterium > Methylobacterium sp. 391_Methyba4. Next base: position 1,448,473 of record NZ_CP121475.1, on the reverse strand, counting down.
TGGACGTAATTGTTCGGATTGGCGAAGGGCACGGCCGGGACTTCCACCAGCCGGGCACCCGCGAGCCGCAGGGTCTGCTTCTTCTCCTCGGACTGCGTGACCGGGATGACGATCAGGGTCCGATAGCCGCGCACGGAAGCCACCAGGGCGAGGCCGATGCCGGTATTGCCGGCGGTACCCTCCACGATGGTGCCGCCCGGCCGGATCAGGCCCTTCGCCTCCGCGTCCCGCACGATGGAGAGCGCCGCGCGGTCCTTCACCGACAGGCCGGGATTGAGGAACTCGGCCTTGCCGTAGATGTCGCAGCCGGTCGCCTCGGAGGCCCGGCGCAGGCGGATCAGCGGTGTCTGGCCGATGGCGGCCAGGACATCGGGTGCGGGTTCGCGACTCGGTACGGTCATGGTCGGGAGCCTAGGATGCTGCGTTGCCGCTGGCGAGCGTCACCCGAACACGTGGCCGCCGTTGATCCGCAGGCCCACCGGGTGCCCGGCCGCGTAGCGGACCCCGTCGAAATCCTCCACCGCGAGCACGCGCCCCTCGGCATCGACCACCTCGATCCGCTGACGCCCCTGCGTCCGGTACGAGCTGCGCACGGTGCCGGAGAGATGCGCGGCCTCGGGCTCGGCGAGCTGCAACTGCCAGGGCCGGACGTAGAGCTTGACCGGACCGATGGTCCCGGCCGGCGCCGCAACCGGCGTCTCCCGGCCCCGGACCAGCACCCGGCCGCCCTCGGCGATGGCCTCCACCTCGACGGAATCGCCGAGGAACTTCATCACGGTGGCGGAGGCCGGGTTCTCCTGCACCTCGTCGGGAGTGCCCACCTGCTCCAGCCGCCCGCGGTCGAGCACCGCCACGCGGTCCGACAGCTCCAGGGCCTCGTCCTGGTCGTGAGTGACGAAGATCGTGGTCTGGCCGGTGCGGTCGTGGATCTCGCGCAGCCAGCGGCGCAGGTCCTTGCGGACCTGGGCATCCAGGGCGCCGAAGGGCTCGTCCAGCAGGAGGACCCGCGGCTCGACGGCGAGCGCCCGGGCGAGCGCCACCCGCTGGCGCTGGCCGCCGGAGAGCTGCGACGGGTAGCGGTCGCCGAAGCCCGAGAGCCGGATCAGGTCGAGGAGGTCGCCGACCCGGCGCTTGATCTCGGCCTTGGCCGGCCGGTCGGCCCGGCGGCGCGCGTTCAGGCCGTAGGCGATGTTGTCGGCCACGCTCATGTGCTTGAACAGGGCGTAGTGCTGGAACACGAAGCCCACCGCGCGCTCCTGCACGGCGAGCCCGGTCGCGTCGTCGTCCCCGAACAGGATGCGTCCTCTGTCCGGCGCGTCGAGGCCGGCGATGATCCGCAGCAGCGTCGTCTTGCCCGAGCCCGAGGGGCCCAGCAATCCAATCAGCTCGCCCGCCCGCACGTCGAGGGAGAGGTCGTGCAGCACCGCGGCCGTGTCGAAGGTCTTCGAGACGTTCTCGACCCGGATGGCCGTGGAGGGCCGGTCAATGAGACCGGCCGCCCGCGAGCTCCCCCGCGAAGCGCCATTCGAGGACGGATTTGAGGACGAGGGTGATGAGGGCAAGGACGGCGAGGAGCGAAGCGACGGCGAATGCGGCGACGAAGTTGTACTCATTATAGAGGATCTCCACGTGGAGTGGGATGGTGTTGGTCAGGCCGCGGATGTGGCCCGACACCACCGACACCGCGCCGAATTCGCCCATCGCCCGGGCATTGCAGAGGAGCACGCTGTAGAGCAGGCCCCAGCGGATATTGGGCAGCGTCACCGTGCGGAACGCGTGCAGGCCCGAGGCGCCGAGCGTCAGCGCCGCCTCTTCCTCGGCGGTGCCCTGCTCCTGCATCAGCGGGATCAGCTCGCGGGCGACGAACGGGAAGGTCACGAACACCGTGGCGAGCACGATCCCCGGCAGCGCGAACAGGATCTGGATGCCGTGGTTGATGAGCCAGGAGCCGAACAGGCCCTGGGATCCGAACAGCAGCACGTAGATCAGGCCCGAGACCACCGGCGAGACCGAGAAGGGCAGGTCGATCAGGGTGATCAGCAGCGACTTGCCGCGGAACTCGAACTTGGCGATCGCCCAGGAGGCCGCCAGCCCGAACACCACGTTGAATGGCACCGCGATCGCCGCCACCGTGAGCGTCAGGCGGATCGCGCTCCAGGCGTCGGGCTCGCGGAACGCGTCCAGGAAGGCGCCGAGCCCTTTCGAGAAGGCCTGGATGAAGACAGCGAACAGCGGCAGAACCAGGAACAGCGCCAGGAACGCCACCGCGATCCCGATCAGGACCGTGCGGGTCGCGGCTCCCTCGGAGGCGACCGGAGCCTGCTTGGTGGCCGGCACGAAGGCGGGCGAGAAGATCTCAGACATAGCCGAACCGCCTCCGTGACCAGGCCTGGATCAGGTTGATGGCCAGCAGCGTCAGGAACGAGATGCCGAGCATGATCGTGGCGATGGCCGCCGCGCCACCGTAATCGAACTCGGAGAGCTTGATGACGATCAGCAGCGGCGCGATCTCCGACACGTAGGGCAGGTTGCCGGCGATGAAGATGATCGAGCCGTACTCGCCGACGCCCCGGGCGAAGGCCAGGGCGAAGCCGGTGAGCACAGCCGGAATCAGCGGCGGCAGCACGACCCTGGTCAGGGTGGCGAACCGCGTCGCCCCGAGGGTCGCGGAGGCCTCTTCGATCTCCTTGTCGATCTCGGCGATCAGCGGCTGGACGGTCCGCACGGCGAAGGGCAGGCCGATGAACACCATGGCGATGAAGATGCCCAACGGCGTGTAGGCCGCCTGGATGCCGAGGCGTGCGAGGGGCGCGCCGAGCAGCCCGTCCGGCGCGTAGAGCGAGGCGAGCGCGATACCGGCGACCGCGGTCGGCAGCGCGAAGGGCAGGTCGACCGCCGCGTCGACCAGCTTGCGGCCGGGGAAGCGGTAGCGGGTCAGAACCCAGGCCACGAGGAAGCCGAAGGTCGAGGCCACGAGGGCCGCGAGCGCCGAGACGCCGAAGCTGATCCGCAGGGCGCTCGCCACCCGCGGGTCGGTGGCGACGTCCCAGATACCGGACAGGCCCAGCCCCGACGCCTTCACCACCAGCCCGGCGAGCGGCAGGAGCACGATCAGCCCAAGGCAGGTCAGGGTGTAGCCGAAGCTGATCCCGAAGCCCGGGATCACGCTCGGCCGACGGAATGTCCATCGGGGGCGGTGCGTCTCGACCATGATGCGCCCTTCAGCGGCCGGCCCGGCTCAGCCGATCGAACAGACCGCCGGCATCGAAGTTCCGCTTCTGGATCTCGTCCCAGGAGCCCTGGAGATCCTCGATCTTGAACAGCTTGATGTCGGGCAGCTGGGCGAGGTCGGCCTGGGCGGCCGCCTCCCGGCGGATCGGCCGGTAATGGTGCTTAGCGAAGATGGCCTGGGCGCGGTCGGTGTAGAGGAAGTCGAGATAGGCCTGCGCGGCCTTGGTGGTGCCCTTCCGCTCGGCGTTGACCGCCACGAGGGCCACCGGCGGCTCGGCGTAGATCGAGCTCGGCGGCGAGACGATGTCGAACTTGTCGGCCCCGAATTCCTGGAGCACGAGGTAGGCCTCGTTCTCCCAGGTGGGGAGCACGTCGCCGAGCCCGCGCTGGGCGAAGGTCACCGTCGAGCCGCGGGCGCCGGTGTCGAGCACCGGGACGTTCTTGTAGACCTGCCCGACGAAGGCGTCGGCCTTGGCGGCGTCCTTGTCGGTCCCGTAGGCGTAGCCCCAGGCGGCGAGGAAGTTCCAGCGCCCGCCGGCGGACGTCTTCGGGTTCGGGGTGATCACCTTGACGTCGGGCTTGATCAGGTCGGCCCAGTCCTTGATGCCCTTCGGGTTGCCCTTGCGGACGAGGAACACCACCGTCGAGGTGTAGGGCGTGGCGGTGTTGGGCAGCTTGCTGCGCCAATCCTCCGGGATCTTGTGCGTGAGCTTGGCGATCGCGTCGATGTCGGACGGGATGCCGAGGGTGACCACGTCGGCGTCGACGCCGTCGATCACCGTGCGCGCCTGCGCCCCCGACCCGCCATGCGAGGCCCGTATCGTGATCGCTTCGCCGGTCTTCGCCTTCCACTCCTCCGCGAAGGCGGCGTTGATCTCCCGATAGAGCTCGCGGGTCGGATCGTATGAGACGTTGAGGAGCGCGGTCTCGGCCGCGGCCGGCAGCACGCAGGCCCACAGGCCGGCACCCGTCAGCAGGGAGAACCCGATCGCCCGGGCCATCCGGCCGCGACCTGCAGCGTTCTTCATCACGTCCGATCCCCCGCCATGCGCGATTGCGATCCAGGGGACCTGCATCCCCAGAGGCCGGAAATCGTTCTTTTTACCGAACGAAGTCAAGCCTCGGACGCGGACACGCGGGATGGCATCGCTCGCTCAGGAACGGCGTCGTCGGCCGGAATGCAAGGCGGATCAGCGCAGTAGGCCGCCAGAACGCATGGATCTTCTCCGGATCTCCGCGACAGGAGAAGAATCGCAATGCCAGATCGGGTTTCTCAGAACGAACAATCTTATGTGCGCTGGCGCACTTGAGTGGGCCTTGGCCCGGGAGGCGTGAGGCGCGGGCGGTGCGGCGCGATTTTACCGCCCTGCCCCATCCGGATATCCGGCGATCGCGCCGGTGGCGGGCCGCGTCAGCGCTTCGGCTTGCTGAGCTGGGCGATCAGGGCCTTGAGGCGCTCGTCGACGGGGGCCGAGAGCGTATCGGTATAGAGTGTGCGCAACGTCTGGCCGAGATGGCGGCGGACGCCGGGGGGGAGCGGCGCTGCGTCTGGAATCTGTTCGAGTTCGGAGGCGCGCTCCGGATGCGGCTTCGACATGATGGGGCGATCCTCGCACCTGCCAGCACGCAGCGTTGCAGGGCGTGGTTAAGGAGCCGTCACCGACGCCGGCGCATCGACGGGTCGTCCGATCCGGCGGCCTCTCGGAGGGGCGGTGTCGCAGGCCGGAACTGGGGCGGTGCAGGGCACGTTGCCCGCGCATACCCCTGCCCGTTTCCCGGAGACGTCCCTTGCCTCGCTCGATTCCCCTGATGATGCTGGTGCTCCTCGGGGCGGTGACGGTCGGCACCCCGTGTCTCGCGCAGACCAAGCCGGGTGAGATCAAGGGGGTCGACGCGATGGGCGACAAATCCCGCAGCGCCCAGGACGGCTGGAGCCAGGCGCCGGTTCCCCGCGAGCAATCGGCCGCCAAGGATGCGCCGGACCCGGGCGGCCAATCGACCAAGGAAAACGCCAACCGCTCGGTTCCGCAGGCCAATCCCGGCGGCTCGTCCGCCACGGAGCCGCAGGCTCCCCTGGAGCACCGCACGGCGAGCCCCTCGGGAATGAATCCGGCGATCCCCAGCAAGTAAAGAAATCGTTTCTCGGCAGGATGATACCGGCTCGGACGAACGTGGTGCTTCGTCCGAGACACAGGGACTTGCTGTGTCACGCAACCGCACTTGCCTCGCGCGGGCTTTTTTGGGACACCCTGGAATTATACCAGATCGCTTTTCTGTGAGGCGGAGATGACTGTCCAGGTCTCAAGGCGTGGCCTGCTCAAGGGGGCCGGCGCCGGCCTCGCGGGCGGCTCGCTGGGTGCCCTCGGGTTCGGGGGACTCGAGCCCGCTATGGCCGCCGCGGTGCGGCCCTTCAAGCTCGCGCAGATGCGCGAGACCCGCAACACGTGCCCGTATTGCTCGGTCGCGTGTGGCGTCATCCTGTACAGCCTGGGCGATCGCTCGAAGAACGCGCGCTCCTCGGTGATGCACATCGAGGGTGACCCCGATCATCCGATCAACCGCGGCACGCTCTGCCCCAAGGGCTCGGCGCTCCTCGACTTCGTGCACGCCGAGACCCGGACCAAGTACCCGCTTCATCGCGCCCCGGGCTCCTCGGAGTTCAAGCGCGTCTCCTGGGACTTCGCCCTCGACCGGATCGCGAAGCTCATGAAGGAGGACCGCGACAAGAACTTCGTGGCCAAGAACGGCGATCTCACGGTCAACCGCTGGACCACGACCGGATTCCTGGCGGCCTCGGCCACGACCAACGAGACGGCGTGGCTGACCTACAAGACCGTCCGAAGCATGGGGGCCCTGGTCTTCGATAATCAGGCCAGGGTTTGACACGGTCCGTCGGTCGCCAGTTTGGCGCCCTCCTTCGGACGCGGTGCGATGACCAACCTCTGGATGGACATCAAGCACGCGGACGTGATCACCGTGATGGGCGGCAATGCCGCCGAGGCTCACCCCTGCGGCTTCAAGTGGGTCGTCGAGGCGAAGGCCCATAACAACGCCAAGCTGATCGTCGTCGATCCGCGCTTCACCCGCACGGCGTCGGTAGCCGATCTCTACTGCCCGATCCGGCAGGGGACCGACATCGCGTTCCTGTCGGGCGTGGCCAAGTACCTGCTCGACAACGACAAGCTGCAGCACCGCTACGTCTCCGCCTACACCAACGCCGGGTACGTGGTCCGCGAGGGCTACGACTTCAGCGAGGGTCTGTTCGCGGGCTACGACGCGGACAAGCGCGACTACGACAAGACCACCTGGGACTACGAGATCGGTCCCGACGGCTACGCCGTGGTCGACGAGACGCTGCAGCACCCGCGCTGCGTCATGCAGCTCTTGAAGAAGCACGTGGCGCTCTACACGCCCGAGATGGTGGAGAAGATTTGCGGCTCGCCCAAGGAGACCTTCCTCAAGGTCTGCGAGCTGATCGCCACGACGGCCGCGCCCGACCGGGTGATGACGTCGCTCTACGCCCTCGGCTGGACGCACCATTCCAAGGGCTCGCAGAACATCCGCTCGATGTGCATCGTGCAGACGCTGCTGGGCAACATCGGCATGCTGGGCGGTGGCATGAACGCCCTGCGCGGCCACTCCAACATCCAGGGGCTGACCGATATCGGGCTGATGAGCAATCTCATCCCCGGCTATCTGAACATCCCCGTGGAGAAGGAGCCCGACTACGCGAGCTACATCGCCAAGCGGCAGTTCAAGCCGCTGCGCCCGGGGCAGACGAGCTACTGGCAGAACTACAACAAGTTCTTCGTCTCGTTCCAGAAGGCGATGTGGGGCGACAAGGCCCAGAAGGAGAACGACTGGGCCTACGACTACCTGCCCAAGCTCGACGTGCCGACCTACGACGTGCTGCGTGGGTTCGAGCTCGCCAAGCAGGGCAAGATGACCGGCTACGTCATCCAGGGCTTCAACCCCCTGCTGTCGTTCCCGAACCGCGCCAAGATGACGGAAGCCTTCTCCAAGATGAAATTCTTGGTGGTGATGGATCCGCTCAAGACCGAGACGGCGCGGTTCTGGGAGAACCACGGCGAGTACAACGACGTCGATCCGACCAAGATCCAGACCGAGGTGTTCGAACTGCCGACCACCCTGTTCGTGGAGGAGGAAGGCTCGCTGTCGAACTCCAGCCGGTGGCTGCAATGGCACTGGCAGGCCCAGGACGCGCCGGGTGAGTGCCGCTCCGACATCGAGATCATGTCGGAAATCTTCCTGCGCATCCGCGGAGCCTACAAGAAGGACGGCGGGGCCTTCTCCGACCCCATCGTCAATCTGAAGTGGGACTACGCGATCGCCGAGTCGCCAACGCCCACGGAGCTCGCCCGCGAGCTCAACGGCTACACGCTCGCGCCGACGCCGGATCTCAACGGGACCGTCATCCCGGCGGGCAAGCAGGTCGACGGCTTCGCCCAGCTCAAGGACGACGGCACCACGGCCTGCGGCTGCTGGATCTACTCGGGCTGCTACACCGAGAAGGGCAACATGATGGCCCGCCGGGACAACACCGATCCCGGTGATCGCGGCATCGCGCCCAACTGGGCCTTCGCGTGGCCGGCCAACCGGCGCGTGCTCTACAACCGCGCCTCGTGCGACCCCGAGGGTCGTCCGTGGTCGGAGAAGAAGAAGCTCATCGAGTGGAACGGCAAGCAGTGGATCGGCTTCGACGTGCCGGATTACGGCGTCACCGTCGCCCCCGATAAGGGCGTCGGTCCGTTCATCCTCAACCAGGAGGGCGTCGCCCGCCTGTGGACCCGCGGACTCATGCGCGACGGGCCGTTCCCGACGCACTACGAGCCCTTCGAGTCCCCGGTGCAGAACGTCGCCTTCCCGAAGATCAAGGGCGCGCCCGCAGCCCGCATCTTCAAGGACGACCTGGCCGATCTCGGCGATGCGAAGGACTTCCCCTACGCGGCGACGAGCTACCGCCTGACCGAGCACTTCCACGGCTGGACCAAGCACGCCCGGATCAACGCGATCCTCCAGCCGGAGGCCTTCGTGGAGATCTCGGAGGAACTCGCCAAGGAGAAGGGCATCGCCAAGGGCGGCTGGGTCCGCGTCTGGTCGAAGCGCGGCTCCCTGAAGGCGAAGGCCGTGGTGACGAAGCGCATCAAGCCGCTGATCTGCGACGGCAAGCCGGTCCACGTCGTCGGCATCCCGCAGCACTGGGGCTTCATGGGCCACACCAAGAAAGGATGGCACCCGAACTCGCTCACGCCGGTCGTGGGCGACGCGAACACCGAGACGCCGGAGTTCAAGGCTTGGCTCGTGAATATCGAGCCGACCACGCCTCCGTCCGATGCCGTCGCGTAAGGGGAGCTGAATCATGGCTGACTACAGCTCCCTCGACATCCGCCAGCGTTCCGCCTCCACGGAGACGCCGCCGGAGATCCGCCGCCAGGTGGAGGTCGCCAAGCTTATCGACGTGTCGAAGTGCATCGGCTGCAAGGCCTGCCAATCGGCCTGCGAGGAGTGGAACGACCTCCGCGACGATATCGGCGTCAACACGGGCACGTATCAGAATCCCCACGACCTCACCCCGAAGTCGTGGACCCTGATGCGGTTCACCGAGTACGAGAACCCCGAGACCCAGAACCTCGAATGGCTGATCCGCAAGGACGGCTGCATGCACTGCACCGAGCCGGGCTGCCTGAAGGCCTGCCCGTCCCCCGGCGCCATCGTGCAGTACTCCAACGGCATCGTCGACTTCATCGAGGAGAACTGCATCGGCTGCGGCTATTGCGTGAAGGGTTGCCCCTTCAACATCCCGCGCATCAGCCAGACCGACCACAAGGCGTACAAGTGCACCCTGTGCTCGGACCGGGTGGCGGTGGGTCAGGCTCCGGCCTGCGCCAAGGCCTGCCCGACCGGCTCGATCATGTTCGGCACCAAGCAGGCCATGATCGACCAGGCGCATGACCGCGTCGAGGATCTGAAGTCGCGCGGCTTCGCGCATGCCGGGCTCTACGACCCGGCCGGCGTCGGCGGCACGCACGTCATGTACGTGCTGCACCACGCCGACCAGCCGAGCCTCTACGCCGGTCTGCCGAACGACCCGAAGATCTCGCCGCTCGTCGCCTTCTGGAAGGGCGGAGCCAAGGTGTTCGGTCTCGCCGCCATGGGCTTCGCCGCGGTGGCGGGCTTCTTCCACTACGTGACGGCCGGCCCCAACGAGGTCGTGCCCGAAGAGGAGGAAGAGGCGGTCGAATACGACGAGGCCAAGCGCCGCGAGACCGGCGGCGGCGAGGCCCGGCCGCATTGATCGGCATCCCGGGCTGCCAATGCAGCCCGGGAGACGCGACGCGCCCCCTCTCCCGTGCGGGAGAGGGTTGGGGTGAGGGTCGAGAAGGTTCAGGATCGAGCACGTCGTCGACGTGGGATCGGGTTGCGCCTTCTCCGGATCGTCCTCATCCCTCACCCTGTCCCTCTCCCGAACGGGAGAGGGGACCCGCGATCCCTTCGGAAACGGGCGGGATCGGATAACCGAAGACGGCGGGGCCCAGAGGCCCTATCCTGAATTTCAGAGCCCCCTCCGCCGCGATGCGGGGCCGGCGCCGCATCAGGCGAGTGAAGGTCGATGACGATCCACCGCGACATCCGGGACGGCGATCCCCGCCCCCTGCACCACGCCAAGTCCGAGGCGACGGAGGTGCTGTACGTCCCGCGCTACACCGGTTTGCAGCGCGTGAACCACTGGATCACCGCGATCCTGTTCACGTTGCTGACCCTGTCGGGCCTGGCGATGTTCACGCCCTACCTGTTCTCGCTCACCGGCCTGTTCGGCGGCGGGCAGGCAACCCGGGCGATCCATCCCTGGTTCGGCGTGGCGCTGGCGGTCAGCTTCTTCTTCCTGTTCGTGCGCTTCTGGAAGCTCAACATCCCCAACAAGGACGATGTCGAGTGGACGAAGCATATCGGCGACGTAGTCACCAACCGTGAGGACCGGCTCCCGGAGCTCGGCAAGTACAATGCCGGCCAGAAGGGCGTGTTCTGGGGGCAGACCGCGCTGATCGGCGTGATGTTCGTCACCGGGCTCGTGATCTGGAATACCTATTTCGGCGGCCTCACCTCCATCGAGACCCAGCGCTGGGCGCTTCTGGCCCACTCCCTCGCCGCGGTGATCGCCATCGCGATCATCGTGGTGCACATCTACGCCGGCATCTGGGTCCGCGGCACCGGCCGGGCGATGGTCCGCGGCACGGTCACGGGCGGCTGGGCCTACCGCCATCACCGCAAGTGGTTCCGTCAGATGGCCGGCGGCACGGGCCGCCGGGGTTCGGTGGACAAGCGCGGATCCTGAGCCTTGGCCCGTTTCTTCAAGCGGAAATCCGCGGCTCCGGCCGCGGACGAGACGCCGACCGCAGCACCCGCGACGAGCCCCCGCCGCCGGGATTTCAGCGAGCTGAAGCCCGATCCCGACAAGATCGGGATCTCCGGGTCGGTGCCCTTCGTCCGCCTGCCCGATCCCGCACGGCTGTTCGCCGACCGGTCCGCGCGCCTTCTCGAGGCGGCCCCCGGGCATCCGATGGAGGCCTATCTCCGGTTCGTCGCCGAGGTCGCCCGGGCTCAGGCCGTGATCCAGGCGAAGGGGCCGCCGGCATCGCTTCCAGAGGCCTCCGATCTGGCGCTGCGGAGCGAGCACGGCATGCCGCCCCTATCGCGGCATAGCCTCGAGGCGGACCGGGGGTTCGACGACGGGCTCGTGGCGCTGCTCGCCGAACTCGACCTCACGACGGCGCCTGAGGCCTCGGTCGCGGCGCGCGAGAGCCTGCGTGCGGCGTCCCGGGAGGATCGCCTCGATCTGGCCCTCCAGGTCTTCGAGGGGGCGCTGCCGGTGGACCGGATCGCCGAATGCGTGTTCGTCTCGGCGGTCCTGCAGGTCCGTCTTGCCGAGCAGGCTGCGCGGCTCGACACGAAGACCCTGAAGCCCGTAGCCGACGGGGTCTGCCCCTGCTGCGGCGGCGCGCCTGTGGCGAGCGTCATCGTCGCCTGGACCCCGGCCGACAAGGCGCGTTACCTGAGCTGCTCGCTCTGCGGCACGTATTGGAATCACGTCCGGATCCGCTGCACCGCCTGCGGCGACGGCGAGGGCGTCAGCTATTACGGCCTCGACGAGGTCTCGAAGGACGTCCAGGTCGAGACCTGCACGACCTGCCACAGCTACATCAAGCACCTGCACCAGCACCGGGCGCCGACCCTCGACCCGGTCGCGGACGACATCGCGTCCTATGGGCTCGATCTGAAGATCGCCGAGGAAGGGTTTCGGCGCGCCGGACTGAACCTGCTGTTCGTGATCTAGCCGGACTCTGGCATCCGCTCCGGCGCGGTTTACGTCCCGGACCGCACCCCCGTGCGAACACACCCGCATCCACGGCCGCGACGGCGGCCTGCAGAACGCGGCGTCGCCGGCTGGACGGCCCTTCGTGCAGGCTCGGCAACGCTCCGCCGCTTCGGGATGGGGGGCGGGTCGGAACCGCTCGTGATGCCGCAAAGCTCAGCCCGTCAAGGGGATGCGGCCGATCCTGCGCGAGCGGGTCGGACCGGCCGCGGTCCGCTCAGCGATAGCCATACCGGCTCTTGGCGGCGGCGAGCAGGTGCAGGGCTTCGCCGGACTTGCCGGCCGCGCATTCCGCCGCGGCCTGGGCGAGGTCGGCGCCGAAGCGGTCGCCCACGGGCTTGTTGAGATTGCCGGTGGCCACGTCGCTGTCGACGATCGCCTTGGTCCGGGCGATCTCAGGGCCGCAGCCGCTGCCCGTCGGCAGGACGATCGGGGCCGGAATGACGGGCGAGGGCTCGGAGACCGCGGGCGCAGCGCGCTGCTGACAGGCGCCCAACGCCGCGACGGCGAGGGCGGCGAGGCTGAGACGCATCGATCGACGGGACGCGGGCACGGCTGTCATCCTGTTGGGGCGCACGGGCTGCGCCGCCGGGGTTGTGAGCCGAGCTTGGCAGTGGGTCAATCGCCCCGGCCGCAGGCCGATCGGGCGCGGCGGGCGGACGGTCAGGGTCGAGACCGCGAAACAGGCTGTCTTCAGAAGAGGTTGGCGCGCGCTGCCGACGACCGGGTCCGGCAGCGCGCTCCGAATCGTGAGGGAGCCTACTTCGCTTTCTCGGAGATCGCCTTCAGGCCGGAATCGTAGATGCCCTGGATCGCGTCCTTGGCGACCGTGTCCGGCGCGCCCTTGGCATTGAAGGTCCCGGTCCAGGTCACTTTTGAGCCGGATTCCGCGGGGGCGACCGAGAGCGTCGACTTGTAGTCCGAGACCGGCAGCGGGCTCTCCAGGATCATGTAGGTGTAGCTCATCACCTTGTCGTCCCGGGAGACCTGCTCCTCCTTGATGGTGCCGCCGCCCTTCAGGCTGAGGGTGCGGACCTTCATGCCGTCCTTGTCGGACAGGACGCACTTCTCGATGGCGGGATGCCAGTCGCCGATGCCGCAGAACTCGCCGATGGTCTGCCAGACCTTGGCCGGGGGCGCGGCGATGTCGGCCGAGCGCGTCACCTCGAGGGCGTAACCCGGCACGGTGGCCGCCGCGAGCGCCAGGGCGGCAAAGGGGAGGGAGCGGCAGAAAGCGAAGGGCATCTTGGGGGTGTCTCCGTCCGTCTGAAATCGCAGCATCGGCCGCGAGGGGCTCTGATGGCCGCGCAGGAGCTAGGCCGGCATCACGCTCTCGGCAATGGGTCGCGGCGGCCGCGCATGACGATCGTGCCTGGACGATGCCGTCCGAGGCCGGGCTACCAGCCGTCCATCCCGTCGGTCTCGGCCGGGTATCCGTAGACGGTTGCGGGCGCGTAGCCGGACCCGGCGGGACGATAATACGCCGGCAGGGACCGGCGGCCCATCTGATCGTTGTCCGCCAGCAGATCGTCCGGCTGATAGGGGTTGCGGCGGCGGGCGACGCGCGTCCCCCGCTGGCCCCGATCCGCCATCGGGACGTCCGCGCCCTCGATCACGACCCGCGTCCGGCCGACGCCCTCGGCCTTGACGAGGTTGAACAGGGTCGCGGCGTTGCGCACCGACAGGCGCACGCAGCCATGCGAGGCCGCACGCCCCAGGCTGCGGACATGGTTGGTGCCGTGAATGGCGTGGCCCTGGGTGGTGAAGAACATCGCGAAGGGCATGGGGGCGTCGTCCCACTCCTTCGAGAAATGCGTCCGCTCCATCCGGAAGGGCCGGTAGGAGCCGGACGGGGTGTCGTAGCTCGCGACGCCGGTGGAAACGGGCCAGGAATAACGCGGCTGGCCGTTGACCGAGACCTCCATGCGCTGGGTGGTCTTGTCGACGTTCACGACCACATCCGCACGGGCTGCGCCTGGGGTCGCGCTCCACAGGAGCAGGCCGGACAGGACCGAGATCAGACCGATACGCATGGACGACTCCGGCGTGAACAACCGCGGCGGTTTGCCGTCACGCTAAGCCGTTGGCAACGCCGAGGTTCCGGCCGGCTCCGGCCCTGCGTAGTCACGCTTTGCCGAGGCTGTCACGGCGCCGCCATGTGACCGGCGCTGCGGCGGATCGCGGCCTCCGCCTCATCGGCGATCCGCCGCACCACGTCGCCGGCCCCGGGCAGATCCTCGATCAGCCCGACGGCCTCCCCGACCGTGACGTTGGCGACATCGTAATCGCCCGCCGCGTCGGCCTCCTCCACGTCCCGCCGCCGCTCGGCGGCGGCCGCGCGAAGCGCGTCCTCGCGGCCGTGCCAGGTGTCGATGAAGGCGTTGCGCAGGAGCCGGCCGGTATAGGATGCCGGCCAGGGCCGCTGCCGGGCGATGTCGTAGACCCGCGTGCGCACCGTGTCGTCGCCGGTCGCGGCGAGCACCCGCTGCTTCGCGGCCGGGTGGATCAGGGCCTCTCGGGTCGCCCAGAACCGCGTGCCCACGAGCACGCCGTCGGCCCCGAGGGCCAGGGCCGCGGCGAGACCGCGGCCATCGGCGATGCCGCCCGCCGCCAGCAGCAGGGTCTCGGGGTGCTCCCGGGCGATCAGATCGGCGACGACGGGCACGAAGGCCATCGTCCCGCGCGCGGCGAGCCCGTGGCCGCCAGCCTCCGTCCCCTGGGCGACCACGACGGCCGCACCGACCTCCAGGGCGCGCCGGGCATGCGCGAGGGTGTGAACCTGGCAGATCAGGGGCACGCCGGCCGCCCGGATCCGCGCGGCGAAGGGGGCGGGATCGGCGAAGGAGAGCATCAGGGCGGCGGGGGCGCGGGCGAGCGCCGCGTCGAGGAGCGACGGGTCCCGGGCCATGGACCACGTGATGAAGCCGCAGCCGACCCGCTGGTTGCCGGCGGCGGCGAACTCCCGCTGGAGCCGGTCGTGATCGCCGTAGCCGCCGCCGATCAGCCCGAGTCCGCCGGCCGCGCTCACGGCCGCAGCCAGGGCCCCGCCCGATGCCGGGTCCATGGGGGCCAGCACGACCGGATGGCGCAGCCCGAAGGCCTCGGTGAGTCGTGTCCTCAGAGCCATGGTCCCTCCCCGCTTCGCATCCGGCTCGACCCTCGGTCGCGCACGCAGCGCCGCCGACGGGATCTCAGGCTTATCGACCCGCTTGACGCAGAAAAAATGATTCCTTCAGAAGGATGTCATCGCGAAAGCAGATGGCATGAACAGCACCGACCTGATGTTCTTCGCCGCCGTCGCCGAGACCGGCGGCATCGGGCGCGCGGCAGCCCGGCTCAACACCGTGCAGTCGAACGTCACCGGGCGGATCCGGGCGCTGGAGCAGGCCCTGCAGGTGCCGCTCTTCCACCGCGGCAGCCGTGGGGTGACGCTGACCCGGGCCGGAGAGCGGCTCCTGCCCTACGCGATCCAGGTCGGGCGGCTGCTGTCGGAGGCGCGGCATGCGCTGCTCTCCGAGGGCGAGCCGCGCGGACCGCTGCGGATCGGCGCCATGGAGACGACCGCGGCCCTGCGCCTGCCCGGTCCGCTCGCCGCCTTCGCCGCCCGCCACCCGGAGGTGGACATCGAGCTGGAGACCGGCCCGACGGAGCAGCTGATCGCCCGGGTTCTCGACAGGGTCCTCGAAGGGGCTTTCGTCGCCGGTCCGGTCATTCAGGCCGACCTCGTCGCGATCCCGGTGCTCACGGAGGACCTGGTGCTGGTGGCGCATCCGGCCGTCGGCGACCCGGCGGCGCTGCTCGACCGGCTGGGCCGCGCGCGGGAGGCGAAGGTGCTCGTGTTCCGGGCCGGCTGCACGTACCGGAGGCGCCTGGAGGACTTTCTGGCCCGGCAGGGCCTCGTGCATGTCCGCCGCATGGAATTCGGGACCCTCGACGGCATCCTCGGCTGCGTGGCCGCCGGATTGGGCGTGACGTTGATCCCGCGCGTCGTCGCGGAGCCCGCCCGCCGCGCCGGGCGCGTATCGGTCCATCCGCTTCCGGATGGCGACGGACGCGCCCAGACCCTGCTGGTCCACCGCAGGGACAGCCAGCCGAGCGCGGCGTTCGTGCGGTTTGCCGAGCAGATCCGCGCGGCCTTCCCGGCCTGACGGCACGGACCATGCCTCACCGACCGCCGGTTGACAGCGGCCCGAGCCCGGGGGCCTCCTTCGGCCACAGACGGTTCGGAGTTCCCATGGCCCTCGACCCCACCCTCGCCGCCGAGATCGAAGCGTCCGTGGCGGAGGGCTTTGCCGATCAGGTCGCCCACACGCAGGCTCTGGTCCGGTTCGCCTCCCTGCGGGGCGCGGAGCATGCCTGCCAGGATTACGTCTTCGCGCAATTCCGCGCCCGGGGCTACGCGACCGAGCGCTTCGCCATGGACCGCGCCGCCATCGCGGCGCATCCGGGGGGCTCCAAAATCGATGACGCCCTCCATTCGGACGCGCCGATCGTCGTCTGCCACCACCGCCCGAACACCGAGACAGGGCGCTCGCTGATCCTGCAGGCGCATGTCGACGTGGTGCCGACCGGCCCGCTCGATATCTGGACCCATCGGCCCTTCGACCCGGTAGTCGAGGGCGACTGGCTATACGGCCGCGGGGCCGGCGACATGAAGGCGGGACACGCCGCGAACCTGTTCGCCCTCGACGCCCTGGCCCGCCTCGGCCTGCAGCCGGCGGCCTCCGTGACGGTGCAGTCGGTGGTCGAGGAGGAATCGACCGGCAACGGCGCGCTGATGACCCATCTGCGCGGCTACCGGGCCGACGCCGTGCTGATCCCCGAGCCCGAGGACGAGAAGCTCGTGCGCGCCAATACCGGCGTGCTCTGGTTCGCCGTGGAGGTCCGGGGCGTGCCGGTCCACGTCCGCGAGATGGGGGCGGGCGCCAACGCCATCGACGCCACCTACCGGGTGATCGGCGCGCTCCGGGAGGTCGAGGCCCGCTGGAACGCCGAGACGAGCGCGCACCCGCATTTCGAGAACGAGGACCACCCGATCAATCTCAATATCGGCAAGATCGAGGGTGGCGACTGGGCCTCCTCGGTCCCGGCCTGGTGCCGGATCCACTGCCGCATCGCGCTCTATCCGGGCGTGACCGCCGCTCAGGCCGCCGCCGAGATCGAGGCGGCGGTGTCGCGCTTCGCCCGTAGCGACCCGTTCCTGGCCAACAATCCGCCGCGCGTGGTCTTCAACGGCTTCTTCGTCGAGGGCTACGTGCTGGAGGCGGGCTCCGAGGCCGAGGCCGTGCTCGGCCGCGCCCACGCGCGGGCGATCGGTTCGCCGCTGCAGAGCTTCACGTCGCCCTCCTACCTCGATACCCGCGTGCACGCCCTCTACGACCGGGTCCCGGCGCTCTGCTACGGCCCGACCGCCCAGAACATCCACGGCTTCGACGAGCGGGTGAGCCTGGCCTCCGTGCAACGCTGCACCACCGCCATGGCGCTGTTCGTGGCCGAGTGGTGCGGGACCGAGCGCAAGGCCGCCTGAGGTCGGCAGGCCGGGGCCGGGGGCGGGTTCCCTCCCCCCGCAGGGGAGAGGGCTTGGTGCGCGTGCTTTCTTTGCAGCGCGACGCGCGCTGACCGGACAGCCCCGGCTCAGGGGATCAGCCGGTCCGCCCGGAGCCGGCCGAACAGGTCGAAGAACGCGTCGTCCGTCGGCTGGTAGGCCGTGAAGCCGAGACGCCGGCTCTTGCTCATGTCGGTGACGACCTCGATCGGCCGGCCGAGATCGGCATCCGTGTGCCAGGGGGAGGCCAGCTTCTCGAGGTTCGGCTCGGCGAGCCCATGCCGCGCGGCGATCTCCGCCCAGGCCGGCCCGTCCTGAGCCATCCGGGGCTCGAGCGGCCGGTGCGTGCCGTCGAAGGGCACCGCCTCGATCCCGAACCAGTCGGCGATCCGGCCCCACATCCAGCTCCAGCGGAAGACGTCGCCGTTGACGACGTTGAAGGCTTCGTTCGCCGCCTTCGGCTCCGTGGAGGCCCAGAGCAGCTGGCGGGCGAGCAACCGCGCGTCGGTCATGTCGGTGAGCCCGTTCCACTGTACGGCCGAGCCCGGGAACACGAACGGCCGCCCCAGCTCCCGGCACAGGGTGGCGTAGCAGGCGAGCGTCGTGCCCATGTTCATGGCGTTGCCCACCGCCTTGCCGATGATCGTGTGCGGGCGGTGGACGCTCCAGGTGAAGCCGTCGCGCGCGGCGGCCGCGAAGACCGCGTCCTCCTGGGCGTAATAGAAGTTCTCGATATCGAGCCGGCCCTGGTCCTCGCGGAACGGCGTCTGCGGCAGGCGGCCTTTGCCGTAGGCCTCGAACGGGCCGAGATAGTGCTTCAGCCCCGTCACCAGGGCGACGTGGCGGACGCTGCCCTTCGGGCGCAGGGCCTCGAGCAGGTTCTCGATCATGGCCCGGTTGATGCGGATCATCTCCGCCTCGGTAGGACGCCGCTGCCAGGTCGCCAGGAACACGTGGGACGGGGCGATGTCGGCGAGTGCCCGCGCCAGGGAGGCCGGATCCTGCAGGTCGCCGGCCACCGGCGCGACGCCGTCCTGCCGCACCGGATGACGGGCGAGGCCGGCAACCTGCCAGCCCTCCTGATGGAGCAGCGCCGCTGTGGCGCTGCCGACGATGCCGCTGGCGCCGACGATCAGGGCGGTGTTCGACATAGAAACCCTCATGCCCGGCTCAAATCCGGGTCCGGGGCAGATGGGCGTCGGCAGTGTCGCGACAACCCCACCGCGCGCCGGGGGCGCCTGTGCGGACCGCAAGGGTTGTGGGATCGCGTCACCCCTCTCCGTCACCGCGTGCGCAGCGACGCGACCCAGGGCAGCGCGACATCCTTAAGCATGGCGCGACCCTGGATTGCTTCGCTGCGCTCGCAAAGACCGAGAGGGCTCTCAGGCGGCCCGGTCGATCGCCGCACCCAGGACGTCCACGATCTCGCCGATCTGGCCGCGCTCGATGATCAGCGGCGGCGACAGGGCGATGATGTCGCCGGTCACCCGGGTGAGCAGGCCGCGCTCGAAGCAGTCGACGAACACCTCGTAGGCGCGCTTGCCGGGCGCGTCCGGCCGCGGCGCCAGCTCGATGCCGGCGATCAGCCCGATGGTGCGGATGTCGATGACGTTCTTGCGTCCGCGCAGATCGTGCATCGCCGCGGCCCAGTCGTCGGCGATGTCGGCGACGCGGGTCAGTAGCCCCTCGTCCCGGTAGATATCCAGCGTGGCGATGCCGGCCGCGCAGGCGACCGGATGCCCGGAATAGGTGTAGCCGTGGAACAGCTCGATCCCGTCCGGGCCGTGCATCAGCCCGTCATGGACCGCCCGGCTCGCGAAGACCGCGCCCATCGGCACCGTGCCGTTGGTCAGGCCCTTGGCGCTGGTCACGAGGTCCGGGACGACGCCGAAGAAGTCGGTCGCGAACGGCGCGCCGAGGCGGCCAAATCCGGAAATGACCTCGTCGAAGATCAGCAGGATGCCGTGCTTCGTGCAGATCTCGCGCAGGCGCTCCAAGTAGCCCTTCGGCGGGATCAGCACCCCCGTGGAGCCCGCCACCGGCTCGACGATGCAGGCCGCGATGGTCTCGGCCCCGTGGAGGGCCACCAGCCGCTCCAGATCCTCGGCGAGTTCCGCCCCGTGCTCGGGCTGGCCCTTCACGAAGGCGTTGCGGGCCGGGTCGTGGGTGTGGCGCAGGTGGTCGGTGCCGTTGAGCTGCGGGAAGACCCGGCGGTTCGACACGATGCCGCCGACCGAGAGCCCGCCGAAGCCGACGCCGTGATAGCCGCGCTCGCGGCCGATCAGCCGGGTGCGGGTCCCCTGCCCGATCGCCCGCTGGTAGGCCAGCGCGATCTTGAGGGCCGTGTCGACCGATTCCGAGCCGGAATTGGTGAAGAACACCCGGTCGAGGCGCTTGTCGGGGCCGCCCGGGGCGATCTCGGCGAGGCGTTCGGCGAATTCGAACGCGATCGGGTGGCCCATCTGGAAGGTCGGGGCGAAGTCGAGGGTCGCGAGCTGGCGCTCCACGGCCGCCGCGATGCCCCGGCGCCCGTGGCCGGCATTGACGCACCAGAGGCCCGCGGTGCCGTCGAGGACCGAGCGGCCGTCATCGGCGGTGTAGTGCATGCCCTCGGCCGACACGAGCAGGCGTGGCGCCGCCTTGAACTGGCGGTTGGCCGTGAACGGCATCCAGAAGGCGTCCATCGCGGGCGTGTTGCGGAGCGGATGGTCGGTCATGGGGCGGTTCTCCGGGGCGGGCGGCGCGGATCGGGCGGCGGGACCAGGGGACACCTTCGCCGATCGGGCAACAAGTCCTTTTCTGGTCGCCGCCAACCCCTTGCAGGAATGGGGCCGCGGGTGGCACCGTTGCGGGATCCGCAACACCTGAAACGGGCCTGAGCCGGATGAGCATCGATGTCGGCGCGCGCCTGCGCTTCGTGCGCGCCCGCCACGGCCTGTCGCAGCGGACGCTCGCCAAGCGCGCCGGCGTGACCAACTCGGCGATCTCGCTGATCGAGGCGAACCGGGTGAACCCGTCGGTGGGTGCGCTCAAGCGGATCCTCGACGGGGTGCCGATCGGCATGGCCGAGTTCTTCGCCCTGGAGCCGGAGCCGGAGCGCAAGGCGTTCTTCGCCGCCGAGGAGCTGACCGAGATCGGCCGCCGGGCCGCCAAGGGGGCGATCTCGTACCGCCAGGTCGGCGACAGCCTGTTCGGCCGCAAGCTCCAGATCCTCAAGGAGCGCTACGAGCCCGGGGCCGATACCGGCCGGGTGCCGCTCTCCCACGAGGGCGAGGAGGGTGGCATCGTGCTCTCCGGCCGCCTGGAGGTGACGGTGGACGCCGAGCGCCGGATCCTCGGCCCCGGCGACGCCTACAGCTTCGACAGCCGCCGCCCGCACCGGTTCCGCTGCGTCGGGCCCAACCCCTGCGATGTGGTGAGCGCCTGCACGCCGCCGAGCTTCTGACGGCAGGCCGCCCGCGGTGCCGTCCGGGGCGATTGATCCGGATTCGCTCGAAAGCCCCGGATCTGCGTAACGCGGGATTCAGGCGGGAGGATTATAACAGGGCCATGGATACCCTGGCCGCCACCGCCGTTCAGATGCTGGGCTCGTCCCAGAACCAGCAGATCGGCATCGCCGTCGCCAAGCAGCAGCTCGCGGCCGACAAGGCGGTCGCCGGGCTCGTCGCGGACAGCGCCCAGAGCGCGGCGAACGCCAGTCCCCCGGCGCCCCCCGGACAGGGACTGAGCGTCGACCTGCGGGTTTGACCGGGTCCCCCGCCTCGCCGGCAGCGCGAACGAATTCCGCGCGCGCAGACGGCATGGTCTTCGGCCGGCGTTGAACCCCTGCCCTACCCGAATCCGTAGAGCCGGCGCGGGTTGTCGGCGAAGACCATCCGGCGCCGATCCGCGTCCGGCACCCAGTCGGCCATCAGGTCGAGGAGCGTCGCGGTCCGGGGCGGCCCATCCCAGGCGGCCACGTGCGGCCAGTCCGAGCCCCAGAGACAGCGCTCGGGGGCGGCGTCGTTGAGGGCGCGGGCGAACGGGATCGTGTCGGCGTAGGGCGGACCGGTCACGGAATCCCGGAAGGCGCCCGACAGCTTCACCCAGTTGCCGTCGGCGACGAGGCCGAGCAGCGCCCGGAAGCCCGGATGGTCCACGCCGGCCGAGGTCGGCATATGGCCCATATGGTCGAAGACCAGCGGCACCGGCAGCCGCGACAGGTGGCCCGCGATGGGCGGCAGTCCACGGGCATCGAGCAGGAACTGGAGGTGCCAGCCCATCTCGCGGGCGAGCGCCCCGTAGGACTCGACCTGATCCAGCCCGACCCCGCCGCCGAACAGAACGTTGAGCCGCAGGCCGACCACTCCGGCCTCCTTGAGGGCGGCGAGTTCCCCGTCGGGCAGGCCGAGCGGGATCACCGCGATGCCGCGCAGACGCTCCCGGTTGGCCCGGAGCGTCTCCACCATCAGCCGGTTGTCGGTGCCGTGGACGCTGACCTGGACCAGTACGCCGTTGGCCATGCCGGTGGCGTCGAGCATCGCGAGATACCGGTCCGCCGGGGCGGCCGGGGGCGTGTAGCTGCGGTCGGCCACCAGCGGATAGGCCGGCGGCAGGCCGATCACGTGGGCGTGGGTGTCGACCGCGCCGGCGGGCACCCGGTAGCGGGTGGGCCCGCCCGGATGCGGATCCGGGGCGGGGCAGTCTCGGATCTCCGGCATGGTCAGGTATCCGCGTGCAGGACCCGGCCGCGGGTCTCGGGCAGCGCGAAGGCCGCCAGGAAGAAGATCCCGTAGGCGATGGCCGCGAAGATCGCGATGGCCGAGGCGAGGCCGGCGCGCTCGGCGAGGAAGCCGACCAGCGCCGGGAACAGCGCGCCGACGCCCCGGCCGAAATTGTAGCAGAAGCCCTGCCCCGAGCCGCGCAGGCGGGTCGGGTAGAGCTCGGTCAGGAAGGCGCCCATGCCGGAGAAGTAGCCGGAGGCGAAGAACCCGAGGGGGAAGCCCAGCACCCAGAGCACGCTGTTGGAGAGCGGGATCTGCGTGTAGGCGACGATCACCGCGATGGCGCCCAGCGAGAAGATCAGGAACAGCGGCCGCCGCCCGAGCCGGTCGGCGAGCCAGGCGCCGACCAGGTAGCCGGTGAACGAGCCGATGATCAGCGCCGCGAGGTAGCCGGTGGAGGACACCACCGACAGGCCGCGCTCGGTGGTGAGGAAGCGCGGCACCCAGGTGGTGATCGCGTAATAGCCGCCCTGGCAGCCCGCCGCCGCCAGCGAGGCGAGCAGGGTGGTCTTGAGGATCGGCCCGGAGAAAATCTCCCAGATCTTCGGCCGGTCGCCGGTGGCGATGGCCCGGGCGCGGGTCTCGGCGGCGACCTGCGGCTCCTGGACGTAGCGGCGCAGGTAGAAGATCAGCAGGGCCGGCAGGGCGCCCACCGCGAACATCCAGCGCCACGCGATCTCGGGGGGCAGCAGCGAGAAGGTCACCGCCTGCGACAGGACCGCCAGCCCCCAGCCGATGGCCCAGCCGGACTGGACGGAGCCGACCGCCCGGCCGCGATACTCGGCCCGGATGGTCTCGCCGATCAGCACGGCGCCAGCCGCCCACTCGCCGCCGAAGCCAAGGCCCAGGATCGCCCGGGCCACGAGGAGCTGCTCGAAATTCTGCACGAAGGCGCAGAGCAGGGAGAAGAAGGAAAACCACAGGATGGTGATCTGCAGGGTCAGAACCCGGCCGATCCGGTCGGCGATGAAGCCCGCGAGCCAGCCGCCCAGCGCCGAGGCCAGCAGCGTCACCGTGGCGGCGAGACCGGCCGTGCCGGCATCCACGTGCCACAGGGCCATGATCGTCCCGATCACCAGCGGGTAGATCATGAAGTCCATGCCGTCGAGGCACCAGCCGGCCGCGCAGGCCCAGAAGGTGTGCCGCTCCGGCGGGGTCATCGAACGATAGAAGGCGGTGAGGCTGGCGTCGCGAATCTCGACCACCTCCACGGCCGCGCGCCCCTGCCCGGTTGCTGAACTCATCACCGTCTCCCGCCGCCGGATACCAGTATCGGCGTCCCAGGCTGAGCTGTCCAACGATGCGGCGGGCCACGCAAGGAAAAGGCCGCCCGGAGGCGGCCTGTCCCATTCTTTTCGCTGTCGATGACGCTCAGTAGCAGCGTTCGACCAGGACCCGGCGGTAGCCGTAGGGGGTCCAGCGCACCCGCGGGACGGTGTAGCAGCCGCCGCCGTAGCCGTAATCGTAGGCGGCCGGCGCGTAGTAGCCGCCGTAGCCGTAGCCCGGATAGCCGTAGCCATAGCCGCCGTAGAGGCTGCCGGCCGCGAGGCCGAGCCCGACGCCGAGACCCAGGCCGCCGAGGCCGTAGCCGTAGCCGCCGCGATAGCCGTAGCCGCCCCGCCAGCCGTATCCCCGACCGTAGAAGCCGCGGCCGTAGCCGAAGCCGCCCGGACGGAAGCCGGCGCCGCGGAAGCCGCCGCCGAAGCCGCCGTTGCGGAATCCCCCGAACCCGCCGCCGCGGAAGCCGCCGCCGCCGAAGCCGCCGCCGTGGAATCCGCCGCCGTGGAACCCGCCTCCGAAGCCGCCGCCATGGAAGCCGCCGCCGCCGAAGCCGCGCGCGTCCGCGCTGGCCGGCGCCAGAACCAGGGCACCCGCCGCCAGCAGGGCCGATCCGAGCACTGCACCCTTCATCACGTCATCTCCGTGGAAAAAATGCCCTCTGCGGCTAAGAACGTGCGAATCGGCAAAACGGTCCAGCCCCGCCCCGCGGCGCGGAGCCGCGAGATCCACGCGAGATCCCCTGACGCGTCCCGGTCGGGCCGAGACACGAAAATCGCCGCTTTCCAGAGCGAGACGCGCGCCGATCTAGCTTCGCCGTCCCCGACTCGCCGTCCCCGAGCTGCATGGAACGAATGATGATGTTGCGACCGGCTCACGCCCTGTTGATCGCGCTGCTCGCCCTCGCGGCCCCGGCCCGGGCGGCGACCCCGGCGGCGGCGGAACCGTGCCGGCCGGTGGAGGCGCAGGGCGAGACCTTCACGGTCTGCACTATCGACCTGCGGCGGCAGCGGCTGCGGCTGTTCTGGCTCTCGGACGACGGCAAGCCCTACGGCGCCCTCGGCACCCTCGCCGAGAAGCAGGGCGGCCGTCTCGCCTTCGCGATGAATGCCGGCATGTACGACAAGGACCAGGCGCCGGTGGGCCTCTACATCGAGGACGGCCACGAGCTGAAGCGCGCCTCCACGGCGGACGGGCCGGGCAATTTCCACCTCAAGCCCAACGGGATCTTCTGGGTGAAGGGCGAGCGCGCCGGAGTGGCCGACACCGCCCGCTATCTCCGCGCGAAGATGCGCCCGGATTTCGCCACGCAGTCCGGACCGATGCTGGTGATCGACGGCCAGATCCACCCGAAGATCGCCGCCGACGGGCCGAGCCAGAAGATCCGCAACGGCGTCGGCGTGCCCGGCGACGGGCACGTCGCGATCTTCGCCATCTCCGAGCGACCGGTGACCTTCGGGGCCTTCGCGCGGCTGTTCCGGGACGATCTCGGCTGCCGCAACGCCCTGTTCCTCGACGGCTCGGTCTCGAGCCTCTACGCGCCGAATCTCGGCCGCGCCGACATCAGCCGGCCTCTGGGGCCGCTCGTCGGGGCGTTGCCGCGCTAAGGGTGGCCTCAGCGCTGCCCGAAGGCCGTGTCCTTGAACAGGTCCTTGTACTCCCGCGGCTGCGAGCGCCAGTACTGCTTGGGCGCCCGCACGCGGGCTCCGAGTTCGGCGGCCGCGTGCCAGGGCCAGCGCGGATCGTACAGCATGGCGCGGGCCAGCGAGATCGCGTCCGCCCTGTCCTCCTGCAGGATCGTCTCCGCCTGCCGGGCTTCCGTGATCAGCCCCACCGCGATGGTGGTGAGCCCGGTCTCGGCCTTGAGACGCTCGGCATAGGGCACTTGGTAGCCCGGCCCGAGCTTGATCGCCTGTTTCGGCGAGACGCCGCCCGTCGAGACGTGGAGCGCCGGCGAGCCCGCGCGCTTCAGCGCCTGGGCCAGCGCCACGGTCTCGTCGAGGTCCCAGCCGTCCTCGACCCAGTCGGTGGCCGAGACGCGCAGCCAGACCGGGCTGCCCGCCGGGACGACGTCGCGCACCGCGTCGTAGACCTCGAGGGGGAAGCGCATGCGGTTCTCGAGGCTGCCGCCGTAGGCGTCCGTGCGCTTGTTGGCGATCGGCGACAGGAACTGGTGCAGCAGGTAGCCGTGGGCGCCGTGCAACTCCACAGCCTCGATGCCGAGCCGGACGGCCCGCTTGGCGGTCGCAACGAACTCGTCGCGGACGCGCTTCAGGTCGGCGGCGTCGAGGGCGTGGGGTGGGACCTCGTCCTCCCCGTGCGCCACCGCCGAGGGCGCCTCGGTGCGCCAGCCGTAGGGATGCTCCGGCGGGATCTGCTGGCCGCCGGCCCAGGGCGCCGCGCTCGATGCCTTGCGGCCGGCATGGGCGATCTGGATGCAGATCGGGATCGGCGCGTATTCGCGCACCGCGTCAAGCACGCGGCCGAGCGCCCGCTCGCAGCCGTCGTTGTACAGGCCGAGGTCCCAGGCGGTGATCCGGGCCTCCGGCGAGACCGCGGTCGCCTCCAGGGTGAGCAGGCCCGCCCCCGACATGGCGAGCTGGCCCAGATGCATCATGTGCCAGTCGGTGGCTTCGCCGTCCCGGGCCGAATACTGGCACATCGGGGCGATCAGGATGCGGTTCTCGAGCGTGAGCGCGTCGAGAACCAGCGGTTCGAACAGGCGTGCAGTCATGGGTGGCTCCGGATGCGTCCGGTCAATCTGGCGCAGGACGGCCGCGCCGGCCAGCGCGCTGCGGCAGGTCAGCCCTGCGGCTGGGGGTTCGGGAACTCGCCGATGCGGCTGACCGTTTCTGACGCTGTCGCCACGACGCGAACCGCCTGAGGGGGCGAGATCGCCCGAGGTCCTGAATGATGATCACGAAACTTGCCGCCTCGCTCCTTCTGGCCGCCGGCTGCGCCGCCCTCGCGGCGCCGTCATATGCCCAGCCGGCCGCCTTCGGCGGACCCAAGATGCTCGTTCACGGCAATTATTGCGGTCCGGGCAACAACGCCCCGCTGCCGCCGATCGATGCCCTCGACGCCGCCTGCGCCCGCCACGATGCCTGCACGCCGAATGGCGGGCTGCCCTCGCAGGCCTGCAATCTCCGTCTGCAGCGGGAGGCCACGCTGATCTCCCGCGATCCGCGCCAGCCCCAGGACGTCCGCTCGATGGCCGGCCTCGTCGCGGCCAGCGCGACCCTGATCCCGACCGACCCGAACGCGCGGAGCGTGCCGGCATCGGTGTCGACGAATGCGACGCAGGACGCCTACGCGCCGGCGCTGGACCGATCGGCCCCCGCCGGCCTGGAGGATGACGCCGACGATTCGGACGCCGATTGACACCCTCCTGAGCGCCCGACGGTGACGGCGCGGCGGACCGGCCGCGCCGTCGCTCGCCGCGGTCAGGGGCACGATCAGGCACGGTCCGCGGATGCTCCTTCCTGCGCCAGGAAGAACCGGACCATCTCGCCGCTGGCATCGGGCCCGCGCGGATCGGTGTAGGATCCGTCGGGGCTTCCGCCCGACCAGGCGTGCCCGGCCCCGTGCAGAACCCACTGCTCCAGCACCGGCCGGCCGGTCGCGTCGCTGCGGACCGTCCGGGTATAGGCCATGCCCCCGGGGCTCGTGCCCCGGCTGACCGTCTCGTCCAGGCCCGGGGCCGGCACGGCCTGCGCCGCGACCCGATCGCCATTGACGGGATGCACGGTTCGGTCGCCGTCGCCGTGGAACACGATGGTCGGGACCGCCTGCCGATTCGGCCCCGGTGCCGACCCTTGCCCCTGCATGGCCGCGAAGGCGGTGGGCATGTCCCGGGCCGCCCCGCAGGCCAGCCCGGAATGGATGCCCACGGCCGCGAACAGGTCCGGATAGGTCGCCGCCAGGATCGCCGCCGCGGCGCCGCCGGCCGAGAGCCCGGCCGCGTAGACCCGGCCGGGATCGGCCGAGAACTCCGCCACGACCGACCGGGCGATGCCGGCGATCAGCGCCGGCTCGCCGCCCTCGCGGACTTGGTCGCCCGCCGTGTACCAGTTCCAGCAGCGCTGCAGGTTGGCCGACGGGGGCTGTTCTGGATAGGCGACCAGGAACGTCTGCTCCTCGGCCAGGGCGTTCATCCGCGTGCCGGCCGCGAAATCGTCGGGGTTCTGGGTGCAGCCGTGCAGCATCACGATGACGGGCAGGGCCTGACCCCGGTAGCCGCTCGGGACGTAGACCTTGTAGCCCCGGCTGCCGGCGGCCTCCGTGAAAACGCGATCCTCGAACCGCGCGCCGGGCGGGACTTCGGCGGCAGGGCGGCGGCCTGACGGGCCGGCATTCGGTAGCCGCTCGCGCAGGGCGCGCAACATCGCCGACAGGTCCGGAGCCGTCCCCGGCCGCGAACCGCCGCCTTGATCCGGCGCCGTCCAGGCACCGCCGGCTGCCGTCGGCGCCTCCATGTCGAGGGTCTGCTCGGCATGACCGGCGGTGCCGGGCCGGTCTGCCATGCCGCGTCGTGCCTCGGTCCATTGCGCGACGGCGGCCTCCTGGCCACGGCGGAACCGCGCCATCGCGTCCTGCATCCGGGCGGTCCGGTCCGCTGCCCCGGTTCCTGGCCCCGTTCCCCTGTCCTTCGCCGTCGCGGATCCGAAGGCGTGCGGGTCGAATTGCGACATTCCGAACGCCGAGAGGTCGAGCTTCGACGGGTCAATCTTGGGGAAACGGAACATGGGGAGGATCCTCATACGGCGTGGTTCGGGTGGAGATTCCGCGCGACCGGGGCGCGGACGGTCAGGTGGTCCGGTCGGCCAGTGCCGCCTTGACGGCGGCGCTGGCCTGGAAGGCACCCAGGACCTCCACGGACGCGATCGCGGCCCGCGCCAGTTCGGGGGTGACGTCGGTGGCGATCGTGGCGAGGCCCAGGACCTGGATGTGCAGGGGGGAGCCGGCATCCCGGGCCGCTTCCAGGTCCGCGCGGGAGAAGTGCGAGAGCCCCAGCCGGAGCTGGCGCCGCGCCACCGACTGCCGGACCGCCTCCTCCTGCCGGTCCAGCTGATTGCGCACGGCCGTGCGGATGAAGTCGGCCCGGTTGGCGTAGAAGCCGTCGCGGACCATCAGGTCGACGCGCCCGAGATCGACGAAGCCGAGATTGACCGTGATCTTCTCGCTGTCCGGCACCTTCGGACGGAGGTCGCGCGCGGTGTCGGTCATCGTCGAAACATCTCCAGGCCATCCCGTTGGATGGTTTAGAGATGGTGATGGGCATCCGAAGCGCAATGGGCGTTGGCGTATTGAGACCGGCGGCGGCGCCGCGCACGCGGGTCATGCGGCCCGGGAACCTGCCCGGCAGCCTGCGCGCGCTCTCACCGGGGAGTGGCGGCGTCCCAGAGCGTGCCAGGGTGGCGATGCGGCGATCGTCGCCTCCCCGGGGGGCGGCGAACGAGGTCGCAGATCCCGTGCGGAATGGCGCAGGCTCGAGCGGTGCGGTGCCATCTGCCCCGCCCCCACCCGTCGCCTCTCCCCTGAGCGTGGGGGAGGCCGCACTCGCGTTCCCGGGGCAGTGGCGCCGGGCGGAAATCTGCGGATCACGCAGGCGCGCTGAGCGCGGCGGCCGCAGAGGGGCGACGGCGGGTCAGGGCGGCCACATCCTGCATCGCCCCCCTCACCGCCGCTCCGGCTCTATCCGCAGGACGCGGTTGGGCCGCGCCGTGTCCCGGCACCGCGCGGGGGAGAGCCGCCTGGACTCGGCGCCTGTCCCGATCGCGGGATCGTCCGGCCCCTCAATCGGCGCCGATTCCCCGCCCCTTCAGGCTCTCGTCGATCTCGTCGAGGGCCGCGGCGTCGTCGATCGTCGCCGGCATCGTCCAGGGCTCGTGGTCGGCGATGCGCTTCATGGTGGCCCGCAGGATCTTGCCCGAGCGGGTCTTGGGCAGCCGCGGCACGGTGAGGGCCAGCTTGAACGCCGCCACGGGGCCGATCTCGTCGCGCACCTTGGCCACGAGTTCCCGCTCGATCGTCTCGGTCGGCCGGTCGACGCCGGCCTTGAGCACCACGAAGCCACAGGGGACTTCGCCCTTCAGGGCGTCCCGGATGCCGATGACCGCGCACTCGGCCACGTCCGGATGGCCCGCCAGCACTGCCTCCATGCCGCCGGTAGACAGGCGGTGCCCGGCGACGTTGATGATGTCGTCGGTGCGTCCCAGCACCGTGATGTAGCCGTCCGCGTCGATCACCCCGGCATCCGAGGTGTCGTAGTAGCCCGGGAACGTGGAAAGGTAGCTCGACCGCATGCGCGCGTCCGAGCCCCAGAGCGTCGGCAGGCAGCCGGGGGGCAGGGGCAGGCGGATCGCGATGGTGCCCATGGTCCCGGCCGGGACCGGTTTGCCGCCCTCGTCCAGCACCTCGACCCGGTAGCCCGGCATCGGCACGCAGGTGCTGCCGTGCTTCACCGGCAGGAGGCCGAGACCCATCGGGTTGCCGGCGATCGGCCAGCCGGTCTCGGTCTGCCACCAATGGTCGATCACCGGCCGGTTCAGCACCCGCTCGGCCCAGGCGACCGAATCGGGATCGGCGCGCTCGCCCGCGAGGAACAGGCTGCGGAAGGCGGAGAGGTCGTAATCGGCGATCCGGGCGCCGGCGGAATCCTCCTTCTTGATGGCCCGCAGCGCCGTCGGCGCGGTGAACAGGCACACGACCCCGTACTCGGCGACGACCCGCCAGAATGCGCCGGCATCCGGCGTGCCCACCGGCTTGCCCTCGTACAGGACCGTGGTGCAGCCGTGCAGGAGCGACGCGTAGACGATGTAGGAGTGCCCGACGACCCAGCCGATGTCGGAGGCGCAGAAATAGGTCTCGCCGGGCTGGACGCCGTAGAGGTTCGGCATCGACCACGCGAGGGCGACGAGGTAGCCGCCGGTATCGCGGACCACGCCCTTGGGCTTCCCGGTCGTCCCGGAGGTGTAGAGGATGTAGAGCGGGTCGGTGGCGGCGACCGGCACGCAGGCCGCCCGCTGCCCCGCCGCACGGGCGGCCGCCACGGTCTCGGCCCAGTCGCGGTCCCGCTCCGGCATGAGCGTCGCGGCGGCCTGCGGGCGCTGCAGGACTAGGCAGGCTTCCGGCTTGTGGCGCGAGGCCGCGATCGCCGCGTCGAGGAGCGGCTTGTAGGCGACCACGCGGTTCGGCTCGATCCCGCAGGAGGCGGCGAGCACCACCTTCGGCGCCGCGTCCTCGATCCGCACCGCCAGCTCGTTGGCCGCGAAGCCGCCGAACACGACCGAATGCACCGCGCCGAGCCGTGCGCAGGCCAGCATGCCGAACAGGGCCTCGGGCACCATCGGCATGTAGAGGATCACCCGGTCGCCCTTGCCGACGCCGAGGCCGGCGAGGACGGCGGCCAGTACCGCCACCTCGTCGCGCAACGCGCGGTAGGTGATGCTGCGCTTGGTCCCGGTGACGGGCGAATCGTAGCGGATCGCCACCTGATCCGCCCGCGCTCCGTCGGCGTGACGGTCCACGGCATTGTGGCAGGCGTTCAGGGTGCCGTCCGGAAACCAGCGGCCGTAGGGGCCGGAATCCGGCGCGAAGGCCCGCTGCGGGACATGCGCCCAGTCGAGCGCCTGCGCCGCGCCGAGCCAGAACGCCTCCGGATCGCGGCGGGCCGAGTCGTACATGTCCGGGTAGCGGCCCGGCAGGCTGGCTCTCGTCATCGGTTCGGCGTTTCCTCGCGGGCCGCTCTCCGGCGGCGGGGCCCAGAGTAGCGCATTCTTCCGCGGGTGCGAGGCCGGTTGTGGGTCGCCGGAACCGCCGCGCGCCTTCGCTCGCGCGATCGGGGTGCTCCGTGACGCGTTCGCCGGATGCATCCCGGATCGGCGGCTTCGAAGCCGGGCGCCTCGGCGTGGCCGGCGGGAAATGCATCTGCCGGGAGGTCGCGGGTCGTCTGTTTCGATCCCCGGGCGTGCGGGCGCGGCAGGCGCCCCGTCGCCAAGGCTCCGGGGTCACATCCGCGAGAGCACGACGCCCGCCCGGATCGGCGATCCCGAGGCGGCCGTTTCTCCAAACGAGCGGTCGCAGAACGCAAAACCGCCGCACCGGTCTCCCGATGCGGCGGCAGCTGTCGTGCCGTTTCTGCTATCCGTGCGGACGGATCAGGGGCTCAGTGCAGCGTATTGCCGTTCGCCTGCAGCCTGTTGATCTCGTCCTTGAGAAGGAGTTTCCGTCGCTTCATCTCGGCGATGTGAAGGTCGTTCGCCGAAGGCCTGTGGATCGCTTCCTGAATCTCACGCTCGAGGGCTTCGTGCTTCCGGGCGAGTTGGTTCAGATGCGTCTGCAGCGACATGAGCCGAATCTCCTGTCATCGTTTCGACACACCGACATTGGCACAAGATGCCGTACCTGTCGAAGCGTTTTCTGCTGCTAAGTCTGATGATTGCTTACCGCGCCGTCTTGTCCGGCGCCGGAGCGTGACGCATGCTCTCGGGCCATGAACGGTCTTCGGGTCCTCAGGTGACGATGGCGGACGAGGCGGGTGAGAGTGCGCAGTCGGACCTCCTGGGCGAACTGGCGCGGCTGCGCGAGGAGCACCGGGATCTCGACGGTGCCATCGAGGCGCTGGAGCGCAGCGTGGCTGGCGACCAGCTCCAGATCCAGCGTCTGAAGAAGCGCAAGCTCACCCTGCGTGACCGCATCTTCCACATCGAGGACGCGCTCACGCCGGACATCATCGCCTGATGCCGGTGGACGTCTTCGGGCCGCGCCTTGCCGCGGGCCCGCACCGCCTGTAAGCGCCCTCTTTTTCCGGGATCAACGATGGCGTCGCCTCCGGTCGCGATCATCATGGGCAGCCAGTCCGACTGGGCGACCATGCGGCATGCCGCCGAGACGCTCGATGCCCTCGGCGTACCCTACGACGCGCGCATCGTGTCGGCCCACCGCACGCCGGATCGGCTCGTGGCCTTCGCCAAAGGCGCGGTCGCGGCCGGCCTCAAGGTCGTGATCGCGGGGGCGGGCGGCGCCGCGCACCTGCCCGGCATGGCGGCCGCGATGACCCGCCTGCCGGTCTTCGGCGTCCCGGTGGAATCCAAGGCCCTGTCCGGCCAGGACAGCCTCCTCTCGATCGTCCAGATGCCGGCGGGCATCCCGGTGGGGACCCTGGCGATCGGCCGGGCCGGGGCCATCAACGCGGCCCTGCTCGCCGCCGCCGTCCTGGCGCTCTCCGATCCGGATCTGGCGGAGCGCCTGGAGGCGTGGCGCGCGGCCCAGACCGCCTCGGTGGCCGAACGGCCGGTGACGGAAGAGAACGCGTGACGGATAAGATCCTCGGCCCCGGCTCCACCCTCGGCATCGTCGGTGGAGGCCAACTCGGGCGCATGATCGCGCTGGCGGCGGCCGATTACGGCCTCAAGGCGCACGTCTACGCCCCCGACGCGGACAGCCCCGCCTTCGACGTGGCCGCCCGGACGACCTGCGCGGCCTACGACGATGCCGAGGCGCTGGCCGCCTTCGCGCGCAGCGTCGATGTCGTGACCTACGAGTTCGAGAATATCCCGCACGCCACGGCCGACATCCTGGCCCGGCACGCCGCCCTGCACCCGAACGCGCGGGCGCTCTCGACCACGCAGGACCGCCTCTCCGAGAAGGAATTCATCAACGGGCTGGGCATCCCGACGGCGCCGTTCCGGGCGGTGGACACGCCCGACGATCTCGACCGGGCGATCGAGGTGATCGGCCTGCCGGCGGTGCTCAAGACCCGCCGCTTCGGCTACGACGGCAAGGGGCAGCGCATGCTCCGCGAGCGGGCCGAGGGCGACCGCAACGCTCTGTTCGCCGAGTTCGGCGGCGCGCCGCTGATCCTGGAGGGCTTCGTGCCGTTCGAGCGCGAGGTCTCCGTGGTGGGCGCCCGCGGGCGCGACGGCAGCTTCGCGGCCTACGACCTGTGTGAGAACGAGCACCGCGATCACATCCTCGCTCTGACGCGGGTGCCGGCCCCGGGCGTGGCGCCGGAGACGGGCCGCATCGCCCTCGAGATCGCCCGTCGGATCGCCGACGCCCTCGACTATGTCGGCGTCCTCGCCGTCGAGATGTTCCTCGTCCGCGAGGACGGGGCGGAGCGGCTCGTGGTCAACGAGATCGCGCCCCGGGTCCACAATTCCGGCCACTGGACCAGCGAGGGGGCGCTGACCTCGCAATTCGCCCAGCACGTGCGGGCCGTCTGCGGCTGGCCGCTGGGCGATCCGGGCCGGGTCGGCGGCCTGCCGGTGGAGATGCGCAACCTGATCGGTGCCCAGGCCGACGACTGGCACGCCCTGCTGGCCGAGCCCGGCGCCCATCTGCACCTCTACGGCAAGGGCGAGGCGCGTCCCGGCCGGAAGATGGGTCACGTGACCCGCCTCGGGCCCGTCCCGGCCGGTTCCTGAGGCTTCGAAGGCACACCTGCATCGCCGCATGGCGGTCGGAAGCCCGCCTGCGGCGTCCCGGAACCGTCGAGCCATACCTTCGCCACATCCCACCGCTTCCACCACAGCGTGGTCGGTTCCGAATGCTGTCGATCGATTCCGCCTGCACCGCCTTCGTCCCCGGGACGGGCGGGGGCCGGATCACGACGCGGCGCTTCTTAAGCCGGCCTTCACCGTGATGCGCGACGGTGCCCCGGATTCGGGCGTGCCCGGCGCACGGCGCGGGCTCTTGGACTGTGAGGGGCGAGGCGGGCACGCGCAAGGCGGGCGACGCCTCGGGGAGAGTGGGGCAATGAACGTACGCAACGGGCTGGGACGAAAGACGGCACTGATCGGCGCAGCCATGGTCTCGGCCGCCGGCCTCGCGGGCTGCGAGACCGTCGGGAGCGCGGCCGGCCCGCGGCAATACGCGGTCCTCGAGAAGGACACCACGGGGGCCACGAAC
This sequence comes from Methylobacterium sp. 391_Methyba4, assembly GCF_029691625.1. NCBI lineage: Bacteria > Pseudomonadati > Pseudomonadota > Alphaproteobacteria > Hyphomicrobiales > Methylobacteriaceae > Methylobacterium > Methylobacterium sp. 391_Methyba4. The sequence continues at coordinate 1,414,353 of NZ_CP121475.1, read as the reverse complement.
GTCAACATCGCCTCCCTGACCGAGGTCGTGCAGCGCAACCCGAACGACGCGGCCGCCTACAACACCCGCGGCGCCGCCTATGCCCGCGCCGGCCAGTTCAACGATGCCATCGCCGACTTCACCAAGGCGATCCAGCTCGATCCGAACTCCGCCTCCGCCTACAACAATCGCGCCCTGGCGAGCCGCCAGATCGGCCGCGACGGCCCTGCCCTGCAGGACTTCACCAAGGCGATCGGGATCGATCCGAATTACGGCCCGGCCTATATCGGCCGCGCCAATGTCGAGCGCGCCCAGGGCAACCTCGACCAGGCGCTCAACGACCTCAACGTCGCGATCCGGCTGATGCCGGAATCGGCCGAGGCCTATCATGCCCGCGGCCTCGTGCGGCAGAAGCAGGGTCAGGACACGCAGGCGATCGCCGATTTCGACGCCGCCATCGACCGCGACCCCTTCAAGTCCGCGCCCTACGCCGCGCGCGGCCAGAGCCTGATCGCCACGAACCAGTACCCGAAGGCGATCGAGGACTACAACGCGGCCCTCAACGTCAACAACAAGGACGCCACCTCCTGGGCCTATCGCGGCCTGGCCTACGAGAAGTCGGGCCAGCGCAAGGAGGCGATGGAAAACTACCAGCGCGCAGCGACGATCGATCCGAACAACTCCGTCGCCCGCGCCGGCCTCGGCCGGGTGCAGGGCGGGGTCGGCTCGCTGTTCAACTGACCGCTCGACGGTCTGAAGGCGGTTTCACAAGGTCTCCGCCTCCCCTGCCTGGGGCGGAGACCTGTTCGTCGGGGTTTCACCCCGACACCCCACCAAAGGGCACGCCCTTTGGAAGCCCCTTGTCCGCGTGGGTTACGCCGCCAGCAGTCCGTTCGCGTCCTGCGTGATGCGGCGCAGGTGATGGGCGGTGTCGCCGAGCTGGTACTCGATCATGGCGAGCCGCTTGAAGTGGTGGGCGCCGATATACTCGAGGGTCATGCCGATGCCGCCGTGGAGCTGCACGGCCTCCTGGCCGACATACCGGCAGGCCTTGTTGATCTGGACCTTCACGGCCGATAGGGCCGCCGCACGCGCCGCCGCATCCGGCGTGTCGACCATCATGGCGGCGTAGAGGGCCATCGAGCGGGCCTGCTCCAGCTGGATCAGCATGTCCACCGCCCGGTGCTGCAGCGCCTGGAACGAGCCGACGCTGACGCCGAACTGCTTGCGGGTCTTGAGGTACTCCACGGTGAGCGTGTGGAGCGCGTCCATGGAGCCCACCGCCTCGGCGGCGAGCCCCGCGATCCCGTGCTCCACCACCCGCTCCAGCAGCGGCAGGCCGGCTTCGGGATCGCCCAGCGCCGCGTCGCCGGGCAGCTGTACCTCCGAGAAGGACACCTCCGCGGCCCGGCCGCCATCCTGCGTCGGGTAGGCCTCGATCGCGACGCCGGCGGCGTCGGCCGGGACCAGGAACAGGCCGATCCCCTGCGCGTCGCGCCGCTCCCCCGACACGCGGGCGGAGACCACCATCAGGCCGGCCGCGTCGGCGTTGGGTACGACGCTCTTGGCCCCGCTCAGCACGAAACCGTCGCCGGAGCGTCGGGCCGTGGTCGCCACGTCGGCGAGGTCGTAGCGGGACTGGCGCTCGGTGTGGGCGAGGGTCAGGCGCAGGTCACCGGAGACCAAGTCGGGAACGAGGCGCGCCTTCTGCGCGGCGCTGCCGCCGAGCCGCAGGGCCGTCGAGCCGAGAACGAGGCTCGCCAGCAGCGGCTCGACCACGAGGTTGCGGCCGACCGCCTCCATGACCAGCATGGTCTCGACCGGGCCGCCGCCGAGGCCGCCGTCTTCGTCCGAGAAGGGCAGTCCCGTGACGCCGAGTTCGGAAAAAGCCGCCCAGCCCTCCGCGGGGAAGCCGCGCGGCGCCTTGAGCCGCGCCTGCCGGCTTTCCAGGGACGGGTAGAGATCGGCGGCCAACCGCTCGACGCTGTCGCGCAGGAGCGACTGGTCCTCGTTCAGATCGAAATCCATGGTGGTGTCCTCGGACGTTCCCTCCCCCCTCTGCGGGGGAGGGTGGCCCCTGCGTCAGCAGGGGCCGGGAGAGGGGAACCCGGCTGCAGGACAGGGCGCAACCGGCATGAAGGGCGTGCCGCGTCCTGAAACGTCGCTCCCCTCTCCCGACCCCCTTCGGGGGCCACCCTCCCCCGCAGAGGGGGGGAGGGAGAGCCGAGGCCGCGACCGCCGCGTTTCTCAAGCCTGCAAGCGGATCCGGGATCGTCTCACAACCCCAGAATGCCCTTGGCGATGACGTTGTGCTGGATCTCGTTCGAACCGCCGTAGATCGAGACCTTTCGGTTGTTGAAGTAGCTCGGCGCTGCTGCATCGACCCAGTCGAAGCCGCCGGGCAGGTTGTTGGCCCCGGCTCCGCGCGCGGGCGCCGCGAGGACGAAGGGGCCGGCGAGCTCCACCAGGAGCTCGGTCGCCGCCTGCTGGAGCTGCGAGCCGCGGATCTTGAGGAGCGAGGAGGCGGGGTCCGGCTCCACCGAATCCGCCCGGCCCTGCTTGGCCGCCACCCGCATCTGGGTGATCTCCAGGGCCTTCAGCTCGACCTCGACCTCCGCGACGCGGGACCGGAAGGCGGGATCGTCCCACATCGTGCCGGGTCCGGCCGGCATTTCCCGGGCGAGGCGCTTGATCCGGGCGATCCGCTCCTTGGTTAGCCCGATCCGGGCGATGCCGGTCCGCTCGTTGGCGAGCAGGAATTTCGCGTAGTCCCAGCCCTTGTTCTCCTCACCGACCAGGTTCTCGACCGGCACGCGGACAGAGTCGAAGAAGACCTCGTTGACCTCGTGCCGGCCCTCCAGGGTGAGGATCGGGCGCACGGTGATGCCGGGCGTCGTCATGTCGATGAGCAGAAAGGAGATGCCCCGCTGCTTCTTGGCCTCGAAATCGGTGCGGACCAGGCAGAAGATCCAGTCGGCGTGCTGGCCGAGCGTCGTCCAGGTCTTCTGGCCGTCCACGACGTAGTGGTCGCCGTCGCGCACGGCCTTGGTCTTGAGCGAGGCGAGGTCGGAGCCGGCCCCGGGCTCGGAGAAGCCCTGGCACCACCAATCGTCGAGGTTGGCGGCGCGCGGGAGGAAACGCTCCTTCTGGTCCTGCCGGCCGAAGGTCGCCAGCACCGGGCCGAACATGTAGCAGTTGAACTGCTGCGGCAGGGGTACCGCCGCCTGGAACAGCTCCTCCGTGTAGATGTAGCGCTGGATCGGGGTCCAATCCCGGCCGCCAAATTCCTGCGGCCAGTGCGGCACCGCCCAGCCCTTGGCGTTGAGGATCCGCTGGCTGGTGACGTAGTCGTCCTTCGAGAGGCTGCGCCCCTCCGAGACTTTTTTTCGGATCTCGGCCGGGATCTCCGTCCGGCAGAAGTTCCGGACCTCGTCGCGGAACGCGATTTCCTCGTCGGTGAAGCGCAGATCCATCGATTCAGCTCCGGGCGATCTCGAACAGGCCGGCACAGCCCTGGCCGCCGGCGACGCACATGGTCACCACGGCGTAGCGCGCGCCGCGGCGGCGGCCTTCCAGCAGGGCGTGACCCACGAGCCGCGCCCCCGACATGCCGAACGGGTGGCCGACCGCGATGGCGCCGCCGTTGACGTTGACCGTGTCCGGGTCGATCCCGAGCCGGTCGCGGCAATAGACCGACTGGGACGCGAAGGCCTCGTTCAGCTCCCAGAGGTCGATGTCGGAGACCCGCAGGCCCTGCCGCTCCAGAAGCCGCGGCACCGCGAAGACCGGGCCGATGCCCATCTCGTCCGGCCCGCAGCCCGCCGCGGCGAAGCCCCGGAAGATGCCGAGGGGCTCGAGGCCGCGCCGCGCCGCCTCGTCGGCCGACATCAGCACGCTGGCCGAGGCCCCGTCCGAGAGCTGGCTGGCATTGCCCGCCGTGATGAAGGCCCCCTCCCCGCGCACGGGCTTGAGCTTGGCGAGACCCTCCAGGGTCGTGTCCGGCCGGTTGCCCTCGTCCTTGGCGAGCCGGGTCTCGACCTCCCGGATCTCGCCGGTGGCCTTGTCGGTCACCGCCATAACGGCGCTCATCGGGACGATCTCGTCGTCGAACAATCCGCGTTCCTGCGCGGCGGCGGTGCGGCGCTGGCTCTCCAGCGCGAAGAGATCCTGCGCCTCCCGGGAGATCTGGTAGCGCTCCGCCACGATGTCGGCGGTCTCGATCATCGGCATGTAGATCGCCGGCAGGTGCGCCTCCAGCCACGCATTGCGGGTCAGCTCCCGCTGGACCTTGGGCTGCACGAGGCTGATCGACTCGACGCCGCCGGCCACAGCCACCGGTACCCCGTCGATGATGATCCTTCGGGCCGCGCTGGCGATCGCCTCTAGGCCCGAGGCGCAGAAGCGCGAGACCGTGACGCCGGCCGACTCGACCGGGATCCCCGCCACCAGGGCGGCGTGGCGGGCGACGTTGCCGCCCGTGGCGTTCTCGGGATAGCCGCAGCCGAGCACCACCTCCTCGACCGCCTCCGGCTCTAGCCGCGCCCGGTCCAGGGCGCCGCGGATCGCGTGGGCGGCCAGATCGGCGCCGCGGGTGAGGTTCAGCGCGCCGCGATGGGCCTTGCCGATGGGCGTGCGAGCGGTCGCGACGATCACCGCGTCGGTCATGCCGGAATCCTCTGGGGTTCCCAAAGGGCGTCACGCCCTTTGGTGGGGTGTCGGGGCGAGGCCCCGACGGATGCGGCCTCGGCCGTCGGCAGGGCGCTGCCCTGAACCCGCGAAAGGTCCCGGACCTTTCGAAGCCGGGACTTGGTGTGCGCAAGCCGACACGGCATCAGGCCGAAGCCTTCCACTCGGCGAAGCGGCCATCTTCGGCGGCGAGGCGCTTCAGGAGCGGCGCCGGTTCCTGGCTGTCGTCGCCGGTCTCGGCCGCGAAGCGCGACAGCGCCTCGGCGACCGTCCGCAGCCCGACCGTATCGGCCCAGTGCATCGGGCCGCCGCGCCAGGCCGGCCAGTTGTAGCCGTTGATCCAGATCGTATCGATGTCGCCCGGCCGGGCCGCGATGCCCTCCTCCAGGATCCGCGCGCCCTCGTTGACCATCGGGTACATCAGCCGCGCCACGATCTCGTCCGGCGTGAAGCTGCGGCGCGCGATGCCATGCTCGGCGGCGACCCGCGTGATCAGCGCCTCGACCTCCGGGTCGCGGGTGCCGGTGCGGGCGCCGTCCGGGTAGAGGTAGAAGCCGCGGCCGGTCTTCTGGCCGTAGCGGCCCTGCTCGGCCAGCGAATCGGCGACCGGCGCCCGGCCTCCGAAATCCTTGCGCGAGCGCCAGCCGATATCGAGCCCCGCGAGATCGCTCATGGCGAAGGGGCCCATCCGGAAGCCGAAACCGGTCACCGCCGTGTCGACCTCGTGCGGCAGCGCCCCCTCGAGCAGCAGGCGCTCGCCGGCGCGGCTGCGGCGCTCCAGCATGCGGTTGCCGACGAAGCCGAAGCAGACCCCCACCGTCACCGGCAGCTTGTTGAGGCGCTTGCCGAGATCCAGGGCGGTGGCGAGCACGTCCGGCGCGGTCTTCTCGGCCCGGACTACCTCCACGAGGCGCATGACGTTGGCGGGGCTGAAGAAGTGCAGGCCGAGCACGTCCTGCGGCCGGCTCGTCACCGCCGCGATGGCGTTCACGTCGAGGTAGGAGGTGTTGGTGGCCAGGATCGCGCCCGGTTTGGCGATGGCGTCGAGCTTGGAAAAAATCTCCCGCTTGACGCCCATGTCCTCGAAAGCTGCTTCGATGACGATGTCGGCCTCCGCGGCGTTCTCCAGGCCGATCGCCCCCGTGATCCGGCCGACCCGCTCGTCGCGCTGCGCCTCGGTGATCGAGCCGCGCTTGGCCGAGCCGGCATAGAGGCCCCTCACCCGGTCGAGACCGCGCTCCAGGGCACCGGCCTCCGTCTCGATCACCGTCACGGGGATGCCGGCATTGGCGAAGCACATGGCAATCCCGCCGCCCATCGTGCCGGCGCCGATCACCGCCGCCGTCCGGATGGGGCGGCGGGGCATGTCCTTCGGCAGGCCGGGCACCCGCGCCGCCTCGCGCTCGGCGAAGAAGGCGTAGCGCAGGGCCTTCGAGCGCGGATCCTCCACCAGGGTGCGGAACTCGGCCCGCTCCACCGCGACGGCGGCGTCGAAATCCTGCTCCAGGCCGGCGCGCACGGCCCGCACCAGGGCGTGGACGTTGGTGGCGTCGGGATCCCGCTTCACCGCCTCGGCGGCTAGGCTCTCGAACCGCTCCCGGGCCTCCGGCGTGAGCTTCTCCGACCGGTCGCGCACCCGCGGGAGGCGGCCCGCATCGGCCAGCTCCAGGGCCCGGGTCCGGGCCTCCGCCACGAGGTCGCCCAGGACCACGGCGTCGACGATGCCGAGCGCCGCCGCCTTCTCGGCGGAGACGGGCTCGCCGGTGAGCATCATCGGGAAGGCGGCGTCGGGCCCGATCAGGCGCGGCAGGCGCTGCGTGCCCCCCGCCCCCGGTATGATGCCGAGCTTGATCTCCGGCAGGCCGATCTTGGCGGCCGGCGCCGCGACGCGGCCGTGGCAGGCCATCGCCAGTTCGAGGCCGCCGCCGAGGGCCACGCCGTTGATGGCCGCCACCACGGGCTTCGGGCTGGCATCGAGGCGGTCCAGGATGTCGGGCAGGCTCGGCGGCTGCTGCGGCTTGCCGAACTCGGTGATGTCGGCCCCGCCGACGAACACCTTACCCTCGGCGGCCAGCACAATCGCGCGGACCGATTCGTCCGCGATGGCCTGGTCCAGGGCCCCGTCGAGGGCGGCCCGCAACGCGGCACCGAGCGCGTTGACCGGCGGGTTGGCGAGCGTGAGCACGGCCACGCCGCCATCGACCTCCTGACGAACCACACAACACTCCCTGTCATTCTGCAATGCAGAATAATGGTCTGCACGTTGGATGAATGTTGGTCCGGGTCGACGCGAGCGTCAAGCGAGGGCCGTAACTCGTCTGCGGCTGACGTCATCTCCGAACCGATCATTCTGCATTGCAGAAATCGACGGATGCTGCCGTTTGACCCGCGCCCCGGCGCCATGTCATCAAAACGGCCCCGGGCGGGACTCGGTTGCGGTCGCCGCCGGGTGAGCGATGATCGGGCTGCCCGAAGCAGGGGAGGATCGCGGTGCGTGGCATCCATCGGGGCGAGCGGCCCGGGAGCGCCTGTCCGGCGCGGAATCGGGCGGCAGGGAGCGGGCGGTGAGCGACGGTCCCGAGCAGACCCTGTCCGGGCGCCTGCCCGAAGCCCTGCGCGGACGCCTCGCCCTGCCGGTGATCTGCGCGCCGATGTTCATCGTCTCCGGGCCGGAACTGGTGATCGCCCAGTGCCTGTCCGGCGTGGTCGGCTCGTTCCCGGCGCTCAATGCCCGGCCCGCCGCTCTGCTCGACGAATGGCTCACGCGGATCACGCGAACGCTGGCGGAGGCCCGGGCGGCCGACCCGTCGCGCAAGGTCGCGCCCTTCGCGGTGAATCAGATCGTCCACGCGTCCAACGACCGGCTGGCCCAGGACGTCGAGGCCTGCGTCCGGCACCGGGTGCCGATCATCATCACCTCGCTGCGGGCGCCCGACGCGGTGATCCGCCCGGTTCACGCCTATGGCGGCGTGGTCTTCCACGACGTCACCACCGTGCGCCATGCCGAGAAGGCGCTGGAGGCCGGGGTCGACGGGCTGATCCTCGTCTGCGCCGGCGCGGGCGGGCATGCCGGCACGCTGAGCCCCTTCGCCCTCGTCGGCGAGATCCGGCGGTTCTACGGCGGTCCGCTGATCCTCTCGGGGGCGATCACTTCGGGCGCGGCGATCCTGGCCGCCCAGGCCATGGGGGCCGACCTCGCCTACATGGGCACCCGGTTCATCGCCACCCGGGAGGCGAACGCCGCCCCCGCCTACAAGGACATGATCGCCGGCAGCGCGGCCGCCGACATCCTCTACACCCCCTACTTCACCGGCGTGCCGGGCAACTACCTGACGCCCAGCATCCGCGCCGCCGGGCTCGATCCCGAGGCGCTGCCGGTGCGCGACAAGACCGCGATGAATTTCGGCAGCGGCGGCGTGAAGGCGTGGCGGGACGTCTGGGGCGCGGGCCAGGGCGTCGGCACCATCGCGGACGCGCCGGCCACCGCCGACCTCGTGGCCCGTCTCGCGCGGGAATACGCGGCGGCGCGGGGGCGGATGGCCGGCCTGTCGGCGGAGTACGCGGGCGAGGCCGTGCCGTGAGCGTCCGGGTGCATCCGCCTCTCGCGGCGCAGGCGGCGCGTCTCATCCCCTTCACGGGATGGGCGATGGAGGTCCGGGCTCCGGACATCCGAGCTTCGGCGCCCCAGCGCGGTGCCGGTCCCCGCCCCCGGACGGGGGCGGAAGCCTGTCGCGCTCCGTCGGCGATGGCGGGGGGCACGCGTCTCTCGCCGCCCGTTGCCCGTCCGGCGAGGGGACAGCGGCCTGCTCGGGAGACGGGGGCGCGCCTGTGATGTGTGAATCCGCCCCCCCGAACCTGCGCGTCGCCGACCCGGAGCCCGGGATCCGGCTCATCACCATCGACCGGCCGGAGCGGCGCAACGCCCTCGATCGGGCGACCTATGCGGGCCTGACCGCGGCCATCGAGGCCGTGGCCCGGGACGAGGCGGTGCGCGCCGTCGTGCTCACCGGCGCCGGCGGCTGCTTCACCGCCGGCAACGATCTCAAGGATTTTCAGGACGTCGAGACCGGCGGCGACAGCCCCGGCCTGACCTTCCTCAAGGCTCTGCGCGCCTGCCCGAAGCCAGTCCTGGCGGCCGTGGAGGGCCATGCGGTCGGGATCGGCACGACGCTGCTGCTTCATTGCGATCTCGCCTATGCGGGGGACGGCGCCCGGTTCCGCCTGCCCTTCACGGCGCTCGGCCTGAGCCCGGAGGGCGGATCGAGCTACCTGCTGCCCCTGGTGGCGGGTTCGAAGCGCGCCGCCGAACTCCTGATGCTCGGCGAGCCCTTCACGGCCGCGGAGGCCGCCGCGGCGGGCCTCGTCAACGCCGCCGTCCCGGCGGGGACGGCGCTGGAGTCCGCCCTGGGCAAGGCGCGCGCGCTCGCGGCCCTGCCCCGGTCTTCGATCGCCGCCACCAAGCAGGCCCTGCGCCGTGGCCACGAGGAAGCTGTTGTCCGGACGCTCGGCGAGGAGGCGGAGGTCTTCCACGCGCTCCGCCGCGCCCCGGAGGCGCAGGCGGCCTTCGCGGCGTTCCTGCACCGATGAGGGCGCGGATGGATGCGGACGCGGCCCTGCTGGCCGATCCCGACACCGCCGGACTCGGCGCGAAGGAGGACCGGCACTTCGTGACGGCCCTCGCGCGGGGGCTGTCGGTGCTGGCCTGCTTCGGTCCGGGGCGCACGAGCCTCGCCAACCACGACATCGCGGAGGCCTGCGGCCTGCCGCGCTCCACCGTATCACGGCTCACCTACACGCTGACCAAGCTCGGCTACCTGCAGCATTTGCCCGAGATCGGCCGCTACCGCCTCGGCACGGCGACGATCGCGCTCAGCTCGGCGGCTCTCGGAGGCCTCGACGTCCGCGGCATCGCCCGGCCCGTGCTCCGCGCCGTGGCCGAAGCCGCCAACGCCTCGGTGGGACTTGGCGTCCGCGACCGTCTCAGCATGCGCTACGTCGATTGCCAGCGCGGCCCGGCGGCGATCTCGCTCAACCTCGATACCGGCTCGCGCATCTCCCTCGCCCGCAGCGCCATGGGCCGGGCCTACGTGGCAATCTGCACGGATCGCGAGCGCGAGGGCATTTACGAGGACCTGAAGGCCCTGGACCCGGTCGCCTGGCCCGCGCTCCGGGCCGGTCTCGACCGGGCCGTGGCCGAGCATCGGGAGATCGGCTGCTGCACCTCGTTCGGCGAGTGGCAGGAAACCGTCTGCGCCATCGCGGTGGGGTTCCATCCCGGCGGCGGCCTGCCGCCCATGTCGGTCAATTGCGGCGCCCCCACCGTCATCACCGACGCACGCTTCCTCATGGAGGTGGCGCGCCCGAGACTCATCGCAGCCGTCCGCAGCCTCGACGGCGTCATGGGAGCCTGAGGATGTCCGCGATGGATGCCGAATCCGCCACCGACGACCTGCCGCTCGCCGGGATCCGCGTCCTCGACCTGTCCCGGGTCCTGGCGGGGCCGTGGTGCGCGCAGGTGCTGGGCGATCTCGGCGCCGACGTGATCAAGATCGAGCACCCGGAGCGCGGCGACGATACCCGCGACTGGGGCGTGCCCACGAGCCCCGGCAACACCTCGTATTTCGACAGCGTGAACCGCAACAAGCGCTCTATCGGTATCGATCTCGCCACCCCGGACGGGCTGGCGATCGTCAAGGCGCTCGCGCGCGAGAGCGATGTCCTGGTGCAGAACTTCAAGACCGGCGGGGCCGAGAAGCTCGGCCTCGGCTACGGCGACCTGTCGGCGGAAAATTCCGGCCTGATCTACTGCTCGATCGCCGGCTACAGTTCCGACGGCTCTGAGGCCGGACGACCCGGCTACGACCTCGTCGTGCAGGGTGAATCCGGTGTGATGGCGCTCAACGGCGAGGCTGGAGGGCCGCCGCTCAAGTTCGGGGTCGCGGCGGTCGATCTGTTCACCGGGCAGTTCGCGGCCCAGGCCGTGCTGGCGGCCCTGTACCAGCGGGAGCGGACCGGACGGGGCAAGACGATCGACCTCGCTCTGTTCGATTGCGGTGTCGCGCTGACCTCCTATTACGGCCTGGAGGCACTGGCCCGGGGCATCGATCCGCCCCGCTACGGCAATGCCCATCCCTCGATCGTGCCCTACGGGGTGTTCGAGGCCGGCGACGGGCCGGTGGTGATCACGGTCGGCAACAACGGGCAGTACCGCCGCTTCTGCGAGCAGGTGCTGGAGCGGCCGGACTGGGTCGCCGACCCGCGCTTCGCCACCAACCTCGATCGGTCGCGCAACCGCGCCGCCTTCATCCCGGTGCTGGAGGCGGAACTCGCCAAGTGGGAGCGCGCGCCGCTGATCGCGCGGCTCAGGGCCGCGGGCATCCCCTGCGGCGAGGTGATGGGCCTGCGCGAGGCGCTCACCTGCGACCGGGCCCAGGAGGCCGGGCTGGTGGTGACGGCGCCCGGCAATGCCCACGTCATCGCCCCGCCCTATAGGCTCGACGGCCGCCGGCTGCCGGTGCGGCGCATGCCGCCGGGCCTCGGGGATTCGAGCGCCGAGATCCTGGCCGAGGAGCTGGACTATCCGGAGGGCGCGCGCGACGCGCTGCGGGCCAAGGGCGTGGTCCGGTAGGCAGGTCGCCTCCTGCAGCTCGCCTCCTACAGGTCGCCTCCTGCAGCTCGCCTCCTACAGGTCGCCTCCTGCAGGTCGCCTCCTGCCGTCGCGTGCCGTGGACGGCTCGCCGCGGGTCGGAGCGGGCCATCATCCGCGCGGTCGGGCCGTGGGCTAGCGCAGCACGCCTTCTGCCAGGGCCCGCTGGATGCCCCGGATGTCCGCGCCCTTCTTCAAGGTCCGCTGGATCGGCTCCGCCGCGCCCGAGACCCAGATCTTCAACTCGGCGTCGAGGTCGAACGTACCGGCGGTCTCGACCGAGAAGCGCACGATCGCGCGGTACGGCACCGACAGGAACTCGACCTTGCTGCCGGTCACGCCCTGGACGTCGATCAGGATGACGCGGCGCTCGGTGAACACGAACACGTCACGGATGATCTTGAAGGCGAGCCGCGCCGTCTCGCCGTCGATCAGGATGCCGTCGAGCCGGCGCTCCAGGGAGGCCGCATCGACGGCCGAGCCGTGTCCGAGCAATCCGTCCAGAAGGCCCATGGCCGATCATCTCGTGCTGGTCCGCGTCGAGGCGGAGCATGGCGCCCGACCGTCGGCGCGGCAAGCGCCCGCCGCGATCCGACACTCCGTTCCGACCGCGAGCCTGGTCGCGCGCGGCGATGCCCGCCGCCGCGCCCGCCGTCACGCGCAGGTCGAGGTGTCCGATGCCCCCTCGGGCCGGCACCGGGCGTCGAAGCTTCGCGCGAGCTCGGCGAGGCTGACGGAACCGAGCCGCGTGATCAGGAGAGCCTCGGCCTCGCGCAGCGTGTCCTCGACCGCCGCGTTGACGACCTTCTCGACGGCGCAGGCCGGGTTCGCGCGATCGCTGCCGATCGCGAAGATGCGTGGCCCGCCGACCGCGCGGTGGATGTCGAGCAGCGAGACCGCGTTCAGGTCCGCCGCGATGGTCCATCCGCCGCCGTGCCCCTTCTCCGACGTCACGTAGCCCGCGTTCCGGAGCCCGGCCATCGTGCGGCGGACGACCACGGGATTCGTCCCGAGCATCCGCCCGATCGCCTCGGACGTCATCGGTCCGTCGTGGCGCGCCATGTGAAGCAGCACATGGAGCGTTCGGGAGAGGCGGCTGTCGGTGCGCACCCGTCGATCCATCACACCGGACTCGGGATTGGCAACCGTGCGCCATCACGATACTTATCAAGTTACGTGATGGAGCGGAGCTGAAGCGGTGCGCGAGTTCGAGAACCCGGATCGGTGGGACAGGGTCGCCGAGCACTACGAGACGACCGCCCATCCGTTCACGGCGCGCTTCGCCGAGGCGGCGCTCGCGCGGGTGCCGCTGACCGGAAGCAGCCGCGTCCTCGACGTCGCGGCGGGCACCGGTGCCCTCGCGCTGGCCGCGGCGCGGACGGGGGCGCAGGTCCTCGCGGTCGACTTCTCGCCCGGCATGGTCGCGCGCATCGCCGGGGCGAGACTGCCCAATGTCGACGCGCGGGTCATGGACGGACAGGCCCTCGCCCTGCCCGACGGTGGCTTCGACGCGGTGTTCTCGATCTTCGGGGTGATCATGTTCCCCGACTGGCGGAAGGGCCTCGCCGAGATGGCGCGCGTGACGCGGCCCGGGGGATCGGGCGTCGTGGCCACGTGGCAGGACCAGGGCGCGGCGACGTTCCTGCTGCTCGGCGAGATCCGTCGCAGGCTGTTCCCCGAGCGCGAGAGCCGGGCGATGCCCGAAGGGGTGCGCGCGCTCGGCGATCCGGCTGGGTTCACCCGGGCGCTGGTCGCGGCCGGGTACGCAGCCCCCCGGATCGACCGGGTGACCTTCGACTACGCGCTCGACGTCGCCATGCTCGACGACCCCGACACGGTGTTCGGCCTGTCGCCGGACTGGGTCGACCTGAGCGCGGCCGACCGGGCCGCGGTGATCGCGGAGGCGCGGCGCATGGCGGGCGATCGACCCGTCCTGCCGATCCCCTCGACCGCCCTGATCGCCGTCGCGGAGCGCTGAGCGCCGCGGTGGCGCCAAACCCGGCGCCTCAGCCGGACTTGCGCGCGTCCGACAGCCGCGCCCGCGCGTCGTCCAGCACCCGGGTCAGGGCCGCGTCCCACGAGACCCGCGGCTGCCAGCCGGTGGCGGCGTGGAGGCGGCCGGCATCGCCCGCGGCCAGGGGAATCTCGGTCGGCCGCACGCGCTCCGGGGCGATGCGGATCTCGAACGGGACCCGGGCCCGGGCGCGCAGGTCCTCGAGGACGCTGGCGATCGTCCGCGGCTGGCCCGAGCTGATGTTGAACACGCTCCCGTCCGCCAGGGCGTCCGCCCGGCCGATCAGGTCGGCGTAGGCGTTCGCCACGTCGGCGACGTCGAGGAAGTCGCGGTAGGAGGAGAGGTTGCCGACCTCCAGGCAGGGCGGCACGAGGCCGGCCTCGATCCGGGCGATCTGGCCCGCGAAGGAGGCCACGACGAAGCGCTCGTCCTGGCCGGGGCCGATATGGTTGAACGGCCGCAGCACGACGAGCTTCACGCCGATCCGGGGCAGCAGGTCGCGGAGCAGCTGCTCGCCCACCCATTTCGACCGGGCGTAGGTGTTGCGCGGCAGGGGCTCGACCGCCTCGCTGAGGGCATGGCCCGCCAGGAAGGCGCTGCCGTAGACTTCGCCGGAACTGACGAAGAAGAAGGTGCAGCCCGGCACCGCCTCCACCGCGGCCACGAGGTTCATCAGGCCGTTGACGTTGACCCGCCACGTCTGGCCCGGGCCGCTGGCGGAATCCGCCACCGAGGCGAGGCCCGCCAGATGGAGGATCGCGGTCGGCCGGAAGCGCGCCACGAAGCCGCTGAGCGCGGCTTCGTCGAGGAGATCGATCGCCGCGTAGCTGACACCCTCCGGCAGGTGCGGCGCCCGCCCCCGCCCGATCCCGGCCACGCAATCGCCCGCTCCCGCGCTCATCGTCGCCAGGAGCGGCAGGACGTGGACGCCCACGAAGCCGGCCGCCCCGGTGACGAGGATGCGCCGCGCGGCCGGGCCGCCGGATCCGTGGAGGGAGGGCGCGCTCATGGCGCGATCCGGGCGCGGGCCGTCACCTAGCCCGGTTTCCGAGTTCCCCAGCGCACGCCCCTGCTGCCCTGCCCGGCCCCCGGCGAGCTGCCGGCATCGGCGCCGATCGCCGGGCCGGAGGCGGTCTGGGGCCGATGCTGAGAGCCGGCCGCCAGGGGTTTCGATGCCAGCGTGTCCGGCACCTCGGACAGGTACGACTCGTCCTGGTCGGTGGCGAACTGCCCCGCCTTGCGGAAGGTCCAGAGATAGCCCGGCACCACCGCCTCGGCGGCGGTCGGCGTGATGCCGATGCCTTCGAAGGTCCGACCCTCGGTCTTGGCGGCCTCCGAGACGACGTTGTCGTTCTGAAGCAGCGTCACCTGATCGCGGGTCAGCTTCAGCGAATCCGGCAGCAGGCCGAAGGTCAGGGTGTCGGCGATCTCCAGCATGCGGGCCTGGAGCTTGGCCGCTGGCGCAGGCAGGTCCACGACCACCCGCTTCCGCCGGATCGTCTTCAGCATGTAGCGCACGAAGTGCGCCAGCGTGCCCACCTCCGGGCCGCCGAGTTCGTAGACCTTGCCGGGCGCCACGGTGCCGTCGACCGCGCGGGCGATCGCCTCGGCGACGTCGCCCACGAAGGCCGGCTGGAAGCGGGACTGGCCGCCGGCGAGCGGGAGAACCGGAAGCGCCCGGGCGAGGCCGGCGAAGCGGTTGAAGAAGCTGTCGCCGGGCCCGAAGATCAGCGAGGGCCGGAACACCACCGCGTCCGGACAGGCGGCGAAGACCCGCGCCTCGCCCTCCGCCTTGGTGCGCGCGTAGACCGACGGTGAGGCCGGATCGGCCCCGATCGCCGAGACGTGGATCATCCGGGCGCCCTGGCGCGCCGCGGCGCGGGCGATCGCCTCGGCCCCGTCGACCTGCAGCCGCGCGAAGCTCTGGGAGCCGGTCTCCTGCAGGATGCCGACGAGGTTGATCAGCACGTCCGATCGCTCGGCGGCCCGGACCACCGAGTCCGGGTAGCGCAGGTTGGCCTGGACGGCCACGATCTGGTTGACCTTCCCCAGGGGCTGCAGGAACAACGCGAGGTCCGGCCGGCGCACCGCGACGCGGATCCGGTAGCCGCGCTTGGCCAGCGCCCGCACCACGTGCCGTCCCAGGAAGCCGGAGCCGCCGTAGATCGTCACGAGCTGGTCCTGCGGACGCAGGAGCCCCGGCGTGGCGGCGGATGCGGACTGCGTCTCCGGACTCGTGTGCGCCGCCGCGGGCGCCGTCGTGTTCTCTTGGCCGCTCATCGCCGTGGTCTCGAGCTCCTCGCGCGCCCCGGGGCGCCGTCAGGCGGCCTACTTAGCCTAACTTCGTCGCGATGGGAGCCGCCGAATGAGCCGCCGCGCCATTCCGGTGAACAGCGTGGGGCCGATGACCGGCGCGGCAGAGGGCCGGACGCTGGAACGGGTGCGGCCGCCAAGCATTCTTACCCACCGTACGGCCCTGCCGAATCGCGCGGACGGGACGCGCCGGGGACTTCGATGATTGTAGGGATGCTCGTTTCCGCGGCGATCGCGGTGTTCGGCCTGCTGGTCGCGTTGGGGTTCGTCGGGCACCCGATCGACGCGCAGCTCGTCAGCAACTACGGCTGGAGCATTCTGATCATCGGCGTCGCGCTGTTCGTGCTGTTCGCGTGGTCCCGGTACAGCCGGACCCGCAGGCGGCACTCCGCCTGATCCGCCGGCTCAGGCGACCTTGATCCGGCGGCGCATCTCCCGCGCCACGGCCGGACGCCCGTTTGGACGGCCGCGGACCGCCCGGGGAGCCCCGACCGTGAGGCTCTGACATTCGCGCGCGATGAATGCGGTCGGCATCTCGGCCTGCATGTCGGCCTCCATGTCGCGCAGCGCCGTATCGGAATGGGCCGGGTGCAGGTGAATGATCCCGAGCGCCTTGACGCCCGCCGTCCGGGCGAGCTCCACGCCCTTCTGCCAAGTCGAGTGGCCCCAGCCCCGGCAGGTCGGATACTCCCCGTCGGTGAACATGCCGTCGTAGACCATCAGGTCGGCGTCGGCCACGAAGGCGGCGAGGTTGGGATCGGGCCAGGGGTCGCTGTGCTCGATGTCGCTGATCAGGCACAGGCGCTTGCCGGCATGCTCGAACCGGTAGCCCACGGAGCCCTGCGGATGGTTCAGCAGGATCGTGGCGACCCGCGTCCCGTCCGGGAAGGTCAGGGTCTGCCCCGCCTCGAAGCCGTGGTGGCGGAAGGTGCAGCACAGCCTGTCGAGCGTAACCGGGAACAGCGGCGGCGCGAACAGGCGGTCGAGGGTCGGGCCGGCCGATTCGCCGCCGAGGTTGCCGCAATAGGTGTTGATCACCCGGTCGCAGTCGAGGACCGCCGGCTTGAAGAAGGGGAGCCCCGCGGTGTGGTCGAGATGCAGGTGGCTGAACAGCAGGTCGACTTCCCGGGGCAGATCGGTCCGGTGACCCTGTCCGAGATTGTAGATGCCCGAGCCCGCGTCGACGATGAACATCCGCTGGCCGCACCGCACCTCGATGCAGGGCGTGCTGCCGCCGAATTCGGCGTATTGCGGGCCGCTGACGGGCGTCGAGCCGCGGACGCCCCAGAAGCGGAGTACGAGGTCTTGGTCGGCCGTCAGGAGAGTCGGCTCGGAACTGTTCGACATGGCGATCACGAATCCGCGGACAGTCGGTCCCGATCGGTTATGATCGAAACCCCGTCGCCGTTCCGGGAAGGTAGCTTTGAATAAGGCAGGCCGACGGAGCAGGTGTACCGCTCATCCCCTACCGTATCATGAATTGGTGTGCCGCAGGCGGTCGTGATGTGCGTCCGCGCACACGCACGGGACGCTTGACCGGACCCTCGCATGCTCAGAGCGCCTCGGCCGAGGCCAGGAGACCGCCCGGCGAACCGGCCAGAATCGGGCGTCCGGAGCCCGATCCGGCGAGGCCGGCGGCCAGCCAGGACGGAAGCGCGTCGCTGTAGCGGGTCGGGAGCGGCGCGACCAGCGCCCCGAACGGATCGGGGGCGCGCTCGTAGACCGGGACGAAGCCCGCCATCTGCCGCGGCGACAGGCCCGACTCGGGCGCGGCCCAGCCGGCCCAGACCGTGTCGGGCACCGGGCGATGGGCGCGATGGCCCGGCACGACCACCACCTCCTGGCCGGCGAAGGCCAGGGCTTCCGGCCGGCTGATGTCGCCGACCGCCCCGCCCCGGGCCGTGTAGGCCGCCCAGAAGGCGTTCTGGCCGCCGTCGGAATAGGTCGTGCGCACGGCGGGCTCGCCCGCCTCGGCGAGCGCGGTCATCCGCGCCTCCTCGACCGCCCGGCGGGTGGTGACCGCCGCCTCGATGGCGGGATCCCGCGAAGGCGCGAACGCGTACCGGCCGGCGACCACCGAGACCTGCAGCTCCTCGCGGCTCGCCTCGAACCGGTCCGAGCCGGCCTTGAGTTCCCGCCAGAAGGCGATGTTGGGGTCGGTCCGGTGGCGGGCCATGTTCTCGGCGGTCATCCGGAACGGGTAGGACTGGAACTGGAAGGCCGCCTGCCCGCCGTTCAGCGCGTCCCGGGCGATGGCGTAGATCTCGCCGACCGTACCGTTGGTCATGGCGAAGCAGCCCATGGACGAGCAGATGCCGTGGACCATCACGGCGGACCCGGTTCCGCCATGGGCCCGGTCGTAGGCGTTCGGATATCCGACGTCGAAGGACAGGTAGTAGTGCGAGTTCGGGTTCATCTGACGCCGGGGCACCGTATAGAACCCCTCCGGGGTCTGCCGGTCGCCGCTCTTGCGCTTGGGCCCGAGCTGGCCGGACCAGCGGCAGATCGGGAACGTCTTGATGAAGACGTAGCCGGCGCGACCCTTCTTCCAGACCTCGATCTCGGATTCTTTCTTGTAGGCCCGGAACAGGACCGGCGAGGCGGCCGTCACGCCCTTCTGCGCCATCAGGGCAAGGGTCGCGGCGGGGATCGGCGCCTCCGCCTTGCCGGCCTGCGCGGCGGCCGGACCGGCGAGGACCAGCACGACGAGGCCGGCAGCGAGGGGGATCGAGGTCGACAGGGGCATGAACCGTCCGCGCTGGATCGGCCGGGATGGCTGCCGGACAGGCGCGGCCTCGCGGCCTGACGGATTATTGCGGCGGCCATGAGGCTGCGCGTCCGGTCAGCCCGACCCCGCTGGATTGTCCCGCTGCGCGCGGAAGGCCGACGGCGCCGGCGGATCGTGACGTGACGTCCTGTCAGGCTGCCGGTGCGGGGTCCCGCTCGGCGGCGGCCGGGACGGGTGCGATGACCGCGCTGTTCTCCACGGCGATCACCGCGTCGAAGGGCGCGGCGTTCTCCGCAAGACTCGTCTCGGGCAGGCAGACGATCAGGCCGCGCCCGGCCCGCGCCTGCCGCAGCTGGGCGAGGCGCTCGCGTGCGCCCTCGACCTTCCGCTCGTCCATCGCGACCGCGACCACGAGGATGTCGGGATCACGGGCGAGGCAGCGGCTCAGCTCGATCGCCACGCGTTCGCGGGCATTGATCGCGCCGTCCGCCAGAGCCCCGGTGCTGGGCTGAGCCTCGACCTTGCTGTCGAGGCCGAGGCCATAGACCGAGGCCTCGAGGCCCTCGTCGGCCAGAACCCGGCGCACCAGTTCGCGCACCCGCGGCTCGGCATTGGCCTCGCCGAGGCTGATCCGGCCGAACAGGAGGTTCTCTTCCAGGCTGGCGGCCGGATTGACCCGGGAGGGGTCGTGGAACTCCACCGCGCCCGCGAGGTGGGGCGGCAGCATCCGTGCGAAGGACCGCCGCGCCTGGACGAGGCGCTCCTCGAACGGGCCGTCGATCAGGCCGAAGCGGTGGCGCGATTCGTTGTAGCGCAGCGCCAGGCCGATCAACCGCAAGCGGTCGCGCTGGCCCGCCGGTCCCCGGCGCAGGCTCGCCGCGTTGGGCAGGCGCACCACGAGATCCTCGAAATAGCCCCGCTCGGCCGCCTGGAACAGCGAATAGGCGTCGAACAGGGGATGGTCGTTGGGCAGGTCGGCGAAGATCTCCACCGTGCTGCGGGCCACCGACAGGCCGATCTCGGTGAGCGGGCGAACCAGCCCCTCGGCCTCCAGAACCGCCCGCAGATAGGGGTGGCGGGCGAAACGCAGGGGCGCGAAGGTGCCGCCCACCGGCTCCCCGAACAGGATGTTCTCGCCGATGCTCGCCTGGTTGTTGTAGCGGTCGGGATCGAAGGGCTCGACGAGGCGCTCGGCGCCCTTGGCGGCCAGCGCCACTCGCATGGTCCGGCGGGCGGTGACGATCGCGGCGGCGAGCCGCGGCTGGGCGGTCGGATCGAGCCGTCCGGTCAGCCCGCGGGCGTATACGAAGCCGTCGAGCCCGGTGAGCCGGCTGATGCCGATCAGCGCGATGTCGTCGGGCGCGGTCGCCGGATCGGTGCCGTAGAGCAGGTTCTGCCGGAGGGAGCCCTCCATCAGGATCGCCTCCCCCGACGTGAAGGCGATGCGCCTGGCGCGCTCCGCGGCGTCGAAGTCGCGCAGGTCCGTGCCCGCATAGGTGACGGCCCCGGCCGTCGGCTCGACCTGCCCGGCCAGCACCGCCGCCAGCGCCCGGGCGCCGCTGCCGCGGCTGCCCGTGATCGCCACGTGGCCCGGCATCGTCACGGCCACGGCGACGCCGGTCAGGCGCTCGCCCGTGGCCGGATCGAAGGCTCCGACGCCTTCCGTGGCCAGGATCCCGGACCGGGGCAGCGGCAATGCGGCCGCACCAATCCGGGCGGCCCTCGCCCGCCGCCCCTCGAGGGACGCGATGATGCGGGCGAGGTCGCGGAGGCGCGGGCGCACCGACCGGCGGACCATCCAGAACCGCGCGCAGATGGCGGCGAGCCAGCCCGCGAGGCCGAAGGCGCCGACGGCCGCCAGGAGGGCGGCCGGATCCACCGGGGCCGCGGGCGGCTGCCCTGGCGCCGAGCGCCACAATGCCGTGCCGGCGGCGATGGCCGGCAGGATCACCGCCAGCGCCAGGGCGGGCGCCCGGGCGTAGGCCAGCCGCGCCTCGGCGCGACCGACATTGGTCCGCATCGCGGCGACGCGGGCGGCGATACGCCTGCGCTCGATGGCCGCCGCTCCGTGGTTGCGCACGGCAGGAAGCCGCCGAACGAGGTCGTTCAGGTTCTCCTCCGCCCGCGCGCTGGAGCGCAGGCGCAACTCTTGCCGGTCGCGCGCCCGTTCGAGCACCAAGCCGTAGGCGAGTCCGATCGCCGCCAGTCCGATCACGGCCGCCGGGATTAGCCGGGGCGCGGCCAGGGCCGCGAAGCCGAGGGCCAGGATCAGGGCCGCGAGGGTCATCGCCGGCAGGACGATGCCGGCGGCGAGCAGGCGGTCGGCTCGAGCCAGCACCTCTCCGACGATCCGGGCCAGGCTGCGCGCCTCGTCCCGGGCGCCCGCGGGGGCGTCGAGGATCGCCCGCAGAACGCCTTCGCGGACGGCGTCCCCAGCCTTGTTCTGCGCCTTGAAGCACAGGCGCGCCACGCACCAGCCGAGGCCCGCCAGGGCCAGGGCGCAGACGGCGATGCACAGGAAGGCGGTGAGCTCGAGTTCGGCGGGGCGCATCGGGATGCCGGGGGCCAGCACCAGCTCTCCGCCCGGAAGCGCGACCGCCACGCGCAGGAAGGGCAGCACCGGCGCCTCGTCGCGCGGCAGGACCGCGATCAGGTCGCGCAGGCACAGGAGCGCGAGCGCGCAGAGCGGCGCGCCGATCCCGACCGCGAGGGCCGCCGCCGCGGTGTGCTGAGGCCGCGCGGCGCGCCACGTCAGGACGAGAGGATCGGATTCCATGCGTCTCCGGACAGGATCGGGCGTCTCAACCGTCGCGCGGGCATAGGCGTTCGCGCCGGTCACGGGAAGAGTCGCGGGCGCGGGCTTCCCTTGCGCGGACCTTGCCGCCGGCCGCTGCGACATGTCGGCCGGGTTGTTTGCGGTTGTGGCTCTGGTTTGGAAGCGCTCCAGCGTTACAACCATGGGGCATGGCGCGGCCGTGGCTCGCATCTGCGAGGCGCGGGATTTCCAAGCCTGATCGCCGCGGGCGCCCGAGCCGTATCGCGCGGCCGGCCGGCGCACCGCACGATTTCGACCGGGACCAGAGGGTGGGGCGACGCTTGCGGCGAGGGGCTGAGAAGACCGAGCGCCATCTCCCGGCCTTCGCCGGTTACGGGTCGGCCTGATGGCGCAGCTGTTCACGCCCGGGGCCGACGCGCTCTACCGCCTCGCTCTGATGACCGGCGTCGCCTGCCTGGTTGGGCTCCCGGTTCTGGCGGCCGGGATCGTGCGCTCGAACTACGTCACGGGCGTCGGGGTCGCGCCGGCCCAGCCCCTGCCGTTCAGCCACAAGCACCATTCCGGCGAACTCGGCATCCAGTGCCGCTACTGCCACACCACGGTCGACCGGGAGGCCACCGCCGGCATCCCGCCGACGCATACCTGCATGACCTGCCACTCGCAGATCTGGACCGGCTCCGAGATGCTCAAGCCGGTGCGCGACAGCTACGCGCAGGACAAGCCGCTCGAATGGAAGCGGCTGAACAAGCTGCCGCAATACGTCTACTACAATCACTCCGTCCACGTGACGAAGGGGATAGGCTGCTCGACCTGCCACGGCGACGTCACGGCGATGCAGATGACCTACCGGGCCAACGCCTTCGAGATGCAGTTCTGCCTCGATTGCCACCGGGCGCCGGAGAAGTACGTCCGCACGCCGGATCAGGTCTGGAACATGACCTGGACGCCGCCCTCCGACCAAGCGACTCTGGGCCCCAAGCTCGTGGCCCAGTACCATATCCGCGGCGGGGAGCGGCTGACCGAATGCGGGATCTGCCACCGATGACCGGCGCCCCCGACATCGCGGCCCTGCGCGCGAAACTCGCCGACGGCGACGGTCCGCGCTTCTGGCGCAGCCTCGACGCCGTGGCCGACAGCCCCGAGTTCCGCGCCTATCTGGCGGCCGAGTTCCCGTCGGCGTCCCGGCTCGCCGCGGCCCCGGAGCGGCGCGGCTTCCTGAAGCTGATGGCCGCCTCCTTCGCGCTGGGCGGCCTCACCGCCTGCGGCGGGGGCGGCGGTCGCGACTACGAGGTGCCGTACGTCAATCAGCCCGAGCGGATCGTGCCCGGCACGGACCTGTCCTACGCCTCCTCGGCGGTGTTCGACGGCTTCGGCAACGGCATCCTGGTCACCACGCGCAACGGCCGGCCCCTGAAGATCGAGGGCAACCCCGAGCATCCCTGGAGCCGCGGCGGCACCGACGTGCTGGCCCAGGCTTCGGTGCTCGGGCTCTACGACCCGTTCCGCTCCCAGGCGGTGCAGCATCTCGGCCGGCCGAGTTCCTGGGCGGCGTTCCGGGCAGACCTGCAGGGTCGGATGCCGGGCTGGCGCGAGAGCCGGGGCGAGGGTCTCGCCCTGCTCACCGGCCCCGTGACCTCGCCCGGCGTGGCGGCCCAGCTCGCGCGGCTGCGGGCCGCCTACCCGGCGCTCCGCTGGTATGTCGGCGCCGGGGCGGGGCGCGACGGAATCTACGAGGGCGCTCGCCAGGCCTATGGACGGCCCTTGGAGACCCGCCCCGATTTCGGTCGCGCCCGGACCATCGTGGCGCTGGACGGCGACTTTCTGGATCTCGGACCCGGTCAGGTCGGCCTGTCGCGGCGCTGGAGCGAGGCACGGCGGGCGGCCTACGCGGAGGGCCGCCTCCTCACCCTCCACGCGGCGGCGCCGACACCGACCTTGACCAGCGCCAAGGCGGATCGGGGGCTCGTGGTCCCGGCCGGCCGGCTGGAGGCCCTCGCCCGGGACCTGCTCAATCTGGCCGCGGGCGGCGCGGCCCCGGCGGGCGACGATCCCGTCGCGCGCTGGACGCGGAGCGCCGGGACGGCCCTCGCCGAGGCCCGGGGAAGCGGCATCGTCACCGCCGGCCTGACCGCCAGCCCGGACCTGCACGCGCTGGTTCACCGCCTCAACGGCGCCCTCGGCAACACCGGCGCGACCCTGGTCCACACGGCGCCCGTGGCGGAGACGGGCGCCGGGACCCTCGCGGATCTCGCGGAGGCCATGGATCAGGGTGCCGTCAAGGTGCTCGTCGTCCTCGGCGCCAACCCGGTCTACGAGGCGCCCGGCGCCCTCGATTTCGCCGCCCGGATGGCGCGCGTGCCCCTCAAGATCCATGCGGGACTCTACTACGACGAGACCGGTGCGCATGCCGACTGGCATCTGCCGGCCGCCCACCCGCTGGAATCCTGGGGCGACATCCGGTCCCTCGACGGGACGGTGGGTCTGATCCAGCCCACGGTCGCCCCCCTGTACAACGGCCGGACGCTCGCGGAGATGCTGGCCTTCCTGGCGAGCGGCGAGGGTGGGGAGGGCGGTCAGGACGCCCTCGGGCTCCTCAAGGCGCAGGGTCGGAACCCGGGCGAGGACGAGGCGGCCTTCGAAGCCCGCTTCTCCGAGGCCCTGCGCCTGGGCTTCTGGGCGGACAGCGCGCGTCCGGCCGAGACGGTGGCGCTGACGCAGGCGGCGGCAGCCGCCCCCGCAGCGGCTTCGTCGCCCGCGCCGGCCGCCGACGGGGTCGAGGTGCTGTTCCGGCCCGATCCGACGATCTGGGACGGCACCCATGCCGACCTCGCGTGGCTGCAGGAGCTCCCGAAGCCCCTGACCAAGGTGGTCTGGGAGAACGTGATCGCGCTCAGCCCGCGCCTCGCCGAGCGCGAGGGGATCGCCACGGGCGACATCCTGCGGGTCGAGGCCGGCGGCCGCGCGGTCGAGGGTCCGGCCTGGATTCTGCCGGGGCAGGCCGACACCACCGTGACCCTCACCCTGGGCTACGGCCGCGACGTCCCGGACCACCTCGCCCGCGGCCTCGGCTACGATCCCGCGCCCCTGCGGCCGCCGGGTTCTCCCTGGGGTCTCGCCAGCGCCCGGCTGACGAAGACCGGACAGCAGCGCAGGCCGGTCACCACCCAGCATCTCGGCACGATGGAGGGTCAGGATCTCGTGCGCGTGCAGGCTCTGGGCGCCGCACCCGTGGGCGATCCGAAGGGCGCGCCGACGCCCGCCTCGTTCTATCCGCCCCCCGAGAGCCAGGACCGCTGGGTCGCCGCGCAATGGGGCATGGCCATCGATCTCGATGCCTGCACCGGCTGCAACGCCTGCGTCAGCGCCTGTCAGGCGGAGAACAACATCCCCGTGGTCGGGCGCGAGGAGGTCGAACTCGGCCGCTGGATGGGCTGGCTGCGGATCGACCGCTACTACGCGGGCGACCTCGACGCGCCGACGACGCATTTCCAGCCGGTGCCCTGCATGCATTGCGAGCAGGCGCCCTGCGAACTCGGCTGCCCCGTGGAGGCGACGCTCCACGACAGCGAGGGCCTGAACCTGCAGGTCTACAACCGCTGCGTCGGAACCCGCACCTGCCAGAGCTACTGCCCCTACAAGGTCCGCCGCTTCAACTACCTCGATTACACCGGCGGCATGACCCCGGTGGAGCAGCAGCAGCGCAATCCCGAGGTCACGGTCCGGTCCCGGGGCGTGATGGAGAAGTGCACTTACTGCATCCAGCGCATCACGGCGGCGCGGATCACATCGGCCAAGGACGCCCACGCGCCGATCCCCGACGGGGCCGTGGAGACCGCCTGCCAGGGCGCCTGCCCGACCCGGGCGATCACCTTCGGCAACGTCGCCGATCCGGGAAGCCGGGTCTCGGCCGCCCGGCGGGACACGCGGGAATACGCGCTCCTCGGCCACCTGAACACGCGGCCGCGCACCACCTATCTCGCCGGGCTCGCGCCCGCCGCGGATCCGAACGGACGGGAGGGCTGAGCATGGCCGGCCCCCTCTCCGGTGGTCCGCAGCCCGGCCCCCTGATCCGGCCCGACGAGACCCTTCAGGGGATCGGCGGCGCGGTCACGGCGATCCCGCTGACGCATCCGGGGAACCGGCGCTGGTGGATCGCCTTCGCGGCGGCGGCCTCGCTCCTCGGCCTGTTCGTGCTCACCCTCGGCTATCTGCTCTATGCCGGTCCCGGCATCTGGGCGAACAACAACGCCGTCGTCTGGGCCCTCGACATCGCGAGCTACGATTGGTGGATCGGCGTCGCGTCCGGCAGCCTGCTGGTCTCGGCGATCCTGCTCCTGCTCGGGGCGGAGTGGCGCGGGGCGGTGAACCGCGTGGCCGAGACCCTGGCACTGCTGGCCACCGCGGCCGCCGGGCTCTACCCGATCATCCATCTCGGACGGCCGTGGTTCTTCTTCTGGAACCTGCCCTACCCCAACACCTACGATCTCTGGCCG
This sequence comes from Methylobacterium sp. 391_Methyba4, assembly GCF_029691625.1. Classification (NCBI taxonomy): domain Bacteria; kingdom Pseudomonadati; phylum Pseudomonadota; class Alphaproteobacteria; order Hyphomicrobiales; family Methylobacteriaceae; genus Methylobacterium; species Methylobacterium sp. 391_Methyba4. The sequence goes on along the minus strand of NZ_CP121475.1, from coordinate 1,388,718 downwards.
CAGTTCCGCTCGCCACTCCTCTGGGACGCGATCGACATCGTGTCCTTCCTGGTGATCTGCGTGAGCCTCTGGTTCATCGGCCTGCTGCCGGACCTCGCCACGTTGCGCGACCGTGCCCACGCGGAGGCGATGCGCCAGCGGGAGACGAAGGCAGCGACCCGGAAGCGCGCGCTGCTGCGCGCGCAGGTCTACGGCATCCTCGCCTCGGGCTGGCGCGGCTCGGCGGCCCATTGGCAGATCTGGGTTCAGGCCTACCGGACGGTGGCGCTGCTCGGCGTGCTGCTGGTGGTCTCGGTCCAGACCGGGGCCTCGGTGATGCTGGCGGGCTCGCTGATGCCGGGCTGGCACAGCACGCTGCTGCCGGTGAGCTTCCTGGTGAATGCGGTCTATTCCGGCGTCGGCGTCACGGCGGTGATCGTGATGCTGATCCGCCTCGTCTACGGCCTCGGCGCCCTGGTGACGGACCGCCATCTCGACGTGCTCGGGCGGCTGTTGCTCTGTCTCGGCTGCGCCAGCGCCTATTGCTACGCGGCCGAATACTTCGACACGTTCCTCAATGGCGACGCCGCGGGGCGCGGCGTCCTGGTCCGGCGCATGACCGGCGACCATGCCCTCGTGTCCTGGACGGCGATCCTGTGCCTCGTCCTGCCCGCACAGATCCTGTGGTCGGCGCGGGCCCGGACGGCGCCGGTCGCCATCGCGGTGGTGGGCCTTCTCGTGGCGATCGGCGCCTATGCCGACCACGTCATGGTCCTGGTCGTCACCCTGACGCAGGATTTCCTGCCGTCCTCGCGGCTGCCCTACACGACGGATGTCTGGGGCATCGCCACCTTCGCGGGCTCGGTGGGCCTGTTCCTGACCCTGCTCCTCCTGTTCCTGCGCTACCTGCCGGCCGTGTCGATCGTGGAGAGCCGCCGCCTCGCCCTGATGGTGTCGCCGGCCGCACAGGAGGCGGCCCGCGCGGCCGCATCCCGCGCCACCGGTCGCCCGGAGGACGACCCGGTCACCGCGCCCCTGTGGGGCGTGTCCGCGACCTTCGCGAGTCAGGGCGACCTCGCCGCCGCCCTCCAGGCGGTCTCCGGGATCAGTCCGGATCACGTCCATCTCGACGGGCACGGGCCGGTGCCGATGCCCCGCACCCTGCGGGCTCTGGGCTTGGAGGGACGCTCGATCCTGCCCTACGCCCTGGCCGGGGCCCTGCTCGGCGGTGTCGGCTTCTTCGCCCTGTGCCTCTACGCCACGGCCTACGATTACGTCTTCCTGATCGGCGGGCGCCCGCGCCTGTCCTGGCCCTCGTTCGTGGTGCCGAGCGTCTCCGTCGCGATGATGGCGGGCTGCGTGGCGATCCACTTCGCGCTCCTCGTGCTCAACCGCCTGCCCCGCCTGAATCACCCGGCCTTCAACATCCCGGGCTTCCTGCGGGCTTCCGAGGACCGGTTCTTCCTCTCCGCGGAGGCGCGGGGTGACCGGTTCGACGCAGGCCGGATCGAGCGGCGGCTCGCGGCCCTGCCGGCCGAGGCCGGGCGTCCCCTCGAGCTCCGGCGGATCCCGCGATGAGGCGCGCCGCCCTCCGCACCGTGCCGCTCGCCCTCCTCGCCCTCGCGCCGCTGGGGGCCTGCGGCGAGGCCGACATGGCCGATCAGGCCCGGGCCAAGACCTGGGACAAGAACCCGTTCTTTCCCCGGGAGATCACCATGCGCCAGCCGGTGGCGGGCACCGTGCCGCGGATCGATCCGGCCCGCACGGCGCCGCAGCCGCAGACGATCAGCCGGGCGCTGCTCGACCAGGGCCGGGAACGCTATGGAGTCTTCTGCACCCCCTGCCATGGGCAGGACGGGCGCGGCGCCGGCATGATCGTCGCCCGGGGATTTCCCTCCGCCGGCAATCTCACGGCGGAGCCCGTGCGCATGGCCTCCGCGGCGGAGCTCTACGACGCCATCTCGAACGGCCGGAAGTCCATGTTCGGCATGGCCCAGATGATCCCCTCGGCAGACCGCTGGGCGATCATCGCCTATCTCCGCGCTCTCCAGCTCAGCCAGGATATCCCGGTGGCGAGCCTGCCCCCGGAGGATCGCACCCGCCTGGAGGCGACGCCGTGAGGCGCCCCGCCCTGCTCGGCCTCGCCGGCCTCGTCCTCCTGGCCGTCTGCCTGCTCGCGGGCGGCTGGCGCGGGGCCGCGGCCTCGTATCTCGCGGCGTGGCTCGTCCTTCTCGCCCTGTCGGTCGGCGCCCTGCCGGTGGTCATCGTCGCCGAGCGTTTCGGCAAGCGGGTCCGCGAGCGCGGCGGCATCGAGATGCTGGCGGGTCTGCGCCGGCTGATGGCGCTGATGCCGGTCGCGGCCGTGCTGTCGCTGCCGCTTCTGGCCGCCACGCCCCTGCTCTATCCCTGGGTGAGCGCTCCGGCGCGCACGCCGCTGGCCGCCCTGTGGTTCACGGTGCCGTTCTTCGCGATCCGGGCGATCGTCTATCTCGCAGCCTGGACCTGGCTGGCGCTGAGGTTCGCCAGGCCGTTCGACGCCCCCGGCGAGGGGCGGACCGTGCCGGCTGTGGGGCTGCACGCGGTCGTCGGCACGCTGTTCGTCACCGACGTCGTCGCCTCCCTGGATCCGCGGCTCGATTCCACCCTTCTGGGCCTCCTGGTGATGACGGCCTGGAGCGGCCTCGCCTTCGCGGCGGCGATCCTCCTCGCCTGGGAGGAGCCGGAGCCCGTCGGCCGCGGCCGTACCGCGCCCGGACGGGGCCGGCTGGTGCCCCTCGTGGTGCTTCTGGGCCTCTGGGCCTATCTGCACTTCGTCCAGTTCCTGATCGTCTGGTCGGCGAATCTGCCGCCCGAGGTGACGTGGTACTTCGCCCGCGGCGGCTGGGTCGGGCGGGCGCTGGCGGTCGTGGCCGGCGCGGTCGTCGTGCTGGCCGGGCTCGCGACCCTCCGGCCGGGACGCCCGACCACCCGGATCCTGGCCGGCGCGGCGGTGGCCGTCCACGCCCTGGAGATGTTCTGGCTGATCACCCCGGCGGTGCGCGACCGCTTCGTCCTCCGGCCGAGCGACGTGCTCGCCGCCGCTGCCGTGGCATGCCTCGCGGCCGCGCTCCGGCCGGTGCTGCGGCCGCGAGCGGACCGCGTGGCCTCCGACGCCCGGCGCGCCGGGAGGCCGGCATGAGCGCCGACGGCCCCTCCGGGCTGATCCCGGCGATCCTTGCCGGGCTGACCCTGCGCGGCAGCGGGCTCCTGAACGGGCGGCCGCCCCGTCCGGCTGCCAACACCCAGCGCGATCCGAATGAGCCCGGGCACGAGACCCGGGACGTCAATGTCCGCAACACCGTGATGGTGATGGCGGGCCTCGCGCTCACGGTCCTGGCGGTCGTGGGGACGATGATCTGGCTGATGGACACCTTCGCGGCGCGTCAGCGCCGGGCCCTGCCGGCCCTGACGCCGCAGCAGACCACGCAGTTGGCGCCGCCGCCTCCGAACCTTCAGGCCGACCCATACGCCGATATCGACCGTGCGCGGGCGGCGGCCGAGGCGTCTCTCGCCGGCTACGGCTACCGGGACGAAGCCCGGACCCGCGCCCGAATCCCGATCGGGCGCGCCATGGACCTGATCGTCGGCCGGTCCCTCGAACCGGCGGAGCCCGCTGCGCGATGACGCCGAGCCACGATTCCCTCCAGCTCTGGCCGGCGGCGGTCTCCGCCACCGCGAGCGAGACCGACCTGCTCATCCTGGCCTTCACGGTCCTGACGCTGCTCCTGACCGTCCCGGTCTTCGTGGCGATCACCTACTTCGCCCTGCGCTACCGCGAGGGCTCCGAGGCGGACCGGAGCCCCTCGGGCATCCGCTCGAACCTGATCGAGATCAGCTGGATGCTGATCCCGTTCCTGCTGACGCTGATCTTCTTCGTCTGGGGCGCGAAGCTGTTCATCCAGTCGAAGAACCCGCCTCCCGACGCCATGGTGGTCGAGGCGATCGGCCGGCAATGGATGTGGAAGTTCCAGCACCCGACGGGCCAGTCCGAGATCAACAACCTGCACCTGCCGATCGGCCAGCCGATCCGCCTGCACATCATCAGCCAGGACGTGATCCACGCCCTCTACCTGCCGGCCGTGCGGATGCAGGTCGCCGCCCTGCCCGACCGCTACACCGACCTGTGGTTCAAGGCCGACAAGACCGGCACCTACCATCTCTACTGCTCGGAATATTGCGGCACCGACCACTCCGTGATGGGCGGCGAGGTCACCTTCATGAACCCCGGCGACTACCAGGACTGGCTGACCCATGCCGGCGCGCAGCAGGGCAAGATCGCGGCGGGCCGGGCCCTCTACGAGGCCTATGGCTGCGCCGGCTGCCACGAGCCCGGCACGTCCGTGAAGGCGCCGAGCCTCGCGGGCCTGTTCGGGTCGCAGGTGAGGCTCGCCGACGGCCGCACCGTCACCGCCGACGCGGCGTGGCTGCGCGAGAAAATCCTGAATCCGAACGGCGACCGGCTCGCCGGCGGGGGCAAGCAGGTGATGCCGAGCTTCGCCGGCCGGATTCCGGCGGACGAGCTCGGCACGCTGATCGACTTTCTGAAAGCCTATCCGACCTCGAAAGCCGCGGACGCGACACGATGATGAGCTGCGTCAACCTGAGAATTCAGTCGTCGGATCGCAAGGTGCACCGGACCAGTTCTTCGCCCTGCTCGCGGTCTCACACCTCCGATCTGGCCTTGCGTTTTCAGGATCGAGCGCGGGTCCCCTCTCCCGAGCGGGAGAGGGACAGGGTGAGGGATGAGAACGCTCCAGACGAGGCGCGACCTGTCGATGCTTCAAGGGTGTGCTCGATCCTGATCCTTCTCGTCCCTCACCCCAACCCTCTCCCGCCCGGGAGAGGGGGCCCGTCGCGCCCTGTCGCCAGCGGCGATGTCCGCCTCAGACCTGTGAACATCGCGGCCCGCGGATCGGGGTCGGACGAGCGCGCGAGCGTCCTGACGTCCGGCTTCCGACGCTACCTATCGAGGGCGACACGATGAGCGCATCGGGCAGCATCGGCGGCACCGCCCACCGGGAACCCCACACCCCGGAATCCACGATCGGGCGTAAATCCGACTACCTGCACGCGGAATCGACCCTGCGCTCGTGGTTCCTCACCACCGACCACAAGCGCATCGCGATCCTCTACCTCGCCTCGATCACCGGCTTCTTCGTGATCGGCGCCCTGGCGGCGGGCGTGGTCCGCCTCGCTCTGGTCGTGCCGAACGGCGCGATCATGACCAACGACACCTACAACAAGGCCTTCACCATCCACGGTGTGGTGATGGTCTGGTTCTTCCTGATCCCGTCGATCCCCGCGACCTTCGGCAATTTCCTGATCCCGCTGATGATCGGGGCCAAGGACCTCGCTTTCCCCAAGCTCAACCTGACGAGCTGGTACGTGTTCATGACCGGGGCCCTGTTCACCCTGGTTTCTGTGGTGCTGGGCGGGGTCGATACCGGCTGGACCTTCTACGCCCCGCTCTCGACGGCCTTCTCCAACACCTGGGTGCTGCCGGCGCTGATCGGCGTCACCATCGTGGGCTTCTCGTCGATCCTGACGGGGCTCAATTTCGTGGTCACGATCCACACCATGCGGGCGCCCGGCATGACGTGGTTCAAGCTGCCGATCTTCGTCTGGGCGCACTACGCCACGAGCCTGATCTTCCTGCTCGCGACGCCGGTCATCACCACGGCGCTGATCCTGCTGATCGCGGAACGCGCCTTCCATATCGGCGTGTTCGACCCGGCCTATGGCGGCGACCCGGTGCTGTTCCAGCACCTGTTCTGGTTCTACTCCCACCCGGCCGTGTACATCATGGTCCTGCCCGGCATGGGGGTGATCTCCGAGATCGTCCCGGCCTTCGCGCAGAAGAAGCTGTTCGGCTACCGCTTCGTCGCCTACGCGTCGATCGGACTGGCCTCCGTGACCTTCTTCGTCTGGGGTCACCACATGTTCGTCAACGGCCAGAGCGATTTGGCCTCGCTGGTGTTCTCGGGCCTGTCCTTCGCGGTGGCGGTGCCCTCGGCGGTGAAGGTCTACAACTGGACCGCCACGATCCATAAGGGCTCGCTCCGGCTCGATACCCCGATGCTCTACGCGATGGGCTATATCGGCCTGTTCGTGCTCGGAGGCCTCACCGGCCTCTATCTCGCGACGCTCTCGATCAACCAGCACATCCACGCGACCTACTTCGTGGTCGCGCATTTCCACTACATCATGGTCGGCGGCACGGTGCTGGCGTTCCTCGGCGGCCTGCATTTCTGGTGGCCGAAATTCACCGGCCGGATGTACAGCGAGCCCTGGGGCCGGGTCTCGGCGCTGCTGATCTTCCTCGGCTTCAACGTGACCTTCTTCCCGCAATTCATCCTGGGTTACCTCGGGATGCCGCGGCGCTACGCGACCTACCCGGCGGAGTTCCAGCTGCTCAACGTGCTGTCCTCGGCGGGCGCCACGATCCTGGCGGCGGGCTACATCTTCCCGATGCTCTACCTCGTCTATTCCCTCTGGTTCGGCCGGAAGGCGCCCGCCAATCCGTGGAACGCCAAGGGGCTCGAATGGGAGACGGCCTCCCCGCCCCCGACGCACAATTTCCTGTCCCCGCCCGAGGTGCCGCGCATCCCCTACGACTACCCGATCCAGGCCCAGGAATCCCGGGACCAGCACGGATGAGCAAAGGTCTGGCCGACGGCGTCGGGGTCGCGCGCGCGGAGCATTTCGAGAGCGTGGCCCAGCAGCGCGAGGCGGCGACGCTCGGCATCTGGGCCTGGCTGATCACCGAGTTGCTGCTGTTCTCGGCGCTGTTCCTGGTGGCGCTGATCACCCGGATCCAGCATCCCGAAGCGACGATCGCGGCGGCCAAGCACCTCAAGTTCTGGATCGGCGCCACCAACACCGTGGTGCTGATCTGTTCATCGCTCACGATGTCGATGGCGATCGAATTCTCCCGGATGGGCTGGCAGCGCGCCATGGTGCGGGCGATGCTGGCGACCGCGGCGCTCGGGGGCCTGTTCCTCGTCCTCAAGGGCTACGAGTACTACGCCGACTGGGCCGAGCACATGATGCCGTTCCTCAGCGATCGGCCCTTCGCGCTGGCCGAGACGCCGGCGGCGCGGCTGTTCGTGAACCTCTACTACGTCGCAACCCTGCTCCACGCGCTGCATCTGTTCACCGGCATCGCGCTCCTGCTCGGCATGACCTGGATGGCCGCCAAGGCCGGGTTCCTCGCCCGGCACCAGAACTGGATCGAGGTCTACGGCCTGTACTGGCACTTCATCGACCTCGTCTGGATCCTGGCCTTCCCGATCCTCTACGTGGTGAACCGGTAGGATGCGGAACCCCCTCGCGACCCTGAGCGCCGACGACCGCGCCCTGCTCCGGCGGCGCCTGCGCACGCCGGTGCTCACCTTCCTGGCGCTGCTGGCGCTTCTGGCCGTCAACGTCACCCTCGGCGCCACCCTCCCCTTCGCGCAGGTCTGGATCGTCGAACTCGCCGTGGTCGCCGTGATGGTGGCGCTGATCCTCCTCGTCTCCATGGAGGTGATCCACGAGCCGCCGCTGATCCGGCTGTTCTCGGGGCTCGGCTTCTTCTGGGTCGCCATCCTGGTCGGCATGACGCTGACCGACTATCTGGCGCGCTGAGCGACGCGAAATCCGTTGTCCGGGCGGCCGAACACTCCTAAACGTCGCCGCTCCCCCGCATAGCCTGGCTGACAGACGATGTGCGAACTGCTCGGCATGAGCGCCAACGTGCCGACCGACATCCGCTTCTCCTTCGCGGGCCTCGCTCGGCGCGGCGGCGAGACCGGGCCGCATGCGGACGGCTGGGGGATCAGCTTCTACGACGGGCGCACCTGCCGCAGCTTCCACGAGCCGGAGCCGAGCGCCCGCTCGCAGCTCGCCCGGCTGCTGCGCGACATGCCGATCAAGAGCCGCATCGTCGTCGCCCATGTCCGCAAGGCCAACCGCGGCCGGGTCAGCCTGGAGAACACCCACCCGTTCTCGCGGGAATTGTGGGGCCGCCGCTGGACCTTCGCGCATAACGGACAGCTCAAGGGCGTGAAGCGGCTGCCGCTGGGCGGCTTCATGCCGATCGGCTCGACGGACAGCGAGCACGCCTTCTGCTGGATGCTCGGCCGGCTCCAGGCCCGGTTCCGCGCCCTCCCCCGGCCCGAGACCCTCGACCGGGCCGTGGCCGACCTCGCGGGCGAACTCCACGCCCTCGGCGTGTTCAACATGCTGCTCACCGACAGCCGCACCCTCTACGCCCATTGCGGCAAGCGCCTCTGCTACCTCACCCGGCGGGCCCCCTTCGGCAAGGCCACCCTGATCGACGAGGACTGGCAGGTGGATTTCGCCGAAGAGACCACCGAGCACGACGTGGTGACGGTGATCGCCACCCAGGCGCTGACCCGGGACGAGTGCTGGACCGATCTCGCCCGCGGCGACGTCCTGACCCTGCGCGACGGGGCGATCCGGCTGTTGAGACCGGCCAACTTAGCTTAAGTGTGTTTTGCCTGAGGGTGCATGCCCGCGCCCGATGCGCTAGAACTCCGGTAACAGGAGCGCATCGGCCGGGCTTTCCAACCGGTTCGGGCCGACAAGCGCTCCGCCTCGACCCGCCGGGGACCACAGGTCGAGCCACGACGAGTTGACGAGCGCGATACACATGACCCGCGACGACACGGACACCGTCCTGTCCCAGGAGGACGGGACTCGGGATGGCCGCCCGAACCTGGCTCCCGGGATCCGCACGCATCTCGGGGAGCATCTGCGCACCGTCTACGAGCGGATCGGCGAGGAGACACTGCCGTCCCGCTTCGCCGAGCTGATCGAGAAGCTCGAGGCGGCTTTGCGCGCCCGCGGTGAGGCGATCGAGCCGGAATTCCGCAACGGTCTGCTCGCGGCCGTCCCGTCCCTGCGCGCCTTCGCGCTGTCGCTGACGTCGAACCCCGCCCGTTCGGACGATCTCGTGCAGGACACCCTGCTCAAGGGCTGGCAGCACCGCGCCCGGTTCCAGCCGGGGACGAACCTCAACGCGTGGCTGTTCACGATCCTGCGCAACATCTTCTACTCGGATCACCGCAAGCGGGTGCGCGAGGTCGAGGATCAGGACGGGTCCTACGCGGCCCGGCTCGCCACCGCCCCGCACCAGGGTGACCGGCTCGACGTCGAGGATCTGCAATCGGCGCTGGCCAAGCTGCCGCCGGATCAGCGTGAGGCCCTGGTCCTGGTCGGCGCCGAGGGCGTCTCCTACGAGGAGGCCGCGGCCATCATGGGCTGCAAGGTTGGCACGGTGAAGAGCCGCGTCAGCCGCGCCCGTGGCAGGCTCGCGGAGCTGCTGGGCTACGACGAGGAGGATCTCGGCTCCGACCGCTTCATCCAGTCGGCGATGCCCAAGGACGCGTGAGGGCTCAGCCGGCTGCATCCCGGCGTCCCACAAAAAAAGATGCATCCGATTCCGGGGGTCGGGCGTTACCGGCCCGAGCTTCGCTGCGCCTGCGCGGCGAAACACCACGGAACGGAGATGTCCCGCATGACCTTCAAGACCCTTATCGCCGCCTCGGCCCTCGTCCTGTCGCTTCCGCTGGCCGCCCAGGCCCAGGGCACGATCCCCGGCGCCGAGCGCGGCGCGGCTGCGGGTGCCGATGCGGCCGGCCCGATCGGCGGCATCGTCGGCGGCGCGGTGGGTGCGGCCACCGGCACGGTGGGCGGCATCCTCGGCGTCGACATGGCCCCGCGCTTCCGCAGCTATGTCCGCGAGCGCAATGTCCGCTCCTACGACTATGACGGCCGCGTCGCCGTCGGCACCACCCTGCCGGCTTCGGGCGTGACCTATTACGACGTGCCCAACGAGTACCGCGTGCAGCCGGGCTACCGCTACACCGTGGTGAACGATCGTCCGGTGCTGGTCGATCGCGGCCACCGCATCGTCGAGGTCATCGACTAAGACCCCGGGCCGGTTTCGCGCTGGCCCAAGCGCCCCCGGAGCCCGGCTCCGGGGGCATCTTCATAGCCGCGGCCGTCGGCGCAACGCTTCATCCGTCCGGCCGTTGAGAGATGGCCCGAGCCGTGAGGCGATCATGAGCGACGCACCCACCGATCCGAAAACCACTCTGCCGGAGCCCGTGCGCGACCACCTCGGGCAGCAGCTGCGCGGCGTCCTGCCGGTGGGGTCGGACAAGCCCCGCTTCCTCGGCGACGATCCCGTGCCGGATGCCTTCGAGCCACAGATCCGCCGGCTCGAGACCCGGCTGAAGACCCACGAGGAGGGCACCGAAGCCGTCGGTCATGCCCTCGACCAGATCCTCGATGCCCTCGGCGTCAAGCCGGACGAGACCGACAAGCCCAAGGGCTGAGTCGGCACCGCGCGCCCGCACAGGCGTCAGACGCGCGGCTTCTCGGCCAGCAGGTCGCGGATCTCGGAAAGAAGCTTCACGTCGGCCGGCATCGCGTCGGGCTTCTTGGCCTCGGCGGTCTGCAGGCGGTTCATCGCCCGGATCACCAGGAACAGCACGAAGGCGACGATCAGGAAGTTCAGGGTCAGGGTCAGGAACTGGCCGTAACCGATGACCGCGCCCTGCTTCTTGGCATCCGCATAGGGCAGGCCTGCCTGCACCTTCGACGAGAGCGGGATGTAGTAGTTCGAGAAGTCGAGCCCGCCGGTGATCGCGCCGATCAGCGGCATGAAGATGTCTTGGACCGCCGACGTCACGATGGCCCCGAAGGCCGCGCCGATGATCACGCCGACCGCGAGATCGACCACGTTCCCGCGCAGCGCGAACGTCTTGAAATCCCCGAGCATCCGCCAGCCCCCGCCCGCTTGATACCGCCAAGATAGAGGACGGCTCCGCGAAGGCCAGCGCCTATTCCGATGCCGGTCGGCCGGCCGTGGCTAGGGCGGGCCGGTCCTCGCCCAGGGCGGCGAGTTCCGCCTTGACCCGGCGGCGATACTGGGCGGCCACCACCGGGATGGTCAGCAGATAGCCCCCGCTCACCGCGACGAGCGCCTCGAACGGGTAGCTGATCAGGAGGCCGAAGGCCGCGACCCCGAACAGGAAGATCGGCAGGACGAGGCTGCGCGGCACCCGCTTGCCCATGGTCTTGCCCGAATAGGTCGGGACCGTGGAGACGACCAGCAGCGCGATGCACAGCACGTAGATCAGGACCGCGGGCGCCGCCCAGGTCTCGATGCCGAAGCCCAGGAAGTGGAGGTAGAGCGGCAGCATCGCGGTGAGCGCCCCCGCGGGCGCCGGCATGCCGACGAAGAAGTCCTTCTTCCATTCCGGCCGGTTCGGATCGTCGAGCATCGCGTTGAAGCGGGCGAGCCGCAGCGCCATGGCGATGGCGAAGATCAGCGCGACGATCCAGCCCATCGATTTCAGGTGGAACAGCACGAAGCCGTACAGGATGAGTGCCGGGGCGCAGCCGAAATTCACGAAGTCGGCGAGGGAATCGAGCTCCGCGCCGAAGCGCGACGTGCCCTTGAGTAGCCGCGCCACCCGCCCGTCGATGCCGTCGAGCACGCCCGCCACCACCACGGCGATGACGGCGGGCTCGAATTTGCCCTCGAAGGCGAGCCGGATCGCCGTGAGCCCGAGGCAGAGCGCCATCAGGGTGATCATGTTGGGCGCGATCATCCGGAACGGCACCGGCTTGAACCGGCGCGGCCGCGGCTCGTTCGGATCGGGCGCGAAGGGCGGGAAGAGATCGTCCATGGCCTCAGATCCGCTTGAACAGGCGCTCCGGGCCCCCGCCGAGATCGGCCAGCACCGTCTCGCCGGCCACCGCCTTCTGGCCGAGCCCGACCAGCACGGTCGACCCGGCCGGCAGGTAGACGTCCACCCGCGATCCGAAGCGGATCAGGCCGAAGCGCTCGCCGACGCCGAGCACGTCGCCCGCCGAGACGAACCCGACGATGCGCCGGGCCACGAGGCCGGCGATCTGCACCACGCCGACGCGCTTCGGCTGGCCGGCATGGGTCGTCTCGATGACCATGCCGTTGCGCTCGTTGTCGTCGCTGGCCTTGTCGAGCTCGGCGTTGAGGAACAGGCCCGGCGTGTAGTGGATCTGGCCGATCCGGCCGGCCACCGGCACCCGGTTCACGTGGCAGTCGAACACGTTCATGAACACCGAGACCCGTAGCGTGGGCACCTGCGGCAGGTCGAGCTCGGGCGGCGGCAGCACGGTGGCGATGAGGTTCACGCGCCCGTCGGCGGGCGAGATCACGAGTCCGTCCGCCACCGGGGTGACCCGCTCGGGATCGCGGAAGAAGTAGCAGACCCAGAGGGTGAGGATCAGGAAGATCCAGCCGAAGAACTGGGAGAAATAGCCCGCCAGAACCGTCAGCACGATGCCAATCAGGATGAAGGGATAGCCCTCCTTGTGGATCGGCACGAGCGTCCGGCGGATCGTCTCGATCAGGTCGGTCATGGGTTCTTCGGACTCGAGGGAACCGCCGGCAGGCGGACGTGTCGGACGGGCGGATGGCAGCCCGCCGGGCCGCCGTCAACTTTCCAGGGGTCGCGGATCGCCGCGGGACGTCGCGCCCGCCCCTGCCGGGTTCCGCATCGTCGGGCACCGATTCGGGCGCGCGGACCTCCCGCCACGCGTCATCGTGCCCGCGCGCCGGTGGCGCCGGGGGCATGGCCCGGGAGCGAACACGAGGGACGCGGGACGCCGCGGGAACCCAGGTGTCGGCCAAAGTCGCGCGGGATCCGATCCCCGCGGCGCCCCGCGGCATCGACCGGGCGCCTGCCCCGGCCGGTGCCGTCTTTCTCGTCGCGGCGTCTCCAGCGCCCCGGTCCTGCGACTCCCTGTTAGCGGTCTCGGGCGAGGCCCAGGCACGCCGTGCCCGCACCTCCGGAACCCGCATCAGCGCCGTGGCCTTCCAGCCGCCCCCCGCCTCGTAGTGGGCGGGTCCGCAGGTCGCTCAGGGTCGGCCCAGAGGCGGGTCGGCGCGGGGGCATTTCCTCGACCCCGCCGGGCAAACTGCCGCCCGGTCTCACGCCCGCTTCCGAGACACGCCCCGCACCGGTCCGCCGCCCGGGGCGATGGCGGCTGAGAGCCACCGACGCGGGCGCCGCCCCGCCCCCGGGCCCGCCCGGTCAGCCACCGGGCGGGCCCCCGAAGGACGGCCCGGGATCGCTCCCGGGCCGCCGCGGACAGGTGCGGTCAGGAAGCACAGAATAGGAACATTGTCAAGGCGCGGGCGGCGTGACGCACGCTGCCGCGCGCCACTTTTCCCTGTCCGCCCGCGGCACTCCGGAATGATGGGCGGCTGGACCGGACCGCCGGTCCACCTCCGGAGATCCGGCCTGCGTGCCCGATCAATCCGCCCGTCGGAGCCGACTCGCGAAGAAGCCGTCGAGGCCTCCGCGGGCGTTCGGCACCTCCGCCAGGTGGCACGGCAGGGTGCGCAGGTCGCCGTTGCCGTCGATCAGAGCCGCTGCGCCACCGACCTCCTCGGGCCGGACCGGCACCCGCGTGAACCGGGAGTCGCGGGCCAGGAAGGCCGCGATCTGCGCCTCGCCCTCCTCCGGCTCCAGCGAGCAGGTGCAGTAGACGAGAAGCCCGCCCGGCCGCACCAGCCCGGCCGCGTGGTCGAGGAGCCTGGCCTGGAGCGCGGCGAGCCGCCCGATATCGGCCTCCACCTTGGTCCAGGCCACGTCGGGGTGGCGCCGGATCGTCCCGGTGGCCGAGCACGGCGCGTCGAGCAGGACCGCGTCGTGGTCCCGCGGCTCCAGGGTGAGGGCGTCGGCCACCACGATCTCGACCGCGAAGCCGAGCCGCGCGACGTTCTCGCGCAGGCGTTCCAGCCTCGGCGCGGACCGGTCGACGGCGGTGACCTGCGCGCCGGTGGCGGCGAGCTGCAGGGTCTTGCCGCCGGGCGCCGCGCAGAGGTCGAGGACGCGGGTTCCGGGCTGCGGCGCCAGGAGGCGGGCCGGGAGCGCCGCGGCGGCGTCCTGGACCCACCACGCCCCTTCCTGGAAGCCGGGGAGGTCGGGGATCGCCGGGCCGTTCTCCGGCAGGCGCAGGGAGCCGGTCGGCAGGGTGACGGCGCCGAGACGCTCCGCCCAGTCGGCGGTGTCGCGCAGGGGGGTCAGGTCGATGGCGGCCCCGGCGAGATGGGCGCGGGCGATCGCCGCCGCGCGCTCGGGCCCGTAGGCCGCGACCCAGCGGCGGGCGAGCCAGTCCGGCGTGTTGACCGCCAGGGCGTCGGCGTCCGCGGCCAGGATCGCGTCGCGCTCCCGGGCGATCCGGCGCAGCACCGCGTTGACCAGCCCGGCGAGATGGGCCGTGCGGGTATCCCCCTTGGCGAGCCGCACCGCGAGGTCGACGGCGGCATGGTCGGGGACCGCGAGGTCGAGGAGCTGCGCGGTCGCGGTGGCCAAAAGGGCCGTGAGCTGCGGCTTGGCCGCGGGCAGCCCGCGCTCCAGCCGCGCGGCCAGGGCCGCGCGGATCAGCCCGTAGCGGCGGAAGGTCGCCACCGCGATGGCCCGCGCCAGCCCGGCGTCGGCCGGCGCCAGCGCCTCGGCGCGGATCGCCTGGGCGAGGGCGTCGTCGAGGGCGGGGGGGCGCTCCTGGCCGATCAGGGCCGCGACCGCCTGCATCGCCGCGCGGCGCGCGCCCAGGCCCGCCGTATCCCGCCCGGTCTCGCCCGTCGAAGCTTCCTTCCGCGTGTTGCGGCCTGTGTCCCGCGATGCCACTTCTGCTCCAGATCCAACGCCTTCTGGGCCTACGCCCTCACACTCGAGCGAGCGCGATGCAAGAGCCGACCGCACAAGACCCGCACAGGCAGGATCCGGACGGACCGGAGGCCGGCGACGGCACGGCCCCGCCCCGCGCGCTCAGCCCGGCGGCGCAGCGTGCCCTGGCCGAGGCCGCCGAGCGCCGCGCGGCGATCGACGCCCGGGCCGCCGAGATCAGCGCCCGGCCCGAGCGCCAGGGGCGCGGCGGCCTGGAGCCGGTGCGCTACGACGACTGGGAGGTGAAGGGCCTCGCGGTCGACTTCTGAGGACGGCGCAGGGGCCGGCGCACCGGCCCGGCCCTATTCGGCCGGGACCGCCAGCGGCGGGCCGGTCTCGGTCCGGGCCTCCGCCGCACCCGCCCCGAACCGCCGGTACCAGAGCCCGGTCAGGATCGGCACGAGGATCGAGGTCACGATAATGCAGATCGTCACCAGCACGGTGGCGGTCTGCGCGGCCGGGGCGAAGTGCGGGGCGACGGCGGCGATCGCCAGCGGGTTGGCGGCGGCGGCCCCGGCCGTCGAGGAGGCCGCCAGCCCCGCCGTGCCGGTCCCGCCCCCGATCGCCCGGTCGGCCAGGATCAGCGGGATGCCGGTCAGGACGATCACCGCCAGCGCCAGCACGATGCCGAGCCCCGCGAGCGGCGAGAGCAGGTTGCTGAGGTCCACGGTGTTCCCCAGCGCGAAGGCGAAGAACGGGATCATCAGCTGGCCGCCCGGGGCGAACAGGGCCCGGAGCTTCGGGTCGAGGTTGCCGAGGGCGAAGCCGACGAGGAAGGGCAATACCGCGCCCGCGAAGATCTGCGGCTCGAAATGCGCAGCCCCAGAGGCCCCGAGGATGATCATGCTCATCAGCGGGCCGGATTCGATCGACGTGAGGATGAAGGCGCCGGCCTCCTCGCGGCTGCCGTAGGTCTGCATCAGCGAGGCGTAGAGGCCGCCATTGGTCATATCCATCGCGCAGACGATCGCCAGGATCGAGAGGCCGGCGAAGAAGCCGGTCTGGATCCCCTCGGGCGGGATGAACAGCCCGGCCACCAGCACGATCGCCCAGGCGGCGACCAGCTTGGTCGCCACCAGCGTGCCGGACTTGCGCAGCACCGTCCCGGTCGCCCTCAGGCTGACCGAGGCGCCCATGCAGAAGAACCAGACCGCCAGGATCGGGATCACGCCGGTCATGATCCCCTGCGTGAAGCCCTTGAAATAGGCCGGGGACCCCGGCGCGAAGGTCCTGCACAGGGCTCCGAGCAGCAGCGGCACCAGCATCAGGCCGCCGGGAATCCTGTCGATCGCCGCCTTGATCTGCATGGCGCGCATCCTCCCGATCCGGATCGCTCGCCGGCGCATCGGACCCGGGCGGGTTCGCGGGCGCCGCCCCGGTCCGCGCCTCTGTCGGGCGTCTGTCGAACCGGTGCGTCATCCTGTCGGGGCCCGGTGCGGGCCGTCAAGCGGCACGCCGTCGGGCACGGAACGTCCGGCGCGGAACGTCGAGCCTCCGGGCCCGTTGAGCGGATTCACCCGGAGGAGGCGAGCATGGCGACAACGGTATCGGCGCGCAGCGCGGTCGCGGGACCGCACGGCGCGATCACCCTGGCCCGCGGCGAGCGGCTCGGGATGCGGATGTGGCGGGCGGAGGAGCCGAACGCCGACAAGCCGATGACCAAATCGGCCTACGAGACCGTCGGCTACGTGGTCAGCGGCCGGGCGGAGCTCGTCCTGGAGGGCGAGACCCTCGCCCTCGCTCCGGGCGATTCCTACTGCGTGCCGGCGGGCGCCGCGCACACCTACCGGATCCTGGAGACGTTCACGGCCGTCGAGGCGACCGCGCCGCCGGCCGGCTGAGGCCCGCGGGTTTCAGTGGGTCATGTAGACCTGCGTGCCGACATCGACCCGCGCGTAGAGGTCGACCACGTCCTGATTGTACATCCGGATGCAGCCATAGGACGCGTAGGTGCCCACCGAACTCGGCCGGTTGGTGCCATGGATCGCGTATTCGCCGCCCGCGAGGGTCATGGCCGCCGCACCCATCGGATTGTGCGGCGAGCCGCCCGCGATGAGGTTCGGCAGGCGCGGGTTGTCGCGCTTCACCTCCGCGGGGGGCGACCAGGCGGGGGCGACGTACTTGCCGTCGATCGGCTTCGTGCCAAACCACTGCTTGCCGGGCCGGCCCACCGCCACGGGGTAGCGGATCGCCGTGCCGTCGCCGTTCACAAGATAGAGCTTGCGCTGCGACACGCTGATCACCACCGAGCCCGGCGCGACACCGTTCTGGAACGGCACGACCTCGCGCGCCTGCGCCGTTTGAAGACAACCGGCCAGCATCGCGCCGGCCAAACCGAATACAGCCGCCACCCGACCCGACATCACTACGATCCTCGACAAGCAAGAGTTGACGCGGGCAAGTAATCCGCGGCCGAGCTTACCGTTCCAAGAATAGCTATGGTTGATGTGGGGTCAGCGTGCCGCATCCGTGAGGCACGGTAAAAGAGCAACCACGATCGACGGCGCGGGGGCGCGGCGGGGCCGCTCGGCCGCCCTTCAGCGCTCGTAGAGCGTGCTGCCCCGCTTGTCCTCGGGCTGCCAGCCGTGGCGCTCCAGCTCCGGGTCGAGATGCTCCTCCACCGGGTGTCCGACGCAGAGATAGGCCACGAGCCGCCACGTTTCCGGCACCGCCAGGATCGCCGAGACGGTCTGCGGCTCCAGGATCGAGACCCAGCCGACGCCGAGGCCGCGCGCCCGGGCGGCGAGCCAGAAGCACTGCACCGCCCCCACCACCGAATAGGCCAGGGTCTCCGGCATGCTGGCCCGTCCGAGCCCGAGGCCGGTCTCGGTCGCCGCGTCGCAGAAGACGGCCAGATGGACCGGCGCCTCCCGCAGGCCGGCGAGCTTGAGGCCGCGATACCGGGCGGCGCGGTCCGCATCGTAGCCTGCGGCCGCGGCGGCGTTGCAGCCGGAGAAGTTGTCCGACACCGCGCGGCGCCGCGCCGGATCCGAGACGCGCACGAACCGCCAGGGCCGGCTGTTGCCGACCGACGGCGCCCGGTGGGCCGCCGTCAGGCAGGTGCGCAGGCACGCCTCGTCCACCGGATCCGTCCGGAACCGGCGCACGTCGCGGCGCCACGCGAACAGCGCGTCGAGGTCGTGCAGGAAGGCGTCGTCGAAGGCGGGCGGGCCCATGATGCCGGTGGCATACCCGCTTCCCGGGCCCAACGGGAAACAGAAAAAAGGCCGCCCGGAGGGGCGGCCTGAAGTCTTGGGTCTCGAAACCTCGGAGTGCCGGATCCTGGGATCCCGAACGGCGGCCGATGGCTGGGGAGCTGGGTGTCGGGCGCCGGCCGGGCAGGACCCGGCGAGGTTCGACGTCTGTTGTCGCGCGGCAACGCGGCCTGCAAAAGGCGCGAATCTGGCCAAACCATGTTTTTTGTCGCTTGGGCGTGTCTCGCAGGTCACGGCGCGGGGCGGCCGTCACCCTTGCGGGCCGCTGCGGCGAAGCCCATCATCCGGCAAAGGAACGATGCACGGGAGTGGTGATGACCGAAAGGACGAGCGCCGGGCCGAGGCCCGACGAGGCGGCGGGGCATGTCATTCCCTTCCCCGCCCGCGCGGCTCCTCCACAGGTCGCCTTCAACCGGGATGAGCTGCGCACGATCTTCAACCTCTATGGCCGGCAGGTGGCCGCGGGCGAATGGCGCGACTACGCCCTCGATTTCCGCCGCGACAGGGCGGTGTTCTCGATCTACCGCCGCGCCTCCGAGATGCCGCTCTACCGGATCGAGAAGGATCCCAAGCTTGCCCGCCGCCAGGGGGCCTACGCGGTCATCGCCGCGAGCGGCCAGATCCTGAAGCGCGGCTCGGAACTCGCCCGGGTCATCGCCGTGCTGGAGCCGGCGCCCAAGGCGGTCTGACAGGCGGTCTGACCCCGCACGGCATCCCGCTCCGCCCGTCAGGACAGGGGCATCCGCCGGACGGTCGCGGCGATCTCGGCCACGACCTCCGGCGGCAGGGGACGGATCGGCCGCGGCGGCTCGGCGCGGCACAGGCCCAGGATATCGGCCAAGGCATAGACCACCCGCAGGCTGGAATGGGTCCGGAACAGCGTCCAGAGCGGCTCCAGTTCCGCGTTCAGGGTGCGCGCACGGTCCGTGTCGCCGGCCTCCACGGCCCGGACGATCGCGCGGCAGGTCCGGGGGAACAGGCCGCCCGCCACGCTGTACCATGCCGTGCCGCCGGCGATCAGCGCCTCGGTCGCGTTCCAGTCGCCGCTGAAGCCGATGGGGAAGCCCGCCGGGACCGCCGCCTGCAGGGCCGCGACACCGGCCGCGGCGTCGGCCGGGGCCGGCGCGGCGCATTTGGCGGCCACGATCCCGGGACGGCGGGCGAGCCGGCCGATCAGCGCCGGCGTGAAGCGGAAATGCGTGGTCGCGGGGTTGTCGTAGAGGACGAGGGGTAATCCGCCCGCCTCCGCCACGGCTGCGAAATGCGCCTCGACCTCGGCCTCGGTCAGCGGCGTGTAGGAGACGGGGGCGAGCAGCCCCGCATCCGCGCCGGCCGCCCGTGCGTCCTGCGCGAGGCGGATGGCCTCGTCGGTGCGCAGGGCGCCGATGCCGACCAGGAGCGGTACCCGGCCGCCCACGGCCTCGCGGGCGATCGCCACCGCCCGGCGGCGCTCGTCGCGGCTCAGATACGCGTAGGTCCCGGTGCTGCCGAGCAGGCCGATCGAATCGACCCCGGCGGCCACGAGGGGCTCCAGCAGGCGTTGCAGGGCTCCGGCATCGACCCGACCGTCGGCGTCGCTCGGGGTGATCGGGAAGGCGGAGAGGCCGGAAAGGCCGGAGAGCGCAGGCATGGCCCGAGCTTAGCGCATCCGGTCGGTGCGGCGAGGCAAAAAGAAACCCCGGCGGTTGCCCGCCGGGGTTTCTGTCAACGGTCGGTTCTTGCGGCTTAGCGGCGGTCGCCGATCAGGCTCAGCAGGAACTGGAACATGTTGATGAAGTCGAGATAGAGGGTCAGGGCGCCGTTCACCGACATCTTGGCCGCCATCTCGCCGTCGAAGCCGCCGTAGAGATACATCTCCTTGAGCTTCTGCGTGTCGTAGGCGGTCAGCCCCGCGAAGATCAGCACGCCCAGCACCGATATGGCGAACTGGAGGGCCGACGAGGCGAAGAAGATGTTCACCAGCGACGCGAGGATGATGCCGATCAGGCCCATCATCAGGAACGAGCCCATGCCCGAGAGGCTACGCTTCGTGGTGTAGCCCCAGAGGCTGAGCGAGCCGAAGGCCGCCGCCGTGATGAAGAACACCTGGACCACGCTGCCACCGGTGAAGACCAGCAGGAGCGAAGACATCGAGGCGCCCATCACCGCCGCGAAGGCGAAGAACATCGTCCGCGCGGAAGAGGCCGACATCCGGTCCATCCGCATGGAGAAGACGAAGATGAACGCCAGCGGGGCGAGCATCAGGACCCACTTCAGCGGGCTGAGATAGAGGGTCTGACCGAACGGGGTCAGGATCGGGCGGGTGCCCTGGTAGGCCGCCACGGAGGCCATGTTCAGGCCGAGCGCGACGAGACCCGAGATGCCAAGCCCGACGACCATGTTGTTGTAGACGCCGAGCATGAAGGTGCGCAGGCCCTGGTCGACTTCGACCTGGGTGCCGGCGTAGCCGGTCGGCTGCTGGGCGCCGTACCGGAATGGGCTATTCTCGAATGCCATGGGAGTTTCCTTGCGGAGGCTCTCTCAGCGTGGTGTTCGGGCGAGGCCCACGCAGGACCTCTGGCGCCAGGCTGGCGCCTCGGTCAGGAATATGTTGCGCCCGCGTCCTGGACACAAGTCCCCGGCCACGGTTGCGGCCCGGGTTTTCCGTGTCCGGAGGATGTATTTTTGTCCATCCGGGCAGGGATTAAAATGCATTTCCTGCTGCAAAGCGTGTCTTTCGACTGACGGTTGCCGGGATGCAGGTGTTTCGATAGCCGTGCGAGCAGTCTTAACGGTTTCCTGATGCCACCCGCGGCGGCGCCCGTGCCGGTTTGTCCGCCGCGGGCCGGCCGCCGCCCGTCCGCAGGGTTCCGGCGGACCGGACGTCCAGGGCTCAGTGCGCGGCCCTGCGGGCGAAGGCGCGGCCCAGGCTCAGCAGCATCAGCTCGGCGGCGACCTGCACCTCGGCCGGCATATCGTCGGTGAGCGTCTCCTTGAGCGCGATCGCCAGGTCGGCCGCGCGCTCCAGCGGGGCGCCCCCCGAAGGAGGCCTGCCCAGGACGTAGCGATCGCCGCCGTCCCGGATCTCCGTGATGTCCATCAGGATCCCGTGCGAGCGGACCGGCTGGCCGGCCGCGTCCCGATGCGTCCGTCCGCGGCTGAGGAGCCATCGCACCGAGCCGTCCGTCTTGAAGACGCGGTACTCGGCCAGCACCAGTCCACCGGACCGGACGGCCCGGAGCATGTGGTCCATCAGCCAGGTCATGTCCTGCGGATGCACCGCGGCCAGTGCCATCGGTCCGCTGATCGGGCGATTGGCGAGGTCGGGGGTGCCGGTCAGCAACATGGCCGCGCCCTCATCGTAGACGACACGGCCGCCGACATGGTCCCATTCCCAGGCACCCACGACGCACGAGGCTTCGAGGGCGGCACGGAGACGCTCCGTATCCTCCCCGTAGCCATCGATGACGGTAATGCCCATGACGGTTGGTCCTCTGGTCGGCCGGAGCCCGAACGTCTTTCTCCGTACCAATATATCACACAAATGACAAAGAGTTCACTTGCGGATAAAGTTGCGGTCGGGCACTCCGCGGTGCTGTGGGTCGATTTGCGCCTTCCTGGAGATGTTCGAGGGTCGGTCATGGATGAGAACGGGCTCGAACGTCTGCGCATGATTGCCGGCGCGAAAGCGGACACTGCGTCGTCCCAAGCCCTCATTCGAATCGCGCAGTCCCTCGATCTTCCGATCGAGGCGTTCTACCAGCCGGATCGGTGCGGCCCCGCCACGCGGCCGGCGATCGATTGGGAGACGGAGCGGCTCCTGGCTCTGGTGAAGGTTCATTTCCGCCAGCTCGATCCGGCGGCGCGCCGACGCTTCGGCGAGGCGGTCCTCGGGATGGTCGGCTCGGAACCGGCCGAGGGCTGACGCCGCCGGCGGTAAAGGCTGGAGACCCGGGAAACATGGCGACGCGGGCGACGGCGAAGCCGGACGATTGGAAGCGCCTGCCCTTCGCGGCGATGTCCCCGATCCCCTATCGCGCGGCCTTCGACCCCGCCCAATTCGCGGAGCTGGCGAAGGGGCTGCGTCCGGAGGTGATGGAAGACAAGTGGTTCATCTATCTCGACGGACTCGATCTCTGCTTCCACCGGAGCTGGACCGGCCTCGGCGTCTACCGGGTCGGATTTGAGCGGCACGGCGAGACATACCGCGTCGTGTCGGCCCTGTGCGCGGAGCCGATGCTCGCGACGCACGGAGCCGAGTATCAGGCGCGGTGTCTCGATTTCCTCGTCGAGAACCTCCTGCTCGGCGGCTCCAAACCGTTCCCCCGGCCTGCGGACGTCGCGGAGACCGCGCCCGGGGCGTTCCAGCACGGCTTTTCGGGAAGCGGCTATCGCGAGGTGCCCGTCGTGCGACGGCCCTGGTGGACATTCTGGCGCTGACGGCGGCCCGTCGGGTCTGAGCGCCCGGGCGGTCCTCCCGGGACCGGGAGGCGCTCCTCAGATCTGCCGTAGATACGGCGCCGGCTTCTGCCCCAGGATCCGCCAGGTGCCGGCGAGCCCGAGGAGGATCGCCAGCGCGACGGCGGCCGTCGCCGCCACCAGCGCGCCCGACAGGTCGAGGCGGAAGTCGAGATGCATGACCTTGGCGACGATCACCCACCCTGCGAGCGTCCCGGCCATGAGGCCGAACAGGGCCGTGGCGAGGCCCAGGGCGGCGTATTCGAGGGCGTAGGCGGCGAGCAGCCGCGACCGGCGCGCGCCCAGCACCTTGAGCACGACGGCGTCGTAGAGCCGCGCCCGGTGCCCGGCCGCGATGGCGCCGGCCAGCACGAACAGGCTCGCCAGGACCGCCACGGCGCTCGCCCCGCGGATCGCCAGGACCAGCCGGCCGACGAGGTCGCCGATCGCGTCCAGCGCGTCCTTGACCCGCACGGCGCTCACCGACGGGAAGGTCTTGGCGACGTCGCGCAGGATGTGGTTCTCGGCGGCCGCGTCGGTGCCGCCCGGCAGCGTCAGCGTGGCGAGGTCGGAATGCGGCGCGCCGCGGAAGGTCCCCGGCGAGAACACCATCACGAAGTTGATGCCGAGATTGCGCCACTCCACCCGGCGCAGGTTGAAGATCGTCGCGGTGAGGTCGCGGCCGAGCACGTTCACCGTCACGGTGTCGCCGAGCTTGAGGCCGAGCTGGCGGGCGAGGTCGGCCTCGAAGGAGACCAGCGGCTTGGCGCCCTGCTCGGCGCTCCACCACGCGCCTTCGGTGAGGCTCGAGCCCTCCGGCACCGTGTCGGCGTAGGTGATGCCCCGGTCGCCGTCGAGCACCCAGGCGGCATCCTCCGGGGGCCGGATCTTGCTGGCCGGCACGCCGTTCAGGGCGACGATCCGGCCGCGCATCATCGGCACGTCCTCGATCTTCCCGTTCGGGGCGGCGCGCGCCAGGAACTCGCGGAACTGGGCGGCGTCCCGCGAGGGGATGTCCAGGAAGAAGAGGTTCGGCGCGCGGGCCGGCAGGGTCGCGCTGATCGTCCGGCGGACATTGGCGTCGATCAGGCTGAGCGTCACGAGGAGCGTCACGCCGAGGCCCAGCGACAGGACGATGGCGGGCGTCAGGGCCCCCGGCCGGTGGAGGTTGGCGAGCGCCATCCGGGGCGCGGGCCAGCTTGGATGCGGCAGGCGGCGGGCGAGCGCCATCAGGCCGAGGGCCACCCCGTGCAGCAGGCCGAAGGCGATGGCGGCCGCCGCGATGAAGATCAGCGCCACGCGCCGGTCGAAGGCGGTGACCACCGACAGGCCGACCAGCGCCGCGAGGCTCAGGCCCAACCAGATCCGGTAGCGCCAGCGCGGCCTCACCCGTGCGGGATCGACGGTGTCGCGGAACAGGCCGGAGACCGGCACGTCGTGGGCGCGGCCGAGCGGGGTGATCGCGAAGGCGAAGGCGGTGAGGAGCCCGTAGGCGGCCGCGAGCGCGAGTTCGCCCGGGGCGAGCGTCGGGTTCAGGGGCAGCGGCAGGTCGGCGGAGAACAGCGCGTCGAGGAGGAAGGGCAGGCTCGCGCCGATCGCCAGCCCGATCAGGGTGCCGATCCCGGCGATCAGCATCACCTGCGTC
Source organism: Methylobacterium sp. 391_Methyba4 (assembly GCF_029691625.1). Lineage (NCBI taxonomy): Bacteria > Pseudomonadati > Pseudomonadota > Alphaproteobacteria > Hyphomicrobiales > Methylobacteriaceae > Methylobacterium > Methylobacterium sp. 391_Methyba4. The sequence continues at coordinate 1,364,671 of NZ_CP121475.1, read as the reverse complement.
AGGTACAGAGCGACCACCTGCGAGCCGGGCGCGCCGACGCTCTTGAGGGTCGCGATCGAGGCCCGCTTGCGCTCCACGAAGGCGTGGACGGCATTGCCGACGCCGACGCCGCCGACGATCAGCGCGGTGAGCCCGACCAGGGTCAGGAACTGCGTGAAGCGCTCGATGCTCTTGGCGAAGCGCGGGTCGGCGTTGCTGCGCGAGCGGACCTCCCAGCCCGCCTCCGGCGTCGCGGCACGGATCCGGGCCTGCGCGGCGTCGAGATCGGCATCCGCCGTGCCCGGCGGCAGGAGGATCCGGTAGCTCCAGCGGTTGAGGCTGCCGGGCTGGACGAGACCGGTGGCGCGCAGCGTCGGCTCGGAGATCATCAGCCGCGGCCCGAAGCCGATGCCGCCGGCGATTTTGTCGGGCTCGGACACGATGGTGCCGCGGATCGCCACCTTGTGCCCGGCCAGCGCGATCCGGTCCCCGACCTTGACGTCGAGGCGCGTGAGCAGGGCCGGGTCGGCGAGCGCCCCCGGCACCCCGTCGCGCTCCGCCAGCAGGTCGGCGAGGCGGCCCGGCGGGTCGGTGGCGAGGTCGCCCGCCGCCGGATAGGTGGCCGGGTCGACGGCCTTCAGCTCGACGAGGGCCGCGTCGCCGCTCTCCGCCACCGCCATGGCCCGCAGGGAGGCGACGCTATCGAGACGGCCTTCCCGCGCCAGGGCCTGCCGCTCGGCGTCGGTGGCCTCGCGGTTGATCAGGTTGTAGGCGAGGTCGCCGCCGAGGATCCGCCGCCCCTCCCGGCCGAGCCCATCCGAGAGCGAGCGCGAGATCGACGCCACGCCCGCGATCGCCGCGACGCCCAGCGCGATGCAGGCGAGGAACACCGCGAAGCCCGTGAGGCCGGCGCGCAGTTCGCGGAGCGCCAGCCGCAGGATGAGCGGGAGGCGGCGGGGGCCGGGGTCCGGTCGGGTGATCGTGCCGTGCATCAGGCGGTCACCGCTTCCTCGATCCGGCCCGAGCGCAGGCGCACCGTGCGGTCGCACAGGCGGGCGAGGCCGTTGTCGTGGGTGACGAGCACCAGGGTCGCGCCGCGGTCGCGCTTCAGCCGGAACAGGAGATCGACGATCTGCCGGCCGGTGGCCTCGTCGAGGTTGCCGGTGGGCTCGTCGGCGACCAGGATCGCCGGGTCGGGGGCGACCGCCCGGGCGATGGCGACGCGCTGCTGCTCGCCCCCCGAGAGCTGCGCCGGGTAATGGTGCAGCCGGTGCCCGAGGCCCACCGCCTCCAGCTCGGCGCGGGCCCGCTCGTGGGCGCCGGGCCGGTCGGCCAGTTCCAGCGGCAGCGCCACGTTCTCAAGCGCCGTCATGGTCGGCACGAGGTGGAAGGCCTGGAAGACGATGCCGATGCGCCGGCCCCGGAAGCGGGCGAGCGCGTCCTCGTCGAGGCGGACGAGATCGGTCTCCTCGATCACCACGCCGCCGGAATCGGGCCGCTCCAGCCCGGCCATGACCATCAGAAGCGTCGACTTGCCGGAGCCGGACGGGCCGACGAGACCCACCGCCTCGCCGCGGTCGACGGTGAGCGAGATGCCGCGGAGGATGTGGACCCGGGCGGCGCCGCGGCCGAGGCTGAGATCGATGTTCGACAGCGCGATCGCCGGATCGCGCAGCACCTTGCCTTGGCTCACGGGCGAGCCGATCTGTGAGCGATGACGAGCATGGCGCGCGAGGTCCTTGGTTGGCTGCGAACTTGGCTGCACGGGCCGCGGGGGCACCGCGATATGGGATCCGCATTGGGGCCGCGCCATGACGGCGGCGCTGTGTTCCGGCGCACGGCCCTGTTTGCCGCAGCGCTAGCCGTCCTCATGGTCCCTTTCATGACGGCACCGCAGGCCGCCCCGAACGGCCCGGTCAAGCTCGTCGCCCTGGGCGACAGCCTGACCGCCGGCTACCGGCTGCCCGCCGATGCCGCCTTCCCCACCGTCCTGGAGCGGCTGCTCAAGGCCAAGGGCGAAGACGTGACCGTGTCCAATGCCGGCGTCTCCGGCGACACCGCCACCGGTGGCCTCGACCGGGTCGACTGGTCGGTGCCCGACGGGACCGCGGGCGTGATCCTCGAACTTGGGGCCAACGACATGCTCCGCGGCACCGACCCGAAGGTGACCGAGGGGGCGCTGTCGGCGATCATCGAGCGGCTGAAGGCCCGGGGCATCCCGGTCCTGCTGGCCGGCATGCAGGCCGCGCCCAATCTCGGGCCGGACTACAAGGCGCGGTTCGACGCGATCTTTCCGGCCCTCGCCAAGCGCTACGGGCTGACCCTCTACCCGTTCTTCCTCGACGGGATCGTGGGCGACCGGGCGCAGCACCTCGATGACATGATCCACCCGAACCGGCAGGGCGTCGAGACCATCGCGGCCCGCATGCTGCCGACGGTCGATTCGTTCCTGGACCGGATCCGCCAGGCGCCGGTCCGCTGATGCCGCGCCTGTTCACAGGGCTCGCCGTGCCGCCGGCGGTCGCCGACGCCCTCAAGGCCTACCAGGGCGGGCTGCCCGGCGCCCGCTGGATCGAGCCCGGCGACTTTCACGTCACCCTGCGCTTCCTCGGGGATGTCGAGGTCACCGTCGCCGACGATGTCGTGGAGGCGCTGGCCGAGATGCGGGTACGCCCGCCCCTGACGGTGACCCTCGACGGCCTCGGCATCTTCGGCGGCGACAGGCCGCGGGCGCTCTACGCGGCGGTGGTGGCCGATCCGGCGCTGACGGATCTCCAGGCCGAGCAGGAGCGGCTGGTGCGCCGCGCCGGGGTCGAGCCGGAACGGCGGAAGTTCACCCCGCATGTCACCCTGGCCCGGCTGCGCCGCGACGCCACGCCGGAGGCGACGGCGATGTACCTGTCGCAGGCGCCGGTCTTCGCGCCGCTGGCCTTCGCGGTTGACCGGGTGACGCTGTTCTCGGCGCGGGAATCGACCGGGGGTGGGCCGTATGTGGCGGAGGCGGACTTTCCGTTCGCGTGAGGCGTCCGCTTCAGGCCTCTCCTCATCCAGAGGGCTCTGTGGGCCCGGAAGACCTCCTTCGAGGCCCGCTTCGCGGTCACCTCAGGATCAGCTGGAGGGTTGGACCGACCTACAGCCGCCGCAGCGCCACGCTCTCGATCCGGTGGCTCGCGCCCTTGGTGAGGATCAGGCTCGCCCGCTGCCGCGTGGGCACGATGTTCTCGCGCAGGTTCGGCAGGTTGATCGTGGTCCAGAGCCGGTCGGCGATGTCGAGCGCCTCGGTTTCCGGGATCTCGGCGTATTTCCGGAAGTATGAGCGCGGGTCGCGGAAGGCGGTCTGGCGCAGCTTCATGAAGCGGGTGACGTACCAGCGGTGCAGGTCGTCCTCGTGGCCGTCGAGATAGATCGAGAAGTCGAAGAAGTCGGACACGAACGGGATCGCGGTGCCGTCCCGGGGCAGGCGGGCGGGCTGGAGGACGTTCAGGCCCTCGACGATCAGGATGTCGGGGCTCTCCACCACCCGCTCCTCCCCGGGCACCCGGTCGTAGACGAGGTGCGAGTAGAGCGGCGCGGTCACGCGCTTGTGGCCGGCCTTCACGTCGTGGAGGAAGCGCAGCAGCGCGGCGGTGTCGTAGCTTTCGGGAAAGCCCTTGCGCTCCATCAGGCCGTTGGCGGCGAGTTCGGCGTTGGGCAGCAGGAACCCGTCGGTGGTGACGAGGTCGACCTTCGGCGTGTTGGGCCAGCGCGCCAGCAGCGCTGTCAGGATGCGGGCCGTGGTGGACTTGCCCACCGCCACCGAGCCCGCGAGCCCGATGATGTAGGGCGCCTTGGTCTCGCGCTCGGCCATGAGGAAGCGCTGCGTCGCCTTGAACAGCCCCTGCGTCGCCGCGACGTAGAGGGCCAGCAGGCGCGACAGCGGCAGGTAGATCGCCACCACCTCCTCGACCGAGATCGGATCGTTGATCGATTGCAGCCGCTCCAGATCCTCCTGGTTGAGGGTGAGCGGCGTGTCGGCGCGCAGCTGCGCCCATTCCTCCCGGCTGAAGCGGCGATAGGGCGAGAGCCGGTCCGACGCGTCGAGGATCGCCTCGACCGAGCCCGGCAGCGCGGCCGCGTTCACGCGTGGCGCCTCGCGGCCTTCTCGGCGATGCCGCTCTGGGCCGTCCGGCGCTCCAGCTCGGCCATCACCGCCTCGAGCTCCACGCCGCCGGCCCGGAGCAGCACGACGAGGTGGTAGAGCACGTCGGCGGCCTCGTTCCTCAGGCCGGTCTTGTCGCCCTGCACGGCCGCGATCGCCGCCTCGACCGCCTCCTCGCCGAGCTTCTTGGCCGCCTTGGCGGGGCCCTCGGACAGGAGCTTGGCCGTGTAGGAGGTGGCCGGATCGGTCCCGGCGCGGCTCGCCACGAGGGCGGCGAGGTCGGCGAGCGTGTAGGCGGTCATGAAGCGATCTGCATGTTGCGCCGGCCCCTTATACGGATCCGGGCCGGATTTCGGCAGGAAACTGCGCCACGACCGCCCTGCGAGCAAGCGGCGCGGGTGAAGGCGAATGGGCTTTGTCCGGGGCTCAGCCGTTCGGGAGATGCCGGGCGAGCGCTTCCAGCACCGCCATGCGCACGGCGACACCCATCTCCACCTGCTCGCGGATCAGCGACTGCGCCCCGTCGGCGACGTCCGAGGCGATCTCGACGCCGCGGTTCATCGGGCCCGGATGCATCACCAGGGCATCGGGCTTGGCGAGCGCCAGCTTCTCGGCGTCGAGGCCGAAATAGCGGAAATACTCCTTCACGGAGGGGACGAACGAACCGTTCATGCGCTCCCGCTGGAGGCGCAGCATCATCACGATGTCGCAGCCGACGAGACCCTTGCGCATGTCCGTGAAGGTCTCGACGCCGAAGCGCTCGATGCCGGCGGGCAGCAGCGTCGAGGGCGCGATCAGGCGGACCCGGGCACCCATGGCCTGGAGCAGGATGATGTTGGAGCGCGCCACCCGCGAGTGCAGGACGTCGCCGCAGATCGCCACCTGCAGGCCCTCGATCCGGCCCTTGTTGCGGCGGATGGTGAGCGCGTCGAGGAGCGCCTGGGTCGGGTGCTCGTGGGCGCCGTCGCCCGCGTTGACCACCGCGCAATCGACCTTCCGGGCGAGCAGGTGCACGGCGCCGGCCGATTCGTGGCGGACCACGATGATGTCGGGCCGCATCGCGTTCAGCGTCGCCGCGGTGTCGATCAGGGTCTCGCCCTTCTTCACCGAGGACGAGGCAACCGACATGTTCATCACGTCGGCGCCGAGCCGCTTGCCGGCGAGTTCGAAGGAGGATTGCGTCCGCGTCGAGGGCTCGAAGAACAGGTTGATCTGCGTCCGGCCCCGCAGGGTCGTGCGCTTCTTCTCAACCTGCCGCGAGAGGTCGACGGCGGATTCGGCGGCGTCGAGCAGCCCTTCGATGTCGGGCCGGGTCAGACCCTCGATGCCGAGGAGGTGCCGGTGCGGGAAGGCCGGGGGCGCGGGCGTCGTCATGATGAGGCCCGGGTGTAGGTGCGGCGCGCCGTCCCGGCAAGGCTGTCCGATGCATCCATCGCGCGCATCCATCGCGGTTCAGGCCGGGACGCGTCCTCCGGCGCACAGGGGCTGGCTCGGCGTGAGCTCCCGGCTGGCCCGTCCGCTCGGAAAGGGGACAGACCGCGCTCCGCCCTCGGCCCCGTGCCTGGAGCCCCTGCAGCCCCTGCAGACCGCCGCCCGCCGGGGAAGCCGGACGGGCCCTGCGGCCTTTTTTCCGCCCGATGGTAACCGGTGCTCCTCGCGCCACGTATTGGCCCGAACGGTCGGGGTTCGGACGATCCCCTGCCCAGCGACGCCCAACCGGGACCCGATTCTTGGCCGCCTCCCCTGCTCTCCAAGCCCCCGAGACCGTCGACCGGCAGGGGCGCCGGTGGTTCTACCGCCATCCGCTGGTGATCCGTCTGGCGCACTGGATCAACGCCGCGGTGCTGCTCGTGCTGCTGATGAGCGGCCTCCAGATCTTCAACGCCCACCCCGCGCTCTACTGGGGCGCGGTCTCGACCTTCGACGACCCGGCGCTCGCCATCACGAGCGATCAGGGCCGCGACGGCAAGAGCCGCGGGGTGGTGACGGTCGGCACGCGGACCTTCGACACCACGGGCGTTCTCGGCCTGTCGCGCGAGGGCGGCACGGAGGTGGAGCGGGCCTTCCCGTCCTGGGCGACCCTGCCGGCCGACCAGGACCTCGCCACGGGCCGCCGCTGGCACTTCCTGTTCGCGTGGCTGCTGGTGATCAACGGCGCCGTCTATCTCACCTACGGCCTGTTCAGCGGCCAGCTCCGCCGTCGCCTGATTCCGGACGGGGACCAGATCCGCCACTTCGGGGCTTCCGTGAAGGAGCACCTGCTCCTGCGCTTCCCCGAGGGCACGGAGGCCAAGCGCTACAACGTCATCCAGAAGCTCACCTATCTCGTCCTGGTGCTGGGCCTTTTACCTGCGATGGTGCTCGCGGGACTCGCCATGTCGCCCGGGATGGACGCCGCCTGGCCCTGGCTCACCGAGCTGTTCGGGGGCCGGCAATCGGCGCGCAGCGTCCACTTCATCGCCGCCGGGCTCATCGTGCTGTTCGTGGTGGTCCACGTGCTGCTGGTGCTGGTCTCCGGCCTCGTCAACAACATGCGCGGCATGATCACCGGCTGGTTCAGCCTCGGCCGTGACCGGGAAGGTGCCCGATGATCCTCCACCGCCGCAAGCTTCTCACCGCCGGCGCCGGCCTGATGGGCACCGCCCTGCTCGGCGGCTGCGACAGATTCGCCGGATCCGATGCGGGCCGGCAGACCCTCCAGGTCGGCGAGGACGCCAACCAGTACGTCCAGCGCCTGCTGATGTCGCCGACGACCCTGGCCCGGGAATTCCCGGCCGCGATGATCTCGCCCTGGTTCAAGCCGAACGGCACCATCGACCCGCCGGACCGCGCCTACCGGGCCCTCGCGGCCAAGAAGTTCGCCGAGTTCAAGCTCACGGTCGACGGGCTCGTCCAGACGCCGCTGTCGCTGAGCCTCGCGGACCTGCGCGCCCTGCCGTCGCGGATCCAGATCACCCGTCACGATTGCGTGGAGGGCTGGAGCTGCATCGGGCAATGGGCCGGCGTGCCGCTCGCCGAGGTGCTGAAGCGGGCCGGGCTGAAGCCGCAGGCGCGCTACGCGGTGTTCCACTGCGCCGACACGCTGGAATATGCCGGCGGCGGCCTCGAAGGCGGCGACGGCGCCTTCCTGGGGCGCCCCGGGCATCCGGGCGCGGTGCGCGACGCCTACATCCAGCTCGCCGCCGCCGAGGATTGGGGCGGCGCGCCCACCGCCACCGACGCGCCCAAGGACGATTGGGGTCAGGGCAGCCCGGCCGCGGAGCCCGAGGATAAGCGTACGCCGATCCGCTACTACGAGAGCATCGACCTCTACGACGCCTTCAACCCGCAGACGATCCTGGCCTACGACCTCAACGGCAAGCCGCTGCCCGTCTCCAACGGCGCGCCCCTGCGCCTGCGGGTCGAGCGCCAGCTCGGCTACAAGCAGGCCAAGTACGTGATGCGCGTCGAGATGGTGGAATCGCTCAACGGCATCGGCCAGGGCGGCGGTGGCTACTGGGAGGACCGCGGCTACGAATGGTACGCGGGGATCTGAGTTTCGGCGCCGCGCCAGCCGGGGCATGCGCGACGGAGCGGCTCGACCCCACACCGGCGGCACAGCCCGCCATTTGACATCCCGCCGCCCGTGACCCACTTGTCCCCGGCGCGCGGCCCCGGCCCGACGGCGGGCATATGTCCCACGCGAATTACGATCAGAATTCGTCCGTCGCGCTCAGGTCCCGTCAGGGGCAGAGGTCTGAATGAAAGTCGTCGTCGTCGAGTCGCCGGCCAAAGCCAAGACGATCAATAAGTATCTCGGCCGCGACTATGAAGTGATCGCCTCGTTCGGGCACATCCGCGACCTGCCGGCCAAGGACGGCTCCGTGGATCCCGAGCAGGATTTCCACATGGTCTGGGAACTGGCCGACCGCGGGGCGAGCCGGGTCTCCGAGATCGCCAAGGCGGTCAAGGGCGCCGACAAGCTGATTCTGGCTACCGACCCGGATCGCGAGGGCGAGGCGATCTCCTGGCACGTGCTGGAGGCCTTGACCGCCCGCAAGGCGCTCAAGGGCATCCCGGTCGAACGCGTCACCTTCAACGCCATCACCAAGGCCTCGGTCGAGGCGGCGATGCGCAAGCCCCGGGAGATCGACCAGGCCCTGGTCGACGCCTATCTGGCGCGCCGGGCGCTGGACTACCTCGTCGGCTTCAACCTCTCCCCGGTCCTGTGGCGCAAGCTCCCGGGCGCCCGCTCGGCGGGCCGCGTCCAGTCGGTGGCGCTGCGCCTCGTCGTCGAGCGCGAGATGGAGATCGAGCGGTTCAAGCCGCGCGAGTACTGGACGCTCATCGCCACGCTGACGACCGCCGACGGCGCGACCTTCGAGGCCCGCCTCGTCGGCGCCGACGGCAAGCGCATCCAGCGCCTCGACGTCGGCACCGGCGACGAGGCCGCCGCATTCAAGCGCGACCTCGAACTCGCGACCTTCCAGGTGGCGAGCGTCGAGGCGAAGCCCGCCAAGCGCCACCCGCAGCCGCCCTTCACCACCTCGACCCTGCAGCAGGAGGCCTCGCGCAAGCTCGGGATGGCGCCGGCCCAGACCATGCGGGTCGCCCAGCGTCTCTACGAGGGCGTCGATATCGGCGGCGAGACCGTCGGCATCATCACCTACATGCGGACCGACGGCGTCGATATGGCGCCCGAGGCGATCCAGGACGCCCGCCGGGTCATCGGCAAGGAATTCGGCGACCGCTACGTGCCCGACGTGCCGCGCAAGTACAGCGTCAAGGCCAAGAACGCCCAGGAGGCCCACGAGGCGGTGCGTCCCACCGACATGAGCCGCCTGCCCAAGATGGTCGCGCGCCACCTCGAGCCCGAGCAGGCCCGGCTCTACGATCTCATCTGGACCCGCACCATGGCGAGCCAGATGGAATCGGCCGAGCTGGAGCGGACCACCGTGGATGTCACGGCGAAGGTCGGCCCCCGCCAGATCGACCTGCGCGCCACCGGCCAGGTGGTGAAGTTCGACGGCTTCCTGACCCTCTACCAGGAGGGCAAGGACGACGAGGAGGACGAGGAGAGCCGCCGCCTGCCGCCCATGAAGGCCGGCGACCCGCTCACCCGCGAGCGGATCAGCTCGACTCAGCACTTCACCGAGCCGCCGCCGCGCTATTCCGAGGCGAGCCTCGTGAAGCGCATGGAGGAACTCGGCATCGGCCGCCCGTCGACCTACGCGGCGGTGCTCCAGACGCTGCGCGACCGCGAATACGTCAAGATCGAGAAGAAGCGGCTGCAGCCGGAGGACAAGGGGCGGCTCGTCACGGGCTTCCTGGAGAGCTTCTTCCGGCGCTACGTCGAGTACGATTTCACCGCCGACCTCGAGGAGCAGCTCGACCGCGTCTCCAATGCCGAGATCGACTGGCGGGCGGTGCTGCGCGACTTCTGGCGCGATTTCTCCGCGGCGATCGGCGAGACCAAGGAGCTGCGCGTCACCGACGTGCTGGAGGCGCTGAACGGCCTCCTCGGGCCGCACATCTTCCCCGACAAGGGCGACGGCTCGAACCCGCGCACCTGCACGGTCTGCGGGACCGGACAATTGTCGCTGAAGCTCGGCAAGTTCGGCGCCTTCATCGGCTGCTCGAACTATCCCGAGTGCAAGTACACCCGCCAGCTCTCAGCCTCGGGCGTCGAGGGCGAGGGGGACGGCTCCTCGGCCGAGGGCGGCCAGCCGGGCGTCCGGGTGCTGGGCGACGATCCCGCCACCGGTCTGCCGGTGACGCTGCGCGACGGCCGATTCGGGCCGTTCCTGCAGCTCGGTGAGGCCTCCACCGAGAAGGGGGCGGAGAAGCCGAAGCGTTCCTCCCTGCCGAAGGGGCTGAGTCCCTCGGCGGTCGACCTGCAGAAGGCGCTGGCCCTGCTGGCGCTGCCCCGCGAGGTGGCGCGCCACCCCGAGACCGGCGAGCCGATCCTGGCCAATCTCGGCCGGTTCGGGCCCTACGTGCAGCATGGGAAGACCTACGCCAATCTCGGCAAGGACGACGACGTGCTGGAGATCGGCGGCAACCGCGCCATCGACCTGATCGTCGCCAAGGAGCAGGGGGGCGGCCGCGGCCGTCCGGCTGCCGATCCCGGCCGGCCGCTCGGCACGGACGCTGCGAGCGGGCGCGACCTCGTGGTGAAGGCCGGCAAGTACGGCCCCTACGTCACCGACGGCGAGGTGAATGCCACGCTGCCGAAGACCATGAGCGCCGAGGCGCTGACGCTCGACGAGGGGATCGCCCTGGTCAACGCCAAGCGCGCCTCGGGCGGCGGCAAGCCGGCGAAACGGGGCGCTGTCCGGAAGACCGCGACGCGCGCGGCGAGCGGCGCCAAGCCGGCGGCCAAGAAGACGGCAGCGAAGAAGCCCGCCGCCAAGAAGACCGCGGCCAAGAAGACGGGCGCCGGCTGACGCGGACAGGTCCAGGCGGCCTTCACCCGCTCGCCGGGTGCAAGGCGCGTCAGCCGCGCCGGTCCGTGTCCAGGGCGGGCACGCGGTCCTGCGCTGCTCTCCCGGCAGCGGTGGGGGACAGGAGCAGACCGACGCGGAGAACGGGATGCACGTCCCGGTTTCCGGGTCCGGCCGCCCGGTTCAGACGAGGTAGGTGATGGTTGCCGCGAGCGCCGTCGCGAAGGTCGCCAGCGCGATCGTGGTGGAATTCATGAGCGCCCGGCCGGGCGGCACGCCGGCCGAGTCGTCGTCGCAGCCGAAGGCGGCGCCGGCCGCGTGCTCGAAGCGGATCAACGTGAGGCGGCGGGCCTCGATCGCGGCATCGCTCATGGGCTGCGGCTCCCTGACCACGGTCAAGATTTATCTCCGCCGTCAACGTCGATCGTCCCGGTCTGTTCCGGCGGCGGCCTGTGGAGGTCGAACAGGCTGGTCACGGGAAAGCCTTAACCCATCGTTGTGCAACGTCGTGATGACGGGCCGCCTGGCCCCCTCGGGGGTCGGGGCGGTTCCGGCCCTCGCTCGCGGCGCCGCAGCATGCGATGGTGCGGCCGCGTCGCCTGGGGGCGAACGGTTTTGATGTTTACGTTTTGTTCCGCTATCATGCGGGGATGAAGGCGCATGCTCCACGACCCAAGACCCGTCTGCGCGAATCCGAGCCGGCCGATGCGCCGCGCCCGCGGAGGCCGCGCGTGAGCGATCCGGCCCGCGACCTTTTCGGACCGGGCGGCAAGGCGGCCGCCTCGACAGCCCCGTCTCGCGCGCCGGAGCCGCGGCGGCGCCTGGACGCCACGGCCTCCGTGACGGCGCTCGCAGCGGCCGAGCCCGATTCCGGCTACACCGCCTCCGACATCGAGGTGCTGGAGGGGCTGGAGCCGGTCCGGCGGCGCCCCGGCATGTATATCGGCGGCACCGACGAGCGGGCGCTGCACCACCTCTTCGCCGAGGTGATCGACAACTCCATGGACGAGGCGGTGGCCGGCCATGCCAGCTTCATCGAGGTGGAGCTGGAGGAGACCGGTGCCCTCGTGGTCACGGACAACGGCCGCGGCATCCCGGTCGACCCGCATCCGAAATTTCCCGGCAAGTCGGCGCTCGAGGTCATCATGACCACGCTGCATGCCGGCGGTAAGTTCGACTCGAAGGTCTACGAGACCTCGGGCGGCCTGCACGGCGTCGGCATCTCGGTGGTGAACGCGCTCTCCGACCTCCTCGAGGTCGAGGTGGCGCGCAACCAGACCCTGTATCGCCAGACCTTCTCGCGGGGCCACGCGCAGGGCGCGCTGGAGCTGATCGGCCGGGTGCAGAACCGGCGCGGCACCCGGGTCCGCTTCCACCCGGACGCGCAGATCTTCGGCTCGCTGAAATTCGACCCGCGCCGCCTGTTCAAGATGGCGCGTTCGAAGGCCTACCTGTTCGGCGGCGTCGAGATCCGCTGGCGCTGCGCCCCCGCCCTCCTCGAGGGGCTGGAGGGCGTACCTGCGGAAGCCGTGCACCGCTTCCCCGACGGCCTGCGCGACTATCTCGCCCGCGACATCGACGGCAAGGAGCTGGTCACCGACGCGATGTTCTCCGGCAAGATCACCAAGCCGGGCTCGCACGGGTCGCTGGAATGGGCGGTGGCCTGGATGGTCGCCGAGGACGGGTTCTCGCATTCCTACTGCAACACCATCCCGACGCCCGAGGGCGGCACCCACGAGGCCGGCCTGCGGGTCGCCCTGCTCCGGGGCCTGCGCGAGCACGCCGAGCGCGTGAACCAGGCCAAGCGCATGACCGCGGTGACCACCGACGACGTCATGGCGACCTGCGCGTCCATGCTCTCGGTCTTCATCCGCGAGCCCGAGTTCCAGGGCCAGACCAAGGACAAGCTCGCCACCGTGGAGGCCCAGCGCATCGTCGAGACGGCGGTGCGCGACGCCTTCGACCATTGGCTCGCCGCCTCCCCGGCCCAGGCCAACAAGCTGCTCGACTGGGTGATCGACCGGGCCGAGGAGCGCCTGCGCCGCCGCCAGGAGAAGGAGGTCGCCCGCAAGAGCGCCACCCGCAAGCTCCGCCTGCCCGGCAAGCTCGCCGATTGCTCGGCCGCCGGCACCGCGGGCTCGGAGATCTTCATCGTCGAGGGCGATTCGGCCGGTGGCTCCGCCAAGCAGGCCCGCGACCGGGCGACCCAGGCGATCCTCCCCTTGCGCGGCAAGATCCTCAACGTCGCCTCGGCGAGCCGGGACAAGCTCGGCGCCAACCAGCTGATCTCCGACCTCACCCTGGCGCTCGGCTGCGGCACCGGCGCGGCCTTCCGCGAGGCCGACCTGCGCTACGACAAGGTGATCATCATGACGGACGCCGACGTGGACGGCGCCCACATCGCCTCGCTGCTGATCACCTTCTTCTACCGCCAGATGCCCAAGCTGATCGACCGCGGGCATCTCTACCTCGCGATCCCGCCGCTCTACCGGCTGCAGCAGGGCTCCAAGGTGGCCTATGCCCGGGACGACGCCGACCGGGAGCGGATCATCAAGACGGTGTTCAAGGCCGGCAAGGTCGAGATCGGGCGGTTCAAGGGCCTCGGCGAGATGATGCCGGCCCAGCTCAAGGAGACCACCATGGACCCGAAGAAGCGCACGTTGCTGCGCGTCGCGGTCCTGGACGAGGCCCGGGAATCGACCGGCGACACGGTCGAGCGGCTGATGGGCAACAAGCCCGAGGCGCGCTTCGCCTTCATCAGCGAGCGCGCGGCCTTCGCCGAGGGAGCCGACCTCGACATCTGAACCGTCGCGCCGACGCGGTTTCCACCGCGCCGGCCGCCCGGACCGTCAGGGCTTGGTAACCGCCTTGGCCGGGTCGAAGGGCTGGGCCGCCGACACCGTGTCGGTGCTCATGTTGAGGACCGCCGAGAACCGCTCGCCTCCCGGCCGCAGCACCAGGGCACCAGGCTCCACGGCGATCACCTTGCTGCCCAGGCCGAGGAAGCCGCCGACATCGATCACAACGGCCTTGAGGGTCCCGCCATCGGTGATCAGCAGGTCGTCGATCTTGCCGACGCTGTCGCCTGCCGCGTTGCGCACCGTCACGCCGATCATCTTGGAGGCCAGGAAGGCCACAGGCTTGAGCCCCTGACGTTTGGCGGCGTCCTCGGCATTCGCCGCCGCCATCAGCCGCCCGACGCCCTGGCCGTCCGTCGAGGTCCCCGGCCCCGTGCCCGGCAGGACCGTATCCTTGCCGATCACGGAGGCATCCTGCGCGCGTGCAGGCGCTCCCGCCAGAGCCATGGCCGCGAGCGACAGGAGAAGGATTCGGCTTCGCATGGCTGATCGCTCCGGTGCGCCCGGACCCGTCGCGGGGTTCCCGTCCCGGTCCCCGCTCGGTCCCCATGAGGCGCCGCGGTCTCAATCGCGGGTGGCACGCGCGGTTCCGGCGCTCCCTGTCGCACCCGACCCGTCCGGCGGCACGACCCTGAAACGCGAAAGGGCCCGGCCTTGCGGCCGAGCCCTTCCGTTGCGCGGAGCCGGTCGAGCCGGCTCCGACGTTCGATCTTAGTACGAGCCGAACTTGTAGTTCAGGCCGGCGCGGACGACGGCGAACTCGGTCTTGGCGGCGGCGCCGTTGAGGTAGGCGGTGCCGTTCGGGGGCAGGAGGTTGCCGTAGAAGACGCCGCCGGCGGAGTTCTTCTGGCGGTCGAGGCTGACGTACAGGCCTTCGACCTTCAGGGTGACGGCCGAGGAGCGGAAGAAGTTCAGGAAGGAGTCGGTGGGCAGGGCGTACTCGACGCCGCCGCCGGCGGCCCAGCCGGTGCGGAAGCTGTCGCGGAAGCGGTTGCCGGAGAAGTTCTGGTCGTCCTGGCCGGATCCGTAGGCGAAGCCGCCGGTGCCGTACACGAGGGTGCGGTCGAAGGCGTAGCCGAGGCGGCCGCGGACGGTGCCGAAGTAGTCGAGGCCGTTGCCGCTGGTGGCGACGAAGGCGGGCGGGTTGGAGAAGGCGACGCCGGGGAAGCCCAGGAAGCTGTAGTTCTGGGTGGCGTTGGCGCGGCGGGCGAAGTCGACGTACTGGGCGTCGGCCTCGAAGCCGATCACCACGCCCGAGCCCGGCGTGAACTGGTAGTTGTAGCCGATCTGGGCGCCGCCCGAGAAGCCGTCGTTGTTGTTGCGGTTGTTGACGCTGACGACGCCCGAGGTGCCGGGGGAGTTGATCAGCGAGCCGCCCGGCAGGGCGTAGCTGGTGGTGTTGCGGCTGTTGGCGTCGAAGCCGTAGCCGGCGTTCACACCGACGTAGAAGCCGGTCCAGGTGAACACCGGCACCGGCGTGAACACCGGCGGCGGCGCAGCGCGGCGCGGCAGGTCGGCGGCGGACGCCGTTGCGGTCAAGCCGGCGAGGACGGTGGATGCGAGGAGGAGCTTCTTCATGGTGGTGTCGGTCCTGGGGTTAGCTTGAGCCGGCAGCCTTCTAGGCGCTCTCGGATGGCGGGTCTGTCGCTTTCCTGCAACAAGCATCCTCAGACTAGGGACATCCCGTCAACGAAAGATGAAGACTAACCGACCGTCTCCCAAGCAGCCGGCTCGCTTGCCCGTCGAGACTGTACGCGGACAGCTGAAAAGGCTCGTAAGACTAGCTGTGTTGCGCGACGTGCATATTCGGGCACGCCTCAACGGGTGCCGTGATAGCGTCCGACGTCTCGCCGGTTGCATGCAGGGCGGCCGTTTTATTCCGGCACAACTTTGGCGAGAGGGTGCGCGCGGTCGTAAGCGATTGGTTAACCGTATCCGCCGATGGTCCGTCGCTGCGGGCGGGCCTACCCTCTCGAGCGCCCGCGACCGGCTTCCTGCCGGCTCCCGCGTCGCGGCCGGCCGCCTCGCCCGGTGGAGACAGCCGTCCATCCATGCTCAGCCACGACGAACGGAGCCGGAGAACCTTCGGCAGGCGCCGGACTCCGGAGGGGATGGCCGGTCTTCCGGCGAGCCTTCCCGGCCCGGCATCGCATCCTGCGCGGCCGAGGCGGGCCGCCGGGCCCCTGCCCTGGACCCTGCGCATGGCGGGACTCGTCGGGCTCCTCACGGTGGTTGGCGCCTACCAGCTCGCGCGGCTCAGCCGGCCCGATGCGGCACCGATGGCCGCCGCGGTCGCCGCCCTGGCGGGACCGGCCCATCCGGGGATCGCGGATCCGCAGACGACCGGCGCCCTCGCGGCATCGGAATTCGCCCGGTCCACCCGCCTGGATCCCTGCCTCGTGCCCGCGTCCGACCGTCTCCGGCCCTGATCGAGGCCCGTTTTGGCGCCCGATCCCCTGTGCGTCGGCGGGCGCCATCACCATTGCGAGATTGACAAGTCGCGCCAGGGCCCTAACTGACATGCGTGATGCGCCCCGCGGCCCCGGGAGCGCCCGATCGCCCCGCGCGAGCCTTTCCCAGCCGTTGCCGCGACGGTGTCCTTCGCGCCGGCCGGGCGCGCAACGGTTCCTGAACGCAGATGCCTTTTTCCGACCTGGGACTGAGTGACAAAGTCCTGAACGCCGTCGAAGCGGCGGGTTATACCGAGCCGACGCCGATCCAGGCCGAGGCCATTCCCCACGTGCTGGCGCGTCGCGACGTCCTCGGCATCGCCCAGACGGGAACCGGCAAGACGGCGGCGTTCACGCTGCCGATGCTGACGCTTCTGGAGAACGGACGCGCCCGGGCCCGGATGCCCCGGACCCTGATCCTGGAACCGACCCGCGAACTGGCGGCCCAGGTGGTCGAGAATTTCGACCGCTACGGCACCAACCACAAGCTCAACGTGGCCCTGATCATCGGCGGCGTGTCCTTCGCCGACCAAGACGCCAAGCTGATGCGCGGCACGGACGTGCTGATCGCGACACCCGGTCGCCTCCTGGACCATTTCGAGCGCGGCAAGCTCCTGCTCACCGGCGTCGAGCTGCTCGTCATCGACGAGGCCGACCGCATGCTCGACATGGGGTTCATCCCCGATATCGAGCGCATCGTGAAGATGGTGCCGTTCACCCGGCAGACCCTGTTCTTCTCCGCGACCATGCCGCCGGAGATCGAGCGGCTGGCGGACATGTTCCTGCACAACCCCCAGCGGGTCGAGGTCGCCCGTCCCGCCTCCACGGCCACGACGATCACCCAGCGCCTGGTCGCAACCGGCGCCGAGGGGCATGCCAAGCGCGAGCGCTTGCGCGACCTGATCCGCGGCGAGGCGGAACTCAAGAACGGGATCATCTTCTGCAACCGCAAGCGCGACGTCGCCCTGCTCCAGAAGTCCCTGGTCAGCCACGGCTTCGACGCCGCCGCCCTCCACGGAGACATGGATCAGCGGGCGCGGACCGCTGCCCTGGACGCGTTCCGCAACGGCGAGACCGCCCTGCTCGTCGCCAGCGACGTGGCGGCGCGCGGCCTCGATATCCCCGCCGTGAGCCACGTCTTCAACTTCGACGTGCCGCATCACCCCGAGGATTACGTCCACCGGATCGGCCGCACCGGCCGCGCGGGCCGGAGCGGCACGGCCTATACGCTGGTCGCCCCCGAGGACACGCGCTCCCTCGGCGCCATCGAGGCGCTGATCGGCCAGCCGATCCCCTGGCTGGACGGCGATCTGTCGACGGTGGCCGAGCCGTCCGGTGACACCGGGACGCGTCACCGCGGCCGGTCGGGCGAGGGCCGCCGCGGCGCGCGCTCCGCGAAGGCTGGCGACAAGGGCGGTGCTGCCCGGGGCGGTCGCGCGAGGAGCGGCGACGCCAGTCGCGGCGACGCCAGTCGCGGCGACGCCAAGGAGATCCGGAGCGCCGGCGAGGCCGAGGAGGCCCGGGAGGAGCGTCCGCGGGCACGCACCGGTCGCGGTGCGGCGGCCGCGCAGCGTCCGGAGGCACGCCAGGAGAGTCGTCAAGAGAGTCGGCAGGAGGGGCGCCAAGAGGCTCGCCCGGAGAGCCGTGCTGCGGGACGCACGACGGCGCGCGCCGGCGCGGCCGGGCGCGAGGAGCGCGGGCGCCGGAACGATGCGGATGGTGATACGCCCGTCGGTTTGGGTTCCCACGTCCCGGCATTTCTGCTTCGACCAGTGTTGGCGAAGAAAGAAAGGTAACAAGGGTCTTTTCGAGCTTAACAGTCCGGCTACCAGACTGCCGTATATCAAGTCAGGGTCGCGGCGCATGCGCGCCGATCGCCCGGGACCACGGGATACGGATGAGCCAGGAGACCTATTCGGACCGCGATCGCAGCTTCGCATTGGCGAAGCGCAGCCATGACCTGATCCGCGACTACGGCCCCTCCGCGACGCCGCGCGCCTACGCGGTCTGGTATGCCTACGTGTCGGGCGAGCTGCCGCTCCTCGCCGATGCCGTGAAGCGCCTCACCACCCAGAACGGCTGCCTCACCGAGAGCGACATCGACGATCTGCACGAGACCTATCTCGACGGGCGGCGCCTCGCGAGCACCACCGACGACGTCAGCCGCGTGGTCCTGAGCGAGATCGCGGCGGTCACCGAGATCCTGGACCTCTCCCTGGGCTCGACGGCGCAGTACAGCGAATCGCTGCGCGGCGTCGCCCAGGATCTCTCCCAGGGCCTTCCGAGCCGGGCGCGGTTCGGCGAGATCGTGGCGACCCTGGCCGCCACGACCCGGGAAGTCGCCGCCAACAACCGGATCCTCGAGGCCCGCATGCGCGAGACGCGCAGCGAGATCGAGACGCTGCGCGAGAAGCTCGATGCGAGCCGGCGCGAGAGCCTGACCGACGCCCTGACCGGGCTGGCGAACCGCAAGCATTTCGAGGAGACGCTGAAGGCGGCCATGGATTCGGCGCGGGCGCGCACCGATCCCATGAGCCTGATCATCCTCGACATCGATTTCTTCAAGCGCTTCAACGACCTGTACGGTCACCTCACGGGCGACCAGGTCCTGCGGCTCGTGGCGATCGTGATGCGCGAGAATGCCGGGAAGCAGGCGCAGCTCGCCCGGTTCGGCGGCGAGGAGTTCGGCATCATCCTCCCCGGAGCCGACCGCACCGTGGCCAAGCGGGTGGCCGAGACGGTCCGCACCAGCGTGATGGGGCGCGAACTGGTCAAGCGCTCGACCGGCGAGTCGCTCGGCAAGATCACCATCTCCCTGGGGGTCGCGGTGCTGTGCCCGGGGGATACGCCGGCCTCGCTGATGGAGCGGGCCGACCTGTGCATGTTCGCGGCCAAGCGCGCGGGCCGGAACCGCTTCCTGGACGATGCGGCCGAGTCGCTGTCGCAGGTGGCCTAGGGGCGCAGCGGCGCCCGCCCGCGGCGGAGCGCTTCGGGAGCGGGAGACCTCCGCGCCGGGGGCGCGGCCGGGCCGCCGCGCTCCCGGCGCCGACTGTGAGCGGGAGCCTCAGGCCGGCGCGGACAGGCGGTCCGCCGAGACCGGCGTGATCGCCACGGATTCTCCGCAACCGCAGGCCGAGGTCTGGTTCGGGTTGTTGAACACGAACTGCGACGCCAGCTTGGTGGTGGTGAAGTCCATCTCCGTGCCGAGCAGGAACAGCACCGCCTTCGGATCGACGAAGACGCGCACGCCGCGATCCTCGACCACGTCCTCGCCGGGCTTGACCGCCTCGGCATACTCCATCGTGTACGACATCCCGGCGCAGCCGCCGTTCCGGACACCGACGCGCAGACCGGCGATCGGCCGGTCGGCCTCCGCCATGATCGCCTTGATCCGATCGGCAGCCCGATCGGTCAGCGACAGAACCTTGAAGCTCGTGGACATTGTCATCCTCCCGCCCATCCGGGTTCAAGGCCCGGGGACGCGCATTCTGGCAGCCACAAGATAAGCATTGGGTCGGGGCCGGTCCACCGCGGCGGGAGCACACCGGCCCGGCAATCGACGCCTCAGGCCGACTCGCCGGTGAGCCGCGCGAAGGCCGCCAGATCGACGTTGCCGCCGCTGATCACCACGCCGACGCGCTTGTCCGTGACGTCCACGAGCCCGTGGAGCACCGCCGCCGCCGCGAGGCAGCCGGTCGGCTCGACCACGAGCTTCATCCGGCTGGCGAAGAACCGCATGGTCTCGACGAGCTGCGCGTCGGTGACGGTGAGGATGTCGGACACCCCCGCGCGGATGATCGCGAAGGTGAGGTCGCCCAGCGCCGTCGACTGCGCCCCGTCGGCGATGGTGCGGGGCACGGGAATCGTGACGATCCGGCCCTCGCGGAACGAGCGCTGCCCGTCATTGCCCGCCTCCGGCTCGACGCCGATCACCCGGCAGCCCGGCGACAGCTCCGCCGCGGCCAGCGCGCAGCCCGCGAGCTGGCCGCCGCCGCCCAGGCAGGCCACCAGCATGTCGACGGGGCCGACCGTCTCGATCAGCTCCTGAGCCAGGGTCCCCTGCCCGGCGATGACGTCGGGATGATTGAAGGGAGGGATCAGCGTCAGGCCGCGGGCCTGCGCGATCTCCCGGCCGAGCGCCTCGCGATCCTGGCTGTAGCGGTCGTACAGGACCACCTCGGCGCCGTAGCCGCGCGTGGCGGCGATCTTCGCGGCGGGGGCGTCGCCCGGCATGATGATGGTGGCGGGGGCGCCGAGCAACCGGCTCGCCAGCGCGATCGCCTGGGCGTGGTTGCCGGAGGAATACGTGATCACCCCGCGGGCGCGGGCCGCCTCCGGAAGGGCACTGATCGCGTTGTAGGCCCCGCGGAACTTGAAGGCGCCGGCCCGTTGCAGGTTCTCCGCCTTGAAGAACAGCCGGCCGCCGGTCATCGCGTCCGCGGTGCGCGAGGTCAGGACCGGCGTGCGATGAGCGGCCCCGGCGATCCGCTCCGCGGCGCGGGCCACATCGGCGAAGGTGGGAAGGCCGCCGGCCGCGTCGATGGGGTCGCCCTGCATCGTGTCCTGCATCGCGTTTCGCATCGCTCCTGCGCCGGTCGTGCCGGACGTCATAGGGCCGTTTCGGTCCGTGCGCATCCGGCCCGGTCCACATGCGGAAGCGGAGCCATTCGGCCCTTCGCCGCTTATCCCCGCAGCGACGTCTTGGCAGGAACGCTGGGGGGCGGCATCGCCATGCGGATCGAGTCCATGTGCAGACCTGCAATCCGGCCGGCGGTCGGCGGGGTGGCGTCATGAGCGCCCGGGATCAGGCCTCCGGCGATGCGGCGACCGAGGTCACATTCCGGGGCCGCGGGCTGGCCCTGCAATCCGGTCGGCGCCTGATCCTGCTCGTCTGCCCGCTCTGTTCGCAGCGCAACGCACAGCGCGGCGCCGAGCGCGGCATCTGCGAGTGGTGCGCTTACGTCCCCTCGCCGGATCAGGCCGAGCCGGTGGATCGGCTGCGCCGCTGACGGGCGTTCCGGTGTCGGCGCGGATCGCCATCGCCTTGCGCAACCTCAGCATTTGTTTTTGAGTTTTATCTATTTATGGTTGCCGAACCGCCGCGCGCTCCCACATTCCCGTGGACGCTCGACTGGAGGGACCATGCAACCTTCCGAATGCTGCATCTTCCGGATGACCCTCGCGTCCGTACTCGGCAGCTGCATCACGCTGCTGCTCGTCCGGGGGCTCGATCCCATCGCGGCGCTGCTCCTGATCCCCGTCGGCGGCAGTACGGCGACGGTCGCGGTGATCCTCCTGTTTCAGCTGGTGAGCCTGACGCGCGCGGCGGCACCCGGTTCGGACTGACGGGCCCGTGCCGGCCTGGGCCGGACCGGAGCCCGACCCGAGCCCGGCTTCCCACTGCCGGATCAGGTGTGAATCACCTTGCCGTAGGCGTCGAGCACGCTCTCGTGCATCATCTCGCTGAGCGTCGGGTGCGGGAACACCGTGTGCATCAGCTCCTCCTCGGTGCTCTCCAGGTTCATCGCCACCACGTAGCCCTGGATCAGCTCGGTCACCTCGGCGCCGACCATGTGGGCGCCGAGCAGCTGGCCGGTCTTGGCATCGAACACGGTCTTGATCAGCCCGTCCGGCTCGCCCAGCGCGATCGCCTTGCCGTTGCCCGCGAAGGGGAAGCGGCCGACCTTCACGGCAAAGCCCTGCTCCTTGGCCTTGGCCTCGGTCAGGCCGACGCTGGCGATCTGCGGCTGGCAATAGGTGCAGCCCGGGATCTTGGCCTTGTCCATCGGGTGGGTGTGCAGGCCCTTGATCGTCTCGATGCAGATGACGCCCTCGTGCTCCGCCTTGTGGGCGAGCATCGGCGGGCCGGCGACGTCGCCGATCGCGTAGAGGCCGGGCACGTTGGTGCGGCCGAGCCCGTCCGTCACCACGATCCCACGGTCGATCTTCACCCCGAGCTTCTCCAGCCCGATATTCTCGATGTTGCCGACCACGCCCACCGCCGAGATCAGCTTCTCCGCGGTGATCTGCTGGGTCTTGCCGTCACCGCCCTCGATGGTCGCCGTGACCGAATCCGCGCCCTTCTCGACCTTCGTGACCTTGGCGCCGGTGAGGATCTTGATCCCCTGCTTCTCGAAGCGCTTGCGGGCGAGGCCTGCGATCTCGGCATCCTCCACGGGCAGGATCTGCGGCAGCAGCTCCACCACGGTCACCTCGGCGCCCATGGTGCGGTAGAACGAGGCGAACTCGATGCCGATCGCGCCCGAGCCCATGACCAGCAGGCTCTTGGGCATCGTCTCGGGGACCATGGCCTCATAGTAAGTCCAGATCAGATTCTTGTCGGGCTCGATCCCGGGGATCGCCCGGGGCCGGGCGCCGGTCGCCACGATGATGTGCTTGGCTTTGTAGGTGCCGGCCCCCTTGGCGCCCTTCGGCGCCTCGGCGCGCTTGGTCTCCGTCACGGTGACCTGGCCGGGCTGGTTGCCCTGTGCGGCGCTGTCGACCGCGGCCTCGCCCCAGATCACGTCGACCTTGTTCTTCTTGAGCAGCATGCCGACGCCGCCGTTGAGCCGGCCCGAGACGCCGCGGGAGCGCTTCACGATGGCGGCGGTGTCGAACCCGACCTTTTCCGCCGTCAGCCCGTAATCACCGGCGTGCTGGAAGTAGTGGTAGATCTCGGCCGAGCGCAGCAGCGCCTTGGTGGGGATGCAGCCCCAGTTCAGGCAGATGCCGCCGAGATGCTCGCGGTCGACCACGGCGGTCTTGAACCCGAGCTGCGCCGCGCGGATCGCCGTGACGTAGCCGCCGGGCCCGGCGCCGATGATGAGGACGTCGTAGGTGTCGGACATCGTGTGCTCCGGCTCAGACCAGCATGCCCATCGGGTTCTCGATCAGCCCCTTGAAGGCCGAGACCAGCTCCGCGCCGAGCGCGCCGTCGAGGACGCGGTGGTCGCAGGACAGGGTGCAGGTCATGACCTGGACCACGGCCGGCGCCCCGTCCTTCACGACGACGCGCTTCTCGCCGGCGCCCACCGCCAGGATGCTCGATTGCGGCGGGTTGATCACCGCGGTGAAGTGCTTGATGCCGAACATGCCGAGGTTCGACACCGAGGTGACGCCGCCCTGGTACTCCTCGGGCTTCAGCTTCTTGGCGCGGGCCCGGGCGGCGAAGTCCTTCATCTCGTTGGAGATGGTCGAGAGCGTCTTCTCGTCCGCCCGGCGGATCACCGGGGTGAACAACCCGCCGTCGATGGCGACCGCGACGCCGACCTCGGCGTGCTTGAAGCGCAGGATCCGGTCCTCGGCCCAGACCGCGTTGGCGGCCGGCACGCGGGTGAGCGCGAGGCCCATCGCCTTGATGACGAAGTCGTTCACCGAGAGCTTGAAGGCGGGCTTCCCGTCCTTGTCCTTGGCCGCGGAGCCGTTGAGCGTCTCCCGCAGCTTCATCAGCGCGTCGAGCTCGCAATCCACCGTCAGGTAGAAGTGCGGGGCGACCTGCATCGCCTCGGTGAGGCGCTTGGCGATGGTCTTGCGCATGCCGTCGAGGGGCACCTCCTCGTAGGCATCCTTGGCGTAGAAGCCCTTGACCTGATCGGTCGTGAGGCCGGCCGGCGCGCCGCCCGCGGCGGCGGCCTTCGGGGCGGGGGTGGCCGCCTTCGGCGCCTCGGCGGCCTGGGGGGCGGCGGGCGCCTGGGTGGCCCCGGAGGCCTTCGCGGCCTGGACGTCCCGGGCGATGATGCGGCCGTGCGGGCCGCTGCCCTGGACGGCGCCGAGATCGACACCCTCCTGCTTGGCGATCCGCCGGGCGAGCGGCGAAGCGAAGACCCGTCCGCCCGTGCTGGCCTGCGGCGCCCCGCCGGGCTGCGCGCCTTCCGGCGCCGCGTTCACCCGCTCGTACCCCATGTGGCCGCCGCCGGGCGTGGTGTTCTGGTTGGCCGCCGAGGCGTCGGCCTTCGGCTCAGGCTTGGCGTCAGGCTTGGCATCAGGCTTGGCCGCTCCGTTGGAGGCCGCCTTCGGCGCACCGCCGGCGGCGGCCGCCGACACGTCCTCGCCCTCGGCGGCGATGATGGCGATCAGGTCGTTGACCGGCACGTCCGCGGTGCCCTCGGGCACGAGGATCTTGGCGAGCACGCCCTCGTCGATGGCCTCCACCTCCATAGTGGCCTTGTCGGTCTCGATCTCGGCCAGCACGTCGCCGGACTTGACCGTGTCGCCCTCCTTCTTGAGCCACTTGGCGAGGTTGCCCTTCTCCATGGTCGGGGAGAGCGCGGGCATCAGCACGTTGATCGGCATGGCATCAGGTCTCGGGCAAGGCCGGGGCGGCCGGATCGTCGAAGGGAAAGAGGTCGTCGAGGGGGAACGGGACGGCGTCGAAGGGTGGAAGGGCCACGCTCTCGCCGCGCTGGACCGTGGCGAGGAGCACCCAGCGCCCGTCCGCGAGGGCGAAGCCTTCCAGCACGCCCGCGGCTGGATCGAGCAGCCAGAGGTGACCGATCTTGGCCTCCGCATAGATGCGGCGCTTGCGCCCGCGGTCGAGGCGGACCGTGGAGGGCGAGAGGATCTCGCAGACCCAGTCCGGCGCGATCTCGATGTGGGCCGCTTCCAAGTCGGTCGGCACCCGCTCCCGGCGCCAAGCCGCCAGATCCGGCACCACGACATGGGCACCGAGGTGGAGTTCCGGTTCGATCATGAAAATCCAGCCGCCGGGTCCGCCGCGTCCATAACGGAACGGGGTGCCCAGCAAGGTGGACAAATCGGACGCGGCCATCGCGTGCCGGGGCCGCGGCCGCGGATGCGTCTCCAGCACACCGTCGATGATCTCGGCGACGAGATGCGCGGGGACAGCCTCCAGTTCCGCGTAGGTCGCCTGCCGGACAGCCGCCTCAGCCATGGTCGGCAGCCATCGCTAGTTGAGGCCGCCGGGGTCGAGCCCCTCGGCCTCCCAGCCCGCGCGGATGCGCTCGACCGCCTCCTCCTCCGACATGTCGGTCTCCAGCGCGTAGGCACGGGCTGCCTGTCGGGCGAGATCGGCCAGGAGCCGGCCCCAGGTGGCCGGGTCGTCGAAGGAGCGGCGGAGGGCCACGCTCACCGCGCCGTCGACCACGGCGGCGCGCAGCACCTCGATGCCGCCCTGTTCGAGGGCGTCGGGCGGGATGGCGAGTTCGGCGAAGTCGCTGCTGGAATCTTGGCTCATGGCGCGCCGGCTGTTCCTTGGGCCCCCTGCCGGGACGGAGGCGGGGACATGCGCCCCGCCCGCGCGCCCGTCACTTGTAGCAGACGCTCTTGGCGGCCTCGACCACCTCCGCCACATTCGGCAGCGCCAGCTTCTCCAGATTCGCCGCGTAGGGCATCGGCACGTCCTTGCCGGTGATGCGCAGGACCGGCGCGTCCAGGAAATCGAAGGCGTCGACCATCAGGCGCGCCACGATCTCGGCGCCGA
The DNA here is from genome assembly GCF_029691625.1 of Methylobacterium sp. 391_Methyba4. Taxonomy (NCBI): domain Bacteria; kingdom Pseudomonadati; phylum Pseudomonadota; class Alphaproteobacteria; order Hyphomicrobiales; family Methylobacteriaceae; genus Methylobacterium; species Methylobacterium sp. 391_Methyba4. The sequence goes on along the minus strand of NZ_CP121475.1, from coordinate 1,339,385 downwards.
CGCCGGATTGCGGGAAGCCCTCCTCGACGGTGATGCAGCGGCCGGTCTTCTTCACCGATTCCACCACCGTCTCGGTGTCCATCGGGCGGATCGTGCGCAGGTCGATCACCTCCGCCTCGATGCCCTGCTCGGTCAGGGCCTGCGCGGCCTTGAGGGCGTAGGTCATGCCGATCGCGAAGGACACGATGGTCACGTCGCTGCCGGTCCGGTGGATCCGCGCCTTGCCGATCGGCAGCACGAAGTCGTCGAGCTGCGGCACCGGGAAGGACTGCCCGTACAGGATCTCGTTCTCGAGGAAGATCACCGGGTTCGGGTCGCGGATCGCGGCCTTGAGCAGGCCCTTGGCGTCGGAGGCCGTGTAGGGCGCGATCACCTTGAGGCCCGGCACGTTGGAGTACCACGCGGCGTAGTCGTGGCTGTGCTGGGCGGCGACGCGGGCGGCGGCGCCGTTCGGGCCGCGGAACACGATCGGGCAGCCGAGCTGGCCGCCGGACATGTAGAGGGTCTTGGCCGCCGAGTTGATGATCTGGTCGATCGCCTGCATGGCGAAGTTGAAGGTCATGAACTCCACGATCGGCTTCAGCCCGGCGAGCGCCGCGCCGACGCCGATGCCGGCGAAGCCGTGCTCGGTGATCGGGGTGTCGACCACGCGCTTCGGTCCGAATTCCTGCAGCAGGTTCTGGGTGACCTTGTAGGCGCCCTGATACTCGGCGACCTCCTCGCCCATGACGAAGACGTCGCCGTCGCGGCGCATCTCCTCGGCCATGGCGTCGCGCAGGGCCTCGCGGACCGTCTGGGTGACCATCGGCGTGTCGGCCGGGAACTCCTCCATCACCGGCTCTCGGGCCTTGTTGGTGATGACGGCCGGTGCCGCCGGCGCCTTCGGGGCGTCGTCGCCGGTCTTGGCGGCGGGCGCGGGTTTGTCGGCCATGCCCTCGGCCTGCATGTCGGGCGTCGGCGCCGGATGGCCGCCGGCGCCGTTGGGCTTCGCCCCGCCGCCGGACTGGACGCTCGCTGGATCCTCGCCCTCGCCGGCGATGACGGCGATCGGCGTGTTGACCGCGACGCCCTCGGTGCCCTCCGCGATCAGGATCTTGGCGAGCACGCCCTCGTCGATCGCCTCCACCTCCATGGTGGCCTTGTCGGTCTCGATCTCGGCCAGCACGTCGCCGGACTTGATCGGGTCGCCCTCCTTCTTCAGCCACTTGGCGAGCTTGCCCTCCTCCATGGTGGGCGAGAGGGCGGGCATCAGGATGTCGGTCGCCATGCTCAGCTCTGCGGTCGTCGTCTCGTTCGGGGGGCGGCCAGCGTCGTCGGCGACGCGCTCAGGCGTGCGCGTCCAGCAGGATGTCGGTCCACAGCTCGGACGGATCCGGCTCGGGATCGTTGGTGGCGAACTCGGCCGAGGCGTTCACCGTCTCGCGGACCTTGGCATCGGTGGCCTTCAGCTCGGCTTCGGGCACGCCGTGCAGCTCGAGCAGGCGCTTGCGCACCATCTCGATCGGGTCGTGCTCGTCGCGCATCTTCGAGACCTCGTCCTTGGTCCGGTACTTGGCCGGATCGGACATGGAGTGGCCGCGATAGCGGTAGGTCTGCATCTCCAGGATGTAGGGACCCTGGCCGCTGCGGGCGTGCTCGATCGCCCGGGTGGCGGCCTCGCGGACGGTGCGCACGTCCATGCCGTCGACCTGCTCGCCGGGGATGCCGAAGGAGAGGCCGCGCTTTGAGAAGTCCGTCTGCGCCGAGGCCCGGGCCACCGAGGTGCCCATGGCGTAGCGGTTGTTCTCGATGACGTAGACGACCGGCAGCTTCCAGAGCGCCGCCATGTTGAAGCTCTCGTAGACCTGGCCCTGGTTGGCCGCGCCGTCGCCCATATAGGTCAGGCTGACCTTGCCGTTCTCCCGGTAATGGTCGGCGAAGGCGAGGCCCGTGCCCAGCGAGACCTGTGCGCCGACGATCCCGTGACCGCCGAAGAACTGCTTCTCGCGGCTGAACATGTGCATCGAGCCGCCCTTGCCGCGGCTGTAGCCGCCGCGGCGGCCGGTCAGCTCGGCCATGACGCCCTTCGGGTCCATGCCGCAGGCGAGCATGTGGCCGTGGTCGCGGTAGCCGGTGATGACCTGGTCGCCCTCGACCGAGGCCATCTGCATGCCGATCACCACGGCCTCCTGGCCGATATAGAGGTGGCAGAAGCCGCCGATCAGGCCCATGCCGTAGAGCTGGCCGGCCTTCTCCTCGAAGCGCCGGATCAGCAGCATCTCGTGGTAGGCGTGGAGATCCTCGTCCCGGGTGAATTGCGGCATGTTGGGCGCCGGCTTGTGCGCCTCGGCCGCCTGAGGGCTCGCGGCCTGCGATTGGGAGGACGAAGCGTCCTTGGCAGGCTCCTTGGCGGCGTCCATCGGCGCTCTCCCCGTGATTCCACGCGACGTGGTGGGGGTGTAGGACAGCGAGGATTGGAAAGCGAGGGCTGCCGCTCTGACAGGAAGCCGCTCTTGTCAGAGGACTTTCGGGGTGGACTCACGGGGCCCGGCGGCGATCAGGGCGTGATGATGACCACGTCGTTGGCGTGGACCCGGCCGAGCACGATCCGCGCCCGTTCCTCCAGGAGGTCGCGGTCGATCTGGTCGCTCTTCAGCAGCGCGACCCGGTGCTCCCAGGTGGCGCGCTCGGCCCGCACGGCGGCGAGTTCCTGATTGAGGCCGTAGGCGCGGATTTTCAGCGCCTTCTTGGCTTCGAGTCCGCGGTTGCCGCTCTCGGCCTGCCATACGAAATAGCCGACCACGAGCGCCGACAGGGTCCAGAGACCCAGCGGCAACACAACCATTCTGACTCGGCGGCGCACGACCATGGCGCGACCCTCGCGCGGAAAGGTTAATGGTTCTTTGCGATCGTGCCGCGACAGGGTCGGGGCGTGATCGGCACGGACAGGGGCGAGGCTGAGGGATGGACCTGACGCATCTGGGACGCTGGGTCGCCGCGCACGCCACGGCGACCGACGACCACGACAGCCTGCTCTCCGGATTCTGCGAGGCGCTGGTCGGCGCGGGCATCCCCGTCTGGCGGGTCAGCGTCATGGCCCCGGCCCTCGACCCGACCCTGCGCGGCGTCAGCCTGAACTGGCATGCGGGCGAGGGGCTGTCCTTCGTGGCCAACGCCCACGGTGCCGACGAGGAGAGCGACTGGCTCCTGAGCCCCGTCTACGCGCTGGTGGAGAAGGGCGAGAGCTTCGGCCGCTGGCGCCTCGACGCGCCCGAGCTGGAAGCGGACTTTCCGGTCCTGAAGGCCCTCGGGGCACAGGGCGGCGTCGATTACGTGCTGCACATCGTCGAGTTTGCGCCCGGCACCGCGCTGCGCGGCATCGCGGTCTCGTTCTGCACCCGCGGCGCCGGCGGCTTCACCGAGGCGCATCTGTCGGCCATCGCCGACGTCCTGCCGTTCCTGACGCTGGCGATCGCCAAGATGAGCTTGGCCCACACGTTCCGCGAGGTGTCGGCGACCTATCTCGGCCGTTCCACCGCCGAGCGGGTGCTCGACGGCCAGATCCGGCGGGGCGAGGGGCGGGCCATTCCGGCCGCCATCCTGCTGACGGACCTGCGCGGCTTCACGGCGCTGGCCGACCGGGTCGATCCGGCCGACATGGTCACGTGGCTCAACGAGCATTTCGACGCCCTCGGCGACCCGGTGGCGCGGCACGGCGGCGAGATCCTGAAATTCCTGGGCGACGGGTTCCTGGCCATCTTCCCGGTGCCGGACGCCGACACCCTCCCCTGCCCGGTCTGCGGCGGCGCCCTGGACGCCGCGACCGAGGGGCTCGCCGCCAACGCGGCGCTCAACGACCGCCGCCGCGCCGCGGGTCTGCCGGAGCTGCCGGCCGAGTGCGTCGTGCATTTCGGGACGGTCATCTACGGCAATGTCGGGACCGAGCGGCGCCTCGACTTCACGATCATCGGGCGGGCGGTCAACGAGGCCAGCCGGATCGAGAGCCAGTGCGCGGCCCTCGGCCATGCGCTCCTGGTCTCGGATTCCTTCGCCGAGCGGTGCGCCCGGCGGCTGGAGCCTGTCGGGACGATCGAGTTGCGGGGCCTGTCGCGGCCGATGCGGGTCTGGACCGTGCCGGCGGAGCCGTCCGATGCCGCGTCGGCCTGAGGCGGCGCAGGCTGCGGGGCCCGGAAGACCGGCCTCCCCCCGTCCTGCCGCCGCCCTCAGAACAGCGCACAGCTCCGCTGCAGCACCAGCCCGACGGCGCCCTGGGCGAAGTGCTCCCGGTACTCTTCCTTGATGCTGCGCAGGGCCGCGACCGCCTCGGGCGTCGCCCCGGTGACGATGAGGACGATGCGGGCAGCCTCATGCACGCGCCGTCCGTCCGGCCCGCGCCACTGGCCCCGACCGGAGAACACCGTCAGCCCGTCCGGGAAGCGGGGGGTGATCCGCTCGGCCAGGAATCGGTCGAAGGCCCGCTGCGGGATGAGGCCGCCGTCCGGCCGCGACAGGCCGAACAGCAGTTGCGCGCTGAGCGTCGGGCGTGCGCCGTCGCACAGCGGGTCGGCACAGGCTGGGCCGGCCGCTCCGAGGGCGAGCAGGCCGGTCAGAAGGATCCGCCGGATCAGCGCCGGGCGAGCTGCTTGAGCGCCGCCGGGCCGGCATAGAGCGCCTGCGGGCCCAGGCCTTCCTCGATGCGGATCAGCTGGTTGTACTTGGCCAGTCTGTCCGAGCGGGCGAGCGAGCCGGTCTTGATCTGCCCGCAATTGGTGGCGACCGCGAGGTCGGCGATGGTCGAATCCTCGGTCTCGCCGGAACGGTGCGACATCACCGCGGTGTAGCCGGCGCGCTGGGCCATATCGACCGCCGCCAGGGTCTCGGTGAGCGAGCCGATCTGGTTGACCTTGATCAGGATCGAGTTGGCCGTGCCCTCCGCGATGCCGCGGGACAGGCGCTCGACGTTGGTGACGAACAGGTCGTCGCCCACGAGCTGGCACTGCGCGCCGATCTTGTCGGTCAGGAGCTTCCAGCCGGCCCAGTCGTCCTCCGACATGCCGTCCTCGATGGAGACGATCGGGTAGGTGGCGACGAGCTGCGCGAGGTAATCGACCTGCGCCTCGATGGTGCGGGTCTTCCCCTCGCCCTCGTAGGCGTAGGCGCCGTCCTTGAAGAACTCGGTGGCGGCGCAGTCGAGCGCCAGGGCCATGTCCTGGCCGGGCTTGAAGCCGGCGGCGCTGATCGCCTCCATCACGAAGTCGAGAGCGGCTTCGGCGGACGGCAGGTTCGGAGCGAAGCCGCCTTCGTCGCCGACATTGGTGTTGTGGCCGGCCTTCTTCAGCTTGCCCTTGAGGGTGTGGAACACCTCGGAGCCCATGCGCACGGCCTCGGCGAGCGAATCGGCGCCCACCGGCATGATCATGAATTCCTGGAAGTCGATCGGGTTGTCGGCATGCGCCCCGCCGTTGATGATGTTCATCATCGGCACCGGCAGCACCCGGCCCTGCACGCCGCCGACGTAGCGGTAGAGCGGCAGGCCGGACGCCTCGGCCGCGGCCTTCGCCACCGCCAGCGAGACGCCCAGGATCGCGTTGGCACCGAGCCGCGCCTTGTTGGGCGTGCCGTCGAGCTCGATCATCGCCTCGTCGACCGCGACCTGATCCTCGGCCTCCATGCCGCCGATCGCGTCGAGGATCTCGGTCTGGGCCGCCTCGACCGCCTTGAGGACGCCCTTGCCGAGGAACCGATTCTTGTCGCCGTCGCGCAGCTCCACGGCCTCGTGGGCGCCGGTGGAGGCGCCCGACGGCACCGCGGCGCGGCCGAAGGAGCCGTCCTCCAGGATGACGTCGACTTCGACCGTGGGGTTGCCGCGGCTGTCGAGAATCTCGCGGGCGCTGATATTGGTGATCGCGGTCATGGAACGTCCTCTCGCGGGGGCCGCGGGTCGGTGGCCGCGCCCAAATCAGAGGGTGCGGCGCATCGCGGCGGCTTATCCGTCAAGCGGCGGCCGGCGGCAAGCGTCGGGACGGGCGGCGCACAGCCCGGTCCACCCGGGAAAGCGTCGCGGATCAGACAGATGCGCGCGGCGCCGACAGGCTTTATATGCCCGCCATGACCTCCGCCAACGACCTCCAGCTCGGCCAGCCGACGCCCTTCCCCACCTCCCCCGAGGCGGCGCGACTCGACCGGGTCCCGAACCCGCACGCGGACACCGACTACGTCGCCCGGTTCACCGCGCCCGAATTCACCTCGATCTGCCCGGTCACCGGGCAGCCGGATTTCGCGATCCTGGTGATCGACTACGTGCCCGGCGACTGGCTCGTGGAGTCGAAGTCGCTGAAGCTCTACCTCGGCTCATTCCGCAACCACGGCGCGTTCCACGAGGATTGCACCGTGGCGATCGGCAAGCGGCTGCGCGACCTCCTGGAGCCGCGCTACCTGCGCATCGGCGGCTTCTGGTATCCCCGCGGCGGCATCCCGATCGACGTGTTCTGGCAGACGGGCGAGCTGCCGAAGAACGCGTGGCTGCCGGATCCGGGTGTGCCGCCCTACCGCGGACGTTGACCGGCCAAACGAAAAGGGCGACCGGCTCGCGCCGGTCGCCCCCGATCCATCCGGATCTCAGATCTCAGTAGCCGTAGCCGTAGTAGCCGTAGCCCGGAGCCGCGTAGCCGTAGCCGCCGTAGACCGGGGCGTAGCCGTAGCCGTAGGACGGGGCGTAGCCGTAGCCACCGCCGTAGTAGCTGTCGCGGGCCGCGCCGGCGGCGATCGCACCGGCGGCGAGGCCGGCGATGCCGAGGCCGATGGCGGCACCGGTGCCGATGCCGCGGCGGCCGCGGTAGTAGCCGTGGCCGTAGCCGCCGTAACCGCCGTGGTAGCCCCACGGACGCGCCTCGGCGCCCGTCGTGGCGGCGACGCTGCCAATGGCCATGGCGGCGGCGGTGGCGATGATACCGATCTTGCGCATAGTGTTCCTTCTCGATCCTCGATCGAACATGCCCGATAACGTTGTCGCCCCGATACCGTTCCAGATCTCGCCCGGAGTTTTGGTGCGTATGCGCACACAGTCGGGATCCTGAACCGTTGTTCATCGGCGCTCGCGCCGCCGTGATTGCGGTCAAGCTTGAGCGTTCGCCTGTGGAGCACGCCCGAACTCTTGCGAAGAGCCTGGCGCGGCCGCGCCCGGCGACGGTGGCGGCCGGGGCCCGCGGGCGGCGCATTGGCGATCGGCCGGGCCCGGCGGCGGAAATCCGCCCTCCTCCGGGGCGGTCGTGCTACGGCTCCGTTCGGAGGACCGACGATGGATGCCTGGACCCTGATCCGCGACAGCTTCGCGCCCCTGCCCGGCAAGCGGATCCTCGACATCGGCTGCGGGCCCGGGGCGCTCGCGCGCCGGCTGGTTGACGCCGGCGCGGCGGTCACCGGCATCGACCCCGGTGGGGCGGCGCTCGCCCGGGCGCGGGAGACCGTGCCGGAGGCGCGCTTCGAATCCGCGACCGGCGAGGCCCTGCCCTTCCCCGATGCCGGCTTCGACGGCGCCGTGATGCTGAACGCCCTGCACCACGTGCCGGACCCGGCGGCCGCCCTCGCCGAGGCGGCGCGCGTGCTGGTCCCGGGCGGCCGGCTCGTCGTGGTGGAGCCCCTGGCGGAGGGCAGCTTCTTCGACGCCCTGCGGCCGATCGAGGACGAGACGGCGGTCCGGGCCGCGGCCCAGGCGGCCATCGCCGACGCCCTGGCCCGCCGCGCCTACGCGTGCCGCCGCGACGTGACCGTCGAGCGGCGGGAGCACTTCGACTCCCTCGACGCCTTCCTCGCCCGCGTCAGCGCCGTGGACCCGGCCCGCGCGGCGACCATTCGGGACCGGCGCCCCGTGATCGCGGAGGCTTTCCACAAGGCGGCCGCGCGCGAGGCGGACGGGCGGTTCGGCCTCGTCCAGCCCCTGCGGATCCACGTGCTGGAGCCGGAGGCCGCCTGAGCCGCTCAGGCGGTCCGGCGCTTGGCGAGGCGGTCGAAGGCGAGGAGTTCCTCGAGCAGCGCCGGCAGGTCCTTCAGCGCCACCATGTTGGGGCCGTCCGAGGGGGCCCGGTCCGGGTCGGGATGCGTCTCGATGAACACGCCCGCCACGCCCACCGCCACGGCGGCGCGGGCGAGGACGGCGACGAATTCCCGCTGGCCGCCGGAACTCGCCCCCTGGCCGCCGGGCTGCTGCACCGAGTGGGTGGCGTCGAACACCACCGGCGCGCCCTGCGTGACCTGCGCCATGATCGGCAGGCTGCGCATGTCCGAGACCAGGGTGTTGTAGCCGAAGGAGGCGCCGCGCTCGGTGACGATGACGTTGGGATTGCCGGCCTCCGTCACCTTGGCGGCGACGTGCTTCATGTCCCAGGGCGCCAGGAACTGACCCTTCTTGATGTTGACCGCCCGGCCGGTCGCGGCGGCGGCCAGCAGCAGATCGGTCTGGCGGCACAGGAAGGCGGGGATCTGGAGCACGTCCACCGCCTCGGCGGCGGGGGCGCATTGCTCGGCGGCGTGCACGTCGGTCAGCACCGGCAGCCCGAGGGTTTCGCGGATCTCGGCGAAGACCGGGAGCGCCCCGTCGAGGCCGATGCCCCGGGCGGCGCTGCCGGAGGTGCGGTTGGCCTTGTCGAAGGAGGTCTTGAACACGAGACCGACGCCGAGGCCCGCGGCCATCTCCTTGAGGGCGGCGGCGATCTCCAGGGCGTGCTGGCGCCCTTCGAGCTGGCATGGGCCGGCGATCAGCGTCAGCGGCAGGTGGTTGGCGAAGCGCACGCCGCCGACTTGGACGACGGGGCCGGGTGTCTCGATCTGCGACATGCGGGCCGGTCTAGCCCGCGCGGCGGATCCGCGAAAGCCCGGGCCTGTGGGCCAGCCGGCAGACGGTGAGGTCGTCCCTCAGGCCATCGGTCCGGGGCCCGGTCTCGCACAGCATCAGGATCGGGCCGATGCCGCCCCGGCGCGGGGCCTGCGCCAGAAGGCTGGCCTGGTGGAGGTTGAGCGCCAGAACCTCGGCCGAGGCGGCGTCAGCCCCGGCCAGCGCCCGCGCCGCGCGGCCGATCAGGATGAAGTAGCCCGGGGGCGGCTCGCGATCGAGGGACGCCACGGTGAGCCTGGCGGGGGCGCGGCAATCGAGGCTCATCCGCTCGGCATCCTGCGCCCGGAATACCGCGACGGGGCCCGTCCGACCGGCCAGGGAGGCTCCGGTCGCGCGGATCACCGTCGCGGCGAGCGCGTCGCAGGCGTCCGCGGCGCGGGCTGGCGCGGATCCGAGACTGAACACGCCGACGAGGACAGTCAGAGCGGAGAGGCGCAGCATGGGGAAATCCGCGGCAGGACAGATCGGGTTGCACCAGATAGCGCGGGTTGCCCGAGCCGCGTAGCCGCGGCGCGACAAATGCCGACTGCGCATGGACAGGGCATCCCGGATGTCCGATCTGAGCGGGCGGCGCGGCGCCGCACGCCGCTCGCAGATCAGGCTCCGTCGCGGCCATGCTTCGAACCGTCCTCGCCTCCGCCCTTCTGGCCCTGGCGCTGCCCGGCGGCGTCTCCGCGGAGCCGCAACCGCAGCCGACCTACGGGCCGGAGCTCGAGGGCTTCGCCTACCCGTTCCCGGTGGAGCGGTTCCTGTTCACCTCGCAGCGCCAGCCGCTGCAGATGGCCTATCTCGACGTCCGACCGGCGACGCCGAACGGCCGGACCGCGGTGCTGCTGCACGGCAAGAACTTCTGCGCGGCCACCTGGGAGAGCCAGATTCGGGCGCTTAGCGCCGCCGGGTACCGGGTGATCGCGCCGGACCAGATCGGCTTCTGCAAGTCGAGCAAGCCGGCGGCCTACCAGTTCACCTTCCGGCAGCTCGCCGAGAACACCCACGCCCTCCTGGCCAAGCTCGGGATCGAGCGCCCGGTCCTGGTCGGCCATTCCACGGGCGGCATGCTGGCCGCCCATTACGCCCTGCTCTACCCCAAGGCGGTGGAGCAGCTCGTGCTGGTCAACCCGATCGGCCTGGAGGACTGGGCCGCCAAGGGCGTACCGCCGACCTCGGTGGAGCACTGGTACGAGCGCGAACTGAAGGTGACGGCGGATTCGATCCGGGCCTACGAGACGGCGACCTACTACGCCGGCCAGTGGGAGCCCCGCTACGAGCCCTGGGTGACGATGCTGGCTGGTCTCAACGGCGGCCCCGGCAAGGAGGCGGTCGCCTGGGACTCGGCGCTCCTCTACGACATGATCGTCACCGAGCCGGTGGTCTACCGGTTCCCGCAGATCGCGGTGCCGACCCTGCTGATGATCGGCCAGAAGGACAACACGGCGATCGGCAAGGACCTCGCCCCGCCGGAGGTGCGGGGCCGGCTCGGGAACTACCCGGAGCTCGGCAAGGCGGCCGCCCAGGCGATCCCGGGGGCCAGGCTCGTGGAGTTCCCGGCCCTGGGCCACGCGCCGCAGATGTCCGACCCCGAGGGATTCAACGCGGCGCTGATCAAGGGGATGTCCGCGCCGTGAAAGTCCGGTCGTCCGTGTACCGGCGCGGATGCATCTGACGGCGTGCTCGACCGGCCCATCCCGTCCTTGATCTCATCCTGGGTTGCCGAGCGATCGTTGATCGCCCGCCGCCTCAGGATGCGGGGCGTGGTTCGGATCTCCGGCGATCGCCGACGACCGGCGATGACGGTCGTCGGCGCGGACCGGTCCTAGAAGTACGACTTCAGCACGCCGCGGCGGCGGACGTCGAGGGTCGCGCAGTGGAACGAGCCGCCGAACGGGCCGTAGCTGAGGAACGGCGCCGGGATCGGGTCGAAGCCCCAATCCTTCAGAGCCTTGATCAGCGTCGGCTGGCTCTGGTCGACGACGATCTTCTTCTCGGTGATCGCCAGGACGTTGATCGAGGTCCAGGGCGAGCACATCGAGATCTTGCTCATGAAGCCCTCGACCGGGTCGGGGCGCGGGGCGATCAGCACGTCCCACTTCTTGAGGACCGCCGGCAGCTTCTCGACGTCGACGTAGTCCGGGTTCACCAGCACCTTGCCGGGGGCCAGCGGCATGAACGACGAGTCGATGTGCATCGGCTGCGGGCAGCGGCTCTCGATCTCGTGGATGCGGAAGCCCGGGCCGAGGTGGCGGCGCAGCCACTCGATGCCCATCAGGTTCGTCACGTTGGAGCGGGTGACGAACAGGTCGCGGCCGCAGCGGACGAAGTCGGCGGCGTCGAAGACCGGCTCGAACTCGTTCACCGTGAACTGCATGGGCTCGCCGGCCTTCAGGTTCGGCACCCGGTAATCGTAGTTGTAGAGGTCGTCCGTGAGCTGCGGCCGCGGGGCCGAGGTCCAGCGGGCGCCGGCGCGGAAGTATTCCTTGAACAGCGACCGGTAGGCGTCGCCCTCGAAGTAGCGCGAGCGCCAGCACATCGGGCTCTCGATGATCTCGTCGCCGATGACGAGATACGGGTCGCGCGGGCAGGCCACGCAGAAGCCACGGGAGGACCAGCGCGGGGCCTTGAACTTCTTGGAGAAGTCCACCGCGTCCGGGCGGCGGACCTTCACGCCCTCGCCGGCCAGGATGGTGATGAAGTTGTCGAGCTCGGCCTGGGCGAGCTTCTTCATGAACTTCGGATACTTCCACCCGCTCGCCAGCCGGTAGAACGGCTGCGCGGCGCGCGGCAGGTTGAAGATCACCGTGAGGTGATGGGTCGGGATCGTGGCGCCGTCGAGGGAGCCGACGATCACCTCCTCCAGCGGATCCCACTCGTTCCAGGCCATGACCGGGGACTGGGGGGCCGGGACACCCGGTTCCATTCTGCCCGCAAGGCCGCCGGCATGCGTTTCGTCGGTCACGGCCTCGAGGGCCGTGATCGGTGATTCGCGCTCCATGACGTGTGCCCCTTCTGCGACGTGCCGCGGCCTTCTGCGTAGGCGCTCAAGCCCCGCGCCGCTTTGGCACCCGGTGTGTCAAACGGGTGATAGACACCGCTAATCCGTGCTGCAACGTGACAGAAACGTTCCCGGGCCGACGGACCTATTTCTGCCGCGACCGTGACCGATTTCCCGCATCAAGCCTTTTGCGAGCTTGAAAGACGACAATGAAGCGCCTCACGACCCTGGCCTCGATCGCCGGTCTGTGCACGGTCGTCGGCCTGTTCATGTCCTCCGGACTGGAGGATGTGTCGGCCGCCGTCGTGAGCGCCGGCTGGGGCGCCGCCCTGGTGGTGCTCGCCCGCATCGTGGCCGTCGCCTGGGCGGGGCTCGGCTGGTACGTGGTCTTTCCGCGGGCCGCGGCCAAGCTCGCCGACTGCGTGTCCCTCCGCTTCGTCCGTGAGGGCATCAACACGCTGCTGCCCGTTGCCACCGTCGGCGGCGACTTCGTCGGCGCGCGCCTCCTGTCGAAGCGCAACGTCCCCGGCGCGCTCGCGGGCGCCAGCATGTTCGTCGATCTGATGACCCAGGCGCTGACACAGCTCCTGTTCACCGTGGTCGGCCTCGCCCTGCTGGTCCTGATCTCCGGCGACGGCCCGATCGCCCACACGGTCGAGGGCGGCCTGGCCCTGGCGGTCCCGGCCCTCGGCGCCTTCTACTTGATCCAGCGGCGGGCCGGGCACCGCCTGATCCAGGGGCTGCTCAGCCGCTTCGCCTCGGGGCGCGAATGGCGCGCCTTCGGCGCGATCGACCAGCTGTACGACAGCCTGCGCCGGCTCTACGGCAACCACGGGCGTTTCGCGCTGGCTCTGGCGGTGCACCTCGCCGGCTGGGTGATCGGAACGCTGGAGGTCTACGTCTGCCTGCGCTTCATGGGCTATCCCATCGATTTCGCGCAGGCGCTGATGATCGAGAGCCTCGCCCAGGCGGTGCGCGGCGCGGCCTTCGCGGTGCCCGGTGCCCTCGGCGCGCAGGAGGGCGGCCTGATCGCCCTGTGCGGCCTGTTCGATATCCCGGCCGAGGCGGCGCTCGCCCTCTCCCTGGTCAAGCGCTTCGCCGATCTCGGCGTCGGGCTCCCGAGCCTCCTGCTCTGGCACCGGATCGAGTCCAAGCTCCGGTCCGAGGCGCCCGAGGAGGAGGAGCGCGAGCCGGTGCCGGAGGCCGGACGCAAGGCCAAGAGGATCGCGCCGCCCGCGACGCTGGGGCCGTTCTACAGCTACGCCCCGCCGCGCATGGGATCGCGGCTCGGTGACGGCGAGGAGTTGAAGAAGTGCGCCTGACCCGCCGGCTCGCGGCCGCCCTCGTCGCCGCTCCCTTGAGCACCGTTCCCTCGATCACCGTTCCCTTGGCCCTGCCCCTGCTCGCCGCGGGTCCCGCCTGGGCTGCCGACGAGGCCGCCGTTCAGACCGTGCGCGACCTCTACGCCGCCTTCGCGGCGGCGCTGAAGGATGGCCCGAGCCCCCTGCCGGCGCGGGTCGAGGCCGTCGGGCCGGCGATCGAGAAGGCGTTCGATTTTCCCGCCATGACCCGCATCGCCGTGGGCTCGAAATGGTCGAGCTTCACCCCGGAGCAGCAGGCGGCGGTGATCGACGCCTTCAAGCGCAGCCTGACCGTCACCTACGCCAACCGGCTGGCCCGCGCCGCCGGCGGCAAGTTCGAGGTGACCCCGAAGATCGAGGAGCGCGGCGCCCAGCGCGTGGTGCCGACCCGCGTCACCGCAGCGGATGGCGACGATTCCGCCGTGGACTTCGTGGTCAACGCCGACAACCGCATCCAGGACGTGCTGCTCAACGGCGATGTCAGCGAGATCGCCGCGCAGCGCAACGCCCTGTCGGCGCCGCTGAAATCCGGGGGGGCCGACGGCGTCGTGAAGTTCCTCCGGGCGCGGGCCGACGGCATGCTCGCCGCGAAGCCGACGCCGTGAGCGTCGTCTCCGCCAGTGCCGACCTGAACCGGCCGTTCGCGGCCTTCGCCGCCTGAGGCGGCCGGACGACCGCACGGATCCGACCGGATGGATGTCTCTTCGCTGGCGCTGCTCGGCCTCTCGTGGCTTTCGCTGCTCTGCCTGATCCTGGCGGCGGCGGGCTGCGTCTACGGCTTGGCCGCCGCCGTCTGCGCCGGCCGCTACGCGGCGCGCCGCCCCCCGGTGCTTGCCGGCGGTGCGGCCCGGCCTTCCGTGACCGTCCTCAAGCCGCTCTGCGGTCTCGAGCCGAACCTCTACGCGAATCTCGAGACCGTGCTGCGCCAGGACTATGCCGGACCGGTCCAGATCCTGTTCGGCGTCCAGAGGACCACCGATCCGGCGATCGGCGTGGTGGAGCGGCTGCAGCAGGCCTATCCCGATGCCCGCATCGACCTCGTGATCGACAGTCGCCAGCACGGCTCGAACCGGAAGGTCTCGAACCTGATCAACATGGCCGAGGCCATCGCCCACGACGTGGTGGTGTTGGCCGACAGCGACATGGTGGTCGGCCCCGACTATCTGGAGCGCCTCGTGGCGGAGCTGTCGCAGGACGGCGTCACCGGCGTCACCTGCCTGTATCACGGCGTGCCCGCTTATCGCGGCCTCTACGACCAGCTCTCGACGCTCGCGATCGACACGCAGTTCCTGCCCAACGTGGTGATGGGCCTGAGCCTCGGATTGGCGAAGCCCTGCTTCGGCTCCACCGTGGCCTTCACCCGGGCGAGCCTTGAGGCGGTGGGGGGCTTCCGCACCTTCCGCAACGATCTCGCGGACGATTACGCCATCGGCGCCGCCCTGCGCGGCCTCGGGGGCCGTGTGGCGATCCCCAGCTTCACTATCGGCCATACCAGCGTCGACACCGACCTCGCCGGCCTGTGGCGGCACGAGCTGCGCTGGAACCGCACCATCCGCACCGTCGATCCGGCCGGCTATGCCGGCTCGATCGTCACCCACGCCTTCCCCCTCGCCCTGCTGGGCGCCCTCCTGCCCGGCGCCGGCACCGGCGCGCTCTGGGTCGCCGCTGCGGCGCTGGCGAGTCGGGTCCTGCTCTGTCGGCAACTGGAGCGTGCCTTCGGCTTGGCTCCGCACCCCTACGGACTGTTGCCGATCCGCGACATCCTCTCCTTCCTGAACTTCTCCTGGGCCTTCGTGTCGGGGGCGGTGACATGGAAAGGTCACGATTATCACGTGGTTGCGGATGGCACCCTGATCCCGGACGCCGAACTCGGCCGCGATGCCGGCGCGCCCACCCGCTGATCCCGGCTTTCGCTTCCTTCCCCCTCCCCCCGGCATTGCCCTGAGGCCTTGAACCCCATGCGCACGCTCTTCCTCCAGGCCCCCACCTTCGACGGTTTCGACGGCGGTGCCGGCTCCCGCTATCAAGCCAAGCGCGAGATCAAGTCGTTCTGGTACCCGACCTGGCTGGCCCAGCCGGCCGCCCTGGTGCCGAACTCGAAGCTGATCGACGCGCCGCCGCACAACATCAAGCTTCCCGAGATCGTGGCCCAGGCCAACGATTTCGACCTCGTCGTGCTCCACACCTCGGTGCCGTCGTTCAAGTCCGACGTGAAGACGATCGAGGCGCTGAAGGCCGCCAACCCGAAGCTGATCGCCGGCCTGATCGGCGCCAAGGTCGCGGTCGACGCCGCCGGCGCTATGGCCCAGGCCCCGGTGGTCGATTTCTGCGCCCGCAACGAGTTCGACTTCACCGTCAAGGAAGTCGCCGAGGGCGTCCCGATGTCGGAGATCAAGGGCCTGTCCTATCGCGACGCCAACGGTGTCGTGGTCCATAACGAGGACCGCGAGATCATGACCGACATGGACCAGCTGCCCTTCGTCACCAGCGTCTACAAGCGCGACCTGGAGATGGAGAAGTACTTCATCGGCTACCTGAAGCACCCCTACATCTCGTTCTACTCCGGCCGGGGCTGCAAGAGCCGCTGCACCTTCTGCCTCTGGCCGCAGACGGTCGGCGGCCACACCTACCGCACCCGCTCGGTCGCCCACGTGATCGAAGAGATCAAGTACTGCCTGAAGGAGTTCCCGCAGACCAAGGAGTTCTTCTTCGACGACGACACCTTCACCGACAACCTCCCGCGCGCCGAGGAGATCGCCCGCGAGCTCGGCAAGCTTGGCGTCACGTGGTCGTGCAACGCCAAGGCGAACGTGCCGCGCGAGACCCTGAAGGTGCTCAAGGAGAACGGCCTGCGCCTGCTGCTGGTCGGCTACGAGTCCGGCAACCAGACCATCCTGCACAACATCAAGAAGGGCATGCGGGTCGAGGTCGCCGAGAAGTTCACCAAGGATTGCCACGACCTGGGCATCGCCATCCACGGCACCTTCATCCTCGGCCTGCCGGGCGAGACCAAGGAGACGATCCAGGAGACGATCGCCTTCGCCAAGCGGATCAACCCGCACACGATCCAGGTCTCCCTGGCCGCGCCCTACCCGGGCACGTTCCTGTACAAGCAGGCGGTGGAGAACGGCTGGCTCGACATCGAGAACGCCGAACTCGTCGACGAGAACGGCGTGCAGGTCGCGCCGCTGCACTACCCGCACCTCTCGCACACCGAGATCTTCACCTCGGTCGAGGAGTTCTACAAGAAGTTCTACTTCCGGGCGCCGAAGATCGCCTCGATCGTGAGCGAGATGGTGCGCTCGCCCGACATGATGAAGCGCCGCCTGCGCGAGGGCGTCGAGTTCTACCGCTTCCTCAAGGAGCGTCAGGGCACCGCCAAGGCGGCGTAAGTCAGGGGTCCGGGGCCCTTCGGCCCCGGCGGGGAGCGGGGCAGAGCTCCGCCCCCTACCCAGGGCTCCGCCCTGGACCCGCGAGAGGGCACGCCCTCTCGACACCCGTTACGAGGTTTGCGTGAAGCGTCTGGTCGTCACCGCGGACGATTTCGGGCTGAGCCCCGAGGTCAACGAGGCCGTCGAGCAGGCCCATCGCGACGGGATTCTCACGGCGGCGAGCCTGATGGTCTCGGCGCCGGCCGCCGCCGACGCGGTGGCGCGGGCCCGGCGGATGCCGTCCCTGCGGGTCGGGCTGCACCTCGTCCTCGTCGAGGCGTGGCCCACCCTCCCCGCTGCGGACCTGCCCGACCTGACCGACGCGGACGGCCTGATGCGCGCCGACATGGGGCGCCTCGGCCTCGACTTCGCCCGCAAGCCCGCCGCACGGCGGCAGCTCGCGGCCGAGATCCGCGCCCAGTTCGAGGCCTACCGGGCGACCGGCCTGCCGCTGGACCATGTCAACGCCCACAAGCATTTCCACGTCCATCCGCTGATCGCGGGCGCGGTGCTGCGCATCGGCCGCGACTTCGGCATGCGCGCCCTGCGGGTGCCCCGGGAGCCGCGGGAGATCCTGCGCCGCGCCGAGCCCGGAGCGCGGCCGCGGGCCGCCCTCGACATCGCCCCCTGGGCGGCGCTGCTCGCCGTGCGCGCCCGTCAGGCCGGGCTGCTGATCCCCGACCGCACCCTCGGCCTGGCCTGGTCCGGCGCCATGACACCGGTGCGCGTCGCGGCGCTGCTGGCCCAGCTCCCCGACGGCCTGACCGAACTCTACACCCATCCGGCCACCGGCGGCGGCTTCCCGGGCGAGGCGCCGGGCTACCGCTATGCCGACGAGCGCGATGCGCTGACCGCCCCCGCCTCCCGCGCGGCAGCCGAAGCCTCGGGCGCGATCCGCGGCGGCTTCTCCGACTTCCTCAGTTGACCAGCGCCGATATCTGACTTTAGTCAGATAAAATGACGTCCGCCGAGATCGCCCGTGTCCGCCGGTTCGCCCGTGCCGTCACCGCCGAGGTCGGGGCGCTCGATTCCTCATTCCTCGGCCGTGGCCGTCCCCTGGGGGCCGCGCGCGTCCTGAACGCGATCGGGGCCGGGCGCACGGAGGTCGGCGCGATCCGCACCTATCTCAGCCTCGATTCCGGCCTGATGAGCCGTCTCCTGCGGGGCCTGGAGGAAGAAGGACTGGTCGCGACGGCGCCGCATCCCGCGGATGCCCGTCGCCGGATCGCGTCGCTGACCGAGGCCGGGCGGAGCGAGTTCGCGGCCTACGAGGCGCTGTCGGATGCCCGCGCCGTCGCCCTGCTGGAGCGTGCGCCGCAGATGGACGCGCTCCTGCACGCCATGGACCGGGTCGCCCTGGTTCTCGGCCACGACGCCATCGCTATCACGGAGACTGATCCGACCGGCGCAGCGTCCCGCGCCTGCCTCGACGCCTACTACGCCGAGCTGGCCAGCCGATTCGCCGGCGGGTTCGACGTCGCGCGGTCGTGCGACCCCGAGGCCGCCGCCATGGTGCGCCCACGCGGCGTGTTCCTGCTCGCGAGCGGCGACGGCCTGCCGGTCGGATGCGTCGGGCTCAAGGGGAGCGGCGGCGCGGTCGCGGAGATCAAGCGGCTCTGGATCGATCCCGCGGCCCGCGGGCTGGGCCTTGCCAAGCGGTTGATGCAGGCGGCCGAGGTGGCCGCCCGCGACCTCGGGATCCGGACGCTGCGGCTCGACACCAACAGTGCCCTCCCCGAGGCCCTGACGCTCTACCGGCGATCGGGCTGGGTGGAGATCGACCGGTTCAACGACGACCCCTACCCGGACCATTTCTTCGAGAAGGCCCTCTGAGGCCTTCCGTAGCGCCGGCCGCGACCGGCCGGCGCGACTCGGCCCGTCCTATTTGGCCGGCACCGGATCCTGGTGCGGGGCGGTCTTGCGCAGGGCCGCGCCAGCCGCCTTCTCGGCTTCCGGACGGTCATCGTCGGGCTGCGCCGGCGGCTCACCGAGGGTTGCCGGCACGACGAAGAACGCCGCCACCAGGGTGAAGAACAGCGACAGCGCCAGCAGCTTGCCCATGCTCGCCGTGCCCGGATGGCTCGACAAGACCAGCGATCCGAAGGCGCTGCCGGTGGTCAGCGCGGAGAAGAAGATCGCCCGGGTCAGGCTGGAGGCGAGCATGTCGGTCACGCCCGCCCGCCACGCGATCACGTAGTAGATGTGGAACGCCACGCCGACCGCGAGCATCAGCGGCAGGGCGATGATGTTGGCGAAGTTCAGCGGCATGCCGACGATGCGCATCGCCATGAGCGTCCAGAGGGTCGCGATCACCAGCGGGCCGAGGGTCATCGCCACGTCCCAGGGTTTCCGCAGGGCGACCGACAGGATGACGAAGATCAGCACGAAGGCCGTCACCGCCGCCTGCACGAAGGCGCCCAGGATCGTGTAGCTCGACTGCGTCGTGGCCACGGGCGCACCGGTGGCGTGCGGGGCGACCTTCAGGACCTCGTCCGAGAAGCGGCGCAGCACCGTGTCGTCGTTCGAATCACCCTTGGGGTGGACCTCGATGCGCGCACGCCCGTCCGCCGCCACCCAGTCGGCCTTGAGCTGCGGCGGCAGGTTCTCCAGCGTGATCTTCTCGGGATGCAGCAGGTCGCGCAGGCGCGCCAGCAGCGGCACGAGGTCCTTGGTCAGCGCAACCGAAGCCGCCTCGCGCATCTGCACCGGGCCGGCGGCGAGCTTGTCGAGGGTGCCGGCGAGGCGCTTGGCCTCCTGGGCGCCCTTCGCGTCGCCCTTGGCGTCGGTCGAGAGGCCGTTGAGCGCCGCGGCGGCGTCCTTGAGCGCCTTGACGTTGTCGGCGTCGGTCGGCGGCGGCGGCCGGCGGCCGGGATTGAGCACCGGGTCGAGGAGCTGGGCCGTATCGGCGACCTGGGCCAGCTTCTTGTCCTGGTCGCGCGGGACGAACGTGTCGATGCTGTTGACCGAGGCGGTGACCGGAAGGGCCAGAAGCGTCTTCGACAGCGCCGGGACTGCGTCGACGCTCGGCGCCAGCACGTCGATGAAGTTCGGGCTGGTCTCGGGATTCTTGATCAGGTCCAGATAGGTCGCGATGGACTGCGTCTTGGGGCTGCGCAGGTGCATCGGGTTCGAGTCGAACGGCAGGTGCCAGAGCAGAGGCGCCCCGGCCAGGGTCACGAGGCCGACGCCGATCAGGATCGGCTTGCGGTGCTGGATGATCCACGGATCGACGCCGACGAGCCAGTTGGTCTGCACCGCCGCCTTCTCGCCCACGGGCTTGAACACCGCGATCAGCGCGGGCAGCAGCGTCAGGGAGAACAGGAAGGCCACGACCATGCCAACGCCGGCGATCAGGCCGAGCTCAGACACGCCCCGGAAGGCCGTAGGCAGGAAGGCGAAGAAGCCCGCGACCAGCGACACCGCGGCGAGCGTCAGCGACCAGCCGACCCCGCGCGCGGCGGCGCGGATCGCGCTCTCCAGGGTCGGCTGCTCGTAGCGGTCCGCCCGGTAGCGCACCGAGAACTGGATGCCGAAATCGATACCGAGCCCGACGAACAGGGCCGCGAAGGCCACCGAGATCGGGTTCAGCTCCTTGACCATGACGAGGCCCAGGGCGGCCGTGACCACGAGACCCGCGAAGGTGGTGATGATCACCGCGCCGACGAGCTTGCCCGAGCGCAGGGCCAGCCACAGGAACAGCACGATCGCGCCGACGATGATGCTGTTGTTGAGGCCCGCATCCTCCGACAGCGTCGCGAACTCCTCGTCCGCCACCGCCACCGTGCCGGTCAGGCGCATGCGCAGGCCGTTCTGCCCGTCGATCCCGAGATCCTTCGCGACGTTGCGGATCAGCTTGGTCGCCTGGTAGCCGGGCTCCAGGGCGTTGAAGTCGAGGACCGGCTGGATCACCACGAACTTCATCTTGTCGGTGACGCTGGTCTGGCCCCCCGACAGCAGCTCCTGCCACGACATCCGCGCCGGCTTGCCGGCCAGCACCTTCTGCAGCGTGTCGTCGATCTGCCCCATGGGCTTCTCGAGATCCTCGAGCTTGGCGTCGCCGGTCTTCACGCCGCGGGCGCCCAGCGTCAGCACCCGCATCACGCCCCGCAGGGACGGATCGGCGGCGAGCGGCCCGAGCAGGCCCTGCTGCTGGGTCAGCGCTTCGAGGGTCTTGTCGAGGTCCGCCTGCGACATCAGCAGCAGGCCGTTCTTGTTGAAGAACGGGCCGCCATCGGGCCGGTAGACCGTCTCGATCAGGTTCTTGTGGGCGGTCAGCGCCTTGGCGAGGTTGGCGGCCGCCTCCTCGGTCTCCTCGGGCGTCTCGCCGTTGATCACCGCGACGATCGTGTTGCTGCGCTGCGGGAACGCCTTCTCGAAATTGATCTCGTCCTGCCGCCACGGCTCCTTCGGGTCGATCAGCCGCTCGACATCCGTGTTGATTCGGAACAGATGCGCCGCGACCCCGAGGCTCGCGACCGTGACGAACGCCGTGAAGGCGATCACGATCCACCGATACCGCACCGAGAACGCGACGAGACTTTCGATCACGAGCACCCTGCCTGTTCGCATCGGACGCGCCCCATGCGCGACCGGCTCCTGTCATTCGTCCGGTCCAGACCCCGCCCACCGACACGGACGGGCCCCGGGCTCCGCCGGCCGATCGCGCCGCAATCCGGTCGGGTGCGCATCGGGTTCGAGGAACGCCGCACTGCCCGTTCTGGCCACGCCTTGCGCGTCCAGGACCCGACTCCGCCCGATGATGCGGTCCGCGGTCGGGTCACCCGCCGCGGGCCGGGACTTGCATCGCGGCCACGAGGCTCAGTAAAGAGGGCGATGCCAGATTGCAACGCGGCCGCTGTGGCGCGCATCCCGCGCCTGTCCGTGTGCGCTAGCGCACGGCGATCCTGGCGCGGCCACCAGAATCTTGGGATTCCGGTCGTATTGCCGACGCAATGCACGTGCTGTCCTCAACGATCGGACGTCTCCGCCCACGGATCCCGCGGGAGCGGTGCGTGTGGCGCCGTTGCGTCAGGAGCAGGATAAGATGTCATGACCTCGCCGAAACGGGGTCGTTTCAGATTAGTTCCAAGCTAGATCGCTGGAATTCGAGATTTTTTCGCGTTAAGCACCCCAATGCCCCGGGGTCGACGAAGTAAGGAGCCGCAATCTTGGGTATCCCCCTCCGGTACGTCGCGAAGATCGGCGGCTACATCCTGAAGCAGCACCTCACGGGCCGCAAGCGCTACCCGCTTGTGATGATGATGGAACCGCTGTTCCGCTGTAACCTGGCCTGCGCCGGCTGCGGCAAGATCGACTATCCGGACGAGATCCTGAACAAGCGCCTGCCGGTCGCCGACGCCCTCGAATCGGTGCGCGAGTGTGGCGCTCCGGTGGTGGTGATCGCCGGCGGCGAGCCGCTCCTGCACAAGGATCTGCCGCAGATCGTCGAGGGCATCATCGCCCAGAAGAAGTTCGCGATCGTCTGCACGAACGCGCTGCTCCTCGAGAAGAAGATCAAGGAGTATAAGCCGAGCCCGTACTTCACGTGGTCGATCCATCTGGACGGCGACAAGGAGATGCACGACCAGTCGGTGTGCCAGCGCGGCGTCTACGACAAGGCCGTGGCGGCGATCGCGAAGGCCAAGGAGATGGGCTTCCGCGTCACCATCAACTGCACCTTCTTCAACAATTCCCAGCCGGAGAAGATCGCCGACTTCTTCGACAGCGTGACCCGGATGGGTATCGACGGCATCACCGTCTCCCCCGGCTACGCCTACGAGCGCGCCCCCGACCAGAAGCACTTCCTGAACCGCAAGGCGACGAAGGACCTGTTCCGCGGCGTGTTCCGGCACGGCAAGGAGAAGGGCCGCGAGAAGTGGACCTTCCAGCAGTCGGGCCTGTTCCTCGACTTCCTGGCCGGCAACCAGACCTACCATTGCACCCCGTGGGGCAACCCGACCCGCACCGTGTTCGGCTGGCAGAAGCCCTGCTACCTGCTCGGCGAGGGCTACGCGGCGACCTTCAAGGAGCTGATGGAGACCACCGACTGGGATTCGTACGGCACCGGCAACTACGAGAAGTGCGCCGACTGCATGGTCCACTCGGGCTACGAGGCCTCCTCGGTGGTCGATTCGGTCCGCAAGCCCTGGAAGCCGCTAGTGCACGCGATCCGCGGCATCAAGACCGACGGCGCGATGGCCCCCGAGGTCAGCCTGGAGAACCAGCGCCCGGCCGAGTTCGTGTTCTCGCGCAACGTCGCGCAGAAGCTGTCCGAGATCAAAGCGGCCGGCGTCGACACGAAGCAGGAAGCCCGCAAGCGCACCGCCGCCTGACCGGCCCGAACGATTGACGACACGAGACCCGCGGCCGCGAAGCCGCGGGTCTTTTGGTTTCCGCATCTCCTTGTCGCGTCAGCCGAGCCGCGGCACGTGCGGGGCGCAGGCGCGCGGCAGGGTCCCGTCGAGCCGCGGATCGGGCGCGACCTCGACATGGACCGCGAAGGGGACGAAGCCGGAGCGCCGGTAGAAGGCGAGCGCGCCGGGATGGTCCAGGGTGCAGGTATGCACCCAGAACCGCGTGATCGGACGCGCCCAGGCCCGGCCGATCGCCGCGTTCATCAGCGTGCGGCCGATCCCGGTTCCGACCGCGTCCCCGGTCAGTCCGAGAAAGACCAGCTCGCAGGTGCCGGGCCTGCGGAAATCGAGTTCCAGCATGCCGACGTTCCGCCCGTCCCGCCGGAGCGCGAAGATCTCGACGTCCCCGTCGGCCAGGATCGCCGCCAGCGCCCCGTCCGCCAGTGTGAGCCGCGAGAACCAGAGCCAGTCGGCGCCGACCTCCCGGAACAGGGTCCGGTAGGTCTCCGGGTCGGTGCGCGCCAGGGGCTCGAGGGCGAGCCCCGGCGGGAACGGCCGTCCGGGACGCGGGGGCGGCGGGCGGAGCATCTCCAGGCTGGTGACGATGGTGGCGAGATGGCCCGGCGGCACCGCCGCGTAGCCCGGGGTGAGGGTCGGGATCCCCGTATCCGGCAGCATGAATCTCCTCCGCTGTCGCGTCGGCGCGGCTCGGTCACGCGGCCCGCGGGCGGCGCCGCGCGACGAGCCACGGCAGCACGCAGAGCGCCGAGACCGCGATGGACACGGCGTAGGCCGCGACCGGGTCGATTCGCCCGAGCAGCAGGTGCACGCAGACGTAGAAGGCGAGCACGCCGAACGCGCCCTGGGCGCTGCCGCGCACCACGTCGAGGGCGGCGCCGACACCGTCCTGAACCCGGGCGAAGACGATCAGCGGCCAGGAGATGATCGGGATCGGCGCCAGGACGCCGCTCAGGCCGGAGCCGAGATGCGGCGCCAGCGTCGAGACCAGCAGGACCAGGGCCGTGGCGGCGGCGAGCCGGGCCGGCATGTCCCAGCGCGGCGGGCGCGACCGGCGGACCGGCGCCTCGGTCCCCACGCGCGGCCGGCACAGGGCGACCACCAGCGCCATCGCCGGCAGGTCGATCGCCGTGGCGAGCCACAGGCCGGGCTGGAGGAGTCCGTGCAGCAGTGCGCCGCCGAGGATGAAGGCCGCCAGAGCGAGGAGGATGGCGGCGAGGATCCCCATCCGTGGCGCGGAGACGGCGTAGGCGAGATAGCTGACCGCGACCGCGCCCAGACCCTCCACCGAGCCGATCGCGGCGTCGGCGGCGAAACGCTCGCCCTGCTCGGCGGCGAGGTAGATCGAGATCGGCGCCGAGGTGAGCGGCAGCCCCGAGAGCAGGCCGCCGACGAGGCTGCCCCACCGCCGCGCCGCCGCCGAGACGGCCCACATCAGCGTCGGCGTGACGATGATCTTGGCGGCGATCAGGCTCATGGCGATCCGAACGGCCCGCGGCGTCAGGCCGCCTGGGGCGGCCCGTCATCCTCCGGGTCGGCCGGCGAGTTGAGGATGTCGTCCAGCTCGTCGACCAGCCGGTCGATCTGGTCCTCGGTGGCGAGCACCTTCAGAACCTCCCCGGATTCCGTCTCCACGGCCAATTCGATATGCGGCCCCACCCGGGCCGTCAGGATCCGGGCCAGGATCTTGATTGCACTCATGCGACTGCCTCCTCCGCGGCGATGAGGCCGACCGCCACCGCCGGTCCACAGGTCGAGATCCCGTCGCGGGCACCGCCGATCCGGTCCGCAAGCAGCGCCACCAGCGGCGTCGCCGGCCGGCCGAGCCGCTCCGCGAGGCGGGCGCCCACGAAGGCGCCGGCGCCGCACAGGACGAGGGGCGCGTCCGCGCCGAGATCGGGCCGGCTGAGGAGCTCCGCCGCCGCGTCGTGGAGCAGGCGCAGCTGCGCCTCGGCGAAGTGGGCGGCGAGCGCCGTCCAGGCCGAGG
The DNA here is from genome assembly GCF_029691625.1 of Methylobacterium sp. 391_Methyba4. Taxonomy (NCBI): domain Bacteria; kingdom Pseudomonadati; phylum Pseudomonadota; class Alphaproteobacteria; order Hyphomicrobiales; family Methylobacteriaceae; genus Methylobacterium; species Methylobacterium sp. 391_Methyba4. Next base: position 1,314,377 of record NZ_CP121475.1, on the reverse strand, counting down.
CGGGCGCCTCCGCCCGGTCGCGCCCGACGATCCGGGCGAGCCGGGTCTCGCTCTCGGCGACCGTCTTGCCCTTGCGGTCGCCGCTCGGCTGCTGGTCGGCGCCTTCGGGGAGCAGGCCGAGGATGCGGTAGACGTCCGCCATGTGGGCGAAGGTCTCGGTCATCAGCCGGGTCCGGCGGCCCGCGAAGGGGGCGTGGCCGGACAGCGCGATCACCGGCGTGCGTACCGCGCCGGTATAGACGAGCTCGCCGGTCTCCAGCCGCTCGGCATCGCTGTAGCCGGTCGCGGCCGGCCGCCCACCCACGATGGGAATCAGGTCGGCGGTGGTCGAGCCGATATCGATCAGGAGCGCGTCCGGGACGACCCGGCCGGCGAGGGCCGCGGTGGCGTGCCAGTTGGCCGAGGCCACGTCCGCCGACAGGGAGGCGGCCGCCTCCGGGGCGACGAAGCCGGATCGGCCGGCATAGATCCGCACGGTTCCGGCGAGGTGCGATTCGGCCCATCCGGACAGGGCCGCGACGCCGTCGCGCCGGTCGGCGAAGCAATCGGTCAGTTCGCCCGTCATGGTCACGGCGTGCAGGGCCGCGCCGCGGGCCCAGTCGGGGGCGGCCTCCAGCGCCCGGTCGAGGGCCGGCAGGCCCTGCCAGAGCGGGCACGGCACCTGGGCGGCGGCCACGACGCGGCCGTCCTCCACCAGGGCGACCTTGACGTGGACCCCGCCGAGGTCCCACCCGATCGTCATTGGGTTTGATGAGCGCATGGGACCGCGATGAGCGCCTCGATGGACCACAGGATCGGGCGCCCCGGCTTCGCGGTGATCCCGGTGCTCGATCTCCGGGGCGGCCGCGTGGTGCGGGCGCGCCGGGGCGAGCGCTCCTCCTATGCCCCGATCGAGACGCCCTTGGCAAAGGGCTCGGCGCCGGACGCGGTGGCCCGCGGGCTGGTCGATGCGTGGCCCGCCGGGATCCTCTACGTCGCCGACCTCGACGCGATCATCGATCGCGCCGCGCCCGACCTCCGCGCCCTGGAGGCGATCGCCCGTGCCTGCCCGGGAATCGCCCTGTGGGTCGATGCCGGCTTCGCCGAGCCTGCGGGCGTCGCGGCGTTCCTGGCCGCCGGCCTCGGGCGCCCGGTGATCGGCAGCGAGAGCCAGGCGGATGCCGGCCTCGTGACGCGGCTCGGCGACCGGGCGGTGTTCTCTCTCGACACCCGCGGGGCGGAGCGGCTCGGCCCGGCGGCGCTCCACGACGATCCGTCGCTCTGGCCGCCGGAGGTGATCGCCATGACGCTGGCGCAGGTCGGGGCCGGGGCCGGCCCGGACCTCGCGGCCCTGGGAGCCCTGCGGGTGCGGGCGCCGGATCGCCGCCTCTACGCGGCGGGCGGCGTGCGCGGCCCGGACGATCTTCGGGCGCTGCGGGCGGCCGGGATCGCCGGGGCTTTGGTCGCCTCCGCCCTCCACGACGGCACCCTGTCCCGGGCGACGGCACCCGACCTCGCGTGATGCTTCCGGCCCGGGCCTGCGGCTGCTAAACCGCGCGACAGAGAGACCACCGACACGAGCCGTCAGACGATGGAAAAGTTCACGACCCTGGAGGGCGTCGCGGCGCCCCTGCGGACGATCAACGTCGATACCGACCGGATCATCCCGGCCAAGTACCTGAAGACGATCCGGCGGACCGGCCTCGGCAAGAGCCTGTTCGCCGAGATGCGCTACCGCGAGGACGGCTCCGAGAACCCGGACTTCATCCTCAACCAGCCCGCCTACCGGAACAGCAAGATCCTGGTGTGCGGGGACAATTTCGGCTGCGGCTCGTCCCGGGAGCACGCGCCCTGGGCGCTGGCCGATTTCGGCATCCGCTGCGTGATCTCCACGAGTTTCGCGGACATCTTCTTCAACAACTGCGCCAAGAACGGCATCCTGGCGATCGTCGTGTCCCCCGAGGACCTGGAGAAGCTGTTCGAGGATGCCGAGCGCGGCGCGAACGCCACCCTGTCGATCGATCTGGCGGCGCAGACCATCCGGGGGCCGGACGGCGGCACCCTGCATTTCGACATCGACGAGGGCCGCAAGCACAACCTGCTGAACGGCCTCGACGAGATCGGCCTGACGCTGGCGCGCGCCGCGTCGATCGATGCCTACGAGCAGAAGCTCGCCCAGCGCGAGTGGGCCTGAGCGGCCCGCTGAGTGTCCCGACGGCGGTCGCGCTGAGGCGGCTGCCGGTCCGGCCCGGGTACCGGGCCCTGCCTCACCCGAGCCGCATCGACAGCTCGACGTCCTCGGCGAACGGCACCGACAGGTAGCCGCGGCTCGGCGCGCGCACGCGCGCCAGGTAGTCCGGACTGTGGTCCGCGTTGTCGGCGACCACCAGGGCGCCCGGTCCGAGGCGGCTCTCCACGAGGCTGAGAACCTCCGGATAGAGCCCCTTCGCCCCGTCGAGGAGCAGCAGGTCGACCGAGTCGGGCAGGTCGAGGCCGAGGGTCTGCAGGGCATCGCCCTCGCGGAACTCCACGAGATCCGCCAGCCCGGCCTCCATCAGGTTCGCCCGCGCCCGCACCACCTTGGACGGCTCGAACTCGCAGGTGATCAGCCGGCCGCCGCCATTGTCGCGCAGGGCCGCGGCGAGGTGCAGGGTCGAGAGGCCGAAGGAGGTGCCGAACTCGACGATCGTCCGCGCACGGCGGGTCCGGGCGAGCATGTAGAGCAGCCGGCCGGTCTCCCGTGAGACCGCGAGGGGCATGTCCTTGAGCCGGCTGTAGAAGTCTCGGTAGCCGGTTCGGCTGCCCATGAGGCGCGTCCGCTCGTCCGCCGAGAGATCGCCGATGGCGCTCACGGGTGAGGAGGCCTCTGATTGCGTGAAGAGACTGTCCAACAAGGACGCGATACGCGGCTCGGCGAGAGTAGAAGCTGAGCGTGACATGGCGATTTGCTTTCCGTCTTGCGTGCTCGACTGAACACGACGCAGAATACCGGCGCCTCCTGCCCGCGCCTATTCGCGTTCCGAGCCACACGTCATGCCCGATCGGCCAAGTCTCGGAATTTCCAAGCGAAAGCAGCCCCGGCAGGCGCGCTCCAGCGACCTCGTCGCGGCCATCTTGGAGGCGGCCACTCAGGTTCTGGCGGAGGTCGGCGCGGAGCGGTTCACGACGGCGCGGGTCGCCGAGCGCGCCGGCGTCAGCATCGGTTCGCTCTACCAGTACTTCCCCAACAAGGCGGCGATCCTGTTCCAGCTGCAGAGCGACGAATGGCGGGACACGACGGCCCTCCTCGCCGGCATCCTGCAGGATCGCACGACGATGCCGGGCGATCGGCTGCGCGCCGCGGTCCACGCCTTCGTGCGCTCGGAATGCGCGGAGGCGGCAATGCGACGGGCCCTCGACGCAGCCGCCCCGGCCTATCGCGATGCGCCCGAAGCCGCGGAGCCGCAGCTGGCCGGCACGCAGGCGTTTCGCGACTTCCTGCGCGAGGCGCTTCCGGCGGTTCCCGAGGCGGATCTGCAGGTCGCGGGCGCGATCATCGCGATGACCCTCGGCGAGGTCGGCGAGCGCATCTCGGAGGCGGCGCGGACGCAGGCCGCCGTGGAAGCCTCCGCCGGCGCGCTGGCCGACATGCTGTGCGCCTACCTGGACCGCCTGCGGAGCCTGGGCCGGGCGGGCGCCTCGTCTTGAAGCCGGCACCGGGCCCGCGCGAGGGCCCGGGATCGACGCGGTTCGCCGCCTCAGCCGTTCTCGCCGGTGAAGGCCTCGAAGGCGCGGGCGGTGTAGACCAGGGCGGCACCGGCATTCAGCGCCACCGCGACGCCCAGCGCCTCCACGACCTCCTCCTTGCTCGCCCCGGCCTTGCGGGCGGCCTCGGAATGGACGGCGATACAGCCGTCGCACCGGGTCGTCACCGCCACCGCGAGGGCGATCAGCTCGCGGGTCTTCGCGTCGAGCTTGCGCTCGGTCGGCGCCGCCGCGGCGAGCTGGTCATGAGCCTTGAGCAGGTCCGGGCTCACCGCGCCGATGCGCCCGAGCGTGCTCACCAGCTCGGCGCCGTACTGATCCCAATCCTTCATCATGCGTTTCGTCTCCCGCCTTGGAGGGCCCGCCGCTCGCTGGCGGGCTCCGAGCCAACCTATCGATTGGTAGGCGCGGTGGTCAAGACGACGCGGATTTCCTCACCCTTCGTTAACCCACATGTCGCCTGAATCCGCGCCCAGACTCCGCCCCGCATCGTGAGGATCGCCAGCATGCCGAAGCACCCGACGGGACCGAGGAAAGCGCGCGCGCTCGGGCTGCTCGCCGGGATCGCGGTCGTGCCGCTGGCAGTCCTGCCCGCACGGGCCGATTTCGACAGCTGCCTTGCCGGCATCCAAGGGCAGGCCGCCGCGGCGGGCGTCTCGGCGCAGACCTTCCGGTCCGCCACGAGCGGCATCAGTTACGACGACAAGGTGATCGAGCTGTCTCATGCGCAGCCCGAGTTCAAGACGCCGATCTGGGACTACATGGCGGCGCTGGTCGACGACGAGCGGGTCGAGGACGGGCGGGCGGCCATGCGCCAGCACGCGGCGGCCCTGGCCCAGGCCGAGGCGCGCTACGGGGTGGACCGCTACACGATCGCGGCTGTCTGGGGCGTCGAGTCGAATTTCGGCAAGAACCTCGGCAAGATGCCGCTGGTCCAGTCGCTGGCGACGCTGGCCTGCTCGAACAACCGCCGCCGGGACTTCTTCCGCGGCGAGCTAATCGCCACGCTCCGGATCATCGAGCGCGGCGACATCGCGCCGGAGCGGCTCACCGGCTCCTGGGCGGGCGCCTTCGGCCAGACCCAGTTCATGCCCACCACCTATCACCGCCTCGCCGTTGACGGCGATGGCGACGGCCGGCGCGACGTGGTCGATTCGGTGGCCGACGCCGTCGGGTCCACCGCCAACTTCCTGCACGTCGCGAAGTGGCAGAACGGCCAGGTCTGGGGTTACGAAGTGAAGCTGCCCCGGGGCTTCAACGTCGGAGCCGCCGGACGCAAGAACAAGAAACCGGTCGCCCACTGGGCCTCGCTCGGCGTGACCCGCGTGGACGGGCGCCCGCTCTCGGGCGAGGGCCCGGCCGGGATCATCGCACCCGCCGGCATCGACGGCCCGGCCTTCCTGGTGACCAAGAACTTCGACGCGATCTACTCCTACAACGCCGCCGAGTCGTACGGTCTCGCCATCGCGGTCCTCTCCGACCGGCTGCGCGGCAAGCCCGGCGTCCAGGCCGCCTGGCCGACCGACGACCCGCCCCTGTCCCGGGCCGAGCGGCGCGATCTCCAGACCCGGCTGGCCGCCCGCGGCTACGATGTCGGTGAGCCGGACGGCAAGGTCGGCCAGAAGACCCGCGATGCCATCAAGGACGTGGAGCGCCGGCTCGGGATGACGCCCACGGGCCGTCCCGGCGGCAAGGTGCTGGAGGCGCTGCGCGGCGGGTGAGACGGCGGCTGATCACGTCGGGCTCCCCGTTCGAGCGGGACTACGGCTACTCCCGGGCGGTGGTCGACGGGGACACCGTCTACCTGTCCGGGACGACCGGCTACGACTACGCCACGATGACCATGCCCGAGGGGGCCGCCGCGCAGGCCGAGGCCTGCTGGTGCACGATCCGCTCGGTGCTCGCGGAGGCCGGAACAGATCTCGCCGGCATCGTGCGCGCCACCTATTACATCATCGACCGGGACGACGCCGAGGCCGTGCTGGCGGTCTGCGGCCGGGTGCTGACCGATGTCCGGCCGGCCGCCACGATCCTGGTCGTGGCGGGTCTTCTACGCCCCGAGATGCGCGTCGAGATCGAGGTCACCGCGCGGACCCGGTAGCGGCGCCCCGATCGCGCCGGTGACGGCGGGCGGCCCCCGCGTGCCCTTCCGCCGGGCCGCAGAGCCATCCGATCCTCCGACCCGATCATCTCCGCCGCGCCCGCATTGCTGCCGCTCCCATGCCTGGTGCCTGGTGCCGGGGGCATTCGACTCGTCCATTGCTGGGGTGCAGGTGCGGTTCGCCGGGGCGATCTCAGGTTTTGTCGTCGCTGGCGGCAGCCCATCCGTGCGGCCGGCATGCGCCATGTCAAAAGCAACGGCATCGTCGCCTCATCTGCAGATCTCGGTGGTTCAACTTGTAGGTCATGATCTTGATCTGCGCGCATCTGTTGACATGAGCAATCGGATTTATCAGATCATACCGCGGTATCGCTTGATTTGGCGATCCGCGGGACTTTATTATGGGCATAAGATTTTTCAGCGTAAGCCTGTTTCGCCGTATGATGGCGCAAATTGTACTCACCGTACTGATCGTTTCAGCCATTGGCGCTGGCGGATTGCGATTGTATTACGAGGAAATGCTGTCCGAGCGGCTTCAATCCCTGCGCGCGATCACGGAGCTGTTCACCACCTACGCACAAAACCTTGAGTCCCGGGTCAGAAGCGGCGCCCTGACCCGCGAAGCCGCCCTGGCGGAACTTGCCGAGACGGCCATGGCCATGCGCTTCGACAACGGCACGAACTACGTCGCCATCTACGCGATGGACGGTACGGCTCTGGCGGTTCCCGACCGCAGGCTTGTCGGCAGCAACCAGCTGGACGCCCGGGTCAACGGGGTGCGCGTGGCCGGGACGCTGATCGATCTGCTGAAGACCTCCGACACGGCCCTGACGACGTATCAGTATCCGCGACCCGGCCGCGAGGGCCTGTACCTGAAGACCACACGCGTCGTCAGGTTCACGCCCTGGAACATCATGATCGCGGCCGGGACCTATACCGACGACATCAAGGACGCTTTCCTGTCGCTCGCTCTGGCGGCAAGCGGCCTGCTTCTCGGGGTCGGCGCCCTCGGCGTGCTCGGCTCGGTCCTGATCGGGCGCGGCATCACGCGTCCGCTCGACCGGCTCGGCCGCCGGATGCAGGCCCTCGCCCAGGGCGACGGGACGGGCCCGATTCCCGGGCTCGATCGGACGGATGAGATCGGGCAGATGGCCCGAACCGTGGAGGTCTTCCGCCAAGCGCTGATCGCAAAGGCCGAGATGGATCGGACGGCGGCGCAGGAAGCGGCGGCCAAGGCCCAGCACGTACAGAGGCTCGACGTGCTCACCCGGGCGTTCGAGGCCGATTCCGGGGCCCTCATGACGGGCGTCTCCGCGGCCGCTGCGCAGATGCAGGCGACCGCCGAGGCCATGGCACGGCGGGCCTCCCGCACGAGTGTCCGGGCCACGCATGTGGCGGGGGCCGCGCAGGAGACCGCCGGGAGCGTGCAGAGCGTCGCCGCCGCCACCGAGGAGATGGCGGTCACCATCCAGGACATCTCCGGACAGATGGCGCAATCCTCGGCCAAGACGGCGCAGGCCGCGACCGAGGCGCAGCGCACCGACGCCCTCGTGGGCGACCTCGCGAACGGGGCCGAGCAGATCGGTGCCGTCGCCAGCATGATTGCCGGCATCGCCCGTCAGACCAACCTCCTGGCCCTCAACGCCACGATCGAGGCGGCCCGGGCCGGCGAGGCGGGCCGGGGCTTCGCCGTCGTGGCGGCCGAGGTCAAGGCGCTGGCTGAGCAGGCGGCCAGCGCCACCGAGGAGATCGCCCTACGGATCGGCGCGGTCCAGGCGTCGACCTGCCAGGCCGTGGAGGCGATCCAGGGGATCGGCCGCACCATGGGGGAGGTCAGCACCCTCGCCGCCACGGTCGCTGCGGCGATCGAGCAGCAGGGCGCGACAACCGAAGAGATCGTGCGCAGCGTCGGGCGCGCCGCGGCGGCCACCGAGGCGGTCACCGGCAACATCGCCGACGTCTCGCAGGGCGCCGAGGAGACGGGCGGGGCGGCCGAGCGCGTTCTGGACGCCGCGATCGACATGTCGCGCAGGTCCGAGCAACTCGCCGCCGAGATCCGCCGGTTCCTGGACGGGATCCGGGCCGCCTGAGCGGATCGTATCGGCGGCCGGGACGGGGCGGCCGGCCAAGAAAAAACCGGCCCGGCTGAGCCGGGCCGGTCTGAAACCGGGCGATCGCTCCGGCCTGCGGAGCGATTCGGACAGCTTACTCGGCGGCGGTGGGCGCGGCGGCCGGGGCGTCCTTGGTCTTGTAGCGGTCGGTGCGCTCGACGATGCGGGCCGACTTCCCGCGGCGGTCGCGCAGGTAGTACAGCTTGGCGCGACGCACCTTGCCGCGACGGGCCACCTTGATCGAATCGATCATCGGGGAGTGCACCGGGAACACGCGCTCCACGCCCTCGCCGTAGGAGATCTTGCGGACCGTGAAGCTCTCGTTGAGGCCGCCGCCCGAGCGGGCGATGCAGACGCCCTCGTAGGCCTGAACGCGGGTGCGCTCGCCTTCCTTCACGCGGACGTTGACGATCAGCGTATCGCCCGGCTCGAAATCCGGGATGGTCTTGGCGAGGCGCGCGACTTCCTCGCGCTCCAGCTGCTCGATGATGTTCATGGCATAGCTCCGGCCGTCGCGCCGCTTCGCCCCTCATGGGCGATCGGCGCCAGGATTTCGGCGATCCTGTTGTGAGTTGGGCGGCTCTCTACAGGATCGTTGCCGGCTTGTCGATTGCCGTTGGACGCGGTTCAGCGACGGTCCCGGTCGACCGGCTCTCGCTCCGCCTTGGCCTCGGGCAGCACGCAGGCGGCCAGGAAGGCGGCGAGGTCGTCCGTGATGTGATCGATATGCGGCTCGCGCACGGCCTCCTGCTCGAAGGCCTCGCGGTAGGGATCGGTGACCCTCGGCACCACCAGCACGGTGGCCATGCCGAGGTCGTGCGGCACCGCGAGGTTCCGGGCGATGTCCTCGAACAGGGCCGCGCGGGTCGGCTCGACGGCGTGCTTCTCCAGGAACCGCTCGTAAGTCGTGCGTTCTGGCTTCGGGACGAAGTCGGCGGCGGCGATGTCGAACACGTCCTCGAAATGATCGAGGATGCCGAGCTTGGCGGCGACGGTCTCGGCGTGCCGGCGCGACCCGTTGGTCAGGATCAGCTTCCGCCCGGGCAGCCGCTCGATCGCGTCGCCGAGGCTCTTGTCGAGCTTGATCGACGAGTGGTCGATGTCGTGGGCGAAGTCGAGGAAATCGTGGGGATCGACGCCCGCCTCCACCATCAGCGCCGACAGCGTCGTGCCGTAGCGGTGATAGAAATGCTTCTGCAGCGCGCGCGCCGAGATCCCGTCGAGTCCGTAGAGCTGCATCACGTACAGGGTGATGCGCTCGTCGACCTTAGGCCAGACCGCGGCATCGCTCGGGTAAAGGGTATTGTCGAGGTCGAACACCCAGGTGTCGACGTCGGCGAAGCCGCGCGCCGCGGGGGTGGTGAACTGGGCTTTGCCGGGGTGGTGCACCGGAACCCCTCAGGTTGCTGATACCCACGGAATCTGTGGACCGGAACGGTCAAGCTCGCAAGTTTGATGCTTGTCCGGGGCTGGTCCTGTGGGCGGGGTACGACAATGCGCGGCGGGCGCAGATGTTGCCGCCACCGATGCGGGCGGCACCGCGCCGGGAGGCGGCGCGGTGCGGGTCGGTCCGATTCTTAGCCCCGACGGATCAGGGTGCCGGCGCCGTAATCGGTGAACAGCTCGAGGAGCACCGCATGGTTGACCTTGCCGTCGAGGATGACCACCGCCTCGACACCGCGCTCGAGCGCATACATGCAGGTCTCGATCTTCGGGATCATCCCGCCCGTGATGGTGCCGTCCGCGATCAGGCGCCGGCAATCCTCCACGGTGAGTTCCGGGATCAGCTTCTTGTCCTTGTCGAGGACGCCCGGCACGTCCGTGAGCAGCAGCAGGCGCTTGGCCCGCAGCGCCCCGGCGATCGCCCCCGCGAAGGTGTCGGCGTTGACGTTGTAGGTCTGGCCGTCAGCGCCGTAGGCGACGGGCGCCAGGACCGGGATCAGCTCGGCCTTCAGCACCGCGTCGAGGACGCCGCGCTCGACGTGATCCGGCTCGCCGACGAGGCCCAGATCGACGGTCTGCTCCACGTGGCTCTCGGGATCGACGACGGTCTTCATGGCCCGCTTGGCCCGGACCATGTTGCCGTCCTTGCCGCACAGGCCGACCGCCCGGCCGCCCTCGGCGGAGATCCAGCCGACGATCTGCTTGTTGATCAGGCCCGCCAGGACCATCTCGACCACCTCGACAGTGGCCTCGTCGGTGACGCGCAGGCCGCCGCGGAACTCAGACTGGATGCCGAGCCGGTCGAGCATCTTGCCGATCTGCGGCCCGCCGCCGTGCACGACGATCGGCTTCAGCCCGGACTGTTCCAGGAGGACGATGTCCTCGGCGAAATCCTCGGCCGCGGCCCGGTCGCCCATGGCATGGCCGCCGTACTTGATGACCACGATCTCCTGGTCGTAGCGCTGCATGTGGGGCAGCGCCTGAGCCAGGACCTCGGCACGCACGTGCACGTTGGGCAATTCGGTCATCGCGGTCCTTCGCCGATCCTTGGGTCGGGTCCTCGGGGGCGGATCTGCGGCCTCCCCTTCGGGCGGTGGCGCTTCTACAGGAAGCCGTCCGCGCTGCGAAGCCGCCCCGCCTCCATTCGCGGATCGGCGGCGCGCGGCCCGGCCGCCGGCGCACGGCGCCCCGGTGGTTGTCAAACTACAGTCATCCTTCGTGGGTGTTGCATTCCCGTGACAAACTGGACCGGATCCAGGCTGGCCCGGCTTGCATCGTCTGGCGGCCGGGATCATGTTGCATCGCAGCAAGCCGCTGGGCGAGCTGCCGGGAGGGCCCGATGCGGATTGCGATGATTGGGGCCGGGTATGTCGGCCTGGTCTCCGGAGCATGCCTCGCCGATTTCGGCCACGCGGTCGTCTGCATCGACCGGGATCCCGACAAGATCGCGAGCCTGAATGCCGGCCGCATGCCGATCTACGAGCCCGGCCTCGACGCGCTGGTGACCGAGAATGTCCGCCAGGGCCGGCTCGCATTCAGCACATCGATGCGGGAGGCCGTGGCCGAGGCCGACGCGGTGTTCATCGCGGTGGGCACGCCGTCCCGCCGCGGCGACGGTTTCGCCGACCTGAGCTTCGTGTTCGATGCCGCCCGGGAGATCGCCGGGGCGCTCTCGGGCTTCACCGTGGTGGTGACGAAGTCGACCGTGCCGGTGGGCACCGGCGACGAGGTCGAGCGCATCATCCGCGAGACCAATGCCGGCGCGGACGTCGCGGTGGTGTCCAATCCCGAGTTCCTGCGCGAGGGCGCGGCCATCGCCGACTTCAAGCGTCCCGACCGCATCGTGGTCGGCGCCGAGGAGGCGCGGGCAGAGGCCGTGATGCGCGAGGTCTACCGGCCGCTCTATCTCAATCAGGCCCCGATCATGGTCACCGCGCGGCGCACCGCCGAACTGACCAAATACGCGGCGAACGCGTTCCTGGCGGCCAAGATCACCTTCATCAACGAGATCGCGGACCTGTGCGAGGCGGTCGGCGCCGACGTTCAGGCGGTGGCCCGCGGCATCGGGTTGGACAACCGGATCGGGTCGAAGTTCCTGCATGCCGGGCCGGGCTACGGCGGCTCGTGCTTTCCCAAGGACACGCTGGCGCTGGTCAAGACCGCCCAGGATGCCGGCACGCCGCTGCGGATGGTCGAGACGGTGGTGGCGGTCAACGACCAGCGCAAGCGCGCCATGGCCCGCAAGGTGATCAAGGCCTGCGGCGGCAGCGTGCGGGGCAAGACGGTGGCGCTGCTCGGCCTGACCTTCAAGCCGAACACCGACGACATGCGCGATGCGCCATCGCTGGCGATCGTCGCCGGGCTTCAGGATGCGGGGGCGAAGGTGCGCGCCTACGATCCGGAGGGCATGGAGCAGGCCCGGATCCTGATGCCGGCTGTGGATTACGCCGAGAACGCCTATGCCTGCGCGGAGGGGGCGGACGCCCTGGTGATCGTCACCGAGTGGAACGCGTTCCGGGCGCTGGACCTCGACCGGCTGCGTCAGATCATGTCCTCCGAGGGATCGGCCCCCGTGCTGATCGACCTGCGCAACATCTACGACCCCGCAAGCGCGGCGCGCCACGGTTTCACCTATTGCGGCGTCGGACGAACCAAGGAGAGCGTCGCGCGGAACGGGTCTTGATCATCGCGGTGGAGACCGACGGGCCTGAATTCCTGTGCGGGATCTGCTCCGGCGCGCGAAGATTTCTTCCGGAATCAGGCCCGATGCCGCTAGACGGGCTGCCGCCCCCGAGGGGCAACTGTGGCTTTCTCGTGGTCGAGTTCGCGTCTCGACAGGCGGTCCAGCGGTTCAATCTTGGCGTTTTGGGCGCAGGGATTGGATAAGCCGCTGATGAATACATGTCACAGCCTCTGGCAATTTCGCCGCAGAGGGATGACCTCGCGTTGGGGCTGGTTGGACACCGCAATGGTGCCACAGTAAGGGGTGAGAGGGTACTCACTCGTCGAGAGCCGAGCCGACTTCCGATAACGAGCGTGTGCGAACCGAACGTGACACAACGTACAGACATTGCGATCGTCGGACGCGCATGCCGACTGCCCGGAGCCCCCAGCGTCGACGGGCTGTGGTCACTCCTGTCCGAGGGGCGCTGCGCCGTCAGCAAGGTGCCGGCCGACCGGTTCTCCCTGGAGCGGTTCGCGCACCCGCGCGCCCATGAGCGCGGCAAGAGCTACACCTGGGCCGCCGGTGTCATCGACGACGTGTGGTCGTTCGACCCTGCGGTATTCGGGATCTCGCCCCGCGAGGCGGAGCAGATGGATCCGCAGCAGCGGATGCTGCTGGAACTGACCTGGGAGGCTCTTGAGGATGCGGGCCTGCGCCCGTCCAGCGTGGCCGGCAGCAATATCGGCGTGTTCGTCGGCGCCTCGTCGCTCGATTACGGCAACCTGCGCATCCTCGACGCGCCGTCGGGCGACGCCTATGCGGCCACCGGCAACACGCTCTCGATCATCTCGAACCGCATCTCCTACATCTTCGACCTGAAGGGCCCGAGCTTCACGGTCGACACGGCCTGCTCGTCCTCCCTCGTCGCCTTCGACAACGCCGTCCAGGCGATCCGGTCGGGCCGCGTCGACACCGCCGTCGTCGCGGGCGTCAACGTGCTGGCGAGCCCGTTCAACTTCATCTGCTTCTCCACCGCGCAGATGCTCTCGCGCACCGGCCTGTGCCAGGCGTTCTCGAAGAACGCCGACGGCTACGTGCGCTCGGAGGGCGGCGTGGTGTTCGTGCTGCAATCGGCCGAGGCCGCGCGGCGCAACGGCGCCACGGTCCGCGCCGTGGTGGCGGCCTCGGGCATCAATTCCGACGGGCGCACCACCGGCATCTCGCTGCCCTCGGGCTACGCCCAGGGCGCCCTCTTGGAGAAGGTCTACCGCGAGGCCGAGATCGGTCTCGACGACCTCGCCTTCATGGAGGCTCACGGCACCGGCACGCCGGTGGGCGATCCGATCGAGGCGTCGGCCATCGGCTCTAAGCTCGGCCGCGGCCGGCAGGCGCCGCTGCCGATCGGCTCGATCAAGACCAATATCGGCCACACCGAGCCTGTCTCGGGCCTTGCCGGCCTGATGAAGGCGACGCTGGCGCTGGAGCACGACCTCGTGCCGCCGTCGCTGCATGCGGCTGAGCTGAATCCCGAGATCCCCTTCGACGACCTCAACCTGCACGTGGTGCGGAAGGCCCTGCCGATCACCCGCGGCGCGCGCGAGCGTTTCGCGGGCGTGAACTCCTTCGGGTTCGGCGGCACCAACGCCCATGTCGTCATCACCGACGCCCCGGCCTGGTCCAGGGCCGCCGAGTCGGCCCCGGCGCCGGAAGCCCAGGTGCTGCTGCTCTCGGCCCAGAGCCGGGCCGCACTGAACGAGTTGGCCCTCGATTACGCCGAGCGCCTGGAGGCCGAGCCCGCCCAGGTTCCGACCATCGCGGCCGCCGTCGCCCACCGCCGCGAGCGCATGTCGGCCCGCCTCGCCATCGCCCTCGACGGCAAGGCCGACGTGGTTGCCGCCCTGCGCGCCGTCGGCGAGGGCGAGGACACGCAGGACGCCTTCACCGGCACCGCCGTCGACCGCGTCGCCGAGGTGGCCTTCGTCTATTCCGGCAACGGCAGCCAGTGGGCCGGCATGGGCCGCGAAGCCTACGAGGAGAACCCCGCCTTCCGCGCCGCCTTCGACCGGATCGACACCCTGTTCCAGGGCTACTCCGACTGGTCGCTCAAGGACGCCCTCTACGCCGACGACCTGGACGAGCGCCTCGTGCTCACCAGCGTCTCGCAGCCGCTGATCTTCGCCATCGAGAGCGCCTCCACGGCCGCCCTCAAGGCCAAGGGTCTGATCCCGTCCTACGTCCTCGGCCACAGCGTGGGCGAGATCGCGGCCGCCGAGGCCGCCGGCATCCTGAGCCTGGAGGACGCGGTCCGGGTCATCTACTACCGCAGCCACCATCAGGAGACGACGCACGGCCAGGGCACCATGGCGGTGCTGCTGATGCCGTCCGAGGAGGTCGAGGCCTTCCTGAAGGACTACCCGTCCCTCGACATCGCCGCCTACAACAGCCCGAAGGCCGTCACGGTCGCCGGGCCGGTGGCCGATATCGACGCCGCCCTCAAGGCGCTGTCGCGCAAGCGCCGCCGCGGCCGCAAGCTCGACCTCGCCTACGCCTTCCATGGCCGGCTGATGGACCCGACCGAGAAGCCGCTCCTGCGCGATCTCGCCGGGCTGAAGGCCAAGGCCGGCACCACCGCGATGGTCTCCACCGTCACCGGCAGCGTGCTGGACGGCAGCCATTTCGGCGCCGGCTACTGGTGGCGCAACATCCGCGAGCCGGTGCGCTTCTGCGAAGCCGTGCAGGACGCGACCCGCCGCGGCGCCCGCGTCTTCGTCGAAGTCGGCCCGCGCGCGACCCTCATGTCCCATGTCGGCGACGCGGTCGAGCCGCTGGGCATCGAGACCGCCACGGTCGGCGTGATGCACCGCAAGGCCTCCGGTGGCGATCCGATCGCCAAGGCGGTCAGCGCCGCGCTGGTCCAGGGCGCGCAGGTCGACGAGACCCTGCTGTTCGGCGATGCGCCCAAGGGCGATGTCCGCCTGCCGACCTATCCGTGGCAGCGCCGGCCGTTCCGTCTCGCCGACACCACCGAAGGCGTCGGCGCGATGAGCCCCCGCCCCTACCATCCGCTGATCGGGTCGCGCACGACCTTCGACGGACTGGAATGGAACGGCTTCGTCGATCCGGTCACCGTGCCGGAGCTGGAGGACCACAAGGTCGATGGCCAGGTGATCATGCCCGGCGCCGGCTTCGTCGAGATGGCGCTGGCCTGCGTCCGCGAGGCCCTGCGCGACGACGAGGTCGTGCTGGCTGATTTCGAGATCGTGGCGCCGATGGTGTTCGCCGAGGAGGCCCTGCGCGAGGTCGCGGTGCGCCTCTCGGGCTCCGGCAACGGCATCCAGGTGCTGAGCCGTCCGCGCCTGACGCAGACGCCCTGGCAGCTCCACGCCCAGGCGAAGATCGTCGAGGGCACCTTCTCGTCGCCGAAGGCCCCCGACCTGAACGGCTTCAGCTTCGAGACCGCCGGCGAGCACGTGCTCACCGGCGACGCGCTCTACGCCAAGGCCCTCGCCTCGGGTCTGGCCTTCGGCCCGAGCTTCCAGCAGGTGGCGATGAGCGCCCGGCTGGACGACGCCACCATCGTGTCCGACCTGCTGCCGGCCGAGCCCGACAGCCGCTACGCCCTGGTGCCGAACCGGCTCGATGCCTGTTTTCACGGGTTGATCCTGCTCTTCGCCGATCTTCTCGGCGAGAATGGCGGCAAGGCTTACATCCCGGTCCGCTTCGGAGAGGTGCGCCTGCTGCGCCCCGGCGCGGTGATCGCCCGTTCGATCATCCGGACACGCCGCTGCAACGAGCGTTCGATCCTGGCGGATTTCACCCTCCTCGATGCCGAGGGGGCGGTGGTCGCCACGATCCGCGAGGGCCGATTCCAGGCCCTGCGCGCCAAGAGCGGCGGTGACCTCGCGGCCTTCGCGATCTCGCAGGTGCCGGAACTCGCCACCGAGCCGACCGCGATCCCCATGGAACGCCGTCCGAGCGTGGCCGCGCGGCTGCGCCCGCTGGCCGCCGAGGCGAAGGGGCCAGCCGACGCCGCCCTGTCTCCGGGGCACCTCCTGCTGGAAGGCTGGGCGACCTCGCTCGCCTACCGCCTCGCCTCCGGTCTGGCCCAGGGTGCGACCGTCTCTGTCACCGACAGCCGCGTGCCCGAGGCCTTGCGCCCCTGGCTGCTGAACGCCCTCTACGCCCTGGAAAGCAGCGGCCTCGCCGAGCGTGCGGGCCAGAACTGGACGCTGGGCGACGGCTCCGCGTTGCCGGCGCCCGACGAGATCATGCGCTGGATCGCCGGTGACCATCCGGATCTCTCGGCCGAACTGGTGCTGATCGCCGATGTCGGCGCCCTGGTCGACCGGCTGCTCGCCGGGAAGCTGACCGACGCGCCCGCCCTGCCGCAGGGGGCGATCGACGCCTTCGTGCTGCGCTCGGCCACCGCGCGCCACGGCGCCGACGTGGTCGCCAGCCTGATCGAACGGAGCCGAGCCCAGCTCCCGAAGGAGCGGGCGCTGCGGGTCCTCCAAGTCGGCTTCGGCCCGCTCTCGGCGCAAACCGCGACCTTCGTGGCCGCCGCCGAGGCCCGGCTCACCGTCTTCGAGACCGATCGCCGGCTCGCCGAGCGCGCCCGCCTGTCCCTGGGACGCGCCGCCGCCGTGGTCGAGACCGCCGAGGAGCTCGCTCCCGGCAGCTTCGACCTGATCCTGGCGGCCGGCAGCCTCCACCGGGGCGACCGGTCCCTTCCGGGCCAGCTCGCCGGGGCGCTCGCCACCGGCGGCCTGCTGGTGGCGGTCGAGCCGGGAGCGTCCCTGTTCCGCGACCTCGTGTTCGGTCTCACGGCCGGCTGGTTCGAGGAGGCCGTGGGCGGCATGCCCGTGGGCCGGCTCGAGGACATCGAGGGCTGGCAGCGCACGCTGAGCGCCCACGGCCTCGTCAAGGTCGAGGTCGAGCGGGCGGCCTCCGCCAACGGCGACGACCTCCTGCTGACGGCCGAGGCGCCGGTGCGTCCGGGCCCGGCCCCGGCACAGAGCTTCGCCTTCATCATCGGCTCCGACGACGAGTTCGCGGCCGAGACCGCCTCGTCCCTGGCGACCCTCCTGGTCGCGGGCGGCGTGCATGTCTCGATCATCCTCGACTCCGAGACCTCCCTGATGGAGCTGGAGAAGGAGACCCCCGACACGGTGGTGTTCCTGGCCGGCGCCTTCACCCGAGGCGGCGAGGCGGCCGAGCGGCTGCGCGACCGCTGCCTCAGCCTGAAGCGCTGCACGGAGCATCTCGGCGCCCGCCAGACCCGGCTGTGGGTCGTGGCGCCGGGGGCCACCCGCGACCGCGGCGGCCAGACCACCAACATCGAGGCCGGCGTGTGGGCCTTCTCCCGCACCCTCGCCAACGAGGCCCCGAACCTCGACGTCCGCCGCATCGACCTCTCCCCCGAGATGTCGTCGAAGCGCGCCTCGGAGCGCCTGCGCGACCTGATCCTCTCCGGCACGCCGGAGACCGAGATCGTGCTGGACGACGAGCGGACCCAGGTCGTGCGCTTCCACGCCGGCCGGCCGCAGCACCGGGATCCGGCCGATACCGTCCCGGCCGAGGCCGCGCGTCTCGAGCGCAGCAACACCGGCGGCCTCAGCGAGATGGTCTGGGGTCCGGCCGAGCGCCGCGCCCCCGGCAAGGGCGAGATGGAGATCGCGGTCGAGGCCACCGGCCTCAACTTCCGCGACGTTCTCTGGGCGCTCTCGATGCTCCCCGAGGAAATCCTGGAGGACGGCTTCGCCGGCCCGCGCCTCGGCCTCGAATGCGCCGGCCGCGTCACGGCCGTCGGCCCGGGCGTGAAGGGCTTCAAGGTCGGCGATCCGGTCGTCGCCTTCGCCCAGTCGGGCTTCGCCACGCATATCGTGGTGCCCGACCTCGTCGTCGCGCCGATGCCGCAGGGCCTCGACCCGATGGCGGCCGCCACCGTGCCGGTGGCCTTCCTCACCGCCTATTACGGCCTCGTTTCCTGCGCCCGGATGCGGCGCGGCGAGTGGGTGCTGGTCCATGGCGGCGCGGGTGGCGTCGGCCTCGCGGCCCTTCAGATCGCCAAGCTGAAGGGTGCGCGAGTCATCGCCACCGCCGGCTCCCGCGAGAAGCGGGCCCTCGTGAAGGCGCTGGGCGCCGAGCACGTGCTCGATTCCCGCTCGCTCGCCTTCGTGGACGAGGTCCGGGCGATCACCGGCGACGGCGTCGACATCGTGCTGAACAGCCTGTTCGGCGAGGCGATGGAGCGTTCGCTCAACGCGCTGCGGCCCTTCGGCCGCTTCGTCGAGCTGGGCAAGCGCGACTACGTCGCCAACACCCATATCGGCCTGCGCCCGTTCCGGCGGAACCTCAGCTACTTCGGCGTCGACCTCGATCAGGTGATCCAGCACCAGGGCGACGACGGCGCGCGGATGTTCCGCGAGGTGATGGCGCTGTTCAACGACGGTGGCCTGAAGCCCCTGCCGTACCAGCCCTTCACGGCGGCCGAGACCTCGGACGCGTTCCGGCTGATGCAGCAGTCGGGTCACATCGGGAAGATCGTGATCAGCCCGCCCAAGGCCGGCACGATCATGAAGGATACGGCGAAGCCGTTCACGGTCTCGGAGACGGGCGTCCACCTGCTGACCGGCGGCCTCGGCGGCTTCGGCCTCGAGGCGGCGCGGTGGCTGATCGACCGGGGTGCCAAGCACCTCGTGCTGGCCGGCCGCAAGGGGGCGGCCACCGATGAGGCCAAGGCGATCGTCGCCGAGCTGTCGGCCCAGGGTGTGACCGTCGAGGCGAAGGCCGTCGACATCACCAGCCGCGCCTCGGTGGACCGTCTGCTCGCCGAGATCGAGCAGAAGGGCAAGAAGCTCGCGGGCGTCCTCCACGCCGCGGCGGTGCTCCAGGACGGCCTGATCTCCAACATCGACGCGGCTGCGCTCGACGCGGTGATCGGCCCGAAGGTGATCGGCGCCCAGCACTTGGACGCCGCGACCCGTGACCGGAGCCTCGACTACTTCGTCCTGTTCTCCTCGGCGACGACCTTCATCGGCAATCCCGGTCAGGGCTCCTACGTGGCCGCCAACGGCTTCATGGAGGGCTTGGCGCGCCAGCGCCGCCGCCGCGGTCTGCCCGCCCTGGCGGTGGCCTGGGGGGCCATCGGCGATGTCGGCATGCTCGCCCGCAACAGGGCGGTCATGGAAGGTCTGGCCGGTCGCGTCGGCGTCACGCCGATGGAGGCCCGCCGCTGCCTCGACCTGATGGCCGAGGCGCTGGAATGCCAGGGGACGTCCCCCGACGAGGCGGTGATCGCCATCGCGGCGATGCATTGGGGCAAGGCGCGCGAGCGGCTCGCCACGATGCGCTCGCCGAGCTACGCGGAACTCGGGTCGGACCAGCAGGTCGAGGCCGGCGGCGTCCAGGCGATCAACATCGGGGCGCTCCTCAAGGGGGGCGACCTCGACGCGGTCCGCAAGACCGTGTCGGATGCGATCGTCGAGGACATCGCCCGGATCCTGCGCCTGCCGAAGGACGACATCAGCCGCGTCCGCCAGCTTTCGGAGATCGGCCTCGACTCGCTGATGGGCGTCGAACTCGGCGCCAGCCTGCAGGAGCGCTTCGCCCTCGACGCGCCGCCCGCGGGCCTGTCCTCGGGCATGACCGTCACCGAACTGTCGGAGTCCTTAATTCAGGCGGTTTCCGCGCCCATGGATGAGACCGCCGGCGTCGCGATGAGCCTCGTGGCGAAGCATGTCGGCGGTGAGGTGGATGCGCAGATGATCGCGCCTCTCAAGGAACTCATCGAGCAGACGTCCAGCGGGATCAAAGAGACCAACTCATGACCGACACGGCACGGCCGGACGGCGGGCGGGCGGCGCTCGCCGGCTTCGTGACCAACCGGCTCGGGCGCGCCACGCCGCGCCCGGCCCCCGTCAAAGCGGCCTCGCCGGCCGGGAAGTCGGCGGCGCAGAACTTCGAGAACCTGCCGGGCTACCGGGAGCTGAAGCTTCAGCGTCAGGCGGCGGAGCTGATCGGCCTGGGCAACCCGTTCTTCCGCGTCCACGACGCCAAGGCCGGAGCAACCACCCGGATCGACCAGAAGGCCTTCACCAACTTCTCGTCGTATGACTATCTCGGCCTGAACGGCCATCCGCGGGTGAGCAACGCCGCCCGCGAGGCGATCGATGCCTACGGCACCTCCTCGTCGGCGAGCCGTGTCGTGGCGGGGGAGCGTCCGGGCCATATCAGCCTCGAACAGGCTTTGGCCAAGCACTATCAGTCCGAGGGCTGCGTCGTGATGGTGAGCGGGCACGCCACCAACGTCACGACGATCGGCGCCCTGCTGGAATCCGGCGACGTCATCTTCCACGACGCCCTCTCCCACAACAGCATCGTCACGGGCGCGCAACTCTCGGGGGCGCAGCGGCGCTCCTTCGCGCATAACGACCTCGACGCCCTGGAGACCCTGCTCCAGTCGACCCGCCACGAGCACCGCCGGGCGCTGATCGTGGTCGAGGGACTCTACAGCATGGACGGCGATGCGCCGGACCTCGCCGGGCTCGTGGCCCTCAAGAAGCGCTACGACGCCTGGCTGATGGTCGACGAGGCCCATGGTCTCGGCGTCACCGGCCGCACCGGCGCGGGCCTGTTCGAACATTGTGGTGTCGACCCGAAGGAGGTCGACATCTGGATGGGCACGCTGTCGAAGACCCTGTCCACCTGCGGCGGCTACATCTGCGGGCCGATTGCCCTGATCGAGTACCTCAAGCACACGGCGGGCGGATTCGTGTACAGCGTCGGCATGTCGCCGCCGCTCGCCGCCGCTGCCGAGGTGGCCCTCGCGGTGATGCATGCCGAGCCGGAGCGGGTCGAGCGCCTGCGTCAGAACGGCACCCTGTTCCTGGCGACCGCCAAGAAGCTGGGCCTCGACACCGGCTTCAGCCTGGGCCTCGCGGTCGTGCCGATCATCGTCGGTGACTCGCTGAAAGCCGTCACCCTGTCGGACCGGCTGTTCCGCCGGGGCATCAACGTCCAGCCGATCATCCACCCGGCGGTGCCGGAGCGGGCCTCGCGCCTGCGTTTCTTCCTGACCTCCGAGCACACCCCCGACCAGATCCGCGACACCGTGAACGCGGTGGCCGAGGAACTGGCGGCCATCGACAAGGGCGGCTCGCTGATCGAGCAGCTGCTGGCCAAGCGGGTCTGAGCCCGTCCGGGGCCGTGGGCCCCGGATCCACGACGAGCGTTATGACGGGAAACGGGGCGCGGATGACATCCGCGCCCCGTTTCGCTTTGAACCCAGGGTGTCCGCAGGCTCGATAAAGAAGGGCCGGGATCCAGGATCGCGCGCACAGGCGGCGCCGCGATCCCGATCGTCCCGTATCCGGGCCGCTCCCTACTTGGCGTAGGAGTAGGCCAAGGCGGCGGAGGAGACTGGTCCGGTGACGCCGCTGAAGGCGGTGAGCACCTTCTGGACCTCGGTGAACGGCGCGTTCGACACGTAGATCAGATCGCGGTTGCGCATGCGGAACGCCTGGGAGACGAACAGGCTGTTGGGATCGCGCATGTCGATCCGGTAGACCACCGGCACCAGCGGCGTGCCGAGCAGCCGCGAGCTGGGGCTGAGGCGCCGCACGACGCTGGCCGGCTCGAACCGGAAGATGAACGTCCCGGCCGGGTCGGCGGCGAAGTCCGACAGGCCGCGCGCCTTGGCCAGCGCCTGGGCCAGGGTGATGCCGTCGGCCTGGAACGGCAGTTCGGTGCTGTTGCCCAGCGCGCCCACCGCGATGAAGGTCTGCGGGTCGCGCACCAGGGTGAGCACGTCGTTGGGCCGCAGGTAGATGTTCTCCTTGGGGTTCGACACCACCGTGGTCAGCGGCACGGTCGCGGTCACCGGGCCGCGCGAGAGCCGCACGAAGGTCTCGTTGACCGGCGCGCGGTTGCCGCCGGCGGCGGCGATGACGTCGAGGATGCGGTCGCCGTGGCCCGAGAGCGGCAGGCGGGCGCCGGCGGCGCCCTCGCCGGTGACGGTCACCGCCTGGCTGATCGGCCGAGTGACCGAGACCAGCACCTGCGGCTGGATAGCCTTGCCGGCGAGTTCGTTCTCGATGAGCGCCTGGACGTCCTGGGTGCGGCGGCCGGCGACCTTGATGCGGCCGGCATAGGGCACCGAAATGGCGCCGTCGCGCCCGACGGGCTGCTCGGGGATGAGGGCGGACTTGGAGCCCGCCGAGAAGCGGTCGGCCACCAGCGGACCGGAGAACAGGCCGCCCGACCCGGCTTCCCAGATCGAGACCGAGACCATGTCGCCGACGCCGATCACCGGCTCCGAGGAGGGACGGTGGTCGCCGAAGGAGGCGAGCAGGCTGTCCAGCGGCCGGCCGCGCAGGGCCTCGACCACCGAGGGCGTGACGTCGATGATCTCGTAGCGGGCGAGCAGGCCGCCGTCGGCGGTGGCCACCTCCGCCCCCGCCTGGATCGCGCCCGCCGTCGGACCCGCCGCAGGCAGGTAGGTGCAACCCCCTGCAGATCCCGCCGCCAGGGCGGCCATCAGGGCGGTGCGCGCCGTCTTACGCAGCATCACAGAGACTTCTCCTCGCCGACCCCGCGCCATCGCTGGCCCGGGCCGGGACATCCAGTTTGACCGCCAAACGCTGCGATCGCTTTAACGGCCGCGCCGAACCGGCGGCCGCCTCGCGGACGGTCGCGCTATCCGTGGGCAATGCGTCACCAGCGTGGCACGGCCACGCTTATGGCGCGCAAGCTTAACCTTATCATGTCCCGGCAGCCATGTCCGCCGGTGCGCTCGCGAGAATCCCCCGCAGCGCCCGCCCGAGCTCGTCGGCGGCGATGTCGACCTGAGCCGGAGCGCCCTGCGGTTGGCCGAAGCGGAACAGGGCGTAGTCGGTGGTCCGGCCTCCAAAGCCCGGCTTGCAACTCGGCAGCGACGGTGCGTGGTCACCAAACACGCAGAGCGTGATGGTCTGGTGGCGCTCGCGGGCGATGACGTCGAGGCCCGCCACGATGTCCTCCACCATCTGTCCGGTATTGGCGACGTGGTGGAGATACTGGGCCTGCGGGTCGTCGATGCCCGGCAGCCGCCCCGGCTTCCAGGGGCCGTGGTTCTCCATGGTCACGCAGAACAGGAATAGCGGCGTCTGCCGGGCCCGGACCTCCGCGAGGAGGCGGTCGCCGAGGGCGATGTCTCCGACATAGGGGCCGACGCGCGGCGTTTCCGTGAAGGCTTCGCCCATCACGAGGTCGGCGAAGCCGAAGGCCTCCATCACCCGTGCCCGGCGGAAGAAGTCCCTGTGGAACGGGTGCAGGAACAGTGTGCCGTAGCCCCGTCCGCGGGCGAGCCGCGCGAGACTCGTCGGCTCGTCCCCGCTCCGGGACGTGTAGGGGTCGTACCGGCCGAAGCCGAGGCTGTCGGAGGGCCGGCCGGTGAGCACCGCGTGCTCGCTGCGCATCGTGTAGGCACCGTGCGCCGGGACCCGAAGGCGCCCGTACTGGGCGGCCCGGGTGCGGAACAGGTCCATCACCGGCAGCTTCGTGCCGCCCAGCCGCTCCGGATCGACGAAGGATTCCAGCTGGATCACCACCACGACGTCGTCGCCCGGCCCGTGCGGCAGCGCCGGCGCCTCGGGCACGGGCTCACCGCCCGCCATCGCCCGGGCGGTGTAGCCCAGAAGGCTCGCCGGCAGGCCGACCCGGGTCACGTCCGACTCCAGGTCGGGCTGGGGGAACCACCGGGCGATCAGCCCTGCGAGCGGCGGGCGCGGCGCGGCCTTGACCAGCAGCCAGAGCGCGAGCGGCAGGCCGAGCAGGGCCAGGACGCGCGGCAGCGTGGCGGCGGGCAGCACGCTCGGCTCGGTCCGGTACCAGAACACGGTCACCGCCAGGGTGAGCAGGACCGGACCCGCGATGCGCGGATCCCACAGGGGCGGGATGTAGTAGAGCTGCGGATGCCGCGGCACCTGGGGCAGCAGGGCGAAATCGCTGAACAGCAGCGGCTCGCCGATCACCGAGCGCTTGGCGCGGCTGACGACGATGAGGATCGCCACCGTGATCACGCAGGTCAGCCCGGCGAGCCAGGGGCGCCAGGAGAATGCGAACCAGAACAGCAGGATCAGCAGGTAGCCGAGCAGCCGCAGGCCGAGATCCCGCGGCGCGAGGCTCGCCCGGCTGAGCGAGTCGCCCGCCAAAACCTCCAGGGCGAGGCAGACGGCGAGCGCGAGACCGGTGGCGATGAGGAACGTCGTCAAGACTCGGACACTCGGCGTGGGGCGGGCCTGCTCTCCGCCGGAATCCGGTCCGGCGGGAAACAGCGCGCGGGAGCAAGGAGTTGCGAGCCGTTCCTGATCCGGAATGATCGGGACCGGCCCCGGGGCTGGCTGCTGAGGTCTGACTCTAGCAGCGCGCGCTATCGCTTTGGTGTCACATCAGAGTCTCGTGAAACCGGATTCCGCGCGACGGCCCCGGTCTAGCGCGGGCCGCCTCCGGCCTCGCGGCCGACGCCGCGCCGGAGGCGCAGGGCCCGGACCACGGGATTGAGGAGGCCGTAGCGCGCGCGCATCACCAAATGGGCCGTCCGGCCGAGGGAGAGGGCGTTGCGCGGCGCCGCCGCCCGGGCCGCGCTCAAGCGGTCGAGGAGTTGCTCCGGGCTGCACGGCTTCATCGCCACGGGGTCGAGGTAGCGCGAATAGAGGATCATGGCGCCCGCCACCAACTCGTCGAGGCTCAGCCGGCGGCCGCGATCGGCGCCCGGCGCGAGATCCTCCGACAGGCCCCAGCCCGAGTAGAACGGCCGGCCGTGCGTCGCCACGCTGAGTCCGCGGATCAGGGCCTCGAATCCGGCCAATGACGTCATGGTCTCGACGTGATGCACCCGGTCGAGGAGGTCGACGATGCTGATGCCCGCGACGATCCGGTCGGCCAGGGTCAGGGCCTCCGCCTCCGGGATGATGCCGGGACGGAACCCGGCCTCCACGTCGGGATGCGGTTTGTAGAGCAGGAACGCGTCCGGATTCCGCCGCCGCGCCGCCTCCAGCAAGGCCCGGTTCGAGCGGACCAGCGGCGAACCGTGACGCACCGAGGCGTCGTCCTCCACCTGTCCCGGCACCAGCACGATCCGCCGTCCGGCGGGCCAGTCGAGGGCCGCGGCGTCGAGGCCGACATTGTACTTGCTGAGCCGGCGCGCCACGACCTCCTCGCGCAGGCGCCGCGCCCGGGCGACGAGGTCCGGAGTGAAGTCGGCCTCGGCCAGCAGGCGCTGCAGGCGGCTCTCCCGGCGCGGGTCGTAGTAGATGCCGAGGTCGTCCACCACCACGGAGGCGCCGGGCTGAAGGCTGGCGCCGAGGCCCACCGAGCGCAGGAACCCGTCCTCCACCCGGGCGAGGGGCAGGCCGGCCCGCGCGCAGGCCTCCTCGAGCTGGCCCGGGGCCCGCGTCGCCCAGGCGAGGAGGCGGCCGTCATGGCGCCGCCCCGCCGCGATCGCGGCCTCGGTGGTCATGGTGTGGATCGGCCGGCCGGTGGGCCCGGCGCCGAGGACGTCCAAGGCGGGCCGCTTCCAGCGGGACATCCCGACATAGACCACCCGCCGGTCGTTCTCGGCGAAGCGCGCGGCGAGCCATGCCACCCGCTCGGCGCAAGTCGCGCGGTCGATCGGCAGCCGGGTCCAGGGGTCGAAGTAGTGGACGCCCCCCTCCCCGCCGACCGGCGCCCCGTCGAGGCTGATCCGCAGGGATGCGAAGCCGGTCTCCGGCGAGTCGTACGGGCTCAGGAGCGGCCCGGGGGCGACCACGAGGCGGCGCCGGCCCGTCAGCGCCAGAATCCGCGCGGCCAAGCTTCCCGCGCCCCAGACCGCGCCGATCGCGCCCGGACGCGCCGCCCCGAAGGCGAGGCCCGTCGCGGCCTCGATTTCCGCCCGCAGGCGGCGGATCGTGCGGCCGGTCGCATAGAGCGACGAGGTCGGGTCAGGGGGCATGGTCGGTGCGTCCGGCTCCGGTCGGGTGAGGTGCTGGGCCCGCCTGTAGCGCATTTTCGTCGGCCTGGGATGTGGTGCAACGCGGGGACAACCTGAGCGCGCGTCGCCGTCGCCACGTCCTGGAAAGGATTTGGACATATCGTCGCCGCGATTGCCCGCCTAATCCGAAGGCCGAGCCGCAGGCGTGCGACCGTTGCAGACGGGCCACGCAGGCGCGGAAATGCCATGCCGCGGCATGGCTTCGGATTGCGGGCCCGCCGGGCGCCGTGCCACCTCAAGAGTCTCTCGTCGGTTCGGTTCATCCGGCCCTGGGTCAAGGACAGAAGCGCCGCGGAATGCAACAGCCCGCCCTCGACGTCCCTCGCGACCGCCCCGCGACCTTCCTCTTCCTGCAGGGCATCGCGACGCCGTTCTTCTCCGACCTCGGAAAGGCGCTGCGCGCACGGGGACACACTGTCCGGCGCATCAATCTCTGCCCCGGCGACTGGCTGTTCTGGAGCGGCGACGCCGACAATTACCGGGGTCGCCGCGAGGCCTGGGGCGAGTATCTCGAGGCCTATCTCGACCGCGAAACCGTGACCGACATCGTTCTGTTCGGCGATTGCCGGCCGTTCCACAAGGCCGCCCGCATGATCGCCGAGTATCGCGGCCTGCGGGTGCATGTGTTCGAGGAAGGCTATATCCGGCCGAACTGGATCACCTGCGAACTCGGCGGCGTGAACGGCTTCTCGTCCCTCCCCCGGACGGCCGCCGAGATCCGGGCTCTGGCGCGGCGCCTGCCGCAGCCCGGCCGGGCGATGCCCTCGACCGGCGACATGGCCCGCCGCAGCGTCTGGGACGTCGGTTACAACCTCGCCAACGTCCTGTTCCCCTACCTCTTCCCGCATTTCCGCAGCCATCGGCCGACCCATATCGCCGCCGAGTATGCCGGCTGGGTCAAGAAGTTCGCCCGCCGCGCCCATACCCGCCGCGAGGCGGCGCGCTGCGACGAGATTTACCGCGCGGTCGGCTGCGACTACTTCCTGCTGCCGCTCCAGCTCGACAGCGACTACCAGATCCGGGTCCACTCGCCGTTCCTCGGCGTCGAGGGCTTCATGGACCGGGTGATCAAGTCTTTCGCGGACGGCTCCTCGGCGCCGACCCGGCTCCTGGTGAAGCTGCACCCGCTCGACAGCGGCCTGATCAACTGGCGCAAGTTCGCCCGCGCTTCGGCCCGCCGCCACGGCGTCAGCGATCGGCTGGACTTCATCGACGGCGGCGACCTCCCGGCCCTGATCAAGAGCGCCCGCGGCGTGGTCATCGTCAATTCGACGGTGGGGATGCTGTCCCTAGAGATGGGCTGTCCGACCCACGCGGTCGGCACCGCGATCTACAACATGGCCGGCCTGACCCATCAGGGCGATCTCGACAGCTTCTGGAAGAGCCCGACGCCGCCGGAAATGGACCTGATGGCGGATTTCCGCCGCGTCGTCCTGCACCGGACCCAGGTCAATGGCGGCTTCTTTTCCAAGGAAGCGATCGACCGGGCCGTGGCCGGCTCGGTTCCGCGGATGGAATCGGCCCTGCCCGATTCGATGCTGGCGGCGGCGCGGGCGGTCGTCGAGGCGGCCGAGCGGGACGGCGAACTCGCGCCGGTCTACTGACCGGCCGGCCGCCGACCCGTCGTCATTCGGCGGCCTTTGATGCGGCTTTCGCCGCCGGTGAGTCTTTCGCGACCTTGATCTTTCCATGCGCGGCGGCGTAACCCGCCCCATGCCCCGCATTCTGATCACCGGCGCGTCGAGCGGCATCGGCGCCGCGCTGGCGCGCCACTACGCGCAACCCGGCGTGAGCCTCGTCCTCGTCGGACGCAACGCCGAACGCCTGGAGGCGGTCGCCCGCGACTGCCGTGCCAGCGGCGCCACCGCCGAGACCGCCCGCCTCGACACCCGCGACCGGGCCGCCACGGTGGCGCTCGTGCGGCAGTCGGACACGGAGGCGCCCCTCGACCTCGTCATCGCCAATGCGGCGGTGAACGGCGGCAATCAAGAGGGGCAGGTGGAGGCCGAGGACGTCGCCTTCGAGACCGCGGACATCAACTACACCGGCTCGCTCAACGTGATGCTGCCCGCTTTGACGCGGATGCTGGAGCGCGGGCGCGGTCAGATCGTGCTGCTGTCGTCGCTGGCGGCCTACGCGCCGCTTCAGGACGCGCCGGCCTATAGCGGCGCCAAGGCGGCGCTCGTCGCCCACGGCCTCGCCCTGCGCCAGAAGGTCGCGCCCCGGGGCGTGAAGGTCAACGTCGTCACGCCCGGCTACGTGAAGACGCCGATGGGCGGCGAGTTGAAGGGCTGGCGCCCCCTCGAGATCAGTGCCGAGGCGGCCGCCGTGCGCATCGCCAAGGGCATCGTGGCCAACCGCGACGTGATCGCCTTCCCCTTCATCCTCACGGCGCTCGCCCGCACCGTGCTGCTCCTGCCGGAGAACGTCCGCAAGGCCGGCCTCTACGCCTTCCGATTCCAGCGCCGGAAGCGGCGCTGATGGCGCGGCCCCGGATCGCGCTGTTCGCCCTGGAGGCGCTGCCGAACGCCCGCGTGGTGCGCCGGCTCGTCGCCGATTACCGGGCCGACATCGCGTTCGTGGGCCTCTCCAATGCCGAGCGGCCCTCGAGCGGCGGCCTCACGGGCCAGATCCGGCGACACCTCGCGCGCTCGGGCACTGGGATCCTGCCGTATCTGGCGGTCAATTTCGGCCTGCCGGACCTGCTGCGCCCCCTGGCGCCCCTGACCCAGGCGGCGTCCGGAAGCGGCGACGCGCCGGAGGCGACACCGCTCAAGACCCTGTGCCGCCGCATGGGCATCCCGACCGTGACGGTCGACGACGTCAACGGTCCCGAGGTCGCGCGGACCCTGCGGGACACGGCGCCGGACCTGATCCTCACCTACCATTTCGACCAGATCCTCAAGCCCGAGACGATCGGGCTGGCGCGGCTCGGCGGCATCAACGGACATCCCGGCCTGCTGCCGCGCCACCGCGGTCCGGTGCCGACGATCCACGCCCTCGCCGAGGGCCCCGGCAGCTTCGGCATGACCCTGCACCGGCTGGCGGCCGCGATCGATACCGGGGCGATCCTCGCCCAGGAAGCCGTACCGCTGCCCGACGGCACCACCGCCACCCGGGCCGCCGTGGCGCTGCATGCCCACGGGCGCGGCATGCTGGACGGGCTGCTCGACACGATCGACCGGACCGGTAGCCTGCCCGAGGGGCAGACTGTGCCGGTGCTGCCCTACTGCCCATTCCCGGACCGCGCGATGCTGGCCGCCCTGCGCCGCCGCGGGCTGCGTCTGACGGATGGGCAGGATCTCCGCGAGGCGCTGAGCCTCTCCGCCCGGGCGTCTTAACCGCGGGTTAAGGCTGTTCGGCAAGGATTCGGTCAGATCCTCGCCGTCGACAGGGCCCGCGCATGCCGGATTCCAGCGCCCTCCACTCGGCCTCCAGCGCGCTGGCCGCCGGCCGGCAGATGCAGAGCGGGCGGATCCGCGCGATCTCCGAGAACCTCGCCAACGCCGATTCGGTCCCGACCACCCCCGGCGGCGCCCCCTATGCGCGCAAGATCGCGGTGTTCGCCCCCGTGGTCGCCGACGCCCCCGGAGACCCGGTCGGCCGGATCGTCCGCGACACCACCGGCTTCCGCAGCCGCTACGACCCGACCAATCCCGGTGCCGACCTCCAGGGCTATGTCCGCCTGCCGAACGTGAACATCGCGGTGGAATCGGCCGACCTGCAGCGGGTGATCCGGAACTACGAGCTCAGCCTCAACGCCTCGTCGTCGATCAAAACGCTCACGCAGGCCACGATCAACCTGATCGGCTGAACCGGGCGTGCCGCCGGCCGTAGCCGGCGTAGATCGCGAGGCCGATCGCCAGCCAGATCGCGAGGCGGATCCAGGTGTCGGCCGGAAGGGCGGCCATCAGCGTCACGCAGGACAGGATCCCGAGCCCCGCCGTGAGCGTCACCGCCGGCACGCGGAACGGACGCGCCCGGTCCGGGGCGGTGCGGCGCAGGATCAGCACCGTGGCGCAGACGAGGCAGAAGGCCAGGAGCGTGCCGATGCTGACGATCTCGCCGAGCACGTCGATGGGCACGAGCCCCGCGACACCAGCGGTGAACACGCCGATGACGAGCTGGCTCGCCACGGGCACCCGCGTGACCGGATGGACCCGGCAGAAGATCTCCGGGAGGAGTCCGTCCCGGGCGATGGCGAAGAAGATCCGGCTCTGTCCGTAGAGGGCGGTCAGCGCCGAGGTCGTCAGGCCGATCAGGGCGCCGACCTTGATCACGGTCGAGAACCCCGACAGGCCGATCACGTCCACCGCCTTCGCCACCGGGTCGGCAACGTTCAGATCGCGATAGGGCACGAGGCCGGTGAGGACGGCCGCCATGGCCACGTACAGGATCGTGGTGATCAGGAGCGATCCGATCAGGCCGACCGGCGCGTCGCGCTGCGGCGCCCGGCACTCGCCCGCGGCCGTCGCCACGGTCTCGAAGCCCACGAAGGCGAAGAACACCACCGCGGCGCCGCGGAACACGCCGCTCCAGCCATAGGCGCCGAAGGCGCCGGTATTCTCGGGCATGAAGGGGTGCCAGAGTTCGGGCCGGAGATGGGCCGCGCCGACGCCCACGAAGGCCAGGATGATCGCGACCTTGCAGGCGACCAGCAGCCCGTTGACCAGGGAAGCCTGCTTCGTCGCGCGCATCAGGAGCGCGCTGAGCAGCAGCACGATGCCGACGGCCGGCAGGTTGACGAGCCCGCCATCGCCGGGGGCCCTGGCCAAAGCCGGCGGCAGATGCAGACCGAACTCCGCCGCGAGGGATTGCGCGTAGCCGGACCAGCCGACCGCCACGGTCGCCGCCGCCACGGCGAATTCGAGGACGAGGTCCCAGCCGATGATCCAGGCCGGGAGGCGGCCGAGGCTGGCGCGGGTGTAGGTGTAGGTGGATCCCGCCTCCGGGATCATGGCGGCCAATTCGGCGTAGCACAGGCCGACCAAGCCGCAGGCGATGCCGCCGATCACGAAGGAGAGGCTGAGCGCGGGACCCGCATACTGCGCCGCCGCCGTTCCGGTCAGCACGAAGATGCCGGCGCCGATCGTGGCGCCGAGGCCGATGGCGACGAGGCCCGGAGCGGTGAGGCTCCGGGCGAGCTCACGCCCCTCCCCGGCATCCGCACGCTCATTCCTGGTCATCGCGGGATCCGCCATCGCGTCCCTTCTCCCTCGCCCGGATGGTCATCTGGCACAGTCCATGCCGGGATGCCGGCCTCCCCGGAGGCGTGACCAAATCCGGTCCGGTCCAAGTCCTGTCGTTGGCGGACCAGCCTATCGCGGCACCACGCCCGCGGACCCGTCGGGCGCTCCCGGATCGCGCGCGGCAGACGGGGCGGACGCTGCGGCGTCGATCATCCGGGTGTCGGTCCGGAATGCCCGGGCCACGAGGCCGCAGAAGCGGATGAAGGCGCGGCCCTGGGGGGTGATGACGTAGCCGTCGGCCGTCTGCGCGACGTTGCCCGAGGCCTGCTGCTCGGACAGGCGCCGCTCCATCTGCCGGAAGGCGCCGAGATAGACCGTCTCGAACACCGTCCGCGCCCGCTCCGGGGTGAAGCGCTCCTCGGGATGGGCCGCCATCTGGCCGAGCAGGAACACGCTGATCGAGCGGTCGACCGTCACCGGCAGGATCACGAAGGCGCTCAGGTTGAGGGCCAGCGACAGGACGCAGGCGCCGAGGGCGTCCCGGCGGCGCAGCCCCCAGGGCCGGCCGAGGCCGGCCAGCGCCGCCGTCGCCGCCAGGGTCAGCAGGAAGGCCACGCCCAGCAGGATCAGGCCGCGGTAGAACAGGATGGTCACGCCGGACCAGAGATCCGTCTGGAACAGCAGCACGAAGCAGCCGAGGCCGAGGGCGACGGCGCCGGCCTGAAGCAGCGCCTGGGCGCAGAGCCAGCGCACGACCTGTCCGGCGCGCTGGCCTGCGGGGGGCCTGGAGCCGGCGTCAGTCATGAAGATCCTCGACCCGCAGGATCCGGACGAGCGGATCGGCATAGACCGCACGGTGCCGCCAGACCCAGGAATCCGGGCTGCTCCAGGGGGCATCCTGCGCGGTGACGACCAGGGCGCCGATCCCGGCCGTTTCGGCCCGGCGGCGCACCTCGCGACCGTCCAGGCGGTCGCGGAAGATCGGCGCGACATCGGCGAGCCGGGACGCTACGGCCTCGGGCGGGGCGCCGAACAGCCGCGCCTCTGCGTCGGCCACTCCCGTCGGCTGGAGCCCGTAGAGGCCGAAATCGAACACCCGCCGCGGCACCGGTGATTGCTGCAGCACCAGATCCCGAGGCAGGTGCAGGCCGGCCCAGGCATAGGCCGCGCGCAGCGCCCGGTCGATGTCGGGACGGCCGGCCAAGCGGGCGAAGGCGGGCCGGTCGGAGGCGGAATAGGCGCGCATCCCGACGAAGCCGTAGAGGGTCGTCGCGTATCCGAGGATCAACAGCGTGGCGAGCAGGCCGGGGAACCGGAGTCGCCGCGCCTCGACCAGGCGGCTCAGGGCCACGACGGTCCAGACGAGGGCCGCGACCTGCGCCAGCAGGACCACGCGGGCACCGAGGTCGTTGTTGAGGATCGCCGAGCGGAGGAAGCCGCCGAGGAGCAGGCTGGCCGCTGCGCAGAGGGTGAGCAACCGTCCCGCCTCCCGGGCATGCGCTTCACGGCGCGGGACGAGCCGCCAGAACAGCAGCGTCCCGGCGGCGAAGACGCCCAGCGCCACGTAGTAGTTCAGCGGCAGCAGGACGATCCGGAGCGCGCTCAGGGCCGGCTCGTCGACGAGCCCGTCGAGGGGCCCGAATCGCCGGATCGCGAATCGGATCGGCGAGCCACCATCGGTCCGGTTCGCCAGGATGCTCAGCAGGCAGGGCGCGGCCAGCGCGGCGCTGAGCAGGCCGGCGACCGCCAACCGGGCCGCGGCGCGCCAGCGGCGCTCCAGGCCCAGCAGCACCAGCCAGATCCCCGCGGCGGTCGCCGTGCCGAGACAGACCCAGACCGACAGGCCCGCGCAGGCCGCGAAGGCCAGGCCCGCGACACCGATCGCCACGGCTTCCGTATGCCGACTCGGCTGCGTGCGGTCGGCCACCTCGGCCAGCGCCAGGAGGCCGAGCCATCCGGCCAGGGCGCCGGCCACGTGGTGCGGCACCCAGACCAGGGAGGCGGGCCAGTTGAGGACCTGCTCGTTCACCCATTCGGGAATCGGCAGCCAGGTCCCGGACGCGGCCCGATCGGCGAGGACCAGCAGGATGTCGAGGCCGCCCGCCGGCAGCAACAACAGCACCGCGCGGCGGACGAGCCGGGGCGCGGCGTCTCCCAGGAGGCCGGTCGCGGCCAGGAGCCGGTCCAGCAGGCCGAGGAGCGCGAGACCGGTCCAGAAGGCCAGCCCCGCGAAGGCGGTGCGCCCGTCGACGAGGCGCCCTCCGACCCCGTCGACCAGCGCGGTCAGCGTATAGAACTCATAGTAGTAGCCCGCCCGATCGGGCCGGGCGAAGAAGGGATCCACGGGCGGAAGCCCATGCGCGACGATCGCCCGTGTGAGGGCCGCGTGCTTGACGAGGTCGATGACCGTCACGGGCTGATAGAGGGCGGTGCCGGTGTCGATGTCGATCAGCGCATAGGCCACGACGCCGAGCCAGAGTGCGGCGAGCGCCAGGACCGCCCGGTTGAGGGACGTCCGCAGGCTTCGCAGGGCCGGAAGCAGCGCGGCGAGTCCCAACACGCCATTCGCCAGTGCCGCAGCCGGGACGCCCGCTGCCTGGATCACCAGGCTGTCGAGGGCGGGCAGGAGCCCGATCCCGAGGAGCGCCCCGCACAGCAGGCGGTCGCCGGCCGCGAGCGCACGGAAGCCGAGGATGCCGGTCAGCCTGCCCAGGGCGTAGCCCGGCAGGAGGACGAGGGGGATGCCGAGCAGCGTCGCCACCACGACGCCGCACGCATCCGAGAGGGTGCCGTTCATCGCCGGGCCGCGTTTCGTGCTCCGGCTCGGCTACCATGCACGCGTTAACCGTTCCCTTGGGAAATCCGGGGCCCCTTGGTGCGGCGGCTTCGCGCCCTGTCCTTGCGCGGGATCGGGGCCGGTTCCGCGAGCGTTCCGCCTGTCCCGGCCGGGCGCGCGAGGGCGTCGCGAGCCCGACGCCCATTCCCGAACGGGTGCTGCGCCAGCGGGCCGCGGCTTGGCACGACCCGGCCCGGCCCGGCGGGGCCGGCAAGCGGGTCGCCGCGAGAACGGTCCAGTCGCGACCGCTTCGCCGAGGGCTGGCATAATTGCCGATTTCGTGTATGGATCGCGCGGCCTCGACCCGGGTTACCGGGCGGGGCTTGAGCCGCTTGGCGCTGTGACCGTGCTGGACGACATCCCGGCACCGGCCGAACGCCGAGCCCGCGCGCGCCCGAACGGGGCGCCGCATCCGACCAGCACAACCCGAAAGGCATGCGATGTCGATCACGGCAGAGCGCAAGACCGCGCTCATCAAGGAACACCGCAAGGACGCCAAGGACACCGGGTCCCCCGAGGTCCAGGTGGCGATCCTCACCGAGCGGATCACCAACCTGACCGGCCACTTCAAGACCCACGGCAAGGACAACCATTCCCGCCGCGGCCTCCTGAAGCTGGTCTCGCAGCGCCGCTCGCTGCTCGACTACGTCAAGCGCAAGGACGAGGCCCGCTACCGCGCCCTCATCGAGCGTCTCGGCATCCGCCGCTAAGGCGCGTTTCGCGCGGTTCCGGGCCCGGCCCGGGGCCGCGTTTCACCATCGCGGGCTGCCGGAATGGGTCCGGCCTCCCGACAAACGGGCCGCTTCGAGGCGCCGGCATCGGGGCAGGATCGCACGACACTTCAGCGGGAAGTGTCGCGCCGTCTTGCCCCCGGGCGGCGCCGGGCCAGGCCCGTCGCAGGCAAGGAAGAGATCAAGAATGTTCGACGTTCAACGCGAAGAGCTGATGTGGGGCGACCGCAAGCTCGTCCTCGAGACCGGCAAGGTCGCCCGTCAGGCCGACGGCGCCGTGGTCGCCACCTACGGCGAGACCTCGGTGCTCGCCACCGTGGTCGCCACGAAGGAGCCCAAGCCCGGCATCGACTTCATGCCGCTCACCGTGAACTACCAGGAGCGGGCCTACGCGGCCGGCCGCATCCCCGGCGGCTACTTCAAGCGCGAGGGCCGTCCCTCCGAGAAGGAGACCCTGGTCTCCCGCCTGATCGACCGCCCGATCCGTCCGCTCTTCGTCGAGGGCTGGCGCAACGACACGCAGGTCGTCGTCACCGTCCTGACCCACGACCTCGAGAACGATCCCGACATCGTCGCCATGGTGGCGGCTTCCGCGGCCCTGACCCTGTCGGGCGTCCCGTTCATGGGCCCGATCGGCGGCGCCCGCGTCGGCTACATCAACGGCGGCTACCGGCTGAACCCGCTGGTCACCGAGACCAAGGAGGAATCCAGCCTCGATCTCGTCGTCGCCGGCACGCAGGACGCGGTGCTGATGGTCGAGTCGGAGGCTAAGGAGCTCTCCGAGGACGTGATGCTCGGCGCCGTGATGTTCGGCCACAAGCATTTCCAGCCGGTGATCGAGGCGATCATCCGCCTGGCCGAGAAGGCCGCCAAGGAGCCGCGCGACTTCAAGGCTCCCGAGAACGCCGACGTCGAGAAGGCGGTCCTGGAGATCTGCGAGACGGAGCTGCGCGCCGCCTACACCAAGACCGTCAAGCAGGAGCGCTACGCCGCCGTCGACGCCGTGAAGGCGAAGGTGATGGCCGCCCTCTGCCCCGAGGGTGCCGAGAAGTTCCCGGCCGAGAAGGTCAAGGCCGCCTTCAAGGAAGCCCAGTCGAAGGTCGTGCGCTGGAACGTGCTCGACACCGGCTCGCGCATCGACGGCCGTGACCTGAAGACGGTCCGCCCGATCGTCTCCGAGGTCGGCGTCCTGCCCCGCGCCCACGGCTCGTCGCTGTTCACCCGCGGCGAGACCCAGGCCCTCGTGGTCGCCACGCTCGGCACCGGTGAGGACGAGCAGTTCATCGACTCGCTGGAAGGCACCTACAAGGAGCGCTTCCTGCTTCACTACAACTTCCCTCCCTATTCCGTCGGCGAGACCGGCCGGATGGGCTCCCCCGGCCGTCGCGAGATCGGCCACGGCAAGCTGGCGTGGCGGGCGATCCGCCCGGTCCTGCCGCCGGCCCACGAGTTCCCCTACACGATCCGCGTCGTGTCGGAGATCACCGAGTCGAACGGCTCGTCCTCGATGGCCTCGGTCTGCGGCGGCTCGCTGTCGCTGATGGATGCGGGCGTGCCCCTGCGCCGTCCCGTGGCCGGCATCGCCATGGGCCTCATCCTCGAGGGTGAGCGCTTCGCGGTCCTGTCTGACATCCTGGGCGACGAGGATCACCTCGGCGACATGGACTTCAAGGTGGCCGGCACGGACGAGGGCGTGACCTCGCTCCAGATGGACATCAAGATCGCCGGCATCACCGAGGAGATCATGCGGGTCGCCCTCGACCAGGCGAAGGACGGGCGCGCCCACATCCTGGCCGAGATGGCCAAGGCCCTGACCGCTGCCCGTCCGGAGCTCGGTGAGTACGCGCCGCGCATCGAGACGATGCAGATCCCGACCGACAAGATCCGCGACGTGATCGGCACCGGCGGCAAGGTGATCCGCGAGATCGTCGAGAAGACCGGCGCCAAGATCAACATCGAGGATACCGGCATCGTCAAGATCGCCTCGGCCGACGGCAAGGCGATCAAGGCGGCCTACAACTGGATCCGCTCGATCGTGGCGGAGCCGGAGGTCGGCGTGATCTACGACGGCACGATCGTGAAGTGCATGGAGTTCGGTGCCTTCGTGAACTTCTTCGGCGCCAAGGACGGCCTCGTCCACATCTCGGAACTCGCCGCCCAGCGGGTCGCCAAGGTGCAGGACGTCGTCAAGGAGGGCGACAAGGTCAAGGTGAAGTTCCTCGGTCAGGACGACCGCGGCAAGATCCGCCTGTCCATGAAGGTCGTCGATCAGCAGACCGGCGAGGACATCACCGAGAAGGTGAAGGCCGAGCGCGATTCCAGCCGCGGCGAGCGGGACGGCGAGTCCCGCGAGCCCCGCGAGGGCGGCCGCCACCGCGGCGAGCGCCGCCGCGAGGCGGGCGAGTAAGCGCGGGGACGCACCCCGTGCGGGCTTCGGCCGGCGCGGGATGGTTCAGATGGGCGCGGTCCTTCGGGGCCGCGCCCTTTTTCATGGCGCATCGCCCCGCCTCCGCCCGGAGCGGTGCCCCCTCCCTCATCGCGGGCGCGGCGACGCGCACTTGAATGGAGCCTGCCCGGTTCGACCGCATGGGGGCTGCGATGGGTGGCTTCGCGACGGTTCACGTCCCGGCTGTACACGCACCGAAGCGGACGTCGCTGCCACGCCTGCGCATGGCCCGTCTTGGCGATCAGCGCCCGTCGCTCGTCATCTCGCGAGTGGGGCGACGGCCCAAGCCGTTCCGGGTTTCAGGACATCGCGCGTCTGCGCGATCCACGCGGACAAGGGCGCCAGCCGAAGGCCAAACGGCGGATACAGGCCCTGCGCCTTCGATGTGTAAGAGGCCTGATCGACGGCGACCGGTGCTCCGCGAGGGCGATCACCCAGTCCGGAGGACACGCATGCGCGGCCTCCGCGAGGTGCCGCAGCACGGCCCGCGGAGTCTCCGGCCCGGCGGCGCGTCCACGGCGTCGTCGAGCACCCGCAGCCTCGCCGCGGCGGGTCACGGGCCGGCGTAGCGCTAGGGCGCCGCGCTGGAACACCGGAAGCGTAAGCGAGGACCAGGATCGCCGCCGCGTCCGACACCCTGCGCGACGGGTCTGGCGGCATCCGCGGCCGCCCCGTCCGACGGCGAAGGGAACGCAGCCGGCGCGCCCGCGTTCGACCGGCGACCTTCACAACAGGGATCCGTCCATGGCCAACGACATGATGCACGACATCTTCAGCGGGGAGCCGAACATCTCCACCACCGAGCGCGCTGTCTCGGTGGCTCTCGGACTCGGGATCGCGGCCGTGGCCGCGCAGCCGCGGCCCAACAAGCTTCTGAGCCTGCTGGCGCTCGTCGTCGGCGTCGGCCTGGCGGTGCGTGGCGCGACCGGCCACTGCGCCGTGAAGGCCGCCTCCGAGCACTTCTGAGCGCGCAGGCCGATCGGACGACAAAGAAAAAGGGGCGCCCCGCGGGGCGCCCCTCATCGTTTCCGGGTCGGCCGGAAGGATCAGTAGGTGGTGGTGCGGCGGCCGGCGATCATGCCGTAGATGAACAGAACCACCACGGCTCCCACGATGGCGCCGATGAAGCCCGCTCCCTGGTTCGGCCCGTACCAGCCCACGGCCTGGCCGAGGAACGTCGCCACGAAGGCGCCGACGATGCCGAGGATCGTCGTGAGGATGAAGCCCGCCGGCTCATTCGGTCCCGGCATGAGAAACTTGGCGATGACGCCCGCGAGGAAACCGATGATGATGGTCCAGAGGATACCCATAACAAACCCCAAAGCATGACTGTCGATGGCGGCAGAACGCTTCGAGACCCGCGACGGTTGCCCGCACCCTGCCCCGCGGTGACGATTTTCCGCGTGTTCCAGCGGTGCGTGCGTGTGTGGCCCTTTACGGCCGGGTGGGT
Source organism: Methylobacterium sp. 391_Methyba4 (assembly GCF_029691625.1). Classification (NCBI taxonomy): domain Bacteria; kingdom Pseudomonadati; phylum Pseudomonadota; class Alphaproteobacteria; order Hyphomicrobiales; family Methylobacteriaceae; genus Methylobacterium; species Methylobacterium sp. 391_Methyba4. The sequence continues at coordinate 1,275,671 of NZ_CP121475.1, read as the reverse complement.
GCGACGGCAGATACGCCGGTTCTCAAGGTTGTGGAGGCGGGTATGGACATTCAGCGGATCGAGCCGGGCAAGCGGATGTCGCAGGCCGTCGTCTTCGGCGACATGGTCTATCTCGCCGGTCAGGTCGCGTCCGACACGGTCGGCACCGGGGTGACGATCCAGACCCAGCAGATCCTGTCGGAGATCGACCGTCTCCTGGCCGCCGCCGGCAGCGACAAGGCGCGCATCCTCGCGGCCACGATCTACCTCGCCGACATCGCCACCTTCGCGGAGATGAACGCCGCGTGGGATGCCTGGGTCTCCCCGGAGCACCCGCCGGCGCGCGCCACCGTCGAGGCCAAGCTCGCGGCGCCCGAGTACCTCGTGGAGATCGTGATCGTGGCCGCGAAGAGCCGATGAGCGGCCGCCGTCGCTCGGTGCTGGCGGCCGCCGCGGCCGCCCTGCTGGGAGGCGTCCTGGCGGCCCTGCCCCTCGTGCGGCCGGCCCCGGCCGCCGAGGAGCGGGTCGTCAACATCTACAATTGGTCGGATTACATCGACCCGAAGGTGCTTGAGGCCTTCACCCGCGAGACCGGCATCAAGGTCGTCTACGACACCTACGACAACAACGAGATCCTGGAGACCAAGCTGCTCGCCGGCCGGTCCGGCTACGACATCGTCGTGCCGTCGGGGCCCTACCTGCAGCGGCTGATCCGGGCCGGCGCCTTCCTGCCGCTGGACAAGTCCAAGCTCAAGAACCTCGGCAATCTCTGGCCGGAGGTCACCAGCCGGCTGGCGGCCTACGACCCCGGCAACACCTATGCCGTCGACTACATGTGGGGCACGACCGGCATCGGCTACAACGTCGCCGCCGTCCGCGAGCGGCTGGGTCCCAATGCGTCGCTGAACTCTTGGAGCGTCGTCCTCAATCCCGCTTCGGCGAACAAGCTGAAGGAGTGCGGGATCATGATGCTCGACAGTCCCGAGGATCTGATCCCCAGCCTGCTCCCGGTCTTCGGCGCCAAGGCGGATTCGAAGCGCTGGGACGACCTGACGCTGGTGACCGACGCCCTCTACAAGGTGCGCGGCGCCGTGCGGAAATTCCACTCGTCGGAATACATCCAGGCGCTGGCCAACGGCGATATCTGCCTGGCGGTGGGCTATTCCGGCGACATCATGCAGGCCAAGCGCCGGGCCGAAGAGGCCAAGAACGGGATCGACATCGCCTACGTGGTGCCGAAAGAGGGTGCGCTGATGTGGTTCGACACCTTCGCGATCCCGAAGGATGCCGCCCACCCGGCCGAAGCCCTGGCCTTCATCGACTACATGATGCGGCCCGATGTGGCGGCGGCCAACACCAACTTCGTGTCCTATGCCAGCGGCAACCTCGCGGCGAAGAAATTCGTGAAGCCCGAGATCCTGAACAATACCGGCATCTACCCGGACGAGGCGACGATGCAGCGCCTGTCGATCAACACCGCCTGGGACGACCGCACCCAGCGCTTCGTCACCCGGCTCTGGACCCGGGTCCGCACCGGGCGCTGACGGGCGAGAGCCGGGGGGGGCGTGTGCCTCTCGGCCCCCCGCCGATGCGATGTCCCGCTGGGGCTTCGCGGCGGATCGGACGGATGGGGCGTGGCCGGCCCGGGCATGCCTGGGCTGCGCTGACGCGTCGGACCCTGTGGATGCCCCGTCAGCGCGCCTCGTCCAGCGGGATGTCGTGATTGATCAGCCAGGTGCGGACGGCGGAGCGGGTCTGCCGCGCGGCATCGTTCAGCAGATGATCGGGCGTCGTGAAGAAATACGGCTGGAATGTCTTCTGCTGTGCATTGCGCAGCGTCGGGTCGAGGCCGGCCTGAAGCAGCCTCAGCACCCACGGGTTGGCCGCACCGACCTGCGCTGCCAGATGGAGCAGGGAATTGCCGGTGTCATCGACCCGGTTCGGATCCGCGCCGGCCTGCAGCAGCGACGCAATCTGTGCCTCCCGGCGATTCTGGACTGCACGGAACAGGGGCGTCCAGTGACGGGGCACGCTCACGGGATCGACCGGCGCGCCGTGCCGCAGCAGAATCTCCAGATAGTGCGGATCCTCGACCATCGCGGCCATGTGCATGACGGTCTCTTGGTCGAGGCCCGGTTCGGACGGGTCGGCGCCGGCCTCGAGAAGCGCGGACAATGCGCGCGGCTGCCCGTTCCAGATTGCCCATTCGAGGAGGGTCATGTTCTGGTCGCCGCGGTCGGACAGGTTCACGCCCGGGGCCAGCGCGGCGATGCCGGCGAGATCGCCGCGGGCGACGGCGGCGGCGATGGGCGCGAGGTGCAGCCCTCGGAACGGGTCCCTGTGATGCCCCATCGGTATGGACACGACCGATCGCTCCCCGGCGCCCCGTGATTCGGCGCTGTGTGACGCGATCCATGTGATCGGAAAGGACAGGGCCCCTGCAAGGCCCGCTGCCGGGGACAAGCGCAGGCGCTCGGCAGCCTCGCGTCTTCCCTCCGCATCGTCCGGGACAGTGCCGCGGGCGGCCGTCACAGGCCGCCCGCGGCGATGCTCAGGTAAGATGAAACGGGCGATCTAGTGCTTCAGATCGTCCGGGACCTTGCCGCCGTTCTCGGCGAGCTTCTGCATGACCTGCTTGTGCAGCCAGATGTTCATGCTGGCCGAATCGTCCTTGTCGCCGGTGTAGTGCAGCTCGTCGGCGAGCTGCTTGCGCGAGGCGAGACCGGAATCGAGGCCCAGCAGCTTCATCAGGTCGACGATCGAGTGACGCCAGTCGAGCTTCTGCGGGTTCTTCTCGGCGAGGCCGGTGAGGACCGCCGCGACGTCCACGGGTTCGCCGCCGGCGGTGCCGGGGGCCGACGGGGTGGACGGGGCGCTCGTGCCGGTCGTGCCGCCGGAGGGGGCGGGGGCCGCGTCCGCGCTACCCCCGCCGAACGGATGGAGGATTTTGCTGACGATGCTGCCGAGAAGGCTCATGGATCCGCTCCGATGATCGAGGCCCGATCTCCGCACCGGGCGGCCATTCAACTGGCTGTGAGGCCGGGCGTTCCGAGACTCGGCGGGGGCCGGGCGATCAGATCGGCTTAAAGAGGGCGCCGACGAGCGCGGCCCGCTCCTGCAGGAGCGTGCCATGCGGGCCCGGTTGGCCGGCGCGGCCGTACCAGTAGTGCGCATTGCCGTCATCGCCCTCGATCCGGTGGAGATGGGCGTGCACCCAGGCGGCATCGGGCCCGGCGGCGTCCTGAACGAGGCGGTGGGCCCGGTCCCAGGCGTCGGAGGCGGGTCCGGACGGATCGTGGGCGAGCCACCAGAGCGCGGCGAGCGGTGCGGGCCAGCCGGGCGGCGGCTCGGGCGCCGAGAGTGTCGCGGTGAAGGCGGCGGGCAGGCTCTCGGTCACGGCTCTCTCCCTCCCGTGCCGGTTCAGCGGCCGGCGGCGCGCTCCGGCAGCCAGCGGCCGCGGCGCTGGCGGGCGGACCACGCGTAGCGGGCATCGCCGTCGAGGCAGTCGAGATGGTCGGCGAGGCGGTTGCGTTCAAGCCAGGACAAGGCCGCCTCCAACTCGGGCAGGGTCATGGTCGCACGCCCCTTGCCGAGGACGCGCTTGAGCACGGCGTTGTACCGGTGGGCGAGGTTGCCGCCGCGGGGCACCCGCAGGGACGTCTCGTCCTCGACCGCCTGGGCCGCCACCGCGGCGGCGAGCCGCTGGCGCAGGGTCCGCTCGGTGATGGACGGCGGTTCGGGCGCGGGTGTCGTGGGGACAGGCTCGGGCAGGCGGGGGCGCAGCAGGGCGTAGCGCAGCCCGATCGCGTTGCTCTCCAGGGGCGTGATCCCGGCCGGCTCGTCGTCGCGCCAGCGGGTCCGCTCGGGCACGATGGCGCTCGCCGGCCGCTCGCGGGGCGGCCGCACGCTGCTGCCCTGCTCGGTCTCCAGTTCCAGGCGGAACCGGGCGAAGAGCGGGTCGTCGGGGTGGAAGATCAGGGCCTGCTGCCCGTCGTAGGAGCCCGCATGCGGATCGACCCGGGTGGCCCGGGCGAGCATTTGCTCCAGCCAGGGCCGCGAGCGGATATGGGTCAGCGCTGCGACCACCGCGACCTCGGGGGCGTCGAGGCCCTCATACGCCATGGCCACCGTCACCAGCACGGCCGGTTCCGGCGTGAGCCGGAACGCGGCGAGCGCCGCGTGGGCGTCGCCCTGGCCGGAGGTCGCGAGCCGGACGTCGCGCTCGCCCTGCCCGGCCGGCATCCAGTCCCGCAGGGTGGCGAGGTAGGCCCGCGCGCTCGCCTGATCGGGCGCCACCACGAGGAGCTTGCCGAGCCCCCGGGCCGGCTCGCCGGGCGGGAGATCCCGCTCGGCCCGGCGCCGGGCACGCAGGCGCTTCGTGGCGAAGAAGGCCTCGCTCAGCAGGTCGCGGGCGAAGCCGGTCCGCAGGGCGGTGAACAGGGCCGGCCGGGTGGTGATCCGGACCGAGCCCGCACCCAGCCGGTGCGGGCCGACCCGCGGACTGTCGCCGGCGATCCGGCCGCCCTCCAGCCAGCTGGCCTCGCCGTCGATGGCGCCGAAGGTCACCGGCAGCACCGCCCGCTCGGCCAGCGCCTGGGCCCGCGAATAGCCGATCACCGCGAGGCCGGGCGCGTCGAGGTCGAGATCCGGCCCGCGGCCGGGCGCGGCGGGCTGATAGGGCAGGCCGAGGATGCGTCGCCCGTCCGCGCGCTCCAGCGTCCCGGACAGGTAGAGGCGAACGGTCGCTGCCTCCATGACGGGCAGCATCGCGCGGGACCACGCCCCCGCTTCCGCGTCCTCGGCGGCGTTCTCGTCGGCGCCGGGCCGTCCGGGCACCGGCAGGTGATGGACCTCATCGACGACCAGCAGGGTCCGGTGCGCCCGGGCTTCCGCGAGGTGGAGCGCCGGGGCGGCGGCGACCGCCTGATAGGTGGTGACGTAGCCGGCCAGACCCCGCGCCGGGTCGCGCTCGTTGTCCGCCGCCCGCACGCTGAGAGCGTGCCCGAACGCGGCGCGCCAGAGTGGGTCGGCGAAAGCCTCCTCCGCCTGCAATCGCAGGGAATCCCGCGGCACCACCCAGACCACGCGTTCGACGAGCCCGGCGGCGATCAGCCCGTGCGCGGCGATCACCGGCAGCAGCGACTTGCCGCCGCCCGGCGTCACCGCGGCCAGGATCTTCCGGACATGGGCCGCCTCGCCGCGCGCCATGGCCGCGACCAGGGCCATCAGCGTGCGCTGGTGGGACCGCAGAGACGGGGCGGGGCGGGTCAAGGACTGGCGAAGCAGGATGACATCCGCGCACCGTGGCCGATCCGGATTCCTTTGTGAATCCCTGGAGTCGCGGAACGTTCGCGTTTTCGTCCCCGTCCCGGAGGGGCGGACAGGGAGGCGCTCGCGCGGTGCGATCGATCGAAACCGCACCGCTCTCCACGGTTGCCGCACGCGCCAACGCGGATCAGCTCACCATAAGCGTTGACACCCGGCCGCCCCCTCACCATAAGGGCGCCGCGGGTGAGAAACCTGCCTTGGGGGAATGTCCCGAGCGGCAAAGGGGGCGGACTGTAAATCCGCTGCGTAAGCTTCGTAGGTTCGAGTCCTACTTCCCCCACCAAGTTCTTCCCGATCCCGTCAGCCCTGTTTCGCCAATGCGGCCTCGATGCGCGCGGCTGCGGCGGCGGAGAATCCCTTCCCTTCGAGCCCCTGTCCCGCGGCCGCCTGGCCGGTGAGCGTGCGGCGCTTGCCCTTCGGCAGATGCGCCTGCCGAAGGGCGTGGGCGTCCCGATGGCTGGCATGGGTGATCGCGATGGCCAGCGCGTCGGCGGCGTCCGCCACGCGGAACTCGGCCTTCGGCAGGAGGAAGCGCACCATCGCCTGGATCTGTACCTTCTCGGCGTGACCGGAGCCCGCCACGGTCTTCTTGATCAGGTTCGCGGCGTATTCGAACACGGGCAGGCCGGCGAGGGCCGGCACCACCAGCGCCATCGCCCGGGCGTGACCCAGCTTGAGCGTCGCCTGCGCGTCCTTGTTGACGAAGGTCTCCTCCACGGCGACCTCGTCGGGCCGCACGGTCTCGACGATGCGGCTGATCCCCTCGAACAGCTCGCGCAGGCGCAGGGCCAGCGGCAGGTCGCCGTCCGAGGTCACGACGCCGCAATCGCCGTAGGTGAGCTTCGTGCCCTGCGCGGTGATCAGGCCCCAGCCGGTGCGGCGCAGGCCGGGATCGATGCCGAGGATGCGGATGGGGGTTGTCATGGGGCTCCACGGCTCGGTGAACGGCCCGAGGCTGCCGTACGTATCGTGAACACCCGGTTTCACCAAGGCAGGGTCTTAAGCTCCCAGCAAGGATGATCCGGTCGAGTGGCACCATGAGCGCGCACGAAACCGAAGGCGATCGGCTGCTGTTTCCGGGCGATGCCCGCCTCCGCGCGGCCGTCCAGGCCTGGATCGAGGGGCTGGCCCGCGAGCGGCGAATGTCGCCCAACACCGTCGAGGCTTACGGGCGTGACCTCCGTCAGTTTCTCCACCACCTCGCGTCGCGGCAAAGCACGCCGACCATCCCGATGCTCGTCGGCTTGAAGGTGCGGGACATCCGCGCCTTCATGGCGGCGCGCCGGGCCGAGGAGGTCTCCGGGCGCTCGCTGATGCGCATGCTCGCGGGCCTGCGCTCCTTCGCACGCTTCCTCGAACGCGAGGGCTTCGGCACCGTCTCGGCCCTGGGCGGCGTGCGCTCGCCCAAGGTTCCGCGGCGGCTTCCGCGACCCCTGCCCGTCAGCGCCGCCGTGGCGTTGACCGACACGGCGATTCGCGCCGGCGAGGAACGCGCGCCCTGGGTTCTCGCCCGGGATGCCGCCGTGCTGGCGCTGCTCTACGGCGCAGGCCTGCGCATCTCCGAGGCCCTCGGACTGACTCGCCGCGACGCGCCCCTGCCCGGGGTCGACCAGGTCACCGTGCTCGGCAAGGGCGGCAAGCAGCGCATGGTGCCGATCCTGCCCGTGGTGGCGCAGGCCGTGGCCGACTACCTCGCCGCCTGCCCGCTGCCGCTGCCGCCGGAGGGGCCGCTCTTCGTCGGCGCGCGCGGGGGGGGCCTGTCGCCGCGGATCATCCAGTATACGGTGGCCCGCGCGCGGGGAGCCCTCGGCCTGCCCGACAGCGCCACGCCGCACGCCCTGCGGCACTCCTTCGCCACCCATCTGCTGGCCCGCCAGGGTGAATTGCGCGCGATCCAGGAACTCCTCGGCCACGCCTCCCTGTCCACCACTCAGCTCTACACCCAGGTCGATGCCGCCCGTCTCATGAGCGCCTACGCGGCGGCCCATCCCCGGGCGGGTCGCTGATCAAGAGTGCTGGAAGTTTCGACTTCGGGGCTGTTCAACATCATCTATAGACGCGTCATCCGATCGGCTCATTGCACAACCGCACTTTTTAAGAGCTTCGTCACGATCTTCAGCCACTATGAGCATGAACATTCGGATCGGCTTGGGCGGGCGTCATGGAGCTTGAGGACGGAGGGGCGCCGGCACGTGTCGTGATCGCGGATTGCGATCCGGGCCGGCGCCTCTCCCTGCGAGAGATCGTCCTGCGCTTCGATCCACGCGCTGTGATCGACGAGGCGACCTCCGGTCAGGCGCTCTGCGACATCCTGCTGCGTCACCGCCCGACTCTGGCCTTCGTCGGGCTTCAGCTTGACGACCTGAGCGGGCCCGAAGCCGTCGCCGTGGCGCGTCGCGCGGGTGCGGAGCCGCCCTGTCTGGTTCTGGTCGCCACCCGCGTCCTGCCGCACTGGCAGGAGATCGCCACCAGCCTCGGGGCCTACGAGGTCCTGAAGACCCCCCTCGATCCAGGCCATATCGAGCAGCTGCTCCACGCCGATGCCCGGCGCCGCGCCCCGACCCGGGCTCTGCTCGCCTGCTCGACCCCGGCGGGGCGCTCGGCCATCAGCCGCGTCGTGGCGCGCAGCGGCTTCGCCATCGACCTCGACGAGACGGATGACGGACGCCACGCCCTCAGGCAGCTGAAGTTTGCCGCCTACGACTTCGCCTTCATCGACGTGAAGCTCGGTGGCATCGACGGGCTCGAACTGGCCTGCCAGATCCAGCCCCTCAGCCTTCCGACCCGGATCACACTGTTGACGACGTCCGAGCTGGAGCCCGTCGCCCAGGCCGGCCGCTACTTCGGCGTCGATGCGGTCCTGCGAATGCCGTTCTACGCCCGCGACATCGACCTCGCCTTGCACAACGCCCTGGGCCTGCGCAGGCCCTACCTGCTCAACGCCCTGACGGCGCCGCCCGCACCGAGTGCCCTCCTGCGGATCGCCGACCTGCCGAACTCCCGGCGCAAGATCGCCTGATCCCGCCGCCGGCAGGCGGCCGCGATCTCCCAGCCTCTTTCTGAGGTGCCCGCGAAGCGGGCCTCGAAGGAGGGCTTCGGGGAGCGCGACGGTCTCCGGCGCCCTGCCTCATGGTCTGCGCTGCGCTCCGGCGACTCAGGACAAGGGGCAGTTCGGTGAGCCGCCCCTTTTGTCCCAGCCCCCCTGCGGATGGACGCTCGTGCGTCCGCCCGCCACTCAGACGTGGATCGCGCGCTTGCTCACCGCCAGGGCGGCTTCCTTGACGGCCTCGGTCAGCGTCGGATGCGCGTGGCAGGTCCGGGCGATGTCCTCCGAGGAGGCACCGAACTCCATCGCCACCGCCGCCTCGGCGATCAGGTTGCCGGCATCCGCGCCGACGATGTGCACGCCCAGCACCCGGTCGGTCTGGGCGTCGGCCAGCACCTTCACGAAGCCGTCCGTGGTGCCGTTCGCCTTGGCCCGGCCGTTGGCCGTGAAGGGGAACTTGCCGGCGTTGTAGGCGACGCCGTCCTTCTTCAACTCCTCCTCGGTCTTGCCCACCGAGGCGACCTCCGGGAACGTGTAGACCACGTTCGGGATCACGCCGTAATTCACGTGGCCGGACTGGCCGGCCAGCATCTCGGCCACCGCGACGCCCTCGTCCTCGGCCTTGTGGGCCAGCATCGGGCCGGCAATCACGTCACCGATGGCGTAGATGCCGGTGACGTTGGTGGCATAGTGCGAGTCCGTGAGGATCCGGCCCTTGTCGTCCCGCTGGACGCCCACCGTGTCGAGGCCCAGGCCCTCCGTGTAGGGGACCCGGCCGATGCAGACGAGGACCGCGTCCGCCTGGAGCGTTTCCGCCGCGCCGCCCGCGGCCGGCTCCACGGTGACGGTTGCGCCGCCCTTCTTGCCGACCTCGACGCCGGTCACCTTGGTGGACAGCTTGAAGGCGATGCCCTGCTTGGTCAGGATCCGCTGGAACTGCTTGCCGACCTCTCCGTCCATGCCGGGCAGCACCCGGTCGAGATACTCGACCACGGTGACCTCGGAGCCGAGCCGGCGCCAGACGGAGCCCAGCTCCAGACCGATCACGCCGGCGCCGATGACCAGGAGCTTCTTCGGCACCCGGTCGAGCTCCAGGGCGCCGGTCGAGGAGACCACCACCTTCTCGTCGATGGTGACGCCGGGCAGCCGTGCCACGTCCGAGCCGGTGGCGATGACGATGCTCTTGGTCTCGAGCATCTGGTTGCCGCCATCCTCGGACACGACCTCGACCCGGCCGGCACCCGCGATCCGGCCGGTGCCGTGGAAGGTCTCGACCTTGTTCTTCTTGAGCAGGAACTCGACGCCTTTGGTGTTGCCCGCCACGCCCTCGGCCTTGAAGGCCATCATCTTCTTCAGGTCGAGCTTCGGTGTGCCGACATCGATGCCGAGATCGGCGAAATGCGTGTTGGCCTCCTCGAACGCCTCGGAGGCGTGCAGCAGGGCCTTCGACGGGATGCAGCCGACATTGAGGCAGGTGCCGCCATGGGTCGCGCGCTTCTCGACCACGGCGGTCCGCAGGCCGAGCTGCGCCGCGCGGATGGCGCACACGTAGCCGCCGGGACCGGTGCCGATGACGACGAGATCGTAGGACATGAGGCTTCGCTTCCGCTCGGTCGTGCCGCGTGTGAGACGGGCAGGGAATGTCAGGTCGGGCTGAGGCTCAGCGGCCGCCGCCGACGTCGAGGATGGCGCCCGTGGTGTAGGAGGCCTCCTCCGAGAGCAGCCACACGATCGGTGCGGCCACTTCCTCGGCGGTGCCGGCCCGCTTCATCGGGACGCCCGGGCCGAGGCGCTCCACCCGGTCCGGCTCGCCGCCGCTGGCATGGATCTCGGTGGCGATGATGCCGGGCGCCACCGCGTTGACCCGGATGCCTTCGGCGGCCACCTCCCGGGCGAGCCCGATCGTCAGCGCGTCGATGGCCCCCTTCGAGGCAGCGTAATCCACGAACTGACCGGGGCCGCCCAGCCGCGCCGCCACCGAGGACAGGTTGACGATGGCGCCCCCTGCCCCGCCGCGCTTGGTCGACATCCGCCGGACCGCCTCGCGGGCGCACAGGAAGCTGCCGACCACGTTGGTTGTCATCATCCGCTGGAGCCGGCCCTCGGTCATGTCGGCGACATCGGACTTCACGTCGACGACGCCGGCATTGTTGACCAAAGCCGCGAGGCGCCCGAGCCCGTCGGCCGCCCTGAACAGCGCGATGACGTCGGCCTCGCTGCCGACATCGCCCTTCACGGCGAGCGCCTTGCCGCCCTTGGCGGTGATCGCGTCCACCACGGTCTTGGCTGCGGCGGCGTCCGACACGTAGCTCAAGCAGACCGCGTAGCCGCGCTCCGCGAGAAGCAGCGACACGGCCCGGCCGATGCCGCGGCTGCCGCCGGTGACGATCGCAACCCTGTTCTCAGCGCCCGACATGACGACCTCAGAGGTCCAACACGAGCCGCGCCGGATCCTCCAGCGCCTCCTTCACCCGCACCAGGAAGGTCACGGCCTCCTTACCGTCGACGATGCGATGATCGTACGACAGCGCGAGGTACATCATCGGCCGGGCCTCGATCTTGCCGGCCCGGACCACCGGGCGCTCCTCGATGCGGTGCATGCCGAGGATGCCCGATTGCGGCGCGTTGAGGATCGGCGTCGACATCAGCGAGCCGTAGATGCCGCCGTTGGTGATCGTGAAGGTGCCGCCCTGCATCTCCTCGATGGAGAGCTTGCCGTCGCGGGCCTTCTTGCCGAAGCCCGCGATCTTCTTCTCGATGCCGGCGATCGACAGGTCGTCGGCGTCGCGCACCACCGGCACGACGAGCCCCTTATCGGTCCCGACCGCGATGCCGATGTGGTAGTAGTTCTTGTAGACGAGGTCCTGCCCGTCGATCTCGGCGTTGACCGCCGGCACGTCCTTGAGGGCGCCGATCACCGCCTTGGTGAAGAAGCCCATGAAGCCGAGCTTCGTGCCGTGCTTCTTCTCGAAGATATCCTTGTACTGGCTGCGCATCGCCATCACGGCCGACATGTCGACGTCGTTGAACGTCGTCAGCATCGCCGCCGTGTCCTGCGCGTCCTTGAGGCGGCGCGCGATGGTCTGGCGCAGCTTCGTCATCCGCACGCGTTCCTCGCGCGCGGCGTCGTCCGGCGCCGAGGGCGCGCGCGGCAGGGTCGGTCGGGCCTCCTTGGCGGGCGCGGCCGACGGACCCTTGGCGATGGCGCCGAGCATGTCGCCCTTGGTGACGCGGCCGTCCTTGCCGGAGCCACTGACCGCCGACGGGTCGACGCCGGATTCCCGGGCGAGCTTCGCCACTGCCGGGCCGTTGTCGCCCACCGGGCGCTGCTGGGCTGCCGCCGGAGCGGCGGCGTCGCCGTGGTTGCCGTAGCCGGCAGAGGATTCCTGGGCGGGCGCTTCGGCCTTCGCGGGGGCGGCGGCCTTCGGGGCCTCGCTCCGGCTCTCGGCTTTGATCTCGGCGGCCTCCTTCGGAGCCTCCTTGGGGGCGGCCTTCTTGCCGCTGCCGGCCGCGCCGGCCTCGACGATCGAGCCGAGCAGGGCGCCGGGCTCCACGGTCTCCCCATCCTTGACCAGGATCTCGCCGAGCTCGCCGGCCGCCGGGGCGTTGACCTCCAGGGTGACCTTGTCGGTCTCGAGCTCGACGATCGGCTCGTCGGCCGCGACCGTGTCGCCGGGCTTCTTGAACCAGCGGCCGATCGTGGCCTCGCTCACGGATTCGCCGAGGGTCGGGACGAGGATGTCGGTTGCCATGCTCTCTTCTGCCCCGCGGGGGGCCTCCTCTGGATGTCGGGCCGCGACGTCAGCGCCGCAGGATCAGGGATGGAACGGGCGAGACGGTGTACCGGAAGCCTGCCTGCGCCATCAGGACGGGATCTGCTTCGCCGAGCGCCTCGGCCTGGGCCGCGTCGTCGGCCTCGACCAGGGTCAGGCCCCAGGTGCCGCCGGACTCGAAGACGGGTCCGACCGCGATGGCGGCCCCTGCGGCCGCCTGCTCCATCCAGTAGCCGGAATGAGCCGAGAACAGCGCCTTCTCGGCCTCCGTCGCGTCGAACGGGAAGCTCGGGCGGGGCGGTTCCAGACGGAGCAGGAAATAAGCCATGGCCGGATGATCAGACCGCCAGGGCCTCGTTGAGGAAGGCCTGGAGCTGCGCTTGGTGCTTCGACATCTGACCGACCGCCGTGGAGGCGGAAGCCGGACGGCCGACGTACCGGGCGCGCTTCACCGCGGAGCCGGCCTGGCCGAGCACCCACTCGAGGTAGGGCTCGACGAAGGACCAGGCGCCCATGTTCTTGGGCTCCTCCTGGCACCAGATCACGTCGGCGTTGCGGAAGCGGGCCATCTCGTTGGCCAGAGCCTTGAGCGGGAACGGGTAGAGCTGCTCGACGCGCATCAGGTAGATGTCGTTGAGCCCGCGCTTCTCCCGCTCCTCCAGTAGGTCGTAATAGACCTTGCCGGAACACAGGACGACGCGGCGGATCTTGTCGTCGCGCACGAGCTTGTTCGGCGCGCCCTCCTCCTCGGCGTCGTCCCAGAGGACGCGGTGGAAGGTCGAGCCCTCGGCCAGCGCGTCGAGGCTGGAGACGGCGCGCTTGTGGCGCAGCAGCGACTTCGGCGTCATCAGCACCAGCGGCTTGCGGAAGTCGCGCTTCAGCTGCCGGCGCAGGATGTGGAAGTAGTTCGCCGGCGTCGTGACGTTGGCGACCTGCATGTTGTCCTCGGCGCAGGCCTGGAGGTAGCGCTCCAGCCGGGCGGAGGAGTGCTCCGGCCCCTGCCCCTCGTAGCCGTGCGGCAGCAGCAGCACGAGGCCGGACATGCGCAGCCACTTGCGCTCGCCGGACGCGATGAACTGGTCGATCACCACCTGGGCGCCGTTGGCGAAATCGCCGAACTGCGCCTCCCAGAGGACCAGGGCGTTCGGCTCGGCCAGGGAGTAGCCGTACTCGAAGCCGAGCACCGCCTCCTCGGAGAGCATCGAGTTGATGATCTCGATGGAGGCCTGGCCCTCGCGGATGGCGTTGAGCGGCGTGTAGCGCTGCTCGTTCTCCTGATCGATCACCACCGCGTGGCGCTGCGAGAAGGTGCCGCGCTCGACATCCTGGCCGGAGAGCCGGACCCGGTTGCCGTCGAGCAGGGTCGCCCCGAAGGCCAGGGCCTCGGCTGTCGCCCAGTCGATGCCGACACCCGTCTCCACCGCCTTGGCGCGGTTGTCCATGAACCGCTGGATCGTGCGGTGCAGGTGGAAGCCGGGCGGCGCCTGGGTGATCTTGCGCCCGATCTCCTGCAGGGTCTCGGCCGGCACGGCGGTGCGGCCCCGGCGCGGATCGTCCACGTCCTCGTGGACCGCCTTCACGCCGGACCAGCGGCCGTCGAGCCAGTCGGCCTTGTTGGCCTTGTAGGTGTTGGCGACGTCGAGCTCGGTGTCGAGCATCCCGCGGAACTCGGCCTTTCGGGCGTCGAGCGCCTCCTGGGTCACGGAGCTGTTCTCGACGAGCTTGCGGCCGTAATTCTCCAGCACCGAGGGATGCTTGCGGATCCGCTGGTACATCTTCGGCTGGGTGAAGGCCGGCTCATCGCCCTCGTTGTGGCCGAAGCGGCGGTAGCAGAGCATGTCGATCACGACCGGCTTGCCGAACTTCTGCCGGTACTCGACCGCCACCTTGGCCGCGAAGGTGACGGCTTCCGGATCGTCGCCGTTGCAGTGGAAGATCGGCGCCTCGACCATCTTGGCGACGTCGGACGGGTAGGGCGAGGAGCGCGAGAAGCGCGGATCGGTGGTGAAGCCGATCTGGTTGTTGATGATGAAGTGGATCGAGCCGCCGGTGCGGTGGCCCTTCAGGCCCGACAGGCCGAAGCACTCGGCCACCACGCCCTGGCCCGCGAAGGCGGCGTCGCCGTGGATCAGCAGCGGCAGCACCGTGCGGCGCTCGATGTTGGGTTTGGCCCACTGGTCCTGCTTGGCGCGGACCTTCCCGAGCACCACCGGATCGACGATCTCGAGATGCGAGGGGTTGGCGGTGAGCGACAGGTGGACGTTGTTGCCGTCGAAGGCGCGGTCCGAGGACGCGCCCAGATGGTACTTCACGTCGCCCGAGCCCTCGACCTCGGCCGGGGAAGCCGAGCCGCCCTTGAACTCGTGGAACACCGCCCGGAAGGGCTTGGCCATCACGTTGGTGAGCACATTGAGCCGGCCGCGATGGGCCATGCCCAGCACGATCTCGCGGACGCCGAGCGCGCCGCCGCGCTTGATGATCTGCTCCAGCGCCGGGATCATCGACTCGCCGCCATCGAGGCCGAAGCGCTTCGTGCCGGTGTACTTCAGATCCAGAAACTTCTCGAAGCCCTCGGCCTCGATCAGCTTGTTGAGGATCGCGCGGCGGCCCTCGGGCGTGAACGAGATCTCCTTGTCCTTGCCCTCGATGCGCTCCTGGATCCACGCCTTCTCGGCGGGGTCGGAGATGTGCATGAACTCGACGCCGAGCGTCTGGCAGTAGGTCCGCTCCAGGATGTCGACGATCTCGCGGATCGTGCCGAACTGGAGGCCCAGCACGTTGTCGAGGAAGATCGGGCGGTCCCAATCGGATTCCTCGGTGAAGCCGTAATGCTGCGGGTGCAGCTCCTCGTGGTCACCGCGGGGGGCGAGCCCGAGCGGGTCGAGCTTGGCGTGCAGGTGGCCGCGCATGCGGTAGGAGCGGATCAGCATGATCGCCCGCACCGAATCCTTCGTCGCCTGCTCCACAGACACGCCGGTGGTTGCGGTGACGCTGTCCTGCGGCTTGCCGGGCTTCGCGTCCTTGGCGTCCTTGCCGTCCCGGGCGACGATGCGGTCGCCGACCGCCTTCTCCAGGGCACCCCAGTTGCCGTCGAGCGCCGAGACCAGCTCGCCGTTCAGCGGCACCGGCCAGTTGGGCTTCTCCCAGGAGGCGCCGGCGGCGTTCTTCTCGACCAGGGTCTCGTCCTCGCCGAGCCCCTTGAAGAAGGTCTGCCACTCCGGATCCACCGAGGACGGGTTGCGGGCGTAGGCCGCCTGCAATTCCTCGATGTAGGCGGCGTTCGCGCCGTAGAGGAACGAGGTTTCGAGGAGCGCTTCGTTCACGTCCTGGCGTGCCATGGTGCGTCCATCCTGTCGCGCGGGCAGGCTCCCCTGCCCTTCGGGCTCCCCGTCAGCGCGGCGGATCGCCCTCAAACCGAAACGGGGCGGGTGACCGCCCCGCTGAAATCGTCTGCACGCCCGATATGGGCGTTGCGGCCCTGCGATGGCCGCAACGCAGGCGCGCTTGCCCTCAGCCCTTCAGGACCTCGACGAGCGTCGAGCCCAGCCGGGCCGGCGACGGCGACACGCGGATGCCCGCGGCCTCCATGGCGGCGATCTTGTCCTCGGCGCCGCCCTTGCCGCCCGAGATGATCGCGCCGGCATGACCCATGCGGCGGCCCGGAGGCGCCGTGCGGCCGGCGATGAAGCCGACCATCGGCTTCTTGCGCCCGCGCTTGGCCTCGTCCTTCAGGAACTGCGCAGCCTCCTCCTCGGCCGAGCCGCCGATCTCGCCGATCATCACGATCGACTCGGTCTTCGGGTCGGCCAGGAACAGCTCCAGCACGTCGATGAACTCGGTGCCCTTCACCGGGTCGCCGCCGATGCCCACCGCGGTGGTCTGGCCGAGGCCGGCATTGGAGGTCTGGAACACCGCCTCGTAGGTCAGCGTGCCGGAACGCGAGACGATACCGACCGAGCCTTGCCGGAAGATGTTGGCCGGCATGATGCCGATCTTCGATTCGCCCGCCGTGACGATGCCCGGGCAGTTCGGCCCGACCAGACGCGACTTCGAGCCGGTGAGCGCCCGCTTCACCTTGACCATGTCGAGCACCGGAATGCCCTCGGTGATGCAGACGATCAGCGGGATCTCGGCGGCGATCGCCTCGCAGATCGCGTCGGCGGCGCCGGGCGGGGGCACGTAGACCACCGAGGCATCGGCGCCCGTGGCCTCGCGGGCCTCGGCCACCGTGTCGAACACCGGCAGGCCGAGATGCGTCGAGCCGCCCTTACCGGGGCTCGTGCCGCCGACCATCTTGGTGCCGTAGGCGATGGCCTGCTCGGAGTGGAAGGTCCCGTTCTTGCCGGTGAAACCCTGGCAGATGACCTTGGTGTTGGCGTCGATCATCACCGACATGATCAGGCTCCCTTCACGGCGGCGACGATCTTCTGGGCGGCGTCGTCGAGGTCGTCCGCCGGGATCACGTTGAGACCGGAATTCCGGATGATCGCCTTCCCCTCCTCGACGTTCGTGCCCTCGAGGCGCACAACCAGCGGCACCTGCAGGCCCACCGCCTTCACGGCCGCGATGACGCCGTTGGCGATCACGTCGCACTTCATGATCCCGCCGAAGATGTTGACGAGGATCCCCTTCACGTTCGGATCGGCGGTGATGATCTTGAACGCCGCCGTGACCTTCTCCTCCGAGGCGCCGCCGCCGACATCGAGGAAGTTCGCCGGCTCCTCGCCGTAGAGCTTGATGATGTCGAGGGTCGCCATGGCGAGGCCGGCGCCGTTGACCATGCAGCCGATCGTGCCGTCGAGCGCGATGTAGGCGAGGTCGTACTTGGACGCCTCGATCTCCTTGGCGTCCTCCTCGGTCTCGTCGCGGAGCGCCACGATGTCCGGGTGCCGGTAGAGGGCGTTCGAATCGAAGGCCATCTTGGCGTCGAGGCACTTGAGATGCCCGTCCGCGGTGAGCACCAGCGGGTTGATCTCGAGGAGGCTCATGTCCTTGGCGACGAAGGCCGCGTAGAGCTTCTCGGTGAGCGCGCCGGCTTCCTTGGCCTGGGCGCCGGACAGCCCGAGCGCCTTGGCGACGGCGCGGCCGTGATGGGGCATGACGCCCGTGGCCGGATCGACCGCGATCGTGTGGATCTTCTCGGGCGTGTCGTGGGCCACCGCCTCGATGTCCATCCCGCCCTCGGTGGAGACCACGAAGGCGACGCCGCCCGTGGCGCGGTCCACCAGCATCGAGAGGTAGAATTCCTCGGCGATCTGCGCGCCTTCCTCGATGTAAAGGCGGTTGACCTGCTTGCCGGCCGGGCCGGTCTGGATCGTCACCAGCGTCTGGCCGAGCATCTCGCCCGCATACTGCTTCACCTCGTCGATCGACTTGGTGACGCGCACGCCGCCCTTAGCGCCCTCGGGTGCACCCTTGAAGGTGCCCTTGCCGCGGCCGCCCGCGTGGATCTGGCTCTTCACGACCCAGACCGGGCCGCCGAGCTCCTTGGCGGCGGCCTCAGCCTCCGACGGGTTGAAGATGGCCACGCCGCGGGAGACGGGCAGGCCGAACTCCTTCAGCACGGCCTTGGCCTGGTATTCGTGGATGTTCATCGGAGCCTCGTAGGGAGGAGCGAATAGGTGGCAACGAACAGCGCGGAGCGACTGGGATTCGAATCCCCGAACGCTTCGCGCGGCCCGGTATCCGCTTACCGGTCAGGCGAGGTTGCTGTCGACGCCCTTGCAGGCCTCGATCAGGCCCGCCACCGAGGCGACCGACTTGTCGAACATCGTCTTCTCGGCCGCGTCGAAGGTCACCTCGAGCACGCGCTCCACGCCGTTCGCGCCGATCACGATCGGCACGCCGATGAACATGCCGGAGACGCCGTACTGGCCGTCGAGATAGGCGGCGCAGGGCAGGACCCGCTTCTTGTCGCGCAGATAGCTCTCGGCCATGGCGATGGCGGAGGCGGCGGGCGCGTAGAAGGCCGAGCCGGTCTTAAGCAGGTTGACGATCTCGCCGCCGCCCTTGCGGGTGCGCTCGACCATGGCGTCGAGCTTCTCCTGGGTGGTCCAGCCGAGCTTGACGAGGTCGGTCAGCGGCACGCCCGCCACCGTCGAGTAGCGGGTCAGCGGCACCATGTCGTCGCCGTGGCCGCCGAGGACGAAGGCGGTGACGTCCTCCACCGAGACCTTGAACTCCTCGGCCAGGAAGTGGCGGAAGCGGGCCGAGTCGAGAACGCCGGCCATGCCGACGATCTTGTTGGTGGGCAGACCGGAGAACTTCTGGAGCGCCCAGACCATCGCGTCGAGCGGGTTGGTGATGCAGATCACGAAGGCGTCCGGCGCGTGGGTCTTAATGCCCTCGCCCACCGCCTGCATCACCTTGAGATTGATGCCGATCAGGTCGTCGCGGCTCATGCCGGGCTTGCGCGGCACGCCCGCGGTGACGATCACGACGTCGGCCCCCTTGATGGCGGCGTAGTCGCTCGCGCCCGCGTAGGTCGCGTCGAAGCCCTCCACCGGGGCGGCCTCGGCGATGTCGAGCGCCTTGCCCTGCGGCACGCCGTCGACGATGTCGAACAGCACCACGTCCCCGAGATCCTTGAGGCCAGCGAGAAGTGCCAGGGTGCCGCCGATCTGGCCGGCACCGATGAGCGCGATCTTGTTGCGAGCCATGTCGGATTTGTCTCCGCTGCGTTCGACTTCGGTGATGCGGTGCGCGAGGCCGGCCGTGCTCGGCCGCCAGGGTCCGAGACCGGATTCGTCACTCTGAAATCTGCGCGGCTGTGTGGCCGAAAAGCACCGTGGCTTCAACCCGATGCAGGGTGCGCGGCCGGCGCGTCCGAGGCGTCCGGCGGCCTCTCAACGAGGCGAGGGGTGTGCCGAAACGTCAACGTCGCGAAGGTTTTAGGTGCAGTGCACCCGGCTCCGCCGGCGCTCCGAAGTCTCGATGACAGATTTTGAAACCTGTCATTTCGGTCGGGGGCGGCGCTCGGATCGGCCCGCAGCGCGGAAACGACAAGGGCCCGGACAGGGAAGTCCGGGCCCGGCGAGCGGCGTTCGCGAAAGCGGTGGATCAGAGGATGCCGGAGCGGAGCACCCGCTGGATCGCGTGGATGACGGCTCCGAAACGGGCCTCGATCAGGTCGCGGGGCACTTCGGCATCGTGCTGGATCGCCAGGGGATGCGTGAAGCGGTAGCTCGCGTCGAAGATGTAGGCGATCGCCCGCTCCCGATCGCGAGCCGAGAAGATCCCGGACGTGATCCCCTCTTCGACCACCCGCTCCACGAGACTGCGCAGGCGGACGCGATGCCGCCGGGCGATCGGCCGGGCCGACACGGTGGCGTCGAGATGGACCGCGAACAGGTTCGGTTCGTCGAACAGGGCGTCCCGCTGGACCGTCGCGAGGGCTGTCAGCAGGCGCTCGATCTTGTCGTCGGCGGGATCGGGCGCGTCGGCGATGCCGGCGAGCCGGGCTTCGACCTCGCGCAGCCAGCGCCCCGCCACCGCGTCGAGGAGCGCGTCCTTCGACGGGAAGTAACGGTACACGTTGGCGTGCGTCATGCCGGCCTCGGCGGCAACGGCCACGACCGTCACGCGCTTGGGGCCGAGCCGCGACAGATGCTCGGTGGCGATGCCGAGCAGCCGGACGTCGGCCGCAACCGGCGCCCGCGGGCGCGCAGGACTGGCCGCGTCACCATTTTCGCGGAGTGCGTCGGCGACGGAAATCTTGGGCTTGGCGCTGAGCGCCTCCTCCTTGGACCCGTCGGACTCTGGCTTGAGGAAAGGCAGCGGCAGGCGGGAAGTGGACAGGTGGTAGGGCGAGACGGACCCCCATCATACCGGCTGAAGCGTCCCGGCGCTTCGCGTTGACGTTACGGCTTCCCCCCGGGAGCCCGGTTACCTGAGCGGATTAGGACCGCTTAAACATCCCTATGTGTCAGTTTGCCTTGAGAAGGCAACAAATTTTTCTCGTTATCACCTGCGTTAAAAGCGGTTCTTCCACGCTCGCAAGGCGACGAACACCGCCTCGGGATCGCTTTCCGGCGGTAGGTCGACGGACCGGGCCAGGGCCGGCTGTCCGCTGCGCAGGAACGGGTTGGTCGCCCGTTCCGCGCCCATGGTCGAGGGGATCAGGAAGCGGCCTTCCGCCTTGGCGCGCTCGGCCTCGGCGAAGCGCGCCTTCAGGTCCGGATTGTCCGGATCGGCAGCCAGGGCGAAGCGTGCGTTGGAGAGTACGTAGTCGTGGCCGCTGAACACCTGCGTCGCGTCGGGCAGATCGTCGAAGCGCCGCAGGGAGCGGTACAGGGTCTCGGGCGGGCTCTCCATCACCCGCCCGCAGCCGAGGGTGAACAGGGTGTCCCCGGCGCAGACGAGGCCGGCCTGGGCGAACCAATAGGTCACGTGGTCGGCGCAGTGGCCCGGCGTCTCCCAGACCTGGGCTTCCAGGCGGCCGATCGCGACGGTGTCGCCCTCTCGCACCGTCACGTCCACCTGAGGGACCGCGTCCCCGGCCTTGGCGGGGGCGACCACCCGGGCCCCGGTCGCCTGCTTCACCGCCGGGATGCCCTCGACATGGTCGCCGTGCCGGTGCGTGACGAGGATGTCGGTCAAGCGCCAGCCGGTCTCGTCGAGGGCCTTCAGGACCGGCCCGGCCTCCGGGACGTCGATCGCCGCGCAGGCGCCGGTCGCCGGATCGCGGATGAGCACGCCGATATTGTCGCTGCGGCAGAGGAAGGTGCGAATCTCGGTCTCGGCGGCCATCGGACGGGGTCTCCCAGGAACGCGAAGGGGCGCGAAATCTGTTGCCGTGAACAGGTGATGGTCCCGCCGGGTTCCTCGGACGCTTGCCGCGCGGCGCGCGGCTCACCATTGAGTACAACGACCGTTCCGATCGCGATCTTCTGTTCCCATGCGTCTCGACGTCAACGGCTTGCGGGCCTTCTACGCCAGCCCTCTGGGCCGCACGACGCATCGTGTGGTCGGCCGCGCGCTCCACGATTTCCTCGGCTCGGTCTCGGGGCTGCGCGTCCTCGGGATCGGCTACGCGACGCCCTATCTCGGGCCGGTCCACTATATCGCCGAGCGCACGCTCGCCTTCATGCCGGCCACGCAGGGCGTGGTGAACTGGCCGAGCACCGGGCGTTCCTGCGCGGCTTTGGCCGATCCCACCATGATGCCGCTGCCCGAGGCCGCCATCGACCGGGTCATCCTGGTCCACGCCCTCGAATCGGTGGAGAGCCCGACAGAGCTGCTGCAGGAGGTCTGGCGGACCCTCACCCCGGGCGGCCGCATGATCCTGGTGGTGCCCAACCGCCGGGGCGTCTGGGCGCGCCGGGAGGCGACGCCCTTCGGTCACGGCCAGCCCTACAGCCGCTCGCAGCTCGGACGGCTGATGCGGGATACGCTGTTCTCGCCGGTGAGCTGGGCCGAGACCCTGTACATGCCGCCGGCACGCTCGCGCCTGATGCTGCGCACCGGACCCGCCTGGGAGTGGCTCGGCACCAGCCTGTCCCTGCCCTTCGCGGGCCTGCACGTGGTCGACGCGACGAAGCAGCTGTACCGGCCCGTCGCCGTGCAGCAGGTGCGGCGCGCCCGCCGTCTCGCGCCGGCCCGTGTGCTGGTGCCGGCCCCCTCCCCGGGCTGATCCGGATGCGCGATCCCCATCCACGGCGGTCGATGGTCCAGGACAGCGTGCGATCCGGTTGGACCTGATGAGCCTCGACCTCACCACCCAGCAGTTCCTGCTCGCCCTGTCGGCCCTGTTCTCGATCGTGAACCCGATCGGGGGTGCGTTCATCTTCGCGCAGGTGACGAGCGCCTTCAGCCACGCCGAGCGCGTTCTGCTGTCGCGGCGGATCGGCGGTTACGCCGCCCTGGTGATGCTCGGCGCCCTCTGGGCGGGTACGCCGATCCTCAATTTCTTCGGCGTCACGCTGGGGGCGCTGCGCATCGCCGGCGGACTCGTGGTCATGTCGTCGGCCTGGACGCAGCTAAACCGGCCGGAGGCGCGGGAGGCGCGCAAGCAGGCCGAGGCCTCGGGCTCGGCGGGCCGCGGCGCGGTCTCGACAGAGCCGCAGGGCGATCCGGCACCGGGCCCCCTCTCCGACATCGCCTTCTTCCCCCTGACGCTGCCGTTCACCACGGGACCGGGGACGATCGCGGTTGCCATCACCCTGGGGGCGAACCGGCCGACGGCCTATGCGGAGCGGTTCAGCTTCTACATCGGCGTCACGCTGGCAGCCCTCGCGGTCGCCGCCACGGTCGCCGTGCTCTACGCCTCCGCCGACCGGGTGGTGGCGTTCATAGGCCCGGCCCGCGCCCGGGTGATGGGCCGCCTCTTCGCCTTCCTGCTGCTGTGCGTCGGCACGCAGATCCTGGTGAACGGCCTCCTGGACGTGTTCGCCCCCCTCGCTGCGGCCCGCTGACGTCCGCGCGCGCACCCGTCATTCGCGAAGTGCTGAGGGCCGCCCCGGATCGGATCGTTTCGACGGGCCTTTCCCGTCACATGCCGGATATGCGGAGGGGTCCTCTATCCGTCCGGACGAATCTGCCAAATTGACGATTAGGTCTGCCGTATATCGATAAATGTAAAATAATAACTCATATAATCGACGATTATTGCGTTGTAATAAAGTATAAATCTTTTTTAATGATCGCACGTTAGACGGAGATTTGAGAGGAAAACTGATAAGACATGGCTTGCATCGTTTCCTGTGGCGCGCCAGATCTTTCCAGAACTCGGCTGCGGCGAAGCGAAAGCTTCCGGGTCCAACCGTCGAAGAAAGAGATCCAGGAACGGAGTGCCTACCGTGGCGACGGACGCCAATCCGAGACGCCTATCGCCGGGGGGACGCGAAGGGACGGCGCACGCGACCGCGCTCGGCCCAGGCCAGCGTCACCGGTGGGTCTCTCCGCCCCGTCGGCACCGGCATGATCGGATCCTTCCCTCACGAAGGCCCGAGAGCCCTTTGCGCGATCGCGCCGTCGGGAGCCCGCACCGCGTCCCCGGAGCGCCCGTGCGGGCTGGTCCCGTGACCCCCGAATGCCCGCAGGCCCGGTGCCGCGCGTGCCGAGGCCGTCCTGCATGAATCAGCAAGGAGACAGCGCATGACCGACACGTCCCAGAGTAAAGTTCCGGCCTGGTACAGCCCGGACGAGATCCAGGACATCCAGCGCGATCTTCTGGGCTCTGCCGCGAAGGTTCTCGTCCTCTGCCTCGGCGGCAAGGGCGGCGTCGGCAAGACCACCATCGCCCTTCAGGTGGCCGATCTCTGTGCGGAGGCGGGTCCGGTGCTGGCGATCGACACCGATCCGGCCAACCGGCATTTCCACACCGCGCTCATGCAGGAGACCAATCCCGGCAGCGACAATTTCGTGGCGCGCAGGTCCGGAATCACCGGCTTCCGGCAGCGCCTGCGTGCCGAAGACAGCACGGGGCGCGTCGACCCGACCCTGTGCCAAGACCTGATCGAACGGGTCATCGAGACCCCCGAACGCTTCATCGTGGTCGACTTCCCGGCCGGCGATACCGAGACGACGCGCCGCTGTGCCGAGATCATCGTGGAGAGCTGCCGGGAGGCGAATATCCGCCTCGCTGTGGTCGTCGCGGCCGGCGCGGTCGATCCCACCGCCCTGGAGGTCCTCAGGGAACTCCGGCCCATGCTGATCGAGTGCGATCGGGCGATCCTGGCCAAGAACACCGCCCAGGCGACGAATTTCGATTATCTCGAATCGTCCGATCTCGTGCGCTCCCTGCGCAAGCAGTCGAACTTCCGCGTCATCGAGGTGGAGCGGATCGGCGAGCGGCTGATCGAGGCCCTGCGGGTCCAGCACATGACCTGGCAGGCCCTGGCGAACAGCGCGCCGATGCGCCTTCGGGTCGAGGGCCGCCGCCTGCGGCGCAACTTCCACACGGCGTGGCGGGATGCCCTTCGGCCGTGACCAACCTCGAGCGGTTCTACCGGTCGGTCCATGGCCGCGATCTGCAGCCCTGGGAGCGCCAGCTCGCCGTGCGGATCGCGGCCGCCCTCAACACCACGACGGACGACGACTTCGTCGTCCACCTGCTGCTCGTGTACATGTCCACCAACGCCATCACCAACATGTACAACGAGCTGGTGGCGGCGCGGAATCGTCTGGCCGAAGACAACCAGGATCTGATCCGGGCGCTGACGGGCGACCTGCGCCGCAACAGATTGATGAGCTACGTGCTGCTCGGTGTGGCAGCCCTCGGCGTCCTCGTGAGCGCCGGGATCCTCGGCACCGTCCTCAGCCTGTCGCACGGGTCCGCGGCCAGCGCGACGCGGATCGCCGCCGCGCTGGAGGCCTGCGGGCAGCGCGGCGCCGCCGACACACCGCGCGGGTTCGGGATCGGCCGCTGATCCAGACGCATCCGGATTCCACTGCGGCGCCCGGTGCTGCGCCGGCAGCCAGGATTGCGTAAGCCTATTCGAGCCGGACAGACACGCTGTCGCTGGCGCCGGTCGCATCCAGGACCGAGATCCGGGCGAAGCCTGCGCCCCCCGGCACCCATTCTGCCCGCCGTCGCGGCGTCTGAATGACCGGCTGACCATCGACCAGCCAGGTGAGCGGTGGCACCCCGCCCAGGGCCTTCAAGGCGAGGCCCGGACCGCCATCCGCCGCGCCGTGGGCGTCCGCGCCGAGGCCGAGATCGATCCGCGCCCCGTCCGGCGGATACGCGATCCGCAGCGCCGGGCCCGCCGTCTCGGCCGCCTCGCGGCGCAGGTGCTGCAGCGGCGGCGGCAGGCGCCCCGTCCCCACGACCAGCGCATCCCGCGGCTGCGGGACCGGCTCGGGCTCGATCCCGAGGCGCGCGAAGGCGTCGAACAGGAGCGGCGCCGCGACCGTCCGGCCCACGAGCCCCGGCACCGCGGCGCCGTCCGGCCGACCGGCCCAGACGACGACCGTGACGTGACGGTCGAAGCCCGCCGCCCAGGCGTCGCGGTACCCGTAGGAGGTGCCGGTCTTGTAGGCGATGCGATTGGGCAGGGCGTTCTCCGGCGGCGGTGTCCCGCGCAGGATGTCGGCGACGTACCAGGCGGCCACGGGCTCCGCGACGCGGTGCCGGGATTCGGCCGCGACCCCGTCGGCGCGGCGCAGCAGGTCTGGAACCGCGCCGCCGCGGGCGAGCCCGGCATAAAGACGGGCGAGATCGGTGAGCGTGATGCCGAGCCCGCCCAGCGCGACCGGCAACCCCGGCGCGGCCTCTCGGGGGAGCTGGATCCCGGCCCCGGCGGCGCGCAGCCGGGCGATGAAGCGGGCGGGCCCCACCGCGTCCATCAATTCGACCGCCGGCACGTTGAGCGAGAGCTGCAGGGCCCGGCGGGCCGTCACCGTGCCCTGGAAGGTCAGGTCGAAATTCTCCGGGGCGTAGCTTGCCGAGAAGCGGGCGGGCCGGTCTTCCAGCAGCGTCTCGGGATGCGCGAGGCCGTCCGCGAAGGCCATGGCGTAGACGAACGGCTTCAGCGCCGAGCCGGGAGAGCGCACCGCCAGGGTCATATCGATGGCGCCGCGCCGGGACGGGTCGAGGTAGCCGGCGCTGCCCACCTGGGCGAGCACCCGCCCGTCACGATTGTCGAGGACGAGGATCGCGGCCGAGAGGTCCGGCCCGGCGGCGGCTGCGCGCTCGGCCGCCAGCGCTTCCAGTCTCTCCTGCAGGCGGCCGTCGATGGCAAGGCGGATCGTTGCAGCCTCCGGGTCGGCCGCGACCGCCTCCTCGGCGGCATGCGCCGCGAGCATCGGGAACGGCCGGCGCGCCGTCGGCACCGGCTCGGCCCGGGCGGCCTCGGCCTCGGCCGCGGTGAGGATGCCGCGGGCCTGCGCGACGGCCAGGACCCGATCGCGGGCGGCGCGGGCGCGCTCCGCGAACCGGTCCGGGCGGCGGGTCTCGGGCGATTGCGGCAGGGCGACGAGGAGAGCCGCCTGCGCCGCGGTCAACCGCACCGGCTCCCGCCCGAAATACGCGATGCTCGCCGCCCGGACGCCCTCCAGCGGACCGCCATAGGGGGCCAGCGCCAGATAGAGATCGAGGAGCCCGGACTTCCCGAGACGTCGCTCCAGCGCGACCGCGCGCACCATCTGGCGGAGCTTGGCCGCGAGGGAACGCTCCCGCCGCGGCTCGACCAGGCGGGCCACCTGCATCGACAGGGTCGAGGCACCCGAGACGATGTGGCCCCGGACAAGCCACTGGAGGGCGGCGCGCAACACCGCGGCCGGATCGATGCCGGGATGATCGGCGAAGCGGCGGTCTTCGAAGGCGAGCAGCATGGCCCGATAGCGTGGATCGACCGTCTCCGCGGTGACCGGCAGGCGCCAGCGCCCGTCCGCCGTCGCGAAAGGGCGCAGCAGCGTGCCGGCCCGGTCCAGCACCACCGTCGAGCGCGCCTCTGCGGGGCTGAGGTCGAGGGGGGGAAGCGCGTCGGCGAAACGCCAGAGCGCGCCGACGCCGGCCACAAGGAGGCTCAGACCGAGCGCGGCGGCTCCGAAAGCCAGCCGCGAACCGATGCGCCGCGCCCGCGGGGGCGCCGGCCTGCTCGGATCGGACCCGTCGTGCGGCACGCATCCCCCCGGTTCCGGCTCCGACGGCGCAGGATTTACCGTTCCGGCGCGGCCGACAAGTCCCCCGGCGATCCCGGGCGCCGACCGCGCGCGACCGTCCGGTCCGGGTGAGGCCCGACCCTACGCCGTGCCGACCACGCGCAGGTCTTCGAGGACGGGGCGATCCGGACGGTTCATCCGGACCGGGAAGGGCACGACGTTGGAGGGCATCGGGGCCGCCACCGGCTCGGAGGGCGGCGGCGCCGCCTTGCCGGGCTTCGTCCAGCGCCCGATCCGCTTGAAATAGGTCCGCCTCGCCAGCCAAGCGGGAATAGGCCTGCCCTTCTGCATGATCTGCCCCTCGTCGAACCGACCCGCGTCCCCCTCAGACACGCAACCCGTACGCGCCGAGCGTCTCGAATCGCGGCTGTATGCGCGATACCATCGGATCCCGGGGCACCCCGCATCCCCCGTTTGGGTGACGCGGGGCGTGAGGGCCTCCGGTCAGGCGGCCGCCGTCTCTTTCGCGCGCTCCAGGGCCAGCTTGGTGACGGCCACTTGGTCGATCTTGCCGGTGCCGAGCATCGGGATCGCCTCCAGCACCACGACCTCGGCCGGGATCGCCACGTCCGAGGCGCCACGGCTCTTGGCGAAGCTCTGATAGGCCGCCCGGGTGGCGCCCGTCTCCTGCGTGAACAGGACCAGCCGCTCGCCCTTGCGCGGGTCCGGCAGCGCCGCCACGGCGCTCGGACGATCGGGCCAGAGTTCGGCGGCCAACGCCTCGACGCCGGCGAGCGAGACCATCTCCCCCGCGACCTTGGCGAAGCGCTTCGCCCGGCCCTTGATCGTCACGAAGCCCATCGAGTCGATCGCTACGATGTCACCGGTGTCGTGCCAGCCCCCCGGCGGCGGCTCCAGGACGCCCGGCTTCTCGGCGCGCAGATAGCCCAGCATGATGTTGGGGCCGCGTAGCGACAGGCGGCCGCCCTCGTCGATCCCCGGCACCGGGTCCAGGCGGGTCTCGATACCGGGCAGGATCCGCCCGACCGTGCCGAAGCGGTTGAACATCGGCGTGTTGAGCGCCACGACCGGTCCGCATTCGGTGACGCCGTAGCCCTCCAGGATGCGCAGCCCGAACTTCTCCGCATAGGTCCTCCGGGTCGTCTCCTTCACGGCCTCGGCGCCGGCGACGACGTAGCGCAGCGAGCGCAGGTCGTAGGAATGGGCGGCCCGGGCATAGCCCGTGAGGAACGTGTCGGTCCCGAACAGAACGGTGCTGTTCGAGCCGTAGATCAGCTCCGGGACGATCCGGTAGTGCAGCGGCGACGGGTAGAGGTAGACCGGCACGCCCGAGACCAAGGGCAGGATCAGCCCGGCCGTCAGGCCGAAGGCGTGGAACACGGGCAGGACGTTGAACACCTTGTCCATCGGCCCGAAATCGATCCGGGCCGCCACCTGCGCCACGTTGGCGAGCATGCAGCGGTTGGCGAGCACCACACCCTTCGGCGTGCCCTCGCTGCCCGAGGTGAACAGCACCGCTCCCGGATCCTCGCCGCGGCGGGCCACGAGGGGGCGCCGGGGCGCGAGAAAGCCCCGGATCTTGTCCCCGGTGGTGATGCCGGCCCGCACGTCCTCCAGGTAGACGAGCTCCACCGAGTCGCGGATCGCCTCCACGAGCGGTCCGAGCCGCCCCTTCTCGATGAAGGCCCGGGAGGTGAGGATCCGGCTCACCTCGGCCGCCCGGCAGGCGGAGAGGACGTTGGCGGGGCCGGCCGAGAAATTGATCATCGCCGGGACCCGGCCCGCGGAAGCCAGCGCGAAGAGCGTCACGGCGGCGCCGTTGGCGTTCGGCAGCATGACGCCGATCCGCCCGCCGAGGGGCGCGAGGGGCATCAGCTTGCGGCCGAGGATGTTGGCGCCCATCACGAGCCGGCCGTAACTGAGCTTTCCGCCGACCGGGTCCTCCAGGGCGTTGCGGCGCCAGCCGTGAAGCTCGCCCGCTTCGATCAAAGCCGCCATCAATCCGCGGTCGATGTCGGTGGTGCGGAAGACGAGGTCCGACATGATGCCGTAGAGGGCCGCACCGGCCGCCTGCCGCCGCGCCTTGCCCTTGAGGGCCGGGTCCACCGTCAGGCGCACCGGCGGCATCACCGTCACGACGACTTTGGGCCACCAGCGGCGGCTGACCTGCCGGCGGGAGAGGCGCGAGAAGGCGGTGCGCTCCAGCCCGTCGATCTTCACGGGCACCACCATCGCGTCGGACTTGTCGGCGATGAGCCCGGCGCCGTCATAGACCTTCATCAGGCTGCCGGTGACGGTGAGCCGACCCTCGGGGAAGATGATCAGGGTCTCGCCGCCCTTGACCGCATTGATCAGCGTCCGGGTGGCCAGCGGCCGGGTCGGGTCCAGGGGCATCGCCTTGGTGACGCGCAGGAACGGCCGCACCCACCAGCGCTGCGCGATCCCGCTGTCGATGGCGAAGACCGGCTCCTGCTCGAGGAGCGACAGGGCCAGCGGCGCGTCGAGAAACGAGACGTGGTTGAGCGCCACGATGGCGTTCGGCCCGGCCGCCGCGAGGTTGTCGAAGCCCCGGACTTCCAGGCGATAGAAGGCCCGGAACAGGATCGACAGGGCGTCGCGGAACGGGCTGGTCGGCAGGGTCGCGAACACGATCGCGCCGACGAGGACGTTCAGCACCGCCACCACGGCGAGAAGGCTCGCGATCGACAGGCCCGCGCCCTGCAGACCCGCGAGCGCCAGGGTGCCGGCCACCATGAAGGCCGCCGTCATGACGTTGACCGCGCCGATGATTCGCGCCCGCATCGCCTTCTCGGCCCAGGCCTGCACGGCCGCGAAGGACGGGACGATGTAGAGGCCGCCCGAGACCGCGAGTCCGAGGAAGTCGATCCCGGCGCGCAGGCCGTGGCCGGTCTGCAGGAACGCGAGGGGCCCGATCGGCTCCGCGGGGGGCGCCGGGAGATGGCCGACCGTCCAGGCGAGATCGAGGCCGAACAGCCCCATCAGAACCGCGCCCACCGGCGTCGGCAGCAGCACGATCCGGCCGCTGGCGAGCCACGAGGCGAGGCCGGAGCCCAATGCGATGCCGATGGAGAAGAGCGCCAGGAGCAGCGTGATCACCGTCTCGGTGCCGTTGAAGGCGCCGCGGACCAGGACGGGCAGCAGCGACAGCACCACCACGCCGACGAGCCAGAACCAGCTCACGGTGAGCGAGCCGCGCCACAGGCGCGTGTCGGCCCAGAGGTCGCGCAGCAGCGCGTAGGTGGAGCGGGCGACGTTCGGGTCGACGCGCAGGTCCGGTGCCCCCTCCCCGGTCGCCGGGATCATCCGGGCCGAGAGCCAGCACAGGACGGCGAAGCCCATCACCAGGGCCCCGAACACGATTCCGGACCCGCCCATCGCCGAGGCCGCGCCCGCCGCGATCGTCCCCAGCAGAATCGCCAGGAAGGTCGCCGCCTCCACCAGGGCGTTGCCGGCGGGCAGCTCCTCGCGCCGGAGATGGTCCGGAAGGATCCCGTACTTGATCGGGCCGAACAGGGCCGCGATCGTTCCGAACAGGCCGAGCGCGACGAACAGGATCGGCACGGAATGCAGCAGGAAGCCGAGCACGGCGGCGCCGGCCGCGAAGATCTCGGCGAACTTGAGCCGCCGGGCCATCAGGGCCTTGTCGTACCGGTCGGCCCATTGGCCGCCGAGTCCTGACAGGATGAAAAACGGCCCGATGAAGACGGCGCTCGCCAGGGTCACCAGGACGCCGGCATGGGCATCCGCCTGGCCGCCGATGCCGAACAGGATCAGGAAGGCCAGCGCGTTCTTGAGAAAATTGTCGTTGAACGCCGAGAAGAACTGGCACCAGAACAGCGGCGCGAACCGCCGCGCAGTCATCAGGGTACGGAACATGGCATTCTCTCGGTTCCGACCCTGACTGGCCTACGAGAGACGGTCAGGTCAAATCGGACCGATGCGAACGCACAGGGATCACGGCCGTCGCGGTGTCGGACCGTGTGAACCGGCACCGCCCGTGGCGGATCGGCCGGCAGGCCGCGTCAGGTCTTCGGGGCCAGGCGCTCCTTCCGCCCGACGTGCCGGGCGATGAGGGCGTGCAGCGAGGCGCCGAGGTCGTAGGACCAGTACATGTGGGCCGCGAGCGTCGTGATCACGAAGAGCGCGGCCCCGGCCGCACAGGCCGGCAGCAGCAGCAGGAACGTCAGCACCATCCCGACGGCGGTCCGCTCGGCCAGAGAGGCCTGCGGCCAGGGATCGATCGGCAGGGAGAAGCGTCGTCCGGTGCGCATGGCTGCGACCCTCGATGGTTCGGCATGACGCGGTACAGGCAGTCAACAGCTGTGGCTGTCGGACGTTGCGTCGCCGGAACGGAATTCGGCCGCCCCGTGACGATGCGGCCCGGTCCGACGACGCAACCGAGGGCGCCGATCCGTGTTGCCGGTTCGATCAGTCGACGGTGAGGTGGGTATGGCACGGGTTGCGGTCGTCACTGGGGGCACGGCCGGGATCGGGCTCGCCACGGCCCATGAATTCGCTGCGCGCGGCTGGTCGGTGGCGGTGATCGCACGGGATCCGGGTCGTCTCGCCGCGGTGGAGCGGGCGCTGGCCGCCTACGGCCAGCCGGTCCTGGCGATCGGGGCCGACGTGGCCGATTCGCAGGCCGTGGACGAGGCCGCGGAACGGGTGGAGCGCGAACTCGGCCCGATCCGCGCCTGGGTCAATAACGCCATGTCGACCGTGGTGAGCCCGGCCGATCGGATCACGCCGGACGAATACCGGCGGGTCACCGAGACGACCTATCTCAGCCAGGTCTACGGGACGCTCGCCGCCCTGCGCTTCATGAAGCGGCGCGATCGCGGCGCGATCATCCAGGTCTCGTCCGGTCTGGCGATCCGGGCGGCGCCGCTGCAGGCGCCCTATTGCGCGGCGAAGTTCGCGGTCTCGGGCTTCACCGACGCCCTGCGCTGCGAGCTGCTGCACGACCGGGTCAATGTCAGCCTCAGCGTGATCTACCTGCCGGCGGTCAACACGCCCCAGTTCAACTGGGCGCGCAACCGCACCGGGCACCGCCAATTCGCGCCGGATCCGGTCTTCGACCCGCGGCTCTGCGCCGAGGCGATCCTGTACGCGGTCGAGCATCCGCGCCGGGAGGTCTGGGTCGGGCGCTCGTCGATGGTGATGGCCGCAGCGCAGGCGCTGGCGCCGGCGCTCGCCGACCGCAAGGCTGCATCCATGTGGTCGGCGCAGCTCTCCGACGAGACCATCCCCGCCATGGCGGGCAACCTCTACGAGCCCGTGCCCGGTTCCGTCGGGATCGACGGCCGATTCTCCGACAGGACCAAGGCGAGCCGGACCGAGTTCGCCACGAGCCGCACCCGCGATCTCCTGGTCGCCGGCCTCGCCGGGCTGGCGCTCGTCGGGCTCGCCGGCACCGTCCATGCCGCCCGTTCGGCGCGCCGGCTGCCTCAGAGGACCTGACGGCTGCGTCCGAGCGCGCCGCCTGTTACACGATCCGCCTCGAGGAAGGTCCACCACGATGCCCGGCTACCTGCCCTTCGCGGGCGCCCTGAAGCTGCCCGCCTATACCTGCGACAATTGCGGCTTCTGGCAGCGGCACTTCGAGACGCCGGCCGCCTGCCCGATGTGCCTCGACGCCCGCCACGTGGTGCCGCAGGATGGCTGGCGCTTCCGCACCGCCCGCGAGGCGCAGGAGGCCTTCCCCTGTCACTGGCAGGAGCTGGAGTCGGGCGTCTGGCGCTTCTGGAACGAGCCGGTCTCCGGCATCGGGCCCTCCGCCTACCTGATCCAGACCGAGCACGGGAATATGGGCTTCGAGGGCTGCCCGGTCTTCAGCGAGGCCGCCCTCGACCAGATCGCCCGGCTCGGCGGCATGGCGGTCCTCTCGGCCTCGCACCCGCATTCCTACGGGGCGCTGCCGCAGCTCCAGGACCGGTTCGACCCGGAGCTATGCCTGCCGGCGGCCGACTTCACCTGGAGCGCCGCGCTTCAGGTGAGCTGGCCCTACGACGATTTCCTCGAGCCCCTGCCCGGCCTGGAACTGCACCGGACCGCCGGCCATTTCGACGGCCACGCGGTCCTGTACGACCGGTCGCGGAAGATCTGCTTCTGCGGCGACGCGCTGAAATTCGAACTCGACCCAGACGATTTTCGCCGCGCCACGACGATCTCGGCCCACAAGGCCTTCGTCCGCGGGGTACCGCTCACGCCGAGCGAATTGCGCCGGTACCGCGACGTGTTCGAGCGCCTCGACTTCGTCCAGACCTGGACGCCGTTCGAGCCCGCGCGCAATTGCGGGCGGCCCGAGGTCCTGGCCTTGCTCGACCAGCTGATGAGCGGCCGGTCTCACGCGGCTCCGGTGCCGCTCGACGGGCTCCGGCCTCAGGGCCGGTAGAGCGGATCGTTCTCCAGGCGGATCGGCTGGCCGTGGGGCGTGGCCTCCGCGGCCCGCAGGAAGGCCGCGGTCCGCGCCGCGACGGTCTCGGGTCCGGCCACGCCGCGCTCGGCCAGGAGCGCCTCCAGCGTCGCGAGCCACGCGCCGTAATCGGCCGCCTGCTCCGGCGCGCCCGCCGGGCGGATCTCCCGCCCGAGGCGCGCGGCCCATTCCGACCACGTGAACACTCCGGCTTCCCGCAGGGCGACCACCAGGGCGAAGACCTGCGCCTCCCAGGGCGCCGCGAAGGCGTTCGGCGACGGATCGGTCACGCGGGCTCCAGATAGGGTTCGAAGGCCGCCACCGTGACGATGCCGCCCGGATCGCCGCTCTCGCCCCACAACTCCTGCGCGGTGAAGGCCACCGTGTAGAGCCATGTCGGGTTCTCGCCCGCCCCGTAGGCGTTGGTGTCGGGGAAGACGAAGACACCGTCGACGCGCACGATCCGGCCGTGCCTGCCCCGGACGTAGCGCGGCAGCCGCGTATGGCCGGTTGGGTGATCATTGCGCGCCCGGATCACGTCGCCCACCGCGAAGCGGGCCGCGGCAGCGGCGGTGCGGCTGCTCGGGAAGCCGGCCCGGAAGCGCTCTTCCAGTCCCTCGCGGTGCAGGACGCGCGCGACAGGCTCGGCCGGGGCCGCGGACTTGCCGGCCTCGATCTCCGCCTGCGTCGCCAATCCGGTGGCGGCGACCTGCTTCTCCAGGGCCTTCAGCCAGATCTCGTAGTAGCTCGCCGCAAGGTACTCCGCGGGCGGCAAGGATTCCCGATTGGCGCGGCTGCCGTCGAGGTTCCACGCACCCGTGTAGCCCATGGCCATCGCCATCGCGAAGACGCGGCGCTCCCAAGGGGCGTGGAAGACCGGCTCGTCCGGCTCCGGCGTCACCGGCCCGAAGCCGTGGCAGCCGCCGAGATCCTGGGCGCCGTTCATATCGGCATCTCCACGGGCGAGGCCGGTATGCCCTTGGGCAGGCCCGTGCCGATCATGGAATCGCGGGTCACGAGGGCGGCCAGCGACTCCTCGGAAAAGCCCTCCGTCTCGGCAGGCCGCATGGGCAGGACCATGTAGCGGGTCTCGGCCGTCGAGTCCCAGACGGTGATGCGGGTGGTTTCCGGCAGCGTCACCCCGAACTCGGCGAGAACGCCGCGCGGGTCGATCACCGCCCGGGCCCGATAGGGCGGCGCCTTGTACCAGACCGGGGGCAGGCCGAGCACCGGCCACGGGTAGCAGGAGCACAGGGTGCAGACGACGAGGTTGTGCGTCTCCGGCGTGTTCTCGACCACCACCATGTGTTCGCCGCCGCGGCCGCCGATCCCCAGTTCGGCGATGGCCGGCGTGGCGTCGGCCAGGAGCCGCGCCCGGTATGCGGGATCGGTCCAGGCCCGTGCCACGACCCGGGCGCCCGCATGTGGGCCGACCTTGGTCTCGTAGAGTTCGACCAGGGCATCGAGGGCCGCCGGGTCGACATAGCCTTTCTCGGTGAGCAGGGATTCGAGGGCGCGCACCCGGGCCTCCACCGGCGACAAGGCGCTGCCATGGTGATGATCGTGCTGATGATCGTGGTGATCATGCTCATGATCGGCGTGATCGTGGCTCATCCCGCTCTCCTGGCTGCGCGCAGTGTGCATCCCCCGAGGGGGCGGCGCCAGTCCGGCTGCGCGGATCCGATTCGTCCGTCTTGCCGGGCGCTCTGCCTAAATTCCCTGTCACGTTCGGGAGCGTTTGGCATAGGTTCAGAATTTTACCGCTACCGACGTTAGAGCGATTCCAGTAAATCGGTGTTGGAGGCGGAAAGATTCATGACTGATGCTGCTGCGGACCTGCCCGACGCCGTCGTACGTGCCCGGGATGACAGCTACGCCGCAGCCATCGGCCAGCACCTCGTCCTGCCGATCCGCGAGTATTTTCGGGTCGTCGAGCAGGAGCCGCTGCCGGCGCAGCTCGCCGCCTTGGTTACCCGGTTCGAGGTAGCGATCAAGGCGCATGGCGACACGGTGCCCTTCGACTTCCGCGGCGACATCATCAAGGCCTTGCCGGCTCTGCGCACCTTCGCGCTGTCGCTCGTCGGCGATGTGAGCCGCGCCGACGATCTGGTGCAGGAGACCTTCGTGAAGGCCTGGGCGAACCAGCAGAAGTTCCGGCCGGGCACGAACTTCACCGCTTGGCTGTTCACCATCCTGCGCAACCAGTTCTACACGGACCTGCGCAAGACGCGGCGGGAGGTGGAGGATGTGGACGGGACGCATGCGGGTCAGATGAGCAGCCCCTCGGACCAAGAGGATGCCAGCACCCTCAAGGTCGTCTGGGAGCGTCTCGGCGACCTGCCCTCGGCGCAGCGGCAGGCGCTGCTGCTGGTGGGGGCGGAGGGCCACACCTACGAGGAAGCCGCCCTGAAGCTCGGTTGTCAGGTCGGGACCGTCAAGAGCCGGGTGAGCCGGGCCCGGTCGTCGCTGCTCGATACCCTCGGCGTCGTGGTCTCGGGCCAGGCACCGGCTGTCTGAGCCGGCGGCTCGGCGGCATGCCGGTCCGGCTGATTGGTCTTCGGCGCTAAGGCGATCGTAAGCCGTGGCCGCGTAGGCTCCTGGCGATCTCCGCGACGGGCCGCGCGCATGGACGCTTCGTCTCAAGACGGCGCAAGCGCCGCGCACCGGGGTCTGGCGCACCCGGTGGTCATCGCCTTCGGTCTTTGCCTCCTCGGACTCGCTTGCTCCTGGGCCATCTGGCGGCTCGGTCTCGTCACCGAGGATTCCGCCTGGATGAGCGCGTTCCTCTGTGCCGTCGTCTTTCTCAGCTTTCTGTCGGTCTGGTTCAGGGCGCTGATCTTGAACCTGAAGGCGTTCTGGGCGCTCGTCGTCTGGATTTGGACTCTCTTCGCTCGCTGATGCCCGGTGCAGGGCGGCGCGGCGGACGTG
The DNA here is from genome assembly GCF_029691625.1 of Methylobacterium sp. 391_Methyba4. Classification (NCBI taxonomy): domain Bacteria; kingdom Pseudomonadati; phylum Pseudomonadota; class Alphaproteobacteria; order Hyphomicrobiales; family Methylobacteriaceae; genus Methylobacterium; species Methylobacterium sp. 391_Methyba4. The sequence continues at coordinate 1,239,616 of NZ_CP121475.1, read as the reverse complement.
TTCCTTTCGCCGCGCCGTCCTGTGAGCCGGTGATGGAGCCGGCGGCACGCGTCCGAACGCCCCTCACATCGGCGGCCGGCGCAGGTGCCAGTCGGTCGCCCGCTGATAGGCCTGTCCGATCCGCAAAGCCGTTGCCTCTTCGTATCCCCGGCAGACGATCTGCAGCGAGAGCGGCAGGCCGGAGCCGGTGAAGCCGTTCGGCAGAGCCAGGGCACAGAGGTCGAGCAGGTTGCCGAAGCGGGTGAAGCGCGACGGCAGGTGCGCCTCGTCGACGGCGGCGAGGGCCACGGCTGCGCTCTCGGTGGTCGGCGTCAGCAGGGCGTCGATCCCCTCGAGGGCGGCAGCGTATTGCTCTTTCATCGCGGCCCGCCGGTGAAGCGTGCCGAGGTACGCCTGGGCCGAGACCGTCGCGCCGGCCAGGATCCGCCCCCGCACGGCGTCGCCGAGTTGCGCGGACGGGTCCTCCGCCAGGCTCCCATTGACGAAGTACGCCTCCGCGTTGGTGATCTCGGTCAGCGCCATGCAGTCGCTGAACCGGAACGGCAGAGCGACATCCACGATCTCCGCCCCCTGCCCGGCCAGGAGGTCCAGGGCCGCGTCGTAGGCGGCCAGCATGTCGGGGGCGACCCCGTCCCGTTCCGAGGCCGGCATCCGGCCGAGGCGCAGACCGCGGACGCCGCGGTTGAGCGTGGACCAGGGGGCGTCCGGCTGGATCCCGCGGGTGGTCGGATCGCGGGGATCGGGGCCGGAGATCGCCTCGTAGAGAAGCGCGGCATCCTCCACGGTGCGGGCCAGCGGTCCGGGCGTATCGAGGGTCATAGACAGCGGCACGATCCCCCAGGTCGAGACGCGCCCGACCGTCACCTTGAGCCCCGTCAGCCCGCAGAAGGCGGCCGGCAGGCGCACCGATCCGCCGGTGTCGGTGCCGATGCCCCAGGGGGCCATCCGGGCCGCCACCGAAACGCCGGTGCCGCTGCTCGAGCCGCCGGGGGTGCGCGGCGTCTCGGTGTCCCAGGGATTCCACGGTGTGCCGAGATGCTGGTTCGTGCCCCAGCCGCCATAGGCGAACTCCACCGTGTGGGTCTTGCCGAGCACGATCATGCCCTGGCCGATGAGGCGCTTGGCGATCGTCGCGGTGCGCTCCGCCCGCCGGGCCCGGTGGGCGGCCGAGCCGCCCATGGTAATCCGGCCCTCCAGGTCGATCAGGTCCTTGAGCACGACGGGGACGCCATGGAGCGGCCCCACGGCATGGCCCGACCGGATCGCCCGGTCGGCGCCCTCGGCGGCGAGGCGGGCATCGGCGGCGAAGACCTCCGTGAAGGCCTGGAGCTTGGGCTCCAGCCGGTCGATCCGTCCGAGAAGGGCATCGACGGCCTCGACCGGCGAGAGCGTCCGCCCTTGGATCGCCCGGGCGAGTTCGGCCGCGGAGGCGTGTACGGGATCGATGTCGGACATGGGTTCTACTGCACGCTGACGAGGGTGAGATCGACGAACCAGGATTGCGGCGAGACGAAACCGTGGATCTTCTTGGACATCCCGCGGGGATTGAGGTCGTGGACGACGAACAGCCAGGGCGGGTTGTCCACCAGGCGCTCGTGGGCGGTCTTGGTCTGCGCGTCGATCACCTTGGCGTCGGTGGTCTCGGCAAGCGCCTTCAGGGCCGTGTCGAACGGGTCATCCTTCCAGTTGGGGAAGTTGAAGCCGTTGGGCGGGAACCGGTCGCCCGCGAAGTAGCGGGCCATGACGGCGGGATCCGACGAGGGCGAGGAGACATTGAGCGCCATCGCCCCCTGAAGGTTCGGCGCGTCGGGGAGCGCCCGGGCGGCGTTCAGCAGCACCTGCCATTCGACGACGTTGAAGGTCAGATCGACGTTGCAGGCCTGCTTCAGGTTCTCCTGCAGGTACTCGTTCATCGGCATCGGCAGCATCTGGCCCGAGCCGGAGGAGGAGATCATCACCTTGAGGCTGAGCGGCTTCTTGTCGGTGAAGCCGGCCTCGGCCAGCAGCGCCTTCCCCTTGGCGGCGTCGAAGGTGTAGCGGTTCTTCGGGTTGCCGAAATTCGGATCCTTGTCGTTCAGCCACCCAGTCGCCGGCTCGGCGGTCCCGTTGAGGAGTTCGACGATGCCCGCCCGGTCGATGCAGTAGTTCAGGCCCTGCCGGACGCGCACATCCTTCAGCGGGCTGTCCTTGGCGCCGATGTTGAAGAGGTAGGGCCAGACATGCGGGTATGAGCCCGTGGTGATCGTGAAGCCCGCCTGTTTCAGCGACGGGATCGCGTCGGGCGCCGGTACCTCGATCCAGTCGACCTGGCCGGCCCGCAGGGCCGCGACCCGGGCATTCGCCTCCGGGATCGGCAGCAGCCGGACCTTGTCGACCTTGGCCATCCGGTCCGGGTCCCAGTAGCCGTCGAACTTGGCGAGATCGACCGCCTCCCGCGGGGCCACGCGGGTGATCCTGAACGGGCCCGTGCCGGCTGCCGGCAGCGCCGCGACCTTGCTCCAGTCGCGCCCCGCCTTCTCGAAGGAGGCGGGCGAGGTGAAGAGCACGTAGACCACCATGTAGGGGAAGTACGAGGCGACCTGCGTGGTGGTGATCTGCACGGTCGAATCGTCGATCTTCCTGTAGCTCCCGACGAGCGGCGCCCGCGCCCGTGTGATGCCGGCGCCCTGGGCCTCGAATTGCGGGCTGTCGTTCTTGAAATAGCGGTCGAGATTCCAGATCACCGCGTCGGCGTTGAACGGCGTCCCGTCATGGAACTTCACGCCCTGGCGCAGGTGGAAGGTCCAGACCGCCTTGTCGTTCGGATCCTGCTCCCAGCGCTCGGCCAAAGCCGGGATGAGCCCGGCGAGCTTGGTGGTGCTCTTGAGATCCCACTGCACCAGCCCCTCGAAGATCGGGTAGCCGAGGAAGCGCATCCCCTCGAAGCCGTTGTTGGGCATGCCCGTCGTGGTGGGGATGTCGCTCGCCGTCATGGCGATGCGCAGGACGCTCTCGGCGCTGGCCGATCCCGTCAGGGCCACGGAACCCGCCAGGGCGGCGGCAATCAGGCGGCGAAATGTCATCCGGATCCCAATCGTCGTAGTTGCGGCGCGCCAAGCGCAATTCCCGCGCCACGCTCAAGTTTAGGTCCTGCGTTCGGCGAACAGAAGATGCCGGACTTCGCCTCTTGCGCGTGGCGTCAGCCGCGTCACGATAATAAAAAATGCGATTCGCCGGCCAACTCGGCGGCACCGCGAGGGAGACACCCGTGACCGACGAGACGCCGCGCGCCATCAACGGGGCCGAGAGCTTGGTCCGGACCCTTGTCGAGGGCGGGGTCGAGGTGTGCTTCACCAATCCCGGCACGTCCGAGATGCATTTCGTCGCCGCCCTCGATCGGGTCGAGGGGATGCGCTGCGTCCTGTTCCTGTTCGAGGGCGGGGCGACGGGTGCCGCCGACGGTTACGCCCGCATGGCCGACAAGCCGGCCTCGACCCTGCTCCATCTCGGGCCGGGCCTCGCCAACGGATTGGCCAACCTCCACAACGCCAAGAAGGCACGCACCCCCGTCGTCAACATCGTCGGCGAGCACGCGACCTACCATCGGGAATACAACGCCCCGCTCACCTCCGACATCGAGGGGCTGGCCCATCCGATGTCGTCCTGGGTGCGGACCGGGATGAGCGCGACCGAGATCGGCTCCGACGGCGCCGCCGCCATCGCGGCCGCCCGTACGGCCCCGGGTCAGGTCGCGACGCTGATCCTCCCGGCCAACACCGCCTGGGATCCCGGCACCGGACCCGCGCCCGTGCCGCCGATCCCCGAGCGTGCGCGGGCGAGCGACGACGCGATCGCGGCGGCCGTGGAGGCGCTCCGGAGCGGCGAGCCGGTGCTCCTGCATCTCGGCGACCGGGCAGTCCGGAACGAGGGCCGGGTGATCGCCGACCGGATCGCCCGCAAGACCGGCGCGCAGCTGATGGCCATGACGTCGAATGCCCGGATCGACCGCGGCGCCGGCACCGTGCCGATCGAGCGCCTGCCCTACCCGATCGACCAGGGCATCGCGGCCCTGAAGGACTTCCGCCACATCATCCTGATCGGCGCGACCCCGCCGGTGGGCTTCTTCGCCTACCCGGGCAAGCCGAGCCTGCTGGCGCCGGAGGGCAGCACCACGATCACGCTGGCGACGCCCGAGGAGGACCAGATCGACGCCCTCGAGCGGCTCGCCGAGGCCGTCGCGGCCCCGCCCGCCGAACCGGTCGCCGTCGGCCCGCGGCCGAAGCTCCCGACCTCAGGTCCGCTGGACCAGGACACGATCGGGCAGGTGCTCGGCGCGCTGATCCCCGAGGGCGCGGTGATCTGCGACGAGTCGATCACGACGGGGCGCAACTTCTTCGCCCTGACCCGGGATGCCGCGCCCCATACCTGGCTCCAGCTCAGCGGCGGGTCGATCGGCCTCGGCATCCCGATGGCGACCGGCGCCGCCGTGGCCTGCCCCGACCGCAAGGTCATCAACCTGCAGGCGGACGGCAGCGGTCTCTACACGGTGCAGGCGCTCTGGACCCAGGCCCGCGAGCGCCTCGACGTGGTGACGCTCGTCTGGTCGAACCGCTCCTACGCGATCCTGCGGGCGGAGCTCGCCAATGTCGGCGCGCTCAATCCCGGCCCGAAGGCGCTCGGCATGCTGAGCCTCGACGATCCGGCGGTGGATTGGGTGAGCCTCGCCCGAGGATTCGGGGTCGCGGGGCGGCGGGTCGAGACCCTGCCCGACTTCATCGCGGCGTTCGAGCACGCGCTGGCCAATGCAGGTCCGCACCTCATCGAAGTGGCTCTGTGAGCGGCGCGACCTATCCCGTCCCCGGCCTCGACGCGCCGGTGGAGATCCGCCTCGACCGCTGGGGGCTGGCGCATATCCGCGCCGGCACGGCGCTCGACGCCTTCCGGGCGCAGGGGTTCAACGCGGCCCGGGACCGGCTCTGGCAGCTCGACCTCTGGCGCAAGCGCGGCCTCGGCCTTCTGGCGGCGGATTTCGGGCCCGGCTACCTCGCCCAGGATCGCGCGGCCCGGCTGTTCCTCTACCGCGGCGACATGGCGGCCGAGTGGGCGGCCTACGGGCCGCAGGACACGCGGGCCATCGTCACGGCGTTCGTGGCGGGGATCAACGCCTACGTGACCCTGACCGAGGCGCGTCCCGAGCTGCGCCCGCCGGAATTCGCCGTGACGGACACGCGCCCGGCCCTGTGGCAGCCGGAGGACGTGGTGCGCATCCGCAGCCATGGGCTGATCCGCAACGTCCTGTCCGAGGTCGCCCGCGCACGGGTGCTCGCCCGTGCGGAGAGCCGGTCGGACGGGCTCGACGCGGACGACCTGCGCAAGCGGATCAGCCCGCCCCACGAACCCATCGTCCCGGACGGTTTCGACGCCGTCGACTGGCCGGACGATCTCCTCGACGACTTCCGACTGGCCACGGCGACGGTGGGGTTCAGCCCGGACCGGATGGCGGCGACCCGCGCGGAGGCCTGGGACTGGTCCAAGGTCGACGCGCACGGAGCCGTCACGCGCGGCCCCCGCAGCGTGCCGAAGGAGCCGGCCGAGGGCTCGAACAACTGGGCGGTGGCGCCGTCCCGCACCGCCACCGGACGGCCGATCCTGGCGAGCGATCCGCACCGGGTCTACCTGCAGCCCTCGCTGCGCTACGCCGTGCACCTGACCGCCCCGGGGCTCGACGTGATCGGGGCCGGCGAGCCGGCCCTGCCCGGCATCTCCATCGGCCATAACGGCCATGCCGCCTTCAGCCTCACCATCGCGCCGATGGACCAGGAGGATCTCTTCGTCTGCGAGACCGACCCGGCCGATCCCGACCGCTACCGCTCCGGCGACGGTTGGGCGCCGATCATGCGCATCACGGAGCGGATCCCGGTGCGCGGCGGACCGGACGAGACCGTCATCCTCGGCTTCACCCGGCACGGGCCGGTGCTTCGCGAGGACCAGGGCCGCGCCTTCGCGCTGCGGACTGTCTGGTCGGAGCCCGGCGCTGCCGCCTATCTCGGCAGCCTCGCCTATCTCGGCGCCACGACGCCCGAGGCCTTCGGCGAGGCCCTGCGCCATTGGTCGGCGCCCTCGGTGAACCAGCTCTACGCCGACACCGCGGGGCACATCGCGTGGTTCATGGCCGGCAAGGCGCCGGTCCGCCCCGGCCATGACGGATTGCTGCCGGTGCCGGGCGACGGCCGCTACGATTGGGCCGGCTTCCACGATCCCGGCGCCCTGCCCCGGAGCGTCGATCCGGCCTCGGGCTGGCTCGCCACCGCCAACGAGATGAACCTGCCGCCGGATTATCCCGCGGAGGATCGGAAGGTCGGGTTCGAATGGGCCGAGCCCTGGCGCGCCGGCCGTATCCGGGCGGTGCTCGGCGGGCCGGACCGGCACAGCCTCGCCGACTCGCAGGCGCTCCAGGGGGATGTCGTCTCCGAGCCGGCCCGGCGGCTGGCCGATCTGGTGCGGGCCCTGCCGGCGGCGGGCGATCCCGATGTCGCCGCGGCCCAGGCCGTGCTGGCGTCGTTCGACGGCGCGCTGCACCACGGCTCCGCGGGCGCGGCCCTGATCGAGGTGGTCTGGGTCCGGCACCTGCGCCCGGCCCTGCTCGCGGCGCTGGTGCCCGATGCCGGGACGCGGCGCCTGCTGCCGCCCGGCGATACGCAGAGCCTGATCGAGCGGCTGGAGACCGGTCTCGACCCGGCGGCGTGCGCGGCGCTGCTCACCGACGCCCTCGCCGCCGCCTACCGCACCTGCCGGGAGCGGATGGGCGCCGATCCGGCGGGTTGGTCCTGGGGCCGCCTGCACCACGCGCTGTTCGCGCATCCGCTGACCGCCCTGAGGCCCGATTCCCGCTGGGATATCGGTCCGCTGCCCGTGGGCGGAGCCGCGGCATCGGTCATGCACGCGGAGTACCGGACCGACACGTTCCGGCTCACCCACGGCGCCTCGTTCCGCATGGTCGTGGATGTGGGGGACTGGGACCGTTCGGTCTTCATCAACGTGCCGGGCCAGTCGGGGGACCCGGCAAGCCCGCACTACGCCGATCTGGCCCCGGTCTGGGGGCGCCAGGACTATGTGCCGATGCTCTACGGCCGCGCGGCCGTGGACGCGGCCACCGAGACGGTGATCACGCTGACCCCGAGCCCCGCCTGACCCGGCGGCCGGGACGGATTGGGACAGGACCTTGAAGATCTTCATCGCGGGCCTCGCCACAGAGACCAACACCTTCGCGCCCTTGCCCACCGGACAAGCGGCGTTTCACGCCGACTACGCCCGCCGCGACGGCAGCCGGAACCCGCCGAGCCTCAGCAATATCGGCCTCAAGGCCTGGCGCACGCTGGCCGAGGCGGACGGGCATACGGTGGTCGAGAGCCTCTCGACCTTCGCGCAGCCCGGCGGCATCACCCTGCGGGCCGTCTACGAGGCGCTGCGCGACACCCTGCTGGAGGACCTGAAGGCGGCGATGCCGGTCGACGCGGTGCTGCTGTTCATGCACGGCGCAATGGTGGCGGAGGGCTATGACGACTGCGAGGGCGACATCCTGGAGCGGGTCCGCGCCATCGTCGGGCCGGACGCCACGATCGGCGTCGAGCTCGACCTCCACTGCCATCTCACCGAGACGATGCGGACCAACGCCGACGTCATCGTGATCTACAAGGAATACCCGCACACCGACATCGTCGACCGCGCCCGCGACCTGTATCCGTTGGTCGTCAAGACGGTGTCGAAGGACATCCGGCCGGTGATGGCGTACGCCGACTGCCGGATCGTCAACATGTGGCGCACCAGCCGCGAGCCGGTCGCGGGCTTCGTGCGCCGGATGGAGTCCCTGGAGGGGCGCGACGGCATCCTGTCGGTCTCCTTCGGGCACGGCTTCCCCTGGGGCGACGTGGCGGATGTCGGTGCCAAGATGCTGGTCGTCGCCGACGGTGATGCCGGCAAGGCGCAGGCGCTGGCCGATGAGCTGGCCGGCGCGGTCTGGGCGATGCGGGAAGAGGCCGCGAGCCGCTGCGATACGATCGACGCGGCCATCGATTTCGCCCTCGCCTCCGCCGACCCGCGCCCGATGGTCCTCGCCGACTTCGCCGACAATGCCGGCGCGGGCGCGCCTTCGGACAACACCGCGATCCTCGCCCGCCTCGCAGAGCGGGGCGTCAAGGACGTGGCCCTCGGCCTGATCTGGGATCCCGGGGCGGTCGGCATCTGCCACGAGGCCGGGCTCGGGGCGTCTTTCACGCTGCGGATCGGCGGCAAGTGCGGCGTGACCTCCGGGAACCCGGTGGACCTGCGCGTCACGGTGCGCGGCCTGTCGGACAACCACAGCCAGACCGGCCTCAGCGGCGGCCACGCCCATCTCGGCCCCGCGGCCTGGGTCGAGGCGGACGGGATCCACGTGGTGCTGACCCACAAGCGCCAGCAGGCCTTCGCGCCCGACGCGTTCACGGGTCTCGGCCTCACCCTCGACGACAAGCGGATGGTCGTGGTGAAGTCGATGCAGCATTTCTACGCCGCCTTCGCGCCGATCGCGAGCGAGGTCCGCTACGTCGCGGCCCCCGGAGCCGTTCCGCCGGATTACGGCGCGATCCCCTACACCAAGCGGTCGGGCCTCTACTGGCCGCGGGTCGCCGATCCGTTCGCCGAGGAGAAAGCCCGATGATTCCGGATCTGCGCTTCGACGCTCAGGACATCCTCGCGACCCTGCAGCCCTGGGTCCTCTGCGAGAGTCCCACCCACGACGCGGCGGCGGTCAATCGGATGATGAGCGTCGCCGCCCGCGATCTCGCGCTCCTCGGGGCGACCGTCGAGACGATCCCGGGCCGCATGGGCCTGAGCGACTGCGTCCGCGCGCGGTTCCCGCACCGGGACCGCGACCGGCCCGGCATTCTGGTGCTCGGCCATCTCGACACGGTGCATCCGGTCGGCACCCTCGGAAGCCTGCCCTGGCGGATCGAGGGCGACCGCGCCTACGGCCCGGGCATCCTCGACATGAAGGGGGGCAACGTCATCGCCCTGGCGGCGATCCGCGCCCTGGCGGCGGCCGGGATCGAGACGCCGCTGCCGGTGACCGTCCTGTTCACCGGCGACGAGGAGGTCGGCAGCCCCTCGACCCGCGACCTGATCGAGGCTGAGGCGGCCCGCCACGCCGTCGTGCTGGTGCCCGAACCCGGGCAGCCCGACAACGGCGTGGTCACCGGTCGCTACGCCATCGCCCGCTTCGATCTCGAGGCCCTGGGCCGTCCGAGCCATGCCGGCGCCTCGCCCCACGAGGGGCGCTCGGCGATCCGCGCGATGGCGCGCAAGATCCTCGCGATCGATGGGCTCTCGGACGCCGACTGCACCGTCTCCACCGGGATCGTCTCGGGCGGGCAGTGGGTGAACTGCGTCCCGACCGTCTGCCGCGGGCAGGCGCTCAGCATGGCCAAGCGCCAGGCCGACCTCGACCGCGGCGTCGAGCGGATGCTGGCGCTGTCGGGGGAGGAGGACGGCGTCCGCTTCACCGTGACCCGGGGCGTGACCCGGCCGGTCTGGGAGCCGGATACGGGCTGCATGGCGCTCTACGAGCAGGCGCGTGCCCTGAGCGAGGCGCTCGGCCAGCCCCTGCCCCATCGCAGTGCCGGCGGCGGCTCGGACGGCAACTTCACCGGCGCCAACGGTATCCCGACCCTCGACGGGCTCGGGCCGCTGGGCCAAGGCTACCACACCCTGGAGGAGCACGTGCTGATCGAAACCCTGCCGCAGCGGGCGCGGCTGTTCGCGGCCCTGCTGGCAAACCTCGGAGCCGCAGACCGGGCCTGAGCCCGGCGGGCGTGATGTCAGACGCCGACCCGGCCGAGGGCCGCGATCGCGACGGCACCCCGGCAGGCCCCCCGCCGTGCCGCCGCGGACGAAGCCCGCCAGGGCGAGGAGCGGACCTGACGGCGCGGCCGGCAGACCGGTCAGGGGGCTTCCCAGGCACCCGCCGGTGGCGCTCCGCGACCCGTCGCGACTCCTGCGGCCGATCGTCGGACCGGCAGGCCTGCCACTTTTCGGTTCCCGACAGGGGCGGCCCGGCGTCAGACCGGGTCGACCGGCATCTCCGGCACGCCTCCGGCCTCGATCGCCGCGCCGGCCGCGAGGCATAGGTCTTCCCGGTAGCGGGCGGCGACCAGTTGCACCCCGACAGGGGTCCGTCCGACGAGGCCGGTCGTCACGGTGAGCGCCGGGACCCCGATCGGTGCCAGTCCCACCTGCAGCAGGTTCGCCTCGAAGGCCCGGGCGACGCCGGCATCCCCGGTGCGGTCGAGCCCGTCGGGGAAGGGCAGCTCGCCCGAGACCGGGACCAGAAGCACAGGGTTCTCGGCAAGGAACAGCGACCATTCCCGTGCCAGCGTCGCGCGCCGGGTGAGCGCCCGGGCGATGGCGTCGGGCGCCATCGCCTCGGCCCGCGACCGGAAGCTCTCCAGGAGCCCGATGGCCGCCGGATCCCCTTCCCGCTCCGCCGCAGCCCGGACCGCCGCGTAGCCGTCACCGAGCCAGAGCTGGAGCTGGAGTTCGCTGGCTTCCCGGATCGGCGGGGTGTCGGCGATCTCCGTGACCGTCCATCCGGCCTCGGCCAGGCGGCGCGCGGCCTCGCGCAGGGCGGCTTCGACCTCCGGGGCAGTGGCGAGGCCCCCAGGCCGCACGCACAGGGCGACCTGGCGTGGCACGGACGGCCCTTCCAGCGGCGCCGGCACCCACCATGGATCGCGCGGATCCGGGGCCGCCATGACTTCGAGGCCGAGGCGAAGATCCGCGATGCTGCGGGCGAGCGGCCCCGAGACCGCCATGAGTTGGGGACCGATCCCGCGCTCGGGCGAGGACGGATTCCAGGCGGGGATCCGGCCCAGGCTCGGACGCAGCCCGTGCACGCCGCAGGCATAGGCTGGATAGCGCACCGATCCGGCAATGTCGGTGCCGTGGGCGATCGCGCCGATCCCGGCCGCCACAGCCGCGCCCGCGCCTCCGGACGAGCCGCCGGGCGTCAGAGCCGGATCGCGCGGATTCTTGGTGTCGCCGTGGAGCTGGTTGGTGGTGAACCAGCGCAGCGAGAAGGCGGGCGTGTTGGTCCGACCGAGCAGCACCGCGCCGGCCCGGCGGAAATTGGCGACCACGGGATTGTCGTCCGTCGCCACGAGGTCGCGCTGGAGACGCAGCCCGTTCGTCGTGGCGAAGCCCTGCTGGTCGGCGTTGACCTTGATGGTGACCGGGACACCCGCGAGCGGGCCTGGCGCCTCACCCCGAGCCCGGGCGGCGTCCACCGTGTCGGCCTGCGCCAGCACATCCTCCGGGCGGTGCTCGACCACGGCGTTGATCCGCCCATTGACCGTCTCGAGCCGGTCGAGGGCGTCCCGCGCGACCTCCCGGGCCGAAACTTGGCCGGTGCGGATCAGGGCCGCGAGGTCGGTCGCCGTCAGACGCCAGAGCTGCATGGGGGTTCCTTTCGCGCGCCCGGACGGGCGGGGTCCATCCTACGATTCGCACCACCCGAGCGGCTCCCGGCCGGCCCGCGCAGCATATTCAATATGCAAGCCGACGGCCGCTTTTTTCCGCTTCCGCGGATCGCCAACGCCGGCAAGGCTTTGCCGCAATGCAGCAGAAAAGACCTAAGCATTCCGACGTATGCGGCTCTTGCTACCTTTGGAACGACTGATAACCTCCCCCCGTTCGCGCGTTCGACCGGCCAATTCAGCGAGAAGGAACGACTTTCTTAGACGAGGGCAGGCAACCTCCAGCAGAAGGCAGGCTTCCATGGCAGAGGTGATTCGCGTCAGGCCGACACACGACGGCACCTACACTGTGTATCGCGGGACACTCGCGTTGATCTGCGGTCTTACCCGCCTCCAGGCCGAGCGCTACGAAGCGAGCCTCAGCCGACAGCAGCGCACCGACTTGGCAGTCGTCGGCATCTGACCCGCATCCCGATCCCGGGCCGGCGCCCCCTCACGGGCCGGCCGGCCCGGCTCGTCAGGCGAGGTTTGACGCGTCGAGGTCCGACCCGTCGAGGTCCAGGGCGCCGAGATCGCTGATGGCGCCTGACGCATCGAGGCCCCGTCGCCGGGCTGTGACCGAGACTCTCTGGTCCGACCGGTCGATCTCGAACAGCAGGTAGGAGGCCCGGCGCGACGCCATCGCCCCGTGTCCGTGCGGGCGCGCCGATGCGGAGGGGGCACCCACCACCGGGACGGCCCGGCCGTCCGGCCCCGGGATCCGGGCGGCGCTGGTGACGTGGTTGTGACCGTGCAGGATCAGGTCCGCCCCGGCCCGTGCGATCATCGCGGTGAACGCTGCGGCATCCTTCAGCTCGCGGCCGGGCGAGGCGCCCCCGGGCTGCGGCGGATGGTGGATCATCACCACGCGGAACGGGCGCCCCGGCTCCGTGGCCAGGGCGCGGAGCAGGGCTTCGGCCGCGGCCAGCTGCGGCGCACCGAGGCGGCCCGTCGCCACGAAGGGTTTGGTCGGGATCGCGCTGGACAGGCCGACCAGCGCCAGGGGCCCACGCCGCCGCAGATAGGGAAAGCGGCCCCACGAGCCGGAATCGTCGCCCGTGTAGCGGCCGCAGGCGGCGAGCAGGCCTTCCAGGGAGCCGCGGACATAGGCATCGTGGTTGCCCGGCACGAAGCTGACCGCTTCGGGCGAGCCCAGTGCCTCCAGGAAGGTGCGGGCCGTCTCCCATTCGCTCGGCAGGCCGATGTTGCACAGGTCGCCCGTACAGGCGATGTGTCCGGCGCCCTGCGCCTTCAGATCGGTGACCAGCGCCTCCAGCACGGTCATGTCGTGGCTGCGCGAGCGCCCGCGCCGCCAATTGGCGTAGCCGGTGGCGCGCTTGCCGATGAGCTGGTGGAGACGCACCCGGCCGAGGGGGCCGACATGCGGATCGCTGAGATGGGCGAGGCGGAAGGTCAACGCCGGTGGTCACCCTCGACACGGGGACGGAAGGCGCCCCGCATCGCGGGCGCGGCGCCTCGCGTCAAGCGCTTCCGATCAGCATCCCGACCACCAGCACCAGCGCCCCGCCGAGCATGACCTGCAGGGCCGCGCGCCAGAAGGGCGTCGCCATGAAGCGCGTGCGGATCGCCGCGATGACCGCGAGTTCCACCACCACGACCAGGACGGCGAGGCTCGTGGCGAGCACGAACGGGTTCGGCCAGCCGGGCGGGAGCGTGTCGGGAATCGCGTAGGGCAGCGTGTGGCCGAGGCCGCCCAGCGTGGTCATGGCCCCGCAGACCAGGCCGCGCAGCCACGGGTCGCCGCGGCCCGTGACCTGGCCGTCGTCCGAGAGCGCCTCGGTGAAGCCCATGCTGATGCCGGCCCCGACCGACGCCGCGAGCCCCACCAGGAAGGTCGCGCCGTTATGCCCCGTGGCGAAAGCCGCCGCGAAGATCGGCGCGAGGGTCGAGACCGAGCCGTCGATCAGGCCCGCAAGGCCGGGCTGCACGTAGCGCAAGACGAAGGCGCGGCGCGCTTCCGCGTCCAATGCGACGGCACTTTCGAGGGCGGCGGCCATGCGAATCTCCTTGTTTGGATCAATTCCAATCTACAGTCTGGAATTAATCCAAACAAGGGTGCTTGCCGTGTTTTCGCCGCTCCGCGGGAGCATCCGCGACGCCGGCAGGCCGGTCGACACCGGTGGCTCAAACGTGTGGTTGTGGGCGGGGCCGATTGTCTCGTCTCGGGGGCGGGGGCTAGACCATGCCCGGTCGAATTCGATCCGGAACTGATCGGGCGGCCGTCCAGCCGCCCCACGCGTGACATGAACCTCGGCAAGCGTTTCATCCGCCATCCGTCCGTCCAGGGCCTCCTCGGCCGTTTCGCGGCCGGCTATCTGCGGCTCGTGCGACTCACCAACCGCTTCGAGATCCATGCGGGCGATGCGTCCCCGGGGGCCGCGGACGGCTGGATCGACGCGCGCAAGCCGCTGATCATCGGCATGTGGCACGGCCAGCACATCATGATGCCGCTCATGCGTCGCCCGGGCGACCGCGTGGCCACGATCATCTCGCGGAATCCGGATGGGAACATCAACACCATCGCGCTGGAACGCTTCGGCGTCCGTGTGATGCGGGCCTCCGGCGCCCGCGGCCGCAGCCGCGCCACCGATCTGCGCGCCAAGGGCGGAGCCGAAGGATTGCGGGCCATGCTGCGGGCCCTGAAGGGCGGCGAATCGGTAGCCTTCAGCGCCGACGTTCCCAAGGTCTCGCGCCGGTGCGATGCCGGGATCCTGACCCTGGCGCGCTTCTCCGGGCGGCCGATCGTCCCGGCGGCCGTGGTGACGAGCCGGCATCTGCGCTTCAACTCGTGGGACCGGGCCTGCCTGGGCCTGCCCTTCGGCCGCGGCGCGATCGTGCTGGGCGACCCGATCTATGTTCCGCGGGACAGCGACGGCGAGGCCTTCGAGACGCTGCGCCGCTTCGTCGAGGCCGAAATGAATCGGGTGCATGCCCGCGCCTACGCGCTCGTCGGGCGCGCCGACCGGGCGGCGCTCTACCGCGACCCGCTTCCCGAGCTCCGAGACGCGCCGGTGGGAGACCTCGCGTGAGGCGTCCCTCCGTCACCCTGCCGCTGCAGGCCTACCGGGCCGGCCTGCGCATCGGCGAGCCGGCGCTGACCGGCCTGCTCGCGTGGCGTGCGCAGCGCGGCAAGGAGGATCCGCGTCGGCTTCCGGAGCGGCGCGGTCTGCCGGGGCGGGCCCGGCCGGTCGGGCCGCTGGCCTGGATGCACGGCGCGAGCGTCGGCGAAGCCCTGTCGCTGATCGGGCTCGTCGAGGGCATGATCGCCCGCGGCTTCTCGGTGCTCGTGACCACGGGCACACGCGCGGCGGCCGAACTCGTCGGCGTGCGGCTGCCGCCCGGCGCGGTGCATCAGTACATGCCGCTCGACGCGCCCCGCTGGATTGGACGGTTCCTGGAGCATTGGCAGCCGGACCTCGCGGTCATCGCCGAATCGGAGATCTGGCCGAACACGATCCTGGCGCTGGATGAGCGCGAGATCCCGCTGATCCTGGTCAACGGCCGCATGTCGGAGCGCTCGTTCCGAGGCTGGGAGCGCTGCCCGCGCACCGCCAAGGCTCTGCTGACGCGGATCGCGATCTGCCTCGCGCAGACCCAGGAGGACGGCGAGCGCTTCGCCAAGCTCGGGGCGCCGCGGGTGAGCATCGCGGGGAATCTGAAGTTCGACGCGTCGGTGCCCCCGGCCGACGCGCAGCAGCTTGCCTATCTCGGGGCCATGATGGCCGGCCGGCCGGTTTGGGTCGCCGCGAGCACGCATGCCGGCGAGGAGACCATGGTCGCCTATGCGCACGCGATGCTGAAGGTGCAGTTCCCCCAGCTCCTGACCATCATCGCCCCGCGGCATCCGGCCCGGGGGGGCGAGGTGGTGGCGTGCGCCGACGCCGTCGGCCTGCGCAGCGCCCGGCGCTCCACCGGCGGGCGGCCTCACCCGTCCATCGAGGTCTACGTCGCGGATACGATCGGTGAGCTGGGCCTGTTCTACCGCCTGAGTCCCCTGGTGTTTCTCGGCGGTTCCCTGGTGCCGCGGGGCGGACAGAACCCGATCGAGCCGCTGCGCCTCGGCTCTGCGGTGCTGCACGGGCCCCACATCGAGAATTTCAGCGTGGTCTATCAGGCCCTCGACCGGGCCGGGGGCGCCCTGCCCGTGCGCGACGGCGTCGAACTGGCGGCGATCGCCGCGGAGCTCCTCGGCGATCGGAGCCGGCTCGCCGACATGGCCCGTGAGGGGCAGCGTGCCCTGGAGCCCTTCGAGGGGGCGGTGGCGCGCACGCTCGCCGTGCTCGATCCCTTCGTGGCGCAGATGAAGCTCCAGCGCCTCGACCGGGGTAGCCGCGCGCGACCGCTCGTGCGGGCCTGATGCGGCCCCCGGCCTTCTGGGCGGCGGGGCCGGATCACCCGGCCGCGCGCGGCCTCGCCCCCTTCGCGGCGCTCTACGGGGCATTGGTGGCCCGGCGCATGGATCGTCCCGGCGCCCCGGCCGGCTGCCCGGTCCTGTGCCTGGGTAATTTCACCCTCGGCGGTGCCGGCAAGACGCCGGCCGCCCTGGCGGTCGCGGCCCTCCTCGCCGAGCTCGGCCGCAGGCCGGCCTTCCTGTCCCGCGGCTACGGGGGCCGGAACGCGGGCCCGGTGCAGGTCGATCCCGACCGCCACGCCGCCGCGGAGGTCGGCGACGAGCCGCTGCTCCTCGCCCGCAAGGCGACCGCGATCGTCTCCCGGGACCGGCCGGCGGGCGCTGCCCTCTGCCGGCAGCTTGGCGCCGACGTCATCGTCATGGATGACGGCCTGCAGAATCCGAGCCTCGTCAAGGATCTCAGCTTCGCGGTGGTCGACGGTCCCGCCGGCCTCGGCAACGGATTGCCGTTCCCGGCGGGGCCGCTGCGCGCGCCCCTCGCCCGGCAATGGCCGCATGTCGGTGGGCTGATCGTGATCGGTGATGGCGCCGGCGGCGACGCGGTCGCCCGGGCGGCCGAGCGGCGCGGCCTGCCCGTCCACCGGGCGCGACTCGTGCGGGAGGCGGATGATCTGGCGGGCCGGCGCTGCCTCGCCTTCGCGGGCATCGGCCGACCCGAAAAGTTCTTCGCGACCCTGGCGACGGCGGGCGCGGTGATCGCCGGGACGCGTCCGTTCCCGGATCATCATCCCTACCGGCCGGGAGAACTGGCTGTCCTGGCCGAGTCGGCCCGGCGCCTCGGTGCAGACCTCGTCACCACCGAGAAGGACGCCGTGCGCCTGCCGCCGGCCTTCTCGGCAGACGTGCGCGTCCTGCGCGTCCGCCTCGTGCTCGACGACGCGGACGCCCTGCGCCGGCAGATCCGCGACGCGCTCCGCGCGCCGTGACCCTCAGGGACGGCCGGTTTCCTTGAGCCGCTGCAGAATCGCCTCGGGGGAGGCGTAGGCCTCCTGGCGGGCGGCGCTCCAGTAGCGCAGCCCGTCGAGCGGGATCGGCTCGCCGGTCACCGCGCAGCGCACGAAGCTGCCGGGCTTGACCACCCGCATGGTGCCGTCGCCGTATTCGACGACCGCTTCGCCGTTGTTCGCGCGCTCGTAACGACCCAGCACGTCCGCCTCCTGCTCGATGGCGCCTTCTACACGATCTGCACGCCCCGCGATGCCCGCGAGGTTCAGGTCAGCATCGACGGGGTTTCATCGCGCGCCAGCAGGGCCCGCGCCATCGCCGCATCGACATGCATGCGTTCGACCAGCGCGTCGGCGCTGGCGAACCGCTCCTCGCCGCGAATGTGTCCGACGAACTCCACGGCGATGTCCTGCCCGTAGAGATCGTCGGAGAAATCGAAGAGATAAGTCTCCAGCAGCGGCGCGCCGTCATCGAAGGTCGGACGGCGCCCATAGCTCGCCACGCCGTCGCGGAAGTCCCCCGACGTCAGGCGGACCCGCACCGCGTAGATGCCGTGTGCCAGCCCGCAATCGGGCAGCATCATGTTGGCGGTGGGAAAGCCGAGCTGCCGCCCGCGCTTGTCGCCGTGGCGCACCGCGCCGAGGACGAACCAGCGATAGCCGAGAAGCGCGTTGGCGCGGACGATGTCGCCGGCCGCGAGGGCGGCGCGGATCGCGCTCGACGAGACCGGCTCGGTCTCGCCGCCGAGGGCGACCGGCGCCACGATCCGGCAGCGCATCCCGGCTTCACGGCAGAGTTCGGCGAGGATCGCGGGGGTACCCTCGCGGCCGCGGCCGAAATGGAAATCGTGCCCGACGACAACGCCGGACAGGCCGAGCGCCCCCTTCAGGAAGTCGAGCACGAAGGCACGGGCGCCCGTGGCAGCCAGAGCCCCGTCGAAGCGGCGCACGATCAGGCCGTCGAGGCCCAGATGCGCGAACACGATCTCCTTGGCGGCGAGGCCGGTCAGCCGGAACATCGGCGCGTCGGGCGTGAAATAGGCCCGCGGATGCGGCTCGAAGGTCAGGATCACGGCCGGTCGGCCGGCCGCACGGGCCTCGGCGCGCACGCCCTCGACGAGCACCCGATGACCGAGATGGACGCCATCGAAATTGCCGATCGCCGCCACGGCCCCGGCCAGGGCGGGTGGGACGGGCGCATCGGCGCGGCAGATCGTGAAGGGCCGCGCGGCCGTGTCGTCGCCTGGGGCCATCGGTTCGGGGTCGAATGCTCGGAAGGGTCGGATGGGATCGCCTGACATGTCCGCGAGGGGCCCGACGCGGCCGGACCCTGCCCAAAGGCGCCCGGAGGGTCAAGCGAGGCATTCCGAGGGCGCCGGGCTGCCCTCGGGGCGCGCGGCCTCGCCCCGGCCGTCCCGATTAACCGCTTCGCAATGCGCGTGCCCTATTTTCAATGCTGTGCAGCGCAGCTAAAACGCAGCGTTAGCGAAGCGTTAATCTATCCGGGAGCCGCCGCGGCTTCCCGCCGGGCAATACGGAGCAGTTGTTCGATGGCTCTCGACCTGAGCATGCCGATCCTCGTTGTCGACGATTACCAGACGATGGTCCGCATTATTCGCAATCTACTGAAGCAGCTCGGCTTCGAAGAGGTTGATGACGCGTCCGATGGGACCGAGGCGCTGGCGCGACTGAAGGGCCGCAAGTACGGGCTCGTCATCTCTGACTGGAACATGGAGCCGATGACGGGCTACGAGCTGCTGCGGCACGTGCGCGCTGACGAAAATCTTCGGACGACGCCGTTCATCATGGTGACGGCCGAATCGAAGACCGAGAACGTGATCGCGGCCAAGAAGGCCGGCGTGAACAATTACATCGTCAAGCCCTTCAACGCGGCCACGCTGAAGTCGAAGATCGAGGCGGTCTGCGGAAGCTGACCGGCTCCCCTTCTTCGTCCCCTCGCCGTCCGGGCTGTTCGCTCCTGCGCCGCCGGGCGCCGAGACGTGGCGTGGCCGGTCAGGACGGCCACAGATCCGAGGAGAAGAGCATGTCGTCAGCCGCCTCACGGCAGGCCGATCTGCGGTTTCGTGAACCGCAGACCGTGATCGCCGAGCTGATCGAGATCGCGGATTACATCGCCCATCTCCGTGAGGAGATCGGGGCGCTGCGCGCGAACGAGATGAGCCGTGACCGCATCCCCATGGCGCACGAGGAGCTCGGCAGCGTTGTCGCGGCGACGGCAGGCGCCACCAACACGATCATGGAGGCCGCCGAGGCGATGCTCGGCCTGCCCGACGGACCGGGTTACCGCGAGGCCGTCGAGGAGCGCATCAACACGATCTTCGAAGCCTGCGCGTTCCAGGACATCACCGGCCAGCGGATCGCCAAGGTGGTCGAATCGCTGCGCCTGTTCGAGCAGCGCCTGGCGCGGTTCGTGGGGGCCGTGAAGGCCCGCGACGCGTCCTCCATGGATCCCGCCGAGCGCGCCCGGCGGGCCCGGGCGGAGGATCTCCTGCTGAACGGTCCGCAGGCTGTGGACGCCACGCCCTCCCAGGACGACATCGACGCGCTGTTCGCCTGAGGCGAACCCCGCCGGCGAGGCGTCGACCGCCGACCCGATAGTCGACTCGGCGGCGGCCTGCCGGTTAGATCGCCTCCCGAGCCCGCCGCCGCCCGGCGGCGCCGGAAGGAGGCCTCGGCAGGAATGACGGCGCGGTTCTGGTCCGAATTGACCACCGATGACTTGACGCGTCACGATATGGGGCGGGCGATCGCGGTGCTGCCGGTGGCCGCCATCGAGCAACACGGCCCGCACCTGCCGCTCGCCACCGACACCCTCATCGCCGAGGGCTACCTCGCCCGTGTGCGCGACCACGCGCCGCCCGATCTCGACGTGCTGCTGCTGCCAGTCCAGCCGGTGGGGAAGTCGGACGAGCACGATTCCTTCCCGGGTACGCTCTCCCTGGACACCGGGACGGCGCTCGCCGCCTGGACGGGAATCGGCGCGGCCGTCCACCGCGCCGGCTGCCGAAAGCTGGTGCTCGTCACGAGTCACGGCGGCAACAGCGGGCTCATCGATCTCGTGGCGGGCGAGCTGCGCGCCCGGTTCCGCATGGTGGCGGTCACGACGTCCTGGGCGCGACTCGGCTATCCCGAGGGCCTGTTCCCCGCCGACGAGATCGCCCACGGCATCCATGCCGGCGGGATCGAGACGGCGCTGATGCTGGCCCTGCGGCCTGACCTCGTCCGGGCCGACCGGATCGCCGACTTCCCGCCGCGGACGCGGGCGATGGTCCGCGACTTCACTCACCTGCGTGCCGGCCGCCCCGCCGCCTTCGCGTGGAAGGCCGGCGACCTCCATCCTTCGGGCGCCATGGGCGATGCGCGTCTCGGAACCGCCGAGGCGGGTCGTGCGGCACTGGACTACGGCGCCCGGGCCTTCCTCGCCCTCCTGCGCGACGTCGACGCCTTCGAACTCGACCCGGACGTGTAACCGCCGCCGCGGCAGCGCCGAAGGAGCCGGTACGCCGGGTCCGAACCGCCGGCGTGCGGGAGTTCCGGCCATGCACCCTGCCCTCTTGATCGCCGCCGTCCTGTCGTGTGCCGTCCTCCCTTCGGCCGAGGCGGCGGCGCGCCCCGTCGTCGTCGAATTGTTCACCTCGCAGAGCTGCTCCTCCTGCCCGCCCGCGGAGGCGCTGATCGGCCGCCTCGCCCATGAGCCGGCGGGTGCGCAGGGCGACGTCCTGCCGCTCGCGTTCCACGTCACCTATTGGAACCACCTGAACTGGCGCGACCCCTACGCCCTGCCGGCCGCCACCGCCCGCCAGGAATCCTACGCGACCCGCCTCGGCGGACCCGCCTACACGCCGCAGGTCGTGATCGACGGGCAGACCGGGCTCGTCGGCTCCGACGAGGTCGGGCTGCGCAGCGCCATCGCCCGCGCCCGGGAGGCCGGCCCCGGCATCCCGGCGACCCTGGCCCGCGACGGCGGGCGCGTCGTCGCGCAGATCGGGCCCGCACGCGACGCCGGAGGGGCCTCCGGCCGCGTCCTGCTGATCGGATACGATCCGAGCCACACCACGCGGGTGCTGCGCGGCGAGAATGCCGGGCGGACCCTCGAGCAGGCCAACGTCGTCCGCTCGCTGCAGGATCTCGGGCGCTGGTCCGGTACCGCCGCGACCTTCACGGCGACCCGCCCGGAGGGCGAGACGGCGGCCCTGCTGCTTCAGGCCGATGACGGGCGCATCCTCGGCGCGGCGCGACTCGCCGCGGCCCCCGCCGGGACGGGACGGGAGGCCGTACGATGATGCTCGCCGTTTCGGGCGGGCTGCCCGCGCGCGCTTGGGCGCTGGCGTCGGGATCCCACCGCGGGGTAGACACGACGCGGGCCGGGGGGCGGAACGACGGCGGAGCCCGGATGGCGCTCGAAGAGGAACTGGCGACCCTGATGGCGGCGGCGCAGGGCGGCGACGCGGCCGCCTACCGCTCGCTGCTGAAGGCGTGTCTGCCCGTGGTCTCGGCGATCGCCCGGGCACAGGGCGTGCGCGGCGAGGCGGTGGACGATGTCGTGCAGGACGCGCTGATGACCGTCCATCGGGCCCGGGCGAGCTACGATCCGGCCCGTCCCTTCCTGCCCTGGTTGCGCGCCATCACCCAGCGGCGGGCGATCGACCGGCTGCGCCGCGCCGGGCGGCGCCCGCGGGAGGTCAACGACCCCCTGGCCTACGAGGCCGAGGTCGATCCGGGCCCGATCCCCGGCCATGGGCTGGAGGCGCGGGATCGGGCGGCCGCCCTGGCCAGGGCGGTGGCGGCCCTGCCCGACGGCCAGCGGCAGGCCGTGGAGCACCTGGGCCTGCGCGAGCTGTCGCTCGACGAGACCGCGGCCCTCACCGGTCGCAGCAAGGGAGCCCTCAAGGTGAACCTGCACCGGGCGCTGAAGGCGCTCCGGGCCAGTCTGACGCAGGAGCGGGAGTGATGCCCGGAGAGGGGAGCAATCGGGCCGGCGGGGACCTGTCCCGTTACGACCGACTCGTCGAGGAACTCGCAGGCGGCCTCGAACCCGTGCGGCCGCTGCCGACCCCGGAGGCCCGCGCGGCGCTCTGGCTCGGCGTGACGCTGGTGGTCGGCGTCGTCCTCGCGGCCTGGATCGGAACCGGCGGCTTCATGCTGCGCATGCATGTGCCGGATCTGGCCCTCGCGGCGGTCGGCGCCGTGCTGACGGCGATCACGGCCGCCTTCGCGGCCTTCGCCACGAGCGTGCCGGGACGGTCCAGCCGCTGGGCGCTTTTGCCGCTTCCGCCCCTCGCCCTCTGGGTCGGCGCGAGCGGGCTGGGCTGCCTGCGCGACTGGATCGCGCCGGGGGCCGACGTGCCCGGCGAGCACACGATCACGGGCTGCTTCAGCTTCCTGATCTGCGTCTCGGTGCCCTTGTCGGTGCTGATCGTCGTGATGCTGCGGCGCGCCTGCCCGCTGCGGCCGAACCTCACCGCCGCCCTCGGGGGGCTGGCGGTGGCGGCGGCGGCGGCGGCGCTGCTCATGCCCGTCCATCCCCACGACGCCACCGCCACGGATCTCCTGTTCCACGCGGCGGCGGTGACCATCGTCATCGCGGCGAACGGCCTGGCGGGCGGCCGGCTGCTCGGCCGGCACTCCGGGGCCGGCTAGGGCGTACCGGTCGGGGCGCCGGGCCGCGACCACGCGGCGTCAGCCGGTCTGCGGGCGCCGGCGTCCGGCGCGCTGGCCTCAGGCGGCGCTGGGATCGAGGCCCGGCCAGTCCACGATCCGGTCCGGCAACTCGTCCTCGGAGAATTCCTCCTCGTTGCCGGCGAGCCGGCCGCGGACCGAGATGCCCGCCTCGTGCACGCTCGCGGCCCGGCCGGAGATCAGGGGATGCCACGGGTAGAGCGGCTGCCCGTCGCGCACGAGCCGGTACGCGCAGGTCGGCGGCAGCCAGGCGATCGACCGCACCGCTTCCGGCGTCAGGCGCACGCAGTCGGGCACCCGCTTCTGGCGCCGCGCGTAGTCGCGGCACCGGCAGGTGAGGCCGTCGAGCAACGTGCAGCCGATATCGGTGTGATGGACCTCGCCGGTATCCTCGTCCTCGAGCTTCATCAGGCAGCACCGGCCGCAGCCGTCGCACAGGCTCTCCCACTCGGACGGGGTCATGGCTTCGAGCGTCTTGGTCCGCCAGAACGGCTCGACCGCCCCGCGGCGCGGCGCCTCGGGCTTGGGCATCGGGAAAGTCTCTCGGATGGGAAGCCGCCTCTCTGCCCGAGCCCGGGCACCGCTGCAAGCGTGGCCGCCGACGACCTCCATGCGACCGGATCGCACCGTCGTGCGTTACGCCCAAGCTCGTCCGCGGCGATTCGCGAGACTGCGCAGAGCCTCGCCGACGGTTCCGGATCCTGCTATGGACCTCGGATGCCGTGCGGTGGCGCAGGCGCAGGGTTCGTGTCCGCGGCGCGGGCCCTCGACCATCCGCCGCCAGGATCCGCCGCAGAGGCGCTCGACAAGCCGGGTTCGACATCGTGCGCCTGCCGACGCTCACCGAGATCAAGGTCCGCCTCGAACGCGCCGCGCTCGCCTTCGACGCCTGGGTCAATGCCAGCCTGTACGATGGCGGCCAGTCCACGGGCGAAGCCTACGAGCGCTTCCAGCGCGTCATGAGCCGGTTCGCCGTGCGCGGCTGGAAGCGCGTCGCCCTCGACCTGACGAGCGAGGGCGTCACCATCGGGACCGGGGGCGCTGTCCTGATGCTCGCCCTGGCTCAGCCCGCCTTCCAGCTGACGAGCGAGAACTGGCTCAAGCAGCAGGACCTCGCCGTCACCTTCCTCGACCGCTACGGCACCGAGGTCGGCCGCCGCGGCATCAAGCATGACGATTCGCTCAAGCTCGATGACTTTCCCGACATCATGATCAAGGCGCTGGTCTCCACGGAGGACCGGCGCTTCTACGAGCATTGGGGCATCGACCCGATCGGCACCCTCCGGGCGCTGGTCAACAACTCGCGCGGCGGCGGCGGCACGCAGGGCGGCTCCTCGATCACCCAGCAGCTCGCCAAGAACCTGTTCCTGACGAACGAGCGCTCCCTGGAGCGCAAGATCAACGAGGCGTTCTTGGCCCTGTGGCTGGAGAGCCACCTCACCAAGAACGAGATCCTGAAGCTCTACCTCGATCGCGCCTATATGGGCGGCGGCACCTTCGGCGCCGTGGCGGCGGCGGACTATTATTTCGGCAAGCCGCTCAAGGACATCAGCCTCGCCGAGGCCGCCATGCTGGCGGGCCTGTTCAAGGCGCCCACCAAGTACGCCCCGCACGTCAACCTGCCGGCGGCGCGCGCCCGGGCGGCGGACGTGCTGCACAATATGGTGGAGGCGGGCTTCGTCACCGAGGGCCAGATCCAGACGGCGCTCCGCAACCCGGCGACCCCGGTGACCCGCACCCGCGACATCACCGCCGACTATTACCTCGATTGGGCCTTCGGCGAGATCAAGGCCATGGCCGACGCGGGCAAGCTGCGCAGCGATCGTGTGCTGACCGTGAAGACGCCCCTCGACCTTGCCATCCAGAAGCGGGCCGACGAGGTCGTGGCCGACATCCTGCGCAAGTCCGGCGACGCCTACGACGTCGACGAGGCCGCGATGGTGATCCTCGACCCGGACGGGGCGCTGCGCGCCATGGTGGGGGGCGCCGATTACGGCGAGAGCCAGTTCAACCGCGCCACCGACGCCCTGCGCCAGCCCGGCTCGTCGTTCAAGCCCTACGTCTATTCGGCCGCGCTCGCCTCCGGCTTGTTCAAGCCCGACACGACGGTGGTCGATAGTCCCGTCTGCATCGGCAACTGGTGCCCGCAGAATTACGGCCGCTCCTATGCCGGCCGGGTGCCGATGTGGCTCGCGGTGGCGAAGTCGATCAACACGATCCCGATCAAGATCTCGATTTCCCTCGGCAAGGCCATGGGCATCAGTCACGAGGCCCGGGCCGCCAAGGCGGGCCGCGCAAAGATCACCGAACTTGCCCACAAGATGGGCATCACCTCGAACCTGATCGACACGGTGTCGATGCCGATCGGCTCGGACGAGGTGACGGTGATCGACCAAGCGGCGGGCTATGCGGTCTTCGCCAACGGCGGTTTCCGCGCCAAGCCCTACGCGGCCATCGAGGTGAAGAACTCGTCCGGCGAGGTGATCTACCGCCACGCCGACGAGGCGCCCGAGCGGGTGCTCTCGCCCCAGGTCGTGGCCGACATGAACTTCATGCTGAACAAGGTGGTCGAGGAGGGCACTGGCAAGCGGGCGCAGCTCGAGGGCGTGAAGGTGGCCGGCAAGTCGGGCACCACGAACGCCTACCGGGACGCGTGGTTCGTCGGCTACACGGGCAATTACGTGGGCGCCGTCTGGTTCGGGAACGACGATCACACCTCCACCAACAAGCTGACCGGCGGCTCGCTCCCTGCCCAGACCTGGCACGACATCATGGAGCCGGCCCATCAGGGCATCGAGATCAAGGGTTTGCCCGGCCTGAAGGACAGCCCGCGCGCCGCCCAGCAGCAGGCTTCCGGGGGCCCGACCGCCCCGATCGACCCCAATGCCAGCGCCTACGGCAAGCTCTCGCGCCGCTCCTTCGAGGTGATCAGCGGCCTGAACGGCCTGTTCCGCACGGTCGAGCGCGCCCCCGCAGAACCGGCTCCGGACGCACCCTCCGGAACCGGAGAGCCGCGCAAGACCGGCAGGAAGCCCGGCGACCGGGCCGCGGTGCCGCCGTCCGGCCAGCTGCGCGAACTTGCCGAGGGCAGCCGCCCGGTCGGCGGTTTCACCGAGGTTCGGTGAGCGCATGAAGCTCACGATTCCCGACGCGTTCGGCCGCGTCTCCATGTCCGCCGGCGCCCCGCGCAGCCGCGCGGTCCGGTTCGTCCGACGGCTGTGGCGCAAGACTTCGATCGCCGGCCTTGCCGTCTACGCCCTGGCGCTGGGCGCCCTCCTGGGCCTCGCCAGCGCCGACTGGGCGACGAGCGGCGGCTATCCGTTCGGGGGCGTTCAGGTCGGTGCCTGGACCGCTTGGCCGCGGGCCGGCGCGGCGAATGCGGATCCTTACACCCGCGCCGTCAATGCCCGCCGGGGAGAGATCCCTCTGGCGGTCGGTGAGGGACTGCTCCTGACGGCGGCGGTCGACGATGCCGGGCAGGCGCTCGACGCCACCTGCACCTACCGGATCGGCGGCGCGACGCCGCCCGCCCGCGCCTGGACGATCACGGTGGCCGGCCGCGGCCCGCGCGATCCCGGCCGTGCGCCCCTGCGCGAGGGCTTCACCTCCACCGAAGTGCTGCGCGCGCCCGACGGGTGGTTCTCGATCGTGCTCGCGCCGGATGTGCAGCCCGGGAACTGGCTCCCGAGCCCGCGGGCGACCGGTCCGGTCCGGCTGGCGCTGCGCCTCTACGATACGCCGGTGGCCGCCAGCGTCGGGTCCCTCGACCGGAGTTCCGTGCCGGCCGTCACTCGCCTCGGATGCGCCTCGTGAGCCTGCGCTTCGTCTACGCCACGCTGATCGGCCTCGTGCTCGCCGGGATCGTCCACATCGCGGCGGTCCTGGCGATCCCTGCCCTCTCGGAAGCCGACGCCGTCTCGCGCGCCCGCACCAGCGAGAACCTGGACCATCCGCAGTCGATCTACACGGTCGCCACCGGTGACGACCCCTCCCCGCCCGAGGCATGGCTGCCGATCCCGGATCCGGCGGTGGCGGTGGGCGTCTGCGCCTACAACCTCGCGGACGGGCCCATGCGCGTCTCCGCCCGCACCGGTCCCCTGTCCCTGTCGCTCGCCGCGCATGCCCGCCGCGGGGCCTTCTACGCGGTGACCGACCAGGCCGCGGTCCGTGGCGCCCTCGACCTCGTCATCCTGACCCGCGCCCAGTACGACGAGGCGCTTGCGGACGACGACGAGAACGATCCGAGCCGCGACGTGCGCATCGTCGCGCCCGACACGCGCGGCTTCGTGGTGGTGCGGGTGATCGCCGGTCTCCCGAGTCAGCGTCCCGCCGCGAATGCCGCGGTCCAGGCCGTCTCCTGCACCACCGACACGTCGACGGACGATGCGCCGACGGGCAAGGACGCACCCGGCAAGGACGCGCCCGGCAAGGATGGGCCCGGCAAGGGGACGGGGCGCTAGCGGGGCCGTCGAACGGGCTGGCTGCGTCGATCGACGTGCGGCGGGCCTCAGCCACCTTCGTCCGTTCGGGGATCCGCGGATCGTCCGCGTCTCCAGCACTAGGCGATCGGCCGGATGGACCTGCCCCTCTCCCTGACCCACGATCCGGACACGCGCGGGCCTGCACGTCGGCCACGCGGCCGATGTCGCGGCGGCACGGGCGCTGTCGTCGTCAGGATGGGGCGCGACCGCAGTCTCGGTCGTTCAATACTTGACCACCAGCGGCTCCGCCTGCGCGACCGGCACCGGGGGCGGCAGCGGAGCCGGTCCGAGGCCGCAGCGGGCCGCGGCATCCGGCGGGAGGAGCGGGTCGAGCAGGTTGCGGCGGGCGGCCAGCATCATGATGGACCGCTCGGCCGAGACCGATTCCGGTGCCGGCGCCGCGGCGAACAGGTGTTCCAGGGCGAAGCGGTAGCGCGCGAGCCGCAGGCCGGCCTCGAAGCGCACCCAGGCGATCAGGCAGCGATTCTCGGCGACCCGCTGGGCGGCCTCCAGCACGTCGGCGTTGTCGAGGGTCTTGGCGAAGGGCAGGCTGCGCAGACGGGCGGCATCGGCGTCGATAACGCGGGCGGCCAGCGCCACGAAGATCGGGATCAGCCGGGCATCGGCCGTGGCGTCGTCGCCGAGCTTCCGGTAGCGGGAGACCGGGGAGCGGGACGGCTCCGCCGTGAGGGCCTCGTAATAGGAACCGACTTCCTCGTAGCGCCAGGTCGGCGGGAGCACGTGGGCGCTGGCGAGGCCCAGCACCGCGTCCTGAAAGGCGGTGAAGCTGCTGGCGGGCTGGACGAATCGCCAAGCGCGGTCGCGCAGGGCCTGCTCGTCGTCGGTGAGGCCGGATTCGAGCAGCAGGCGCCCGCGGTCTCGGGTGCTGAAGCTGCCTGTCGTATCGATGAGCCCGTTCCAGACCCCCGTACGCGGTCGGCCGAAATCGCCGCTCTGGGTGCAGGCTGCGAGCACGGCCAGTGCAGCGCCGACGGGGCCGAGGCGCATCGCTCGGCGGGCGCGGCCGAACGGCCGGCGATCCGGGGCTGACATGGGAGAACCGTCTGTGGCGGCGTGCGGCCGATGTGACATGGACCGCGACGTCCTCAGGACGCGAGGCGCTCGTAGCGCACGCCGAGGAACAGGAGGATCTCGCCGCGCCGCTCGCCGGAGCGCGGAATGCGGGAACTCCGACGCGCCTCTGCGCCCGGAAAGGGAATCAGGTCCGCGGACGCGGCCGGCGCAACTCTGCGGGACAGATCGGCGGCCGACTTCGACGAGCGGATTTCGCCGGTCTCCTGCGGCTTGAAAAGGGTCATGGTCTCCGGCTCCTGTCGGCGGTCCGAGCATCTGGCCCGGGCCCTTCGGAGGGCGTCGGCAAGGGCTACCGAAACAATCCAGCACGACGTGGTTAACGGAGTCTTTCCAGGCATCGGCGCCCGAAGAGCGCTCTGATGGGAGTTGGCGCGCGACTTGCGTGGCCTTCCGTGCCCATGGCGGGCGTTTCCTCCCTTCGACTTGAGGCCCCGTCCGATCCCGGACGGGGCCTTCTTATGTGGAGCGTCGTGTCTTGTCGGACGCCGCCGCCGTGCGACCCGCGAGCCACACCGCGGCGAAGCGTGGTCGCGACGTTCCTGCGCGGAACCCCTCGGGACCTCCAACGCTTGCCTACCGCCCGGCCCGACCGATATGCCGGACGCGGGCGATTGCGGGACCGCCGCGTCGGTTCTCCGCCCGAGCGAGATTGAGGACACCGCTGAATGCGACTGGTTCCGGAACGATCCCTGCGCGCCGCCCGCCGCCGCGGGTTGGCTACTGCGGCGCTGGCGCTGTTCGCGCTTACGGCTGGCCCCGCCTATGCCCAGCGCGAGGACCAAGGCCTGCAGCTTGGCTGCGCGAACGACTATTTCCGCCTCTGCGCGGGCGTCGACCCGAACAGCCAGGACGCGGATCGCTGCATGATGCGCAACCGCAAGCGCCTGTCTCCCGAATGCCGGTCGGCGATCGGCGACTACGACAAGCGCACGGGCAGCAAGTCTCTGTCCGACGATTGAAATTGCCGCATCCGGTTGTGATGTCCGCCGTTGGCGAGGGGCGTTTGGTATGAGCCTGACCGTCGCGGTTCAGATGGACCCGATCCAGAATATCCGGATCGCGGGTGACACGACCTTTGCCCTGCTGCTGGAGGCCCAGCGGCGGGGGCATACGCTCGTCTACTACACGCCGGACCGGCTCTCGATGCAGGGCCGGCGCGTCACCGCGCGGGTCGAACGTCTGACCGTACAGGACGTCGAAGGCGCGCATTACACTCTGGCGCCACCGGAGCGGCTCGACCTGGCCGAGGCGGACGTGGTGCTGATGCGCCAGGATCCGCCCTTCGACATGGCCTACATCACGGCCACCCACATGCTCGAGCGGATCCATCCGGAGACCCTCGTGGTCAACGATCCCTTCGAGGTGCGCAACGCGCCCGAGAAGCTGTTCGTCCTCGATTTTCCCGAGTTGATGCCGCCGACCCTGATCAGCCGCGACAAGGCGGAGATCGAGGCCTTCCGGCTGGAGCACGGGACGGTGGCGATGAAGCCGCTGCACGGGCATGGCGGCGCGGCCGTGTTCAAGGTCACCGAGAAGGATCCGAATTTCGGCTCGATGTTCGACCTGTTCGCCACGACCTTCCGGGAGGCCTGGGTGGTGCAGCGTTACCTCGACCGGGTCACGGAGGGCGACAAGCGCATCATCCTGGTCGACGGCGTCCCCATGGGCGCGGTCAACCGCGTCCCGGCGGCCAACGACATCCGCTCCAACATGGTCCGCGGCGGGGCCGCCTCCGCCTCCGAGCTGACCGACCGCGAGCGCGAGATCTGCGCCACGATCGGGCCCGAGCTGGCGCGGCGGGGCCTGATCCTGGTGGGGATCGACGTGATCGACGGGCACCTCACCGAGATCAACGTCACCTCGCCCACCGGCATCCGGGCGATACAGCGGCTCGGGGGCCCCGACCTGTCCGTCGCCGTCTGGGATGCGATCGAGGCCCGGATCGCGGCACGCAAGGGCGTGTGACGGCGCGCGGTCTCAGGTCTCCGCGCGCGGCGTCGCGCTGAGTTCGGCCCAGTCGAACTCCTCCTCCAGCAGGAAATAGGCGTCGTCGCCGATCCGGCCCTGGCGGCGCAGGGCGAGCACCGCGTCGCGGGCGGCCTCGACGGCTTGGCGCCGGGCGGCGTCCGCCGGCAGGCTCTCCGGCGCCAGGCCCTCGTCGTGCGCCTCCGCCTCCGCGAGGGCTGCGCGGAACTCGGCGCGCAGCGCGTCGGTCGCCGGCGCGTCCTCCGCATCCGCGAGGCTGTCGAGGGCGGCCTTGTAGGCCGCCGCCCGGGCCCGGCCCGTCTCACGCCCCACGGGGTCGTCGTCCTCGAGCCGCAGATGGGCGAGCAGCGGCCGCAGGGTCAGGCCCTGAACGATCAGGGTTCCGAGCACCGTGACGAAGGCGGCGACGACCACGAGATCCCGGTGCGGGAACTGGGCAGGCAGCGCCAGGGCGGCCGCCACGGTGACGATCCCGCGCATGCCCGCCCAGGACAGGGCGATGCCCGGCCCCAGCCGCGCCGGAACTCCGGCTTGGCGGAGGCCGAATTCGCGGATCCCGGTGGTCGGCAGGACCCAGGCGAGGCGGGTCACCACCACGGTGGCGAAGGTCGCGCCCGCGAGGATCAGGGCCTGCCACGCATCCGCGCCGCTCAGCCGCTCCCGGATCGGGTCGATCTGGATGCCGATCAGCACGAAGGCCAGGACGTTGAGCACGAACACCGCCGTATCCCAGACGGCGTAGGAGATCACCCGGGCCCGGGGCGCGGTGACGCCGGGGGCCCGGCGGGCGACCGTCACCGCGAAGGTCACGATGGTCAGGACCCCCGACAGCTCGAGCCGCTCCGCGGCGAGCCAGATCCCGAAGGCGGCGACGAATTGCATCACGATCGCGCTCGCCGGGTCGGTCACGCGCCGGGTCACGGCCACGAACAGCAGGCCGAGGCAGGGGCCGACGACGAGGCTCGCGACGACGCCCAGGAGGAACGCCGGCGCCACCTCCGCCGGGTGGAAGGTGCCGGCCATCGCGGCCGTCACGCCGAGCCGGTAGATCAGCAGCGAGGCCGCGTCGTTGAGCAGGCTCTCGCCGCGCAGGATCGTGGCGAGCCGGTGCGGCATCGGCGCGTGCTTGAGCACCGCCAGTGCCGCCACGGCGTCGGGCGGCGCGACCACGGCACCGAGCACGATGCAGGCGGAGAGCGGCATGTCCGGGACGACGAGCCGCGCCACGACCGCGACGGCGAGCGTGGTCACCGCCACCGCTCCGACCGCGAGCCCGGCCACCGCGCGCCAGTTCTCCTTCAGATCCCGCACGGAGGCGTCGAAGCCGGCATCGAGCAGGACCGGAGCCAGGAACAGCGCGAGCGCCAGTTCGGGATCGAGCCGCAGGTTCGGGACGCCGGGGACGAAGGCGAGGCCGACACCGCCCAGCGCCAGGAAGGCCGGATATGGCGCCCCGAGCCGACGTGCGACACCGGCCAGGAGGACGGCGCCGAACAGGACGCCGACGACCCACTCGAAGACTAACATGCTGCTGAAAGAGGCGGAGCCCCGGGACCGTTCCGGGGCCCACGGTCGCAGGCCGGCTCAGTACTGCACGGTGGCGCGTACCCCAAGCACCGCCGCGTTGCGCAGCCGGCGGCCGTCCGGACCGGCGATGCCGGCGCCCGGCCGGATGACGTATTGCGCGTCGGGCTGGACCGTGAAGCCCGGCACGACCACGGCCTGATAGGTCGCCTCGATCACCGCCTCGGCGCGGCGGCGGGGCATCGGCATGCCCGAGTAGAGGATCGTGTCCCGGTCGGCCCGCTGGGCCTCGTCGCTGATGCGCGCGTAGGCGACGCTGAGGCCGATCGTGTCGTCGTCGCGCCCGTCGAACAGGCCCTTGTAGGCCAGCCCGGTATCCACGTAGGCATCGATCAGGCTGGAGCGGGTGGGCGACCACGCGGCACGCACGAAGAAGCCGAGGCCCTCGTCGTCCTTGCCGGATTCCCGGTAGAGGGTCTGGTCGTAGATCGCGTAGAGGCCGGCATTGCCGCGCACCGGCCGGCCGATCCCGGTGGCGTTCGGGTCGGCGAGCGGCACGCCGGTGATGTCGAAGCGCAGGCTGTCGAACCGGCCGAAATGCTGCCAGCCGCCCAGGGTGATGTCGCCGGGCAGGCCCCGGGAACCGGGCGCGATGTTGTACGCGTAGGTGGCCTCGGCGATGATCAGGGCCGGATCGCGCAGGCGGAAATTGGTGCCCGTCCGGTCGAGGCGCTGCGCCTCCGGATCGTCACCCGGACGGTTCGCACCGGCCGGATCACCGTCGTAGAGCCCGACCTGCAGGGAAAAGCCGTTGCCCGGCACGTATTTGGCCCGGATCGCCGGGGCTGCGAGCGGGTAGGCCGGCCCGCCGCTCGGCAGGTCGAGCCCGGTGATGACCGGCCAGCCGAAGGTCGAGTTCACGAACAGCGTCGCGGTCTGGCTGACGAAGAACTCGGTGTCGGCAGCCTGCTGCCCGATCCGGATCCCGAGCTGGCCGTCCATCAGGCTCTGGTCGAACCAGAGCACGTAGAGCCGCGTGGACGGCAGCGCCTCGATGACGCTCGTGGTCAGCAGGTTGCCGACATAGTAGCGCGACAGGCCGGTGCCGTGGATGAAGTAGGCGTTGGCATGGACCGTGGCGCCTTGCCAGCCCGCCAGCCGGTCGAGGTCGAGGTTGAGGCGCAGGTTGAGGCGATCCTCGACGATCGCACCCTGTCTAAGGCCGCCAACCGGATTGCCGAGCACGTCGGCGATGTAGGTCAGGCTGTACGCGATGCCCCGTTCCTTCAGGACCGGGCGGATCCCGAGCGGGTCGCCGAGCGGGCCGAGAGAGGGCTCCACCGAGCGGACATAGCCGCCCGAGGCCTGGCTGGTGGTCTCCGGCTGCGAGACCGAGATGCGCGGATCGGCGCCCGCGCCCTCGTACACGGTCCGCGTCTGGGCCGCAGCGGGAAGGGTCGACAGGCCGAGGGCCAGCCAGGACATGAGTTTGCAGGACATCGGCCGCTTCTGGGCGACAGCACACGCGCAGCATAGCATGGCCCGCCGCCCGTATGCGCTTGGTCTTTGCAGGAGGCGTCGCCTCGCCTAACCCTGCGGCCGGTACACCACAGGACCGTCGATGCCCGAGACCCCCGTCTTCACGTCCGCCGCCGTCGCCGCACCCCACAGCCTCGCCGCCCAGGCCGGCCAGACCGTCCTCGCCCAGGGGGGCAACGCCATCGAGGCGATGGTGGCGATGGCCGCCTCCATCGCGGTGGTCTATCCGCACATGAACGGCATCGGCGGCGACGGGTTCTGGCTGGTGCGCGAGCGGGGCGGCCGGGTGCGGGGCATCGAGGCCTGCGGCCCGGCCGGGCGTCTCGCCACGATCCCCCGCTACCGCGAGAAGGGCTACGACGCGATCCCCGCGCGGGGACCCGACGCCATGGTCACGGTGGCGGGCGCGGTGGGCGGCTGGCGCCTCGCCCTGGAGCTGGCGCGGGCGCTCGGCGGCCGCCTGCCCCTGGAGACGCTCTTCGCCGACGCGATCGGTCAGGCCCGAGCCGGCGTCGCGGTCTCGCCCTCGGAGGCACGCTACGTGCCACAGGAACTCGACACGCTCCACGACGCGCCAAACTTTGCGGCAACCTTCTTGAAGGACGGCAAGCCCTATCCCGCCGGAGAGACCCGCGCGCTGCCCCGCCTCGCCGATACCCTGGAGCAGCTCGCTCATGCGGGGCTCGGCGACTTCTATCGCGGCGATATCGGCCGGGAGATCGCCGCCGACCTGGAGCGCCTCGGTGCGCCGGTCACCCGGGCGGATCTGGAGGCCTTCGCGGCGGTGGAGCGGGCGCCCCTGTCGATCCGGCGCCGCGACGCGACGCTCTACAACTTCCCGCCGCCGACCCAGGGGCTCGCCGCCCTGCTGATCCTCGGGATCTTCGACCGGCTGAATGTCTCCGAGCCCGAACGCACGGCCCATTATCACGGGCTGATCGAGGCGACGAAGCGGGCCTTCGCGATCCGCGACCGGGTGGTCACCGATTTCGCCCGCCTGCGGCACGACCCCGCCGCCTTCCTGACCCCGGAACGGCTGGCCCGCGAGGCCGCGCTGATCGACATGGGTCGCGCAGCCCGGGTGCCCCTGCCCGATCCGGGTCACGGCGACACGGTCTGGATGGGCGCGATCGACAAGGACGGGCTTGCCGTCTCCTACATCCAGTCGGTCTACTGGGAGTACGGCTCCGGCACGGTGCTGCCCGCCACCGGCATCTGCTGGCAGAACCGGGGCATGTCGTTCTCCCTCGACCCGAAGGCCGTGAATCCCCTGGAGCCCGGTCGCCGCCCCTTCCACACGCTGATCCCGGCGCTCGCCGCCTTCGACGACGGCCGTGTGATGAGCTACGGCAGCATGGGCGGCGACGGGCAGCCGCAATTCCAGGCCCAGATCTTCACCCGCTACGCCGATTACGGGATGTCGGTGGCCGATGCCGTCGACGCGCCGCGCCTGCTCTACGGGCGCACCTGGGGGGCGCCCTCGCTCAGCGTGAAGGTGGAGGACCGGTTCGATTCGGCCTGCATCGCGGCCCTCGGCCGACTCGGCCACGAGATCGAGGAACTGGGCGGACCCTACATCGACTCGCTCGGGCACGCGGGCATGCTGGTCCGCCATCCCCGGAACGGTCGGATCGAGGCGACCCACGACCCGCGCTCGGACGGCGGCGCCCTGGGACTCTGAGAGAACGCGCCGCCCGCCCGGCGGCGCGGGATGCCGGCTCAGCCCGCCTGAACGAGCCAGCAGGCGGCGCGCAGGCGCACGGCGCCACCCGCCGCGTGCCGCGCGAGGGCCGCCGCCACGGCCGCCTCGGCCCGCGCCCGGAGATCCGGTGCGGCCTCGCGGACGAGGTGGGAGCTGGGGCCGAGGTTCAGGGAGACGTGGGTGGCCGCCGCGGTCGCCGCCGCGTCGGTCTCGCCCTGACCGACGACGATGTCCCGGTCGAGCGCGTCGCAGGTCACGCCGGCGAACCCGGCGGCGCGCAGGAGCGCGACCAGCGGGTCGGGGTCGGAGAAGCGGAAGGGCCCCGGCGTGTCGGGCTGCGGCGGAGGCGGGGGCTCCGGCAGGAGCGGAAGCACCGCGTCGCGCGGCACGCTCACCCAGTGATTCTCGGGCAAGGTCCGCCAGCACAGGAAGGTCAGCCGGCCGCCCGGCTTGAGCATCCGGCGAATGTTGGCGAAAGCGCCGGCGGAATCCGGGAAGAACATCACGCCGAAGCGCGACAGGATCCCGTCGAAAGGACCGAGATCGGCCGTCCCGACATCCGCCTCCACGAACCGGATCGGGGCGGTGCGTGCAACCTCCGCGGCGGCGCGGTCCCGCGCCACGGCGAGCAGCGGCGCCGAGATGTCGGCCCCCGTGACGCCGCCGCCGGGCCCGACCCTGCGGGCGGCCTCCAGGGTCGTGGCCCCCGCGCCGCAGCCGATATCGAGCACCGTGTCGCCGGGAGCGAGGGGCGTGCGGGCGAACAGCGCCTCCGTCAGCGGGAGGAACATCGCGTCGAGGACGACCTGATTGCGCGCCCAGCGCGTGCCGACCTCGCCGTTCCAGTATTCGGTCTGGGTGATGCCGCCCGCCATGCTCCCTCCGTCAGACCGTGGTCGTGGCCACGGACAGCTCGGGCTTGTGGTTCAGGGTCTGGAACACCACGCAGTAGCGCTCGGTCAGCTTCAGGAGCTGCGCCAGCTTGTCCTCCGGCGCGTCGGTATCGAGTTCGAAGAACAGGCGGATGCTGCGGAAGCCCACCGGCGCCTCCTTGTCGACCCCGAGGGTGCCGCGAAAATCGAGGTCGCCCTCGGCGCTGACCGTGCCGGCGCGCAGCGGGATCTCCAGGGCTGTGGCCACGGCCTTGAGCGTCACCCCCGCGCAGGCGACCAGCGCCTCCAGCAGCATGTCGCCCGAGCACAGCTCCGCCCCCGAACCGCCCGTCGCCGGATGGAGCCCGGCCTCCGCGATGGCGCGGCCCGTCTCGACCTTGCAGGCGATCTTGGTGTCGTCCAGCGTGCCCCTGGCCTTCAGGGTGATGACTGCCGCGTCCGGTGCGGTGCGGTACTTGTCCTTGATCGGAGCCTGGAGGGCTCGCAGCGTGGTGGCGTCCATGGCGTCGTCCTCTCGATTCCGGATCTGACCCGCTTCTCGGCGGCGGGCCGGCCGGAGCGTTCCGGCTCCGTCAGGCGCCCGGTATAGGTGCGCGCCACGCGGACGGGAAGCGGTTCTCAGGCGCGCCCGGTGAGGACGGCCACCGCTTCCGCGAGGGCGTCGACCTGGGCCTCGTCGTGGGCGGCCGAGAAGGCCACCCGCAGCCGCGCGGTCCCGGCCGGCACGGTCGGAGGGCGGATCGCCACCACCAGGAATCCCGAGGCCTCCAGCGCGGCCGAGATGTCGAGCGCCGCCTGCGCCTCGCCGACCAGGACCGGCACGACGGCGCTCTCGGCCTCCGGCAGGCCCAGACGGGCGGTGAAGCGCCGGGCGAGGGTCAGCGGTCGGGCACGCCGGTCGGGCTCCGCCTCCAGGATCGTCAGCGCCTCCAGGGCGGCGGCGGCCGAGGCCGGAGGCAGGCCGGTGGTGTAGACGAAGCTGCGGGCGCGGCTCGTCATCAGGTCGATGACCGGGCGCGAGGCGCAGAGATAGCCGCCATACGAGCCGAGCGCCTTCGACAGGGTGCCCATTTCCAGCGGCGCCCGCGGCCCGTCCTCGACCACGCCGATGCCGTGGGCGTCGTCCACCAGCGTCCAGGCGTCGAAGGTCTCCGCGATGCCCAGGATGTCGCCGAGCGGCGCCCGGTCGCCATCCATGCTGAAGACCCGCTCGGTGAGCACCAGGGCGCGCCCGTAATGGGGGCGGTGCTCCGCGAGCTGGGCCGCGAGGTCGCCGGGATCGTTGTGGCGGAACGTCAGGACCCGCGCGCCCGTCAGCCGCGCGCCGGCCCACATGCAGGCATGGGACAGCGCGTCCAGCAGGACGAGGTCGCCCCGCCCGGCCAGCGCCGGGGTAATGCCGAGATTGGCGAGATAGCCGCTGCCGAAGACCAGGGCGGCCTCCGTGCCCTTGTGGCGCGCGAGGCCGTCCTCCAGCGCGCCGAGATACGGATGGTCGCCGGTCACGAGCCGCGACCCGCCCGACCCCGCACCGTGGCTCGCGACGGCCGCCTGAGCCGCCGCGATCACCCGCGGGTGATGCGAGAGGCCGAGGTAATCGTTGCAGGAAAAGGAGACGAGCGTCCGGCCCCGTCGTGCCGCCGCGGCGCCGGAGCCGCGCTCCGTCGGAACCAGCGTGCGGCGCAGGCGACCGGCCTCGAGGGCTTCGAGTTTCCCGGTGGCGAAGGCGTCGAGGCTGTCCATGGGGATGGGGATGGGCGATGCCGCGGCGGCAAAGTCAAGCGGCGGGTGCCGGACTCTTGACCCCCGTCCGAGGGGCTTCCATGCCGGACGCATGACCCTCGAAACGCCCGCAGGCCATCTCTGGCGGCCCTACACGCAGATGCGCCTCGCCCCGCCGCCGCTGGAGGCGGTCGCGACGCATGGCACCCGCATCCGCCTCGCCGACGGCCGCGAACTCGTGGACGGCATCGCCTCCTGGTGGACCGCGGTGCATGGCTACAATCACCCGCACATAGCGGGCGCTGTCGCCGACCAGCTCGCGCGCATGCCCCACGTGATGTTCGGCGGCCTCACCCATGCGCCGGCGGAAACGCTGGCGCGCCGGCTCGCCGCCCTGCTGCCGGGCGATCTCGACCACGTCTTCCTCAGCGATTCGGGCTCGGTCGCCGTGGAGGTCGCGCTCAAGATGGCGGCGCAGATGTGGATCAACCGCGGGGTGGGCGGCCGGACGAAGGTCCTGGCGTTCCGGGGCGGCTATCACGGCGACACGATGGGGGCGATGTCGGTCTGCGACCCCGAGGAGGGCATGCATCGCCGCTTCGGTGCCTACCTGCCGAGCCAGATCTTCTGCGACCTGCCGCGAAGCGCGGCCGAGACCGCGGCGCTCGACGCGGCCCTCGCGTCTCATCGCGACACCCTGGCGGCGGTGATCGTCGAGCCGCTGGTCCAGGGTGCGGGCGGGATGCGGATGCACCCGCTTGAGGTGGTCGCGACGATCGCCGGGCTGGCGCGCCGGCACGGACTGCCGCTCATCGCCGACGAGATCTTCACCGGCTTCGGGCGCACCGGCAGCCTGTTCGCCTGCGAGCAGGCGGGAATCGTGCCCGACATCGTCTGCCTGTCGAAGGCCCTTACGGGCGGCACGATGGCGCTCGCCGCCACGGTCGCCCGCACGGAGGTGTTCGCGGCGTTCTGGTCCGAAGACCCCGCGGCCGCGCTGATGCACGGCCCGACCTTCATGGCCAATCCCCTGGCCTGCGCAGCGGCCAATGCCAGCCTCGATCTGTTCGAGGCGGAGCCACGGCTGATCCAGGCCCGCGCCATCGCGGCCCGTCTCGCCGAGGGGCTGGAACCCCTGCGGCGGGTGCGCGGCGTGGCGGATGTCCGGGTACTCGGTGCCATCGGAGCGGTGCAGTTCGCCCGTGCGCCCGACTTGGCCGTCCTCAAGGCGCGATTGCTCGCCCGCGGCGTCTGGGTCCGGCCGTTCGGCGACATCGTCTATCTCACCCCCGCCCTCACGATCGATGCAGCGGATCTCGACCGGCTGATCGAGGCGGTCGCTGCGGTAGTGACCGAGCTGGCGCCCGGATCGGCATGACGACCGGGCGTTCCACATTCCCGTGATCCGTCTCCGCGGGCGCCTGCAACCCGTGACCGTTTCTGCCGTTGGGCCTACGGCTGGAGATGCGTGCGGCGGCCCGCGCGGCCGGACGCTGCCAAAGGGAGTACACAGTGGCGAGCGAGCAGACGGGTTCGAGCGGCGATCGGCCGGTAATCCTCCTCGTCGAGGACGAGGCGCTGACGATCATGGACCTCGGGGACGTGCTGGAGGAAGGCGGCTACGACACCGTTCAGTGCGCCTCGGCCGAGCGCGCGCTGAGCATCCTGCAGGCGCGCCCGGACATCTGCGGCCTGGTCACGGACGTGCAGCTGTCGGGAAAGACCGACGGGTTCGATCTGGCGAGTTCCGTGGCCGAGGCGCGGCCGCAACTGCCGATCCTGATCGTCTCCGGGCGCGCGGCCCCGGATCCGGCCCGCATGCCCGAGCATGCCGAGTTCATCGCCCGGCCCTGCACCGGCGAGGATATCCTGGACCGTCTTCAGCGCCTCATGCACTGCTGATCCGACCTTCACGGCGGCCCCGTCATCTCACCGTCACCGGCCAGCGCCACACGGACCGGAGCGGCCGCGTGACGGGGGTGGACGGTGCAGTTTCAGGATCGTCCGGCGGCCGCCGGCATTAATTCGGGCGCTCCGGTGGGCGACAAGCAGAAGCGCGATCATCAGGACGAAGCTGCGGCCGTGCTCGGCCACACGTCCAAGAAGATGCGGCCGCCCGGCGTCCGCAGCGTCGGTTGGGCGCTGGTGCAGGCGGCGCGCCTGCACCGCGCCCGCACCGGCGACCGGCTGGCCAAGCTGGGGCTTTTCGCCGGCCAGGAGCAGGTGGTGCAGGCGCTGGCCGCGGCAGGCACCATGACCATGGGTGATCTCGCGGCGCTGCTGCGGGTGCGGCCGCCCACCGCGTCCAAGACCGTGACGCGGCTCGCGGCCCTCGGCATCGTCGAGCGCCGGGCCGAGTCGGGGGATGGCCGCGTGGTCCGGGTTCAGCTCACGGAAGCCGGCATGGCCAAGGCCGAGGCGATCGAGCGGATCCAGGAAGAGGTCGAGGCCGAGTTGCTCGACCACCTCGACAAGACCGACCGCCGACGCCTGCGCAAGCTCCTGCGCAAGGCCGCCCGCGGCCTCGCCGAGGCAGCCGGTGCCTCCGGTCAGGTGACGGAGGCCGATGCCGAGATCGAGGCCGAGGACGAGACGGAGGGCCTGCCGGCCTGACCGGCGGGGCTCAGGCCGCGGCCCGGCGCCAAGCCGGGAACGGATCCGGCAGTTCGCGGTAGGGCGCGGGATCGAAAGGTGCGCGATCCGGGCCGGTGTCCACGAGGCAGGCATCGAGCGCGGCGATGAGCGCGGCGCGGTCCATCCCGGATCCGATGAAGACCATTTCCTGGCGCCGGTCGCCCCAGACCTCGCTCCAGACCGTATGCAGGCGCTCCCGGAACTCGGGCGCCTCCGGCCAGCGCCGCCGCGGCACCGCCGACCACCAGAACCCCATCGCGGAGACCCTGGCCACGGCCCCCGCCAGGGAGAACTCGCCGACCCAATCCGGCCGCGTCGCCAGCCAGAAATGGCCCTTCGCCCGGATCAGGCCCGGCCAGGTGGCGTTGACGAAGGCGTTGAAGCGCTCGGGGTCGAAGGGGCGCCGGGCCCGGTAGACGAAGGAGGCGATGCCGTATTCCTCGGTCTCCGGTACGTGCGCGTGGGCGCCGTAGAGTTCCTTGAACCAGAGCGGGTGCTGCTGCGCCTTCTCCTCGTCGAACAGGCCGGTGTCGAGGATTTCCGCGAGCGGCGCACGTCCGTGATCGGTCTCGAGGATGCGGGCGTCGGCGTTCAGGCCGCGCACCACCGAGCGGACCAGCGCGAGATGCTCGGGTGAGACGTCATGCGCCTTGTTGATCACCACCACGTCGGCGAACTCGATCTGCTCCACGAGCAGGTCCACGAGCGTGCGCGTATCCTCGGCGCCCGCGGTCTCCCCGCGCTCACGCAGGAACGCGGCCGAGCCGTAATCCTTCAGCAGGTTCACCGCGTCGACCACGGTCACCATCGTGTCGAGCCGGGCCAGATCCGACAGGGAGCGGCCCGCCTCGTCCCGGAACGAGAAGGTCGACGCGATCGGGAGCGGTTCGGCGATGCCGGTGCCCTCGATCAGCAGGTAATCGAACCGCCCGGTCTCCGACAGGCGGCGGACCTCGGCGAGCAGATCGTCGCGCAGGGTGCAGCAGATGCAGCCGTTGGTCATCTCGACGAGGGTCTCGTCCGTCCGGGACAGGTCGGCTCCGCCCGCGCGGACGAGGTCGGCATCGATGTTGACCTCGCTCATGTCGTTCACGATCACCGCCACCCGGCGGCCGTCGCGGTTGTTCAGAACATGATTGAGCAGCGTCGTTTTGCCGGCTCCGAGAAAGCCGGACAGGACGGTGACGGGCAGGCGGCGATCGGGCTGTGTCATGCCGCAATCAAAATGTTATAACATTTCAAAGTCAAGGCAGTGAAACGCGCCGCAGCGGCGGGACCCGGCGAAGCTGTTGCAACGATGTAACGTTTCTCAAGCGTGTCGGGGTGGCGCGGGATTACACCTTGCACCTGACCCGAGGTCCGCGACACTGAAACAGTATAACACTATGTGAGTCTCCATGTCCCGCCTGCGTCGCCTCCGCTTCCTTGCCGGCACAATGCTGTCCTCGACCGTCTGCACCGGCATGTTGGCTCCGTCGGTTGCCCGGGCCCAGCAGGCCGTCACCCTCGACGAGATCAGCGTCACCAGTCCGAGCCCGATCCAGGCCCCGCGCACCGCGCCGATCGCCGACGCGGCGGTCCCGATCGGCGTTCTGCCGGTGGCGACCAACACCTTCTCCCCCGTCACCGTGGTCACCCAGGAGCAGATCGCGCGCGATCAGCCCCGGACCTTGGGCGACGCCCTGTTCGACAGGCCTGGCATCTCCGGCACGTCCTACGCCCCGGGCGCGGCCTCACGGCCGATCATCCGCGGTCTCGACAACGCCCGGGTGCGCATCCAGGAGAATGGCATCGTCAACGGCGGCGTGTCCGACCTCGGCGAGGACCATGCCGTGCCGGTGAATCCGCTGGTGGCCGACCGGATCGAGGTGATCCGCGGCCCCGCGACCTTGCGCTACGGCTCCGGCGCCATCGGCGGCGTGGTCTCGGCGGACAACAACCGGGTGCCGACCTTCATTCCGGCGAACGGGGTGCAGGGGCAGGTGACCACCGGCTTCTCCAGCGTGGACAACGGCCGGCTCGGGGCCGCCACGGTGGATGCCGGCGGCGATGGCATCGCGGTCCACGCCGACGGCTTCAAGACGGCCAACGACAGCTACGCGATCCCCGGCGGGATCCAGCGCAACTCCTACAACGAGTCGCAGGGCGGCGCGGTCGGCATCTCGGCGATCGGCGACCGCGGCTTCGTCGGCATCTCCTTCAGCCACTACGACGCCATCTATGCGATCCCCGGCGGCGTGGCGGAGCAGGACCGGACCCGGCTGACCCCGAACCAGGATCGGGTGCTGTCGCGGGGCGAGTACCGGCCCCTCGACGGCCCCTTCGAGGTGATCCGCTACTGGGCGGGCTACTCGGTCTATCGCCACAACGAGGTCGGCATTGGCGAGGACGGGATCGAGGGCGTCCAGGCGATCTTCAAGAACCGGGAGGCCGAAGGGCGCCTGGAACTCCAGCACGTCCCGGTCTTCACGGATCTCGGCAAGCTCACCGGCGCGCTCGGCTTCCAGTCGGACCGGCGTGTGATCAACACGCAGCTCGA
Source organism: Methylobacterium sp. 391_Methyba4 (assembly GCF_029691625.1). Taxonomy (NCBI): domain Bacteria; kingdom Pseudomonadati; phylum Pseudomonadota; class Alphaproteobacteria; order Hyphomicrobiales; family Methylobacteriaceae; genus Methylobacterium; species Methylobacterium sp. 391_Methyba4. Next base: position 1,196,903 of record NZ_CP121475.1, on the reverse strand, counting down.
ATCGTTCCTGCCCAAGACCGAGTCCCGTGCGAACGCGGTCTACCTGTTCGAGGAGCTGGAGCTGCGTCCGGGCACGCGTCTGCAGGCGGCCGGGCGCTACGAGGTCGATCGGCTGTCGAGTACGGCCGCGCAGTTCCCCAGCGATTACGTGCCGGTCGACGGGCAGGAGCCGTTCCAGTACGCCCGGACCCGCCGCTTCGCGCCGAAGAGCGCCAGTATCGGCGCCCTGCAGGATCTGCCCTACGGCTTCGTGGCGAGCCTCACCGGCTCCTATGTCGAGCGCGGACCCACCGGCTACGAGCTGTTCTCGCAGGGGCCCCACGACGCCACCGCGACCTTCGAGATCGGCAACCCGAACCTCAAGAAGGAGCGCGCCCGGACCGTCGAGGCCAGCATCCGGCGGGCCGAGGGACCCTTCCGCCTCGACGCCACCGGCTACTTCACGCGCTACACCGGCTTCATCTACCGCAACTACACGGGGCTGACCTGCGACGACGACTTCGCCTCCTGCGGTGTCGGCACCGACAACCGGCAGATCGTCTATCAGCAGCAGAACGCGACCTTCTACGGCGCCGAGATCATCGGCCAGTACGACCTCCTGCCGGTGGGCAACGGCTTCGCCGGCATCGAGGGGCAGTTCGATTTCGTCCGCGCTCAGTTCGACAACGGCACCAACGTGCCGCGCATCCCACCCTACCGGCTCGGCGGCGGCGTCTACCTGCGGGCCGACGGATGGTTCGCGCGGGTGAACCTCATCCACGCCTTCAGCCACGACGCCACGGCGGTCTACGAGACGCCCACGCCCGGCTACGACGACCTGCGGGCCGAGCTGAGCTACACCAAGGCGGTCGATCCCGCGGTCTACGGGGCGAGCGCGATCACCCTCGGCGTCCAGGGCCGCAACCTCCTGAACGACGACATCCGCAACTCGACCTCGTTCAAGAAGGACGAGATCCTGCTGCCGGGGCGGAACGTGCGGCTGTTCCTGACGGCGCGGTTCTGAACGCTGCGGCCGCCACGGCGCCGTCCTTGCGCGAGCGGCGAAGCCATCCAGGGCTGCGCCGGACGTCGCGTTGTCGGCGGGCACCGGGTCACTGCGCTCTCGGCGTGACGACCAAGCGGGCGTGCTCGGCCGCGTCGGGCACCGGGAGCCTCGGCCGGCCCCCTAGGCCGACAGAACGCGGCGCAGGCGGCGCCAGCCCGCGACCAGACCGGTGACCGCGATCCCCGCCGCCAGGAGGTTCAGGACCCATTGGGCGGCATCGTGGAGCGAGCGGTTGCCGCTGAGCCCCGGCAGATCGAGGCGGTGCGCGGCGTCGAACAGCCAGCGGTTGATGCGGCCGGAGCGATCCAGGCGCTGGAGGATGGTCCCGTCCCGGGGATCAACGTGGAGCCACGTGGCGTCCGGATCAGCGAAGCGCAGGCGCAGCACCGGAAGCGGCCGTGGGTCGATCCCGTGCGGATACCAGTACAGGTCGTAGGCGGTCAGGGTCTCTGCCGTCCGTAATCCGCCGGGCAGGGCCGGACCGGCGGCCCGCGCGAGCGCGGCGGCATCGAGGAGCGTGCCGTCACCTGCCCTGCGGCTCCGGGCTCCCGCCGGTGTGTCGGCGACGATCCACCAGGACCCGCCGATGGCGGCGAAGCGCAGCGCGCGGGTTCCGGCCTCTGCGAAGCCCCGCAGGGCTCCGGCGTCGAGGCCGAGGGCGGCGGGCTGTCCGGCATAGGCGGCGCGGATCTCGGCGGGCGCAGCGTTCGACGAGAACCAGCGGTTCGGGTTCATCGAAATCCAGCCGCTGAGGATGAAGGTGCTGAGTCCGATTCCGCCCGCGAGGCCGAACAGGTGGTGCCAGCGTGCGAGACCGCGATAGGGCGTGACGGCCCCGCCCGCGTAGCGGCGGCGGAGGCGCAGGCGCCAGATCCCGATCGCGAGGCCGCTCAGCGCCCCGAGGGCGGCGAAGCCGGACAGCCAAAGCAGGACCGTCCGCCACAGATCGGCCCGGGCGCGCAGCGGCGTCAGGTAGATCCAGTGCGCCACGGCGCCGGCCCAGTTCCAGCCGCGCTCGAAGCGGGTCGTGTCGAGGGCGACCTCGCCGGTGACCTGAGACACGTAGAGCTCGGTCCCGGCCGCATCGTCGAGGACGACCTTCAGGAATGGCCGGAGCGGGTCGTACCGGGCCGTGACGGTCCACTGGTCCCGCTCGACCGGATCGACATGTGCGCCCGGAATCCCCTCGGCCGCGAGACGCAACGCATCCTCGGGCCTCAGCGGGCCGAGCCGCTCCCCGGTCCGCGCCGAGACCGTGGCCCGGCGCCCCTCGCGGTCGGCGATCCGGTAGACCGGTTCCGCACCGCGCATCTCCAGGGCGAAGGCCGCCGGCACGCCGGCAAGACCGCCGGCCCGCAGCGCGTCGTCGGGCGCCACCGCGACGCGCTCCCAGGCGATCGGTGCGAGTCGGTCCAGGCGCTCGGCCCCGGTGAGCGCCGGGAACGGCACGTAGAGCATCACCAGTCCGGAGCCGATCCACAGGGCGAAGAACAGCCCCGCGGCGATCCCGGCCCAGCGGTGGAACAGCAGCAGCCAGCGCCGCCCCGCCTTGCCGAGCCGCCGCGGCAGGCTCACCACGTCACCGTGTAGGCGACCTCGACCGAGCGCGGCCGCCCGAGCAGCCAGTTGGTCCCGACCCCGTTCACGGCATTGCCGCTGATCGCGTAGACCTTGTCGAACAGGTTGTAGACCCGCACGGACAGGCGCGACTCCGCCGTGACCTGATGGTCGAGGACCACGTTGACGAGGTTGTAGGCCGGGCGCCGCGCCGTATTGCCGAAGTCGCTGTAGACCTGCCCCACGTTCTGAAGCCCGACCCGCGCGGTCCAGTCGCGGTAGACGTCCCAGGTCAGCCAGAGGTTGGCCACGCGCTCGGGCACGTCGATCGGCTGATTGCCGGCGTACGAGACCGTGGCGCCGTTCACCGTCTGGTCGAACCGGTCGTACTGCGCGTGCAGCAGCGCGAGGTTGCCGTCCAGCCGCCAGCCCGGAGCAAAGCGCCAGCCCAAGGCCAGCTCGAATCCCTGCGAGGACTGGCTCCCCACCTGCGTGGACAGCGTCGGCTGGCCGGGGATTGCCGAGATCAGGTTGTCCTTGACGATCCGGTAGCCCGCGATGGTCCATTCCACGGCACCGTCGAAGGCAAGACCCTTGGCGCCGATCTCGACTTGATCGCCTGTGGCGAGCTTGAAGCCCGCCAGCGACTGGTTCAGCGTGATCAGGCTGTTCACCGGGTCGGTGGCGAAGCTGTACTGGGCGTAGAGCGCGCTGTCCGGCGTCGGGTTGTAGACGAGGCCGAACCGGTAGCCCAGCGCCCGGTAGGTCTTCTCGAACCGCGATCCCGTCTGCAGGTCCTCCCGATTCAGCGTCGGCACGTCGAGGCGCACGCCGGTGAGGAACGAGAGCTTGTCCGACAGGATCAGACGGTCCTCCGCGAAGACCGAGGCTTGGCTCGTCTGCGTGGCGTAGGCCGGACGGGCTCGCCCGTTCTGCGGGAAGAGGCCCGGATCGTAGCCGACGAGCGGCACGCTGGTGGTCTGGTCGAAGTAGAAGTTGTTGGTGTGCCGGAAGTCGATGTGGTTCACGTCGAACCCGGCCACGAACTGGTTGGGCAAGCCGAACAGGCTGCCCCGGAACGTCGCGTCGAGCCGGTCACCGACCTGCTCCTGGCTGTGGTAGATTTCCAGATAATCGCCCCGGTCCACCAGCCCGGTGCCGCGGTTGTAGGAATATTGCTCGACGTCGAGCCAGTGGCGCCGGCTTGTGAGCCGGTAGGCGGTGTTGCGGATCGTGATGTCGGCCGAGGGCGACCATTCGGTCTTGAGCTGGGTCCAGTTGTCGGCCCAGGTGATCTTCGCGTCCCGGACGTTGTAGTTGTTGAACCGGATGAGGTCCGGGATCCGTCCCTCGACGAGCGGCGTGCCCCAGTAGCGGGCGGGCTCCTGGTAGCCGAGATCGTGGCTCAGGGTGAACGCCAGATCGGCGCTCGGCCGGAACAGCAGGGCGGCCGAGACCGCGAGGTTGCGGAAATCGCCCTCCGGCCGGATCCAGCCGTCGGCGCGATTGCCGCTGACGTTGAGGCGATACGCGAAGGTGTCGCCGAACTCCGCTTGACCGATTCCGCCGCCCGAATCGAACGCAAGGCGCGCGACGCCATCCGTGCCGACAACGGCGCGGGCGGCGTTGATTGGCACGAAGACCGGCTTCTTCGGCACCACGTTGATCACGCCGCCGATGGCGCCGTCGCCGTAGAGCACCGAAGACGGGCCGCGGAGCACCTCGATCCGCTCGACGTTCCACGTGTCGAACGGGAAGGTCACCGTGTTGGCGCCGACGTAGAAGCGCGTGCCGTCGTAGAGCTGCTGGATCGAGTTCGGGCCGGCGAAGCCCCGGGATGTGAAGGCGCCGTTGCCGTTGCCGGGTGCCGCGATGGTGGTGATGCCGGTGGCGTCCTGGGTCACGGCTTCGGCGATCGTATCCTGGCCGCGCAGCCGCGCGGTCTCGCCCGACACGATGTCGAGGCTGGCCGGCGTCTCCAGCGGCGTCAAACCGAGGCGGCTCGCGGTCCGGTCCGGGGTGCGCAGATTGAGGCCGTTCGGCGCAGCGCGGTTCGGGTCTCCGCCCGCGCCGGCCACGGAGAGTTCATCCAGGGTGACGGCCTCCTGGGCGGCGGTCGGACTGGCGAGGAGCGCGAGGAGAACGCCACAGAGGGGAGCCGGCCCGCCGGAGCGGGCGCGATGGATCGAGAGAAGCATGGGGAAAGCGGTCCGTGCACGGCGCGCGCCGGCCCCTTCGTCCTATAAGCATTGTAATAACATTACAATTCCTCGACCATCCGGAAACCTGAGCCTGAACGGGTGCGCGGAGGCCTCCCGGAACAGGGATCGCAGGTCGCGAAACGGTGGAGACGGACATGGGAACGGCGTCGCGGGCGCGCTTGCTGTGGCACGTCACCGCGAACGAGGCCTCGGCGGCCGCCTCCCCTCGGGATGGACGGCGCCTCGACACCCGCCAGGACACCCCGCCCGGCGCGTTTCGCGTGTGACCACGGCTGACGGCAGGTCTCCTGGCTCGCGGGTCGCCGCCCTCGCACCGTCTTCCCGGGGTGACCCAGTGACGTGGTGGTGAAGGGCTCGCCGCTTACAGTTGCGGGGGCAGCCGCGGCTTCGGGGCGGACCCCTCATCGCGTTCCCTTTTGATCCCCGAGGGGAACCGTCGAGGAACAGCTTGGCCGTCGTGCGTCCGGGCGTCAACCGCACGTCCGGGAGTTGTCGTGGATCGACGCGGCGGCCCGCCGGTTCGTTGCGGCGCCGTCGGGAACGATTTAGCCGGTTCGGCATGACGGTCTGGCGTCCCCCTGCGGAGATCCGCGTGAAGGCCTTGGGGCTCCCCCGGCGCGGCGATAGCCTGCTGGTGGCGGAGATCCATGCGGATGACGGGCGGCTAACAGGTGTCCGGCCCCTCGGTGGCAGCGTCGCATTCGGTGAGAGGGCCGAGGACGCGCTGATCCGGGAGTTCGAAGAGGAGCTCGGCGTCACCGTCACGGTGCTCGGCGGCCCGCGCGTCGTGGAGAACATCTTCCTGCACGAGGGGCAGGTCGGGCACGAGGTGCTGTTCCTGTTCCCGGTCGCCCTGCCGCCCGGCCGGTTCGACGGACAGGAGCGCTTCGTCTTTCACGAGGATTGCGGCACCGCCTGCGTGGCGCGGTGGTGCGATCTCGACGGGCTCGACGTCCCGGGCGGGCCGGAACTCTTCCCGACCGGGCTGAAGGCCTCGCTCCGCGCGGCGTGGGACGCGGAGCCCTGACGGGCGCGATCGCGCTGCCGCCTTTGCCGCTGCGCGCGGGCGATGCTACAGCCGTGCAATCCCATCGGTCCGGACGTCCGCGACGCCGCGGCCCATGCGCCCGGACGCTCCGTCCGAAGCGGAGACGGGTGCCGGCGGAAGCATGACGACACGACCTCCCAAAAGCGGCGGGCCGAAGGGGCGCAAGCCTCAGGCCGGCAAGTTCGATGCGGGCAAGTTCAAGCCCGGCAAGTTCCAGGCCGACGGCCGTGCCCGCACGGGCCCGCGCACCAGCGCCCGCGACGCTGCAGAGCGCGCGGCCCGCAATCGCGGCGACGATGCGGGTGCGCGCGATCCCTGGGGTGCGCAGGGCGCCGCAGCCGCAGCCGCAGCCGCAGTCCCGGCCCGGCCCGCGAAGCCGCGGCGCGACGCCGCCGCGCCGCGCGGTCCGCTGGCGGCGAAGCCCGGCAGCCGGCCCGTTTCCAAGCGCTCGGAGGCCCCTGCGCCTGCCCCTGCCGCTGCCCCCGCGCCGACACCCGGTCCGACCCGCCGCGAGCAGCGCGCGGCCGCCTCCGCGACCCTCGCCTCCGGGGTGCAGACCCTGATGGTCGAGCCGGACGAGGCCGGCATGCGGATCGACCGCTTCCTCACCGCGCGTTTCCCGCTCCTGCCCTTCACCCGCGTGCAGACCATCGTCCGCAAGGGCGAACTGCGCGTCGACGGCAAGCGCGCCAAGCCGAACGACCGGCTGGAGCCGGGCATGAGCGTGCGCGTGCCGCCGCTGCGCCTCGACCAGCCCTCCGAGCGCCCGCGCAACGCCGCCCGCGAGCAGGACGATGCCGAATTCATACGGTCGCTCATCCTCTACGAGGATGCCGACATGATGATCCTCAACAAGCCCTTCGGCCTCGCGGTCCAGGGTGGTTCGGGGACGGTCCGGCACGTGGACGGCCTGCTCGCCGCCCTCACCGGCCCGGATGGCCAGAAGCCGCGCCTCGTCCACCGGCTCGACAAGGATACGGCTGGCTGCCTGATCGTCGCCAAGACCCGGCTCGCCGCCGCGACGCTCGCCAAGAGCTTCCGCTCCCGGGCCGCGCGGAAGATCTACTGGGCGCTGACCGCGGGCGTGCCGCGGGTCCGGCAGGGGCGTGTCTCGACCTACCTGGCCAAGGAGGAGCCCACCGACGCCGACGCGCGGATGCGCGTCGCCAAGCACGGCGACGAGGGGGCGAGCCACGCGCTGACCTACTACGCGATGGTCGATCAGGCCGCCCAGAAGCTGTCCTGGCTGTCGTTCAAGCCGGTGACCGGACGGACGCACCAGCTGCGCGCCCACGCGGCCCATATCGGCCACCCGATCGTCGGCGACCCGAAATACTTCTCCGTGGAGAATTGGGAGCTGCCGGGGGGCATCCAGAATCGCCTGCACCTGCTCGCCCGCCGGATCGTCATCCCGCATCCGCGCACCGGCAAGCCCGTGGATGTGAGCGCGCCGCTACCGCCCCACATGGCGCAGAGCTGGAACCTGCTGGGCTTCGACGCCACCCGCTACGACCCGATCGTCGAGGCCCCGGAAGCCTGAGTGGGCAGCCAGGGCACGGCCGGGTTCGTCAGAGTGTACGGGACTTCCGGCCGCCGCCCTGCGGCGCGACCCGCCGATCGCCGTCGGGGCCGCGCCCGGTATGCCGTCGCGACGGTCCCGCGCCTGGTCGAGTCCGCGCCGGACCTCCTGGGCTGCGGCCACGACCCGGGTCGGGCAGGAGAACCGCTTCGCCCTGCCCGTCGCCCCTCGGCCGAATGCGCGTCCCGAGGGCGGTATCCTCGCCCCGGCCCGGATGCATCGGCTGGAGGAGCGCCCGTCCGGTCGAGGCTCCTGCAAGCTTCGCTGGCGGATAGGGATGATGGCTCCGGAGGTCCGTCGCGCCTGCGCCGCCGTGCCGGCACGCAGGGTGCAACGAAGACGGGCGCCTGCGCTCGGTTCAAACGATCGCCCAGGTGCCACTGCGGCGACGCGACGCGCCGGATGGCGGGATCCCCGCTCAGAGGACCGCGCCGTGAGGCGGTCTCGGTCTCCGGTGAGAGGTCGGTTTCGCGCATCAAAGCGGGCAGCCGCAGGAGCCTGATTGCCGGATCCCCCCTCCATCCCCCAAATCATTGTCGCCGGAGATGTGCGCTGCGGTATCCCCGGTGAAAGTGACCCGTCATCGGGGCGGGCCGTGCCGCGCATGCCTTGGCAATCGGCCGTGCCGCCTCATATGCTGCCCGCGCCCCGCCGATCCGCCGCGGGGCCAGTTTCCGGCGGTTCGAGATCCTGACATATGAAGCTCGCGATGCTGGCCTGCCTCGCCGCCCTGTGCCTCACCGGGCCGATCGCGCACGCCGCACCGGGCGAGGCAGCCAAGGCGGCGCCGACCGCGAACGGCGCCCATCCGGCCGAGGCGGCGTCGCCGCATCCGCCCGCCGCTCCCGCCGCGAATGCGGCGCCCACGCAGGCCGCGCAGCGCCCGGCCGCGAGTTCCCGCGCGGAGCGCCGCCGGCGTTCCTATGCGGCCTGCAATCGCGCCTCGCACCAGCGCGGCCTGCGCGGCGGCAAGCGCCGGCGTTTCCTGATCCGCTGCCGGCTCGGCTACGAGCGGACCCGGGTTCCCGGCGGTCAGCCCGCCGCGGCCGCGCCGGCGCAGCCGGGCCGGAAGCCGTGACCGAGTCCGACATCCGCCCATCCGCGCCGTCGGGGCCGCCTTTGGCGCGTCGTCGGCGATGAGGCTCGTCGTCTTCGACGTCGACGGCACCCTCGTCGACAGCCAGCACCTGATCGTGGCGGCCCAGGAGGTGGCCTTCGCGGAGAATGGCCTGCCGGCCCCGGGGCGGCGCGAGGCGTTGTCCGTGGTGGGCCTGTCACTGCCGCAGGCCTTCCGGCGTCTGGTCGGCGAGGACGGCCCCGTTGCGGAACTCTCGGAGAGCTACAAGCAGGCCTACAACCGCCTGCGGCTCGATCCGGCCCATGAGGAACCCCTGTTCCCCGGGATGGCCGACCTGCTGACCCGGCTCCATGACCGTGGGGATGTGCTGATCGGCCTCGCGACGGGGAAGTCGCGGCGCGGCGTCGACCGGCTGATCGCGCATCACGGCTGGGCGGAGTGGTTCGCCACGACCCAGAGCGCCGACGACGCGCCGTCCAAGCCGGACCCGACCATGCTGCGGCAGGCGATCAGCGAGGCCGGTTGCGCGCCGGAGGCGACCGTGATGGTGGGCGACACGACCTTCGACATCGCCATGGGCGTGGCGGCCGGTGCCACGGCCATCGGAGTCGCCTGGGGCTATCATCCGCCGGACGCGCTCTACGGGGCCGGGGCCGTGACGGTCGTCCCGACGGCCGCTGCGCTGGAGGTGCTGCTTCTCGAGGGCCTCGCGACGGGCGGCTGATGGCGAAAGGCTCGCGCGCCGGGCCGGAAACGCCTATCTCGCGTCCATGAGCGATCAGACGACAGACTGGCTCGGCGAACCGGGCGACGGCGCGCGGCCCGACCCGATCCGTGCGGCCCGGGGCCATTCCAAGCCCGCCCTGCCCCGGCGGTTCTACACGGAGGCCGGCTTCTCCGAGGAGGCCGAGGGATTCCGGCTGACCCTGGACGGACGTCCGGCCAACACACCGGCCCGCAACCCGCTGCGGCTCCCGAGCCGCGCCCTGGCCGAGCGGGTCGCGGCGGAATGGGCGGCCCAGGACACTGCGATCGACCCGGCACAGATGCCGCTGACGCGGCTCGCCAACACGGCGATCGACGGCGTCACGCCCCGCTTGGGTGCGGTGGCGGCCGATCTCTGCGCCTATGCCGGCACCGATCTCGTGGCCTATCGCGCTGGTGACCCGGAGCGCCTCGTGGCGGCGCAGGCGGCGGCCTGGGACCCGATCCTCGCCTGGGCGCGGGACGAGTTCGGTGCGCGGGTGATCCTGAGCGAGGGCGTCATGCATGTCGAGCAGCCCGCCGACACGATCCGGACCCTCTCCACGGCGGTGAATGCGGTGACGGATCCGTTCCGTTTGGCCGGACTGCACACCCTGACCACCCTGACCGGCTCCCTTCTGATCGCGCTGGCGGTGCTGCGTGGCCGCCTGGCCCCGGCGGAAGCCTGGGACGCCGCTCACGTCGACGAGACCTACCAGGCTGCCGTCTGGGGGCGCGACGCGGAGGCGGAAGCACGCCTCGCGGCGCGCCGGATCGAGTTCGAGGCGGCGGCCGCGTTCGTCGGTGTCGAAGGCTGAGCCGAGACCCGAAGTGCGATCCGTCGCGCAGATGCAATTGGGCAACAATCCGGCATTCGCGGCGCCCGGTCGGCTTCAGCGGCTGACAAGCCGCGAACACTGTTTTACGGTCGGCGCACATTGTGTTCGAGACGACAATGCGTTCCGATCAGCCTGTCCGATGCAGATTTGAAGGCGAACTGGCTACGCTGATTGCCTCGAAGCAATCGTCCCGGGATCTGCCCGCGCGATACGCGCTCTTCGACGCTCTTTCGGACCTCGAACGCAGGGCAAAGAGCGCCGGTGCCCCCGACCTGACCTTGCGCAAGATCGCCGAGATCCGCTTCCTGACGGGCATCCTGCGCGAGTCGGTGCGCCCCTTCCCGGTCGCGTCCCTGCGGACGGTGCTGCGGGCTCGCGAGCGGGTCGATCGACGCCGCGTTCCCGCCTCCGAGGCGGCGGATCTCGACGCGGTCTGACGCCAAGGTCACGCCGACGCGGCTCAGGCTGGCGCGGCCAGGGCCGCCCGGATCTTCGCCTCCAGGGCCGCGGGCTTCGTCCCGGGCGCGAAACGGGCGATGACCCGGCCGTCACGACCCACCAGAAACTTGGTGAAGTTCCACTTGACCACCCGCGTGCCGAACAGCCCCGGTCGGGCCTGGGTAAGATGGGCGTAGAGCGGATCGGCATCCGGCCCGTTCACCGCGATCTTGGCGAGCACCGGGAAACTCACATCGTAGCGCAGCGAGCAGAACTGCGCGATTTCGGTGGCGTCGCCCGGCTCCTGGGCGCCGAACTGGTTGCAGGGGAAGCCCAGGATCGTCAGACCTTCCTCCCGGTATCGGCGCCACAGCCCCTCCAGGCCCTCATATTGCGGGGTGAAGCCGCAGCGGGAGGCCGTGTTGACGATGAGCAGCACCTGTCCGCGATGCTGCGCGAGCGGGTAAGGCGTGCCGTCGGCCGCGGACACGCTGAGATCGTGAACTGTCGTCATGCCCGATCACTCGAGCAAACCGGCCGGTTCCGCAAGACGCGCGCATCAGGTCATCGCGACCGCGCCGCGGCGCCGCCGGCGGCGCGTGGGGCCCGCCTCCCCTCCGCGCCCGACCGGGATGTGGGAATGCCGCGCTGTCGCTTCCCCATCCGGGGCGCATCCACGGTGCCGGAGGCGCCGGGCACCGGACTGCCGGACAGGCAATCCGCCCCGCTGACGGGCGTCCGGCCCGGAGCGCTGAAACGGAGCGGCCACGTGTCCATGAGCTCCTGAGAGCCGGCCTTTCCGGTCCGGGCCGGTGGGCTCAGGCCGGGACTTTCCGGACGTCGAAGCTGGGGCCCTGCGGGGTCATGCGGTCGGTGGTGACGATGCGTTCGTCGGCGCCGACCACCCCGAGACTGACATCGCGGTCCGGCAGGACGACGGTGGTGCTCTTGTTGACGTGGACCAGCACGTGCCGCCGCAGCGGCACCGAGGCGACGGCCCAGCGTTTGAGCTGCCCGTAATAGGGTTCGCGCCGCCACGCGCCCGCTTGGCCGGGATCGACCTGGACGTTCATGTTGCGGGTGAGCGGGTCGAGGCTCAGCACCATCTTGGCCCGATCCGGCTTCCATTCCGGTCCGAGCCAGCCTTCCGTCATCCAGAGGCAGTGGAATGCCCGGCAATGGTCGGGCCGGGTGGCGTGAATGGCGCAGCCCTGGCCGGCCCTGGTGTGCCGGCACCATTGTCCGGCCACGCTCTCCACCGCGGGCACGTCGTAGACCTTGCAGCAGAGCGTGCAGGCGCCGCAGGCGCGGCCGGGGGCGGGTTGTGCGACGAACGTTTCCGGATTGAGCATCGGTCGGGCGTCAACAGAGGCGGTCGCGGGCGGCATGCGTCCGGTAACGGCCGGCCGCGGGTCCTTCGGGCTACCTGCCGGGGCATCGGGTCGGTAGTGTGGCGGCGGTGACCCTCGCACGAGGACCTTGCGAACCATGCTCTCGAATCTCGCGACCCGCGACGTCGAAACCGTTCTCCACCCCTACACCAACCTGTCGACGCACCGACAGATCGGTCCGCTGGTTCTGGAGCGCGGCGAGGGTGTGCACGTCTACGACACCGAGGGGCGTCCCTATATCGAGGGCATGTCCGGCCTGTGGTGCACGGCCTTGGGCTATTCCAACGCCGAGCTGGTGGAGGCGGCCCGGGCGCAGATGGCGCGCCTGCCCTTCACGCACCTGTTCTCCGGCCGCAGCCACGATCCGGGTATCGAACTCGCCGAGACGCTCAAGGAGCTGATGCCGGTTCCGACCTCGAAGATCTTTTTCACGTCTTCGGGATCCGAGGCCAACGACACGCAGGTCAAGCTCACGTGGTATTACAACAACGCCCTCGGGCGCCGGAATAAAAAGAAGATCATCGCCCGCCAGAAGGGCTACCATGGCGTGACGGTCGCCAGTGCGTCGATGACCGGGCTCGCCGCGAATCACGCCGACTGGGACCTGCCGCTTCCGGGCTTCCTGCACGTCTCCGCCGCCCACCATTACCGGGGCGCCGAGCCGGGCGAGAGCGAGGAGGCCTATTCCGCGCGCCTCGCCGCCGAACTGGAGGAGACCATCCTGCGGGAGGGGCCGGACACGGTGGCGGCCTTCATCGCCGAGCCGGTCATGGGCGCGGGCGGCGCGATCGTGCCGCCGCGGGGCTATTTTTCCGCGATCCAGGCGGTGCTGGCGAAATACGAGGTCCGCTTCATCGCCGATGAGGTGATCTGCGGCTTCGGACGGCTCGGCACGTGGTTCGGCAGCGAGGCGCTGGGTGCCCGGCCCGATTCGATCTCCTTCGCCAAGGCCCTGACCTCGGCCTACATGCCGCTCGGCGGCGTGAGCATCGACGAACCGCTCTACGAAGCGCTTGTCGGCCAGAGCGAGAAGATCGGCACCTTCGGCCATGGCACCACCTATTCCGGACACCCGGTGGCTGCGGCCGTGGCGCTGAAGGCCATCGAGATCTATCGCCGCGACCGCATCATCGAGGGGGCGGCCGAGAAGGCACCCCAGTTCCAGCGTCGCCTCTCGGCGCTGGCCGGGCACGACCTCGTGGGCGAGGCCGGGGGCATCGGGCTGATCGGCGGCCTGGAGATCGTCGCCGACAAGGTCACCAAGCGGCAATACGACCCCAAGGCCGGCGTCGCTGCGCGCTGCGTCGCCTTCGCGCAGGGCGAAGGTCTGATCGTGCGGGCGCTTGCCGGCGACCGCGTCGCGGTCTGCCCGCCGCTGATCATCGCGCCGGATGAGATCGATGCCCTGTTCGACCGGCTCGGCCGGGCGCTCGACCGCACCCGGGACTGGATCCGTGCCGAGGGGCTGGAGGCGATGCCGGGCTGAGGCGCGCGGCCGGTCGCGGATGGACCTCAGACGGACGGCGGGAAAACCGTCGTCCGGACCCGGTGCCGCACCCGCATTCCGGTCGAAGACGCGCGCCCCGTCATTTTGCGTGGCGCGACGTGACCCGGCATGCCGCGAGGTCCATCAGCATCGCGCCTCCAAAAGGCGGCGCTGTGCGCGCGGACGCGGCGACGTCGAAGCCGCCGCCCGGACGCGGCATCACACCGCGTCGCGCTGCGCGTCCGGCTGAGCGGTGGCCTGGAGCCCGGTCGCCGTCAGCGGCGTGATGCGCAGCGTGGTGATCCGGTTCTTGGCCTTCCGCAGCACCTGGAAGCGGAAGCCGTGGAAGTTGAAGGCCGTCCCCTGATCCGGGATGGTCCGGGCCTCGTGGATGACGAGGCCCGCGATCGTGGTCGCCTCCTCGTCGGGGAGTTTCCAGTCCATCGCGCGATTCAGGTCGCGGATCGGCACGCCGCCATCGACGTTCACCGACCCGTCCCCCTGCGGGCGCACCCCCGAGACCGTGACGTCGTGCTCGTCGGCGATGTCGCCGACGATCTCCTCCAGGATGTCTTCCAGAGTCACGAGGCCCATCACCTCGCCGTACTCGTCGACCACCAGGGCGAAGTGGGTCTTCTTGGTGAGGAAGGCCTTGAGCTGGGCGCGCAGGGACGTGGTGCCCGGCACGAACCACGTCTCCAGGGCGAGCGCCTCGACCTTGAGGCCCGAGGCGTCGCCCCCCGCCGCGTCGAGCGCCCGCAGAAGGTCCTTGGCGTGGAGCACGCCGACGATGTTCTCCGGCGTGCCGCGCCACAGGGGCATGCGCGTATAGGGCGAGGACAGGACGGCGCGGACGATGTCCTCGGAGGGCTGGTCGGCGTCGATCGCCCGCATCTTGGTGCGGTGGACCATGACGTCGGAGACCGACAGGTCCGAGAGGTCGAGGAGGCCGCCCAGCATGTCGCGCTCGGCCTTTGCGACGCCCCCCTCCCGGTGCATCAGCGCCACCTGCCCGCGCAGCTCCTCGGCGGCGGTGAGGATCGACTGGTGCTCGCCGATGGTGACGCCGAACGGCTTCAGCATCAGCCGCACGAGATGCTCGATGGCGATGGCCAGCGGGCCCATCAGCGCCACCGCGAAGGCCACCGGCCGGGCGGTGAGCAGCGCCGCCTTGTCGGGCTTGGAGATGGCGAGGGTCTTCGGCAGCACCTCGGCGAACACGATGACCAGCACCGACATGCCGACCGTGGCGTAGATCACGCCGCTCTTGCCGAACAGCGCGGTGAGCACGCTGGTGGTGAAGGCCGAGGCGCCGATCGCCACGATGTTGTAGCCGATCAGCATGGCGCCGATGAAGCGCTCGCGGATCGCCAGGATGCGGTTGACGATCGCGGCCCGCGGATCGCCCGCCTGTTCGAGGGCGTGCATCCGCGCCCGCGACGCGGCCGTGAAGGCCGTCTCCGCGCCCGCGAAGAAAGCCGAGAGGAGCAACGAGATCGCCACGATGCTCGCGGCGAACCACAGGTCGATATGGGTTTCCATCGGGTCCGTCAGGCACGCCGCGCGCGGCTTGTCGGCCGCCCATATAGCGCCTCCCGCGACTTATTGCGCGCCGATCTGGCGCACCGTCCACGTCGCCCAGTAGACGGGCCTTCCGTAGAGGCTCGACGTGTCGCGGCCGGAGGCGGTCGGAGCGAGCCGGTCGAGCCAAGTCAGGAACCCGGCCTTGTTCGGATAGATCGCCGGCGTGTCGAGGTTGCCTTCCGCGTCCGTCATCCAGAAATGCGCGCTCCGATCGTACCGGCCGCTGCCGTCGCCCCCCGAGCGCAGTCCGAGATAGGCCGGCGAGCGGCCGGCTTCGACCGGATCGGCGTAGAGCTTGAGGGCGCCGATGCCATCGAGGTTCATGTCGGCGGTGTACTGGAGGCAGATGTCCGCCACGGGGCCGCCCGGCGCGTTGGCGGGCCGCTGGCACGTGTAGGAGACCGCCCAGCGCTGCAAGCCCTTGGCCCGGGCCACCCGCACGAGGGACCCGGGCGGCAGCGGCCCGGCGAGCTTGCGGGCCGTCGACCAGACCTTCGCACCGGACAGGTCCTGCGCGGTGCGCAGGAAGAGCCCGGTGCGGCGCTTCTCGGGGGCGAGGCCGCAATCCTCGGGCAGCACGTCGGTATAGACGTAGTGATAGGTGCGATCCACGACGCTGATCGAACCGGCGAGCCCGTGGGTCTCGAAGGCCGGGGCCGTGCAGGCCGAGGTCACCGGCTTGCCCGCCTCGTCGATCACCGCGGCGGGGGCGGGCGGGTCGCTGCGCCGCCCGCGGCCCGCGCCGGCCTCGAACGGCGTCCAGGCCAGGCCGTACCCGTCCGCGGTGCGGGTGCGGATCTCGAAGGTCTGGAAATCGAGGGTCCGGGCCTCGATCTGCACGCGGCGGCGGACATCGGCCGGGCCGGACGCCGGCGCGTCCTGCTCCGCTCGCCGGCGCCGACGGCGGCCCCGGCGCTCGGTCTCGGCATCGTCCTCGCCGGTGACGCCCACGCGCTCCTGCCCGAGCAGGAAGACGTAGCTGTAGGCCTCCCCGGCCCAGGTGCGGCCCGTCACCGCGATCGGGTCGCGCGGGCCGATCCCCTCGGCCGTCGGTGTCGGTTCGGACCAGCCGCGCGCCCGCGTGCTCTGCTCTGGCAGGTCGACCCAGAACCGGTCGGCCGTGGGCGGCAGCGTCGTGACCAAGGCCTCGAAGGTCCGCCCGGTGCGCAGGGCGCCGCCATCCCGGCTGTCCGTGGCGCGGCGCTCCGGGCAGGGCTCGTCCCGTCGGGATGCCACCGGGGTCTGCCCCTGGAACAGGGCCTGGATCGGGCCCGGTGCCTCGGAACGGGCAAGCCGCAGGAGCTGAACGCCGCGTACGAACGCGCAGGGCGCCGGCGCGATCAGGACGCCCTCGGCCTCCGAGCCATCCCGGCAGATCTCGAGGGCGCCGCCGCCCGTGAGGAAGCAGCTCGGCGCGCTGCCCTCGTAGCTCGCGGGCCTGGCCTCGGCGGGGTCCGGTCCAAGCAGCACGGATGCGGCCACTCCGCAGAGCCCCGCGAGGGCGCCGACGTGCCAGCGGCGCCCGGCCGAGCGCCGAGACCTTGAGTCGCGTACGCAGGAGACGATGGTATCGGCGAAGGATGTTCCAGCAGACTCTATAGAAACCACGTCTATCGCCGATGTTGACCCGGTTATCGAAATAGTCTCGCAGGCTCTATCCTACGGTGGTCCAACCGGGAAGTGGCGCGGACCACGCACCGCGCCTTCGATGGGGATGGGGCGAACCCCGGGCCCGCTCGTCCGTTGTCGCGGCTTGAGGGCCCCGCTTGGCCGCTCCTGTCAGCGTTCGGAGATCAGCGCATGGATATCGCCGTCGAAACCGTCACCGACATCGTCATGCGGCTGCGCGCCATCGAAGTGAAGGAGGGCAACACCGATCCGGATTCGGGCTCGAACCCGATCGACGACGGGTCCACCGACGTCCTGACCTCCGGCACCGACGACGCCACGGAATCCGAGGTCCGGGGCCTGATCGCCGGGCTCGACGACGATTCCCGGGCCGAGCTGCTTGCCCTTCTCTATATCGGACGCGGCGACATGGAGCCCGAGGAGTGGAGCGAGGCCGTGCGCTTCGCCCGCGAGCGCGAGGCCGCTGGCGAGGGCGCCGTGCGGGAGCTGCTGGGCTCGCCCGACGCCGGGGATCTGCTGGAGGAGGGCCTCGACGCGATGGGGCTCAGCCCCGAACTGCCGCAGGCCTGAGCGCCCGGGAGCGGCCGGTCCATGGCCTCACGCGTGCGCAAGGGCGCCACCAAGGCGCTGCGGGTCCTCACCCGGCCGGTCCGCCGGGCGCAGGGCCGGGGCGGCAAGGGACCGGGCGGCCTCGTGGTCGAGCCGTACCGCGGCTACGGCTCACGCGATGAGGTATTCCTGATCGGTCGCGTCTTCCGGCAATCGCCCGGGATCCCCGGCGAGGATCCCGATTCCCTGCGGGCGCAATGGCGCGACCTGCGGCGCCGCATCGCCCGGCGGGCGATTGCCGGAGCCGCCGTGACCGCCCGGTTCGGCGACGACGCCGTCCGGGTCGAGACCGACCGCGACGGTTATTTCCGTCTGCACCTGCACCCGCGCACGCGACCGGCTGCGCCGGGGGAGTGGCACGCGGTCGATCTCCTTCTCGACGCCGACCCGCCGATCCCCGCCGAGGGCGCGGTGTTCATCCCGCCCGACCAGTGCCGTGTCGTCGTCGTCAGTGACATCGACGACACGGTCATGCGCACCGGTGTCGCCAACAAGCTGACGATGCTCTGGCGCCTGTTCGTGGAGGATGCCGAGAGCCGGGTCGCCTTCCCGGGTGTGGCCGCCCTCTACCGGGCCCTGCATGCGGGCGCCGGCGGCGGCGAGGGCAACCCGATGCTCTACGTCTCCCGGGCCCCCTGGGGCCTCTACGAAATGCTGTCGGAATTCTTCCAGCGCCACGGCATTCCGGCGGGGCCGGTGCTGTTCCTGAGGGAATGGGGGCTGTCCTGGACGCATCCGCTGCCGCGCCGGGCCACCGACCACAAGCAGGCGCTGATCCGCCACATGCTCGCCCTCTACCGGGATCTGCCCTTCGTGCTGATCGGCGACAGCGGCCAGCACGATCCGGAGGTCTACGCGCAGATCGTCGAGGAGAATCCCGGGCGGGTGCTGGCAGTCTACATCCGCAACGTGTCCCGCGACTCGGCCCGGGTCGAGGAGATCGTCCGCCTCGCCGGCGCCGTCGCCCGGGCCGGATCGAGCCTGGTGCTGGCCGGCGACAGCGTCGCGATGGCCGAGCATGCGGCGGCCATCGGGTTGATCGCCCCCGAGGCGGTGGCCGGCGTCGCCGACGAGCACGCCGCGGCGGAGACCGATACACGGCGGGAGACCGCCCGGATCACGCCGGATCTCGCCGGTTCTGCCGCCGAGGACCCGATCGCCCCCGAGGCGATCGCCGAGGCGCTGGCCGGTGACGGCGCCGTGCCGGCGACCCTGGTGGTCGAGCCGGCCACCCCGGCTGCGCTGCCGCGCCTCGAAGCGTGAACGCAAGGCCGTGATCGTAACCGGGGCCGCTGTCGCGGTCCGCCCCGTCCGATACTTCATGGATCCACGCAGCCGGCCCCCGCCGAGACGGATCCGCAGACCGGGCTGCCCAGGAGGAACCGAGATGCGCCTGAGCCTGTCCGCGCTGCTGATGATCGCCTGCGGAACCCACGCCGCCCTCGGGCAGGCCGCCCCCGCCGAGAGGCCAGTTCCCCGTTTCGAGCAGCTCGAGGCCGAGATCGGGGCGGCCAATGCCGCGCCGGGGCCACGGACGGTACCGGCCAAGGTCGTGCCGGTGCCCGCCGACACGACGAGTCCGCAATTCCGCACGGCTGTGGCGGCGCCCTACCGCGTGCCGGCCTGGAACGCGAACCCGCCGGACGCCGCGGCCTGGAAGGCCCTGGTCGACCGACTGGCCGCCGCCGGCGCCGCCGCCCTCCCCGCCCTGCGTGAGAAGCTCGGCGTCACCAGCGAGGCCGCCGTGATCGGTGGCGTGAAGGCCTTCGTGATCCAGCCCCGGCAGATGCCCGAAGCCAACCGCAACCGCCTGCTCCTGCACATCCACGGGGGCGGCTACGTCTACAATCCCGGCGAGTCCGGCACGCTGGAGGCGATCCTGATGGCCGGCCTCGGCGGCTACAAGGTCATCGCGGTGGATTACCGCATGCCGCCGGATGCCCCCTACCCCGCCGCCATGGACGACGCGACCGCCGTGTGGCGCGCCATGCTGACCATGCAGAAGCCTCAGAACATGGCGGTGTTCGGCACCTCCACGGGCGGCGGCATGACCCTGGCTCTGATGCTCCGCGCCAAGGCCGAGGGACTGGCGCTGCCGGCGGCGATCGGCCTCGGCACGCCCTGGTCCGACATGACCGAGACCGGCGACAGCTACCGGACCAACGAGTGGCTGGACAACGTCCTCGTCAGCTATTCCGGCTACCTGACGCCGGCCGCCAAGCTCTACGCCGCCGGTCGGGACCTGAAGGACCCGCAGTTCTCGCCGATCTATGGCGATTTCGCCGGCCTGCCGCCCGCGATCCTGATCACCGGCACCCGCGACCTGTTCCTGTCGAACACCGTGCGCACCCATCGGAAGCTGCGCGCCGCCGGGATCGAGGCGTCCCTCCAGGTGTTCGAGGGCATGTCCCACGCCCAGTACCTCTTCACTCCGGACGCCCCGGAGACCAAGGAGGTGTTCGGCGAGATGGCGCGGTTCTTCGATAGCCATCTGGGGCGGTGAGACGCGGCGCGGCGGGCTTGCGCGGGGCTTGTCCTCACGAAATGGTGCAATGCAGCAATTCGGTGGGAAGCCTTCACATCCCGGTGGCGATGCCTAGGTTTGGGCGCTCCCGTGCCGGTCCACGCTCTTCGAGCCTGTTGGAGCCCATCCGTGCAAACCTACACCCTCGCCATCGCCGACGGCGTCTTGTTCGCCTGCCTGCCCGACGAGGCCGACATCACGGCCGCGATCACCGACGCGACCGCCACCAATTACGGGTTCGGCCTCAGCCTCGACATCGTCCGTGGGGCGACCCTGACCAACGCGGCGGGGCCCGAGGACGAGGTCGTCTGGCAGGAAGGTCCCGACAGCGAGCTGCTCGACGCGCAAGGGCGGCGCTACCGCTACGCCGTCCGTCGCCCCTGCTGACCTGACTTCGGGAGGCCCGCCGGACTACGTTCCGCCCATGCAGAAGCGGGCGCCAGGGGCGGAACGACGTGGCGGGCTCCCCCGGTTCCTCGTCCTGTATGCGGCGCTCTACGGTGCCTATGGCGTTCTGTCGCCGATCCTGCCGGGCTTCCTGGCGGCCCGTGGCCTGACGCCGGCTGAGATCGGCCTTCTTCTCGCCGCCGCGGGTGCGCTGCGCCTCGGGATCGGGCCGCTGGCCGGCGCCTTCGCCGACCGCCATCGCGCCGGCAGATCCATTCTTGCGGCGAGTCTCGCGCTGGCGGGGCTCAGCACCCTGGCGCATCTGCCGGGCGTCGGGTTGGCGCAGTTGATCGCCCCGGCTCTGCTCTACGCGGTGGGCACCGCGGCTCCGGCGCCGCTCGCCGACGCGCTGGCCCTGGCCGCCGCGCGGGGTGGGGCGGCGTTCCAGTACGGCTGGATCCGTGGCGCGGGCTCGGCCGCTTTCATCGCGGGCACCGCCGCCGCGGGCTGGTCGATCGGGATCTTCGGCCTCGCCGCCGCCCTCGTCGCGAGCGGCGGCCTGTTCCTCGCCGCCGGTGTGTCGGCCCTGGCGCTGCCGGCGGATCGGGCCCGAGCGACCCGGGCCGGGGCGCCGTGGCACGGTTTCGCTGCCCTGATCGCGCTGCCGCGTTTCCGCCGCACGGTGCTGGTCGCCGCCCTGGTGATCGGCGCCCACGCGATGCACGACGGCTTCGCCATGATCCTGTGGCGCTCCGCCGGGATCGCGCCGGCCACCGCGGGCCTCCTCTGGTCGGTGTCGGTGGCCGCCGAGGTTCTGGTCTTCCTGCTGGTCGGGCCGCCCCTGCTGGCGCGGATCGGCCCTGCGGCAGGCGTCGCGGCCGCGGCCTGCGCGGGGGCCGTCCGCTGGGCGGTGCTGGGCTCCACGACCGCGATCCCATGGCTCGCCGCCGTCGAGGCCCTGCACGGGGTGAGCTTCGCCCTCCTGCACCTTGCCTGCCTCGGGCTCATCGAAGCCACCACGCCGGCCGACCTCCGGACGACCGCGCTGGCCCTCTACGGCACCCTGGGCCTCGGCCTGTCCGGCGTCGCCGCGACCCTGGCCTCCGGGGCGCTCTACGGGTCCTTCGGGGCTTCCGCCTTCTGGGCGATGGCGGCCCTGAGTCTCGCGGCCCTGCCGCTGGTGCCGGGGCTGCGGGACCGCTGAAGCGGCGGGTTCTTTTCCCGGGCCTGTGGTACGGACCCGGAACGGACCCGCCCGAAAAGCCCAGCATGCCCGTCGTCGCCGAGATCCTGATCCCGCTGGCCCTCGATACACCCTACAGCTACGTGGCACCGGCCGGGCTCGACCTCGCCGCCGGCGACGTGGTGCAGGTGCCCCTCGGACCGCGCGAGATCGTCGGGGTCGTCTGGGGCGTGGCCGAGAGCCCCGGCGGCTCGAACCTGCGGCCTGTGACCGACCGCCTGCCCTTCCCGCCCCTGTCGGATCCGCTGCGCAGCCTCGTCGACTGGATCGCCCGCTACACGCTGGCGCCGAAAGGCTCGGCGCTGGCCATGGTGTTGCGCCTGCCCGACGAGGCGGCGGCCGGCGAGACCGCCCGGGTCGCCGTGCGCATCACCGACAAGCCCCCGGCCCGGCCGACCCCGGCCCGCACCAAGGTCCTCGCCGCGGCCGCCGACGGCGGTCTGCGGGGCAAGAGCGCCCTGGCCAAGGAGGCCGGGGTCTCGCTCTCGGTGGTCGACGGGCTCATCGACGACGGTGCCCTGGAGACCGTGGCGGTCGCGCCCGAGCCGGTCGCGCCGCGGCCCGATCCGGACTTCCCGCGCTCGCCGCTCTCGCCCGCCCAGGCCGAGGCCGTGGCGGCTCTGGTCGCGCCCTTTCCGTGGGACCGGCCGCCGGCGGAGGATCCGGCCGATCTCAGGCCCGTCCTGCTGGAGGGGGTCACCGGCTCGGGCAAGACCGAGGTCTATTTCGAGGCCGTGGCCGCCTGCATCCGGGCGGGCCGCCAAGCGCTGATCCTGATGCCGGAAATCGCGCTGACGGCCCAGTTCCTGGACCGCTTCGCCGCCCGGTTCGGGGTTCGGCCGGCGGCGTGGCATTCCGGAATCGGCGGCAGGCGTCGCGAGCGCCTGCGGGCCGCGGTGGCCGAGGGCGAGGCGCTGGTGGTGGTCGGCGCGCGCTCGGCCCTGTTCCTGCCCTTCGCGCGGCTGGGGCTGATCGTGGTCGATGAGGAGCACGAGACCGCCTACAAGCAGGAGGACGGCGTCCATTACCATGCCCGCGACATGGCGGTGGTGCGCGGGCGTCTCGAGTCCTGCCCGGTGGTGCTGACCTCGGCGACGCCCGCCATCGAGACCCGCGTCAACGCCGCAAGGGGGCGCTACCGGCACATCCTGCTCCCCGAGCGCTTCGGCGGGCGGCGCCTGCCCGACATCGCGGCGATCGACATGCGCCTCGACCAGCCCGAGCGCGGCCGCTTCCTGAGCCCGCCGCTGGTCAACGCCGTGAAGAGCACCCTGGAGCGCGGCGAGCAGGCGCTGCTGTTCCTCAACCGCCGGGGCTACGCGCCCCTGACCCTCTGCCGGGCCTGCGGCCACCGCTACCAGTGCAAGAACTGCTCGACCTGGCTGGTGGAGCACCGGTTCCGCCGGGCGCTGGTCTGCCATCAATGCGGCTATGCCGAGCGCCGGCCGGAGGCCTGCACCGAGTGCGGCACATTCGACAATCTCACCGCCTGCGGCCCCGGCGTCGAACGGATCGCCGAGGAGGCCACGGCCTTGTTTCCGGACCGGCGCGTCGTCGTCCTGTCGAGCGACTTCCCCGGCGGCGCGGAGCGCCTGCGGCAGGAACTCGATGCCGTGGCAGCCGGCGAATGCGATATCGTGATCGGGACGCAACTCGTGGCGAAGGGCCACAATTTCCCGTTCCTGACCCTGGTCGGCGTACTCGACGCCGATATCGGCCTGACCTCGGGCGATCCGCGGGCCGCGGAACGGACGTTCCAGCTGCTGCAGCAGGTCACCGGCCGTGCCGGCCGCGGTGAGAAGCCCGGCCGCGCCCTCGTCCAGACCTACCAGCCGGACCATCCCGTGATCGCGGCCCTCCTGTCGGGGGATGCCGAGCGCTTCTACGCGGAGGAGATCCAGGCCCGCGAGGCGGCGGGCCTTCCGCCGTTCGGGCGACTCGCCGCGCTGATCGTCTCGGCGACCGAGCGCGAGGTGGCGGAGGCCCACGGCCAGGCGCTGGCCCGCGCGGCCGAGCCGCCGGAGGGCGTGATGGTGCTGGGTCCCGCCGAGGCGCCGCTGGCCCTGGTGCGCGGCCGATACCGCTTCCGCCTGCTCGTGAAGACCGAGCGCAACGTCGATCTGCAGGCCTACCTGCGCGCCTGGATCGCCCGGGGTCCGAAGGTGCGCGGCAACGTCCGGGTCGCCATCGATGTCGACCCGCAGAGCTTTTTGTAGGACACTCGGGCGACGGGCGGCGGATCCCGGCCGGAGATTGGCCGGGACGCATGCGGTTCCCGGAGGAGCGATCAGTGCTGACTTATACCAAGACGCCGGATTCCAACGTCGCCGAGATCGTGGTCGACGGGAAGATCACCGACGAAGAGATGAACGCCATGATGACGGCGATGAAGGCCGACCTCGACAAGGGCGGCAAGATCAAGCTGCTCGAGGACATCCGCGCCTTCGAGGGCATGGAGCCGGCCGCCTTCTTCAAGGATCCGCGCTTCGGCTTCTCGATGATGAAGAGCGTCAGCCACGTCGCCCTGGTGACGGACGCGCCTTGGCTCAAGGCGCTGGCCGAAACCTTCAATTTCGTCTCGCCGACCCAGATCAAGGTGTTCGAGCGGGCCCGCATCGACGAGGCGCGCACCTGGCTCGCAGCCGCCGTCTGAGCGGTCTCAGTCGGCCTGCGCGGTGCGGGTATCGCTGCGCCGCGCGGTCCAGTGGCCGGAGCAGAGGGACGAGACCTTCCAGGTCCCCGCGCCGCTCCCGGCCCGGAGCCGCCCCGTTCCCGTGCCGCTCGCGGTGCCGTTGTTGACAGTGAGCCCGACGCTGCCATCGGCCCCGACATGCCCGTTCACCTGCGCGCCGGCGGCGCCGGAGATCAGCTGCACGTGACCCTCGCGGATGGCGAGCGCGTAGGTGTAGCGGGCGCTGCACAGACCGGTTTCCGTGACCAGTTCCACCGACCACCGTCCGTTATGCGTGCCGGGCTCCGCGCTGGCGGGCGCGCAAAGGGGAAGGAACAGGCCGGCGGCGAGGGCCGCGACGGCGGTCAGCTTGATCATGCGGGGCGATCTCTCAGCGAAGTGGATGCCGCCTGAGGCGGGATGCACGGTCAGAATCATCGATCGGGGATGACTCGACGCTGAACGATCGAAGCGGCAAGAGTATGGCCGCCACGCGTTAGCTCAAGATAGATCAGGGTCGGCGAAGGGCGGAGTAATAGTCAAGCTCGATAGGGTCGAATCTGCTCTCCGATCGGAAGACCTGATGCCAAATCTCGCCGACATCCTGAGGTTTGGCAGGGGGGCGGCCGGCACGGGGCGCGCCAAGCCCGACCGGAGGGGGCGGGTCCCGTAAGCACGGGGCGCTCGGGATGCGAAGCGACGCGGGCTGCCCCGCGCGCAAACGAACGGCCCGGGCGATCAGTCCGTCAGCGGCCGGGCTTCTTCCGGCAGCATGATCGGGATCCCGTCGCGGATCGGATAAGCGAGCTTGGCGGAACGGCTGATCAGTTCCTGGCGGACGGAATCGTATTCCAGTGTCCCTTTGGTCAGCGGGCAGACCAGGATCTCCAAAAGCTTCGGGTCCACGCGGGTCGCTTCGACGGGGGCGGTGAGGTCGTTGGTCATCGTTCGTGCAGCCTATTGCATCGTCGACTCGGGGCCCGAGCCGCGAACCAGTTCCATCTGCGTGACCGCGATCAGGATCTCGGCCCGCGTCTTCAGGTCGGGGGCCTCGAGCATCGCCTGTTTCTCGCGCACACCGAACGGACTCATCATGCAGAGGGCGTTGACCAGCGCCTCGTCGGGCGCCTCGTCGATTCCGGCCCAGTCCACCTTGAGGTCGTTCGACTCTACGAAGTCGCGCAACGCCTTGAGCACGCCCGCGCGGTCGACCTGCTCCTCGCCCGCCCGGGGCTCGAAGTCCACAGCGAAGTCGTCATAGGAGACGTGGCAGCGGCGATAGGGGCCGATCGAGGCCAATTCACTCTCGACCCGGAAGCGCGTGATGCCGGTGAGCGAGATCAGGTATCGTCCGTCGCCGGTCTCCGCGTACTGGGTCACCCGCCCCGCGCAGCCGACGCGGTAGAGTTTCGGATTGGCCCCGCCCGATCCTTCCGGATCCGGCTGGATCATGCCGATGATCCGGTCCGTGCGCATAGCATCGTCGACCATGGCGAGATAGCGCGGCTCGAAGATGTTCAGCGGCATCTGCCCGCGGGGCAGCAGCAGCGCCCCGGAGAGGGGGAAGACCGGGATGACCGCGGGACAATCCGCCGGGCCCTTGTAGCTCGCATGGGTACTCATGGCGCCTCCCGGGGGGGCCGATTGGTGGTCCGAAGCGCGAGCCGGAACCTCACGAGAACAAAAGCGCCGAGAGCTTGCGCCGTCCGCGGATCGTATCCGGATCCATCACGCCCCAGGCCTCGAAGAACTGCAGCAGCTGCTTGCGCGCCCCGTCGTCGTTCCAGTCCTTGTCGCGCCGGCGCAGTTCGATCAGGTGGTCGACCGCCTGGCCGCGTTCGCCACGGGCGGCGAGGCCCAGCGCGAGGTCGAACCGCGCCTGATGGGCGTCCGGGTTGGCCTCCACTTCCCGCTGCACGCCCGCGAGATCGCCGAGCGAGGCGGCCTGCTCGGCGAGTTCGAGGGCGGCGCGGATGCCGGCGAGCGCCGGATCGCCAGCCTTCGCCTCCGGCACCATGGCCAGAACCCGCTTGGCATTCTCGATCTCGCCCGCGTCGAGCTGCATCTTGGCGAGGCCGGCCAGCGCCGTGACGTTGTCGGGCTGCTGCTCCAGGACCGCCGCGTAGATTTCCGCAGCACCGGCGAGGTCGCCCTCCTCGATGAGGGCGGCGGCGTCCGCCAGGGCGGCCTCGAGCGGATCCTGCTGAGGACCGGCCACGCGCCCGATCAGCTCCTTGATCTGGCTCTCGGGGACCGCGCCCATGAAGCCGTCGACCGGCTGGCCCTTCTGGAAGACGATGACCGCCGGAATCGACTGGATGCCGAGCTGACCCGCGATCGAGGGATGCTCGTCGATGTTCATCTTCACCAGGGCGACCGCGCCGGCGGCCTCCCGGACCACCTTCTCCAGCACCGGCGTGAGCTGCTTGCAGGGCCCGCACCAGGGCGCCCAGAAGTCGACCAGCACAGGCCGGTGCATCGACTCGGCGAGCACGTCCTGCCGGAAGCTCGCAGTGGTCGTGTCCTTGATGAGGGTGCCGGTGTCGCCGGCCGGGGCACCGCCCCCGGCGAGGGTGTCGTTGAGCATCGGTCTGGCTTCGGAACCTTTTTCGTGGAGTTCCCTAAATGGGGCTTCCGCCATGATCTGACCAGCCCAAAGACAGGGACGCTCAGCGGGCCGGTGCGGCGGCCGGCGCACCGGCAGGCGCCTTGGCCGCAGTCACGAACGTTCCGGCAAACGGGCGTCCGTCGGCCGTGCTGGCCTCGCAGGTGATCGCGGTGCGGCCCGGTTCCGGTGTGGAGAAGCGGCAGGCGCCGATCGCCAGGACCGGGGCGCCATCCTTTCCGGTGGTGACCACGTTGATCGGCTGCAGCGGATCGGTCTCCTCGGTGGCTTCCTGCTGGGCGCCGTTACCGCTGAAGCTGAGCGCCTGACCGTCGGAGGTGGTGAAGTCGAAGCTGGTGCGATTGCGGCTCACCGCGTTCGTCAGGACGTTGCTGCAGGAGCTGCTCAGATCCTGCGTGCCGATCACGAGCTTCTCGCAGGTGCCGTCCAGCCGCAACGCGGCCTGGGCGCGTGCCGCGGAGGGAAGACTGACGAGAGCGCAGAGCAGCGCGAGGCGCAGGCGATTGGTCATGGCGGGTCGGGCATCCTCCGGTTGAGAGCCGAACTAGGCGCACGGCGCCCGCCGTCGAGGGGGCGGCATCGGGACGGGGCCGGCGTCGGGCTCACCACGGGCCGAACCCCCACCGCAGCCGGCTAGGCCGCAAACCGCAGGGCACGGTCGTTCGGGGCGGCGAAATCCAGCTCCGGTCCGAGGGGCACGATCCCCGTCGGATTGATGGTCGGATGGCTCTCGTAATAATGCCGCTTGATATGCGTCAGATCGACGGTCGGCGCGATGCCGGGCATGGCATAGAGATCGCGGAGATAGTTCGACAGGTTCGGATAGTCGGCGATCCGGCGCCTGTTGCACTTGAAGTGCCCGACATAGACCGCGTCGAATCGCACCAGGGTGGTGAACAGGCGGATATCCGTCTCGGTCACGCGGTCGCCGCAGAGGTAACGGCTCCGGTCGAGCCGCGCTTCGAGCGCATCGAGCTCGGCGAACAGGGCCTCGAAGGCTTGGGCATAGGCGTCCTGGGTGGTGGCGAAGCCCGCCTTGTAGACACCGTTGTTCACCCGGTCGTAGACCCGAGCGTTCACCGCGTCGATCTCGGGACGCAGGTCCGCCGGGTAGAGATCCGGACCCGTACCCCCGAAGGCGTCGTTCAGCATCCGCAGGATCTCGGCGGATTCGTTCGACACGATGGTGCCGCGCTCCCGGTCCCACAGCACCGGCACGGTGACGCGGCCGCTGTAGGACGGGTCGGCCGCCAGGTAGACCTCGTAGAGGCGCCGTGCGCCGTGGATCGGGTCCGGCGTCGCGCCCGGCGTGTCACCGAACACCCAGCCCTCGGCGCCCATATGCGGATCGACCACCGAGACGGAGATCACGTCTTCCAGCCCTTTGAGCGCGCGCCCGATCAGCGTGCGGTGCGCCCAGGGACAGGCCAGGGAGACGTAGAGATGGTAGCGGCCCGGCTCGGCCCGGAAGCCGCCCGATCCGGAGGGACCCGGTGATCCGTCGGCGGTCACCCAGTTGCGGAAGGCCGAGGCCTTGCGCTCGAAGCGGCCGCCCGTCGCGGCGGTATCGTACCACTGGTCGCGCCAGATGCCGTCCACGAGGAGGCCCATCGTCGTCTCCGGTCCCATAAGCGATCCGACCCAGATGGGCCTCGCGCGGCGTCTGTGAAGACGGATGCCGGTCTGCATCCGAGGAGCGCCGACCGCGCGACCGGTGCGCCCGGTCCCGCCGGCCCGCGAGTTCTGCGCAAGGCAGGGCTGCGCCGATCCTTCTGTTGCGGTGCAGCAAACTGAGCCATCTCTCGGGCACCCACCCGTCGCCGCGCACGTGCCGCAGCGGCCCGATCGCGTTGGGAGATCGATGGAGGTGAAGTGATGTCGTTCGCGCTGGTGCCCGTCGCCGAGGCGGCCCTGTTCACGTTCGGATGCTTGGTGATCCATGCTCTGCGGCGCCATGCCGACGTGGTCACGGCAACGCTCGCGTGCCTCGCGACACTCCTCGTCCTGATGATCGGGATCGCCTGCGCGCCGGAATCCGTCGCCAAGTATCAGGCCGCCAGCGTCACCGACTTCGCCCGCCTGGATCCGGCCATCTACTGAGGCGCCACGGCACGTCCCAGGCCGTCGCTCCTGAGCCGTGCGAGGCGACCGCCCGTCCCGCGCTGACCGGCGACGGCCACGTCGAAATCGTCCTTCGGCAGCTTGGCCAGGAAGCGCTCGGCGATCTCGAACAGCAGGATGTCCGGACGCACGCGCTCGATGTAGGGCCAGTCGAGGCTCGAGGACCAGATGAAGTGAACCTCGCTGAAACTCTCGGCGAGCAGCCCGGTCAGCAGGAACGGGTCGAAATGGGCGCAGGAATCGCCGAACAGGACGAGCCGTCGCGGATCGGCCCCCGGGGACGGGTTTCGATAGACGACATGCGCGCCGACATGCACCTCGCGGTCGCGTCCCTGCGCCTCGTAGGCGGCCAGTAGCGGCCCGGTCTCCACCCGAATCGCATCGCGCTGCAGCATGAACCGCTCCAGCCGCTCGCGCGGCCGCTCGGGCAGCTTCTCGCCGAGATCCATGATCTGTTCCGAGACGGTACCGGGACGGCCGCCGATATCGGCGGGCGGAACCGCCCCGAGCGCCCGCATGATCTCGCGATAGGCCAGCAGGCACCCCTGCGCGGTCCAGTGGGTGTCGGTGCGCAGGTAGAGCGGCGTCGCTCCGTTGCGGGCAGCGCGAAGCGGCGCGAGAAGGTCGAGATAGGCCGGGTGTCGCGCGAGGCGTCGGGCCAGTCGCCGGGTCGAAGCCTTAGCCGGCGCGTAGCGCAGGCCGTCGGTCTTGTCGTCGTAGACCGACAGCTTCTCCGGCACGATCACGTGGAGGCAGCGAATGCCGAGGTCCTCGGCCCGCCGCGCACGGGCCTTGATCAGCCGCGTCCAGCCGCGCAGCAGCAGCCAGTGCCGCAGACCGCCGCGATACCGGTCCATGACCCGGTTGGTTCCTCCGGTGAGAAATAACCAGCCGTCGCGGCCGACATGGACGCTCTCCCTGCCTGAAGACATGACGGTGCTTTAGCCGCACCGTGAGCGGGCGACTAGGCCGGACCCGGTGCCGGGACGAGGCGTTCCTCAGGCATGCCGCCTTCGTCCCTCCCGGCCGTTCAGACCCCCGATTGCCCGGAGCCCGTCCGCCCGGGGCGCCCGTGGCACCCGCGCCGGGTGCTGGTGATGCCGTCCGCTCTGGAGCATCCCCATGGTCGGGCCATGCAGGCCCGCGCCGAGGCCCTGGGCCTGCCGGTGGAGCGCCTGCCGTCCAACCGCCTGCCGAGCCCGCGCGAGGCGGATCCCCGCCGGGCTTACGCGGCCGCGAAGGCGACCCTCGTCCTGACGAGCGCCCCGCCGACCAAGCTGCGGCTGCAGCCGATCCCGCCCTCGGCCGATTGGCGCTTCGACCTTGCCGAGGGTTGCCCCGCCCATTGCCAGTACTGCTACCTCGCCGGCTCGCTCGCCGGGCCGCCGGTGACGCGCGTCTATGCCAATCTCGAGGCGATCCTCGGCAACCTCACGGCCTATGCCGGGCGCGGGGCAGTGACCTCGGCGTCCCGGGAGCGGGCGCACGAGGGAACCACCTTCGAGGCGTCCTGCTACACCGATCCCCTCGGCATCGAGCACCTGACCGGCTCGCTCTCGGCGGCGATCCGGCATTTCGGCGCCTGGGACGCGCCGGTTCAGTTGCGCTTCACCACAAAGTTCGCCGCGGTGGCACCGCTCCTCGACCTGCCGCACAACCGGCGCACGCGGATCCGCTTCTCGGTCAACCCGCGGGCCGCCGCGCGTTACGAGGGCGGCACCGATCCCCTCCCCGCCCGGCTCGCCGCCATGGCCGAGGTGGCCCGGGCCGGTTATCCGGTCGGCCTGACCGTCGCGCCGATCCTGCCGGTCCCGGACTGGGAGGCAGCCTATGCCGGGCTGATCCGCGCCGCCGCCGACGCCCTCGCCGATGTGCCGGATCTCGACCTCACCGCCGAACTCATCACCCATCGCTTCACCCCCGGCTCGAAGGCGGTGCTGCGCGGCTGGTATCCCGGCTCGGACCTGCCCCTCGACGAGGCCGAGCGCGTCGAGAAGCGCACCAAGTTCGGCTCCGTGAAGTATGTCTTCCCGAAGCTCCTGATGCAGGCGATGCGCAGCCACCTCACCGCGTGCCTCGCCCGAGACCTGCCGACCGCGCGGATTCTGTACTGGACCTGAGCGGCTTCGGGCGCCATCTGGCCCGCATGATGGACGCGGACCCCCTGATCCTGACGCTCGCCTTCGATGAGCAGACCTTCGCCCGGTTCGACGGCGAGCGGCGTCGCTACTTCCCTGAAGCGCTGAATCGCATTCCCGCCCATGCGACCCTGTTCCACCACCTGCCGGGCGACCGGGAGCGGGGCGTGATCGAGGCCATCACCGCCCTCGCCCGCACCGTTCCAAGGCCGGAGGTCGCCGTGACGGGCCTGCGCTTCACCGGCCGGGGCGTCGCCTACGTGCTCGAATCCGATGCGCTGTCGAACTTCCGGGCCCGCCTTGCGCAGGGCTTCGCGCCTCATCTCACCGCCCAGGATCGGCAGGGCTGGCGCCCCCACGTTACGGTCCAGAACAAGGTGGCTCCGGACAAGGCCCGGGCGCTCCACGCCGACCTGTCGGCCGGTTTCGCGCCGTTCCGCTTCGCCGCGCCGGCGACGCTGCTCTGGCGCTACCGTGGCGGTCCCTGGGATGCGGTGGCCCGCCTGCCCTTCGGAGAGAACGACTGATGACGCACGTCCCCGACCCGGATCCCGCCGCATGAAGGCCCCGAGCCAGATCCGCAACAATCGCCTGATCGAGCCCGCCCTGGCGGTGTGGCTGCGGTTGCGCCTGAACGAAGTCGGTCCCCTCGTCGCCCTGCTCTGCCTGAGCACCCTCGGCTATGGGTTCTTCTACCTCGCCCACGAGGTCGGCGAGGGCTCCACCGCGGCCCTCGACCGCCGGATCCTGCTCGCCCTGCGCAACCCCGCCGATCTCGCCGATCCGATCGGGCCGCCCTGGCTCGAGGAGACGATGCGCGACATCACCGGGCTCGGCAGCGTCTTCACGGTGCTGTTCCTCACCTGCGCGGTGGCGGGCTATCTCGCCGTGTCCGGGCGGCGGCGCATCGGCCTCTACGTCCTGGCGGCGGTGGGCAGCGGCGAGCTGGTCTCGACCTTGCTGAAGATGCTCTACCACCGGCCGCGACCGGACCTCGTCCCTCACGGCATGGAAGTGTTCACGGCGAGTTTTCCGAGCGGCCACGCCACCATGTCGGCCATCGCCTATCTGACCCTGGCGACCCTCATCGCCCGGGTCGAGCGCAACCGCCGCGCGAAGGCACTGGTCCTGGCCCTCGGAGTCAGCGTGACGCTGCTGGTCGGCATCAGCCGTATCTATCTCGGCGTGCACTGGCCGAGCGACGTGCTGGCCGGCTGGTGCATCGGCGCGGCCTGGGCATCCCTGTGCTGGTTCGTCGCCCTGCAGCTGCAGCGTCGCGGCGAGGTCGAGGCGCCCGATCCGCCGCCGCCCGCCTGAGGCCGCCATTAAGGTAAACCGACGGTTAAAGGAGACGCGCCGATGCGCTTCGGGCTCAATGGCGGTTGTCCCGACATCTGCACCCATCAGGATGAAGCGCTCGTGGTCGACCGACGCCGTACTGCCCGACGCCGCGTCTGCCTGGGCGGCCGACTGCGCGTCGCGGCCTTTCTGCCGGATCTCGACTGCACGGTCCGCGACGTGTCCCTAGACGGGGCACGGATCCGGGTCCCTGCCGACGCCACGCTGCCCGATTGCATCGAGCTGTTCATCCCCTGCCGTGGCGAGACCCGGCGGGCCTTCATAGCTTGGCGGGCGGGCGAGAGCGTCGGTCTCGGTTTCACCGAGACGGGGGCCGCGACGCAGCCGGCGGCGATCGCGCGCCGGCTCGCCGCCAGCGAGGCGGAGGTGGCGCGTCTGCGCGCCGCGCTTCTCGACGGAAACGGCACGCCGCCGGGTCGCGTTCACTGAGAGCGCGGTCCCGCCCTCGGCGGCTTCCACGCCACGCGGCGCCCAAGGCGCCTCCATTCCGTCCCGGCGACACGGCGAGGCCCATGGCAGACGACACCCGGCTCTCACGACGCAATCTTCTCGCGGCCGGGGGCGCCCTGGCCGGCGCCGCGATGGGCGGCGGCGCCCAGGCCGCCCCGGCGGGCACTCCACCGGCCCCCTCGGTTCCGGCCGATACCGGTGCCGTGCAGGGCGGACGGGTGATGTTCCCGAACTGGCGCGGTGCCGGTGACAGGCCGCCCGCCCCGAGCCCGGCGCCTCAGCCACCGGGCCAGCGGGTCGGCTACTGCGTCGTCGGTCTGGGGCGCCTGAGCCTCGACGAGATTCTCCCGGCTTTCGGCGAGGCCAAGCGCGCCCGCCTTGCGGCGGTGATGTCGGGCTCCCCCGACAAGGCGAAGCTCGTGGCCCGGCAATACGGGCTGCCGGACGATGCCGTGTACGGCTACGACGGGTGGGATCGGCTGAAGGCCAACCCGAACGTCCAGGCGGTCTACATCGTCACGCCGAACGGCGTGCACCGGGACAACGTCGTGGCGGCCGCGGCGGCGGGCAAGCAGGTGCTCTGCGAGAAGCCGATGGCGGTCTCCTCGGACGAGTGCCGCGAGATGATCGCGGCCTGCGCCAAGGCCGGCGTCAAGCTGATGATCGCCTATCGGTGCCAGTACGAGCCGCACAACCGGGCCGTGATCAAGCTCGCCCGTTCGGGCGAGTTCGGCCGGCCCCGGCTGATCCAGGCCTTCAACGGCCAGACCACGGGACTGCCGGAGCAGTGGCGCCTGCGGAAGGCGCTAGCAGGGGGCGGGTCGCTGCCGGATATCGGGCTCTACTGCCTGAACACCACCCGCGCGGTCCTCGGCGAGGAGCCGAACCTGATCCAGGCCCAGATCCACTCGCCGCCGGACGATCCCAAGTACCGCGAGGTCGAGGAGACGGCGAGCTTCACCCTGCACTTCCCGTCCGGCGTGATCGCCCAGTGCCTGTCGAGCTACGGGGTCTACGAGGCGCGAAGCCTGACCCTGCACACCGGAACCGCCGCCATCGACCTCCAGAACGCCTTCGCCTACCAGGGCCAGCGGCTCATCATCGGCCACCGCGACGGCAAGAACGCCGCGCGGGACGAGAAGGTCCTGAGCCCCAAGAACCAGTTCGCCCTGGAACTCGACCACTTCGCGCGCTGCATCCAGGAGGATCTGCGCCCCCGCACCCCCGGCGAGGAGGGGCTGCAGGATCAGGTGCTGATGGAGGCGATCTATGAGGCCGCGCGGACCGGCGCTCCGGTCAAGGTCGGGCCGCCCCCCGGCGCCGGGTCCGGCCTCGACGTCACCCGTGGGCCGGAGCCGGAGGAGCCGGGCTGAAGGGCCTCAGAACGGCAGCAGGATGTCGACGATCTGCTGGCCGTAGCGCGGCTGCTGCACGTCGGTGATCTGGCCCCGCCCGCCATAGGCGATCCGGGCCTGGGCGATCTTGGTCGAGTCGATGGTGTTGTCCGACTCGATATCCTCCGG
This sequence comes from Methylobacterium sp. 391_Methyba4, assembly GCF_029691625.1. NCBI lineage: Bacteria > Pseudomonadati > Pseudomonadota > Alphaproteobacteria > Hyphomicrobiales > Methylobacteriaceae > Methylobacterium > Methylobacterium sp. 391_Methyba4. Next base: position 1,162,612 of record NZ_CP121475.1, on the reverse strand, counting down.
CCGGACAACGCCCGCGACCACCATCTCGCGCACTTCGAAGTTGACGCGGATCTCCTGCTTGCCCTCGACCACGAGGTTGCCGTTGGGCAGAACCTGGGTGACCACCGCGGCGACGTTCGTCGTCACGGTCTCGGCGCGCTGGACCGAGCCGGCACCGTCATTGGCGGTGGCCGAGGTGGCGGACAGCAGCGCGGTGCTGCCGACGCCGAAGGACTTGCCGACCGCGTTGTTCTCCAGTCCCAGGGCGTTCGGCAGGCCGAAGCTCTCGGTGTTGGCCCGGGAGCGCTTGGTCTCGTTGCTGATGTTGGCCTGATCGGTGACGTTGACCTTCACGGTCAGGAGGTCGCCGAGCCGGGCGGCGCGCTGATCCTTGAAGAAGGCGCGGGAGCCCGTCCGCCACAGCGAGTTCGGGGCGTACGAGACCGGCTGGACGTCGGGCATCGGCATCCGCACCGGCTTGTAGCCCGGCTGGGTGGTGGGATCCTCGATCGCCGACAAGGCCGGGGTCGCGCCCACCTGCGAGAGGCGGTCGGCGGTGTTGCAGGCACCGAGCGCGCCGGCGATCAGAGCGGCGGCGAGCGGGTTCAGGACGATGCGGCGGGCCATCGGGCAATCACTCTTCGACGCGTGCAGGACGGGCGGTCAGCGCAGGGAGGCGGTCGCCTGGACGGGGGCGGCGCCGGCGGCCTGCTGAGCCGCGGGGCTGGGGCTCACCGAGACCCGGCCGGGGCCGATCACGGTGGCCTGCAGGATCTTCTTGGAGGCGACGTTGACGACGTTGACGACGGCGCCCATGCGGCCGGAATCGTTCGACAGGCCGCGCATCGACAGGCTGACGTTCGGCGTCTCGTACACGATGGTCACGTTCTCGCCGCGCGCGACCAGCTCGGGCGGGGCGGTATCGGTCATCCGCAGCACGGTCCCGGCGGTGAGCGTGTTCTGGGCGACCTCGCCGATGACCGCCGTGGCGCTTCCCTGCGCGTCGGAGGCGACGGTCTCGCGCGGACGCCGCTCCGCCACGACGTCGCCCTCCTTCACCGGTTCGCCGCGGTTGAGCGTCCGGGTGAGCACCGCCACTTCGCGCAGTTCGACGACCACGCCGGATACCCGCAGGGAGGCCTGCCGCTCGCCGAGGCTGACCAGCCCCGCGACGCGGCGGGAGCGCAGGTCGTAGGTGACGTCGAGGGCTGCGGCCTGCCCTTCGAGGTCCACCGGAGCGAGCAGGGTCGGGCCGTCCCCGTCGAAGCGGATCGTGACGCTGCGGGGGTCGAGCCCGTAGCTGGTCTCGAGGCCGCGCTTGAGCGCGGCTTCGATCTCCGGCGGCCCGAGGCGGCGGGCGGCGCGCTGCACGGCGATCTGCAGCCGGCCCCCGGTCTCCAGGTTGGCGAGACCCAGGGCGGCGGCGGCGTCGAGGATGCGGCGGGTCTGGATCGTCCCGGTGGCACCCAGGGTGGGTGCGCGGAACAGCGGACGCGCGGCCAGGCGCTCCGGCACGCCCTCGACCAGGTCGGCCAGCGTCAGGATGTCTCCGCGGGCTGTGACGTCGCCGCGCAGCCGCAGACCTTCAGCCTGGGCCATGGCGGGGATCGCCAGGGCGCCGAGGACCGCGAAGGTCAGGAAGGCCAGCACCGCGCGCAGGATCACGGCCGAGCCCAGGGGGGAGACCCGCGGCCGGGGACGGCGGATGATCGGGCTGATGTCACTTCCGTCCGCCATGCCGATACGGGGCAGATCGAGGGTCTCGAAGTCGGGATCGGGACGGGTGGGATGAGCGGGATGGGCGGGATGCATGCCGGCATACATGTTCAGGGACCTGAAGCGGGTGCGGGTCGCGCGGTTAGCTGCGGAACATCTGCGTGGTGGTGGAGAGCATCTGGTCGGCCGCGGTGACGACCTTCGAGTTCATCTCGTAGGCGCGCTGCGCGGCGATCAGGGACGAGATCTCGGTGACGGCGTTCACGTTCGCCTCTTCCAGGTAGCTCTGCTGGAGGTTGCCGAAGCCGTCGGCGCCCGGCAGGCCGCTGATCGCCTGCCCGGAGGCCGCGGTCTCGACGAACAGGTTGTCGCCGATCGATTCGAGGCCGACCTTGTTGACGAAGCGCGAGAGCTGGAACTGGCCGAGCGCCTGCGGCGCCGTCTGGCCCGGAATGCTCGCCTGCACGACGCCCGTCGCGCTGATCGTCACCGACGTCGCGTTCTGCGGCACGGTGATCGCCGGATCGAGCAGGTAGCCGTCGCGGGTGACGAGCTGGCCCGAGGCCGAGAGGTCGAAGGAGCCGTCCCGGGAATAGGCGGTGCGGCCGTCCGGGAGCGTCACCCGGAAGAACCCCTCGCCGCGGATCGCGACGTCGTAATCCTTCTCGGTGGACGAGAGCGTGCCCTGTGACATCACGCGGGCTGTCGAGGTCGTCTTCACGCCCGAGCCGAGGGCGAGGCCGGCCGGAAGCTGGGTGTTCTGCTGCGAGGTCGAGGCGCCGGCCCGTCGCAGGTTCTGGTAGAGCAGATCCTGGAAGTGCACCTGCTGGCGCTTGTAGCCGGTGGTGCGCAGGTTCGCGATGTTGTTCGAGATGACCTGGACGTTGAGTTCCTGGGCCGCCATGCCGGTGGCGGCGGAGTAGAGGGCGCGCATCGGCCGAGCTCCCCTTAGGCGACGTCGGCGAGGCGGCGGATCGCCGTGCCCCGCAGGTCGTCGAGGCGCGAGATCATGCTCGACACCATGGCGTAGGACCGGTTCACGTCCATCAGCCGGGTCATCTCGATCACCGGGCGGACGTTCGAGCGTTCCAGCGCTTCGGATTCCAGGCGTCCGTCGATGCCGGCGGGGCGTGCCGGCTCCGGCGAGGCGTAGAGGTTGCCCCCCTCGTTGGTCAGCCGCTGTGGGTTGGCGAAGGTGACGAGCTTGATGCGCCCGCGGATGCCGAGATTGGTCGACACGGTACCGTCGGGGCCGATGGCGAGGCCGGTCTCCTGCGGGTTGATGGTGATCGGTCCGCCCTCGCCCGCCACCTTGTAGCCGTCGCTGGTGACGAGCGCGCCCTGCGGGTCGATCTCGAAGGCGCCGTTTCGGGTGTAGCGCTCGCCCTGGGGGGACTGCACGGCGATGAAGGCCGCACCCTTGATCGCCACGTTGAGCGGGTTGCCGGTCCGCTCGACCGGGCCCTGCCCGAGATCGAGGGTGGTGCCCTGGTCGATGACGTAGGAGAGACGCCGGTCGGGCCGGGCGAACGAATCCGCGCTGGCCACCGGCATCAGGTATTCCTGGAAGCGGGTGTTGCGAGCCTTGAACCCGGTGGTCGAGACGTTCGCCATGTTGTTGGCGATCACGTCCAGCTCGCGCTGGAGCGCCATCTGGCTCGACACGCCGACGAAGAGGGCATTCTGCATCGTGGACTCTGGGACTCGCGGGCCGCGGAGGCGGCAACGATCCATTCAGCATCCGCTGTGCCAAACCCAACGGAAGAAAATTCCATCGTTCTGACAAGGGCTTGACGGGGATTGCGCGGTCGTCGCGTCGGCGCCGGGTCTGCGTTGCGGCAAACCTGGCCCGGCAGGAATTGCCTGCTTAACGGCACGTTAACCGTGATGCTCCGATATCTGGGTGTACCTGGCGCGCAGTCTCCCGCGAGAGAGCATTATTCCATGGCCAAGAAGCCGAAGAAGGCCTCCGCCGAGGAAGGCGGGGCCGGAGCCGAAAGCGCCCCGAAGGGCAAGAAGAAGCTCATGATCATGGTGGCCGTCGCGGTCCTGCTCGTGGGCGGCGGCGCGGGCGCCTTCCTGATGATGGGCGGCGGCGGCGGCAAGGAGGCCGCACAGGACGGCGGCCACGGCGGAGGGCACGGCGCAGACGGCAAGGGTGTCGGCCCGGACGGCAAGAAGCCCGTGGTCTTCGTGGACGTGCGCGAGATGCTCCTCAACCTCAGTCCGGACCAGCCGCAGGACAAGGCCCGGTACGCGAAGGTCCGGATCGCCCTGGAGCTGAAGGACGCGAAGGCCGAGGAGGAGGTCAAGCCGCTGATGCCGCGGGTGGAGGACGCGCTGCAGGTCTACATGCGCGAGCTGCGCGCCAGCGACATCACGAACTCGGTGGGCCTGTTCCGGCTGCGCGAGGAATTGCTGCGGCGGGTCAACATTGCCCTGTATCCCGCCAAGGTCGATGCCGTGCTCTTCAAGGACGTGATCGTCCAATGAACGCGCCTGCGACCACCCCCATCGCCTCCAACCCCGCGCCGGGCCGGCCCCCGATCGAGCACGCCTGATGGAACCCGAAGACGAACTCCCCGAGGACGATTGGTCGGCAGCCCTTCTGGAGCAGGGCGCCGAGGGCGGCGACTCGTCCCTCGCCGAGGAATGGGGCGCGGCCCTCGCTGAGCAGGGCACCACGCGCAACGCGAGCGACGTCGCCGCCGAATGGGCGACGATGATCGAGGACGGGGAGAGCGACAACCTCCCCGAACTCGCCGGCAACGACCGGGTGCTGAACCAGGACGAGATCGACGGCGTCCTCGGCTTCTCCATGCGCGAGCTCTCGGCCTCGGGGGCCGGGGGCGTTCAGGCCATCGTCGATTCGGGCGTCGTCCAGTACGAACGCCTGCCGATGCTGGAGATCGTCTTCGACCGGATGATCCGGTTGCTGTCGACCTCCCTGCGCAACCTGTTCCAGGACAACGTCGAGGTGACGCTGGACAACATCACCTCGGTGCGCTTCGGCGACTATCTCAACGCGATCCCGCTGCCGACCCTGCTCGGCGTGTTCCGGGCCGAGCAATGGGAGAATTCCGGCCTCGTTACGGTCGATTCCAACCTCGCCTACGCGACCTTCGACCTGCTGCTCGGCGGCAAGCGCGGCGGCTTGTCGAGCCGTCTGGACGGTCGCCCGTTCACCGCCATCGAGATGACGCTGGTGCGCCGCCTCGTGGAGATCGTGCTGGGCGATCTCGAGCTGTCGTTCCAGCCGCTGTCGCCCGTGACCTTCGGCATCGACCGGATCGAGACCAACCCGCGCTTCGCCACGATCACGCGGCCGGGCAACGCCGCGATCCTGATCAGCCTGCGCCTGGACGTCGACGGGCGCGGCGGCATGCTGCAGATCCTGTTCCCCTACGCGACGATCGAGCCGATCCGGGAGCTCCTGACCCAGAGCTTCATGGGTGAGAAGCTCGGCCGCGATCACGTCTGGGAAGGCCACCTCGCCACCGAGATCTGGCAGGCCGACGTGACCATGGAGGCGGTGCTGCACGAGATGATGCTGCCGCTCAAACAGGTCATGAGCCTGAAGGTCGGCGAGACGCTGATGTTCGACGCCAAGCCGTCGGATCTCATCACCGTGCGCTGCGGCGACTGGGCGCTCACCCAGGGGCGGATGGGCCGCGTCGACGGGCACATCGCCGTCCAGGTCACGCGGCCCCTGCGCCGCTCGCGCACGACGATCCAGGCCTACGAGGCCTCGATGAACAACCGGTCGGACAATTAGGGCCGATGAGGGTCCCAACATGAGTCTCTTCGTCACCCTCGCCGCCGACATCCTGGTTGCCGTCCTCCTGGCAGCGACCATCGTCACGTCCCTCCGTCTCTCGCGCCGCATCGGCCAGATGAAGGGCGACGAGGCCGCCCTGCGCCAGACCATCGGCGACCTGATGGTGGCGACCGGCACGGCCGAGCGGGCCATCGCCGGTCTGCGGGCGACGATCGACGAGGGCGACCGCACGCTGAACGCCAGCCTGGAAACCGCCACCATCCGCGCCGCCGAGCTGAAGCTGCAGGTCGAGGCCGGCGAGGGCGTGATCACGCGCATCGGCGCCATCGTGGCGCAGATGCGCGCCGTCCCGATCCGTCCCGAGCCGTCCCCTGAGCCGAGGCCCGCGCCGGAGATCCCGCCCGAGCGCAGGCCGGAGCAGGCCGGTCCGAACGGGGAGCGCCTCGGGGTGGCGGCCGCGGCGGCCCTCGCCATGAGCGAGCGCGCCCTCGCCCGCGTCCGGGCGCGCGCCGCGTGACCGGCGTAAAGGCCCCGAAGATCCCGCCGCCGAAGCCGGATCCCGAGGAGCGGATACGCCGCGCCGCGACGCCGCAGCGGCGCGCGCGCCGGAAGCCCGTCCGGCAGTTCCGGCTGCGCCTCATCGACGCCGTGGCGCTGGCGGCGGGCGGGCTGCTCGTGCTCAAGCTGCTCAGCCTGCTGCAGGCCGGCCTGCCGGAGAGCGCCGAGCTTCCGGAATACGGGCGCGCGGTCGCCCGGGCGCGCACCGGCTACGAGCCCTACGACCCGGTGACGACCGGATCGGTGGGCGCCAAGGAGGCGCCGGCCGCCGCGACCGAGAAGTCGCCGGAGCCGCCCCCGGCGCGGCCCGCACCGCCCGCGGCCGGGAACCCGGCCTCGCCCACCGAGCGCCTGCTCCTGGAGAAGCTCGGCGCCCGGCGCGACGCCCTGCGCCAGAAGAGCGAGGAGCTGGAGCTGCGCGAGAAGATGCTGGGGGAGGCCGAGCGCAAGCTCGAGACCGGCCTGGGCGACCTCAAGAAGGCCGAGGACAAGGTCGACGCCGTCGCGAAGGCGAAGGAGGACGCCGAGAAGCAGGGCCTGAAGAACATCGTCACGATGTACGAGGCGATGAAGCCCAAGGACGCCGCCCGGGTGTTCGACCGGCTCGGGCTCGACGTACTGGTCCCGATCGTGCTGGCCATGAATCCCCGCAAGATGTCCGAGGTCCTGGCGGTGATGCAGCCCGAGACCGCCGAGCGCCTGACCGTGGCCCTCGCCAACCGCGCCCGCGGCGCCGGAGGGCCGCAGGCCCAGGCCGGGATGGGGCTGCCCGCCAACGAGTTGCCGGCGATCGATCCCGGGGCGCCGGCGCGCTAGGAACGCGGCGCAGCGCGGGCGGCCGCGCGACTTCCCGGAGTCTGCCGTCGCACATGTCGGGTGGGCGTCATGCGGCACCCGCACGGGCTAGGGTCCGGGGCCGGGCGCGCTATAAGGGGCTCATGTCAGAGGCCGATCCCCAGCCGCTCCTCGCCGTCGAGGACCTGTCCGTGGCGTTCCGCGCGCGGGAGGGCGAGACCGTGGCGGTCGACGGCGTCTCCTTCGCCATCCGCCGGGGCGAGACCCTCGCCCTCGTGGGCGAATCGGGATCGGGCAAGTCGGTGACGGCGCTGGCGATCCTGCGCCTCCTCGATGGATCGGCCCGGCAGGACGGCCGGATCCTGTTCAAGGACCGCGACCTCGCGCAGCTGCCCGAGCGGGCGATGCGCGACGTCCGCGGCGCCGACATCACCATGGTGTTCCAGGAGCCGATGACCTCGCTGAACCCGCTCCACACGATCGAGCGGCAGATCGGCGAGGTACTCGGCCTGCATCGCGGACTCTCCGGCAAGGCGGCCCGCCGGCGGATCCTGGAGCTTCTGGACCTCGTGGGCCTGCGCGACGCGGAGCGGCGCATGGGCGCCTACCCGCACGAACTCTCCGGCGGCCAGCGCCAGCGCGTGATGATCGCCATGGCGCTCGCCTGCGAGCCGGACCTTCTGGTCGCCGACGAGCCGACCACGGCCCTGGACGTCACCGTGCAGGCGCAGATCCTGGCGCTGCTCGCCGACCTGCAGAAGCGCCTCGGCATGGCGATGCTGTTCATCACCCACGATCTCGGCATCGTCGAGCGGATCGCCGACCGCGTCTGCGTGATGCTCAAGGGCCGCATCGTGGAGGCCGGTGCGACCAAGGCTGTCTTCGCGGATCCGCAGCACGAGTACACGCGCCGCCTGATCGCCTCCGAGCCGAAGGGCCGGGCCAACCCCGTCCCGGCCGATGCCGCGCCGCTGCTGGAGGCCGGGCCCCTGAAGGTCTGGTTCCCGCTGAAATCGGGTCTGCTCCGGCGCGTCACCGGCCATGTCAGGGCCGTGGACGGCGTGTCCCTGCGGGTCCGGACCGGCGAGACCGTCGGCGTCGTCGGCGAGTCCGGCTCAGGCAAGACGACCCTCGGCCTCGCCCTTCTGCGGCTCACGCGCTCGGAAGGGCCGATCGTCTTCCTCGGACGGGCGATCGACGGCTTCGGCGTCGCGCAGATGCGCCCGCTGCGGAAGGACATGCAGGTGGTCTTCCAGGATCCCTACGGCTCTCTCTCGCCGCGCATGTCGGTGGCCGACATCGTCGCCGAGGGGCTGGTGGTGCAGGGCGCGGCGCGTTCCCGGGCGGAGCGCCGGGCCGTGGTCGCCAAGGCCCTGACCGATGTCGGGCTCGATCCGGCCGCCATGGACCGCTACCCGCACGAGTTCTCCGGCGGCCAGCGCCAGCGCATCGCCATCGCGCGGGCCATGGTCCTCAATCCCCGCTTCGTCGTCCTCGACGAGCCGACCTCGGCCCTCGACCGCTCGGTCCAGGCGCAGATCGTGACCCTGCTTCGCGACCTCCAGCGCGAGCGCGGCCTCGCCTACCTGTTCATCAGCCACGACCTGAAGGTGGTGCGCGCCCTCGCCAACTACGTGATCGTCATGCAGAACGGCCACGTGGTCGAGGAAGGCCCTGCGGAGTCGATCTTCGCGAATCCTCAGACCCCCTACACCCGCGCCCTGTTCAAGGCCGCCTTCGCCCTCGAGAGCGACGCGCCCGCCGAGCTGGAGTCCGCCTGACCATGGCGCGCGCCCTCATCATCGTCCTCGATTCCGTGGGCGTGGGCGGGGCCCCGGATGCGGAGAGCTACGGCGATGCCGGCTCCGACACGCTGGGGCATATCGCCGAGCGCTGCGCGGAGGGAAGCGGCGATCGGGCGGGGCTGCGCGCGGGTCCGCTGCGTCTGCCCCATCTCGCCGAACTCGGGCTCGGACTGGCGGCCGGCGGCGCCTCGGGCCGCATCCCGCCGAACCTCGCGCCGGCCGAGCCGCCGCGGGGCGCCTACGGCCACGCGGTGGAGAAGGCCGCCGGCAAGGACACGCCCTCCGGTCACTGGGAGATCGCCGGGCTGCCCCTGACCGAGCCCTGGGGGCATTTCCCCGACACCCGGCCGGCCTTCCCGCCGGAGCTGACCCGCGCGCTGATCACGGAAGGCGGCATCCCGGGCATCCTGGGCGATTGCCACGCGCCGGGCGTCGCGATCATCGACGCGCTGGGCGCCGCGCATGTCCGGACCGGCCAGCCGATCTGCTACACCTCGGCCGACAGCGTGTTCCAGATCGCCGCCCACGAGGAGGCGTTCGGGCTGGAGCGGCTCTACGACCTGTGCCGCGTGGCGCGCCGGCTGTGCGACCCCTACCGCGTCTGCCGGGTGATCGCCCGGCCGTTCGTGGGTTCGGCGGAGGCGGGCTTCCGCCGGACCGGCAACCGCAAGGATTTCGCGGTCGCGCCGCCTGGGCGCACCCTGCTCGACCGGGCCGAGTCGGCCGGCCGCGCGGTGGTGAGCGTCGGCAAGATCGGCGACATCTTCGCCCACCGCGCCACCGGCCGCGAGATCAAGCCGGGCCCGAATGCGGCCTGCGTGACGGCGGGACTCGCCGCGCTGGCGACCCTGCCGGCGGGCGGCCTGATCTTCGTCAACCTGGTGGATTTCGACACGGAGCACGGCCACCGCCGCGACGTGCCGGGCTATGCCGCGGAGCTGGAGGCGTTCGACGCCCGGATCCCCGAGATCCTGGCGGCGCTGGCGCCGGGCGACCTCGCCGTGATCACCGCCGATCACGGCAACGATCCGACCTGGACCGGGACCGACCACACCCGCGAGCAGGTCCCGGTCCTGGCCTTCGGCCCCGGCGTGGCCGCCCGGTCGATCGGCCGGCGGGAGACCTTCGCGGATATCGGCGCCACCGTGGCGGCCCATCTCGGGCTGGCCTGGGACGGGGCCGGAACATCGTTCCTGGATTAAGGAGGACACGACGTGCGGGACGACGACGACCGGCCGCGCAAGGCCGTTGCCCACGAGATCGGGCAGCCCCTCGACACGCTCTCCCTCGGGGATCTCGACGCGCGCGTTGCGCTCCTGCGCGCCGAGATCGCCCGTCTCGAGGCGGCGCGGGCCGCCAAGCAGGCGGCGCAGGGCGCGGCCGACGCTTTCTTCAAGCGGAGCTGAAGCTTGGACCGGAGCGAAACCCTCGCCGCCCTGCGGCGCGGCGATCTCGGCGGCGCGCGGGAGCTGCGGCTGCCCGACGGGCTGACGGCGGTGCCGCGCGAGGTTTTCGCCCTCGCCGACACGCTGGAGGTGCTGGATCTCGGCCGGGGCGACCTCGCCGACCTGCCGGACGATTTCGGCCGCCTCCACCGCCTGCGCGTGCTGTTCTGCTCCGGCAATCCGTTCCCACGCCTGCCGCCGGTGCTCGGCGCCTGCCCCGCGCTCAGCCAGTTGGGCTTCCGCGGCTGCGGCATCCGCGAAGTCCCGGCGGAGTCGCTGCCGCGCGACCTGCGCTGGCTGACGCTGACCGACAACGCGATCGCGGAGCTGCCCGCCGCCCTCGGCGAGCGGCCGTTGCTCCAGAAGCTGATGCTGTCGGGGAACCGGATCGCGGCGCTGCCGGACAGCTTCGCGGGCGCGGCGCGTGTCGAGCTGATCCGGCTCTCCTGCAACCGGCTCGAAGCGCTGCCGCCCTGGCTCGGCACCCTTCCGCGCCTCGCCTGGGTCGCCTACGCGGGCAATCCCGCCGAGCCGGCCTCCGAGCCCGCGGACGCGCCGCGCGTGCCGTGGGCGGACCTGGACGTCGGCGATCAACTCGGTGAGGGCGCGTCGGGCCGCGTCTTCCGCGCGGCTTGGCGCGGTCCTATCGCCGCGCAGGATGTCGCCCTGAAGCTGTTCAAGGGCGCCATGACCAGCGACGGCCTGCCCGAGCGGGAGATGGAGGCCTGTCTCGCTGCCGGCACGCATCCGGCGCTTACCGGTGCGCTGGGCCGGCTCCACGATCACCCTGCCGGCGTCCAGGGGCTGCTGCTCCGGCTTCTCCCGTCGCACTGGCGGGTGCTCGCCGGCCCGCCGAGCCTCGCGAGTTGCAGCCGCGACGTCTACGATCCGAGCCTACGGCTGGAGCCGGCTAAGGCCCTGCGGATCGCCCGCTCGGTCGCGGAGGCGGTGACCCATCTGCACGGGCGCGGGCTGCTCCACGGCGACGTGTATGCCCACAACACCCTGTGGGATGCCGCAACCGGCGCCGCCGTGCTCAGCGATTTCGGTGCCGCCTCGGCGCTCCCGGACGGACAGGGCGGCGCGGTGCTGGCGCGGGTCGAGGTGCGCGCCGTCGGCATCCTGATCGATGAGCTGCTCGATCGTTGCGCGACGCCGCCGGAGACTCTGCGGGCTCTGGCGCAGGCCTGTATGCAGCCGGATCCCGACGGGCGGCCGGCGCTCGACGCGGTGATCGACGAGATCGACCGGCTCCAGTCCTGATCCCGGCGGATTCGGCCGTGCCGCCGCTTCAGGCGGATACCGCGCGGGCTCTGCGGAGCGGGAGCCTTGTTCCCACGGCGTCAGTCCGGGATGTCGCCCTGCCCGCGCGCGATCACGGCGAACAGATCGCCGAGTGCGGCGAGGCTCGCGGCCTGGAGCTGGGCTGCCGGCACCACGTGTCCGTCCGGCCCGGGAAGATCCCGCGTCGCCGTGGCGGCGGCCACGACGGTGGGACGGAACCCGAGGTTGAAGGCGCTCCGGGCGGTGGAATTGACGCACATATGCGTCATGAATCCCGCCAGGATGACGTCCTGCACGCCGGCTTCCTGGAGGCGTGCCTGCAGGTCCGTGCCCACGAAGGAACTCGGATAGGCCTTGGTGATCACCGGCTCGTCGCCCTGCGGCGCCACCTCCGGGCTGATCTGGCCGATCGGCGCGGTCACATCGTAGGGCGTTCCCGGCCCGGCATTGTGGCGGACATGGATCACCGGGATCCCCGCGTCGCGCGCCCGCTTCAGCAGGCCCGCGGCCTCGCGGAGCGCAGGCTCGACGCCCTCGAGCCGCATGACGCCCTCGCGATAGGTCTGCTGCAGGTCGATCATCACCAGAGCGGAGCCCGTGAGCGGGGCCGGCGCGGGGCTCAGGCCGGACAGGCCGCGCAGGGTTGCCAGATCGGACATCGGCGCATCTCCCATGGCGCCGCCTTGGTGGGGCGCTCGAATGTCGGGACGCTACGACGGACCGGCCCGGAAGCGCCATAGCGCAAAGGTGTACCGTCCGAACCGCACGGGAAGGTTGACGGTCTGGATTGATCCGTACCCGCAGGTCGCTACATGCGCGGCGTGATTGCCCCGCCCCTGCGCCTCGGCGCCCTGCTCCTCGCCCTCGCCTGCGCGCATCCGGCCGCGGCCGCCCCGTCCGAAGGGGCGACCGAGACCGTCGAGCAGGCCCTGTGCCGCCTGATCGATGAATCCGCCAAGGCCCGTGGCCTGCCGGTGCCGTTTCTGACGCGCCTGATCTGGCGCGAGAGCAGCTTTCGCGTGGGGGTCGTGAGTCCGGCCGGGGCGCAGGGCATCGCGCAATTCATGCCGGGAACGGCACGGGAGCGCGGCCTCCTCGATCCGTTCGATCCCGAGCAGGCGATCCCGCACGCAGCCCATCTGCTGTCCGATCTGAAGTCCCAGTTCGGCAATCTCGGTCTCGCGGCCGCAGCCTATAACGGTGGCGCCGCGCGGGTCAGCAAATGGCTCGCCGGCGATGGCGGCCTGCCCGCCGAGACACGGACCTACGTGGCGGTCATCACGGGCCGGCCGGTGGACGATTGGCGGACCGGGCCCGCCAAGGCGATCGAGTACCCGGAGGGCGGTGCACCCGCCAAGCCCGAGGGCAAGGACGCGAAGGACGCGAAGGACGCGAAGGAGGCCCATCCGGAGGCACCGCAGACCTGCCTGCAGGTGACCGCCAGCCTGCGCGTCCCGTCCCGCGGCGACCGCTTCGCCCTCGGCCTCAACGAGGGACCGGCCGCTCCCTGGGGGATCCAGCTCGCGGGCAACTTCTCCAAGGCGCTGGCGCTCCAGAGCTTCAACCGGGCGCGGAGCGCTTATGCGGGGGTGATCGGCGAGGTGCGGCCGATGATCATCGGTACCCGCCTGCGCAACCGCGGCACCCGCGCCTTCTACCGGATCCGCATCCCGGCGCAGAGCCGGCAGGCGGCCGACGACCTGTGCGGCCGCATCCGCAAGGTCGGGGGCGCCTGCATCGTCCTGCGGACCTGATTTTCCACGATCCGCCGCGGGACCGTCATCAATCCGCCCCGAGGGCGGTGCGGTATGAGCCGGTCGGGATAACCGGATGGGATATGACACGCCTCCTCACCGCGTTTGCTAGCCTCCTCTGTCTCGGGCTCGCCGCGTTCGGCTTCACCGCTGCCTCGCCGCTCGCCCTGTTCGACGCGATCGGCCCGCGCGATCCGGGGGGGCGCCTCGCCGCGAAGGACCAGCCCTTCGGCGAAGGGCCGCGGCGGCACCTCGATGTCTACGTCCCGACGGCGGCCGCCGAGAATGCGCCGGTCCTCGTGTTCTTCTACGGCGGCTCCTGGCAGAGCGGCTCCAAGGACGATTACGCCTTCGTCGGGCACGCGCTCGCCGCGCAGGGCTTCGTCACGGTGCTGCCCGACTATCGGCTCTACCCGGAGGCGCCGTTTCCCGGCTTCCTGGAGGATGGCGCGGCGGCCATCGCCTGGGTGCGCGACAACATCGCGGGCTATGGCGGCGATCCGCGCCGGATCGTCCTCGCCGGCCACTCGGCCGGGGCCTACAACGCGGTGATGCTCGGCCTGGACCCGCGCTACGTGATCGCCGCCGGAATCGATCCCAAGGTCATCAAGGCGGTCGCGGGCCTGTCCGGACCCTACGATTTCCTGCCGTTCGATCAGGACACCACCGTGAAGGTGTTCGGGAAGGCTCCCGATCCGGAGGCAACGCAGCCGGTGGCCTTCGCGGGCCCGCTCTCGCCCCCCGCCTTCCTGGCGACCGGAGACGCCGACACGGTGGTGAAGCCGCGGCACACGGTCAGCCTCGCCGCCAAGCTGCGGGCCGAGCACGTCCCGGTCCAGGAGCGGATCTATTCGGGGCTCGATCATAAGGACACGTTGCTGGCGCTGTCCGTCACCTTCCGCTCCAAGGCCCCGGAACTCGCCGAGATGGCCTCGTTCCTGATGCGGCAATCCGCCGGCCGCTCGCAGTACACGATGCGGCGCTGATCGCTTCGGGCTTACGTCAAGGTTATCGCGCGATCGTCGGCCGGAACGTCTGATTTTCCATCGCCCCGGACCCGCGGGCCGCTAGAATGGTCTCGGCCGCACGGCGCGGCCTCGCGGTGGGACGGCATGGCTTCTGCGGACGCGGCGATCGGGATCCCAGCCGACGGGCGGCAGCGCGGCGTCGCGGGCCGGGACATGCCCGACGTGCTGCGCGTGCTCCTGAACGGGTTCGTCTTCGTCCTGCTCTGGAACCACGTCTGGCTGAAGGATCTGTCGGATCGGTCGATGCTCGCGGCCTCCGAGGATGGAAGCCTGCTGACGCAGGTCCTGTTTCTCGGCGCCGGTGCCGCCATGGCCGCGGCGATCCACCGGATTGGCGTCCGGCACCTTCATCCGCTGCTGACGCGCCCCCTCGTCCTCTGTGCCGTCTGGCTCGGGGCGACGGCGCTCCTGTCGATCGAGCCCAGCCTGTCGCTGCGGCGGCTCGTCCTGTTCGCCATCGCGGCGATGCTCTCGGCAGGCGTGCTGATCGTGGCCCGATCCCCCCGGCAGTTGGCGCTGACCATGGCCGGATCCGCCCTGGTGATCGTGCTCGGCTCCTACCTCGCGGTCGCCCTCGTGCCCAATCTCGCGATCCACTCGGCCTTCGACGTCAATTCCGATCCCAGCCATCCCGGTCTCTGGCGCGGAATCTTCCCGCAGAAGAACGAGGCCGGGGCAGCCATGGTGATCCTGGTGATCGTCGGCCTCTACGTCGCCACCGTCGCGAGCCGTCTGCTCGGCTGGGCGATCGTGCTCCTGGCGGCCGGCTTCCTGGTGGCGAGCGGCTCGAAGACCGCGATCCTGCTCCTTCCGGTGATCCTCGCCGTCACCGGCCTGTGCCAGGTCCTCACCGGCGGGTTCCTGCGGCGCCTGCTGCTCCTCGGCCCCGTGATCGGGTTCTCGCTGATCTCCATCGGCTCCGTGCTCGCGCCGCCGATCCAGGACGCAGTGGGGGCGCTGCTCACCGACGCGACCTTCACGGGCCGCAGCGAGATCTGGCAGTTCGCCATCGACAACATCATGATCCGGCCCTGGCGCGGCTGGGGCATCGGCGCCTTCTGGATGACCGAACGCACCATGTACGCCGGCTCCGAGGAGCTGACCTGGGTCACCACCGTCGACCATGCCCACAACGCCTATCTCGACACCGCGCTGATCGGCGGCCTGCCGTTCCTCGCGCTCACCGTGGTGGCCTTCGTCCTCGCCCCGGTGCGCGACCTGCAGCGCGTGGCCGGCGGAATGCGCCTCGACGCGGAGACCATGCTGTTCCTGCGGCTGTGGTTTCTCGGGCTGGTCTCGGCCTCCTTCGAGACGGTGCTCTACAACGGTAACAACGCCACCTGCTGCATGTTCATGATGGCGGTGTTCGGCCTGCGCCTGCGCACCCGCTACGCCGTCCTGGCGCGCTGAGGCGGATCCGCCGCCCGATCGTCCCCGACCCTCGGCGCTTCGCCATCCCACGCGTATCGCCGCCGGACGCGGGACGCGCACGGAATGCCGTCCTCGCGACCGAGATGCAGCCGCTTGGCGACCTCCCTGCGGGATCGGCGCAGGATGGATGTGGCTCGCCCTGCCGACCGGCGCTCGGTTCAGGCTCCGGGCGGGATCGTCCTGCCGGATCGACGGGCTGTCGGCGTCGCGTCGGACGCCGACAGCCCGGACGGTTCCTGGAACTACCTCTCTCGCGCCCGGAGAGGGACGTCGATCCGACCCGGCCTGCCTCCACATGCCGATCGGCGCCTTGGCGTATCGGTGCGGCTTCGCCACCGAGGCGCATGTTTCCCGGCGCTTCAACGGTCGCCACGGTCTCACGGCCCGCGATGACAGGGCTGCGGCCGTCCGGCACCGATCCGATACGGTCCCGGATCGGCAAATCGCCCGCGCGCATAGAACGCTGACCTTCGGGCGCACGCTACCGGTCCGGATCCGCGCCGGTCCTCTCAGGCGCCGAGGATCCCGCCGCGTCGCTGAAGGACGCCCCGCTCCCGTCCTCGAAACCGGATCAGAGCCCGGATTCGGCCGGCGGCACCGGCCGCGGGCGCCGGTCCTCGCCGATCGCCACGAAGGTGAAGGTCGCTTCGGTCACCTTCATGGTGACCTCGCTCGCCCGTTCGCGCCGCCAGACCTCGACCTGGATGCGCAGGGAGGAGCGCCCGACCCTCAGGAGCCACGCATAGAGGCTCACCTCGTCGCCCACGAAGACCGGGTGGTGGAAGGTGATCGCGTCGACCGCGAGGGTGGCGCAGCGTCCCCGTGCCCGGCGGGCCGCGATGTTGCCGGCCGCGAGATCCATCTGTGCCATGAGCCAGCCGCCGAAGATGTCGCCGGCGGGGTTGGTGTCGGCGGGCATCGCGATGGTGCGGATGACCGGCGGACCGCGATCCGTCGGCTGGACCGTCGCCCCGCCCCCGATGTCTTCGCACAGGTCCGCCATGGCCATCCGTCCCCCGAACGGACGGGAGACATCCGGCCAAGCTCGGTCGCGGTCAATCGGGCAGCGCGAAGACCAGCAATGCGTCGCCGGTGCCGAACCCGGATGCCTTGGTGAAGGAGGCGCCGCCCGCCGCCACCGCGAGGTATTGCTTGCCGTCCAGCGCGTAGGTCATCGCCGGGCCGCTGATGCCGGCCCCGCACTGGAAGCGCCAGAGAATCCGGCCGTCCTTCGCATCGTGGGCGTCGAGATGGCCGTCCTCCTCTCCCGAGAAGACGAGGCCGCCGGCCGTCGCCAGGGTCCCTCCGGAGAGACGGCTCCCCCCGCGGACCGACCAGGCGATCCTGCCGCCCTCCACGAGGTCGACCGCCGTCAGCGTGCTGAAGGACGCCTCGCCCTTCGCCTCGCCCGTCTCCGTGTAGCGGATCTCCGGACGCCCGGCAGCTGCCGGAACGGTCTTCACCGTGTAGGTCGTCGCCCCGTGGCGGACCTGAAGGTAGGCGCGCCGGCCGTCATAGGCGGTGGGCGGCCACGAGACCGCGCCGAGGGGACCGGGCGCCACCACGGTGCCCTGCGGCGTCGGCGGCGCGAACAGGTTCTTCTGATCGACGAGCGGCGCGGACCGCGCCAGGAGCGTCCCCGTGGCGCGGTCGTGGACGTAGATCCAGCCGGTCTTGCTTGCCGAAGCCACCGCCTTCGCGCCACCGGGCATGTCGAGCAGGAAGGGCGGCGCGGCGACGTCGTAGCCCCATTCGTCGTGCGGCACCTGCTGGTAGTACCAGCGCAGCGCGCCGGTCTTCACGTCGAGGGCCACGAGGCACATCGTGTAGAGGTTGTCGCCCGGACGCGAGAGGCCGAAATTCTGCGGGGCCGGGTTGCCGGTGCCGAGGAAGATCAGGCCGAGATCCGGATCATAGGCCGGCGTCATCCAGAGGGAGCCGCCGCCGACGCGCCAAGCGTCGCGGTTGGCCGGAGCGGCGGCCTTCTCGGCGGCGATGTCCCGGTGGAGCGGCGTGCCGTCGGCGGTCTGGGCGACGAAGCCCCCCTCCCAACCCTCGGACGGCGTGACGTACCAGCGCCAGCGTTCCTCGCCGGTCTTCGCGTCGTAGGCCGCGAGCCAGCCGCGTCGCCCGTACCCGCCCTCGATGCCGACGACGGCGCCGCCATCGAGGCCGCCCGCCTCGTCCTCGATGTGGAGGCCGTATCCGGCGCCGGTGACGCCGACGATCACGAGCCCGTCGGCAACCAGCGGCGGCATCTTGAAGCCGAGGCGGCTCGAGCCCTGGACGGGCTTGCCGCCGAGCGTCGCGGCGAGGCCCGAGGCGGTCTCGCTCTCGCCCTCCTCAGGGCGGACCGCCTCCTTGTCCCAGACGATCCTGCCGGTCTTCGCGTCGAGGGCGATCAGCCGCCCGTCCATGGTCGCCTCGAAGACGAGACCCCCCGACACCGCCACCCCGCGGTTCGAGGGCGGTCCGAAGATCTTCTCGGTGCGCGGCTTGTGGGTGTAGGTCCAGACGGGCTTGCCGGTCTTCGCGTCGAGGGCCGCGACGTTGTTCTGCGTCGTGGAGACGAAGAGGGTGCCGTCCACCATCACGGGCTGGGCCTGGAAGTATCCGGTGATTCCGGTCTGAAAGATCCAGGCGGGGCGCAGCCGACCGACAGTGTCGCGGTCGATCTGGGTCAGGTCGGAGAAGTTGCGGTTGCTCGGATCGTGTCCGAAGGCCGGCCAGGGCGATTCAGCGGCGGAGGTCGACCCGAGGGACGCCGGTCCCGCAAAGCAGGCCAGCAGGACCGCCCCAATCCATCGCGCCAAAGCTGTGCTCCCTTGTGCGGCGACAGTCGCGCCCGCCTGGATCCGTTTCTGAGTGTGAGCCTAAGCCTGCCTCCGGGGCGCCCCGTCGAGCTGCGCCGGCGTCGCCTGGGCACCCATTGCCCGGGCCATGTCGGCGGCGCTCTGTCCGGAGGCGTCGCGCCGGTCCGGGTCGGCGCCGTGGCGGAGGAGCAGGTCGACCATCTCGGTGCGGTCGAACATCGCCGCCGTCATCAGGGCCGTGCGGGTGCCGTCGCCGGTCCCGTCCACCCTGGCCCCGTGCTGGAGCAGGAGCTGCGCGATCGCGAGCTCGTTCTTGAAGGCCGCGCCGGCGAGGGGCGTCTGGCCACGGTCATTGGCGAGTTCCGGGTCGCCGCCGGCCTCCAGGATCACCCGCGTGGCGTCCGCCTGGCCGTTATAGGCGGCCAGCATCAGCAGGCTGTCGCCCTTGTCGTTGCGCAGGTTCGCCGGCAGCCCCTGCCCGAACAGGTCGGCGAGGTCCTCCGCATGGCCCATCCGCGCGTACTGGAAGACGCGGGCGGCGAAGGCCAGGGTCTCGTCATCGAGGGTCGGGGGCGTGTTCGTCTCTGAGGCCATCGCGTGCTCGTCTCTTCTGGCCGCTGATCTGGGCCGGTCCGGCGTCCACGTCCAGCGGCGGCGGGAACAGTTTCGGGGCGCTGCTCGTTCCAGCCGCCAATCCGGGCCAAAGGCCCGACGCTTCCGGAGCGCGCCGATGCCCCGACCCTTCGAGCCCTTCGCCGACGCCTTGCGCACCGCGCGCGACATCGTCCGGGAGCGCGCAGGCGCGGTCGCACAGGCGGCCGTACAGGCCGATCCCCACGCCTACGACGAGGCCTGCAACGCCCTCGCCGTCCGGATCGCCCAGGCCATCGTCGATGCCGGCGAGGCCGCGACGGCGCATGGCCGGGATCACGAGGCCGCCTGAGCCAACGGCGGCCGGTCAGCCCCGCCGCCGTCCGCCGCCGCCCTTGTATTTGGGCTTCTGCCCGCCGAGCCCCTGCGTCGAGCGCGGCTTCGGCCGCTCCTGCCAGGCCGGCGCGAGGCCGCCCACCGGAAGCTCCCGGTCCGTGCCGGGGCCCATATTGTCGAGGTCGGGCTTGGCGATGCGGCTGCCGCCTCCGCCTGCGCCCCCTGCCCCGCGCGGCGCCTTCCGGCCGAACTTTCCGGCCTCGCGCTCCACGTCGCTCTGTCGTGCCATCGGGTCGTCCGAGACCAGAAGCTCGGTGGCCTGGAGCCGCTTCAGCTCGTCGCGCAGGCGGGCTGCCTCCTCGAAGTCGAGATCGGCGGCGGCGGCGCGCATGCGCTTCTCCAGATCCGCCATCACGGCCTTGAGGTTGTGGCCCACCGTGATCGCGTCCTTGGCCAGCCCGGTATCGACCTGGACGTGGTCGCGCTCGAACACGCTGCTCAGGATGTCGGCGATGCCGCGCTTCACGCTCTGCGGCGTGATCCCGTGCTCTTCGTTGTAGGCGAGCTGCTTGGTGCGGCGCCGCTCGGTCTCGGCCATCGCCCGCTCCATCGAGCCGGTGATGTTGTCCGCGTACAGGATGCAGCGCGCGTCGGCGTTGCGGGCGGCGCGGCCGATGGTCTGGATCAGCGAGGTCTCCGAGCGGAGGAAGCCTTCCTTGTCGGCGTCGAGGATCGCCACCAGGGCGCATTCCGGGATGTCGAGGCCCTCGCGCAGCAGGTTGATGCCGATCAGCACGTCGAAGGCGCCGAGCCGCAGGTCGCGGATGATCTCGATGCGCTCCAGCGTGTCGATGTCGGAGTGCATGTAGCGCACCCGCACGCTGTTCTCGTGGAGATACTCGGTGAGGTCCTCGGCCATGCGCTTGGTGAGCGTCGTCACCAGCGTCCGGTAGCCGGCCTGCGCGACTTCGCGGACCTCGCCCAGCAGGTCGTCGACCTGGCTGCGGGCCGGGCGGATCTCGATCACCGGATCGACGAGTCCCGTCGGGCGGATCACCTGCTCGGCGAAGACGCCCCCCGTCTGCTCCATCTCCCACTTGCCGGGCGTCGCCGAGACGTGGACCGTCTGCGGGCGCATCGCGTCCCATTCCTCGAAGCGCAGGGGGCGGTTGTCGAGGCAGGAGGGCAGCCGGAAGCCGTATTCGGCGAGCGTCGCCTTCCGGCGGAAGTCGCCCCGGTACATGCCGCCGATCTGCGGCACCGTGACGTGGCTCTCGTCGGTGAAGACCAGGGCGTTGTCGGGCAGGTACTCGAACAGGGTCGGCGGCGGCTCGCCGGGCTTCCGGCCGGTGAGGTAGCGGGAATAGTTCTCGATGCCGTTGCAGGCGCCGGTGGCCTCGATCATCTCGATGTCGAAGGTGCAGCGCTGGTCGATGCGCTGCGCCTCGATGAGCCGGCCCATCTTGGTCAATTCCTCGATCCGGCCGTTCAGCTCGTTCTTGATGCCCTTGATCGCCTGCTGCAGCGTCGGGCGCGGCGTCACGTAGTGCGAGTTGGCGTAGACCTTCACGAATTTCAGTTCGGAGATCGTCTTGCCGGTGAGCGGATCGAACTCGACGATGCTCTCGACCTCGTCGCCGAACAGGCCGATGCGCCAGCCGCGGTCTTCCAAGTGGGCGGGCCACAGCTCGATGGAATCGCCGCGCACCCGGAAGGTGCCGCGGGCGAAATCCGACTGGATCCGCTTGTACTGCAGGGCCACGAGGTCGGCGATGAGCTGGCGCTGCTCGATCCGCTCGCCGAGCGACACGGTGAACGACATCGCCGTGTAGGTCTCGACCGAGCCGATGCCGTAGATGCACGAGACCGAGGCGACGATGATGACGTCGTCCCGCTCCAGCAGGGCGCGGGTGGCGGCGTGGCGCATCCGGTCGATCTGCTCGTTGATCGAGGATTCCTTCTCGATGAACGTGTCGGAGCGCGGGACGTAGGCCTCGGGCTGGTAATAGTCGTAGTAGGAGACGAAGTACTCGACGGCGTTGTCCGGGAAGAACGCCTTGAACTCCCCGTAGAGTTGCGCGGCCAGCGTCTTGTTGGGCGCCAGGATCAGGGCCGGGCGCTGGGTCTCCTCGATGATCTTGGCCATCGTGAAGGTCTTGCCCGAGCCGGTGACGCCGAGCAGCACCTGATCGCGCTCGAGTCCCTGCACGCCGCCGACGAGTTCGGCGATCGCTTTTGGCTGGTCACCGGCGGGCTTGAACTCGGATTTCAGCGTGAACCGGACGCCGCCCTCGGATTTCTTCGGTCGCTCCGGGCGGTGCGGGACCCAGGTCTGGCCGTCCTTGAACAGCGGGTTGCCCTCGGTGAGCAGCCGCTCCAGGGCCGACACCGTCGCGGAGGCGCCGCCGTCGCCGCCGGGATCCGGCAGGTCGGCGCCCTCGGGCACCGGACCGTCCTCCGGCGGCGTCAGGCCGAGCGCCTGGGCGAGGCGCGGATCGACATCGGCCGCGTCGCCGAGGGCGTAGCCGGCCTGTGGAGCCTCCGCGAAGCCGTCGCGGGCGATCGCGCCCCGGCGCGCGGCGGCCTTGGTGCCGTCCTTGCCGGCTCGTCCTTTCGGCTTGCCCGGCCGCGCGGGCGGCTCGGGGGGCGGCTCGACGGCGGCCGGCCGGTTCCGGTTGAGCGCCGGGTTCAGGAGCTCGGCCAGATAGGTGTCGAGCGGCTTGAGCTCGGGCTTCGACGCCTTGGCGGACGACGCCGAAACGGAAGCGGCGCGCGGTTTCTTCGGTGCTGGCATGAGAACAATATGGGCCTGGACCCCGCTCCGAGGAACCCTGCACGGGTGCAGTTTGACAACTTCCGTGGGAGGCCGCCCGCGCCTCGGACCGGTGGGTGGGCGAGACCCCTTTCCACTGGAGAAGGCGTAGCGAATACAGCCATTAAGTAGAATTCACGGTGTGCCGATCTCGACCTCGGGCTCGGATGCTGAGAAGATCCGCATCCGCGGGGCGGGCCAGGCGGCTTGCGGAAAGCCCATCCTGTCGATACTTTGCGATGCAAAGCGCGGTGCGAAGCATGCTGCAGCCGGGGGCTTGAGGCACATGCAGGACCTGGACAAGGCGCTGGCGGACATCGTGGCGATCCGCTCGCAGATCGCCCGCGACACGGCGTTCCGGGGTTTGGGGGCGGCGACGGTCGCCGGCACCGGCTTCCTCGCGCTGGCCTGCGCGGCGGGGCAGGCCCTGTGGCTTGGCGATCCCGCGGCGCGGCCGGGCCTGTTCTTCGGCCTCTGGATCGCGGCCGCCCTCGCGGCTTTCATGATGATCGGCGTCGAGGCGGTCCGGCGCAGCCGGCGCCTGCATTCCGGCCTCGCCGACGCCATGGTTTGGAACGCCATCGAGGTGTTCCTGCCGGCCGCGGGCGCGGGGGCCTGCCTCGCCCTGGTCGTCGCCCGCTTCGCACCCGACGAGGTCTGGATGCTGCCGGGTCTCTGGCAGGTGCTGGTCGGCCTCGGCCTGTTCGCCTCGTCCCGGATCCTGCCGCGGGCTGTCCAGGGCGTCGGCGCCTGGTACCTGCTCGCCGGGCTCGCCGTGCTGGCGGTCTCGGCCGAGACCCGGGCCCTGTCCCCCTGGACGATGGGCCTGCCCTTCCTGCTCGGTCAAGCGTGGCTGGCCGGGATCATCCATCACGCGGCCCGGGCCTTCGATGACGACCGCTGACCGTTCCGACGGGCGCTTTTCTTACGAGGGGCTCGACAGGATCATCCACGAGCGGGCGCGCCTCAGCGTGCTGACCTCCCTGGTGGCGCATCCGAAGGGCCTGCCCTTCCCGGATCTCAAGCGCCTGTGCGGGCTCACCGACGGCAACCTGAGCCGCCACCTCGCCGTGCTGAGCGAGGCCGATCTGGTGAGCCTCGAGAAGGGCTTCGCGCACAACCGGTCGCAGACAGTCTGCCGCCTCACCGTCACCGGGCGCCAGCGCTTCATCGGCTATCTCGGCGTGCTCGAGCAGGTGGTGCGCGACGCCGCGCAGGCCGCCGAGCGCGGCCCCGAATCCGGTGTCCGCGGCCTCGATCCGGCCACGAAAACGGCGTGAGACCGCCCCGTCCCGCCGGGAATGTTAATCCCGTCTCGATAGACCTGAACGCCACGCCCATGCCGGGAGACTTTACGATGCAAAGCGAAGCGGTGCCGGGTCCCCTGCACGCCGCGATCATCATGGACGGTAACGGGCGCTGGGCCACGCAGCGCGGCCTGCCGCGGCTGGCCGGCCACCACCGCGGCGTGGAGTCGATCCGGCGCACCGCCGAGGCCTGTCCGGATCTCGGCATCGGCACGCTCACGCTCTACGCCTTCTCGGCGGATAACTGGCAGCGCCCCGCCGAAGAGGTCGGCGGCCTGATGCGGCTCCTGCGCTCCTACCTGCGCAACGAGACCCAGCGCCTCGCCCGGACCGGCACGCGCCTCAGCGTCGTCGGCCGGCGCGACCGTCTGCCGGACGGCATCCCCGAGGCGATCGCCGCGGCGGAAGCCGCCACGGCGGCGGGGACCCGGCTGCATCTCCGGATCTGCGTCGACTACTCGGCCCGCGACGCGATCATCGCCGCGGCGCAGCGCCTCCAGGGCGAAGATCCGACCCGCGAGAGCTTCGGCAAGCTGGTGGCCGGCCCGATGCACGGCTCCCCCGTCGATGTCGACCTGCTGATCCGCACCGGCGGCGAGCGGCGTCTCTCCGACTTCATGCTGTGGGAGGCGGCCTATGCCGAGTTGCATTTCACAGAGCGGATGTGGCCCGAGTTCGGTCCCGAGGACCTGGCCGAGGCGGTCGCCGAGTTCGGCCGCCGCGAGCGCCGGTTCGGCGGGCTGAAGGCTCCGGCAGTCCCGGCCGCGGCCTGAGGCCGCTTGACGGGCGCGCACCGGCGCGCAGAGGGTTCTCGGCATGACCGAGACCCTCGCCCAACGCCGCGTCCTTCTCGTCATCGGCGGCGGCATCGCGGCCTACAAGGCCCTCGACCTGATCCGGCGCCTGCGCGAGCGCGGCGCCAGCGTCTGCCCGGTGCTGACCGCGGGGGCGCAGGAATTCGTGACGCCCCTTGCCGCCGCCGCGCTCGCCGGCGAGCGGGCCCATACCGACCTGTTCGACCGGGCTTCCGAGGCCGAGATCGGCCACATCAAGCTCGCCCGTCAGGCGGATGCCGTGGTGGTGGCGCCCGCGACCGCCAACCTGATGGCCCGCATGGCCGGCGGTCACGCGGCCGACCTCGCGACCACTGTCCTGCTGGCGACGAGCCTTCCGATCCTGATCGCGCCGGCCATGAACGTCCAGATGTGGGCGCATCCGGCCACCCGCCGGAACCGCGCTGTCCTGGAGGGCGACGGCGTCCGGATCGTGGGGCCGAATGCCGGCCGGATGGCGGAGCCCGAATCCGGCCCGGGCCGCATGGCCGAGCCCAACGAGATCGCCGATGCGCTGGAGCGGATGCTCGGCCAGCAGGCCGGGGACAGGCCCCTGGCCGGCCGGCGCGTGCTCGTGACCTCCGGTCCCACCCACGAGCCGATCGACCCGGTCCGCTACATCGCCAACCGCTCCTCCGGCCGCCAGGGCCACGCCATCGCGGCGGCCGCCGCTGCGGCCGGTGCCGCCGTGACCCTGGTCTCCGGGCCCGTGGCGCTCCCCGATCCGCCGGGCGTCGCCGTCGTCCGGGTCGAGACCGCCCGGCAGATGCTGGAAGCCGTCGAGGCGGCGCTGCCAGCCGACATCGCGGTCTTCGCCGCCGCGGTCGCCGACTGGCGTCCGGAGCAGGAGGCCGGCAGCAAGAAGATCAAGAAGGACGGCACCGGCCCGGCGCCGATGCCGCTGGTGGAGAATCCCGACATCCTCGCCACGATCGCGCGCCTGCCGGTGGGGCGCCCGCCCCTCGTGGTCGGGTTCGCCGCCGAGACCGACACGGTCGTCGAGCACGCCCGGGCGAAGATTGCCCGGAAGGGCTGCGACCTGATCGTGGCCAACGACGTGTCGGCCGAGGGCGGCGTCATGGGCGGCGCCGACAATACGGTTCACCTGATCCGACGGGACGGTGCGGTGGAAACCTGGCCGCGCCTCGGCAAGGACGAGGTCGCCCGGCGGCTCGTGGCCCATGTCGCGGGGCTTCTGGCCGGCTGACGCGACGGGGCCGCTGCGAGCCCGCCTCCCTGCCCCGCGAAGGTGCTTCGAAGGTGCTTTGTCGGCCCGCGCGCCCCGGCGGCGACGTCGATCGCGCCCAGACGGGTGAGAGACGGTCCTGAGATATTTGTATTTTGGAAGAGAAGTTTTTCGCAATTATTCGCGGTTTCATTCGGTAAATGCCGGAAATTGACTCAAATCACATTTCGAATGAGTCTATATGCGGTCGAATGACCATAGAAATACATCAGATTTTTTGATTGTGACTGAGAAAAACTTGTTATGATCCTGCGATATGCTCGATCTGTCGGGCCGTCGGAGGTGAAGGATGATGCGGGTGCGGGACCTGTCGATCCGGACGACCATGTGTCTCGTCCTCGTCGCCATGGCGACGATCATGCTGGCCTTCGCGACGGGCGCCGTGCGGGAGGCGCAGGAGCAGGCGGCGGAGGCCGAGCAGGTCATCACCCTGGTGCGGGCGAGCCGCGCCCTTCTCCAGACCGTGAACGTGGCCCGGTTCGAACGGGGGGCGACGCTGCAATTCCTCGCCGCCGCCGAGCCCGTCGAGGCCGAAACCCGCGCGTCGCTCTACGCGGACCGGCAGCGGGTGATCGCCGGGCTGGCCGAAGCACAGCCCCTCCTCGACGGGCTGGGTCTCCCCGCCGTGACTGCGACCCTCGGCCCCCTGCGGGCTGCCGGCGGACGCGTCGAACGCCTCCGGCCGCGGGTCGACGCGGCCCTGAAGCTGTCGGGATCCCAGCGGGATGGCGCGGTGACGACCGAGGCGAAGGCCGCCTTCCAGGAGATGCTCGATGCCCTGATCGCCACGAGCGATGCCGTGGATGCCGCGATCCCGCTGTCCGACGGGATCCTCCGACGCGATCTCGCCCTCAAGCGGGCGGCCTGGTCGACGCGCATGGCCAACGGAGCCGTCGCCCTGCGCGTGCAGACGTCCCTGGCAGCCGGGACGGCCTGGACGCTGGACGAGACCGTGGCGGCCGCCGAGGAGCGGGGACGTCTCGACGCGGCCTGGAGATCGGCCATCGAGGCCGCTTCGGAGATGTCCGAGACGGTTCGCGCGGCGTTCCGCCGGGCCCGGGAGAACAATTTCGAGGGCCCATCCCTGGCCCGCCGGTCCGCAGTGGCGACCGCGCTGAGCCGCGGCACGCCGCCGGGTCTGACGCTCGCGCAGGCACGCAAGCTCGATACGCCCGAGCAGGTCACCCTCGTCGACCTCGCCTTCGTCTGCCTCGACGAGATGATCGCGCGGGCCGAGACCCTGTCCGGCGCGGCCCGGCGCGTCCTGCTGCGCGACGGGGCGGCCCTGCTGGCAACCCTGCTCCTCGTCGCGCTCGCCCTGATCGTGCTCTTCCGCGGGGTGCTGCGGCCGATCCGGGCGATCACCGCGACGATGGAGGCCCTGGCGGCCGGCGATGCCGACGTCGCGCTCCCAAGCCTGGACCGGCGCAACGAGATCGGCGCCATGGTCCGGGCCGTGCAGGTCTTCAAGGACAATTTGATCCGGTCCCGTCGCCTCGAAGCCGAGGCCGAAGAGGCCCGGCAGGCCGCCGAGGCGCGGCGCCGCAGCGGACTGCGCGCGATGGCCGAGCGCTTCGAGCGGGCGGTCGGCGGCGTCATCGCCCGGGTCTCGGCCTCGGCCACGGCCCTGCAGGCCACCGCCGGGAGCATGACGGAGACCGCGGCCGAGAGTGCCGGGCAGTCGACAACCGTCGCCGCCGCCGCCCAGCAGGCGGCGAGCAACGTCAACACCGTGGCGGCGGCTGCCGAGGAACTCGGGACCTCCGTGCAGGAAATCGGCCGGCAGGTCGACGGCTCGGCCAATCTCGCGCGTGCGGCCGTCGCGGAGGCCGATCAGACCGGCGCGCTGGTCCGGGACCTGAGTGAGGCCGTGTCGCGGATCGGCGACGTCGTCGGGCTGATCGCGACCATCGCGGGCCAGACGAACCTGCTGGCGTTGAACG
The DNA here is from genome assembly GCF_029691625.1 of Methylobacterium sp. 391_Methyba4. Classification (NCBI taxonomy): domain Bacteria; kingdom Pseudomonadati; phylum Pseudomonadota; class Alphaproteobacteria; order Hyphomicrobiales; family Methylobacteriaceae; genus Methylobacterium; species Methylobacterium sp. 391_Methyba4. The sequence continues at coordinate 1,135,158 of NZ_CP121475.1, read as the reverse complement.
CCACGATCGAGGCGGCGCGGGCGGGCGCCGCCGGTCGCGGCTTCGCGGTCGTCGCCGCCGAAGTGAAGGCGCTGGCCGTTCAGACCGCCCGCGCCACGGACGAGATCTCGGGCCAGATCGGGCGGGTTCAGGCCTCGACGGGCGAGGCCGTCGCGGCGATCGGGACGATCACGGCCCGGATCCGCGAGATCGACGGCGTGGCGACCTCGATCGCCGCCGCGGTGGAGCAGCAGGGCGCGGCCACTCAGGAGATCGTCCGCAACGTCGGACAGGCGGCGCAGGGCGCGGCCGCGGTCACCGGCCATATCGCCGGCGTCGCCGAAGCCTCGAGCGCGACCGAGGCGGCGGCGGGGGAAGTTCTGGCCGCGGCCGCGGCCCTGTCGGCCCAGTCCGCGCATCTGACCGCCGAGGTCGACCGGTTCCTGGACAGCGTCCGCGCCGCCTGAACGGTCCCGGAGGCTCGGGCGACCGGGCTCCCTGGCCTGGACGGGTCCGAGGCGATAGAAGGCCTCCCGACGGCCGGCGCGCACGGCGCCGGCTCCAGGGAGAAACCATGCCTCGCCTGTCCCCCCTCTTCGGAGCCGCGTTGATCGCCATGACCACAGCCGCCACTGCCGAGACCGTGACCACGCCCTCCGGCCTCAAGTATCAGGACGAGGTCGTCGGCACCGGGCCTGAGCCGAAGGCCGGCCAGCAGGTCACCGTCCAGTATACCGGCTGGCTCGACGAGGGCGGCAAGAAGGGCAAGAAGTTCGATTCGTCCCGCGACCGCAACCAGCCCTTCAGCTTCCCCCTCGGCGCCGGCCAGGTGATCAAGGGCTGGGACGAGGGCGTCGCCACCATGAAGACCGGCGGCAAGCGCACCCTGATCATCCCGCCGCAGCTCGGCTACGGCGCCCGGGGTGCCGGCGGCGTGATCCCGCCGAACGCCACCCTGATCTTCGACGTCGAACTCCTCGGCGCGAAGTAAGCGGCACGGCTGCGCGACGGCGAGAGTTTCCAGAACCATGCTGTTCGCGCAGCTGTCCGACGAGCTGTTCAAGCCGCTGGCTTCGCCGAGCCGCAGCTTCAACGCGGCCCTGCTCCTGCACCTGCACCGGCGCGTCCTCGGGGCCGAGCCGGTGCGCAAGGCCGAGCTTCTGGCCGAGATCGGCGACTTCGCCGCCGGCTGGAGCGATCCCGAGGTCAGCGGCGACGAGCCGATCTCCGCCGATCCGACCGAGCGCCGCACGGCGCTCTACCGGCGCCTCCTCGACACCGGCTGGCTGATCGAGCGCCGCGAGCGCTACGTCCCGGTCGCGGAGTTCGACCCCGAGGCGCGGCTCCTCCTGGAGGAGCTGTCCCGGCTGGAACGGGGCGAGACCCGCTCCTACGGCGGGGCCGTGCTGGAGGTTCTGGGTGGCCTCGAGAGCGCCCTGTCGGATCCGGCGAACCGCTCCGAGGCTCTCTCCAACGCCGCCCGGGGCGCGGCCGCCTTCCTGTCGCACGTGCGCGGGCTCGCGGCCGGCATGCGCAAGGTCGAGGAGCGCATCCTGCGCGAGCCCGACCGCGCCAAGACCTTCCGGCTGTTCTTCGAGGATTTCGTCGAGCGCCACCTGATCAGCGACTACCGGACGCTCCACACCCGCTTCAACCCGTTCCGCTTCCGCGCCAGCGTGGTGCGCGAGGCCGGCCGGGCGCTGCGCGACGCCCTCACCGTCCGGGCCCTGGCCGAGGGCCTCATCCGGGAGGGGCGGAGCGCCGATCTCGACGCGGCGCAGCGGGCCGTCCGGACGGATCTCGCCCAGATTCTCGCGGTGTTCGAGGGGCTCGACAACCATCTCGATGCCGTCGACGCCGTGGTGGCGCGTCTGGAGCGCCGGATCGCCTCCGCCCTGCACGTGATGGACCGCCCGGATCCGAGCGGCGTCGAGCGCGTGGCCGCGATGCTGCGCGCCGTCGGCGGGTCGGAGATCGCCCCCGACGTGCCGGGCGACGTCTCGCTGCTGCGGCCGCCCATCGGGCACGCGCATCTCCAGGCGCCGCGGGCCCGCAAGGCCGCGATCGACATGGAGCCCCTGCCCGACGTCGAGGACGATCCGGTGGTCGACGCCTTCGCGGCCGCCAAGGCGGAGTTCCGGCGCCGCACCACCGTGACGCCCGAAAGCATGAGCGCCTTCGTGGAGGCCCGACTCGGAAAGGCGGTGCGGCTGCGCGGGTCGCAGATCGTGATCGCGGGCGTCGACGACTTCATCGTGTTCCAGCGCCTGCGCGAGATCGACGTGCTGTTCGACGCCAAGCTCGGCGAGCGCTACGCCGTCACCCGGCTGCCCGAGCGGGTGGCCAATGGCTGGCTCGACTGCCCGGATTTCCTTCTGGAGCGCCGCCCCTATGCTTGAGGGCTTCCGCGCGATCATCGACGGCGACGAGCCGCCGCCGCCCGGCGCAAGGGCGCCGGATGCCGAAGAGCTGAGCCGTGCCCTCCAAGTGCTTCTGAAGGGGCAGGTGATCTACGCCGAGACCCAGGGGATCGGCCGCTCCTACGAGCTCGCCCGGCACTACGCCCCGTTCTTCACCGACTACTTCGCCTGCCTCGGCTACGCGCTCACGGTCTCGCATCGCGACCAGATGGTCTCGCTGAGCCCGGCCGCCGACGCGCCCCGCCACGACATCGTCTCGGAGCGCCTGCGCAAGGACGAGACGCTGGTGCTCCTGGCGCTCCGGCTCCTCTACGAGGAGGGCCTGCGCGACCACCGGGCCGGGACTGACGGGATCGTCGACTGCACCACCGACGAGATCGTCGAGAAGATCCGCACCGTGGCGCGCAACGAGCCTCCCGAGGAGGGGCGGCTCGCCGACATCCTGCGCCTCTACGCGAAGCGCGGCGGCCTGCGCCTCGGCGAGCGCGACCGGGTCGAGCGGGTCACCCCGCTCTCGCTCCTGCCGGGGCTGACGGTGCTGGCTTCCGACGCCTGGATGGAGCGCCTTCGGGCGTGGTCGGAGGCCGGGGAGGCCTGATTCCGACGTGCGTCCTTGAGGGGGGGCGTCTTCGCCAACGGAGCGAAGCGCCCCGGCGGCGGTCCGCTCGACGACGTCCCGCTGACCGGGGTCAGGCGTGGCGCCCGTGACGACGGGCGGCGACCGGGCTCATCGCCCGGACGCCTCCGGCCGGCCGGTATCCGGTCAGGCCGCCCGGACGGTCGCCAGGAAGTGCTCCACCTCGCTGCCGAGATGGGCCGCCTGCCGGGCCATCTCGGAGGCCGACGCCAGGACCTGCGCGGCGGCCGCCCCGGTCTCCTCGGCGGCGCCCGCGACGCCGCTGACATTGGCGGTGACGGATTCGGTCCCGGTCGCCGCCTCGGCGACGTTGCGGACGATCTCCTGGGTGGCCGCGCCCTGCTCCTCCACCGCGGCGGCGATCGACGTCGCCATGCCGCTGATCTCGCGGATGCGGCCCGCGATGCCGTCGATGGCCTGGACGGCCTGGCCGGTCGAGCCCTGGATCTGCGCGATCTGGGCCGAGATCTCGGCCGTGGCCTTGGCGGTCTGGTCGGCCAGCGCCTTCACCTCGGTGGCGACGACCGCGAAGCCGCGTCCCGCGGCGCCGGCCCGGGCGGCCTCGATCGTGGCGTTCAGCGCCAGCAGGTTGGTCTGGCTGGCGATGGCCGAGATCAGGTCCACCACCTCCCCGACCCGGCGCGCGCCGGTGCTCAGGGCCTGGACGAGATCGGCCGTGGCGGCCGCCTCGCGGACGGCGGCCTGCGCCAGATCCGCCGAGGAGCCGACCTGACGGCCGATCTCGTTGACCGAGGAGCCCAGTTCCTCGGCGGCCGCCGCGACCGTGGTCACGTTGCTGGAGGCCTCCTCGGCGGCGGCCGCCGCGCTGGTCGACTGGCCGGCCGTCTGCGTCGCCGTCACGGTGAGGCTCTGGGCCGTGGATTGGAGCTGCGTCGCCGCGGACGTCACCGAGCCGACGATACCGCCGATGGCCGACTCGAACCGGTCGGCGAGTTCGCGCGTCGCCTGCCGGCGCTGGGCCTCGGCGCCGGCCCGGGCCTGCGCGGTCTCGGCCTCGAGGGCGCGGGCGTGCAGCAGGTTCTCCCGGAAGACCGCGACGGTCGCCGACATGGCGCCGATCTCGTCCCGCCGCGCCGCGTAGGGGATCTCGGCCTGCGTGTCGCCGTCGGCGAGGCGCCGCATGGACCGCGTCATCCCCGCGAGCGGCCGCGACACGCCCGTGAAGGCGTACAGCATGGCGCCCAGCGCGATGACGAAGCTGACGAGCAGGCTCACGATGGTGGTCCGGACCGCGTCCGCTTGGCTGTCGCGGGCCGTGCGCCCGGCCGCCTCGCCGTTCCTGATGTTCAGGTCGGCCAGAGCGCGGGTCGCGGTCGAGGCCGCGAGATAGTTGGCGTTCATCGGCCCGCGGAAATAGGCGAGCGCCTGATCGTGCTGATCGGCCGGGAAGGCGCGCAGACGGGTCCAGTCGGCCTGCTGCACCGCGAGCTTGGCGAGCAGGTCGTCGTAGATCGCCTGTTCCTCCTTCGACGCCACCAGGGTGCGGTAGGCCTCGGCCTTCGCCTGGCGGTTCCGCATCATCTCGTCCGCGCTCTTCAGGCTGGTCGCGCGCTCCGATTCGGTATCCGCCGTCACGTAGCGGAACTGCCACAGTCGCGAGCGCATCACGAGGGCGTTGATCGCCTGGGCCTCGTTGATCGACGGCACGGCGTTGTCGATCAGCTCCGCGAGCCGCTGGTCGACCGCCTGCATCTTGTAGAGAGTCACGCCGCCCTGAACCAGCGCCGCCAGGAGCAGGAGGGCGAAGAGGCCGCTGAGCTTTGCTTTGAGACTGAGACGCATCGGTCGGTTCCGGTCGTGCGGACGAGACCGGCAGGACATGAACAGGTTGTGCTAATAGTGTCATAACCTGAGGTAGGATCGGGCTTCAGAGGTTCGCGCGTGTCGGCTTGCATACGCGGCCGAGTCCGGCCAACTGGGCCGAACATTCCTCGCCACCGGCCCGACCCACCCACATCGTGTACGTCCTCACCGACATCGCCATCTCCAACTGGTACCTGATCCGCCGCGAGCAGATCCGGCTGCGCGGTGCCGCCGCGCTGGTCGGGCCGACGGGGGCCGGGAAATCGACGATCTTCGATGCGGTCGGCACGGTGCTGGCCGGCAACAACGCCAGCCGCCTCGCCCTCAACGCCTCGGCCTCCGGGCGCAGCGCCCGAACCGTGCGCGACTATTGCTTGGGCTGGATCAGCGACCCGGCGGAAGGCGGCCGCCCGACCCGCGAATCCTGCGAGACCGTGCTGGTCCTGGTCTTCGAGAATCCCGATTCCGGCCGTGTGGTCTCGGTCGGCCTCGCCCTGGCCGCTCGGGCCGTGGAGCCTAAGGAGACGGTGCTCTCGCGCTTCATCGCGGTCGGGCACCGGTTCGAGGTCTCCGACTACGCCCGCACCGCCCCCGGCGGCACCTACACGGCGCCCTGGAGCGAGATCGCCGCGGACCTGCGGGCCCGCGCGGCGAGCTTCACCGAGTACCGGACCTCCGGCGAACGCTTCACGGCCGATGTCCTCGCCACCCTGCGCGAGGGGGCGCCGTCGCCGGAGCCGCGCCACTTCCTGCGCAGCTTCGCCAACGCGGTGGCGTTCAAGCCGATCTTCGACACCAGCGCCTTCGTGCGCGCCTTCGTGCTCGACCCGGAGCCCCTGGACGTCGAGCGCGTGCGCCACTCCATCGCCAACTGGCGTCGGCTTCTGGAGACCATCGCCGAGCTGGAGAGCCGCCTCGGACGCCTGCGGCGCCTACGCGACCGCTACGAAGCCTGGGGTGAGGCGGTCCTCGCTGCCGCGACGCACGAGCTGCGCGCGGCGAGCGCCGAGCTGCGCCGCCGGAGCCTCGACCTCATCGCCGTCCGGTCCCGGCTCCGGGAAGGCGCCGACACCCTGCGCATCGCCCGCGAGCGCGTCGCGGCGAGCCGCGGCTACGTCCGCGAGATCGACGGCGAGATCGCCGAGAAGAAGGCGCTGGCCACCGCGAGCGCCGCCGAGGGCCGGCTCGCCGCCTCGACGCTGGGCCTCTCCATGCTGGAGCGCGACCGGAAGGAGCTGATCGGCCGGATCGGCGATCTCGTCGGCCTCGTCGGGCAGATGGCCAAGCTCCAGCCGGTCGCCCCGATCCTGCGCCAGAGCTGCCCGCAGGCGGCCCGCCTCGCCGAGGCCTGCGCCCGGGCGGGCCTGCGTCGGGAATCCTCCCCCGAGGAGATCCTGCGCCCCGAGGGGCCGCTCGCCGAATTGGCCGACGGGCTGGTGCGCCTGCCCGATTTCGACGAGGCGCTGGAGCGGGCCGCCGAGGACGCGGCGCTGAAGGCCCGCGCCCAGGAGAGCGAGGCCGAGCGCACGGCGCCGCGCACCGGCGGCGGCCCGACCGCGCGCCTGTCCTCCGACACGGTGGCGTTCCGCGGCGAGCTGGAGCGCCGCGGCATCGACGCGGTGCCGATCTGCGAACTGGCCGAGATCGTTGACCCCACCTGGGGGCCGGCCCTCGAAGGCCTGCTGGGGCGCGCCCGCGAGGCCCTGGTGGTTCCCCCGGACCGGCTGAACGAGGCACTCGGCGTCCTGCAATCCGGCCGCGACCGGTTCCACCGCTGCATCCTGGTGAAGACCACCGACACCGCCAAGCAGCGGTCCCGCCGCTACGACGACGGTCCGCTCACCGTGATCGAGACCAGCGACCCGCACGCGGAGGCGTTCCTCGGCGTGCGGCTCGGCGGCTACGACCTCGCCCGGGACGACGCCGAACTGGCCCGCCTCGCCCGGGCGGTCGCCCCGAGCGGCCGGACCACGGCCGGGATGGCCTATTCGGTCACCCGCAGCGTCGACCTGCTGATGACCCGCGGCCATCGCGGGCCCACCGCCGACAGCCGCCGCGCCCACGAGATCGCCGTCGCCGAGGCGCGGCGCCTGCGCGGCGAGGCCGCGGTCCTGCGCGAGGCCGCCCGGACGGCGGCCGCGATCCGGGCCCGCGTCGCCCGGGGCCTCGACGACGTGGAGGCGCTCCGGGCCGAGCTCGACGGGCTCGACGGGCGGCGGCGCACGCTCCAGACCGAGCGGGAGGGTATCGAGAAGCGCGATACCGCCGGGCTCGCCGCCGAGATCGCCGCGCTGACCACCGAGCGGGTCGGCTACCTGCGGGAATTGTCGGAGGAGCTGGAGCCCAAGCTCGACCGCCTGCTCGCCGACGAGGCGGCGCTGCGCGCCCGGATGGGACCGGTGCGCGAGGCCGTCCGCGCCGCTCTGTCGGCCCGCCGCGCGGCCCTGCGCCAGCTCAGTGCCGGCGACGCCGCGCGGGTGCGCCTCGCCCGCGGCGAGCCCTTCGACCTCGGCGTGGTCGCCGAGGCGCGGCGGGCGCTGGCCGGCCTCGATGCCAAGGCGGCCGGATCCCGGGTGACCGCCGAGCGCGGCCTCGCCCGGGAGTCCGCCGAGGCCGCCCGCTCCCACGGGCGGATCGCCGAGCGGGAGCTGGCGGAGGCCTGCGCCGCCTGGCGGGTGGAGAACCCGCTCGCCTCCGGGGACGCCCCGGCGATCGACGGCTTCGCCTGGGTGCGGCGGGAATACGAGGCCGTGGAGGGGCACGAACTCCGCCGCTACAGGGCGCAGGCCGAGCGGGCCGAGGTTGAGATGCGCCGCCTGATGACCGAGGATCTGCTGACGCGCCTCGCCGACCGGTTCGAGCGGGTCCATGCCCGGCTCGCCGCCCTCAACGAGCGGCTCTCGGCGCGCAGCTTCACCGGCCAGACCTACGCGTTCGAGGCGGCGGTGGATCGCCGCTACGCCGCCGTGCACGCGCTCGCCACCGAGACCGCCCGCTCACCCGAGGCCGCGCAGGCGCTGCTCGCCGGCGAGGCGGAGGGGCAGATGGCGGCGGCGCTCGAGGAGATCACCGCGCTGATCGCCGGCGAGGAGGATGCGGCGCGGCTCGCCGATTACCGCAACTACTTCGTCTACGAGATCGGCATGCGCGACCGGGCGGGCAACCGCACCACGATGTCGGCCCGGGCGCTGCGCGGCTCCGGCGGCGAGGCCCAGGCGCCGTTCTACGTGGCGATCGCCGCCTCGCTGGCCAGCGCCTATTATCCGGGCGACCGGCCGGGCGACGAGAATCCGGGCCTGGGCCTATGCCTGCTGGACGAGGCCTTCTCGAAGCTCGACGTGCGCAACAGCCAGGCGCTGGTCGATCTGTACCGGGCCTGGGGGCTGCAGCTCCTGATCGCCGCCCCCGAGGACAAGCGCACCACGCTGACCGAGGTGATGGATACGATCGTGACGGTCTATAAGAGCCCGGATCTCACCTCGGTGCGGATCGAGGCCGAACACCCCCTCGAGGCGGCCCGGCGGGCGCTGCACGCGATCAACCCCGACCAGATCGGGATCGAGGGGTTTCGCCAGCCGGACGCGGCGGAGTGAGCGGCGCCGGGGTCGGCGCCTTCGGGCGATGAGAGCCCTCACGGTCGTGACGCGCGTCGCGACCCTTGCCTTCGGGACGTTCGGAAACGTGGTGCTCGCGGTTGCTGCGCGCCGCGCGCCAGGACAGCCGCGCCGACGCCATCACCGGGAGGGCTCACCGAGCCCGCGCAGGGCCGGGGCGGGGCTCGCGCCGCCATCCCCGGTATCCCCGTTCTTCGTCGCGCCGGGCGTCAGTTCAGGTAGGTGCGGATCCAGTTCGGCGAGAGGATCTCGCCCTCTTCGGTGATGATCCAGGGCTGCTTGGCCGGGTCGGCCAGGGCACCGGCCGCGGCCGCGATCGCCTCGCGCAGGGTGTCGTAGCGCTCGGGCTGCGCGAGCGGGGCGCTCGCCGGGGCCGTGCGCCAGATCGTCAGATCCGCGGGCCGTTCCAGAGCTTCGGTTTCCATGGGTACTCGTCCTTCCGAACCGTTTTGGACCGTTCAGATCGCCGCCGCCGGGCTGGGCCGAGGAGCGGTGGCGATCGAGGGTCTGAGCGTCAATGCAAGCATCTCTGCGGCAGCTTTGCGATCAATTCGGGCGGTTTTCGAAGCCAGCACCCGGTGCCGAGGCACGAGCGTGGGCGGGGTTCGGTGTTCCATGTCCGTATTGAGCACAGCTGAGCTGCCCTGGACTTGCGAGAATTGTGGCTCCTGAATGGTGACCATTCCGTTAGCCAGTCTGCACCGGTCGCCGACGTGCGCCAGAACACGTCAGGAGCCTGTCGGCGGCGGCGCCTCTCTGTGTTGACGCCCCGATCCTGAACGCGCACTTAAGGCTTCGCCCGTCGAGGGCCTGCCTTCGCGCTTCTTTCGGAGACACCCGTGCCGGATCGTACCGTGCGCATCGTCCTCGCCGCGGTCCTGGTCCTGCTGGCGCTCTACGTCGCCCAACCCTACCTGCAACCGCTGCTCTACTCCGCCGACACGCCGCGGGCGGTGATGGCCCGCGGCGATCTGGCGCCGGCCGAGACGTCGACCGTCGCGCTGTTCGAGCGCGCGAGCCCGTCCGTCGTTCACGTTTTCGCGCAGGGGGCGGCGCAGAACCGAGACCTGCTCGACCTCGACGACCAGGGTGGCGACCAGGGCGGGACGCAGACCGGCACCGGCTTCGTCTGGGACGGCGCCGGCCACATCGTCACCAACACCCATGTCGTGCAGAACGCCGCGCAGAGCGGCGGATCGGTCTCCGTCCGGCTCGGCGACGGCGAGGTGGTCCCCGCGACCCTCGTCGGCCTGGCGCCGTCCTACGACCTCGCCGTCCTGCAGCTCGGGCGGGTGCGGCACATGCCGCCGCCGCTGGCGATCGGCACCTCGGCGGATCTGAAGGTCGGGCAATCGGCCTTCGCCATCGGCAACCCGTTCGGCCTCGACCACACCCTGACCACCGGCGTGATCAGCGCCGTGCGACGGCGCATGCCGACCAGCGAGGGGCGCGAATTGTCCGGCGTGATCCAGACGGATGCGGCGATCAATCCCGGCAATTCCGGCGGGCCCCTCCTCGATTCCGCGGGCCGGCTGATCGGCGTCAACACCGCCATCGTCTCGCCGTCCGGCGCCAGCGCCGGGATCGGCTTCGCGATCCCCGTCGATGTCGTCAACCGCATCGTGCCGGAGCTGATCAAGGCCGGCCGGGTGCGCAATCCCGGCATCGGCATCATCGCCGCCCAGGAGGCGGCCACCGCGCGGCTCGGCATCGACGGCGTTGTGATCGTGCGGGTGCTGCCCGGCTCCCCCGCCGCGCAGGCCGGGCTGCGCGGCGTCGACCCGCAGACCGGGGATATCGGCGACGTGATCGTCGAGGCCAACGGCCGCCCGGTCCATCGGCTCGCGGACCTGACGGCGGCCATCGAGGAAGCCGGCCTCGGCGCCGGCGTGACCCTGAAGGTGGTGCGCGATGGCCGGATCCGGCAGGTCCGCGTCACCACGGCGGACGTTGCGGAGAACCGGCAATGACGCGCCTGCGCCTGGCCCTCCCCGTCATCGCCCTCCCCGTCATCCTCCTCGCCGGTGCGGCGCAGGCCGGCGAGCCGCCGGCGCGCGCGCGCCTCTGCCCGGAGAATCTGCCCGAGGGCGTGCGTCTCCCGCCGCAGCCCGGCTGCGACGCCGACATCCGCCCGCCGAAGCCGCGCCGTCCCGGCTTCTTCGACCTGGGCGACGGGACCAGCATCCAGATCGGCGGGAGCGCCTCCGCCACCTATGGCGTGCGGCGCTGAGCGATGGTGCTGTTTGCCGGCCTGCTCGCCTGCCTGACCCTGTGGTGGCTGTCCAAGAACGGCGGCCTCGGCCGACGGATCAGGCGCGGCCTCGGGGCGGGCCTCGGCTCAGCCTTCGGCTCAGCCCTCGGACGTGTGCGGCTGCCGACCTTCGGCGCCTTCGCGCTGCTCGCCGCCGGGTTCCTGCTCCTGCGCGGGAACTTCGTCCTGGCGGCGCTTCTCGGGCTCAGCGGCGTCTGGTTGATCGAGGGGCAGGCCGCGATGACCGCGCGGCTCCGTCGTCTGATCCGGCCGGACCCCGGTCAGGGGCCCCGCGATCCTGCGGATCGCCGCTTCCGCACGACCCTGATCGACGCGCTCCTGCGCCCGGACGGCAGCCTGCGCACCGGCCGGGTCATCGCCGGGCCAAGCGCCGGCACGTCGCTCGACGCTATGCCAACCGGTGCCGTGGTCGATCTGCTCCGGCTCTGCCGCCTTCGCGACGCCGCGGGCGCCGCCCTGCTAGAGCCGTATCTCGACCGCCGGGCGCCCGGATGGCGTGTAGACGCTGAGCGCGATCGCGACCCGCGGCCGCGCCGTCCGGCGAACCCAGGGACGATGACGCAGGAGGAGGCGTACCAGGTCCTGGGGCTTCAGCGCGGGGCGACCGCTGAGGAGATCCGGTCGGCCCACCGGTCTCTCATGAAGCGGGCTCACCCCGACCAGGGAGGCAGCGCCGAGCGGGCGGCGCGCGTCAACGCGGCCCGGGACAGGCTTCTGAACCGACATCGCTGAACTCCACGCGCGTTGTCAGAGAGATACCGATCGTCGGCCGCGGACGAACTCGGTCGCGGCCGTTCCGTGTCGGCGCGCGGGCGCGCCGGCCGGTCTCCGGAGCCTCAGCTCCGGGTGGCGAAGCAGCTGAAGCCGCTGCGCTTCAGGGCCGAGCAGGCCTCCTGGGCGGAATCCTGCTCGGCGAAGCCCGAGAAGCGGGCCCGGAACAGCGTGGTGCCGCCGTGCTCGACCTTGACGGTGTAGGGTGCGGCCTTGGAGAGGCTGCCCCCCACCTTGGCACGCGCCTCAGAGAGCATCGACCGGGCCTTGCCCTCGTCGTCCATGGCCCCGAGCTGGATCACCCAGGCGGTGGGGACGACGCGGGCGCCGGAGACCGCCTTCGGCGGCTCGTCGCGCTCGAGGGAGGCCACCCGGGCCGTGGATTTGGACGCCCCCGGGAAGGGCGGCTGGGCATTGCCGCCGCCGGCATAGGCCTGGGCCGCCTTCGGGATTCCCTGCGGCCCGGGCTTCCAGGTGCCGCCCGGCGTCGTCGTCTTCGAGGGCGACAGGTCGAGGGGCTCGCCGGTGGTGCCGGTGGTCTCGACATCCTCGTCGTCGGCGGAGGCGACCTGCGTGCGGGTCCGCGAGACCGCGTCGGCGACGACTGCCGGGCGGGCGCGCTCGGCCACTTCGGTGACGGCGGGCGCGACCCGGGCGCCGGCATAGGCCCGCGGCAGGCTGGACCGGACGAGGTCGGCCATGATCCGGTCGCGGCTCGCGCCGGACTTGCCGCCGAGCACGATCGCCACGATCTGGCGGCCGTCGGACTTCGCGGCGGTCATCAGGTTGAAGCCGGAATCCCGGGTGTAGCCGGTCTTGATCCCGTCGACGCCCTGGACGTTGCCCAGCAGGTGGTTGTGGTTGCCGATCACCCGGCCGCGGAACGCGAAGGACCGGGTCTGGAAGTAACGGTAATAGCGCGGAAACCGGTCCTGGATCGCCTGGGCGAGGACGGTCAGGTCGCGGGCGGTGGTGAGCTGGTCCGGGTCGGGCAGGCCCGAGGCGTTGGCATAGCGCGTCCGGCTCATGCCCAGGGCATGGGCCTTGGCGGTCATCATCTGGGCGAAGCGCTCCTCGGAGCCGGCGATGTTCTCGCCGATGGCGCAGGCCACGTCGTTCGCCGACTTCGTCACGATCGCCTTGATGGCATCCTCGACCGTGATGGTCTGGCCCGGCCGCAGGCCGAGCTTCGACGGCGCCTGGGCGGCGGCGTGGGCCGAGATGGTCAGTTCGGAATCGAGGGCGAACTTGCCGCGCTCCATCTGCTCGAACAGCATGTAGAGCGTCATCACCTTGGTGATCGAGGCCGGGTGCCGCAGGGCGTCCTCGTTGACCGCGTGCAGGGTCTTGCCGCTCTTCACGTCCACGACCATCGCGGCGTAGGGCGGGTTGTAGCCGCCGGTGGCCCGGGCATGGTGTTGGTGCCGGCCGCGCCGGGCCTCGGCCGGCGAGGCCAGGGCCGTCAGGACCGCGGCGGCCAGGATCGCGGCCGGGAGCGCTGGAATCGTCCGGGAGCGGCCTACTACGCTACGCATCACGCCTGATTGCCTCGCGAGACCGGATCTGGCCGGTCGTATCCCCTGCAGAGCCTCCCGCCGATCGCGTGGCCCCGCTGCATCAGTGGAGAGTTAGGCAGGTGCAGTTACAGGCCCGTTAATGCGATCGCGGCGAATGCCGGATCGTGTCGTTCCGGCCATCGTTTACGGTCGATCGCTCGCGGACCGTCACCGGCCTGCCAACCCATGCCGGTTGCGGCCGACGGGTCTTACCCGCCCGAGCTTGACGCTGGCTGTCGCGCCGCACACTCTCGCGCCGATCCGAAGAGGTCGGTCACGGGTGGCCGGCAGGTTCGGCGGCGGTCTGGAGATCGGCGATGCAGAGGCCCCCTGCCCTTCCGTTGAGCCCGGTCGTCTCCGGGTTCAGAACGCCCCTTCATCGGTTCGGGATCGTGAGTCGGGCGGCCCAGACCCTCGGGATCACGTATGCCGACTCGTTCAAGACGGCGTTCGACGATCTCGGGGCTACCTCGCGGGCGCTGGCGGCGGCCCGCGGCCCGGCCGAACTCGTGGCGGTTCAGGCCGCATATCTGAACCGGGCCGGCGCGCGCGCCACGGCCCGCTCTGCCGCGGCCGGCGACATGATCCTCGGCCTCACCGGCGCATTTCTGCGGCCGAAGGCAGCGCTCGACGGCGCGCCCCGTCCCGGATCGGCGCAGACGTGAGCCGCTGGCGCATGATCAGCGAGGCGGACAAGTGCGCACAGGCGTCTGGCGAAGTCGGCTCACCGTCTGTAGATTAACGGCCGTGGAGCCGAGCGCTGCTCCCGGCAGGCCAGGACTGGATCGGCCGTCAGGGCCGGCGGCGCCCGCTCCAAACGAGGGATCGGTTCGACGCACATGACACAGGTCCCCATGCAGGGCACCGCGAGTTCGACGAAGGTTCACTGGCCGGCGCGCACCGCGGTCACGGCGTCCGGTTCGCGCGCCCCTGGCGGCGACGACCGGTCCAACACGGCGATCATCACCCGCACCAAGCCGCGGACCAAGCGGCCGAGCCTGTACCGGGTACTCCTTCTGAACGACGACTATACGCCGATGGAGTTCGTGGTCCTGGTGGTCGAGCGGTTCTTCAACAAGAGCCACGAGGACGCCTACCACATCATGATGCACGTGCATCAGAACGGGGTCGGCGAGTGCGGCGTCTTCACCTACGAGGTGGCGGAGACCAAGGTGACGCAGGTCATGGACTTCGCGCGCAAACACCAACATCCTCTCCAGTGCGTTATGGAAAAGAAATAGGCGCCGCTCGCGGTAGGCACCCACACAGAGGCCAGCTTTGCCAAGCTTCTCACGCAGCCTAGAACAAGCTCTCCACCGCGCCCTGGCGCTGGCCGGAGAACGCCGGCACGAATACGCGACGCTGGAGCATCTCCTGCTCGCCCTCGTGGACGATCAGGATGCGGCCGCGGTCATGCGTGCCTGCAACGTCGAGATCGACACGCTCAAGCGCAGCCTGGTCGACTACGTCGACACGGAACTCTCCAACCTCACCGGGGACGGACGGCAGGACGCCAAGCCCACGGCGGGCTTCCAGCGCGTGATCCAGCGGGCGGTGATCCACGTCCAGTCCTCCGGTCGGGAGGAGGTGACCGGCGCCAACGTGCTCGTGGCGATCTTCGCCGAGCGCGAGAGCCACGCCGCCTACTTCCTGCAGGAGCAGGACATGACCCGCTACGACGCGGTCAACTACATCAGCCACGGCATCGCCAAGCGCCCGGGCGCCTCCGAGGCGAAGCCCGTGCGCGGTGCCGAGGACGAGGGTGCCGCCGAGCGCCCGAGCGACGAGGGGGATCCCCGCGGCGGCGCGAAGAAGAAGGGCGACGCGCTCGACGCCTACTGCGTCAACCTCAACAAGAAGGCCCGCGACGGCAAGATCGACCCGCTGATCGGCCGCGAGACCGAGGTCCAGCGGACCATCCAGGTCCTGTGCCGCCGGCAGAAGAACAACCCGCTGCTCGTGGGTGACCCGGGCGTCGGCAAGACCGCCATCGCCGAGGGGCTGGCCCGCAAGATCATCCAGCACGAGGTGCCGGAGGTCCTGGCCGACGCGACCGTCTTCTCCCTCGACATGGGCACGCTGCTCGCCGGCACCCGCTACCGGGGCGACTTCGAGGAGCGCCTCAAGCAGGTGATGAAGGAGATCGAGGCGCACCCGAACGCCATCATGTTCATCGACGAGATCCACACGGTGATCGGCGCCGGTGCGACCTCGGGCGGGGCCATGGACGCGTCGAACCTGCTCAAGCCGGCGCTGGCCTCGGGCACGCTGCGCTGCATCGGCTCGACCACTTACAAGGAGTACCGCCAGTACTTCGAGAAGGACCGAGCCCTGGTGCGCCGGTTCCAGAAGATCGACGTCAACGAGCCGTCGATCCCTGACACGATCGAGATCGTGAAGGGCCTGCGCCCGTATTTCGAGGAGTTCCACAAGCTCAAGTACACGACCGAAGCCGTGAAGGCCGCGGTGGAGCTGTCGGCGCGCTACATCAACGACCGCAAGCTGCCCGACAAGGCGATCGACGTGATCGACGAGACGGGCGCCTCGCAGATGCTCGTGCCGGAGGCCCGCCGCAAGCGCACCATCGGCATCAAGGAGATCGAGGCGACCATCGCCACGATGGCCCGCATCCCGCCGAAGACCGTCTCGAAGGACGACGCGGTGGTGCTCCAGCACCTGACCGAGAACCTGAAGCGCGTGGTCTACGGCCAGCCGAACGCCATCGAGGCCCTGACCTCGGCGATCAAGCTGGCCCGGGCCGGGCTGCGCGACCCGGACAAGCCGATCGGCTCGTACCTGTTCGCGGGACCGACCGGCGTCGGCAAGACCGAGGCCGCCAAGCAGCTCGCCGCGTCGCTGGGCGTCGAGATGCTGCGCTTCGACATGTCGGAATACATGGAGCGCCACACGGTGAGCCGCCTAATCGGCGCGCCCCCCGGCTACGTGGGCTTCGACCAGGGCGGCCTGCTCACCGACGGGATCGACCAGCACCCGCATTGCGTGCTGCTGCTCGACGAGATCGAGAAGGCTCACCCGGACCTGTTCAACATCCTGTTGCAGGTCATGGACCACGGGAAGCTCACCGACCACAACGGCAAGCAGGTCGATTTCCGCAACGTCATCATCATCATGACGTCGAATGCGGGCGCCTCGGATCTGGCGAAGGCGGCCTACGGCTTCACCCAGTCGAAGCGTTCCGGCGACGACGTGGAGGCGATCAACCGGCTGTTCGCGCCGGAATTCCGCAACCGCCTCGACGCGATCATCTCGTTCGGCCACCTGCCGAAGGAGGTGGTGGCCAAGGTGGTCGACAAGTTCGTCCTCCAGCTCGAGGCGCAGCTCGCCGACCGCAACGTCACGATCGAGCTCTCGGACGAGGCCCGCGACTGGCTGGTGGAGCATGGCTACGACGACGCGATGGGCGCCCGCCCGATGGCCCGGCTGATCCAGTCGACCATCAAGACGCCCCTCGCCGACGAGGTTCTGTTCGGCAGGCTGAAGGATGGCGGTGCGGTCCGCGTGGTCGTGCGCAAGCCGGAGGATGCCGAGGCCAAGTCGGGCGCCAAGGACAGCCTGGGCTTCGATTTCCCGGCCGGCCCCGTCACGCCCAAGCCCGAGAAGGACGTGACCAACGCCGCCAAGCGCCACAAGCGGGCCAAGCCCCGCGCCGCGGCGCGCAAGAAGACGCCGAAGGACAACAAGGGCGGCGGCGGCAGCTCGGGCGGCGGCGTCCGGACCGTGCCGAAGGTGCCACTCGTGCGCGCCTAATGGTGTGCATGCCGGCTGGCGGCCTTCCGGACTAGGGGCCGCCGGTCTATGACCGCCGCGACGCGAAAGCGCCGCGGCGAGGAGGCGCCCGATGACAGACAACCTGCACGAGGGACCCCTGTCCCCCGTCGCGCAGCCGGCGCCCCCCAAGAAGCTGACCCGGCGCGAGGAGCGGCGGCGGCGTCGTCAGCGGCGTCGGCGCGGCGAGGAGGTGCTCGCCTGGGTGCTCGTGCCGCTGATCTGCGTCGGCATCTACCTGGGCATCAGCGCCGGTTTCGACTTCTTCGGCACATCGCCCGGCCAGGTCTGGGACCAGCTGATGCAGGTCAAGGCCATGATGGAGAAGCGCTCGGGCAGCCCGGGGGCGCGCGGCTAGCGCACCGCTTTCGGTCCGCGCGCCGTGGACTGGAGCCTGGATGACTCCGAGCGGGTGCGCCATGAGACCGACCCGACGCACAGTCCTCACCTCTGCTCTCGTAGCGGCCCCGGCACTGCGCGCCTGGGCCCGCACCGGCCCGGTGGTCATCGTCGGTGCCGGGGCGGCGGGGCTGGCGGCGGCATCGGCGCTGCGGAGCGCCGGACGTAGCTTCATCCTGGTGGAGGCACGGGACCGGATCGGCGGGCGCGCCTTCACCGACAGGGCGCTCGGTGCGGCGTATCCGTTCGATGCCGGCGCCGAGTATATCCATTGGGCCGAGCGCAATCCCTGGGCGCCCATCGCCCGGGCCGCCAAGGCCCGCTTCGCCGGCGAGGAAGGCTGGGCGCGCAAGCTCGTGATCGACGGTCGCCCCGCCACCGAAGCCGAGATGGCGAACCGGCGTGCCGGCTTCTCGGGCCTCGACGCGCTCCTCGTTCCGAAGGCGGCCGACATCTCGTTGGCGGAAGCGGCCGGAATCGGCGGCCCGATGGCCGTGCAGGCCGCGGCCGGCCTCAGCCGGCTCTCGCTCGGCGAGGATCCCGAGCGCGTCTCGGCCATGGATTACGACCGGCTCTGGTCCGGCACAGACCTCTGGGTCGACGGCTACGGCGCCCTGGTGGCGCACCATTTCGCCGACCTGCCGGTGCGGCTCGGCTGCCCGGTTCACGCGATCGACTGGTCCGGACAGGACGTCCGCATCGAGACGGGGTGTGGCACCCTCACGGCAGCCGCGGTGATCGTGACGGTGCCGGTGGGCGTGCTGAAGGCCGGTCGCGTGGCCTTCACCCCGGCCCTGCCGGCCAGCACACAGGCGGCTCTCGATGGATTGCGCATGGGCGCCTACACCAAGATCGGCCTGCGCCTCGACCCGGCGAAGCTCGATCCGGCGACCGTGGGTGATGCGGTGTCGCTGGCAAAGGGCGGACCGACGATCTACTTCGAGATGAAGCCGTTCGGTCGGTCCTTGACGGTGGCCAATCTCGGGGGCGATCTCGCCCGCGACCTGTGCCGCGCCGGCGAGGCGGCGGCCGTGGCGCTGGCCACAGAGCGCCTGGTCGCGATCCTCGGCGCGGACGCCCGGGACGCGGTCGTGGCGGGGCGGCTCGCCGGCTGGTGGACGGATCCGTACGCCCTCGGATCGTACGCGATCGTCGCCCCCGGCCACGCGGAGGCCCGGGACCGCCTGCGTGACCCGGTGGGGGGACGCGTGTTCTTCGCCGGAGAGGCGCTGGCCGGCGGCGGGGCCATGACGGTGGGCGGGGCCACGCTGGACGGCGCGCGCGCCGCCCGCGACGTTCTGAAGGCGCTGTCGACCTGAGAGGGCGCGCGCCCCGTCTCTGCCCCGGAGGCCGGACGGGACCGCCCGGCCTCAGCCCGTCGCAGCGCGGCTCGAAAGCGGCACGACCGGTACCGCGTGGGAGGACCGTCGCCGGATCGCCGCCACAGCGAGGGGTTCGGCGCGCCCCCGCAGGGCATGGGCACCGAGATCGTCCGCAATCAGGTCGTCGGGCAGTTCTCCGATCCGGTCGAGGAGATCGGCGGAAACCAGCACGTGCACACCGAGGGTCTTCGACAGGGCCTCGAGCCGCGCGGTCGTGTTCACGACGTCGCCGAAATACGCGATCTTGTGCCGCTCCAGTCCGATCTCGGCGGTGACCACCGGGCCGCAATGCAGGGCGGCGCGGAATTGCGGGACTTGGCCGAAGCGGCTGCGCCAGCTTGCGGCCTCCGCGGCCAGACGCGCTTCGAAGTCGAAGACGCAGCGCAGGCAGGCCGCATCGCGCAACCCCCGGTCCAGCGGCCAAGTCACCAGCGCCAGATCGCCGATGTAATCGTCGATGGAGCCGCGGGCGCGCGACACCGGCAGCGCCAGGGCGTTGAACACTTGGCCGAGATAGGCCTGGGCCTCCCGGTCGCCGTAGCGGTCGGCGAAGTGCGTCGAGCCCGTCACGTCGAGGAACAGGAAGATGCGCTCCTCGCTGATCGGCCGGTGATAGCGCCCGATCAGCAGGTTGGCGAACACGCCGGGACCGATCAGGTCGCGGACGCGGAACACGAACACCACGAGGGCCGAGATGCCGAGCGCGTAGAGGAGGCCTGTATCGGTCATCAGCATCGCGTTCCGCGCGCTGTACATGAAGCGGAACAGCTTGTTCAGAACGGTGCTGGCGACCGCATTCCCGATCACGATCAGCCCGATATAGAGGGCCACCGTGGCGATCAGGAACAGCGGCGTCGCGAGGGCGCGGATGCGGTCGCGCAGGCGCGGGGCCAGCAGCCTGCGCTCGTAGAGCAGGATCGGCGTGCCGATGATCGCGCCGCGGATCGCCGCGCCGGTCAGGGGACCGACGTCGAAAAGCGTCCCGTAGAGCAGCCCCGCGAGCGCCCCCAATCCAGGCGCCACCAGGAGGAACCAGGGCGGCCCGATACGCATGGGGCGGCCCCGGCCTTGTCCTCAGTCCAGCCGGAGGGCGTGGACCGAGAAGAGCTGGTCCGGATCCGTCCAGACCTTCAGCCATGTCCAGCCGGCCCGCTCGGTGAGGGCGCGGAACGTGGCCACTGTGTACTTGTAGCTGCTTTCCGTGTGGATCGTCTCGCCTGCCGCAAAGGCGAAGGTGTCGCTGCCGACCCGCACGGCCTGCGCGTCACGGGCCACGAGGTGCATCTCGATCCGCGAGGCGTTGGGGTTGAACACCGCCCGGTGGCTGAACGCGTCCGGCTCGAAGCGGCCCGCGAGTTCCCGGTTGATCCGCGTCAGGAGGTTGAGGTTGAAGGCCGCCGTGACGCCCTGGGCGTCGTCGTAGGCATTCTCCAGAACCGCGGCATCCTTCACGAGGTCGACGCCGACGATCATGTGGGCGCCCGGGCCGAGGATCCGTCCGAAGCGGTGCAGCAACCCCTCGGCCTCGTGCGGATCAAAATTGCCGATGGTCGAGCCGGGGAAGAAGCCAGCCCGCGGGAGGCCGTCGAGACTGTCCGGCAGGTTGAAGTCCTGGGTGAAGTCAGCGACCACCGGTTCGACCCGCAGATGCGGAAAGTCGCCCCGGAGCCCCTCGGCTTGCGCCCGCAGGAACTCGCCCGAGACGTCCACGGGCACATAGGCCGCGAGCGTGTCGAGATGGCCGAGCAGGCGACGGAGCTTGACGGTCGAGCCGCTGCCGAACTCGACTAGCGCCGCATGCGCGGGCAGCAGTGTCGCCATCTCCGGGCCGCTGGCCTCCAGGATGCCGATCTCCGTACGGGTCGGATAATATTCCGGAAGCTGGGTGATCTCTTCGAACAGAGCGGATCCGGCCGCGTCGTAGAAATACTTCGGCGAGAGCGCCTTCTGGGGTTTCGACAGGCCCGTCCGGACGTCGTCGAGGAACGACAGGGGCGCCGCGTCCAGCGTGACCGGCGTCGCGTCGGGGAAGGTGGGCTTGATGGTCAAGGGCAGCTCCGGAGGGCGTCAGGCGGCATCGGCCAGGCGCAGGCCCGTGAACTGCCAGCGCTGGTGCGGATAGAAGAAATTGCGGTACGGCAGCCGGGCATGACCCTCGGGTGTCGCCACCGACGAGCCGCGCAGCACGAACTGGTTGGCCATGAACTTGCCGTTGTACTCACCGAGGGCCCCCGGGAGCGGCCGGTAGCCCGGGTAGGGCATGTAGGCGCTGCGGGTCCATTGCCAGACGAGGCCGAAGGCATCCGGCAGACCGCCGTCCCGGGCCGCGACCTCCCACTCGAACTCGGTCGGCAGGAACCGGCCGGCCCAGCGGGCATAGGCGTCGGCCTCGTAGTAGCTGATGTGGGTGACGGGCGCGTCGAGATCCACAGGCCGCTGGCCGCCGAGGGTCATGGTCGTCCACCCCTCCCCGTCCCGGCGCCAGTAGCCGGGCGCCTCCCAGCCCTCCGCCGGACCGGCATACCAGCCGTCCGAGAGCCACAGCTCGGGCTTGGCATAGCCGCCGTCCTCCATGAAGCCGAGCCACTGGCGGTTGGTCACCAGCGCCCGGTCGATGCGGCCGGCCGGGATCAGCGTCTCGTGGCGGGGGGATTCGTTGTCGAATGAGAACCCCTCTCCCGTGTGGCCGATCCAGGCGATCTCCCGGCGGAGCTCGACCTGACCGCGCTGCGCGGCTGCGTCCGGGAAGCGCCAGTCCGGATCGTAGGCGGGATTGAGCGGATTCTGCGCGAAGGCGTGGAGGATGTCGGTGAGGAGCAACTCCTGGTGCTGCTGCTCGTGATAGAGGCCAATCTCCAGGATCGGCAGCACCATCTCCAGCGCGCGATCGGAGGCTTGGCTCAGCAGGGTCTCGACGGCGCGGTCGATATGGGCCCGGTAGGCAGCGACCTCGGCCATGGTCGGGCGGGTGATCATGCCCCGCTGGATGCGCGGCTGCCGCGGGCCGGCCGCCACGTAGTACGAGTTGAAGAGGTAGTGTAGCCGCGCGTCGTAGATGGCGTAGCCCGGCAGATGCTCCCGCAGCAGGAACTGCTCGAAGAACCACGTGACATGCGCCCGGTGCCACTTGGTCGGGCTCGCATCCGCCATGGACTGGACCTGCTGGTCCTCCGGCGAGAGCGGTGCGGCGCGGCGCTCGGTCTCGTTCCGGACCTGCCGGAAGGCCGCGATCCACGCGGCGCGATCGATCGGTCGTGCGGTGACGGGCGGCGGCGGAAAGGCCGGTGCCCGGGGGTCGTGCGTCTCGTCCGGACGCAGTGCGGCCGTCGCTGCCATGACGATGATCCCCTTAATCCTGCCGCACCGAGAACCATTTCCTCGATTCCGGGCCGGCCGGCAGAAGATATGTCCCGGTTGTGGTCCGACAACCTCTCCGACGAGCATCGGCTCGGCGCAGCCGGTCTGGGGGCACTTCGCCGCGGACGCGCGGCGGTTAACGGAACGGGTTGGGGATCGCGGATCTTTCTCTCGCCGCAGTGAGGTCGCCTTAACCCTCACGGCCGAGATTTTGGGACGCTCTTCGAGGAGTCCGGGTTCTCATGCGGATCGATCTGATGGCCGGGGCCAGCCTGTCCGCCGCGGCGCTGCGCAGTGCCGCCGAGCCGACCATCCTGGTCTTCGATTCCGGGCTTGGCGGCCTCACCGTCCTCGACGCCGTGCGGCGCGCCCGCCCGGATGCCCGTTACGTCTATGTCGGCGACGATGCCGCCTTCCCCTATGGCCGGCTCGGGGAGGCGCCCCTCGTCGCCCGCGTCCTCACCGTGATGGAGCGGCTCGTCGCGACCCACAGGCCTGATCTCGTCGTGATCGCCTGCAACACCGCCTCGACGCTGGTGCTTCCGGCGCTCCGGCAGCGCTTCACGACGCCCTTCGTGGGCGTGGTGCCGCCGATCAAGCCCGCGGCCGAGGTGACGCGCTCCCGGATGATAACCCTGCTGGCGACGCCCGGCACGGTGGCGCGCTCCTACACGAGCGACCTGATCGCGACCTATGCCGGCGCCTGCGCGGTCACGCGGATCGGCTCGCAGAATCTCGCCGGCTACGCGGAAGCCGAGCTCGCCGGCGCGCCGGTGGACGATGCCGCCCTCGCCGCGGAGATCGCCCCCTGCTTCGTCACCGAGGCGGACGGCCGGCGCACCGACGTGATCTGCCTCGCCTGCACCCACTATCCCCTGCTGCTTCCGCGCCTGCAGGCCGTGGCGCCCTGGCCGGTGACTTGGATCGACCCGGCCCCCGCCATCGCCCGGCGCGTCGTGCAGCTGATCGGCCCGCTCCCGCGCGAGGCGGACCGGCACGGCTCCGCGCTCGGCGCCTTCACGGCCGGAAGCTGCCTGACCGACGCCCTGCGCACAGCCCTCGCGGCCCGCGGAATCGGTGAGGTCGGCGTGGAGTCGATCCCGTTGCCGATGCAGTAGACGGGCGCGGCGATCCCGGGCGCCACAACGGGCGCCTGAGCCCTGGGATGCGCATCCGCCCGCCCGCTCGCGTGAGCGCCGCCGGGCCCGGCCCTCAGTGCCGTGTCCGGCCCACGCGCCCCTCAGGAGGCGCTGAGGCCGGCGGCACGCGGCATGGTCGTCGACGGGGCTGCGGACGCATCGGCTTCGGTCGGAACGATCAGGTGGACGAACAGCATGCCGGCGGCGACGATCAGCGCGAGGGCGATGATCCGCCAGAGTTCGAGGATCGGCTCCTGAGCGGGCGCATCCTGGTGCGGCCTGTTGGTTTCGCTCGGCATCGCTTCCGCTTCTCCGCCTCTGACCATCCGGATCGGACACCCGGAGGATGAACGCCCCGTAAACTCCGCCCTCGATCGCCGCGTCCGATCCGTTGCCGAAGGCCGGGGCCGGCTGCGTCAGCCGGGTCCGGTCCGGGGCGCGGGTCAGAATCGTCTTCGCCGTGAAGACGATGATGGTGCGTTCGACCGGAAAGCGGATGATCGCCGTGTCGCACCGGAATGGGGCGACAGGTGGACGGCCGCGGCGCATGCGCGGTGCGTCACCGCACAGACGGAGGAGCCGGTCCGTCGGCCGCAGCGCGCCGACGGCGCCGGCACGTTCAGAGACGATTTGGGCCAATGGCGGGCTTCGATCAGATGTCGAAAGCTGAATACAGCTCGATACTGGGCGTTGATCGCATTCGAGAGTATGGTTTAGCTTGATTCGTGATCGCCCGCGGATCCGAGCGGCCTGCGGCGGGGCTCCGCTCCGGGAGTGCCTGATGTTCGAGAGCATGTTTTGGGGCGCGGCGCTCGTCGCGCTGATCGGGTCGGCCGCGATCGTGGCGATCGGGTCGAGCTTCCAGCCGGGCCTTAGCCGGAGGAACGAGGTGGATCCGCGCGTGCCGGATCCGCGCCGGACCTTCGGACGCAAGCGCCGATGGCGGCGTCCGCCGCGGGTGGCACGGCGCATCGGGCCGCTCCCGATGCGGTGAGGGCCGCTGCACCAAAGACGTACATCTCCCGGCGACCATGCGCATGATAATCTCTGATGGACTGCGGGATCGCAGTGTTCACGCCGCGCGGGAGGGTTAGGGACTGATGAGCGTGCGTCAGATTTGTGATCAGGTTCGGATCGCCGAGCAGGCCTTCACTGCCGCGCTCGGCAACATGAAGGACGCGGGCCTGCGCGAAGCGCTGAGCCGCGAGCTTCAGGAAATGGAGAGCGCCGAGATCGAGGCCGGACAGGACGCAGCCTTGGCGCGGTCGGCCTCCTGGAAGCGGGTGAAGATGCTGCATGGCCTCGGTTACCCGGTGGATTTCGGCTGGCTTCACGCCTCCACGGGACAAGCCTGCTGAGCCGGGCGGCCGGAGGGCGATCAGCAACGATCGATTGTATCCCGGCCGCCGGATCGGCCGGCGCTTTCGCCCGTTGTGCCTGCCGGGCGTTTTCGCGCCCGGCGGATACCGCCGACCTCTCGACCCGGACACGACATGCTGGCTTGGTTTCGTGCCCTGATGCCGCGAGAGGACCGGTTCTTCGACCTGTTCGAGCGTCATGCCGCGACGCTCACGGAGGGCGCCGCCGCGCTTCGGTCGCTCCTCGACGGCACGCAAGCCGTATCGGCGGCCTACGTGGCGATCGCGGCCCATGAGGATGCCGCGGACGCGATCACCCGGGAGGCGCTTCTGGCGGTCCGCCGGACCTTCATCACGCCCTTCGACCGCAGCGATATTCAGGCCCTGGTCGGGTCCCTCGACGACGCCATCGACCAGATGCTCAAGACCGCCAAGGCGGTCCAGCTCTTCGAGGTGACCACCTTCGAGCCGGCGATGCGCGAGATGGGGGCGGTCATTCAGGAGGCCGCGCAGGTCACCGCCGAGGCCCTGCCGAAGCTGCGGGCGCTCGGCGAGAATGCCACCGCGCTGAACGGCCTGACCGAGCGCGTGATCGAGCTGGAGGGGCGGGCCGACGACCTGCACAACGACGGGTTGAAGGCCCTGTTCAAGGCGTCGGGACAGGACCCCATGGCCTTCATCGTCGGGTCGGAACTCTACGGCCACCTGGAGAAGGTCATGGATCGGTTCGAGGACGTGGCGAACCAGATCAGCAGCATCGTCGTCGAACACGTTTAAGCTGCAGGCCGCCGCGTGACATTCCTCATCGTCCTCATTGCCCTCGCGCTGGTCTTCGATTTCCTGAACGGGTTGCACGATGCCGCGAATTCCATCGCCACCATCGTGTCGACGCGGGTGCTGGCGCCCCGCTACGCCGTGTTCTGGGCGGCGTTCTTCAACTTCGTGGCCTTCCTGGTCTTCGGGCTCCATGTCGCCGGAACCGTGGGTTCGGGCATCATCGACGTCGCGGCGGTGGACGACCGGGTGATTCTCGGCGCGCTCGGCGGGGCGATCAGCTGGAACCTGATCACGTGGTATGCCGGCATCCCGTCCTCGAGCTCGCACGCCCTGATCGGCGGCCTGCTCGGCGCCGGCATCGCCAAGGCGGGGTTGGGCGTGATCGTCTGGCCCGGCGTGATCGCCACCAGCGCCGCCATCGTCCTGTCGCCGGCCCTCGGCTTCGCCCTCGGCTTGGTGCTGATGCTGGCGGTCTCATGGATCTTCATCCGCTCGACCCCGCACGCGGTGGACGGGCTGTTCCGGGGCCTGCAATTCGTCTCCGCCTCGCTCTACTCCCTCGGCCACGGCGGCAACGACGCCCAGAAGACCATGGGCATCATCGCCGCCCTGCTCTACGCCCACGGCGAGAGCGGGGCCTTTCATGTGCCGCTCTGGGTCGTGCTGTCCTGTCAGGGCGCCATGGCGCTCGGCACCCTTCTGGGCGGCTGGCGCATCGTCCACACGATGGGCTCGAAGATCACGCGCCTGACGCCCCTGCAGGGCTTCTGCGCCGAGACCGGAGGCGCCGCGACCCTGTTCGCCGCAACGGCCTTCGGCATCCCGGTCTCGACCACCCACACGATCACCGGCGCCATCGTCGGCGTCGGGGCTGCGCGCCGGGTCTCGGCGGTCCGCTGGAACGTGGCGCAGGGCATCGTGATCGCCTGGGTGATCACGATGCCGGCCGCGGCCCTGGTCGCGGCCCTGACCTACGCGGCATCGGGCCTCGTGCTGCCGTAGGACGGCCTGCGAACCGGTCGCGGCCCCGCGACGGGCGGGGCCGGATCCGGCGCGGGGTCACCAGCGGTGATGCCAGCCGCCGTGATGCCAGCCGCGGTGCCAACCGCCGTGCCAGCCACCATGCCAGCCGACACGGCGGAAGCCGCCCCAGCGGGAGCCGCCGTGCCATGCGAACCGGCGGTGCCAGCCGTAGCGGTAGCCGTAATGCCACCGGTAGCCGACGCGCCGATAGGCCGGGACGTAGACCACCGGACCGTAGCCGAGATTCGGCCGGCACCAGCCGTAGATGTTGCGGTGAAAACCGGGCCCGCAGCCGTCGCGCGCCTCGGCGCTCGAACCGGCCATCAGGACTCCCGCGGCGAGCGCCACGGGCATGACGAGGGTACGGATCATGACTCACTCCATGGGCGTCCGGCCCCGAGGCCGGACGAGGGACAGGGTGCGATCAGGCGATGCGGCGGCTCAGTTCGGCCAGCAGCGGCGGCCGTAGGGACCGATGTGGAAACCGGCCGGGCAGGAGCGGCCGCGGACATAGCCGCCCCATTGCCCGCCGGTCCGGCAGCCGCCGTAGGGGCCGCGATGCCCGTAGGGGCCGCAGCCGCCGTAGACCTGGATGATCCGGGCGCCGTCGAAGCCGGTGGCGACCGCGTCCTGGACCAGGGGCAGCGCCGAGGCGGGCACCGCGAGGCTGGCGAGGAAGGCGGCCGGGGCGAGGCTCTTCAACATCGATGATCTCCTTCTGCTCGATCGGGCTGGCGCGGCCTCTCGGCCGACGGCCCGCGCCGGGGCGGGGTATTGGCCGCGGCGTATGGGCGAAGGTTCGTCCCTGCACGCTTCCCGGATGTGACCGGGATGCGCAGTCCTGTAACGTTGTGTAACCGCCGGTTGCGCGGCCGTTGCCGCGTGCCGCTCAGGACAGGCCCGGCAGGGTCACGACGAGGCGTGCGCCGCCGTTGGCGCCGGCTTCCGCCACCACCGTGCCGCCATGGGCCTCCGCGATCTGGCGGCTGATGGCGAGACCGAGGCCTGTCCCGCCGGTCTGCCGGCTCCGCGACCGCTCGACCCGGTAATAGGGGCTGAACACCGCCGTCCGCTCCGCCTCGGGGATGCCGGGCCCGTCATCCTCGACAACGATCCGGCAGACCGTCCCGGCCCGGCTCACCGCCACCGACACCGACGAGCGCCCGAACTTGACGGCGTTCCCGATCAGGTTGGCCACGACGCGGCGCAGGGCGACCGCGTCGCCGGCCACCGTGGCGTCCCGCACCTCCTCGCCGGTCAGGCTGATGGGCGCGCCCTGGGCCGCGTGCTCGGCGACCTCGACGGCGACGAGATCGGCGAGATCCACCGGCGCGCGGGTCGCCTCGACGGCGGTGCCCCGGGCAAATCCCAGGGACGCCTCGATCAGCGCGGTCATGGCGTCGAGATCGGCCACCAGCTTCTCCCGGAGCGCCGGCTCGGCCACCGCCTCGGCGCGCAGGCGCAGCCGCGTCAGGTAGGTCTTGAGGTCGTGCGAGATGGCTCCGATCAGCAAGGAGCGCTCGGCCATGAGGCCGGCGATCCGCTCCTGCATGCCCTGCACCGCCTGGGCGAGACGCCGGATCTCGGGGGCGCCCGTGGGCGCGCTCATCCGTTCCGGGGCGCGGCCGTCGAAGCGGGAGACCGCGTCCGTCAGGCGCCGCAGCGGCGCGAGCTCGTGCCGCGTGCCGACCAGGACGAGACCGGCCGCCGCCGCGCCCAGCACCGCGACCCAGAGGCTCAGGGGCTGGCCGAACAGCCACGGCATGAGCGAGCGGCGGCGTTCGGTGGCATGGATCACCGCGAAGCGGCCATCGGGCAACCGATAGGTCGCCATCGCGAGGCGCCCGATCGGTCCGGCACGGTCCGCCTTGTCGATATCGGCCGGATCGACGCCGCGGCGCAGCAGGGCGGTGTCGGTATAGGCCTGGACGCGGTCGGCGGATTCGGCCGTCATCCGGCGCAGACGGGCTTCGAGGCGGGGCTCGCGGATCAGGTCGGCCCGGTCGGGTTGCGCATCGACGATCTCCGTTTGCAGCGCTTCGCCGCTCACGGCCTTCAGGATGGCCGGCCTCTGGGCCGGATCGGCGTCGCGCAGCAACGTCATGATGCCGGCGGCCTGATCGACGCGCGGAAACCGCGTGGCGTAGGGCCACCGCTCCTGCCGGCGCTGCCAGTGATCGAGGGCCACCGTGGCGAGGACGAGCAGGGAGAGCGCGCCCAGCAGGAGCAGCATGATGCGTCCGAGGAGGCCGACGCGGCCCATCACGGCGTTCCGGAGCGGACCGGGGCGGCCAGGATGTAGCCGGCGTTGCGCACGGTCTTGAGCAGGGCCGCGGCCTGGCTGCCGGCGGCGTCGAGCTTGTGCCGCAGGCGGCTGACCTGAACGTCGATGGTCCGGTCGAAGGCATCGGCGGTTCGGCCGCGGGTCCAGTCGAGAAGCTGGTCGCGCGAGAGCACCCGCTGCGGCCGGGTGACGAAGCAGTGCAGCAGGTCGTACTCGGCGCTGGTCAGCGGGACCTCGGAGGCCGGGTCTCCGATCATCACCGTGCGGGCCGCGAGATCGACGACGAGGTCGGCGACGCTCAGCCGCTCGGGCGCTGCCTCGGGGGCCGGGGCGCCGGCGCCGTTGGCCCGGCGCAGGACGGCGCGGATCCGGGCGAGCAGGACCCGTGGGTTGAACGGTTTCGAGACGTAGTCGTCGGCGCCCATCTCCAGGCCGAGGACCCGGTCGATATCCTCGTCCTTCGCGGTCAGCATGACGATGGGCGGGCCATCCGCCTCGCGCAGGCGGCGGCAGATGGACAGGCCGTCCTCGCCCGGCAGCATCCAGTCGAGGACGATGAGGTCCGGCGCGGGGCCAGATGCGAGCAGCCGGTCGAGTGCGGTGCCGCCGTCGAGGGCGACGGCGCGGAACCCCTCGCCCTCCAGGTAGCCGGCGAGGAGGGCGCGGATGTCGGGATCGTCCTCGACGATGGCGATGGTGGTGCCCTCGTGCATGGGCCGAGCATAGGCGCGGCCGGCGGGACGGCAACGCGAAACTGCACGGTGTCACAAAACGTTACATGGGCCGTCGGGAGCGGCCGGGCCGTTCCGGGCGTTGCCCGCCGGGCGCTGGACGCGACCGGTGCGGCCGCCGCGCGTGTGGGCGCGTCGCGAGGATGCGACGGACCCGGCGGATCGCCGAACTGCGGTCCCTCGTCTCGACGGGATCGGAAGCGGCGCCAGATCTCCCCGACACGCTCGGAGATCCGTCATGAAGACCTACACCATCGCCGCCATTCCTGCGGACGGCATCGGCGTGGAGGTCATCGCCGCCGGCATCGCGGTGCTCGACGCCCTCGCCGAGAAGGCCGGAACGTTCCGGTTCCGCTTCGACCACTTCGATTGGGGCTCGGACTATTACAAGGCGCACGGCGTGATGATGCCGGCCGACGGCCGCGCGCAGATCCGGAACCACGACGCGATCTTCTTCGGCGCGGTGGGCGCGCCGGACGTGCCCGATCACATCAGCCTGTGGGGGCTGCGCCTCGCGATCTGCCAGCCCTTCGACCAGTACGCCAATGTCCGCCCGACCCGGATCCTTCCGGGCATCACCAGCCCGCTGCGTCACGTCTCGGGGCCGGAGCTCGACTGGGTGATCGTCCGGGAGAACTCGGAGGGCGAGTATGCGGGCGTCGGCGGCCGGGTCCACCAGGGCAACCCCAACGAGGTCGCCACCGATGTCTCGATGATGACCCGCTCGGGCGTCGACCGGATCATCCGCTACGCCTTCGAACTCGCCCGCTCCCGCCCGCGCAAGCGGCTCACGGTGGTCACCAAGTCCAACGCCCAGCGCCACGCCATGGTGATGTGGGACGAGATCGCCGCCGAGGTCGCCCGGGACTTTCCCGACGTCACCTGGGACAAGATGCTGGTCGACGCCATGACGATGCGCATGGTGATGAAGCCTGAGACCCTCGACACGATCGTGGCGACGAACCTGCACGCCGACATCCTGTCGGACCTCGCGGCGGCGCTCGCCGGGTCCCTCGGCATCGCGCCGACCGCCAACATCAACCCGGAGCGCACTTTCCCGTCCATGTTCGAGCCGATCCACGGCTCGGCCTTCGACATTGCCGGCCAGGGAATTGCCAATCCGGTCGCGACCTTCTGGACGGCGTGTCAGATGCTGGAGCACCTCGGCGAGAAGCCGGCGGCCGAGCGGCTGATGCGTGCGGTGGAGCGCGTCACCGCGGATCCGAGCCTGCACACCCCCGATCTGGGTGGACGGGCGACGACGCGACAGGTCACCGACGCGGTCATCGCGGCGATCCGGGGCGACAACGCCTGAGGGGCGCCGGGCCGGATCGCCGCGTTCCGCGTCGCGCCTGCGGGGACGATCCGGCGGCATAGCGTCGATCCGCGATGCGATGCGGTGCGATGGTCCGGGCGGGCGGCGGCGCGCCCGCTACGGGACCGGGGTCGCGAGATCCGGGCTCGGGGTGCCGCAGGCCCGGCAGAAGCGCTCGAAGGTGCTCTTGCGATGCGTGCAGGACAGGCACTGTGCGAAGATGCCGAGCCCGCAATGGGGGCAATAATTCGTGCTCGCATCGTCGAGGGCGAGCGGCCGCTCGCAGCCGGGGCAGACCTTCTTGGCGAGACGGGCCAGGGCTTGGTCGGTGGCGATCTCGGTCCGCCGCTCGGCGTCCGGTCGCGCCTCCACGACGGCCTGTCGCGCGCGGTAGGCGTGCAGGGCATTGATCGCGGCGCGGCCCGCGACCAGGGTCACGATCACGCCGACGCCGTACTGAACGTAGCCGCCGTAGCTCGGCAGGTACGGCACGAGTTCGACGAAGAAGGCGAAGGCCGCCGCCAGGGCGAAGCCCCAGACGAACGGCCAGTTGCGGGTATGCCGCCGTTTGAGCAGGAGCCATCCGGCCAGGGCCAGCAGCGGCAGCGTCAGGGCGAGCCGGTAGGCGAAGACGCGCAACTCCTGGCCGCGCTCGGCCGCGTCGAGCTGCTTCTGCGCCGCCGCGCGCAGCTCGTCGTCCATCCGCAGCCGCGTCGCCTCCCGCTCGGACTGGTCGAGTCCCGCCTGCGCCCGTGCCGCGAGGCGCTCCTCGATGGTGCGCTCGGCGGCCTTGAGGGCGTCGAGTTGCTGCGTGCGCGCGATCAGGCCGGGATCCTGGTCGACCCGCTGCGTGGCGTCCCGGGTCTTCAGCCAGTTGGCGAAGGTCTCGCGCGCCCCCTCCGAAGCGGACTGGGCCGCCTCGAGGGCGAGCCGATCCTGCTCGACCTGCCGCCGGTTGTCGTCCTGCTCCCGACGGATCTGCTTCAGGGCCTCGGCCGAGGCTCTGGCCTGATCGGTGTCGAGGAACTGCTCGAGGGTATAGCGGTGCTCGACCTGCGGCAGATCGCCGACGACCAGCGATCCCAGCCCGATAAGAAACCACGCGAAGACCACCGCGACGAGCCAGAGCGCCAGCGTGAACCAGCGTTCGGAGAGTCTTGAACCGGACCGCACGCGAATCGCCCTCGCCGAAAACCCAAGCGGGGCTTTATAGCGTGCGGCGGCCGGCGGGATATGCGGGCGGGACGCTCGGGATCGGCAGACCTCAGAAACAACAAAGCCCGCCCATGCGTCGGCGGGCTGCTGTCAGGCATTTGGTGCCCAGGAAAGAAGTGAAATAACTGAGTAAAAACAAGGTTCATGTGGCTTGTTGCGGGAGAAGCCTAGCCTTTGAGGCGCAAACTTTTTCGTCGAACTGTCTCGTGCCGACTTTGGCGGATTGGCCGGGATGCTTCATCGGTAATCGGTTCGGTGAAGGGCGGCTTTCGACCCAACCGGCCGCGCAGGCTCCTGCGACGCCGACCTGAAAGCGGACCGCGGCTTGTCCTAGAATGAAGCATTCGCCGATTGCGGCCCAATCGCTCCCGGACATGAATTTGGAAAAACTGACTTTACCGTGTTGCCTGTCGCGAAATATGAGAAGGAATTCTTTCAGTCTGCGGATCGGATCCGACGCGGGAAATATCGCCTGTAAGGCAGTTCTTCGACCGCGATGCTGGATCGAGCGGCGAGAGCTTTAAAGTTCAGAATCGATCCAAATTTGAAGCACTATAAACGTGTGATTTTTGACACATTCTCGGATTGCTAAGCACTTCGATCCAAGATCAACATCGCGGAGCCTGCTCTCGATGCGTCTCTGCGTGATCTATGGTCAACCGCTCCTCACTCCTTAGCCTTCTCGTCGCGTCGACCGCGATCACCAACGCTGCAGTGGCGCAAGATGCCGCCGTACAGCTCAACGAGATTTCGGTGGAGGCTGCCCGCCCGGCTACCGTCAACGCGGCAGGTGCCGGGCTTGGCGGTGCTAACGTCAGCGGCGGTGACGGCAACAGTGCGGCCACCAGTGGCGGCGGTGGTGGACCCTCCGGTGTGAGTGGCTACGTCGCTCGCGTAAGCCCCACCGCCACCAAGACCAACACGCCGTTGATCGAGACGCCGCAATCTGTCTCGGTGGTGACCCGCGAGCAGCTCAACGACCGGAACGTGCAGGATCTCAATCAGGCGCTGTCCTACGTGCCGGGCGTTTCCGCCAACGTGTTCGGCTTCGACCCGCGCAACGACGCCTTCTACGTGCGCGGCTTTGCGGAGTATTACGATGGCGTCTATCGTGACGGGTTGCGCCAGCCGGGCGTCGGTCTGATCATACCGCGCACCGAGCCCTACGGATACGAGGCGCTGACCATCCTGCGCGGTCCGGCCTCCGGCCTCTACGGCCTCGGCTCCCCCGGCGGCATCGTCGACATCACCTCGAAGCGCCCTGTCTTCGTCCCCTTCGGCGAGGTCTGGTTCCAGGGCGGCAACTTCGACCGCTACCAGGGCAATTTCGACGTCGGCGGCCCGGTCGAGGGCTCGAATGGCACCATGGCCTACCGGTTGACCGGCATCGTGCGCCAGTCCGACACCTTCCTGCCCGGCGCCGTCGACGACCGCCAGATGATCGCGCCTTCGTTCACGTGGCGCCCCGACTCCGACACGAGCTTCACCCTGCTCAGCGAGTACCTGCACACCAATCTTCCCGGCACTGCGTTCTTCTACAACGAGCCGGGCTTCAAGGTGACGCGGCTCTACGGCGGCGATGCGGGGTTCAACAAGACGAGCCAGCAGCAGTACCGCATCGGCTACGCCTTCGAGCACAAATTCTCGCCCGATCTGATCTTTCGACAGAATTTCCGGTATCAGGATGCGGCGGTCAGCTTTCCGTTCACCGCCTTCACCGGCGTGACTGGATTGACGGCACAACGCTATGCCGGCCTCTACAAGGACAAGATCAAATCCGCCGTCGTCGACACCCAGCTTGAGGGGCACTTCTGGACTGGCCCGGTCGCCCACACGGTGATCGGTGGCGTCGACTACGCCCATTACGACTATGATCGCCGCTACGGCTTGAACTTCAACGTGCCCGACCTCAGCCTCGCGGGCGTGACCGATTTTTCGAACTTCCGCTACCGGACGTTCATTGCACGCCCGCCACTGACGAGCGGTTCTGGCCAGAGCCAGGACCAGATCGGTGTCTACCTGCAGGAGCAGGCGAAGTGGGACCGCTTCGTCCTGACGCTGACGGGGCGGCACGACTGGGTCTTCCAGAGCACGTCGAGCTTCACGAATCTCGTGCCCGGCACGCCGCGGGACCAGAATGACGGAGCCTTCACCGGCCGGGTCGGCCTCAACTACCTCCTGACACCCGCCTTCGTGCCCTACGCGAGCTACGCCACGACTTTCACGCCGCAGGTCGGTGTCGATTCCAATGGCCGCCCCTTCAAGCCCGCCACCGGTGACCAGATCGAGGCCGGCGTGAAGGTCGCGATCCCCAACACCAACATCACCGGATCGTTCGCCGGCTTCGACATCGTCCAGACCTCGATCCTGCGCCAGGACCCGACCAACATCGCCAATCAGGTCGCCACCGGCTCGGTCGAATCCAAGGGCTTCGAGGCCGAGCTGACAGCGAGCTTCGCGCCGGGCACCAACCTGACGCTGGCTTACACGCATCTCGACGTGCGCTTCCTGCGCCAGACCTCGCTGGTCACGGGACAGCCGATCGACGGCAACAGCCTGTCTGGCATCCCGGGCAACACCTTCACAGCCTTCGCGACTTACCTGTTCCCGCCGGGCTCGATGCTCTCCGGCCTTCAGGTCGGCGGCGGCGTCCGCTTCGCCGGCACCAGCTACGCCGATGACGAGAACACGGTGCGCAACCCGACCGTGACGCTGTTCGACGCGGTGCTCGCCTACGATTTCGCGGCGCTCGACCCAAAGTACAAAGGCTTCCGCGCGCAGATCAACGCACAGAACATCTTCGACCGCGACTACACGAACTGCCAGGCCGGCTTCTGCTATCGCGGTGCGCCCGCGACGGTGATCGGCAGCTTGATCTACCGATGGTAGAGCTGCATTGCACCGGCGTGCAACCTTCGTCACGGGCGCGCGATGATTAGCATCTCGCTCGGCGCGGCGCCTCGTCTCCGCGCATTTCGGCTATGGTCGCTGATCCATACATGGACAAGCCTCGTCAGCATGGCGTTCTTGTTGCTGCTGTGCCTGACCGGATTGCCGTTGATCTTCCACCATGAGCTCAACCATGCCCTCGGCTACGAGGCCGCGGTGCCGGACCTGGCTCCGGGAACTCCGTTCGTCCCGCTCGATCGGATCGCCGCCGCAGCGATCGCGCACAAGCCCGGCGAGATCCTGCAATTCCTCTACTTCGACCCTGACGAGACGAACACCGTTCTCGCCGGCCTGGGTAAGACCCTCATGACGGCCCCGAGCGACAGCTTCGTCGTTCTCGACAGGCGCACGGCGCAGGTTCTAGCCGACGACAAGCCCGGCGCCGGGCCGATCGGCTTCCTGCTTCAGCTCCATACCGACATGTTTCTCGGTCTGCCCGGCAAGCTGTTCCTCGGGGCGATGGGTCTCGTGTTTGCCGCCGCGATCATCTCCGGGATCGTGCTCTACGGGCCTTTCATGAAGAAGCTCGACTTCGGTACGGTCCGGCGAAAGCGGTCAAGTCGGATCAAATGGCTCGATTGGCATAATCTGATTGGTATCTCGACGCTGGCCTGGGCCCTCGTCGTTGGCACGACCGGTACGGTCAACACCTGGGCCGACCTGATGCTCAAGATGTGGCAGGGCGGCCAGCTCGCCGAGATGACGGCTCCCTATCGCGACGTGCCGCGCCCCCTGACGCTCGTCTCCCTCGATGCCGCGATGTCGACGGCGCGGACCGCGGCCGGGACGATGACGCCTCGGCTGGTCGCCTTCCCGGGTACGGGCTTCAGCAGCAACAATCACTACGCCGTGTTCATGGCCGGGAGCACGCCGCTGACCGCGCGTCTGCTCAAGCCGGCGCTGATCGATGCCGGGACCGGACAGCTCACGGACATGCGCGCGATGCCTTGGTATATCCAGGCGCTATTCCTGTCCCAGCCCCTGCACT
The DNA here is from genome assembly GCF_029691625.1 of Methylobacterium sp. 391_Methyba4. Classification (NCBI taxonomy): domain Bacteria; kingdom Pseudomonadati; phylum Pseudomonadota; class Alphaproteobacteria; order Hyphomicrobiales; family Methylobacteriaceae; genus Methylobacterium; species Methylobacterium sp. 391_Methyba4. Next base: position 1,099,382 of record NZ_CP121475.1, on the reverse strand, counting down.
TCGGCGATTATGGTGGCCTGCCGCTCAAAATCATATGGGCGGTGCTGGACGTGGCGACGATCGTCGTCCTCGCCTCAGGTCTCTATCTCTGGCTCGTTCGCAGGCGCTCGGCGCTGCCTCGCCTGACGGCGAGCCGGACGCTCACGACGGCGGAGCCGGGTGAATGACGGCCACGAGAGGTGCCCCACATCGCATTTGGCCGATCCCGGCGATGATCGCGGCCGGGACGCTGATCAGCCTCGTCGGTGCGCTCGTCGCGGACGGCATCTGGGACCGGCTTGCCGCGCTCCTTCTGCTCGTCATGTCTCTCTACGTGCTCGCTGCGGGGCTGCGCTTGCGTGAGAACGGACGTTAGCTGCCAGCAATCGTGAACGGCAAAGTCTGCCATGCGAGAGATCAATCCGACGCCGACCTACCAAGAGGCTATGCGCCTCATACGTCTCCGGAGGCGGGCGAAACGGCAAGGCCTCAAGCTGACGCGGTCGCGCTGGCACCAGCCGTATATCCGGAACCGCGGCGGCTTAGCCCTGCTCAACAGTCAAAATGAAATCATTGCTGGCGACGGCTACAGATTGGACTTGGACGAAGCGGAAAATCTTCTGTCAACCACGATCAATCGGGGCGCGATCCCGCTGCCACAACAGACTCGAAAATCTGTGCCACGCGGTGTCGAGGAGGCTGCAGCTGGAGGCGCCGTCTTTCAACGCATATCGTGGAGTTGGGCGGAGGGTACTGCTGGTCGTTTGTCGCGCTCGACGTCTGCTGCCGAGAATTGACCGAGGTGCCCCGGATTATCGAGAGGGGCGCAAGTCCGCCGACCACCCCAATCTCCGCACGTCCGTTTTTGCGGCAGCAGTTCTGGTCAGCGGACAGGCGGGAAACCAATCCAGGCGGCCTTCCCGCTTTCGACCCCTGCCGGTCATACGGCAGGTCGCCAACGCAACCCGAAAGCAGTCATCTGCGAGCCACCCTCAGGGTCGTTTGAGAGCGGAGACGAAGGACTATTCAGGCCAGGGGAGATGGCCCCTGTGGAAGCGCAATAGTCGAAGTTGCTTCGGCAATCTGCTCCGGGCCCCCCTCGGGCGGCCAGACAGCAGCACCATAAGCCCAAGAGCGTAACTCGGTCCGTTCCTTCAAGCTCGTGAAGCCCCAAATGTGTGTGATCCGCGGCGCTCCATCGAGGGCGTACATGTTCGCGACGAGATGCTCGGTATATTCACGTGCGGGTGCGATAGCCGCTTCCCAACCCGCGAGCGTTGGCGGCAGCCCGCCGGGCTTCAGGCGGTAGGTCCGGAACTCGTACACCCCGCCACGGTCCCCGGTCTGGATCGGCGGCAGAAAGGCGAACGGCGCATAGCTGTCCATTTCCAGCGCCGTCACCACGCTCCCCGCATTGAACGGGTTAGCACTCAGAAGCGCCCGGCGGCGCTCGGCGGTCATATCTTCCGGTGCCTCGAACCCGCGCAGCACGATCAGGCGACCGAGTGTCCCTATCTCGGTCCGCCAGCAGCCGAACAGTTCACCCTTGGCCTCCGCGTCGTTCACCCAGTCATAAACCCCGTCGGATGCTCGATCGACTGCGAGCAACGGGCACGAAAGGGTAGCGAGTTCGTAGAGCATGGGGACCTCGGCGTTGCACCTTCAAACCGAGAGAGCGCTGTTCGTTTCAATGGGTCTGATCTGCACCTGCCACGGGTCGGAAGCGCGAAAAGCGCCATGGCTGCCGGGCAAGATCTTTGATTTCTGCCTGTACGCTCACGCTGGCAGGGTTGCCGTCTGATGTGCCACCGGCTCCAGATCCTGATTGCATTGACCCTCTTCGCTTTTCCAGTTCAGGCCGCCGGCCCTGGACGGCAGGCGACCGGCATCTTCGAGCGCAAGGAAGATGGATACGAGCAGGGCGTCGTCGTGAAGGCGTCCGGTGCGTCCGGCTATGTCGCCGAGTTCTCGGTCGGGTCCAGAGGCTGCGGTGGTGGTGTGACCATGAAGGGCCGATCGACCGGGCCTCGTACGATCCTCTTCAGCAAGACCGAGAACGGACAGACTTGCCGGATCATGGCCCGTTACAGCCCCGACCTTCGATCGGTCGCTCTGGAGGAGGACGGCTGCCTGGCGTGGCACGGCGCCTCGTGTGAATTCCAGGGCACGCTGACGCGCAAGGGTCGATAACGGGCTCCGAAATCGTCACGCCGCCCCGTGTGGCGCGGGCGCCATCGCCGGGAATTGGCCGCTCGGCCCCGCCCCGAGCTGCTCACGGGGCGGGGGAGCGCCTGATCTCACCAACGTCTGGGCCGGGCCGATACTTAAGGTGGCTCGGGCTCAGGACGTCCGCGGCGGTCACCGGGCCATACCGGCCGGGCTCAGGATGGTACCGCACCGGGTATCGGGGCACGAAGCAGCCCAGCGCGGCGGCGGCGAGGCTGAAGATTGGTCCGGGAAGAGGCGGGCAGAGCGTCGCAAGCCGTGGGCTCATTGCCTCACGGACGGCGCAGGCGGGGCCGCAAAACGCGACGTCGTTCATCATCGAGTCTGGGCGACCGCACCTTATTGACATCAGCACCGACACAGACCGCGCGCAAATCAGATATCGAATACGGAGTCGGAGCCAATCCGCGCTCGGTTTATTGACCTGCGGAGTGATGGCCTATGTTTGCGGATCGCAACGGGATGGAGTCATTGAGCCCGAGTACGATTGAGGGGGTGGAACGTGCGTGTCAGCGATCTTGCCGGCCCGGTCCTCGCAGGACTTAAAGAGTTCCGTATGGTTTGCAGGTCTGCAAATGCTGACAAGATCGGCGATCCAGGCCAGGCCCTGTATGGCATGGTCTACCCTGGGCGCGGTGAATTGTATAATTGTGCACCCTACAAGGTCCGAAAATTCTTCGCGAGCCTGGCATACGCGGCATCTCTGAACTCGGAAAATCCAGAGTTTTCTTATCCGTCTGAACGTGAGCCCGGCTGATTGGTTGGGTCGATTTTTCAACCCGTGGTTGTGTTCGAGCGTTCAAGAGCGCGAGCCAACCGCGGATGAAAAAGCCCCGCGTGGCGGTGCCGGCGGGGCTGCGTGAATTTTTGGGTGGCGTGTTGGGCCAGCGCAAGCCGCGGGCCAGCCGACACCAAAAGGCCCGCGCCGGCGGACCGGGCGGGCCGAGATCTTCCGAGGGGTGAAATCAGCTGAGCGCGAGCAGGGCCCGCAGTCCGCTGATTTGGTCCGCGTAGCGATGCGCCCCGCCGATCATCGCCCCGTTCTCGTCGGTAATGTACCGGCCGCTGTGAACGGGGCTGCCCGGTTTCTCGTGGAAGTCGATGTAGGTGACCTTCAGCATGTCATGGCCCCCTCAAAGGCATGTATGGGGACAATGGGACCTGGCGGAGGGTCGTTCCGACGGCTGCGCTTGAGTCCGCCAAAAAAAACCGCCGCGGCCGGAGCCGGGCGGTTCAAGGTGGTCTTTTCGGTGCATGTCGAGGCCCGGTCTGCGCGCGGGCAGACGGCGCGGTTTCGAGTCTCCGATCGGGCTCAGCGCCCCGCCAGCCCGATCTTCGCCAGCATGATCCCCCCGAAGGCCAGCAGCACCGCCGAGGCCAGCCCCCCGCCGATCTTGCGCAGGTCGCGCAGGTGCCCGACCATCAGCAGGATCGCGTGCCGGATCGGCGCCGGGACCGTGCTGCGTCCGTCCACCACAGGGTAGCCGGCTCGGTAGCACACCGTGACGGGGCCGGATTCCTGGTCCGGCGTCTCGTTCACGAGGCACGTGGAGGGCGGGCACGGATAGACCCGGTCATCGGGATCGAGGTCGGCCGGGAAGGCGGTTTCGAGCACCTGCTCGCCGAGCGAACGCCTGTCCCAGCCGTCCGAGCCGTTATCGGCAGGTCCCGAAAACGGGCGTCTCGCCCTGGCAACGATGTCTTAGTCGGTTGTGTGCGATCGGCTTGTCCAGAGGTGCGCCAGGCGTCGGCGGAGAGGCTTCGCCGGTCACCTGCCCTGAACGATCACCATGCTCCATGTCCCGACCCGGCTAGGTCCGCCAAGCTCGACACGCGCGACGGCAGGACCCTGAACGACCGCTGAGGGCTGCGAGCCGCGCGTGCCATGGACTAACCGCCTCGATCGACGTTTTCGCCTTTTGCTTCCAGTCTGAATAAAGTTGAACATCAGTGCCAGGGTTCCATTGATGTTCGGATCGCCTGTTCGATCGTATGCCGCTCTCGTTACGTCACTGGTCGTTCTGGCCTTTGCGATTGTGTCAGGCGCGATCGTCTTCATCGCCGACATGTACGGCCAGGCGCTGCAGGATACCGAACGCAACCTCATCGGACTCTCCACGATCCTCGCTGATCAGGCCGATCGCTCGCTCCAGGCCCTCGAGATCGTTCAAGAAGCCATCATCGAGGATATGGCCGGCGCAAAGGTCTCGACTCCCGCGGAGTACGCGGCGGCGGCGAGCCGGCGCGACTTACATGAGGCACTCAAAGCGCGCGTCGCGGCATTGCCACAGGTCAACGCGGTCACGATCATCGATCACACCGGCCAGCTCCTAAACTTCAGCCGCTTCTGGCCGATCCCGAACGTCAACATCGCAGATCGGGATTACTTCAAGGCACTCGCTGCGGACCCGAAGCTGCAACGCTTCATCAGCGAACCGGTGCAGAACCGCGGCGACGGCGCTTGGACGATCTACATCGCCCGGAAGGTCACGGCGCCCGACGGAACGTTCCTCGGCCTCGTGCTCGGCGCGATCGAGCTCGGCTATTTCGAACGACTGTACCGGCAGATCGCACCGACCGACGACGCTGTTGTCTCGGTCTTCCGCCACGACGGGATGCTGCTCGTCCGTCATCCCTATCGGGACAACGTGATCGGTAAGATTCTGCCGACCACGGGGGCCGCGCGGATCGCCCAGACGAGTCCTCTGGGCGGCGTGATGCGCAACGTGAGCCCCGTGGATGATCAAGAACGCATCATCGCGACGAAGGCTCTCGCCGGCTACCCGCTCATTCTGAGCATCAGTCGCACGACGCAAGCGTGCCTGGCCCCCTTCCGCCGGCAGGCGCTCGCGGTCGGTGCAGCAACGGCACTCCTTCTGGTGTGCATCGCGGCCCTGTTTCGGCTCTTTCTTCGGGGGGCGAGCGCCGAGCGGCGGATCGCGAGCGCCGAAGAACGCGCCCGCAGCGAGCGTGACTTACGCGCCCATTACGAGCGGTTCGGCGTCGCTCTCGACAATATGGTCCAGGGGCTCTGCCTGTTCGACGCCGACGAGCGGCTCGTCATCCTGAACGCGCGCTTCGCCAGTCTCTACGCAATCCCCGATCACCTTCGGCAACCCGGCACGAAAGCCGAGGATCTCCGCAGGTTCGTGCTGGCGCAGCACCGCGGCTCAGGAGGTCCCTGGGAAGCCGTGCTGACGCCGCCATTGCCCCGGGTGCCTTCGGACACGGCGAGCGTCATGCATCTCACCGACGATCGGGACATCAGCGTCCTCCGCGTGCTCCTTCCGGACGGAGGCTGGATATCGACGCACGAGGACATTACGGAGCGCCGTCGGAGCGAAGCGCGTTTGCGCTTCCTGGCGCGGCACGACGTCCTGACCCAATTGCCGAATCGCCTGCATTTCGAGGAGGTCGTCGAGCTTGAGTTGGCGGCAAGCGCCGATCGGGCCGAGGATGTGGCCCTTCTCTGTCTCGACCTCGACGGCTTCAAGCAGGTCAACGATCTGTTCGGCCATCCGGCCGGAGACCGCCTGCTGATCGAGGTCGCCGCGCGCTTGAAGGGATTGATCGGCGCGCGCGGCGCGGTCGCGCGCCTCGGCGGCGACGAATTCGCGGTGCTGGCGACAGATCTCGCCGCCATTGGGCACGCTGCCGCGAGGGCCCAGGCGATCATCGAGGCGATCTCTGCGCCCTACGCCGACGGCGAGCTGCGGTATTCCGTCAGTTGCAGTGTCGGGATCGCTCTCTTCCCCCACGATGGCGACACCTACGACGCCCTGCTATCCGCTTCCGATATGGCGCTGGTGCGCGCCAAGAAGGAAGGCAAGGGAACCTACCGCTTTTTCGAGGCGGAGATGGATAAGGCAGCGTTCGAGCGGCACCGGTTGGCTCTGGACCTGCGCGCGGCGATCGGGACCGGACAGTTCGCGCTGCACTACCAGCCCCAGTTCAGAGTCGCCTCGGATCGCGCCTGCGGCTTCGAAGCGCTTCTGCGATGGACTCATCCGACCCGTGGGACGATTTCGCCTGCGCAGTTCATACCGCTGGCAGAGGAGACCGGGGCGATCCTCCCGCTCGGCGAGTGGGTGCTCCGTGAGGCTTGCCGCGAGGCTGCGCGTTGGGCCTTGCCCCTCGGCATCGCTGTCAATCTCTCGATCGCGCAGCTCCAGCAAGCCGACCTGTGCGATGTCGTCGGTGCGGTGCTCAAGGAGACCGGACTGAAGGCCGACCGTCTCGAACTCGAGGTGACCGAGAGCCTCTTTCTGAAGGGTTCGGCACGCGCGCAGGAGACACTGCGCGACCTGAAGGCGCTCGGTGTGCGCATCTCGATGGATGATTTCGGAACGGGATACTCATCCCTGGCGACGTTGGAGGCTTTTCCGTTCGACAAGATCAAGATCGATCGGTCGTTCGTGTGGCAGATCGGCGTGACGAGCAAAGGCGGCGCGATCGTCCGGGCAATCCTCAGTCTCGGTGAGAGCTTGGACATTCCGGTCATTGCGGAGGGCGTCGAGACAGAGGCGCAGCTGACGTTTCTACGGCAGCACGGGTGTGCAGAGATACAAGGCTATCTGCGCGGCAAGCCGCAGCCGATCGACTCCTATCGCGCGCTCGTCGATCTCGATCGTGACCTCGAGGTCGCTTAGCGACGCTTTGCCCGTGCTCCGGGCGGGATTCATCATTGCTCCTGCATTCCTCAGATCTCCGTTCGCTCGATGCGCGGCCGGCGAGCGGTCCGACCATCATTTGTCCCTTCCGGCCAGAGCGACCCCCGGGCGACACATCGGATCGCAGCCGTGCGGACGGCCCCGTAGCGCGCCGGCTGGTGCCGTCCGATCCGACCCGGGGCGTGTCGCTCCTCTCGGGCCGGAACGATGCGGGCGGCTTCCACGCCTGGACCGGAGAGGAATTGGCGCGGTTCGAGGGCTGCTGGCCGGTCGGCACCCGCAGCACCTCGCCTTCGATCTGCTGCTCTACACCGGCCTGCGCCGCGGCGACGCGGTTCGGCTCGTCCGCCAGCACGTCCGGAACGGTGAATTCCCCATCCGCACCGATAAGACCGGGATGGTGGTGATCGCGCCGATCCTGCCGGCCCTCGCCGCGTCGATCGCCGCGGGGCCGACGGGCGATCCGTCGTTCATCTGCACCGAGCGCGGAGAGCCGTCCACCAAGGAATCGTTCGGCACGTGGGGCGGGAAGGTCTGCCGCGAGGCCCAATGCCCGGGTCCGGCTCATGGGCTGCGGAAGGCCGGAGCGCGTCGCGCCGCCGAGGATGGGGCGACAGAGGCGCAGCTCGACGCCCTGTTAGGTTGGGCCGACGGAAGTCGGGAGAGCGCAACCTACACGCGGACGACCAACCGGGCTCGGATGGCCCGCGAGGCGCGCAGAACTCCCGCACCCTGGGCCCAGGATATTCCGCAACTCAGAAACAACAAAGCCCGCCAATGCGTTGGCGGGCTGCTGTCAGGCATTTGGTGCCCAGGAAAGGACTCGAACCTTCACCTCTCGCGAGACTGGTACCTGAAACCAGCGCGTCTACCAATTCCGCCACCTGGGCTTGCCGTCGGCCATCAGCCGGCGACGGCTCCGTTTAGGCAACCGAGCCGCCGCCGTCAATCGGGATTTCAGCCCTGCGGCCATTCCCGGATGTCGACGAAGCGACCGGCCACCGCCGCGGCCGCCGCCATGGCCGGGGACACGAGGTGCGTGCGCCCGCGCGGACCCTGGCGGCCCTCGAAGTTGCGGTTCGACGTCGACGCGCAGCGCTCGCCCGGACGCAGCTTGTCCGGGTTCATCCCGAGGCACATGGAGCAACCCGGCTCGCGCCAGTCGAAGCCCGCGGCCTTGAGGATCTTGTCGAGCCCTTCCGCCTCCGCCTGCGCCTTCACGAGGCCAGAGCCCGGCACGATCATCGCCGAGACGCCCTCGTGCACCTTGCGGTCGCCGACGACCCGCGCGACCTCACGCAGATCCTCGATGCGGCCGTTCGTGCAGGATCCGATGAAGATCCGGTCCAGGGTGATGTCGGTGATCTTGGTGCCCGGCGTCAGGCCCATATAGGCGAGCGCCTTCTCCTTCGACTGCCGCTTGTTCTCGTCGGCGATCTCGGACGGGTCCGGCACGCGACCCTGGATCGAGATCACGTCCTCGGGGCTCGTGCCCCAGCTCACCAGCGGCGGGAGGGCGGCCGCGTCGAGGCGCACCTCGCGGTCGAAATGGGCGCCGTCATCCGTGACGAGGCTCTCCCAGTACCGCCGCGCCGCGTCGAAGGCCGCTCCCTTGGGTGCCTTCGGCCTGTCCTTCACGTATGCGAAGGTCGTCGCGTCGGGAGCCACCATGCCGGCGCGGGCACCGCCCTCGATCGACATGTTGCAGATCGTCATCCGGCCTTCCATCGAGAGGGCGCGGATCGCCTCGCCGGCATACTCGATGACGTGGCCGGTGCCGCCAGCCGTCCCGATCTCGCCGATGATCGCCAGGATGATGTCCTTCGCGGTCACGCCCGGCGGCAGCGTCCCGTCGACGGAGACGCGCATGTTCCGGGCCTTGCGCTGCACCAGCGTCTGGGTGGCCAGCACGTGCTCGACCTCCGAGGTGCCGATGCCGTGGGCCAGCGCCCCGAAGGCCCCGTGCGTCGAGGTGTGCGAATCGCCGCAGACGATCGTCTGCCCGGGCAGCGTGAAGCCCTGCTCGGGGCCGATGATGTGGACGATGCCCTGGCGCCGGTCGAGGGCGTCGTAGAACTCGATCCCGAAATCGCGGACGTTCTCGGCGAGCGCCTCGAGCTGCGTGCGGCTCTCAGGGTCGTCGATGCCCTGCGTGCGGTCCGATGTCTGGACGTTGTGGTCCACCACGGCGAGCGTCTTTTCCGGGTGGCGCACCTTCCGGCCGGCCACGCGGAGACCCTCGAACGCCTGCGGGCTCGTCACTTCGTGAACGAGGTGACGGTCGATGTAGAGGAGGCTGGAGCCGTCCGGCTGAACATCGACGACGTGGTCGTCCCAGATCTTGTCGTAGAGGGTGCGCGGGCTGGTCATCGGTCTTCGTCTTCGGAGATGGGATCGGTTCAGAACTCTCGCGATGATGCGTGGTCCTTAGTAGGCATCGCGCGCGGTTTTCGAAAGAGGCGAGCCCTGTCCCGGTCGATTGGCCGCCCGGCTGATCCGTGCGGTTGTCACCGCGGGCGGCCCGGCGCGCTGGCGCGCGACCCCGCACAGGCTCTATGCCGGGACGATGGCGGGGGCCGGCGCGGACGAACGGCCGAACATGGGAGTGAACGATGGCTGAGGCCCCGGTCGAGATCCTGTTGCTCCGGAAGATGCATCCGCTCGTCGAGGCGGCCTTCGAGGGGCGGTACAGGGTCCACAGGCTGTCGGAGGCCGCGGATCCCGAGGCCCTGCTGGCCGAGATCGGCCCGCGGGTCCGCGCGCTCTGCGTCGGCGGTCACGTCAGCGTGGACGGGGCGCTGATGGACCGGCTGCCGAACCTGGAACTCATCGCGAATTTCGGGGTGGGCTACGATGCCGTCGACGCCGTGGCGGCGCATCGGCGCGGAATCATCGTCACCAACACGCCGGACGTTCTCACCGACGAGGTCGCCGACCTCGCCCTCGGCCTCGTCCTCGCGACCCTGCGGAAGATCCCCCAGGCCGACCGCTACCTGCGCGCCGGCCACTGGCCCAAGGCCCCCTTCCCGCTCACGGCCTCCTTGCGCGGGCGGCGGGTCGGCATCCTCGGTCTCGGCCGGATCGGGCGGGCGATCGCCCACCGCCTGGAGAGCTTCGGCGTCGCAATCGACTATCACGGCCGCAGCCGACGGGCGGACGTTCCCTACACCTATCACGATACCCTGATCGGCCTCGCCCACGCGGTCCATATCCTGATCGTGGTGGCGCCCGGCGGGCCCGAGACGCGCAATCTCGTGAACGCCGACGTCCTGGAGGCGCTCGGCCCTGAGGGCATCCTGATCAACGTCGCCCGGGGGACGCTCGTCGACGAGGCGGCGCTGACCGCAGCGCTGACGGCGGGCACGATCCTGGGCGCCGGCCTCGACGTGTTCGAGAACGAGCCGCACGTCCCGGCGGACCTCGCCGCCCTCGACAATACGGTCCTGCTGCCGCATGTCGGGTCGGCCTCCGAGCACACCCGCGCGGCGATGGCCCAGCTCGTCGTCGACAACGTCGTCTCGTGGTTCGAGGGACGGGGCCCGCTGACGCCCGTCGCCGAGACACCCTGGAGACCGAACGCGTGACACCGGCACAGGCCGCCCGACTGGCCGCATCCGCCCTCATCGCAATGGGCGCGGTCGCCCAGCCTGCCGCCGCGCAGGACGTGCCGGCCGCGACCGTCGAACCGGGGGCTCCGCCGGCCGCGGAGACGCTCGCCGCGCCGCCCGTCCCGTCAGCGCCGCCCAGCCTGCCCGAAAGGCTGGGTCAGGCGCCGGGGACGTGGGACCTGTCCCGTGACGGCACCAACCGCCGCTGCGTCATGACCCTGGTGCTGGACAGCGGCGATGCGGGCCAAAAGTTGCGCTTCCCGGCCGGATGCCGCCGGGCCCTGCCCGTCCTGAACGGCGTCGCCGGCTGGCTGTTCGTCGAAGGGAACGTCCGCTTCGTGGACCGCAATGTCCGCCCCGTCCTCGAATTCACCCGGCGGCCGGACCAGCGCAGCCTCGTCGCGCTGGCCGAGGACGGTAACCGCTACAGCCTCGTCCCCCTCGACATCGTGGCCATGCGTCCGGCCGGCGCCGCAGGCTCGCCCGAGTCCGAGCCGGCCGTGGCAGCCAGCCCGAACCCCGCCCCGCTCCAGGCCGCCGCCCCGGTTCCGGCCGAACTGCGGCCGGCGGCGACCGCTTCGGCGGCCCCCGCACCGGGTCTCTATGCCCTCGACCGGTTCCAGCAGCGCGACACCTGCCGGATCACCCTCGATGGCACCGGCGGCGGCGTGCACATCGTCCCGGGCTGCCACGACAGCGGCCTGGAGGTGTTCGATCCGGTCCGCTGGCGCTACGCGAACGGGCGGATGACGCTGACCGCCAAGCGCGGCCACAGCATCGACCTCGTGCCGAGCGGCGACGGACGCTGGCGGCGCGAACCGGAGGTCGGCACCGCCTTCGTCCTGCGCCGCGTCGACTGAGCGCGCCGCGGGGTTTCCGTCAGAGAGGCCACGCGAGCGACCGGCGATGCGTCAGCGGGACGACCCGCGACCGTCCTGTATCGGCAGCATCCGCTCCAGGAGTCCGTCCCGCCGGATGATCAGGTGCCACACCGTCCCGGCGACATGCAGCAGGACCAGGGCGTAGACGAGCCACTGGCCGAAGACGTGGATCGCCTCGAAGATCTTCTGGGCCGCGTCGTCCTTCGGCAGCCCCGGGACCGTGAACAGCCAGAAATACGGCGTGTCGCGACCGGACAGCGCGCTGAGCAGGTACCCGCTGATCGGCATGATCAGGAAGATCGCGTACAGGAGATAGTGATTGACGCGGCCGATCAGCGTCAGGAGCCGGGGCGCCTGCGGATCCGGCGGCGCCGGCCGGATCATCCGCCAGACGATCCGCAGGACCACGATCGCCAGGATCGTGAGGCCGACCGATTTGTGCAGCACGAACATGCTGCCCTTGGCCGGTGTCGGCGGCAGGCTGATCGCGACCCAGGCGAGCGGCAGGACCGCCAGGACCAGGGCCGCGCTCAGCCAGTGCAGCGCCTGCGACACCGGATGGTAGCGCGGCAGGCCGGAGGCCGTGACGTAGGTTGCGGGCAGCGCTGTCGCCGCCTTGCCGGCCGTGATCGGAGAACCTGACATGATCCCTCGCGGGTGAGCGTGGTCCGCCTTCGATCTAGGGCCCGCGGCAGGCCGGGGGAGTCTCGCGTCAGTCGGATGCGCCGGGTGCGGCCGTCCGCGCCACGTCGAGCAGGGCGGCAAGCTCCGCAGCCGCGGCGCGGATCCGGGCCGCCACGGTCTCGTCGACGATGCGGCCATCCACCAGGTCGTCGGATCCGGCATAGACGGAGGTCGGCGCGACATGCGCGGCAAAGAAGCCGAACAGCGGCCGGAGCCCGTGCTCGACCACCAGGGCGTGGCGAAGGCCGCCGCCCGTGGCGGTGAGGGCCACCGGCATGCCGATCATCCGGGCGGGATCGACGAAGTCGAACACGTGCTTGAACAGCCCGGCATAGCCGCCCTGATAGACCGGCGTCCCGACGATGAGGGCGTCCGCTCCTTCGATCGCCTCGACCAGGCGCAGGGCCGGTGCCGACAGCGCGTCCCGCTGCGTGGCGCCGAGGCCCGGGCCGGCATCCATCAGGTCGTAGACGGCGAGATCGATCCCGCGGAGGCGTCCGAGTTCGGCGCCGAGCGCCTCGACCAGGATGCGGGTGCGCGAGGGCCGCTTGGCGCTCCCCGAGAAGGCGACGATGCGGGCAACGCTGGGCTTCACACTCGACTCGACACTCACCACGAAACCTTCCGCCGCAGCATGCCCCGATCCGGGCCTTCGCAAACTCTGGCGCATGCGCGGCACGCGACACGAGTGGTTTTGACGGTAGCGCATTCCCGCGCCGTATAAACCCTCGGCGGGGCCGCATGGGCGGCGGTCCGACGCGACCGTCTCTGGCAGCCCCTCATCCGCGCAGCCGCCAGACATGGCTGCGCTTGATCTCGGCATCCTCCAGCGAACGCGAGACCGGCACCGCATAGGTGGCGAGGCAATCGAGGCGGTCGCGCGGCAGGTACGTACGGCCCGGATCGCCGATCAGCACCGTGACGCCCCGCGTCTGCAAACCGGAGAGCCAGGCGGTCACGGCCCCGGCGAGGTCGCGCTCGTAGAAGACGTCGGCGGCCAGGACGAGGTCGACCTGCGGATCGCGGCCGAGGAGGTCGTCGCAGACCGGGGTGATCCGTCCGCCGACCCCGTTGGCCTCGGCGTTGAGGCGGATCGCCGCCTTGGCGAAGGGATCGAGGTCGCTGGCCACGACGTGGTCCGCTCCGGCGAGCGCGGCGGCGATCGCCACCAAGCCGGATCCCGAGGCAAAATCCAGGACGCGGGCCCCGTCCGCGACGTCGGGGTGGTCGAGGACGTACCGGGCGAGCGCTTGCCCGCCGGCCCAGGCGAAGGCCCAGAACGGCGGCGGCAGCCCGATCTCCTGCAACTCCTCCTCGGTCCGCTGCCAGAGGTCCGTCGCCTCGTCGGCGACGTGCAGATGGATCTCGGGTGCATGGGGCACGGGCAGCAGACGGGTGTTGGCCCGGATGAATCCGGCGGGATCGTCCGGCGCGCGCACGATCAGGCCTCCAGCAGGTCGCGCCATATGGCGCGGACATGGTCGGTCACGGCAGCCTCGGTGAAGCCCCCGGTCTCGATCCGGGTTCGTGCAGCCGCGCCCAGGCCGGCGACGAGGCCGGCATCCCCGCTCAGGCGCGCGAGGGCGGCGGCCAGGGCCGGCGCGTCGTTCTGAGGAACCAGCAGGCCCTCGACGCCATCGCGCACGAGGCTGCGGCAGCCCGGGACGTCGGACGCGACCAGGGCCCGGCCGCAGGAGGCCGCTTCCAGCAGCGTCCGCGGCAAGCCCTCGCCGCCGCGAGACGGCAGGCAGGCGACATGGTGGCCGGCCCAGACCGCCGCCACGTCGGTCGTCGGCCCATGCCAGACGATGCCGTCGCGGCTCCACGCACGCAGGGTCCCCTCGTCGATCGCCCGCCGGTTCGATGGGTCCGGCGCACCATACAGTGCCAGCTCGACCGGCGCGCCCTGGGCCCGGGCGAGGCGGACCGCCTCGACGGCGACGTCGATCCCCTTCGACCAGAGCATGCGGGCGACCACGGCCACCCGGAGCGGCGGCATGGGCGGCAGCGGGCGCGGGACGAACGCGGCCGGATCGACGCCGGCGCCGCCCACCACGGTCACGGACTGCTCCAGCGGATCGAGACCCAGGGCCCGGGCATCGTCCGGGTTCTCGAACAGGAAGCGGGTTCGGGACGAGGCCAGTGGGCCGCGGATCAGTGTCCGCAGGGCGAGGCGGGCCGCCCGCCCCAGCCGGTCGCCCCGGGCCCCGACGAGGCCGAGGCCGGTCAGCGCGTAGACCCGGGACGGGATGCCCGCCATGGCGGCGGCGGTGCCGCCGACCAGGATCCCGCGGAGGGCGATGCAGTGGACGATGTCGGCCTTGAGGGCCTTGAGGATGGCCGCGAGCTGCCCGGCCGCGTAACCCGCGGCCATCGGGTTGAGGCTCGCCCGCTCGGCTTCCAGGGGCACGACCTGCGCGCCGGTCGCCTCGATGACGGCGCGATGGGCCCGGACCCGCGTCACCACCGCGACCGCGAGGCCCATGGCGATCGCCGCGCGGGCCATCGGCAGGAAATGCGAGGCGAAGAACCAGTCCTCGGTCACCACGAAGACCAGACGGCGCATCGGAACGGGCCTGTTCCCGGGGGTGGCTTCGGACTGCATCCGATCCCTCTAGCACGTCGGCGCGGATCGTCCTGCGACGGATGTGCTGCCCCGGAACGGCGATCCGGGGATGCCAGTTGATCGAGGCCTTCCCGCCGGGCGGTCAGCCGGGCGGCGTAGATGGGAGGGGTGGCGCATGGCGGGTGTCGAGACGGCGGAAAACGGCGGAGACCTCCGTGCGGCGGCGGCGGAGGCCGGCCTCGTCTACGTCGATGATGGCCGGCCGGGCCTGTCGCGCCGCCGCAGCGGCTCCGGCTTCCGCTACCTCGACGCGAAGGGCGCCCCGGTGCGCGACAAGGCGAAGCTCGCCCGCATCCGCGCGCTGGCGATCCCTCCGGCCTACACGGATGTCTGGATCTGCCCCCGCAGCAACGGCCACATCCAGGCGACCGGCCGCGATGCCAAGGGCCGCAAGCAGTACCGCTACCACCCGGATTTCCGGCAGGCGCGAGAGGCCAACAAGTTCTCGCGGATCATGGCCTTCGCGGACGCCCTGCCGGGCATCCGCCGGCGGGTCGATGCCGACATGAAGCGGCCGGGCCTGCCCCGCGAGAAGGTGCTGGCCACCGTGGTCCACCTGCTCGAGACCACGCTGATCCGCGTCGGCAACGACGATTACGCGCGGACCAACAAGAGTTACGGCCTGACGACCCTGCGCGATCCCCATGTGCGGATCGCGGGTTCGGCCCTGTCGTTCCGGTTCAAGGGCAAGAGCGGCAAGATCTGGGACGTGTCGCTGAAGGATCGGCGCGTCGCCCGGATCGTGAAGGCCTGCCAGGACCTGCCTGGACAGGAGCTGTTCCAGTACCTCGATCCGGACGGCACGCAGCGCGACGTCACCTCCTCGGACGTGAACGCGTATCTGCGGGAGATCACCGGCGAGGACTTCACCGCCAAGGATTTCCGGACCTGGGCCGGTACGGTGCTGGCGGCGCTGGCGCTGCGCGAGTTCGAAAGCTTCGACAGCGAGGCGGGGGCCAAGCGCAACATCCGCGCGGCCATCGAGAGCGTCGCCGGCCGCCTCGGAAACACCCCGACGATCTGCCGCAAGTGCTACATCCACCCGCAGATCCTCGACTGCTATCTGGAGGGTGACCTGCTCCTGCAGGTGAAGGGCGCGGTCGAGTCCGAGCTGAGTGAGGATCTCTCCCGGCTGCGGCCGGAGGAGGCGGCGGTGCTGGGGCTGCTCCAGGCACGGCTGTCCGCGGCCGGGGATAGCGTCCGGGCCGGGGCGCGGGTCAAGCCGGCGGGAACGCGCATGCGGAGCTCGAAGAAGCCGCGGGATAAGGTTGCGGCGCCGACGACCGCTTCCAAGACGTCCGGCATGGCCGAGACCGCGCCGAAGGCCAAACGGACTTCCCGGGTCCGCAGGAAGGCTGCGGCTGCTTAGGGGGGCGGTCCCGGCGGGACCGCCCGGAGTCCCGCTCAGTGCCGGGACTGGTTGTCGTTGCCGGATGACCGGCTGTCGGTCCCGCGCCGGACCTGCTCCCCGCTCTCGACGACGGGCGCAAGTCCGAGCTGTCGGGCGAGAGAGACCAGATCCTTCAGCCGTCCGGTCTGGGTCTTGCGCCGCAGGTTGAGCCGGTGAGTCTCCACGGTGCGGACGCTGAGCGCCAGCCGGCGCGCGACCTCCTTGTTGCTGAACCCGGAGCTGAGGAAGCGCAGCACCTCGGCCTCCCGGGGGGTGAGCCCGAGGCCGTCCCCCGCCTCGGCCGGCAGCGCCACCGGTTGCTCCGGGGGAACAAGGCAATCGGAGCCCTCGGCGAGAGCGAGCAACGCGGCGCCGAGTTCCCGCGGCGACTTGGACCGCGCCACGAAGGCGTCTGCGCCCGCGGCCAGCAGGGCGCGCAGGTCGTCCGCCGTGAGGGCGCCGAAGGCGACCAGCGTGCGGAGATTCGGCTGCCGCTCCTTCAGCGCGACGATGCGGGCAATGCCGTCGGCCAGCCGGATCTCGTCGAGAAAGACCAGGGCGACGATGCTGCCGGCGTCAGCGCGGTCCAGATCGGCTTCCCCAACGGTGTGGAACTCCGGCATGTGTTCCAGTGTGGCGCGCACCGTCGCGCTCAGGTCCTCCGGCTCATCCAGGATCAGGACGCCAACGGCCGTACTCATGACCTCGCACCTCGCTCTCCCAGCTTGATACAGGCGGCCGGGATCGAAGGCGAAGTTCCAAGATCCGTTCCAATAACGGTTGATGAATATTAAGCTTTATATTGGCGGAATCGCGCCGCTCTGGCGGATACTCGGCGGATCGATGCGCCGATCTGGGACGACGTCCGAACACTGCTCGACAGACTGTGCCGATTTGGGCCTGCCCCGCCGTCTCAACCTGCGACGGCCCGGGCCCCCTCGCCCCGGTCCGGCACCACCCGGTTCCGGCCGCTTCCCTTGGCGGCGTAGAGGGCGATGTCCGCCCGCTTGACCAGGGCCTCGATGCTGTCGCCGTCGCGCCACGTGCTGACGCCGAAGCTGCAGCTCAAGCCCACCGGCCCCTTGGTCCCGCGGATCTTCAGGGCCTGGACGCCGATACGAAGATATTCGGCATGCGCCACCGCCCTCAGAAGGCTGCAGCCCGGCAGGATCACGGCGAATTCTTCCCCGCCGAGGCGTCCGGCGATCCCCTCCCCGGAGATCGTCTCGGCCACGGCCTTGATCGCCACGTCGCCGACATCGTGACCGTGCTCGTCGTTGATGCGTTTGAAATGGTCGATGTCGAGCAGGATCGCCGAGATCGCGGGCGGGGTCCGGTGCTGCTCCACGGCGATGCGCGCCCGGTTGAAGAAGGCGCGCCGGTTGTAGGAGCCGGTCAACGGGTCCGTTTCGGCGAGGCGGATCAACTCCTCTTGCAGGGTCGTCAGGCGCTCCGCCGCGCGCAGCCGCGCGTTCAGTTCCTCGGCGCTCGGCGGCTTCTCGATGAAGTCGTCGGCGCCGCTGTCGAGGGCCTCGGCCAGGCTGCGGACGTTGCGCGCCGACGACATGGTGATGACGTGCAGCGGCCCCCGGGATTCCGCGAGCAGCCGGGCCGACCAGCAGAGCTCCAGCCCACAGAGCGGCCGGACCTCCAGGCTGGTGATCAGGACGCGAACCGCGGGCGTCGCCGCCAGGAATTGCAGCGCCTGCTCGGAATCCGTGAAGGCGTGCACCGCGTGGCCCCGAGGCTCGATCAGCGACGTGATGATCTGCAGCACGACGCGGCTCGAGTCGACGATGACAATCTGCATGGCGTGACCCGCAACTGAGATCCGCGGTTTAAGCTGGAAGGCTTAACTCCCCCCCAACGGAGCTGATTTCAGCATGAGCGTGGCGATTACCACTCCGGATCGGCGCTATATCGTTGTTCGGGAACGCCTGTGGCGCTGCGCCAACCCGGATTTGTCAGAGGCCTGCAGGGCGGCGCTGGTGAAGCGCCTGATGGCCGCGCGCCGGGACGTCAAGCACGCCAAGCAGGCTGAGCGGGCCGGCGAAGCGGGGGCCGCGGAAGCGCTGACGGCCGCCAGGGCCGCGGTCGACGCGGCCAAGATCGCCCTCGGCGAGCGCGGGCCGGTCTGGTGGACGGACGGCGCGCCAGACCTGAACCGGCACCTCGTCCGCAACACGCCCTACGCGCCGTGGTTCGCGGCGCTCACCGCCGGGGAACTCGAACCGCGATGACCCGTGCCCCGGCCACCGGGTCTGCGCCGACCGCGCGCTCGTGGCGCCGAACCTTGGGCGCGGCGTTGATCACCGTCAGGGTCGGCTGGGCCGCCGGAGCGGCCGGAATCCCCGTCACCGTCGGGATGCCGTAAGTGCCGTAGCTCCATGGAGCGGGCACGATCTGGCTCGGGCGCGGCACGCGGGTCAGCGGAGCGCCGATATAGGTTCCGCGCACGAATTCGCCGGCGAAGCTCGGATCGCCGGCATAGCCCGAACCGTACGAGACCGGCGCGTAGGGCTCGATGCTCCGGAAGGTCTGCGCCGACGCGGGCGCAGCCGCCGCCAGGGCGATCACCGTCAGGACCATCCGGTTTGTCATGAGGCCGGCTCCGATGAGGGGCGGCGCGCTCGGTCCGCGCCGGATGCGGGGCCAACAGACCGGATCATCCGCCGTTCCGCGTTTCCAGCCGCGGAGAGTGCTGAATAACCCCTCATACCGGCACGATCGACCCTCGGATGCGGCACACTCACCGGCAGGTGGTGATCCGCCGGACCACCCAGCCCTCCCCTTCGATCCACAGGCGGCGACGGGCCCGGCTGCAGGTGACGTCGTCGTCCCGCTCCACGGTCGCGCCGTGAACCTGCGGATCGGCTTCGGCGACCTTGGTTTCGACAGGGGTGGGTGCGGCCTGAGCCGCGAGCGGCATGAGGAGCAATGCGGCGCCGGCTGCGCCGGCGGCAATCAAACGGATCTTCATGGCGGGAAACGCGCTCTGCGGCCGTGCTTGGGGATTCGCTTCAGGAATGCACGGGCCGCCGGTTCGGTTGCATCCGTTGCGGTGAGCCGTGCGCCCTCTCACATCCGCGGCCGCGGCGCTTAGATTTCCCGGCATTCGCGAGTAAGGAAGAACAAAACCGGACGCGCCCGTGTCCTGGCGTCCTGCGAGGTCCCTGATCGCGGGCTGCGCGGCTCGGTCCACGAAGCAAGGGTTCATGAGCAAGCCGAAGCCTCCGACCAACGCGCTCCTGACGCCGGAGAAGCGTGCCGAAGATGTGGATCAGACGATCCGCCCCCTGAGCCTGTCCGAGTTCATCGGGCAGCGTGCGGCGCGGGCGAACATGCAGGTGTTCATCGAGGCGGCGCGGAAGACCGGCCAGGCGCTGGACCACGTGCTGTTCGTCGGCCCGCCGGGCCTGGGCAAGACGACGCTCGCCCAGATCGTGGCGCGCGAACTCGGCGTGAACTTCCGCTCGACCTCCGGCCCGGTGATCGCCAAGGCCGGGGACCTGGCCGCGCAGCTCACCAACCTGGAGGAGCGCGACGTCCTGTTCATCGACGAGATCCACCGGCTCAACCCGGCGGTGGAGGAGATCCTCTACCCGGCCATGGAGGATTACCAGCTCGACCTGATCATCGGCGAGGGCCCGGCGGCGCGCTCGGTCAAGATCGAGCTGCCGAAGTTCACGCTGGTGGGCGCCACGACCCGGGCGGGGCTGCTGACCACGCCGCTGCGCGACCGGTTCGGGATCCCGATCCGGCTGGAATTCTACGAGATCGACGAGCTGGAGCAGATCGTGGCGCGCGGGGCGCGGGTCCTGGGCCTGGGGATGTCGGCGGAGGGCGCCAACGAGATCGCCCGGCGGGCGCGGGGCACGCCGCGGATCGCCGGGCGTCTCCTGCGGCGGGTGCGGGACTTCGCCGTTGTGGCGGAGGCCGAGACGGTGACGCGGGCGATCGCCGACCGGGCGCTGCAGCTGCTCGACGTGGACGCGGCCGGGCTCGACGTGATGGACCGCAAGTATCTGAGCCTGATCGCGCGCTCCTTCGGGGGCGGGCCCGTGGGGATCGAGACGATCGGGGCGGCCCTGTCGGAGCCGCGCGACGCGATCGAGGACATCATCGAGCCGTATCTCATCCAGCGCGGCTTCGTGCAGCGCACCCCCCGCGGCCGCGTCCTCACCCGGCACGCCTACCGCCACATGCAGCTGCCGGAGCCGAAGCGCGAGACGCCGGGACAGTTCGGCTTCTTCGGAGACGACGCGCCGTAAGGCCCGCCGCCGACCTGCCCATGCATGGAGTTCGGATCAGCATTTCCCGCGGCTCATGCGCCAGTTGCCCCGAAAACCGAGGCTCCCGCAAAGAGGTTTTGCGGCGTACCATCAGTAAGTCGCTGCGGTGCAAGCCCTTTTGACGACGGCGCTCAAGCAATATTGCTAAGCTTAGATGCCGACTTTG
This sequence comes from Methylobacterium sp. 391_Methyba4, assembly GCF_029691625.1. Lineage (NCBI taxonomy): Bacteria > Pseudomonadati > Pseudomonadota > Alphaproteobacteria > Hyphomicrobiales > Methylobacteriaceae > Methylobacterium > Methylobacterium sp. 391_Methyba4. Next base: position 1,078,860 of record NZ_CP121475.1, on the reverse strand, counting down.
CTGATGATCTGCACGAAAAAAGTGACGGATCCCATGGAACAGCGCCCAAACGCGACAGTTGTGGAGGCGACCGCGCTCAGTCTGCTGGGCGCCGGCAAGCCTGTTGGGATCGAGGCCCTGTCTCTCTGATCGCGACAGATCTTCGAGATCTCAAAAACAACGTCAGGGATAAACTTCCGCCATGAAGAAGCTTACGCTCGCCGTGCTCGGCCTGTCCGTCGCCGCCATCTCTGCGCCGGCCTTCGCGCAGGACGCCCTTCCGATCCGCGTGCTGCCCTTCGCCAATCAGGACGGCGTCGGCGCCGCTGCGACCGAGACGCCCGCCTTCCGGGCCGAGGCGCTCCGCTCGGATGCTGCCAGCATCGAGGCGAGCCGCATGGCCCTTCAGCGGTCGCGGAACCCGCAGGTCCGCAACTACGCCAACCGCGTCCTCGTCGAGCGCAAGGCGACCACCGACGCGCTGCTGCCGCCGAACACCTCGCTGTCGCGCAGCGGCTCGGTCGTGTCCGATAACCAGGGCATCCGCACCGACCTGAGCAACCCGATCGGCCTCGTGCTCGCTCCGGTCACCGTGGCTGCCAATATAGGCACCGGCATCGTCGGCGGCGCTCTCGGCGCGGTCGGGCTCGTCGACAACAACCCGGCCGAGCCGGGCCGCCGCGTGGCCCTCGGTGACCGCGGCCAGGCGCGTCTGGCGCAGCTCCAGGCGGCGCGCAGCGGCCGGGCCTTCGACCGGACCTATATCGACCAGCAGGCCCGCTCTGACGCCCGCACCCTGGCGCTCTACGACGCCTACGCCAAGTCCGGCGACAACGCCCAGGGCCGCAAGTTCGCCACCGAGGCGCTGCCCTACATCGCCGACGAGCACGCCCATTCGGCGAGCCTCGCGGCCCGCATCGGCGGCTGAGCCGCGCGTCATCGATGCTCTGAGCGAGGGCCGCCCCCGGGCGGCCCTCGTCGTGTTGCGCCGTCGCTCAGGCCGTCGCTAAAGGAGCGCATGAGCGCGATCGAGCCCCACATGCACGAAACGGCCGAGGTCGATGGCCAGGGCCACCGGCTTGGCGTGCGGGTCTACTACGAGGACACCGATTTCTCGGGCTTCGTGTATCATGCGAGCTATCTGCGCTTCCTGGAGCGCGGCCGCACGGAACTCCTGCGGGAACTCGCCGGCGATCAGTCCGATCTGCACCGCGACGCCCGGGGTCTCGTCTTCGTCGTGCGGCGCATGAGCCTCGATTTCATTCGGCCGGCCCGGATGGATGATCTCCTGACCGTCGTCACCCGGACCCGCGCCCTGCGCGGCGCATCGATGCACCTGACCCAGGACGTCCGGCGGGGCGATGCCGTTCTGGTTTCCGCAGATGTGACAGTCGCTTGCGTGCGGGACGGGCGCGCCGTGCGCCTCCCGGACGCGCTCCGGCGGCGTCTCGCGCCGGGAGAGGCCGCCTGATCAGATTTTGCAAAAGCGACCGCCGGCTCTGCGGCGGATACCCGGCATCAGCCAGCGCCATGAGCGGATCATCCGTCGGCTTGCCAATGCAAGCCTGTCTGGAGCTCAGCCCGCCCGGGATGGATCGGCCTCGCACAGCACGCGGGCGAAGGCGTTGACGATGGTCATCGCGTCATACTCGATCGAGACCAGCTGGTAGCCCATCCCGACCATTTCCCGCGCCCGCGCAGGAGATGGCGCGAAGGCGCAGGGGATCTTGCCGGCCGCCCGAGTCTTGCGCGCGATCTCGCTGAGGGCTGCCGTCACCGCCGATCCCAGGGGGTCGATGACGGTCCCCTGCGACAGGGCGATCGACAGGTCGGCGGGACCGACCAGGATCCCGTCGATGCCCGGTACGGCGAGAATCGCCTCCAGGTCGGCGATCGCCGCCTGGGTCTCGCACATGGCGATCGTGAGGGCCCGGTCGTTGGCGCCTGCGAGGTAATCCGCCCCGTTCCGGAGCCCCGACAGCCACATGGCCCGGTCCGGCCCCCAACTCCGCTGGCCCACCGGCGGGAATTTCGCGGCGGCGGCGAACGCCTCGGCGTCCGCCACGGTGTTGATCATGGGCGCCACGACGCCGGCGGCGCCGGCATCGAGCATCCGCGAGACCATGGCGAAGTCGCCCACCGGCACCCGCACCAGCGTCGATTTGCCGGCCAGCGCCACTTCCGTGATCGCCGCACAACAAGATTTGTAATCGTGGGTGCCGTGCTGTTGATCCAAGAGCACGGCATCGAAACCCGCGCGCGCCAGGAAGCCGGCCACCATCGGGTCCGCGATCATGGACCAGCCCAGGAACCGGGCCGGGCCGGTGGGCAGAAGGTCGGGCAAGCTGGGAACGGGGAGGGTCATGCGCGTCCTGCGTGGATCTCAGGGCTCTCGACTCGGCGCCGCTGGCGGCGACCATACGGGAGGCTCTTTCGGCAGGTCCAGCCCGAATGGCCCGGAAGCCCGCGTCCGGTGCCTCAGGATCGCCTGGATCGAAACCGATCCTTAACCCTGCCGCGCCCTTAACGGAGGCGATGCCACGGCGGGGCGCGGGGCCGCCGACGGCCCTTACTTTCGACAGATTCGCGGGCGACAGCGTTGATATCGCTCACGGATCCGACGGACGCGGGCCTCGCCCGGCGCATCGCGATCCGGAGCAGGAGATCTCGACGGATGAACCCAGCCGACGCGATGCAGGCCGCGCCTGTCGCCGACATCACGCTGCTCGGCCTGTTCCTGCAGGCCCACTTCGTCGTGAAGATCGTGATGATCGGGCTGCTCAGCGCCTCGATCTGGTGCTGGTCGATCATCGTCGACAAGACACTTTTGTTCCGCCGGACGAAGGCCGAGATGGACGCGTTCGAGGACGCGTTCTGGTCCGGCCGCTCCCTGGAGGAGCTGTTCCGCTCGTTCAACGACCGTCCGGCCACCGGCCTCGCCGCCGTCTTCGTCGCCGCCATGCGGGAGTGGAAGCGCTCCTTCGAGGGATCCGGCCGGCAGATCCAGTCGCTCTCGCAACGCATCGAGAAGCAGCTCGACGTCACCATCCACCGCGAGGTCGAGCGGCTTGAGTCGCGGCTCCTGTTCCTCGCTTCGATCGGTTCGGCCGGCCCGTATATCGGCCTGTTCGGCACGGTCTGGGGCATCATGACCGCCTTCACGTCGATCGCGGCCTCGAAGAACACGTCGCTCGCGGTCGTCGCTCCCGGCATCGCCGAGGCGCTGTTCGCCACCGCCATCGGCCTGTTCGCCGCGATCCCGGCGGTGCTCGCCTACAACAAGCTCCAGGCCGAGGTGACCAAGGCGCAGTCGCGCCTCGAGGGCTTCGCCGACGAGTTCTCCGCCATCCTCTCCCGCCAGATCGACGAGCGGCTGCCGCTCGCCGCCTGACCCGGCTGATCCAGAGGAGAATGATCCATGGGCATGGCAGCGGGCGCATCGCAGGGCGGCAAGCGCCGCCGGCGCCGGGGCCGCCGCGGCGGTCCCATCAACGAGATCAACATGACGCCGTTCATCGACGTCGTGCTCGTTCTCCTGATCATCTTCATGGTCGCGGCGCCGATGATGACCGTGGGCGTTCCCCTGGATCTGCCACAATCCAAGGCCTCCCCGCTGAATTCCGACGTGAAGCCGATCACCCTGTCGATCCGCCAGACCGGCCAGGTCTTCCTGGGCGAGGACGAACTGACGGACGACACGATCGTGCCGAAGCTCATGGAGACCGCCAAGACCGGGACCGAGGAGCGCGTCTTCGTGCGCGGCGACAAGCGGGTCGATTACGGCCGCGTGGCGCAGGTGATGGCGATCGTGACCGGCGGCGGCTTCAAGAAGGTCGCCCTCGTCACCGAGCCTGAGCATCAGTAGGGCCGTCCCGTGGAGTTCCGCTTCGACCGCAAGGAACCGGGTGTCTGGATCTCAGCCGGCACCCATGTCGCGCTGCTCGCGCTGGCGCTCGTCAGCGTTGCGGCCCCGGCCCTGCCGGAGGCCCAGGAGGGCGTGCCCGTCGAGGTGATCACCGAGAACCAGTTCTCCGAGATCACCAAGGGTGAGCGGCAGGCCGACAAGCCGATGCCGAACGCGACATCGCGGGCGGACCGCAAGGCCGAGAAGTTCGAGGATCGCGAGCCCGAGAACGCCAAGACCGACGCCCCCACCGCCCCCACCCGCACCGCCGAGATGAAGCTCGCCAACGCGGAGGAGATGCCGCTCCGCGGCGAGCCGGATCCGCAGGAGGCGGCTCAGGCCGCGAAGGCGGCGCAGGAGAAGCGCGACGCCGAGAAGGCGGCCGCCAAGGCTGCGGAGAAGGCTGCGGCCGACAAGGCCGCCAAGGCCGAGGCGAAGGCCAAGTCCGAGGCCGCCGCTGCCAAGGCCGAAGCCGAGAAGCGCGAACAGCTCGAGAAGCTGATCGAGAAGCAGGAGGCCGAAGCCGAGGCCGCCGCGCAGAAGGCCGCCGCGAAGGCCAAGGCCGAGGCCGCCGCCAAGGCCGAAGCGGCCAAGGAAGCCGCGAAGGAAGCTGCGAAGGAAGCCGCCAAGAAGGCCGCGGACGCCAAGGCGAAGGCCGAGGCGGAAGCCGAGCGCCAGAAGGAGATCGCCGAGGCCAAGGCCGAAGCGGAGCGCGAGAAGGCGGAAGCCGCCGCGAAGGCCAAGGCGGAGGCTGCTGCCAAAGCGAAGGCGAAGGCCATGGCGGATGCGAAGGCGAAGGCCGACGCCGAGGCCAAGGCGCGCAAGCAGGCCGAACTCGCCGACAAGTTCAATGCTGGCGATATCCGTTCGATGCTGGCTTCGAAGGCGCCGTCGCAATCCACCGGCGCCACCGGCCACACGGTCCAGAAGGTGGCGGCGCTGGGCGCCGCGACCGGCACGGCGCAGCGTCTGTCCCCGTCGCTGCGCGACGCCCTGGTCGGCCTGCTCCAGCAGCAGATCGAGCGCTGCTACTCGGCGCCTCCCGGCGCGGCCCAGGGCGTGGTCCTGCCGGTGCTCGACATCCGCCTGAACCCGAACGGCTCGCTCAGCACCGAGCCGCGGATCATGCGCGGCGGGTCGAGCGCGGTGGATCAGTCGATCGCGCAGGCCGCGCTCCGGGCGGTGCGCCGTTGCGCGCCGTACAACATTCCGGCCACCTATGCGCCGTATTACAACGACTGGAAGGCCATCAACGCGGAGTTCGAGTTCACGGCGACCTGAGGTCTTCCAGCCCGCGTACCGCCGTCCCCGCGTCCTCGTCTGATCGTCACTCGGATCCGACCCACCATGCTGCACCTCCCCTTCGTCGGGCGTCTCCCGACGTCCTATGCCGCGCGCCTGATCGCGCTTCTCGTGATGCTGACGGGCTTCCTGGCGGGGCCCGCCCAGGCGCAGCTGCAGCTGCGCATCGGCGGCGGCAACTTCCAGCCGATGCCCATCGCCATCGCGGATTTCGGCGGCGACCCGAGCCTCGGCGGCCTCGTCTCCGGCGTGGTCACCAACAACCTGCGCCGCTCCGGCTATTTCACGCCCCTCGAACACGCCCGCTTCCCGGAGCAGCCGAACTTCGATGCCGCTCCGAATTTCGAGAAGTGGCGCGCCACCGGCGTCCAGGGGCTCGTCACCGGCCGCGTCGTCCGAGAGGCCGGCCGGGTCAAGGTCGAGTTCCGGCTCTGGGACGTGACCTCCGGCCAGCAGATGACCGGCCAGCAATACGGCACGGACGCCGCCAACGTCCGGCGCACCGGCCACCTGATCTCCGATGCGGTCTACACCAAGATCACCGGCCTCGGCCCCTGGTTCGACAGCCGCATCGCCTTCGTGGACGAGACCGGTCCGAAGGAGAACCGCCGGAAGCGCCTGATGGTCATGGACCAGGACGGCGCCAACGTCCGGGCCATCACCACCGGCGAGATGTCGATCGTGGCGCCGCGCTACTCGCCGGCCACGCAGGACATCGCCTTCATGGCGCAGGCCACCGGCCACCAGCCGCGGGTCCAGGTCATCAACCTGGAGACCGGCTCGCGCCAGGCGCTCGGCAATGTCGACTCGATGAGCGCGAGCCCGCGCTTCTCCCCGGACGGGCGCAAGATCGTGATGAGCGTCCAGCAGGGCGGCAACGCCGACATCGTGACCATGGACATCGCCTCGAAGGCCCAGCGGTCGATCACCAACGGCATGGCGATCGATACCTCGCCGACCTACTCGCCGGATGGCGCGCAGATCGCCTTCGAGTCCGACCGCGGCGGCTCGCAGCAGGTCTACGTGATGGGGGCGGACGGCTCGAACCCGCACCGCATCACCTTCGGCGCCGGCTCGGCCTCCCAGCCGGCTTGGTCGCCCCGGGGCGACCTGATCGCCTATACCCGGCAGCGCAACGGCGGGTTCGCCATCTGCGTGGCGAAGCCCGACGGGTCCGGCGAGCGCGTCCTCACCGAGGGCTTCCACAACGAGGGCCCGACCTTCGCGCCGAACGGCCAGTACGTGCTGTTCTTCCGCGATCCGGGCGGTCAGGGCGGCGGCAAGCTGTTCATGGTCGACATCACCGGCAAGGTCGAGCAGCCGGTCCCGACGCCCGCCTACGCGTCGGATCCCACATGGTCGCCGCTGCTGGCGGGCCGCTGAGCGGCAGCCACCTCTCCCGATCGGCGGCGTCCGGTGTTGTCGGACGCCGCGGCTCCGCCCGTCATCGCGCGTGCCGTGCGGTGACCCAGGGCCGCGTCAGGTCCGCATGCGTGGCGCCGGCCTGGAGCGCAGCGCTCGGCGCGCGAACACGGCGGCGACGCGGGCCATCGCGGACGACGCCGAGGCATCTCCGGCCGCGTCCCGATCTCGTCACCCCTGCACCATCAGCCGGTCGCGCGCCTTGAGGGCCGGGAACAGCCGGCCCCAGAGCAGCGCCACGCCGATCGTCGCGGCGCCCCCGACCACCACCGCCGGGACCGCCCCGATGGCGGCGGCCAGCAGCCCGGATTCGAACTCGCCGAGTTCGTTCGAAGCCCCGATGAAGACCGTGTTCACCGCCGAGACGCGGCCGCGCATGGCGTCCGGCGTCTCCCCCTGCACGAAGGTCTGGCGCACGTAGACCGAGATCATGTCGGCGGCGCCCGTGACGAACAGGCAGGCCATCGAAAGCGGCAGCGACGTCGAGAGCCCGAAGGCGACCGTGGCGGCGCCGAACACGGCGGCGGCCCGGAGCATGCGCAGCCCGGCATGGCGCCGCAGGGGGTAATTCGCCAGCAGCACCGCCATGGCGACCGCGCCGAAGGCCGGCATGCTCCGGAGCGCCCCGAGCCCGAGTGGGCCGACATGCAGCACCTCGTCGGCATAGATCGGCAGCAGCGCCGTGGCGCCGCCGAGCAGCACGGTGAACAGGTCGAGGCTGATCGCCCCGAGCACAACGGGCTGCGAGCGGATGTAGGCGATGCCGGCCGAGAGGGCCGCCCAGGTGATCGGCGGCCGCTCGCTCACCGCCGCCGGCCGGAAGCGGATCAGCAGGGTCAGGACGCTGGCCACGGCAAAGCTGGCCCCGGCCCCGCCGAACACCACGGCGGGCCCGAGGGCGTAGAGGAAGCCGCCCAAAGCCGGTCCCATCACGGAGGCGCTCTGCCACAGGGACGCGTTCCACGCGATGGCCGAGCTGAAAAGCGGTCCCGGCACCAGGGTCGGCAGCAGCGCCTGGAGGGCCGGGTTGGCGAAGGCCCTGGCGGTGCCCACGAGGATGACGAGAGCGTAGATGGGCCAGACGGCGTGTACGCCTGAGAGCGCGCAGGCGAGGAGGCCGAAGCTCGCCAGACTTTGAAGGGCGAAGGCGGCGGCGCCGACGAGGCGGCGATCGTAGGCATCCGCGACATGGCCGGTGATCAGCGCGCAGAGCACCGCTGGCAGGAAGCCCGCGAGGCCCACAAGGCCCAGCGCCAGGGCGGAATGGGTCACATCGTAGACGAACCAGCCGATCGCCACGGCCTGCATCTGATAGGCGAGGCCCGTCAGGAAACGGGCCGCGCCGAACAGGCGGAAATCGCCGATGCCGAAGACGGCCCAGCCGGAACGATCGTGTGCGGACATGCTTCCTGCTGCGCGGGACCGCCGGAAGAAGCAAGCGCTACGGCGACGTGCGCCGGTCGGATGACGCAGCCTCGAGCCGGCTCGAGGCCACGCTCAGGCCGGGCTTGCGCGGCGGCGCCTGTGGCGGGACCGGGGGGCGCGATTCGGGGATCGGCTCGCGCCGGGGGTCCCCCGCGAGATCGGTGGGGAAGGTGCAGGTCACGCGGGTGCCGTTCCCCGGAGCGGTCTCCAGCAGGACCCGGCCGCCATGCAGCTCGACGAAGGACCGGACGATCGACAGGCCGAGACCGACACCGCGATGGCGGGTGCCGAGGGTGTGGCTCTCGAAGCGGTTGAACACCGAATCGGCGATCTCGGGCGGCATGCCGCGGCCGTGGTCCCGGACGCTGAGGAGAAGTTCCTGTGCGGTGCGGCGGGCATGGACCTCGACGCGCTGGCCCGCATCCGAGAAGCCGACGGCGTTGGACAGCAGGTTGAACAGGATCTGGCGGACCCGCTTCCCGTCCGCATGGACGCTGCCGATATCCTCCGGCACGTCGAGTGCCAGGGTGATGTGCGATTCCGCCAGCCGGTCCTCGATGCCGCGCACGGCGGCCTCGATCGTCGCCTGGACGTCGACCTCTTCCCGCTGCAGCTCCAGCGAGCCGGCATCGATCGAGGCGAGGTCGAGGATGTCGTTGATGATGACGAGCAGCGCCGCCGAGGAGCGCATGATGTGGTCGGCATATTCGCGCTGCCGCTCGTTGAGCGCGCCCACGGTCTCGTCGCCCAGGAGCTGGGTGAAGCCGATGATGTTGGTGAGCGGCGAGCGCAACTCGTAGGAGACGTGGTGCACGAAGGTGTCGCGCAGCTGCGCGGCCTTCTCCAGGGCGTCGTTCTTCTCGGTGAGGGCCCGCTCGACGTTCACGCTCGCCGTGACGTCGATCAGGGTGAGGAGCGTCGCGCCCTCCGGGAGCGGCTGCGCCGCGCAGTCGAGGACGGTGCCGTCCACCACCTCAAGCCGGCACGCGCGGGCGGTGCGCGACTCGAGGCCGACCACCGCATCCCGGATATCGAGCCACGGCTCCTCGGCGGGCGCCAGGGTGCGGCAGGCGGCGATGACGGCGTCCACGTGCGGGCGGTCCTCGACCATGGCCGGGTCGAGCCGCCACACGGTGCAGAAGGCCCGGTTGGCGAGGGTCAGGCGCCCGTCCGCGCCGAACACGGCCACCGGCTCGGCCAGCGTGTCCAGGGTCTCGGCCTGCAGCCGCCGGAGGGCGTTGTAGCGCGACTCGGCGTTCAGGCGATCCGAGACGTCGTCGAACAGGTAGGTCAGGCCGCCCTGCGGGTTGGGATCTGCGACGACGCGCAGCGTCCGGCCGTCGGGCAGGTACCACCACGTCTGGTTCGCCTCCGCGGCCCGGTAGGCGGACAGCACGCCCTGCTTCCAGCCGCGGAAATCCGCATGCTCCTCGAGCTTCCGCTCTGCCCTGAGGTGATCGAGGATCTCGCCGTCCGACGGGCGGCCGTCCAGGAAGGCCTGATCGAGGTCCCAGAGCTGACGGTAGGCGGCGTTGTGGAAGATCAGGCGCTGCGAGACGTCGAACATCGCCACGGCGGTCGGCAGCTGGTCGAGGGTGCGGACGTTGGCGTTCATCTGCCGCTGCAGGTCGGCGCGCACGCTCTCGAGTTCCGACACGTCGATGGCGATGCCGACCCGGCCGGTCTCGAGGCCCGTCTCGAACACGTCGAGCATGCGCCGGTTGCCGGCCACGATGGCCGAGAGGCGCGGAACGCTTCGGGTCAGGCCGGCGAACCGGGCCGCCTCCTCGCGGGCGATGGTCTCCCGTGCCGGCCGGTCGAACAGCTCCAGGCCGGCATCGAGGGCCGCCTCGCGGCTGTCCGCCTCGACCGCCGCCACGTAGGCGGCGTTGACCCAGCTCAGGCCGCCGTCCCGGTTGCGCCGCCAGACCGGCTGCGGGATCGCGTCGAGGAGACCCGACAGGGCCGACAGCCCCCGGCGGGTCTCGTCCAGGGTCGCCCGCAGGTCGGCGATCTCGCAGCGCTCCTGGCTGGTCTCGCGCAGGCGCAGGAGCGCCCGTCCCGCCACGGCCTGCCCGTGAGCCTCGATGTTCCGGCCGGTCTGACTGCGCAGGCTCAGCGCGAAGCTCGTGCCCCGCGTCCGCAGGGTTTCCACGGCGGCCTCGACTGCGGTCGCGTCGGCGGCGACGAGCCAGGTCCCGAAGGCCAGCACCCGGCGGGCATAGCCCGAGGCCGGCCGTTCGCCGTGGATCGCGAGGCTGATGTCGCCCTCCACCACCGGTTCGCTGCGCTGATCCCAGGTTACGATGATCTGGCGCTCGGCGTTGAGGAGCATCTCGGCCCGGTCGTGGGCGCCGCGCAGGACATCGAGGGTCGCGGCGAGTTCGCGCTCGCGACGGGTCCACCGCCCGCGCTCGTACAGGTGGAGGAGCGAAAGGATCACCGCGAAGGCTACGAGGCCGCCCAGGATCGCCAGGGCGGCCACGCTGTGGATCTCCCGCGCGGGATGCGCCGCGGCGGCCTCCGGCAGCTCGGCGAGCGCCGCGCTCGCCGTCATCAGGGCAAGTGCGCCCACGCCGATCCGAACGTGCGTCGCACGACCGACACCCATGCTTCGCCCCGCCCTCGCGCCCGATGGCGGTCCGGCCGGCGCGCGTCACCGCGCGGCGCGGAACGCACCGTTCCTGCAGTGATTCTCCCGAACCGCCGCAGCCCCGCCGATCTAAGATTCGCCCACACTCTACAGTGGGGCGGATTCGACCCGGAAGGGGAACGAAGCGTGGCCTTTGACGATGTCGGCATAATCACTCGTTAACGACACACAGAAGACACAGTTCGAATCGGCATCGAGTGCTTGACAAACGAGAAGGCCCGGCGCAGCGCGCCGGGCCTCCAGGATTCCTGCCGAACTGACCGCGTGCCGGGACCGGACGGCGCGCCGCTCGGCCCGCGATCGGGGCCGTGCGCGCCGCCCGGAACGCCGGGCTCAGTAGCGGTAGTGCTCGGACTTGAAGGGGCCGTTCTCGGCGACGCCGATATAGGCCGCCTGATCGGGGCGGAGCTTCGAGAGCTTCACGCCGATCTTCTCCAGGTGCAGGGCCGCCACCTTCTCGTCGAGCGTCTTCGGCAGGGTGTAGACCTGCTTCTGGTACTTGCCCGGGTTGGACCACAGCTCGATCTGGGCCAGCGTCTGGTTGGTGAACGAGGCCGACATCACGAAGGACGGGTGACCGGTGGCGTTGCCGAGGTTCACCAGGCGCCCCTCCGACAGGAGGATGATGCGGTGGCCGTCCGCGAAGGTGATCTCGTCCACCTGCGGCTTGATGTTCGACCACTTGAGGTTCTTCAGGCCGGCGACCTGGATCTCGTTGTCGAAGTGGCCGATGTTGCAGACGATGGCCCGGTCCTTCATCGCCCGCATGTGCTCGATGGTGATGATGTCCTTGTTGCCCGTGGCGGTGACGAAGATGTCGGCGCGCGGGGCCGCATCCTCCATGGTCACGACCTCGTAGCCCTCCATGGCGGCCTGAAGCGCGCAGATCGGGTCGATCTCCGACACGAGCACGCGGCAGCCGGCGTTGCGCAGGGAGGCGGCCGAGCCCTTGCCCACGTCGCCGAAGCCCGCGACCATGGCCACCTTGCCGGCCATCATCACGTCGGTGCCGCGACGGATGCCGTCGACCAGCGACTCCTTGCAGCCGTAGAGGTTGTCGAACTTCGACTTGGTGACCGAGTCGTTCACGTTGATCGCCGGGAAGAGCAGCTTGCCTTCCTTGGCGAGCACGTAGAGGCGATGCACGCCCGTGGTGGTCTCCTCGGAGACGCCCTTGATGCTGTCGGCGAGGCCCGCGAACCAGCCCTTCGGCTTCTCGGCGAGCTTCCGCTTGAGGAGCGCGAAGAAGACCTCCTCCTCCTCGCTCTCCGGCTTGTCGAGGAAGGCGGTATCGCCGTTCTCGGCGCGCAGGCCGAGATGGACGAACATGGTCGCGTCGCCGCCGTCGTCGAGGATCATGTTCGGCATGCCGCCGTCATGCCAGTCGAACAGTCGCGAGGTGTAGTCCCAGTACTCCTCCAGGGTCTCGCCCTTGACGGCGAAGACCGGGATGCCGGCGGCGGCGATCGCGGCGGCGGCGTGATCCTGGGTCGAGTAGATGTTGCAGGAGACCCAGCGGATGTCGGCGCCGAGCGCCTTCAGGGTCTCGATCAGCACGGCGGTCTGGATCGTCATGTGGAGCGAGCCGGCGATCTTCGCGCCCTTCAGGGGCTGCGCCGCGCCGTACTCCTCGCGGACCGCCATCAGGCCCGGCATCTCCGTCTCGGCGATCGAGATTTCCTTCCGGCCGTAATCGGCCAGCCCGATATCCTTGACGATGTAATCCTTGGCCATGAGTCGATGGCTCCGTGTTCGCGTTGCGGGTCGGGGCAATCCCCTACCATCCCGCGACCTACGAAGCAATCAAGACATAAAGATGTCTTTATGCGTTCTGATCGGCGGGGCGGCCACGCGCGTGCCCGCCCCGCTCCGGATCAGGGTCGATGCGGCCGCTCAGCGGCTCGGCCGCGCCAGCCATCCGAGGCCGAAAGCCACGGCGGCCACGAGGGCGAGGGTCGCGCCGCGGTTCTCGTCCGCACGCGCCGCGAGGCTGCGGCCGTGGTGCACCGCGCGATCGCGGTAGTGATGACCGCGTTCGATCGCCTCGTCGGCCAGGGCGTGCCCGCGATCGCTGACCTCACGGAACCGGGCGCGCCCCTCCTCGACGAGGTGCTCGCCCCCGTGGCGCAGGTCGCGCACCGTGTCCCGGGCCTCGCCGTAGGCGTACTGAGCGGCGCCGGCCGCCTGATCGTAAGCGCCCTCGAATTGGTCGCCGGCCCGGCCGCGAACCGCGCCTGCGGCCGTCTTGACCCGACCGCGCAGATGGCGGACGCCGCCTTCGAGATGATCCCTGTTCATGCTGTCTCTCCGATCGGGCGCGCCCAAAGGGGGCGCGTCGCCTGTGTCGGGGCGGAACGACGGCGGACGGCTCCGGTTCCCCGCGGTGGGGCGGAGCGGCTTCAAGTTTCCGTGCTTCGGCGCACGCACGCCGGAAGCAGGTCCGGATCGGCGCGGAGCACAGGACGGCGGTCGCGCCAATCCCCGGGGCCCGATCGGTGGATATAGACGGGCCGCCGGTCCGTCGATCTCTCGGTACGACTCGGCCTCTGCTGCCGCGCGTCGCGACGGTGACTGTCCGGGCGGCGGGAATGTCTCGGGCGCCGGGCTAGATCTCGATCTCGGTGCCGACCTCCACGACCTGCCGGGTCGGCACGCCGAAGAACGCGCCCGTGCGCTCGGCATTGCGCTGCATGAAGGCGAACAGGTTCTCCCGCCAGGGCGCCATGCCCCGCTTGTCGTTCCGCGGGATGATCGTCTCGTGTCCGACGAAGATGGTCATGTCGTCGAGGATGTGCGGCGGCAGATGGCGGGATTCGACCGCGCATGCGAGGCCTTCCGGGATCGAGGCCTCCTCCATGAAGCCGTAGCGCAGGATCACCCGGTAGAAGTCCGGCGCCAGGATCGTCACATGGGCGCGCTGATCCCGTGGGACGGTGGGCGTCTCCTCATAAAGCGCCGTGATGATCAGGATCCGCTCCATCAGGGCGCGGTTGCGCTCCACGAAGCGCGAGAGGTGCAGCGGGATCCCGTGCTCCGCGGCCGAGAGGAACGCGGCTGTGCCCGGCAGGCGCAGAAGATCGCGGTGCTGGAGGCCGGTCAGGAATACGTCTTCCGGCAGGCGCAGGGCGGCCCGCGCCTCCTCGACCAGCTCGTTGCCCTTCTTCCATGTCAGCATCATCAGGGCGACGAGACCGGCGAGCACGAGGGGAAACCAGCCGCCCTCGAACAGCTTCACGCTGTTGGCGGCGAAGAACACGGCGTCGAGGGCGAGGAAGGCGCCGTTGACCGCGAAGACCAGGATCGGATTGTAGCCCCAGCGCAGCGCGATGAGCGCGGCGAGCAGCGTGGTGATGCCCATCAGCATCGACACCGCGATCCCGTAGGCCCCGGCGAGGGCGTCGGAGGAGCCGAACACCACCACCGCGGTGAGGGTCGCTGCGGCCAGCAGCCAGTTCACCGCCGGCACGTAGATCTGGCCGCGCTCCTCGTGCGCCGTCTGCACGATGCGCATCGCCGGCAGGAAGCCGAGCTGGATCGATTGCTGGGTCAGCGAGAACACGCCCGAGATGATCGCCTGCGAGGCGATGATGGTCGCCATCGTGGCCAGGGCGACCAGCGGCAGGTGTCCCCAATCCGGGCAGAGGCGGAAGAACGGGTTCTCGAGGGCGTCGGGCGCGGCGATCAGCAGGGCGCCCTGGCCGAAGTAATTGAGCATGAGCGCCGGGAGCACCCCCGCGAACCATGCGATGCGGATCGGCAGGGCGCCGAAATGGCCGAGATCGGCATACATCGCCTCGCCGCCGGTCACCGCCAGGAAGGCCGCGCCCAGCATCAGGAAGCTGACATGCCAGCCGGCATGGACCAGGAAGTCCACCGCCCGCAACGGGTTGGCTGCCGCCAGGATCTCGGGCTTGGCGATGATGCCGGCGATCCCGAGCAGCCCCAGCACCAGGAACCAGACGAGCATCACGGGCCCGAACACGCGGCCGATGGCGGCCACGCCCTTGTGCTGGACCAGGAACAGCCCGACGAGGATGACGAGCGTGATCGGCACCACGTACGGGCCGAGCGCCGGCGCATCGACCTTCACGCCCTCGATCGCCGACAGGACCGAGATCGCCGGGGTGATCGCGCCGTCGCCGTAGAGCAGCGCCGCCCCCACCAGACCGACCACCAGAAGCAGCGCCCTCCCCGTGCCCGGCCGGGCCTGCCGGGCGCCGAGCAGCGCCAGCATGGCGACGATGCCGCCCTCGCCGCGGTTGTCGGCGCGCAGGATCAGCACCGCGTATTTCAGCGACACGATCAGGATCAGCGACCACAGGATCAGCGACACCGCCCCCGTGGCCGCCGCCGGCACCGACGCCCCGCCGGCGGTCGCCGCCTTCACGGCCTCCTTGAACGCGTAGAGCGGGCTCGTGCCGATGTCGCCGTACACGACGCCCAGCGCGCCCAGGACGAGGGCGGGTCGGAGCCGGCCGCGCGCCGCATCCGCGTCGGTCGTGCCGGTCTCGGGCCGGGTCTTCGCCGCCGGGGCAAGGGTCTGGCTCAATGCAGGATTCCCCGAGGGCCACCCGGTCTCGACGTCCGGACATCGCGTTCCGGCGCCGGGTGTGATGCCGCAACGATAAAGGTAGCGGCTGCGGCCGCGCCGTCCAGCAACGGACACCGGCCGCGATCAGATCAGGCCGGCCAGATCCTCCGGGCAGGTCTCGCCGCGGCGCAGGCAGAACACGGGGGCGCCGGCATGCCGGGCGATCGCGGCGGCGACGGTCGCGGCGGGGGCTGGTGCACCCGGGCTCTCGCTGACCGCCACGGCGCGCAACGGCACATCGTGGAGGCGCAGGGTCTCGCAGGCGGTGAGCGCGTGGCTGATCGCCCCGAGATAGCTCCCGGAGACGAGCAGCGCCGGCACGCCGAGCGCCCGGAGCCAGTCGAGGCCGGTGGCAACCGCGGTGACCGGACTCATGAGGCCGCCGACGCCCTCGATGAGCAGCGTGCCCTCCGTGCGGGCGATCTCTGCGCGGCACCAACCGACGAGGTCGGTGAGGTCCAGGGACCGCCCCTCCAGCACGGCCGCCTGATCGGGCGATAGCGGCGCCGAGAACCGCCAGGGCGAGCAGGACTCCACGGCCTCCGCGTCGAGGGCGATGCCTTGCGCGTCTAGGAGCCGGGCCGTGTCGCTCTCGATGAAGCCGGGATCGCCGAGGGACGGGACGCCGCTCGCGAGCGGCTTCACGGTCCGGACCGCCCGGCCCTGCGCCCGCAGGCGGCGGGTCAGGGCGGCGGTGACGTAGGTCTTGCCGATCTCGGTTCCGGCCCCGGCGATGAAGAGCGCCCGCGCGGGCATCCCGGCCTCAGGCCTGGAGGCTGCCGTGGCAGTGCTTGTATTTCTTGCCCGAACCGCAGGGGCAGGGCTCGTTGCGGCCGACGCGGCCCCAGGTGCTCGCGTCGTTCGGGTCGCGCTCCAGCACGGCCCCGTCCGCCGCCAGGCCTTGCGCCGCGTAGCCGTAGGCCGGCCCCCCGCCGCCGTCGCTGCCCGAGCCGAAGCCGGCATGGTCCATCTCGTTCTCGCCGGTGACCGGGTCGAGATGCTGGGCGAACATCGGCGGCAGTTCCGGAGGCGCCGTCGGGAATTCACCCTCCTGCTGTTCCTGGAACATGATCTCCACCCGCGACAGCTGGGCGGTCACCTGCTCGCGGAGGGCGGTCACGAGACCGCCGAATAGATCGAAGGCCTCGGACTTGTATTCGTTGAGCGGGTCGCGCTGGGCGAAGCCGCGCCAGCCGATCACCTGCCGGAGGTGGTCCAGGGTCACGAGGTGCTCGCGCCACAGGTGGTCCAGGGTCTGGAGCAGGACCTGCTTCTCGATATAGGCGGTGACCTCGGCGCCGTTCTTCTCGGTCCGCTCGGCATAGGCGGTCTCGGCGGCCTTCATCAGCCGCTCGCGCATCTCCTCGTCGGCGATGCCCTCTTCCTTGGCCCAGTCCTCGACCGGCACGTCGAGATTCAGGATCTCCTTCACCTGCTCGCGCAGGCCGGCGACGTCCCACTGCTCGGCATAGGCGTTTTCCGGGATGTGGCGGGCGACGAGGTCGTCGATCACGCCCTCACGCATCTCGTCCACGGTCTCGCGGACGCTCTCCTGCCCCATGAAGTCGCGGCGCTGCTCGAAGACGACCTTGCGCTGGTCGTTCATGACGTTGTCGTACTTGAGCACGTTCTTGCGCATGTCGAAGTTGCGCGCCTCGACCTTCTGCTGCGCCTTCTCGATGGCCTTGTTGATCCAGGGGTGGATGATCGCCTCGCCCTGCTCCAGGCCGAGCTTCTGCAGCATCCCGTCCATGCGGTCGGAGCCGAAGATGCGCATCAGGTCGTCCTGAAGCGACAGGTAGAACTTCGAGCGGCCGGGATCGCCCTGGCGGCCGGAGCGGCCGCGGAGCTGGTTGTCGATGCGCCGCGACTCGTGGCGCTCGGTGCCGATGATGTAGAGGCCGCCCGGCAGGTCCTTCTTGCGCCCTGCCGCGGGATCGGCCGGCTCGCCCGAGGCCAGCACCTTGGCGCGGTTCTCGGCGATCTCCGCCTTGATCGCCTCGATGGCGGACGCGCGTTCCGGACCGTCCGCGAGGTGGCCCAGCTCCTTCTCGATGCGCATCTCGAGATTGCCGCCGAGTTTGATGTCGGTGCCGCGGCCCGCCATGTTGGTGGCGATGGTGATCGCGCCGGGGACACCCGCCTCGGCCACGATGTAGGCTTCCTGCTCGTGGAAGCGGGCATTCAACACGGCAAACCGCTTGGTCACCCGGCCCTCACGGGCTGCGGCGTAGACGTCGGTGAGCGCGTTCGGGTCGGAATAGTCGAGCAGGGTGTAGCCGGCCTTCTTGAGCATCTCGGCGAGGTGCTCCGACTTCTCGATCGAGCCGGTGCCGACCAGGATCGGCTGGTGGCGGGTATGCGCCTTGTCGATCTCGGCGATGATGCCTTCGTACTTCTCGGCGACGGTGCGGTAGACCTCGTCGTCCTCGTCGACGCGCTCGACCTCCTTGTTGGTCGGGATGTCGACCACGTCGAGCTTGTAGATCTCGGCGAACTCGTCGGCCTCGGTGGAGGCGGTGCCGGTCATGCCGGCGAGCTTCTTGTACAGGCGGAAGTAGTTCTGGAAGGTGATCGAGGCCAGCGTCTGGTTCTCGGGCTGGATCGTGACCCGCTCCTTCGCCTCCAGCGCCTGGTGGAGCCCCTCCGAGTAGCGCCGGCCCTGCATCATGCGGCCGGTGAACTCGTCGATGATCACCACCTCGTCGTTCTTGACAATGTAGTCCTTGTCGCGGGTGAACAGCGTGTGGGCGCGCAGGGCCTGGTTCACGTGGTGGACCAGCGTGACGTTGTGGGCGTCGTAGAGGTCGCCCTCCTTGAGGAGGCCCGCCTCCCGCATCGCCTCCTCGATGAACTCGTTCCCCTCCTCGGTGAGCGAGACGGTGCGCTGCTTCTCGTCGAGGTCGTAGAACTCCTTGCGCAGGCGCGGCATCAGCGCGTCCACCGCCACGTAGAGTTCCGAACGGTCGTCCACCGGGCCCGAGATGATCAGCGGCGTCCGCGCCTCGTCGATCAGGATCGAATCCACCTCGTCGACGATCGCGAAATTATGGCCCCGCTGCGCCAGCTGGGACATCTCGTACTTCATGTTGTCGCGCAGGTAGTCGAACCCGTACTCGTTGTTGGTGCCGTAGGTGATGTCGCAGGCATACGCCTCCTTGCGCTGCGCATCGTCGAGCCCGTGCACGATGGTGCCGACGCTGAGGCCCAGGAATCGGTAGACCTGCCCCATCCACTCGGCGTCGCGCGAGGCGAGGTAGTCGTTCACCGTGACGACGTGGACGCCCTTGCCCTCCAGGGCGTTCAGGTAGACCGGAAGCGTCGCCACCAGGGTCTTGCCCTCGCCGGTCTTCATCTCGGCGATGCCGCCCTCGTGGAGCACCATGCCGCCGATGAGCTGCACGTCGAAGTGGCGCTGGCCGAAGACGCGCTTGGCCGCCTCGCGCACCGTGGCGAAGGCCGGCACGAGGATGTCGTCGAGGCTCTTGCCGTTGGCGAGTTCCGCCTTCAGCATATCGGTGCGGGCGCGCAGGGCCTCGTCGGAGAGGGCCTGGATCTCCGGTTCCAGCGCATTGATCTGCGCCACGCGCGGGCGATAGCCCTTGACGCGGCGGTCGTTCGAGGAGCCGAAAATCTTCTTGGCGAAGGAGCCGAGCATCGTTGACCTGCGGACGCGCGAGCCCGCACACGGGTGAGCGTGGCGGGCCGGCCTGGACGGAGTTGGCCGGGCTTATAGAGGTAAACATCGCCCGGCGCACCTGGAAGGGGCAGCCCTCAACGCATGCCGGTACGGTCACGGTTCCGGCACCGGTGAAATGGCCGCGCTTGCCTTCTCGCCCGACGCGGCCCACCTGTGCCGCGGCCTGCCGCCCGGCCGATCCGGTGCGGCGCCAAGACGTGAGCCGAGGACTTCGCCCGTATGCCGAACACCGCCCTTCTCCGGCGCGCCAGCGCGCTCGCCGTCATGATCGCGATGCCGGGACTGGCGCTGGCCCAGGCCCCCCAGAAGGCTCCGACACCGGCGGCTAACACACCTGCCGCTGCGCCGGCCGCCGCGCCGAGCGCGGATTCGGTCGTGGCGAGCGTGAACGGCAAGCCGATCACGCAGGGCGACCTCGCCATCGCGGCGGACGATCCCGCCCTGTCGCTGCCGGGCGTCGACGAGGCGCAGAAGAAGAACCTGCTTGTCGACTACATGGTCGATCTCCGCGTCGGTGCGCAGGCCGCCGAGTCCGCCAAGATCGGCGACACGCCGGAATTCAAGCGCAAGCTCGCCTATTTCCGCGACAAGCTGCTGCTCGACGACTATCTGGAGCAGGAGGCCAAGCGCGCGGTCACGCCTGAGGCGGAGCACGCGATCTACGACCAGACCGTCAAGCTGATGAAGCCCGAGGAGGAGGTGCACGCGCGCCACATCCTCGTGGACAACGAGGCCGAGGCCAAGAAGATCGCCGCGCGCATCAAGGGCGGCGAGGATTTCGCCAAGGTCGCCGCCGAGGCCTCCAAGGATCCGGGCTCGAAGACCGAGGGCGGCGATCTCGGCTGGTTCACGAAGGAACGGATGGTCCCGGATTTCGCCAACGCCGCGTTCGCGATGAAGCCCGGACAGGTCTCGGACCCGATCAAGACCCAGTTCGGCTGGCACGTGATCAAGGTGGAGGAGAAGCGGACGAAGCCGCAGCCGACCTTCGACGAGCTGAAGGAGCAGATCGACCAGCACCTGATCCGCAAGGCGCAGCAGGACATGATCCTGAAGCTCCGCTCGGAGGCCAAGATCGAGCGCACCGACGCGCCGCCGGCCGCTCAGCCGGAGTCGGAGCCGAAGAAGCCGTAAGCCGGATGCGACAGAGGGCCGGGCCGGGTTCTGATTCGGTCCAGCCCTCTGAAGAGATGATGGGTCGGTCCGCGCGGCGCCGGGCCCGCAGCGAAACGGTCGTCCGGTTCTATGAACCGGAAACGCCGCCATATTTTCGACCGCCCGGAAGCGATCCGTGTGACGGCACGCTACCGGGCGTCGCGCTGTCCTAGAGCAGCGCTGTCCTGGGTCACGTCGCTCGGCCTGTGACGGCAATGCGGGGCCCGCCCGACGTGGGGCGAGGTTCCGGCTGGGTCACGCCCCAGTCGGGCCTCAATACGGCCGGTCGGGGACGAGGTAGCTGGATTGAGCCGGGGCCGGCTGTGGCGTGAGCCCGAGGGCCGCGAGTTCGGCGCTCCGGCGCCCCTCGGCGATCCTGTCGAGCACCGCGATCAGGAGCCACGGACACGCGATGCCGATGAAGAACGCCATGAGATCCTCCCGTGCCGAACCGATGCGCCCGTTCAGCTTAGGAAAATAATAGGGGGGCCGGGCCGCGCCGCAAGCGGCAACCCGGCGCCGATCTCAGACCCAGCCCTGAAGCTCGCGGCGTACCACGTGCTCGATCACCCGCATGCCGAGGTCGCTGTCGTTCAGGCAGGGAATGTAGGCGAAGCGCTCGCCGCCATTCTCTTCGAAGTAATGGCGGTTCTCGCCGTCGAGCTCTTCGAGGGTTTCGAGGCAGTCCGCCGTGAAGCCCGGGGCGACGATCGCCATCCGCTTCACGCCCGACTTCGCGAGGTCCATCACCGTCTCGTCGGTGTAGGGCTTCAGCCACTCCTCGTTGCCGAAGCGCGACTGGAAGGTCACGCGCATCTTGTCCGGCGACAGGCCCAGGGCCTCGCGGATCAGCCGCCCGGTCTTGTGGCACTGGCAATGGTAGGGGTCGCCCTTGAGCAGGTAGCTCCGCGGCACCCCGTGGAACGAGGTGAGGATCACCTCCGGTTCGAAATCGAGCTTCGCGAGGCCCTCGCGGATCGAATCGGCCATGGCGGCGATGTAGACCGGGTCGTCGTGATAGGGCGGCGAGACACGCACCGTGGGCTGCCAGCGCATATCCATCAGCGCCCGGAAGGCCTGATCGCAGGCGGTGGCCGAGGTCGCCGCCGCGTATTGCGGATAGAGCGGGACCAGAAGGATGCGGTCGCAGCCCTGGTCGAGGAGCGCCTGGATCCGCCCGGCGACCTCGGGCTTGCCGTAGCGCATCGCCCAGTCGACCACCACGGACTCGCCCATGGCGGCCTGGAGGCGCTCGCTCTGGCCGCGGGTGATGGTCTTCAGCGGCCCCTCGTTCAGGGCGTTGTTCCACACGCTGGCATAGTCGCGGCCCTTCGGCCCGGGGCGCTTCGTCAGGATGATGAGGTTGAGGAGCGGCCACCAGATCAGCCGCGGCACCTCGATCACGCGCCGGTCCGACAGGAATTCCTTGAGGTACCGGCGCATCGGCCAGTAGGACGTGCCCTCAGGCGTCCCGAGATTCATCAGGAGCACGCCCACGCGACCCCAGGCCACCTTCGGGTGATCCGCCGGCAGGGTGTCGGCCGCGGGCTTGAGCGGTGCGAGGGGCCGGCCATTCGCCAGCGCGGCGGGTTCGACGCGTTCGTTCATGGCAGCGTTCCGGCGCCGCGCGCCGAGATCCTTCTTCTGGTTTCCGATACCCGGCCGCCGGCGCGGACGCCTGAACCTGGCCGGGGGCTCAATTCCCCGTGGGGTGTGCTTCCATGTAGGGTGCGAAGCCGCCCGGCGAAGACCGGACGCCACATGCCGCACCGCGATATGCGGCACGCTCGACCCATGTCCCTAAACACGCGGGGCCTCGGGCCGCAACCGCTGCCCGGATGACGGCGCCCGGCTGCCCGCTATCTCGGCCCCGATCCGACCCGCGAGAGACCATGACCGATACGCCTGTGGCCGATGCCCTCGAAGCCTTCCGCGCCTCCGGCTCGTCCTGGCTGACGCTGCCGTTCTTCGCCGATGGTCAGGCCGACGTCGTGGCGGCCCGTGTCGACGGACGAATCGCCGCGGGGGCCCAGGTGCTGCCGGCGCCGGACCGGATCTTCCGCGCCTTGAGGGAGACGCCGCTGCAGGACGTCAAGGCGGTGATTCTCGGACAGGATCCTTACCCGACCCCGGGCGACGCCAACGGCCTCGCCTTCTCGTTCGTTGGGGCGGGGCGCCTACCCGCGTCGTTGCGGGTGATCCTGGCGGAGGCCGGATCCGACCGCGCCGCCGGCGGCGACCTGACGCCCTGGGCACGGCAGGGCGTCTTCCTGCTCAACAGCGCCCTCACCGTCGAGGCCGGCAAGGCCGGAGCGCATCTGCGCTATGGCTGGGCCGCACTCACCGACGAGGCGGTGCGCGCGGTCTCGGACCGCCCGGAGCCGGCGGTGTTCCTGCTCTGGGGCGCGCAGGCGCGGGCCAGGGCCGCGCTGATCGACGCGGACCGCCACGGCGTGTTCGAGAGCGGTCACCCCTCCCCGCTCAACCGCGCCCGGGACTTCCCCGGTTCCGACCCGTTCGGCCGGGCCAACCGCTGGCTCGCCGCGCAGGGGCGCCGCCCGATCGACTGGCGCCTCGGCTGACGCCGTCGCCGATCTCTATTGCGGCTTGGCGGGTTCGGCCGGCTCCGCAGGCGTCTTGGTCGGGGCGCCCGGCTCCTGGCCCGCCGGCAGGAGCACGTTCTTGGCCACCGTGCCCTCTGGCCCGTACTCGCCAGCGACGGCGAGACAGGCCTGGTCGCGGTTCTGCGCCATCTGGTTCGACATCAGCGTGAACATGGTTTGCACACGGTTGCCGAACGGCCCCCGCGGCTGAACGTCGGCGATCTGAACATTCTGCTTCGCCAGGAGGGCCTCGAATTGCGCGCTGCCTATCCGGTAGCCGCAGACATTGGAGGCGGCGAAGATGTAGGAGGCGAATTCCAGGGCGCGCGGCGACGGCGCGTTGCGGATCTGCGCCTGTGCCGGCAATGCCGTCAGCGCGGCGGCGGCGAGGAGGGCGATCCGGGTCGTGGTCGGGCGCATGCGCGGTGGTTTCCTCGATCGAGCGGGGCCTCTTGCGGGCCACGTCTGGCACCGGGACATAGGCCGGTCCGGTGCGCACGCCAATGCGACGGAATTTGTCGGCAATCCGCGCATCTACTTTCACGGCCTGTTGGCCATAGGGGCAGTCCCTGCCCGGCAGGCCGACGAAAACGGCGTCGTTTTTCGGTGGAACGCCGGCGCGTGAGAGAGTGTTAACCTGCTCGCGTCACGCCAGAGCCTGCAATTTGTCCAGATTCAGGCGGTCCGCATCGCATGTACGGCGTCCATCCTCCTGCGGCATTCCTTCCAGTCCCGGCGCGGGACGCCGACCGGCGCGTCCGGACAGGCGATGCGGGAGGGGCCAACGCGGATCGTCGCGTGGCACCGTCCGGACCCGCCGCCGCGATCTGCCCGCACCGATTTTCCCGCTGGGCCTGGAGCGAGGGCCTGCGCGCCGGTCAGACCGTGGCGCTTCTGGTGCAGGATCTCGGTCAGGCCGAGGCCATGCGGCTCGGCCTCGTCCGTCTCGGCCTGCGCGTGGTTTGCCTGGACTGCGCCGGCCGCGGCCAGGCCCTCGCCGATAGCCTGTCCCAGTCGGATGCCGCGCTGGTCGTCGTCGATACAAACCTCGCCGATGTCTATGCCGGGCTGATGGGTCGGCTCGCCAGCTATCCCGCCGTCTGGTGGAACGGCCCGGGCGCCGACTACGCCAGCCTCGACCTCGCCCTCGCCGAGCAGGCCTGACGGGCAGCCCACCCGGTCCGGGACCGGTGCCCGCGCACCGCGCGCCGCCGGGTTGGTTCGAGGACGGCCGACGGCGCGGCTCGCCGCGCCGGCATCGCGGAGCCGGAGCCGGCGTGCTAACCTCGCTTGACGAGATCGGCCCCGTGCCAGGGAGGCCGGCACCGGGAGACGCCGCGATGACCTCAGCCACGGCCCACGCCGCGACAGCTCCGGAAGCGCCGGTACTGCTGCGCAGCGACGCCGACGGGGTCGCGACCCTGACGCTCAATCGGCCCCAGGCGCGCAACGCCCTGTCGATGGCCCTCATGGGCGCCCTCCAGGATCAGCTCGACGCCATCCGCGCGGATCCGGCGGTCCGGGTCGTGATTCTCCAGGGGGCGGGGCCCGCCTTCTGCGCCGGGCACGATCTCAAGGAGATGCGGACCGATCCCTCCCGCGCGGCGACAGAGGCGGTGTTCCGCACCTGCGCCCGGCTGATGCTGAGCCTGACGCGCCTGCCGCAGCCGGTGATCGCCCGGGTTCACGGGATCGCCACCGCCGCCGGCTGCCAGCTCGTCGCCACCTGCGACCTCGCCGTCTGCACCGAGACGGCCCGTTTCGCCACGCCGGGGGTGCAGATCGGCCTGTTCTGCTCGACCCCGATGGTCGCCCTGTCGCGCGCCGTCTCGCGCAAGGCCGCGCTGGAGATGCTTCTGGTGGGCGAGCCGATCGACGCCGCGGAGGCCCTGCGGATCGGCCTCGTCAATCGGGTGGTCCCGGAGGCGGAACTCGACGCGGCGGTCGGCGCCCTGGCGACGCGGATCGCCGGGAAGGCCCGGCGTGTCCTGGCGATCGGCAAGGAGGCGTTCGGTCGCCAGCTCGAGATGGGTCTCGAGGACGCCTACGGCTACGCCGCCGAGGTGATGACGCGGAACATGATGATGGCCGACGCCCAGGAGGGCATCGACGCCTTCCTGGGCAAGAGGCCGCCGCGCTGGGAGCCGTGAGGCCGCGAGATCGCGCGCGGTGGCGCGATACGACGCAGGCCGGTCGGCGCCGCGCTTATAGGTAACGACGCGCCCTGCCCTAGGTGGTTCGGCACACCCGATCCTGTCGGATGCGGCGCCGCAACGCGGAACGGCTGATGAGCACCATCGACCTGTTCGGACTGACGCTGGCCTTCTACGGGGCGATGCCGCCGCCGCGACCGCCGCGGCCGGATCGCAACGGCGCGACATGGGCCGCCGCTGTGATCTTCGGGGGCATCTGCCTCGCCACGATCGGTCCCATGATCACCATCTGGAGCTTCCACCGGCCCTACGCCGAAGCCAAGGCGCGCTGCATCGCCTCGGGCGGGCGGGTCCTGTATGGGGCGCTGGACGGCAGCGGCCCCTATCGCTGCGAGCGGCCCGCCGGGACCGCCGCCATTGCGCATCCGGCCAAGCCGGCGGATTAATCCCGCCCGCCGCACGGGCCTTGGGCCAATCCGGTGCCTCCCGACGCGAACCCGGATACCGAGACCTTGGAAAACGCGCTCTTCCGCTGGGTTCAGTCGACCGCATTGATGCGGGCGGATGTCGAGGCCTTGATCGGCGTCGCGCTGGCGATCGGCGTCACCCTGCATGCCCTGCTGCGCAAGCGCCGGGTGAGCGTGGCGGTCGGCTGGATTGGTCTCGCGTGGCTGTCGCCGATCTTCGGGACCGCCCTGTACCTGACTTTCGGCATCAACCGGGTCTCGCGCCGCGCCCGGCGGCTGCGGACCAAGCCCTCCGATGCGACGCAGCTGCCCGACACCGACGACGCCGTGGTGCCGGAGACGCTCTGGCCCCTCGACCGGGCGATCCGGCGGATTACCAGCCTGCCGGCCTTCGCGGGCAATGCGGTGGAGATGTTCCGAAACGGCGACGCGGCCTATCCGGTGATGCTGGCGGCGATCCGCGAGGCGCAGGCCAGCATCGGCCTGTCGAGCTACATCTTCCGGGACGATGCCACCGGCCGCGAATTCTGCGACGCCCTCGTCGAGGCGCAGAACCGCGGCGTGAAGGTGCGCGTCATCATCGACGGGATCGGCGGCGGCTACTTCCGGACGCCCGTCTACCGCCGGCTGACGGCGGCCGGGGTGCCGGTGGCCCTGTTCATGCACTCGGCCCTTCCCTGGCGGATGCCGTTCCTCAACCTGCGCTCCCACAAGAAGCTGCTGATCCTCGACGGGCGCATCGCCTTCACGGGCGGTCTCAACATCTCGCACGCGAATCGCGTCGCGCTGAAGCCCGAGCATCCGATCCGGGACACGCATTTCCGTATGACCGGGCCCGTGGTCGAGCAACTCGCCGCCGCCTTCGCGGCGGATTGGGCCTTCGTGGACGGCGAGATCCTCGACGGCGAACCGTGGTTCGTCGATCTCGAGCCGTGCGGGCCCAGCGTCGCCCGGGCCGTCACCTCCGGCCCGGATGCGGACGTCGAGAAGATCGAGCAGGTAATCCTTCAGACGCTCGCCTGCGCGCGCCGGAAGGTCCGGTTCGTAACGCCTTACTTCCTGCCCGACGAACTGGTGACCGGCGCTCTGGCCCAGGCCGCGATGCGGGGCATCACCGTCGACGTGATCATCCCGCGGGTCAGCGACCATCCGTTCATCGACTGGGCGACCCGGGCGCATCTCGAGCCGCTGCTGCGGGCCGGGGTGCAGGTGTGGCTCGACGAGCCGCCCTTCGACCATTCCAAGGCGATGGTGGTTGACGACATCTGGTGCTTCGTCGGCAGCGCCAACTGGGACATGCGCAGCTTCCGGCTCAACTTCGAGCTGAACGTCGAGATCATCGACGCGGATTGCGCGGCCGCGCTCGACCGGTTCATGCGCGGCAAAATGGAGACGCAGCTCAGGCGGGAGGATCTCGCCGCGCGCGGCCTGCCGGTCCGTTTGCGCGACGCAGGCGTGCGACTGCTGCTGCCATACCTTTGAAGCGTCCCGGGGCATGCGCCTCGGGAGCCGGGCCGAGATGGACGATGATCGGCCGGTGATCGGAGGGCCCCCGCGGCAGCACCGCATGGGCGTGGCAGACGAGGCCGCGGGCGAGGCAGCGGTCGAGCCGCAGGGGCAGCACCTCGACCATCGCGTGCGTCGACTGACGCGGTCCGACATCGCGAAAACCCGGGATCATCGCGGGGCCGACAATGTTGTAATCGCCGAGAACCGCGGCCCGGGGCGGCAGCTCGCTGACGATGCGGCGCAGCTGGCGGCGGTTGAGCATCTGCCCATGCGACAGGTGGACGTTGGCCACGCCGAACTCGCCGAGGTCCAGGATCTGGCAGACCCGGTGCACCAGCGCCCCCGAGGGCAGCGCGATGACCCGGGGCGGCGCCGGCCAGGGCCTGGGGCTCCACATGGCCAGCCCGTGGATCCGGCCCGGCAGAGGTGCCCAGGCGTAGTGGCCGCCGATCCGGTCCAGCAGGAAGCCGATGGCCCGGGTCGCCTCCTGCATCAGCAGCAGGTCGGGCTTCTCCTGGGCGACGAGGGCGGCCACGTCGTCAACCGCCGCGCCGGTGCGCCGCAGCAGGTTCCAGCTCACGATCTTGAAGGGCTGATGCGGCCGATCGGCAGGGTAAATCGGCAGGGCGTGCGACGATGCGGCGGTGAGGCGGGCCGGGCGTGCAGCAGGATTCATCGGGCCGGTCTCGTACCTCATCGCGCGGCTCTCCCGTCACCGCCACGCTCTAACGCGCCCGGGGCCGGGACGTTCGACCGGAATCGCACCGACGCCGCGGAAGGGCCCGATCGACGAGCAACAGAGGCCGTCCCCGGCGACGTGCCCCACAGCTCGTCGCATGCCGCCGCTTGAGGCGACCCCTGTCGGCGGCCTAAGAGCCCGCATTGTGATGCCGACGGCTGCGCGCGATCGCGCCCCGGCTCGCCACCGATCCCTCCCGGAGACCGATGACCGCGTTCAGCTTCATCCACGCGGCGGATCTGCATCTCGGCAGCCCGCTCTCGGGCCTCGCCACGCGTGACGCGGATCTCGCCCGGCGCCTCGCCTCGGCCGGGCGGCAGGCCTTCGAGGACATGGTGAGCCAAGCGATCGAGCGGTCGGTCGCCTTCGTGGTGGTGGCCGGCGACGTCTACGACGGCGACTGGGCCGACACCACGATCGGCCTGTTCTTCGCCCGGCAGGTGGCGCGCCTCGACCGTGCCGGCATCCCGACGATCCTGGTGCGCGGCAACCACGACGCCGAGAGCGTCATCACGCGCTCGATCACGCTGCCGGACTCCGTGCATGTGTTCCCGGCGGCCCGCGCCGGCACCCTGCGCCTCGACGCGCTGCGGGTCGCGATCCACGGCCGCAGCTTCCAGGGTCGGGCCGTCGAAGAGAACCTGTCGCTCACCTATCCGGCGGCCGTGCCGGGCTGGTTCAATCTCGGGGTCTTGCACACCTCCTGCACCGGCCACGCCGCCCACGAAACCTATGCCCCCTGCTCGGTCGCCGACCTTGCGGCCCGGGGCTACGAGTACTGGGCGCTCGGCCACATCCACGAATACGCGGAGCTGTCCCGGGATCCCTGGATCGTGTTCCCCGGCAATCTCCAGGGCCGGAGCGTGCGCGAGTGCGGCGAGAAGGGGGCGGTCGTGGTGGACGTCGCCGACGGGCGGGTGACGGGCGTCAGCCGCCTGCCTCTCGACCGGGCCCGGTTCGAGCGGATCGCGGTCGACCTCGCGGCGGCGGCCGACCCGCGCGGCGCCGTGGAGGCCGTCGAGGCGGCCCTGAGGCCGCTCGCCGCCGTCGCGGCCCGCCGGCTGCTCCTGGTCCGCGTCCAACTCGTCGGCACCACCCGCGCCCACGACGCCCTGGCGGCCGACCGGGAGACCCTGACGGCCGAGATCCAGGCGGCCGCGCACCGGCTGCACGAAGATATCTGGCTGGAGCGCCTGAAGATCGAGACGTGCCGCCCGCGCGCCGCGGTGGAGCCCTCCGGCGCCGCCATCGACCCCGCCGCGCTGCTGGCCGAACTCGACCGCGACCCCGATTTCCGCACAAAGGCCAAGGCGGCCCTGGCCGAGATCGGTGGCCGGATCCCGGTCACCGCCGCAGCGGAAGCCGACTTCGACGCGGAATTCGACGCCCTCTGTGCCGAGGCGGAGGCGCTGGTCCTCGGGCGCCTCGGCGGCCGGCACTGCTGAGGCGATCGCCCATGGAGGTCCGATGCGGCTGATCCGCCTCGCCCTGGAGCGCTACGGCGCCTTCACGGACCGCACGGTCGAATTCCGGCCGGATGCGCGCCTTCACGTGGTGCTGGGCGCCAATGAGGCCGGCAAGAGCACCGCGCTGGCGGCGGTCACCGACCTGCTGTTCGGCTTCGGGAAATCCACCCCCTACGCCTTCCTGCACGACATGCCGCAGCTGCGCCTCGGCGCGGAGATCGCCGCCGCCGACGGCCGCCGTCTGTCCTTCCGGCGCCGGAAGGGCAACAGCCGGACCCTCATCGACGCCGCCGAGGCGCCGCTCCCCGACGACGCGCTGGCGCCGTTCCTCGGCGGACTGTCCCGGCCGGTCTTCTGCCGGGCCTTCGGCCTCGACGCGGCGAGCCTCCGGGCCGGCGGGCGCGAGATGGTCGACGTGGAGGGCGAGGTTGGCGCGAGCCTGTTCGCGGCAGGTTCGGGCCTGCGCGGACTCACGGAGCTGCAGACGACACTCGACGCGGAGGCCGACGCCATCTTCGCCCCGCGCCAAGCCAAGCACCGGACCTTCTACCAAGCCCTGGAGCGTCACGAGACGGCACGGCGGGCGATCCGCGAGCGGGGCCTGCGCGCCGGCGACTGGCGGGCGCTGAACGACGAGATCGCCGCGGCGGCCGCGCAGCTCGAGGCGTTGCGGGCTGAGCAGAAGGCCATCGCGGTGGCGCGCGCCCGGCTGGAGCGGCTCAAGCGCGTCCGGCCGATCATCGCCGAGATCGACGCGCTGGAGGAGCGCATCGCCGCCGAGACCGACCTCGCCGATGCCGATCCCGCCTGGATCGCCCGTTTCGGGGCCGCCCTTGACGCGTGCCGCGCCGCGGAAGCCGAGGCGGTGCGGGCCGAAGCCGCGCGCGACCGGGCCCGGAGCGAGGCCGAGGCGGTACCGGTCGAGCCGGCGCTGACCCACCGGGCCGACGAGATCCTGGCGGCGTTCAGCGGCACCAAGGAGTTCGAGAAGGGCGGCACCGACCTGCCCCGGATCGAGGGCGACGCCTACAAGGTCGGGCTGGAGCTTGAGCGGCTGCGCGGCCGGATCGGCGCCCCCGATCTCGCCGCGCTCGAGGCTGGGCAGCCTCCGGACGCCGCGCGCGCACGAATCGAGCGCCTGATCCGGGAGGGCCGGACCTTCGCGGCCGCGGAGGATCAGCTCGGCCGTGACCTCGCCGCCGCCCGCGCCGAGCGGGAGCGCCTCGCCCGGGAGATGGAGGCGGCGGATGCGGCCCGGGATCCGACCCCCCTGCGGGAAGCGTTGAAGCCTCTCGCCCGCCTGCACGAATGGATCGCCGCCCGCGAGACCCTCGACGCCGCCATTTGCCGAGAGGCGGCGCTGCTGCACAACCAGGCGGGGCGGCTGTCGCCTCCGGTGGCCGACCTCGCCGTCCTCGTCCGGACGCCTCTGCCCGCTCCCGATACGGTGGCGCGTTACCGTCAGCGTCTGGAGACCAAGACCCGCGAGCACGAGCGGGCCGCCGACCGTCGCGACACCGCCCGCCGGCAGGTCGCCGCCACCCAGGCGCGGCTGCGTGAGCGCGAGGCCGGCCGGCCCGTCGCCACCCGGGAGCGGCTCGACGCGCTGCGGGCGACCCGCGATGCCGCCTTCGCGTTTCTCCGCGATGCCCTGGCGGAAGGGCGCCCGGCCGGGATCGCCGAGATCGCAGCCTTCGAGCGCGCGCTCCTGTCGGCCGACCGCGTCGCCGACGAGCGGGCCTCCGATGCGGCCCGGGTCGCGGCCCACGCCGCCGACCTGGAGCGCCTCGCCACCGAGGAGGCGGAGGCCACGCAGGCCGATGAGGTCCTCGCCGCCCTCGCCGCCGAGCTCGCCGCGGGCGAGGCGGCCTGGCAGGAGGCCTGGCGGCCCGCCGCCCTCGTGCCCGGCCCGCCGGCCGAGATGGCGGCGTGGCTCGCCGAGGTGGAGAGCCTGATCGAAGCGGAGCAGCGGCTCGCCGCGCAGCGGATCGAGGCGGATCGCCTCCGGGTGCGGATCGAGGCCGCCCGGGCGCCGCTGACCGATCTGCGCCACCGCGCCGGGCTCGACGCCGCACCGGACCTCGAGATCGCTGCCGCGCTGGACGGTCTGGAAGCGCGGGTCGCCACCCTGGCAAGCCGCTGGGAAGCCAATCTTCAGACTGCCGGTCTGGTGCGCGCCACCGGACTTTCGGTTGAGCGGCTGGAGCGGGCCCTCGCCGAGACCGCCTCCCGTCGCGCCGCGTGGCAGGCCGATTGGGCGGCGGCATTGCTGCCCCTCGGGCTCGACGGTGCGGCTGGGCCCGAAGAGGCCGAGGGCGCGCTGGAGGCATGGCGAAGCGTGCCGGACCGGTTGGCGGAGCGGGCCGCCCTGCAGCGCCGGTCCACCGGCATCCGGCGGGACATGGAGGCGTTCCGGGTCACGGTGGCCACCCTGGTCGAGGCCCTGGCGCCCGATCTCGCGCAGGCGCCGCCCGCCGGTGCGATCCGGACCCTCCACAGCCGCCTCGTCGCCGCGCAAGCCCGGGAAGCGCGGCGTGCCGAGCTCGACCGCCGCCGCGAGGAGGCCGAGTTGGCGCATCGCGATGCCGCGGAATCGCACGAGGCGGCCCGGGCGACCCTCGTCCGGCTGGTGGCCGAGGCGATGCCGGACCTCGCTGCGGCCCCGACTGCGGAGATCGATCGTCTGTTCGGCCGCTTGAGTGCCCGGGAGCTGCTGCGCGCCGAGCGTCTGCGGCTCCGCGGCAGCCTCGCGGGCGCAGCCGACGGGCTTCCCGAGGCCGAGCTGCGCGCCGGTCTCGAGACCCTGCCCCCAGAGGCCATCGAGGCCGAACTGGCACGTCTGGCGCTCGAGGCCGAGGAGCAGGCCGAACGCGGGCAGGTGATCTTCGCCGACCGCGACCGCGCCGAGCGGCGCCGGGCGGAACTGGAGGGCGGCACCGGCGCCGAACTGGCCCTCGCCGAGCGCAAGGCGGCGGAGGCGGATCTCCAGGCGGCGGCGCGCTCCTGGGCCGTGCTGCGGCTCGCCGGTCTGATGCTGGGGCAGGCGGTGGCCCGCCATCGCGCGGGGCAGCAGGATCCCCTCGTCGCCCGGGCGGGCGCGCTGTTCCGCGCCCTCACCGGCGGCGCGTTCTCCGGCCTTGCCCAGATCTACGACGAGGCCGACACCCCGAAGCTCGCGGGGCAGCGCGCCGGGGGCGGCACGGTGGCGATCGAGGGCATGAGCGAGGGCACCCGCGACCAGCTCTACCTCGCCCTGCGGCTGGCCTACCTGGAAGACTACGCCGAACGCGCCGAGCCGGCGCCCTTCATCGGCGACGACCTGTTCTCGACCTTCGACGAGACCCGGACCGGCTACGGTCTGGACGCCCTGGCGGCGATCGGGGAACGGGTCCAGCCGATCCTGTTCACGCACCACCGCCACGTGGCGGACATCGCCCGTGACAGGCTCGGCGAAGCGGTGGACGTGGTGGCGCTGTAGAAGGGGCTGGAAGCGCCCCGTCCCGGCGCGCGGCCCTCCTCAGGCGCCCGAGCCCCCGAGATAGCGTGCCTCAAGATGCGCCCGGAACGCTTCCGTGCCGAGTGGCGTCCCGGTGGCGCGGGTGAGCAGCGCGTCGGTGTCCAGCAGGCTTCCGACCGCATGGACGTTCGTCCGGAGCCAGTCCCGCAAGGGGCCGAAATCGCCCTGCGCGAGGCGGTCCGGTAAGGCCGGCTCGGCCGACCGGGCGGCGCGGAACAGCTGCGCGGCGGCCAAGGCGCCGAGGGTGTAGGTCGGGAAATAGCCGAAGGCGCCACTCGGCCAGTGGATATCCTGGAGGCAACCGACCCGGTCGTCCGGTACGGTGAGGCCGAGGAGATCGCGCAGGCCGTCGTTGAACGCCCCCGGCAGATCGCGCACCGCGAGGTCGCCCGCGATCATCGCCGTCTCCAGACGGTAGCGCAGGAGGATATGGGCCGGGTAGGTCGCCTCGTCGGCATCCACCCGGATGAAGCCCGGCGCCACCCGGATGTTGAGCGCGTGCAGGTTCTCCGGCGACCATTCCGGTCCGGAACGTCCGAAGGCCGACTGCAGGAGCGGCGCCAGGAAGGTGAAGAAGTCCCGGCTCCGGCAGGCCTGCATCTCGACGATGAGCGATTGGCTCTCGTGCAGGCTCATCCCCCGCGCCGCGCCGACCGGCTGGTTCCGCCACGCGGCCGGCCGGCCCTGCTCGTAGAGGGCGTGTCCGGTCTCGTGGAGAACGCCCATCAGGGCCCGCCCGAAATCGGCCGCGTCGTAGCGGGTGGTGATCCGGACGTCGTCGGTGGCGCCGCCGCAGAACGGATGCAGACTGATGTCGAGCCGGCCGCGGGTGAAGTCGAATCCCACCGCCTCCATCAGCCTGAGGCCGAGATCGCGCTGCACCGCCACGTCGAACGGGCCGGCGAGCGGGAGC
Source organism: Methylobacterium sp. 391_Methyba4 (assembly GCF_029691625.1). Classification (NCBI taxonomy): domain Bacteria; kingdom Pseudomonadati; phylum Pseudomonadota; class Alphaproteobacteria; order Hyphomicrobiales; family Methylobacteriaceae; genus Methylobacterium; species Methylobacterium sp. 391_Methyba4. The sequence continues at coordinate 1,045,362 of NZ_CP121475.1, read as the reverse complement.
GGCGCCGGACGGGACGCCTGGATCTCGCGCGCGCGGGCGATCAGGTCCGGCAGCCAGCCGGTTAGATCCGCGAAGAGCGGATCGATCGTCGCCCGGCGCATGCCGGGATCGTAGCCGTCGAGGAGCGCATCGTAGGGGTCGAGCCCGAGGGCCGCGCCCTTCGCCTGGCCGATCTCCCGCTGGAGCCGCAGCACCTCGGCGAGGTGGGGCTCGAGGCGGGCGAAGTCGGCGTCGCGCCGCGCCTCGCGCCACACCATCTCCGAGCGGGACACGGCGCGGGAGCTGGCCTCGACGAGATCGCGGGGGACGGCCGTGGCATGGGCCTGGGCGCGGCGCATCTCCCGCAGGTTGGCGGCGGCCCAGGGTTCGAGGTCCCCGCCCTGCTCGGCGGCCGCCAGTTCCTCGGCGGCCTCGGGAGCGGTGAGCATCCCGTGGGCGAGCCCGCGCAGAATCGCGAGCTGGTCCCCGCGGGCCTCGGCGGCGCCGTCCGGCATCAGGGTCTGCGCGTCCCAGCCGAGGATCCCGGCCGCGCCCTCGAGAGCCGCGAGCCGGGCGAAGCGCTGTTCGAGAATCTGGTAGGCGGTCATGCGGTCTCCGGTCCGGTACGTCTCGCGGCCTGATGCTGCGGCGGTCACCCCGCCTGAAGCATCTCCAGCTCCAGCCAGCGATCCTCCGCCTGCGACAGCTCGGTCTCGGCCTGCGCCAGCATGGTCGAAGCCTTGTCGAACCGGGCCGGATCGCGGGCGTAGAGTTCGGGGTCGGCCAGGATCGTCTTGAGCTGGGCGATCGCCGCCTCCAGCTTCTCGATGCGGGCCGGCAGCGTCTTCAACTCGTGCTGGTCCTTGAAGCCGAGCTTGGGCTTGCCCGCGGGCTGGGCCGCCGGTGCGGCGTTGCGCTCGCGCGGCTCCTTCGCCTTCGGCGCGACGGTCCGCGCCTCGACGCCCTGGCCCCGCTGGACCAGCATGTCGCTGTAGCCGCCGGCATACTCGACCCAGCGGCCGGCGCCCTCGGACACCAGCACGCTGCCCGCCACGCGGTCGAGGAAGTCGCGGTCGTGGCTCACCAGGATCAGCGTCCCCTGGTAGTCGCCCAGCATCTCCTGGAGCAGGTCGAGGGTCTCGAGGTCGAGGTCGTTCGTGGGCTCATCGAGGACGAGAAGATTCGCCGGCTGGGCCAGGGCCCGGGCGATCAGCAAGCGGTTGCGCTCGCCGCCGGACAGGACTGAGACGGGCGTGCGGGCCTGCTCGGGGGTGAACAGGAAGTCCTTCAGGTAGCCGATCACGTGGCGGCTCTGGCCGTTCACCACGACGCTGTCGCCGCGGCCGCCGGTGAGCACGTCGGTGACGGTCATCCCGGGCTCCAGCACGGCGCGGGCCTGATCGAGCACCACCGGCAGCAGGTTGGTGCCGAGGACGACCTGCCCGGAATCGGGCGCGAGCCGGCCCATGAGCAGGTTGATCAGAGTACTCTTGCCGGCGCCGTTCGCCCCGACGATGCCGAGCCGGTCCCCCCGCATCACCCGAAGGGACAGCCCGTCGACGATCTTGCGCTCCCCGTAGCTCTTGGCGATGTCGCGGGCCTCGACCACGAGGCTCCCCGAGGATTCCGCGTCGGAAGCCTGCATGCTGACGCTGCCCACCGGGCGGCGCACCTCGCGCCGGTTCTGGCGCAGCTCGTGCAGGTTGCCGAGGCGGCGGACGTTGCGCTTGCGCCGGGCGGTGACCCCGTAGCGCAGCCAGTGCTCCTCGGCGGCGATCTTGCGGTCGAGCTTGTGCTGGTCCCGCTCCTCCTCCTCGAAGAAGGCGTCGCGCCACGCCTCGAAGCTGGAGAAGCCCTGGTCGATCCGGCGCGTCTCGCCCCGGTCGAGCCAGATCGTGGCCCGCGACAGGGCCGAGAGGAAGCGCCGGTCGTGGCTGATCAGCACGAGGGCCGCGCGGGTGCCCTTCAACTCGGCCTCGAGCCACTCGATCGCCGGCAGGTCGAGGTGGTTGGTGGGCTCGTCGAGAAGCAGCACGTCGGGCTCGGGGGCGAGCGCCTGCGCCAGTGCGGTGCGCCGCCCCTCGCCGCCGGAGAGCTTGGTGGGATCCTCGGCACCCGTGAGGCCGAGGCTCTCCAGCAGGTAACGGGCGCGGTGGGTCGATTCGCCAGGCGGCAGCCCGGCCTCGACGAAATCGAGGGTGGTGTCGAAGCCCGTGAAGTCGGGTTCCTGGGCGAGGTAGCGGATCGTCGTGCCGGGTTGGACGAAACGGCGCCCCTTGTCGGGATCGACGAGTCCCGCGGCGATCTTCATGAGCGTCGACTTGCCCGACCCGTTCCGACCGACGAGGCAGGTGCGCTCACCCGGCGCGATGGCGATGTCGGCACGGGTGATCAGGGGCGTGCCGCCGAAAGTCAGGGCGACGTCCTGGAGGGTGAGGAGCGGGGGAGCGGCCATGGGCCGGCTTATGGCAGTGTGGGGCGGCCTGTTCAAACGGCGCCGCCCCGCGACCTCGTCGGCCGGTCAGGCGATCGGATTGGCCGGACCCGTCGGCGGGCTGATCTCGGGCGCGCCCGGATCGTTGACCGGGATCTCCGGCGGATGGACGCCCGGCGCCTCGGCCGGTGTGTTCCCCGGGATCTCCGGTCCGGGCGGCTGCGTCGGGGCCTGCGGCGGATCGTAGGGCCGGTCCGGCACCGGAGCCGGCTGCGGCGGGACCTCGGGGACCTGCCCCGGATCGGCGAGGGTGTAATCGGGCACCGTAATCCTCCACGAGACCGACGGCGCACTTCGGCACCGGTCCCGCGGAAACAGAGACCGGCCGATCCGGTTCCGGAGCGCTACTTCTTCGTCAGCAGGAGGTTGCCCTCCTTGCTCGCGACCTTCTGGATCTTCTCGGCGAACAGGGCGAGCAGGAACGGCAGCTTCACCTCCAGGCGGACGCTCTCGGCGCCCACGTCGATCGTCCCGGCGACTTTCTGGGTCATCGCCGACACGCCGAAATCGAGTCGGTCCCCCGTCCAGGCGAGCTGGTCCACGGTGATGCCGCTCTTGGCCAGGAAGGCCCGCGCCTGATCCGTGCCGTGCTCCAGGCGACGCTTGGCCTCATCGCGGCCGAGGTCGTGCGGGATGTCGACGATGAGGGGCTTGGGCATGGGCACTGATCCGAGCTGAACCCGGCTGCAGATGGGGCGTCCGGGCGCGGCAGACAACGCCCGGGGAGCCGCCCCGCCCTCTCGGACGGGCGGTGGCCCGGCGCGTGCGGCGCCCGTGAGGGATCAGTGCACGACTTGCAGCGACACGTAGGTCGTGCCGCCCATGCCCAGAGCGCGGGCGGAGCCACGCGACAGATCGATGATGCGGCCGCGCACGAAGGGACCGCGATCGTTGATGCGAACGACCACCGAGCGGCCGGTCCGCCTGTTCTCGACGCGGACCCGGGTGCCGAACGGCAGGCTGCGATGGGCGGCGGTCAGTCCGTTGGGGTTGAAACGCTCGCCGTTCGCGGTGCGATGACCGCTTCCATACCAGGAGGCCGCTCCGCTCTGCGCGGCGGCCGGGAGGCTTGTTCCGACGACGGTGGACAGCATTCCAAGTGAGACAACGAGCTTACCGAAACCAAACGACATTCTCGACGCATTCCCTTTGTTGTTGTCGGGGCGGCGCCAGTCGTGTCCGAAATCGGCCGGATTATGGCAGGCATTTGCGGGCCGATTCTGTCACATTTTGGCCGATTTCGTCCTGATCATGATTATTACATGGAGGTTTATTACGGTTTGTTTCCATTTGTTTCGCGGAGAATGCATTGTTTGGATCTTTCGCGTATTCGGAAAGTACTGTCCAGGCCACCCTGCGGCGCGCCGAAATAGGCTGATTTTCCTAAGCCCTGCATCGGCTGTGACCCTGCATCCCGCTGAGCTGGAAGCGGACGCGGAAACCAGACCTTATGGCCGCCGCCCGGCATGCCCGGCGGTTCGGACAGTCCAGGCCCTGCGCTAGGGCCGGACGCCCGCAGATGTGACGGGTCATCGCCGCGTAAACGGCGCCCGGGACCGCCGGGTAACCGTTGCTTAATCTGTCGCAGGATTGTCCGAGAGCGGGGTCGGCAAAATCTGCAGCCCCAGAACGGGACGCGGCGCCGCCGAATTCGACAACGTGACCTTTACCGTACCGGAGGCATGGTCTGCCGGTCAGTCGCGTAACCGGTGTTTGCCATGGCTTCCCCGCGTACCGTGGCTGCCGACGCCGTCGCCCGGAAACAGGTCTCGCGTGCCGGGCGGCCCGCGTCGGCGCCACGGATGGGTCTCGTACCCGCCCAGCGTTCCCTACCCCTCGACCAAGTTCTCGTCGGGGATTGTATCGCGGCCATGAACGCTCTGCCGGCGTCCAGCGTCGACTGCGTGTTCGCCGATCCGCCCTACAACCTACAGCTCGGCGAGGCCGGGCTGCTGCGTCCGGACCAGAGCCGCGTCGACGCCGTCGACGACGATTGGGACAAGTTCGCCACCTTCGAGGCCTACGACGCCTTCACCCGGGACTGGCTCGCCGCCTGCCGCCGCGTGATGAAGCCGAACGCGACCCTCTGGGTGATCGGTTCGTACCACAACATCTTCCGGGTCGGGAGCGCGTTGCAGGATCTCGGTTACTGGATCCTCAACGACATCGTCTGGCGCAAGGCCAACCCGATGCCGAACTTCCGCGGCAAGCGCTTCACCAATGCGCACGAGACCCTGATCTGGGCCTCGCGCTCGGCGGACTCGAAGGGCTACACCTTCCACTACGAGGCGCTGAAAGGAGGCAACGAGGACCTCCAGATGCGCTCCGACTGGTTCATCCCCCTCTGCACCGGCGAGGAGCGGCTGAAGGATGCGGACGGGCGCAAGGTCCATCCGACCCAGAAGCCCGAGGCCCTGCTCGCCCGGACGCTGTTGGCGGCGACCAATCCCGGCGACGTGGTCCTCGACCCGTTCTTCGGCACCGGCACCACCGGCGCCGTCGCCAAGCGCCTCGGCCGCCGCTTCATCGGCATCGAGCGCGAGGAGACCTACGCGGCGGCCGCCCGTGAGCGGATCGCCGCCGTCGAGACCCTGTCGAAGGCCGCCCTTATGGTGGCGCCGACCAAGCGCGCCGAGCCGCGGGTGCCGTTCCTGTCGGTGATCGAGGCGGGCCATATCCGCCCCGGCGAGACCGTCACGGACGAGCGCCGCCGCTTCCGCGCCACGGTCCGCCCCGACGGCCAGCTCGACAACGGCCTCGTCATCGGCTCGATCCACAAGATCGGCGCCCTGGTCCAGGGCCTGCCGGCCTGCAATGGCTGGACCTTCTGGCACGTGGAGCGCGGCGGCAAGCCGGTGGTGATCGACACCTACCGGGCGGGCCTGCGGCAGGCGATGGCGAACGGCTGACGAATGTCGCGGCCGTCCGCGCGGGCGGAGCGACGCCATCCAGGCTGGCATGACGCTGTCGGATGTCGCCCTGCCCTGGGCCCCGTCGCTGCGCCCGCAATCCGGAACCGCGCCGGCACTGCGCTTGAACGCACCGTCCCGGACCGGCAGGGTCGCTGGATTCCGGGGCTCGCGCCTGCTGGCAGCCCCGGACGTGCGGTGCGACCGGGTCAGGGCCGTCTTCGGGCCGGGCCCCGGCGCCGCGGCGAGGTCGGTGTCGCGGGCGGCTCCACCTCGCCCTCATGCAGATCGTCCGCTTCGGGCGGTGGCGCGGGCGCCGGCCTCGGCTGGGGCTTCGGAACGGCCCGCACGCGCGGGCGCGGGTCCGGATCCGGCATCGACACCGGCGCCTCCATCGCCGCGAGGAGCGGCATCGGCGGCGGCTCTTTCCGGGGGCGTCCGCGCGGCTTCGCCTCGGGCTCCGGCTTCGGATCGAAGGCGTGGGCCAGGACCTTGCGCATCAGGCCGGGGAGCGGCTCGTCGTCGAGGGCGCTGCGCGGGGTGAAGCGCATGCCGGCCGGAACCGGTGTCGCGAGCGCGACACGGGCCACGAAGACCGTCAGCTCCAGCGGAAAATGCGTGAAGCCGTGGCGCACGAGCCCCGGAAGCCGCTTCCACCGGGCATCCAGCGGCGCGTCCAGGAGGGCGGCGGCGACGTCGTAGTCCGGCTCCCAGGCGCTGCCAGGCGGCTCGGCCATGTTGCCGAGCAGCCCCTCCGGCGCGCGCGTCCGCAGCAGCACCGCCTCGTCGCCGCTGCGGATCACCACGAAGGCCGCACCGCGGCGGAGCGCGCCCTTGGCGACCTTGATCTTGCGCGGGAACGTCTGCTGGGTGCCGAGCGACCGGGCGCGGCAGGGCAGCATCCACGGGCAGAGGGCGCAGGCGGGGCGCTTGGGCGTGCAGATCGTCGCGCCGAGATCCATGAGCGCCTGGGCAAAGTCGCCGGGCCGGTCCTCCGGGACCAGCGCCTGCGTCAGGCGGCGGATCTCCGGCCGGCTGCCCGGGAGGGGCGTCTCCACCGCGTAGGCCCGGCTCAGGACCCGCTCGACATTGCCGTCGACGGCGGCCTCCGGCCGGTCGAAGGCGATTGCCGCGATGGCCCCGGCCGTGTAGGCGCCGATTCCCGGCAGCTGGCGCAGGGCGTCCGCCGTGTCGGGAAAGCGCCCGCCAGCCGCCGCGACCGCCTTGGCGCAGGCATGGAGGTTACGGGCGCGCGAATAATAGCCGAGGCCGGCCCAGGCCGACATCACCGCCTCCTCGGGGGCGTCGGCCAGGGCGACGACATCGGGGAAGCGCGTCAGGAAGCGCTCGAAATACGGCCGGACCGCCGCGATCGTGGTCTGCTGCAGCATGACCTCGGACAGCCAGACCCGGTAGGGATCGGGCACCTCGCCGGCGAGCGCCCGCCAGGGCAGCACCCGCCGATGCCGGTCGTACCAGGCGAGCAGCTCGTCGGCGCGCGGTTCGGGGCCGGGCTTGGGATCCGTGGCGGTGCGGGTCGGCATGCGTTCAGGCTGCATAGCCGCAGGTCGGCGGCGATCATAGGGCGATGACAGCGCGGCCCCGTGCTCCCTTCGTCAACCATCCTGCGCTAACCTTCGCGGATCCACAGGGCCGGAACCACCATGGCGCGCGTCAAACCGCTGGCCGAGCTGATCGAGAGCTGCATCGGACCTGCCTTCGCGGCGCAGGGCTTCGCGTCGACCGACATCCTGGCCGCCTGGCCGGAGATCGTCGGCGAACGGCTCGCGCGATATTGCCGGCCTTCCAAGCTCGAATGGCCCAAGCGTCGCCGGAAGGATGCCGGCACGCCCGAATCCGGGACGCTGGTGGTGCGCGTCGAGGGCGTCTTCGCCCTCGAGCTGCAGCATCTCGCGCCGGTGGTGATCCAGCGGATCAACGCCCATTACGGCTGGGCCTGCGTCTCGCGGATCGTTCTGCAGCAGGACCGGGTCGGGCGCGGCGCCCGAGCGCCCTCCCCCGCCCGCATCGATCCGGCCGCCGCCGTCGAGGTGCAGCGCGCCGTAGCGGGGATCGCCGATGACGGCCTGCGCGCCGCCCTCGATCGCCTCGGCATCGCCGCGGTGGCGACGCGCCCGGACCGGTGAGCGGTCGATTCGGTCACCTTGCCAGGACGGTCGCGCCCGAGTACCGGCTTCGGAACGCCACGACTGTTCAATCCGGCGGAGCCTGCCCGATGACGACGCGACGCGACGCTCTCAAATTCTCCGGCCTCGCCCTCGGCGCCGGTCTCGCCCTGCCCTATCTCGCGCGGCCCGCCCGGGCGCAGAATTCCGAGATGGCCGCGCTGCTGCAGCCGGGTCCCCTCGGCGATGTCTGGCTCGGCCCGGCGGACGCCAAGTGCACGATCATCGAATACGCGTCGATGACCTGCTCGCACTGCGCGGCTTTCCACCGGAACACCTGGCCGACCCTCAAGGAGCGCTACATCGACACCGGCAAGGTGCGGTTCACGCTCCGCGAGTTCCCCCTCGACCCGCTGGCGACGGCGGCTTTCATGCTGGCGCGCTGCCAGGGCGATTCCAAGTATTACCCGATCACCGACCTGCTGTTCGACCAGCAGCCGGCCTGGGCCTTCACGCCCAAGCCTGTGGACGCCCTGGAGCAGATGCTCCGGCAGGCCGGCTACAACAAGCAGACCTTCGAGGCCTGCCTGAAGGACCAGAAGATCTACAGCGCCGTCAACGCCGTGAAGCAGCGCGGCCTCGACGTGTTCAAGGTCGATTCGACCCCGACCTTCTTCATCAACGGCGAGCGCTATACCGGCGAGATGACCGTCGAGGGGATGGAGAAGGTGATCAAGCCGCTGATCGGGGCCTGAGAGCCCTGCCGGAGCCTTGTGCGCAATGCGGCTCCGGCGCGTCGCTTGAAGCTGGAATTCCAACTCAAAATCAAAGACTTACTGTGTATGGGGTTCGCCTTGACACTCAAGATAGGCGAAACTATGGTGCGCCCCGCTTGCTGGGGGTGTCCAGCGGGTTCCAGATCCTCCTGCCCGATGAGTTTTGAGCCGTGAACGGCGACGACCAGAGGGACGGGAAAGGGACCCAGCAGACGCCGACGGACAGCGAACTCTCCGCGAGGCTCAGACGTCTCGAGACGCAGATCGAACGGAAGCGGCCGCAGGCTGCTCCCGATCCATCGACGCGCCCTCGGAACGGCGGGCCATCCTCGCTGGGCCAGGCCATGACGATCTCCACGGAGTTCGTCGCGGGCGTGATCGCAGGGGGCATACTCGGCTGGATCGTCGATCATGTCTTCGGGACGAAGCCCTGGGGCCTGATCGTCCTCCTGATGCTGGGGTTCGTCGCGGGGATCTACAACGTGATGCGGGTGTCGGGTTTCGCCGGCGCGCGTCCGGGACGGCGCGATCGGCAGGAGCCATAAGGCGCGCCGATCGGTAGGGAATGTGGGGCGGCCGACACCCGTCGGCGCGCCGGACAAGAAGGGCGGAAGCGGGAATGGCGGTCACGATCGACCCGATTCATCAGTTCGAGCTGAAGCCGCTCGTTTCGCTGGGCCATATCGGCCATCAGCAGCTCGCGTTCACACAGTCCGCCCTCTACATGTTCGCGGCTGTCGGGGTGATCGCGCTGATCACCATCGTGGCGACGGCGTCGCGCTCAGTCGTGCCGGGCCGCATGCAGGCGCTGGCCGAGATCTTCTACGAATTCATCGCCGATACCGTGCATCAGGCGACCGGCGACGGCGGCAAGCGGTTCCTGCCGCTGGTGTTCTCGCTGTTCATGTTCGTGCTCGTCCTGAACCTCTTCGGGATGATCCCCTACGCCTTCGCGGTGACCAGCCACCTGATCATCACCTTCGGCCTCGCGGCGCTGGTGATCTCCACCGTGGTGATCTTCGGTGTGATGAAGCACGGCACCCATTTCTTCGGCCTGTTCGTGCCGTCGGGCGTGCCGAAGCCGCTTCTCGCGATCCTGGTGCCGATCGAGGTGATCTCGTTCATCTCGCGCCCGATCAGCCTGTCGGTCCGTCTGTTCGCCAACATGCTGGCCGGCCACATCGCGATGAAGATCTTCGCCTTCTTCGTGGTCCAGCTTCTTCTCGCAGGCGCCTGGAGCGTGCTATCGCCGCTCCCGCTGTTCCTGACGATCGCGCTGACCGCTCTCGAGTTCCTCGTTGCGGCGCTTCAGGCTTACGTCTTCGCGACGCTGACGGCGATCTACCTCAACGACGCCCTTCACCCCGGCCACTAGTCGTCAGACCTGGCCGGCTCCACCCGCCGCAAACGTCACTGCACGTTTCGATCTGAAGAGACCTCAGGAGTTACCATGGATCCCGTCGCTGCGAAGTACATCGGCGCCGGCCTCGCTTGCCTCGGCATGGCGGGTGCGGGCATCGGCCTCGGCAACCTGTTCGGTCAGTTCCTCGCCGGCGCCCTTCGCAACCCGTCTGCGGCCGACGGCCAGCGCGCCACCCTGCTCCTGGGCTTCGCCCTCACCGAGGCGCTCGGCATCTTCTCGCTGCTGATCGCCCTGCTGCTGCTCTTCGCCGTCTGATCGGCGCCCCGGAGGCCGCGGTCCCCGCGGTCTCCTCCCGGGCTCCGGCCCGATGAACGGGTGGACGCTCCCGCGACGGGGCGTCCGCCTTCGTCCGTCACCGCGCCGGCGGTGGCCTCACCGAACGGTGTCAGTGTAGCGGTCTCATGGCGCAGCCCAATCCCCTCACCACGCCGCCCCCGGGCGCCGACACGAAGCTCGTGCCGGGCCATGTCGAACATACGGAAGCGCATTCGGGCGCCTTCCCGCCCTTCGAGACGTCGGGCTTCCTGGCGCAGCTGATCTGGCTCGCCCTGGCCTTCGGGCTCCTCTACTACCTGATGGACAAGATCGCGCTGCCGCGGATCCAGTCGATCCTGCACGCCCGCGCCGAGCGCCTGCGTGCCGACCTGGACCAGGCGCAGGCGATGAAGGCCGAGGCGGATGCCGCCGGCGTGGCCTTCGAGACCGGCCTCCGGGATGCCCAGGGCAAGGCGCGCGACATCGCGCAGACCACCCGGAACACGCTGGCCGCCGAGGCCGAGACCAAGCGCAAGGCGCTGGAGGCGGAGCTGAACGCCAAGCTCGTCGCTGCCGAGGCGACGATCCGCACGCGGACTGAAGCCGCCATGGGCAATGTCCGCTCCATCGCGGGCGAGGCCGCTTCGGCGATCGTCGAGCGTCTGACGGGTCAGGCCCCCGACCGGGCCACCCTCGACCGCGCCCTCGACGCCACCGCACACTGAACGGGATCCCACGATGCTGCTCGAAGCCGAATTCTGGGTCGCCGTCGCGTTCGTCATCTTCATGGGCATCGCCTGGAAGGCCGGTGCCTTCTCGACGATGACCAAGGGTCTGGACGGCCGCGCCAACCGCGTCCGCCACGAACTCGACGAGGCCAAGCGCCTGCGCGAGGAGGCGGCCGCCGTACTCGCCGACTACAAGCGTCGCCGCGCCGAGGCCGAGAAGGAGGCCGAGTCGATCGTCGCCGGTGCCCGCGAGGAGGCCGCGCGCGCCGCCGAGGAGGGTCACCGCAAGCTCGATGACTTCCTCGCCCGCCGCACCAAGGCTGCCGAGACGAAGATCGCCCAGGCCGAGGCGCAGGCCGAGGCCCAGGTCCGCGCCGCTGCCGCGGAGGCTGCGGTGAAGGTATCGGAGACCATCCTGCGCGAGCGGATGCAGGGCGAGGCGGCGCAGGGCCTGATCCGTGCGAGCCTCGGCGAGGTCCGGACCCGCATGCGGTCCTGACCGCACCGGCATCGCCGCAGGGAGAAGCCGCCTTCGGGCGGCTTTTTTCGTTTCGGGAACTGCGAGGCCTTTGCACGGCGACGCCGGTCGTCGTCTCGGTCGGCGCCAGCCGTCCGGCCGAGGCCGCATCGGCTGAGGGCCGCTTCGGGTCGGACCGCGCGGTGGCAGGACCGGTTCTGGACCGGGCGTCCGGGTCTAATCCGCCCGCTCGCCCTCGACGGCCTTGGTCTCCTCCACCTCCGGGGCGACCTGCCCGTAATTCAGCACCGCCACCAGCGCCACGCCGCCGAAGGTGTTGCCGAGGAGCGTGGGGAGGAAGAACTTCAGCCCGTAATCGCCCATTGAGGCCGCCCCCGTAACGACCAGGTAGAAGGCCTCCACGGAGCCGGCGACGATGTGGGCGAGGCTGCAGAGCGCCACCAGCCACGTCATCAGCAGGATCACGAACGGCGCCGCGCTGGCCGTGGCGGGGAGGAACCAGACCATCAGGGCGATCATCCAGCCCGCGAAGACCGCCTTGATGAACGTCGCCCAGAAGCCGTGCGCGATGGCATCGTGGCTGATCTCCGCGAAAGCCTTGAGGACCGGCGGCTCGAAGGCGCCCGAATGGGCGAGCAGCGTCGCGATCGCCAGCGTTCCCAGGATGTTGCCCGACAGCACGATGGTCCAGAGCCGGATGACCCGGAGGCCCGTCTTCACCGAGCGGTCGTGCAGCAGCGGCAGGATCGGCGTGATCGTGTTCTCGGTGAAGAGCTGCTGGCGCCCGAGGACGACGACCAGAAATCCCACCGCATAGCCCATCGAACTCACGATCTTGGCCCAATCGGTCTCGGGCAGGTGGCTCCGCAGGACCCCCGGCACGATCAGGGACAGGGCGATGCTCAGGCCGGCGGCGAAGGCCGAGAGGAACAGGGCGAGGCCGTGGCGCCGCAGCTCCTCGTCGCCGCCGAGCCGGATGACCTCGTGCAGGACGTAGGCATCGGGCCGGACGATCTCGGAGACCTCCTTCAGCAACGCGTCGCGGCGAGCCTCCGGATCGCCGCGCTTATTCTTGTCCCGAACCATCCGCCCAGCTCCGCAACGCAACTCGATCCGATCGGATGCAGGATAGTCCGTCAGGCCGAGAGACGCGCCACCAGCGCCTCGACCGCGCTCCGTGCCTCCGCGAGCGCCTGCGCGTCCCGGCTGCGCACGACGATCCGGTTGCGAAAACCGTCCGGAGTCATCGCGGGATACGAGCCGATGGAGACGGCCGGCCGCGCCTTGGCGATCTCGCCGAGGTCGCCCGCGTAGTTGCCCTCCGGCAGGCCGGCCGCCTCGATCGTCTCGGACAGCATCGCGGCGCCGCCTGTCAGCGTCGGGGCGATCGAATCCAGCATGGCCTGCATGATGCCGGGCACGCCGGCCATCACGTGGACATTGCCGAGGCGGAAGCCCGGCGCCTTCGAGACCGGGTTGGCGATCAGGTCGGCTCCGAACGGAATCCGCGCCATGCGCAGGCGCGCCGCGTTCAGGTCCTCGGGCTTGTGCCGCTCCAGCAGCATCGCACGCGCCCGCTCATCGACATCGATGCCGACCCCGAAGGCCTCGGCCACGCAATCGGCGGTGATGTCGTCGTGGGTCGGGCCGATCCCGCCTGTGGTGAACAGATAGGTGTAGCGGGCACGCAGGGCGTTGACCGCCTCGACGATCATGGCGGCCTCGTCGGGCACGATCCGCACCTCGCGCAGGTCGATGCCGGCGGCGGTGAGGAAGTCGGCGATCGTGCCGATGTTCTTGTCCTTGGTGCGACCCGAGAGGATCTCATCGCCGATGACGAGGATCGCGGCGGTGACGGATTCGGAAGGCTGGGGCATGGAACTCTGGCGTCGGGCGGGGCCTGCAGGCAGATAGCGCAACCGTTGCCCGCGACTACGTGAACCCCGAGGATCCGATGCAGTTCGCCGCGCCGCTCGTGCCGGGACGGCTCGTGCAACGCTACAAGCGCTTCCTGGCCGACATCGATACCGATGAGGGACGGGTCACGGTGCACTGTCCCAATCCCGGAGCGATGCTCGGGCTGAACACGCCCGGCGCCCGGGTGCTGCTGTCGCGCTCGACCAATCCGGCGCGCAAGCTGCCGCTGACCTGGGAGCTGGTGGAGGCCGACCTGCCCGGGGGGCTGCAATGGGTCGGCATCAACACCCTGCGCCCGAACGCCCTCGTGGCCGAGGCCTTTCGCGCCGGCGCGATCACGGCGCTCGCCGGCCACGACACGCTGAAGCCGGAGGTCCGCTATGCCGAGGCCAGCCGGGTCGATTTCCTGGCGAGCGGCGCGGTGGCCGGCCCCTGCCACGTCGAGGTGAAGAACTGTCACATGATGCGTCGGGCGGGCCTCGCGGAATTCCCGGATTGCAAAGCCGCCCGCAGCGCCCGGCACATGCGCGACCTGGCTCAGGTCGTGGCCGAGGGGGGCCGGGCGCTGGTGGTCATCGTCGTGCAGATGAAGGCCGAGGCGTTCGACGTTGCCCGGGACATCGACCCCACCTTCGACCGGGCGTTCCGGGAGGCGCGAGCGGCGGGTGTGGCGGTCCGGGCCTACCGATGCGCCGTCGGGCCGGAGGGCGTCGTCCTCGCCGGGGAGATTCCGGTGGTCACGCCGCCCTGACGGTGCTGCGCTCGAACATCAGGTTCAGCCGGGAGCGGGCGATCTCGCGATAGCCGTAGCGCGCCAGATGCTGCAGCAGGTCGAGCTGCCACTGCCCGGTGCCGTTCTCGATCAGCAGGATCCGCGGCAGGAGCGCGTCCGGCGCCTCGCGCAGGAACGGCTCCAGGATGAGGTCCTCGGCGCCCTCGACGTCGAGCTTGACCGCATCGACCCGGGTGAGGCCCTCGCTCCGCAGGAGATCGAGGAGGGTCACCGCCGGGACGGTGATCCGCGCACCCTCGTTGGTGCCGACGATGCGCAGGCTCGACTCGCCGCGGTTGCGCGGATCGATGAACAGGGTCAGCTCGCCTGCCTTGTCGGCCACCGCGCAGGCGACCGCCTTCACGGTGTGGAACGGGTTCTGGGCGATGTTGTAGGTCAGGCGGTCGAACACGTCGGGCTGGGGCTCGACCGCGACGATCCGCGCCCCCGGGCCCGAGAAGGCCGCCACGCACAGGGCGTAGGCGCCGACATTGGCTCCGATGTCGAGGAACACGCAGTCCCTCGGCAGGTGCTTCTGGAGCAGCGCGCGCTCCTCCGGATCGAAGAACTGCGGGGTGAAGAGCACCTTCTTCTCGCAGTTGTTGTTGTAGGGGTGCAGCCGCATCCGCGCGCCGTAGCGGGTCACGTCGAGGGGCTTGCCCCCGAGCCGCGCGATGGCGATCCGGCGCAGGAACAGCGCGAGGCGCCGCCCGTACCAGGATTCGGCCGGGATCCGGTTCGTGCGGCGGGTGATCGCCGCGACGAGACCGGACGGTTCATAGGTGCCGTAGGGCTGGATGTCGGTCATGACCGGGGCGGTTTGCCAGCCGGCGCCCCGAGCCGCAAGCGGATCGATCCACGTTGCTCCGGCGCGCTCCGGTGGTCTAAGCCGTGGCCGAGCTTGATGAACACGGGTTGCGCGGCATGGAGTCCTTCAATTCCGACGGCGTGCGGATCGCCTATATCGACGTCCCGCCCGCGGACGGGGCCGGGAAGCCGATCCTTCTGATCCATGGTTTCGCGTCGAACCATGCGGTCAATTGGGTCAACACCCAGTGGGTGCGCGCCCTGACCCAGGCCGGCTACCGCGCGATCGCGCTCGACAACCGCGGTCACGGCGAGAGCGAGAAGCTCTACGATCCGGCCGCCTACAGCTCCGACGCGATGGCCAACGACGCGATCCGGCTTCTCGACCATCTCGGCATCGAGCGCGCTCACGTCATGGGCTACTCGATGGGCGGGCGGATCACCGCCCATATTGCCCTGGACCATGCGGACCGGGTTCGCTCGGCCCTGATCGGCGGCCTCGGAATGCACCTCATCGAAGGCAAGGGTTTGCCCTCGGGGATCGCTGAGGCCCTGGAGGCGCCCGCCGGGACGCCGGCGCCCAACCCGACGGCCGCAGCCTTCCGCACCTTTGCCGAGCAGACCCGCAGCGACCTGCGGGCGCTGGCCGCGTGCATGCGCGGCTCACGTCAGACGCTGAGCCGGGGGGAACTCGCGCAGATCGAGGTCCCGGTTCTGGTCTCGGTCGGGACCCTCGATACGGTCGCGGGCTCCGGCCCGGGGCTCGCCGCCCTGATCCCGGACGCCCGGGCCCTCGAGATCGAGGGCAAGGACCACTCCACCGCGGTCGGTGCCAAGCCGCACCGGGACGGGGTGCTGGCCTTCCTGGCCGCGCAGCCCTGAAGCCTCAGCTCTTCAGCCGGTAGCCCGTCCGGAAGATGTAGGTGACGAGGCCAAGGCAGATCACCAGGAACAGCGCGGTCATGCCGAGGCTGATCGCGATGTTCACGTCCGCCTTGCCGAAGAACGCCCAGCGGAAACCGCTGATCAGGTACACGACCGGGTTGAGCAGGCTCACCGCGTGCCAGAAGGGCGGCAGCATGGAGATCGCGTAGAAGCTGCCGCCCAGGAAGGTGAGCGGGGTCACGACGAGGAGCGGGACCAGCTGCAGCTTCTCGAAGCCGTCCGCCCACAGGCCGATGACGAAGCCGAACAGGCTGAAGGTCACCGCGGTGAGGAGCAGGAAGCCGAGCATCCAGAGCGGGTGATCGATCCGCAGCGGCACGAACAGGGCCGACGTCGCCAGGATGATCAGCCCGATCAGGATCGATTTGGAGGCCGCCGCGCCGACGAAGCCCAGCACCACCTCAAGCGGCGAGATCGGCGCCGACAGGATCTCGTAGATCGTACCGGCGAAGCGCGGGAAGTAGATGCCGAAGGAGGCGTTCGAGATGCTCTGCGTGAGCAGCGAGAGCATGATCAGGCCGGGCACGATGAACAGCCCATAGGGCACGCCGTCGACCGCCGAGACCCGGGAGCCGATCGCGGCGCCGAAGACCACGAAGTACAGGGTGGTCGAGATGACCGGAGCCAGGATGCTCTGCCCGGCGGTGCGCCAGAAGCGGCCCATCTCGAACCGGTAGATGGCCCGGACCGCCGGCCAGTTCAGGGTGAACGCCGCGCTCATACCTGTGCCCTCTCCTCGCGCACGAGGCCCACGAAGATGTCCTCCAGCGAACTCTGTTCGGTGTGAAGGTCCTTGAAGCGGATTCCCGCCGCCGCCAGGCCAGTGAGAAGCCCGGTGATGCCGGTCCGCTCGGCGCGGGTGTCATAGGTATAGACCAGCTCGCTGCCCTCCCCGGAGAGCGCCAGGCCGTAATCGGCGAGTTCCGGCGGCACCGCGGTGATCGGCTGCTGGAGATGCAGGGTCAGCCGCTTGCGCCCGAGCTTGTGCATCAGCGCGGCCTTCTCCTCGACCAGGATGATCTCGCCCCGGCGGATCACGCCGATGCGGTCGGCCATTTCCTCGGCCTCTTCGATGTAGTGGGTGGTGAGAATGACGGTGACGCCCTGCTGGCGCAGGTCGCGCACGAGGCGCCACATATCCTGGCGCAGCTCCACGTCGACGCCTGCGGTGGGCTCGTCGAGGAACAGCACCCGGGGCTCGTGCGACAGCGCCTTGGCGATGAGCACCCGCCGCTTCATCCCGCCCGACAGGGTCATCAGCCGGCTGTCGCGCTTGTCCCAGAGGGACAGCGCCCGCAGGATCCGCTCGATATGCCCGGCATCGGGCTTCATCCCGAACAGGCCGCGGGAGAAGCTCACGGTGTTCAGCACCGTCTCGAAGGCGTCGGTAGTCAGTTCCTGCGGCACGAGGCCGATCGCCCGGCGCGCGGCGCGGTAATCCGCCACGATGTCGTGGCCGTCGACCAGAACGCTTCCCGAACTGGCGGTGACGATGCCGCAGACGATGTTGATGAGCGTCGACTTGCCGGCACCGTTCGGACCCAGCAACGCGAAGATCTCCCCCCGCTCGATGGCGAGTTCGATGTCGCGCAGGGCGGTGAAGCCGGACGTGTAGGTCTTCGACAGCTTCGAGATGGAGATGATCGGCATCGGGGCCTGGAACGAGCTGGGGCATGCGCGGTGCCGGCAGCCATGAGGCCGGCACCGGAAACGCGGTGGGCCGACCGATCGGACCGTCTTCGGTAGCGGGCGCCCCTATAGCACGCGGCAATCACGGTGCTGACAGACCCCGTGTGTGCCACCGCACCGCGAGGACGCCGCGTCCCTCACGTGCGGCCGTAGCGCTCCGCCAGCGCCACGCACTCCTTCCGGAGATCCGGGTCTTCGATGCGCGAGAAGGCCGTCAGCAGCGCGGCACATTCCGCGGCGCTCGGGCCGCGGGTTCCCCCGGAGGCTGGCGGCCTCCGGAATGTGGATTCCGGAACGTTCAACATGCGGGCGATGTCTCGAAGCAGCTTGTCCCGCTCACGAGCCGACTGGGCCGCGCCATCGAGATCGAATCCGCCCGCGTCCGTCATGATCTCTTCGAAACCAATCCTTCAGCCGAGCGCGAATGCACGGGGTCCCACAAACGCGCCGTTCGCGCGGCGCGGCTCTACCATTCACACTCTCGCGGCGGGTGCAACCTACCGTTATGGTTCTACCTCGGAAGAGGGCTGCGACTTAAGGCCGAATGGCTGGCGCGTAGAGGCAGATCGGTGGGCGTGCCTCCGGATTCGGCCAGCGTGAAGCAACCTCCACGCTGGAACATCATCAAAAAATACAACTATAGGTGGCGAAAATGCCGCCCTAGGCCGCGTGGCGCAGGGCGAACAGCGCGGCCAATCCCAGGATCGTCGCACCGCCGAGAAATCGACGCCAGGGATTCACGCCGCGCAGCAGCTCATCGGCAGCCCACCAAGCCAGCGCAAGATCCGCCCCAAGGGACAGCCAGGATGCGAGCGGCCCCTGCTCCTGCGCCGACCAAGCGGCCAGACTGAAGCCAGCAAACAGCCAGAGCGGCAGATTGGGCCACTGGGCCACCGTCATGGCGCCGGTGTTCCTGTCGCGGAACAGCCAATCGAGCGCCCGCCGGACGGTCGTAGGCGGTGATGGGGCCATGGCTCGAACCTTCCTGCTGCCAGCAGGTGCGTAGCGCCGCATCGGATCGGACCAAGATGAACCGCCGCCTGCGGATCCCGAATTAACGCAGCGGTAACGTTAGTAAACAGAAACCGTCGGTAAATCCCTAACGGAACCTGAAAGGACTCGCGAGAATCCCACGCTTTAGATGATGATCGGACATCGCAGCGGCGGCCCGTCAGCCGAACAACGAGGATCGATCATGAGCGCGCGCCTGGAAGATCTGAAGTTCATGCTGACGCTCAGCGCCGTCGTTCTGTTCGGCAGCGGCCTCGACATCATCCTGCGCTGATGGCACCGGTCAGGCGGGGCGGCAGGGCCGGGCCGCCGCGCACGATGGCGCGTCCGAGCGCCGAGCGGGCTGCCGAAGGGCGGCCCTGCAATCCGCTGCCGCGTCCCGGTGTGAACGGGACGGCGACCGCGTGCGACGCGAAGTCCACGCGGCGGGGCGTTCCGGCGGTGGCGGACGGGATCTGCCCGGAGCGGAGAAAGCTCCGCAATTCGGCGGCCTTCGCCTGGCGTTCCGTCCGTATCCGGAGCACCGCGATCACGAGGCCGACCAGCCCGGCCGCCTCCAGGAACGCCGCGACCACGTAGCCCGAAGCCATCCGTTTCCACCAACCGTATCGAGGGAGTTGCCGCTGTTGCTGCGGCCGTCTCCGCTCTGCGCCGCGATGGTTAGCGAGACCTTAACGGCTACGTAGATCGCCGCAGGTCCGCCGGTGCCGTCCATTCCTTCGCAATGCCAACGTTTCGGCTTATGCCCTTGTCGCAGCAGCGAAACTCGAGCGCGGTCACGCGCCTCGCGGCACGCGCCCATG
The DNA here is from genome assembly GCF_029691625.1 of Methylobacterium sp. 391_Methyba4. Lineage (NCBI taxonomy): Bacteria > Pseudomonadati > Pseudomonadota > Alphaproteobacteria > Hyphomicrobiales > Methylobacteriaceae > Methylobacterium > Methylobacterium sp. 391_Methyba4. The sequence continues at coordinate 1,026,250 of NZ_CP121475.1, read as the reverse complement.
CGTGTTCAGGAGCCTGTGAACGCGGATCCGCCCTACCACATGTCGAGGGCGACGCGCGCCTCGTCCGACATGCGGCTCTGATCCCACGGCGGATCGAACACCATGGTCACCGAACAGGACTGGACGCCCGGCACGGCGCTCACCGCGTTCTCCACCCAGCCCGGCATCTCACCGGCCACCGGGCAGCCCGGGGCGGTCAGCGTCATGTCGATGGCGACCTTCCGATCGTCGCCGATATCGACCTTGTAGATCAGGCCGAGTTCGTAGATGTCAGCCGGAATCTCGGGATCGTAGACGGTCTTCAGGGCCGCGACGATGTCGTCGGTCAGGCGATCGAGCTCCGCCTGCGGGATCGCGGAATCGCCTTCGACGGCGGGGGCGTTCATGCCCCCCGTGATGGTGGCGTCGGTGGTCATCGCTTCACTCTCCCCGGACCCGCGCGGACGGGACCAGCCTCGGATCCAGATATCAGGTAAACAGCATCTCCGCCCTGCCGAGCGCTTCGGCAAGGGCATCGATCTCGGCGGTCGTGTTGTAGAGCCCGAAGGACGCGCGGCAGGTCGAGGTCACGCCGAACCGCTGGAGCAGCGGCATGGCGCAGTGGGTCCCGGCCCGGACCGCCACGCCCTGGCGGTCGATGACCGTGGCGATGTCGTGGGCATGAGCGCCCTTCATCTCGAAGGCGATCACACCGCCCTTGCCGGCAGCCGTGCCGATCAGGCGCAGGGCGTTCATCGCGCCGAGCCGCTCCTGCGCGTAAGCCGTCAGCTTCGCCTCGTGGGCGGCGATCGCGTCGCGTCCCAGCGTCATCATGTATTCCAGCGCCGCGCCGAGGCCGACAGCCTCGATGATGGCCGGGGTGCCCGCCTCGAATTTGTGCGGCGGTTCGTTGTAGGTGACCGCGTCCTCGCTCACCGTCCGGATCATCTCGCCGCCGCCCTGGTAGGGCGGCAGGCGCTCCAGCCATTCCTTCTTGCCGTAGAGCACGCCGATTCCGGTCGGCCCGTAGACCTTGTGGCCGGTGAAGACGAAGAAGTCGCAATCGAGCGCCTGCACGTCGACGGGCTGATGGACCGCGCTCTGTGCGCCGTCGAGCAGGACCGGGACGCCGTGGGCGTGGGCGATACGCACGATCTCCGCGGCGGGCGTCACCGTGCCCAGCACGTTCGACATGTGGGTGATCGCCACCATCTTGGTGCGGGGCGAGAACAGCTTCTCGTATTCCTCCACCAGGAAGTTGCCCTGGTCGTCCACCGGTGCCCACTTAATCACGGCGCCCCGGCGCTCGCGCAGGAAGTGCCAGGGCACGATGTTGGAGTGGTGCTCCATGATCGAGAGGATGATCTCGTCCCCCTCCCCGATCAGGCCGGCCCAGCCCATCGACGAGGCCACGAGGTTGTAGGCCTCGGTGGCGTTGCGGGTGAAGATGATCTCGTCCGTGGAGGCGGCGTTGAGGAACTGCCGCGTGGTCTCACGGGCGCCCTCGAAGCCCTCCGTGGCGGCGTTCGCCATGTAGTGCAGGCCGCGGTGGACGTTGGCGTAGCCGGTCTCCATGCAGGAGACCATCGCGTCGATCACCTGACGGGGCTTCTGCGCCGAAGCGGCGTTGTCGAGGTAGACCAGCTTCTTGCCGTAGACCTGCTGGCCTAGGATCGGGAAATCCTTGCGGATCGCCTCGACGTCGTAGGCGGGGGTGAGGACGGGTGCGTTCATCGCTTCTCACTCACTGAGCGCCCACCCTTCGAAGAGGACGGGCCCCCTCCCCCATGCGGGGAGGGGTAAGGGTGCGGGCGGGTCATGAGGCGCCGCCGAGATTCGACCGGCGCCGCTCCCACCTCGGGCTCCTCCCCGCACGGGGGAGGAGAGCGCATCGCGTGCGGGACGGAGCGGGTTGCGGACGCTACACCCGTGCCTTCAGCCAGGCCTCGATCTCGCCGACCAGCGCCGCGCGGGCGCCCTCGTGCGTGACCGCTTCCACCGCCTCGCCCACGAAGGCCTGCACGAGCAGGCTCTCGGCGATCGCGCGCGGCAGGCCGCGGGCCATCAGGTAGAACAGCAGATCGTCGTCCGGCGCACCGCAGGTGGCCCCGTGGCCGCAGGCGACGTCGTCGGCGAAGATCTCCAGCTCCGGCTTGTTCATCATCTGCCCCTCGTCCGTGAGGAGGAGGCAGTCGGACTTCATCTTGCCGTCGGTCTTCTGGGCGGCCTGACGGACGATGATCTTGCCCTGGAACACGCCGGTGGCGTCACCGTCGATGATCCACTTGAACTGCTCGCGGCCGACACCGCCCACGGCGGCATGGTCGGCGAGCAGCGTCGAGTCGGCGAGCTGTCCCCTGCGCAGCATGGCCGCGCCGTTGACGACCACGTTCGTGTCCTCGCCCGCGATGTGGACGAAGATCTGGTGGCGCGACAGCACCGCTCCGGTCACGAGGTTCACGGTTTCCACCTGCCCCTCGGCCTCGACCTTCAACGACAGGGTCGAGAGCGCGATGGTGGCATCGCCCTCGATGTTCAGGCGGGTGTGCCGGAAGGCAGCCTTCGGCCCGACCACCACGTCGAGGGCGTCGTTCGGCTGGCAGGTGAGGCCGTCCGTTCCCTCATGGCTCTCCAGCAGGCTGAACTCCGCGCCCTCGCCCAGCTGGACGAGCACGCGGGTCGCCGTGGAGAACGGCGCGTCGCCGGTGCCCACGAAGCGGAGATGCAGCGGCCGCACCGGCTTCGCACCGGCAGCGACCGTGATCACCGCGCCATCGGCCAGGAAGGCGGTGTTGAGCTGGTAGACCGGGTTCTCCCGGGCCTGTGCGACCGGGGCGAGCTGCTTCAGGCCGGCATGGCCCTGGGCGAGGGCCTCCGACATCGGCACGACCGTGACACCCTCGGGGATCGCATCGAGATCCGACAGTTCGCCGATGAGGTGTCCGTTCACGAAGGTCAGGCGCGCGGCCTCGATGCCGGAGAAGCCCTTCGCCTGCGCGACGGCCGCCTTGGCGACCTCGAGGCTCGGCGCATCGGCCGGCGGCGCGGCCTCGGTGATGGCGGCGCGCAGATCCGTGTACTTGAAGGCCTCGACCCGGCGGCTGGGCAGGCCGGTCGCCTCGAAGAAGCGGAACGCCTCCTCGCGGGCGATCGCCGTCTCGCTGGCGAAGCTCTGGCGGGCCGATTCGAACAGCTTCGACAGGCCGGCCTCGGCGGGGGAGCGGAGGTTGGTGACGCCGGCCATGGTTCAGGCCGCCTCGTTGGTGCGATACTCGGCGTAGCCGGAGGCCTCGAGTTCGAGGGCGAGCTCCTTGCCGCCGGTCTTCACGATCTGACCCTTCGACATGACGTGCACGGTGTCGGGCACGATGTGGTTGAGCAGCCGCTGGTAGTGAGTGATGACCAGGAACGAGCGGTTCTTGTCGCGCAGCGCGTTCACGCCCTCGGACACGATGCGCAGGGCGTCGATGTCGAGGCCGGAATCGGTCTCGTCGAGCACGCAGAACTTCGGCTGCAGCAGCGCCATCTGGAGGATCTCCATGCGCTTCTTCTCGCCGCCGGAGAAACCGACGTTGAGGGCGCGCTTGAGCATCTCCTTGTTGATCTCGAGCTTGTCGGCGGCGCCGTTCACCGCCCGGATGAAGTCGGGGGTCGACAGCTCCGCCTCGCCGCGCGCCTTGCGCTGCGCGTTGAGGCAGGCCTTGAGGAAGGTCATGGTGCCGACGCCGGGGATCTCCAGCGGGTACTGGAAGGCCAGGAAGATACCGGCCGCGGCGCGCTCGTCGGCGGCCATCTCCAGCACGTTCTGCCCGTCGAGCAGGATCTCACCGTCGAGGACCTCGTAGTCCTCCTTGCCGGCGATGACGTACGACAGGGTCGACTTGCCCGAGCCGTTCGGCCCCATGATCGCCGCGACCTCGCCGTCGTTCACGGTCAGGTTCAGGCCGTTCAGGATGCGGTTGTCCTCGATCTGCACGACGAGGTTCTTGATTTCCAGCATGTCAGTCCAAGTCCTTCATAACCATTCGTCCCGCATCGCCCGCAGGAACGCGAGGATCCCGGCCGGGTAGCCGGAGAGATCGCCGATCACCGCGTCGATGCCGCACCGGGGACAGAGGGCGGTGCCATCATCGGCGATCCACCCCGCGATCTCGTCCGGCGCGAAAACCTCGAGGCAGAAGAAGCATCCGCACAGGACGCTGCTCCTGACCTCGTCGGCGTGCCGGGCGCTGTGCCGATGCGCGGCCCGCAGCACGTCGTCGTCGAAACCGCCCAGGCGGTCAGCCCACCGAGCCTTCCAGGCTGATCGAGATCAGCTTCTGCGCCTCGACGGCGAACTCCATGGGCAGCTGCTGCAGCACGTCCCGGACGAAGCCGTTGACGATGAGTGCGGTCGCCTCCTCCTCGGAGAGGCCGCGCTGCTGGCAGTAGAACTTCTGGTCCTCGGAGATCTTCGAGGTTGTCGCCTCGTGTTCGAACACCGCCGAGGCGTTCTTCGACTCGATATAGGGCACGGTGTGCGCGCCGCACTGGTCGCCGATCAGCAGGGAGTCGCAGTTCGTGAAGTTCCGGGCGTTGGAAGCCTTCCTGTGGGCCGAGACGAGCCCCCGGTAGGTGTTCTGCGACCGGCCCGCCGAGATGCCCTTCGAGATGATCCGGCTCGTCGTGTTCTTGCCGAGATGGATCATCTTGGTGCCGGAATCGACCTGCTGCATGCCGTTCGACACCGCGATCGAGTAAAACTCGCCGCGGGAATCGTCGCCGCGCAGGATGCAGGACGGATACTTCCAGGTGATCGCCGAGCCGGTCTCGACCTGCGTCCACGAGATCTTCGAGCGGGCGCCACGGCAATCGCCGCGCTTGGTCACGAAGTTGTAGATGCCGCCCTTGCCCTCGTTGTCGCCCGGGTACCAGTTCTGGACCGTCGAGTACTTGATCTCGGCATCGTCCAGGGCGACGAGCTCGACCACCGCGGCGTGGAGCTGGTTGTCGTCGCGCTTCGGGGCGGTGCAGCCCTCGAGATACGAGACGTAGGAGCCCTTGTCGGCGATGATCAGCGTGCGCTCGAACTGGCCGGTGTCGCGCTCGTTGATGCGGAAATAGGTCGACAGCTCCATCGGGCAGCGCACGCCCGGCGGAATGTAGACGAACGACCCGTCCGAGAACACGGCCGAGTTGAGCGTGGCGAAGAAGTTGTCGGTCACCGGCACGACCGAGCCGAGGTACTTCTTCACCAGCTCGGGATGCTCGCGCACGGCCTCGGAGATCGGCATGAAGATCACGCCGGCCTTCTCCAGCTCCTTCTTGAAGGTGGTGGCCACCGAGACCGAATCGAACACGGCGTCGACCGCCACGCGGCGCTCCGGCGCGATGCCCTCCAGCACCTCGACCTCGCGGAGCGGGATGCCGAGCTTCTCGTAGGTCTTCAGGATCTCAGGATCGATCTCGTCGAGCGACATCGCCGCCGGACGCTTGGGCGCCGCATAGTAGTAGATGTCGTTGTAATCGACCTTGTCGTAGGAGACCCGCGCCCACTCCGGCTCCTTCATGGTCAGCCAGCGCTTGTAGGCGTCGAGGCGCCACTCCAGCAGCCACGCGGGCTCGTTCTTCTTGGCCGAGATGAAGCGCACGACGTCCTCGGAGATGCCCTTCGCGGACTTCTCCATCTCGATGGTGGTCTCAAACCCGTACTTGTACTGGTCGAGGTCGATCGAGCGGACCCGGTCGATGGTTTCCTGCACGGCAGGCATCAGCGTCTCCTGGGCATCTCCGGCGTCAAGGGCCGGGAAGCGTCTGTCGGATAGCGGGGGCGCGGCCCTCAGGCCGCCTGTCCTCGCCGTCTATATAGGGGCTGCAAGGCCCGTTCGAAGGCGTCGAGGAAGCATGCCACCTCCTCGTCCACCGTGTTCCAGCCGAGGCTGACGCGCAGCGCCCCCCCGGCGAGGTCAGGACCGACGCCCATCGCGGCGAGCGTCGCCGAGCGCGCGACCTTGCCCGACGAGCAGGCCGAGCCCGACGACACCGCCACGCCGGCGAGGTCGAGGGCGATCAGGGCCGAGGGCGCATCGAGGCCCGGGACCGAGAAGCTGAGGGTGTTGGGCAGGCGCTGGGCCCCGGCGGCGAACACCACCGCGTCGGGCGCCAGGGCCCGGATGCCAGCCTCGATCCGGTCGCGCAGCGCCCCGAGGCGCGCGCTCTCCCGGTCGAGCGACTCGCGGGCGATCCGCGCGGCCTCGCCCATGCCGACGATGGCCGGCAGGCACTCGGTGCCGCAGCGCTGCCGGCGCTCCTGCCCGCCACCCCGCATAAAGGCGGTCTCCAGGGTGACGCCGTCGGCCAGCACCAGCGCGCCGACACCCTTCGGCGCCGCGAACTTGTGGCCCGACAGGGTCAGCGCGTCGAGGCTGAGGCCGGCCATGTCGAGGGGGACCTTCCCGGCCGCCTGCACCGCGTCGCTGTGGACCAAGGTCCGGCCGTGCTCACGAGCCAACCCGACGATGTCGGCCAGCGGCTGCACGGCGCCGGTCTCGTTGTTGGCGGCATGGACAGAGACGAGCACGGTCTCGTCGGACAGCGCGGCGAGCCGTGTCCCCAGGGCGGCAAGGTCGACCACGCCGTCGGCCGTGACCGGCAACGCCTCCGCGGCCGTTTCCGGGAACCGGTGACCCGCCGCGACGCAGGGGTGCTCCGTCGCCGAGTAGAGGAGCCGGGTCGGAGCCGGCGTCCTGCGGCGACGCAGGGCGCCCGACAGGGCGGCGTTGGCGGCTTCGGTGCCGCCGCTGGTGAAGACGACCTGTTCGGGCCGCGCCGTCACCAGGGCCGCGACTTCGGCGCGGGCCGCTTCAAGAGCGGCCCGGGCGGCCCGACCCTCCGCGTGGATCGAGGACGGGTTACCGGGGAGCATCAGCGCGCGCGCCACCGCCTCGGCGACGGCCGGACGGACCGGAGCTGTCGCATTGTAGTCGAGATAGGCGCGTCCCCGGCTCATCCGCGTTCCGTTAAGTCCTCTGCTGCGGCGCGTCACAATTCCTTGCCCGCGCACCGGCTCGCCGTGCTAAGGCGCGCCGAGAGAATGAGATCCCGCCGCCCCAATCCGGTCGGCGTGGCAGCCGGCGCGAAGCTTCAGGCGGCTTCTTTAGAATAGTTCTAATCATCTAGAACCATTCTAAGACTGCTTTTATGGGGCGCGCGCGACGAGTCAAGGCTGCCGCGTCGCCGTGCCGATCGCCCGGCGGGCGATCTCGAGAGTGAGAGACGAGCGATGCCCGAAGTCATCTTCACCGGCCCGGCCGGCCGCCTGGAAGGCCGTTATCAAGCCCCCAAGAAGCGCGGTGCGCCGATCGCCATCATCCTGCACCCGCACCCCCAGTTCGGGGGTACGATGAACAATCAAATTGTGTACAACCTTTTTTACACCTTCGCCAATCGCGGTTTCGCAGCCCTGCGTTTCAATTTCCGCGGGGTCGGCCGCAGCCAGGGCTCCTTCGATCACGGCTCGGGCGAGCTGTCGGATGCCGCCGCCGCCCTCGACTGGGTGCAGTCGGTCAACCCCGAGGCGAAGTCCTGCTGGATCGCCGGCGTGTCGTTCGGCTCGTGGATCGGCATGCAGCTCCTGATGCGCCGCCCCGAGATCGAGGGCTTCATCTCCATCGCCGCGATGGCGAACCGCTACGACTTCACCTTCCTGGCCCCCTGCCCCTCCTCCGGCCTGTTCGTGCACGGTTCCGAGGACCGGGTGGCGCCCGCCCGCGAGGTCATGCCGGTGATCGAGAAGGTGAAGACCCAGAAGGGCGTCATCATCGAGCACCAGATGGTCGATGGCGCGAACCACTTCTTCGACGGCAAGGTCGAGGAACTGACACAGACGGTGGACACCTATCTCGACAAGCGCCTGGGCAAGCGTGAGGAGGCGGCCTGACCGAACCGGTCCCGCGCCTTGACGGGGGGAGCCCCGGAGGAATAGGGCGCGGACTTCGGAATTGAGACTCACCTTCGCAGGTCTGATGTCAGATAGCCCGTCCGATCAACCCGTGGTGCTCCTGGTGGAGGATGACGGCCTCCTGCTGATGGAGGCCTCTGACACCCTTGCGGATGCGGGCTTCACCGTCGTCGAGGCGACGCACGCCGACAAGGCGCTGAAGGTCCTGGAGAACCGTGACGATGTCGGCGTCCTGATGACCGACGTCGACATGCCGCAGGGCTCGATGGACGGTTTCGCCCTCGCCCGCCTCGTGGCGTATCGCTGGCCGTCGATCCCCGTTCTGGTGGTGTCGGGCATGGGTACGCCCGGTCCCAACGACATGCCGGAGGGCGCTCGGTTCATTCCGAAGCCCTACGAGCCGACCACCCTGGTCCGAACCCTGCAGGCCTTCCTCCGCCGCGCGGCGTGACGCACGGATCCGCTCGGGCTGACGCCCCGGTCCGGGCATCGAACACCCGACCGAGAGCCATGACGGATCAGAACCGACCGCACCGTTTCGCGACCCGGGCCATCCATGCCGGCGCGGCGCCGGACCCTGCCACGGGCGCGCGGGTCCAGCCGATCTACTTCACCAACGGCTTCGTGTTCGACTCGACCGAGCAGGCGGCGGACATCTTCGCCGGCCGGCGGACAGGCTTCTCGTATTCCCGCGGCTCGAACCCCACCGTCGCCGCGCTGGAACGTCGCATCGCCGATCTCGAGGGCGCGAAGGCCGGCGTGGCGGTGTCTTCAGGACAGTCCGCCATGCAGCTGGTCCTGATGACGCTGATGAAGAGCGGCGACGCCTATGTCGCCTCGCCACGCCTGTTCGGCGGGTCACTCGGTCTGATGCGCCGCCTCGATGGGCGCTACGACCTGAAGCCCCGCTTCGCACGCGGCATGGCCCCGGAGGATTTCGAGGCGGCCATCACCCCGGACTGCCGGGCCATCTTCTGCGAATCGATCGTGAATCCCTGCGCGTCGGTGGTGGACCTCGATGGGATCGCCGCGGTGGCGCGGCGCCACAATCTCCCGCTCGTCGTGGACAATACCCTGGCCTCGCCGGCCCTGATCCGACCGATCGAGCACGGCGCCGACATCGTCTGGCACTCGACCTCGAAGTTCCTGAGCGGCTCCGGCCAGACCATCGGCGGCGTGATCTGCGACGCCGGCCGCTTCGACTGGGAAAAGGCCGGCGGCTACAACCTGATCACCGAGCCCTGGCCGGACTATGACGGCCTCGTCCTGACCAAGGCCTTCCCCGAAACTCCGTTCGCGGCCGCCTGCCGGTTCTTCGGCCTGCGCGACCTCGGGCCCGGCCTGTCGCCGATGAACGCGTTCCTGACGCTCATGGGCATCGAGACCCTGCCGTTGCGCATGGAGCGGCACTGCGCCAATGCGCGGGCGGTCGCGGCCTTCCTCAAGGACCATCCGGCGGTGGATTGGGTGAGCTATCCGATGCTGCCGGGACAGCCCGGGGAGGACCTCGCCCGGCGCTACACGCCGAACGGGCCGGGCTCGATCTTTACCTTCGCCCTGAAGGGCGGCGAGCCGGCGGCCCTGACGTTCATCGCCGCCCTGGAGCTGATCTCGCACCTCGTGAACATCGGCGAGATCAAGTCGCTGGCGATCCACCCGTCCTCGACCACCCACCGGCAGTTGCCGGAACACGAGAAGGCCGCCGCGCAGGTCGGGCCCGAAACCGTTCGCCTCTCCATCGGATTGGAGGACGAGGCCGACCTGATCGCCGATCTCACGCAGGCCTTGGACCGGCTGGGCTGAGCGGGACGCTCGCGTCCGAAGGGCGTGCGGCCCCTCTCCTCATCCGCCGCGACCGCAGCGAACCACGGCAATGCGCGCTGGCCGTCATCGCCCTGCTGGATTGCCGCGCTCCGGTCGCGAAGACGGCGACGGCGAGACCTCCCGAAGGACCTGACCTCTCGCGTTCGATCCTCGTCCGGTCCAGAGAGGAAGCCTGCCCCTCTGGATCGTCGCCGGGCCGCCGAGCCTCCGCTCAGCGCCGCCGTTCCAGGATCGACACGTAGTTGGCGACCGCCGCGCCGCCCATGTTGAAGATCCCGGCGAGTTCCGCACCGGGTACCTGCATCTCGCCGGCCTCGCCCATGAGCTGGAGGCAGGCCATCACGTGCATCGACACGCCGGTGGCGCCGACCGGATGGCCCTTGGCCTTCAGGCCGCCGGACGGGTTGATCGGCAGCCGCCCGCCCTTCTCGGCCAGGCCCTCGCGCACCACGCGGTAGCCCTCGCCGGGGGCTGCGAGGCCCATCGCCTCGTACTCGATCAGCTCGGCGATGGTGAAGCAATCGTGGGTCTCCACGAAGGAGAGGTCCTCGTTGGCGATCCCGGCCTGCGCGCGGGCCTTCTCCCAGGCCATCCGCGCGCCCTTGAACTCCGCCGGGTCGCGGCGGGACAGCGGCAGGATGTCGTTGACGTGGGCCCGGGCGCGGAAGCCGATCGCCCGCTCCAGACCCTCCGCCGTCTCGGCATCCGCCACCACCAGGGCCGCCGCGCCGTCCGAGATCAGCGAGCAGTCGGTGCGCCGCAGGGGAGCGGCCACGTAGGGGTTCTTCTCCGAGACTCGGTTGCAGAAGTCGAAGCCGAGATCCTTGCGCAGCTGCGCGTAGGGATTGCCGACGCCGTTGCGGTGGTTCTTGGCGGCGATCCGGGCCAGCTCCTCGCTGCGGTCGCCGTAGCGCTGGAAATAGCCCGCCGCGATCCGCCCGAACACGCCGGCGAAGCCGCCCTCGATGTCGGCCTCCTCCTTCCGGTAGGAGGCGCCCAGGAGGATGTCGCCGGTCTCGGCGACGGTCTTGGCCGTCATCTTCTCGGCGCCGATCACAAGGGCCACGCGGCCGCGGCCGCTGTCGACGAAGTCGAGGGCCGCGTAGAGGGCCGCCGACCCGGTGGCGCAGGCGTTCTCCAGATGGGTCGCCGGGGCGTGGGCGAGGCCGGGCCGATTCACCGCCACCAGCGCGCCCTCGAAGCCCTGCTTCGAGAAGCCGGTGTTCATCGAGCCCACATAGATGCCGTCGACCTGGGATTCCTCGACGCCGGCATGGGCCAGCGCCTCGCCCGAGACCCGGGCGATCAGCCCTTCGACATCCGGCTCCTCCAGCTTGCCGAAGGATGTGTGGGCCCAGCCCACGATGCAGGCGCGCGTCATCCGGTGACCTCCCGAGTCTTGCGCGGACGATGGGCCCGCCGTGGCCGGCGATCAAGACGTGCCGACGGCTCTTCGGAGCTTACTGTCCGCATGAGTGTCCTTCACGCAGGTCGCTTTCAGCGCAGGTGGAACGCGATCCACGCGACCCCGGCCAGCACCAGCGCGGTCAGCAGACCCTGGGCGAATGCGCGCTGGCGGTTCCTCACCGGTGGAACAGCTCCGGATGGCGTGCCCGGAGCGCGAGGATCAGGGTGAGCGTTTTCAGGTCGGTGATCTCGGCGCGGTCGGCCCGGGCGGCGAGCTCGGCCAGCGGGATCTCGACGACCCGGATGTTCTCGTGCTCGCCCTCGGCCCCGCCGCCCGGCTCGGCCCGATCCGCCAAGCCGTAGATCGCGAGGTACAGGTGGATCTTCTCGGTGGTGAGGCTCGCGCAGGAATAGGTGGCGCCGACGAATTCCAGGGCGTGCAGGCGCAGGCCCACCTCCTCCATCGCCTCCCGGCGGGCATTCTCCTCCGGGCTGCCGTCATCGATCAGGCCGGCCGGGGCTTCCAGCTGGACCTGCTCGCCGGCCGCGAATAGCGGCGGGACCCGCAACTCGCGCACGAGCGTCGCGACCCGCCGCTCCGGGTCGTAGGGCAGGATCCCCACCGAGTTGCCGTGATCTTCGATTTCCCGCTCGACCACGGCGCCGTCAGCGAGGCGCACCTGCGCGATGCCGAACCGGCTCCAGCCCTCGTGGAGGAAGCGGATGTTCAGGATCTCGGCCTTCATGCGCACTCCCATCTCTGATCGCCCTACACGGAAGCGTGTCTTCGGGTTCCGGGAACGCGGGCGCCCGCCGTGACGTTCGGTCGGTCATGCGCATGGCCACGCTTCCGCGGGGCGCGCTCCGGTCAGGATCGATGCGGGCAGGACCGATCAGCGGACTCAGAAGGCGCTCGGGGCGTGATGGCCTCGCGATCTGGGTCGCCCTAGCACTGACCTACATGGTCTTTGCCGGCTCGGTGAGCGTGAACGAGGGACTCGCCGCCCTCGTCTGCGCCAGCCTCGGGACGCTGTGGTGGTGGGGCGTCGGCCGGCGCGGCGGCGTGCGGTTCCGCTTCGACCGGGGGACGCTGCGGCCGATCTGGCGGGCCCTGCGCGGCTTGCCCCGCGAGACCGTTCAGGTGGGCGGCCAGCTGGTGAGGGCCCTGCGCGGCGGCGCCGGCGGCGGGACGACCCGCGAGCGGAGCGCCTCCGACTTCGCCTGGGCGACGCCCGACGGTGCGACGGCGCCGGCCGCGCGGGCCGTCGGACTGCTCGCCGCCTCGCTCGCCCCCGACAGCTACGTCCTCACCCTCGACCGCGATCACGGAACGGTGGTGACGCACGGCCTGGAGGAGGCGCGATGACGGTCTGGACGGCCGCCATCCTGGCGCTGCTGCCGCCGCTCGCCGTTGCGGCGGCTTTGGCGTGGCGGGGCCGGCCCGGCCAGCGCTTCGCCGCCTACCAGCTCGCCGGCAGCGTCACGGTCCTGATCCTGACGCTTATGGCCTTCGCCACGGACCAGGCTTCGATCACCGACCTCGCCCTCACCCTGGTTCTGCTCAACCTGCCCGGCACGATGCTGCTCGCCGTCTTCCTGGAGCGCTGGATATGAGCGTCGTCATCGGTGTCCTGCTGGTCCTCGCGGTGGCGGTGACGTGGCTCGCCGCGCTCGCCCTGTGGCGCCTGCCGCGGGCCCTCGACCGGCTGCACGCGCTGGCCTTCCTCAACGTCGCGGCCTCAGTCCTCGTCACCATGGCGGCGTTCCTCGCCGACGGCGTCTCCGGGCGCTCGCTCAAGATCCTGGTGATGATGGTGGTGTTCCTCGCCTGGGCGGCGGTGCTGTCGCACGTCTCCGGCCGGGCCGTGCTGATGCGCGAGGGCCGCTCGGCATGACGGCGATCCTGCCGCTGCTGTTCCTGTTCGCCGCGATCTCGGGCACTGCCGTGGTCCTCGTGCGCGATCCCGCCCGGCAGGTCTTCGCCATCGCGGTCAACGGGCTCGTCCTGGCGATCCTGTTCGACGCCCTTCAGGCGCCCGACGTCGCCCTGTCCGAGCTGGCGGTCGGCACTGCGGCCGTCCCGCTCCTCTTCCTCGTGGCGCTCATGGCGGTGAAGACCCAGCCGCCCGAGGAGGATTCGTGAGCCCGAACGCCCGGATCGTCCTTCTGGCCCTCGCGGGCCTCGCCCTGCTCCCCGGCGCGGCGGCGGTGATCGCCGGCTTGCCGCCCTTCGGATCGACGATCGCGCAGTATGGCGAACGCATCAACGCGGTCGCCCCCGAGGCGCGGCACGTCGCCAACATGGTCAGCGCCATCAACTTCGACCTGCGCGGCCTCGACACCCTCGGCGAGGAGTTCATGCTGCTCGCGGCGATCACCGGCACGGTGGTGCTGCTGCGCGGGCGGCGCGGCGAGGGCAACACCGAGCGCGCCATGCGCCGGCCCGGCCGCGCCGTGATCCCGCGCTCGGAGGCCGTCGTGCTCGCCTGCCGGATCGCCGGCCCGCTCACCGCGCTGTTCGGCCTCTACGTCGTGCTGCACGCGACCGTGACGCCGGGCGGCGGCTTCCAGGGCGGCGTCATCCTCGCCTCCGGGACCCTGCTGATCTATCTCGGCGAGGGCTATGCCGGCTGGCGCGACGCCATCCGCAGCCACTGGCTCGACGCCCTGGAGGGCGGGGGCGCGCTGCTCTTCGCCCTGTGCGGGCTGGCGCCGATGCTCACCGGCGCCGCCTTCATGCAGAACATCCTGCCGCTCGGCACCTTCCGCGACCTGTTCTCGGGCGGCCTGATGCTCGTCGAGAACCTCGGCGTCGCCCTGGCGGTGACGGGCGGCTTCACGCAGCTCTTCCTGGAATTCATGGAGGAGACCCGCGAGGCGCGCGAGCCCGAGGAACCGGGGGAGGAATCCGCGTGAGTGTTCTCCCCTACGCGGTTGCCGCCTGGCTGTTCGGGATCGGTCTCTACGGCATCGCCACGAGCCGCAACTTCATCCACCTCGTGGGTTGCCTCGGCGTCTGCCAATCGGCGACCTACGTGCTCCTGCTCGGCCTCGGCTATCGCTGGGGCAGCATCGCGCCGATCTTCTACGACCACCCGCCGGGAACGCCCGCCGTCGACCCGGTGATGCAGGCGCTGGTGCTCACCGACATCGTGGTCGGCGCAACGCTCACCGCGCTTCTCCTCGTCCTGACGATCCAGGCCTACAAGCGCGGCGGCAGCCTGGACCCGGAGAAGCTCCGGCCGATGCGCGCGGGCGGCCAGTCCGGGCGCGATCGGGGATCGAACCGGGTGGGCGATGGGGAGCGGAAAGCCTCGTGACCGCTTTTCCCGCCGCCCTTCTCCCGCTACCGGTCGCCATCCCGCTCGTGATCTGCGCGGCGATGCTGGCGACCGCCCATTTCCTGCCAGGCCGCCTCCCCGACATCCTGGCGACGCTGGCGGCCTTGAGCGTCGCGGTGCTCTGCGGCGTCATCGCCGTGCATGCCGCCGACGGGCCCCTGGTCTACTGGTTCGGCGGCTGGGAGCCGCGCGACGGCGTCCATCTCGGAATCGGCTTCTCGGTGGACGAGGCCAGCGGCTGGGTCGCGGCCTTCATCGGCCTCCTCTACGCCCTGACCTTCGTGTTCGCCTGGGGCTTCTTCGATCGCACCCACGGCCACTTCCACATCCTGATGCTGCTGTTCCTGGCCGCCATGGTCGGGTTCTGCTTCACCCGCGATATGTTCAACCTGTTCGTGTGGTTCGAGGTGATGAGCGTCGCGGCCTTCGCGCTGACGGCCTACCATCTGGCGGAATCGTCGCTGGCAGGTGCCATCAACTTCACCGTGGTCAACAGCCTCGCGGGCTTCCTGATGCTCGGGGGCATCGGGCTGATCTACGCCCAGACCGGCACGCTCGATTTCGAGGGCATCGCGGCCGCCGTGGCGCGAGGCGGCCGCGATCCGGTGGTGGCCGGAGCCTTCTGCCTCGTGGCGTCCGCCCTGATGATCAAGGGCGCGATCGTGCCGTTCCAGTTCTGGCTCGCCGACGCCCACGCGGTGGCGCCGAGCCCGGTCTCGGTGATCTTCTCGGGGGCGATGGTCTCGCTCGGGCTGTTCGGCCTCGCGAAGGTGAGCGCCGTCGTGTTCGGCGGCTCCGATCAGGTTCGGCACGCCCTGCCCGCGCTCCTCATCGGGCTGGGCAGCTTCACCGCCTTGTTGGGCGGCTGGATGGCCCTGCTGCAGCGCCACCTGAAGCGGATGCTCGCCTTCTCGACGATCTCGCATGCCGGGATCATGCTCACCGGCCTCGGGGCCCTCTCGGTGGACGGGACCGGCGGTATGCTGGTCTACGTGGTGGGCCACGGGCTGGTGAAGGGGGCCCTGTTCATGATCGCCGGCATCCTGCTCGCGACCCAGGCCAGCATCGACGAGATCGCCCTGCGGGGGCTCGGACGGGGGATCTGGCCCGCCGGGATCGCCATGGGTCTGGCCGGGCTGCTGCTCTGCGGCCTCCCGCTCGGCGTGCTCGATCAGGGCACGCGCCTGGTCCAGGGCGCGCTGGCACAGCAGGGGCACGGGATCGCGCTGGCGGCCGGCGCCATCGGCGCGGCCCTGACGGGGGCGGCGGTGCTCCGGGCGGCAGGACGCATCTTCCTGGGCCTGGGGCCCGATCCCGGCGACGAGGCCGGGGCACCGAGCGAGGACGAGCGCGAGAAGGCCAATCGGCCGCTCTGGCTGATGCTGGCGCCCTGCTGCGTTCTGCTCGCCCTCGACGTCGGTGTGCCGGCGGGCCTGATCGAGCACGCCCTTCCGCGGGCGGCGTCGGCCTTCCTGCACCGGCCGGCGGTGGAGACCCTCGCGGAGGGACCGGGCTGGTTGCCATGGATTTCCGTGGTCGCCGCGCTGGCGGGTGCCGGCTACGGGCTGTTCCGGAGACGCCTGCCGGCGCTGGTGGTCCGGCCGGTGAGCGCGACGCAATCGGCGCCGACCCGTGCGCTGGAGGTGCTGCACAGCGGCCTGATCGGCGACTATGTGGCGTGGCTCGGGGTCGGCGTGGCGGTGGTCGCGGGCGTGCTGGCCTTGGCGTGACCATGAGCAACCGGACGCGGACGAACCTGATCGGCCGCGCCCATCAGGGGTAGGTTGTCCGTGTCGAACCAAGCCAGCGGTTCCCGTTTCCGACACGCGCTGCTGCTCGGCCTCAGCCTCGTTCTCGTCGCTGGCGGCATCGGAATGATCGTCACGGGGGCGGACGGTGGCGTCGCGACGACAGCGTTCTTCGGGGTCTGTGCGGCGGTCTCCGTCTGGCACATGCGGCCCGGGTTGCTGGAATCGGAGACCCGCTCGGCGGAGACCGTGCTCGCGCATTATCCCGGTCCGGTGGTTCTACGGGCCTCGGTGAAGAAGATCCTGTTCCTCGCCGCCCTCTCGGCCGTCTTCGGTGGGGTCATGGTCTGGATGCTGATGCACGAGGCGCCGTCGGTGACGATGCGGGTGCTGCTCTGGCCGGGTGTCGTGCTGTTCCTGGGCGGCCTGCCGGTCCTGATCCTCGTGGCGATCCGGGGTTCGTCGCTGTATCTCGACGGGACGGGCTTGGCGATCGTGCATGCCGGCCGGTCGCGGCGCATGTCCTGGCACGACGTCAGCGGCTTCACAGCGGTGACCGTGAAGGGCACGATGCAGCGGATGGTCGTGTTCGACGATGCGCGCGTCGGAGAGGGCCGCCTCGTCGCCCTGAACCGCCAGCTCACCGGGCGTGGAGCCGGGCTGCCGGACAGCTACGGTTTGGACCCCGACGCCCTCGCCGCTCTGCTCACGGCTTGGCGCCGTCGGGCGGTTCAGGACGAACCGATCGGACCGTGAGGAGTCTCCGCCGGAAACCGTCCGAGGGCATCGGAGCCAGCGCCGTGATCGACGCACTGTGCGCCTCACCGGATCCATCGTCGGCGCCGCCCGGACGGGCGGCGCGGGCCCGGCGCCGGTATCGCCGCGCCGATCCCGAGCATCGCCGATATCGAGCAGGCCCTCACGGCAGCGCTCCAGCCGCGGAACGCGATCAACATCGCGCCGAGGCGCAGGGCAACGACCGCTTCGCGCCGCGGATCCGGCTTTTCATCCCCCAGGGCGCGGATCCCGGAAGGGCCGCCCCGTCCGCGTTTATTCGTCAGCGATGATGCAGTGTGGTCATACGAGATAGGCGGTATTCGGCGATCCAGATCAATGCCGACCACGCATGACCGTGTAAAGGTGCGCCTATCGCTGGCAGATTGATTCGGGCGTCAGTGGCCGAGAGTAGAGCGTGCTCCCGCCCCTTTACTGTGGAGCGCCCCATGCCGCGGTACTTTTTCGATATCAGCAACCGAAGCTTCCATCGCGACGAGGAAGGCAGCGACTGCGCTAATTTTGAGGCGGCCCGCGCTCTCGCGATGCGAAGCCTGCCCGAGATCGCACGGTTCGCGATCCCGGGCGACGGGGACAACCAAGCCTTCGTTGTCCTGGTCCGCGATGAGGCTGGAACCGTCGTCTACACGGCGACGCTCACCTTCGCGGGAGTCCGGCTCAACGACGCCGCGAGTTCGCTCGGCCCTTGGCCTTCACCGGCGTCCTGATCTGTCCCACGGCGGCATCGAAATCGGTCTGATCCTCGCCGGCGCCAGCGTCACCCGCGGCTTCGATGCACCGGCGGCGCTGTAACTCGGGTGTCAGCGTCTTGGCCTCAAGCCGCTCGGCGTATGGGCATGGCTCATCGTTGGTGAGATCGGACACTCCCCCGTCCCGTGAGCAGATCGGGGCGGGGCCGCGCGGATCCTGACGGGATCGCCTTGGGGATCGGGCCATCGATCGTGAAGAGGACCGGGATGAGCTTCGCGCTCAACGTCCGATCTGTTCGCGAGCGGAAGCTGATGCGGCAGAGCTGTCACCAGCACACCGTCCGGCTCGGAAAATTCCACGACGAAGCGCGCACCATCATCATGCATGCTGACGATCGTGCCTTCCGTGCCCGCGGCGATGCGGTCGCCGTCATCGCTGATCGCGTCGACGCGCAGTACCACGTCATCGAGGTCCCGGAAGCTCGACGCAGGCTCGGTCTGCCGAGCACGATAGGCGTCCTCGAGCGACATCGACCAAATCTGGCGCACGAACGAGCCAAGCACAAACCACGCGATAAGCTCTTGTCAGAAGCTCAAGGTTAGCGCAGCGGCGCGATCACGACGTTCTTCTCCCTCCGTCTGCCATTCTCCGCCCGATGACGGTCTATTAAGTCTGCGCCCCTTAACCCGGCCGTCATGTCCGACCTCCCGCCCGCCGTCGCGTCCTGGCGCGACCAGATCGAGCGCCTGTCCGAGCACGCCTCGCCGTGCCGGTATCTCCTGCCGGCGAAGTGGGCGGCGATGCGGGCGAGCGCGCTGGCCTTCCTCGACCAGTTCGGCGCCGAGGCGCATCGGCTCGGCTGGACCGCGCCGCAACTGTTCGGGGTCCATCCGGAGCACGGATTCCTGCGCGTGGAATATGCCGGCGCCCTGATGGTCAACGACAGCCGGGTCACCGGCGTCGAGCCCGACCGGGTCGTGTTCGACCGCTTCTCCGGCTACCGGACCAAGCCGGGTCAGACCTGGGGACCGCCGGTCTGGGAGTTCGCGGCCAAGGGGCGCGGCTGATCCCGCCTGTGATCTGCGAGGATGTCGGGGGCAACCGCGCGGTTAGCCGACGCAGGTTGTTGCGCCGGCCAAGCCATTAACGCGTCAGGCCTTTTCGCGGCGCATGGTGCGGGCATGTCCCATTGCGCCACGAGCCTGCCATGCACTTCGAGATCCGCGCCACCGGCCGCCACCTCTGGACCTGGGTGTTGCTCGACGCGACGCAGATGACGGTCCTGGAATCGGACCGCACCTTTCCGTCCGAGACCCAGGCCTCGGCGGCCGCGCTGGCCTTCGCGAAGCTCGTGAACCGGGCTGGCCAGACGCTGACCGCGGGATCGTCAGGCGGCCTGATCTAGACGCGGACTCACTTTCGGCGCGGGCGGAGCGGCCCGTAGAACCCGCTCCATTCCAGGCCCAGGGCCTGCGCTCGCGCGGCCAACACGCCGGGCACCGACATCAGGCTCATCTCCGGCGACGCCAGGATGGCCGGGTCGTGCAGGAGAAGCCCGACCTGTCGTCCCCGCCACCAGAACAGCCCGAACAGCAGGGCGAGCGTCAGAAGCAAGCCCCAGGTCACGAGGCCTTGCCCGAAGATGGAGAGGCCATAGGGTGGTGCGAGGGCCGTACTGAGCCACGACAGGCCGATGCCGACGATCGGCAACAGGATGAGGAAGCCCAGCAGTTCCAGGTGCAGCCGCCGGACCACGCGGAGGGCGGCGTTCAGGTCCTCGACCGACACGGCGTCGAGGGAGAGCCGTTCATCGCTCGCAGCCTGCCTCATGGAGCCTCCTCCTTGGATGCTGCCTTCGACCGTGGGGCGGCATCGTTCTCGGACGCACTGGCTTGTGAGAGTCCCCGAGCCCCCCAGTTGCCGGACCGCCGGTCGGCGGCATGCTCGGCCACGTGCTGCTTCTTCGTGGCGGTCCGCAGGCCGAGACAGGCGATGGCCTGGGCGCGGGCCGATATCATCCGAGCGCGGTTCTCTCATAAGCCGATGCCCAGACAGCCGAAATCGGCCGCCATTCACATTCGTCCACCGGTTGCGAAGATCAGAAGCGCGGGCGCCTTGAAGCTTCCCCCCGCCTCAGGCTTGTTCTGCGTTCGTTCGCAAGCGGAGGAGCACCAGAATGGGGCGCCTGGGCAACGTCCAGCCTGGTCGGGTCTACGTCGACTGCGCGCCCTGCAAGCGCTCGGGACGCTACACCGTGGCCAGCCTGATCGATCGCTACGGCGCCGACGTCCCGACGGTGGATCTGCTCCGCCACCTGACGGCGTCGTGCCGCTACCAGCGCCGGCCCGGGGCTGCGCCCGCGCGGAAATACGAGCGCCTCTGCCTCGCCGCGATCACGCTGCCGCCGCCGGCGAAGCAGATCCCGCCGGTGCCGCCTGGGGTGCCCTACACGATCGAGGTCTGGCGCGACGCCGGCGGCAACGTCGCGCTGCACCTCGCCACCATCTACCCGCTGTCGATGGCGCTCGCCGCGTTCGAGGCTGCCTGCCGAGAATGGCCGACCCATGAGGTCACGCTGCGGGACCGGGCCCGGATCGTGCGGAAGCGTGAGGTGCCGCCACGGGTCGACGGCGCCTTACCGTCTTGAGCCTCCCGGTCCCGCGGTCGAACCGACTCGCGCGCTCCGCGACGGACGGCCTTACGGCGGCCCGCGCTGGAGCGGACGACCGCAGAGGCAGAAGCGGCAGCGACGGGCGGTGTTAAGCTACCATGGCCCGTGACGCCTCACGCACCAGCCGCGTTGAGGAGTCGACCTCCTGGGTCGAGGCGGCGATCACGCTCACATTGCGGCTGATCTCCCCTACGGCCTGGGTCATGGCCTGCATGTTGATGGACATCTCCTGGGCGACCGCAGCCTGCTGCTCAACGGCCGTCGAGATGGCCGAGGAGATCTCGTTGACCTCTCCGATCGTCTGCCCGATGCCCGCGATGGCGGTGGCGGCCTGATTCGCAGCGTCCTGCGTCTGCGCGATCTGGCTGCTGATGCTCTCGGTCGCCTTCGCGGTCTGGGCCGCGAGGGATTTCACCTCGGTGGCCACCACGGCGAAGCCCTTGCCGGCCTCGCCGGCTCGGGCGGCCTCGATCGTCGCGTTCAGCGCCAGCAGGTTCGTCTGCCCGGCGATCGTGTTGATCATCTCGACCACCTCGCCGATGCGCTGGGCGGCGGAGGCGAGGCCGGCGACCACTGTCGAGGTGGCGACCGCCTGCTCGACGGCCCGCCCCGTGACCTGCAGCGCGCGGTTCACCTGGGCGCTGATCTCGCCGACCGAGGCGGCAAGCTCCTCGGACCCGGCGGCGACACTCTGGGTGTTGCCTGAGGCCTGCGCGGCCGCGCTTGCCGCGCTCACCGCCTGCTGCGACGCATGAGAGATCGAGCCGCTGATGACGTCGAGGTCGCGGTCGACGCCCCGGTGGATTTCGGCCCGCCGCAGCCGCTCGGCCACGGCCTCGGTGATGTCGGTGGCGAACTTCACCACTTTCACGAGGCGGCCCGCGGCGTCGCGGACCGGGTTGTAGGTGGCCTGGATCCAGGCCTCGCGGCCGCCTTTGCCGATGCGCTTGTACTCCGCCTGCTGATACTCGCCGCTCCGGAGCCGGTCCCAGAAGGCCCGGTAGGCCGCGGTATCGCGGTCTGCCGCATCGACGAACATCGCATGGTGCTTGCCCTTCACCTCGTCGAGGCTGTAGCCGACCACCGCGAGGAAGTTCTCATTGGCGGTGATGATCGTCCCGTCGAGGTTGAATTCGATGATCCCTTGCGAGCGGTCGAGGGCGTTCAGCTTGCTCTCGAAATCGGCGTTGCGCAATTTCTGCGCTGTGATGTCCGTGGCGCATTTGAAGACGCCGTAGGGTTTGCCGTTGCGCCCGATGAGTGGGGTATAGCTCCCCTGAATCCAGACTTCGCGGCCGCCCTTGCCGATGCGCTTGTATTCAGATGTCTGATGTACACCGCTGCGCAGAGCGTCCCAGAACGCCTTGTAGGCTGCGCTCTCGCGCTCGACCGGGTCGACGAAGATGGAGTGATGCCGCCCCTTGATGTCGTCCAGTCGGTAGCCGAGGATCGACAGGAAGTTGGCGTTGGCGGTGACGACCTTTCCGTCGAGATCGAATTCGATCAGTGCGTGAGAGCTGTCGAGCGCATTCAATTTCGCGTGATGGCTGGGACGGAGAGACAGCATCTTAACCTGCTTTTAATATCGACGTTTCTATGCCAATTCTTTCATAAACTAATAAAATATCAGTAAACTTTCTTTAAGTGTAGACTTTTCGAGAAGGATTGAACTCCGCATTTTCTACTTTAAGTTGATTCGTCTCGTATTCTCGTATTGCTGCCGGCTGGCCATCTGCTGCTGGTTATGTAATTTCCGATCGCTTGCGGCTCAGAGAGATAAATTTCGATAACTATCCCCGCGAATTCGACGAGATCACCGCGGTCTGCAGTAGTAGATCCAGTCATTGAGATGCGCTGGCTCAAGACATGACGATGCCAGCTGGTCGCGAGATTGCGACTACGCGGCCGCCGGTCGCGCTGTGGTGCGAGGCGTCCATTCAACTGCCGCCCGCGCAGCCTTGATATTCTCCCGCGTGTCACCGAGGCGGGTCGAAAGCAGCCTTGTTACATGACGCCGCGGGGCTCGCATCAAGAGAGGCGGGAGCAGCCCTCGCGAAGCGCCACGGGATCGCGGTCCGCTGCTTCTGGCTGATGGCTGGGCCTTTGGCCTCCAGGCGCGCCGGCTTGTCGGCGATCAGCGCCTCGGTCGCCCAGGTGTGCGTACGGAGGGACGCGACGAGATCGGCGCCCAGCCTTCGCGAGCGGATACGATTCGGTGACGAGCTCGGCCGGCACCGCATCGACGGTGGCGTCGATGTCCTGGCCGCTGACCACGGCGGCCTAGCGCAGCTCGGAGATGGTCGAGTTGTTCGCCATGCTGCCTGCCATATGCATGCCGGGCCGGTCATTCGGTCAGCAAGCGCAGGGCTAAGTGGTGGTGCCGCAAGAGGGATTCGAACCCCCGACCCCCTCATTACGAATGAGGTGCTCTACCAGCTGAGCTATTGCGGCCCTGGTTCCGAGGAACCGTGACCGACGCACGCAGTGTGCGGCGCCGGACGTGGCAGGCTCATAGCGGCACGGCCTGCGTTAGGCAAGGCCACCGCCGACTATCGAGCACTTCAGAGGTCTCGATGCGACGCCAGTTCGTCTTCCAGGAAGGCCGCCACCGCCGCCCGGTCAATGCCCGGGGCGATGAAGCTCTGGCCGATCCCGCGGGCCAGGATAAAGGTCAGCGCGCCGTCGCGGACTTTCTTGTCCTGCGTCATCGCGTCGAGAATCGACCCGACGGTGCCGCATCCGCCCGGGACCGCCTGCAGACGGGTCGGCAGCCCGGCGAGGGCGAGATGGTTGGCGACGCGGCCGGCATCCTGCCCGCCGCAGAGCCCGAGCCGGGCCGAGAAGCGGAAGGCGAGCGCCATCCCGATCGCCACGCCCTCGCCATGCACCAGCCGGGCGGAATCGTAGCCCGTCAGGCGCTCCAGGGCGTGGCCGAAGGTGTGGCCGAGATTGAGCAGCGCCCGCTCCCCGTCCTCCCGCTCGTCCCGGGTGACCACCGCGGCCTTGGCCCGGCAGCAGGAGGCGACCGCCTGCTCGCGCTCCGGGCCGCCGGAGAAGATCCCGCGCCAGTTCGCCTCGCACCAGTCGAAGAAGCCCGGATCGGCGATCAGCCCGTACTTGGCGACCTCGGCATAGCCGGCGCGCATCTCGCGCTCGGAGAGGGTGTCGAGGGCGGCCGTATCGGCCAGGACGAGACGCGGCTGGTGGAAGGCGCCGATCAGGTTCTTGCCCAGCGGCGCATTGATGCCGGTCTTGCCGCCCACCGAGGAATCGACCTGGGCAAGGAGGCTCGTCGGCACCTGCACGAAGCGCACGCCCCGCCGCAGGGTGGCGGCCGCGAAGCCGGCGAGGTCACCGACCACGCCGCCGCCCAGGGCCACGACAAGGTCGCCGCGCTCGACCTTGAGGGCGAGCAGACCGTCGCAGACTTCCGCAAAGCCCGCATAGGACTTCGACGCCTCGCCCGGTGCCACCGTCACCACGCCCGCCTGAAGGCCGGCGCGCTCCAGGCTGGTGCGAAGCCGCGCGGCATAGAGGGCGCCGACGGTGGCGTCCGTCACGATGGCGGCGCGGCGTCCCCCGAGCGCGGCCACGGCGGCGCCGGCCGTGTCGATCAGCCCGCGGCCGATCAGGATGTCGTAGGCGCGGCCGGCGTCGAGGGGCACGTGGACGGTCAGGAGGTCCTGACGGGGCGTCGGCTCGGTCATGGGGCGGTTCGCTCGGGTCTCACTGGGCGGCAACGGGGACGGAGCCTTCGCCGCTGAGATGGGCGTCCAGCGCTTCCAGCACGTCCTGGACGACCCGGTCGTGCGACACCTCCCGGGAGATGACCATCACGTCGGCGGCGGCGTAGACCGGGTGGCGCACGGCCATCAGGTCCCGCATCGTCGCCTCCGGGTCCTCGGTCTGCAGCAGCGGACGGTTGCCGCGCTTGCGCACGCGCCGCATCAGCACGTCCAGATCGGCCTTCAGCCACACCGAGACCGCGGATTCGGCGATGCGGGCGCGCGTCGCCTCGCGAAGGTAGGCGCCGCCGCCGGTCGCCAGGACCAGCGGGCCGGCCCGGAGCAGCCGCGAGATCACCCGCTCCTCGCCGTCGCGGAAGCTCGGCTCGCCATAGATGGCGAAGATGTCGGGGATCGTCAGGCCGGCCGCCGCTTCGATCTCGATGTCGGCATCCTTGAAGATCAGCCCGAGGCGACTCGCCAGGCGCCGGCCGACGGTGCTCTTGCCCGCCCCCATGAGGCCGACGAGCACGATCGAGCGCAGGCCGAGCGCGCGGCGCAGACGCGCCTCGATCGGTTCACCCGCCGCCTCCTCGCTTATGGCCTCCTGCATCGACTCCTGCATCGCATCCGTGTGGCGTCCCCGCCTCCTCACCGGCCCCCGAGCGCCTGTCGCCGGGCTGCCTCCATCCTGCGGCAGGCTCTTAGCGCGATTCAAGCGGGCTGCGAAACGCATCGCTGTGTCGTTGTGGGCCTTGTCAGCGCCGCGTTCGCGTGGTCGAACCCGAGCACCCGCGGCGGCTCGGAGACAGCCCTCGCCCGTCCCCCTTCCCGCCGCCAGCGCCCGTCTGCCCGAGGTTCGACCGACGTGCCGACCCTATTCCGTTTCTTCGCCACCCTCGCGATCCTGGCGGGTCTGGTTTTCGCTGCGATGTTCGCCTTGGCGAATTTCGTCCAGCCGACGCCGCGGGAGATGACTGTTTCCATCCCCGCCTCGAAGCTCCAGCCCGGCAACCGTTGAGCGGGTCGGACGTCTCCGGCGATGCCGGCCGGGCGCTCTGCCCCGAGGCCGCCGACTATCTCGACATGCTGGCCGCCGAGCGCGGTGCCGGCCTCAACACCCTGACCGCCTACCGGCGCGATCTGGAGGATTATCTCGGTTACCTCGCCCGGTCGGGGACCGCGCTCGACGCCGTGGATTCCGGCACGCTCCGAGCCTTCCTGATCGATCTCGAGACCCGCGGCCTCAAGGCTTCCTCGGCAGCGCGGCGCCTGTCCTGCGTGCGCGGTTTCCACAAGTTCCTGTACGCCGAGGGGGGCGCCGAGAGCGATCCCAGCGTCGCGGTCTCCGGACCGCGCCGGGGACGGTCGCTGCCCAAGGTGCTCTCCATCGCGGAGGTCGACCGGTTGCTCGCCACCGCGCAGGCGGCCGCCGCCGCCGAGCAGCCGCCGGGGCCGGCCCGCCGGGCACGCCGGATGGTGTGCCTGCTCGAGTTGCTCTACGCCACGGGCCTGCGCGTCTCGGAGCTGGTCGCGCTGCCGCGCGCGGCGGGCGTGAGCCGCGAGCGCTACCTCTTCATCAAGGGCAAGGGCGGCCGCGAGCGCTTGGTCCCCCTGACCGAGGCGGCCTGCGCCGCCATGTCGGCCCATCTTCCGGCGGTGCCGGAGGACTCCGCGTGGCTGTTCCCCGCCGACAGCGACAGCGGCTATCTCACCCGGCAGGCCTTCGCCCGCGACCTGAAGACGCTCGCTGCGGCGGCCGGCCTGCATCCGGACCGCGTCAGCCCCCACGTGCTCCGTCACGCCTTCGCCAGCCATCTCCTGCAGAACGGGGCCGACCTGCGCATCGTCCAAGAGCTGCTCGGTCATGCCGACATTTCGACAACGCAGATCTACACGCACGTGCTCGATGAACGCCTGAAGGCGATGGTCCGCGATCTGCATCCGTTGATGGATGGCTGAGGATCACCGCACAGAACGCGTGGCAATCCTGGTCGATCGCCCCAATTGTATAGGTTATGCGAAATGCCTAAGAGGGGCCTTTCGCCATACCGGTACGCGAGCCAGCCTTTACCAGAGAGAGTTATCCTATGTCAGGCCCTTCGGCCTCGCAGATCGGCGCTGAGCTGGATCAGGCGGGGCACACGCGTGCCGATCAGCCTTCGCAGCAGGAGCGGCAGCGCCTCGACAATCAGCTGTGCTTCGCGGTCTACGCCGCCGCGCACGCCTTCGGTCGCGCCTACAGAAACCTTCTCGGGCGCTACGAGCTGACCTATCCGCAATACATCGTCCTGCTGGTGCTCTGGGAGCAGGACGGCCTTTCGGTGAAGGAGATCGGCAATCGTCTGTTCCTGGATTCAGGGACGCTGACGCCGCTCCTGAAGCGCCTCGAGGCCTCAGGCCGGGTTCGCCGTGCCCGCGACCGGGTCGACGAGCGTCAGGTCAGCATCTTCCTCACCCCGGCCGGCCTAGCCCTGCGCGACGAACTGGCCTGCATCCCCGACGAGGCGGGCGGCCTGACCGGCTTCGACATCCAGGGTCGCAAGGATCTCCTTCACGATCTCGTTACCCTCAGGTTGAGCCTTCAGGCAGGTCTCGCGTCCGACTAGGGACCGCACCCGGCCCGGGAGCGACCGCGCGGTCGCTCCCGGTTCTGGCTTGCGCGAATTCGCGTCTCAGGACTGCGTCTTGAGGTAGGCGATGACGTCGTTGATCTTCTTGTCGTCGGGATAGCCCTGGAAGATCATCTTGGTGCCCGGGACCTTCGCCTTCGGGTTCTTCAGCCACTCGTGCAGGTTGGCCTCGTCCCAGGTGATGCCCGAGTTCTTCAG
Source organism: Methylobacterium sp. 391_Methyba4 (assembly GCF_029691625.1). Taxonomy (NCBI): domain Bacteria; kingdom Pseudomonadati; phylum Pseudomonadota; class Alphaproteobacteria; order Hyphomicrobiales; family Methylobacteriaceae; genus Methylobacterium; species Methylobacterium sp. 391_Methyba4. Next base: position 999,300 of record NZ_CP121475.1, on the reverse strand, counting down.
GGCGGCGGAGTAGTTGTAACCCTCGTAGGTGCCCGCCTTGCGGCCGACGACACCCTTCAAATCAGGGCCCACGCCGTTCTTCTGGAAATTGTGGCACGCCTTGCAGGGAGCGAACGCCTTCTCGCCGGCGGCCGCATCCCCGGCCTCCTGGGCCTGTGCCGCGAGCGGCATGACAACGGCAAGGACGGCGCCGAAAACGAGTGAACGCATGGATTTCCTCCTGTTGGCCACCGTTGCGGCAGCGATGCGGGCAGAGCTTGCCTGCCTGGAATAGCTCTAAATGAATCTGCCCGGCGGGCGCAACGGCCTAGTCTGGCAAAGCCGTCGCCCGTGTTCAGATCGGCGGCCGACCCGGCGCGCCGCCTGCCTCAACACGGTGCGGCCGGTTTGGCTCCCCGGATGGCCGGAAGCCCCGTCCGGCCGCCGGCGGCCGGTCGCGCGCTCACCGCGCCTGTCTCAGACGCCGTGGTAGGTCCGATACCAATCGACGAAGTGCCCGATGCCCGTCTTCAACGGCGTGGCGGGGCGGAATCCGGTCTCGTGCACGAGATCGTCGATGTCGGCGTAGGTCGCCGGAACATCGCCCGGCTGCATAGGCAGCAGGATCTTCTCCGCCTTGCGGCCCAGGGCCGCCTCAAGGAGTGCAATCATCTCCAGAAGCGCCACCGGCTCGTTGTTGCCGATGTTGTAGATCCGGTAGGGGGCGGCGCTGGTCCCCGGATCCGGCTCGGCAGCGCTCCAGGCGGGGTTTGGCGTGGCCGGCCGTTCCGTCAAAGCCCGAATCCCCGCGACGATGTCGTCGATGTAGGTGAAGTCCCGGAGCATTTGCCCTTCGTTGAACACCCGGATCGGCTCGCCCGCCAGGATGGCGCGGGTGAACAGATACAGGGCCATGTCCGGCCGACCCCAGGGGCCGTAGACGGTGAAGAACCGCAGGCCGGTGGTCGGCAGCCCGTAGAGATGGCTGTAGCTGTGCGCCATCAGCTCGTTCGCCTTCTTGGTCGCGGCGTAGAGGCTGAGCGGATGGTCGACGTTCTGATGCACCGAGAAGGGCATGGTCGTGCCGCCGCCGTAGACGGAACTCGATGAGGCGTAGAGCAGATGCTCCACACCCCCGTGGCGGCAGGCCTCCAGAATGTTCAGGAAGCCGACGAGGTTGCTCGCCGCATAGGCATGGGGATCGGTGAGCGAATGACGCACGCCCGCCTGGGCTGCGAGGTGGATCACCGTCCGGAAGTCGTGACGGCGGAACAGCGCGTCGAGGCCGTCCCGGTCCGCGAGGTCGAGCCGCGTGAAGCTGTGGCCCTCGAAGCCCGCGAGACGGGAAAGCCGGGCCTCCTTGAGCCGCACGTCGTAATAGGCGTTGACGCTGTCGAGTCCGACGACCTGGCGGCCGGACTCGAGGAGACGCAAAGCGAGCTGGTTCCCGATGAAGCCGGCGACGCCGGTGATCAAGACAGGGGGCTGTGACATCCGCGGACCGACGGGCGGACAAGCCCGCCGAACGCGCGCTGTAGCATGGGGCCGGAAGCCGACAAATCGGATCGCAGCGGGCGCCGGGAGCGGCGATCCGGGATGCCCCTGCACGGCTTGTCGCCCCGGCTCTGAGCCCTGTAGGTTCGCGGGTGCCGTGCAGACAAACCCGCGACCGCTCCCGGACAGCCTGACGCGCCTGCTCGCCGTGCCGGAGCAGCGGGCGGTCGGAGCGCGTCCCGAGCCTTCGCGCAGGGGCGGCGTGTCACGAACACCGGATCGGCGCTCGGCGCACGCGGCGCTGGAGACAGCGATCCTCCGCGGGTTCGTGTTCGCCGTTTCGGGGGGCGTCTGGCTCGTCGTCCTGGCACTCTCCCTCCGGCACTTCGCACGGTAGGCGCTCCCCGCCGTGCCGCTGCGCCGGCTGCTGTGGATAGCGGGATTTCGTCGGGCCTTCTGCTTCTTCTAACCGTACGCGAACCGCCGAGTTCGCTATTGAGGCACCAAGACGGGGGCGGCTCTGCTGCAAGGATTGAGCGATGTCTCTGACGGGGCGTTTCTGGTTCCGAAAGACCTGGACGGGGCGACTGGTGTTGCTGGTCGAGGAAGAGCGTCCCCGCTGGTTCGGCCGCGGCTCCGGTAAGCCGCGCTGGCGCAACGCCAAGCTCCTCGACTTCGCCGAGCCGGAACTGCGTCCGCTCATGGCCATGGAGAAGCAGCACCGCGCGGCCGGCGTCACCGGCCAAGTGCGGGCCCTCCGCCCGGTCCCGTCCGCACCGGACAGACGCGCCGCGAACGGCTGAGGACGGGCGCGGCTGGGCGGCCTGCGCTGCGGTTTGGTCCAAGGACCGGCGATCCCCACCTATCGCGGATCGCTCCGCCCTGGCGGACGCCTCCGAGCCGGTAAAAGCCATGCCGCGGTACTTCTTCCATACGCATATCGGCGCGGATGTCGTCTCCGACCCGACCGGGACCGAGCTGCGCGATCCGGACGCGGCGTGGGAGATGGCCCAGGAGACGATCCGCGCCGCCCTGCGCAATCCGCAGAATCAGGCCCGGCTGATGACCGCATGCCTCGTGGTCATGGACGATGACGGCGAGGTCGTGCTGGAATTCCCGTTCAGCGAGGCCGTCGTGCTTCCGCCGTCGGAGGATCCGACGCGTCACTGAGAGCGACGACGCGCGCGATCCGCGCCCTACATCGCGGCGCAGCCTACCGATACGGAGCTGCGCCCGAATGGATTCGCCCCCGAACGATCTCGATGCCCGCGCGCTCGGCCGAGCCGCATCCGCCAAGGGCTCGGCCGCGAAAGCCCGCGCCTGCGCGCAGGGGACGGAAGCGCCCGCGCTCCGGCTGTCCGGTCATGACGAAGCCCTGGCGGATGGCGCAGAATCCGCGACCGGCGGTCTCGCCAAGCACCCGGTCGACGGATCGGCCCGCTGATGGACGCCCGGACCGCACCGCATCCCGGCGCACATCATCCTACGCTCGACCGCAAGTCGGTCGGGGCCGTCGTCCTGGGCAATGCTCTCGAGTTCTACGATTTCACGGTCTACGCCTTCTTCGCCAAGCCGATCGGCGAGGCCTTCTTCCCGGCAAACGATCCGACCCACAGCCTGCTGGCGTCGCTCGCCCTGTTCGGCATTGGCTACGTCATGCGGCCCATCGGCGGCGTGCTGATCGGCGCCTTCGCGGACCGTGCCGGCCGCAAGCCCGCGATGCTGATCACCATCGCGCTGATGGCGGTCGGCATGCTGATGCTGGCCGCCTGCCCCGCCTACGCGACGATCGGCGGCTGGGCACAGGTGATCGTCATCGCCGGACGGCTCGTGCAGGGGCTCGCCCTCGGCGGCGAGGTCGGCCCGTCCACCGCCTTCCTGCTGGAGGCGGCGCCGCCGGAGAAGCGCGGCTTCGTGACAAGTTGGCAGATCGCCAGCCAGGGCTGTGCGGCCCTGTTCGCCGGGATCTTCGCGACCGCCCTGGCGCTCGTCCTCGGCGACCAGGCCATGGCGCAATGGGGCTGGCGGCTGATGTTCGCCCTCGGCCTGTGCGTGGTGCCGGTCGGCCTCGTCATCCGCAGTCATCTGCCGGAGACGGCCGGCGCCGAGGAGGATCCGGACGCGGCCGCCTCGACCCTGGCGGTGGTCGGCCGGTTGCTGCGGGAGCATGGCCGGCTGCTGGGCCTGACCTTCCTGGTCATCGCCGCCTCCACCGTGTCGAACGCGGTCGGCACCAACATGCCGGTCTTCGCCGGCGCGACGCTCGGCTTGAGCGAGACGGCCGCCACGGCGGTGCCGATCGCGCTCGGGCTCGCCTCCGTGATCTTCCCGCTGCTCGGCGGCTGGCTCGCCGACCGGGTCGGCCGGCGGCCGGTGATGATCTGGCCGCGTGCGCTGATCCTGATCCTGGCGGTTCCGGCCTTCGCCTGGGTCGTGCAGGCGCCGAGCGCCGCCAGCGTCTACGCGGTCACCTTCCTGCTCTCGGCGCTGTCTTCCATCAACGCCGCCGCGGTGATCGTCGGCATTCCGGAGGCACTGCCGCGGGCCGTCCGCAGCGCCGGGCTGTCGATCGTCTACGCGGTCTCGGTCTCGGTGTTCGGCGGCAGCACCAACTACGTGGTGAACTGGTTGATCGCCACGACCGGCGACCGGCTCGCGCCGGCCTACTATCTCGCCGCGTTCAGCCTCGTCGGGACTGTTGCCGCCTTTTTGCTGCCGGAGACGCGCGGGCGGGACCTCGACGCCGACGCGGAGGCCTGAACAGACCGGCCGCATGCGCCCTGAGCATCGCGGCGCCATGCTCATGCATGCGCCGCGGGGCCAGGTGCCGGTGTATGTGCGCTCGCGCACGGCTCTCGCGGCCAGAGAACCGGTCTCCGGTTTCGAGGCTAGGTCGGCACGCTCGTGGGGCCTAGACCGGCGCCATGCCGAAGCCTTCCGAGACGCGCCGCCCGCTGGTCCTCGCCGCGGTGATGGCGGCGATGTTCATGATCGCCATCGAGGCGACGATCGTCTCGACGGCGATGCCGCAGATCGCCGGACAGCTCGGCGACCTCCACCTCTACGCCTGGGTGTTCGCCTCCTTCCTGCTGACCCAGACGGCCACCACGGTGGTGTTCGGCAAGCTGTCGGACCTCTACGGGCGCCGGCCGGTGCTGCTGTTCGGCATCGCGGTGTTCCTCGCAGGCTCCCTGCTGTGCGGGCTCGCGTGGTCGATGCCCTCGCTGATCCTGTTCCGCCTCGTGCAGGGCGTCGGCGCCGGGGCGATCCAGCCGGTGAGCCTGACCATCGTCGGCGACCTGTATTCGGCCCGCGAGCGCGGCCGGGTCCAAGGCTTCCTCGCCAGTGTCTGGGGGATCTCGTCGGTGGCCGGGCCGCTGGTCGGCGGCCTGATCATCGGCCATCTGAGCTGGCCGTGGATCTTCTGGATCAACCTGCCGATCGGCGTGATCGCGGCCGGCCTGTTCCTGCGCTTCCTCCACGAGGGCGTCGAGCGCCGCAGCCGCCAGATCGACGTGATCGGCGCGGCCCTGTTCACCGCGGCCATCGCGGCGCTGATGCTCGCGCTGACCGAGGCCGGTGAATCGGCCGAAGCCGCCCTGTGGCCGGCGCTGGCCTTCGTGGTGGCCGCGATCCTGTTCGTCGTCCAGGAGCGGCGCGCCCCGGATCCGATGCTCGACATCCGCCTGTGGATGCAGCGCCCCATCGCGACGGCCAACACCGCGACGCTGCTCTCCGGCATGACGGTGATCGGGCTCACGGCGTTCCTGCCGATGTACGTTCAGGGCGTTCTGCGGCAATCGCCCCTCATCGCCGGCCTGACGCTGACCCTGATGGTCCTCGGCTGGCCGATCGGCGCCACCACGGCGGCGCGCAGCTTCGTGCGGTTCGGCCTGCGCCCGATCCTGCTGGTCGGCGCGACCCTCCTGCCCCTCGGCGCGATCGCCTTCGTGGCGCTCGGGCCGGACACATCCCCCGTGGTGGCGGCCTGCGGCTCCGTGGTGATGGGGCTCGGCATGGGCTTCCTGTCCACCGCCGCCATCGTGATCATCCAGGACAGCGTCGCCTGGGCGCAGCGCGGGGCGGCGACGGCCTCGAACATCTTCTCGCGCAATCTCGGCTCGACCCTCGGCGCCACCGTGCTGGGCGCCGTGCTGAACTACCGGCTGGCGCACCCGTCGAGCGGCCCGGCGGTGAATTCCGACCAGCTCCGCCGCCTGCTCGACGATCCCGGCAGCCTCGGCGCCGGCGGCGAAGCCATCCGGCACGGGCTGCAGCACGCCCTGCACGGCACGTTCTGGACGGTTTTCGTCGTGGCGGTGCTGACGCTGCTCCTGTCGCTCCTCGTTCCGCGGGTGGCGATCTCGGACCGTCCGCGCGAACTCGCCGTGGAGTAGCGTCGCAGCGCTCCGGCCGAACGACCGCATCTCCACAGCGGACCTTTGACTGTCCTGCCGGAGCCCCCTAGCGTCCGGCCATGCCCCTCGTGCCGCCCCCGCGCCCCGCAGCCCAGCCCGCGGCGGATATCCCGCCGACCCGCGTGCTCAATGCCAACCAGCCCGAATGGTCGGTGGGCGAACTGGCCGGTGCCCTGAAACGCACGCTGGAGGACGCCTTCGGCCATGTCCGCCTGCGCGGCGAGATCTCGGGCTATCGCGGCCAGCACGGCTCGGGCCACGCCTATTTCTCCCTGAAGGACGGGCAGGCGCGGATCGACGCGGTGGTCTGGAAGGGTGTGTTCGGCCGCCTGCGCCAGCGCCCCCAGGAGGGGCTGGAGGTCGTCGCCACCGGTCGCATCACCACCTTTCCCGGGAAGTCTTCCTATCAGATCGTCATCGAGAACCTGGAGCCGGCGGGTCTCGGGGCCTGGATGGCTCTTCTGGAGGAGCGCAAGAAGCTGCTCGCCGCCGAGGGGCTGTTCGCCCCCGAGCACAAGCGGCCCATCCCCTACCTGCCGCAGGTCGTCGGCGTCGTCACTTCGCCGACCGGCGCGGTGATCCGCGACATCCTCCACAGGCTGGAGGACCGGTTCCCGCGGCCCGTCCTGGTCTGGCCGGTGCGGGTCCAGGGCGACGGCGCGGCCGAGGAGGTCGCGGCCGCGATCCGCGGCTTCAACGCGCTTCCGGCGGGCGGCGCGATCCCGCGCCCGGACGTGCTGATCGTCGCCCGTGGCGGCGGCTCCATCGAGGATCTCTGGGCCTTCAACGAGGAATGCGTCGTCCGCGCCGCCTTCGAGAGCGCGATCCCGCTGATCTCGGCGGTCGGGCACGAGACCGACACCACGCTGATCGACTACGTGTCCGACCGCCGGGCGCCGACCCCGACGGGCGCCGCCGAGATGGCGGTGCCGGTCCGCGCCGACCTGATCGCCACGGTGGCGGACCTCTCCGCCCGTGGCAGAGGGGCGGTCGGGCGCCGGATCGACCGCGACCGGTCGGATCTGCGCGCCCTCGGACGTGCTCTGCCCAGTGCCGACGCCCTGCTGGCGGCCAAGCGCCAGCGGCTCGACCTCGCCGAGGCGCGCCTCGCCCCGGCCCTCGCGGCGGGCGCCAGCCGCCATCGCGCGCGGCTCCAGCTCCTCCTCGACCGGATGGCCCGGCGCTCGCCCGACGTGGTCCTCGCCAACGCCCGCGCGCGGCTGGCGCGGATCGACCACCGGCCGCTCAATGCCCTGCGCAACGACGTCCAGCGCAAGGGCGAAGCCCTGATCCAGCTCGGGCGGCGCCTCGTCGTCGCGCGGGAGGCCGGCCTGGAACGGGCCCGGGCGCTGCAGGCGCGCCACACCGACCGCCTGCACGCGCTGTCGGAGCGCCTCGCCCAGGCCGGGGCGCGCAGTATCGAGCGCCGCCGCGACCGTCTGGACGGGCTGGCGGGCCTGCTCGGTTCGCTCAGCTACCGCGCCGTGCTCGACCGCGGCTACGTGCTGGTGCGCGATGCCGCGGGGCTGCCGATGCGCCGCGCCGCGGATGCGGCGGCGGCCACCCGCCTCAGTCTGCAATTCGCCGACGGGACCGTGACGGCCGTGCCCGACGGGACGGCCGATCCGTCCGGGACGTCCGATCCATCCCCGTCGGCGAAGCCCGCGCGTCGCGGCGGCGCGGCCTCGCCGGCAACGTCGGGCAGGCGGACCGGTACGCGCCCTGCCCCGACGCGGCAGGGCTCGCTCTTCGACGCCTGAGACGACGGCCGGAGCGGGTGCGGGACTGGGCCGCGATCCGGCTCGCGTCTCAGCCGGGCTCCGGACCGACCCGATAGTGATAGCGGTACAGTTCGCGCTCGAAGCCGAGGGCGCGGTAGAGCGCCCGCGCCGGCGTGTTCGCCGCGACGACCTGCAGGCAGGCCGCCCGGACGCCCTCCGCCCTCCCCCAGCGCAGCAGCGCGGCCACGGCGCGCCGGGCATGGCCGCGGCCGCGCAGGGGTTCGGGCGTGGCCACCGCCTCGATGACCAGACAACCACCGTCGAGCACCCCGAAGGCGATCGCGCCGATCCCGCCCTCGGCCGCGGCCGCCGCGAAGGCCCGCGGCAGGGACAGGGCGGCGACGGTGTCGCGGAAGACCTGCGCGGCTGCGGCGTCCGCGTGGTTCACGGCATCGCGCACCGCCAGCCAGTCCTCACCGGGGACGGCGGCGACCGTCGCTGCCGGCTCAGGCACCGCCGGCAGGTCATCGAGCGCGCGGAGCAGCGTGCAGGTCTCGTCCACGACGGCGAAGTCCGCGTGAGACAGGAGCGGCTCCATCTGCGGAGCGATCGCCGGAATCCGGAAGATCGCGCGCCGCCCCAGACGCTCGTAGATGGCGCGCGCGGCCTCGATGGCCGGTCCGGGCGCGCCGCTCCCCCGCATGGGGGTCACGGAATTCTGCCGCTTCGAACGCCCGCCCGCGGCGCGCAGCAGGTAGCCGTGGATCAGGAGTTCGCGCGGGCTCGGCCAGGCGTTGAGGCAGGCTTCTTCCACGCGCCAGGCCTGTTCAAGATCCGTCACCACGGTCTCCTCCGTATGCCCTGATCGCACGCCGTCCCGGCTTGACCGTTCGGTCCGGGGCAAAACGTCGGCCATGCGGCGTCGCGTACGCTTGAAGCACTCTGGCACCGCGCGATGTCTCCGCAATGTCCGAACCTGAAGTCCTGTTCTGCCTTCACTTCCTGGGGGGCAGCGCCCGAAGCTGGGAGCCTTTGGCGCGTGCCCTCGCGGGGACGCCGCTGACATGTGTGCCGGTCGACTTGCCGGGCTTCGGCGATGCCGCCGGCACGCCGGGCTATTCCGTCGCCGCGATGGCCGATCACGTGGCCGAAGCCATCCGCGCGCGGGCTCCGGCCCGGTTCGGGATCGCCGGTCACAGCATGGGGGCAAAGGTCGCCTTGGCCTTGGCGCGCCGGGCCGAGGATGGCGAAGCGGGCCTGACCGGCCTCACCGATCTCATCCTGGTCTCCGGCTCGCCGCCGAGCCCGGAGCCGATCCCGGAGGACCGGCGCGCCAAGATGCTCGCCTGGATCGATGCGGATCCCGAGACGCGGCGGCGCGAGGCTCAGGCCTTCATACGCGCGAATGTCGGCGACCGGCTGGACCCTGAGACCGAGGAACGGGCGGTAGCCGACGTCCTGCGGGCCGCGCCGGCCGCCTGGAAGGCTTGGCTCGAGGCGGGCGCCAACGAGGATTGGTGCCGCCGCGTCGGCGTCCTGCGCACCCCGGCGCTGATTCTGGCCGGATCCGAGGACGCCGACCTCGGACCCGACGCGCAGCAGGCCCTGACGGCGCCCCACCTCGCACATCATCGCCTCGTGACGGTCGACGGCGTCGGCCATCTCCTGCCGCTGGAGCGGCCGGCCGCCCTGGCCGACGGGCTGCGCGCCCATGTCGACGACCGGCCCCGCCGACCGGTTGAGGCAGCCCCGGCGGTGGCGCCGGACTACGCGGCGCTGATCGCCTCCGAGCGGGTCAACGGCCGCCTGCGCCAGGCGCTCGCGGAGCGCGCCGCGCCGGACGACCCCGCCTATCGACCGGCAGCCATCGACCCTGTGGAACTCGCGATCCTGCGGGCCGCCCTCGCCCGGGTGATGCCGGTGCCGCATCTCGATCTCGCAGCCCGCCTCGATCGGCGGCTGGCGTCCGGCGCCGGCGACGGCTGGCGCTTCTCGGCCCTACCGCCGGACGCGGACGCCTACCGCGCCGCCCTGCGCACCCTGGATGCCGCAGCCCGGGCCGCGCAGGGCCGCCCGTTCACAACCCTCGACGCGCCACGGCAGGACGCGCTGCTCACCCTTTGCCAGCGTGGGGATCTGACGGTCACGGACGCCCTCGGAGGCCGGCTCGACGCCGACCGGATGCGGTTCTGGTTCGAGGATCTCCGCGCCGACGCGGTGCGGCTCTGGCTCGGCCACCCGGCTGCGCTGGCCCGGATCGGCTTCTCGGGCATCGGTGCCGGCGGCGACCGGCCGGGAGAAATCGCCGACGGCCTGCCGGGCTTCCACGCGGTCGGGCTCGACGCGCCGGAACCCTGGGAGCCCCAAGCGCTGCAGACGGAGGCAGGACGATGAATCTCGCGGGCATGCGGACCTACCGCGCGGACGACGTCGTCGATGCGGTCGTGGTGGGGACTGGCGCGGGCGGCGCGCCGCTCCTCGCGCGCCTCGCCGCCGCGGGCCTCAGGGTCGTGGCTCTGGAGGCTGGACCGAACTTCACGCCGGAGCGCTTCGCCTTCGACGAGACGCTGGCGGACGAGATCTACTGGACCGAGGAGCGGCTGAGCGGCGGCGCGACCCCGGAGGCCTTCGGGGCGAACAACAGCGGCACGGGTGTCGGCGGCTCGACGCTGCACTGGGGTGCCTTCGTGCCCCGGGCCGACACCCGCGACCTCCGGCTCCATACGGAGACCGGCGAAGGCGTCGACTGGCCGCTGACCTACGAGGACCTGCTTCCGTTCTACGAGCGGGTGGAGCGGTTTCTCGGCGTGTCGGGCGCGCCGAGCTATCCGTGGGATGCCGGCCGGCGCTATCCCCTGCCCCCGGTCCCGCGGAATGGCCCGGCCGACATCATGGCGCGGGCCTGCGAGGCCCGCGGCATCCGGTGGGCGGATGCGCCCGCCGCCGTGGTCTCCCAGGATTTCCAGTCCGAGGACGGACCCCGCCGCAACGCCTGCATCAATTGTGGCTTCTGCCACCAGGGCTGCCGCACGGGCGCCAAGGCGAGCATGGACGTGACCTACCTGCCGTACGCGGTGGCCCACGGTGCCGAGATCCGGGCCGAGGCCTTCGTCCACGGCCTGGAGCGCGCTGCCGACGGCCGGGTCACCGGCGTGGTCTACCGCCAGGACGGCGAGGATCGCCGGCAGCGGTGCGGCGCCGTTTTCCTCTGTGCCGGGGCCGTCGAGACTCCGCGCCTGCTGCTCAATCTCGGGCTCGCCAATTCCAGCGGCCAGATCGGGCGCAACTACATGGGGCACGTGGCGACCCAGGTCTGGGGCACCTTCGACAACGAGGTCCGGATGAACCGGGGCTATCCGTCCTCGCTGATCACCGAGGATTTCATCCGCGCCGGCGCCGACTTCGCCGGCGGTTACCTCATCCAGAGCCTCGGCGTGGTGCCGGTGACCTTCGGCAATGCGGTGGCGCGGGGGCGCGGCCTGTGGGGGAAGCCGCTCCTCGACTACCTCGACCGCTACAACCGCCTCGCCGGCATCGGCATCAACGGCGAGACCCTGCCCTGCGACGCCAACGTGCTGACCCTCGCCGACGAGACCGACGCGCACGGGATGCGCAAGGCCCATATCAGCTTCGGCTACGGCACCAACGAGGACCGCCTCAACGCGCATGCCACGAAGGTCATGCGCGGGCTCTGGGAGGAGGCGGGGGCCGAGGACATCTGGGTGCTGGAGCGCGTCGCCCACACGCTCGGGACCTGCCGGATGGGCCGCGACGGGTCGAGCGCCGTCGTCGATCCGCACGGCCGCAGCTTCGACATCGACAACCTGTGGATCTGCGACGGCTCGACCTTCCCGAGTTCGCTCGCGGCGAACCCGGCGCTGACCATCATGGCGCTCAGCCTGCGCAGTGCGGAGGCGTTCCTGGCCGGTCGGGCCTGAGGATGCCTCAGCCCGAAGCGGCGCGCAGGTCCGCGAGCCCGTGCCGCTGCCGGCCCTCCCCGTCGAAATTCGACGGGTCCAGCCATGCGGCGAAGCCGGCGCGGACCCGCGGCCACTCGGCGGCGGTGATCGAGAACCACGCCGTGTCGCGGGAGCGGCCCTTCACCACGACGGCGTTGCGGAAGATGCCCTCGAAGGTGAAGCCCAGCCGCAGTGCCGCCGCCCGGGACGGGGCGTTGAGGCTGTCGCACTTCCACTCGTAGCGCCGGTAGCCGAGTTCTTCGAAGGCCCGGGTCATCATCAGCGCCATCGCCTCCGTGGCGGCGGGCGAGCGCTGCAGACGCGGCCCGAAATGGAGATGGCCAACCTCGATCACGCCGTTACCCGGATCGATCCGGAGATACGAGGCGATCCCGAGCGCGTCGCCGCGCGCGGGATCGAGGATCGCGTAGAACAGCGGATCCTCGCTTGTCTGCTGGGTTTCCAGCCGCGCCCGGTAGGCCGCCGCGCTCTTTGGCATCTCGTCGCCGAGGTAGGTCCAGCCGCGCGTGTCGGGGGCAGCGCTGTAGGTCTCGAACAGGGCCCCGCCATGGGCGGCGGCGTCGAGCGGGACGAGCCGGCAGGTGCGGCCCTCCATGGGCGTCCGCGGCGGGCGCGGACGCGGGCTCCAGTCCGGCAGCGCCGGGCCGATGGGTTGGCCGAAGGCGTTGAAGCGCGCGCTCACAGGCCGCTCCGCTCGGCGACCAGCCCGGCGAGACCCGCCTCGCCCTCGGCGCGCAACCCCGCGATGACCCCGTGTCGGTCGGCCTCGGGCCTGTTCTGGCTCATCTTCCACTTCCCCTCGATCCGCGTGATCGGAATCTCGATGCCGATGATTCCCCGGACCTGGGCGGCCACAAAGGGCTCCGGCGCGTCGGCCACCGCCCACGGCTCGGCCCGCGGCAACTCGCGCAGGGCGGTGAGGTCGGCGACCTGGCGCCCGAGCCACTCCACATCCTCGATCATCTGCGGCCGGCCCCAGGCATGGACGGTGGCGTAGTTCCAGGTCGGGACGACGCGGCCGTGCTCGCGCTTGCTCGCGTACCAGCTCGGGGTGACGTAGCCCTGCGGCCCCTGGAACACGATCAGGCATTCCTCCACCGCGGCGAGATCCAGGCCCTGCGGGTTGGCGCGGGCGATATGCGCCCGCAGCACGCCGTGCGGCCCGGCCTCATCCAGCAGGAACGGGATCGGGTTCGCCGTCAGGCCGCCCGAGCCGGCCGTGATCAGCAGGCCGAGGGGATAGGCGCGGATCAGCGCGTGCTGAGCGGCGCGCGAATCGTCCCGGAAGTGAGGCGGCTGGTACATGGGTCCGTCCTGCGGCGGTGATGCCCACGCGTGCTTGACCGTTCGGCGGTCCAGGCGAAAGGTCCAATTCTCGAACTGCAACTGGACCAGTTTGCGCCATGTCCCGAAGCCCCCTGCCGCTGACGCTGGCCTTGGATGCCGCTGCCTCGACGCCGCTGCACGCGCAGCTCCGGGAGGGCCTGCGCGCCGCGATCCTCGACCGCCGCCTGCCGCGCGGGGCCCGGCTTCCGGCCTCGCGGGTCCTGGCGGCCGATCTCGGCTGCGCGCGCGGAACCGTGGTCCTGGCGCTGGAGCAGCTGACCGCCGAGGGCTACCTGACGGCGCGGCCGGGCTCGGCGACGCGCGTCGCCGCGACCCTTCCCGACGACGCGCTCCCCGCGCCAGGCCCGATCCGGCGACCGGGCGCCGAGCCGGCGCCGAACCTGTCGGGCCGCGGCGCCCGCCTCGTCTCCGCTCCGGCACGGCGCTACATGGCGGGGCCGGGCGTGCCCGACGCCTTCGCCCTCGGCCGGCCTGCGCAGGACGCCTTCCCGTTCGAGGTCTGGGCTCGCCTGCTCCAGGCCGAGTGGCGCCACGGTCCGACGGAGAAGCCCGACCCGCGCGGATCGCCGGCCCTGCGCGGCGCCATCGCCGCCTATCTGGCACAGGCCCGCGGCGTCGCCTGCGAGCCCGAGGACGTCATCGTCACGGCGGGCATCCGCCAGAGCCTGCGCCTGCTCGCCGAGCTGCTGCTCGATCCCGGCGAGACCGCCCTGGTCGAGGAGCCGGGTTTCCCCGGCATCGCGCAGGCCCTCGCCAGCGCCGGCCTGCGCCCGGTGCCCGTCCCGGTCGGTCCAGGCGGCCTGTCGGTGGCCCTGGCCGCCGCGCCGGCGGCGGAGGCGCGGCTCGCGGTGGTGACGCCGGCCCACCATTACCCCCTCGGGTACGCCATGAGCCTGGAGAACCGCCTCGACCTCCTGGCCTGGGCCGAGGCGGTCTCGGGCTGGATCGTCGAGGACGACTACGACGGAGCCTATCGCTATGCCGGGCGTCCGCTGGCGCCCTTGCGGGCCCTCGATCGCGGTGGACGGGTGATCTATGTCGGCAGCTTCTCCAAGCTGCTGCTCCCCGCACTGGGCTTGAGCTATCTCGTGCTGCCGCGCGGGCTCGTGGCGCCGGTGAATCAGGCCCTCGCGGAGACGGGGCCCGCCCCGCCCGGGATCGGTCAGTGGGCGCTGGCCCGGTTCATCGAGGACGGACACCTCGCCGGCCATCTCCGCCGGACGCGACGCCTCTACGCCCTGCGCCAGGAGGCGCTGATCGAGGCCGCGCGCCGCCATGCCGGGGATGTCGCCGTAATCGCCCCCATGGAGGGCGGGATGCACGTCATCGCCCGGCCGGGGCCAGCCTGGGCCGCAGCCCTCACCGACGTGGCCGCCGCAGCCGCACTCGGCCGGGCGGGAATCTCCGCGGTCGCGCTCTCGGCCTATCATGCCGGGCCGGCGGAGCCGGGCTTGCTGCTCGGCTATGCCGCTGTGCCGGAGCGGGCGATCGACCCGGCCGTGCTGCGCCTGGCGGAGACCCTGCGCGCCGTCCCGATCACTCCGGTCGCGGTGTCAGCGTGACGACGGTGCGCCCCTGGTCGGCCCGCACGTCCAGGCTCCGCAGGGCCTTCATCCGGACGGTCGCGCCGCGGTCCGGTGCGACGCGCACGATGCGTTCCCCGTCGATGCGCAGGCTGAAGGCGGTCTCCCCCGTGACCCGCAGCAGCCTTGCGCCCCGGAAGGGCGCGAGGGTCACAGGCGTCCAGCCGGCCTGAGCCGTGATCCGGACCGGCGCGGGACGCCCCGCCCGCCTGCCCTGCGCGAGCCACGCGAGCGCGCCGATGGTGAAGAGCGCCAGCACGACCCGGCGGGGCCGCGGCGCGCGGCGGTCGATGCAATGGAGGCGCTGGGGGAAGCAGGGCTTCCGGGGCGGACGGCGCCGTCGCGCGCGCGGGTCGGTCCAATTCCGGTGACGGCACCAGCAGGACGTGGACCGCGGGGACGGGCCCGTCATCCGGGCCGGACCGCGGCAGCTCCTGGGCGGCGCCGCAGAAGGGGCAGAACCGGACGGCGATGTAGTGGCCGCGCCCGCAGGTGGTGCAATGGCGGTCCGGCGACAGAGGGGCTGCGGTCACGGTCGGAGTGCCGTCAGTGCACGATCGCGCCCGTTTCCATGAACCGGGCCAGGCGCACGATCAGCGGGGCGACCATCACCCGGTCGAGCTGCGGCAGCAATCCGGTTCGGGCATGGGCGACATTGGCTTCAGCCTGCTCCCGGGCCAGACGATGCCAGCGCGCCCGGTCGCCCCGACACGTCGCCCAGGCCCGCTCGATCGACCGGAACACGAGCGGCAGGCGCTCGGCCGGGTCGGCCGCGAGATCGTAATGGTGGTCGATCAGGCCGCCGAAGGTCTGGAAGCCGAGTTCGGACAGCCGCTCGACGGCGCGCGGCGCGCCCACCATCACGAAGGGCAGGCCCGTCGCCGCCGCCTTGATGGATTTCTCGGTGATGCGCTCGACACCCAGCTCGAAGAAGTCGGTCTCCGAGATGACGGTCAGGTCGCACTCCGCGTAGGCGCCGGTGTCGAGGGTCATGACCATGTCGGTGCCCTGATCGGCATCGATCCGCCGCGCCCGGCGCGGGATCCAGCTGCCGACATCGGCGAGCAGAGGGCCGAAAGCCGCCTCGATCTCCGGCGGGGCGTGGAAGACGTTGATGCCGCCCGCCTTCGGGTTGTCCTCGCCGATGCCGTGGAAGGAGATCAGCCCGTCCCTGTCCAGCCCGTTGAGCTGGAACCACCGGTAGAGCAGCACTCGGTGCCAGCGCAAAGCCGCGTTCTGGCAGAGGAAGCGGGCCGGGCCGGAGGCGCGGGCGAAGGGCGTGTAGCCGGTGCGATCGAGGGCATGCTGGGGGAAGAGCCGCGGACCCGCCTCGGCGTCCAGCCAGAGGGCAACCTGGAGCGGGAAGAACTCGAAGGTCCAGAACCGCAGGCCCTCGCCGTAGAGCCGCTCGTAATCGAGCCGCAGCAGCCGGTTCTGCGTGACTAGGATCACCCGATCGCGCGGGATGCCGAGCCCCGCGAGGTTGCGGTGAAGCGCCTCGAAGGTCGGCGCGTGCAGGCCCGGCCCCTCGTTGGAGAGATCGAGGAGGAGCGCGGCGCGCCCGGCGCGGAGGTTCTCGGCGTCTCCCGGTTCGAGGAGGTCGAGGCGGCCGTTCGCCTCCGGAAAGCCGAGGCGCACGAAATCGAGGACGGGGAGGCAGAGGACGTGATTCGCCGTGCCGGGCTGGGCCGTGACGGTGATCCGCTTGCCCAGCCAGCCGAGGGCCGCCGTCAGGAAGTGCCCGGCCTCGCCCCGGGGAACGAGCAGGATCTCGGACGAGACTGGCTCGGAGAGGACTTGGCTCATCGTGACGCCCGCGCGGCCGGATCGGACGCGGTCCGCCACCGCGGGACCGCGCCGAGCCGGATAAAGCCTCGGCGCGGGGGCGTCGAGGTCAGGCCGGGACCGGCTCGGCGGCGCGCACGGGCGTCGGGCCGGCCCGGTAGGCCGCCGAGGCCTCCTCGGTCCGCCAGCAGGCGACGCGGTGGCCGGGGGCGATCTCGGCGACCGGCGGCATCTCCCGGCGGCAGCGCTCCTCGGCCAGGAAGCAGCGCGGCGCGAAGGGGCAGCCCGGCGGGCGGTTCGCGAGGTCGGGCGGGCTGCCCGGGATGGTCTCGAGCCGGGAGCCCTTGGCCAGCGCCCCTTCCGCCCGGCTGCGCAGAAGGCCGATCGTGTAGGGGTGGTGCGGGTCCAGGACCACCTGATGCGCGGTGCCGGTCTCGACGATCTTGCCCGCGTACATCACGGCAATCCGGTCGGCGACCTCCACGGCCGCGCCGAGATCGTGGGTGACGATGATGATCGACAGGCCGAGGTCGCGCTGGAGCTCGCGCAGGAGCAGCAGCACCTGGATCTGCACCGTGGCGTCCAGCGCCGTGGTCGGCTCGTCGGCGAGCAGCACCTGCGGCCGGCAGGCCAGCGCCAGCGCGATCATCGCTCTCTGGCGCATGCCGCCCGACATCTCGTGCGGGTAGTTGTCGAGCCGCCGCTCCGGGCTCGGGATCCGCACCCGCTCGAACAGGGCCAGCGCCCGCTTCCGGGCTTCGTCCTTGGAGATCGTTTCGTGGCGCAGGATCGCCTCGGTGATCTGCCGGCCCACGGTGTAGACCGGGTCGAAGGCGAGCAGCGGCTCCTGGAAGATCATCGAGACGTCGCCGCCGCGGAAATCGGCGAGCTGACGCTTGGTGAGCGCCTGTACGTCCCTGCCGGCGGCCAGGATCCGGCCCTCGATGCGGCTGCGCCCTTCCGGGAACAGCCGCAGGATCGCGCGGAGCGTGACGCTCTTGCCGGAACCGGATTCGCCGATCAGCGCCATCGCCTGACCACGCTCCACGGTGAGGTCGACGCCGTCGACCACCTGAACCTTGCCGAAGGCGACGCGCAGGTCCTTGAGGACGACTGCGGGTTCTGAGGAAGAGATCGGCGTGCTCATGGGCATGCTCATGCGGCGAGCGCGTCTGCGCGGGCCGCGGAATGGCCCGATCCGGGCTGACGGGCGAGGCAGGCGACACGGTGCAGGGGCCGGATTGCGTCGAGGGGCGGTTCCTTCTGGCTGCACACGCCCTCCGCCAGGGCGCAGCGCGGGTGGAAGCGGCAGCCCGGGGGCGGGTCGATCGGGTTCGGCGGGTCGCCGGCCAGCAGCGCGGCCTGGGTGCGGTTGTCGGGATCGAGCGACGGCATCGAGGCGAGCAGCGCCTCGGTGTAGGGATGCGCCGGTGCGTCGAGCACCGTGTCGGACGGCCCGATCTCCGCAACCCGGCCGAGATACATCACCATCACCCGGTCGGAGATGAAGCGCACGACGTTCAGGTCGTGGCTGATGAAGATGTAGGTCAGGCCGAACTCGGCCTTGAGGTCGAGCAGCAGGTTCAGGACCTGCGCCTCCACGGACTTGTCGAGCGCCGAGACCGCCTCGTCGAGCAGCACGAGCCGCGGCTCCAGGGCGAGGGAGCGGGCGATGTTGACCCGCTGGCGCTGGCCGCCGGAGATCTCGTGCGGGTAGCGCCCGGCGAAGCGCTTCGGCTCCAGGCCGACCCGGGCGAGCAGCGCGCGGGCGCGCTCCACCGCCTCCCGGCCGGGCACGCCGTTCACCTTCGGGCCGAAGGCGATCGACTGCTCCACGGTCATGCGCGGATTGAGCGAGGCGTAGCTGTCCTGGAAGACCATCTGGACCTGACGGCGGTAGGCCCGCCACGGCATGGCGCGCTCGCCGATGGCCTGACCGTCGTACAACATCTGGCCGGAATCGCGCTCGATCAGGCCCATCAGCAGCTTGGCGGTGGTCGACTTCCCGCAGCCGGATTCGCCGACGATGCCCAGCGTCTCGCCCTTGAGCACGTCGAAATCGACGCCGTCGACGGCGCGGACCACCTGCTTTTTTCCGCCGGCCTTGCGGACCGGGAAGTGTTTGATGAGGCCCGAGACCGACAGGAGCGGCTGGGCGGGTCCGCCGCGGTCGCGGGCGAACGGGTCGGGGGCGTCCGGGATGACGCTCACTGGCGAATCTCCATGGCGGACCGGAGCCCGTCCGAGAACAGGTTGAAGGCGATCGAGACGATGAAGATGCAGACGCCCGGGAGGGCGGCCACGACCGGGTTGACGTAGATCGCGGTGCGCAGGGTGTTCAGCATCAGGCCCCATTCGGGCTCGGGCGGGCGCACGCCGAGGCCGAGGAACGACAGGCCGGAGGCCAGGATCATCGAGACCGAGATCAGGCTGGTCGCGTAGACGAAGATCGGCCCGACGACGTTGCCCAGCACCTGCACGCGCATGATCGTCAGCGCCGAGGCGCCCGACAGCTTGGCGGCGTCGATGTAATCGCGCTTGCGGATGCCCGTGGTGACGCTCTCCGCCACCCGGGCGATCTGGGGCACGAAAACGCAGGTCAGCGAGACGATCGAGTTGAAGATGCCGGCGCCGAGCGCCCCGGACAGCGCGATCGCGAGGAGCACGGACGGAAACGCGAAGAAGACGTCGATGGTGCGCATCAGGATCGTGTTGGTCCAGCCTCCGACATAGCCCGCCAGGATGCCGATGCCGGAGCCGATCACGAAGGCGATCAGCACCGGGGTGACGCCGATGAACAGCGACAGCCGCGAGCCCAGCATCAGCCGGCTGATCATGTCGCGGCCGAGCTCGTCCGAGCCCAGCCAGTAGGTGGCGTCGCCGACATGCTTCAGGCGGCGCAGCATGGAGCCCTTGTAGGGATCCATCGGGGTGATCCACGGCGAGAGGATCGCGATGAGCACGACGATCAGGATCACGGCGCCGGCGCCCATGGCGACGGGGTCGCGCACCAGACGGTGGCCGACATGGCCCCAGAAGCCCCGCGACGGGGCGAAGGCGGCCTCCGGCCCGTGGGTCACGTCCTCGGCGGCAAGCACGCCGCCGTCGAGGGCCACGGAGGCCGCGGTGACGGGAGCAGTCATCATCGGGCTCCGGGTCAGGCGCGCTCGATGCGCGGGTCGAGGGCGGTCTGCATCACGTCCACCAGCAGGTTGAGGGCCACGAAGAACATCGCCAGCACGAGGATCGAGCCCTGCAGCAGGGGCAGGTCCCGCTGGAAGATCGCGGCGTTGAGGAGGAAGCCGGTGCCCGGCCACGCGAACACGGTCTCGACCAGGATCGAGCCGCCCAGCAGGTAGCCGAGCTGCAGGCCCATGATGGCCAGCGCCGTCGGGGCGGCGTTGCGCACGACATGCCGGAACACGCCGCGCTCATCCATGCCCTTGGCGCGCAGGGCCTCGACGAAGTCCTGGGACAGGATGTCGGCTACCAGCGCCCGGACGGTGCGGGCGATGATCCCCATCGGGATCACCGACATCGTGATCGCCGGCAGGATCAGGTAACGCAGGTGCTCGAAGTCGGGCCGCCAGTTGCCGGAGCCGTCGGGCCCGGCGCCGGTGGGCGGAAGCCAGCCGAGATTGGCCGAGAACACGATCACTAGGACCATGCCGAGCCAGTAATGCGGCACGCTCACGCCGAAGACCGAGACGGCGGAGGCGGCCCGGTCGGCCAGCGAGTTGCGGTGGTAGCCCGCCACGAAGCCGAACAGGGTGCCGAAGGTGAACCCGATCACGGTCGCCACCGAGGCGAGGATCAGCGAGTTCACCACGGCGCGGCTAACCTCGCCGAGCACCGGCCGGCCCGTGGCGATGGAGGTGCCGAGATCGCCGTGCAGCACGTGCCACAGCCAGATCAGGTACTGGACCGGCAGGGGCTTATCGAACCCGTAGGCGGCCCGCATCTCGTCGATGGTCGCCTGGGTGGCGTCGGCGGGCAGGACCGCGCTCAGGGGATCGCCCGGCGCGAGATGGACGAGGAGGAAGCAGACGACGCTGACCCCGAACGCCACGGGCGTCACGTAGACCAGCCGTTTGAGGATGTAGAGCAGCATTATTCGCCTTTTGGCCCACCGATATTTTGTCGCCGTCCGGTCGCCCCCGCCGTGGAGAGCCTTCGAAGATCACGCTTCGGTCCTTGCGAGGCGCGACAATCCCCCCTCTCCCGTGCGGGAGAGGGTTGGGGTGAGGGATCAGGTCCATCCAGAGAGGTCGCACCCCGCACCCTGTCCCTCTCCCGCATAGGAGAGGGAACCCGCCCCTCCAGAAAACCCGCTCCGTGCCTCCGATAGCTCGCAGGCACGACGGCGGCGCTACCGCCCCGCCGTCGCCATCGTAATCTTCGAGAAGTCCTGGAACCAGTTCTGCGCCTGGACGAAGCCCTTGACCTTGGGGCTCATCGCCCGCGGATTGACGTCGTGCGTGATCATGATGAACAGCGCGTCGTCGACATACTTCTCGTGGATCTTTTCCAAGACCTTGGTCTGCTCGGTCTTGTCGAAGGTGTTGCGGACCTGATCGAACAGCTTGTCCATCGCAGGGTCGCAATAATAGCCCCAGTTCGTGCCGTTCGGCGGGGCGAAGTTGCACTGCAGATGGCGGATGAAGCCGGTGAACGGATCCTGGATGAAGTACGAGTAGTTGATCGCCGAGACGCCGCGGGAGATGTCGGCCTTGGCGCCGGCCCGCCAGATGTTGATGAGCGTGTTCCACTCGACCACCTCGTAATCGACCTGGATGCCCACGTCGGCGAGGTTCTGCTGGACGAATTCGTTCATCGGCAGCGGCTGCATCTGGCCCGAGCCCGAGGCCGAGATCGCCACCTTCAGCTTCAGCGGCTTCGCGGGGCTGTAGCCGGCTTCGGCGAGCAGCTTCTTGGCGGCGTCGGGGTCATATTTCACATCGAAGGTCGGATGGCCGAACCATTGATGGCCGGGCGGCATGAAGCCCTTGGCGGGGATCGCGAGGCCGCCGAGCAGTTCCTTCAGACCGTCGCGATCGATGGCGAGATTCGCCGCCTTGCGCACGCGGATGTCGTTCCAGGGCGAGCCCTCGACGCGCGAGAGGTGCCACGTCCAGTTATGCGGGTAGGCGTTGGTGACGACGGTGAAGCCGGCGCTCTTCAGCGACGCCACCGAGTCCGGAGCGGGCGCCTCGATCCAGTCCACCTGACCGGAGCGGAGCGCTGCGGTCCGGGCATTGGCCTCCGGCAGCGGGATCAGCACGAGCTTGTCGAGCTTCGGGACGCGGTTCGCGTCCCAGTATTCCTTGAACGGCACCATCTCGGCGCGCTCGCGCGGGGCGAACAGGGTCAGCTTCCACGGGCCGGTGCCCGAGGGCTGCTTGGCGAAGGCGTCCCAGGACTTGCCGAGCTTCTCCCACTGGGCGGGCGAGGACATCATGATCCAGGCGATCTGGTAGGGCAGCGTCGCGTCGGGGGCCTTGGTGGTGATCTCGACGGTCAGCGGGTCGACCACCCGGTAGCTCGCCACCGCTGGGATGCGGGTCTTGCCCTGGGCGGATTGGCGCGGGTCGTATTGCGGCGCGTCGGCCTTCAGGAGCTTGTCGAGGTTCCAAACCACCGCGTCGGCGGTGAAGTCCGAGCCGTCGTGGAATTTCACGCCCGGCCGGAGCTTGAAGGTCCACTTGGTCTTGTCGGTGGCGTCGACGCCCCAGCTGGTGGCGAGGCCCGGCACGAGGTCGGAGGCCAGTTCGGCGCTCGACAGGTCCCAATTGATCAGGCCGTCATAGACCGTGTAGCCCATGAACCGCATGCCCTCGCCGCCATTGTCGGTCTGGCCGGTGGTCAGCGGGATGTCGGAGGCGGTCATGCCGATCCGCAGCGTCCCCTGCGCGAGGGCAGCGGTGCTCGCGGAGAGCACCAGGGCGCCGGCCAGCGCCGCACGGGCGCCGAGTTTTCTCAGACGGGACAGCATCTTGCGTCGGGTGCTCACGTTGGCCCGAGCCTGAGGGCCCGGGATACGCTCGACCTTATGCAAGCCTGCGGCCAGACGGATCGTCCTGCATGCAGGGAGCGTGTCGTGGCTATTGCGCGTCGATCAGGCTTACATGGGCGGCGACCACCCGCCAGCCTTCGGGGAAGCGCGCCCAGGTCTGGCTCTGGCGGCCGATCTTGCCCGGCGCGCTGGCGCGGGCGAACAGCGTCATCGCGGTGGCGAAGTCGCGCCCGTAGGTGGTGATCTGCGTCTGCGCCAGGGTGCGCTCCAGGCCCACCGGCGATCGGGCCCGGCGGAAGGCGCGGATCGCGTCCATGCCGTAGAGATTCTCGCCGATGCCGTAGCGGATGGTCAGCGGATCGTCCCGGAACAGGGCCTCGAGGGTCGGGACGTCGTTGGTCGTCAGTGCCGTCTCGTAGGCCCGGAACGCGGCCTCGACCTCGGCTTTCACGGCGGGATCGTCGATGATCATCAGGCAAGCTCCGCGATCGGCGACGTGCTGACGCCGGTTCGTTCGAGGTGACGCGCCACGCGCAGGACGAGATCCTCGCGCCAGGGCGCGGCGATCACCTGGACCCCCAGGGGCAATCCCGCGTCGAGCCGGATCGGTGCCGCCACCACCGGCAGGCCGATGAACGAGATCGGCTGCGTGAACACGCCGATATTGGCGCGCACCGGCAGCGTGACGCCGTCGAGGACGAAGTGCGTCTGTCCGCCCTTCGGCGCCCGGCAGGGCGTGGCCGGGGCCAGGATCACGTCGACGGTCTCGAACAGCTCCAGCACCCGCGCCCGGTACCAGCGGCGGAACCGCTGCGCCCGCTCCACATGGGGGGCCGGGATCATGGCCCCGGCGATCAACCGGTCCCGCACCGCCGGATCGAAATCCTGCGGGCGCGTCCGCAGCCGGTCGAGGTGCAGCGTCGCGCCCTCCGCGGCGGTGATCAGGTAGGCGGCCGCGCGGGCGCGGTGCGCTTCCGGCAACTCGACCGTGCCGCGCGCACCCAGGACCTCGGCGGCGCGCGCAACCGCCGCGAAGGCGTCCGGGTCGCCGCCGCGCGCGAAATGGCCGCCGGCCACCGCGATGCGCAGGCCATCGATCCCCGCATCGAGATGCGGAAGGACCGGCTCCGCCGGCCGGAGCGTCGCCACCGGATCGTCCGGATCGGGGCCCTGCATCACGTCATAGGCGAGCGCGAGGTCGGTCACGCTCCGGGCCAGGGGCCCGAGATGATCGAGGCTCCCCACGAAGGGGAAGCTGCCCGCGCGGGTCAGCCGGCCGTAGGTCGGCTTGAGGCCGAAGCAGCCGCAGAAGGCGGCGGGGACGCGGATCGATCCGTTGGTGTCCGAGCCCAGCGTCAGGGGCACCATGCCGGCGGCGAGGGCCGCGCCTGAGCCGCCGGACGAGCCGCCGGTCATGTGATCGAGGGCGTGCGGATTGTGGGCGTCGCCGTCGTGGACGTTCTCGCCTGTGAAGTCGTAGGCGTATTCGCCCATGTTGAGGGCGCCCACGAGGATGGCTCCCGCCGCCTCCAGGCGCCGCAACAGGGCACCGTCCCTCTCGGCCGGAGGCCGCTCGCGATTGATCTTCGATCCGGCGCGGGTGGGCAGGCCCGCGATGTCGATCAGGTTCTTCACCGCGAACGGCACGCCGGTCAGCGGTCCCGGCTTCGCTCCGCCGCTCAGCGCGGCATCCTGGGCGTCGGCTCTGGCCAGGGCGCGGGCAGCCACCACGTCGGTGAAGGCGCCGACCCGGCCGTCCAGCCGCTCGATCCGGTCGAGAGCCGCCGTGACGACCTGCCGTGCGGTGGTGTGGCCGTCGGTGATGGCCGCGGCGACCGCGACGGCCGTCGAAAGCTCGTATGCGCTCACGCTTCGAACCTCGGCGCCGCATCGATCTCGTCGGCGAGGGGGAACGCCTCCACCAACGCGGCCGCTGCGGCCAGGACACGGAGATTGGCCGTGATCGGCCCCATCCAGGCGGGATCGAGCGGGAGGCCGAGCAGCGCTGCCGTGACGGCGGCATAGCTCTCGGGATCGAAGGGCGGGCAGGTCTCGGGCATCGCTGCTTTCGGTGTGATGTCGATTCAGGCAGGTCTCGCGGGGGAAGCAGGCCTTGTGCCGCGCAGGCCGCGACAGATCTGCCGATCGGCATCCGATTGTGCCTAAATGTTGAGCATATCGACGAACGCGACGCGGCATCCGGGGGCGGCGCGGTCAGTTGCCCGCGCTTTGGGCGCCGCGTCGTAAGCAGGACCGGGATTCGGGCGCGCCCGGTCTCCGGTCGAGGTGGCTTCGGTGGCCGTTGCACGTGGCCGGTTAGCCAAGACCTCCTATAGACTGCCGATTTTGCAGGTCTGCTTTGCGATCGAAGAATGCTCCGCCCGGAAGCAAGACCGCGCAGGTATAGCCTGAGACGGCGTCGCCTTGGCCCGGCTGTCCATGTGTCGGTGGATTGCGAACGTTCAATCCTTGTTCTCAGCGCGCACGCGACCTACCTACATCATCCACAGTCAGACCTGCAGGATGACGGGAGCCACACGCGGGCGTGCCGACCTTGCGGCCCGGCCCTCGGCTTGAGGTTTTTCCGCATCGCCGGACGAAACTCTTACAGAGACGGCGTGGATTGTCGCTTTGTCGCCCGCCTGCGCAGGTTCCGACGATTGCATCGTGTGGGGAGCTCTGGTTAAGGGCTCTGCGATCTTCGAAACAATGGTTCGACCCGAGCGTTCAGACGCACGCCGAGCGTTCGGGTCGGACCATCGGTACAGCCGATGGATCGGTGCGGTTCCGGGGCGCGGGGACGGCGTTGGAACCGGCAGACTCCGTACGTGCCCGGCCCCGCCGGATGTCCCCGCGACACGCGAGACGTACCCAACTGAGAAAGGTCAGATGAGCGCATTCGACTACAGGAATTTCGACGACCGTCGTCAGAACTCCCAGAACGCCAAGGCCGCCTTGCTGGCCAAGTTCAAGGCCCGTCCGCCGGCCGATGATCCGGAGGTGATCGCCAAGGCGAAGGCCCGCGCGGAGATCGCCAAGGCCCGCGAGGAGCGTTCCCGCGAGCGCGAGGCGGCCCGGATCGCCGCCGAGCGGCAGGCCGCCGAAGAGAAGCGTCAGCGGGAGGAGGCGGAACTCGCCGCCCAGCTCGCCCGCGAGGCCGCCGAGTTGGCCGCGGCGCAGGAGCGCAAGTCGGCCGAACTGGCTGCCAAGAAGGCCCAGCGCGATGCGCGCTACGCGGCCCGCAAGGCAAAGGTCAAGACCAAGCGCTGAACGCGCACCGACGGCTCCTTCACGCCACGGAAACCGAAGACGTCCGCCCGCCAGGCGGGCGTCTTCGCGTTTTGGGTCATGCCCGCTCGGCAACCGCTGCGTGTGCCCGCGCGTTGGGGCCGGTCGAACCCGCGACGTCCTCGCTCGGCGGGCGCAGCCGAGGTCGCGATGCAATCCTGGACGAGACTGGCCCTCATCGTCGGCGCTCTGCCGATCCTCCTCGCCGCCGAACAGGCCCACGCGCAGGATTCGGAGACGGTGACCGCCTGCGAGACGCTGATCTCCGCACGCCGGATCGATGCTGCCGCGGGTGCCGAGCGTCAAGCGCTTGGGGAGACCGGTTGCCGCCGCATCCCGCGCAGCGCCATCGGCGCCGTCGAGCAACGGGCCTTGATCGGCGGGGCGCCTTACGAGTGCATGAGTGTTGCCGATGCGGGGCGGTGTCTCTGGGTTGTCCCGTAAGCCGGGCACGCCCTCGTTTTTCGGTCAGGCCAGCACTCTGACGAAGCTTCACGGCTCAGCAAGACGCGCTATTTCTCACGTCTTGAGCGTGTGAGCCCTGAACATCAGTATGCCGCGTATCCTCGAAAGCACCCGCGTGTCGATGTTCGCCGCGGTCTGGATCGCATCGGCGCTGAGCTGTGGAACGGCCCGCGCAGAGCCTCCGATTCGGAGCCCCGAGGATGCGGCATGCCGCCTTGAGGCCCGCGCCAAGGTGTTCTCCACGCCGAACCCTCAGGGTTTGGAACTCGAGGAGATCGGGCGGCGAATCTATTTCGCCTGCATGAAGCGCGTCGCACAGGTGACCGCGCCGGCGGCCCGGCGCGGTGGTCGGCGGCATCGCAGCCGACGCCGCTGAGCGGCGGCGGCGCTGTCAGGCGTCGAGCGGCGCGCCGATCCGCGCGCGGAGGCGGAGGCGCAGGGCCTCGTTGCCACCCTCGGCATCGAGCGCGGCCATCAGGCGCAGCAAGTGGCTGAGCGGGGTCGAACGACACGCAACGGCGTCGGCGATCTGCTCCGGCAGGGACTTGGCGGCCGGAACGTAGCGCGGTGCCGGGCCGGCCTGATGAGTCTGGGGCATGCGAGGCGCTCGTCCTTCGAAAGAGTCCAGATTGGCGGGCGGGTCGCTACGCCTTTCGATCGACGGACACCAGCCCCTTTCGCGCGATTACGTAGCCGGCATCAGTCTCCGTCACCGTGGGGCAACAGCGCGGCGGTAAAGTGTGGACGACTCGGGCTGAGAGTCCGAATCGGCTTGCCCGATCGCGATTTCAGGTGCCGGCCAGCGGCGAGGACGCGAACCCGGCGAGCAGGTCCTGGGAATCTCGATAGATCGCCACGCAGCCCGCAGCGGTCAGATCCGCTTCCGGGAAGCCGCCGCAGAGCAGGCCGATCGTGGGCAGTCCCGCCTTTGCAGCGGCCTCGGCATCGTAGGGCGTGTCCCCGACGACGTGCGCCGCGTCCGGCGCCACGCCGTCGAGCTTCCGCAAGGCGGCCTGGAAGATGTCAGGATGCGGCTTCGAGCGGTCGGCATCGTCCGCACTGGTGGCGACGTCCACGAGATCGCCGATCCCGAGGATCTCGGTGTAGCGATCCACCTCGGTACGCTTACCGGACGAGGCCAGGGCGATGGTCAGGCCGGCCTCGTGGATGCGCTCGAACAGCGGGCGGACACCGGGGAAGGGCCGCACATCCGGCAGGTAGCGCCGCTTGAACAGGTCCGAGCGGTACGCCTCGATCGCTTCGCCCTCGCGCCTGATCCGCTCTTGCGACAGGAAGACGGGCATCAACTCGTCGCCGCCCTTGCCGATCTGTCGCCGCACTTCCGCCGGGTCGGTCGTCACCCCGAAATGCGCGAAGGCCTCCACCCAGGCCCGGGCATGCAGATCGACGCTGTCGAGCAGCGTTCCGTCGATGTCGAAAATCGCCGCGCGCATCGCGAGCCCCCTCGCGGTGCCCGGCGCCCGCGTTCGGCCGGACAACCGGGCCGGGGCCAGCCTGTTCCGCGAGGCCGGATTCGCGGAGCCGGATGCTTGCACGACGGAAGCCCGCCTCCCCTCGGGAAGCGGGCTCCTGAAACGTCATCGGCGCGGCGGCGCCGGCCCGTCAGTGCATCGAGGCTGCGGTCCGGGCAGGCTTCGCCTTGGCGGCGAGGCCGGCGGTCACCGCCGCCTTGGACGCGCGAACGGTCTTCGGGGCCACCGGCTTCGCGGCGGCCTTCACGGCCGCGGGCTTGGCAGCGGTCGGCTTGGCGGCGGTCGGCTTAGCGGAGGCCGACTTCGTGGTCGCAGGCTTGGCGGCCGCGGGCTTGGCTGAAGCGGTCTTCGCAGCGGCGGCCTTGGTGGCCTTCGGAGCTTCGACCGTCTTGGAGGCGACGCCGGCCGCCAGCATCGCGTTGGCGCGCAGCTCGGCTTCGGCGCGGATCCAGTGGGCGGCCGCATGGCCGTGAATCCGGCCCTCGTTCTCCCAGATGTAGTAGGCGCATTCGCGCACCTGGTGCTCGCTGATCAGCATGCAGTCGATCTCCTGTCCGTCCCGGGATCGACGATGGGAGAGTCAGGTTAAGCGTCGGTTAACCCTGCCCGCCGGGGCCGGGAGCCGGACGCGGCCCCTCTCCGAGCGAACGTGCCCGCGGCCTATTCGGCGATCCCGAGCACCCGCCGCGCCTCGGTCAGGAGTACCGCGTGGCGAGCCGCACCGGGTCCCTGATCCGGCGCCTCGCGTCCGGCCCGGGCGATCATCTCCTGGAACCGGCGCCGGTCGAGGGCGCGCTGGCCGATGCTCGCGAGGACGGCCGACAGCACGGTCCGGACCGCCTCGGTGCGCTCGTCGGCCATCGCCACGGCTTCGGCCGACGCGGTGTTCTCCCGCGCCGCGTCCTGCTCGGTGGCCGCCTTCGTGCGCGCCTCCGCGTCTTCGAGCGCGGCCGCCAGGCGCCGCCCGTCCTGCCAGGCCTGGTCGTGCTGATGGGTGCGCAACGCCAGCAGCACCTTGAGCGACGCCGCCTCCGTCCGCGCGGCTTCCAGCTTGATCTGTGTCTCGCGCAGATCCTTCAGCAATTCCTGCGCGAGGGTCTGGTCCGCGGTCACGTCCACTGCCGGCTCCTCTGGCATCCCGATTCCGCCCGTCCTGTCGCGCCGCTGCAGGAATGTCCACTCTCGTCGATGGGCGCGGACGCCACGACCGGTTGAGAAAATCCGCTTGCCGGTCCACATGGAAGGCGGTGCCTCGCGGCGCCTGTCCCGGCCGGCCTTGAACCGGCGCAGCGGAGTGATCCCACCATGTTCATCCAGACCGAAGCCACGCCGAACCCGGCCACCCTGAAGTTCCTGCCCGGCCGTGTCGTCCTTCCGGAATCGACCTTCGAGGCGCGGGATCCCGAGGCCGCCGCCCGGTCGCCCCTGGCTGCGGCGCTGTTCACCGTCCCGGGTGTGGCGGGCGTCTATTTCGGGCACGACTTCATCTCCGTGACCAAGGCCGAGGACGGCTCGGAGTGGGCGCAGGTGAAGCCGGCGGTGCTCGGTGCGATCATGGAGCACTTCCAGTCCGGCGTGCCCGTGATGGCCGAGGGCAGCCACGGCGAGATCGAGCCCAGCGACGAGTTCTACGACGAGGCCGACCACGACACCGTCGTGACCATCAAGGACCTGCTCGAGACCCGGGTGCGCCCGGCGGTGGCGGGCGACGGCGGCGACATCACCTTCCGCGGCTACAAGGAGGGCGTGGTCTACCTGGAAATGAAGGGCGCCTGCTCGGGCTGTCCGTCCTCCACGGCGACCCTGCGGCACGGCGTGCAGAACCTGTTCCGGCACTTCCTGCCGGAGATCCGCGAAGTCCAGGCGATCTGACGATCCGTTTCCGCGGTATAGCTCGAGGAT
The DNA here is from genome assembly GCF_029691625.1 of Methylobacterium sp. 391_Methyba4. NCBI lineage: Bacteria > Pseudomonadati > Pseudomonadota > Alphaproteobacteria > Hyphomicrobiales > Methylobacteriaceae > Methylobacterium > Methylobacterium sp. 391_Methyba4. The sequence goes on along the minus strand of NZ_CP121475.1, from coordinate 969,832 downwards.
CCTGCCGGCCGGCATCGCCCTCGAGCTTTCCCAAGGCCGTCGACGCCGCGTTTCAAGCGGGTGACGCGCGTCGTCGCCGGCGCCAGAGGGCGTGATCCGTGCCGCGGCCGCGCGCCGAGCGAAGGCGTCCGACCTTGGTGCGGCCTTGGGGCCTCCCAGTGTGCAGGCCGAGCGGCGCAAGCCGGCAACACTCGACCGCCGAAGAGCCGGCTCGGTCTCCCCCGCCGCTGACGAAGCGGCGGTTTTGCTCTAACGCTTGAGACTCTTCGCGTCCGTCGTGACGCAGGAGGAAGCGGCCGGTTCGGACCGTCCTGTGGGAGTGAGCGTGCGTATCCTGGCCATCGACACAGCGCTGGACACCTGCGCCGCCTGCGTCATGGCGGAGGAGTCCGAGGCGCCCCTCGCCGCCGAGGCGCTGCCGATGGCGCGCGGCCACGCGGAATCCCTGCTGCCGCTGATCGAGCGGGTAATCGCCCGGGTCGAGGGCGGATTTGAGGCGATCGACCGCGTCGCCGTGACGGTCGGGCCGGGCAGCTACACCGGGCTGCGGGTCGGCCTGTCGGCGGCCCGGGCCATCGGACTCGCCACCGGAAAGCCGGTCGTCGGCGTCGGCACCCTCTCGGCTCTCCTCGCTCCCCTCCTGGCGGAGACCGTCGAGGGCACGATCGCGGCGGTGATCGATGCCCGCCACGGCGCCGTCTACGTCCAGGCCCTCGGTCCCGGCGACGGCCTCGCCCCCGCGCACCTCGCCGTCGAGGCAGCGGCCGAGCAGCTGGGTTCCGGCCCGGTGGTGCTCACGGGCTCCGGTGCGCCGATGCTGGCCACGGCGCTCGCCGAACGCGGCGTCGCGGCGCGCGTCGCCAACGTCTCCGGCCCGGATATCGCGTCGGTGGCCTCCCTCGGTCTCGTCGCAGACCCGGCGCAGGCGCTGGCACGGCCTCTCTACCTGCGCGGGCCGGATGCCCGGCCGCAGGATCATGCGCGGATCGCACGGCGATGACCCGCCCGCTGCCTTTCTGGCCCTTCGACTGGTGGTTCGCGTGGTGGGACGCGCTGACCCCGGAGCCTTACGTCGCCCCGCTCCGCGACGCGGCGCAGGCCCCTGCCCTCGCCCGGCTCCACGCGACCGCCTTCGCGCGGCCCTGGGAGGCCCACGAATTCGAGCGCATGCTCTGCGAGCGTTCGACCCAGGCGCACGCCCTGTGGCGTGCGGGCACGCTCCACGGCTTCGTGCTCTCGCGCCGGGCGGCCGACGAGGCGGAGATCCTGACGGTGGTCCTGTCCCCGGCGCTGCGCGGCGGCGGCCACAGCCGCAAGCTGCTCCGCGAGCACCTGTCGAGCCTCGCCCTCGCCGGGGTTGCCCGGGTGCATCTGGAGGTCGACGAGGGCAACGCCCCCGCCCTGCGGCTCTACGCGCGCCACGGCTTCCGACAGGTGGGCTCGCGCACCGGCTACTATCTCAAGGCCGACGGCAGCCGTGCGACTGCGCTGACGATGAGCGCCGATCTGTGACGCCGTGAGCCGCCTCGGTATCGCTTGGCGCGTCGCGGCTCTCGGCCTCGCCTTCGCGGTGCTGGGGCCTCCGCACTGGATCGCCCTGCGGCTGCTGCGTCGCCGCGCGGCCCTGGCGCCGGTCCTGTTCCACCGTGCTTTCCTGCGCCTGTTCGGGGTGCGGGTCATGCAGAGCGGAACACCCCCTGCCCCCGGCGAGGCGGCCCTGGTGCTCGCCAATCACGTCTCGTGGCTGGATATCATCGCGGTGGGGTCGCTGCGGCCGCTCTCCTTCGTGGCGAAGTCCGAGATCGCCGGCTGGCCGCTGATCGGCGCCCTCGCGGGGCTGCAGCGGACGATCTACATCGACCGGCAGCGGCGCGGGGCAACCGCCACCGTCAGCACCGCCATGGGCCATCGGCTGGCCGAAGGGGAGCTCGTCGTTCTGTTCGCGGAGGGGACCACCGGCGACGGAACCCGGCTCCTGCCGTTCCGCTCCTCCCTGGTCGGCGCAGCCCGGGCGGCATTGCAAGCCGAGGCCGGGCGCGGCCGGGTGCGCCTCCAGCCGCTGGCCATCACCTATCCCCGTCGCAACGGCCTGCCGGTGACGCGGGCCGAGCGCGCTGAGATCGCCTGGTACGGGGACATGGAGTTGGCCCCCCACCTCGCCGCCTTCGTGCAGGGCGGCCCCATCGACGTGCACGTCGTCTGGGGGGCGCCGATCGTCTTCGAGGCGACAACCGACCGGAAGGCCGCCACGGCCGCCGCGGAGGCCGAGGTGCGCGCGGCCCTGCGGGGCATCGGCGCGGGCGGCGACGGGGTCGCGCCCGCGCCGAATGTCCGGCCAGCGGCCAGCGATCTCGGCCTCCAGGGTCAGGAGATTGCGACGGTCTGAGCGGAGCCGTTCGACCGCGGGCTCGGCAGGTGGTCCCCGGCGCCGCGGTCCCGGACAGCGCGGTTCGAGACGCGCGACGGATCTGCCGATCCCGGCCGGTCTCCGCCGCGCGTCTGCCGTGCTCTACCGCTTCGGTGCGTCACTCCGGCTCATCGCACCCTTGTCCATGGCATCGGTTTTTCCCATGGGAGCCGACTTTTCCATGGCTCCCTTATGCATGGAGTCCTTGGCCATGCTGTCCTTGGCCATGCTGTCCTTGGCCATGGAATTCTTGCTCATCGCATCCTTGTTCATGGTCTCCGCTACGGCCGGAGCCGCGGCCAGCGCGGCGGCGAAGAAGGCGGCGGAGAGCTGTAATCCGTTGCGCATGTCGAAACCTCGCGAACTGTGCTGATCATGCAGCACATCCGGACGTTCGGCCGTCTTCGGCCCGCGGTTACGGGGCTGCAGAAAACGTTCGTCGGGCGAGTGTGTTAGCGCCCGAACAGGCCCGTTCCGGCGTCGGACCCGCGCCGACGTCAGGCGGGATGCGAGATCTTGGGGCCTCAGATCTCCGAAGCTCCAGAGGCACGACCCCGGAATACATGATGCAACGCATTGAGCGGGTCGAACCCGTCTGCTAGCTAGGCCGCAACCCGGAACAGTCGGGATTTGTGGAGGACGCCCGTTGCAAACCTGGAATCAGGTTTACGATCCGTTCGGGAGCGCTTGGCTCTCGACGCTCGCCGCTTCAGTGCCGGTCATCGCACTGCTCGCCATGATCGCCAGCGGGCGCGTGAAGGCCCATATTGCGGCCGTCATCGCCCTCGGCCTCGCCATGCTGGTGGCCATCGTCGGCTTCGGCATGCCGACCGATCTCGCCAGCCGGGCGGCCATCCTCGGGATGGTCACGGGCTTCTTCCCGATCGGCTGGATCATCCTCAACGTCATCTTCCTCTACCGGCTGACGGTGGAGAAGGGCTGGTTCGCGATTCTGCAGCAATCGGTGGCCGGCATCACGGCCGACCGGCGCCTGCAGCTCTTGCTGGTGGCCTTCGCGTTCGGCGCCTTCTTCGAGGGCGCGGGCGGCTTCGGCACCCCGGTCGCCGTCACCGGCGCGATCCTGATCGGCCTCGGCTTCTCGCCGCTCGCCGCTTCGGGCCTGTCGCTCATCGCCAACACCGCGCCGGTGGCCTTCGGGGCGCTCGGCGCGCCGATCCAGGGACTCGCCTCGGTGACCGGCTACCCGCCGGAGATCCTCGGCGCGATGATCGGCCGGCAGCTGCCGCTGTTCTCGCTGATCGTGCCGTTCTGGCTGATCTGGGTGTTCGCGGGCTTCCGCGGCATGATCCGGGTATGGCCGCCGATCCTGGTCTGCGGCGCCTCCTTCGCGGTCGCGCAGTTCCTGATCTCGAACTACGTCAATCCCTGGATCGTCGATATCGGCGCCTCGATCGCCTCGATGCTGGCCCTGGTCCTGTTCCTGAAGGTCTGGCAGCCCCGCGAGATCTGGACGTCGCCGGCGCTGCGCGGGCACGATCCGTCGCTCGCCGTGGCCGGTCCGCGCCCGGTGGCGCTCGGCGCCGGCGTGCCCGGCACGCCCCCGGTCCATATCGGCGCACGCACGGCGTCCCAGGGCGAAATCCTCTGGGCTTGGGTGCCGTGGGTCATCCTGTCCGTGGTCGTCGCCATCTGGGGAACCGGCTGGTTCAAGGGCATCGTCAACCCGATCTTCACCTGGAAGTACGAGGTGCCGGGCCTGCACAACGTGATCATGAAGGTGCCCCCGGTGGTGGCCAAGCCGGTGCCCGAGGGTGCGGTCTTCCTGTTCACCTACATGTCCTACACCGGTACGGGCGTGCTGATCGCCGCGATCATCTCCGGCCTGATCATGCGGTTCTCGCCGGTGCGCCTCGTGACGGCGTATTTCGAGACCATCTGGGCCTTGCGGTACTCGCTGATCACGATCTCGGCGATGCTCGCGCTCGGCGTCCTCACCCGCTACGCGGGCGTCGATGCGACCCTCGGCCTCGCCTTCGCCGGAACCGGCATCCTCTACCCGTTCTTCGGGACGCTCCTCGGCTGGCTCGGCGTGGCGCTCACCGGGTCGGACACGGCCTCGAACGTGCTGTTCGGCGGCCTCCAGAGGATCACGGCCGAGCAGCTCGGCCTGTCCGGCGTGCTGATGGCGGCGGCGAACTCGTCCGGCGGCGTCATGGGCAAGATGATCGACGCCCAGTCGATCGTCGTCGCCTCCACGGCCACGGGCTATTTCGGCCAGGAAGGCAAGATCCTGCGCTTCGTGTTCTGGCACTCGATCGCGCTCGCCTGCCTGGTCGGCCTGTTCGTGATGCTGCAGGCCTACGTGCCCTTCTTCCAGCAGATGGTCATTGACCTGCCCGCCGCCGCGCCGGCGGCCCACTGAGGCCGGCGGAGGAATCCTCCGCCGCACCGTTGCACCGGCCGCCTTCGGGCGGCCGGTCGCGTTTTGGCGCCGCGACGGGCCGCGCGATCCGTGCTACAGGCCACGCGCCGGCCCGCGTCGCGGGACGGGCGTGGGGATTGAAGCGGATTGGTTCAGGACGGCGCGCGTTGAAGAAGGCCTACGTCAAATCCTACGGTTGCCAGATGAACGCCTACGATGCGGCCCGCATGGCCGACGTCCTGGGCGCCGAGGGCTACACGGCGACCGACTCGGTCGAGGACGCCGATGTCGTGGTCCTCAACACCTGCCATATCCGCGAGAAGGCTGCCGAGAAGGTCTATTCCGAACTCGGGCGGCTGCGCGTCCTGAAAGGTGAACGGAAGGCGAAAGGCCTCGACACCCGCATCGTCGTGGCCGGCTGCGTCGCCCAGGCCGAGGGCGCCGAGATCCAGGCGCGGCAGCCCGCTGTCGACGTGGTGGTCGGGCCGCAGAGCTATCACCGCCTGCCCGATCTCCTGACACGGTCCCGCGAGCGCCGCGTCGTCGACACCGAATTTCCCGTCGAGGACAAGTTCGACCACCTGCCCCGTCGGCGGACCCTCGGGGCCTCGGCCTTCCTGACCGTGCAGGAGGGCTGCGACAAATTCTGCGCTTTCTGCGTGGTGCCCTACACACGGGGTGCGGAGGTCTCGCGGTCCGTGGCGGCCGTGCTCGCCGAGGCCGAGAAGCTCGCCGAAGGGGGCGTGCGCGAGATCACCCTCATCGGTCAGAACGTCAACGCCTATCACGGCGACGGGCCCGACGGCGCGCCCGTGGGTCTTGCCGGGCTGGTGCGGGCGGTGGCCAGCATCCCCGGCATCGCGCGGATCCGCTACACGACGAGCCATCCGAACGACTTCGACGAGGCCCTGATCCGGGCCCATGCCGAGGTGCCGGCCCTGATGCCCTACCTGCACCTGCCGGTGCAGTCGGGGTCGGACCGGATCCTCGCCGCCATGAACCGGAAGCACACCGGCGATGCTTATCGCCGGTTGATCGACCGGATCCGGACCGTGCGGCCGGACATCGCCCTGTCCTCCGATTTCATCGTCGGCTTCCCCGGCGAGACCGATGCGGATTTCGCCGAGACTTTGCGGCTCGTGCGCGACGTCGGGTTCGAGAGCGCATTCTCGTTCAAGTACAGCCCCCGTCCCGGGACGCCGGCCGCAGACCGCACCGATCAGGTGTCTGAGGCCGTGATGGCCGCGCGGCTCGCCGAGCTGCAGGCGCTCCTCGACAGCCAGCGGCACGCCTATCAGCGGGCGGCCGAGGGCCGGGTCTTCGACGTGCTGGTGGAGAAGCCGGGACGGCACCCGGGTCAGGTCGCGGGCAAGACGCCGCACCTGCTGGCCGTCCAGTTCGACGCCGCGCCGCACCATATCGGACAGGTGGTGCCGGTGCGGATCACCGAGGCGGGCGCCAACAGCCTGTTCGGGGAACTCGTCTCGGAGGCTGCGGCGGCGTGAGGATCGGAACGGTCGGACGGATGGCGAGGATGACGGATTGAGCGCGTCGGACGGTGGGGGTGCGCGCGGCGCGCTCCGGGGTCGCGGCCCGGCGGCGCTGCCGGCCGGATCGGACGAGGCGGTCGAGGTGCCGCTGACTTTCGACGACAACCGCCTCGCGAGCCTCGTCTTCGGCCAATACGACCAGAACGTCGCCCATATCGAGCGCCGGCTAAATGTGACCGCCACGGCGCTCGGCAACCATCTCGTCATCAAGGGCCCCGCAGACGCCGTCGAGACGGCGCGGCGGGTGTTCCAGAAACTCTACGCCCGAGTGCGGACCGGCGGCAGCACCCTCAGCCTCGGCGACGTCGACGGCGCCATCCGCGAAGCCACCGCCCAGGCAACCCTGTTCCCGGCGGCGGCGATCGCCGCCGAGGCCGACACGCCGCATTTCGAGCAGATCGCAACGCGCAAGCGCGGCGCCGTGCGGGCCCGCAATCCGGCACAGGACGAGTACATCAAGCTCCTGCGCACCAATGAGCTGGTCTTCGCCGAGGGGCCCGCCGGGACCGGCAAGACCTGGCTCGCGGTCGGCCACGCCGTATCGCTCCTGGAGCAGGGCCATGCCGAGCGGCTGATCCTGTCGCGTCCGGCGGTCGAGGCCGGGGAGCGCCTGGGCTTCCTGCCCGGCGACATGCGCGAGAAGGTCGATCCCTACCTGCGGCCGATCTATGACGCCCTCTACGACTTCATGGAGGCGCGTCACGTCGACCGCGGCCTGCAGACCGGCACGATCGAGATCGCGCCGCTGGCCTTCATGCGTGGCCGCACCCTCACCAACGCCGTGGTGCTCCTCGACGAGGCGCAGAACACGACCTCCATGCAGATGAAGATGTTCCTCACCCGCCTGGGCGAGGGCTCCCGCATGATCATCACGGGCGATCCCAGCCAGATCGATTTGCCGCCGGGCCAGAAATCCGGCCTCGTGGAAGCGGTCGGCGTCCTGGACGGCGTCGAGGGGATCGGGCGCGTGCGGTTCAAGGATGTCGACGTGGTCCGCCACGACCTCGTGCGCCGGATCGTCACCGCCTACGAGCGCGCCGCCCACGGCAGCGCCGAGGCCGACCGCAATCCCAATCCCCGCCGACGGCCGCTGGCGTGAGCATGCCGCACGCGATCGATCTCGCCGTCGAGGACGCGCGCTGGGAGACGGCGATCCCGGACCTCGAAGCCTGGGTCACGCGCGCCGTGGAAGCCGGCCTCGCCATCGCCCCCGACCGGCCGGACGGACCTGTCGAGGTCAGCATCCTGCTGGCCGACGATGCCGCGGTGCAGGACCTCAACCGGACCTGGCGCGGCAAGGACAAGCCGACCAACGTCCTGTCCTTCCCCGCCGCCCCGCAGCCGGTGCATCCCGGCGTTCCGACGCCCCTCGGCGACGTGGTCCTTGCTTACGAGACCCTGGTGCGCGAAAGTGCGGAGCAGTCGAAGCCGCTCCAGAATCACCTCGCCCATCTGCTCGTCCATGGCATCCTGCATTGTCTCGGTCAGGACCACGAGATCGGCGAGGCCGAGGCCGATGCCATGGAAGCCCTTGAGGTCGCGGCTCTCGCGACGCTGGGCATCCCGGATCCCTATGCCTGAGCGCGCGACGCCCGATCGACCCCAGACCCGAGAGACATGAGCAACGATCGAAGTCGCGGCGCGGCCCTGGCCGCGCCCAGTTCCACCGAGGGTGAATCCCCGCATCGGGAGCCCTGGTACGACCGCCTGCTCCAGGCACTTCATCTCAAGCCGCGCGATTCGCTGCGCGAGGGTCTTGAGGAGGCGCTGGCGGAGCCGGATGCCGGCGAGAGCGGCCTCACGCCGCTTGAGCGTGTCATGCTCAAGAATGTCCTCGGCCTGCATAAGGTGCGCGTCGACGACGTGATGGTCCCCCGGGCCGACATCGTCGCCGTGTCGAACGACACGAGTCTCGGCGACTTGCTCAAACTGTTCCGCACGGCCGGTCATTCCCGGCTGCCGGTCTATGGCGAGACCCTCGACGACCCCCGCGGCATGGTCCACATCCGCGACCTCGTCGATCACATCGCCGCCAAGGCCGAGCCGGCCCGGCGCAGTGCCGCCGCGGTCGTGAAGCCCGCAGAGACCGTGGTCGACGGTACCGCGGATGCGGCGGCCGCACCGCGGCCGCGCCGGCCGGCTCCGCGGGTGCCGCGGGGCCTGGACCTCGGAAAGGTCGACCTGACGACGACCCTGGCGGCGACGCGCATCCAGCGGCCGGTCCTGTTCGTCCCGCCCTCCATGCCGGCGATCGACCTGCTGGTGCGCATGCAGGCGACCCGCACCCATATGGCGCTCGTCATCGACGAGTATGGCGGCACCGACGGGCTGATCTCCATCGAGGACCTGATCGAGGTCGTGGTCGGCGACATCGAGGACGAGCACGACGTCGCGGAGGACAGTTTCGTCCAGCGCGTCGACGGCGAGGGCGAGGTCTTCGTGGCCGACGCGCGCACGCCGCTGGCCGAGGTCTCCGAGGTGACGGGCGTGGACCTCGTGGCGGCGGTCGGCGAGATGGCCGAGGAGATCGATACGCTCGGCGGCATGATCGTGACGCTGGCGGGCCGCGTCCCGTCGCGGGGCGAGCTGATCGCCGGTCCGGGCGATCTCGAATTCGAGGTGCTCGACGCCGATCCGCGGCGTCTGAAGCGCCTGCGGTTCCACAAGGGCGCGGCGCGGATCGGGACCGTCGTGCCGCTCGCCCTGCCCCCGCCATCGAGCCCCCCGGTCGCCGAGACGCCGCACCCGTGACGGTCGTGGCGTGACGGGTCTGGCAGACGGTTTCGCCCGGTCGCCCGCAGCGGCCGGTGCATCCATGCGCGGGCCGATGCGGGATCCCCTGCCCGATCCGGAGCGCGCGCATGTGCCGGGCGCTGTGCTGGCGATCACGCATCTGACCGGCTGGCGCCGCCTTGGGCTGGCGTGGTTCGCGGGCGCGCTCGGCGCGCTGGCCATGCCGCCCTACGGGATCCTGCCGGCCCTTGCCCTGTCCCTGACGGTCGCGGTCTGGCTGCAGGACGGGGCCGCCTCCGGGCGGACCACCCTCCGGCGGTTCTGGCCCTGCTTTCTGGTCGGATGGGCCTGGGGCTTCGGCTACCTCACCGCCGGACTCTGGTGGCTGGGCCAGGCCTTCCTGGTGGAGGCCGACGAGTTCCTCTGGGCCCTGCCCTTGGGCGTTGTCGGTCTGCCCTTCGCCCTCGGCCTGTTCTACGGCGCCGGGTTCGGCGCCGCGGGCCTGCTGTGGAGCCGGGGCGCGGCGCGGATCGCCGCCCTCGCCTTCGGGCTCGGCGCCGCCGACTGGCTGCGCGGCCACGTGTTCACGGGCTTTCCCTGGAACACCCTCGGGATGGCGCTGGCCCAGAATCTCTGGCTGATGCAATGGGCTGCCGTGATCGGGCTCTACGGCCTGTGCATCCTGGCCGTGCTCGTCTGCGCCGCACCCGCGACCCTCGCCAACGGCGGGGGGCTCCGCGGCCGGTTCGGGCCGAGCGCCGTGGCCGCCATCCTGCTCGCCGGCCTGGCGCTTTACGGGGCCGAGCGTCTCGGCCCGCCCGATCCGGTGGTGGCCGGTGTCCGGTTGCGACTCGTCCAGCCCAACCTGCCTCAGGATGCCAAGTTCAGGCCGGAGAACCGGACCGACATCGTCGACCGCTACATCGAGCTGAGCCAGCGTCCGACGGAGGCCGGAGCGCCGGAGCCGACCCACATCGTCTGGCCGGAATCCGCCTTCCCGTTCCTCATCCAGCGCGATCCCGACGCCCTGGCCAAGGTCGCGGCGGGGCTGAAGCCTGGGCAGGAGCTGATCACCGGCGCGGCCCGCGCCGAGGAGCCGCTGCCGGGCGAGCGCCTGCGCTACTTCAACGCCGTCATGGTGATCGGGTCCGACGGCAAGATCTCCGACAGCTACGACAAGGTCCACCTCGTCCCCTTCGGTGAGTACCTTCCGGCGCCCCTCGACGCCGCCCTGCGGGCCGTGGGGTTGCGCCAGTTCGTGGCGATACCCGGCGGGTTCTCGGCCGGGACGCTCGCCGGGCAGCGGATCCTGACGGTTCCGGGTCTGCCGCCGGTGGCGGCGACCATCTGCTACGAAGCGATCTTCCCGGGCGCGATCCTACCGGCCGGGCGTGCCGCGCCGTCGCCGCAGCCGCCGGGGCTGATCCTGAACGTCACCAACGACGCGTGGTTCGGCGACACGCCCGGTCCGCGCCAGCACCTCGCCCAGGCGCGCCTGCGCGCCGTCGAGGAGGGAATGCCCCTCGTGCGGGATGCCAACACCGGGATTTCCGCCGTGATCGATCCGCATGGCCGCATCGTCGCCCGCACCCGGCTGGACGAGGAGACGTGGCTCGACGCAGATCTGCCCGCCCGCATCGTCGGCGGCACGCTCTACGGTCGATTCGGCGATGCCGCCTTCGCGCTGATGCTCGCCGCCTGCCTCGGCGGTGCCGTGGTCGCGCGGCGGCGGCCGTGAGCGCGGAGCGCGCCACCGCGAACCGGTTCCTGCTCGGTCTCGCGCTGATGCTGGTGGCGTTCAACCTGCGTCCGGCGCTCAGCACGGTCGGCCCCCTGCTGGCGACGATCCGGGACGGGACGGGCCTCGGTGCCGGGGGCGCCGCCATCCTCACCACGCTGCCGGTCCTGTGCCTGGGCATCGCCTGTGCGCTGGCTGCGCCTTTGATCCGCCGGATCGGGCCCGACCTCGCCGTGCTCGCGGGCTCGACGATCCTGGTCGCCGGCTTGGCGCTTCGCGGCCTGGGCGGTCTCGTGCCGCTCTTCGCCGGAACGGCGCTGGCCGCGATCGGGATCGGCCTCGACAACGTCCTGCTGCCGGCCCTGGTGAAGCGTTCTTTCGCTGCCAGCGGCGGCCTGATGACCGGCCTCTACACGATGACCCTGTGCCTCGGCGCGGCCGCGGGCGCCGGGGCGGCGGTGCCGGTGGAGCACGCCCTCGGGGGCGGCTGGCCTTCCGCCCTGGCGATCTGGTCCCTGCCGGCGCTCGCCGCCGCCTTCGTGTGGATCCCCTTCGCCCGCCGGACGACCTCGACCGCCGCGCCCTCCGCCGGGCGGTTGCTCCGCGACCCGCTGGCGTGGTGGGTGACGGGCTTCATGGGCCTGCAATCGTCGCTCGCCTACATCCTGTTCGGATGGCTGCCGCTGCTGCTGCAGGGCCGTGGTCTCACGCCGCTGGATGCAGGGCTTTACGCCTCGCTGACAACCCTGGTTCAGGCGCCCGGCGCGCTCCTGACCGCCATGCTGGCCGCCCGCGCCCGCGATCAGCGGGCCTGGATCGTCGCCATCCCGGGCCTCACCGTCGTGGCGTTCCTGGTCCTCGCCTTCGGCGCGGAATCGTTGCGCATTCCCGCTGCCGGCGCCCTTGGCTTCGGGATCGGGGGCTGCTTCGGCCTGGGTCTCACCCTGATCGTCCTGCGCGCCGCCGACGCGGCGAGCGCCGCAGGACTCTCGGCCATGGCGCAGGGCATCGGCTATACGGGCGCCTGCCTGGGGCCGCTGGTCTTCGGCCTGGCCCATGAGGCCACGGGCGGCTGGGGCGTGCCGGGTGCCCTGTTCGTCGCCATCGCCGTCGCGGCGATCCTGATCGGTCAAGCCGCCGGCCGCGACCGCAAGGTCTGCGCGGGCGAACCCCCGGCGCGGAACATTGCGGCTCAGCCGCTGACCTCGCTCCAGGCCGCGAAACCGGCCAGCGGTTCCTGATCGTAGCGCGCCATCAGTTCGGCCATTGCCGCTCGATCCGAGAGACGCCCCGCCGCGGCCAGCCGGGCCAGCCCCTCGAAGAAGCCTTCGCGGCCCAGCGCCGGCGCGAAGCTCAGCGTGAAGCGCACCGGCCGGTCGCTGCGATTGGCGAAGGCGTGGGCAATGCCGGGCGGGATCAGCGCGAAGTCGCCCGGCCCGAGGTCGTGATCCGCGCCGTCGACATGAAGGGCGAGCCGGGCCGCCTCGACCGAGAAGGTCTCGGTCAACCGGGCGTGGCGGTGCAGCCCGGCTCCCGGCGTCCGTGGATCCATCTCGACCCGATAGACACCCATGTCGTCGGCCGTCTCGTCGCTGCGCGCCAGATAGAAGATCCGCATGCCGCCGATGACGGCGTTCGGGCCAAGCCCTCGGTGCACGACACTCGCCATCGCCGTCCCCGCCGGAGGTTCAAACAAGAACCCCGCGCGGCCGGATGACCGCGCGGGGCTTCGATGGGCGGCGGATCCGCGACGCTTACTCCGCGGCGACCCGGTGGGCCTGCGACCCGTCCGTGTAGGTCTCGGACTGCAGGCGCTTGCCGGGAGCAGCACGCCCCGGCAGCGGCGGAAGCGCCTTGGCCTTCTCCAGGTCGATCCCGGCGCCCTCGGCGACGCGGCGGCCGTAATCCTCGTCGGCGTGCCAGAAGTGCCAGACCATCCGCAGCTGGATCGGCTCCGGGCACTGCTTCATGTCGGCGACGAGGTTGGCGATCAGGTCGTCGCGCTCCCAATCCGCGAAGGAGCGGTAGCGCACGCCGGCCTGCGTGTAGTCGTCCTCGGTGCGCGAGGTCTGGTAGCGGCCGAGATTGCCCTGGACCGGCTGGTGATAGTCCTTGGCGGGCTTCGGCGCCTCGCGCAGGCCTTCGGCCAGGGTCGAGGGCTCGTAGTTGATGTGCTTGTTCGGGCCCGTCCCGTCCACTGTGTAGGCCATCTGGCCGTCGCGCTGGTTCGAGTAGACCTTCACGCCGGGCTGCGGCGCGTTGATCGGCAACTGGAGGTAGTTGGCCCCGACTCGGTAGCGCTGCGTGTCGGAGTAGGACAGCGTCCGGCCCTGCAGCATCTTGTCGTCCGAGAAGTCGACGCCGTCGACGAGGACGCCGGTGCCGAAGGCCGACTGCTCGACCTCAGCGAAGAAGTTGTCCGGCACGCGGTCGAGCACCATCCGGCCGCAGGGCAGCAGCGGGAACTGGTCCACCGGCCACAGCTTCGTGTCGTCCAGCGGGTCGAACGACAGGTGGTCGTTCGGGCCGTCCGGCATGATCTGCACGGCGAATTCCCACTCGGGGAAGTTGCCGGCCTTGATGTTGTCGTACAGGTCGCGGGTCGCGTGGCCGACATCCTTGGCCTGGATCTCGGAGGCCTGCTGCGAGGTCAGGTTCCGGACGCCCTGCTTGGGGATCCAGTGGAACTTGCAGAGCACCGCCTCGCCCTGGTCGTTGACCAGCTTGTAGGTGTTGACGCCCGAGCCTTCCATCTCGCGGTAATTGGCCGGGATGCCCCAGGGCGACTTCAGGTGCGTCACCATGTGGATCGACTCGGGGTGCTGGGCCACGAAGTCGAAGAAGCGCCACGCCTCTTGGCGGTTCGTCACCGGATCCGGCTTGAACGCGTGGATCATGTCGGGGAACTTGATCGCGTCGCGGATGAAGAAGACCTTGAGGTTGTTGCCCACGAGGTCCCAGTTGCCGTCGACGGTCTTGAACTTCACCGCGAAGCCGCGCGGGTCGCGCTCGGTCTCCGGGCTCTCCTTGGCTCCGGCGACGGTGGAGAAGCGCACGAACATCGGCGTCTTCACGCCGGTCTCGGTGAGCACGCGGGCGCGGGTGTATTTGGAGGCCGGCTCGTCGCCGATCTTACCGTAGGCCTCGAACCAGCCGTGGGCACCGGCGCCGCGGGCGTGGACGACGCGCTCGGGGATACGCTCGCGGTCGAAGTGCGTGATCTTCTCGATGAACTGGTAGTTCTCGAGCGTCGCCGGGCCGCGCTCACCGACCGTCCGGGTGCTCTGGTTGTCCCGGACCGGATGGCCCTGGCGGGTGGTCAGGATCGGGCGTTGATCGCTCATGCGTATCGTCTCTCCGTTCAGCGAAGGCTCTCGGAGGCCGAGGCCAGCCTGGAACCGTTCTGGAAAAAGGTTATGACCCCGGCATGACCCCGAGGCAAATGCATCGTCACAAAGGTTCTGATAGATACAGCCTATGAATCTGGCTGGCCTCTCCCTCCGGGATCTCGAATATGTCGTCGCGGTGGCCGACGAGGGGCATTTCGGCCGGGCCGCCGAACGCTGCAATGTCAGCCAGCCGACGCTGAGCGTGCAGATCCGCAAGCTGGAAACCGCGCTCGGCCTGACTTTGTTCGAGCGGTCGAACCGGCGGATCCTGCTGACCGAGGCGGGCCAAGCCATCATCCGGCAGGCACGCGTCGTCCTGGCGGAGGCGCAGCGGCTTCTGGCGCTCGCCAGGGAGGGCCGCGGCTCGCCGCTCACCGGGCGCCTCATCCTGGCGGCGATCCAGACGCTCGGTCCCTATTTCTTCCCGCTGGTGCTGCGACCGCTGCGCGAGCAGTACCCGCTGCTGACGCTCTCTCTGTCGGAATCGCGGACCGCCGACATCGTCGAGGGCCTGCGCGACGGCCGCATCGACGCGGCCCTGGTCTCGCTTCCGCTGCCCTCCAACGGTCTCGCGGTCTCGCCGCTGTTCGTCGAGCCGTTCTGGCTCGCCTGCCCGGCCGAGCACGCCCTGGCCCGGGGCGGCGCGCTCTCGGCGACCGAGATCGCAGGGCCGGACCTGCTGCTGCTCGATGAGGGCAACTGTCTGCGCGACCAGACGATCGCGGCCTGCGGCGCCGGCTCGTCGGTCGGCCGCCATGCCACCAGCCTGGAGACGCTTCGCTCGATGGTGGCCGCCGGCGCCGGCTACACGCTGCTTCCGGCCCTCGCGGTTCCCGCCAGCCCCGATCCCAGCGGCCTGACGGTCACCCGGGCCTTCGATGTCGACGGTCCCGGCCGGACCATCGCGCTGGTCTGGCGGGCGAGCGATCCCCGCGCCGCGGGACTGGCGAACCTCGCCGCCTTCTTCCGGGCGCACGCGCCGCCCGGAACCGCGGCCTGCCGGGGCGACGACGCGGTGGCGTGAGCGGCGGTGTCGCGGGCACCTGGCCCCGCGGTGATGAAGACGGTCGCGCTTGGCGCGTCTATCAGGACTGATCAGGGCATGAGGAACGGGCCGATGCGGCGCAGGATGATCGGGGCAATTCTGGCGCTGCTCGCCCCCCTCGGCGCCCACGCCGCGCCGACGGACAGCTTCGCCCGGATCGATCAGATCAACCGGGCCTCCCTGGTGATGACCGCCGAGACCGGTATCGTCCCGCGCCCCCTGGCCGCGACCATCGCCCGCGCGCTCGATCAGGTCGCCGCCGACGCCGCCAAGCCCGGCGCGGAACGGCCGGACGACTATCTCCGGATCGAGCCGCTGATCACCGCCATTGCCGGCCCGGAGGCCACCCGGATGCATTCGGGGCGCAGCCGCCAGGACATCATCCCGACGGTGCTGAAGCTTGAGCAGCGCGACCGCCTCCTCGCCCTCGCCCAAGCCCTGGACGAGACCCGGGGGGCCTTGCTGGCCGTGGCCGACCGCGAGGCCAACACGATCGTCCCGGCCTATACAAACGGCGTGCAGGCCCAGCCAACGACGCTCGGCCACCTCTATCTCGGCTACGCGGCCGTCCTTGCCCGCGATGCGCAGCGCCTCCGCGAGGCCTGGGCGCGGCTCAACCTGTCACCCCTGGGCGCGGCCGCCCTCGGGACGTCGAGCTTCCCGGTGGACCGCAAGCGCCTGGCCGAGCTGCTCGGATTCGATGCGCCCGTGGAGAACAGCTACGATGCCGGCCAGCTCGCGCCGATGGATATGGGCCTGGAATTGACCGGGCTTTCCGCGACACTCGCCACCACGGCCGGCAGCTTCGCGCAGGACCTCTACGCCCAGTATCACCAGACCCGGCCGTGGATCCTGCTGCGGGAGGGGGCGCTGACCGGGCCGAGCAGCATCATGCCGCAGAAGCGCAATCCCGTCGCCCTCTACGGCCTGCGCATGAAGGCGAGCGACGTGGTCGGGGCCGCGCAGGCCTTCGTCATCATGGCGCACAACGTCGATTCCGGGATGCCGGACTACAAGCGCAACCAGGCCGAGCCGCCGGGCCGGACGCTCGCCGAGGCCGCCGAGCTGTGCCGGCGCTGGACCCGCGTCCTCGACGGGCTGGTCGTGGACCGGGCGCGGGCCGCCGAGGAGGTCGCCGCCGACTATTCGACCACCACAGAACTCGCCGACACGCTTCAGCGCGAGGCGGACGTGCCGTTCCGGCTCGGCCACCACTTCGCCTCCGAGCTGGTGAGCTACGGCCGCAGCCACGATCTGCGACCCGCCGATCTCCCGTTCGCGGAGGTGCGGCGGATCTACGCCGAGGCCGCCGCCGGGACGGGCCTGAAGCCGGACCTGCCCCTCGACGAGGCGCGCTTCCGGGCGGCCTTGTCGGCCCGGGGCATGATCGACGCGGCTGCGGGCCTCGGCGGCCCGCAGCCCGCGGAGGTCCGGCGCATGCTGGCCCGCGCCCGGGAGCGGCTTGAGGCCGATCGGGCATGGCGCGATGACCGCCGCAAGGGCCTGGCCGACGCCCGGGCACGCCTCGACACCGCCTTCGCCGCCCTGACCCACGAGCCCTGACGATTGCGCGGGGCGGCCGTGTCGAAACTCTGCCGTGACAGGGCCAATATTGCGCTATAGCGCGCGCCTGACGCCTGCCGTCTGAAGCGGGCCTCTCCCGATCGGTCGCCTTGCTCCCTCTCCGCATCCTCGGCCTCTGGGCCGCCCTCGCCGCCGCGTCCGCGGCCGTCTCATACGGCCTGATGCAGGCGCAGTTCCCGGCCGCGTTGCTGCTCGGGCCGATGATCGCGGCCATCGCGTTCGGGGTCGGCGGTTCGCGCCTCCGCGTGCCCCGGGCCGCCTTCCAGGCCTCCCAGGCGGCGATCGGCTGCCTCGTGGCGCATGCGGTCACCGGGCAGATCGCCCAGACCCTGGTGGAGGACGGGCCGCTCATCGTCGCGGTCGTGCTGGTCACCGTCGCGGTCAGCGGCTTGGTCGGCTGGATCCTGACCCGCCTGCGCGTGCTGCCCGGGACCACCGCGGCTTGGGGATCGTCCCCCGGCGGCGCCTCCGCCATGGTCGCCATGGCCGAGGATTTCGGTGCCGATCCCCGCCTCGTGGCCTTCATGCAATACGTGCGCGTCGCGGCCGTGGTGTTCTCGGCCTCGCTGGCCGCCCGCTTCCTGATGGAGACGCCGGTTCCCGGGGCCTCGGCTGGCGTCGCCGAGGTGACCGGGCCACTCTCCGTCTTCGCGACGCTGGCCGTCGCCATCGTGGGCGCGGGCGCGGCGCTCGCCCTGCGGGTGCCGGCCGGCGCGCAGATCGGCCCGATGGTGCTCGGCAGCCTCCTCCACGCCACCGGGCTCGTGCGCATGGCGCTGCCGGTGCCCCTCCTCGAACTCGCCTATGCCTGCATCGGCATCTATGTCGGCCTGCGCTTCACCCGGGAGACGCTGCGCCTGACATTCACCGCCCTGCCCGGCATCCTGGCGGCGACCTTCTCGGTCATCGCCCTCTGCGCGGCCTGGGGCTGGGGGCTGACGCTGCTGCTGCCCATCGACCTGCTCACCGCAGTCCTCGCCACGAGTCCCGGCGGCCTCGATTCGGTGGCGATCATCGCCGTCGGCTCGAAGGCGGACGTCTCCTTCGTGCTGGCGGTCCAGACCCTGCGCCTGTTCGTAGTGCTGCTCACCGGTCCGCTGCTCGCCAAGTGGATCAGCCGGTCCGTGCCGGAGACCGCCATCCGATGAACGCCCTGGTTCTCGCCTTTCTGAATTCCTGGCGCGGCCTGCGCCACGGCGCGCGCACCGAGCGGGCCGTGCGGCAGGAACTCCTGCTCCTGGCTCTCGGCGTGCCGGTCGCCCTGTTCCTCGGCGCGACACTCTGGGTGCGGGTCGCCCTGATGGTCAGCCTGCTGCTGATGCTGGCCGCCGAATTCCTCAACACCGCCGTCGAGAAGCTCTGCGACCACGTCCATCCGGGGCATCACCCGATGATCGGTACGGTGAAGGACCTCGCCTCCGCCGGCACCTTCATGGCCCAGATGGCGGCGCTGCTCGTGTGGGTGGCGGCGCTGGTCGAGCGGCTGGGCTGACCTGCCGCGCGTGGGCGCGCTCGCATCCGCGGGCCGGAGGGTCTATCTGGCCGGCACAGCCCCGCGCATCGGCCGAGACTCCACACCGTGACGGACTACATCCGCAAGATCCTCACCGCCCGCGTCTACGACGTGGCGATCGAGAGCCCACTCGACCCGATGCCCCGGCTGACGCAGCGGCTCGGGCGGCCGGTCCTGCTGAAGCGCGAGGATCTCCAGCCGGTCTTCTCGTTCAAGCTGCGCGGCGCCTACAACAAGATGTCCGGCCTCAGTCCGGACCAGATCGCCCGCGGCGTCGTCTGCGCCTCGGCGGGCAACCACGCGCAGGGCGTGGCGCTGGCCGCCGCCAAGCTCGGGGCGCGCGCCGTGATCGTGATGCCGCGCACCACCCCGTCGATCAAGGTCGATGCCTGCCGGGCCCGGGGGGCCGAGGTCGTTCTGCACGGCGACGCCTTCGACGAGGCGCTCGCACAGGCCAAGACCCTCGAGGCCGAGCAGGGCCTGACCTTCCTGCACCCCTTCGACGATCCCGACGTGATCGCCGGCCAGGGCACCATCGGCAAGGAGATCCTGGAGCAGCATACCGGCGCGATCGAGGCGATCTTCGTGCCGGTGGGCGGCGGCGGGCTCGCTGCCGGCGTCGCCACCTTCGTGAAGTATCTGCGGCCGGGCACCAAGGTGATCGGTGTCGAGCCGGAGGACGCCGCCTGCATGGCCGCGGCACTGGCGGCCGACACGCGGGTCAGCCTGCCCAGTGTCGGCCTGTTCGCCGACGGCGTCGCCGTGCGTCAGGCCGGCGAGGAGACCTTCCGGCTCTGCCGCGCGCATCTCGACGAGGTCATCACCGTCGATACCGACGCCATGTGCGCGGCGATCAAGGACATCTTCGACGACACCCGCGCGGTGTCGGAACCCTCCGGGGCGCTGAGCCTCGCCGGCGCCAAGCTGTATGCCGAGCGCGAGGGCGGTGACGGCACGCTGATCGCCATCTCCTCGGGGGCGAACCTGAATTTCGACCGCCTGCGCCACATCGCCGAGCGCGCCGAGATCGGCGAGCAGCGCGAGGTCCTGATCGGCGTGACGATCCCCGAGCGCCCCGGCGCCTACCGCGCCTTCATCAACGCCCTCGGACCGCGGGCGATCACGGAATTCAACTACCGCCATGCGCCGGGCTCGGAGGCGCAGATCTTCGTCGGCATCAACGTCAGCGGCGGCAAGCGCGAGAAGCAGGCGCTGATCGCTTCGCTGCGCGAGGCCGGCTATCGCGTCCTCGACATGAGCGACAACGAGATGGCCAAGGTCCATGTCCGCTACATGGTCGGCGGCCGTGCCGTCGGGGTCGCGCACGAGCGGCTGTTCCGCTTCCAGTTCCCGGAGCGGCCCGGTGCGCTGATGAAGTTCCTCGACGCCCTCGGGCCGGATTTCGACATCACGCTGTTCCACTACCGCAACCACGGCGCCGATTACGGCCGGGTGCTCGCCGGGATCGCGGTGCCGCCGCCCGAGCGCGCCCGGTTCGACGCCGCCATCGACGCCCTCGGTTACCCGGCCACCGACGAGACCGAGAACCCGGCCTACCGCCTGTTCCTTGACGGCGAGGGCGCCGGGGCGGCCTGAGCCCCCTCAGCCCAGGCTGTCCCTGGGGGCTCTCGTCGCGCGCCTTCAAGTCACGTCGCTGTTCTCATGATCGAGGGGCAGCGTCGGGCGCGGTCATTCTTCGGCCACCTCCACCGACGCGACATCGGGCATCGCCCGAAGCTTTGCCGCGATGGCCTCGAAGCTCGTCCGGGACAGACGCACGAACGTGATCGTCACTTCCTCGTGGTCCGCATCAGGACCCGGATGGACCGTGAAGGTCCGGACCCGTGAGGCCCGCTCGCCCGTCGCCGCCTGCACGGTGTCGATCGACATCGCGCCTTTTCGGGCGGTCAGCCGAAGGGTCTGGGCGCGCATCCGGTCGCGCCAGCGCTGCTCGAAGGGCTTCACACCCGCCAGGATGCCGACGATGAGTGCCGTCGCGGCCAGGGCCGGCACGTAGAGGCCGCTGCCGATCGCCAGCCCGATCGCCGCCACGCCCCAGAGACTGGCCGCCGTGGTGAGACCCTTCACCACCTCGCCGCGCAACAGGATCGTCCCCGCTCCGAGGAAGCCGATGCCGGAGACCACCTGCGCGGCGATCCGGGAGGGGTCGAGCACCACGTGGGCGGTGCCCAGCACGTCGGCGAATCCGAAGGCCGAGACCAGCATGATCAGGCAGGAGCCGACGCAGACCAGCATGTGGGTCCGCAGGCCTGCGGCCCAGAGCAGGCGCTCGCGCTCCAGGCCAATCACGCTGCCGAACAGGGCCGCCAACGCCAGCCGGGCCACCATCTCGCCGTTGCCGATCAGAGCCGCCTCCGTTTCTCCGCCCCGTGCGGATGGCGCGGATCCTTGCGGCTTTGCCGTGGGCGGATCAAGCGATCCCGAGGGCCGCCTTCTCGACTTCGTAAGCGGCCCGCACCGTGGCGGCCCCGTAGGACCGCTCCAGGCGCCGCACCGTGAAATGCGCGCGGGCGGTCGACTGGAAATGGTTCATGAAGGCCGTGTTGACCGCCGCCCCGCCGAAGGCGCCGAGGATCGGCACCGCCTGCGCGGCGACCTTCTGGGACACGACCAGACCGAAGCGCGCGGCGATCTGTGCGGTGAAGCGGATCAGCGCCGGGGCCGACTGGTCGAGGAGCGTTTTGCTGCCGGCATAGCGGGCCGCCTCCGACAGCGTCTTGGCCAGGGCCGCGCGGACGGCGAAGTAGCCGCTCTCGGTGAGCGCCGCGCCCGCCTCGGTCTCGGCCGTGGCCCGGCCGCCGAGGGCGAAGACCTGGACGCAGGCGAGCGCCCCCTCGGGGGTCTCGAGATCCTCGCCCTCCTCCCGGGCGATCTCGGCGATGGAGCGCAGCATCAGCGTGGTCGAGACCGGAAGCTCGACGGCCAGCGTCGCGAGGCCGAACGCGCCTCCGACCGCGCCGGACAGTGCCGCCATCGCCTTGTGCTTGGCGTCGCCCGAGCCGAGGAGCTGCGCGAACCGGCTCTCGGCCTTGGCGGCGACGGAACCGAGGCCCTCCCCTTCGGCCGGAACGAGTTCCCGGCGCGGCAGCGTCGCCAGGGCGACGCGCAGCGCCCCCCGCATGGCCGCCTCGGTGCTGCGGCTGACGGCTTCGGTGACCGGAGCCGGCAGCGATCGGCCGATGATGTCGAGGGGCGCGCCGGCCGCCGCGGAGAGCCGCCCCGCGAGGCTCGGACGCTCCAGCACCTGCACGGCGCGGCGCAGGGCGGCGAGGTCCGCGTCGCTCAGCGTCTTTTCTGGAGTCGCCGCCGGCAGCGTCTCGCCGGCTAAGGTGAGGTCGCTCGTGCTCATCCGTGAATCCCTGGATCTGTCGTGCTCACGCCGCCCCTGGCGCGCGCGCCGTGGTAGGAAGCTCGGGCCCCGGGATGCGGTTCCCCGCCTCCTGCGCATCCCGCGCCGGTGCCGCCGCGGCCTCCGCCTGCCCGGTCCTGCGCCCGACCGCGACGCAGAGCACCAGGACCGGGATACCCACGAGGGAGGTCATGACGAAGAAGGCCGGATAGCCGATCGCCGCGACCACGAAACCCGACGAGCCCGCGATCAGCTTGCCCGGCAGCGCGTAGAGCGAGGAGAACAGCGCGTACTGCGTCGCCGCGTAGGCCGGGCTGGTGAGGCTCGACATGTAGGCGATGAGCACGATGCCGGCGAAGGAGCCGCAGAAATTCTCGATTGAGATGGCGACCGTCAGGCGCCAGATCTCGGGCGCGCCGGCCGCCAGCCACGCGAAGGCGAGGTGCGAGGACGCGGCCAGGAAGGCGCCCAGCAGCAGCGTGGGGAACAGGCCGAGCCGGGCCAGGGCCCATCCGCCCGCGAACCCGCCCGCGATGCCGACCCAGATGCCGTAGAGCTTGGTGACGGTGGCGATCTCCTTCAGGTCGAAGCCCAGCGTCCGGTAGAGCGGGCTCGCCATCACGCCGGACAGGAAATCGGGGAGCCGGAACAAGGCCACCAGCAGGAGGATGCCCCAGAGCGCGCCGCCGAACCGGCCGTGCAGCTCGGTGAGCGGCTCCAGCACGGCGCGGCGCATCGACCAGAACCGGGAGCGGCCGGGCGTCTCCGCCTGAACCGTGCGAGGCCTGTCGAAGGCCGGGGCCAGCAGGGCGGCGATCATCCCGACCAGCATGAGCGCCGCCATGATCAGGTAGGCCAGCGTCCAGCCCCCCGCCGAGGCGATGAACAGCGCGCCCGCGCCGGCGGTGATCAGGCCGAGGCGGTAACCGAGGTTCGAGGTCGCCGCCAGGATACCCTGGAAGTCGCTGCCGGCGGCGTCGATGCGCCAGCCGTCGATCACCACATCCTGGCTCGCCGCGCAGAAGGCCACCAGGAAGGCCCCGAGTCCCAGGAGCGCGAGGTTGGTCTTCGGATCCGAGAAGGCCATCAGGGTCAGGCACAGGGCGACCGCGGCCTGCGTGGTCACCATCCAGGCCCGGCGGCGCCCGAGGCGGGCACTCAGCACCGGAACGTTCAGCCTGTCGATCGCGGGCGCCCAGAGGAACTTCAGCGAGTAAGGCAGCGCCACGTAGCTGAACAGGCCGATCGCCCGCACGTCGATGTCCGAGAAGGCGAGGCGGAGCGTGAAGGTGCCGAGGACCAGGAGCAGCGGCAGGCCCGAGGAGAATCCGAGAGCCAGCATGAGCACGATCCGCCGGTCCTCGACGATGTCGCGGAGCCGGAAGCGACGCATCGCCTGTGGCTGGTTCGCCATGGCATGGAACTCCTGAGCCTTCGTGGCCTTGATCTCGCGAAATCGTGGCAGCCTTACGCCGCACCGGTTTTCGCTGGATCGTGATGTGTTGCGCCTCAATCTTGGTAGAAGCTTGCTTAACGCGGTGTCCACGTCCCACGGATCGCGGCGTGTTGGAGGCGCCGCCGGACGAACGGGCACGCCGCCCAGTCGTGGAATGATGCGTTGAGTCTCCGATCCGAGTCCGCTCCGCCGTTGGCGACGCTCGTCGACGCGTTCGCGCGCAGCCCGTCGCCCATGGTGATCACCGATGCCCGCGCTCCGGACAACCCGATCGCCTGGGCGAACGACGCATTCCTGCAGGTGACAGGCTACACCGCTGACGAGATCGTCGGGCGCAACTGCCGGATGCTGCAGGGTCCGGCCACCGACCGTTTCACGGTCGAGCGGATCCGCTCGGCCGTACAGGCCGCGGAGCCGATCTCCGTCGAGCTGCTCAACTACCGGAAGGACGGGACGACCTTCTGGAACGCGATGACCATCACGCCGGTGAACGACGCCGAGGGTCTCGCCTTCTTCTATGCCGCCCAGGCGGACATGACCTATGTCCACCAGATGGAAGTGTCGATGCGCGGCACCAACGACGAGCTGGAGCGCCTCGTCAACGCGCGGACCCAGGATCTGACCACCGCCCTTGAGCAGAAGACGGCCCTGCTGCACGAGGTTGATCACCGGGTTAAGAACAATCTTCAGGTGATTTCCTCGCTGATGCTGCTGAAGGCCCGGCGAACGCCCGAGGGCGAGGCGCGGGACGCGCTCCAAGGCATGGCCGAGCGGATCGGCGCGCTCTCGACAGCCCATCGGATGCTGTATTCCGAGGGCGACTGCACGCATTTCAACCTCGGCGACTTCGCGGCCGAGTTCCTGGCCGACATGAATGCCGGCCTGGATCCGGAGCGGCGCCGGGTCGAGGCCGACGTCGAGTCGATCGCCGTAGCTGCCGCGATGGCGGCGCCCCTGGCCCTGATGATCCACGAACTCACGGCAAACGCCCTGCGCCACGCCTTCCCGGGCGAGCGGGAGGGACGCGTGTCGATCGTCGCCCGCCGCACCGAGAGAGGGATGCATATGACGATTCGCGACGACGGCGTCGGTGTCGCCGCGGCGGCTCCGAATCCGGCCGGCTTCGGGCGAAATCTGGTGGAGATGGTGGTCCGGCAGATGCGCGGGACCATCGCCTGGGCGGATGCCGGTCCGGGCACGACCGTCGACATCGATATCCCGCTCCAGCAGCCGGCTTGAGAAATCGACGTGCAGGCTTCAAGCTCGGCGGCCACGGGGCCGGAGGACGATGAACGCATGGGGACCGGGAACGCCGCCGCGCTCCGCATCCTCGTGGTGGAGGACGAGGCCCTGATCGCCCTCGAGCTGGAATGCCTGCTGGACGATCTCGGGCATGTCACGGTCGGTGTCGCCGGCAACGCCACCGAGGCGATCGCCATGGGCCGCTCCACCGCGCCCGACGTTGCGCTCGTGGACATCCACCTCGTCGACGGTCCGACCGGAATCGACGTCGCCAGGGCGCTCTCGGCCGACCGACGCACCACGGTGGTGTTCATGACCGCCAACGCCAAGCGCATTCCGGCGGATTTCGCCGGGGCGATCGGCGTGATCGCGAAACCCTATTCCGAGCGCGTCGTGGCCAGCACCCTCGACTACGTGGCCGATCGCCGGGCCGGTCGCCACGGGCCGGCCTGTCCGGACGGGTTCTCGCCCGCGCCCGTCTGACGCGCGTCGAGGCGCGTCGCTACGGGGCTTCGCCGTCTCAGCTTCGCGTCGCTCGCTCGCGCTTCAACCGGTAGAGCGCATCCAGCGCTTCCCGCGGCGTCAGGGCGTCGGGGTCGATGGCGTCGAGGAGCGCGCCCAGCGGGTCCTCCTGCGGCGGCTCCGGCGGCGGTGGTGGCGCCAGGGCGGCAAAGAGCGGCAGGTCGTCGATCCGCGCGCGCGCGGGGCGGCCCATCTCGGCCTTCTCGAGACTCTTGAGGATCGCCCCGGCCCGGGTCACGACGCTGCCCGGCAGACCTGCGAGCCGCGCCACCTGCAGGCCGTAGCTGCGCTCGGCGACGCCGGGCACGACCTCGTGCAGAAACACGACGCCGTCCCGATGCTCGGCCACCTTCAGGGTCGCATTGTCCAGCCGCGCCAGCCGGTCACCGAGGGCGGTCAACTCGTGGAAATGCGTCGCGAAGAGCGCCCGACAGGCATTCACCTCGTGGAGATGCTCCAGGCACGCCCAGGCGATCGACAGGCCGTCGAAGGTCGCGGTGCCGCGGCCGATCTCGTCCAGGATCACCAGGGAGCGCCGGGTCGCCTGATTCAGGATCGCGGCGGTCTCGACCATCTCGACCATGAACGTCGACTGGCCACGGGCGAGGTCGTCCGCGGCGCCGACCCGGGAGAACAGCCGGTCGACCCGGCCGATGCGCGCCTCCGCAGCCGGCACGAAGGCGCCCATCTGGGCGAGCACGGCGATCAGCGCGTTCTGGCGCAGGAAGGTCGATTTGCCGCCCATGTTCGGGCCGGTGATCAGGCGGATCCGGCCGCGGGTATCGCCCGACAGGTCGCAATCATTGGCGATGAACGGCTCGCCCGCCCGGCGCAGAGCCGCCTCGACCACCGGATGGCGCCCGCCGACCACGACGAAGCTCAAGGACTCATCGACGACGGGCCGGCGCCAGTCGAGTTCGACGGCGAGTTCGGCGTGGCTCGCCGCCACATCGAGACCCGCGAGGGCCTCGGCCACCTCGGCGATGGCCTCGGCCTGAGCCAAGACGCGGGCCGCGAGGTCGTCGAAGACGGCCGCTTCCAGGGCGAGCGCCCGGTCGGAGGCGCCCGAGATCTTCGACTCGAGTTCGCCCAGTTCGACGCTGGTGAAGCGCATGGCGTCCACCATGGTCTGGCGGTGGACGAACTCGCTCTGGAGACCCTTCAGGCAGGCCTCGCCGACGGATTGCGGAACCTCGATGAAAAAGCCCAGGAGGTTGTTGTGCTTGATCCGCAGGGTGCGGCAGCCGGTCTGCTCGGCGTAGCGTGCCTGCAAGGCGGCGATCACCTTGCGGGAATCCTGACCCAGGGTCCGCGCCTCGTCGATCTCCGGATGATACCCCGCCCGCACGAAGCCGCCGTCGCGCCGGCTCAGCGGCAGATCGTCGGCCAGCGCCGCCGCCAGGGTGGCGATGAGGTCCGGGTTGGCCTCCGCCAAATGCTCGGCCAGCCGGGCGAGATCCTCCGGGAGGTCGGGAATCGCAGCGAGTCGGGCGCCGAGATCCGCCGCCACGGCGAGGCCGTCGCGGATGGCCGCGAGGTCGCGCGGTCCCGCACGGCCGAGGCCGGTTCGCGACAGCGCCCGGGCGAGGTCGGGGGCCCGCGCAAGGGCGTCGCGCAGGCTGCCGCGCAGGCGGCCGTCCTCGACCAGATGGGCCACCGCCGCGTGCCGCCGGGTAATGGCGTCGAGATGGGTGAGCGGGCCGGCCAAGTGCTCGGCCAGCAGCCGGGCACCATTTGCCGTCACGGTCCGGTCGATCGTGGCGAGCAGGCTTCCCGTCCGCTCGCCCGACAGGGTGCGGGTGAGTTCGAGATTGGCGCGCGTCGCCGCATCGATCGCCAGGGTCGCGCCGCCATCCTCGCGGGTCGGAACCGTGAGCGGTGGTCGCGCGGCGAGCTGCGTGCGGCCGATGTAGAGCAGCGCGGCCCCGGCCGCCGCGATCTCGGCCCGGGTGAATTGGCCGAACCCCTCCAGGGTCGAGACCCCGTACTGCTCGCGCAGGCGCCGCTCGGCGGCCGCGGGCTCAAGCTCGGCCTGGGCCAGGGGCACGATCGCGGCGCGGCTCTCCTGCCAGATCCGCGCGAGGGCCGGATCGGCGTGGATCGCCTCCGACAGGACGATCTCCCGCGGGTCGTGCCGGGCAATGGCACCGGACAGGTCGCCGCCCGCGACCTCGCTCAAGGAGAAGCGGCCGGTGGAGATGTCCACCGCGGCGAGGCCGTAGGCGACGGCACCCTCACCGGTCTTCCGGCGGCCGATCGCCAGGAGCAGGTTCGCCCGGGCCGGGTCGAGGAGCCGATCCTCGGTGATCGTGCCGGGGGTGACGAGCCGCACGACCTCGCGGCGGACCACGGATTTCGGCCCACGCTTCTTGGCCTCGGCCGGATCCTCGGTCTGCTCACAGACCGCCACCCGGTGACCGAGGGCGATGAGGCGATTCAGATAGTCGTCGGACCGGTCGACCGGCACGCCGCACATCGGGATCTCGCTGCCCGCGTGCTTGCCGCGCTTCGTCAGGACGATGCCGAGCGCCCGGGACGCGATCTCCGCATCCTCGAAGAACAGCTCGTAGAAGTCGCCCATCCTGTAGAACAGGAGACAGTCCGGATTCGCAGCCTTGATCTCGATGTATTGCGCCATCATCGGCGTGGCGCCGGCCGGGTCCAGACCGGGCGTGGGCGTCGTATCGGCGGCGGGGCGGACGGCGGTTCGGGCCATGCCGCCTCTTAGCAGAGCGTCGACGGCGAATCAGGCCGCTCAAGCCGACGCAGCTGGGGAGAAGGCGTATCGCCGGTGGATGGCGCCCGGATCCGACGCACGCAGCGCGGGTCCGAGCGCCGTTAGGAACTCAGTGGCGCGGGCCGCCCGTGGTGTTGCCGAGCTGCTGCTGGTAGCCGGGGCGCGACGGATTGCGGGCGTTCGGGTCGCCGTGGCGCATCGTGTTCATGCGCCGCATCCGGCGGTGGTGCCGGGCCGAGTGATGGCGGTGCATGCGGTAATGCCGATGCATCGCAACGGTCTCGACCATATCAGATCCCGCCAGACCGGGCTGCGCCATCGCCGGCGCGGCCTGCGACGCGACGGTTCCGGCCAGAAGGCCACCGAAGACCACACCCGCGGTTAGAAAAGAACGAACAGACATCGTGGAGTAGCTCCGATCAGCTTCTATGAGCCACCAGCTAAGAAACAAGTGATCGTAATGTTCCGGATCAGGGCGTTAAAAATAATACCCGTTCTTTGGACGGCGTGCGGACCGATGCGGCAGCCGTCGCGTCTCCGGGCGGGACGGTGCCGGGATCGGCGATACCCGTCCGTGCATTGATTTCGGCTCTCACCTCAGCCCGGGCGGCGGGCGAGAAGCCGTGTTCGCTCGGTGGTTCAGAACACGGGTTCAGCACAGGGGTTCAGCACAGGAAGGTGCGGAGGTCGGCGCTGACCGAAGCGGGTTCCTCATGCGCCAGCCAGTGACTGGCCTGCGCGTACCATTGGATGCGCCCCGCGTCGCAGAGAGCGAGACTGGCTTCCGCCAAGCCGGATTGCAGCGCGGTGTCCCGTCGCCCCCAGAGGATCAACGCCGGGACGCGGACCCGGGGCGGCCGCTCCCGGGGAAGTCGCACCAGGGCCCGGTACCAGTTCAGCATGCCGGTCATCGCGTCCGGCTGCAGCCACGCCTCGACGTAGCGGTCGAGGTCGGCCTGCGCGAAGGCGCCGGGGCGGCTTGTGGTCGTCAGCGCGCGGCGCAGGGCCCGGCAGCGATCGGCCGTGAGCAGCCGTTCGGGCAGGTGCGGGATCTGGAACAGGCCGACATAGGTGCTGCGCAGCCATTGGCCCGGATGGTGCCGCATGTAGGTGCCGACCACGGCGGGATGCGGCGCGTTGAGGATCGCCAGCCGGTCGATCCGCTCGGGATGGCGGCTCGCCACCCACCACGCGACGAGGCCGCCCCAATCATGTCCGACCAGGCGGACCGTGGGAGCGCCATAGGCGTCAGCCAGGGCCAGAACGTCGCCTGCCAGACGATCCAGGTGATAGGCGGCGATCCCCGCGGGCTTGTCGCTGAGGCCGTAGCCGCGCTGGTCCGGCGCGATCACCCGCAGACCCGCCTCGGCGAGAGGCCCGATCTGATGGCGCCAGCCGAACCAGAATTCGGGAAAACCGTGCAGCAGGATGGTCGGCGGTCCTGTCTCGGGACCCGCCTCGGCCACGTTCAGGCCCACCTCCGGCAACTCGACCCGGCGCAACCTCACACCCGCGACGGTCATGTTCTCGTGCGCTCCGTCCTGCCCGCCTTGCCGGCGGCGGGAAACGCCTCCGCGTCCAGATCCGATCCGCTCAGAAGCCGAGCGCGCCGCAGGTTTCCGCCTCAGGCGAGAGCTGGTCGCGCAGGCGCTCCGGCGCAGTCCGGGTCCAGAGGCACAGGAGGACGAAGGCGGCCCCGTGCAGGAGGGCGTGCGGTGCGGAGCGATCGTCCGGAGCGGTCCGGTCCCGCTCGGAACCGGTCACGGTGTCGGTCGGAGGCGTCGCAGTGTGGGGCATGGCTCTGATCTCCAAAGGACATCCTGCAGGAGACATCGTCACCGAATGCCCGGAGTTACAGGGCCGAGGGACCCGCGCGTGCGCCGCCGCACGCGGACATCTCAGCGCACCGGGTCCAGCCAGCGCGCGAGCCTCCCGGTCGCAAGGCCGGCGCGGGTTTCCCGGTAGCCGAGTTCCGCCGATTCGCGGAAGCGCGACCAGGCGCGCAGATCGATGCCGGAGAGCTGGGGCTTGAGCACGGCGGTCGCGTGCGCCGCCGCCATCAGGCTCTGGGCGTCGCTCGACACGGTGGCGGCGCGCAGCAGCAGCGGTGCCAGACCCGGCATCGCCAGCGGCGAGCCGATCAGCTTGCGTACGAGCCGGCCGCTCCAGCCGCGCTGCGGCATGTCCTGGAACGCCCGGTCGGTCCCGACATCGACGGCCAGAACCGGTCCGCGCTCCAGCCCGGCGGCGACATCCGCCGGCAGGTTGTTCATCATGCCGCCATCGACCAGGACGCCCTCGTCGCAGAGCACCGGCGGCAGGAGGCCGGGAATCGCGATGCTGGCCCGCAGGGCTTTCGGCAGGTCGCCCGAGCGATGCACCATGGTGCTGCCGGTGGTCAGGTTCGACGAGACGCAGAAGAACGGCAGCCAGAGATCCTCGATACACACCCCCCCGTAACGCGCCGCGAGACCGGTATCGACCTTGGCGCCGCGGGTCAGGGCGTGCAGCGGCAGCGTGTAGTCGTTGATCGGATTGCTGGTGGCGAAGAACGCCTCGATCTGCGCCTGGATCTCCGCGACGTTCCAGCCCATGGCGAGGCTCGCCGCGATGATCGCGCCCATGCTGGTCCCGCCGACGAAATCCGGCGTGCAGGCGACCTCGTCGAGGGCCTTCAGCACCCCGAGATGGGCCAGCCCGCGCGCTCCGCCCCCGCCGAGGACGAGGCCCCGTGCGGCGCCGCTGGCGAGCCGGGCGAGGCGATGCAGATCGCCCCGATTGCCGTCTCGGAGCTGGATTCGCATCGCCGCAGGCAGGGCGGCGACCTCCGGATGCAGGGGCTTCGGGCGCCGGGCCGCCGGATCCTGGCGGACGACGAGATCCATCCGGATCCAATCGGAGCGGACCCGGTCGAGATAGGCCGCCGCGCTGGGCCGCGGCGGCGCGCCGGGCTCGGCCAGGAGCAGGACGTGGTCGCCGCGCCGCTGGCTCTGCCGGCACCAGGGGCAGTCGATGTCGTGCGCTGCGAAGATCGTGCGCGCATGGCCGCCCTCGAAGGCCTGGAACCAGGCCTCGTCAGCCCCCTCCGGCCAGTCGGTGAGACAGCCGGTTGCGCCGGGCAGCAGGGCGTCGAAGGCGCCGGCGAGTTGCCGCGCAACATGGGCCGGATCGGGCCCCTCCGTCACGGCCAGGATCGTGAAGATTCGCGGCGCATGGTGGACCGAATGGCCGTCGTAGATCGCCCGCAGGCGGTCGGCGAGCATCCGGGCGAAGTAGAGGAGCGTATGCGGATGCTCGGCGATGACCGCCTCGAAGGCATCCCGGGTGAGCCGCAGGAGATGCGAATCGCGCAGGGCCACCACGGTGGCCGCCCGCGGAGCGTCCGACAGCAGGGCCATCTCGCCGAAGGTTTCGGGCGGGCGCAGGCGCGCGATCCGGGTCGGCCGCCCGGCGTGGTCGCGGGTGGAGACGCCGACCACGCCGGAGACGAGCGTGTAGAGGGCGTTTCCGGTCTCGCCCTGCTCGAACAGGATCCGGCCACCCGGAACCGCAACCGGCACCATGCGGGCCCGAACGGCCGCGACCGCCGCCGCGTCGAGCCCGGCCAGGAACGGGATCTCGGGGGCGCTCACCCTGCCACCGCCGCGGCGATCGTCTGGCGCAGCCCTGGCGACACATTGAGCCCCATCGTTCCGTCCCCCCTCCCCGTCCGGCGCGCGACGCGCCACCATAGAGCAGGCGTCCCGTCGCTCCGCACCGTGACCGCGGCGCGCATCTGAAACGCTGATCTCTTCGCGCCGCGCCGGCCATCCGCTACAGGCGGAGCAACGCCGGAACCGGGAGGAACGCATGTCGACGGCTGAGCGAATCGCGATCGTGACCGGGGCTGGGACGGGGGTCGGCAAGGCTGCCGCCCTGGCCCTCGCCGGCGCCGGATGGCGCGTCGTGCTTTCGGGGCGGCGTCGGGAGCCCCTGGACGACGTCGCGGCGCAGATCGGCGACGGGGCTCTCGCGGTGCCCACCGACGTGACCGATCCCGACTCGATCGCCGCCCTGTTCGCCCGCACGCGGGCGGAATTCGGCCGCCTCGACCTGCTGTTCAACAATGCCGGCATCGGCGCCCCGGCGGTTCCGCTGGAGGATCTGCCGCTCGAGACTTGGCGGCAGGTGGTCGATACCAACCTCACCGCCCTGTTCCTGTGCACGCAGCATGCCTTTCGGATCATGCGCGATCAGAATCCCCGGGGCGGGCGGATCATCAATAACGGCTCGATCTCGGCGCACGCGCCCCGGCCGAATTCCATCGCCTACACGGCGACCAAGCACGCCGTGACGGGGCTGACCAAGGCGACTTCCCTCGATGGGCGCGCCTATGACATCGCCTGCGGACAGATCGACATCGGCAATGCCGACACGCCCATGGGCGGAAAGATGAAGGCCGGTGTCCCGCAGGCGGACGGCTCCCTGCGTGCCGAGGCGGTGATGGATCCCGACCATGTGGGTCAGGCGGTGCTCTCGATGGCGAGCCTGCCGCTGGAGGCGAACGTGCAGTTCATGACGATCATGGCCACCAAGATGCCGTTCGTCGGGCGCGGCTGAGCCGCCCCGGATTCGCGACGGTCGGCCGCCGTCGATGGGCGGCCCCGGTCATGCCGGTGCTGTCCAGGTACGCCTCCTGCGGTGCGTTTGCAGCGCTACGCCCGGAACCGACCGGACATGGTCGCGCCGGTCGCTCCGCGGCCCCATGGTCGAGCCTCGTTCCAGGGGCGGATCGCGATCGCGGCCGCCGGAACGTCGCTGATCGCGCGAAGCACGCACAGCGCGTTGCGCATGAAGGCGAACCCTGAATCGATCCGGCGAGCCGGCCGGGCCGATCACGTCGTCGCAATCTTCTCCTGTCCGATCGGGATGCCGCCCAGCACGGCGACAGCGAAGCGGTGACCCCGACAGGCGACCTCGTCGTGTCCGATGGTCGCCCGATCGCGGCCGAGAGGCGGCCGTCAGCGCCCTGATACTCGACCTGCCGCGCAAGGCTCTCGCGCCCGGCACAGCCACGTATTTTTGACGCGCAAAGCCAGGCGGGCCGATTGACGGCCCAATTCATAACTCATACAAATCGGTCACGAAAAACGGGTTGGATGCAGCCAATTCCATAGGAGAGGAGATCGCGCGTCTCGCGCGCTGACGTCGGCGGTTCCGGGAGGCGACCTTTTGAAGAGCCCGATGTCCAGTTAAAAAGTCTCAATGGGCCCGGCGAATAGATATGTGCAGCCGTTTCTCGCGCCACATGTCGGCTGTATCGCAGTGGACGTCCGGTTGCATCGGCGTTTGTGACAATAAAACGGTTCGTTGAGTTCGTATTTCGCGATCTCGGCAAAGCGAGATCGTCAATTTGATCGGATAAATATAATGATAAGAAGGGGGAAAATCATGATCGTCAAGCAGTGGATTTCCGGGATAGCCAAGAAGAAATTGCGCTCCGGACCGTCAATCCTGAGTGCTGCGCTTCTGGGGGCGCTCGCCGTGACATCGGCACAGGCCGCGGGCAGCGATCCCATCGGTGTCGCCATGCCGACGAAATCCTCCCAGCGCTGGATCGACGACGGCAACAACATCGTCCGATTGCTGAAGGCCAAAGGCTACAAACCCGACCTGCAATACGCGGACGACGACATCCCGACGCAGCTCGCCCAGATCGAGAACATGCTCACCAAGGGGGCAAAGATCTTGGTGGTCGCCTCCATCGACGGCACGACCCTGAGTGATGTCCTGGCCAAGGCGCATGAACGGGGCGTCACCGTCATCGCCTATGACCGGCTGATCAAGGGAACGCCGAACGTTGATTACTATGCGACTTTCGACAACTATAAGGTAGGCGTTCAGCAGGCCACGTCGATTGTCGACGCCCTCGGACTGAAGGAGGGCAAGGGGCCCTTCAACATCGAGCTGTTCGGCGGTTCGCCCGACGACAATAACGCATACTTTTTCTACGACGGCGCCCTGTCGGTGCTGAAACCCTACCTGGATTCGAAGAAGCTCGTGGTCCGCTCGGGCCAGTTCGGCATGGACAAGGTCTCGATCCTGCGGTGGGATCCGGCGACTGCCCAGGCCCGGATGGATAACCTGCTCTCGGCCTATTACGGCACCGCGCATCTCGATGCCGTGCTGTCGCCCTATGACGGCATCTCCACGGCCATCCTCTCCTCGGTCAAGAGCGTGGGCTACGGGTCCGGCGGTGTGACGTTGCCGGTGGTCAGCGGCCAGGATGCCGAGCTGCAATCGGTCAAGTCGATCATCGCGGGCGAGCAGACGGCCACGATCTTCAAGGACACCCGGGATCTGGCGAAAGTGACGGTGGCGATGATCGACGCCATCGAGGCTGTCCAGCAGCCCGAGGTCAACGACGTGAAGACCTACAACAACGGCAAGAAGATCGTCCCGTCCTACCTGCTGACGCCGGTGATCGTCACCAAGGCCAACTGGAAATCGGCCCTCGTCGATACGGGCTACTACAGCCTCGACCAGCTCAAGTGATCGAAGCCTGGCCGGAGCCCGCCGGCTCCGGCGATTCCCATCCTCGCGCCGCACGAGCCGGCGCGGGGGCCGAAGGTGCAGTCCGAGCTGGTAGGCGTCGCATGCAGCCCGTCCTCGAAATGCGGGGAATCTCCAAGACCTTCCCCGGCGTGAAGGCCCTCGACGACGTCAACCTCACCGTCGAGCCCGCCGAGATCCTCGCCCTCGTCGGCGAGAACGGTGCCGGGAAATCGACGCTGATGAAGGTTCTGAGCGGCGTCTATCCCCACGGATCCTACGCGGGCTGCATCACCTATGAGGGCCGGCCCGGCCAGTTCCGGAACATCTCCGACAGCGAGCGCCTCGGAATCGTCATCATCCACCAGGAACTGGCCCTGGTCCCCTATCTGTCGATCGCCGAGAACATCTTCCTCGGCAACGAGCCGGCCCGCTTCGGGATCATCGACCGGGGCCGGGTTTCCGCTCGGGCGCGTGAGCTGATGGCGATGGTGGGCCTCGATGAGAGCCCCGACACCCTTGTCACCCATCTCGGTGTCGGCAAGCAGCAACTCGTGGAGATCGCCAAGGCGCTCTCCAAGGAGGTCAAGCTGCTGATCCTCGATGAGCCGACCGCGAGCCTCAGCGAGACGGACAGCGAAGCCCTGCTGCAGCTTCTGCTGCGCTTCAAGGCGCAGGGCATCGCCTCGATCCTGATCTCCCACAAGCTCAACGAGATCGCGAAGGTGGCCGACCGGATTACCGTCCTGCGCGACGGCACCACCGTCGAGACCCTCGACTGCCGCAGCGGCGCTGTCGATGAGGACCGCATCATCCGGGCCATGGTCGGTCGCACGCTGGAGAACCGCTATCCGGTGCGGACGCCGCGGATCGGCGACCTGCTGATCGAGGTCTGCGGCTGGACCGTTCACCACCCGCTTCACGGCGATCGCGCGGTGGTGCGCGACGTCAGCCTGACCCTGCGCAGGGGCGAGATCGTCGGGATCGCCGGCCTGATGGGCGCGGGCCGAACGGAACTCGCCATGAGCCTCTTCGGCCGCTCCTACGGTCAGGGCATCCGCGGCACCGTCCGGATCGCTGGCGCCGAAGTCGACGTCTCGACGATCGACCGGGCGATCGCTGCGGGCATCGCCTACGTGACCGAGGACCGCAAGCAGCTCGGG
The DNA here is from genome assembly GCF_029691625.1 of Methylobacterium sp. 391_Methyba4. Lineage (NCBI taxonomy): Bacteria > Pseudomonadati > Pseudomonadota > Alphaproteobacteria > Hyphomicrobiales > Methylobacteriaceae > Methylobacterium > Methylobacterium sp. 391_Methyba4. The sequence continues at coordinate 934,469 of NZ_CP121475.1, read as the reverse complement.
CTCGTGCTGGGCGAGGACATCGCCCGGAACACGACCTTGGCGAACCTTCCGGGAATCTCCACCGCGACGGTGATCGACGAGGAGGCCGAGCAGCGGGTCGCCGGCGGCTATCGCACCAAGATGCGCATCCGCTCCTTCGGGGTGACGCAGCAGACCGTCAATCTGTCCGGCGGCAACCAGCAGAAGGTCGTGCTGAGCAAGTGGCTGTTCACCCAGCCCAAGGTGCTGATCCTCGACGAGCCAACCCGGGGCATCGATGTCGGCGCCAAGTACGAAATCTACAGCATCATCAACGAACTGGCCGAAGACGGGCGCGGTGTCCTGATGATCTCTTCGGAGATGCCGGAGCTGCTCGGCCTCTGCGACCGCATCTACGTCATGAACGAGGGACGCTTCGTCGCCGAGTTCTCGCGCGCCGAGGCCAGCCAGGAAGCGATCATGCGCGCGATCATGCGCTCCAAGGGCCTGAACGGATGACCGACATCACGATGAGCAAGTCCATGCTTCCCGGCGGCGACGTTGGCGGCGACACGGCCGCAAGCGAGCCGCGGGGCCGACCCGGCCGGCTGCCGATGGCGCAGTTGCGGACCTACGGGCTGCTCTTCGCGCTGGCGGTGATCACGGTGTTCTTCGAAGTCGCCACCGGCGGCGTCCTGTTCCAGCCGCTGAACCTGACCAACCTCATCCTGCAGAACAGCTACGTCGTCGTGATGGCGCTCGGGATGCTGCTCGTCATCGTGGCCGGCCACATCGATCTGTCGATCGGATCCGTGGTCGGCTTCGTCGGCGCGCTCGCGGCGCTGCTGATGGTCCGCTTCGGTTTCGACCCGCTCTCCGCCTCCCTTCTGTGCCTCGCGGTCGGCGCGGTCATCGGCGGATTGCAGGGCTACTTCGTGGCCTATCTCGCCATACCGAGCTTCATCGTCACCCTGTCCGGAATGATGGTGTTCCGAGGCCTGACCCAGGTGCTGCTGCAGGGCACCTCCATCGGCCCCTTTCCGGAAGTGTTCCAGCTGCTGGCCAAGGGCTTCCTCTCCAACTTCGCCGGACCTGCGACGTCCCTCCTGATCGCGCTTGTCTTCGTCGCCTCGCTGGTCGGTTTGAACTGGCGGCGGCGGCAGGCGCAGGTGAGGACCGGAGAGGCGGCGCAGAGCTTGGCGAGCTTCATCGGCCGCAACGGTGTCACCGCCGTCCTCATCCTTGCCTTCGCGTGGCAGATGAGTGCCTATCGGGGCCTGCCCAACGTCCTGCTCGTCCTGCTGGCGCTGGTGATGCTCTACGGCTTCGTCACCACGCGGACGACGATCGGGCGCCGGATCTATGCGTTGGGCGGCAATATCAAGGCGGCCCGCCTCTCCGGCATCAAGACCGAGCGCCTCACCTTCCTGACCTTTGCCAATATGGGTGCGCTCGCCGGCCTCGCCGGCATGATCTTCGTCGCCCGGCTCAACACCGCGAACTCGAAGGCCGGCGTCGGCTTGGAGCTCGACGTGATCGCGGCTTGCTTCATCGGCGGCGCCTCCGCGGCCGGCGGCATCGGCAAGGTGTCGGGCGTGGTGATCGGCGCGTTCATCATCGGCATCATGAACAACGGCATGTCGATCCTGGGAATCGGCGTCGACTGGCAGCAGGTGATCAAGGGCGTCGTACTGCTCGCCGCCGTGTGCCTGGATGTCCACAACAAAAACAACCGGCTCTGAACAGCCGGTCCGCGCCGCGACAGACCGAGACCGGACCACGTCCGCGCAAGCGGCCCGCGCGGGTCCGCTTCCCCCGGATCCGAATGGAACGGTGCCGATCTGTGCCGATGCGCTGCGGGCGCAAGGCCCGCAGCCCCGCGGGCGCCCATGTCCCGCAGGCCAGCGCCGCCCTGCGGCTCTCGCGGCGGCGCACCGGACCCACGAAGCCGCCGCGCCTGATCCGGGCGGCTTCACCCGTCCGGCCTTCCTCCGCCCCCCACCGGATCGACGCCGATAGGGGACGGCACTGCCGAAACGCTCAGGTCTTGCGCGCCACCGTGAAGCGGGCGGCGTCACGCAGGATGCGCGCGCCCTCGCCCCAGGACGAGACCGCGTCCTCGCAGACGCCGACGAGGCGGTCGCATTCGGCGCGCGCGCCGTCGATGCCGAGACGATCGACCAGCGTCGCCTTGCCGGCATCCTTGTCCTTGCCGGTGGCCTTGCCCATGGCCTCCGGCGAGGCCTCCCGGTCGAGGATGTCGTCGGCGATCTGGAAGGCCTGGCCCAGGGCGAGGCCGTAGCGCAGCAGGGCGGCCCGCTGGCTCTCGTCGGCTCCGCCGACGATTGCGCCGGCCTCGACCGAGAAGGCCAGGATCGCCCCGGTCTTCATCGCCTGCATCCGCAGGGTGTCGTCCACGTCCATGTTGGCAACGCCGAACCGGCCCTCGGCGGTGAGGTCGAGAAGCTGGCCGCCGACCATGCCGCCCAGGCCCGAGGCACGGGCAAGGCCGAGGACGAGGTCGGCGCGGATCCGCGCCTCCGGCTGCCAGGTCGGATCGGCCACGATCTCGAAGGCCAAAGTCTGCAGAGCGTCGCCGACCAGGATGGCGGTGGCTTCGTCATAGGCCTTGTGCACCGTCGGTTTGCCGCGGCGCATGTCGTCATCGTCCATGGCCGGCAGATCGTCGTGGACGAGACTGTAGCAATGGATCAACTCGACCCCCGCACCGGCCGCGAGGGCCGCAGCTTCGGAGCCGCCCAGCATCCGCGCCGTCTCGATGGCGAGGAACGGCCGCAGACGCTTGCCGCCGCCGAGCACCGCGTGGCGCATGGCCTCCATCAGGCGGGACGGCCGTGCGATCTCGCCGGGGCCGACGTCCGGTCCGAGGCGCCCGACCAGGAAGGTCTCGACCTTCCCGGCGACCTCCGTCAACCTGTGGGTAAAATCGACAGCTGGCGTGCCTGCCTTGACCGAACCGGTCGGTGCCTGCGTTGAGGGGGTCGGGGTCATCGGGCGCTACGTCCGGTCCTGGCCTTAGAAACCAATCGAGCGTCAGTTGAGCGGGAACGAACTCACGGTGGATGGGGCGGGACGCAGGCGAGAGACGGCAGGTCGTGACCTTCCGCTCGCGCGCCCGCGGCGCTCCCGCCCGGTCCGCCGGATCGTCGGGATGCTGCTCCTGCTCCCCGCGATCGGATTCGTCCTCACGCTGACGTTGGCGCTCGTCTATAGCGCGGTGATGCCGCCGTCGACCCTGATGCTCGGGCGGTGGTTGACGCTTCAACCGGTGAGCCGCGATCCGGTCCCGCTCTCGGGCATCGCGCCCGTCCTGCCGCTGGCGGTGATCGCCTCCGAGGATCAGCGCTTCTGCCTCGATCACGGCGTCGATTTCGGGGCGATCCGCGACGTGGTCGACGATGAGGATTCGCCGAGCCGCGGCGCCTCGACCATCGCCATGCAGACGGTCAAGAACGTCTTCCTGTGGCCGGGCCGGTCCTACATCCGCAAGGCGGTCGAGATCCCGCTGGCTCTGGCGCTCGACACGCTCTGGGGCAAGCGCCGGATGATGGAGATCTACCTCAACGTCGCCGAGTGGGGCGACGGTATCTACGGGGCGCAGGCGGCGAGCCGGCACTGGTTCGGCAAGGACGCGAGCCGGCTGACCCGGAACGAGGCCGCCCTCCTCGCCGCCGTCCTGCCCAATCCGATCACCCGCAGCGCCGGTCGCCCCTCTCCGGGCGTGCGCCGCCGCGCAGCGCGGATCCAGGCCATGATGGGTCAGATCGATGGGCTCACCGGCTGCGTGCGGCGATAGCGGCCCGGTCCCGGTCAGGGTCGCGATCGTCGGCTGTTTCGGGGCCGCCGCTGACGGGATGGATGCCTGGCCAACAGCGGGTGAGCTACAGTCGTGCGGATCCGGCTGAGTCCAGAGCCCCGGACCGAGCGTTGCGGCATCGTCCGTGCCGTGCGCCCTGACAGCCGCGCCGTCCGCAATCCGGTTTTCAGCGGCGGCGGATCGAACCATAGCCGATCCCGATTTCAATCCGGGCGCGCTGCGTGCCCGTTTGAAGTCTGAAGGGTTCGCGCCGGGCGCGTCACTTTGTGTAAAGTACGCGTTGCGGGGCGTGCCGCCCCGCTGCAGCTCGGCGCGAACGTGTCCACAATCGGCCGTTGCCTTGTCGGCGAAGGGCGCTGCCTCGCGCCGAGCACTGAAATGCGTGATCGCCGTCGGACTCTCAGCTTGGCGTAAGAATTTCCCTGCGTCGCAAGGGTGCTTCCTCGGCTTAAGCTCAAGAAAAGGAATTACTATGCCATTATATTAAGTCGATATTCTGCGGCGAGCAATATGACATTGCGGATTTAATGCAAATATTTGTATCGTATATATCTCAAAAATCAGAAAATCTTACGCCAATTCGTGGGCAATTTATCGGGTTCTGTAATCGATTCGTCGCCGGCGCGCGGCTCATTTCGAAACAGATCTTTCCACTGGTGCCCCTCCGGCACAATCGCCCGCGAACGCCCGATCTCCACGATATCGGCTGGATGGACGTCGGCCGGAACTGTGCCCGCTTTCACGAGGCGAACGGCGTGGCTGCGATCGCTGGTGAGGACCGGTGAGCGGATCATACGCGGAGCCGCCTTCGCAGAGTTGGGAGAGCCGCTTGGTACATCCCTCGGCCGGGCCTGCTCACTCAAAGAGCATCGGAGTCGGCAGCGGTAGCAACGGCCGAATCCGGTCTGTAAGAGGAGCGTCACCCCCTGAGGACGCGGACCCACACACGATGAGCGATGCCGTCTACGACCTGAGCCTGGAGCGCATCGCCCTCATCCGCCGGATGGTCGTTGCCTGGGATGGCGCCGAGCCCGGGGCGCCGACCGTTCACCCGGCGGCGCCCTATGGCAGCCTGGATCGCGACGGCGACATCGCCAACGTCACCGGGGACGACGAGGGCGCCGAGGAGGAGCACCGGTCGCTCGAGGACGGCCTCGCCGTCTTCGTTCAGAACGCGCAGCTGAAGCCGGGTCGATACCAGTACCACAATGGCTTGGCGAAGCTCGATCCGGGCGCGGTCGGCGACGTTTTCCGGGATGCGGCGACCGGCGAGACGCCGGACGTCATCACCTTCGCGGTGACTCCGGAGCACCTGGCCTTGATCCCCCGGCTCAATGTCGGCTGGAACGCGGCACAGGGTGTTCCGCACGTCGACCCGCAGCGGCCCTACGGCGAAGACGCCTCCTACACCGCCGCCATGACACGCCATCTCGCCGCGGTGGCCGGGGCGGCCGCGAACGACGACGACGATTCGGAGGCGCGGCTGGTGCGCCTCCATCGCGAGCTGCAGCCGGCCCTGCAGATCTTCCTGCGCTACGCCGATCTCGGGCCCGGCGCCTTCCGGCGGTCGGCTGCGGGCTGGCAGCCCGCCTGACGCGCTGCGGCGTCGGCGGGCCCCGGCGAGCCTCAGCCCTCGCGCTTCTTGCGCTGTGCCAGGGTGCGCAGCCGGAGCGCGTTGAGCTTGATGAAGCCCGCCGCGTCGCGGTGGTCGTAGGCGACGGCGCCTTCCTCGAAGGTCACGAGATCCTGGTCGTAGAGCGAGTGCGGGCTCTCACGGCCGATCACGTGGACGCCGCCCTTGTAGAGCTTCAGCCGCACCGTACCGGTGACCTTTTCCTGGCTCTTGTCGATCAGCGCCTGGAGCATCTCGCGCTCCGGCGAGAACCAGAAGCCGTTGTAGATCAGCTCCGCGTATTGCGGCATGAGCTGGTCCTTCAGGTGCGCGGCGCCGCGATCGAGGGTGATCGATTCGATGGCGCGGTGCGCCGGCAGCAGGATCGTACCGCCCGGTGTCTCGTACATGCCGCGGCTCTTCATGCCGACGAAGCGGTTCTCCACGAGGTCGAGCCGGCCGATGCCGTTGGCGCGGCCGAGTTCGTTGAGCTTCGCCAGCAGGTTCGCGGGCGACAGCGCCTCCCCGTCGATCGAGACCGCGTCGCCGCGCTCGAAGCCGATCGTGACGACGGTCGGCTGGTCGGGGGCCTCCTCGGGGGAGAGGGTGCGCGAGTAGACGTAGTCTGGCACCTCGATCGCCGGATCCTCCAGCACCTTGCCCTCGGATGAGGCGTGCAGGAGGTTCGCGTCCACCGAGAAGGGGCTCTCGCCGCGCTTGTCCTTGGCAATCGGGATCTGGTGCTGCTCGGCGAAAGCGATGAGCTGCTCACGGGAGCGCAGGTCCCACTCGCGCCAGGGCGCGATGACCGTGACATCCGGCTTCAGGGCGTAATAGCCGAGTTCGAAGCGGACCTGATCGTTCCCCTTCCCGGTCGCTCCGTGGCATACCGCGTCGGCCCCGACCCTCTCGGCGATCTCGATCTGCTTCTTGGCGATCAGCGGCCGGGCGATCGAAGTGCCGAGCAGGTAGACGCCTTCGTAGACGGCGTTCGCCCGGAACATCGGGAAGACGTAATCGCGGACGAACTCCTCGCGCAGATCCTCGATGAAGATGTTCTCGGGCTTGATGCCCAGCAGCTCCGCCTTGCGGCGGGCCGGCTCCAGCTCCTCCCCCTGGCCGAGATCGGCCGTGAAGGTCACGACCTCGCAGCCGTAGGTGGTCTGCAGCCACTTCAGGATGATCGATGTGTCGAGGCCGCCGGAATAGGCCAGCACGACCTTCTTCACGGGGCTCTTCGCGGGAACGGACATGCGACTTCCGGAACTGAGGCGGGGCGTCAGCGGCTTATCGCGGGTGTCACCGGCCTGCAACCGGCGCGCCGTCTCGCGCGTAGCTCTGATGGCGAGAGATCGGCCGCGTTTCGCCTCACGGTGGCCTTGCGGCCGTGCGAGAAATGGCGCGGGCGTTGCCAGTCGTCATCGCCGCAAGAGTGCATCGGAGAAGCGAAGTCTATGGCGCGCCAGCCAATTTTGGAGTTCTGGTACGAATTCGCCTCCACCTACTCCTACCTCGCCGCGATGCGCGTCGAGGCGGCGGCGTCCGAGGCGGGCGTGGCGATCCGGTGGCGCCCGTTCCTGGTCGGGCCGCTCTTCGCGGCGCAGGGCTGGACGACCTCGCCCTTCAATCTCTACCCGGCCAAGGGCAAGAACATGTGGCGGGACGTCGAGCGCGAGGCTGCACGGCTCGGCCTGCCGCCGGTGACGCGCCCCGCGCAGTTTCCGCAGAACAGCCTCAGTGCCGTGCGGGTGGCGATCCTGGGCCAGGACCAGGACTGGCTCGTGCCGTTCTCGAAGGCGGTGTTCACCGCGAGTTTCGCCGAGGGCCGCTCGATCGCGGAGCCCGCGGCCGTGACCCAGATCGTCGATTCGCTCGGGCTCGACGGGACCCAGACCGTGCGCGCCGCCGCCGCGGAGGCCAACAAGACGAAGCTGCGGGTCAGCGTCGAGGAGGCGCGGTCCCGTGGGATCTACGGGGCGCCCACGTTCCTGGCCGATGACGGCGAGTTGTTCTGGGGCAATGACCGCCTGGAGCAGGCGCTGGCCTGGGCGACCGGCGACCGGCCGAAGGGGCTGCGGTAGCGCCACCGTCACGCCGATACGCCATCAAACCGACTCGCCTCCCTGATTCTGGTCCGGCTTCGCTTCGGCGCGACCGGAGCGGAACCCCGATGCTTTGGACGTGTCCCATGCCTGTTTCCCGTCGCCTGATCCTCGCCGCCGCCGGCATCCTGCTGGGTTCGGGTTTCGGACGGGCGGCTGCGCAATCCTATGGCCAGCGCGTCGCGGTCACGGGCGATGACGGCAAGGCGGTGGCGAACTCGATCCTGCCGGGCGAGATCACCGGGCAGATTCCGGCCTTGCGCGGGGTCACCTATGTGGGACCGCGGGACGCCGCGACCACGCTCTACGAATTCTTCGACTTCAACTGCCCGTATTGCCGGAAGGCCGCCGCCGACGTGGTCGCCCTGCATGCCGGCGATGCGGACCTGCGCATCGGGCTTGTCCACAACCCGATCCTGTCGCCGCAATCGGCTCAGGCCGCCAAGGTGATGCTGGCCGTGCAGCGCAAGCTCGGCTCGGACGCCGCCTGGCGCTTCTATCAGACGCTGCTCGCCAAGCCCGGCCGCATCGACGGGCCCGGGGCGCTCGCCGCCGCGGCCGCGCTGGGGATCCCGCAGGCGGAGGTCGAGGCGATCGCCGACAGCGAGGAGGTGCGCGCGGCGCTCAAGAGCCAGATGCGCATGGCGGCGGATCTCGGCCTCTACGCGACGCCCTCCTACGTGCTCGGTAACAACGGCATCCTGGGCCATCCGGGCGCGCGCGCCATGGCGCAGATGATCGCGAGCGTCCGGCGCTGCGACCGGCTCGCCTGCTGAGGCAGCTCCGGCGTCACACTTCCGCCGTCGTCACGCGCTGCGCGGTGCGCCTGCCGTGTTGCGTGCGGCCATGCTGGCATGCTAGGCGGTCGCCGCGCCGCGAGGACAGGTCTTGACCCTGTCCGTTGCCGGCACGATCCCACGTCCCGAACGGTCACGCACCGCGCTCCTGCCGGAGCGCGCGGAGCGGGCGGGCAACCAGAGAAGAGAGCGACGGGTGGCGCAGAACGGTTCCGAGGCTGGTCCCCTGGTCGCAGGCGTGGCGGGCCGGTACGCTTCCGCCCTGTTCGAGCTCGCGCGCGACGAGCGCCAGGTCGACGCGGTCGCCCAATCCCTCAATCAATTCGACACGCTGCTGAAGGAGAGCGCGGATCTCCGCCGCCTCATCCGCAGCCCGGTCTTCAGCGCCGAGGAGCAGGCAGCCGCCATCGGCGCCGTGCTCGACAAGGCGGAAATCGGCGGTCTCGCCGGCAACTTCATCCGCCTCGCGGCCGCGAACCGGCGGCTCTTCGCCCTCCCGGACATGATCAGCGCCTTCCGGAGCCTGGTTCAGGATTCGAAGGGGATCGTCCGCGCTCAGGTGCGGGTGGCCGAGAAGCCCTCCGACGCGGTGATCGAGGAGATCAAGGCGTCGCTGCGCGACATCGCGAAGGCCGAGGTCGACGTTGATCTCGTGGTCGATCCCAGCCTGATCGGCGGCCTCGTCGTGAAGATGGGCTCGCGCATGGTCGACGCCTCCCTCAAGACCAAGCTCAACGGTATCCGCCTCGCGATGCGGGCCGCGCGCTAAGCGCCCCCATCCGAACCGAACACGCATAGACGCATCAGCGACAGAGGCCCGAGTATGGACATCCGCGCCGCCGAGATCTCCGCGATCCTGAAAGAGCAGATCAAGAACTTCGGCGAGGAAGCCGAGGTCTCCGAGGTCGGGCAGGTCCTGTCCGTCGGCGACGGCATCGCCCGCGCCTACGGCCTCGACAACGTCCAGGCCGGCGAGATGGTCGAGTTCGAGTCGGGCGTGCGCGGCATGGCCCTGAACCTCGAGCAGGACAACGTCGGCATCGTGATCTTCGGCTCCGACCGCGAGATCAAGGAAGGCCAGACCGTCAAGCGGACTGGCGCCATCGTGGACGTGCCGGTGGGCAAGGGCCTGCTCGGCCGCGTGGTCGACGCCCTCGGTAACCCGATCGACGGCAAGGGCCCGATCGTCTCCACCGAGCGTCGCCGCGTCGACGTGAAGGCTCCGGGCATCATCCCGCGCAAGTCGGTGCACGAGCCGATGGCCACGGGCCTGAAGGCGATCGACGCCCTGATCCCGGTGGGCCGCGGCCAGCGCGAGCTGATCATCGGCGACCGCCAGACCGGCAAGACCGCCATCGCCCTGGACACGATCCTGAACCAGAAGCCCGGCCATGCCGCCGGCGGCGACGAGAAGGCCAAGCTCTTCTGCATCTACGTCGCCATCGGCCAGAAGCGCTCGACGGTGGCCCAGTTCGTGAAGGTGCTGGAGGACCAGGGTGCCCTGGAATACTCCATCGTCATCGCAGCCACGGCGTCCGATGCGGCCCCGATGCAGTTCATCGCGCCGTTCGCCGGCTGCGCCATGGGCGAGTACTTCCGCGACAACGGCATGCACGCCGTGATCGTGTATGACGATCTCTCCAAGCAGGCCGTGGCCTACCGCCAGATGTCGCTGCTGCTCCGCCGCCCGCCGGGCCGCGAGGCCTATCCGGGCGACGTGTTCTACCTCCACAGCCGCCTGCTGGAGCGCGCCGCCAAGATGGGTGACGCCGCCGGCAACGGCTCGCTGACCGCGCTGCCGGTCATCGAGACCCAGGCCAACGACGTGTCGGCCTACATCCCGACCAACGTGATCTCGATCACCGACGGTCAGATCTTCCTCGAGACCGACCTGTTCTACCAGGGCATCCGCCCGGCGGTGAACGTCGGCCTCTCGGTGTCGCGGGTGGGCTCCTCGGCCCAGACCAAGGCGATGAAGAAGGTCGCTGGCAAGATCAAGGGCGAGCTCGCGCAGTACCGCGAGATGGCCGCCTTCGCGCAGTTCGGCTCGGATCTCGACGCCTCCACCCAGGCGCTCCTGAACCGCGGCTCGCGGCTCACCGAGCTCCTGAAGCAGCCGCAGTTCTCGCCGCTGAAGATGGAAGAGCAGGTCGCGGTGATCTACGCCGGCGTGAACGGCTATCTGGACAAGATGCCGGTCAGCAAGGTCCGCCCGTTCGAGGACGCGCTGCTCAGCACTCTCCGCTCGAAGCACAAGGACCTGCTGGATTCGATCGCCGCCTCCAAGGACCTGTCGGACGAGAACGCCGGCAAGCTGAAGAGCGTCGTCGAGAGCGTCGCCAAGTCGATCGGCTGATGTGAGGCCCCTCCCCGCGGGGAGGGATCTTGGGTGGTGCAGGGGGATTGCGATCCGCGCTGCACCGCCCGAACTTCCGGCTCCTTCCCGCCGAGGGAAGGAGAGGCCCATAGAACGGACCTGGACCTCACCCGATGGCGAGTTTGAAGGACCTGCGCAACCGCATCACCTCGGTGAAGGCGACGCAGAAGATCACCAAGGCCATGCAGATGGTCGCCGCCGCCAAGCTGCGCCGTGCGCAGATGGCCGCCGAGGCGGGCCGTCCCTATGCCGAGAAGATGTCGGCCGTGCTCGGCAATCTCGCGGGTAATCTCGTCGGCGGCGTCGGCGCCCCGCGGCTCCTGTCCGGGACCGGCTCCGAGCAGACGCACCTGCTCGTCGTGTGCACGGGCGACCGCGGCCTCGCCGGCGCCTTCAACTCGTCGATCGTCCGCCTCGCGGTGCGCGAATACGCGCAGAAGCTCGCCGCCGAGGGCAAGACCGTCAAGATCATGACGGTCGGCAAGAAGGGCCTCGACGCGCTGCGGCGGCAGTACCGCGACCAGATCGTCGAGAGCATGGACATCCGTGGCAATCGCCCGGTGGATTACGAGTTCGCGGCCGGGATCGCCGACAAGATCCTGACCCGCTTCGAGAACGGCGAGTTCGACGTCGCGACCCTGTTCTACTCCGAGTTCCGCTCGGTCATCTCGCAGATCCCGACCGCGCAGCGCCTGATCCCCGCGGAGCTGCCCGCGGTCGACACGACCGCGAAGGCTGCGGCCGGCAACGCCGCGCTGGAGTTCGAGCCCTCCGAGGAGGCGATCCTCGAGACGCTGCTGCCGAAGAACCTGACGGTGCAGATCTACCGGGCGCTCCTGGAGAACGCCGCCTCCGAGCAGGGCGCGCGCATGAGCGCCATGGATTCGGCCACCCGCAACGCGGGCGAGATGATCAAGAAGCAGACGCTGATCTACAACCGGACGCGTCAGGCCATGATCACCAAGGAACTCATCGAGATCATCTCGGGTGCGGAAGCCCTCTGAGGCTCCGCCACCTGAACGCACAGCTTGAAGGGTAGGTTAACGATGGCGAACACCGCACTCCCCGGCGCCGGCTCCAACAAGGTCGGCAAGATCACCCAGGTTATCGGCCCTGTGGTCGACGTGCAGTTCGAGGGCCACCTGCCCGAGATCCTGAACGCCCTCGAGACCAAGAACAACGGCGCCCGCCTCGTCCTCGAGGTCGCCCAGCAGCTCGGCGAGCACACTGTCCGCTGCATCGCCATGGACACGTCCGAGGGCCTGACCCGCGGTCAGGAATGCACGGACACCGGCGAGCCGATCAAGGTTCCGGTGGGCATGAACACGCTCGGCCGCATCATGAACGTCATCGGCGAGCCGATCGATGAGGCCGGTCCGGTCCAGGCCGACACCTACCGCGCCATCCACCAGCCGGCCCCCTCCTATGCCGAGCAGTCGACCGAGGCGCAGATCCTCGTCACCGGCATCAAGGTGGTGGACCTGCTCGCCCCTTACGCGAAGGGCGGCAAGATCGGCCTGTTCGGCGGCGCCGGCGTCGGCAAGACCGTGCTGATCATGGAGCTGATCAACAACATCGCCAAAGTGCACTCGGGCTACTCGGTGTTCGCCGGCGTGGGTGAGCGCACCCGCGAGGGCAACGATCTCTATCACGAGATGATCGAGTCCAAGGTGAACGTGGACCCGAAGGAGCATGGCTCCGCCGAGGGCTCCAAGTGCGCCCTGGTCTATGGCCAGATGAACGAGTCGCCCGGCGCCCGGTCGCGCGTCGCCCTGACCGGCCTGACCATCGCCGAGCAGTTCCGCGACGACGGCCAGGACGTGCTGTTCTTCGTCGACAACATCTTCCGCTTCACGCAGGCGGGCTCCGAGGTGTCGGCGCTTCTCGGCCGCATCCCGTCGGCGGTGGGCTACCAGCCGACGCTGGCCACCGACATGGGCGCCCTGCAGGAGCGCATCACCACCACGACCAAGGGCTCGATCACCTCGGTGCAGGCCATCTACGTGCCGGCCGACGATCTGACCGACCCGGCGCCCGCCGCCTCGTTCGCCCACCTCGACGCCACGACCGTGCTGTCGCGCTCGATCGCCGAGAAGGGCATCTATCCGGCGGTGGATCCGCTGGACTCGACCTCGCGCATGCTGTCGCCGACCATCCTCGGCGAGGAGCACTATGACGTCGCCCGCCGGGTGCAGCAGACCCTGCAGCGCTACAAGGCCCTCCAGGACATCATCGCGATCCTGGGCATGGACGAGCTGTCCGAGGAGGACAAGCTGACCGTGGCCCGCGCCCGCAAGATCGAGCGCTTCTTCTCGCAGCCCTTCTCGGTGGCCGAGGTGTTCACCGGCTCGCCGGGCAAGCAGGTCGCCCTCGAGGACACCATCAAGGGCTTCAAGGGCCTTGTGAACGGCGACTACGACGACCTCCCGGAGGCGGCCTTCTACATGGTCGGCACCATCGAGGAGGCCCAGGAGAAGGCCAAGAAGATGAAGGCCGCGTAAGACGACGCCCTCCCCTCCCCCTCGCGGGGAGGGATCGGGGGTGGGGATGGTGCAGGCGAAGCCGCTGCGCTCCATCCTGAACCACCCCCACCTCCAACTCCTCCCCGCACGGGGAGGAGAGCTTGTTGCGGATCCGGGATCGTCCTGAGATGGCCACCTTCCACTTCGATTTCGTCGGCCCCGAGCGGACGCTGTATTCCGGCGAGGTGAGCGCCGTGCAGTTGCCCGGCGTCGAGGGCGAGATGACGGTGCTGCCGGGCCACGCGCCCGTGCTGACCTCTCTGCGGGTCGGCGTCATCGTGGTCACCGAGAGCCAGGGCAGCGGCAAGCGGATCTACGTTCGCGGCGGCTTCGCCGATATCGGCCCGACGGCCGTGACCGTGCTCGCCGAGCGTGCTGCGCCGATCGAGGAGCTGACGCACGAATCCCTCGACCGCGACATCGAGGCCATCGAGATGCAGCGTGACGCCACCGAGGACCTGCAGAAGCGCGAGGAGCTGAACGGCCAGATCGTCCAGCTCCAGGAGACCAAGGCGCTCCTGAAGCTCTGAGCCTCGTTCAGCGGGCGCCCTCCAGCGCCCGCGCCAGGAGGTCGGCCCGCGCCTCGGCATCCGTCGGGCAGCCCAACTCCAGCCAGACTTTCCGCGCCGTGGCCAGCCCACGCCCGATCGCGGGACCCGGCGCCACGCCGGCCGCGACCAGATCCGCCCCCGCCAGGGGAAAGGCCGGCGACGCCCCCTCCCCCTTGAGGGTTTCAAAGGCGCTGATCGCCGTCTCCGTTACGGCAGGCCTCGGCTCTCCGGCCAGGATCGCCAGCACCTCTGCCAGCCGCGACAGGCCGTGCCCGGCCGCAAGCGCCCGCGCCGCGACCCCATCCAGCCCCGCACGTCCGTGGAGATCGGCCAGCGCTTCCGCGTAGCCGATGAGCTGTCCGTGCTCGCTCTTCGAGAGACGCAGCCGCTCGCGCAGCCGATCCGCGTCGTGCCGAGCCCCGACCGAGAGGGCCGCGAGGCGCATCACCGGAGACAATCCCGCAGCGGCGGCGCGCTCCAGCCGCCCGAGTTCACCGACGCCGCCGGTGATCCGCTGCAGCAGGCCGGTCGCACTCAGCGTCGCCACCATGGCCGGACCGCCGGAGGCCGCCAGCAGCTTCAGGAACTCCGCCCGCACGCGCTCGCGGGAGAGCCGGTCCAGACTGTCCCGCGCGGCCACACAGGCGGCGAGCGCCGCCGCATCGGGCGCCCCGGCGCCGAAACGCGCCTGAAACCGGAAGAAGCGCAGGATCCGCAGGGCGTCCTCGCGAATGCGGGTCGCCGGATCGCCGATGAAGCGCACCCGCCCGGCTTCGAGATCGGGCAGCCCGCCCACCGGATCGTGCGGCGTTCCGTCTGCACCGAGCGAGAGCGCGTTGATCGTGAAGTCCCGGCGCTCGGCATCGCGGAGGAAGTCCGTGCCAAAGCGGACGACGGCGTACCGTCCGTCGGTCTCGACGTCTTCGCGCAGGGTCGTGACCTCGATGGGCCCGTCTTCGGTCACCAGGGTGATCGTCCCGTGCTCGATCCCGGTCGGCACCGCCTTGAGGCCGCGCGTCCGCTGCGCCGCATGCATCACCGCCTCGGGCAGCAGGGTGGTCGCCATATCGATGTCGGCGGTCTGCACGCCGAGCAGCGCGTCGCGCACGCAGCCGCCGACCAGGCGGGTCTCGGCACCGGGGGCATCCAGGGCCGCGAGCACGCGGCGCACGCCCGGGCGGTCGAGCAGGGCCATGAGACCGGCTTGGTCGAGCGCGCGGTTCACCGGAATCCACCGGGCACGAGGCGGCCGTTCTCCATGTGGGTGGGTACGTAGCCCGCCGGGCGACGCTCGGAGAACAACCCCTCGTAGACGAGCGTGCCGATCACCACCGCCAGTCCGGCCAGGACGAGGCGGAACAGGTGCGGGTCCCAGTGCACCCGGCGCAGAGGGTTGCGGCCGGACAGCAGCAGGTAGACCAGGAAGAGGGCGAAGGGGACGAGGAAGAGGCCAAACTCTTCGAGGACGCGGCGCAGCATGCCTGGCAGCCTATCGCGCCGGGCGACCGACGTCGCCCGACTCCGTTTCCGGATAGAGCCGTTCCCGGAGATTGTTCAGGATCCCGGCGGTGACACCCCAGATCAGCCGCTCGCCGTAGGTCAAGGCATAGAACCAGCGCTCGCGGCCCTGCCAGGCGCGGGAGCGCAGGCGATAGCGTTCCGGATCCATGACAATCGGGAATGGCACCTCGAAGACGTCGGCCACTTCGGCAGGGTTCGGCGTCAGGATTACCTCGGAATCGACCAAGCCGATCACCGGGGTCACGAGAAATCCGGTGCCCGAGAGGTACGGGTCGAGATAGCCGAGCAGGCGCACGGCCGCGGGCAGCAGCCCGATCTCCTCGAAGGCCTCCCGCAGGGCCGCATCCGCGGGGCCGGGATCGGTGGGATCGATCTTACCCCCCGGCAGCGCGACCTGTCCGGAATGGTCGCGCAGGTTGGCCGCCCGCATGGTGAGGATGAGGCTCGGACCGTCCGCGCGGCGCACGACCGGGACGAGGACCGCGGCCCGGCGATGGGGCGGCGGCGGCATCACGGCCGTGCCATCCGGATCGAGGCTGTGGTCGCCGCGGGGATTGGAGGTCGGATCGTCCGGTCCCGGCGGATCCGGCGACAGGCCGGCCGCAGCGCGGGCGAGAAACTCGGCGAGCGGGTCGCTCACGCGGCGGCGACCGGTGCGATGGTGTGGAAGGTGCCGCCGGCCCACAGGCCGAGCCAGGGCCTCCCGTCGACGAGGCGTTCCTCGGCGAGATCCACGAGGTCGTAGGTGAGCGCCCGGGTCACGAGCGCCCACAGCCCGCGGCGGACATGGAGGTAGGGCTTCAGGGCCCCGTCCGGCCCCTCCTCGAAGCGCAGGGCGTGCTCCGCGTCGACGCTCACCAGATCGTCGACATTGGTACGGAAGGAGAGGCGCCGGTCCGCTCCCGTGCCGTCGACGGCCATCTCGACGGCCACGAAGGCCGCATCCTCGACGGTGATCCCGACGCTTTCCACCGGCGTGACCAGGACAGTCCGGCCATCCGGCTCGCGCCGCAGGATGCTGGCGAACAGCTTGACCAGCTTGTCCCGCCGGATCGGCGAACCGTTGTGGTGCCACGTTCCATCGGCGGCGATGCGGATGTCGATGGCGCCGCAATAGGGCGGGTCCCAGCGTTCCACGGGCGGCAGGCCGCGCTTGGGAAGGTCCCCGAGGGCCGCGCTGAGGCGGCTCAAGGTCGGGTCGGGGGCGGGATCCACGCTCATACCCATGACAGATAGCGTGCCGGTGCGCCGTCAGCCATGGCCGGCCGAAGGATCCCGCCGGATCCGGTCCCGATCGCAGGGCCGCGTTGTCCGGCCCGACGCACGCATGCGCGAAGGCCGGCTCACCGATCCGCGCCCTCGTCCTGAGGCCCCGGCGGGGATGCCTCGACGGAGGGCTTCTGGGATCACACGCGGGCTGTTCGTTCGAGGCCCACTGCCGCGGGCACCCCAGCGAGAGGGCGTGAGAGGTGGGTCGCCTGCCGCCGCGGAGCGCTGCGGGGCGCGACCGAATCCTCAGGCCGGCCCTGCACCCTGCGTGTTCACCGTCAGCGCATAGAGCGACTGGCTGGCCGCCATGAACAGGCGGTTGCGCTTCGGGCCGCCGAAGGTGAGGTTCCCGCACACCTCCGGCAGGCGGATCCGTCCGATGAGCTTGCCCTTCGGCGACCAGACGGTGACGCCGTTGTAGCCCACGGCCCGGCCGGCATTGCTCGAGACCCAGAGATTGCCGTCGACATCG
Organism: Methylobacterium sp. 391_Methyba4; assembly: GCF_029691625.1. Lineage (NCBI taxonomy): Bacteria > Pseudomonadati > Pseudomonadota > Alphaproteobacteria > Hyphomicrobiales > Methylobacteriaceae > Methylobacterium > Methylobacterium sp. 391_Methyba4. Next base: position 917,450 of record NZ_CP121475.1, on the reverse strand, counting down.
GCCCGCAGGCCGTCGGGGCCGCATTTCACGCCGTCCACGATGCAATCCGAGAACAGGCGCTTGTTCGAGAGTAAGGCCCCGCCTCCGACATCGAAGGCGTAGATCTCGCCCTTGCCGCCGGGCCCCGTATCCCCCGGCCCCTTCCCCGTGGAGCAGACGTAGAGCGTCCGGTGATCGGGCGAGAAGCACAAGCCGTTCGGATCGGGCACCTCATCGTCGGTGAGCACCCGGTCGATCCGCCCCGACGGGTCGATGCGGTAGACCGCATTGGGCAGCACCCGCCGCCGGGGCGCTGTCCCGGCCGGCTGGCCGAGCCGCGGGTCGAGATGGCCCTGCGGATTGCTCGGGCCGCCCGCCGCGTCCGGCAGCCCCTCGTAGAGCAGCGCGCCGTAGGGCGGATCGGTGAACCAGTAGGCGCCGTCCGGATGCTGGACCACATCGTTGGGCGAGTTGAGCGGCTTGCCGTCGAACGCATCGGCCAGGATCGTCGCCGCCCCGTCGAGTTCGTAGCGCACGACCCGACCGGTGGCGTGCTCGCAGCTGATCTGCCGCCCCTGATGATCGAAGCTGTTGCCGTTCGCGTTGTTGCTCGGCATCCGGAAGACGGAGACGTGCCCGTCTTCCTCCAGCCAGCGCATCTGCCGGTTGTTGGGGATATCGCTCCAGACGAGGTAGCGGCCGACGGCGTTCCAGGCCGGCCCCTCCGCCCAGAGGGCGCCGGTCCAGAGCCGGCGGATGGCGCTGTTCGGCACGATGTAGGGTTCGAAGGCCGGGTCGACCGCGACGACGTCCGGATCGGTGAAGTAGGTGGTGGGGGCCGCGCCGGGCCGGAAGTCGCGCGGCGGATTGGTCACCGTGCTGGGCGGCTTAGGTTGCGCCTCCGCTCCGTCGGGCGTTGCGGCGAAGGCCGCCAACCCCGCGAGGATCGCGCGTCGAGAGGGTCGAGCCGGACCGCGCTTCGCCTCGACGCCGGATGATCGGTCTGCGACGATCGCATGCGATCCTCCATTGCGCCCCCGGTCGGAACGCCGCGACGCGCGGCGGCAAGCTAGGACAGATGTCCTGAGATGGTCAATCCGGGCGGCGGCGCAGGATCTTCCACACGCCGTCCGCCGAGGCCAGGAGGCGCGTGTCGTCGCGGACGTCGCCACGCATGAACACGAGGGAGCCGGTGCGCTTGACCACCTGCGGCCGGATCTCGATCCAGTCGCCGAGGCGGCCGACATCGATGAACTTCATCTCCAGCTGAATCGTCACGCAATTGGCGCCGCCCGCGGCCTGCATCGCGGTCTCGCCCAGCGCGCGGTCGGCGAAGCTCATGAGCATGCCGCCATGGACCACGCCGATCAGGTTGGCGTGCTTCTGCTCGGCCCGAAACGCGTAGGCGCCGTCGGTGCCGCGGACATGAACCGGACCGACATGGGCGATGAAGCCCTTGTCCTCCACCAGCGCCCAGCCGGCGGCTGCGGGGTCGAAAGCGGTCGTGTCCGTGGTCATCGCGTCCGATCCGTTGGTGTCGATGCGGAGGAAGGGCGTTGCGGCCGTCAGGTTCCGCGCGGCTTGGCCCGGCGCGTCGGCGCCTCGCTGAGCGGATCCTCCGGCCAGGGATGGCGCGGATAGCGGCCGCGCATCTCGGACCGCACCGCCGCCCAGGATCCGCGCCAGAACCCGGGCAGATCGCGGGTGATCTGGATCGGCCGCTGGGCCGGCGACAGCAGGTGCAGGACGAGCGGGCGTCCACCGGCGCGGGGATGCCGGTCGAGGCCGAAGAGCTCCTGGACCCGGACGGCCAGGGCCGGTTCCTCGGCCGTGTAATCCACTGGGATGCGCGAGCCGGTCGGGACCTCCACGTGGGTCGGCGCCTCCGCGTCCAGCCGGGCGCGCAGCGCCCAGGGCACCAGGCTCTGGAGGGCGCCGGCGAGATCGTCCGCGGTGACCGACGCGAGGGTGGCGCGCCCCACGAGGGACGGCGCCAGCCACGTCTCCGCGGTTCCGGCCAGCACCGCGTCCGACAGGTCCGGCCAGGTGTCGCCCTCGGCGGCGTGGAGGAAAATCACCCGGGCGCGCCATTGCGCCAGGGCCGGCGTCCACGGCAGTCGCTCGATCCCGAGATCGGCGATGCCCCGCGCCAGGATCTCGGCGCTCTCCGGATCGGACGGCACCGGCAGCGGCCGTGACCCGAGACTGACCGCGCCGAGTCGCCGGACCGCCCGCGCCCGCAGGGCGGCGGCCTGCGGGTCGAAGGCAATCTCGGTGCGCGACTCGATCCGGTCGGCGAAGAGGCGCTCGATCGCCTCGGCCCCGATCGCCGCCGCAGCCAGGATCCGGGCGCTCGCGGCCGATCCCGCCAGATCGGCGATCACCAGATAGGTTTCGCGGGCGAGCGGGCTCGCCGGGTCGAGGCGACCGGCCCGTCCGCTCGCCATCACGAACTCGCCGTCGCGGCCGCGCGCCCGGGCCACCCGGTCGGGATAGGCGAGCGCCAGGAGCGGGCCGGCGGCGACCGGGCCGGCATCCGGGAGCGCGGAATTGCCTGCCCCGGCGATCCGGGCCCAGCCGTCGGCGAGCCGGCGCATGTCGGCGGCGCGTCCGCCGCGGTCGCGGCGGAACCGCTCGACCCGCTCGTCGAGGTCGAGACTGTCCCCCCCGAGGCCGCGCTCCACCAGCACGGCGGCGAGGTCGGCGGCGGCCCGTGCGTGGCCGTTTCCGGCCGCGACCGTCACCATACGGGCGAGCCGCGGCGGAAGCGGCAGGGCTCGCAGGCGCGCGCCGACCGGCGTCAGGCGCCCATCGGCATCGAGCGCCCCCAGTTCGGTCAGCAGGGCGCGGGCCTCCGTCAGGGCCGGCGCGGGGGGCGGGTCGAGGAAGGCGAGCGTGCCCGGATCGGTCACGCCCCAGGCGGCGCAGTCGAGGAGCAGCCCGGCGAGGTCGGCGGACAGGATCTCCGGCCGCGTGAACGGTTCGAGGGCGTTGGTGCCGGCCTCGGACCAGAGGCGCCAGCACAGGCCCGGCTCGGTGCGGCCGGCGCGGCCGCGGCGCTGGTCCACCGAGGCGCGGGAGGCGCGGGCCGTGACCAGACGGGTCAGGCCCAGGCCCGGCTCGTAGACCGGAACCCGAGCCAGTCCCGAATCGACCACGATCCGGACGCCCTCGATGGTCAGCGAGGTCTCGGCGATACTGGTCGCGAGAACGACCTTCCGGGTTCCGGCGGCCGCCGGGGCGACGGCGCGGTCCTGCTCGGCGGGTGTCAGCGCCCCGTAGAGGGGCGCGAGCTGCACGTCCGGTCCGACCTTCTCGGCCAGCAGGTCGACGGTCCGGCGGATCTCCGCCTGTCCGGGCAGGAACACCAGGATCGAACCGGGATCTGCCCGCAGGGCCCTCAGCGTCACCTCGGCGATCGAATCCTCGATCCGCCGGTTCGGATCGCGCTCCGCGTATCGGGTCTCCACCGGAAAGGCGCGGCCCTCGGAGGCGACCACGGGCGCGTCGTCCAGCAGCCGCGCGACCCGGGCGCCGTCGAGGGTCGCCGACATGACGAGGATCCGCAGATCCTCCCGAAGGCCGGCCTGCGCGTCGAGCGCCAGCGCGAGGCCCAGGTCGGCGTCCAGGGAGCGCTCGTGGAACTCGTCGAACAGGACCGCGCCGATCCCGGAGAGTTCCGGATCGTCCAGGATCATGCGGGTGAAGACGCCCTCGGTGACCACCTCGATCCGCGTCCGCGCCGAGATCTTCGAGCCGAGGCGGACCCGAAGGCCGACGGTCCCGCCGACCGGCTCGCCGAGCGTCTGCGCCATCCGGGCGGCCGCTGCCCGGGCGGCGAGTCGGCGCGGCTCGAGCAGGATGATCCTGCGCCCGCCGAGCCAGGGCGCCCCCAGCAGGTCCAGGGGCACGCGGGTCGTCTTGCCGGCTCCGGGAGGGGCTACCAGGACGGCGGCATTCCGCGCGGCGAGCGCGCGACGCAGATCGGGGAGCGCCGCCTCGATCGGCAGCATGGATGCGGAGCCGGCCATCGCGGCCGCTGATGGCGCGGCGCGGCGTCGAGCGCAACCGGCTTGGCCGGTCCGTGACGCCGCGCGGGTTTCGACACGGTCTTCGCCGTGCGGACCCTGGCATATGGACGGCGCTGCCGCGATCGTGCGGCCTGACGGCACAACACCCAGAATGAGAGAACCGATGAACCCCTTCCGCCGCGCGCTGACGCTCGCTGCCCTCTCCCTGGCCCTGCCGCTGGCGACGGCCGCCGCGCAGGCGCAGGACCGGCTGCCGACCATCCCGCCGAAGGACTACAGCCCCGAGCAGAAGCAGGCGGCCGAGGCCTTCGCGCAGGCCCGGGGCAAGCCGCCCTTCGGGCCGTTCGAACCGCTCATGTATTCCCCGGAGGTGATGACGCTGGCCCGGTCGATGGGCGACTACCTGCGCTTCAAGCCGAAGATCGGCACCACGCTCTCGGAACTGGTGATCCTGATGACCGCCCGCCGCTGGACGCAGGATTACGAATGGTACGTCCACGCGCCGATCGCCGAGAAGGCCGGTATCGCCCCCGAGATCATCGCGGCGATCCGCGACGGCCGCCGGCCTGCGAAGATGAGCGACGACGAGACCATCGTCTACGACTTCACCGCGGAACTGCAGGACACCAAGCGCGTCTCCGACGCCACCTTCGCGCGGGCCGAGGCCCGGTTCGGCAAGCCCGGTGTCGTCGATCTGGCGGCGATCTCGGGCTACTACACGTTCCTGGCCATGGAGCTGAACGCGGCGCGCTATGCGATTCCCGCGGACGGCAAGCCCCTGCCGCGCCTGCCCGAGTGATCCGGCTTATCCACAGCCCGTCAGCTGGAAAATCGGTGTTTTCCACAGGGTTCGGAGGGCGTTGCGCGAACGGCCGGGGCGACGTTGACGGAACGTTAACCCTTATGGCTTGTTCTCTTTTCGTTCCCGGACGCAACGAAGGAGAACCCGATGCTGACCCAGGTCCTGGCCCAGCGCGATGATCACGTGTGCCCCGTCGAGGTGATCAGCACCGCGTATCTCGGCTTTGCCGGCGGCGATGCCGGCATCGCCCTGCGTTGCGCGATCGCCGACGCTCTGTCCGACCTGATGGAGGCCGAGCGGCGCACCCGCGAGCGCAGCCGCCTGATCTCCCGCGGGTACATCCGGACCGCCCCGGATCCGGAGGGCGCGCCGACAAGCTGAACAGTTGCTGCAGGGCGGCTTCAGCTTCGGTGCAGCGCGGGTCTGGCACTGTCTCTCTCGTGATCCGGGACGCCGCAGGCGGTCCCCGGTTTTCTGGAGACAGGTCATGACACGCATCGCTCTGCTCTCGGCCGCCGCGCTGATCGGCGCGGGCTCCCTGGCCTCCACGACCGCCGAAGCCCGCGGCGGCGGTGCCATCGCGGCGGGCATCATCGGCGGCCTCGCGGCCGGCGCGCTGATCGGCGCCGCAACTCAGGCCCATGCGGCGCCCGGTTACGGCTATGGCTATGCCGATTACGGCTACGCCCCCGCCCCGGTGGCGGTACGGCCGGCCCCGGTCTACCGCGTCTACGAGGAGGATGCGCCGGTCTACGCCACACGCCGGACCGTGACGTACGAGCGGGTTCCTGTCGGCTACGGCCCCGCCCGCCACTGGCACGGTGACTGGGATGGCGGCTACGGTTATCGCGGCTGGTGAGTTTTAGTGAGCCCAGGGGCGCTCCGGGTGCCGTGACGGCGCCCGGGCGCGTGGCTTAAGACGGCGGCGGCATCGGGCCGATTCGGCCTGCGACACTCAACCGACGCTTCCATGCTGGTCCACGAAGGCGAGACGCGCAGCCCGGCGGCCGACAGGGCGCTCGCCCTGTCGCTCGCGGGTGTGGCCGGCGCGCTGAACACCGCCGGGTTCGACGCGGTCGGCCTCTACGCCTCGAACATGACCGGGAACGTCTCGGCGATCTCCGACCGCACAGGCACGGGCGATCTCGTCCTCGCCGCGCAGGCCTGCCTGCTCGTGGTCCTGTTCGTGCTCGGGGCAACGACCTCGACGTTGATGATCCGGTGCCGCCGCCGGAAGGCCGGTCCCGGCGCATATGCCTACAGCGTCTGCGCGGAGGCGTTCCTCCTCGTCGCCGTGGGCCTGCTCGTCCTGCCGCTTGCCGAGCCGGTCCGGAGCCACACCCTGGTCCTCGGCCTGAGCTTCATCCTGGGTCTCCAGAATGCGGCGGTGACCAAGATCTCCGAGGCGCGGGTACGGACCACGCACGTGACCGGCATGATCACCGATATCGGGATCGAGCTCGCGCGTTGGCTGGACCGCGACGCATCCGCGTCCGATCGGCTGAAGCCGCATGATCCGGTGCGGCTACGGCTGTATCTGCTGACCGTCGGCGCCTTCCTGGGCGGCGGCTTGGTGGGTGTGGTCGCCTATCGGCTCGTCGGCGTGGCGCTGCTGTTCGCGGCGGCCGCGATCCTGGCCTGCCTCGCCCTGCCCGCCCTCAGGCGCTGATATCGAGAAGCTGGCCCATCATGCGGTCGGCGGTGCGCGCCACCGCGGCATTGAGCGCGAAGGCCGATTTGGACCCGACCAGATCCGCGGCGGCACTCGTGAGATCCACCTGGGCGGCGGGCGGCAGAGCCGTGTCGCCGACCGGGGCACCGCTCGCCGCGATGGTCTCGGCCGCCTTCCCGAGCCGGTCGGTGGCCCGGGTCATGCCGGTCGTGGCGGTCTGAAGGGCGTCGATCATGCCGGAATCTCCCCGCGGGCGATCCTGGCAGGGAGACGACAAGAGCCGGTTTCGGTGATCGCTCAAATGCGAACGATCCCGGCCGACCCGCGCCGCAGGCGTCTCAACCCCGCGGCGCACACACGGTGACCGGGGAGGCCCCGCCATAGGGCCGCTCCGCTTCGGCGATCTGCTTCGCGGCGGCCTCGCAGGCCTGCTTGCTGTTGAACTCGACCGATCCGATCGCGGAGCCCGAGCCGGCGAGCATGATGATGAGCACGTAGACCACGCCATTCTCCTCCGGCGCGCCGGTCCGACGGGCGGTGCGCGGGCTGGGTTTCACGGGGCTGCGAACCGGTTGCGACCGCACGGACGGGCGCGTCGCGATGGCGGGGTGGTGCGGACGGCGGGACTCGAACCCGCACGGCCTTGCGGCCGCAAGATTTTAAGTCTCGTGCGTCTACCGGTTCCGCCACGTCCGCATGCGCCCTCGGTAGCGGGGGCGGCGGGCCCGATCAAGCGGGGGGCGTCCAGCCGTAGAGCCAGGCGTAGCGGTCGCGCATGCCGTCCGGGCCGAGCCGGGCGATCACGGCGTTGCGCACGAGCGCCACCACGCCGCCGGCATGATAGGTGCGGCCGTTGCTCCGTGCCGCCTTCTGGACGCGTCGCACCCGGCCGGTCCGCGCGCCCGAGAATGCGGCGAGCGCCGCCGGCACATCCGCATGGTCCGCGAGGGCACGCGTCAGGACTGCGGAATCCTCGATCGCCAGGGCCGCCCCCTGCGCGAGGTAGGGCAGGACCGGATGGGCGGCGTCGCCGATCAGCGCGACCCGGTCGCGAGCGAGCGGACGCGCCACGGCCCGGTCGGCGAGCGACCAGACCAGCCAGGAATCCGGAAGGCTCAGAAGGTCGCGCAGCGGCCCGGCACAGCCGCGCAGATGCCCGCGCAGGACGGCCGGCTCCCCGAGGCGGCCCCAGCCCTCGTCGCTCACCGCCTCGGGAACGACCGCCACGACATTGAGGAACTGGCCGTCCCGCACCGGGTAATGCACCACGTGCCGGCCGCGGCCGAGCCAGAGCCCGGTCGCGGCGCCGCGCAACTCCTCCGGTACCGCCTCCGTGGGGATCAGTGCCCGCCACGCTGCGGCCTGGCTCGGGCGAAGCGGCGCCGAATCGAGATGGGCGCGCAGGCGCGACCGAATCCCGTCCGCACCGATCGCGAGGTCGAAGGCGACATCCTGGGCACCGCTCGCGCCCTCGACGGTGAGGGCGGCCTCGGACGGTGTCTGGGCGACGGCCGTCACGGTGCGGCCCATCATCAGTCGGATCGCCGAACGACTGCGCAGCGCGTCGAGGAGCAGGGTCTGCAGGTCTGCGCGGTGGATGACGTAGTAGGGCGCGCCGAAGCGCGCCTGCGCCTGCGCGCCGAGCGCCACGCTGCCGATGCGGCGGCCGCTGTCGAGGGCCCGGATCTCCACCGACGGCGGCTCGCTCGCCGCCCGGCGCAGGGCGGCCGAGAGACCGAGGCCGGCCAGAACCCGGCTCGCATTGGGCGAGATCTGAATCCCGGCCCCGACCTCGCTGAAGCCGGTCCGGCGCTCGATTACCGTCACGGCATGGCCGGCATCCGACAGCGCCAAAGCCGCCGTCAGCCCGCCGATCCCGGCACCGACGATCCCGATCCGCAGAGATGGCCTGTCAGAGGGCACGGGGGGCGGCGCCTACTCCGCCGCGAGCTTGGCGTCGTCCCGCCACACGCAGGCCTGCGGCTCCGCCTCGTCGGCCTTCAGGCCGGCCCGGTAGCGATAGAGCGTCGAGCAGTACTGGCAGATGATCTCGTTGTCGGCGCCCATGTCGAGGAACACGTGCGGGTGGTCGAACGGCGGCAGCGCGCCGATGCACATGAACTCCTTCACGCCCACGGTGATCACCGGCACGCCCGGCTCGTTGTGGAAGTGCGGTACCGCCTTGCCTGCCATCCGGCCCTCGCCTGCCCCGTGACCGATCGCGCGGCGAATCTGCCCGCGCGCGCCCGGGCGCCTCGCGGCCGCTTATGCCGCCAGCCCCGCAGCCGGCGCAAGCCTCGCTCCTCCTGCATCGGACGCGGCTTGGCCTCCAGCGCGCCGCACCGTACATAGAGCGACGCCCGATTGACGACGCCGCGAAAAAGTCCCGACCATGCAGCAGGAACAGGCCAGTGCGCAGGGTGCGCGCCGCGCCCCGGAACCGCCGATTCACGGTCCCGAGGGCTTCGAGGGCATGCGCCGGGCCGGGCGCCTTACCGCCGAGGCCCTCGACCTGCTCATGGAGGCGACGCAGCCCGGCGTCACCACCGAGGAACTCGACAAGCTCGCCTACACCTTCGCCATGGATCACGGCGCCTATCCGGCCTCGCTGCTCTATCGCGGCTATCCGAAGTCGATCTGCACCTCGATCAACCACGTGGTCTGCCACGGCATCCCCAACGACAAGCCCCTGCGCGAGGGCGATATCGTCAATCTCGACATCTGCCTGATCCTCGACGGCTGGCACGGTGATTCGAGCCGAATGGCCTATGTCGGCGAGGTGCCGCGCAAGGCCCAGCGCTTGTGCGAGATCACCTACGAGGCGCTGATGCGCGGCGTCGCGGCGGTGAAGCCCGGCGGCTCGACCAACGACATCGGCCGGGCGATCCAATCTTTTGCCGAGAGCGAGCGGTGCTCGGTGGTGCGCGACTTCTGCGGACACGGGCTCGGACGCACCTATCACGACGCGCCCACGATCCTGCACTACGTCGAGGCGAGCTACGACGTGCCGTTCAAGCCCGGCCAGTTCTTCACGATCGAGCCGATGATCAATCTCGGGCGCCCCGCCGTGAAGGTGCTGGGCGACGGCTGGACCGCCGTGACCCGCGACCGTTCGCTCTCCGCCCAGTTCGAGCACACCGTCGGCGTCACCGAGACCGGCGTCGAGATCTTCACGGTCTCGCCGAAGGGGCTGCACCAGCCCGTCAACCCGGCGGCCTGACCGGCCGTGGCGCCGGGGCCGGACGAGGGTGAGGCGGGGCTGTTCGCTGACAGTGCCGTCCCGTCGTCCGTGGAGAAGGAGCCGCCGCACTACCACGGCCACCGGGACCGCCTGCGGGAGAAGTTCGCGACGGTCGGCGGCGACGCGCTCCCCGATTACGAATTGCTGGAACTCGTCCTGTTCCGGGCGATCCCGCGGCGCGACGTGAAGCCGCTCGCCAAGGCGCTGGTCGCCCGGTTCGGCAGCTTCGCCGAGGTGGTCAGCGCCGAGCCGGCGCGGCTCCTGGAGGTGGAAGGGGTGAGCGCCGGGGTCGCCTCGGACCTCAAGGTGATCGAGGCCGCGGGCCGGCGGCTTGCCCGCGGTGCGATCCGCGAGCGCGCGCTTCTGGCATCGTGGAGCGCGCTGCATGAGTACCTGCGCGCCACCATGGCGTTCGCGCCGCGCGAGGAATTCCGCATCCTGTTCCTCGACAAGCGCAACCACCTCATCGCGGACGAGGTGCAGGGGCGCGGCACCGTCGACCACACGCCGGTCTATCCCCGCGAGGTCGCCCGCCGGGCGCTGGAACTGTCGGCGACTGCGATCATCCTGGCCCACAATCATCCGTCCGGCGATCCGGCCCCGTCCGCCGCCGACGTGGCGATGACCCGCGAGATCGTGACCGTCCTGGCGCCGCTGAAGATCGTGGTGCACGATCACGTGATCCTCGGCCGCAACGGTCACGCTAGCCTGAAAGGCCTGAAGCTCATCTGATCCTCCGGCCGCCTTGAGCGTTATCGCCTGCGGATATAGCCATGAATGAATGGCGCGCCTCTTGCCTCAGAAGCGGGAGCGTACGGGAGGAGTGAGATGGCGGTGACGGCCTTCGACGAGATGAACGGGATCGGCGCGTCCGATCCGGCTGCCGTCCGTGACGCCTATGGCCAGCTCAAGGCCTGGCTGGAATCCACGCCGCCCGAGCATTTCAACACCCGTCGCAGCCAGGCCGAGCTTCTGTTCCGCCGGATCGGCATCACCTTCGCGGTCTACGGCGACAACGAATCGACCGAGCGCCTGATCCCGTTCGATATCATTCCCCGAGTGATCACCAAGCCGGAATGGGCCTTCCTGGAGCGTGGGCTGAAGCAGCGGGTCACCGCCATCAACCTGTTCCTGAAGGATATCTACGGCGCCCAGGAGTGCATCAAGGCCGGCATCATCCCGGCCGATCTCGTCTACCGGAACGCCCATTACCGCATGGAGATGCGGTCCTTCCGGGTCCCCCACGACCTCTACGTCCACATCGCCGGCATCGACATCGTGCGGACCGGCGAGAACGACTTCTTCGTCCTGGAGGACAATGCCCGGATCCCGTCGGGCGTCTCCTACATGCTGGAGAACCGGGAGGTGATGCTGCGCCTGTTCCCGGACCTGTTCTCCAAGCACCGGGTCGCGCCGGTGGAGAACTACCCGGACTCCCTGCTCGCAACCCTGCGCAGCCTCGCGCCGGGCTCGACGACCCGAGACCCCACGGTCGTGCTGCTGACGCCAGGCCGCTACAATTCTGCGTTCTACGAACACTCGTTCCTGGCCGATAAGCTCGGCGTCGAGCTGGTGGAGGCATCCGACCTCTTCACCAAGGACGACGTGGTCTACATGCGCACCACCGAGGGGCCGCGAAAGGTCGATGTGATCTACCGCCGCCTAGACGACGATTTCCTCGACCCGCTGGTCTTCCGGCCCGATTCGGTGCTCGGCGTGCCCGGCCTGATGAACGCCTACGAGCGCGGCTCCGTCACCTTGGCGAACGCGGTCGGCACCGGCATCTCGGACGACAAGGCCGTCTACAGCTACATGCCGGAGATCGTGAAATTCTTCACCGGCGAGGAGCCGATCCTGCACAACGTGCCGACCTATCGCTGCCGCGAGAAGGACGCTTTCGCGTACGTGATGGACAACCTCTCCGAGTTGGTGGTCAAGGAAGTCAACGGTTCGGGCGGCTACGGCATGCTGGTCGGCCCGCACGCCAGCAAGCGCGAGCTGGACGACTTCGCCCGAAAGCTCAAGCACGCGCCCGACGGGTTCATCGCCCAGCCGACTCTCTCGCTCTCCACCTGCCCGACCTTCGTGGCCTCCGGCGTTGCGCCCCGTCACGTCGACCTGAGGCCCTTCGTGCTGTGCGGGGCGGACAAGATCCGGATCGTGCCGGGCGGTCTGACCCGGGTGGCGCTGAAGGAAGGGTCCCTGGTGGTCAATTCCAGCCAGGGCGGTGGCACGAAGGACACCTGGGTGCTCGACGCCTAAGGTCCGCGACGTCCGGACGTTCCGAGGCGCGGACACCGTGGTCCGCACGACTTGGCTGAAGACCGATGCTTTCCAGGACTGCCGACAATCTCTTCTGGCTCTCGCGCTACGTGGAGCGGGCCGACTTCGTCGCCCGTATCCTCGATGCGGCCCACCGTTTCGCCTCGCTGCCGACGAGCTACGGCGGCGGCGGGAGCAACGAGTGGGAATCCGCCCTCGCCTCTGCCGGCGACCCGGACGCGTTCAAGACGCACTACAGTGCGGTGAACGCCGACACGGTCTGCGATTTTCTGGCCTTCAGCCCGCACAACCCGTCCTCGATCCGCTCTTGCATCGAGGCGGCCCGCGAGAATGCCCGCTCGGTGCGCACGGCGCTCACCACCGAGATGTGGGACGCGATCAACGGCGCGTGGCTGGAGCTGCGCAACTACGCCGGCAAGGACCTCAACCGCGACGAGTTCGGCCGCTTCCTCGACTGGGTGAAGACCGTCTCGCTGACCTTCGACGGCTCGGCCTTCCGGACGATGCTGCGCAACGACGCCTTCTGGTTCACACGGCTCGGCACGGCGATCGAGCGGGCCGACAACACCGCCCGCATCCTCGACGTGAAGTACCAGATCCTGCTGCCGCACGACGAGACGGTGGGCGGCAGCCTCGACTACTTCCAGTGGACCACGATCCTGCGCGAAGTCTCGGCGTTCAATGCCTATCACTGGGTGTATCGCGAGAGCGTCAAGCCGCTGCTGGTGGCCGACCTGCTGATGCTCAACAAGCAGATGCCGCGCTCCTTCGCCAATTGTTACGGCGTGATCGTCGAGTACCTGGATCTCATCGCCGACGCCTACGGGCGCCGGGGCCCGAGCCAGCGGCTCGCCGGCAACATGCTGGCGAAACTGGAAGGCGAGGATATCAACCGAGTCTTCGCCTCAGGGCTGCACGAATTCGTCGAAGCGTTCATTGCCGAGAACAACAGGGTGGGCGAGGCGATCGCCAAGCAGTATCTGGTCGGCTGAACGAGACGGACAGGACAGCGCATGCGCATCCGCGTGGTTCACGAGACCATCTACACCTACGAGCAGCCGGCCCGCGGGCTCGTGCAGGTCCTGAGGCTGACGCCCCGGGATCATGACGGCCAATACGTCCGCACGTGGCGGATCGACACCACCATCGACGGGCGGCTCACCGCCCGCGAGGACGGGTTCGGCAATGTCGTCCATTGGTTCACCCCGGACGAGCCGGCCGACGCCCTCACCATCCGCGTGACCGGCGAGGTCGATACCGATGACACGAACGGTGTCGTGCGCGGCACTGTGGAGCGCCTGCCGGATCAGTTCTTCCTGCGCGACACGGACCTGTGCGCGGCGAGCCCCGAGCTGCACGCCTTCGCGGAACGCGTCGCCGCGGAGGGCGACGGTGCGGTTCTGGCTCTCCTTCACAGGCTGATGGGCGCCGTCCGCGGCGCGGTGACCTGCGAGCCCGGCCCCGCCTCCAGTGCGGTTCCAGCCGCCAAGGCCTTCGCGGCCGGGAGCGGCGTCTGCCAGGATCTCGCCCACGTCTTCCTCGCCGCCGCCCGCCACATCGGCATCCCGGCCCGCTACGTGGCCGGTTACCGGGCCCGGGACGACGGGCAGGCGGATGTCGAGGCGCCCCATGGCTGGGTCGAGGCCCTGGTGCCGGATCTCGGCTGGGTGGCGTTCGATCCGTGCTACGACGTCAGCCCCTCGGACAATTACATCCGCGTCGCAACGGGCCTGGACTATCTCGGCGCAGCCCCGATCCGCGGCAGCCGCACGGGGGGTGGCACCGAAACACTGGACGTGAAGCTCCGGGTCGAGCAAGGCAGGACCGCCGCCCAATCCTGATCGTTCAGACACCGGTCCGCCGGCCGTAGGAGAATCCGAAGACAATGACCTACTGCGTCGGTGTCCTGGTCGAGGAAGGGCTGGTGATGGTCGCCGACACCCGTACCAATGCGGGGCTCGACGATATCTCGACCTACCGAAAGCTGCACCATTTCAACGTGCCGGGCGAGCGGGTGATGATGCTCGCCTCGGCCGGTAACCTCTCGATCACCCAGTCTGTCCTCAGCATGCTCCAGGAGGGCGTGCCCGGCGAGGAGGACGACGAGCCGCCGCAGAAGCTCGTCGAAGCGCCGACCATGTTCCAGGCCGCGCAGCTGATCGGCCGGGCCATCCGACGGGTGCGGGCGATCGAGAAGGACGGGTTCGAGGCGGCCAACATCCGGTTCTCGATCTCGCTGCTGTTCGGCGGCCAGATCGGGAATGGCGAGATGCGCCTGTACCTGATCTATTCGGCCGGCAATTTCATCGAGTGCAGCACCGATGCGCCCTTCCTTCAGATCGGCGAGCACAAGTACGGCAAGCCGATCCTCGACCGGGCGGTGAGATACACGACCGAGCTGTACGACGCCCTCAAGGTCAGCCTCGTCTCGATGGATTCGACCATGCGGTCGAATCTCGGCGTGGGGCTGCCGATCGACATCGCCCTGGTTCGCCGGAACGCGCTGACGCTGGAAGTGAATCACCGGATCGAGGCTGGTGAGGGCTACTTCCACGACCTGCGCGAGCGCTGGTCGGCGGCGCTCCGGGCCGCGCATCGGGCCATCCCGCGGCCGCCTTACGGGCCGGCGGACAAATAGGGCTTGCGCGTAGGGCTTGCGCGAGGATCCAATCCGGCGCCGTGTCCGCGCGGACTCGCGGCTGATATCGCCCCGCCCGTCGTTCCGAGCGGAGCAAAGGGCCCCGGGTCCGTGCCGGTCGCGAGGCCCGTGCGCCGACCAGGTTGCGCCCCTCACGCGGGGGCGCGATGGGCCAAGCTCCAGGCCTTCAGGACGGCCTGCGCGGCCTCGGCCGGCTCGCGCGCTCGCATCAGCCCACCCATGATGGCGACCGCCGCCGCCCCGGCGGCCCGGCATCCGCCGATTCGGTCCGCGTCGAGACCGCCGAGCGCCACGATCGGAAGCTCGCGATTGCAGGCCGCCGCGAGCCCCGCGAGGCCGAGCGCCGGGCCGTAGCCCGGCTTGCTGGCGGTCGCATAGATCGGGCTGAGGGTGGCGTAATCGGCACCGGCCGACGCCGCCTGGGCAACCTCGTGCGCCGCATGGGCCGACACGCCGATCAGCGCCCGCTCTCCCAGCGCCGCCCGCGCCGCCGCGATGGCCTCCGGTCCCGAGCCGCCGCCGAGATGGACGCCGTCGGCCCCGAGGGCGCGCGCCAACGCGACGTCACCGCCGACCGTCAGGACGCCCTTCGCGGCGCGCACGCGCTCTGCCACGGCCTCGCCGAGGTGCCGACGGGCGTCCGTTTCAAGATCGCGATCCCGGAACCAGATCCAGCGCCCGCCGCCATCGAGGATCGCCTGCACCGTCTCGGCGAGCGGCCGTGGATGTCCGTGCCGGTCCGTCACCGCGAGCAGCGGCGACGGCAGCGCCCTCACGAGCCGACGAGGCCGAGCTGCGGGCTCGATGGCTCGGCCCGGCCGCGGCGGGGAATGCGCCCGGCGCAATACGCGTCGCGTCCGGCCTCCACCGCCCGGCCCATGGCGCGGGCCATGCGCACGGGATCGTCGGCCTTGGCCACCGCGGTGTTGATCAGGCAGGCGGCGGCGCCGAGTTCCATGGCGATCACCGCATCCGAGGCGGTGCCGATCCCGGCATCGACCACGACCGGCACCTTCGCCCTGCGGCAGATCAGTTCGAGATTGGCCGGGTTGGCGATGCCCATCCCGGACCCGATCAGCGAGCCCATGGGCATCACGGCGGCGCAGCCGATATCCTCCAGGCGCTGGCATACGATCGGGTCGTCGTTGCAGTAGGGCAGCACCACGAAGCCGTCATCGACGAGATGGCGGCAGGCCTCGATCAGCTCCATCACGTCCGGGTAGAGCGTCTCCCGGTCACCGATCACCTCGACCTTGATCCAGTTGGTGTCGAGCGCCTCACGGGCGAGTTCGGCGGTCATGATCGCGTCGCGGGCCGTCTCGCAGCCGGCGGTATTCGGCAGGAAGCGCTTGCCCTTCAAGATCTTGACCGTGTCCGAGCCGTGGCCCTGCAGCGAGACCCTGCGGATCGAGGCGGTGACCACCTCGGCGCCGCTCGCCTGGACGGCGTCGCGCATGATCGCCTGCGTCGGATAGCCGGCGGTGCCGATGAACAGTCGCGACGACAGGCTCACGCCGGCGATGGTCAGGCTGTCATCCCCACCTTCGGGACGCAGCGGCGTATGGGTCTGATCCATGCTCAACCTCCCTGCATGGCGCGAACGATCTCGACGCGGTCGCCCTCCGCGATCCGGGTTTCCTCCCAGTCGCGGCGGCGCAGCACCCGGCCGTTCAGCGCGATGGCGACGCCCTGCGGGCTCTCGATGCCGCTCTCCGCGGCCTCGAGGCGGAACAGCGCGTCCACCGTCTCGGCCGCGCAGTCGCGCGGCTCACCGTTGACGACGAGCTTCATGCCGAGGCCCTCAGCGCGTCCGGCTGGCCGAAGCGCAGGCGGGTGAAGGTACGGGCGACCTCGGGCAGCGCGCCGTGCAACACCAGCGCGGCGATCGCCTCGGCGGTGACCGGGGCGAGCAGGTAGCCGTTGCGGTGATGCCCCGTGGCGGCGACGAGGCCCGGTGCGATGGTGTCGAGGATCGGCGCGTCGTCGTCCGAGGTCGGGCGGTAGCCGCTCCAGACGGCCTCGATTTCCATCTCCTCGATACCGGGCAGCACCCGGCGGGCGCCCTCCAGCAGCGCGTAGAGCCCGCCCGCGGTGACGCCGGGCCGGAAGCCGCAATCCTCCACGGTCGCGCCGACGATGAGCTGGCCGTCGCTTTTCGGCGCCATGTGGACCTGCTCGGTCCAGACCATCCGCGCGAGGGTGCCGGTGCGGGCGGTGGTGCGCAGCGCCAGGGACTGGCCCTTCAGCGGGCGGACCGGAAGGGCGAGCGCGTCGGGGAGCAGACCGCCCTCCCCGCTCCATGCGCCGGAGGCCAGGATGACGGTCTCCGCGGCGACGACGCGGTCGGCGGCGCGGATCCCGGTCACGCGGCCGCCCGACCAGTCGAGGGTGGTGACGGCGGTCCGCTCCACCAGGATCACGCCGGCCCGGCGACAAGCCTCGTTGAGGGCCTCCATGACCAGACGGGGATCGACCTGATGGTCCAGCGGGCAGTGGATCCCGGCGGTGACGGAGGGGCGCAGGCCGGGCTCCAGGCGCCGCACCTCGCTGCCCGGCAGCCAGGTGGCGTCGAGTCCCGAGCGGCGCTGCAGGTCGTAGCGGAAGCGCAGGCGTTCGACCTCGTCGCGGCCGACCGCCAGCACCAGGGTGCCGTCGGCCCGATAGTCGATGGTTCGGCCGGACTCGGCCTCAAGGGCGTCGCGGAAGCCGGGCCAGAGCCGGAGCGAGTCCAGGGCGAGCGGCAGAAGCGGGTCCGAGCCGGGCTCGTGCTCGGCGGCCGGAGCCAGCATGCCGGTGGCCGCGAGGCTCGCGCCCGCGCCGATCGTCTCCCGCTCCAGCACGGTCACCGTACGGCCGGCCCGCGCGAGCCGCCACGCGATCGACAGACCGATCAGCCCGCCGCCGATGACGGCGACGTCGGTCCGCGCCGGCAGGACGGCGGGCGCGACGACGCCCTCGGGATTGCGGCGGCGGCCGATCGGTGAGGCAGGTCGGTCGAAGGGCACAGGCATCTCCGCGGATTGCCGTCGCGGGGAGCGGGCCGTGCGCTTCTGCCAGAAGCTGTGGCCTGCCTTTCGGGCGGCCGCGGTCCAATCCCTACGCCGGTATGAGCCGGATCAGGTTCGAAGGATTTCCGCGCCGCAGGTCCTGAGGGACGTGCCAGCGGTTTCTCAGCCCCTTGCCGGGGATCTCCCTGGAACAGACGCAGATGTGGCGTCACGGCTTGTGTCGGTCAACCCCGCGCCGCCGCCCCTGCATCATTCCCGTGACAATCCGCGGGTCGCGGTGACAGTCCAGACACCAAGCGGACCGGAATCGGCGCGCGGACAGCGGTCGCGATAGGCGGCGCGCACCATCCCTTCACGCGTCTGGGATCTGATCGCCGGGATCCCGGACCTCCTCCGGGCGCCGGCACTCCACGTCACGGGCGAATTTGCGTGCGCACAATCCTGTTGATCTGCATGCTCGGCTTTCTCGGTGTCACGGCCGTCCTGAAGGTGCGCGACGGCATGCGGGCGGCGCCGGTCGCGCTCGCCGTCGCACCGCCGCCGGAGCCGGATCTCGCAGGCCGTGCCGCCGCCGGTGTGGCCCTCCAGGCTGGCCGCAACGGCCACTTCTTCGTCAACGCTCTGCTGGACGGCCGTTCACTGCCGATGATGGTGGATACCGGGGCGAGCGCCTGCGCGTTCTCCGAGGAGGATGCCGCGCGGATCGGGATCCAGGTCGCTGCGTCCGACTTCACGCGCGTCTGGAACACCGCGAACGGGACGGTTCGCGTGGCGCCGATCCGGATCGCGATCGTGCAGATCGGATCGATCACGGTGCGAGACGTCGATGCGGTCGTGATCCCGCGCGGGCTCCTGTCCACCAGCCTGCTGGGCATGTCATTCCTCAGACGCCTGCGCGATTTCGGCGTGTCCGGCAGCACGATGACTCTGAGGGGCTGAAACGCCCGAACGCCCATGCCGATCTCTAGGGTCGCGGTGCGCCAACGGCGGCTGGCGCGGCCCGTCTCCCCGGGATCGGCTGCGGGACCAGGTCGATCACGCGGCCGATCCTGCGCGGAAAATATTCGGTGCGCAGGCCACGGACGGCCCGATGATGGATGGTCCCCGACCGGTTGAATAATTCAATCTTTCCCGGTTAATTTATAGATATTAGGTTATTGTGTTTGAATATTTCTGAGTTTGACCCCGATAAAGCTGCAAATACGCCGATCAATCAGAATTGTCATGGAGCAATCGGTCGTTTTGTGAATGCGCTGATGTGGTGCTAGTAGCCGTGATGACTGCGCGTTCGAGGCGTGAGTGCATGACGGGGCGGCTTCAGGATGAAGAATCGCGAATCCACGATCTGCTTATCGATGATTGTGAAAAACGAAGCCCACGTGATCCGTCGGTGCATCGACTCTGTTCGTCCGATTATCGATCATTGGATCATCGTTGACACTGGATCGACGGATGGAACACAGGATATTGTCCGTGCCGCGCTCGCGGACATACCGGGGGCCCTGGTCGAGCGCCCCTGGGTCGATTTTGCCTTCAATCGGAACGAGGCCCTGAAACTCGCGCGGCGTCACGCGCAGTACGCTCTGATCATCGATGCGGATGATGAGCTGGTCATCCCGGCCGACTTCACGATGCCGAAGTTGCATGCGCCCGGCTATCGGTTCGAGATCATCGACGAGCAGACGCGATACTGGCGCACCCATTTGGTCAGATGCCGGGAAAACTGGCGCTACCGGGGCGTCCTGCACGAATTTCTCAGCTGCCCCGGCGTCTCCGAGACACCGGTCCTTCCCCTCGCGATGCGCCGGGGTGATGACGGCGCCCGTCACCGCGACACCACGGCGGACGCGCGGGATATCGCCGTTCTCAAGAAGGCGTTGGCGGTCGAGACCGATCCCCACATGATCGCCCGATACACGATGTACCTCGGGACAACGTATAATGCTGCTGGAGAATACAGGAAAGCTCTCGAATGCTTTCTGAAACGAGCAGAGCTGGGCGGATGGGACGAGGAGATCTATTACAATCTGCTGATGGCCGCTGTGAACGCGGAGCGCCTCGATGAGCCGGAGGACAGGGTGTTGCAGCTCTACGAGCGCGCGACCTCCGTCCGCCCCGCGCGGGCGGAAGCGCGCCACGGGGCCAGTCGGTTCTGCCGGTTGAGGAAGCGGTTCGCGGACGGATATCGATACGCGGAGGCGGGCCTGGCACTCGAACTTCCGAGCGAGGGGATTTCCCTGAATCCGTGGGTCTACGAATACGGCATACTCGAAGAGTTCGCCATCAACGCGTACCATATCGGCCAGTACAGCGCGTGCGGACATGCCTGCCTGAAGATCCTCGAACGGAGGCATGTCCCGAAGGAGGTGGCCATACATGCCGGCGCCTTGGCCCGGGAGGTGATGGCGAGGATGATCGACCCGGTCTGGGGTTGCCGACACAACCCTTACACTCTGCCGTTCGTGCCGACGTGGTGAGTCCGAGCGGCGCACGGATCGGCTGCGGGGCAGGGTTCACGGCGGACGGGTGGGACGGCTTCCTGACGCCGAGAGCCGATCGAGGACGCGATCGGAGAGGGGCTCAGCTGGATTTGCGCGGGCGCAGGAACTTTGGCCGGAAGACCGCCATGGGCTCGTCGAACCCGTTGAGCCGGTGCTCGCCCAGCGGGATCGGATCCCCCCAGAGGAAGTCCACGAAGGGCTTGGACATCAGCAGCGGCTCGCCGAGGGTGCGATTCAGCTGCGCGATGCGGCTCGCGAGGTTCACGTCGCGGCCGATCACCGTGAAGTCGAGGCGGGAGCCGGACCCGACATTGCCGTAGGCGGCCTCGCCGTGGTGGAGCGCGATGCCCGCGGCCACCGGTACCGGGAACTGGTGCAGGGCGTTCGCTTCGTCGAGGGCCGCCAGGGCGTGCTGGGCCGCCGTGAGCGCACCCTTGGCCGCGCCGCCGAGGTCGTCACCGGACTCCCGGAAGATCGCCAGCAGACCGTCGCCAAGATACTTCAGGACCTCGCCGCCCTCCCGCTCGATCGGCGGCACGAGGCAGTCGAAGAACACGTTGAGCAGGCCGACGGCCTCCTCGGGCGTCATGTCGGCGGAGGTCCGGGTGTAGTCGCGCATATCGGCGAACAGGATCGCCGAGCGGATCCGCGTCACCTGTCCGCGGCGGATGTCGCCGGCCAGGATCGCCCGGTGCGGCTCGTCGCCGACATAGAGCCGCAGGACGTGGTCGAGCTGCTTGTTGAGGACGCGCATCTCCATCACGGCCGCCAGCGCCGGCATGACGAAGCGCAGGATCGCGATGTCGTCGTCCCGGAACCCATCAGGGGCCCGCGTGGCGAAGGTGATGCCGTTCTGGGTGCCGTTCGTGAAGAACAACGGCGCCACCACGTAGTGGGTGTAGCCGCCGGCCTTCAGGTCCGGAACGATCGCGTAGGCGTCGTCCGGCGTCTTGGACAGGTCGAGGATCAGCCAATCGCCGGTGGCGTGGACCGTATGGAACGGGCTGTTGAGATAGGCATCCGTCGAGCGGGCGCCGTGCGGGAACAGCCGCACGGTGGTGCCGCCGTCCCGGGTCCAGATCCGGCCAACGCCGGCATATTCCGAATGCAGGGTGTCGATGGCCGTCGATGCCCGGTCCACCGGTACGCCGACGGCGATCAGACGCTCTGCGAGCCCGGTGAGCATCTCCTCGGCGTTGGGCATCCGCGCCCCCTCGCCGAGCAGCCAGTCGCGGATGCCGACGGAGGGCTGGAGCGCGCCGAAGGGCACGTCGTCGGCCTCCGATCCGTCCGCGAAGGCCGTCGGGGATCCGGGCGGTGGCGGGCGGCGTTCGAGCATGGCGCCAGAGTGGATGCCGCGCAGCGCCGAAGCAACGCGGTCGACGGGAAAGCGCCGCGTAATCCGCGGCGTGGGCTCAGTTGTCCAGGAAGCTCCTGAGCTTCCGGCTGCGCGACGGGTGCTTCAGCTTGCGCAGTGCCTTGGCCTCGATCTGACGGATGCGCTCGCGGGTCACCGAGAATTGCTGGCCGACCTCCTCGAGGGTGTGATCGGTGTTCATCCCGATGCCGAAGCGCATGCGCAGCACACGCTCCTCGCGGGGCGTGAGCGAGGCGAGCACCCGGGTCGTGGTCTCGCGCAGATTCGACTGGATCGCCGCGTCGATCGGCAGGACGACGTTCTTGTCCTCGATGAAGTCGCCGAGGTGGCTGTCCTCCTCGTCGCCGATGGGCGTCTCGAGGGAGATCGGCTCCTTGGCGATCTTCAGGACCTTGCGGACCTTCTCCAGCGGCATGGCCAGCTTTTCGGCCAGCTCTTCCGGGGTCGGCTCGCGGCCGATCTCGTGCAGCATCTGGCGCGAGGTCCGGACGATCTTGTTGATCGTCTCGATCATGTGCACCGGGATGCGGATCGTGCGGGCCTGATCGGCGATCGACCGGGTGATCGCCTGCCGGATCCACCACGTGGCATAGGTCGAGAACTTGTAGCCGCGCCGGTACTCGAACTTGTCCACGGCCTTCATCAGGCCGATGTTGCCCTCCTGGATCAGGTCCAGGAACTGCAGGCCGCGGTTCGTGTACTTCTTGGCGATGGAGATCACGAGGCGCAGGTTCGCCTCGATCATCTCCTTCTTGGCCTGCCGGGCTTCGCGCTCGCCCTTCTGGACCATGTTGACGATCCGGCGGTACTCGCCGATCTCCAAGCCCGTCTCGGAGGCGAGATCGAGGATCTGCGCGCGCAGCTCCGCCACCTGCTTCGAGCCGCGCTCGACCAGGTTCTTCCAGCCCTTGCCGCCCAGCGTGCCGACGCGCTCCATCCAGTTCGGATCGAGTTCGTAACCCTGATAGTGGCGCAGGAACTCGTCGCGGGCCACGCCGTGGCTCTCGGCGAAGCGCATCAGCCGGCCCTCGTGGCCGATCAGCTGCTTGTTGATCGAGTAGAGCTGACCGACCAGCGCCTCGATGCGGTTGTTGTTCAGCGACAGGGACTTCACGTCGGCGACGACGATGTCCTTCAGCTCGGCCTGTTTCTGATTCTGGGCCGGGGTGTTCTGCTCCCCCGCCGCCTTGCGCTCGGTGCCCTCGATCTGGAACTTGCGCAGCTTGCGGTAGTTCGCGGCGATCGCGTCGAAGGTCTCGAGGACCCGCGGCTTGATCTCGGCTTCCATGGCGGCCAGCGAGACGTTGTTCTCGAGGTCGTCCTCGTCGTCGCCGCCCTCCGGGGGCGCCGGCGGCTCGCCGTCCTCGGATCCTTCCTCGCCTTCGCCGAGCTGCGGCGCGTTCTTGCCGTCCGGCCCCGCGTAGGTCGCCTCGAGATCGATGATGTCGCGCAGGAGGACCTTGCCCTCCACGAGCTCGTCCCGCCAGATGATGATCGCCTGGAAGGTCAGCGGGCTCTCGCAGAGCCCCGCGATCATCGCCTCGCGCCCGGCCTCGATGCGCTTGGCGATGGCGATCTCGCCCTCGCGGGACAGGAGCTCCACCGAGCCCATCTCGCGCAGGTACATCCGCACCGGATCGTCGGTCCGGTCGGTCGGCTCCTTGGTGGTCGTGGCGACGGTGACGGCGCGCGCCGGCGCGACCTCGGCGACCTCGCCGCCTTCGGCCTCCTCTTCCTCGCCTTCGGCGGCCTTCTCGCCGGCCGCCTCGTCGGTCTCCTCGGCCTCGACGACGTTGATGCCCATCTCGGAGAGCTGCGACAGCACGTCCTCGAGCTGGTCCGGATCGGACTGGCCCTCAGGCAGAACCTCGTTGACCTCCTCGTAGGTCACGTAGCCGCGCTTCTTGGCGAGCTTCACCATCCGCTTGACCGAAGCATCCGTCAGGTCGAGGAGCGGCCCGTCGGTCTGCTGCTCGGGGGCAGCGTCCGTCTCGTCCCGTTCCGTTGCCTTCGTCGCCATGATCAGCCTATTGTTTCGCACGCGGCGCGTTGCGGAGGCCCCGATGGGGCCGCTCCACGCCGTCGGCGCCGCTGTATGAGATCGGCGCCGGATTGCTCCAGTCGCCTTGAGTCGTCGGTTTCCGTATGCAAGCCTGAGGCTTGACCGATTGTTAACTATGGCGAGACTCCGCCCGCCGCCACCGCCATGACACAGGGATCACGCGGCCGTCGAGTCGCTCGACACCGGTGCATCGGCCTCCGCCTCGGCGGCGATGACGGTTTCCAGCCTCGCCTTCACTTCGCAGAGCCATGCCCATCCGGCATCGGTCGGATCGTCTTCAAACGCCTGCCGTGCTTCGCGAAGTTCGCTATGTAGCGCTCCTGCCTGCCGGTGCAAGATCATCGCCTGTCTCAGGGCGTCTGCGCGGTGTGCGGGATCAGCGTGCGGGGCCAGGGTCGTGCGGTCCCGAGAGCGGGCCAGGGCGAGGATTCTCTCGGCAGCCGCAGCAAGTCCGGCGCGATTGATGCGATTCTGCAACACTTCCGGCACCGGATGCTCGTCCTCGGCGGCGCAGGCCAGGAGGACCGATAGAATCCCCCGCGCATCCGGATCCTCGAAATCGAGATCGGCGGTCTCTTCGCCGAACTCCGCGATCATCTCGGGATGGGCGAGCAGGGTGCCCACGATGACCGCCTCGCGCACCGAAGCGGCGCCCGTGAAGCCTGCCGAGGCCGTCATGGAGGGGCTCGGACTCCCGGTGATGCGCGGCGAAACGGGCTCGCCGGGCCGGGTGAAGCGCGGGCGTCCGCGCGGAGCCCCGCCGGCGGCGGCTCGCGCGCTGCGGGGTGACAGGCTCCGCAGGCGCTCCTCGATATCGTCGCGGTAATAGCGCCGCACGGTCTCGTCGCGGATCGTCGCGACGGTGGTGCGCAGGGTCTGCGTCAGGCCGGCGCGCCGCTCGGGCGTGTCGACCGGCCCCGCTTCGAGGGCGCGCCGCCACAGCAGCTCGGAGAGCGGCAACGCCGCCGTCAGCACCTGATCGATGGCCGCCGGGCCGCCCGACCGCAGCAGGTCGTCGGGATCCTGGCCGCCGGGCAGCAGCGCGATTCGGAGCGAGCGGCCGGGCGCGAGGAGCGGGAGCGCGATGTCGAGAGCCCGGAAGGCCGCCCGCTGGCCGGCCTTGTCGCCGTCGAAGCAGAGAATCGGCTCGTCGGCGTGGCGCCAGAGCAGGCCGAGCTGATCCTCCGTCAGCGCGGTGCCGAGGGGCGCCACGGTCTCGGGATGGCCGGCGAGCGTCATGGCGATGACGTCGACGTAGCCCTCGACCGCGATGATCGACCCGCGCTCGTGCGCGGCCTTCCGCGCGCCGTGGAGGTTGTAGAGCGTGCGGCCCTTGTGGAAGAGCGGCGTCTCGGGGGAATTCAGATATTTGGCGCGCACCTCCTTGGCGAGGGCCCGCCCGCCGAAGGCCACGACCCGGCCGCGTGTGTCGGTGATCGGGAACATCACCCGGTCGCGGAAATAATCGTACGGGACCGAGACGCCCTCCCCGGCCGCGATGAGGCCGAGTTCGACCATCAGCGCCTTGTCGACCCCCTGCCCGGCGAGGTGGTCGCGCAGGGCGTAACGATCGTTCGGCGCGTAGCCGAGGCGGAAGGCTCGCTGCGTCTCGTCCTTGAGCCCGCGGCGTTCGAGATACGCGCGGGCCTCGCTGCCCTGGCCCGCGAGAAGCCGGTCCTCGAACCAGCGCGCGGCCATCTCCATGACCTCGATCGCCCCGGCGCGCTTGCGTTCGCTGGCGCGGTTGTCCTCGGTGGGGGCCGGCAGGCTGACGCCGGCCTCGCCCGCCAGCCGCTCGACCGCCTCGGGGAAGCTGAGACCCTCCGTCTCCATGAGGAAGGTGAAGATGTCGCCGTGCTTGGAGGACGAGAAGCAGTGATAGAACTGCTTCTGGTCGTTCACGTAGAAGGACGGCGTCTTCTCGGCGTTGAACGGCGACAGGCCGCGCCACTCGCGGCCGGCCTTCTTCAACTGCACGCGGCGGCCGACCACCGACGAGGCCGGCAGCCGGGAGCGGATCTCTTCCAGGATGTGGGGCGGATAGCGCACGGGGCCTGGGATGGGTTGCGTGAACCCGCACCTATAGCGCGTGAGGCGTAACGGAGTCCCTCACGCGCTCGAAATCCGGTGGAGGATTGCGGGGAGAGGCTCAGCCCTTCGCGGCCAGCGCCGCCTTCACCAGACCGCTCGCCTTGCCGAAATCCATCCGGCCCGCGAAGGTCCCCTTCAGGGCGCCGATCACCTTGCCCATGTCCTTGGGCCCGGCCGCGCCGGTCTCGACGATCGCCGCCTCGACGGCCGCCTTCATCTCGGCCTCGTCCATCTGCTTCGGCAGGAAGCTCTCGATGATGGCGATCTCGGCGCGCTCGTTGGCGGCGAGTTCCGGGCGGCCGCCCTGCTCGTAGACCGACGCCGATTCGGTGCGCTGCTTGATCATCTTCTGGAGCAGCGACAGGATCTCCTCGTCGGAGGCCGGCTCCTTGCCGAGACCCCGCGCCTCGATATCCTTGTCCTTGAGGGCGGCCTGGATCATGCGGACGGTGGCGAGCCTTTCCTTGTCGCCGGCCTTCATGGCCTCCTTCATCTCGGTGGTGAAGCGCGCGCGCAGCATCTCGGTGAACCTTCCAACGGTCGAAGCGGGGGACTGGCCTGCGGTTTGCGGGTGTTGAGCCCTGCGGGCGCCGGGACCACATTGACCCCATCGCGGGCCGCTCGCTAAGAGCGCCGCACACGATCATGCTGCAAGCCGAGAGCGCCGCAACCCGGTGCCCGCCTTCGGCCGGACATAAGCGAGACTCAGCCCATGCTGCAAGACGCCGCCGCGCATGCCCCCGAGACTCGGGCGCCCGAGCCCTGGGCCGAGCCCGTCGCGACAGCTTTGCTGGTGCTGGCTGACGGCACCATCCTGGAGGGCTTCGGCATCGGTCAGACCGGCGTGGCCGACGGCGAGGTCTGCTTCAACACCGCGATGACCGGCTACCAGGAGATCCTGACGGACCCCTCCTATGCCGGCCAGATCGTCACCTTCACCTTCCCGCATATCGGCAATGTCGGCACCAACGACGAGGATCTGGAGAGCCTGGAGGCGGCACCGGCCTCGGGCGTGCGCGGCACGGTGATCGCCTCGGCGGTGACGAAGCCGTCGAACTGGCGCTCGTCGTCGCATCTCGACGGCTGGCTCAAGGCCCGTGGCATCGTCGGCATCACCGGCGTCGACACCCGGGCGCTCACCGCCCGCATCCGCGACCAGGGCATGCCGAACGCGGTGATCGCCAACGATCCCGAGGGCAAGTTCGACCGCGAGGCCCTGAAGGCCCGGGCGGCGGCCCTCGCCCCCATGGAAGGGCTCGACCTCGTGCCGCCGGTGACCAGCCGCGCACCGTCTGAATGGTCGGAGACCGTGTGGGCGCTCGGCAACGGCTACGGCAAGCGCGCGCCCGGCGAGGGCCTCAAGGTCGTGGCCATCGATTACGGCGTGAAGCGCAACATCCTGCGCCTCCTCGCCCAGGCCGGTTGCGATGTCACCGTGGTTCCGGCCACCACCGCGGCGGAGGAAATCCTGGCGCTGAAGCCGGACGGCGTGTTCCTGTCGAACGGCCCCGGCGATCCGGCGGCGACCGGCGCCTATGCGGTCCCGGTGATTCGCAAGCTCCTGGACGCGAAGGTGCCGACCTTCGGCATCTGTCTCGGCCACCAGCTCATGGGCCTCGCCCTCGGCGGCCGGACCGTGAAGATGGGCCAGGGCCACCACGGCGCGAACCATCCGGTGAAGGACAAGACCACCGGCAAGGTCGAGATCGTCTCGATGAACCACGGCTTCGCGGTCGATCCGAACAGCCTGCCGGAGACGGCCGTGGAAACCCACGTGTCGCTGTTCGACGGCTCGAATTGCGGCCTGACGCTCACCGACCGCCCGGCCTTCTCGGTGCAGCACCACCCGGAAGCCTCCCCGGGCCCGCGCGACAGCCACTACCTGTTCGAGCGTTTCGTGACGCTGATGCGCTCCGGCACGCCGGAGACCGCCAAGGGCGCCTGAGACCGGATCCGAGCCCGCGTTGCTCCCGCGGCCCGATCCCAATCGGGCCGCGGCGGGGCCATAAAATCCGCCAGATCGGGCAGCTTAAGAGAGCCCACGACGGCCCCTGAACGGCGGCGCATCCGCGTCCCGCGCATTCGGCCCGTCGCAGGGGATTGCCGGATGACCATCGACGAGGCGCGCGACGATTTCTCCCGCCTGCATCGCAGTTTCACGTTCCACCTTGGCGTCGCCGTGGGTCTGTCCTGGCTGACCGCCGTCTATGCCGCCTTCTACGCCCCCTGGGTGCGCAACATCCGAGCCCTCATCGATCCGACGGGCGGGCTCGACCGCGTCGAGAGCACGGTGTCCTACCTGTTCGCCTTGCCGGCGGTCCTCGCCCTCGCCTGGGTTTCTCTCTACTTCGGCCGCGAGGCGCTGCGCCGCGCGCAGACGCTCTCGAACGTCGCCGTCGAGTTCGCGGCCGCCGCCGTGGTGGCCTTCGGGGTTTTCTATCTCTCGATCGACCGGGCCGTCGCGGCGCTTCACGCCGGCCTCTGAGTCGGGACGGGGCGGCCTGGCGCCACCCCGTTTGCCTACTCGACCTTCGCGAACAGCGGTTCGAAGCGCTTGGCGGCCAGCTGGTTCTGCGGGACCGCCTTGGCCGCCTCCAGATTGTCGGGCTTGTCGCCGACCTGGACCAGGCCGACCATGCCCATGATGTAGTGCGGCGAGCACTTGATTCCGTAGAGGCCGGGCTTGTCGAAGGTCACGGTCTCCTCCTTGCCGACCACCGTCTTGAACGGCGCTGCCCCCTCGGGTGCCATGCCCTTGATCAGCTCGGCATTGTGCCCCTTGTCGGCCGGCACGAACCGCACCGTGTCGCCGGGCTGGATTTTCACGTAGGCCGGGTCGAAGACCATCATCCCGCCCGGACCGCTGTTCAGGGTCTTGATGGCGACTTCCGAAGCGTTCGCGCCCAGGATCGATCCGATCAGAAGCATTGCGGAAATAGGGGCTGGCCAGAGCATCTTCGGTCTCGACTCGTTGTGGTATCGATCGACGGATCGGCCGATCGATCGAGGCCTACAAATCGCTCCGGAACCCAGCAAGAAATCTTCCCGCGCGGGCGTTCATTTATAAGAGCTCCAATTCGGCCGACCGGCGTCGCATCCATGCGTCGAACGCACCGTGAGGATGCGCGGTTGTCCCGGCCTTCCAATGCGCCCGTGGCCCGTGTAAACGCGGGGCTCAACGACAATCCCGCCACGCGCGTCCGGGAGCAGGGCTGAAGTCAGCCCTGCCCGATCGGGCGCGCTTGGCCCGACAAGGCCGCAGATGCCCAAACGCACCGACATCTCCTCGATCCTGATCATCGGTGCGGGTCCGATCATCATTGGACAGGCCTGCGAGTTCGATTACTCCGGCACCCAGGCCTGCAAGGCGCTGCGCGAAGAGGGCTACCGGATCGTCCTGGTGAACTCGAACCCCGCGACCATCATGACCGATCCGGACATGGCGGACGCGACCTATGTCGAGCCGATCACCCCCGAGATCGTCGCCAAGATCATCGAGAAGGAGCGCCCCGACGCGATCCTCCCGACGATGGGCGGCCAGACGGCGCTGAACTGCGCCCTGTCGCTCCAGAAGATGGGCGTGCTGGCGAAGTACGGCGTGCAGATGATCGGCGCCACCGCGGAGGCGATCGACAAGGCCGAGGACAGGAGCCTGTTCCGCGACGCCATGACCAAGATCGGGCTCGACACCCCGAAATCGGCGCTGGCCAACGCCTCAACGGCCAAGAAGGCCGACCGGCAGGCCTACCTCGCCGAGATCGCCCGCATCGAAGCCGCCAACGCGGAGCCGGAGGCGCGGCAGAAGGCGCTGGCCGCCTTCGAGAAGAGCTGGGCCGCGGGCGAGACCGACCGGCGCAAGCGCTACGGCGAGCATGCGATCGGGCAGGCGCTGATGGCGCTGGCCGAGGTCGGACTGCCGGCGATCATCCGCCCGTCCTTCACCATGGGCGGCACCGGCGGCGGCATCGCCTACAACCGCGAGGAGTTCCTCGACATCGTCGAGCGCGGCATCGACGCGTCTCCGACCAACGAGGTGCTCATCGAGGAGAGCGTGCTCGGCTGGAAGGAGTACGAGATGGAGGTCGTTCGGGATAAGAACGACAACTGCATCATCGTCTGCTCCATCGAGAACATCGACCCGATGGGCGTCCATACCGGCGATTCGATCACCGTCGCCCCGGCGCTGACGCTCACCGACAAGGAATACCAAGTGATGCGCGACGCATCGCTGGCGGTGCTCCGCGAGATCGGTGTCGAGACCGGCGGCTCCAACGTGCAGTTCGCGATCAACCCCGAGAATGGGCGCATGATCGTGATCGAGATGAATCCGCGGGTGTCGCGCTCCTCGGCGCTGGCCTCGAAGGCCACCGGCTTCCCGATCGCCAAGGTCGCCGCCAAGCTCGCGGTCGGCTACACGCTCGACGAGATCGCCAACGACATCACCGGCGGCGCGACCCCGGCCTCGTTCGAGCCGACGATCGACTACGTCGTCACCAAGATCCCGCGCTTCGCCTTCGAGAAGTTCCCGGGCGCCGAGCCGACGCTGACCACCGCCATGAAGTCGGTGGGCGAGGCCATGGCGATCGGCCGCTGCTTCGCCGAATCGCTCCAGAAGGCCCTGCGCTCCCTGGAGACGGGGCTGACCGGCCTCGACGACATCGAGATCGAGGGCCTCGGCAAGGGCGACGACCACAACGCCATCAAGGCGGCGATCGGCACGCCGACCCCGGACCGGCTTCTCAAGGTCGCGCAGGCCCTGCGGCTGGGTGTGAGCCACGAGCAGGTCTATGCCTCGTGCAAGATCGATCCGTGGTTCCTGGAGCAGCTGCAGGCGATCATCGACCTGGAGAACCGGGTGAAGGCGCACGGCCTGCCGAAGACCCCCGGCGCCTTCCGCCAGCTCAAGGCCGCCGGTTTCTCGGATGCGCGCCTCGCCGTCCTCGCCAAGACCGACGAGGCCGCGGTCAGCGCGGCGCGGCGTGCGCTGTCCGTGCGCCCGGTCTTCAAGCGCATCGACACCTGCGCGGCCGAGTTCAAGTCGCCCACCGCCTACATGTACTCCACCTACGTGGCGCCCTTCGCGGGCGCGGTGGTGGACGAGGCGCAACCCTCGGACCGCAAGAAGGTCGTGATCCTCGGCGGCGGCCCGAACCGGATCGGCCAGGGCATCGAGTTCGACTATTGCTGCTGCCACGCCTGCTACGCGCTGTCGGAGGTGGGCTACGAGACCATCATGGTCAACTGCAACCCGGAGACGGTCTCCACCGACTACGACACGTCGGACCGGCTCTATTTCGAGCCGCTCACCGCCGAGGACGTGCTGGAGATCATCGAGACCGAGAAGCAGGCCGGCACGCTGCACGGCGTCATCGTGCAGTTCGGCGGCCAGACCCCGCTGAAGCTCGCCCGGGCCCTTGAGGCCGCCGGGGTGCCGATCCTCGGCACCTCGCCCGACGCCATCGACCTCGCGGAGGACCGCGACCAGTTCAAGCGGCTGCTGGACAAGCTCGGGATGAAGCAGCCGAAGAACGGCATCGCCTATTCGGTGGAGCAGAGCCGGCTCGTGGCGGCCGATCTCGGCCTGCCCTTCGTGGTGCGCCCGAGCTACGTGCTCGGCGGCCGCGCCATGGCGATCATCCGCGACGAGACGCAGTTCGCCGACTACCTCCTCGATACCCTGCCGAGCCTGATCCCCTCAGAGGTCAAGGCCCGGTACCCGAACGACAAGACCGGCCAGATCAACACGGTGCTGGGCAAGAACCCGCTCCTGTTCGACCGCTACCTGTCGGATGCGGTCGAGGTCGATGTCGACGCGGTCTGCGACGGCAAGGACGTGTTCATCGCCGGCATCATGGAGCACATCGAGGAGGCCGGCATCCATTCCGGCGACTCGGCCTGCTCCCTGCCGCCGCGCTCCCTCTCGCCCGAGATCATGGACGAGCTGGAGCGGCAGACCAAGGCGATGGCGCTGGCGCTCAACGTCGTCGGCCTGATGAACGTGCAGTACGCCATCAAGGACGGCGTCATCTACGTGCTGGAGGTGAATCCGCGCGCCTCGCGCACCGTACCATTCGTCGCCAAGGTCATCGGCGAGCCGATCGCCAAGATCGCGGCCCGGCTCATGGCGGGCGAGGCGCTGTCCACCTTCGGCCTGAAGCCGAAGACCCTGCCGCACATCGCCGTCAAGGAAGCGGTCTTCCCGTTCGCCCGCTTCCCCGGCGTCGACGTGCTCCTCGGTCCGGAGATGCGCTCCACCGGCGAGGTGATCGGGCTCGATACCAGCTTCGGCGTGGCCTTCGCCAAGAGCCAGCTCGGTTCGGGCACGCAGGTCCCGAAGGCGGGCGCCGTGTTCGTCTCGGTGCGGGATGCCGACAAGGCCCGCATCCTGCCGACCATGAAGCTCCTGTCCGATCTCGGCTTCACCATCCTGGCCACGGGCGGCACGCAGCGCTATCTGGTCGAGAACGGCGTTCCGGCCGAGCGGATCAACAAGGTCCTCGAAGGCCGGCCGCACGTGGTCGACGCGATCAAGAACGGCGGCATCCACCTCGTGCTGAACACCACCGAGGGGGCCGGCGCCCTCTCGGACTCGCGCTCGCTCCGGCGCGCGGCCCTCTTGCATAAGGTGCCGTATTACACCACTCTAGCCGGCGCGATGGCCGCGGCCGAGGGGATCAAGGCCTATCTAGAAGGCGATCTCAAGGTCCGCGCGTTGCAGGAATACTTCGCGGCCTGAACCTGAGGGTTCCGCTGACTTTATCTCGTGGCCCGGAGAGAGTGCTCCACTCTCGGCCGGGCCTCTTCATTGTGGCGCGAGACGATGACGATAGACAAGGTTCCGATCACGGTGCGCGGCTTCGCAGCCCTCGAAGAGGAGCTGAAGCACCGGCAGCAGGTGGAGCGTCAGCGCATCATCCAGGCGATCGCCGAGGCCCGTGCCCTGGGCGACCTGTCGGAAAATGCCGAATATCACGCCGCCAAGGAGGCGCAGTCCCATAACGAGGGACGCGTGATGGAGCTGGAGAGCATGATCGCGCGGGCCGAGATCATCGACGTCACCAAGCTCTCGGGCAACAAGATCAAGTTCGGCGCCACCGTGAAGCTCGTCGACGAGGACACGGAAGAGGAGAAGACCTACCAGATCGTCGGCGAGCCGGAAGCCGACGTGCGCTCCGGGCGCGTGTCGATCACGTCTCCGATCGCCCGCGCCCTGATCGGCAAGGGCGTCGGCGACACCGTCGAAGTCACCACCCCCGGTGGCGGCAAGTCCTACGAGGTCGTCGCCGTCCAGTACGGCGGCTGAGGCATGCGCCCGCGTTCCTGGGGCTGGCTTGCCGGCCTGATTCTCGGTGTCGTCGCGGGATCCGCGGCGGCAGGCGATTTTCCCGCCACCGCCGTCTTCTCCGACATCCGGGTCGATGTGCGGCCGCTCGTGGACAAGGGCGCAGGCCTGCAGGCCGAGGCGCTGGCTTCCGATCTCACATCGGCCCTGCGGAAGAATTTCGCCGGTCGCATCGGCGGCCGCGGGCCGCGCCTCGTCGTGGTCGTCACCAGTCTGTCGCTGCGCCCCTATGTCGGCAGTGGCGACCGGCCCGGCTTCGGCAGCAATTTCCAGACCGACTACATGGAGGGCGAAGCCCTGCTGGTCGGGCCCAAGGGCCAAGTGCTGGGACGCTATCCGCAGATGACCGCGACGCCGTCCAGCTACGGGGGCGCGTGGTACGATCCGCAATTCGAGCAACGCCGGCTGGCCGCGATCGCCGACATTTATGCCCAGTGGCTCGCCCGCGACCTGCCGCGGGATTAGAGAAGGGCCGTCCGCCCCGGCCCGCGGCGTAGGGCGTTTCCGGTGAGGAGCATGGCAAGCATCGACGTGACGGAGTCGCAGACCGCGCCGCTCAGCCGCTTGGACTCGCGGCCCGGGCGCCTGCCCGAACTCGCCCGCGCCCGCGCCTGGATCGTCACCGACGGCAAGGCCGGCGACGAGAACCAGTGCGTCGGCATCGCCGAGACCCTGGGGCTCGCCTTCGAGACCCGTAAGGTGCCCGCCTCCGGACCGTTCGGGTGGATGGCACCGTGGGGGCCGATCGACCCCCGCGAGGGCCCGCGCCGGCGCGCCGGCGCCCTGTCGGGCCCCTACCCCGACATCCTGATCGCGTCCGGGCGCCGGTCCGTGCCCTACCTGCGGGCGGTGCGCCGCGCCACGGGTGGCCGGACCTTCACGGCCTTCCTGAAGGATCCGCGGATGGGCGCGGACAGCGCCGACTTCATCTGGGTGCCGGATTACGACGACCTGCGCGGCCCGAACGTCTTCACGACCCTCACGGCTCCGCATCTCGTCACGGCCGCGCGACTGGCCGCCGCCCGGGCCCACCCGGATCCGCGCCTCGCGCGCCTCGACGGTCCGCGGGTGGCGGTCCTGGTCGGCGGCGACAGCCGGCATCTGAGCTACCGCAAGACCGACATGATCCGTCTCGTGGAGGATCTGCGCGGGCTGGCGGCGCAGGGCTGCCGGCTCATGGTGACGATTTCCCGCCGGACGCCCAACCCGCTCCGCGAAGCCGTGAAGGCCCTTGCGGCAGAGACCGGCGGCTTCCTCTGGGACGGGTCCGGCGACAATCCCTACGTCGCCATGCTGGCGCTCGCCGAGGCGATCGTGGTCACCTCCGACTCGGCCAACATGGTGAGCGAAGCGGTGGCGACCGGCGCGCCGGTCCTGCTGTTCGACCTGCCGCGCACCTATATTCGGCATCGGCGGATGTTCGCCGGGCTTGCCATCGCCGGAGCGCTGCGGCCGTTCACCGGTCAGTTGGCGGAGCTGACGTACAAGCCGATCGACGCGACGCCGGTGATCGCTCAGGCGCTCGCCGACGTCTATGCCGCACGACGCGCGGCCGGACCGGCCTGAGGAGGCCGAAACAGATGGCCCACACATACGCCAAACGCGTGATCGTCGGCTCCGGGCACGCCGCCGGCACGTTGGGCTTCTGTGCCGCCTTGGCCGACATGAAGCCCATCCCCGCGCCGCCCAGTCAACCGGCCACGGCGATCAGCGACGGGTCTTTGCCCATGTGCCACGGTGGCTCCCGGAGCGAGACGCCCGGCACCGCCGGGACCGAGATCCCGAACGTGCTCGCGACGATTTCCGAACCGCTGGCGTCCCGGATGTGTGTGGATCCTAACACCTGCCCGGCGAACGACGACCGTCCGCGGCCCGTGCTTGAAGCTGC
Source organism: Methylobacterium sp. 391_Methyba4 (assembly GCF_029691625.1). NCBI lineage: Bacteria > Pseudomonadati > Pseudomonadota > Alphaproteobacteria > Hyphomicrobiales > Methylobacteriaceae > Methylobacterium > Methylobacterium sp. 391_Methyba4. The sequence goes on along the minus strand of NZ_CP121475.1, from coordinate 882,513 downwards.
GGCGTAGAGCACATTCAAGACATCTCCGCTCCCTCGCTACGTCCAGGCTCGCCATGACCACTCACAAGACGAAGGTCCTCATCATCGGGGCCGGACCGGCCGGCTACACCGCGGGCATCTACGCCGCCCGGGCCAACATGAAGCCCATCCTCGTGACGGGCATCCAGCCCGGCGGCCAGCTGACGATCACCACGGACGTGGAGAATTATCCGGGCTTCGCGACCGCCGTTCAGGGGCCCGACCTGATGGAACAGATGCGCCTGCAGGCCGAGCACGTCGGTACCCGGATCCTCTCCGACACCATCGTGTCGGTCGACTTGTCTCAGCGCCCCTTCGTGGCCCAGGGGGATTCCGGCGACACCTACGTCGCCGATACCCTGATCGCCGCCACGGGGGCCCAGGCCCGCTGGCTCGGCCTGCCCTCCGAGATCGAGTTCAACGGGGCAGGCGTGTCGGCCTGCGCGACGTGTGACGGGTTCTTCTATCGCGGCAAGGAGGTCGTCGTGATCGGCGGCGGCAACACCGCCGTCGAGGAAGCCCTGTACCTCGCCAACCTGGCCTCGAAGGTCACCGTCATCCACAGGCGCGACCGCTTCAGGGCGGAGCCGATCCTGCAGGATCGGCTGTTCGCCCATCCGAAGATCTCGGTCATCTGGAACCACGTGGTCGAGGAGGTCCTCGGCCGAAGGGAGCCGGTGAAGGCCGTCACCGGCGTGCGGTTGCGCGACACCGGCAGCGGCGCAACGCGGGACGTGCCTGCCGACGGCCTTTTCGTCGCCATCGGTCACGACCCGGCGACGAAGCTTTTCGCTGGCCAACTCGAACTGCTGGAGGGCGGCTACATCAAGATCGTGCCGGGCACGACGCGGACCAGCGTCGAGGGCGTCTACGCCGCCGGCGATTGCGCCGAGTTCGTCTACCGGCAGGCGGTAGTCGCTGCCGGCATGGGCTGCATGGCGGCGCTCGAGGCGGAGAAGTTCCTCGCCGAGCACTCCCCGGACCCGAAGGTCAGGACCGAGGAGTTGCAGGAACCGGAGATGATCGGCGCCTACGACTAGGCGAGCGGACGCGCGCCCTGCATCCAGCGCCGCACTGACGTGGCGGCGCCGGGCTTCGACGCGCTGGAGGTCACGACGTTGGCGCGCGCATCGCCCGGCGGCCCTATCCTCTGGCTTAGGCCCCAGGGTACCAGCCCGTCCTTTCTTGCTTGGAGCGGCCTCAAAACGCTCCTCGGCTCCGCGCAAGCCGACCTTTACGGCTCGGTGCGTTCCCGGAACGGTGTGCTTCGCCTCCACGACACCGACAGGTCCCAGAGGACCGAACTTGGGCGGAGGCGGTCAGTCCGCTTCGGCCGTCGGGTGTGGGTAAGCGGACGTTCTGCGGGCGTCGGAAGAAGGTCTCGAAGCGATCCGAGGCCGCTCGCCCAGATCGCCTACCTGGAGATCCGCAACGCGGACGCGGTGCTCGAGACCGACATCCGCGTGCCGGGTGAAGTCCCCGACGGCAAGCCTCCGCCGGACATCCACGCGCCGATCGTCCCCGAACGCACCGCGATCGAGGCGAAACGTCCGCCAGCTATTGCATAGCTACCGCCCGCGCTGGGGCAGAGAACGCGACAGACGATCCCTTCAAAAATGATACTAAACATCTAAATTGAACATGGTCGCGTCGCACTGAGGATCCGGGGATGCCGAGAGTTTCGCAGGAGCAGGCCAAGCTCAACCGCCAGCGTGTGGTCGAGGTCGCGGCGACCCTGTTTCGTGAGCGGGGGCTCCATGGCGTCGGCGTCGCCGATATCATGGGTGCCGCGGGGCTCACCCATGGCGGCTTCTATGGCCAATTCGCCAACAAGGACGCGCTGGCGGCCGAAGCCTTCGAGACCGCGCTGACCGACAATGGACGGGGACAGTTGGACAGCCTCGTGTCCAACTATCTGTCGATCGCCCATGTGCGCGCCCCCGGGATGGGCTGTCCCGTCGCTGCGCTCGCCAACGACGTCGCACGGGAAGCCCCGGACAGCCCGGTCCGATCCCGCTTCACGCGAGGCGTGCGCGGGATGGTGGACCTGATGGCGGCCCTCGTGCCCAAGACGCCGAAACAGAAGAGGCGGCAGCGTGCGCTGTCATCGCTCGCGACGCTGGTCGGTGCCGTCGTCCTGGCTCGCGCGGTCGACGACGAAGCGCTGGCCGAGGAGATACTGGGGGCAGCTCGCGTCTCGCTGGGTGCCGAAGCGCCCGAACGGGATACGGCGGCGGGACCCTCCAACAGCGGATAGGGGCGCGCCTCCGCGGCGACAGGGCACGCTTTCCACTTGCCATTATAAATTATGATCGTCATCTATATGGGGTGCGGTTGCGACGCAGGCCGCGTCGGAAGGAGACCATCGTGCAGCAGAGCGAAACCAGGATCGCGGTCGTGACAGGGGCCGCTTCGGGCATCGGCCTCGAGTCAGCGAGAGCTTTGAAGGCCGCGGGCTACCGGGTGTTCGGCACCAGCCGAACGGTGGACCGTGTCGTGGAAGGCGGCATCACGATGCTGCCCTGCGACGTCACCTCGGACGCTTCGGTCGCGGGTGCTGTCGAGGCGATCTTCGCCCGGGCGGGGCGGATCGATGTGCTGGTCAACAACGCCGGCTTCGGCATCAGCGGCGGCGCGGAGGAATCCTCCACCGCGCAGGCGCAGGCCCTGTTCGACGTCAACCTGTTCGGCGCCATCCGCATGACCCGGGCCGTCCTGCCCCTGATGCGGGCAAGCGGAGGCGGTCGCATCGTCAACATCAGCTCGGCCTTCGGGCTCGTCCCGGCCCCGTACATGGCGCTCTACGCTGCGAGCAAGCATGCGCTCGAAGGCTATTCCGAATCCCTCGACCACGAGGTCAGGACCCAGGGCATCCGGGTCGTCCTCGTCGAGCCCGCCTATACCCGCACGGCCTTCGACCGGAACCTCGTCACGCCGGATGCGCCGCTCGCCGTCTACGACGCCGCGCGCGCCGGCCAGGAGCGGCTGATGCGCGACGTCATGGTGGTTGCCGACGCGCCGGGGATCGTGGCCGAGAGGGTCGTGACGGCGGCGACCGCGGCGGTACCGAAGAGCCGATACACCGCCGGCAAGATGGCCCGGCGGGTCAGCCTGCTGCGTCGTTTTGTGCCCGCAAGCGCCTTTGATAAAAGCTTTCGCAAGCAGATGCGGCTCCCGCAATGACAGGGGGAGCACCTCCGCTCGGACGGCAGCGCGCGGTGCCGCCGGACAGGGCGGGCGAGACGGCGTTCTTCGCCGCCGGCATGGGCTGACGGGCGGCGCCGGAGGCCGAGACATTCCTCGCCAGCCGCACGATCGGCGAGAGCCCGGTCCAGGCCGGCGCAGCGGAATGCCGGCGGCACCGGCCGCGGCGCTTCGCCCGCAGCGCCCACCATTTCAACAACTTCCCGCCTTCGCCGCTTGCGTCGCATCATGCGCTGTGTGCATAGGAGTGCTGACTGCGCCGGGATGCACCGATTGCATGCCCGCGCGGTGCCGCGAGCGGTCATCCGCCCTCGGCGCCGCGCAGTTCGCCCGGTGATCTGCCCGCCGCTTCGTGCCCATCCTGACCCGGGCGCGACCCGCGGGCGCGTGCTGGTAGGGGTTCTTGCCTTGGACTGGGATAAGATCCGGATCTTCCTCAACGTCGCGGAGGCGGGGAGCTTCACCAAGGCGGGTGACGATATCGGGCTCAGCCAATCGGCGGTGAGCCGCCAGATCAGCGCCCTGGAGCGCGAGCTGAAGGCGCCTCTGTTCCACCGCCATGCCCGCGGCCTGCTGCTGACCGAACAGGGCGATCTCCTGTTCCGCGCCGCTCGGGACATGAAGCTGCGCCTGGAGAATACCCGCGCCCGGCTCGTGGAAACCTCCGAGCGTCCGACCGGCGATCTCAAGGTCACCACCACGGTGGGCCTCGGCACCTCCTGGCTGTCGCAGCGCGTGGGCGAGTTTCTCGACCTCTACCCGGACGTGCGCATCGAGCTGATCCTCACCAACGAGGAACTCGATCTCGCCATGCGCGAGGCCGATGTGGCGATCCGCATGCGGCGGCCGGCCCAGCCGGACTTGATCCAGCGTCGGCTGTTCACCGTGCACTACCATGCCTTCGCGAGCCCGGATTACGTCAAGCGCTTCGGCGAGCCCAAGACCATCGAAGAACTCGACGATCACCGCCTCGTCTCGTTCGGCGGAAACGAGCCGTCGTACCTGCTCGCGGCCCACTGGCTGGCGGATGCCGGCCGCGATGGCCGGGACCGGCGTCAGGTCCACCTGACCGTGAACAACATCGGCGCCCTCCAGCGCGCGATGGAGGCGGGAGCCGGGATCGGGATTCTGCCCGACTACGCGGTGGATGGCGGCCAGCAGCTCGTGCAGGTGCTGCGCGAGACCGAGATGCCGAGCCTCGAGAGCTACCTCGTCTATGCCGAGGAGATGCGCTCGGTCGCCCGGGTCCAGGCGTTCCGCGACTTCCTGGTCTCCAAGGCGCAGCGCTGGACCTACTGAGCATCCGATGCTTGAGTCGCGTCTTCTCACGGAGACGATTCGATGCGCGCTGCCCTCTACGCTCTGATCCTCGTCGCGGGTTCGACCAACGCGATGGCGGATGACTGCGCGGAAGCTTGGTACCAGCGCAACCTGATCTACAAGCAGGCCGGCTATTGTTTCAGCACGCCGCGGGCGATCCGGACCTTCGGCAATACCGATTGCCGGTACGACGCCATGGACCGCATACCGCTCTCGCGCCAGGAACAGGCGACGGTGGCGGAGCTGCAGGCCTTCGAGCGCGCCCATGGCTGCCCGCGCTAGCGTGCGCGCCGCCGCAGTGGACGCCGATACCGCGTACAGGCGCGTGACGACACGGATCTGAAGCCCCGCCCGGTGGGGCGAGGCTCGGGCGGGTTTGCCTGAGCGGGTGTCGCCGAGCAGCCCCTCACACGAACAGGCGTTCGCCTTCGAGGCCCTTGTAGAGGCCGGCGACCTGCTCGCCGTAGCCGTTGTAGATCAGCGTCGGCACCCGCTGGTCGGTCCCGAGTACCCGCTCCGTGGCCTGGCTCCAGCGCGGATGCGGCACGGCCGGGTTCACGTTGGCCCAGAAGCCGTACTCGGAGGCCTGCAGCCCCTCCCAGAAGGTCTTCGGCCGATCGGCGGTGAAGGAGATCTTCACCAGCGACTTGGCCGACTTGAACCCGTATTTCCACGGCACCGCGACGCGGATCGGCGCCCCGAACTGGTTGGGCAGCGGCTTGCCGTAGACCCCCGTCACCATGAAGGCGAGGTCGTTGCCGGCCTCGGCCAATGTCAGGCCCTCCGTGTAGGGCCAGGGGTAAAAGAAGGCCCGCTGGCCGGGGGCCATCGCCTTGTCCATGAAGGTCTCGAAGCGGATGTACTTCGCGCCCGAGGCGGGCTTGGCGAGCGCCACGAGCTTCGCCAGCGGGAAGCCTGTCCAGGGCACCGCCATGGACCACGCCTCGACGCAGCGGTGGCGGTAGAGCCGCTCCTCCAGACCCACCTTCCGGATCAGGTCGTCGACGCCGATCTCGAACGGCTTCTCCACGAGGCCGTCGATCTTCAGGGTCCAGGGTTGCGTCTTGAGGGCGTTGGCTGCCGGTAGCACCGTCTTCGACGTGCCGAACTCGTAGAAATTGTTGTAGTCGGCGCTGAAGCGCTCGGGCGTCAGGGGCCGGTCGAGGGTGTAGGCCGGGTTCTGTGGCGCCGGATAGAGCGACGGGTCGCCTGCGGCCGCCAGGGCCTGACGGGGGCCGAGGAGCGAGCCGGCCGCGAGCCCGGCCGCACCGCCGATCAGGGCCCGCCGGTTGATGAAGACGGCCTCCGGCGTCGCCAGATGCTCCGGAATCTCCCAACCGCGCTTGCGCTTGATCAACATGGCCGTCTCCTCGGATGTCCTGCGCGCACAACCCACAGATCGGCCGCGGCCGACAGGGGCGCAAGCGCCGCAGCCTCACCTTTCGGCGAGTCGCATCCCGGCGTTACGCCGCAGGTGAGCGGCACCTGGACGCAGGCGGGCGCCCGACGATCGGCCGAGCTCAGGCCGGCGGAGTCTCGTCGCGGAGCATCCGCCGCAGCACCTTGCCGACATTGGTCTTGGGCAGCGTCTCGTGGAACACCACGCGGCGGGGCACCTTGTAGCCGGTGAGCTGGGTGCGCGCATACGCCCGGAGGGCCTCGGGGGAGACCGACTGATCCTTCAGGACCACATGGGCCACCACCATCTCGCCGGTTTCCTCGCTCGGTGCGCCGACCACCGCGCATTCGAGCACGGCGGGGTGGGCCGCCAGGACGTCCTCGACCTCGTTGGGATAGACGTTGAAGCCGGAGACCAGGATCATGTCCTTCATCCGGTCGACGATCCGGATCTGGCCGTCCGCCTGCAGGATCGCCACGTCGCCCGTCCGGAAGAACCCGTCCGCCGTCATCGCCCGGGCCGTCTCCTCCGGTCGGTTCCAGTAGCCGCGCATCACCTGCGGGCCGCGCACGCAGATCTCGCCGGGCTGCCCGATCGGGACCGGTTCGCCGGCGACGTCGCGGATCGAGACCTCGGTGGAGGGCAGCGGGTAGCCGATCGTGCCGGAGAAATCCCGCATGCCGTGCGGATTGACGCACACGACCGGGGAGGTCTCGGACAGGCCGTAGCCCTCGATGATCGTGTTGCCGGTCAGCGCCTTCCAGCGCTCGGCGACCGCCCGCTGCACGGCGGTCCCGCCGCCGACCACGAAGTCGAGGTTGGCGAAATCCACCGTGCCGATCTTCGGGTGGTTGATCAGCACGTTGAACAGGGTGTTCACGCCCATCAGGTGGGTGAAGCGGGTGCGGCTCAGCGTCTTGACCATGCCGTCGCAATCGCGCGGATTGGGGATCAGGAGGCAGGATCCGCCGCTGCGCATGAACTGGAAGAAGCACGCCGTGAGCGCGAAGATGTGGTAGAGCGGCAGGGCCGTGACCACGCAGCGCGGGACGCTCGGATCCTTCGAGTTGAACCAGAGCTGCGACTGCTCGACATTCGCCATGATGTTGCGGTGGCTCAGCATCGCCGCCTTGGCGATGCCCGTGGTGCCGCCGGTATATTGCAGGAAGGCGAGGTCCTCCGGTTCGACCGGGACCGTCGCCCGCGGCATCGACCGGCCCCGGCGCAGGACGGTGGCGAAGGGGATCGCGAGGCCCTCCGGAAGGCGGAACGGCGGCACGGCCTTGCGCACATGCCGGCTGGCGAGCGTGATCACGTGGCCCTTGAGCCCGAGCCCGTCGCCCGGGCCCACGAGGACGACCCGCTCCAGGGCGACGTCCGGCAGGGCTGCCGCGACCGTGGCGCCGAAATTCTCCAGGACGATCAGGATCCGCGCACCGGAATCGTTGATCTGCTGCGCGCATTCCCGGGGTGTGTAGAGAGGGTTGGTGTTGACCACCGTCCCGCCCGCAAGGAGAACGCCGAAGATCGCGACCGCATAGGCCGGGACGTTCGGCAGCATGATCGCAACACGGTCGCCCTTTGCCAGCCCCTGTCCGCGCAGCCAGGCCGCGAGGTCGCGCGCCTGCTGGCCGAGGGTCGCGTAGGTCATGGTCGAGCCGAAGCACAGCATCGCCGGCCGGTCGGCGAAGGCGGCCATGCTGGATTTGAACAGGCCGACCAGGGTCCCGAGGGCCGCGACGTCGATCTCCGCCGGAACCCGGGACGGGTAGGAGGCCAGCCAGGGGCGGTCGGAGGACCCGCCGCTTGGCGTGGCCGGCGACGCGCCGGCCGTAGCGGCTTGAGCGCCGTGCTCGATCACGTTCGCCTCGTGCATCGCGATGCCTCCCGCGGGCCCGACTCTCGGTGGCCGGGTCTCGCTACGCCTGTCGCGCAGACTCTGCGGGAACGGAGGCCGGCCCGCAAGGCAGGGGGCTCAGACGCCCCGACGATGCCGGCGCAATGTCGCCAGAGCGGTGTGGGGCAGAGCAGCGGCGATCAGCAGGCCCGCGGCGAGCGCGGCCTCCTCCGGTCGCATCGCCCGGCGCGGCCAGGGGCCGACGCCTAGGTCGCCAGCGAGGCCGATCAGGATCGCGCCGAACCACAGGGCCAGGAAGGCGAGCGCTCCGAATCCGATCCGGCGCAGGCGCGGCCGCAGGGGGCGGTTGGCCGCGACCGCGAACAGCCCGAGGACGCCGCCGAACAGCAGGGCACCCACAGCGGCGCCGAGTCCGAAAGCCAGCCACAGGGGCTGATGCGTGAGGAACGCCATGCCGCCGGTGGCGAAGGCAGCGCGCAGGATGAGGCCGCCGAAGGTGGGATAGAGCCCGGCGGCGAGAAGGGCGGCCGCCCCCGCGAGGCCGAATAGGACCCGGCGCGGGACGGAGGCGGGACCCGGCTCCGCCGCCACGCGCGCGAGATGCCCCAGCCCGTAGACCAGCGCGAAGGCGAAGAGCGGGTAGCGGCCGATGAAGTAGCCGAAGATCCAGGGCTCGAGGGCCTCCGGCACGAAACCACGCTGGCTCAGGCCGGTGACGGCGACGAGCGCCAGGGCGGCCAGCATGGCGAGAATCGGCCCGACGGCTGCCAGGAGGAGGCCGCCGACGCGGCCTCCGGACGTCCCGTCACCCGGATCGGCCCGATCGCGCGCGGCGTTGGCGTGTGCGGCCATGCTGAGATTGCCCGGACCGGCGCGCGGCGTCTGGACCGCCGCGGCCGCCTTAGCGGGCCTCGTAATGGTCGCGAATCAGCCGGTCGAGGAGGCGCACGCCCCAGCCCGCGCCCCAGCTGCGGTTGATCTCGCTGGCGTTCGACGACATCGCCACGCCCGCGATGTCAAGATGCGCCCACGGCACGTCCTCGACATAGCGCTTGATGAACGAGGCCGCAGTGGCGGCGCCGCCGTGACGGCCGCCGGTGTTCTTCATGTCGGCGAACTTGGAATCGATCGCCTTGTCGTAGGCCGGGATCAGCGGCATCCGCCAGACCTTCTCGCCCGTCGCCTCGCCGGCGGCGTGGATGTTGCCCGCCAGCGTGTCGTCGTTGGAGAACATGCCGGCGATGTCCTGGCCCAGCGCCACGATGATCGCGCCCGTCAGCGTCGCGAGGTCGACCAGCGCCTTCGGCTTGGTGCTGCGAATGACGTGGGTGATCACGTCGGCCAGCACCAACCGGCCCTCGGCGTCGGTGTTGATCACCTCGATGGTCTGGCCGGACATGGAGGTCAGGATGTCGGAGGGGCGGTAGGAGCCGCCATCCGGCATGTTCTCCACGATGCCGATGGCGCCGACCACGTTGCAGCGCGCCTTGCGCGCGGCGAGGGCATGCAGGGCACCGACCACGGCGGCCGCGCCGCCCATGTCGCCCTTCATGTCCTCCATGCCGCCGCCGGGCTTGATCGAGACGCCGCCGGAATCGAACACGACGCCCTTGCCGATGAGGGCCACGGGCGGCTCCGCCGCGGGGCCGCCGTTCCAGCGCATGATCACGATCCGCGGCTCGCGGGCCGAGCCCTGCGCCACCGCGAGCAGCGCGCCCATGCCGAGTTCCCGCATCCGGGCCGGCTCCAGCACCTCGATCTCGACGCCGAGCTTGGCGAGTTCCGAGGCGCGGCGGGCGAATTCCGCCGGGAAGAGCACGTTCGGCGGCTCGTTCACGAGGTCGCGCGCCAGGATCACGCCGTCGGACAGGCTCCGGGCGCCCTCGCCCTCGCGGGCGGCCGCGCCGTGATCGGCGAGCAGCAGGGTCAGCGCGGTGACGGACTTGTCGTCGGCGTCGGGCTTCTTCTTGGTCTTGTAGCGGTCGAACGCGTAGGTCCGCAGGCGCGCGCCGAGGGCGAACTCGCCGGCCTGCGTCGCCGTGACCGTCGTGCCGGGCCAGTCGAGCACGACCCGGGCGGTCCGCCCCGCCACCTTGCCGGCGGTGAAGCCGCCGAGCGCCGGCCAGTCGGTCTTGGCCCGATCCTTCTCGGAGCCGAGGCCCACGACCACGAGGCGGTCGGCGCCGACGCCCGAAGGGGCCGGCAGCGTCAGGGCGCTGAGCGCGCGGCCCTTGAACTTCTCGGAGGCCGCGGCGCGGGCCACCAGATCCGCCCCGGAGGCGCCGAGCGCTTCCCGGGCCGCCGATCCGAGCGACAGGTCGTCGCCGACGAAGACCACGAGATCGCCGGATCCGCCGGGGCCCTGGCCGCTCTGCTCCAGGGGACCGAAACCGATCTCGATACCGTCCGCCATACCCGTCGCCCTGCCCGTTATCCCGGAGCCGTACTACGTACCCGCGCGCCGAGGCGCGGGCCATCCGCTCTGTGTAGCCGCTGAGACGGAGAACGCAACGCGGCGTGACAGCCCTGGAATCGCCCCTTTTGTCGGGTCCCTGCCGCTCCGAGGGCGCAAGAGGATGGGACCATCATGCCGGATTTGAAGGATCCGGCACGGCGGGCTCGAGCTTTGGATTCGCATCGTCTTTGCCCGAAAGCCGGCACCACCTTTCGGGACGATGCTGAAGCGGGACTGCCGGGCCGATGAGGCAGATCGAGCGCTACATCTTTCGGATCGCCCTGGGCGCCACCCTCGCCTGCCTGATCGGGCTGACGGGCACGATCTGGCTGACGCAGGCCCTGCGCGAGCTCGACCTCGTGACCGCCAAGGGCCAGACATTGCTGGTCTTCCTCTTCGTCACGGGCCTGTCCCTGCCGACCCTCGTGGTGGTGATCGCCCCCGTCGCCCTGTTCATCGGCACGATCTACGCCCTCAACAAGTTGAACGGCGATTCCGAGCTGATCGTCATGTCGGCGGCCGGGATGCCGCCCCGCTCGCTCCTGCGCCCCTTCCTGACACTGGCGCTGTTCGTCAGCTTCCTGGTGGGATTCCTGGTGGTGGTGGTGATGCCCGCGAGCTTCCAGGAGCTGCGCGACGTGATCACCCGGGTCCGCGGCGACTTCATCGCGAACGTCGTCAAGGAGGGGCAGTTCACCCAGCTCGACAACGGCATCACCTTCCACTTCCGCGAGCGCGGCCCGGGGGGCACCCTGAAGGGGCTGTTCATCCAGGACCGGCGTGAAGCCGGGAAGACGAAGGTCTACCTCGCCGAGCGCGGCAACGCGGCCGACGTCGAGGGACAGAGCTATCTGATCCTGGAGAACGGCAGCGTCCATCAGCAGCAGAAGGATTCCCGCGATTCGTCGATCCTGACCTTCGAGCGCTACACGATCGACCTCGCCGCCTTCGCGCCCCCGGATTCCGACACGATCTACAAGCCCCGGGAGCGATCGACGGCGCAGCTCCTGTTCCCCGACACGACCGAAGGCTACTACAAGCTGCAGAAGGGCCGGTTCCGGGCGGAGCTGCACGACCGGCTTTCCGCATGTCTCTACCCGCTGGCCCTGGTCTTCATCGCCTTCGCAGCGCTGGGCGACCCACGCACGACACGGCAGGGGCGCGGCGTCGCGGTCGCCGGGGCGATCCTCGCCGTGGTGGCCCTGCGCATCGGTGGCTTCGCGGCGGTCAGCGCCGCCGCGCGCAGCCCGGCGGCCGTGGGGGCGGTCTACGGCGTGCCGCTTCTGGCGATCGTCCTGTCGAGCCTCCTGATCTTCTTCGGACCGCGGGTGCGCGCATTCAACGCCGTCCTGGCCCGCTTCGTGCGCGGCCTGTTCCGCGGCCCGCGCCTGGCGCCGGCGGCCTGAACCCGATGATGCTGATCGGCCCCACCCTCGGGCGGTATTTCGCCGCCCGGTTCCTCCGCACGGTGCTCGGCGTGTTCGTCACCGTGTTCGCCCTGGTCTACACCCTGGACTTCGTCGAGCTCCTCCGCCGCGCTGGCGAGGCCCAGGGCGCCTCCGCGGGGCTGATGGCGCAGCTCTCGCTCTATCGCACCCCCGCGGTGGCCGAGGGCGTCCTGCCTTTCGCGATCCTGTTCGGCTCCATGGCGGCCCTGCTCCAGCTCTCGCGCAAGCTGGAACTGGTGGTCGCGCGGGCAGCCGGGATCTCGGCGTGGCAGTTCCTGCAGCCCGGCTTCTTCGTGGCCCTCACCCTCGGTGCGCTGGCCGTCGGCGTCTACAACCCGGTCTCGGCGCTGCTGAAACAGCGCTCCACCGAGATCGAGGCGAAGATCTTCGCCAAATCCACCAAGGCGAGTTCGGGCAAGGACCTCTGGATCCGCCAGAAGGGCCTCGACGGCGAGGCGATCCTCCGCGCCGAGACCGCCATCGAGGGCACGACCACCCTCGCCGGCGTGTCGGTCTTCACCTTCGACGCGGCCGGCAAGTTCGCCGAGCAGCTCGTCGCGGCCCGCGCCACGCTGCACGACGGCTACTGGGAACTCTCCGATGTGCGCGTTCTCACACCGGACACGCCCCCTGAGTCGTTCGACACCTACCTGATCGCCTCGAACCTCGACCCCGCACAGGTGCGTCAGGGGTTCACGCCCCCCGAATCTGTGCCTTTCTGGCAACTTCCCACAACGATCGCGCGGACCGAGCGGGCCGGTTTGGACGCCACCCGATACCGGCTCCAGTACGATGTCCTGTGGGCAAGGCCGGTGCTGTTCGTGGCCATGGTCATCGTCGCCGCAACCGTTTCCTTACGGTTCTTCCGCTTTGGTGGTGTCGGAAAACTCGTGCTCGGTGGCGTCGCGGCCGGCTTCGCTCTCTACGTGGTCCGACAGGTCATGGAGGGGCTCGGGGCGTCCGGACTCGTCGCCGCACCGGTGGCGGCCTGGTTCCCGGCCGTGGTAGGCAGTCTTCTCGGTACGCTCACGCTTCTGTACCAGGAAGACGGCTGACTTCCGCGAGCCTTCGCGGGACGGGAGACGGGTGTTGAGGTTGGTGGCGGCAGACGTCACAGGGGTTGGGACGCGCGTTGCGTAAGGTCGCCGACATCCTGCGGAAGGCTGGTTTCCGAGCTGTGCTGGCGCTCGCCGCGCCGCTGGCGGGGGGCCTGTCCGCCCATGCCCAGGGCCTGCCCGCCGTGACGGCCGGCAAGCCCGGCGACAAGCTCCTCGTCGAGGCCGACGAGCTGATCTACGACAACGACCACGGCACCGTGACGGCGCGGGGCAACGCCGAGCTGCATTACGGTCCGCGGACCCTGCAGGCCGACCGCGTGCGCTACGACCGGACTTCCGGCCGGGTCTTCGCCGAGGGCAATGTCCGCCTCACCGAGGCCGATGGCGGCGTCGTGACCGGCGCGCGCATGGAGCTCACCGACGACTTCAAGACCGGCTTCGTGGATGCCTTCCGCGGCCAGCAGACCGTCCAGCGCAAGTTCGAGACCGTGCGCACCCGGTTCTCTGCGCCCCGGGCCGAGCGCCTGAACGGCGAGCAGACGAGCTTCGAGTCCGGCAGCTACACGGCCTGCGAGCCGTGCAAGGACAACCCTGAGACGCCGCCGCTGTGGCAGATCAAGGCGAAGAAGATCATCCACGACAACGAGACCCACACGGTCTACTTCGACGACTCGACGCTCGAGATCGCCGGGATCCCGGTGGCCTACCTGCCGTATTTCGAGGCGCCGGATCCGACGGTGAAGCGCAAGACCGGCTTCCTGACGCCACGCTTCATCACGACGACCGCCCTCGGCAACGGCGTGTCGCTTCCCTACTTCATCAATCTGGCACCGAACTACGATCTGACGGTGACGCCGACGCTGCTCAGCCGGCAGGGCCTGCTCGCGCAGGGCGAGTTCCGCCAGCGGATCGACAACGGCTTCTACAACATCCGCCTGTCGGGCATCTCGCAGACGACGCCCTCGGCCTTCCTGCCGAGCCCCCTCGGCGCCGGCGAGCGCGATTTCCGCGGCTCGGTGGAGTCGCAGGGCCGGTTCTACATCAACCCGCGCTGGCGTACGGGCTGGGACCTCGTCGGCGTCACCGACAAGTGGTTCCTCGACAATTACCGGATCCGCAACCAGAACATCACCACGGACTATTTCCGTGAGGCGACCTCGACGGCGTACCTGATCGGCCAGGGCGACCGCTCGTGGTTCGAGGCGCGGGGCTACTACTTCAAGGGCCTGTCGAGCTTCGACTGGCAGAAGCAGCAGCCGATCGTCGCCCCGGTCATCGACTACGACAAGCGGGTCAATGGCCCCTCGGAGATCGGCGGCGAGGTGCGCTTCCAGGCGAACATCACCAGCCTGACCCGCGAGACCACGCAGTACCAGGGCCTGCCACGGACCTCGAGCTACCTGTTCTCGCCGAGCGTCAACGGCGTCAGCTTCCCGCTCTACCAGACCTGCACGGTCTTCCAGCGCGGCCTCTGCGCGATCGACGGGCTCGCCGGCACCAACACCCGCGCCTCCGCGGAACTGTCCTGGCGCCGCAGCTTCATCGACGACTGGGGCCAGAAGTTCACGCCGTTCGCGTATATGCGCACGGACGCGTTCTTCACCAATCCGAGCTTCTCCGGCTACCAGAACGATCTCGCGCCGCAGGTGGCGAAGATCGACGACGGCTTCGCCGGCCGGGTCATGCCGGCGATTGGCCTCGATTACCGCTACCCGTTCGTCGCCAATTTCGGCGCGCTCGGCGTCCACACCCTGGAGCCGATCGGCCAGATCATCGCGCGCCCGTCGGAGACCCGGATCGGCCGCCTGCCGAACGAGGACGCGCAGAGCCTCGTCTTCGACGACACGTCGCTGTTCGAATGGGACAAGTTCTCGGGCTACGACCGGGTCGAAGGCGGCGTGCGCACCAATCTCGGCGGCCAGTACTCCGTCGTGACCCCGTCCGGCTGGTACGCGAACGTGCTGTTCGGCGAGTCCATCCAGCTCGCGGGCGTCAACTCGTTCCGTCGCGGCGACATCGCCAATACCGGCCTGGATTCCGGGCTCGAGACGCAGCGATCGGACTTCGTCGGCCGGTTCCAGGTCTCGCCGAACCAGAACATCACGTTCATCAGCCGTGCCCGGTTCAACCAGGCCGACTTCCACGTGGCGCGGTTCGAGACCGGCGTGACGGCACGATTCGCGCCGTTCGCGCCGCTGACGCTGTCGGCTTTCTATTCCTACTACGAGGCGCAGCCGCTGCTCGGCTACAGCCATTATCGCGAAGGCGTCACGGCGTCCGCGACCTACAACATCACGCCGAACTGGTTCGTGTCGGGCTCGCTGCTCGTCGACCTCACGCACTACCTGGACGTGCGCAACACCTATACGGATGCCCTGAGCTCCTATCTGGCGAACCCGATCGGAACCGTGCCGATCTACCAGAATCCGGGGCGCTTCTATCTCTCGGGGGCGAGCTTCGGCGGCGGCTATCAGGACGAATGCACCACCGTCTCGCTGAACTACATCAATTCCCCGATCGCGACGGCCACCGGCGTCCGCGAGCGCAACCAGACCGTCCTGCTGCGGGTCGAACTCAAGACGCTGGGTGAGGCGGATCTGCGCCAGAACGTCGGCACCGCCACCACCGCGGACGGCATCGCCTCGGTGCGGTAAAGTCCCGCTCTCCGCGTCTGTGGGCCTCAGGATCCGTGGACCTGCGATCTCCGGCGGCTCGGACCCGTGGCGTCGAGGATGCGCCCGCGCCCCGCCGGCGCTATAGACCGCCCATGCCGCCCCTCGCCCTCACCCTCGGAGATCCTGCCGGCATCGGTCCGGAGCTGGCGCTCAGCGCGTGGCTCGGACGGGGCGGCACGGAGCCGCTGCCGCCGTTCTTCCTCGTGGCCGATCCGGACTTCGTCGAGCGCCTCGCCCACCGCCTCGGCCGCCCCGTTCCGGTGGCCGAGGTCGATCCCGAGACCGCCGCCGAGGTGTTCCCGCGCGCCCTCCCGGTGGTGTCGCTGCCGAGCGGCGCCCGCGTCGCCGCCGAGCCGGGCGTGCCCGATTCCGTCAATGCCGGCGCGACCATCGAGTCGATCACGGCGGCGGTGGCGTTCGTGAAGGCCGGACGCGCGAGCGCAGTGGTCACCAACCCCATCGCCAAGTTCGTGCTGACCCGGACGGGGTTCGCCCATCCGGGCCACACCGAGTTCCTGGCCGCCCTCTCGGTGCCGCCCGGCCAGACGCCGCCCAGGCCTGTGATGATGATCTGGAGCCCGGAGCTCTCGGTGGTTCCGGTGACGATCCACGTGCCGCTGAAGGACGTGCCGGCCCTGCTCACCCAGGACCTCGTCGAGGAGACCGCCTTGATCGTCGCCCGGGACCTGCGCGACCGGTTCGGTCTGCCGGAGCCGCGCCTCGTCCTCGCGGGCCTCAACCCGCATGCGGGCGAGGCCGGGACGATCGGCCATGAAGACCGCGACGTCCTCGCCCCCGCAGTGGCGCGGCTGCGGGCACAGGGCATCGACATCCGCGGGCCGCTCCCGGCCGACACCCTGTTCCACGCCCGCGCCCGGACCGCCTACGACGTCGCCCTCGCGCCCACGCACGACCAGGCCCTGATCCCGATCAAAACCATCGCGTTCGACGACGGCGTGAACGTCACCCTCGGCCTGCCCTTCGTGCGGACCTCACCGGACCACGGCACGGCCTTCGATATCGCCGGTCAGGGCATCGCCCGGCCCGACAGCCTCGTGGCGGCTTTGCGCCTCGCTGATCGGCTGGCCGCCAACGCGGCGGTGCGACGCGGTCCGTTGGGCGGTGCCGAAATCATCCCGTTCAGCGTCTATGCCGGGCGGCCGCGATCCCCGGGCGCCCACCACTTCGACGCCGAGGACGAGCTGTGAGGGAGCCATCATGAGCGCCGGGGACGGTCTTCCGCCGCTGCGCGACGTCGTCGCCCGCCACGGCCTGGAGCCGAAGAAGGCGCTCGGCCAGAACTTCCTGTACGACCTCAACCTGACCGGGCGGATCGCCCGGGCAGCGGGGCCCCTCGCGGGTGTGACCGTGGTGGAGGTCGGCCCCGGTCCGGGCGGCCTGACGCGCGCGCTCCTCGCCGAGGGCGCCGCCCGCGTCGTGGCGATCGAGCGCGACCCGCGCGCCCTGCCGGCGCTCGCCGAGATCGCCGCCCATTATCCGGGACGCCTCGAGGTGGTCGACGCCGACGCCCTCGCCTTCGATCCGCGGCCGCTGGTGGGCGATGGTCCCGCCCGGATCGTCGCCAACCTGCCCTACAATGTCGGCACGGCGCTGCTCACCGGCTGGCTCGACGGCGAAGCCTGGCCGCCCTGGTGGGATCAGGCCGTGCTGATGTTCCAGCGGGAAGTCGCAGAGCGCATCGTCGCCAGCCCCGAGGAGCGGGCCGATTACGGCCGGCTCGGCGTGTTCTGCGGCTGGCGGACCGAGGCCGAGATCCTGTTCGACGTGAGCCCTTCGGCGTTCGTGCCGCCACCGAAGGTGACGTCGAGCGTGGTGCGGCTTGTGCCGCGGGCGGAGCCCTTGCCCTGCCGCGCCGGTGCGCTGGAAGCCGTCACCCGCGCGGCCTTCGGCCAACGCCGGAAGATGCTGCGTCAGAGCCTCAAGGCGCTGACGCCCGAGCCCGGCATCCTGCTGGCCGCGGCCGGGCTCGTCGAGACGGCGCGGGCCGAGGAAATCCCGGTGGCAGGCTTCGTCGATCTGGCGAACCGGTGGGACGCGCACAGAAAAGCCGGCACCGCGGGGGCGGCGCCGGCTTGAAAGCCTGCACGGCGGCTCCGGCCCGGAGGCCGGAGCGCGGCGCAATCAGCGGGTCTGCTGGATCGCCGAGAGCACCCAGCCGCGCCCGGGCTGGCGCAGGAAGGTCCAGAGCTCCGTCGCCTCGGACGTATCCGTCGAGACGACGCGGCCGCTGGCCCGCTCCACCATCACGTCCTTGAGGGCGTAGCGCATCGCCACGGTGGCGTAGTCGGTGCGATCCTCACCCCAGGCTTCCGCAAGATCGCCCTGCAGCAGCTTCACGTCCGAGATCGTGTTCACCACGCCGCGGGCCGCGTTGTTGCGCAGCTCCTCATCGAAGTAGCCGACCATCTCGGGCGTCGACAGGTTGCCCAGCGTCACCCGATCCTCGCGGGAATAGGCATCCTGAACGTCGCCGAGCAGCCGCTCGAACGCCTGATAGTCGGCCGGGCCGATCTGGACCGGGCGTGTCTGCGGCGGCCGCTGGCCACCGCCGAACATGCCGGCGGCGGGGCCGGCCGGAGCACCGCCCATCGGGCCGCGCGCGCCGGGCTCGTCGTTGAGCGACGAGCGGGCATAGGGGGCACCGGCGCCGGCCGGCTCGTTCCGGCGGCGGAAGAAGCGCAGGGCCAGCATCACCACGAGCACGACGAGCCCGACCTGGAACAGGAGGCCGATCATCGAGGCGAGGCCACCGAGGCCGCCGAAGAAGCCGCCGCCGAGGAGTGCGCCGATCAGGCCGGCACCCAGCAGGCCCGCGAAGAAGCCGCCGCCGAACCGCCGGCCGGGCGCGGCCGGAGCCTGCATGCCGGGGCTGCCCATGCCGGGGGACGGCGCGGTCTGCGAACGCTGCATGGTCATGCCGCCGCCCGGGGCCGTCGGCGTGGCCGAGGGGGCCGTGTAGGTGCGCGAGCCACGGGATCCGAACGATCCGCCGCCGCCCGGACGGGCTTCCGCGACGGGCGCCGCGACGGTCAGCGCAGCGGCCAGCGCCAGGAGGGCGGCCACACGCCGGCGGCGCGAAATCTCAGTAAACATGTACACGCCTCAGAGGACGAGAACCGAAGAGCGCGGAGCGCCAGTGACGATATGGGAACGGCTCGGCTCGGGTTTTAGTCCTGCCCGACGGCGCCGGGATGACGTTTTCCACGGGATCGCCCCCCGTCCATGGACGCGGTGAACGGCGATCCGGTCGAGCCGGGCACGCCGAACGCCCGCTGCCCGGGGTTGCGTTGCGCCGCGCGTCGGACCCGGCGGCTCAGTGGAGAGTGCGCTCGGGAGCCGCCGGAAAGACGAGGCGCACCTGGGTCCCCTCCCCGCTGCGGCTGTCGAGGGTGATGGTGCCGTTCTGGCGCTTCATCAGCCCATGCACGATCGCGAGGCCCGCGCCGCGCCCCGCCTCGTGACTGGTCTGAAACGGCGCCAGGGCCCGGGTGAGCATCTCGGGCGACATGCCCAGCCCCGTATCCCCGACCGCGATCCCGACGCTGCCGAGGCCCGGCTGCTGCAAGGACCGGTCGCCGGGATCGATCCGGAAGGTCGACAGCGTCAGCGTTCCCCCGGACGGCATGGCCTCGCAGGCGTTGGCGACGAGATGCCGCAGGGCGAACTCGATCTGGGTCGGATTGCTGATCGCCCGGGGCAGGCCCGGCGTCGCCGCGACGGTGAGACGGATGCCCGGCGGCAGATCGGGCTCGAGGCGGCCTGCGAGATCCGCCACGATCGCGTCGAGGTCCACCGCCCGGACGTCGGGCGCGATGCGTCGGGAATAGGCCAACAGGTGCCGGGTCAGGATCGCCGCCCGCTCGGTGGCGTCGGCTGAGCGGGCGATCGCCCGCTGGATGAACGGCTCCTGCCGGTCTCCGAGGCGACGTTTCAGCCCGTCGATGTAGCCGATCAGGATCTGCAGGAAGTTGTTGAACTCGTGCGCCACGCTGTTGGTCAGCAGCCCCAGTGCCTCGCGCTGGCGGGAGAGGGCGAGCGCCCCCTCGGCCTCGCGGCGCGCCGTGACGTCGAGGATCTGGCCGATGCGGTTGCGGGTGCCGGGAAGCGGCGCCGTGTCCAGATGGGCCCAGAAGGTGGTCCCGTCCGCGCGTGCGGCCAGGAATTCCTGACTCGCGGGGCCGACGGGATCGAGCGCCGTCGTGCGATGGGCCAGCATAAGGTCCAGACCCTGCGCGGCGAGCCGCTCGGCCGGATACCCGGCGAGATGCTCCAGGGCCGGGTTGGCGTGGAGGACACGGCCCTGCGGATCGAGCAGGAGGCTGGGCGTCGGCAGCGCGTCGAGCAGCGAGCGGGCCTCGCCGCCGAGCGGCTCCCCCCTGCCCGCACTGTGATCCGTCCCGGGCTGCACCATGCTGCGTTCGCGCTCAGCGGATGCGGAAGGTCCGCGACGGGCCAGCGATAGCGATGAACGGCGTCATGGCCAAGCGCCGGCCGCCGTGAGCACCGTCTACTGGCGCACCCACATGACCCGCGCCATCCAGGCGATCTCGCCGAGATTCAGGACTCGGTCCTCGTGTTCGGGGTTCAGGGAGGCCAGCTCCACGGTCCGGGCCGTGCGCCGCTTCAGCTCCTTGGCCAGGACCTCGCCGCCATGCAGGCGGACCACGACGCGGTCGCCCTTGCGGACGCTGGCCGTGGGCGACACGATCAGCACGTCGCCGTCCCGGAACAGCGGCAGCATGGAATCGCCCTGGATCTCCAGCGCGAAGGCCCGCTCCTCCCCGAGATCCGGAAACTCGATCTCCTCCCAGCCCGCGCCGCCGGTGGGCATGCCCTCGTCGGTGAACAGGCGGCCGGCGCCGGCCTGCGTCAGGCCGATCAGCGGAACCATGGTGCGGGCGGGAATCTCCCGCGCCTCGATGAGCCGCAGGAACTCGTCGAGGCTCGATCCGGTCGCAGCCAGGACCTTGGACACCGATTCCGTGGAGGGCCAGCGCTTGCGGCCGTCGGCGCCCACGCGCTTCGAGCGGTTGAAGCTCGTGGCGTCGAGGCCGGCGCGGCGGGCGAGCCCGGAGGCCGAGTAGCCGTGGCGCTCGGCGAGCCGGTCGATGGCGTTCCAGATCTGCTCGTGCGACAGCATCGCGGACTCGGAGGCTCACCCTCAGCGGGCCGGCACCCCCGTCTCACCAGCCGGGATCCGGCTGCCTCGGGGGCACGGAGACGGTTTGTCCGCCGGGTCCGTTCAAAACCCGCCGGGTACGCGCGGAGATACTTGACAATTTACTTTCCGGATCCGCTCTGCCGGTCCGGACAGGGCTGTGTGACGTCCAGCCTAGTTGTAGGAAAGTAGAACTACGGGCGTCAGATTGCAATCGCTCCTCGAATCGGCAGAGCGCATCGGTGTTGCCGCCGGCGCCCGGCGCCTCTATCGACGCGTCGGTTCCGGGGAGCTTCGATGCCGCTCATCTACAAGATCTGTCCGCGTGCCCTGTGGCGCGAGGCCGAGGCCGCGGGCCA
Organism: Methylobacterium sp. 391_Methyba4; assembly: GCF_029691625.1. Lineage (NCBI taxonomy): Bacteria > Pseudomonadati > Pseudomonadota > Alphaproteobacteria > Hyphomicrobiales > Methylobacteriaceae > Methylobacterium > Methylobacterium sp. 391_Methyba4. Next base: position 861,540 of record NZ_CP121475.1, on the reverse strand, counting down.
ATTCACGGGGGCGCCGATCGATCGCCAGGACGGCTTCATCCATTTCTCGACGGCCGCCCAGGTCGCCGAGACGGCCGCCCGACACTTCGCCGGACAGGACGACCTGCTCCTCGTTGCGGTCGAGGCCGAGGCGCTCGGCGACGGCCTGCGCTACGAGGCCTCCCGGGGGGGCGATCTGTTCCCGCACCTCTACGGTCCGCTGCCGCTCTCGGCCGTGGTCGCGGTGGACGAAATGCCGCTGGACGGCGACGGGCGGCACGCATTTCCGGCCGGGATCCTGCCGGCATGATCGACGCCGCCTTCCCGCTCGTCCGGCCGCTCCTCCATCGCCTTGACGCGGAGCGCGCGCACGACCTGACGCTGCGCGCCCTGGCGCTCCTTCCGGCGGCTGGCCCGCCGACGGACGACCCGCGGCTCGCCGTCGACCTGCTCGGGCGCCGCTTCCCCAACCCGGTCGGCCTCGCCGCCGGCTTCGACAAGGGCGCGCGCGTTCCCGACGCGTTGCTGAGCCTCGGCTTCGGCTTCGTCGAGGTGGGCGGGGTGGTGCCGCGGCCGCAGCCCGGCAACCCGCGGCCGCGGGTGTTCCGCCTGACCGCCGACCGGGCGGTGATCAACCGCTTCGGCCTCAACAGCGAGGGGGTGTCGGTGGTGGCCGGCCGGTTGCGTGCCCGGAAAGGCCGCTCCGGGATCGTCGGCGTCAACATCGGCGCCAACAAGGAGTCCACCGACCGCCTCGCCGACTACGCGGCCTGCACCGCCGCCCTCGCGCCGCTGGTCGATTTCGTCACCGTCAATGTCTCCTCGCCCAACACCCCGGGCCTGCGCGACCTCCAGGGCGAGGCCTTCCTCGACGAACTGCTCGCTCGGACGGTCGAGGCCCGCGACGCGGCGGGTGCCGACGCGGCGATCCTCCTGAAGATCGCCCCCGACATGGCGTTGGGCGCCCTCGACGCGGTCTGCGCAACGGCGCAACGGCGCGGCGTCCAGGCCCTCGTCGTGTCCAACACCACCGTGGCCCGTCCGGCGAGCCTCCGCGAGCAGGGGCTCGCTCGGGAGACCGGCGGGCTGTCGGGGCGGCCGCTCTTCGGCCCGGCGACCCGGATGCTGGCCCAGACGCGCCTGCGGGTCGGAGACACGATTCCGCTGATCGGCGTCGGCGGCGTAGATTCGGCGGAGGCCGCCTGGGCCAAGATCCGGGCCGGGGCCAGTCTCGTGCAGCTCTACTCCGCGCTCGTGTACGAGGGCCCGGGACTGGTCGGGCGCATCAAGGCGGGCCTGCTGGCGCAGATGGACCGGGCCGGCGTCACCAGCCTCGCCACGGTGGTCGGACGGGACGCCGCGGAACTCGCCCGCACCGCGTGAGAGGGGACGCGCCAGTTTAGAAAGGCTTTGCGGAGTGGGAGCTTAGCCTGTGCCCCATGCATGAGGGGCCTGCGCCCGCACGCCATTGTGAGGGACCTGGAGAGCCGCTTATCTCGCGTCTGCGAGACACGTCGCGTCAGCCAATCCAGGACGGTTCATGGCCCAATCTGAAGGGTCTTCCAAGCGCTCATCCGCCGCCGGCGGCTGGGGCGCTCTGAAGAGCTGCGGCAAGCACCTGCTCGGCAGCCGCGCGCCCCTCACCGGCGCCCGCGCGCTGTTGAAGGCCAACCAGCCCGACGGGTTCGACTGCCCCGGCTGCGCCTGGGGCGACCCGGAGCACGGCTCGTCCTTCGAGTTCTGCGAGAACGGCGTGAAGGCGGTCTCCTGGGAGGCCACCGACAAGCGCACGAAGCCGTCCTTCTTCGCCAAGCACACGCTGACCGAGCTGCGGGACTGGAGCGACTACGCCCTCGAGGGCCAGGGCCGCCTGACGCATCCGATGCGCTACGACGCGGCGAGCGACCGCTACCTGCCGGTGAGCTGGGACGCGGCCTTCGCGGAGATCGGCGCGACCCTGCGCGGGCTCGACCATCCGGACCAGGCCGAGTTCTACACCTCGGGCCGCGCCTCCAACGAGGCCGCCTACCTGTACCAGCTCTTCGCCCGGGCCTACGGGACCAACAATTTCCCCGACTGCTCGAACATGTGCCACGAGGCGAGCGGCGTGGCGCTGATCGATGCGATCGGCATCGGCAAGGGCACGGTCCTGCTGGAGGATTTCGAGAAGGCGGACGCGATCTTCTGCGTCGGCCAGAATCCGGGGACCAACCATCCGCGGATGCTCGGCGACCTGCGCCGGGCGGCCGAGCGCGGCGCCCAGGTCGTGGTGCTCAACCCGGTGCGCGAGCGCGGCCTGGAGCGGTTCGCCGATCCGCAGAACACCGTCGAGATGCTCCGCGGCTCGAGCCGCCCCATCGCCAGCCACTATCTGCAGCCGCGCTCGGGCGGCGACATGGCGGCCTTCCGGGGCATCGCCAAGATCGTGTTCGCCCGCGACGCCGAGGCCCTGGCGGCCGGCCGGCCGTCGCTCCTCGACCAGGCCTTCCTGGAGCACCACACCGCCGGTCTCGACGCCTATCGGTCGGCCGTTGAGGCGACTTCCTGGGACGCGATCCTCGACCAGTCCGGCCTCACGATGGACGAGATCGCCGCTATGGCGGACGTCTATCTCGGCGCGCAGCGGGTCATCGCCACCTGGGCGATGGGCGTGACCCAGCATCGGCACTCGGTGGCGACGATCCGGGAGATCGCCAACCTCCTGTTCCTGCGCGGCCATATCGGCCGCCCCGGCGCGGGCCTGTGCCCGGTCCGGGGCCACTCGAACGTGCAGGGCGACCGCACGGTCGGCATCAACGAGCGCCCCTCCGCGTCCCTTCTGGACGCCCTGGAGCAGCATTTCGGCCTCGCCATGCCGCGCCGGCACGGCCACAACGTACTCGCGGCGATCCGCGCCATGCGGGACGGCACGTCCAAGGCCTTCATCGGGCTCGGCGGCAATTTCCTGCGGGCGACGCCCGACACGCCGGTGGTGGCGCAGGCGCTGGCGTCGTGCCGGCTCACCGTCCACATCGCCACGAAACTCAACCACGCCCATCTGGTGCCCGGCGCGGTCGGCTACCTGCTGCCCTGCCTCGGCCGCACCGAGATCGACCGGACCGAAGAGGGCAAGATCCAGATCGTGACCGTCGAAGATTCGATGAGCATGGTCCACGGGTCGGGCGGCATCAACAAGCCGGCCTCGAAGGAGCTGCGGTCCGAGATCGCCATCATCGCCGGGATGGCGCAGGCGACTCTCGGCGCCTCCGCCATCGACTGGGCCGGCTTCGCCGCGGATTACGACCGGATCCGCGAGGCGATCGCCGCCACGATCCCGGGCTTCACCGGCTACAACACCCGCGTGCGTAAGCCCCGCGGCTTCATGCTGCGCAACCTCGCCGCCGAGCGGGTGTTCGAGACGGCCACCGGCCGGGCCAATTTCTCGGCGGATGCGCTGCCGGCCGAAACCGAACATCAGGCCGCCCGGAAGGCCCGCGACACGTTCGTGCTGCAGACGTTCCGCAGCCACGACCAGTACAACACCACGATCTACGGGATGGATGACCGCTACCGCGGCGTCTACGGCGAGCGCCGCGTCCTGTTCGCCCATCCGGACGACCTCGCGGCGATCCGCGACCGGCTCGGCGAGCGCGTCGACATCGTGGGCACGCACGACGACGGCATCACCCGCCGCGCGGAGAATTTCCGCCTCGTGCCCTTCGACATGCCGCGGGGATCGCTGGCCGGCTACTATCCGGAGCTGAACGTGCTGGTGCCCCTGTCGACCTTCGGCGAGAAGAGCGACACGCCGACCTCCAAGTCCGTGCTGGTGACCCTGCAGGCGCCCGTGGCCGCGTGAGCCAGGGCCCCGACGAGGCGGCGTTCGTCGCCGCCCTCGACCGGGTTTCGGCCGCTCATCCCGGCCTCGACCCGTTGTCGGCGGGTCTCCTGGCGGCGCTGGATCTCGGCCTGCCGGGCGACAGCCGCGCCTTCGCCCGCACCTTCGGGGTGGAGCACGCCCTCGTGCTGCGGTCGCTGGTCGGCCTGGAGGAGGCGGGGCTCGTCGTGGTCACGGCGCGCGACGGGCGCACCCAGCGGACGCGCTACGAATCCGCCGGGTGCGCCACGTGATGAACAAACGCGGACCCGTCATCACGAGGGTCGCGCGATGACCCAGGCCTGCGCGACACGGCAGAGATTGGCGCTGCGGGCTGGAAGACGGTTCAGAACCCCTTCGCCTTGATCGCCTCGGCCCAGGTGACCGCCCGGCGGTTCACGCCGAGGTGCTGCCGCTCGTAGAGCCGACCCTCCAGCTTGATCGCGCCGCGCTTGGCATATTCCGGGCGCTCGAACGCCTCGATCACCAGCTTGGCCCGGCGCACCTCCTCCTCGGTGGGGGCGAAGGACGTGTTGGCGGGCTCCAGCTGCGTCGGGTGGATCAGCGTCTTGCCGTCGAAGCCCAGGTCGCGGGCCTGACGGCACTCTTCGCGACAGCCTTCGGTATCGGCGATGTCGTTGTACACGCCATCGAGGATGGCCAAGCCCTCCGACCGGGCCGCGGCCAGCGCCATCATCATCCAGGGCAGCATCGGCACGCGGCCGGGCACGATCTTGGCCCAGGTGTCCTTGGCGAGGTCGTTGGTGCCCAGCACAAGGCAGGTCAGGCGGTTGCGCGGATCGCGCTTGGCCCGTGCGATCTCCTGGATGTTGAGGATCGAGGCCGGCGTCTCGATCATCGCCCAGATCGCGATGCCCTCCGGGGCGTCGAGGGATTCGAGCCGGTCGGCGATGCTCTCCAGCACCGCCGGCGACGAGACCTTCGGCATCAGGATCGCGTCGGGCTTGGCTTCGATGGCGGCGTGGAGATCGGCCTCACCCCAGGGGGTCTGCGGGGCGTTGACCCGGATGATCAGCTCGCGGCTGCCGTAAGCGCCGCTCTTCACGGCGGCGCAGACCTGCTCCCGGGCGATCTCCTTTTCCTCCGGACCGACGGCATCCTCGAGGTCGAGAATGATGCTGTCCACCGGCAGGGTCTTGGCCTTGTCGAGCGCCCGCTGGTTCGAGCCGGGCATGTAGAGCACGCTCCGGCGCAGGCGCAGATCGGTCGTCGTGGCCATCGGCTTCTCCCTCCTGGGCCGTCGCGCGGCCTCCTGTCGTTGCACTGCACCCTAAAGCACGAAACCGGCCGCGCCACACCTTGACGATCGGGGCCGGTGAGTTCCCGGGCGGTTTGATACCGCGGCCTCTCTGCGCAGATCGAAGCCGCGGTTTGGTCATGTTCCGCCGCTTAAAGGCCGGACGAAACCAATTCTTGGAACCCGGAAACTCGACGATGCGCAAAGTCTTGGTCACCCTGGCCTTGCTCGGGACATTGGCGGCACCCGAGGCGGCCCGGGCCCAGAGCCGGACCACCCTCGGCGTCGGCTCCGGCGCGGTCGCGGGGGCGCTGGTCGGCGGGCCGATCGGTGCCGTCGCGGGCGCCGTGGTCGGCGGCTTCGTGGGGAACTCGACGGAGCGCGGGCGCCGCCATGTCCGCCGGGGCCGCCGCTACGGCTCCGCGGCGCCGCGCCGGTCCTACCCGCGTCGGGCGGAGGCCGTCATGCCGCGCACCACGGGCACCGTCGCCCGCGCCGCGCCGTCCGCCCAGCCCACCACCTGGAAGGATCCGCGCTAGCAGGCCGCTCGCCTCGCACGGACGCGGAATCCGCCTAGGCCGCCTGTTCGCGGGCGGAGGACGCAGGCTCCCGGAACGTCTCCCGGGCGAGGCCCGGGAAGGCGATCGCCTGTCCGAGGCCCCGGGCGCCCAGGAAGCCCACGAAGGCGAGCCACAGCCCGGTATTGCCGAGGCCCAGGCTCTCGACCAGCACGAGGATCGCGCAATAGGCGGCGAGCGCGCACGCCATCAGGTTGCGCATCGCCCGGGTCCAGGTCGCGCCGATGTAGATCCCGTCATACGCGAAGGGCGCAGCGGCGGCGAGCGGCGCCAGGGCCGCGAGGACGAGGTAGGAGCGCGCCGCCTCGCGCACCGGCCCGTTCGTCGTCACGGCATCGATGAAGGCCGCGCCGCCCGCCAGCGACAGCAGGCTGACCGCGAGCCCGAAGCCGAGGCACCAGCGCAGGCACAGGGTGGCGGCCGCATCGAATGCGTCCGCGTCCCGGGCGCCCACCGCCTGGCCGCAGAGGGTCTCGGCCGCCGTGGCGAAGCCGTCGAGGAAGAACCCGCCGATCAGGAAGAGATTCCACAGGACCGAGTTCGCCGCCAGCACCACGTCGCCCTGCCGGGCGCCCAGCGCCGAGAACAGCACGATGCCGGTGATCAGGGCGAGCGTCCGCAGGATCACGTCGCCGTTGACGCTGAGCGTCCGGCGGAGCGCCGTGGCGTCGCGGAGATCGCGCAGCGGCACCCGGAACGGCCGCGCGCCGAGGCGCGCCAGGAGGACCAGCCCGAGGCCGAGCCCGAGGGCCTCGGCGCCCAGCGTCGCCAGCGCCGCCCCGGCGAGCCCGAGGCCGAAGCCCAGGACCAGGGTGAGCGTCAGCGCGACATTGGTCAGGTTGATCGCGACCTGCAGCAGCAGGCCCAGATCGGTGCGCCCGCGCCCCAGGACCGAGCCGAGCACGCCGTAGCTCGCCAGCACGAAGGGCGCGGACAGGATGCGGATGTGGAAATAGGTCGCAAGGCCCGCAATCACGGCCTCGCTCGCCCCGCTGATCCGGAAGGCGAGCTGGGCGAGCGGTTCCTGCAGGACCACCAGGACCAGGCCGATCAGGGCGCCCGCCGCCAGCGCCCGGGCCAGGATGCGATCGACCTCGGGCTCGTCTTGTCCGCCGACCGCCTGCGCGGTCAGGCCGGCGGTCGCCATGCGAAGCGCCCCGAACGACCAGAAGATCGCGTCGAAGATCACCGCGCCGAGGGCGATGGCGCCGAGCAGCGCCGCGTCGCCGAGCCGGCCGATCACCGCCGCCCCGACGAAGCCGAGCATCGGCGTCGTGACGTTGGCGACCGTCATCGGCAGCGCCAGAGCCAGGACGCGGCGGTTCGTCGGGCGGCCGGAACTGGCGGCGTGCATCAGGCCTCACGCTGGAAAGCTGCGCCGTCCGTGCAAAGCCGGACGAGGGCATCGGCGGGTCAGGCTCCCAGGCTCCGCTCCGCGGCGCCGGGATGACGGGCCTGACCGTGCCGGTCGGCCTCGGATTCGGTCAGCGCGAGACGGCGAAGAGGCGCGCGATCAGCCAGAGCGGCACGACCACGATCGCCCCGGCGAGGATCCAGCCGCCGAAATCGTGGAGCGAGGCGAGCCCGACATCGATCAGCGCCCGCGCCGAATCATAGACGTGCCAGAACAGCCGCCCGGGCGTGAGGCCGAGCATCGACATGAAGGCGCCGACCAGCACCGACAGGAACAGCAGGCGCAGGAACACGCCGGCGGGCGAGCCGCCGAGGAAGCGCCGGAGCGCCGAGGGTCGCGACCGGTAGGTCTCCGCCCCGTAGGGGGCGTTCGGCGGCGCGCCCTGCTGATAGCCTTGCCGGCGCCGGTCGTGATCGACGAGCATTGCGTCCTCGTGAAGCCTCAGGGCCTTCGGATCGGCGACGAAGCGGGCGGAACCGTGGCCGGCGCACCACACCGCGTCGAAACCGGAACGCGGATCGGGCGTTGGCGGGTTTCTCCTGCGCCGTGCAGATGGCAAGCGGCGACGCGCACGCCAAGATGCAGGGCCAAGATGCAGGACGGGGTGGGGCACGACGCCGGGTTGTCGCAGCGCCCCCTCGACCAAAGGGAGAACTCCCGGGATATGGGAGTGTTGTGAGAGGCTCGAGTGCCGACGGGACCATACGCACGATGATCGACCACGCCCTGTTCGACCCGGCGACGATCGATCCCGAGACGATCCGGATCAACGCCGAGATCGTGGCGGCGCATGCCGCCCTGCCCGATCCCTGGTCGCTGCCGATCGCCGAAGTCCGCGAGCGCCGCCGCCTGGGCACCAAGGCGGCGCCGGCCATGCCGCACAGCGCCCGGGCGGAGTGGCTGACGATCGACGGGCCCGGTGGTCCTCTCAAGCTCCGCGTGGTCCGGCCCAAGCCCGGTACGAAGCTGCGCGGCGCCTATCTGCACATCCATCGCGGCGGCTGGGTCTGGGGCTCCGCCGACGAGCAGGATCCCTGGCTGGAGCGGATCGCCGACACCTGCGGCTTCGTCGCCCTCTCGGTGGAGTACCGGCTCGCCCCGGAGCATCCCTATCCGGCGGCGCTGCACGATTGCGAGGCCGCGGCCCTCTGGCTGGCCGGCCCCGGCAAGGTCGAGTTCGGCATTCACGCCCTGACGATCGGGGGCGAGTCGGTGGGCGCGCACCTCGCCGTGATGGTGCTGCTGCGGCTGCGCGACAAGCACAACCTGCCGCGGGCCTTCCGGGGCGCCAACCTGAATGCCGGCTTCTTCGACCTCGGCCTCACCCCATCGGTCCGGAACTGGGGCGAGGAGCGGCTCGTCGTGAACACCCGCGACCTGACCAAGTTCGCCGACGGCTATGTCCGCGAGGGCATCGACCGGCGTCGGCCGGACGTGTCGCCGATCTATGCCGACTTGAAGGGGCTGCCGCCGGCCCTGTTCACCATCGGCACTGCCGATCCCCTCCTCGACGACACGCTGTACATGTCGGCGCGCTGGGCGGCGGCCGGCAATGGCGGCCACACCGCGGTCTATCCCGGCGGGTGTCACGTGTTCGCCCGCTATCCGAGCCCGATGAGCGAGAGGGCCCTGGAACTGATCGACCGTTTCCTGATGGCGCTCGCCTGAGCGACCTGTCCGAGGTCCTTCCGGAGCGGTTCCAGGCCTGGTTCGCGGCCCGCGGCTGGGCGCCCAGGCCGCACCAGCTCGATCTCCTGCGGATCGCCGGCGCCGGCCGGTCGGCCCTCCTCGTGGCGCCGACCGGGGCCGGCAAGACGCTGGCCGGCTTCCTGCCCAGCCTCGTCGCCCTCGCTGAGCGCGGGACGCAGAAGCTGAAGCCGGCGGGGCTCCACACCCTCTACGTCTCGCCGCTCAAGGCGCTGGCGGTGGACATCGCCCGAAACCTCGACGCGCCGATCGCCGAGATGGGGTTGCCGGTGCGCGTCGAGACCCGCACCGGCGATACCCCTGCGCACAAGCGCACCCGTCAGATCAGCCGTCCGCCCGACATCCTGCTGACCACGCCCGAGCAGCTGGCGCTGCTGATCGCCCACCGCGAGGCGGCCGAGTTTTTCTCCGGATTGCGGTGCGTGGTGCTGGACGAGTTGCACGCGCTGGTGACGTCCAAGCGCGGCGACCTGCTGTCGCTGGCGCTGGCGCGTCTGCATCGCCTGAGCCCGGGGCTCGCGGCGATCGGGCTGTCCGCGACGGTGCGCGAGCCGGATGAGCTGCGGAAATATCTGGTGCCGCAGGGGCCGCTTCCCTTCCCCCCGTCTGCGGGTGCGCCTCCCACTTTGCACGACGAAACGGCCGACACGGTTGTGGGACCGGGCGTGGGTCCCCTCTCCCGAGCGGGAGAGGGTGAAGAACGAGAACTCACAGAACCTGGCTCGACCGCGACGCCCGGCGCCGACGTGCCTGATCCCGAGACTCCTCGTCCCTCACCCCAGCCCTCTCCCGCTCGGGAGAGGGGGCAGGTCGCGCCCCCCATGGCCGATCTCGTCACGGTGGCGGGCGGCGCGAAGGCGGATCTGCGCATGCTCGATCTCGGCCGGGCGCTGCCGATCTCCGGCCACACCGCGTGGCACTCGATGCCGGCCATCTACGAGCTCATCAAGGAGCACCGGACCACGCTGGTCTTCGTGAACACCCGGCTCCAGGCGGAGTACACCTTCCAGGAGCTGTGGCGGCTCAACGAGGACGCGCTGCCGATCGCGATCCACCACGGCTCGCTGGACGCGCAGCAGCGCCGCCGGGTCGAGGCCGCCATGGCGGCGGGTCAGCTGCGGGCGATCGTCTGCACCGCGACCCTCGATCTCGGCATCGACTGGGGCGACGTCGATCTCGTGGTCAATGTCGGTGCGCCGAAGGGTGCGAGCCGGATCATGCAGCGGATCGGCCGGGCCAACCATCGCATGGACGAGCCCTCGAAGGCCTATCTCGTCCCGGGCAACCGCTTCGAGATGCTGGAGTGCCAGGCGGCGCTCGACGCCGTCGAGGAAGCCGCGCAGGACACCCCCGATGCCCGCCAGGGCGCCCTCGACGTCCTCGCCCAGCACGTGCTCGGCATGGCCTGCGCCGACGCCTTCGACCCGGTCGATCTCTACGACGAGATCGTCTCGGCGGTGCCTTATGCCGGGCTCACCTGGGAAGCTTTCGAGCAGGTGGTCGATTACGTCGCCACCGGGGGCTACGCGCTGCGCGCCTACGAACGCTTCGCCAAGATCCTGCGCGGCCCGGACGGGCTCTGGCGCGTGCGCGACGCCCGCACCGCGCAGGCCTACCGGATGAATGTCGGCACCATCGTGGAGGCGGCGCGGGTCAGGGTTCGTCTGGGCCGGACCCTGCGCGGCAAGCCCGGCACGGTCCTGCCGAAATCCGGCCGGGTGCTCGGCGAGATCGAGGATGAGTTCGCCGAGACGCTGACCGTCGGCGACACCTTCCTGTTCGCGGGCGAGACCCTCCGCTTCGAGGGCCTCGCCGAGGACGAGTGCCTCGTGACCCGCGCACCGCCCGGCACCGACCCGGCGATCCCGTCCTACGCGGGCGCGAAATTCCCGCTCTCGACCTTCCTCGCCGCCCGGGTCCGGGCACTCATCGCCGACCCGTTCGCGTGGGATCGCCTGCCCAAGCAGATCGGCGAGTATCTGGTCCAGCAGCGCCGCCGCTCGGTCCTGCCGGGTGAGCGCGATCTGCTCGTAGAGACGTTCCCGCGGGGCAAGCGCTACTATCTGACCGCCTTCCCATTCGAGGGCCGCCTCGCGCACCAGACGCTCGGCATGCTGCTTACCCGCCGGCTGGAGCGCGACGGCCTGCGGCCGCTGGGCTTCGCGGCCAACGATTACGGCATCGCGATCTGGACGACCCGCGACGTTTCCGAACGCGCCGCCCGCGATCCCGACTTCATCGGCGACCTCTTCGCGGTCGACATGCTCGGCGACGATCTGGAGGCGTGGCTCGACGAATCGGCCATGATGAAGCGCACCTTCCGGCAATGCGCCGTCATCGCCGGGCTGATCGAGCGCCACCATCCGGGGCAGAAGAAATCCGGCCGGCAGGTCACGATCTCGACCGATCTGATCTACGACGTGCTGCGCAAGCACCAGCCCGACCACCTCCTGCTGCGGGCTGCGCGGCAGGATGCGGCAACCGGACTCCTCGACGTGAGGCGCCTCGGCATGATGCTAGAGCGCATCCAGGGGCGAATCATCCACAGGTCTCTCGACCGGGTCTCGCCGCTCTCCGTATCCGTGATGCTCGAGATCGGGCGCGAGCGGGTCTACGGCGAGGGCGCCGACGAGATCCTGGCCGAGGCCGAGGCGGAGCTTCTCCAAGAGGCTCTGTCCTGACCGTCGATCCGCCCTCCCCCGACGACACCGAGGATGCGATCTTGGCGGCCGGCCTGAGACTCGAGAAGACTCACAAGCACCCCACCCTGATGCTCGCGGGCGAGACCCTGGTGCTCGATCTCTGCGGCGGCCTCTGGCTGCCGGAGCACCGGACGCTGATCGTGTCCGACCTCCACCTGGAGAAGGGCTCGTCCTACGCGGCCCGATCCGGCCAGTTCCTGCCGCCCTACGACACCCGTGAGACGCTCGCCTGCCTCCACGAGGCGGTGGCGCGTCACGAGCCCGCCCGCGTGGTCGCCCTGGGCGACTCCTTCCACGATGCCCGCGGGCCCGAGCGCATGGAGCCGGGCGACCGCGCCCTGGTGGCGGCGCTGCAGGAGGGCCGGGACTGGGTCTGGATCGCCGGCAACCACGATGCGGCCGTGAACGAAGGCGTCGGCGGGCGCTACGCCGACGCGCTGACCCTCGGCGGCCTCGTCCTGCGCCACGAGCCGAGCCCGGAGCCCGTTCCCGGCGAGATCGCCGGCCATCTCCATCCCTGCGGGAAGGTGGCGATGCGGGGGCGGGCCGTCCGCCGCCGCTGCTTCGTCACGGATGGCACGCGGCTGGTAATGCCGGCCTTCGGCGCCTATGCGGGCGGGCTGAACGTGCGCGACAAGGCCATCGAGGGCTTGTTCCCGAAGGGATTCACCGCCCACCTCCTCGGCGACGGTCGGGTCTTCGCCATCGGCCGGGCGCAGCTCGCCCGGGACTGAGCGCGCCCGTCATCCCGCGCAAATTCGCGCGGCGCGTCGTTTCGATGCGCCGCGCCGACGGGATCGCCTCGCTCCGTTCGCCAGGACGGCGCCGCGGCGAGGCGCCCGGTCTGATCCGGCCTCAGGCCGTCTTCATGAACCGGGTCACGCTGTCCGACAGGCTTGCCGAGTGGCCCGCGAGGCTCTCGGCGACATCCTGGACGGCCCGGGCGAGCTGACCGGTAGCATTGGCGGCCTCGGAAACACCGCCGATATTGCCCGCCATCTCGTGGGTGGAGACCGCCTGCTCCTCGACGGCGCTCGCCATCGCCAGGGTCAGCTTGGACAACTCGCCCACCGCCGCGGTAATCATCTCGATCGCTCCCACCGCCTCGCCGGTGGCGCTCTGGATCGCCGAGACCTGCTGTGTGATCTCGCCAGTCGCCTTGGCGGTCTGCTCTGCGAGCGCCTTGACCTCGGAGGCCACCACCGCGAAGCCGCGGCCGGCGGCCCCCGCCCGCGCCGCCTCGATGGTCGCATTCAGCGCCAGGAGATTGGTCTGGTCGGCGATCGACTTGATCATGCTGACCACCGCGTCGACCTTGCGGGCATTCTCGGCGAGCTGGCGCATGGTCGCGTCCGTGGTCCCGGCCTGCGCGGCGATCTGCTGCGCGCGCTCCGAGACGCGCCCGACCTGACCGGAAATCTCCTGGATCGCGCCGTTCATCTGCTCGGAGTTCGCCGCGACCGACGAGGCCTTGTGCCGTGCGGATTCGGCGGACTGCATCAGCCCTTCGGCCGAGTTCTGCATCTCCTGGATGGCCGAGCCCACCGCCTCGACCACCCGCTTGACATCGGTCTCCATGTTCACCTGCGCGGTGACCACGGCCCAGGTCAGCATCGGCCCGAGATACTGACCCTTCTCGTCGTTCACGGCCGTGACGCGCAGGTTCAGGGTCTCGGGTCCGACCTTGATCTTGGTGGAGTGCGGCAGCCGGCTCGCATCCGCCAGCATGGTGCGCTGGTGGCTCGGATTCTTGTGGAAGATGTCGAACGACCGGCCGAGCATCTCGTCGACTTTCACCGGCAGATGCTGGTCGATCGTCCCGAGGGTCCGGCGCGAGGTGGCGTTCATATAGTCGATCTTGAAATCGTTCTTGAGGTCGGCCGTCATGACGGCCACCGGAACGTTGTCGATCATGGTCAGGAGCCGGTTGATCTCCTTCTTCTTGGCGGAGATGTCCGAGGCGAACTTGACCACCTTCACGGGCCGGCCACGGGCGTCGAGGACGGGATTGTATGTCGCCTCCAGCCAGACCGAGTTGCCGTCCTTGTCCAGGCGGAGGAACTCGCCGGTGACGTACTGGCCGACCTTCAGCTTGTCCCAGAATTCCGTATACTCCGCGGTCTCGGCATAAGCCCTATCCACGAAGAGACGGTGGTGCCGGTTCTGAATATCCGGCAGATCATACTTCATCAGCTTCAAGAAATTCTTGTTCGCATGGACGACGTTTCCGTCCATCGAAAACTCGATGATCGCGAGCGAACGATCCAGGGCATCGATCTTGGCCTGGGCTTCGTTGAAAGTCGTACGGTTGAACATTTCGACACTCGCATTCCTCGCCCGCGGGTATCGCATCGCAGCGTTAATGAACTCTTTCTTGCTGCGTTATGCTGGTCTCCGTTTGGCGGCAGGCAATCGAAGACTTTTGATCGCGATGACGGAGTGCCTTCGAGGTCGGGGTAGATGGTTTCCGCGCCACTAACACTTGGCGAGACGCTTTTTGTGCTGTTAAAACGGTCTGAATATCAGAACCAACCGCGCATTCGAAAGTATACTATAGGCGCTATGGCGCTGAAAAGGATCAGGCCGAGCGCGTAGGGATAGCCGAGAGTCCAGTCCAGCTCCGGCATGTGCTTGAAGTTCATGCCGTAGATCGACGCGATCAAGGTTGGCGGGACGCCGACCACCGAGACGACGGTGAGCACCCGGAAGACGTTGTTCTGCTCGATGGTGATGAGGCCGAGGGCCGCGTCGAGCAGGAACTGCACGTTCTCAGCGAGGCGCGTCTCGAACTCGTCGAGGGATTCGATGTCCCGCTTGATCGTCTCGAAGCGCGCGTCCTCCGGCAGGCCGATGCCGTCGCAGGCTGCGGCGACGAACGGCACGATCCGTTCGAGCCCGAGCAGACTGGCGCGGATCTTCCCCAGGACCTTTCCGCGGTTGCTGATGCCCCGCAGAATCCGGCGCAGGGCGAGGTCGCGGCGCCGGGGCGGCGGGCTCTCCAGGCGCCGCCGCTCGGCACCGCGGACGTCGAAGTCGAAGATCCGGGTCGAGAGCGTGTCGAGTTCCGATCCCATGTCCTCCAGGGCGTCCGCGAGGCTGTCGACCAGCTCCTCCAGGACGACGAGGAAGATCTCGCTCGGGGTCGTGCTGCCATCGCCCTCCGCGATGCGCTTCGCGGAGGAGTCGAAGGCGCGCAGGTCGTGAAAGCGGATCGTGACGAAGTGGTCCTTGGTCAGCAGGAAGCCCAGCGGCTTCACCTGCGACGCGCTCTGCTCGAAGGTGATCATCGGCGTCGAGAGCGACAGGCCGCCCTTCACCCGGCGCAGGCGACTCGACGTCTCGACCTCCGACAGCGCCGCCCGGGACGGCACGCGCAGACCGGTCGCCGCCTCGACCGCTTTGGCTTCCTCCGGGCTCGGGTCGTTCAGGTCGAGCCATACCGTATGGCGCGCGATCGGGCTGCCGGGTTGCAACGCCACCGGGCCTTCGGGTCCGTGCAGGCTCAACATGACGGCGCATTATCCATGGGGCGAGAAGGAAGGCCGCCGGCGCGTCATCGCACCGTCGCGCGGGGGTGCGACAGCCTTGACTCGGAACCGCAGCGAGCCTATCTCGCCGCCGTCTTTGGCACTCGCCGAGACAGAGTGCTAACAGTCGAGTTCGCGAGCGGTCCCGCCGGCCGCATCAACGCCAACTCCAGACCTGAAGCAAGAGGGCAGCTCATGAAGTTCCGTCCGCTGCACGACCGCGTGGTCGTCCGTCGCATCGAGAGCGAGGAGAAGACCAAGGGCGGCATCATCATCCCGGACACCGCCAAGGAGAAGCCGCAGGAAGGCGAGATCGTCGCCGTCGGTCCCGGCGCCCGCGACGAGCAGGGCCGCGTCAACCCGCTCGACGTCAAGGCCGGCGACCGCGTCCTGTTCGGCAAGTGGTCCGGCACCGAGGTCAAGATCGACGGTCAGGACCTCCTGATCATGAAGGAATCCGACATCATGGGCGTCGTCGCCGTCTGATCGGATCACCTCTCACCGCCCTTTGAGACTTTCCATAGTCTTGGGGCGCAACCCAACCAGATAAGAGGCACACAATGGCAGCGAAAGACGTTCGTTTCTCCGCCGACGCCCGCGACAAGATGCTGCGCGGCGTCGACATCCTCGCAGACGCGGTGAAGGTGACGCTCGGCCCGAAGGGCCGCAACGTCGTGATCGAGAAGAGCTTCGGCGCCCCGCGCATCACCAAGGACGGCGTCACCGTCGCCAAGGAGATCGAGCTCGCCGACCGCTTCGAGAACATGGGCGCCCAGATGGTGCGCGAAGTGGCCTCGAAGACCAACGACATCGCGGGTGACGGCACCACCACCGCGACCGTGCTGGCCCAGGCCATCGTCCGCGAGGGCGCCAAGTACGTCGCCGCCGGCATCAACCCGATGGACCTGAAGCGCGGCATCGACCTCGCCACCCAGGCTGCGGTGAAGGACATCATCGCCCGCGCCAAGAAGGTCTCGACCTCCGACGAGGTCGCCCAGGTCGGCACGATCTCCGCCAACGGCGACAAGGAGATCGGCGAGATGATCGCCCACGCCATGCAGAAGGTGGGCAACGAGGGCGTCATCACGGTCGAGGAGGCCAAGACCGCCGAGACCGAGCTCGACGTCGTCGAAGGCATGCAGTTCGACCGCGGCTACCTGTCCCCGTACTTCATCACGAATGCGGAGAAGATGGTCGCCGAGCTCGAGGATCCCTACATCCTCATCCACGAGAAGAAGCTCTCCTCGCTCCAGGCGATGCTGCCGGTGCTCGAGGCCGTGGTCCAGACCGGCAAGCCGCTCCTGATCATCGCCGAGGACATCGAGGGTGAGGCGCTCGCCACGCTCGTCGTCAACAAGCTCCGCGGCGGCCTGAAGGTCGCGGCCGTGAAGGCGCCGGGCTTCGGTGACCGCCGCAAGGCGATGCTCGAGGACATCGCGATCCTGACCAAGGGCCAGATGATCGCCGAGGACCTCGGCATCAAGCTCGAGAACGTGACGCTCCCGATGCTCGGCCGCGCCAAGCGCGTGCGGATCGAGAAGGAGAACACCACGATCATCGACGGCGTCGGCGAGAAGGCCGACATCGAGGGCCGGATCAGCCAGATCAAGGCGCAGATCGAGGAGACCACCTCGGACTACGACCGCGAGAAGCTCCAAGAGCGTCTGGCCAAGCTCGCGGGCGGCGTCGCGGTGATCCGCGTCGGCGGCGCGACCGAGGTCGAGGTCAAGGAGAAGAAGGACCGCGTCGACGACGCCCTCAACGCCACCCGCGCGGCGGTCGAGGAAGGCATCGTCCCCGGCGGCGGCACCGCGCTCCTGCGCGCCAAGAAGGCGGTCGCTGCCCTGAAGTCCGACATTCCGGACGTCCAGGCCGGCATCAAGATCGTCCTCAAGGCTCTCGAGGCCCCGATCCGCCAGATCGCCCAGAACGCGGGCGTCGAGGGCTCGATCGTGGTCGGCAAGATCACCGACAAGGCGGACTCCGAGACCTACGGCTTCAACGCCCAGACCGAAGAGTACGTCGACATGATCCAGGCCGGCATCGTCGACCCGGCCAAGGTGGTGCGCACCGCCCTGCAGGACGCGGCCTCGGTCGCCGGCCTGCTGGTGACCACCGAGGCGATGGTCGCCGACGCCCCGAAGAAGGACAGCCCTGCTCCGGCGATGCCGGGCGGCGGCATGGGCGGCATGGACTTCTAAGTCCACGCCACCGCGCATGACGGAGGAAGGGGGTCGCCGAGAGGCGGCCCCTTTTCTTTTGGCGCTGCCGTGGCTGCTCGGCGCGCGCGGCGGAGTCTGGTCGGGCTCAGCGGCCTTGACGCGACGCCGGGGCCTGAAGGCGGGCTCGCACAGTGGCGATCAAGGATTGCCGGACACGCTCGGTCGCCTGGAAAGGGATGTCGAAGTTCAGGCTGTGGTAGATCAGGTCGCGGATACCGTCGTGATCGGGGTCTCCGCCGCCGCCCTCGATGACGTCGAGGATCCAGGCATGGATCGCCGCGTGATCCGACGGATCGGGATCCGCGGCGAGGACCAGATGGCCGCCGTGCATCCAATCATCGCGCAGGGCTCCGGATTCTTCGGCGGCTGTTGGCATGACCTGACCTTGCGGCTCTGATTGGCGCGGCCGCGACAACAGAGTATCCGCGCGCCGCGATGGAGTTCTTCCACATCAACGGCGGAGCCGCGACGTCGGCGGCGCCGCCGCGTCACCGGTGCGACCGCGCCTTACCCTGCCGCGACGGCGCACAGCGGTCGAGGGGAGGTCGACGTCTCGGGCTCAGTCCGCGCGTCCGCGGTCGCGCGCGCCGACCATGACGCGTCCAGCGCGCCGGCGCCCGAAGCCCCGTCTCGCGGCGTTTCGAGTGGCGGGCGACAAACGAAAAACGGGACGGCTTTCGCCGTCCCGTTCAAAGGCTTACCTATCGGCCAAGGAAGATCGAAGCCAGTCGCTGGAGCAGGCCCCGCGGTGCGGGCGGAGGCTCGCTCTGCCCAGGACCGTCCCCGATCTAAGCGTTGGCGGCGAAGGGGTGCTGCGCCGAGTTGCGCTGCTCGGTGACCGTCGAAGCCTTCGGCTCACCGTTGACGGCGCGCTGGATCGACAGCTTGGTCGCCTCGTAGTTGTACTTCTGGATCTTGGCGTCGTCGGCCGCCTCCCAGTGGATGAACACGCCGACCAGGATGTACAGGTCGTCGGCCTCGTCCGCCGGGATGATGCCCTCGGCCACCGCGTCCTGCACGGCCTTGGCAACGCCGTGCTGGGCCGGGCCGAACATCTGGACGGCCTGACGGGCGTCGTTGATGGTGACCTTGTTGAACATCAGGGTGTTCGGCTTGCACGGCAGGTTCGGCGCGATGACCGCGAGCAGGCTGGTGAAGCCGTGCTTGTTGTTCACGAGGCCGTTGCAGAAAGCCGTCTCGGCGGGCGAGCCGCGCGGTCCGATGATGAGATCGATGTGGGCGACCTCGTTGCCCTCGCCGACGAGCGCTTCGCCGACCTGAACCTTGGTGATCTTCGCCATTCGGTGTCTCTCCCTGGATTCCGAAATAGAGCCGCGCGCCGGGCGGTGCCGCGGCCGGGAAGCCATCCTTGTTATCGGCGCCCGACCATGCCGGCCGAGCCGGATGAGCCGAGCCGGTTGGGCCGGACAGCGCGGCGGACCCTACAGCGGGGCCCAGCGGCTCACAACCCGCGCAAGGCTCTGACACGAAGGAATTTCCAACTGTCCGGTGCCGCGATCCCCGGATCGTGCGCCCCGGTCAGACCAGCCGTGCGCCGGCGGCCGCAAGGGCGTCCCAGAACAGCGTCGCGACCGTAAAATCGGCGCTCGTGCCAGGATTGATGGCCCGCGCCTTCAACGACGCGTCGAAGGCCAGCAGCGCGTCGACCGGCCGTGCGGCGAGGTCGATCCCGGCGCGAAGGGCCTCGGCCTCCCGGCGGATGCGTTCGGCCGCCGCGGCGCCGTGCTTGCGGGCGACATGGCTGTCGGGGACCGCCTGGAGAAAGGCGAGATGAATCGCGGTCGTACACCATGTGGGGTCGAGCCCCCCAGCGCGGGCCTCGGCCAGGGCCGCGAGCCCGATCGCCGGCACGTCCGCGAAGTCCGTCACGTAGGCGCGGGCGATCCGGTCCCGGTTGGCGGCCTCCGCCATTGCATCGTGCAGGGCGGCGGGCGCCGCGTGGGCGACGTCGTGGTGCTCGGCTTGGCCGAGGCCGCCCGGATTGGCGAGGCGGATGGCCGCGAAGACGGCGTCCGCATCCGTGGTGTTCAGCGTCTTGAGCGCCGTCGCGACGGTCAGGCCCCGCTCGGCCGCGACGGCCAGGGGGGCGCAGAGGAGCAGGATGCCGAGATTGGTGTTCTGGCCCACCGCCGCCATCGTGGCGGCGACGCCGTCGCGGATCCGCATGCCCACGCCGGCGCCCGCCCGGGCCAGGGCCGGCGCCGAGACATCGGCGCTGATGACGAAATCCGCCAGCACCATGCGATGGCCGGGCGCGTAGGCGTGGACATTGCCGGGCTTGAGGGCGTCGAGCTCCGCGAGGCAGGCGGCCCGGTAGAGCGTGCCGATCAGCGCCGCGTCGAGGCCGCTCATCCCGGTTCCGCTCGTGCCGGGTCCGCTCATGCCACCACGAGCCGGGGACGGCTGGCGCCGCGGGCCGCGGCGAGGAAGCCGCGCACCACCGCGGCGGCGATATCGGTCTCGCACACGGTCTGGAGGCCCGACCAGGCCGGCATGGAATTGACCTCCAGGACCGAGAACCCGCCCTCCCCGTCTTCGACGAGGTCGACGCCGGAATAATCGACGCCGACCGCGGCGGCGGCCGCCTCGGCCAACTCGGCGGCGGCGCGCGGCATCGCCCAGGGGAGCGGCCGGCCGCCCCGGTGGACGTTGGTGATCCAGCCGTCGCCCTCGCGGATCATGCCGGCGATGGCCCGTCCGTCGCAGACGAACACCCGGTAATCGCGCCACAATCCGTCCCGGCGGGGAACGTAGCGCTGGAGATAGTAGACCCGCGCCACTGCCTCCTCGTCGGGAAGGTCTTCCGGGCGCTCGATGAGGGCAAGTCCCTCGCCTTGTGACCCGAACAGCGGCTTCAGCACCAGGGGCGCACCCGGCCGTGCCTCGGCGGCGACCAGGGACGCCGCCGCCTCGCGCTTCGAGAAGACCCAGGTCTCCGGCGTCGGGAGCCCGGCCCGGTCGATGAGCAGCGACGTGGCGGCCTTGTCCACCGAGCGCTCGATCGCGGTCGGGGCGTTCCAGACGGTGACACCAGACGCGACAAGGGCGTGCAGCACCCCGAGCCGCATCGTCGTCGCCTCGAAGGTGCCGCCCGCAATGGTCCGCATCAGCACGCCGTCCGGCAGCGCGTCCGGGAAGCCCGGCACGCGCAGGGGCTCGCTGCCGCCCGTGACCACGGCGACGTCCGCCAGGGAGAACAGGACCGGCTCCACGCCGCTCGCGCGCAGGGCCGCCAGCAGGCGGTTCTTGTGCCAGGTGCCGTTATCGGCCGCGAGCCCGATGCGCATGGGGGTCCTGATCGTCACGCTGCCACCCGCCTGCGGGGGGGCCAGGAAGATGTCGCCGTCCGGATCCGGTTGGGGCTCCCTCTCCCGCAGGGGAGAGGGAGCCCGGCGTGCTTCACGCGAAGGACGCGTCGACCAGCGTCGGCTCCAGACGGCCGCCGCGGTAGGTGACGCCGGTGCGCACCGACGTGACGATCGCCTCGGCCGGCGAGAACAGGGCGCCGTCGATCTTGTAGAAGTCGCCGTTCACCCGGCCGAAGATGTCGGCGAAAGGCGCGCCATGGTCGCTCGACGTCGTCGAGGGCAGCTGTTCGGCGAGCTGCCTGGCATCGGCATCGTCGGCATCCACGAAGAGCTGCACGCGTCCGCCGTAAATGATCGCGTCGTTGGTGCGGCCCATCGCCTTGATGAAGTCCGGGTGCGGGGGCGACAGCGGCGCCGAGCCGATCCCGTCCACGATGGCGTGCAGGTCGAAGCCGACCGTGTGGGCCTTGTGGAGGGCCACCTCGAGGACGCGGGCCACGACCTGGGTGGAGCCGGCGAGGCTCTGGGTCGGCGCGAAGATGAAGGTCAGGTCCTCGGGCTTCAGGCCGGAGGCCTCGGCGACCTTGGCGACGACGCTCTCGGGCGGCCCGCCCGCCGCTTCCAGCACGAGGGCGGTCTTCGTGGCGGAGTCGCGGAAGCCGAGTTCCTGGTACAGGTCCTCGACGGCCGCCACCGCCCGGCCGGGCCCCGAGCCGAGGGCGAAGAAGCCGGAATCACCGGTCTCGTCCGCGAGGCTCCAGCCCGCATACTGGCTCCCCAGACAGGCGAGGACCGGGTCGGCGGCGTGGACCGTCACCGAATAGGGCCAGGAGGCGATCGGTCCGGTCGGCGCGATCGTGACGGTGCCGAGGCCGCCGAGGCAGATCTCGGCGATGCGCCGCCCGGCTTCGATCGACCCCCTCGCCTGCGCGCCGGCATCGACCATCCGGGCGCCGCCGGCCGCCTGCGTCACGGAGAGCCGCAGCGTCGCGGCATCCGCCACGAGCCGCTCGACGAGGGGCGCCGCGAGCGCGTTGATGCTGGGATAGGATTGGCTGGCACTCATGACAGGGCTTCCTCGGGGTGAGTTTTCTTCGCCGCGCAGACGGCCCGCAGGCGCGCCGTGTGCGTTTCCAACAGGGCGAGCACCTCCGCCCGGTCCGCGCCTTCGGCCAGCACCGTGCAGAGCGGCGCGTCGCGGCGGACCACCGAGCCGGGGCACGGACGGTCGCGCACGCAGTCCGGCCACTCGAGGTCCGGAACAGGCGCAAGCTCCCGGTCCGCGTAACAGATCTGCGCGGCCGCCGCATCCGCCGGATGCGGCCCGGGGTCCGGCATCGTGCCGAGGCTGGCCGCGATATGGGCGGGAAGCAGCGGAATCCCGCGCCGGTCGAGGATGTCCAGCGTCGCGCCGGGCCGGGGATTGATCTCGGTGAGCCACCACGCCGAACCCTCGACCAGCAGGTCGGCGCTGGCGAGCCCCCGCAAGCCGGTCGCGGCGACGATCCGCTCGGTGCCGGCGGCGATGGCGTCCACGAGCGAAACGGGGAGCGCCGGGGCTTCACCGGCACCGCGGGCCAGGGCCCCGGCATAGCGGAAGGGACGGATCGGCGACGGCGCGCACCATTGCTCGGTGACGGCGAGGATGCGGATCGTCCGGCCGTCGGCGAGGAAGTTCAGGGCGTGCGGCTGGCCCGGTACGCGTTGCTGGAAGTAGTGGCCCTGCGGTGCCGGCGACCGGGTCGCAGCCCGGATGTGGTTGCCGCCGCTGCCGCCCGCGCGCTTGAGCAGCCACGCCCGCGGATCCGGCGGCGGGTCGGTTGCCACCGCGGGATGCGGCACGCCGAGGCGTGTGCAGAGGGCCGCGAAGGCCAGGGGCGCCTTGAGGGTCGCGACGGTCTCGGCCGACGCGCCGATCAGCCGGTGCCGCGCGGCGAGGCGCCCGATCAAGTCCGGCGCGTCCTCGAAGCCACTGCCCAGAATGAGCCCGATCGGCCGGCCGGCGGCTCCGGCCAGATGATCGAGCGCGGCCACCGTCGCGTCCGCGGCCGGCGCGGTTCCGAAGCGGCCGGGCAGCGGCCGGTAGGCCTCGGCGGCGGCGAGCGTATCCGCGTCCCCGAACAGATCGGCTACGTAAGGACGAAGCCCGGCACGCCGCGCCGCCTCGGCCAGGGCGCGCCCGGCCTGGGCGGCGATCAGGACCGCATCCGCCATCCGGGGCCGGCTCGTATCGGACTAGCCGGCGATCTCCACCGCGAGCGCGTAGGCGTCGCGGAAATCGAGGCAGAGCGGCGTGTCGGAGGCGAGCATCCGGTCGAACAGGCGCCGCTGCGTCTGGTACTTCACGTTGCCGACTGCCAGCGCGCCGATGCCGACGCCCTTGCCGGTGGGCAGGGCGACGTCGACCGCGTTCACGTCGATCCCCGCGATGCCGGCAGGCGGCACGGCGTTGACGTCCGAGGCGACGAGCAGCTTCGGCGCCGACTTCAGGTCCTCCGCGGTGAGGATCGGGATGCCCGCCGGCCCGGCGGAGAGGATGACGTCGGCGTCGCGGATGGCGGCGCGGCGATCCTCGGGGGTCGTGCCGTCGACAGCGCCGACCTCGATGCCGAAGCGCCACTTCATCGTGAAGGCGATCTTCGAGACCCGCTCCTCGCCGTCGTGCCCGACCAGAACGGTGGTGGCGCCCTGCAGGGCGCCGATCACCGCGGCCACGTAGGCGACGACGCCGGCGCCGCCGAAGATCACGATGCGCTTACCCGTGAGGTCAGTGTTGAACTTCTGCCGCAGGGCGCGGGAGACCTGGGCCACCATGGCCGCGCCGGTGGTGAACGAGCCGGCCGGATCTGCGAAGACGTGGTTCACGAAGGGCGGCACGAAGGCCTTCTTGGCGCGGTCGACCATGTCGAGGGCGTCCTCGGCGTTCTTGCCGCCGATGAAGATGCCCGTTCGCGTCCCGTCGGCCGGCGACCGCGAGAAGATCGAATCCTGGGTCAGCGAGACCACGTCGGCGAGGCTGACCTCGGTGTAGGTCACCACCGTCTCGAACCCGGCATCCACGGCCATGTTCACGTCGAACGGGCTCATGTGCCGGAGCGGCGTCAGCATGTGGAGGATCGAGCGGGCCATGGAATCCTCATGCGGCGCGCGACAGATGCGCCTGTCCACCGTCCAAACCCGGAGCGGTGCCCCGGGTCAAGCCCGGGGTGGGCGGCTCACGCCGGACCGGTTACCGAAGCGCCACTGTTGCGGCCCCGGGCGATGACGAACCGGAGTGGACCGCCGCGGTCGAGGCCGGCCACCAGGGCGCGGGCCTCGGCCTCGGACGCCATCAGGGCGAAGCCCGTTGGCCCCCAGGAGGACTGCCCGTAGCCCGACACGCCCTGCGCGGCGATGCTCGCCAGCGCCTCCGCCACCGCGGCGCTGGCGTAGCGGCCCCCCTGATGGGGCGCGAAATGGTCGCCGATCAGCGTCTGGATTCGGGTGATCCCGGCACCGAAGCCCTGGGGCTCGGCCAGGGCGACCGCGGGCAGGACCTGCATCAGCGCGATCCGGCAGATCTCCGCCGCCTGGGCCTCGGGAAAGCGCGGCAGATCGCGGAACGCCTCGACCTCGCGCGTCCCGTGCACGCCCGCCATGCCCGGATCGAGGATCAGGACGATCCGCCAGGCCTCGGGATAGGGCAGACGCGCGATGACCGGAGGCGGGCCCCCGTCCGCACCGCGGCCGCCATCGACGATCAGGCCGCCTTCCGTGAAGGCGCGCAGGCCGACGCCGGACCGGTTGCCCCGGTCCAGGGTTGCCGCGAAGGCATCCGGCGCGAAGGGCTCGCCGCTGAGCCGTGCCATGGCTGCCGCCACCGCGAGGGCGAGCTGCGTGCCCGAGCCGAAACCGGCATGGGCCGGGATGACCCGCTCAACCGTCACCGCCACGTCCTCGCCGCGCCCGAGATGGGCGGCGGCGGCACGGACATAGCCGCGCACGCGGTCGGCTTCGGGTCCCTCCACGGAAGGCCGCGCTGCCCGACGGGCGCTCAGGGCGAGGGACGGCGCATCGATGGCGAGCCCGATGCTGCCGAACCGGCGGCCGAGACCGCCGTGCAGGTCCAGGAATCCGAAATGCAGCCGTGCCGGGGCCTCGACCCGCACGGCACCATCCGCTGCCACCTCGTTCCTTTCAGGGACCTCGCCCAACACACGTCCCTCGAATCCCGCAGGCCCGGCGCATGCGCGGCGCGCTTTTCACACGGGGCCCGGGGCCAGGCAACTTGGACAGGCCTGGATCGCACCGCCGTCACGGCAATTCCGGCGCTCGGTTCCGGTTCAGGTTCCGCGGTCGCTCGGCCTGTCCGCACAAGGTGTCCGCAGGATCGCGGGGCGGCACCGGCCCATCCGCGCAATCCACCTCGCGAACCACCTGGCGATGCGGATCGCCGCCGGACCCCCCTTGCCGCGGTGCGCGGATGAATGCAAACCTAGGGGTTGCGACGGCGCGCCGAGTTTGCCGCTGCCCGGACATGCCGGGCGGATGCGCCATTCCGATTCGGTGGGGAACCCTCATGCTGAGGTGCACCTGCTTCGTCCGGTCTTACGGCCGTCGCCCGCTCCGAAACCAAGCAAGAACGTTGCGAGAGGGAGCATGGCAGCCTGGGTGAAGGGTGGCGCGACGGACGCGGGCACCGCCGTCGAGGCGGCCGCATCCCTGCTCGCCAAGGCGCGCGCGCCGGTGATCGCCGGCCTCAGCGCCGACGTGGCTGCGATCCGCGCAGCCTATGATCTCGCGGGGCGCATCGGCGCCTCGGTCGATACCGCCGGCGCGGCCGGGACCTATGCCGAGCTCGGAGCGCTGAGCCGGGTCGGTGCCCTCACGACGACGCCTGCCGAGGCCGTCGGACGCGCCGACACGGTTCTCGTCGTCGGTGCCGCCCCCTGGCAGGCGCCGCTCATGAAACGCCTGATCGACGCCAAGCCGACCCGTGGGCGCGCCGCCGGATCCGACAGGGCCCTCCTGGCGGTGGGTGCGAACGCCGGTGCGGCGCTGGCCTGGCCCGCCGATGGCGGGCTGCCGGAGGCCGTGGCCGAGCTGCGGGCCTATGCCCGCGGGCATCTCGCCGGTGACGCCTTGCCGGGGCAGATCGCGTCCCGGCTCGCGGCCGCGCAGTACGGCGTGCTGCTCTACGATCCGGCCGAACTCGGCGAGTTCGGTGTCGAGATGCTCCAGGGCCTCGCCATGGAGCTGAGCGATACCACACGCTGCTTCACCCTGGCGGTCGGTGCGGCCGGGCAGGACCGGGCCGTCGTGCCGGTCTCGGCCTGGACGACCGGTCAGGCGCCGCGCAGCGGCTTCGGGCGCCGCGTCCCCGAGCATGATCCCTGGCGCTTCGACGCCGCCCGGCAGGTCGCTGCCGGCGAGGCCGACGCCGTTCTCTGGCTCGGTGCCGTCCCGGTGGAGCGCCCGGACTGGCTGTCCGCGGTGCCGTCCGTGGCTCTGGTCGCGGAAGGCGAGGCGCAGGCTGCCGAGGTGGTGATCTCTGTCGGCCAGCCTGGCCGCGACCACGGCGGCGTCCTGTGGAACGAGCAGCGCGCCGCCCTGACCTTCTGGCCGGCCACTGCGCCGTCGGATCTGCCGTCGGCCGCGTCGGTGCTGGCCGCCCTCAAGGAGCGTCTGGCCACGGTGCAGGCCGCGTCGAGGAGTGATTCCGCATGCTGAGCGTGATCCGGGGCGGGCGCGTCGTCGATCCGACCGCGTCCCGCGATTCTGTCGGTGACGTCTGGATCGAGGATGGCCGCATCATCGATCCGCCGGGCCGCGAGCCCGACGCCGTGATCGATGCGGCGGGCTGCGTGGTGATGGCCGGCGGCGTCGAGGTGCATTCGCACATCGCCGGCGGCAACGTGATCACCTCGCGGCTGCTCCTGCCCGACCTCTACGTCAGCGAGGCGGCCCCCGACGGCCATCCCTTCGCCCATGCGGGCGGGGCCGCGGCCTGGATCGGCTCGACCTACGCGCGGATGGGCTACACCACGGCCGTCGAGCCGGCGATGCCGCCGACCCACGCCCTGGGCACGCAGCTCGAGCTCGCCGACATCCCGCTGCTCGACCGCGGCGCCCTCACGGTGATGGGCAACGACGACCAGCTTCTGGAGATGCTGCGCGAGCGCCAGGGCGGCAACGCCGTGCGCGACCTCGTCGCCCTGTCAGTCGCCCAGTCCCGCGGCCTCGGGGTGAAGTGCATCAACGCGGGCGGCGCCTCCGCCTTCAAGGACGGGGCGCTGCGCCTGTCGCTGGACGACGAGATCCCCTGCTACGGGCTCTCGACCCGGCAGATCATGGGCTCGCTCCTCGACGCGGTCGAGGAGATCGGCGTCCCGCACCCGCTGCACGTCCACTGCAACAACCTGGGCCTGCCCGGAGCGGACGACAGCTTCATGGCGACCCTGGATGCAGCGGAGGGCCGGCGCATCCACTTCGCCCACGCGCAGTTCTACGCCTACGGCGCGGTCGATCCGGCCAATCCCGGCACCGGCGGTTTCCGCTCGGCCGCCGAGCGCATCGCGCAGGCGATCGCCGACAATCCGAACGCCACCCTCGACATCGGGCAGGTGGTGTTCGGCCAGACGGTGACGGTGTCCCTCGACATCCTCCGTCAGTTCGCAGGCCGGAAGGGCGCGAAGCCGAAGAAGTGGGTGCTGAACGCGGGCGACGCCGAAGGCGGCGGCGTGGTGCCGTTCCTGTACCGGCCCCGGGGCCCAACCAGCTCGCTGCAATGGGCGATCGGCCTGGAGATCATGCTGCTCTCCACCGACCCGGAGCGGACGATCCTGACGACCGACCACCCGAACGGTGGCCCGTTCACCCAGTACCCGCGCATCATCCACCTGCTGATGGACAAGTCGGAGCGTGACCGCGAGATCGCGACGCTGCCCAAGATCGTGGGCGAGCGCTCCGGCCTTCCGGGCCTGGAGCGCGAGTACACGCTCTCGGAAATCGCGCAGCTGACCCGGTCGGGTCCGGCCAAGCTGCTGGGGCTGGACGACCGCGGCCATCTGCGGGCCGGTGCCCGGGCGGACGTGGCGGTCTACCGGGACGACACCGACCGAACCGCGATGTTCACCGCCGCCAAGCTCGTCCTGAAGGACGGCGTGCCGATCGTCGAGGACGGCGAAGTGGTGGAATGGCGGGCCGGCCGGACGCTGTCGCTGACGGTCGAGTCCGACAAGGCCATGGCGAAGCGCGCCGACACCTACCTGACGGAGCGGTTCGGCGAAGGCCTCGACAGCTTCGCCGTGCCCGACGCGGCCTTCGGCGACGGTCCGGACAATTTCGAGGCGGTGCCATGCCGGGTGTGATCAGAGGGGCGAGCCGCGGGAAGAACGATGTCTGACCTCTCCCTCAACGGCATCCCGGTCATCGACACCTTCGCGGAGGCGTTCGATGTGGCCGGCACCGCCATCATCGTCACGAACGACACCGCCAAGTGGGCGATGATCGCCGCCACCACGATGACGGGCTTCGCCACCTCGGTGATCGGCTGCGGCGCCGAGGCGGGCATCGACGCCGAGCTGTCGCCGGAGGAGACTCCCGACGGGCGGCCGGGCGTGCGCATCCTGCTGTTCGGCTTCGAGCCGAACGGCCTTAAGGACCAGCTGATCAAGCGGGTCGGCCAGTGCATCCTCACCTGCCCGGGCACCGCCTGCTACGCCGGCGTCGACGGGCCGACCAAGATCAAGCTCGGCGGCGCGATCCGCTATTTCGGTGACGGCTTCGCGGTGGCCAAGCGCCTGCCCGACGCCACCGGCAAGGCCCGGCGCTACTGGCGCATCCCGGTGATGGACGGCGAGTTCCTCTGCGAGGACACGGTCCGGGCCGTGGACGGCGCGGTCGGTGGCGGCAACCTGCTGTTCCTCGGCCGCAACCACGCCGAGACGCTGAAGGTCGCCGAGATCGCCGTGGAGGCCGCCAAGGCGGTACCGGGCGCGATCCTGCCGTTCCCCGGCGGCATCGTCCGTTCCGGCTCCAAGGTCGGCGGCCGGACCAAGGGCATGATGGCCTCGACCAACGACGCCTACTGCCCAACCCTCAAGGGGCGCGCCGGCTCGGCGCTCCCGGCCGAGTGCGGCGTGGTGCTGGAAATCGTGATCGACGCCCTGACCTCGCAGGGCGTGTCCGACTCGATGCGCGCCGGCCTGCACGCGGCCACCGAGATCGGCGGCAAGCACGGGCTGATCGCGGTCACGGCCGGAAATTACGGCGGCAATCTCGGCCGCCACCACTACCATCTGCGCGACCTGATCGCGCGCGACGACGCCAAGACGGAGGGCTGAGCCGTGAGCACCCTCACCCTGCGTGCGGCTCCGCCGGAGCGCCTGGACTTCCTCAACATCAACCCCGCGGCTCTGAGCCGCCTGTCGCAGGGCGAAGCCGAGCGCCTGGAAGTCGGGACCACCCGGACCGGCGTGCGCCTCGGCGACTGCTTCGCCGTCTCGTTGGACGGCTCCGACACCCTGACCCTCGAGGGCGGCCACGAGCGTCTCGACCGGGTCGGCGCCTCCCTGTCGGCGGGCACGATCCGGGTCACCGGCGATGTCGGCCAGCGCCTCGGCGCCGGCATGGCGGGCGGCCGCGTCACCGTCACCGGCCATGCCGGGCCCTATGCGGCCTCCGGCGCCACCGGCGGCACGATCACCATCGAGGGCGATGCCGGAGATTACGCCGGCGGTGCGGTCTATGCCGCCAAGGCCGGGCTCGACGGTGCGACCCTGATCATTCGCGGCACGGCGGGTGCCCATCTCGGCGACCGGATGCGGCGCGGGACGATCGTGGCCGGACGCGCGGGGGCCTTCGCGGGATCGCGCATGATCGCCGGAACCCTGGCGGCCCTCGCGGTGGGCGATCACCCCGGTCTCGGCATGCGCCGCGGAACGCTTCTCCTGGGTGCGCACGGCCGGATGGCTTCGACCTTCGTGGAGACGGGGACGCACGATCTCGTGTTCCTCCGGCTCCTGGCGGAGGCGCTGCGCGGCCTCAGCGCCGAGCATGCCGACCTGCTCGCCAAGCCGCTGCGTCGCTACTCTGGCGACCTCGCCACCATCGCCAAGGGCGAGATCTGGGTCGCGGCCTGACGCCGCCTGGGCAAGGGGCGTGGACGCGTCCTATGCTCTCCGCCAAGCCGGCCCGATCGAGGCCGGCAACCCGGGGACACGCCCATGTTGCTGCTGCTGTCGATCTGCCTCGTCGCCCAACCCTCGACCTGCCGCGAGGACCGGATCGAGATGTCGTTCGAGAAAGCGAGCCCGTTCGTCTGCCTGCGCAACTCGCAGAGTGCGCTGGCGACCTGGCAGGCCGCGCATCCCGAATGGCACGTGGAACGCTGGCGCTGCGCCGCCAAGGGCAGCCTGCCGAAGGAGCTGTGACGGCACCTTGGCTCAGCGGCCGGACGGTGACATGCTCGGTCCCGCATTGACGGCGCGACGACCACGATGCGCTCGCTGAAGGTCCGCTTCGCTCTGTTGCTCGGGGGCACCGCCATCGTCGTGATGCTGGCGGCCGCGGCCGCGCTGGCGGCGATCGGGGCGGCGGAACGGACCGTCGACCGCACCCTCGAGGCCCAGCGTCGCCTGGAACTTCTGGCCGAGCTGTCGGGCCGCCTCACCCAGTTCGGCATGGCGGCCGTGGAGACCGTCGGCAATCCCGACGGCCAGCCCGAGGCGATGGCGATCGCCCGAGACAATGCCGACCGCGCCCTAACCACCGTGGATGAGGCGCTCGCCAAGAGCTTCCCGCCGAGCGACGACCCGGCCGACCGGATGCAGTACGCCGCCCGTACGCGCCCCATGGCCCAGCTGCGCGCGGCCCGCGCCGTCCTGGACCGGCAGGTGTCGCTGATCAGCCGCCAGACCGATCCGGAGCGGCGCCAGGACGCCATCAAGGGGGCGCTCAACGGCTTCGGGGCCATGACCGGCCAGCCCCTGTCCTTCCTGATCGAGGCCGAACGGCGCAGCATGGCCCTCGGCTCCGAGCAGGCCCGGGCGCTGTCAGAGCGCCTGCGTCTGGCCGCCGCTGCCGCGGTGGCGGCGGCTCTCGTGCTGCTGGCGATCCTCTACCGCGGCGTCACCCGGCCGACCCTGGCGCGGATCGAGGAGGTCCGCCGGGCCGCGAGCGCCATCGGCCACGGCGCCCTCGACACCCGGCTCTCCGTCGCCACGCGCGACGAACTCGGCCTGCTGATGACCAACGTCAACCGCATGGCCGCCCGTCTCGCCCGGCGGGAATCGCGGGTTGCGGCCGACCGGGCGGCGCTGGAGGATACCGTGGCGGCACGCACGGCCGATCTGCGGGCCGCCAACGCCCGCCTCGAAGCCGTCGACCAGTCCCGGCGCCGCTTCTTCGCCGATGTCAGCCACGAGCTGCGCACCCCCCTCACGGTCATCCTGGGCGAGTGCGACCTCGCCCTGCGCGGCGCATCCCGGGGCGCCGACCCGAATCCGGTTTTCGCGACGATCAAGAAGCGGGCGCAGCGTCTCAAGCTGCGGGTCGAGGACCTGCTGCGGGTTGCGCGCTCGGAATCCGGCGAGATCGAGTTCGACAAGCGCCGTCTGGGACTCGCTCAGCTCCTCGCGGAGGCGGTGGACAACATGAGCTCCGAAGCGGCCCGCCGTCGCGTCGGCCTCGGCCTCGATCCCGGCACCCGGGACGTCGAGTGCCTCGCCGACCGCGAATGGATCCGCCAGACCGTCGAGAGCCTCGTGGACAACGCCCTGCGTCATGCCGCCGGCCTCACCCGCGTCGAGGTTGCCCTGGCGGCGGGCCCGGGACCCGTCGGGCGGATCACCGTCACGGACGACGGTCCGGGCTTCAATGCATCCGAAGCCGACCTGTTCGAACGCTTCAGGCGTGGATCGGGGGCCGGTCCCGACGAGACCGGGTTCGGCATTGGCCTCGCCCTGGCGCGCTGGATCGTCGAGCAGCATGGCGGCACGATTCGGCTCGGTGCCGGGCCCGACGGGCGCGGCGCCCGCGTGACCCTGGACATCCCGGCCCTCGATCCGGCATGGGATGCGGGGCCGGTCGACGGCGCGACCGGCGGGCAGGTGAAGGAGTCGGCCGCATGACGCGGATCCTGATCGTCGAGGACGACATCGACATCCGCGGCCTTCTGGCTCGGGGCCTGGAAGCCGAGGGATTCGAAGTCGGGACGGCAGCCTGCGTGGACGAGGCGCTCAAGGCCGCCCACGATCCGGCCCCCGGCGCCGTGCTCCTCGACATCAACCTCCCGGACGGGTCGGGGCACGACGTCTGCCGCTCCCTGCGGGAGGGCGGCTTTCCCGGGGCGATCCTGTTCCTCTCCGCCCGGGACGAGATTCGTGACCGGGCCGAAGGGCTGGCGCTCGGCGCCGACGACTACATCATCAAACCCTTCGAGTTCGACGAGCTGGTCGCCCGCCTGCGGACCCATCTGATGCGGCGCGAGCAGGCGGAGGCACCGCGGTCGCGCATCACCGTCGGCAAGCTGATGCTGGACCTCGAGACCCGGCAGGCCAGCTGCGGCGAGGCCAGCGCCCGCCTCACCCCCCGCGAGGCCGACCTGCTCGGCATGTTGATGGAGAACATCGGCAAGCCGGTCTCCCGAGCCGATATCTTCGACCGGCTCTGGGCCAGCCAGGGTGGCCTCTCGCTCAACGTGGTCGACGTCTATATCGGCTATCTGCGCTCGAAGATGGCTGATTTCGTCCGCTACGGCGGTCCCGGCCTGGTCACGGTGCGTGGCAAGGGATTCATGCTCGAACTGCGCGGTCCCGACTTTCGACAGTGAGCCACTGTACTTTAGTCGCAGGGCGGCGCGTTTCGTGATGGTTTCCGGGCGTTTAGGAAGTCTCTCACGAAAAATTTGGGAGGATCCGGCAACTTAGTGCTTGAAGCCCGCGCCTGAATCGTCGATACCTCTCCCGCGCCAGAAATGAGAGCGCCATCAGTGTCTTAGGGTCCTCTTAGGATCCGCGTGACGCTCGGTGAAGATATCGCCTGAGGAGAAACACCATGAAGTGGGCTGCCCCGATCGTGTCCGAGATCTGCGTCGGCATGGAAGTGACGAGCTACGAGTCGGCTGAGATCGACACCTTCAACTGAGTTTTACGGACCGGGGATCTCGGGAGCCGCACATGCGCGTCGTGATCCTCGGTTCTGCGGCTGGCGGCGGCCTTCCTCAGTGGAATTGCCGCTGCCCCATCTGTTCGCTGGCACGGTCCGAACCGGACCGGGTACGCCCCCGGACCCAGTCGAGTATCGTGGTCTCCGCCGACGGGTCTGATTGGCTGCTCATCAATGCCTCGCCGGACATCCGGCAACAGCTCTTCGACAATGCGCAGATGCACCCGCGCGAGGGCCTACGCCATTCGCCGATCAAGGCGGTGCTGCTGACGAACGGGGATGTCGACCACGTTGCGGGTCTCCTGACCCTCCGCGAAGGCCAGCCCTACACGCTCTACGGCACCCGCGGCATCCTCGAATCGGTGAATGCCAACCGCGTGTTCGACGTGATGGCCGACGGCGTGGTCGCCCGCCAGCCGATCGGGATGGATCAGCGTTTCGAGCCCCTGCCCGGCCTGTCGGTCACCCTCTTCCCCGTTCCCGGCAAGGTGCCGCTCTGGCTCGAGGACGAGACCTTGGAGATCGGCGCCGAGACCGAGACCACGGTCGGCGCATTGATCGAGGCTGGTGGCCGGCGCCTCGCCTACATCCCCGGCTGTGCCCGGGTGACGGACGGGCTGCGCGCCCGCATCGCCGGCGTGGACGCGCTGCTGTTCGACGGCACCGTCCTGCACGACGACGACATGATCCGGGCGGGCGTCGGCACCAAGACCGGCTGGCGCATGGGCCATGTGCCGATGCGCGGTGAGAACGGCTCGATCGACGCCCTGGGTTCCGTCGAGATCGGGCGCCGCATCTTCGTGCACATCAACAACACCAATCCGGTCCTGGTCGAAGGCTCTCCGGAACGGGCGGATGTCGAGGCCGCCGGCTGGACCGTAGCCCATGACGGCCTGAGCCTGTCGCTTTGAGGCTGTGACGACAGTGGAGCGCACGTAGAATCCGGTCGACCCCTTCCGCATCCTCATCCTGAGGCGTCCGAGGAGGACTCCGTCGCGGCATCGCCGCGCCCCAGGCTGAGGTCGGGCCTTGAGTCTCCGTCGCATCGGGTGAGGTGCCTCGGCGACCGAGAGACCGGACGGGTTTCGTACGCGCCCTGTGTCGCAGGCGCTGGCCGCGCGAATGGGGCACGCGTCCGGGTCATCCGGTTGGGCCTGGAAGCCGCCGGCACTATATTGTCGTTGAAGCACGGCATT
The DNA here is from genome assembly GCF_029691625.1 of Methylobacterium sp. 391_Methyba4. Lineage (NCBI taxonomy): Bacteria > Pseudomonadati > Pseudomonadota > Alphaproteobacteria > Hyphomicrobiales > Methylobacteriaceae > Methylobacterium > Methylobacterium sp. 391_Methyba4. The sequence continues at coordinate 827,625 of NZ_CP121475.1, read as the reverse complement.
CGCCCCGTTGCCGAGGGCGGAACGACCGCACAGGAAACGCGACCCGAGGACGGACGCCGGAAACGCCATGAACGCAGTCTTCCCGACCCCCGACACCGCCGACAGCCAGCGTCTCCTGAGCCCCGCGGAGCTGGAAGCCGCCCTGCGCGACATCGGCGCGCGCCGCTACCACAACCTGCATCCGTTCCACCGCCTGCTCCATGACGGCAAGTTGTCGAAGGATCAGGTCCGGGCCTGGGCCTTGAACCGCTACTACTACCAGGCGATGATTCCGGTGAAGGATGCCGCCGTGCTGGCGCGCATGACCGACGCGTCGCTGCGGCGGATCTGGCGCCAGCGCATCGTCGACCATGACGGCGACCACGAGGGTGACGGCGGTATCGAGCGGTGGCTCAAGCTCGCCGAGGGCGTCGGCTTCGACCGCGACTACGTCCTGTCGACCCGCGGCATTCTCTCGGCCACGAAGTTCTCGGTCGAGGCCTATGTGCACTTCGTCACCGAGAAGACGCTCCTGGAGGCGATCGCCTCGTCGCTGACCGAGATGTTCTCGCCGACGATCATCTCGGAGCGTGTCGCCGGGATGCTGAAGAACTACGACTTCATCACCAAGGAGACCCTGGCGTATTTCGACAAGCGTCTCACCCAGGCGCCGCGGGATGCCGATTTCGCCCTGGACTACGTCAAGCAGCACGCGACCACGCCGGAGCTGCAGCGGAAGGCCATGGCGGCGCTGACGTTCAAGTGCAACGTCCTCTGGACGCAGCTCGACGCCCTGTACTTCGCCTACGTTTCCCCCGGGATGGTCCCCCCGGACGCGTGGCAACCGGGCGAGGGCCTCGTGAACGAGGCGTCTCCGGCCCGGGTGGGCGGGAACCGGAAGATGGCGGCCGGCGACCGTCCGCGGCTGCCGCGCGGCGTCCGGCTGCGCAACGACGAAACCCGCGGCAAGTGGGTTCTGCTCGCCCCCGAGCGCACCTTCGATCTCGACGACAACGCCGTCGCAGTGCTCAAGCTCGTGGACGGCGCGCGCAGCGTCGCCGACATCGCGGACGAGCTCGGAAAGACGTACGCGGCCGAGCCGCGGGCCATTGAGGCCGACATCCTGGTGATGCTCGACGGCCTCGCGGAGAAACGGGTTCTTGAGCGATGAATGCGCTGACGCCGAACCGGCCCGATGCGCCGGCCCCGGTGGGTCTGCTCGCTGAGCTGACCCATCGCTGCCCGCTGCGCTGCCCCTATTGCTCGAATCCGCTGGAACTCGACCGCCGGTCGGGCGAGCTCGACACGCAGACGTGGCAGCGCGTGCTCGGGGAGGCCGCGGCCCTCGGTGTCCTGCACGTGCACCTGTCCGGCGGCGAGCCGACGGCACGCAACGACATCGTCGAGATCACCAAGACCTGCGCCGATCTCGGCCTCTACTCGAACCTGATCACCTCCGGCGTCGGCGGGGCGCTCGCGAAGCTCCAGGCGCTCTACGATGTCGGGCTCGACCACGTGCAGCTCTCGGTGCAGGGCGTCGACGCGCAGAATGCCGAGAAGATCGGCGGCCTTAAGAACGCCCAGCCGCAGAAGTTCGAGTTCGCCGCCAAGGTTGTCGAACTCGGCCTGCCCCTGACGCTGAATTCGGTCATTCACCGCGGCAACATCCACGAGGTGGCGGGCTTCATCGACCTCGCGGTGAAGATGGGCGCCAAGCGGCTCGAGGTGGCGCACACGCAGTATTACGGATGGGCCTACGTCAACCGCGCGGCGCTGATGCCCGACAAGGCGCAGGTGGACGAGTCGATCCGGATCGTCGAGGCAGCCCGGGAGCGCCTGAAGGGCCAACTCGTCATCGACCTCGTCGTGCCGGACTATTATGCGAAATATCCCAAGGCCTGCGCGGGCGGCTGGGGCCGCAAGCTGATGAACGTGACGCCCCAGGGCAAGGTCCTCCCCTGCCACGCGGCGGAGACGATCCCGGGGCTGGAATTCTGGAACGTCAACGATCACTCGCTGGGCGAGATCTGGCGCGACTCGCCCGCCTTCACCGCCTATCGCGGCACCGATTGGATGAAGGAGCCTTGTCGCTCCTGCGACCGGCGCGAGAAGGACTGGGGCGGTTGCCGCTGTCAGGCCCTGGCCCTCGCCGGGGACGCGGCCGCCACCGATCCTGCCTGCTCGCTCTCCCCGCTCCACGCCAAGGTGCGGGCCCTTGCCGCGGAGGAAGCTGCGGAAAACCCGCCGGATTACATTTATCGGACGATCGGCAGCAACGTTCGGTCGCCGCTCAAGGAGGAAGTCCACTCGTGAGAGGTCTTGTCGTAAAGGGTCTTGCTACGACGTCCGTCGCGCTCGGGCTGGCCGTGCTGCCGGCCCTCGCCGAGGATGCGTCGAAGCCCGCCATCGTGACCCAGGCCAATGCGGTCGCTGCGCCGTCCGCCGCGGATCTGCTGTTCGACCAGCCGCATATGAAGAATGCGGCGCCAGGATCGACGCTGACCTATGATTATCTGCGCCGTTCGGGCATCGCGAAGGGGCCGTTCGGGGCGCCGCTGGAAGACACGGTCCAGCTGAAGGTCGAGCCCGGAAAGAGCGCGGAAGGCCGAGATATCAGCGTCGTGATGTTTTCCGGGCTGAACCGTGTGCCGGCCGGCCCGTTCGAGGACATGGCGGGCAACCCGATCGTCTCCCTGTTCCTGGAGAACCACCTGCGCGGCTTGGCCAAGGTGCTGGAGGCCAATCCGCGCTACCTCAAGCTCGCCATCCGCAAGGGTCTGCGTGAGAAGGCGACCGTGACGCCGACGAAGGTGACGGTCGGCGGCCGCGAAGTCGACGGCTGGCGCGTGGTAACGAAGCCCTTTCAGGGCGACTCCATGGCGCAGCGCATGCGCGGCCTGGACGACATGACCTATACCTTCGTCACTGCCCCGTCCGTCCCGGGTGAGATCGTCTCGATCGAGGCGTCGTCGAAGAGCACGGATGGCGGTGAGCTGCTTGAGGAGAAGCTGAACTATGATCAGAAGGCTGGCTGAACGGGGCGCCCTGGCTGCCCTCGCCCTGACGCTGTCGGGTCTGGCCGGCTGGGCCGCCGAGGAGAACGATTACCCGACCGACGCGCGGGTCGATTACGTGTTCGGCTGCATGGCCGCCAACGGCCAGACTCGCGAGAGCCTGCAGAAATGCTCCTGCTCGCTCGACCAGCTCGCCGCGATCCTGCCGTACGACAAGTACGTCCAGGCGAGCACCATCCTGTCGATGCGGCAGGGCATCGGCAACCGGGCGAACGAGTTCAAGTCGACCAAAATCTTCGACGACAAGGTGGCGGACCTGCGCCGCGCCCAAGCCGAAGCCGAGATTCGCTGCTATCACGGCTGAGTTGCGAGGCGAGGCCGGCGTTGCGCCGGCCTCGCGATTCGCGCACACCGGCTCCCGAACCGCGCTCGTGAACGGGACCCGCACCGTGACACCCTCCTCCAGCCTGTCCGCTCTGCTGCCTCCTTTGGGCGGCCGCACGCTGGTCATGGGCATCCTCAACGTCACGCCCGATTCCTTCTCGGACGGTGGGTTGTTCGCCGGGGAGGCCGAAGCCGTGGCCCAGGCCGAGCGCCTCGTCGCAGAGGGCGCGGCGATACTCGACATCGGTGGGGAATCCACCCGGCCCGGTCACGTCCCGGTTCCGGCCGACGAGGAGCAGGCGCGCGTCCTGCCGGTGATCCGGGCAATCGCGCCCCGTCTGCCGGTGCCGATCTCCATCGACACCTACAAGGCGTCCACGGCCCGCCTCGCGCTGGAGGCCGGTGCCCGGATCGTGAATGACGTCTGGGGGCTCCAGCGTGAGCCCGACATCGCTTCCGTGGCGGCGGCGCACGGCGCGCCCGTGATCATCATGCACAACCGGGAGACGATCGACCCGGATCTCGACATCGTGGCCGACATGCTCGCTTTCTTCGAGCGGTCCCTCACCATCGCCCATCGCGCCGGTCTCGCCGATTCCGAGATCGTGCTCGACCCGGGTGTCGGCTTCGGCAAGAGCTGGAACCAGCATCTCGAGGCGCTGCGGCGGCTGCCCGAGATCCGCGCCCTCGGGTTTCCGGTCCTGGTCGGTGTTTCCCGCAAGTCGCTTCTCGGACGCCTGCATGATCGCGAGACCCGGCCGGCGGACCGTCTCACCGGCTCCCTCGCGGCCCACGCCGTCGCCGCGACGCTCGGTGCCGACATCGTGCGCGTGCATGACGTTGCGGCCCATGTCGACGCGATGCGCGTCGTCGATGCCGTGATGCGGCCGGAGGCGCGCTGAGCATGGCCGGCGACCTGATCCGCGTCACTCGCATCGCGGTGTTCGGCCGACACGGCGTGCTGGCCGAAGAGGCCGTGCTGGGCCAGCGCTTCTACATTTCCCTCGAAGCGCAGCTCGACCTCGGCGCGGCGGGCCGCTCGGATGATGTGGCCGGCACGGTGAGCTACGCCGATCTCACCGCGGTGGCAGTCGCGATCGCCACCGAGCATCGATTCAACCTGATCGAAGCCCTGGCCGAAGCCATCGCCGCGGAGATCCTGGCGCGTTTCACGCTCATCGACGCCGTCACGGTCCGCGTCGACAAGCCGAGCGCTCCCGTTCCCGCCATTCTGGACAGTGTCAGCATCGAGATCATGCGTCGTCGCGGAGCCGGCCGATGAGGGCCTATCTGGGTATCGGCAGCAATGTCGGCGACATGGCCGCGATGCTCGACCGCGCGGTCGCGGGCCTCGCGGCGGATCCGGGCATCACCCTCGTCGCGCGGTCCTCCGACTACCGCACGCCGCCCTGGGGCAAGACCGATCAGCCTTGGTTCCTCAACGGGGCCGTGGCGGTGGAGACGAGTCTCGATCCGCATGGCCTGCTCGACGCCTGCCTCCGCGTGGAGCACGATCTCGGCCGGGTCCGCGAGGAGCGCTGGGGGCCGCGGGTGATCGACATCGACGTCCTGGCCTACGAGGGCGCCGCCGTCGACGACGCGCGTCTCGTCCTGCCGCACCGCTATGTCCGTGAACGGGCCTTCGTGCTGGTGCCGCTGGCCGAGATCGCACCCGACCTCGTGATCGGCGGCGAGCGCGTGGTGGATGCCTTGGCGAAGCTCGACCGGACCGGTATCGCGCGCGTCTGAGCCGACCCGGCCGGGTCGCCGTCGAGCGGCGACCCGCAACGGTGCGTCAGCGCTCGGCCGGCTCCGCGAGCTTGTTGTCATCCTCTTCGAGGAGCGGCACGTCGTAGGCGCGCAGGACCGCGTCGATATCGGCCTTACGCTTGCGCAGGACGGTGTTCAGCGAGCGCTTCCAATCGTTCTCGCCGATCCGCACGCCCATGGCGATCCGGTAGGCCATCGGCGGCCGCTCCGGCTCCTTGAGCAGGGGCACGACATTCATCGCGATGCCCGATTGCTTGGCGAGCCAGCCCGCCGCAGGCCCCCACAGCACGGCCGCGTCGATCTCCTTGGCGGCCAGCGCCGCGATGATCTCGGCGGCAACCGTCTGATGCTTGCGGGCCGGGTCGAGCTGATAGGGGGCGTAGGCCTTCATGGTCGAGACGAGGCCGAGATCTCCCATGCGGTTGACCGGCGGCGTCCCGGCGATCACGCCGATGCTCTTGCCTTTCAGGCGCGGATCGTCGAGGGCGGTCACGCCCTCGTACTCACCCTTGCGCGTGACCAGCGTATAGGCAGACCGATAATAGGGATTGGTGGTCTGGACGAGGTCGCTGCCGAAGGCCTGACCCATGATCAGATCGCAGAGGCCGGTCCCGAGCGTGTTGCGCACGAAGCCGGGACCCTGGGTCAGCCAGTAGTAGCGGACCTTGATCTTCAATTCGTCGGCGATGATCGCCGCGATCTTGTTCTCGAAGCCGTCCTCCTTGCGTTCGGAGAACGGCATGTTGCCCGGATCCCCGCAGACGCGCAGCACGTCCGTGGTGACCGTATCCGGCAGATGCTGGGCGAGAGCCCCCTGCGCCCCGGTGAATGTCAGGGCGCAGAGGACGGCGATCCGGGCAAGAGACGACATCAGCCGCCCATGCATTCCTTCTCGGCCTTCTTGGCCGTGTCGGGCTTGTCCTCATGATCCGACGGACGGATACGTCCGATCGCCCCGGCGGCGCGCGCCTTGAGGTAGACGTACAGGTCGTCCGAGTAGCACATGACGTTCTTGTTGTCGCCGAAGGCCGGCATCACCTTCTGCTCGGCGGAGTTCACCTCCTGCTTGCCGCCCGCCAGGATGCCGATGAACTCCTCGTAGGAGAGGTGCTTCAGCGAATCCTTCAGCGCCGGCGCGTAGGTCGAACCCATGCCGTCCGGACCGTGGCAGACGTGGCACTCGGCGTGATAGCGGCGGTAGCCCGAGTAGGTGTACCAGTCGAGCATCTTGCCGTCCTGGGTCACGTGGAACGTCGGGTGGCCGTCGGCATCGAAATACTTGCCGTCCTCGACCTTCGTCGCAGCATCCTGCTTCAGCAGCTTGGGATCCTGCTCGGCGGTCTTGTCGTTCGCGTTCAAGGAATTGGCGAGCTTGGGGTCGGCGGGCTTGGCATCCTCAGCATGTACGGCAACCGTCGAGACGGTCGCTAGGGCGAGGGCGGCGATAACCGGCCGCGTTACGATCTTGCTGAGGTTGAGCAACGCATGTGTCTCCCTGGATCGAGGCTCTTCGTCTCCCTCGAGCCGCAGCCTCTTGCGAGAAAGTCTAATCACAAGGATGCCGGCGCGGGAACCCGCGCCGGCATCGTTTTTCACGTCTAACCCTGCGGCCGATTAGTTCGGCAGGGCGAAGACCGTCAGCTGGCCGCCGAGGTTGGTGTACTGCGACAGAGCCGCGTAGCCACCCACCGCGCCGAGGCCGGCGTTCGGGTCGGTCAGGCCGGCCGCGAGGCCGATGCCAGCCCAGCCGCCGACGCCCGACAGGACGCCCACGTACTGCTTGCCCTTGTGCTGGTAGGTCATCACGTTACCGATGATGCCCGACGGGGTCTTGAACTTGAACAGCTCCTTGCCGGTCTTGTCGTCGACCGCCTTCAGGTAGCCCTCAAGCGTGCCGTAGAACACGACGTCGCCAGCGGTGGCCAGAGCACCGGACCACACCGAGAACTGCTCGGGGTTGGACCACTTGATCTTGCCGTTGACGCCATCCCACGCGATGAAGTTGCCCATGCCGCCGTGCGAGTTCGGGGCCGGGTACATCGAGAGGGTCGCACCGACGTAGGGCTGGCCCGGGGTGTAGGTCACCCGGAACGGCTCGTAGTCCATGCAGACGTGGTTGGTGGGCACGTAGAACAGGTTGGTCTTCGGCGAGAAGGCCGCAGGCTGCTGATCCTTGGTGCCCAGCGCCGCCGGGCAGATGCCCTTGGAGTTGGTGTCCTCACCGTTCTGCTCGGTCGAGTACTTCGACACGACCAGCGGACGGCCGTAGTTCTTCGAGCCCTTGTCCATGTCGACCTTGGACGCCCAGTTGACGGCCGGGTCGAACTTCTCGGCGACGAGCAGGGCGCCGGTCTCGCGGTTCAGCGTGTAGCCGAAGCCGTTACGGTCGAAGTGGGTCAGGAGCGGCTGGTCCTTGCCGTCAACCTTCTGATCCGTGAGGATCATCTCGTTGATGCCGTCGTAGTCCCACTCGTCGTGCGGGGTCATCTGGTAGACCCACTTGGCCATGCCGGTATCCGGGTTACGCGCCCAGATGGTCATGGACCACTTGTTGTCGCCCGGACGCTGCTTGGGGTTCCAGGTCGAGGGGTTGCCCGAGCCGTAGTACATCAGGTCGAGCTTCGGGTCGTACGAGAACCAGCCCCAGGTGCAGCCGCCGCCGGTCTTCCACTGATCGCCTTCCCAGGTCTTCAGCGAGGAGTCCTTGCCGATCGGCTTGCCGAGCGACGTGGTCTTCTCCGGGTCCACGATCATCTGATCGTCCGGGCCCTCGGAGTAGCCGCGCCACACCTTCTTGCCGGTCTTCAGGTCGTAGGCGGTGACGTGGCACTGCACGCCGAACTCGCCGCCGGAGATGCCGACGATGACCTTGTCCTTCACGGGCAGAACCGTGGCGGTGTTGGTCTCGCCCTTCTTCGGATCGCCGTTCACGACCGACCAGTTAACCTTGCCGGTCTTGGCGTCGAGCGACACGAGGGTGGTGTCGGCCTGGTGCAGGAGGATGGCGCCGTCGGCATAGGCCAGACCACGGTTGACCGTGTCACAGCACATGACCGGGATCACGGACGGATCCTGCTTCGGCTCGTACTTCCAGATGATCTTCGCCTCGTGGTCGAGGTCGAGGGCGTACACGATGTTCGGGAACGGCGTGTGCACGTACATGATGTTGCCGACGACGAGCGGCGAGCCCTCGTGGCCGCGCAGAACGCCGGTCGAGAACGTCCAGGCGACCTGGAGATCCTTGACGTTCTTGGCGTTGATCTGGTCGAGCTTCGAATAACGCGTATTCGCGTAATCAACCGTCTGAAGAACCTGTTCCGCCGGGTTGGCGATGCCCTTCATGACGCTTTCATTGGCCAGCGCCGGCGCGGCGACGGCCGCGACACCTGCGCCGAGCGCAAGGAGATGTACCGCTCTCATGGGTTCCTCCGACAAGTCTTGAGAGTATTTGCGACGCGCGGAGATAACGGCGTCACGCGGACTCCGACCTGACTGTTTGCGACAGGGATGGACGCCTCGGTAGCGGGCATAGTGGACTTCGAGGAGATCTACTGATCCCCTAGCCAGGAACCGCCATCCCTGAGGCGGCTCCCTCGAAACCGAGGCTTGAACGGACCTTAAGAGATTTTTGAGCGCCGTCAACTCGCCGTTCGAGGGCTGTGGTCACACGGTGAAAGCTTCTCTTCGCATGACAAAGGCATGGTCGATGTCATGCGTTTGCGAAAAGAAATGCTGCGATGCACAAGGAGCTTGCCGTTCTTTGAGGCAGAACTGACGGAGACGTCGGCGCCTCCCATGCGGATCTTGCAAACGAACAAGCTTTGCTGGGTGTCTGCATGCGCCGCCCGCTTGGTCTGGCCGCATGGCGGGTCGAAGCGAACGCGCGGGACGTCGGCGAGTCAACTGCACTGCAGAATGGTCCGACGCCCGTTCATTGCCGAATTTTCCCGGTTTGCCCGTCTGCGCCCAGTCGCCGCATCCGAATTTTTCGCGGATCCCGTCCGTCGCAGTCTGCGTCAGGCGCGACAAATTGCCGAATCGTCCCGGGTCCGGAACGATCGGTTTTCGGCCAGCCCGAGGCCGCCGGGCGCCTAACTCTCAGAAGTGCTGTGCTGGGCGGGGCGTCAGAGCGCGCCGACCGGTCCCGTGCTCTCGAACTCGGCGACGTCGCCGACCAGATCCGTCACGGAGATGTTGAGCCGGCGGCCGTTGGAGAGCCTGAGCTGGGCATCCGGCTCGAGCCATATCGGCCGGAGGCCTGCTGAACTGCCGTAGAGGTTGCCGTACGCGACGATGCCGCCTTCGCGCCGCTCGACCACGAGCCGGTAGCGGACGCGGGCCGGTTCACAGCCCTCCGCCGATACGAGACCGCGCCCCGTCAGCGTCTTCAGGATCTCGTTGGATTCGAACATACGCGGGGCGCAAGGGCGGGACTAAGCGGCAATCCGATTGCCATTTAATCCCGGCCCTTCTGCGAGTCACGCCCGAGCGCGTCATTTGTCCCGTTGCCGGCTCGGCGCTGTCATCCGGCCCGCTCGACGCCGTCCGGCGCGGTGTCACCCTGGGGCGGGCGCACCACGATGCGGCCGGCCTCGACGGAGAGCGCCAGACGTCCCTGCTTCAGAGCCAGGGCTTTGTCCCCGAACAGGGTCCGCCGCCAGCCCTGGAGGGCCGGAACCTCGGCGGTATCGTCATCGGCGATCGCCTCCAGGTCGTCGACCGTCGCGATGATCTTGGGCGCGACGCCCTCCGTCTCGCAGACCGCTTTGAGCAGCACCTTCAGCAACTCGACGATGGCCCCGTTGCCCCCGCTCCGCCGCACCCGCTCGGGCATCCGGACGGCGCTGGTGTCGCGAGCGAGGCCACGCTCCACGGCAGCGACGATGTCGGCCCCGGTCCGGGAACGCTCGAATCCCGCCGGGATCGTCCGAAGCCGGCCGAGCGCCTCGGCGTTCCGAGGCGCCGCGGATGCGATATCGATGACCGCTTCGTCCTTCAGGATCCGCCCGCGCGGAACGTTGCGCGCCTGCGCCTCGCTCTCGCGCCACGCGGCCACTTCCATCAGCACGGCGATTTCCCGCGGCTTGCGCATCCGCCCGGAGAGCCGCCGCCACGCCTGGGCGGGATCGGCACGGTACGTCTCGGGCGAGGTCAGCACCGCCATTTCCTCGTCGAGCCACGCGCCCCGGTCGGTGCGCAGCAGCTCGGCCACGAGGACCTCGTAGATCTTCACGAGGTGGGTGACGTCCGACAGCGCGTAGCTCAACTGCGCCTCGGAGAGCGGTCGCCGCGACCAGTCGGTGAACCGCGAAGACTTGTCGATCTTGGCCTTGGCGACGTCGTTGACGAGCTGCTCGTACGAGACGGAATCGCCGTAGCCGCAGACCATGGCGGCGACCTGCGTATCGAAGAACGGATGCGGCAGGATCCCGCCGATCAGCCAGATGATCTCCAGATCCTGACGGGCGGAGTGGAACACCTTGACCGTACGCTCGTCGGCCATGAGCGCGATGAAGGGTTCGAGGTCGATCCCCGGCGCCAGCGGATCGACCAGGACGCCTGTGCCGTCCGGGGCCGCCATCTGGATCAGGCAGAGTTTCGGATAGTACGTCGTCTCGCGCATGAACTCCGTGTCGACGGTCACGAAGGGTTGCTCGGCGAGACGTGTGCAGATCTGGCGCAGCGCGTCAGTGGTGGTGATCAGGTCCATGCATCGGCTATACGCAACCGCAGCCGACATGGGGAGACGCACCCGCTCGGGTCCCCATCTTTCGCGCGCGTTCCGTTACCGCCGCGCGACGTTCGTCACGCCGGAGACCCCACAGCCGCCTTTCGGTGCAGCCGCGTCTGCCGGCGGATCCGCAGGGCGTCGGCCCGTCGCTGCGCCTCCGCGCGCCCGAGCAGACGGTCGAGGATCCCGGTCTCGATACGCTCACCGGTCGCCCCATCGACGAGCCGGCGGATCCGGTCGACCCGGAACCCGCGATAGCCACCGGGTCGCGCGTCGATGCCGCCGAGCAGTGTCCGGCCCGGGCCGAGCCTGAGCTCGCGCGCGTCGAGGGAGCGGTTGCTCCAGGCGCCGGCCGCGTCCTCGTAGACGAGGTCGAAATGGCCTGCGAGGGGTAGGGTCCGCCATCCGGTGGGAGCGCTTCCAGGCGCGGGCGTCACGGATAGCTCCGGCGCGGAAAAAACGTTGTCGTTCATGGACATCATATGGGGATTCGAGGGTCCGCCCGGTAGGCCGCACGGCGATTGCGGCGCGGCTTTCGGAGCGGTCCTGCTTGCCGCGCGCTTGACTTGGGAGGCCTTGCGTGAATGGTGCCGGCCTTCCCTCAGAAGAAGCCCATCATGCACCGTTACCGTTCCCACACCTGCGGGGCGCTCCGCCCGTCCGACGTCGGGCAGAGTGTCCGCCTCTCCGGCTGGTGCCACCGCATCCGCGACCACGGGGGCGTGCTGTTCGTGGATCTGCGGGACCATTACGGCCTGACGCAGTGCGTGATCGATTCCGATTCCCCGGCCTTCAAGGCCGCCGAGGCGGTGCGCTCGGAATGGGTCGTGCGGATCGACGGCCGCGTCCGCACGCGCCCGGCCGGCACCGAGAATGCCGAGCTGCCGACCGGCGCGGTCGAGGTCTACATCGACGACCTCGAGGTGCTCGGCCCGGCGGGCGAGCTGCCCCTGCCGGTCTTCGGAGACCTCGAATACCCCGAGGAGACGCGGCTGCGGTACCGCTTCCTCGACCTGCGTCGGGAGAAGCTCCACGCCAACATCATGAAGCGTGGCGCGATCATCGATTCGCTCCGCCGCCGGATGCGCGACGGCGGCTTCTTCGAGTTCCAGACCCCGATCCTGACCGCCTCCTCGCCCGAGGGCGCCCGCGACTACCTCGTGCCGTCGCGGGTCCATCCCGGCAAGTTCTACGCCCTCCCGCAGGCGCCGCAGCAGTTCAAGCAGCTGACGATGATCGCGGGCTTCGACCGCTATTTCCAGATCGCGCCCTGCTTCCGCGACGAGGACGCCCGCGCCGACCGCTCGCCGGGCGAGTTCTACCAGCTCGACATCGAGATGAGCTTCGTCACCCAGGAGGACGTGTTCCAGGCGGTGGAGCCGGTCCTGCGCGGGGTGTTCGAGGAGTTCGCCGACGGCAAGCGCGTCACGAAGGAATTCCCGCGCATCACCTACGCGGATTCGATGCTGAAATACGGCGTCGACAAGCCGGACCTGCGCAACCCGCTGATCATCGCCGACGTCACCGACCTGTTCGCCCGCGATGACGTGGCGTTCAAGGCGTTCAAGGGCGTGATCGCCTCCGGCGGCGCGGTCCGGGCGATTCCGGCGACTGGCGCGGCGGCGCAGTCGCGCTCGTTCTTCGACAGGCTCAACGACTGGGCCCGCTCCGAGGGCGCGCCGGGCCTCGGCTACGTCGTGTTCGAGGAGGAGAACGGCCAGCTCTCCGGCAAGGGGCCGATCGCCAAGTTCATCCCGGCCGAGGTTCAGGCGCTGATCGCCGAGCGGGCGGGCGCGAAGGCCGGCGACGCGGTGTTCTTCTCCGCCGGTCCCGAGGCCAAGGCCGCCGGCCTTGCCGGCAAGGCGCGCATCCGCATCGGCGACGAGCTGGGCCTCTGCGACAAGGACCAGTACGCGTTCTGCTGGATCACCGACTTCCCGATGTACGAGTGGAGCGAGGAGGAGAAGCGGATCGACTTCTCCCACAACCCGTTCTCGATGCCGAACATCGACCGCGAGGAGTTCCTGGCGCTCGACCTCGACGCCCTCGCCAGCGAGGATGAGAACGGCGCGAACACCAAGCGGATCCTCGGGATCAAGGCGTTCCAGTACGACATCGTCTGCAACGGCGTTGAGCTGTCCTCGGGCGCGATCCGCAACCATCGCCCGGACGTGATGGAGAAGGCCTTCGCCATCGCCGGCTACGGCCACGAGGTGCTGGAGCAGAAGTTCGGCGGCATGCTGAATGCGCTCCGCATGGGCGCCCCGCCGCACGGCGGCATCGCGCCGGGTGTGGACCGCATCGTCATGCTCCTGTGCAACGAGCCGAACATCCGCGAGGTGGTGCTGTTCCCGATGAACCAGCGCGCCGAGGACCTGATGATGGGTGCGCCCTCCGAGGCGACCCCGAAGCAGCTGCGCGAGCTGCACATCCGCCTCAACCTGCCCGAGAAGAAGGCCTGAGGTCCGCTTAGACCGGCCGCGGACCGGCCGCGCGGTGCCGAGCCTCGTCGCGATCGTCGTCGCCCACGACAGCGCCGCGGTGCTGCCCGGCTGCCTCGCCGCGCTCGCCGGTCAGCACGTCCCGGCGATCGTGGTCGACAATGCCAGCCGCGACGCCTCCGCGGCGGTCGCGGAAGCTGCCGGCGCGCAGGTGATCCGCAACGCCCGCAACGAGGGTTACGGCCGCGCCAACAACCGGGGCGTCCGGGCCGCCGAGACGGCGGAGCACATCCTGATCGTCAACCCGGACGTGGTCCTGCGTCCGGGGGCGGTGGATGCCCTGCTGGAGGCCGCCCGGATGTGGCCCGATGCGGGCCTTCTGGCCCCGCGCCTCGTCGAATCCGATGGGCGCTTCTTCTTCCAGGCACGCTCGCTGCTGGCGCCCTATCTCGTCAATCCCGGCGGCCGGCCCGCGCTGCCCCAGGGCGATGCCTGCGCACCGTTCCTCTCCGGGGCCTGCCTGATGATGCCGCGCGCCCTGTTCCTCGATCTCGGCGGCTTCGACGAGAACATCTTCCTGTTCTACGAGGACGATGATCTCTGCCGGCGCGTCGCCGATCGCGGCCGAGCGCTGATCCACGTCCACGGTGCCGAAGCGCTGCACGGTCGCGGCCGGTCGTCGGCGCCGGAGCCGGGCCGCATGTTCCGATCGCGCTGGCATCAGGCTTGGTCGCGCGCCTATGTCAGCCGCAAGTACGGCCTTCCCGACCCGAGCCGCGCCACCCTGATGACCAACGTCCCGAAGGCGCTGCTGTCGGCGCTGGTTCTGCGCCGGTCGGGCTTGGAGCGCTACGGCGGCTCGGCCGCGGGCGCCCTCGCCTTCCTGCGCGGCCGCGACGCCCTGGCCCAAGAGGGCCTGACCGAATGAGCGCCTCGACGATCGCGGCCGCACTCGAAGCCCAGCGCAACGGCTTCACCGGCCTGCGGCTGATGCTGGCCCTGGCGGTCGTCGTGTCCCACGCGTTCAGCGTCGCGACCGGAGCGGCCGGCGACGAGCCTCTCGCCCGTCTGACCGGCTACACGCTCGGGGAGCACGCGGTGAACGGCTTCTTCGCCGTGTCGGGTTTCCTCGTCACCATGAGCTGCGACCGCCGCGGCATCCGCGACTACGCCATCGCGCGGACCCTGCGGATCCTGCCGGGACTCGTGGCGGCGACGCTGGTCGTATCGCTGGGGCTCGGCGCGGCCATGACCCGCCTGCCCGTCTCCGCGTATCTGGGCGACCCCGGCCTGTGGTCGTTCATCCGTGGGACGCTGACGACCTTCAAGAGCAACGCCGCCCTCCCCGGCGTCTTCGAGAGCAACCCGTACCGGGCGCCCCTCGGAACGGTCTGGACGCTGAAATACGAGGTGCTGTGCTATCTCGGCGTTCTCGTCGCCGCCCTGTGCGGTCTGCTCCGGCGGCGCTGGTCGGCCCTGATCATTGTCGTGGGCCTGGCGCTGGCGCTGGTCGTCATGGGCGCCCTGCGGGGCCTCGACCTGCCCAAGGGCACCGAGACGGCACTGCGCCTGCCGATGATCTTCGCGGCCGGGGCCGGGCTCTATCTGTGGCGCGCCCGCCTGCGGGTCTCGGCCGCCGCCCTCGCCTGCCTGGCCTTCGGCGCGTTCGTCCTCGCGCGGACACCGGCCTATCCGGCCCTGCTGTTCCTGGCCGAGGCTTACGGCGTGGTCTGGCTCGCCCTCGGCCCGTTGGCGCGTGGACCGTTCGATCCGCCGGCCGACCTGTCCTACGGGATCTATCTCTACGGCTGGCCGATCCAGCAGAGCCTGCATGCCCTGTGGCCGGACGTCTCGGGAGCCGCATTGCTGGCCCCCGCCCTCGCCCTGACCGTACCGGTCGCCGCCGTGTCCTGGTACGGAATCGAGCGGCCGGCCCTGGCGCTCAAGGTGCGGGCGCTGGGGCGGCGTCGCCTCGGCACGATCGAGCCCGCCGGATCGTGAGCGCCGACGGGCCCCTCTCGCCGCTGAAGGCGCTGGCCCTCGCGGCGCGGATGCTGGAGGCCAACGGCTTCACGGTCGTCGCCCGGAACGAACGCGGCGACAGCCTGTATCTGAAGCGGCCCGATGGCCCGTGGCACCTGCGCGTGTCGAACCACCCGCGCACCGCCAAGCAACGGTCCCGCCGCACCGATATTCTCGCAAGCCTCATCATCGACGGACCGCGCTCCCCGGAGCGACTTCGGATTCTCGTCGCAGAGGCCGTGCGCAACTTCCAGGGCGCTCTTGCCAGGAAGGGCGATCAGGCCTCCGCGGACGGGTCCCGGAAATAAGGCTCCACCGTACCCTTCAGCTTCACGGTCATCGGGTTGCCGGCCCGGTCGAGGGTCTTGCCGGCCGAGAGCCGGACCCAGCCCTCGCTCACGCAATATTCCTCGACGTTGGTCTTCTCGACCCCTTTGAATCGGACACCGACTCCGCGCTCCAGCGCCTTCTCGTCGTAGAACGGGCTGTTGGGGTTGGCGGCGAGGCGGTCGGGAGGCGTGTCGGTCATCGTCCAGGTCTCGGGTCGTCGTCGATTTGGGCCCCGCCGGTACGGGAATCCGCGCTGACGCGCAACGCCGCGAGCAGATCCGCGATCCGGCCGCTCTGCAGCAGCGGCACCAGCCGGGTGACCGTGTCGTGCGGCCGATCCCACCACGCCGCCGCCACGAGCGCCGCCACCGTGGCCGCGTCGAACCGGTGCCGCACCACCCGCGCCGGGTTGCCCGCCACGATGGCGTAGGGCGGCACGTCGCGCGTCACGACGGCCCGTGCCGCCACCACGGCCCCGTGCCCGACCGTGACGCCGGACAGGATCATGCAGCCGGACCCGAGCCAGACATCGTGCCCGATCACCACGTCGCCCCGGGAGGCATGGTAATCTTCGGGCGCGTGGGCATCCGGGAACAGCCCGCGCATAGCTGCGAACGGGTAGGTCGACGCCCAGTCGAGCCGATGGTCGCCCCCGAGAAGGATCTCGACCTTGTCGGCGATGGAACAATACCGGCCGATCGTCAGCCGCCGCCCGCTCTCCGGGAAGCGGACTTTTGGACGCCCATACGAATAGGCGCCTATGGAGAAGCCGTAGGTCCTCGCCAGTTTGGCGAGGTGGAGCCGCGTCTCGTTGTGCGGGTTGCGCCCCCTGCGCAGCCGGTGCAACAGACCGGTCAAGACGCGAGCCCGTGCGAGGCGCGACCGCGTCGTCCTCGGTGAAAAAGGTGAGCGGGAGCGTGGGCGATGGCCGATAACATGTCCGAGGACCTCAAGGCCGGGGCGCTCGTCTACCACCGCCTGCCCAAGCCCGGGAAGCTGGAGATCCAGGCAACCAAGCCGCTGGGCAACCAGCGCGACCTCGCCCTGGCCTATTCTCCGGGCGTCGCCGCCGCCTGCATGGCGATCCACGACGATCCCCAGGAGGCCGCGACCCTCACGATCCGCCAGAACCTCGTGGCGGTGCTCTCCAACGGCACGGCCGTGCTGGGCCTGGGCGATATCGGTCCGCTCGCCTCGAAGCCCGTGATGGAGGGCAAGGCCGTCCTGTTCAAGAAATTCGCCGGCATCGACGTCTTCGACATCGAAGTCGACCAGAAGGACGTGTCCAAGCTCGTCGATGTGGTCTGTGCCCTTGAGCCCACCTTCGGCGGCATCAACCTCGAGGACATCAAGGCTCCCGAGTGCTTCGAGGTCGAGGAGCAGTGCCGGGCCCGGATGAACATCCCGGTCTTCCACGACGACCAGCACGGCACCGCGATCATCGTGGCGGCCGCCGTCCTCAACGGCCTGGAACTCGCCGGCAAGAACCTGTCGGACGTCCGGATCGTCACCTCCGGCGCGGGCGCGGCGGCCCTGGCCTGCCTGAACCTGCTCGTCTCGCTCGGCGCGACCCGCGAGAACATCACGGTCACCGACATCAAGGGTGTGGTCTACAAGGGCCGCCCGGAGCTGATGGACCGCTGGAAGGACATCTACGCCCAGGAGACCGACAAGCGGACGCTCGCCGAGGTGATCCCGGGAGCGGACGTGTTCATCGGCCTTTCGGCCGGCGGCGTGCTGAAGCCCGAATACCTGAAGGAGATGGCCGAGAAGCCGCTGATCATGGCGCTCGCCAACCCCTATCCGGAAATCATGCCGGATCTGGCCGAGAAAGAGCGGCCGGACGCGATGATCTGCACCGGCCGGTCGGATTTCCCGAACCAGGTCAACAACGTCCTCTGCTTCCCCTACATCTTCCGCGGCGCGCTGGATGTCGGCGCCCACAAGATCAACGAGGAGATGAAGAAGGCCGCCGTGAAGGCGATCGCGGGTCTGGCCCACGAGACCACCTCCGATGTGGTCGCCCGCGCCTATGGCGGCGAGGCCCGGCCGTTCGGGCCGAAATCCCTGATCCCGAGCCCCTTCGACCCGCGGCTGATCCTGCGCATCGCCCCGGCGGTCGCCAAGGCGGCGATGGATTCGGGCGTGGCCGGCCGGCCGCTCGCGGATTTCGATGCCTATGTCGACAGCCTCGACCGGTTCGTGCACCGGTCCGGCCTGATCATGAAGCCGCTCTTTTCGAAGGCGAAGGTCGAGCCCAAGCGCGTGATCTACGCCGAGGGCGAGGACGAGCGGGTGCTCCGCGCCGTCCAGGCGATCGTCGAGGACAAGGTCGCGCGGCCGATCCTGGTCGGCCGTCCGCGGGTGGTCGAGACCCGGCTGAAGCGCTTCGGCCTGTCGATCGAGCACGGCCGCGACTTCGAGCTGATCGATCCCGAGGACGATCCCCGCTACCGCGCCTACGTGCAGACCTATCTCGAGGTCGCGGGCCGGCGCGGCATCACGCCGGACGCGGCCCGCACGCTGGTGCGCACCAACAACACCGTGATCGGCGCCATCGCGGTGCGCCGGGGCGAGGCCGACGCGCTGATCTGCGGCCTGGAGGGCCGGTTCGAGACCCGGCTGCGCATCATCCGCGATGTGATCGGGCTCGCGCCGGGCGTGGAGCAATGCGCGGCGATGAGCCTCGTGGTGACCCATAACGGCGCCTACTTCCTGGCCGACACCCATGTCCGCCAGAATCCCACCGCCGAGGAGATCGCCGACGTGGCGCAGGCCTGCGCCAGCCATGTCAGCCGCTTCGGGATGACCCCGAAGATCGCGCTCCTGAGCCATTCCGATTTCGGCCAGTCGGATTCGCCCTCCGCGATGAAGATGCGCGACGCCCTCGCGCTTCTGCAGCGGCGCGACCCGGAGCTTCAGGTCGACGGCGAGATGCAGGCGGATTCGGCGCTGAGCGAGATGGTCCGGGAGCGCGTGCTTCCGGGGTCGCGGCTGAAGGGCGCGGCCAATGTGCTGATCTTCCCGAATCTCGACGCGGCCAACATCGCGTTTCAATTCGCCAAGGTGCTGGCGGATGCCCTGCCGGTCGGCCCCCTGCTGATCGGGCCGGCCAAGCCCGCCCACATCCTGACGCCCTCGGTGACCGCGCGCGGCATCGTCAACGTCACGGCTGCGGCCGTCGTCGAGGCTCAGGCGGACGAGGCCGTTTCGGCCAGGGTCGAAGAGAGCGGCGTCGGCATGATCTCCGAATGAGGAACGCCGGTCGACGGCCGCGAGCGTGGCCGTCGATTTGCTTACCGCTCCCGCGGTTACGAAACCATCGGGAGAAGACGCTATGTGCGCGGGCGACGATCCAACCTGCCACGCCTTCGAGGAGCATCGCCGCCGGTTCCGGCGGGATCTGGAACCGGAACGGCGCGCGTTCCTGAAGAGCAGCTTCGCGGCGACCGGCGCCGCCGCGGCCTTCGCGGCGGGCGGCCCCTCGCTGGTGAGCCCGGCCCTGGCCCAGGCGAGCGGGGCCAAGATCGCCGCCACCGCGCATTATCACCTGCCGGCGAATGCCGAGACCGTCCATTGGGGCTTCTTCAGCCGCAGCCTCAAGCCGAAGGTCGAGATCGGCTCAGGGGACTTCGTCACCATCGAGACGCTCACCCATCAGGCGAGCGACGATGCCGAGCGGATGATCCAGGGCGATCCGGGCGCCGAGAGCGTCTATCTCTGGACCAAGGATAAGATGGGCGTCTCGCCCCGTGGTGCCGGCGCCCTCGACGCGAAGATCGGCCCCGGCGGCGGTCAGGGCGTTCATATCTGCACCGGCCCGGTGGCGATGCGCGGCGCCGAGCCCGGCGACGTGTTGGAAGTGCGGATCCTCGACGTGGCGCCCCGCCCCTGCGCCAATCCCAAATACAAGGGTCTCGCCTTCGGCAGCAACGCGGCAGCCTGGTGGGGCTATCATTACAACGACCTGATCACCGGCGATAAACCGCGCGAGGTCGTCACGATCTACGAGGTCGACGCCACCGGCGAGCGCGACTGGGCCCGGGCGGTCTACAGCTTCCGCTGGCCCGGGGTCACCGATCCGTTCGGCGTCTCCCACCCGACCATCGACTATCCCGGCCTGCCGGTCGATCATTCCAAGACGCAGAAGACCTACGAGGTTCTCAAGGGCATCCGGGTACCGATCCGTCCGCACTTCGGCACCATGGGCGTCGCGCCGGCCGAGGCCGACCGGGTCAACACGATCCCGCCGAGCTATACCGGCGGCAACATCGACAATTGGCGGATCGGCAAGGGCGCGACGCTGTACTTTCCTGTGGCGGTGCCGGGCGCCCTGTTCTCAGTGGGGGACCCCCATGCCAGCCAGGGCGATTCCGAATTGTGCGGCACCGCGATCGAGTGCTCGCTCACCGGCACCTTTCAGTTCATCCTGCACAAGAAGGCCGACCTGCCCGGAACGCCGCTCGAAGCGCTCGATTTCCCGATGATCGAAACCCGGGAAGACTGGGTGCTGTCGGGCTTCAGCTACCCGAACTACCTGCGCGATCTCGGCCCGGACGCACAGACTGCGATCTTTCAGAAATCCTCCATCGACCTCGCCATGCGCGACGCCTTCCGGAAGATGCGCCAGTTCCTGATGCACGCGAAGGGGCTCACCGAGGACGAGGCCATCTCGCTGATGTCGGTGGCGGTCGATTTCGGGATCACGCAGGTCGTGGACGGCAATTGGGGCGTCCACGCCGTGGTCAAGAAGGCGATCTTCTCCGATCGGGTCGCCTGAGATGCGGCGACGCCCCGATCACGGACGGCGTCGCGCTTCTCCAGGTCATCTCCGGGCGATCATGCGCGCGGAGAGGCCGATGTCGATCGAGCCTGCGCAGGGAAACCGGCTCATGCGGCCTTCGCGGTTCCGGCCATGGTCATCAGACCGGTGATGACCCGATAAGTCTCGGACCATGCCTGTCGGATCTCCGGCGTGAAGTCCGAGCCCAGACCCTGTTCCAGGGTCCACAGCAGCGCGGCGCCGACGGGCTCGTAATGAGCCTGCAGGGCGCCGTAGCCGACGTGCCGATCCCCGAGGTCGCGCACCGTCGCGACCAAAGCTTCCGGCTTATCCAGGTTCGCCACCGTCAGGGCCAGCATGGCCATCAGCTTCCGCTTCTGCGCGCTCATATCGTTCGGGAAGAGCGAGCGGACCTGGGGGGCGGTCTCGAAGAGGCGCCCGTAGAACAAGTCCGAGGCGGTGTCGCCCAGCGATTGCACCTTCGCGAAGCTGTCCTGCACCAGCCTGACCTGCGCGGCCTAAACGGCGTAGGACACGCGGACGCTGGCCAGGAATCGTCCGACCTCGGCGGTCAGGTGCTCGGACTGATTCGACAGGACGGAGGCCGCATCGAGAACCTGACTCGCGGCCTGTCCGGTGCTCTCCGCCGCCTGAGCGACGCCGGTGATGTTGCTGGTGACCTCCCCGGTTCCGACGGCGGCTTGCCCGACGTTGCGCACGATCTCCTGGGTCGCCGCGCCCTGCTCTTCCACGGCCGCCGCGATCGAGGTCGCCACGCCGTTGATCTCTTGGATCCGGGCGGTAATCGCCCCGATGGCTTCGACCGCCTGACCGGTGGACGCCTGGACCGCCGCGATCTGGCCGGAGATTTCCGCCGTGGCCTTGGCCGTCTGCTCAGCCAGTGCCTTGACCTCGGAGGCCACGACCGCGAAGCCCCGACCGGCGGTGCCGGCGCGGGCGGCCTCGATCGTGGCGTTGAGGGCCAGCAGATTGGTCTGCTCGGCGATCGATGAGATGAGCCCCACGACGTCGCCGATTTTGTCCACGGCGCTGCTCAACTCTCGCACGCGCGCCGCGGTCCGATCGGCCTCGGCCGCAGCCACCTGCGCGAGCTCCGCCGAACCATCGGCCTGACGCCCGATCTCCTGCACGGATGCACCCAGTTCCTCGGCGGCGACCGCGACGGTGTTGACGTTCTTGGACGCCCGCTCGGCGGCGGCCGCGACCGTTGCCGATTGTCCGGCCGTCTGCGTGGCGGTCGCGGTCATCGTCTGCGCCGTCACCTGCAGTGCGGAGGCTGACGTCCCGACCTGGCCGATCATGCCGCCGACCGCCTGCTCGAAGCGCTGGGCCATCTGGCGCAGGCTCTCCCGCCGCTGGTCATCGGCATCCAGGCGCGCCCGCTCGGCCTCGACCTCCAATTCGCGGGTGCGGGTCAGGTTGTCCCGGAACGCTTGCACGGCCGCCATGATCGGGGCGAACTCGTTCCGATACGCGGCCACGGGAAGATCGACCGTCGTTTCGCCGGCAGTCAGCGACCGCATCGCGCCGGCGACGATCCGGAGTGGCCGCAGCACGCCGCCGACCAGGGCAATGAGTCCCAGGACGACGAGCAGCGCGGCCGCCAGGAGGGCCGCGGCATTGCGCAGAACACCGTGGCGCGCCAAGTCCGAAAGGGTCTCGGCGCGGGCGACCATCTCGTCCAGGGCCGAATCGGCGAGATTGACGATGGTCATCTGCTCGGTGGTGTTCCGTCGCCGCACTTGCTGGAACGTGTAGGGCGCGGGCCGCTGCTGGCTCAGGGCATCGAAGATCGTTTTGGCCCCGGCGGCGGCCTCCCCCTCGAAATTGTTGTGCTTGGCCTTCTCGAACGCCGCGCGCGCGGTCTCCGACAGGTCGGCGGCAGCCTCGCTCGTGTTCAGCCAGGCCGTCCGGACCTGAGCCCGCTCCTCGGCCGCGGCCACCGTCTCGGGAAGCGACCAGGAGGTTCCGGCGGCCAACGATGTCTGGACCCGCAGGGCGACGTTCCCGATCGCGACGCGGGTCGTCCAGGCGGACCGCTTGAGGACGAGATAGCGCTGCAGAATCGCGTCGGATCGCGGGATCGCCGCATCCACGGCGTCCGTGGTCGCCGTCAGCGCGTCGAGAAGTTCCTGAAAGGCGGTGAGGACCATTGGCAGCAGCGTGGGGTCTCGCTGCGCCTTCGGGACACGCAGGGCGGCATCCACGCGGGGACGGAGCGCGTTCACGGCCTCCTGAGCCGCATGGAGACGGTTGAGCGTTGCAGTCACGGCGGGCACGTTCTGGTCCCGCAGCAGGTCCAGGACGACCTTGAGGTTTGTGATCATCGCCTCGCGGTTCGTGGCGATGGCGGCGAGGCTGTCACTGTCGGCGACGTCCTCACCGCCGAGGGTAAGAGAGGAGCCCCGTTCGAGCCGTACTGGAAGAATCGTCTTGAGCAGGTGCCGGCTCGCGCGGGACAGACTGACGGCTTCCCGGGCCTGCTGCGCCGTCAGGTGTGCAGAGACCAGATTATCTCCCGAATAGCCCAGAAGCATAACGGCCATTACAATTATGATTGTGAGCATTATTGCTCTGATTGAAAATTTGCCGAGCAAATTCATGCCGATTTATTCCAAGATCGTTTTGGGAGAAATTTATTACAGCCTCTTAGCGGGAAACTCTGCCGATTGCACGCGCTAAAAATGAATCATTGTTGGTTTGACGAGGTCGTATTGATAATTACAACTGTTATTGAGCGGCCTTATGAGCAATTCTGGCCTATTCGAAATTGAAAACGAAAAAATGAAATCTCAAGAGATGCGATATCTAGCGAAATGCTTCGCTGTGTCGTGCTCGTTCTCAGGGGGAATGCCCATCGTGTCCGAGAATCGGCCTGCGCCGGTCTGCCTGTCTTCGGAACTGCTGCCTGCGAGGCCTGGGTCGCGGTGAGGCGTATCGCGCGTTCGCGACGAGGGCGCGCAGGAACGCGACGCGCCGCATTCCCGAGGGCGAAGAATCCGCCGCGTTGCTCACCCGACCTGCGGCGGCGGACTCGTAGGTGCGCTGTCGCTCCGTCCGGTCTCGGCCCGGATCAGATCAGATGGATCCGCCCGTAATCTCGACGCGCCCGTCGAGCCCGATAATGCGTCCGAGACCGCGAACGCGGTTCAACAGGCGGTCGCCGCTCAAGGCCTCCCAGGCATGGGGCAGCCGCAGCACCACGCGGCCGTCTTCGACGGCCAGCGGTGCCCGCCCGAGGGCACCGTCCATGCCGGCGGAGATCGGGAAGGCGACGCGGAGCAACGCGCCCAGCAGACGGGCCCGTTCGAACAGGCGCGGACCGGCCACACTCCGGAGCATCGGGTTCGCCTTTTCCGGGGCGAGCCCGGTATGCCGAAGGGAAACCGCCAGGGCGAGATAGGCCCGCCCCGGATGGTCGACACCGACGAACGCCGCGTTCTGGATCACCGCGATGCTCTGCTCGTCGCGATAATCGGGATGTGCCCGCCAGCCGACATCCGACAGCAGGCAGCCCGCATGGCGCAGACGGCGCTCGTCGGCGGTCTCGTGACCGTCGAGGGTCGCGACGAACTGGTCCGTCCAGGCGATCAACTCTTCCCCGTGGCGGGGCGAGCGCGCCCGGAGAACATTGAACTCCGACGCCGAGGCCAGAAGCGGGTCGAGCAGCCGGGTGTCGCGGTCGAGCTGCTCGAACAGCAGGCCCTCGCGGACCCCCGATGCCGAGATCGCCACCTCCCGCGGGCGTCCGACCCGGATGATCTCCTCCAACACGACGGCGCCGTAGGCGAGCAGCGGGCGCCGTGCTTCCGAGATCGCGTCGACGTCCTGCAGCAGCGCCACATCCGTCTGCTCGACGACCTGCAGGAAACTCAGCTCGTCGCTCGGCTCCACCGCGTAGCCATGCATCACGTGGACGGGGTAGCCGCGGGCCGCCTGGTGAAGCCGCGCGATCGCCCGCCAGGTGCCGCCGACCGCGTAGAAGGTCCGCCCGCGCAGGGTCTCGAGCTGCGGCGCGGCCTTGCGCATATACTCGCGGACGATCTTCGATGCTTTCTTGAGCGAGCCGCCGGACAGATCCTGGAGGGCTAGGCCGCCGAGGGGCATGGTCACCCCTTGACCGACCACGGTCCCGCGAACGTCCACGAGTTCGAGGGAGCCGCCGCCCATGTCGCCTACGACCCCGTTCGGCGCGTGGAAGCCCGAGACGACGCCGAGCGCCGACAATTCTGCCTCGCGCCGTCCGGAGAGCAGCTGGATCTCCTGGCCGCAGGCCGCCTCCGCGGCGCGCAGGAAATCCGGACCGTTCTCGGCGTCCCGGGCCGCCGCCGTGGCGAGCACGAACACTTGGCCCACGCGCATCGTCTCGCACAGCACCCGAAACCGCGCGAGGGCGGCGAGCGCCCGGGTCACCGCCTCCTCGTTCAGCCGACCGGTCGTCAGGACGTTGCGGCCCAGACCGCACAGCACTTTCTCGTTGTAGAGCGGCGTCGGTGCCCGCGTCAGGCCGTCATAGGCGACGAGCCGCACCGAATTGGAGCCGATATCGATGATTGCCACCGGCTGATGCGCGGCGCTGCCGATCGTCTCCGCATCATGCGCGAGGGTGAGGTTGGCACGAGGGCTGCCCAAGCGTCCGAGTCCTTCATGAGCCCGGTGCGCCTGCCGGCGCGCCGTGCGGGAGGTTTAGCCCAGTGTCGCTGCGCGGCGAAACTCAGCTGCGCTGCGCGCGCCGGCTCAGGGCGCGCGGGCTCGACTTCTTCGAGGCCTTGCCGCGTCCCGAGAGGCTGGGGTTGGTCATGAAGTACTTGTGGGCATTGAACGGCTCCTCGCCATCGGCCGGCTGGATCCGCTCGCAGCCGCCCGAAGCCAGCAGGCGCCAGCTCTGACGGTTGTCGAGCAGGTTGGCCAGCATGATCTGATCGAGCACCTGCTGATGCACCGTCGGATTGGTGATCGGCAGCAGCGCCTCCACGCGGCGGTCGAGGTTCCGGCTCATCAGGTCGGCGGAGGAGATGTAGACCGTGGCCTTCGGGTGCGGCAGCCCGACGCCGTTGCCGAAGGCGTAGATGCGTCCGTGCTCCAGGAAGCGCCCGACGATCGACTTCACCCGGATCGTCTCCGACAGGCCCGGGATGCCGGGCCGCAGGCAGCAGATGCCGCGGACCACGCAGTCGATCTGAACCCCGGCTTCCGAGGCGTCGTAGAGCGCGTCGATGATCTGGCTGTCGACCAGCGAGTTGCACTTGATCCAGATCGCCGCCGGGCGACCCGCCTTCGCGTGGGCGACCTCCGCGTCGATGTGCTCGAGGAGGCGATTCTTCAGCGTCAATGGCGAGACCGCCATCCGCTCCAGCTCCGCGGGCTCGGCGTAGCCGGTGATGAAGTTGAAGATGCGCGACACGTCCCGCGCGATGGCGGGGTCCGCCGTGAAGAAGGACAGGTCCGTGTAGACCCGTGCGGTGATCGGGTGGTAGTTGCCGGTGCCGACGTGGCAGTAGGTGACCAGCTTGTCGCCCTCCCGACGGACCACCAGCGACAGCTTGGCGTGGGTCTTCAGCTCCACGAAGCCGAAGACCACCTGCGCGCCGGCCTTCTCAAGGTTGCGCGCCCAGCGAATATTCGCTTCCTCGTCGAAGCGCGCCTTCAGTTCCACCAGCGCGGTGACGGACTTGCCCAGCTCCGCGGCTTCGGCGAGCGCCGCGACGATCGGCGAGTTGGACGAGGTCCGATAGAGCGTCTGCTTGATCGCGACCACGTTCGGGTCACGGGCGGCCTGCGCGAGGAACTGCACCACCGAATCGAAGGATTCGTAGGGGTGGTGGACGATGAAATCCTTCTGGCGGATCGCCGCGAAGACATCGCCGCCGCTCTCGCGGATGCGCTCCGGGAATCGGGGATTGTAGGGCTTGAACTTCAGGTCAGGCCGGTCGATCCCGACCACCTGGGACAGCTCGTTCAGGGCGAGCATGCCCTCCACGATGAAGATCGCGTCCGCGGCGATCTCCAGCTCGTCGGCGACGAAGCTGCGCAGATCCTCCGACATGCCCGCCTCGACCTCGAGCCGGATCACGACGCCCCGGCGCCGCTGCTTCAGGGCCGTCTCGAAATGCAGGACGAGGTCCTCCGCCTCCTCCTCGATCTCCAGATCGGAATCGCGGACGACGCGGAACGCGCCGCTGCCCTTGACGAGGTAGCCCGGGAAGAGCCGCCCGGTGAACATCCCGATCACCTGCTCGATCGTGATCAGCCGCGCCGCGGTCTCGCTGTCGCTCACCGGCAGGCGGACGAAGCGGTCGATGACGCCGGGCAGGCGGATGAGGGCGCGCAGCAGCCGGCCGTCCTTGGGACGCACCAGCATCAGCGCGATGGTGGTGCCGAGATTCGGGATGAACGGGAACGGGTGGGCCGGATCGATCGCGAGCGGCGTCAGGACCGGGAAGACGTGGTTGAGGAAATACTCCTCCAGCCACGCCGCCTGATCGGCCGAGAGGGCGGCGGGCTCGACGATGTCGATGTCGGCGGCGTGCAGCTCCGCGCGCAGTTCACGCCAGCGGGCCTGCTGGTCGGCGGCGAGGCGCGAGACCTCCACGCCGATCCGGGCCAGCTGCTCGGACGGCGACAGGCCGTCCTGCGACGGGACCGTGATCCCGGCCCGCACCTGATCGATCAGGCCGGCCACGCGGACCATGAAGAACTCGTCGAGGTTGTTGGCCGAGATCGACAGGAAGCGGAGGCGCTCCAGCAGCGGATGATTCGGGTTGGACGCCTCCTCCAGAACGCGCCGGTTGAACTGCAGCCAGGACAGCTCGCGGTTCACGAAGCGCTCCGGCGAGTGGCGGAGGGACCGCCCGGCCTCCAGCACCGGCTCGCGGGCCGCGCCGGCAACGGGCTCCGCCGGAGCCGCGGCTGCCGGCCACTCGTCACTGGCGTCGGCGGCGGCTGCCGGTGCGGCCCCGGCGGCGATCGAGTCGGTCTGCGTGCGCCGGGTCGCGGGCGCGCGCCGCGTCGTCGGATTGGCCGCCGCGCGCCGACGGGGCTCGGCTGCCTCGTCGGCGGCGTCGCGGTCCACGGGCTTCTGCGTCGATTCCATCCCCGATCCCTGTCTCTACGCGTCGCTCCTCGCGGCGGCGGAGCGTGTATCACCCTAGACCGGCGGCCTTCACGACAGTTTCGTGACGGCCGCCGCATTCCGCGTTCAGCCGGCCGGATCGGGCTCGTCGTCCAGTCCCATGCGCCGCAGGACGGCCAGCGCGAGCGGCCGGCTGATCCGGCGTCCGCGCCCGAGGGCGTCGCGGTCGAGCTCGGCGACGACGTCCCGGGCGCGGCCCAGCGACCGGTCGATGCGCAGGGCCAGCGAATCGATCACCCCGAGATCGACCACCAGCTGACGGTCCACGAACAGCTTGACCAGGACTGCCCGCAGCAGGGCGTCGTCCGGCGCCTCGATGGCGATGCGCGGCGCCAGCCGGAGCCGCGAGCGCAGGTCCGGCGTGGCGAGGCCGAGGGCGTCGATCCCGGTGCCGCTCGTCAGCAGGATCGGGCAGGCGCGCTCCCGCGCCCGGTTGAGCAGATGGAACAGCGCCGCCTCGTCGAGCCGTTCCGTCCGGTCGATATCCTCGATGACCAGAGCGCCGTTCGAGATGAGGTGCTGGATCGCGTCAGCCCCCAGCTCGGCGGCCGGGAGGGTCCAGGCATGGGCGCGCTCTGCCCAGATCGCCGCGAGATGGCTCTTGCCGCTGCCCGAGGGACCGGTGAGGACCAAGACACTGTCCGGCCAGTCCGGCCAAGCCTCGATCAGCGCGTAGGCGGCCTCGTTGGCGGGTCCCACGAGGAAATCCTCGCGCCCATAGCGTGGGTCGAGGGGCAGGTCGAAGGCCAATTGTCGGGGTGGTGCGTTCTCGCGCATGTGTCGCCCAGGATCACCCCCCGCCCGTGGAGGTCAAGGCCGCAGCGTCTTTGCCGTCGTGCTCGATCAAGATCGGCTGTCCAGCATGGTAGAGGCGGCTCTCCAGATAGCGGGCCAGGGCGAAGCGGACGAGCACGCCGATGGAGGCCGCGATCGGGACAGCGAGCAGCAGCCCGACGAAGCCGAACAGCGTGCCGAAGGCGAGCAGGGCGAACATCAGCCAGACCGGGTGAAGCCCGGTGGAATCGCCGACGAGCTTCGGCGAGATGACGTTGCCTTCGAGAAACTGCCCGACGAGGAACACGCCCACGGTCAGGCCGAGATACAGCCAGTCCCCGGATGGCCAGAACTGGACCAGGGCGACGCCGACGGAGAGCAGGAAGCCGGTGAGCGTGCCGACATAGGGAATGAAGGTGAGAAACCCCGCGATCAGGCCGATCAGCACGCCGAAGTTGAGGCCGACCAGCCAGAGGCCGATCGCGTAGAAGCTGCCCAGGATGAGGCAGACCAGGGTCTGGCCGCGCACATAGCCGGTGACGGCGCCGTCGATCTGGCGCGCGAGGTCGCGCACCGTCGCGCGGTGCCGGGGCGGCACCCAGCCGTCGATGGCCGCGACCATCCGGTCCCAATCCACCAGGATGTAGAACGCGACGACCGGCGTCACCACCAGAAGCGAGGCGATCGAAATCAGGGCCTGGCTGCCCGACCAGAGGGATTTCAGAAATGCCAGGAGCCACGTCCCCGCCTGGGTCGCCAGCGTTCCGACGGAGGATTGCAGCTCCGTGAGGACATTCGCGCCGCCGACGCGTTCCAGCAGTGACCCGGAGCGCTCCGCGATGATGGCCTGGAGCCGCGACACCATTCCGGGCAGCGCATTGACCAGGGCGACGACCTGATTGGCCGTGAGCGGGATCAGGATCAGCAGCGTCACCACGAGGACGACGACGAACAACGCCAGGATCAGCAGGCTCGCGGCCAGCCGGCCGAGGCCGAGGCGCTCCAACCGGTCGGCCAGGGGATCGAGGAGATAGGCCAGGGTGATGCCGGCCACGAAGGGCAGCATCACTTCCCGGAGGAGGTAGATGATCAATCCCAGAGCGACCACGGCGGCCAGCCCGATCACAGCCCGTGCGCGCACGTCGACGCTCCCCCAGACACCACGCCCGCGGGCAGAGTGGGTATGCGGCGCGTGCCGATCAAGGCGCCGCCGCAGCCGACTCGCGTGGCGCGCGCGAAGCCGCTAGAGCGGGGCCAGAATGGAACGAGGTGGCGCGGGCATGACGGCCAAGGACGGCAACGAGCCGAAGACGGGGCTCACCTACGCGGCGGCGGGCGTCGACATCGATGCCGGCAACGCCATGGTCGAGACGATCAAGCCGCTGGTGCGCTCGACCCGGCGCCCGGGCGCCGACGCCGAGATCGGGGGCTTCGGCGGCCTGTTCGACCTGAAGGCTGCGGGCTTCCGCGATCCGATCCTGGTGGCGGCCAATGACGGCGTCGGCACCAAGGTCAAGATCGCCATCGAGACCGGGCGCCACGACACGATCGGCATCGATCTCGTGGCGATGTGCGTGAACGACATCATCGTCCAGGGCGCCGAGCCGCTGTTCTTCCTCGACTACTACGCCACCGGCAAGCTGGTCCCGGGCGTCGGCGCCGACATCGTGCGCGGCATCGCCGAAGGCTGCCGGCAGGCGGGCTGCGCGCTGATCGGCGGCGAGACCGCCGAGATGCCGGGCCTCTACGACGGATCCGACTACGACCTCGCGGGCTTCTCGGTGGGAGCCGCCGAGCGCGGCACGCTTCTGCCGCGTCCGGGGATCCGGCCCGGCGACGTTGTGCTCGGCCTGCCCTCCTCCGGGGTGCATTCCAACGGCTTCTCGCTGGTCCGCCGGATCGTCGCGAAAAGCGGCCTCGGCTGGGACGCGCCGGCCCCGTTCGCCCCCGGGCGCAGCCTCGGCGAGGCGCTGCTGGAGCCGACCCGGATCTACGTGAAGCCCCTGCTGGCGGCGCTCGGCGCCACGGACGGGATCCGGGCGCTCGCTCACATCACGGGGGGCGGATTCCCGGACAACCTGCCCCGCGTCCTGCCGGACGATGTCGGCATCGCCATCGACCTCGACGCGGTCACCCCGCCGCCGGTCTTCGGCTGGCTCGCCCGCGAGGGCGGCGTCGCCGAGGCGGAGATGCTGCGCACCTTCAATTGCGGAATCGGCATGGTGGTGATCGCCGCCGCCGATGCGGTGGACGACGTCGACGAGGCCCTGACCCGGGCCGGCGAGACGCCCGTGCGCCTCGGCCGGATCACGGCGCGCGGCTCCGAGCCCGTGACCTTCAGCGGAAACCTCGCCCTCTGATGGCGACCGCCCGCAAGACCCGCGTCGCCATCCTCATCTCGGGGCGCGGCTCCAACATGGTCGCGCTGCTGGAGGCGGCGCAGGATCCCGCCTTCCCGGCTGAGATCGTGCTCGTCGTGTCGAACCGCCCGGAAGCCGCCGGCCTCGCCCGCGCGGCGGAGGCGGGCATCCCGACGCAGGCCATCGACCACAAGGCCTTCGCCGACCGCGCCGGCTTCGATGCCGCCCTCGACGCCGCCCTGCGAGGGGCCGAGGTCGACCTCGTGTGCCTCGCGGGCTTCATGCGGATCCTGACGACGGATTTCGTGGCGTCCTGGTCCGGCCGGATGCTCAACATCCACCCGTCGCTCCTGCCCCTGTTCAAGGGCACGCACACGCACCGGCAGGCGCTCGACGCCGGCGTGCGCCTGCACGGCTGCACCGTGCATTTCGTCGTGCCGGAACTGGATGCGGGTCCGATCGTCGCTCAGGCCGCGATCCCGGTCCGCCAGGACGACGATCCCGACAGCCTCGCCGACCGGGTGATCGTGCAGGAACGCCGTCTCTACCCGGCCGTGCTCGCCCTGGTGGCCGGCGGCCGCGCCCGCCTGGACGGCGACCACGTGGTGATCGCCGACGAGGCGCCCGACGGCGTTCTGTTCAGCCTTTAGCGGGCGGCCCATCGACCCTGCGAGCGGAGCCCGGCGATCCGGCATCGCCCGCTCGCCGACGTTCCGATGCGCTGGGCTGCTTCGCTGCGCTCTTAGAGGCGACGTCTACCGAAGCAGCCCTGTCTGCGTCCTCAGACGGGGCGCTGCAGCTTGCAGCTGTCCAGCGCCGAGAGGGCCTTCGCGCGGGCGGAATCGTTGAAGTAGCCCGTGGTCCGGTAGGCCTCGATCTCGGCGGCATCGAGACTGCGCAGGGTCTGCTTGGCGTAGCAGCCGCAGGGGCGCTCCAAGGACGCCTCGGGGGCGCTGGCCATGCGGGCCTGGACGATCGTGCAGGCGTGGCGCACGCGGCCTTCGAGATTGGCCTTGCTGGCGGTCTTGAGGGCCGGATCCGGCTCGTACTGCTGGAACGGGGCCGAGGATCCGCCCGCGAGGGCGGCGGTCGCGCCGAGGGCGAACAGGCCGGTCGCGATCAGCAGGGGCAGGCGGCGCATCGTCATGGTCGGGGTCGTCCGAGGGCTGAGGTTGGCTAAGCTCGGCTGTTGGACGCTTCCGGACTCCGTCCCGTCAAGGACGGCCCGGTCACACACGGCGGCATTCCCGATGCCGTCGGGTGCGGTGCGTGACGATGGCGGGTCGGTGTGCCCAACCCGCCACCGCCCGTCGCCTCAGGCGGCGATATCGGAATCCTTGAAGAACTGCGCGATCTCGATCTTGGCGTTCTCGGCGCTGTCGGAGCCGTGCACGGTGTTCTCGCCGACGGACTCGGCGAACTTCTTGCGGATCGTACCCTCCGCGGCCTGGGCCGGGTTGGTCGCGCCCATGACCTCACGGTACTTGGCCACCGCGTTCTCGCCCTCGAGAACCTGGACCACCACCGGGCCGGAGGTCATGAAGGTCACGAGTTCGCCGAAGAACGGGCGCTCCTTGTGCACCTCGTAGAACTTCTCGGCCTGCTCCTTGGTCATGCGGATGCGACGCTGGCCGACGATGCGGAGGCCCGCCTCCTCGATCACGGCGTTGACCGCGCCGGTCAGGTTCCGCCGCGTCGCGTCGGGCTTCAGGATCGAGAAGGTGCGCTCGGTGGCCATGGTGCGTCCGGTCTGTCTGTGGAAAAGGTTTGCGGCACGCCGGGAGGCCGGACGCGCCGCGGCAGCGAAAATTTCGCTTCGGCGCCGGGCTTATAGCGGGCGCCCCCCCGTGTCTCAAGCGGCGTCCCGGAACCGGCCGGTCCAAGCGCGGCCGTGGCTCTGCCGCAACACGGCCGAAAAATCGCCCGATTGCGACGGCCTAGTCGCGCACCAACCGACTTCGTCCACCCCTCGGGCGTCCGCGACGCCCCAATCCCGGAGACGAACCATGCGACTCGCTCTCAGCGCCAGCCTGCTTCTCGCCGGCCTCACCGCCGCCGCCGCCGACACCGCGAAGGATCCGTCCGGCACCTGGCTCACCGGCGACGGCCGCGCCAAGATCCGGATCGATCGCTGCGGGCCCGGTCAGAAGCTCGTCTGCGGCAAGGTCGTCTGGCTCAAGACGCCGACCTTCGACAACGGCGCTCCCCGCACCGATCTCAAGAATCCCGACCCGAAGAAGCGCGCGCGGCCGGTGATCGGCCTGCAGCTCATCGAAGGCCTCAAGCCGGACGACGAGAAATACACCGGCGAACTCTACAACATCGAAGAAGGCAAGATCTATACTGTCAGCCTGGAGCGCGAGAGCGAGGCCGAACTCAACGTCTCGGGCTGCATGCTCAAGATCCTGTGCGGATCCCAGACCTGGACCCGCGTGCCGGACGTGAACCAGCAGGCGGCGAACAAGAACTGAGCGCCTGTCAGATCGCTGCGAGGCCGCGCTGCACCGCCGGCCTCGCCAGGATGCTCTCGAGCCATCGCGCCACGTTCGGCAGGGTGTTGATGTCGACGCCCTGCTTAAAGTTCAGCTTCGCCCAGGTGAAGGTCGCGATGTCGGCGATGGAATAGTCGTCGGCCAGGAAAGCGCGGCCCTCGAGGCGTCGTTCCAGCACGCCGTACAGACGCTTCGCCTCTGCGGTGAACCGGTCGATCGCGTAGGGCAGCTTCTCGGGCGCGTAGATCTTGAAGTGGTGCGTCTGCCCGAGCATCGGCCCGAAGCCCGCCACCTGCCAGAACAGCCACTCGTCGACGAGGACGCGGGCGCGCTCGTCGGCTGGATAGAACTGCCCGGTTTTCCGGCCGAGATACTGCAGGATCGCGCCTGATTCGAAGACCGAGATCGGCTGTCCACCGGGACCCTCCGGATCGACAATGGCTGGGATCTTGTTGTTGGGTGAGATCGCCAGGAAATCGGGAGCGAACTGCTCGTTCTTGGCGATGTCTACGGGAACGATGCGGTAGGGGAGCCCGCACTCCTCCAGCATGATCGGGATCTTCCAGCCGTTCGGCGTACTCCAGGTATGGACGTCGATCGGCCGCCCGGACACCGCTGCCATGCTCTGTCTGCTCCTGGACCCAATCGTCGGCGGTGCGATGGTCCTCCGCCTTTTCCGGACAACCCCGACAGTGAAGACGATTTCCCGGCCACGCTCAAGGGCATCCCGAGAGCGGGCGTGAGGATTCGACACGGCGTGGCGGCAGCTGTTGGCGGCTGCGGCGCCGGGCTTGCCGTCTCCCGGGGCGAGCGGCGAGACTGCGTCTCGGGCGTCGCAACGACGCCCGAGGGGGAATATCCGATGATCGATCGTCTCGTCAGGATCGCGATCCTGTCCGTGCCGCTGCTCGCCGCCCAGCCTGTCCTCGCCAAGGAGCCGGCCGCCAAGGAGTCGACAGCCAAGGCGCCGCCGGCCTCCGAGGCGCCCTCGGCGGCGCCGGCCTCGCCCGCAGCGAAGCAGCCGAGCGCCGGCCAGTCCGCCGCCCGCGACCGGCAGAAGACCTGCGGCGCCGAGTGGCGCGCCCTGACCGACGCTCAGAAGGCCGCGCAGGGGCCGAAATGGCCGCAGTACTGGAGCAAGTGCAACAAGCGGCTGAAGGGCGGCGATAAAGCCTGAGCCGGTCGCGAACCGCAGCGCTTCTCGATTGTTCAGACATCCGCGGCGGGGCGGCGGGAAAGGCGAGGACATGATGGACCTTCATCCGTCCCCACGGGCGGCGGACGGCGCATCGCGCCGGGTCCGGCATGGCTGAGGCCCCGGTCGCGCCCGCCGCGGATCCGTCGGCCGGGTCGCTTCTCGACCGCGCGGTGGCGTTCCTCGATGCCTGGGTGCCCAAGCCGGCGGCCTGGGCCTTTGCCCTGCGCATCTGGATCGCCATGATGCTGGCGCTGGCGATGGCCTTCTGGCTCCAGCTCGACAGCGCCTCGTCCGCCGCCACCTGCGTGGCGATCCTCGCCCAGCCCAAGCGCGGGCAGGCCATTTCCAAGGCGGTCTACCGCCTTCTCGGCACGCTCATCGGGGCCGCGGTGTCGATCGTCTTCATGGCCCTGTTCGGGCAGGACCGGGTGCTGCTGCTCCTCGGCTTCACCGTCTGGCTCGGCCTCTGCGTTTTCGTCGCCCAGTACCTGCAGGACACACGGGCCTACGGCGCCATGCTGTCCGGCTACACCGTGGCGATCGTCGCGCTGGGCCAGATCGACGACCCGCAGGGCACCTTCGACGCCGCCGTGTCCCGCGTCGCCGTGATCGTTCTCGGCATCGTCGTGATCACCTTCATCAACGACGCACTCGCCTCCCCGAGCACGTGGCGGGCGCTGCTGCCCCAACTCCGCAAGGGCTGGGACGACACGCGGAGCTATGCCCGGGAGACGCTGGAATCCGGCGATCTCGGCGCGACGCGGACCGCCGCGCTGATCCGCACCATCGCGCCGATGCGGGCCGATGCCAGCGCCATCGCGGGCGAACTCGACGACGGCCGTTTCCGTGCGGCCGGCGCGCGCAGCTGCATCGCCGCCTTGTACGCGATGGCGGCCGCGATCCGCAGCGTGGCGGCTGCGGCCGCGTGCCTGCGCCATCCGAGCCCGGCGGTCGCGGAGGCGATGGCGATCTGCCGAAGGGTGGCCGACGCGCCCGATCCCGATGCCCTCGATCGCGACGACGAGCGCCTGCGCGACCTGGTCGATTCCGCGATCCGGGACGGGAACCGGCCCCTCGACGAGGTGGTGGTTCTCCAGCGCGCCCTCGACTTCGTCTGTGCGGCGACCTTCGCGCAGGACGGCATCCGCGCGGTGGCGGACGGCCACGAGCCCCTGCGCGACGCCCGGCTGCCGACCCATCGCGACTTCCCGGTCGCCCTCCGCGGCGCCCTGCGGGTCGCCCTGAGCTTCGCCGTGACGGCCGCCGCCTTCGTGGCGCTCGGCCTGCCGCAAGCCTCCTTCGCGCTGGTCCAAGTGGCCGCCACCGCGGCCCTGTCCTCCGTGACGCCGGATCCGAAGAAATTCGCCAACGGGGTCGTCATCGGGATGACGCTCGCGGCGACCCTTGCGGGCATCGCCCGCTTCGCGCTCCTGAACGGTGTCCAGGGGTTCCCGATGCTGGCGATCGTCATGGCGCCGGTGATTTTCCTCGGCTGCTTCCTGTCGCTGAACCCGAAGACCTTCGGCATCGGCTTCATCCTGATCGTGTTCTTTCCAGTCCTGCTCGGCCCCTCGAATCCGCAGACCTACGACGCCCTGACCTTCCTGCTGAACGCGTTCCTCGTGGTCGCGGCGGCCGTGATCCTGTCGATCGTCGTCCGCCTGGTCCTGCCGGTCACGCCCGCGCAGCAGCGGGGCTTCGCCCTCGATTCGGCCCGGCGGGCGCTCGCCGACGCGCTAATCGGCCAGGGAGGCGATGCCACCACCCGCACCAGCCTGAATGCCGACCGGCTGTTCCAGTTCGCCGGCTACAGCTCGGGGAGCGGCGCCGTGCGGCGGGCGAACCTGCATCACGCCTTTGCCCTCGCCCGTCTGGAGGCCGCCGCCGCCCGGGCCCACGCGGAGCTGCGCCGCCTCTGGTCCATCGAGGCCCTGCGTGGCGCGATCCCGCGGGCACGGGACGCGTTGGCTTCGGGCGACGATCGCGGGCTCGAGACCGCGGCGCGTGACCTGATCCGGGCCGCCGCCGGCCAGGGCCGGGCCGTGCGGCTCACCACCGCCCGCGCGGCCAGCGATCTCGTCACCGCATCACGGACCATCACCCGCCACCGGCGATTCCTCCATCGCCTCGACATCGCGCTCTTCTGACGGGCGACTTCTTCCGGGGTTACCATGCACGAGGACATCCATGTCGGCGGGGTGCTGGTCACGGCCTTCGTCGCCTATGCCCTGGCGGCGTTCGTGATCCTGATCATCCTGCGCTTCGCCTTCGCGCGCCTCCGCTTCAGCCGCTACGTCGCCAACGCCCCGCTCGCCGAGGCCGGCCTCTACGTCTGTGTTCTCGCCCTCCTGATAGCGTTCATCTGATGCCCGACACGACCGCCGACGAGGACGATCCGAAGCCCGCCGCCCGCGACGATGCGCCGGGGCGGCGCGATCCGTTGCCCGCGATCCCGCGCCGGGGCCGAGCCGCCAAGATCTTCCGGCTGGCGGCCACCGGCGTGATCCTGCTCGCCGCGATCCTGGCGGCGGCCTTCGTCTGGGAATTCTACGTGGCGGCGCCCTGGACGCGCGACGGCACGGTCCGGGTGCAGGTCGCCAACATCGCGCCGCAGGTTGCCGGGCAAATCGTCGAGGTCCGCGTCCAGGACAACCAGACCGTGCGCAAGGGCGACGTTCTCTACGTCATCGACCCGATCGACTTCGAGGTCGCGGTCGCGTCGGCGGATGCCGAGGTCAAGAACCGCGAGGCCGACCTGCAGGTGAAGAACGCCCAGTCGGCCCGGCGGCAGGCGCTCTCGACGGTGTCGACCTCCGTCGAAGAGAAGCAGCAATTTGCCGGCGCGGCCAAGATCGCCGAGGCGGCGCTGGAGAGCGCCCAGGCGCAATTGCGGCAGGCCAAGGTCAACCTGGAGCGCACCCGGGTGACATCCACCGTCAACGGGCGGGTGACGAACCTGCTGATGCGCGTCGGCGACTATGCCCGGACTGGCACCGCGAACATCAACGTGGTCGACACCGATTCCTTCTGGATCGACGGCTATTTCGAAGAGACCAAGATGTCCAACATCCGGGTCGGCGACACCGCCGACGTGAAGCTGATGGGCTTCGATCCGCATCTCACCGGGACGGTTCACAGCATCACGCTGGGCATCTCCACGGCCAATGCCGCGGCGAGCACGCAGGGGCTGCCGGACGTCAACCCGGTCTATACCTGGGTGCGCCTCGCCCAGCGGGTCCCGGTCCGCATCCGCATCGACCATGTTCCGCCGGGCGTCCCGCTCATCGCCGGCATGACCGCGACCGTGTTCGTCAACGGCGGCCGCGGCCCGGCGCCCAACTGGTTCATGGACCTGCGCGACCGGGTCTCCGCCCTGACGACGCCGGCAGCCGGACCCACCGCGGCGGCCGATCAGAGGTGAATCGCCGCGCCGCTGCGATCCCGATGGCCGGTGATGCGGTTTCCCGGAGACACCACCGCGTGGGAGACTCCGATGAACCGATGGCTTGGACTCGCCTGCCTCCTGCTGACCGCAGGGCCCGCCGCGGCCGCGCCCCTGAAAGCGGCGGTGTTCGACTTCCAGTTCTCGAACCTGTCCCCGGTGCCGACCGATGCAGCGGACGCCGCGCGCCTCGAGCGGGTGAGCGCCGAACTGCGCGCTCTGCTGGAGAGAAAGGGCCTGTACATCGTGATCTCGACCGATCCGGTCCGGGCGGCGGTCGCCAAGAGTGCGGACCTGCGGCGCTGCAACGGCTGTGCGGATGACTTCGCCCGCGAACTCGGCGCCGACGTCGCCATCACCGGCGAGGTGCAGAAGGTCTCGAACCTAATCCTCAACCTGAACGTCTACGTGAAGCCCCTCACCGGCGACGCGCCCGAGCGGGCCTACAGCGTCGACCTGCGCGGTAACACAGACGAGTCCTTCGACCGCGGTATTCGCTTTCTCGTCGAGAACACTATGGGTGCCGGCAAGTAACGCGCCCCCCAGCCGATATTTCGCAGCGCCGAAGGATCGATCCAAGTGATTGATGGGCTTGGCGCTGCACTGCGATCCCCCGGCGATGTCGTGCGAGGTGCCGCTGTGCCGGCAAAATGGCTATTGACGGCTCGGCAAGACGGGCGCAGTCTCCACCTGTGCTTGGCGAAAGCCGGCACCGACCGGACGGAAACCTTGACGGTGTCAGGTTTCGTAAGACGTCCGGTTGCCGGAAGCTGGAGGAGACAGGGATGACTCCACCGCAGCGGAAAGCCGCCTAGACGGTTCAGGGACAGGTTCGGCCCGGAACTCAGCGGCAGCACACGGACAGCCGGACGGACGCGGCTCCAGGGGCGCAGAAGCGGCCAATTATGGCGCGCCTTCGAACACGCAAAATGCCCCACTTTGAGCCGTTCCGCCGCGGTTTCCCCAAGACAGAAGCTGTTGGTCCATTGCCTGCCCGGCCTCGCCGTGGCGGGATTTCGTCGTCGCCCCGAGGGCGGCCGGCTCACCGCCTGTCTGCGCGGAGCTGAGCCCACCGGTGGTCTCGTCCGCCGGTCAGGCCGGAACCGCGTAGCTGAGCCCGGAAGGCAGGCCTGCCGTCACGACGCGATCTTGCACCGACGGTGGTTCGAGCGCCCGGGCGCGCCGTCCGCGCTCCGGGTCAATCGGCCTGCGATGTCGCCGCGCCGATGGCTCGGCCCACACGCGATATCCCAGAGCTGGCCTACTTCGCGCCGCTCGGGCCATCGGGTGTCAATCGATCCCGAGCTTCGCCTTG
Organism: Methylobacterium sp. 391_Methyba4; assembly: GCF_029691625.1. Lineage (NCBI taxonomy): Bacteria > Pseudomonadati > Pseudomonadota > Alphaproteobacteria > Hyphomicrobiales > Methylobacteriaceae > Methylobacterium > Methylobacterium sp. 391_Methyba4. Next base: position 788,437 of record NZ_CP121475.1, on the reverse strand, counting down.
AGCAACGCGTTCACCGCCGCGGGATTTGCCTTGCCGCCCGTGGCCTTCATGGTCTGGCCGACGAACCAGCCCAGCAGAGTCGGCTTCTCCTTGGCCTGGGCGACCTTGTCGGGATTGGCCGCGATGATCTGATCCACCGCCGCCTCGATGGCGCCCGTGTCGGTCACCTGCTTCATGCCGCGGCTCTCGACGATGGCGCGCGGGTCGCCGCCCTCGGTCCAGACGATCTCGAACAGGTCCTTGGCGATCTTGCCGGAGATCACGCCCTCGCCAATCAGGTCGATGATCGCGCCGAGCTGGTCCGCCGAGACCGGCGTCGATTCGATGGATAGGCCCTCCTTGTTGAGGCGCCCGAACAGCTCGTTGATCACCCAATTGGCCGCGGCCTTGCCGTCCCGGCCCTTGGCCACCGCCTCGTAGTAGTCGGCGGAGGCACGCTCGGCGACCAGCACGCCGGCGTCGTAGGGCGAGAGGCCGAATGCGGAGACGAACCGCGCTTTCTTGGCATCCGGCAGCTCGGGCAGCCCCTCGGCCAGGGCGTCGACATAGGCCTGGTCGAATTCGAGCGGCAGCAGGTCCGGATCGGGGAAGTAGCGATAATCGTGCGCCTCTTCCTTGGAGCGCATCGAGCGCGTCTCGCCCTTGGTCGGGTCGAACAGGCGCGTCTCCTGGTCGATCTTTCCACCGTCCTCGAGGATGGCGATCTGGCGCCGCGCCTCGGTCTCGATCGCCTGCCCGATGAAGCGGATCGAGTTGACGTTCTTGATCTCGCAGCGCGTGCCCAGCGGCTCGCCGGGGCGGCGCACCGAGACGTTCACGTCGGCGCGGAGCGATCCCTTCTCCATGTCGCCGTCGCAGGTGCCGAGGTAGCGCAGGATCGTGCGCAGCTTGGTCACGTAGGCCTTCGCCTCCTCGGAGGAGCGCAGGTCGGGCCGGGAGACGATCTCCATCAGCGCCACGCCCGAGCGGTTGAGGTCCACGAAGCTCCGGGTCGGGTCCTGATCGTGCAGCGACTTGCCGGCATCCTGCTCGAGGTGCAGGCGCTCGATGCCCACGGTGATCGACGCACCGTCAGGCAGATCCACGAGAACCTCCCCCTCGCCGACGATCGGGTCCTTGTACTGCGAGATCTGATAGCCCTGGGGCAGATCCGGGTAGAAGTAGTTCTTCCTGTCGAACACCGACCGCAGGTTGATCTTGGCCTTCAGGCCGAGGCCGGTGCGCACCGCCTGGGCCACGCATTCCGCGTTGATCACCGGCAGCATCCCGGGCATCGCGGCATCGACCAGGGAGACGTGGTCGTTGGGTTCCCCGCCGAACTCCGTCGAGGCGCCGGAGAACAGCTTCGCCCGGCTGGACACCTGGGCGTGGATCTCCATGCCGACGATCACCTCCCAATCGTGGAGGCCGCCCTTGATCAGCTTCTTGGGGTCGACGGGTGCGTTCATGGTCGTCCGGGCCGAGAAAAGGAGCTTGGCGTGATCCCCCCACCCACGCCCTCATCCTGAGGTGCTGCGCAGCAGCCGCGAAGGAGGGCTCCAGGGATCGCGCGGCCGGCTGGAGGCCTCCGTCGAGGCCCGCTCACGCGGGCACCTCGGGACGAGGGCGCGGGTGGGCGTGGATGTCGTCCGGTCACTTACGGGCGGCGTCGCGAAAAGATCAAGCGCGGCGTCTGACCGCCTGCCGGGCGCCGTAGCCGAGGATGGCCCAGAGGAGAGCCGCGACGGCGCGCACCGGGAAAAAGGTCGGGCCGTCGCGGGTGATCGGCGCCGGCCAGGGGATGCCGGCGGCGCTGACCGCGTAGGAGAACAGCACCGAGAATCCGAGCGCCGCGATCGCCGCGATGAAGACCTTGCCGAACTGGCTGGCGGTCCAGCCGAGATAGACCGCCACCACGATCAGCGCCGGATCGAACCCGGCCCAGATCCAGATCGTCCAGGGGTAATAGGGGACGGTCATGACCACCACGGCTCGGGCAGGACGGTGCGGCCCGCCGCTTCCTCGATCACCTGCGCGACCGCGAACAGCGTCTCCTCGTCGAAGGGCCGGCCGATGAGCTGGAGGCCGAGGGGCAGGCCCTGGCCATCGAGCCCCGCCGGCACGGCGATGCCCGGGAGGCCCGCCATGTTCACCGTCACGGTGAACACGTCGTTGAGGTACATCTCCACCGGGTCGGCCGAGGCCTTCTCGCCGATGCCGAAGGCGGCCGACGGCGTCGCCGGCGTGAGGATCGCGTCGACTCCGGCGGCATAGGCCGCCTCGAAGTCACGCTTGATCAGCGTGCGGATCTTCTGCGCGCGGACGTAATAGGCGTCGTAGTAGCCGGCCGAGAGCACGTAGGTGCCGATCATGATCCGGCGCTTTACCTCGCGGCCGAAGCCGGCGGCCCGGGTGTTCTCGTACATCCCGGCGATGTCCTTGCCGGGCACGCGCAGGCCGTAGCGGACGCCGTCGTAGCGCGCCAGATTCGAGGAGGCTTCCGCCGGGGCCACGATGTAGTAGGCCGGCAGCGCGTAGGCGGTGTGCGGCAGCGAGATCTCCCGGATCGTCGCACCGGCGGCCTTGAGCCACGCCGCGCCCTCGTCCCAGAGCTTCTGGATCTCGGCGGGCATGCCGTCGACCCGGTACTCCTTCGGAATGCCGATGGTGAGGCCCTTCACGCCGCGCGACACGGCGGCTTCGAAATCGGGCACCGCCAAGTCGGTGCAGGTCGTATCCCGGGGATCGGGGCCCGCCATAGAGCCGAGGAGGATGGCGCAGTCGCGCACCGTCCGGGCGATCGGGCCCGCCTGGTCGAGGGAGGAGGCGAAGGCCACCGTACCCCAGCGCGAGCACCGCCCGTAGGTCGGCTTGATCCCCACCGTGCCGGTGAAGGCGGCGGGCTGCCGGATGGAGCCGCCGGTATCGGTCGCCGTGGCGCCGAGGCAGAGCCGCGCGGCGACCGCCGCGGCGGACCCGCCCGAGGAGCCGCCGGGCACGATCTGCGTGTCCGATCCCTTGCGCCGCCAGGGCGAGACCACGTTGCCGTAGGCGCTGGTCTCGTTGGACGAGCCCATGGCGAATTCGTCGAGATTGAGCTTCCCGAGCATCACGGCGCCGTCGCGCCACAGATTGGCCGACACGGCCGATTCGTAATGCGGCTCGAAGGTTTCGAGGATCTTGGAGCCCGCCGTGGTCGTCACGCCGTGCGTGCAGAACAGGTCCTTGATGCCGAGGGGGATGCCCTCGAGGGGGCGGGCCTCGCCCGATGCGATCTTCCGGTCGGAAGCCTCGGCCATCGCCAGGGCGCGGTCCGGGGTCTCCCGGATATACGCGTTCAGGACGCGGGCCTTGGCCATGGCGTCGAGATGCGCCTGGGTCAGCTCGCGGGCCGAGATCCGCTTCGCCTTCAGGGCATCGCGCGCTTCGGCCAGGGTGAGTTCGTTCGGATCCACGCTGTTCACGTCCCCGCGCGCGCTGTCGCGCGCCTGCCCGCCAGAAATCCGGTCCGCAAGGTCCGGGCCGTCCTCGGCCTACTCGACCACCTTCGGGACCAGGAAGTAATTGTCCTCGGTCTCGGGCGCGTTGGCGACGACGTCGGCGGCGCGGCCGCCCTCGGTGACGACGTCCTCACGCTTCTTCATCGCCATCGGCGTCACCGAGGTCATCGGCTCGACGCCCGTGACGTCGACCGTGCCGAGTTGCTCGACAAAGGCCAGGATGGCGTTCAGCTCGCCCTGCAGCGGCCCGACTTCGTCGTCGGTGACCGCGATCCGCGCCAGATGCGCGATGCGCCGAACCGTCTTCTCGTCGACCGACATGCCGTCCCGTTCGTCCCTGCCCGGGAGCACTCTCCCGAAGTCGGTCGGGCTATAGCATCGGCGCTCGACGCGCTGCAACGCGGGTCGAAGCGGGCGGAAGGCCGACGTGCCGGAGCAGACGAAGGCCGGCCCTGGCGACGCCACCGGGACCGAACCCGCAGGCCGACACTCGTGTGGGGCCGATCAGGTCACGACGTGGTGGGGCGTCACCGACATCTCGATGGTGATTCCCGGTTGCCGGACCGGCTGGATCATGGCTTGGGTGAAGCCCGCGACCAGGATCTCGAAGGCGAGGAGCAGCATCCAGCGGTGCTTGCGCGGCATCGCCCGCCGATATCCGGACGGTGCGGAACAGGAGAGCTGGCCGTTCGTCGACAAGGCGGGCCCCTACAGTGTGGTTTAACGGAACATTAACCTACCTAGACGCGAACGGCTCCGCGCGCACCGGGGGCGATCTGCGCAGGAGCTGAAGCCTGTGGACGGTGGAGCGGGATCGATGTGGGAGCAGGTTTTCGCGGATCTCGCGCCGGGCTTCGTGCCGGACGATGGGGCTCTCGACCGTGCGGCGGTGGATCTCGGCTTTCCGCTGCCGGCCTCCTATCGCGCCTTCTGCCGAACCTGCGGCGTCGGCCTCGCGGGGGGACAGTTCCGCATCGCCGTGCCGGCGCCGTTCGCGGCCTGCGATCTGGTGACCCAGGCGGGGCTCATCGCCCACAGTGTCGGTGCCGCCGTCGCCATGTTGGAAGAGGGCGCGGAGCCGCACCGCTTCGATGTCGAGGGCGGCGAAGCGAGCGTCGTCGAGCGCGCCTGCTTCTTCGGCGCGGGCGAGGATGGCAGCTTCCTGTTCTGGGACGTCTCCGGGACGGACGGCGAGTACGACGTCTGGCTGCTCGCGCCCGATCTGGAGACGGTGCGGTTCGGCGGCGAGAGCCTCGACGATTTCTTCACCCGTGTCGCTGCGCCGTCCGCGGCGCTGGTTCTGGGGCCGGGCGCGGAGCCCCTCCCCGCCCGGTTCGAGGGTATTGCCGAGGCCACCCTGGCGCGCACCGAACAGGCGGAGTCATGAACTTCGACGCGATCCGCGCCTTCGCGGCCGAGTCCCGCGGCGGCGCCCGGTTGATCGGCATCGATCTCGGCACTAAGACGATCGGGCTCGCCCTGTCGGATCTCGGCCGCCAGATCGCGACACCCCTGGAGACGATCCGCCGGGTGAAGTTCACCCCCGACGCGCAGCGGCTCGCGACCCTCTGCCGGCAGCACGCGGTCGGCGGCCTGGTGGTCGGGCTGCCGCTCAACATGGATGGCAGCGAGGGGCCGCGGGTGCAGTCGACCCGCGCCTTCATGCGCAACCTCGCGCCGATCCTCCCCCTGCCTCACGTCTTCTTCGACGAGCGTCTCTCGACCGCCGTGGTCACGCGCGCGCTGATCGAGGCCGACGCCTCCCGGGCGCGGCGCGGCGAACTCGTCGACAAGCTCGCCGCCGCCTACATCCTGCAGGGCTGCCTCGACGTCATGCGCAATCTCGCCGACGCCGATGCCGACACCGAGGACAATTTCCTCAGCGACTGACCAGGGAAACCGTGCCGCTGCCGTGGCGCTCGATCCGTCCGTCGAGTTCCAGTTCCAGCAGCACGCTTTGCACGGTCCGGGCGCCGACTCCGGCGCTCCGGGCCAGCTCGTCGGTGCCCACCGGGCTCGGGCCGAGCAGGGCGACGATCCGCGCCCGGTCATCCGCGGGCTGGGGCGGCTCGTCTTCGCAGACGGGGCGGCCGGCAGTCTCGCGGTCGGGCCACAGCGGGATCGGATCGCAATCCGCGCCGGTCGCGTCGAGCTCGATCTCGTCCCAGAAATCCGGCTGCTCGGCGAGGTCCGGCCGACCGCGCGCCGGCGCCGCCTCCGCGTCCGGGCCGCGCTCGATGATCGGGCCCAGCACCTCGACGACGTGGGCGACCTCGGAGACGAGGGTGGCGCCCTGGCGGATCAGGTCGTTGGTGCCCTCGGCGCGCGGGTCCAGCGGCGAGCCCGGGACCGCGAAGACCTCCCGGTTCTGCTCCAGGGCGTAGCGCGCCGTGATCAGCGAGCCGGAGCGGCGGGCGGCCTCGACCACGACGGTCCCGTAGGACAGGCCGGAGATGATCCGGTTGCGCCGCGGGAAGTCGCGTCCGCGGGGCTCCCAGCCCATGGGCATCTCGGCCAGGACGGCGCCGCCCTCCCTCAGGATGGCCTCGACCAGGGCCGCGTGGCTCGCCGGGTAGATCCGATCCTGGCCGCCCGCCATCACGGCGATGGTTCCTGTCGGAAGGCTGGCCCTGTGCGCCCGGGCGTCGATCCCGCGGGCGAGGCCCGAGACCACCGTGAGGCCGGCCTCCCCGAGGCCGCGGGCCAGCCGCTCCGTGAAGGCGAGCCCTGCCGTCGAGGCGTTGCGCGAACCGACGAGCGCAACGGCCGGGCGGTTCAGGATGCCGGCGCCGCGCAGGGCCAGGAGCGGCGGCGCCGCGTCGACCTGCGCGAGGAGCCGGGGATAGTCCGCCTCGCCCGTGGCGATCAGGCGGCCGTCGAGGCGGGCGAGCGCCGCGATCTCGGCCTCGGCTTCGCTGCGCGTCGGAGGCGTGATCCGCCGACCCTGGCGGCCTGCGAGATCCGGAAGGGCGTCCAGGGCGGCCGCCGCGCCGCCGAACCGGTTCACCAGCCTCCGGAAGGTGCGCGGCCCGACGCCCTCGGTCCGGATCAGCCGCAGCCAGTCGAGCCGCTGCGCGTCGGTGAGCTGCATGCACTTCCCCAAGGTCCGCGCGTGGCGCGCGTGCGCTCAGCCTTTCTGGCCGATGCGCCCCTCGGTGCCGTTTGCGAGCCGGCGGATGTTGGGCGCGTGCTTCCACCATAGCAGCACGGCCAAGATGAGGAACAGCAAAGCTTGGGTCGGCGCGCCGAGAGCCCACAGGGCCAAGGGTGTCGCCGCGGATGCCGCAAGTGCCGCCAGCGACGAATACTTGAGCACGAAGGCGAGCCCGAGCCAGATCGCTGCAAAGAGACCGAGCGCCGCGGCATTGAAGGCCAGGAGCACGCCGATGAAGGTCGCGACACCCTTGCCGCCTTTGAATCCGAGCCAGATGGGGAACAGGTGCCCCAGAAACGCACCGAGCCCCGCGGCGAGCGCCGCACCCTCGCCCAGGTTCTTGGCGAGCAGGACGGCGACAGTTCCCTTGAGGGCGTCACCCAGCAGGGTCGCCGCGGCAAGGCCCTTGCGGCCGGTCCGCAGCACGTTGGTGGCGCCGATATTGCCCGAGCCGATGGCCCGCACGTCGCCGAGGCCGGCGAATTTGGTCAGGATCAGCCCGAACGGAATCGAGCCCAGGGCGTAGCCGAGGGCGAGGCCGCCGAGGGCGGCCGGGGTCGCGAGATCGGGAAGCATCATGCGGCGGCCGCGAGATCGTCGACCGCGTGGACGATCCGACCGCCGACCAGCGTCAGCACCGCCGCGCCCTGGAGGCGCGCCTCGTCGAACGGAGAATTCTTGGAGCGCGACTTCAGCCGGCGCTTGTCGAGGACGTAGGGCAGATCGGGATCGATCAGGACCAAGTCGGCGGGGGCACCGACCGCCAGCCGGCCGGCCTCGCGGCCGAGGACCCGCGCCGGGTTCACGGTGAGCGCGGCGATAAGCTTGGGCAGCGCCAGGTCGCCGGTATGGACGAGGCGCATCGCTGCGCCGAGCAGGGTCTCGATGCCCAGTGCCCCATCCGCCGCCTCGGCGAAGGGCAGGCGCTTAGTCTCGACGTCCTGCGGGTTGTGATCCGACACGACGACGTCGATCACACCCTCGTCCAGGGCACGCACCACCGCCTGCCGGTCGGTCTCGTGGCGCAGGGGCGGCGAGAGCCGGCAGAAGGTGCGGTAATGGCCGATGTCGTTCTCGTTGAGGACGAGGTTGTTCACCGAGACGCCGCAGGTCACCGGCAGGCCGTCCTGCTTCGCCCGCCGGACGATCTCGACCGAATCGGCGCAGGAGATCATTGCCGCGTGGTAGCGGGCGCCGGTGAGCCGTACGAGGCGGATGTCCCGCTCCAGCATCACGGTCTCCGCCTCGCGGGGGATCCCCATCAGCCCGAGGCGCGAGGCGAGCTCGCCCTCGTTCATCACGCCCTCGGCGACGAGAGAGGCTTCCTCCACGTGCTGCACGATCAGGGCGTCGAAATCCCGGGCATAGGTCAGGGCGCGACGCAGCACCTGGGCGTTCGCCACGGCCCGCAGCCCGTCCGTGAAGGCGACCGCGCCGGCCTCCTTGAGCAGGCCGAACTCGGTCATCTCCCGGCCGGCAAGCCCCTTGGTGATGGCGGCCGCCGGCAGGACGTTGACGCTCGCCGTGTCGCGGGCGCGGCGGAGCACGAAATCGACGATGGCCGGCTCGTCGATCACCGGGTTGGTGTCGGGCATGCAGACGAGCGTCGTGACGCCGCCCGCGGCCGCCGCGGCGCTCGCCGAGGCCAGGGTCTCGCGGTGCTCGGCCCCCGGCTCGCCCACGAAGGCGCGCATGTCGATCAGCCCGGGGGTCAGCACGCGGCCCGCGCAATCGACGCGCTTCGCGTCGGCCGGGGCACCCGGCGCCGCGCCGGCGGCGATGTCGGCGATGCGGCCGTCCCGTACCAGCACCGCGCCGGCGGTCTCGCGGCCGGTTTCGGGATCGAGGAGGTTGGCGTTCGCCAGAAGATAGCTGCTCACAGGGGCGCCCTCGCGGAAGAGGCCGGGCCGTCGAGGCGCATGGCGAGGCCGGCCGCCGCCATGTGCGCCTTCGCCTCGGCGACGCTCGCCTGCCCGAAATGGAAGATGGAGGCCGCCAGCACGGCGCTGGCGCCGCCCTCGGCCACGCCGGCCACGAGGTCGTCGAGGCCGCCGACGCCGCCCGAGGCGATCACCGGCACGGTGACGGCGTCGCTGATCGCCCGCGTCAGCGCGAGGTCGTAGCCGGAGCGGGTGCCGTCCTTGTCCATGGAGGTCACGAGCAGCTCGCCGGCGCCCTTCTCGGCCACCAGCCGCGCGAAGGCCACGGCGTCGATCCCCGTCGGGTCGCGGCCGCCATGGGTAAAGATCTCCCAGGCGGCCGGCGCGCCGGGCGGCGAGACGCGCTTGGCGTCGATCGCGACGACGATGCACTGCGCGCCGAACTTCTCGGCGGCCCGGGCCACGAGGTCGGGATCCTTCACGGCCGCGGTGTTGATCGCGACCTTGTCGGCGCCGGCCAGCAGCAGGGCGCGGACGTCCTCGACGGTGCGCACGCCGCCGCCCACGGTGAGCGGCATGAAGCAGGCCTCGGCGGTGCGGCTGACGATGTCGAGCAGCGTGCCGCGGGCCTCTCGGCTCGCCGTGATGTCGAGGAAGCACAGCTCGTCGGCGCCGGCCGCGTCGTAGACCTTGGCGGCCTCGACGGGATCGCCGGCGTCGCGCAGGCCCTCGAAGCGCACGCCCTTCACGACGCGCCCGTCCTTCACGTCGAGGCAGGGGATGATGCGGGTCTTCAGCACGGGCGCCGTCTCATATCGCAGGCCTCAGACTATCACGCGGCCGGGCCGCGCGCCGCAGCGATCGCCGCCAGGGCCGCTTCCGGATCGATGCGGCCGTCGTAGAGTGCCCGGCCCGTGATCGCGCCGGCGATCAGCGCGCAATCCGGCTGCAGCAGCCGGTGCACGTCGTCGATCGACGCGAGGCCGCCCGAGGCGATCACCGGGATGCGCACGGCCTCTGCGAGTGCCAGGGTCATCTCGACGTTGAGGCCCTTCAGGATGCCATCGCGGGCGATGTCGGTGTAGATGATCGCCGCGACGCCCGCGTCCTCGAACCGGCGCCCCAGCTCCTCCGCGGTCATGCTGGAGGTCTGGGCCCAGCCCTCGACCGCGACGCGGCCGTCCTTGGCGTCGATCCCGACCGCGATCTTGCCCGGATACTTGCGGGCGGCCTCCCGGACGAAGCCGGGATCGCGCACCGCCGCGGTGCCGATGATCGCCCGGGCGACGCCCTTGCTCAGCCAGCCCTCCAGGGTCTTCATCTCGCGGATGCCGCCGCCGAGCTGGACCGGGATCTTCACCCGCGCGAGGATGGCGTCGACGGCCTCCGCGTTCCGCGGCGCGCCCGCGAAGGCGCCGTCGAGATCGACCACATGGAGCCAGGAGAAGCCCTGCGCCTCGAAGATCGCGGCCTGTGCGGCCGGATCGTCGCCGAAGACCTTGGCCTGCGCCATGTCCCCCTGGATGAGGCGGACGCAACGCCCCTCTTTCAGGTCGATCGCTGGGTACAGGATCACGGGCGCTTCTGTCCTTCTTGCCTGGGCCGAACGGCGCTCACGGGCGCCAGTTCAGGAAGTTGGCGATGAGCGCGAGGCCCAGCCGCTGGCTCTTCTCGGGGTGGAACTGCGTGCCGGCGACATTGTCGCGGGCGACGAGGGCGGTGACCGGGCCACCGTACTCGGCGCGCGCCACCACGTCGTCCGGGCGTTCCGCATTGAGCGCGTAGCTGTGCACGAAATAGGCGTGCAGCCCGTCGTCGCCGGTGGGAATGCCGGCGAGCAGGGGATGGTCGCGCTCGGTCCGCAGGGTGTTCCAGCCCATATGGGGGACCTTCAGGGTCGGATCCGACGGCCGGATCGGACCGACATCGCCGGGAATCCAGCCGAGGCCCGGCGTCGTGGTATATTCCAACCCGCGGGTCGCCAGGAGCTGCATCCCCACGCAGATCCCGAGGAACGGGCGCCCCGCCTCGTGCGCGACCTGGGTCATCGCCTCGACCATGCCGGGGACGGCATCGAGCCCGCGGCGGCAATCCGCGAAGGCGCCGACACCGGGCAGCACGACGCGGTCGGCCGCGGCCACCACCTCCGGATCCGAGGTCAGGCAGATCCGCGCATCGCGCCTGCTCTCGCGGGCGGCGCGCTCGAAGGCCTTGGCGGCGGAATGGAGGTTGCCCGACCCGTAATCGATGATCGCGACGGTCTCGGTGCTCATGCGCGTCTCACCCGGACTCTCACCGGGCGCCTTCCTGGGCGGGGAACAGCCCGATCACCGACTCGGACCGCCGGCTGGGACCGCTCGGGAACGGGGCCCGCGGCGTTGTCGGGCTGGCTTCGAGCCAGCGGTTCAGGGCCCGGGCCTCGGCCTCCTCGGGCGTCGCGGCGATGACCGCGTCACGCGCTGGCCAGCCGCGCCGGGCCAGGGTCCAGCGGCGGAGGCTCGACGCTTCGAGGCCGATCAGCCAAGCGGCCAGCAGGGAGACGATCAAGCCGGCACCGGTCGGCAACCCGAGCACGAAGCCGGCCGCGGCCAATGCGACGAGGCCGACGAGGACGACCAGGGCGGCGATCCAGAGGCGGTGGAACAGGAACCACAGCACTGTGAAGGCGAAGGCCGGCCAGGAAAAGCCGTCCCGCACCAGCACGGCCCGGTCGAGTTCGACCGACTCGCCCGGCCGCGCATCGGCCGGCAGGTGGAGCGTGTAGCTGCGCATCCGCATCGCGAAACTCCGACAGCGTGCGCCGCGACGGCCGCGTGGCCGATCCGGGCGCCCGGCGACAACAGGTCTACAGGGAGCCCTTGGTGGAGGGAACGCGCCCCTCCTCCCGCGGATCGATCGCCACGGCCTTCCGCAAGGCCCGGGCCAGCCCCTTGTAGCAGCTCTCCGCGATGTGGTGGGCGTTGTCGCCGTAGAGAGTCTCCACGTGGAGGGTCAGGCCGGCATTCATCGCGAAGGCCTGGAACCACTCGCGCACCAGCTCGGTGTCGAAGCTCCCGATCTTCTCCACGCGGAAGGCGGTGCGGAACACCAGGAACGGGCGACCCGAGATGTCGACGCAGACCCGGGTCAGCGCCTCGTCCATCGGCAGGTGGATGTCGGCGTAGCGCGTGACGCCGCGCTTGTCGCCGAGCGCCTTGGCGAAGGCCTGGCCCAGGGCGATGCCGCAATCCTCGGCCGAGTGGTGCTGGTCGATATGCAGGTCGCCCACGACCTTCACGTCCAGGTCGAACAGGGCGTGCCGCGCCAGCAGATCCAACATGTGGTCGAGGAAGCCGATCCCGGTGGCGATGTTGGATCGCCCGGTCCCGTCGAGATGGACGGTGACCGCGATATCGGTTTCCGCGGTCTTCCGGCTGATGGAGGCGCTGCGCATTTCGGTCTGGACTTCGCGTCTGGGGCGGCCGCGGCCGCCCGCGCCTTCTAGAGGGACTCGCCGCCGAATGGAAAGGGCGGCCGGCTACCCGTTGAGGACCCGTCCCGCCACGGCGTCGAGCTTGGCGAGCAATGCCGGATCCCGGACCGCGGGCGCCGTCATGATCGCGCCGTCGAGCGCCCGGTGCGCGCCGGCCGGGCACGGCTCGCGCTCGGCCGGGAAATCGCGGGCGAGACGGGCGACGAGCCGCGCCGCCTTGTCGGCGTTGGCCCGGGCGACCGCGATCACCGAGGCGACGTCCACCGCGTCGTGGCCCGGGTGCCAGCAATCGAAGTCGGTGACCATCGCGATGGTGGCGTACGTGATCTCCGCTTCGCGGGCGAGCTTGGCCTCGGGCATGTTGGTCATGCCGATCACGTCGAAGCCCTGAGCCTTGTAGGCCCGGGATTCGGCGAGCGACGAGAATTGCGGCCCCTCCATGCAGACATAGGTGCCGCCGCGATGCACCGCGATGTCCTCGGCCTTCGCGGCGACGGCGATCCGCGCCTGCAGCCCCGGACCGACCGGATGGGCGAGGGACACGTGGGCGACGCAGCCGTCGCCGAAGAACGAGGTGGCGCGCCCGTGGGTGCGGTCGACGAACTGGTCGACGAGCACGAAGAGGCCCGGCGGCAGCTCCTCGCGGAACGAGCCGCAGGCCGAGAGGGCGACGAGGTCGGTGACCCCGGCCCGCTTCAGGACGTCGATATTGGCGCGGTAGTTGATGCCCGACGGCGAGAGCCGGTGTCCCCGCCCGTGCCGGGCCAGGAACACGACCTTGGTCTCGCCGATCCGCCCGATGCGCAGGGCGTCCGAGGGCTCGCCCCAGGGCGACGCCACGCGCTCCTCGCGCACGTCCTCGAGACCCGGCAGGTCGTAGACGCCGGACCCGCCCATCACTCCGAGGACCGCTGCCGTCATGAAGGTATTCCCCTGGTCGCGCAGCGCATAACGGCCGCCTGATCCATCCGCCACCTCATCCTGAGGTGCCGGAGCGAAGCGGAGGCCTCGTAGGAGGGCTCCAGAACTTGCAACGATCTCGGGAGCCGTCCTTCGAGGCTGCTGCGCAGCACCTCAGGATGAAGTTGAGGGATGGAGCAACCCGCTTCCGTCCAGCCGATCGTCGCGGTGGCCACGGGTTAACATGGCGATCCAGCCCAAAAAAGATGGGCCCCCTTTCGGGAGCCCATCCATCTCGTCGATCGCGGCAGCGCGCCTCAGTAGGTCTTGTGCAGCTCCGGCTGGAGGCCGTGCACCTCGCCGCCGACATCGGCCCAGATCTTCTTCTTCACGTAGTAGAGCAGTGCCGACAGGATGATGAGGAACAGGATCACCCGGAAGCCCAGGGCCTTGCGGTCCATCATGTGCGGCTCGGCCGCCCACATCAGGAAGGCCGAGACGTCCTTGCCGTATTGATCGACCGTCTCGGGCACGACCGGCTGGCCCTGATCGTTCTTCGGGTAGGAGACCTGCCCGTCGGTGATCGGCGGCGGCATCGCGATGATGTGGCCGGGATAGTACTTGTTGTAGTGACCACCCTCCGGCAGGGCGAAGTCCTTCGGGGGCTCCTCGTAGCCGTTGAGCAGGGCGTGGATGTAGTCGGGGCCCTGCTCCGAGTAGCCGACGAAGGGCAGCCAGTCGGTCAGGAAGTAGAGCGAGCCCCGGGAGAAGGTCCGCGCCTTGGCGATGACCGAGAAGTCCGGCGGGGCCTTGCCGCCGTTGGCCGCCGCTGCGGCCTGATCGTTCGGGAAGGGCGGCGGGAAGGTGTCGGCGGGCCGGCCGGGCCGCTCGAACATCTCGCCGGCATCGTTCGGGCCGTCCTTCACCTGATAGGTCGCCGCGAGGGCCTTCACCTGCCCGGCGGTGAAGTCCGGTCCGCCCTCCTGGGCGAGGTTGCGGAAGGAGACCAGCTTCATCGAGTGGCAGGCGGAGCAGACCTCCTTGTAGACCTGGAAGCCGCGCTGCAGCTGCGCGGTGTCGAAGCGGCCGAACACGCCGGCGAAGCTCCAGTTCACGCGGGCCGGGATCGGCCCGCCATGCCCTTCCTGGGCGGAGACCGGCACGGCGCCGATCAGCAGGGCCGCCAGGGCGGCCGCGGCGGTCGTCGAGAGGACGCGGGTCATCATCATGGTCCTGTCGTCAGCCCGTCAACCTTTGGTGGTCGGTGCGGCGGCAGCGCCCGCCGGCATGCCGGATCCGCTCACCTGCTTGCCCGGCCCGGTCACGCTCTCGAGGATCGAGCCCGGCAGCTTCTTCGGCGTCTCGAACAGGCCGCAGAGCGGCATGACGATCAGGAAGTGCGCGAAGTAGTAGATGGTGCAGACCTGAGCGGCCAGCACGTAGCCCCCCTCCGGCGGCTGCGAGCCGAGCCAGCCGAGCAACAGGGTCGCGCCGATGAACACCCAGAAGAACTGGCGGTAGAGCGGCCGGTAGTTGCACGAGCGGATCCGCGACGTGTCGAGCCACGGCGCGAAGGCCAGGATGATCACCGCCGAGAACATCAGGATAACGCCCCCGAGCTTGCTCGGGACCGCACGCAGGATCGCGTAGAACGGCAGGAAGTACCATTCGGGCACGATGTGCGCCGGCGTCACGGCCGGGTTCGCCTGGATGTAGTTGTCGGCGTGGCCGAGGAAGTTCGGCTGGTAGAACAGGAACCAGGCGAACAGGATCATGAACACGCAGGTGGCGAAGACGTCCTTGATCGTCGCGTAGGGCGTGAACGGCACCGCGTCCTTGCCCGACTTGATCGGGATGCCGGCCGGGTTGTTCTGGCCGGTGACGTGCAGCGCCCACACGTGCAGCACGACCACGCCGGCGATCATCCACGGCAGCAGGTAGTGCAGCGAGAAGAAGCGGTTCACGGTCGGGTTGCCCACCGAGTAGCCGCCCCAGAGCAGGGTCTGGATCGTGTCGCCGACCACCGGGATCGCCGCCAGGATGTTGGTGATGACGGTGGCGCCCCAGAAGCTCATCTGGCCCCAGGGCAGCGTGTAGCCCAGGAAGGCCGTGGCCATCATCAGCAGGTAGATGACGACGCCGAGGATGTAGAGCACCTCGCGCGGGGCCTTGTACGACCCGTAGTAGAGCGCGCGGAACATGTGGACGTAGACGGCCACGAAGAACATCGAGGCGCCGTTGGCATGCGCGTAGCGCAGCAGCCATCCATAGTTCACATCGCGCATGATCTTCTCGACGGAGGTGAAGGCACCCGTCGCCGAAGGCTCATAGTGCATCGCCAGCCAGACGCCGGTGACGATCTGGATGCCCAGGAAGGCGGCGAGGATCGCCCCGAAGGTCCAGAAGTAGTTGAGGTTCCGCGGAACCGGGTAGGCAATGAAGGACGAGTGCACCAGCCCGGCGATGGGCAGGCGCGCTTCGAACCATTTGGCTACGCGGCTCTTGGGGACGTAGGTGCTGGCCGTTCCGCTCATGCTTCCGTCCTCCTCAGGCCGCTTCCTTGCCGCCCTCGCCGATCCGGATCTTGGTGTCCGTCTCGAAGGCGTAGGGCGGGATCGGCAAGTTGATGGGCGCGGGTCCATGGCGCACGCGGCCCACCGAGTCGAATTGCGAGCCGTGGCACGGGCAGGCCCAGCCCTCGAAATTGCCCTGGTGGCCGATCGGCACGCAGCCGAGATGCGTGCAGTTACCGTAGACCACCAGCCACTGGTCGTGGCCGTTCTTGACCCGCGTCGGGAAGGCGGCCGGGTCGATCATCGCCGAGAGCGGGACCGCCTTCATGTCGCCCACCTCCTTGGCGGTGAGCTTGCGCACGAAGATCAGTTTGCCGCGCCAGAAGACGTTGACGATCTGGCCGTCCTGGATCGGCGTCAGATCGACTTCGATCGGCGCCCCGGCGGCGATCGTGTCCGCATCGGGCGCCATGGAGGAGATCAGCGGCCAAGCCGCGGCCGCGGCCCCGACCGCCAGCCCGGCGCCGGTCGCCAGGAAGAGAAAGTCACGGCGGCTGCCCTCATGACCAGAGGCCGCGGGAGCGGCGGCTGATGTGTTCGCCAAGGTTCGGAACTCCATGCGTCGGCGTCAGGGCCGCAGGTGCCCTCGTCCCGGCTCTATCCAGGAACAAAGCATTATGGTTCTAATCTGAGCAATGAGACCGTCTGCCGCCCCCGAGTCAAGCCGCTGTGTGCGGCGCGTCGATAAGGTCGACCCGCGATCGTCGCGGTATGTTGCCGGTAACCCTGCCGGTGCGGCGCTCACGCGACGACGCTGTCGTATCGGGCCGTCCCGTCATCCAGGAAGCCGCCGGATTGGCGCGACCACAATCCGGCATAGACGCCACCGCGGGCAAC
Organism: Methylobacterium sp. 391_Methyba4; assembly: GCF_029691625.1. Taxonomy (NCBI): domain Bacteria; kingdom Pseudomonadati; phylum Pseudomonadota; class Alphaproteobacteria; order Hyphomicrobiales; family Methylobacteriaceae; genus Methylobacterium; species Methylobacterium sp. 391_Methyba4. The sequence continues at coordinate 772,142 of NZ_CP121475.1, read as the reverse complement.
CAGCTCGGCGTGGGTCCCCTCCTCGATGATTCGGCCGCGGTCGATGACGACGAGCCGGTCGAGGGCCGCGATAGTCGACAGGCGATGCGCGATGGCCAGCACGGTCTTGCCGGCCATCAGGGTGTCGAGGGAGTCCTGGATCGCCGCCTCGACCTGGCTGTCGAGGGCCGAGGTCGCCTCGTCGAGAATCAGGATCGGGGCGTCCTTCAACATGACGCGGGCGATGGCGATCCGCTGCCGCTGTCCGCCGGAGAGTTTGACGCCGCGCTCGCCGACCTGGGCGTCGTAGCCCCGCCGCCCCTTGTGATCGACGAGATCGGCGATGAACGCGTCCGCATGCGCCAGCCGGGCCGCCCGCTCGATCTCCGCCTGGCTGGCGCCAGGGCGGCCATAGGCGATGTTGTCGCGGATGGAGCGGTGCAAGAGCGACGTGTCCTGGCTGACCATCGCGATGGCTTCGCGCAGCGATTGCTGAGTCACCGCGGCGATGTCCTGGCCGTCCACCAGGATGCGCCCGCTCTCCACGTCGTAGAGGCGCAGGAGCAGACCCGCCAGGGTCGACTTGCCCGCGCCGCTGACGCCGACCAGCCCGACCTTCTCGCCGGGACGGATCGTCAGGGAGAAATCCTCGATGACCGTCGCGTCGCCGCGTCCGTAATGGAAGCCGACCTCCTCGAATCGGATCTCGCCGCCGGTGACGACGAGGGACTGCGCGTCCGGCGCGTCGACCAGGGCGTGCGGCCGGGCCATCGTCTGCATGCTCTCCTGGACCACGCCGACATTCTCGAACACACCGCGCACGGTCTGCATGACCCAGCCCGACATCGCGATCAGGCGCAGCACGAGGGCGAGACCCGCCGACGCCTCGCCGGTGGTCATGCCGCCGTCGCGCCACAGGATGAGGCACGCGGCACCGGTTGCGATCAGGAGCGTGCTGTTGAGGAGTCCGAGCAGGCTGGTGGTCAGGGTCACCAGCCGGAACTGGTGGAGATAGGCGGCTGTGTGGACGTCCACCGCGTCCTGCACCGCGGCTCGCTCCTCGCGGTCGCGGGCGAAGAGCTTGACCGTCAGGATGTTGGTGTAGCTGTCGACGATCCGGCCGATGAGCGTCGAGCGGGTGTCGGCGGTCTTGTGCGAGCGCGCCCGGGCCCGGGGCACGAACCACGCAGTCAGGGCGGCGTAGGCGGCGATCCAGAGCAGCACTGGGACGGCGAGCCACGGCGAGATCGCGCTGAACAGCCCGACCGCCGTAATCGCGTAGATCGCCACGTAGAGGAGCGTGTCGATGAAGACGACCGCGAGTTCCCGCACCGCCGGGCCCACCTGGACGACGCGGTTGGCCAGACGGCCGGAGAAGTCGCCCTGGAAATACGAAAGCGCGTGCCCGAGGGTGTAAAGATGCGCCCGCCAGCGGATCTGGCTGGTCGATTGTGGCACGATGAGCTGGTTGGACAGCACCTCGTGCGCCCAGATCGACAGCGGACGCACCACCGCGATGAGAACGACCACGAGGCCGAGTTCGACCGCGTGGTCCGACAGCACCGTCGCCCGATCGGCCGAGCCGAGCAGGTCGATGAACCAGCGCATCACGAGGTAGAGGGAGGCCTCGACCGTGCCGGCGATCACCGCGATGACGAACAGGGCCGCCAGGGCGGCGCGGATCGGGCGCAGGTAGAACCAGGCAAAGCCGAGGATCGACCGCGGCGGCATCCGCGCCTCGTCGAAGGGCGCGAAGGGGTCGACGCGGCGTTCAAGCCAATCGAGGAACATGTCTACGGGGGCGTGACGCGGCGGGAGCCCCTCATGTAAGCGCGACCGGCCCCGCGCCAACCGTGCGGAGTGGTCGCGCCGCCGCGGGGTCTCAGCGGTTCAGGGCCAGCGCGGCGCCCGACTTGGTCAGGGCGCCTTCCAGGCCGCCGCCGCCCTGGCGCAGCCGCGCCGCCACGGAGCCGCCCGGCTGGTAGAGGTAGACTTCCCCGTCGCGGAAGTCCCAGGCCGAGACCCGGGCCAGATCCTTGTTGGGGCAGCCCGTCGCCGTCGCCCTGTAGAGGTCGAGGGCCGGCGTGCTCGAGAGCGTCACCTTGCAATTCGCTCCGGTGGCATCGCGGGCATCCCAGCTTCCGACCACGGAGGAGCGACCGCCGGTGGCGACCGGCGGCGGCGGCGCCGGCGGGGCGACCGGCTCGGCGATCACCGTTGGACCGGCAGGCGGCGCGGCCGCCTGCGCACCGGGCGGGGGCGGCGCGTCGGGGCTCGCGGCCACGCCGGGCGGAGGCGCCAGGGGGGCTGCGGTCACGGTGCCCGACGGCATGGCCGGCACCGTGTCCAGGGAGGCCTGCGGCGACGGCGCCCGCGTCCGCGGCCCATCCAGGCGGCTCGAGGCACAGGCGCCGAGGCTGGCGCCCAGGCAGAGAACGGCGAACGTCGACAGGCTCGGGCGCAGCATCGGTCCACTTTGGGTCAGGCTTGGAGGCGCGTACGCGCTTGCCCCTGACTCCGTGCCAATTGCGCTGACCGCAAGGCGGCCCTCTCAAGCGCAGACGACTCCGCTGCGGAGAGCCGGGCTTTTCGGCCCAGTGTGGCCTTCAGGCCTCAATACGTGGCCCGGCTCTGCAATCAGAGCGTGCGCTCCACCATCATCTTCTTGATTTCGGCAATGGCCTTAGCCGGGTTCAGGCTCTTCGGGCAGGTGTTGGCGCAGTTCATGATCGTGTGGCAGCGGTACAGCCGGAACGGGTCGTGCAGCCCGTCGAGGCGGTGGCCCGTGTTCTCGTCGCGCGAGTCGATCAGCCAGCGATAGGCCTGCAGCAGGGCTGCCGGGCCGAGGAACTTGTCGCCGTTCCACCAGTAGCTCGGGCACGACGTGGTACAGCACGCGCAGAGGATGCACTCGTACAGACCGTCGAGGCGGGAGCGGTCCTCCGGAGTCTGGCGCCACTCCTTCTCCGGGGCCGGCGTCTCGGTCTGCAGCCAGGGCTCGATGGCGGCGTGCTGGGCGTAGAAATTCGTGAGGTCCGGCACGAGGTCCTTCAGGACCGGCATGTGCGGCAGCGGATAGATCCGGATCGCCCCGTCCTTGTCCTTGCGGGTCATGACCGGCAGGGCGTTGTCGGGGCTCTTGCACTCGTCGATGCCCATCGTGCAGGCGAGCGCGTTCTGGCCCTCGATGTTCATCGCGCAGGAGCCGCAGATGCCCTCGCGGCAGGAGCGGCGGAAGACCAGCGTCGAGTCGACCTTGTTCTTGATCCACAGGAGCGCATCGAGGACCATCGGCCCGCAATCCTCGCGGTCGACCTGATAGGTGTCGATCCGCGGGTTGGCCCCGTCATCCGGGTTCCAGCGGTAGATCTTGAAGGTCTGCAGGTTCCTGGCGCCGGGAGGCGCCGGCCAGGACTTGCCCTGCGTGATCTGGGAATTCTTCGGAAGGTTGAACTGGGCCATGGTTCTCGACGGCTTCCGCTAGAGCAGGACGTGGCGGCCGGGGCAGAAGCCCCGCCGCCGCAGTCGTTGAGCAGAGGTTCGTATCAGTACACGCGGGCCTTCGGCTCGATGTACTGGATCTCATTGGACATCGTGTAGGTGTGCACCGGACGGTAATCGATGTTCACCTGGTGACGGCCCTCGTCGAGCCAGGACAGGGTGTGCTTCATCCAGTCCTTGTCGTCGCGGTCCGGGAAGTCCTCGCGGGCATGGGCGCCGCGGGATTCCGTGCGGTTGGCGGCCGATTCCATCGTGACCACCGCCTGGCCGATCAGGTTGTCGAACTCCAGGGTCTCCAGGAGGTCGGTGTTCCAGACCAGCGACCGGTCGGTGACCTTCACGTCGGCGGCGGCGTTCCAGACCTTGTGGATCAGGCCCTTGCCCTCCTCCAGAACCTCGCCGGTGCGGAACACGGCGCAATTGTTCTGCATCGTCTTCTGCATCTCGGCGCGGAGTTCCGCGGTCGGCGTCGCGCCGTTGGCGTAGCGGAACCGGTCGAGGCGCTCGAGGGCCTTGTCGGTGGCCCCCTTCGGCAGTTCCATGGCGCGGCCGTTCGGCTCGACGATCTCGGCGCAGCGCTTGCCGGCGGCGCGGCCGAACACCACGAGATCGATCAGCGAGTTCGAGCCCAGGCGGTTGGCGCCGTGCACGGAGACGCAGGCTGCTTCGCCGATGGCCATCAGGCCCGGAACCACGGTGTCGGGGTTGCCGTCGCGCAGCGTCAGCACCTCGCCGTGATAGTTCGTGGGGATGCCGCCCATGTTGTAATGGACGGTCGGGATGACCGGGATCGGCTCCTTGGTCACGTCGACACCGGCGAAGATCCGCGCGGATTCCGAGATGCCCGGCAGGCGCTCGTGCAGGATCTTCGGATCCAGGTGGTCGAGGTGCAGGTAGATGTGGTCCTTGTTCTTGCCGACGCCGCGGCCGTCCCGGATCTCCATGGTCATGGAGCGCGAGACCACGTCGCGCGAGGCGAGGTCCTTGGCCGACGGTGCGTAGCGCTCCATGAAGCGCTCGCCCTCGGAATTCGTCAGATAGCCGCCCTCACCCCGGGAGCCTTCCGTGATCAGGCAGCCCGCGCCGTAGATGCCGGTCGGGTGGAACTGCACGAACTCCATGTCCTGCAGCGGCAGGCCGGCGCGCAGCACCATGGCGTTGCCGTCGCCCGTGCAGGTATGCGCGGAGGTCGCCGAGAAATAGGCGCGTCCGTAGCCGCCGGTCGCCAAGATGGTCATCTGGGCGCGGAACCGGTGGATCTCGCCGGTGGCCTGGTCGAGGGCGATGACGCCGCGGCAGCGGCCCTCCTCGTCCATGATCAGGTCGAGGGCGAAATACTCGATGAAGAAGTCGGTCTGGTTCTTTACCGCCTGCCCGTAGAGGGTGTGCAGCATGGCGTGGCCGGTGCGGTCGGCCGCCGCGCAGGTGCGCTGGGCGGTGCCCTTGCCGTAATCGGTGGTCATGCCGCCGAACGGGCGCTGGTAGATCTTGCCTTCCTCCGTGCGGGAGAACGGCACGCCCCAGTGCTCCAGCTCGTACACGGCGGCGGGCGCGTTGCGCACGAGGTACTCGATGGCGTCCTGGTCGCCGAGCCAGTCCGACCCCTTCACGGTGTCGTACATGTGCCAGCGCCAGTCGTCCGGGCCCATGTTGCCGAGGGACGCCGAGATGCCGCCCTGCGCCGCCACGGTGTGCGAGCGGGTCGGGAACACCTTGGTGATGCAGGCGGTGCGCAGGCCGGCTTCCGAGCAGCCGACCGTGGCACGCAGGCCGGCGCCGCCCGCGCCGACGATCACCACGTCGAAGGCGTGATCGTGAATGGTGTAGGCAGGCCCGCTGCCGTTTGTGCCGTTGGCGGCCATGTTCGGCTCCTCGAAATAGGGGTTGGCGGGGTTCAGGCCGGCTGTCCGAAGCCGATGCGCAGCACCGCGTAGAGGCAGGCCACGGCCACGACGACCGCGTAGGCGTTGTTGGCGAGAACCGCCGCAATCTTCATGGCCGGGGCGTGCACATAGTCCTCGATGATCACCTGCATGCCGAGCCGCATGTGGATCGTAACCGACAGCAGCGCCAGGATCAGGAGAATTGACACCAGGGGGGTCGCGACGAGGAGCCGCGCCTCCGCAAAGCCGCGGCCCGACATCTTGGCGACGATCACCACGAAGCTCAGCATCAGCACGACGTTGGCGATGGCGGTCAGCCGCTGCAGCCACCAGTGGCCGGCCCCGTGGTGCGCGACGCCAAGGCCGCGGACCCGGGCGCGGGGGGTGCGGATCGAGACGCGCGTGTCCTGCCGGACCTCTTTCTGAGCCATGTGGGCCTCCTCAGCGGACCAGAAGGGCGACCGCCCAGATGACGAGGGTGAGCGCGACCGAGCCGATCAGGGTCAGCCGGGCCATCGACAGGCGCTTCTCCCGATCGAAGCCCACGCCCGTGTCCCAGATCAGGTGCCGGATGCCGCCCAGCATGTGGTGCATCAGCACCCACGTATAGACGAACAGGATCAGGCGCCCGAACAGCGAGCCGAAGAACCCGGCCACGTAAGAGTAGCCGACCGGTCCGGAAGCCAGAGCCACGAGCCAGAGGGCGACCAGTGCAGTCCCGCCATAGAGCGCGGTGCCGGTGATACGGTGAAACACCGACATCGCCATCGTCCAGGTCCAGCGATAGATCTGGAGATGGGGCGATAGCGGCTGTGCCACTGTCGGGCGGGCGGTGGGTGCCATCGGGTTGAAGCCTCGCAGCTGCGAACTGGACCGTCTCTAATCTGGTAGCGCTAGTGGCTGAGCGGGCAACCCGCAATCCGCCATGGTGCGGCGCAATGTGCCGTCTGGGGCGACACTTTGCCGATTCTGTCACCTCAGCTGCCCCAGCAGTCGCCACCACGCGTAGTCGAGGGGCGCGGCCACCAGCAACGACAGGAGGCCGAACCTCACGGTGAGGCGCGTCGCGTCCCCGAGGCGGACGCCTCCGAGCTCGCTGGCGAACACGATCGGGGGCGCCTGGTAGGGGAAGAAGATGGTCGAGTAGCCGATCACCTGCAGGGAGACGACCGCGAGGGATGACAGGCCGCTCGCCTCCGTCATCTCGCCCGCCAGGGCCGTGTAGAGGGCCGGCGCGCCGTTGGCGGTGACGAGCAGGGTCAGCACCGTCGCCATGCCGGTGAGCACCGCGAAGTTCTGTGTCGGCGCGTCGTGCGCCAGGGGCGCGACCGCCAGGAGCAGATGGCCGAGACGCCCGCCCAGACCGGTCTCGTTGACCAGGGCGACCAGACCGAGCAGCGCCGCGATGTAGAAGCAGGTCCGCAAGTTGACCTGCTGGAACGCTTCGGGCGGCAGCACCCCGATCCGCGGCAGCAGGCAGACCACCGCGGCGGCGAGGCCGACCCAGGCGGGGGCGAGCCCGTGCAGGGCGTCGGTCATCCAGAGGACCAGCGTGCAGGCGAGGATCACCGCGAGGCGCCGCTCGGGCGCGGAGAGCGGCGGCAGCACCGGCAGGGTCGGCGCGGTCGGGCCGAGGTCGTCCGGAAACAGCCGGACGATGAGAGCCACCAGCAGGATGCCCTTGACCGCGGCCAGGACCGGGGCGTGCAGGACGAAGTAGGACAGGTAAGAGAGCTGCAGCCCGAGCAGGTGTTCCGCCGAGCCGGCCATGACGAGGTTCGGCACGTTGGCGGGCAGGATCGCTGCCGACAGGATCGGCGTGGCGATGCCGACCGCCAGCACCGCGCCCGTCCGTCCCGGGCGGCCGACCGCGAGGCCGAAGGCGTCGCAGAGCGCCAGGGTCACGGGGATCATCAGGGCGATGCGGCCCAGATTCGACGGCATGACGAAGGCGATGAGGAAGCTCAGCGCCACCAGCCCGATGATGAAGTGGCCGTATGAGCCCGAGAGGCGCAGGGCGAGGCTCCGCGCCATGCGGGCGCCGAGGCCCGTCCGGGTCATGCCCTGCCCCACCACCAGGCCGGACAGGACCAGCCAGAAGGCGGAGGACGAGAGGCCGGAGAACACCGTCGCGGCGGAGCCGAGCCGCAGCAGCATCGCCAGTCCGAAGAAGGCCAGCGCCGTGACGATCTCGGGCAGCAGGGCGGTCGCCCAGAGGCTCATGCACGCCACGAGCAGTGCCGCCGTCGCCGCAATCGACCCCTCCCCGCTCACCGCGATCGTCCCCGCACCACGCTACGCCGGAGGCGGCATCCTCGTCGGATTGGAACGGTTCGCAATTCGGGATTTGTTGAGCGAGCCTTCGCTAACCGCGAAGGATCTTGGTGCGATGGGCCGCGCCGGCCTGCTTACGAACGCGGACGCCCGGCCGAGAGCCGGCCGGGCGCAATGCTGTCTCAAAAGCGTTTGGGGACCCGCTTCGCGTGGCTCAGTAGCCGTAGCCGTAGTAGCCGTTGCAGGCGGCCGGGTCGTAAGCCCCGTAGCCGTAGGTGTCGGCACAATTGTCGTACCCGTAGTCGAGGCCGCTCAGGCCGTAGCCGACCCCGAGGCCGAGCCCGACCCCCGCAAGGCCGTAGCCGACGCCGCGGCCATAGCGCCGGCCGTAGTAACCGCGGTTGGCGTAGCCACGCCCGACAATCCCGCGGTTCCCGATTCCGCCATACCGGCCGGCATCGTTGAATCCGCCGGTCCGGAGGCCGCCGCCCCGAAGCCCGCCGGCTCCGGCCACGCCGGCCGCGCCGAGCCCCGCGCCCCGGAAGCCACCACCCAGGCCGCCGACCCGCGCCCCACCGACGCCGCCGTTCTGAAAGGCCCCGCCGCCGAAGCCGCCGTTCCGGAACGATCCGCCGCCCACGCTGCCACCGCGGAAGCCGCCGCCGAACCCGCCGCCATGAAATCCGCCACCGCCGAAGCCTCCGCCGTGGAAGCCACCCCCGCCGAAGCCGCGCGCATCCGCACCGGTCGGGGCGAAAGCGACCGCTGCCAGAAGAGCGGTCGAAACAAGTGCGATACGAGTCATGGGAAATCTCAGCTTGAAGCGAGGTGTATTAATCTCCCAACACTTCAAATCGCCCCGATATCCAAGCTTGAGTATTTGGGGCGACGTGGCAGTCCGTCGCGAGAGCCGTCCTCGGGCGCGGACCGGATGAAGACCGCGCCGGGCGCCCCTCACCGGAACGGAGGCTCATCGAAGCTGCGCAGCTTGCGCGAGTGGAGACCGTGCCGGTCGGCGCGCAGCACGTCGAGTGCCGCCAATCCCACCTGGAGATGCTCCGAGACGGCCCGGTCGTAGAACGCATTGGCGGCGCCCGGCAGCTTGATCTCGCCGTGGAGCGGCTTGTCGGAGACGCAGAGCAGCGCGCCGTAGGGTACGCGGAGGCGGAAGCCCTGCGCGGCGACGGTGCCGCTCTCCATGTCGACCGCGATCGCGCGGGACTGGTTGATCCGCCGCCGCTCCTGGCTGAAGCGCAGCTCCCAGTTGCGGTCGTCATAGGTCACCACCGTGCCGGTGCGCAGGCGCCGCTTCAGGGCATCGGCCTGCTCGCCCGTCACAGAAGCGGCGGCGCTCTGGAGCGCGACCTGCACCTCGGCCAGCGCCGGGACCGGGACGTCCGGCGGCACGAGCTCGTCGAGGATCCGGTCGCGGCGGAGATAGGCGTGCGCCAGCACGTAGTCGCCGATCGTCTGCGACTGCCGCAAGCCGCCGCAATGGCCGACCATCAGCCAGCAATCCGGGCGCAGCACGGCGAGATGGTCGGTGATCGTCTTCGCGTTCGAGGGGCCGACGCCGATATTGACCAGCGTCGTGCCCTGCTGGGTCCCGTCGGCGTCGCGCGCCACCAAATGGTAGGCCGGCATCTGGTGCCGGTGCCAGGGCGAGGCGGCGATCACCGCGGCGGGGTCGGCCTCGGCGGCCTCGGCGCGGCTCACGGAGACTCCGCCCGGCAGGACCAGCCGCTCGAACCCCTCCGCGCCCGAGGCCAGCCGCTCCAGGCCGTGGCGGACGAACTGGTCGACGTAGCGGTGGTAGTTGGTGAGCAGGATCCAGGGCTGGACGTCGCGCCAGTCGCAGCCGGTGTAATGGACCAGCCGCCGGAGGGAGTAATCGACCCGCACGCCGTCGAACAGCGCCAGGGGCAGCGGCTCGCCCGCCACCTGGTCGAAGGTCCCGTCGGCGATCTCGTCGCCGACGAGCGACAGGAGCGGGACCGGGAAGTAGGTGGCGAGATCCGCGCCGTCGACCGCCCGGCCGCCCGCGTCGAGCCCGGCTTCCAGCACGTAGGGATAGGGGATCTCCTGCGCGCTCAGGCCGACTTCGATGGCGATGCCGTAATCCGCGATCAGCGGCTCCAGCTGACGGGTCAGGTAGGTCCGGAAGAACGCCGGGTGCGTCACCGTCGTGGCGTAGGTCCCGGCCGCCTGGAGCTTGGCGGTGGCGCGCCGGACGCGCGGCAGCGGCCCGTCCGGGCGATAGCTGATCCGCAGCTCCGGGTAGCGGAAGGCGAGCCGCTCGGTGGCGTCCGGCGGCGGCCCCCCGGCGAGGTAGCGCTCCAGGGCATTTCGCAGGGCGCCGGCCGCGTCGTCGTAGAGCTCGACCAGCCGGTCGACGGCGGTCCCGGCATCGGCCACCGCCTGCATCGGCCGCAATTCCCGCTCGATCATGTCGCCTCCGTTCCTGCTGCCGGATCTACACCCCGCACCATCCGGGGGCGAGATGCGGGGTTGCGGGCCGCGGGCACATGGCCGACAAGCCCGCCGGCGCGGAGCGAGGCGGCATGGACGCGGATGAGTTCGGAACCCGTCCCGGCGAAGTGAGGGCAGAATTGCCCACGACCTTCGATGCGGGCCTCCACTTCATCGGCCGGCTGCACACGCCCTGGCAGGCGCGATCCGACTGTCCGAAGAACGGCCTGCAGACCGATGCGGTCTGCACCGTGGAGGTCGATCCGGCCTACGTCCCCGGCCTGCGCAACGTCACGGGCTGCACGCACCTGATCCTGCTCTACTGGATGGACCGGGCGACCCGCGGCCTCGTGATCCAGCGCCCGCGCCACGCCGACGGTCCCCGCGGCACCTTCTCCCTGCGCTCGCCCGCCCGTCCCAACCCGATCGCCCTGTCGGTGGTGGAACTGCTCGGCCGCGACGGCGACACGCTCCGCGTGCGCGGGCTCGACTGCCTCGACGGCACGCCGCTCCTCGACATCAAACCCTACTACGCCTCCACGGATGCGCGGCCGGACGCGCAGGTCGACCGGGCCGGGGCCGAGCCGTGAGGCGCGTCGCCCTTCTCATTCTCGGTGGGCTCGCCCTGCTGGCGATCGGCGGTTTCGCCGGGTGGCGCCTGCATAGGCCGGCCGCCGATGCGCGGGCCTACGCGGAGATGCGCCTGATCGCCGTGCAGGTCAGCCTCGACGAGGCGCCGCCGGATTACGTGTTCTGGGCCGGCGATTCCCAGGTGGAGCTGCAGCCTGGCAGCCAGCGGCCCTGCGGCCTCGACTTCCTCAACGGCGGGATCAGCGGCTCGACCGCGGCCAGCTATGCGGACCACCTCGCGCGCTTGACCTTCAAGGTCCCTCCCCGGCTCGCCGCCCTGACGATCGGGACCAACGACATCCTCGTGAAGAACAACCCGCAGCTGGACAAGCCGACGGCGCAGTTCGAAGCCGCCGCAGAGGCGATCGTCAAGCGGCTCCAGACCTTGACCCCGCGCGTCGTGGTGACGGCCCTCCCCCCGGTCGGGCGTGAGCTCGGCAAGCTCGTCGATGCCGGCGCGGTGGCAGTTTACTCGCAGCGCCTGCGCAACCTGTGCGGCCGGCTCGGCTGCGTGTTCACGGACCCGTTCGCGGCCTTGCGCGACGGCGACACCGGCTACGCCAAGCCCGGTGCCCTGCGGGACGGGCTGCATCTCGCGGCGTTCCGGCCGGCGCTGAAGGCGGTCGAGCCGGCGCTCTGCGGGCCGTGACGGGGCGCGGTCTGCGGCACGGCGTCCGCATCGTCCCGGCGCGCGACGCGGCGCGATCCGGGAGCGCCCGGAATCCTGCCGTCACGCTCCCCAGAATCGGCTCGCGGCTTTCGCGATGACGGCTGCGGGCCTGCTTATTCCCACTCGATGGTGCCCGGGGGCTTCGAGGTGATGTCGTAGGTGACCCGGTTGATGCCCTTCACCTCGTTGATGATCCGGGTCGCGACCCGGCCCAGGAAGGCCATGTCGAACGGGTAGAAATCGGCGGTCATGCCGTCCACCGACGTGACGGCGCGCAGCGCGCAGACATGATCGTAGGTGCGGCCGTCGCCCATCACGCCGACGGTCTTCACCGGCAGGATCACCGCGAAGGCCTGCCAGATCGTGTCGTAGAGGCCGGCCTGCCGGATCTCGTCGAGGTAGATCGCGTCGGCCTTGCGCAGGGCCTCCAGCTTCTCGGCGGTGATCGTGCCGGGGCAGCGGATCGCCAGGCCCGGGCCCGGGAACGGGTGGCGGCCGACGAAGCCCTCGGGCAGGCCGAGTTCCTTGCCGAGGATCCGGACCTCGTCCTTGAACAGCTCGCGGAGCGGCTCCACGAGCTTCATGTCCATGCGCTCGGGCAGGCCGCCGACATTGTGGTGGCTCTTGATGGTCACGGACGGGCCGCCCGTGAAAGACACGCTCTCGATCACGTCCGGATACAGCGTGCCCTGCGCCAGGAACTTCGCCCCGCCGATCTTCTTCGATTCGGCCTCGAACACGTCGATGAACAGGCGGCCAATGGTCTTGCGCTTGACCTCGGGATCCGAGACGCCCTCGAGGGCCGCGAGGAACATCCCCGACGCCTCAACGTGGACCAGCGGGATGTTGTAGTGGTCGCGGAACAGGGCCACGACCTGTTCGGCCTCGCCCAGGCGCAGGAGGCCGTGATCGACGAACACGCAGGTCAGCTGGTCGCCGATCGCCTCGTGGATCAGCACGGCCGCCACGGCGGAATCGACGCCGCCCGACAGGCCGCAGATCACCTTCTCGGAGCCGACCTGCTCGCGGATCTTGGCGATGGCCTCCTCGCGATAGGCGCCCATGGTCCAGTCGCCCGAGCAGCCGGCCACGTCGCGCACGAAGTTGCGGATCAGCAGGGCGCCGTGGGGGGTGTGTGCCACTTCCGGGTGAAATTGCACCGCGTAGTAGTTGCGGGCCTCGTCGGCCACCGCCGCGAAGGGCGCGTTCTTGGAGATCGCCACGGTGGTGAAGCCGTCCGGCAGCTTGGTGACGCGGTCACCGTGGCTCATCCAGACCGGGTACTTCTCGCCCTTGTGCCAGACGCCCTTGAACAGGGGGCAATCGGCCAGGATCTCGACCTCGGCCCGGCCGAACTCCGCGTGGTGTCCCCCCTCGACGGCGCCGCCGAGCTGGGCCGCCATGGTCTGCTGGCCGTAGCAGATGCCGAAGACCGGGACGCCCGAATCGAACACGAGCTGGGGCGCGCGGGGCGAGGCCTCGACGGTTACCGATTCGGGGCCGCCGGAGAGGATCACGCCCTTGGGCTTCTGCTCGCGAAACGCGGCCTCGGCCTTCGTGAAGGGCACGATCTCGCAGTAGACGCCCTCCTCCCGCACCCGGCGGGCGATGAGCTGGGTCACCTGAGAGCCGAAATCGACGATCAGGATCTTGTCGTGGTCGGTGTTCATCGCGGGCGATTATCCGAAGGCCGGGGCGGGTGCAACGCACAAGTCCGGGTTGTCCGGTCTTCCGACGCGCTGACGCCGACGGAATGCCGGATTCCGCCCGTCGATCATACGCTCTTGCATCGTCCCGGGGCCACGCGGCGCGACCCGGGACCCGAATCGGCCGATCCGGTCAGGCGCGCGACGTGGTCTCGGCTGGCCCGACGCGTCGGCTCTCAGTCGAAGTTGCGGACCTTGGCCGATCCGCCGAGGCTGATCGCGGGCTTCGCGGCGGCGCCGGCGAGGCTCACCTTCTTCTGGCCGGGCGGAGTCTTGGCGCGCAGCTGCGGGGCCGGCTCGGGCGCCGGCCGCGACGGCTTCAGGTGCGCCTGTCCGTGGATCACCGAGCCGATCTCGCCCGCCACGCGGATGAGGTCGTCGCGCTCGCAGGAGCGGGCGACCTTCAGCCCGAGCTTGTGCATGTGGCTCTTGCCGTAGAGGTAGGTGGCCAGCTGCGCGCGCTTCAGCGGCGGGATCTGCTCCAGGATCAGCGGCAGGTCGAAATCGTCGGCCCGGTAGACGGAGCCCAGGACCTCGAGGGTTACCGGGCAATCGACTTCGGGCTCGGCGCCGCTGGTCGGATGCGCTTGCGTCATGGATGCCTCTCGGAGGTCGATGGATCTGGATGCGGGTCGGATGCCCCGGAGCCGGGGTCCAGTTCAACCCCTATCGGAACGGTGAGGTTCGCAATCCGGTCCTCCGTCGGCGCCGGAGCCGGGCTCGGGGCCGGGACGGTCTCGGGTTTCCAGGCACCGAGGCAGCCGGTGCAGACGGATTCGATCACCGCACGGGCATGGGCCTGCCGGCGCGCCCAGAGCATCTCCCGGGCCACGCGCGCGGCCTCGGCGTCCGGAAGGGGGCGGATGCGGATGTAGAGCGGCTCCTGCGCGGCGACTGGAGCCGGCGTCACGGCGAGGAGCCCGAGCACGGCCATCGCGGGCTCGGCGGTGCGCCACCAGCGCCGCGGCGCCGACCATGCGGGTCCCGCCATGTCTCTCTCCCGCCCGGACCGAGCGCGATACGTCGCCCGTCAGGGTAAACCGCCTCTTAACGGACCGCCGCCGCCGCGCGGAACTTCACACGGCCATGCCGGTAGAACCAGAGGGGGCCGAGCGGGAGATGGCTTGATGCCTCAGATGTTCGACTGGATCTTCTTCGCGATCATGCTGCCGTTCCCGGCCTACCTGGTCTGGGACTTCATGCGGCACCGGTAGGCCGGCCCGCGTCGCTCACCGGCCGGGCGAGGCCGCCCCGCGACCGAACGGCATGGGCCGCGCAGACTCACCGACCGGCTCCGCCGCCTGCTCGTCCCGGCGCCGGTCCTGTGCGCGCCCGAGCCAGAGGCTGTTCACGAGCCACGCCACCGAGAGCGGGATCGCGGCGCCCGCCACGCCGGCGCTGCCGAATCCGACGCCCTGGATGCCCGTGAACGACCATGCGCCGACTTGGTCGCCCAGGCGGTAGACCACCGTGTCGATGAAGCTCTTGGCCTTGTAGCGATCTTCCCGCGGGACGACGGTGAACAGCACCTCGCGCACTGGTCGCGCGATGGCGAAGTTGCCGGCCCGGCGCAGGACTTGGAACGCGACGATCACGCCGATCGTGGGCCAGACGGCGAGCGCCGCGAAGCCGAGGATGCTGAAGGCCGGCAGGATCGCCAGCGTCAGGGCGACGCCGATGCGATTCACGATCCGGCCGGTGAGGAACAGCTGGATTCCCAGCGTCAGGACGTTCACCGCGAGGTCGACGCTGGCGAAGAAGGCGGTCTGCGCACCCCGGTCCGGGAAGCTCCGCTTCGCGATGCCCGCCTGCTCGAAATACAGGAAGGTCGAGGTCACCGAGAACAGCAGCAGGAACAGCGAGATGTTGAGCAGGTAGGGGGACGCGAAGGTCCGCGTGACGCCGGCGAGCACGCTGCCGCCGATCGTCCGATCCTGCCCGTCATCGGCGCTGCGGTCGCGGCCCGGCACCTCGTGCAGCTGCGTCGACAGGGCCGCGAGACCGCGCATGCAGAATACGGCGATCTCGAGGAGCACCACCGCGCAGAGCATAAGGCCCCAGGTCG
The DNA here is from genome assembly GCF_029691625.1 of Methylobacterium sp. 391_Methyba4. Lineage (NCBI taxonomy): Bacteria > Pseudomonadati > Pseudomonadota > Alphaproteobacteria > Hyphomicrobiales > Methylobacteriaceae > Methylobacterium > Methylobacterium sp. 391_Methyba4. The sequence goes on along the minus strand of NZ_CP121475.1, from coordinate 756,965 downwards.
GGACGTTCTTGGCGAGGATCGCGGTGGTCGCCGAACCCGCGATGGCGCCGAGGGTCGCGCCGGCCGCGATGAAGCCGAACAGGCGCTTGCCCTGGGCGTTCGAAAACACGTCGACGATCGTCGCCCAGAAGATCGAGACCACGAACAGGTTGAAGATCGACAGCCAGACGAAGAACACCCGGCCAATCCACACGCCCCACTCGGCGGGGGCGAGATAGAGCGTCAGCGCGAAGGCCAGGATGTTGGCCGCGAAGAACCGGTAGGTGATCGGCACGAACCGCGCCCGCGGCATCCGCTTCACCAGGTAGGCGAAGGGCAGGTTGAGGGCGAGCATGCCGACCAGGGTGGCGGTGAACAGCCAGGGCAGGTTTTCGATGCCGCCGGCGACGCCCATCTGATCCCGGATCGGACGCAGGACGTAGTAGGCGGCCAGGATCGAGAAGATGTAGGCCCAGGACCATGCCAGTGCCCGACCCTCGCCGGGCTGAACGTCGATCAGGCGCGCGAGCGTGCCGCGGGCGGGTGCGGGTTCAGACATGGGCCGATCTCACCGGAATGGGCTTTCCCTCGGGCAAGCCTCCCTCACGGAGACTCGGTCCGACCCGTCGCCTCCGCACGGCGTGGCGACGGATCGGATGACGCCCCTACTGCGCCAGTCCGAGTTTCTGGCGCATCTCCGACGCGGTCACGTCGTGACCGAAGCCCTGGGAGCCCATGGCGAACTTGTCGGCTTCCTTGAGCGGACCGACCACCACCGGATCGAAGCCGGCGTCGCGGACGAGGCCCTCGGCGACCTTCAGAGCCTCCGGGTCATCCCCGGCGATCGGGATCGCCATCCGTCCGCCTGCGCGACCCTTGCCGCCATCGGCGCCTTCCTTGGCGAAGACCTTGTAGTTGGCCGCATTGAAGGCGCGCACGAGTTTGGCGCCGGGAAAGTACTTGGCCGAGGTGGCGCCGATCCCGCTGGCCTGGACCTCGTCGTAGAGCGCGCCGTCGCGCTTCTGCGTGGCGTTGCCGGCGTCGAGGACGACCTTGCCGTTGAGAGCCGGGCCGATCTCCTTCGCGAGATCCGGATAGGCCTTGTAGGGGACGGCGATGAACACGGCATCGCCGAACTTGATCGCCTCCTCGGGCGTGCCGGCCTTGGCGTTCGGTCCCAGCTCCGAGACCATCGCCGCCAGCTGCTCCGGGTGGCGGGAGGCGAACATCACCTCGTGGCCGTCCTTGACCCAGAGCGTCCCGATCGTACCGCCGATATTTCCGGCCCCGATGACGCCGATCCGGATCTTTTTCGGGCCGTCCTGGGCCAGCGCGGGCATGGCCGCGGCGACGGCGAGTCCGGCCGCGAGGGCGAGCGCCGCGCGGCGCGAGGTGAGATCAGACCGCATCGATGAACATCTCCATCTGCTTGCGCTGCGCCGCATCCGGGAGCTTGCCCCGCGCGGCGCCGAGGTTGTCCTCGACATAGGCGGCCTTCGCCATGCCGGGGATCGGGCAGGTCACGGCCGGATTGCCGAGCACGTATTTCAGGAAGACCTGCGGCCAGCTCGCGCAGCCGAGGTCCTTGGCGAAAGCCGGCAGTTCCTTGCCCTGGACCGCCTTGAACAGGCGGTCGCGGCCGAACGGCACGTTGGTCATCACCGCCACGCCGCGGTCCGCGGCGAGCGGGATCACGCGCTCGGCGGCGGCACGGTTGTCGATGGCGTAGTTCACCTGGATGAAGTCGAGCGTCTCGCGCTTCATGACGGCTTCGAGCGCGTCGAGCTGGTTGTCGCGCCAGACCGTGACGCCGACATAGCGGATGCGTTTGCGATCCTTCAGATCCCGCAGAATCGCCAGATTCTCGGTCACGTCGATCAGATTGTGGACCGCCACGAGATCGAGTGTATCGACCTTCATCCGCTTGAGCGACCGCTCGAACTCCGCCAGCGTCGCATCGCGGCCGGTCGTGTCGACCTTGCTGGCGAGGAAGATTTTCTGGCGCAGGCCGGGCTCCGCCAGGATCAATCCGAGGACGTCCTCGGCGGTCCCGTAGCTCGGGGCCGTGTCGATCACCGAGCCGCCGAGGGCGACGAAGGTCTTCACCGCCTCCTTCAGCGGCGCCACCGCGTCGGGCGTCGGCTCGACCTCGTAGCGTCGGGACGTGCCGATCCCGATGGCCGGAAGCATCTCGCCGGTGGAGGGGATCGGGCGGCGGATCAGCGGCTCCGCCGCGGTGGCGAATCGCCCTGCGAGCGGGGCGAGGGCCGCTGCGGCGATGACGGCGCGACGGGATACGGGCATGGCCGGCCTCGGACGAAATCACGACCCATCGGAAGATAGGGCGGCTTCGGCCTGTGTGCATTCATAATTCTCACGCTTGCGTGAGCACGACGCAACGGCCGGCCCCGGGCAGAAGGCTAATCCTCCTCGGGCGGATCCTCGAACTCCGCACCCTCGGTGTCGGGGGCTATGCGGAACCGATATTCGTCGATCGTCAGAAACGCCCGGTGGGCCGCCTGCGGGTCGATCCCGTCGCGGACCACGAGGGTCTGGAAGTCGATGAAGAGGCGGGCGATGCGCGCCTCTTCCGACAGGGCGGCTAGGGCGGACGAGCTGGCGCCGGCGCGCATCATGTAGCGCTTCGCCTCGCCCGCCGTGTCGGGTGCGGGCAGGACGACGACCTGCCCGGCGGTTTCCGGCTTCAGCTCTGCCCAACGCAGGGGCGTCCAGGCGATGATGGCGTCGATCTGCTTCATCGAAAGCTCCGGCAGGAGGATGGGATCCGCCTACCGGGCGCGATCGGGAACGTCGAGGCTCTCGCCGTTCCGGATCAGGGCGCGCGCTCCAGCTGGCCGCGGATCTCACCCTTCGGGTTCGCGGCGGTGTGAAGGTTGAAGTAGATGCGGCCCGCAGCGAGATCGGCGGCCTTCGCGTCGTCGAGGATCGCCTCGCCGGAGAAGGGACTGCTCGCTGCCGTCACCGGAACCAGCACGCCGGCATTCTCACCGGCCTTGGCCGGACCATGGAAATGGGCGGCCGTGACCGGGCCGGTCAGACCGCTGTATCGTCCCGACCAGCTGAGGCGCTTGGCGGCAGGATCGAAGGTCGCGGTGATCTCGCCCGTGCCGGCGCCTGTGGTCGCCGGGACCTCGCTGCTGCCGGTGAGGGCCGCGCGATAGGTGGCGTCGTTGCCCGCCGCGATGGCCGGGCCGGCGAGGAGCGGCACGCCCAGCACGAGAAGGGCGGCGAGGCTGGTGTTCCAACGATGGTTCGTGCGCGCTGTCATCGAACGCTCCGCGATGTGACGGGCCTTCAGGCGGCCCGTGTGTCAACCTAGCGGGCTTAGACGGACCGCACATGGCCGCCGCATCGGCGACGGTCGACTTCCGGTGACAGCCGGGCTGTCCCGTCCGCGATCGGCGGGACATGGATCGAGCCCGATCCGGACGCGCGCTTTGCGCACCCAAAACCGTTGACAGCGAGCGCCCGCTCTTCCTATACCGCGGCCACTGCACGCATCGTCCTCGCGGACGGTCGTGCCGCGTGGCGGGGTAGCTCAGCTGGTTAGAGCAGAGGAATCATAATCCTTGTGTCGGGGGTTCAAATCCCTCCCTCGCTACCACTGATTTTATTGAGCTTTTCGGCGCCACGGACGATCCGACCTGTAAACTCGTATCGGATTGGTACCGATGTCGCCTGTGTGCATAGACCGCTTCAGGTCCATTGCTCTAAAATGGCGCTTTCGTTCTTTCAGCTCAAGCGATCAACGACCGGCAACCGCGCCGATGGTGGTGGCACGTCGGCCACCGGTCCTGCGCCAGCAAGGGAGTCGCATCGGCATCTTTTTGTAGTTGCATCTTCCAAGCTGGAACGAGGGTTCGACTTCCTCCGTCTCCGCCAGCATGACTCGACATCATCTAAGTCGCTGCGGTTGCTGGATTTTGCGAAAGTTAGATTCGCGGTTTGACCCCGATTTGTCCCCCCACGGCGGCACCGGCTCCAGCTTCTGAAGGTACACCGGTCTCGCGCCGCCAAGCGCCGCGACACAACTGATTCGCTCGAGATAAAGGAACAGTGGTTCCTTCAACCCGGCCTGAGCCAGGCGGCCGGAAGGAACCGTGCGGCGTGACCGGCAACGGCGACGATCTGGGCCGTCGCACCGTGGAAGGTGTCGCCATCGACGACGGGTCCTGTAGGCGGCATTCTCCTCCCATCCAAAGGTCGGAGGTGAGAGGTGTCCGATCGCAAGTCGGCGGACGTCCTATCGTCGCCTCCCACCGCCTCTCCGGAAGCGTGCTCCCGCGTGGCTTGCATCAGAGCTCGCCGAGTCGGGGGCAGCGGCTCATCATCGGCACCTGCGGAGGACGACGGAAATCGGGTGACGGGCACCTCGAGGGAGATGACCTTCCCTCTCTCTTGCGGAACTGTTCCTCAAGGTACGAAATGGACATCGCCTCGAAGCAAGCCGCGCATGCGGCGCCTGGCCAGTATAATGGCTTCGCGCTTCAGCCGGTGCGCTTCTGCCATCACCTTCTGACGGCTCCGCCGGGAGCGCTCGTCCCGCTCGAGCACCGGGACGATGTCGCCGTTCACTACCCGGACGGCTCCGTACTGCTTGAGCAATGCAAGAGCGGGCCCAGGCAGAATCCGGTGCCCGACAGGACGGCCGATCTCTGGAAGACCTTCGCATTGGCTTGGAGGGTGCCGGCGCGGCAGCATCGACGTCTTGAAGGCGCGGTTCAGCCTCTACGTGGTGCCGACGCGGACAGGAAAGTTGGTCCAGGCGCTTCACGAAGCCCGCAGCGAAGACGAGGTGGCTTCGGTCGACGCGAAGGTCGGAAGACTGGTCTAGAATACCGCGACATCCGCCGCGTGCGCATCGCATCTGAAAAGATATCTAGCCGCGGACAAGGACCTTCGAGCATGCGTGATTGCTCGGTTCCGTCTGGAGAACGGCGACCACTCTCCCGTTTCGCCTTTGCTGAAACTCATCGAGGTGACGGTTCCGCCGGAACTCGCGTTGGCCATAGCCAAAAGCGCCATCGGCATCGCGAAGGAATGGGCCGACGAATTGATCCGCGAAGGCAGGCCGGCGATCATCGAAGGAGATGCCTAAAAGCGGCAGTTCCGTTCCTTCGTCCGAAGGCTCAACCTGCCGGAGCTTCTGATCTCCCTGGCTCCCAAGCCCGTGCCGGGCGACATAGAAGCCCTGTTAGCCGTGCGACCTACGTTCGTCCGCTAGCTCGAGACCATCGAGGCGGGGCTGGACGAAACGTCCTGTGCGGTGAGCGACTACCTGCGAACGTCGGCGGACAAGACGATGTGGGCGGAGCAAGGCCTCCTCTATGTCCTGGAGCAGGCCAGGCACGAGCGCCGCCCCTCCGCTGGTAGTGGCCTCGTCTGCCACTCCGACCGCAGCTCGCACTACGTCAGCATCCGCTACACTGAGCGCCTTACTGAGGCCGGCGACCGAGATGGGCGTGAAGCCGAACGTCCGGTTCTGCGCGCGATGGCGATTTGGCATGACGTAGTCTGGCCGATATCGGCTGGTCCGCTCCGGAGGAGACACGCCGCGAAAGCAGACCCGATCTATCCGGCCGTAAGCCGGATCCCGAACGCCGCCCCCGTCGTGGCTGGCCGGTTCACGGGGCCGGGTTCGCCCCGGGCCCGGCGCAAGTGAAGCATGGGCCGCCGCATAGGCCGCTACGACTCGCAGGCCGCCGGACCCGCCCAGCTGCCCGCGCTAGCCCCTCTCCACCATGACGACGATGTACACGCAGGGGACAGACCCCTCGTTACACAGACGGTAAGACGACTCGATCATGAAGGAGAGGGTGTCCCCGGATGAGATTTTGTACTCTCGGTCATCTATCAGGGCGGTCAATTCGCCTTCCTGCATCAGGATATGTTTCTCGACCGCGGTCGGATAGACGGGCAGAAGCCCGGATGATTGGCCGGGCGGAATGCAGTGCTTGACGATCTCGGCGCCCCCACCCTCGCGCAGGGGCGACAGCACCGTCCGCTCGAAGCCGCTCTGCGGATCGCGGAACGTGACTTGGTCCGCGCTCCGGTTCGACGCGACCCCGGTCGCCGCCGGCTCGACGCCGAGCAGGGCCGACATCGAAACGTTCAACCCTCGCGCGATGCGCACGATGATCGGCAGGGTCGGCGACTTTTCGCTCCGCTCGATCGCGGAGAGGAAGGCCCGGCTCACCTGAGAGCGCCCGGACAACTCGTTGAGCGTCAAGCCTCGCTTCTTGCGCAGGTCACGGACGCGCCCGCCGAGATTTTTCGAGACCGTTTCGCCCAGTCGCCCCTGCGACTCAGCGTCCCTGTCGTGCTCGCTGCTCTCGTCGCCGAGCGGTGATGGACCGATGTCGGCCGTCAAAGCACGATCACGATCGGGCGAGGTCTTCATCGGAGGCGAGCCACATCCCAGGATCCCGGCAGCACGGGCCGCCATACAGGGCTTTACACCGGCGATCCAAGCGTCGTCGAAAAGATGAGCCCGCGGGCCGTTCCATCATCCCCTATCAATCCAGTGAATTCTTCTATAGAAGAAAAATGTGATCGCGAATCACCAATTCCGGCCGTGAATGCGCGGGCGGGGTGAACAAGGCCGAGACGGCCGATCGGGAAGGAAGCGCCTAGAATGCCCCCTGGATCCGTAGATCCGGGGCCGTGCGGTGCTGGCGCGAGACTCTTCGCCCGAACGTCGTCCGAAGCCTGGCCTCACCCAGACCGACTCCGCCCCGGAGTTTGAGCACTCGACGGCCGAACCTCCTTGTTCGGATGTCGAACTTCAGAACAGGACGGGCGGCCTCACCGTGCTGTCCTCAGCGTCCGGGGGGATGTGAGATGGCGACAGCCGCTGTGTTGGGTCGTGCCGCGAGCATGACGGCCAAGGAGAAGCGCGTCATCGTGGCCGCTTCACTCGGCACGGTGTTCGAGTTCTACGATTTCTTCCTGATCGGGCTGCTGGCCTCTGAGATCGCCAAAGCCTTCTTCTCCGGGGTGAACCCGACAGCGGGCTTCATCTTCACACTTCTGGGATTCGCCGCGGGCTTCCTGCTGCGCCCGTTCGGCGCCGTCGTGTTCGGCCGCCTCGGCGACCTCGTCGGCCGGAAATACACCTTCCTCGTCACCATCCTGCTGATGGGCCTCTCGACCTTCGTGGTCGGCCTCGTGCCGACCTACGCGACCATCGGCATCACGGCGCCGATCGCCTTCATCACCCTGCGCATGATCCAGGGGCTGGCCCTTGGCGGCGAGTTCGGCGGCGCCATCATCTACGTGGCCGAGCACGCCCCGGCCGACCGTCGTGCGGCCTGGAACGGCTACGTGGTCCTGACCGCGGCGCTCGGCTTCCTGCTGGCCGTCGGGGTGATCATCCCGCTCCGCCTCAGCCTCGGGGCAGGTCCGTTCACGGATTGGGGCTGGCGCATCCCATTCCTGGTCTCGGTGATCCTGCTGGCCATCTCGGTCTGGATCCGGCTGATGCTCGACGAGAGCCCGGAGTTCCGGCGCATGAAGGCGGAGGGCAAGGGCTCGAAGGCCCCCGTGGCCGAGGCCTTCGGCCAGTGGCGCAACCTGCGCCTGATCCTCATCGCGGCCCTGTGCATCGTCCCCGGCCAGGCGGTGGTCTGGTACACGGGCCAGTTCTACTCGTTCTTCTTCCTGACCAAGGTCCTCAAGGTCGAGGGGCTGACCGCCAACCTGCTCCTGATCATCGCCACCGCGCTCTCGGCGCCGCTCTACGTGGTGTTCGGCGCCCTGGCCGACCGCATCGGCCGCAAGCCGGTGTTCCTGATGGGTTTCGTCCTGGCGGCGGTGCTGACCCTGCCGATCTTCCACGCCCTGACCACCTACGCGAACCCGGCGCTGGCGCGGGCGCAGGAGAATGCGCCGATCACCGTGGTGGCCGATCCCGCCGAGTGCGCGGTGCAGTTCAACCCGGTCGGGACCGCCACGTTCACGTCGTCCTGCGACGTGGTGACGGACGCGGTCGCCAAGCTCGGCCTCAGCTACGACCGGCGCAGCGGCACGGGTCCGGCGACGGTGCAGGTCGGCTCCGCGCGCGTGGCCGGCTACGCGGGCGACACGCCCGATGCGGCTACCCAGAGGGCGCGGTTCGAGCGCGAGCTGAAGGCCGCGCTGGCCGCCGCCGGCTACCCGCTCGGCGACGCGGACCCGAACGCCATCAACAAGCCGATGATCGTGCTGCTGCTGTTCGTCCTCCTGAGCTTCGGCACCATGACCTTCTCGGCCTCCACCACCGCGTTGCTGGAGATGTTCCCCTCGCGCATCCGCTACACGGCGATGTCGTTCCCCTACAATCTCAGCTCAGCGTGGTTCGGGGGGTTCCTGCCGGCCACCGCCTTCTCGATCGTGGCGGCCACCGGCAACGTCTATTCCGGCCTCTACTACCCGATCGGCGTCGCCGTCGCCGCGGCAATCCTCAGCCTCCTGTTCGCGCGCGAGACGCGCGGGACGGACATCTCCCGGGCCTGACCCAATCCGCGCCCTGACGCCGGATGCCACAGCGGAGCGTGCCATGAGCCTGACCTACTTCATGCCGACCCGGGTCGTCTGGGGTCCCGGTTCCCTCGACGGCGTCGGGCCGGCGACCCACGGCCTGGGATGTCGCAACGTTCTGGTCGTCACCGATCCGGTGATCGGCAAGCAAGCCTTCTTCGCCCGCGTCCTCGACAGCCTGAGAGCGGCGGGGCTCGAGACCGCGCTGTTCGACGCCTGCGGGATCGACGCGCGGCTCGCGCACATCGACGAACAGGCGGCCCGCTGCCGCGCGGAGCGGATCGACGGCATCGTCTGCGTCGGCGGCGGCTCGGTGATGTGCACCGGCAAGGGCGTGGCGATCGTCGCGGCCAACGGCACCACCCTGCGCGATCACCTGGGCGCCGGGAATTTCGACCGGCCGGCGCTGCCGATGGTCATGGTGCCGACCACGGCGGGTTCGGGGTCGGAGGTTTCGCAGTTCACCATCGTCAAGGACGAGGAACGGCACCTGAAGCTCCTCGCCGGCGGGCCGCTGAGCTTCCCGGCGGTCGCCGTCCTCGATCCCGCGGTGCTTGCGACGCTGCCGCGGAGCGCGGCGGTCCTGCCCGCGGTCGACGCGCTGACGCACGCGATCGAGGCCTACCTGTCGGATCTCGCCTCGCCGCTCACCGACGCGCTGGCGCTGGAATCGGCCCGCTTGCAGGCCGCCTCGATGCGCGCCTCGATCCTCGACGGCGACGAGGCCGCGCGGGCCGACAACCTGCTCGCCTCGGCCATGTCCAACATCGCCTGCGGCAACGCCCGGCTCAGCCACGCGCACGCCCTGTCGTTGCCCCTCGAAGGCCATCTCGACCTCGCGCACCCGCTCGGCGTCGGGACGCTCGTGCCCTGGACCATGGCCCACAACGCAGCGGCGGTGCCCGCCAAGGGCCGACGGCTGGCCGAGGCCCTCGGGGCCGACGTCGCCGGCCTCACCGACGCGCAGGCCATTGAGGCCGGCGTCGCGGCCCTGTTCCGCCTCTACGACGACATCGGCTTCGCCCGCCATCTGACGCCGGATCACCTGCCGCCGGAGCGCTGCGCCGAGATGGCCCGCCTCGCGGTTCCGGGCCTCTACGCGCCGCAGACGCCGCCGCACATCGACGAGGATACCCACATCGTCGCGCCGGCGGCCCGGCCGATGACCGTCGCGCAGGCGACTCGGATCTACGAGCGCTGCCTCGGCCGCTGAGGCCCAGGGGACGCGCGGGAACCAGACACAGATCAGGAGATCAGGGATGGACGAGTCCTCGACCCCCGGCCAGCCGGGTTCAAGCGCCGCGTCGGAGCGCGGGCCGGAGGCCGGCGTGCGCGACCTGGACATGTATATCGACGGCGACTGGCGTGCCTCGGCCACCGGGCGATGGATTGAGACCAAGGATCCCTACACCAACCGGGTCTGGGCGCGGATCCCCGAGGCCGGCGCCGCGGACGTCGACGCGGCCGTCCGCGCGGCGCACGCCGCGTTCTCCGACGGTCCGTGGGCGCGCATGACCGCCAGCGACCGCGGGCTGCTGCTCCACCGTCTCGGCGACGTGATCGCCGCGAACGCGCAGGAGCTGGCCGATCTGGAGGTCCGCGACAACGGCAAGCTCATGGTCGAGATGCTCGGCCAGATGAAGTACCTGCCGCGCTGGTTCCAATACTACGGCGGTCTCGCCGACAAGATCGAGGGCTCGGTGCCGCCGACCGACAAGGTCGGCATGTTCAACTACGTCGTACACGAGCCGATCGGCGTGGTCGGAGCGATCACGCCGTGGAACTCGCCACTCCTGCTGACGGTGTGGAAGCTCGCACCGGCGCTCGCGGCGGGCAACACCGTGGTCGTCAAGCCCTCCGAGTTCGCCTCGGCCTCCATGCTCGGGCTGGCGCGGCTGTTCGAGGAAGCGGGCTTCCCGAAGGGTGTCGTCAACGTGGTGACCGGCTACGGGGCCGAGGCCGGCCGCGCGCTGGTCGAGCACCCGCTCGTGGAGCGCATCGCCTTCACGGGCTCCGACCTCGGCGGTGCCAAAATCTCGGAGGCCGCGGGCCGCCAGTTCAAGCGCGTGTCGCTGGAACTCGGGGGCAAGTCCCCGCACATCGTATTCGCGGACGCCGACATCGACGCGGCGGTCAAGGGCGTCATCTCCGGCATCTTCGCCGCCGCCGGCCAGACCTGCATGGCGGGTTCGCGGCTGCTGCTGCACGCCTCGATCCACGACGCCTTCGTCGAGAAGCTCGTGGCGCGCATGCGGGAGGCCCGGCTCGGCGATCCCCGCGCGGCCGATACCGATGTCGGCCCGATCGCCACCGAGCCGCAACTCGCGAAGGTTCTGGACTACATCGAGATCGCCAAGGCTGAGGGCGCCCGCTGCGTGCTCGGCGGCAAGCGGGCGAGCGATCCCCGGCTCGGCGAGGGCTGGTTCGTCGAGCCGACGATCTTCACGGGCGTGACCAACCAGATGCGGATCGCCCGCGAGGAGGTGTTCGGCCCGTTGCTATCGATCATGACGTTCGAGACCGACGATGAAGCCGTGGCGATCGCCAACGACACGCCCTACGGCCTCGCCGCCGGGTTCTGGACGACGGATCTCGGACGGGCCCTGAACCTGCCCAGGCGCCTGCGTGCGGGCACCGTCTGGGTGAACGCCTACCGTGTGGTCAGCTACCTCGCGCCCTTCGGCGGGTTCAAGAGCTCCGGCATCGGTCGGGAGAACGGGCTCGCGGCGATCCACGAGTACCTTGAGACAAAGAGCGTCTTTATCAATCCAAAATCGTCCATCACGAACCCGTTCACTCTGCAATAAGGTAACTAGAGGTACGGCGCGCCGGTCCAAGCTGGAAAATACTGCAAGACCTGGCGCCTGGACGCGACGACAAGACGGGAGCCCGGGCCAGCGCCCGGCAGCCCGCGACACGGATCACGAGGGAGGCCCCCGATGGCGTTGAACCTGACGCAGAAGCTCGTCCAGTCCCACCTCGCCGAGGGCGACCTCACCCCGGGCGGCGAGATCGCTCTCAGGATCGACCAAACCCTCCTGCAGGACGTGCTCGGCGGCCTCGTCATGCTTGAGCTGGAGGCGATGGGCGTCGAGCGCGTCAAGGTCGGTCTCGCGGCGCAATACATCGACCACAACCTTGTCCAGAACGACCAGCTCAACGCGGATGAGCACATGTTCCTGCGCTCGGCCTGCCGCCGATTCGGGGTCTGGTACTCGCGGCCGGGCAACGGCATCAGCCATCCGGTCCACATGCAGAGCTTCGGCAAGCCCGGCCAGACGCTGGTCGGCTCCGACAGCCACACCCCCGCGGCCGGCTCGCTCGGCATGCTGGCTTTCGGGGCGGGCGGCGTCGAGGTGGCGCTCGCCATGGCGGGCGAGCCGCTGCAGCTGCGCATGCCCCGGGTCTGGGGCGTGAAGCTGACCGGGTCGCTGCCCGACTGGGTGAGCGCCAAGGACGTGATCCTGACGCTGCTCGGCCGCCACGGGGTCGAGGGCGGGTTCGGCCGGATCATCGAGTATTACGGGCCGGGCCTGGAGGGCCTGACCGCCATGGACCGGCACGTCATCGCCAACATGGGCGCCGAGATGGGCGCCACCACGAGCGTGTTCCCCTCCGATGCGTCGACGAAGGCCTTCCTCGACGGTGTCGGGCGCGGCGGCGACTGGACGCCGCTCGCGGCCGACGCGGGCTGCGCTTACGACGACCACGAGGAGGTCGACCTGTCCTCCCTCGTACCGATGATCGCCAAGCCGTCGAGCCCCGGCAACGTCGTGCCCGTCTCGGAGGTCGCCGGCACCGAGATCTACCAGGCTTACATCGGCTCCTCGGCCAATCCGGGCTTCCGCGACTTCGCCGTGGCGGCCGCCATCGTGAGGGGCCGCACCGCCCACGATCGGGTGTCCTTCGACATCAACCCCTCGACCCGGGTCGTGCTGGAGTCCCTGATCCGGGACGGCCAGCTCTCCGACCTTATCCACGCCGGCGCTCGGGTCCATCAGGCCGGCTGCAACGGCTGCATCGGCATGGGCCAGGCCCCCGCCTCAGGGCGCAACTCCCTGCGGACGGTGCCGCGCAACTTCCCCGGCCGCTCCGGCACCCGGGAGGACAGCGTGTTCCTGTGCTCCCCGGAGACGGCTGCGGCCTCGGCGCTCACCGGCATCATCACCGATCCGCGCACCCTCGACATGCCCTACCCGCGGATCGTGCCGCCCGCGATGGTGCCGGCCAACACCACGATGCTGGTGGCGCCCTTGGCCGAGGCGGAGGCCCGGGCGGTGCGGCTGGAGAAATCCGAAAACATCACGACGCTGCCCGACCTCGGCAAGCTCGGGCCCGACATCCGCGTGCCGGTGATGCTGAAGACCGGCGACGACATCTCCACCGACGACATCATGCCGGCGGGCACCCGGGTGATGCCCTATTGGTCGAACATCCCGAAGACGAGCGAGTTCACCTTCGAGCCGATCGACGACACCTACCCGAAGCGGGCGAAGCAAGGCGGCAAGGAGCGCGCCGGCCACGCCATCGTCGGCGGCCTGAATTACGGCCAGGGCTCGAGCCGCGAGAACGCCGCGCTCGCCCCGCGCTATCTCGGGCTGGAGGTCGTGCTGGCCAAGAGCTTCGCCCGGATCCACTGGCAGAACCTCGTAAATTTCGGCGTCCTGCCGCTGACCTTCCAGGACTTGGCCGACTACGACCGGCTGGAGATGGGCGACACGGTGGAGATCACCGGCGTCGCCGACGCGCTGGCGGCGGGCCGGGAGATCACCGCGACCGTCCGGGGCGGCAAGGCGACGATCCGGCTGCGGCACGACCTGTCGCCGCGCCAGATCGAGATCCTGCTCGCGGGCGGCGTGATCAACTGGCTGCGCGGGCGCATCCAGCCCGAACCCGCCCGCACCGTCGCCTGAGAACTGTTGACCAGGCCGGCGAGCGGCACCTGTGAGGCGCGCGCCGCACACGTTGGCTCCCGGCCCGGGTCGGGTGCCGCCGGCCGGTCGCCCCAGAACCCGAGATCGAACACGTCTATCGGTGACAGGCTTCACCGTCACGAAAAGATGGAGGACTCAGCATGATCGTCACACGCCGCAACCTGCTCGGATCGGCGGCGATCGGCGCCGGCCTGATCACCAGCCCGGCCGTGCTGCGGGCACAGGCGCCGAAGGTGCTGCGCATCTCGCACCAGTTTCCGGGCGGCACTCTGGAGTCCGGTGACGCCCGCGACCGCATCTGCCGCCGCTTCGGCCATGAGCTCGAGAAGCGCACCGGCGGCAGCCTGACGGTACAGGTCTATCCGGGTTCCTCGCTGGTGAAGACGCTCGCGCAGTTCAGCGCGGTGCGCAAAGGGGCCGTCGACCTGAGCCTCGTGCCGCTCTCCTACGCGGGCGGCGAGCTGCCGGAGGCCAACATCGCCCTGATGCCGGCCCTGGTGACGAACTACGATCAGGCCGCCCGGTGGCGCACCGCCCCGGTCGGAGAGCGGCTCGCCAAAACGCTCAACGACAAGGGCGTGATGATCGTGACCTGGGTCTGGCAATCGGGAGCGGTCGCCTCGCGCGTCCACCCGATCCTCGTGCCCTCCGACGTGAAGGGCGTAAAGATCCGCGGCGGCGGCCGCGAGATGGACCTCGTGTTCCAGGCCTCCGGCGCCATCGTCTCCACCATGCCGTCGAGCGAGATGTATATCGGCATGCAGACCGGTGCGCTGGAGGCGGCGGTGAGCGCCTCCACGAGCCTGATCTCGTTCCGTCTCGACGAGCTGACCAAGAACCTCACCGCCGGCCGGGGGCGCTCCTTCTGGTTCATCCTGGAGCCGCTGATCATCTCCAAGGCAACGTTCGAGGCGCTGACGCCGGAGCAGCAGAGGGCTGTTCAGGAGATCGGCCAGGAGCTGGAGGTCTTCTCCTTCGCGGCCGCCAAGGCCGATGACGAGGAGATCACCAAGATCTACGCCGCCCGCGGTGCCAAGATCCACGAACTCACGGCCGATCACATTCAGACATGGCGTGAGGCGGCCCGCGACACGGCCTGGAAGGATTTCGCCGGCAAGAACGCCTCGTGCGCCGAGCTGCTCAGGCTCGCGGAGCAGGTGCAGTGAGGTGCGCCCGGATGCGGCTCCGCCTCCTGCGGAACGCATAAGCGATATCCGACGCTCGCCGAGATGTCTGCCGGGATCTGCGAGCGCGGCATCGACCCCCTGAATGCCGACGCGCGTCGAGACCGAAGGGATGCCTCCGAAGCCCTCCGCGGCGGCCCCCAGCGCGGTCGTCAAGCCGCATGTCCGCTCAAGCCGCAGGTCAGCTTTCGAGATGTCCGCGTTTCGACCCAGAGACCGGTTTGGGCGCAATGCCGAATGTCTGGTCCTGCGTGCGCTGACGATCCGGCGTGACGCAGTCTGGCCGTAGAACGAACCCGCTGCGCGGGAGGGTGCGTGTGGTGAGGGCGCGGTAGGGTCGGGACCGTCGCGCATCGTTTGAGGCCCGTCGGAGGCGGGTCGAGCATCGAGGCTCCTTCATCCGAGGAGCCCCACGATGCACGATCTTCTCCCCGCCAGCGCGGTCAGCCCCCTGCGCCAGCGCCTGATCGACGACATGAGCCTGCGCCGGTTCTCGCACGAGACCCAGCGCAACTACATCCGCGACGTCGGCCGCCTCGCCACCTTCCTCGGGCGCCGGCCCGACACGGCCACCGCGCAGGACCTGCGCCGCTTCCAGGTCGAGCAGCGCGAGGCCGGCGTGCCGGTGCCGACCCTCAACGCCATCGTCTCGGCATTGCGCTTCTTCTTCACCCACACCCTCGACCGGCCCGACCTCGCGCGCCAGCTCGTCCGGCTCGCCTATCCGCGCACGCTGCCGGTGGTGCTCAGCCGCGACGAGGTCACCCGGCTGCTCGACGCCACCACCTGCCTCAAGCATCAGGCTGCTCTGTCGGTGGCCTATGGCGCCGGCCTGCGCGTGGCCGAGGTCGCAGCGCTCAAAGTCATCGACATCGACAGCGCGCGCATGCTCATCCGGGTCGAGCGCGGCAAGGGCGGACGATACCGCAACGCGCTGCTCCCGGCGGACCTGCTCACCCTGCTGCGCCAGTGGTGGAAGGTCGGACGCCAGCAGGGCGTCATGCAGCGTGACGGCTGGCTGTTCCCGGGCCAGCATCCGATGAAGCCGATCAGCACCCGCCACCTCCACCGCATCGTGGTCGAGGCGGCCCGGGCGGCCGATATCGCCAAGCGGGTCGGCCCGCACACCCTGCGCCACAGCTTCGCCACCCACCTCTTGGAGGACGGCATCGACATCCGGGTGATCCAGGTCTTGCTCGGGCACGCCAAGCTGGAGAACACGGCGTTCTACACCAAGGTCGCCACCCGCACGGTACGCACCGTGACCAGTCCGCTGGACAAGCTGGGTCTGTTCAAGACGGGAGAGATCGCGCCCGGCTGAGACGGTGCGCGCCGCGATCGAGGTCGCCGACGTCTTCCGCGCTGCTGGGCCGGCCTACCGGGCGGCCCAGGCCGGCCACCTGAGCCTGCGGCAGCTCAAGGTCATGGCGGCGATCGAGCACTGCCGCACCGCCGCGCTCGGCGGCCACGTCGAGGGCTGCGGCGACTGCGGCCACCGGCGGATCGCCTACAACTCCTGCCGCAACCGGCACTGCCCCAAATGCCAAGGGGCGGCGGCCCGCACATGGCTGGCCGAGCGCGAGGCCGACCTGCTGCCGGTGGGCTACTTCCACGTCGTGTTCACCCTGCCGACGCAGGTCGCCGACATCGCCCTCCAGAACAAGGCCGCCGTCTACGACCTGCTGTTCCGCGCGGCGTCGGAGACGATGCTGACCATCGCTGCCGATCCCAGGCACCTCGGCGCCCGCATCGGCCTGACCGCCGTGCTGCACACCTGGGGCTCGGCGCTGACGCATCATCCCCACGTCCACATGATCGTGCCCGGCGGCGGCCTCTCGCCTGATGGTGCACGGTGGGTGTCGTCGCGGCCGGCCTTCCTCCTGCCGGTGCGGGTGCTGGGCAAGCTGTTCCGCCGCCTGTTCCTGGTCGGGCTGAGCGCGCTGCACGCGGCCGGACGGCTCGTCTTCTTTGGCGGCCTAGCGCCCCTGGCCGAGCGCCGCGCCTTCCTGCGCCATCTGTCCCCGGCCCGGACGAAGCGCTGGGTCGTCTACGCCAAAGCCCCGTTCGCCGGTCCCGCGGCGGTGCTGGCCTACCTGTCGCGCTACACCCACCGTGTGGCGATCTCGAACAGCCGGCTGATGAGCTTCGATGAGGCCGGCGTCACCTTCCGCATCAAGGACTACCGTCGCGACGGGCCTGAGCGCTACGGCACCCTGACGCTGGGCCCGCACGAGTTTATCCGGCGCTTCCTGCTGCACGTCCTACCCAAGGGCTTCCACCGCATCCGCCACTACGGTCTGCTCGCCAGCGCCGGCCGCCGGGCCAACCTCACCCGTATCCGAGCGCTGCTCGCCGTCCCGCCGCCGGTCATCCCGCCCGAGCCCACGGCGCCGCCCGACTGGCGCTCACCCTGCCGGTGCTGCGGCGGCCGCATGACGGTCGTCGAGACCTTCGGCCGCTTCCTGCAACCGCGCGGTCCGCCGACCGCGTCCGCCCTGACCGGGATGAGAGCACCGTGACCCGGCACGTCGTCAGCCACCATCATGCCGCCGGCCTTCGAGCCGCGGCCGGAGGAGCGTTGCGCCCCGACCGCCTCGACCCGCACTTCCGGCCGCCCGATCCAGACCGAGACCCGCCGGCCATCGCTCCGACCACCCCGTGCTGGCCGTCGGCCTGTCCCGGCGGATCACCCCGCCATCTCCGCCGAGCCCCTCGCCGGCCATCGCGCTCGCCCGCGCCATCAGGCCGGATCGCTCAATCCCCATAGCCGACTGCCTCGGTCCCCGCGGGTTCGTTCCTCGGAGACTTTCGTACGCCTGCCGGCGCCCGAAACTCTTCACGAAAGCTGCCGGTCCGCTTCGGAGAGGGGCCGCCGCAAAACCGGACGGCCTCCTATCGACCCAACTCAGCCACTCGGCGGCTCTCGCCCGTTTCTCGAAAGCGGACGCTAGCCCTACAGAGCGGTATCGGAAATTGCCGTGGTTCGCGCTATACGGGGCGCACCGCCCATAGGACTATCAATCACGAAGGTGATGTGATGCGAAGAAGATAGCCGATCTCGAAGCGGAGATGATCAAAGTTCAGTTCAGGCTGACGGTTCATTCCCAGCCGGATCAAAACCCATATGCTGCTATTTCGCCGTCCTGCCTTGCAAGACGATCGAATATATTTCATCCGACTCAACTGCACGCGCCATCTAACTGTTATGTAAAGCGAATTAGTTATGTCAAACGGCCCAACTCTGGCAGTATTAACTATCATCAATTTAGTTATGCAGTATGCAGTAATTTTCAAATTAAATGGGTCTGGCGATACCCTGAATGCGCTCACTTTCGTATTAACAATAGTTCCAGCTTTGATGTTTTCAGCGGCATTTGTTTGGCCTTTATTGGCGCTTACCTATAACTGCGCCATCAAACGCCCGTTGATAAATTACATTTTGCTGATCACTTTCGTGGGAATGGTGGCACTTTTGTACTGTTATTGCAACATTAAAAAAATTGAATATCCAGTTATCGCAAGTGCATCAGTTGCTTTGGCTACGTTTGCCCTCAATATATTAATCGCGGTCACATCCAAAAAAGATTATGAAGGTAGTTCAACCCTATAATTCTGCGGCCGGTTGCAATGACTTGTTGCCCCACTGCCAACACGGCTCCGACGGAAAAATGCATACTGCCCAAGGCCCGTTGTGCCTCTGAAAGAGCGTAGCCTGTCATAAGCTGGTCGATGACGTCGTCAACGCTGAAGGTCTGTTGCTTACGGCACGATCCGAGAACGGTCTCGCGGGAGCGGAACTGCTCCGTCCGGATTGAAGCCTATGTCGCTTCGAAGCCGACTGGCGGGAAACCACCCTGAGCAGCCCTCCCGCTATCGACCCAACCCAGCCGTTCAGAGGCGCTCGTCGATGGGACTGGAACTGGCCGAAGAACGAACCCGCTGCGCGGGAGGGTGCGTGTGGTGAGGGCGCGGTAGGGTCGGGACCGTCGCGCATCGTTTGAGGCCCGTCGGAGGCGGGTCGAGCATCGAGGCTCCTTCATCCGAGGAGCCCCACGATGCACGATCTTCTCCCCGCCAGCGCGGTCAGCCCCCTGCGCCAGCGCCTGATCGACGACATGAGCCTGCGCCGGTTCTCGCACGAGACCCAGCGCAACTACATCCGCGACGTCGGCCGCCTCGCCACCTTCCTCGGGCGCCGGCCCGACACGGCCACCGCGCAGGACCTGCGCCGCTTCCAGGTCGAGCAGCGCGAGGCCGGCGTGCCGGTGCCGACCCTCAACGCCATCGTCTCGGCATTGCGCTTCTTCTTCACCCACACCCTCGACCGGCCCGACCTCGCGCGCCAGCTCGTCCGGCTCGCCTATCCGCGCACGCTGCCGGTGGTGCTCAGCCGCGACGAGGTCACCCGGCTGCTCGACGCCACCACCTGCCTCAAGCATCAGGCTGCTCTGTCGGTGGCCTATGGCGCCGGCCTGCGCGTGGCCGAGGTCGCAGCGCTCAAAGTCATCGACATCGACAGCGCGCGCATGCTCATCCGGGTCGAGCGCGGCAAGGGCGGACGATACCGCAACGCGCTGCTCCCGGCGGACCTGCTCACCCTGCTGCGCCAGTGGTGGAAGGTCGGACGCCAGCAGGGCGTCATGCAGCGTGACGGCTGGCTGTTCCCGGGCCAGCATCCGATGAAGCCGATCAGCACCCGCCACCTCCACCGCATCGTGGTCGAGGCGGCCCGGGCGGCCGATATCGCCAAGCGGGTCGGCCCGCACACCCTGCGCCACAGCTTCGCCACCCACCTCTTGGAGGACGGCATCGACATCCGGGTGATCCAGGTCTTGCTCGGGCACGCCAAGCTGGAGAACACGGCGTTCTACACCAAGGTCGCCACCCGCACGGTACGCACCGTGACCAGTCCGCTGGACAAGCTGGGTCTGTTCAAGACGGGAGAGATCGCGCCCGGCTGAGACGGTGCGCGCCGCGATCGAGGTCGCCGACGTCTTCCGCGCTGCTGGGCCGGCCTACCGGGCGGCCCAGGCCGGCCACCTGAGCCTGCGGCAGCTCAAGGTCATGGCGGCGATCGAGCACTGCCGCACCGCCGCGCTCGGCGGCCACGTCGAGGGCTGCGGCGACTGCGGCCACCGGCGGATCGCCTACAACTCCTGCCGCAACCGGCACTGCCCCAAATGCCAAGGGGCGGCGGCCCGCACATGGCTGGCCGAGCGCGAGGCCGACCTGCTGCCGGTGGGCTACTTCCACGTCGTGTTCACCCTGCCGACGCAGGTCGCCGACATCGCCCTCCAGAACAAGGCCGCCGTCTACGACCTGCTGTTCCGCGCGGCGTCGGAGACGATGCTGACCATCGCTGCCGATCCCAGGCACCTCGGCGCCCGCATCGGCCTGACCGCCGTGCTGCACACCTGGGGCTCGGCGCTGACGCATCATCCCCACGTCCACATGATCGTGCCCGGCGGCGGCCTCTCGCCTGATGGTGCACGGTGGGTGTCGTCGCGGCCGGCCTTCCTCCTGCCGGTGCGGGTGCTGGGCAAGCTGTTCCGCCGCCTGTTCCTGGTCGGGCTGAGCGCGCTGCACGCGGCCGGACGGCTCGTCTTCTTTGGCGGCCTAGCGCCCCTGGCCGAGCGCCGCGCCTTCCTGCGCCATCTGTCCCCGGCCCGGACGAAGCGCTGGGTCGTCTACGCCAAAGCCCCGTTCGCCGGTCCCGCGGCGGTGCTGGCCTACCTGTCGCGCTACACCCACCGTGTGGCGATCTCGAACAGCCGGCTGATGAGCTTCGATGAGGCCGGCGTCACCTTCCGCATCAAGGACTACCGTCGCGACGGGCCTGAGCGCTACGGCACCCTGACGCTGGGCCCGCACGAGTTTATCCGGCGCTTCCTGCTGCACGTCCTACCCAAGGGCTTCCACCGCATCCGCCACTACGGTCTGCTCGCCAGCGCCGGCCGCCGGGCCAACCTCACCCGTATCCGAGCGCTGCTCGCCGTCCCGCCGCCGGTCATCCCGCCCGAGCCCACGGCGCCGCCCGACTGGCGCTCACCCTGCCGGTGCTGCGGCGGCCGCATGACGGTCGTCGAGACCTTCGGCCGCTTCCTGCAACCGCGCGGTCCGCCGACCGCGTCCGCCCTGACCGGGATGAGAGCACCGTGACCCGGCACGTCGTCAGCCACCATCATGCCGCCGGCCTTCGAGCCGCGGCCGGAGGAGCGTTGCGCCCCGACCGCCTCGACCCGCACTTCCGGCCGCCCGATCCAGACCGAGACCCGCCGGCCATCGCTCCGACCACCCCGTGCTGGCCGTCGGCCTGTCCCGGCGGATCACCCCGCCATCTCCGCCGAGCCCCTCGCCGGCCATCGCGCTCGCCCGCGCCATCAGGCCGGATCGCTCAATCCCCATAGCCGACTGCCTCGGTCCCCGCGGGTTCGTTCCTCGGAGACTTTCGTACGCCTGCCGGCGCCCGAAACTCTTCACGATAGCTGCCAGTCCGCTTCGGAGAAAGTCGTTCGGAAAAGCGGCCATCCTGCTTACGACCCAATCCGGTCGGCGAATGCCTCGGAGAGACTGCTTCGA
This sequence comes from Methylobacterium sp. 391_Methyba4, assembly GCF_029691625.1. NCBI lineage: Bacteria > Pseudomonadati > Pseudomonadota > Alphaproteobacteria > Hyphomicrobiales > Methylobacteriaceae > Methylobacterium > Methylobacterium sp. 391_Methyba4. Next base: position 735,751 of record NZ_CP121475.1, on the reverse strand, counting down.
AGCGGACGTCCGAACGTGAACGAGCCACGTGTCCGCCTGTCGAACAGGAATGTGGCGTGGCATGTCACATCTTTGCGGGCCAGCTCGTCGTAGCTTCGAACGTCGATCTCCGGCGTTCCGAGCACTGGGATCCGTCATGAGTCAGAACAAGCGGCTAGTCTGGACTGAGGTGGCGCCGCAGGGCGCAAGGGCGCTCTTCGGCATCCACCACTACATCACCACGGGCACCGACCTACCCCACGAACTGATCCACCTCGTCTTCTTGCGCGTGTCGCAGATCAATGGCTGCGCGCATTGCATCGACCTACATTCCCGTGATCTCCTCAAGACGATGCCGTTCGAGAAGGTCGCCCTGGTTCCAGTCTGGGCCGAGGTGCCCCACCTGTTCTCCGACCAATACCGAGCTGCGCTCGCGTGGGCGGAGGAAGTCACACTGGTTAGCGAGACGCACGCTTCCGACGAAGCCTATGCGGCCGCGAGCGCGGCTTTCACGGCAAAGGATCTCGTGGATCTCACGATCGCCATCGCGGCGATGAACGCATTCAATCGGCTCGGAGCGCCCTTCCGGCTTCCAGTCGTCGCGAAAGCCTGAGCCCCTTCCGAGCACGACCATGGCTGGGGCGACGGCAGCTTCCCGGGCTGCCAATCGATGAGCAGACCGGAAGCTTTCCACCCAATGCGGTCGCCAATTGTCCATTGAAGAGACCTCGAAAGCGGACATCCGCGGTCCCCTAGTTGCGGCGCAGCTAGACCAGTGCATAACCCGTATCCGCACGCTCGATCCTTCCACTTGTGGCGAGGTGCATCCCGGTCACCCTCAAGCCGTCGACTGCCGCACGGTCGAGGATGCGCCGTCGCGTCGTGATCGCTTCCGCTGGATCGGTGTCCCAGATCACCGTCCAATCCGGATGCGGCATCTGTAGGATCCGCGAGTGGACGATGTCGCCCCAGATCAGCAGGCCGTCGGAGCCGTCCGCGATCAAGACGCCCATATGTCCCGGTGTATGGCCGGGCAGCGGCAGCGCATGGATACCCGGTGCTAGCTCCGCCTCGCCGGAGACACGCCGGATCCTGTCAGGATAGGCCGCCAGCACCGCCTGTGCGGTCTCGAACATCGGGCTCAATGGAGCCGGAGCGGAGGCTCTGGCAGCCGCATCCGACCAGTAGGCCACCTCACGCTCCTGCAGCACGAGTTCCGCGTTTGCGAACCGCGCGAGGCGGTCCGGCGTCAAGAGACCACCGGCATGGTCGGCGTGCAGATGGCTGAGCCAGATGGTCTCGATCTGCTCCGGCCGCACGCCCTCCGCCGCCAGTGCCGCGGTTACCCTGTCGAAGCCCGACCCGAGGACGGTGCCGCAGCCCGCATCGAGCAGCCAGTGCCGTTCCCCGCGTCGGATCAGGAACGCGTTGACCGGCTCCGGCGACGGGCCCTTCGCAGGAAGACCGGCCCCCTCCAGCAAGGCTTGTCCGGCCTGGCTTTCGGCGGCCGGGATCATGCTCGGCTCCAGCGGAAAGAGGCCGTCGCGCAACGGCGTCACCGTGAACGCGCCGACCCGGTACGGGCCATTCACGGGCGCGGCCATTGCAGGGAGGTGAAATCCGAGCGGGAGCAGGGCGGACGCAGCCAGGAGGTTACGGCGAGACAGGTGAAGCGACATGGTCGGCTCCGTGGAGAGGGGACAGCACCATCCTCCGGATCGTGGCGGGATCAGACCAGGGAAGTCCTCCCGCTGAAGCCCGGGCATTCTTCCCGTCCGAGTGAGCCATGGCTTGCGCACCCTCACGGTCCCGGTGCCAAATCAGAGCCTCGCTTCGAGCCCGGCTGCTTGATCCATGAGCCTGCCCACACATCTCGGTCTGCGCCTTCTTGTTGTGGCCGCGCTCTGCCTAGTGGGGGCGATCGCATGGGCCGCCTGGGACGCTCACGCGAGCCTCCGCTGGGAGGCTGCAATGTCGGCAGATCGGATCGCCGCGCAGCTCGCGCGTCAGCCGGGGCTCGGAAGCGCCGGACCAGCTGCAATGCCCGCCAGCGCACCGCAGGCCGCGCCGGCCATCGTCACGCTCCTGCCGGGCATCTGCGCCGACATTCATCTCGGCGTGGAATTGCCCCGCCGCTTTTGCGGTGACTGGGACGGCCTCGATGCCGCCCCTGCGTGGTTCCGCGAAGCCCTCGTCCGGGAGGCCGCTGCCGCGCCGACGATCCGGGCGATCGTGTATCGTGAACGCACCATCGGCAGTGTCACGGCATGGCCCGATCCGATGGCATCGGCGGCTCGTCTCTGGCGGCGCACGCGCCTCGCAGGCGGACTAGCCCTTGGTTTGGCGGCGGCGACGCTCCTTCTAAACTGGCTCACCGTGACGCGCCTCGTCGCACCGGTTAGGCGGATCGTGCACGGGCTGGAAAACCTCGATATGGCCGGCATCCGCCCGCCGCTGCCAAGCTTTGCCGCCACCGAGTTCGACCGGATTGCCCGGGCCTGCAACGCCCTCGCCGACCGGCTTGCCCACATTGAGGCCGAGCGCGCGGGCCTGATGCAGCGGCTCGTCACGGTTCAAGAAGAAGAGCGGCAGGCCCTCGCGCGCGACCTACACGATGCCTTCGGCCAGTGCCTGGCCGCTGCGGGGGCACGTGCCGCAGCGATCGAACTGGCTGCGCCCCCGGAGCGCGACGATCTTCGCGAGGACGCCCAGGGTATCGAAGCCATCATCGCCACCATGCGGGAGAGCCTGCGTGGAGCCCTGGCCCGCCTCGAACTGCCCGATCTCGCCGAAGCCGGATTGGAGGAGGCTCTGCGTGGCCTCGTGGCAGATTGGCGAGGACAACTCAGGTCCGGGCCGGCCCTGCATCTCGATGTCAGGGGTGATCTCTCCGACATATCCGAGAACGTGGCGGCGAGCCTCTATCGGATCGCGCAGGAACTGCTGACGAACGCCTTGCGACATGGCCAACCGAGCCGGATCTTCCTGCGGCTCGGCCGGTCGGAGGCCGGACCACGAACGGTGACGCTGACGCTCGACGATGACGGTGGGGGCGATGTGTCCCGAACAGCTTCTCACACGGGCCGTGGGCTCGTCGGCATCCGAGCGCGGCTCGCCGCCATGGGCGGAAGCTTTTCGCTCACCGGCACCGGTTCAGGCATCCATGCCTGTGCATCCGTGCCGACGGCCGGCTGAGATCGCCTCATGGCCACAACCATCCTGCTCGTCGATGACCATCCAGTCGTGCGCGAGGGCTATCGCCGCCTGATCGAGCGACAGCCGGGCTTGGTCGTGGTCGCTGAAGCCGAGAACGCGGCAATGGCCTATTCCCACTACAAGGCTCACGCGCCCGATCTCGTGATCCTCGACCTGTCGCTGCCGGGCCCAAGCGGTATCGAGGCTATCCGTCATATCCGCCAATGGGATGGGTCAGCTCGCATCGTCGTGTTCAGCATGCGCACCGGGGCGATGATCGCGCGCCAAGCCTTCGCCGCCGGGGCGAGCGGGTATGTCAGCAAGGCGAGCCCACCCCGTGAGCTGCTGTCGGCGGTGGCGACCGTGCTCCGCGGTGAGCGGGCGATGAGCGCCGACATCGCGCGCGCTATCGCTCAGGATGAGGTAGCTGGGGGGCGCACGGCGCTAGACGACCTCAGCCCGCGGGAGCTTGAAATCCTAGGTCTGACCGCCGGCGGGATGACCGCGCAGGCCGTCGCCGAGGCGCTGTGCCTGAGCCTCAAGACGGTGCACAACAACCTTTCGGTAATCCGCGCCACGCTCGGGGCGCGCACCGATGCGCATCTCGTTTGGATCGCGATCGGAGCTGGGCTTGTATCGCCCTCGGAGGAACTGGCGCTGAAGGAGCCCTAGCACTTCGTCTGCTTTGACGACCTTTCGACCAGAAGCGGACCGGCGGAAATCCACCCCAAACGGCCCTTCTGGTGGCGACCCAACTCGGCCATGCGGGCGAACATCAGCGCTCACCAGAAGCGGTCATTCGTCGGCCGGCCAGTAAATCCGGATTGGACCAGTTAGCGCCATTATCCTCGACGTGCGGTGCCTAGCGCGCATAGTTTCCGCATGAGCCAGACACCCCACATCGGACCTGATCTCGACCCATCGTCTCCTGACGAGGAACGTCGAGGCTACATCCCCGCCGTCGCCGGCGCTTACCCGGTGCGCGCAGGCAACTTGGTGCGACCCCTCGTGGATGGTGAGCCGGCCTTTCGGCGCATCGCAGAGGCTATCGAGGCGGCAAGGCACAGTATTTGGCTGACGGTCACGTTCTACGCGCACGACTTCCAATTCGCGGATGGACGCAGCCTCTTCGACATGCTGGATGACGCCGTGGCGCGTGGGCTCGACGTGCGCGTGCTTTTTTGGCGGCCGAATCCAGAGAGCAGCCGTTACGGACGCGCCTTCCCAGGTACAGATGACGACCGCGAACTGCTCCGTGCCCGGGGGGCTCGATTCGCCATTCGTTGGGATCGAGCGGGGACAGCGTACTGCCAGCACCAAAAGTCTTGGCTGCTCGATGCCGGTCATCCTACCGAGACCGTGTTCGTCGGCGGTGTGAACCTGACCGCAAAAGCGCTTGGCTCACCCGGCCATCGGGACGGCGGACAGCACGACATTTATGTCGAGGTCACCGGCCCCTCCGCGACAGACGTGCACCACAACTTCGTCCAGCGCTGGAATGAGGCAAGCGAGAGAAACTGCTCAGACGGCACTTGGGGGGCGGCCGGCGTCTTGTCGCTCCCCTTCCCGGTCCGCTTCTCAGCGCCTAGAGGCATGAGCGTCGTGCAGATACAGCGCATGGTGCCACCGGGCCGCTATGGTGACGGTACCGCCACGCCGGGCGGGCAGCCCTACGCGATCCAAGCGGGGGAACGATCGATCCTGGAGCAATACGAGCGGGCGATCGATGCCGCGCGATCGACCATCTACATCGAGAACCAAGCGCTGCCGGTGCCCGCGCTCGCTTGGAGGTTGGGGGCGGCGCTACAGCGTGGGGTGCAAGTCGTGTTGCTCGTTCCCTCGGAACCGGAGGGGTGGGTCCGTGCGGCTCGTCGCGACCCTACTCGCGCGGGACTGTTTGAGGCCATTGAGTCGCTCGATCAGCATGAGAACTTCGTGCTCGCGGGCCTCCGAGTAGCAGATGGCAAGGGATCACACGCCGTCTACGTCCACGCCAAGATCATGCTGGTTGACGATGCCTGGGCAACGATCGGCTCGTGCAACCTGCACGCAAACTCACTTGGGGGGCACGTGGAACTGAACGCCTCCATATGGGACGGGACGGTGGTGCGAGCGCTGCGCTGCGAGCTGCTCGCGGAGCATCTAGGGCAGGACACGTCCGCCCTAGATGATTGCGCCGCAATGCGGCTCTACGGTGAGGTGGCCCATGCTAACCGTCGCGGGGCAGCGCTTGGCGTGGGGTCGCCTGGGATCGCCATCGCGTTGAACGCGGCGGACTACGGTCGGTAAACGCCTGCTCGTGAGGCGTCGGAGGATGGGAGCGACGTCGTATGAGCCTGCGATGGCTCGGGGTGAGCGAGATGGCCGTGTCTACTTCAGAAGGTTCAGGCCCGGAAGCAGGCGGCTGAATTCCACCCCAAGCAGCCATTCGGCTTGCGACCCAACCCGGTCATCTATTGTGCGACGGGCTTCGGTCAGGAGCGGACATGCCGAGGCATATCAGGGAAGCGAGCAGTCGATAGGACTGTCTGTATGGCGGGCGCTCACAAAGAGGGATCGGTTCAAGAGCGAAACTTCCTCCTCAAGAAGGATGGCCCGCGGATACGTAATGTATCCCTGCATCATCAAGGCTTCGGAACGGCATTGAGATGTCTGGCATGCTGGCGAATGATCGGGATGGACCAAACCGAGCGTATGCAGCAGTTCATGACCCATTCCTCCGATCCATCGACAGCGCCCCGCAATCTCCGCGCCGTTTGCCCGATCACAGGCTGGCACAATCTTTTCTCCGCTCAGGCCACGGAGATCGTTTGCTGAAACCACAGCGACGCCATTGCCACCAGCGCCGGACTGTCCGCAGGCGTGGTCGGCATCCACGTAGACCATGAAGCGCGCCTGTGGATCGTTCAATTTGGCAGCCCCCAGTCGCGTGAGTTCATCTAACGTGTTGCGGTAGAAAGCACTGTAACCATTGTATCGCTCGACCGAGCTGAACCATTTTGCGGGCTTGTCAGAATGAATGACCCGGACAACGGGATAGCGCAGTCGAAATGTATTGCCGCCCAGTTTTTGCCCAAGCCACGACTGGAAGTGTTTAGCTGCAAATGTAATTTTTGCAGGGTACGTATCTGACGCCGAGCGATCACTGGGCACGAGGTAGATAAACACAACGTCCCGAGACGAGCCGTTGTTCGCTTCTGAGGCTACCGCGCCTGTTGCGCAGCAGACTATAAGCGACATCATAATAATTGCAGTGGCAGCGCGGTTCAGCGGCATGCCCGGTATGATGGCATTTCCTCCTTTAAGAGCGGTGTCTACGAAGCCTAAACGACGCGCCTTCGTCCGTTTTGCCTTGGGTCGGCCATCATCGCGGACTGTTCGAAGGCTACCCCTAGCGGGCCTTCCAGAAGCGACTTAACCCAGTCATTTCGACACTCGCCACCGCACCTCGTAAGCAGCCATTCGTCAGCCGTCTGGAAATTCCAGTTGGAGTTGATAAGCTATCCCCACGGCAGCTTCGCCAAAGAAGAGTGGTAAACTTAGTTCATGCTTGTTCACTTGAAAGACCATGTTGTGGACTGGATCGGCGTCGGACAGAGACGCAAGATTGCCACGATATTTTGGGCAATCAATTTACTACTTGCACCATTTTGGATCACACTCGGTTTATATTTTTCAATTCGACATGGCGTTATGGGATAAGATCAGCTTACTTTGTGGACACCAGTGTTTTTAGGAATGGTGGGGTGCTTCTTTCTGCCAACCAAGCGCTTATCTACAGGGGCGATGATTGCAATAGCCTATGTACCCGTCACCGCGGTCTTACTAGTGGGCTTCAGTATCACTGTAGGCTGCCTGATGATCGGAATCTGTCTGTAGCAAGGGTTCAATGCCATAGGAGAGTTGAGAGCGGGCGCAACGGTGGCGTCCTTTTCCGCAAGCCACGCTTAAGAGCGGACCAGCGGCAATCCAAGCCAAGTGGTTGATCCGCAATCGACCCAACGCAGCCGCCGGGGGCGCAGTTCGCGTTTCCTAGAAGCGGCCGTCAGTCATCGTCCGACAACTTGGGCTGGGGTGGTGCGTGCCCTTTGGTGGAGGCGGCTCGCAACCAGGGTATAATAGCTCTGGCCTCAGCCATAGCCTCCTCCACCGTCGCGAAGAGACCGGAAGGAGGATATCCTTCTCGCCAAACCGCAGGCGTGTCGTCCCAGGCTTCGAAGCTGTCTTCGGTATAGAAGAAGAAGCCAACCTCACGACGATGGACCGTCAAGCGGACTCTACCGTCCTCGCGTTCGATTTGGTGAGCGATAGTCGCAGACATGGCTTATTCCGGTGTCCTATCGTCGTCGTTCCCTCCTGGGGTACGACCCACGAAGAAGAGGACGATATCGAAACGGCGCTGGAACGGCCGTTCCGCCTTCGACCCAACCCAGCCGTTCAGATAGCCGCGGCGTCTTCACGCAAGCGGTCACCTATCGGCCGTCCGACGGCTTCAGCTAGGTGCATGAGGCGGCATTATAGCAGCTGCCACAGCGTCTCCCGGGTGGCTGGATCAAAGGTCCGGGCCTGGTGATCTATGACCCCCCATAGCCCCTGCCCAATGCGGTCCAACGGCATCGTTTGGAAGCCGTAGCGCCGGAACCACGGTCCATTCCAGACCGGCTCCCTGAACGTCGTCAGCGTCACTGCCCGTGCGTTCAGGCTCGCAGCATGCGAGCGGACCTCATTGAGCAGCGCCTTCCCGATTCCCCGTCCCGACGAGCCAGCTTCAACCGAGATGTTGTCGAGATAGAGCGGGCCATCGAGCGTTCGCATCGCGGCGAAGCCCACGATCTCTTTCCTCGCATCGTCAATGGCAGCCGCTACGCGACAAGCTTCGAACCGGCTTGGGGATAGTGGCAGTGCGTCTGCGATCTGAGAGAGCCCGGGAACTGCCCTGTAGCGTTCTCGCGCATGCGCTGAGATGAACCTCAGTCGTTCGAGATCATCGGCGTCTGCAATGCGGATATGGAAACCCACGGCCCACCCATTGGTCTGAACCGCCCCAGGCTACAGCCCGCTCCCGACCCACACCGGGCGACCGGAGCGACGCCAGGATTTATCAGAAGCAGTCAAACGACGTCCACAAGGTGCTTGGCAGGCATTCTGCTTGACGTTGGATGCGGTGGACGACAGGGTGTCAGGGCATGATCGGGAACTGGACCTTCTGCAACCGACGCCGACGCTGCTGCACTTTTGCGGCGGCTTCTCGGCTGCGTGCTGACCGGTTTCCTTCTGCGGAATGACGGCCTCCCCGTAGGCCTCTCCCGCCGGAACGATCCCGGCACACGTTCCCGAACCCCCGCTGCCCCCCCGGCTCCGGGGGTTTTCTTTTGGCCCAGACCCCTGCTCCCAACCCTTTGAAGGACACCACCATGAGTATCCGCGTCGGCATCGTCGGGATCAGTGGCTTCGGCGGCGGCGAGGCCATGCGCTTGATCGCGAGCCACCCGTCGTTCGAACTCGTCTACGCCGCTGGCGAGGCCAGCGCCGGCAGCCGTCTGATGGACCGGTTTTCCGGTGTGCCGGACAAGCTCGCTGATCTCGTGATTGCGAGATGGGATCCCGCGACGCTGCCGAAGCTCGACGTGCTGTTCGCCTCGCTTCCCACGGGTGCCTCGGCCGAGGCGCTGGCGCGCGTGCCGGAGGACGTGAAGGTCGTCGATATCGGTGGCGATCATCGCTTCGTCGGGGGTTGGGCGTACGGCCTCGCCGACGTCTGGCCGGACCAAATCAGGGATCAGCGCCGTATCGCCAACCCCGGCTGCTTTCCCGCCGCTACGCTGACCGCGCTCGCACCGCTGCTGGCCGAGGGGTTGATCGAACCCGGCAACATCGTGATCGATGCCAAGACCGGCATCTCTGGAGCCGGTCGCGGCGGCGACAGCAAGTTCGGCTATGCCGAGAGCAACGAGAACCTCGTGCCCTACGGTCTACTCCGGCACGTCCACATGCCCGAGATGGCCAAGGCAATCGAACGGCTGAGCGGCGGCAGCGCGGCCGGTCTCGTGTTCACCCCGCACTTGGTACCGATGACCCGCGGCGTCCTCGCCACCATCTACTGTCGCGGTCGCACCACCACGGACGCGTGCCTGGACGCGGCACGGCGTTTCTACGCTGGGCGGCCGTTCGTTCGCGTGACCGACAAGCCGCCGCAGGCCAAGTGGGCGACGGGTTCTAACTTTGCGTTCGTCAGCTACGCGGCCGACCCCGAGCGCGACCTCGTGATCGCGATGGGGGTCGTCGACAACCTCGGCAAGGGCGCGGCCGGTCAGGCGGTGCAGAACGCGAACCTCATCTGTGGTCTGGCAGAGACCACGGGGCTCGACGGCACACCGGTTTGGCCATGATGAAGGCAAGCCTGAGCGGTTTATCGATCCACTCGGCAAGCCTGTGATGTGAGGAAGGGTTAGGACGGCATGTCGGCTTCGGCCCGTGTGCTGCCCGGAAGCGGACGGGCCGTTTCCCACCCAACCTAGCCGTTCAGTCGCGCCAGCCAGCAAGGCCGGAAGTGGCCGTAAGCGGAATGACCGGTTCGGAGAAGGCCCGCCGGAACAGCGGACGGCCTCCTACCGACCCAACCCAGCCGTGTGGTCAGCCGCAGGCGCTTGCCGAAAGCTGCCGTCGGTTGGACGCAAGTCAAGCGACCTAGTCAGCCTGAGGCGTCGCTCTATCTGGATCGCGTCTAGAAATCGTTCGTCGTGACTGACGACGAGTAGGGCACCGTCATATGCGGTAAGCCCCGCCTCGACAGCCTCGATCGAGTCAATATCGAGATGATTCGTTGGCTCGTCTAGGATGAGCAGGGGCGGCGGAGCCCGACCGCCCAGAACACAGGCGAGGCCGGCACGGAGCATCTGCCCACCGCTCAAACTGTGCACGAACTGCAGAGAGGCATTCGCCCGGAACTGGAACCGGGCCAGCGCTGCCCGGCAGGCATTCTCACCTTCGGTTGGATTGAGCCGCTTGAAATTCTCTAGGATTGTCTCGCCTGGATCAAGCAGACTGACCCGTTGATCCAGCATCACGGACTTAACATAGAGCGCGACTTCACCGGACCAAGGTTTCAACAAACCTGTAAGAAGGCGCAAAAGCGTCGACTTGCCGGACCCATTCGGTCCAACAATTGCCACGCGCTCTGGACCGACGATCGCTAGAGACGTATCACGGAGTACGGGCGCGTCTGGGGCATATCCCGCGGTAACCTTTTTCAGCACGAGAACTCGCCGGTTGGCCGGCAGGCCCGTCGGCGCGAGCGTCACCCGAAGTTGCTGCAGGGCCTCAAGTTGTTCGCGCGCAACGGCGGCACTGGCGTTGGCTTCGGCCAGTCGATTCTCTGCCAGACGGGCTTGGACGCCACCGGTCGCCTCGCTGCGGTTTTTCTGCGCGCCGAGCAGGATGCGCGGCGCGTCGCCCTTGGTGGCGGCGCGAGCACCAACGCTGTCCTTACGAGCCTTGCGCTCGGCAGCAACCTGTGCTGCACGAGCGGCGGCGGCCACTTGCTTCTCGGCATCGGCGAGGTCGTGCTCAGCGGCCGCGAGCTTCAGATCCTTCTGCGCACGGTATGCACTCCAGCCGCCACCGTATCGGCTAGTGGCAAGCGCCGTGACCTCCACAATCGTGTCCATACTCTCGAGAAGAGCCCGATCATGGCTGACGACGAGCGCTCCACCGCGCCAATCGGCCAGCAGAGCGGCAACTGCGTCCCAACCCTTTCGATCGAGGTTGTTCGTAGGCTCATCGAGCAGCAGGAAGTCTGGTCGAGAAAATACCAAGGCGGCGAGCGCAGCACAGGTGCGTTGCCCGCCTGACAGGCTCGCGAGAGGCGTGTCGAGTGCAATCGCCAAGCCGAAGCGAGCGAGCGCCGCCTCAAGCCGTGCTTCCAGCGTCCAATCGGCATCGGCCAGATCCTCTGCGTCGGCCTCGCCGCGCTCGGCTCGACGCAGCACCGCAAGATCGCGCCGGACGCCAAATAGGTCGGCGACACATTCAGATGCGTCCACGTGGACAAGCTGGCGCATGACGCCCAAGCGGCCGTGCCGCGAGACCGACCCGGCACTCGGTCGGAGATCGCCCGCGATCAAGCGGAGCAGTGTCGACTTGCCAACGCCGTTACGTCCAACCAGGCCGGTCCGCTCGGGACCGAAGGCGAGATTGATGTCTGAAAAGAGCGGGCGGCCGTCTGGCGTCGACCAGGAAAGGCGCGAAAGCGTGATGAACGCGGACATGGATCTATTCCCGAAACAGGCTTGGATAAAAAGCAGGTTCGGGCGAGGATCACATGGCGAGACGGCACTCTGATAAGCGGCTGTCAAATAGACTCACAATCCTTGAGGCGCAAGGCGCTCGGCGAAATCACAGTCATCGCCGGGAACTGTGTGGTTTCTCTGCACCGGATTCTCTCAACGCGCGTAGCGTGTGAAGACGTAGTCGCGGTCTTTCACACGCGCTTCGTGACACGCGAAGCAGGTTCGGTGCTCCGCTTCGTCGGCCGGCTTACCGTCGACGAAACGCCCGAAGCCCCAACCACCCGAGGCCGGGTAGCGCTTCGAGTCCTTCATCATCACCTGCACAGTCGTCGCCATCCCCGGCACGGTGGCCGCCTCGAACTCGGGCGAGGCCACATGCTTCCAAGCCAGCTTCACCAAAACCGTCCCGTCAGGGAACGGCAGCGTGCCGCGCGTGTAGGCTTCCGCCGCCACCGCGTTTCCCAGGACGACGCGCAGCTCGTTGAGTGGTTCACCCTCCGAGGCCGGGGCGATGAGAAGCCACCTGCGATAGCCGTCTGGGATCGTGACACCATAGATTGGTGAGGCCGGCTTTCCGACGTCCTGAGCAGTGCCGGCTGACACAAGGGCGAACCCGGCGGTGAGACGGGCTGCCGCGGCCAGCAGCCGCCGGTGCATGCGGAAATCAGAAGCCATCGACGTCGACCACCGCACGCGCAAAAGCCTGCGGCGCTTCCTGCGGGAGATTGTGACCAATGCCGCCGGTGATCAGGCGGTGCTCGTAGCGGCCGGCAAACTTCCTGGCGTAAGTCTCGGGCTGCGGATGCGGGGCGCCATTTGCGTCCCCCTCCAGAGTGATGGTCGGCACGCGAATGTCCGGCGCTTGCGCCAGCCGGTTCTCCAGAGCCTCGTATTGCCGTTCCCCTTCGGCAAGGCCGATCCGCCACCGGTAGTTGTGGATGACGATGCTGACGTGGTCCGGATTGTCGAGGGCCTGAGCGCTCCGCTCGAAAGTCGCGTCATCGAAACGCCACCTCGGTGAGGCGGTCTGCCAGATTAGTCGGGCGAAATCCTTCCGATATGCCTCGTAGCCGGCCCGTCCCCGGCTGGTGGCGAAGTAGAATTGATACCACCAAGACAGCTCGGCCTTCGGCGGCAACGGCTTCTTGCCGGCCTCCTGATTGCCGATCAGATAGCCGCTCACCGAGACCAGCGCCTTGCACCGCTCCGGCCAGAGCGCCGCGACGATGCCGGCCGTCCGCGCTCCCCAGTCAAAGCCGCCGAGAACGGCCCGGGCGATACCGAGGGCGTCCATCAAGACGATGACATCGACAGCCAGCGCGGCCTGCTCACCGTTACGGACCGCGTCGTGGGCTAAGAAGCGGGTTGAGCCGTAGCCGCGGAGATGGGGGATGATGACCCGGTATCCGGCTGCAGTGAGGATCGGGACGACCTCCGCGAATGCGTGGATGTCGTAGGGCCAGCCGTGCAGCAAGATGACCGCCGGGCCATCGGCCGGCCCGGCCTCGACATACCCGACGTTGAGCACGCCGGCATCGATCTGCTTCAGCGTGCCGGGCATGGGACCGGCCTTCGCGATGGACGCAGTCTCCCCGCGTGCAACATTAACGAGCCCCACTTCCGCGACGGCGACGGTCGCTACAGCGGTCCCGAGGAGTCGGCGGCGGCTCCAAGTGTGGGTATCGGGATGGATGTCCCTCGGCATGAGCAGCTCCCTGACTTGGCGTCTTCGATGCTTCACGGACTGCCCTAAGCCGCGGTGGCGCGCTTTGAGAGGGCATTGGCGCGCTCTTGAGAGCATCATGATTTATGCGGGAGACCATGCGTGCTAAGCCATCGCGCGCTGCCGCGGACGCCTCGTGATCTACCGGTTCGGACCCTTCACCCTTGATGCTACCCGGCGCGAACTGAGCACGGACGGGACCCTTGTCGCCGTCGAGCCTCAGGTCTTCGACGTTCTCAAGTTCTTGATCGAGGCGCGCGACCGGGTAGTCACCCGCGACGACCTGCTCGAGGCAGTCTGGCACGGCCGTATCGTTTCCGAGGCGACGCTCGGCAGTCGCATCAACGCCGCCCGCGCCGCGATCGGCGACACCGGCGCGGCGCAGCAGCTGATCCGAACCCTGCCCAGGAAGGGCCTGCGCTTCGTCGCTCCTGTCCAGGAGGTCGCTGACGGCAGCGCCCGGACAGAGGAAGCCATTGGCGTGGCGCACGGCGCGCTCCGTTTTGCGCGGTTGCCGGCAATCGCCGTCCTGCCCTTCTCGAATCTCAGCGGCGACCCAGCGCAGGACTATTTCGGCCAAGGCATGGCCGAGGAGATCATCGTTGCCCTCTCCCGAAGCAGCGGCCTGTTCGTGATCGCAAGCAATTCTTCCTTCACCTACCGAGGTGCCAGCATCGATATTCGCCAAGTCGGGCAGGAACTCGGCGTCGGCTACGTGCTCGCGGGCAGCGTGCGCCGGAGCGCTACGCGGCTGCGCATCACCGGCCAGCTCATCGACGCTGCCTCCGGAGCCTACATCTGGTCTGATCGCTTCGACGGGGATCCGGAGGACGTGTTCGACCTGCAGGACCGAGTGGCGGAGTGCGTCGCCGCGGTCATCGAGCCTACCCTCCAGCGCGCCGAGCTCGGCCGCCTGCAGCGGGAACGCCCGGTGCAGCTCGACGCCTACGACCTTACCTTGCGGGCCTACGCCCATTTGGCCGCGTTCACCGCGGAGAGCCTGTTAGCGGCGCTGGATCATTTCGACCAAGCCCTGGTCGTGGACCCAGACTACGCGCAAGCCCTGGCCGCGGCCGCCTACACGCGCGCGCAATGCCACTTCCAAGGGTGGATGCATCAAACGGACACCGACCGCAGGGCCGCCGTCAGCGCGGGGTGGCGCGCCGTCGAGATCGCGCCCGAAGACGCTCAAGTGCTCTGGATGGCGGCGTTCGCCATCTGGAACATGGCTGGAGTCGACCGCGAGCGCGCACGCATTCTCTTTCGCCGCTCGCTGCTCATCAACCCCAACTCGGCGATGGCCCTGACCCTGGCAGGCTGGATCGAGACTATGTGCGGCAACCGGGACGAGGGCCGTGCGATGGCACTGCGCGCGCAAAAGCTCAACCCGCGAGACCCGCGCGGTTGGCTCATGTCCGGCGTTCTTGCCCTCGCCTCGGTCATCGACGAGGATTATGCGGAAGCTGCCCGCACGGCTGAGCAGGCGCTGGCCCAGAACGGCCGCTTTGCGGTGGCCTTACGTGTCCTAGCGGTTGCTCTCGTAAAGCTCGGTCAGACCGAGCAGGCGCGCATCGCTGTCAGCACACTGCTTCGTGTCGAGCCGGACCTGACAGTAAGCGCGTTCTTCGCCCGTATCCCAGTTCCACTCGCCAGCATGGCAAGGACTTATGCCGAGTCATTGCAGATCGCCGGCTTGCCGGAGTGAACAATACGCGAGCGATCGCCGACGAACGGCTTCTTGCGGGCGCGGGTGATTCCGTCACAATGACGTCCTGCTCCCTTCCATCTGCCCTCTTGGAAGCCTCGTGAGGACATGTCCGCATCAGAGAGATTGACCTTCGTTCCTGTGTGTCCGGCATAGGCGCCAAGCCGAACGGCCAGTTCTGCGCGTGATCGCGATGGGGCGTGACGTAGTCTGGCCGAAAGCCGTCGGTTTGCTTCGAAAAAGCCCCCGAAGAGCGGACAGCTTCCTCTCGACCCTACCTGGTCTTTTGGGCTTCCCGGCGTGATGGCTTCGCGCGGACGCAGAGCTCATGATAGTTCAGAGCTAAAGCTGAGCGAAAGCCGCTTGTGATTCCTGATGAAGGCGAACTTGCAGAAAATCTGTCCTAAAAAATTCGTCTCGATTGGATCATCTGCTTTGCGGCACACGGCGATCATGGAATGGATCGACTCGAACCACGTTCGATCAGCCGCCCTCGGAGGGAGATCGTCTCATCCGGCAACGTCCTGTCTCGCATCCGCGCTTGCAACAGGTCGAGCGCTCGGCTGATCATCGGCCCGATGGGCTGTTCGACCGTCGTCAGATTGTAGATCGGCCGGGCCGATTGTGGCAGGCCGTCGAAGCCGACGACCGCGATGTCCCGGCCGACGGCGATGCCGGCCAAGCGTAGGGCATCGAGGACGCCGTAGGCCATGATGTCGCTTACGGCGTAAACCGAGTCGGGGCGCTCTGCCGTCGTCAAAGCCGCGATTTGCTGGCCCGCCGCGAAACCGCCCTCGTAACAGGATTGGCCGTCGAGGCGGAGCACCGGCGGATGGCCGGCGGCCTGCATGAAGGTCGTGAACCCGGCGTCGCGCTCGCGGGCGGTCGAGGAAGGGGTCGAGGTGCGGACCAGAGCTGTTCGGCGCCGCCCCCGGCGGAGGAGCAACTCACCGAGTTGCACGGAGCCGAATTCGTTGTCGCACACCACCGCACAGGTATCCGCCTGCGCGACGCGGTTGACCATGACGACCGGCACGGCGTTCGCCGCGCAGACCGCTCCGACGTGGGACGGCAGGTCCACCGAACTGATGAGGCACCCATCGACCTGATACTGGAGCAGGGCGTCCGCCATACTGTTCTCCAGGGGGCCGGGGCCCGCGTGGATGACGAGCAGGCGCATTCCGCGCTCGCCGATCTGGCGCACCGCCTCGTAGAGCAGCTGAGTATAGAAGGGATTCGTGATCGGGCCGACGACGACCCCGATCAACCCACTCTGTCCCGAGGCCAGGGCCCTCGCCGAGGCGTAGGGCGTATAGCCGAGTTCCGACGCCACCCGCGCGATGCGCGCGCGGGTCTCTGGCGAGATCCGCTTATCGCCCCTCAACGCGCGGGAAATGGTCGAGGGGGCGACCCCTGCCGCCTCCGCGACGGTCACGATCGTCGCTCTCCGCTCGCTCATCCCTGCCTCATGTTAGTTGCCAGTTTATGCGCAAAAATTTGCGCATAGTTGCGCACCGCAACAACGAAATATCCGGCTTTTGGCGCCCGACACGTGCCCCGTTGCGTTGACGGGCCCCGTCGATCGAAATAATTCTGACGGTCAGTTGAGCAAACGTTTGCGCAAAGTCGAGCCGCACCGGTCCTCAGTCCGGTGGGGCGGCGATATCGCAACGAACAGGGAGGTCGCAGGGTGAGCGACACGCGCCAGATCAAGATGGTGGGGTTCATGCAGGCGCAGAACTGCTCCATTGCCCCAGGGTCCTGGCGGCACCCGGGCGGTGCCACGGATTTTACGACCCCGGAGTACTTCCAGCGCCTGGCCCGCGTCATGGAGGAGGGCAAGTTCCACCTCACCTTCTTTGACGACCGGCTTGCTATGCCGGATATCTATGCCGACGACTACCGCGACGCGGTCGCCAACGGCGTTCGGGCCGTGAAGATGGACCCGTTCTGCATCCTCACCATGATGGCGGCCGTGACCAGCCGCCTCGGTGTCGGCGTCACGTATTCCACGACCTATTACGAGCCGTTCCACGTCGCGCGCCTGTTCGGCACCCTGGATCTCATGAGCAAGGGGCGGGCTGCCTGGAACGTCGTGACGTCGCTCAACAACTCCGAGGCCGCGAATTTCGGGCGCACGGAGCACCTGCCTCACGACCTTCGCTACGACCGGGCGGACGAGTTCATGGAGGTCGTCATGGGCCTCTGGGACAGCTGGGAGGACGGGGCGATCGTCCTCGCCAAGCAGACCGGACAGTTTGCCGATCCCGCCAAGGTTCATGCCCTGAACCACAAGGGACAGTACTTCGCGGCCAAGGGCCCGCTGCCGGTGCCCCGCTCGCCTCAGGGCCACCCGGTGCTGATCCAGGCCGGTCAGAGCGGCCGCGGCCGGTCTTTCGCGAGCCGCTGGGGCGAGCTGATCTTCGTCGTCTATCCGAACCTCGAAGCCGGCCGGAAGCAGTACCGGGAGCTCAAGAGCGCGATCGCAGCGGCGGGGCGGGATCCGAACAGCGTGAGCGTGTGCCCGGCCTGCTACGTCGTCGTCAGCGACAGCCAGGCCGCCGCCGAGGAGCGCCGCGAATACATCCGCGCCCTCGCCAAGCCCGTCGATGCCGTCGTGCTGCTCTCCGAGGCGCTCAACTTCGATTTCGACTCGAAGGACCCGGATTCGGAATTCACCGACGAGGAGCTGACGCGCCTGTCCTGGAGCGGCTTCCGTGACCGGGTCGTCGCCCTCAGCGGGAAGCAGAATCCCACCGTCCGGGACTTCGTCCACTTCTCCGGACGCGGCACGATCGGCGAGTTCCCGATCTTCTGCGGCACGGCCAAATCCATCGCCGACCAGATGGAGGAATGGTTCCAGGGCGGAGCCTGCGACGGCTTCGTGCTCGCGGCGACCCACGCGCCCGGTGCCTTCGAAGACTTCACCCGCTACGTCGTGCCGGAACTGCAGCGGCGTGGCCTCTACCACAAGGATTACGCCGGCACGACGCTGCGGGAGAATCTCGGTCTTCCGCGTCCCCAGGCCGGGGACTGGCGCAAGGTTGGGAGTTCGTCATGAGTGCATGGCTCAAGCCGAAGCGGGTCGACGACGCGGCACATGTCGACCCGGACGAGTTCCGCCGCTGCATGCGGGAGGTTCCGGGCGCCGTCGCGATCATCACCTGCGGCGAACCTGGCGAGCGGACCGGCCTGACGGCGACGGCGGTCTGCTCCCTCACCGATGCGCCGCCGACGTTGCTCGTCTGCGTGAACGGAACGGCCAGCGCCCATCCTGTGATCTGCCGGACGGCGCGGTTCGCGGTCAACATCCTGGCCGAGGCGGACTTGGCGGTCGCGGGCCTCTTCGCGGGCCGGACCGGGCTCAAGGGCGAGGACCGCTTCGACCAATTGACCTGCACGCAGGCGCCGGACGGGTCGCCGATCATCGAGGATGCCCTGGCGAGCTTCGATTGTGCGCTGGAGGCGGAGCATCGCTACGGCACCCACTCGGTGTTCATCGGCCGCGTCCTGTCGGCGGCGACCAACCCGCGGCGCAACCCCCTTCTCTACCTCGACGGCCGGTTCGGCACCTTCGCCGAGACCGCCGCCAACGCTTCGTCCCGGTGACGACGCCCCACGGCAGGAGCAGCTCGTGAACGAATTTCGGATGCTCTCCACCAGCGGGATCCTCGGCTACGGTTTCGCCGAGGAATCGCTGAAGATCGGCATGACGTGGGAGCCGCACGTCATCGGCTGCGATGGCGGCAGCACCGATCCCGGACCGTACTATCTCGGCTCCGGCAAATCCTTCACCTCGCGGCTCTCCGTGAAGCGCGACCTGCGCCTGATGCTGATGGCCGCGGTCGCGGCGCGCATCCCCTGCATCATCGGCACGTCGGGCGGCGCGGGCGGCGAGCCCCACCTGCAGGATACGGCCGCCCTCGTGCGGGAGATCGCCCGCGAGGAGGGCCTCTCGTTCAAGATGGCCCTCATCCATTCCGAGCAGCCCAAGGATTGGCTGTGCGACCGCATCGCCGAGGAGAAGACCCGGCCGCTCGGCAAGATGAAGCCCCTGGATCAGGCGACCGTCGACCGCGCCGAGCGCATCGTCGGCATGATGGGGCCTGAGCCCTTCGCCCGCGCCCTCGACGAGGGGGCCCAGGTCATCCTCGCGGGCCGCTCCAGCGATCCGGCTCAGTGGGCCGCCCCGGCCATGCGCGCCGGCATCCCGCCCGCGCCCGCCTGGTACGCCGGCAAGATGCTGGAATGCGGCGCGGAGCCGACCATTCCGAAGGAGCCGGACAACATCTTCCTCCGGGTCCGCGACGATCACATCGTCTGCGAGCCGCCGAACCCGATCCGCCGCTCGACGCCGCTCGCCGTGGCGAATTTCGCCCTGCACGAGAACGCGAGCCCGATCCATCACACCGAGCCGGGCGGGCTCCTCGATACCAGCGCCTGCACTTTCGAGGCGATCAGCGACCGTGCCGTCAGGGTCGGCGGCATGACCTGGACACCCGCCTCGACCTACACGGTGAAGCTCGAAGGCGTGGAGCGCGTCGGCTACCGGGCGATCACGATCTGCGGCACGCGGGACCCGGTGCTGATCGGTCAGATCGACAGCTACCTCGAAACCCACCGCAGGACGGTGGCGACGAAGGCCGCCTCGTTCGGCGTCCCGCCCTCGGACTACACGATGGTGGTGCGGACCTACGGCAAGGACGGTGTGATGGCTGCCTGGGAACCCCAGAAGGCGATCACCTCGCACGAACTCGGTTTCGTCGTCGAGATCGTCGGCCGGACCCAGGACATCGCCAACGCCGTCGTCGCGATGGCCCGCACCTCGATGCTGCATGCCGACTTCGCGGGCCGCCTCTGCAAGGAGGGCAACATGGCCTTCCCGTTCAGCCCGTCGGACATCGAACTCGGGGCGATGTACCGCTTCAGCATCTTCCACGTGGTCGCGCCGAAGGACCCGTACGAGATGTTCCCGATCGAATACGAGACGGTAAGAGGGTAATCATGCCGCGCATCCGTGACATCGCACAGATCTGCAAGAGCAAGAACGCCGGCCCGTTCCTCGTGACGATCGACGTCTTGTTCGAGGACCATGACGTCTACAGACAGGTGAAGGCGACCGGCGTGCTCAACGCAGCCCTGTTCGCCAAGCTCTATGGCGTCGCGGAAGAGGACGTGCTGTTCACGCCCTACGACACGGCTGCCGCCTTCAAGGCGACCCTCCCGCGCCTCGTGCCGGCCGGCGACATCGGCGACACGGATGTCTACGGCGCCCAGCAGCACGCGCCATTGCTCGACGTCGAGATTCCGATCGACCGGCCATCGCCCGCCTGAACCATCCGATCGTCACTGCCGACAAGAGCAAGGACAGACAGGGAGGGACATGGCCATGCAAAGGCAGAGCATGGACACGCGCAAGGTCGCGTTGGCCAGCTTCATCGGTTCGACCCTCGAATGGTACGACTTCTTCATCTTCGGGACGGCCGCCGCTCTCATCTTCAACAAGCTCTTCTTTCCAGCCGCGGACGCTACGACCGGCATGATTGCCTCGTTCGCGACCTTCGCGGTGGGGTTCGTGGCGCGGCCGATCGGCGGCATCGTCTTCGGGCATTACGGCGACCGGATCGGCCGCAAAGCCATGCTGGTGCTGAGCCTCGGCATGATGGGCGCGGTGACCTTCCTGATCGGCTTGCTGCCGACCTACGAGACGGTCGGGCTCTGGGCGCCGGTCCTGCTCACCGCCCTTCGCTTCTTCCAGGGCTTCGCCGTCGGCGGGGAGTGGGGTGGCGCCACGCTCATGGTTGTGGAGCACGCGCGGCCGGAGCGGCGCGGATTCTACGGAAGCTGGCCGCAAATGGGGATTCCTGCGGCCCTTCTGCTGTCCTCCGGCGTCATGGCGGTTGTGACCGCATCGACGAGCCCGGAGCAATTCGCCGACTGGGGCTGGCGCGTGCCGTTCCTGCTGAGTGGCCTGCTCCTCGTCGTCGGCATCGTCATTCGCCGCCGTCTGGCCGAGTCGCCGAGCTTCCAGCGGCTCAAGCAGTCAGGGCGGCGGGAAGCCCTGCCGATCGGCGCGATCATCGGGCATCGCAAGCGCCTGACGGCCCTGGTGATCGGCTCCCAGGCCGCTGAAAACACCTCCTTTCACGTCTTCGCCGTCTGGGCCCTCGCCTACATGACGACCGCCATCGGGGTGCCCCGGCCCGTGGTGCTGAACGCCCTCATGATCGCCGCCACGGCCTGCCTCGTGGCGCAGCCGTTCTTCGGTGCGCTGTCCGATCGCATCGGCCGCAAGCGCGTCTTCGCCGGCGGGATGGTCTTCACCGGGCTGTTCATCGTGCCGTTCTTCCTGCTGATCGGGACCGGCAGCGCGACTCTCATTACTTTGGCGCTCGTCGGCGGCCTCGTCTTCGGGCAAGCGACCACGCAGGCGGTCCAGCCGAGCCTGTTCGCCGAGCAGTACGAGGCTCCGATCCGCTATAGCGGCGTGTCCGTCGCCTACCAGTTTGCCACGGTAATCTGGAGCGGTCCGACGCCGGTCCTCGCGGCGGCGCTCTGGGCCTGGTCGGGGAGCTGGTGGCCGCTCGCCGGCTACATCGCCGCCGCGTCCGTGGTGTCGGTGCTGTGCATTCGGCCGCTGCGCGAGGCTGCAGGTCACGAACTCGGCGCCGTCGCGTCCGGGACGGGAGAGCCCGACGGCTTCGTCCTGCGGGAGGCGGTGGCATGACGTTCCGGGTCGGGCGCGCGACCGTCACGCCGATCGTCGAGATGGTCGATTCGAGCTTCGATGTGCTGCGCTTCTTCCCCCTTGCGACCGAAGCGGAGATCGCGGCCCACGAACGCTGGATGGCCCCCCACCATTTCGATCCGGCAAGCCGGCGCATCCTGCTCTCGATGCATTCCTGGCTCGTGGAGACCGAGGGCAAGCGGATCCTGATCGACGGTTGCGTCGGCAACGGCAAGGTTCGGGACGCCCGGCCCGACTGGTGCAACCTGTCGACCGCATTCCTAGACCGCCTCGCGGAGGCCGGGGCCACCCCGGATGACATCGACTACGTTCTGTGCACGCATCTCCATGCCGACCATGTCGGCTGGAATACGCGGCTCATCGACGGGCGCTGGGTGCCGACCTTTCCGAACGCAACCTACGTGTTCGGTCGGACGGAGCACGCGTTCTGGCAGGCCGAACACGAGAAAGGCGCGCGCGGCCCGCATCTGCAGGCTTACCGCGACAGCGTGCTGCCTATCCTCGAGGCGGGGCGCGCCCTCGTCGTCGATGAGGATCACGTCCTCGAAGGCGTTCTCCACCTCGCGCCGGCGCCCGGCCATACGCCGGGGCACGTGGCGGTCTGGCTCCGCTGCGGACCGGAGGCCGGGGCGTTCACGGGCGACATCATTCATCACCCCGTCCAGGTGTTCCATCCCGAATGGAGCTGCATGGGCTGCATCGACCCGGCCACGGCCGCGCTGACGCGCCGCCGGCTTCTGGCGCAGTTGGCGGAAGCGGAAGGCGTCCTCTTCCCAGGGCACTTCATGGCGCCCCACGCGGCGCGCATCGCGACGCGTGGCGATGGCTTCGCCTTCCGGTTTCTCTGCGAGGAGGCCGAAGCGGACGGCTGAAGCTTCAGCCCGGACGACCTGGAGACATCACAACGACCCCGGGCCGATGCGGCTCGGCGGCGAGGGAGGACGCAACCATGACGAGATCGTCCATCGGGCATCGCCTGGATAGTTTGCCCCGAAGCAGGTTTCACACGCGCATGCTGTTCCTCGTCGGAGCAGGCATGTTCTTCGACGGGTTCGACATCTACCTCGCCGCCGGGGTCCTCGGAGCCCTGGTCCGCGAGGGACTCTCGGACGTCGACCGGAACGCGTGGTTCATCTCGGCGACGTTCGCAGGCATGACCGTCGGCGCCTGGCTCGCGGGCATCCTGGGGGACCGCTATGGACGGCGTTTCACCTACCAGTTCAACCTCGCGATCTTCGGGATCGCCTCGATGGCGGCGGCCTTCGCTCCCGACATCCTGTGGCTGACGGGCTTCCGCTTCGTCATGGGGCTCGGGCTCGGGGCGGAAATCGTCGTGGGCTACGGCACCCTGTCCGAGTTCATGCCGCCCGCGATCCGCGGCCGGTTCGCGGCGCTGCTCGCGGTCTTCACCAACTCGGCCCTGTTCGCGGCGACCTTCGGCGGCTTTCTGATCATCCCCTATCTCGGCTGGCGCTGGATGTTCGCCATAGCCGGGATCGGCGCCGGGATCGTCTGGCTGCTCCGGAAGAACATGCCGGAATCGCCCCGGTGGCTTGAATCGAAGGGCCGCCACGCCGAGGCCGAGGCCATCACCCGCCGCATCGAGGAACAGGTCTACGGATCGCAGGTTGCGCCCGTGCCGGCCGTCCACACCCCGATCGCCGCCCCGAGCGTTCCGCTCTCCGCCTTGTTCCAGGGCCAACTCCTGAGCCGAACGGTGACGGGTATCGTCATCAACATCGTCAACAACCTCATCACCCACGGCTTCATCACCTGGATGCCGACCTTCTTCCTGGCTCAGGGGATGACCGTCACGAAGTCTCTCGGCTTTACTGCCGTCATGACGCTCGGGGCACCGCTCGGCGCCTTCATCGGCTGCCTGCTGGCCGAGAGCCTCGGGCGCAAAAGGGGAATCGTCCTGTTCTCCTTCGTGGCCCTCGCGATCGGCTTGGCTTACCCGCAGGCAGATCACCCCGCGCTGGTCATGGGGCTCGGATTCTGCCTCGTGGCCTGCGTCTTCATCCTCGGCGCGCTTAGCATCGCCGCCTACGTGCCCGAGCTCTTTCCGACGGAGATCCGCCTGCGGGGCGTGGGTCTGTGCAGCACAGCCGGGCGCCTCGCCAACATCGGCATCCCATTCCTGATCGCCTTTCTGTACATGCAGGGTGGAATCACGGCCGTCTTGGGCCTGATCTCTGCCGGGCTCTTTGTGCAGGGCGTCGTCGTCTTCGTGCTCGGGGTCGAGACGAAGGGCATGGCCCTGGAGGCCGTCAGCACCGAGCCGAGCGACATCATCATCCACTCTCGCGTGCGACAATCGGCTTGACGGCAGTTCCACACGGGCCAGACGTCCACCCGGCTGAGTGGACGTCTGCTTTCGGCTCATGAATTTTGGACGCCACGCATCTGCAATGGGCGCAAAGCAGCCGACCGTTCCTGGCCGAAAGCTGCCAGTCCGCTTCGGAGTAGAGGCTGTTACGGACTGCAGCGAAGTCAGCGGCCCTGCGGAGGAGCAGGACGCTGAAGGCGACGAGGTGCAATCCGGCCAAAGTGGCTGGCAGGCGCTCGTAGTCGCGAGTCAATCGGCGGAAGCGGGCCATCCAAGCGAAGGCACGCTCGACGACCCATCTGCGTGGCAGCAGCACGAAACCGCGCTTGGCCTCGGGTAGCTTCACAACCTCCATAGCGATGCCGTGATCGGCTGCTGCCTTCGCCGCACGCTCTCCTGTGTAGCCCTGATCGACATAGGCGAGGTTCACGCTGTCGCCGGTCGCCTCCTGCACGGCATCAGCCAACCTCGCCACGGCGGCGCGGTCGTCGGCATTGGCGGGCGTGACGTGCAACGCCAGCACCTGCCCGAGCGTATCGACGGCCGCGTGCAGTTTCGATCCCCGGGTGCGCTTATGGCCGTCCCAAGCGGCGCGGGCCCCACTCTCGGGCGTCGAGCGCAGCGTCCGGCTGTCGAGGACCACGGCCGAAGGTTCCTCGGTCCGGCCCTAAGCCAGGCGCAGCACGGCGCGCAGGTCGTGGACCAAGGTCTCGAAGCAGCCCGCCCTCAGCCAGCGTTGGGCTTGATCGTACACCGCGTGCCAGGGCGGCAGATCGTGGGGCATCGCACGCCAAGCCACGCCGTATCGCACCACGTAGCGCAGCCCGTTGAACACCTCCCGCAGATTGTGATCGCGCTGAGCGGCCGTTTCGGGAAGTAAGGTCAGGTAGGGGGCGACCAGCGCCCATTCTTCATCGCTGACATCGGACGGATAGGCACGGCGGGACTGCATCCTGCCAAAACTGGCGCAGCCGCAGGTTCGTAACAGCCTCTAGCACTACCTGGGCACTTTGAGGTCAGACGGCAGCCGGAAGCGGCGGCGACAGTGCGGGCATCGCACCGGTGGGATGAGGCCGACGAACAGGCGGCCGATGATGGCCTGCCGCACGGCGGGCAGGCTCGGAGACGGTGGCGGTCCCGGTAGGCCAGCCACCTTTTTTTCCCCCATCCGTCCGGTCGGGCCCAGCCAGGCGCAGGTGCTGCAGGTAGGCGCAGGCGATGCACGTCATCAGCGCGTGCCGGTGCAGGCCAGTCCAGGAGCGGCCCTCGAAGTGGTCGAGGCCCAGTTCCTCCTTCAACTGCTGGTGGCCCTGCTCGCACACCCAGCGCGCCTTGATTGTGCCGGCCAGGGCGCGCCGGGTCGTGCGGGGCGGCAGGTTCGAGAGGTAGTACTTGCGCTCGCCCGAGGCGCGCCACTCGCCCACCAACCAGACCTCGGCGCCCGGCAGATGGCGGTTGTTGCCCCAGATCGGACCGTCGCCCACCCGCACGCGGGTCATGGCAAACCGGGCCGCGAGCGCGCCCTTCGTGCCCTGCCGCCACGCCACGCGCCGCCACGGCAGCGCAGCGAGAACCGCCTCGGCCTCCTGCGGCTCCTGATCCGGCACGGGTCTGCGCGCCCTCCCGCCCGGCTCCACCAGCCGCACGTCGGGATCGTAGACCTTCTGGTTCTTGGCGATCCCCACCGCCCAGGTCAGCCCGCGCGCGTCGAGGCCATGCCGAAACACGGCGCTACAGCCGTAGCCGGCATCGGCCAGTACCACACCGAAGCGGACGCCTTCGGCCTGCAGGCGGTCGAGTTCGGCAAGCGCGATCTCGCCCTTGCTTTGCGGCACCACCGCCGCCTCGGGCACACCTGCCCGCTGACACCGCTTCGGGTTGGCGACCCACTCCTCCGGCAGGAACAGGTGCAGGCAAACCGGGACGGGCACCTCGCCCCGCGCCAGGGTGAGGGAGACGAGCGACTGGCAGTTGGCCTTCTTGCCGAGGTGCCCGCAGTACTGGCGCGCCACGCCCACCGAGCGCGTGCCCTTCTTCGGCAGCGCCGTATCGTCGATCACCAGGCAGGCGTCGGATCCGCCGACCAGCCGGTCCGCGGTACGGGTGAGTTCCGCCCAGAGCGGGCCGTCGTCCCAGGCCGGGCTGGCGATGAAGTGCTGCAGTTGGTCGTGACCTGGCAGCCCGAGACGGGCGGCCATCGGCTGCAGGCTCTTGCGATCCCCGGGGCCGAGCAGGCCGCGCAGGTACAGCGGAGCCCAGGTCCGCCGCGTCTTGCGCCCCATCGCCGCCAGGAAAGGCACCAGCCACGCATCGAGATCCTGCCCCGACGGTCTCTCGGCCATGTCCGTCTCCCGCAGTGCCGCCGCTGCAGGATCAGAACGCCCAACGCCCTCCAAAGTGCCCAGGTAGTGCTAGCCGATGTCTGCTTCGGAGATGCCGCCGACCGGCAGCTAATGGCCGTAGTGGGCGCCAAGCGGAACGATTGCTCCTGCGCGCATTTGTGGGTCGGCGTGACGTGGTCTGGCCGAAACCTGCCATTCCGCTTCGGAATGCCGCCGCCCGAAATGCGGACATTCTCCTTGCCCGACTGCGACCCACTGGCACGCGTAGGATCATGCGAGAACGTAGCCCGTAGGCGAAGGGCAGCTTCGGAGCTTCTGTCCAGATAGGTCGTCTTCACCCGCGGCCGACCTGATCACGATTACGCTCCCGAAGTTGTAGCCGAGACAGCGCAGGGAATCCTCCATCAGCTACGCGTCCACGCAGCATGCACGGCTCCAGTTGCCGTATCCGGCTTCGCCGCTCCGATAAAGATCACGACCGGGCTATGGGAATCGCGCCGGGGGTCATAGAAATCGAGCAGGCCGGGATGGAGGCGCTGGATGAAATCCGGTTGCCGCCCGCTCCGACGCAGCAGGTGGTCGATGACGACCTGATCGCCATGCACCGCGTTCGGCACGGGGCCGCAGGATCCTGGGCTCATCCAGCGGTCGGGGTCGGCCGCGAAGGTCGTGTAAAGCGATGCGAGCTCGTCCCCGGACCAGCGCAGCAGCGCACTGGAGAGGCGCCCCGCGTGGAAAAAGTCCTCCATCGCGGCGAGGCCGGGCTCGGCGAGGGCATCGGCTGGGCCGGTCAGCACCGTATCAAGGTCGCACAGGAGGGTCGGACCCGTGCTGAGACCGGGCCGGAACGCCTCCATCTTCGCCCACCAGGCCGACCAAGCGTGCCGGAGCGGGATCGTCTCCACGCCCGCGACGGCCACTGGCAGGTCCGTAAGACAGACGATCCGTTCGAAAGCCGGGGCATGACGGCGGATGCCGCCTGCGAGGCGGGCGACCCAGGTGGCGTCGTAGCGCCCGCCGCCCTTCAGGACGGTGATCAGCGTGGTCATGACGTTATTGCTCGGTCAGAGATGGTGGATGCACACGGATGCGTCCGGCCGCCTCAGCCTCGGCGAACCATGCGCGCTCGGCCGCCCAGGGATGACCGGGCCAGCCGTCGAAACCAAAGCCGAAGACCTGCGCCGGTCCTGCACCCGCCGGGCGGCCGAGCAGCAGCGCGAGCGTCACGAGGAAGCCGGTGCTCGGGTTCGGGTGTCCCGCCGTGCGCGGGCCGAGCAGGGCGTGAGCCTGCTGGTGCAGCGTCTCGGGCAGGAGGAGGACCGGGCGGCCCAACGGACGCAGCCGCGCCAGAAGCTCGCGGGTCCAGCAGATCGGCTCGGGGACGTTGTGCTCCGCCGGCAGCATCGGGAAGGGCAGGATGAAGGCCTGCGCGGCGCGGACCACCGGGCGCTCGAGGAAGCGCCGGTCCGCCAGCCATTCCCGCGGCTGGCCGCCGCGGTTGACCAGGGCGAGATGCGTGACGCGGTGGCCGGTGCCGCCGCCGAAGCCGAGCGCGTTGTTGAAGCGGACCACGCTGTCCGCCGCATCGATCGCGGCTGCGCACGCACCCGCTCCGGGCGCGTTGCCCACGATGGCGAGGGACCCGTCGGCTGGTAGGCCGGCGCGTCCGGCAGGGAGGGAGTCGACGTCCGGGATCACGTGCGGCAGGGGTTATGGGAACCGCGGAGGTAAGGCGCGGGCCCGACGCATCCAGGCCCCTCTGCTGGATCGCGGGCGTCGGAGATGGGATCATGCGCCGGTGTTTCGTCTGTGCCGCCGCCATGATCGGGCCGAGCGACCGGACCCTGTCCTATCCGGGCGGCGCGCGCCGCGCCTTCCCGCTGGCCTGCAACGCCTGCGGGGTCCTGCTCGCGCACGGCGCGGCCCCGGAGGCCTGCCGCGCGCATCTGGCCCGAAGCCTCGCCGGTCCCGTCTTCGCGCCCGACCTGGAGGCGCCCTACGGCCTCGACCTCTATACCCTGCGTAGCGCCGCGACCCGTTGGCGGCTCGGCGTCCGTCCCCGCGACGCGGCCGGCCGCGCGGAACTCCGACACCCCCACGGTACCCGGGCGGCCGACGCTGAGCTGTTCGCCCTCGAAGCCGCCGACCGGCGCCCGGTGTCCCTCGGTCTCCTCTGCCGTCCGGCGGACCGGGACGCCGTCCTGGCCTCGCTGCCGGCGCAGGCTGGCTGGACGGACGACGTCGCGATCTTGATCGACGGGCCGGCGCGGGCGGCGGTGCCGGTCCCGGTCGCGGGCTTCGCCGCGGGGGCGGTGCGCGTGGCCGCCCGCCCCCTGGACGGGGATTTCGCCGCGCAGCGCAATGCTCTCCAGGGCCTCGCCCGCCACGGCTGGATGCTGCAGCTCGACGCCGACGAGGCGCTCGGCCCGGCGACCGGCCGCTTGCTGCCCGCCCTGGCGGCCCTGGCCGAGGCGGAGGCTGTCGTCTCGATCGGCCTCGCCCGGGCGAACCGGGTCGACGGCGTCCTCTCGGACGTGTTCCCGGATGTCCAGTATCGGTTGAACCGCACCCATCTGGTCTACGCCGGCCGCGTCCATGAGCGCCCGGTTCTCGACCGTGGCTGGCCCGGGAGCCTCATCGCCCTGCACGGCGGCATCGAGCATCGCCTGAGCGCGGCCCATGTCCGGGCACGGTCGCGGCGCTACGAGGCGCTCGATCCCGGGCGCGGACGTCCGGAGGAAGAGGCCGCGTTGCTGCGCCCCTACGCAGACTGACGGGTCGGAGCGGACCGGATCTGCCGCGGCTGCACGATCAGCCGCCCCGCGCCGCCGTGATCGCCCGTTCGTAGAGCGCCAGGGTCTCGCGCCCGAGGCTCGCCCGGCTGAAGCGCCCGGCCGCCGCCAGGGCGCGGGCGCGATAGGCGCGGCGCAGGTCCGGATCGGTGAGGAGCGGACGCAGGGCGTCGGCGAGGGCCGGCCCGGTCGCGGCCGCGGCCAGGGGGCCGGCGCCGGGCACGCCGACGAAGGCGCGGGCGCTCGCATCCTCGGCGCAGGCCACGACCGGCCGGCCGTAGGCGAGCGCTTCCTGGTAGACGAGGCCGAAACTCTCGTAGCGCGAGGGCGCCAGCACCGCGTGAGACTCGGCGTAGGCCGCCGACAGCGCCCGGCCGTCGATCCGGCCCCGGGCCCGGATGTGCGGCCGCGCCACATCGGGCAGATCGGCCGGGAGATCGTCCGGCGGCACCCCAACGAGGTCGAGCCGGAAGGCGGGCAGCGCGCCCCTCGCCCACTCGGCACCGAGGATCGCGACCGCGCCGAGAAGGGCATCGAACCCCTTCCGCGCCTCCGCCCGCCCGACGAAGAGCAGGCGGATCGGTTCCGCCGCCTCCGGATAGGGGGCGCCACTCGCGGCCTCGGCGACCTCGGGGGGCAGGCTGAGACCGATCACCGCCTCGGGCTGCCGCCCGGTCAGCCCGTAGCAACGGGCGATCACCCCCGCATGCGTCGCGGTGTTTGCGATGAGCCCAGCGCTCGCCTGAGCCTGCCGACGCTCCAGGCGGTCAGCCGTCCAGCCGTCGAGGCGGTTCCGCAGGCTGCCGGCCGGGTCACGGGTGAAGGCGGCCGGCGTGGAGCTGCGGGTCACCAGCGGCAGATCCCGCCGGTCGGCGAGCAGGGCAGCCGGCGCATACCAATTGGTCGCCTCGATCACGGCGAAGGGCCCTCGGCGATGCGCCTCGAGCACGGCACGCCGGAAGGCGAGCGGGGCGGCGAGATGGCCGGCGGAGCCCCAGAGGCGCAGGCGCGCGAGGGAGCTGCCAGGCGCCAGGGCGAGCCCCGACACGGTGACGCCGCCGATCCGTTCGTGTCCGGTCCGGTCGAGGGTGAACACCGTCACCTCCGCGCCTGCCTGCGCAAGGCTCTCGGCGATCTCTCGGGCCGCGGTGGAGAGCCCGCTCGGCGATGGCGGGTAGTCCCAGGCCAGGAAGGCGGTGCGCATCAGGCTGCGCGCAGGCGGTAGTAGAGGGCGAGGTAATCCCGGGCCATGCGTTCGGCGGTGAAGCGCTCCTCGAACCGGCGGCGGATCGCGGCGCGGTCGAGCTGCCCGATCCGGGCGAGGGCCGCGACCGCCTCGGCTTCGCTGGAGACGATGAAGCCCGTCACCCCGTCCTCGACGATCTCGGGAACCGAGCCGCGGTTCCAGGCGACCACCGGAGTGCCGCAGGCCATCGCCTCGATCATCACGAGGCCGAAGGGCTCGGGCCAGTCGATCGGGAACAGGAGCGCCCGGGCGCCGCCCAGGAGCTCGCCCTTCCGGGTATCGTCGACGGGCCCGAGATAGGTCGCGTCGACGCTCAGCAGGGGACGCACGCAGCGGTCGAAATAGTCCGGGTTGCCGACATCGATCGTGCCGCCGAGCCGGATCGGCAGACCGGCGGCGCGGGCGACCCGGATCGCCACGTCGGGCCGCTTCTGGTCGGTCATGCGACCCACGAAGGCGACATGGTCGTCCGGCGCGGCGCGGAAGGCGTAGCGCGCCCGGTCAATGCCGTGATGGACGATGCCGGCCAGGTTCACGGCCGGGATGCCGGTCGCCTGCGCGGCCGAGATCGCCGCGACGGGCAGGTCGGGAAAACCCTGGAAGAACAAGGCCCGGTCGAGCTCGTCGACCCGCCAGTGGATGGTGGTCAGGCTGCGTCGGCGCCGCGCGCCCAGCAGCGCCGCGTGGGCGAATTCGCTGTGGCAATGGACGATGTCGAAATCGTCGAGCCGCTGCCGCAGGTCCTCCAGCTGCAGAGCCTCCAGGGCGGCGGGCACCCCGGGTGCGACGCGCCCGTGTTGCCGTTCCAGCGCCGCGAGACTCGGGTAATTGCCGACGCGCGGTAAGTCTGTCGCACTGTCCGATGGGGCGAATAATGTTAGTTCCACACCCAAGCTTCGTAGCGCCGTGCTGAGATCGTGCACAACCCGCTCGGTGCCGCCGTGATGGTCTGGGGGAACGGGAAAAATGTTCGGAGCGACCTGCGCGACGCGAAGCACGGCAACCTCTTTACATATGTTAAGCCGGGGCGCGGCGTTCGCTTTACATAAGTTAAGCGTTCTGCGGCGCGCGAGAGCCGCAGCGCACGCCTGATGTTTGTCCTGCATATCGCCCTGCAGGGCTGCCTGCGCGGCGACGGCGTCGTCTACGGGCTCACCGCCGACACGGGCGGCCATATCCGCTACCTGCTCGATCTGGTCTCGGCCTCGGTGCAGGACCGCGATCTCACGCGGATCGTGGTGGCGACCCGTCTGTTTCGCGGCTCCCTCGGGGCCGCCTACGCCGTGCCCGAAGAGCCGATCGCCGACAAGGTCACGCTCGTGCGGCTCGCGAGCGCGTCCCCGGACTACCGCGCCAAGGAGGCGATGCACGCCGAGGTCGCGTCCTTCGCCGAAAACCTCATCACCTGGATCGCCGCCCAGGCCCGGGCGCCGGATCTCATTCACGCGCATTACGCGGACGCGGCGACGGTGGCGGCCCTGGTGGAAGATCGCCTGGGCATCCCCTTCGTCTTCACGGCCCATTCCCTCGGACGCGTGAAGGCAACGATGCTGGGCACGGCCCCCGTCCGGCCTGATCTCGCCCGCCGGATCGCCGCCGAGGAGGAGGCTGTGGCGCGAGCCCAGCTCGTGATCGCCTCCTCGCGGGACGAGGCGGAGGTGCAGTACGCCGGCTATGCGGCCTACGATCCCGGACGCGTCCGCGTCCTGCCTCCGGGCAGCGACCTCGCCCGCTTCGCCGCGGCCCAGACCCATCCCCGGGTCGACGCGGCGATCGACCGCTTCCTCGACGATCCGGACAGGCCGGCAATCCTGGCGCTCGCCCGGCCGGTGGCGCGCAAGAATCTCGCTGCGCTGGTGCGTGCCTACGGCGAGAGTCGTGCGCTCCAGGCCCACGCCAACCTCGTGATCATCGCCGGGACCCGTGACGACATCGATACCCTCGACGGCGACATGGCCGCGACCATGCGCGACCTCCTCGTCCTGATCGATCGCTACGATCTCTACGGGCGCGTCGCCTACCCGAAGACGCACCGTCCGGAGGACGTTCCGGCGATCTACGCCCATGCCCGGACGCGCGGCGGCCTGTTCGTCAACCCGGCCCTCAACGAGCCCTTCGGCCTGACGCTACTTGAGGCCTCTGCCGCCGGCCTGCCGCTGGTCGCCACCGACAGCGGCGGCCCCAACGACATCGTCGAGACCTGCGGCAACGGGCTCTTGGTCGATCCACGCACCCACGGGGCGATCGCGGAGGCGTGCCTGCGGATCCTGGGCGATCCGGTCCTCTACGCACGCTGCGTGGCTGGCGGCGCCCGGGCGGCTGCAGCCTACGACTGGGACCGGCACGCCGCCCGCTATCACGTCCTGCTGCGCGCGCTGCTGTCCCCGGAGCCGCCCACCCAGACACCCCGGCAGCTGCTCGTCTGCGACATCGATAACACGCTGGTCGGCTGCGATGCGGCCATGGGAATCTTCCGCCGGTGGCGCAGCCGGCAGGCGGGGCTCGCCTTCGGCGTCGCAACCGGCCGGTCCTTCCACAGCGCGATGGCCGTGCTGGAGCAACAGGACAGCCCCCGGCCCCAGGTAATGATCACCTCGGTGGGATCCGAAATTTACCACCTCGACGCCAACGGCGTGACATACACGGCAGACGCCGCGTGGCGCCGGATCATAGAGCCCGGCTGGGATCGGCCCGCCGTGCAGGCAGCGCTCGACAGGCTTGATGGGCTGAGCCCCCAGGGTCCTCTGGAGCAGCGGGCCCTGAAGCTGAGCTATTTCGGTGACACCGAGACCGAACGGCGCGTCCGCGCGCGTCTGGCAGAGGCCGGTATCGCCGCGCGTGTGATTCACAGTCATGGACGGTATCTCGACGTCCTGCCCGAGGCCGCCTCGAAGGGCACTGCCGTGGACCACGTCCGGGCCCTGTACGACCTGCCGGAGCACGCCGTGTTCGTGGCCGGCGATTCCGGCAACGACATCGAGATGCTCGGCGCCCGCGTGCAGGCGATCATCGTGGCGAACTATTCCGACGACCTCGCCAGCCATGCCGCCCTGAAGCACTCCTACGTGTCCCGTCGGACCCACGCCCGGGGCATCATTGAAGGGGTCTCGCACTTCCGCCGGATGCTCGCCGATGCCGGCTGAGCACGAGGGGGGGCCGGCTCCCAGCGTCCTGACCCTGGTCCGCGGCCGGGCCGACCGCCTCCGTAACCTGATGCAGGGTCTCGCCCGCCAGACGCTGCCCCCGCGAGAGCTGGTGATCGCCTGGATGCAGTCGGATCGTGCGCCGGACCTGCCCGATCCCGGCTGCCCGATCCGGCACCTCCACGTGCCGGGCGAGCCGATGCCGCTGGCCGCCGCGCGCAACCGGGCCGCCGAGGCAGCGTGCGCTGAACTCCTCGTCTTCCTCGACGTGGATTGCATCCCGTCGCCGACTTTGACGGACGCCTATGCGCGGGCCGGCGCTACGGCGCAGGGGCTGTTGCTCGGCGAGGTCCTCTACCTTCCGCCGGGGGCGGGCACCGGCGATTGCAAGCCGGCGGTACTCGACCGCCTCGGCCGAGCCCATCCGGCCCGGCCTGCCTTGCCCAAAAACGGCCTGCGGCCGGAACCCGATGCAGGCCAGCTCTGGGGCCTGTCCTTCGCCTTACCGGCCGCGGTTTGGCGCACGGCCGGCGGCATGGACGAGGCTTTCGTCGGCTACGGCGGTG
Organism: Methylobacterium sp. 391_Methyba4; assembly: GCF_029691625.1. Lineage (NCBI taxonomy): Bacteria > Pseudomonadati > Pseudomonadota > Alphaproteobacteria > Hyphomicrobiales > Methylobacteriaceae > Methylobacterium > Methylobacterium sp. 391_Methyba4. Next base: position 701,695 of record NZ_CP121475.1, on the reverse strand, counting down.
AGGAGACGGACCTCGCCGCCCGGCTTGCCGCCGCCGGGCTGCCGGTCTTCTGGGTCGCGGGGGCTCGCGCCTATCACCAGCACCATCCGGTCCACGTGCCGCCGCTGCAGCATTTCGCGTCGATCCTCGCCAACGCGGCGCGTTTCCGGGCGCGGCACGGGCGCTGGTGCATGACCTACTGGCTCGACCAGTTCCGCGCGGCCGGGCTGATCGACTGGGACGTCGCCGCCCCCGCGATCCGCCTGATCCGCCCGCCGACCGAACCCGAGATCGCCGCGGCCCTGCGGCCCGACGCCCTGTTCTCTTGAGAGCGAGCCCGAACCCACCGTTATGAAGAAGCCGATCGCGTTCTTCGTTCATCATCAGGGCCGCGGCCACGCCAACCGCACGATGGCGGTGGCCGCCGAGTTTGCTCGTGACCGGGCCGTCTCGGTGCTGACCGCCGATCCACGCCTGTTCGACGGCTTCGGCCGCGACATCGAGATCGTGGCGCTGCCCAACATGATCGGCGCCGCCGTGCCGACGGCGCGCCTCTACGCCGAGCCGACGCCCCAGGTGATGCACTGCGTTCCCCTGGGTCTCGACGCGATGCGCCGGACCATGCGGTCGATCCTCGACCATCTCGACGAGCGTGGAATCGGCCTGTTCGTGGTCGATGTCTCGGCGGAGATCGCGCTGCTCGCGCGTATCGCCAGCGTGCCGGCGGTGCAGATCCGCATGCACGGCGACCGGTCCGATATCGGCCATGTCGGCGCCTACGAGGCCTGCGTCGGAATGCTCGCCCCCTTCGACGAGCGCTTGGAGCAAGACGATTACCCGGCACACCTGCGCGCCAAGACCTTCTACAGCGGCGGCCTGTGCACCAGCGTCGACCGGGTGCCGGAGCGCGCGGAGGCCCGCGCCAAGCTCGGCCTCGATCCTGCACGGGAGATCGTGGTGGCGGTGACCGGCGGCGGCGGCAGCGGCACGCCCTTCGCGCCTCTCACGGTCGCGGCCCGCGCCGAACCCGACGCCCTGTGGCTCACCCTCGGGCCGACCCACCGCGAGGGCCACGAGACCGACTTTTCGAATCTGCGCGAACTCGGCTGGGTGTCCTCGGTCACCGACTACCTCGCCGCCGCCGACATCGTGATCGCCTCGGCGGGCGACAACACGGTCCACGAGGTCGCCCGGGTCGGCGGTCGCCTGATCGTGATGCCAGAATGGCGCTACTTCGCCGAGCAGACCCGCAAGGCCGAGGCCCTGGTCCGTCTTGGCGCCGCCGTGCAGGCGCCCGCCTGGCCGGGTGATCTCCAGGGCTGGCGGGACCTCCTCGCCCGCGCCCGCGCCCTCGATGGGGCTGCCCTGCGGAGCCTCTACGCCCCCGACGCCGCTGCCCGCGCCGCCGGCTGGCTCGAAGGGCTGACCGACGCGCTCTGGGATTGCGGACCGGCCGGCGCCGAAACCGTCCCGCTTCCAGGCATCGCCGCCGAGTGACCGCCGCCGTCTCCCCAACCCAACCGGAGCCCGATCGCCTTATGTCCACCGTCTCCGTGGTGACCCTCGCGAAGGGCCGGCCGGCGCATCTGCGCAACGTGCTCCGCGGCCTGGAGCGCCAGACGCAGCCCCCCGCCGCCTTCATCGTCGCGGTGATGCAGGAGACGCCCTACGACCTCCCCGAGGTCGGCTTCCCGGTGCATCAGATTCCGGTGCGGGGCCGCGAGTTGCCGCTGGCGGCGGCGCGCAACCGCGGCGTGGCGGCGGTCGACAGCGACGCCGTGGTCTTCCTCGACGTCGATTGCATCCCGGCGCCCGACCTCATCGCCGACTACGCGCGGGGGCTCTCCGAACTCGACGGGCTGCTGATGGGCGAGGTGCTGCATCTGCCCGAGCGCGCCACGCTGGGGACCTGGGACTATGCCGGCCTCGATGCCGTGGCGGAGCGGCATTCCGACCGCCGCGGGCCCCCGGCCTCCGGCATCGAGATCTGCAACGATTACCGCTGCTTCTGGTCGCTCAACTTCGCGATCCGGCGGGCGACCTTCCTGGCGACCGGCGGCTTCGACGAGCGCTACACCGGCTACGGCGGCGAGGACACCGACTTCGGCAAGCTCCTCGACCGAAGCGGCATCCCGATCGCCTGGATCAAGGGCGCGCGCGCCTATCACCAGTACCACCCGCACCACATGCCGCCGGTCCATCACCTCGAGAGTGTGGTGCGCAACGCCGAATTGTTCGAGGCCAAGTGGGGCTACCGCACCATGGGCCACTGGCTCTACGCCTTCAAAGTGATGGGCCTGATCGACGACACGCCCGACCGGCCGATCCGCATCCTGCGCCGGCCCGACGCCGCCGACCTCGCGCTGACTGGTCAGCTGGGCCACCAGCCCTACACCAACTCGGCGTCGGTGATCCGCGCCATCGAGGCCCGGACGGATGCCGGGGCCGCCGCGAATGCGCCGGCGCCGGTGACGGCGTGAGGATCGCGCTCCTTGCCCATCTCCGCCATCCGATCGCTCCGCCCTTCGCGGGGGGCCTCGAAGCCTATACGTGGAGCCTCGCGGACGGTCTCGCCGCCCGGGGCCACAGCGTCGCCCTGTTCGCCTCCGGCGACAGCGACGCGCGCTTCGCCCTGGATCCTGTGATCCCGGTCCACCACGAGCGGAGCCATGCCGGCCTGGAGCACCGGGGCGATGCGGGCCTGAAGGCTCATCTCGACGACGGCTACGCTTCCGCCTGCGACCGGATCGCTGCCGGGGGCTTCGATGTGCTGCACAACAACAGCCTGAGCCGTCTGCCCCTGGAGAAACGGCGCACCGCCGCGACGCCCACCGTCACGTCGCTGCACGTACCGCCCTACGACGCCCTGCACTGGTTCGTGCAGGCGAGCCCCGCCCCGGGACACCGGATCACCGCGCCCTCCCGGGCGCATCTCGACGCGTGGTGGCCGGACGGGGCGCCCCCGGAGGCCTCGGTGCTTCACAACGGCATCGATCCCGCCGCCTGGCCGTATCGTCCGGACGGCGACGGCAGCGCCGTCTGGTGCGCGCGGATCACGCCCGACAAGGGCGCGCAGCACGCGATCGGGGCGGCGCGCCAAGCCGGCCTGCCCCTGACCCTGTTCGGTCCGATCGAGGAGCCGGATTACTGGGCGGCCCAGGTCGCGCCGTTGCTCGGCGGCTCGATCCGCTACGGCGGCCAGCTCAGCGGGACGGCCCTGGCCGCGGAGGTCGGCCGCGCCTCCGTGTTCCTGGCCACACCGTGCTGGGACGAGCCGTTCGGGCTGGCGGCGATTGAGGCGATGGCCTGCGGCCTGCCGGTCGCCGGCTTCGCCCGGGGCGCCGTTTCGGAGGTCGTCGGCGAAGCCGGATCCCTCGCGGCACCAGGGGACCAAGCGGGTCTTGCCCGTGCCATCGGCGCGGCGCTCGTGATCCCGCGGCCGATCCCGCGCGCGCGTGTCCTGCGCCTGTTCACCCGCGCATGCTGGCTCGACCGATGCGAGGCACTCTACGCGCAGGCCCGCGCCGTTCGATGACCCCACTGCTCTTCCTGGATGTCTGCCCCTCCTGGGCCTTCCAACACCCTCAAATCAGAGTGCCATGACCCGTCAGGACCTGATCGCCGCCCTGTGGCACGGCCGCGACCCCTTCGCGGATCCCCCGGCGGACCTACGCGCCGGCGACCTTCAAGGCTGGCGCAGCATCCACCCCTATCTCGAAGAGGCGGTGATCGAATTCCAACCCCGCGTCACCGTCGAAATCGGGACATGGAAGGGAGCCAGCGCCCTTTTTCTCGCGCGATCCATGGTCGAGCACAACGTCACCGGCACCGTGATCGCGGTCGATACGTGGCTCGGAGCCGTCGATCACTGGGCGGACGAGGCGCTGTTCGCGGAACTCGCCACCGAGCATGGCTATCCGAGCCTCTACCGGACCTTCCTGGCCAATGTGGTGCGTGAAGGCATGACGGACCACATCGTGCCGTTGCCGCTCGACTCGGTGAATGCCGCGGAACTCCTGCGTCTGCGCGGTGTGACCGCCGACGTCATTCATCTCGATGCCGGGCACGAGGAGACGTCTGTCGCGGCGGACCTGCGCGCCTGGTGGCCGGTCCTGCGGCCTGGAGGCCTCCTGATCGCCGACGATTACGACCGCTTGGGCGGCCGCTTCCCGGGTGTGACCCGGGCGGTCGATGCGTTCTGCGCCGAAGTCGGGGCGCGGGGGCCGTGGTCGCTGCAGGGCAAGTGCAAGTTCACCAAGCCGAATGAGGGCTAATCAAGTGCTTCGCCTGTGCGCCGGCGACGAGGATCTGGTCGGAACGCTGACGACCTCGGGCGTCCATCTCATGACAGGCGGCTGAACTTGGCGTCTTTCCACCCGGACCTTTCCATGAAACGCGGCATTGAGGGGAGATGACCCATGCCTCCTCGAACGCTGCGCCCTGTGCTCTCGTCGTCGACGACGACGGCATGGTCCGCATGGCTGCAATCGACATCTTGGAGGAAGCGGGGTTTGCGACCTTTGCGGCCGCATCCGGTGATAAGGCGTTGCTCGTGCTCGAAGAACACCACGCGTGCATCGTGCTGCTGTTCACCGACGTGCAGATGCCGGGCGTACACGATGGCTTCGCTCTCGCTCGCAAGGTTGCGCGCGCCTATCCTTACATCTCGATCGTCGTTGCGTCGGGGCAGGCCAAGCCCGGACCGAACGATCTGCCGGACGGAGCGCGCTTCATCGGAAAGCCGTTCAGCGTGGACATCGTGCATCACCACCTGCGCGAGGTTCTGCCGGACGAGCAGAAGCCCGAGCCGCTGCGCAACGAGAACCGCGCCTGAGAGGCGCGATCATATCTTTGGTCAGCACTCGCAGCTACGCAAGCATGCACGCAAAATGACTGTCAGCACCCCAAACGGACCCGGCGGCGCTGTCTGCTTCGATGCATTCGCCGTCCAGAAGCGGACGGGCCGGACACCACTCCGAGCGGACAGTCTGATAGCGACCCCACCCAGTCGTCCAATGCCGCCTGAGCAGGCCCGGTCAGCAGACGTGCAAATGCTGGGACGTCGAAGCCGATCCTGCGGTAGGCGACGCGCCGGACATCGTTGGGATATTGCAACGCACCACCCCGCTGATGTACGAGGGCGGTATAGGACAGGACCCGGTGAAAGCCCGGGTGGCTCTTCCGGCCGCCGATCCGCCGGACCACGCAATCGACGGCGACTGTGTCACGGACTTCCGCGGGGGCCGACCTGCCGTCTTGCGCCTCCCGCACGGGTTTGCAGACGCTTCGCGTGCCGGGACGATGAAAGTCCCTATCCAACATGAACTTCGCACATCTCTGGAGCGAATGGGTTCCGAACACCGTCACGCGTGAATTATTGGCCGGCGCGGTGGTCGCCCTGGCCCTCATTCCAGAAGCCATCGCCTTCTCGATCATCGCAGGCGTCGACCCCAAGGTCGGCCTCTACGCCTCCTTCTGCATCGCCGTGGTCACCGCCTTCGCCGGTGGCCGGCCGGCGATGATTTCGGCCGCCACCGGCGCCATGGCGCTGCTCATGGTCGAGCTCGTGAAGGCCCACGGGGTGGGCTACCTGTACGCCGCCACCATCCTCACCGGGCTCCTGCAGATCGTCGCCGGGGCCCTGCGCCTGGGCAACCTGATGCGGTTCGTCTCGCGGTCGGTGGTCACCGGTTTCGTCAACGCCTTGGCGATCCTGATCTTCCTGGCGCAGATGCCCGAGCTCCTCGGCCAAGGCACCACGGTCTACGTCATGACCGCCGTTGGCCTCGGCATCATCTACGGGATGCCGTACCTGACCAAGGCCGTGCCATCACCGCTGGTGACCATCGTCCTGCTCACCGCCGTCTCGATGTACCTCGGCCTCGGCATCCACAGGGTCGGCGACATGGGGGCGCTCCCGAGCGAGCTGCCGTGGGTGGCCCTGCCACAGGTGCCGTTCACCCTCGACACGCTGTGGATCATCCTTCCGGTCTCGCTGACCTTGACCATGGTCGGTTTGCTGGAGAGCTTGATGACCGCGGCCATCGTCGACGAGATGACCGACACGACTTCGAACAAGAACCGTGAATGCGCCGGCCAGGGCGTCGCCAACATCGCTTCCGGGTTCCTCGGCGGCATGGCCGGCTGCGCCATGATTGGGCAATCGGTCATCAACGTCTCCTCCGGCGGCCGCGGGCGCCTCTCGACCCTATTCTCCGGTGTGTTCCTGCTGTTCCTCATCGTGGTGCTCGGGCCTTACGTGGCGCAGATCCCGATGGCGTCGCTCGTGGCCGTGATGATCATGGTCTCCATCAACACCTTCCAGTGGAAATCCCTGCGCACGCTGGTCACCCATCCGAAGGCGTCGAGCGTGGTCATGCTCGGCACTGTCGCGGTGGTGGTCGCTACTCACGACCTCGCCAAGGGTGTGCTGTTCGGCGTAATCTTGAGCGGGCTATTCTTCGCCCACAAGGTCACAAAGTTCTTCGCCGTCCGGTCCTCCCGTAGCGAGGGCGACGTGCGGACCTATCAGGTCATCGGGCAGATATTCTTCGCCACGGCGGAAGCCTTCCACGCCGCCTTCGACTTCCGCGAGGAAGGGCTGACGGGCGTGGTGATCGACCTGCAGGCGGCGCACTTCTGGGACATCTCGGCCATCAACGCCCTCGACCGGGTCGTCCTGAAGCTCCGCCACCATGGCATCACGGTTGACGTCGTCGGCATGAACGAGGCGACAGCCACCATGGTCGAGCGCATTGGCACCCACGACAAGCCTGGGGCGACGTTCGCCGTCGGCGGTCACTAACTCGACGGCAGGCCATCCTCGCATCGCGTTGGCAGTGCGTGAGGATGGCCGCTTTGCGATCAACACGTTCAGAAGCAGTCATGCCGCTTCCCACCCCGAGCAGCCGGTAAGCACCCGATCCAAGTCGGTTGCCGTCGGTGGATTGGAGCATTCTCGGATGCAGACCTAGGTCGCGTCTTTATCGAGAGTGGGTGTCTCCGCAGCACGCAAGTCGTGGCGCTGGTCTAATGCGTAGGCATTGATGATCCCTGCCAGCAGACCGGGAAAGCGTGCCTCCACCTCGATCCAGCGGGAATGGTTGCGCACTTCGACGCCGTGACGTTCGCTGCGGATCAAACCGGCCTCGCGCAGAACCTTGAAGTGGTTGGACAGCGAGGATTTTGGGATGACCCGGTCCCCAACTGCCGAGACTGCCGAGCAGGCCTCGACACAGCCCGCCTGCATGATCTTGGCGAAGATGGCCGCGCGGCTCGGATCGGCGAGCGCGTGCAGGATCGCCGCTGGACGCACGTCCTCGATAGCGGGGTGAAACAGGGGTCTCATATTTCGTCCATATGGGGTCTTGAACGACGCTCCATTAGTTCCGAAGTTCCGAACTATGGGTCTAAGGCTGCCATCCCGGAGCCGGTCCCTGTCGGAGATAGCACACATGTCGAAGCTTGAGGGCAAGGTCGCCGTCGTGACCGGAGCATCCAAAGGCATCGGTGCGGCGATCGCCAGAGCGTTGGCCCAGGATGGCGCCGCTGTGGTGGTGAACTACGCGTCCAGCAGGGCCGGGGCTGACACCGTCGTGGCGGCCATAACCTCGGCCGGCGGAAGGGCCATCGCGGTCCAGGGCGACGTGTCGAAAGCGTCCGAGGCGCAGGGTGTGATCGAGGCGGCGGTGCGGGAGTTCGGGCGGCTCGACGTGCTGGTCAACAACTCCGGCATCTACGAGTTCGCGGCGATCGAAGAGGTCACAGAGGAACACTATCGCCGCCAGTTCGACGTCAACGTGCTCGGCATCCTGCTGTCGACCCAGGCGGCCGTGAAGCATCTTGGCGAAGGCGCGAGCATCGTGAACATCTCTTCGGCGATCACGCACGTGCATACGCCGGCGGCGGCGGTCTACGCGGGCACGAAGGGCGCGGTGAACGCGATCTCGGGCGTCCTCGCCAATGAGTTGGCCCCGCGCAAGATACGCGTGAACGTGGTCAGCCCCGGCTACGTGGTGACCGAAGGGACGCACACGGCCGGCATCTCCGGCTCGGAGATGGAAGCCGGGATGGTCGCACAGACACCTCTCGGCCGCGCCGGCCACCCGGATGACATCGCGGGCGTCGTGACGTTCCTCGCGTCCGATGATGCGCGCTGGCTTACCGGCGAGAACATCACCGCCAGCGGCGGTATTCGCTGAAACACAACGACTAGACCTGCGCGCACGGGCCAGACAGGGGCTGCGCGCAGGAGCGCAACGCAGGACGAGCGGTGTCGAACTACGTCAACCCTTCGATAGCGTCTGCTTTGCTGTCTCTCGCACCGGAAGCAGACCTGCGGCTTTCCACCCAATCCGGTCATTCGGTGCCACACGCCAGCGGGGCTGGACTTGGCCGAAGAACGAACCCGCTGCGCGGGAGGGTGCGTGTGGTGAGGGCGCGGTAGGGTCGGGACCGTCGCGCATCGTTTGAGGCCCGTCGGAGGCGGGTCGAGCATCGAGGCTCCTTCATCCGAGGAGCCCCACGATGCACGATCTTCTCCCCGCCAGCGCGGTCAGCCCCCTGCGCCAGCGCCTGATCGACGACATGAGCCTGCGCCGGTTCTCGCACGAGACCCAGCGCAACTACATCCGCGACGTCGGCCGCCTCGCCACCTTCCTCGGGCGCCGGCCCGACACGGCCACCGCGCAGGACCTGCGCCGCTTCCAGGTCGAGCAGCGCGAGGCCGGCGTGCCGGTGCCGACCCTCAACGCCATCGTCTCGGCATTGCGCTTCTTCTTCACCCACACCCTCGACCGGCCCGACCTCGCGCGCCAGCTCGTCCGGCTCGCCTATCCGCGCACGCTGCCGGTGGTGCTCAGCCGCGACGAGGTCACCCGGCTGCTCGACGCCACCACCTGCCTCAAGCATCAGGCTGCTCTGTCGGTGGCCTATGGCGCCGGCCTGCGCGTGGCCGAGGTCGCAGCGCTCAAAGTCATCGACATCGACAGCGCGCGCATGCTCATCCGGGTCGAGCGCGGCAAGGGCGGACGATACCGCAACGCGCTGCTCCCGGCGGACCTGCTCACCCTGCTGCGCCAGTGGTGGAAGGTCGGACGCCAGCAGGGCGTCATGCAGCGTGACGGCTGGCTGTTCCCGGGCCAGCATCCGATGAAGCCGATCAGCACCCGCCACCTCCACCGCATCGTGGTCGAGGCGGCCCGGGCGGCCGATATCGCCAAGCGGGTCGGCCCGCACACCCTGCGCCACAGCTTCGCCACCCACCTCTTGGAGGACGGCATCGACATCCGGGTGATCCAGGTCTTGCTCGGGCACGCCAAGCTGGAGAACACGGCGTTCTACACCAAGGTCGCCACCCGCACGGTACGCACCGTGACCAGTCCGCTGGACAAGCTGGGTCTGTTCAAGACGGGAGAGATCGCGCCCGGCTGAGACGGTGCGCGCCGCGATCGAGGTCGCCGACGTCTTCCGCGCTGCTGGGCCGGCCTACCGGGCGGCCCAGGCCGGCCACCTGAGCCTGCGGCAGCTCAAGGTCATGGCGGCGATCGAGCACTGCCGCACCGCCGCGCTCGGCGGCCACGTCGAGGGCTGCGGCGACTGCGGCCACCGGCGGATCGCCTACAACTCCTGCCGCAACCGGCACTGCCCCAAATGCCAAGGGGCGGCGGCCCGCACATGGCTGGCCGAGCGCGAGGCCGACCTGCTGCCGGTGGGCTACTTCCACGTCGTGTTCACCCTGCCGACGCAGGTCGCCGACATCGCCCTCCAGAACAAGGCCGCCGTCTACGACCTGCTGTTCCGCGCGGCGTCGGAGACGATGCTGACCATCGCTGCCGATCCCAGGCACCTCGGCGCCCGCATCGGCCTGACCGCCGTGCTGCACACCTGGGGCTCGGCGCTGACGCATCATCCCCACGTCCACATGATCGTGCCCGGCGGCGGCCTCTCGCCTGATGGTGCACGGTGGGTGTCGTCGCGGCCGGCCTTCCTCCTGCCGGTGCGGGTGCTGGGCAAGCTGTTCCGCCGCCTGTTCCTGGTCGGGCTGAGCGCGCTGCACGCGGCCGGACGGCTCGTCTTCTTTGGCGGCCTAGCGCCCCTGGCCGAGCGCCGCGCCTTCCTGCGCCATCTGTCCCCGGCCCGGACGAAGCGCTGGGTCGTCTACGCCAAAGCCCCGTTCGCCGGTCCCGCGGCGGTGCTGGCCTACCTGTCGCGCTACACCCACCGTGTGGCGATCTCGAACAGCCGGCTGATGAGCTTCGATGAGGCCGGCGTCACCTTCCGCATCAAGGACTACCGTCGCGACGGGCCTGAGCGCTACGGCACCCTGACGCTGGGCCCGCACGAGTTTATCCGGCGCTTCCTGCTGCACGTCCTACCCAAGGGCTTCCACCGCATCCGCCACTACGGTCTGCTCGCCAGCGCCGGCCGCCGGGCCAACCTCACCCGTATCCGAGCGCTGCTCGCCGTCCCGCCGCCGGTCATCCCGCCCGAGCCCACGGCGCCGCCCGACTGGCGCTCACCCTGCCGGTGCTGCGGCGGCCGCATGACGGTCGTCGAGACCTTCGGCCGCTTCCTGCAACCGCGCGGTCCGCCGACCGCGTCCGCCCTGACCGGGATGAGAGCACCGTGACCCGGCACGTCGTCAGCCACCATCATGCCGCCGGCCTTCGAGCCGCGGCCGGAGGAGCGTTGCGCCCCGACCGCCTCGACCCGCACTTCCGGCCGCCCGATCCAGACCGAGACCCGCCGGCCATCGCTCCGACCACCCCGTGCTGGCCGTCGGCCTGTCCCGGCGGATCACCCCGCCATCTCCGCCGAGCCCCTCGCCGGCCATCGCGCTCGCCCGCGCCATCAGGCCGGATCGCTCAATCCCCATAGCCGACTGCCTCGGTCCCCGCGGGTTCGTTCCTCGGAGACTTTCGTACGCCTGCCGGCGCCCGAAACTCTTCACGAAAGCCGCCAGTCCGCTTCGGAGGAGGTCCGCCGGAAAAGCGGACGGCCCGCTGCCGACTCATATGAGACGTGCCGATGATCGTCGGCGCCTCTCGAAACCGGTCATTCGCGACCATCCGGCAAGTTCGGCTTGAGTTGCCTGCGATTGGAGACCGAAGCGCGCAGTTCCAGAATGCGAGCATTCCGCATCATGAACGCCCAAGCGCCTATCGTAGGAAAGACTGCTCACCGAGGCGCCGTACCGATCTGTCTGCAGGGAACCCGCCGCCTAAAAATTGATCCGGATCAAAGTCGGTCAGCGTGCCGAGTGCATCGCTTCGAGGATGGACTGCTCATCGCTCTACATACGTCAGAAGCTGGCCACGCCCGACGAGATCACCGACATCGTCGAGATTTCACGCGCGCAACGCCGTGCTCGACGTCACGGGCGCGTTGGTCGCCTCGCAACACTGGTTCGCCCAGATCCTCGAAGGCTCTGGCGGATCAATCGACACGCCCATGACGAGCATCAGCCGAGATAGGAGACATCGGGACGTCCAGATCCTCGTCTACGAGGACATCAAGGAGCGGCAGTTCCCGGATTGGACCCTCGCCTATAACGGCTCAGCCCACTTCGTCGATGGATTGATTGAGGTCTTGGCCGTCCGGACGGGCGCTACGCCTGTACCCTACCACCTGCATCGTCTGATGCAGGGCATTGCCGAGTTCACCCGCCGCCTCCACTGAACACTGGCGCTGGCGAATGGCTCGAACCGGCTCGGCATGCCTCTTGAGCGGGCGTAGAGCAGGCCTCACGAAAGCCTGTGATGGGGCGAGAGCTGATGCCCTCTGGCTTCGCCGCTCTAAGCAGAGCGGCACGGCGCCGACCTGTACAGTTGTTCGACGAATCACCTCCGGAGGCTCCGCGCACGGTCGGGCGGACCGGGCTCGGTCTCAGTGCTCCGTGCCTAAGAAGACGCCGATGCAGTGGAACCCAAGCCACACTTCGAAGGGTCGGCCGTTTGCCAAGGTCTTCGAGACGGCCAAAGCCTTGGCATCATCGAAGGCGTAGAGCGTGCAGAGATCGCACCACTCGGCGTATTCGTTGAGCAAGACGAATGTGTATCGCATGCGGACGAACGATGGCGGTGGCGTGGATGCCTCATCCTCGTCGTCTGACATGGCACCGCCCTCGGCGAGTGACGCGACCGCCAGCATCTTGGGGGAGGAAAAACCGACCAAGACGCCAGCGGTCGCGGCTGACACCCGAAGGGCCAGCGCGCAATGCTGCGCCAGCGAGCGACGGGAACTTTGTGTTAGATCAATCCGCCGGGGCAGACAGCCTGCGCGAGCAGTATGGGCGGAGTAACCATTGTCCGCTTCGATCCATTTGGGCTCGGAAGCGGAAAGGCACAAATCCACCCTGAACGGCCCTCACGCTTCCGAACCAGTCCAGCCCTCAAGATCGGCATCGTCTCTAGTGGGCGTGGATCAGGGTCCATCTCTGGTCCTACGAACCAGTCGATTCCAGGTTTCCTGCCGTCACGGTTTCAGTCCGGGGCATAAGCGAAAGCTCTCGTTGCCGCCGTCCGTCATGTCCGTGTAGCGGTCCGGCCCGTCGACCCGGATGGTGGAGCGTTCGGTGCTACCCTCGACCTTCGGGCCGCCGAATTGGCGGCAATCCTGCTCAATTTCGAACACGTTTCCCTGCTGTTGCAGAACCCGGCTCCGGCAATCATTCGCCTTCGAACTCCCCAGACCGCCTCCGTCGTACGTTCGCAACTCGACGTTCCGCGGGTTCGTGCAATCCGTGCCCACGCCGACATAGGCGCCGTGGCGCAGGGGCAGGGTTTCAGCCAACGCCGGGCCCGATGCCCAGGAGCAGGACGCAGGCCGCGATGTATCGAGTGGTCATCGGTCATTCCCTCGAATGTCAGGGTGTCGGGAATTGGCTACGGTTGCGCGAAGGGGCTTAGGTTCCGACCGGGCCGAACAGCCGGGTGAGGAAGCGGTAGTAGACCGGTTGCTTCTGCCGGAGTTCGTCGCGGGTGAAGGGTTCGCGCGCCAGCTTGCCGTGCAGGTAGACGCTGGCGGTCATGGCGAAGAACTCTCCCTGGTTCGTCAGGAGGTCGGCGCCTGCCGGGTAGAAGCCCCCGTCCTTCGCTCGCCCGTAGAACGTCAGGATGTCCGGATTATTCCGGCCGCCCGGCAGCCTCCGGAAGTGGTAGACGTGCATGGACTCGTGCAGCAGGATGGGGCGGTCGTCCTTCGGGTCCTCGACCGCGATGTCGACGTGGTCGCCGCCGCTGTAATGGCTGCGCTCACCGGCCCCGGAATGGACGACGACCGGGAAGCGGCGCAGGAAGGCTTTGTTGCCCTCGTCCAGGCTCGTCGCCTCCACGATGTCGACCTGATGCTCGGCCGCCTGACGCAACTGGCCGATCTCGGCGTTCGGGACGTCCCGGGCCATCTCGATGCGGTAGCCGCGGTAGCGTTCGCCGCCATCATCGAAGTGCAGCGTGCCGGCAGGCGCATGCCGCGGCGTCGCGTGCGCAGGTCCGCCATGAACCGCCAGTGTCCCGGCCACGGCCAGAGCCGATACGACGTGCCAGATCGGGGATGTCACCATGCTGATCTCACTTCCGCTTCTCTCGCCCTGGGGAAGGGCCCGTCTTGATGCGGAAGACCATCGCGCCGGTCCCGTTCCCCGATGTGACGGGACGCCGGAAGCGTGTAACGATATGTAACGACGTCTGTTTTTGCGTTGCCGCCCCGCCCCGGCGAGCTATCCTCGGGGCATGACAGACGGCACCACCATTGCCATCGTCGAGGACGACGACGACATCCGCGGCCAGCTCGCCGGCTACCGGGAGGAAGAAGGCTTTCGCGTCGTCTCCCTCGACGGAGGCGCAGGCCTCGACCGCCTGCTCGCGACGGGACCTAGGCCGCACCTCGTCGTCCTCGACTGGATGCTTCTTGGCGAGGACGGGCTCTCCATCTGCCGCCGCCTGCGCGAGGCGGCCGGCCCGCCGGTCGTCATACTGACCGCCAAGGACGAGGACACCGACAAGGTGCTCGGCCTGGAGATGGGTGCCGACGACTATGTGTCGAAGCCGTTCAGCTCCCGCGTCCTGTTGGCCCGCATCCGCGCGGTCCTGCGTCGCGCCAATGGCGCCCCCGCCTCGGTGGAACCCGCGCCCGAACGGCTCGCCGTCGCCGACCTTATCGTCGACCTCGCGGGCCGCGCCGTCACCATCGGCGAGCCGGCTGCCGAGATCCCGCTCACCAGCGCAGAGTGCGATCTCCTGCACTGTTTCGTCACGCGGCCCCAACGGGTGCTCTCTCGCGACCAGCTCCTCGACTGGACACGGGGCCGCACGGCGGACGACTTCGACCGCACCATCGACGTGCAGGTGAGCCGCCTCCGGCACAAGCTCGACGACGCTGGGAGCACGGCGTCGGCCCTGATCAAGACGGTGCGCAACGCGGGTTACATCCTCGCGGCACCCGTGAGGGCCGCCCCTTGATGGCCCGCGTTGGCTTGCTCGGGCGGATCATGCTGGTCTTGCTGGGCGCGCTCTCGCTGCTGGTCGTGGCAACCATCGGCATCGACCAGTGGCAGCGCGGCCAGGAACGGTCGCCCTACGCCACCCGGTTCCCCCGCCTCGACCAGGCCGGCGGCATCATGGCCCTCCTGGGGGACGCCGACCCGGCACAGAGGCCCGCCATCCTGCGCGCCATCAACGGCGAGGCGCTGCGGGCCGACATCGTGGATGCCCCGCCGGACGAGACAGCTGGCACCGCGGCTTCGCCTGGCATGGCGGCCACCGTTGGGGCGGCTTCCGGCATGGCGGTTGGCACCGGCGCTTCTGAAGTTTCAGGGCACGCCCCGGCGCGAACGACGGCCGTGGTCCTGCAACGCGGTCAGGCCATGCCTCCGTTCGCGCGGATCACCTGTCCCGTAACCCAGGACGCCTCGGGCCCGGCAAGAAAAGCCGCGACGCCCGCAATGTCGTCCGGCTGCCCCAGCCGCCCGAGCGGCGTCATCCGGGCATAGCCTTCCAGGCGGTCCGCGCCGTTGGCCGCCGTGAGCAAATCCGTCTCGGTCGGTCCCGGTGCGACGGCGTTGACCGTGATCGAGCGAGCCGCGAGTTCCTTGGCGAGGCAACGGGTCAGGGCCTCGACCGCCGCTTTGCTGGCCCAGTACGGTCCGTATCCGGCCGGGGCCATAGCCAGGACGCTGGTCGACAGGTTGACGATCCGGCCCCCGTCCCGGAGCCGCGCGCAAGCCTGCCGGCAGCCATTCACGACGCCACGGACGTTGACGGCCATGAGACGGTCGAAGGCAGCCCCGTCCAGCCGAGCCAGCGGCATCGGCGACATCACCCCGGCGTTGTTGATCAGTACGTCCAGGCCGCCGAAGCGTGCCGCGGCCTCGTCGAAGAGGCGCGCGACGTCCTCTTCACGCGTGACGTCGCCTTCCACCGCGACCGCATCGCCGCCGCGGCCGCGGATCTCGGCCACGACGGAATGGGCGGCGCCGGCATCGGAGCCGAAGCCGACGGTCACGCCGAAGCCCTCGGCGGCGAGACGCCGGGCGATGGCCGCGCCGATGCCGCGGGATGCGCCCGTCACGATGGCCCCGCGCCCGTGTCCGAACCCGCTCATCGCCCGCCTCCGGTCGTCATCACGAGCTTGCCGATCGTGCGGCCGGCGACGTAGTCGCGGTAGGTCGCCGCCGATTCCTCGAAGCCGAAGACGGCCGGGGTCTCCGGATGCAGGACACCTCGTGCCGCGGCATCGGCGATGGCGGCGAGCGTATCCCGGCGCGTCTCCAGGACGAGGAAGGCAGCGTCGATGCCCCGAGCGACAACGGCCGCCTCGTCCGCAGGCGCCACGATGGCCGCGAGCTTGGCCCCCGGATGCATCGCCGCGATAACCCGGTGCTGGATTTCCCCACCGGCGCAATCGAGGACGCAATCGGCCTTGGCCGCCACACGAAGGAAATCGGGTTCGTCGGGGCGGACCCAGCGTGCGGGGGAGGCCGGGTCGGTCCCGCGCGGTTGGCCGGCGCAGGCGACGACCTCCACCCCCGCGGGAGCCAGCTGGATCGCGGCGCGCCCGACTGCGCCGCCCGCCCCGAGGATCAGCAGCACCGCCCCTTCCGGGACGCGGAGGTGATCGAACAGAGCTTGGTACGCGATGCCGGCCGGGGTCGGAAGGCAAGCGGCGATGCTCGCGTCCAGTCCCTCAGGGCGGCGGGTCACGCAGCGGGCAGGGACGATGATGGCTTCGGCCAGGGCACCGCCCGCCACTGGGTCGCTGCGTCCGAGGACGGCATCACCCAGTCGGATATCCGCGACCGCCTCACCGAGTGCGTCCACGACGCCGGCGAAGTCCGTGCCCGGCACGTAGGGAAATGCCAGCGGGAACCAGCCCGTCATGTCGCCGTGCGCGAGCTTGGCGTCGAGCGGGTTGAGGGCCGCGGCCTCCACCCGGATGCGGACCTCCCCGGGCCCGGGCCGGACATCCGCGGCGGTGCCGAGGTGCGCGGACGGGACCGGCGCGTAGCCGTCGATCAGAAGGGCGCGCATCAGGCTTGCCTTCCGGGAAGCGCCGGGAAGGCCCCGGCTTGCGAGAACAGGCCGAACAGGTCCTCCAGGTGCCATGTGCGGCGGAGCCGGTCGCCTTCGAAGTCGTGGAACTCGTGCAGCACGAACGCGACGCGGCGGCCGCTTGCCGGAACCCCGAAGAGGGGGCCGGCATGGGTGGCGGACACGCGCGCGCGGACCGCAGCCCGGTCCCGCTCGGCCAGGACGTCGACGATCTCGACGACGAGGTCGGGAAACGCGGTGAGAAGCATCCGGAAAACCGGCTTTGCGCCCTCCGGCCCGGGGCCTTGGCCCGGTGCGAGCGGGATATCTTCCCAGTCCGGCGTCGTGGCCCCGTCAAGCAGGTTGACGTCGCGGCGCCCAAGAGCGCCGTAAAAGGCTTCCAGCGCCGTGCGCTGTCCGTGGGTGAGCACGAGGGCCGCGCCATCGGGAATGCGGGGGTGGGGCATCTTTGATCTCCGTTCCAATCCCGGAGACGTAAGATGGTGTAGGTCATCATTGAAACGCATGGTGTTGATGTGTGAACATCCACGCCATGGATTACCGTGGGCTCGACCTGAACCTGATCGTGGCGTTCGATGCACTGATGGAGGAGCGTCACGTGACGCGCGCGGCGCGTCGCATCGGTCTGACCCAGCCCGCCATGAGCGCGGCGCTTGCCCGGCTGAGGAAGGCCACGGGCGACGAGTTGTTCGTGCGCGGCCCCAAGGGCCTGGCCCCCACCTCCCGGGCGCAGGATCTCGCCGCCCCGTTGAAGGGTGCGCTGCGGACGGTCGGTGAGGCTCTGGCGCTGCGCGACGACTTCCGTCCGGCCGAGGCGTCCGTCGTCTTCACCTTGGCGCTCTCCGAGCATCCCGCCCACGTCCTGTTGCCGCCGCTCGCGGAGGCGTTGGCGGCCGCGGCGCCGGGAGTGGACCTGCGCATCCGGGGCTTCACGGACAGGAACGAGGCGGTCCGCCTGCTGGACGAGGGGTTGGCCGATGTGGCGGTTGGCGTACCTCCCGGCACCGAGGCGCGTATCCTGGCGCGGCCCTTGTTCCGCGAGCGATTCGTGTCCGTCGCCAGGGCCGGCTCGCCGGCCGCCGAATGCCTCGGCGACGCGGCGGCCTTCGCTGCCGCCCGGCATGTCCTGGTTTCCCCCGAGGGCGACGGGTTCGGCGCCGTCGACGAGGCCCTTTCCGAACGCGGCCTTCGCCGGCGGCTCGGGGTGGTGCTCCCCCAGATGTACGCGGCACCGGCGCTCGTGGCGCGCACGGATCTCGTCGCGACGCTGATGGAAGGCGTCGTGACCGGCTCGGGCATGGCACCTCTCCTCACGGTCAGGCCCTGCCCCGTCGAACTCGCCCCAGTAGAGTTCCACCTGCTCTGGCACAGGCGCTCGGACCGGCACCCGGCCCAGGCATGGCTGCGGGATCTCCTGGTGTCGTCGGCGCCCAGCGGCTGAGGGCGGCCTCTACCGGGAGCAGTAGGCTTGAAAAGACTCCACGAGGTGGTTGAACAGGGCGTCGATGCGGGCGCTGCGCCGGACGTCCTCGTGCGCCACGATCCAGGTGTCGAGGTCGAACACGACGCGGTCCGGTAGGACGCGCACGAGATCGCGCTCGCCGACCGGCACCTGCACCACGCCGATGCCGAGGCCGGCGCGGATCGCGGCGAGTTGTGCGGGATGGCTGTCGCTGCGCAGGGCGACGTGCAGCGGCCCGCCCGCCTCGCGTCCCAGGGCGTCCAGGATCGCGAGGTAGGCCGGCATGCGGTCGGGCCCGACCATGGCGTGCCGGGTAAGGTCCGTGACGGTCTCGGGAATGCCGTTCCGGTCGAGGTAGGCCGGCGACGCGAAGAACCCGAGCGGGATGCTGCCGACGTGGCGCGCCACGAGCGAGTTCTGGCTCGGCCGCGCCATGCGAACCGCCACGTCCGCCTCCTGGCCGGGTAGGTCGGTGTTGGTGTTGGTGAGGAGGAGTTCGACCGCGAGGCGCGGGTGGCGCTCTCGCAAAGCCGCCAGCATCGGCGGCACGACCTCGATGCCGACGAAGTCCGATACGCTGAGTCGGACCGGGCCGGCCACCTCGGACGCCGCTCCCTTCGCCTCGCGCCGGAACGCCTCGGACGCGTGAGCCATGCGCCGGACGTGCCCAACCAAGCCGAGCGCCTCGGGCGTCGGCGCCAGCCCGTTCACGCCGCGGACGAAGAGCGGTTGCCCGACGGCCCGCTCCAGCGCCTCGATCCGGTGCCGGACGGTGGGCTGGGTGAGGCCGAGGGCTCGCGCCGCGGCCGACAGGCTACCGGTGTCGAGCACCGCTAGGAAGGCGCGTTGATCGTCCCAGTCGCAATCCGCATTGCTCATCGAAATTCGATAGGCGGACCATCGAAGCTCGTCAATTTACCGGACCTCTCGTTCGACGCATCAACGCGGGGACGAACGGAGGAACAGGACGATGAGAACGGCTCTGGTGTTGGGGGCGACGGGCGGCGTCGGCGGTGCGGTGACCCGAGCGATGCTGGCGCGGGGGTGGCACGTCACTGCCTTGGTACGTGATCCGAGCCGAGCGGCGGCTGCCTGGAGCGCCCCGGTCGCACCGGGTTGGCAAGCTGGCGACGCCATGAACCGGGCGGACGTGGTTCGCGCCGCGGAAAGGACGAGCGTCATCGTCCACGCGGTGAACCCGCCCGGCTATCGCGGGTGGGATCGGCTAGTCCTGCCGATGCTCGACAACACGCTCGCGGCGGCGCAGGAGGCTGGCGCCCGGATCGTCCTGCCGGGCACGATCTACAACTACGACCCGACCCTCGCCCCGGTAATCGACGAGACGACCACGCAGCATCCGCGAGGGCGCAAGGGCGCGATCCGCGTCGAGATGGAGAAGCGCTTGGCGGAGGCCGCCCCGGAGGTGAGGAGTCTCGTCGTGCGAGCGGGCGATTTCTTCGGACCGGGGGCGGGCCAGAGTTGGTTCGCGCAGGCCCTGGCGAAGCCGCCGCTCACGCGCATCGTCAATCCCGCAACGCGGGACGTTGGCCATGCCTGGGCGTACCTGCCCGACCTCGCTGAGACCATCATCCACCTGCTGGAACTGCCTGCGGATCGCCTGCTGCCCTGCGAGCGGCTCCAGTTTCCCGGCCACTACGATGCCGATGGTCGCGCGATGGTTGCTGCAGTCCGCCGGGCTTCGGGTCGCACCGACCTGCCCGAGCGCCGATTCCCCTGGGCGCTGATGCGCGCGCTCGCACCGTTCGGTGGGTTCCCCCGAGAAGTCATGGAGGTCCGTCCGTTCTGGGCGCACGCGATGCGCCTCGACGGAAGTCGATTGATGGAACTCCTCGGCGACGTGCCGTGCACTTCGCTGGATACTGCGGTTGTCGACGCATTGAGAACTTGAGAGCTTCAGGATGCCCGCCTCACCATCACCTTATTCAGTTTATTTCAATGTCGTTCGATCTGGCGGCGAACAATCTCCGCTGGGCCCCCTTACCTTCGGTGAGCTTGAGCGCAATCGCCGGACGTCCGCTTTCTCCGGTCTGTAATATAAAGCGGAAGGGCGGCAAACCACCCGTCTCAGACAGGCAGAGGCGCAGGGCTACGTTGTTGGGCGCGCTGCTCGCGGGCGTAGTGAATTGGCGGTCTGCCGACATGACGGGCGAAGGCGGTGCTGAAGGTGCTGGCAGACCCGTAGCCCACGCGCTCGGCAACCTCCGCTACGCCGGCTCCCTCGCGACCGAGCAGATCCTTCGCCAGCGCGATGCGCCACGCCAGCAGATACGCCATCGGCGCGACGCCGACCTCGCGCCGAAACCGTTCGAAGAATGTCGAGCGCGACAGTCCCGCCTCTCGGGCCAGGGCCGCGACCGTCCAGGGAACGGTCGGTCGCTCGTGCATCCGGCGTAACGCGTTGGCCACGCGCTCGTCGGTAAGCCCGCGCAGGAGGCCTGAGGGCGCCGTCGGACCCGTGGTGGACCGAAGCGCCTCGATCAGAAGCACCTCCAGAAGCCGCGCCAGGACCACCTCGCGACCGGGCCTGTCGCCCCGCGTCTCCTCGTTCACCAAGCCGAGCAGCATCGCCAGTCGTCCGACGCCGCGCACATGGACGAACCGTGGCAGGAGCGACAGCAGCAGTTCCGTATCGTCGGAGGCGAAGGTGCAGTGCCCCACCAGCATGCGCAGGTCGGGCGGCACCTCGGCAGGACCGAGCCGGAACACGCCGGGGCCAACCTCGACGGGCGGTGGCGCCCGCCCCGCCGAAGGCGAGCCGAGGCTGGAGGCGGCGAAGGCGCTGGCGGCGGGGATCAGTACGAAGTCGCCGGCCGCGAGGACGATCTCCGCCTCGCCGTCGATCGCAAGGCGGCACGCCCCCTCCAGCACGGCGGCGTAGAACGGCTGGCCGTGGTCGTCGCGGCGCACGGTCCAGGCGCCGCCGGCCAGGACCAGCTTGGAGAACGAGGCGCTGGGCTGAAGCAGCCCGACCACCTGGGTGAGCGGATCGACCATTTCGGACGCTCGCCAATGAAATATGGACTTGCGCCCGTATCACGTCCGGCGGAGCACTCCTATCACCCCGTAGTGCGTCACACGGGAGGTCACCATGAACACGATCCTCATCACCGGCTGCTCATCCGGCTTCGGCCTGGAGACGGCGCGCCTGTTCCTCGACCGTGGCTGGCGGGTCGTCGCCACGATGCGGACGCCTCAGGCCGCCCTGCTCCCGGAGTCCGACCACCTCACCGTCCTGCCGCTCGACGTGACCGACGCCGACAGCATCGCCCGGACGGTTGCGGAGGCCGGGCCGCTCGATGTCCTGGTGAACAACGCGGGCGTCGGGCTGCTGAACGCCCTGGAAGGCCTGTCGATGGGGTCCGCCCGTGAGGTGTTCGAGACGAACACCCTCGGCACCATCGCCATGACCCAGGCCGTGCTGCCGCAGTTCCGGGAACGGGGCGCGGGGGTGATCGTCAACGTGACGTCGAGCGTGACCCTGCGGCCGCTGCCGCTGCTGGCGGTCTATACCGCGAGCAAGGCGGCGGTGAACGCCTTCACCGAGTCCCTCGCCCACGAACTCGTGCCATTCGGGGTGCGCGCCCATCTCGTCATTCCCGGCCGATCGCCGGAGACCGCGTTCGGGACCAACGCCCGCACCCGAACGGGGATGGATGTGCCCGAGGCCTATGGCGAACTGGCGGGTCAGGTCTTCGCGAACTTCCAGCAGGCGACGGAAGAGCTGACCCGGGCCTCGGACGTGGCCGAGGCGGTCTGGCGCGCGGCGACCGACCCGGCCTGCCCGATGCGCCTGCCGGCGGGCGCTGACGCGGTCGCCTGGGCGGCGGCCTGAAACGACCCCTCGAACGTCTGCTTCCGCCCCATGTTCGAGCGGAAGCGGACGAGCCGAGATCCACCCACCCCGGTCATTCAGAAGACCATGCCAGCGACTCGGGACCTGGCCGATAGCAGAACGACCGCTCCGGAAAAGGCTTGCCGCAGAAGCGGACGAGATCATGCGAACCCGGTCAAATATCCCGATGAGTCACCGTTTTGAAGGTCAGTCGCACAATGAGAGATTTCAGTCCCTGGTGCGATGCGCATGACTGGACAAGCTTGTACGACAGGGTGAGTTGACGCGCGCCTTCGACAGACGATGGCGCGTGGCGCCTAGCAGATTCCCAGACCACTTTCGCGCCCGGAGGGTCAGGCGATCCCCGCGATGGCGATGCCGAGGTTCTTCGGACCGCGCAGGGAAGCGCCGGCCCGGTAGGGCGGTGGATCGTCGAGGAGCCGCGGCGCGACGAGGCGTTGGCACAGGGTGACCAGGGCGATCTCGGCTTCGACACGCGCCAGCGGCGCGCCTACGCAGTAATGGAGGCCGCCGCCGAACCCGAAATGCTGGTTGTCGTTCCGGTCGGGATCGAACCGGTCCGGCTGCGTGAACCGCGCCGGATCGCGGTTTCCGGCCGCGAGCATCAGGACCACCGAGGATCCGGCCGGGATCGTCGCGCCCGCCACCTCGATGGCGCCGAGCGCCTTGCGGGTGCGGAAATGGACGGGGGGCTCGTGACGCAGGATCTCCTCGATCACGCAGGGCGCCCGCTTGGGGTCGGCCTTCAGCTTCTCGAGTTCGTCCGGATGTCGGAGCAGGGTGAGCATCCCGTTGCTGATGAGGTTCACGGTCGTCTCATCGCCCGCGACGAGGAGCAGGATCGCCGTGGAGATCAGGTCGATGTCGCCCATGGCTAGTCTGCCCCGGCCGCCGCGGGCGGCGAGGCCGCTGAGCATGTCGTCGGCCGGATGGCGGCGCTTCTCGCGGATCAGCCGGCGCATGTAGTCCGAGATCGCGTCGAAGGTGGCGGCGATCTCGCGCCGTCCCGCCTCGTCGTGGCGCGCGTCGGGCTCCAGGGCCGTCGCCATGCGTGTCGCCCAGGCATGGAATTGCCGCTCGTCGGCCTCGGGCACGCCGAGGAGCTCGCAGATGACGGCGACGGGCAGCGGACAGGACAGGTCGTCCACGAGGCAGACCGTGTCGCGGCCCCGGCACTTGTCGATCAAGGCATCCACGAGCGTCGCGACCTTGGCGTGGGAGTCGCGCACCCGGGCGATCGTGAACTCCTTCATCACGATGCCGCGCAGGGTGTCGTGGTCGGGCGGATCGCGGAAGATCAGCGGGCGGTGGGCATTGACCACGCGGTGCCGGATCGGGTTGAGGATCCAGTCCTTCGGGGGGTTGCCCGTGGCGGGCCGGCGCGACGGAGGTAGATCCTCGGAGCTGAGGCGCGGATCGAAGATCAGGCTCCGCAACGCCGCCTGGGTGCTGACGAGGTAGCTGCCATCCGCCTGCCGGGACACAGGTGTCTCGCGCATCCTGGCGTAGAGGGGATAGGGATCCGCCCGGTTCTTCGGGGCCAGCACCTGCGCGAAGAGCGTCTCGTCAGACATGGCTAGCCTCCGGCGCCGGCGCGGCGCGATGGGCAGGGGGCCGCGCCGCGGGGAAGCCCGGCTTCAGCCGCTCGATTCGTGGCTGGTCGATGGCATCGGGAAACGGAGGAAAGCGCGCCCCGGCGGCGACGGCCTCGGCATAGGCGGGCAGCCAGCGCGCCTCGTCGAAGGAGACGGCGGCGATGCTGCGACCGGCCCTGACATACACGGCCAGGAACCGGTGCGAGGCCCGCGATCCCTGGACGAGCGCGAGTGCATCCGCCCCCGCGGTGTGGCCTGCGAGCTTGATGTTCAGGCCGAACTGTCTCGACCAGAAAGCCGGTAGATGCCGGTAGGGCTGCTGGGCGGAGGGGGCGGCCATCATGTTGGCTGCCGCGTGCCGGGCCTGGTCGACAGCGTTGCCCCAATGCTCCACCGTCATCGGACGATCATTGTAGAGCGGGTTCGGCCAGCGCGCGACGTCGCCGGCCGCGTAGATGTTGGGGTCGGGCTCTCCCGCGATAGAGATCGCGCGGCAGGCTCCGTCGCAGGTCAGGCCGCCCGCATCGGCGGCGAGGCCCGCCGCAGCGAGCCAGCCGGTGTCGCGTGTGGCGCCGCGGGCGACGATGACGAGATCCGTCTCGAGAACCTCTCCCCCGGCGAGGTGCGCGCGGCGGACCTGCCCGGCCTCGCCCGAGAGCGCGCGGACCATCGTCTTCGGGCGGAAATCGACCCCGGCGCCGCGCATCCGTTCGGCGAGGGTGGCACCGATCGTGGTTCCGAGCAGGCGGGCAAGCGGCGTCGGGTTGGGATCGACCAAAGTCACCGCCAGGCCGAGGTCGGCACCGTCTCCGGGCCATGTCCTCGCCCTCACGCCGGTGGCGATAAGAAGCTTCTCCTAGGGAAGCGTCGCGCCGTCGGCGAGGTGCAGCATCCGGCGCTCCCGGTCCAGCGCGACGGCGGCCCGGCCGAGCCGCCACTGCGCCTGCAACGGGGTGAGCTGTGGCAGCGCGGTCGCGTGGCGGGAAGCTCGCCCGCAAGGACGTGCTTGGACAGGGGAGGCCTGTCGTAGGGCCGATGCGGCTCGGCCCCGACCAGGATCAGGGGCCCATCATAGCCGCCGTCCCGCGGCGCCTCCGCCCCCCGCAGCCCGGCGAGGGAGGCGCCCACGCCGACGATGCCCGGTCGCTGTGCGCCGATCACGGTTCGCCCTCCTCGGAGAGGCCGGCGGGCTCGCTCTCAATGGCTCGGACGGGGCAGGCCTGCTGCGCCCGCTCGATCTGCGACCACTTCGCGTCCGGTGGCGCGGAATCGTAGAACAGGATCTCGTGACCGCGCAGCTCGAAATGCTCAGGGGCGGCGTAGCAGCACTGGGCGTAGCCCTGGCAGCGATTGAGATCGACGACGACACGCATTCAGGGCCTCCAAAAAACTGTGCGGATGACCGGCCGGCGCCGCGCAGGATCGCGAGCATGGCGAGCACGCCCAGGGCCTCGAAGCCCAGCATCGCGAGCTTCATGCCGGTGACGCCGTGCGAGACTTGGCCCACGGCGGCGAAGACCATCTGCGCCGCGAGCGGGTAGATCGTGGGCGCGTAGTACTTGCGGTTGATCAGCGGGTAGACCGCCGCATCGCGCAGCCGTTCAAGAGCCGGATCGGCCGGGATGTAGCGGTAGGGGTTGATCCCGGCGGCCTGGACCTGCCCGTCCCAGACGTAGCGGTAGATGTCGCTCGACAGGAACGGCGGCGCCGGCAGCAGCGCGGCCCGCATCGCCACGGCGAAGCCGAGGATCGTCCACAGGGCCGCGGGCGGCAGCCGCTCCCGCAGTACCAAGCGCACGGCGAGGAGGTAGATTCCGAGACCAACCGCGACCACGCCGACGAAGACGTCGGCGCGGGCCACGGAGCCGACCGTGTCGGCGCCCGGCACGTGGATCGCGAGCGCGCCGACATTCACGACGAGCAGCCCGAGGCCGAGAGCCGCGAGCCGGTGCGCGGGGCTGGCGAGAAGCCGGGTCATGCCGGGACGGCTTCCGAGGTCTCCGTGAGCCCCGCCAGGACCGCGCGCGTCGCCGGGGCCGCGTAGCCGGACGTATCGGCGCAGAGCTGCGCCAGCGAGGCCGCGTCGTCGACGTCGTACCAGGGGTCCAGCTCGACGAGAGCGAGGCCGATCTCGTGCGCCCGGGCGCGGGTGGCGGCCGCGACGGTGTCGGTGCTCCAGGCGATGTCGGCGAAGAGGCGGGCATGGGCCTGCTTGAGGCCTAAGATGTAGTAGCCGCCGTCTCTGCAGGCGCCGAGCACGGCCCTGTCCCCCGGCGCCAGCAGGATCCGGGCGGCCTGGACGAGGAGGCGCGTCGGCAGCGTCGGGATGTCGGCGCTGAGCACGCAAGCCGCTGCATGGCCCTCCGCGAGCATGCCTCTGACGGCCTGCAGCAGGCAGCGGCCGAAACCCTCGACTGCCGCCGGGGCCGGGATGTCGCCGTCCGCCGGGACGAGCTGTGTTCCGATGACCAGATGGGGGCTGACCAGCGCCTCGGCGCCGCGCGGCGCGTAGGCCGCGTAGGCGGCGATCGGCGCGGAGCGGGCCGCCTCCAGGATGTTGGCGGTCGTGTCGCGCAGGAAGGCACCGCTCAGGAGTGCGGCCTGGTCGGGCGTCAGCGGCAGGCACAGCCGCGTCTTGGAGCGGCTGCTGCGCGGCGCCTTGGCCATCACGCCGATCGCGCAGGTGGCGGACGATCCGGACGTCGGTCCTGGTGCCATCTCCAAGATTCCTCCGTGATCAATGGAAGGGCCGGACGATCCCGAGGCGGAGCGTCTCGTCCAATTGAACCGCGGTGGCCGAGCCCGGCGCGAAGGCCGGCAGCGCGCGCAGGCGTTCCGGCGTCAGGCCCATGAGGGCGACGTGCTCGCCGAGCAGCGCCACCGCTTCGACCGGCACGGCCACGAGCCGGGATCCGACCCCGGTTCAGGCGACCGGCTGGAGTCCGAGCCAGGTCAGCCCGAGGACGCCGTCGAGGCGCACGATCACATCGGTGCCGCCGTCGTCGCGGCGGACGAGCCCCGTCACGCGGCCGAGCACGGGCTGTGATTCCTCCGGCTGAAGCAGGAGGCGGCCGGGGAGATCGCCGACGCGCACAGGCTGGGGAAACCGGCCGGCCGCGCGACCCGCCATCTCGGGGGCGGTCATGCCGGGCTTCGGCATGTGGTCGGGGGCCGGCGAGGGACCGGCCGTCTGCGCCTGCGCCGGCCCGGCGAGGGCCAGCGTCAGCAGGACGACGCCCCGGGCGCACCGGATCGCGCGGGCACTCACAGGCCCGCGAACCAGTTGAAGCCGCGATTCTCCCAGTAGCCGCCGGGATAGGTGTTGGTCACCTCGATGGCCGTGATCCATTTGGGATTCTTGAAGCCGAGCTTGACCGCGGTGCGCAGGCGCAGCGGGTACCCGTAGGGGTCCGGCAGCTCCGCGCCGGCATAGCGGGTGGCGAGCAGCGTCTGCGGGTGCAGTGCGCTGGGCATGTCGATGCTGCTCGGATAGTTGTCGGCCGTCTTGAAGGCGACGTACTTGGCGGTGAGGTCGGCGCCGACGCGCTCCAAGAAGGCGCGGAGCGGCACGCCCGACCACTGCCCGATATAGTCCCAGCCCTCCACGCAGACGTGGCGGATGATGATCTCGCGCTCGGGCAATTCCGCGATCTGCCGACGCGTCCAGGGCCGCTTGTCGGAGATCGGCCCGGCGAGTTCGAGCCGCCACGCCGTGCCGTCGATCGGCTTCACGTCCTCGACGTCGTAGTAGGCGTTGAAGCGCGGCGGCTTCAGGACCTGGGAGGCGGGATATTCCGGCGCGAGCTTGCGGGGATCGAACAGGGCGGCCTGGACGCCGTCGTTGAAGTCGGAGACCGCGCGCAGCGCCCGGCCGACCGCGGTCGTGTCGGTCACGTCGCAGCCGGTGAGCATGGTGAGCGCGCCCAGCGTCAGGCCGCCGCGCAGGAGACCGCGCCGCTCGATCTGGCGGACCAGGGGGCGGTGGTCGTCGAGGATGCCGGGATCCGGCACCGTGCGGGGGCGGAACGGCGACCTCATCGCGCCGCCTCCCGGGCCATGGCCGGGAGGGCCGGCTGGCGGACCGGGCCGCCAGTCAGCATCGCCCTCAGCGTGCGCGGCACGAGCAGGGCGAGCACGACGTGGATGGCAAGGAAGCCCGCCAGCACCGCCATGCCGGCGAAGTGGACGAGGCGCGCGCCCTGGAAGCCGCCGAGCAGTGCGACGAGGCCGGAGAATTGGACCGGCTTCCAGATGGCCAGCCCGCTGACGACCTGGCTGATGCCGGCCAGGATGGCGACGATGTAGAGGATCTCCTGGACGGCGTTGTAGGTCGTCAGGTCCTCGTGCGCGAGCTTGAGCCGCAGCGTGTCGCGGACCGTCTGCACGATGTCGCTCGGGCGGATCGGCAGGAGGCGCTCGCGCAGGCGCCCGGTCGCGACGCCGTAGACGAGATAAGCGCCGCCATTGGCAACCAGCAGCCACATCGCGGCGAAGTGCCAAAGCAGGCTCTCGGCGGCCCAGGACCCAAGGCGGATCGCCTTGGGAAAGTACACGCCGTGAATAATGACGGAATCGTCGTAGATGCCCCAGCCGGAGCCGATCAGCACCACCATCGCCACGGCGTTCGTCCAGTGCATGATCCGCACCGGCTATGGGTGCAAGCGACGCCTGGATCTGATCGCGTTCATCTTCATGATAGCGGGCGCCCTTCGTGTTTTTTGATCCAATACGTGGTCGTAAATTGATGAATTATGGGATCGACAAGCCATATGGGAAAAGCCAACCGCCAAGTTGCCTGTCGTGATGACCTGGACCTTCCACAAAAGACGCTGAGATTAGTTCACCAGTAAGAGCGCACGGAGTGCCCATGTCCTGCGATATCCTTCCGCGTCTGTTCTCGACTTTGTCTGTGCAGGTCCATGCGTTCGCGTTCTGTGAGATCCAGACCGGGTGGCAGCTGGCGAAGAACGGCATGGCCGACGCGATTCTGGTCCATTACGTCCTTGCGGGCTCAGGAACGATCGTGGTCGAAGGTCAAGAAGCTCTACGTTTCGGGCCGAATTGCATGGTGATCCCACCGCGCGGCATGCGGCACTCAATTGGTTTCGTGGGAGCTACCCGAACGGTTACGGCCGAAGACGCACGCAGAGTTCTTCCGGATGGCCTTATTGCGTTGACGGCGGGTGATGGAAGACGGGACATTTTACTGGCCTGCGGCTCTATCGCGGCGCGATATGCCGGCGCGCTCGGTCTTTTCGACCGTCTGCACAACGCCTTGATTGAAGATTTATCCGGCAGCGACAGGCTGCGCCACGCCTTCGCTTTCATGATCGAGGAACTGGTCAATCCAAGTCTCGGTACGCAGGAAGTGACGAGTGCGCTGATGAAGCAGTGCCTGACAATCCTGCTTCGGATCCATCTGAAGGAGAAAGGCGCTGAATCGCCGATCTTCGAAGCGCTGCGCGATCCGAGACTGGTCCCGGCGATCGCGGCTGTCCTCGACGCGCCTGGGGCGCAGCATACGGTCGATAGCTTGGCTGCGCTCTGTGGAATGAGCCGCTCCGGTTTCGCCGAGCGCTTCTCCGCCACATTCGGCGAGGGTCCGATCGAGTATCTGCAGCGGGCGCGACTGCAACTGGCAGCCAAGCTGCTGACGTCCTCGCCCATGCCCGTGAAGGTCATCTCTGAGAGCGTCGGGTACGCCAGCCGCAGTTACTTCTCGCACGCCTTCAAGACCGCTTACGGGTGCGATCCGAGCGCCTACCGCGCTCAAGCCACGAGCCTGGTCAGATCCCTGGAGCCACAATCCGACCTCGGGATCGATGGCGCACGGCGGAAGTCCGAAAGACCCTGAGCGTGCATGCGGGTGGATGTCTTCCGCGTTGGACACGAGCACCGAGGGTATTGCCATCATCAACGCCGGATAGTCTCGCCAAAAACTTGCGATGGCGGAACCCGCACGGCGTGCGTTATCGTTCAAATCAGGTGCTGTGGCTCGAACTTGGTGGTTTCTGAAATTAAATCTGCATATAAGCGGCGCGTCGAAAAGACGGCCCGGATTTCCTCAGGGGCCTTCATTCGTAAAACGAAGGGCGGCCTTTCGGGGATGAGGACTCTTAAAAATCCTGATCTTCAGTATGCACGGCTCGACCCGAGAAGCGGCGCCCATCAAGGCTGAGAAATCTTGAAATCAGGATCTGCCACGCCGATCGATGCTGCTCTTCGTCAACGTGGCACAGACGCTTGGCCTAGTTGGGTCGATGACCAGCCCCGATGAAAGAATGGTCTGCTCGGCGAAGACCAGCAAAGAGCGCGTCCGCGTACGGCTTGAGGCCTGCTGCCGAGTCGAGAACGGAGTCGCGCAGTCACTCCTGGCACCATCGAAACATCAGAGACGTGGATCTGCGGGTGCCATGTCCCGCCATTTAAGATGCGAAAGGATGTTCATGCCGTCGGTCCTAGCGCCTGGCACGCACAGCATCGCCGTGAACGGCGTAGCTCAACATTATCACGTCTCCGGCATGGGACCCTATTGCATCGCGCATGCCGGTGGCCCCGGCATAGACGCCAGCTACTTGCGATTGCCTCTGCTCGAAGAGAGCCTGACCATGGTGTATCTGGACCCGATCGGCACAGGATCGTCCGGACGCCTCGCGACCCATCCCCAGGGGTACAGCGTAGACCGCTTCTCCGAACAGCTGCTCGCGTTCATCGACGCGGCCGGTATCCCCGAACCTTACCTCCTCGGCCATTCGCACGGTGCCTTTGTGGTGCTGGAGGCAGCGCTCAAGCGGCCAGGAGGACTCAAAGGCCTGATCGTGTATGCGGGCGCTGCCTACACAGGCGGCGCCTTCATGGCCGATGCGAGCGCTGAGATCGCCGCCTTCGTGGCACGCCACGCGGGGACGGCGGAAGCCAAAGCGGTCGAGAGGGCCTGGGCCTCGATCCCCACCATCCGCACAGACGCGGCCTATACCGCGGCGCTGCGCGACCTCCTTCCGGCCTATATGTCGGACTTCCGGCGCTGGCCAGACATGCTCGCGACCCTGCAACGGCGGCTCCAGGCGACCCTGTTGGTCGGCGATGGCCAAGTCTTCGACGTTCGCGACCGTCTCGCCACCGTGCAGGTTCCGGCGCTCGTCGTCACCGGAACCGACGACTTCATTCTCGGCCCGCGCCACGCGGCGTTGCTGGCCGATCTGCTACCACAGGCGCAAATGAGAATCTTCGAGCAGAGCGGCCACTTCGCCCATATCGAGGAGGCCTGCGCCTTCGCGGAGGCCGTCCTTCGCTTCACGGGACGTCCGGGCCGAGCGTTGTCCGGTATATGACGGCCGTGCGCGCCTAAGATCCTCGACCTCAGGCGCTCCACCGAGGGGCTGCGTGGCTGTCTAGGGCAGCGGCACACCGGACAGCGTCGCGCACCGGTCCAGCAGAGCCTCCTGCAGCCCGACGCGACGGGTGCTGGGCTCCGGCGATTTTTCGCGCTGGTGATAGAAGTACCGGCCCGTGACACGGGTCGCTGGGTCGTCCCCGACCGCCAGCCATGCCTGGGTCACGGGCGCAGCGGCCATATCATCCGGCGCACCGGGGCCGCCCATACGGGTGGGTACCCAGCCCGGTTCGAGGGCGTTCGATCGCACCGCGGGCCAGTGTCGTGCCACGCCGAAAGCCAGCAGGACATTCAGGAACTTCGTTTCCGCGTAAGCCTGCGATCCGCTCCAGCGCCGTCTGGTCCATTGCAGATCGTCCATGTCCGGAATACCGCCTGGGTGCATGCCCGAGCTCAGGTAAACGAGGCGGTCTGGCCTCTCCATCAAAGCGGTGAGCAAGTAAGGCGCCAAGACGTTGATCGCGAAGAGATGGCTCAGACCATCCCGGGTCTCCAGCCGGCGCGCTTCGCGATAGCCGATGCCGACATTATGGATGACGGCGTCGAAGTGCCCGATCGCGTTGGCCTGCTCGGCCACGGATCGCATGCCGGCGATCGTGACGACATCGCCGATGTCGATCTGGGCCGCGTTCGGAAGCGCCCGTCGCGCGACCTCGCCACGATCGGTGTTCCGCGCATGCAGCACGACTTCATGGCCCTCGCGAGCCAGGCGCTGGCCCGCCATGAGCCCGAGGCCATCCGACGATCCGGTGATGAAGATACGGGCCATCGTCAGTCTTTCAGCAATGCTTCGGTCACGATCGGCGTTTGAGAGCGCTGCAACGCCGCGGCCGCCCGTAGATCGTGCGTCGCGAATCCCTGCTCGGGCAGCACCGCTCCAGGCGATGACGGGCTGCTCTGCGCGGCAACCGGAGCCGTTCCGGTCACCATCGCCGATATCCTCGGGTGGACGCTGCCTGCCGTGGTACGTGGGTGGCGCATGTCCGGTTCGCCTGGCAGTCAGTCGGTCACCAGGGAAGCGGATTGTTGAACCGGTCGACGTAGCGCAGACCGGCCAAGCCGCGGTTCGCCTCGATCATGTCGACCACGCGCGGGATGCTCTCCGCGACGGACAGAGCCGCATCGCCGCCGCCCATCTCGGTCCGCACCCAGCCGGGAGCGACGAGGAGCAGGGCGTGCCCGTCATCGAAGTGCTTCGCCGCATAGCCCTTCATGAGCATGTTGAGCGCGGCTTTGCTGGACGCGTAGAGCTGCCAGAAGCCGGTCGCGTGCGCGATGCTGCCGAGCTCGGAACTCATGATCCCGATGGTGCCGCCGGCCGGCACCAGATCCCGCAGGAGCTCGACCGCGCGCACGGGCGAGAAGGCGTTAGTCAGCATCATGTCGAGAAAGTCCGTCTCATGCGCGCTGACCGGGCTCGCCTCGATTTCGCGGGCGATGCCGGCATTGATGAACAGGACGTCGACGCGTCGACCGCTCAAGCGCTCGCGCAGCGCGCGGACCGAGCTTCCATCGTTGATGTCGACCGGCTGGATCTCAAGGCTGTCGGGAAAGCGGTTCGCGAGCGTCTCAAGTTGGTCGGAGCGGCCGCGTGCCGTTGCGATCACGCGCCACCCGCGCCCGAGCCACTCCTCCGCGAGGGCGAAGCCCAGTCCGCGCGAAGCGCCGACGACGAGCGCCGTGGACTGCCCTGTCATGAGAGCCTCCTCTGAATTGCCACGGCTCTATGTGGCGTAGAGTCGGGACAGGAATTAGCGTCGTTCTGTCAGATCATTCCGGACTCGGAGTCATGGAACGATGCCTTACGATGGCCGACTGCTCGCCGGCGTGACGGTTCTGATGGCTGTGGTCGAGGCCGGAACCATGACCCGAGCGGCCGAGGCCCTCGGGCTCACCCAGTCGGGTGTGGGACGCGCCATCCAGCGTCTGGAGACCCGCGTCGGTGTGCGGTTGCTCGATCGCACGACCCGGACCTTGCGGCTCACCGACGAGGGACGTCGCTTCTGGGAGCGGGTCGGCCCGCATCTCGACGGGATCGAGGAAGCCGCCCTGGAGGCGGCGGGCAGCGCGTCGACGGTGCGCGGGCGCCTGCGGGTGAATGTCGATCCGTTTTTCTCGCGCCTCGTCCTGTCGCGTGAGCTGACGCGCTTCCTCGCGCTCCATCGCGAGTTGCGGCTCGAACTGATCATGCGCGATCAGATCGGCGACCTCGTTGCCGACGGGTTCGATATGGCACTGCGGTTCGGGGATCCGCCGATGGCGGGCTTCACCGCGCGCAAGCTCCTGGAAACGCGGATCCTGACAGTCGCGGCGCCGGCGTACCTGGCTGCGCACGGCCGCCTCGCGCACCCGCGCGACCTTCACGACCACGCCTGCATCGACTTTCAGGATCCGCTGACGGGCCGCCCCTTCGCGTGGGAGTTCCGCCGCGGCGACGAGGTCGTTCCGGTGCGGCAGCCGGCGCGCCTGATGGTGTCGGACGTCGAGACGATGATCGGCGCCTGTTGCGAGGGCGCCGGGATCGCGCAGGTCATGCAGCTCGGCAGCCGGAACTTCGTCGCGAGCGGCAAGCTCGTCGAGATCTTCCCGGATTGGCCCGACGAGACCTTCCCCCTGTACGCGATCTACCCGTCGCGCCAGCATCGCGCCGCGAAGGTCCGCGCCTTCACCGAATGGTGCCTGCAGCTGGTCGGCGGCGACAACGAGCTCGATGCCGCCGCGACACGGTGAGCCGCGTCCGGGGCTACAGCGCCGCCCGACCGATCGAGGCACCGCCGTCGACGTAGAGTGTCTGCCCCGTCATGAACGCCGCCCCGTCCGACATCAGGAACGCGATGGCTGCCGCCATCTCCTCCGGCCGTCCGAAGCGGCCCATCGGCAACCCGGCGAGGTAGCGCGTCTCGCCCGGGCTGCCCGGCGGGTTGTTGGCCCGGAACAGCTCGGTCTCGGTCGGGCCCGGCGCCACCGCGTTGACGGTGATCCCGGTCGTTGCGAGCTCGAGCGCCCAGGAGCGGGTGAAGCTGACCAGCGCCGCCTTCGCGGCCGCGTAGGCCGTGCGCTCGACGCTGCCGAGGATGGTCAGGCTGGCGATGTTGACGACCCGGCCCCAGCCGCGCCGGCGCATGCCGGGCAGGGTCGCCTGCACGGCCTGAAGCGCCGGATGGAGGTTGACGCGCAGGACCTCGTCCAGCGCGGACATCTCAACGGCCTCAAGTCGCTGTGGCCGCACCAAGCCCACATTGTTGACCACGCCATCGAAGGCGAAGCGTCCGGTCAGGTCTGCAAGAACCGCGTCGGTCGCCGGACCGTCAGCGAGGTCCACCGGCACGAGCGTGCCGGGGAAATCGTCGAGGCCTCCGCGCGCAAGGCCGACGACGTGATGGCCGTCGCCAGCGAGACGGTGGGCCAGCGCCAGCCCGATGCCCTTGCTGGCACCGGTCACGAGAAAGGTTCGGGACATCCTGGATCTCCTTGCGGCCGTGTCTTGTCAGGCGGGAATGGAGGCGGCGCGGCGGAGCGCCGGCAGCATGTCCTCGGGCTCGGGGCGGCGGGTGTAGTCGGGGTTCACCTCGGCGTAGAGGATCACGCCGTCCTGCCCGACGACGAAGCGTCCGGGCATCGGCAGGGTCCAGCTCGCGTCGCCGTTGAACGCCGGCAGGTCGTTCTTCAGGCTCGTGTAGAGATCGACCAGGTAATCGGGCAGCGCGAAGCGCAGGCCGAACGCGGCCGCGACGGCGTTGTGCGGGTCCGACAGGATCGGGAATTCAAGGGCATTCTGGCGGACCGACTTCCGGCTGTTGGCCGCCGTCTGCGGCGAGAGGGCAACGAGGCTCGCCCCGAGCTTCTCGAATTGTGACAGCGCCTCCTGAAGCGCCCGGAGCTCCGTGTTGCAGTAGGGGCACCACACGCCGCGGTAAAAGCTGATCACGAGCGGCCCGCGCGCCAGCAGGGCGTCGGAGGAGACGGGCTGCCCCTCCGGGTCGTTGAGCGCGAACGCCGGCGCCCGGTCGCCGGCCCGGAGGGCACGGGTCGCGGCGCCGGTGGCGATCAGTTCCGCGGTGGCCCGGTGCATCGTCCGGATCACCGAGGGCGGGACGTTGTAGGGGGGCTTGCCGGCCTCGAAATCGGCTTTGAACGCGTCGAGCTTGGATTGCAGGGTCATGGGTTTGTGCCTCGTGCGACAGGCTGGCGAGCTGGCTTGCGCTGCTGGCTTGCGGGAATGGACCGGCCCGGGGCGAGTCCGGTGGCGTGCGACCGGTCAGGCCTGCGGCACGAGCGCGTTCACCCGCTCGATCGCGCGTTGGACAGCGGGACGCGCGGCCATCGCGTCGTACCAGCGGGCGACATGCGGCGTGTTCTCGAAGCTCACGCCCGCGAACTCTCGTCGCCAGAGCCAGCCGAAATGGGCGATGTCGGCCACCGTGAAGGCGTCGCCGGCGACGTAGCGGCGTTCGGCTAGGACCCCGTCGAGTACACCGAGCGTCCGGTTCGCCTCCGCCGAGAAGCGGGCGATGGCGAGCGGCTGCGGCTCGGCGGCCTGGCGTTGGAAGAAGCCCGCCTGCCCGAAGGCCGGGCCGAGCCCGGAGGCGTGGAAGAACAGCTGCTCGAACATGCGCGCCCGGCCTTCGCCGTGCGGCGGCATCAGGCGGCCGCTCGTCTCGGCGAGGTAGACCAGGATCGCAGCGGACTCGGTCAGGACCAGCCGGCCATCGGCCGCCGCCGGATCGATCAGTACCGGCACCTTCGCGTTCGCGTTCAGCGCCAGGAATTCGGGCGCCTTCTGCTCACCCTGACGTACGTTCACGCCGTGGAGGCGGTACGGGAGGCCGAGTTCCTCCAGCGCGATGAGGACCTTGATGCTGTTGGGCGTGGCGAAAGCGTAGACCTCGAACATGTTCACTTGGCTCCGGCGGGACCACTGCGCCGATGCGGTGGTGACGGCCGGATTGATGCCCCTCCCCCGATGGACAGGGCAGAAGGCCCGAGGCGATAACGCTCATTCCAGGGAGGCATGGCGTGGACCGGTATCAGGCGATGGCCACCTTCGTGCAGGTCGTGGAATCGGGCTCCTTCTCGGGGGCCGCCCGACTCCTGAATGTCGGCCAGCCCGCCGTCTCCAAGACGATCGCGCAGTTGGAGAACCGGCTGCAGGTCAGCCTGCTCGTCCGCTCGACGCACGGCCTGAGCCCCACGGAGGCGGGCCTGCGCTTCTACGAGCGGGCGCGGGCGGCCATCGCGGAGGCGGACGAGGCCGAGCGCGCCGCCCGCGGCGCGGGGGCCGGTCTCTCGGGACGGCTGCGCGTCTCGGCGGCGACCACCTTCGCCCGGCTCCACGTGGTGCCGATGCTGCCGCGCTTCCTCGCCGAGCACCCGGACCTCGACATCGAGATCGTCCTCGACGACCGGGTGATCGACCTCGTCGGCGAGGGGATCGACCTGTCCCTGCGCATGGGGACTTTGCCGGACTCGGCCGCCGTCGCACGCAAGCTCGCCACCGGGGGCCGTTCGGTGCTCGCCACGCCCGCCTATCTGGCCCGCGCGGGCGAACCGCGCAGTCCCGCGGACCTCGCCGGGCACGAGGCGGTGGTCTACAGCCGGCAGCCCGATGCCTGGTCCTTCACCCGGGACGGCGCCGAGATCTCGGTTGCGGTGCATGGCCGCGTCCGGGTCAGCGCGGCCGAAGGCCTGCGTGCGGCCGTGCTGGCCGATATCGGGCTCACCATCGCGTCGGACTGGATGTTCGCCCCCGAACTGGAGAGCGGCGCGGTCCGGCGGCTGCTGCAGCCCTGGGCGTTGCCTATGATCGATCTCTGGGCGGTCTTCCCCACCGGCCGCATGGCCAGCGCCAAGGCGCGGCTCTTCGCCGGCTTCGTCGAGGCGGTGATGGCCGAGATGCGGGAGCCCCATTCCGCGACGGCATAAGTCTTATCGCTGCGCGCCGTCATCCGTCGCCGGGCGGTGCCGTCTACCTCGTCCTCACGCCGACCAACGGGGCCGGCCACCACGAGGACAGCACCGATGGCCCGTTTCGAGACCTACCGCGACGCGTTCCCCAACGCCCGCCTGACCCGGAAGCCGAACGGCGTGCTGGAGGTCATGCTCCACACCGAGGGCGGCAAGCTCGTCTTCAACGGTCACACCCACGAGCAGTTCGTCGACCTGTTCCACGCGATCGGCGAGGACCGCGACAACCGGGCGGTGATCCTGACCGGTGCGGGGGACGCCTTCATGGACGCGATCAGCCCCGAGGGCTTCGATTTCTTCACGCCGCAGGGCTACGACAAGATCCTGCGGGAGGGCCGCAAGGTGCTCAGCAACATCCTCGACATCGAGGTGCCGATGATCACCGCGCTCAACGGCCCGGTCCTGCTGCACAGCGAATACGCGCTGCTCACCGACATCGTGCTGGCCACGCCCGAGACGGTGTTCCAGGACAAGCCGCATTTCGAGTTCGGGATCGTGCCGGGCGACGGCATGCACATCCTGTGGCCTGAGGTGATCGGTTCGATCCGCGGGCGATACTTCCTGCTGACGCGGCAGGTGCTGGATGCCCAGACGGCCAAGGATTGGGGCGTGGTCAACGAGATCGTGCCGCAAGACCGGCTGCTGGCCAGGGCGCACGAGATCGCGGACGGGATCGCAGCTCTGCCGCCGCTCACCGGCCGGTACACGCGGATCGCGCTCACGCAGCGCCTGCGCCGGCTCGTCGAGGAGGGCACCGGCTACGGCCTCGCCCTGGAGGGCATCAGCGCCGCCGGCGTGGCCCGGACCATGGCCGCCCAGAACTGAGTGAGCGCCCGATCCGAACCATCGCACGGCGTGTCAGGCCCGCGAGGATGGCCTGGCGCGCCGGAGGCTCAGAAGTAGGCCCGGATCTCTCGGGCGATGTCGTCCCCGTTCGTCTCCAGCGCAAAGTGGCCGGTGTCGAGGAAGCGGACCCGTGCGTCCGGGATATCGCGCTTGAACGCCTCGGCTCCGGGCGGGATGAAGAAGGGGTCGTTGCGTCCCCAGACAGCGAGGAGCCTCGGGCGGCGCTCTCGGAAGAAGGCCTGGATCAGCGGGTAGCGTTCCAGGTTGCGCTTGTAGTCGAGCTTGAGCTTGACTTGGCGGTCCGCATTGCCCGGTCGCGCCAGAATGGCGGCGTCGAGCGTGTACGACTCGGGCTCAATGACCGACGGGTCGGGCACCCCGTGGAAGTAGGGTGCCTTGACGCCGTCGAGGGTCATGCGGGCTCGGATGGCCTCCACGGCGGCCTCGTTCGGCTTTTCCCAATAGGTCCTGAGAGGCGCCCAGGCCGCCTCGCCGAGCCCCTCCAGATAGGCGTTGCCGTTCTGGGACACGATGCCGGCGATGCGGTCGGGATGCGCGAGCGCCAGGTCCCAACCCACCGGAGCCCCGTAGTCGAACGTGTAGAGGCGGTAGCGCCGGAGGCCGAGGACGTCGACGAAGGCCTTGATCGTTCGCGACAGCGACGCGAAGTCGTAGACGTAGCCGCGGTCGTCCGGGACCACCGTGAAACCGAAGGATGGGAGATCCGGCGCGATCAGGCGAAACCGGTCCGCGAGCCTCGGCATGAGATGGCGGAAGTAGAAAGACGAATTCGCGAAGCCGTGCAGCAGCAGGAACACCGGGGCGTCGGGCCGGCCGGCCTCGCGATAGAAGACGTCCACGCCGTCGGCCCGAACCGTGCCGTGGCGGACCTCTGCGACCTCGGCGGGCCGCGTTTCCGCCGCGACGGCGCCGACCGGGCCTAAGCCTGCCGCCATGACGCTGCCG
The DNA here is from genome assembly GCF_029691625.1 of Methylobacterium sp. 391_Methyba4. Taxonomy (NCBI): domain Bacteria; kingdom Pseudomonadati; phylum Pseudomonadota; class Alphaproteobacteria; order Hyphomicrobiales; family Methylobacteriaceae; genus Methylobacterium; species Methylobacterium sp. 391_Methyba4. The sequence continues at coordinate 663,069 of NZ_CP121475.1, read as the reverse complement.
GCGAGAAGACACCGCCGCGTCGTCCTGGCAGGCCCGTCTTGGAATGCCGTGTCCTGTCTCATCGCTCCACTCGCATATGTGCGGGCCGGGGAACGTCCGGATTGCGCGCCTCGCGACCGCGAATGTCGCGCACGTCGAGGCGGATGCACCGGCCTTCGCCGCGAGCCCTCCGACCGTGCCGCGGCGTTCAGGCTCGGGACCGGACAGTGTGATCACGATGAACTCTCTCGGCACTCACTAGAACACAGAGTTTGCGAAACTCAGCCTTACGGATTTCGAGAGGGAGATGGCCCGGCCTTTTCTTACCCGGCGGACGCTCGTCCCAAGCCGGCGGGCGCATTGAATCGCGCCGGGTTTTCCGGAGGCCGTTTGGTTTGGCTCAGGCGGCCAAGGCTTGGACCTCGGCCTGGGCATAATAGCGTGCCTCCGCCTCGGCGGGAGGGATGTGGCCGATCGGTTCGAGCAGCCGACGGTGGTTGAACCAGTCCACCCATTCGAGCGTGGCAAACTCGACCGCCTCGAACGAGCGCCACGGCCCGCGTCGATGGATGACCTCCGCCTTGAACAGGCCGATCACCGTCTCGGCGAGAGCGTTATCGTACGAGTCGCCAACACTGCCGACGGAGGGTTCGACGCCCGCCTCGGCCAGGCGCTCGGTGTAGCGGATGCTCACATATTGCGATCCGCGATCCGAGTGACAGACGAGGCCGCTGCCGGCGAAGGGGCGGCGCTCGTGCAGGGCCTGCTCCAAGGCATCGAGCACGAAGTCGGCCCGGGCCGAGCGCGACACACGCCAGCCCACGATCCGGCGGGCGAAGACGTCGATCACGAAGGCCGCATAGACGAAGCCGGCCCAGGTGGCGATGTAGGTAAAATCCGCCACCCATAGCCGGTTCGGGCATTCGGCCCTGAACTGCCGATTGACCCGGTCGAGCGGGCAGGCCGCCGCCGGATCGGGAACGGTGGTGCGAACCCTCCGCCCCCGGACGACGCCAGCCAAGCCCATCGTTCGCATCAGCCGGGCCACCCTGCAGCGCGCCACAACGATCCCTTCGCGGGCGAGCTGCCGCCAGACCTTGCGCACGCCGTAGACCCGGAAGTTCGCCTCGTACACGCGCCGGATCTCGACCATGAGGGCCGCGTCCCGCTTAGCTCGAGCCGGCAGCCTCCCGGGATCGGCTCGTCGCGCGGCATGGGCGTGGTACGTCGACGGGGCGATCGGCAGAACCTTGCAGATCGGCTCGACCCCGTAGAGCGCACGATGATCGTCGATGAAGGCGATCATGACCGGAACCGGCGGTCGAGCTCCGCCTGGGCAAAATACGCGCTCGCCTTCCTGAGGATCTCGTTGGCCTGCCGGAGCTCGCGGTTCTCCCGCTCTAGAGCCTTGATCCGCTCGCGCTCATCCGTCGTCGGTCCGGCCCGCACGCCCCGGTCGCGCTCGGCCTGGCGGACCCACTTGCGCAGCGTCTCGCCAGAGCAACCGATTTTGGCCGCGATTGACTGGATCGCGGCCCATTGCGAACCGTGCTCGCTCTCATGCTCCCGGGCCAGCCGGACTGCCCGCTCGCGAACCTCAGGGGAAAAGGGTGGGGTATGCTTCGTCATGGCTCCAGTCTCTCAAGAGTTGGAGCCTCCGAAAATCCCGGCGCGATTCACATCGGCCTTCATGGGGGTGGGATAACGGCACCCAGGGACGCGCGAATGCGCGGCGTCGCGAAGTCGAGGAATGACCGCAGCTTGAGCGGGAGGCGTCCGTGGCCGACATGGACGACGCTGACCGGGACCGGATCAAGCTCGAACGACCGCAGGACGAGAACTTGGCTCCCGGCGGCGACCAGAGGGGCCGCCTGGTACGACAGCACCTGCGTGAGGCCGACGCCGGCCGCCGCGGCGTCGAGAGCGGCCTCGGCCGTGTTGACCTGCAGACGCGACCGCACCCGGACCACTTGGACGGCCTTCCGGCCGGACGTGGCGAAGTGCCAGGCCGGGCCGGCGGCCAGGTCGCTGAAGGTCACGCACGGGATCTCGGCGAGGTCGGATAGCGTGTGGGGCGTCCCGTGGGCGGCGAGGAAGTCCGGACTGCCGCAGACCACGCGTGTGACCGTGCCCAGCCGCGCCGTTACCAAGTCGCTGTCCGGCAGGTGCGAGATGCGGACCGCCAGGTCCACGTGATCCTCCACGAGGTCCAGGGCCCGGTCGGTGAGGATCAGGCGTACGGTGATGTCCGGGAACCGGGACAGGAACGCCGAGACCACCGGCAGGACGTGCAGCCGCCCGAAAACCAGCGGGGCCGTCATCGTCAACGCGCCGCGGGGCTCGGTGTACTCGCCCCTGACCGCCCGCTCGGTCTCCTCGACCTCGCCGAGCAAGCGTCGGCACGCCTCGATGTAGGCGGCCCCCGCGTCGGTCGGGGTGAGCTTGCGCGTCGTGCGGACCAGGAGTTTCGCGCCGAGATGGGCTTCCAGGTCCGCGATCTTGCGGCTGACGCTGGGCAGGGGGATGCCGAGCTTGCGCCCGGCGGCCGACAGGCTCCCGGCCTCCACGGCAGCGACCAGCAGGCTCATGGCCTCCAACCGGTCCATCGCACCCTCTCGTTTTCGGCAACGGTCACTCTCGGAGTGGTGAGATTATCCCGCAGAGTGCAAGTCGGTACCCATGCCTCACCGACGGCGTGCAGCACGGGCTGCATCGCCGGCACCGGAGGGCGAACGATGACCCAGACCACCTACCGCACCGTCGACGTCGACGGCCTCAAGGTCTTCTACCGGGAGGCCGGCGACTCTGCGAAGCCGACGCTCCTGCTGCTGCACGGCTTCCCCTCGTCCGGCCACATGTTCCGCAACCTGATCCCGCTGCTCGCGGACCGCTTCCACCTCGTCGCCCCCGATCTGCCGGGATTCGGCCTGTCCGAGATCAAGCCGCGCGCCGCCTTCACCTACACCTTCGACGCGCTGGCGAAGGTCATCGGCCGCTTCACGGAGGTCATCGGATTGAAGACCTACGCGCTCTACGTCTTCGACTACGGCGCGCCCATCGGCTTCCGGGTCGCAATGGCGCATCCCGAGCGAGTGACCGCCATCGTCTCGCAGAACGGCAACGCCTATGAGGAAGGACTGAGCGAGGGCTGGAACCCGATTCAGCGTTACTGGCGGGACCAGAGCGACGCCAACCGGCAGGCGCTGCGCGAATTGCTGACCCCGGCCTCGATCCGCTGGCAATACGAGCACGGCGTTCCGGACACCTCGCTGGTCTCGCCCGACGGGAGCGCCCTCGACGCGTGGTACATCCAGCGGCCGGAGGTCGACGAGATCCAGCTCGACCTGTTCGGCAACTATGCCAGCAACGTGGCGCTTTACCCCGATTTCCAAGCCTATTTCCGCACGCACCGCCCGCGGCTTCTGGCGATCTGGGGGCGGAACGACCCGTTCTTCCTGCCAGCCGGTGCGGAGGCGTACCGGCGCGATATCCCGGATGCCCAGATCCGGTTCCTCGATACGGGGCATTTCGCCCTGGAAACGCATACCAACGAAATCGCCGAGGCCGTCACGGAATTCCTCAAGGCCTGAAGCGGAGATTGCTAAGGGCCCGCGACAGCCTGAATGACGGAAGGTACAGAAGGGCCGGCCGACCCTGACGGGGCGGCCGCTCTTTCAAAACCTGCTTGATGCAGCAGGAAGCCATGAGAGACTTCCGCTTTCAAGCGACGTCCGATGGCCGGGGAATGTCCGGTGTGGGTGCCAAGCCGAACGTCCGGTTCTGTGCGCGCTGGCGATCCGGCGTGGCGTAGTCTGGCCGTAAGCGGCTGGTCCACTTTGGAGAAGCTTGCAGGGGATGATCCGCCCCCAATGAAGTGGTCCGCCCTGAGGTCTGGCTTTCGGGCCAGTGCGAGGACGGACAGATGGGAACGAAGCGGCACAAGCCGGAGGACGTTGTCGCCGAGCTGCGGCAGATGGATGTGCTGGTCTCGCAGGGCCAGAGCGTCGGGGACGCGATCCGCACGACCAGCGTGACGGAGGTGACGTACTATCGCTGGCGCAAGGAGTACGGCGGCCTGAAGAGCGACCAGGTCCGGCGCATGAAGGACTTGGAGACCGAGAACCAGGGGCTCCGGAAAGTGATCGCGGATCTCAGGCTCGACACGCTGATCCTGCAGGAGGCTGTCCGGGGAAACTGACCAGCCCCGCGCGCCGACGCGCCTGCATTGAGCTTGTGATGGACGTCCTGGACGTCTCTGAGCCCCGCGCGTGCCGTGCGTTCGGTCAGCATCGTTCGACGCAGCGCAAGGTCCGCGGGGCAGAGACGATGAGGCGGCGCTGATCGCCGATCTCGTGGAGCTGGCGCGCCGGTACGGGCGCTCCGGCTACGAGAGCGTCCATGCACGCCAAACCCGCTCGCTGCGGTTTTGTCCCGCGCTCTAAGAGCCGGTCTCGTTCGCCCAGCTACGCCGGATCGCCGACGGCGACGACCTGCTGCGGCTCATGATCGAGACGCGGAAGGATCAAGCCGCGCGGATGAAGTGGGCCATCACCGCCTTCTTCGCGAAACCGGACGGCGTCCTCCCCTGGACCGACTGGCTGCGCATAGGCCTGGAGGACGTGCTCGTCCTCGACGCCTGGACCACCTTCAAGCAGCACTCCCGCGCGGGCGACCTCCTGGCCCTGAAGCCGATCGACGGCGCCCCCATCAAGCCGATCCTCGGCGAGGACGGCCGCCTGCCGATGCCCTGGGTGCAGGGCGGCGAGATTGTCTGGCCCGAGGCCAACCAGCAGATCCTCAAGGGTCTCGGCCTGTCCTTCGGCGCCGGCATCGCGGTCGGCTTCTCCGGGGCGCAGGGCCGCACCGACGCCACCGCCCTCAGGGCCGCGAACAAGGCGGGCGTCAGCCTCGCCCTGACGTAGCCGCGCCCCCTCCACCCGAACCCTCGTGAGGCCGACATGACCGCTCCCCTCGTGCGGGCGACCTTCTTCGCGCGGCTGCGCGCGACGGGGTTGCTCGGCGCCACCCTCGCGCAGACCGAGGTCGACGGGCTGACCGGCCTCCTCGAGGCCTGGGAGCGCCTGGGCTGGCCCGGCGATCTCCGCCACGTCGCCTACACCCTGGCCACCGCCTGGCACGAATGCCGGCTGAACCTGTCGATCCGCGAGGACGGTCTCGGGCGCGGGCATCCCTACGGCGTGCCGGTGGACGGCCGGGTCTATTACGGCCGCGGCGCCAGCCAGCTCACCTGGCTCGACAATTACCGGCGGTTCGGCCGGCGGCTCGGCCTCGACCTCGTCGGCGATCCGGACCTGGCGCTCGTGCCGGAGACGAGCGCGGCGATCCTGATCGTCGGCGCGCGCGACGGCCTGTTCCGCCCCGGCCATGCCCTCGCGCGCTACTTCGACGGCGGCACCGACGATCCGGAGGGTGCGCGGGCCATCGTCAACGGCGACGGCGCGCGGAACGGCGCGCGGATCGCGGGCTATCACGCCGTCTTTCTCGCCTGCCTCCGGGCGGCGTGCGCCGCCGCAACGCCGCCGGCCGCCCCGGCCCCGCCATCGACCGCCTGGTGGCCGCGCCTGCGCGAGGTCGTCCGCCGCAACATGCAGAAGGGGGCCTGACCATGGGGTTCCTCGCCCTCCTGCCGGCGCTGCTCGGCGCGCTCGGTCCGATCCTCCAGAAGGTTCTGCCCGACGAAGGGCAGCGCCTCCAGGTCCAGCTGGAGCTGCAGAAGGCCCTGATCGAGCAGCAGGGCGATCTCGGCCGGGCCATGGCCGAGGTGATGAAGGCGGATGCCGGATCGGAGAGCCCGCTCGCCCGCAACGCCCGGCCGATCACCGTGCTGTGGGCGCTGGCGATGATCACCTGGGTCGGCGTGGTCGCGCCGATGATCGGCCTGCAGGTCGAGGTTGTGGCGGCGCTCAAGGGCGTGCCGGCCGAGCTGTGGTCGCTGCTCACCGTGGGGATCGGCGCCTACATGCTGGCCCGCTCGGTCGACAAGATCGTGCCGCAGGTGATCGGGTCGAAGAGTTGAGCCCCGGGGCCGCGGGCGCGCCTCGATGACGGACGAGACACCGCCCCGGGTCCGGACGGCTCGGACGGGCCGCGGCGAGCGAAGGACCGGACCCATGGCCGACCATCTGCCCGAATGGATCGGGCGCCTGATCGAGCGCGTCGAGACCACCGGCCGGCAGATGGATGCGCTCGGGGGCAAGCTCGACCGGATGGACGAGAAGCTGGAGGGTGTGGCCTACCGGCGGGACATCGAGCACTTCGTGGCACGCGACGAGATCGAGCGGCGGATCGACGAGGCGGTGGACGGGGCGAAGGCCGAGGCCGCCAAGGGGCTGGCCGAAATCGCCGGGCAGGTGCGGGATCTGCGCAAGATCGGCTGGGTGCTGGCCTCGGCGGCGCTGCTGGCCTTCGGGGGGATCGTGCTGGCGAAGATTGGGTTGGCAGGGCGGTGAGCTGTGCGAGCTGATTCAACCTGATGACCGGCGTGGATTTTGAGCCCCGACACGCCTCGTAGAGACTACCATCAGCCCCACCGGCACCGCCCAGCGGGGCTTTTTCGCGGGCGCCATGATGTCTTGATCGACGCGTATCAGCGCCGAGACATGCATTCCCGCATGAAGGCGCCGCGTTGCGACATAGTATATCGATTGAATGCAGCCGATCCTTTTCCGGGGTTGCGCGAGTAGAGGCCCTTCAGCACTGCCTCAGACAAACAGCGTTCCCGCTTCTCATTCACCTGAGCCACCGCTGAGGCTGCTGTCGTGGCCAGAGCACCGAGAATGATCACAGCTCTGATCATGGTCCACTCTTTGATTTCGAAGGCAAAGCGCGGGCTCGCGACGAGACAGCTACGCACTCCGACAATTTGTGCCCGATCTTGCGTTATCGGCAAACGACGCGAAAATTCGCGTCGCGTACTGGCTCGGCCTACAAGGCTGAAATCAGTGGCTCTCAGCCCCATGAAAGCATCGGAGCGGGGACTGGTCTGGCCGTACAATCTCAGCGAGGATTCGTCACCGAAGGCGGATTGCCATCCGTCCGGAAAGACGCCTCGAATTGCCCGTTGGACGTATCAGCTCGACACTGAACGATTCCCGGCTTTCGATAAGGGTTGGTGAAGCGGCACGATCCGACTGCGTTCGCCCGATCGGTTTTGCCGCCGTACCCGAAAATGACGCCATCGATCGGCTGCACGGCCGTGTCGGGATCCGGCTTCACCTGCTTGTCGCCGAGGCCTGTGAAGGTCAGCGCCGCGCCGGTGTCAGTCACGAAGTAGAAGCCGACCCGGCCATTCCGGTAAATCGTATTCAGGAGTTTGCCGCTGCACTCACGCGTGCGATCCGTACCGCCGATGACGAGCCGATCACAGGCGCCATTTGCGATCGCCATCGTTGGTATCTCAGCCTGACGAGGCGCTGCTTGTGCGCCGCTGACAGCGGCGATCATAGCGAGGGCGATGTGAAGAGTGCGCATCAGATTGCCTTGGCGTGGAACCAGAGTCCCATGCTGCTCAGGTTTTGCATTATAAACTCGACATCATCGGTCTTGATCCTGGTCTCCTTGGAGACGTCGAGAACCTTCATCATGGCGCTCAGGATGCTGCCGCGATTGTCTTTCGAAAGGCTTGGCGCGACCGACATGATGAGGACGACGTAGGACAGCAGGCAACTCGCGGCCTTCTTGGGATCACCTCCAGCGGCGCAGATGAGCGTTACCTCGTCGGCAGGACCGCGCACTTTCGAGCCGCCCACCATCAAGACGGCGAAATCGCCGACCTCGTAGGTGCAAATCGCTCGAGCCTGCTCGCCGCAATCCTTTTGCTTGATATTTACGCGCTCGCCAACGGTTCTGTACTGGCTGGTGAATGTCGAGATAAAATCGTTAGTTCTGAACGAGAAATCCGAGGCCCTTGTCGCTGATGGCATCAGGATGAGGGCGGACGCACCGGCTACGGCTGCACGAACTACAGAGCGGGTCACGCGACATTCTCCAAGGCACTAGAGATTGCCGCTCTCGCGTTGTGGTTGTCTAGGTGTGCGCCAGCTGTAACCGGGGGATAGCGCTCTGCAGGCCGTGATGAGAGCCGATCAGCCGCGCGGTGCCCACCAGCTCGTCGCGCGGATTTGTCTCGAAACCGCCTTGGCTTCTTGGATTTCGAACCAACGCTCAAGCGAAAGCGTTTATCAGCCTTCTACCTAAAGGAAGGTTTTCATGCGCCATCAAGTTCTCGCAGCCGCTGCTGCTTTCAGCCTCCTCGCAGGCGGGGCCTCCGCGCAGGCTCCCGCGGCGACTCCCGTGGCGCCCTCCGCTCCTGGCGCTTCGGGCGTGGTTGCGCCGCAGAACAGCACGACTGGTAGCAATGGCGCCGTGACGACTTCGCCGACCGGGCAGCCGGCCGACACGATGTCGAACAGCTCGTCCTCCGCCGGGAATGCCAATCAGCCAGAGCGCGCCGTTCCTCAGGGCGGCGGCGGTGGCGGCAGCAGCAGGTAGCCGCTCATCGCCATCATCTGCGTGCGTTTTCTTCAGCCCCGCCGGCATTGCCGCGCGGGGCGTTCTCACAGTCTGCTCTGCTCTTCGAATGCGCTCTAATTGCAGGTCAACTTCCGGCCTTCGGCCATCCCGACCTTGCGGTAGTGTTCCAGACCCGACTTGATCGCTCGGCCAATGACCGCTCGGCGCACGTCCGGATTGCAGCGCAGATACTCTTCCTCGTTGAACGCGTAGTCGCCACGCCCGCCCCGGGAGCCTCGGTCGTAATCCCGATCGTAATCGCGGCGGTCACGGTCGCCGTAGCCGCGATCTCCGTAGCCGCGATCTCCGTAGCCTCTGTCACGGGGCCCGTAGTCGCCGCGATCGTAGCCGTAATCGCGTCCGCCGTATGGCTGCGCGAAGGCCGGAGCGGCTCCACTGAGTAGCGCCAGGCCAAGGACGGTCGCTGAGATCACCTTCATGTCGTGCTCTCCGTTGTTGCGGGGCGTGAACGCTTTCAACGGTGGGTGGTTCGATTTGCCTGAGCGGATGCCGCTCCCTCGCTCTCCGATTCACTGACGTCAGCGGGGCTTTCCTTTCCCTGCGTCCCGCCTAGCCTCGGTGCGAGGTTTGGCTGAACTTCCCCCCTTTCGGTGCCCGACCTGAGAAGCCCGCCCGGCGCGCCGGCGCGGGCTTTTTCCTGCGCGGAATCCCGGCGCGGGATTGGTCGGCAGCCGGCACGAGCACGGCTCGGTAACCGGTGCTCGCCATCTTACCGCCGAGCCGCGTTGCGTATCGGCTCGGCTCACACGCTGATGAGATCGGACGCTCCCCCGCCCCGTGAGCAGATCGGGGCGGGGCCGAGCGGGTCTCGCACCCGCAAACGCAGACGTTCACGTTGCCCCGGGCACCCTGGTTTCGGCCGGGGCGCCGCTCGCCGATTCAGGCGCGGGAACCGTGCCGCCGCGTGCGCGTAGACCAATCCCCAAGCGTAGACTCTCTCGAACCGCCCGGCTCCGGCCGCGGCGGTTTTTTCGTGTCCGGCGTCTGCCAGCCGGCCATATCCCTCGAATGCGCCGACCCCGCCGGCCCGCCGCACGGGGCTTTTTCTCGTGCTCAGACGATCACGGCCTCAGCCGTCATATCGGCGCGCGCCGTCTCGGGCAGCTCCTCGAAGCCGTGATAACCGGCGGCCTGGGCGGCGACTTCCAATGCCCGATCCGCTGTGTCGGCCTGTCCCGTCCAGAGGACCGCGCGCGTGCTGTTCTGCCTCACCTGGAAGATCGTCATGCTTACCTCCCGTGCCGTCGATCGTGCGTCGACTGGCAAAGGCAGGATCACCCGGACCTGTTCCGCCCGCAATAGGGTGTCGCCCTGTCCCTTCGGACATCTGCCCGCCGGGTTCGCCGGCGCGGGCTCTTTCGTGCTCGGAATTCCTGTGCGGGACCATCCTCCGGCCGACACCGAACGGCCCGGTAACCGCCGCCGGGCATCCAGCATCACGAGCCGCGTTGCGTATCGGCTCGGCTGGGCCGCGCCGCAGCTCTTCGGCGTCCATCCGGAGCACGGCGTCCTGCGCGTGACGTAGGCCGGCGCCCTGATGGTCAACGCTAGCCGGACCGTCGGCGTCGAGCCCAACCGGATCGTGTTCGACCGGTTCTCCGGCTACCCGACCAAGCCGGGTCAGACCTGGGGACCGCCGGTCCGGGATTTCGCCGCCAAGCGGCGCGGCTGACGCTCAGCCCTGCAGGCTCTCGGCGAAGTCGTCCGGCACCTCGCCCCACTGGCCGAGGATCGTGACGCCCTCCAGCTCGCCGGTCTCGTCGTCGGCCACCACCTTCAGCGCCGCCGCACCCGGCATCCGCCTAGCCAGGGTCTCGGCCTTCTTCAGCGCGCCGCTCTCCGTCTGCGCCGGCTCCTGGCGGGCCGGGCGCAGGCGCTTGCGGTGGATCTCGAACGGCTGCACCACGAAGCTGGTCGTCATCGCCATGGTGCGGCTCCCGTCCTTACGCCGACTTGCCGCCGACCCGTACCGCAGTGAACGCGCGGAACAGCACGGGCCGGCCTGCGGCATCGCGCACGTCCACCGACCACACGGTCCAGTCCTCGCAGCCGACCCCGTCCATCAGGCCCAGCGCCACCCGGTCCGCGTGCTGCCGGATCTCGCGGATGCTCGACAGCCACCGCCCCTGCAGGTCGAACACGGCATCACCGCCTCCCAGGCAGTGGAAGCGATAAAGCCTCCGCGGCATTGGCGTTTTCCCGACCTCTCCACACGTGCCCACTGCGATCTCCGCGGGATCCGACACGGCCATTGAACCACGCCCCACCATCGGGCTTTGTTTCCGATATGTTCTAGTCGAGGTTGTGATCCGGATGCATGCCCAACGGCACGAACCGCCTGTGGAGATCCGTCTGTCCGAGGCCGAGGTGATCGCCCTGGCCTATCACCGGGCCGCCTCCGGCGATGCCTGGGCCGCCCTCGTTCGGGCGGTGGAGGATGCGCTCACCGACCTGCGAGACGCCGAAGCGCGCGTGCTCGCCCAGGGCCGGCTGATCTCCCGCGGATACGCACGATGCCACGCCGGGACGGCCTGAGCCCCGTGCCGATCCACCCGATCGACGCGTTGCTGCTCGGGAGTCCCGACGCCGTCCGCGTGCCCCTGATCGGGCAGGCGCTGTGCGCCGGCTTCCCGTCGCCGGCCGACGATTTCCTGGAGGGCGCGCTGGAGCTGCCGCGCTGGCTCGTGCCGAACCCGCCCGCCACCTTCCTGTGGCGGATCAGTGGCTCGTCCATGGAGGGCGCCGGCATCTATGACCGCGACCTCGCCTGCGTCGACCGCAGCCTCACGGCCGGCCATGGCAGCATCGTCGTGGCGGCGGTCGACGGCCAGATGAGCTGCAAGCGCCTCGTGATCGACGGCAACACCGCCCGGCTCGCCTTCTGCAACCCGGACCTGCCGGCCTTCGCGGTCGAGGAACTCGGCGAGGGCGTGATCTGGGGCGTGGTGCGCTTCTCGATCCGCTGGCACGTCGCCCGCGGGCAGGTCTCGTGAGCACGCCGGAGGCGCGCCGGCGCGACCGGATCGGCGGCGGCCGCGCCGTGGCGCTGATCGACGGCAACAGCTTCTACTGCTCGTGCGAGCGGGTGTTCGACCCGAAGCTCGCCGCCGTGCCGGTGATCGTGCTCTCGAACAACGACGGCTGCGCCATCGCCCGGACCAGCGAGGCCAAGGCGCTCGGCATCCGGATGGGCGATCCGTTCTTCAAGATCCGCGACCTGTGCCGCGCCCAGGGCGTGCGGGTGTTCTCGTCGAACTACACGCTCTACGGCGACATGTCGGGGCGGACCAACGCGGTCTACCGGCAGTTCAGCCCGCAGGTGGAGATCTACTCCATCGACGAGAGCTTCCTGAACCTCACCGACGTGGCGCCGGCGCTGCGGGTCGAGCTGGCGCGGGACCTGCGCGCCACGGTGCGGGCCTGGACCGGGATCCCGACCTGCGTCGGCATCGGCCCGACCAAGACGCTGGCCAAGCTCGCCAACCACATCGCCAAGACCGTGCCGGCTCTCGGCGGCGTCTGCGACCTGACCGACCCCGCGGCCTACGCGCATTGGCTGTGCCGGATCGACGTAGCCGAAGTCTGGGGCATCGGCCGGGCCTCGCTTGCCAAGCTCCAGGCGATGGGCGTCGAGAGCGTCGCGGACCTGCGCGACCTCGACCCGCGGCCGGTGCGCAAGGGCCTGACCGTGGTGGGCGAGCGGATCATCTACGAATTGCGTGGGGCGGCCTGCCTGCCGCTGGAGATGGTGCCGGCGCGGCGGAAGGGCTGCGCGGTGACGCGCTCGTTCTCGAGCCGGATCACCGAGCGGGCGGCGCTGGAGGAGGCGGTGGCCGCGCACGCGACGCGGCTCGGCGAGAAGCTGCGGCGCGAGGGGCTCGGCACCAACCACGTGACGATCTTCTACCACACGAGCGAGCACGACCGGGACGCGCCGATGCGCTCGGTCTCGACCACAATGCGCTTGCCGGAGCACAGCTCGGACACGCTGGCGCTGATCAAGGCCGCGCGGCACGGGGTGGCGAAGACCTGGCGCGAGCCGGGCGAACGGCCGTGGCGGTACAGCAAGGCTGGGATCGTCACGAACGACCTCGTGCCGCTGTCCCACAGCCCGCGGGCGCTGATCGGCGCGCTGGACCGGGAGCGGTCGGGCCCGCTCATGGCGGCGATGGACGCGTGCAACGCGCGCTGGGGCCGCGGCGCCGTGGTGCCGGCGCGCGCGGGGCTGGTGAGCCGGCGCGACTGGAACACGAAGTTCGAGATGCGCACGCCGCGCTACACGACGCAGGTCGGCGAGTTGCCGGTCGCCTACGTCTGAACCGCTCCTTGAGCACGCGGCCGAGTGCTTTGGGTGGATTTGTGCCGGTCCGTTTTCGGGCGGTTTGGCGATGAAGCAGACATCGCCGTCCCACCCGTCCTCGACCCTAGGCAAACCCTGGAACGGTCCGCTTTGCGGTGGTTGGCGAAGAGGTGACCTGGAAATTTGACGCGTATCCTCGCATCCCTTCGCCTCATGCGAAAAGCTGGAAGAACCAACTTATGATGGATGCTGACGATTGATCCCTCTTATTGCGATCGAAATCGAGCTTCGGATTGATGCACCCAGAAATTGAGTGCACGATACCAGGCTCCGCGCTGAAGTCGTCCACGCGCGGGCATGCAGTGCAACTCGGAGCGCCCATGACCGACCGCCCTCACGCAGATCGGTACCTTGAGGTTGCCCGTGAGCTGCGTGCGGCAGCCGAGGAGACGCGGCGGACGCTCCAGGCTTCCCGCGATCTCGTGCGGCGCGCCCGCGAACAAGACACCGCTCGACCGCAGGCACCCAATGAGAGCGACCACCCAGGCCCCTCGAAACGGTTGGTAACAAGCCTGATCGATGCCTACGAGGCCGCGGAAGACGATACCGACACCCAGACCCGCTTGCTTCTCGGGCGTGTGCTCAATCATGTCGGGCGTCGCGTCGCTGGCGTGATTGGACCGCGGTCGGCCGGGATCGCTATGCATTGATCGACGCGACGCAGGGATCGGCGGAAAGGTCATGATGAACGGTGACGATCCGCAAGACGACGCCCGCGGCTCTCTATTCCGCATCGCCCAGACCCTGGGCGTCCCGGTCGCGACCTTTCTGACGCCCGATCCTGCCGATATGCCGGCAATCGAAACTGTCGATGAGGGCGCGAATCATCTCGCCGAAGCGGTGGCGCTGCTGCGGTTGTTCGTGCGGCTGAAGAGCCCCGAGGCCCGGGCACGCTGCCTCGCCTACGTCGTGCAGGAAGCCACGCACCAAAGTTGATCCGCGCGGCCATCCTCGACGTTGGGCGAGAACGCATGATGCCGGGACCCAACGAACGGCGCGGCCTCGATCCGAAGGTTCAGAACGCGGTGATAGATCAGGACCACTTTCCGATCGTCGGCATCGGTGCATCCGCGGGCGGCATCGAGGCGATGCGGGGCTTCTTCCGCGGAGTGCCGGAGACGCTCAGGGCCGCCTTCGTCGTCGTCACGCATCTCGGCCAGGAGCACAAGAGCCTGCTCCCGGACGTGCTGGCGCGGCTCACGCCGCTCAAGGTCGAGGCCGCCGCCGACGGTGTGCCGGTCGAGCCGGGCACCGTCTACGTCATGCCGCCCGGTTGCGTCATGGGCATCGCGAACGGCCGGCTGACCTTGACACCGCTCGGGGCGGCCCGCGAGACCAAGCCGATCGACATTTTCCTAACCGCCCTGGCCCTCGACCAGGGCGAGCGCGCGGTCGGCGTCATCCTGTCCGGCGGCGACGGCGACGGCGCCATCGGCGTCAAGGCGATCAAGGAGCACGGAGGCCTGACCCTGGCCCAGACCGCGGATGGCTACGGCCCCGAGACCGCCGACATGCCGCTCAGCTCGCTGCGGACCGGCTTCGTCGATTTCGGCGAGATGGCCGAGCATATGGGCGACCGGATCGCCGCGCATGTCGCTGCACACGTCGCCGCAGCGCCGGACGCGCAGGTCGACGCGGTCCCGCGGGAGCACGACGCCGAGTTCCTCACCGAGATCTTCACCATCCTCCGCCGGCAGGTCGGCCACGACTTCTCGGGGTACAAGCCCAGCACCTTCGTGCGGCGCCTGCAACGGCGCATCAGCGTCGTCGGCGCGGCCGGGCCGGACGGCTACCTCAAGCTTCTGCGTGCCGACCCGGCTGAGGTCGGGGTGCTGTTCCGGGACCTGCTGATCGGCGTGACGAACTTCTTCCGCGACACCGCGGCCTTCGAGGCCCTGACCACCCAGGTCATCCCCAAATTGCTCGACGCACGCGCGGCGACCGATGTCGTACGGATCTGGGTGCCGGCCTGCTCGACCGGCGAGGAGGTCTACTCCCTGGCCATCCTCCTGCGCGAGCACATGCTCACCCTGGCGGATCCGCCGCGCGTGCAGATCTTCGCCACCGACATCGACGAGCGCGCGCTCACAGTCGCGCGGACTGGCCGCTACCCGAGCGCCTACCTGTCCGCCGTCTCTTCCGAGCGGATCGCGCAGCACTTCGTCGTCGAAGGCGACAGCGCGGTCGTCGCGAAGGCCGTACGCGACCTGTGCACCTTCGCCCCTCACAGCGTGCTGCGGGACCCGCCGTTCTCACGCCTCGATCTCGTCTCCTGCCGCAACCTGATGATCTACCTCGGCATCGAGGCCCAGCAGCAGTTGTTGCCGGTGCTGCACTACGCCCTGCGTCCACGCGGCTACCTGTTCATCGGCATGTCCGAGAACGTGACGCGGTTCGAGGACCTGTTCGAGACGATCGACAAGCAGCACCGCATTTTCCAGGCTCGCGACGCGATCCCGCCCGTCCGGTTGCGGCCGATATCCGGGGCAGAACCGCCGATCTTTGGGAGTGTGGGCCAGGCGCAGCGGCGGAACGTGACGACGCACGCGGCCCTGCGGCACGCGGTCGAGACGCAGATGCTGTCCGAGTTCACGCCGCCCCACGCGGTCGTGACGCGGACCGGCGAGGCCGTGCACTATTCGTCGCGGATCGGCGATCACCTCGAGGTTGTGCCTGGCCAGCCGACCCGGGAGCTGGCCGCGATGGCGCGCAAGGGCCTGCGGCTGGATCTCCGGACGGCCCTGCGCGAGGCGATCGAGGGCAACACCCTGGTCGTGCGGGACGGCATAGGCGTCGAGCTGCCGGACGGCCGTTTCCAATCGATCTCCCTGGTGGTCAAGCCGCTGAACACGCCTGGCGCAATCGAGCCACTGTTCCTGGTCGTGTTCAAAGAGGCCGCCGCACCCTTGGAGAAGGAACGCCAGCAAGCGCTCGAGGCGAACGAGCGGGACACGGCGCTCCAAGGCCTGGAGCGCGAATTGAGCGTCACGCGCGAACGGCTTCAAGCTGTGATCGAAGAATACGAGACCTCCCTTGAGGAGCTCAAATCCTCGAATGAGGAACTCCACTCCGTCAACGAGGAAATGCAGGCCGCCAACGAGGAGCTCGAGGCTTCGAAGGAGGAGACGCAGTCTCTGAACGAGGAGCTTCAGACGGTGAATTTCGAGCTCTCGTCCAAGATCGAGGCCATCGACCAGTTGATCGACGATCAGGCTACGCTGTTCGAGGGCATGAACGTCGCGAGCGTGCTTTTGACGTCGGATCTCCGCATTCGCATGTTCACCAGCGCAGCGGCGCAGATCTTCGGCTTGCAGCCGAGCGACGTCGGCCGGTCCCTGCGCAACTTCTCGGCGCCGATCCCCCTGACATGGCTGCTGGACGAGATCCCGGCGGTGCTGAGGGCAAACCGGCCCTCCGAGCGGATAGTCGAGGGGGCGGACGGGGCTCGCTACAGGGTCCGGTTGATTGCCTCGTCCCGCAAGGGCAGCCAGATGCCCGGGATTGTCGCCAGCTTCACCAACTTGCTGGAGCAGGAATGACCGGCCGGTCCGCACGCCGCGCCCAGGATGTCGGCTGCCAGCACGCCGGCATGACCGGACACGGTCGACCGAGTGATCGCGGAGAGGTTCGGCACGGCTTTTCAGTGCCCGGCCGCCTCCTGTCCTCGGTAAAGGCGGATCGCATCGCCAACCAAGGCTTGAAGTCGGATGTCCTGTTCAGGGCGATGAGATGGGGTCCGCTTGCCGCCTCGTGCGCAAGTTGCCCGTCCGCCGACGAATGACCGGTTTCGGAGAAGGCAGAGGTTGATCCGGGCGGCCGCGTTGGGTCGCATGCGGAAGGTCCGCTTCCGGATGGAGAATCCAGTTCCGATCGCGATCCCAGCCAACCGTTCGAATAACGCGCGCGTGTGAGATGAAGCTCAACGCGGTAGCAAATGGCCACTATCGACCCAGCCTCCCCGTTGATGTCAGACCGCGCCTTGTCCCCGCGCGGTCAGCAATTGATATTCGGAATTGTTCTCCATCATTGCGTCGATGTCGAATTATACAGCCATTAATCGATGGCCGCCCTGAAGATGTTCTGCCAGGCTTACGGGAATGGGTCTGTCGTAAAGATTTTGTTAACCATCTTTGAGAAAAACATTCGTCGAATTGGGCGGCCTCGATGACGGGCAATCCGTGCACCGATGACCCCAACCCTCTCGCTGAGGGCTGCGCAGATGTGCGGATCCGTGCGAGCAAAGAGCCTTTTCTCGATGCCGTCTCAGTCAGGTCAGCCATCTCTTGTAATTTGCCACGGGACGGTCCGTAGCCGCGAACGATTTCTGGTTACGGCCACCACCACCCTGGCATTGATCGTCAGCTTCTCTGCGCACGCCGCCGAGCAATCCCAACCCCAAGTGGTCATCGGCGCAGATGGCCGGGATGGCAAAGTCCTCATCATTGGGCGGAACACCTCTGCCACGCCCGGCCAGGCTGGCGGCGATCTGACCTTGATCGATGTCGATACCGCAGCCGCCGGGCTTGATCCCGCCGTGACGCTCCAAATTGGCTCGAAGGGCGGACGCGGTGGACGAGGCGACGATTTTGGCCTCGGTTCGGTTTTCGGCGCCAACGGAGGCGCCGGCGGTGCCGTCTCGGTAACGTTGTTGGAGGACGTCGCCGGACTGGGCGACCAAGTCAGCAGCGGCGCTCGGCCGGAATTCAAGCCCATTCCCCGGTTCCTCGTTTTTTCCCGGGGCGGGGATGGCGGATTCGCCCTCACGAACTTCGGCGGCGGCGGAGATGCCGGCCCAGTTGCGCTCACCGTTTCGTCCATGGTCTCGACCGTGGGGCAAGCCTTCCTTGGCGTGCGAGTGAGCGCCACCGGGGGAAATGCCGGCTCAGGCGGGGTTGCCGCCGACCAGACTGCGTTCCGGAAGGGCGGGACCGGCGGGTCGGCCTCGCTCGTCGTGACGCCGTCCGGGCAGGTGAGCACCGACGGTGCCGGTGCTACTGCGGCGATCGTCGAGTCCATCGGCGGCGCGGGCGGCAACCGCGGAACAGGAACCGCCTACAGCAAACCCGAGGTGACGCAGGGCGGCATCGGTGGCCCTGCGCGCCTCGACATGGCCGGCACGATCAGGACGGCTGGCGACTATGCCTTCGGCGCCCTCGTCCAGAGCATCGGCGGTCGAGGCGGAAGCCAGGGCGATGCAGGTGGACGGGATGGAGCCCGAGGCGGCGACGGCGGCACCGTCACGGTGATCCAGCGCGGCACCGTGGTCACGCAGGGCGATTATGCCCTGGGCATCGTTGCGCAGTCGGTCGGCGGCCCCGGCGGCAGGGGCGGCGACGGCATCTTCGGCGGCGGCAAGGGTGGGGATGCCGCCACGGGCGGATCGGTGACATTGACCAACAGCGGCACCGTGACGACCGGCGGTACCGGGGCGATCGGTCTGGTCGCGCAGAGCATCGGTGGCGGCAGCGCCGACACGGCCCTGCCCCTCTCGCCCCTGGCCGTGAGGTCCGAGGCAAATGGCGGCGGTGCCGGGGGCAGGACGCTGTGGTTCTCCACCGGCGGTACCGGCGGCACCGGGGGGAGAGGCGCCACCGCCGAGATCGTCGATGCCGGCGGCAGGATCGTGACCGCGGGTGACGCCGCATACGGCGCCCTCGTCCAGAGCATCGGCGGCAGCGGCGGCATCGGCGGCGACGCGTTCACAGCGAATGCCTTCTTCTCTGTCGGCCTGGGCGGCAGCGGCGGCGGCGGCGGCGATGGCGGCCTCGCCCGCTTCACGGGCGTCGGCGGTACGGTCGAGACCGGCGGTGACGGCGCGACGGCCGTGCTGGTTCAGAGCATCGGCGGCGGCGGCGGTGCCGGCGGCGAGGCCAGGACCAAGGCGGTGGGTGTAGGGCTTTCGGCGTCGTGGGCGATCGGCGGGAGCGGAGGCCGAGGCGGACAGGGCGGCTCCGCCGTCATCGAGAGCGGCAGCACGGTCACGACCGTCGGCCTCGGCGCGGACGGCCTCGCGGCGCTCAGCATCGGCGGCGGCGGCGGCGTGGGCGGCCTGGCCAACGCGCAGGCGATCACGGCACCCCTCGTGACCCCGACCGGCAAGACGCTGCCGAGCTTCGCGTTCTCCACCGCGATCGGCGGTTCGGGAGGGGATGGTGGCGCGGGCGGCGCAGCGCGTGTCGCCAACACCGGCCTCGTCACCACTTACGGCGATGGGGCGACCGGCCTCCTCGCCCTCAGCGTTGGCGGCGGCGGCGGAATCGGCGGCAACGCGACGGCCTACGCGCTGGCCGTCGCACCGCCGCAGCAGATGGCTGTGGCTGCCACCACGATCCTCGGCGGCACGGGCGGCGGCGGCGGCAACGGCGGCAGCGCTACCATCACCAATCGCGGGACCGTGCGGACCTCCGGCGACGGCGCGTCCGGCATCGAGGCCCTGAGCATCGGTGGCGGCGGCGGAACCGGCGGTGGCGCGACCGCGACGAGCAACACCTTGAGCCTGCGCCAGAACATCGCCATCACCCGGGGCATCGGCGGGAAGAACCGCGATCGGACCGGTGGGGCGGGTGGAGGCGGTGGTACCGGCGGCGACGTGACCGTCACTCAGACGGGCCGCGTGATGACCGGAGGCGATGCCGCGATCGGCGTCCTCGCGCTGAGCGTCGGCGGCGGCGGTGGTAATGCCGGGCCGGCCTCGGCAGTCGCGACGTCCGGAGTCTCCTTCGACAAGACCCTCAACGAAGTTCTCGGCAAGCTCCCGATCGCCGACACCCTGTCGGTGAGCGATACCGTTGGCGGCTCAGGCGGCGTCGGCAACCGCGGCGGTACCGTCCGGGTCACGAACGAAGGCACGGTCTTGACCGGCGGTTCGAACGCGACCGGCATCCAGGCCCAGAGCATCGGCGGCGGCGGCGGCAACGGCGGCGAGGTGTCGGGTGCCGCCACGGGCACGTTCAAAATCACCCGACAGCTTGGCGGATCCGGCGGGACCGGTAGCACGGGCGGCCCAGTGGCTGTCGTCAACGCCGCGACCGGCACGGTCGCGACCTCGGGTGACGGCGCACACGGGATCCTTGCCCAGAGCATCGGCGGCGGCGGCGGTACGGGGGGCAGCCTCGCGGCCGGGACGGATGTCGCGCCCGACGCCGTCGGGGAGATCTGGCAACAGATCAAGCAGGCGATCGGCGTCGAAGCGTATCAGCAGTGGGCCGCCGACAAAAATAACAAGGACGACAAGAAATCGCTTGAACAATTCCTCAAGGATATCAAGGCCAGCGACACCTACAAGGGGCTCGCTGACAAGCTGAAGAAATCGGACTTCGGCAAGGCGCTGAAATCCTACTCGACCGGCATCTCAAACTACCTGGACACACAGAAGAAGACCGGGACCAAGCTGCCCAATGTCTCGGCCACCCTGGCTCTGGGAGGCGACGGGGCAAGCGGAGGCGCCGGTGGCGCGGTCAACGTCAAGAACGAGGGGACGATCACGACCCTTGGAGCCTCCGCTCACGGGATCATGGCGCAGAGCATCGGCGGTGGCGGCGGCCAGGGCGGCGTTTCGTTCGCACAGGCCACCAATGCGACCAACATCGCGGCGACCGTCGGCGGCTCGGGCGGCACGGGCAATACTGGCGGTCCTGTGGGGATCCTCAACCTCGGTACGGTCGCTACAGAGGGCAATGCAGCCTACGGCCTCTACGCGCAGAGCATCGGCGGCGGCGGCGGGACCGGTGTCGGCGCCAGCGTCGACAGCCAAGTCAACAAGGGTTTGACACTCAATCTGAACGTCGGCGGCCGCGGCGGTGTCGGCGCGCATGGCGGCGACGTCACGATCGAAAACCGCGGCACCATCGCGACGGCCGGGATCGAGGCGCATGCCGTTGTCGCTCAGAGCATCGGCGGCGGCGGCGGCAGCTTCGCCGCACCGGCTGGCGACGACGCGGCTGACGATGGCACGACCAAGGACGGCTCCGGGAGCGACGCCAAGAGTGGCGCCAAGGATGACACGAAGAGCGATGCCAAGGCGCTGACGGATGCGCTGCTCGCAGCGCTCGACATCGTACAGATCGCACCGCCGGAGGATCCTGCCTCCGTCTCGGCCAAGTCCGGCAGCCTGACGCTCGGCGGCTCCGGAGCCATGGCGGGCAATGGCGGCACCGTGCGGATCGTTCAGGACGGCACGGTCGCCACGAGCGGCTTCGGCGCGGTCGGCATCCTGGCCCAGAGCATCGGCGGCGGCGGCGGGCTCGCCTCCGTGGCGGCGGGACCGGGCGGCCATAAATATACGTTCGGGCTGGGCGGCACGGGCGGTGCCGCTGGCGATGGCGGTTCGATCCAGGTCAGGATGGGGGCGAGCGCGCAGATCCTGACCACCGGCGACGCGGCACCGGCCCTGCTCTTGCAGTCGATCGGCGGTGGCGGCGGCTACGGCGGCGCCCATCAGGCCATGGGCTACGCGATCCCCTACGGACTGGCGGACGGCAGTAGCGGCTCCGGCGGTGCGGTCAGGGTCAACCTGGAGCAGGGCTCCGTCATCCGCACCGCGGGCACGCAATCCCACGGCATCGTCGCTCAGAGCCTCGGCGGAGGTGGCGGGCTCCTCGTCGGCCTGTCCGGCGAGACGGGGATGCAGCCCGTGCGAAGCCGCGCCGTAACCGGGAGCGGCGGCGATATCTCCATCGAGTCGGCCGGGTCGATCATCGCGTCCGGCCTGGACGCCCACGCGATCCTGGCACAATCCGGCGTCCAGCGGACCGATGGTAGCCTCGAGCCCGATCCGAGCCGCAGCGGCAAGATCGTCATCCGGGTCAGCGGCCTCGTCACTGGCGGCAGCGGCGCGGGCGCGGCGATGCGCGTCGAGGGTGGGCACGACAATAGGATCGCCATCGAGGAGGGCGCCGTGGTCAGCGCCGCCTCGGGCCGGGCGATCGTCGGCGCGTTCACCACCGGCACGATCACCAATCGCGGTACGCTGATCGGCGATGTCGACCTCACAGGCGGAGGGCAGACGGGTCGCGTCCTGTTCGACAACGGATTCGACGGCGCAGCTTCGGCGATCCTGCGCACCGGTCCCGACGGTGTCATCGCCCTGGGAGATGGCGGCCGCCTGCGCAACGGCGCCATCCTCGACATCGGCGGGGTCGGCAAAGTCGCTCGGGCGACGATAACCGGCAATTTCGAGCAGACCGAGTCCGGGCGCCTGTTGGTCGATATCGCACCGCTGGCGACAGATCCCGCCTTGCGGAACGATCTTCTGACCGTCACCGGCACTGCCTCCCTGAGGGGCGTGGTCGAGCCGCACGTGATCGATGGTCTCTCGCCCGGCCGCTACACTTTCCTCAGGGCCGGCCAAGTGGAGAACGTCGGCGCCAGCGCCACTGGAAGCAGCATCAGCTCGGGGGCCATCCCAATCTCCTGGACGATCGTCTCGACGGGGAACAGCATCGCGCTGGTGCCGCAGGCTCATTTCACGGCGCCGGTCGGCGTGACCCTGACCGAGGACCAGCGCAGCGTGGCGCAAGGCCTGCAGGATGCCTGGGATGGAAACACGACGAAGCTGGGCACGCTCTACGGACGCTTCCTCTCCGTCGACAGCTCGAAGGCCTATGCCGCCGCCCTGGACGAGTTGAAGCCAGAATCCAACCAGGACAACCTGACCGACCGGACGCTCGATACCCGCAAGGGTCTCCAGCGCGCCATGAGTTGCCCGGCGTTCACGGGAACCGGTACGCTCCTGCGTGAGGGTGAATGCGTCTGGGGGCGCATCACCAGCGCTCACACGACCCAATCCGCCACCGCGGACGACGTTGGCTACCGTCAGACCGCCCTCAGCTACCAAAGCGGACTCCAGACCGAGTTCGCCCCGGACTGGTTCTTCGGCCTCACTGGCGCCTACACACGGGCGATCCAGAGCGACCCCGACCGGATCACCGGGACAACAAGCGATGCCGCCGATGTCTCTGCGGCGCTCAAGCACCAGATTGGCCCCTGGCTGCTCGCGGCTTCGGCCAATCTTGGTTATTCCTGGGCCGACAACAAACGCCTGATCGATTTTGGTGGCGCTACCGCCACGGCGCGCAGCAAGTCCGGGATCCTCACCGCGGGCGGTCGGCTGCGGGCGAGCTACCAAGTCTTGTTCGGCGACTGGTATCTCAAGCCCTACGCGGATCTGGACCTGCTCTACAGCTACAGCCCCGCCTATTCCGAGACCGGGGCGCCGGGCTTCAACCTCGACATGCGGCCGGTGGCCAAGACGCTGGTGGCATTCAGCCCGATGATGGAGATCGGCGGCCGGATCGACCTCGACGGGGGGCGCTGGGTCCGCCCCTACGGCACCCTTGGCGTGACACTCCTGTCGGACGACCATTTCACCGGCAAGGCGAGCTTTAACGGGACCGGCGCGCTGGGCCTGTTCGCTACGGAATCATCGATCCCCGATCGCCTCGGCGAAGTGGGGCTGGGTTTTCAGGTCAGCCTCGGTGGCGGCATCGAGGTGACCGGCGAGTATCAAGGTCAAGTCGGAGACCACTTCCTCTCGCATGCGGGGACTGCTCGGATGCAGCTGCGCTTCTGAGAAAGGCTGCTGCCGACCTCACCAACACCGATCGCGGTCGATTGGATGCCGTGGGGCATCTGCTTCCTACACTTTCGTCCAAAAGCGGACCGTCTCCAAACGACCCATATCGACCGTCCCGACAGCCGTTGCTACGTCCCGAAAGCGGTCCTTCTCGGTGCTGGGCGACGCAAGTTCGAAGCGGACAGAGATCGGACGCGTCAGACGGGGATGCGGACGCGCACTGGACCACGATGATGACCTCGCGTGGAGGCCGAGCCACCTGGAACTATCCGACCTTCGCGAACGTCGCGCGCACATCTGCGACCAAGGCCGAAGGGTTCTCCATGGCCGCGAAATGTCCGCCCCTTGGGGGCCGGTTGTAATGACGCAGGTCCACGAAACGCTTTTCCGCCCAGCGCCGTGACAGCCGCATCACCTCACCGGGGAACACACTGACGCCGGCTGGCAGCGGCATGGGTTCGTTCGGCATACCCGCTTGGCCTTGCGCGTTGTCCCAATAGAACCGCGCCGAGCTGGCTCCGGCGTTCGGCAGCCAGTAGAGCATGATGTCGTCGAGCATGTGGTCCAGCGGGATCACGCGCTCGGGCTCGCCGCCGCTGTCGGTCACGTCCTGAAACAGCGCGTAGATCCAGGCCGCCAGCCCCACCGGCGAGTCCGCCAGCGCAAATCCGACCGACTGCGGACGCGTGTTCTGCAGCTTCATGTAACCCGACTGCACCCGGTCGTATCGCGCCATGCCGGACAGCATCGCCTGCTCCTCCGGCGTCGCGTCCGCGATCTCGTCCTCCGTCGGCTGGAACATGACCATATTCAGGTGGATGCCGGCGAGGCCGGGCGCGCGCATGTGCGCCAGCACCGTCACCACGGCCGCACCCCAATCGCCGCCCTGGGCGAACCACCGGTCGCCATAGCCCAGCCTCTGCATCAGCTCGACATAGGCGCCAGCGACGCGGCCGACGTTCCAACCTGGCCCGGTCGGCTTGTCGGAGAATCCGAACCCCGGCATCGACGGGATCACGAGGTGGAACGCACACCGCGGATTTCCGCCATGCGCCGCAGGGTCGGTCAGCGGCCCGATCACGTCGCGGAACTCCAGGATCGAGCCTGGCCAGCCATGCGCCAGCAAGAGCGGTTGGGCATCGGGCTCGGGCGAGCGGACATGCAGGAAGTGGATGCCGAGGCCGTCGATAACGGTGCGGCTGCTGCCCCAGCCGTTGATGAGGGCTTCTGCCACCCGCCAATCGTAGCCATCGTGCCAGCGGCCGACCAGACGGCGGATGGCGTGCACGGTCGGACCTTGGCTCCCGTCGGTGACGGTGCCGGCATCGGGCCAGCGGGTGCGGGCGAGGCGGTCGGACAGGTCGGTCAGGTCGGCGTCGGCGACCCGGATCGGGAAGGGAGTGATAGCGTCGGTCATGGCATGGCTTTCCCTTGGCGGGTCGATGCTCAGCGGATCGTGGGGGCGAGGACGGCTGCGGCGCTGGTCCAATCGGTCTTGCCGTAGCGGGTGTTGTCGAAGCCGTGCAGCTTGCCGCGCCCGGTCGACATGTCGCGCAGGTATTGCATCCCCTGCCACGCCGGGAACGGCGCGTCGGTCTCCGGGGTCAGCGCGCGCGCGACAGCTATGATCGCGCTCAGGCGACCGATGCCGCCGGCGCGCAGCAGCCGCCAGCGCCGGCCTTCCAGGCTGGTCAGCAGCTCGGCCAGCCCGCGCGGGCTGATCTGATCGCCCGAGATGCGCAGATGGCGGGGCGCGGCAGGGTCGAGCGCCGCGTCCGCGGTGTAGGCGGCGACGTCGTCCTTGGCGGTGAAGTCGAACACCTGGTCGGCATCGCCCCAGAAGAGGACGCGGCGAAAGCGGTGCAGCACGATAGGAGCCTGACCCTTAAGGAGGTCGGCGAACGGCCCGTTGAGTATCGAGGTCGCACGGATCCGTGCCGCATCGAGGCGGGCCGCGAATTGGCGTCGCAGGTCCATGTTGCGATTGTCGCCCGGCCGGGTTGTCAGATAGTCCAGGCAGAAGTCGGACGGGATGAAGCGCGGCACGCCGGCTGCCACCGCCGCGTCGAGCAGTTGCCCTTGCGTGTCGAGGATCACCGGCGCGGTACCGTTCAGCGCAGACACGACGCACGCGGCGCCGGAGACGGCGTGAGTCAGCGCAACACCGTTTCCGAAATCCACGGAGACTTGCTCGACGTTGCCGCGGGCCAGCTCATCGGCCGGCCGGCGCACCAGCGCCCGTACCGGCCTACCCTTGGCCGTCAGTGCCTTGACGATCCGGGTGCCGAGATCGCCGGTGGCTCCTGCCACGACCACCAAGTGCTGGGTCTGCGCGCCATCCACCACTCATTCCTCCATCCGCTCGCCGATCAGGTGAATAGGCGTTGCGCTCTCCTGCGATTAGCTGGGCGAGATGGGACAGGGTGTTGCAAAAGGTGGAACGACAATGCAGCTCTCCGACCTGCGCGCGTTCGTGCGCATCACCGACCTGATGAGCGTGTCGGCCGCGGCGCGCGCGCTCGGCCTGCCGAAGTCGGGGGTCAGCCGCGCGCTCGCACGGCTGGAGCGCGATCTCGGCGTGGTGCTGATGGACCGCTCGACGCGGCATTTGCGGCTGACCGACGCCGGCACGCTGTTTCGGCCGCACGCGCTCCGCATCCTGGCCGACGTGGACGAGGCAGGCACGGCACTCGAAGGGTTGGGAGGCGTTCCGGCCGGTACGCTGCGGGTCAGCCTGCCTTTCACGGTCGCGACCGCACTGGTCGCTCCCATGCTGCCGGGGTTCATGGCCGCCTATCCCCAGGTCCGCGTGATGCTGGCGGTCGAGAACCGCTTCGTCGACATGCCGGCCGAGATGGCCGACCTGCTGATCCGGGTGGGACCGCTCGTAGACAGCGACCTGATCGCCCGCCGGCTGCTGGTCTCGGAGGCATGGCTCTGCGCCAGCCCCGGCTATCTCGCGGCGCGCGGGACGCCCGCTCACGCCGCGGACCTCACCGACCACACGCTGATCGGCTACGGCGATCGGGCCATGGCCTACCAGGACAATGCGACCGACGACGCCAGACGCATCGAGCTGCCGCCGGCCGTCGCCATCTCCGACTCCGCGGCTCTGCTGCCAGTGCTACTGGGCGGCGCCGGCATCGCGTACCTGCCAGATTTCCTTGCGAGGCCGTACGTCGCGGACGGCCGGCTGGTTCGGCTATGGCCCACCGCCGAGGGCATCGAGACCGTGATTCACGCGATCTACCCGAGCCACCGCAGCTTGTCGGCCAAGGTGCGAGTCTTCATCGACGCGCTGGTTGCCAGCTTCGATGGATTGCAGCGTTAGCGCTAAGTCGAAGCTGCAATCCGGCACAGGGTTTGCCGTCTTCCCGGGCACCCTCCCGGCTGATCGCCGATCCGGTCATTGCGCGTCTCACGGCATCGTCACAGTTGGATTGAGTGAATGTGTTGCCTTCCGATGTTCAATGTTTTCGGGACGGCAACATCGCCCATCAACGTCAGCTTTCGATGCGTCCTTGCCCTGAAGCCGAAGGATTGCCGTCCACCGATCGAAGGCGCTCGGAGGCGCGTTGGCGCCGCGGGAGCTGGCCGAGGGCTACCAGCTTGCTTTGGGGCGTGGCCCTCAGCAAAGCGGACGCACTTCTGCGGCCCCGCGCACGGCTTCAGTCCCTCACGCGGGCGATGACCGCTACCGGCCCGCCGCCATCCGGCCCCTGATGCTCAGCGCCGCCGGAGACGAACAGGTCCGTCCGGCCGATCGCCGCGGCGGCCACGCCGCCGACCAAGGCGCGGGCGTGCCGGGTGGCGTTGATATCGCTGTCGTCGTTCATGATGTGGCGCCGTCCCCGGATCAGGCCGTCGTGGGAGGGCTCGGCCTTGGCGAGCAGGGCGATCACGCGCTCCGACTCATGAGGCGGCAACTGCCCCGCTTCCAGGAAGCCGAGGTCGGTGAGCACCCCCCGAATCGCGGGCAGGTCGATGCCGTCGTCCATGACCCGGTGGGCGATGGCGAGCGGGCCTGTCCAGCCCTGAGAGTTGCCGAGCACGATGATCTCGTTGCGCATCAGCTCGATCCCCGCCGAGCAGCTGGCGCGGCCGGAGAAAAGATCGCGTCGGGTGCCGATGGCGGAATCCGTGAGATGTTCGCGGTCGACCTCCCCGAGGGCGAGGGCGATGCCGAGCGCCGAGGCGCCGCGGGATAAGCCCATCGAGGCGTAGGGGTCGTGTGTGGCAACGCCGTGGCCCCGGGCGGCCGCCTCGGCGATCCGAGCGCTCGTCAGGAGCGGGCACTTCACCTGCACCAAATGCACGTCGGCGGGATCGGTGAGCCCCGCCTCTGCCATGGCCCGGCCGACCGCCGCCGCAGTCGCCTCGACCTGCGCCATCCGGCCGATCTCCTCCGCCCGGAACTCCTGCGTGAAGGCCGTGCCGATGGCGAGCGCCTTGCCCTCCGGCACCGCGGGGCCGTCACGCCGGGCGAGGACGAGGAAGTGCGGCGACAGCCCGCCTTCGGTGCCGCCGGACATGACGAGGGCGATCCGCGCGCCGACCTCCGCCGCCGTGCAGCCGAGGGCGGTGGCGAGCGCCGTCTCCAGGGCCATCACCGCAAGCTGCCGGGTGAAGTCATTCACGCAGCCATTGCCCTCGGTCTTGCCGAAGATCGCGACGATCTCGGTCACGTCCACCGCCCCGGAAGCGACGAGGCCCATCACCTCGGAGACGTCGGCGGGATGCTGCGCGGGCACGCGGAAGACGAGGCATTCGGGCATGGGGGAACCGGGGTGGAAAAAAGGGGCGCCGCCCTTCCATCGGGGCAAACCCATCGTCCGTCCGCGTGCCCAGCGACGACAGGGACCGGCACGATCGGGTGGCCAGCCGGGGCAAGCACAGACCGGACCATCTTCGGAGAATCCCTGCGCCTTCTATCGCCCGGGCGGAGCAAGTCGTCGATCGGCTCCCGACCCCGAACCAGCACATTGGCCCAATCTGCGGTAGAAGCAGACCATCTCCAGACCACTCCCTACCGCCGTTCCGGTAGCGACCCAACTCGGTCACTCAACCGGCCGAGATAGATTCCCATACGCGGACGCAGCTGGGTGCGACTTCCCGTTCACAGAATGGCGGCGCTATGGACACCATTTCTGAAGATTGTATACGATCGTCATAGATATCAGCTGAGGTGTTGTGTCTAGGTGACGACGACCATTCAACGTCGGTGATGGCACATGCCTCAGCGGGCGGTGAGCACAAGACCTGTCGATGCATCTTCTTCATTCTACAGCTATGCTGCCGCCTGCGAACAGCTTCAAGGTCTGGCGCGATCTGCTGGCGGACCGATACGGAGAGTTCGAGTTTACCCGCCTTGGTGACCTGCCGTTCACGAGCAAGGTCGAGGCGACGAAGATCGGGTCCTTGCCGATCGCGCGTTTCACGCAAAGTGCAGCAGAGCAGACAAGCCGAAGGCGCCCGTCGAGCCACGCCCCTGACTCGGTGCTGGCACTCTTCAAGCTGGCCGGAACGACGTCGGGAACCATGCAGGAAGACCGAGCGGCCGTTCAACGCCCCGGCGATCTGGTCTTGCTCAATCGTCGGCCCTCCGTGCTGGGAACAGCTGACGATGGCCAGTCACTAGTGATCGAACTGCCGCGCGCGCGCCTGGAGGGCCTGTTTGGTCCGTCCAACCTCTACACGTCCTTGACCATCGGGGCGGAGTTGGCCTCCACGACGCTGGCCCTGACTTACTTCCGGGAGCTGATCCGGGTCGAGGGACAGCTTGGCGCCGACACGGCGGAGCGCATGTCGTCGATCGGGCTGGACCTGATCATGGCCAGCATCGCTGAGCGCTTGGCCAAGGAAGTGCCCCGGCCGCTGCACGGTAGCGTCGTGGTCCAGCGTGCCAAGGCTTACGTCGAAGCCAATCTGCACGACCAGACGCTCGATCCGCCTCGACTTGCAGCCGCCATGGGTGTCTCGCTGCGGCGGCTGCAGGAGCTGTTCCACGAGCGCGGTCAGCACATCTCCGACTGGATCTGGGAGCGCCGGCTGGCGGTGGATGCGAAGCGCTTGGCCGACCCAGCCTCGTTGCACCTACCGATTGGCACGCTGGCTTATGAGTCCGAGTTCACCAGCCAGGCGCACTTCTCTCGGCGCTTCAAGCACAGGTACGGCTGCTCACCCGGTGAGCATCGACGAGCGGCGCAACAGTCAGTTCGATGATCCGGCTGAGGCTACGGATAGCGGCTTAACGGCCCTGCACACGCCAGTTGGTTTTGACCCCGAGTCGGGCGCACGATCCTTGTCTATCGATCATTAGAACTCGAACGTCATTTAACCTTGGTCGTTTGCTTGAAAGCAGATGGGGTGGATGGCTCCCGCTCCGACTGACGGCATCTCGGTGCCAAGATGTGGTCGCTGCCGAAGCAGCAGCCACGCTCATGCAGGAGCCATCCCCATGGAGATCACCACCGTCGGCATCGATCTGGCCAAGAGCATCTTCCAGGTCCACGCCGTCGACGCAGCTGGGCACGTCGTCGTGCGCAAGGCTCTGAGGCGGGCGCAGGTCGTGCCGTTCTTCGCCAAGCTGCCGCGCTGCCTGGTCGGCATGGAGGCGTGCGGCACGGCGCATCACTGGGCCCGGGAGCTCATGAGCCTGGGCCACGACGTGCGGCTGATGCCGCCGGCTTACGTGAAGCCGTATGTGAAGCGCGGCAAGACCGATGCGAACGATGCCGCTGCAATCTGTGAGGCGGTCACGCGCCCGAGCATGCGCTTCGTGCCGGTGAAGTCGACCGAGCAGCAGGCGGCGCTGGCGCTGCACCGGACGCGCGACCTGCTGGTCAAGCAACGCACGCAGTTGGTGAACATGATCCGCGGCCTGCTCGCCGAGTTCGGGATCGAGATGGCGCGGGGCCTGCGGCACGCGCTCGAACTGGCGGCCCGGCTCTCGGCCGGAGACGCGGCCGAGGTGCCGCCGCTCGCCCAGCGCGTGGTGACCGGGCTGGCCGATCAGATCGGTGCCGTGCAGATCCAGCTCACCCGACTGGAGAAGGAGTTGCTCGCCTGGCATCGGGACAGCGACCTGTCGCAGCGCCTGGCGACGATCCCGGGTGTCGGCATCGTGTCGGCAACCGCGTTGGCCGCCTCGGTGAGCGAGCCCGAACGCTTCCGCTCCGGTCGGCAGTTCGCGGCCTCGTTGGGCCTGACACCGCTGCAGAACTGCAGTGGCGGCAAGGAGCGCCTGGGCCGGATCTCGCGCATGGGCGACCGCTACCTGCGCCGGCTGCTCGTGGTCGGCATGACCTCTCTGATCCGGCGTGCGAAGACGACACCGACCTCGGTCGACCCGCGGCTGCCGGCGCTGCTGCAGCGTAAGCCGGTGCGCGTGGTGACCGTTGCGGCGGCCAATCGCACGGCGCGGGTCGCCTGGGCGATCATGACCCGCGGCGGCACCTACCGCGCACCGGCGGCCACGGCCGCCTGACAGCACGCAGAGGAGACGTTTCCAGGTTGCGAGGACGATGAGAGTTGATGGCGAACCGGTCAGACCGGGAGCCGGGACACCCCGCCGCTAGTCCAGGGCGTCATAGCCCGCAAAGCAGAGTGGGACCCAGCTCGCGGATCCCATCAGGGCCAGCGGTCAACATGAACGACTGCATCGACAGGCCGGACACAAGACTGCACCCGACCAACCCGTCAGAAGCTCAATTCGCCACTTGCAATGCGGGAGCCATCCACACAAGACCGGCGGGAAACCACCCTGAGCGGCCCTCCCGCAATCGACCCAACTCGGTCGCAAGCGCGCATCTAAGCTTTTCTTCGAAGCGGACGTTCGAGTGCATAAGTCAGAAGCGGCTCCCCCGGCATCAGTGCGCCGGCGACCGCTCCAATGCGTCCGACGAGCGCTTCTTCTTTTTGCGTTTGCTCACCTTCAACACCACGTCCGCGTTGTCCTCGGCGATGCGCTCAGCCAACACGAAGTCATGGAGTTCAGCGGTCGCTCCGTCTGAAGCAGCCGACGCTTCCGTCACAGCATAAAACGCCGCGCGAACGATCTCCTTCTTGCTCGCCTCCGGGTGCCGTTCGCGGATGGCAGAACGGATCGCCTTCGGCTTCATCCCAGGGGCGGCAATCTCCTTCAGCGTGTCTGCGATCTCTCTGATCGATGCCATATTGCTCACCTGCACCTCACCCGCTCGGCTGGGCCACAATCCCGTCGGCCAATGCGACGTTCCGATGACGCGGCCACACAGCCAGCTTCTTACGCGAGACGCATTGTTCACGCGAGCGTGAGGCCTTACCGAGCGGGCACGTTCTTCATGAGACCGGAACGCACTTGGGGCGCGTCTGCAATGCGGCGCGCCCCTCTTTCGCCTCCTGCATGAAGGCTGGCGAGGTATGGCCCCGACAGCATCAAAGGCGGTTCTCGCCTAAATGGGTCAATCGCGCGTGAGGCGTATATCGACCTCTCGCTCCACGAAGGTCCATTCCCGCGTGGCCCTGAGGTTAGAGAGGAGAGCTTCGAAATCCGCCTCATGCTCTGGCGCAAACTCGAACCAAGTCAGAAAGTCAAACGGCTCACGAAGATCCCTGCTGTGATGAAGCCTTCTGGCAATGGCAGGAAGATAGTTCATACCAATCGTGGTGTGCTTGGAAGTCTCCTCGAATATTTCACGGCGCTCGTCTTGAGCCAAATCCCACCACTGCTGAGATTTTTTGATCGGGATCAGAGCGGCATGAGTTGCTGTCGGCCGATCAAGAGCAGCTTGTAAGCTCCGTAGCCTATTGGCTTCATCGCGTGTGGTGTAGCGGAGATTGCTAATAGCTCCGCGTAGACGCCATGCCATGCCAGAAGACGCCAAGTGTCCCGGATCTTCACTTTCACTCACCAAGCCAACTGACACAAATGCCACCTCTTCAAGGCGGGCTCCGGCCGTTGCCTCCGCGCGCGTAACCCGCCACGGGCCTCTGTCGCCGCCTGTGAACTCGATCACACAAGGCATGCCGTCGATCTCCTTGCCACGAGCCTAGTTCGTCGAAGCTCGCTTCGGGTTACACGCCAATACGAGGCGCACTCTTGCCAGAGAACCTTCTGTCTTTTTCGGCGAACCTGTCGTGGAGCGGACGTTTCACTTTGGGCATTTCACCAGCTTGTGAAAGTCCGTATTCTCGAGTTCAATACTCGAAAGCCGCCAGTCCGTTTTCCACCCAACCCAGTCATTCAGGGGCGCCCGCCACCACGACGGGATTTGGCCGAGACCCGCCGGTCCGCTTCGGGGGGCCAATCGCACGGGAGCGGCCACTCGAAGCGGTTCAGGCAGAGGCCTCAGGGTGCGCCCCAGCAACCGGATCGCGGCTTCGAAAGTCATTCGCAGGCGCGACGCGGCAGCGGCTCTCGAGCCGCCCGATCGTCGGTCCTGATAGCGCTGCCTTGGACCCGGTCGGTACTGGCCGGCTTGATGCGCACCGTCGCGGCAGGCCACCGCCTCGACGGAAAGCGTTCTACGCGCGTCGTCCCATCATGAGCGTGACCGGCTGTCCCGCAGAAGTCTCGATGGCGGTGAATTTACGGGAGCGAAGTTCAGCCTCCATCGCAGCACACGACCATAGGTGGCCGCCGCTTCGGGCCAGCCGCAGGGCTGCAAGCGTGGCGCCGACCGGATCCGGAGGCGGAGCGTAGAGACCGACAACAAGGTATCCCTTCGGCTGGAGGGCAACCGTTAGCCGGTCGAGCGCTGTCCGAGCCGCGTCCTGGGAAAGGAAGGGTGCCGGAAGCCACGTCAGCGCGTAGCCGGCTGGATCATCGAACTGGGTCACATCCTGCAGGCGGAGATCGATACGGCTGCGGAATGGGCTTGCCGCCACGTTCGCACGGGCCAGTTCGAGGGCCGGCTCCCAGATGTCCAGGCCCACGACACGCAGCGAGGGCCACTGCGCTGCGGCTTCGAGAGCAATGCCGCCCACACCCGTGCCGACATCCAGGAAGCGCCCGGTGAGGGCGGCCGCGAGCGCCGGGCGGTCGGCCGCCAGGGCCGCCAAGCGCCGTACGACGACCCGCGAGGCTTGGCCCTGAGCCTGCAACATCGCAGGATCGCGGACCTGCCAGACGGGCGGTCGCTCGGGACACTCCAACAGATCCCGCGCCTCCTGCAGGGCGTGCGTGACGGAGGCCAGGGACGCGGAGACCTGCGCCTGATCAAGGTCACCGAGGCCGCCCGGCACCACGGCGGCGACCACGTCGTGCAACCGGCGCGCGACCTCGGGATGAATATCCGGCGCCTCCTGCCGCAGGCGTAGGGCTGCACCGATCGCGGCAAGGCCTCTTGCCGCATCGCCCATCTGCCGCAGCGTGTGTTGAACGTCTTGGAAAGTCATCGGCGACTGCCAGAATGAAGTTCACCACGACGCGGCGTGGCGCCCGAAGCAGAAGAGCCGGACCCGTCAGCCACAGAACCCGGCCGGGCCGCGACCCGCAGGGTGATCACAGGCCGTGCGCCTGAGCGATCATCTGTGCCGCCCGCTCGCCGATGATGGCGCAGGGGGCCTGCGTGTTTCCCGCCGTCACACGCGGCATGATCGAAGCATCCGCGATGCGCAGAGCGTCGATCCCGTAGACGTTCAGCGATGCATCGACCACCGACATGGCATCGCGGCCCATCTTGGCCGTGCAGCTCTGGTGCCAGTAGGTCACGGCGGCATCACGGATGAAGTCTTCGAGTGCGTCTCCCCGGATGTCGCCCGGCATGGCCTCTCCGCGGACATGCGGCCGAAACGCCTGGGCGTTGCCCAGCGCGCGGCACAGATCCACGCAGGCGACGGCCGTCGTCAGATCCGCGGGATCGGACATCATGTTGGCATCGATCGCCAACGGCACTCCGGGATCGGCACTCGTCAGCCGAAGCCGGCCGCGGCTCGCCGGGCGCGCCAGACCGGCGAACATCGTCCAGCCCTGCGCCGGCACACCGCGCGCCGCGGTCCGATCGCTCGGCACGGGAAATTCGACCTGGCAGAAGAGCACGTCCGGCGCATCGAGCCCGGGGCGGCTCGTCCAATACAGGGTCGCCTCGCTGCCGCTGTTACGGGGGGCGATGGGTTCGGCATACTCCCAGATGCATCCGAACGAGACATGGTCCTGAAAGTTCTGGCCGACGCCCGGCAGGTGCTGCACCACCGGGATGCCGAAGCGCGTCAGCTCCGCATGGTCCCCGATGCCGGAATGCATCAGAACCTTGGGCGTCTGGATGGCGCCCAGGGACAGCACCACCTCGGCCCGGGCTCTGATCTCCAGGACCTGCCCGGCGCGGACCACTTCGACGCCGACCGCGCGCTGCTGCTCGATCAGGACGCGCCGCACGGTCGTGTCGGTGAGGACCGTCAGGTTGGGGCGGTCGAGCCAAGGGTGGACATAGGCCCGGTAAAGCGATTGGCGCCGGCCGTCGCGAACCAGCATGTCCGAAATCGAGGCGCCGCCCGGCCCCTCCATCATCTTGCCATTCGGATGCGCGAAGGTCGGGATGCCGATCTCGCGGGCCGCATCGAGCATCGCGTATGCGATGGGGCTGGGATCCGAGGCGGGCTGGACCCAGACCGGCCCGGACTCGCCGCGATACCGCGGATCCGGTGAACCCCGCCAGTTCTCGATTCGACGATAGATCTGGAGGACGCTGTCGTAACTCCACTCGGCATCGCCGGCCTCCGCCGCGAAGTAATCCCAGTCGCTGCGGTGCCCCCGCGCCCAGACCATCACGTTGATGCTGGAGCCGCCCCCGAGACCTTTGCCCATCGACATCGACAGGGCACGACCGTTCAGGTGCGGGTTCGGCTGCGCCTCAAATCCCCAATCCCGATCGCTGCCCAAGTTGGCCGGCCATTGTGCAGGGTCGAGCACCGTCTCGGCATCGTCGCTGCCTCCGGCTTCGATCAGCAGCACGCGCAGGTCAAGATTTTCCGCGAGGCGCCGCGCCACGACCGAGCCCGAGGATCCGGCGCCGCAAATGATGACATCGTATTGCGAGCGCAGGTCGGCGACCAGGCGCTGCTGGTTCTCCTGCGCGCGCCGGGATGAATCGCGGTCCTCGCGACGAGACTGGCTCATGATATGTAACATCCTTCTAATGCTGCGCTGCCGTTGCTGATGAACGGAGAGTTTTGTCCCGCCAACACGGCGGGTCCCGCGAAAATGATACTGAGCCGCAGGAATTCGGGTCGATGTTCCATGCCTTCGACCTCCGCGACTGTGATCGACGTCACACTGGAAGCGCGGGATGAAGTTCACGAGGGCCTGTTCGCTTCGACTCACGAATGCGTTACAGAGATCTTCGCAGATCTGCATGTCGCGCTTCTCGTGATATGCTCGGTTCGCCCTCACGCCATTGTCGTCGATCCTGCCGACGGAGATGCGTTTTGGTCCGGCCTTCTGAAAAGCCTCGGGGCGAACCGATCCTTCGGTCACAGCCGCATCCCGGCTGCGGGAACCTCCGACATAGCAGCGCCGTCCGAAGGTTCGGCGGGCAGCCCGGATCGCGTCTCCCCGAGCGGCGGTGGCGGCCATACGCGATCGCTGGCCGATAGCCGGTCCTCGTGGGACGGCGTGGCCATCCGGGCTGTGAGATTTGTCACGGACCCGCCCGCCGGTCAGAGGCGACAGGGTGCGGCGTCATGCTGACACCAGGCTGCGCCGCGGAGAACTCTGCGGAGCGCACACGAGCCTGGGTCGGCACAGTCGAGAGAGGATTTCGTGAGCGCGCCGAACAGGCTTGTCGGGCTCTTGGCCGCCAACGCGTTCTTCGCCGAGCTGGGCCAAGACGCTCTTCGTGCCATCGCCGGCCTTTGCCGGATGCGCAGCGTTGCGCGTCACGAGATCCTCTTCCAGAAGGGGGGCCCAGGCGATGCCCTCTACGCGATCCGTCGCGGGCAGATCCGCATCGCCACCGGCACCGAGGACGGCCGGTCCGTGACGCTCAACCTCCTCGGCCCCGGCGATGTCTTCGGCGAGATCGCCCTGCTCGATGGCCATGCCCGCACCGCAGAGGCCATCGCGCTCGAGACGACGGATCTCTTCGTCATCGACCGGCGGGACTTCCTCGAACTCCTGGCGCACGACGCGGCCCTGGCGGCGCGGATCATCGGCTTCCTGTGCCGACGGTTGCGCTGGATGAGCGAGCGCATGGAGGAGGCGACGCTCCTTCCCCTCGATGCCCGGCTGGCGCGGCGTCTGGTTATGCTGTCCGAGGATTACGGCGCAGAAATCCAGGTGACACAGCAAGAACTCGCCGCTTACGTTGGCGCGGCGCGGGAAAGCGTCAATCGCGTCCTTCAGGATTGGCGTCGATCCGGCATCATCGATCTTGGGCGCTCACGCGTGCATGTGAAGGTCGCGCCGCGTCTGGCGGCCCTCGGCGCGCCCTCACGGCTCTGAGGCGGCAGAAGGGATCCACCCCATGAGGAATCTCGCGCGCGTCGTGACCGCATTCGCGGCCGTCGTCGTCCCGGTCACCGTCCATGCCCAGACGCGC
Source organism: Methylobacterium sp. 391_Methyba4 (assembly GCF_029691625.1). Lineage (NCBI taxonomy): Bacteria > Pseudomonadati > Pseudomonadota > Alphaproteobacteria > Hyphomicrobiales > Methylobacteriaceae > Methylobacterium > Methylobacterium sp. 391_Methyba4. The sequence goes on along the minus strand of NZ_CP121475.1, from coordinate 626,087 downwards.
TGCACGGAAACGACCCGCTTCGACCCGCCTCTGCGGATCCTGCGATGCACCGACGGGCTCACGCTCGAAGCCGAGCGAGCGGCCACGTTACGGCCGGTGGATCGGGACGGCGACGGGCAGCTCGAGGGAGCGGAGATCGGCGGCAGCGCCGTACTCGTGACCCTGCCGCCGCGCTCGAAGACGCGCCGGGGCGGCTTCCAGATCCTCACCCCCCACGCGATTGCCTCCGTGCGTGGCACGATCTACGCCGTCGATGTGACCACCGCCAAAACGGCGGTTTTCGTGGCTCGCGGACGCGTCGCCGTCGCGCGCCGGAACACCCCAGGCGTGTCCGTCACGCTCGGCCCGGGTGAGGGCGTCGATGTCGGTGAGGATCAGGCCCCCCTGGACGTGCGACGGTGGCCGCAGGAGCGCGTCAGAAGCCTGCTCGAGCGCTTCGGGCGGTGAGAGCCGCGGGTCCGGTGCCGCGGCTTGAGTCGATCTCGCGCCCCAAGCGGACCAAGCGACGCTTCGCCCTCCTCATGTTCGTGGCCGCGCTGGGGTGGAGCGGTTGGCTCGCGCACCTGCACATCGCCGGACGGGCAACGCCCCTCGATTACCTGGAAGCGGCGGCGACGGACCTGCGCATGCGCCTGGCCGGTCCACGCATGCCGCCCAAAGATGTCGCGATCGTCGCCATCGACGACGAAATCGTCCGCCGGGAAGGAGGCTTTCCCATCTCGCGCACGACGATGGCGCGGCTGATCGAAACGATCGCCGCGGCCCACCCCCGTGCGCTCGCCGTCGATGTCCTGTTCCTCGAAGACGGGCGCCAGCCCGAGGCGGATCGTGCCCTCGCCGCCGCCCTCCGCAAGGTGCCCGCCGTCCTGGCGGCGGCAGCCGTCTTCGACGAGGCCACGAACGAAGGGGGCATCCCGGTCGCCACCGCCGTGCATCGCCCGATCCCGGTGATCGGCGCGGCCGCGCTGACGGGACTCGTCAACCTGTCCGAGGACGCCGCCGGCGTTCCGCGGCACCTTCCTCTCGTTGCCAGGGCGGACAACGGCGTTGCGGCCCATTTCGTCCTGCGCACAGCGGCCCTGGCGGCCCGGAGCGATCCGGTCCTGACCGAGGGACAGGTCCGGATCGGGCCTGCCGTCATCCGGCTCGACCTCGGCTATCATCTTCCGCTCCGTCCCTACGGGCCGCGGCGCTCGATCCAGACCTTGAGCGCCGCCGCACTTCTCGATGGGACGGCACCCGTCGCCGCTCTGGCGGGCCGTGTCGTGGTGATCGGCGCGACGGCACTCGGGGGCAGCGACACCTTTGCGACGGCGTTCGATCCCGTGATGCCCGGCGTCGAACTGCTGGCGACCGGCATCGCCCATCTGACCGCGGGCGACGGACTCGTGCGCGATGCGCGCGTTCGGCGGCTCGACGGGGTGGCGGCCGGGATTCTCGCGGGCGCCGCCGTGCTCCTGATCGCGCTGGCCCCACCGCTCCCAGCAGCCATCCTCGTACTCCTCCTCCTGGCCGCCTGGTTCGCTCTGGGCACCGTCGCCTTCAGCCAGGGCATCTGGATGAGCGCCGCCCTGCCGCTCGCAGCCGCTGGCCTGCCGACGCTCCTGTGCGCGGTGGCCCGCCAGACGCTGGATCGCCGTCAGGGGCTGAGGCTCGCGCGATCGGAGCAGGCCCTGCGCCGACTTCAACCCGCCGCGCTCGCGGAACGGCTCGCCTGGGACCCGACCTATCTGGCTGCACCCCTCACGCGCGAGATCCCAGTGCTCTTCATCGATCTGACCGGCTTCACCGGCCAGAGTGAGCGCCTGGGCCCGGTCCGCACCCGCGCCCTCCTCAAGACGTTCCACGATCTCGTGGACGAGACCGCCTCGTCGCACAAAGGCCTCGTCGTCAACTTCATGGGCGACGGCGCGATGGTCGTGTTCGGCGCCCTGGACCCCGATCCCGCGCAGGCCGAAAACGCCGTGCGGGCAGCCGGCGATCTCATCGTCCGGACCCGCGACTGGATCGCGCGCGATCCCGAACTGGCAGGCGCCGGACGGGCGCTCGACGTGCGGATCGGCGCGCATTCCGGACCGGCGATCCTCTCGCGCCTCGGCAGCGACACCAATCAGCAGGTCACGGCGACGGGCGATACCGTCAACGTCGCGAGCCGCCTGCTGGCCGTGGCGTCGGAGGCCAAGGCCCGCCTCGCCGTCAGCGCCGATCTCCTGACGGCTGCCGGCATCGTTGAGCCGGCCGGCCTCTTCGACGAGCGGCGGACGGCTTCCATCCGCGGACGGTCCCAACCCATCGCGGTTTGGTTGACGCGCGAACCTGCGCGGCTGCCATAGATCCCGCGCAACGCCGCGTTTCCGGGCCTCTGTGACGGCGGTCACAGCGGCCGGCCATCGTCGGGCGCAGAGTGCTGTCACCCCAACAGGGAGAAGCACGATGAAGACGACTTCGACGAAGACGATGATGGTCGCAGGTCTCGCGCTCGCGACACTGGCCGGCGGTGCCGCCAGCGCCGATGCCCGCGGGTTCGGTCACGGCGGATTTGGTCACGGCGGCTTCGGCCATCACGGCGGCTTCGGCCATCGCGGATTCGGGTACGGCCGCTTCGGAAACGGCGGGTTCGGCCACCATCGATACTTCCACCACCGTGGCTACCGTCGGCACTTCGGCGGGTTCGACTGGAATTATCCCACGGGTGGCTACTTCCTGAGCTCGGATTTCAGGGATTGCCGCGTCGTCTACAACCCCTTGTTCTTCGGACACGAGCGCGTCTGCAGCTGACGGAGCATCCGTCTTCGGCTGATTGAGGCCCCGGTGCGCGATCGGCCGCCGCTGCACCCGCAGCGGCGGCCGGTTGGCCGACGTCGTCACACCACCGCTTGCCGTGACGACGGGATGGGAGCCGGCACCCCGGACCCATTCGTCCCGAAGACGCCGCCCGAATATCGAAATTCAAACCGCAACCGCATTAGACATGAGCCGAGCGGCAGCGCGGAGCGGTCGTGAGTTTGTCGCCGCCGCAGCGCGTTCGCTTGAAGGCGTGCACGCGACCGTGGTGATGGTGGTCCCACCAAGGAAGATGTCGGTGCCGCGTTCCGGGCGCGCCGCGCGTCCGAGGCTGTGCCGGGGAGCAGGGCGATGACGGCGACGAGGACATCGGGACGTGCAGAGGAGCCAATCGAACCCGCAATGGGCCGCACGACCCCTGATTTCTACGCGAGCCTGCCCCGGTTTACCGCCTTCTCCAGCCTCATGGATCCAGGCCTCTATCGGCCGCTTCCCACGACCTGGTGGCTGGGTGTGACCGATGTCGTCGGCTCTCAGCAGCAGATCGGGCTCGGCCGCTACAAGGCGGTCAATGCGGCCGGCGCAGCCATCATCGCGGCCGTTTCGAATGCCCTCGGCCGGCGCGCGTTCCCGTTCGTCTTCGCCGGCGACGGGGCAAGCTTCGCGATTGCCCCGGAAGACGTAGACGCCGCCAGAGAAGCGCTGGCCGCAACGGCCGTCTGGGTCCGCGAGGCGCTGCAGCTCGAGTTGCGCACCGCTCTGGTACCGGTCTCAGCCGTGCGCGATCGCGGGCTCGACGTGCGCGTCGCGCGCTACGCGCCCAGTGCTCACGTTTCCTATGCCATGTTCAGCGGAGGCGGCCTGCCCTGGGCAGAGGCCGCCATGAAGGCCGGCGACTATGCCGTCGCACCGGCTGAGCCCGGCAGCCAGCCCGACCTGACCGGCCTCTCCTGCCGATGGCAGTCAATCCGTCCCCGCCACGCGTTGATGCTCTCGCTCATGCTCGTGCCGCAGCACAGCGGCGACGCGCCGGCCTTCCGGCAACTCGTGCAAGAGATCCTGCGCAGTGTGGAGATCAGTGCCGAGGTCGCACATCCGATGCAGGATGAGGGACCGCAGATGCACGGACCGTGGGCGGGCCTGGATCTTGAGCTGCGCGCCATGCCGGGCTCCCGTCGGAGCCGCCTCTGGCGCAAGCTTCGCCTCGTGGCACGATCGATCCCCGAATACCTGATCTACCGCATCGGCTTGCGGGTGGGAGGGTTCGATCCGGCCGCGCTTCGGCACGAGATCGTCGGGAATACGGACTTCCGCAAATACGATGATGCGCTGCGGATGACGCTGGACTGCACAGAGGCCTTCGCGGATCAGCTGGAGGCGCAGCTCGCCGGTGCGGAGGCGCGGGGGATCTGCCATTTCGGGCTGGAACGGCAATTGGCTGCGCAGTTGACCTGCATCAGCCCTCCGGTGCCCGGCCGCGGGCACATGCACTTCATCGATGGCGCTGGCGGAGGCTACGCCGCGGCCGCCGCAAGGCTGAAGGCTCGGGCGGCAAGCGTCGGGGCCGTGGTGCCGACCAGCCCGTGAGGGGGCTGTGAAGCGTGGCTGCTGCCGGATGAAGCGCGGGCGCTTGGGACGACCTACCTCGAGCGGCGTTCAGGATCACTGTGCAGCACCGCACCGGCGAGCGTTTGGTCGATGACGGGACCTTCGCGGTCGGCGCCAGCCTGATCGGTGCCACTGCCTGCGAGCGGCGACCGGTGGAAGGCGCAAAAATCTTCACCGTGTAGGAGCTTCTCCGGCCTGGGATCTTTGCGGAAGGGATGTCCGCTTCGGAGCGTTCTCGAAACACGCTGAATGACCGGGATGGGCACCAAGCAGCCGCCCGAGCTTGACCCTCGATTGACTGCTTCGCGCGCAACTCGGTCATCGAGCTAGCCTCGACAATGCCTTATGAGCGGGCGCGATCGGACAGGCGCGGAGGCCTGAGAACGCCGGACAAATCCGCACTGAGCAGGTTATGCAGGTACGGACGCGCTCGTATCCGACGACCTCTGGGCGGTGGTCGAGCCGCTTCTGCCATCCGAGCTTGAGCAGCCGAAAGGCGGGAGGCCGCACTCCTCCACAGTGCCAGCCTGCCGGCGGAGTGGCCCCCGCGACGGGTCCGAACCCGACGGACCGCGGCCTCGTTCCTGCAAGCCTGCGGGTTGCCAGGTTCGGTGATCGTACCGGACCACCGCGAGCGGTCGTCCAATCACCGCCCGCGCAGAGTGGGACTTGTCCGATGAAGCGGCGTACGCTGTTGCAGGGAGCCGGAGCCGTCGTGGCGAGCGCAGTCGCGGCACCATCCCGGGTCCGCGCGGAGGCCACAACAACCCTGCGCTTCATCCCGCAGCAGGATCTCGTCACGCTCGATCCGGTGACGACCTTCGCGTACATCACCCGCAACCACGGCTACATGGTCTTCGACACGCTCTACGGCATGGACGGCGCCTTCCGCGCCACGCCGCAGATGGTCGAGGGCCACCGGATCGAGGAGGACGGGCGCCGCTGGGACCTGACATTGCGCGAGGGCCTGCGCTTCCACGACGGGACCCCCGTGCTGGCCCGCGACTGCGTCGCCTCCCTGCGGCGCTGGGCCAAGCGCGACCCGTTCGGCGGCTCCCTGATGGAGGCGACCGACGAGCTGTCGGCGCCCGACGACCGGACGATCCGGTTTCGCCTCAAGCGCCCCTTCCCGCTCCTGCCGATCGCGCTGGGCAAGGCCTCGGTGCCGGTCTGCGCGATGATGCCGGAGCGCCTCGCCGTCACCGACCCGTTCCAGCAGGTGCCGGAACTCATCGGCTCGGGGCCGTTCCGCTTCAAGGCGGACGAGCGCGTGCCCGGCGACCGCACGGTTTACACCCGCTTCGAGGGCTACGTGCCCCGCACGGACGGCACACCCACCTGGACCTCCGGTCCGAAAATCGTCCACTACGACCGGGTGGAGTGGCGCGTCATCGGCGACACATCCACGGCCACCTCGGCGCTGGTCGCCGGCGAGGCGGATTGGCAGGAATACGCCTCGCACGACCAGCTCGGTCTGCTGAAGGCCGCCAAGGGCGTCACCACCCGCGTCCTCGACTCGACCGGCTTCGTGACGATGCTGCGGGTCAATCACCTGCAGCCACCCTTCAACAACCCGGCGATCCGGCGGGCGCTCTGGGGGGCGATCGACCAGACGTCCTGCATGCAGGGCGTGGTGGGCGCCGACGATCCCAGCCTGTTCCACGTGCCCCTCGGCTTCTTCTGCCCGGACACGCCGATGGCCTCGACGGACGGGCTCGGGCCGCTCACCACACCGCGGGATCCGGCCAAGGTGCGGGCCGACCTGAAAGCGGCCGGCTACGCCGGCGAGACCGTGCTGCTGATGGTGCCGTCGAACTCGGCCCCGCTTCTGGCGCTCGGCCAGGTCGCGGCCGACCTGCTCCAGCGCGTCGGCATGAATGTCGAGGTCTACGCGGTCGAGTTCAACGCGATGCTGCAGCGGCGCAACCGCAAGGGGCCGGTCGCCGAGGGCGGCTGGAGCGCCTTCGTCACCAACTGGTCCGGCATGGATTGGCTCAACCCCGCCGGCTACATCGCCCTGCGCGGCACCGGCGAGAGCGGCTATGCCGGCTGGGCCACGACCCCGCGGATCGAGACCCTGCGGGACGCGTGGTTCACGGCTCCGGACGAGGCGGCCCGCGCCGCCCTGTGCCGGGACATCCAGCTCCAGGCGATGGAGGACGTGCCCTACTACCCCCTCGGCCAGTACCTGCAGCCGACCGCATACCGCTCCCGCCTCACCGGGATCCTCGACGGGTTTCCGACCTTCTGGAACGTCCGGCCCGCCTGAGGATCACGGCGCCGGGGCCTCACAGCCCCGGGAAGGTCGGCGGCGCGATGGCGTCGGGGCCGCGCCCGGCCCAGTCGAGCTGCCGGATCTGCGCCAGCGCACGGCCCTGCGCCTCCTCCAGCGCCGCCGCGGCCGCCGCGTAGTCGACCGTCAGGGCGCGGCCATCGCGCACGATCTCGCGGCCGCCGACGAAGACTTGCCGGACCGCGCGGTCGCCGGCCGAGTAGATCAGCGACTGCACGGGATCGCGGCACGGCCGCATGGCCGGATGCGTGCAGTCGACGAGGACGAAGTCGGCCTTGCAGCCCGGCGCGAGCCGGCCGATGTCGTCGCGCCCGAGCGCCCTTGCGCCGCCCACAGTGGCGGCGTGGAACACGTCCGCCGCGCGGGTATCGCGGGGATTCTCGGCGACGACCCGGGCGAGGTACGCGACGAGGCGCATCTCGTCGAGCATGTTGTGCGGGTAGACGTCCGTGCCGATGCCCATGTTCACCCCGGCCTGGCGGTAGCGGCCGAAATGGTGGAGCGCGATGCCGCGGCGGGCGAAGACCGTCGGGCAATGGGCGACCGTGGCGCCGCGCTCGGCCAGGCGGCGCATGTCCGAGCCCGGGCTGTGCCAGTGGGTCCAGGGATGGTCGTCGAGGAAGATCCCGTGGCCCACGATCGTGCGCTCGGTGAGCACGCCGAGATCGTCGAGCCACTCGATCGGCGTCATCCCGGTGCGGCGGGTGATCTCGTGGAATTCCGACAGGGACTGCGCCGCATGGGTGTGGAACCGCAGGTCGCGCCGGACCGCCTCGGCATGGGCGTCGCGCATCAGCTCCGCCGTACAGGTGTCGACCTGGGCCGGGCAGAGCATGCCGGAGAGGCGTCCGCTCGGGTGGCGCTGCGCCGCCTCGATTTCGGCGAGCGCTTGCTCCAGGCCGCGCTGGCCCGCCGCCGCGTCCCATTCGTACTCGACGCTGTGGCCGTTCCGGGTGAGCCATCGCCCCGACCGGAACATCGGGGCGATGCAGACCCGCAGGCCCGACGCGCCGAGGCGATCGAGCCAGCCGTCGCTCGGCAAAGCGAGGTCGCAGACGGTGGTGACGCCCGAGAGCGCCAACTCGGCGAGCGCCACCCCGTAGGCGGCGCGGGTGCCCTCCGCGTCGGGCCGCAGGATCGGCAGGTACTCGTAGAGCGAGGTGTTGTAGAGCCGCTGGCTGCCGACCTCGTCCCACATGCCCTTGTTCATCGGCTCCGAGAACAGGTGGGTGTGGATGTCCACGAGGCCGGGCATGACCAGGCAGCCGGAGGCGTCGATGGTCCGGGCCGGCGCGGGGCCGGCGTAATCCGGACCGACATGGATCAGGACGCCGTCCTCGAACACCACATCCGCCCCGGTGCGGTAGACGTGGCCGCCGCTGTCAGGGTCCCAGGCGACGACCCACCGGGCCCCTGTCACCAGGGTGGCGCCCATCGCCCCGTCCGCAGCTTCGTCGTGCATCGATACCCTCGCTCTTGCGCCGACGAGGCGGGCAAGATCGGTGCCCAGTCGGGCCGGCATCGCGGCGCGGCGCGGCCCGGGTTTCGCATCGCGCGGGCCACTGTCATCAGCGGCAGGCCCGCGCGTCGGTTCCGCAGGAGGCGGCATGCATCATCGCGGCACCACCGGACCCGCGCGCATCCTGGTCATCAACCCGAACGCCTCCCGGGCGGTGACGGCCGCCATCGACGCGTCGCTGACGCCGCTGCGCCTGGCCGGCGGCCCCGTCATCGCGGTGACGGACCTGCCCGAGGGGCCGGCGGGCATCGCGACCCAGCAGGACGCGGATTCCGTGGTGATGCCGCTGGTCCGGCGCATCGCGGAGGATCCGGCGGACGCCTTCGTCATCGCCTGCTTCAGCGACCCGGGCCTGCATACCGCCCGCGAGGTCGCCGGCGGCAGGCCCGTGATGGGGATCGCCGAGTGGGGCCTCCTCCGGTCGCTCACCCTCGGCGAGCGCTTCGGCATCGTCGCCCTCTCGGAGGGCAGCGTGCGGCGCCAGCGCCGGACGGTCCGCCAGATGGGCCTCGGCGAACGCTATGCCGGCAGCCGGCCGGTGGAGGCCCGGGCCGACGAGACGGCGGGGGAGGCGATCCGCGACCGCCTGATCGCGGCGGCCCGGACCCTGGTCGCGCGCGACGGCGCCGACGTCATCGTGCTCGGCTGCGCCGGCATGGCCCCGCACCGGGCCGCCGTCGAGCGGGCGGTCGGGTGTCCGGTCGTCGAGCCCTGCCAGCAGGCGGTGGCGGCGGCCCTCGGGGCGGTCCTGCTCCGGGCGGACCTGTAGGGAGACACCGGCGATGCACTACGACCTGCTGATCCGCGGCGGCACCTGCGTGACGCCCTGGGGCACCGAGGCGATCGATCTCGGCGTCAGCGACGGGCGCATCGCGGCCCTCGCGACCCCGGCCGGCGCGACCGCGGAGGCGGTGATCGACGCCGCGGGCCTGCACGTCCTACCCGGCCTGATCGACAGCCACGTTCACCTGCGCGACCCCGGCGACCCGGCGGTGGAGACGATCGAGACCGGCACGCGGGCCGCGGTGCTGGGCGGGATCGCCACCCTGTTCGACATGCCCAACACCGTCCCGCCGATCGCCGATACCGAGCGCCTCGCGTGGAAGCGCGACTACGTTGCGGGCCGGAGCTGGTGCGACATCGGCCTCTACGTGGCCGGCACGAAGGCCAATATCGACGCGCTCGCCGCGCTGGAGCGCGCGCCGGGCGTCTGCGCCGTCAAGGTCTTCGCCGGCAGCTCCACGGCGGCGCTGATGATCGAGGACGACGCGCATCTCGAACGCGCCATGCGCGCCGGCCACCGGCGCATGGCCTTCCACAGCGAGGACGAGGACCGGCTCCAGGCCCGCAAGCCGCTGTTCAGCCGGGGCCAGCCGTACCGGACCCACATGGAATGGCGCGACCCGGAATGCGCCTTCCTGGGCACGCGCCGCCTCATGGCGCTGGCGCGGAAGACCGGCCGGGCGACCCATATCCTGCACGTCTCCACCGCCGAGGAACTCGCCTACCTGCGCGATTTCCGCGACGTCGCCACCGTGGAGGTGCTGGTCAATCACCTCACGCAGGTGGCCCCGGACTGCTACGACACCCTCGGTGGCTTCGGCGTCATGAACCCGCCGATCCGCGACGAGCGCCACCGGGCGGCCGCCTGGGCGGCCGTGCGCGACGGGACCGTCGACACGATCGGCAGCGATCACGCGCCCCATGCGCGGGCCGCCAAGGAACGGCCCTGGCCGGATTGCCCGGCCGGCCTCACCGGGGTCCAGACCCTAGTGCCGATCATGCTCGACCACGTCGCGGCCGGGCGCCTGCCGCTCGCCCGCCTCGTCGACCTGATGGCGGCCGGGCCGGCCCGCGTCTACGGGCTCCGCGGCAAGGGCCGGATCGCCGCCGGCTACGACGCCGACTTCACCCTCGTGGACCTGAAGGCGCGCCGCAGGATCGAGGAATCCTGGATCGTCTCGCCCTGCGGCTGGACGCCCTTCGCCGGCACCGAGGTCACCGGCTGGCCCGTCGCCACGCTCGTGCGCGGCCACCTCGTGATGCGCGACGACGCGGTGCTCGGCACGCCCGTCGGCGGCCTCGCGCGCTTCGCCGCATGATGAGGCCCGCCCTCAGCCGTCGCAGGTTTCCGCCGCCAGCCAGGTGGTGAGGATCGCGACGGCGTCGAGAAGGTCGTCGATCGCCATGGCCTCGTCGGGGTTGTGGCTGCCGTTGGCGTTGCGCACGAACAGCATGGCCATCGGCACGCCGGCCTTGGCGAAGGCGGCGGCGTCGTGCGAGGCCGGGCTGCCGAGGGGCCGGGTGGCGATGCCGAGCGCGTCCGCGGCCGCCGCGAGCCCGTCGCGGATCCGGGGCGAAACCGCGCCGACGCCCGCCTCGGCGCGGGGCCCGAGGGCCACCGTGACACCGCGGCGCTCCGACACGTCCGTTACGGCGGCCAGGAATGCGGCCTCCAACGCCGCCAGCACCTCGGCCGCGTAGGCCCGCATGTCGAGGCTGAACCGGAACTCGCCGGGGACGGTGGTCAGGCCGTGGGCCGCGGCATCGGTGTGGAACCGGCCGAAGGTGACGGCCATCGGGCAGCCGGCCGCCTCGCGCTCCGCCCAGACCCGATCGAGGGCCAGGGCGATCTCGGCGCCCGCCATGGCTGCATCGCGGCGGAAGCGGCGGGGCGTTCCGACATGGTCGTAGCGCCCAAGGATCCGGACGTCGGGGTAGCGGACGTTGCCGGGGATCCCGGTGCAGAGGCCGACCGGGATCCCGGCCTCCTCCAGGCTCGGCGCCTGCTCGATATGCACCTCCAGGAAGGCGTGGATCGCGGCGGCGTCGAGGGCGGGCGGGCCGCTGCGCAGCGCCTCCGGGTCGCCGCCCTCCCGGGCGATGTGCGCGGCGAGGCTGAGGCCGCTGTCGATCCGGGCGGCGTCGAGCGCCCCGTCCGGCAGGGTTCCGAGGGCCGCCCGGCTGCCGATGTAGGAGACCTGGAACCAGACGCTCTCCTCGGCGCGGATGCCCATGACGGTGATGTCGCGCGCCGGGGTCAGCCCCAGCTCGCGGAGCGCCGCGACGGCGGCGAGGCCGGCCACCACCCCGGCGGCGCCGTCGAAATTGCCGCCGTGGGCCACGGTATCGAGGTGGGAGCCGATCAGGATCGGCGGCAGGCTCCGGTCCCGCCCCGGCAGCGTCAGGGTGGTGTTGGCGGCCGCATCCCGCCCGATCGCGAGGCCGAGAGCGGCGGCGCAGCGCGTCACCACCCCGTGCGCCGCACTCTCCTCCGGACTGTAGGAGGCCCGCGTGAACCCGGGATCGGTCCGGCCGCACCGGGCGAGGTCGTCGAACAAAGCCGCCACCCGGCCGCGCTGCGCGCGGACCGCCGTGCCGATCGCCGATACCGTGTCCATCCCGCCGCTCCCGGTGCGCGGGCCCGGGGCGGACCGCGACGGCGCCATCCTGCCACTTTCGTGCCGGCGTCGCGGAGATCCGGCCACCCGGCAGCCCACGGCTTCGCCGGCACGCTCGCCGGTCCGCGCCGCGTCCGGCGAGGGCACCCCGACCGGCGCGTCCGTCCGCGCGCGGTCGGACACGGCTTCCGATTGATGCGGTCGCTGGATGCAGGCATCCCGTCGACGCACTACGGGCGACACCAGTTCGACACCCGATACGAGAATTTTGACGTTCTCGGCACAGGACCGCCCGCAGCGCGCACAAATGCTGCCAATATGCGCAAGGCCCATGCCGGCCTGCAGCCTCTTTGACCTTCCCGTCCCCCGGACCTCGGCCGACAATCGCCAGGTCCATCCATGGGAGCTTCGGGGTCGATGACGCATCTCACGCGACGCGGCGTCTTGGGCACAGGCATCTCGGGCACGGCGGCGCTGCTTGCGGCCCCGGCCCTCATCCGGCCGGCCTTCGCCGCCGACACCGTCAAGCTCGGCTGCCTGTTCTCGTCCTCGGGCACGATGGCCAATCTTGAGGGCCGGCTGAACCACGTGGTCCGCATGGCCGCCGACGCGATCAACGGGCGCGGCGGCGTCAACGGCCGCCAGATCGAGGTGCTGACCTCCGATCCCGCCTCCGACTGGCCGCTCTACGCGCAGGTCGGGCGGCAGATGCTCCAGCAGGAGAAGGTCGCGGCCCTGTTCGGCTGCTGGACCTCCGTGTCGCGCAAGTCGGTGCTGCCGGTGGTCGAGCAGAATGACGGGCTGCTGTTCTACCCGCTGCACTTCGAGGGCGACGAGAACTCCAAGAACGTCGTCTACGTCAACTCGCCGCCCGCGAGCTCGGTGCTGCCGGCGGTCGATTACCTGATGGGCCCGGACGGGGTCGGGGCGAAGCGGTTCTTCATGATCGGCTCGGACTACGTCTGGCCGCGCACGATCAACAAGCAGCTCAAGGGCTACTGGAAGAGCAAGGGCATCCCCGAGAGCGCGTGGCGCGAGGAATACGTGCCGTTCGGCTTCTCGAACTTCCAGACGCTGGTGAATCAGGTCCGCAGCTTCGCCAGCCAGCCGGGCGGTCAGGCGATCGTGGTGCTCACCGTGGTCGGCTCCTCGATCCCCGACTTCCTGCGCGAATTCGCCAACCAGGGCATCAGCGCCACCGACGTGCCGATTCTCGGCCTCGACATGGTGGAGGCGGACCTTGAGGGGCTCGATACCGCCAAGCTCGTCGGCCACCTGAACTGCTGGGCCTATCTTCAGGCCGCCAAGGGCGAGCGCAACCAAAAGTTCCTCGCCGACTGGGCCGCCTACGTGAAGGCCAAGAACGTCCCGTTCAGCGCCGACACGGTGATCGACCCGATGGTCTCGGCCTATGACAGCGTCAACCTCTGGGCGCTCGCCGCCGCCAAGGCCGGCTCCTTCGCGGTGCCTGAGGTGCGCAAGGCCTTCGCGGGGCTCAGCTTCGACGACCCGTCGGGCTACACGCTGACCATGACGGGGGAGAACAACTACGTCTCCCGCGGCGTGTTCATCGGCTCGGTCAACGAGAAGCGCGGCTTCGACGTCCTCTGGCAATCCCCGGACGCCCCCAAGCCGGTCCCGTTCAGCCCCTATGGCTGATCGGCTCCGCGCGCTCCTGGCCCTCTGCTGTCTGGCGCTGCTGACGTTTCCGGCCTCCGCCGCGCCAATCGACCGGGCGGCCTTCGCGGCGGGTCTGTGCGGGGACGGCGCCGCGCAGGTCCGCGCGGCCGAGGGTCTCGTGCAAGCCAGCGGCGATCTGGCGGCCGACGACCTCGCCTATGCCGGCGGGCTCCTCGGCGCGCTGGCCGAGCGCCGTCTCGCCTGCCCGGCGGAGGGCGCACTCCTGCTCGACCGCCCGGGCGCATCCGAGGGGCGCGATGCGGTCAGCGGCGCGCCGCGTCCGGCCGCCGAGGCGCGCGCGCCGGTCCTCGGCCTACGCCAGCGGGCCGCCGTCGAGACCGCGCGCGGCACCGTCGCTCTGTTGACCGGCCCGGATCCGGCCGCCCGCAGCGCCGGTCTCGCGATCCTGGAACGGCGCATCGCCACCGTTCCGGCTTCGGTCCTCGACCGGGCGCGGGACGCGGAGACGGATGCCGGCCTGAAGGGGACGATCGCCGGTCTCGCCCAGGCCGCCGCCCTGTCGTCGCCCGATCCGGCCCGGCGCCGGGCGGCGATCGCGGCCGTGGCGGCGAGCCCGTCCGGGGCCGCTGAGGCGCGCCTCGCCGCGCTGAAGAGCGATCCCGCCTACGCCTCCGACCCGGCCTTCCGGGCGGCCCTCGATGCCGGCCTCGCGCAGGTCTCCCGCGCGGTGGCGATCGGCGACGGGCTCGCGGTCGTCTATAACGGCCTGAGCTTCGCCAGCATCCTGTTCATGGCGGCGGCCGGGCTCGCGATCATCTTCGGGCTGATGGGCGTGATCAACCTCGCCCAGGGCGAGTTCATCATGCTCGGCGCCTACGCCACCTACGGCGTGCAGGAGGCCTTCCGCCGCCTCGCCCCCGGCCTGCTCGACCTCTACCTGCTCGCCGCCATCCCGGTCGCCTTCGGGGCGGTCGCCCTGGTGGGGATCACGGTCGAGGCGCTGATCCTGCGCCACCTCTACCGACGGCCGCTCATGAGCCTGCTCGCCACCTGGGCGGTGAGCCTGTTCCTGGTGAACCTCGTGCGCGTGACGGTCGGCACCCAGAACCTGCAATTCGTCATGCCGGCCTATGTCAGCGGCGGCGTTCCCCTCTACGCCGACTTCGTGATGACCTGGAACCGGCTGTTCGCCATCGCCTTCGCGGCCGCGACGCTGGTCCTGACGCTCGTGATCCTGCGCCGCACGCCGCTCGGCCTCGACATCCGCGCCGTGACCCAGAACCGCGACATGGCCGCCTGCCTCGGCCTGCCGACCCGCCGGGTCGACCGGCTCGCCTTCGGGCTCGGCTCGGGCCTGGCCGGGCTTGCCGGGGTGGCGCTCTGCCCGATCTACAGCGTCAATCCCGGCATGGGCTCGGGCTTCATCGTCGACAGCTTCATGGTCGTGGTGCTGGGCGGCGTCGGCAGCCTCGTCGGGACCCTGGTGGCGGCCGTCGGCGTCGGCGGCGCCAACGTGCTGATCGAGCCGATCTCCGGCGCGGTCGCCGCCAAGGTGATCGTGCTCGTCGGCATCATCCTGTTCCTGCAGCGCCGGCCCGAGGGGCTGTTCGCCGTGCGGCGGCGGCGATGAGCGGCGCCGTGCAGACCGCCCTCGCCGCCCCCGCCGGACCGGGACGCCGCGCCGTGCGCGATCCCCTGGTCGCCGGCCTTGTCGGGCTCTGCCTCGCGGCCGCGGTCGGGCTCCTCGTGGCACCGCCCGCCCCGTATCTCGTCAACGCGGTGGGTCAGCTCGCCGCCTTCGCGATCCTCGCCGTGTCGCTGGATCTGGTCTGGGGCTATCTCGGGATCCTCAGCCTCGGGCACGGGCTGTTCTTCGCCATCGGCGGCTATGTCTGCGCCATGCACCTGCTGGCCCACGGCGTGGCCGTGACCGGCGTGCTGCCGGACTTCGTGCAGTTCATGGGCTGGAAGAGCCTGCCGGCCTATTGGGCCGGCCTCGACCACGCGGCCTACGCCTTCGTCCTCGCCCTGGCGCTCGCCGGCCTCGTCGCCTTCGTGTTCGGGCTGGCCTCGTTCCGCTCGCGGGTCAACGGCGTCTACTTCTCGATCATCAGCCAGGCGCTCGTCTACGTCGCGATGCTGCTGATGTACCGCAACGATACCGGGCTCGGCGGCAACAACGGCATGACCGGCTTCCCGCTGCTGTACGGCTGGCCGATGGGCTCCCCCGGCGTCGTCACGGGGCTCGCTGTCGCCGCCCTCCTGACGCTGGCGGCGGTACTGGCCGGCGCGCGGCTCCTGGTCGGCAGCGCGATCGGGCGGCGGATGCTTGCCTGCCGCGACGACGAGACCCGCCTGCGCACGCTGGGCTACAGCACCACCCGGCTCAAGCTCGGGATCTGGTGCCTCTCGGCCATGATCGCGGCGCTCGCCGGCATCCTGTACGTGCCGCAGGTCGGCATCATCAACCCGCGGGTGCTGGCGCCGGACCTGTCCATCGAGATCGCCGTCTGGGTGGCGATCGGCGGGCTGGGCCGGCTCGGCGGGGCGGTGATCGGCGCGATCCTGGTCAACGGCCTGAAGTTCTGGCTCAGCGCCGCGATGCCGGAAGCGTGGCCGTTCATCCTGTCGGGGCTGGTGCTCGTCGTGGTGCTGGTCCTGCCGAACGGCCTCCTCGACCTCGTGGGCTGGCGCCCGCGCCCGACCTGGCTGCGGGGCGCCCGATGACCGCCCTCACCATCGACGCCCTGACGGTCGCCTTCGGTCGCTTCACGGCCCTCGATGCCGTCTCGCTCGCGGTCGATCCCGGCGAGGTGCGGGCCGTGATCGGCCCGAACGGCGCCGGTAAGACCACCCTGCTCGACGTGATCTCAGGGATCACCAAGCCGGTCTCCGGCCGCGTGATGCTCGGCGACCGGATCGACCTGACCAAGCGCTCCGAGGCCGAGATCGCGAAGGCCGGCGTGCGGCGCAAGTTCCAGAAGCCCAGTGTCTTCCCCGCGCTCACTGTGCGCGAGAACCTGGAGATCGGCTGCGGGCCCGCCCGCCCCGCCCGCGAGCGGCCCGCCCGCATCGCCTCCGTCCTCGGCGAGATCGGCCTCGGACCCCGCGCCGCGGTGCCGGCCGGCCGCCTCGCCCACGGCGAGAAGCAGTGGCTGGAGATCGGCATGGTGCTCGCCGCCGAGCCGGCGCTGCTCCTGCTCGACGAGCCCGTGGCCGGGCTCTCCGACGCCGAGACCGCCCAGACCGCCGCGCTGATCCGGAGCCTGCGCAGGCCGGACCGGGCGATCCTGGTGATCGAGCACGACATGGGCTTCGTCGAGGCCATCGCCGACCGGGTGACGGTGCTGCACGAGGGCCGGACCCTCTACGAGGGCAGCATGCAGGGCGCGCGCGCCGATGCCCGGGTGATCGAGGTGTTCCTCGGCCGATGACGCAAGCGTGTGCATCTCCGCCCGCACGCCTCGCCGTCGAGGGGCTCGACCAGCATTACGGCAGCGCGCAGGTGCTGCGCGGGATCGGCCTCGACGTCGAGCCGGGCGCCTGCCTCGCCGTGCTCGGCCGCAACGGCGCCGGCAAGACCACGCTGCTGCGCTGCCTCACCGGCCTGATCCCGGAAAGCCGCGGCCGGATCGCCCTCGACGGGACCGAGCTGACGCGCCTGTCGCCCGACCGGCGCGCCCGCTCGGGCCTCGCCTACGTGCCGCAGGGGCGCGAGATCTTTCCCGACCTGACCGTCGCCGAGAATCTGCGGGTGGCGGCCCGGGCCCACGGGCTGGAGCGGACCGACGCAATTGACGAGGCGGTCGCCCTGTTCCCGGCGCTGCGCGGCCTCTGGCACCGTCCGGGCGGCAACCTCTCGGGCGGCCAGCAGCAGCAGCTCGCCATCGCCCGGGCGCTCGCCACCCGGCCTCGCGCGCTCCTCCTCGACGAGCCGACCGAGGGCATCCAGCCCTCGATCGTCGCCGCGATCGAGGCGGTGATTGCCGGGCTCAAGGGCCGGATCACCGTGCTGCTCGTGGAGCAGTATCTCGATTTCGCCCTCCGGGTCGCCGATTCCGTGGTGGTCTTGTCCCGCGGCAGCGTCGTCGAGCGCGGCGATCCGAAGGTGCTGAACCCCGAAGCCCTCACCCGTCACATCGCCGTCTGACATCCGTAGAAGGAGCCGCCGTGTCGACCCATCACGAGATCCCCGCGACGCCCGAGACCATGGTGCTCGGCTATTTCGACGCCGCGCTGCCGCCCGTGCTGACCGTGAAATCGGGCGACACCGTCACCCTGCACTCGCATCCGGCGGGCGGGCGCGAGTCGCTCCACCCCGACCCCGCCCGGGTGCCGGCCGACCTGCTCCACGCCCTCGACACCCTGGAGCGCGGCCCCGGCCCGCACTTCGTCACCGGCCCCGTCCACGTGGAGGGCGCCGAGCCGGGCGACATGCTGCAGGTCGACATCCTCGACGTGAAGTTCCGCCTCGACTGGGGCTTCGTGGCGATCCTGCCGCTCCTCGGCACCCTGCCGGACGAGTTCACCGAGTACGAGACCGTCCACGCCGACATCGACACCGCCCGCGGCCTCTGCCGCCTGCCCTGGGGCACGGAGCTGCCCCTCGACCCGTTCTTCGGCATCATGGGCACCGCCCCGCCCCCCGCCTGGGGCCGGGTCGGCAGCCCGGTGCCCCGCGCCTTCGGCGGCAACATGGACAACAAGGAGCTGCGCGTCGGCACCACCCTCTACCTGCCGGTGTTCAACCCCGGCGGCGGCTTCTACGCGGGCGACGGCCACGGCGTGCAGGGCGACGGCGAGGTCTGCATCACCGCCCTGGAGACCGGGCTGACCGGCACGTTCCGCCTCACCGTCCGCAAGGACCTCCCGGGCGCGTGGCCCTTCGCCGAGACGCCCACCGACCTGATGTCGATCGGCCTGCACGAGAGCCTCGACGAGGCGATGCGCCAAGCCGTGCGCGAGATGGTGCGCCTCGTCTGCGCACGCACCAGCCTCACCCGCAACCAGGCCTACATGCTGTGCTCGCTCGCCGGGAACCTGCGGATCACCCAGACGGTCGACGGCAACAAGGGCGTGCACATGCTGATGCCCAAGACTGCCCTCGCGTCGACGTCCGGGTCCGCCTGAGCGCATTCTCGGCTGATGCTGCCTCCTCCGTCTTTGCGAGCGCAGCGAAGCAATCCGGCAGCGCTACGTTCAACGGTCCCGCTGCCCTGGGTCGCTTCGCTGCGCTCGCGATGACGGGGAGGAACGCCTCACCCAATTCCTGCAGATGGAGACCGCCTCAGTTCGCACTGCGTCCGAAGGCGAACCGGCCGACACAGGCTTGGGCGCCGCGATGGTGCGGCGGCTGGCTCAGGCTCGTGCGCTCCGTCGTGGCCGGTGCCCCGCGCCCCGGCTGGACGAGCAGGGCTGCCCGAAGCCGCAGCACCTCGGCCCGGAGGCCGGCATTCTCCCGCTCGACCTGATCGAGCCGGGCCACACCGGCGGGCTTCAGGCCGCCGAGGCGTCTTCGCCAGCGGTAGAAGGTGCCGAGCGAGACATGGGCGCTGGCGCAGATCGCGGCGATCGGTATGCCCCGCGCGGCCTCGTCCAGCAGGAAGGCGATCTCCTCGTCCGTGTGCAGGGATCGACGCATGCAGGGTCTCCCGGTTCGGCAGCCTCGGGGCACTCTTCGGGCGGAGGATCAGCAAGAAGCGGACCGGCCGCGACGGGCCGACCGCGGCGCTTTCGTGCCGCGAAGCCCGCGATCCGGGCCGGCGGCCGCCGATTCACGTAACCGGCGCTCGGTTCTGCGGTCTCCGTACGCTTGGGTTTGCGGGCGCTTGTCAGGCGCGCGTGGATCAGCGCTGCGACCGCATCGGAGTGGATTTTGGCATCGCCCAATCAGCTATGCCGCGGCGCGGCTGGCCAGGTAGCGGCGCCAGCCGCCGAACTGCGTGATGTCGGCGGCCCCCGCGACGCCCGCCGTCTCCACCAGGAAGCCCTTCGGCGCGGTCCCGTCGGCGAGCCGCAGGGTGCCGATCCCGAGCGGTTCCGGGATGGCCGCCACGAAGGCCCCGAAGGCGGCGGGCGGCAGGGCCCAGACCTCCGTCTCGATCGCGCCGCCGTCGCCCTCGGCCACCCGGAGCAATCCGGGACGATGCGGCGGTCCGCCGGGCAAGGCGTAGAGGCGGTACTCCGGTCGGGTCGCCACCGTCCGCAGATACCGGGCGCCGTGCGCGGCGAGTTCGCGGTTCAGCGGCAGGCCCGACAGATGCGCCCCGACGACCGCCAGTTCGATCTCGCCGGGCCATCCGCGGGCCGGACCCGGCGCCACGGCCGGCACGGTCGTCTCCCCCGCGCCGATCCGGCCGGCCGCAGCCGCGTGCAGGCGGGCGCCCAGGGCGGCGAGGAGCCCATCGGAGCCACGCGGCGCGAGCAGGGTGATCCCCGAAGGAAAGCCGTCGGCGCGGGGCCGCCCCGGGACCGCGAGGGCGCACCAGTCGAGCAGGTTGACGAAGTTGGTGTAGGTGCCGAGCTCGCTGTTCGGGCCGATCGGGTCGGCGGCCACCGCCGCGCAGGTCTGCGGGCGCGGGTAGGTCGGCACGGCGAGCACGTCGACCCGGTCCCAGACCGCGTCCGCGTGCCGTCGCAGTTCCGCCAAGCTGTAGAGACCCGCGAAGGCGTCGGCGGCGTTGTAGCGCCCGGCGGCGGCGATCACCGCCAGCGTCGTCGGGTGCAGGATCTCGGGGCGCGTCTCCATGATCGGCCGGATCGCCGCGTAGCGCTCGGCGACCCAGGGCCCGTCGTAGAGCAGGGCCGCTACGGCGAACATCGGCGCGAAATCGACCGGCAGCGCCGCCCCGACGAGGGTCTCCAGATCGGCAATCGTCGCCGCGAAGGCCGCCTCCGAGTGGCCGTCGCCGCCGAAACGGAGGCTCGCCGCATCGGGAAGGCCCAGCCGCAGGCCGGGTGGAAGGCCGGCCGGTGCGGGCGGCACCGGCAAGGCCCGCGACCAGGGATCGGCGCTGTCGAAGCCCAGCATGACCCGGAAGGCGGCGTCGGCGTCGGCGACGGTGCCGGCGAACACGGAGAGCGTATCGAGGGTCCGGCAGGCCGGCAGCATGCCGCGGCTGGAGATTGACCCCAGGGAGGGTTTCAGACCGACGACGTTGTTGAGCGCCGCCGGCACACGCCCCGAGCCCGCCGTGTCGGTCCCGAGGGCGAAGGTCACGATTCCGTGGGCGACCGCGACGGCCGAGCCGCTGCTGGAGCCCCCCGGCACGTAGGCCGGATCGATGGCGTTGCGCGGGACCAGGTCGGGCGTGCGCAGGCCGACGAGGCCGGTGGCGAACTGGTCGAGGTTTGTCTTGCCGATCAGGATCGCCCCGGCCGCCTGTAATCGGGCCACGGCGGGCGCCGTCTCGGTCGGGGTGTAGGCGAAGTCCGGGCAGGCCGCGGTGGTCGGCAGGCCGGCCACGTCGATGTTGTCCTTGACGGCGAAGGGCACGCCCCAGAGCGGCCTCGACACAGGGTCGAAGGGCGGAAGCGCGGCCGCCTGCGCCAGCGCCTCGGCCTCCGGCACCAGGGCCAGGAAGATGCCGGGGTCGTCAACCGCGGCGAGCCGGCGGTAGGCCTCGGCCACGACGGTGCGCGGGTCGCGGCCGTCGGCGTAGGCCGCGTGCAGGAGCGGGATCGTCGGGAAGGGCGGCACGGCGGTTCCTCGGGTCGCTGCTCAGGATTCGTCGCCGGTGGCGCGGTACCAGTCGAGGATCTCGCCCCCCTGCATGAACACCGCGTCGCTGCGCGCCAGGATCGCGTCGAGCAGTCGCTCCAGCAGACCGATCCGGTGCGGGACGCCGGTGATGTAGGGGTGGATCGCGAAGCCCATCACCTTGGCGCCGCCGAGGGGACCGGGACCCGCCGCCTCGGCGGCGAGGCGGTCGAGGTTGGCGAGCGCCCGCTCCACGAACTCGTCGGCCCGGTGATGCTGGATGGCGAGCAACGGGATGTCGTTCAGCTCCACCGAGTAGGGCAGCGCCACGAGGGACCCCGTGCGTGTCGCCACCCGACAGGGCCGATCGTCGACTACGAAGTCGCCGACATAGTCGACGCCGGCCGCGTGCAGGTGGTCGGGCGTGTCGAGGGTTTCGGTGAGGCCCGGCCCCAGCCAGCCGCGCGGCGGACGCCCCGTGGTCGCGGTGATCGCCGCGATGGTGCGAGAAATCATCTCCGGCTGGTCCTCGACCCGGTGGGTCGGAACCTGATGGAAGCCGTGGGCCATGAATTCCCAGCCGGCCGCATGGGCGGCCTCGGCGATGCGGGGATAGGCCGTGCAGACCGAGCCGTTGATCGACAGGGTCGGGCGGATGCCGCGGCTGGAAAAAGCCTCGAGGAAGCGCCAGAAGCCGACCCGCATCCCGTACTCGTGCCACGCCCAGTTCGGGATGTCCGGGAGCAGGCTCGCGGCGGTCGGCGGCACCAGGATCTGGCGCGGCATCGGATGGTCGATGAGCCAGTGCTCGACATTGACCACCGGCCAGACGGCGACGTGCTTGCCCCCGGGCAGGGTCAGGCGCGGCCGGTCCACGGCGGCGCGGTAGGCGAGCCGGTTCTCGGGCCGGCGGGGATCGTCGGGGGCGGTGTCCATCAGGCGGCGGCCCGCGGGGCGTGGTGGCTGTGGAGCTGGGCCGCGAGCATCCGGCGCAGGTCGTTGAAGGCCGGGCTCGACACGTCGCGCCGCCGCGGCAGCTCGACCGGATGGATCGCCTCGATCCGGCCGGGGCCGGGCGACATCATCACGATGCGGTCGGCGAGAAAAATCGCCTCCTCGATGGCGTGCGTGACGAACAGGATCGTCAGCCCCGTCCGCGACCAGAGGTCGAGCAGCTCGTCCTGCAGCCGCTCGCGGGTCATGGCGTCGAGCGCCCCGAAGGGCTCGTCCATCAGCACGACCTCGGCCTCGTTGGCGAGCACCCGCGCGATGGCGACCCGCTGCTTCATCCCGCCCGAGAGCTGGTGCGGGTAGGCGTCGGCGAAGGCCTGGAGGCCGACCAGCGCGATGTAGCGCTCGGCGGTGTCGCGCACCTCGGCGGCGGGCCGCCCGCGGGCCTTCGGGCCGAAGCCGATATTGTCGCGCACGGTGAGCCACGGGAACAGGCCGTAATCCTGGAAGACCATGCCGCGGCTCGGCCCCGGCCCGGCGATCGGCTTGCCCCACATCAGGGCCTCCCCGGCGGTCGGGGCCTCGAAGCCGGCGGCGATCCGCAGCAGCGTCGACTTCCCGCAGCCCGAGGCGCCGAGCAGGCAGACGAACTCGCCGCGCGCCACGGTGAGGTTCGCCTCGCGCAGGGCCTCGGTCCGGCGGCCGCCGGCCGCGTAGGTCTTGGAGACCGCCCGCATGTCGAGGATCGGGATCGTCGGATCAGCCATGATTGGGGCTCCAGGCGAGCAGCCGGCGGCCGAGCTGCATGACCAGCCAGTCGGACACGAACCCCGCGACCCCGATCACCGCCATGCCGCAGATCACGATCTCGGTGCGCGAGAGCTGGCGCGCTTCCATGATGATCGCGCCGAGGCCGGTCTGGACCCCGGTCATCTCGCCGACCACGATCACCACCCAGGCGAAGCCGAGGCCGAGCCGCAGGCCGGTGAAGATCGATGGCAGCGCCGCCGGCAGCACCACCCGGACGAACTGCGCCGGGCCGGTGCAGCCCAGCATCGCGGCCGCCTCGAACAGGCGCGGCTCCACCGAGCGGACCCCGAACACGGTGTTGACCAGGATCGGGTAGAACGCCCCGAGGAACACGAGGAAGAAGGCCGAGCGGGGTCCCAGGCCGAACAGGATCATCGCCAGCGGCAGCCACGCGGTGACCGGGACGGGCCGCAGCACCTGCAGGACGGGGTCGAGCAGCGCCCGGATCAGGGGCACGCGGCCGATCAGCAGGCCGAGCGGCAGGGCGGCGGCGGCGGCCAGCGCGAAGCCGCCATAGACCCGGCTCAGCGACGCCGCGAGATGGGTCCAGAGCGTGCCGCTGAACGCGTCGTCGTTGACGCCGCCGACGGCGAGGTCCCGCATCTCGGCCCAGACCTCCGCGGGGGGCGGGATCAGGCTGTAGGGCCGGCCCGCGGTGCTGACCTGCCAGACCGCGACGAGCACGGCCGGCACCACGCAGGCGAGGGCCAAGCGGCGCAGGTGGGCGAGCCCGGCCCCGGCCCGGCCGGCCCCGCGGGCCGGGGCCGGCGTCACCGGCGAAGTCACCGGCGCCGCCACCGGCAAAGGGCCGGCCTCGATGCCGGTGCTCACGCCCGCCCCATCGCATCGACGAAGCGGGTGTCGATGAAGCCGGGCTCCGGCAGCCGCTTGATCTGCTTGAGCGCCAGCATGTGCTGCGCGTAGGCGTCGGCCTGCCGGACCTCGTTCGGCCCGAGGCGCCAGGTCAGCTCGACGTTCGGGGCCGAGAGTTCCAGCGCCTCGCGCTTCTGCCCGAGCTTGGCCACCGCCATGGCGATCATCGCGTCGCGGTCGCCGGCCGCGAAATCCGTCGCCTTGCGGTGGATCTCCAGCATGGTCCGGACGAGGTCGGGCCGCTCGGCCAGCGTGTCGCGGTGGGCGCCGAACACCATGTTCAGCGCGCCCATCTCGGTGCCGTAGGGGTACTCGACGAGCTGGCCGACGCCCGAGGCGAGGCTGACGCCGGGCCCCGGCTCGGCGCCGACATAGGCGTCGACGTCGCCGCGGGCGAGCGCGATATGCATCTCCGAGAAGGAGACGCGCACGGGGGTGATGTCCTTCACCGACAGCCCCTCCATGCGCATCCGCTCCAGGACGAAGACCTCCTGGGTGCTGCCGGGCCAGATCGCGACGCGCTTGCCGCGCAGGTCCTTGATGGCGTGGATCTCGGAGCCCTTCTTGGCGATCACCGCCATCCCGCGGTTGCAGGTGGAGGCGATCACCACGAGTGGCTCACCGGCGGCGGCGCCCAGCGTCGCGGCGGCGATGCCGAAGGTGCCGAAATCCACCGACTTGGTGACCACGGCGTTCTTGCACTCGGTGGGGCTCTCGAAGGGCACCACCTCCACGGTCACGCCCGCGGGGGTGAAGCGCTCATAGAAGCTCGGCGCGATCGAGTGGATCAGCTTGAGCGAGCCCATCCGGATCGTGACCGGCGTGCCCGCGGCGCGTGCCCGCGACAGGGGACCGAGGGCGAAGCCGGCCCCGAGACCGGCCAGAAGGGTGCGGCGGCGGATCATCGAACGGCTCCTGCGGGATCGCTATCGCCGTGACGCTAGGTGCGCTCCCTGTTGCAAGGAAGTGCTATTTTCTGAGCGTGTCGTTGCATCTTCGGCAACGGGGGCGCACGATGCCGGCGTGAAGCATCTGCGCACCGTCACCTACGTCGCCGAGGTCGCACGTGCCGGCTCGATCCGGCGCGCCGCGGAGCGGCTGAACCTGACGCCCTCGGCCCTGACGCGGCAGATCCAGGATCTCGAATACGAGCTCGGCACGCCGATCTTCGAGCGCCTGCCGCAGGGGATGCGGCTCAACGCGGCCGGCGAGCTCTTCGCGCGGCACATCCGCGACCAGGTGGCGGATCTCGACCGCGTGAGGTCGCAGATCGCCGATCTGTCGGGGGTGCGCCGCGGTCACGTGTCGCTCGCCTGCAGCCAAGCCTTCGTCACGCAGGTGGTGCCCGAGGAGGTCGAGGCCTACCGGGCCCGGTTCCCCCAGGTCGGCTTCATGGTCCAGGTCCGCGATCACGCGCAGGCCGTGACGGCCCTGGCGGCGTTCGAGGCCGATCTCGCCCTGATCCTGCAACCGCCGCCTTCGGCGGAGCTGCATCCGCTCTTCTCCGGACACCAGACCCTCTGCGCGCTGATGCGCACGGGGCATCCGCTGGCGTCGGAGACCGGGCCGGTCCGGCTGCGCGACTGCCTCGGCCATGCCCTGGCCCTGCCCGACCACTCGCTCGCCATCCGCCATCACATCGAGCACGCCCTGGCCCGGCGCGGGGTCGAGCTCCGGCCGGTCGTCGAGTCGGGCTCGCTCGAATTCCTCCGCAACCTCGTCCTGCGGGAGGATCTCATCAGCCTGCAGATCCCGAGCGGCATCCCCCAGGATCCGCGCCTGCACAGCCGCCCGATCGATCTCCGCGACCTGACGCCGATGACGCTGGTCCTCGCGCAGTTGCGCGGGCGATCGCTCTCCGTCGCGGCGGCGAAGTTCGCCGATCAGCTTGTGGTTCGGCTCAACCGGGAAGCGGTCTGATGCGGCGCACGCCCTGAGGCCGGCGCGTCACCGCTCTCCGCGCCCGATCAGGGCGCGCCCGCTTCGGCTGTGGCGAGGAAGGCCCGCACGGTGTCGCGGAGAAAGGCGGCATCGGCCGGGTTGATCGACGGGTTGCCGGCGCGGTGGCCCCAGATGCTCGGGATCGGCTGCAGGACGGCGTCGCGCAGATGCGGCAGCTCGGCGGCGTTGTCGGCGACGCGGAAGTAGAGATCCGTCTCGCCCGGCATCAGCAGCAGCCGGGCGGTGATCGCGTTGAGCGCCCGGGTGAGATCGCCGCCGTAGCGCGGGTCGCGGCTGATGTCGCCCGCCTCCCAGGTGCAGAGCTGCGCGTAGAGATCGGCCGCAGGGCGGCGGGCGAAGCGTTCCTCCCAGTCGGTGCGCAGGAAGCTGTCGAGATCCGGGGCGCCGAGCGCGGTGCGGTGGAGGTCCGCCCGGTAGAAGTCCTGGCTGAGCGCCCAGCCCGCATAGATGCGTCCGAAGGCCCGGAGGGCGGCGGCCGGCTCGGCCGAGAAGCGGCCCCCGCCGCCATGCTCCGGCGCCGCCTCCAGCACCGCCATGAGGCCCTTCAGGAACACGCGGTTGTGGGTGGCGGTGCGGGCGCTGCCGCAATTGATCACCGCGCGGGCCACGCGGTCGGGGAACAGGGCGGCCCAGTGATAGGCCTGCTGGGCCCCCATGGACCAGCCGTAGACGGCGTGCAGGCGCTCGATCCCCCACATCTCGGCGAGCAGGCGGCGCTGCGCGTGGACGTTGTCCCAGGCGGTGACGAGGGCGGGCCAGTCCGGGGTGTTCGAGGGGCTCGACGACAGCCCGTTGCCGAACATGTCGGGGATGACGATGAACCAGCGGTTGGGATCCAGCACCCCGTCGGGGCCGATCAGCCATTCGAGGTCCGGATGCTGGGCTCCGTAGCTCGTCGGGTAGAGCACGACATTGTCGCGCCCGGGCGACAGGGTGCCGTGCGTCTTCCAGCGCAGCTGCGCGCTTGGCAGCACCGCCCCCGACTGAAGCGTCAGGTCGCCGAGTTCGAAGGTTCCGGTGGCCGTCGCCCAGCCGCTCACGGGCGCAGCGTCCGCACGAAGCCGACCTGCCAGCGGTTGTCGCCCCGCTGCAGCACGCCGGGCCGCGTGCGCATCGCGGTATGGGCGTCCGGCAGGCGGTGGAACGGGATCGACGGATAGAGGTGCTGCTCGGTGTGGACGGGCATGGCCCACATGAGGCGCCGCATGAGGCCGTTGGTCAAGGTCGTGCGCGTGTGGGTCGGGCCGTTGTCGTCCATCGTGCCGGCCGCCCGCTCCAGGTCGGGCCGGCCTTCGGCGCGCCCGGTGTCGGACTGAGATACACGGAAGATCTACTGCGTACTTCGGTGTAATAATTTGTGTCGGAAAAATATTTCCCTATCCCGGCGATGTAATGGATCGGTCGGTCCGAAACCTGCTTGGCACGCGTGTTGCGAACGGGCTGGACGCTTCAGGAGTCCTCTGGCTTGTCCCGCACGTCCGACGTGACCGATCTCTCCCGCCGCACCGTTCTGGCGCTTCCCCTCGGCCTCGCAGCGGCCGCGAGCGGCGCGCGCGCCGCCGAGCCGAGACGCGGGGGCACGATGGTGATGATCGTCCATCCCGAGCCCTCGACCCTGGCCCATTACGCGGTGTCGGCGGGCAACATCCCGCCGATCGCCACGCAGGTCTACGAGGGGCTCTGCACCTACGACTGGGACCAGAACCCGCAGCCGAACCTCGCGAAGTCGTGGGAGGTCGCGCCCGACGGCAAGACCATCACGTTCAAGCTCCAGGACGGCGTGACCTTCCACAACGGCAAGCCGTTCACCAGCGCCGACGTGCAGTACTCCTTCATGGAGATCCTGAAGAAGTACAATCCGATCGCGCCGGTCATGCTCGCGGAGCTGGTGGCCGTCGACACGCCGGACCCGATGACCGCGATCCTGCGGCTCGCCAATCCGGCGCCCTACATCATGAAGGCGCTGTCCGGGCGGGACCTGCCGATCCTGTGCCGCTCGGTGTTCGAGGGCACGGATGTCCTGCAGAACCCCAGCGCCAACAAGCCGATCGGCACCGGTCCGTTCAAGTTCACGAGCTGGGAACGCGGCCAATTCGTGCGCCTGGACCGCAACGAGCAGTACTGGAAGCCCGGCCTGCCGTATCTCAACCGGATCGTCGCCCGGTTCATCCCGGATGCGGCCACGCGCTCGGCCGCCATGGAGGCGGGGGAGGCGCATTTCGCCGGGTACAGCGCGGTGAACTACGCCGACCTCGCGCGGATGAAGACCAACCCGATCCTCGATCTGACGACCAAGGGCTACGAGATGACGCCGGCCCAGAGCGTCCTGGAGCTGAACGGCCGTCACCCGCATCTCCAGAAGAAGGACGTGCGCCAGGCAATCGCCTACGCCATCGACCGCAAGGTCATCCTCAAGGACGTGATGTTCGGCTACGGCCTGCCCGCCACCGGCCCGCTCAGCCGCAAGTTCAAGACCGCCGGCCTCTACACCGACGACGTGCGCCAGTACGACGTGCCGGACCGGCTGGACATCGCCAATAAGCTGCTCGACCAGGCCGGCGCCCCGCGCGGCGCGGACGGGACCCGCTTCGCCCTGCACCTGGAGGTGAACTCCTTCGGCGAGCAGTGGCTGCGGCAGGCCGAATATTTGAAGCAGGCGCTGGCCGTCGTGGGCATCGCCGTGACGCTGCGCTCCGAGGACACCGCGACCTGGCTGCGGCGCGTCTACACCAACTACGATTACGACCTGAACGAGCCGTTCCTCAGCCAGGGCGTCGACCCGGTCTACGGGCTGAACAAGCAGTTCCTCACCAGCCAGATCCGCAAGGGCGTGACCTTCGTCAACGACACCTTTTACAGCAATCCTGAGGTCGATCGCATGCTCGGCGAGGGCGCGCGCGAGCCGGATGCCGAGAAGCGCGCCGCGCTCTACAAGAAGGTCCAGCAGATCCTGGCGGAGGACAGCCCGATGATCTGGCTCATCGACGTGCAGTACGTCAGCGTCTTCAACCGGCGCCTCAAGGACCACACGACCGGCCCCCTCGGAACCCAGCAAGCCTTCGAACGGGCCTGGATGGACACGTAGTCCCGTGCGGCTCGCGCGGTTCCTCGGTTACCGGCTGCTGCTGGCGATCCCGGTGGTGCTCGGCATCGTCGTGCTCAACTTCTTCCTGATCCACCTCGCGCCCGGCGACGCGGCCTCCGTGCTGGCGGGCGAGAGCGGCGCGGCGAGCCCCGAATACATGGAGCAGCTGCGCCACAAGTTCGGGCTCGACCAGCCGCTTGCCACGCAGTTCGGCGTCTATCTGCTCAACATGCTCCACCTCGATCTCGGCTACTCGTTCCGCAACGACAGCCCGGTGGGAAGCCTGATCGTCGACCGGCTCTGGCCCACCGGGCTCCTGATGCTCACCGCCTTCGCGGCCGCGTTGCTGATCGGCACGCTCCTCGGCCTCGTGGCCGCGACCGGGCGCAACAGCTGGCGCGACGCGGTCATCTCCCTGGTCAGCCTCGTGGCCTACGCGACGCCGGGGTTCTGGCTCGGACTGATGATGATCGTGGTCTTCGCGATCCGTCTCGGCTGGCTGCCCACCAGCGGTTACGACACGGTCGGCGCCGACAACGAGGGCTGGGACGAGGTCTGGGACGTCGGCCGCCACCTCGTCATGCCGGCGGTGGCGCTCGCGCTGTTCTACCTCGCGGTCTACGCCCGGGTGATGCGCGCCTCCGTGCTGGAACAGGTCGGCATGGACTACGTCACCACCGCCCGCGCCAAGGGGCAGACCGAGGCGCGGGTGATGACCGGGCACGTCCTGCGCAACGCGCTGCTGCCGGTGGTCACCATGGCGGGCGTGCAGGCCGGCAACCTGATCGGCGGCTCGATCGTGGTCGAGACGGTGTTCGGCTGGCCGGGGGTCGGCACGCTGGCCTTTAACGCGCTCCAGTCGCGCGACCTCAACCTGCTCCTCGGCATCTTCTTCGTCTCGGCCTGCCTCGTGGTGGTGATCAACCTCGCCGTGGACCTCGTCTACGTCTGCCTCGATCCGCGGCTGGAGCTCTAGCGATGCGTACGGCTCTGGCGCGGTTCGCCCGGAACCGCCTCGCGCTCGCGGGCGCGGCGGTGCTCCTCGGGCTGGTCGTCCTCGTGGCGCTCACGCCGCTCCTCTATCCGGGCGATCCGTTCGGGCTCGTCGGCCCCGCCCTCCAGCCGCCGGGCGGCCGGTTTCTGCTCGGGACCGACACGCTGGGCCGGGACGTGGCCGCCGAGATCGCGTACGGCGCCCGCACCTCCCTGATCATCGGCCTCAGCGCGACCGGGGCGGCGATCCTGCTCGGGACTCTGATCGGCGGGCTCGCCGGCTATTACCGGGGCGGCGTCGAGGTCGCGCTGATGCGGCTTACGGAGTTCTTCCAGACGATCCCCGCCTTCGTGCTGGCGATCCTGATCGTGGCGATTCTGTCGCCGTCGCTCTTCAGCGAGGTCGTGGCCATCGTGGCCGTCTCCTGGCCCGGCATCGCCCGCCTGGTCCGGGGCGAGTTCGTGGCGCTCGGCGGCCGGGAGTTCGTGCTGGCCTGCGACGGCCTGGGGGCGGGCGACGCCCGCATCGTCTTCCGACACATGCTGCCGAACTGCACCGCGGCGATCATCGCGGTCGGCACGCTCCTGATCGGCACGGCGATCCTGATCGAGGCGGGGCTCGCCTTCCTGGGCCTCGGCGATCCGAACGTGATGAGCTGGGGCCTGATCATCAGCTCGGGCCGCGCGGTCCTCCGGTCGGCGTGGTGGATCTGTACCTTCCCCGGGCTGGCGATCCTGCTGACCGTTCTCGCCATCAACCTCGTCGGGGATGGCCTGAACGAGGTCCTGAACCCGAGGCTCCGAGAGCGATGAGCGACGCCGTCCTCGAGATCGAGACGCTCACGATCACGCTGCCGCCCGGCGCGGACCGGCCCAATGCCGTCACCGATCTGGATCTCGTCCTGCGGCCCGGTGCGGTCACCTGCCTGATCGGCGAGAGCGGATCGGGCAAGTCGATGGTGGCCCGCGCGATCCTCGGGCTGCTCCCGGGCCCGCGCGTGCGCGTCAGCGGTGGCCGCATCCTGTTCGAGGGCGCGGATCTCGCCGCGATCACCCCGCGACAGATGCGCAAAGTCCGGGGCGCGCGCATCGCGATGATCTTCCAGGAGCCCATGACGGCCCTGAACCCGCTCCACACGATCGGGCGGCAGATCGACGAGGTCCTGCGCATCCACACGCCGCTCGGGCGCGCGGACCGCCGGGCGCGCATCCTCGCGCTGCTCGAAAGCGTCCACCTCCCGGACCCGGCCCGGCTGCTGCGCTCCTACCCGCACCAGCTCTCGGGCGGCCAGCGGCAACGGGCGATGATCGCCATGGCGCTGGCGTTGAACCCGCGGCTGCTCATCGCCGACGAGCCGACCACGGCGCTCGACGTCACCACGCAGGCGCAGATCCTCTCCCTGATCCGCGACCTGCAGCGCGAGCACGGCACGAGCGTCCTGTTCATCACGCACGATTTCGGCGTCGTGGCCGACATCGCCGACACGGTCGCGGTGCTGCAGAAGGGCGTCCTGGTCGAGCAGGGGCCCGCGGCCTCGGTCCTCGGCGCCCCGAAGCATCCCTACACGCGCGCCCTCATCGCCGCCGTGCCGAAGCTCGTGCCGCCGCCGCGGCGCGCCGCCAGCACCGCCCCCCTGGTGGTGGAGGCCAGGGGGGTCGAGAAGACCTACGGCGCCCGCGGCCTGTTCGGGGGCCGCGTCACCCGGGCCCTCGACGGCGTGGACGTCCTGCTGCGGCGGGGCGAGACCCTGGGCCTCGTCGGCGAGAGCGGCTCCGGCAAGAGCACGCTGGCGCGGGCACTCACCCGCCTGATGCCGGTCGATGGCGGGGAGATCCTGCTTGCCGGGCACAGCGTCGCCGAACTGAGCCGCCGCCAGATGCGTCCGCACCGTCGGCGCGTGCAGATGGTGTTCCAGGATCCCTACGGCTCCCTCGATCCGCGCCAGCGCGTGGTCGACATCGTCGCCGAGGGGCCGATCATCCACGGCACCGAGCCTGGGATCGCGCGGGTCCAGGCGTGCGAGATGCTGGCGCTGGTCGGCCTCGACCCCGCGGCGGCGCAGCGCTACCCACACGAGTTCAGCGGCGGCCAGCGCCAGCGGATCGGCATCGCCCGGGCGCTCGCCATGAAGCCCGAGATCCTGGTGGCCGACGAGCCGGTCTCGGCCCTGGACGTCTCCGTCCAGGCGCAGGTCCTGGCGCTGCTCGCCGACATCAAGGCGCGGCTCCATCTCAGCATGCTGTTCGTGACCCACGACCTCCGGGTCGCGCTGCAGGTCTGCGACCGGATCGCCGTGATGCGGTCCGGTCAGGTGGTCGAGGTCGCGCCGACGTCCGAAATCTTCTTCGCGCCGAAACACCCCTACACGAAGGCGCTGTTCGCCGCCGTGCCCGGCGCCCAATGGCAGGACCCGATCCCCGCATGACGACCGCGCAGCCCCTCTCGACGGACCCGTTCCTGCCCGGGCCGCGCGTCCGCGTCGCCGGATCCGCGACGGGGCCGCTCGCCGGCCTCACCTTCGCCGTCAAGGATCTGATCGACGTCGCGGACAGCCCCAC
Source organism: Methylobacterium sp. 391_Methyba4 (assembly GCF_029691625.1). Classification (NCBI taxonomy): domain Bacteria; kingdom Pseudomonadati; phylum Pseudomonadota; class Alphaproteobacteria; order Hyphomicrobiales; family Methylobacteriaceae; genus Methylobacterium; species Methylobacterium sp. 391_Methyba4. The sequence goes on along the minus strand of NZ_CP121475.1, from coordinate 593,909 downwards.
GGCGGGCGGCAACCCGGACTGGCCGCGGGTCTACCCGACGCCGACCCGCCATGCCGGCGTGGTGCAGACGCTGCTCGATGCGGGCGCCTCGGCCGTCGGCAAGACGGTGACCGACGAGGTCTCGCTGGGAATCCTCGGCGAGAACGCCCACGACGGCACGCCGCTCAATCCGGCGGCGCCGGACCGGGTGCCCGGCGGCTCGTCCAGCGGCTCGGCCTCCGCGGTGGCTGCGGGCGCCTGCGACTTCGCCCTGGGCACCGATACCGGCGGCTCCGTGCGCGTGCCGGCGAGCTTCTGCGGGCTCTACGGCATCCGGCCGACGCACGGCCGCATCGACTTTTCCGGGATCTGCGTCCAGGCGCCGAGTTCGGACACCTGCGGCTGGTTCGCCCGGGACGCGGCGACCTTCGCGCGGGTCGGCGAGGTCCTGTTCGGCCAAGTCATGCCGGACCGTCTGCCCCACACGCTGCTCGTGGCCGCCGACGCGCTCGGCTTCGCGGACGCCGCCGTGCAGGAGGCGATGGCCCCGCAGATCGAGCGTCTGGCCGCCCTCATCGGCAATCGCCGCGACGTGACGCTCGCGCCGCAGGGCCTGTCCGTGTGGCAGCGGGCGCAGCGCGTCCTGCAGAGCAGCGAGGCGTGGCAGACCTTCGAGCCCTGGCTCGATGCCTGCAACCCCCGCATGGCCTTCTCGGTGGCCCGCTCGCTGATCCAGGGCTCGATGATGACCGATGCCGAGCGCAGCGCCGCGAGTTTGATGCGGATCGAGGCAAGGGCCCGCCTCGCGCGGCTCCTGCCCCCCGGCACGATCCTGTGCCTCCCGACCACACCATTCCCGGCGCCGCTGCGCGGGCTGCCGCTCGGCGCGCTGCATCCGCTGCGCGAGCGGATCGCCTGCCTGACGAGCCACGGCGGCCTCACCGGCGTCCCGCAGGTCAATCTGCCGGGCGCCCACGTCGATGGCGCGCCGGTCGGCCTGTCAATCCTCGGGGCGCGCGGGACCGACCTCGATCTGATCCGCCTGGCGGTCGCCCTGGAGGGTTGAATGGACGTGACGGTGAACCGCCCGGAGATCGTGGCCGAGATCGCGGCTTTGTTCGAGCGCTACGAGCAGGCGCTCATCGAGAAGGATGTCGCCGTCCTCGACGCGACCTTCTGGGACAGTCCGCACACGATCCGCTATGCGCTGGCCGAGAACTGCTACGGATTCGCCGAAATCCACGCTGCCCGCGATGCGGCCGATCCGCCGCCGGGCGGCACCAAGGAGGCACGGATCCGGCTGGAGATCCTGACGCTTGGGAGCGACTTCGCCACCGTCAATCTGGAGTTCAAGCCGCGCGGCAAGGCCGGCATCGGGCGTCAGAGCCAGACCTGGATGCGCTTGCCCGGTCTCGGATGGAAGGTGGTGTCCGCCCACGTGTCCATCCTGCCGATCGGGACGTGACGCAGGATCGCCGGGCGCGGAGGACCGGACACATCTGGGTTCGGTCAGCCGGTCGGCGCGTCTCTGCCGCCAGCCAGTTGATGGTCGTATGAGCAGGACGCAGGCGTCCGCCTCTGGACGATTGCGCCGAGGAGCTGAACGGCTGAGATGTGTTGATAGAAGGCTGTCCGCTTTTGCGGCAAGTCCCGCACCGAAGCAGACCAGCCGCTGACGGCCCGACTTCGTCACACTTGATCGCCCTCGCGCGCAAAAACGGCCATTCGGCCTTGCGCCCAATCCGGCCGTTTATGCGCGTTCAGCACTGGCCGCGAAGCGGACATCAACCGTGCATTCGATTGCAGAAACACAAGAAGGCTGGCATGCACCGCGCCATCGTCATATGCTGTGAATGGGCCGGCCACAGTTGGCGACCTTCAATTGAATGTTGCGGCATCGCGAGGCAAACGTTCGTTGGCGTCTGGTTGGATTGTCCTCCAAGAAATTCGTGCGTGAAAAATACAAGTCTCTGGGGAGAATGATCAAAATCGGTCGATGCGCCGGGGACAAGAATTAATTACATCCAACGCTACCGCAGAGCGAATTAGTTGGATTGATCGACGAGGATGTGCTCGCAGATCCGCGCAGTATGTTAAGGGCACTTTTGGCTTCTTCATTATCAGGTTTAAGACGAAGGACCTCTTCGTAATCTCGAACAGCCGCCTGCGTGTTTCCGAGGGTGATGTTAGCTTTCGCCCTGTTGATGAGCGTATTGGAAAAGGTCGGCCGCATCGCCAGCGCACGGTTGAAGTCCGCGATCGCGGCGGTCGGGTTCTGCAGGCCGGCATAGGCGACCCCGCGATTGTGGAAGGCGTAGGGGTACTGATCGTCCGCCCGGATAGCGCTATTACAATCCGCGAGAGCATCCGCAAACGCACCCCGGTCGATGTTCGCCCAGCAACGCCCATCGAGTGCGATCGCGCGCTGCCGTGGTGTCCGGGCCTCGGCCAGGAGGCGGCTGCATCCGCCGACGCGCATCTCCGGGTTCCCAGACCGACAATCCTGGGCGGCATCGGCCAGAGCGGAGGGGCTTGCAAGCACGATCGCCGCCATCAGGCCGGCGTGTACACATACGGTGAGGGTGCGTAATGGTGCACGCATAATCGATCAATCCTGCTTCCGGCTTGTCGGGCGGCTCATCGCTCTCAGTTGCAGCGATTGTTGAAGACGTCCCGGCCGGGCAGCTGCATCGAGTTCATCATGCGGAGCAGTTCGGCACGGTACAGATCGCTGAACTCGGCCGGGAAACGCCCCCCGATATTCGTGATCGTGCTGCGGTCGTCGCGCCGGATCGTCGCAAAATCGTAGAAGCTTCTGTCGTCGAAACTGCCTTGAGCGACCGCCGTGCCGCGGCCTTCGAGCACGAACCCGGCGCGAACCGGCGATGTATTGACCTCCTGCGCGCGGCTGATCTGGCTCCGTCGCGGCCGGATCTGCTCCGTGATGAACTGTTGCGCGCTCCCGCAACGCTCGTTCGGGCTGACCTGCACGTACATCACCACCTGCTCGCCGTGCTGCCGCGAGTGCCAGATCGTCGTGTAGGTCTGCTTCTGCGGATCGAACTGGTCGTTGGCGAGCGGCGAGATCTCGAGCAGGTTGGTCGAGTAGTTCAGCGTCCAGCCGGAGGCGCTTCCGACCGTGGTGCGCTGCTGCAGCTCACGCTGGCGCCGCTCCTCCTCCAGGCGGCGCTGCTCGTCCTGCTCCCGCTGACGTCGGGCGTCCGCCCATTGCCGATCCATCTCCTCCTGCCGTCTCCGCCTGTCCTCCTCCTGACGCCGAGCCTCGTCCGCCTGCTGGCGGCGGGCTTCGTCCTGGCGATCCCGCGTGCGGCCGCACTCGACCGCGAAGGTATCGACAAGGGCGCGGAAGCGCCCAGCCGGGTAGGACGCGCTGTAGCTCGCGGTGGCCGTGGGATCGTCGCAGGAGGCGACGGCCCGCTGATAGGCCCGCTGCTCCCGCCCCGCCTGGAGCCGGTCCTCGAAGGGACGGGCATAGGGATAGGTCCCCGTCATCGCCTCGCAGCCGCGGATCGCGGCATCGAGGTTCACCCCGCGCAGCGCGGCCGGCTCGGCATTTGGGTCGATCTTGTTGCACTCCGTCCGCAGGCCCGCGAAGAACCCCTGCGGGATGAAGGCGAACGACGTGGTGAGCGCGCCGCTCGCCCGGGGCTCCAGATCGCTGCCGGCGAGGCCCCGCTTCAGCGTTTCGTGCGACTGCAGAAAGGTCTCGCCTTCCTGCGCCATCGCGGCGAGCATGGGATCGCGCAGCGAGGCGCGGCCCGCTAGCGGCGCGCCCGAGGCAGTGCGGCGGCCGGCGCGTTCGCCGCCGATGACACTCGCCCCGGAACTCCCCGCCGCGGCATCGAAGTCGCAACGCCCGCCCGCCGAGGATTGACACTCGTCGATCACAACGACGAGTTCGCGGGTCCGGCGTCGGGCGATGCGGCGCAGCACGTCGCTCAGCCGCACGCCCTCGCTGTCGAGCAGGCCCGGGCGCTGTCCGGCATCGGCCGGGGTGTCCTGCGGCATTAGATAGATGTCGTCGGCGCCGCCGATGGTCGGCCCGAGGGCGAAGACCGCCACCTGGGCATCCTCCGGCAGGCGGCCGACGGCCTCGCGCAATCCGCGATCCAGCTGCGGGCGGTCGGCCGGCCCGAGCGTCCACACCTCGAAGCCGATGTCGCGCAGGCGCTTGCGATAGGCTTCCTCGTCGGCGTTGGCCGTCGCCGCCCGGCCGCCGGAGGCCGCGGCTTGCGGCACGATCAGCAGCGCGATCCGCTGCCCGGTGACGGCGCTGCTGCGCGCGGCGGCGGCCTGGACCGTCAGGCGGGGCGAGGCCGCGTGCCCGCCGGTGGCGGCGGCGAGACCGAGCGCGGTCGCGGCGGCCAGGCGCCTCCAGCGACGGCCGGTTCGGGCGGGCGGAGCCATGTCGGGGATCCTCGGCATCGGACGGGGTGAAACGCGCGGACGGACGAACATCGTGGGGTGCGTTGGGGCCATCAGGGACGACAGATCGCCCGGAGGCGGTCGCTGGCGGCGTTGCCCTCGCACAGCGCCCGGAGCGCCTCGGTGTGGCGGGGGGAGCGGTTGCGCCACAGGGCGTAGTAGTAGGCGGCCCGCACGATGTCGGGCCGCGCCGCCTCGCGGTACGCCGCGTCGGCGTTGCCGGGGTCGTAGAAGCGCGCGAGCTGCCAGGCCGCGTCCGCGCTCGTGACCGGATCGGCCTCCTCGAAGGCGCGGAAGGCCGCGCTCCCCTGCCGGGAGGCGAGCGCCGTCTCGCCGAGCGCCAGGAAAGCGCCGGCCGGCGCGCGCTCGTCGACGAGGCGGGCGTAGCGCTGCCGCAGCTCGGCGGCCGTCAGGCGGGACTCCGGCTCGGGAGGCGCGGGCGGCGGGCCCGGCTCCTGGGAGGGTAACTCACGGCGGGCCATGATCTCGGGCAGCCGGTCGCGGTACAGGTAGGCGCCGCCCGCGGCCAGCGCGAGGAGCATCAGCGCGACCAGCGGCCAGAGCAGCCGGCTCTTGCGCGCGGGCGGCTCGGGCACCGGCGGAACCGCGGGCGCGGCGTCCTGCGGCGGGGCCGGCTCCGGCTCCGGGAAAGGCACGGCCTCGGCGACCGGGACGGCCGGACTGCCGGTCCCGGCCCGGGTCAGCGTCGGAGCCGGTGCTGGAAGGCCGGCGAGGATGCCCCCTCCGGACGGCGCGGGCGGTATGAACGGCCACGCGATTACGCCGAAAGAGGTGCCGTCCTGCGCGACGATCTCGATCGGGACCAGCTCCTCGATGCGGTCGACGACGTTGGGGCCGAAGCGCGCGACGGCCCGCCCGTCCCGCTCGGTCACCGCGAGCGGCGCGAGCCACGCGACCTCCGGCTGCCAGCCCTCCGCCCCGAGATGCCGCGGCTCGGTATCCTGGCGGCGGAACGAGAGCAGCGGCGACGCCAGCGGGCGACCGAGATCGATGAAGGCGTAGCCGCCGGACTCGTCCTCGTCCTCGGTGATGCGGATCGTCATGGCGAAGGCTTCTTGGTCAAAGCGGGTGGAGCGGGCGAGGCGGTCAGGCGGCGCGCGCCTGGAGACCGGCGAGGATCGCGCCGATCCGGGCGTTCTGCGCGAGGTCGATCGTGACGCCGGACGCGCTCTTCGCGTTGTCCTCAACGACCCGGTAGAAGCCGTGAAACCAGTCGGTGGCGTAGGTTTGGGCGAAGGTCGCGGGGGCCTGCCCGATGCTGCGGGCATCGTAGCTGACCGGCCGGTGGGCGAAGGCGACCCGATCCCCCGCCTCGTCCTGGATCGCGGGGCGCTCGCAGGCCGGCGGGACGAGGGTGAACCCGAGGCTGCCGGTCAGCCGGTTGAGGCGGGTCGCGGCGATCAGCGCGAGCTTGACCGTCGACTGCTCGGAGCGCTCGACGGTCGCCAAATCCCGCAGGTCGGACGCGATGCCACCCTCGATGTCGGCCCGGCGGGCCAGGACGATCAGCTCGCTGACCACGATCTCCAGGGCGGTCAGCGGGACGGCGAAGCGGCGCGCGAAGTCCTCGGCCTCGATCGTGCGGCGCAAGGCCCCGATCCAGGCGGCGACCACGGCCCGCGCCATCGCGCGCTCCCGGTCGTTGCCCGGGCTCGACGGCTCGGCCCGGAGCGCCGGCGCCGCGCCCGGCCGCGGGATCGCCCCGGGGCGAGCGATGCGCGGCGCCGCGACGGGGAGCGCGGCCTCGGTGGTCGCGCCCTCGGCCCCGTGCAGAGCGTGCGCGAGCGCCGCGGGGTCCACCATGAGCGCCCGCAGGAGCGAGCCGAACTGGCCGGCCGCCACGACCCCATCGAGCGCGTCGAAGACCTGGCCGGCCGCCTCGCGCCGCGCGGCCAACCGCGTCTCGATGTCGAGGGCGACGTGGAAGCGGGCGAGCCGCTCCCGCATCTCGGCGCGCAGGGCCTCCAGCCGGGAGGCGATCTGCTGCGCCTTGAGGGCCGGTCGGCAGACCCGCGACAGGTTCTCGACGAGGTAGCTCACGCCGCCGTCGTTGAGGCGGAGGGCCTCATCGAAGGCGCGGCCCGGATCCGCGAAATGCGCGGTTGCCTCCGGCAGGGCGGCGAAGCCGGCGCGCAGCTCGGCGATCCGCTCCTGCTTTTCGGGCAGGAACGCCACCTCGCGCCGCCCGTCGTAGCGGATGACCGATTCCGCCGGGTAGTTCGGGTTCCGGAACCAGTAGGTGTTGCGGAACGGCTCGCCCGGAATCCATTGCCGCGGCCACGTGTGCGCCTTCCCGAAGAATCCGAGCAGCGAGGCCTCGATCCGGTTGCGGAAGCGCAGGCCCGCATCCTGGCCGACGTCGCCGGCCTTGTCGACGAAGTGGCTGTCGAACCACGTGAGCACGAGGAACAGCAGGTTCGGCAGCTGCGCCCGCGCTTCCGGGCTCGATCCGTGCGTGAGCGTGATCCAGCGCTCCACGAGGTCGGGCAGCGTCACGACCTCCTGGTTGGAGGGGCGGACGCACAACATCATCGCGGTCAATTCCTGCTCGGCGACGTAGCGGTCGAACAGGTAGGCGACCTTGCCGCGCAGGAAGGTCTCCTTCAGCGCGTCCGGGTGCGCGGTCAGGAAGTGGGTCAGATCGACCTTCTGCCGGCTGCGGGCGCCAGGGAAGTCGAGCAGGTCCGCCTCCTGGAGGAAAGCCCGGGGCGTGTCGGCGATCTCGATGCGCAGCTCCGCAGTGATCGCAGCCACCGTGGCGCGGGCGAGCGTGACGGCCCTGCCGCCGGCCGCGTGCACCGTCAGGTTGTCGTCCGAACGCGCTGCTCCGAGACCCGCCAGGGTCGCCACATCGAGGATGCTGCCCTCGCGCGGTACCAAAGCGGCGAGCGGCGCGAAGATCTCCTCCGGATGGTCGAGGCGCTCCAGCGCCTCCGCGAGCTGGCGGTAGAGGGCCGTGAAGGCCGCGTGGCCGCCCCAGAGCGGCGCGAACAGGCGGGCGCGCCCGTCGAGGTCGAGGCTCCCGGCCAAGCTGCGGGCCTCGTCCCAGTAGCGGGCGAGATCGTCGAGAGGCCGCGTGCCGCGGGCCTGGTCGCGCACGTAATCCTGCAGGTCGTCGATCGCGACGTCGCCGAAGCGCGACATACCGGGGCGGGCTTGCGCCTTCAGGCTCGCCAGCAGCGCGGCGATGGCCTCGGGACCCGGCGGTGTGTCCTTGGTGGCGTCGCCATCGTGCAAGAAGGTGTTGCACAGGACCTTGACGAGATCGACCTCGCTGAGGACCCTCAGGCGGACCGGCGCACCGGGCGGCGTTTGCCCGGCCGGGGCCCCTGCACCGGCCGTGAAGCGGGTGACCAGCCCCGTCGCCTCCTTCTCGCCGATCGGGTTGATCTCGGCCAGGAAGTCCACCGGCTCGTGCCCGTCGAAGCGCGCCCGCAGGGCACCGTCCTCCGGACGCGCCAGGACCTCGACCAGATAGGATTTGCCCGCCTGGCTCGGCCCGAACACGCCCGCGCACATCGGCCGTGCCGCCGCGCGGGCCAGCCGCTCGGCCCGGTTGGCCGCCTTCCGGACGTAGCGGATGAGATCCGCGCGCTCCCGTCCGACCGCGCCGGCATTGGCCTCGTCGCCGAGCCACTGCTCGGCGTCCTCGGCCAGCCGACCCGTATTCCTGCAATCCTGCGCCAGATGTTCGGTCGACATGTTTGATCTCAATCCAGGGCAAGGATGCCGGTGTCGAGCCAGTATCCCTGCTCCGAGGCCAGGGTATCGAGCACGAGCTCGATCTTGCGTCTGACGTCGAGACCGCCCGCGTCGTAGGCGTCGGTGATCTCGAATTCTTCCTTCATCGACTCGGAGCGCAGCAGGGCATCCGGCCCCTCATCGTCGGGCCGGCCGTCGCCGCTGCGCTCCAAGGTAATCTCCAGGGGCAGCCGCAGCTGCGTCGCCTCCTGGCCGGCGCGCATCCGCAATTGGTAGAGCGGTGTCGCGATCCAGCGCTCCACCGGCAATTGCCGGTACCCCAGGCGCATCGGCGCGTAGTACCGGAGCTTCGCGCTCATCGCGGGTCCCTGGCGCCGGGCCGAGGCCGGGGCGTCGAGATCGACCTCGCGGAAGACCAGGCCGGCGTCGCGGAGCTGGCCGCTCAGCTCCAGCTCGCCGATGTAGCGGGCCGTGGAGCGCAGCGCGAGGCGGCGGGTGAACAGGGTGAAGTTGGTGAGCTGGCCCTCCGCGAGCGCGCAGAGCATGCCGCCCACCGCCGTGGTGGTCTTGGGGTCGCCGATGCGGCGGTTGTCCCGTTCCCGGAACGGGTACCACGTGCCGGCCTGATACTGGTGGAGCGGCACGATTCGGTCCGGCGAGACCGCCAGCTTGTCGACGAGGCAGTCGACGAAGGCTTGGAGCCGGGAGGGGCGGCCCGAGAGCAGGACCACGTCGACGTCGAGGGCGTGCACGGCCTCGCACAGGTTGTCGAGGACGAGGTCGAGCGTCGCGACCACGCAGGCGCCGACCACGTCGGCCCGGCTCTCGAAGACGCAGTCGGTCAGGGCGAAATCCGCCGCGCCGCCCGCGCGGGCTGGGATCTCGAGGAAGTCGAGCAGGCGCTGCTGCGGCAGGGCGCGGCGCAGGATCCGGCCGCCGCGTTCGGGGAAGAACTCGGCGAACGGGCGCGCGGTGATCTCCGCGCCCGCCTCGACGTCGCCGAGGATCCGCAGGCCGATCGGCTCCAGCACCCGCGACACGAATTGCCGCCGCAGATGCTTTTCCTGCTCGGCCATGTTGGCGCGGTCGCCGCCGAAGCGCTCCAGCAGCAGGGCGTGCGGGTCGGGATGCCCGGCCGACCGCAGGGCCGCCTCGATCGTGGGCAGGACGAGGCGCTCGATCACCCGCTTGAGGATGTCGTCGCCGGCGATCCGGAAGCCCTCGCGGAAGTTCTGCACCGGTTTGATCGCCCGGTTACCCTCCGCGTAGTAGGTGGTGATCATCAGGTCGGTGGTGCCGCCGCCGACATCGATGCTGGCGATCCGCACCGATGGTTCCGGGGGTATCTCGGGGCCGGGCGTGGTGTCGGGCTCGGCGAAGGGCCGGGGGCGGCCGACGAGGCGCAGGAAGCCGTCGACCGCGCCGCCGAGCTTCTGCGTGATCTCTCCGTACAGGTAGACGAACTGGACGCAGCTTGCCTCGTCCCAGGCGACGTGGACCTCGGGCTGGGTCAGGCCGGGGGGCGGATTGTCGGCCCAGCCCATGAGCTGCCAGATGAGCTTGACTGCTCCCTCGGCGCGGGACCGGAGCAGGCGCTGCTCCTGGACCGGCATGGCGGGCGGCAGGGTGAGGATGATCCGGCGCAGCTTGCGTGGGGCGTCCTTCGTGCGCCGCCGCTCCCGCACACCGGCGTTGTTGATGGTCGAAAGGGCGTGGCAGATCACCTCGGCGACCATGAAGGTGAAGAAGGACGAGCGCGAGAAGGTCAGGCGCGAGGCACCGACGCGGTCGTCCGGCAGGACCCGGATTCCGTAGCGCTTCCTGTCGGCGTCGAGCTGCGCGATGACGTCGCCGCGGCTGTTGACGAATTGCCGGATCGTGCGGTCGATCAGCGGGCTCGTCCCGTCGGCGCCGTAGTCGCGGTCGGGGAAGCGCCATTCCTGGTTCACCGGGCGGACGTCGCACAGATAGCGTTTCGGGCTCGACAGGCCGCCCACCGCCTCGGTGCCCTGGGCAAGCTCGCGGAACCGGCCGGCCTCGGGCCCGACCCGGACGGGGCTTGGCCAGAAGAACGCCCGCGGGCGCGCCGACAGGCGCGAGAGGTGATCGCGGCCGAACCGGGCGTGCGACAGCTCGACATGGCTTTCGAACGGCTCGGTGTAGACCTGCTCGGGCTCGGACAGGTCGCGCAGCTGCAGCACGAACGAGTTGTTGAGATCGACCCGGTCCTCGTTGGGGTGGGACTCGATCAGGATTCCGCAGGTGCGGCTGTTGCCGATATCGAGGATCAGGTCGACCGTGACCGGCCGGATCGCCGGCTCGGCCGTCACCGTATCGGTCAGCCGCAGGGTCCGGGGCCGGACCGCCATTTGCAGGTATTCGAGGAAGACGAGATACCGGGCATAATGCTCCAGCGCATTCGGGAAGTCCGTGTCGCGCAGGGGGCGATCGGGCCGCTGCGCCGCCTTGAACTCGCGGAACTGCTCCATCAGCCACGCGGGGACCCATTCCTGGAAGCCCGTCAGCCGGCGAGTCTCCTCGTCCTCCCCGGCCGCGCCCAGGAACCAGCCGATGTCGCGAAAGCGGTGGGCGAAGCGGAACTCGTGCTCGTTGGCGGCATCCTCCAGGCAAGGCGCCGTGTAGGGCCGGTTCGGGCGCCGCTCGAGCAGCTCGGTGTCGAAGGCGAAGATCACCCGGTGGCTGATCGGGCTGTCCGGCGCCCGGTCGGCGACCTCGACGATCCGCACGCGCGCCCAGTTGGTCGGCCCGAGGTCGAGTTCCTCGCCGCCCTCGACTCCGGCCTTGACCCGCAGCATCGGCACCGGGGTCCATTTCTCCAGGAAGACCTCGAGGGCGCCGCGCTCGCCGACCGCGTATTCCCGGTCGTCGCCTTGCGCGGTCTCGACCGCGTCGGCGCCCGGGTCGTCCTCGTTCCAGGTCGGGAGCAGGCGGTAGGTCCGGCGTCCGTCGGCTCCGGGCGAGCCTGAGACAGCGCGCTCGACGAAGCGGCGGGACAGGCGGCCGACCGTGTCGATGTGGAAGGCGTATTCCACGAACTGGACGCCGCTGTGCGGGACCAGCCGGATCGTGGGGCCGAAGGGGACGGGATCGACGAACATCGCGGGTGGCGGGTCTCGTGTGACGCGGGACGGCGGGTCAGGGAGCAACTCTTGGCGTCGGGTCGGTCAGGGCACAGCAGCGTTCCCGGTCGGGGCCTGGGGCCCGCTCTGCGGCGTTGCCGGAATCGGCAGGTCGAAGGACAGCACGGCCTGCGCGACCCTCTCCGCCGAGATCCGGCCGGTGCGCTGCTCGACGACCTCGCCGTGACGCGACAGGATGATCTGGAACGGGATCTCCGGCCTCGCCTCACCGTGACGGGCAAAAAGCCCGACCTCGACGCCGTAGCGGCCCTCTGGGGCGGGGGCATCGTCCCAGATCACGTGCTCCACCGGCCGGCTGGCGCTGCTCCCGCCCTTCTCGTTCTGGTCGGCCACGAGGCGGGCGCCGCAGGAGGCCCGGTGGTCGAAGCTGATGCGCGTGCGGTCCGGACAGACGACCTGGAGGTCGAGATCGGACGCGCCCTCCCACGCGAGCGTCAGTTCGAGACCCTGCCCGCGCTCGATGCCGGTGAGACGCCGCGCGAGGTCGGGCGGGATCACCTGCGGGGCCTCGAGTGCGGCTCGCCGCGGCGGCACCGGGCAGCTCGCATCGCAGGTGAGCGCCCGGCGCGTGAGGGCGAGTTCGGCGGCCCGCACGGCGCCATCCGTGGTCCGGATCGCCGCGAGGATCGCGCTGCCGTCGGGATCGAGGGCCACCGACGGTGCCGGGCAGTGATCGGGCAGCGCCGCGCGCATCCAGGCGGGCCAGTCGCCGCTGCCGACGGCGCAGGCACGGAGGAGCCGATCCGCCAAGACGCCGCAGAGCAGCACGAAGACGAGCCAGAGGATCGGCGCGAGCCATGGCCGCCGCGTGGGCGCGAGCCGGACGCCGGGCCGCGGCGCGGGCGCTCCGGCCGTGTCGGAAGGCGGCGCCGGCGGCGGCGCCCAGGGGCTGGCCGGCGCTTCCACCGCCGCGGCGCTCGCCGTGATCGCGGCGCCCCGCGCGACGGCCGGGCCGTCCGAGCCGGCGCGCCGGTAGCCCCAGGCCACCAGGACCGGCTGGCCGTCGACCGACCACAGGTGGTCGGCGTCCGGGACAACGAGCGCGTCCCGCAGCAGACGGGCAAGGTCACGCGAGGCCTCGCCCTCGCGCTCCAGGCCATCCGCGAAGGCGGTGATCTCGGCGACCAGACGGGCCGCGGTCTCGCGCAGGGTCGTGGCGGCGACGGGATCGAGCGCGGTCACGGGCCGCGCGTCACCGTCGACCGCGGCGAACCACGCGAAGCCTGGACGTCCAGTGCCGGCGACCGCGACGGGGGCCGGTTCGGCGAACAGGTGTGCATGCGCCGGACTCAGACGGCGCGCTAACAGGTCGACGAGCTGCTCGTATTGCTGCGCGAGCTTCGGATTGACCGGGTCGAGGCCGAGGCGCGGCGTCTCGGTGAGCTTTGTGGTCGCTGGCATGATGACGGCCCCTCAGCGTGCCGGCGGGCGGGCGTCGCGCCCCGGCCGAGGGGCGGTTCGCGCGTCCGGCCGCGGAGCCGTCTGACCCGCCGGTGCGGCTGGCGCCTGGGCCGGCGTCGTTGCGGCAGCCTCGGCCGGCTCCGCCGCGGCAGTCACTGCAGGGCGGGGCGTCGCCTGGAGATCACACGGGCGGTCATCGAGAGCCGCGGTCACGCCGGCGCCTGCCAGAAACGCCGCGAGACCGTCGGCGCCAAGGGCGTAGCGCGCGGTGACCGGCATCCGGTCATCGGTGCGGCCGAAGGCGTTCACGCCGACGACGCGGCCGCAATAGTCGACGAGCGGGCCGCCGCTGTTGCCCGGTGCGATCTCAGCACCGTGCAGCACGAGTGTCACTGCGGCCTCGTCGTAGCGCTGCAGATGGTTGACCACGCCGGTCTGAACCACCGGGACCAAGTCGCGGCTCGCGGCAGCGTCGCCGTCCCGGAGCCGCGCGAAGGTCGGGTCGGTGCCGAGATAGAGGCCCGGGAACCCGGCCGCGACCACCGGCGTCAGCGGCCGGCCCGGCTTCGCGAGGGCGAGGGGCCGCCCCCCCGAGCGCGGCGGGACCCGCAGCAGGGCGAAGTCGGTCAGGGTACCCGGAGCGCCGACCTGCACCAGGGTCGCCGGGACGACGCCGGCGTGCCGCCCGGCGATCATCAGCGTTGCGGCGCCCTCGACGACGTGGCGATTGGTGACGACGAGATCGTCCGCGATGAAAAACCCCGAGCCGGTCGCGTCGCCGGCCAGGACCAGGACCGTGCTGCGCTCCAGCCGGTCGATGAGCCCGTCGGTGGCCGGCGTGCCGGCTCGAACGGATTCTGCCGGCGACGTTGACGGCTCGACGGCGGCGCGGGCCGCGGGCGGGGCGGCCGGATCCGCGGGCAGGCGCACACCCGCAGGGCTCTGCGGAACCAGGCCCGGAAGTTCCGTCCGGAGACGGGGGCAGGCGAAGCCTTCCGCCGCGGCGAGGGCATCGCGCCGGCGGCGAAGGCCGTCGAGCCAGGCCGTCTGGAAGGCCCTGGACTCGGCCGAGACCACCCGGGGCAGAGGCGGGAAGACCAGCACGCCCGGCACGTAGGAGAGCGCGACCAGGGCCGCCGCCGTCCCGGCGGCGACGACCGGCGCGATGCTGCCGCGCCAGGCCGGCCGCGCGGCGATCCCGTGCCGTGGTCCGGGCGACGGATCCTGGCTGGTTGAAGCCGTCGGCTTGAAGCGTGCGGCCCAGTCCTCACGGCTGATCGGCGGATAGGGCAGGTGTTCGGGTGCGTCCGCGCTCGTCCGCGGCCAATCCCTGAGGAAGCAATCCCCAGTCGACGAGGAGCGGGACGTCCCCGACCGCCAGCACGGCGGAAGGTCCCGCGAGGTTGAGGCACGCCGCCGTGAACGCCCCCGCCTCGCGGTCCCGCAGCACCGGCTCCAGCGCCGCCAGCGCGGCCCCGAGGCGGTGCCTGAGGCGGGCTGCACTGTCTGGATCGAGGTCGGCGAGCGGCCGGATCGCGCCCTCGAGATTCGTGTACCAGTCAACGCGTGCCGCGGCCGCCCCGTTGCTGCGCGAGATGACCGGTTCGGCGAACAGTTCGGCAGCGGCGTCGCCGCCGTGCTGGCGCAGGAGCCGCCGCAGCCGGTCATACGCCTCGATGACCGGCCGGTCATCGAGGCGCACCGCATCGAGTCCGGTCAGCGTCCGGCTGGCGACGAAGCGCGTGGCGCCGGTCATGACCGCACCGCCCACGCTGCCTGCGGCCGCCGGCTAATCACAGCGCACGCCCGTGCCGGAGCCGTCGAGTTCAAGGCGCACGAGCGCGTCCCGCGCCTTCGTGGTGCCGCGCTCGGCGGACTTCACGTACCAGGCTCTGGCCGCCGCCGCGTCCGGAGAGCCACCGATCCCGTTGTCGAGGGCGACCGCGTAGCAGTACATCCCTTCCGGAATGCCTGTCTCGGCCGCATCGCGGAACCAAGCGCGCGCCTTGGCATCACTTTTCTCGAATCGGCGCCCCTGTTGATAGAGGATGCCGATATTGACCTTGGCTGCACCGCTGCCCAGTTCGGCCGCGCGCCGATAGGCCTCGAAGGCATCGTGGTTTGCGCCCTGCCGGTCGTAGGCGCGTCCGAGCTGGAAGTGGAGGCGACGCAGGCGCGGGGCCTCAGCGATTGCTGCCCGGCACGCCGCGACGGCCGCGCTGGCGCGCAGATCCCGGAAGTTGACGGTCCGCTGTGCGTCGGGGGCGTCTGGATCCCACGGAGCGCTCGCCAGATGGTCGCAGGACTGGATAACCCCCAAACCCATATCGCCGTCGCGTGCAGATGACGCGCCGCAGGACATCGCAGCGCTCAGCACGGAGGACACAAGGTTTATCGTGAATACTAGCTTGCTTCTGCTAGATCTGCTCAAGGCTAGCACTAGAGTGTCTCTCGAACACGATTGCTGCTTCTACCTAAGCGCTTGCGGGTTAACGCATATACAATCTCAAGTGGTTAAAGCGGTCGCGCAGCTGCCTGTACAAGGCAACTCAGAGTGTTTGCCGCACGCCATGGCGAGGAAGCCACACACGTCCCGGGGCTTCCCATCGTGGTACGACGCCGCCGAAACCTGCAGCGGCCGCAAGTGGATGCGGCTGCGGCCGTGCCGGCCTCAATGACAGGTGATCTGGACCGTGAAATCGCGAGCCTTCTCGGCGATCGCGGCTCCGTCCATTGGGTCCGTCATGCGCACGTTTATCGGCGCCTCGACGCCGTTCGCCTCGAGGAAGTTGAGGGCGATCGTCGACTTGATTGCGAAGTTGACGTTCTGCGGCACATCGCCTGAGGCGAACGCGACCTGCTTCGATTGCACCACCCCGATCACGTTGCCGAACTGATCGAGGGCGGGGCCGCCGCTATTGCCCTGCTGGACCGGCGCCGAGATCTGAATCTTGCGGGTGTCGTCGCCTGAACCCGCCGTCGCCGTCACGCTGCCGATGGTAAAATTGCCGGTCGAAGCCAAGACATTGCTCTGGGGATAGCCGTAAACATAGACGTTCTCGCCGAGCCGCGCGCGAATCGAGAGCGGCGGCACCGCTTTCTGCGGGAAATCGGTGGTCAGCACCGCGAGGTCATTGGCGGCGTCCCGGGCCACGAGACGGGCCCGCAGGGCGGTATGGCCGGGCTGCTGCACAGAGATATCCGAGCACGCCTCGACCACATGGTTGTTGGTCAGCAGATGCCCGCGTTCCGACACGTAGAAGCCGGTTCCGGTGCTGGTCATGCCGGCTTCGCGCTTGCGCGGGCTATCGGGCGCGGGCTCCGCCTTTGCGGCCGCCGTCGTCACGTCCTTCTGACAGCCGATGACGGCGTCGAAGGCCTCCGTGGATCCGACGAGGGACAGGACGGCGATCTGACGTCCCTGGAAGATCACGTTGATGCTGCCGGACGCGGACAGGTCGGCCACGAAGCGTTCCTTCAGCCCCGACTGGTACAGCCCGTGCGCGTCCCCGCGCTCGAACCCTGTGAATGTCCCCTGCCACTTCTGGCGGCCCGCTATCATCCGGAGCTCGTACTGCCCGCCGACCTCCAGCGAGCGCCACTTGGCGTTGGTGAGGGCCAAGTACGACGCGCCACGGGCGCCGTTGAAGCCGAACCACAGCGTGGTCCCGTCGCCGTAGCTCGCCGCCGCCAGGCAGCCGCCGAGGCTCTCGCTGTAGCCGATGGACCAGCCCGCGACTTTCCCGAAGCTCTTGTCGACCGTCAGCTTCGGTGGTGCGGGCGAGGCCGCGGCGGGGTGAGCCACGCCGCCGACGACCGCCAGAACAGCGAAGGCAACCTTCATGCGAGACATGCGCGTCGATCCGGCGTGCGTCTTGGAAGTGGCTCTCAGCGCGTCTGGTTGATCGAGGTCGTGGCATTGCCCCGCGGCGAGGCGAAGGGATCTGCGGACGCGTTCACGACCTGCGCCCCCGTCGGGCCGGCGGCGGGCTGCATGGGCTGACGGTTCGCACGGACTACTTTCCGCCGGGGAGCTGGCACGCGCCGCACTTCATGGATGACACGGACGGTACGGCGCGGCGGGGCATAAACGACGACGGGTCGCTCACGCGCCGCCTGCGCGGCAATCGAGCCGGCGATGACGCCGCCGAGGACGCCTCCAGCCAAGCCGCCGAATACGGCGCCCGCGCTTTGCGCGTGGGAGGGCGCTGGAGCCAGACCCAGTGCGATGATCGCACCAGCCGCGCCGGCCGACAACAAGAAACGCCCTCGCATCAACTCACCCTCTACAGACCAGGCTCAGAAGTGGCCGCGTCCTGATCTAAGCTTAGCCATATTCAGGGCGCTGTGAAGGGGGATCGATCGCATTTTGCATATTTTAGGTTGCCTGGCCCTGAAAAAGGGCAACGGAAAGTTACGTAGACGGGGCGAGCAACCGGGAGGGATATTCCACAGGCTGTCAACCTTTGTATATTTCAAAATTGCCCCGAATCTGAGCGACCTTGATGCTATAAAACAACTCTGGATATTGAGTTTTGGTAAATCCAAATATAATATTTTGTCTGGCGAGATTTTTGTCGGATTCAAGGCAACGACGACTCGATCGAGCTTCCAATCAAGTCATTATTTTTTCTTGTCGAGTTTTGATCTATCTTCGATTTCGGTCAAGATGGAAAAATTTAATAGATCGGCTTATGAATATTTTCAGAATTTACATTCTTAGATAACTTTGAAATATGATTGGATTACATCTGCAGATTTACTGCATTGAATGAAATTAATGTGCCGCTCAGCGCGCCAGTCGGTTGGTGACGGGCCCGTCTGCCTTTACAGCAGATCTATCTCAAAGCACACCTTCCACTTGCGGCCAGTCTCCGTCGTACTTGACCGCCATCGCGCGCGAAACCGGTCGTTCGCCCTTGCGCCTATCCCGGCCATTCAACGGGCTGTGACGGCACCCTCTAAACGGACGCTCCCAACTCGAATCGAGCGTCGCATAAGGTCGGTTTACGGAGCGCTGGGGCTTACATGGCAGCAGCGTGCTGACGGTGACGAAGGGGCTGGCGATGCCGCGCAACGTCATCGTGCGCAAGCGACCAGGACGTGAACGACCGTCTGGCTCGAAGACAGCCGTTCTTCGCCGATGTCGCCCCGAGACGGGGTGATGCTCTACGAGGCGGAGGTGTTCCCGCTAGGTGTTTGATCCCGCGATGTGGTGGTACGGTTGACCACCATGCGGTGAGGGATGGGCTATGGGCCAAATTCTCCACGGCAGCGCCCGCACGACGGAGGCGATCCGTCGCGCAATACAGCTACGTCAAGAGAGTGTGAGAGCGGCGGCCAAGCGCCACGGCGTCAGCCCGACGACGATCCAGAAATGGCGCGGACGGCAGTCGACGGCCGATGCCGCCATGGGGCCGAAAGAAGCTCGGTCGACGGTCCTGACACTGGAGGACGAGGCGACCATCGTCGCCTTCCGCCGGCATACCCTGTTGCCGCTGGACGACTGCCTCTACGGCCTGCAGCCCACGATTCCGCAACTGACCCGCTCGTCGCTGCACCGTTGCCTTGAGGGGCACGGCATCAGCCGCCTGCCCGAGATGGAGGGCGACAAGCCCAAGAGGAAGCGCTTTGCCGATTACCCCATCGGCTACGTCCACATCGACATCGCCGAGGTCAGGACGGAGGAAGCCAAGCTCTACCTGTTTGTGGCTATCGACCGAACCTCGAAGTTGGCTTTCGCCAAGCTGGAGACGGAGGCCAACCGCGACACCGCTTCAGACTTCCTCCGCGCGCTGGTCGCGTTCGTGCCGTACAAGATCCACACGGTGCTGACCGACAACGGGGTGCAATTCTGCCATGCCCCGCGCAACCGCGCAGGCCCGACTGCCCTCTACATCCGGCACATGTTCGACCGCGTCTGCCATGAGCACGGCATCGCGCATCGCCTGACCAAGCCCAACCATCCCTGGACCACTGATGTAATCGACAAGAGCTTTCTTCGTAGATCTGCGCTATTTTCGGCTGGCGCACGGGCGACCGCGTGGCGAAGAGCAGGGCGTGAGGTGGGAGCCCTGCCGCGCAGCCTCTATCGGCGCACCTCAGTTGCGGCGCCCGTGCGCACCTTCTTGGGCCCTTGCGGATTCCAGCCCGTCACGAAGCGGGCGTAGACCGTCTCAGCCTGTTCGACCCAGCGCCGCTCCCCATCGCGGTGGCTCTTGCTGTTGTAGGCGTGAGCTGCCCCCTTCTGACCGCGAGCCGCCTTGTAGCCGGCCCTCAGCTCAAGATCGCGAAGCTTCTTCGCGTGAAGCGAGGGGCGGGCCCAGACGTAGCTCTCGCTCTTGGTCAAAAGATGCCAGATCACGACCGCGAGCTTGCGGGCGGTTGCGACAGCGGCAACGTGCTGGCCGCGTCGCGCCCTGACCCGCAGGAAAAAGGCTCGGAGTGGGCCTGGAGCGCGGGCTGCGGCCCAGGCGGCCTCGACCAACATGCCGCGGGCGTGACCGCGACCCTGCTTGGTGATCCGGCCGTGGTGCGCGGGTCCCGGTCCTGATTGCCGCACGCTCGGGTTCAGACCGAGGTAGCTGACAAGCTTTTGCGGCTCGTCGAAGCGGGTCACCTCGCCGATGGCCGCTGTCAACGCAAGCGCCACCACCATGTCGATGCCGGGGACCGTCATCAGTCGCTTGACGCTTTCGTCAGTGAGGGCCGAACGGGCGAGATCGCGCTCGATGACCTTCAGGTCCTCGCCAAGCCTGTCAAACTCGCGCAGGTGCCGCTCGATCGCGAGCCGTTCGTCCTCTGGCACGACCTGTTCGACGAGCCAGGCCCGGCCCTTGGCCCCGCAGAGGTCGGCGTGGGGACAGGATGGGATCAGGTGGCTGTGCAGGATCGACTGGATGATGTTTTTTAGCCGGGATCGCTGCCGGACGATCTGGTTGCGGCGGGTAACCTGCCGGCGCAGCGCCTGGGTCGGCTCGTCTGGAACCCACACCTCCGGCAGGAACCCGCTCGCGTAGAGCTGCGCCAGCACGCCGGCGTCGATCGTGTCGGTCTTGATCTTGGCATGCGCGATCATCCGCACCTGCATCGGGTTGGCGATCACCACCTTCTTCACGTGCGGCGCGAGAACCGCCACAACGGCCGAGGCATTGCCAGTGGCCTCAACCACCACGACGTCATCCGCCGAAAGTTGCTCAGCGAAGGCGGTCAGAAGATCGCGACGCATGTCGACGCGACCCAGCCGCCTCAGCTTGCCATCATCCCACGCTACCGCTTCCGCGAAGGCGCGGTGAATATCCAGTCCGATAATCCGCATGCCCACTCCCCATGATGGTTCGTCGACAAAAACGGGAGCTGGCGGGCAACACGACACCTACTGATCCGCGCTCGCAGCGCATCCGGGAAAGTCGCAAGGGGCGGCCATGTAACGAGTTCGGGCTCTCAGCCCACTGTCTATCGACGGCCTGCCCGCACCTTCGTGCTCCCGGTGCCCCGCGTCCCAGATGGGCTCACCATAATGCCGTTCTCCGGAGAGAACAGCGGAACGAGAAGGCACCGCACAGGTACATACCGGATAACGGTCAAGTCGAGCGGATGAACCGCACCATTAAGGACGCTACGGTCAAGCGCTACCACTACGACACGCACGAACAGGTCCGGGCGCACCTGCAGCTCTTCGTCGACGCCTACAACCATGCCCGTCGGCTGAAGACCCTTTGTGGCCTCACGCCCTACGAGCATGTCCTTCAGGTCTGGACCAAACAGCCCAAACGCTTCAAGCTCGATCCGTCACACCACATTCCGGGACCATACAGTCCTGCGCGCGCCGGCCTACCGGCGTGACGTAGTCAGTTTGTGAGCGTTATGCCTGGTTCGGAAAAGGCTCGCCATAAAGGCGGACGATCTCTCCCGACGCAACCCAGTCATTCCGTTGAAGAAGCAAGCATCCTGAAAGCAGGTATTCGGTGAACCCAGCTCCACCGAATGGTCGCCGATTTGCGGATGAGCAACTCAGGCACCCATGCTTCTCAATGCAGACTCACTGCTGACGCGACCCCGCGTTCCGGCATGGCGGCAAGTGCTCAAGCCGGGATGCTGTCCGGCGTGGCCGTGTTCTCGGCGGTGACACCGTTCGCGCGATGTCGGAAATCGCTGAGGGCCCGATAGACCTGGAGCCGTGCCCGCATCACCGAACCGAGCGGACGGTGTTCCGAGAGGCTGTGCGCGGGCCGAAAGGTCATCACCTCATCGAAGTAGCGTACCCGCTCGGGGGAATAGGCATCCTGGCGCGGCAGCCGGAGCGTCGCCACCGTGCGGTACGGGCTGATCGCGACCGGCCAGTCCACCGAGGCATCCTCGATGGGCTGGCGTTCGGCATCGGCCCAAAGCTGCGCCTTCAGTTCGTAGACCACTTCGTGGTCGCGGAAGAACGCCGCGGCTGCATGGCGGAAACCGTCCTCGTCACCGTGCGGGTCGAGCCGCCATTCGGCCAAGTCCCACTGCGCCTGCGAAGCCGGGACCGCGCCGAGCTTGGCGACGTAGTCGCCAAACCGCATCGGGGCTTGGCTGAAGTCGCTGTCGGCGAGCGGATGGCTGTAGGGATGGCCGAGAAAGTCGGCCATGGCACTCTCCGTGCCGAAGGCATGCAACATCCGGTTGAGGTTGCGTGCGGTGGCGGCGACCGCACTCTTCACACCCTCGGGCAGTCCGGTCGCCTTGCCGATCACCGTGCCGTCACGCAGGAAACCCGCTGCCGTCCCGGACGGAAAGGTCGTGCCGGTCGCGAGCACGAAGTCCTGGGTGTCGACGTCGTGGCCGGGCAGCTTCTCGCCCGGGACTCCGAACACCTTGATCGACATGCCGCGATGGGTGGACACCCGGTCGCCCAGAGTCTCGCCCGGCCCCTGGGCGAAGCGCACGGCTACCTTGTGTGTCCCCGGCCTGGCGAACAGACCCTGCGCGAGTTCGGGCGGCAGGCCCTCCGGGATGTCCAACTCGCCGACGACGCAGGCCGAGCTCTTGGCGTGGCTCGCGCGCACCGCGTGATGCTGGCGCTTCTCCACGACTTGCGATTGCTGGGTCATCCCCTGGATGATGCCGTCGATGGACGTCTGCTCGTCCGGCGCCGGCGTCTCGATGTCGAGGGCATAGCGAAGGTAGGTCATGAGCGTCTCCTCGGCGTGTGGCTCGCCTCTGGGAGTGTTTGACGAAGGCCGCGGTCAGGGCGCGGGATCGACCTGCTGGTCCGGGATGGGGACGTCGAAGCCGTTGAGCGTCGTGCACACCATCGCGTAGAGGCCGACGAGTTGGATCAACTCGGCGATGCCCCGGGGTCCGAAGGCCGCCTGGA
This sequence comes from Methylobacterium sp. 391_Methyba4, assembly GCF_029691625.1. Classification (NCBI taxonomy): domain Bacteria; kingdom Pseudomonadati; phylum Pseudomonadota; class Alphaproteobacteria; order Hyphomicrobiales; family Methylobacteriaceae; genus Methylobacterium; species Methylobacterium sp. 391_Methyba4. Next base: position 571,847 of record NZ_CP121475.1, on the reverse strand, counting down.
CACAGGCGTAGACAGGCCCCGGCAACACACCGCCGGCGTTGAGCGCGGTGGCCGCGTCGTAAACGGCCGCCTCGTCGGGCGAGAGGTCCGCGGGGCGCTGACCGGCCGTGATGGTGGCGATCTTGTCCGGGGCCAAGCCTTTGTCGCGGGCGATCCTCACATGGGCGTAGAGTTCGAAGGCGGCCTTGAACCGGGCGCCAGTGGCCAGGATGGCAACCTGTCGTGCGTTGTCCGGCAGGGCGCCGCAGGCTGAAACTGCCTCGGTCAGTTCCCAAACCGCTCTGCCGATCCGCGGCTCGTGGAGCCAGGGGTTGAACGGGCCGAGGAGCGCACCGTCCGCCCTGGCCGTCTGGAATCCCTGGAACTGCTTGGCGATGCCGGCCCTGAGCGTGTCGCAGAGATCGCGCTGCTTGTTGACGAGCTCACTCGGGGGGATGGGAGGCAGGCGCAAGGCGATAGCTCCGGCGCGAATTGGCAAGCCGCGCCGCCGATAAGCCATCCGCCCGGCGGACGTTCCATAGTTCGTTCATGGGCGATTGAATGTCGCGCAATCCGGAACGTCAGCTACCCGTGGCTCTTCTCTCTCGGCCGTCGCCAGGAGACAGCAGGAGACAGACCGTGCAACCACCCGTGCGATACAGTCCCGATGTCGAGGCGGTGAGGCCAGACGAAGGGCAGATCATCGAACAGCTGAACGCAGCCTTCGACAAGATCCTGACCAGGGTCGCGGAGGATTCCGGGCACGCGGTGCGCTCGGTCCACGCCAAATCGCACGGCATCCTCGAAGGTACGCTGACGATCGATGCGGACTTGCCCCCCGAATTGGCCCAGGGCCTGTTCGCTCGAGCGGGCGAGCACAAGGTCTACATGCGGATGTCGACCAACGCCGGTGACATCCTGCCTGACGCCGTCTCCCTACCCAGGGGCATTGCCTTGAAGGTCCTCGACGTCGAAGGCGAGCGTCTCCCGGATGCGGAGGGGACAACGCAGAACTTCATCATGGTCAACGGCACGGTGTTCCAGGCGCCGAACGCCGAGAAATTCCTCGGCAGCCTGAAGCTTCTCGCCGGCACGACCGACCGGGTGGAGGGGCTGAAGGTCGCCGCCTCCACCGTGCTGCGCGGGGTCAACAAGGCCCTCCACGCGGTCGGTATCGACAGCCCCACCATCGGCTCCCTCGGCGGAGCCCCCAACGTCGATCCGCTCGGCGAGACCTATAACAGCCTGACCCCGTTCCGGTACGGCGACTATATCGCGAAGTTCTCGCTGGTCCCCGTCGCCCCGGCCCTGACCGCCCTCACCGGCACCGAGATCGACGCTTCCGGCCGCCCGAACGCCATCCGCGAGACGGTCCAGTCCGAGATGGCCGGCATCGCCGGGGAATGGGAGTTCCGCGTGCAACTCTGCCGCGACCTCGAACGCCAGCCGGTCGAAGATCCGACAGTGGAGTGGAAGGAGGACGAGGCACCGTTCCAGCGGGTCGGCGTCGTCCGTGTCCAGCCGCAGGACAGCTGGCACCCGGACAGGGTCCAGGCGGTTGATGAGGAGATGCGCTTCAGCGTCTGGACCGGGCTCGCCGCGCATCGGCCGCTCGGCAACGTGAACCGCGCCCGCAACGCCCCCTACCGGCATTCGGCCGAGTTCCGCGAGCGCTTCAACCGCTGCCCGATCCACGAGCCCGGCGCGCTGCGCTGATGATGGATGATAGGGCGCGGCTCGTCCGCGCCTTTTTTGAAGCGTCCGCGACCGCAACGAGATTCGGTGGGATGGCAACATCGCACCTGATCTCGTTGACCCGACCCGAGCCTCGACTTCGAGGTGCGCGGCCCCGCGGGTATCCGCACGCTTGCCGCAGACCTGCGTGGTGGCCTGTCGTCGAGGGCGGCCGCGTTTCCAGGGCAGACAAACCGGCGAGGTCCAAGGCCCGTCGGCCACCGGGGAGCCCATCGACATCGTGGTCATGGACCTCTTCCGGGCCGCGGTCGGCTGCCGGGCAGACTTGGCTGAAGGAGACCGCCTCGATCCAGATCAGTCCCTGCGACCGCGGCAGCTATGCTGAGGTGGTGCGGCCACGATCGCTGGCCCAAGGCCTGGATGAGCAGCGAAAGTGCATCAGAGTCAGAGTTGCACGCCAAAATATACTATTCGACGCTGGGATCGAGTTCAGCCCCGCGGGGTACGGTTACCGTGGAGAGAACCGAAATTTGTTCATGGTGGTCGCTTCGATCGGTTTCTCCAAAGCGGATCCACGCCGCTCTAGCCGACGGAGACACTTTCCCGAGTTCTGTGTTGGGATGAAAGCTCGCCCAGAACCGTTGGTCTGTCCCGAAGAAGAGTCGCCGGAAACATGTACGCGCCCCTACCGACGCATGTCGGCCCTGCGGACAGCCGTCGCCGTCTTCTCAGCCCGGTCACATCGCGGCCGCCAGAATCGGCCAAGCGCGCGAACCCGGAAACCGGCCTAAGAGACCTGCCCTCCTCTACAGAGCGGCGATCCAGCCATCTGGTATAAGCGGATCGATTGAGGGCAATGCGGTAGCGCGCTATCTTTCTTCCTGATCCGGCTCGAACCGTTCCGGACGGTGCCCGCACGTGATGCGGAGCATGGAAACAAGGAGGAGACATGGACGCACATGCGACGGGGGATCCGGTCGGCGGACAGCCTTTTGGACCCCACAACACGGTGACGGTGGTCGATCCGTCGCCGGTCAACTGGCTCTCCATCACGTGGAACACCATGGAGGAGGCCAACCGCGTCGATCACGACGGCATCGGCCAGCCGAGCCTCGCGGAGTCCTGGCGCTGGCTCGACAGCGAGACGCTCGAACTCACCATGCGGCAGGCCGTCTATCAGGATGGCGAGCCCTTCAACGCCGGCATGTTCAAGCTCGGCTTCGACAAGGTCCAGGAATGGACCAACCCGCACCCGCCGGGCGCCTTCCTTAATTTCGCCCGGGACGTCACCTGCGAGGTTGTAGACGACCGGACCGTGCGGATGCGCTTCCCCGGCGGCGACTCCGCAGCGCTGATGAAGCTGCGGGGCATGCATCTGCCCTCGACACGATTCTGGAACGAATGGGGTTTCGTCGACCCGAAGACGGGATCGGCCGAAGGCCATTGGTGAGTGATCGACGCGCCTGGTCCGTGGGGGACTGGCCCGTTCGTGCTTACCGAAGGCGTCTCGCTGATCGACTCGCGCTCCGACCGCGTGGTCATGGAGCCCAACGAGACCTACTGGAATCCCGACCGCAAGCCGACGGTCCGGATCGTCTACGACAACGTGATCGGCAAGGCGGAGGGCATCAAGTCGGTAGCGGCCGGTGACGGCCGGGTCGACGTGGTCTTCGATCTGACACCGGACGAGGCGCACGCCTTCCCGGCGAGCGAGCATGGAAAGATCCAGACGAAGAAGGCGAAGACGATCCTGACGGGCGTTTTCAACGAGAATCGTCCGGACTCACCCTGGCGCAACCCGGAGGCCCGCCGGGCCTTGAACCTCGCCATCGACCGCGAGTTCGTGCTCCACCAGGGCGCGCACGGCTACGGCACGGTCATCCCGGCATTCATCCAGCCCGGCCGTTACGGGGCGGATCCGGAGATGAAGCCGTTCCCGCACGATCCCGAGGCCGCCAAGCGCGCCCTCGAGGCTGCCGGGATCGGCGGGCGGGAGCTCGTGTTCGTCGCCTCGCCGGCCTGGAAGGGCGTGGTCGCGGCGATCGGGCAGTGCCTCGCGAAGATCGGGCTCGGCTGCCGGTTCGTCAGTGCCAAGGAGGAGCCGCCGGAGGAGTTCGACGTCAAGCTCGAATGGTACTTCGACTGGACGCCGCAATATCCGGTGGCCTGCGTCCACCGCGAGTTCTTCGGGAAGGACGCGACCCTGCGCCAGGGTCCGGAGGATCCGGACTTCGACGCCCTCTACGACAAGCTTCTGCACACGCCGCACGAGCCGCAGCAGGAGGAGGTGGTGCGGGCGGTCGAGCGCTACCTGCAGGACCAGGCCAAGGCCCTGTTCCTGTACGCGCCCTACACGCTGTTCGCCGTGTCGGACCGCGTGGCGTTCACGCCCTACGACACCTGCATGTCGGAGCTTGCCGAGACCCGGATCAAGGGTTGAAGCGGCAGGCGGCGCGGGGCTTCCTGCGCCGCCACCCCAGGAAAGTGTTCTGATCCGGAGCGAGCACAGCGTGATCGTCGTCACCGCCGGCCATATCGACCACGGCAAGACGGCTCTGGTGAAGGCGCTCACCGGGATCGACGCCGACCGTCTGCCGGAGGAGAAGGCCCGCGGCATAACCGTCGATCTGGGCTTCGCCTACACGCGTCTTGGGACCCGAACCGTCGGCTTCGTGGACGTGCCTGGTCACGAGCGGCTGGTGCGTACGATGGTGGCCGGCGCCACGGGCGTCGACTTCGCGCTGATCGTCGTCGCAGCCGACGACGGCGTGATGCCTCAGACCCGCGAGCACATCGCGATCCTCGACTTGCTCGGCCTGCGCCGGGCGGTCGTCGCCATCACCAAGAGCGATCGGGTCGACGACCGTCGCCTGTCCGAAGTCGAGGCGCAGGTCCGCGTCGCGCTCTCCGGCACCGGCCTCGCGCACGCACCCGGCAACGCGCCGCTCCAAGCGCCCGTCAAAGCGCCCATGATCGCCTGCTCGGCGCTGCGCGGGACCGGCATCGCCGACCTTGCCCGGTACCTGGAAGAGGCTGCAGCCAGCCCGTCCCCTGGGGCCGCCGGGACAGAGTTCCGGCTCGCGGTCGACCGCTGTTTCACCGTCGTCGGCGCCGGCCTCGTCGTCACGGGGGCGATCCATGCCGGCGCCGTCCGGGTCGGCGATCATCTCGTCGTATCCCCCAGCGGGTTCGAGGCGCGGGTGCGGGGCCTGCGCGCCGGCAACGAACCGTGTGATGTCGCGGAGGCCGGTCAGCGCTGCGCCCTCAACCTGTCCGGTCCCCGCCTGTCCCGCGCGGGTATCCACCGGGGTGACTGGATCCTGGCGCCGCAGCTTCACGGCCCCGCCAGCCATCTCGACGTAGCGCTCCGCGTCTTGCCGGGCGAGGCGCGTCCGCTGCGTCACCGCACGCCCGTCCACATTCATCATGGGGCTGCGTCCGTGACCGGACGGGTGCTCCTGTCACCCGGAATCGCGGTCGAGCCCGGCGCGGCGGCGCACGCACGGATCGCCCTCGACGGCAGCCTCGGCGCGCTGCACGGGGACCGCTTTGTGCTACGCGACGCGTCCGCCGCCCGCACGCTCGGCGGCGGCCGGGTCATCGACATCGAGGGAGCCCGCCGGGGAGCCTGGGCGCCGGGGCGACGCGCGGTGGTCGCGGCGCTGGACACGCCGGATCATGCTGCGGCGCTCACCAGCCTCCTCGACGTGAGCGAGGCAGGAGTCGACCTCGACCATTTCGCCCGCGTGCGGAATATCCCGAGGCCCGCCCTGGAAGCCTTGACGCGCGCGCACGGCGTCGTCGCGATAGCGGGGCCGGCCGGATTACGGGGATACGCCGGCGCGCGGATCGCAGCACTCGGCGAAACCGTGGTCGCTCGTCTCGACGCCGCACACCGGTCGGAGCCGGACAATCCCGGCCTGTCGGCCGAGGAGATCGGCGCGCATGTGGCGCTGCCGGAGCGTCCCGCTCTGCGGGTTGCCCTCGATCGGCTGCTCATGGACGCCCGTATTCTTCGGCGGGAGCATCTCTACCACCTGCCCGGCCACGAAGTCCGCCTAGCCCCGCCGGAGGCCGCCCTCTACGAGGCGGTCAGGATCCGCCTGGAGGCGGCTGGTCTCGATCAACCGCGCCTCGCGGACCTCGCGGAACAGGTGGGTCGGGAGCCGGAAACCCTGCGGCCGCATCTCGACAGGTTCGGCCGGCTCGGATGGCTGCGGCGCATATCCGGGCATTACTACGTGCTGCCGGGCGTCCTTGCCGAGTTGACGGCGCGAGCATGCGCGGTGGCGGCGGACCATCCGCAGGCGCTCCTGACGGTCGGCCGCTTCCGCGAGGCGACGGGGATCAGTCGGAACATGACCATGCCGGTGCTGGCTTATTTCGACGCCCGTGGTTTCACGACGCGTGTCGCGGACGGACGGCTGGTGGATCCCAGGAAGGGCGACCTGTGACTCCGGTTCGACGGGCGTGATCGGGTCCGGAGCAAAGGCCGCGGGGCAGCGTTTCGTACCGTCACGGTAACGATGCGCCTGCCAAGAACTTCAGGTGCGGTTTGGGAAGCAGCATGGTCGAGGGCACGGATCTGACTGGCGACGAATGGACGCTCGCCAGCTTCACCGCGGCCATCCACCGGGGCGGCGTCGGGATGTGGGCTTGGGCCCCGGAGGCGCGCCTCGCCCGGCTCGACGGACTCTGCATGGCCTTCTGGGGCACCACGGAGCCGGTGGTGAGCATCGACGCGTTGTTCGCCAAGGTGAATGCCGAGGACAGACCCAAGATGATGCTCGACTGGTTCGCGAGCGCGACCAGCCCGAAGGCCTACAGTTTCGACTTCCGCATCGGGGAAGACCCGGACGTCCGCTGGATCTCTGCCCGCGGCATCGGCGGGGACGAGGGCCGGGTCGGCGCGTGGATCCAGGCCATCTTCCTCGACATCACCGACCGCAAGCGTGCCGAGGACGCCGAGCGGCTGATGACCCTGGAACTGGCGCACCGGGTATCGAACATGTTCACCGTCGCCCGCGCGCTGACCAACATCGTAGCCCGGGAGGCCGAGTCCACCGCCAGCTTCGCCGAGGATTTGTCGCGGCGGTTCCACGTCCTACACGAGGCGACCACCCTGGCGACGCGGTCGCACGGGCTCGAGCAGGGCGACGTGCGGCTGCGTGACCTCGCCGCGCGTATCCTGTCGCCGTACCTGCAGGGCGCCAACATCGCGGTCGATATCGAGGACGCCGCCGTGGCGGCCCCCGACAGGGTCGACGACTACGCGATGATCTTCCACGAACTCGCCACCAATTCGGCCAAGTATGGCGCGCTCGCCAACGGAGGCACCCTGAACCTGGTCGGACGTGTCGTCGATCACGCCCTGACCCTCGACTGGACCGAAGGCGCGGCTCCGTCAGGAACCGCCAAGGCCGACGGCACCGGCTTTGGATCGCGGCTCCTCACGCAGACCATCGAACGCAGCTTGGCCGGTCAGTTCCAGCGGACCATCGACGATGCCGGTCTCCATTTCCGCATGATCGTGCCGATCCGGTGACCGACACGGCCCGGCGCTCCGGCCGTGCAACAGCAAGCCTCGGATCACAGGATGCAAGGAGCTCGCCTGCTGTTGCCGGTCCGGAACCGCGTCGGCGCGTCTGCGTGCCCTGATCGAATGCCGGGTGTGGGCGAAGAGCTGCCGCGTTGGATTCGCGGCCCCTCGGCGCTTTAGCCGACGGGCCAAACGCTCAAAGCTCCGTTCCTTCTGAGCCACGCCGTGTTTCCCGGAGGTCGACCAGTTCGAGCCGCCGCCGGTGGTAGAACCGATCGACCCGTTCGAGAGTGGCGAAACTGATAGCGTCCAAGGATCGCTGCGACCCGCGGGCGGAGAAGCAGACGAGGCCCCGCCGGATCGGGACCGGTGGTGCGGATCCTGCGCCGTCGGACGACGCCGGTCAGGCCCCTCCCCCGCATCGGCCGGGCCATCGTGCCGCGCGCCACAGCGCGTCCCGCTTGGTCCGGGCCGGCAGTTGCTCCGGATCGGCCGACCGCGCCGCATGGGCGTGGGCCGTCGATGCGTCGACCGACCGGATGCAGCCCATTGCGAGCCGTGCTCGCCCTCATGCTCCCGGACCGGCCGGACCGCCCGCTCGCGAACCTCGGCGAACGGGCGTAATATTCGGCGTCCTGGCTCCAATCTCCCGGGCGTTGGAGCCTCCGGAAAACCCGGCGCGGTTCATGACTGGAGGGCTCGGGAAACGGTTTGGTTCCGAGGCCGCTTCAGGGTGGGGGTGCCGTGAACACCAAGCCGAGCTGTGAGCTCTCCGTCCCCCGTCCCATCCTTCGGTCTACCAAACGCAGCGTCGGCGTGACGGTGACGCCATGCATCAGGATCGAGATCAGAACCGTCAGGCCGGCTGTGGCCCAGAGAAGGTCCGCGCGCTCGAACGTGGCCTGTCCGCAGGCAAAGGCGAGATAGTAGACGGTCCCGAGCCCCCGGATGCCGAAGAAGCTCACGACTGCGCGCTCCTCAAGGGCTCGGTCGCTGCCCAGCATGCCGATCCATCCGCTCAGAGGACGGACGACCAGAAGGGCGATCAGGGCAAACAGAGCGGCTTGCCAGGTGAGAGCCTTGAGTAAGCCGCCGCCGACGAGCACGGCGCCGAAGCCGACGAGGAGCACCATCATCAGGAGGCGTTCGAGTTCCTCGGCGTAGTCGTGCATCTTGCGATGATAACCATGGCCCCGGCTCGATGAGCGAAGGGCCAGGGCCGCGGCGAACACGCCGATGAAGCCGTAGCCGTCTGCGGCTTCGACGATGCCGTAGGCGAGGCAGGTCACACCCAGGGCCACGAAGCCGTCTCCAGTTCGGGACAGCTTCGACAGGTTCGGGAGGTGAAAGGTCAGCCAGCCGAGGGCCCGGCCGATGATCGCGCCCAGCACGGCACCCACGGCGATCTTCCACAAGACGTCCACCGCGAACCAGTGCGACCAGGACAGGCCGGCCAAGCCGCCGCCTGCGGCGAGCGCGATGGCGAGGTTCACGAAGGGGAAGGCGAGGCCGTCGTTGAGCCCGGCCTCGGAAGTCAGGGCGAACCGCGGCTCGTCCTCGTGATCCTCGGCCGGGTGACCGACCTGAACGTCGGACGCGAGGACCGGATCGGTGGGTGCCAGGGATGAACCCAGCAGAAGCGCGGCGGCAAGACCGAGTCCCAGCAGGGTCGATGCCAAAGCCGTCAGGGCGAGGATGGTCAGCGGCATGGCGATGCCGAGCAGGCGCCACGTCACAGCCCAGCGCTTCCAGCCGATGAGCCGGTCGATCTTGAGGCCCGCGCCCATCAACGAGATGACGACGACCGCCTCGGTCGCATGCTCGATGAGCTTCAGATGCAGGCTCGGATGGGGTGTGATGGCGGCTACAGCCGGGATGGCGGACAGTGCGGCCCCGATCCCGACGCAGCAGATGGGCAGGGACAGAGGAAGGGCCCGGAGCACCATCGGCAGCCATGCCGTCAGAAGCACCAGGACACCGAACCCGGCGACGACGAGGACATAGGTTTCCATTCAACGATGAACCGCATTGGGGCCCGGCTCGTTCCTCATCCCGCACCGTCTGCAACGGTCGGTCCGCCGGGGCTCCTCCGCATAAAGCGACGGTTCGTGCCAGACCGCCCGAAGCCGCACCTTGGTCCGCCCTCGCCTCCGGCCCGAGCCGGCCCATCAGTCGAAAACTTGGACAGGAAGGTCGCCTGAGGCGCGCTCCTCAAGAACCCGCCGGGTCTGGCACATCCGCCAAGAACGTCAGTGGCGGTGCGCTCGACGGTTCTTCGCGTGCGACAGGAAGAAGCGCAGCATCTCGCCACTGGCATCCGGACCGGTCGGATCGGTGTGCGAGCCGGCCGGGTGGCCGCCGGCCCAGGCATGGCCGGCGCCGTGCAGGACCCAGTGCTCCGAAGACCACTGGCTGTCCGGTTCGGTCAGGACCCTCCGCGTATATGCCATCCCGCCCTTCGAGCGTCCCGCGACGGTGGTAACGGTCAGTCGTCCCTCGGGCTGCGCCTGGGCGAGCGCCTGATCGCCGTTGACCGGCGAGACGGTCGTGTCCCTGTCTCCGTGGAAAACGATGGTCGGCACGGGATGCGCGGCCTGTACCGGCCGGAGCAAGGCACCCCGCCGCATCGTGGCGATGGCGGCCGACATCGAGCCGGCCGAACCGCACGCCAATCCAGAATGGATGCCGACCGCCGCGTAGAGGTCCGGGTACATCATCGCCATCACCGCGGCGGCCGCACCGCCCGAGGACAGGCCGGCGACATAGACCCGCGACGGATCGACGGAGAACTCGGCCATGGTCGCGCGCGTCAGACCGGCGATGATTGACGGCTCGCCCCGGCCGCGTCGCTGGTCCTCATCCCTGAACCAGTTCCAGCTCTTGGCGAAGTTGGCCGACCGCGGCTGGTCGGGATAGGCGACGAGGAAGCCCTGCGCCTCCGCCAAAGCGTCCATTCCCGTACCGATGGCGAAGTCGCGCGACGTCTGCGAACAACCGTGCAGCATCACCACCAGCGGAAGCGGTGTCCCTGCATATCCGGACGGAACGAACAGGTCGTAGGCCCGGCTTCCGGCGGCGTTGCCGAACCGGCGCGCCAGCGCGCGCGGCCGGTCGATGGCCAGCCCCGACGGGCGTGTCAGGGCTGTCCCAAGGGACTGACTCATTGGGGTGCTCTCGTGGGTGGCTGAACCTGCGGCAATCGGGTCGGACTACGACAACGTACCGATCATGCCCTTCACGGCGCGCCTGGGGTTCTCGCAGGCCCCCCTGTCGCCGCGCCGATCTGCGTCGGCGTCGTGGACGAGGAGGCTGCTGGCGTGCCCGACGCCCTCGGCCGTCGAGACCCGGGCGGGATCGTTCGGGGCATCGCGGGTAGCCTGCATGCCCCCGGCTGATCGGGTCCGAAGGGTGAGTCCTGCTTGCAGGCCGATCGCCTGGACGGCACCGGCGCGATCGAGACGCTGTTCGATGGTACCGATTCGCTCGGCGCCGCACGATGCCAGCGCCGGCAAAGGCGCGAAGGCGGCGGTCAGGATGGTGAGGGTGGCCAGGACGAGGCGCATCGGCGAACGGACTTTCCAAGGGTCGGCAGCATCCGGGATCAGGCCGGTGAGCGCATAATCCGATGCCGTCCCTCACCGATCGATGCGAGGGTAGCATCGAGACAATCCTCGCCGCGTCGTCTTGTTGCCGTGCGGCACGAAACGCGGGACAGGCCTGCGTCTGAGGGTGTAAGCAGCCAAAAATTTAGCCTTTGGATCACGTTATTATCGGCAGTTCTGAGGAACAGATCGAAGATTGTCCAGATCATGGTCGAGTGCGCGTTCGATGAGCTTTTTTCTGCGCCGTATGACGGATTTGAATTATCGTAGTTCCATCATTTGATGGTAAGTTATGTCGATAGCAGCATCGTAATTCAGTGGTTGCTTCTGCGATCGGCCGGTTCAGGGTCGGCTTCGCCCCGGGGGCATAGCCATCACCCGCGTCCCGGCCTCGGCTCGCAAGCCTCGACACATGGAACGTCCTCTGTTGCGCGCGTTGGACGAGGTCGCGGAGACAGGGCGGGCGACCTGAGGCATTCGGACGACGCGCCCGTCACATGACATTCGCTGCAGACGGATCCGCCGTGCGGCGAGAGCCCGGCGCCGTGCCGAAAGATGGTTTCGGCTTGCCGTATTAATATTTCTCATCTGAATATGGACATAATGTAGCATGACCTATTTGCCCGACGGCGCGTTGTCGGATCGGAAGAAATATTTATCTTCGATTGGCAGGGCACGATGAAACAGACAATCCTGACGGCCGCCGTCGTCCTCGGGACGCTGGTGATACTTCCGGCGAGCGCCGATGCGCGCGGCGGCTTCGGTGGGGGCGGGTTCCACGGCGGCGGCTTCGGAGGCGGTGGGTTCCACGGGGGCGGGTTCGGCGGTGGCGGCTTCCGGGGTGGCGTAGCAGGTCGCGGCTTCGGAGGCGGGCTCGGCGGCAATCGCTTCGGTGGCGGCGCTCTCGCGGGTGGCGGCTTCGGTGGACGCGGGGGCCTCGGGGGCGGCGGGATCCGCGGAACAGGCTTCGCTGGCAACAGAGGGTTCGGCGGGCGGGGCTACGGCCGACGCGGCTATGGCGTTGGCTATGGCGGCCTGGGGCTGGGCGTCGGTCTCGGCCTCGCTGGCGCTGGATTGGGCTATGGTTACGGCGGATTCGACGACGGATATTATGGCGGGGACTACGCGCCTGCCGGTTACGGCGGTTACGGGGGTGGCTATGCCCCAGCCGGATACGGGCAGGGTTACGGTGCCGTCGAGATGGAGGTGGCACCTGCCGGCGACTCAGTCAGCTACTGCGTTCAGCGTTTCCGGTCGTACGACCGTCGGAGCGGCACGTATCTGGGCAACGATGGTCAGCGCCATTCCTGCCCGTAACGATCTGCGCGGCCTCTGACGGGACCGCGGCACGACAGGCCCCCAGCCGCACGGCTGCGGGGCCATCTGCCCCACCGGGTTCCCGCTGCGGTCAGGTGAGAGAGCGGGTCACGCGCCCTTCGTGACGAAGGTCTTGCCGACCAGCCGGACGTGTCGCCCGACTCTGCCTCTGCAAGGAACGGGCAGCGTTCACGCTCACTGTCGCAGTCCGCTGCCGATCTCCCGTTGCGGCGTCTGAACGCCCCCGCCCGAGCTCCCGCCTTCGGGCGGCGCCGATCGTATGGCGAAGCGCGGACAGGCAATGCTCAATACTGCGGGCTTCCGACCGCTGGCCAGGGCCGTCCGCGGAAGCCATCCGTGTCCCGCCGCCATCAGGGCGGCTGCTCACCCGTCGCGGTATCCCAGACGGTTCAGGCGTGCCGGAGAGCGTATGAACGATCTGCCGGGCGCTTCCGCACCGGTCGACGCTTCAGCGCATCCGGCGTGAGGTCGCTCGCGTCTCCGAGCAGTCGTCGGCCGGAGGTGATCTCCTGGAGGGTCTGGCGATCGGCGCCCGTTGTCCACGCGGCCTGTTCCAGGTGCTGCAACCGAGCGATCATATCCACATGGCCTGCGGTCGCGTGATCGAGTTGTTTTGTCACCAAGTCTGTCACCAGGCGCTGTAGGATGCTCAATTCGTTCTGATCAAGCTGAGGAATGGTGTTCACGTCGCGGCTCCTTGGGGTTCGGCGATGCAACATGGCTCACGGCCCCAGGTCGATGCTTCAACATAAATTGGATTGGATCGTCTTTTTGATCTGTCTTTTGATAGAAATCAGCAATACAGAGCCGAAATTTACCGAAAAACGAAAGCCTCCGCGGTGCGGAACCTCGCGGCATGGGAGAGCTTCATCAAGGGCGGGAAGTCGCACGGTCGGCCCGCTGCAGTCCCCGGCAAAAGAGTCCGCGGACTCGTCAACCCTGCCGCCTCTACCGGATCTGTCCGCCCGCCGTTCGGATGGGGCGGCCGCTGCCGGTGCTTCCTGAATCGATAGGATCTCCCATGAAGCGACTGCTCCTCGCGATCGCGGCCATGACCGCGGCAGGACCGGCTTTGGCGCAAGACTCGTCTTATCGCGATCCTGGGGCGACGGGATCCATCATCTCGAATCAGCCCAACAATACGGGTGGCGGGGACGATTTCACGGAATCTCCAGGTGGGACCGGCGTAGACGCGTTCAGCAGCAGTTCGGCCGCGGGCGGCAACGCCAGCCGACCCGAGGTTGGTGCGCCCAACAGCAGCGGCGGCTCCAGCGGCAGCGGCGGCTAGACGGTTCGCTGCCGAAGAGGGCCGCTGATCCAGCGCCAGTGAGCACGTCAGATCAAGACCTGGGGCTGTTCCTGCAAGCAACGCGACTAGGAGCAGCCCTGGCCTGCCGCGGTCAAAGCCTCAGTTCCGTGCACCAACATACGGTGAAGTCATCGGAACTCACGCATGGGCGTGGCCCATGAAGCAAACAGAGCTTTTCCCGAGAGGCGAGTGTCATGCTGTTTCGATCCGAGACCCCGCCGCCGCCCGGCAACCTGCGCGTGTCGGAGCCGGGCGCCTCCGACCAGCCGACCACGGCGATGCTGAAAGCCGATATCGACAGCGGCGCCACGGGGGACAAGATCGCCGTCTACGACCCGGGCCTGTCGTCGCTCGGGACCGATGACGAGGCGGCCGGCTCCGCACCGTCGCATCAGCGTATCGCGCTGGCGCGCGAGACCGAGGCGGCGTCCGCGAAGGTCAGGCGCGCCGCACGGTCGCCCAGCCTGGACGCCTGGATCGTGCTGGGGTTCAGCGGGTTCATCGGTGCGATCGGGATCGTGCTGAGTGCCGCCATCTGGCTGGGACACTGAGTCCGCGGGCGCGATCCATCGGACCAACGCGGCACGACCATCCTGAACCAGACCTTGTATGTCTTGCGCCGGCGGTGCGGAATGGCTCCCCTGAAGGATCCGGGCTTGGTCGCGCCAGGCCACGCGCGCCGACGGCTGCGCGATCCGAGATGCGGTGCCACCACGGTCGGCGAATTCAGGCCGGGCGGACCTATCCACCGGTCTCGGAGTCGCCGTCCGAAGTTCCGGCGCGGTCCGCGCGGTCTCTTGAACTGCGTGCGGGACCATGCGAGCGAAAACCGTCAGCGACGGGGTGCCGGCCTCGAGATCGTGGCTCCTCGCGGCGGCCCGCACCGGCGCGGACGGGGCCTCATCCGACCGCCCGATTCTCAAGCTGCAGGTATGTAGAGTCGAACTCGGAGACCCGCAGAAGCTCGTCCCATGCCTCGATCACCAGTGCGTTGCTGCGGAGCGTGATCAGGGTCTGACCGCGCATCTCCTTCAACACACGGTTGATGTGCACGGGTGTCAGTCCGAGTGCGTCGGCGAGATCGGTCTGGGTCATCGGAAGCGGGCAGCGGAAATTGCCTGCCAGGCCCACCGCCTGCAGCTTCAGGTACAGCTCGCAGAACAGGTGCGCGACGTGCTCGAAGGCCGAGCGGCGGCCCATGCTGACGAGCCATTCGCGGAAGATGCCCGAATCGATCAGCGTGTCGCGCCAGAAGACCGCCGCGAGCCCGGGGTGGCGCGCTGTCAGTTCCCGCAGGCTCTCGTGGGGGATGAAGGCAACGAGGGCCTTGGTCAGAGTGGCGAGGCTGTGATCCATCGTGCGGACGTGCAGGCTTTGCAGATCCGGGATGTCGCCCGGAATGTGGAACGACATGATCTGCCGCTTACCCTGACGGAGGAGCTTGTACCGGCAGGCCCATCCTTCGAGGACGAGGCAGCAATGCGTGGGCTGGTCGCCATCGCGTACGATGTCTTGCCGGGCGTTGAGATGGTGGATCCGCACCGGCAGGCCCTGGATGGCCTGACGTTCGGTGTCGGAAAGGGTGGCGATGCTCTCCAGCTTGCGGATGAGCATGCCCAGGGCATGCTGGTCGGGCGCTGATCTCATATCGTTCCACCATGGCATTGCAGGCGGAAGCGCGCGGCTCTCCCAGTCACCAGAGCCTGTACCAAATCGGCTGATGATAATCGCGAGACTAAACCAATGTCAGTCTCGTGTTCTGTCATAAGACAGATTCGCGAGTTGATTGATCATCGGTACCGCGCGGTTTCTGCCGGTCGACGCGGCTGCCGCTCGGCGACGACCCACACGGCTGGCCTCTGACCGGCTGACCGAGGAGATCGGACCTGGAGGCGGGTCATGACCGGAGCCGCCGGCCTCGAGGCTTGCGCTGAAGCGGGGCTCAGACCCGGCCCGGCGTCCGTTCAGCCTTCGGCGTATTCCAGCAGGGGAGCGATCACCCGGTCGCCGTCGGACCGGATCGTGACGGGGATGCCCTTGGCGGCCGGCGTCTTGCTGCCGATGGCATAGTGCCAGATCGGCATCAGGACGTTGCATTCCGGGTAGTAGCCGCCGATGCAGCCAATCGGGATGTCGTAGGCCACCACCAGCAGGCCCGAGAGCGCCCGGTCGACGCCGTCGTCCGCCACGGTCCGCAGCGTCACCGCCTGGCCGACCTTCAGGCCCAGGCGATCGATATCCGAGCGGTTCATCAGCACCACCTTCCGGGTGTTCTTGATGCCCCGGAAGCGGTCGTCGTAGCCGTAGACCGTGGTGTTGAACTGGTCGTTGCTGCGCAAGGTCATCAGACGCAGGGAATCGTGCCCGACCTCGGGCATGTCGGCATCCTCGTCGAGGCCGGTCGGCGTGACGAAATTGGCCCGGCCCGTCTCCGTGTGCCAGTCCCGGCGCTTGGCCGGCAGGTCCCGCTGGAAGCCGCCCGGCTCCCACATGCGCCGCTCGTAGTCCCAGAAGGACTCCGGCAGCGTCTCGCCGATCTCCTTCCGGATCTCCGCGTAGTCGGTCCTGTAATCCTCCCAGCGGACCCGCGGGTTGGGCTCGAGCACCCGCTGCGCCAGTTCGCAGATCAGCCGGATCTCGCTGATCAGGTGCGGCGAGGCCGGGCGCCGCAGGCCGCGGTTGCCGTGCACGCAGGCCGAGGTGTCTTCCATGGACAGGACCTGCTGGCCCTTCGTGGTCTCGTCGATCTCCAGGCGGCCGATCACCGGCAGGATGTAGCTGACCGCGCCCGGCAGCAGGGCGCTGCGGTTGAGCTTGGTGATCACGTTGACGGTCAGCCGCAGCCGCCGCCAGGCCGGCTCCATCTGGCCGTGGTCGGGAATGGCGCGGACGAAGTTGCCGCCCAGCATGACGAAGGCCCGAACCTCGCCCCTGAGGATCGCCTCGCAGGCCTCCACGGTGTTGTAGCCGGCCTCCCGCGGCGGCTCGAAGCCGAACTGCGCGCCGAGCCGGTCCAGGGGGAACAGCTCGGGCTTCTCGGTGATGCCCACCGTGCGCTGGCCCTGCACGTTGGAATGGCCGCGCACCGGGCAGATGCCGGAGCCGCTGCGGCCGATATTGCCGCGCATCAGCAGCAGGTTGACCAGCATCTGCACGGTCTCGACTCCGGCCTGGTGCTGGGTCAGGCCCATCCCGTAGACCGCGACGGTCGCCTTCGCCGCGCCGTAAACCTTCGCGGTCGCCTCCATGTCGGCCCGGTGCAGTCCGGAGCGGCGCTCCAGCGCGTCCCAGTCCTGGCCGCGCAACCAGTCGGCGAAGGTCTCGAAGCCGTGGGTGTGCTCCCGGATGAAGGCCTCGTCGAGTATCGCCGGGCCGCCGGCCGCCAGCGAAGCGTCGTGCGCGTCCAGCACGGATTTGCAGATTCCCGCCAAAGCCGCGAGGTCGCCACCCGCCTTGACCTGATGGTACTGCGAGCTGATCAGGGTCTCCGTGCGGCTCAGCATCTCGGCGGGCGATTGCGGGTTCAGGAACCGCTCCAGCCCGCGCTCGCGCAGCGGGTTGTAGGTGATGATCGGTACGCCGCGCTGGCTGGCCTCCTGCAGCGGGTGGAGCATGCGGGGCGAGTTGCTCCCCGGGTTCTGGCCGAAGAACAGGATGCAGTCGGACTTTGCGAAGTCGTCCAGCGAGACGGTGCCGATGCCCTGGCCGATGCTGACCGGCAGCGCCACCGAGGTCGTCTCGTGGCACATGTTGGACGAGTCCGGCAGGTTGTTGTTGCCGTAGAGCCGGGCGAAGAGCTGGTAGAGGTAACTGCCCTCGTTCGAGAGGCGGCCCGAGCTGTAGAAGACGGTGCCGGTCTTCCGGTCCTCCACGGCCAGGAGTTCGCGGGCGATCTCCTCGATGGCGTGGCCCCAGGAGACCGGCACGTACCTGTCGGTCGCCGCATCGTAGCGCAGCGGATGGGTGAGGCGGCCGGTCTGCTCGAGCTCGTACTCGTCCCAGTCCAGCAGCTCGGTGACCGTGTGCTTGGCGAAGAAGTCCGGCGTGCAGCGGTGGGCGGTGAGTTCCCAGGCCATGGCTTTCACGCCGTTCTCGCAGAACTCGAACGGCAGCGGGTTCGCGGGCTTCACCCAGGCGCAGCTGTTGCACTGGTAGCCGTCGACCTTGTTGTGGCGGGTCAGCGCGATCGGCCCGCTCGCCAGCACGCCTTCCTGCCGGAGGATGTTGCCGACCGAGCGCGCCGAGCCCCATCCGCCGGAGGGAAGGCGGTAGGGCCTGAATACGGGCTTGTCCAAGGGCAGAACTCCTGGCCTGAAAAACTTTGGGAAACACCGGCGCTCGGGACGCGTTTACATTTCAACACGCCGACGTATTAAATTGTTCGCGAAAATAGTGTTCTTTAACGGAGGTTCGTTTGACCGTCACGAGAGATTACATGCTCAACAAGTCCGAGGGGCCTTCGGAAGCGAAGCTGTTCTTTGACACCAGGGCGGTGCCGCTGGCGGCCAATCTCGCCGGCAGCCTCGAAGTCGCTCTGGAGCGCGCCTCCGTCCGCAGCGGCATCCGGCCCTCGCTGATCCTGGCGGCCTGCCTGGGCGCCGGCGTCCTGGGGGTGCTCGGTCTCGTCCGCAACGCGAGGACGGCGCAAAAACGCGTCCACTGACTCCCCTGCGCCGGGGCGCCGGATCCGCTTGCGACCCAGATGTCCGCCCCGGATCAGCGACGTCCGCCGACCTCGTCCAGATGGTCCAGCAGATCGGCCGGATCCTCGTAGACGCGTACGGCCCCGGACCGCTCAAGCTCCTCGGTGCCGTAGCCGCCCGAGAGCAGGCCGACGCCGAGACCCCGGCAGCGGCGTGCGGCCAGCATGTCCCAGATCGAATCGCCGACGATCACCGCCGTCTCGATCGGCTTGCCCAGGCGGTCGGCGGCCGCCAGAAACAGGTCTGGGTCGGGCTTGGCGTATTTGACCATGTCGCGCGTCACGACCGGGACCCGGTCGGGATCGACGCCCAGCGCATCGAGATTGACCCGGGCCGTCTCCATCCGGCCGCTCGTGGCGATCGCCCAGGGGATCCCGGCCGCCGTCAGGGTATCGAGCAATGCCTTCGCCCCGGGGAGCGGCCGGATCTGCCCCGAGAGCCGTCCGTAGGCTTCTGCATGCAGCCGGCCCAGCTTGGCGACATGCGCGTCGCTGATTTCCCGCCCCGTCTCCCGCAGGAGCTGGTTCGTGAACAGGCCGCCGCTCATGCCGATCTTCCGGTGGATGCGCCAGACCGAGAGGGAAATCCCCTCCGCGTCGAGCGCCTGATTCCACGCGAGGACGTGCTGGTAGACGCTGTCGACGAGCGTGCCGTCGAGGTCGAACAGGAAGCAGGTTTCGATCCGCATGGCTGCGTGCTCCCTCAGGCCGCCGGACGGATCCGCTCCGACGCGCGCTCTACGGCCGCGACGACACGCTCGGGTGCGAGATGATGGATCATGTGGCCCATGCCGGGCACGATCACGAGCTCGCTGCCGGGCACGTCGTGGTGGAGCCGCCGCGACTGGCGGCCGACATCGGCGATCTGGTCGTCCCCACCGGTGATGATCACGACGGGCAGGTCCAGATCCCCGTAATGCGCCTGCAGCTCGACCGTGACGGGCGTCATCATCGCGGCATCCTCCGCTGAGGCACGCAACTGCAGCGGGCGCAGCATCATGGCCGTCGGAAAGCTGCGCGCGAAGCGCTCGGGGATGGCGGCTGGGGCGAACAGCCCCTTGATCATGGCCGGCATCATGAGGCGTCCTGCGAGCGGCGAGACCGTGTGGCGCAGCAGGTCGCCGATGCCGGGGATCGCCACCGGCGAAGCCAGGATCACGTCGGCGCGCAGCGTCGGATAGTAGTAGCCCGAGGCCAGCACGAGGCTGCGCACGAGCCGCGGTGCCTGGAGCGCGAGAGCGATCGCGACCAACGTGCCCCAGGAATGGCCGAGGACGACGGCCTGCGTGACGCCGAGCTGTTGGAGCGCCTTCTGGAAGAGCGTGGCGTGGGCGCGGGGCGTCCAGAAGCCGCGCGGCCGGTCGCTGTAGCCGTAGCCGGGGCGATCGAACACGATGACCCGGTGGCGCTTGGCGAGGTCGTCGACGATGCCGCTGACCAGGAAGTCCTGGATCAGGGTGCCGTTGCCGTGGATGAGCACCAGCGGCTCGCCCTGTCCGCGCTCCAGGTAGTGGAGGCGGACACCATCGACGGTCAGGAACGAGCCGACGGGTGGCGTCTCCCGTTCCGCCCGGCGTGTCATCGTCGCCGCGTAGAGCGCGGACGCGCCCAGGGCCGCGGCCGATCCAAGCAGCGCCGGAACGAGCCATGTGCGGGAGTCGGTGCGTCGCGTCATGCTGTGAGCCTTATGGGTGAGAGGACGTGCGCCGCGATCAGCGGGATCGATCGGAAGCGGCGCGGCCCGTGTCGCGGGGCGAGTTGGTTCCGAGTGGAAGGCGCGCCGCGCGCGGGTCCTCGGCGCATGCGTCGTGATGGCGTCGGATCGCAGGGGGATGACGCACTGCAATATGCCAACACCGGAGTTCAGCGATCGATCCCGATCCTATGAATAAATAATCGGCAACGTAATTTGCCGGAATGAGGTGCGGAATTATCCGGATCATTCGACGTGAAATGGCGGTTGATTTCAGAACGCCGCTGTTTGGCGATGGAGATATTTGCGATGAAAGCACTCACCTGGCAGAGCCGCGGAACGATCACCTGCGAGACGGTGCCCGACCCGAAGATCGAGGAGGGGCGGGACGTCATCATCAAGGTGACCGCCTGCGCCATCTGCGGCTCGGACCTGCACCTCATGGGCGGGTTCATGCCGACCATGGAATGCGGCGACATCCTCGGCCACGAGACGATGGGCGAGGTCATCGAGGTCGGGCGTGACAACCGGAAGCTGAAGGTCGGCGACCGCATCGTCGTGCCGTTCACGATCTGCTGCGGCGAGTGCCGGCAGTGCAAATGGGGCAACTGGAGCTGCTGCGAGCGCACAAACCCGAACGGCAAGCTCCAGGCGCAGACCTACGGCTATCCGCTCGCCGGCCTGTTCGGCTTCTCGCACATCACCGGCGGCTTCGCGGGCGGCCAGGCCGAGTATCTCCGCGTGCCCTACGCGGATGTCGGCCCCATCGTGGTTCCCGAGGGCCTCAGCGACGAGCAGGTCCTGTTCCTCAGCGACATCTTCCCGACGGCCTACCAGGCCGCGGAACACTGCGACATCGGCCCGGAGGACACGGTCGCGATCTGGGGCTGCGGCCCGGTCGGCGTGCTCGCGGTGAAGTGCTGCTACCTGCTCGGCGCCAAGCGCATCATCGCCATCGACAGCGTGCCCGAGCGGCTGGCGCTGGCCCGTGAGGCCGGTGCCGAGACCATCGACCTCGGCCATCAGAACGTGCAGGACACGCTGATGGAGATGACCCACGGCCTGGGGCCCGATTCCGTGATTGAGGCCGTCGGGATGGAATCCCACGGGGCAGACACGACCCTCCAGAAAGTGTCCTCCGCCATCATGGAGCACACGGTGAGCCTGGAGCGGCCCTTCGCGCTCAATCAGGCGATCCTGGCGTGCCGTCCCGGCGGCAACGTCTCGATGCCGGGTGTCTTCGCCGGTCCCGTCGGACCGGTGGCGCTCGGCGTCCTGATGAACAAGGGTCTCACCCTCAAGACGGGCCAGACCCACATGGTCCGCTACATGAAGCCCCTGCTGGAGCACATCCAGAACGGGGATATCGATCCGTCCTTCATCATCAGCCACCGTTCCACCAATCTGGAGGAAGGTCCGGCGCTCTACAAAGCTTTTCGGGACAAGACCGACAACTGCACGAAGGTCGTGTTCAAGCCGCACGGCTGACATCGGGCGCGGCGGCTGCAACGCCGCGCCTGCTCCCAGAGACACGGGCGGGCGGCCCTCTTGTGCGTGTCGGGCGACCGAAGCCGGTCACGCAGACCCGGGGGCGCGGCGCGCGGCATCGGCGCGAGCGTCAACCGGTCACCATCGAGACCAACGCGGCCGATCCGCCGAGCGCCACAGCGCCGATGCCTCCGAAGAAGGCGAGATCCGAACCCGCGACCTGCTCGGAGACCGAAGCGCCGGAATCCGTCACCAGGGATAGGGCGCCCCCGGCGGCTGCCACGGCCAGGGCGACGGACATCATGAGCGACATGGTTCGATCCTCAAGTTCCGGCCATCACGACGGAGGCCTCTCCGCAGTATGAGGTCAAATGAATACCCGATAATGATCATTTGACATCTTATTTAGTAAATACTTGAAATAACAGGCTCATAACGTCACACGGCTAGAACTTCGGTCATACATCGCACGTTGTTCGCCCAGGCTCGACAGATTCGAGCCAGCGAGGTTCACGTGTGTCAGACAATATTTCCGGACAGGACAGCCGCCAGGGCAAGCGCGGTCGGCCCGCCCTCTACGTCCTGATCGTCAGTGTCGGCCTGATGCTGACGTCCCTGGCGGGGCTGATGATCTGGCAGGGGGCGACAGCACCGCCGGACTATGCCAGCCAAAGCCAAGCGGCCTCGCGCAAGCAGATCACCGGCTCCGAATCCGGCAAAGCCGACACTCCGTCATCGGACAACAGCACGGGCGTGCCGGGCGGGAATCCGGCGTACCCGCAGCCTGCCCTGCGCAGCGTCAATCCATGACCGCGGCTGAGAAGGCGAACGACGATCCGGTCGAGGCTGCGGTGCTCGAACGCGCGCAGCGTAACTTCCTCGACAACGGGCCGGGCGACCGGATGTGGTCGGATCCTGACCCTATGGCGGGATCCACGATGAGCGCCGGTTTCGCGCTGAGCGTGGACCAGCAGGCCGCGTTCATCGCCGCGGCGCGGACGGAGATCGCGTCCGAGGGCCATTCGGCCGCTCAGCCGGAGGAGCCCCTCCCCTCGCGGGAAGGTGCGACTGCGAGGCTGGGAATTTTCGCGCTCTATGAGAGCCGGAGAAAGGCACAGGCCGCGACAGCCACGCTCGTCGCGGCCGGCATCCCCGAGCAGGCGATCCGGCTCGTGGTCGATCCTCCCGATCCGGATGCCGACCATGCCGAGGCGGACGCGCCGGATACCGGCGGGGGCCAGGCCCTCCGGGATCGGCTCGAGACGTGTGGCGTGCCTCCTGAGGCGCTGGACGCCTGCTGCGCGCAGCTGAGGTTGGGCGCGGCGATGCTGAACCTCGTGGTCGCGGACGCTCAGCGTGACCGCGTCATGGGCATTCTGAAGGACCATGGCTCGGTCGATACGACGCTGCGCCTCGCGACGTGGGGGGCCGAGGGCTGGGGCGGCACGTCGCCCGTTTCGACAGAGGGGTGGGGCGGCTATTCCGCCACCGCGACCGGTGCAACCGAGATAACGACGAGACGGGAATAAGCCGATGGCCCTGTTCGCCCCGGTCCGGTCCGAGACGACTGACCTCGACGCCGTGCGGCGCTACGCGGTGCGCGTCATCGCGCAATCCGAAGCCGAGGACCTGCAGATGAAGGCGGTCACCCTGGCGCTGCTCGGCGGGATCATGTGGCGCGCCGCGCCGGGATCGACCGAGATGATGCAGGACGCGGGGGGCGCTAAAGCCATCCTGTCGACCACCCTCGGCGGCCGCCATCTGACCTTCGCCTACGATCAGAACACCGAGTCGATCGAGATGCGCGAGGGTACGACGGACGGCCCCGTCCTGCACCGCTTCTGCAACCGGACCTTGATCGGGGATTTCGAACGCACCTTCAGCGCCTTGTGGGGTTGAGGGCGCAAGGTCCGATCCCGGTCATCGACGTGAGTCGGATCATCGCTAACGCGATCCCAAGAGGTGTTATTTTTGAATTAAACCACCAATAGAGTGCGCTGAGATCGGAAAATCTCGCGCAATCCTGCTTTTTGACCGAATGGGTCTCCACGATTCCTGGCACAAGCATCTGGCTGTTGCCCGGTGACGTGAGTGCAGCGAACACCGCGAGCGTTCCTTGCTTCCTCATCGCCCGCACGGCTTCTTCCGACCCGAACCCACTCAGGCCCTGCAGCCCCCTCCGGGCCGCGGGGCTTCTTTTCGATCTGGCCGGTGCTCGCCGCTTTGGGCGCAAAGGTCCGGGGTCGAACTTCCGATCTTCGCCGGGGATCACTCAGACCGGGCAGCGCGTTCCTCCCATGGGCCGCGCCCCGACGGTCGCGCCGTCCGCTCACTTGGGAGGGCGGTCCGATGCAGCATGCGTTGACACGCAAGCTCGAGAGTTTCGAGCCCCTCTCCGATCAGGCCCGTTGGGCCCTGAACGGCTTGGTGATCAAGGTCCGGCAGGTCGGGGCTCGCCAGGATCTGATTCAGGAGGGCGACAAGCCCGAGAACGTCCTCCTCATCCTCGACGGCTTCGCGTGCCGCTACAAGGTCCTGCCGGGCGGCCAGCGCCAGATCATGGCCCTGCTCGTGCCCGGCGACTTCTGCGACCTGAACGTCTTCATCCTGGACGAGATGGACCACGCCATCGGCACGATCTCGACATGCCAGGTCGTGGACATCCCGCGCCAGGCGATCGATGAGACCGCGACGCACCACGCGAGCATCGCGCGCGCCTTCTGGTGGTGCTCGCTGGTCGACGGCGCCGTCCTGCGCGAGTGGCTCGTCAACATCGGCGGGCGCCTTCCGGCTCCGCGCATCGCGCACCTCTTCTGCGAACTTCTGATGCGCCTGGAGGCGGTGGGACGGGTCACCGACAACAGCTACGCGTTCCCGCTCACGCAGACCGAGATTGCCGAGACGATGGGCCTGTCCGACGTGCACGTGAACCGGACATTGGGCGATCTGCGCGCCCTCGGCCTGATCCATCTCAAGCAGCGGGTGCTGACCATCCTCGACGTCGAGCGGCTTAAGGCGTTCTGCGACTTCACGCCGAACTACCTGCACCTGCGCAACACGCGCTGGGGCGAGCGGCGTGACCTGAGCTGGCCCGGCCGCGCCGAAGGAGGATAGGAATGGCCAGGCGGGGCAACGTCGAGACGCTGCTCGTGCTAAAGCTTCAGCCGATCGCGGTGGACACCGGCAGCCTTGACCGCGACGGCATGCTGATAATCGCCAACGGCCTGCTGGTTGGCGTGCTGGTGCGCCTCGATGCACCCGAGCATGCGCATCCGGGTTATTGGTTCCTGGAGGCGGGGTTCGGACCGCTCCAGGGCGTGCGGGTGGATGCCTTCCCCACCCTCGAGCACGCCACGCGCTGGGTGCGTCATCATCTGAACCGGTGACGCTCACCGCCGAATGGCCATGGCGATCCCGCGGACAGGATGACGGCAGTCGCGCCGGCCACGATCCGAGCCGGCCGCTTGTCGACGGGGACCAGCCGGTCCGGTGTCGAGATTGGCCGGCGCCACGTCGGTGCAGCGGCACCGGTATCCCCAAAAACCGCTACGAGGGTGCGGACGGCGAGGCCAGAGCCGGCCCCCCTCCCCGCGCCCAGCGTCTGCGCTGGGGGTGGCGAGGGTCTCGCAGGGGCCCTGGATATGCCGAGCCCAGGAATTCACGAACCTGAGCGACGCGCGCTCCTCCGCGGGCGTCGCTCAGGCGAAAACGGGGTGCCGTGGTCCCGTCCTCAGCAATCGTCGTCGCCGGGCTTGATCACCTTGCCCTCCGGCGCCTTGGCCTGGTTCGTGGAGGGCTTCGCTTGCGCGCCCACGTTGTTCATCGCGCCGACCGTGCCCGGGGATTCGGCCTTGGCGCCCGGTGTCACATTCGCGGTCGAGCCACCATCGACGTTCGAGGAGGCATCTCCGGCTTGGTGACTCGTGCTGTTCGTGGTGGTCCCGGTCGTGCACGGGGCAGCCGCGGCGAGGCCGGCTGAGAGGAGCAGTGCGGCGATTGCGCCGGTCAGTGTGGAGACGGTCTTCACGGTGGACTCCTTGGAAGTCTGGCGGGCGGTGGATCCGCGGCGGGGGTGCCGTGGCGGACGGGTCGATGGCGTCTCGGCCCGCGCGCCGAGCGGCTTGCATGAGGCCGTCGCGAGCAGGATGGCGAGATGGAGCTCGGTCACGCCGCCGGGCGGTGCCGGAGAGGTCTGACTGAGGACGCCCAGGGCCGACACCGGTTCGGATCGGGTCCGGGACGTGAAAGGCCGGTCGAGGCGCGGTTGGCCTCGACCGTCGGTGCTCATGCGCGGCGCGGCGTCAGCGGCTGACCTGCCGCTCGGCCGTCTGTCCGATCGACGGCGGCGCTGCGGCCGGCGAAGAAGGCGGCCAGCGCTCCGAAGATCAGGGCAAGGGCCCCGAACAGCGCCCCCTGGGACACCCGGCGGGCCGCGGCGTCGGCGATCTGCTTCGATTGCTCCTTGGCCGAAGCGAGGGTTTCCTTGAACTGCTGGGTGTATTGGCCGACCTGGGTCCGGGCCTGCTCGACCGGGATGTTCTGTGCCTTGGCGAGGGCGACGGCCGCCTTCTCCTGGGCGGCGGCCTGCTGGGCGCCGTCACCCGAGACGGCGGCGCGCATCGCGGTCACCGCAGTGTCCTTCAGCGCGGCCGGATCGGAGCCGGTGTTGCTGCGGACGCCGGCTTCGATCTCCGAGAACGGATCGGTGACCCTCGTCAACGACGGGGCGGCCGCCTGCGCCAGGGTCGAGACGGATCCGCCCGCGGCGTTGCTCATCCCACCGATGGCCGTCGAAGCCGTCCCGAGGGCGCCGCCGACGAGGCCGCTCGCCGCCGACGAGAGCATGTACAGCACGACGAGGGTTGAGACCGCCCAGGCGAGAAGGCCGTGATACCCGGCGGTTGCGGCCGACGGCTTGCCCGAAAGCCGGCCGGCCAGAGCGCCACCCGCCACCGCGGCGAGGACGCCGGAGACGACGAACCAGAGACCCGCTCCGATGCCGATCGCGCTCGCCGCCGGGGTGCCGTCGCCAAGGGGATCCACCGTCGACAGGCCGATGCCGAGGCCGAGCATGTTCAGGATGACCTGGGCGATCAGCCCGACCGTGGCGCCGGCGAGGACCGCCCCCCACGAGACCGAGTGCAGCATCATCGTGCGGATGTCCTCGGACGGTGTGACGGCGCTGCCCTGAGGCGGGCCACGGTCGAGCACCGGCCGGTCCGGGATGGCGCGGCCGGTCGCCGCGAGGGTGGTATCGGTGACGGTAGCCATTGTGGTTTCTCCGGGATCTGTGATTTGCGAGGGAACGGGCGGCTGAAGCGGATCAGACGATCCGGCCGCGTCGCACGAGGGCGTGGTAGAGCCACAGCACGACCACGGCCCCGACGACCGCGACGAGCAGGCTGTAGAGGTTGAGGCCCGAAACGCCGGGTTGCCCGAACTGCTCGAACAGGAATCCGCCGACCACGGCACCGATGACGCCGAGCAAGATATCGACGAGCACACCCTGGCCGGTGTTGTTGACGATCTTGCTGCCGATGAAGCCGGCGATCAGGCCGAGGATGATCCAGGCAAGGAGGGACATGAACGTCTCCGGTTCGCGGTGCGTTTCAGGGTTCCGGCACCGGAGCGGCGCCGATGGGGGCAGGCGTTCGACGCGCTGCGATGCCAGCCGCCTCGTGCAGGACGGTGAGCCTGTCTCTGCGTCGTCTTCGTCCCGGCGCACCGCGCCTCGATCGGGGCCGCGGCTCCCGGCTGGATGTCCCCGCTGATCGTGCCGACAGTCAGCTCGATCAGGTCACGGCGTGATTTCGCGACAGAACTTTCTCACCTCGGTTGCCGGCTGGGCCGCCACCGAGATGCCAAAATCGAGCGGGGTACTCCTGTTCAATGACCGCGCCTGGCGAGATGTTCCGAAGTTCTATTTAAAAACTTCGGGATCCAGCTTGAGTGATTTGCGCTTGTTGTTTTAGTCTCAGAATTTTTACAAATCTATCAAATGAATGATTTTGTTCGATCCGGCGTCTCACGGCGTATAGAGCGACGACGCCGTTTCGTTTGACGCCGGTCACACCGTACCTGCGCGCGATGTGGCTGCGCACGGTGCCGGACCAGAACCCCAGCTACGTTCTTGCGGGCGCTACGGGGTGGGTATCCTCCGGTGCTGGCGAGCTTTAACAGCGGTTGCCCTTCGTTTCGGCGTGTCGGAGTGCTCCGTCGCCAACCCTGCGACCGAAACGTCGAAAGCCGTGATGCAGGGACGGCAGCGCCATCCTCCTACGCCGCGCCGGCATGAGCAGCATCGGCGATACGACGGGTCAGGACGCCCTTTGGTGACATCCGCGAAACATGGATGAACCGCGCCGGCGTTCCGATTCTGCGCAAGTCTTCGACGTAGAGCCGTAAATCAGTTTTTGGAATTGGTTATCAGACTCGCTAGGTCCCGGCGAGAACGGCGTGCCGATCGCTACACCGACGCAACACAGGATCGTCGATTCGACGATCTTGCTCCTGTAGATGCAGCTAAAGGTCCATATAGCGCCTCGCGATGATGTTGTGCTCTGAGGCTGTAAACCTTATGCGTATTCCACGTATAAATTCACGTATCAAACGCGCCGTGCCTTCGATAGTATAGGGTGCTGGCGCGCGTATGTCGGCTCAGAGGCCGAAATAAGCAATGAGAGGCCTATTTTATTCGCCGGGTCCTTCAGCGCGACAAGATGCGTGATAACGATCACCCGAAGCCCGCTCGCGACTGCCGGCATGCCTTCGTGATCAGAGCCCGGTGTCGGCGGAGATCCGCTGGAGCGCCCAGGATCTCGGACGTCCTCCCGGCCCGCAACCGCTACGCTCCGTGGCTGCTGCTCAGCCACGGCACCTGCCGGCGGGCGCTCCACCGCGTGTTTCTGAGGTGCAGATAATTTGGGTTGAATCCGCAATACGCCTTGAGTTGCTCAACGTCCAAGATCGTCAGGACCCGGCGCTTCAGCGTGATGAATTGAAGCCGACGCAACTCCCTCAGCGTGCGGCTCACGTGCACGTCCGACAGGCCCATCGTGTCCGCGATGTCGGTCTGTGTGAACGGGAACGCGTAACTGTTGTCGCTGACGCGCCCGACGGCTTCCAAGCGCAACAACAGCTCGCAGAACAGATGTGCGATCCGCTGATGGGCCTGCCGGCTGCCAATGTTGACCAGCCACTCGCGCAGGATCGCCTCGTCCACGAGGGCACACCACCATAACGCGCGGGTCACCTGAGGGTAGTGTGCCGTAACCTCCTCGATGGCGTTCCGGGAGATCTCGACCACTTGGCAAGGGGAGATCGTGCCGATGGCATGGTCCATCTGATCGAGGATGAAGACGTTCAGGTCACAGAAGTCGCCCGGCACCAGGTAGGCCATGATCTGGCGCTGACCGTCCGGCAAGACCTTGTAACGGCAGGCATAGCCGTCAAGGATGAGATGAATCCGCTCGGGAACATGGCCTTCCTCGATGAGGTCCGTACGTGCGGGCACTTGGCGCACGCGGGGAACGAGGGCTCTCAGCGCAGCTCGATCGCCGTCGGTGAGGTCCTCAAAGCTCTCAAGCTTGCGGATCAAGGCATCTTGCATCGGGCCACGGTGGCAAAGGGCAACATAGTACCTTAGGTCCATTATCAGACACCCGCTCCTTCATAGGACGGATATTTTTCCCCTTCCGGCGGTCGATCGCGAGGCCCGCGTCACGTCGCCGGAGCCAGCCGCGTGGCGGGACCAGTCGTCGAGAACTTGGCCCTTGAAGTGATGAAGGCGCTTCCGGATGCTCGCCGGCACCCGGCGTCTTGTCTTGTCGCGCTGGCCGTGCGGAGCCTGACGCGCTGCCTGCTGCCGGTCATCGATCCGTGTCGGGAGATCCGTCTGATGCGCTGTCCACGCCTGCGCAGGGCCTCGACGATCCAGATCAGGATCAGAAGCTCACGGGGTGACTCGCCTGCCTACGCGGCCAGAGTCCGATCGACGTGATCTCGCCAACGCGCGGCGGCGCCGCTGCCGGCAGACAGCACCGGGGTCTCTGCCCTCACCTCGTCCGGCGGCACAGGCCTCTGGCGACGAGGCGGCCGCTCCCCTCCGGCACGACGCTCAAGGAGAAGGTCGTCGCTCCGGGACGATCGACCAGAAGGTCGCGGCCGAGGAACGCATCGACCTCCCCGGCGGCGATAGCGGTGGCATGCGCCTCGATATGCGCGTTGGCCGGCCATTCGAGCTCGACCAGTACGTTCGGGGCGGCTTCCTGCCGGGGGACACGATTGGACGGGCAACCCTCCGCGCTTCGGGTGGAAGCTTCATCATGCCGGGGCATGGCACCCAAACACAGGTTGTAACCGCTTCCGGGGCCTGCGCATCGGTCCGGATTGGAAATGTCAGGCATCGGCCGCTTCGACGTCCGCTCGCTCGCCGTGTACGCTGCCGCCGAGAATCCGAGGGGGGAACCCCAGCCTGAACCTCTGCAATTTTCGCACCTTTAAGTTGTAGTTAATATTTTCTTTGCCACAACATCGGTGGCGGGCAGGCGACGCGAACGGATCTGGCCCAGGCGACTCCGCGATGCGCAGTGGCTTCGAATGTGTCGTAAGCGATGGGGACGTGGATGCCGGCTCGGAGATCCCGAGTCGCGGCTGCTGCGATGACGATCGGACTTCTCGTCATCCCTGTGACGCGACCGGCTGTCGGTGGTGAAAAGCTCGATTCAGCCGCGGCCGCGCTCGTGGAAAGCTTTACCCTCCGAGCGGAGAATGCACGGCAGGAGGGTGCCGAAGCGCGGCTCCGAGGCGCGAAGGACGCCTTCATGCCGACCGTCTCAGTGCTGGCCGACGCGCCGCTGAGCAGCCGGATCCGCTACAGCCCCGAGATCGCTCCGACGGTCGTGGGCCTCGACGTGACGCCGCGCGCAGCGCCCTACCAACTCGGACTCGTGGCCGACCTGCCGCTTTTCGACGGGTTTCGACGACTGAACACGCTCCGTGCGGTCGATGCACAGACGGATGCCGGACGCGCCCTCGTCGCGGGGAAGCGTCAGCAGGTCCTCCTCGACGCGGCGATCGCCGTCCTATCGGTCATGCGGGACACGCAGATCCTGGAATTCAGGGATGCCCAATGCGCAGCGATCGGCCGGATCCTCGACGCCACGGAGCGCCAGCTCGCGGTCGGGGACGCGACGCGCACCGATGCCGCGCTGGCCCGATCCCGGCTCCAGGCGGCGGAGGCTGAGCGCGAGCGGGCGCGCTCGGATCTCGCGGCGTCCCGGGCGACCGTGATCCGTCTCACCGGGATGGATCCAGAGCGGGTTGCCCCGCCGCGCCTGCCCGGCACGCTGCCCCGCACGCCGGAAGCCTACGAGGCGCTCGTCCGCACCAACAATCCAGGGCTGATCGCGGCGCGTCTCGGCGTTCAATCGGATGCGGCGCGGGCCGACGCCGTGACCGCCGACCTGCTGCCGAGCGTGAATCTGCAGGTCTCGCGGATCTCTCAATTCGGCTACAGCGCAGCCCTGGATCGGATCACCGACACCACGACGCGCCTGCTCGCCCGGATCCCCCTCTACGAGCCCGGCGCATTCCCGCGCGTCGCGGAGGCTTCCGCGGCGGCGCGCCAGCGGGGCTATGAGGTCCAGGATATCGAGCGCACGACGCTCAGCACGGCGCGCGTCGACTTCCTCCGGCACAAAACCGTCGCCGAGCAGGCGGCGCGGCTTTACGCCCGGGTGGTTGCCCTGCGTCAGTCCGTCAAGGGCATGGAGATCGAGCGTGTCGCCGGCTTTCGGACGATCTTCGACGCGCTGAACCTCCGGGCCGAGCTGGGTGACGCGGAGGCCGGCGCGGCGGCCGTCGCGGCGGAGCGGGACGCCCTGTCGCTCGCGCTCGCAGCCGCCGCCGGCTTGCTCGACGTCGACCATCCGGGCGCCGTCGGCAAACGGGCGCGGGTGCTTCCGCGGGCCGCGTCTCGGGTTGCGGAATCGCCGCTGGTCCGATCCGGCGTCCCTCCGCTGCGGGGAAGCCACACGGAGTTCAAGCCGGCTCCGGAACCGGTGCTGCGTCTGTCGCGGATCGATCCAGATGACGCTCCGTGACGAGGCGCCCGTCGTGGATCCGCAGCACCCGATCGACACCGGCGAGGACCTGCCGGCTGTGGGTGACATAGACCTTTGCGGCCTCCACACGCCGCAGACTGTCGATCAGCGACCGCTCGGTGTCCGGGTCGAGGTTGGCGGTCACCTCGTCGAGGAGCAGGAGGCGCGGCTGACGGCACAGGGCCCGGGCGATGAGCAGACGCCGCCGCTGGCCGGTCGACAGCAGGCCGCTCTCCTCCGCGATCAGTGTGGCGAAATCTTGGGGCAAGGCTTCGACCGCCTCGCGCAGGCCGACCTGATCGAGGGCCCGCTCCATCTGCGCCCGCGTGACGGACGGGTCGAACAGGGACAGATTGTCGGCCACGGTCCCGGCGAACACGCCATCGTCGGCGAAGACGACGCCGAGATTGGCCCGGAATTCCCGCCGGCCGAACTGCTGCAGGGCGGCTCCGTCCACACTGAGACGGCCCGCCGCCGGCTCGTGGAGGCTCGCCAGGATCTTGAGCAGGGACGATTTGCCCGAGCCGGAGGCACCCACGATCGCGATGCTCTCGCCAGCCGCGATGTCGATCGTCAGGTCGACGTCGCGCAAGAGCGGGGCATCCGCCCGGCCGAATTGCACGCGGACGTTTTCGAGCGCCACCGTCCGGCGCACTTTCCGGTGGATGCAGACATCGTCCGCGCCCGGCTCCGCCTCCTGGCCGACGAGATCGTCCAGACGCTGGAAGTGAACCCGCATCACCGAGAGATGCATCAGGTTGACCGTCAGCCGGTTCACCCGTTCGAAGAAGTCGCCGCGCAGGGCGAAGAAGGCGTAGAGCGAGCCGATCGTCAGGGTGTTCCCGATGACGCCGGTCACACCCATGTACAGCGTCGTCACGGTGCTCGTCGCGATGACGAGATGCATGAAAAGTTCGGCATCGATCGTCGCGTGGCGGGCGCGGAAATCCGTGTTGGCGAAGCGCGCGAAGCTCTCGAACCATCGCATCGCGAACAGGTCCGCGGCGTTATGGGCCTTCAGGGTGTCGACCCGGCGCAGACCGTCGAGGAGCCGACCCTGCTCTTCGGAGCGGGCCTCCAGGGAGGTCGCGGTGTACCGGTTCAGGGCCGGAAACGTCACGGCCCGGACCAGCAGAACGGCCGCGAGAGTCAGCAAGGTCAAGCCGGCCATGAGTGGCGCGTAGTAGTACATCAGGCCGACGAGCAGCACGGACGTGAGCGTGTCCGCGATGGCGGTGACGAGACCGCCGACCAGGAAGGTCTTGATGTGGTCGATGGAATCGACCCGCACGACGAAATCCCCGGGATGGCGCCGCTCGAAATAGCCGAGTGGCAGCCGGAAGGCGTGCCCCACGACGTTGCGCGTGAACTGCAACTGCATCAGCGTCGATGAGCGCAGCACGATGGCGTCCCGCAGCCAGCGGCCCACGGCCTCGAAGGCCATCATCGCCGCCAGCCCGATGGCGAGCACGCGCAGCAGATCGAGATCGACCTGCGGGATGACCACGTCGAGGGCGATCTCCAGGAGGATCGGCATGCCGAGGCCCAGCAGGGCGATGGCGAGCGAGATCAGGCAGATCTGCCAGACGGTGCCGCCGAGCCCCCGGGTCGCGCGGAACACCTCCATGAAGCCGAGGCGGCGTTCGGCCGTCAGGCGCGCAAAATCCATGCGCGGCTGGAATTCGAGGACCACCCCGGAGAAGAGGCGTTCCATATCGGCGCGGTCGTAGATCCGCAGCCCGAATTCAGGGTCTTGGATCCGGTAGCCGTCGCGCCCGATGCGCTCCAGGACGACGAAGTGGTTGCCATTCCAGTGCAGGATCGCCGGGAGCGCCACACCGGACAACTCGCCGACATTCGACAGCGCGAAGCCGTTGGCATCGAATCCCAGCCCGTCGGCCACCTCGACGATGTCGGCGAGAGACATGCCGGACTGCGACAGGGGGAAAAGCGCACGCAGGTAGCTCAGGTCGATCTGGTGCCGGTGGTAATTGGCCACCATCGCCAAGCAGGCGAGGCCACATTCCTTGGCCTCGCTCTGGGCCATCCAGCGGATCCTGCGCCGCCGCGCCAGGATACGGCTCAGCC
Source organism: Methylobacterium sp. 391_Methyba4 (assembly GCF_029691625.1). Classification (NCBI taxonomy): domain Bacteria; kingdom Pseudomonadati; phylum Pseudomonadota; class Alphaproteobacteria; order Hyphomicrobiales; family Methylobacteriaceae; genus Methylobacterium; species Methylobacterium sp. 391_Methyba4. The sequence goes on along the minus strand of NZ_CP121475.1, from coordinate 538,311 downwards.
AACCCGTCATGATGTCAGCCCCTGCCGCGCATGGCCCGGATCGGATCGAGCACCCAGTCGATCAGCCGCCGCCGCTCCACGACGATGTCGGCGCTCAGCGTCGAACCGATCCGGATCGGCTCGTCGACGCCGTAGGCGCGGATGGTGCGGGATTCCGGGAGGACCTCGATCCGATAGGTGGATTGCCGGTTCGATTCCCGCGCGTCCTGGGCAGGCGGCAGGTCGGCAGCCGGACGCAGGGGCGATTCCGAGATCGACGTGATGGTCCCGTGGCCGATGCCGAAGGTCTTGAACGGGAAGGCATCGTATTTGAGCACCACCCTCTGTCCGACCTTGGCGAGGCCGACCGCTCGCGCGGGCACGCCGAGCACGATCACCGGGTCGGCGCGGATGTCGCCGACGACGGCAAGAACCTGATCGGCCGCCACGGACGCGCCCGTCTCCACGAACAGGCCGGCAACCTGCCCATCGACCGGGGCGACGATGTCGAGTTGAGATTGCGCCGCCTGCCCGGCGATCCGAGCCACGATTCCGCTCAGCTCGTTGCGCACGGCGGCGAGCTGTCCAGTCTTCTCGGCCAAGCCGAAGCGCTGGGTGCGTTTGCGTTCGTCCGCCTGTTGCCGCAGCTCGGCGCGCCGGGCCTGCAACTCGGCCATCTGCCGTCCGTAATCGAGGAGCGTCCGGCGTTGCAGATTGAGCGCGTCTCGGGTGGCGTAACCTTGGTCGAGATAGGTCTGGACGCGCGCTACGATTGCCCCCTGCTCCCGGAGGCCCATGCGCAGGATCGTCTCCTGTTGGGCAAAGGCCGCGCTCACGGCCTCGACACTGGCGTCGATCTCCGCTGTCTCCCGCTCGGCCCGCGCGAGGAAGGTCGTCAGGCGGTCGCGTTCACGCTCCAGGACGGCCCGGCGCTCGGTCAGGCTCGTCAGATCCGCCGCGACCGTGGAGACGCCGCCCACCGTCGGCTCGCGCAGCTTCACCTGCATCAGCCGCTGGCCGCGCCGCACCGTCTCGCCCTGGCGCACGTCGATCGCAGCGACGATGCCGGGTGCGCGGGCATCCAGACGCGACATCCCGGAGACCGCCGAGACATAGCCCCGCACGGACTCGGTTCGCGCGAAACGGCCGAAGAAGAGGGCGATGATCACCAGCACGATCATCAGGCCGAAGAACCACGCCATGGCCGAGGCGCCACGATCACGATGGAGGTGAAGGGCACCCGTCCGACGCTGCAGAAAGCCGAGTTGCGTCCGTCCGGGCGCGGCGAGGGTTTCGCTCACGCAGCCCTCTCGATGGGCATCGGGGGATCCTCGGCCGCCAGGTACTCCTGGAGCGACGGCCAGAAGTGCCATTGTTCGGGACGTTCCCGGATCGTCGTCTCGATATGCCGGCGCATCAGGTCCGCGACGCGCCCGCGTTCGTGCGCATCGTTTGCCTGCACGGCGAAGGGATAGCGCGGAACCACCAACGCACCGCCCGCCTCGGCGCCGATCGCCAAGGGCACCACCGTCGCGCCGGTCAGGTGCGCCAAGCTGTCGATGCCGAAGGCGAACGCGGTCGGTAGGCCGAAGATCGGCATCGGGGCCGGCTTGCCGTAGCGCGGCGGCAGGTCGGCGAACACGACGATGACCGCGCCCCGTCGGGCATAGCGAATGGCGGGGAGATAGCCGGCCCGATCCGTGACGGTGAGGAAGCGCACCGGCATCCCGAACTCGGTGATGCGTTCCATCACCCGGGTCTCCAGCGGCCTGTCGTCCCGGCGTCTCAGGATCAGCACGGAGCGGCCGGGGAAGAAGGTGACCAGGATGCTGAGGAGCCCGATCACGTAGGGACCCATGTGCAGGGGCGCGAGAATGACCGGCTCACCGCTCGCCGCGATCCGCCTCAGGACCTCGGGCGACTGGGTCACCACATGGGCGAGGTCCCGCTGGATCGCGGCCCGGCTGCGGGTCAGGAGCGCGAGCCATTCCAGCTCGGCCAGCGCGTCATGGAAGGCCGCCTCGCGGTCGAGGCGCCGCGCCTCCCGACGCGGCAGACGGAGCACGCGTTCGAACCGGTCCGCGAGGCCGGAACGCGGGCTGCGGCCGACCGCTGCGTATACGCGGAACACGGTTCGCAAAGCCAGGCGGCGCAGGGGGAGCGGCAGTCCGGCGATGAGCGCCGCCTTCCTGGAGACACCCGAGATCGGCTCCATTGCCCGACGCCCCTGGAAGTCGCTGACTGACCGGCGCGGGAGCCGCCGCGGAACGATCGATGTTAGGCTGCCTGTGTGCCGGCGCGCGGGACGGAGCCCCGCGCGCCGGTCGCTTGGATCAGCGAGACTTGCCGGAGGACGATCCGAGCCCAAGTCCAACGCCGACGCTGAGGCCGCCAAGATTCAAGCCGACAGCCAGGCCCTGCTGGGAGCCATGACCGCCGGACACAGTCTTCAAGGTCTTCAGGTCGAGTTTCTTCATAATTCTCAGGCCTCGTTAACCAGCGACGCCGTCGTCGCCTCCGACTCACTTATAGTTGTGGTGGCTCGGAGTCGATACCACTCAGTAGTTGCATCGGATCGCTTGCGTAAGTGTTAAGGCCTGCGCCGTTCGGCGTTAGGTCCGCCTCTTCCGTGGAACCGGCTGTGGCCCGGGATCGTCGATCCGTGCCCCGCGGCCATGAATACCTGTGCGGCCCAGGACGCGGCGAAGCGCGAAGCCTCCAGAGGTGTCGGGCTCCGCATTCTGCCCGGTGCACAGACGCAGTGCAGCCACCGGACCGGTGGCGTTCGCGCTCGTCACGCCGAACAACAACTGGCCACGGCCATCACCGTCGAGGCGGTCGCACGCGAAGGGATCGCAGCGCTGCGGCAGCTTCGCGTGGCGTGAGCACCCATCTCGACCATCCTGAGGGTCCGAAGATCCACCCTGAGGCGGCCACGGGCTCGGCCCTCGCAGCCGATCGAACCGGGTGCCCGACCAACCGGCGGCTTCGGGGGGCGTTCAGATGCGATGAGCCAGCTCGCCATCGCGTGCTGGTGAACCGTGCTCCGCCGGCCCCTTGCGCAGCGACACGGAGGGTGGTTGCCGGCAACGCTCATCGGTGAGATATCCCGACCCGGGTGCATGATCCGAAGGTCGGATCGGCAGGCTTCAGCGTTGGTCGGGCCGCCAGCGGCGGAAGGCCTATGCGCGTGCCGACACTCACCTATCGTCCCCGGTCGTCCCTGCGCGGCCTGCTCACGAGCGGAGCGGGTGGCGGCCTCGTGCTCATGGCGAGCGCTGCGCTGGCCTTGGTCGTCGCCAACTCGCCGCTGGCCGACGTCTATTTCGCGGGGCTCAAGGCCCATCTCGGCCCACTCTCGGTCCTGCACTGGATCAACGACGGCCTGATGGCCGTGTTCTTCCTGCTCGTCGGCCTGGAGATCAAACGCGAGCTGCTGGACGGGCGGCTGCGTACGTGGCCGGACCGCATCCTGCCGGGTGTGGCCGCACTCGGCGGCATGATCCTCCCGGCGCTCGTCTACGCCGCCGTCAATTGGCGCACGCCCGAGACCCTGCGCGGTTGGGCGATCCCGGCCGCCACCGACATCGCTTTCGCCCTCGGCGTGCTGGCCCTGCTCGGCTCGCGGGTGCCGGTCTCGCTCAAGGTGTTCCTCACCGCGCTCGCCATCCTCGACGACCTCGGCGCGGTGATCGTCATCGCCGTGTTCTACACCGCCGACCTGTCATTGCCGATGCTCGGCGGTGCGGCCGCGACGCTCGCCGCGCTGTACGGGCTGAACAAGGCCGGCGTCAGCCGCCTGTGGCCCTACCTTGCCCTCGGCGCGGTGCTGTGGGTGTTCACGCTCCTGTCGGGCGTGCATGCGACCGTCGCGGGCGTCCTGCTGGCCCTCACGGTGCCGCTCCGGCTGAGCGTCGGCAGGCCGGACGACCCGACCTCGCCGCTGCACATCCTCGAACATGCCGTCAGCCCGTGGTCGGCATTCCTGATCCTGCCGGTGTTCGGCTTCGCCAACGCCGGCGTGTCCTTCGCCGGGGTCAGGCCGGCGATGCTGCTCGACCCGGTGACGCTGGGCGTGGCGCTGGGCCTGTTCCTCGGCAAGCAAGTCGGCGTCTTCGGCTTCGTGCTCGCGACCGTAAAGCTCGGCTGGGCGCAGCGCCCGCGCGGTGCGAGCTGGGCTCAGGTCTATGGCGTCGCCGTGCTCTGCGGGGTCGGCTTCACGATGAGCCTGTTTATCGGCCTGCTGGCCTTTGCGACGCAGCCGGATCTGGAAGCCGAGACCAAGATCGGCGTGCTGCTCGGGTCGCTCGCCTGCATGGCCGCCGGGGCTCTGGTTCTGCGGTTTGCCCCGGCCCGTCCGTCTCACCGCTGAGCCGAAGCCGCCGCCGCGCGGCGACGGGGCGCGACAGCCTCGATCCGTCGATCTCCCGCGAAACCTGGTGGAGCACCATGCGCCGTCACCTTCCAAAGCGTCGTCCCGGCACCATCGAGGGCCGGCTGTCCGATTTCGTGCTGGCGCTCACTGGGGTCATGCTCCTCGGGGCGATGATCCTCCTGCTGCTCTCCTGGCTGGGCGGCGGTGCAGAGGGAGCCGCGGTCGGGTACGCGGGGATGCAGGATTCTTGAGCTCTGACCCCGTAGCCCGACGACCGATGACGACACTGACCGCGACGCTGCGTGAACTGTACGAGGGGGACACGCGGCGCGCGCACCGCTTCCGCTACGTCCTGCTCGTGTTCGACGTGGCGACGATCGCCTTCGTCATCGTCACCTCGTTCCTGCCGCTGATACCCTGGATCATCGCCTGCGATGTGGCGCTGGGCGTGTTCGTCCTACTCGACTTCGCCGCCCGCCTCGGCATCAGCCGCACCCCGCTCCGCGAATTCCGGCATCTCAGCACCTGGACAGACCTCGTGGCCGTCGCCTCGTTCCTGGCCCCGGTGCTCGTCGAGGGCGTCGGCTTCCTGCGGATCCTGCGCACGCTCCGTCTGCTGCGCACCTATCATCTGCTGGAGCGGCTGCGGCAGGACAGCGAACTGTTTCGCCGGAACGAAGATGCGATCCTGGCCGCGACCAATTTGGTGGTGTTCGTGTTCACGATGACGGGCATCGTCTACGCCACGCAGCACAACACCAATCCGGCCATTCAGACGCCCATCGACGCTCTGTACTTCACGGTCACGTCGCTGACGACCACGGGCTACGGCGACATCACACTGCCGGGACCGACGGGCCGGCTGCTCTCGGTCTTCGTGATGATCTGCGGCGTGACGCTGTTCTTCCGCCTCGCGCAGGTGGTGTTCCGGCCGTACAAGGTGCGCTTCCCCTGCGACGCCTGCGGGCTGCAACGCCATGAGCCGGACGCGGTGCACTGCAAGGCCTGCGGCAACCTCCTGAACATCCCCGATGAGGGAGCCGACTGACGCTCTTGCGGGCGTCAGGGTCCGGTTCCAAGGCCGTCACACGGCGACGGCCTTGGACACCACGACGCGCTGCTCCAGGGCGGCGATGATTGTCGACGACAGCAGCTCGGCAGCCGGCGTGACATGGCCGGGAGCCCGGTAAAGGACGATCTCCGTATCGGGCAGCTTCGGAAGCTGAAGCCGGGCAGACACCGAGACCATGTCCGCCGGAATCATTTCCGTCGGCAGAACCGTCACGCCGAGCCCGGCTTGGACGGCGGCCTGAAGACCGGCCAAACTTGGGCTGGTGTAGACGATGCGCCAGTCGCGTCCGGCCGCGTCGAGGGCTGACAGCGCACGCTTGCGATAGACATCGGGGGCCGGTGCGAGGATGAGGGGGATCGGGCCCTCGGTTTCCGTGACGAGGCGCGGCGACGCGACCCAGTCGAGCACCTCCCGCCAGACCTTGGTCCCGCCGCTCGGCCCCTGCGGTTCGCGCTTGAACAAGATCAGGTCGTAGCGACCCTTCGCGAAATCAGCGAGGAGGTTGACGGTGAAGTCGCACTGCACCTGAAGCGCGACCTGCGGATGGGTCCTCGCGAAACACGCCAGAACCTCCGACAGGTGCGTCGTCGCAAAATCCTCGGGCGTTCCAAGCCTGACGACGCCCGATACATCCGTCTCGCGCAGGCGCGAGAGCGCCTCGGCTCCCAGCTGCAAGATTTGCCGCGCATAGGTGAGCAGGATCTCGCCCTCGGGCGTCAGCTGCAAGTCCCGGCCGTCCCGGTCGAACAAGCGGCGCGCGAGCCCGTCTTCCAGGCGCTTGATCTGCAGCGACACGGTCGACTGCGTCAGGCTCAGGCGTTGAGCGGCACGCGTGAAACTGCCGTTGTCGACGATCGCGACGAAGGTGCGCAACAAATCGAGGTCGAACGGAAGGGGTGGACCCGGCATCGTCCCGACATCAAATCTCTCCGGGCGCCCTGCAAGCACCCGGGCCGCTTTCCTGCCGCCTCACTGTCAAAATCGACGCCGCTGCGTGATGAAACGCACATGACCATAAGCTTGCACGAGTTGTCGCAGGATTAAAAATTATCCCTGCCATGCCCAATCCTGTGTCCATTTATTTTCACAATGATCATCATTGGCTCCGTAGCGTTGTTCTGCGGCCCGGTCGTTTCCAGATCATTTGCGTGGATGAGGCGAGAATGTCGGTCACGCATTGGCGGGCCGGTGCGCCTCAGCCGCGAACAGGTCGATATGACCGTGATCTTGAGTGGAGACGAACCATGAAGACTTCGCTGAAGACAGCCCGTGTGGCGCTCGTGACGGCCCTCTGTGCGATCGCGCCGATCTCTGCGGCCGTCGCCGACTACCGCGTCGGATCTCAAATGCGGCCCCTGCCCCAGACGACCTGGGACGGACTGTCGACCGGCGCGATCGACATGTCGGACGCCCCGCGGTTTTCCACTGGTGGCTGCCGGAGAAGCTCGGCGCAGGAAGGCAATGCTGATCAGCAGCACTTTCCGGTGCAGCAATACGGACAGACGGCGGGCGGCTACCGCTGCTGAACGGGGCCAGCGTCCTCGGCCCGACAGCCGGCCGTGTCTCACGTGAGGGCCGGCAACGTATCGGTCCGCCACGCCATCGTGTCATGGCGGACCGCTCTCCCGATCCTCGCCTCACAGGGCGCGTCCCGGCGGTCTCCTCCGGGAGTCCTCCCGCAAATCGTCCGCCGCGTCCTCTGCGAGACCGCAGCGCGATCGCGCCCCGACCCGGAAAGGTGCCTCTCTGGTGCCGATCCGCGGCGCAATCCGGACGCCGGGAGACAGCAATTGACCAATGACTGGCGAGCAACGCACTGCATCCGATCGAAATCGTGATGCAGAACGCACAAATCGAACCTGTTCTGGAAAGTCCTCGATCGATGGATGCGATCAGACACACCCCTTTGACTGTCGTGGAAGCCTGCAGGCTCATCGCGCGCCTCTTGAACCCGGAGGCGCGTTTTGTCTGGCTGGCGATCGTCTACGGAGGTGCCATCGCGCTCCTGGGTCTCGCGGCACCCGTTTCCGTCCAGCTCCTGATCAACTCCGTGGCGAACACGGGGCTGCCGGCGCCCTTGTTCGTCCTGTCGGGTCTCTTGCTCGGATTGCTGCTGGTCGTCGCCGCCCTGAGTGCGGCCCGCATCTACGTGATGGCCCTATTCGAACGGCGCGTCTTCGCCAGAATCGTCGCGGATATCACCGTGCGCGCCGTCCACGCCAGGGATCCGCAGTTCGACGACGCTCGGCGCAGCGCTCTGTTCAACCGCTTTTTCGATCTCGTGACGGTTCAGAAGGCGGTCCCGCATCTCCTGATCGGCGGATTTGCAATCCTTCTGCAATCCGGGATTGGTCTTGTTCTCACGAGCTTCTATCACCCCTTCTTTCTCGCCTTAAATCTCGTGGTCGCCTCTCTGCTGCTCGGGATCTGGCTCCTCTGGGTGGGACCGGCGCTCCGGTCGGCCGCGGCCCTGAGCCACGCGAAGCACGAGACGGCGTCCTGGCTCGAGAGCGTCGGCCGCTCGAACGGCTTCTACAAGGACGACCGTCGCCTCGACTTTGCCATGGGGCGTTCCGAGACGATGACCGCGGCCTATGTGCGGGCGCATCGCCGCCATTTCCGCCACACCTTCGCGCAGACCATCGGATTTCTCCTGATCTACGCTGTCGCCAGCGCCGGACTGCTTGCGTTGGGCGGATGGCTGATCCTGCAGGGCCAGCTGTCGCTCGGACAGCTCGTGGCCGCGGAACTCGTCCTGTCCGGGGCGTTCTATGGTCTCTCGCAACTGGGCTCCCACGTGGAAACCTTCTACGGGCTGGTCGCGTCACTCCACGAACTGGCGCAGTTCGACGGGATCGAGCAGGAGGACCGGGCGGGACGATCCAGTGCGGTCCCGGTCGATGGATCCCTGCGCCTGCGTGAGGTCGAGGCCGAAGGCTACCGGTTCGACGTTGCGATCCAGAGCGGTGAAATCCTGTCCGTGACGGCCGACGAAACTGTCGAGCGGACGATCGCGGCGCTGCTCAGGCAGGAGCTCCGTCCGCGGCGGGGATCGGTGATGATCGGCGGGGCCGATATCGCTGCGTTCGACCCGGACAGCCTGCGTTCCGGGCTCCTCGTCCTGGATCGGCCGACGCTCCCCGAGATGACGATCCGCGCCTACCTGTCGATGGACCCAGGCCGGAACGCCGCGACGATCCACGATAGTCTTGAGCGCGTCGGATTGTCCGAGCGCGTCCTGCACCTGCCCCAGGGGCTCAATACGCTGCTCTCGTCGTCCGGCTGGCCGCTCACGACGGTCGAGTCCATGGCTCTCAAGCTCGCCGCCGCCCTTTCGCATCCGCCGAAGCTCGTCGTCTTGTCGACGCTCTACGATCTGCTGCCCCCGGATCGGATCGCAGCGGCGTTCGCGCGGTTCCGGGAGGCGGGCACGACGGTGCTGCATGTCACGCAGCGCCCGGCCCAGCCGATCCACGATCGCCACCTCCGGCTCGGCCTGCCTGAGCAGAAGCGCACCGCCGATCACGACGGCCGCACCGATCAAGTGACGCTACGGGAGAGGTCTCATGCTGTCGCGGCCTGAACACCTGCATCACTTCCCGACCCTGACATCGATCCAGGCGCCTCGCGCAGCTGTCGCGGTCGGCTGGATGCTCGGGATCGGGACCCTTCTTGCGGTCCTGATCCTCCTGTACGTCCCCTGGGTACAGACCTCGGCCGGCACGGGCCGCGTCATGGCCCCGAATCCAGCCGACCGCGTGCAGGCCATCACCGCCCTGGTCCAGGGCCGAGTCGAGCACTGGTACGTGGAGGATGGCCAGCGGGTCCGCGCCGGAGATCCGATCGCGCGCCTCGTCGACAACGATCCGTTCCTGTTGCAGCGGCTCGCCGCCGAGCGCGAGCAGATCGAGGCCGAGATCGCGGCAGCCGAGCAGGCGGTGAAGGTTGCGGAAAGTCAGGTCAGCCAGACCCGTGAGGCCGCCGAGAAGGGCTTCGTGACGCGGCGCAACTTCGAGGCGGCACAGATCCTGGTCGCTGAGCGGCGCGCGCGCCTGGCCGAGGCCAAGGCCAAACTGAGCCGGCTCGAAGTGACCGTGAACCGCCAATCGGCGCAGCTGGTTCGCGCGCCGCGGGACGGCCGGATCCTCCACATCAACGCGGCCGCCGGCGGCACCTTGGTGAACGCAGGGGACACCCTGGCCACTCTGGCGCCGCACGCACCGGCCCGCGTGGTGGAGCTGATGGTCGACGGACGCGATGTCGCCTTGATCAGGCCCGGCCAGCCCGTGCGCCTGGCCTTCGAAGGCTGGCCAGCCGTTCAGTTCAGCGGCTGGCCCTCCGTGGCCCATGGCATGTTTGACGGGCGCGTGCGTGCGGTCGATCCCTCTGCGCAACAAACTGGCCGGTTCCGCGTGCTGGTCGAGCAGGATCCCGGCAAGCCCGCATGGCCCGACGCTGAGTTCATTCCGCTGGGTGCGAAAGTGCGCGGCTTTATCCAGATGGAGACGGTGTCGATCGGCTACGAGCTCTGGCGGATCCTGAACAACTTTCCGCTGGAATTCCGTGCGCCGAATCCGGGCACAACTTAAGAGCCTGGAATTCCGCAGTCAGACTCTGCGCGTATGGACTTGCATCGCTCGCCCAGGTGCGAAGCGGCCGCGGGCTGCATGAACGCGGCGGCTCACATGCCCCGTATCCGCCTGTCCGGGGGGCCTCATCTGACGCGGATCGGTGGCACTCGGCCAGATCCGGCCGGCCGCTACGCGCCGATATCGGCCGCGTAGCCGAAGATGTCGGCGCTCTGGACGCAGATCTTACAAAGTCGTGGCGAGGACTGTGTTGCGAGCAGATCCGTCGCAGAAATCGCGCGTGAAATTCATCGCCTTCGGTTGCCGGCCGGATCAGCCGACCCCGAGGCCGCGGATGAGCAGGACGGCGATGGCCAGGAGCACGAGGAGCGAGGCGGTAACCCCGAGCGTCACCCGGCCGCCGACCTGGGCCAGGATGCGCACATCGACGCCCAGGCCCAAGGCGGCCATCGAGACGATCGTGAGGAAACCGGCGATCCGCGAGAGCGGCTGCAGCCAGTCCTCCGGAATGAAGCCGAGCGCGCGCAGCGTGGCGAGCGCCAGGAAGCCCAGGATGAACCAGGGCACCAGCTTGAAGAAGCCGAGCCGGCCTGGAGCACCGGCCCTTGCCCCGTCCGCGGGCAGGCGCGGCGCGATCAGCGACAGGACCACCACGACGGGTCCGAGCATCAGCACCCGCACCAGCTTGACCAACGTGCCCACCTGCGTCGCGAGCGTGCCCACCGGCACGGTCGCGGCCAGCACCTGTGGGACTGCGTAGACCGTAAGCCCCGCCAGCACGCCGTACTGATGTTCACCGAATCCGGCGAGCGGTACGAACAGCGGCAAGCCGAGCACCATCAGGACGCCCAGCACTGCCGTGAACGCGATGGCGGCTGCCACGTCCCGGCTGTCGGCGCCGATGACGGGCGCCACCGCGGCGATGGCCGAGTTCCCGCAGATGGCGTTGCCGCAGGCGATCAGCAGCGCCATGCGCACCGGTAGGCCCAGAGCGCGGCAGATGGCGCAACTCGCCAGGATGGTGAGCGCCACTGCGCCGACGATGCCGGCCAAAAGCGCCGGGCCCGACGCAACGATGGCCCCGAGACTCACCGAGGCTCCGAGTAGGACGACGGCCACCTCCAGCACCTGCTTGGCCGAGAAGGCGATTCCGGCCTTGAAGCGCGCTCCCGGCACCCAGGCGGTGCGCAGGGCCGTCCCGAGCAGGATGGCGAGCACCAGGGCCTCGACATAGGGGTGGCCGGTCAGATGCTCCTCGCCGGCCTGCAGCGCCTGCGCCATGACGGTCAGGATGAGGCACAGGAAAAGCCCCGGCATCAGCCGGCCGGCTGCACCGGCCCGAAAGGATCTGCCGGCTCGGACCGCGGGCACACTGTCTGGTGCGACCCGGGTGGCCATCCTGGCGGTCATGGCATCACCTCCTTGTCCGGCTCTCTGATGGTTGCGCCGAGACATGCGGCGCTGGCCTTGGCCTGCCGCCCCTCAATCATCGCCTGGTCGACCACCTGCTTGAGCGGCATGCCGATCCACCGGGCGCAGCCCGTCGCGCCCGCGTCGGATCCGGCGAACGGCGTCTCCCGTTGCGGCAGGCGCAGGGGCATCTGCCGGAGCGGGCGCTTGCCCGGATACGCCACCAGCGGACGCTGCCCGGTGCCGAAGGTCGGCGACGCGGCGTCGGCCGCCCCGCTGCGAAGCGGCGCGACGACCCGGCCGCCCGCGCCGAGGGCCGACGTCGTCAGACGACTTCGCCTGCCCATCACGGATCGCAGCCCTCCCGGGGGCGCACCGTTCCGATCCGCGCTCAGGCCGGCGTGACGGCCGCCGTCCCGCGTCGCGCGATGTCGGCGTTGCGATAGAGCGTCAGCGCGCCCACGATCGAGAACAGCGCCGCGCAGGCGAGCCAGAGGCCCGGCATGGCACGGTTCCCCGTTTCGTGGATCAGATAGGTGCAGACCGCCGGTGTGAATCCGCCGAAGATCGCCTGCGCGAGACTGTAGGCCAGCGAGAAGCCGGTGGCGCGTACCTCGGCCGGCATGATCTCGGTCAACGTGACGACCATCACGCCCTGATAGCCACCGTAGAGGAATGACATCCACATCAGGGCGGCCAGAAGCCGGCCGAAGGACGGGTCCGACACGAGCCACGCCATAACCGGGTAGGCCGTGAGGCCGATCAGCACCGAGAAGGTCAGCAGCACCGGCAGGCGTCCCACGCGGTCCGACACCGCCCCCATGACGGGAACCCAGATGAAATTCGCGATGCCGACGCAGACGGTGACGACGAAGCTGTCATGGGCGCTCAGGCCGAGCACCTGACGCGCATAGGTCGGTGTGTACGCCGTGATCATGTAGAAGAAGACGCTCGTCAGCGTGACGAGCAGCACGGCCCTGAGAACGATGGCCCAGTTCTGGAGGAGTGACCGGTAGATCTCGCCGAGTGTCGCGCGGCGATGCTTGGCCCGCTGCGCGAAATCGGCGCTCTCCTGCATCGAGCGCCGGATCCAGAACAGGACCGGAATGATCAGGCAGCCGATCAGGAACGGGATGCGCCAGCCCCATGCGAGCATCTGCTCCTCGGAGAGGAAACCGCGCAGGGACACGCCGATGATGGCGGCGAAGACGACGGCGACCTGCTGGCTGGCCGATTGCCAGCTCACGTAGAAGCCACGGTTGCCCGGCGTGGCGATCTCGGACAGGTAGACCGACACGCCGCCCGATTCCGCGCCAGCGGAGAACCCCTGCAGCAGGCGGCCGATCAGGACGAGAATGGGCGCGGCGATGCCGATCGAGGCGTAGGTCGGCGTGAAGGCGATCAGGGCGACGCCGATCGACATGATGGCGAGGCTCATGACCAAGCCGGCCCGTCGGCCGTGCCGGTCGATATAGGCGCCCAGCACGATGGCGCCGAGCGGGCGCATCAGGAAACCGATTCCGAAGGTGGCCAGCGACAGCATCAACGAGACGTACTCGTTGTCGTTGGGAAAGACCGCTTTCGCCACGGCAGCCGCATAGAAGCCGTAGACCATGAAATCGTACATCTCGAGGAAATTGCCGCTGACGACGCGGAAGACATCCTTCTTGGAAGGTGGGCGTTGGGCCGAGGCGTCCATGGTTTCTCTCCCGTCAGCGGAGCGGTCACTTCCGCAGAAGTCTACCGCTGGTTCGAGAAGCGACGCAGGTTGTTCTATTATTTAGAACGTCGTCTCATGATTTGTTAGGCTATGAAGGTCGTTGGCCGCCGTCAATGTCGAATCTGTTGCTTGCGCGATCATCGAACCAACTGGTCGGGGGCAAGCACTTGCATTCCGCAGCAATCCGGAAGCACGCCCTTGACGGGTCCGGATGCGAGGCGATAGCGTTTAGCAGAACGCTGTATCGGATATTAGAACGATGGACAGCACACTCCTCAAAGGACTGACGCTTCTGGAGCACCTCGCCGGAAGCGACGCGCCCCGTGGCGTCAGCGAACTGGCGCGCGCCCTGAACCTCACGAAGAGCAATGTGCACCGCACGCTGCAGACCCTGGTGGCCGCCGGCTACGTGCACGCCAACCCGGGCGGCACCTACGCCTGCACGCTGAAGCTCTTCGAACTCGCCAGCCCGGTGGTGGCGCGGATCGACGTCCGGCAGGTCGCGGAGCCCTTCATGCGGGTCCTGGCCGAGCAGACGCAGGAGACGATCCACCTGTCGCTGCTCGACAGGGCTGACGTCATCTACCTGCACAAGATCGAGAGCCCGCAGCCGGTCCGCGCCTACTCGTCGATCGGTGGCCGCGCCCCGGCCTACTGCGTGGCCTCCGGCAAGGCGCTGCTGGCTTACCAGGAAGAGGCGCTGGCCCATCTGCCGGAGACGCTCCCGCTTCACACGCCGCGCACGATCCCGACGCTGGACCTGCTGCGGCGGGAGCTGGAGCAGGTCCGGATCCAGGGCTTTGCGGTCAATCGCGGGGAGTGGCGCGAAGGCGTCTGCGGGCTCGCCGCCATCGTTCACGATGCCATGGGCCGTCCCGTGGCCGCGATCGGCATCTCCGGTCCGGCCGACCGCCTGAACCCGACGGCTCTGCGCCGCTTCAGCGACGTCGTTGTCGACGCTGCGCGCAGCCTGTCGCGTGCCCTCGGCTACAACCCCATCACCGTCTCATCCCATCCGGCGCCACGCCACGCCCGAGGCCTCGCGCCCGAGCCTGCGTCGGCGACGGTTGTCTGATCGAGGAGTAGGCCCGTGCGACCGCTGTCCGGTATCCGCGTGATCGAGTTCTGCAGTGTTGCGGCCGGGCCGTTCTGCGCCATGCTGCTCGCCGACATGGGGGCCGACGTCGTCAAGGTCGAGAACCCGGACGGCGGCGACACGATGCGGGCTTGGCCACCCCTCAACGAGGGCTTCAGCGAGAACTTCGCCTCGCTGAACCGCAACAAGCGCTCCGTGACGCTGGACCTCAAGGATCCGGCCGACAAGGCGCGGGCCCTTGAGCTCATTTCCTCCGCCGACGTGGTGCTGGAGAATAACCGCCCCGGCGTGATGAAGCGGCTCGGCCTCGATTACACCAGCGTCAGCGCCGGGCGGCCGAGCCTCGTCTACTGCTCGATCTCGGCTTTCGGCCAGGAGGGACCGCGCTCGTCCGAGGCCGGGTTCGACCTGACGCTCCAGGCGATGAGCGGCGTGATGAGCGTCACGGGCGAGCCCGGTGCGCCGCCAGTGAAGTGCGGCGTGCCGATCTCGGATTTCGGCACCGGGCTCTACGCGGCCTACGCCATCGCGGCGGCGCTGCTCCAGGTGCGGGCGGGCGGCACCGGCGTGCACATCGACGCCTCGATGTTCGGGGCCTCCCTGGCGATGGCAGCCCTCCAGACCAGCGAGTATTTCGGCAGCGGCCGCGACCCGAAGCGGCTGGGCTCGGCCCACCCGCGCAACGCGCCCTATCAGGCCTTCCGCGCCAAAGACGGCTACTTCGCCATGGCGGCGGGCAACAACGCCCTCTACCGCGCCGCCTGCGCGGCGATCGGGCGGAGCGATCTCGCCGAGGACCCGCGCTTCGCCACCACCGCCCTGCGGGCGCAGAACCAGAAGGACCTCCTCGGGATCCTGGAGCGCGACTTCGCCGACCGCACCTGCGCCGACCTGCTCGCCCGGTTCCGCGCCGCGGGCGTGCCCTGCGCGCCGATCAACGGCTACGCCGACGCGCTCGCCGATCCGCAGGTCGAGCACATGGGCTGGGTCCAGCCACTCACCCTGCCGTCCGGGTCCGAGACACGCACCTTCGTTTCGCCGCTGAAATTCTCCGGCGAGGGCTTCCCGATCTACCGGGAGCCGCCGGCGCTCGGCCAGCACAACGCCGAGCTGTTCGGCGACGGCGCTCCGGCCCGCGCCCGCATGGCTTGAGGGCAGCGTTATGGACGAACTCCTGAAGGCGCGCAGTGGCGAGACGCTGACCCTGACACTCAACCGCCCCGACAAGATGAACGCCCTGTCGGCCGCCCTGGTCGATGCGCTCCTCGACGCCGTGGGAGAGGCGGCCGGCGACGGGACCCGGCTCCTCGTGCTCAAGGGAGCGGGCCGGAACTTCAGCGCCGGATTCGATTTCGGCGGCTACGAGGATCAGTCGGAGGGCGACCTGCTGCTCCGCTTCGTGCGGATCGAGCAGCTTCTCCAGGCGCTCGCCCACGCGCCCTTCGACACCCTGGCGCTGGCGCACGGGCGAAATTTCGGTGCCGGGGTCGATGTGGTCTGCGCCTGCGGCCGGCGGGTCGGCGATCCGGCCGCCACCTTCCGCATGCCGGGTCTGTCTTTCGGGCTGGTTCTCGGCACGCGGCGCTACGCCGATCGCGTCGGGGGCTCCAAGGCCCGGCTCGTCCTGCAGGAGGGCCGGGTGTTCGATGCCCCGGAGGCCCTGTCCGACGGTTTTCTCACCGCCATCGCGGCGACCGAGTCCTGGTCCGACACCGTCGCGGCCGCGTCGGAGGCGGCGACGCGGCTGTCCCCCTGGGCCGGCGCTGCCCTCAACCGCGCTGCCGCCCGCGACACCCGCGCGGACGACCTCGCCGATCTCGTCGCCTCGGCCGCGCGCCCGGGTCTCAAGGACCGCATCCGCGCCTACCGCGCGGCCTGACACGTTTCCGACCGGAGGACGCCCCGTGAGCGCCGGACCTCAGAAAATCATCCCCCTCGCGGATCTCGCCGCCCGGGTGCCGGACGGAAGCTCCCTCGCGCTGGGCGGCAGTTTCCTGCATCGCGGCCCCTTCGCGTTCGTGCGCGAGCTGATCCGTCAGGGACGTCGCGACCTCGAAGTCGTCAAGCAATCGCCGGGCTACGACATCGACATCCTGTGCCGCGCCGGCGCCCTGTCCCGGGCCAGGGCCGGCATCGTCGCCATGGAGGGCAATTTCGGCCTCGCCCCCTGGTACCGCCGCGCAATCGAATCCGGCGCCGTCAGCCTGGAGGAGCATGCCTGCGCCAGCCTGACCGCGGGCCTGCGGGCGGCGGCCTTCGGCGTGCCGTTCATGCCCTGCGGCGGCATCCACGGCTCGGACTTGGCCGCCCTGAACGGCTGGAAGACGATCGAGGACCCCTACGGCAGCGGCGAGGCGGTCTACGCCATCCCGCGGATCCAGCCGGACTTCGCGGTGATCCAGGCCAACGAGGTCAGCGAGTCGGGAGACGTGCGCGTCTTCGGGACCTCGCACTGGGACCGGATCATGAGCCGCTCGGCCAAGCGCGTGCTCGTGGTGGCTGAGCGGATCGCGCCGGACGCCTCCTTCCGCGACCAGCCCGAACTGACGCTGGTGCCCCACTTCCTCGTCGAGGCGGTGAGCATCGTGCCGAACGGGGCGTGGCCCGGCTCGCTCTGGCCGGATTACGCGATCGATTACCCGGCCGTGGAGGCCTACATGACCGACGCCCCGGGCGTGCTCGCCGACCACCTCGCGGCCGGCCCCGAAGCGCGGGAGGCCGCCCATGTCTGAGGCGGCGTCCAACGTGACCGGGACTTGGTCGGGCTTCTCCTACATCGTCACGAACCTCGCCCGGTTCGTGCGGCCGAACGAGATCACCTTCAGCGGCGTGAACTCGGCCCTGCCGATGCTGGCCTGTCTCCTGGCCAAGCAGGCCTATCCCTTCGCGTTCACCTACATCAACGTCGCCGGCGGGGTCGATCCGAACCCGTCGGAGGTGCCGATCTCCTCCTCCGACCCCGTGCTCGCCGAGGGCTCGCGGGCGATCTTCGCCAACGAGGATTTCTACGATCTCTGCACCCGCGGCCTGATGGACCTGTGCTTCCTGGGCGCCGCCCAGGTCGATGGCCTTGGCCGCACGAACGTCTCCTGCATCGGCGACTGGCACGCCCCGCGGGTGCGGTTGCCGGGCGGCGGTGGGGGGGCCGTGATGCTGCCCACCGCCCGCCGGGCGGTCACATGGCGCACGGAGCATTCCCGGCGCACCCTGGTGGAGACCCTCGACTTCGTCACAGCGGCCGGCGGCATGCATGGCGTGGTCACGCCGATCGCCGTCTTCACGAAGCGCGAGGGCCGGCTCGCGCTGGCCTCCTGGCATCCGGAGGCGAGCCTCGACGAGGTCCGCGACCGTACCGGCTTCGCCTTCTCGGCGGAGGATGCCGGGCCGACGCCGCCGCCGACCCCGGAGGAGCGGGCGGCGCTGGCTTCCCTCGACCCGGCGGGCCGTTTCGCGGTCGATGCGGGCATCCGCCTGCGCTGAAGCGCGGGACAGACCAAGGGAAGAGGAGATCGCCGCCATGCCGGACTCGCTCAGCGCGCGGCTGCGCGCGGCCATCGCGCATCACGCCGAGGCGGGCCGCACGGCCCTCGCGGCCCCGGACCCCATCACCTACGCCGATCTCGGCGCACGCATCGACGCCGCCGCGGGGGCGGTCCGGGACTGGGGCGTCGAGAAAGGCGACCGGGTCGGGCTGATCGCACCCAAGAGCGCGGCGGCCATAGCGACCTATTTCGGGGCCCTGCAGGCCGGCGCCTGCGTCTGCTTCTTCGAGCCCGGACTCGCGCCGGAGGTCGTGGCCGAGCAGGCGGCTCTTGTCGGCATGCGGCACCTCATCGTCGCCGAGGCCTACGCGGCGCAGGTGACCGGGCGCGCCCTGGCCGGCCTGGACGTCCGGGCGCTTGACGGTTTCAGCAGCGGGACGGCCTTCGCGGCAGAGATCGGCCCGCGGG
Source organism: Methylobacterium sp. 391_Methyba4 (assembly GCF_029691625.1). Lineage (NCBI taxonomy): Bacteria > Pseudomonadati > Pseudomonadota > Alphaproteobacteria > Hyphomicrobiales > Methylobacteriaceae > Methylobacterium > Methylobacterium sp. 391_Methyba4. The sequence goes on along the minus strand of NZ_CP121475.1, from coordinate 520,120 downwards.
ACGAGGCCATGCTGCTCTTCACCTCGGGGAGCACCGGCCGGCCGAAGGGCGTGCTGCTGCGCCACGAAGGGCTCATCTGCAACGCCACAGGCGTGCTCCGCCACACCGGCACGGGGCCCGAAGACCGGCTTCTCCACGTCATGCCGCTCCACCACACGAACGGCGTCAACAATCAGCTGATCGTGCCTCTGCTGGCCGGGGCCGAGATCGTGCTGATGGAGCGCTTCCAGGCCGAGGCCGCCCTCGACCATCTGCGCACCGGCGGCATCACCTACATGACCGGGGTGCCGACGATCTACGCGCGGATGCTGCCCCTGCTGCGCCAGGGCGAGCGCTTCCCGGGCCTGCGCTTCCTGCGCTGCGGCTCGGCGCCGATCACGCCGACCCTGCATCATCAGATCGAGAACACCTTCGGCGTGCCGCTCCTCGTCTCCTACGGCCTGTCGGAGGCAACCTGCACCTCGACCATGAATCCGCCGGGCCGGCGCCGCATCGGCACGATCGGAACCGTGCTGGAGGGGCAGAATGTCGGCCTGTTCGATCCCGTTACGGGTCGCCCGGTCGAGACCGGTCGGGAGGGGGAGATCCGCATCTCCGGCCCCGCCCTGATGGCCGGCTATCTCGGCAGCACGGATCAGCCGATCGTGGATGGCTGGCTGCGCACGGGCGATCTCGGCCGCTTCGATTCCGACGGCTTCCTATCCATCACCGGGCGCATCAAGGACGTGATCATTCGCGGCGGCGAGAACATCTCGCCCGCGCTGATCGAGCGACAGCTCGCCGCCCATCCCGCCATCCGCGATTGCTGCGTGGTCGGCGCTCCCGACGCGGATCTCGGCGAGGTGCCGGTGGCCTTCGTGGTGCTGCGGGAGGGCCAGGGCCTCGACGAGCCGGGCCTCAAGGATTTCGTGCGCGGCTCCCTCGCGCGGATCTATGTGCCGGCGCAGATCCACAAGCTCGATGTGCTGCCGGTCAATGGCGTCGGGAAGACCGATCGCAAGGCGCTGCGCAGCCTGCTGGTCGTTCCTTGATCCGCGCACGCAGGTGACGGTCCCCTCTCCTGGGCATCACGACGCCCCGGACGCGCGACGGCTCTCTCAGAACCCCGCGGGAGACCGCCCCCGCCGCCGGGTGGGCACTGCCGGCCTTCAGGCCGCCGCGTCGGCGCCCGGCAACGACAGGACCAGGGCCGCGGCGATCAGGAGCGCGGCCGCCGCGGCGAGGGACGGCACGGTGAAGCTTCCGGTCGCATCGGCCAGAACGCCCGCCGCCACGGGACCGATGACCTGCCCGGTCCCGAATGCCGCCATCATCACCGCGACGATCCGCTGACGATTTCCGGCATGCAGCCGCCGCGCCCCGTCGATGCCGAGCGATGTCAGGGCCACGAACGTCCCGCCGAGGGCGACGGCCGCGTAGAGGATGGCCGGCACATGGGCCGCCAGGACGCTGGCCATCACCCCCGACGCCTCGACGAGGCACGCGAGGGCGAAGCTGGTCCGAAAGCCCAAGCGCCGCTCGACCCAGCCCCAGATCGCGACGGACGGCGCCGCGGCGAGACCGACGCACAGCCAGACATAGGCCTCGGCCGTCGCGAGTTGCGGCAACGTCCGGACAATCGCGACCAGGAAGGTGGCGGTGATCACGTAACCGAAGCCGAACAGACCGTAGGCGATCACGAGCCGGGCGATCGAGGCGGAGGTCGCGGTCCCCGCCTGCGCCCGGGAGGCGGCCGGGGCGGATCCCTGGAGCAGCCAGAGGATCGGTCCCGCGAGCCCCAGGGCCAGCACGCCGCTGATTATCCAGAGACCACGCCACTCGCATCCGGCTTCCCGCGCGATGGACACGACCGCCGCGGATAGCGCGATCCCGCTCCCGACACCGGCGTAATGGAGCGCGGCCAGATCGGAGCGCCCGGTCCGCGTCAGCCGGTCCATGACCAGGGCCGTGGCGAGGACGAAGCCGAGGGCGCTCGCCGCGCCGCCGACGAAGCGCAGGGCGACGAAGGCGGCGAGCGTCGAACACGCGCTCATGGCGACGAGCGTGGCGACGCAGGTCCCCAGGGCGCCGGCGAGCCAGAGCCGGCGTCCCCGGAGCAGAAGCGGGTGCGCCGAGGCCAGGGCGCCGGCGAGGTAGCCGGCGAAGTTGGCGGAGCCGATCAGGCCCGTTTCTGCCCGGATGAGGCCGAGCCCGTCCGCCATGGCGGGCAGGATCGGCGTGTAGACGAAGCGACCGATGCCGATCGCGACGGCGAGCGCGAGGAAGCCGGCGGCAAGGGCCGGGAACGGCAGCCGGCCTCCTGCCTCCCCCGCGGCCGGGACAGGCGCAGCGGCGCCGCTCACCGGCACCGACCGCCGCTGTTCATGTCCGTAGACCCGCCTGCTTCATCATCGGGATGACCGCCTCGCCGAAATAGGCGAGGTCCGGCAGGTAGTCGAAGAAGTTGACCTGGACGCCGTCGCAGCCGGCCGCCTGCAGCTTCACGAAGCCTTCGACGATCTGCTCGGGCGTGCCGACAAGGTGGACGTTTCCGCCGATCACCCACTGGGCGCGGCTGTGACCGCGCCAGGACTTGGTGTCCCCACCCACGAAGGTCTGGACGAAGTTGTCGGCCGCCACGGGATCCTCGTGCTCCAGGATGCGGCGGTAGGCCTCCTGCGCCTCCTTCTCGGTGGGGCGGCAGATCACGTGGGGGTTGATGATCGTCTTGACCTGCCGACCCAAGGAGGCGGCGAGGTCCTTGATCCGGGCGTTGACCGGCGGCAGGGTCTCGTAGGCCTTGGCGGGCTCGGCGCCGCCGGGGCTCGTGATGAAGATCAGGTCCGAGTGCTTGGCCGCGTAGGCCAGCCCGGCGCCGGACGAGGCCGCGTTGACCAGGAAGGGCCGGCGGGGCCCCGGACGCGGCGCCAGGAAGGCGTTCTCGGTCTTCCACCAGCGCCCCGCGAAGGTCAGGTTCTCGTCCTCGGCCCAGAGGCGCTCCAGAAGCGTCGTGAACTCATCGGCCATGTCGTAGCGCAGGTCGTGCTCGATCATGTCGAGGCCGAACATCCGGTACTCGCTCGGCTTGTAGCCCGTGACGACGTTCACGCCCCAGCGGCCGCCGCTGATGTGATCGAGGGCGGCCCCGAACTTGGCGAGATGCAGGGGGTGCCACGCGTAGAGGATGTGCACCGTGTTGATGAGGACGATCCGCTTCGTCATCGCCGCCAGCGCGGTGTTGACGATGATCGGATCGAGCTCGTGCTCGCGGAAATGCATCTCGCCGCCGTAGCCGCCCTTGCCCATCCACTGGGCGAGGCCGAAGGCGAGGTCGAAGCCGAGATCCTCGGCCTGCCGCGTACACTGGGCGAGGTAGTCGAAGGTCCAGGAAGTCGAGCGCGGGGCCCGCGACGGGCTCCAGGCGCCCTCCTGCATCGGCAGGAACAGCCCGAGGATGAGCTTGTTCGGCGCGAGGCGCTCCAGGGGCGAGACCGGCGCGTCGTGGGCGTGCGGCGTGAGGGGGTTCTGGGTGAGCATGCTCGTCACCTTCACGGGTCAGGCGGTGGTCAGGAGAGCGTGGGCTTGGCGCTGGACGCGACGAGGGGTTGGCCAGCGTCCGGATCGGGCGCGCGCGGCGCGACCGAGATGTAGTCCTCCTGCGAGCGGTCCTTGAGGAGCGCCGCCGAGATCAGGCTGATCGCCGCGATGATCGCGAGGTAGCAGCTGATCGCCGTGGAGGTGCCGTAGGTGTGCATCAGCCACGTCGCGATGATCGGCGCCGGGCCGCCCGAGGTGAGGGAGGCGAGCTGGTAGCCGATCGAGGCACCGCTGTAGCGCACGTTCGGCGGGAAGCTCTCGGCGATGAAGGCGGCCTGCGGCCCGTACTGCATGTCGTGGACCACCAGGGAGGCGACCACCGTCAGGGCGATCACGGCCGGGATCGCACTGTTGATCAACCAGTAATAGGGGAAGGCGAAGACCAGCATCGTGAAGGCGCCGATCAGGTACATCCGCTTCCGGCCGATGCGGTCCGACAGGTAGCCGAACAGCGGCGTCGTGATCAGCGAGGTTGCGGCGGCCGCCAGCACGCAGTTGAACAGGAACGACCGTTCGAGCTTCAGCACGCCGGTGCCGTAGGAAAGCAGGTAGGTGGTGAAGAGGACGAACGGCGCCTGCTGTCCGGTGCGGATCAGGCAGGTGAGCAGGATGTCCTTCCAGTACAGCCGCACGGCGTCGAGGACCGGTGCCTTGGCGACCTGCTTCTTGGCCTTCATCTCCTCGAAGACCGGGGTCTCCAGCACGCCCAGGCGGATGTAGAGGCCGACGGCGATCAGGACGGCGCTCAGCAGGAAGGGGATGCGCCAGCCGATCGTCTCGAACCACTCGGGCGAGCCGGCATGGGTGACGACGGTGAGGACGAGGACGGCCAGCAGCATGCCCAGCGGCGAGCCAAATTGCGGCCAGCTCCCGGCCAGGCCGCGCCGCTTGTTGAACTGACCCCACTCGGTCGCGACCGCGATGGCCCCGCCCCACTCGCCGCCGACCCCGACGCCCTGCAGGATCCGCAGGGTGGTCAGGGCGACGGCCCCCCAGATGCCGATCGTGTCGTAGGTCGGGATCAGGCCGATGAGGACGGTGCTCACCCCCATCAGCATCAGCGTGACCACGAGCGTGGCCTTGCGGCCGATCCGGTCGCCGAAATGTCCGAAGATCGCCGCCCCGAAGGGACGGGCCACGAAGCCGAGAAAGAAGGTCGAGAAGGAGAGGAGCGTCGCGGCGAACGGGTCATGCGACGGGAAGTAGAGCTTCCCGAAGACGAGCGCGGCGACGAGACCGTAGAGGTAGAAGTCGTACCACTCGATCATCGTGCCGATCGTGGCGGCGATCACGGCGCGACGCGCGTGCTTCGCCTGACCCGGATCCAATCCGGGCCGGCTGTCTTCTGCAGAGGCCATCGTTTCCACCCTCGTGTTGGCGTCTTGAGCGATTGCGCTCTCTTCTTCTTGGTGCAGATCCTTTTGGGGCCACACTGCTCTCCGGCCGGTTCCGGTTGGCGTCACGGGCCGGCTGCGTCGGGAGAGGATCGGCTCGCCGTCAGGCGTAGTGCAGGGCCATGTCCTCCAGACGGCAGAAGCGACCCTCGTGGTAGAGGAGCGGAGACTTGCTCGCGACCGCACAGGTCACGATGCGCCCGATGAAGATCGTATGCGTGCCGAAATCCGTCTCCTGCACGACGGCGCATTCGAGCGTCGCGTCGGCGTCGCGGATCAGGGGACAGCCGGTCTGGCCGATCCGATGGTCGATGTCGGCGAACGGATCCGGCTTCTTGGCGGCGAAGTGCCCGGCCAGCTCCTCCTGATCGCTCGACAGCACGTTGACGGCGAAGGTGCCGGATCGACTGATCACCGGATGCGAGCGATTGGACTTGTTGACGATGACGAGCAGGCTCGGCGGATCGGCCGAGACGCTGCAGACGGCGGTAGCGGTCATGCCGTTCATCACAGCCCCGTCGGCAGAGGTGATGACGTTCACGGAGGCCGCGAACCGCCGCATCACCGACTTGAACTGATCTCCCGATATGCTCTGGGACGGGATCATCACAACACATCCTTCCTGCGGTCACGGCGCGCGCAGCATTCGGCCGGTGCCGCAATCCACGCGACAGGCCGGGCAAGCGGTGGAGCGGTTGCTCTGACCGGCGATCATCTCGACGAACGATACGATAGCGCTGGCAGGACCCGAAAAAAGCGAATTATTCCGCAGGCAAACGTTCGAAAATGTCGAACCATCGTGTCATCGTTGACGCCCGATCGATATTTTGCAGGACTGGCACCAGGTTGCTAGGCCTGATCCGGCTCGTCCCGCGCGCCTCCAGATTGGCGGGCTCTCTCCACGTAGATCCCGAAGAGGCTACACGGTCATCAAGGCTGCTCGGTCGTGAACATCAAACAGCTCGAGACCTTCCTCGAGATCGCGCGGTGCGGAAGCTTTACGGCCGCCGCGGACCGTCTGAACGCGACGCCGTCGACGATCTCGGCCCGGATCCAGGACCTGGAGCTGGATCTTGGCGTCTCCCTCTTCGACCGCTCGCAGCGGCGGGTCCGGCTGACCGCCAAAGGCCGGGAACTGCAGGTCTATGCCGAGCGCGCCATCGCAGCCTGCGCTGAAATTCGGACGCGGGTCGGCAGCGGCGACGCCCTGTCCGGCCTCGTCCGGCTCGGCGTCGCCGAACTGGTCGCGGTGACGTGGCTCCCGCATTTCGTGGACCTCATCCATCGATCCTATCCGCGCCTGACCCTGGAATTGCAGGTCGCCCTGACGGCCGATCTCCAGACCCTGATGGCGAATGGCGAGATCGACATGGCGGTGATGCCGGGCACGCGCTTCGACCCGCACCTCGCCACGCGCTCCCTCGGACAGGTGCGCTTCGCCTGGATGGCGGGCCGCGGCCTCGATCTTCCGAACCGCAGAATCGAGCCTGCGGACTTCCGGGCGATCCGCATCCTGTCGCTCGGCAAGAACAGCTTCCATCATCGAACCGTGGAGCATTGGCTCAACGAACGGGGCGACGCGCCGCGCGTCGTCGATCTCTGCAACAGCATGGGCGCCGTCGCCTCCCTGACGCAGGCCGGCGTGGGCGTCAGCCTCCTCCCGATCCAATGCTACCGGGCGGAGATCGCATCCGGTGCCCTGCGGGTTTTGGAGACCTGCCCGGAGGGGCCGCTGGTGGAATTCTTCGCCGTCTACGCGGCGGACGCGACCACGACCATTCCGCGCCTGCTCACCGACCTTGCGGCGGCGTCGAGCACGTTCGAGGACGCTCTTGGCTAAATGCGTAGCTTCAAGAGATTGTCCGTCCGGCCTGACCCGAGGAGGCTGAAGCTGCGAGGCCTCAGCGGTTCGATGAGCCCGGATGAAAAGCCCTCGGAATGCGCGTCGGGGCCGTCGGTCGGTCGCCTGGAGGGGCGCGGCGCTGAACGTGTCCGCGCCGAGCGGACGACCCGGCGCGGACCCATCGCATGCGGGACGAGGCGCAGGTGGACGTCTTCGATGATATCGGGCCCGTCTACGACGCAACGCGGCGTCGTAGACGCTCGGCGAGCCTGGCCCGGTCGAGCTGGAGAACCGAGCTCGCGTCGATCAGACTTGCCTGCACCAGTCCAGCAGCAGGACAATTACCGATTTCGTCGGCGTCATGCCCAGATCAGGATCCCCGACGCGCCGCAAGTTAATAGCGGCCCGTCTGCAATTATCCTGGGGCGCTCGGTCTCAGCTCTTTGTGAACGGATTGTTCGACTTGTAGTTTTTGCCCTTCGGCTCGGCCTTTCGCGGGTCGGGCTTGTCGGCGAAAAGACGCTTGACGCGCTCGTTGAAGTCCTCGGGCGTAACAGCCTGCGCTTTGCCGGTCGTAAATTCGCGTGCCATCTCGGCCTCCGCTTCGTCGCCCAGGGCACGGGATTGCGCGGAGGGATGCCGAAGCTATGCGCCGTCCGAAGCCAAAACGCCACTCCCAACGCAGGGTGTCGACGGTGGGACGACTATCGGAGGGCGGCTGAGCGCGGGTTTCGCCAGTTCGGAGATCCGCGGCGGCTGCGTTGCACATCCGGAACGCGCATCAAAAGGGCCCGGTGTCCGATTTTCGCGCGGACGGTCATCGCCGCTCTGCGATGAGGGGCGTCAGGCTCCCGGGACGACCGGCCTGCCCGTAAAGGCGCGCGAAGGCGCCGGACTCCTCACCCGCCGCCAAGCCGCGATCGCGCTGCGTCTGTCTTCGAAGGTCGACCGCAGGCGTGTTCCAGGCGCGCCCCGACGGTCCTCCCCGAAGCCGTGGAGCAGCACCGCGTCGGGACCGAAGACCCGATGCATCTCGGCACGCCAGAGACGGTCGGTGACCGCAAGCACGCGCTCGGTTTCTGCCAAGCGGTCGATATCCATGGCGGAGGTTCCCCGTTCACTGCCTGTCGCCGCACCGCCGGGCTGGCGACACGAGATCCCGCTCGAGGACCGGGGCAGCCCTGGAAGACGCGTCAGAGTGCTCTTGCGAGACCCGCCTCCAGGTTGAGGGCGCTGGCTGTCTGTTGAGCGAGGCGGACGCCCGTCGGCTCGACCACCGCATCCGCTTTCACGGCCTGGCGCACGACCGCAAGCGCCTCGTCTTCGGAGGTCGTGATCACGGCGTAGAACATCACCAAGGAACCGGATAGTTCCGCCTCGTCGGGGCGCGTCACCTTGAGGATATAGGCGGTCTGATTGGGCTCGATCATGGCCGCCTCGGGGGAATGGGCGCCGGCCGGGGGCATGAAACATCCTCACGTCTGAACATGTCGGGTTCGCAGCAGCGATCGATGATGGTTTGGCTCCGGGACCCGGTTCCCGCGCGGGAACACTCGCCGTGAGCCGACGGGCAGCCGAAGGCCGAGCGAGAGGATGCGCGCCTGTGCATCGCAAACTCCATCGCTCGTGCCGTCGCGACGGATGATCGGTACGGGCATGGCAGAGCATCCGAGATGCCCTGCTCGAAACAATCGTCGCAGCTTTGCCGATCGTTTAAAGAAACAAGACCGGACGCCTAAGCTCTGCTCGCAGCAGTTCGCGCGGCGCACCGATGATGGCACCGTGTGGCCGCCAATCTCCCGCGGCTTTCGACGCGGCAGGCGAGCCCGGGACGGATGATCGTCCCTGTCGGTCCTGAGAGTGGCGCTCGGCTCGCCGCGTCGATCGCGGCCGCAGCCGCGGCGGCTTCAGCAGCGTTCCCTCAGGGCGTTCTTCTCTGGCCCGATCGCCCCCCGCAGCGTTGCCGGACGCAACGGCCGTGCGGAAGCCCGGTCGGGCCGGATGGATCAAGAAGCCGGAACGAGTTCGCCTTCCCGTGCCGCGCGCTCACCGCCGTCGGACCGTATCCGGTAGGTGGGTTCGCCGGAGCGGTCATCCGGCGTCAGCCGGACCACTTCGAACAGGCCGTCGACGATGCCCTTGTTGCCCGTATAGCTGGTCCCCAGCTGCCGCACGTGCTGGCCGATCTTAAACTTGTGAGACATGTTTCGTCCTCCAAAGAAGCGCTGAGCGGGGAGCGACCGGCTTACCGGCGGGCTCTGGCTTTGCGAGCGGCGAAGCGCGCGTCGCGGGCGGCCTTCTGCTCAGCGGCGCGGGCCGTCTGCAAAGCCGCTGCCTCGGCCACCAACCGAATCCGGTCGGCTTCGGCCTGCGCGCTGGCAGCGAGACTCTCAGCCTCGCGTGCGGCTTCGTCGGCGAGGCGGGCGACCACACGCTCGGTGTTGCGTGCAGTCCGCGCCGCGACCACAGCCTGGCGGGCTGCCTGCCGGGCGCGAAGGGCCGGATCGTCGGCTGACGGGCGGGCCCGGAACCGGGCCAGGGTGTCCTGTCGCGACTTGGCGATCGCCGCCAGATGGTCAACAAGCTGACTTGCTTTGTATGGTCCCACGAATATTCCTTGTGCGCGCCAGAGCTAAGCTTTGGCTGCGAAATACAGATGAAGCCGCCCCCGGGGGAACGGCTTCGAGACGCGTCTTGGAAGACGGAGTGTGGCTCAGACGGCCTGGAGGCTGCCGGCGGACTGCTTGCCGCTGCGGCGATCGGTTTCCATTTCGTAGGAGACCTTCTGGCCTTCGGTCAGACCCTGCATGCCGGCACGCTCGACGGCGGAGATGTGCACGAACACGTCCTTGCCGCCGTCATCCGGCTGGATGAAGCCGAAGCCCTTGGTGTCGTTGAACCACTTAACGGTGCCGATGCTCATAGGTATTCCATATCGTTATAGGTAGTTAAATAGGTCGAGCGCACGCCATGCACGCGCTCGGTCGCGAATTTTCGAAAATGGGAGAGATGCAGAGCGCTCGCCCTGTTGAGGCGATGCGGCCGAATATCTGGCCAAAAGTCGATTTATCATCTGTACGGCATCGGAGAGATAATCACAAGCACTAAGTCAAAATGCAGGATGTTTGACATGCGGCGCAGAAGATTTTGGCGGTGCAAATCAGCGGCGCGAAGCTAGGCGGCGGTTTCCATACCGACCGCGCCATGGATTCCCAATCCGGGTCCCCGGTTACCCGAACGAAGCTGCACGCTGCCTTCAGATCCTCACACTCGCCGCCCCAGCGGCCGCGGCTTGTTCCACGGAAGCACCGCCGCGCAGGGCCATGGCGATGGCCGTCGATATGGTGTCGATCGCCAAAGCGCGATCCTGACCATAATCGTAAGAGCTGTTTCTGTCGGAACTCAGCCTGGCATAGTAGCTGTCCGGAAAGCGCTCATCGATCCGCAGCTTGAGCATTCGCGTTGCTGCGTTGTAATCGCTTTCAAACTGTCGGGATTTTGTGGAATACCCGCCTTCGAAGGTGCCGGCTTCGCGCTCTTTGGACATCGTATTCGCCCTGCGACTCTGAGTTTCGCCAAGGAAAAGACCGATGATTTTGCTGGTCAACCAGCGCATGAGGTGCATTCTGTCCTCCTGACTTAAGGGCTGTTGAGCGATGCTCGGTGCTGTCGCGCCGTCTCGCGGATCCGGGTATCCGGCTCGGTATCCGCCCTCCCCGGTTCGACGGGCGCTTGAAGAGCAGTCCTGAATGGCCGCGCATGCGACCGTCTGCGGATAGATCAGTGCCTGTTCTAGGCCGAAGCCATCGGTAAAAGGCTCTCGATGCGAAGCTTCAGCCGCGTCGCCCGGATCGCGTCCAGGGTGCGCCGATGCGCATCTGCGGCAATACCTTCGGCTTCGAGGTCCGTGAGCTGATCGATCAGCCACCCACGCTCCTGAAGACCAGGCAGCTGCGATGAACGTGCAACCATCCTGATCAATCTTTGCATCACCGGGCAAGGCGGTGCTGAGTCCGGCTCGACCACGATTGTCATCTCCCGATTTCCGCCATCGTGTCAGCCACGACCGCGGGGCTCGGCGAGGCCCACAATCGACTGAGCCGCCCTGTTGACGGCCACCCGCGGCTCTTCCGCTTTCTTTGACTCGCTGGGCCCGCGGCTCGATTCGGTTGCCATGATCGCGCTCCGCGTCACGTTCGGAGGCAAAATAGGACCGGCTCCGGGATCTGTCGGACGGCCGGATGGCAAGCGGTCGAATCTCCGTTGGGCCGTCATGCGTGCCGTACCCGGTATAGGAACGAAGCGTCAGCACCCCACGTTCGGATGCAGGCCGATGCAGCCGATAGGCTTGGCGGACCTGATGAGAGCGGAACCGTCCTGAAACTGACGGGATGTTTGCCAAGCACGCCTGTCCATTGCAGGCGGGGGCGCAGGCCCTCAGTCACCGGCGCCTGGATCAGTCGATCCGATGATAGTCTCACTCTGCGCCTTCGAGCGCGATAAAGATAGTCCTCTGGCGTCGGGGCATCCGCTGCCCATGCAGCGGCCCTGCAGTCGCCTCTCCCTCGGCCCGGTCCGAATTACCGGTATTGCGTCGGAGCGCTTCTGACCGCGTACGCCCGCAGTGGCTGCTGCGGCGTCAGCCGACGGGGTCCGCATCGAGCGATACGCGCAGGCGCATCCGCACCACCCCCATCTCGTCGCGGACAGCCGCCATGTAGTCCTGCCGGCCGGGCGCGTCGGAGAATCCCTGCGCGATACGTGTCATGATCTTCACGGCCTGAGACCGGGCGGCCTCAAGGCTCGGCAGATCGTAGCCGTCTCTGTCGCGGACGATGTCGGTTCCGTCGTGCAGATCGATGAAATAACGCGGCATAGGCGGCTCGGCGAGGCTGATCCGTCCGCCACGCTAAGCCGTTTCCGCACTTGTCCCCTTACCCCTTTTCGGTAGCTTGCCCGGACCGCGGCGCCACACGCGTCGGTCGCGCCCTTCGGTCCGGGCAACAGGTCGAACGGGCGCCCCTAGCGAAAGTCGCCCGGCGTCAGGCCGTGACGCGCCATCTTGTCGTAAAGCGTCTTGCGGGGCAGTCCGAGCGCCTCGGCGGCTGCCCGGACATCGCCGCCGGCCATGATCAACTCGTCGCGGATCAACTGCCGCTCGAAACGATCCACCTGATCGGTGAGGCTGCCGGCCGCCGCCTCAGTGGCGGATTGCGGCACGGCTCCGAGCCCGAGGGCGCAACGCTCGGCGAAATGGCCGAGTTCGCGGACATTGCCCGGCCAGGGGTGACGGCGCAGATGATCGCGGATGGACGGCGTGACCGGCGGCACCGCGCGTCCGAACCGCTCGGCGGCGCGGCGCAGGAAGTGCTGGAAGAGCAGCATCACGTCCTCGCCCCGGTCGCGCAGGGGCGGGATCGCGATCGTGATGACGTTGAGGCGGTGATAGAGGTCGTCCCGGAAGGTGCCCTGAGCGGCCGCCTGCCCGAGATCCACCTTCGTGGCAGCGACGACCCGCATGTCGACCGGCCGCACCTCGTTCGTGCCCAGCGGTTCCACGGTGCGCTCCTGAAGCACCCGAAGCAGCTTGACCTGCAGCGGCAGCGGCATGCTCTCGATCTCGTCGAGGAAGAGCGTTCCACCCTGTGCGTGCTCGATCCGACCGATCCGGCGCTTCAGCGCCCCGGTGAAGGCCCCGGCCTCGTGGCCGAACAATTCGCTCTCGACGACGCTGTCCGGCAGCGCCCCGCAATTCATCGCCACGAGATTCCGCCCGGAGCGCCGGCTCCAGCGGTGCAGGGCGCTCGCCACCACCTCCTTGCCGGATCCCGTCTCACCGAAGACGAGCACATCGACATCGGCCTGCGCCACCTCGCGCACGAGGGCGCGCAGGCTAGTGATCTCGGGAGAGATCCCGAGGAACGCCGGATCCTCCTCGACCGCCGCGTCGAGCCGCGCCCGCAGCGCCCGGTTCTCCATCACGAGCCGCCGCCGCTCCAGCGCCCGGCGCACGGAGGCGACGAGCGCTTCCGCGGGATAAGGCTTGGCCAGGAAGTCGTAGGCGCCGCCCTGCATGGCGGCCACAGCCATGCGGATGTCGCCGTGGCCGGAGATCAGGATGACAGGCAGGTCCGGATCCACCCGGCGCAGGCGCGCCAGCAGGCCGACGCCGTCGAGTCCGGGCAGCCGCACGTCGGTGACCACCACGCCGGGAGGCGCGGCCAGGATCGCCGCCAGAGCCGCCTCTGCCGCGGCGAAGGCCTCGACGGCAAATCCCTCCAGTTCCAGGCTTTGGCAATTGGCCCGGCGAACCTCCGCCTCGTCGTCGATGAAGACGACGCGCTCGGTCGCCGCCTCCGCGTCCGCCGATCCGCTCACGGTGTTGCTCCCAAGGGCTTGTCCACGCCCGGACTCTTCTCCGTCGCCCGGAGCAGCTCCATCCGGAAGACCGTGCCGGCGTCCGCGCCGCCCGCCAGGATCAGGTTGCCGCCGCAATCCTCCACGATCCCACGGGCGATGGCGAGACCCAGACCGAGGCCATCCGCCTTGGTCGTGAAGAACGCGTCGAAGACCTGGCAGCGTAGGGCGTCGGGAATGCCGGGCCCGGTATCGGCCACTTCGATCGCGATGCGCTCGCCACCGTCGGAGCGAAGGTGCAGGCCGACGCGGGCGTCCGGTCGGCCCGCCACCGCGTCGAGGGCGTTCTGGAGCAGATTGACCAGAACCTGCTCCAGCCGCGGACCGTCTCCGAGCACGCGCAGATCCGGGTCGGGCAGGTCTGCCGCGAGCGGGACGTCGAGGGCCGCCGCGCGCGCAGTCACGAGTTCCAAGGCGTTTGCCACCACGTCGCGCAGCGCCACCGGCTCGCGTCGCGGCGAGGCGCGGCGGGCGAAGCCCTTGAGCTGCCGGGTGAGGCCCGCGATGCGGTCGGTGAGCCGGCCGATGGCGGCCGCATTCTCGGCCGCGTCGTCGGATCGCCCGCGGCGGATGAGGATCGCGGTGTTGTCGGCGTAGGAGCGGATCGCCGCCAACGGCTGGTTGATCTCGTGCGCCATGCTGGCCGCGAACTGGCCCAGGGCCGCCAGTCGGCCGGCCTGCGCCAATTCGCGGCCGAGGCGCTCGCGCTCGGCCTCGCCGCGCTGCCGCTCCGCGATCTCGGCGCGCAACTGCGCGTTGGTCTCGCGCAGCGCGCGTGTCCGCGCCTCGACCCGGGTTTCAAGCTCCGCCCGGCGCGCAGCGGCCTCCGACAGCCGCATCCGCGTCCGGCGGCCGCGGTCGGCCAGGGCGAAGAGCCCATACCCGACGAGCGCCGTGGCCAGCGCCGCGATGATCCAGGCCTGAAGCCGCTCGCGCTCGACGGCGGTGCCGACCGGTGTCAGCGTATGCAACCGCCAGTCTGTGCCGGGCACGGGGGCCTGCGACAGGATCGCGGTCCAGGCCGGCAGTGCCCCCCGGGCGACGCGGACGGCGTCCGGCTTGCCGGCGATCGGATGCAGAGGCAGCCGCTTGAGGGACGCCGCACCGAATTCCTGCCCCGCCTCGATCCGGGCACGCTCGGCGGCATCGATGGCGTCGAGGGTATCGAAGCGCCACCCCGGCTCGCTGGTGACGAGGACGATGCCCCGGGCATCGGTGACGAAGGTCACCTCGTGGGCCGCGCGCCACGCCGCCTCGACCGCGTCGAACTCCACCTTCACCACGACGACCCCGGCGCCAGTGCCGACGCGCCGCGCGAGGTACAGGCCGGGCCGGCTGCTGACCGTGCCGAGGGCGAATTGCGATCCGGCGCCGCCGGCCAGGGCCTGCTTGAAATAGGGACGGAAACCGTAATCCTGTCCAACGAAGCTGCGGTCGGTCCCGGCATTGCTGGCTGCGACCGTGAGCCCATCGGCGCCGATCACGTAGATGACCGCCGAGCCGGTGGCGGCTGCGATTTGTGCGAGCCGTTTGTCGACGCGATCCAGAAGGCCGCGGCCCGGATCCGGCCCGAGTGCGGCGACGACTTCGGGGTCGGTGGCGAGTGCAAGCGGCAGCGAGGCTTGCTTCTGCATCTCGGCCAGCAGCACGCCGACCTGAAGCCCGATGGCCGAGCGGGCGGCCCGCCGCAGATCCGACAGGGCCCAGCGTTCTGCGGTGCGGCCTGCGAGCCACGTCGCCGCCAGGACTGCGCAGAGCCCGAGAAGAATCGCGAGACCCCGCCGCGACGGCGTTCCGTCCGGCGTCCGGGCTCCGCTTTCGGGTGCTGCCGAGCGGATCAACGGGCTCCAACCCGTGCGGAAAGCCGGAACGCTTCGGCCCGAGGCGTGCGGAAATCCGCAAGAGAACCGATCAGGCGGTTGCACCACGGCCGTAAAAAACCGTTTTCTTTCAATGAAATGAAGAAATGCAACTCGCCGCCTTTCGGTGGCATGCCGGTTGCCATTCCCGCCACGTAACGCAGCCATGTCGTCAGGGAACGGCTGCCAGCCAAACGGCCAAGAGCAAGCGCGGACAGCGTCGGACCATTTCGACGCCAGCCGCCCAAACCGAAGCTATCGACAGGGAGAACGCCCCATGGCTGCCGTGCCGTCACCACTCACCGCCCCGCATCCGCCCGCCAAACCGAAGCCGCTGTACCGGACGCTGTACTTCCAGGTCCTGGTCGCCGTCGCGATCGGCATCCTGCTCGGCCACTTCTATCCGCAGCTCGGTGCCGAGATGAAGCCGCTCGGCGACGCCTTCATCAAGCTCGTCAAGATGATCATCGCCCCGGTCATCTTTCTCACCGTCGTCTCCGGCATCGCCGGCATGACCAACCTGGAGAAGGTCGGACGCGTCGGCGGCAAGGCGCTGATCTACTTCCTGACGTTCTCGACGCTGGCGCTGATCGTCGGCCTCATCGTCGCCAACGTGCTCCAGCCGGGCAACGGCCTGCACATCGACCCGAAGTCGCTCGATCCGAAGGCGATCGCCACCTACGCCGGCAAGGCGAAGGAGCAGAGCATCGTCGACTTCCTGATGAACATCATCCCCACGACGGCGGTCGGCGCCTTCGCGGGCGGCGAGATCCTGCAGGTGCTGTTCTTCTCGGTGCTGTTCGGCTTCGGCCTCGCCTTCCTGGGCGACCGCGGCAAGCCGGTCCTGGACATCATCAAGGTGCTGTCCGAGGCCATCTTCGGCGTCGTCAACATCATCATGAAGGTCGCCCCCGTGGGCGCCTTCGGCGCGATGGCCTTCACGATCGGCAAGTACGGCATCAGCTCGCTCGCCAACCTCGCCTATCTCGTCGGCGCGTTCTACCTGACCTCGACGATCTTCGTGCTGGTCGTGCTCGGGGCGGTGGCCCGCTACAACGGCTTCTCGATCATCCGGCTCATCCGCTACATCAAGGAGGAGCTGCTCCTCGTGCTCGGCACGTCCTCGTCCGAGTCGGCGCTTCCCTCGCTGCTGGAGAAGATGGAGCGGGCCGGCTGCTCCAAGCCGGTCGTCGGCCTCGTCGTGCCCACGGGCTACTCGTTCAACCTCGACGGCACCAACATCTACATGACGATGGCGGCCCTGTTCATCGCCCAGGCGACCGATACGCCCCTGAGCTTCGGCGAACAGGCCCTTCTGCTCCTCGTGGCCATGCTGTCCTCCAAGGGCGCGGCGGGCGTGACCGGCTCGGGCTTCATCACGCTGGCGGCGACGCTGGCGGTGGTGCCCTCCGTGCCGGTGGTCGGGATGGCGCTGATCCTGGGCGTGGACCGCTTCATGTCCGAGTGCCGGGCGCTCACGAACTTCATCGGCAACGCCGTGGCCTGCATCGTGGTGGCGCGCTGGGAGAACGAGGTCGACGAGGACAAGCTCGCGGCGGCCCTCGCTGGCCAAACCACCCGACCGGCCGGCCATACGCCGGCCCTGCAGGCCGCCGAGTGAGCCGCGGCCGTCGCGGGCCGCGGGTGCGGCTCGCGACGGCCACATCCTAGACAAGCGATATGCGATCAGCCCGCGCAGACCGGCGGGCGGCTGTGCCGGGACTCCAAGGGCCGATCCCCGGCCGTCAGCCCTGCGCGAGGGCCTGGGGCGCGAAGGCGGCGACGACCGGCCGGAACGCGCCAACGATCGCAGGATCGAGCCGGCCGGCCATGCCCTCCAGAATCGCGTATGCCGCCTCGCTCGCCATGGGCGCCCTATAGGGCCTCTGCTCGATCAGGGCCGCGTGGATGTCGCAGACGGTGACGAGCCGGACGAGGTCGGGGATGTCGCGTCCCTTAAGCCGGTCCGGATAGCCCGAACCGTCGAGCATTTCGTGATGCGACCGGACCACCAGAAGCATCTGCTGCTCGAAGCCCTGCTCGGCGAGCATGCTGTATCCCTTTTCCGGATGCAGCCGCATCACGGCCATCTCGGTGTCGTCGAGCCGGCCCGGCTTGTTGAGGATGGCGGCCGGGATGTGGATCTTGCCGACATCGTGCAGCAGGGCCGCTTTGGTGACCCGGTGACGCTCCTGCACGCCGAGGCCGAGACTTGTCGCGAAGGCGGCCGCCAGCCCGGCCACCAGCAGGCAGTGCTGGTGCGTGGCATCGTCGAATTGGCGCACCGCCCGGATCCAGTCGCGGATCCCCGTATCCCGGATCGCGACGTCGATGGCCTGGGTGCCGTTGTCGATGACGGCGGGTGTGATCGGCTGATCCGCCACGAAGACCGATGCGTAGAACCCGCGCACCTCTGCCGCCATCCGGACCGCGCAGGCGGGCACCGGCTCCTCGACATGCGCCGCGACGGGTGACGGCGGCCGCTGCGCGCCGAGCCGATCCCGCAGGTGATCGATGTCGATGGGGGCGCACAGCGTGTGCGTCGCACCGAGCGCGACGCCGACGAGCCGGGTGCGCGGGCTCTCGGTCGGCAACAGGACGACCAGGGGGACCCCGTGCCGGATCTGCACCAGGAGGCGCCGCAGACGCTCGACGGATGCCGTACCGAGATCGAGGACGTCGGTGACGATCGCGGTCGGTGTGCCGACCGGCGCCGCCGCGGCGCGGAGGTCGTGGATCTCGCAAGACAGACCATCGGACAGGTCCCCCTGCAAGCCCAGGCTGCGTACGGGATCGTCCGTGATCAGAAGGATACGGCCCATCGGCACGCTCTCTGATCGCGGCCTACGGGAACATTGCGTCAACCGTGTCCTGCGAGACCGAGGCATCGCCGGGTAGCACGGGGCCATTCAGCAGGGCCGCTTCGCCGCTGCGTCTGTCGTGCGGCAGGTTGGGCCGTGCCGGGCCATCGCCGGACGCCGACCAGACGCGCAGCATCTCGCCGATCCGCTCCTCCACGAGAACGATCGTGCGCACGACCTTCGAGATCCGCTGCCCGGTCAGATCCTGGAAGTTGCACGCCTCGAAGATGGTTTGCATCTCGGCCTGAATGGCCTCCGCGTCGGCCCGGGTCGCAGGGTGTTCCGAACGCCTCACGATCCCGCGGGCCAGCCCATCGACGGTCTCCGACGCCGTCAGAATCGCGTTCGTGGCGTCTTCCGTGCCTTGTACGACGGCGTGGAGCTCGTCGCAGGCGCGACTGGTCTCCTGCTCCTGTCGAAGGTCTGCGATTTCCTGGCGCGTCCGCGCGATCGCGTCCGAGATCGACACGAGCTGGCTCCGCAGGAGCCCGACACCCTCTTCGATGGAAACGACGTCCGGTACAGCACGGGCCATGATCGACGATCACCATGCGCTTTAATTTAGGCGCCGAAACTATCGACCATGTCTTAAGCTGGGCTTAATGCCGATTGTTTCCGTGTCTCGTCAGCGTATCGTACGATTGATGACTTAAAGATTTCATGATTTTGCGCTTCGACCCGGACGATCGGTCAATTCGATCTCCGCCGACTCATCAGCGGCGTCTTCGAGGGCGTGCAACGGTGATCTGCTGATCTGACAAGCGGCAGCGATCCGGGGCGCCGTCGCAAGCCTCGTGGAATCTCTGCCAGTTCTTTCAACTTGAGGTGGACGTGACGGTTAAAGTTGCAATTGCATGTTAAGTGACAGCATTCCGAATGGATCGATTTTGAACAATGCTGCGCGAAAAAAAAGTAAGCTTTTGATGCTCTTCTAGCGGCGTGGTCCGGTCGAAGGCTGGGTATTGAGCACGGAAATCCGAACGGTGGTTCGCTGGCTTGATGGACGAGCGCAGGCGGCGCGCTTCGTGCGGGCGCGCGGGGGTGCGACTGCCGTGGAGTTCGCCCTCGTGGCCCTTCCGTTCTTCGCGCTGATCGGGGCCTGCCTGGAGAACGGGATCGTCTTCTGGGAGCAGGAGATCCTCCAGCAGGCAGTGTCCGATGCCGGCCGGCAGATCTATACGGGCTCCTTTCAGACCGCGAACACCGGCACCACCGATCCTGCGACCCTGATGAGCCGGTTCCGGACGGCGATCTGCACACAGTCGAACGGCACCCCGCGGGTGACGATCTTCAACTGCGCCAATGTCCGGGTCAGCGTCACGCAGGCCAGCAGCTACGCGGCCGCCAACCCGGTCTCGCCCGTGGCGACCAATGCCAGCGGCGCCAGCGACTGGAACGCGAGCTTCCCCAGCTATTCCTGCGCGGGCGCCTCCGCGATCGTGATCGTGCAGGCGGCCGTGGACGTCCCGATCTTCTTCCCGCTGCTCGGTGCGGCGACGCCGAGCCTGCCCAACAGGCGTCGGG
This sequence comes from Methylobacterium sp. 391_Methyba4, assembly GCF_029691625.1. Lineage (NCBI taxonomy): Bacteria > Pseudomonadati > Pseudomonadota > Alphaproteobacteria > Hyphomicrobiales > Methylobacteriaceae > Methylobacterium > Methylobacterium sp. 391_Methyba4. The sequence continues at coordinate 500,646 of NZ_CP121475.1, read as the reverse complement.
TGATTCAGGCGGCGACGGTCTTCAAGGTCGAACCGTACACAACCCAGTCCGTGTGCTCCTGATGCGCCGGATTCTGGAACGTCTCGCGCGCTACCGATGCGACGAGCGCGGGATCGCCGCGGTCGAGTTCGCGTTCGTGTTGCCCCTCCTCATCATCCTGTATTTTGCCACCGCGGAACTCACGCGCCTGGTCGACGCGAACCGCAAGCTGACGCTGTTCGCGCGCACGCTGAGTGATCTGTCGGGACGCGCGGACAATCCGAGTCCGACGGTCGAAGCCATGGCGACGATCGCGGGCGCCGCGACCGCGATCCTGCGTCCCCTCGATGCCTCGAATCTGCAGATCGTCGTCAACGCCATGGGTGTGGAGTCGGTCTCAGGCACGCTCTATGGCGGGGTCTGCTCCAGCTGGGCCCAGAACGCGACCAAGCGGCCGGCGCAGCAGCGCAACGGGACCAACGGGTTGCCCCAGACGCCGGCCGTCTATCAGTTCGACGGCGCCCGCTACATCCTCGGTGAAGTGACGATGACCTATACGCCGATCATCGGCAGCGCCCTCTACCGCTGGATCTTCGGCAACCGCGGCCTGACCTTCACGCGGCAGATCCCGTGGTCGGAGCGCACCGCGAGCGAGATCATCATGCCGGGCGGCGTGGCTTGCCCGATCTTCAACTAGCGCGACGGGGGCCCAACGTGTCCGCTGTTCCAGCCGGAATGAGCCGCCTCCTCACGCGCTGCGTCCGCACGTGTGCGCGCTCGCGATCCGGCCAGGTCGCGATCACCTTCGCCCTCGTGATGCTGCCGGTGCTGTTCGCCACGGGGGCGGCGGTGGATTACGGTCGACGCAACGCCGCCAAGGCACAGCTCGACGCGGCCCTCGACGGCGCCGTCCTCGCGGTGATCTCGCAGAAGACGAATTCGATCTCATCGACCAGCCTGCTGAACATGGAGACGCAGTTCCGAGCGGAGGCCGCCAAGGTTCCGGGCGTCACCGTGACCTCCTTCAACCCGGGAACACCCGTCAGCAACTCGGCCACACTCAGCCTGGCAGCGAGCTATACGGCCACGGTGAAGACGACGATCTCATCGTTGATGCAGGTGCCGGTCATGAACATCAACGGGAGCTCGTCCAGCACCCGCAACATGTTCCAATATATCAACTTCTACCTGCTGCTCGACAATTCGCCGTCGATGGGGCTGGCGGCGACCGACACCGATGTCGCCAACATGAAGATCGCGACGGGCGGCTGTGCCTTCGCGTGTCATCAGCACACCTACGACAATAAAGGTCGTATCACAGGGGATAGCCAGACCGACTTTTATCACGTGGCGCTGAAGAACAACATCAAGCTGCGCATTCAGGTCCTGCGTGACGCCGTGTCGGCCTTGGTCGATCAGGCGAACGCAAGCATGTCGCTGTCGCAGCAGTATCAAATGGAAATGTGGACGTTCAACGATTCCACGACGCAGACCCGGCTCCAGGCGATGACGCCGACCCTGAGCCAGATCAAGGCTGCGGCGCCGAACATCGACATCGCGTACGCGTATTACAACCAGTCGGACAACCAGACGGATTTCGAGCGCGCCATCGCGGTCATGAATACCACGATCCCGGCAAGCGGGACCGGCATCACAGCGTCCTCTCCGATCCGCTTTCTGTTCCTGGTCACCGACGGGGTCGAGGATACCGGTGGCAGCGTCACGAACCAGAGCGCCGGCTTTCAAATCCAGAGCGACCGCTTCATCGGCCCTTTCAGCCCATCGACATGCAATGCGCTGAAGAGCAAGAACGTGCGGATCGGCATCATCTATACGCAATACCTGCCGATCTACGACAACGACTTCTACAATCGGTACGTCAGACCCTATGAGGGCCAGATCGGGCCGGCGCTGCGGTCCTGCGCGTCGGACGGGCTGTACTTCCCCGTTGCGTCCGGGGGTGACATCACCGCCGCCATGCTCAAGCTGTTCTCCACCGCGGTGGCATCCGTCCGGATCAGCAACTGAACGGGTTCCGGTCACTCCGGGGGCCGGCATGGCCCTGCCTGTCGGTGGCCCTGCGTTCCGCTAAGGCGATCCGGCCGGCGTCGGTCCGAGGACATTGACCCACAGCACGATGGTTTGGCCATGCGGGTCGGGATTGCTGAACCGGTGTGGTCGCCGGCTCTCGAAGCGGAAGCTGTCGCCTTCCGCGAGTTGAAGGGTCCGCGCCTCGACGACCAGGGTCAGGCGCCCCTCCAGAACGAGGCCGGCCTCCTCGCCCTCGTGGCTGAACGGCTCGTCGCCGGTGCTCGCCCCCGGCCTCAGCACCATGTGGAAGAGGCTCATCCCGTGCGTGCCGCCGGGCGGGGTCAGCAACTGCTTGGTGATGCCGGCCCGCCAGAGCTGAAGTTCCGGCCGGTCCTTCCGGAACACCACGATCGGGTCCGGATCGGGCTCGTGCGGGCTGGGCTCGAAGAGGCCGCCGATACCGATCTGCAGCGTGTCCGCGAGGAGCGCCAGGACCCGGAGCGAGGGCGACGACAGACCCCGTTCGACCTGACTGATGAACCCGATCGAGAGACCGGTGCTGGATGCGATCGCCTCGAGGGAAAGCCCCCTGGCGCGCCGGAGGCCGCGCAGGCGCTGACCCACAGCCCGGTCGACCGGTTCCGGACCCGTTGCGTCGCCTTGGGGAATGCTCACCGTCGCACCAACCTGCCTCTCGCGTGTCTCTTCATGCACGTGAAAGTCCCTTGCGTCGATATTGGAAACGTGCGGTATTCTTCACGAGAATGAAATCGGGCGGCGGCTCTCGTCGCGCAATCCGGTCATGATGGGAGCGGCAGGATGAGAAGACGATTGGCCGGGCTGTGTCTGTCGTCGACGCTGCTCCTGGGAATCCTGGGGAGCGCGGTCGGCGCCCAATCCCTGAAGGTCGGTGCGACGCCGACAGGCCTGCCGTTCACCTTCCTGGACACCAAGACGAACACCATCCAGGGCGTGATGGTCGACCTCGTCAACGCGGTCGGCAAAGAGGCGGGCTTCACCGTGGCGGTCGAGCCGCTGCAATTCTCGACGCTGATCCCGGCGCTCACCGCCTCGAAGATCGACATCATCTCGGCGGCGATGTTCATCACGCCGCAGCGCAAGGAAGTCGTGGCGTTCTCGGCGCCGGTCTACAGCTACGGTGAGGGGCTGATCGTCCCGAAGGCCGACACGAAGGATTACATGTCCTTTGCTGACCTGAAGGGCGAGACCGTGGGCGCCCAGGTCGGCACCGCCTTCGTCGAGCCGCTGAAGAAATCCGGCCTGTTCGGCGAGGTGAAGATCTACGATACGATCCCCGACATCATCCGGGACGTGAACTCCGGACGGCTGAAGGCCGGCTTCGCCGATGCGCCGATCCTGGCCTACTACGTGAAGCAGGGAGCGTTCCCCGGCGTCCGCCTGGTTGAGACCTTCAAGCCGACCGTGGTGGCCTCGGTGGCCCTCAGCGTGCGCAAGACCGACGCGGACTTGCTGGCCAAGATCGACAAGGCGCTCGCCAAGCTGAAGGCCGACGGGACGCTCCAGGCGATTCTCACCAAATGGGGCCTGCCGCCATCGGCCGACCGGTCCTGAGCTCCATGCGCGAGTTCCTCGCCGATGCTCAGGAATACCTGCCGATCCTGCTGCAGGGCGTGCAACTGACCGTCCTGATCACCCTCGCCTCCCTGGTGGTCTCGACGCTCCTCGGCTTGGTCTGGGCGGTGATGCGCGTCTCCGGCATCGCCGTGCTGGCGGGCTTCAGCGCGGTGATGATCAACATCCTGCGCGGCATCCCGATCATCGTGCAGCTGTTCTACATCTACTTCGTCATGCCCGATTTCGGCCTGTCGCTGACCGCGGTGCAGGCGGCGATCATCGGGCTCGGCATCGCCTATTCGGCCTACCAGGCGGAGAATTTCCGCGCCGGCATCGAGGCGGTGGATCGCGGCCAGGTCGAGGCGGCGCTGTCGATCGGCATGGGCTGGGGCATGACGATGCGGCGGGTGATCCTGCCGCAGGCGATCCGGATCGCACTGCCGCCCTACGGCAACATCATGATCATGATGCTCAAGGATTCGTCCCAGGCCTCCACCATCACGGTGGCGGAATTGGCACTGCAGGGGAAGCTGATCGCGTCGTCGACCTTCAAGAATACCAGCGTCTACACGATGGTGGCGCTGATGTACCTCGCGCTCAGCCTGCCGCTCATCCTTCTGGTCCGGCATCTCGAGGCCAAGGGGCGGCATCGATGATCGTGCTGAAGGACGTGCGGAAGCACTACGGCACCCTGGAGGTGATCAAGGGCGTCTCGGCCGAAGTCACCAAGGGCGAGGTGGTGTGCATCATCGGACCCTCGGGGTCCGGCAAGTCGACCCTGTTGCGCTGCATCAACGGCCTGGAAGCCTATGACGGCGGCGAGATCCGCGTCGACGGTCAGCGGGTCGACCGGGACAAGCGCAGCATCAAGGCGATCCGGACCCGGGTCTCCATGGTCTTCCAGCGATTCAACCTGTTCGCCAACCGGACCGCCCTCGAGAACGTCGTCGAGGGGCCGATCCACGTCAAGGGCGAACCCCGTGCGGAGGCCGAGGAGCGCGCCCGGGCGCTCCTCGCGCGGGTCGGTCTCTCCGGCAAGGAGCACGCCCGGCCGGACGAACTCTCCGGCGGCCAGCAGCAGCGCGTCGCCATCGCCCGGGCGCTCGCCATGCGCCCGGAGGCGATCCTGTTCGACGAGCCGACTTCGGCCCTCGATCCCGAACTCGTCGGCGACGTGCTGCGGGTGATGCGCGGGCTCGCCGACGAGGGCATGACGATGATCGTCGTGACCCACGAGATCGGCTTCGCTCGGGAGGTCGCCGACCGGGTGCTGTTCCTCGATGGCGGCCGGCTCGTCGAGCAGGGACCCGCCGCCGAGATCCTGAACCGTCCGCAGAACCCGCGCACGCAGGATTTCCTGCAGCGTGTGCTGCACCCGCTTTAGGACAAGGCCGTGGCCGAACCGTTCCCCCTCGCCCCCTCGCTCTGGGCCACTACGGCGGCGCCCGCGCCGGACACGCCGCCTCTCGTCGAATCCGGCACGGCCGACGTGGTGATCATCGGCGGCGGATTCTGCGGCCTGTCCACCGCCCTGCACTTGGCCGAGCGCGGCATCCGCCCGGTGGTTCTGGAGGCGCGGGAGGTCGGCTATGGCGGCTCCGGTCGCAACGGCGGCCAGGTGATCCCGGGCCTGAAATACGATCCCGCGGATCTCGTCGCCCGGTTCGGGCGAGAGCGCGGCGAGCGGCTCGCACGCTTCGCTGGCGGAACCGCCGACGTGGTGTTCGACCTGATTGCCCGGCACGGGATGGACGTGCCGCACCGGCGTGCCGGCTGGATTCAGGGTGCCCATACCGAGACGGGGCTCGCCGAAGTCGAGCGACGGGCGGCGCAATGGGCCGATCTCGGCGCGCCGACCCGCGTCCTCGACAAGGCCGAGGCCGAACAGCTCCTCGGGACCGGTCGCTATCGCGGCGGCTGGCTCGACGGACGCGGTGGCGCGATCCAGCCCTTGAGTTATGCCCGCGGCCTCGCCCGGGCGGCCCTGAAGGCCGGAGCGTCGATTCACGGCGCATCGCCGGTGACCTCTCTCGAACGGACGGGATCGGGCTGGACGGTCACGACGGCCCAGGGGGCCCGGCTGAATGCCGAACGGGTCGTTCTGTGCACCAACGGCTACACGGGCGGCCTCTGGCCGGACCTCGCGCGGACCGTGATCGCGGCGAACTCCTTCCAGGTCGCCACGGTGCCGCTCTCCGACAACCTGCGGCGCTCGATCTTGCCCGAAGGCCATGTCTCGTCGGACACGCGCAAGCTCCTGCTCTACTTCCGGCTGGACCATACCGGTCGCCTGCTGATGGGCGGCCGCGGTCCGTTCCGGGAGCCGCGGAGTCCTGCCGACTGGGCCCATCTCGAACGGATCGTTGGCAAGCTGTTCCCGCAGCTCGACGGGACCGCCTTCGACCACCGCTGGTGCGGCCGCGTCGCGATCACCCGGGACTACCTGCCCCATCTCCACGAGCCGGCACCCGGCCTCCTCATCGATATCGGCTGTCAGGGCCGGGGCGTCGGCCTCCAGTCGGCAATGGGTCGTGCGATGGCCGCCTACATCGCCACCGGCGATGCCGACAACCTGCCGCTCCCGCTCACTCCGATCGCGCCGCTGCCGCTTCACGCCCTCCACCGACTGTACGTGTCGGCGATCATCGCCTGGTATCGCCTAAGCGACGGCGGCATCCGCTGAGGCGGCGAGGCTCGGCGTCTCGATGATCCAGCGAGTTCCCCGCGGGCGGAGGTGCCAGGATCCCGACCGACAGGTCGGGAAGCGGACGCTATCGGCTTCTTGGGGCAATCGCGACCCGGCCATCGAGCCGCATCGGAACAGGCCTGCCGCGCCGGTGGAGCGGCTTACTGAAACCGCCGCATCTCCGGTGAAAGGGAGCGTCCGGCCTCGAGCAGGGCCCGAACCTTGCGGGTTGCATGCAGCAGGATATCCGGGCGGGCATCCTCGTAGGACGTCTCGTCGACGAAACTCTGCAGCGCCTCCGTGATCCGATCCTCGATCTCGTCCATCAGGGCGAGGCCTTCCGGACCCTCCCTCCGGAGATGTGCGTCCGCGAGGGTCAGATAGGCCGCGCTCGCCAGCAGGAAGGCGATCCCGTTCGCCTCCCGGGCCGCGTCTGAACTCGCGTCGCCGCCGTCCGTACCGTCTGCGACGTCGTCGTCCATCGGCCTATGCACTCCTCATCCGTCAGGCCCGCTGTGCCGCCTGCGCGGCGCCGCGCAAAGTAGGGAAAAAGGGGTCGGTCCCGTCACCATTCGGGCAACGTCGGCGGTGGGTGTGGCCTGCGCGCTTGCGCCCGTGGCTCAGCCGCTGGGATCGGTCCGATCCTGCGCGGCCCGCCGTTCGCGCATCCTGCAGAGCGCCCGCCGCCAGGCGGCCACGACGGCCTCGCGTGCGCCGGCCTCGGCGCCCCTGGTCGGATCGGCCGGCCGGCCCCTGCCCTCGCGCTGGCTGTTTCGGTCTCTCGGATCTCGATTCATGATCGCCTCCCTGCGTGACAGAGAGAGACGCCGAATCCAGGGACTCCGCGGTGAGGCCGCGCACGCGAACCGCGGAAACCGCGTGCGGGGGAGCACATGCGGTCACGCTCGAGCCGATCCTCGTCTGCGGCGCTGACACCGCGCAATTTTTCTGATCGTGGACCGAAGAGTTTTTCAGCAGCGCCGGTCTGCATTTTAGGAGTACTGTCACGCGGCCGGCATGGGCCCTCGTGCAATGCCGCAAATATTGATGCGGTGCAATAACGATCGTATTCAAAACTCAGCTGACTCCCGGGGCCGATATGTCCCGGAACCACGGGGGCGGCGTATGGCAGAATCGGAGGGGACGGGCATCACGGCCGGCCGCACCTCCGAAGGCCGGGGAGGATCACGGGCTCCATGAGGAAGAACAAGGTCATCTCGGCGGAAGAGGCGATCGCGCTGATCCGCGAGAACGACGTCGTGACGACAACGGGGTTCGTCCAGAGCTGCATCCCGGAGGCCCTGCACGCCGCCCTCGAGAAGCGGTTCGTCGACACCGGATCGCCCCGTGGGCTCACCCTGATCATGACGGCGGGCGCCGGTGACAGCAAAGGGCTCGGCACGGGCCGCCTGCACCATGACGGCCTCCTCTCGCGGGTCATCGCCGCCAATTTCGGCCGCATGCCGAAGGTCGCGAAGGCCGCGCAGGACAACCTGATCCGCGGCTACAACCTGCCTCAGGGCGTCATCTCACAGCTGTACCGGGCCTGCGCCGCAGGCCAGCCGGGCCTGTTCTCGAAGGTCGGCCTGAAGACCTACGTCGATCCGCGTCATGGCGGCGCCAAGGTCAACGAGCTGACCACCGAGGATATCGTCAAGCTCGTCGAGGTCGATGGTGAGGAGTGGCTGTTCTACACGGCGACCAAGATCGACGTGGCGTTCATCCGCGCGACATCGGCCGACCCGTCCGGCAACCTCTCCTACGAGAAGGAGGCGCTGACCCTGGACTGCCTCGCGCAGGCCATGGCGGCCCGCAACAACGGCGGCATCGTCATCGCCCAGGTCGAGCGCATCGTCGACGACGGATATCTTCTGCCGAAGGATGTGCGCGTCCCCGGTATCCTCGTCGACTGCGTGGTGGTCGCCGAGCCCGAGATGCACCGCATGAATTACGGCGTCATGCACGACGCCGCGCTCGCGGGCGAGATCCGCGTTCCGGTGACGGGCATCAAGCGGATGCCGCTCAACGAGCGCAAGATCATCGCCCGGCGCGCCGCCTTCGAGCTGCCGCCGAACGGCGTCGTCAATCTCGGCGTCGGTGCGCCGGAGGGCATCTCGTCGGTCGCCAACGAGGAGAAGATCACGCCCTACATCACTCTTACCACCGAGGCGGGCGCGGTCGGCGGGGTGCTGGCCTCCGGTTCGAGCTTCGGTGCGGCGACCAATGCCGACTGCATCATCGACCAGAATCAGATGTTCGACTTCTACGACGGCGGCGGGCTAGACATGACCTGCCTGGGCATGGCCGAGTGCGATGCCGCCGGCAACGTCAACACGTCCAAGTTCGGCGGCAAGCTGAATGGCTGCGGCGGCTTCATCAACATCTCGCAGAACGCCCGCACCGTGGTCTTTGCCGGCACGTTCACGGCCGGCGGCCTCGAGATCGCGGTGAACGACGGTCAGGTGCGCATCGTCAGCGAGGGCAAGGCGCGCAAATTCGTCACGCAGGTGCAGCAGAACACCTTCTCGGGTCCCTACGCGGTGGAGCGGTCGCAACCGGTCCTCTACGTGACCGAGCGCTGCGTGTTCCAGTTGACATCGGACGGTCTTGAACTGATCGAAGTCGCACCCGGCATCGATATCGAGCGGGATATCATCGCCCACATGGATTTCGCCCCCGTGGTGCGCAATCCCGTGCCGATGGATCCGCGCATCTTCCGCGACGAGCCGATGGAGCTGATCTCGGATCTGCTCAACCTCGATCTCAAGTCGCGTGTCAGCTACGATGGCGAGCGCAACATTCTCTTCATCAACTTGGAAGGCTGGTACTGCCGGGTGAAGGGCGACATGGACGAGCTGCGCATGACCATCGTCGAGGCCTGCCGCAAGGCCGGCCAGCGGGTCAACGCCGTAATCAACCACGACAGCTTCCGGCTCAACGAGAACCTTGTCGATGATTACGCCGGCATGGTCCAGTATCTGCAGGCGAACTACTACGCCACCACGACCCGGTACGCGACGAGTGCGTTCCTGCGCCTGAAGATGGAGGAGGCCCTGAACAACCGCGGGGTCGCACCACACGTCTTCGAGCGCAAGGAGGAGGCGCAGGCCTTCGTCAGCAGCACCGAGGACAAGAAGGCCCGGAAGCGGATCTCTCCGGCGGTCGCCTCGGCGGCCTGAGGAGAGTGCCGGCCGCAGGCGGCCGGCAGTTCGGGGCATTTGCCGCGCCGTCCCGGACGGGTCGGCGTGGCGGACCGTCCGGGGCCGGCATTCGGCGCGTCGTCGGTGGCTCTCGTGGGAGGGCCAAGCCCCGGCTCCCCGCGGTTATCGACAGATCACGCCTCCGCCGAGCCCCACCCGCCATCCGCGGCGATAGTGTTTCCGAAGGATCTCCAGGCCGGAGACGCCCAAGCAGACTGGGTCTGTTACCGACGCATGCACGCGCCGTTTCTTCCCGTATAGGTTGGGCCGGCCCAGTTCCGTCCGGCCATGTCGGCGCACGCCTCGGGGAGGTCCGCTCCTGCACGCTCATCAGAACCTCGCTGCCGCGACGTCCGATGCCAAACGCGCCCAGCCCCCCTGGGCCGAGCGCGTCGCCGACCTCGCCCATGCGGCTCTGATCGAGGAACTGGAGACCTGGCCGAAGCCCGGCCTCGTCAGCCTGGTGGATTCCGGCAGCCACGACGACATGGATGCCGACACCCTCCACCGGAGCGCCGTGGCGATCCGGCCGTTCTTCGCCGATCTGGTCTCGGCGGGCAGCCGAGGGGCGGAGATGGCGGAACTCCGCGGGATCGGGCTGCGGGCCGAGGCCGCGATGATGCGGGCCACCGGCGGCGTCAACGCGCATCGCGGCGCCATCTTCTCCCTCGGTCTGATCTGCGCGGCGGCCGGCACGCCGGACACGGGGCGCGGCTCCGCCGAGGCGCGGGCCGAACGCGTCGGGCATCTGTGGGGAGCGGCGATCGCCGGGGCCCCTGTCTCGCCGGTGAGCCATGGCGGACGGGCGGTGCGCCGCTTCGGAGTCGGCGGTGCCAGCGCCGAGGCGGCGGCCGGCTTCCCGACGATCCGTACGGTCGGCCTGCCGGCGCTGCGCGCCGGGCGCGTTTGCCGGCCGGGCGAGCCTGAGGCGGCGCGCGTGCACTGCTTCTTCGCGCTGCTGGCGGTGGTCGACGATACCAATCTTCTCCATCGCGGGGGACCCGACGGCCTCGGATGGGCGCAGGCGGCGGCGGCGGACTTCCTCGCGGATGGCGGAATCGCGGCGCCGGGCTGGCGGGACCGGGCGGCTGCGATCCACCGCGCCTTCGTGGCGACGCGCCTCAGCCCGGGTGGCTGCGCGGATCTCCTCGCCGCGACGCTTCTGCTCGACGCGCTCGCCGCCGCTGGTTGAGAGCGACGGTGCGAACCGATCCGCGCGGCCGCGTTCCACTGGCGGCATACGTCGGGGCACGCGCAGCCTTCATCCGGCCGGCCCATCATCGGGAGCTCCCTCGTTCGTGACCTGCTTCAGGATCGTCCTCCTCGCGCTCGCCGTGCTCTTCGTCCTGCCCGTGGCGGCATCGGCCGTGCTCTACGCGACCCGAGCGAGTGGCGACTGGCGTCTCGCGGATCGGTCCAGCGTCGGTCTGCTGCCACGCGCGGATGCGCATCCCGGCGCCGTGCTGCGCATCTTCTCGGCGCGGACCGTGAGCTGGCGCGGCATCGTGGCCACGCATAGCTGGATCGTCATCAAGGACCGCGACGCCCCCGCCTTCAGCCGGTTCGACTACACGGCCTGGGGCCAGCCGATCTGGGTCGACCGGTTCGTGCCGGACGGGCGCTGGTTTGGAAATCCGCCGTCGGTCGTGTTCGCGGCGGACGGGCCGGAGGCGGAGGCGATGCTCCCGCGGATCCGCAGGGCTGTGGCCGAGTACCGCTACAGCCGGCCCGGCGACTATGTCGTCTGGCCCGGGCCCAACTCAAACACCTTCGTGGCCGCCGTGATGGCGGCGGTGCCGGAGATCCGCGCCAGCCTGCCGACAACGGCGATCGGCAAGGATTTCCCCTACGACGGGCGCTGGGCCGGCCTGACGCCCTCCCGAACCGGAATCCGCGTCAATCTCGGCGGCTATGCCGGAGTGACCCTCGGCTGGGTCGAGGGATTCGAGCTGAACCTGCTCGGTGGCGTCGCGGGGATCGACCTGCGGCGGCCTGGAATCAAGCTGCCGGCGGTGGGCCGGCTCGGCCTCTGAGCGGCGGATCCGGCCACCACCCTGGCAGGCGTGCGCGCAGTCGCGCACGCCGAACCGGTCCTACGGCGCGAGGTCGTGGACCGGCTCCTTCACCGGCGTGGCACTGCTGTTGAGCACGGTGCTGCCGGTCGGGACCGGTTTCAGCACGGCCCGGTCGATCTGCGGCGGCGTCGGCAGCTGGAGCTGTGCGCTGGTCTCGGCCCATTCCTGGGCGACGCGCTCGGGATCGTCGTTGAGCCTCGTGCCGTAGCTGGGGACAATCGCCCGGATCTTGGCCTGCCATTCCGGCGTGGCGACCTTCTGGGCGAACACCTTCTCCAGCACCTGCAGCATGATCGGCGCCGCCGTCGAGGCCCCGGGCGAGGCCCCGAGCAGGGCCGCGATGCTGCCGTCCTTGGCGTTGACGATCTCCGTTCCGAGCTTCAGGACGCCGCCCTTGTTCGCGTCGCGCTTGATGATCTGGACGCGCTGACCCGCCTGCCATAGACGCCACTCCGCCTTTTTGGCGTTCGGGAAGTACGCGCGGAGCGCCGCGATCCGGTCGTCGTCCGACAGCATGAGCTGTCCGGCGAGGTACTCGACCAGCGGGAATTCGTCGACGCCGACCTTCATCATCGGCCAGAGATTGCTGGTGGTGGTGGAGCTGAGGAGATCGAAATAGGAGCCTTCCTTCAGGAACTTGGTCGAGAAGGTCGCGAAGGGCCCGAACAGGATCACGCGCTTGCCGCCGAGCATGCGGGTGTCGAGATGGGGCACCGACATGGGCGGCGAGCCCACGGACGCCTTGCCGTAAGCCTTGGCGAGGTGGAGCGTGGCGACGTCGGGATTGTCGTTGATCAGGAACGAGCCGCCCACGGGGAAGCCGGCGTAATCGTCACCCTCCGGAATGCCGGATTTCTGCAGGAGGTGCAGGGCGCCGCCGCCTGCGCCGATGAAGACGAACTTGGCGTCGACCGTCCGGCGCGTGCCGTCCTTGAGGTTCTTCGAGGTCACACGCCACGAGCCGTCGGCATTCTTCGCGATGGTCTCGACTTCGGTCGACAGCCGGAGCTTGAAGCTCGGCTGTTTCTGCAGATGGGCGACGTATTGACGGGTCACCTCACCCCACTCGCAGTCGGTGCCCAGCGGCGACCACGTCGCGGCGACCCTCTGCTTCGGGTCGCGCCCCTCCATCATCAGGGGCACCCATTTGCGGAGCTGCTCCGGATCCTCCGAATACGCCATGCCGGCGAAGAGCGGGCTCGCCTTGAGAGCCTCCCAGCGCTTCTTCAGATACGCGATGTTGTCGTCGCCCCAGACGAAGCTCATGTGCGGCGTATAGTTGATGAAGGTGTGCGGATCCTTCATCACGCCGGTCCTGACCTGATGCGCCAGGAACTGACGGGTGACCTGGAAAGCTTCGTTGATCTCGACCGCCTTGGCGATCTCGATCTGTCCCGTCTTGTTCTCGGGCGTATAGTTCAGCTCCGCCAGGGCCGAGTGTCCGGTGCCGGCATTGTTCCAGCCGTTGGAGCTCTCCAGGGCGACCTGATCGAGCCGCTCGACCATCTGGATCGACCAATCCGGCTCCAGTGCATTCAACCAGATGCCGAGGGTCGCGCTCATGATCCCGCCGCCGATCAGCAGCACGTCGACCGTGCCGTCGGCACCGTCGGCCAGGACCGGCGAGCCCGGCAGCGCGGCCACGGCCAGGCCCGTCGCGGCCGTTCCGAGGATCTGACGCCGGCTGAGAGGCAGCGCGGCCGAGGCACGGCGGTTACGCAGGTCGTGAGTCTCGTCGTCGCCACGCATGGGCAGATCCCGCTTTTTGCGTACCGGACAGGCCCGATCGGCCGATCCGCGTACGGAAGACACTCGATACGACGAGCGAGAGCCCCGCTCGTCAGGCCTTCCGGATCGTTTCCCCGTTGCCGTGGCGGCGTGGCGACGGTCTCGATCGACCCGACACGACGGTCCGGCGCGTGTCCGCAGCGGTGCGAAGTTCCGATGCCCGCGCAGATCGCGAGGCGACGGAACGTACCGATGCGACGCGCGTGTCTCCTGCCACTCGGACGCCCGATCCGGCCGGAGCCGTACTCTTCGGTCCAAGACCTCGAACGCGCACAGGCGCGATCGCCGAGGGGGAGGAAAGACGCTGGCTGGCTTAGCTCAGCAGATTGATGTCGGCCTCTTAGAGGACGAGGCTCGAAAGGACAATCGCTGCAGGGGTTGCATTCACCGTCTGCCTGTCAGGCCCGGATGCAAGCATCGAAGGTTGACGACCAACCGCGGTATGACAGGCCAGCACGACCGGGCGTCGCCGATAGACTGTCCGGGATCGTGCGTCCGGATCCGCGATCGACGTTATCGGATGGACTGGCAACGGCTGATGCTGCGCGACGGCCGGCGGTCGGTTCAGTTCGGCATGACGCGCCCTGGCGTCGTCAAGTCGATTCAGTCGCCGTCCATCCGGGTGGCGCGTCGCAGCTCGGTGGCGACCCTTTCGGGCGCCTTGGCGGTCTGGACGCCGGTGACCCACCGGTCTCCCCCGATCCGGTGGTAGCCGGTACCGGCGACGAGGGTCTTCACGAGCACGGTCCGAACGGGTCGGAGGATTCCGGCTTGCGGCCGCTGCCCATCGCATCGATGAGCGGGCCGGCCTCTCGGTCCGTGACCTCGGACGGCACGACTTCCCAGCACCGACGAACCGTGTTGCGGGAACGGCATCCGCAGAGGCGGCGCGTCTTCACCCGGCGCGGGACGACGATGCGCCGCCTTCTGCGGGGGAGACCGGCCGGTTCAAGGCGCGAGGCGCGGCGCGCCGCCGGCTCATGTCGCGGGGCGGGTTCAACCGCCGTTGCGGGCCATCCGGGTCGTGACCGTACCGGCGGCGAGGCTCGGGAGCGGATCCTGCGTGCCGCTGACCACGACGAGGCGCTGCACCTCGCCGCGCAGGAAGGCCTGAAGGAACCGCTCGTAGTCGCGGAACGATACGCAGCCGTTCGAATCACCGCGCGGCCCCAGCATGTAAGTGTGCGCCAGAAGGCCGACACGGCCATAGACCGCCTCGTTGCCGCCTACCGGCGTGAGCCGGATGGCCCGAACCCCGTGGAACGGCCGCTCGCGCTCGGTGAGATCGTAGGTTCCGGGCGGCGTCGGCCCGCGCATCCGCACATTGACGAGGCGGGGATCGTCCAGCCCCTCCCCGAGACCCGAATGGGCCTCAAGACGCTCGCCGTTCGGCAGCGTCACGATCTTGGCGGCGATGTTGTAGACGGCCACTCCGCCCGTCGGGCTCGGCGCCGGGGACAGCGCCAGCGGCGGCGAGATCCGCCGTTGCGGCGCCACGTCCGCAGGCTTGCTCTCCAGAGCGGCGTAGGCGAGAGCCGGTCCGCGTTCGATGCCGAAGAGCTTCTCGAGGAAGGACCGCTCGTCGGTCTGGGGAGCGGGCTGCGCCACAGGCGGGACGTCGCGGCGCGCCATGCGCCGGTCGGACCGACGCGCGAAGCCGGTTCCGGCCGGCGCACGGAATTCGGGCGGCCGCGGAATCGGAAGCGGGACGACCATCGCGGCCTGCGGCGGCTCCGCGGCTTTCGGTTCGGTCTCGGCGCCGGGCTCCGGCACGGGTTCTGGTGTCAGGGCGGGCGGCGCGATCTGGGTCCAGGCCCAGCGCGACAGCTTTCCGCCGGCGGCTTCCCGCCACGGATCAGGCGATCCCACCGTTTCCGATTCGACGACGGTGGCCGCCGCCGTCTCAGCGGCATCCGATCTTGCGGTCGACGCCTCCGTTCGGGCGATCTCGATCTCGGCGGCCGGATCCGGGGCGCGGTGCAGGACGCTGCCCCCGAGGGCAGCGAGGGCTACCACGCCGGTGAGCACCGAAAGGGGCGCCAGCCAGGCGCCGCGCGCGGTCTGGGATTTGAGGCCGTCCAGCGGCACGGATTCGACAGCCATGCGGTTGCCCATGCTCCTCGTCGCGAGACGGGGCAGACCGGCGGCGGCTCTCCACCACAGGGGGAGGAATCGCCGCGGGCGGACCGGCCCCGCTCAAAGCGAGACAGCGGGGTCGGGCCGGCTTTTCTGCGGCGATGCGATGGTCGATCTTGGATTGATCGGGACCATTTTCAGGCGCACCGCCACCAGTGTTCGTGTCTCTAAGACACGGATCTATGTGCGATAGACTGCTAGTCGTTGTCGATTTGACGCCCGAGCAGCGCGATCGCCTTCTCGTAGACCGGGGCCGCGTTCCAGCCCTGGATCGCCGCGAAGTTCGGCTCGCCGGGCTGGTAGCCGGCGCCCGCCCGCCAGCCATGGGCCTTGAGGAAGTTCGCGGTCGACGACAGGGCCGCCCCGACATTGTTGAGGTCGCCGGTGCCGTAGGTGAGCACGTTCTTCGGCAGGAACTGCGTGTGGCCGACCTCGCCATGCGCCGCGCCGCGGGTGCTCGGGGTGAGCAGGCCGCGATCGACGAGGGTCAAGGCGGCGTAGAGCTGATCCGTGAAGTATTCGGAGCGGCGGCAATCATAGGCGAGCGTCGCCACCGCCGAGAGCGTATTGACGTTGCCGCGCACGGCGCCGAAGCCGGTCTCCATGCCCCAGATCGCCAGGAGCGGTCCCGGCGGGACGCCGTAACGCTGCTCGATGGACTCGAAGAGGGCAGCGTTCTGCCGCTTCAGGGCGCGTCCGCGGGACACGATGGTCGGGCCGCCGCGCTTGGCGAGGAATTGCTCAAGCGACAGCTTGAAGCTGTGCTGTCCGCGATCCGCCGAGATCGTGGCGGTGGAATAGGTGGTGTTCTGCAATGCCGCGAGGCTGGCAGCGCTGGCCCGGCCCCGCGCCTCCTCGGCAAACTGCCGCTTCCACGCATCGAACCCGGCCGCTGTGTTGCCGCACTGCGCAGCCTGCACCTGCCCGGCGCTGAGGGCGATCCCGGCAAAGGCCGCGACCGCGATGGTCTGACGCCGCAAATTCTCGATCACGCGAAACACTCCTTCGGCGCGTCCTCGCGCCCTGTCCTGCTGGCGATACCGGGCCACATCTGGTCGATAAGAGGGCGAGAAGATGTCGAAGGGGCGACCTTCACCTTTCTCGCCCTCAAATCATTGCGCATCCGCGGATCTCCGACGAGAGCGCGGTGGCTGCGGGTTGGCGGCATCGTGAATGCCGCGTTTTCAGGCGTAGCCACCGCTTGAGAGGCGCGAGCCACGGTTCAAAGAACAGGCATTGGGCGGATCGCATTCCTGGCGTCGGTCGAAGATGTTCCGTCTGGATCATCGCTATTTTGCCAACGAAATTAGGATTGGCTCGCGCCGTTGATGATACTGTCACAACGCTGTCAAACGACGGACATAGCTTTGCCGGCGGAAAGACTTCTGCGGAGGGGCGGCGTGGGGTCGATGATTGTCGGTGTGGCTCGGCATGAACCAAGAGTCCGCCACCCGCATTTGCGCTCCTCCTGATCGGCCGATGCTGTCTCGCAAAGCTTGCGGTCGATCGGGCCAGGGCCCAGGCGGTCGCGCATCCTCCGCCTGCGGAGCAGCCGGTCCGAACCCGCGCTGACACGACTTCGATCCCGAACGCACGACCGAAATCCGCAACACCGGCGGTCAGACCAAGACCGCCCCTGCGCCGACCTTGCCGACATCGAGACAGGATGCTCATGGCCATCGGAATGCACGATACCGGTTCCTCGCGTCCGGCGACGCTCGGTCCCGATCTCGACCGCGACGGAGTTGCCAAGGCCTATGGCCGTTGGGCGCCGGTCTACGATCTGGTCTTCGGGCCCGTCTTCGCACAGGGCCGGACCCTGGCGGCCGCGGCCGCGGAACGGATCGGCGGCCGGATCCTGGAGGTCGGGGTCGGAACGGGTCTGTCCCTGCCCGCCTACCGGCACGCCCGCAGCATCGTCGGGATCGATATCTCGGCGCCCATGCTCGAGAAGGCGCGCCAACGGGTGGCGCGGCTGCGCCTGCGCAATGTCGAACGTCTCGCCGTGATGGACGCGGAGCATCTCGACTTCGCCGACGCGTCCTTCGACGTGGTGGTGGCACAGTACGTCGTCACCGCGGTGCCCAATCCCGAGGCGGCGCTGGACGAGTTCGCCCGGGTGCTCCGCCCCGGCGGCGAGATCGTGATCACCACCCGGATCGGTGCCGAGTCCGGCCTTCGGCGCATCGTCGAGCACGCCCTCGCGCCGGTGACCAGCCGCCTCGGCTGGCGGACCGAGTTCGCCTGGGAGCGCTATGCCGCCTGGGCCGTGACTGCACCCGTGGAAATCGTCGAGCGCCGGGCGCTCCCGCCCCTCGGCCACTTCTCCCTCCTCCGCCTGCGCAAGCGCGACGCCTGAGGGCGCCTCACCTCCGACCAGCCCACCCAAATCCGAGCGGGGACGAACACCATGGCGAGTTTTCTGGACGCGCTGCGCGTGCAGCGCTGGGACGATCATCGATACTACCACCACAACCGCATCAACCAGAGCCTGCACGTCGTCAGCGCGATCAGTTTTCTGTTCGCCTATGCCCTGGCGTTCAAGGATCCGGCCACGGCGGCGTTGATCGGTTGGCTCGTGGCGATGACCTCCCGGCAGGCCGGCCACCTCTTCTTCGAGCCGAAGGGCTACGACCACATCAACGACGCGACGCACGAGCACAAGGAAGAGATCAAGGTCGGCTACAACCTGCAACGCAAGGTCGTACTCCTGGCGATCTGGGCCCTGTCGCCTCTGCCGCTCTATTTCGACCCGAGCCTGTTCGGATTGATCTCACCGCACCAGACCACCGCGGACCTGATCCGCAACGTGGGCTGGATCTGGCTGTGGCTGGCGCTGGCCGGGCTGCTGTTCCGGATGGTGCAACTCTTCGTCCAGCGCGACGTGCAGACCGGTCTCGTCTGGGTCGCCAAGATCCTTACGGACCCGTTTCACGACATCAAGCTCTACCATAAGGCGCCGCTCGCGCTGCTGCACGGCGAACTGGTCGAGGAGCAGGAGCCGCACGAGCGCGGGGCCTGAGGCTGGATCCCGCGCCGAGCGCGCGGCTCGGCGCCCCGGATCAGTCGTGATCCGGGGCGCGCAGGCCCAGCCGGGTGCCGAGCCTGCCCAGGCGCACCGCCGCGACCTCCCGCAGGATCGACCGGCGGATCGCCTTGTCGCTGGGGGCGCCACCCTCCCACCACCCATCCGACCGCATCGCCTGCGCCGCCGCCACGAAGCGCGTCGCCACGGCGTCGAAGGCCGCGTCGTCGTAGGCGAGGCTGAAGATCAACCGGCCGGTCCCGACCCACGACAGGGCCAATCCCTCCGCGCGCAGGTAGAATTGCAGCATCCAGTTGTAGCGCGACGGCTTGGTGTACAGGACCGTCCACACCGTCGACATGTTGGCGACCCGCACCGGCAGGTCGGCGTCCGCCAACAGGGCGTTGAGGCGCCGCGCGCGCCCGTCCCAGGTCGCGTCGAGGTCGGCATAGAGGGCAGCGACCGCTGGGGTGTCCAGCCGCTCGAGGAACGCGCCCATGGCGCCCATCACGTAGGGATGGGCATTGAAGGTCCCGCGGGCGAAGCAGATGTCGACCGGACGATCGTCCCGGTAGCGGCGCATCAGGTCGGCGCGCCCGCACAGGACGCCGACGGGCAGCCCGCCACCGAGCGTCTTGCCGTAGGTGACCATGTCGGCACGCACGCCGAAATACTCCTGCGCGCCGCCGCGGGCGAGGCGGAAGCCGAGGAAGACCTCGTCGAGGATCAGCACGATCCCCCGGGCGCTGCACACCGCCCGCAGGTCGTGGAGCCACTTGGTGTAGGCGGCGCGGTCGAAGGACGCCCTGCGACCGCTGTCCACCAGCGCGGAATCGGCCGGCGCGCCGGCATTCGGATGCAGGGCCTGGAGCGGGTTGACCAGGACGCAGGCGACGTCGCGGCGGGTGGCGAGCACCCGCAGCGTCCGCTCCGACATGTCGGCCAGGGTGAGCGTGTCGCGGGTCGGGACCGGGTTGCCGATGCCGGGCTGCACCTCGCCCCACCAGCCGTGATAGGCGCCGCAGAGCCGGACGATCCGGCGCCGGCCGGTGTGGTAGCGGGCGAGTCGGACCGCCTGCATCACCGCCTCGGTGCCCGACATGTGGAACGAGACCTCGTCGAGGCCCGAGATCGCCTTCAGCCGCGCGACGTTGCCGGAGACGACCGGGTGCAGCGGCCCGAGCACGGGGCCGAGCGCCGCGACGCGGGTGGCGCCCTCCTCCAGACAGGCGCGGTAGAAATCGACGCCGAACAGATTCACGCCGTAGGAGCCGGCGAGGTCGTAGAACACGTTGCCGTCGAGATCCGTGACAGTCACGCCCTCGGCGGACGCCGCGAAGGCGCCGGTTCCCAGCTGCGCGCGCACGTGGCGGGCATACTGGAACGGCACCCGGTACAGCCCGGTGAACTGCAGGTCCGAGAGACCGTCGCGCACCGCCTCGGTCTCGGCCCGCGTCCGGGCGAAGCGTGTCCGGAACCGGCCGGAGAGCCTGGCGAAACCCGCCTCGCGGCGCAGAGCCACTGCTTCGTCCGGTTCGTCCGACCGGAAGAAGGCGCGCTCCGAATAGGCGTAGTGCGGGATCAGCCCGGCGACGCGCCGGGCCATGCGGGCATGGCCGGTGAGCGAACGGTGCTTCGCCCGCGACAATTGCAGGCGCTCTGCCGCGCGCGGCAGGGCGAGAACCGCGGTGGCGGCGGTGGCGGACAGGGTGATGAGGAGCGCGGACATCGCCCCGCGCCCTATCGGAGACGGTTCACGGCATGATGACGGTTGCCCGATCCCGGTTGCGGGCGGTCCTGGCGCGGGTCGGCGCGCAGGAGGATCTCAATTTCCTTTTGACGAACCGCCTTCCGCGCCGGTTCGCCACCCGGTTCATGGGCCGGTTCAGCCGGATCGAACAGCCCCTGGTGCGCGACCTCTCGATCGCGACGTGGCGGTTGTTCTGCGACGTCGATCTCCGCGACGCCGAGAAGACGCGCTTTCCCAGCCTTCACGCCGCCTTCGTGCGCGCCCTACGCCCCGACGCCCGGCCGGTTGCCCCCGATCCCGCAGTGCTCACCAGCCCCAGCGACGCGATCCTGGGCGCCCATGGCCGCATCGAAGCGGGACGCCTGTTTCAGATCAAGGGCCTGTCCTATCCGCTCGCCGATTTGCTCGGCGGCGATGTCACGCTGGCGCGCGCCCATGAAGGCGGCTGTTACGCCACCCTGCGGCTGACGGCCGGGATGTACCATCGGTTTCACGCGCCGCACGATCTGCGCGTCGAGTCGGTCCGGCACATCTGGGGGGATACCTGGAACGTGAATCCGATCGCGTTGAAGCGTGTCGAGGCGCTGTTCTGCCGGAACGAGCGCGCGATCCTGCGCCTGCGCCTCGCGGAAGGCGGCCATGCCGTGACCCTGGTGCCCGTGGCGGCCATCCTCGTGGCGGGCTTGCGCCTCGGCTTCTTGCCTGAAGGGCTTGCCCTGCGCGAGACCGGGGGGCGGACCTTGCCCAGCGGCACGCATCTGGCGAAGGGCGCGGAGATGGGCTGGTTCGAGCACGGCTCCACCATCGTGGTGCTGGCAGCGCCGGGCTTCACGTTCTGTCCGGGACTCTCCGTGGGGTCGCGTCTGCGCGTCGGCGAGCCCCTCATGCGCCTTCCGGAGCCGCCCATCCGCTGACGATCTGCGACGCCCTCGCCCGCACCTTACGCGTAGGGCTGGCGAAGCCGCGCCTTGCCGACCCGGCGCGGTCTGCGATGCGCGCGTCCTTGAGGACTCACAGGAGACTGACACGGCCCCGATCAGCACGCGACGGGCAGGATGCGCCGGCGCTGCCCGCCACGTGCGCGCGCCTCTCGGCCCGGCAGAGGCCGGACCGTGCTTTACCGCGCCATCACACAGGCTGTGTCATTTCTCGGCAAAGCTTGTCCTGATTTGAGGGATCCCCACAGGGAGTGCTCTCAAATGAGCTTGGCCCAAAGCACACGGAACTCTGTCCTTACAGATCCATGCTTACAGAGAAGTTTGACCTTGTTCGCGAACGGCCCCTCACGTCCGCTCAGCCTCGCGTTTCCGCGTTCTCGACCGACTGCGGCTTCCTCAATGGCTCGGAGGATAACAGATTGCCCTCGTCTCACCGTCACGCCGGCACAGTTTTTCGGATTGAGGCGGCTGTACTACAGCCTGGTTCCGGAAACGAGTCTGCGCAGCACAGCCCGCAGTAGATCCGACAACCCGCCTTGGTGCAAGCTAACATGAGAATTTGTCTTGATTTCTGTTACTCCCCGAGGGGCGGCCTCATTTAAGTTTATCTCGATTTGTAGGGAACGTGGTCCGCCTGCTCCCTAGACCCGACATGCCCAGGCGCGGATGCCTGGTCCAACCCTTGGAAACAGAGGCCGGCATCAAACCCGATGCCGGCTCGATCATAGGGCCGATGGGTCCAGACCGCACCCTTAGTGTGATCTGCGGACCGGGCCATGCCCTTCGGGTTTCCGTACTTTCTTTTCGGAATGGCCGCGAGGATACCACCGGCCCCCAACGCCGGGGTGGGCATCCGGTCGAGCGCCCAGATCGGTCAGGCCCGCGAAGGCGTCCTGGCGGTCGGCTCGGCTGGCTTCGCCGATACAGTCGCTGCGGTCCTCACGTGGTCGGATCGGCCGCTCCACGATGATCTGGACGGCGGCCCGGCACGCACGAGGAAGCCGCCTCGGGACGAGGCGAGCCGGACGGCTAGGACAGCCGAGGCAGACTATCAGGAAAGCGTGTCCCGATTTGCGGCCCTGCCAATGGTATGCACTCAAGAGAGCTTGTCCCGATTGTCAGGGAATCCTGTCCTCACGCCCGGGATGTGCTTGAACCCGATGGCCTCCGCAGAGGGGCGCCCGTGACCGCGCGCCCCTCTGCGGACATGATGATCCCCGTGTCGGGCTTGAGCCAGGACCGCTGGCCGGGACGAAACCTTTTCGATTTCGCGGCCTGATCGGGCATCCACTCCCCGGAATTGCCGCGCGCAGGAATGCTCTCCGCTTTCGACGGGCAGGGCGCCACCCACGTCGGACGGGGTCTGCGGAGAGCGGGGAGCGTTTGCGAGGCGGTCGTCGAGCTCCCTGCCCTCTTCCCTCGTCGAGGTCACGAAATCGGGGACCGCGGGTCGAAGCACCGGTCCGGGGCGAGCACAGTCCCGACGCCGTCGGTAATCAAGGCCGTTTCAGCTCGCCGCGCTCAGGTCCCTTGCCCTCCTGAGCACGCCGACCATGGCTGGTGCGATGTCCGTCGAGCGAGTGACCGAGGCACCCCCGCCGGGAACAAGATCCAGGTCGTGGCGGCGACCGAGCGCCGTGGGCTCGCTCATGAGGCGCCGGCACAGCAATTCCGCCAACGACGGATCCTCGACGGCACAGACGATCTGCCGGCCCGACCGCTGCAGGGCCGACAGGACCTCGACCAAGTGCAAGGCCCGGAAATCATCGATGTGCTGGACCGGGTCGTCGAGCATGAGCGTCCGCCAATTGCACCACGGCCGGGACAGGTGAACGGAGAGGAGGAAGGCCAGCCCGGCCGCACGCCTCTGCCCGCTGCTGAACACGAATTGCGGGTTCAAGCCGTTGCCGACCCGCAGGCTCAGGAAACGCCTGACGTCGCCGCGTATGCCGTAATCGATGGTCCGCCACTCGGAATGCGGGCGAAGCCGCTGGTACAGCTCGTTCAGCAGCGGGCTGATAACCGCCAGGCGCTCGTCGATGATCTCGGCATTCGTCCTGCGGACCGTACGGTCCAGCGTCCGGGCGGTCGTCACCGCAGCGTGGGCGCGCGCGAGCCGGTCGCTCGCGTCGTCGGCCTCTGCCCGAAGCGCTTCGAGGCGCGCTTCGAGCTCCGTTACGCGTTCCACCGCCTGCGAAGCTTCCAAGGTGAGGATGCTCCGTTCCAGGTCGATCAACCGACTCCGTTCGGCCTCCACCACCTCCTCCAGGGCCTCTGGGTCGTAGGCCAGCTCTCCATCCAGGGAACGTCGCACGAGCTCGGCCGAAAGCGCCTCTTCCCGGGCTTCCAGCTCGGCTTGGGCGGACGCGAGGCGATGGACGACCGTCTCGGCCTGCTTCAGGATCTCGCCGGCATCCTCGACCCGGGTTCGGGCCGCCGCGACCTCGCCTCGCGCCTCCGGCACTGCCGACCGCCGGGCGGCGAGGCGCTGGCGCGCGGATGCGAGCCCCGTCTCGAACTCGGGGGCGCCCTGCGGCGCGCGGCATAGCGGGCAACGGTCGTCATGCAGGCCGATCCGGCTGCCGTGATCGACCAGGATCGCGAGCGACGCGGCGAGGCCGTCGCTTTCCTGTTCCCGGTCCAGGCGCGCCTCGGCGGCCTGCAGCTGGCGGCGGGCTTCCTGGACCGCGACCTCGGCTTCGGCCACCGCCACCGCGGCCCGGCCTGCGCTGTCGCCGTGTCGCGCGACCGTGTCGCGCAATGCGGCCACCGCGCGAGCCTCGTCGGCGACCCATCCCATCTCGCCGAGGTTCGACCGGCGCCTGGCCAGCGTCTTCCGAGCTGCCGCGACCCGAGCTCCCAGGTCGGGGCCGGCCCCAGGCGTAAGCTCGTCCAGGGTGGCAAGGACGGCCGCGACGTCCCCGGCCTGCAGGGCGACGTCCCGGATCTGCTCCAAGTCGGTCAGCGCCGCGGTCAGACGTGCGCGCGCCTCCTCATAGGCCTGCGCGGCGGCGTTGTGTACGGCCTCGGCGGAGGACAGGGCCTCACGAGCCTTGGCGGCGTAATCCGGACCCTCGATGGCGCCCAGGGCCCCGCGAACGAACTCGAACCGTTGCGTTTCCGTCAGGTCGAGGCTGAGCGCAGCGATCCATTCGTCGCGAATGATGGATGTCCTGCAGACCTGCTGGAGGGCCCGCTCGGGCTTCGCGCCCGGAACGCAGAGCATCGCCTCGATGCGTGCCGCGTCCCGGTCTGCGCCGGTCTCGCGCGAGCGCGTCACCGCGAAGCCGCTCCCGTCATCGGCGCGAAATCCCACGGTGACGAAGTGCGCCTCCGGGTGGCCTTCGCCGCGCCACCAAACGTAGTCGTCGAGGCTTTCCTTCGCCGCCTTGTCGACGAGGTATTTGTCGATTTGGCCGGTGAGGGCGAACTCGACCGCGTCGCACAGCGTGCTCTTCCCGACGCCGTTGCGTCCGCAGATCACGGTGAAGCCAGTGCCGAAATCCACCCGTTGGCGCTCCAGGAAGCCCCGGAAGCCGCACAGTTCGAGGTAGTCGAGCCTCATGGCGCATCCACCAGGATGCGCGCCACCTCGGAAGCGCTCGCAGCGCCCAGGAACGCGGCCACCGCGTCGTCCGGCAGGTCGCTCAACCGCGCCCGCAGACGGGCCCGGTAATCGGCCCCGCCGATCTCGGGTGCGCTGAGAACCGGCAGGAGGGGCAACAACGTTCTTCGCAAATCGGCGACCGTGCGCAAGTCGCCGCGCGCGATCTTTCGGGTCATGGAGAAGTCCTCCTCGATCCGCTCGATCTGCCGCGCGAGGGCCGGTTCGGAGCCGCAAGCCAGGAACAAGGCGTAAACGTTCCAGGCCTTTGTGCCTGCAGAGCGCAACGAGGCCGCATGCCGGCCGAGCGTGGCCTGCTGGATTTGCTGCCAATCGGCGAGCAGGCTCTCGCCGCTCGCGAAGACGTGCAGGAATCCGACGACCGCCGCGTTCTCGAAGCAGACGACCGGCACGCTGCCGCCCGGCCAGGTCCAAGTCTCATAGCCTGCCGACCGGAGGAGCACCTCGGATTGAGTCGCTATGTCCATCAAACTTCGAGCTCCCTGCGGGCGGCGGGAAGGTCGAGCCATGCCGCGGAGGCGCTCGGCCGGATTATGTCGCCCGGTCGCCCTTCCCGAACGACGTTCAACGGCAGGCCGACGTCGGTGGCTCCGGCGCAGACCACGATGTCGGCGACCTCGAACGGCGTCTCCCTGAACCGGTCCTGCACCGTCTGGAGCAGCATGCCCGAACCGTTCACGACCCTGATCCGGCGGCCCGCGAGATCATAGCCGACGGGGGTCTGGCTGGCACCGGCACGCCGCAGCAACAGGTGCGCGTAGCCCAGGACCTCGGACGGCCCCGGGTTCCGCAAGGTCGCCGCGGCGGTGGCCGGCACGCCCTCGGCGTCCCGTCGAAGGTCGTAGAGTTCCTCGCTGCCCAGGTCGGGCGGATCGAGCCAGCCCGCCTCGCACTCCGCCCCGAGCTCGCTCTCCAACGCGGCGCGCCCGGCGTGCAGGACCTTGCGTAGGTACGCCTGGGAAAACGCCCTCCGGAGTTCGTCCAGGACTTCGGCCCCCGAACGCTGAACATGCGTGAACCGGACGTTCTCCGAATTGGCCAGGGTCCAGAGTTCGGGCGCCTTGGCCTGCAGGACGTCCTCGGGCGCCAGGTCGACCAGCGTCACCGACAGCGGCGCGACGCCCGTCAATGCCTCGGCGAGAACGGTGTTGAGATAGGACCAATCCGACCAGAAGCCGACGACGAGCAGGTCGCTCTCGCGGAGGTGGTGGGCCATCCACGTCTTAGTCTTCTCGATGCGCGCGGCGATCACCCGGTCCTCGGTGAGCTGTGAGGCCGTCCAGACCGTGGCGCGCCGCTCGCGGACGGAGCAGCCATGAAATTTGAGCAGGGGCGCGTGCTTGCGGGCCTGGACCTTTGCCTCGTCGCCGTCGAGGGAGGCGAGGAGATCGAACCCGTATTCCTGCGCGCGGCGCTCGATCAGGGTGTCGTAATTCGCCGACACGACACCGGCGGCCAAGCGCGTGATCAGGAAGTCCGCCACCGCGGCGTGCCCGACGTTGGGCGGCCGGACGAAATCCTCCCAGGGCACGAGAGCGTCGATGAAGACCGACCCGAGCATGTCCTCCTTGGCGAAGATCTCCGCCAGGGACTCCAGGTCGCCGCGCAGTTCCTGCGGGCACGCCGGATCGATGCTCATGACATAGCGGTCGTAGCACCTGGCGGCCACGGTCCAGGCCGACGGCAGGGAACTCGGCGGCGCCATCGACAGGCCGGCGCCGCAGAGGAGCACGAGGCGCCCGGCTTCCATGGAGGCGAGCAATCGCGCACGAACCGCCGCGTCCAAACCGCCCCCCTTCGTCCGCCGGATCTTCGCCAAGGCGATAGACCGGAGGCACGCCTAAGGTAAAGCAAGGTGATCCGGCTTCCCGTTGCCCGCACCTAGGGTTCACCGGTGCGTCGCACCCTGGAAGTCTCGCCGGCATAGGTGCGCGTGACCGCCGGGGCGATGGGAAGGTTCGAGGCGTCTCATCCCGGGCCAGCATACGAACACGTGCTGGTGCGTCATGCCTGACATGGAGGCCCGCCAGACCAACGTCGGGAAGATCCGGCTGCGGTTTCCTTACGGCAGCGTGAGTTGCACCGCGCGCGGAGCTTTGGCGGGTAGGCCGTACAACTCGCCCATCCGAGCGACGAACTCGGTCTGACCTCCGTAGCTGGGGTGCCGGACCCGCTCGGCCGCCATACCCAAGTCCGCCAACGCCGCCTCGGCATCCCTCCCGATGGCGACCAGGACCCGGGGCCGCAATTCCGACACCAGCCATTCGAGGAGGTGGCGGGACGCCTGCCGTTCCCGACGGGTGTGGCAGCGATTGGACAGCGGGTCGCCCGACGCGTGCGGATGGAGCGGGAAGACGTTCCAGAGGAAGATCGGACGTCGCAGGTCCCGGAGAACCTGCCAGATCACCGTCGCCGTGCGCTCGGTCATCGCGGGGCCGCGGGTTGCCCGCGCCAGCGGCAATTGACCGTAGAGGCCGGCATGGGCGGAGAGGTGGGCCTCGTCCGTGAGCGCCAGGCCCGTGCGCCGCCCGCCACGGTACCCGAGGTCGCGCGCGATCCAGATCGAGTCGACGCCTCCGGCGAGGGCCGCCTCCAGCACGAGGCGCAGGTTCTCACGCCGGACCTGGGGCGCACCGACGCCGTCGTGGTCCGGGCAGGCCTCGGCGTAGGGGTTGAAGGTGTCGCTGAAGCGAAGCGCCGCGAGGGCCTCGATGAAGGCGCCAGGTGTCATGTCGGCAGGTCCTCGACCAGCATCTTCCGCCCGACCAGATCGAGCCGAAGGCGCCCGCGGCGCTTCTCCCGCAAGAAACGAAACGCTTCGTTACCGGCGAGAATGGCCTCTTCCCAAAGCCAGAGCGGGCAGGCCTCGACCTCGTAGCCGCGCACGAATTGCCTCACCGATTTCAGGAAGGCGAAGCCCAGGTCGCCCGGGCGCTGTCCTTCGAAGAAGCCGAGCTGCTTCGCCTCACCGAAGACGAACGTCGCCACGCCCTCCTCGATCAGGATCGCGCGCGCTCCGTCCTGCCCCTCGTCGACGCGGGCCTCGCTTTTCCTCTTCAGGCGGAACAGCGCGCGCGTCACCGGCGACCAGCCGAGGACGGCGGCGTAGGCATAGTGGAAGGCGTCGTGGAACCGGTAATCGTCCGGCTTCATGATGTTGTCGGTCAGGCGGTCGCCGATGAAGATGCCGTTGCATCGCTGCACGACGTACCGCCTGTCGTTCCCGCCGGTGCGCTCGAAGATGTCGATGGTCAACGCGCGGGGCAGGCGCTCTTCGTCCGGGAACGCCTCGTCGAACAGCGGCGGGGCGACGCGCGTCGCCGGCCAACGGTCCTCGGCCTTCGCGAGGTTGCGCATGGCGGCCTGCTCCAGGGTGACGCCGGCCTCGTTCGCGGCCGCGACGAGAAGGCCGAACACTGCGGAGAGACGCTCCAGGAGGTCCGGGCTTCCCGCGAGGTCGCCCCGCGCCCCCAGCGCGGCCAGCCGGCCGACGGCCCCGGCCAACTGTAGCAGGGTGTGCTCGAAGGCGACGGTCGGGACGTGCAAAGGCAAGGCACGCTGTGGCTGCACGTCCGCGAAGGTCGGCTCGGGTCCGCCGGCGAGGTCCCGGCCGGCGAGATCCCCCAAGCGCAGCCCGGCGTGATCGGCGATCACCGCCAGGTACCAGAGCGCGTCGCCCATCTCCTCGACGACGCTCGCCTCGTAGCCAAGATAGGACCGCGCGTCGCGCTGCTTCTTCTTGGTCTCGCTCAGCAGGCTGCCCGTCTCGCCGAAAAGGCCGAGCACGGCCAGGTCGAGGCCGGTGCCCTTCCCTCGCGTCCGGTCCGTCCGGACCGCCCCGGCTTGATAACCGTTCAGGCTAAGCGGCGCCGTATCCATGTCCCCTCCCCGCTCCAGGTTGGCCTATCCTCAGGTTGCCATCGTCGGACCTTTCCGGCGCTCAGTCCAGGGTTGCCTGTACCCACACACGCGGCGAACGCACCCTTGCCATACCGACCGCGGCTGACCACCTAAGCTTTACTGAGCCAGGCTCCCGGGCGGAATGCGCGACGGAAGGACCTGGGCACCGGGGAGAAGCCGCACATGCCGAAGGTTTGCGTGCTCGGTCCTGTCGACGACGAGGAACGCACGGCCCTGCTCAAGCTCTTGGCCGAGGCGGGCTGCGAGGTCGTGGACGAGGAGGTCGCCGCCGTCGAGCCCGACGAAGGGGACGACGACGAGGAGGAAGACGGCGAGCACGTCGAGGATCCCGTTGCACCGGAAGACGACGAGCCCGCGCCCGCCGATGACGAGGCCCCGGCCGGTCACGCCGAGACGCCGGACGAGGACTTGGGGGTGATCGTGCTGTCTCCCGATTGCCTCGCGGACGAGGAGCTGGGGCGCGTGATGCAGCGGGCCGCCGCCCAGGGTCGTCGCGTGATCGGGATCTGGCCTCCTGGAACCCAGGACGAAACGCTGCCGCGCGCTTTCGAGGATTACGGCGGGGATACCGTTCCCTGGGATGCGGGCAGCCTGCGGGGCGCCCTACCGCGGAGGAACGCGAAGCCCGAGTGGTTGAAGCCCGACGCCCAGCCGCGGGCGGAGCGCCAGACCAAGCGGAACAAGTGCTGAGGCCGGCGTGCGCGTCCACTCCTACGTGATCGACCACGACCTCGGGTTCGCGCCCAATCCGTTCCACCGGGTGTGCACGCTGAGCGCGTGCAAACCGCTGATCCGGCAGCACGCGAGCGTCGGGGACTTCGTGGTCGGGACCGGCTCGATTCCGAACGGGATCAAGGACCGTGTCGTCTACTGGATGCGGATCGACGAGATCCTCACCTTCGACCGGTACTGGGACGACGCTCGCTTCGGCGCCAAGCGACCCGTGATGTCCGGCAGCCGCATGCAGATCTACGGCGACAACATCTATCGACGCTCGGCCGACGGCACCTTCGTCCAGGCCGATTCCTTCCATAGCGAGCCGGGGGGCGTCACCAGCCTGCCGAACCTGGTGCGCGACACCGGTCGGACGGACCGGGTGCTTCTCGGGCGCGAATACGCCTACTGGGGCGGGTCGGGCCCGCTGGTCCCTCAGGAACTGCGCGATCTCGTGCACAGCACGCAGGGCCATCGAAACCAGTTCGCGCCCGAGCGGGTGAGCGCCTTCGTGACATGGCTCCGCGGCATGCCGGGCCGCGGCTTCCTGGGTCGCCCGGCGAACTGGCCAGCCTGAGAGCCGAGCGCCCCGGCGGCCCCACCGCCGGCGAGGACGGCCGGCGAACCCGGCCACGAGGCCATGGGCGTGGCCCGCGGCAAGGTGGCCTCACCCCGGTCCTTCGGCGACATCGACGCCGCGCGCCGGCTGCCCCCGACGGGCGGCTCGGAAGGCGCGGCGCCTGCCGGAATGAGCCTGGCTCAGAAGCCTCTACCGCCGAGTTGTCCCGTGCGATGCCCAGGGGCTTTCGAGTAGGGGCGACGGGCGGAGACCTTTCATCCGGGCCGGTCGGAAGCCCGGGCGGACAGCCGCTCGTGGCACCCGATCTGGCCTCGATCCGTCGAGCCACGGTGGCGGCACGCGATCAGAGACAGGGCGTTCCCAAAGGCGATGAATGACGGCGGCACGCATCGGGCTACGCCGTCCCGCCGCTTGGGTGCCATCTCATTCGGTCCGGGCAGCCTGGGTGATGCCGATCCATGAGCGCGGCTGCGCAGGACACACTCTCATGAAAGCTTGTCCCGTTTTCGGCTCCGCGACAGCGCCGCTCTCAACACAGCTTGTCCCGATTTGCCCGGGACCTTGTCACGCCGCGATGCGGACGCCCTGATCCGACCGCTCACGAGGTCGTCCGGCTAAGGTGTTGGTGTGTCGGTCCACGCCACGACATGGCCTCGTGGAGCGGACGGGAAGGACGCCTTGGCCTTGCCGAACCGGACGTAAAGCGCCGGAAGGACCAGCAGCGTCAGGACGGTCGCGCTGGCCAAGCCGCCGATGACGACGGTCGCCAGCGGCCGCTGCACCTCCGCACCCGTGCCCGTCGCCAGGGCCATCGGGACGAAGCCCAGGGCGGCGACCAAGGCCGTCATCGCCACCGGCCGCAGCCGGGTCAGGGCGCCCTCGCGGACGGCATCCGGAATCGCCGTTCCCTACGCCACGAGCGCGCGGATGTGGTTCAGCAGCACCAAGCCGTTCAGGACCGCGACGCCCGAGAGCGCGATGAACCCGACCGCCGCCGAGACCGAGAAGGGCCGATGCCCGAGGCGCGAACCGCGCCCGCCGGCGTCGATGGGCAGGTGCAAGCCTAACCGCGAGGGTGGACGTCGGCACCGGGTCGGCCTCGCAGGCCGGTAGTGACCTCATAAGCGCGTTGGAGGCCGAACCCGAGCGGCGGCAGGACGGAGATCCGATCCAGCCGATGCCGGGCGATCCGGCAGGTCGCCGCCTGCAGCGCCGCCAGCACCGCGACGCCGGTCGCACCGAGGACGGATCCGAGCGCGAGGCCGCGCCAGCCGAACCGATGGGCCGCCGCCGCGATCACGGTCGCGGCGATGATCCGATCTGTTCACGTCCACTGGAAGGCGACGGGGTCCCCGAACCAAGACGGCGTCACATCCTTCCTCGGTCGACGCCCCGCGCAGATCCTCATCGCCCCGCTCATGGCTTTGCGCCGACGGCGCTCGCGCGGCACGGCGGTCCCGGCTTGCTCCTAGGGTCGCGGCGCGTGGGTCCTGGCGATGCGGCGCCGAAGGTCCGTCGGGACATCCATCCGGCGCCATACCGTCGTGGTCTTTCGGCCCGTGATCGCGAAGGCTGGCCCGACGCCGGCCCGATCCAAGGCTTCCCGCACCCACCGCGCGCCGGATCCCATCTCCCTGGCGAGCGCACCCGTGGTGGCGTACTCGGCCTCGTAAGCCGCGAGCGCATCGTCCCTGACGAGGATCTCCCCGCACGGCATCGCTGTCCCCGCCATGAGGCCTGCCCGGACGATCAGGCCGACGCTGTCCGTCGGGACCGTGAGCCGCCGGCCGACCTCTTCGAGGGTGAGACCCCCACCTTCGCGCGAACGCCGCGCGACCCTGATGTCCTCCGGGTCGACCAGGAAGCCCGCGAGGCCGGGTACGTCCCGCAGGACCGCCCTGACCCGAAGCTGGCCGGCCAGGATCATGTCGCAGGTGCCGCGCACGCCGTCGACCTTGCCGTGCTGGCTGGCTCGCGCGAGCGGAAGGAGGCCGGCGGGCATGGCCCCGACGGTCGGCGCCGAGCCACGGATCCGGGATAGCACGGCGGCCACGGCATCCCGGTCGAAGACGTCGGCCTTGATGCCGGCGCGCGCGTGGATCTCGGCGGGCGGGACGATCCGCGCCGCGACCAACATACGCGTCTGGCGCTTCGCCAGCCCGAGCGCCGCCGGCAGATTTTCCGCGCGGAGCGCGCGGTCGAGGATCGCCCGGATCTGGGCGGCGGTCTCGCGGGCGATGCCGATGGGCGTACCCCTCCTCGTCCGTTGCGGCCAGGCGCCCAGGGCCTTGACGTAGCCGGCGATGAACTCCGGCCTTCGGCCGCATTCCGCGGCGATGTCGGCGAGGCTGACCAACGGGACGTCGGTATGCCGGATCACCACCGAGGTCTTGTGAACCGGGCCCCGGCCGGCGTGATGCGCATAGAGGGCCGCCCGAACCGCATCCCCGCTCGCTCCCGCCGGCAGCCGCTTCGCCCAGAGATACAGATAGCCGTAGACCTGTTCGGCCCCCCAGGCGCCGAGGCCGACATGGTCGGCTCGGGCCATCCCGTCGAGCAGGGCGTCGAAGGCGTGCGGCCAGTCCCGGGCGGTGGCGAGACCGGCCGAGAACACCTCCGGATGGCGCTCCGCCGGAAATTTCGAGAGGGCCCCGTCGGCGCCCCCGAGCAGGGCGACGCCGAACCGCTCCATGGCGTCGCAGGCCTCGGCGAGCGTCAGGCCGTCGAGGAGGGGCACGCTGGTCCGGGCCATGCCGCCGAGGCGGCCGACCACGTAGGCGTCCGCCAGCGTCGTCGCGGGCGGGACCCTGGCGCCGTCGCAGGCGAGAAGGGAATGGCCGTTCCTGCAACGGGTCAGCGAGCCGGCTTCCCAGGTGACGCCCGTCCGGCAAATCGGGCAGGACCCCTCCAGGCGGACATGATGGAGGGGACAGGTGCCGACGGCGGCCACGTCCCACCAGAAGCGCCGGTGGATGTTCCAGTGCGCGTGTCGTCCCGACGGCGTCCTGCGAAGGTCGTCCTGCCAACAGCAGGGACACCACCGCCGCACGTTCGTCGTCCAATCGTCCCGGTGGACCACCTCGTCCGCGATCACGACCTTTTTCTTGGTGATCTCGGTGGGCGTCCAACCCCGGAACGCGTCCTCGCCACGGCCGAGCCGATCCGCGAGGGGGCCGGCGGCGCGGCCCTGCAGGATGTCGCTCATGGAATGGCCCGCGGTCCTGAGGCGTTCGCGGCTCCACGGCTCGCCGTTGACGTCGAAGGCGCGCAGCAGGTGCGCCGCGGCGGATTCCCCGTCGATGACGGGCGGGATGATGGTCAGCCGCATCGGTTTCCCCCTACGCGTCGTCGGCTTGCGTCTCGACCCCGGCCTCGGCGGTCCCCGTCAGGCGCGTGAGCCTCTCGAACTCGATCTCCTTCATCTTCGGCAGGGTCGAGATGTCGACCACCAGGAACGGGTTCCTGCGCGGACCGAGCTCGAAGATCTCCTCGAAGACGAAGCCGAGGTGGTCGACCTGCCCGATGCTCGGCTTGCCCGATTGGATGGCGCGGAAGGCCGCCTTCTTGACGAGGTGCATCATGCGACCGGTGTAGCCGTTCGAAGCCTTGAGCATGCGCTGAACCATGTCGTGCTCCGACAGGCCGCACGCGGCCGGGAAGCCGAGCCTTGCCTCGACCAGCGACAGGAATTTCGTGGCCTTCTTCACGCAGGCTTCCGAGTGACCCAGGGGCTTGATCGGCTTGAAGACGCAGCGCCGGAGGAGCTGGAAATCCTCCTTCAGCACCTTCTTGAGCCAGGGCATGCCCGAGAGCACGAGGGAGACGGGGCGCAACTCCGCACCGGGCGGCCGAAGCGGGTCGTCCGGATCCGGGATGACGAGGTTCTTCAGCGTCTCGACCAGGGTGCGCCGCTCGTCACCGGTGCGTCCGCGGAAGGCATGGTGG
Source organism: Methylobacterium sp. 391_Methyba4 (assembly GCF_029691625.1). Lineage (NCBI taxonomy): Bacteria > Pseudomonadati > Pseudomonadota > Alphaproteobacteria > Hyphomicrobiales > Methylobacteriaceae > Methylobacterium > Methylobacterium sp. 391_Methyba4. The sequence continues at coordinate 466,657 of NZ_CP121475.1, read as the reverse complement.
AATTCGTCGATCATGATGATGGAGACGAGTTGGGCGTGCATCTGGTGGCGCACCCGGGTCCAGATATCGTGCTCCTTCAGGTTGGCGCTGAGCTCCTTCTCCGTCATGGCGAGGTACAGCGCGAGACCCAGCGTCTTCAGCGTGCAGGGGCTCGGCGCCTTGATGTAGACCAGCGGCCGCACGGGGCCGAACTCGTCGCGGAACGGCACGAGCGCCGGGCGGAGCTGTAACCGGGCGAGCAGATGCGACTTCCCGGCCCCGGAAGCGGCCGGGATGACGAGGCACTGTCCCTCGACATCGTCGCCGAGGTCCTTGAGCATCTCGTCGAAGCGCGCGACGGTCTTGATCACGACGTCGGTGTTAACGTGGATGGTGTCGACGCGTCGCTTCCAGGCCCGCCGTTCGAGGTCTTGCGGGCTCAAGCGGGTCGCGAACCGCTCACGGCGGACCGGGGCGGCCTGGGGGCCGGGAAGGATGGTGACGTCGGGGCGGAAGATCTCCCCGTCCTGGCTTTGCGGCATGCGATGGCCCTCACTCGGCAGTCCAGTTGTCGGGATCGTCGGGGTCGAACTCGGCGCCGACATCCGCCGTCACGCTCCGCGGATCGGCCTCGGCGGCGACGGGCCTCGGACCGGCCGGCCGGGCCGCCGGCGCGGCGTCCTGCGGGGCTTCCTGCGGGGCGCTGGCCGGGCGCGGGGCGGTCTTGCGGCCACCCTGCCCGACCCGGGGCGCGGGTGCCGCGTCGGCCGCGGCCGGCGGCGCGGCCTTCCGCGGGCGTCGGGTCCGCAGCCGCTCTTCCTCGTGGGCGCCCTCGTCCGCGACGTCCCAGGCGACCTCGAACATCGGGTCGTCGGCGTGGTCGCGGAACCAGTCGACGTCGGCGCTCGCCAGGCGCTTCGGCTTGACGCCGGCCTTGCGGCATTCGGCGCGCAGCAGCTCCATCGCGCGGACGAGCGTCGCGCGAGCGACGCGCTGGCCTTCCTGCGTCATCCGACGCGCCGTGCGGACCACGTCTCGCCACTCCGCCAGGGACGTCCCGTCGGCCAACCCGTCCTCGCAGGGGACCTTGATCCAACCGGCCTCCTCGTCCACCAGGACGAGGAGGTGGCCGAGATCGGACGCTTCGGCCTTGACAAGGAATTCGTCGCCGAAGTGGAAGCCCTTCCTGCGACGGACGCCCTTCAGTTCGTCGGACTGGTAGGTGAGGCCGAGGAAGGTGATCCCGTTCCGCTGGATGGTCCGCGGGACCACCAGGGCGATGAGCGGGTCGAGGTCGTCGGCCGACGGCGGCAGGCGCGTGCCATAGCCCGCCAGGTCCTGCCAGCGCAGCAGGGGCGTTCGTCCGAGCAGCCCGCCATGCTTGCGGTTGTGGTAGATGTCGACGACCCAGATCGTGAAGAACTCGACGAGTTGGGCCAGGGTCAGGGCGGCCTGCCCGACGCTGTCGTAGTCGCCGCGCTCGCGCACGTCGCGGAAGGTCCGTCCGGGAAGGTAGGCGCAGAAGTCGCGCGCGATGGTGCCGAGGGCGCGCTCGACCTTGCCCTTCAGGTGGGGCTTGCGCCGGGGCATGTAGCGGAGCTCGAACCGCAGCTGCCCGGCGGCCGCCTTCATCGACCGGGAGTGGAATTCCTTCCCGTTATCGAGCTTGACCACCTCCGGCACGCCGAACACGGGCCACGCCGTGTCGACCCGGATGCCGGTCAGGTCCTTCGGCAGCACCGCCATGCGCAGGCAATGCATCACCGAAGTCCAGGAGGGACGCTCGTCACTGAGGTGGAATCCCACGATCATGCGGGTCGCGGCGCAGATCGCGACCGTGAGCCAGACCCGCCTCGTGCGCTTGTCCTTGCGGCGCCGGTCGCGCGCCGGCGTGCCGTCGCCCTCCAGGACCAGGACGTCGAGCGGCGTGTGGTCGACCTCGACGATTTCGAGCGGCCGCGTCGCCTGCGGGGCCTTCTTGACGTGCCGGAACGCCTGCTCCGCCGCCGCGGGGCCCTCGCGATGGTAGATCACGTCGAACTGGCTGACGTTCGCCTTCACCCAGCGCCGAATCGTCATTCCGTCAGGCACGTCGAAGGGCACGGTGCGCGTCTTGTTCTCGCGCTCGATCCTGCCCTGGATGAAGACGATGACATGGCTCAGCGGCGGTCCGTTCCGGGTGAGCCAGTCCTCGCGCACGCGCTCCGCGATGATCATCTCGACCTCGGGATCGAGGCGGAAACCCGCCCGTCCCTTCAGGTCGTCCAGCGGGATCAGCGCCACGATGGACTTGCCGCCCTTGCGCCAGCGCCCGTACCAACCCTTCAGCGAGGAGCCGCTCACCCGTTCGAGCGGCACGTCGTCGGGATGGGAGCCCTCGTTCTCGATGGCCCGCTGCCGGCGCTCGGCCGCGACGAGCCTCGCGATATCGGCGTAGCCCTTCGGGACCTTCCTATGGGTCCGCTCGGCGAAGCACCGGTCGCAGGCCTGCACGTAGTCGAGGCGCATCAGCGCCGCGTCCTGCTGGCGAACGTCGAAGGTGTCGATGTTGCGCAGGAGGTTGTCCCTGACGCCTTGGGGGAGCCCGGCGGCGGTGTCCTCCACCAGTTGGAGCCGCCTGGGCTCGCCGAAGTAGAGGTCGGCCAACTCGGCATGGGTCTTCGTGACCGTGACCGGCCTCGCCCCGAGGGTGCGCAGCGTGACGCCGGCCTCGTCGCGCGAGAGCACCTTGTGGTAGACGCCCTCGACGATGACGAGCGCGTCCGCTTGGAGACGGATTTGGCAGGCGCCCATGGTCAGCGCAGCCCCCCGCATGCACCGGGTCCCGCCATGCGCACCCTCCCGCCGCGGTGGAGGTCCACCAGGACGGCGTCGCTCAGCACGACGGTCTCGGAACCGCCCGCGAGCCTGCGCAGGGCGAGGCCCGCCCGCTCGCGGGCGACGGAGGCGTAGGGGACGCCGTCGACGACGACGACCGCGCCGATGGGAAGGCGGAACTGCTGGTCGAGCCTGTTCAAGGTGCACTCCTGAGGTTCGCGGGGCGGCAAATCATGGCGTGGTCGTCGAAGGGTCGGCCGGGGTCGGCCAGCTCGGCCTCGCCGCGCGCGACCAGGGCCACGACGGCCCGGAAGGCGCGGGCCTGGAGCCCCGATGCCGCCCGGAGGTCCCGGACGAGGCCCTGGCCGCCGAAGCGGTCGAGGACGACGCGCATGGTGTGCTGCTCCGCCTCGTCGGCCACGAAGGTGCGCTCGCTCGCGACGAGCGCGGCGTTCGCGACGCGGAGCGCGTCGACCTCGACCTCGGTCCAGAGCTCGAAGCCGTCGTAGCCGGCGGCCCTGGCGCCGGCCTCGATGCGGGGCCGGATCCCGTCCCAGCCCAGCCTGATCACCCGCTTCCGCGGCTTGACCTCGACGGCGATGCGCCGCCCGTCGTCGATCTCCACGGCGAAGTCGGCCGTGTAGCGGCGCCACCGGACGCCGTCGTGCCACCGGAAGGGAGCGGGCTCCTCCTGGTAGCGCAGGACGGCATCGTCCTGCTCCAGGATCAGGATGAAGTCCCGCGCGAGGAGGCCCTCGTAGGCCACCATGCGGTAGCCCATCCCCACCTTGCCGGAGGGGACCTCGCCCGTGATGCAGTCCCGTCGGCCGGTGACGACCGGGCGCGACGGGCTCGGCTTGCCGACATGGCGGCTTCGCAGGGTCGCCGGCATCAGGGCCTCCGCCGGGTGTCGCGGCCGTCGGGTCCCTCGGCCCCGTCGGCGCCACCCGATTCCTCGCCGGTCGGGATCGCGGGAGCGGCCCCCGGCGACAGCCGGATGGGATAGCGAGCGACCCCCTCCTGCCAGCGGTCCAGCGGGGTCCGCCGGTCCGCTCCGGAGCGGCGGAAGTCCAGATCGGCGAGCCAGGCGTGCGCCCCCGCCATCAGGCCTCCTGCGTCCTCGACCGCCTCCCCCCGGGCCGTCAGCCAGCGCTGCAGGCCCGCTGCCCGGCAGGGAGCGCCCGGATGGTCGACCCCGGCGAAGTGCAGCCGGATGCCGAGCGCCGCCGCGGAATGCTGGAACGTGGCGCCGAGGAAGGCGGGATCATGGTCCAGCACGATCACCTCCGGCAGTCCCATGCACAGGCGGGCGGCGCCGAGCGGCTCCGCGGCAGCCGTCGCGGTCCGCGCCCCGAACAGGCCGAGCAGGTCCTCCCCGTCCGGCGGCGCAATGCCGAGCGCCGCCGCCACGATCACGCCGCTGTAGCTGTCGCGTGCGGTGACCAGGTGGACGCGGTCGGCGCCGAGTTCCGGGATGGCGAGCCGCAGGACTTCCCGGGCGACGACGACCTCGGCGAGAGGACGCCCGCACGAGAGCTGCCGGTACCGATACGCCTGCTGCAGGGAACGCAGACGGTCGCCGACCATCCGCACGAGGGTCCGGAAACCGGGAACGTGGGCGGCCGCGCCGCCCCGCGCAGGCGCCGCTTCCAGGCACCTCGCCTGTGCGAGGCGGGCCATGGCCGTCAGCGTGACGCCCAGGCGCGGGTCGGCCTCGGCCACGACCTGGTCGACCAGCTCGCCGATCCACGGGGCCCAGTGGGTCTGCTGCCGGGGCAACCGCGCCATCCGCCGGTCGGCGAGGCCGGCCGGGTTGCCGCCGGCCTCCCTCAGCCGCGCTTCCCATGTCCTGACCTGGCGCGGCGTGGGCGGATCGACGTCGTCGCTCAGCTCGCAGACGGCGCGGATCGCGGCCCGCATGTGGCGGTCACCCCGCCGTCCCTGCGGGAGGTCCTCGACCGCCCGCACGTAGCGGTGGCGGCGCAGCGCGGCGGCGCGCTCGCGCTCCGTCATCTCGTCGAGGGCCTGGATCTCGGCCCGGAGCCGGTCAGCGTCGGCAGTCGTCGACGGAAAAAGTTCGAGCTGCTTCATGGTCGTATGGGTCCTTGAAAGGCGGACGGGGCCAGCCTTGTTGATGGGATGGGATGGGATGGGGCGGCGGCCCCGGCCCGGAGGCCGGGGCTTCGTCGGCGGCTCAGAACTCGGTGGGCTCGCTGGCCTCGGTCTCCGGCTCGAACGTCCCCCGCGGGACGCCGAGCAGCGCGGCGACATCCCCGTCCCAGGCATCGAAGGCCCGGTCGATCAGGGGGGCGAGGGGCGGCTGGAAGTCGGCCGTGAGGGGCTCGACGCGGTACGGCTCGTTCATGATGCTCTCCTCGGATGGGGTCGCGCGGGGCCGGTCCGGATCCGTCGCGGGGACGGTCCGGGCGCGGCCGGCTTGGGCCGGCGGATCCCGAGGAGGCGGAGCGCAGCCCGCTTGCTTTCGCAGGCGAGAGCTGGCATACGTCGTCGGTCTCGAATGTCGGCCTTGATCCCGGTGGTTGGCCGGTCTGGTTTTCGGCAATCGTGATCACGAGGTCTGGCAATGACGCGGTCGAGAGGGCTCAAGCTCTCGGCCGACGGGCCAGTCCTAACCTGCTACGGCTTCGCAGCTCGGTTGCGGGCAAGCTCAAAGCGTGCGGTCCGGATCGGACCGTGCGCTTTTATTTTGCCGCTCCGATCACTTCCCGACCCGGTGGGTCGCGCGAGCGCGCGCGGAGGGCTGCGCGAGATATGTTGCGCATTGCCATTCTCCTCGATGATTGATGAGTTGTTGGATCTAGACTGGTCTTATGACGCCGAGGCCTTCGTTGGATCTTTCAGATACCAATGTTGTGCCTTGCGATCATGGTAAACGAGGTTTTTATTCTTAAGGCGGGTCTTGTTTTTCTCCGAGGCATCGAGCGTAAAACCGGCGTCCCGAACCGCGTCATTGACTTCGCTTCCCGACAACCCCTTGGCGCCTGCCTTCGCGAGTGCGTCGACGATGACTTGGGCAACCAGGCCCGAGACTTGCGGCACCGGCACCCGCTCGGCCCCGCCCGAGACCGGCTCGTCGGCCGGCAGCGGCTGGGCCGGCGCTTCCATCTCGGCCTGGTCGGCCGCCGGCATCGGCTCCGGCGCGTAGGCAGCCCCCTGCCGCAGGGTCGCGATCACCTGGTCGAGGCGGGCCGCCTTGGCGGTCTCCGCCGCGATGGCGCTCACGTGTTCCAACATGAGCTCCTGAAGCTGCCGCGTCCTGTCCGCGGCGGCTTGCCGGGCCCGGTCGCGCTCCTGGCACATCTGGGTGATCACATCCATTCGGCACCCCCGACCAGGTCCAGGTCCGCATCAGGTCCGGAGTAGCTCCGCGACCTGATGATCGGACCATAGACCGGGTGCCCGCCAGGCCGCAAGTTCTTTCGCCCAGGTCCACCGGACGTGGTAAACGGAACCTGACCCGGTCGGACCGGTCGACCGGGTGAGTGAAACCGGATCGCGCACCCGGCCAACCTTGTCCGTCGCGTCCCCGGGGTTATCCTCTGGCCGAGTGTCGCGTGTATCGAACGGCTGGCGACAATCGAAGTGACCAAGGGCGCCCGCAAACGCCACGTCCGCGTTCGTCGATCTTCAAGTCGATGAAGCATTCATTCGAGCACAGGCCGCCGTACCAAATGTCGGTCTGCGTATTCCAATCAGCATCGGCGCCGAGACGAAGGCGTATGCCGCATTTCATCAAGCTGGCCCTCGGGGGTCAGCTGGTATCGCGACCCTCGCACTGGCCGAGCGGCTTTGCCGTCGACAGGGCCCCCGAGCCGGTCGGCGACCCGGCCGTGGTGGACCTGGTCGTCATGGGCCTGGCCGACCGGTGGGTTGGGCCGGGGCGCGGATCAGGCACCGACCGGCCGGCCCGTCGTGCCACTCGAAGCCGATCTCGACCAGGCCGGACGCCAGCACGAGGTCGCGGACCGGGTCGAACCTGACGGCGCTTCCCTCCTCGTCGGCGGTGCGGACAAGCTCCTCCAGCAACCCGGCATCCTGCGTCCGAACCGGCTCAGGAGCGACCTGGAGCTCGCCGGTCCCGTTGACGTGCATGTGGAGGCTGGGCGCGCGGTCCAGCCGCGAGAGGCGGCGCATCGCGCGATGTGCGGGTGTGTCGAGCTCGTCGGGGATGGACGCATCGAGGATTGCATCGGCGTCTTCGGGCGCGAGCGTCGTCGGCGCGCCGTCCGACGAGACGACCGCGGAGGATTGCTCGAACCGCCCGCCGGCGACGTCGAAGCGGACCGTCAGGAGCAGCCTGACGCCGGCGCGGGACAGGGCGAGGTCCAGCCGGCCTCCGTGCCCCTCGCCCCGGGCATAGCGGGCGTCCCCGATCTCCAGGCCGGCATGCCGTCGCAGCAGTCGACCTGCGGCCGGCGCGAGCGCCTCGTCGATCAGGTCGCGGGAGAGCGCGCCGGCGAGGCTCCGGCGCCATTGCGGACCGCCCCGGTCCGATGTCCGGGCGCCGCGCGCGGGCGGCGCGAGGAGCGCGGCGGCCGTCCAGCGCAGCGCGGGGACGTCGGCCGCGGCCGCGGGGCCGCGGTGAACCAGGTCGGCCAGGTCGCCGATCAAGGATGGAAGGCCCGGCGACAGCGCCGCCTTGAGCCGGCGCTGGACCAGTGCGGCGGCGTCGGCGAGGGCCGCGGAACCGGGTCCGGATGCGGGGCGGCCCGTTCGGGTGGCGCCCGGCGCGAGCCCTTCGAGATCGGCGAGGGCCTGCAGGATGAGCGGCAGCATCCGCAGGTACTCGAAGGCCCGCCCGAGGTGCGCCCGCGTGCCGTCGGCATCCTCGGGGACCCAACGGGCGATCCGTTCCAGGGCGGCCAGCACCTCGGCGTGGGCCCTCAGGGCGAAATCCTTCGGGATCGCGTCGAGCACGGCCCGGTCGGCCGGATGGCGCGACCGGGCGAGGGGGGCGACGATGCCATCTATCCAGGCCTGCCTGATGTGTTTGCGGATGGCGCTCTGCAGCCCGGGGATCTTGGAGACCTGGAGACCGCCCCCGGAGAGCGCCGCATGCAGGGTGCCCATGGCCGTGTCGACGATGGGCCGCGTGTCGGGATGGGCCAGGGCGGAGATGGCCTGCCGCGCCCGCGCGAGTTCGTGCACGTCCGCCCGCACCGGGCGGACGCCGGCGGGGGAAACCGGGAATTCGGGGTCGGGATGCATGGCCGGACGGTGCCCCAGGCGCGCGGGCGTCCGGTCGAGGCGCACGGCACGGCCTCGCACCGGGACTGTGCGCGGAGGCCGGGCCGGGTCGGTCCTGTCCTTGGACGGCGCCCGGGAATCGGGCGCACAGCCCATTGTGCGAGGCGCGCGGCAAGGCACAAACGCCGTCCCCGACCCTGCCGGGACGTGCCGCCGCGCCGCCGCCGGCCGCGACGTTCCCGACGGCGACCCCGGTGAAGTTCCGCTCGCGCGTTCCGCCATGTCCCGCCTCGACATCCAGGGGTTCTCGGGGACCGGGCCGCCTCAGGCGGCACGGCGCGAACGCATGGGGCGCCGGACCGCGGCGCGCCGCTTCGGCATCCGTCGCACGACGGCGCCCGCGGTGGGCGTCACCGGTCCGGGCGCGTGCGCCGGCGGCCGGTCCGGTGTGCCGGCGACGCCGCGCGGCCCGGGCCCGAGACGCGGCGATCTGGACCGGGGCCCCGAGCCCGATCCGGGTGCCGCGCCCGCGACCCGGGGAGACGGGACCGGGACCCGAGGGCGAGGGTCATCCGCCCCGGCGGTCCCTGTCGACGACGAACGCCGGCCGCGTGTCGGACAGGCGTCGCCAGGCGTCGAGGTAGGCGCCGAGATGCGGTCTGCGGGTCCGCTCCAGCTCCAGGTAATCCTGGAGGCCTGCGATCGCCCTGTCGTGGGCCGCGGCGTCGGTCCGGCCGGCGAGATACGCATGGCGGACGTAGATGCCGAAGGTCGTCATCGTGTCGGTCTCGCAATACGCCCGGACGCGCTCGATCTCGCCGGCGGCGACCATGTCGGCCACCAGCGACCCGTGCTCGCCGAGTTTGCCCGGCATGCCGACCAGCGCGGCGGCCTCCTCCAGGGTAAGCCGGCTGGCGCACCCGAACCCGGACATCTCGTCCATGACGTCGACGTGGGCGCCGCCGTACCGGTTGCCGTAGCCCGACCAGCGCGTGCCGCGCCGGAACCAGGCTTCCGCCGAGATGCCGTGGAGCATCGTGCGGTGGAGCAGCGTCGGCATGTCGAAGCCGCGGCCGTTCCAGGTGACGAGCCGGAATCTGCCGGAGGCGAAGTGCCGCCAGAAGCCGCGCAGGATGCGGGCCTCGTCCCAGCCCGCCTCGCCGCCGCTCCTGCAGGCGGTGACCCGATATTCCTCCAGTCCCGTTTCGCCGTCGCGCAGGATCTCCGCCTGCACGAAGCTGACGGCGACCACGGCGTGCCACGCGCATTTCGGAAACTTGTCCCTGGCCCACACCTCGGGCGGCGGCATCAGGGTTTCGTCCGGCACGGTCTCGATATCGACGACGAGGAGCGCGTCCGCATCCGCGCCGGGTTCCGCCGCCGGCCGACGGTCGTGGCGGACGGCGGAGCGCGCGCCGGCCGCGGGTGCGCTCGCGTCGGACATGGAGGGGAGCCGAAGCCGGGGCGACGGGGAGCGGGTCTCGTGCATGGGGCGGTTCTCCGGGGCGGCTGTCAGACCAGGATCGTGCGGCTGGCGTCGAACCCGTTCGTCGGGTCGTCCGGGTCGTAGGGGTTGCTCACGACGCGCGTGCGCCCGAGCCGCAGGTCGCAGGCCTGCGGCACGTTCCCGTGGATCCAGACGGCCGGGGCGCCCCACCCCTCCATCACGGGGTCCAGGGCGGAGGCGTGCCAGCAGACCCGCCACGGGTCGAGCACGGGCCTCGCCAGGGTGGGCGGCAGGCAGGACCGTGATGGGGCGAAGCCGGTGACGACCGCGGCCCGGTCGCCCGGGCCGATGTCGCGCAGGACCGGATTCGGCATATGGCCGTACGAGCCGGCACCGACGGCGACGGCGTTGAGGGCGTCCTCGATGAAGGCCCGCGAGCGGGCGTGCGCACCGGCCGCGTCGTGCGGGAAGAAGGGCACCCCGGGCGCGCTCGCCGCCCTGTCCGTCACCGTCCAGCGGCTCCGGGCGTGGGCGCGGGCGGTCCGGGCGTTCTCGACGCCGTCGAGGGCGAAGTCCGTCCAGAGCGTCGCGCCCAGGATGACCAACCCGGGCCGGAGCGGATCGCCGAGGCGAACGGCGCCGTCGTGGAGCACGGTGATGCCCAGCGCCGCCCCGAGCGGCACGGCCTCGGCGAGCGCCTCGCCCACGGGTTCGCCGTCGAGGTACTCCGCCGGTCCCGGGACGAGGACGACCGGCCGCCGACCCTGGCGGCCGCCGAGCGCGTCCGCAAGCCAGCGCACGGACCGGCACAGGCCGGGCGCGATCCCGCCCGGGACGAGCAAGGCGTCGAAGTCCGGCAGCGGGTCCGGCAGCACGTGGGGCGCCCGGTCGACCCTGAGGTCGGACAGGGTCCACAGACGGAACGGGACGGGCTCCGACGGCGCGGACCGCGCCCCGGGGGCGGCCGGCACGGCGGACGGGCCTTCCGTCGGTACCGGTGCATGCACCTCGGCGCGGGCCACCGGATCGGGAACGTGGAGCGTCACGGCTGTCCTCCGTCCTGCGCGGCGCGGTGTTGGTCCGCCTCGGCGATCAGCGCCCGGAGCGCGTCGCCCGAGACCAGGCGCCGCGCGATCAGCAGCTCGGCGACGGCCGCCACGGCGGTGCGGTTCGCCTCCATGACGGCCAAGGCCTCGCCGCTCAGCCGGTCGAGGTCGCGCTCGACCGCCCCGAGAAGGGCGGGGTCGAGCGACAGCGCGACCGCGACCTCGTGGGGGGCGCCGCGATACGCCAACCGGTCGCCGAGGCCGAGCGAGGCGTGGTTGCCGGCGAGCAGGGTCGTCACGCGCGCGAGGTCCGAGCGGCTATCGCCGCCCGCCCCGGCGCTCGGCTCCCCGAGGAACAGGATCTCGGCAGCCCGTCCGCACAGGAGCGCGACCGCGAGGCCCTCGATCTCCGCGCGGGTCGGCGACTGGCCGAGGCGGGTCGCCACGGAGGTCGCGCCGAGCGAATCCCGGCGCGGGACCAGGTCGACCTGGGCGACGCGGGCGCCGATCCGCTCGAACGCCACGGCGTGCCCCGCCTCGTGGTACGCGCTCCGACGTCGGTCCGCCGGGCTCCCTTGATCCGGCGGCGCGACGCGGCCGAGCAGGTCCTCCGGGCGCATCGGCCGTCCGGCGGCGCGCGCGGCGGCACGGGCCTCGGACACCCACCCGGCGACCTGGGCGCCGCTGGCGCCGAGCGCGAGCGCGCCGAGCGGCGCGAGGTCCATGTCGGGCACCTCGCCGTCGTCGAGGTGTTGCCGGAAGATGACCGCCAGGTCGGCGGCCGAGGGCGGCTTGATCTCGATCACCCGGCCCAGCCGTCCGGGCCTGATCAAGGCGGGATCGAGCCTGTCGCCGTGGTTCGTCGCCGCGATGATGCACACCTCGGGGGCGCCGGGCGCGTTGAGCGCATCGAAACCGAGCAAAATGCTCGTGCACAAGGGGGTCCACCACTCGCGCGCGTGGTTGTCCATCGTGGCCCTGTTAGGAATACTATCAGCCTCGTCTAGGAACAAAATACTAGGAGCTAACGCGCACGCGTGCGTGTACGCGGCATCCCAGGCGCGGAGCACGCCGCCCAGGTGTCCGTCGGATCCGGTGAACCAGGCGCCGACCGAGGTCGCGACCAGCGGCAGGCCCGCGGCCTTCGCGAGCGAGCGGACGAAAGATGATTTTCCTAGTCCCGGGGCGGAGCTGAGGGCGACGTGCCTGTCGAGCCGCTGGAACGCGGGCGCGCCGCCGGAGGCGCGCCAGGTCGCGATCTCGTCGATGAGGCGCGTACCCCAGGCATGGGCATCGCCGAAGCCGACCAGGGTCGCGAAATCGGGCGCCGACCCGACGGCGGGATCCGCGGTGGCCTTCGAGCGCGCCGCCGCGGCGAGGCGCGCGACGCAGGACCGCGCCGTCGTCCCGCGCACCGCGGCGGCGATCTCGAAGAAGTCCAGCCCGCGGGCGATCCCGGGCGGCAGGGTCGGACGCCGCCCCGTGGCGGCCCGGACGACCCGCGCGATCACGGCGTCGGTCGCGCCAGGGAGCCGAACGTGCAGGTCCGCCGCGGCGACGAGGGCCGAAGGCAGGTAGCGCGCGGGCGATTGCGAGACCCCGAGCACCCGGTCGCCGCGGGCGAGCCGGTCTGCCACTCGGTCATTTCCGCGGTCCGCACGGTCCTCGCTTCTCGAACCGCCGTTGCGCGCCACCACGTGACCCCACGCCGCCAGGCGCCCACACGCCTCGCGGACCGGCTCGACCCAGTCGGCGGCCGGAACCTGGACGACGAGGGCGAAGGCGGGATCGGCGGCGATGCGGCGGCGCTGGGCGGGCGAGAGCGCCGCTTCGAGCGCGAAGGCCGCGAGCGTCTCGGTCGCGGGACGGCGCTCGTCGGCGGCGACGTCCCCGGTCTCCGCCTCGTTCAGGTCGTCGCGCAGGAAAGTCAGGTGGGGCATCGTCGCCTTGCTCCGAGGGTGGGTTGGGGTCCGGGGCCGGGGCGCGGCGGGTCCCGTTTCTCGGGACGCATCCGCGGGGGCGGCCTACGACGGCACCTCGACGACGCAGGCCGGGTCGAAGGCGGGGTTCTCGCCGTCGTAGCCGAGGGGGTTGCACAGGATCCGGGTCGGGCCGATCCGGTGGTCTCGACGGGCGTGGACGTGGCCGTGGAGCCAGAGATCCGGGCGGCCGGCGGCGATGAGGCCGCCGAGGTCGCTCGCGAAGGCCGGGTTCAGCACGCTTCCGGCAAAGCTCGGGTCGAGCGAGGCACGGGCCGGGGCGTGGTGCGTGACCACGACGTGCGGTCGCACCCGCGCGTCCGGCGGGTCGACCTCCAGCAGCGCGCGGAGCAGGAAGCCGCGGGTGGTGGCGTGCAGGGCAGCTGCATCCCCCGGCCGGAAGGTGCGCCAACCTGGATTTCGGGTCGTCGCCACGCAGCGGTGGTCGTTGAGACCGGCCTGCGCGGCCGCCATGGCCCGCCGGCGGTCGCCGTCGAGGCCGTAGTCGGTCCAGAGCGTGCCACCGGAGAAGGCGACGCCGCCGATCTCGACGGTATCGTCGTCGAGCAGGGTCACGCCGTGCCGTTCCGCGGCCCGGCGCCCGAGCGCGCGCTCCTCGTCCACGGCCGAGCCGTAGAATTCATGGTTTCCCGCGACGACCAGGACCGGCATGAGCGGACGGATGGTTTGGCCCAGCCATAGGACGGTGTCCGCCAGGCCCTGCCCGACGTCGCCCGCGACGACGGCGACGTCGGCGTCGGGGATGTGCGCGGGTGCCCAGGGCGCCCGCGACAGGTCGCGGTGCAAGTCGCTGAAAGTCCAGATTCGCACGTGTTTGGCTCCTGGGTTCTCAGGATCGTCTCGCTGTTCGGGAGGCGGCGGCGGTCACCGCCGCGGCGGGGGGCGGCGCCTGGGCCGCAACCTTTCGCGTCGGACCGGACGACCGCCGCGCCGGTTCGGCGACAGCCTGGCGAGAACGTGGGCGAGGACGGTGCGCGCCGCCGCATCCCCCCGCCAGGCGGCGACGAGCACCGCTGACAGCGCGAGGTCCACGACGGCGGGATCCGGTTCGGTGCCCCGGGTGAGGTCGAGCGTGACGGCGATGGCGGCCGCGGCCTCGCCTCTCCGGGCCGCGGGCCAGGACTTGTGATGCAGGCAGACGCCACCGGCGAGGGCTCGGCGGACCTCCTGGATCGCGGCGGCCGCGATGTTCGGAAGCCGTTCCGTGCGCCAGAGCGCGAGCGGGTGGCATCCCCGGGCCAGCTCGCAGCGCAGGGAAGTCGGGTCGGAGGGCTGGGGGTCGTCGCTCGGGCGCATGCGTCCTCCGGGCTCGCGATGGGCAAGACGGCCCCGCTCCCGCGTGCCGAGGCGCGCGGGCGGGGTTCGTCGGACGGGATGTCGGAGGGCTAGTGCCGGTCGAGGCGCTCGGCGCCGGCGTCGGGGTGTCCCAGGACGAAATACCTCGACAAGGTGCGCGCCCAGCGCCGGCCATCGGAGGCATACAGGTCGCTGGTTGTGATGCGCCGCCCATCGGGGAAGTTCGGATGGCCGTAGACGTCGCCGGTGAGCACCCTCACGGACCGGGTGGCAGACCGCCACCGCTCCAAGCGTGGGGCGCCCTGCAAGTCATCCGGCGTCGGCTTGACCTGGTCGCGGATGCCCTGGAGTTCGTCGGCGAGGTCGCGCAGCCGGTCGCCGGCCTCCCGGTCGTCCGGGCTTCGTGCCTGCTCGGCGTCGACGCCGAGGGCGGCGGCGTAGGCGGCGGTGTCGACCGCGTCGGCTGCTGGCTCCTCGGCGGCGGCGCGCAGGGCCGCGAGCAGGGCCACGGAGGCCACGAGGCTGCGGCTCGTGCGATCCCCTTCGGCGATGCGCTGTGCCTCCCCGCGGCCGAACGCCGGCACGACCATTGGCAGGGTCCGGATACGACCTCGACCCGGCACGAGCGCCTCGTGCCCGCGCATGACGCGGCCGAACGCGTCGGCGGCGGAGGCGCCGCCGCTTCGGCCGCAGCCGAGAAGCCAGGGCGGCGAAACGACGTCCAGACCGAAATCCTCCGACGCGTTCATGCCCGCGAGCGCGGACGCTGCGGCATGTTCCTCGAAGGGGGTCGGCCCTACCGGCAGAACCGGCGCGTCGATGCGCGCCCTCAGCCCGAGGTTTTCCAGGCACGCCGCGGGCAGGTCGAGGACGAGATCATCGTCCCGCCCCACGGCCTCGGCCGCGATCTCGCCCGCCTCGCGTGCGTCGCGCGCCTCGCGCTCGATCACGGTGAGGCCCTCCTCCGTGACCGTCCGGCCCGGCAACGGCGCCTCCTCGGGGAACCTGACGCGGAGGAGCGTGACGGGCCGGCCGAGAACGCCATAGGCGTCGGCGAGGAGGAGCGCGGCGTAGGCGGCATGGGTCCGGCCGGCGGAGCCGAAGAAGGCAGAGATCAAGGGCAATCTCCATGACGGAATCCGGACGCCGGCACGCCCGGTGGAATGGCCACCTGGCGCGCGACGTCGGACCGGTTGTGATTGATCCGTGAATCGTAAGGCAAAAGAGCGGAAATGAACAGCATATTCTGCTCGTTATCAAGAGCCGGATTTCTGGCATGGTTAACGGCTGCGTAGTGTTACAGTCTTGGGTCCGCAGGATTACTTACGCATGTGCGTGAGGTGGCTCGGTGACGCCGCTCCGGGGATACGCTCGCCACGACCGGCACGAGGCAGGTCCGCGCGCTCCGAACGTGCAAGGCGGCATTGGCTTATCGCGCGCGAAGTGCGCCGGTCCTGGGAGCTCCACGCGCCACGCATTGTCGCACAGATGACCCGGAGCGCCGGCGAGAGGCGGCTCCGACCGGCATGCCGGCGCGGCGGGCGCCCGGAACGGCGCCGATGCCGGGACGTACCCGCGGCGCGACCCTGGGGCAGAGCGGGACGATGACAGTGATCGGCGCGACCTTAGGAGCGCGAGTGACTCGATAGACTGTCAGCGAGCGCGGCCAGGGATCCGATAACCAGTAAATTCGGTACTTCTAGACATATGGAAATAGGGATGGCAAGATTCCTTCGATGCATCGGCCCAAAGGAGGACGCCGTGATCGCGACCATCCATTCCAACGACCGCACCGGGCTGCTGGCCGCAGCGCTGGTGGCCGGCGGCCTGACCGCCGCCGGTACCCGTCCGACCCTCGTCGCGGTCGGCGCCAACGGCGCCCAGGCCTGTGGCCTGGCACGCCTCTCGGGTTCGTTCGACCTGCTCCGCCCCGATCCCCGCGACGCGGCGGCCGTCCTCTCGGGACTGGCGGCACGGTCGGAAGGCGACGTGATCGCCGTCCTGCCGACGGACCTGCTTCGCGAGGGCGGTCCGGGCAAACCCGGACACCTGCGCGTCGTGGCCACGGCGTGCCGGCTGACCGCGGCCCAGGCCCTGCACGCGACCGCGTCGGGGGCTTGGCACCTTCGGTGCGACAGTGAGCTCGGCCAGCCGGCCTGGCGGATCGCCCCGCGCGTTCTGCCGCTCAAACTACCAAGGCTCTCGCCGCTGGAACAGATGCGGCTGCTCGCGGGCGATCTCGGCGAGAGCATGCGGTACGCGGCGGTCGCGCTCGCGGCCACACTCCTCGCCGTCTCGGCGGACCCGGACGCCGAGCGCTTCGAGACGGGTGACCTGACCGCGCTCATGTCGCCGCTCTCCCCGGCTCGGGACCGTGACCTGCACGAGCGGCTCCTCGACTGTGCCGCCGCCCTGGGCGACCCGGTTCTCCAGGGCGCGCCGGTCGGCACCGCCGGGGCCGCAGGCGGACGCCTCCGCAAATCCCGCCCGACGCCGGTGGCGACCGCCCGCCTCCGCGCCACGCAACCCGCCCGCCTCCGCGCCTGACGGAAAGGACCAGAGCCATGATGAACCGCACGAAGCCGAACCGCGTCTCGCTGGCCCCTCGGCCGCGCGTCGCCTCACCCGGGACCGGTCGTCCCGGTCGCTCCGGAAGCGCCCGGCGAGCGCGCGCGGGGACGAGTTCCTCGCGGGCACGGGCCGGTCGGGGCCACGTCGCCCGGAACGTGCCGCCGACGGCGACCCCGCGCTGGGAGGCGAACCCCTACGAGGCGTTCTACGCCTTGTCGGCGGACGGGGTTGGCCTGCTCGACCCCGGTTTCGACGACTGGGACTTGGACCCCTGCGTCCTCGTCGGCCTGGCGCCGAACCGTGGCGACGAGCGGGAGGATTCGTGACCGTCGTCCGCGCGGCCCGCGGGACCGGGCTTCGGACGACGCGAGCCGGCCCCGGCTCCCGCTTCGCCGCGGGAGCCGGGGGCCGGCGAAGGATCGGCGTTCCAGGTTCCGGAAACCGTTTGGAACCCGTAACGTCTATCGCTATGCGTGACCCGTTACGGGTTGCGACCTGCGGGTATGTACCCGAGCCGGAACATGGAGGCGCTTTCGGCGGGAAGCGGCTGGTCGAGCTGCTCAAGCTGTCTCCGGGAGAAATCAGAGGCGACGCCGCATCGGGGATGCCACGCCGCTGCCACAGGCCGAGATCGGCGATGGCTCCGGCGACGGTTCGGCTACGTCTGTCGCGTCAGAGGATAAGCCGGATGGCTGGCCACGCAGCGCCTCGCGACCGATATCGGCGCCGGTGCGGGTGGACCCGATGCCCCCTCGACATCCCGCCGCGCTGATGGTGCCGGACTTTCGAACGTGAAGGAGCGCAACGGCCGGCCGCGAAGGATCGACACCTCGCGGCGCCGGAGCGTGCGGTCGACCACCGAGCCGCTGCGGTAGTTCCGGATTGATAGAAATAGGGGTTGCACGGTCCGTTCCGCGTCTTCATGGTAATTCCATGGAACTCGAATTAGCGGCACGACAATTGGAGGCGCTCGGCAATCTGACCCGCCTGAAGGTGTTCCGTACGCTCGTCCGGGCGGGCCATGACGGCCTGCCGGTCGGTGCGCTCCAGCAGCGCGTCGATGTCCCGGCCTCGACGCTGTCCCATCATCTGCGCCGTCTGATCCACACCGGTCTGGTGGTTCAGGAGCGCCAAGCCACGACCCTGATCTGCCGGGCGGCCTACCCGGCGATGAACGCTCTAATCGACTTCCTCGATGAGGGAGAGCACCGCGGGCGGTCGGCCGGTCCCGCTTCGATGTCGACCTGATGGACCCGTGCCTGCGACCAGGCATGGTAGCGCCGCTCGAACTGCGCCGTTCCGACCGCCGCGACCCGTCGGGGTCCGCGCCGCCTGTCCCGCCGGAGGCGCGCCGGTGAGACTTGCCGACGACAGCGCCGACCGGGGCGGGAATGGTATGTTCCGGGCCGAAGCCGGATTTTGGGAATGCCGCGCCGATGCGCCTGACTGACGAGACCGGGACGGATCACCGCCCCTCGGACGAGGCCTGGATCGGAAACCTCATCCGACATTGGCGCGAGGACCCCGGCGCCTCCTACCGGACCTGGTTCCTGTGGGAGGAGCGCATCAAGAACTTCCGCTCGATCCGGCGCGGCCTCCAGGCGGTCATCGACGAGATCCGCGCCGACGCGTTCGGCAACGCTTATCGCGGTTCGTCGCTGGAGACGGTCGTCCACTCCATCGCGGAGCAGCGCCAGGTCTTCAAGGGCGCCGATCACGCCTTCCTCTGGAAGCCGAAGCTGCGCATACCCGACATCTACGAGGACCGCGCCAACCAGGTCGCCTTCGGCCGGTTCCTCGACGCCTGCCTGTGCTGCAGCGCCGAGGACGGGGTGCTGTCCGCCATCCACGCCCTCGACCGGCAACGCATCAAGGGGCTGGGCCCGGCCGCGGCGAACCTGCTGTACTTCCTGCACCCCACCCTCGTGCCCCCATTCAACACGGCCATCGTGAAGGGCTACAACGCCGTCGCCGGGGCCAACGTGAAGCTGGGCAAGTGGGACGAGTACCTCGCCATGCGCCGGGGCATCGTCGCCCTCAACGCCGCCCATCGCGGCCTGCTCTCCAACGATTACGGCGCCATCGCGGGCTTCCTGTTCGACGTCGGGTCCGGGCGATACCCGCTGCCGGAGCGCGACGGGGCCGCCGCGCTGGCGCGCTGGCGCGAGGATCTCGACCGAGTGCGGGCGGAGGCCGCGGCCACGGCCTCCAAGGCGGCGCTCGCCGCGCGTGAGGCGGACCACACCCACACCGAGGTCCAGGGCTGGCTGCGCGACCTCGGCCTCGCCCTCGGCTTCGACGTCTGGATCGCGTCGAACGACGGCAACCGCCCCTATGCCTCCGGCCGCCTGTCCGACGGCTGCCTCGACCGCCTGCCCGGGCGGCTAACGGCGAATGGGTCGGCCGAGACGGTCCGGCTCATCGACGTGATCTGGCTGGACAAGGCGGACGGCGACGTCGCGGCCGCCTTCGAGGTCGAGCACACGACGAGCATCTACTCGGGCATCGTGCGGATGCTCGACCTGGCGCTCGGGGTCGAGGGCGGGGCCGCGCGCAACTTCTTCCTGGTGGCGCCCGACAACCGCGAGGAGGACGTGCGCGCGCAGTTCGCCCGGCCCGCCTTCTCGCGGGTGGCCGAGCTCGACCTGCGCTACCTGCCCTACAGCGAGCTGCGCGGGCACCGGGAGACGATCGCCCGCTTCGGGAGCGGCCTGAAGGGCGTGCTCGCCATCGCCAAGCCCGTCGGCCGTCCGCGCTGATTCCGGTGACCGGCGCGACGGAGCCGGCCGAAGGGATAAGGTCGTCGTTCCAGCGGCCGGCCGACAGCGTACGGAGGTCGCGCAACCGCATCGGCCACCATCGCGCCGTCCTCGACGAGGGACCGACCAATTACCACGCCGACGCCCTGGACCCGATCCGCTGGTGCCGTCCGACCATCGCGCGATGGGCGAGCACCGTGTCACGGGTGGCCGCCGTCGTCATCGGGCGTCCAGCCGCGGGCGCGGGTTCCGAGGGCGCCGGACCGCACGCGCGGATCCCGACGGTCACCGAAGACGTTCGCGGCGCGGCCGATGCCCCGCCGCCGGCCGGGATGCCGGTGGCCCCACGACAACGAACTCCGCCGGTGCGGCCGGACCCCGCGGCGTAGCCTTCGAGCGGGCGTCGGATAAGTCGGCTGTCGCGTCGCGGTGGCCCCGCTCGCCGCGGGCCTCGGCCGCGGGCGTCATCCGGCCCTCGCCGCCGGGGCCCCGGCCGGGCTCTCACCGTCCCAGGGAGCCTCGCCAACGAGGGCGGCGAAGCGCTCGTCCGGGAGTTCCTCGAACGGCCTCCGCTCCGCTATGCGCTGGCGCAGCTTCCACCGGAGCAGCCGGGGCGTGATCCTCTGGAAGCGCCCCGTCGCCGCGACCAACTCAGGATCCAGGCCGCCGAGGATGCCTTCCGCCGTCTGTGCCCCGCCTCTGGCGAGAAGGGCGTGGACCTCCCGCATGAACAAGCGCCAGAACGGCCGCTTTCCCATCGCCGCGACCGCCTCGGCGAGTGGCGGCTCGGGCGTCGCCGCGACGTCCGGCTCGGGCTCGGGCTCGGCCAGCCCGAACCGATGGCCGACGAGGGTCAGCCCGTTGCCGTCCTGCACCAGGCGCAGGAGGTGATAGCGCAGCCACGCCTCGGTGAGCGGGAAACCCGCCCGCTCGCCCTCCTGCTTGAGCCGGGTCGGGAGCGCTCTCAGGAGCGGGTGGACCGCCATGGGGCCTCGTTGGCGCACCGCCGCTTCGACCGCGTCCCGCACCTGCCCCCAGAAGTCGTTCGCCTCTCGCGCCAGCTTGAGCCCGTGCGCGGTATCGACAAACCTGGGCCCGGCGCGACCCTGCGCGAGGGAGTCCGCCTCACCCGCGGCGGAAACGGGCGGCGCGGCCCCGCCGGCCTGAGTGCCGACGGCCCGCACCCGGTCCAGCTCGGCCTGCAACGCCGCGACCCGCTCCTCCAGGAGGTCGACCCGGTCCAGCGCCTCGTCGAGCAGATCCCTCGCCGCGGCCCTGCAATCCTCCGCTCCGACGAAGTCCGCCAGACCCGCCCGGGCCGCTTCGACCCGGGCCATCTCAAGCAGCTCCCGCCCGATCACCGTGAGCCGCCTCTCGAACGCCTCCGGCAGGTCCGCCCGCTCGATGGCCGGCCGGTAGTCCTCTCTGTCCTTCCACTTCCTGAGCTCGCGAGCGATGTCGCCGAACGACCCGCCGCCGAGCTCCCTCCGGACCGTGCGGACCGAGACCCGCTCCTTGGTGCCACCGGGCGGTGCCGGCCTGGCCCGTATCCGATCCGCGGCTGTCCAGACCCCGTTCTCCGTCACCATGCCCGCCATCCCAAGCCGTTACCGGTATCATCGCCGCGAGCGGTGAAGAAACGGTCGCGGTCCGCGTGGAGGCTCGGTGTGGGCGCGAGCGCGAGCCGGACCCGAGGGCGACCGGACAGATAGGCCGCGGGAGGCCTTCGGATTGAGGAACGCCCAGTCGGCGAACGCCCCCGTCGTGTAACGCGTACGCATAACGTTACTCATTATGCGTACGTCTCTGAGTCGCGTGCCAACCGCCGGCGGCAGCAGCCGCCATCCCGCCTTGAGCCGCCGGAAACCTCGCTACCACCGAAGACGTACTTCGTCGGCCTGCCCCGCCGCACTACGAAGGCATTCAGGACCATCGCGGTCGACCAGAGGGTGATCCTGTCGGCCCGTACGCAGAGGCCTCACCGAGGTGCGGCGGCCCGCGAGATCTCGGCACGGGACGGGAGGGGCGCCCATGCTCTTATCCAAGTGCGGTTGCTGCGGGCGGACGGTTCGCACCGAGGCGACGAGGTGCCCGAGCTGTCGCGCCGCCACCGGGGCGGGCATGCGCCCTGCCCCGAACGAGGCGGCATACCGGATCTGCATGCTCGCGACCGCGTGCGCCGTCCTCTTCTGGCTCCTCGTGATTCGCCGATAGGCGCGGACCGGCCTACATCCGCTCCTTGATGCCGGAGCCGACGAGCCACCAATTCACCGGATAGCTGGTCAAGAATCCCGCCACCATCGCGACCTGCATGGCGAACCAGAACTCGACCGAGTTCACCGGCGCGCGCTGGCCGGTCAAGTGCGGGAACAGGAAGAATTGGGCGAACGCCATGAAGCCGTACATGCCGACCTGCCAGGCGATCAGCGAGACGGTGTCCGCCTTCACGGCCGCCACCAGACCCCCGCCGGGAGAGAGCCCGCGCATCGGCACGATGGCGTAATACTGGAACGCGATCCCGAGCGCGTAGGCGAACACGAAATCCAGCACCCAAACCGCGTACATCTTCTCCTCGAACAGGGAATGCCAGCCGAACCAGACGGCGACGCCCGGAACCAGGAAAGCGAGCCACTCGGCGGCGACGTCGCCCAGCATGCAGCCGCTGCCGCAGTGGAGCGCGCCCTTGCCCACCATGACCGGGAACGGGGTCTGCGTCATGTTCGGCGGCTTCTCGCCGCGCTCCTTGGCGTTATGGTGCGCCTCCATCGTGGCTAGCCGTCCATAGCGGTAATACGCCCAGACGACGACGAGCGTCCCGAACAGCGCGCTCACCGGCCAGACGACGTTCATGACCGTCATGTGCTGCGGTTGCCGGATCACCTGCACCGACAGCAGCAGCGAGCACGCCGCGCCCAGCAGCAGGGCGCAGACGGACAGGATGTGGAACCACTCCGGGAACATGCGGCACCCCCACGGAAATGCCGGTGCAACATACCCCCTAGGGGTAAGGTTCCCCGACGCGGTGCAACCCTCCCATGCCGGCGGTGGGCGGATCAGCGCGGCGGGTCCCAGGAGTACGGGAAGCTCAGGGAGTGCTGCAGGCCGGCCGTGACCCGGAAGTCCTGCCGGCGGTCGCCGCCGAAGCCGACGCCGACCGCCCCGACCAGCACCGTCTGCGGCGTCGCCATGTAGCGAGCGCCGATCTCGGCCAGGTTGACCGCCCGGCCGCGCTCCCGGTCGGTCTCGCGGTAGACGTCGGCGACCAGCACGACGGAGTTCGAGACCGGCTGGCTGTAGGCGACGCCGACCCGGTAGCGGTCGCGCCGCTCGGCCTCCCGGCCGGTCGTCGGGTCGTAGTTGTGGAACCACGACGCGTTGAAGTGAACTTGGCGCGGGACGTAGGAATACGGCGACAATCCCTCCGGATCGGGGGTGCCGAGCGACTTGGTCGCCAGGAACTTGAGTTCGGTCTCCGTGCCGCCGGCCATATGGCCGTAGGGCGTGTTCACCCCGAGCGCGACCGCCATGGCGGGCAGGACTAGCCCCTCCTGGTTGAAGTTGTAGAACCCCTGCGCCAGGAATTCGCCCTGGTCGGTGTCGCTCGCGTTGCCGAGCCGGTACGGGGCCTCGACCGAGAGCTGGAAGTTCTTGAACGCGCCCCATTCCAGGCGCGGCACCGCCATCAGGCTGCTGGCGCCGCGCGGGTCGTTCCGGATGCGGTTGTACTGGAAGTAGGACTGCACTTCGAGGCCGTTCTCCTTGATCGGGTAGGCGTCCTCGATGGTGATGGGCAGCCCCTCCTCCAGGTTGGAGTGGTCCGCGGCGATCGCCGAGCCAGCGGAGAGGGCGAGGAGGGCCGCGAGGGCGGTGCGGACGAGCTTCGGCATGGCGCGGCTCCTCAGCGGACGGCGACACGGGCCGGGCCGAGGCTCGGCTCGACGGTCATGTCGATGGGCGCCACGTCCGGGATGCCGGCGGCCTTGGCGTTCCAGGCGGAGAGCATGTGCTCGACCATCATGGTCGGGGTCTCGCCGGGTTCGGTCGAGCCGGGCATCATCCGCATGCCGGGGGCGACCTGCATGAATGCGTCGTGGAGCGAGCCGGGGATCTCGCCGGGCTCGATCCCAAGCCGCCCGTTTTTCATCATCTGCTGCATGATGGCGGCGTGGGATGCCTTGGACAGGCCGCCCGGGTACATCATCGGCAGCATCTCCATGAGCATGTCCATCATGATCATGCCCATGGCGCCCTGGGGCGAGCGCACCCACGCCGGATAGGTCCTCGGATCGAATTCGGGATGGGGCTCCCGGAACCTGCGCGTGTAGGCCTCGTCGCCGGGCTGGTAGCCCATGGCCTCGATGACCCGGTACATTTCAGCCCGCTTCTCCTCGATGGACCAGCCGGGATAGGCGAGGATCGAGTAGGCGATCCCGTGGAGCATGTGCAGGTTGTCGAAGATGTTCGCGCTCTCGGGACTCATCCGGGCGTAGCGCGGCATGATCTCGCGCGAGAGCAGCATGCGGCCGGGCCGGTCCGCCATCACCTCGCGGTACATGAGGTCGATGGTCTGGGCCATCGCGGCCTCCTGGTCGCTGTTGCCCGAGATCATCTGCGTCTCGTACGCGGCCGGGTGCCACCAGTGGGCGACGTAAAACAGGCTCTGGTCGAGCGGGTAGAAGTTCCGGAAGTAGTTGAAGTATGGCTTCATCATGATGCCCGCCCGCCGCATGGTCAGCTCCAGCGGGGCGACGCTGCGGGGCACGCCCGGCGTCTGCATCGTGAGGTAGTATCTGACCGCGCGGTCGGTCCACGCCTTCTTCTCGGCCCACGGGATCTCGCGGAACGCCATCACGTCGTAGGTCTGCTCGTGATGCATGTGCGTCCAGTCGATGGTCCGGAACAGCGTGTGCATCGCCCGGTCGACGTAGTTGGAGTAGTACGGCATCTCCGGCTCGATGGCCGGCGGATCGCGCAGCCATTCCTGCGCCTCCTTGTCGAAGCGGGCATCGACCCCGGCGCGGTCCTCGAACCGCGTGAGCTGCAGCAGGTCGTGCTGCTTCGAGTGGAAGAAGTGCATCCCGGCGCCGATGCGGTAGGCCTTGTTGAGCCGGTAGTAGAAGGCGAGGTTGTAGGGCCCCCTGAGGAAGCTGACCTCGTCCCGCCGCTCGATGCCGTCCAGGGCTCGCGCGGCGGTCCCTGCCAAGGGGGCCGAGGCCGCCGACGCCAGGGCGCCGGTGAGGAATGTCCGCCGTCCGATCATGCCACCCTCCGACTCGATACCCCTTAGGGGTATTTTGGTCGGGCGGATATTGGAAGGGTCGGTCGGGCGAATGCACGCCTTGGACAGGCTTTCCGCCGCCGGTGTTGCGGAAGAGCTACTAACGCGCTTCTGAAGCCCCGTATCATCCCAGCCGACTGCAACTGCGGATACCGGAAGCAAGATTTACATCCATCTCCGAAGACCTCGGGCCGTCGCTCGGCGCATCAACCCGATGGAACGGCGCCGTCATCCTGCAAGGAGGGCTTGCATCGCCTCCGACGACTTCCGCGGAACGCTGGCCGCATACCGCTTGGCCAAGCTCGTCAACCGAACCCTTGGCTCTGTCGACCGACACCGGTCCCGCGACCCTGCGGGCAGGGATCATGATTCCAGCCAAGACATACCCGGCACCTTCGACCAGGGCGTCGCGGCGATGCTGGCCGCCCCGACGGGAGGCTCGCCAGCGCAACGTCGACTTGGCGTCGGCGCCTGAGCTGCGCCACCTCCTGGACGGTGCGGAATCGGAATTCCTTCGGTACGGTCCCGGAGAGCCACGGTCCTTCGGCACCGCCCTCCGGGTCGTTGCGCACCAGTCCCTCGACCCGAACGTCACGCCAGACGCGCGAGCACCTTGGATGGCGCGTCGCAGGCTGCGAGCATGCCGTTGTACCAGATGGCGAGGGGCGTCGCGGGGTCCAGGCAGGTCTCGAATTCCCGGGCAGCCCTGAGATCCGCGACCGTTTGCGGGGCGGAGTAGCCGAGGGCGCGCATGGTCCTCGGCTCGGTCAGGAACGTCCGGACCATCTCGTCGACCATGGCGTTGGGGCCTCCGAGATCGGCGCCGCCCATCGTCATGGCGTCGTCCCGAGCGAAATCGATGATGGCGACCGGGCGGTTCCGTGCATCCCGGAAGCCCTCGAAGGCCACTGTCAGATGCTCGTCGCCGAACCCGTACCCGGCGAAGAGCACGGCGTCGCAGCCGGCCACGAGGCGGTCGAGTTCGGAGTAGTAGGTGCGGAAGGGCCGTTTCAGGATCTGGGTCGTCTTGCCGTATCCCGCGACGATGACCGAGGTCGGGAAATCGATGCTTTCGACGTGGGAGCGCGTGCGGCGGCCACCGGCGTTCTGATGGAAACGGCCGCGGATATCCGGCTGCCAGCGGATCTCGTGCATGTCTCCGGTCGGGCCGGGCTGCATGTCGAAATGGACGGACCCGTGGAGGTGCAGCATGCATGCCCAGCCGGACCGCCGGAGGATGCGCTCCTGGTCGAAAATGCCGGTCGCCGGGTCGAAGCCGGTCTCGATCCCGGGAAAGGCGCGGTACATCACGTTGTCGTAGTTCAGGGTGACCACCGCGACGTCGAACTCGGCCTGCAGCGCGGCGACCAGCACTTGAAGCCTTGCGAACTCGGACGCCTTGTCCGCCTCGCTGGCGGCGCAGCGCTCGCGGAACGCCTCCACGACGGCATCAACCGACGCGCGGCCGAGATCGCGCAGGGTGTCCGGCCCGACCGGCGTGGCGTGCCGACCGAAAAGCGAGACGTCGGGCATCCCCTTGGCTGTCACGACCGCGCCCAACGCCGAGGTCGCGGCGCCAGCGGGGTAAGCCGCGGCGACGGCGAAGATGGCGTACAGCAAGTCCTCGTAGTGCGGCTCGCGGCGCAGGAACTCGGGCACCGTCCGCTGCCAGTGGGTCCTGACCAAACCCTCGACATGCTCGTAAAGGTTCGTCGCGGGCTCGGCGAGCAACGGGTAGCGAACCTGGATGGCGTCGTTGATCATGGCCCGAACCCCTGCGACCGGGGGCATCCCGAATTCGAGGGACGCACCGGCGCCGACGACAAGCAAAAGTTTTCTTCTCGGCACGGCGCTCCTCCCCCTTCAGACCACCTTGGCGATCAGGCGGCTCATCTCGTCGGCGAGGCGACCCCGCTCCTCCTCGGGCAGGTTCCCGGTTAGCGTGGCCTGTACCAGCGCCTGCAGGTGGTCGCGCAGCATGTCGGACTGCACCCGCCGAAGGGCCGCGATGACGGCGTCGGCCTGGTGGGCGACGTCGACGCAGTAGCGCCCGTTCTCGATCATCTGCTGCAGGCCGCGGACCTGCCCCTCGATGCGGCGCAGCCGGGCGATCTGGCGGGTATGGTCCACGGCCACGCCGCCGTGTCTGTCGTCCGGTTCGCTCATCTCGGGCCCGTGTTGCGACTGCCAAGATAGGCGCTCGGGCGCGCCGCCGGAACCCCGGGGCGCGCATTCAGGGCAGGGACAGCCCGTCCTCCGCCGTCGCCTCGACGAAGGCGAGCGCGTCCCTGCGGCGTTCGTCCTCGTTCAGGTACAAAGCCGGCACGTCGGGCGTGCGGCGCAGGCGCAGCGCCTCGTCGATGATCCGCCGCCAGCGTTCGTCGAGAGCGATCAGGCCGTAAAGACCGGCCTCGGACTTCGAGGGTATGCGCCGGAGCGCGAGCAGGTAGTGCAGCCGGCAGGCGCCCAGCACGGCCTCGTCGACCTCGGCCGTCCCAGCCGAGTCCCGCAGGGAACCGAACGCCTCGGCCGCCCACCCGTCGACCCCGGGCACGTTCAGCCAGCCCGGCGGCGGACCCCGCAGGGTCAGCCCGTGCTCGGCGAGGGCGAGCCTGTCCACCGGGCGGCGCCTGTGCCCGGACAGCGGCTCGAAGCGGCCGACCCGGACCGCCGGACCCTTGTCCTCCGGTCCTTGCCGGTCCGCCGCGGCGACGTAGATCCCGTCGAGGGCGGGGCCGCCCATCGCGCCGAGGCCCTCGTGCAGGTCCGCGAGCCGATCCAGCGCGTCGGCCCCCGGGGGCCAGGCGACGACGGCGACGAAGTCGAGGTCGCACCGTCCCGGCACGAAGTCGTCCAGCGCCGCGGAACCGACCACGTGGAAGCCCGAGACGAGGCCCGGCAGCGCCGCGTCGACCGCCGTCAGGTACCGCTCCGCCGCCGCCGCGGCGAGCGGGTGCATCACAGCCGTCGCGTCCACGAGTTCGGTCACGCGGCCCGTCTCACAACCGGGCGGCCCGCAGGCGCAGGGCGTTGCCGATCACGCTCACCGACGACAAGGCCATGGCGGCCGCCGCGATGACGGGCGAGAGCAGGATGCCGAGGAACGGGTAGAGGATGCCCGCCGCCACCGGCACGCCGGCCGCGTTGTAGACGAAGGCGAAGAACAGGTTCTGGCGGATGTTGCCCATCACCGCCCGCGACAGACGCCGCGCCCGCACGATGCCGAGGAGGTCGCCCTTGAGCAGCGTCAGGCCCGCGCTCTCGATGGCCACGTCCGTGCCGGTGCCCATCGCGATGCCCACGTCGGCCGCGGCGAGCGCGGGGGCGTCGTTTACGCCGTCCCCGGCCATCGCGACCACCTGCCCTGCCGCCTTGTGGCGCTCGACCACGGCGGCCTTCTGGTCGGGCAACACCTCCGCCTCGACCTCCTCGATGCCGAGCCGACGCGCCACCGCCTCGGCGGTCGTGCGGTTGTCGCCGGTCAGCATCACCACCCGGATGCCCTCCGCCCGGAGCGCCGCGAGCGCCTCGGCCGTCGTCGCCTTGACCGGGTCGGCGATGGCGAGGACGCCGGCGACCCGTCCGTCGACGCCGGCGAAGATCGCCGTGGCGCCGTCGCGCCGGAGCTCGTCGGCTTCGGCGTCATGGGTCGATACGTCGACCCCTTGCTCGCGAAGGAAGGCGGCGTTGCCCAGCGCCACGCGGCGGCCCTCCACGGTTCCGAGCGCGCCCTTGCCGGTGGGGCTGTCGAAATCCGTGACGGGAGCTGTGGAGAGCCCGCGCTTCCCGGCCGCCGCCACGATGGCCAGGGCGAGCGGGTGCTCGCTCGCGCGCTCGACGCTCGCCGCGAGCCGCAGGAGCGTGTCCTCGTCGAAGCCGGCCGCCGCCACGATCCGGGTCACGGCCGGCTTGCCCTCGGTCAGGGTGCCGGTCTTGTCGACCACCAGGGTCGTGACCCGCTCCATCCGCTCCAGCGCCTCCGCGTTCTTGACGAGCACCCCGGCCCCGGCGCCGCGGCCGACGCCGACCATGATCGACATCGGCGTGGCGAGGCCGAGCGCGCACGGGCAGGCGATGATCAGCACCGCCACCGCGGCCAACAGCGCGAAGGTGAAGCGGGGCTCCGGCCCGAAGGCCATCCAGGCGGCGAAGGCGAGAACCGCCACGCCGATGACCGCCGGCACGAACCAGCCCGCGACCCGGTCGGCGAGGCGCTGGATCGGGGCCCGGCTCCGCTGGGCCTCGGCCACCATCTGGACGATGCGGGCCAGCATGGTGTCGCGCCCGACCTTGGTCGCCTCGACGACGAGCGAGCCGGACTGGTTGAGGCTGCCGCCGATGACGGGGGCGCCGGCCTCCTTGGCGACCGGCATCGATTCCCCCGTCACGAGGCTCTCGTCCACGGAGCCGCGGCCCTCCACCACCGCACCGTCGACCGGGACCTTCTCGCCGGGGCGCACGCGCAGGCGGTCGCCGACCCCGATGGCATCGAGTTGCACCTCCTCGTCCTCGCCGTCCGGCCGGATGCGGCGGGCGGTCTTCGGCGCGAGGTCGAGGAGCGCCCGCAGCGCGCCGCCGGTGCTCTCGCGGGCGCGGAGCTCCAGGACCTGCCCGAGCAGCACAAGCACGGTGATCACCGCCGCCGCCTCGAAGTAGGCCGGCACCGCCCCGCCGTGCCCGCGCAGCGCCTCCGGGAACAGCCCGGGGGCGAGCGTCGCGACCACGCTGTAGAGGTAGGCCGTGCCCGTCCCGAGGGCGACCAGGGTGAACATGTTCAGGTTCCGGGACAGGACGGAGTGCCAGGCCCGAACGAAGAAGGGCCAGCCGGCCCAGAGCACGACCGGGGTGGCGAGCGCGAACTGGATCCAGTTTGAGGTCTGCTGGCCGAGGCGGTCGGTCAACCCGAGCAGGTGGCCGCCCATCTCAAGCACGAACACCGGAACGGTCAGCACCAGCCCGGCCCAGAACCGGCGCGTCATGTCGACGAGTTCCTCGCTCGGACCGTCGTCCGCACCGACCATCGCGGGTTCCAGGGCCATCCCGCAGATCGGGCAAGCCCCTGGCCCGACCTGGCGCACCTCCGGGTGCATCGGGCAGGTGTAGATCGAGCCCTCCGGCACCGGCTCGGACTTCGCCGCGGGGGAGGCGGGGTCGACGTAGCGGACGGGGTCGGCCTCGAATTTGGTCCGGCAGCCGTTCGAACAGAAGTAGTACGGATGCCCGTCGTGCTCGGCCTGGTACTTCGTCGCGTGCGGGTCCACCGTCATCCCGCAGACCGGGTCCTTCACGCGGAAGGCGCCATCGGACGAGGCAGGTGCGGCATGGCTGTGCGCACGGTGGTCGTGCCCGTGGCCGTGCGCGTGCGCGGAATGATCGTGGCCGCCGACACAGGCGTGGCCTCCCGCAGATTGAGGATGTCCCTGCGACGCGTCGCTCATCACCGCTCCTTCCGTATGGCCGAGGGCCTGGCCGCCAGACCGCGAACGGTCCGGCGGCGCGCGGCGCCTTACCGGTTGCCTTCCTTCTTCGCGTTCTTGTCGAGCCAGGCGACGAGCTCCTGAATGCTCTTCTCCTGCTCACCGATGGTCTTCTCGGCGAGGCGCTTGCTCTCGGCGTTGTCGGCGCCCTTCAGCGCCGCTCGGGCCATGTCGATGGCGCCCTGGTGGTGGGGGATCATCGTGCAGACCCACGCGACGTCGGGATCGCCCGCCATCATCCCCTGCATCATCGGGCCATTCATCGACATCATCGCCCGCTGCAGGCCCTTCTGGGTCTCGGTCATCTGACCGCCCATGCCCTGCATGGCCTGGGACATGTGCGCCTGCATGTCCTTCACCATCGCCTCCTTGCCCGCCGAGGCCGCCTTGCACGCTTCCGGCAGCCTTACGGCGGATTGCATCGAGCCGTGGTCGTGATCGTGGTCATGGTCGGCCGCAACGGCCGCTCCGGCGCCGGCGAACGCCATGGTCGCGGCAAGGACAAGGTTACGAACGAGCATAATTGCCTCCTCTCATCTTGTGGAAGGGGCAGCCGTCGCCGGCCGCCCCGATTGGCTCAGGCGGCCATCTTGCGGCAGCTCTCGGCGCATCGCCGGCACCGCTCGACGCAGTCCTGCATGTCGCCGACCTGCTCGCAGCTCCTGGCGCAGGCCTCGCACACCTCGGCGCAGGCGCGGCAGGTATGCTTGTGCTCGGGGGTACCGATCAGCATCAAGTGAGCCGAAGTCCGGCACGTCTCCGCACAGGCTAACATCAGCCGGAAATGCGCCGGCTCGACGTGCTTGCCGCCGGCCGGAAGGCAATGGTTCGAGGCCATGCCCATGCAGGTCTGATAGCAGCGAAGACACTCATCGATGCAGGACTGCATCTCGTTCGACATCGTATGCATTCCGAGTCTCCATTAAGACGGTTCACACTGTTCGATAAACCGAGATTTACGCTAAAAAGCGATTTTATTTCTCAGCACAGCGCAGTCATAAAGATAGTGAACTGACGTCTTGTTCAACGCGAAAGACGAAAATCTTTCGCGGCGACGTTCGAGTTTGGAAAGTCGGTCCCGCGGCCATCGTGGACCGGTCCCAGCGCGCCGGGATCGTCCGATCACGAACGACCCGATGGGACGCCGCCCTTTCGAGCTCACGGTTCGGCGCGTCCCGCCGGGGCGACCCGAAGCGGCGCCGCCGCTCCTGAGGCGACGATTGGGCAGATCGACAGGGGATCAGTCTCGACCGGCGACGAAGCGGGCGCAGGTCGTGGCCGCGGGCGCACCTCAGGCGTTGCGCGCCCAGGCGCGCATCACCTCACGCGACGGTTCGTGGCGGCTTGCGAAGCGCCTCGGGGCCTGCGCCCTCGTGCCCTGCGACGTCGTCCGGGACCATCACGACGGCCTTGAAGAGGGGGGCTGACAAGGATGTTGGGGCGGCGGGAATACCGAGGGTGCCACAAACGGCCGTCCCGCAGCGGCAGCGCTTGCAGGCGCCGGGGCAGCAACCCTCGTCGGCATCGGCGGCTTTGAGCGAGGCCGTCGCCCGAACCGGCAGCGTCCGGAGACGCGGTGCACCGCGAAGCCATCCCATGAACCCTGGGACGTGCAGCGAGGTTGCGAGGGCTGGTCCAGCAAGCGGTGCCTTCGCATCGACCATTGCCGCCGCGCGCCGATTGTGACCGCAGTGGACATGGCCATCGTGAGCCTCGACGGCGGACGGCGCGACGTAGGCGATGATCGCGAGGATCATCGCCGCTATCGAACGCACCACATGCCGCCTGAAAGCCATCCCGGTCGCTAACCCCGATCTTGCATGTCGCGACGAAGTCGCACCTTTGACGAGAATGCCTGCATCCGCATTTGGTTGCCGGCTCGTCCCATCACGCGGTCGCGCGTACCTGCTCGGCCGGGTAGCCGGCGGCGGTGACGGCCAGTGCGATGCGGTCTGCCGGCCCGACGGCGCCGGACACGGTCACGAGCTTGGCCCCGAGGTCCACCGCGACCTGGGCGTCCGGCTCGATGTCGATGATGGCCCGGGCCACGGACTTGACACAACCTCCGCAGTCCATCTTGTCGACCTTGAAACGATGCATGACGCTCTCCCTATGACGGCGTCACCTTCAGATAGGGCTTCCCATGGTGGGAAGGTCAAGGGTCGGGGAGCGCTCCGCATCGGGCTGGAGCGCGTTCGCTGCAGGCGACATGGCCGTCGTGACGCTGAAGCCGGTCGATCCTCGACATCGTCGACCGGTGCGGCGACGCTTGGCGTGGTTCCATCGCTTAACCCTGAAGCATCATGTCCATCGGCCTGCGCACGTGCGCTTGAACCCTTGATCGATGGGCATCGCGGTGAGGAGGGACCTGGTCCGAACGATCACTCCCGGCCAACCTCCTGGTATTGCGCCTTGAGAAAGCGATTGCTTTTGGTGAAAGATGCCACGACGCTCTGCTCAAGCTCGTAATACCACACCTCCTCCCGTGCATGCTCGATGCGGTCGACATTGAGCGTCAGGATGTACTGCTTGTTCTCGTCGAGTCTTGCCCGAGTGAGGATGAACTCCAGGCTTTTTCGTAAGGTGTCGTCGTCGACGTCGAAGATATTATCGTGAACCAACAGCCCGGGGTGACGGGATTTGGTGTAATCGTTCAGCAGCAGCGCGATGTCGTATATGAAGACTTTCTCCCTCTCCACGCTATGACTGCCGTCATCGTCGATCCGCAGGACGATATCGACGACGTGCTTCCTGGGGGTGGTTCGCACCTCGAAGGAAGCCTTGCGGTTGCCCTGGATGAACTGATGAATGGCGAGGATCGTCCGTTCGAACGACCGCAGCCGATCCGCGGCGGCAGAGATGCTGGCCTGCAATGCCAGCCTTTCGGCCTCGATCTCGGACTTCTTGGTCTGACGTTCGATCAGCAGTTGGTCGTAACGGCTGAAGAAGCTTTTGAGCTGTCCAAGTTCATCGCTCTTCGCCTGGAAGGAGGCATAGGTCTGGCGTAGGTTGCGCAGCTGCCCTTTCTGATCGAGAACCGCCACCAGCTTTGCGTACCGCCTATCGAGTTCGGCGAGCTGCTTGTTGAGGTTCCGGATCTCGACGTCCACCACCCTCGACTTCTCGTCCAGCAGGTGGCGCTGGAACTGCTCGATCTTGGACTTGAAAGTAATTACCTCCGCGAGTTCGCGGACGATGCTGGTGCCCAGGCCGGCACGAAGCTGGTCGTAGAAGTCGCGGATCTCGCCGCTGTCTATGCCGGGTTCCAGGGCAATCGGTGCCAGGTTTGCAGCGCGCTGGACGAGCACGTCCTTGCTGCGGCGCAGGTCCGACATCCGGTCTTCGATATCGAGGATCTCGCCCTTCACGATGTCGTAGGCCGGGGCGTTCTCCAGGGCATCGATGCCTTGCCGGATCGTCTCGACCTCCTCGTCGAGGGCGTTGAGGTCGGACCGGGCGTCATCCAGATCCTTCTGGCGGACGAGCCTCACGCTGTCCTTGATGCGAGCCTCCTCGGTGGCGATTGCGTCGAGTTCCCTCTGTATGCCCTTGATGGCACGGTAGATGCCGAGGTCGATGCCGAGGAGCATGAGGTGCGGCGCGTAGTTGTCCGGTATTCGGGCCTTGGTGTCGAAGCAGCCTACAATCGACTTGAACTCGGATCGCTCGTCCCGGATCAGCGGCCCCAGGATCTCCCGGAACCCGACCTGCTCATCCTGGTCGGGGAACAGCCTCCCCGTCAGGAAATCGGTCGCATCCTTGAGCTTGGCGTAGACCGTCTCGCGCCCGTCGACGATGATCCGCGGGTGCTCCGCCTCTTCGAGCGATCTCTTGATGGTGTAGCCGATCCCGTGCAGCCGGAAGTCGACGCAGATGAGGTTGCGCGGATCGAAGCTCTCCTTCGGGATTCTCGCCACGCGACTTTCCGTTTTGCGTTTGAGCAATGCGAAGTTCAAGAATTCGATGCAGAGCGACTTGCCGACGCCGTTGTTCTTGGAGCTGGTCACGTCGCTCTCACCCAGGATCACATTGACCCCTGCCGTGAAGACGATGGGATCGATGGTCGCGGGCTCGGTGTAGAGACGCTCAATCAACATCACGGACGATCAGGTATGGTTCTTCGAAATCGACCAGGCCAACGGCGTATAGGAAGGTGATGCCATAAAAGAACGAATTCCACGCGAACCAACTCTCGCGTTTGAAGCGCTCCACCACGTCGAAGATACTGACACGACCCTTGCCCGACTGCCTGATGTACCGCGCGATCTCGAAACCGACGATTGGCGGAGACTTGTCGAGTGCCTCGTCTTTGAGGAAGATGCTAGGCATCGAGCGCGCGCTTGTTCGGGAACACGTTGCAGGCAATCAGCTGATCGACAAGGTAATATCGAATGGCGCAATCGTCGAATGCGACGGCGCTGGTGCCCATCATCCGAAGGACCTTTTCGGTCAGCGCATCGAGGGCGGCTTTGGGATCGCCTCCATATTCCGTCAGGACACGGTCGCTCCAATTCATGAGGTAGACCTGGAGCTTGCGCACACGCACGTGCCCGAGGTCGGTATGCCTGTTCACTTCCGCCAGCGCACGTCCATATATCTCGTGCAAGTCGACGTACTGCTGTTCGAGGAAGGCGGCGTGATCCGCGAATCGGTCGCGGATCTTCCTGTCGGGATCGGGGTCCTCCCGGTTGTCGCCGACCGAGATCCCTTCCTCGGCGGCGCTGAGAACCTCGATCAGGCGGATCAGGGTACCAACCTCGTTGGACTGCCGGGGCTCGGGGATCTTCAACTCGTCGCGCAGGAACTCGCAGCAGCGCTCAAGCCTGTCCAAGCGAAGGTCGCCGACCTTCCTCAGGAGCTCGGGAATGTCCCAGACGTCGTCCACCAGGGACATGCTGAACACGCCGTCGCCGCCTAGGGACGACTCCCGGTACCTGCGCTTCTCTCCGATGATGAGAACGACCAGGCGGTCGTATCTGCCGTCGAGGCCGCTCGCCACGAAGCCCTTATGGGTGTGCTTGATCTTGTCCAACTCCGACGTCGACGTCACCTGGATGGCGATCCGTTCGTCCTCGTCGCCCAAATCGATAGCTCGCGCGTTCCTCTCTACTATGTTGATGTTCTTCAGCTTATAGTCAAACACCAAGTTCAGAAAATCTCGAAAGAACGCTTCCGCATGGACGTTGACGTCTTGTAGGTTGAGGCTATTGAGGTGCCCGACCGACATCCTCAGTTGCGTCAAATAGTGCAAAGCGACCCCGATGAGGCTTGCGCGATTCATGGTGGTGACGAGACTCTCTCGGATCCCCCGAG
This sequence comes from Methylobacterium sp. 391_Methyba4, assembly GCF_029691625.1. NCBI lineage: Bacteria > Pseudomonadati > Pseudomonadota > Alphaproteobacteria > Hyphomicrobiales > Methylobacteriaceae > Methylobacterium > Methylobacterium sp. 391_Methyba4. The sequence continues at coordinate 431,466 of NZ_CP121475.1, read as the reverse complement.
TCCTAGCGTTGCGGCGTCCCCTTCGCCACTCCGATCTTCATGCCGCCGGGGCGAGTCTGTGAACCGAGTTCCCGCCCACGCTAAGCCCGCCTTCGGGGGATGTCCGGGCACGAAGCGGGGCGTCGGCTCTTGCGCGGCGGCGCGACGACCGTTGACCACCGTGGACGGCGACGGCGATCATCCGCACGTCGGCCGCGCTCAGGCCGGTTCGCCGCCACGATAACGGGCGAAGGTGTCTCGCCCCTCGGGTCCGAACAGGATCACCGCGTAGGCGCCGGGATCCCTGCCCTCGACCTCCATGCCGGGCGAGCCGGCCGGCATGCCCGGAACGGCCAGCCCGGTTCCGTTCGGGCGCTCGGCCAACAAGCGCCTGATGGCGTCCGCCGGCACGTGTCCCTCGACCACGTAGCCGTCAACGAGAGCGGTGTGGCAGGAGGCGAGGTCCCTCGGCACGCCGAGACGCGCCTTCACCGGGTTCACGGGACCCTCGGTCACCGTCACCGTGAAGCCGGCCTGTCGCAGGTGGTCCACCCACTTCGCGCAGCAGCCGCAACTCGGGTCCTTCGTCACGGCGACGGTCGGCAGGCTCTCCCCCATCACGGGTCGTCCGAGGGACACTCCCGCCGCCAAGCCCGCGAGCACGGCACGCCGGGACGGCATCATGTCTGACTTCATCATTCGCTCCTGTCGATTCCTCATTCGGCCGCCAGAGGCATCCGTGCACCCTCCGCGGCGGCCTCCGGCAACCCGCGACCTTTCACCAACGCGTAGACGGCCGGAATCACGACGAGGGTCAGCACGGTCGAGGACACCATCCCGCCGATCATCGGCACGGCGATGCGCTGCATGACCTCGGAGCCCGAACCGGTGCTCCAGAGGATGGGCAGGAGACCCGCCATGATGGCGACCACCGTCATCATCTTGGGCCGCACCCGCTCGACGGCGCCGACCATGATGGCCTGCCGCAAGTCCTCGCGCGTGAGGGGGCGTCCCTCACGCCGGCACCCTGCCCGGACCTCGTCGAGGGCGTGGTCGAGGTAGACCAGCATGATCACGCCGGTCTCGGCCGCGACGCCGGCGAGCGCGATGAAGCCGACCGCCACCGCCACCGACATGTTGAAGCCCATCCACCACATCAGCCAGACGCCGCCGACGAGCGCGAACGGCAGCGAGAGCATGACGATGAGGGTCTCGGTCAGACGGCGGAAGTTCAGGTAGAGGAGCAGGAACACGACGAGCAGCGTCAGCGGCACAACGATCCTGAGGCGGGCTTCGGCGCGCTCCAGGTACTCGTACTGCCCGCTCCACTGCAGCGTCGTGCCCTGGGGCAACCTGACCTCCCTGTCGACCGCGGCCCGGGCGTCGGCCACGTAGCCGCCGAGGTCGCGCCCAGTGAGGTCGACGAAGATGTAGACCGCGAGCTGGCCGTTCTCGGTCCGGATCGAGGTCGGCCCCCGGGTAAGCTCGACCTTCGCGACCTCGCCGAGCGGCACCGTCCCGCCGGCCGGCAGCGGCACCTGCACCTCGTCGGCGATGGCCCGCGGGTCGGAGCGGAAGGCGCGCGGGTAGCGTACGTTGACGGTGTAGCGCTCGCGGCCCTCGACCGTGTTGGTGACGCTCTGCCCGCCGAGAGCCGAGGCGACCACGTCCTGGACGTCGCCCACCATGAGCCCGTAGCGGCCGAGCGCCTCCCGGTCGGGCGTGATGTCGAGGAAGTACCCGCCGATGACCCGCTCCGCGTAGGCACTCGACGTGCCCGGCACGTCGCGCACCACTGCCTCGACCTGACGGGCGACCTTCTCCATGGCGCCGAGGTCGGTGCCGAGCACCTTGATGCCGACCGGCGTCCGGATGCCGGTCGAGAGCATGTCGATGCGGGCCCGGATCGGCTGCGTCCAAGCATTCGAGACGCCCGGGAACTGCAGCGCCCGGTCCATCTCCGCCTTGAGGCTCGCGAGCGTCACGCCCGGGCGCCACTCGGCCTTAGGCTTGAGGCTGATGATGGTCTCGGCCATCTCCATCGGCGCCGGGTCGGTCGCGGTGCTGGCGCGCCCGGCCTTGCCGTAGACCGAGGCGACCTCGGGGAAGGACTTGATGATCCGATCCTGGGTCGCCAGCAACTCGCCCGCCTTCGTCACCGAGATGCCGGGCAGGGTCGTCGGCATGTACATCAGCGTCCCCTCGTCGAGTTCCGGCATGAACTCCGAGCCGAGCTGGCGCGCCGGCCAGACGGTGACCGCCAGGACGCCGAGGGCGAGCAGGATGGTGGGCAACCGCGCCCGCAGTACGCCTGCGATGACCGGGCGATAGAGCCAGATCAGGAGCCGGTTCACCGGGTTGCGATGCTCCGGGACGATCCGTCCGCGCACGAACAACACCATCAGCGCCGGCACCAGGGTCACCGACAGGAGCGCCGCCGCCGCCATGGCGAAGGTCTTGGTGAGCGCGAGCGGCCCGAACAGGCGCCCCTCCTCGCCCTCCAGGGTGAAGATGGGCAGGAAGCTCACGGTGATGATGAGGAGTGAGAAGAACAGCGAGGGGCCGACCTCGCCCGCCGCCTCGACCAAGATCTCGACCCGCGGCTTGTCCGGCCGCGCCCGCTCCAGGTGCTTGTGGGCGTTCTCGATCATCACGATGGCCGCGTCGATCATGGCGCCGACCGCGATGGCGATGCCGCCGAGCGACATGATGTTGGCGCCCAGCCCCAGCGCCTTCATCCCGGCGAACGCCATCAGGATGCCGACGGGCAGCATCAGGATGGCGACCAGCGCGCTTCGGACGTGCAGGAGGAACACGATGCACACGAGGGAGACGACGACGCTCTCCTCGACAAGCGTGTGCCGCAGCGTCTCGATGGCCGCGTCGATGAGTTGCGAGCGGTCGTAGACCGGCAGGATCTCGGTGCCGGCCGGCAGGCTTTTCGCCACCTCCGCGAGCTTCGCCTTCGCGTTCTCGATGACGGTCAGGGCGTTCGCGCCGAACCGCTGCAGGACGATGCCGCCGGCGACCTCGCCGTCACCATTCATCTCGGTGATGCCCCGCCGCTCGTCAGGCCCGAGTTCGACCCGGGCGACGTCCCGCACCCGCAGGGGAGCACCACCGGTGGTCTTCAGGACGATGTTCTCGATGTCGGCCACGCTCCGCAGGTAGCCGCGTCCGCGCACCATGAACTCGAACTCGGAGAGCTCGACCGTGCGGCCGCCGACGTCGGCGTTGCTCGCCCGGATCGCGTCCCGGAGCTTGTTGAGCGAGATCCCCTGCGCCCGTAGGCGGTTCGGGTCGACGACGACGTTGTACTGCTTGACGAAGCCGCCGACGCCCGCGACCTCGGCCACGCCCTCGGCCCGCGACGCCCCGAAACGGACCACCCAGTCCTGGAGGGAGCGCAATTCCGCGAGCGTGCGCTCCTTGGCCACGACCACGTACTGGTAGACCCAGCCGACGCCGGTGGCGTCCGGACCGAGGGTTGGGGTCACGCCCGCCGGCAAGCGGCTGGCCGCCGCGTTGAGGTATTCGAGCACGCGCGAGCGGCCCCAATATGGGTCCGTGCCGTCCTCGAAGATCACGTAGACGAAGCTGACCCCGAAGAACGAGAAGCCGCGCACCACCTTCGCCTTCGGGACCGTCAGCATGGCGGTCGTGAGAGGATAGGTGACCTGATCCTCGACCACCTGCGGGGCCTGGCCCGGGTATTCGGTGTAGACGATGGCCTGCACGTCCGAGAGGTCGGGGATGGCGTCGAGCGGCAGCGTTCGCAGCGCCATGACGCCAGCGGCCACGGCGAACACGGTGCCGACCAGCACTAGGACGAGGTTGCGGGCCGACCAGCCGATGAGGCGCGCGATCATGGCTTGCCCTCAAGGTTCGAGGCCTGCCGGTCGCTCGCCTTCGGGGCGGACATGGACTGAAGCGCCGCCTTCAGGTTGCTCTCGGCGTCGATCAGGAAGTTCGCCGCCGTGACGACCCGGTCGCCGGCGGCGACGCCGTCGCGGATCTCGACGTAGCCCGTGCCGCGAACCCCGACTTTGACCTCGCGCGGCTCGAAGCGCCCCCCGCCCCTGTCGAGCAGCACCACTTGCCGCGCACCTGTGTCGATGACCGCGTCGTCGGGCACCGCCACGACGGGCTTGCCCGCCCCCGTGGCGATCTCGACCTCGGCGTACATGTCGGGCAGGAGCGCGCCGTCCGGGTTCGGCAGCTCGATGCGCACCCGCGTGGCCCGGGTGTCCGGGTTCACCTGCGGATAGATCACCCCGACCTTGCCGGAGAAGGTCCGGCCCGGGGCCGAACGCAGGCGCACGGTCACGGCCTGTCCGGCGCGAACCCCGGCCAGGTCGCGCTCGGGCACGTCGGCCAGCACCCACATGACCGAGATGTCGCCGATCCGGAACAGGGTGTCGCCGGCCGCGGCTTTCATGCCCTCGACGGCCGAGCGCTGCAGCACCACGCCGTCCCGGGCCGACGACCAAGTGATGGCCATCGGCACCTTCCGGGTGCGCTCCATGTCGTCGATGACGGCCTCGGAGACGTTGAGGTTCTGCAGGCGTCGCCGAGCTCCGTCGAAGCCGGGGTTGGCGATGAGCTGCGCGGCGGCGGCGTTGATTTCGGGGGAGTAGATGTGGACCAGCGGCTGGCCCTTGCGGACGCGGTCGCCGGTGGTGACGTCCTCGACATGGTCGACGTACGCGTCCGACCGGGTCGCGATGACCGTCACGCGCCGCTCGTCGAGGGCGACGGTACCGGGCACGCGCACCGGCTGCGCCACCACCCGCCGCTCCACTGTTTCGGTTCGGACGCCGGTCCGCTGGACCTTGCCGGGGGAGACCGTCACGACGGCGCCGCCCTCGTCCTCGCCCGCGTAGACGGGGATGTAGTCCATCCCCATCGAATCCTTTTTCGGGGTCGCCGAGGTGTCCGGCAGCCCCATCGGGTTGCGGTAGTAGAGCAACTTGCGCGTGCCCCCGTCGGGCTTCCCGGCCGCCGCCGTTCCATGCGCCGCCATGCCGTGCCCGGTCACGTCGTGGCCGGCCATGTCGGGGGATGTCGTCTCGCTCCCTTGTGCCTGGTCGAAGCGCACGTCCTCGCTGGCCCGAACCGCCCGGAAGTCGTGCCCCTCCGCAGTCGTTCTCGGCGACGCGGAGTAGACCGGCTTCCCATCCGGATCCTGGTAGTAGACCACCGGACCCGTGACCTTCGCCGGCGCCGGTGCCTGCGGACCCGGCATGCCGGTCGGAAGCCAGTGGGCGAACTCGGTCCGTGCGCGCTCGACGAGGACCGGAACGGGGCTGCCATCACGCCCCACCCAGTACCCGGTGCCCCCCGCCGCCAACGCGGCGAGGATCCCGGCGAGCCATGCCGAGCGGCTCACTTGACGGCCTGGAAGACGAGCCTGTCCTCGACGGTGCCGGTTTCGCCCTGGACCTTCGCCCCCAGCGAGAGCCGCCAGCCCCCGGCCATCGTGAGCTTCGCCTTGAAGCGGTAGAGGGCAGGCTCCGTCGACGGGACCTGCTCGATCGTCGAGGTCATCTCGTCCATGCTGTCGGGCGCCATGTCGATGCGCTTGGCGAAGATCACCGCGTCCGGAACGGGCTTGCCGGTGCGCTTGTCCATGAGTGCACCGAGAGGATGGTCTCGCCGACCTTCGCCTCCGTCCGGATCAGCACGAAGGCGTAGTCCTTGATGCCGGCGAGCGCCGGCAGGGCCGGGACCGACAGGGCGGCACCGAGCAGCGCGGCACCGAGGGCGCGCGCGAAGGGGTACGTGGTCACGGATTTCGTCTCCTGAACGCGATGGATGGCCACGCGTGGACGCGCGGCGTCGTGCCGGCGTCATCGGGCTCAGGCTCGGGGGGGCTCAGGTAACGGGCGGCCGGACACGCTGGCGAAGGACGCCGCATCGGGCCACACCCGGCTCGTCCGCGTCGCCACCGGGGCCGGGACGGACGCCGCGGTCGGCAGGAGGGAGGCGACGCTGGCGAGGCAGAGCGCCAAAAGCGGACAGCCGGCCTTGGCGCAGTCGGGCTTCGCCGCCTTCCCGGGCGGGCAGCACGGCATGTCGGCCATGTCCGCGTCGCCCACGTCCATCCCCTCCATCTCGGCATGGGCAATGGCCGAGGTCGCCTCAGGCGCGGCTTGCGCCATGATGAACGCGCGCATCCCTGCGGCGGCCGCGGGCGCGGCCACCGGCGTCAGGGCGAGGCTGAGTACCGCCAGGAGCGGCAACAGTCGCCGAAGGGCGATCAAGAACGTCACGCAGGTACGATGCCAGCTTTTCGATCCGGGCGGAAGGCCAGTGTCACGGGAGACGGCGCGTCCCAAGTCTTGAGGGTCAAGGTTTCGTTCCGTCGGGCGGCCGATCCACCGACCGACCTCGCCGGGCGGGCGTCTCGGCGACCCGTTCCTCGTGGGCCCGCCGGACCGCGCCATGGCGCGTCCGGCCTGCCGTGCAATGGCCGTCCCCGAACGGCAGGCAGAGGCCGGATCGAGGCCGCCACCCATGGAAGCCGCATCGACACCGTCGGTCCCCTGGCAAGCCCCCGGACATGGAGTGGCCGTCTGCCGAGCGCGCAATCTGGAAGGCGGTCAACAGGGGAATGGTCGCGTGCATCGCAGGCGTGAGCCGGTCGTCGTTCTCGGGCTGTTGCGCTGGCCGCCCATCGCAAGGGCGCAGGTTCCGGGCTCCCGGCATCCGCGCGCGTGCTGTCCGGGCATCTGGGAAACCTACCGCACACTTGACCCTCCGCGCGGTAGGCGGTGCAGGGCGGCGCGCCGAACCTCACCCCGTACCACCCCAATCGGCCGGTCCGGCGGTTCGGACCCCGCGGGAGGTTCAGAAGTGCTGGGCGGGGGGGGCCGACCGGGCGGCGGCAGGGCGGCGGGGCACCGCGCTGATCGATCCGGTCGTCAGGCCGACGTCCGGAGCTTCGACCTGAGGCGTTTCGGTCCGTTGCGATTGATGCGTCTGGGGCAGGAAACGGGGTGGGACGTTGTCCATCCATCCCGCGAGCGCGTAACCCGGCAGTCCGGCGAGCATGGCGATTCCTGCAAAGGCGGGGATGATCTTGCTTTTCATGGCGGAAACCGTTGATCTGACGAGAAGCTTGCCGCTCCTTGTCTTTAAGTCCGGATGTCTTGGACGTACCGTTACAGCGCGCTGCGAACCTTTGTGGGGTTGGGCCGGGGTCGCCCGGCGCGGCGCCTCGCTCACCGGGGGGATAATCCTGCAAGCGATTGTGGGATGCGCGACGGCCGCATTGCCTCGCGCGGCCGGGCGGGTGGGAGGGTCAGGCCAGTCGTCGTGCCGGATCCCATCCGCGGCGTTACCGCGACGAGGCCCGTGACATGAAGCGTCGGCCGGCGACAGGCCCCCAAGCCGTCGCGTCGCCCCTCGAACCCTGGCAGGCGATCCGGAGGATGTTCCGAACCGGCTCGCTACCAGCGAAGGAGGCGCGGTCCCAGGAGCGCTCCGACGAGCGTGCACATCGCGATCGTCCCCCCGTACCATACGGCGACGAACGGTACGGTATCGTCCATGCAGTGCAGCGAATAGCCGAGCGCGCTCACGGCTCCCGCGGAGAGGCCGACCAGGGCACCCGCCCGCACGAGATCCGTCGGCGCTCCGAACCGTCGAACCGCCCACGTGACGACGGCGAACGGCACGACGGCGATCACGGGGATCGAGATGAGGCATTCGAGCCAGGTGTGACCGGATACCATGCCGTGCCAATGTTCGGTCGGCGCCATCAACAGGCTCACGCACGCCAGCGCCGCGACCACGAGGAACGGCAAGGCGGCGACCCCGAGATGGACGCGGCTCTCGCCGCCGGGCCTGGCCGCCCTGACGAGATACCGGAGCGCGAGACCCCCGACCGCGGCCGCAAACGAGAACTTGAACGCGAGGAACAGGAGCGGCCGGACCTCGGTCAGGCCGGGACGCAGGCCCAGAAACGCCAGCGCCAGGCACAGCGCGGCCGTCGCGCCGACCGCGACCGCCAGCGCGAGCCGGCGGGTCATCCAGGGGGCCCCGACCGGTTCGCGCTCGAAGCTGGCGCCCAGCAGGCCGATGAGTTCGTCGGTCTTCATCTCGCCTTGCCTCCCACGAGATTGGCCAGGGTCTTCAGGCCGCGGTGGACGCTCACCTTAATCGCGGTCTCGGACATCCCGGCACGTTCGGCCGCCTCGGCGGCGCTCAGGCCCTCGACCTTCGTCGAGAGGATCGCGTTCCTCATCTTGGGCGGTAGGTGCGCCAGGAGGCGCTCGACGTCGAGCGAACTCTCCGCCGCGACATGATCGTCGCGAGCCACCAGCACGCCGGCATCCTCGACAGGGACGTCGGCCGCGGCCGTACGCGTACGCCGAAAATGGTCGATGAGCTTGTAGCGGGCGATGGCGTGGATCCACGGCGTCACCGGTTGCGTGACGTCATAGGTGTGCCGCCGCACATGGATCACCATCAGCGTCTCCTGGACGAGATCCTCCGCCTCGGTGTCGGTACGGCCGGAGCGAGCCAGCTTGCCTTTGTAATACGCGCGCAGGTGCGACCCGAGCCGCCCCAGGAAGCGCCGGTAGTCGGCCGCGCTGCCCGCAAGGCTGGCGATAAGCAGCGCGCGCAGTTCCTCTTCCACCTGCAGCACCGGGACTAGGCGGGCCGGTTCGTAGCCGCTGAGCGGATGCCAGAGATACGTCGCATGTTCCGCCACCCCACCGTGTCCTCACGACCGCAGCACCATCCTGCAGGAGCGTGTCGTACGGCGATCCGCGCCCTGAGGCTCGTCGGCCGAAGGCGACGTATGATCGGCCGCGCCGCTCGGAGAACAATCCGCAAGCGGCCGCCGAAACGTTACAGCGCTCGCGGCATGCCCGGGAGCGTAGGCATGTGCCGCCCATAATTGCCAAGCCTATGCCCCGATCTTAGACCCAGCCGGACCCAACGCCACGCGCCGGGCGGGAAGCCTCCGGAGCCTCGCCGCCCGCGCTCTCCCTTCGCATGGAAAGGCCTGCCGAGAGCGCCGCCGAGAGGGCGGTCTCCGATCCGGGGACGACGGCGGATTCGTCCCGGAGCGGGCGTTCGGCGCCATCGCTTTTCCCCTCACTGGGGGCGGTCCGGGCAAGAAGCCGGCCCGTCCCGCCATCGACGTTTCCCTAGGAGCATGATCATGATCGAGGTGATACCGAACTGGCATCCGGTCGCGGTCCATTTCACGGTCGCCCTCCTCATCACGGCCAGCGTCCTCTTCGCCGCGGGGACCCTGTTCAGGAAAGCGGCATCGGGTGGCGCGCTCACGGCCGCCGCCCGATGGAACCTCGCAATCGGCGCGGCCGTCACGGTCGCGACCCTCGCCACGGGTTGGTCGGCGTACAACACCGTCGCCCACGACGCGGCCTCGCACGCGAACATGACCGTCCACCTTCGCTGGGCCATCGCCACCGCGCTCGTGTTCCTCGCCGCCGCCGGCGTCGCCTGGCTGGAGCGCCGGAAGGTCGCAGGCGCGGGCGTCGTGCTGCTGGCGCTCCTCGCCGGAGGTTCCGGGGCCCTCGTGGTCACGGGCTGGCTCGGCGGCGAGAACGTCTACCGTTACGGCCTGGGCGTCATGGCGCTCCCGAGATCGGGCGACCACGTCCACCCCGCAAGCGGCGGCCATCCCCACGAGCACGGCCACGACCACGAGACCGCGGACGCCCCAAACACGCCCGATGCCGCCGCGGGCAAGGTAGAGACGCGCCCGGCGCCGGACGCCCCCTCCGCACCGCACGAACACGCTCATTGACGGACGGGCCGCGGTGATACCCGTCCCGGGTACCCCCAAGCGCCCGTCGCATGAACGCGGCGGGGGTCCTGGCACCGGTGTGGCGGTCAATCCGCCGAGTGCGGCTTCGCCGTCGACACCGGCATGTGGCGAACTTCCAACACGCTGAGTTTGTGGGACATCGGTCGAGCACCACGGATTGCAGCTTCCACCCCGGCGTGAGAATGTCCGCGAAGATTAGGCAGGGGCCCTGATCAGTGAAAGTCGTGCGCGCATTGCTGCTTGCCGTACTCGCCTTGGCCTTGGCCATCGCGCCGGCAGCGCCGTGCACCATGGGCCGGCAGTCGACGGCTCACCGGCACATAGCCGCCGCCGCGGCGACGCATCTCGCGCACGCCGCCGGCACCTTGGGCAGCCAGAACAAGCCGGACGAGGCTGGGATACGGGGGACTTCCCTCGCCTTGCCGGCTGCGGCCGCCGACGAAGGATGCCCCGGCCATCGGCATCGCCCCAAACATCCTCCCTGCCCGGCTACCTGCTGCCCGCTCGCGTGCCAAGCCGCGCTTCCCACCCTGCCATGGGCGAGCATCACCCTGGAATTTCATCCGTCCGAGCGGGTCCTGATCGTCCAGGTGGACGGGGCCGTCGACGCGCATCCGCTACGGATCGAGCGGCCGCCGAGGCGCCAAGCGTGACGCGCGGGCGGATCTAGCGCCCGCCCTCGGCCGCTCCGACAGGACGGCCTCGCACACCCACAACGAGCCGACGCCTTCGCCGGGCGCGACGCCGTCGCCGCTCGACCCGCGGCCCGTGCCACGCCTGGGCCTGCCTTCGGCCGTCCGCCTCACCTCGGGAAATCCAAGATGTTCAAGTTGCCGAGACCGGCCGCGCTCGCGGCGGTCCTGCCGCTCGCCGGCTGCATGCCCGCCGCCGTTCCCGCCGGGCTCGTCCTGCCCTCGGAGCCGGACATCCCGGTCCGGCCGCCCCGCTACGCGAAGGTGACGCAGGGCGTGAAGGATTTCGGCGTCGTCGACCCAAAGGATTGGCGCGAGCTCAATCGCCAGGTCGCGCCGAAGGCCGGGTCCGGCGGTACGGGGGGCATGCCGGGCATGGACGGGATGCCCGGCATGGGCGGCAAGCGCGATTCGGGGGGCCGGTGATGGCCCGTCGCTGTAACCAAACGGGCGGCGGCGCCGGACTACCGGGCATGAGTGGCACGACGACCGCGCCGGGACACGCCGGTACGAGCGCGCGACCGCCGGACGAGGCCGTCCGGGGGCGGTTCGTGCGCGTGGCCGCGAGCATCACCGGCCTCGGCCTCGCCTTGGCAGGCTGCGCGAGCTTCTCGCCGGACGCGGGCCTCTCCGTGGCCGGCGGCTACGCGGCGCTTGAACTGCGCAAGGACATCGTGAAGGCGGACGACCAGGGCGTCGCGCCGAGCGCGGACGCCCGCGTGGACGCGTTGCTGCGCCGTCCCTTGACCGCCGACGGCGCGGTGCAGGTCGCGCTCCTGAGGAACCGGGGCTTGCAGGCCGCCTTCAACGACCTCGGCGTCTCCGAGGCGCAGTACGTGCAGGCCACGCTGCCGCCCTCGCCGCGCCTCTCGATCACGCAATGGGGATTGGGTTTCAACACGGAGATCGAGCGCTCCGTCGCCGCCAGCGTGCTGGAGTTGGCTACGCTCCCGGTGCGCGCCGAGATCGCGCGGCAGCGGTTCACGGCCGACCAGTACAACGCGGCGGAGCAGGTCCTGCGGCTCGGGGGCGAGGCGCGCCGGCAATTCTACCGTACCGTCGCGGCCAACCAGGCGACCGCCTTCCTCGAACAGGCGCTGGCCGGCGCGGAATCCGCCTCGACGCTGGCCAAGCAGCTGGGCGAGACGGGGGCTCTGAACAAGCTGGAACAGGCGCGCGAGCACGCCTTCTACAGCGAGTTGGGCGCGCAGCTCGCTAAGGCGCGGGTGCAGCAACGCGCCGAACGGGAGCGGCTGACCCGACTGCTCGGTCTCTGGGGGCGGGACATCGATTTCCGCCTGCCCAACGGCCTGCCGCCCCTGCCCGGGAGGCTCGTCGACGGGCACGCCATCGAGGCCGAGGCGATGATCAAGCGGGCCGACGTGCAGGCAGCCCGCTTCGAGCTGCAATCGCTCGTGGGGCAGTTCGGGCTGAACCAGGCCAGCGGCTTCGTCAGCGTCTTCGATGCGGGCTTCGCGAACCGGTTCTCGCGGTCGAGGACCGCGGGGGGCGAGGGCGGTGCCCCGAAGGTCGACAAGGCCAGCCTGAACGGGTTCTCGGCGGATCTCGTCATCCCGATCTACGACTTCGGGGCCACCGCTGTCCGGGGGGCGCAGGAAAGCTACCTCGCCAGCGCCAACCGCCTCGCCGAGCGCGCGGTCAACGCCCGCTCCGAGGTGCGCGAGGCTTACCAGCGCTATCGCGGCCAGTACGACATCACTCGGCATTACCAGACGAGCGTCCTGCCCCTGCGGCGGACGATCCAGGACCAGGCGCTGCTCCAGTACAGCGGCATGCTGCTGGACGTCACGACGCTGATCGTCGACGCCCGGGCCAGGATCCTGAGCAACATCCAGGCGATCGAGGCGCAGCGCGACTTCTGGATCGCGGCGACCGACCTCAAGGCGGCGACCGTCGGCGGCGGGTTCTCGGGGGGCAACTTCGGCGGCGAGGCCGCCGGGGGCACCCCGGGCACGAGCCTCGCCGTCGCGACGCCCGGCGGCTGAGGTCGGGGGCCCGCGCCGCCCATGACATTCGGAGGGAAACCATGACCGACATCTCGCGCAGAGGGATCCTGGGAGCGGGCGGCCTCGTGCTCGCCGGCACGTCGATGATCAGCGGGCGCGTCCAGGCCGCGGGCCTGCCCGAGGCCCCGATCATGGACAAGGCGACCATGCAGCCGCCGCTCTATCCGACGAGCGGGCCGGACTACCAGCCGGTGGTGACGCTCAACGGCTGGACGCTGCCGTGGCGCATGCGCGGCGACTGGAAGGAGTTCCACCTCATCGCCGAGCCGGTCGTGCGCGAGATGGCGCCCGGCATGGACGCGCGGCTCTGGGGCTACAACGGCCAGTCGCCGGGACCGACCATCGAGGCGGTCGAGGGCGACAAGGTCCGCATCTTCGTCACCAACCGCCTGCCGGAGGCGACCGCCGTGCACTGGCACGGGCAGACGCTGCCCAACGGCATGGACGGGGTCGCCGGCCTGACCCAACCCGGCATCCCGCCGGGCAAGACGTTCGTCTACGAGTTCATCCTCCGGCGCTCCGGCACCTTCATGTACCACCCGCACTCGGACGAGATGGTCCAGATGGCGATGGGCATGATGGGCTTCTTCGTCGTGCATCCGCGCGACCCCGCCGAGCGGCGGGTCGACCGCGACTTCGTCTGGCTGCTGAACGCCTACGACATCGAGGCCGGGTCCTATGTGCCCAAGGTCAACACGATGCTCAACATGAACATGTGGTGCTTCAACAGCCGGGTGTGGCCGGGCATCGATCCGATGGTCGCGCGCCAGGGCGACAAGGTCCGGATGCGCTTCGGCAACCTGACCATGACCAACCACCCGATCCACGTCCACGGCGTCGACTTCAAGGTCACCGGCACGGACGGCGGCTGGATCAACGAAAACTATCAGTTGCCGGAGGTGTCGGTCGACGTCGCGGTCGGGCAGATGCGGGCCATCGAGTTCAACGCCGACAACCCGGGCGACTGGGCGATCCACTGCCACAAGTCGCACCACACCATGAACGCCATGGGCCACAACGTGCGGACCTACATCGGCGTGAACCTGAAGAGCACGGCCAAGCAGATCCAGAAGATCGCCCCAGGTTACATGCCGATGGGTTCGACGGGCGGTGGCATGATGTCCGAGATGGAGATGCCGCTGCCCGAGAACACGCTGCCCATGATGACCGGCGCGGGCCCGTTCGGGTCGGTCGAGATGGGCGGGATGTTCACGGTCCTGAAGGTCCGTCCGGGACTGGCGGCCGGCGATTACCGCGACCCCGGTTGGTACAGGCATCCGGAAGGCACCCTCGCATACGAGTGGACCGGCGAGCCGATGCCGGAGCCGGCCCGCGCCCCGGACACCCCGAAGGCCCGGCGCGCCCGGCAGACCGACCTGCGGGTCGTCGATCCGCGGACGCGCCGCACGGCCTCGAACGCGGGCGGCCACGAGCACTAGGCGGACGCCCACAACGCGCCAGACGGCCTGCCGGAATCGCCACGAGCGAGGCAGGCGAACCCGTTCGGAACGGGAGCGATCCCGTCCGAAGTCCGCCGCGCCGGTCGCCGATCCCCTCAACGGCGCCGGCGTGGCGGTTCAATCGACCTGAGGAGAAGAAACCATGAGAAGCAAGTTCCCGCTCGCCGTCCTTTCGGCGGCCTTCCTGGCGATCGCGGCGCCTGCATGGGCGCAGTCCGTGAAGGGGACGGTGACGAAGGTAGACCCGGCCGCGGGCAAGGTCACGCTCGACCACGCGGCGATCCCGAAGCTCGACATGGATGCGATGACGATGGCGTACCCCGTCAAGGATCCCGCGATGCTCAAGGATCTGAAGGCCGGCGACAAGGTCGATTTCGACGTCGCGGAGGCCGGCGGCGCGTACACCGTCACGAAGATCCAGAAGACGAAGTAGCGCCCTGGAGGGAAGCCCCGTGCGGCTTCCGCCCGGTCCCGCGCGAGGGCTTCGGAGCCCTGAGATGGAGCAACCATGCGACGCCTGATCCTGTCCACCGCGCTCGCGGCCGCGCTCGTCGGCCCGATCCCGCAGCACGCCGGCGCGCAGCCCGCCAAGGGCGCGCCCGCAGCCCTGGAGCGGGCGCGCGAAACGATGTCGAACCGTTTCCGGGACACGAAGCTGACCGGCGACCCGGACCGGGACTTCGCGGAGCTGCTGATCGCCAGCTACGAGGAGACGTTGTTCCTGGCCAAGACGCAGCTCGACTACGGCGGAGACCGGCAGCTGCGCGAGCTCGCGCAGAAGATCCAGGACGAGCAGCAGGCCAAGATCGACGCCCTGAAGCAGTGGCAGGTCCGCAGCCGCGAGGCCGGCTACCGGCCGCAGCCGAACCAGACGCCGTCGGGCGAGGGACCGTTGGACCGTCGAGCGAAGGGCGACCCGGCCCAGGGTCAGCCGGAAACGCCCCCCGCGGAGAAGGCGGCCCCGCAGCCGGCTCCGCAGGCGACGCCGTCGAACGCCCCGCTCGTCGCCGGAACCGTCAAGAAGGTCGACGACGCCGCGGGCAAGGTGACCCTCGACCACGAGACCATCCCGAACATCGGGATGGACGCGATGACGATGGCCTACAAGGTCCAGGACCCGGCCATGCTCAAGGGCCTGAGGCCCGGCGAGCGGGTGCGGTTCTCGGCCGACCGCGTGAACGGTTCGATCGCCGTCACCCGCATCCAGAAAGCCAAGTAGTGGGATACGGCCGGAACGTCCCACGCCCGGCGGCACCTCGCGCCCTGGGCGTCCTCCTCGGCCTCGCCGCCGTTGCCGGCGCCGGGGCGGCCGCGGCGGAGGGCACCACGGGACCATCCGCGACGGCCACGGCCCCCGGGAACGCCAAGGCCCGCGGTCGCACCGCCTATGGCGAACTCCTCATGCGGGAGGCGACGGCACGCGGGGTCCCGCCCGCGCTCGCCGAGGCGGTCGCGTTCGTCGAGAGCGGCTACGACGCCGGGGCGGTCGGAACGGTCGGCGAACTCGGGTTGATGCAGGTCCGGCCGGCCACGGCGGCGATGCTCGGTCATCGCGGGCCGGCCGCGGAACTTCTCGACCCTGCCACGAACATCCGCTTCGGCGTCGCCTACCTCGCACGGGCCTGGAGCCTCGCGGGCGGCGATGTCTGCCGTGCCCTGGCCAAGTATCGTGCCGGCCACGGCGAGGAGCGCATGACGCCGCACTCCGTCGATTACTGCCGGCGCGCCCACGACCGGCTGGCCGCCATGGGGTCGCCGCTCGCGGCGGTCGCGGCGACGGCCGGTCCCGGCATCCCGCGGACATCCGCATCGAAAACCCGCGCGGCGCCGACGGCCGTCATGTTCCTCGCGAACCGGTTCTGGGCCGCGCACGTCGCGCGCGTCCGGGCCGTCGAGATCCGGACCGCCCGGATCATGGAGGGCGGCTGATGCGGCCCGAATGGGCGGCGCTCCCGCCGCTCCCCTGGGTGCGCCGGAAGGCGCCGGTCACCCGTGCGCGTCGACGCATGGCCGCCCTGGTGCGCCGGCGGCGAATGGAGGGAGGCTCGGCATGACGTTCAAGCCTTACCCGCACGCGCGCGGCGACGGCTCCCTCGGCGATGGCTTGGCGATGCTGCGCGCCAGGGTGGCCCGGCGCATCGCCCTGGGCCCCTACTCCAGGCGGGTCTCGATAGGTTTTGGGCGGAACCTGTCGGTCGCCATCGAACCGCCGGTCGCCAAAATCCCGGTGCGATTGCGCGACTTCCGGCCGGACGACCTCGCGGCCCTCTTCCCCTCCGGCGGCGACGAGGCGGCGAAACGCGAACGCGATGACGTCGAGTGGCGATTGCGTGCCGCCGCGCACGGCGTCCTGCCGAGCCGCTGCTACGTGCTCGAAGAGGTCAGGTCGGGCCGCCCGTGCCACGTCCAGTGGCTCACCGACCCGGGTTACGGCGACGCGGTCCGTCGGTCCGGGGCCCTGCCGGTTCTGGCAGCCGACGAGGCCATGCTGGAGAACGCCTTCACGCCGAAGGGCTTCCGCGGCCTGGGCGTCATGGCCGCCGCCGTGTACCTGATCGCCGAACGCGCCCGGTCACTGGGCAAGGGACACTTGGTGGCCTTCGTCGACGCCGACAACGCCGCCTCCCTCAAGGCGGTCGAACGGGCGGGCTTCAGACCCTGTTCGATCCGCACGAGACGCCAGTTCGCCTTCGGGACGTTCCGAACCGTCCGATTCGAACCGCGGGCGGGGGCCGTGGGTCGCGGCGCGCGCGCCACGCCGCGGGACGAGGGCTACGGCGCTCACCCAGGGGACGGCATCCAGTCGGAGGTGGACGCACGAGAGGCGGAGCCGCCGGATGCCGACTGAGCCCATCAATCACGCCGGGCCGCGAAGCGCGCCCTCCCCTCCCGGACATTCGGACCGATCCGCCCCGTGACGGCAATCGAAGCCATCCACGCACTCGCCCACAGGCTCACGGGCCTCGACTACCCACACGGCCACTGGTGGATCGTCGCCGATGCCCTCCTCGTCTTCGTCGTGGCGCCTGTGTGGACCGCGTGGCTCGTCGGCCGCGCCGCGCTGCGCCGCCGTCGGCGGACGGCGGATGCTGTCGCCGCGGCGGGAGCCACCGATGCCCTGCGGGACGCCCCGTCCCGTGGCCGTCGGCATCGCGGCTTCGCGCTCCGGCCGGGACGGCGCCTGGAGGCATACGTCCTGGGTGCCACGGCGGGCATCCAGGTCCGCTTGGTCTTCCTGTCTCTCGCCACGCTGCCGGCCGCATGGCTGACCCTTGAGATACCCAAGCACATCGTCAACCACACGCTCGACGACGCGCGGGGCGACGGGCATCCCGGCATGACGTTCCTGGGACTCCCCCTCGGCCGCACGGAACTCCTGTTCGCCCTGTGCGCCGGCTACCTCGCCGTCCTCACCGTGAACGGCCTCCTGAAGTACGCGGCGAACCGGGTCCGCGGACGCGTCAACGAGCGGGTCGTGCGACGCCTGCGCCTGGCCGTCCTGCGGCGCGCGCGGACGGAGCGCTCGGTCGAACGCCGCACGACGCTCTCCGCCGTGGCGGTCCAGGAAGTCGAGCCCATCGGCTACTTCGGCGGCAGCCTCGTCGCGGTCCCCATCGTGCAGGGGGGCGTGCTGGTCACGAGCGTCGCCTTCCTCCTGCTCCAGGACGTCGCCCTTGCCTTCGCCGCGCTGATCATGCTGCCGGTGCAGCTTACGGTCCTGCCGCGCCTCCAAAGGCGTCTGAACGCGAAGGTCCGGCAGCGCGTCCTCGCCACGCGGACGCTGGGCGCCCTCGTCACCACGCCCGAGGTCGCCGGGCGTCCGGGCCTCGCCCCTTCCGCGGCGGAGCGCGATGCATCCGCCTCGTCGTTGCGGCGCCACATGGCGCACGTCGAGGAGCTTGAGCGGCTCCGCGTCGCCATCAACGACATGAAGGGCGGCATCAAGAGCCTGTACAATTACACGTCCAACCTCACGCCGTTCTTCTTCTTCCTGATCGGCGGCTATCTCGTCGTGCAAGGCCGCCTCACGCTCGGCGCCCTGGTGGCGGCGCTCGCGGCCTACAAGGAGATCGCGCCCGCCCTCAGGGAGCTGTTCGATTTCGCCCAGGATTGGTCGGACGCGGCGGCGCGCTTCGCCGAGGTCACGCGGGCCGTCGACCTTCCGGCTGCCGTTCAGCCAGGCATCACGAGGTCGGTTTCGGCACGGGAGGCGGCCTAGCCGACGGGCGCCCAACCTGTGCCGTTCCCCGACCGCGGCCTCCCCCCGCTCCGCCTCCCGGGGCCCGCACCATACGAGGTCCTGGCGCGGCCGCCCCCGGTAGCGAAGGCGACCGCGGCCCTCGGGGCTCCACCGTCGGTGCTTCCGGCCACGGCGACGTCGCGTGCCCTAAGGCCGTCCGGCGCGGCTCGGCCGGCGGCGATGCGAGCACGCTCCGGATCACGCCGGCGTTCGAGCCGAGCGAAGCGGTCGCGGGGCCGGGTCGGTCGCGGCGTCCAGACTCATCCGGGTGCGCCGACGTGCCTCGACGGAACTAGGAGTGGGGCGATGAGGATCGGGGAGGTGGCACGCGCCTGCGGGATCTCGCCCAAGATGATCCGCTACTACGTGCGGACGGGCCTGATCCCGACACCGACCCGGTCGGTGTCGGGCCTTCGGGTTTACGCCGAGGACGAGGTGCGCAGGCTGCGGTTCGTGCACGCGCGGCATCCGTCGATAGTCGCGCCGCCGCTGGCTGCCATGGGGCGCGCGTGCGCCACGTTCACAATCCTACGATTCTGGGCAGGTTTCTGGCTGCTGCGCCGGCAGTGTTTTTGTCCTTAGCGCGCCAGACTGGGACGCTTTGCATCAGGCGACCCGCACGGCGTTCGGATGGGTTTGCGCAAGCCGACCTCGGTTTTGGCGCAGCGCCGCTCACCGGGTGGGCGTGATGGAGCTAAACAGTATGGCTGCTCAGCCCTTGCAGCAGCTCGCCGGTTCATTTCGTTCCTGAGCTTCCTGGATCGGCGGGCACGGGACATCGCCGTACGAGCAGAATACACAGCAATCGCCCTTCTTCGGGCGGAGCAGAGTGCCGCAGCCAGGGCATTCGTAGAAGAACTGGCAGGCGTCGGTCGGCATCGTTTCCGAAGCCCGGTGCCCACAATGCGGACAGGTCAGGATCGAGATCAGCTTCATCAGGCTGTCCGTAGCATCTTGATCAGGGCGGGCTCAAAGTAGCTCCCGGCCGCAGCGGCGGCGATGAACAGCGTGGCGAGGCTGAGAAGCACCAGGGGGGCGGATGACCGACGCGGAGCTGGGCATGATCCATCCGGCCCGCAAGCAGCCCGTCGCCGCCGCGCGTAGAAGAACCAGCCGGCGATGACCGCCAGGACGCTGACGAGCATCAGCGGCGTGCGAAGAGAGGCGAGCACGCCGAGGACCGTGAAGACCCCAGCACCGATCCCGAGGCCGCCCAAGACTATGGGCAGCACGCAGCACGACGAGGCCGCCAGGGCACCGAGCCCCGTGATGGCGCCGAGCGCAGCGATGCTGCCAACGCTGACCGCGGCCGGTTCGTGGACGGGTCGTTCGGCAGGCGGTGTCTGATCGAGGGTCATGTCTCGTATCCATCGTGATCCTCGGCTACCCTGCATCCTGTAGCCACTACAGGATCAAGGGCGATCTTCATGGGTACGGCTAAGGGGGCGCGAAGCGGGGCCCTGACCATCGGTCAATTGTCGCTGCGGACCGGCGTCAACATCGAGAACATCCGGTACTTCGAGAAGGTCGGCCTACTCCCTTCGCCCCCGCGCACCGAGGGTGGCCATCGGTCCTACGGCGTCGAGCACGAGCGCACCCTGGCCTTCATCCGTCGCGGACGCGAACTTGGCTTCACGCCGAACGAGGTTCGGGCGCTGCTCGAACTGCGTCGGCCTGGTAAGGCAACCTGCCGCGAGGGACAGGGGATCGCGAGGCACCACCTTGACCGGGTGCGTGCGAAGATCGCGGACCTGTCAAGGCTCGAACGTCTCCTGGCCGAAACCATCGAGCAGTGCCCCGGTGGGGCGGCTCCTGGATGCCCGGTGCTCGATATGATCGACCCCGCCGAGTGAGCTTCGGAGCACCCATCCGACGCCTGCATCCTCGGTAGACCCACAGGCCCCCACCGTCGGTCCGCTCCGGCCGCGAACCAGAGCGGTTACAGGAAGCGGTCCTGGCATTCGGTTGCTTCAAACCTCGAATGTTCGGAAGTCCCAATCACGGCTGAGCCCGGCCCTCCCGAAATATCATGTCGTCTTCCTGATCGAATGTCGACGACGATGCGCTCCGGGGCCGGGCTCCCTGCTTCGCTTCCGGCCTTGTGGGACGCCGGCTCCGGGTAGCGCGGTGGCCCTCATCCTCGCAGCAGGCATGGTCCGAGAGGACCTCGATGACACGGCACTCGCCGACCCGGCCTTGGCCGCACGCGTCGGTCATGCGGGCGAGCTCGCCCTTCAGGGCCATGAGCCGCTCGATGCGGCGCTCGACCTCGGCCATGTGACGCCGGGCGATCTTGTCGACCTCGGCGCAGGAGCGGTCGGGCTGGGCGGCCAGCGCCAGTAACTCACGGATGGCGTCCACCTCGAAGCCGAGCTCGCGCGCGTGGCGGATGAAGGCCAGGCGCTCGATGTCAGCCCGCCCATAGCGGCGGCGGCCGCCTTCCGTCCGCGGCGGCGGCGGCATCAAGTCGGCCGTCTCGTAGTAGCGGATGGTCGTGGCGAGCACGCCGGTACGCCGCGACAGCTCGCCTATCGACAGCTCCATTTTTCCGCTTGCTCCTCTAGTCGCTGGAGGAAGTAGGCAGTCGTCCACGACTTGGAAAGGAGGCGTCATGGCCAAGGAGTGCTGCGGCTCGACCGTTGGCTGTCAGGCATCGAGGGCGGAACGTGCGCATCCGGCGGCGCCGCCGCAGCTCGTCGCGGGGGGCGATTGCGGCACGGGGGATGCCTGCGGCTGCTCTGGGGGCGTGCCCGTCTTCGACGGGGTCGACCCGCGCTACAAGCGCGTGCTGTGGACGGTCATCGCCGTCAACGGCGCCATGTTCCTGACCGAGATGGCCGCCGGGCACCTTGCCGGCTCGCAGGCGCTCCAGGCCGACGCCCTCGACTTCCTGGGCGACACGGTCACCTACGGCCTGAGCCTCGCGGTCATCGGAGCGTCCCTCAGGGCTCGGGCCACGGCGGCGCTCGCCAAGGGGCTGTCCCTCAGCGTGATGGCAGTCTGGGTCTTTGGCTCGACTGCCTACCACGTCCTGGTGCTCGGGGTGCCCAAGGCCGAGGTCATGGGCGTCATCGGGCTGATGGCCCTGGCAGCCAACCTCGGCTCGGTACTGCTGCTGCGCCCCTACAAGGACGGCGACGCCAACGTGCGCTCGGTCTGGCTGTGCTCGCGCAACGACGCCATCGGCAACGTCGTGGTGATGGTGGCTGCGCTCGGTGTCTGGGGTTCCGCGTCGGCCTGGCCCGACCTCGCCGTCGCGGCGGTGATGGCCGGCATCTTCCTGACCTCGTCGGTGCAGATCCTGCGGCAGGCCTGGGCGGAGTATCGCGAAGGCGCCGTCACGACGCGAACCGCGGCGTCCGGATAAGGCGCGCACCGATCCGCGTACAGACCAAGACGGATACAGGGACGACCATGACATCACACGACGCACGCGCAGGACATGATCACGGATCGCATGACCACGACGGCGAGGCGGGTCACGACCATGCCGGGCATTCCCATGGGCCAGGGCACAGCCATGCCCCCGCAAGCTTCGGGACGGCATTCGCCATCGGCATCGCGCTCAACGTCGGCTTCGTGGCCGTCGAGGCGACCTACGGGGTCCTGGCGAACTCGGTGGCCCTGCTCGCCGATGCCGGCCACAACCTCTCGGACGTGCTCGGCCTCATCGTGGCCTGGATCGCGACGGTGCTGGCCAGGCGGGCCCCGAGCGCGCGGTTTACCTATGGGATGAAGGCCTCGTCGATCCTGGCGGCCCTTTTCAACGCCGTGTTCCTGCTGGTCGCCGTCGGCGCCATCGCGTGGGAGGCGATCCAGAGGTTCGGTGAGCCCGTCCCGGTCGCAGGCAAGACCGTGATGGTCGTGGCCGCAATCGGCATCCTGGTGAACGGCATCACCGCGTGGCTGTTCGCCTCCGGGGCCAAGGGCGACATCAACATCCGCGGGGCGTTCCTGCACATGGCGGCCGACGCCGCCGTCTCGGCCGGGGTGGTCATCGCCGGCCTCGTCATCCTCTACACCGGATGGACGTGGCTCGATCCGGTGGTGAGCCTCGCCATCGTGGCCGTCATCGTCTGGAGCACGTGGGGGCTCCTGCGAGACAGTCTTACGCTGTCCCTCGCCGCCGTCCCGCCGGGCATCGACCCGGTCGCCGTACGCCGCCACCTCGAAGGGCTGCCCGGCGTCGCGGCCCTGCACGACCTGCACATCTGGGCGATGAGCACCACGGACACCTGCCTCACGGCGCACCTCCTCATGCCCGGCGGCCGTCCCGACGACGCCTTCCTGATGGAGGCGGCCACCGGCATCAGGGAGCGGTTCGGCATCGGCCACACGACCCTCCAGTTGGAGACGAGCGAGGCCACCGCCTGCGCCCTGGCTCCGGACCACGTGGTCTGAGCGCGGCATGCAAGCCTGGTCCTATACCCTGATCCCCGCCGCGGCCGCCGTCGTCGGCGCGGCGGTGGCGGTCAACCTGCGGCCGGGCCCCGTCCTGGTCAGCGCCATCCAGCACTTCGCCGCGGGCGTCGTCTTCGCGGCGGCCGCGGGCGAGATCCTGCCCGACGTCAAGCATGCCGGATCGCCCTGGGCCATGCTGGTCGGGGGCGCGCTCGGCGTCGCCGCGATGCTCCTCGTCCGTATCCTGGAGAAGCGGGTGAAGGGGCCGGCCGGGCTGATGTCGGTCACCGGCATCGACATCCTGGTGGACGGCCTCGTCCTCGGCATCGCCTTCGCGGCCGGGGCGAAGGCCGGCATCCTGCTCACCGTCGCGCTGACCATCGAGGTGCTGTTCCTGGGACTAACCGTGGCGAACGAACTCGGCGAGGGCGGCGCGTCGAAGGGCAAGGTGGTCGGCCTGACGGCCGCCCTCGTGCTGCTGCTCCCGCTCGGAGCCCTGCTCGGCGGGCCCGTCGGCTCGCTGCCCGCCGCCGTCCAGGCCGGCTTCCTCTCCTTCGGCCTGATCGCCTTGCTGTACCTCGTGACCGAGGAACTCCTCATCGAGGCGCACGAGACCGAGGACCGCCCCTGGGTGACGGCGATGTTCTTCGCGGGCTTCCTGCTGCTGCTCCTGCTCGACGGGATGATCGGCTAGGCTGTATCCGGAATGCTTGCCGCGGGCGAAACCAGGTCCCTCCCGGACGAGGCCCACATCCTGCTCGTCGAGGACGACGACGGCATGCGCGTGCTCGTCGGCCGCATCCTGCGGGAGAGCGGCTTCCGGGTCACGGGCTGCCGCGGCGGCGCCGAGATGTGGTCGCTCCTGCCCGACACGCCGGTTGACCTCGTCCTCCTCGACGTCATGCTGCCGGGCGCGTCCGGGTTCGACCTGCTCAGGGCCCTGCGGGCGAAGGGCACCGTCCCGGTCATCATGCTGAGCGCCCGCAACGAGGAGGCGGACCGGGTGCTCGGCCTGGAACTGGGCGCCGACGACTACGTCGCCAAGCCGTTCGGGCGCCCAGAACTCCTCGCCCGGATCCGGGCGGTGCTCCGCCGGTCGGCGCTCGCGCCGGTGCCGAGCGCGGCGTCGCGGCCGGAATCCCTCGCCTTCGCCGGCTGGCGGCTCGACCTGCGCAGCCGCGCCCTGACCGATCCCGAAGGCGCCGCCGTCGACCTGTCGGGCGCCGAGCACGACCTGCTGCTGGTGTTCCTGGAACACCCGGGCCGGGTGCTCGGCCGCGAGCAGATCCTGGAGATGGGCCGCGGGCGCCTCTCCGCGCCGTCGGACCGCAGCGTCGACACCCTGGTCAGCCGGCTGCGGCGCAAGCTCGAACCGCCCGCGGGGACGGCCGCCGTCATCAAGACGGTGCGGGGCACCGGCTACATGCTGGCCGCCAAGGTCGAGCGGGCATGAGGGGCGTCCTCGGCCTCGCCCGCAGCCTGGAGGGGCGCACCGTCGTCGTCCTGCTCCTGGCCGTGCTCCTCGTCCATGGCGGCGCGCTGGCGATCTACCGCCTCTCGGCGGCGGCCGCCGCCGACGAGGCCTTCGCCACCGAGGTCGCCCGCCAACTCGTCATCGCGCGCGAGGCCGTGTCGCGGCGCCCGCCGGAGGAGCGGGCTGACGAGGCCGAGGCCCTCTCGTCGAACCATTTCGAGATCGGCTGGGACGCCCCAGCGCCGGCTCGCCCCCCGGGGGCGACCGATCCCGCGCTCCGGGACCTGCGCGACCGCCTCCTCGCCCTCGAACCGGTCCTCGGGGCGGGGCTCGCCCTGAACCTGGAGGCGCCGGACGAGCCGCTCCACCGGCAGGACCTGCGCGGGATCATCCCGCTTCCGGACGGGAGCGCGCTGACCTTCCGGTCCGCGCACGCCCCGAGCCTCGTCCCCGTCGCGCCCTGGGCCTCGCTCGCCACCGCCATGGCCATCCTCGTCGGGGTGGCCGCGGTCGTCCTGATGCATCGGATCGCCGGCCCCTTGCGGGAGCTGACCCGGGCCACCGGACGGATCGGCCACGGCGCCCCCGTCCGGGTTCCCGAGATTGGTCCCGACGAGACCCGAGGGATCGGCCGTGCCCTCAACGCGATGCAGGAGCGCATCCACCGGCTGGTCGGCGAGCGGACGCAGGCGCTCGCCGCCGTGTCCCACGACCTGCGAACGCCCATCACCCGGCTCCGCCTGCGCCTCGACCACGTCGAGGACCCGGCCGGGCGCCGCGCCATGGCCTCCGACCTCGACGACATGCAGGCGATGGTCGACGCGACGCTGGCCTACCTGGGGGGCGACGCCGACCCGGAGCCGCGGCAGGTCACCAACGTCGCGAGCATTTTGATGGGGGTCGCCGACGCCTCCGCGGATGCCGGCCGGGCGGTCGCATACGGAGGACCCGGCCGGGCCCTGGCGACGGTGCGCCCAGTCGCCTTCCGGCGGGCGCTGGAGAACCTCGTGGACAACGGCGTGCGCTACGGCGCGCGGGTGCGCATCGCCCTGGCGGCCGAAGAGACAGCGCTGGTCTTGCGCATCGACGACGACGGGCCCGGCATCCCGGCATGCGACGTCGCCTGCGCCTTCGAGCCCTTCACCCGCCTGGAGGGGTCGCGCAACCGAAACACCGGCGGGACCGGACTCGGCCTGACCATCGCGCGGCGGGCCGTGGAAGCGGAGGGAGGCACGCTCATCCTGACCACGAGGCCGGAGGGCGGATTGCGGGCCGAGATCCGCGTGCCCCGGGCTGGGCGCGGCGGCTGACACACTTCGTCACGAACGCGGCGTCCCGGAGACAAACGGCTTGGCTATCTCGGACTTCGAAGCGGCCGACGCGGTCGGCGCCGAACAGGAGACCGACAGATGAAGCGCACGCTCGCCGCCGTCCTCGCCGCCGGGATGCTGGCCGCGGCCACGGGGTCCGCCTTCGCCGTGGACAGCCACGGCAATGCCTCGAACCCCGAGCGCGCCGTCCCGAACACCGGTGGCGTGTCGGGCGGCCCGGCCCATCGCGACGACCCGCGCGTCAGCGAGGCCCGTGAGAAGCGGCCCGACGGCAAGCCGGCGCATTCGGACAACGACGGGCATGCCCACGGGCACAGCCACGACAAGCCCGGCAAGAAGTGAGCTCGCCGGGCAGGCCGCGGGGGCGGGAGGCGCGGACATGCGGATGCTGCCCCTGCTCGTCGTCTTCGCGCTCCTGGCCGCGGTGATCGGCTACGCGCTCGCCGAGCCTGCTCGGCACGTCGTTCACGATGCGCCGACCCCTCGCGCGTCGTGATGCGCCCGCACCGGCGCGAGCCGGTGCGGGCGACCTCTTCTCGACGCCAGGCGGCGACCTCAGTCGTCGAAGTCGTGATGGTGATGGTGCCGCTCGAACCGGCCCGGCCCGTAATCCTCGCGGCGCGGGTGATGGTGCCGGACCACGACGTCGTCATGGTTGCCGTGGCGGTAGACATCGACATGGTCGTGCGGCCGCCGCTCGCCGTAGCCGTAGCCGCGCTCGTAATACTGGGCCGAGGCCGCGGCCGGCGCGAGGAGGATGGCCGCCGCCATCAAGCCTGCTAGGTGCCGTCGCATCGCTGTCTCCTCCGGGGATTCCTATTGCGGCGGTTTGCGCGGCGGCCGTTGAACAGGTTCTGAGACCGTCGTTCAGGAAGCCGTCACCCCAGGTTCGCCGACGTCCTCGAAATGCGAGGGGCCGGGCCGGACGTCGCTGCCCCCGGCCCGGCCCCGTCGCGATGTCAGCCGCTCAGTGGCGGTGCTCTTCCACGACGGTCTTCTCGTGATGGTCGTCATGATGTTCGTGCACGACCGGCCGGTCGCGATGGTTCTCCTCGACGGTGGTGTGCGTATGGTCGACATCGCGGCGGTGGCCGTCGCCGTGAACCCCGACTCCGCCGGGGCCGACGTCCACGTGCTGGGCGAGCGCACCGACCGGCGCGAGGGCCAGGGCGGCCGCGGCGGCGGCGGCGAACATGATCTTCATCCAAGGATCTCCATGTTTCGCGGTCGGCCGGGAATGCGGCCCCCCGCGAAACCGTTCCCGGATTTTCCTCGCCCGGTATTCGTCTCGGCCGAGCGAGAAACGGCTTGGCCGCTTTCGCGTCGTGACCGCGGCTGACCTTGCATGGCGGCCACAAAATCTGTTCAGACCGGGTTCAAGAGGCCAGGACGATGCCTTGTCCGATCCGGGATAAATCGCGCATAAGGCCGGAGATGGGTTCAGGACGCGGGCATAGCCGCAGGTGGGCGGCACGGGGATGGTGGGCGTTCGCCGCACGCCTGCTCGCGCTCGCCCTCGCCCTGTCCCTCGTCGCGCCCGCCGCCGGCCTCGCCGCCGACGTCGCGTACCACGATGGCGGCGGCAGGCACGTCACGGAGATCGCGAGCATTGAGGCCGCGCCCGACACCGGCGCGACCGACCCCGGCATGGCCTGCCACCTCCATTGTGGCTGCCACCAGGCGGCACCCGCCGTGGCGGACTTCTCGGAGCCGGTCTTCGGGGTCGCCCGGCTGGCCTATGCGCATTTGAGCCAGACGGTTTCCTCCGTCTCGCCGGACCGCCTGCCGAGGCCCCCCCGCGCCTGAGGTGACGCCGCAGAGGCGCGTCCCGAACCCGGAGCCCGCGCTCCGGGCCACTCCTCACGCCACAGAAGCGGGACTGCCGCGTCCGTCCGAACGGCGCCCGATCCCGGCCGAGCAGGTCTCATGCGCATCCTCATCACCGCGGTCCTCGTGGCCGCCGGCATCGTCGTCGGCGCCGCCGTCCCCGCCATATCCGCGTTCGTCCGCGGCCTCCTGACATCGGCCGGGCTGCCGCCGGCCATCCTCACCTTCGCCGCCGGCCCGCCCCCTGGCGGGAAGGCGCCGAAGGACGAGGCCGACCATGCCGAAGGCGACGGCCACGACCACGGCAAGGCCGCCGCGCCGAAGGCCGAGGGAGCCCACGCTCACGGCGAGCACGAGCATTCCGAGGCGGAGGGCGAGGAAGGCCACGTCAAGATGACGGCCGAGCAGGTCGAGGGGCAGGACATCGGCGTCGCCAAGGCCGAGGGCGGGACGCTCTCGCGACACGTCCTGGTGCCCGGCACCATCACGCCCGATACCGACCGGATCGCCCGCGTCCCCGCCCGCGTCGTCGGCACGGTGTCCGAGATGCGCAAGCGCCTGGGCGACGACGTCAGGAAGGGCGAGGTGGTCGCCCTCCTCGACAGCCGGGAAGTCGCCGACGCCAAGAGCGAGTACCTCACCGCGATGGTCCAGTCCGACCTCCAGAAGATCAACTTCGAGCGCCAGCAGAAACTCTTGGCGTCGGCGGCGGCATCCCAGGCGGCGTTCGACAACGCCAAGGCCGTGTTCCAGGAGAACCAGCTGCGCGTCGACCTCGCCCGCCAGAAGCTCTCGGCGCTGGGCCTGAACGCCGCCGAGGTCGCCGCCGCGCAGAAACGCGACGAGGCGACGCCGAACGCCTCGACGCTGCGCCAGTACGAGCTGCGGGCGCCCATCGCCGGCCGCATCGTGGAGCGCAAGGTCGATGTCGGCACGGCGGTGGGCAAGGAGGGCGACCCTGCCGACGTCTACACCGTCGCCGACCTCTCGACCGTCTGGATCGAGCTCGCGGTCCCCACCTCCGACCTCGCCGAGGTCCGGGAGGGCGCGCGGGTCACCGTGAACCGCGGCGGCCGCAGCGAGCAGGGCAAGGTGGTGTTCGTCAGCCCGCTGCTGAACGCCGACACCCGGTCCGCCCGGGTCGTGGTCTCGCTGCCCAACAAGGACATGGCCTGGAGGCCCGGCACCTACGTCACCGCCGAGGTCGAGACCGCGACGGACCAAGTGCCGGTGCGGGTCGCCAAGTCGGCGCTCCAGACCGTCGAGGGCAAGCGCGTCGTCTTCGTGCGCACGGACGAGGGCTTCGAAAAGCGCGAGGTCGAGCTCGGGCGCTCCGACGACGACGGCTTCGAGGTCGTCTCGGGCCTCAAGCCCGGCGAGACCATCGCGGTGGCCAACACCTTCCTCCTCAAGGCCGAGCTCGGGAAGAGCGAAGCCGACCACGACCATTGAGGAAGCCCGACATGATCAGCCGCATCCTCGACTTCTCCGTGCACCAGCGCTGGCTGGTTCTGCTCCTGTCGCTGCTGGCCGCCGGCTTCGGCGGCTACTCGGTCACCAAGCTGCCGATAGACGCGGTGCCCGACATCACCAACAACCAGGTGCAGATCAACACGACGGCGCCGTCGCTCTCGCCCGTCGACATCGAGAAGCAGGTCACCTACCCGGTCGAGACCGCGCTCGCGGGCATCAAGGGGCTCGAATACACCCGCTCGCTCTCGCGCAACGGCTTCTCGCAGGTCACCGCGGTCTTCGCGGAGAAGCTCGACATCTACTTCGCCCGCCAGCAGGTCGCCGAGCGCCTCGCGCAGGTGAGGCGGGACCTGCCGCCCGGCACCGAGCCCAGCATGGGGCCGATCTCGACCGGGCTGGGCGAGATCTACATGTGGTCGATCCATTACGCGAAGCCCGGCGAGCGCACGGTCTCGAAGGCGGGCAAGCCCGGCTGGCAGCCCGATGGCAGCTACCTGACCCCCGAGGGCCAGCGCCTGAAGACCGAGCTGGAGCAGACCGCCTACCTGCGCACCGTCCAGGACTGGATCATCCGCCCCCTAGTCAAGACCGTGTCCGGCGTGGCCGGGGTCGACGGCATCGGCGGCTTCGAGAAGCAGTACCACGTCCAGCCCGACCCGACGCGGCTCGCGTCCCTCGACCTGTCCTTCTCGGACGTCGCCCGGGCGCTGGAGGCCAACAACGCCAACCAGGGCGCCCGCTACCTGGAGGACAACGGCGAGGGCTACGTCGTGCGCGCCGCCGGCCGCCTGGAGAGCATGGACGAGATCGGCGACGTGGTCGTCGCCACCCGGGGCGGCGTGCCGGTGCGGATCAAGGACATCGCCGAGGTCCGCATCGGGCGCGACCTGCGCACGGGCTCGGGCAGCGAGGACGGCCAGGAGGTCGTCGTCGGCACCGCCCTGATGCTGATCGGCGAGAACAGCCGCACGGTGGCTGCCGCGGTCGACGCGCGCATGGAACAGATCCGCAAGAGCCTGCCGCCCGGCGTCGAGGTCCAGACCGTCCTCGACCGGACCCGGCTCGTCGAGGCGACCGTGAAGACGGTGGTGAAGAACCTGTCCGAGGGCGCGGCTCTCGTCATCGTCATCCTGTTCCTGCTGCTCGGCAACATCCGGGCCGCCATCATCACGGCCCTGGTCATCCCGGTCGCCATGCTGATGACCATGACCGGCATGGTCGAGGCGAAGATCTCGGCCAACTTGATGAGCCTCGGCGCCCTCGATTTCGGGCTGATCGTCGACGGGGCGGTGATCATCACCGAGAACGCCCTGCGCCACCTCGCAGAGAAGCAGCAGGAGCTGGGCAGGGGGCTCGACACCGAGGAGCGCCTCCAGACGGTCCGCGCCTCAGCCGAGGAGATGATCAAGCCGTCGCTCTACGGGCAGGCGATCATCATCTTGGTCTACGTCCCGCTCCTGACCTTCACGGGGGTCGAGGGCAAGATGTTCGAGCCGATGGCGCTGACCGTGATCATCGCGCTCGTGGCGGCCTTCGTGCTGTCGCTGACCTTCGTGCCGGCGCTCATCGCCATCGTCATCACCGGCAAGGTCACGGAGAAGGACAACCTCATCATCCGGGCGCTCAAGGCCGCTTACCGCCCGGTGCTCGGCGCGGCGGTCCGGGCGCCGTTCGTCTTCGTCGGCGCGGCGCTCCTGCTGCTCGTCGGGGCGGGCATCCTGTTCACCCGCCTCGGGACCGAGTTCATCCCGCAGCTCGACGAGAAGAGCATCGCCCTCAACGCCACCCGAATCCCATCGACCTCCCTCACCCAGTCGCAGGCGATGCAGCTCAAGGTCGAGAAGGTGGTCTCGAAATTCCCGCAGGTGGCCTACGTCTTCTCGAAGACCGGCACCGCCGAGGTCGCCTCCGACCCGATGCCGCCGAACTCCTCAGACACCTTCGTCATCCTGAAACCCCAGGAGGAGTGGCCCGAGCCGAGCCTGTCCAAGGCCGAGTTGCAGGAGCAGATCGAGAAGGCGGTCGGGGCGCTCGCCGGCAACGTCTACGAGTTCTCCCAGCCGATCCAGCTGCGCTTCAACGAGCTGCTCGCCGGCACCCGGGGCGACCTCGCCGTGAAGGTGTTCGGCGACGAGTTCGAGCCGATGCTGAAGGCGGCCAACCAGGTCGCGGCGGTCCTGAAGGGCATCGACGGCGCCGAGGACGTCAAGGTCGAGCAGACGGCGGGCCTGCCGTTCCTGGAGATCAAGATCAACAAGGCCGAGGCGGCGCGCTACGGCCTGAGCACCGGGGCGATCCAGGAGGTCATCGGCGCGGCCATCGGGGGACGGAACGCCGGCGTCGTGTTCGAGGGCGACCGTCGCTTCCCCATCGTCGTGCGCCTGACCGACAAGGTCCGCGAGGACCGGGAGGCCCTGGAGAACATCCCGGTGCCGCTGCCGGCGGGCCCGAACGGCCGGGCGAGCTCGGTCCTGCTCAAGCAGGTGGCGAGCTTTTCGGTCACCGAGGGACCGAACCAGATCTCGCGCGAGAACGGCAAGCGGCGGGTCGTGGTCACGGCCAACGTGCGCGGGCGGGACATCGGCTCGCTCGTCGCGGAGGCGCAGGCGAAGGTTGGAAGCCAGGTGCAGCTGCCGCCAGGTTCCTACCTCACCTGGGGCGGGCAGTTCGAGAACCTCGCCTCGGCCAAGCGGCGGCTGATGGTGGTGGTACCGGTCTGCTTCTTCCTGATCTTCCTGTTGCTGTACTCGGCCCTGGGCTCGCCGCGGGACGCGCTGCTGGTGTTCAGCGCGGTGCCGCTTGCCCTCACCGGGGGCATCTTCGCGCTTTGGCTGCGCGGCATGCCGGTCTCGGTACCGGCGGCGGTCGGGTTCATCGCGCTCTCGGGCGTTGCGGTCCTCAACGGCCTCGTCATGCTGACCTTCATCAAGCAGCTCGTGGCGGAGGGCCGGCCGAAGCGCGAGGCCATCCTGGAGGGCGCCATGACCCGGTTGCGGCCGGTGGCGATGACGGCGCTGGTCGCCTCGCTCGGCTTCGTGCCCATGGCCATCGCCACCGAGACCGGCGCCGAGATCCAGCGGCCGCTCGCCACCGTGGTCATCGGTGGCCTGATCAGCGCCACCCTGCTGACCCTGATCGTGCTGCCGGCCCTGTACGCCCGGTTCGGCAAGGTTGTCGTCCCGAAGGTCGCGGAGCGGCCGCGGGAGCCGGGGCCACGACACCTCAAGGCGGCGGAGTAGACGAGATGCGACGCGTCCCAACCTGGTTGGCGGCTCCTTTCGCCTTCCTCGCGCTGACGGGTGCGGCTCCGGGCGCGGACGGAGGCGTCGGCGAGGCTCCGTTCGGCCTCGCGTGGGGGCCCGTCGCCGACGTGCCGCGCCCGCTCAAGGCCGACCGCGAGGCCAACCTGACCGCGCTGTACTACCCGCGTGGCTGGCGGCCGGCCGTCGGGTCGGCAACGGCCGAGGTCGTGCTGGTGGTCTGCCGCGAGGAGGGTCTGCAGGAGGTCGTCTGGGTGGGGCTCCCCCTGGCGGGCGAGGAACTCGCGCGCGTGCGCCGCGCCATCCACGACGAAGGGGTGCGCCGCTACGGCGAGCCGACACCGGGGCCATCGGCCGATTCCGAGCTCTGGCCCGGCGGTCGGGCTCTCCTGGCCAGCCGCGAGGCTCCGGACGGGCGGCACGAGCTCGTCATGGCGGCGTTCGGTCCCGGCTACGCGGCCTGCTCGGCCGCCCACCTCGCCGCGACCGGACACCCCGCCGGCGCGCACGTGGCCGAGCTCATCGGCTCCTCCGGCCCCTGAGGCGGCCGGTCCGGGACGGCAACGAAAGACTGGGAGCGACATGGGACACGGACACGCGCACGGCGGCGGCCACGGGCATTCGCACGGCGGCGGCATACCCGCGGGCTCGGCGGCGGGCAGGAACAAGGGGCGCCTAGCCTGGGCGCTCGCCCTGACGCTGACCTACATGGCCGCGGAGGTCGTCGGCGGCCTGCTCACCGGCAGCCTCGCGCTGCTGGCCGATGCCGCCCACATGGTCACGGATGCCGGCGGCCTCGCGCTGTCGCTGCTCGCCATCCACTACGCGGCCAAGGCGCCGTCGCCGGGCAAGAGCTTCGGCTACATGCGCTTCGAGATCCTGGCGGCCCTCGCCAACGCCGTCGTGCTGCTCGGGGTGACGGCCTACATCCTGTACGAGGCCTACCGGCGCTTCTTCGAGCCGACCGAGATCCTCGGCTGGCCGATGATGCTGGTCGCGTTCGTCGGCCTCGGGGTGAACCTCGCCAGCATGAGGCTCCTCGCGGGCGGATCGTCGGAAAGCCTCAACGTCAAGGGCGCCTACTTCGAGGTCTTCTCCGACATGCTGGGTTCGGTCGGCGTCATCGCCGCGGCCCTCGTGGTGATGGCGACGGGCTGGCGATGGGTCGATCCGCTGGTCGGCGCCGGCATCGGCCTGTTCATCGTGCCGCGCACCTGGCGCCTGTTGAGCGAGGCGCTTCACATCCTGCTGGAGGGAACGCCTCTGGGTGTCGATCTTGCCGCGCTACGAACGGAGATCGAGGCGATGCCTGGCGTGCGGCGCGCCTACGACCTTCATGCCTGGACGCTGACCTCCGGCTTCGACGCGATGAGCGGCCACGTGGTCATGGACGACGTCGCCGCCGGACCCGACCTCATCCGCGCGGTCCGGCGTCTGGTGAAGGAGCGACACGGCATCGAGCACGTCACCGTCCAGGTCGAGGACGAGGCGCTTTCGGCCGAGGCCGCGCGCCTGCCCGTGTGACGGCGAGCATCCGGCATGAGTAAGAAATCGGCGCGGCTGCAGACCGAGTGGGCGCCAAATCCTCGGCGCAAGCGACGGGTCAGGCCATACGTCCGCAAAGCCGCGGATCGAATGATGATAGCGATCTGTATCGGATTGCCTCTGGCCGTATTGTTTCTCCAATACTTCAAGCACCTCATGAAGTGATGCCTGAGTAATGATGCTTGACTATGCAAGGTGTTTTCAATGAATGATCTACAAACGCACCATTTTGCCGTGACGACAACGGCGATGCTTGCGGTTGTGAGAACATCGACCATCGCCATGATGACCCTTCTCATGCAAAAACTTTCAGCACCTGAACGGGAAGAGGTTTTCGCAGAGATCGCGGCGACAATCGGTGAGTTGCCCCCGGATTATTCCCAGGCAGGCCCCGTGGGGACCAAGTTCTACGAAGAGGTGGTGGCCGAGGCGCCGGCGCTCGCGAAGGCATTCGTCCAAGATTTGCGTAGATCTCTTGGTTGAAATCCGATGAGACCATTTATCAGTTATCGAGTGTTGGTGACGGAGAGCAGAGGTCCCGCGGACCTGACGCGCCTGTCGCCTTTTCTGTGCTCGGTGCCCGGCCCGTCACTGAGGCTTAGGCGTCTCCGTATCGAGTGCCAACTGGGCATGGCGGATCTTCCTGGCGACACCGCGCCTGCGCGGGTTGCTCGCCCTGAATTTCGCCGTCGCGGCGGCCGGCGCCATGGTCATCGTCAATACCGTGGTAATCGTCCAGGCCCTGCTCGGACGCCCCCAGCACGACGTCGCCCTTGCCCTTGGACCCTTCGGCGCGGGCTCGATGGCCGCCGCCCTGGTCCTACCGCGGGTCCTGGACCGCCTGTCCGACAGGGGTGTGATGCTGCCGTCCGCGGCCTTCCTCGGAGTCGTCCTCGTCGGGGTCGCTGCCCTGACCTGGTGCGGGGCCATCGGCTGGCCCGTACTGCTCGGGACCTGGCTCGTCCTTGGGATCGGCTACTCCGCCGCCCAGTTCGCGCTCTCGCACGCGTCGTGGCTCCTCACTTACCCGCTGGCGGGCTGCCTCGGCGCTGCCGTCGGGATGCCCGCGACCCTGGCGGCACTCGGCGCCCTGACCGTCGCGGGCGTCGCGGCGGCGGCCATGCTTTGGCCTGCATCCGACCCGGACGTCGTCGCACATGCCCACGCGGACCTCGACCCGTCCCACCCCCACGTGCGGGGGATCGGTCAGGGCCGGCACGAGCATGCTTTCGTCATCGACGACCTGCATCGGCAATGGCCGTCCAGGGCGAATTAGGAACCACACGGCGAGCGTTGGAACGGCGACGCTCAGGGGGGGGCGTCGGGTGCCGGACATCCCTCATCCGATGGTCTGTCGGGGGCCGTGAGGATTGCGTCGCGGCAGGTCCGCATCGAGGGGAACACGGCATGAGGACGTTGCTCGGATCCTGGCAGCTGTGGGCGCTGCTTTCTGCCGCCTTCGCGGCGTTGACCGCGATCTTCGCCAAGGTCGGCATCGAGAACGTCAATTCCGACTTCGCCACCTTCATCCGCACGGTCGTCATACTCTGCGCCCTCGGCGCCATCCTGGTCGGCACGGGCCAGTGGGTACCGGTCGGGTCGGTCTCGGCCAGGACCTACGTGTTCCTGGTGCTCTCGGGCCTCGCCACCGGCGGCTCATGGATCTGCTACTTCCGCGCCCTCAAGCTCGGCGAGGCCAGCCGCGTGGCCCCGGTCGACAAGCTCAGCGTCGTGCTGGTGGCCGTCTTCGGGGTCGTCTTCCTCGGCGAACGTCTATCTCCACCGAATTGGCTCGGCGTCGCCCTCATCGCCGCCGGGGCCGTGCTCGTCGCCTATCGAGGATGAAGCCGGCGGGAAGGGATGCGTCGCGGCGCAGTCCAGGGCGAGGGCTCGAAACCGGACGGACCGACCGATGCGCGTGCTGTTGATCGAGGACGACCGGATGATCGGCGAAGGGCTGTCGAACGGCCTCTCGGCCGAGGGCTATTCCGTCGATTGGGTCCGCGACGGCGGCGAGGCCGAGACGGCCCTGCTCAACGGCGGCCACGCGCTCGCGCTGCTCGACCTCGGCCTGCCGGGCGGGGACGGACTTCGGGTGCTTCGATCCGCCCGGGCGGCCGGGATCGACACGTCGGTGCTCATCATCACGGCGCGGGACGGCCTCGAAAGCCGCGTCGCAGGCCTCGACCTCGGGGCGGACGATTACCTGGTCAAGCCGTTCGAGATGCGCGAGCTGCTCGCCAGGATGCGGGCCATCCTGCGCCGTCGGGCCGGGCGGGCGAGCGCGCGGCTCGTGGCCGCCGAGACCGAACTCGACACGGAAAGCCACGTCCTGTCCCACGCCGGGACCGTCGCGGTCCTGTCGGCGCGCGAATACGCCCTCATGCACGCCCTGATGGAGCGACCGGGGCGCATCCTCTCTCGTGCGCAGATCGAGGAACGCATCTACGGGTGGGGCGAGGAGGTCGAGAGCAACGCGGTGGACGCCCTGATCCTCACGGTCCGTCGAAAGGTCGGCAAGGGCGTGATCCTGAATGTCCGCGGCGCGGGCTGGATGGTACCCAAGCCATGAGGGCCGCCTCCCTGCGCCGCACGACGCTCGTCTGGATGACCGCCCTGCTCGCCGGAATCGGCTTGGCCGCGATGGTCGCGGCCTATGCCCTCGCGCGGATCGAGGCGGCCGATTTCCTCGACGGGCAGTTGCGGCAAGTCGCCCTCAACGCCGGTCCCGGGCTAACGGACGCGGACGCGCCGCCCGCCGCCGACCAGGACCCGGAGGACCAACTCGCCGTCACCATCTGGAAGGACGGGCAGGTCCTGCGCGACGACCGCGGCGTCGACGTCCGCCACCCCGGCCGCACGGGATATGCGAACGTCGTCATGGGCGGCGAGCTCTGGCGCACATACACGACCGCCAACGGCACAACGACGGTCCGGGTCGCCCAGCGCGACGTCGTGAGGGCGGAGTTCGCACGCAATGCGGCGCTCGGTGCCGTGGCCCCCCTGCTGCTCCTCGTCCCGCTGTCGTGGATCGTCGTCGGCTGGGCGATGAACCGGGCGCTCGGGCGGCTCGACGGCTTGGTGCATGACCTCGCCGGGCGCGGCGCCGCCGCCCAAGGCCCCTTGCCGACGCGCGGCGTGCCGACGGAGGTGGCGCCCCTCGTCGAGGCCATGAACGGGCTCATCCTTCGCCTGCAGGCCGCTCTGGCCGCCCAGAAGCGGTTCGTCGCCGACGCGGCGCACGAACTGCGTACGCCGCTCGCCGCGATGCAGATCCAACTCGACTCCCTCGGCGGGCCTGCCGGTGGCGGGAGCGACGCGCGGCGTACGGCGCTGGCGGACGGCCTCCGGAGGGCGAACCGGCTGGTGGATCAACTGCTCCGTCTCGCCCGGCTCGACGACGGTGCCGAGGCGCGTCCTGCATCCGTCGACCTCGGCCAGCTCCTGCTCGACTGCGTCGCCGACCACGTCGTGCTCGCCGAGCGCAAGGACATCGACCTGGGCGTGCATATCGAGACACCCGCGACGCTTCACGCGTCGGAGGACGAGGTCCGCGTCCTGTTCGCCAACCTCGTCGACAACGCCCTGCGCTACACGCCGTCCGGAGGCCAGGTCGACGTCCGTCTGCTGAACCGGGACGGTGCGTGCGTCGTCACGGTTCGGGACACCGGCTGCGGGCTGCCGCCGGGAAGCGAGGGCCGCCTGTTCGACCGCTTCTTCCGGGCCGCGCCACCGGAAGTCGAAGGCACAGGGCTCGGGCTCGCCATCGCCCGCCGCATCGCGGAGCGCAACGACCTCGGCCTGACGGTCGAAAACCGACGTGACGGGCAGGGGACCCTCGCAACCGTCAGACTGCCGGCCTGAGGCCGAGCCTGCGGCTCCTTTGGACGAAGCTCATTCTGCCCTCATTCTGGCTCGCTATCACCGTGCCCGACCATGACGGACGGGAGACGGGGATGAGCGAGATCCAGCGCCAGGTCTTGAACAAGGTACCGGAGGTCTCCGCGGCCTTCTGGGTCATCAAGATCCTGTCCACGACCGTCGGCGAGACCGGCGCGGACTACCTCGCGGTGAACGTCGGCCTGGGTGCCGCCGTCACCGCCACCGTCACGGCCGGCCTCCTCGCGGCCGTCCTCGCCCTGCAGGTGCGCGAGCGGCGCTACGTGCCCTGGACCTATTGGTCGACCGTCGTCCTCGTCAGCGTGGTCGGCACGCAGGTCACCGACATCCTGACCGACAAGCTCGGCGTGAGCCTCTTCGTCAGCACCGGCGTGTTCGCGACCGCCCTCGCCGCCGTGTTCGCCCTCTGGTACGCGACCGAGCGGACGCTCTCGATCCACGCCATCGTGACCCGACGCCGCGAGGCGTTCTACTGGCTCGCCATCCTCCTGACCTTCGCGCTCGGCACGGCCGCGGGCGACCTGGCCACGGAGGCGCTGGGGCTCGGCTTCAATCTCGGCGTCGTCATCTTCGGCACGATCCTGGCCGCCCTCGCCCTCGCCTGGCGCCTCGGCGCGAACCCGGTGACGACCTTCTGGCTCGCCTACATCGTCACGCGCCCCCTCGGCGCATCGCTGGGCGATCTGCTGTCGCAGGCACGGGAATACGGCGGCCTCGGCTTCGGCACGGCCTCCACCAGCCTCGCCTTCTTCGCCGTCATCGTCGCCCTGGTGACGTCCCTGAGCCTCGTCTCCGGACGCCCTGGCGAGCCGGCCGGACAGCGGCGGGCCTGACCGTCCGCCGCCTCCCGCATCCCCATCCTCCAGTCCTTCCAACGCCGCACGACACGGAGCGAACGACCATGCGAAACATCCTCCTCGCCGCCATCGCCGCGACGGTCATCGGTGCCACGGCCGCCCCCCTGGGCCTGCTGGCGATGCAGGACGCCGCTGTCGGAGCGACGCCCAAGGCGATGGCGGCCTCGAAGCTTGGCGACCTCTCCAAGTTCCGGTCCATCGTCGTCGACGTGAAGGCGATGACCGACCGGGGCGACCTCGCCGCCGCCAAGACGCACATTAAGGACCTGGAATTGTCCTGGGACGCGTCCGAGGCCGGCCTGAAGCCGCGAGCCGCCGCCGACTGGCACGTCGTGGACAAGGCCATCGACCGCGCCCTCGACGCGCTGCGGGCGTCGAACCCCGATCCGGCCGCCTGCCGTCGCGCGGTCGACGACCTGCTCGCCATCATCGACCAGACCCACACCGCCTGAGCCGGCACTCGCTTTCCCACGGCAGCCCGATGCAACCGACCGAGCGACCCGGACACGTCGAACCCGCCAAGGTGCCTGAAGCCACCGCCGGGTTCTGGGCCATCAAGATCGTGGCCACGACCCTGGGCGAGGTCGGCGGCAACGCCGTCACGTTGACGCTCGGCCTCGGCTATCTCGCCGGCACGGCGATCTTCGGGGCCGCCCTGGCGGTGCTGCTCGCCGCACAGGTCCGGGCGGACCGCTTCCAGCCGCTCCTGTACTGGGCCGTGGTCACCGCGACGACGCTCGCAGGCACGACCCTCGCCGACTTCTGCGACCGGTCCCTCGGCATCGGCTACGCGGGCGGGTCCCTGGTGCTGCTCGGATCGGTCGTCGCGACCCTGATCCTGTGGAAGCGCACGCTCGGCACGGTCGCCGTGGAGACGGTGCGGTCCCCGCGGGCCGAAGGTTTCTATTGGGCCACGGTCATGTTCTCCCAGACGCTCGGCACCGCGTTGGGCGACTGGATGGCCGACAGCAGCGGGCTCGGGTACAACGGGAGCGCGCTCCTCATCCTCGTCGCGCTGGCCGTGGTCACGGCCCTCCATCTGCGTACGCGCGTTTCCAGGCCGATGCTGTTCTGGACGGCGTTCGTCCTGACGCGGCCGCTCGGCGCCACCCTCGCCAACTCGCTCGACAAGCCGGTCGCTTCCGGCGGCCTGGGCATCGACGACATCACGATCTCCGGCGTCCTCGCGATCGTCATGGTCGGGCTCGTCCTCCTCATCCCGCAGCGTGCCGGTCGCCGGGCGGCCTGCGCCGACGCGCCGTCAGGTTTCCCCTCGAAGAAGGAGCAGGTCCGATGGACGACCGTTACGAACGCGCCCTGAGCAAGGTACCCGAGGTCACGCTGGGCTTCTGGATCGTCAAGATCCTGGCCACCACGCTCGGGGAGACCGGCGGCGACACCGTCACCATGACCCTCGATTGGGGCTATCTCGCCGGCACCGCCCTGTTCGCCGTGCTGCTGGTCGGGCTCGTGGTCGCCCAGATCATGTCGAAGCGGTTCCACCCGGTCCTGTACTGGTCCACGATCGTCGCCTCGACCACCTTCGGTACGACGATGGCGGACTTCGCCGACCGCTCGCTCGGCATCGGATACACCGGCGGATCGACCCTGCTCCTCGCCTGCCTCGCGGCCGTGCTCGGGCTCTGGTATGCGACCGAGGGCACCGTGTCGGTGGACACGGTTTCGACCCCGCGGGTCGAGGCGTTCTATTGGGGGGCGATCACCTTCTCGCAGACGTTGGGCACCGCGCTCGGCGACTGGCTCGCGGACACCGGCGGCCTCGGCTACGAGGGTGGCGCCCTCGTCTTCGCGGCGGCGCTCGCGGTCGTCATCGCCCTGTACTACCGGACCTCCGTTTCACGGGTCACGCTCTTCTGGGCGGCGTTCATCCTGACCCGCCCGCTCGGGGCCACGGTGGGCGATTTCCTCGACAAGCCGGTCGCCGACGGCGGGCTGAACCTGAGCCGGCCGCTCGCCTCCGCCGTGATCGGGGCCTTCATCGTCGCGCTCATCGTCCTCCTCCCGCAAAGGGCCGGTCGGCATCCGACAGAGGGAGCGCAGGCGTCGCGGTGACCCGGACGTTCCCGTGCGAGCGCCGAACGGCCACCGTGCCTTGCCCGCAGCTTCCGGATCGCCACGTCCAAGCGTATGAGGAGGGGGAACCTCTAGGGCCATAGCATGCCCGCTGCGTTACGCGACGACTTCATCGGGCTGGATGAGTACGAACGCCTTTGCGAAGCGGCGGAGGAAGGGGAGCGGCTGGAGTACATCGACGGGCAGGTAATCCGCATGCTGGTCGGCGGCTCCATCGCCCACGATGCCTTGACCCGGCCCCTCGATGACCTGACGGTACGACCGCGGCGGGAAATGGCTCGAATACCAGACGCTGCCGGACCTCATGCATTTCGTCCTTGTCGCGCAGGACCAGCGCCGGGTTGATTTCTTTCACCGTCAGGGAGACGGATGGCACTACGAAGTCCAACAAGGACCAACGCCGTCCTCCGGCTAGCGGCCATCGGGGTCGAGTTGAGGCTCGACGATCTCTACTCGTCCATCCCGATGCTCGCCCTGGAGGACGGCGACCTTGCTACCCAAGCCACGTTCGCCCCCGCTCAGGTATCGGGCATCGCGGGGATGAAGGGTCTTCCACGCTCGCCGGACATCTACGCCAAGGTTACGGAGATGGACGCCGGCGAGTGTGAGGCGGCCGTAGCTGCCATCGTCGGCTTGGTCGGTACGCCCGCGATGGTGGACTGAGAGTCCGTACTGCCGGAGCGGTTGCAGGACCGGCTGGATGCTGTTCTGAGCGCCAGCACTTACAATGAGGCAGTCCTTTCAGGAGCCGGGCGGCTTAATCATAACCGAAGGGGGGCGGCCCCATGAGGGCTTGGGCCTCCTCCGACGCCCGGTCGACGTTGCGAGGGTGTTTGCCCGCTCTGGCACCCGCCGCGACGACCAACGCCGGATGGAACCCCGTCTTCCTTACCCACTCCGAACCTAAGCGGTCCGTACCCCGACGGCTTCGGCGGCCATGGCGCTCAGCAGGTAACCATCCCCGAAGCGTTGGATCTCGGTCACCAAAGGGCACTGACGAAAGCTCGATGTTGACAGCGGAGAGCATCTCTGAATCAATGCTCTACCGGCCTGAAAACCGGCCGATATGCCGGCGAGGTCAGGCTTCTCAGTAAATCGGTCCACATAACTCGCTTCCCGGGATATGTTTTACTGAGAAATTACAGGCTGAGCCCTAGACGTCCAGATTGGCGACGCTGAGGGCGTTTTCCTGAATGAACTCGCGCCGCGGCTCCACCACATCGCCCATCAGCTTCACGAACAGGTCGTCGGCGTCTGTCACGTCCTTCACCTTGACCTGCAGCAAGGAGCGCACGTCGCGATCCAGGGTGGTCTCCCAGAGCTGCTGGGCGGTCATCTCACCGAGGCCCTTGTAGCGCTGGAGCTGCAGGCCCTTCCGGCCAAAGGCCATCACCGCCTCGAACAGGGCGACGGGCCCGTGCAGCACGGTCTCGTCGGACTTACGCATCAGGGTGGCGGGTTCGCCATAGATTTCCCGGAAGGCGTCGGCCCGCTCGGACAGACGCCGGGCTTCCTGCGAGGTGATCAGGCCGAGATCCAGGGTCGCCACCTGCCGGACGCCGCGCAGCGTCCGGCTGAGGCGATAGCCGCCCTCGAAGGATTCGCCCTGCCAGCCGCGCTCGATCTCGTCCGCGATGGCGTCGAGCCGGCGGGCGGTCAGGTCGGCCAGCACCTCGGCCTCGCCGGTCCGCGAGGCCGCCTCGGGGTCGAAGGCGCCGGCCAGCACCGCCTGCTCGACCACGGCGCGGTCGTAGCGCGTGTGCAGCCCCTGCAGGATGTTGCGGAAGGTCCGCGCCTCCTCGACGAGGCTCTTGAGCTGAGGCCCGGCGAACTCCGCACCGGTGGAGAGGCGCAGGATCGCCCCGTCGGTCCCCTGGTCGATCAGGTAATCCTCAAGGGCGCGCTCATCCTTCAGGTAGATCGCCTTCCGGCCGCGCTCCGCTTTGTAAAGCGGTGGTTGCGCGATGTAGAGATGGCCGCGGTCGATCAATTCCGGCATCTGCCGGAAGAAGAAGGTCAGAAGCAGCGTCCGGATGTGCGAGCCGTCCACGTCCGCATCGGTCATGATGATGATGCGGTGGTAGCGCAGCTTCTCCGGGTTGAAGCCCTCGCGGTCGGTCGAGGAGCGCCCGATCCCGGCGCCGAGCGCCGTGATCAGCGTGCCGATCTCGGCCGAGGACAGCATCCGGTCGGCGCGGACGCGCTCGACGTTCAGGATCTTGCCGCGCAGCGGCAGCACCGCCTGGAAGGTCCGGTCGCGGCCCTGCTTGGCCGAGCCGCCGGCGGAATCACCCTCAACCAGAAGGATCTCGCACTTCGTCGGGTCGCGCTCCTGGCAATCGGCGAGCTTGCCGGGCAGCGAGGCGATGTCGAGAGCGCCCTTGCGGGTCACGGTCTCGCGGGCCTTGCGGGCGGCCTCGCGCGCCGAGGCCGCCAGGACCACCTTGGCCATGACCGACCGCGCCTGGCTCGGATTCTCCTCGAGCCAGGTCGACAGGCCTTCGTTGAGGACGTTCTCGACCGCGGGCCGGACCTCGGACGAGACGAGCTTGTCCTTGGTCTGCGACGAGAATTTCGGGTCCGGCACCTGCACGGAGATGACGGCGGTGAGGCCCTCGCGGCAATCCTCGCCGGTGAGCGACACCTTCTCCTTCTTGGCGATGCCGCTGGATTCGGCATAGCCGGTGACCTGCCGGGTCAGGGCCGCCCGGAAGCCGGCCATATGGGTGCCGCCGTCCCGCTGCGGGATGTTGTTGGTGAAGGGCAGCACGGTCTCGTTGAACGAGTCGTTCCACCAGAACGCGACCTCGACGCGGATCCCGTCGCGCTCGGAACTGACGACCACCGGGCTGGTCATGCCGTCGATCGGCTTGCGGGAGCGGTCGAGATACCGGACGAAGGCCTCGATGCCGCCTTCGTAGTACAGCTCCTCGCGCTTCTTCTCGGCATGGCGGGCATCGGTCAGGACGATGCGTACGCCGGAATTGAGGAAGGCGAGTTCACGCAGGCGCTTCTCCAGCGTCCCGTAATCGAACTCGATCATCGTGAAGGTTTCGGTGGAGGGCAGGAAGCTGACTTCCGTCCCGCGCCGACCGTTGCCGGGCCCGACGACCTCCAGGGGCGCCACGGCGTCGCCGTGGCGGAACTCCATCGCGTGCTCCTTGTCGTTGCGCCAGATGCGCAGGCGAAGCCACGACGACAGGGCATTCACCACCGACACGCCGACGCCGTGCAGGCCGCCGGAAACCTTGTAGGAGTTCTGGTCGAACTTACCGCCGGCGTGCAGCTGGGTCATGATGACCTCGGCCGCCGAGACACCCTCCTCCTTGTGGATGTCCACCGGGATGCCGCGCCCGTTATCGGAGACGGTGCAGGATCCGTCGGCGTTGAGGGTGACGGTGACGAGATCGGCATGGCCCGCCAGCGCCTCGTCGATGGCGTTGTCCACGACCTCGTAGACCATGTGGTGGAGGCCGGAGCCGTCAT
The DNA here is from genome assembly GCF_029691625.1 of Methylobacterium sp. 391_Methyba4. Lineage (NCBI taxonomy): Bacteria > Pseudomonadati > Pseudomonadota > Alphaproteobacteria > Hyphomicrobiales > Methylobacteriaceae > Methylobacterium > Methylobacterium sp. 391_Methyba4. The sequence goes on along the minus strand of NZ_CP121475.1, from coordinate 387,612 downwards.
CGGTATCGCCGATATACATGCCGGGCCGCTTGCGGACGGCGTCGAGGCCCTTCAGCACGCGGATGGATTCCGCGCCGTAATCGGCAGGCTCGGTCTGGGGGGTGTCGGCCATGAACTTCCTCGGGCAGGCGGGCCTAATCGCGTCGGTGGCAGATGCGCCGTCGGGTGCCCGCGCCTGAACTCTCGCTTGATCCGCCTGATATAGGGGTTCCGCGTTGAGATTGCACGATTTTACGGGCCCGCGGCGGGCCCGTCCCGAAGCTTTTGTGACGCTCGCCGCTTAACGCCGCGTTAGCCCTCAATGCCGCCCGCGCTCGCCGTGTCGAGGCGGCCGATCGCCTCCGGCGAAAGGGTCAGCCGGACGGCGCCGAGGAGCTCGTCGAGTTGCGCCACCGAGGTCGCGCTGGCGATGGGCGCCGTGATGCCGGGGCGGGCGATGATCCAGGCAAGCGCCACCTGGGCCGGGCTGGCACCGTGCGTCTGCGCGACCGAATCGAGCACGTTCAGCAGCGCGAGACCGCGCGGGTTGAGGTACTTGGCGACGCGGTTCTCACGGGCCCGTCCCGTCGCGTCCTGGGCGCTGCGGTACTTGCCGGTGAGGAAGCCCGCGGCCAGCGAGAAGTAGCCGATGACGCCGATCTGTTCGGCCCGGCAGAGCGGCTCCAGCTCGGCCTCGTAACCGCGCTGGGCGAGGCTGTAATCCGGCTGGAGGCATTCGTAGCGTGGCAGCCCCGCGGAGGCGGCTATCGTCAGTGCCTCCTTGAGCCGCGCCGCGCTGTAGTTCGAGGCGCCGATCGCGCGGACCTTGCCCGCCGCGATCAGGCGCTCATGAGCCCGCAGGGTCTCGTCCAGGGCCACGTCGTTATCGTCGACATGGGACTGGTAGAGGTCGATCCGGTCGATCCGCAGCCGCCGCAGCGAGGCCTCGCAGGCCCGCTCGATATGGGCCGCCGAGAGACCCTTGCCGGCCTCGCCCATGTCCATCCCGACCTTGGTCGCCAGCACGATCCTGTCCCGGACGCCCGGACGGCTGGCCAGCCATCGTCCGATCACCGTCTCGGATTCCCCGCCGACATGGCCGGGGGCCCAGCGCGAATAGACGTCGGCGGTGTCGATGAAATCGAAGCCGCTCTCCACGAACCGGTCGAGGATCGCGAAGGCGCTCGCCTCGTCGGCGGTCCAGCCGAAGACGTTGCCGCCCAGGCAGAACGGCGCGACCGTCAGGTCGGAGCGGCCGATGCGGCGCTTGTCCATGATGTCGGTCAGTCCTGCAGGAAGGGATTTGAGACACGCTCCTCGCCGAGCGTGCTCGTCGGACCATGGCCCGGGATGAAAGCGATGTCGTCGCCCAGCGGCAGGACCTTGTCCTTGATGGCCCGGATCAGCTGCTCGTGGTTGCCGCCCGGCAGGTCGGTGCGGCCGACCGAGCCCTTGAACACCACGTCGCCGACCAGGGCGAACCGCGCGTCCCGGCTCACGAACACGACGCTGCCGGGCGAGTGCCCGGGGCAGTGAAGGATATCGAAGCCGAGACCGCCGACCGTCACGGCATCGCCCTCGTCGAGCCAGCGGTCGGGCGTGACGGGCCGGGCCGCGCCGAGGCCGTAATTGGCGGCGGTCTCGGGCAGGGAATCCAGCAGGAACTTGTCCGCCTGGTGCGGCCCCTCGATCGGAACGCCGAGGCGCTCGCGCAGCTCGTCGGCGCCGGCGGCGTGGTCGACATGACCGTGGGTCAGCAGGATCTTCTCGACGGTGACGCCCTGCTCGCGGATGGCCGCCTCGATCCGATCGAGATCGCCGCCGGGATCCACCACGGCGCCGACCTTGGTCGTGTCGTCCCAGATCAGGGTGCAGTTCTGCTGGAAGGGTGTGACCGGGATGATCCCGGCGCGTGGCGTACCTGGCATGTCGTCCCGCGTGTAGGCAGCGCCGCTCCGGACGCCCTCGGCCGCAGTCTAGCGCAGAACACTGGTGGGCGGCACCCTGTGCGGCACGCTCAGGCCGCGTTGCCCCTGGGGCGGCGCAGGCCGTCGTGAAGCGCCAGCATTTCGGCCATGCCGAGCGCCCGCGAGCTCCAGCGCGTCTCCGCGGTGTTGACCTGCGTGAACCGGTCGTGGGACCGGCCGCCATAGGCTCCGAACAGGGTCCTGCCCGCCTCGACGGCACCGTCGTCCCGCGCCGTCTCGTCCGGCCGGTCGATCCGGTAGGACGGCGTCGGCGACCGGCCGGTCACGCCGATCCGCACCGAGGCGTCGCCGTAATGCTTCTGGCACAGCCTCATGGTGACCAGCACCTCGCGCAGGTAGTCTTCAGCGTCGGCGAGATCCGGCAGGATGTCGGCGATCGTCGCGTCCGAGGGATAATGCTTCGTCCGGGCCATGCTACACCTTGCTCAGGCGTGTCCTACCGTCTTCGCCGGCCGAGGGCGAGCCGGGCGCCGGTTTTCCTCACGCCGGCCGCCGCTTCAACAGCGCGTCGAGGCCCCCGACCCGGAACCAGTGGTACCCGTAGCCTTCCAGGAACAGGCAGTGCCGGCCGTCCTCGCCGACCTCGCTGCGGCTGCCGGTCAGCACATCGACGAGGATGTCGTGCTCGGAATCCTCCACGCCGGATGCCATGGCGACCTCGACAGGCTCCGGCGCCAGATTGTGGACACACAGGATGGCGTTGCCGCGCCAGTCGTAGCGGAGCGCCAGCACCGAGGGACGCCCGGTCTCCATCGGGACCACGTCGCCCCAGCCGATCTCCGGCGCCTCCTTGCGCTGCCGGATCATGCTCTGCATCCAGTTGAGCAGCGAGTCGGCCTCGTGGCGCTGGTCGGCGACGTTCACGTGCGCGTAGCCGTAGGGCCCGTGGTCGATCAGCGGAATCACCGTGCGGTCGGCCGTGGAGAAGCCGCCCTGATACTCGCTGGTCCACTGCATCGGCGTGCGGGCGCAGTCCCGCTCCTTGAGCGCGAGCTCGTCGCCCATGCCGATCTCGTCGCCGTAACGCAGCACCGGCGTCCCCGGCAGGGTGAACATCAGCGAATAGGCCAGCCGGATACGGCGGGGATCGCCGGCCAGCATCGGTGCGAAGCGGCGGCGGATGCCGCGGTCGTAGAGCTGCATCCCCTTCTCGGGCCCGAAGGCGTCGAACACGCTCTGACGCTGCTTGCCCGTCAGGCGTCCCAGGTCCAGCTCGTCGTGGTTCCGCAGGAAGATGCCCCATTGGCAGGAGAGCGGGCGCGGCTTCGTCCGCTCGATCGCCTTGACCAGCGGGCGCGCATCATGGGCCGCAAGGGCGTAGAAGGTCGCCTGATTGACCTGGAAGTTGAACATCATGTGCATGCGGTCGGCGTCGTCGCCGAAATAATCCATGTCCTGGTTCGGCAGGATGTTGGCCTCGGCCAGGATGATGGCGTCGCCCTGGCGCCATTGCAGGAACTCGCGCAGGTCGCGCAGCATCTCGAACTGCTCGCGGGGCTTGCCGCCGACATCGGCCCCCTTCTCGGCGATGACGAACGGCACGGCATCCATGCGGAAGCCGGAGACGCCCAGCTGGATCCAGAAACCCATGATCTTGAGGATCTCGGCCAGCACCTCGGGATTGGCTGTGTTGAGATCCGGCTGGAAGTTGAAGAAGCGGTGGAAATACCACGCCTTGGCCTTCGCATCGTAGGTCCAGGTGGTCTCCTGCACGCCCGGGAAGACCATGCCCTCGTCGGCGCTCGCGGGGCGCTCTTTCGACCAGACGTACCAGTCGCGATAGGGCGAGTCCGGGTCGGAGCGGGCCGACTGGAACCATGGGTGCTGGTCCGAGGTGTGGTTGACCACGAGGTCGATCAGCACCCGCAGCCCCCGCTGCTTGGCGGCGTGGGTGAAGGCGACGAAGTCACCGAGCGAGCCGTAATCGGGGTCGACGCCGTAATAGTCGGCGATGTCGTAGCCGCCATCCTTCTTGGGCGACGGCTGGAAGGGCATCAGCCAGACCGCGGTGGCGCCCAGGCCCTGGATGTAGTCGAGCCGGCGCTCGAGCCCAGCGAAGTCGCCGATCCCGTCGCCGTTGGCATCCATGAAGGTGCCGACCGACAGGCAATAGATGATGGCGTTCTTGTACCACAGGTCGTTGATCATGGCCCCCCCGGCGTCGTCGCGCCTCACGAACGTGGGACCCCATCAAAGCGTTGCCGTGCGGCGTCTCCTTAAATCAGCCGCGTTGTGCACGCCCTGTTCAGGCGCGCTCCCGAAAGGTCCGCGCCCGCCCCGTCGCGTCCCCCGAACTCGGCCCGTATGAACGCCATCCTGATCAAGCTGTTCGCGACCGCCCTGACCCTGAGCCAGGTCACGACCCGGCCGGAGGCGGTCCGGACGCAGTTCGATCCAGCCACCGATGGGCCCGAGGTTGTGCGCCTGCTGCGCGACGGCTGCGCCCACATGCGCAAGGCCTTCGACATCGAGGACATCAACCTCGACGAGCTGATCACCACCGCGATGGAGGATCCGTCCACCGTCGCCGGGCCGGCCGCCCCGAAGATCCTGCACGGGCTCGACCTGAACGAGCTGAACACGAGCTACAAGCAGTTCTGCAAAGGCGAGAACCCGGCGAACTCGCCCTTCGACGCCAAGGCGGTGATCGAGTTCTACGACAACGCCACCAAGGACCTGCCCAGCGCCGAGGCCCTGCGCGACAAGGCGCTGCCCGGCATGACCCGGATCCTCGACGGCGCCGGCAAGCCCTTCGCCGAGGCCTCCGAGCCGAACGGGCGCCGCATCGTCGTGCCGATCACGGCGGTTCCGACGCTGGTGCAGAAGGCCTTCATCGCCGCCGAGGACAAGCGCTTCGAGACCCATCACGGCATCGACGAGCGCGGCGTGATCCGCGCCTTCATCGCCAATCTCGCTTCGCCGGGACGTCCGGCGGGTGGTTCGACCATCACCCAGCAGGTGGTCAAGAACCTCTCGGTCGGCGACGACGTCACCTACGAGCGCAAGATCCGCGAGATGATCGTCGCGTCGCGGCTGGAGCGGATCCTCTCGAAGCCGCAGATTCTCGGGCTCTATCTCAACGGCATCTATCTCGGCCGCGGCGCCTACGGCATCGAGATGGCGGCGCAGAGCTATTTCGGGAAGCCGGTGGGGCAGCTCACCCTGCCGGAGGCCGCGCTCCTCGCCGGCATGCCCAAGGGGCCGAATTTCTACAGCCCCGACAAGTATCCGGACCGGGCGCGGGAGCGGCGCGCCTACGTGCTCGCCCGCCTCAAGGAAGAGGGCGCGATTACCGAGGCCGAGATGAGCGCGGCGATCAAGTCCGATCTCGGGCTGAAGCCGATCGAGACCGCGCGGCGCGATTCCGGCTTCTACGTGGTGGATTTCCTCAATCGGGAGGCCCGCACCTTCGCGGGAGTGGATTCTTTGACCTCCGGGTCGCTGACCGTCCGCTCGACGATCAATGCGGGCCTGCAGCGCTCCGTCGAGGAGGCTCTCCAGGACGGGCTCGCCAATTACGAGCGCTCCACGGGCCGTCAGGTCTTCGCGGGGCCCGAACTCAACCTCGCCGACAGCGTCCGCCGGATCCAGGCCGCGACTCCTGCACCGGAGGGGGCGACACAGGCGGCGCCCGCGGTGACGGGAGCGCGAACGGATGCGCCCAAGGCGGATGCCAAGATGGACGCCAAAGCGGACGCCAAGGCGCGTCGTGGCGAGAAGGTCGCGGCGGTCCCGCAGAAGAAGCCGGCCTGGCTTCTGGCGCTCGAGAGCGCCCGCCCGGTGCTCTACGACGTGCATTGGCCGATGGCGGTGGTGCTGGAGACCGGGCGCGGCGGCATGAAGGTCGGCCTCGCCGATGGCCGGACCGCCGTCCTCGACCCCGGCATCGCCCGGGGCAAGCTGCAGGTCTACGACGTGATCCGCGTGAAGGTCGGTTCGGGCAAGGGCGGCCTGCGCGCGCAGATCCGCGTCCGGCCCACGGTCCAGGGCGCGGCCCTGGTGATGGAGAACCAGACCGGCCGGATCCTCGCGATGGCCGGCGGCTTCTCCTACCCGCTGAGCCAGCTCAACCGCGTCACCCAGACGGTGCGCCAGCCCGGCTCGACCCTGAAGCCGCTGACCTATCTCGCCGCGCTCAATGCCGGCTTGCAGCCCAACACCCTGGTGATGGATTCCGCCGTCACCCTGCCGCCGATCGGCGGGACCGGCGATTCCTGGTCGCCGAAGAACTACGAGGGGGGCGGTTCGGGCCCCACCACCCTGCGGCGCGGCCTCGAATTCTCCAAGAACCTCGTCACCGCCCGTCTGCTCCAGGGTGGAATCGAACCCAAGGCGCCGGCGAGCCTGAAACGGGTCTGCGACATCGCCCTGGAGGCACAGATCTACGCCGAGTGCGAGCCCTACTATCCCTTCGTCCTCGGCGCGCAGCCGGTGCGGATGCTGGACCTCGCGGGCTTCTACGCGGCAGTGGCCAACGAGGGCGCGCGTCCGGCCCCCTACGCGCTCGAATCCGTCGAGCGGGACGGCAAGCCGCTCTACACGCACCCCGCCAAGGAGCCGGCGCGGATCGCCTCTGCGGACCGGGTCGCCTTCTACCAGCTCAAGACCATGCTGCAGGGGGTGACACAGCACGGCACCGCGGCGGCGCTGTCGAAGGTCTCGGCCTACGTCGCCGGCAAGACCGGAACCTCCGAGAACGAGAACGACGCGTGGTTCGCGGGCCTGACCAACGAGATCAGCGTGGTGGTCTGGGTCGGCTACGACAACGCCGACGGCACCCGCAAGACCCTCGGCCGCGGCCAGACCGGCGGCCATGTCTCGGTGCCGATCGCCTCGGCGATCCTGCAGGCGGCCTGGGCGAACGGAATCGCCAAGACGCCGCTGCGGGGCCCCTCCCCCGAGGCGCGCCCCTTCATCGCCGACCTGGCGGTCGATCCGCGCAGCGGCGTGCGGGTCGCGGGCGGCGGCTTTCTCGAGCATTTCCGCACAAGCGGCGACGGACGGATGGCGGACACGCAGTACCGCCTCGTTCCGCGGGAGACGCTCTACGCCATGCGGCCCGATGCCCAGGACGGCGATCTCGCCGGCGCCGACGATGGCGCGAACGTGGCGGGCGACTATTACGGCAACATGACGGGCGAGCGGCCGCGGGCCGACTTCCTGGACCCGTTCGGCGAGCGTCCGGCGCCGCGCAGCCGCCGTGCGCAGGGCGATGTGGATCTCTACGGGCAGGATCCGTACAAGCCCTGGCCCGGCCAGACAAACCGCTCGCCGTTCGGCGGGGATGACGACGCGCGCCGGCCGCGCCGCCGCGATCCGGATTACCTGTTCGGCGAAGATCCCGGTTACTGACTGCCCTCCCCGAGAGATGAGAATCCCGTTGCGTCAGCAGCTTCCTGCCGCCCTGGCGGCCGCCCTCACGGTCGCTCTCCCGGCCATCCCGGTCCGCGCTCAGACGCCCGCCGCCAACACGGCGCCGGCACCGGAGCGGGTCAAGGATGTGCCCTCGGTCACGGCCGTCGACCCCGCCGCGATCAAGCCGGGCCAGATCCTGTTCACCGATCACCGCGAGAATCCGTCGGCGCCGGAGAACGGCCTGATCCCGTATCTCGACTGGTTGAAGGTGCGGCCGGCCGAGGCGGCGGCGCTCGCCCCCTATCCCGGCTACAAGGAGCCGGATTACACGGTCACGGTGAACGGCGTGACCAAGCCCCGGCACGAGACGCTGAAGGTCTATGTGGCCGAGGGGCGCTTCGTCGTCCCGCGGCCGGCCGAGGCGATCGACCTGCAGGCCTTCGCCAATCTCGCCTTCGTCCAGAAGATGGATCCGGCGATCAAGCACCGCGCCATCTCGGCCGCCGACGTGACCCCCAACAAGGATCCGGCCGCCGCCTTCGCCAAGCGACCCGACCGGCCCTGGTGCGAGGGGGCGGGCGCCTGCATCGAGTCGCGCTACGATCTCGAGGGCAAGCTGCCGCTCGGGGTGAAGCTCGCCAACAAGCTGGAGGAAGGGTCGGCCAAGAAGATCGCCGAGTTCGTCTCGTTCCAGAGCGAGTTGCGGGTCCTCGGGCCGGACCAGGGCGCCGCGCTCAAGGCACTGACCAAGATCGACACGTCCGTCACCGGCGGGCTGGAGCAGACGATCTTCTGGGTCAACCAGATCCTGCGCTTCGGCAAGTTCCTCGCCGTGTTCCAGCCGATGCCGAACGACCCGACCAAGACGGTGGTCACCACCTACATGGCCTTGGCGATCAAGGGGGACGTCCTCGACCGCAAGGCCGAGTACGCCCGTGTGCCGGTCCTCAAGAACCTGCTGCCGGCGCAGGTGCTGATGGGCAATTCGAGCTTCAACACCGGCAACTCGATCAGCGCCGGCCTGCCGGTCTACGCCCGCAACCGGATCGCCGCCTTCGCGGACGCGCTCACCAAGCGCTGACGCGTCGCGACCGCGGGTGTCACATCCCGCGGTTGCCGATCGTCGGCAGCGTGGGCTGGGTGTAGGCGCGGTTCACGTCCCGGCGGCTCTGGGTGCCGTTCGTGTTGCCGGAGGCGCGGTAATTGTCGAGGTTGAAGGTCTCGGCCAGCCCGCTGCGCGAGTCCGGCCCGTCGCTGGTGCTGCAGGCGCACAGGCCACCGATGGTGAGTGCGGAGAGGGCGAGAAGGGTCAAGCGCATCGCAAATCCTGAAGCCTGCCGGAGTCGAGCCTCCCTCCGGCATCTCCCGGACGAGGCCTCGACGAAACGTCTCGCGGCATGGTCAGCCCGAGAGCGCGCCCGTCAAGGTCGCGCGCAACGTGTAAATCCGTTCTGTGGCCTCCGATGCGCAGCGGCCACGGAAAATCCACCACACCCCCGGTTTGGGGCGGATACCGACGGGCAATCGTGTTGAGCGCGGCCCGCGCCCCCTGGCGAATCCAGACCGTTTCGGGCGACAACCCTCGGCAATGAGCAACGTCTTGCCCTTCCGCCCGCGTCCCACCGTCACGCGCCTCGCCCGCTGCGAAGTCGTGACCGTGGCCGGTGATCTTCTCGCCCTCCTGGAGCAGCTCGAGGATGTGAGCGCCCGCGCCGCCGCGATGGGTCGCCCCGCGCTCGAGGTCGAGCGGACGGTCCAGCACCTGCTCGATGCCGTGAGTGCGGTCGAGCGCGCCCTCGACTGCATCGGCGAGGGCGAACAATCCGCTCCGGGCTGATCGGCGCTTCACCCCCACCGCATCCCGATCGCGTCATCGCCCTCAGACGGGGGCGTCGAATACTGCACCGTCGCGAAGTCGACGGGTGTTGCTAAGCAGATCGTAAATCATCCGGAACCCTCCAGTACGCCTTGCGGTTGAGGGTCGGATGCTCACGTCGGGCGTCGGTTCCGGAGGATGTCATGAGGCTTCGCACGAGCAGTTTGCTGGCCGTCATGACGTCCGGCGGCCTTCTCGCCGGGACGACGATGCACGCCCACGCGGCCGAACTGGGCTTCCTCGAGATGCTGTTCGGGGCTCGGCCGGCGGTTCAACAAGCTCAGCCCGCGCAGACCCAGGCTCCGGCCTTCGAGGGCCGTTCGTATGGCCGCCAAGCGAGCCCGCGGCTCGGCGCCGCGCGCCGGCGCTTTCAGACCCGCTACGCGGCGCTGCCGCTGAAGATCCGCGTCAAGGAGCGGGAGATCAGCGAGCGCCAGACCCCCATCGACATGAAGGGCGGCGCCACGGCGGCTCTGTTGAAGGACGAGACGCTGCGCCCCGGCGACATCGTGGTCCTGAATGCCGGCGCCCGGGTGTTCACCGGGAATCCCGACAAGCGTCACGCCATCCGGGATTTCGAACCGGTCCAGAACTCGCGCTTGGTCAGCAAGGGCACCCGCAAGGTCCTGGCCGGCCTGTTCACGCCGGTGGGCACCCTGCCCGCACAGGCCGCACGGCAGATGATGGCGCGGGCGAAACAGCCGGCCCCCGAGATCGCGACGCCGATCCCCGCGCAGAAGACCGCGATGCGGGTGATCAACCCGTGGCATGAGGCGCAGTGATTGGCCCGGCCGTCGCTCAGAAGAAGCGCTCTTTGATGACGATCGTGTCGCCCGGACGGACCGCGTAGGTCATCGGCACGATTCCTGAGACCAGCGTGCCGTTGGTGTCGCGGGTCAGAACGGCATAATCCCGCGCCGCCCGGGGGCCGAAGCCGGCGGCGATGGCCACCGCCGTCTCGACGGTCATGCCGTTGACGAACGGATACTGGCCCGAGGTGGTCACCTCTCCGAGAATGTAGAAGGGCCGGTAGGCGTCCACCTCCACGGTGACGTGCGGCTCGCGGACGAACCCGGCCGCCAGCTTGGCTTCGACCGCCTTGGCCGCCTGGGCGGTCGTCTGACCGCCGACCTGCACGGTGCCGATCAGCGGCATGGCGATGCGACCGGCACCATCCACCGCGTAAATGTTCGACAGGTTGTCCTGGCCGAAGACGATCACCCGGAGCTTGTCGCCCGCCGCCAGCGTGTAGCGGGCAGCGATCGACCCGGTGCCGGTCGCGTCGAGTTCGTCGGTGCGGAAGCTCGGCCGCAGGCAGCCGCCGAGTGCCAGAGTCGAGCCGAGTGCGAGGAGCAGAGCGCGCCGGTTCATCACCATCGCCGTCAAGGATGCAGTTGCCGGATCATCTAGGCCGTTAAGGTTAATGAAACTTGATCACCGCCGGACGGGCCGGCCGGCGCCGCCGGTCCGCGCGCGCCTTAACTCTTGAGCAACCTTAACATCCACTAATGGCGGCGGGCGGGCAGTAATGCCGGCCCGGTTTTCCGCCGCGTCCAGAGCGTCCGCATGTCCTCTATACGTCAACGCTCGACCAACGCCCTGCCCAGCCCGCAGCCGCGCGCCGAGGAGGGCCTCGGTCTCGCGCAGCTGCCGCGGATCCTGCGGCGCTCGATCGGATGGATCGTCGGACCGACCCTGGTGGTCGCCCTGGGGGCGAGCGTCTTCGTCAACGTGGTCAGCCCCCGCTACACCGGCGAGGCGAAGGTTCTCCTGGAGAGCCGCGACCCGGCCTTCGCCCGCACCGCGCAGGAACGCGCCGACCAGCTCGCGCCCATCGACGAGCAGGCTGTGGCGAGCCAGGTGCAGGTGGTCATGTCCCGGGATCTCGCCCGCGAGGCGATCCGCCGGCTCAAGCTCGTGGGCAATGCCGAATTCGATCCCGGCGCCGGCAGCATCGGCCCGGTGCAGCGCGTGCTGATGATGCTCGGCATCGGCGCCAATCCTCTGGACCGCCCGGCCGAGGACCGCGTGCTCGATGCCTATTTCGATCACCTGCTGGTCTTTCCCGCCGGAAAGTCGCGCATCCTGACGATCGAGTTCCGCGCGAAGGATCCGAAGCTCGCGGCCGAAGCCGCCAACACCATCGCGAAGCTCTACATCGGATCGCTGGAGGCCGATAAGGTCGATACCGCCCGCTATGCCTCCACGTGGCTCGGCGGCAACATCGATGGGCTCCGCAAGCGCGTCGCCGAAGCCGAGGCGAAGGTCGAGGCGTTCCGCGTCAAGAACGGCCTCGTGGGCAGCGCCGGCGCCACCGGCCGGCCCCTCAACGCGCAGCAGCTCGGCGAATTGTCGAGCCAGCTCTCGGCGGCGCGGAGCCTGAAAGCCGATCTCGACGGCAAGGTGAAGGCCATCAAGGACCTGATCAAGGACGGGCGCGCCTTCGAGATCCCGGATGTCGCCAACAACGAGGTGATCCGGCGGATCGTCGAGAACCGGATCTCGGTGCGCGCCCAGCTCGCCCTCGAATCGCGCACGCTGCTGCCGGCCCATCCGCGGATCAAGGAACTCAACGCCCAGCTCGAGGATCTCGACGCGCAGATCAAGGCTTCCGCCGAGCGCATCGTGCGGACGATGGACAACGACGCCAAGATCGCCGGCGCACGGGTCGAGAGCCTCCGGAGCGCCGTGGACGGCCAGCAGGACGTCGTCGCCCAAGGAAACGCCAGCGAGATCCAGCTCCGCGCGCTGGAGCGCGAGGCCAAGGCGCAGCGTGAGCAGCTCGAATCCTATCTCGGCCGCTACCGCGAGGCGGCGGCGCGCGACGGCGAGGCGGCGACGCCGGCCGATGCCCGGATCGTATCCCGCGCGGTGACGCCCGAGGTGCCGTCCTTCCCGAAGAAGTTGCCGATCGTCGCGTTCGCGACGCTGCTGACCCTCATGCTCTCGGCCGGCGGCGTCATCGCCAGCGCGCTGCTCGCCGAATCCGGCCGCGCTGCCGGACAGCGCGACGGCGATCCGACGGACGATCGCCGCCGCCGCGAGCCGGTGATGGACCGGCCGACCTTCGCGTTTCCGGAGCCGATGCCGTCCGAGCGCTGGTCCCAGCCGTCGGAGGCCGCAGCCGCCTCCGCGACGACGGCACCCGTGGCGAAAGCGTCAGCCGGCACCGGCGAGACCTTCGACCTTGCGCCCCTCGTCGCGCGCATCGCCGCAGCGCCCCGCGACCCGGGGGCCCAGTCCGGCCGCCGGATCCTGATCGTCGAGACCGAGGACCGGCGCGGTCCGGCGACGCTCTCAGAGGCCCTGACCCGTGCCCTCGGCCGCGAGGGGAGCCTCGTCGCCGTGGATCTGAACGCGCCGAGCAGCGGGCCCCGGGGCTTGGGCTTCTCCGACCTCATCGCCGGCGAGGCTGCCTTCCTCGATGTGATTCAGGCCGGTCGCGCCGGCGGCCATCATCGGATCGCGGCCGGGCTCCACGATTCGACGGTCCTGTTCGACGCGCCGGACGCTCTGGTGTTGACCTTCGAAGCCATGGCGGAGGCCTACGAGTGCGTGCTCTTCCGGCTCGCCGCCGCGCCGGGCGCCGTCGACCTGCTCGAACTCGTCGCGGGCTTCATGGACTGCGTGGTGATCGCGTCGAATGCCGATGCGGAGGATCCGGCGCTGGCCGATCTCTACGCCCTGGCCGAGGATGCGGGTGCGGGGCAGATCCTGGTCGCTCAGGACCGTCCGGCGAATGCGGATTTTCAGGATCCGGCGGCCGAGCTGCGCCTCAGCGCCGCTTGAGACGGGTGCCGCCGGGCGCGGGTCCGGCCCAGGACGGCGACGGTCAGGGCCGGCGGCGCAAAGCCCGGAGCCGCTTGAGGACGGCGTAGAGACGCGGGTCTCGCTTGATGCGCCGCTTCGTGCGCGTCAGGCTTCCGCGCACGGCCCCGTAGGTCCGGCCGCGCAAGCTCACCGGTATGACCGTCTCGACGAGGCTGATCGTCTCGTCGCAGATGCTGGCCTTGTAGCGCGCCTCGCCGACGCCGAGGTCGAAGCCCTGCCGGCCCCGGTCCGTCTGATCGCGCACCAGATGTTGCAGCAACAGGTCTCCGGGGCTGTACCGGGCGATCTCCGGGTCGGCGTCGAATGCCGTCATCATGCCGCTGAAGCGCCGGTCGCTCACGGCGCCGCCGAACGTTGCCAGGACCCGGCCGCTCTCGAAGAGGCAGAGGGCATGCACCTCCATCGCCGGCTCCGCGCCGGTCGACGCCGCCGCGAGGAAGGCGCGGATCGCGGGATCGGCATAGGGGTCGGAGATGCCCATGACGGCGAAGCGCGCCGATTTCTGCGCGTAGAAGGCGGCCAGCAGACGCTGCGCCTCCTCGGGCGTCCCGGCGCGGCGGTAGGCGATGGCGCCGTGCGCCTCGATGAGGCGCTTCTCCTTCGAGCGCAGCTTCTTGCGGGCGTCGGCGCTGAAGACCCGGCGCACGGTCGCCTCCGGGTCCGGCCCGAGCATGAGACCGTAGGCATCGCTGGCCTCGGGCTCGCCAGTCGCGGCGAGCGGATTCGCCGCCCCGTCCCACATCCTGGGTTGATGCTTGAGGGTGTAGGCGTCGATGCCGTTGGCCCGGCCCGCCTGGATCAGGGCCGTGACGATGCTGCTGGGCGGGAGGGCTGCCGCATCGCGGGTGGCGAAGAGCGGCATATGATAGTTGGCGTGCGTGTCACCGACGGTGCGCGCGATGCGGAGGCCGTGTTCCCGCTGCAGCGTCAACGGCATGAGAAGGCGTGGACGCCCATCTGCATTCCGGACGATCACGATGCGGGCATGCTCGACCTGCCCGGTCGCATGCAGATAGGCGCTCACCCAGTCGAACCGCTGATAGGGCGTCCCGAGGGCGGCCGGGTCGGTTTCGAGCCGGCGCCAGAGTGCCTCGGCGGCATTCAGATCCGGGATGATCTCCGCGATGAGCCCGTGGGCCAGGCGCGATTCGACCATGTCCGTTCCCGCCATCTGGACGCCGGTCGCCATGACCCGATCTCCCAGGGACCACCGACGATCCCGTGCCACCCGAATACTGGGTTCCAGGGCCTGAATGGCCCGTCACCTCAACGCGGGATCCTGGGCCCGCGGCGCGGCACGGCGCGGCAAAAGGGATGCGTGCCTAACAGCTCCTTTCTTCCGGTTGCCCCTCGGTGCGACGGCTTTCGGATTTGTTTACCGCGTCGCGCCAAGGCTCCGTGGTACGGGCGCTGCGGCCCGATCGGTTCAGAATCATGCTGTCGTCGCGCGCCAAGCATCGGGTCTTCGCGTCCGGCTTTCGCGCGATACAGGCGCTCGGGGCGGATCGGTGGCTCGGCCCCGCCGCCCGCGGCCTCGGTGTGATCCTCACATTCCACCACGTCAGCCCCGCGCCGAGTCCCGCCTTCGCGCCGAATCGCCTGCTGGGCATCACGCCGGAATTCCTCGACCTGACCCTGCGGGAACTCGATGCCCGGGGCTTCGAGGTCATCGGCCTGGATCACCTGCCGGAGCGCCTGGCCGAACCCGATTACGGGCCGCCCTTCGCGGTCCTGACATTCGATGACGGCTACCGGGACAATGTCGTGCATGCGCGTCCCGTGCTGGCCCGCCACGGCGCGCCGTGGACGTTGTTCGTCACCAGCGGCTTCGCCGATCAGGGCGGCCGGCTCTGGTGGATCGAGCTGGAGCGCGCGATCGCGCGCCTCGATCGCGTGCGGATCGACATCGGGTCCCGCAGCGTGGACTTGCCGGCCCGCAGCCCGCAGGAGAAGGCTCTGGCCTTCGAAGTCGTTTACCGGGACCTGCGCCGCGGCCGCGAGGCCGACCTTCTCGACCGGATCGCCGAGCTCTGCCGACAGGCCGGCTTCCCGCCCGGACGGATCGCCTCCGAACTGTGCCTGTCCTGGGCGGAGCTGCGCGATCTCGCGGCCGACCCGGCCGTCACCATCGGCGCGCATACGGTGAGCCACCCGATGCTGGCCAAGCACGACGCCGCCTTCGCCGCCCGCGAGATCGCCGAGGGACGCGCGCGGATCGAGGCGGAACTCGGACGGCAGGTGCGGCACCTGTCCTATCCGGTGGGAGACCCGACCTCCGCCGGACCGCGGGAATTCGCTCTGGCGCGGGAGATGGGCTTTGCGACGGCAGTGACCACGCGGCCCGGTCACCTGTTCGCCGAGCATGCCGCGCACCTTCAGGCCCTGCCCCGGGTCTCGGTGAACGGCTGCCACCAGACGGGTGCGGCGCTCGCCGGACTCCTCTCCGGTGTTCCGTTCCTGGCGTGGAATCGCGGGCGGCGCGTCAACGTCGCCTGAAGCGGCGTCGCGGTTCGAACCGGCCCCTGACGACGCCGGACGAGTTCATCGAGGCGGGTGCGGGGACCGGATCGCGGACGCAGTCAGCGGAATAGAGCGTCGAACAGGTTCTGCGGCTGATGCGGCGGCGGCGGAGCCGGTGCCGGACCCTCGTTCGACGGGAAGAACTTGCGCGAGGGCTTCTGGCGCGGCTGGACGGGCACGCCGCGCGGCGCCTCCACGTCCACCTGCCCGGCCGCATTGAGCTGCTGCGCGGTCTTCGTGGGGTCCTTGCCCGGGCGCTTCGCCTTCTCGGGCTTGGCCGCGACGGCCGGGACGTCTTCCTGCTCCTTGGCTTCGGCGATCACATCGCTGCCGCCTTTGCAGTCGACCAGCCACACGTCGTAGATCGGATGCTCGATCGCGTGCAGTCCGGGGCTCGACGCGAACATCCAGCCGGTGAAGATGCGGCGGTACTTGTTGTCGAGGGTCACCTCGTCGACCTCGAGGAAGGCCGTGGTCTTGGCGCTCTCGGTGGGCGGACGCGTGTAGCAGACCCGCGGGGTGAGCTGCAGCGCGCCGAACTGCACGGTCTCGTCGACCGCCACCTCGAAGTTGACGATCCGGCCGGTGATCTTGTCGAGGCCGGAGAAGACCGCGGTCGGGTTCTTGATCTTGTCGGCGGCGGCGGGGCTGGCGCAGATGGCGAGCGCCAGGCTCGGGGCGAGCGCGCGGCGTGCGAAGGCGGTGATGCGGCTCAAGGCTCGGACCCCTAGACGAGGGTGGCCGGCCGCGCCAACGATTGCGCGGCGGACGATCGGGATTGGCCCGTCATGAACACCGGAACGGTGGCGGCAAAAGGGCGCCGGGTCCGCGGGAGACCGGGGATCTACTCGCCCGGCGACCAGGAGACGTAGTCGCCGGTGGCCGCCGGCCGCTGGCCCCAGGAGAGCTGCGAACCCGCCGGCCGGTACGCGTTGGCCGTGCCGGTCTGGTTCTCGATATGCGGCTTCTGCCAAGCCTTCGGCTCGTAGTTCTCCTCGCTCGGGGCGAGATCGACATTGTGGCAGAGCCAGCCACGCCAGCCGGGGGGGACCTTCGAGGCGTCGGCATAGCCGTTGTAGACGACCCAGCGGCGCTCCGAACCGACCGAGCGGTCGATCAGCGCGCCTTCCGCCTTGTAGTACTTGTTCCCGAACTCGTCCTCGCCGACGAAAATGCCGGTGCGGGCGGTCTGGAGCGCCAGGGAGACGGTCTGGCCGTTCCACCATGTGAAGACGCGCAGCAAAGTGTCCTTCAGCGCCATCGCCGGTCCCGAGATCGTGCCGCGCCGCGGGGGCGCTTCTCGGCGTCGTTATGGTGACCGCGCGCCCGCGAGTCCAGCCGCGAGACGGAAGTGTCGCTGTGCGGCAACGCTCAAGGCGGGCTTTCCGCTCCCCGTTTCGGCCGGGCGCCCACCGCTCTCTCGACGGTTGTGAATCTAAAATTTTCCCGATCCGATTCCGGAAAGCGGGAAGGACACTTATCCGGGCCCGGGACGATATCCACAGGCTTTTGCGAGCCGGCACAACATCTAGCGGGGAACAAGGCCGCCGAACACCACTTGTTGACGTGAGAAGGAAGGCGGCGGTATTCTCCCGGCATCGGTCGCGACCTTGGAGTGGCGCGTTGAGCAGGGGCGACCGTTCCTAGATTTCGTTCGCGACACCGGGTGACGACCCTTCGCCGGGCGTGTTCGGCCGCGAATCCCAATATCGGGCATAGACCCCGCGTCGCGCGGGGCCGGGGCCGTCGTGTCCCGTCGGAAGAGGTGTGTTTCATGCGGTTCGAGCGTCGCTACACAACGGCCGGACAATCGCCCTACGCCGGGATCCCCTTCCGCAAGGCCCTGAGCGAGATCCGCAATCCGGACGGGTCGATTGTGTTCCGCCTCGACGGCATCGACGTGCCAGAGAGCTGGAGCCAGGTGGCGAGCGACGTCCTCGCGCAGAAGTATTTCCGCAAGGCGGGGGTGCCGGCTCGCCTCCGCAAGGTCGAGGAGAACGCGGTTCCCTCGTTCCTGTGGCGCTCGGTGCCCGACGAGGCGGCGCTGGCGGATCTGCCGGAGGACGAGCGCTTCGTTTCGGAATCCTCCGCCACGCAGGTCTTCGACCGGCTCGCCGGCTGCTGGACCTACTGGGGCTGGAAGGGCGGCTATTTCTCGTCGGAGGCGGACGCGTCCGCCTTCATGGACGAGTTGCGCTTCATGCTCGCCCGCCAGATGGTGGCGCCGAACTCGCCGCAATGGTTCAACACCGGCCTGCATTGGGCCTACGGCATCGATGGCCCGAGCCAGGGACACTATTACTGCGACCCGCAGACCGGCGCGCTGACCAAGTCGGCCACGGCCTACGAGCACCCGCAGCCGCATGCCTGCTTCATCCAGTCGGTCCAGGACGACCTCGTCAACGAGGGCGGCATCATGGATCTGTGGGTGCGTGAGGCGCGCCTGTTCAAGTACGGTTCGGGCACCGGCTCGAACTTCTCGCAGCTGCGCGCCGAGAACGAGAAGCTCGGTGGCGGCGGCAAGTCGTCGGGCCTGATGAGCTTCCTCAAGATTGGCGACCGGGCGGCGGGCGCGATCAAGTCGGGCGGCACCACCCGGCGCGCCGCCAAGATGGTGATCGTCGATATCGACCACCCGGATATCGAGGCCTTCATCGACTGGAAGGTGAAGGAGGAGCAGAAGGTCGCCGCCCTGGTGACCGGCTCGAAGGTCGTCTCCAAGCACCTGACCCTGGTGATGAAGGCCTGCACCCAGTGCGAGGCTGAAGGCGACGCTTGCTTCGATGCCGAGCGCAACCCGGCCCTCAAGCGCGAGATCAAGGCTGCCCGGCGGGCGTCCGTGCCGGACGCCTACATCAAGCGCGTGGTGCAGTTCGCCCGTCAGGGCTTCACCAAGATCGACTTCCCCGTCTACGACACCGACTGGGATTCCGAGGCCTACCTGACGGTGGCCGGCCAGAACTCCAATAACTCGGTCTCCCTGACCGACGGCTTCCTGCGCGCCGTCGTGGCGGACGCGGACTGGAACCTCACGGCCCGCACCACCGGCAAGGTCACCAAGACCCTGAAGGCGCGTGAGCTGTGGGAGCGGATCGGCGAGGCCGCCTGGGCGTCGGCGGATCCGGGCCTGCACTTCAACACCACGATGAACGACTGGCACACCTGCCCGGCGGGTGGGCGGATCCGGGCCTCGAACCCGTGCTCCGAGTACATGTTCCTCGACGACACCGCCTGCAATCTCGCCTCGGCGAACCTGCTGACGATGTACGACCGGGAGACCAAGCGCTTCGACGTGGAGGCGTTCGAGCACCTCAACCGCCTCTGGACGGTGGTGCTCGAAATCTCCGTGATGATGGCGCAGTTCCCATCCAAGGAGATCGCGGAACTCTCCTTCCGGTACCGGACGCTGGGTCTCGGCTACGCCAATATCGGCGGCCTGCTGATGACCATGGGCCTGCCCTACGATTCCGATGCGGGCCGGGCACTGGCCGGGGCGCTTACCGCGATCATGACCGGTGTCGCCTACGCCACCTCCGCCGAGATGGCTGCCGAACTCGGCACCTTCCAGGCCTATGACGAGAACGCCGACGCGATGCTGCGGGTGATCCGCAACCACCGTAGGGCCGCGCATGGCGAGACCGCAGGCTACGAGTTCCTGAATGTCGCGCCGGTCGCCCTCGACCATGCCAACATCCCGCAGGCCGACCTGGGCGACCATGCCCGCGCCGCCTGGGACCGGGCGCTGAAGCTCGGCGAGGAGCACGGCTACCGGAACGCGCAGGCCACCGTGATCGCGCCCACCGGCACGATCGGCCTCGTGATGGATTGCGACACCACGGGGATCGAGCCCGACTTCGCCCTGGTGAAGTTCAAGAAGCTCGCCGGTGGCGGCTACTTCAAGATCATCAACCAGGCCGCGCCGGACGCCCTGCGGGCGCTGGGCTACCGCGAATCCGAGATCGCCGAGATCGAGGCCTACGCGGTCGGCCACGGCTCCATGGGCCAGGCGCCGGGGATCAACCCGACGACGCTCCGCGCCAAGGGCTTTTCGGACGAGAAGATCGCCGCGGTGGAGAAGGGGCTGAAGTCGGCCTTCGACATCAAGTTCGTGTTCAATCGCTGGACGCTCGGCGACGACTTCCTGATCCAGACCCTGAAGGTCCCGGCCGAGAAGCTCGCGGACCCGACCTTCGAGCTGCTGCCGTTCCTCGGCTTCTCCAAAAAGGAGATCGAGGCCGCCAACACCCATATCTGCGGGGCGATGACGCTGGAGGGCGCGCCCTTCCTCAAGCTCGAGCACTACGCGGTCTTCGACTGCGCCAACCCGTGCGGGCGGATCGGCAAGCGCTACCTCTCGGTCGAGAGCCACATCCGCATGATGGCGGCGGCCCAGCCCTTCATCTCGGGGGCGATCTCCAAGACCATCAACATGCCGAACGACGCCACGGTGGAGGATTGCAAGGCGGCCTACCTGCTGTCCTGGCGTCTCGCCCTCAAGGCGAACGCCCTCTACCGCGACGGCTCGAAGCTGTCGCAGCCGCTCAACTCGGCCCTCATCTCGGATGAGGACGACGAGGCGGATGAAGGTATCGAGGCGCTGATCCAGGCCCCGGCCGCCGCCAAGGCTGCCGCGGTGGCGGAGAAGATCGTCGAGCGGGTGATCGAGCGGGTGGAGCGCATCCGCTCCCGCGAGAAGCTGCCGGCCCGGCGCAAGGGGTACACCCAGAAGGCAGTCGTGGGCGGCCACAAGGTCTACCTGCGCACCGGCGAGTACGACGACGGGCGGCTGGGCGAGATCTTCATCGACATGCACAAGGAGGGCGCGACCTTCCGGAGCTTGATGAACAACTTCGCCATCGCGATCTCGCTCGGCCTCCAGTACGGCGTGCCGCTGGAGGAATACGTGGAGGCTTTCACCTTCACGCGGTTCGAGCCGGCGGGCTTCGTGCAGGGCAACGACGCGATCAAGAACGCGACCTCGCTCCTCGACTACGTCTTCCGCGAGCTGGCGGTCTCGTATCTCGGCCGCGCCGACCTCGCCCATGTCAGCCCCGCCGAGATCGGCGGCACGGTGATCGGCGGCGGCGAGAGCGGCGACACGACCCGCGAGGGCCCGAAGCCCGCCCCAGCCTCCTCGGTCGTCTCCCGCGGCCTCCTGCGCGGCTCGGCCGACCGGCTCACCCTGATCCAGGGCGGCCCGGCGGGCGGGACGGTCGGTGTGGGCGCGGCGAGCGCCGGTCAGTCGGCCCCGGCCGGCGGAACGGTCCACGCGATCCGCGGCAGCACCGCGCTGAAGGCGGAGCCGGTGGCGCCCGGTCAGGCCGAGACCATCGCGGACGCCCTGCCCTTCGCAAAGGTGGAGCGGAGCGTCGCGGACCGCCGCGCCGAGGCTAAGATGAAAGGCTATGTCGGCGAGGCCTGCCCGGAATGCGCGAACTTCACGCTGGTCCGCAACGGCACCTGCCTGAAGTGCGACACCTGCGGGTCCACGACGGGCTGCTCGTAATCCCGACGTCCTGGGGTGGAGATTTGGGTGACGGCAGCGTTTGCCTTTGTTTAACGACGACGGCAGCACTCAAAATCCGAATCGCTCGATCTCCTTCCAGGCCGCCTTTCGGCGGCCTGGAACATTAAGCAGAACAAAACATGAATATATGGCCTCTTGCGACAATCATGGGCCGACCGAATAGAGCGCTTTACGTGTGCGAGACGGCTCTGGATCCCTGAGTTGTCGCGCTGGACCGAGAAGGCCGAACGTCGATCCGCTCGCCGAATCGTCAGGACCGAGCGGGCTTCGAAATTAACCGCTCGGGGCCATGATGGGACGTCTCAGTGTCGGACGTCATCATGCGGTTGCGCACGCTCCTCGCCCTCACTTTCGCGGCCGGGGCGCTGCTCCTCACCTTCGCCGCCACGATCGTCGTCTCCCAATTCATCGCGGCGCGGGTGCAGATCCGCGCGGAGGCCCACACGGCTGACCTGGCGGAGCATCTGCGCCAGATCATCGACGCCAACATCAGCGAGCGGCTCGGCGACATGGCCGTGCTGTCCTCGGTCGCCCGGACGAACGCCACCACGCCGGAAGCGCGGCGTGCTTGGGTCGACGCCTTGCGCGAGAGCTTTCCCGCCTATGCCTGGATCGGCTTCGCGGACCGGACCGGTATCGTCCTCGCCAGCACCGACGGCATGCTGGAGGGCGAGAGCGTTGCGGCGCGTCCGTGGTTCAAGCGCGGCATCGAGGCCTTGGCCGTCATCGACATCCACGAAGCGAAGCTGCTGGCCAAACGCTTGCCGTCGCTGCCCTACGGCGAGCCGCGGCGGTTCGTCGACGTGGCGATGCCCTTCCGCGACCCTTCCGGCGCCGTCGTCGGCGTCGTCGGCGGCCATCTCAGTGTCAGTTGGATGCGTGAGATGAGCCGAGCGGCCATCGCCACCGCCCTGAAGCGTGAGCCGAGCGTCGAGGTGCTGATCCTCGCTGGGGACGGAACCGTGATCCTCGGTCCCGGCGATCAGGCCGGTCGACGGATCGATGTCGATCTGCCCGCGCTTCCGGCGCTGACGGCCGGTGCCGAGCTCGCGAGCGCCCGCGGGACATGGCCCGATGGGGGCGATTACTTCACCGGCGCGAGCCGCGCCCGACCCGTGGCTGACAGGCCGACGCTGCCCTGGACAGTCCTGGTCCGCCAGCCGGTCGAGGTCGCGAAGGCGATCTCCGATCCCATCGTCAATCAACTGGTACTCGGCGGCGCGGCTTTCACGCTTCTGTTCGCGCTGCTCGGCTGGTGGGCGGCCGAGCGCTTGGCCGAGCCGCTTCGCGCCTTGGCGGGCGCCGCTGGCGGCATCGGCCATTCCTCGACGAACGCGCAGCTACCCAAGCCGCACGGCTACCGGGAGATCGCAGAACTGACGGATGCCCTGACAAAATTGCTGGCCCGGCTCGGCGAGCGTGATCGAGCCCTGGCGCAGGCCAACACCGATCTGGAAGGCCGGGTCGCAGAGCGGACTGTGGAACTGGCCGAAGCGTGCCATCGCGCCGAGAGGGCGCAAGCGCGCGCCGAAGCCGGCGAACGTGCCAAGGGCGACTTCCTGGCGACGATGAGCCATGAGGTCCGCACGCCCCTGAACGCTATCGTGGGCTTCGGTGACCTACTCCGTGATGAAATCAACCTCACCCCGCACCAGATGCGCTGCATCGATCAGATGCGCGTCGGTTGCGAAGTCCTGACGACGGTCGTCAACGACATCCTCGACTACGCACGCATCGAAGCCCATGGCGTCGTACTCGAAGCTGCCCCGTTCTCGCCGCGAGGGCTGATGGAGGAGACCGTCGCCCTCGTCGCCGGCACCGCCGAGCGCCAGGGTCTCGACCTTCGGTTGGACGTCGGCGCAGGCGACGAGCATTTCCTCATCGGCGACAAGACCCGCTTGAGACAGGTGCTGCTCAATCTCGTCAATAACGCGGTCAAGTTCACGCCGCAGGGCTCTGTGACCGTCTCTTTGGAACAAGCGGCAACGCCGGATGGCATCGCTCTGCGCGTCGCCGTCTGCGATACGGGCATCGGCATTCCCGCCGAGGCGCAGGCGCGGCTCTTCACCCGCTTCGTGCAGGCCGACAGCAGCACCACGCGACGGTTCGGAGGTACAGGATTAGGGCTGGCCATATCGAAAGGGCTGATCGAAGCGATGGGCGGCGCCATCGGCCTTGAGAGCCGCGACGGCGTCGGCTCGACCTTCTGGTTCAGACTCGTGCTTCCGCGTGTGCCGACTGGCGAGCGGTCGCCCGAACGACCGGTTGCCGCGGCTCTGCCCAGACCGGTCGAAGACGACACGTCGCGGCAGGCGCATCTGCTCCTCGTCGAGGACGGCGCGATCAACCGCGAGATCGCCCAGATGGTTCTGGAGGCCATGGGCTATCGCGTGTCCATCGCCTGCGACGGCTCGGAAGCCGTGAAACGGGTGCAGGAGCAGGCCTACGATCTCGTGCTGATGGATGTGGAGATGCCGGTCATGGACGGCATCACGGCGATGCGGCTCATACGGGGGCTCGAGGGTGTGGTGCGCGCCGTGCCAATCATCGCGATGACGGCGCATGTCCTGCCGGAGCAGGTTCGCGCGCTCCTTACGGCGGGCGCAAACGATCACGTCGGAAAGCCCTTCGACCGAACCCATCTCCGCGCGGTTATCGAGCGCTGTCTCGTCGAGTCCGCCGAGCGGTCCCGAGCCGCTTGAACGACCCCCGACAGGGTGCGCAGAGGCGGCGCGCCGGGAGCCGTTGCGCGACCAGGAGCGTTCTGCGTGGGAAAACGTTGAAGCAATAATCTGGATAGGCGCGACGCATCAGTATCATGGCAGAAGACAGTTCCGGCTCCGCCACACCGCGCGGCGTTCACGGGCGCATATCCACCGGCGTTCCCGGCCTCGACGAGGTCCTGTGCGGTGGCCTCACGCAGGATCGACTATACTTGCTCGAGGGCACACCGGGCACCGGCAAGACTACACTCTCACTGCAGTTCCTGCTCGACGGCGCCGCGCGTGGTGAGCGCGGCCTCTACGTCACACTATCCGAGAACAAAGATGAGCTGTGTGCTGCAGCCGCCTCGCACGGCTGGTCGCTCGACGGCATCGAGATCTACGAACTCGTCAACGAGTTCGGCCTCGATCCCGACAGCGAGCAGTCGATCCTGCACCCGTCGGAGATCGAGCTGGGCGAGACCGTCAGGGACGTCATTGCTCGCGTCGACGATTTGAAGCCGGCGCGGGTCGTCTTCGACAGCCTGTCCGAGCTGCGCCTGCTGGCCCAGAATCCGCTGCGCTATCGTCGTCAGATCCTGGCCCTCAAACAATATTTCGCCCGACGCAGCTGCACCGTTCTCATGCTCGACGACCGCACGTCGGAGCCGGGTGACCAGCAACTTCACAGCATCGCCCACGGGGTGATCTCGCTGGAGCAGGCACCGCGCGAGTTCGGCTCCGAGCGCCGTCGGCTGCGCATCGTCAAGATGCGCGGCATCAAGTTCCGCGGCGGCTATCATGACTTCGCCCTCGACACCGGCGGTCTGACGGTCTTTCCTCGCCTCGTCGCCGCCGAGCACCACGCGACGTTCGATCCGACCGCCGCCTCGACCGGGTCCAACGAGCTCGATCTGCTGCTCGGCGGCGGCTTGGTGCCCGGCACCAATACCCTGCTGATCGGCCCGTCGGGAGTCGGGAAGACCACGACGGCGCTCGGGTGCATGCTGGCCGCCTTGGAGCGGGGTGAGTCGGCGACCTACTTCCTGTTCGACGAGGGGCTCGCCACCCTGCTCGCCCGTTCCGCGATGCTCAACATGAACCTGTCCCCGCACATAGAGGCGGGCCGGCTGACGATCACCCAAATTGACCCGGCGGAACTCGCTCCGGGTGAGTTCGCCACCCATGTTCGGCATGCGGTGGAGAAGCGCCGCTCCAGGTTCGTCGTCATCGACAGTCTGAACGCCTACCTGCACGCGATGCCGGGCGAGGAATTCCTCATCCTGCAGATGCACGAGCTTCTGAACTACCTGAATCAACAGGGCGTCACGACGCTGCTGGTTCTCGGACAGCACGGCATCATCGGTGATGTCCAGACCGACGTCGACCTCAGCTATCTCAGTGACGGCATCCTGCTGTTCCGGTTCTTCGAGGCGAAGGGAGAGGTCCGCACCGCCGTTTCTGTGGTGAAGAGCCGGGTGAATGCGCATGAGCGCACGATCCGTGAGTTGAAGCTCACGAGTCAGGGGCTGCGGGTCGGCTCGGCCCTGGACGACTTCCAAGGTGTGCTCACGGGGCTGCCCTCTTACCGAGGGAGAGTCGCGCTGTTGCCGGACGACGCTCCCCTCGGAAGCCAAGCTTGATGCCTCAGCCGCCGGATCACGAAGGGCGCGTCCTCGTCCTGGCGCCGCGCGGGCGTGACGCGGCGGTGATCGCGCAGGTGCTCGACCGCGTCGGCACGCCGACCGAGGTCTGTGCCGACGTGTCGGATTGCGTGACGGGCCTGAAGGCGGGGGCCGGAGCCGCTTTGGTCACCGAGGAGGTGCTCGCCGGGGCGGATACGGGAGCCTTATTCGCCTGGCTCGACGCGCAGCCCGCTTGGTCCGACTTCCCGTTCATCGTCCTGGCGACGCGGCAGACAGGCCGCCGGTCGGAATCCGCCGCCGGCATCCTCGCGCGGATCGGAAACGTCGTCCTGCTGGAACGCCCGATTAATGCCGAGACCCTGATCAGTGCCGCCGAATCGGCGCTGCGGGCGCGCCGGCGCCAGTATCAGGTGCGCAGCCTCCTGGCCGGTCGTGAACGGACGCAGGAGCACTTGCGCCTCCTCAACGAGGGTCTCGAACGGCGGGTTGCCGAGCGGACCCGCGAGGTCGAGGCCGCCCGGGAGACCCTGGCCTTCGCCCTCGAAGCGGCCGGCATGGGCTCGTGGGACCTCGATCTCGCGAACGGAACCTCCCGTCATTCCCCGCGCTTCGATGCCATCTTCGGGTATTCTGACCCGTGTCCATCGTGGACCCGAGGCACGTTTCTCGCCCATGTCGTCGAGGAGGACCGTCCCGCGGTCGAGCAGGCGTTCTCGGCCATCCCGGAGACCGGCCGGATCGACCTGGAATGCCGCATCACGCGCCAGGACGGCGCCGGGCGCTGGGTCGCGGCGAAAGGGCAGGTCACATACGACGCGTCCGGCGTACCGACCCGCATTGCCGGGATCTTGGTGGATCGAACCGACCAGCGCATCACCGAGGACGCGCTGCGCCAGGCACAGAAGATGGAAGCCATCGGTCAGCTGACCGGCGGCGTGGCCCACGACTTCAACAACCTCCTCACCGTCATCGTCGGCGGCCTCGACATGATGCTTCGCCGGCCCGAGCAGACCGACCGCGTGAAGCGGCTGGCCGAGGCGGCGATGAGCGCAGCCCGGCGCGGCGAGCAGCTCACGCAGCAGCTCCTGGCCTTCTCCCGCCGGCAGATGCTGCGGCCACAGACGCTCAACCCGAACCGCCTGCTGCTCGACTTCAGACCGCTGGCCGAACGGGCGGCCACGGGTGCCGTCGAGCTGGTGTTCAACCTCGACCCGGCGCTCGATCCGATCCGCATCGATCCGGCACAATTCGAGGCGGCGGTGCTGAACCTGATCGTGAACGCCCGCGACGCCATTGAGGGCCGCGACGGCCACGCCCGCATCGCGGTCGTGAGCCGCAACGTCCACCTTGGCACCGCGGCCGTCGCCGACCAGGGGGTGCCCCCAGGGCCCTACGTGGTCGTATCGGTCAGCGACACCGGCAGCGGCATTCCACCCGACGCGCTCCAGCGTGTATTCGAGCCGTTCTTCACCACCAAGGAGGTCGGCAAGGGAACGGGGCTCGGCCTGTCCCAGGTCTACGGCTTCACGCGCAGCGCCAAGGGCTTTGCTCAGATCGAGTCCGAGATCGGCTCGGGCACAACGGTCAACCTGTACTTTCCGCGTTCGACCGACCCGGCCGGCGATGAGACGGGCGCCGCTTCGGCGAGCTCGATCCCGCTGCGCCGCGCCGGCGAGGGCGAGACGGTTCTGTTGGTCGAGGACGACGAGCAGGTGCTCGGGATGGCTGTCGAGAGCCTGGAGGAGCTGCGCTACCGGGTCATCATCGCTCGAAACGCCGTCGAGGCTCTTGAGCACCTTCGCGGCGTGGAGCGGATCGACATTCTGTTTTCCGACGTCGTGATGCCGGGCGGGATGAACGGATCACAGCTGGCGGTCGAGGCACAGAAGCTTCGGCCAAGTGTCAAGGTCCTGCTCACATCAGGCTACGTCGCAAACCTCGACGAGGGTCAGGTCATCGGTCGAGGCGAGATGCCGGTCCTGAACAAGCCCTACCGCCGCGACGAGCTCGCCCGCTCGCTGCGCCTGGTCCTGGGGGGAGAGGGACGTTGACGCGACACCGAGGACGATCTGGTTTGTTAGAGGCTTTGCACAATGAAGAGCGCGAGGGAGATACACTCTGCGCCGGGAGTATAGGCATCAGACTCTGAGCCTGTCATGTTCGGGGTTCGGCGCGCGCATTCGACCGATCTCGCCGCGTTCGAAGCTCTGCTGTATTCTAACAACCGACTTGCTCGGGCCGACACCATCGCGCGTGTTCGCTGCTCCGGCGGGATCTACGGCGTGGATTACAGGATCGTTCATCCCGGCGGGCAGATCCGCCGGTTGCGCTCGCGCGGGCGCGTGCAGGTAGACGAGGAGGGCCAGCCGGTCCGGCACCGCGGCGTGGTTTTCGACATCGACGCGTACAAGCGCGCCGAAGAGGAGCAGAAGACGGTCGAGGCGCAAGTGCGGACGCGCGAGGCGCGCCTGTACGCCATCCCCGACACGATGACTGAAGGCATGATCGTCGTCGACGAACGCGGCATCATCCCTTCGTTCAACCCTGCTGCCGAGCGCATCTTCGGCTACCGGTCGGCCGAGATCGTGGGTCGGAAGATCAGTCTGGTGCTGCCGGAGCCGGATCGCGACCGATCCTATGCGGCCTGTCGTCATGGTGACGGGGCAGGAAGATCCGTCGCGCGCGGTCGAGGCGATGAAGCTCGGGGCCTGCGACTTCAGCGAGAAACCGTTCGACGAGAGAGCCCTTATACGACTTTTGCGCGCCACCCTGGAACGCGGCTGCGTGACCGAGACGGGGTCGAACACGCGGCGAGTGCACATCCGCCGGATCGCCGAGTGCGAGCGACACGTTCTGGACCACTTGGTCGGCGGGGACACCAACCAGGAAATCGGTCGCGTGCTCGACTTCAGCCCGCGCCTGGTCGGGATTGATCGGGCGAAGCGCATCACCAAAACGCAGGCGGCCCACCGACAGAAGCTGGTGCGTTGGTGGATGCTGAGCGGTCTCCGGTGGGTTTGATCCTCCGCAATTCGACGGAACCGCGGAAGTGGCAGCGTCATTTCCCGCTCTATGGTGCCAGTCGAGTTGGTAGGCGAACGGACCCTGTCTTCCAGGATAGCGTCATGCCGATCTTCATCGTGGACGACGATGCCGCCATTTTAAGTTCAGCACGGTTCATGCTGGAGGGCGAAGGTTACACGGTCGCCACGTTCGAGTCGGGCAGCAAGCTGATCGCCGCATTTCCGCAGGCGAAACCGTGCTGCATCGTGATCGACTACGTGCTGCCGGACATGACGGGGCTGGATGCCTATGAACGCGTGCGGTCTTCGGGCGGGACCGCTCCGGTGATCATCATCACAGGCCATCCGAGCGCCGCGATCCGCGAGAAGGTGCGGCAGGCTGGCTTGCCGCTGGTCGAAAAGGCCTTCGTCGAGGACCTGCTCAGCGCCATCGAGGCGATAGGTCCGCTGCATTGACCATACGTTCTTGGACGGAGGCTGGACGGCGAGCAGAACGTCATTCTGGGGCAAGGGAAAACCAGATCTATTGGTGCCTGTTCGGATCAGGGACCGCAATGCGCGAGTGAATCCTTCCGGCACCTGATGGCCGAGCGCGGCATGGACTGCTTCATGCGCCGGTCGGGCGATGCGTGGGACCGCGCGACCAAGGAAGGCCGTTTCTCGTCGCTGACGATCGCGCGCACGGCCCCGAGGACCGACTGCACGCGGCACGAGGCGCCCGCGGATGTGTTCGATGACATCGAGCGCTTCTATAGCCCGACAAGGCGGCTCTCGACCTTGGGCTGTCTCGAACCTGTCGAATTCCAGTACCATGCTCGATTTGCTTAAGATGTTATCTGTCGAACCGGCTACAGGCTAATTTACGGACGGCGCACAGGCTCGCCAAGTCATCGCGATTTGGTCAACGGACACACTCCATAGGCAGCCAAATCGGTCGGATTGCTTCTGATCCCGGCGCGATTCTGCGGCGTCCTCACCGTATTCCAGCTGAAAAACTCGGCCGCGCCGATCCCCAATCCGCTTGCCGGCTCCAGGGCCACTGAGGTTTCGCCGACGTCGTCCTTACAGGCGGAACGCGATGCGGGCGCTACTTGAAGTAATTATGCTTCCGCTCCGTGAACACCGACGCAGATATTTTGCATCGCTTTCCCATGTTGCCGCGTTCTATTAACAAGCGAACCGGTATTCCGGTACGATTTCTGACATGAAGGAGGCGCGAATGCTGCGCGGTGGAATGCTGTGGTTGCTGGGGATCCCGCTGCCAATTATCCTGCTGTTGTGGTTCTTCGGCGTGTTCCACTGAGCGCCGGTGGGCCAGCATCATGCCCTACACAGTCGAGATCACAACGCTCGCGGCGCAGGTCGACGGCGAGGAACGGCCAGCAAGGCTGTACCAGTTGCCCGACCCCTTCAGCACGCTGGCCGAAGCCAAGGAAGCCGCTGTCACCCACATAGCGGGGCTCGGGCTCGATCCTTCCTGTGTCCTCTACAACGTGTTCGACCGCGAGGGCTTCACGGTGGCATCCAATGCTGAACAGATGGCAGGGTCCGGGTGACGTCAAAGCCGCTGGCCAGCACCGCTATGCTGGTGAGGAGCTGGGCCTATCAGAAGTAAGCGTTTGGAGACGCGTCTTCCTGAGCAAAACCCGCTGGACGGCGCGTAAACGCCTTTTCGCTCATGGCCGACGACGCGTGCGCCGACGACGGGGTGCTGGAGACGGTGCAGCGGGCCTGGACGCGCCAGGATGACGTCACGCCAAGCTCGAACTTGGAGGCGCGGCTCTGCACCATCAGCCACAATCCGTTTCATGCGGCGTGCCGCGAGCGCAGGCGCGTGATCGGAAATGTGGACGGCTCCGTTACGACTCAGCGCGCCGCGCCCGCGGCCCACGAGCACCGCTCCGATCTGCCGACCGTCCGGTCGCCCATCGGTCAGCTGCCTGAGATGTGGCGCGGGGGTCTGCTGCTCGTGAGCGCGCGAGACTTAACCTATGAGGCGGCCGCCGAAGTGATGGGCTGTCAAACCGGTCCTGTGAAAAGCCGGGCGCGCCGCGCCCGGGCCTGGCGCGTTGCGAATCCTGCCGGCGAGGAGCACCTCAACTTGCGCGGGCATCCATGCTGACCTGTCCGGAGGCACCGAACCGGCCTGACACGGCCATGCCAGTGTGAGCGTATTCGTTTCTGTCAGATCTGCTCCGAAACTAGTTTTACACAGGACGAGGCTCGCGATTCGGCTTAATCCCGAGTTCCAAACGATTGAGCAACCCGCTGGGCTGAGCTCAATTGCCGTGCCACTTCGGTGGTGGTCACTCGTAGTCGCTGACGATTCGGATGGCTGACACGCTTAGCCATGCGGATCTACCCTGAGGTTGTTTCCGCATGACGCCGACTACGTCGCAGTTGGAGCCGAAGCTCCTCCTGAAGAGCCTCCGCGCCTTTCGGAAAGGTGACTTCTCGATCCGGCTGCCGCTGGATCTCACGGGCATCGATGGCGAGATCGCGGACGCGTTCAACGACATTCTCGAACTCAATCAGGGTCTCGCCCGGGAACTCGACCGGGTTGCTCGTGCCGTGGGCAAGGACGGGCGCATCGGCGAGCGTGGCAAGCTTCCGGCCGCGACCGGCGGATGGAACGACTGTGTCGACTCGGTCAACACGATGATCGGAGATCTCGTTCAACCGACCACCGAAGTGGCCCGCGTCATCGGGGCGGTCGCGAAAGGCGACCTCGGTCAGACCATGCAGATCGAGATCGAGGGCCGCCCGTTGAGGGGCGAGTTCCTCCGCATCGGCAAAGTGGTCAACACGATGGTCGACCAGCTGAACTCCTTTGCCTCGGAGGTGACCCGCGTGGCCCGGGAGGTTGGCTCGGAGGGCAAGCTCGGCGGACAGGCCAAGGTCAAGGGCGTCGGCGGAACCTGGAAGGACCTCACCGACAACGTGAACCTGATGGCGGCCAATCTGACAGGCCAAGTCCGCAATATCGCGGAGGTCACCACTGCCGTGGCCAATGGCGATCTGTCCAAGAAGATCACTGTCGATGTGAAAGGTGAGATCCTCGACCTGAAATCGACCATCAACACAATGGTCGATCAGCTCAATTCCTTCGCCTCGGAGGTCACGCGCGTTGCCAAGGAGGTGGGTTCGGAAGGCAAGCTTGGAGGCCAGGCTCAGGTCAAGGGCGTCGGTGGTGTCTGGAAGGACTTGACCGACAACGTCAACATGATGGCCGAGAATCTGACGGGCCAAGTACGTAACATCGCCGAAGTCACGACCGCGGTCGCGCGTGGCGACCTCTCCAAGAAGATCACCGTCGACGTCAAAGGCGAGATCCTGGCGCTGAAGCTGACCATCAACACGATGGTGGACCAGCTCAACTCCTTCGCCTCCGAGGTGACACGTGTCGCCCGCGAGGTCGGCACGGAGGGCAAGCTCGGCGGTCAGGCCCAGGTGGAAGGCGTCGGTGGGACCTGGAAGGACCTCACCGACAACGTGAACATGATGGCGGCCAACCTCACCGGCCAGGTGCGCAACATCGCCGACGTCACGACTGCGGTGGCCAATGGCGACCTGTCCAAGAAGATCACCGTGGACGTGCGCGGTGAGATCCTAGAGCTGAAGAACACCATCAACACGATGGTGGATCAGCTTAATTCCTTCGCCTCAGAGGTGACCCGCGTCGCGCGCGAGGTCGGCTCGGAGGGGAAGCTCGGCGGGCAGGCCCAAGTTCCTGGGGTCGCCGGTACCTGGGCCGATCTCACCGACAACGTGAACCTGATGGCCGCCAACCTCACCGGCCAGGTGCGCAACATCGCCGACGTGACCACCGCGGTGGCCAACGGCGATCTGTCCAAGAAGATCACCGTGGACGTGCGCGGCGAAATTCTGGAGCTGAAGAACACCATCAACACGATGGTGGATCAGCTCAATTCCTTCGCCTCGGAGGTAACCCGCGTCGCCAAGGAGGTCGGCTCGGAGGGGAAACTCGGCGGGCAGGCCCGCGTCGAAGGCGTGGCAGGAACCTGGGCCGATCTCACCGACAACGTGAACCTCATGGCCGCCAACCTGACCGGTCAGGTGCGCAACATCGCCGACGTGACCACCGCGGTGGCCAATGGCGACCTGTCCAAGAAGATCACCGTCGACGTGAAGGGCGAGATCCTGGAGCTGAAATCGACCATCAACACGATGGTGGATCAACTCAACTCCTTCGCCTCGGAGGTGACCCGCGTCGCCCGCGAAGTCGGCACGGAAGGCAAGCTCGGCGGGCAGGCGCAGGTCAAGGGCGTCGGCGGCGTATGGAAAGGCTTGACCGACAACGTGAACATGATGGCGGCCAATCTGACGGGCCAGGTGCGCAACATCGCCGAGGTCACAACCGCGGTGGCCAACGGCGATCTCTCCAAGAAGATCACCGTGGCCGTCGAAGGCGAGATCCTGGAATTGAAGTCGACCATCAACACGATGGTGGATCAGCTCAACTCCTTCGCCTCGGAGGTGGTCCGCGTCGCCCGCGAGGTTGGCATCGAGGGCAAGCTCGGCGGACAGGCACAGGTCCGCGGCGTCGGCGGAACCTGGAAGGATCTCACCGACAACGTCAACATGATGGCCGCGAACCTCACCGGTCAGGTGCGCAACATCGCCGACGTCACGACTGCGGTGGCCAACGGCGATCTGTCCAAGAAGATCACCGTCGACGTGAAGGGTGAGATCCTGGAGCTGAAATCGACCATCAACACGATGGTGGATCAGCTCAACTCCTTCGCCTCGGAGGTGACCCGCGTTGCCCGTGAGGTCGGCTCGGAGGGCAAGCTCGGCGGACAGGCACAGGTCCGCGGCGTCGGCGGAACCTGGAAGGACCTCACCGACAACGTGAACATGATGGCGGCCAACCTGACCGGTCAGGTCCGCGGCATCGCGGATGTCGTCACGGCGGTGGCCCAGGGCGACCTCACGCGGAAACTCTCGGTCGATGCCAAGGGCGAGATCGCCGCCCTGGCCGACACCGTCAACGAGATGATCGAGACGCTCGCCACCTTTGCCGACCAAGTCACCAACGTGGCCCGCGAGGTGGGCGTCGAAGGGAAGCTCGGCGGTCAGGCCCGGGTGCCGGGTGCCGCCGGGCTGTGGCGCGATCTCACCGACAACGTGAACCAGCTCGCGGCAAACCTGACGACCCAGGTGCGCGCCATCGCCGAAGTGGCGACGGCGGTGACGAAGGGCGACCTCGCACGCTCGATCTCGGTCGAGGCTTCCGGCGAAGTCGCCTCGTTGAAGGACAACATCAACGAGATGATCCGCAATCTGCGGGACACGACCCTCAAGAACGCCGAGCAGGACTGGCTGAAGACGAACCTCGCCAAGTTCACGCGCATGCTGCAGGGCGAGCGCGACCTCGCCACCGTCTCAAATCTGATCCTGTCCGAGATCGCGTCGCTCGTGAATGCCCAGCGCGGCGTGTTCTTCATGGTGGAGGACGATGGCGGAGAGCCGGTTCTGGATCTGATGGCGAGCTATGCCTTCACGGAGCGCAAGAACCTGTCGAACCGGTATCGCCTCCGTCAGGGTCTCGTGGGCCAATGCGCCTTCGAGAAAAAGCGCATCACCCTCACCAACGTGCCCGGCGACTACATCACCATCGGCTCGGCTCTCGGCGAGGCACCACCCCTCAACATCATCGTCCTGCCAGTCCTGTTCGAGCAGGAAGTTCGGGCAGTCATCGAGCTGGCGTCGTTCAACCGTTTCAGTGAGACCCATCAGTCCTTCCTTGACCAACTGACCGAATCCATCGGGATCGTGCTCAACACGATTGCCGCCAACATGCGGACCGAAGGTCTCCTCAAGCAGTCGCAGCTCCTGACCGGCGAATTACAGAGCCGGCAAGAGGAGCTGAAGAAGACGAACGACCGCCTTGAACTTCAGGCGGCCTCCCTGCAGCAATCCGAGGATCTGCTGAAGAGCCAGCGCGAGCGCCTGCAGCAGACCAACGAGGAGCTGGAGGAGAAGGCGCGGCTGCTCGAAATCCAGAAGCGCGAGGTCGAAGGCAAGAACCGCGAGGTCTCCGTTGCCAAGACGGCGCTGGAGGAGAAGGCCGAGCAGCTGAGCCTGACCTCGCGCTACAAGTCGCAGTTCCTGGCCAACATGAGCCACGAGCTGCGCACGCCGCTCAACAGCCTGTTGATCCTCTCGAAGCTTCTCTCCGAGAACCGCGACGGGAACCTTACGGACAAGCAGCGGGAGTTTGCCAAGACGATCAACGCAGCCGGGACCGACCTCCTGTCGCTCATCAACGACATCCTCGATCTCTCCAAGATCGAGTCCGGGACGGTGTCGCTCGAAGTCGGCGATGTCGCGCTGCAAGATCTCGTCGAGAACCTCGAAAGGACCTTCCGCCAGCTGGCCGAGGACCGCCACCTTGCCTTCGTGATCGATGTCGAGCCCGGCCTGCCGCGGTCGGTACGCACGGATTCCAAGCGCCTGCAGCAGGTTCTCCGCAACCTTCTCTCCAACGCCTTCAAATTCACCGAGACGGGCAGCGTTTCGCTCAAGATCGGCTCGGCCGAGGGGTCGCCGCTGCGCGCCGGGAGCCAGTGGATGGCCCTTTCCGTAACCGATACCGGTATCGGCA
Source organism: Methylobacterium sp. 391_Methyba4 (assembly GCF_029691625.1). NCBI lineage: Bacteria > Pseudomonadati > Pseudomonadota > Alphaproteobacteria > Hyphomicrobiales > Methylobacteriaceae > Methylobacterium > Methylobacterium sp. 391_Methyba4. The sequence goes on along the minus strand of NZ_CP121475.1, from coordinate 352,537 downwards.
TCGCTGAGGATAAGCAGCGGATCATCTTCGAGGCGTTTCAGCAGGCCGACGGGACCACGAGCCGCAAGTATGGCGGCACCGGCCTCGGCCTCGCCATCAGCCGCGAGATCGCCCGCCTGCTGGGCGGCGAGATCGTGGTCGAGAGCCGCATCGGTTCGGGCAGCACCTTCACCCTGTTCCTGCCCTTCGAACCGCCCGTTCAGGCAGTCACGGGCCGCGCATGGGAGACGGCCGCGGGGACCGGAAATGCCGCGCTGACCGGCCGCCAGCCGAACGCCGCGATGGCCCTTTCGGCCGCCGCGGACGACCGCCATGCCATCCACCCGGGGGATCATATCGTGCTCATCGTCGAGGACGACGCGATGTTCGCCTCGGTGCTGCTGGAACTTGCGCGCGAACGCGGCTTCAAAGGCTTGATCGCGCAAGACGGTGCCGGCGCGCTGAGCCTCGCCCACCGCTTCAAGCCGCACGCCATCACCCTCGATATCGGCCTGCCCGACATGGACGGCTGGGCCCTGCTCGACCTCCTGAAGAACAACTCCCGCACCCGCCACATCCCGATCCACGTCATCTCCGTCAACGACGAGAAGAAGCGCGGCCTGCGCGCCGGCGCGTTCGGCTTTCTGGAGAAGCCCGTGGAGCGCGAGGGCCTGCTGCGGGCCCTGGAGCTCTCGAAGGATTTCATCACGCGGCCCGTCCGCAACCTTCTGCTCGTCGAGGACGACGAGAACCAGCGCGCCAGCATCACGGCGCTCCTGAGCGAGGAGGACGTCAAGATTTTCGGGGTCGGCACGGCGTCGGCCGCACTGGAAGCCCTGACCGGCGGCCGGTTCGACTGTGCGATCATCGATCTCGGCTTGCCCGATATCGGTGGTTCCGAGCTGATCGAGCAGATCCGCGCCTCGCAGGACGGGGAGGAACTGCCGATCATCGTCTATACCGGTCGGGCGCTCACGCCCGCCGAAGAGCAGCAGCTGAGGCAGACCGCCTCGACGATCATCATCAAGGACACGCGCTCGTCCGAGCGACTCCTCGACGAGACCGCCCTGTTCCTGCATCGGGCCATCGCCAGCGCCCCGGCCGACGAGCAGGGTCTCGGCGATCGCAGTGACGGGGTGTCTCTCCAGGGCTGCCGGGTCATCCTGATCGACGACGACCTGCGTAACATCTTCTCGCTCACGAGCGCCCTGGAGCAGCACGGGCTTGAGGTTCTGTTCGCGGAGAACGGGCATGACGGCATCGCGCTGCTCGAATCCCATCCGAACATCGACGCGATGTTGATCGACATCATGATGCCAGGAATGGACGGCTACGAGACGATGCGCGCGATCCGGGTCCAGGGCGCCTTCCGAAGCCTGCCGCTGATCGCCGTGACCGCGAAGGCCATGAAGGGCGACCGCGAGAAGTGCCTCGAGGCGGGCGCGTCGGATTATGTCTCGAAGCCGATCGACATGGACGAGCTGCTGGCCGTGCTGCGGGTGCAGTTGGCACGACGGGGCGAGATCGCCGACGGTGTGACGCCGCTGCGCGCGGGAGCGAGAGACTTCGAGCGGCAACCCCGATGAGCCGCCGACTGGATCCCCATCCGGCTGGTCCGGACGATACCGCGGGACAGCTCGGCTTACCCACCGAGCTGGCCCCGGTCCGAGCCAAGATCCTGATCGTCGATGACGACCAGCGTAATCTGCTTGCCGCCTCTGAGATTCTAGCCGATCCCGAGACCGACTTGATTCTGGCGAACTCGCCGGAAAAAGCCCTACGCCGGGCCCTCCGGGAGGACTTCGCCCTCATTCTGCTCGACGTACAGATGCCGCGCATGGACGGCTACGAGGTGGCCGCCCTCATCCGCAGCCGCTCGCGCACATCCCGTGTCCCGATCCTGTTCCTCACGGCCCACAACAAGGACGATATCCACATCTTCCGCGGTTACTCCGCCGGCGCGGTCGATTATGTGTTCAAGCCGATCCAGCCTTTGGTGCTGAAGTCGAAGGTCGATGTCTTCGTCGATCTTTACCGCAAGACCGAAGAGATCAAGCGCAACGCGACTGCCGAGAAGCGTCTGCTCCTGGAGAACCTTCGCGTACGCGGTGAGAAACTGGAAGCCGAGCAGGCGCTGCGCAGGCGGGAAGAGCATCAGGCCGCTGTCCTGCGCGGCCTTCCCATCGCCCTCTACACCTCACCGATCGGCGTCGCCGACCGACGCCTCTACTTCACCAACGACAGCATCGCGCGCATCACCGGCTTCTCGCGCGAGACCTTCGCCACCTCCGGCCTCTGGAGCTCCCGCCTCGAAGCAGACGACCGTGAGCGGGTGTCGGCGGCGCTTTGCGCGGTCCTCGAGACCGGCGAGGTGGCTCTGGAATATCGCTGGCGCAACGCGGATGGCATGGAGCGGCACATCCTCGACCAGATCGCGGTGAACCGTGATGAGAGCGGCACGGCGGTCGAACTCTTCGGGATGTGGTTCGACGTGACGGAGCGCAAGGAACTTGAGCTCAATTTGCAGCACGCTTCGAAGCTCGAGGCAGTGGGCCGCCTAACCGGCGGGATCGCGCACGATTTCAACAACATGTTGAGCATCGTCATCGGCAATCTCGACTTGGTCAAGGGCGCGTTGCTGGGCAACGAGAAGGCGCACCGCCGCATCGAGAGCGCCATCGAGGGGGCCCATCGCTGCGCCGAACTCACCAGCCGGCTGCTGGCCTTCTCACGACGCTCCCCTCTCCAGCCGAAGGCGCTGACCTTCGCGAACTTCATTCCTGGCCTGATCAAGCTTCTGGAGCGCACGCTCGGCGAGCGGATCACGATCTCCGCGGATCTGGAGGCGGGACTGCCGGAAGTCTGTGTCGATCACGCTCAGTTCGAGGCCGCTCTCATCAACCTCGCGGTGAATGCCCGGGACGCGATGCCGAATGGAGGGACATTGGACATCCGCATCAGGCGCCGGGACCCCACTGGGCCGGAGGGGGTCGAGGACGTGCGTTTCATAGAGATCACGGTCGCCGACTCGGGCACGGGGATGTCACCTGATGTTCTGGCGCGCGTCTTCGAACCCTTCTTCACGACGAAGGAGGTCGGCAAAGGCACGGGCCTCGGTCTGAGCATGGTCTACGGCTTCGTGCAGCAGAGCGGCGGGACCATCGTTGTCGACAGCACGCCGCATCAAGGCACCCGTTTCCTCGTCACGATGCCCGTGCTCGCTGAAGGAAGTCCCAGATCGGAAGAATGCGCTGCGGGTGCGACGAACGAGCCGCCGAATCCGATGAATGGTGCGGGTAGGGCCGTGCTTGTCGTCGAGGACGACGCCGATGTTCGCTCGACCGTTGTCTCGACCCTCGAGGCCCTCGCGTTCGAGGTGCTCAGTGCGCATGATGCCAGCGAGGCTCTGCGCGTTCTGCGGAGGGAGGCGAATATCTGCCTCGTTTTCAGCGACGTGAACATGCCCGGCACGATGAACGGCATCGAGCTCGGACACATCATCCGGCAGCAATGGCCACACATGCAGATCCTGCTGGCCTCCGGTTACCTTCGGGAAGGTCAGGATGCCAATGACTTCCCCTTGCTGCAGAAACCATTCCGTGCGGACGACTTGATTGACAACCTGCGGGAGCTGCTTGGCAACGCGCGGGGGTGAAGCTTTCTCGATCGCGCCCGAGAGAATCGACAGCGGAACGCGTGCCGATCGCAGACAGGCGCGGCGATTTTGCCCGGCAGAGATCCCCGGGATCTGTGGAGATCCGCCGTCCCCGCGTATCGGCACAGGGCTGCCGGCGTTCGGGTTCCCGGTAAGACGGCCAGCGGTGCCCCAAGACGGTGCGTGCGAACGTCACCCGGGCGACGCCGGTTGTCGAGGGATGGACGCGCGGCCTGTCGATCAGCCGTCCGTCGCACGCACCGGGATGGACGGGTTCAGTCGGCCGAGCCGGCCGACTTCCGCGGCAACGTCCTGCAAGCTGGCGTCACCCTTGCGCAAGATCCGGTCGGCGGCAGACAGATCATGACGCTCTTCCTCCGAGACGTCGCGGGCACTCAGGACGACCACCGGAACTTCGTCGCCGCCTGGCATTGCCCGCAGGGCGCGCAGGAATGCGAAGCCGTCCATCACCGGCATGGTCAGGTCGAGGAGCACGAGCCCCGGGCGCGCCGCGCGCACGCTGGCCAGGGCCTCGGCCCCGTCGCCGGCCTCCCGAACCGCGAACCCCTGGCGCCCCAGCACGGTGCGGAGCCGGCGCCGCATCTCGGCGTCGTCATCCACCACCAGCACGTCGCCCGCGCCGGCGCCGATCCGGTCGAGCACCCCCTTCAGGCGGCTCCAGTCCACCGGCTTCGGAAGCGAACCGGCCGCCCCGAGCGCGGCCCCGAGTGCGGCATCGGCCACGAAGCTGACCATGATCACCGGGATGTCCCGGGTGGCCTCGTCGCGCTTCAGCGCGGCGAGCACGGCCCAGCCGTCCATCTCCGGCATCATCACGTCGAGCAGCACCGCGACGGGCTGCAACTGGCGTGCGAGTTCGAGACCCGACCGTCCGTCGACCGCAGCCTGGGCCGAAAAGCCCTGGCGGGCCAGGAAGCGGATCATCAGCTCGCGCTGGCTGGACTCGTCGTCGACGACCAGAACCAGACCGCGCGTGCCGTCCGCCGTGCCACCGTGAAGGGCCGGAGGATGCCCATCCGCGATCTCGGGCCCGGGCATGGTCGCCGGCAGTGTGAGGGTGAAGGTCGTGCCCCGACCTTCGGCGCTGTCCGCGGAGACGTCGCCGCCCATCAGATTGGCGAAGGCCTTGGTCAGGGCCAAGCCCAGTCCCGTGCCGCCGTATTTGCGCGTCGTCGATTCGTCGGCCTGCACGAACCTCTGGAACAGCCCGGCGAGCTGCTCGGGCGTCATGCCGATGCCGGTATCCGACACGGCGAAGGTCAGCCGGTCACCGTGGGGTCCGGGCTCGCGCCGGACCCGCAACGTCACGGTCCCACCCTCGGTGAACTTGGCGGCGTTGCCGAGCAGATTGAACAGGCACTGGCGCAGTTTCACCGCGTCGGTCTGTGCATGGCCGAGGTCCGGAGCAAGGTCGAGGACGAGGCGGTTGCCCTTCTTGGCCACGAGACCCTCGACGGTCGCGGCGGCGTCTCGCACGAAGGCCTCGACGGCGACGTCCTCGGCCAGGACGTCCATCTTCTCGGCCTCGACCTTCGAGAGGTCGAGGACGTCGTTGATCAGCCCGAGAAGGTGCTGGGCGTTCGAGCGGATCTTTCCGAGATCGGCCTGGAACGTGTCCTGCCCGAGATCCTCCGCCTCCTCCTGAAGCATCTCGGCGTAGCCGATGACCGCCGAGAGCGGCGTGCGCAGCTCGTGGCTCATGTTGGCGAGGAACGCGCTCTTGGCGCGGTTGGCGGCTTCGGCCGCATCCCGGGCATCCCGCAAGGCGGCCTCGTGGGCGTGACGGGCGCTGACATCCGCGTGGACGCCGACCCATTCGCGGATCGCCCCGTCCGCATCCCGCACGGGCACGGCGCGCACCGCGTAGTGCCGCCAGCTGCCATCCGATGCGCGGACGCGGTGTTCCACGGCGTAGGCGCCGCCCGTCCGGGACGCCTCCTGCCAGATCCGGTTCGTCTCGGGGAAATCCTCCGGGTGGATCGCTTTCGCCCAGCCGCGACCGCGATACTCAGCGAAGGTATGGCCCGTGATCTGCTCCCAGCCCGGCTGCTCCTCGATGAAGTCGCCTGCAGCGTTCGTCGTCCACATCACGCCATCGACGGCCCGGACCGCGGAGCGGAAGCGCGCTTCGCTGACGTGTAGGCGCCGCTGGGTGCGCCGCTGGTCGAACGAACCCGCCATCATCGCCAGGAACAGGACGACGAAGGTGATACCGGCCACCGCCAGGGCGAGATCCTGCTGGCCAGTGGACAGGACGGCCGCGTGGGCCGGGTGAGCACCCGCCTCCTCGGCTGTGAAGGTCGCGGCGGCCATGCCGGTGTAGTGCATGCCGGCGACCGCCAGCCCCATGACGCCGGCGGCCATGAGCCTCTGCCAGGGGCGGTTGCGCCGGAAGGTGAGCCACAGGGCGGCGGTCGATGCGGTGACGGCGATGGCGACCGACGCCGCGACGATGCGCGGGTCGTAGGCCAGGTTCCCCGGGACCCGCATCGCGGCCATGCCGGTATAGTGCATGGCCGCCACGCCCAGGCCCATCGCCGAGCCCGCGACGAGCAGCGGAGCGGTGGCGATGCCTTCCCGCGCCACCCAGGCAAAGGCCGCGGCCGTGCTGCCCACAGCGATCAACAGCGACAGGACGGTCGTGCCGAGGTCGTACCGCGCCGGCATGCCCATCTCGAAGGCAAGCATCCCGACGAAATGCATGGCCCAGATGCCACCGCCCATGGCGAACGCGGCGGCTGCGGCCCAGGCCCAGCGCGGACCGGAATCGGGCTGGCGGATGCGCGCTCCGAGGTCGAGCGCCGCATAGGATGCGAACACCGCGATCACGATGGAGAGCGCCACAAGGGCCGGGCTGTAGCCGGTATGGATCATACGAGGATCGATCAGGGAGAGGTCGGGCGTCGGGCGCTCGGGAGGACGGACGAATCTGCGGGCGGCGACGGAGCGTGTCCACTCACCGATGCGTTTGGCTTCGGTATCCGCCCGCGCGGGACGCCGATAGCGTGGCATTGTCGCGCGACGACCGCGGTAAAGAGGTCAGCTCAGGCCTCCCGCGAGCCCGAATCCCATTCCGGGGATGAGAGATCGGGGTCGGCTCACGCATGTAGCTGGGCCCGCCCACGCTGGCGGACCGTGACGGGCACCCCTCATGCACCGACGCGGACGAAAGATTCACGCAGCGCGTGGCGCGTGCGACTCCGGGCGACGGTCGTGCCCATATCGTCCCAGGGCAGGATCGCCGATCAGCGCGCGTCCGGATCCCGTCAGCACCGTGGGCATGGCCGAGCGGAGTCGGGGACAGCCACGGGTCGATTTCGGCCAAGCCGTCTGGTCCCGTCGGCGTCGGACCTGGTGCAACCGTCGCAGTCGGCGCGCGCCATGCAGGATGCGGATGGGACCCATTCCCCGGATCTGCCGGAACCGCGACGCCAGGGTCAAAATGCGGACGCAGACGTTGCATCCGAGCGCCAGAAGCATCACACACGCACCAGATTTCCGGACCGTTCGGTGCGCCGCCCATGAGCGAGGCGCACCGAAGAGTCGGCAGTTCGGCGCCGTCCGTGATCGTCCAGACAACAGGAACTTGTGATGAAGACGCGCGCGGCTGTCGCGTGGGAGGCCAAGAAGCCTCTCACGATCGAGACCATCGACATCGAGGGGCCCAAGGCCGGCGAGGTTCTCGTCGAGCTGATGGCCACCGGGATCTGCCACACCGATGCCTACACGCTGTCGGGCCTGGATTCCGAGGGCAAGTTCCCGGCGATCCTCGGCCATGAGGGCGCGGGCATCGTCCGCGAGGTCGGCGCCGGCGTCACCACGCTGAAGCCCGGCGACCATGTCATCCCGCTCTACACGCCGGAATGCCGCAACTGTAAGTCCTGCCTGTCCCAGCGCACCAACCTGTGCACCGCGATCCGGGCGACCCAGGGCCAGGGCGTGATGCCGGACGGCACGAGCCGCTTCTCCTGCGTCTCCACCGGCGGCAGCCCGGGCGGTTCGAGCACCGTGTTCCACTACATGGGCTGCTCGACCTTCTCGAACTTCACGGTCCTGCCCGCCATCGCGCTGGCCAAGATCCGCGAAGACGCCCCCTTCGACAAGATCTGCTACATCGGCTGCGGCGTGACCACCGGGATCGGAGCAGTGATCTACACCGCCAAGGTCTGGCCGGGCGCCAACGTGGTGGTGTTCGGTCTCGGCGGCATCGGCCTCAACGTGCTCCAGGCCGCCCGGATGGTCGGTGCCGACAAGATCATCGGCGTCGACATCAACCCGGAGAAGCAGGCCATGGCCCGCAAATTCGGCATGACCGACTTCATCAATCCGAACGAGGTCGGAACCGACAAGGTGGTTCAGGCCATCGTCGATCTCACCGGCGGCGGCGCCGATTTCTCCTTCGACTGCACCGGCAACGTCCACGTGATGCGCCAGGCCCTCGAGTGCTGCCATCGCGGCTGGGGCGAGTCGATCGTCATCGGCGTGGCGGAAGCCGGCCGCGAGATCTCGACCCGTCCGTTCCAGCTCGTCACCGGCCGCGTCTGGAAGGGTTCGGCGTTCGGCGGCGCGCGCGGACGCACGGACGTGCCGAAGATCGTCGACTGGTACATGGAGGGTAAGATCAACATCGACGATCTGATCACCCACACCATGCCGCTGGAGGAGATCAACCACGGCTTCGACCTCATGCACGAGGGCAAGTCGATCCGCTCCGTGGTCGTCTACTAAGGAAGACAGATCCGGGGCTCCCCCGCCTACGAGGTCGGTGAGCCCCACGCACGCCCCCGCATTCCCGGAGCCCCGGTGCCCGCGATCCGGCCCCCGAGCGGGGCTCTCGGCGCCCGAGCAGGAGATCACAGCTGATGGAAACCGTCTCGAAGGCCCGCGCCCACGGCGGCACGCAGGGCGTCTACAAGCACGACGCGCAGACCACCGGATGCCCGATGACCTTCGCGGTGTTCGTGCCGCCCCAGGCCGAGAAGGGACCAGTCCCGGTGCTGTGGTACCTGTCCGGGCTGACCTGCACGCACGCCAACGTCATGGACAAGGGTGAGTATCGCAAGGCGGCAGCCGATCATGGTGTGATCGTCGTGGCTCCGGATACCAGCCCGCGCGGTCCCGGGATCCCGGACGAAGAGGGCAACTGGCAGTTCGGCTCCGGTGCCGGTTTCTATCTGGACGCCACCGAGGCGCCCTATGCGAAGAACTACAAGATGTGGAGCTACGTGACTGAGGAGTTGCCGGCCCTGATCGCGCAGGAATTCCCCGCCGATCTGTCGCGCCAGGGCATCTTCGGCCATTCCATGGGCGGCCACGGGGCGCTCACCATCGCGCTGACCTACCCGGAACGCTTCAAGTCCTGCTCCGCATTCGCGCCGATCGCACAGCCGTCCACGGCCGGCTGGTCGAAGCCTGCCTTCGAGAAGTACCTCGGGTCCGACCCGGCCGCCTGGCGCGCCCACGACGCCACCGCGCTGATCGAGGACGGCAAGCGCTTCCCCGAGATCCTGGTGGATCAGGGCACCGCCGACAGCTTCCTTCAGGACGGTCTGCGCCCCTGGCTGCTTGAGGAGGCCTGCAAGAAGGCCGGCATCGCGCTGACGCTCAACATGCGCGAGGGCTACGACCACTCCTACTACTTCATCTCGACCTTCATGGCCGACCACATCGCCTGGGCTGCCGCGCGCCTGAAGTAAGTTTGTTAGCACCATCGGCGCAGTCGGGAAGCGATGCTTCCCGACCTCGGGTGGAAGATGCCGTCCTGGGCGCCCGCGGAGGCTCGATTCCCCCGCTTTCGGGAAGCCCAGGCGGTTTTCCGCATGCCCGACATGGATCGGTTGGAGCTCGTCCGCTTGTGCAGCGCGCCCTCTGCAAGGCGGACGTTTGACTTCCGGCCAGACCAACGCACGCCGGATCGCCGAAGCCCGCAAGACCGGGCATCCGGGTTTGAGCTCCATTCGGCTGAACGGCGAGGGGCAGAAACGTCCCCCGAAGCCGGCACGGTTCCGGGGCGAGATCGATCCGCTTCACGTACCGGACCGGAACCAGGCCGACCGACTGGCGCGACGTCTGTCAGGACAGGATCCCGGCGGCGCGCCCGGACATCTCGGGACCTCGTCGTTGCGAACCCAACGGTCGCCCTGCTCAATCGGGTGTCCGGCCACCAAACCGGCAACGGCGGCGACACCGCCCTTCAGAAAGCGCCGCCGGGCGGGGATATCCGTGTCGTCGTCGGTCATGGCCGTGCGATCCGAAGTCGAAGGCGCTTGCGGCCGGGGCACAGTCATGCCGCTCCCCGGTCGGACGCAGCGTGCGGCGTGGAGAACCGGTCGGCGGGACGCGGCAGGCCGAGATTCTCCCGCAGGGTCGTCCCCTCGTATGCCTCCCGGAATAGGCCTCTTCGGCGCAGTTCGGGGATCACCAGGGAAACGAAATCGTCGAGGCCTCCGGGCAGGGTCGGCGGCATGATGTTGAAGCCATCCGCGCCATAAGCCTCGAAGCGCTCCTGCAGGGCGTCCGCGATCTGCGTCGGCGTACCGACGATCGTCCAATGTCCACGGGCGCTGGCGGCCCGCAGGTACAATGCGCGGATCGTCAGCCCTTCGCGGCGGGCGAGACGGAGGAAGAGATCCTGACGGCTCTTGCCGCCGTCGGTCTCCGGAAGATCCGGCACGAGGGCATCGTCCGGGTAGGCGGAGAGATCGGCGCCGATGAGCTGCTGCAAGAGCGCGCGGCCGACCACCGGATGAATCAGCTCCTGCAGGGACGCGAATTTGTCCTGCGCCTCGGCCTCCGTCCGGCCCACGACGGGGAAGGCGCCCGGCATGATCTTGAGGTGGTCGGGGTTGCGGCCGTGGCGTGCCATCCGATGCTTCACGTCGCCGTAGAAATCCACCGCGTCCTCCAAGGTCTGCTGGGCGGTGAAGATCACTTCGGCGGTGCGGGCGGCGAGGGCTTTGCCCGCCTCCGAAGAGCCGGCCTGAACCACCACGGGATGCCCCTGCGGCGGTCGGGGGACGTTGAGCGGCCCCCTCACCGAGAAATGCGCGCCCACGTGCGCGAGCAGGCCGAGCTTGTCCGGATCGAAGAAGCGGCCGGTCTCGCGGTCGCGCACGAAGGCGTCGTCCGCGTAGGAATCCCAGAGGCCGCGGACGACGTCCACGAATTCCTCCGCTCGGGCGTAGCGGTTGGCGTGGGCGAGATGGCTCTCCCGGCTGAAGTTCCAGGCCTCGCGCGGATCGGCGGAGGTGACGAGGTTCCAGCCCGCCCGGCCGCCGCTCAGGTGATCGAGCGAGGCAAACTTCCGCGCGACATGGAACGGCTCGTTGTAGGTCGTGGAGGCGGTCGCCACGAGCCCGATGCGCTCGGTGACCGCCGACAGGTGGGACAGCAGCGTCAGGGGCTCGAACTGGCCGACATAGCGGATCGCCGTGCGGCTCAGGGCGTCGAGATCGTCCCCGCGAATGCTGACGCCGTCCGCGAGGAAGAGCAGATCGAACTTCGCGGCCTCCGCGGTCCGGGCGATCTGCCGGTAATGGGCGGCGTTGATCCCGGCATCGGCCTGGGACGACGGATGCCGCCACGCGGCGACGTGGTGGCCGCCGGGATACAGGAACGCGCCCAGGCGCATGCGGTCGCGGCGTGCCATGCCCGTCGCCCCCTCACGCCGAGCCGACCCGGTATTGCCGGGGCGGCGCCTCCCCGGAGATCGCGAAGGCGCCGACGGAGCGGTCCCGGTAGATCCGCGGGTTGTGGGAGGCGATGGTGCGGGCGTTGCGCCAGTAGCGATCGAGCCCGTTCCCGACCTTCACCGCCGAGGCGCCCAGCGCGTCGAACAGGCTCGTCGTCGCGCTCAAGATCAGGTCGGTCACCACGCTGACCGCTTGGTTGACCTCGACATCGGCGAGCGTCGCCTGACGCTCCACGTCCGGCGATCCGGCCCGGTGCGCGTCGTGGACCCTCTGGAGGGCCTCCGCCACCTTCAGGACGATCGCACCCGCCGCATAGGCGCTGGCACGCACGCGCCCCACCACCGCCTGGATCTGCGGGTCGTCAGCCGTCCGCCCGGCATTGCCGTGGCTGTAGACGCGGGTCCGCTCGGCCACGAGCCGTGCCACGTCGTCAGCCGCCGCCCGGCCGATCCCGGCGAGCGTCGCGAGATGAACCAGCTGGAAGAACGCCATCGCATAGGGAAAGCGGGCCGGATCGGGTTTGATCAGGTCGGGGGCGAGCACCACGCCTTCGAAGGTCGCGGTGCCGCTGGCTGTGAGCGACTGCCCGAACCCGTCCCAATCGTCGACGATGGTCACCCCCGGCGCGCGCACCGGCACCGCCGCCGTCACCGGGCCGCCCGCCTCGTCATCCGCCGAGAGGTGGATGTAGTCCGCGAACAGCGAGCCGGTCGTGTAGAACTTCCGGCCGTCGACCACGCGGGCACCGTCACGCTGGCGCACCACCGTGTCGAATGCGCCGACCTTGGCGGGGCTCGTCTCCGAGACGCCGCTGCCGATCGTCTCGCCCGCGCCGATCCGGCCGATCCAGGCCGCGCGCCATTCGGGCGAGGACGAGCAGAGCGCATCCTCGGTGAAGCCGAAATGCGCCCGCAGCGCATTGGTGACGTTGGAATCGGCGCTCGACAGCTCGATCAGCAGAGCGAACAGTTCCGACAGGCTGGCGCCATGGCCGCCCTCGGACGGCGCGAGGCGCAGCGTGGTGAAGTTGGCCTCCCGCAGCCAACCGATCTCGGCATGGGGCAGTCGGCGGGACCGATCCCGCTCGACCGCCGTGGCGCGGATCTCGGCAAAGACCGGCCGAAACCGGTCCGCGAGTTCCTCGTAGCGCCCGCTCGGCCCCGCACCCCAGCCCGCTTCCGTCTGAGACATGAACACGACTTCCCGATTCCGGCCGACGGCCCGACAGCGATGCCCCTGGAATCGGTGAGTTGTTCCCGGATCTCAAGCCGAATGATCTGGCATTATCTGTTTTTGGAAACTCAGTCTTGCAAGAAAGACGCTTCGGAGATTTTCATTTTCTTCAACGTCCCAGAGAGAAAAGGCTGCCTCTTCGGGTCCATGATTCGTGGATGATCCGACAAATATCGACTGTCGGCGCCGGATTCCGAACTGTCGGGCGTCGACAGTGAAAGAATACTTTTCCGAGCGCCCGTCGAGGAACGGTCTGCCATGCTGCAACGGCAAATCGAAAACGCGTTTCATTGATCCGGCGCCCCCAGGCGTCTTTCAATACGGGGCCGGCCTCTTCTTTCCCTGCCGCGTTGTGAGCCTTCGATGACCGACGAGACCCTCTGGCGGATCGCGCCCTCCCGCCGCTCGCTCCTGCGCACCGGACTCGGCGGCGCGGCCGCCGTCGCGCTCGGTGCCCCTGCCGTGCACGCGGCGCCGCGCGAGGTGAAGATCAGCATGCAGCGCTCGTCGGTGCTGTTCACCGTGCTCAAGGTGAAGGGCACGCTGGCCGAGCGGCTCGCTCCGCTGGGCTTCACGCCGACCTGGCACCTGTTCACCAGCGTGATCGAGCCGATGAATGCCGGCGCGGTCGATATCCATGCCGACGTGGCCGATGCGGTGCCGATCTTCACCCAATCGGCCAAGGCGCCCCTCACCTTCTACGCCCGGGAGCGGGGGGCGCCTTCGGCCGAGGCGATCATCGTGCCGGATGAGTCGCCGATCCGCACCATCGCCGATCTGAAGGGCAAGACGGTCGGCGTCTCGCGCGGCTCGGGCAGCCATTACGTGCTCGCCGCCGCGCTGAAGCGCGACGGCCTCACGCTCGGCGATATCACGCCCGCCTATCTTCAGGCGCCGGAAGGGGCCGTGGCCTTCGAGCAGGGCCGCCTCGATGCATGGTCGATCTGGGATCCGTTCCTGGCCTTCGCGGCGGCGAAGCGCCCGGTGCGGGTCATCGCCGACGGCAGCGGGCTCACGAGCTATCACCGGTACTACCTCGTCAACGATACCTTCGCCGCCGCGCAGCCGGAGGTGGTGGCGACCGTCTACCGCGCGCTCGCCGAGGCCGGAGCGTGGATGAAGGCGAACCCGGTGGAGGCCGTGGCGCTGCTGGCTCCGATCTGGGGCGACCTGCCGCCCGCCGTCGTGGCCGCCGCCAACAGCCGCCGCACCTATGCCGTCGAGCCGGTGGAGCGGGCGCAGCTCGGCGAGCAGCAGGCCATCGCCGACGTGTTCTACGAGGCGAAACTCATCCCCCGCCGGATCGACGCCACCGCCGTGCCGATCTTCGCGATTCCTCCCGGCCGGGGCTGACGCCATGACGGGTTCACCCCGGTTCGGCATCTGGGCCGCCGTCCACGGCTCCCGCGCCGCCCACCATGATCCCGACGAGCCGGACGATGCCAGCTGGGAGCGCAACCGGGCCTTGGTGCTGGAGGCGGAGGCGCTGGGCTTCGACGCGGTGCTGGTCGCGCAGCACACGATGAACCCCTACGATCCGCAGCGCGATCAGCTGGAGGCCTGGACAGGAGCGGCGGCGCTGGCGGCCCTGACCCGGCGCATCGAGATCATCGCGGCGATCAAGCCCGGGCTTTACCACCCCGTGGTGCTCGCCAAGATGGCGCTGCAGATCGAGCATATCAGCGGCGGCCGCTTCGCCCTGAACCTCGTGAATGCCTGGAACAAGGCCGAGTTCGAGCGAGCCGGGCTGCCCTTCCCGGCCCATGACGAGCGCTACGCCTACGGCCGCGAGTGGATCGGCCTCGTGGACCGGCTGATGCGCGGCGAGCGCGTGACCCTCCAGGGCCAGCACTTCCAAGTGGAGGAGTACCAGCTCCGCCCGGCCGGGACCTTCCGGGCGCGGCCGAGGATCTATCTCGGCGGCGAATCCGAGCCCGCCCGGGCGCTCGCCGCCGACCATGCCGATGTCTGGTTCATCAACGGCCAGCCGCTCGCTGAGGTCGCGGCGCTGATCGAAGACGTCGCCCGCCGCCCTGCCCCCAATGGCCCCCTGCGCTACGGCCTCTCGGCCTTCGTGATCGCCCGCGAGACCGATGCGGAGGCGCAGGCCGAGCAGGACCGTCTCCTCGACCTCGCCCAGCGCGACGCGGCCCTGCGCGCCGACACCCGGGCCCGCACCGATGCCGCGAGCGTCATGTTCGCCAAGACCGATGCGGCCGCCTCCCGGCATGTCGGCACCAATGGCGGCACCGCCGCCGGGCTGGTGGGCAGCTACGAGACTGTGGCCCGCCGTCTCCGCGACTTCCACGCTGCCGGCATCGACCTGTTCATGCTGCAGTTCCAGCCCTTCGAGGCCGAAATGCGCCGCTTCGCCGAACAGATCCTGCCGCGCGTCCGCTGATCCGGAGAGAGTCGATGAGCGGCCGTCAATTGCACCTCAACGTCAATGTGCTGCATGCGGGCGTCTACCCCTCCGCGTGGCGGCTGCCGCAGAGCCAGCCGGATGCCTTCCTCGACCTCGACCACTTCGTGCGCGTCGCCCGCGTCGCGGAGCGGGGCAAGCTCGACGCGGTCTTCCTGGCGGACACGCCCGCCATCAACGACCGGATCGACCACCGGCCCTTCAACGCCCTGGAGCCGACCGTCTTGCTCGCCGCGCTGGCCACCGCGACGCGCCATGTCGGCCTCGTGGCCACCGCCTCGACGACCTACAACGAGCCGTTCAACCTTGCCCGCCGCTTCGCAAGCCTGGACCTCGTCAGCCGGGGCCGGGCGGGCTGGAACGTGGTGACGACGGCCGATGCCGCCGCCGGCCGCAATTTCGGCTTCGCCGGCGCTTCGGAGCACGGGGCACGCTACGCCCGGGCGCGGGAATTCACCGATCTCGTCCACGCGCTGTGGGACAGCTGGGAGGACGATGCGTTCGTCGGCGACAAGGCGAGCGGCCGGTTCATCGACACGGCGAAGGTCCATGCCGTCGAGCACCGCGGCGCGCATTACGCCGTTGCCGGGCCGCTGACGGTGCCGCGGAGCGCGCAGGGGCGCCCGGTGACCTTTCAGGCCGGCGGATCGGAAGACGGGCGTGAACTCGCCGCCGCCACCGCGGACGCGGTGTTCTCCCTGGCGCAGACCATCGAGGACGGCACCGCCTACGCCCGGGACCTGCGGGCGCGGGCCGCGCGATACGGACGCCGACCGGACGCGCTCGTTATCCTGCCGGGCCTCGCCACGGTGATCGGCGCGACGGAGGCCGAGGCACGCCGCCGCCAGGACGAACTCTGGGACCTCGTGCCGGTGGAATACAGTCTCGCCCGCCTCGCCGGGACGTTGCGCCTCGACCCGTCGCGGCTCGAACTCGACAAGCCCCTGCCGGAACCGCTTCCCCTGCCGCCCGACGCCAACC
The DNA here is from genome assembly GCF_029691625.1 of Methylobacterium sp. 391_Methyba4. Classification (NCBI taxonomy): domain Bacteria; kingdom Pseudomonadati; phylum Pseudomonadota; class Alphaproteobacteria; order Hyphomicrobiales; family Methylobacteriaceae; genus Methylobacterium; species Methylobacterium sp. 391_Methyba4. The sequence goes on along the minus strand of NZ_CP121475.1, from coordinate 336,555 downwards.
ACACGATGTTCCTCGGCACGCTCGCCCTCGCCCGCCGGGACCGGCTGACGGTCCGCCAACTCCTGCGGGCGCTGGGCGGCGGCGTCGGCCACCGCATCGTCGTGGGCACGCCGGAGGCGATCGCCGACGACATCGAGGCCTGGTTCCGCGCGGGCGCGGCAGACGGCTTCAACCTGATGCCTGACGTGCTGCCGGATGGTCTGGAGACTTTCGTAGACGCGGTCGTGCCGATCCTCCAACGGCGCGGGCTGTTCCGCCGCGACTATACCGGCGCGACCCTGCGCGACCATCTCGGCCTGCCACGGCCGGCGAGCCGCTTCGCCGCCACGGACGCCGCGGCTTCGGCATGATCAAGTGCAGCAGCATCAGGCTGAGAGAATTCCGCTCTCGATCTTCCCGACGACACGAGAAGCAAGACCTACCAACATGCGAAAGTTCGACAGTCGTTACTCTTGATGCCACGGAGCACCGAGCGATAAGAATATAAGCATTATCGTTCAAGAATTTCCTTCGAGAAGCGTGCGCCGTGCCCCAATACTCCCGTCGTCTTTTCCTGTCCGGCGCGCTGGCCCTGAGCATGGCGCCGGCGCGCGCCGCGACGGCTCCCCTGCGTGTCGTGGCCTCGTCCGTACCGCATGCGGAGATCCTCGAATTCGTCGCCGACAAGCTCGCCCCCGACCTGCCGCTCAAGACCATCGAGATCTCGGGCGATCTCCGCCCGAACGCCCTGCTGCGTGACGGCGACGCCGACGCCAATTTCTTCCAGCACGTGCCCTTCCTCCGTTCGGAGGAAGCCGCGATGGGGGTGCGCTTCGCCGTCGTCGCGGCGGTGCATATCGAGCCGCTGGGATTGTACAGCCGCCGGGCCAAGTCGCTCGCGGACGTGCCGGCCGGCGGGACCGTCGCCCTGTCGAACAGCGTGTCCAACACCAGCCGAGGCTTGTCGCTGCTTCAGGCCAACGGCCTGATCCGTCTGCGGGCGAAGGACGCGGGCGTGAACGCGACCTTGGACGACGTCCTTGAGAATCCGAAAAACTTCCGTTTCGTCGAGATCGCGCCGCCGCAATTGCCGCGCTCCCTCGATGACGTGGCGATCGCGGTCATCAACGGCAATTACGCGCTGGAAGCGGGGCTGGAGCCCGCACGGGACGCGCTGGCCCTCGAACGCGCCGAGGGCAATCCGTATGCGAACGTCCTCGTCACGACCGAGGGTTTGGCGAAGGATCCGCGCATCCAGCGTCTTGCAACGCTGCTGACCTCGGCCGAAGTCGCGGCGTTCATCCGCAGCCGCTACCGCGGCTCCGTGATCCCCGTCCGGAATTCATGACCGACCACGGTTGCGGGACGACGGAGGTTCGGTGCGGGGGCAGTCCGGCCTCTGCCTCGGCGCCGGCGTCCGCGCCCAGAATGCGCCCAGGGAATTCCGGATCGGCTACCAAAAGTTCGGCCTCATCGTCGCCGCCCGGCAGCAGGGCCTGATTGGAAAGCCGCTCCTATCGCGACTTCGCATCGCAGGTCGCGGCGTCCGTCGGAGACCCATCGGGGGACCGGCGCGGTCGCCCCGTGGACCGCGACGTCTTCGGTAAGCAGAGCCGTCCTGCATGCCGGTGACCACGACCTCACCGTCTCCGCGCCCACCGATCGACTCCGATGGGCGGAGGGCTCTCGGAGTGACCGCATTCGATGCGGTGCGCGTCGTTCGCCAGGTAGTGCTCGGGTCGCAGGCGGCTCCTCGCATTGCCCAACCCATTGGGTTTTGATCTAAGCGCTGCAGGGTGGCCGCTCCGTGAGGAGCAGCGGATTTGCGAGCCCCGCGATCGTGCTGACGGGCGCCACGCAGGCCCGGCCTGCGGCGTGGCCGGGGCGACAGGTGTGCTGCCCGGCTCGCAGCTCTCCAGCGGGACCGGCCTGGGGTGGTATACCGTCCGTCAGCCGATTTCGGGCATGGATGGCGGCCTCCCATCGACCACACCAAACGGAAGGGCTGACGCCACGATGCGAACGATCGTTTATGCCGATGGCGGTTGCGACCCTAACCCCGGGCCAGGTGGTTGGGGGGTCGTCGTTGCGGCCCCGGACGGCACGGTCGAGCTGTGCGGCGGAGAACCCGGTACGACGACCAACAACCGCATGGAGCTGACGGCCGCGATCAAGGGTCTCGAGCATTTCCCGGCCGGAGCCGCGATCGAGATGCGGTGCGACAGCCAGTACGTCGTCAAATCCGTGACCGAGTGGATGCGCGGGTGGAAGGCGAAAGGCTGGCGCACGACGACGGGTGACGTGAAGAACGTCGACCTCATGAAGCGCCTCGACGAACTGAACGCGGCGCGCGACGTGAAATGGACCTGGGTCCGGGGGCATGCCGGCGACCGTCTGAATGAGCGCGCCGACGCTCTCGTCCACCGAGGCCGCCGCGAAGCGAAGCTCGGCAAACTCGAATCGCGGACCCATGCTGCGCCCATACCTGCCGCGACCCCCGCATCGGCTTCGCCGAGCCAGGGTGCGGACCTGCGCGTCGATCTTGCGCTGGGTCTCCAGATCACGCGCGCCGCAAAGGCGGCGGGCGTCACGCCCGACGCTCTGGTCGACGATGCGATCCGCTTCTACCTTGAGATTGGGCCTCGCGAGGTCGCACGCCTGCGATCGAGCCGGGCCTAGTGGCCGAGGCCAATCCAATTCGCCTCGTGGATGTGTTCGCGGATGAGCGCGATCGCGCGGTCCGTGGTCTCGCCGACATGACGCCGGCTGCGACGGGCCTGCGCGACATTCATCCCGCGACGCTACCGAAGCTTTACCTCGACTCGCAGGGGCACGGGGATGGTCGGCTACGGCGTGCAGGCGGCCGTCGAGACGGAGCGTCTGCTGTTCGCCGCCCACGCGCTCAAGCATGGTGATCCGGTGGTCCTCGGCAATCGGCCCGCGCGCAAGGTCGGCGGTCTCCGCGCGCCTATCGAGGCGGCCGGCGGACGGTTGCTCTACCGACCGGCCGACTCTTTCGGCTTCAATCCGATCGGACTCGTCTTCGCCCCGCTCACGGCCAGACCACGCGCCGAGGCAGCCCGCAGAATCAGCGCCTCCTGGGACACCACCACACGCCCGTCCTCGGGCGCTTCTCCACGGCCGAGTGCCGCAACTTTCCCGCGGCAGCAGGCTCCGACTCTGACGATCCGGTCAGATCCGATGAAGCGCTAGTCCGGCGCCGAACGCGGATGAAGCTCCCTGTATCGCGCGATGGCTGCCCGCGTGTTGAACAGCAGGCGATCCAGACCGAGTTCCTGATCCAGGCCAGCGCGCCGCACCATGTCGAGGACGCTCGGATTGAGGTCCACGAGCCAGACCGTCACGTCAGTCCGCCGTACGCCCTCCTGCAGCATCTTCAACGCCGAATACTCGATGTCTGGCACACGGCTGAGGTCGAGGGCGACGACGCGCGGCGCACGGTCGGCGACCAGCGCCCGGATCCGATCGGCCACGTTCTGCGCGTTGGCGAAATAGAGGCGGCCTTCGGGACGCAGGATCAGAAGGCCCTCGAACGTCTCGTCGTCGGGGTGCTCGGGAGACAGGGGGCGCAGGACATCGGCCCCCCGCTTGCGGGCAATGATCGAGACCCGCGGATGGGCGGTCTGGAGGGCAAGGCCGAGGAGCGAGAGCACGATCGCCACGACAATGCCCTGGAGTGTTCCAAAGACGAGCACACCGAGTGCCGCCACAATCGCCCAGCGGAATTCCATGTGCCGTACGTGGTAGATGGCCCGGAACTCCTCCGGCTGAATGAGGCTGGCTGAGTAGACGATGACGATCGCCGCGAGGGTCGCCTGCGGCAGGAGACTGAGGATCGGAGCCAGGAACAGCATCGTGGCGAGAGCCGCCCCGGCCGTCACGAGCGAGGCCACTTGTGTCCTGCCGCCAGCGGCTCGGACGACACCGGTCTGAGACGTTCCGCCGCCGGCCGGCATGCCCCCGAGCAGGGCTCCCCCCAGGTTCGCCAAGCCCGTGGCGACCAGTTCGCGATTGGCATCCAGCGGCGGATCGCCGGGCCTCACGAACGCCCGTGCCGCGGCGATGCTCTCCGTGAAGCTCATCAGGGCGATGCCCATCGCGCCCGGCAGGAGTGCTTGAGCGAGCGCTGGGTCGGGCAAGCTGAAAGAGGGCAGGCCCTGCGGGATTGTCCCGACGGTCGACACGCCCGCGGCGCCGAGATCCAGCAGCCATGAGGCAATGAGGGCAGCCGCCACCGTGACCAGAGGGGCTGGCGCGTGCGGCTTGAGCCATTCCATCCCGACCAGCACGGTCAACGTGGTCCCTGCGACGGCCAGGGTCGGCAGGGAGGTTGCGGGCAGGTGCTGAACGAGGCTCACCACGTCCGCAAGGAAGGACTGTTTCGCAACGTGCAGCCCGAGGAGCTTGGGAGCTTGGTCCAGCAGGATGACGACTCCGATGCCGGCCTTGAAGCCCGTGAGCACCGGCAGGGAGATGAAGCTGGCGACGAAACCCAGCTTCAGCAGTCTGGCGGCGAGGAGCAGAATTCCGACCAGGGCCGTCAGCGTCGCCGTCGCGGTGGCGAGCTTCGCCGGATCGCCGTCAGGGACCACGCTGCCGAGTTCTGCCGCGGTCAAGATGGCCAGTGTCGTCGTCGAGCTGACGCTGAGCACGCGGGACGAGCCCAGGAGACCGTAGATGAGCGCGGGAACGAAAGCCGTATAGAGACCGACCGCCACCGGCAGTCCAGCCACGGTGGCGAAAGCCATCGCCTTGGGCAGGACGACGGCCGCAGCCGTAAGGCCTGCCACCACGTCGAGCCGAATCTCCCTTGGCGCGTCTTTCCGGACTGGATGTGGCGTCGAACCGAAGTCCTTCATGTGCGCTCCTCCGCGCTCGGCGTGGGCACGAGGATCGATTCTACCAGTGCTTCGACGATTCCCGCACAAGACACCGCGCAGCTTCGGCCGGATTCTTGTCTTAAGAACATTCCTCAATTAAGTAACGGATCGCGTTCGATCCGCGAAGTCGGGCGTGGTGAAGACCGAGATTGTCGCGCTGGCAGCCGAGAGCAGCATCCGCCACGGCCCGCGTCGATGGTTCACCTCGGTCTCGACCAGGCCGATCCCCGTCTCGGCGAGGCGCTCGGTGTCGCGGTTGCCCACGTCTTGCGACCCTCGGCCGGACTGGCAGACGCGGCCGCCGCCGGATCGCGACCCGCGGTGCAGACCCTGCGCCGTCGGACGATGCCGTCAAGCCCCTCCCCCGCATCTGTTGGGTTATCCGTCACCAATGGGACGTCCGTTGTCCCGCTCTCTGCTCTAACTGGGGCGATCTTCGTGCTCTCAGAGATAGCTCAAAGCCGGCCATCTCCCGGATCGTTTCAGCCGTACCATCGAACGGCAGGCCACCCAGAGGGGAATGCTGACAGCGGCGGCGATGAGCCAGAGCGCCGCCGGTGAGCCAGCCTCGACCCGTCCTGAAGCCCCAACCAGACCGACCGTCGCGGCTCCATCATACAGGAGACGCAGGAGCGCAAGGTGGAGCAGGTAGAAGAACAGCGGCGCGCCGCCGAAGACGCACAGCCAGCCGACGAGCCGCGCCGGAACCACCTCGAACAGCGTCAGCAGGCAGAGGCCCAGCCCGAGCGTCAGCAGCAGGAAATCGGCGGACGGCGGGTACTTGGTCAGATTGACGAAGGACAGCGCGGTGGCGAGGGGCGTGCGGCCGGGCTGCCACGGCACCGGTTCGCCGTAACCGTTGAGCGCGCGCAGGACGAGGAAGGCGACGAGGGCGGCCGCCCCGAGCCCGGCGAGCCAGGCGCGACGGCGCGTTTCGTTGACCGCTCCCGTGAAAAGCGGCCCGAGCGCGTAGCCTGCCGCGATCACGCCGATCCAGGGCAGGAGCGGGTACGAAGTCCGGGCCACGCCGCCCCAGGGCAACGCGATCATCCCGCGCTGGTGCAGGATGGACCAGAGCACGTAGCCCGGCTCGCCCACTTGAAGCACAAGCCCGTCGAGCAGGTTATGACCGAGCATGAGCGCCAGGGCTCCGGTCACGAGGAGAACCCGCGGCAGCCAGAGCAACGCGGCCAGTGCCACCATGCACAGGCCGATCACCCAGATCACCTGCAGATAAAGGATCGGCGGCCAGAAGCTGCCGGCCCAGGCGACATTGACGAGCGTCACTTCCAGCAGGATCAGGAGCAGCCCGCGCTTGAGCAGGAAGGCGGCGGTCGCTCGCGGACCGTGCTTCTGCCCATAGAGGCTGGCCGAAAGGCCGGTGAGCAGGATGAAGAGCGGCGCGCAGAGGTGCGAGGACGCCCGCGTCAGGAACAGGTCCGGCGGCGTCGCGGCGAGATCCATGGGGTCTCGGACCTGCGCATGAAGGTAGAAGAACTCCCGCACGTGGTCGACGAGCATCAGGAGCATCACCAGCCCGCGCAAGGCGTCGATCGAGAGGATGCGCGGCGGGCGCTTCACGTCCGTGGTCGTCACGACTGGTCCTCAAGACGGCAAAGCAGATTTGGGCGCGCGGCCGGGGTCCAGACGGTGCCCCCGCGGAGCATGCAGAAGCCGCGACGGCTCAATCCGCCGGCAAATCCCACCGGGGTGTACGGCCGCTCGCGCACGAGAGCCGCCAGTCGCCGCTTCGACGCGTGCCTGGACCAATGCGCGCGGAGCGACGCGGCTCGACGTTCTGCATCGCCGGGCCGCGTCTCAAAATCCGGGCGGGCAGCCGACGTCGCGACAGCGCTCATACGGACCATATCGCGAAGCGGCGGAAGGCCAGCCCGGCCAGAGCCAATGCCACGCCCCACAGGGTGAGCGCACTGAGCGCGGCCTGCCATCGCGCTGCGTCTGCCGCGATCACAGTCGGAAAGCGCGGCACGGCATCGTAGGCGTCGAAATCGAGGCGCGCCGGGCAGCCTGCGCAGACGGCCGCCGGCCGCAGCTCCTGCGCCAGGATGCGCGGTTCGAAGAAGGCGCGCAGGCTCCGGCGGTACTCGGAGGCTGCAGCGAGAAAGGCGGCGTGGCGGGCGGCGTCGGTGCCCGCCGCCGTGTCGAGCGCGAGGGCGAGCGTCGTCGCCGGAGACAGAAGAGCCAGGCGTGCGCTCCAGGCCGCGGCGCCCTCGGCGCGGGCCTGCATCCCTGCGCGGTAGGGGGCGAGCGTCGTCTCGTAGAACGCATCCCGGGCCAGCCGCTTGATTTGCGGCGTCTCGCGCAAGTCGGGTCGGTCCGTGGTGCCGGGCAACCGCGCCGTCAGCCATGCGGCCGTGACTTTCGCCGCCTCGTCGCCCCGGTAGAAGGCATCCTGAACTTGGCGGCTGGCGTCGATGGCGGCGATCCGCGAGGGGGGCGGCGCCAGTTTGTCCACCGCGAGACCGAGGAGGGCCGGCAGGACAACGGTCACGCAGGCCCAGGTCAGCACGAGGATCGTCAGCGACGCCACAGCCCCGCGCCATAGGCTGGCGGCGAGGGCACAGGCGGCGACCCAGAGCACGACATAGGCGCAGAGCGCGGCGGCCAACAGGGCGAGGGTCGTGGCCCAGCCCGGAGGGAGGTCCCGCCATCCCGCCAGCGCCAGGGCCAACGCCGTCCCCCCGATCACGGCGGCGACGAGGATGAGCGCTGCCGCGCCGAACTTCGCGCCCGCGACGATCCGGGGGTGTACGGGCTGGGCCGCGATGAGGCGGAGGATCCCGGCATCCTGCTCGGCGGCGAGGCGCGTTCCCGCGATGGCGATCACCGCCAGGGGAACGAGGTAGATGAGGACGAAGGCGAGGTCGAAGGGCCCGAGCCTCAGCGCGGCGGAGGATCCCAGTTCGTAGGCCGTGTCCTCGAAGACGGTGCTGAAGCCGAAGCTCGTCTTCATGACGGCGGGCTGGATCTCGCTCTGCCCCGCAGAGAGCACGGCCAGGGGCGTCGGCGGCTTCACGGCGTAGGCGGCGAGGAAGTAGTGCATGTAGCCGAAGGCGTGGGTCGGATCCTGCCAGTAATTGACCGTCATCGCACGCGGCACGGCGTAGCGGGCGGCGGCCTCCTTAGCGTCTCGAAGGGAGCGCGCGGCATCGTCCGAGGCTTGCGCGATCGCGGCCCGTTCGCCCGCCACACGCTGGGCACCGGTATGGCCCCCGAGGCAGAGGGCCACCTGGAGCGCGGCGAGGATCGCCCAGGTCAGCCGCTCGCGAAGAATCAGGCGCAGTTCGGTCCTCAGCAGTGGGAGAAAGCGCGATTGGCTCACGGGGCCAGCCTGCGGATCAGGGGGATGCTCCCGGCGGCGAGCAGCGCCAGCCACAGACCGAGCAGGAGGGCCGGGACCCGGATCTCGGCGAGGGACCGCGACAGCGGCAGGGGCGCAAAGGCAAAGGGCGGAATTTCGCGCCACAATTCCGGCCCCGCCAGCATGGCGCGCCCGTCGCGCTGTGGGTTGTCGCGGATCTCGGCATTCATGCGCTCCGAGATCGCCCGCCGGTAAGCCTCGGCAGACCAGACGAAATGGGCGTGCTGAACGAAATCGGTCCCCGCAAGGCCTTCCGACACACGCTGGAGGGCGACGCGCGGCGAGAGCAGGCCCGCCCAGCCGAACGCGGCATCCCGCGCAGCCAGGGCCGCGAAGAAGGCCCCGAGTTCCCGGTCGTAGACCGCGAAGGCATGGTGGTCGTTCTCCACCATGATGAGGCCACGCAGATCCACAGGGAGTTCCTGCTGATCGCTCACGCCGTAGCGGGCGAGCGTCGCCTGCGCTCGCGCATCGCTGGCTTCGGCGGATTTATGGGGACGCAGGTCCCCGTCGATCCGCAGCCGGGTCTCGCGATAGGACGGGGCGGGCGAGACCATCTCCATGCCTGCAGTCGCGAGCCGTGGCGCGACGAGGCACAGCGCGATCCAGATCGCGAGGGAGATCGTCAAGGCTCCTCGCGCCGTGCGGGCCAGCAGCGAGGCGATCATCGCGATGAGCAGGAAGACGGCACCGTAGAGGGCCTGCACCGCGACCCAGACGAGGAGGCGCGGCCAAGCCTGCCAACCCGCGGTGCCGAGGCTCGCAATGGCCACGCCGCCGAGCGTGAGGAGGGGCAGGCAGACCAGGACCGCAAGGACGAGGTTCAGGGCGGCGAAGCGGGCGGCAAAGAGTGGGCCGGGCGGCGCGCCGTTGCCGAGGGCGAGGCGCAGGGTACCGCGCTCGCGATCCGCCGCGAAGGCGGCAAAGCCGAGGAGAAGCGCCACCAGGGGAACAACGAGGCCGACGACATCGGAGACATCGGAGAGGCCGGCCCGGTCGAAGGGGCCGGCATCCTGCACGGCGCGGTAGACCGCATCGTTGAACAGGTGCGCCTCGATCCGCACCATCCGGCCCGTATAGGGCTCGGTGCCGGGATCGAGGATTGAGAGGGGCGACGAGGGGCGAAACACCCACAGGCCGTAATGATCGGCGGAATGCGGGTTCTTGGCATCCTGCCCGAGCCAGCGGGCCCGCTCTGCGGCCGTGACCCGCGCGACCTCGGCACCGTAATCGCGGGCGGATTGCCAGGCGCCGAGGCCCGTGACCATCAGGAGCAGGACGAGCAGGCCGCCGATCCAGCGGACGCGCGCGTCCCGCCACAGCAGCGCCAACTCCGCGCGGACGCGCCTCACGTGACCGCCCCCGACAGGCGCGCGATGTAGAGGCGTTCCAGATCGGTGTGCGCGTAGCGCCTCGGATCGATCTCCTCGGCGACGCGCCCGCCCGCCAGCACGCCGACCCGGTCGGCCATCTCGCGCACGCGGTAGAGGTCGTGGGTCGCCATCAGCACCGCCGTGCCGCGCTCCGCCGCCGCCCGCACCGTCCCGGAGAAGGCCGCCGCCGCCGATGGGTCGAGGCCGGATGTCGGCTCGTCGAGCAGCAGCAGCCGGGTCTTTCGCGCGAGCGCGATGGCGATGCCGACCTTCTGGCGCATCCCCTTCGAATAGCCGGAGGCGGGCCGCGACCAGGCCTCGGGCGCCAGGCCGGCCGCCGCGAGATGCGTCTCGGCCTCCGCCCGATCGATCGCGAGACCGGCGAGGGTCGCGAAGTAACGGAGATTCTCCAATCCCGATTGCCCCGGATAAAGGGCCACCTGCTCCGGGATGTAGGCGGTGCGCGCCCGGGCAGCGATGGGATCCGTCCCTGCATCGATCCCGCAGACCCGGACCTCCCCCGCATCGGCCTTCAGGAAGCCGAGGATGAGGTTGATCGTGGTGGTCTTTCCGGCACCGTTGGGACCGAGCAGGGCATAGACCTCACCCGCGCGCAGGGTGAGGTCGAGACCGCTGAGGGCGGTCCTGCCTCCGAACTGCTTGACGACGCGGCCGAGCGCCAACACCGGCTCAACCGCCATCAGAACCGCACCGTCACGGAGCCCGTGATGCGACGGGGCGAGCCCGGATAGACGCGGAATACGTTCAGTGAACTCTCATAGTAATCGGTGTCGAATATATTCTCGATGTTGAGCGCCACGCGGGCGTTGCCGAATTTGTAATAGGCCAGCGCATCGACCGCGATGAAGCCCGGCAGGGTGAAGCCGGACCCCGCCGCGTCGCCCGCCCGCTCGCCCACGCCGCGCACGCCGCCGCCGATCCCGAAGCCGCGCCACGCGCCTGCTGGCTCGTAGACCGCGAGCAGGCTGCCGGAGTGGCGGGGCACGTTGACCAGGGGGGCGCCGACCGGAAGCACGTTGTCCTTGGTAACGCGGGCATCGGCATAGACGTAGCCGGCCAGGAGCTTCAGTTCCGGCGTGATCTGTCCTTGAGCCGTCAGCTCAAAGCCCTGGCTGCGCACGGCGCCGGCCGCGAGGGAGAAGCCGGTATTCGCCGGGTCGGGCGTGAGCACGTTCTCCCGCTCCACGCGGAAGGCGGCGGCGGTGAGGAGCAAATTGCCGCCGAATAATTCGGACTTGGCGCCGACCTCGTAGCCGAGGCCGGTCTCGGGCGGCAGCGCCGTGCCGCGCGTGACGGCGGCGGCGTCGGTGCCGATATTCGGCCGGAAGCTCGTGCCGACATTGGTGTAGAAGGCGAGTTCCGGGATCGGCCGGTAGACCAGGCCCGCCCGGGGCGAGGCCGCGACCCGCGACTGGTCCACTTGGCTGCGCACCACGCGCTCGCGGAAGCTCTGCTCGAAGATGTCGAGCCGAAGGCCGATCAGCGCCCGCCATTCCGGGCTCAGGACGATCTCGTCCTGCGCATAGAGGCCGGTATTGGTGATGCGCTCGATATTGTTGCGTGGGATGGTGATCGGCGGCAGCGCCTGTCCGTAGACCGGCGAATAGATGTCGAGGGCGAAGGGGCTCGTGCGGAAGTTCGAGCGCAGATAGACCGTCCGGCTGTCGGTGCTCTCCCGGTCCATGCCGAGGAGGAGCGTGTGGCCGATGCCGCCCGTATCGAACCGCCCGATCAGGTCGGCCTGACCGACCGCCACGTCCCAGCGATAGTCGCGCACGTTGCGGTCGCGAAAGACGGTGCGGTTGTTGGCGGCGATTCCGCGGATCTCCGCCGATTCCCCTTCCAGATCGCCGGTGTTGAAGTAAGCGGCGAGCCGCATCTGCCAGTTCTCATCGAAGCGATGATCGACGCGGACCTGCAGCGAATTGTTGTTCTGGTAGGTGCTCTGACCGGGCTCGCCGAGGAACCGCGAGAGCGGCAGGAAGCCGAGCTGGCGATTGAGCGCGATCACGCCCCGGTCGAAGACGATGCGGTTCTTCACGAACTCGGTCTCGACCGTAACGCGTGTGTCCGGCGTGACCTGCCAACTCACCACTGGAGCCACGAGCAGCCGGTCGCTGTCCACGAAGTCGCGGAAGCTGCCGGCCCCCTGTGCGGCGAGATTGAAGCGATAGAGGACCGTCCCGTCCGCGTTCAGGGCACCGCCGGCATCGATGGTACCGCGGGTCAGACCGAACGAATCGACCTGATTGCCGAACTCGACGAACCGTTCGGCGGTGGGTTGCTTGGTGATGAGGTTGACGAGCCCGCCGGGATCGCTGCGTCCGAACAGGGCCGCCCCCGGTCCCTTGAGCACCTCGATGCGTTCGATGTTCTGCGCGTCGGGCGGAGGCGGGGTCCCGCGATTGAGGGGGAAACCGTTCTTGTAGATCTCCGAGGTCGTCACACCACGGATGGCGTAACTGAAGATCGAAAGCCCCCCGAAATTGTTCTGCTGGGCGACGCCGGGCAGATAGTTGAACGCCCGGTCTACGCGGGTGGCGGCGAGGTCGGTGATCGTCTCCCGCGGCGCCACGGAGACGGCCACCGGCACGTCGATCTGCGGAGTGGCTGTGCGCGTGGCGCTGACGGCCGTGCCCGCTCCGTATCCCGGCGTCGGGCCGATCAGGCCGATGGTGCCGCGCCCGGAGGCCGTCGTGCGGCCGGCACCCTCCCCGACCTGCTCGACCGAGAGTTCCTCCAACGTCACGCTCTCCTGCGCCCGCACGTCCTCGATCGGAAGCCCGGCCGAGAGGACAGCGGCGAGCGCCAGCCGCCGACCGCGATGCGGAGTCCGCGGACGACGCGCTGATGGCGCTGAAAACCGCGCAGGCTCGCCGAGAGACGGACGTTCGGAGGTCGCCACCACACACTCGCTGTTGCCGGGTGGAGGCCACGGGGATACGGGCAGCGTCGCCCACGAGACGGCGACACCGCGCGCTCCGCCGGGGCACCCCGCCCGAGGGACGTCATCGTGCCGAAGGCAGGTCTCCTGGCTCACGGGTCAAAGCGCCCGCCGGACCTTCCCAGTGCAAGCACCAGTGGTCATCGGTGGCAGGCGCTCGCCGCTCACAGTTGCGGGGGCAGCTTCGGATTCGCTCCGAAAAGCGCACCGAATTCCCGTCTTAGCTCCGGGCCGGGACCCGAAGAACCTTGGCTGGACGATATTCGCCACCGGCGCGCATCCGGTCAACGGGCCTGACAAACTTTGTAACAGTGTTACGTTACGTGTGGCGCTATGGACACAGTCCGATCCCCGATGGAATGCACCGCTCTCACGTTGCGGTGATGGACCGGATTGGGCTCGGACGACGCGGGTCCGAATGAGATCGGCGGGCCGATGGCGGCTGGATATGCGCTATGCTGAACCGAACGGACGAGCGGTCATCGACGACTTGTTTCATGCGCCGCTGGGCGCCGAGCGTCTCAGCTGAATGGAAATCCGATGGAACGCTCTTGGCATCGTGTTGCTGATTGCCGAACGCGCGGCCCGAGCTCATGACCCGGCATACGGTCCTTCGGTGACCCGCTCCATCTCAGGGCCGGCCTTGCCGTCCAGCCTTGGATCGCGGCATGCCTCATCGCCGTAGTCGCGGTGGCCCCGTGCCAAAACTTCTCCTTCGGCGCGAACCCGATACCCTGACCGGCTGGCTTTGCACCGGGCAGATGCTCTCGATCGGTTCGGTTCTAAGCCAGCCGGTCAAGTCAGTCGTGCATTTGCGGTCGCTCGATCGCCCCTACATCTTCCGCTCGCGATGGATACGCTTCTTCTTCGGAAGTGCCTTGTGACGGCCGATGGTGACCCTGGCTTCCGACACCGTCGGTCCGGCCAGCGCCTTGCCCAGTGCGGGACCAGCGGCCGTCGCGTCCGCGAACGTCGCGAAGGTCAACAGGGGTAAGGCGGCCAGCGCCGCGCGAAGAGCCCGGATCGTGTGCATAAGCGTTCACTCCTCTGTCTGTGGGCGCCGGGCCGTTTCCGGGGCCGGCCGGATGCGACGAGCGGTCTTCGGTGTGAAGGTGCTCCCCCGGAATCGAGCCGGTCCGACTGCGAAGTGCCGCGCCGATCATGCGCGTGAACCGGTGTGAAGAGGCTTGGGCAGAGACCCATTTAGTCTGACAAGATATCGTCGATCTGCGACGCGCAAGACTGATAAATGGAATACATGCTGCATCTATACCGAATAAACATAAATCATAAATCAATATATGCACCTTGATCTTTATCAAGTTCAGCAAGCTCTGTCATGCGCGACGGGGCGTTCCGGCTGCGTCAGACGCCTTCGAGCAGTCGGTCGAGGTCGAAAGACGGACGCCGGCCCAGATCCGGCCCATGATCGGTCAGGAACGTCGCGGCGCTCCGGCGTCCCTCGTCCCGAAGCATCGTCAGGAATGCCCATTCCGCATTGAGCTTCGAGGACGAGCCCAGCTCGGCGACAACGTCGCTGGCGATGCGGTGCATGCGCATGGCCGCCCATCGGGCGCACTCGGAATTGTCCGTGGGCGCGACCTGCCGCAGCAAGGCCATCATCCGCAGTTCCTTGAGCAGGACCGCGTTGAAGGAGATCTCGTTGAGCCGGTTGAGGATCTCCCGGGCCGAGGTCGGCGCTTGTCTGCGCTCGACCGGATTGACCTGCACGATGATCGTATCGCGCGACTCGCATTCGCGGACCAGGGGGGTGATCGTCGGGTTTCCGGAATAGCCTCCATCCCAGTAAGAGGCACCGTCGATCCGCACCGCCTGGAACAGGGTCGGCAGGCATGCCGAGGCGAGGAGCACGTCGGCAGTGACCTCGGCGTTGCGGAACACCCGGCCCCGGCCCGTATGAACATCCGTCGCGGTGACGAAGAGCTTGATCCGGCTCCGTGCGATACGCTCGAAATCCAGCCGCGAGTCCAGGATCTGTCTGAGCGGGTTGAAGTCGTGCGGATTGAGGTCATACGGGGAGAAGACCCGCGCCATCAGGTCCGCGGCCAGATACAGAGGCGCGGAATCGAGCGTCCAGCGGCCCAGTATCACGTCGAGCGGGCTGCGCTGCAGCGGGCTGAACCGGGCCGCGCGCGAGACGGCGTCCCAGAAGGTCTGGAGTGCCGCGCGCGCACCGGTGGCCCCGTCCCGCTCGTAGCCCTCGATGAGGACGGCCGCGTTCATGGCACCGGCCGACGTCCCGGAAATGCCGTCGATGCTCAGCCAGGGCTCCTCGAGCAGGCGATCGAGGACCCCCCATGTGAAGGCGCCGTGCGCGCCGCCGCCCTGCAGGGCCAGATCGATCAGGATCGGATCCCGCCCCCGCCTGCCCGCCGTGATCGCCTCATCCGACATGGGACCGATACCCTCATCCCGTGAGCACCTCTTCCGTCGTCCTGCCGCCATCCCGGACCGCGATCGGCTGCGGAGCAAGAGCGGCTTTCGCCGGCTACTCGGCGACCACCTCTCCGGAATCGGCCCGGTACGGGTCGGACTGCACGCGATTGGCGGCACCGCGCACCTTGGTGCCGGGCAAGATCTCGAATCGCGGGTCGAACGTCACCATCGTGGCGGCCAGCCGGCTCAGGATGCCGGCGTCGCCCTCGACCTGCGCGGTCCCGTCGGCGATCTGCGCCTCCAGGGTCTTGGCGCCGATCATCGTCTGCTCGAGATCCGACCGGTTGATGGTCAGGGTGAGATCGGGCTTCTCGGCCTGGAACCCCGCGATGTTGGTCAGCGTCGCGTTTTCCAATTCGACGATGAACCGCTCGCCGTTGTCCGGCGTGATCAGGTTGATGGTGAAGCGCATCCCCTCCGCCTTGCGGCTGTCCATGCGGATGCCGAGAAAGTTCAGGAAGAGCTCGGTCGGCATCGCCCGCACCACGTCGGGGCTGCTCGAACTGGCCGTCGCGCCTTCCGGAATGCCGGAGCGCAGCTCGTAGGCGCCAGCCAGGAAGCAGTTGCGCAGGCCGGGATTCTCCTGCTGGTAGCCGATCTGCTCGAAGATGTCGGCGAGGAGGTCCTTGGCGGCCTGGTTCTGCGGCTCGGCCTGGACGAGCTTGTTCACGATCTCCTGGGCCAGCAGATACTGGCCCGCGTCGTGCAGCCGCTTTCCCCGGGCGAGGATCGTCTCCGCACCGCCCATCATGTCGACGTAGAGGGGGGCGCTCTCCGACGGGGCGAGCGGAATCAGCGTCGCCGGGTTGCAATCCCAGAATCCGAGATAGCGCTGGATCACGCCCCGGCTGTTGTGCTCCGGCGACCCGTGATAGCCGCGACAATGCCACGTCTGCTGAAGGCTCTGCGGCAGCGCGTAGACCTTGTGGATCTCGTTGATCGTCACGCCCTGGTTGGCGAGGTGGAGCACCTGATTGTTCATGTGGGCGTAGAGGTCGCGCTGCGCCCGCAGAACCGCCTGGATCCGCGCATTGCCCCAGCGGGGCCAGTGGTGGGAGGCGAACATTACCTCGGCCTCCCGGCCGAACCGGTACAGCGCCGCGTTGATGTATTTCGACCAGTTGAGCGGATCGCGCACCGGGGCGCCGCGCAGGGTGTAGATGTTGTGCAGGGACGCGATGACGTTCTCCGCCATCCAGAGCGCCTTCCGGTCCGGGATGTAGGTGTTCATCTCCCGCGGCGCTTCCGTGTTCGGCGTATTCTGGAAGACCATCGGGATGCCGTCGACCTCGAAGGTCTCGATCAGCTTCTCCACGTAGCGCGTCGGGGCGATCAGGCCTGTGGTGCCGGCCGAGACGCGCTGTCCCAGGCCCTGCCCGACATAGCCGTGCGGCGCCGCCGGCAGGAGCAGCCCGTACTGGTAGAACAGCCGCCGGTTCATGGCGTTGCCGGCGTAGACGTTCTCCGCCACCGTATGGACGAGGAAATCGGCCGGCGCGATCACCGGCACGGCGCCGGACCGCACGTCTTCTTCCTTGAGGATCCCGCGCACGCCGCCCCAATGATCGCCATGCGTATGCGAGTAGATCACGGCCGAGATCGGCCGCCCCTCGCCCGCATGCGCCTGGAACAGCGCCCAGGCGGCGCGTGCGGTCTCCTGGCTGACGAGGGGGTCGAACACGATCCAACCCGTCCGCCCCCGCACGATGGTGAGGTCCGAGAGATCGAACCCCCGGACCTGATAGATGCCGGGGACGACCTCGTAGAGCCCGTAATTGTTGTTGAGACGCGAGATGCGCAGCAGAGACGGATGGATACTGTCAAATTCGTCCTGCCGCTCCAAGAACTGGAATTGCTGCATGTCCCAGGCCACGTGACCATCGTCGGCCCGGATGATCCGGTCGGCCATGGGGGCGATCAGCCCGCGTCGCTGCTCCTCGAAATCCGTGTCGTCCGCGAACGGCAGGCGCGTCCGGGCCTGCCGGAGCACGGCGCGGGTGAACGACGACGGCGGTTTGCCTTTCGGGTGGAAGTGCTCCGGACCGGCGGATGCCGCCGGGGATTCCCCGTCGCCCGCGGCACGCGCTTCCGCCAGGAGGCATCCGGCTGCGGAGAAGGCGGCTCCGACAGCGGGAAGAGTCTTGATGAAGGCGCGGCGCGTCGACATCGGTCTGCTCCATCCCGGACGCGGTGGCTTGCCGTGGGACGACCGGGTCGCCGGGCGGCGGCGGCCGGATCCGGTCATCGGCGCACCGGTCAGCGCCAGGCGCAGACCCGGCGTCCGCGTCGCCACCAGCAGACCCTGCGGCGCCGCCGCCGCGGGACGACGACGACGGCCTGTGCTTTCTCGACAGGGCCGCCGCTCGGATCGTCGAGGGGCTCGATTCTCAGGGGCGCGGCGTAGACGGCACCCGGCACCATGAGCAGGCCCGCAGCCGCCAGGGCGGCGGACGACAGGTTGCCCAGCACGGCACGACGATGCATCGGTTCCATTGCCATCCTCCGGCTCGTGGTCTGATGTCCCTGGCTCCGCCACCCGATCCCATCGCGGCCGACGGAGATCGGCGTTCGCCTATGCGGCTCAACGGGTCGCCGACCCGCTTCCGGGCGATGCGAGCGCCGGCGCGACCGGCGGCGGGCCGAAGAGGCCGATCCACGCCCATGACAGTCCCGCGGCGATCAGGTCGCAGGACACGAAGAGGCCGATCGCCCACAGGCCCGAATAGGGCCATTGCGCGATGATGGCGGCGCCTAGGAGCATCGAGAGCAGGGCAAACAGGATCACCGTGGCGCGCGACAGCTGCGTCGTGTGGACGATGGCCCAGAGCGCGCGCGCCACGCCGGAGGCGATCAGGGTGAGCCCGAGGACGAGCGTGAGGGCGAGCGACGCTTCGAGGGGGCGGAAGACGGCCCAAAGACCGCCGACGAGGTAGAGCAGGCCCGCGAAGAACCGAACGACGCGGGATCGCCACGCTTCGACTTCCGACGGCTTGGCGAGCGCCTCGGCGATCTCGGCGATCCCGGCCGCGATCAGGAGGACGCCGTACCAGAGCGTGCTGACGATCGTGAGGCTGACCACCATGAAGAGGCCCACGATGCCGAGGATCAGCAGCAGGCTGCCGACCGCGAGAAGCCATCCGCGGGCACGCCCCGCTCCGGTCTGCAGCGTTCCAAAGGTGACCGTTCCGCCCATACGACACCTCCCGTCGGACCCGTGGATGAGGAGGCTGTCCCCATTCCGTCCGATCACTTCCGATTGAATCGCCCGTTCGGTCGGAACGGCGTTGATTCAAATCAAAGGCGCGGGTCCCCGTTCTCGACGGCCCGGGCGTCGATCGACGGCTCGGCATGGCCTGCGCAGCACGGGAGAGACTGGCGGATCGACCGAGGCGCCGCGCCGAAGAGACCGGTGCCGGCGACCAGACCCGCGATGCGGAATTGATCTAGCTCAAATC
This sequence comes from Methylobacterium sp. 391_Methyba4, assembly GCF_029691625.1. NCBI lineage: Bacteria > Pseudomonadati > Pseudomonadota > Alphaproteobacteria > Hyphomicrobiales > Methylobacteriaceae > Methylobacterium > Methylobacterium sp. 391_Methyba4. The sequence continues at coordinate 318,043 of NZ_CP121475.1, read as the reverse complement.
GAGGCCCCTCCCTTCGCGGCAGGATGCGGTCCGGCCCTGGATAATCCGATCCGCTCGGTCGGGCGGGCCACGGAAATGTCGCCTCGCCTGACCGCAGGAGGTTCCATGGATATCCGCAAGTGCGCGGCCGAGGCCATTGGCACGTTCTGGCTCACCTTCGCGGGCTGCGGGAGCGCCGTCATCGCGGCCGCGTTTCCGCAGGTCGGAATCGGCCTCCTCGGCGTCGCGCTCGCCTTCGGCCTGACTGTCGTCACCATGGCCTATGCCATTGGGCACATTTCGGGCTGCCACCTCAATCCGGCGGTGACCTGCGGACTCGCGGCCGGAGGCCGGTTTCCGGCCCACGACATCCCGGCCTACGTCATCGCCCAGGTCGTCGGCGGCCTCGTCGCCGCGGCTGTGCTCTACACCATCGCCAGCGGCGCGCCGGCCTTCTCCGTCGAGAAGGGCTTCGCCGCCAACGGCTATGGCGCGCATTCGCCGGGGCAATACGCGCTGACCGCCTGCCTCCTGACCGAGGTCGTGCTCACGATGATGTTCGTCTTCGTCATCATGGGCGCGACGCACGGCAAGGCCCCGGTCGGCTTTGCTCCGCTGGCCATCGGGCTGTGCCTGACCCTCGTCCACCTCGTCGGCATCCCGGTCACGAATCTCTCGGTGAACCCGGCGCGCAGCACGGGACCGGCGGTCTTCGTCGGCGGATGGGCCCTGACCCAGCTCTGGCTTTTTTGGGTCGCCCCGATCTTCGGTGGGGTTCTCGGCGGGATTCTGTATCGCTGGCTGAGTGAGGAGCCCTCCGTCCAGGTGACCGGCATCTCTCCCCCGGCCCCGGCAGAGTGAGAGCACGAACCGCTCGCCGAGGGATCATTCAAGAACTTTGCTGAAAATCTATATTCACTGTCTCTCTTCGCGACGGCGATCTTTGCGCGCGGCGCGTCATCGCGATGCGCCGAACGTGACTTGGCCGGACGACCCGGGATGTTCCTCCCTGCGCCGGCCTTCGCCAGTCGAATCGAAGGCCGGCGCGATCCTTGATCGGACACCGGGAACCGCGCCTCAGCGGCTCGCGATCTGTCACGCGACGGGACAGGCCCCCCGGTCCGAACACTTCGTGTCTTTCCGTCCGCCAGACGGATCGGTGCCGCGCGCGTTCGTCTCCGGGATCGAGGATCGATCTCGAATCCGCGCCGCGGTGCATCTCATCTTGTCCGCTCTGGCCATGGCTACGATGCGGTCCTCGACGGCGCGCACGCCCGGCACCGACCATGCGGCACGCTCGGCCGCATCGCGCTCCGCCCGGGCCGTCACGGCACCCTCCAGAATGACCCGGTCGCCCGAGACGGTGACCTTGATCGCGTCGGCTTCGAACAGCGCGCTTCGCCGAAACGCCTCCAGGATCTTGTCCTTGACCGCCCCAGGTGGAACGCGCGGTTCGATCGCGATCCGGTTGGTGACGCCAAGCACCCCTGAGAGCTGCCGCACGACGGCCTCGGCGGATCTCGACTGGTAGCGCCAGGGCACGGCGCCCGTCAGGGTGATCCAGCCGCCGCTCACCGTGACCTGGATGGCGTCCTTCGGGAGATGCACAGACCAGTCGATGATCGCCAGCGCCCGGGCGGCGATCTGGTCGTCGGCCACCTTCTTCGCGTCGGCGTAACGGACCGCGATCTCCTGCGCGATGGCGCGCACACCCCGGACGCGGCGCACGGCGCGCTCCGCCTCCACCTTCTCGGCGTAGCTGCCGACATGGCCAGTGAGCGTCACCACCCCTTCGGAGACGGCGACGCCGATATCCCCGGCGTCCAGGCTGGGGTCGAAGTCGAGTTCGTCGAGCACCGCCCGGCGCAAATCCTTGTCGGTCATGGCGTTCCTCCTGAGGCGGCGCGGGCCGCGCGGCTCCCGGTCAGGGGGCGCCGGCCGCCTGATCCATCAGAAGGCCCTCGCCTCGCGCTCGCTCGAGCACGAGCCGTGCGGCCACCCGGGCTCGGCCGGCGCGCAGCCTGCTGTCCGGATGGCCCTCGCGGAGCGCCTGGCGGGCACGGGCCCGGAACCAGTTGGCATTCGCGATCGCCGTGGCCCGGCGTTCGGGCTGATCGATTCCGCGGGCCTTTTTCAACGTTGCCATCGTGTTCAGCATTCCGGTTCGCGCGACACCGAGAGCCTGTCCATCGTGGCGCTGGCAGCGCTCTTCGTCTGTCGAAGCGGTGAAGCAGTCGACCGCGGCACACATTGATCAGGATCAACGCTGCCGCATCCGCCTCCGGCATCAAACTCTCAAGCCAGGAGGAGGATCGCGATGTCGCCATCGGATATTCGACTCGCTGTCGAAGCCCACAGAGAGGCCCTCGACGCATTGACCGGATTCTTGTCCGAGTTTCCTATGATTCCGCGATATCTTGTCGAGAATCATATCGCCTTCGAAGTTGCCCACCGCATCCGATCGGGCGTCAGATCGCGCGATCGTCTGGTGCGTTACGGGATCGAGGCGGTTCTGACGGACAAGTACTGAGCGGCGGACCGGAGCCGCATCAGGGGTGGACCGTGTCGGCGAACCCAGACTTGCTCAGGCGCGCGGCGGTTCGGGCTCGCCGCGCAGGGCCGCCACCGTTCCGGCGAACCGGTCAAGGAGGACGGCGCGGCGCAGCTTCAGCGTGGGGGTCAGGAGGCCGTCCTCGACAGTCCAGGGCGTCCGCAGCAGACGCACCGCCCGGACCCTGGCAGCGCGGGGTCCGTCATGCAGCGCCGCGGCGACCCGATCGAGCGCGGCCCGTCGGGCGCGCGCGTCATCGAGGGCGTCCTCCGCCGCGGGATCGAGACCCAGATCCTGCGCAAGCTGCGTCCACATCGCCGCATCGACCACCGCCAGGACCGACAGCCGCGCTTCGCCCTCGCCCAGGACCATGGCCTGACGGAACAGGGGATCGCGCAAGATCGCGGCCTCCACGGCCTCGGGCGAGATCTTCTCGCCGGTCGACAGGACCATCATCTGCTTCAGCCGGCCGGTGATGCACAGATCGCCGTCCTGCAGCGTGCCGAGATCGCCCGTATACAGCCATCCGTCACGCAGGACCTCGCCCGTGAGGTTCGGACGGCGCCAGTACCCGAGCATCACGCCTGGCGAGCGCACGAAGATTTCCCCCGATGCCGCGAGGCGGATCTCCATTCCGGGGAGTGCGGGGCCGACCCGGCCCGGGCGCGTGGCGCCGAGCCGGAATCCCGTGACCGCCGAGGCCGCCTCGGTCAGGCCGTATCCCTCGACCAGGGGCAGACCGAGGCTGAGGCAGAACCGGGCGGTATCCTCCGGAAGCACGGCGCCTCCAGAGACCGCGAGCCGCAAACGACCGCCGAACGCGCGGCGGATGGGGCGCCCCACGATGCTGCGCAGCAGGAGGCCGATGGCGGCCTGGGCAAGGCCGAGCCGCCGTCCGTCCCGCCGGGCCGCGAAGAGCGCCCAGCCTCGGGCCAGGGCTGCGCGCAGCAGCCAGCGCGTCGGCGGCGTCCGCTCCGCCCGTTCCGTCACGCTGTGGCGCAGACGTTCCAGCACGCTTGGGACCACCAGCAGGATGGTCGGGCGTGCGAACAGGAGGTCCTCCTGGAGATGCGCCACCGATCGTGCGAACACGACGGGCGCTCCGAGGATCAGCGGCAGATAGCACCCGACCACACGCTCGAAGATGTGGGCGAGGGGCAGATAGGACAGGAACACGTCCCGATCCGAACCGGGATTGCGGTCGAGAACAGCCTGCGCGACCGCCAGCAGATTGCGGTGCGAGAGCATCACGCCCTTCGGGCGACCGGTGGTCCCCGACGTGTAGACGATCGTCGCGAGGGCATCGGGGTCGCGCCCGGCAGGATTGAGCACGGATCCACGCGCCCCTGCGAGCCAGAACCGCAGGCTCTGCAGGCGCGGATCGGAAGGTCGGGTTCCTCGCGGCTCCTCGAGCGCGATCACGCGCTGAACTCCTGTGCGCAGCTGGGCGCGATCGCCGAGGCTGTCCCATTGCGCCGCCGTGCGGACGACGACGATGCGGGCGCCGGAATCCACCAGGATGTCGACGGCGTTGGCGGGAGCGTCATCGGGAAACAGCGGCACCACCACGAGGCCGAGCGAGAGCGCCGCATGATCGAAGGCCACCCACTCGATCCCGTTCGGCAGCCAGAGCGCGACCCGTGCGCCCGGTTCGAGCGCCTCGCTGGCCAGGGCGGCCGCCCGTTCGGCGACCCGCTCGGCCATCTCGGCCCATGTGATCGCAGAAAAACGTCCCTCGGCAGGATCGTGCGCCACGTAGGCCACCGCCGTCGGCCGGCGGGTTGCCTGGGCTCGCAGAAGGCTGGGGATCGTGCCCGTCGAGGCGTCCGCGGGCGGCTTTGCGCAGATCCGTGTCTCGGAGCGGCCCGACATGATCATTCCGGAGCCGGCTCGACGGGCGGCGGCACCGCTTCCCGGGAGAGGTCCGGCTCGTTGCAGCCGGCGAGAATCGCCGCGCGCGTCCGATTGCGCAGGCGGATCGCCGCGTGGAAATCCTCGCCGTCCGGGGCGATCGGCGCTCCGATATGGACGTGGATCCCGCTCCGCCGGGGGAACCACTGATCGGCCCGCAGCGCCGACCGCGTGCCCGTGATCGCGACCGGCACGATCGGGGCACCCGCGCGGCAGGCATCTAGAAACGCACCGGGATGGAAGCCGAGGAGGCCCGGGGTCCGGGTAAAGGTGCCCTCCGGGAACGCGACCACCTGCTCGCCATCGCGAATGCGCCCGACGATCGCCGCCGCGTCGGCGATACCCGCCACGGTACCCCGGTGGACGAAGGCGGTTCCCAGCCGCCGCAGGAACGGCCCGGCGATGCGCTGACGGGCCAGCTCCTGCTTGGCGAGGAAGACCGGCGCCCCGGGCAGCACGGCCGCCAGCACGGCGCCGTCAAGATAGCTCGCATGGTTGGCGACGATGACGGCGCCGCGGCTGACGGGCTCGCCCGATACGGTCAACGGCGTCCGCGTGACCCAGAAGAAGAGCCGCAGGCCCGTCCGGAGGGCGCCGAAGCGCCAAGCGCGCTTCGGCAGGACGAGCACCAGCGGCCATAGGATGGCACCGATGACGACGAGGACTCCCCACCAGGACGCCGCGTAGGCTGCCTCCGACCAGAGCCGCCCGATACGGCGCAGCCGCGCCGCGGCCCCCGCGACGGCGAGCCGGACCAGCTGCGTCCGCAGGGCGGCTTCCGGCCGGCCGAGTTCGCCTGCCGCGTAGAGCGACCGCGTCGCCGCGCGACGGATCTTCCCGCTCGACGTCTTCGGCAATGTGCGGGGCGGACACAGGACGATCACGTCGGGCGGCTGCTCGATCACGCCCATCGCTTCCCGGGCCAGGGTGCGGCGCAGCTCCTCAAGGGCCGCGGCGTCGGTGAGGCGCGTCTCGGCGGCGAGGATCAGCCGCTCCGTCCCGGTTCTCGGGTCGGGGCTCGCGAAGGCCGCGACACAGCCCTTTCGGACGCCGTCGACCGCACCCGCCACCTCTTCCAGCTCGTGCGGATGGATCTTCCGACCGGCCCGGATGATGATGTCCTTGGTACGCCCCGTCACGAAGACGTCGCCGCTCGCCAAATAGGCGAGGTCGCCGCTCTCGAGCCAAGCTCCGTCGAACAGGGCGCGCGTGATCTCCGGACGCCGGAAGTAGCCGGTCGTCGCGGAGGGACCGTTGAACTTCAGCCGCCCCTCCCGGCGCTCCGGCACCTCGCGCCCGGCCTCGTCCACGATCCGGATCTGATGGCCGCGCAACGGATGCCCGCAGGCGGCGAAGGCGACGGCCCCCGGAGCGCCAGGCTCGGCCGGCAGGGCCTCGCCGCTCCGCGACAGCGTTGCGCGGTCGATCCAGTCGATGCGCGGGCCCCGGCCGAGGGGCGGAAAGGTGAGGCCGACCGCGCATTCGGCGAGCCCGTAGACGGGTGTGACGGCCGACGGCCGGAGGCCGAAGGCCGCGAAGCGCTCAGTGAACCGGGCCAGCGTGTCCGGGCTGACCGGTTCGGCCCCGTTGGTCAGGACGCGCAGCGAGCTGAGATCGAGCCCCGCGAGATCCTCGTCCCGCAGGGTCTTGAGACACAGCTCGTAGGCGAAGTTCGGGGCGGCCGAGATCGTGCCGCGCTGGCGATGGATTGTCCTGAGCCAGCGCCCCGGATCGGCCAGGAAGGCCAGGGGTGAAAGGATTGCCGCCGGCGCACCGTAATAGAGGCTGCCCAGCCAGCAGCCGATCAATCCCATATCGTGGTAGAGAGGGAGCCAGCTCACGACAACGTCCGCCGACGAGGCCGCCACCGCTTCGCCCATGGCGCGGACATTGGCGAGCAGGTTGGCGTGGGTCAGCATCACGCCCTTCGGATCGCCTGTGCTGCCGGAGGTGTATTGGATCAGCGCAAGGTCCGCCCCCGTGGCCGGGACGGCCGCCGCCAGAGCGTCTTCCGTCACGAGATCCGCGGTGGTCGTCAGGACCCGCAAACTCTCGACGCCGTCGCGCAGCAGCCAGGCGAAGGGTTTGATCGCCGCATCGGTGATCAGGATCTGCGGCGCAGCGTTCGCCAGGATACCGACTTGACGCTGCAGGTGATCCTGGATCTGGGCGCGCCGGAACGGCGGGTAGAGCGGGACCGGGACCCCACCCGCCAGGATCGTGCCGAGGAAGGCCGGGAAGAAGTCGGGCCCGGTGGGCAGCATGAGGGCGACCCGGTCGCCGAAGGCGAGATCGAGCTTCAGGAGGCCGGCCGCGACCTGACGCGAACGCCGGTCGAGCGCCGCGTAGGTCAGAACGGTCTCGGTCCCGTCCTCCTGTTGCAATCGAAGATGGGGGCGGTCCGGGTGATTGCGGACGTGGAAATCGAGCACGTCCGCCCACGTGGTGGCCCGGTGCGGCTCGGCCGCCGTCGGCAGCGCGGCTGGTGGCGAGGACGCCGCCGAGGGCTCGCGCGCGGCGCCCGCAGCCTGGATCGCGGCCAGCAACGCGGCCGGCGTCGCTGCCTCGCCGATCAGCCTCTCCGGCAGCGACACCCGGAAGCTGCGCGACAGCCTCAGGATCAGCTCCGCGCGCCCCAGGCTGTCGAGGCCGAACTCCCGTTCGAGGTCGCTGTCGAGGTCGACCGCGATCGTCGCGCCCCGCTCCGGGTGCAGTTCGAGCAGGAGCGACCGGACCATGTCCAGGACAGCGGCTCCGGTGGGCTGCGCGACCGGATCGAACCGCTCGCTCGGCAGGCGCGCGACGTTCTCCACGAAGGACTCCGGGATGCCGGCGAAATGACCGGGCTCCAACCCGCATCCGCAACTCAGATAAGCCGTGTCCCGCCGCGGCGGCTTGATCTTCATCAACACGGGAACGCCGCATCGGATGTGCCTATGCAGCGATCGACCGGGGAAAATGCTGTGTTCGAGTATGAACCGACGAGCTTGGCCTGCCGAGGCGGCGCGTCCTGGGATCGCGCACGCAGCGAGACCCTCGCCGGATGAGATTCCGTTGACACGCGTCAAACGCGCGGTCGGGGTGCGGGTCTATGATCCGCGCCGTCATCCGGTGACCGGAAGAAGGCGTCATGTTCCGCTCTGTCCTCGTCATCGCCGTCCTGGTCGGATCGACCGCGGCGCTCGCGCGGCCCGGAAGCGGCGCCCTGCCCTTCGCGCATGTCGAGGCGCGTCGGACATCGACTTGCGCGTGCGGCCCCGTGCGAAGATCGCCCCGCTTCAGGGACCGGGCGTCGGTCTACCGCGATCGCGCCGCCTTCCAAGGCGGCGTGCGAAGCCGGACCATGGCCGGCGGCCGATTCGACACGGGCGCCCATGTTCCGATGATGGGCGCGGCAGACGGGTTCCAGCGCTGGAGGCGCTACGACGATTGCATCTGGGGCTACGCCGGTCTCCTTCCGCCGGCGCATTGCACCGACTTTTACGCCTTCTGAACCCGGCCGCGATCCGATCCGCACTGCATTGGCCGGGATGCACGGTCGTGCATTCGTCGACCGGCCGTCACGGTTTCAGCGTCTTGAGGTAAGCCGTGAGGTCGGCGGCATCATCCGGTTCGAGCCGGAAGTCCGGCATCGCCGGATGGCGCCTCTCGACGCCCTCGATCAGGACGTCGGCGAGGTCGTCGACGGGAAAGCGCTCGGCCAACATCCTGAAGGTCGGGGCCGCCCGCATCGGGCTCGCGCCCCGGAGGCCGATGGCGTGGCAGCCTGCGCAATGCGCATGCGCAAACTTCCGCCCCTGCGGCGCCGAGGATTCCTCCGCCTCGATCGCTCCGGTGCAGAGCAGATCCAGGCCGAGGGCGACGCCGACGGAGAGCAGCCCCCGACGCATCAGTGACACATCAGGCTGCAGATGGGTGCGCGGTCGAGGACATCGCGCGTGACGCCGCCGAAGATCCATTCCCGCAAGCAGGAATGACCGTAGGCACCCATGACGACCAGGTCGGCGTCCTGCTCCAGGGCGAACCGCATGATCGCGTCGGCATCCGGGCCGGCGGCGTGGAGGTGGTGGGCGGTGGCGCTCACGCCGTGCCGGGCGAGGTGAACCGCCAGATCCTCGGCGTTGCCGACGCGCACGTCCTCGCCGCGGGTCGCCACGAGCACCTGATCCGCCGCGCGGAAGAAGGGCAGCGCCGCCGACATCGCCCTGCGCGCTTCAGGACCGTCCTTCCAGGCGAGGACGATGCGGGCGGCCTTCAGATGGACGATCCGCGGCGGCACGATGAGGACGGGCCGGCCGGCTTGCATCAGGACGGGCCCCGGCGACACGCCGAGCGGACCCGGGTCCGGATCATCCGGCCCCTGCCGGCTCACGACGACGAGGTCGGCGGTGCTCGCCTGTTCGACGAGATGCGTCAGCGGATCCGCGAAGCCCGCGTGCCAGAGCGTGCGCAGCTCGCTGCCGGCGCTGTGTTCGAACACGTCGCGCGCCCGTTGCAGGATCCCGCGGACCCGGGTCGCATTCTGCTCGACGTCGTCGGCCGCCTCGCAGAGGTCCCGCACCAGGATGGGAACAGGCACCGTCTGGGCGGCTGCACCCGTGAGGATCGCTTCGAAGCGCCGCGCCAATCCGGCGGCGAGGCTGACCCGGTCCGGAGCGTCCTCGCTGAGGTCGAGGGCGACGAGGATGTTCGCGTAGCCCATGGCGCCCCTTCCCGTGCCGAAAGCGAGACACGACGGGTGGCCCAGAAGGCGCGTAGCCGCCTTGATCCAGCGCAAGATGCTGGGTCGTCCGGGTCTTGAGATGGATCAAGGCTTTGCGGAAACCGCGACCGCATTGTGGGTGGGTATTCCGTTCCCGGTCGCAGGATATCCGCATGTCGTACGCTAGCCTCATGGTCGCGGTCGATGACGGGCTGCACGCCGCGCAACGCATACGACTCGCGGCGGATCTCGCGCATCGCCTGGGCACGCGCCTCGTCGGCGTGGCCGCATGCGTGCCGGATTATCCGCGGGGCTATGGCGAGACCGCCGTGCCCATGGGCTCGGCCATCGAGGACATCCGCCAAGCCGCCCTTACGAGACTCGCAGGCTTCGAACAGATCTTCCGGGAGGCCGCCTGCCGCAGCGACCGCGTCGAGTGGCGCTCGGATCTCGACCATCCCGTCCGCTTTCTGGAGCAGCAGGCGCGGGCCGCAGACCTCGTCGTCGTCGGTCGCTACGCGCAGAACGAGGGGGTGTCCCTCGGGGCTGCGGTCGACCTCGGGGACGTTCTGATGGAGCTGGGCCGTCCGGTTCTGGTCGTACCGCCCGGCGTCGAGCGAATGGAGGCGAAGCGCATCGTCGTCGGGTGGAAGAGCTCTCCGCAGACCCGCAGGGCCGTATGGGACGCGATGCCGTTGCTCAGGCGTGCGGAGACGGTCGAGGTGGTGCGGGTCAACGATGGCGAGGACGCGTCAGAGATCGAGGATGTCGCCCGGTACTTGGCCCTCCACGACGTGAAGGCGGTGCCGCGCCGAGTCGTGGCATCGGGCTGGACGGCGGCCGAGGAACTGCAGAGGGCAGCGGTCGAGGCCGATGCGGACCTGATCGTGACCGGGGCCTACGGCTACAGCCGTCTGCGAGAATGGTTCTTCGGCGGCGTGACCCGTGACCTCCTGGCCGACGCGTCGGTCTGCAGCCTGATGAGCCACTGACGGGAGGTGCGCCGATGGCGAACCCGGGCAACCCTGGCGATCCTGACACCGGCTTCCCGCCGCCATCTCCCGCGCGGACACCGGAGCCGCAGCAAGCCCCGCTGCCGGAGCCCCTGGGCATCCCCGACTCGGAGCCGGACGACGTGCCGCCGGCCAACGAGCCGCTTGGCATCCCGGGCGGGATGCCGCCCGAGATCGTGCCCTGACCGCGGACTCGTGCCTGACCGGCCCCGGAAGCCGGCGATCCCGGCCGCCCACCGATCGGGGCGCGGCTCCGGCTGCGTCGGACACGGCCGTGTCCTGAAGCTCTTCCCGTGCGGAGCGATCCAGGCGCAGCGGTGCCGCCCGCCGCTGCGCTCGCCCAGGACGAGGCGGCGACGGCCAGGCCGGGCCCTGTCGTCCGATCAGGCGGCGATGCGCGCAGCCTGATCGCTGGTCGCCTCCTCCGAATCCGGCTCGGCGCGACCCTGGCTGGCGCGGAAATGGTCGAGGAGGCTGTCACCGAGGCCGTCGAGCACCCGATCGGTCGCGGCCTGCGTGGCCGGGTCCAGTTCCTCGGTGCGGTACCAAGCCAAGATCTGCTCCGGCAAAGCGTCGAGGATCGCCCCCACGGGATTGAGCGGCTCGGCCACAGCCGGCACGTTGGCAACGGCTGTGACCATGACGGTTTCGTCAGGACCGGCCTCGGCCACGAAGGCGGTCCGGCGCTGGCTTTCCAAGGCAGCACGCCACGCGGCGTCGGCGGCTTCGGATTCCCGGCGGGCCGTTTCCCGGGCGATGGCCTGTGCGGCAATGGTGCGGGCCGCCTCGCGGGCCTCGTCCCGGGCGGCCTCGGCCTCGTAGCGGGTCAGCAGGGTGATGACCGGATGCATGTGCGGATCCGAGAGATCGCCGCAGGCCTCGATGGCGCATTCGATGATCCGCCGCGACAGACCGGTTCCCCGGGCGGGGAGCGCCCGGCCGGCGAGGTCCTGCCAGGCGGAGAGCGCCGCCTGCATCGCCGGCAGGAGCGGGTCGGGAAGGCCAGCTCTGGCATGCAGGTCCGCGAACTGGCGCGGGTCGCGCATAGCCCGGACGATCGCGGCATGATCCTGACCCGAGAGGTCGGCCAGGGCGGCCAGGGCGAAGTCGATCCGGCCGGAGAGCACGGCTCGGAGAACGAGCCCTGCCGTCAGCTGCCGGGTCGTGCGCAGATGGGTCACGAGGCGCGACACCGCAGCCGCACCCCGTCCGTCGCAGGCTTCGAGGGCCACGCGCTCGCCGGCCTCGCGGCTCATCCGGCCGCAACGCTCGGCGCTGAGCCAGCCACGGTCTGTGACGAACCCGGAGAGGGCCTGTGCCACCGCGATCCCGAGGGCATGGCGCACCTCGGGGGGCAGGTCGGCCCGGGCAAGCAGCGCCTCGCGCAGGGACGCCTCGTCTCCCCGCCGCTCGATCATGCGCAGCAACCGGCCGGCGGTGATCTTCGCCGTCGGATTGGCCGCCAGAACGACCAGCGTGTCCGTCTCGCCGATCTCGGCCAGGGCGCCCGAGACCGCATGCGACAGGTGGTGCCGGGCGGCGATCACCGCGCGGGTCGCCTCATCGCCGAGGGCCGCGGCATCCACGAGATCGGCATCGGTGAGGACCGGGGATCGGGCCAGGACCAGCCGCGCCACCTCCGGCACGTCGCAGGAGAGGGCGACCACGAGGGGACGCGGGGCCCGTGCCGAGGCCGCGCAGGTCTCGGCGAGCGCCCGGCGTACCAGCGGCGATGGATCGTCCAAGAGCGCGAGCAGCGCCGTCTTGGCCTCCCAGGCCTCGTCGGCGTTGAGATCCCCGTACAGGTAGGCCCGCGCCAGAGACGCGGTCGCCTCGGCCCGGCCTCCGGCCGAAGCATTCTGCGTCCAGGCCAGGAAGTCGCGGATGATCATCGACCGCTCCGGGGGGCGAACAGGCTGGTCCTGTCGCCGGGCATGGGCACTGCGACCGCAAGGTCCGCGGGTCGGCGGGGCGGCAGCGGCGGATTGAGAAGAGGCGCGCCCGCGGGCGTCGCCGCCGGTTCGGGAAGTGCGCCCGTGACGGCAGGCTCCGCGTCGGCGACGCGGGACGGCGGCTCCGAATCGGAGCGCGGGAAGTAGGTCGGCGCCGGGTGCTGCGTCGGCGCGGCGGTGTTGCGGGACTGCCAGAGCCGCGCCGCGGCATCCGACGCCGCACCGCGCTGGTCCGTCTGGAACAGGCTGCGCAGATCCGAACTCCCGCCGAACGCGGTCGCTGCACTGGCATAGGCCGACACGGCCTGCGGCGCGGCGGGATTCTCCTGGCGCAGGCCGGTGAGGTCGGTGGCGGCCGCGCCCTGTGCGGCCGCCGAGAGGCTGGCATACAGTTCGGCAGCGCTGCGCGGCCGTCCGGCGCGGTCGTAGAACAGAGCCCGGTTCGCGGCGGCCGCCTCCGGCAGGTCGAGGGCGGCGGCGCGCTCCGGGAAGGCGCGGGCCGTCGAGATCAGGGCCGCGGCACCCTTCGCGCCCAGCACATGCGCCGCATAGAGGTCGCCCGCGGTCGGCTCGCGGCCGAGGGCGCTCGTCAGGGCGTCCGCATTCTGCTGGGTCAGGGCGCCGGCCAGCGTGGCGGAGATCTTGGGATCGCGGCGCAGGTCGAGGATCGCCTGCCGCTGGCTCGCGTCGGGGACCGTATAGGTCCCGTCCGACTGTCGGGTGATGGCTTCGGCCTGGGCCTGCAGACCGAGCCGCGGCCCGGCATTCTTCATCACGCCGAGCCAAGTCTGCTCGATGAACTGGAACAGCCCGGTGGCGGAGGAAGTCCCCGCCTTGGCGGCGGGATCGAGGGCCGATTCACGCCGCGCCGTGGCGAGGAGATAGTCGAAGCCGACGCCGCTCGCCGTCGCTCCGTCACGGATCCCCTGGACGACCGGACCCGAGGCGGGCGCGGCCGGCAGGGACCGCGCCTGAGGCGGCGGGCTCTCCGGTGGGCTCGACGGCGTGGTGAACAGGAACATCCGGGCGCGCACGGGAGTGGGGACCGTCCGAACCTGCGCCCGCTATGGTAAACAAGTCCTCAATCGGCGGTGCGCGGCCCGATCCTGTTTCAGGACCCGGTGAACTCCCCGGCGCCCTTCGGCCGGCGCATCTGGAACCGGGTGTCGGCCGTGACATGGAAGTAGTCGAAGTATCCGCCACGCATGATCGGATGCATCGCCGCGGTATCGACCATGCCGTCGACCACGTAGCGTGGGTCGATATAGATCGACACGACTTGGCCGATCACCAGGAAATTCTCAGCCTCGCCGCCCTCGAGGGGGACCAGCGGCACGGTCTGCAACCAGCGGCATTCCAACGCCGCCGGCGAGGCGGCCACCCGCGGTGGGCGAACCTTGTGCGAGGGCGCGGTCTCCAGCTTGGCGAAGGCGAACTCGCTCGTTCCGCGCGGCAGCGGCGCCGAGGAGTCGTTCATCCCGTCGCGCAGATCCCAGGTCGCGAGACTGCAGACGAATTCCTGCCCCTCCTCGGCGAAGGTCATCGCGTCCTTGCGGCCCGTGGAGGAGAACGCGACCATGTTGTCGGCCACGGCGTTGAAGAACGAGTAGGGCGCGAGGTTCACCGCGCCCGCACGGTTCATGGCGCTGATCCAGCCGATCGGGCGGGGCGCGACGATCGCCTTCAGCGGATTGTGCGGGAGGGCGCGCGCCTCCCGAGGCAGCGCGAGATCGTAATGCACGGCCGGTCCCTTCAGAGGTAGGTGACGATGTCGTCGAGCGCCGGCCGCGGCCGGTCGGAGGGCACCTCGCGCGCCCGGCCGATATGGACGAAGCCCGCCAGTTTCTCGGCCGGCGCCAAGCCCAGTGCGTCGAGGACGCGACGGTCGTAGGCGAACCATTCCGTCAGCCAGGAGGTCGCGAAACCGGCGGCATTCGCCGCGATCACGAGGTTCATGGTGGCGGCACCGGCGGAAAGCACCTGCTCCCATTCCGGGATCTTCACATGCGGCCCAGCTCGCGAGACCACCGCGACGACCACCGGCGCGTGGGTCAGGCGCGCCCGCTCCTGCGCGAGCCGCTCCGGCGAGGCGTCCGGATTGTCCGCCGCGAAGGTCGACGCAATGATCTCGCCCGCCCGCGACCGCGCCTCCCCGCCGATCACGATGAAGCGCCAGGGCGCGAGCTTGCCGTGGTCGGGCACGCGGGAGGCCGCGGTCAGGATCGCTTCCAGCTGCGCGCGATCCGGGCCCGGCTCGTCCAGCAGCGGCGGCGGCACCGAACGTCGGGTCTTCAGGAGATCGAGGGTGGCGGTCATGCGCTCCGTCCCGGTATCGCGTCCCGTGGGGGATGTGGCATGCGCGGGCCTCCGGTGGAAGTGCGGCCTTGCCACCGCCATGGTCCGGAGGCACAGGCAGCCCCGGACGATCCGGCGTCCGAGCTGGGGCGAAGGGTTGAGAGAGGCCGACCGATGCGCATGAGGCTTGCCGCGACGGCGCTGGCGATTCTCGCTGCCGGCCTGCTGCCCGCATCCGCCCAGCAGGACCCGTTCCAGAACCGGCTCGGCGGCGCCCTCCCCTCGCCGTCGATCACCACGCCGAACCTGCCGCCATCCCTGCCGGCCGCCGAGCCGGAGGCGCAGCTGTCCCTGTCGGCGCTTCTGTCCGGGCCGGGCACACCCCTGCGCCAGGGGCTGGCATGGCGCATCTACGAGGACCGGGGCGACGGCACCCGCCCCGCGATCGTCGCCCGTTCCAACGAGGCGGAGCCGCATTTCAACCTCGCCCCGGGCACCTATGTGGCGACCGTGACCTACGGTTTCGCCAGCGCCTCGAAGCGGCTCGTGATGGGTGGCCAGCCGACCACCGATACGCTGCGGGTGGCAGCCGGCGCCCTGAAGCTTGCGGGCGCCGTGGGTGACCAGAAGATCCCGCCCGGCCAAGTGATGTTCTCGGTCTTCGTGCCGGTGGGGACCAATTCCGAGGGCCGCCTCGTCCGCTCCGGGATCAAGACCGGCGAATTGCTGCGCCTGCCCGAGGGCACGTATCACGTGGTCTCGACCTATGGGGAGTCGAATGCGATTCAGCGCGCAGACCTCCGGGTCGAGAACGGCAAGGTGACGGAGGCGACCCTCAACCACCGCGCCGCCACCGTCACGCTGAAACTCGTGGCCGCTCCCGGGGCCGAGGCCTTCGCGGGCACCGCCTTCTCGGTTCTCACCCCCGGCGGCGACACGATCCGCGAGGCCATCGGGGCGTTCCCGCAGGTGACCCTCGCCGAGGGCGATTACGTCCTGATCGCGCGCCATGACGGGCAGGTCTACACGCGGGAATTCAAGGTCGAGAGCGGCCTCGACCGCGACATCGAGGTCGTGGCCAAGTCGGGCTGAGAGCGCCGGATCGGCTTTCAGGTGAAGCGCCGGGCCAGGGCTACGCAGGCGGCCACGGCCAGAGCGGCGCCGATCATGGCGGGCTCGATCCGCTCGCCGAGGACCAGCGCGGCGACGCCGAGGCCCAGGAACGGCTGCAGCAACTGGAGCTGGCCGACCGCCGCGATGCCGCCGCGCGCCAGGGCCCGATACCAGAACACGAAGCCGATCAGCATGCTGAACAGCGCCACGTAGGCGAGGCCCGCCCAGGCTGGCAGCGGGATCGTGCCGGGCTCGGCCGGACAGAGCGCCAGGGCCAGCGGCACGCTGACCGGCAAGGACAGGACCGTGGCCCAGGCGATCACCTGCCATCCGCCGAGCCGGCGCGCCAGGACGCCGCCTTCGGCGTAGCCGAGCCCGCAGAGCACGATCGCCGCGAGCATGAAGGCATCCCCGGGACCGGGCGGTCCATCGAGGCCGCGCGCGGCGAAGGCGACCGTGACGAGCGCACCGGTGAGCGAAAACAACCAGAAGACGGGCGATGGCCGTTCGCCCGAGCGCAGCGCACCGAACAGCGCGGTGACCAGGGGCAGCAGGCCGAGGAACACCGTTCCATGCGCGGCACCGACGGTCTGCAAGGCCAGGGCGGTAAGCAGCGGAAACCCGACCACGACCCCCGCGGCCACGATGGCGAGCGCCGGAACGTCAGCCCGGCGCGGGCGCGCTTGGCGCAGGGCCAGAAGGGCCGCCGCACCGGCGAGGCCGGCGAGCGCCGCCCGTGCCGCACTGAGGAACAGGGCGTCCATGCCGGTCAGGGCGAGCCGGGTCGCGACCAGCGAGGCGCTGAAGATGGTGATCCCGACAAGACCATCCATCCAGGCGCTTGGTGCCGACCTCCGCGCCCGATCGAGCGAGGCGTCTGCCATGCATGTCTCCCGCAAACTCACGTTGGCCTTCGCTTGCCGCGACGGGCACCGGTGGGCCAGGAACGATCCCGCCGCCGCGGGGCATTCTGTCCCGGTCACGCGTCAGTACAGTTGCGCAAGGGGTTCGACGGGCGACTCATGACCAGGTGCCCGCGGACCGCGCGGGCACCTCGCGAGGGCTCCATGTTCCGCGCATTAACATTTCCGTGCGGGGGCGGAACGATGCGGCGTCATCGTCCATTTCCAGCCACCCATACCGGGACACTGGAGTTATTCATGCGCCGCCTCGTCCTTACAGCCCTCGCCGCCGCCACCCTCGCCGGTCCCGCCTTCGCCGCCAACGAGGCGCCCGCGACGGTGGCGCCGAAATTCGAGGCTGTCCCGCAGGACGCCGTGCTCAGCTACAATCTGATCGGTCTCAACGTCACCGACGCGCAGAACAACACGGTGGGCGAGATCAAGGATCTGGCCATCAATCACGACAAGCTTGTCGGCTACATCGTCTCGGTGGGCGGCTTCCTCGGCATGGGCGAGCACTACGTGGCGGTTTCGCCGAGCTCGATCGCCATCGGCTACGACGCCGACGCGAAGAAGTGGAAGGCCGTCATCGGAGCCTCCAAGGATCAGCTCAAGGCTGCGCCGGAATTCAAGTACGACGGCAAGTTCAAGCGCTGAGAACCAGATCTCAGACGAGGCCGGGCAGAGCGCCCGGCCGACCATTCGGGTCTCGCGGTGGAACGATCGCGGGACCCGTCGTGGCGGCCGAGGCATAACGCAGCGCCGGGCCGCCATGACACGATCGACGACAGTGCTGTCTGTCCCGACCGCACGAGGCGGAATGACAGGCTATCGCAACGGTGCGACGGTGTCGCCCTGGGAGGGGCGATCAGGCGCTCGGTGAAGCGGTCCACCGGGGCTTTCCAGAGCCTGACGCGCCAAGCAGGCGACCAAAGCGTCGCGTTTGGCCTGACGAAGCACGATCCGGGCGGCGGCCCGTGCGTTGGCGGCGCGCAACTCGGCGCGCGGGCCTCCATCGCGAAGGGCCCGCCATGCCAGGGCACGGAACCATCGGACGTTGGCCAGGGCCGCGGCGCGCCGGCTGAGCGGCCCACCGACATCGAGCGGCTTCTCCAGTGTCACGGACGCCATGGGCTCAATCCTGAAGTGCGACTCGCCGCTCGTCCGAACAGAGACAAGAGATGGCGAGTTCCGAGGAGCTGGGCAATAGTCCAAACGGTCATAACTTTCGGCCGACGCGCGAAGACTGCGCATCCGTGATATTTTCCGGACCCGCACCGTCTCGGCTTCGACGGCCCGGGTAAGACACGGCCTTCTTTGACCCGGGCCGGTCGGGAACACCCCAGCGCGTTGAGGACTTCACGGAGCTGGGAGCCGGAGCGACGGCAATCCGGTCCGGTGGATGCCGCAAGAGGGCAGCGTGCCGACGATCTTCGATGCCCATACCTTCGCCCTTACCGCGCATGCCGGTCAGCTCGACAAGTGTGGCGAGCCCTGCATGCGGCACCTGGAGCGCGTTGCGAACGCGGCCCTGGCCCGAGCCGGTCACGCCCGACTCAGCGACGGACTCGACATTGACCCGATGCGAGTGATGCAGGCGGCGCTCCTGCACGATGTGCTGGAGGACACGTCACGCACGACGACAGATCTTCAGGCGGCCGGTTTCGAGGCGGATATTATCAGAACGGTCACGCTTCTCACGAAGCCCGCCAGCCGGATCGCCTATTCGGAACGGATTGCGGCCCTGATCGCATCGGGTGATCTCGCGGCACTGCTGATCAAGATGTCCGATACGGAGGACAATCTTCGTCCCTCCCGGATACCGCCCGATGCCGCCTTCCTGCGCGAGCGCTACGCCGACGCCTTCGCACGTCTGAAGTCGGCTGCGGCGGTGGTGGGATACACAGGGCGCTGAGGCCGGGGGCAAACGGGTCGCGTTGTGATCCGCTTCCGCCATCTCCGTGCCGCTGAACGGCAACGCCGCGATCCGCCGCCCAGAGTGGACGGAAAGCTGAAGAGTGAGGTCCCGGCTGCCGGGCTTGGCCTTCGCCGGTCAGGGTGCCCTTCCCGCCACCTGGGCTGCCGGCGGCACCGTCTGGCGTCTGAGGGAGATCGACTCGGAACTGATGATCGTCCCCCGGATTGCATCGTCTGCGGATGCTACCCCCCGCTTTGGCCGCGGAGGACGTCGCCGTAGCAAAGCGGCGGGAGCAAAGTTCCGAGCGACGCAGGCTTCGGGCCAGCGGTCCTCAGCACTGAAGCCGAGCGCTGTCGGTCCCATTCCATCCAATTGCAAGAAGGAAGTTCCATGCCGTCGATCAGTCGTCTCTCGCTGGTAGGATTCATGCTGATCGGCCTCGCGGCCTGCGACGACAAGCAGGCGCAGAACAATACACCGACGAAGCCCGACACCACGAAGATGGAACCGCAGACCGATCAATCCGCACCGAACCCGCCGAAGCGCTAGAACCGTTCCCGATCGCCTCGCGATCAGGAGCGGCTCAAAGCCTTCGTCCTAAGGCGCCTCTTGCGCCGAACCGGCGTTCATTGCGGCGGCGCGGACGCGCGCCGGCAGCCCGCGATCGTAACGGGGCCGATCGATGGACGGTCCGAGACATCTGCGGTCATGCCCGGTCCGATGTGGCCGCGGAGCCCTCCGGGCCGGAGGCCGTGGTTAAGGTAGGATCGCCGGAAGGCTCAGCCACGAAAGGGGCGACTGCGCCGAAGCTCAGGGCGGCTTGGACGAGGATGTCATCGAGCGTATCGGCAGCCAAAAGCGCGCCGTCGAATACGGACCACAGGATCTGGCGCATCGGTCTCCTCCCGCCGCATCCCGGGACGACGCCGCTCACCGGCGTCGACCCGGGATGCGGCGCTCATTCGGTTCGCATCTGCATGCTCAGACGAAGTGCATCGGCAGGGCACGATCGAGGACTTCGACGTAGGTTCCGGCCAGGACCGCGATGGTGGCGAGGGCGGCGGCGGCGGCAACGGTGAGACGCGCAGTGAGGGTCATTGGAAGTCTCCATCGGATCCGCGACTGTCTTCGCGGTGTGATCCCGATGTAAGCTCAAGCTTTGCGGGCCGAAGTGCTCCCGCACACCTGAAAACGGATCGCGTGACCGTCGCGCGGCTCAGGGGAGCGGCAGTCCCGTCGGGAGCGTCGCGGGGCCGGAACGATCGCCGACGGCATCGACGGCACGGTTCAGAGGGCCGGCGTGGCGTTCCCGTCCGTCGAGATCGTCTCCCTCTTACACAAGCCTCCCCCTGCGACGGCGTCTGGGTGACCTTCACGGGATGTCCGCCACCGCGACAGCGCCAGCCCCGACGAGGGCGCAAGGACGGATCGCCGGCCAGACCCACCATGCGCCCGATGGGCATGCCGAACGGCAGGTGGCTCTGATAAGCAGTCCGGGCGGAGACACGCGGCCGCGTCACCGACCCTCGCGCAGGTCGGACCGGCCCGAAGCGAGCGGGATCCAAAACGCCATGGCAGGGATCGTCGAGATGCAGAACAGCCCCCGGGTCGACCGCATCCCCGTCGCGGTCAAGCAGGCCTGTCCGACGATCTGGATCAACCCGGCGGTGGCCGACAGTGCGTCCGTCCTCCCGGATCTGGCGCTGGGCAAAGCCGACGTCGACGGTGCGGTGGCACGCTGGCAGCGCTTCGCACCGTTGCTGACGCGCCTCTTCCCGGAGGAGGTGTCAGGCCGGATCGATTCACCGCTGATCCCGCTGGCGGCCGGCTTGTCCGACACCATCCTGTGTGGAGCGGGGGGCCGTGTACTGGTCAAGGCGGACCATGCATTGCCGGTGACGGGCTGCATCAAGGCACGCGGCGGCGTCTACGAGGTCCTGGCCTACGCCGAGGCGCTGGCCGCGCAGGCCGGACTTCTCGCCGAGGGCCGATCCTATGCGGCCTTCGCGGACCCGGAATTTCGCGACCTGTTTGGCCGTCACATCATCGCGGTCGGCAGCACCGGCAATCTCGGCTTCAGTGTCGGACTGATGGGACGGGCGCTCGGATTCGCGGTGGAAGTCCATATGTCGCACGATGCCAAGGCCTGGAAGAAGGAACGCCTGCGGGAACTCGGCGCCCGCGTGGTCGAGCATCGCGGCGATTACGGTGCGGCGGTCGCGGCGGCGCGCAACGCCTATTCCGGACGCGGCAACGCGCATTTCGTCGACGACGAGGATTCGGTCGAGCTGTTCCTGGGCTATGCGGCCGCGGCCCTCGACCTGGAGCGCCAGCTCGCTGCAGCCGGGATCCCGGTTGGACCGGCCCATCCCCTGTTCGTCCATCTGCCCTGTGGCGTCGGAGGCGCGCCGGGTGGTGTCGCCTTCGGCCTCAAGCTGCTGTTCGGTGATTCCGTGCATCCGGTCTTCGTCGAGCCCGTGGCGTCGCCCTGCATGCTGGTTCAGCTCGCGGCGGGCCTCGAACGGCCGGTGAGCGTCTACGATGTCGGTCTCGACAATCGCACCGCCGCCGACGGGCTGGCGGTCGCCTCCGCGTCCATGCTGGTCGCTCGCACCCTCGAGAAGCTTGTCCGGGCCGTGGTCACGGTCCCCGACGATGCGTTGTATCGTTGGCTCAAGATCCTCTGGACGGAGGCGGGTATCCGCCTGGAGCCTTCCGCGGCGGCCGGCTTCGCGGCGGCGGGACGTTTTGCACAGACCATCCCGGCGGAGACGCGCGCCGCCGCAACCCACGTCATCTGGACGACCGGTGGTGCGCATCTCCCGGCCGAGGAGTTCGAGGCGGCGCTCGCCCGCGGCTGAGGGGCCTTTCTCGGGGCGGATGCCGACGTCGCGCGCCCCTTCGAATAGGGCTCGACGATCAGTGCCGGGTGGATACGCTCTGCGTCCCCGACCAGGGTGCCGCGAGGTAGACGGCGTCCACCACTCTGACGCGGTCCGCCGCCTCGCCGCGCTCCCGAGACGCGACGATCATTCCATCAGATCGGTCAGGGCCCCGATCTCGTCGGCATTCTTCCAGACCGTCTCGCAACCGATCACCTTCTCGGTGGCGTCGATCGTCAGCTGGAATTCAGCGGGAACCCGCTCCGTGCCGACCAGCCGAAGGCGCACGCCCCAGCGGGACATGTCATGGACCACACAGGGTATCGTCGGGTGACCCGCGACCGCGATGCGTCCGTGCAAGTTGACTGATACGCGCCGGGCGCTTCGCTCTTCGATCATGACAGCTCGACCCCAAACAGGGTCAAGCTAGTGGCGAGGGCTCAAAAAGGTCTTCACGGATTCATTCGAATTGCCGGAATGGGCCTGCCATGACGGCTGCGGCCCGCCGCCGACCTCACGCACGCAGAGGTCTAAGGATAGGCGTGCCGGCGTGCGCGTTCGAAGGCATCCGCGCAGGCCTTGTCGAAGAGCCTGCACGGCGCCGGCGCATCGCCGGGTTCCGCCAACATCGGCTGACCGCGGATGTCTCCGGCTGAATGCACTTGAGAATATCGCGACCGCGGATCGAAATAGGGATCCGACGTGTAGCTGCTCATGAACGCGCCCCCTGCCGCCATCTCGCTCTCCGCACGCGCGGACCCGACCAAGCGCAGCAGCGTCAAGGCCAGGATGAGGAGCCCCAGGTATCGTCCGACCACCGGCTTAACTCCTCGTCGAGCCTGACATCATCAGCACAGACGCCGATCGATCGGCGTCTTCATCCCGCCCCGGAGCGGCGGTGACGGGGGCCGCTCAGGTGTCCGAGAGATTCGCTCGCCGCCATGGCACGGGGTGAGCGCACAGGCCGCAACCCGGCCGAAACGAGGTTCTGCGGTTCGATCACGCGAGACATCGGAGCCACCCCGGCACCCCGGGTCGCGTGGCACGGGCAGCCCCGCGATACGCGGCAATGGCACCGGATCGGTCGGAGCGGCGCCAGAATGATCGTGCAGGATGTGCAAGAGACGCAATTAAATAAGTCTTCTGGCAGTAAAAATTCAATTTTTTTCCAAAATACCTTTTAATTTTCGACCGGCGCGCCGCCATCGGCGTCCGGTGCCGCAGCACATCGCCGGTATGGAGCCCGGCGATCCTTAAGAGAGCTCGGGCGTTTTTAATTTCTTGAAATCCGCTTTAGATTGTCGTGTCGAATTCATTCGAAGAGTGTTTCGGCGATAGCTATATCTCTTCCGCGCCGGGCATTCGCCCTGTGTTCTCTCTGAAAACGAGGCATGATCTGCTCGATGTTCCCGCGGCCCGGCCGCCCGGGACGCGAGCCGGATCGTGATGGAAGATCCGACAGGTCACATGGAACTCGTCCGGTTCGCCCTGAAGTTTCGCAAGAGCTTCTATGTTCTTGCCGTCCTGATGTTCCTCGCCGGCGTCGGCTCCATTGCCGTGGCCCCCAAGGACGTCCTGCCCGCCGTCGACATACCGGTTGTGGTCGTGGTGTGGACCTACAACGGCCTCGATGCCACCGACATGGTCCAGCGGATCACGAATTACAGCGAGTTTTCGCTGTCGAGTAACGTGAACAACATCAGGCGGATCGAATCGACCTCGATCCAGGGCACCGTGACCGAGCGGATCTACTTCGATTCGGCGGTCAGCATCGATCTGGCAATGACCCAGGTCGACTCGGCCATGAACGCGATCCGCTCGCGCATGCCGCCGGGCGTGCAGCCCCCGGTCATCATGCGCTTCTCCGCCTCCTCGGTGCCGGTCATCCAGATGGCGCTGTCGTCATCCAAGCTGCCGCTCACCAAGGTCTTCGACTACGCGCAGTACCGGACCCGCCGGCGGCTCGCCGAGGTGCCGGGCTCCACGCTGCCGTCGCCCTATGGCGGCGCGCCGCGTCAGGTCATGGTCGATCTCGATCCCGCCAAGCTGCGCGCGATCGGCATGACGCCGCTCGATGTCCTGAACGCGGTCCTCAAGCAGAACCTTGTGGTGCCCTCCGGGCTCGCGAAGATCGGGACGCAGCAATACACCGTGCGCCTGAATTCGAGTCCGCAGCTGGTCGATCAGCTCAACCGTATTCCCATCAAGGTCGAGAACAACCAGCCGGTTCTGCTGCGCGATGTCGCCCATGTCCGGGACGGTTCGCCGCCGCAGATCAACATCGTCCGCGCGGATGGGCACCATTCGGTCCTGCTGCAGGTCCTCAAGAACGGCGCGGCCTCGACCCTGGACGTCGTGAATGCCGTCAAGGGCGCCCTGCCCGACATCCACGCGGCCGCGCCGAAGGGCATGACGATCACGCCGCTGTTCGATCAGTCGGTCTTCGTCTCGGACGCCATCTCCGACGTGGTGCGCGAAGCGGTGATCGCGGCCGGCCTCACAGGCCTCGCGATCCTGCTGTTCCTGGGGTCGTGGCGCTCGACCATCGTGGTGCTCGTCTCGATCCCCCTCTGCATCCTCACCTCTCTGTCGATCCTGGTCGCCCTGGGCCAGACCATCAACGTGATGACCCTGGGCGGCCTCGCCCTGGCGGTGGGCATCCTGGTGGACGATGCCACCGTGGCGATCGAGAACACCTACCGGATGTTCGAGGAGGGCTTCTCGTTCAGGCGCTCCGTGGTCGAGGGCGTCGCCGGCATCGCCAAGCCGGCCCTGATCTCGACGCTGGCCATCTGCTCGGCCTTCTCGGCGGTCTTCTTCCTCACCGATGCGCCCCGCTACCTCTTCGTCCCGCAGGCCGAAGCGGTGGTCTTCGCGATGCTGACCTCGTACCTGCTGTCTCGGACGCTGGTGGCAATCCTGATCGACGTCCTCGTCGCACCGGAATACGCGCAGCATCACGGCGGGTCGGAGCCGGGAACCGAAGAGCTCGCGGCGCCCCGGCGCCGCTCGGTCATCAGGCGCGTGCTCGGCTTCGCGGTGCGACCGCTCGTCTGGGCGTTGCGGTATCCGGTGCGCGGCGCCCTCGCCTTCCGGGCGGCCTTCGAGCGGGGCTTCGCGCGGTTCCACGCCGGCTATGTCGGACTGCTCTCCGCCGTGATCAGCCACCCGGCCCGCTCCCTGGTCGGCGTGATGGCCGTCTTCGCGGTGACCGCGGCGATCTTTCCCTTCGTCGGGCAGGATTATTTCCCGCAGATCGAATCCAGCCAGATGACGCTGCACATCCGCACGCGGCCCGGCGAGCGGATCGAGCAGGCGGAAAAGACCTTCGCGCAGGTCGAGGACGTCGTCAGGCAGGTCGTCCCGAAGGACGAACTCGGACTCATCCTCGACAATATCGGCCTACCGGCATCGAACTACAATTTCGCGTTCATGGACGCCTCCTTCGTCGCCTACAACGACGGGCAGATGCTGATCAACTTGAAGGGCGAGCACAAGCCGATTTCCTTCTATGAAAAGCGCCTGCGCAAGGTTCTGCACGAGGCCTTCCCGGACGACATCTTCTACTTCCAGCCCTCCGACATCATCACGCAGATCCTGAACTTCGGAACCGTCGCCCAGATCGACGTTCAAGTGTCCGGACGTCACGACGACAAGGACTTGGCCGTGGCGCGGGATCTCGTCCGCCGCATCGCGGCGGTCCGAGGCGCGGTCGATGTCCACCTGCACCAGATCGTCGACGCGCCGCAGATGTACGTGAATGTCGACCGGAGGCTCGCTTCCGAAATGGGCGTCAGCGAACAATCCATCGCTCAGAATCTGAACGTCTCGCTCTCCGGCTCATTCCAGGTCAGCCCGAACTTCTGGGCCGATCCGAAGTCCGGGATGCCCTATCAGCTGTGGGTCCAGACGCCGGAATGGCGCAACGCCGATATTCATCAGCTGATGAATACGCCGGTCTCCGTCCATGCGAACGGGCAGGACAAGCCGGGCATTCCGATCCTGCTGTCGAACATCGCCACGATGCAGCGGCAACCGGAGCAGACGGTCATCAACCACGTCAACCAGCAGCCGACCCTCGACATCCTCGCCAACGTCCAGAACGCCGATCTCGGCAGCGTGCGCAACGCCGTCGACCGGATCGTCGCTGACGAACAGGCTCAGCTCCCGGCGCCGGACAGGATCCTGGTCCGCGGCCAGATCGAGAGCATGGAGAGCGCGTTCTCGCGGATCGAGCTCGGGCTCGGCATCGCCCTTGTGGCGGTCTACCTGCTGCTCGTCCTGAACTACCAGACCTGGGTCGATCCCTTTGTGGTCATCGCGGCGCTGCCGCTCGCCTTCTGCGGCATCGTGATGAGCCTGTTCATCACCAGCACGGCGTTCTCGATCCCGGCCCTGTTCGGGGCGATCATGTCGGTCGGCGTCGCGAGCGCGAACTCGATCCTGCTCGTCACCTTCGCCAAGGAGCATCGGGAAGCCACCGGCTGCTCGGCCCGCGAGGCCGCCCTCATGGCCGGGCATACCCGCCTGCGGCCTGTGCTGATGACAGCGTCCGCCATGTTCCTGGGCCTGATCCCCATGGCGATCGGCGCCGGCGAAGGCGCCGAGCAGAACGCCGCCCTCGCCCGCGCGGTGATGGGCGGGATCGGGATGGGAACCGTGTCGACGCTGCTGTTCGTCCCCCTCCTCTACACCCTGCTCCGGCGTCAGCCGATCAAGCCCCTCGAGGATTATTGATGACCGCTTTCACCGACCCTCCCGAAGCCGGCGCCGAGCCTGCCGCGCGGGCGCACCAGCACGCGCTCGAGGTCGATCCGCTGCGGCGGGACGAGGCCGGGGAGACCCTGGCCCAGGCCGCGCCACCGCCGCCGCGCAAGCGGCCCTTCCTGGTGGCGTTCCTCGCCCTCGGCAGCGCCCTCGGGCTCGGCGCGTGGCACCATTGGGACGTCTATCAGGCGTCGCTGGAGACCCAGGCCGAGGCCGTGGACTTCGTGCCTACGGTCCGCACCGGCCCAGCGACCGTGGATGACGGGCCCATGCGGCTGACACTGCCGGGGCAGACCGAGGCGTTCGACCATGCCGATATCTTCGCCCGTGCCACCGGCTACATCGCCGAACGCAAGGTCGATATCGGCTCGCGGGTGAAGAAGGGCGATCTGCTCGTCCGCATCGCCGCACCGGACCTGGATCAGCAGGCCCGGCAGGCGGAAGCCCAGCTCGGTCAGTTCAAGGCCCAACTGGCGGTGGCGCAGGCGGACGTGGAGCAGGCCAAAGCCAACGTGACGCTCGCCAACGTCACCGACGCGCGCACCGCGACCCTGGCCGGTCAGGGCTGGGCGTCCAAGCAGAATGCCGACCAGACCCGCGCCGGCATGCTGACGGCCACGGCCTCCCTTGCCGCCGCGCAGGCGAAGGTGAAGGTCGCGGAGGCCAACATCACCGCGCAGCAGGCCACCGTCGAACGGCTCCGCACCCTGACGACCTTCGAGAACGTGGTCGCGCCCTTCGACGGCATCATCGTCGCCCGCAAGGTCGACGTCGGCGACCTCGTCCAGGGCGATGCCGGCAGCGGGACGCCGCTCTTTTCGATCGACAGCATCGATGTCCTGCGCGTGACCGTGCAGGTGCCGCAATCGGCGGCGGTGGGCATCCATGATGGCGTGAAGGCGCGCGTTCAGGTTGCGCAGATGCCGGATCGCACCTTCGCGGGCACGGTGTCGCGCAGCTCGGTCGCCCTCCAATCTTCGGTCCGGACGCTCGACACCGAGGTGGACGTCGCCAATCCGGAGGGAACGTTGCGACCGGGCCTCTACGTCGCCGTGACCTTCGAGGTCCCGCGCATGCACCCGCGCGTGGTCATCCCGTCCGAGGCGCTCATCTTCGACGCAGGCGGAACGCAGGTCGCCGTGGTCGGCACGGACGACATTGTGCATCTCCGGCCGATCACGATCGCGCGGGATCTCGGCACCCGCCTCGAGCTGCGCAGCGGCCTCAGCAGCGGTGAAATGGTCGTCCTCAATCCGCCTGCCGACCTGCGGGAAGGCGGCCGGGTCGTTCCGAAAGGCCCCACCGCTTCCCGCATCCCCACAGCCAAGCTCTCCGAGCAGGCGAGCGCGGAGTGAGGCGCATGGTTCAGATCCCGCGCTCACCTGTAAGCTTTGCCGAACCGATGATGCAGAGCGATAGCCCCGAGCCGTCCCCATTTGACTCCGGAACCGAAGAGGATATTTCCGGCACCTCCTCCGAGCTGCAGGAGACCAAGCAGAGCCGACGAATACAAAATAAGAAGGAAAAACGGATGGCCAGCGTATTGGTGGTAGAGGACGACCGGCGGGTCGCGGCCGAGATCGGATCGGCACTCGCGGAATACGGATTTCAGGTTGACGAGGCCCCAAGCGGCAGTATCGGATTACGCAAGGCCCTCGACGGTAAATTTGACGTGATCGTTCTGGACCGGATGCTTCCGGAGATTGACGGCCTGTCGCTGCTGACCAAGCTGCGCGCCGCCAAGGTGTCGACGCCGGTCCTGATCCTCAGCGCCCTCTCGGCCGTCAACGAGCGCGTCGACGGCCTGCGCGCCGGCGGCGACGACTACCTCGCCAAGCCGTTCGAGTTCATCGAACTCACCGCCCGCGTCGACGCGCTGGCCCGCCGCAAGATGGCCGCCGAGGCGGTCAACGAACTCGTCGTCGGCGACCTCCGCCTCGATCTGATCGACCGCGTCCTCTACTGCGCCGAGCGCGAGATCGAACTCCTGCCCAAGGAGTTCGCGATCATCGAGTTCCTGATGCAGAACGCCGGCACCCTCGTCAGCCGGAAAATGATCTTCGAATCCGTCTGGGGCTACAGCTTCAATCACCAGTCGAGCGTCATCGACGTCCATATCGGCAAGATCCGGAAGAAACTCGATCCCGACGGGCTCAACCCCCGCATCCATACCGTGCGCAACACAGGCTTCATCCTCCGTGCGCCTGCTTGAAGTCCGGCGCACGAGCGGCTTCCGGGTCGCCTGCCTGTTCTTCGCGACCTTCGGAACCGCGTCGCTCGCGCTGTCGGCCTTCCTGTACGTCGACACGCGCAGCTACGGCCGCAAGGCCGCGTTCGAATGGGTGGGATGGGAGTCGAAGCATCTTCTGGGGCTGTCCCCGCGCGCGCTGCGCGAACGGATCGACGCCTCCGAAGATTTCGCCGAAGGCGGCCGCCCGCTGGTGCTGTTCGGGCCCGATCAGACGCGCCGGGCCGGCGCACCGATCCCCTTCCCGGTCACGGCGCCGGTTGGCCGGCCGTTCATCCTGTCACAGCCGACGGATCACGGCACCCGCGCGCTGTTCAGCCAACTCACGGAGCTGCCGAGCGGCGAGTATGTCCTCGTCAGCCGGTCTGCCAAGGATCTGGAGACCCTGGAAAAGGCGCTGGTCGAGACCTTCGTCTGGGGCATGATCGCCACCATCGTCATCGGTCTGATCGGCGCCGTGGTCTTCGGGGCCGGCTCCCTGCGGCAGAACGATGCGATCACCAAGGCGGTGGAGCGCATCATGCGGGGCGATCTGAGCGAGCGTCTGCCGACGCGCGGCGTCTCGGCCGACCTCGCGCACCTCACGCGTGTGGTCAACGACATGCTGGATCAGCTTCAGCGGCTGATGCTGGAGATCAAGGGTGTCAACGAGAACATCGCCCACGACCTGCGGACTCCGCTGACCCGGGT
Source organism: Methylobacterium sp. 391_Methyba4 (assembly GCF_029691625.1). Lineage (NCBI taxonomy): Bacteria > Pseudomonadati > Pseudomonadota > Alphaproteobacteria > Hyphomicrobiales > Methylobacteriaceae > Methylobacterium > Methylobacterium sp. 391_Methyba4. Next base: position 289,120 of record NZ_CP121475.1, on the reverse strand, counting down.
GGTCGGCACGCTGGAACGGTCGCTGCGCAAGGCCGACAGCGTCGAGGCCTTCCGGGCCTGCAACGAGGACGTGCTTGCCGAGGTCAAGTCGATCGTCGTGCGCTTCTCGGCGCTGCTGCGGATTTCGGAGATGGAGGACCGGCTGCGCCGATCGGGCTTCACCGAGGTCGATCTCGGGCGTTTGCTCGAGGACGCCGTCGAGTATTACGAGCCGCTGGCCGTGGAGCGCGGCATCCGGATGCGCTGGGAGCGGCCGGACGGGCCCTGCCTCGTGGAGGGTGATCGCAGCCTGATCTTCGAGGCGGCGAGCAACTTGATCGACAACGCCTTGAAGTTCACCCCGGCCGGCGGAGAGGTCGCGGTCACGCTGCTCCAGCATCCGGCGGGCATCCGCGTCGTCGATACCGGCTGCGGCATCCCGGCGGACGAACTCAGCGCGGTGCGGGCGCGGTACCGTCGCGGTGCCTTGAAGACCGACAAGAGCGGCTTCGGGATCGGCCTGAGCTTGGTCGATTCCATCGCGCGGCTCCACAGTGCCACCTTCGACATCGCCAGCGACGGCGCCGGCTGCTGCGTCACCTTCCGATGGGCCCGCACGGTCGCGAACACGCCGTCCATCGACCTTGTCCCCGCCCCCGCCCTGTAGCGCCGCCGCGCCCGGCCTCTCCCGTCATGAGGAGCGCCGGGCGCGCGGAGCCTCCGATGCGGCGTCTCAGTAGGACGACCGCCCGTGTCGACGCTCGCGGGTGTTGTAGCGGCTCCACTGAGGATTGGCCGGGACCGTCCCGATCGAGGCGGGCCGCTGAACGGCCGCGCTGTAGCCAGTCGCGCCTTCCCACATGCCGCCGGCTTTGTCGTTGCCCTCGGAGGCGGACCACGCGTCGAGACCGCTGCCGTTTGTCCGGATGATGAGGCTCGGATCGATCGACGGACCTCCATCCTGCGCGAACGCCGGAGCCGCGATCAGCATGGCGCCCATGGAACAGGCCAGGACAATGCTCTTCATGATAATCTCCCGTCTTTGGTCTGTCGCGAACCGGCGACGTGAGTAATACATGCAGCACAGACGGTTTAAATGCTATATTTTATTGCAGAATAATTCTTTCGCTCTTTGTTTCGGCTTCAATCTTGAAAGGATTTTTGAATTTTTGACCTTGGCGAAGGCGGAGTGCAGCGCGAACGGCGTTCGAGCCCGCCGCGCCGGGATCGCGGACGCGACCCTATGCACGGATTTCGCTGGCATGTGGGTCGGTGGACGAGTCGACGGCTGTTCGGGCCGCCCCCCCCCCGACGGTCGCGCAACAGGTCTGGACGGAATGAAGGGCCGTGCGGGGTAGCGCTCGACGGCCTGCAAAACCCGGTCTTTGACCCGGGAGATGGTGCAGGAGATCGCTCATCTGGATGCCGGCCGGCGTCGAACATGAAAAAGCCGACCGGTTACCCGGTCGGCAGAGTCTTTGGGTCTGAAGCTTTGGATCAGGTCGGCCCTGCCCTGGTACCCGGGCCCGCCGATCTGAAACCGTAGCATCTGCTCGACCGGAGGCGAAGCGAGCCGCCGAAGAGCTGTATTAGTTGTAGCTCATTCCGCGTCAGTATCAATTAAAAGAAGTTTTATTTGCCGAACAAAACCGAAAATTCCCAATCGTCTTCCGGTCAAACAAAAGCCCAGCCGAATGGCTGGGCTCAAAATTTCTTGTTGTGAGTGGTTGCGCGCGTCGCTGGCGCTCAGAAGTCCCGCTGCACACGGAAGCGGAACTGGGCCGCATCCTGAGAACTCACGTAGCGCAGCGCGTTCTTCGAGATGTCGGGCGTCACACCATTGTTGAGGGCGGTGCGGATGTACTCACCCTCGACCCCGATATCCAGGTCCTTCACCGGAGTCCAGATCAGGCTCGCGCCGGTGATGATCTGGTTGTTTCCTCTCAAGACAGGGCTTGTGGCGAAGGCCAGGGCATTGGAGGCGCTGGCGCCGGCCGGCGCGAAGCCGAAGCCCAGGAGGCCGAGGGCATTGCGGCCCTTCGAATTGTAATCGATCTGAGCGTAGCTTCCGAAGAACGCCGACCGCCAGGCCGGTGACCAGTAGTGAAGCATCGACGCGACGGCCGAAAATGACGTCGACAGCTCGAGACGGCCCGTGGTGGGGTTGAGGACCGCATCGGCGTAGTATTGGGCGAACGAGCCGCCACCCACGGGCGCTGCGCCGAGGGCATCGTACGGAGCCGTGTAGTTCGAGATGCCCGTATAGGCGATGGCACCCTGCCCGTAGGCGCCCTGAAGGTACAGCGTATCGCCCGTCGCGATGAACGGCAGATTGACCTTCAGGCCGCCCTGAACCGCCCATCCATAGGCGTTCGACGCGCGTCCCGTGGGCGATATGCCGAGACCGGTGGTGGCCGTGGTGATGCCCCCCACCGTGCTTCCGGCATCGCCCGCATTGATCTCGTGGACGGCGGCCGACACCTGGGCGGATCCCCAGGCCTGATCGATGCGTGCCACGCCGATGAAGTCGGGCATCCGGCTTTTCTGGGTCACATCGACGAAAGCCACGTTGCCGGGACCAACCACGATCGGCGCGAGGAAGGTCGCGGGCGTGAACGGGTTGAAGGCGTTGCTGTAGCCCGCGAACCCGCCGCCCGCCGTGAAGGCGCCGACAGCGGCCCCAGTGCCGAAGATCGGGAAGCGGCGATAGACCGGGTCTTCCATAGAGGCCGTCAGGGTGACGCCGTTCCCGAGCGTCGCCGAATAGGCGAGCAGGTTCGTGCTGAACGTGTCGGATCCGGCCGTTCCGCCGATCAGCTCGAAGTCGTGGGCATAGAAGTCGAAGAACGAGGAGGCGCGGCCCGCGGTCAGGCCGGCGAACTGAATGAACGCCTTGTCGGCGTTGATGTAGGTTTGCGTGCGCCCGAACGCGTCGGCGCCGAGTCCGGCGATCGCCAAGCTCTCGCGCTGCCGGGATCCGGAGGTCAGGAACGGGCCGCTGCGGTTGGCGACGTCGACCCGCAGGAAGGCTCTCAGGGTTCCATAATCGGTCTGGGTCCGCGCATCGAGATTGATCCGCATCAGGCCCAGATATCCGGTCAGGTCGCCACCACCGCCGGTGCGGACTTTGCTGGTCTGATACAGGAAGTCATACCGCGCCCTGCCGGATATGCGGAGGCAGGTATCAGTGCCGGGAATATAGAAAAAGCCCGCTCCGTACGCGTTGCAAACGCGCACGAATTCGACTGGCGCTGACTTCAGGGTCGGCAAATCTGCGGCTTGTGCGCCTGCAATCGGAAGCATCAGAGCTGAAGAGCCCAGTAACAGCGCCTTGATTTTGGTCATGGTGTCCCCGCATCCGACGCCGTGGCCATGGAGGTGCCAGCGTCAACCCAATGATCCGCGTTCACGCGCGTGCGGGATGACCGGCACGATGCAACGTCGCGGTGTTTTGGAGATTTGGCCGGCCTATCGATCGGCAGCTTGACCGTATCTATCCAGTAATGATTTTACAAATAAATTAGACTTGTATTTTTCAACTACAATTCGGTTCCTTAAATTTGTTTTTGTATCTGAATCTTGAAACGACGACGAAGCGCGGGGTTTTGCGGTTGCGAGGTTTCCGCGGCCAGGCAAGGTCCTACTCAGGGGGAAGCCGCGGACGGGATCGCCGATCGTCCGGGTGAGCGGCGGCGCCACGGCGCCTGTCCGTCGTCGCGATGTCACGCGCAACCATCGAAACGGATCGCCGTCCGCGCCCCGCGTTCCCGCCGGCGGCCCCATCGGTCCGGGGAGACCGAAAGCCTCTGCGGTCATGCTCTCGAGGGAGGCGCTGACGCTCCTAAGCGTGCATTGGACCGAATGCCGTGCCGATGTCGCTCGATGGCCGGCCCGCCCTACAAGCCGGACGGAGCAGGCCGGCAGGATGCGACATGGATCCGCCGGCCATTGCCCGCGGGCATCAGCGGACCCCGAATGGAAACGATGGCGCAGCCGATGCGATCGGTCGCCGAACCGCGATGGCTGGACCGTTTCGCCACGGGCGATTCCGTCGATCGCTCAGGACGGCGCCGTTAAGCATATCCGCGAGGAATCTGGGATTTGAAAGCTCGGCCATATCGCCGGGTGTGTTCTATGATTTACAAAGTCCTAACGCAGGTCGGATAAATTGCGCCGATTGAGCGGAGGATCGAATGTCGGAACCGCTGACCCTCGCGCCCCATCCGCCTCGTGGCGCCGCGGCACCGTCCGAATCGGGCGTGCGCCTCGACCGGCATCCCCGCTCCGATACCGGCACGATCGTCATCCATTGGATCGTCGCCGGCGCGATGGTTGCGAGCCTGCTCACGGGCCTGCGCATCTCGGCCGACGCTCCTGTGGCGCGCACCGCGAAATTCCTGGCCCCGTTTCTGCCGCAGGGCGAAGTCTGGACCGTGCACTTCGTGGCTGGTCTCACCCTGTTCTTCGGGATCACAGCCTATCTCGTCTACCTTGTGCGCGGACGTCTCACGGATCGCAATGGCCTGTCCCGGCTCCGCGCGCTCCGCGTCAGCGGCCGGAGCAAGGCGGCGCGGAAGGCGCGGTGGGGTGGCGTCAACGTCGCCCTGCACTGGCTGATCTATGCCGTCACCCTCGTCCTGACCGGCACCGGCATCGCGCTCTATCTCGGCTATGGCGGCTGGGTCGTCTGGCTGCACGCCACCTGCGCCCTGGGCGCGCTGGCCTACATCGCCATCCACACCCTCGCGCATTTCATGTATGGCGGGCTGTGGCAGCTCCTGCGGCTCTTCCGCCCCGCGCCCCTGGCGGACGGGGCGACCCGCCGCCGTCGGCCCTTGCTGGCGGCCGCAATCGTCGGCCTGCCCGTGGTGGGTTTGCTGGCCTGGGCAGATCTGACGGGTCGCTCCACCCTCGTGGTCGACAAGGTTTCGGTCGGGCCCGACCTGTCGAAGCTCCTCGACGATCCCGTCTGGCGCACCGCCCGACCGGTTTCGGTCCGGACGATGCAAGGCGCCAATTTCGGCGGCACCGGCGAGACCACCGTGGAGATCCGCGCGGTGCGCGACGGGGCGAACGTCTACTTCGCTTTTCGGTGGTGGGACCCCTCGCGCTCGCTGAAGCGCGTCCCGATGATCAAGAAGGCCGACGGCTGGCATCTCCTCGACGCGGACGCCGCCAAGGCGGACGTGACCGGATACTACGAAGACAAGCTCGCCGTGATCTTCTCGCGCTCCGATGCCTTCGGCAGCGGCGGCTCGACCCATCTCGGTGCCCGCCCCCTGCCGGACGCCCCCGCGCCTCTGAACGGCCGCGGCTACCACTACACCACCGACGGCAGCTACATCGACATGTGGCAGTGGAAGGCGGCCCGGGGCGGCATGCTGGGCGTCGTCGAGGACATGCATATCGGGCCGCCCACCGAGCCGACCGCCGCGGAGCGGGCTGTGAAGGGCCGCTACCAGGCGGGCTACTGGGGCGATCCCGGCACAAGCACGTACCGCTACAATTTCCGCTTCGAGGGCCCCGGTGGCTACGAAGGCGCCGTCGAGCCGCTGCGGCTGCCCAAGGACTGGCGTGCCACCGTGGCCAGGCTCGGGACGATCGATCTAGGCCTCGATGCCAGTACCGCGCCGGGCTCGGCGTGGTGGATGGTCGAGAAGACCGAGACGGTTGCCTACTCGGCGGCCGGCGACGCAGAGATACCGGTCGGGACCGTCATGCCGGGTGTACTCATGACCGACGGCTATTCGGGCGATCGGGCCGGAATCTCGGCGGCGGCCGACTGGGCTGACGACCATTGGACCCTGGTGGCCTCGCGCAAGATCGCGACCGGCAGCAAGTACGATGTCGATTTCCTGCCCGGCAGCAAGTTCTTCCTCTACGTCTCGGCCTTCGATCACACGCAGACCCGCCACACGCGGCACATGCGGCCGGTCGAAGTCCTGCTGCGCTGACGCGGGATCGCAGCATGACCGATCGCGTCTCCCTCGTCGTCAATGGCCGGCCCATCAGTGCCGGCGCCGGACAGACCCTCCTCGACGCGGGTCTGGCATCCGGCCAAGCGATCCCGCACGATTGCGCCACCGGCCAGTGCGACACCTGCCGGGTCCGGATCCATTCCGGCTCGGTGGACGATGCCGGGACCCGCATCGGCGACACCGTCCTGGCATGCCGGGCGCGCCTGACCGCGGACATCGCCATCGAATTCGACGAGGTTCCCGACGTCGTGCGGCGGGCCGGCATCGTGGACAGCGTGGTCGAGCTCACTGCCGAGATCGTCGAGGTCACGGTCGCGTTGCGCAAGCGGCTGATCTATCTCCCGGGACAGTACCTTCGCGTCTCCTTCGCCGGCCTGCCCGCCCGCGACTACAGCCCGACCCTGCGCGTGGACGGATCCGGCGAACTGAACGAATTGATCTTCCAGATCCGCCGGCAGCCCGACGGCGTGGTGTCGCCGCAGCTCGGCGGACGGATCGGACGGGGAACCGCCGTGAAGGTCGAGGGTCCGTTCGGAACCGCGTTTCACAGGTTGGGGCGCGGCCGTCTCGTCGTCGTTTCGTCCGGCGTCGGCTTTGCGCCCGCTTGGGCCGTCGCCCGGGCGAGCCGCCTGCGTGAGCCGGAGCGCGACCTGCTCGTCGTGGCCGGCACGCGCGAGCCGCAGAATCTCTACATGCGTCCGGCCCTGGAATGGCTGCGCGACCGGGGGGCGGCGACGATCTTGACGTGCAGCGGTCGCAACCCCCCCTCCGACGCCCGAGCCGGGCGGCCGACCCTCCATCTGCCGAGGCTCACACGGGACGACACGGTTCTGGCCGCCGGCGCCCCCGAGATGGTCGCGGCGGTGCAGTTCCTGGCGGCCGCGACCGGTGCGACCTGCTACGCTGATCCGTTCTACGCCGCGACACACAAGCCGGACCGGAGCCCGCCGTCCGACACGAACTTCTTCCAGCGTTTTCTCCAGCGCGTGGCAGGTAATCGGACCGCTAAAACGGATCCGGTCGCCTAGCGGATCGTCAACCACATCTTCAAAGCAACCTAGTTGGTGACTCGAGGTTAAGCATTCGAGACGCATTCTGCGGCAATGGGCCCCATATTCGCGAACGTTCGAAGCGCTACCGCGCTCGCCATTCTCCTCCTGACCGCGTCGACCGGCGTCCGGGCGGAGGATCTCCCGATCGTGGGTACGGGCGACGGGATCGAGATGCTCCAGGCCGTCGCCGATTCCTACAATGCGGAGCATGGCCAAGCCCGCGTCTCGGTTCCCCCGAGCATTGGCTCCGGGGGGGCCGTGGCGAGCGTGGGCGGTGAGCGCCAGAAGCTCGGGCGGGTCGCGCGTCCGCTCACCGAGACGGAGAAGGCGCAGGGCCTCGTGGAGGTGCCGCTCATCCGAATTCCGTCGGCCATCTTCGTTCATCGCGGTGTCGGCGTGGCGACGTTGACGAGCGCGCAGGTGGCCGCGGTCTTCTCGGGCGGGATCGACAACTGGAGTGCCCTCGGCGGGCCCGATCTGAAGATCCGGGTGGTCCGCCGCGAGGAGACCGACAGCACGCTGTCGGTGCTCCGGGCGACCATGCCGGGCTGGCGTGATCTCGTCCTGACCAGCCGCTCGAAGACCGCGACCACCACGCAGGACGCGATCGCGACCGTTCGGGATACGCCCGGCGCCATCGGATTCGGCCCTTTCTCTCCGAATCTGGCAAGCGATTTCACGGTTCTGTCGATCGACGGCAGGGCGCCGCGTGACCCGGGCTATCCCAGCGCGGTGACCTTGGCGCTCATCTACAAGACCGCCACGAAAGACGCGGAGGCGTCGGCGTTCCTCGCCTTCGCCACGTCGGATCGCGCCGGGCAGCTGATGGCGGAGCGGGGCGGCGCCCCGCTCAAGCCGTGACGGGCACCGTCTTCTCGCGATCCCTGCGCGCGCGCCTCGTCGGTGCGACGCTCTCGACGGCCGCGATCGCACTCGCGGCTCTCGTTTTCCTCGTGGTTCTCCGCTCCGAGCAGACGTTGCGCGAACAGGCGCAGGAAGTCACGACCTGGTCCGAAACCCAGCTCTCCGATCGCCTCCTGAGCGATGCCAAGCTCGCCGCGGCCCGGCTCGCGATGCAGCGCGAGGATGTCGAGCGCCGCTTCGCCACCATGGCAAAGCGCTGGGATGTGGTGAAGGCTGTGTTCTCCGGCAACACGGTGGCGGCGTCGGAGCTCATGCGGCCCGCCCTCGCCCTGGCGGATGTCGACGGGGCGATCGCCTTCGACGTCAACCTGCGCGCCCTCACCGCCGACCGCGTCGATGCGGATCTCCTCGCCGCCAATGCGGCCTTCGGGACGACGGCCGTCGCCACCGCGTTGCGCGCCGTGATCGCCGGGAACGACCGGGAGCACGCAAATGGGTTTGTGCTGACCCTGCGCTGGGACGAGGGCCTCGCGAAGGCGCTCGCCGCCGAAGAGTCCGGTGCGGTCGCCGATGTCTTCGGCCAGCCGCTGTTCGACGAGTTCGGCGACGTGATCGGCGGACTGGTCGGTTATCGCGTCCTGCGACCGCACGAGCCGACCCTGACCGCCTTCGCATCGCTGAGCGGACGCGACGTGCTGATCCTGTCGGGGCAAAGCCTCCTCTCCTCGGCCGGTGCCGACGTCGCCGACGCGCGGCTCGGCGACATCTCGGGCGCGGATCTGCACGCCGTCGTCGGGGCCGAGAAGGTCGCGCGCTGCCTTCCTCAGCCTCCGGATCTCCGTCTCTGCGTCGCGGCGCCGCTGCGTGAGTTGCAGCAGCTCACCGGAAAGGTCGTCGGCATCGGCGAGGAGAGTTCCCGCTCGCTCCTCAGGACGCTCAGCGTCGTCGCGGGCCTGACCCTATGCCTTGTCGCCCTGGTCCTGCTCATCCTGTCCAGCCGGATCACCCGTCCGCTGGTGCGCATCACGCAGACGGTGTCCGAGGTGGCGCGCGGGAACTGGCACGTCAGCGTGCCCGATATCGACCGCGCGGACGAGGTCGGCGACATCGCCCGCGCCGTCGTCGTGCTCGAACATTCCCTGTCGGAGCGGGATCAGCTGCGCGACGACGTCTTCCGGCAGAACACGATCCTGACGGAGCGCGAGCGGCAGCTGCAGGAGCAGAACGAGCGATTCGATGCGGCCCTGAACAACATGTCCCAGGGCCTGTGCATGTTCGGCGCCCATGGTCGCCTCAAAGTGTTCAACGCGCAGTTCTGCCGGATCTACAATATCGCTCCGGATGCGCTCGAAGCCGAACCGACGCATGCGGATGTCCGCCAGCTGGCCGGTCTTGCGGATTGGTCGGGTCCGGAGAGCCGCCCGCACCGGCGGTCTCTGACCAGGACGCTCGCGGACGAGCGATGCGTCGAGATCACCGTCGAGCCCATGGCGGACGGCGGCTGGGTGGAAACGCATGAGGACGTCACCGCGAGCGTGACGGCCCAAGCCCGGATCGCCCATCTCGCGACCCACGACGCCCTGACGGGTCTCTCCAACCGCGCCCTGCTTGCGGATCGCTTGGCCGCGGCCTTGGCAGGCCATGCGCATGACGGCCGGGCGGTGACCGTGATCTGCCTCGACCTCGACGACTTCAAGGGGATCAACGACACCCTGGGCCACCCGGCAGGCGACGAGTTGCTCCGGCAGGTCGGTCGACGGCTGACCATGCTCTGCCCGCCCGGCGGCACCGTCGCGCGGCTCGGCGGTGACGAATTCGCCGTGGTCCTCTCGGAGGCGGATTTACCGGCCGGCGTTCTCGCGCTGGCGGACGAGGTCCTCACCCAGCTCAGGCGGCCGTTCATCCTCGCCGGACAGTTCGTGTCCGTCGATGCGAGTCTCGGACTCGCGGTCTCCGCGGCGGACGATGCCGACGGCGACGATCTCCTGCGTCGCGCCGACGTCGCCCTCTATGCCGCCAAGGCTGACGGTGGCCGGCGCGTCCGCGTCTTCGAGCCGGAAATGGAGGAACGCCAGAATCAGCGACGCTGGCTCGAACGGGAGTTGCGGCTGGCGATCGGGACCGACCAGATCGCGCTGCATTATCAGCCGCTGTTCGATCTGGCGACGAACGCGGTGACCAGTTTCGAGGCTCTGGCCCGCTGGCATCACCCGGAGCGGGGCATGATCTCGCCCGGGGAGTTCATTCCGGTCGCCGAGGCGACCGGGCTGATCGACGCCCTCGGCGCTTACGTCCTGCAAAAGGCCTGCGCGGACGCGATGGGGTGGCCGGGCAAGCAGCGTGTCGCCGTCAACATCTCGCCGATCCAGTTCCGCGAAGGCAATATCGACCGGTTCGTCGAGGAGGTTCTGCGCACGACCCGACTGCCGAGCCAGCGGCTCGAACTCGAGATCACCGAATCCGTGATCCTGAGCCAGGATCAGGCGAGCTTCGATATGCTGACCCGCCTGCGTCGCCTGGGCGTGCGGTTCTCGATGGACGATTTCGGGACCGGCTACTCGTCCCTGAGCTCGCTGAACACCTTCCGCTTCGACAAGATCAAGCTGGATCAGTCATTCGTGCGGAATCTCTTGGAGAAGGACGAGGCGGCTGCCATCGTCCACGTCGTTGCCGAACTCGGTCGCAGCCTGAAGATCACCACGACGGCCGAGGGCGTCGAGACGCCGGAACAGCTTGCCCGGCTGCGGGCGAGCGGATTCTCGGAGGTTCAGGGCTATCTGCTGAGCCGGCCGATCCCGGCGGCCGACGTACCCGACTTCATCAACACGCAGAACGCGTTGAACGCCGCGGCCTGAAGGCGCCCTGTGTCTGACGGCCCTCAGCGCTCGGGCGGTTCGCGCGCGCAACGGGGCGATATGGCCCGCTCCGGCTCAGTCCGTCACCCGTTCCACCCGCGACAGCAGACAGCCGGGCCGGGCGGTGTGGATGTTGACGAAGAGTGTCCGCGGGTCGTCGAGGGCGCGTCGAAGCGGCTCCGCGACATCGCCGCCTGGGCAGACCTGTCCGAGATCGTACAGACAGAGGTGACCGGCGTCGTAGGCCCGAACGGAGACGAGCGGATTCGCACGAACGATGGGCGCGACCGCGTCGACCGTTTCCGTATACGGGCACTCCCTCTCATGCAGGAAGATCGGGCTCGGGGTCCAGTAGATGCCGAGCGGCTGCAGGAGATCGTAGGATCCCAGCAGCATGCTCTCACCGGCTTTTGCAAGTTTGAGACAATGTCGGCAGGGAAATTGACCGCTCGCCGTCGCCATGATCCGCCGGATCGGGTTGCCCCGGTCATCGAAGCCCGTGCGACGGAAGCGGTCCGCCGTCGCCGTCTCGATCGGAACACATCGAAACCTGGTCATCTCTCTTCCTCCGCCACCTGCCGTACGGCGCGTCGCAGAGGTGCCGCATCCCGCTTCTTGCTGTGCAATCAGGTCCGCCGAGCAGGTCCCGTGTGGACGATCGGTGAAGGCCCGTGTGCCAGACGGCGACGCGGGCATCCGCGCGCGCTTCAGGCGGGATCCGGATCGCCCGCGTCGAGCGCGTGGCGATAGACTTCGACCGCGCCCTTGCCCTTGAGCGTCACCGCGCCGATCGGCCGGACGCTCCGCCGGTCGGGCAGGCGCAGAAACGCCGCGTGCGACAGATGCAGCGCGGTTCCCTCGCCGAGGCCCGACAGGCGCGCCGCGACGTTGACCGTGTCGCCCCAGAGATCGAACGTGAACTTCGTCCGGCCCACGATCCCACCGACCACCGGCCCGATATGGAGTCCACCGCGGATCCGCCAGCCGGGCTCTCCGGCCGCCGCGACCGCCACCATGTCGGCGGCACATCGGATCGCGGCCGTGACCGGATCGGCATGTTCCCGCAGCAGGTTCGCCGTTGCCATGAAGGCATCGCCGATGGTCTTGATGTTCTCGAGACCCCGCGCCTGCGCGACGACCTCGAACGCTTCGGCCAGGCGCTGGATCTCCGCGACGACGACGTCCGGTGTCTGACCATGGCACCAGGTCGTGAAACCGACGAGGTCGACGAACAGGACGGCGACGTCGCCGAACAGGCGCGGCTTGACCTGTCCGGTCTCCATCAGTTCCGACACGGCCGAGACCGGCAGGATGGCATGAAGCAGTTCGTCGGCCCGCTTGCGCTCACGCTCGATCGTTCGCAGGTGTGCAATCTCGCGATCATGGGCGCGCTTCCGCTCCAGGCACGAGCGGATGCGAGCTTCCAGGATCACCGGCTCGAAGGGCTTCGGGAGGTAGTCGAAGGCGCCGAGTTCGATGCATCGGACGATGCTGCCGATCTCCATCAGCGCGGAGATCATCACCACCGGCGTGTGGCGCCATGCCTCGTGGGCCTTCATCCGTTCGAGCACGGCATAGCCGTCGAGAGCCGGCATCATCACGTCGAGGAGGACGAGGTCGAACGGCTCCTCGCTCAGCCGGTCGAGGGCGGCTCGTCCGTTGGCCGCACGGACGCTCGTGTGGCCCAGGATTTCCAGTTCCTGTTCCAGCAGGTCGAGGTTGAAGGGCTCATCGTCGACGATGAGGATGCGGGCTGGCTCCACAGGTTCCTCTCCCTCCGGCGCGAGACTGCGGCCGGATCGGCCGGGCTCAATCGAGCCAGTGCCGCAACTTGACGAACAACAGGTCTTCGTCGACGGGCTTGGTCATGAAGTCGTCGCAGCCGGCCGCTCGCGCCCGATCCTCGTCGCCCGTCATCGCGTTGGCGGTGATCGCCACCACCGGGATGGCGGCGGTGGACGCGTTGGCCTTGATGCGGCGTGTCGCCTCCCAGCCGTCGACGAGCGGCAGCGACAGATCCATGAGGATGAGGTCGGGCCGGTGGGCGATCGCCATCTCGACCCCGGCGGCGCCGTCGACCGCGATGACAAGCTCGTACGTGTCCTCGAGCAATTGAGTCAGCAGATCACGATTGAGTTCGACATCCTCGACGATAAGTATTCGCTTCATGCGTTGATCCCCGAGGGAGCGGACCGGCGCGCAGGGCGTAGCCGACGGCTCATCGGCCACCGTCGGCCGCCTCGAGCTCCAGGACCGGCAGCACGCGCCGCACCTCGCGGACCAGGGCGGCGCGGTCGAGACCGCTCTTGTCGATCAGCCCGAGCACCCGCTCCCGCAGCATGTCGCGCTCCGCCGTATCCAGGGATGCGGCCGTCAGGACCACGACGGGGATCGTCCGGCCGACCGGATCGGCCTGGAGGGCGTCCAGGAAGGCGAGGCCGTCCATCCGCGGCATCAGCAGGTCGAGCAGGATGACGCTCGGGCGGGCCTGAGCGATACGCTCCAGGCCGGCCGCCCCGTCCGCCACCCAATCGACGGTGCATTGCTCCGCGTTGAGCAGCTGGCGCACGAGGTCGGGAACATTGGGATCGTCGTCGATCACGAGGATGCGCTCGTTGTCGGGGGCGATCCGCGCGAGGGCGCCGATCAGGGCCTCCCGCTCGAACGGCTTCACGATGTAGTCGGTCGCTCCGAGGCGGAAGCCCAGCTCCTTCTGGTCGACGATCGAGATCAGCACGACCGGGATGTCCCGCGTCAGCGGATCGGTCTTCAGCGCGTGCAGCACCTGCCAGCCGTCGGTGCCGGGCATCATGATGTCGAGGGTGATGGCGCGCGGTTGCAGCTCCCGCGCCTTGAGCAACCCGTCCTGGCCGCTCGACGCGCCGATGACCGTGTAGCCGGCATCGGCGAGGTTCTCCTGCAGCAGGTAGACGACGTTGGGATCGTCGTCGATCGCGAGCACGAGCTTGGCGCCCGACCGGGACACCGGCGTTACCGGGAGCGCCGGCCTCGGACTCGGCGGTCCCTCGGCGGCGCCGGCGATCCGCATCGGGATGCTGAGGGTGAAGGTCGACCCCGCCCCTTCCCGGCTCTCGACGCCGATCTTTCCGCCGAGCAGCCGGGCGAGCCGGTGGCTGATCGCCAGACCGAGGCCTGTGCCGCTGTGGGAGCGCGTGGCGCTGTTGTCGACCTGATGGAACTCCTCGAAGATCGCATTCAGCGCGTCGGCGGGAATGCCGATGCCGGTGTCGATCACGGCGAATTCGACACTCTCGCCAACCGGACGGACGCGCAGCGTCACCGATCCGGCCTCGGTGAACTTGATGGCGTTGCTGAGCAGGTTGATAAGGATCTGCCGCAGCTTCTCCTCGTCGGTCCGGAGGGTCGCGGGCGTATCCCGGATGTCCCGAACGAGCTGCACGCCCTCGTTCTTGACGAGGGGCTCGACCGTCCTGAGGCAGAGGTCGAGGACCGGCTCCAGCGTGAAGTCGGACGGTTTCACCTCCATCCGTCCCGCTTCGACCTTGGCGAGATCGAGGATGCTGTTGATCAGCGAGAGAAGGTGTTCTGAACTCGCCAGGATCTTCTCGAGATTCTCGAACTGCTTCACCGGCAGGGCGTCCTTCGCCCGGCGCATCACCAGCCGGGTGAAGCCGATGATCGCATTGAGCGGCGTGCGCAATTCATGGCTCATATTGGCCAGGAAGCTGCTCTTGGCGCGGCTGGCTTCCTCGGCCGCCTCCTTGGCCTGCCGCAGACGTTCCTCGGCCTGCTTGCGCTCGATCACCCGACCCAGCTGCGCGCCGATATTGCTCATCACCCGCAGCAGCGACGCGTCCGGCGGCGATGCATCGCGGGCGAAGAATTCCAGCACCGCCACCACCTCGCGCCCGACCGTCACGGGAAAGCCGAAGCCCGCCCGGATCCCGTCTTGCGCGGCCGCCGGGGCGCGGGGATCTCCGGCCAGCGTCGGATCGCCGAGGGTCCATTCGGGAGCCCCGGAGAGCAAGACGCGACCGGCGAGGCCCGTTCCCGGACCGAGCGGCGTCCCGGCCGTCGCCGCGCGCAACCGGGCGAACCATTCTGGCGTGTCGCAATGCCAGATCCCCGTCGGCAGGAGGGCCCGGCTTCCGTCATCGGCGCGGGTGTAGGCGTGGCCGAGGGGCCAGCCGGCATGGTGGGCGACGCGTTCCAGACAGAAGCGCAGGGCCTCCGCCACCGTCGGCGCCTCGTTGGCGGCTGCGGCCGCCGCCTGGAGCAGCTCGACGAAGGCGGTCTGCTTCTGAAGCGCCAGCTCGGCTTCCTTGCGCTCCGTGATGTCGCTCCACGACTCGACCACCTCGACGGGCCGACCGTTCGGATCGCGCAGGAGGCGCTGCTCGTCCCGGACCCAGCGATAGGTGCCGTTCGCGTGCAGGAACCGGTATTCGATGACGTTGTGACCCTGATCGAGCAGATGCGGGAATTCGCCGAGGACGCGCTCCCGGTCTTCGGGGTGCAGCCGCTCCAGCCAGAATTCCGGTCCGGCCAGATAATCGCCGGGCTCGTAGCCGAGGAGATCGCGTACATTCTCGCTGATGAAGGTCGGCGCGTTGCGGCCGCCCACCTCGAAACTGCAGATCATCGACGGTGACGCGGTCAGCAGGTAGGTCAGCCGGCCCTGCGTCGCCCGGAGCGCCTGCTCGGCACGCTTGATCTCGGTCACGTCGGTGTAGACGGCAACGACGCCGCCGTCGTTGATCTTGCGCTCGCTGACCTGAACCCAGCGGCCATCGACGCGCTGCTGGAGGAGCGGCCCGCGCGGTGCGCGATAACGGGCGATCCGCTCCCCCAGCCACGCCTCGACCGTCGTGCCGTCTGCGCGCACGATGCAGGTCTCGGCGACGGCTCGGGCGATGGCCACGAACGTCACGCCCGGGACGATGATCGCCGACAGGCCGGGATGGAAATTCTGGAAGTGCCGGTTGCAGAAGACGAGGCGGTCGTCCGAATCGAACAGCGCGAACCCCTCGGAGCTGCTCTCGATAGCCTCGATGAGCTTGTGCCTGGCGACGCCGTCCTCGGGCGATCCGGCTGTCCGGATCGCGGCCCCCAGCGCATCCGCAGACGTCTCGAACGGGGACCCGGCCGGCGTGTGAGACATGGCTCGGACCACCCTGACAACGACGCTTCGAGGGCGCCGCGGCTTGCCGCGTGAGGCCGGACACACGCGTTGTCCGAAGCCTGGCTATTCATTATTCGACACCGTTACATGGTCCAATTGTCGGATCAAGCGGCGTCAGAACTGCTGTCGCGTTGCGGTGAACGATGTGCCCACAGGTGTGGCAACTCGAAACAGACCGTCGATTTCAGCCGGTCCGTCACGGCCGCCGATCATCCGTGCCCGCCCCGGACGCATCGGTGCCATGTCTGGGCGAGGCGTCGCGTCGCGTCAGGTACAGTGTATCTTCCGTGAAAACGGAGGAAATAATGGCCTACAAGATCACTTTTCGTAAGGGAAAGCGCGAGAGCTTTACCAAGCTCTGGCCGTGCGACCTTGAGGCGGCGACGGCCTACGCGCTGGCGCAACTGCCCATCCAGCATCGGGAGAAGGGTGCGACGTCGGTGAGCGTGATCTGCGAGCGGACCGGCGACGTCGTGTTCAGTTCGACCGAGCAGCCCGAGACCGAACCGGCATAGGGCCGGTCGCGAGGCGGACGATGCAGAGGTCGGCGTCAGCTTCGATGCGGATGTCCGGCCGCGGGCGCGGACGAGCCGCACCGGGAAGGGCCGAATCATGACTTCAGACGCATCCCGGCCGCAGGGGCCGACGGTTACGTCTTCCGCATGCGCCGACCTGGAAGTCGGCCCGTACAGCTCGCCGCCCTGCTTCCTGCACGAACTCGATCCGAGCTTCCTCGGTCTTGCCACGGCGCTGGCGGCACAGCCGCAGACCACGGCCGCCGACGACGGGACGCCTGACCTCGCAGTCGCTCGCGATCCTGATGACATCCCTACGCCGGATGCTCTGCAGCCGTCTTGGATCCTCACGGCCGACGGGGACGTGATCGCGCCACCGGGCACATGCCCGGATGGAGCTCCCCCATGCAGATCCTTCGCCATATCCTCGCCGAATGTCGGGCCGACCGCGTCTTCGCGCTGATGATCGTCACGCTCGGCGCTTGGTCGGCCATCTCGGTCCTGCTGCTGGCTCTGAACATCCCCGAACCCTTCACCGCTCGATGAGCGCCGCGGTTACGGCGCTCGGTCCGGACGACCAGCCCTCCGGAGCGCCGTCCTGTCCCGCACCCGGGCGGTCGCCGCAGATTGGCTTGGCCGCGCCCTGCGCCTGCCCCATCGTACCCGTCGCCGGGCGCTGCCACGCTTGTGGGTTGATCTATGGCGGCATTCGCGGCGAGGCCGCGGGCGTGATCCGGCTGGATCGGGCGCTGTGGCGTGCGCTCTGCCCCGGCGCCGCGCGGCTGACGATGCCGGCAGCCTGCGGCGCGTTGCGTGCGAGCTTCGTCGGACGCGCACGATCCTAACGCGACCCTTATAAGTTCCGCCCCGGTCCTCGCTCGAACCCTAACGCGGTTCGAGGCGACACTGATGGTCGGCCAAGGCCGGGTGCGGAACCTCCGCGGCCGGTCCGCCGAACCGGACCTGACCCCCATGCTCGACATCGTCTTCCTCGCCGGAGCGCTCGCCTTCTTCGCCGCCGCCGCCGGCTACGCGGCCGCCTGCGATCGGCTCTGAGAGAGTCCGCCATGACCCTCGACCTCGCCCTCGGCGCCTGCGTGACCGCCGGCCTCCTCGTCTACCTCACCTACGCCCTCGTCCGCCCCGAGCGGTTCTGAGCGGCCCTGACGGATCTCCCCCATGAACCTCAACGGCTGGATCCAGATCGCGCTCTACTGCGCGGTCGTTCTGGCGCTCGTGAAGCCCCTCGGATCGTACATGACCCGGGTCTTCACCGGAGAGCGCACCCTCCTCTCACCCGTGCTCGGCCCCGTCGAGCGCGGGCTCTACCGCGTGTCCGGCATCGATGCCCGCCAGGAGCAGCACTGGCTGGCCTATACGGGCGCGGTCATCCTGTTCCACGTGCTGGGCTTTGCGGTGCTGTACGCGATCCTGCGGCTGCAGGCGGTGCTGCCGCTCAATCCGGCCGATCAGACCGCGGTGGCGCCGGATCTCGCGTTCAACACGTCGACCAGCTTCATCACCAACACCAACTGGCAGTCCTACGGCGGCGAGACCACGCTCTCGTACCTCTCCCAGATGCTGGGGCTGACGCACCAGAACTTCCTGTCGGCGGCGACCGGCATCGCGGTGGCGGTGGCGCTGATCCGCGGGTTCGCCCGCGCCTCGTCGGGCACGATCGGCTCGTTCTGGGTCGATGTGACCCGCGCCACCCTCTACGTGCTTCTGCCGATCTGCGTGCCCTACACGCTGTTCCTCGTCTGGCAGGGCATGCCGCAGACGCTCGGCGCCTACGTCGACGCCACGACCCTGGAGGGCGCGCACCAGACCCTCGCGCTCGGACCGGTGGCGAGCCAGGTGGCGATCAAGATGCTCGGGACCAATGGCGGCGGCTTCTTCAACGCCAACGCCGCGCACCCGTTCGAGAACCCCACCGCCCTGTCGAACTTCGTCCAGATGGTCTCGATCTTCGTGATCGGCGCCGCGCTGACCAACGTCTTCGGCCGCATGGTCGGCGACGAGCGCCAGGGCTGGGCGATCCTCGGCGCCATGGGGATCCTGTTCCTCGCGGGCGTCCTCGTCACCTATTGGGCCGAGGCCCACGGCAGCGCCGTCCTGAACAGCTTCGGGCTGACCGGCGGCAACATGGAGGGCAAGGAGACCCGCTTCGGCATCGCCGCCTCGGCGCTGTTCGCGGTGATCACCACGGCGGCCTCCTGCGGCGCCGTCAACGCCATGCACGACTCGTTCACGGCGCTTGGCGGCCTGATCCCGCTGCTCAACATGCAGCTCGGCGAGATCATCATCGGCGGCGTCGGCGCCGGCCTCTACGGCATGCTGATCTTCGTGATCGTGGCGATCTTCGTGGCGGGCCTGATGGTCGGCCGCACCCCCGAATACCTCGGCAAGAAGATCGAGGCGAAGGAGGTGAAGATGGCCATGCTCGGCATCCTCTGCCTGCCGCTGATGATGCTGGGCTTCACCGCCCTGGCGACGGTGGTGCCGGCGGGCCTCGCCGGCCCGGCCAATGCCGGTCCGCACGGCTTCTCGGAGATCCTCTACGCCTACACGTCGGCGGCGGCCAACAACGGCTCGGCCTTCGGCGGGCTGACGGCCAACACGCTGTTCTACAACAGCACCCTGGCCATCGGCATGCTGGTCGGCCGGTTCTTCGTGAAGATCCCGGTCCTGGCCATCGCGGGCTCGCTCGCCGCCAAGAAGACGGTCCCGGCCTCGGCGGGCACGTTCCCGACCCATGGCGGCCTGTTCGTCGGGCTGCTGGTCGGCGTGATCCTGATCATCGGCGGCCTGACCTTCTTCCCCTCGCTGGCCCTCGGCCCCGTGGTCGAGCACCTCGCGGGCGCGGCCGGCCAGACCTTCGCGACGGGGGGCTGAGATGCCCCGCGCCCTCCCCGCCCGGCGCGTCGCGCGCCACCACCTCGTGCTGCACCGGCAGCCCCACCGGCGCGATCGCGCCGGTGCCCCGCCCCTGCGGACGTCGGACCTCGTCCTGGCGCTCCTCGGCGTCGTCCTGCTCGGCGGCTTCGCCCTCCTGGCCGCCTACGCACTGACGGCCGGCAGGCTGGCCCTCTGATCCCAAAAGCGCCCGGCGCGCCGCGCCGGGCTCCCCACCCCTTCCGGACATCTTCCATGTCGCGTCAGACATCATCCCTGTTCAGTGCCGCCCTGATCGGGCCGGCCCTCATCGGCTCCGTCAGGAAGCTCGATCCCCGCGCCATGATCCGCAACCCGGTCATGTTCGTGGTCGAGGTCGTGGCGGCGCTCACCACGGTCCTGTTCGCCCGCGACCTCGTCACCGGCGGCAACGACCTGGCCTTCTCCGGCCAGATCATCCTCTGGCTGTGGTTCACCCTGATCTTCGCCAACTTCGCCGAGGCCCTCGCGGAGGGGCGCGGCAAGGCCCAGGCCGACAGCCTGCGGCGCACCCGCACCGAGATGACGGCCAAGCGCCTCAAGGGGGCGGGCCGGGCCTACGAGACGGTGCCGGGCACCGCTCTCAAGGTCGGCGACGTCGTCCTGGTCGAGGCAGGCGACCTGATCCCCTCCGACGGCGAGGTGATCGAGGGCGTCGCCTCCGTGAACGAGGCCGCCATCACGGGCGAATCCGCCCCGGTGATCCGCGAATCCGGCGGCGACCGCTCGGCGGTGACCGGCGGCACGCAGGTTCTCTCGGACGAGATCAAGGTCCGCATCACCGCGGCGGCCGGCTCGACCTTCGTCGACCGGATGATCGCCCTGGTGGAGGGCGCCTCGCGGCAGAAGACGCCGAACGAGATCGCCCTGAACATCTTGCTCGCCGGGCTCACCATCGTGTTCGTCTTCGCGGTGGCCTCGATCCCGAGCTTCGCGAGCTACGCGGGCGGTTCGATCCCCGTGATCGTCCTCGTCGCCCTGTTCGTCACGCTGATCCCCACGACGATCGGCGCGCTGCTCTCGGCGATCGGCATCGCCGGCATGGACCGGCTGGTGCGCTTCAACGTCCTCGCCATGTCGGGCCGCGCCGTCGAGGCGGCGGGCGACGTCGACACCCTGCTCCTCGACAAGACCGGCACGATCACGCTCGGCAACCGGCAGGCCACCGAGTTCCGCCCGGTCTCCGGCGTGAGCGCGCAGGAGCTCGCCGACGCGGCGCAGCTCGCCTCCCTGGCGGACGAGACGCCGGAGGGCCGCTCGATCGTCGTGCTGGCCAAGGAGAAGTACGGTATCCGCGCCCGCGACATGGCGGGTCTCAACGCCACCTTCGTGCCGTTCACCGCGCAGTCGCGCATGTCGGGCGTCGATCTGGAGAGCGCCTCGATCCGCAAGGGCGCGGTCGACGCCGTGATCGCGTCCCTGTCCGGCCAGCCCGTGGCGAGCCGGGGCTCGAACGCCGCCCTCGCCTTCCAGCCGGCTCCGGAGACGGGTGCCGTCAAGGAGATCCGCGCCATCGCGGAGGAGATCGCCAAGGCCGGCGGCACGCCCCTCGCGGTCGCGCAGGACGGGCGGCTGCTCGGCGTCGTCTACCTGAAGGACATTGTGAAGGGCGGCATTCGCGAGCGCTTCGCGGAGCTGCGCCAGATGGGCATCCGCACGGTGATGATCACCGGCGACAACCCGATGACTGCGGCCGCCATCGCGGCGGAGGCCGGCGTCGACGATTTCCTCGCCCAAGCCACCCCGGAGGACAAACTCGCGCTGATCCGCAAGGAGCAGGCGGACGGCAAGCTCGTCGCCATGTGCGGCGACGGCACCAACGACGCCCCCGCCCTCGCCCAGGCCGATGTCGGCGTCGCGATGAACACCGGGACCGTGGCGGCCCGCGAGGCCGGCAACATGGTCGATCTCGACAGCGACCCGACCAAGCTCATCGAGATCGTCGGCATCGGCAAGCAATTGCTGATGACCCGCGGCGCGCTGACGACCTTCTCGATCGCCAACGACGTCGCCAAGTACTTCGCCATCATCCCGGCGATGTTCCTGGGCCTCTATCCGCAGCTCCAGGCGCTCAACATCATGGGCCTCGCCTCGCCGCAGAGCGCGATCCTGTCGGCGATCATCTTCAACGCGCTGATCATCGTGGCGCTGATCCCGCTGGCCCTGCGCGGCGTCACCTACCGGGCCGTCGGCGCGGCCGCTCTGCTGCGCCGGAACCTCCTGATCTACGGGCTCGGCGGCGTCCTCGTGCCCTTCGTCGGCATCAAGGCCATCGACCTCGCCGTCAGCGCCCTCCACCTCGTCTGAACCGGTCCTTCGGAGACCCGCCATGCTGAAACAGCTTCGCCCCGCCCTGGTCCTGCTCACCGCCCTGACCGCGATCACCGGCCTCGCCTACCCCCTCGCGATGACCGGCCTCGCCGGCGCCATCTTCCCCGCCAAGGCCGCCGGCAGCCTGATCGAGCGCGACGGCACCGTCATCGGATCCAGCCTGATCGGCCAGACCTTCACCGGCGCCAGCTACTTCCACGGCCGGCCCTCCGCAACGACGGCGCCGGACCCCGCCGACGCCTCCAAGACGGTGCCGGCGCCCTACAACGCGGCCAATTCCTCGGGCTCGAATCTCGGCCCGACCAGCGCGGCGCTGGCGGAGCGGGTGAAGACCGATGTCGACGCGCTGAAGGCCGAGAATCCGAGCGTCCCGGTGCCCGTCGATCTCGTGACGACAAGCGGCTCCGGCCTCGATCCGGACATCTCGCCCGAGGCCGCCTACTTCCAGGTTCCCCGCGTCGCAAAGGCGCGCAACATCCCGGAGGACAAGCTGCGCGACCTCGTGACCGCCCGAATCGAGGGGCGCACCCTGGGCATCCTGGGTGAGCCGCGCGTCAACGTCCTGGCGCTGAACCTCGCCGTCGACGATCTCGCCCGTCGGTGATGGACACGTCCGATCCCCGCCCGCATCCTGAAGAGCCGCGTCAGCGGCCCCGACGGGGATGGCCGGGGATCGCGCATCCGGCCGGAGCACCGCGAGGCCACCGGCTGAGGGCGAGGACCGGATGGCCCGAGACAGACTGCTCCTGAGACGAGGTTCATGCCCGAGACCACCCGCGACCCGACCCGCCCCTCGCCCGACGCCCTGCTCGAAGCGGCGCGCCGGGAGGAGCGGACGCGCGGGCGGCTCAAGGTGTTTCTCGGGGCCGCCCCGGGGGTCGGCAAGACCTACGAGATGCTGACCATCGGCCGGGCCCGGCTGAAGGCTGGGATCGACGTCGTGATCGGCGTGGTCGAGACGCACGGCCGGGCCGAGACCGAGGCCCTGCTCGACGGCTTCGAGACGATCCCCCGCCGGTCGGTGCCGTATCACGGCACCGTCCTTCAGGAGATGGACCTCGACGCCCTCCTCGCCCGCCGGCCGGCGCTGGCGCTGGTCGACGAGCTGGCCCACACCAATGCCCCGGGCTCGCGCCACCCGAAACGGTACCAGGATGTCGAGGAGCTTCTCGATGCCGGCATCGACGTTCTGACGACGCTCAACATCCAGCACGTCGAGAGCCTCAACGACGTGGTCGCCTCGATCACCCGTATCCGGGTGCGCGAGACGGTGCCGGACGGCGTCCTCGACCGCGCCGACGACATCGAGGTGGTGGACCTCAACCCCGACGACCTCATCCAGCGCCTGAAGGACGGCAACGTCTACGTCCCGACCCACGCCGAGCGGGCCCTGAAGCACTACTTCTCCCGCGGCAACCTGACGGCGCTCCGCGAGCTGGCGCTGCGGCGCACCGCCGACCGGGTGGACGACGAGCTGCTCGGCCACATGCGGGCCAACGCCATCGCCGGCCCCTGGGCGGCGGGCGAGCGCGTGCTGGTCTGCGTGAACGAGGACCCCCGCTCCGCAGGCCTCGTGCGCTACGCCAAGCGCCTCGCCGACCGCCTGCATGCGCCCTGGACGGCGCTCTCGATCGAGGGGGCCCGCGCGGCGACCTTGAGCGAGGCCGAGCGCGACCGGATCGCCGAAGCGTTGCGGATCGCCGACCGGCTCGGCGGCGATGCCGTCACTCTCCCGGGCGGCCGCCGGATCGCCGACGACGTGCTCGACTACGCCCGGTC
Source organism: Methylobacterium sp. 391_Methyba4 (assembly GCF_029691625.1). Classification (NCBI taxonomy): domain Bacteria; kingdom Pseudomonadati; phylum Pseudomonadota; class Alphaproteobacteria; order Hyphomicrobiales; family Methylobacteriaceae; genus Methylobacterium; species Methylobacterium sp. 391_Methyba4. Next base: position 265,669 of record NZ_CP121475.1, on the reverse strand, counting down.
CGCCAACGTCAATCACATCGTGGTCGGCAAGGCGAACCGGTCATGGCTGTTCGAGCTGCTCAACGGCTCCGTGGTGCACGATCTCGTGCGGGGCAGCGGCGCCATCAGCGTGCACGTGGTCCCCGGCGAGGCCGTTCCGGATACGACGCAGCCGCGCCGCCCCGTCGCGGTCGCCCCGTCGCGGTCGGGCTTCGAGGCGCGGCCCTACGCGGTCGCGCTGTCGGCCGTCGCCGCGGGGCTCGGCGCCGCCATCCTCGCTCAGCCCTATGCCGGCGTCGAGAACGCCGACCTCTTCCTTCTGACCGCCATCGTCGCGGTGGCGGTGCGCTGGGGGCTCGGGCCGGCGCTCGCCGCGGTGGTGGCGGCCTCGCTCGCCTACAACTTCTTCTTCCTGCCGCCGGTCTACACGCTCACCATCGCCGACCCGACCAATGTCGCGGCCTTCCTGCTCTTCACCCTGGTGGCGGTGCTGGTCTCGAACCTCGCCTCCCGCGCCCGCCGCGTGGCGGTGGTCAGCCAGGGCCGCGCCCGGGCCACCGAGCGGCTGTTCGGGTTCTCGCGGAAGCTCGCCGCCTGCGGCACCCTGGACGACGTGCTCTGGGCCACCTGCGCCCAGGTCGCCGCGATGCTGAAGGTCCGCGTCGTCCTGCTGCTGCCCGACGGTCAGGCCGTCACGGTCCGGGCCGGCTACCCGCCCGAGGACATGCTGGACGAGGCCGATCTGGCGGCGGCGCAATGGGCCTTCGACAACGACCGGCCGGCGGGCCGCGGGGCCGACACGCTGCCGGGGGCCAAGCGGCTGTTTCTGCCGATGCGGACCGGGCGCGGCACGATCGGGGTGATCGGCCTCGATTCCGACGGCACCGGACCGATCCTGTCGCCAGAGGGCCGCCGCCTCCTCGACGCCCTGGCCGACATGGGCGCCCTCGCCATCGAGCGGGTCCGGCTCGTGGAGGATCTGGACCGGGCCGAGCGCGCCGCCGAGACCGACCGCCTGCGCCAAGCGCTGCTCACCTCGATCAGCCACGACCTGCGCACGCCCCTCGCGTCGGTGCTCGGCGCGGCCAGCACGCTGCGCGACCTCGAATCCGCGCTTCCGGCAGACGCGAAGGCGGAGCTGCTGGCGACGATCATCGAGGAATCAGAGCGGCTCAATCGCTTCATCGCAAACCTCCTCGACATGACCCGGCTGGAGGCGGGCGCGGTGGCACCGAACCTTTCGGCGCAGGACGTGGCCGAGACCGTCGACACGGCCCTGCGCCGCACCCAGAAGATCCTCGCCGCGCATCGCGTCGCCGTGGAGGTGGAGCCCGACCTGCCGGCCCTGGCGCTCGACCCCGTCCTGTTCGAACAGGTTCTGGTCAATCTCCTGGACAACGCCGCCAAATACGCGCCCGAGGGCTCGACCGTCACCCTGCAGGTCCGCCGCGCCGACGACCGGGTCCGGATCGCCGTGCTGGACGAAGGAGACGGCCTGCCCGAGGCGGATGTCGAGCGGGTGTTCGACAAGTTCTACCGCGTCCGGAAGGGCGATCGGGTCAGGGCCGGCACCGGGCTGGGGCTCGCCATTTCCCGGGGCTTCGTCGAGGCGATGGGCGGCACGGTCACGGCCGGAAATCGCCGGGACCGGAGCGGGGCCTGCTTCACCATCAGCCTTCCCGTGCCCGCCCGAACTGCGCCCAAGGACATCGCCGCATGAGCCCCACGGTCCTGGTGGTCGACGACGAGCCGCCGATCCGCAAGCTCCTGCGCATGGGCCTCGCCACGCAGGGCTACGCCGTCCTGGAGGCGCCCGACGCCCGGACCGCCCTGGCGCTGCTCGGGCGCGAGGGGGTGGACCTCGTGATCCTCGACCTCGGCCTGCCCGACATGCGCGGCCACGATCTGTTGCGGGCGGTCCGGGCGAGTCATCCCGATCTGCCCGTCGTCGTGCTGTCGAGCCGCGACGACGAGGGCGGCAAGGTCGAGGCACTGGATCTCGGCGCCAACGATTATGTGACCAAGCCCTTCGGCATGGCGGAGCTGCTGGCCCGCCTGCGGGCCGCCATGCGCCACCAGCTCGCCGCGCGGGGCGAGCGGCCGATCTTCCGCGTCGACAACCTCTCGGTCGATCTCGTCCGCCGGATCGTGAAGGTCGACGAGGCCGAGGTGAAGCTGACCCCGCGGGAATACGACTTCCTGCGCGTCCTGGTGCTGCATGCCGGCAAGGTGCTGACCCACGCGCAGCTCATGCGCTCGGTCCCGTCCTCGTCCGATCCGCAATATCTGCGCGTCTACGTGCGCCAGCTCCGCCAGAAGCTGGAGGCCGATCCCGAACGGCCGCGCCTCCTGCTGACCGAGACCGGCGTCGGCTACCGCCTGCGCGCGCCCGACGACGAGCCGGTCCCGCATCCCCGCGCCGCCGACGGCGCCGCGACCCACTGATCTCGAGGATAGCCCGATGCGTCCCTGCGCCCGCGATTTTGCGCGATGACCGTGGACCAGATCCTCATGCCGGCCGACGCCCTCGTCGGCCTGCGCATGGCCAGCAAAGGCGCGTTGCTCGAGGAGCTGGCCCGCCGTGCGGCCGGCGCCCTCGGCCTGAGCGCGGGGGCGATCCATCCGGCGCTCGTCCGGCGCGAGACCCTCGGCTCGACGGGGATCGGAGACGGCATCGCCCTGCCGCATGCGCGCCTCGACGCGGTGACGCGCCCGTACGGGATCCTCGCCCGGCTCCGTGAGCCGATCGATTTCGAGGCGGTCGACGACCGGCCGGTGGACCTCGTCTTCCTGTTGCTGCTCCCCACGGCCGCCGAGGGCGAGCCGCTGAACGCTCTGGCCTGCGTGGCACGGCGCCTGCGCGATCCCGAGGCCGCCGCGGCCATGCGTGCGGCGCGGGATGCGGCGGCTCTCTATGAGGCGGCGATGCGCCGGTAGCCGTGCGGCCCGGTCGTCAATGCGCCCCGCCCGTCTCGACGAACTTGAACAGGAACACCGCCGCGATCACCCAGACGATCGGCTTCACCTCCCGGGCCCGGCCGGCGAGCAGCTTCAACGCCGCGTAGGTGATGAACCCGCAGGAGACGCCGGTGGCGATCGAGTAGGTGAAGGGCATCAGGAGGGCCGTCACGCAGGCCGGCACCACCTCCGTGAGATCGTCCCAGTCGAGCTCCACCAACTCCCGCAGCATCAGGCAGGCGACGTAGAACAGCGCCGGTGCCGTGGCGTAGGCCGGGACGGCACCGGCCAGAGGGGCGAAGAACAGGCAGGCGAGGAACAGAACCGCCACGGTGGCGGCCGTCAGCCCCGTGCGGCCGCCCTCCTCCACGCCGGAGGCGCTCTCCAGATAGGCCGTGGTGCTCGACGTGCCGAGAAGCGCGCCCGCGAAGACCGAGACGGAATCGGCCATCAAGGCCCGGTCGAGGCGGCGCATCCGCCCGTCTGTCAGGAGCCCGGCGCGGTTCGCCACGCCCATCAGCGTTCCGGTGGCGTCGAACAGCTCGACCAGGAACAGGACCAGGATCACGTTGAGCAGGCCCGCCGAGAGCGCCCCCGGGATGTCGAGGGCAAAGAGCGTCGGGGTGATGGAAGGCGGGAGGGCGACGACACCCTGGAAGGTGTTGCCGGCGAACACGAAGCTCAAAGCCGTCACCGTCAGGATGCTGGCGAGCAGCGCCGCCCGAACCTTCCGCGCGGACAGGACGGCCACCATCAGGAAGCCGACCACCGCCAGGATCGTCTCGGGCTTGTGCAGATCGCCGAGGGTGACGAGGGTTGCGGGGTTCGCCGCCACGAGGCCGGCATTCTTGAGCGCGATGATCGCCAGGAACAGGCCGATCCCCACCGTGATGGCGATGCGCATGGAGCGCGGGATCCCGTCGACGATGAGCGCGCGCAGCCCGGTCAGGGTGACGATCAGGAAACACAGCCCCGAGATGAACACCGCCCCGAGGGCGGCCTGCCAGCTGAAGCCGAGTTGCTGGACCACCACGTAGGTGAAGTAGGCGTTGAGCCCCATCCCGGGCGCGAGGGCGATCGGGTAATTGGCGTAGAGCGCCATGATCAGCGAGCCGAGCGCCGCCACGAGGCAGGTCGCCACGAACACGGCGCCCCGCGGCATGCCGGCATCCGCCAGGATGCTCGGATTGATGAAGACGATGTAGGCCATCGTCAGGAAGGTGGTCAGCCCCGCCAGCACCTCCGTGCGCACGCTGGTGCCGTGCTCGGCGAGGCGGAAGGTGCGCTCCAGAAAGCCGGGTTTGGCCGCCGGCGTGGCATCCCGCGGGTGATCCATCACGAGAGCCCGGTCCCGCCGGCCGCCACGGCCCGGTAGATCCTGTCGGGGGCGAAGGGGGTCGCGGTCAGCCTCGCGCCGGTCGCGTCGCGGATCGCGTTGCCGAGCGCCGCCGCCACCGGGTTGAAGGGCGACTCGCTCATCGACTTGGCGCCGAGGGGGCCGACGCTGTCGTACGTGTCGGCGAACAGGACCTCGGTGTCCGGCACGTCGGCGCAGGCGGGGATGTGGTAGTCGCGGAATGTCTGCGTGATGAGGCTCCCGTCCGTACCGACGCGGACCTCCTCGTAGAGCGCTGCGCCGATCGCCTGCGCGACGCCGCCCTCGACCTGTCCGCGGCACTGCATCGGGTTGATGACCCGCCCAGCATCGGCGGCGTGAACGCTCCTCAGGATGCGCACCATCCCGCTCACGGGATCGACCGCGACCCGGAAGGCGTGGACGTTGAACGCCACCGAGCGCGGGCTGCCGTCGGCCCGGCCGGCCGCGTCGAGCGGTCCGATCGCCGCGAGCGTCACCGGCCCGGCCGGCGTATCGACGACATCCCCCGCCACGCGGCAGGAATCCGGGGACGCACCCGCGATTTCCGCCGCCCGCGTGCAAATCCGGACCGCGAGCGCCTCCGCGGCGCGGAGCGTCGCCAGACCCGCCACAACGGTCCCCGTGCTGCCATAGGCGCCGGTATCGTGGCCGACGCCATCGGTGTCCGCGCCCGCGATGCGAACGCGCTCCGGCGCGACGCCGAGTGCCGAGGCCGCGATCTGCCGATGCACCGTGCTGGTGCCGTTGCCGAACTCCGCCGTCCCGACCCGCACGGTAAAGTGCCCGTCGGCGTCCAGGCCGACCCGCGCATTGGCATGGTGGCCGCGCGGGGGAATCGTGTCGATCATCGCCATCGCCATGCCGGTTCCGCAGCGCCAGCCGGCCTCCGGCTCCGGTCCCGGATCGGCTTGCAGCGCCTCCTCGACCAGGGTCAGGCACTGGTCGAGGCCGTAGCTGCCGAACACCACGTCGTGGGGCTCCAGGCTGCTCGACACCAGGGCGTCGCCCGGCTTGACGGCGTTGTGCCGCCGCAGCGCGAAGGGGTCGAGGCCGAGCCCGCGGGCGACCTCGTCCAGGGCGGATTCCAGGGCGAAGATGGTCTGGCTCAGCCCATAGCCCCGGAAGGCCCCCGCCGGCAGCGTATGGGTGTAGACGGCGCGGCCATCGACCCGCTTGTTCGGGCAGACATAGGCGGCCAGCACCTCGTTGCAGGCGTGATGGATCACGCCGCCGGCGTGGTTGCCGTAGGCGCCGGTGTCGGACAGGACGTCCAGGCTGAGCGCCGTCAGCGTGCCGTCGCGCCGGGCGCCGACCTTCACATCCACCCGCATCGGATGACGCGTCGTGGTTCCGACGAACTGTTCCCGGCGGGTCAGCTCCCAGCGGACCGGCCGGCCGGTGTGCAGGACCGCCAGGGCGACGAGATCCTCGGTGAGCATCTCCTGTTTGCCGCCGAAGCCGCCCCCGACCCGGGCGCAGACCACGCGCACCGCGTCCTTCTCCAGGCCGAACAGGTCGGCCAGCGCGTCCCGGGTCAGGAACGGCACCTGGGTGCTCGTGCGCAGCGTCAGGCGGCCGTCCTCGGCGCGCCATCCGATGCAGCCATGGGTCTCCATGGCGGCGTGCTGGACGCGCTGCGACCGGAACGTCCCGGCATAGACGAAGTCGGCTTCGGCCAAGCCGGCCTCCACGTCGCCAACCGCGCCGTGGACCTCGCCGGCGAGGTTGGGGTGGCGTCCGAGGGGCGGCGCATCCTCGCCCGGGCCGTCGCGGGGATCGTGGACCCGGGGTGCGTCGGGCTCCAGGGCGCGGCCCGGATCGAGGAGCGCCGGGCGGACCTCGTAGGTGACCTGAAGGGCCCGGCAGCCGGCCTCGGCGGCCGCTTCAGACTCCGCCACCACGGCGGCGACGCGCTGGCCCACGAAGCGCAGGATCGGGTCGAGCACCCGCGTGTCGGACGCATCGTCCCGCGGATCCTCGTGGCGGCCGGTGGAGAACCGGCGCGGCGGTGCGTCCGCATGGGTCAGCACGGCCACGACCCCCGGGACGGCGCGCGCTGCCGCGGCGTCGATCGCCACGATCCGGGCATGGGCATGGGGCGAGCGCAGGACCTTGAGATGGAGCGTGTCGCCGAGCGGGGCGTCCAGGGTGAAACGGGCGCGACCGGACACCACAAGCGGCGCAGCCGGCGCCGGGCAGTTCCGCCCGACCGGATCTCCACAGCTGCCGCGCTCCACGGACCTTGCGCTGCCCGCGATGGCCTCGCGGACGGCGCGGTAGCCGGTACAGCGGCAGAGATTGCCCTTGAGGGCGATGCCGAGATCCTGCTTCTGCCCCTGGTCGAGCCTCGCCGCCGTCATGATCATGCCCGGCGTGCAGAACCCGCACTGGAAGCCCTGGGCGTCCAGGAAGGCCTGCTGCGTCGGATGGAACTCGGTGGGCTCGGGATCGTCGGGATGGCAGGGACCCGCCAGGCCTTCGATCGTCGTCACGCTCCGGCCCTCGGCGCGGAATGCCGGGACGAGGCAGCTGTGGACCGGCTCGCCGTCGAGATGGATCGTGCAGGCGCCGCAATCGCCAGCGTCGCAGCCCTTCTTGACGCCGAACCAGCCCGCCTCGCGCAGATAGGTCCGCAGGCACTGTCCGGCCCGCGGCGAACCCTCGTGCATCGCGCCGTTGATCATAACCTTCATGACGCGGCTCCCGGCGACGGCGCCGCGTCGAGCGACGCGCGGATCTCCTCGGCGAAGTGCCGGGTCATGTGGCGGCGCCAGTCGGGCCGGCCGTGGACATCGTCGTGATAGAGGGCATCCGGAATCGCAGCGTCGAGGGCACGCGTCAGCGCATCCGGACCCGGCAGCCCGTCGAAGGTCAGGCGGAGCGGACGCGTCACCGAGGCCGTGACGGTCAGCGCGAAGGCGCCGTCCGCGGCGCGCGTCCCGATGAGCAGCGCGCCGGAACGGCCGTTCGGGCTGAGGCTGACGCGGCGGAACGCCGTGCGGCGCGCAAGGGCAGCGGCCGGCATCGAGAGGCTGCGGAGGACGTCCCCCGGTCTCAGGGCATTGCGCTGCGGACCGAGGACGAAGTCGATCACCGGGACGTGGCGCTCGGTCCCGTCCGCGGACCAGATCGTGCAGGTCGCGTCCAGGGCGGTCGCGAGGGCGATCATCGGGCCGGCCGGGAGGGCGAGGCAGACATTGCCGCCGACCGTGGCCACGTTCCAGATCTTGAAGGAGCCGAGCAGCGCCCGACAGCACTGGCCGACCAGGGGCGCCGCGTTCCAGCCCGGCGGCAATTCCAGCCGGTCGAGCTGCGCGATGGTGCAGGTCGCAGCCAGCGTGAGGCCGCCTGCGTCGATCGTGTGCGGCGGCCAGCCGAGGGTCGCGAGGTCGATGAGGCGCCGCATCCCGACCTGCGGCTCGGAGAACAGCCACGTGCCGCCGCCCAGGCAGGCATCGCCGTCCTGCCAGGCGGGCAACTTGATCCGGCTGCGCGGACGCAGGACGGTCTCGATGGTGTTGAGGTCCATACCCCCTCGCCGGTCCGGCGCCGGTTCGGTCCGGCCCTTCACTATGCCGGCCGATATGAGGCACCGGTCAAGCCGCGGCGGTGCCGGGGAACCTTGGCGCCCCCGCCCGCCTCGGCCTAGGATGAATCAGAATCGCGTGAGATGGCCGGCTGCGGCCCGCTCGGAGATCCCCATGGCCCTGACGGCATCGCGCTACGGCAAGGAGCGGGTTCGTGTGCTGCGTCTCGCCCGCGACGGCGAGCACCATACGCCGCGGGAGCTGACGCTGTCGGTCATGCTGACCGGCCGCTTCGAGGCCGCCTGGACCACGGGGGATAACCGCGCCGCCATCGCCACCGACAGCATCAGGAACATCGTCAACGTCACGGCGGCGCAGAACCTGACTCTCGACGCGGAAGCCTTCGTCGCCGCGGTCGCGCAGGTCCTGCTCGAGACCTATCCGCAGATCGAGGCCGTCGCCATCGAGGCAGAGGAGATCCGCTGGCTGCGTCACGCGATTGCGGGCGCGCCGCACGGGCATACCTTCACGCGGGACGGGAACGGCACCGGCTTCGTGGCGCTCACCGCCAGCCGAGCCGGTTCGACGCTGCGCTCCGGCCTGCGGGGCTACACCTTCATGAAGACGACCCAATCGGGCTGGTCGGATTTCGTTGCGGACCGATACCGGACGCTGCCGGATACGACGGATCGCATCGCCGCCACCAGCATGGATGCGACCTGGACCTGGGCGTCGCCCCCTCCCGATTGCAGCGAGGCCAATGCCCGCATCCTCCAGACGCTGCTCACTGTCTTCGGCACGACCTACAGCCAAGGCATTCAGGACAGCATGTACCGGATGGGTGAGGCCGCGCTCGACGCGGTTCCGGAACTCGCCGAGATCGGCTTCGTGATGCCCAACAAGCATTACCTGCCGATCGACCTCACTTCTTTCGGCCTCGACAATGCTGGAACCGTCTTTCTGCCGACGGACGAGCCTGCCGGTCGCATCGAGGCGACGATCGGCCGGACCGCCTGACGTCCCTCGATGCGCGACGGGCCTGGAAACGGCGCCCGTCCGTCGGCGCTCCCCGGCGACAGCGGGACCGCCGCCTGCAGGGCGGATACCGGTTGCTCCGCGCCGGGGCAGAGCACGGCGCGTCAGTCCGCCGGAAAAGCTCACGCTGCGCACAACGCAGGATTGTCCAAGATCAAGCCCTGAAACGTAAGGGCACAATCTTTGGGCGATGACTCGGGGTTTATTGAACAGTCCGTTCTCGCCGGTCATCGCGTGCGATTCTGATGTTGAGAGGCGGGCCCTTAACGGCACTGAAACGGTCCGCGCCTATGAAAGATGCCGATTGGCTGGGGCGTCGGTGAGAACCCAAGGTCGTTTGGGACGCTAAACGACGCCTGGACTAGTTAAAAGCCAGCATCGACCGTGCTGTTGCGCGCTTCTGCCGCACTGCGGTCGTGATATGTGGAGGATCAATGTTCGAGGGACTCAGGACTCGGAACGACCAAGCCGCAAAACTTGCAGCTTTGAGCCGATCCCTTGCGACGATTGAGTTCGCGCTCGACGGCACAATTCTGGACGCCAACGAGAACTTTCTCGCGGCCATGGGCTACACGCTCGCGGAAATCCAGGGCCGTCACCACAGCCTGTTCGTCGAACCGGCCGTGCGAGAGAGTGAGGACTATCGCCGTTTCTGGGAGAGCCTGCGGCACGGTACGTTCGAGAGCGCCGAGTACAAGCGCCTCGCCAAGGGTGGCCGCGAGGTCTGGATCCAGGCAACCTACAATCCGGTGCTCGACGCGGGCGGCAAGCCGGTGAAGATCGTCAAATTCGCCACCGACATCACGGCGCAGAAGCTGCGAACCCTCGATCTCGAAGGGCAGATCACCGCGCTGCATCGCTCGCAGGCCGTCATCGCCTTCTCCCTCGACGGCACCATCGTCACCGCCAATCCCAATTTTCTGACCGCGGTGGGTTACGAACTGGACGAGATCGTCGGACGCCATCACAGCCTGTTCGTGAGCGAGGCCGAGCGCACCAGCGAGGCTTACCGCCTGTTCTGGGCTGCGTTGGCGCGCGGCGAATTTCAATCCGGGGCCTTCAAACGCACCGGAAAGGGCGGTCGCGAAATCTGGATCCAGGCGACGTACAACCCCATCACCGACGTGGACGGGAAGCCGATCCGCGTCGTCAAATTCGCCACCGACATCACTGCGCAAGTCCATGAACGTCAGCAGCGCGCGGCCGCGCAGCGCGCGATCGGTGATGAGCTCGACGCCATAGGCGGCGCCGTGGCGGACGTCACGCGCCAAGCCGACGAGGCGGTCACGCGCGTCGGCCGCGTGTCGAGCGACATCCAGTCGGTCGCCATCGGCGCGGAAAAGCTGTCCGCGTCGGTGGACGACATGAATCGGCAGGTAAACCACGCGGCGGATGTCGCGGGACAAGCCGTGGAACAGGCGCAGCGCACCGGTCAGATCGTGACGGGGCTCAGCGAAAACGCCACCCAGATCGGCGATGTCCTCGGCCTCATCTCCGGGATCGCTGCCCAGACCAACCTGTTGGCGTTGAACGCGACCATCGAGGCGGCGCGGGCCGGCGCGGCCGGACGCGGCTTCGCGGTGGTGGCCACGGAGGTGAAGACCCTCGCCGCCCAGACCGGCCGGGCGACGGACCAGATCCGACTCCAGATCGCCTCTACCCAGTCAGCAACCCGTGAGGCCGTCGACGCCATCGACGCGATCCAGGGAACGATCCATACGTTGAACACGGTATCGTCCACCCTCGCGGCTGCGGTGGAAGAACAATCCGTGGTCATGCGGGCGATGTCCGGCAGCATGCAGACCGCAGCGCAGGATGTGTCCGCGATCTCGGCGGGCATGAACACGATCGCGCAGGCCAGCGCCCGCGCAGACCGGGCGACGCGTCAGGTCCGGGAAGCTTCGCGCGCCTTCGGCTGAAGGTGGAAGGTCCGAACGTCGCGCGGGTCAAACACTTCCGCCGCTATCCGCACGCGCGTCGGCACTCGCGTACGACGGACCGCCCATCCGGAGCCGGACGAAATTGGTGGCTCATTCGATATCGTGCGCCGCAATGAGCTGTATTTGAAGCAATTTGGTCAAACGACTTTGCAGAACGAGACCTTCGGGCTCGCGCGCGGGTCCGACCAGCCGGACTTCGAGCGTCGACGGCAATGTCGCGGATGACGAGACAGCTCAACTGCACCGGCTGTCCGCACGGCAACCGGCGGTGCGGGCTGATCGGGTCTGAGCCCCTGTGCGTCTCGCGTCTGAAGAGCGTGCCATAGGGCAATGCCGGCGGCCGCCCAGAGGGTGGGCCATACGCTACGCGCCGGGCCTCGGCTGCACACTTGTCCCGGGCCGGCTTACCCGGCGGCAGGCCCTCGCCTACCCGTCACCGCAGTTCATGAGCGGGAGACGGATGCGTGGTGGAGCGAACCTTGCGCAAGGCAGGTCGGCTGAAGCGGTTATGGCCGGGGCGGGCATCGCCCCTTCCGCCGGCGCCGCGTTTGCCGACCCCGGGTAACCTCCCTGAACCGCCCCCGCACCGCGGATTTACGGCATCGGAATTGATCGCGATGGCGCGCCAAGCTCGGGCTGCGGACAATGAGGCGGATCCGGCGAAATCGGCGAGCGTTTCTTGACGTCACACACGGTTCGCCGGGAGATGATCCATGGGATTGGTCGCCTTCATCGTCTTCGTGTGCCCGTGGATGGGCTTGGCCGGCCTGTTGTGGATGCGCGCCCAGCAGACCAAGCCGCTCTGACCTCGGTGCAGACGCAGCCTCGCCCGGCGTTGGCGGGGTAGACTGAGCGACGCATCTGCGGCGCTCGGCAGGCGGCGCGGCCGATCCGGCGTGCAAGCGATGTGCGGATGGGATCGGCGGCGTGCCGCAGCGCGACGCGCGGCGTGTGCCGCCCACAGGCAGATCAGATTTGCGACGCGCGACACTCAATCTGCGGAGATCGTCCGCCCGCAAATGAGACGGTCATCTGAATAGTAATAGATGCGAATATAATTATATTTTCTTGTTCTGTCTATATTTTACGAGGCAAGTATGTTTTACTATAATCTTCATCAAGTATAACAACTGTATATATACGGGCGTTGATTTTGGAGAGATTATTGCATAGAAGATAGTCCAATGATCTTATCGGAAATCATTGGATGCATGTGCGTCTGTCATTTCTTGGGCTGCGGCGTGAATTAAGCGTTCGATTGATCGTTATTGCATTTGCCGTGACGATGTTCAGTGTTCCGATTGGTATTGGATTGGTCTCGGCAGTCCGGATCGGCATCGTCGAAGCAGCGAGTCGCACCCTGGCCGGTGAGATCAAGGCCACGACCCAGCTCGGCACCATCAAGCAACTGAGTCAGGAGCTTCGGACGCTTGCGGTTCTGGCGCACGCTGCGCCGACTGAGGAGGCCCGTCGTGAAAGCTTCGTCAAGATCGACGCGGCGCATCGATCGCTCTCGGCCGCCTGGAGCGCGTATCTTCCGACCGTTACGGCGCCTGATGACCAAAAGCTGGCGCAAACTCTGCGCGTAGCTTGGCAGCACGTCCTCGCTGTCGGGGCCGAGGCGGCCGCCCTCGACCGGGCCGGGGAACGCGAACTCGCCGACCAGGTCCTCTCGACGGTGCTGGAGGCCAATGCGGCAGCGCTTCTGCAGGCGGTCGACGCGTTGCTCATGAACCGTCAAGGCAGGATCGCCGAAGAAGCCAAGACCGTCGATACAACCGGCCGGATGGCGTGGTGGGCGCTCGCCATGGCCGTGTCGGCCTCCGCACCGATCAGCCTCGGGCTGGCGTGGATCGTCCTGCGCCATGTCGTTCGACCGGTGTCGGCTATAACCGCCACCCTGCAGCGATGGGCGGAGAACGGGTCGACGGTTCCGATCTCCGCCCTGATGCAGGACGTCGAACTCGGCGCGATGGCGGGGGCTCTCAGGGCCTGTGAGAACAGGATTCGGCACGCCGAACGCCGCGAAGAGGAGGCGGCCCGGGTGCAGGCGCACCGTGAACAGCAACGCCGTGAGGCGTTTCGCAACATGACGGAGCGGTTCGAAGCGGAGATCGGCGGGGTTGTCGAGACCGTGTCATCCGACTCGGCGGAGCTGCGCGCCACGGCCGAGAGACTCTGCGAGATGGTCACGTTGACGACGAGTCACGCGGCGACGATGGCCGCCGCAGCCCAACAGGCTCAGTCCGACGTCCGGCGGATTGCCGCCGCTACCGGGGCGTTCAACTCTGCGGCCCACGAGGTCAATCGCCAAGCCGAGATCACGGCGTCTCTGGCAGGTGGCGCGGCGGTGGAGGCGGAAGAGACCCTCTCGCGTGTTCAAGCCCTCAGCGGCGCCGCGGACCGGATCGGCGATGTGGTCCGCATGATCACCAAGATTGCCGCCCAGACCCATCTCCTCGCCCTCAATGCCGCGATCGAAGCCGCGCGGGCCGGTGAGGCAGGGCGCGGATTCGCGGTTGTGGCCGCCGAAGTGAAGACCCTGGCGGGACAGACCAAAGAGGCCACCGAAGTCATCGGCCGGCACGTGGCCGAACTGCAGGGATCGACTGTCGAGGCGACGTCGGCGATCGCAGGCATCACCGCCCGGATCGCCGATATGAGCCGGGCGGCGGCTTCGATCGCCGTCGCCGTCGAGCAGCAGGGCGCTGCAGCGCGGGAGGCCGTCCAGATCGTCATCCCCTGTACCGCCGACGCCGTGGAACCCGGCTTCGACATCACAGGAACAACCGATCCGGCCGCGGAGGCCGACACGGTCGCGGCCGGCATGTTGGCCGCGGCCCGCAGCTTGTCGCGGGACGCCGAACGTCTCGGCGGCGAGATCGCTGGCTTTCTCGACAATGTCCGCGCGGCCTGACGCGGGGCACGGAACGACAGGAACGGAGCGAGCGTGATGGGCCGGACAGATCGGGCGCAGATGCGCTCGCGCCTGCGACGAGCCGCCTGGGCCGGGGCTCTCGCCGTCATCGTCTGCGCGAAACCGGCGTCTGCCACCACGATCGCCGTTCTGATGACTCCGCCGGCGGCCCTCACCCGCCTTCTGCACGACAGCCTGAAGGAGCACGCGGTGGCGCGCGGGATAACGGTGCATTTCGACTATGCGCCGGAAGGCGCGGGCGCGCAGCAGATCGCGCAGGCCCGGCACGTCATCGCCGAGAAGGTCGATGCGCTCGTGGTGAGCCCTGTCGATCCGTCGGCTTGGGCCGCGATCATCCGGCTGGCGCAAGAGGCGGATGTTCCGCTGGTCGCCGTCAACGGCGCACCCCGTTCGGCTTGGTTCGCCGGACGAGTCGCCTTCATCCAGCCGGATGACCTCGTCGCCGGGCGGTTGCAGATGCGCAAGCTTGGGCAGATGCTGGACGGGAGGGGCCGCGTGGGGATCCTCGCGGGCTGCACGTCGCACCCCGGGTCGGCGCCTCGCGCCGAGGGCGTGAAGGAGGTCCTGGCCGAATCCCCGGGCCTCCGGCTGGTCGCGGAGGCGGCGGTGGACTGCGACCGTTCGGCGGCCCGAGCCGCCGTGGCCGATTGGCTCGCGCGGAAGCCGGCCATCGATGCGATCGCAGCCGTCACCGACGAGATGGCGATCGGTGCTGCCGAAGCCGCGGAGGCGGCCGGAATTCCGGCGGGCCGGATCCTGATCGGGGGCGTGGATGCGACCGCCGCCGGGATGCAGGCCATGCAGGACAAACGGCTTGCCGTAACGATCCACCAGGATGCGAGCTTACAAGGCCGTCGTGCGATCGATGATGCCCTGGCTTTGATCCGGCATGAGCCGGTGCCGCAATTCGACTGGGTGCCGTCCGAACTCGTCACGGACCGGATGTCGACAACCCACTTCTCCCGCTAGAACCGGCGCGGACCTCTCCCGTCCGGTGTCGCGTGGCGTACCGGCAGGCCGCGCCTGCGGAGCATGGACGCGGCCCGCACGGTCATCCGCTCGGGTCGCGCGGATGATCCGGCTCCGTCTGGCGACGTGCGGATGACCGATCCCCGACGACGAAGCATCGCCGCAGGCCCGTCAATGCGCCATCAGGCAGCAGACCTCGGTCGCGTGAAGGATGTGGCGTGTCGCGCCGCCGAAGATCCATTCCCGCAGGCGTGAGTGGCCGTACGCGCCCATGACGATCAGGTCAGCCTGCTGGTCGTGAGCAAAACGAAGGATCTCGTCGCCATCGCTCACCGTCGGAGACAACAGATGCGTGGCGACGGACGCGCCGTGGAGCGCGAGATGAGCGGCCACCTCGTCCGCGCCTTCCAGGCGGGCGCCTTCGCCCGCCGTGGCGACGAAGACCCGATCCGCCGAGCGCAGGAACGGCAGGGCCCCGGCTACCGCCCGTCGCGCCTCCGGCGAATCCTTCCAGGCCACGACGATGCGCCGGCCCGGCTCCCCTCTGACGCGCGGGGGAACGACGAGGACCGGCCGTCCGGCCTCCATCAGAACCGGCGCGATCGCCACGCCGAACGGCCCGGGGTCGATCTCGCTCTCGCCGGCCCGGCCGACGACGATCAGGTCGGCGGCACGGCCCTTGTCCACGAGATGAGCGGACGGCCGGTCGAGGCCGCCACACCAAGCGGTCCGCGGTGCCGCGCCTGCGCAGCGCGCGAAGATCGCCTGCGCCTGCTCAAGGTCCACGAGGACTTCGGCCTTGAGGCGCTCGTGCTGGGCCTGCGCGTCGCGGATGTCATGGGCAAACAGGGGGGCCGGCACCTCGGCGGCGGCCGCGCCGGTCAGCGTCGCATCGAAGCGGCGCGCCAAGGCCGCCGCCAGCCGCACGCGGTCGGGCGTCGATTCCGCGAAGTCCACGGAAACGAGGATGTTGGCATAGGACATGGCGGTCTCCGCGCGACCGACACACGGCCCCGACCAGAGCCGTATGGTCGGTGGGAGGGGCCGCAGCCTTGATCCAGCGCAATCGCCACCGCACCGGCTTGTCGGATTCGCGCGCTCCGGCCTTGAGCTGAATCAACGCGGCAGCGCTCAAGCTGCGGCACATCCGGCCCGTTCGTCCCCTGGGAGACCGTGATGTCCGCTCTCGAACTGCCGAGCGCAGTCGATCTCGCGCGAGCCCAATTCGCGCTCACCGTCGTCTGGCACTTCCTGTTCCCGGCCTTCACCATCGGACTCGCGAGCTATCTCGCGGTCCTCGAAGGCTTCTGGCTCAGGACCGGCGAGGCCGTCTATCTGGATACCTATCGGTACTGGCTCCGCGTCTTCGCGGTCGCCTTCGCGATGGGCGTCGTCTCCGGACTGGTCATGAGCTACCAGTTCGGCACCAACTGGTCGGTCTTCGCCGACCGGACGGCGCCGGTGCTCGGCCCCCTGCTCGGCTACGAGGTTCTGACGGCCTTCTTCCTGGAGGCGGGCTTCCTCGGCGTCATGCTGTTCGGCCTGGAGCGGGTCGGCAAGGGGCTGCACTTCCTGGCGACCTGCCTCGTCGCCTTCGGCACGTTGACCTCCGCATTCTGGATCCTGTCGGCCAATTCCTGGATGCAGACCCCCACCGGCCACGCCATCGGGCCGGACGGGCGCTTCGAACCGGCCGACTGGCTGGCGATCATCTTCAACCCGTCCTTCCCCTACCGCTTCGCCCACACGGTCACGGGCGCCTATCTCACCACCGCGATGATCGTCGGGGCGGTGGGGGCGTGGCATCTGCTGCGCAACCGGAGCAATCGCCAGGCGCGGCTGATGTTCTCCATGGCCATGTGGATGGCCGCCGTGGTGGCTCCGGCCCAGCTGGTGATCGGCGACCTGCACGGCGGCAATTCCTACGCGCACCAGCCCGCCAAGGTCGCCGCCATGGAGGGACATTTCGAGACCGAGCGCCGCGCCCCCGCGATCCTGTTCGGCTGGCCCGACGCGAATGCGGGCGTGGTGCAGAATCGGATCGGCATCCCCGGTCTCGCCAGCCTCTATCTGACCCACGACCTCGACGGCGAGGTTCGCGGTCTCAGGGACATCCCGCGCGATCAGTGGCCGACCAACCTACCCCTGGTGTTCTGGTCGTTCCGGATCATGGTTGCGCTCGGCCTTCTGATGATCGCCCTGGGTCTAGCCGCGCTCTGGCTGCGCCGTCAGGGGCGGCTGTACGACACGCCGTGGCTTCACCGCTTCGCCGTCGCCATGGGGCCGTCCGGATTGATCGCCGTCACGGCCGGCTGGACGGTCACGGAGGCGGGCCGTCAACCCTTCACCGTCTACGGCGCGCTGCGCACCGTCGACAGCGTCTCCCCGGTGGCGGCCCCGGCGGTCGCGGCCTCCCTGGCGGCCTTCGCGGCGGTCTACCTCGCCGTCTTCGGCGCCGGCATCTGGTACCTCCTGCACCTGTTCAACCAGACGCCGCACGTCCATGAGCCCGGGCCGCCCCCGGGGCAGCCGATCCGCACCGCCGGCATCACGCCCGCGCCCGCCCTGGTCTCCGGCACGCCCGGCGCCGGCCGTCCCCTCGCCCAGCCCGCGGAGTAGGCCCGATGTCCCTCGATCTCACCCTCATCTGGGCGTTCCTCATCGCCACGGCCGTGTTCCTCTACGTGGTGATGGACGGCTTCGACCTCGGGGTCGGCATCCTGTTCCCCGCAGTCCGCGGCAAGGCGGATCGGGATCTTATGGTCAACACCGTCGCCCCGGTCTGGGACGGCAACGAGACCTGGCTGATCCTCGGCGGCGGCGGTCTGTTTGCAGTGTTCCCCCTCGCCTACGCCACTATCCTGCCGGCGCTCTACATGCCGCTGATCCTGATGCTCCTGGCCTTGGTCTTCCGCGGTGTCGCCTTCGAGATGCGGTTCCGGGCGGCCACTCTCCGAAGCCAGCGCGCCTGGGATCGGTCCTTCTCGTGGGGCAGTTACGTGGCAACCTTCTGCCAGGGCATCTGCCTCGGTGCCCTGGTCCAGGGCATCCGGGTCGAGGGCCGCGCCTATGCGGGCGGCTGGTGGGACTGGCTGACCCCATTCTCCGTGCTGACGGGCATCGCCCTAGTGGGCGGGTACGGCCTGCTCGGTGCCTGCTGGCTCATCTGGAAGACCGAGGGTGAACTCCAGCTCCGGGCCTATCGGCTGGCACGCCAACTCGGCTTCGTCACGCTGGCGGCCATTGCGATCGTCTCGGCCGCCATGCCGATCCTGAGCGACGCGTTCCGGGCCCGGTGGCTGTCCTGGCCGAATATCGCGCTGGCTGCCCCGGTTCCCGCCCTGGTCGCCGTCCTCGCCTGGCGCTTCTTCGTCGCTCTCGAGCGACGCGCCGAGGTGACGCCGTTCCTGTGCGCCCTGGGTCTGTTCCTGATGTCGTATATCGGGCTCGGGATCAGCCTGTGGCCGATGATCGTACCGCCGGCCATCTCGATCTGGGATGCGGCGACGCATCCCAGCAGCCAAGCTTTCCTGCTGGCCGGTGCCGTCGTGCTCGTGCCGATGATCCTGGTCTATACAGCCTACGTGTACTGGCTGTTCCGCGGCAAGGTCGCGGCGGGAGCGCCGGGCTATCACTGAGGCTGGCGCAGGTCGCATCGCGACGGCACTGGGAGGATAGGCCGGCGCGTCTCGGACCGGCCCGCGCTCATTGGCCAAGCGAAGCCGATCGGGGCCTCGGCGGCTCCGTCGGCTCGGGCGCATCACGGCCCGGCATGGGCCCCCTTGATGAATCGCGCGACGTCGTCGGCGACCGGGAACCGGAGACTGAAGGGAAAGCTGAGGGCATGAACGATCTGGCCATGGCCCAGGCCGGGATAGATCTTCATGGTCTCATCACCGGCGAAGGCCCGCATGGCTCCGTCGAGCGCCAGGGTCCCGGCCGGGTTGACGTCGAGATCGGCCGCGCCCGCGGCCAGCAGCATCGCAGGATGCCTGTCCGAAGCATGATTGATCGGCTGCAGAGTGGGATCGCTGCCGACGAAGACCTCACGATCCAACGGCTCCATCAGCGCCGCGCTCGCATAGGGGCCCGCCAATCCGACGATGCCGGCGAGCTTCGCTGGGCTTGAGCCGGCCTGCTCCAGCCATGTTGGATCGAGACCCAGCATGGCGGCGGCCCACGCGCCGGAGGAATGGCCTACGACCACGACACGCCTTGAGTCGCCGCCATATTCGGCCGCGTGGGCGATGGTCCAGGCGACCGCGGCGGCATTGTCCGCCAGGATGTCTGACAGTCCGACAGCCGGAACGTGGCGGTAGTCCGGGATCACGGCAACGAAGCCCCGCCGCGCGAAGGCGGCGCCGACATACGCGACCTCATCCTTGGACCCGCTCCGCCATCCCCCGCCATAGAGGAAGACAACGACCGGACGCGCCCCCCGCGCGGCCGACCGATAGATGTCGGCGCGGTGCTCGATCCCGTCCGCGTAGGCCACCCCCTTGGTCACATGCACCTCGAAGGGCGCAAGCACATTCAGAACTGCGAGGGTCAGACCGACGATCTTATCGCCCAGATAGCTCAGCATGGGATCGATTTCCGCGAACGTCGGAGGGGGGCGTGTGTCGGTCTGCGGGCCGGTCCCGGGCCCGGCAGGATAGGTTCTATGTCAGCTCGATCACGCCGAGGCGGTCGGTGACCTGGACCGGCACGCGCCTGTCCGCCGGAAGGTTCGCGACGGTGACCGATCCGTCGTCATCGAAGCGATGCAGCCTGACTTGCCGCGGCTGGCGCGACAGACGGATCTCGGCGGGACGCGCGGGCGCATCCGGAAGCGGGATCCGGTTGCGCCGATCCCAGCCGTCGAGGCCGAGCCAGATCGGAATGAGCGTCGCCCCGTCCTGTCGTGCGAACCGTGCGAAGACGAGATCGGGCACTGCAGCGGACAATGTGACGTCGCGATCGGCCGCAACGGCGGCGACCGTGCCGGCATTCGCTCCGAACAGTCGGACGAGGCTGCGAACCGCCCGGAAGGCGGGGGTCGGCCGGCCGTCGTGAGCGAGGAGGCCGAAATGGCTTTCGGGGTCGGCGTCGCCGCGATCGAAGCTGGCGATCAGCTCGTAGAGGTAGGTGCGGCGTACCCCCTGCAGATAGCTCCAGAGCAGCATCCGCGGAAGGTACCGGGCCCGGAGACCGGCCGAGATCGGCAGATGGGCGCTGCCGGTGGCAAGCGCCGTGTGGTAGCCATTCTCGGTCGCCAACACCGGAGCATCGCCGAAGACCGGACGGGATGCCGCCATGAAGCGGGCGAGGCTGCCGGCGCCATCGGTTTCCGGGGGCTCCGCGCCGGGATAGGCGTGGATGTTCGCGAAATCGATCACGGCCGCAAGATTCTGCGCCGCTGCGACGTTGCCCTGGATGTAGCTCGGCCCGGCGACCCGGACGGTTCCGGCCCGGGCATCCGCCCGCACGGCGCGGAACAGGGCGGCTTGGTGCGCGGCCGACTGCCCCGCCAAACCGGGCCGCGTCGCCACCGGGGGCTCGTTGCCGCCCTCCGCCACGACGAGTCCCGCGCCAGCCCAGCCTGCGATTTCGGCGAAGCGCTCCGGCGCTACCCGCGGCCCCGGCGTGAGCCCGTCATAGAAGATCAGGCTGAAGCGGTAGCCCCGGCCGGCCAGATCCGCGATCCGTTCGAATTGTCCAGCCGGCTCGTCGCCGGTGAGCACGATATCGTCGCGCAGATGGCGGACGCCGAGATCGTCGAGGGCTTCAATGCAGGCCGCAAAGCGCTCGACATACGGGCTGCCACGATGGCCGAGATGCACGTTCACGCCGATGGAATCGATCAGCGCCTCGCACCGATGCAGCGGCTCCGCCGCCGTGGCACGCCCTGCCGCCAAGGTACCTGTCGCGAAGGTGCCCGTCGCGAGGGATCCCGCTGCCAGGGCGAGCGCCGAACGGCGCGTGAGCCGTGTCATGTCCGGCCCGCCAGGGTGAGGACACGGCCGGGCTTTGCGGAAACCGCCGTGCCGGAGCGCGTCGCCTTCGACCGTTGCACCGCCTGCAGAAGGTCGTGGAGCGCCTCGGCGAGCCTGGCCTGGGCCTCGCGGGATCCGAAATTGTGGTCCACGCCCGGAACGACCGTCACGGGCGCGCCGAGGCGGCGGTCCGCCTTCCCGGGCGAGCGTCCCAGGTGGCGGCGGAGCGCCGCAAGACCGGGATCGCCGGCACTGTAGAGCAGGCGGATCTCGGCACCCCGGCGGCGAAGGGCCGCGATCCGCCGGGCGGGTGATCCGCCGGGCGGGCCGGGGCGTATGGCCCGGCGCATCCGGCGGAACGCGGCATCGATCCCGCGCCGGGCCAGCACCGCGGCGATCGCGCCGATCCGGATCTCGCCGCGGATCAGCCGGCGCCACGTCGCGCCCCGCTTGAGCAGGGCCGCGTAGGTGGAGGCGCTCCCGAAGGTTTGCCGGATGACCTGGTCGAGGTCCTGATCCGGATCCCAGTCGAAGCAGTAGAGGTTGAGCAGGAGGGCCCCGTCCACCCGGCTGTCCCGGCAGAGGGCGTGCAAGGCCGCGTAGGCGCCGCTGCAGCCGCCGACGAGCAGGATCGAACCGCCCGTGCCGGCGATCTCGTCGACGGCCGAGATCACATCGGCGAATCCGTCCGCCGCGAAGAGCGGCTTGCGGCCGTCCGCTCGATCAGCGCTGTCGCCGATGCCCCGCTGATCGAACCGAAACGAGCCGATTCCGTCGGCGGCGAGACGCCGGGCGAGATCGGTGGTCTGGCGTCCCCATCCGGAATGCACGCTCATGCCGGTGGAGACGAACACGATCGTGGGTGCATTCGCGTCGGCCCGGTCCGGGCGGCACCGGATGCCGAACAGGCCCCGGGCGAACCGCACCGGCTCCTCCTCCCAGCCCGACCCGGTCAGATGCGGCGAAGCCAGGGCGCCGACGGCCGTTCCGCTGCGCGTCAGGCCGCTGTCTCCCGCGCCCGCGGTCGCGAAGGCGATGACGCGCGCGAAATCCGCCGCCGGGACATCGGAGAAGATCGGGTCGCCGACGAGTGCGGCGAGACCCGGGAACGGCCCTGTCGCGACCGTGGAGCCGAGGGTTTCGAGGCGGGCGGCCAGGGTCCTGGTCTCGGGTGCCAGGAGCAGCGCGCGCCGCGCCGGCGCCCGTTCGAGACGTTCGAGGTTGAGGGTGGCGAGCTCATTGAGGACAACCGATTCCATCCGGAAGCCACCGACGGTGAGGCTGTCGGCCTCCTGCGATGGGACCGACCCGTCCGGCAGGCGCCCGATGGTCTGCGCCCGCAGCCGCATCTCGCGCAGATAGGCGCGCCCGGTCGTGACCGGTGCCAGCAGCACGAGGCCTTCCACGGCCTCGACCTGGGCCGCCAGGGCCGCGAAGGTGGCGCCTAGGCGCAGACCGATGAGGACGATCTCCGACACGCCCGCCGTTGCGCGCAGGAACTGGACGGCTCGCCGGATCGCCGCGACGCAGGCCAGGATCCCTCCGGCTTCGGGATCGGCCGAGTCGCCCTCCCCCGGGTAGTCGAAGCGCAAGGTCGGGCAGCCCGCCGCGGCGAGGCCTTCGGCCAGCGAACGCCAGGGTCTGTGCGCGGCCATCTGCTCGAAACCGCAGGTCCCGCAGAGGACGACGCCGCGCCGTCCGGCGGCCGGATGAAGCCACCCGAACAGACCATCGAACGTCACCGGCACCGCGGCGTCGGACTCGACCTCAGGCGTCATGACCGAATTCCACGATCTCGCTGCTGTTGATCGCCCGCACGCTCCCGCGCGGCAGCCGGGCGGCGTCCGCGAAGGCGACGATCCGGCTCGATCCCGGCGCGAGATGGAATCCGCTCTCGACCGGCCACACTCCGGAGGCTTGTACTTGGACGCTGCAGGCGAAGCGCGCGGTGCTGATCCGCAGACCCGGACCCTCCCCGGTCGCGACCGGTTCGGCCCGCAGGCCGACAGCCTCACGGAGGACTGGTCGCAGGCCAGGGAAGTGGAAGCTCTCGGCGATCACGCGGCCGTCGGCATCGCTCAGCCGGGCATGCGCGAGATCGTGGATCCGTGGCCCAAACCGGTAGCTGTCCGTGGTGTCGAAGAATCGGCCGAGAACGGCGGCGGAAGAAAGCGTGAGGGCCGCCCGCGGGCCGGCCGTAAGGACCCGCTCGGCCCGCGCTGCGACCCGCCCCCCGACATCGCACAGGGTCAGCCTCAGCGTCAGGTCCTGGGCCGCTGCCGTCTCGTTGAGGACGTGAACGTGAAGGCCGTCGAGGCCCTCGTCGGTGAGAAGGACCTGGACCGGACGGAAGGCGCGCTTCAGCGCATACCAGGCCGATTTCGGCCTCTGCGTCCAGTCGATGACGCCCCAGCCGGCGCCGGGTCCGAGGTCGCGCAGCATCAGGACGAGGCCGCCGGCCGTCGGCGAGCGCGGACGGCGCCACTCCGCGAAGGTCGCCTCCATCACCTCGGCCACCGCAGCACGGCCGAGTTCGAGGTAGCGGTCCGGATCTTCGACGCGCAGCGCCGCCGGATCGACGCCGTAGAGCAGGGCGACATAATGGTCGCGCACCGTCTCGAAGTCCCAGTCGGCCCCCCGGTCCCGGGGGATGCCGGCCGGCCAGAGCGGATCGGCCGGTCCGGTCGGTCCCGGCGTGCCGGGTTCGGGCGGATTGGCGAAGGCGAGGCATTCGCTGGCGAAGCCAGGTTCTGCCCGGCGGGCATCCTCCAAGGGCCGTCGATAGGCGCCGACGCCAAAATAGTGGGTGCAGCCCCCGCGCGGCGAGAAGGGCAAGTCGCCGCCGGAGGGCGAGTTCGGCACGACGATGAGATCGGGTCGCAGATCCGCCGCGCGCGCCGGCAAAGTCGTCGCGCAGAAGGTGTCGGCCCAGACGGCCCGGGGCGCGCCGAGCATCGCCGCCTGCTGCCAGACTTCGCTGCCCCCGCACAGCACGCAGAGCGACGGCGCGGTCTGCGTCCGCTCGAGAAACCCCGTCAGCTCGCAGTCGAGTTGGGACGCGAAAGCCGGGTCCGCGTGCGGATAGTCGAAATTGGCGAGCATCAGGTCCTGCCAGACCAGAATGCCGAATTCGTCGCACAGATTGTAGAAGTCGGAATCCGGATAGAGCGTCGTACCCGGGACGCGCAGCATGTTCATGCCGGCCGCACGGGCGCGCATAAGCAGCGTTCGGGTCCCGTCGGAGCCCAGCCCGACGAGATCCGGCGGCGTCCAGACGGCGCCCCGGCAGAAGACCGGCACGCCGTTCACCGCCAGCGACAGGCCGTCCTCGAACGGACGGGTGAGCGTCAGGCTTCGGAAGCCGACGCGGCCGAGGTCGAAGCGTGCGCCGTCGACGCGCACCTCGACCGGGTAGAGGTTCGGCACGCCGTGGGTGTGCGGCCACCAGGGCGCGATGCCGGGAAGCGCCAGCGCGCCTGTGAACAGGCCCGGCTCGACCTCGGTCAGAGAAGCCTCACCTCCGCCGCACGCGAGGATGACCGAGTCGGTCCGCCCGTCGATTCGCAGGCGGACGGCCAGGTGGCCGATGTCGCCTTCGAGGGTCGAACGCACATCCGCGGCCGCCATGCGGGGTCGGACCGGCCCGACAGTCAGCGGTCGGAAGGGGCCGACGTGGTCGATCTCCGGGCACCAGCCCGGCATGAAGCCGAGGACGCTGGTTCGCAGATGGCGCAGCGATCCGGGCGTGATCATCCGGGGCCGCCAGCGCCCGCGCTTGGCCGGTCGGTCGAGTTCCTCCCGGAGCGCACGGAAGCAGAGCACCAGCTCGGAGACGCCGCCGAGTTCGACATCGACGGTGGGCGCCTCGAACATGGAGCGGGTGCAGAGGATCGGCGCGCCGTCGAGCCAGACCTCGGCCAGGGTGGCGAGCCCTTCGAATCGAAGCCGAGCCGGGCCCGCCCCGGCGATGCGCGACCGGTACCAGACATCGCGATCGTGGATCGGCTCCGGCGCGGCCTCGCTCCAGCGCCCGGCGGCCCGCAGGGCGGCGGCGGCGGTGCCCGGAACGGTGGCGGGGATCCAGCCGGTCACGGCGTCGAGGTCAGCGGGGCCCGCACAGGCGCCCGGCGGCGTGACGGCGAGCATCCAGGGCCCGAACTGGACCTCCGGCGCACGCTCGTCGACGCAGCGGATGCGGGCCATCGCGGCTCTCAGCGGTCCAGCGCGCGGTCGAGGTCGGCGAAGACGCGGTCGTAGGTCGCCGCGAGACGGTCGAGACGCAGTGCCAGTCCTTCGGCCGAGCGACGGTGGAAGGCGCGGGCAAGCTGGAACTGGAAGGCCTTCGCCTCGCGGCTCACATCCGCGGCGGCCGCGGCCGCTGGCGCGAACCCACCGGCATCCCGCGCCTCGAGCCACGAGAGATGACTGGCGAGCATCTCGAAATTGGCGCCGAGCTGGCGCGTCGTATTGAAGGCGTAGGCGTGGAACACGCTGAGCGGCCGGCACACCAGATCCCCGGCCGTCGCCGCCAATGCGTCGCGGAACGCCAGGACAGGATTGCGGCGGGGCGCCCGGGCGCGATGCCGGACGAGCAGCGCGCGGGCGGCCCCCGGCAGGTCCGCGGAACTCAGGGGCGAGGCGACCGACTTCACGAACTCGGCGTAGGGCGGCAGCAGCGCCGGCGCAAAGATCCCGGCATAATCCGCCCCCGACAGCCGGAAGCGCCCGGCATTGTGAAGATAATCGAGTTCCTGGGTCACCGGGTCGAGGGCCAGGATACCGATCGTGGTCTTGGCGTGGTCCCGGCCGTAGGTCGTCCCCTGGGTATCGGGCAGATAGATCGCGTCGACTTCGACCAGCACCGGGCGGCCGGCCTCCGCCTGACGCACGGCATGGGCCTCAAGGCCCCCGTAGACCGCGAGTTCCAGCACCTCCAGCCCGTAGAGCCGCTCGATGTCGCCGGGCGGCGGCTTGAAGAAGGTGAACTGGTCGCCCTCGAAATCCTGCCGCAGGGTGAAGCCCAGCATCGCCTCGGGCACGAGGCCGCGTCCGTGCAGGAGCTCGATCCAGAGGTCGACGTAGCAGTTCGTCTCCGGCCAATCGCGGCCGGACCCGTGGAGCGGGTGCTGGACGTAGGGTCCCGCGGCTCCGAGACCCTCCGGCCGGCGCAGAGCGGCGGTCACCGCCTCAACCCCACAGCTCGGCGCGGACGGCCTCAGGCCAGGCGGCGAGATCGAGCCCGTGGTGGCGCAACAGCGCCAGGGTGATCCGCTCCAGGCCGAAGCCGACGCAGGCCGTATGGGCGACCGTGCCATCCGCCTGATGCAGGTCCCAGGTGCTGCCGAAATGGTCCTGGTGATAGTTGAAGCTGAGACAGGCGGTCGGCTTGTCGACGCTGTTGACCGGGACGTTCAGTTCGAACTTGAGGCCCTGCGCCCGCTGGTTGTTGGCGAGCATCCGGCCGGCGCGCCCGAAAAACGGGTCGTTGGCCGCGTCGATGGCGAGCGGAAGACCGAGGTCGCGCATCATCGCCGTGCCGCGTTCGAGCCACGACTCGCGGAAGGCCAGAACCTGCTCGGGACTGCCCATGCGCACGTATTCGCGCATGCGGAAGAGCTGCATCCGGGTCGACTCCAGCGAGGGCTCGCGCCGGAAGCAATAGGATTGCAGGTCGAAGAGGCGGCCCGCGGCGGGCAGCGCCCCCCGGGCGGCAGCCACCGGATAGACCGGGTAGCAGGCCGCGGGCGTCAGGACGACGTCGGTGGCCTCCTGCTGGCCGGTCCAGTCGGTCCCGGCCTCCAGACAGGCAAGGATCTCGGCATGGCCGCGGGCGTCGCCGCAGAAGCTGTGGACGGTGCCGGCGAGGTTCGGGAACCCCTTGAGGTACCCGCTGCGCTCGAAGGCCGACCGGCTCATCGCGGGCGGGAAGCGCAGCACCTCGGCCCCCTCGGCGGCGCCGAGACGCGTGATCATCCGGTCGAGGGCGTCGACGACGCTCTCGAAGCCGCCGCTGCGGCCGTAGAGGCCGTCGACGCCGGTCCGGACCAGCAGCCCGTGGTCGAACAGGCGGTCGAGGAACGTCGGACCGCCGGCCGGCTCGTCCTCGGGGAGGACGTCGCCGGCGGGAGAGGAGATCGATTCCATCACGCACTCATGAGCTGGCCGCTGCCCTTCTGCACGAGCAGGAGCTTGGCGGTGTTGGCGAGGATGCGATCGTTGCCAATCATCAGCGGTGCGGAGAGGACGTCGCGCAGCGGCCGTCCCAGGCTGAAGGGCGTGTCGTTCCTGTATCCGGCGAGACCGACGATCGCGAGCGCACCCCGCACGATCTCGACCGCCATGTCGGAGACGGTGACCTTGAGGTTGTTCAGCATCACGCAGAAGCCGACGGAGCCGATCGTGTCGGCGTCCCCGTGCGCATCCTCGAAGCGGCGCAGGGCCGACACGATGGTGCCCCGCATGGCCTGGTGGGCGTTGGAGACCTCGGCCAGCCTCAGGGCCGTGGGCGGGACCTGTCCGGGCCGACGTCGGGCCTCGGCCTGCACGAAGGCGCGGGCGCGGTCCACCGCGTAGGTCGCGATCCCGTACCACACGCTGCTCCACAGCAGGTGCGACGAGGCCAGCATCGACTGGGCGGCGATCTCCGCGAAGGGCTTCGGCAGGATCTGCTCGACCGGGACGTTCCGGGCCTCCAGGCGGAAGCCGTCGCTGCACGTCCCGCGCATCCCGAGGGTGTCCCAATCCCCCGTGCGCACCAGGGAGATCTGATCGGCCATCAGCGCGACGAGGACCTGATCGGACGTCGCCGCGTCCGGATGGCGCCGGGCCGTGGCGAGGATCAGGTCGGCCCGGGCGCCGTAGGAGATCACCGACGCGTCCTTGCCGAGGGCGAAGACCTCACCGGTGGTCTCCACGGCGCAGAGGCTGTTGCGCAGGTCGCCGCCGATGCCGGCTTCGGTGGTCGAGGAGGCGACCAGCAATTGTTCGCGGGTGATCCGCTCCATCAGGCGGCCATGCCACGGGCTGTCGAGCCCATGGGTCACGAGGCTCGACACCTTGATGTGGTGCATCGCGAACACCATCGCGGCCGCGCTGCAGGCCTGGCCGAGCGTGCTGCACAGCTCGGCGATCTGGACGAGCCCAGCCCCCTCGCCGCCGAACTGCCCCGGGATCTGAAGACCGAGGAGGCGCTCGGCCTTCAGCGCCGCCACCGCCTCTTCGGGGAAGCGGCCTTCGCGATCGACGGCGTCGGCGTGACGCGCCGCCACCGCCGCCACCCGCTCGGCGCGCGCGGCAAACGTGCTCATGCGGCTTCCTGCTGGATCAGCGTGGAGACGGCCTCGCGAATCGCGCGGATGGACGAGAACGACTTGCGGTTCAGGAGTTCATCGGGAAACTCGATGTTGAAGCGCTCCTCCAGCGCCAACATCAGCTGCACCGAGCCGAACGAATCCAGCCCGCGATCGAACAGGCTGTCATCCTCGGAGAGCTGGTCGGCCTTGCCGGCGAAGGCTTCGTTCGATCCTAGGATCTCACGGATATCCTGAGCGATGTTCAAGGCGGAACTCCCTATTCCAGTCATAACGACGCTATTGAACGGATCGGCCCGCCGTCAAATTATCTATTGATTAATAGTAAATAGCCGTGCGCGTGTTGCGATACGGGGATGCGCGCGGCGTATCCAGGCAGCTCACGCGGCCCGAGCGCTATATTGACCGCCGCTACCTTTACGATCACTTTCCAGCTCTTTATTTCGCGACCGACTCTCCCGCCAATTCGCGGAATCAGCAACTTACACGCGTAAATGCGCGGCATGACGTCAATTCGGGATGAGGAGCCATTTAGGACGATTCGGGACTTGTCGTGACGTGGCGGGGCCATCGTGGCCATAAGGTTGCGGCTTCGCCTGTCCCGGGCGTAGCCCCAGGCATCAGCCGGCGCGCGATGATCGACAATCTTCAAATTCTGCGTGCCGTCGCGTCATACCTCGTCTTCCTCACGCATTACGGCCTGTATATCGGACCGGTTTTGCCGCGACCGGATCTCCTGGCCTTCGGCGCCTTCGGCGTGGACGTCTTCTTCGTCCTGTCCGGGTTCATCATGTTCGTGAGCACCAGCGGCCGCCGTGAGAGCCCCGGTGGGTTCCTGCTCCGCCGGGCGTCGCGCGTCGTCCCGGTCTACTGGCTCGTCACGATCGGCCTGGCGCTCATCGCGCTGACCGGCCTGAAGCCTATCGGGATCATGGAGGTCCGGCCGGACTACCTCATCCAGTCGTTGCTGTTCCTGCCGTTTTCCCGCGGAGGCTTCATCGAGCCTCTGAATTCCGTCGGCTGGACGCTCAACTACGAAATGTTTTTTTACGTGATCTTCGCGGGCCTGCTGCTGGTGCCGAAGCCCGCCGTCCGGGCGCTGGGCGCGGCCGCAATCTTCCTCGCGTTGATCCTGCTCGGACTTCTGCCCGCCTCGGGCCTGTACTGGGCCTACTACACGAAGCCGATCATCATCGAGTTCGCCGCCGGCATCGGCCTGGGCTACGCCTATCTGCGCCTCGGCATCCCGCCCGCGGGCTTCCCGGTCAGGCGCTTGGCCTGTGCCGCCCTGTCCGCGGCGGCGCTGCTCGTCCTCGGCGGCCAGATCGCCACCACGCTGCTCGACGCCAGCCCCGAATTGTCTGGATTCGCCCGGCCGCTGGTCTGGGGCTCCGCGGCGGTCCTCGTCGTCGGCGCGATGCTGCTTCTGGAGCAGGGCGGCGTCGCGCTGAAATCGCGCTGGCTGCTCTCGCAAGGCAATGCCAGCTACTCGTTCTACCTGGTCCACAACCTGCTGCTTCACAGCGCCGCCAAGCTCGCAGCGCTCCTCGTCGCCCCCGGATACGCGCGTGCCGCTCTCATCTTCGCCATCGCGTTTCCGGCCTCTGTGGCCGCGGGTGAGGTGCTGTTCCGATATGTCGAGACCCCTCTGATCGCCGGCCTGCGACACCGGCTCCATCGACGGACGCGTCCTGCCTCTCAGCCGACGCCGATCGCCTCGTAGCCTGCGCCACGCAGGATCTCCGCGGCGCAGGCCGCGACCGGCTTGCGCTGCCAGTGCATAGACCGAAGCCACGCGCTGACCGTGCAGAGAATGCCGATAATTAACGTTACTAATTCATAAAAATTAAGTTTACACTCGGTATTACACATCTGAACAGGGCCTATTTCCAACTGTTGTCGAGGCGGTGACCCCTTTTTTAGGGCCGATGTCTCCATTACTCTTTCCAGCGCGCCTTTGCTCGCTGTCACAGGCGGGGGCGGCAGGACAGTATTGATTGGTCCCGCGTCTGGCGTGCCGACGAGGAAGCTGTGATGCGTGTCGCGATTGTTCACGACTGGTTGTATATCGTCGGTGGCGCCGAGCGTGTCCTCGAGCAGCTGCTGCGGATCTATCCCGACGCGGATGTCTTCGCGCTCTTCGATTTCCTGTCCGAAGAGGATCGGGAGCGGCTGGGCTACACGCAGGCGCGGACAAGTTTCATCCAGCGCATGCCCTTCGCGCGGACGCGGCACCGCAACTACCTGCCCCTGATGCCGCTCGCGATCGAACAGTTCGACCTCTCGGCCTACGATCTCGTCATCTCCAGCAGCTACGCGGTGGCCAAGGGCGTCCTGACCGGACCCGACCAGCTGCACGTCTCCTACATTCACTCGCCCATGCGCTACGCCTGGGACATGCAGCATACCTACCTGAGGGAGAGCGGCTGCGACGCCGGGATGAAGAGCCTGCTCGCCCGGCTCATCCTGCACCGGATGCGGGTCTGGGACTTCCGCACCGCGGCCGGACCCAACGCGATCGTGGCCAATTCCGCCTTCGTCGCCCGGCGCATCCACAAGGTATACGGCCGCACCGCCGAGGTCATCCACCCGCCCATCAATCTGCCGAGCCAGCGCTACGACGGGCCGCGCGGCAACCACTTCCTCGTGGCCAGCCGGCTCGTCCCCTACAAGAACGTCGAGGCCGTGATCCGCGCCTTCGCCCTGCTTCCCGATCTCGAACTCGTGGTGGCGGGCACCGGGCCGGATGCGGCACGGCTGCGGGAGATCGCCGGGCCCAACGTGTCGTTCTCCGGCTTCGTCTCCGACGGTGAATTGCGGCGCCTCATGGCCACGGCCCGGGCCTTCATTTTCGCGGCCGAGGAGGATTTTGGGATCATCGTGGTCGAGGCCACGTCGGAGGGCACGCCGGTCCTCGCGCTGGGCCGCGGCGGCGCCCGCGAGACGGTTCAGGTCCGCGGCCCGCAGCGCACCGGGATGTTCTTCGACACGCCGGAGCCGCAGGCCATCGCCGATTGCGTGGGCCGGTTCCTGCAGCAGGAAAGCCTGTTCACCCGAGAGGCCTGCTGGGCGCAGGCCGAGATGTTCTCGGCCGAGCTGTTCCGAAGCCGCTTCGCGAGCTTCGTCGGTCAGCAGATGGCTCTCCATCAAGCCGCCTGCGAGACGCGCCCGCGGATCCTGCCGCGGCTCGAAGCCGTCGGCTGAGGACGCGCCGCATGTCCTTCCTGACTGTCGATCTGGCCGACCGGGCGCCTGTCCGCGCCCTCCCCCAGGAGCCGGTGCGCGGCGGCCCGCTGGCCGCCGCCCTCTCCCGGATCTGGCATCGCCGCTACCTGTTCGCAGCGGTGTTCGTCGGGATCCTCGGCCTCGCCGTAACCGCCCTGCTGATGATTCAGCCGCAATACGTGGCGAGCGGCTCGGTGATCGTCGCCGAAGCGGAGCCCGGGGCGAACAACGCCTCCATGGCCTGGATCCAGAAGATCGGCGATCCGGCCGATATCGAGAGCCAGATCCTGGTGATACGCTCGCCCCGGCTGCTGCGTCTCGCGATCGACGACGGCCTGATCGCGGCCGTCATGGCCGAGTGCCGCTCTGCGGCGACCCGCGGGCATCCCGACGAGATCAGCGCCAAGAAGGAAGCGGCCTGTACGAAGCTCACGACGGATCGCAACGCCCTCGTGGAGTATCTTCAGAAACGCTACACGGTCCTGAGTTCGGGCCGCTCGCGCATTATCACCATCGGTTACAAGTCGCCGCTGCCCGAGACGGCGCAGACGATGGCCAACGGCCTGATCAACGCCTTCCTGGAGGATCAGCGCGAGACGCAGGCCTCGAGCCGGAAGGCGGCCGCCGACTGGCTGCATGCCGAGATCAGCCAGCTCGATGCATCGATCCGCGCGGACGAGACCCGGATCCAGACCTTCCGCCGTCGCAAGGGCCTGCTGAAGGGCTCGACGGCCCCGATCAGCGCCGAGCGACTGACCAGCATCAGCCAGCAGCTTGCCGCTGCGGAGACGGCCAAGGCGGATGCCGCCGCGCGTCTCAGCGAGATCGAGAACAAGGGCGCTCGCGGCGCCGACAGTGCCCCGGCGGTGCTGGCCAGTCAGACCGTCGTATCCCTGAAGCAGCAACTCAGCGGCGTCAGCGCGCAGCTCGCCAACCAGAGCACGCTGCTCGGGGCGAACCACCCGGTCATCCGGGCGCTCGAGACCGAGCAGGCGAGCCTGCGCACGCGGATCGAGCAGGAGGTCGGCAACGTCGCGAAGGGCTTGCGCAAGTCCTACGAGGCGTCGAACGCCCTCGCCAAGTCGCTGCGCGCCCAGCTCGAAACCGCCAAGACCGACGCCGCCGCCGCCATGGACGACGAGGCCTCGATCGAGGGCATGGTCCGCAACGCGGAGATCAAGCGCACCCGCTACGCCGATCTGGTGAAGCGGGCGGGCGAGCTGGAGACCGAGCGGCGCATCCTCACCGGCAGCACGCGCCTGGTCAGCCTCGCCGAGCTGCCGCAGGAGCCGTTCTCGCCGAAGGCCGTGCCGTTCCTGGCGGGCGGCTTCGTGCTCGCGGGCGTCCTCGCCGCCGCTGCCGCGCTGCTGCGCGACTATACCGACCGACGGGTGCGCAGCTCCGCGCAGCTCATGGCCGGCACCGGCGCCCCGGTCTTCGCGCAGCTGCCCAGCCTGGAGCCAGCCGGGCTGGTCGGACGCTTCTCCGAGCGTCAGCGGGCGCTCGAACTCCCGGAGGCCCTGGCGCGGGCGCGGGTCGATCCGGTGATGCAGAACGTCCTGCGCAACCTGCACGCCCATCTCGTCCTGGCAGGCTCCGGCAAGTCCCGCGTCATCCTGGTGACCTCGGCGAAGCCGCGCGAGGGCAAGTCGTTCACGGCCTTCGCGCTGGCCGGGATCGGCGCCGCCGGCGGGCGACGGGTCCTCGTCGTCGAGTGCGACCTGCGGCGCCCGAATTTCGAGGCGTCGCTCGGGCTCGGCCGCGGGCCGGGCCTCGGCGGCGTGCTCCGCGGCGAGATCGACCCGGCCGAGGCCGTGGTCCCGGCCGGGCGCTTCGACGTCATCCCGGCGGGGACGCCGACGGCCGACTCAACCGAGCTTCTGATGAGCGACCGGATGGCGGGCTTTCTCGACTGGAGCCGCCGCTACGACCTCGTCCTTCTCGATACGCCGCCCACCAGCCTCCTGATGGACGCGCCGACGCTCGCCCGCCACGTCGACGGCGTGCTCTGCTGCGCCCGCTACGGCCGCTCG
Source organism: Methylobacterium sp. 391_Methyba4 (assembly GCF_029691625.1). Taxonomy (NCBI): domain Bacteria; kingdom Pseudomonadati; phylum Pseudomonadota; class Alphaproteobacteria; order Hyphomicrobiales; family Methylobacteriaceae; genus Methylobacterium; species Methylobacterium sp. 391_Methyba4. The sequence continues at coordinate 232,402 of NZ_CP121475.1, read as the reverse complement.
CAGCTCTCCGACACCGTCGAAACCGTGGCGAACCTGCGCCGCGCCGGCGGACACGTGCTCGGAATCGCGATGACGATGGTCCGGCCGGGCACCCAACCGACCTACGATGTGATGCCGCTGCCCGATCCACGCACGGCCGCGGGCGCCCGATGACAGACGTCCTTCCCGCCGCGACGCTTCCGGAGCGTGGCTCCGTCGACCGGGTTTTGGCCGCCCGGTCCGGGATCGCCGCGCGTCCCAGCGTTCTGTTCGTCAGCCACACCGGCACGATGTCGGGAGCGGAACTGGTGCTCCGCGACGCCGTCCAGCCATGGGCGGGTTCGACCGCCTTCCTGTTCGAGGACGGCGCCCTCACCGACGCCCTGCGCGGGCAGGGTCTGGAGATCCGTCTTGCACGGCGTCGGACCTCCCTGGCGGCTCTCCGGCGGGATGCCTCGCCCCTGAGCGCCCTGCCGGTGCTAGGCCGGCTCGGCGCCCTGGTCCTGGAGATCGCGCGGGCGGCGCGCGCCTGCGACGTCGTCTACGCGAATTCGCAGAAAGCTTTCCTGCTGTCCGCCTTCGCCGCGCGTTGCGTCGGACGGCCCCTGGTCTGGCACCTGCACGACATCCTCGACAGCGCGCATTTCGGGCGGGCCCAGCGCATCGCCCAGGTGAGCCTCGCCAATCTCTGCGCGACCCGGGTGATCGTGCCGTCCGAAGCCGCAGCGCGGGCCTTCGTTCAGGGCGGGGGACGCCGATCCCTGATCCGTATCGTGCCGAACGGCCTCGACCTCGACCGCGACCCCCGGCCCGCCGCGGCGCTGCGCGCGGCACTCGGCCTGCCGGCGGGTCCGCTCGTGGGCGTGTTCAGCCGCATCGCGCCCTGGAAGGGACAGGACGTGCTGATCGAGGCGCTCGCGCGCCTGCCCGGACTCCACTGCATCGTGGTGGGGGCGCCGCTCTTCGGCGAGAATGCCTACGCGGCGCATCTGATGGACCTTGTGGCCAAGTACCGGCTGTCGGACCGGATCACGTTCCTCGGCCAGCGCGACGACGTCCCCCGACTGATGCAGGCGGTCGACGTGGTCGTGCACCCCTCGGTCGATCCGGAACCGTTCGGCCGCACCCTCGTCGAGGCGATGCGCGTCGGCGTGCCGGTGGTCGCCACGGATGCGGGTGCCTCTGCGGAGATTCTCGACGGCGGCGCGGCCGGAACGCTGGTGCCGCCACGGCGACCGGACCGTTTGGCGGCCGCCCTGTCGGAGCTGCTCGACAATCCGGAAGCCTTCGCGACGCGAACCGGTCTCGCCCGGGAACGGGCACTGTCCCGCTACGGAGCGGACCGGATGCAGCGCGCGCTCGCCGACATCATCCTCCAGGTCGCCGGCCGCGCCTGACAGGCCGGCAATCCCTGCCCTCTCGCCCGGAGCCGTCAGAACCGCAATGCCGCGCGTCCTCGTCAACATGCCGAGCCAGCATGCCGGTCGGCCGTCGGGCGTCGCGCTCGTCGCCTTCCGGGTGATCGCCGGCCTGATCGCGCGCGGCACCTTCACGGTGGTGCTCCGCTCTCCCTGGCGCCGCGACCAGCTGCCGGCGGCGATCCGCGACCGCGTCGAGGTCGTGACGGTGCCGCGGCCGCGGATCATGCTGCTCGACGTCCTGCGCCAGAGCCTCGCCGTCCCGCGGCTGTGCCGGGCCCTGGACATCGACGTGGTGCTGAACGCCGACCCCTACGGTGCGGCCTTCGGCGGTCGCGCGCGGGTGAGCGTCGTGCACGATCTCTATTTCCGCACGCTGCCCGAGCGCATCCGCTCCCGCGAGGCCCTGACCACCGATCCGATCTTCCGGCTGGTGCTGGGCAACAGCGCACGGGTGATCACCGTGTCCGAGGCGACCCGGCGCGATCTGGAGCACCATTATCCCCGGCTTCGCGGACGGGCGCAGACCGTGCCCTCCGCGGCGATGCTGGATCCCACGCGCGACGGGCCCCGGGCCGGACTCCCGGCCGGGCCCTTCGTGCTGGCGGTCGGCAACGCCCTGTACAACAAGAACTTCGCGACCCTTGCCCGCGCCGTGGTCGGGCTCGGCCGGCCGGGGATCGGGATCGTGCACGTGGGCGAGGATCCCGACGAGGCGATCGCCGCCGCGCTCGGCGGTGCCCCGGTGCCGCTGACGCGTCTGTCGCGGATCGACGACGACCAGCTGGCAGGCCTCTACCGCGCGGCCTTGTGCCTGTGTGTCCCGTCCTTCGCCGAGGGGTTCTGCCTGCCCGTGCTGGAGGCGCAGGCCCTCGACTGCCCGGTTCTCTGCTCGGACCGCTCCGCGACGCCCGAGATCGCCGGAGCCGGTGCCCTGACCTTCGATCCCGCCGACGCTGCGGCGCTGACCACGGGCCTGCGCCGCCTGCTCGACGAACCAGGGCTCCGGGCCACGCTGATCGCGCGCGGCCGCGACAATGTCCGTCGCTACGACTGGGCCGAAACCGCCCGCCGCTATGAGGGCCTGCTGCTCGACGCGCTCCGGGACGGCGCTCCGGCGCGCCCCGCTCGGGAGGTGCCGCATGCGCATCCTGCACCTTAGCTCGCTCTATCCGCCCGAGCAGGTCGGGGGCGCCGAACTGATGGTCGAGACACTCGCCCGCACCCAGGCGGGCCTCGGCCATGACGTTGCCGTCGTCTGCGCGGCACGGGCGCAGGGCGAGCCGGTCCTTCAGGACGGCGTCACCGTCTATCGGACCGGCCACGGAACGCCCTTCCACATCCTCGACTGGCCTGAACGCGGGCGGCTCGACCGCCTCCGCTACAAGCTCGCCGCGCAGTGGAACCGACCCACGCTCGACCGGATGGCGGCGGCGGTCCGGAATTTCGAACCCGATCTCGTGAATACGCACTCGATCTCCGAGCTGCCGCCGGCGCTCTGGCCGATGCTCCGGCAGCTCGGACTGCCGATCGTGCACACGCTCCACGACTTCACCAGTCTCTGCACTAACGGGGCGATGGTGCGGGACGGCCGGCCTTGTGACGGTCAGCATCTCAAATGCCGCCTCTACGGTGGGATCCACCGGCGCTGTCAGCGCGCCGTGACGGCTCTGGCCGCCGTGGGCTCAGACATCCTCGAGCGCCATCTCGATGCCGGTTTCTTCAACGACGTGCCGCCGGCGCTGCGACGGGTGATCTGGAATCCGATCCCGCCCGGCCTGGCGCCGGCACGGCGTCCGCGGGTTCCGGGGGCGCCGGTTCGGTTCGGCTATCTGGGTCGGATCGAGGCCGCCAAAGGCTTCGACACGCTCCTCGAAGCCTGCCGGAGCCTGCCGAGGGCAGGCTGGAGCCTCTCCGTTGCCGGCCGCGCCGTGGACGGGCTCGACCGCTACCGCGCCCGGGCCGAGGGCCTGCCCGCGACCATCCTGGGCTACGCGGAGCGCGACGCCTTCCTGGATGGCATCGACTGCCTCGTCGTCCCCCCGATCTGGCCCGAACCCTTCGGCCGGACGGTGGCGGAAGCCTACGGGCGCGGCGTCCCGGTGATCGGAACCGCCAGCGGCGGCATCGGCGAGCAGGTCGGACCGGGGCCGTGGCTGGTGCCACCGGGCGATGCCCCGGCACTCGCCGCCGCGATGGCCCGGATCGTCGCGGAGCCCGCCCGCCTCGCAGAGGGGCTCGCCCGCGCCGCCCGCATCCGCGCCGGCACCGACCCGGTCGTCGTCGCGGCCGCCTATCTCGCCCTCTACGCCGCGACCCGCGACGCGGCCCGCCCCGAACTGCCTCTCGAGCTTTCCGCGCACGCGGAGCGCCCGCACCTCAACGAGTGCCGTCCATGATCACCCCGACCCTGTCCTCGACCTATGTCCGGATCCTCACCGAGGAGCCGCGCTCCCAGGGCCAGGACCGGCCGAGCGATCAGGGCGCCGCACGCGCGGTGACCGGCCCCTTGCGGATCCTGCACCTCAGTGCCCTCTATCCGCCCTACATCGTGGGCGGCGCCGAGCGCTCGGTGGAGCACCTCGCCGAGGAACTGGTCGCCGCCGGCCACACGGTGGCAGCGGCCTGCATTGCCCGGGACCCGGAGCCCAAGAGCGTGCGCGGCGGCGTCACCGTCTACCGCATGGCGCACCACAACGATTTCTGGCTGGAGGACTGGCCCAAGGCGACCCGGTTCGGCCGCGCCTGGGCCAAGCTCAAGCAGCAATGGAATTTCGCCGTCGCGGCCGAGTTCGGCCGCGTCCTCGACGATTTCCGGCCCGACATCGTCAACACGCACTCGCTGCTCGACGTCTCGACCCTGGTCTGGCGCGAGGCGGCCAAGCGCGGGATCCCGATCGTCCACACGGTCTGCGAGTACGACCTGATCTGCGGCAACGCCGCCATGTTCCGGGACGGCAAGCCGTGCGACCGCTGGCATCTGGGATGCAAGGTCGTGAACGCCGCCAAGCAGATCACCAACCGGTCTGTGGACGCGGTCGTCTCCGTCGGCACCGAGATCCTCAAGACCCATGTCGATCACGGCCTGTTCGCGCATCTCGCGCCCGAGCGGCGCCGGGTGATCTTCTATTCCTGCACGGTCCCGGAGGGGGATCCCGCGGCGCGGCGGCAGATCGACCGGACCGACCGGCCGATGACCTTTGGCTATCTCGGTCGGATCAACACCGAGAAGGGGGTCGGCACGATGATCGACGCCTTCCGCCGGATCGGCCCCGGCGACTGGCGCTGCCTCGTCGCCGGCCAGGCGATGGACGACTCCATCGCGCGTTTCACCGCGCAGGCCGAGGGCCTCCCCATCGAGTTCGTCGGATGGGCCAAGCCCGCCGACTTCCTCAGCGCCATCGACGTGCTCATCGTGCCCTCGTTCTGGGCCGAGCCTTCGCCGCGGACGATCTACGAGGCCTATACGATGGGCGTTCCGGTGATCGGCGCGGCCTCGGGCGGGATCCCCGAGCTGGTCGGTGAGGACAACGCCGAATGGCTGTTCACGCCGGGCGACGATGCCGATCTCGCGGCGCGGCTACGAAGCGTGATCGCCCGGGGGCGCAAAGACCTCCCGGACGAGCGCGCCTTCCAGCACGTGATCCGCGAGTCGACGTCCGAGCGCGTCGCCGAGAAGTATCTCGACCTCTATGCCGAACTCGTCGCCGAGCGCCGGGCAACCCGCCCGTGAGCGCCGCCGCGCCGGTGCTTTCGGAAGCCGCCGCTGCAGAAGAGGAGCCTGGGCTCGCCTCCGGCGCGGAGGTGACGCGCCGCTCGTTCGACGCCGCGCGCTGGGTGGCGGTCGCGTCCGTCGGCAACGTCGTCCTGAGCTTCGGGGTGTTCCTCGTGCTCGCCCGGCTGATCGGACCCGCTGAGTTCGGGATGGTGGCGATCGCCGCCGTCTTCATCGACATCCTGCAGATCGTCGCCCGCTGCGGCCTGCCCGACGCGGTCGTCCAGCGGGCAGACCTCGACGAGGACTTCGCCGCCACCGCCTTCTGGGTCATGCTCGCCACCGGCGCCCTCTGTGCCGTGGGGCTGGTCGCATTGTCCGGGCCGATCGCCTGGATCTTCGACCTTCCGGCGCTGCAACCGGTCCTGTGCGCGCTGTCCGCCTGTTTCGTCATCACGGCCGCGGGCGCGATCCACGAGGCGCGGCTCCAGCGAAGCTTCGGCTTCCGCAAGCTCGCCCTGCGGGCGCTGGGCGCCAACATCTTCGGTGGCGCCGTCGCCCTCGTGCTGGCCCTCGACGGCTACGGTGTCTGGAGCCTCGTGGTTCAGCGCCTCGTCGCCGCGACGGCGACCACGCTCCTCACCTGGGTCGCGGCCCGCTGGATTCCGCCGCTGCGGCTGCACTTTGCCTCCGTGCGCGAGCAGATCGCGTTCGGCTCGCGGCTGTTCTGCACCTACCTGCTGCTCGTCGCCTCGATCCGGAGCCAGGAGGTGATCGCCGCCTATTTCCTGTCCGCGGCCGATGTTGGCTACCTGCGCCTCGCGTGGCGCTGCATCGACCTCGTGAGCCAAGTGGCGGTCATCCCGCTGACCACGGTCGGATTGACCACCTACGCGCGCCTGCAGGATCGGCCGGGCGAGCTGGCGACGGCCTTCTATGGCTTCACCGAGGCCTCGTCCTTCCTGGCGGTGCCCGCCTTCTTCGGCATGGCGGCCGTGGCCCCGACCCTCATCCCCTTCCTGTTCGGCGATCAGTGGCACGACGCGGCGCCGGTGCTCCGGATGCTGGCGTTCCTGGCCCCCGAATTCGTCGCCACCTCGATGCTGTGGATGATCTTCACGGCGCTGGGGCGGAACGGCATGGCCCTGCGGCTCGCGGGCGCGCAGTTCGGCCTCGGCGCCGTGGCGGCCGTCGTGACCGCGCCCTTCGGCCTCGCCGCCCTCGTCGCCGGGCACGTGGTCCGGGCCTACCTGTTCTCGCCCGCGATCGTCGCCAGTGCCGGGCGCATCGTCCCGGTGACGAATGGGCGCCTCGTCCGGATCCTGACGCCGATCACGCTCTGTGCCGGCGCGATGGCCGGGCTCGTGCTGCTCGTCCAGAGCCCGCTCGACGCCGCCCTCGGGGATCGGGTCGGCCTCTTCGCGGCAATCGGCACCGGGATCGTGGCCTATCTGGGTCTCGCCTGGTTCCTCATGCGGGACACGCTCCGCACGGCGCTCGGCTTCTTCCTGCGTCGCGCCGCCTGATCTGCACCCTCCGCCAACCTTTCTGGGCGACATTGTCCGCCGAAGGTCGCGGCCGGCGGAGACGGTTCATCGGCGGCGGGTGCGCGTTCAGACGGTGCGGGACCATGACGGGACAGGCGGTGCCCATCGGAACAGGTGCGCCGGCCGCGTCCCTGCTGGCGGATCGCGTCGCGGTGTTCCTGCTCGGCGCGGCCCTGAACTTCAACGTGTTGACCTCGACTTTCGGGCTGCCGTTTCAGCGCCTGTCCGACCTTCTCCCGTTTTTGCTCATCCCCTGGCTCGGGCTGCGCCGCGCCGTCATCGCGGAAGCTTTACGTCAGGCCGCGCCGCTCGCCGGCATCCTGGCGCTCGTCGCGGCCTCGCTGGTGCTGAAGGCGCACAAGCAGGCCGGCGACGTCTACCTGACCCTCGTCCTCCTGCTCTACGTGGTCCAGGCGTTCATCCTGCTGGTCATGTTCCGCGACCGGCGCGTCGAGGACGCGTTCTGCGTCGGCCTGCTCGCCGGCCTGCTCGCCTCCCTCGCCGTGCTGCTACTCGCCGCTTCGGGCCTGCAGCTCGAAAAGTTCGGGCTCGCGGTCCCCACGGACGGGCTCGACGAGGAATTGAAGCTGTTCGTGCAGGACAAGCAGGGTGGCCTCTGGGCCTCGGGAAACGAGACCGGCCATGTCTTCGCCCTGGGCGGGACGGCGGCCCTGGTGCTCAGCCTGCGCTATCGCCTGAAGGCGATCTATCTCGCCTATTTCGCGGCCCTGCTGGCGAGCTTCCCCTTCACCAACAACCGCGCCGGCCTGTTCATGCCGCTGCTGTTCCTCGGCCTGCTGATGCGGCGGAACCTCAAGGCGCCCGCCGTGCTGGCCGTGTTCGGTGTGCTCGGTCTTCTGCTCGTGGCCTGGGCGGTGACGGGGGAGATCCCTCTGCCGGGAACCCTGTCCCAGGCGATCGAGCGGCGCTTTGCCGAGGATCGCAACGTCACGGGCAATTTTGACGAGCGGTTCCTGTCGGGCGTGACCGCGCTCCAGCTCGTCGTTGAATACCCGTTCGGCGTCGGCGAGGTCGCCAGGCGGGAGGAACTTCAGGCGCTGACCGGCCTCGTGACGCCGCATAACGGCTTCGTCTCGCTGGCGCTTCAGAGCGGCATCGCGGTGGCGCTGCTGCTCCTCTCCGGTCTGGGCCGGATCCTGCTGGCGCCCGCCGCCTTCGGGCCATTCCTGACCTACAGCGCCCTGTTCCTCATCCCGTCGCTGATGTTCGAGGAGCTGTCGGTCAACCAGTATTTCCTCTTCTTCATGGGCTTCATCCTGGCATCCCTCGCCCTGCCGCCCGACCGCGCGGCATCCGCGACCGGCCAGCGACCCTGAGGGCCGGCCGCGCCGCCGCGATCTGCAACGGCGCGGCCGCTGCCATCACCGCATGACGAAGGGGTTCTCCGGCGCGTCGCGGCTGGTCGAGATCCAGACGCTCTTGGTCTCCAGGAACTCGCGGATCGACTCGATGCCGCTCTCGCGGCCGATGCCGGAGCGCTTCATGCCGCCGAACGGCATCATGTAGCTCACCGCCCGGTAGGTGTTCACCCAGACGGTGCCGGCCCGCAGCCCCTTCGACATCCGCATCGCGCGGCCGATATCCTGCGTCCAAACGCCGGCGGCGAGCCCGTAGATCACGTCGTTGCCGAGCCGGAGCGCCTCGGCCTCGTCCTCGAAGCCGATGATCGACAGGACCGGGCCGAACACCTCCTCCTGGGCGATACGCATGTCGTTGGTGACGCCGGTGAAAATCGTCGGCTCCACGAACTGGCCGCCGAGCACGCCGGGACCGGAGGCGGGATTGCCGCCGAAGACGCAGCGGGCCCCCTCGCTCTTGGCCAGCGCAATGTAGTCGAGCACCTTCGTGTATTGCGGCGGCGTGGTGATCGGCCCGATATTGGTGTCCGCCTGCATCGGGTCGCCGAGCTTGGCGGTGCGGGCGAGTTCGATCAGTCGGTCGGTGAATTCCTGGCGGATGCTGTTCTGAACCAGCAGGCGCGAGCCGGCGATGCAGGTCTGCCCGGTGGCCGCGAAGATGCCCGAGATCGCGCCCGCGGCGGCGGCCTTCAGGTCGGCATCGGCGAAGACGATGTTGGGCGACTTGCCGCCGAGTTCCAGGGAGACGCGCTTGATCTGGCGCGCGGCCGCTTCGTAGACCTTCGCGCCGGTCGCGTCAGAGCCCGTGAAGGTGATCTTGGCAACGTCCGGATGCTCGACGATCGCGCTGCCGGCCTCGCCGCCGAAGCCGGTGATGACGTTGAACATCCCGTCGGGCAGCCCCGCCTCCTTGGTGAGCCGGGCGAATTCCAGCGTGCTGGCTGAGGCGAACTCGGAGGGCTTCACCACGACCGCGCAGCCGGCCGCGAGCGCGGGCGCACATTTCCAGGCCACGAACAAGAGCGGCGAGTTCCACGCCGTCAGCGCCCCGACCACGCCCACCGGCTCGTGCCGGGTGAACGCGAAGGTCTCGGGCTTGTCGATCGGCACCTGGGCGCCCTCGACCTTGTCGGCAAGCCCCGCATAGTACCACCACCATTCCGGCTGGTAGCGGGTCTGGCCGTACATCTCGGCGAACAGCTTGCCGTTGTCGCGGACCTCGACCTCGGCGAGAGCTTTCGCTTCGCGCTCCACGAGGTCGCCGATCCGGCGCAGCACCTTGCCGCGCGCGGTGGCCGTCATGGTGGCCCAGGGGCCCTCCCACATGGCGCGCTTGGCGGCGGCCACCGCCCGGTCGACATCGGCCCGCCCGGCACGTGGGATCCGGGCCCAGGGCTCACCGCGATAGGGATCGATGGACTCGAACCACGAGCCCTCGACCGGATCGACGAATTGCCCGTCGATGTAGAGCTGGTAGGTCTTCACGGCGCGCTCCTCCGACTGCGGATGCGCGCCATATGGATCCGGGGCCCGCCTCCGGCGAGCCCGGCCGTCTCAGGCGTTGGCGCTGAGGCGCTTGATGTCGGCGTCGACCATCTCGGTGATCAGGGCCTCCAGGCTGGTCTCGGCCTCCCAGCCGAAGGTCGCCTTCGCCTTGGCGGGGTTGCCGAGCAACACCTCCACCTCCGCGGGCCGGAACAGGGCCGGGTCGATGACGAGGTGGTCGTCCATGGTCAGGCCGACATGCTTGAACGCGATCGCGCACATGTCCCGCACAGTCGTGGTCCGGCCGGTGGCGATCACGTAATCGTCCGGGCGGTCCTGCTGCAGCATCAGCCACATCGCCTGCACGTAGTCGCGGGCGTGGCCCCAGTCGCGCTTGGCGTCGATGTTGCCGAGCCGCAGCTCCTTCTGCGTGCCGAGCTTGATCCGCGCCACCGCGTCCGTGACCTTGCGGGTCACGAACTCGACCCCGCGCAGCGGGCTCTCGTGGTTGAACAGGATCCCGTTCGACGCGTGCAGCCCGAAGCTCTCCCGGTAGTTGATGGTCATCCAGTGGGCGTAGAGCTTGGCCACACCGTAGGGCGAGCGCGGGTAGAACGGCGTCGACTCGCTCTGCTTGGCCTCCTGGATCAGGCCGAACATCTCCGAGGTCGAGGCCTGGTAGTAGCGCGCCTGGGGGGCGACCGAGCGCAGGCATTCCAGCATGTGCGCGGCGCCGAGGCCGGTCACCTGCCCGGTGAGAAGCGGCTGCTGCCACGACGAGGTCACGAAGGACTGGGCGGCGAGGTTGTAGATCTCGTCGGGCTTGGAAGCCTGGACGATGCGCATCAGCGCCGAGAGGTCGAGCAGGTTGCCGTCGACCAGCTCGACATCGTCGAGGATGCCGAGCCACTTCAACCGGTGGTCGAACACGCCGGCATGACTGGAACGCCGCACGATGCCGGTGACGGCGTAGCCCTTCTGCAGCAGCAGCTGCGCCAGATAGGCGCCGTCCTGGCCCGTCACACCCGTGATCAGCGCTCGCTTGGCCGTCATGAACCCGTCCCGTCCCGAAGATGCCCGGCTGCTACGACCGCAACGGGCCGCGCGTCAAGGCGAGGTGTCGACATCAGTATTGTGCCAGGCGAGCGGGGCCGGACTGGCCCATCACCAGACTAGCGTCGCAGAGGCACGGCCAACCGCAATGGATGTGCGGCATATGTGCGGCGTGACTAAGGTCGCGCGAGCCAGTCCGTCACACCGCTGAGCGAGCGGAATTCCTCGACGGCGTGGACGCGTGCCGCCGGGAGGGCGGCCCGGGCCATCGTGGCGAGGGCATGCCCCGGCCCGAGTTCGAGCACGCGGTCCGCGCCGTACTCGCGGCACGCCTCAAGGCAGGCGGCCCAGTCGATCGTGCGCGAGATCTGAAGCGCCAGCTTCTCGCGACCGTCCGCGTCGCGAAACACCGTGCTCCCGTCCAGCCCGCTGACAAGGCGCGGCGCGCGGGCCGGCGGACGGCGCGGCGACACCGCGGCGAGCGCGTCCCGGAAGGCCACCGTTGCGGCATCCAACAGGGGCGTATGCGACGGCGTGTGGACGGGCAGGACCACGGCCCGCTGCGCGCCCGAGCCGGTCGCATCCCGGCACAGCGCCGCCAGCGCCTCGCGCGGACCGCCGACGACGCCGCTGTCGGCCGCGTTGCGGATGGCGATGTGGCAACCGTGGCGTGCCGCAAGATCCGCGAGCGCGTCGAGGCTCAGACCGCGGATCCCCGCCAGCCCGAACCCCGCGCCGGAGGCGGCATCCATGGCCTCCGCGCGTCGCGCAGCGAGAGCGAGCACGTCCGCGTGGTCGAGGCGTCCGGCGACGCCCCAGGCCGCGAGATCGCCGATGCTGTAGCCGGCCACGATCGAGCGGTCCGATGCCGCCCCGGCCAGCGCCCGCCACGCCGTCAGGGCGGCGACGCAGCACAGGATCTGACCGGTCCGGTTCGCCTGCAGGTTGTCGCCGCCCGCGCGGGCCAGGTCGCGCGGATCGGTGCCGCCGAGAAGCGGTCTGGCGGAAGCGAACACGTCCTGCGCGGCCGGATGATCGGCCGTGAGGTCGAACATGGCCGGGTGCTGGCCGCCCTGGCCGGAGAGGAGGATCGCGAGGGTCATGCCGGGCTCTGGCCGCGCAGGCCCGCGACCGCCTGCAGGGCCAGACGGTCCAGGCTCTTGGCGAGCACCGAACCGTCCTCCGGCGCGTCGCGCAGTTCGCGCCAGTGCAGACCGGCGCCGTCCGGCAGGAGGATCTCCCCATCGATGCCCATCGGTGCCGTCCCAGCCACGGCGGCGATGCCGTCGAGAAGACCGACCGGCACCGGAACTCGGCACGGCCAGAGCAGGTCGAGGTCGGAGGCGGCGCTCAGGTAGGTGAGGCCCGTGACAGCCTGCCAGAGGAGGCTGCCGAAGGGGCGCGGCACCAGGCCGTGCCGTCGGCCGAGCGCCGTGAGGGCGTCGACGGCCGGACCCCAGGACGCCGGGGCGTCGGCGGCGGCCTCGGCGAGGCTCACCGCCGGTACGGGCGACAGCGCGGATGCCGGCAGGGCGAGCCCGATCCGCCGCTTGCCGTCCGCGGGCGGCAGCGGCAGGCCGAGCGGCACCGCGTCGCCGGTCTCACCGGGAACACGGCGGCGGACGATCAAGGGCCGGCCCGCCGCGGCCCAGCCCTCCAGATGGGGGACGGCGCAGAGATCGGGCCGGTCCGCGCGCCACGCGTCCCAGGCCGCCGGATCGACGCGGACGAGGTCGTGGCGTCGGAAGGGCTCAGCCAAGGCGCGCCTGATCGGCGACGGCCGCCGCGACGGTGTGGGCGACCGGGCGGCCGCCCCGCTCGGCGCCCAGCCGGTCGCGGACGTCCTCCGCCTCCATCGTGTCGATCACCGCGCGGATCTGGCCGCCAAGGGGCCGGTCCTGGTCCAGAACGACGTGGACAGCACCGGCCGCCACCATGTTGTCGAGGCCGGGGGCGAAGACGGGGGTCGACTTGGCCATCTCCTCAAGGGTGTCGAGGGGCAGCTTGGTCACCCGGGCGACGGACGGCAGATCCATGACGCTGGGATTGGCCCCGGGCAGCGCCGCCAGGACCCGCGTCGCGAGGGCCGTGGCGATGAAGGCGCCGGCGGCCGAGTGGCCGTAGATCAGCCCGATCGTCGGATGGCCCGACCGGTCCGCCAGGAGCAGCGCCTTGGCGAGATGGGCGAGGCATTCGTTGAGACCCAAAAGCTCGTCACGGCGGCTCATGCGCTGGCTGTCGGAATCCACCGCCACCAGGATCGGCGCGCGGTCGCCGGTGCGCACGGCATTGAGCACGGCGCGCGACAGGACGAGCGCCCCGTCGACGCCGAGGGGCGTGTCGCCGTCGATGCCCACCACGTGCATCGGGCCGTCCCCGAACGGACCGGTGCCGGTCACGAGGCCCTCGCGCACCGCGACCGCGTGGCCCTGCGGGAAGAGGGAGGCGAGGATCTCAGCGAGCGTCATGGTCGGCCTCCGGGCTTCGTGCCACGGTCTCCGCGAAGGCGTCCGTATCCATTGCCGGCACGGATTTGGGATCGTTCACACCCAGGCGGGCCCAGACATCCGTGGCGTCGCGGCAATCGCCGAACCGGTCGATCCGGGCTTCCAGGCGGGCCTGCTCGGCTTCGAGGGTGTCCAGGTCGAAGGCCGGCGCGCGGCCGACGAGATCGCGGGCGGCCTTGCGGAAGGCCGAGACGATGTCGGCGCAGAAGGCGTCGGCACCCCCGATCAGGCGGCGGTGCTTGCCGCCCATGGTGCGCCAGACCAGCGCCCGGTCGCGGGAATCGAATTCCTCCGCGCCCTTGTTGGTCTCGATGACCTCGGGGCCGGACACCGAGATGCGGCCGCCCTCCGAGACCGCGAGCCGCGAGCAGGTGCCGGCGATCAGGCCGCCGCCGCCGTAGCAGCCGGCCCGGCCGCCGATCAGCCCGATCACCGGGATGCCTGCGACGCGCACATCGACGATGGCCCGCATGGCCTCGGCGATGGCCGTCTCGCCGGCATTGGCCTCCTGCAGGCGGACGCCGCCGGTGTCGAACAGGATCAGCACCGCCTTCGGCTTCAGCGCCAGGGCCGCCCGGAGCAGGCCGACCAGCTTGCCCCCATGCACCTCGCCGAAGGCCCCGCCCATGAAGCGGCCCTCCTGGGCGGCGATCAGGACCGGTTCGCCGTCGAGGCGCGCGCGGCCGACCACGATGCCGTCGTCGAAGGCGCGCGGCAGGTCGAACAGCGGCAGGTGCGGGCTCATGCGCCGCTCCGTCGGCGGCAGGAACTCGTGGAAGCTTCCCGGATCGGTGAGCGCCAGCACCCGCTGGCGGGCGGTGGCCTCGTACCAGCTCAGGGCGTCCGGATCGATGCTCGCGGCGCGGTCGCCAGCCATGGTCAGGCCTCCATCAGCCGCGCGCCCTGGAGCAGGCGCAGCGACACGGTGTCGGGGCGGGCACCGCCGTCGTTGATGCTGATGCGCAGGCCCCCGGGCTGCGCCCGGGCGACGAAATCGGCCACCACCGCCTCCCAGACGTCGCCGTAGCCGGCGATCGGGGTCTCGATGGCCACCTCGCAGGCATCCGGCGGCAGGACGCGCTCCAGAAGAATCTCCAAGTTGCCGGACGCCACGACGCCGGTGATCGCGCTCGGCACCGAGCCGGGCAGCGGCTTCTTCGTGGTGTGGCGGAAGGTCAGAGATTCCATGGCCGGCTCCTTGCCAGAGCACCCTTCATCGCGCGCCGCTCACCAGTTACGGAACCGGGCCGGCGGCTCGTAGAGCCCGCCGGACCAATGCACGAGATCCTTGATCGACTTCGCGGCGAGCAGCGCCCGGTCGGCGTCCAGGGGCTCGATGCCGAGATCCTCGGGGCGACGGATGACACCCCGGGCGCGCAGCGCCTCCACCTTCGTCCGGTCCCGGCCGCGACCGACCTCGGTGTAGCCGGCGACGCCCCGGATCGCCTGCTCGCGCTCGTCCGCGTCCCGGCAGAGCAGGAGGTTCGCGATACCCTCCTCGGTGACGATGTGGGTCACGTCGTCGGCGTAGATCATGACCGGCGCCAGTTCGAGGCCGATTTTCTTCGCCAGTTCGAGGGCGTCGAGCTTCTCCACGAAGGTCGGGACCAGCTTGTCGCCGAAGGTCTCCACCAGCTGCACCACGAGCTTGCGCCCGCGCATCAGCGCCGGGTCGCCGACGATCTGGCCCTCACGGCCGGCCTTCATCCAGGCATCGGAGGGATGGCGCCGGCCATGCGGGTCCGAGCCCATGTTGGGGGCGCCCCCGAAACCCGCCACCCGGGACTGCGTGACGGTCGAGGAATGGCCCATCAGGTCGATCTGGAGCGTCGCCCCGATGAACATGTCGCAGGCGTAGAGACCGGCGGTCTGACAGAAGGCCCGGTTCGAGCGCAGACTTCCGTCCGCGCCGGTGAAGAAGATGTCGGGCCGCTCACGGATGTAGCGGTCCATCCCGACCTCGGAGCCGAAGCAGTGGACCTGCTTGACCCAGCCGGATTCGATCGCCGGGATGAGGGTCGGGTGCGGGTTGAGCGCCCAGTGGGTGGCGATCTTGCCTTTCAGGCCGAGCTTCTCGCCGTAGGTCGGCAGCAGCAGCTCGATCGCCGCGGTCCCGAAACCGATTCCGTGGTTCAGCCGGCGGATGCCGTACTCGGCGTAGATCCCCTTGATCGCCATCATGGCGATTAGGATCTGGGTCTCGGTCATCGCCGCCGGATCGCGGGTGAAGAGCGGCTCGACGTAGAACGGCGTGTCGGCCTCGACCACGAAGTCCACCCGGTCGCCCGGGATGTCGACCCGCGGCACCGTGTCGACGATCTCGTTGACCTGCGCGACCACGACGCCGTTCTTGAAGGCGGTCGCCTCCACGACGGTCGGCGTGTCCTCGGTGTTCGGCCCCGTATACAGGTTGCCGTTCCGGTCGGCCGAAACGCCGGCGATCAGCGCCACGTTGGGCGTCAGATCGACGAAGTAGCGGGCGAACAGCTCCAGGTAGGTGTGGACCGCGCCGAGCTCGATCTGGCCGCCGTAGAGCATCTTGGCGATGCGGGCGCCCTGCGGACCGGAATACGAGTAGTCGAGCCGCTTCGCGATCCCGGTCTCGAACACGTCGAGGTGCTCGGGCAGCACGATCCCCGACTGGACCATGTGCAGGTCGTGGATCTTGTCGGGATCGCAGGCGCTCAGGCCGCGGGCGAGGCAGTCGGCCTGCTTCTGATTATCGCCCTCGAGACAGACACGGTCGCCGGGCCGCAGGATCGACTCCAGCAGGTCGACCACGGCCCCGGCCGGCACGACCTTGCCGTCCGCGTGGGCGCGCCCCGCCGCGATGCGCGCGTCCCGCGCCCGCCTCTCACCGCGCCACTCGCCCATCCGCGTGCTCCAACCGGTGTACCAAATGATATCTAGCGGTTGTTCCGGTATTTTCAAACCCGGCGCAATCACAGTTTCGTATACGGGATTGCGTGCGTGTGAACATATTGCATACTTCGCGCAACGGCCCCCGAGGCCGATCCGGGAAGGGAACGCGCCATGTTGCACGCGTCCACACGGCCGTCGGATGCGGCCGGAAGCGCCGCTCCAGTGAACGGGCAACGCCGATGATCGTCCTCGGTGTCGCCCTGCTCGCCGCCGCCACGCTGATCGGCGTGTATCTCGGCGACCTTCTTGGCCTCGCTCTCGGCGTCAAGGCGAATGTCGGCGGCGTCGGCATCGCCATGATCCTGCTCATCGCCGCGCGCCTGTGGCTGTCGCACCGGGGTCGCCTGACCAAAGGGGTCCAGTTCGGCGTCGAATTCTGGGCGGGGATGTACATCCCGATCGTGGTCGCCATGGCGGCCCAGCAGAACGTCGTGGCGGCCGTGAGCGGCGGTCCGATCGTGCTGATCGCGGCGACAGGCTCCCTGGTCCTGTGCTTCGGCGCCGTCGCCCTGCTCAGCCGGATCGGACGGCGCGATCCCGGCAGCGACGCCGTGGAGCATGGCGGCTCCGTGATCGGCGGCGACGCCGAGCCCGAAGCGGTGGCGCCGGCCGCCGCGCCCGGCGCCAGGAAGGGGTGAACGCCATGGGACACGACATCTGGCACGGCATCGAACACGTCTTCGTCGAGCAGAGCCTCGTGGCCGCCTTCGCGGTGGTCGGCGCGCTGATCCTCGTCTCGAACTACGCCGCCAAGCGCCTCACCAAGGGCCGCGTCCACGGCTCCGCGATCGCGATCGTGCTGGGGCTGGCACTCGCCTATCTCGGCGGGCTCTACACGGGCGGGAAGAAGGGCCTCGCCGACATCCCGGCGCTTGCCGGGATCGGCCTGATGGGCGGGGCGATGCTGCGCGACTTCGCCATCGTCGCCACCGCCTTCGAGGTGGACGTGATCGAGGCGCGGCGTGCGGGCCTGCTGGGCGTCCTGGCCCTCGCCCTCGGGACGATCCTGCCGTTCATCGTCGGCACCCTGACCGCCGTGGCCTTCGGCTATCACGACGCGGTCTCGATCACGACGATCGGCGCGGGGGCGATCACCTACATCGTCGGGCCCGTCACCGGCGCGGCGATCGGCGCGGATTCCACCGTGATGGCGCTGTCCATCGCGACCGGGGTGACCAAGGCGGTCATGGTCATGGTCGGGACGCCCCTGGTGGCCCGGTTGATCGGCCTCGACAACCCGCGCTCCGCGATGGCGTATGGTGGCCTGATGGGCACGGTCAGCGGGGTCGCGGGCGGCCTCGCGGCGACCGATCCGAAGCTCGTCCCCTACGGCGCGCTGACGGCGACGTTCCACACCGGAATCGGCTGCCTCGTCGGCCCCTCGATCCTGTTCCTGACGGTGCGGGCCCTGGTCGGCTGAAGCGGCTTCGTTCCGGCGCGTCCGGTCGCGATGCGGATTCGCCCGTGCGGATTAGGGTATGGTTCCGCATCGTCTTCCCGAAGACTGGCAGGCGCCGCTCATGGGATGATTGAGGAACGGCGGATGCACGGCGACTTTCAGAAGATCGACAGCGGGCTGCTCTCGGACCGGATCCGCGACGCGCTCACCGACGCCATCGCGTCAGGGACTATCGCGGCCGGCACGGCCCTCGACGAGCAGAACCTGGCCGATCGCTACGGCGCGTCGCGCACGCCCGTCCGGGAGGCGCTGCGCCAGCTCGCGGCCTCGGGGCTCGTGGAGATCCGGCCCCGCCGGGGCGTCGTGGTGGTGCGCCTCACGCCGCAGCGGATCGCCGACATGTTCGAGACGACCGCCGAGATCGAGGCGATGTGCGCCCGGCTCGCCACCTACCGGATGACGCCCCTGGAGCGCGGGGAGCTCATGGAGCTTCACGAGGAATCCGCCAAGGCGGTCGAGGCGGGCGACGTCGACGCCTACGACCGGTTCAACCGCGCCTTCCACGAGGCGCTCTACACGGCGACCCACAACGGCTTCATGGCCGAGCAGGCCCTGGCGATCCGCGAGCGCCTCGCCGCGTTCCGGCGCACGCAGCTCCGCCACGCCGACCGGATCCGCCGTTCGCGGGAGGAACACGGCGAGATCCTGGCGGCGATCGCCGAAGGGGACGGCGAGACGGCCGCCCGGCGAATGCGCGCGCACATGCTCCGGGCGGCGGCGGCGCTGGGGCGCTACATCGCCGAGACGGAATGAGGTTTTCGGCGGCGATGATCGGTCCGGCGCGGCAACCCGGCCCCGGACGGTCTCACGGTTGCGCGAAGACCAGTCCGACCACGAACCGAAAGGGCCTCGAACGGTCGATCAGCACCGGCAGCCGGTGACGGTCGTGTTCAAGGGGACCGGCGTCGTGCCCGCATCCACGTCAGTCCAGAGGGGGTGAGGCTTCCCGGCAATCCCGCCGCTGTCGGCGCCGCCGGGGTCGGATTGCGGTCCGCGAATGGCTCGCGCGCGGCGTCGGAATGCGAACCGGTTCGACAGTGCAGGCGTCCGGCTCCTTTTCGTTCACGTGGTGTCGTTCACGTGCGCGGACTCACCCCGCCGAGCGCGTCGGCGAGCTTTCCGATATGCTCGGCCGCCCGCCCGATTCCGACGGCCGCCCGCTCGGCATCCTCCGCTCGCCCGCGCTCGGCAGCCTCGGCAGCGGCGCGCAGCGCCGCGACGTCGGTCTCTAGGGTCGCGTACCGCATGCGCAGCTCCGCGAGCTCGTCGACGATGGTCAACGCCGCCATGACCTGAAGGCGCATGTCCCCGATCTCGCCGAAGCTCTTGCGCATCTCGCCGATGCGCCCATCGAGGGTGGCGGCGAGGCCGGTGAGATGCGCCTCCTCCCCCTCCCCGCAGGCCATGCGGTAAGAGCGGCCATCAATGGTCACGTTGATCTGCGGCAAAGGCGGCTCCGCTGTGCGCTCGACAGGCGTAGGCGTGGGGATCAGGCGCGCCCGAGCACATCCTGGACGGTCTCGATCGCCCGGTCGAGCCGATGCCCGACCTCCCCCGTGGTCGCCGAGACGGTGGCGAGACGGGCGCTCGCAGCGTCGAGAGCCGCGGCGAGGCGGGCCCGATCCTCGTCCATCAGCGCGAGTTCCGCATCCCGGTCGTCGGGCTGCGCGGCCACCTCAAGGCGGCGCTGGACGACGGCATCCAGGCGGTTGATGGCCGCCTCGAGGCGGCGGAGGGCGTCGTCGATGGAACGGAGCTCGGTCTCGTCGGCCATGGTTCTGTGTCTACCTCGACAGCAAGCTTTCCGTCGAATGCAGCCGAAATTCCAGGGGGAAATGGCCTTCGATCCCCGATCCGGGTGAACTCCGAATGGATCGTGCCGATCCCTGTTTATTGGACGGTGGATCGAAGGTCTTTGTCACGGCGACGCGTTTGACAGGTCGAGGCTCCATGCTAGACAGCCGCGCGATCCCGAGAGGGACCGCGCGAGACATGCCGGAGGGCCGGTCCGCGACAGTTCCGAGGCCTCAGCCGGCACCGTCCGATCCGACGGTCACGCGCGTGGAAGCCCGGCCTCTCCCGGTCCGGTTCATCGCAGGTTCAAACCCGCCCGCACAGATCCCGCCCGGCCCGGCCCGGACGGTATGGCGGGCCGCCGAGACCGCTCCGCGGACCATCCCCCAGGTCCGGCGCGCGGCGAGCCGCATCAGGAAGGAGTCACGCCGTGACGAAGGTTGCCATCAACGGGTTCGGACGCATCGGCCGCAACGTCCTGCGCGCGATCGCGGAGGCCGGCCGCAGCGACATCGAGGTCGTGGCGATCAACGATCTCGGCCCGGTGGAGACCAACGCCCACCTGCTCCGCTACGACTCAGTGCACGGCCGCTTCCCCGGCGAGGTCGCCGTGGACGGCGAGTTCCTGGTGGTGAACGGCAAGCGCATCAAGGTCACGGCCGTGCGCAACCCGGCCGAGCTGCCGCACCGCGACCTCGGCGTCGACATCGCGCTGGAATGCACCGGCATCTTCACCTCGAAGGACAAGGCGAAGGCCCATCTCGACGCCGGCGCCAAGCGCGTCCTCGTCTCGGCCCCGGCCGACGGCGCCGACCTGACGGTGGTCTACGGCGTCAACCACGACAAGCTCACGGGCGAGCACCACGTCGTGTCGAACGCCTCCTGCACCACCAACTGCCTGGCGCCGGTCGCCCAGGTGCTGGACGCCGCGGTCGGCATCGAGCGCGGCTTCATGACCACGATCCACTCCTACACCAACGACCAGCCCTCGCTGGACCAGATGCACAAGGATCTCTACCGGGCCCGCGCCGCGGCGCTCTCGATGATCCCGACCTCGACCGGCGCCGCGAAGGCCGTCGGCCTCGTGCTGCCGGAGCTGAAGGGCAAGCTCGACGGGACCGCGATCCGCGTGCCGACCCCGAACGTCTCGGCGGTGGACCTCGTCTTCACGGCCAAGCGCGCGACGACGGTCCAGGAGATCAACGACGCCATCAAGGCCGCCGCAGCCGGCCCGCTCAAGGGCGTGCTGGGCGTCACCGACCGGCCGAACGTCTCGATCGACTTCAACCACGATCCCCATTCCTCGACCTTCCACCTCGACCAGACCAAGGTGATGGACGGCGTGCTGGTGCGCATCCTGACCTGGTACGACAACGAGTGGGGCTTCTCGAACCGCATGGCCGACACCGCCGTGGCGATGGCCAAGCTCATCTGAGCCGGACTGCAGCGGTCGCCGCCTCCTGAGAGGTCGGCGGCCGCACCACTCTTCGGACGGCCTTTCTTCGAACCAGGGACTCTCCAGGGATGACCGACGCTTCGCAGGGCACGTCGAGCGGGCCGGCTGCCGTGCCGCCCGCCCCCAAGCCGGCTCCGCCGCCGCCCGCCACACCCGCCGCCGCACCGACCGCGGCCCCTGCCGCATCCGCGGTCCCATCCCACCCGCTTCCGGCCAACCAGCTCTTCGATCAGCTCGCGCGGATCGAGGACAAGTGTTCGCGGATCGAGGACAAGTATGCCCGCTCCGAGGCACTGCTGTCCCGAGTCGAGGACAAGGTCGAGAATGCGGCGAACCGGATGAATGAATCGGCGCGCCAGTCCGACCTGGCGGCGCTCCGGACGGAGATGCGCGGCCTCGCCGAGCGCACCCGGCGCCTGCCCGGGACCGGCGCCCTCGTCCTTACCGCCGTGATCACCGCCATCCTGACCGTGGTCCTGATGGTCGCCGTCCAGCGTCTGAATCTCGACCGCCTGCTGCCGCAGCGGGCCACCATCGGCACCACCGCGCAGTAATCGCCCTCGCCCCGCACAGGACCGCACCAGACCGCATGAGCGCCTTCCGCACCCTCGACGATGCCGGCTCCCTCAAGGGCAAGCGGGTACTCATGCGCGTCGATCTGAACGTGCCCATGGAAAACGGGCGGGTGACCGACGCGACCCGCATCGCGCGCGTCGCGCCGACGATACGCGAGGTCGCCGAGCAGGGCGCCAGGGTGATCCTGCTGGCTCATTTCGGCCGGCCGAAGGGCAAGCGCGAGCCGAAGGATTCGCTGGAGCCGGTAGTCCCGGCCCTCGGCGCGGCCCTCGGGCACACCGTCGCCTTCGCGGCGGATTGCGTGGGCGACGCCGCCGCGCAGGCGGTGGCGGCCCTGAAGGACGGCGACGTCCTCCTCCTGGAGAACACCCGCTATCATCCCGGCGAGGAGAAGAACGACGCGGCTTTCGCGGACGCCCTGGCGGCGAACGGCGACGTCTACGTCAACGAGGCCTTCTCGGCAGCCCACCGCGCCCACGCCTCCACCGAGGGTCTGGCGCACCGGTTGCCGGCCTATGCCGGCCGCGAGATGCAGGCCGAGCTCGACGCGCTGACCAAGGGCCTGGAATCGCCCCAGCGCCCGGTGATCGCGCTGGTCGGCGGCGCCAAGGTCTCGTCCAAGATCGATCTCCTGGAGAACCTCGTCGCCAAGGTCGACATGCTGGTGATCGGCGGCGGCATGGCCAACACGTTCCTGCACGCGCAGGGCAAGGCGGTGGGCAAGTCCCTCTGTGAGAAGGATCTCGCCGAGACCGCCACGCGCATCCTGGCGGCGGCCGAGAAGGCCGGCTGCCGGATCATCCTGCCGGTCGACGCGGTCGCCGCGACCGAGTTCAAGGCGCAGGCTCCCCACGAGACCGTGCCGGTGGATTCCGTGCCGGACGCGAGCATGATCCTCGATGCCGGTCCGCGCTCGGTCGCCGAGATCAATGCCGCCATCGACGGGGCCAAGACCCTGGTGTGGAACGGCCCGCTGGGCGCCTTCGAGCTGACCCCATTCGACGCCGCCACCGTGGCCGCCGCCAAGCACGCGGCCGCGCGGACGAAGGATGGCCAGCTCGTCTCGGTTGCGGGCGGCGGCGACACCGTGGCCGCGCTCAACCATGCCGGCGTGGCGCAGGACTTCACCTACGTCTCGACCGCCGGCGGCGCCTTCCTCGAATGGCTTGAGGGCAAGGCCCTCCCGGGCGTCGAGGCGCTGCGGGCGAAGGGCTGAGACGGCCACCTTGCGCTCCTCCCCCATTGGCCCGACCCTATCTATACTGCCGGCCTTGATCAGCCGGGGGGCCGGGGCGATGGGTGACGATGGGGAGAACGCGACCCTCAAGAATCTAAGGGGCATCCAGGCGAGCCTGGCGGATCTGCGGTCCGAGACGGTGACGCGCTTCGACAGGCTCGAGGCGCGGATCGATCGTCTGAACGCGGCCGGGATGCGCGTGACGATGCGGGCCACGGCGGTAAGGTCTGACGCGCGGGTCAGCGAGGTCGAGGACCGCGTCGCGTCCCTGGTGAGCCGGACCGACCGGGGATCATCCGCCGAAAGAATGGCCTGCGCCGCGTCGGAGATTGACCGAAAGCAAGGCACCCGGCAGAGCGAAACGATACAGCCCAGCTGAGGGCCTCACCGCGCCTCCGGCGATCGGTCGGACAACGAAACGGGAAACGGGAAGACACGCACGATGGCACGCATCACCCTCCGGCAGCTCCTCGATCACGCCGCTGAGTACGAGTACGGCGTGCCCGCCTTCAACCTGAACAACATGGAACAGGGGCTCGCCATCATGGCGGCCGCCGATGCCACCGACTCGCCGGTGATCCTCCAGGCGAGCCGTGGCGCCCGCGCCTACGCCAACGACGTCGTGCTGGCCAAGCTGATCGACGGCCTCGTCGAGATCTACCCGCACATCCCCGTCTGCATGCATCTCGACCACGGCAACAACGAAGCCACCTGCGCCACCGCGATCCAGTATGGCTTCACCTCGGTGATGATGGACGGCTCGCTGAAGGCCGACGGCAAGACCCCGGCCGACTACAACTACAACGTCGAGATCACCCGCAACGTCACCAAGATGGCCCACTGGGCCGGCGTCTCGGTCGAGGGTGAGCTGGGCGTGCTCGGCTCGCTGGAGAGCGGCCAGGGCGAGGCCGAGGACGGCCACGGCGCCGAGGGTACGCTCAGCCACGACCAGCTCCTGACCGACCCGGAGGAGGCCGTGAAGTTCGTCGAGGCCACCAAGGTGGACGCGCTGGCGGTGGCCATGGGCACGAGCCACGGCGCCTACAAGTTCACCCGCAAGCCCGACGGCGAGGTGCTGGCGATGAACGTGATCGAGGAGATCCACCGCCGCCTGCCGACGACCCACCTCGTCATGCACGGCTCCTCGTCGGTGCCGCAGGACCTGCAGGACATCATCAACCAGTACGGCGGCCAGATGAAGCCGACCTGGGGTGTTCCGGTCGAGGAGATCCAGCGCGGCATCAAGCACGGCGTGCGCAAGATCAACATCGACACCGACAACCGCATGGCGATGACCGGTCAGATCCGGAAGGTCCTCACCGAGAACCCCTCCGAGTTCGACCCGCGCAAGTACCTGAAGCCCGCCATGGAGGCGATGACCAAGCTCTGCAAGCAGCGCTTCGAGGAGTTCAACACCGCCGGCAAGGGCTCGAAGATCCGGCCGATCTCGGTCGCCGAGATGGCCAAGCGCTACGCCAGCGGCGCCCTGGATCCGAAGATCGGCGCGCGGTAAGGCGCCGGTTGTCGCCCCCGATGAGCACCAATGCCCGCCTCGCCCTTCTCGGACCGCACGGTCTCGACGCCGAGGGACTCGAAGGCTTCGTGGCGGCCCTGAAGGCCGCCTGCGAAGCGGGCGATGTCGCCGCCGTGATCCTGCGGCTCGCCGCCACCGACGAGCGCGGGCTGACGGCCCGCGTGAAGGCGGTCGCTCCGGTGGCGCAGGAGCGGGGCGCGGCCCTGGTCGTGGCCTGTCCGGGTTTCACGGGTGATCTCGCCACGGTGGCGATCCGCGGCGGCGCCGATGGCATCCATGTCGACAAGCCGCGCGACCTGAAGGATCTGCGCGGCCGGCTGCGCGACGGGCGCATCCTCGGTGCTGGAGGCATCGAGACCAAGCATGGCGCCATGGAAGCCGGCGAGGCGGGTATCGACTATCTGATGTTCGGCGGGCTGTATCCGGACGGTGTCGCGCCGGAGGCGGAGACCGTCCGGGCCCGCGCCACCTGGTGGGCCGAAATCTTCGAGACGCCGTGCATCGCGGTCGCCGTCGCCGCCGACGAGATCGGGCCGCTCGGCGCGACAGGCGCGGAGTTCGTGGGATTGGAGAGCGGCCTCTGGCTGTCGGATCCGGCGGCCGTCGAGCGGGCCCAGCGCGTCCTTCGGGAGGCTGCCGCGTGAGGCGCCGCAACGCCCCTCATCTGTTGGCTTTCGTCGGAGCGGCAGTGCTCGCTCTGCCGACCTGGGCCGTCTCCGCTCCGGCCGACCCGCCCGCGACCGCGGCGCCCGGATCGATCGGGTCCACCGCGCAGACCGGCAAGAAGCCGATGCCGGAACTGCCGAGTCCCTATACGCCGAACTACACCCGGGGCGCCGTGCCGCCGCAGGGCGGTCAGCCGCCGGATCTCGCCTACGGCGCCTATCAGAAGGGCCAGTACGTCACGGCCTTCCGCGAGGCGACGAAGCGCATCGAGGCGAATCCGAAGGACGCCGCTGCCATGACGCTTCTCGGGGAGCTGTACAACCAGGGCCTCGGCGTGAAGCAGGACCCGGTGAAGGCCGCCGACTGGTATCGTCTGGCCGCCGCACAGAACGACCCGTCCGCCATGGCATCCCTCGGGCTCATGGCGCTCGACGGACGCGGTATGCCGAAGGATCCGAAGGCCGGGCGCCGATGGCTGGAACAGGCCACGTCCCAAGGCTCGCCGACTGCCGCCTACAATCTCGGCCTGATCCTGATCGGCACCGGGGCCACGGCCGACGAGGCGGCGGCCGCCGCGCAGTTCCGCAAGGCGGCCGATGCGGAGATCGGCCCCGCGCAGCACGATCTGGGCGTTCTCTACCTCCAGGGTCGCGGGGTGCCGAAGGATCCGACCAAGGCGGCGGAGTTGTTCCGGCGCGGCGCCGACAATGGCGATCTCGCCAGTGAGGTCGAGTACGCGATCCTTCTGTTCAACGGCACCGGCGTCACCAAGGACGAGCGGGCGGCTGCCCGCTATTTCCTGCACGCGGCCTCGCGCGGCAACGCCATCGCGCAGAACCGCGTCGCGCGCCTCTACGCGGTCGGCCGTGGCGTCGCCAAGAATCCCGTCGAGGCTGCGGCCTGGAACCTTGCCGCTGCCGGACAGGGCCTGTCCGACGCGTGGCTGGATCAGACGCTGTCCGGCCTTTCCGCCGACGAGCGCTCGCGCGCCGAGCGCCTCGCCAATGAGCGGATCGAACAGCGCTGAGCGCTACCCCTCGGCCTTGGACCAGTCGACGCCGGCCTCGAGGTGCGGCAGCAGGACGACGCTCTCCTGCTCGTTGGGATCCGTCCGGGCGATCACGGCTGTGACGGGCTCCGTCTGGCTGCGGTTGTAAGGCAGGTGCGGCACGTCGGCGGCGATATAGACGAACTCGCCGGCCCCCGCGATCGCGTGATGCTCCAGCCGTTCGCCCCAGAAACAGCCTGACACGCCCGACAGCACGTAGATCGCCGTCTCGTGCGATTCGTGCTTGTGCGCATGGGCACGCTCCCCGGGCGGTATCTCCAGAAGCTGCATGTGCAGCGCCTTCGAGCCCACGGCTTCGGCGGAGACCGCCGGCCGGTAAATGTGCCCCTGCTTGCCGCGGAAGGGCGCACTCTCGCGCACCACCAGGAAACCCTGCTCCCCTTGACCGGACACGGAACTCATGGACCTTCCTCCACTCTGAAGGCGGGATCGACCGGGATCTGCATGCCGTTCACCAGCGCGTTGGTCTGGTGGGCCATGCCGACCACCGCCAGGAACTCGCCGTGCTGCGCGTCCGTCAAGCCCTTGGCCCGCGCAGCGGCGGTGTGGGAATGGATGCAGTACGGGCATCCATTGGCGATCGAAACCGCGATGTAGACCAGCTCTTTGGTCAGGGGATCGAGTGTTCCCGGTCCCATGACGGTCTTCAGGACGGATCAGGTCCGTTCGAGCAGTGCCGGATCGTTGGCGAGGCCCCGCCAGAAATTGTTGATGAAGTCGGAGCCGCGAGTCGCCTGGATGTCGGCGAACACAGCGCCGATGCGCGGGTCGGTTTCGGCCTCGGCATCGGACCAGAGTTTGACGGTGGCCATCGTGCCCCCTCCCCGCGAAGCTCGTCCTCAGAGTTTGCAGGCCCCTTCGAGGGCCCGGTTCTCCGCGTCGGAGAACAGGCGCGAGCGAATATGGAAGCGCTTCTCGCGTCCATTCTCCAGCGAGAACATGCCGCCGCGCCCCGGCACGACATCGAGGAGCAGGTGGGTGTGCTTCCAGACCTCGAATTGCGACCGGCTGATGAAGAACTCGGCGCCGCCGACGGTGCCGAGTCGGACGTCCCCGTCGCTCACCAGGAAATCACCGACGGGGTAGCACATGGGCGAGGAGCCGTCGCAGCAGCCGCCGGACTGATGGAACATGACCGGGCCGTACTCGCTCCGCAGCTCGTCGATGAGAGCGAGAGCCGCCGGGGTGGCGGTCACCCGCAGGGGTGTCCCGTCGGCGCCGGCCTGCTCGGCGACGTTGGCGTCCAAGGTCTGATCCGAATTCATGCCATCCTCCCCAGTCGATGTTGAAATATGCGCGGTTGCCGGCGGGTTTCCACCGCAACGCGAGCGAATGCAGGTCCCGAAACGTCGCGATGCGCGTTGTGACGACGGAGGGCGGCGGTTGCCGCCCGACGCCTCGGGAGCGCCCGTCATGTCAGTTCTCAGAAAAGCCGCCTGCGTCGTCCTTGCCCTGACCGGTCTCGCCGGTCCCGCCGCCGCCAAACCGCTGTCGCTCCGCGTCCAGCCCCGCGAACAGCCACTGTTCGTCCAGCATGCGTGGCGCGTCGCGGGGAATCCCAACGTCACGCCCGACAATCCCATGGGTGTCGTCGGCTGGGACGGTCCGCCGGACGACGTGCCCAGCGTCAGCGGCGATGCCGGCCCGATGGCGCCGGGCTCGATCGTCAACGCCCCCTTCGAGGGCTACGGCTACGGCCTCTACTGAGCGCGGTGTTGCGGGATCGAAAAAGCCCCGGCCGTGAGGCCGGGGCTGAAGTTGTCTCGGGGGGTTAACCCGGGAAGAAGCTCAGAAGAATCCGAGCTTCTTGGCCGAGTAGCTGACCAGCATGTTCTTGGTCTGCTGGTAGTGATCGAGCATCATCTTGTGGGTCTCACGGCCGATGCCGGACTGCTTGTAGCCGCCGAAGGCCGCGTGAGCCGGGTAGGCGTGGTAGCAGTTCGTCCAGACGCGGCCGGCCTGGATCGCCCGGCCGAAGCGATAGGCGCGGGTGCCGTCGCGGGTCCAGACGCCGGCGCCGAGGCCGTAGAGCGTGTCGTTGGCGATCGCGAGCGCCTCGGCATCGTCCTTGAAGGTCGTGACCGACAGGACCGGGCCGAAGATCTCCTCCTGGAAGATCCGCATCTTGTTGTGGCCGCGGAACACCGTCGGCTTCACGTAGAAGCCCTCGGCGAACTCGCCCTCCTTGACGTTGCGCTCGCCGCCGGTGAGCAGCTGGGCGCCCTCCTGCTTGCCGATGTCGATGTAGCTGAGGATCTTCTCCATCTGCTCGCCCGACGCCTGGGCGCCGATCATCGTGGCCGGATCGAGGGGCGAGCCCTGCGTGATCGCCTCGACGCGCTTCACCGCCCGCTCCATGAAGCGGTCGTAGATCGACTCATGCACGAGCGCGCGGCTCGGGCAGGTGCAGACCTCACCCTGGTTGAGGGCGAACATCGTGAAGCCTTCGAGCGCCTTGTCGAAGAAGTCGTCGTCCTCGTTCGCCACGTCGGCGAAGAAGATGTTCGGCGACTTGCCACCGAGTTCCAGCGTCACCGGGATCAGGTTCTGCGACGCATACTGCATGATGAGGCGGCCGGTGGTCGTCTCACCCGTGAAGGCGATCTTGGCGATCCGCGGCGAGGAGGCGAGCGGCTTGCCGGCCTCCAGGCCGAAGCCGTTGACGATGTTGAGCACGCCCGGCGGCAGCAGGTCGCCGATGATCTCGGCCAGCACCAGCACAGAGGCCGGGGTCTGCTCGGCGGGCTTCAAGACCACGCAATTGCCGGCGGCGAGCGCCGGGGCGAGCTTCCACACCGCCATCAGGATCGGGAAGTTCCACGGGATGATCTGGCCGACGACGCCCAGCGGCTCGTGGAAATGGTAGGCGACCGTGTCGTGGTCGATCTCGGAGATCGAGCCTTCCTGCGCCCGCACGCAGCCGGCGAAATAGCGGAAGTGGTCGATGGCCAGCGGGATGTCGGCGTGGGTCGTCTCGCGGATCGGCTTGCCGTTGTCCCAGGTCTCGGCGAGGGCGAGCAGATCGAGGTTCTCCTCCATCCGGTCGGCCATCTTGAGGAGGATGCGGGCGCGCTCGGCCGGCGCCGTGCGGCCCCAGGCCTCCTTGGCGGCGTGGGCGGCGTCGAGCGCCTTCTCGACGTCCTGTGCGTCGGAGCGGGCCACCTCGCACACCACCTTTCCGGTGATCGGGGAGGTGTTCTCGAAGTAGCGGCCGGCCGCGGGGGCGACCCACTGGCCGCCGATGAAGTTCTCGTAGCGGGCCGAGAACGGCGACTTGACCTTGGCGTCGCCGAGGAATTCCGGCTTGTTCATCGCTGTGTTCCCTCCATAGGCCCCGGCCTCGCGAACCGCGGCTCTTGGGCTTAAGCTGGCGCTCGGGCGACCGATCGTCGGGGCCGCATCCGCTTCCGCTCTGTTCGCAGCCAATGGCTTTTGGCCTGCCGAATCAAGGTGGACTTTTGGCCAGTGCGCGAGTGGGCCGATCCTACGCTCTTCCGGACCTCACCGCGAGCGGACAGATATCCTCGGCGTCGGAGTGTTCCGAGCGGACCTGAGGGACAATTTCCGCTTCCCGATGACCGTTCGAATCACCGCCGATCGAGGAAGACTCCGATGCGCCTGCTTACCTGAGCAAGGCGAGCGGAGCGGCCGCCGCCGCGAGCGGCAGCGCCGCCAGTGCCGCGTTGCGCAGCCAGGTCGGCCGATAGGCGATGAACGCCACCACGATTAAGGCGGACCCGGTCAGCGATCCGATCCATTGCACCGGGCCGAAATTCCAGCCGGCCGCCGCGATGGCCGCCGCGAACGAGAGGGCGAGCCCGCACCAGCCAGCCATCCGCAAGCTGGCGACGCGCCGGTCCGGGACGCTGATCCGGTAGGCTGCCCGGTGATGCCGGTCGAGGCTGAGGGCCAGGGCGGCGAAGCCCGAGAAGCTCAGGAGAAGGCTGAGGATCAGTGCCGCCGCAGTCATGCTTCCGCCGCCCGGGACAGGCTGGGCTGGCCGTGCCGCGATTCCGCCGGCCGTCGCCGTGCCGCCAGCCGGGAGCCCGCGACAAGGGCCAGACCCACAGCCGCCATCGCCGCATCGAAACCGAGGAACCGGTTCTGGCCCACGAGGACCGCATCGACCAACGGAATCGCCAGGAAGGCGCAGGCCGCCACCCCGAGGGCGATCGGCCACGCTCGCTGTCGCGGATACAGGGCTGCGGCGAGCGCCGCGGCGACCCAGGCGGCGAAGAATACGCGGACCTCCCAATCGGCCCGGGCCTCGAGCCCAAAGGGCATCAGACGGTTGGCCAGAAAATAGGCCGCGAGTCCCACCGGCAGCCCCGCGATGGTGCCGAGGTTGAGGAGCCGCACGAGCCGTAGACCGAATCGGTCGGGATCCGCGCCCTTGGGCGCCCGCGCCACGGTCCAGAGGACCAGCCCGCTCGCAACCGTGGCCGCGCCCATCACGCCGCAGAGGAAGAACACGAGACGCAACGGAGCGGCCGCGAAATGCGCCTCGTGCAGCCCCGCCATCACGGCGGCCGTCCGGGTCGCGGCGCCGGCTTCGCTGACCCGCGCGAGTTCCGCGCCGGTTCCGGCCGCATAGACGATCTGCGGATGGAGATGCGCGAGCCCATGCGGCTCCTCGAAATACGCCGTCGCGGTCGCATTGGCGTCCCCGGGAAGCGTCACCATCAGCATCTCGGGCGTCTCGCCGCCCGCCGCGCTGGCGCGCGCCACGATCTCGCCCAAGGGGAGCGGCACGCCCGGACGCCCGGCGGGGCCGGCTCCCGGCGCCGCCAATCCCGCCTCCGCATAGTACCGGAGCAGGTCGTCGCCGTAGACGGCCTTCACGCCCCAGGGCATGAGCATCGACGACAGGGTGACGAGGCCCGTGTAGACGATCATCAGGTGGAAGGGCAGCGCCAGAACGCCCATCACGTTGTGGGCGTCGAGCCAGCCGCGCTGGACGGACTTGTCCCGGCGGAAGGTGAAGAAGTCGGCGAAAATGCGCCGGTGTGTCACGATCCCGGAGATCAGCGCGATCAGCAGGATCATCGCGCAGCCCGAGACGATCCAGCGCCCCCAGATCGGCGGCAGGCTCAACTCGAAGTGAAAGCGGTAGAGGAAGTCGCCGCCCCGCGTGTCGCGGACGCGTGCGGGTTCGCCCGTCACCGGATCGAGCAGCGCCTGATGGTAGGGCCCATCCAGGTTCTGCCACCAGTAGACCTCGACGACCGAAGCCTCGGCGTTCGGCAGCTTGACCGACCAGCCGGCGGCGTCCGGCATGGTTTTGCGCAGGAACACACCGGCGCGCGTTGCCGCCACCACCGGATCCGGCGCCTCCTCGGACAGCTCGGGCCGCATCCATCGCGAGATGTCGCTGCGGTAATAGCTGGCCGTCCCGGTGACGAAGATGGCGAACAGCACCCAGCCGACCACGAGGCCGGACCACGTGTGCAGCCACGCCATGGACTGGCGGAAGCTCCGCGCGCGGCTCACAGGGCGACCCCGTGCCTGAAGCCGCCGGCCAGCAATAAGGCCACGGTCAGGAGAAGCGCCGCAGCCCCCAGGACCAGGGTGGCACGCGCGATCGTCCGGGCGGCGAACACCCAGATCACGGCCGCCGCCATGATGCTGAAGCTCGCGAGGGTCGCGGCGGATACCGCTTCGGCCCTCGGGCCGGGGAGAATCAGCGCGAGCCAGGCGCACGCGAGTGCGGCAACGGCATAACCGCCGAACGCCGCCAGAAGCACCCGGCCGGCGACCGCCAAGCGATCGGCCAGCGTGGGCACGGCATGGGCACTCATCGCGCGCCCTCTCGCTTCCGTGAAGTCATATCGCGACCTAGCAGCGGCTGCGCCCGGCAGGCAACGCGTATGTTCCAGAACGATTCCAGTGTGAATTGAGGCGGTTAGGATGGCCCGGGTCGGGCCGAGAGATGAAAGTCCCGGCTTGCGCGGCAGCCCGTCTCAACGACCGGTCGTTCCGGGCGTTGCGGATCGGTCGGATCCGCGGATCGCGATGGCGGCATTCCGGGCACTCGGCGGCAGATCGGGGCCGGCCTCCGGTTTGGAGAGGGCCGACGATCCGGCGGTCACGGGGCGGCCTCCCTCAGGGCCGCGGTGCCCGGTGCCCCAGCCGTAGCCCGCGTTGATCCCGGCATAAAAGCCCGTGAAATCCTCAGCCCGGGCGCTGCCCGAAAGCAGGAGCAGAGCCGTCGGCAGCATCAAGCA
The DNA here is from genome assembly GCF_029691625.1 of Methylobacterium sp. 391_Methyba4. Taxonomy (NCBI): domain Bacteria; kingdom Pseudomonadati; phylum Pseudomonadota; class Alphaproteobacteria; order Hyphomicrobiales; family Methylobacteriaceae; genus Methylobacterium; species Methylobacterium sp. 391_Methyba4. The sequence continues at coordinate 200,382 of NZ_CP121475.1, read as the reverse complement.
GCGCATCGATCGTCCAGGAACGAGAAAGGCGACGGTCCCAGACAGGACCGCCGCCTCGTAGTCTTCTCAGGATCGCGGCGGCAAAGCGACCGCCGCGCGCCCTCAATCCTCGACGTTGATGCTCTGAGCCTCGCGGCCCTTCTGACCCTCGACCACGCCGAGCGTGACCTGCTGGCCTTCGGCGAGCGAATCGAGCCCGGCGCGGGACAGAGCGGAGCGGTGCACGAAGACGTCCTTACCGCCGTCGTTCACCGACACGAAGCCGAAGCCCTTGGCGGGATCGTACCACTTCACGGTGCCGCTCATCTCGACGGACGGGCCGCTGGCGAAGCGGCCACCACCGCCACCACCACCGAAACCGCCGCCGCCGCCGTAACCACCACCGCCGCCGCGGTCGCGGTCACCGTAGCCGCCGCCAGCGCCACCACCGAAGCCGCCGGTGCGCGGACGGAACTCGCGCCGGGGCGCAGGCGCCTCGGCCGTGGACGTGTCGACGCTGGTGACGCTGGTCACCTGCGGGCCCTTCTGACCCTGGGCCGTCGTGACCGTCAGCCGGGTGCCCGGCATCAGGTCATCGTGGCCTGCCGCCTCGACGGCGCGGATGTGGAGGAAGGCATCGCCCGAACCGTCGCCGAGTTCGACGAAGCCGAAGCCCTTCTCCTTGTTGAACCACTTGACCGTCGCATCGCGCTCCGGTCCGGACGCGACCGGTGCCGCGCCGCGCGCCGGACCACGGTCGAAACCGCCGCCGCCGAAACCGCCGCCGCCACCGCCGAAACCGCCGCCGCCGTATCCGCCGCTCGGGGGTGCCTGATCAGGCCATCTCGGCTCGCCACCCTCGTCGAAGCCGCGCTTCTGCGGCCCCCTGAAATCACGACCACGTCCCATCGAAAGCTCGCAAAAACCGTCCGCCGCCCTTGTCTCGAATACCGCGTGCGCGCCATCCCAGACAGCCCACGCCCCGCACTATCATTACCCCAGGTCGCGGTAACCAAGAATAACGCCCCAGTCCTGACGCAATCGGGCCTTGACCGCAAGGACCTTCTTGGCTCAGACGCGCCCGTTTCGTTACTTTCTTGCGGCAAACAACGGAGTCCGCCCCCGATCCCGGGTCGGTCCTTACTCATTCGAGGGAAGGCGTTAGCGAAACGCAAAGGCTGTCCCGCCTAGACTCGGCGCCGCGCCCCGCAGAGCCCGCCGGCCATGATCGCGACCCCGACCTTCCCCGATCTCTCGGCCCTCGTCGTCGACGAGAGTCTCTACATCCGCCGAATCGTGCGCGACATGCTGATGCGCGTCGGTATCAAGCGGGTCCTGGAGGCGCCGGACGGGGCGGAGGCGCTGGGCGTGCTGGCCGAGAGCAAACCCGATATCAGCATCATCGACTGGGACCTGTCGATCCTGTCGGGCGAGGAGTTCATCCGGCTCGCGCGGACGCCGACCACCTCTCCCTGCCCCACGATCCCGATCATCCTGATGCTGGCCCAGCCGCGCCGGAACGTGGTCGACCGTGCGGTGGCGCTCGGCGTCAACGAGATCATCGCCAAGCCGTTCTCGCCCAAGACCCTGTGGTCGCGCCTGGACGAGGTGATCAACCGGCCCCGCCCCTATTCCCAGGTGAAGAGTCTCCTGCGCCCGATCCCGCGCCGGGCCAGCGCCATGAAGGCCGTCGCCTGATCGCGACCGCGATGGGGCGTTGCAGTTCCCCGCTGAGCCTGTAGGGTCACAGAGCAACTAAGGCCGAGCGCGACGCTCAAGGCCGACCCGAAGGATCGACGGCCGCGCCGATGAGGGACGAGACCGCCGCGGCCGCGCCGTCCCGAATCCAGACCGGCGCGGTGCCGCTTCAGACGCCAGCCCCCTTGCCGGGCCGTGAGCGTCGGCGCGCCGCCTACGCGGCGCTCGACCTCGGCACCAACAATTGCCGCCTGCTGGTCGCGGAGCCGACCTTCAGCGGCTTCCGGGTGATCGATGCGTTCTCACGGATCGTCCGTCTCGGCGAAGGCCTCGGCACGTCGGACCGCCTCAGCGAGGCGGCGATCGAGCGGACCGTCGAGGCCCTGCGGATCTGCAGGTCCAAGATGCAGGCGCGCGGCGTGCAGCGGGCCAAGATCATCGCCACGGAGGCCTGCCGTCTCGCCGTGAACGGGGCCGCCTTCGTGGAACGCGTCCGCCGCGGCGTCGGCCTCGACCTCGAGATCGTCGATCGGCAGACCGAGGCCTATCTCGCGGTCACCGGCTGCGCGGCGCTGGCGGATCCGCTGGCCGAATCGGTGATCATCTTCGACATCGGCGGCGGCTCGACCGAGATCGCGTGGCTGGACGGCGCGGCGGCCAATCCGTCGACCGATCCGACGCTCAGGATCCGCGCCTGGGATTCGCTGCCCGTGGGCGTGGTGACCCTGGCCGAGCGCCACGGCGGCGCCGAGGTCACCCGCCGCATGTTCGAGGGCATGGTCGAGGAGGTGGCCGAGAAGCTCTCCGCCTTCGCCCTTCGGGCCGCTGCCGCCGCGACCGCGCCCCATTTCCACCTTCTTGGCACGTCTGGCACCGTCACGACCATCGCGGCGATGCATCTGCGGCTCGCGCGCTACGAGCGCCGGCGGGTCGATGGATTGTGGATGACCGACGCCGCAGTCTCCACCGCCATCGACGACCTGCTCGATACGCGGCTGGAACAGCGCGCCGACAACCCCTGCATCGGTCGCGACCGCGCCGATCTCGTGCTCGCGGGCTGCGCGATCCTCGAGGCGATCCGCCGGGCGTTCCCCTCGGAGCGCCTGCGCATCGCCGATCGCGGCCTGCGCGAAGGATTGCTGATGAACATGATGCGGGAGGACGGGGTCTGGAACCGGAAGGCTGTCCGATGAGGGCCCCACGATGAGCGACCGGCGCGGCGGCGCGAGCTCCGGCGGTGGGGTCCGGGGCGACCTGAAGCAGCGGGTGAAGACCGGGCGTGGACGGACCCTGTCGCAGAAGCGCTGGCTGGAGCGCCAGCTCAACGATCCCTATGTGGCGCGGGCCAAGCGCGAGGGCTATCGCTCGCGGGCGGCCTACAAGCTGCTGGAGATCGACGACCGCTACAAGCTGCTCCGGCCCGGCCAGAAGATCGTCGACCTCGGCGCGGCTCCCGGGGGCTGGTCGCAGGTGGCCGCCCGGGTGGTCGGACCGTCGGGCCGGGTCGTGGGCATCGATCTCCTGGAGATCGAGCCTATGGCCGGGGTCGAGTTCATCACCCTGGATTTCCTCGATCCCGAGGCGCCGGCGCGGCTGACCGGCATGCTCGGCGGCCCGGCCGACCTCGTGATGTCCGACATGGCCGCCAACGCCACCGGACACAAGAAGACCGACCATCTCCGCATCATCGGCCTCGCCGAGACGGCGGCGGAATTCGCCCGGGAGATCCTTGGGCCAGGCGGCGCCTACCTGGCCAAGGTGCTTCAGGGCGGGACCGAGGGAGCCCTGCTCACCGACCTGAAGCGCGACTTCGCCACGGTCCGCCACGTCAAGCCCGCCGCCAGCCGGGCCGATTCCAGCGAGCTCTACGTCCTTGCGACCGGCTATCGCGGCACCTCGGCGCGCACCGCGCCCTCCGACGCGGAGTGAGCCGGCCGGTGATGCTGGTCGCCTGGGCCCTGTCGGTCGTCAATCCAGCGCCGTGGCCCCTGCGCAGGCTTGGCTATGTTCGGCAGAGCGGCCTGCTTCACGCCCGGTAGCGCCGCTGCCGGGCGGTCTGGGCGCCGCATCTCGCGCAGGCGCGGGGCAGGATCGCGGCGGCGGCCGAGGGAACGGGGCATTGCCGACATGCGGTCGTGCTCGGCTCCGGCCTGCTCGACGACGTGCCGCTGGACGATCTCGCCCGCCTGTTCGATCGGATCGGCCTCGTGGATGCCGTGCATCCCTGGCCGGCCCGGCTCGCCGCCCGCCGATACCCGAACGTGGCGCTGGTGACCGCCGAGATCAGTGCAGGCCTCGCCGGGTCCTGGGCGGATCTTTGCACGGGCGCCGACCTCATCGTTTCGGCAAACGTGCTGTCGCAGCTTCCGATCGTCCCGATCGAGGCCCACGAGGCCCGGGGCCGCGCGGCCCCGCCCCTTCTCGGGGCACATCTGGTCGAGACCCACCTCAAAGCCCTGGACACCCTGGCAGGCCGGGTCGAGCGCGTCTGCCTGATCACCGACGCGGTGCAGCGCGCGGAGGATCGGTCGCGCCGCTTCACCGACAGCCTCGATATGCTGTTCGGGTCCGAGCTCCCGCCTACGAAAGCGGCTTGGGACTGGGAGCTTGGGCCGTTCGGCGCGAGCGGCCGGCGGCACCGTCTGATCCACCGGGTCCAGGCCTGCCCGGACTGGAAAACCGTGCCACGCTGAGCCCGTAACGACAGAGGCCGCTCCGGTTGCCCGGAACGGCCTCTCTTCAGTGCTTCCTGCAGCTTTCGCTCACTCGGTCGGCACGTCTGCCGGCGACGTGTTGGCGCTGCCCTCGTCCGCGGCGCTCTCGAAACGCGGGCGGCGGCGGCGGCGGGGCTTGGCGGCCGGAGTTTCCTCGGCCGCAGCCTCCGGCTCGGGAGCAGGCGACGGTTCAGCCGGCGGGGCGGGACGCGCAGGGGCCATCAGGAATGCCGGCAGGCCAGTCGGCTCCTCGGCCTCCACGACAGGCGCAGGCTCGCGGCGGCGCTCACGGCGGGGCGCCGTCTCGCCCTGACGTCCGGCCTCGCCGCGGGGAGCCCGCTCGGGCCGCCCCTCAGGACGCGTTTCCTGCCGGGCTTCGGACCGCGGAGCCTCGCCGCGGCCGCTCTCGTAACGCCCCTGATCGCCGCGCGTGTCCTGCCGGGCGTCTTGCCGATCATTCTGCCGAGCATCCTGGCGCGTATCTTGGCGAGGATCCTGCCGGACGTCCTGGCGGTCCTGCCGGCCGTCGTGACGCTCCTGGCGATAATCCGGACGCCCGTAATCCTGACGGTCCTGCCGGTTCTCCTGCCGATAGTCCGGCCGTTGATAATCCTGGCGCTGATAGTCCTGACGCGGCTGGTCCTGACGCCGGTAATCCTGGCGCCCGCCGTTGTCGAACCGCCGTTGATCGCGGTTCTGGAACCGGTCACGGCCCTGCCGACCGTCCTGGTTTCCGTCCTGACGACCCTCGTAGGGCTGCGGCTGCTGGCCGGGATCGGCGTCTTCATAGCCGCTATAGCCGTGACCGTTCTGCGATCCGCCGTTGCCCTGGGCCTCGTCGTCGCCCTCTTCCATGTCGTCATCATAGGGACGACTGGCGTAACCGGCGGTATTAGCCGGGCGATTCTGTTCCTGGGCACCGGAAACGATGCGGAAATAGTGCTCCCCGTGCTGGAAGTAGTTTTCAGCCGCAACTGGATCGCCGGCCGCGAGAGCATCCCGCGCAAGCTGCGCGTACTTGTCGGCGATGTGCTGCGCCGTGCCGCGGATTTTGACGTCGGGACCGTTGGATTCGTACGAGCGCGTCAGCGGATTCGGACCCTTCGGCCGGTTCCGGCCGCGCATCCGTCGATTCTGGTTTGGTCTCATCGGTCTGTAATGACCCTCGTTCACGCAAACGACTGTCTACGGAGGCGCCCGGGCGGATCTCCTGGCGCAATCCGGCCAAGCGCATCCGGCGGCGCCGCGCGTGCGACCGCTCTTCGGTCCGCGCGTCTGCCTGACCATCCCTCGAAGCGGGCGCCCGGTTAAAGCCGCCGATCCTCAGTTGATTGTCAGGTTCGATTGTGTCGCACCGCCGCGCTGGCACCGGCGCGTTCTGGTTCGACGGTTAAGGGGGATCAGCGAACCAATCGGCGACCCATGGTCACCACCGACCTTACAGCCGTCCGTCTTAACGGACGGTTCGCGATCTTCAAGCCGACTCTAGCGTTCCCCGGTTGATGCAACAAGCAATTTTTCGGTGACGCGATGCTCAACCCTGACTTAGGCATCCCTGTGGCCGGATAAAAGACCCTGTGGCCGGTCGAAACTCACGACTCGGTCGCGGCCGGCGAGGTCGCGGGTCAATCCCCGATCCGGGAAGCCCGCCGCGCATGCAAGAGCCCGCACCGCCGAGGCCTGATCGTAGCCGATCTCCAGGACGAGCCTGCCGCCCGGGGCGAGCAGCCCAGCCGCACCGTCGAGGATTCTCCGGTAGGCGTCGAGACCGTCGACGCCGCCGTCCAGGGCCGCCGCCGGATCGTGCATGCGGACTTCGCGGTCGAGGGTCGCGATCACGTCATGGGCGATGTAGGGCGGATTCGAGACGACGAGGTCGAAGGTCCCGCTCAGGGCCTCGCACCAATCGCCGACGACGAAGCGGGCCCGGTCGCCGACGCCGTTGGTGACGGCATTGTCCCGGGCGACGCGCAGGGCCCCGTCCGAGCGATCGAGCCCGACCCCGCTGGCCAGGGGCAGTTCCGAGAGAAGGGCCGTCAGGATGCAGCCCGTTCCGGTGCCGAGGTCCAGGCAGCGCACCGGCGCGGTCCGGTCGGGCACCGCGGCCAGCGCGACCTCGACCAGGATTTCGGTGTCCGGGCGCGGCACCAGGGTGTCGGGACCGAGCCGGAAGGGCAGGCCCCAGAACTCCCAGGCGCCCAGGATACGGGCCACCGGCTCGCCGGCGAGGCGCCTGGCGAGCGCCGCGTCAAGGGCCGCGGCTTCGTCCGCGCTGACGCGGCGCTCGCCCTCGATCAGAAGGTCGCGCGTCTCCAGGCCGAGGATTCCGAGCAGGAGGAACCGGGCATCGCCTGCCGCCTCGACGACGCCCGCGGCCTGCAGCCGTGCCGTGCAGGCTCGCAGCGCCTCGCGGCGCGATCTGTTCTGCATCGCGGCCGGCATCACGACATGGCTCAGGCCATACCCTCGGCGGCCAGCAGCTCTGCCTGATGCTCGGTGATCAGGGCGTCGACCACCTCGTCGAGGGCGGTCCCGGCCATCACCTCCTCGAGCTTGTAGAGGGTCAGGTTGATCCGGTGATCGGTCACCCTTCCTTGCGGGAAATTGTAGGTCCGGATCCGCTCGCTGCGATCGCCGGAGCCGACCTGGGCCTTCCGATCGGCCGCCCGGGCCGAATCCTTCGCGCTGCGCTCGGCGTCGTAGAGCCGTGCGCGCAGCAGTGCCATCGCACGGGCGCGGTTCTTGTGCTGCGACCGCTCCTCCTGGACGAACACCACGATGCCGGTCGGCAGGTGGGTGATGCGGATCGCCGATTCGGTCTTGTTGACGTGCTGGCCGCCCGCGCCCTGGGCCCGCATCGTGTCGATCTTCAGGTCCGCATCGTTGACGTGGATGTCGACCTCCTCGGCCTCCGGGAGTACCGCCACGGTGGCGGCGGAGGTGTGGATCCGCCCCTGCGTCTCGGTGTCGGGCACGCGCTGCACCCGGTGAGCGCCGCTCTCGTACTTGAGGCGGGCGAAGACGCCCCGGCCCTTCACCTCGGCCACGACCTCGCGGAAGCCGCCGACCGTGCCCTCGCTCTCGGAGATCACCTCGACCCGCCAGCCCTTCGACTCGGCGTATTTGGCGTACATCCGGAACAGGTCGCCGGCGAAGAGGGCCGCCTCGTCGCCGCCGGTCCCGGCGCGGACTTCCAGGATCGCGCTCTTCTCGTCGGCGGCGTCCTTCGGAAGGAGCAACACCTGAAGGGCCCGGTGCGCGGCTTCGAGCGCCTCCTGCGCCTCCGGCTTCTCATCGGCGGCGAGGGCCCGCATCTCCGGATCCGTGCCCGGCTCGTCGATGAGGGCCTCGACGCCCGCGAGGTTGTCCAGGGCCGCGCGGTAGCCGCGGATCGCCGCCACGACGGGGTCGAGGTCGGACAGCTCGCGGGAGAGCTGGACCACGGTCTCCGGATCGATCTCGCCGGAGCCGAGCTGCGCGGTGACGATGTCGTGCCGCGCCAGGATGGCGTCGAGGCGCTCGGTGGGAAAGGGGATCATCGCCCGTGTTTCTGCAGGTCTGCGCGTGCCGTTCCGGGCTGGGCGCGGGTCTCGTCTCGGGGGGAAGAGACGCGTGGCTTGGAGGGACCGTGACCCGGCAGGACTTCCCCCAAATCCACGCCCCTTCCGTTCGAGAGCGGAAGCCGCGGCGCGTCGGCCGAAAGCGTCGTGGCGTTGCCGTACAACCCCGGCCGAATGTTCGGCAAGGGTCGCGGTTAAATAGGGATGCCGTGGGCGTGCGCGAAGGCCGTGAGCGCCGGGCGCAGGGAGTCGCCGTCATGCATCCGCGCCATCTCGGCGTCGATGAGTTCGGCGATGGCACCCGCATCGAGGCTCAGCACCATGGCCTTGACCGGCCCGATCGCGGCCGGCGACATCGACAGCTGCCGGTAGCCGAGGCCGATCAGCGCCATGGCGTCGAGGGGGCGGCCGCCGATCTCGCCGCAGACCGTCACCGGGCAGGAGGCCGCGTTGGCCCGCTCGGCGATCAGCCGGAAGGCGCGGAGGGCCGCCACGCTCAACGGATCGAAGCGGTCGGCGACCCGGCGATTCTCCCGGTCCACAGCGAACAGAAATTGCATCAGGTCGTTCGAGCCGACCGACAGGAAATCGGCCTCCCGGGCGATCTCGTCGATCTGGAACAGGAGCGAGGGCACCTCGATCATCGCGCCGAGGCGGCAATCGGTGGGAAGCCGGTAGCCGTGGCGCTTCAGGTAGGCCTTCTCCCGCTCGACGATGCCGCGGGCGCGCACGAACTCGTCCACCGTGGCGACCATCGGGAACATGATCTTGAGCGGGTCGCCGTCGGCGGCCTTCAGCAGGGCGCGCAGCTGCATGCGCAGCAAAGCCGGCCGGTCGAGGCCGATGCGGATCGCCCGCCAGCCGAGGGCGGGGTTCTCCTCCTCGAGCTTGGCCATGTAGGGCAGGATCTTGTCGCCGCCGATGTCGAGGGTGCGGACGGTGACGGACTTGCCTGCGGAAGCGGCGAAGACCTTGCGGTACAGCTCCTCCTGCTCGGCCGCCGACGGCATGCGCTGCGCCACCATGAACTGCAGCTCGGTGCGGAACAGGCCCACGCCCTCGGCGCCCGTCTCCTGCAGGTGGCTGAAATCGACCAGCAGGCCGGCATTGAGGTGCAGGCCGACGCGCACGCCGTCGCGGGTCTGGGCGGGCACGTCCCGCAGCGCCCGATACTGCTCCTGCCGCCGGGCGCGCAGGCGCACCATCTCGGCATAGGCGGCCTCGACCTCGGGACCGGGCCGGACATGGATCTCGCCGGCCACGCCGTCGACGATGATGGCATCGCCCGCGTCGCACAGGGCGGTGGCATTCTCCACCTCGCCCACGGCCGGGATGCCCAGCGCCCGGGCGACGATCGCCACGTGGCTGGTCGGACCACCCTCCTCCAGGACGATGCCGCGCAGGGTCGAGGCCTCGTAGTCGAGGAGGGCCGCCGGACCCATGGTGCGCGCCACCAGGATGGCGTTCTCCGGCAGCACCATGGTTCCGGCCGCTTCGGAGCCGATCAGGGTGCGCAGGACGCGGTTGGCGAGATCGTCGAGATCGTGCAGCCGCTCCCGCAGATACGGATCCGACTGGCGCATCATCCGCGCGCGGTTGTCCGACTGGACCCGCTCGACCGCGGCTTCTGCGGTCAGGCCCGACGCCACGGCCTCCCGCATGCGCCGGAGCCAGCCCTTGTCGTGGGCGAACATTCGGACGGTCTCGAGAACCTCGCGGCTCTCCGCGGTACCGATCCGGTCGCCGCGCTCCACCAGCGCGTCGATCGCCGAGCGGACCTCCTCGATGGCCGCGTCGAGGCGCGCGACCTCGCGGTCGACGTTCTCGGCGATCAGCGTCTTCACCACGACGCGGGGCTCGTGCAGCACCACGTAGCCGAGGCCGATGCCGTCGGCCAGCGCGATGCCCCGCGCCAGGACCGGGCGGCGGGCCGCGGTGCCGGCATCGGGGGCCAGCCCCTCGAGCTCGCCCGAGGCGATCATCTCCGAGAGCACCATGGCGGTGGTCTGGAGCGCCTCGATCTCCTCCTCGGAGTAGACGCGATAGGTCTTGTTCTGGACCGTCAGGACGCCGAGCGTGTTGCCCGCCCGCAGCAGCGGCACGCCCAGGAAGGCGTGATAGGCCTCCTCGCCGGTCTCCGGACGGTACGAAAAGGCCGGGTGGTTCTGCGCATCCGAAAGGGAAAGCGGCTCCGCCGTGCGGGCGATCAGGCCGACCAGGCCCTCATCGGTCCGCATGCGAGTCTGGTGGACCGCTTCGCGGTTGAGGCCCTCGGTGGCGAACAGTTCGAGGGTGTTGTCATCGCGCAGCACATAGACCGAGCAGACCTCGGCCACGACATTGGCGGCGATCAGGACGACGATGCGATCCAGGCGCGCCTGGGGGCTGACCGGCTCCGCCATCGCTTCGCGGAGGCGGCGCAGCAGCAGGCGCGGGCCTCCGGGCGCAGCGGGCATCGGTTCGTCGTTCCAGCGTCGGTGAGTGGCCTTGGCGTCGACCACCCTGCAACCTTGGCGCCAAACCCGGGACGGCTGGCACCGGATGGACCGGACCGCTGGTCCCAGAGACGCTCTGAGATCGGCGGATCGGCCCGTGACTGTCTAGTTCACACCACGCGACCCGCTCGAACCCGCGTCGTCCCAGGCTCAGGCCTGGTCCAGGCCGTATAGCGAGTGAAGCGTGCGCACGGCAAGCTCCGTATAGGCGGCGTCGATCAGCACGGAGAACTTGATCTCCGAGGTGGTGATCGCGCGGATGTTGATCCCCTTCTCGGCAAGCGCCCTGAACGCCTTGGCGGCCACACCCGCATGGCTGCGCATGCCGACGCCGATCGCCGATACCTTCACGACATCGGTGGCCCCCTCGATCTGGGCGTAGCCGATCTGCGTGCGGGCCTCGTCGAGGATGGCGCGCGAGCGCTGGTACTCGGAAGCCGGCACCGTGAAGGTCATGTCGGTGGTCGACTGGTCGCCCGACACGGTCTGGATGATCATGTCGACGTTGATGTTGGCGTCGGCCAGCGGCCCGAAGATCGCGGCGGCCACGCCGGGGCTGTCCTTGACACGGCGCAGGGTGATCTGCGCCTCGTCCCGGGAGAAGGCGATCCCGGTGATGATCTGCTGTTCCACGATGTCGTCCTCGTCGCAGATGAGGGTGCCCGGGCGCGCGGCGTCCGGCGGATCGAAGGAGGAGCGGACCGTGGTCGGCACCCGGTGGACCATGGCAAGCTCCACCGAGCGGACCTGCAGCACCTTGGCGCCCAGCGAGGCCATCTCCAGCATTTCTTCGAAGGTCACCCGCTCCATGCGGCGGGCCTTCGGCACGATGCGCGGATCGGTGGTGTAGACGCCGTCCACGTCCGTGTAGATGTCGCAGCGCTCGGCCCCGATCGCGGCCGCGACCGCCACCGCCGAGGTGTCGGAGCCGCCACGGCCCAGCGTCGTCACGCGGCCGGTCTCGGCATGGACGCCCTGGAAGCCGGCGATCACCGCGACCTCGCCCTTTGCGAAACCCGCCTCGAGGTTCTTGGGATCGATCTCGGCAATCCGCGCCGAGCCATGGGCGTCCGAGGTCACGAGCGGAATCTGCCAGCCCTGCCAGGAGCGGGCCTTGACCCCGTCCTTCTGGAGGGCGATCGCCAGGAGGCCCGCGGTGACGAGTTCGCCCGAGGCCACGACGGCGTCGTATTCCCGCGGGTCGTAGAGCGCGTTCGCGTCCTTGACCCAGTCGACCAGCTCGTTGGTCTTGCCTGACATGGCCGAGACGATCACGGCAACGTCGTAGCCGGCCGCCACCTCGCGGGCGACGTGGCGCGCCACGTTGCGGATGCGGTCGACGTTGGCGACGGAGGTGCCGCCGAATTTCATCACCAGACGGGGCATGGTCTCTCGGTCGCGGGTTCCCGGTGGCGATTGGACGGACCGCTGCAGCCCGGTCCGGATGGTGCCCGGCGGGTACAAGCGGCTCGGTAGAGTGTCAACAACCGGCCAAGCATGGCGCCCGCGCGCCGCGGCGACTTCCGAGCGATCTCCATGCTAGAGCGCGGACACGACGCATCGCGGCGGATCCGGCCTACCCGGCCAGCCCGGATAGAGGGGCGGACCGGATCGGGGCGGCGCCGGCATGAGGACGGAACGCGCATGGACAGGGCAGCCACGGATCGGGCCACGGATCGGGCCACGGACGGGTTCGTCGACCGCGGTGAGGTTGCGCGCTTCGATGCGCTCGCCGCCACGTGGTGGGACGAGACCGGCCCGATGCGCGTCCTCCACCGGTTCAATCCGGTGCGGCTCGCCTATATCCGCGACGCCCTGTGCCGGCGGTTCGGACGCGATCCGCGCGCGCCCTTTCCGCTGGACGGGCTTTCGATCTGCGACGTCGGCTGCGGCGGCGGCGTCCTCTCGGAACCCCTCGCCCGGCTCGGCGCACGCGTGACCGGGCTCGATCCGGCCGAGCAGAACATCGCGGTGGCCCGGGCCCATGCCGAGGCGGCGGGCGTGCCGGTCGATTATCGCGGCGCGACCATCGAAGCGGTGGTCGCCGGCGGCGAGCGTTTCGACGCCGTGCTGATCATGGAGGTGGTGGAGCACGTCTCCGACATGCCGGCCTTCGTGCGGACCGCCTGCGCGGGGGTGAAGCCCGGCGGACTGCTGTTCGGGGCCACCCTGAACCGGACTCTGCGCTCCTTCGCGCTGGCCATCGTCGGCGCCGAATACGTGCTCGGCTGGCTGCCGCGGGGCACGCATGACTGGCAGAAATTCGTGACGCCCGACGAACTCGCCCGCGCCATCCGGGCGGGAGGGCTCGCCGTCACCGACACGGTGGGGGTCGTCTACAACCCGCTCACGGATGGTTGGCGCACGAGCCGCGACACGGCCGTGAACTATATGGTCGCGGCCGAACGCTCTGCGTGAACGGGTTGCGTCCCCCGCCGTTGGAGACGGGACGGAGGGCGCGGCGATGCTTGAGAAAATCCCCGGGGCGGTCGGCGAAGCCCTGTCGGGCCTGAAGGCCGGCCGGGACAAGACGGCGGTCCATTCGGACTTCTCCGACATTGCCGACACCGTGACGCTGACCAGTCCGGCCTTCGCGGACGGGGCGGACATGCCGGCCCGCTTCACCGCGGACGGTGCGGGCGTGTCCCCGCCGCTCGCCTGGAGCGGCCTGCCCGCGGGCACCGCTGCCCTGGTGATCCTCGTCGAGGACGCCGGGAGCCCGACGCCGCGTCCGCTGGTCCACCTGATTGCCTGGGCGATCCCGCCCGAGCCGGCCGAATTGCCCGAAGGTGCCTTGGCGAGCCCCGGGCACCCGGGCTCAGGCCACGCGTTGGGCCAAAACAGCTTCCTGCGCGCGGAATGGTTGCCGCCGGATCCTCCGACGGGCCACGGGCCGCACGACTACGTCTTCCAGATCTTCGCGCTGCGGCAGTCTCTCGCCCTGGCCGAGGCGCCGGGCCGGGGCGCACTGATCGATGCGATGCGCGGGCACGTCCTCGCAAAGGGCACGCTGACCGGCGTTTACTATCGTTCCTGATGGCGTCGCTACCCTCGAACACCATCCTGATCTGTCACTCCCATGCGTTGTGCCGTTTCGGCAGTCCCAGTATTGTGTCGACCAAATAAGTCGGCCGGGCAAAGCGTCCGGACGGACCTGGAGATCGAGTCTGTGGGCGTCGGTGTGCACACGAAGCGGCGGAGCGGCCGCATGGGGATGCGTGCCCTGGCCGAATCGGATGTCGGGACCTGGACTTGGCACATCGCCGACGACGTCCTCGAATGCGACGCCGCCGCCGCGACGGTCCTGGGCCTGCCGCGGCCGAAAGGCGGCCGGGGGACGCCCTTCGCGGCGTTCCTGGAGCACATCCATCCCGAGGACCGGCGACGGATCGGGTGCATCATCGCTGACCTTCGCCGCGAGGGCGGCCTGTATATCGCGCAGTACCGGACCGTACCGGTACCCGGCGAAGTCCGCTGGGTGCTCGTGCGCGGCCGGTATATCCGGAACGCCGAGGGCGTCGTGGACGAGGCCCACGGGATCGTCATCGATGTGACCGCGTGCAGCCGTGAGGGCTTTCTCGACGAATCGGCGTTCTACGCGACGGATGCCGCCGCCGGCGGCATCGATCAGGTCGCCGAGATGGCGCTGGCCCTGTACACGGCTGCGGAGAATGGCCTCTCCCGGCCGGGTTTCGACCGTCTGAAACCGCTCCTCGACATGCTGCTGCACCAGATCGGCCGGCAGCTCGTGATCGCACCGGCGGTGCCGGATCTCGACAGCGTCCATTGAGCAGGACCGGCAGCACGATGCCCGCTGCGCCTTGCCTTGTGGGGGCGACTCCTGATATGGCCGCGCCATCCCGCGATGCGTGAGCCGTGATCGCCGGACGCGACTGCGCGTCCTGCCTCAAGGCTACGTTCCCGATCCCTTACTGATGGACGGCCCTCCGGGCTCGAAAGACCGATGAAGATCCGCAACTCCCTCAAGTCCCTGCGTGGCCGCCACCGCGACAACCAGCTCGTGCGCCGCAAGGGGCGGGTCTACGTGATCAACAAGACCCAGAAGCGCTTCAAGGCCCGCCAGGGCTGAGACCGTTCCGACCGGCCGAGGCCGGACGGAGAACGGCACCGATCGAGGAAACGGCCGTGTCCACCGGGTGCGGCCGTTTCCGCGTGCGCGCGGCACCGCGGCACGTTGACGGACGTGGCGACGGCGCACAGTCTGGCTGCATGATGCCGACCCGTCTCATAGCCGCCCTGGTCTGCCTGCCGGCCCTCGCGGCGACACTGCCGGCGGCCGAGGCAGCGCCGCAATCGACCCGGCCCGGCCGGCCGACCGCCGAAGCGAAGCCGGCACCGAAGCCGCCGAGCCTCGATGACCTGTTCGCGCGCCTGCGCGCCAGCGAGGATCCAGCGGAGGCCAAGGGCATCGCGCGACTGATCGAGCGGCACATGGCCGGATCCGGCAGCCCGACCGTCGACCTGCTGACCGACCGCGCCCGCCAGGCCGTCACCGCCCACGACTTCCCCCTGGCGGCCGAGCTGATGGACCGCGTCACCGCCCTCGAACCGAATTGGTCGGAGGGCTGGAACCGCCGCGCGACGGTGTTCTGGCTGCTTACCGACAAGGACGATGCGCTGGCCGATCTGCGGCGGGCCCTGGTCCTGGAGCCGCGCCACTTCGAGGCCTGGGCCGCCATGGGCCGGATCTACGAATCCCTCGACGACAAGGCGCGTGCGCTGGCAGCGTTCCGGCGGGCGAAGGCGCTCTACCCGCAGATGGAGAAGGTCGGCGAGGCGATCAACCGCCTCACCCCGGAGGTCGACGGCCGCGACCTGTGACCCGGGTGATCGCCGTCCTCCTGACCCTCCTTGCCCTGCCCTTCGCCCTCGCCGGCCTCGTTCTGGCGATCGGGGCCCTGGCGGCGCTGGTGATCACGCTCCGGGTCGGCGCGGCCAACCCGCCCGCGGGTCCGTTCGTGACGATCACCGGCGGGCGGCTCGCGACCCTGCAGGACGGCCCGGCGAACGGGCCGCCCGTCGTCCTCCTGCACGGGGCCTCGGCCAACGCGTCGGATCCCATGGAGGGGATCGGCCGCCGCCTCGCCGCGCAGGGCTTCCGGGTGATCGCCTTCGACCGGCCGGGATTCGGATGGAGCGACCGGATTGCCGGCGGCGACGCCGCGGCACCGTCCGTGCAGGCCGGGATGATCGCGGAAGCGCTGAACCGCATGGGCGTCGGGCCGGCGGTGGTGTTCGGTCATTCCTGGGCCGGCGCCCTCGCTTTGGCCCTCGCCCTGGATCACCCGGAGCGGGTTTCCGCCCTCGCCCTCGCCGCGCCTGTGGCGATGCCCATGCCGGACCGGATGCCGGATCTGCCGTGGTACTGGCGGTTCGCCATAAAGCCCCCGGTGGCGTGGGTGCTCAGCCGGACGATCGGACCGCCGATCGCGCGTCGGTTCCTGCCCGAGGCGGCGCGCCGGGTCTTCAAGCCGCAGCCCGCGCAGGCGGATTATCCGGACTTGGCCAGATCCGACCTGGTTCTGCGACCGGAGACGCTGCTCGCCAACGTCCAGGATCTGCTCGGCCTGTCGCGAGCCCTCGCGGCGCAGAGCCCGCGCTACGGCAGGATCCACATCCCGACCCTGGTGATCTCCGGCGAGGCCGACCCGATCGTCCGCGCCGACGCGCAGGCGGTGCCGCTCGCGCGGGCGATCCCGGGGGCGCGGCTCGTGCTGCTGCCGGGCATCGGCCACATGCTCCAGTATGTCGCCGCCGAGCGGGTCACGGAGGAGATTATCCGGCTGGCCGCGGCGACCAGCGCGACCGGTTCGGAACCAGCCGTCGCGCATTGAACCGCGGGCCGATCAGGACACGTCCGTCCGCGTCGTCCCGGGGCAACGGTGGCAAGCCCGGTTTCGAGAATTGATGTCCGCGCAAGATCCCGCCGCGTCGGCGGTCGGCATCCCGATCGCAATCGGGATGCCGGCAGTGCTGGAGGCCTGCCGCCTCACGCCTTCTCGGCGTGCTCGCGGGTGATGAAGGTCAGCCGCACGAGGTTGGTGGCGCCCGGCGTGCCGAACGGCAGGCCGGCGACGACGATCACCCGGTCGCCCACCGCGGCAAACTTCTCGCGGACGGCGAACTTGGCGGCGCGGAAGGACATGTCGTCCACGTCGCTGGCATCCTTGGTGACGATCGGGTGCGTGCCCCAGGCCAGGGCGAGGCGCCGCGCCGTCTCGCGCCGGGGTGTCAGCGCGATCACGGTGGCGTTCGGGCGCTCGCGCGACAGGCGGAGCGCCGTGGAGCCGGAATTGGTCCAGGCCATGATCGCGTCGAGGTTCAGGGCATCGACCATCTGATGCGCCGCCGCCGCGATGGCGTCGGCGGCCGTCTCGTCGGGGGTCGCGCTCTGCGCCCGGATGATCGACCAGTAGATCGCGTCCCGCTCCACCTGCTCGGCGATGCGGTTCATGGTCTCCACGGCCCCGATCGGGTGGGCCCCCGAGGCGCTCTCCGCAGAGAGCATCACGGCATCCGCCCCCTCGTAGACCGCCGTGGCGACGTCCGAGACCTCGGCGCGGGTCGGGACCGGAGCCGTGATCATCGATTCGAGCATCTGGGTGGCCACGACCACCGGCTTGCCGTAGCGCCGGGCGCCGCGGGTGATGCGCTTCTGCACCCCCGGGACCTGCTCCAGGGGCATCTCCACGCCGAGATCGCCGCGGGCGACCATCAGGCCGTCGGAGATCTCGATGATCTCGTCGAGGCGCGCCAGCGCCTGCGGCTTCTCGATCTTGGCCATCACCAGGGCGCGGCCGGCGCAGACCTTCTTCACCTCGGCCACGTCCTCGGGCCGCTGGACGAACGAGACGGCGATCCAGTCGGCGCCCGCGTTCAGGCCGGCATCGAGATCAGCCCGGTCCTTGTCGGTCATCGCCGGGACCGGGATCACCGTATGCGGCAGGGATACGCCCTTCCGGTTCGAGATCCGGCCGCCGACCTCGACGCGGGTCACGGCGCGGTTGTGCGAGGTCTCGACCACCGTCAGCCGGAGCTTGCCGTCATCGAGCAGGATGGCGTGGCCCGGCTCCAGCGCCTCGAGGATCTCGGGATGCGGCAGGTGGCAGCGGGCGGCATCGCCCGGCGTCGGATCGCCGTCGAGCACGAAGGTGGCGCCGGCCTCGATCATCGCGGCCCCCTCCGCGAAGGTGCCGAGCCGCAGCTTCGGCCCCTGCAGGTCGACCAGGATGCCGATCGGCCGCTTGGCCTCCCGCTCGATGGTGCGGATCGCCTCCACCTTCTCGGGCAGCTTCTCGCGCGGCAGGTGGCTCATGTTGAGCCGGAACACGTCGACGCCCGCGCGGAACAGCCGCTCGATCATCTCCGGCGAATCGGAGGCCGGGCCCAGGGTGGCGACGATCTTCGTGCGGCGTGACCGTTTCAAGCGTATTCCTCCGGTTGTTCGTTGCCGTGCAGCATGAAGCGCCGCCCGTTCAAAGGTTTGGCCACGGGTGTGAGCATCCCGCGCCGGACAGCGTCAAGGCCGCCGCCTTCACGTTACGGTTTTGCCGGCGCCTCGGCCCGGTTGGGATCGGTGAGCTGGATGGTCCAGCTCTTCTGCTCGCCGGTATCGACTTCGAAGAAGCCGTTCCGGTCGTAGCCGCGGGCGAGACAATCCTCGATCCCGCGGATCGTGAATTCCGAATCACGGGTGCACATCAGCGAGCGGCCGCTCCACTCGCCGCCGCGCGTGTAGTCGACTGCGAACACGTAGTAGAACCGCGCCGCCAGCGCGCCCTTGAGAAGCGTCTCGCAGGCCTTCGGCGCCAAATCCCACCAGCCCTCCGTCACCCAGCCCTGCGGGTCGCGATAGCCCAGCGAGATCCCGACCTTGCTGGCGGTCTGGTTGCACAGGCGCAGATCCGCCCGGGCGGGGCTCGCGCCGAGGAGCGCGAGGCCGAGGACCGTGACTGCCGGGAGGAGCTGAGCCGCCGAGACGCGCGACCTAGTTGACGAGGATGATGCGGCAGTCGTTGACATTGGTACAGGTCGGACCGGGGTTCACGAGGTCGCCGAGGGCCGCGAAGAACGCGGTGGAGTCGTTCTGCTCCAGCATCGCGGCCGGGTCGAGGCCGGCGGCCCGGGCCCGCTCCAGGGTCGTCGGATCGATGAGGCCGCCCGCCGGGTCGGTGGCGAGGCCCCGGCCGCCGTCGGTCCCGTCGGTATCGGCACTGATGCCGAAGATGCCGGGCTCGCCGTCCAAGGCCACCGCCAGCGCCAGGGCGTATTCCTGGTTCGGGCCGCCATGGCCCTCACCGCGGATCGTGACGGTGAGCTCGCCGCCGGAGATCAGCGCCACGCGCCGGCCCTCGGCCTTGAGGCGCTTGGCCTCGGCCGCGTGCTCGGCAGCGACCTCGCGGGCCTCGCCTTCGAGATCGGCGCCGAGCAGGATCGGCTCGTAGCCGGCCGCGCGGGCGGCCTCGGCGGCGGCATTCAGGGCGTCGATCGGCCGGGCGATGATCCGGTACTCGGCGCGGGCGAAGGCGGGGTCGCCGGCCTTCGGCGTCTCGTTGTTCGGGTCGTTGAGGAGCCGCGAAGCCTCCTCGGGCAGCGGGATGCCGCGCTTCTCGCAGATGGCGCGGGCATCGGCGAGCGTGGACGGATCGGGCACCGTCGGGCCCGACGCGATCACCGCCGGATCGTCGAACGGCACGTCGGAGATCGCCAGCGTCAGGATGCGCCGGGCGTTGCGGGCCGCGAGGGCGAGGCGTCCGCCCTTGATCCGCGAGATGTGCTTGCGCACCGTGTTGATCTCGCCGATCGGCGCGCCGGAGCGGAGCATCGCCCGGGTGATCGCCTGCTTCTCGACGAGCGTCAGGTCGCCGGCCGGGGCGATCCAGTTGGCCGAGCCACCGCCCGACAGCAGGACCAGGACCTCGTCGTCCGGCCCCGCCTCGGTGGCGAGCCGCAGGGCCTCCCGGGTCGCCGAGATGCCGGCCTCGTCGGGCACCGGGTGGCCCGCCTCGACCATGTGGATGCCCGGCGCGTCCTGGCCGTAGCCGTGGCGGGCCACTGCGAGGCCGACGATCCGGTCGTCGCCGAGTCCATGCTGCCGGCGGTAGAACCGGCTCGCCACGGCGCTCATGCTGCCGGCGGCCTTGCCGGCCGCCAGGATGATCAGACGTCCGGGGCTCGGCTCCGGCAGGTGGGGCGGCAGGCAGAGATCCGGATGGGCGGCGCGGATCGCGGCCGTGAGAATCGCGTCGAGGAGCGCGCGCTGATCCCGGATGGCCGCATCGGCGACGGGCGGAACGGTCTCGGTCATGGCGTCGAACGGGCTCCTCTCTTGTTTGTGTCGCACACTCCCCGCCCGTTTCTTCCCTGGGCGGCGGGCCCGTTTCTTGCCGTGAGCGCACGATCCTTGATAGGTGATCTGCCCGAGCGGCCGCGCGACGGCAAGCGCCATCCGCGCCCTCGCACAGATCTGAAGACCTCGGAGCCCCGTGACCCGTCCGGAGACAGAAACGGCCCTCCCGCCCGCGCATCCCTGCGAGATCATCCCCGGCGACCCCGCCTGCGGCCTCGTCATCGCCTGCGATCACGCCTCGAATTTCGTGCCGCCGGATATCGAGCTCGGTTTGCCGGAGTCGGAATACGCCCGGCACATCGCTTACGATATCGGCGCGGCGGCAGTGACGCGGAGCCTCGCGGCGCAGCTCGGGGCCCCGGCGATCCTCACGAACTTCTCGCGGCTGATCATCGACCCGAATCGCGGGCGCGCCGACCCGACGCTGGTGATGCGCCTGTCAGACGGCGCCGTGGTTCCGGGCAATGCCCGGATCGACGAGGCCGGCAAGCAGGCGCGGATCGCCCGGTTCTACGCCCCGTTCGACGCGGCCATCGACGACGCGATCGCCGCCGCCGCGGCGGCCGGCCGTCCGCCCGTGCTCCTGACCCTGCACAGCTTCACGCCCTACTGGCGCGGCATCGCGCGGCCCTGGCAGGTCGGCATCCTGTACGACGGGGACGAGCGCTTTGCCCGCCCCCTCATCCGCGCGCTGGAGGCGGATCCCGCCGGGCTGACCGTCGGCGACAACCAGCCGTATGGCGGCGGCCTGCCGGGCGACACGATCGACCGTCACGCCACCGCGCGGGGCCTCGCCAACGCCCTCGTGGAGATCCGCCAGGATCTGATTGCCGGCGCGGACGGACAGGCCGAGTGGGCCGCGCGCTTCGCCCGCATCCTTCGCCCGCTCCTCGCGGCTTGATCTCCGTCCGGCCGCTCCCGAAATCGGGAGCGGGCCGCCCGACCTGAAGAGAGTTGCCACCGATGAGCGCGATCGATCCCCGGACCCAGACGGAACTCGAAGCCGCGGTGTTCCGCCGCCTCGTCGCGCATCTGCGCAATCGGACGGATGTGCAGAACATCGACCTGATGAATCTGGCGGGCTTCTGCCGGAACTGCCTGTCGAACTGGCTCAAGGACGCCGCCGATGAGACAGGCGTGCCGCTGACCAAGGACGAGAGCCGCGAGGCCGTCTACGGGATGCCTTACGCCGAGTGGAAGGCGCGCTTCCAGACCGAGGCAACCCCGCAGCAGCAGGCGGGCTTCGCGGCGTCGCAGGCCAAGGAGCATTGAGGCGGCGGCCGGCAGGCAGCGAATCGGCTAAGCTTCCAGTAAGGCCGGCCCATTAACCACGGGTCCAGGGCGCAACCGCGCCGTGCATTCGGGAGAGCCCCATGAACGCCCATTCGATGCCCACCGCCGCGCAGCGGCCCGGCGGCGACGTCTCGTCGGCCGAGGGCGTAGCCGCCGACGAGCTGAAGCAGTTCATCGAGCGCCTGGAGCGCCTCGAGGAGGAAAAGGCCGGCATCATGGGCGACATCAAAGAGGTGTTCGCCGAGCTGAAGGGCCGGGGCTTCGACGCGAAGGCCGTCCGCACGATCCTCCGCATCCGCAAGCAGGATCACAGCGAGCGCCAGGAGCAGGAGGCGATCCTCGAGCTCTACATGCAGGCCCTCGGCATGGCGTAGTCGGACCAGGCGGCAACGCACGCCCACCCGTCCGCGCCATCCTTGGCCTGAGGGCCTGCAGCCCAGCGGGGGTCTCGACGGAGCAGACCAGGGAGCGCCGTGCTCTCTGGAGATCGCCTTCGAAGCCCGCGGACGCGGGTCTCTCGGGACGAGGGGTATGGGTTGGACAGCGTTCCCTGCGCTCCGCCCCGCGGGCCGGACGGTGCGACGCTCAGTGCGCCTCCGCGGCGGCCGACACGGCAGGACTGTTGTCGAGGCCGAGGGTGCGGCCGGGATACCCGGCGGCATCGAAGTAGCGGATCTCGCCCACCGTCTGGTAGGCGAGCGCCGTCACGTGGCCGGCGGCGTCCGGCTCCGAGCGCAGCTCCGCCCGGGCGAAGGTCGGCGTGCTGCCATTGGCCAACGCCTCGGTCAGGACGCGGCCGACCAGCCGGCCCTTGCCGGGAATCGTGAGGCCCAGGAGCTGGGCGATGGTCTTGCCGAGGTCGGCATTGCTCGCCGGCACCGCGCTCGCGAGGCCCGCCCGGAAGCTCGGCCCTGCCGCGCCCATGACGTTCCGGGTATCGGCGCGGGAGAAGCTGCCGTGCATGCCCTGCCCCTGCTGCAGCCCGGTATCGGAGACCTCGACCCCGCAGGTGGTCGGATCGGCGCAGCCGGTCGAGAAGCTCCGGAAATTGACCACGATGGCCGGCATCGGCGTCAGCGCCGACCCGTCGAGGGCGATCGCTGAGAGGGGCAGCGTTCCCGGGATCGGGCCGAGGGTCGCGCTGACGAACAGGCCGCTCACGTAGTCCTGACGCGCCAGGGCGTCGACCACGCGGCGCGCCAGCGCCCGGTCGCCGTTCGGCAGGTAAACGAGATCCGAGCCGCCATTGGCCGCGACCACCACCTCGGGCTTGGCCGGATCCGCGCCGATCAGGCCGTTGGCCCGGCTCGGAAAGGCGTCGGCGGCGAGCCTGATGCCCCTGGCATCCGGATCGAACAGGCCGAGCCCGAGATCATGCGCGAGATCGATGGCGAGGAAGCCCGGCGGAAGCTGGCCCTTCGGCACCCCTTTATAGGCCTGCGACGCGGCGAAGCTGGTCCCGCTCTCCTTGGAGATGGTGGAGAAGCCGTGATCGGAGGTGACGATCACATCCGTGGTCTCCGCCAGACCGAGCGCCTTCAGTGCGCCGAGCAGCGCGGCCAAGTTGGCATCCGCGTTGCGGATCGCCGCGAGGCTCGTCGGTCCGTTGATCCCCGGGACGAGCCGGCCGAGACTGTCGCCCTGATTGTGCTGCGTCCCGTCGGGATCGCGCGACCAGTAGACGAGCACGAAGGGTTTTCCGCGGGCTTTGAACAGCGGTAGGACCGCCTTCGTCGCCACATCGGTGAAGTAGCCCTGCTGCTCGATATTGGCGGCGAGCGTCCCGGGCGAATCGGCGGTTCCGGCCAGGCCGTTGGCGCCCCGCGTCGGCGCCTGCAGCGGAAGCCCGGCCGCATCCAGGCGCGTGCACAGGTCGTCGCTCAGCGGGATGCCGCTCGGCCGGCCCGTGCTGTCGTCGACCAGGATGCTGTCCTGTCCGGAGCGCGCCGTGTGGTCGAAGATCAGGGAGGGGCCGAGCTTGCCGATGCTGGCCGTGGAGAGCCCCTGGGCGTGAGCCGCCCGCAGGATCGTCTCCTCGTTGAGGTAGTTGCCGGCGAAATGCGCGTCGACGTCGCCGAGGACGGGGTCGCTCTCCAGGAACGGCGTGAGGCTCTCTCCGGCCCCGGGGACCGGGAAGGCCGTGTAGATTGTGTTCCCGAATTGGCCGGTGTCGCCGAGCATGTGGCCGGTCGCCATCGCGGTGGCGTTCGGCATCGTGAAAGTCGGGAACAGGGAGTGCGTGTTGGTGAACCGCACCCCGGCCTTCATCAGGCTGTCCATCGCCGGCGCGTTCACGGCGTTCACCATGCCGTCGCGGAGCCCGTCCGCGATGAACAGGACGACATTCCGAGGCTGCGGCTGAGCCTGAGCCGCGCCGACGATCGACAGACCGACGAGACAGGACACAAAGAAACGCCGCATACCGAATCTCCACGTGATCCGGTCTGCGGCGTGAGCCTGAACGATGACGGGCGCGTGACAAATCCTAGGGACGTTGTCCCAAGGATCTCGGTTCTGGCTCCTCCTCCCGCCGGGAGGAGGACCGGCCTCAGGCCGCGCGCTTGGCCCGGTTCAGGAGCTTGCGGTTCACCAGGATCTCGGCGATCTGCACCGCGTTGAGGGCCGCGCCCTTGCGCAGGTTGTCCGAGACACACCAGAGGTTCAGGCCGTTCTCCACGGTCGCGTCCTCGCGGATGCGCGAGATGTAGGTCGCATCCTCGCCGGCCGCCTCGTGGGGCGTCATGTAGCCGCCGTTCTCGCGCTTATCGATCACCAGGACGCCGGGGGCGGCGCGCAGGATCTCGGTGGCCTTCTCGGCCGAGAGCGGCCGCTCGAACTCGATGTTGACCGCTTCCGCGTGCCCGATGAAGACCGGAACGCGGACGGCGGTCGCCGTCAGCTTGATCTTCGGGTCGAGCATCTTCTTGGTCTCGGCGACCATCTTCCACTCTTCCTTCGTGTAGCCATCCTCCATGAACACGTCGATGTGGGGGATGACGTTGAAGGCGATGCGCTTCGTGAACTTGCCGCCCTGCTTGATCTCGCCGGCGGTGAAGACGGCGCGGGTCTGGTTGAACAGCTCGTCCATCGCCTCCTTGCCGGCGCCGGAGACCGACTGGTAGGTCGAGACCACGACGCGCTTGATCGTCGCCGCCTCGTGGAGGGGCTTGAGCGCGACGACCAGCTGCGCGGTCGAGCAGTTCGGGTTGGCGATGATGTTGCGCTTGGTGAAGCCCACCACCGCGTCGGCATTCACCTCGGGCACGATCAGCGGCACGTCGGCGTCGTAGCGGAAGGCCGACGAGTTATCGATGACCACGCAACCCTGCTGGCCGATGCGGGGCGACCATTCCTTCGACGCCTCGCCGCCGGCCGACATCAGGCAGATATCGGTGTCGGTGAAGTCGTAGGTGTCGAGCGTTTTGACCTTGAGCGTCTTGTCGCCGTAGGAAACTTCCTGCCCCTGGCTGCGGCGCGAGGCCAGCGCCACGACCTCGTCGGCGGGAAAGGCCCGCTCGGCCAGGATATCGAGCATCTCGCGGCCCACGTTGCCCGTGGCGCCGACGACGGCGACCTTGTAACCCATCTCTTGTCTCCGCGCGGAAAACCCCGACCGATCCGGGTGCCGCGCTCCTGCCAGCAAAATCGGCCGAAGGATCGTTCGTGCCGGACGCGCCCGCAAAACGGGCGCGGCCGCAGACCCCGTCCTCAGCGGAGGTGGGGGCGACGGCCGCGCCGAGCAAGGCGCGCATGTGCCCATGCTGTCAAGGCCGACGACCGCGCAACGCCTGATTCACCCTGCGCGGAGGAATCCGGTGACGGACCCGGTCCGGGAACGGGCATGCAGTCCTGCCGTGCGAGGCTGACCGCCCAATCCCGCGTCCCGCCTTCGGTACGGAGCACGATGCTGATCGGAACAGCGCCCCTCGTCGATCGAGTCGGACTCCGCCCGCCCGCGGCACGCGCAGGCTGGTCACCGGGATCCCTCGGCCTGCGTCTCGCGCTGGCATCGGCCGCGATCGCCCTGGTGTGCGTGTTCGCCCGGTTGCCCGCCCCCCTCCCCGGCATCCAGCGCGCTCCGGATCTCGAGACCGCCTTCGTGCCGTCCGTCCGGGCTTCGCCGGCGCAGCCGGCGATCGCGCCCGCCCGGTTCGGCCTCGCCGAGCCTGGGCCCGATCCGGTGCGGGTCGCCGCCCGGGTCGATCCACGGACGGGCCTGCGCGAGGACACGCTGATGCGCGGCGATGTGGCTGCGATCGAGGCGCCTGCCCTGCGGATCGTCCTCACTCGCGGAACGCTCACCGGACCGCCGCCGTCGCTGTTCGTCCTGATGGCCCGGCGGGCCGCCAACGGCCCAGCCCTCGACCGCCCTGCCCTAGCGGTCGCGCGGACCGGAGCCCGCGGCCAGATCCGGACCCGGTTCGGCGCGGTCGAGACCCTGGAGATGACCTTCGCCGGACCGACGCAGCGGACCTGCACGGGTTTCGTCACCCGGGAGACGGGATTTCAGCTCGATGGATGGCTTTGCGCCCCCCTCGGCCATCCTCCGGAACCGCAGGCCGTGGCCTGCCTGCTGGATGCGCTGAGCCTCGTCGATCTTGCCGATCCCGACACGACGGCGGCCTTCGCTGCCGTGCCCGACCCCGCGAGCGCCTGCCCGGCGACAGCCGGCGCGGAACCTTCGAGCCGGACCGGATCGTTAATCCGACGGCCGCAAAATAAAAAATGAGGCCACAGTGTGGCAAATCGCACAAGCTCAGCCATAAGGGCGGAACAACAGCCTCGCCCAAGCGTCTTCTTGTCAAAGGCGGCGAACTGTTAAGCTTCGGTCGCCATACTGATGGCACTCATACACAAGGTTGGCCATGCGCTCGCTCAAGATCGCCCTTCTCGGCGTTGTCGCCGCCACCGGCCTCGGCGTTCTGGCCTCCGCGCCGGCTGAGGCGCAGGATGGTTTCGTTTCCGGCCCAATCTACCGGGTCAGCCGCCCGCTCCCGATCCGGGTGCGCCCGCGCAGCTGGTTGGATGCCGGCAATGTGCCGCTCACCTCGAACGTCCCGGGTGCCGGCGGTTCGCGGAATCCGGCTTTGAACCCCTACCTGATCGCAGCGTCCAATCAGCTGACCCCGCCCTACGGCCCGACCGACCGCTTCGGCCGCGGGATCCTGCCGGACCCGATCACCAACGGACCGTTCATCGGCGCCCGTTCGAGCGCGATCCGCAACGTCGACCTCTCCTTCGTCGATCGCCTGGATCCGACCTCGCCGCTCTACGGCCGCCCCTACTGAGCGGCTCCCACAAACAGCGTGAACGTCGCGAAGCGCGGGTCCTTGGGCCCGCGTTTTTCGTTTGGCATCCATCCCGGGCACGCCTTCACCGGCGCCGGATATCCTGTATGCCAAGTGCCGCGGGAGCAGATCCGCTGCCGAGGCCGGGAACAGTGCCATGAAGCCGTTCGACTGGGTGACCGGGTATCCGTCCCTGCGCATGCCGATGTTCGGGCGCAACTGTGTCGCCACCTCGCACGCGCTGGCGGCACAGGCCGGCATCCAGATGCTCCAGGCCGGCGGGAACGCGGTCGATGCCGCGATCGCCACGGCGGCCGCCAAGACCGTGACCGAACCGTGCAGCAACGGCCTCGGCTCCGACGCCTTCTGCATCCTGTGGGACGGGAAGGCGCTGCACGGCCTCAACGCCTCTGGCGGGGCTCCGGCCGCTTGGAGCCCGGACTACTTCCTGCGGAAATACGGTCCGGCGGAACGGACGCCGATGCGCGGCTGGGATTCGGTCACCGTACCGGGGGCGGTGGGCGCCTGGGTCGCGCTCAGCGAGCGCTTCGGCCGCCTCCCCTTCGCCGATCTGATGCAGCCGGCGATCCGCATCGCCGAGCACGGCTATCTCGCGCCGGTCGTCGTGCAGCAGAAATGGGCGGCCGCCGCCGGGATCGAGGCGATCACCCGCCAGCCGGGCTTCGCGGAGTTCTTTCTGCCGCGCGGCCGAGCGCCGGATGTCGGCGAGCTGGTGACCTTTCCCGGCGCCGAGCGGACCCTGCGGCTGATCGGCGAGACCAAGGGCGAGGCCTTCTACCGGGGCGAGATCGCCGAGGCGATCGCCGCGCACGCGCGGGCCCATGGCGGCGCCATGACGGCCGCCGACCTCGCGGCGTACCGCCCCGAATGGGTGACGCCGACCGCCAAGGATTACCACGGCTACACGCTGCACGAGATCCCGCCGAACGGCCAGGGCATCGCGGCACAGATCGCGCTCGGCATCCTGGAGCAGTTCGACCTCGGCAGCCTGCCGGTGGACGGACCGGAGGCGCAGCACCTCCAGATCGAGGCGATGAAGCTCGCCTTCAGCGACACCTACCGGTACGTCGCCGACCCGCGCGGGATGGAGGTGACGCCCGAAGCCATGCTGGACCGCGCCTATCTGGCGGAGCGCGCCAAGCTGATCGACCGGAACCGCGCCCAGGTCTTCGGCCCCGGCAAGCCGCCCGCGGGCGGCACGATCTACCTCACCGCCGCGGATGAATCCGGGATGATGGTGAGCTTCATCCAGTCGAACTTCATGGGCTTCGGCTCGGGCGTGGTCGTTCCGGGCTGGGGGATCTCCCTGCAGAACCGCGGCTACGGCTTCGTGCTCGATCCTGCGAGCCCGAACGTGGTGGCGCCGGGCAAGCGCCCGTTCCACACCATTATCCCGGGTTTTCTCACCCGGGACGGCGCGCCGGTGATGAGCTTCGGCGTGATGGGCGGCAACATGCAGCCGCAGGGCCATGTCCAGACGCTGGTGCGGATGATCGACCACGGCCAGAACCCGCAGGCGGCCTGCGACGCGCCGCGGTGGCGGGTGAACGAGGGTCTCGACATCAACGTCGAGGCGGCGATGCCGCGGGCGACCCTGGACCGCCTGAAGGCCCTCGGCCACCGGCTCGAGGTGATCGAGGACAGCTACCAGGATTTCGGCGCCGGCCAGTTCATCTGGCGGATGGGCGATCCGGCGGTCGAAGGCTACGTGGCGGCGAGCGACCCGCGCCGCGACGGGCAGGCCGCCGTGTGGTGAGGCGCTACTTCACCTGCACGCTGTCCACGACCTGGCGGAACTTGGCGAGGACGCCGTCGCGCTGATCCTGCCGCACGACACCGAGGGCGCGGAAATAGCCATCCGGCGCGAACCGGATGGTCTGCATGACGACCACCGGCAGGTTGGTCGGCTGGTCGAGGGCGCGGGCCACGATCTCGTGCCAGTCGACGCCGTTCGAGCGGTAGCTCTGGGCCCGCTCGATGACGAAGTCCTTCATGGTCTGGTTCGAGGCCAGGGCGGCGCGGGCGAAGCCGTCCCGCTGCTCGGCCGAGGGCGGCTGCTGCACGGCCTGGGCAAGGACGAGGATCGGCTGCTCCAGATTCTGCATCTGGTCCTTGGGGCCGCTGGTCAGGAGGATCGAATTGCCGGCCATCACTCGCACCGGCCGGAAGCCCGCCATGTCGGCGATGCGGAAGGGCAGCGCGTCGACCTGCTGGGTCAGCGTCAGCGCAGGCCGGAGGGTGACGCCGGTCACCATCTTGCGCATCGAGACCTCGGTCTCGGCGTCGGGCAGCGCCTGGGCGATGATCAGTCCGGTCACGCTCGGCGTACCGACCACGAGAATCCACTTCCGGATCGCCGGAGCGGACGAGGCCGGATCGGCGGGCTGCTCACCGGTGTAGAGCATGCCCTCGTTGTCGCCGATCTTGACCTCCTCGCGCTTCTCGACCGCGAAGCCCTGGCTCAACAGGTTGGCGTCGGTGAAGCCGCTGACGAGTTCCGCGAAGGCGTTCGCGGGCAGCTCGACGACCGACACGGTCGCGCCCCCCTCCTTCCGCTCGAAGCCCGAGAAGCGCCGCGACAGCGACATGTCGGCCGGCGGATCGAAGCCGAAGCGCGAGCCCGGCGGGTAGACAGGATCTCCGGCCCAGGCCGCGGAGCCAAGGCTCACCGCAAGCGCGGCAGCGCCGAGAACCCGTCCGAGACGCAGCGTCAGGTTGCGCATCCGCATCGAAAACCGGTTCTCCTCGTGGACCCAACTTGGGGTTAGTCCGCTCGCGATGGGTCTGCCCGGCGACCTGATCTGTCAAGCCGGCAATGCCGCGCGCCTGCGATCACGATGAAAGGAAACCGCCAACGCCGCCGTGACGGCGATCCCGACGGCGTAGGCGCAGAGATTCCACGGGGAGACGAGTGTGCCGAGGAGGAGCTGGCCCGGCAGGGTTGCCCGGAAGGCGTCGAGCGCCGGGGTATGAACGAGACGGCTCGCTTCGATGAGCCCGGCGCCGAAGAAGGCGGCGATCATGCAGGTGCGCAGATCCCAGCCGGCCGGTCGCAGGGCGGCCACCAGCAGGAACAGCATCGCTCCCCAGAGGATGCCGCCGCCGTAGTGGTGAACCGCGAGCGGCAGGTTCCACGCCGGCACGCGCAGCAGCAGCCCCAGCCCGATCACGGCGGCCGCGAGGCCGAGATGGGCTGCCCGGGCCAGCGGCAGATCCATCCGCGCGGGCGCCGGCATCGCGGCCGGCCCGCATTCCGGCGATCGCTCTAGCGCCACGGCGGTGCCGGCTCCGTGACGCGCCGCAGAGTGAGGTTGCAGCGGCCGCCCGGCGGGAGAAAACCGAGATCGGCCGTCTCCGCGAGAAGGTCGCCGGCCGGGTAGAGCCGGTCGATGCCGTGGTAGATCAGGCGCGAGGGGCCGCCGATCACCAGCGCGTCGCCGGCCTGCAGGCGGATCGAGCGCGTCGGATCCGCGCGGCTCAGGCCGCCGTAGCGGAACAGTGCCGCCGCACCGAGGGAGAGCGAGAGGACGGGCGCCGAGAGATCCGCCTCGTCGCGATCCTGGTGGAGACCCATGCGGGATCCCGGCGCGTAGAGGTTGATGAGACAGGCTTCCGGCGGCACCGGACAGTTCGCCAACACCGCCCAGGCCGCGAGGGCGGTCGGCGGCATCGCCGGCCATGGCCGCCCGGTCTCCGGATGGTCCGGCTGATAGCGGTAGCCCGCGACTTCCGAGACCCAGCCGAGGGGACCGGCATTCGACATCCGTACGGAGAACGGCTTGCCGGTGCGCGGCATCCGCGGCGTCACGGGCGGCGCCGTTTCGAGGATGGCGGCGATCTCGGCGGCGAGCCGGGCGCGGGCCGTCGCATCGAGGAAGCCGGGATGGTGGATCAGGCCGGGGGCGAGTTCCGTCGCCACTCAGCGGCCCGCGTCGACATCCTGCTCCAGCACGATCTTCGAGGCGACCGTGGTGTCGCCGTTGAGGCGGTAGACCAGCGGGACCCCGGTCCGAATCTGGAGATCCGGCACCTGCTCCTCGTTCAGCCCATCGAGGACCATCGCCAGGGCGCGCAGCGAATTGCCATGGGCCGCCACCAGGACCCGCTGGCCGGCCATCACCCGCGGCAGGATCGCCGCGATGTAATAGGGCAGCACCCGCGCGGCAGTGTCCTTCAGGCTCTCGCCGCCGGGCGGCCGCACGTCGTAGGACCGGCGCCAGGTATGGACCTGCGCGTCACCCCATCGGGCGCGGGCCGCGTCCTTGTTGAGGCCGGAGAGATCGCCGTAATCCCGCTCGTTGAGGGCCCTCTGCCGAATGATCGGAACATCCGGGAGAGCCATCTCCTCCAGGATCAGCGAGCAGGTGCGCTGGGCCCGCAACAATTCGGAGGTGAAGGCGACATCGAAGCCGTAGCCGTCCCGCTTCAACCCGCGGCCGGCCGCCCGGGCCTCGGCGATGCCGCGCTCGGTCAGGTCCGGGTCGCGCCAGCCCGTGAACAGGTTCTGGAGGTTCCACTCGCTCTGGCCGTGCCGGACGAGGACGAGGAGCCGTTCCATGGATGCACCGCTCCCGGTCACAGGCCGAGGACGTCGGCCATCGTGTAGAGCCCCGGCGGCTTGGGATGCGCCCAGAGCGCGGCCTTGACGGCGCCCGTGGCGAACAGGCCGCGGTCGGCGGCGTGGTGGCTGATCGTCAGGCTCTCGCCGGTGCCGGCGAAGATTACGCTGTGGTCGCCGACGACGCTGCCGCCCCGCAGGGTGGCGAAGCCGATATCGCCGGGCCGGCGGGCGCCGGTATGCCCGTCCCGGGTGGAGACGCGGACCGTCTTCAGGTCGACGCCGCGGCCCTCGGCGGCGGCCTCGCCCAGCATCAGCGCCGTGCCGGACGGCGCATCCACCTTCATGCGGTGATGCATCTCGGCAATCTCGATGTCGAACTCGTCGCCCAGCGCCTTCGCGACCCGGCGGACCAGCTCGGCCATCAGGTTGATGCCGAGCGACATGTTGCCCGATTGGACGATCCGGGCATGGTACGAGGCCGCCTTCAGCTTGGCGAAATCGTCCTCGGACAGGCCGGTCGTGCCGACGACGTGGACGATGCGGGCCTGGGCCGCCAGTTCGGCGAAGGCCACCGTGGCGGCGGGCGCGGTGAAATCGAGGACGCCGTCGGCGGCCGCGAAGGCCGCGAGCGCGTCATCGGTGACCGGCACGTCGAGGGGCTGGAGACCGGCGAGCAGACCCGCATCCTGCCCCAGGGCCGGGGAGCCTTCGCGCTCGATCGCCGCCGAGAGCGTACAGCCCTCAGACTGCGCCACCGCGCGGATCAGCATCCGCCCCATGCGCCCGTCGGCGCCGACCACCACGAGCCGCATTCCGTTCCCCAACCCACCTTGCTGCGCGCAGGATCCGCACCGCGCCGGCCCGTCCTGCGTCGGTGTCCGGGCTCCCCGTCTGCCGCAGGGGCGGCGGGAGCCCGGGCAACCTCACTCCTTCTCGGGGGCGATCTGCTCGAGGCCGCCGATATGCTTCTGCGCGTAGAGCGGCAGGCCGATCTGCTTGATCAGCTCCAGCTGCGTCTCGAGGAAGTCGATGTGCCCCTCCTCGTCCTCGGCCAGATCCTCGAACAGGCGCTTGGAGACCCGGTCGTTGATCGAATCGCAGTACTTCGCGGCCTCGAGATAGAGGCTGCGGGCCTCGTTCTCGGCGGCGAGATCGGAATCCAGGATCTCTTGGACGTTCTGGCCGATCCGCAGCGGGTCGAGCTCCTGCAGGTTCGGGAATCCGTCGAGGAACAAAATCCGGTCGATGAACCGGTCCGCGTGGTTCATCTCCTCGATCGATTCCTTGCGCCAGAATTTCGCCAGCTCGACGTAGCCCCAGTCATTGAGCATGCGGAAATGCAGCCAGTACTGGCTGACGGCCGTCAGCTCGCTGCGCAGGCCGCGATTCAGATACTCGATGACCTTGGTGTCGCCCTTCATGCCCCCGTACTCCTTACCGTGCTTTCAGGCGGGGGGTAGAAGCATCAGGCCGCGACTCCCTCATCCGCAGTTTGGAACTTCACCAAACTACACGCGCTTGCGCAAGTCGTCGTGCAGGCATGGCTGCTCTCCGCCGGCGCGGCTTGGCCCAGGGCACTCTGCATGATCGCCCGGATCGTGCGGGCGCAGCGCCCGCATTTCGGGCTGCAGCCGAGACAGGCATAGACCTGCGCGGGCGTGCGCGGGCAGCCCGGGCCGGGTGCGAGGCAGCCGCGGACCGCGCCGTCCGATATGACGTTACAAGAACAGACGATCATGCGCGCCGCAAATCCCGTCATCCCCGCGCCCGCAGCGGTCGTCGACGACCGTCCCGGGCACCTGCGCCAGTTTAGAAGAATTGAAAAGTAGCTGGCTTTTCAATGCCTTATTGGCTGCGGTCGACATGGCACCGCGGCCCGCGCGGGTCAAGGGCGTGCGATCTAAGTGCGCCCCAACGGTTCCGGGGCGCGTCAGCGC
Organism: Methylobacterium sp. 391_Methyba4; assembly: GCF_029691625.1. NCBI lineage: Bacteria > Pseudomonadati > Pseudomonadota > Alphaproteobacteria > Hyphomicrobiales > Methylobacteriaceae > Methylobacterium > Methylobacterium sp. 391_Methyba4. Next base: position 167,466 of record NZ_CP121475.1, on the reverse strand, counting down.
GCGAGTTCGCGCAGGCCGAGCCGGATGAGCACCTTGGCCTCGGCGCCCTCGCCCGCACCCTTGAGAGCCGCAGCGATGGCGGCGGCGGCCTGGACCTGCGGGTAGCCGAGATTGACCAGGGCGGAGACGGCATCCGCCACCGGCTGGGGGGCGGCGCCGTCCTCGACGGCTCCCGTGAGGGCAACGAGGGCGGGGTCGATCGGCGCGAAGGCCGGGGCCTTGTCCTTGAGCTCGGCGGCGAGCCGTGCCGCCAGACGCGGCCCGACCCCTGGAGCCCGGCTGATCGCGCCCTTGTCGCCGGTGGCGATGGCGCTGGCCAGCGCCTCGGGCTCCATCACCGAGAGCACGCCCAGCGCCACCCGCGCGCCGACGCCCTGCACGGTCTGAAGCAGGCGGAACCATTCCCGCTCGGCATCCGAGCGGAAGCCGTAAAGGCGGATCATGTCCTCGCGGACATGGGTTTCGATCGACAGCGAAGCGGGCTCGCCGACCTTGGGCATGCGCTGCAGGGTGCGCGCCGAACAATGCACGATATAGCCGACGCCCGACACGTCGAGGATCACGAAATCCTCGCCGAACGAGTCCACGACGCCCTTGAGCTTGCCGATCATGCCACGCCTGTCGCTGTCGCGGGATGCCTACAGAACCGCGGCGCCCTCCGCCAGACGTGCTTGAGCGCGCAGGGAGATCATGAAATCACGGGCGCCGCGCCGGCCGCGCTTGGCCGGTCACGGGGGGATGACCATGCGCGCGCCACTTCTTGCCCTGCTGGGCCTGCTGTGCTTCGGCCCGGCCCGGGGGGCGGACGATCCGTCAACGGCCCCCGTCCCGGTCGCGCCGAGCGCGGATCCGACGCAGGTCCGGCCCGGGAGCTACGTGCTCGATCCGGATCACGGCAAGATCACGTGGTCCGTCTCGCATCTCGGCTACTCGACCTATTACGGCCAGTTCGCGGGTCTCAGCGGCACGCTCCAGCTCGATCCGAAGGCGCCGGAGAAGAGCCGCCTCGAGGTCACCGTGCCCCTGGGCGGCGTGATGACCGGGAGCGCGCGCCTGAACGAGCACCTCGCAGCCCCGGACTTCTTCGACACGGCCAAGTTCCCGAACGCCACCTTCACCGCCACGAAGGTCGAGCCCACCAGCCCGACCACGGCGCGGATCACCGGCGACCTGAACCTGCGCGGCACGGTCCGGCCCTTTGCGATCGACGCCACGTTCAATCAGGCCGGCATCCATCCGGTGGATCAGCGCTACACCGTGGGCTTCGACGGCCGGGCGGTCATCAAGCGCTCGGATTTCGGCATCAACGCCTATCTGCCGCAGCTCGGCGACGAGGTGAGCCTGCGCATCGAGGGCGAGTTCAAGGCCGCGCCCTGACGATCGGCCGACTCGGTCCGCGGAGCCGACAGCGCGGCTTCGCAACCGGCAAGGGTCCCGCACGGCGGGGCCCGGAGCCCGACGCGCCGACGCCGGGAACCGACGGTGTTTCCGGATCCGGGCTCGCCTGCGGCGCTCCGAAACGACCCTGCGGATGAATGGGCGGGCGGACCCACACGCCGAGGAGCTCGCTCATGTGCGGCGCCCCGCGGCCGCGCATAAGACCGGGTCGAGCCGCGCGGTCTGACCGGGCGGGTGACGCCTCGCCGCCGGGGGTGTAGTCAACCGCCGTCGCGGCGCCGCAGCGAAGGGATGCCCCCAGATGACGACGCTTCTCCTCAGTGGCACCCGGCCTCGTCCCGCGCATGACGGGCGTATCACCGCGCAGGTCGGCGCCACCCTGGAGGTCTGAGCCGTGCGGCGTTCCGGTGTCTTCAGTCTTGCCCTGGCCCTGTGCTTCGCGGGAGCCGCCGCGGCGCAGGTCCCCGCGCCGGCCGCCCGCGCCCCTGCGCCCGCCGCGGCGGCTTCGCCCCTCGACAACTATGCGACGGCGGCGGCGACGACCATCATCGCCGAACAGGCCTGCCCGGGCGTGCAGGTCAGGGCCGGACAGCTCACGACGCTCCGTCTCGCGGCCCGAGTCAATGCCGGACAGGAAGCGATGCTGGAGGAGAAGCTGAAGCAGCGCGCCCTGCAGGTGCGCCAGCAGCTCGCCGCCGACGGCCGCGAGGCTTGGTGCTCCGAGGCTTTGGCCGCCTTCGGCCCCGAGGGCAGTGTCGCGAAGGGCGTCCTGGCGACCGGCGCCCCGATCCGCTGACGGAGCCCCGGGAGTCCGGCGCGGATTGACACGGCGGCATCAGGCTCGTAGTGACCCCGCATGGCGCGCGGCCTCTGTTTGAGGTCCGCGCGTTTCGCGTTGTCCGGGCGGAAAGCCCGCACAATGACTTCAAACAAGAAGCCGGTCCAGGGGCAGCCGCCCCGGAGGCCGTTCGAGAACACGAGAGAACGATGTTCGCAGTCATCAAGACGGGCGGTAAGCAGTACCGCGTCGCCGCCAACGACACCATCACCATCGCCTCCCTGGCGGGCGAGGCCGGCGAGGCCGTGACCTTCGGCGAGGTCCTCCTGTTCGCCGACGGCGCGGGCGCGACCCAGGTCGGCGCCCCGACCCTGTCGGGCATCAGCGTCACCGGCGAGATCGTGCGCCACGGCCGCGACAAGAAGGTCATCGCCTTCAAGAAGCGCCGCCGGCAGAACTCGCGCCGCAAGCGCGGTCACCGGCAGGACCACACGGTCGTGCGCATCACCGGCATTTCGGCCTGACGCACGCCAGACGCTGGGCGCGTGAGGATCCCTGAGGGTCCGATCCGCGACCGCATCCAAGCCCATCAGATTTCGGAGTTCATCCCATGGCACACAAGAAGGCAGGCGGCTCGTCCCGCAACGGTCGCGACTCGGAAGGCCGGCGCCTCGGCGTCAAGAAGTTCGGCGCGGAAGCCGTGATTCCAGGCAACATCATCGTGCGTCAGCGCGGCACCAAATGGCATCCCGGCGCCAATGTCGGCATGGGCAAGGACCATACGCTCTTCGCGCTGGTACCGGGCCATGTCCGCTTCGAGACGCGCCGCGGGCGCGCCTTCGTGGCCGTAACCCCGCTGGCCGAGGCCGCGGAATAAGAGGCGGGCGCCTTTAGAGGCGAAGCTGGCGTCCCGCCCGGTGTCCCACACCGGACCGGAGACGTCGTTGCCGAGCCCCTGACGGGCCGGTTCGGACGGAACACCCGGGGAGGATGGGACGCCATCCTCCCCTTCGTCGTCTTGAGGCGGTGTCCCGGAGCCGGGAACGCCGCCCTGCGAGGGCACGATGTTCCCCGATCTGACCCGTGATGACGTTTTCCGGATCGAGACGCGGCGGCTGTGGCTGCGCTGGCCGACCGCCAAGGACAGGGACGCGATCCTGAAGCTGGCCGGTGATCCGTCTGTCGCCGCGATGCTGGCGCGGGTGCCGCACCCGCTTCCGGCCCCGGTGGTGGATGCGTTCCTGCTGCAGGCGCGCGCGCAGAACACCGCCGGGTCGGCCCTCACGCTCGCCCTCGCGCCGCGGGCGGCGCCCGGCAGCCTCATCGGTGTGATCAGCATCGAGGGGCGGACCGAGGGGCCGCCGGAACTCGGCTACTGGCTCGGGCAGCCCTATTGGGGCAGCGGCCTGATGGCCGAGGCCGTGACGGCTCTGTGCCACGCCTTCTTCGCCTATACCGGCGGGACGGAACTGGCTGCGTCGGCCCGCACGGTCAACCCGGCGTCCCGGCACGTTCTGGAGACCTGTGGCTTCGTGCAGGCCGGCAGCGCGACCCGGCCCTTCCCGGCGCGCGGCGCGGATCTGCCGGTCGATCTCTTCAGCCTCGACCGGCGGCGCTGGCAGAACCCGCCGTCGGAGCCGGCGATGACGCGGGCCGCCTGAGGCGGCCTTTCGGCGCCGGGGCTGGCCGGCCGCCGTCGACAGGGTGATGGTGCGGGTCGCGAATCCGCACCCGACAAAGGATTCAGGTCGTGAAATTCCTCGACGAAGCCAAGGTCTATGTCCGCTCCGGTGACGGCGGTCCCGGCTGCGTCTCGTTCCGGCGGGAGAAGTTCATCGAGTTCGGCGGGCCGAACGGCGGCGACGGCGGCCGGGGCGGCGATGTCTGGGTGGAGTGCGTCGAGGGGCTCAACACCCTCATCGACTACCGCTACCAGCAGCACTTCAAGGCCAAGAAGGGCGAGCACGGCATGGGCTCGAACTGCCACGGCGCCAACGGCGCCGACACGGTCCTGAAGGTCCCGGCCGGCACACAGATCTTCGCCGAGGACGGCGAGACGCTGCTCGCCGACCTGACCGAGGTCGGCCAGAGGATCCGCCTCGCGAAGGGCGGCAATGGCGGCTTCGGCAACGCCTATTTCACGACGTCCACCAACCGCGCCCCGAAGCACGCCAATCCCGGCCTGGAAGGCCAGGAGATGTGGATCTGGCTCCGGCTCAAGCTGATCGCCGATGCCGGCCTCGTCGGCCTGCCGAATGCCGGCAAGTCGACCTTCCTGGCGAGCGTCACCGCCGCGAAGCCGAAGATCGCCGACTACCCGTTCACCACCCTGCATCCCGGCCTCGGCGTGGTGCGCTCGGACGGGCGCGAATTCGTGCTCGCCGACATCCCGGGCCTGATCGAGGGCGCGCATGAGGGCGTCGGCCTCGGCGACAAGTTCCTCGCCCATGTCGAGCGCTGCCGGGTGCTGCTGCACCTCGTCGACGGCACGAGCGAGCATGCCGGCAAGACCTACAAGCTGGTGCGCGGCGAGATCGAGGCCTACGGCAACGGCCTCGCGGAGAAGCCCGAGATCGTGGCGCTCTCGAAGGCCGACGCCCTCGACGCCGACACGCTCAAGAGCCAGGTGGCCAAGCTGAAGCGCGCCGCCGGCCGCGCGCCGCTGGTCCTGTCCTCGGCGAGCCGAAAGGGCGTCCCCGAGGCGCTGCGGGCGCTCCAGTCCGAGATCGATGCCAGCGCCGAGGCCGAACGGAAGCCGGTGGACGCCTGGCAGCCATAGCCGTCGACCGGTTGTCCCGAGGACGCGGCGGCCGGGACCGACAGGACCGGGTCTGAGCCCTGTCGGTCCGGATCGAGCGTCGTCTCAGCCCTGCTTCAGCTTCGCGAGCGTGTCGGCGGGGACGCCGGTGAAGTTGTTGGCGAGGAGATAGTTCGGGCTCGCCTTGATCCAGGCATCGAGGTCGATTTCCTCGAACTTGCCGTTGTCCCAGGTCTGGACGATCTCGAGATCGTCGTCGCCGACGTTCTTGATCGCGTGGCCGAACCCCATGGGGATGTAGGCGACGTCGCCGGGCTTGAACTCCGCGACCTTGCCGCGGCCGCCCGAGCCGAACAGGGCCACCTGACCCTTGCCCTTCAGGTAATAGTGCCACTCGTTGGCGTTCACGTTCCAGTGGAACTTGCGCATCTGGCCCGGCCGGATCGTCATCACGCCGCCCGACATCGACTTGGACACCGGCCACTCGTCGACTGTGGCGAGGCGGAACGTCCCACCGTCGAAGTCGCGGACCGCGCGCGGATCCTTCAGGAGCCGGAACTTGTGGGTCGATTCCTTCGGCCAGGGCGCGTCGAGCGCCTGGGCGAGCGGGATCACCGGCCCGGCCTGGATGTAGGCCTCGCCCTTCGGGAACGCGTTCAGCGCGGCTGTCGGCAGGCCGAAATCGAGGGCCAGCATGTCCTTCGGCGACACGTCGACCCAATCGGTGATCGAGAACGTGCCGTGCTCCGAGAAGGCGCCGTTGTCGAACGACAGGATGAAGTGGCACGGCTTGTCGCCGATCGTCTGGATCGAGTGGCCGTGCCCCTTGGGGAAGAACCACAGGTCGCCCGGCTCGTAGTTGTTGATCTCGCTCGCCCCCGAGGGATCGAGGACCACGGTCTGGCATCGGCCGTCGATGACGTAAGCCCACTCGGCCGCGATGGCGTGCCAGTGCAGCTCCCGCGACGCGCCGGGATCGAGGAACATGTGTACGCCCGCGATCCCCTTGCTGATGGGGAACTGGTGGACGGTCGCCTCCTTGGCCCAGCCGCCCGACGTGATCTTGGGGACGTTGCCGTCGAGCGAGAAGTGGAAGTCCGGCATGGCGCCGACATCCTTCGGGTCGTGGTAGGCGACCGGAGCGCCGGGGGGCAGCTGCTGAACGTCCCGCCCGAAGCCGCCGGCCCCGGGCGCCCCGTGATCGGTCGCCGCGGCGGCGGCCCCCTGGGTCAGGGCGACGAGACCGCCGGCCCCGAGGGCTGCGGTCCCGAGAAACGCGCGTCGATTCGCGTCCATCTTGTCTGTGTCCTGTGTGCTGAGGTCGAGCGCGCCGGGGCTCGGTGCGGTGCAGCGTCGAACCGGCCGCCGCGCTCCCGCGCCGCAATATCGATCTTTGGCATGCCACATACTCACGACCACGTGAGGGATGAGGCCGCTCGCAGGAACGTGTGCCACGGTCGTGCCGGCCAACGATCTGGACGCGCCGGCGGCCCGAACCGCCCGGGCGCCGCGAGCCATGTCGTCGGACGGCTGTTCAAGAGGCGGGTCTTGCTTCACACCCGGCGCAAACGCGCGTTTTCGCAAGAATCATGATCCCTGCCCTCGAAGAATTCCGCCGTGTGGTCATCAAGGTCGGCTCGGCCCTGCTGGTCGATCGCAGTGCCGGCCGCCTGCGCCACGCCTGGCTCGCGGCGCTGGCCGAGGACATCGCGGAGCTGCACGGGCGCGGCGTCGACGTGCTGGTGGTGTCCTCCGGCAGCATCGCCCTCGGCCGGACAGTGCTGGGCCTTCCACCCGGCGCCCTGCGCCTGGAGGAGAGCCAGGGCGCGGCCTCCGTGGGGCAGATCACGCTGGCCCGCCACTGGGCCGAGGCTCTGGGCCATCACGGCATCGTCGCCGGCCAGATTCTCGTGACGCCCCAGGATACCGAGGAGCGCCGCCGCTACCTCAACGCCCGCGCCACCGTCCTGAAACTCCTGGAGATGCGCGCCGTCCCGGTCGTGAACGAGAACGACACGGTGGCGACGTCCGAGATCCGCTACGGCGACAACGACCGGCTGGCGGCCCGGGTCGCCACCATGATCGATGCCGACGTCCTGGTCCTGTTCTCGGATATCGACGGTCTCTACACCGCGCCGCCCAAGAACGATCCGGAGGCCCGCCACCTCGCCGTCGTCGAGCGCATCACCCCGGAGATCGAAGCCATGGCCGGCGGGCCGGCCTCCGAGCTGTCGCGGGGCGGCATGCGCACCAAGGTCGAGGCCGCCAAGATCGCGGCCTCGGGCGGCACCCACTTGGTCATCGCCGACGGGCGCGGGAAGAACCCGCTCAAGGCGATGATGGAGGGCGCGCGCTGCACATGGTTCCTCTCAGGCTCCACCCCGACGGCCGCCCGCAAGACCTGGATCGCGGGATCCCTGGAGCCGCGCGGCACCCTGACGATCGATTCCGGTGCCGAGCAGGCGCTGCGGAGCGGCGCCAGCCTCCTGCCCGTCGGCGTCCGATCGATCGAGGGCAGCTTCTCCCGCGGCGACGCCGTGTTGATCCGTGATCCGGCGGGACGGATCCTCGGCCGTGGCTTGGTGGCGTATGACAGCGCCGAGGCTGCGCTCATCATCGGTCACCCGAGCGCGCATATCCCGGACTTGCTCAATTATCCGGGCCGCGCCTGGATGGTGCATCGCGATGACTTGGCACTGTTCTAGAAAATGCCGATCTAAACTAATCTATTTACAATTTTCCGCTCCGATCATTGCGCCCAATCACGAGCCGGCACTCTTGTCGGACCGGTGTCGGGTGTGCAAATACGGCGCTTTCCATCGTCTGGCCGTTCCTGCGGCCGTCGCACATCGAGGACGCCAGCGTGCCCGTCCTGAACCTGAGATCGGACTTCGCCGAGGCCGATTCCCTGCCGGAGCAGATGGCGGCCATCGGCCGTCGGGCCCGCGCGGCGGCCCGGCGTATGGCGCTGGCCTCGGCGCGAACCAAGGACGGGGCGCTCAAATCGATCGCCGAGCGGATCCGGGCGAGCCGTGACGAAATCCTGAGCGAGAACGCGCGGGACGTGGCCGCCGCCCGGAGCGCGGGCCAGAGCGCCGCCCTGATCGACCGTCTCACCCTGGATCCCGGGCGGCTCGCCGCCATGGCGGATGCCGTCGAGAAGGTCGGCTCCCTGGCCGATCCGGTCGGACGTCAGCTGGCCGCCATCGAGCGGCCGAACGGCCTGCTGATTGAGCGCATCGCGGTGCCGCTCGGCGTCGTCGGGGTGATCTTCGAGGCGCGCCCGAATGTCACTGCGGACGCGGGTGCGCTCTGCCTCAAGGCCGGCAACGCCGCGATCCTCCGCGCCGGCTCGGACAGCCATCGCACGGCTATGGCGATCGCGCGGGCCATGAGCCGCGGGCTCGCCGATGCCGGCTTGCCGGAGGACGCCATCCAGCTGGTGCCGACCCGCGACCGCGCCGCCGTCGGGCTGATGCTCGCGGGCCTCGACGGTTGCGTCGACGTCATCGTCCCGCGGGGCGGACGTGGCCTCGTGGAGCGCGTCCAGGCCGAGGCGCGCGTTCCGGTCTTCGCCCATCTCGACGGCATCAACCATGTCTACGTCGCCGCAGCGGCCGACCTCGACATGGCCCGCACCGTGCTGCTCAACAGCAAGATGCGCCGCACGAGCGTCTGCGGCGCCGCCGAGACCCTCCTGGTCGACCGCGCCTGTGCCGCGACCCATCTTGCGCCGCTCGTCCACGCGCTGCTCGAGAGCGGCTGCGCGGTCCGCGGCGATGCCGAGACGCGCGCCGTCGATCCGCGGGTGACCGCCGCCTCCGAGGAGGATTGGCATACCGAGTATCTCGACGCGATCATCGCGGTGCGGGTGGTCGACGGGATCGAAGCGGCCATCGAGCACATCGAGACCTACGGCTCGCATCACACCGACGCGATCATCACCGAGGACGACACGGCGGCGACCCGTTTCCTCGCCGAGGTCGATTCGGCCATCGTCACCCACAACGCCTCCACCCAATTTGCCGATGGAGGCGAGTTCGGCTTCGGGGCCGAGATCGGCATCGCCACGGGGCGGATGCACGCGCGTGGGCCGGTGGGTGTCGAGCAGCTGACCACATTCAAGTATCGCGTCCACGGCAACGGCCAGACGCGCCCGTGACCTGCGCTGAAGGTCCGGCGTGCGGCTGACCCTGCCGCCGAGCGCCCCCGGCATGCGGATCGGCCTTTACGGCGGGTCCTTCAACCCCGCCCATCTGGGCCACCGGCACGTGACCCTCGCGGCACTGCGTCGGCTAGGCCTGGATCGGGTCTGGTGGCTGGTGAGCCCGGGGAACCCGCTCAAGAGCCGGAACGCCCTCCCCTCGGTGGAGGTGCGGTGTGCCCAGGCCCACCGCATCGCCCGTCATCCGCGGATCGCCGTGACCGGCATCGAAGCGGCTCTGGGCGTCCGCTTCACGGTCCAGACCCTGCGCTTCCTGAAGCGCCGCTGCCCCGGCGTGCACTTCGTCTGGATCATGGGGGCGGATTCTCTCGGCACCTTTCATCGCTGGAAGGGTTTCGCCGAGATCGCCCGGCTCCTGCCGATCGTCGTCATCGACCGGCCGGGTTTCACCATGACACCGCTCAGCGCCCGGGCTGCGCGGCGCTTGGCCGACGCCCGGATTCCCGAGGAGGCGGCATCGACGCTCGCGCTGCGGCCGCCGCCGGCCTGGGTGTTTCTGCACGGGCCCCGTTCGAGCCTGTCGTCCACGCAGATTCGCGCAAGTACGGGGCCAACGACGTCACGACGGCCGCAAGCGCGGTTGCAATCGACGACCGATACCGCCAATTTCATGTCATCCCGCACGGCATGACGCCGCCGTGTGGCAGAACGAGGAACCAGGACTCTGCCCGAGACCAGCCGCACGGAGATGATCCGCACCCCCGTCCAAGCCCCGGTGGAAGCCGGTCAGGCGCGCTCGGACGACCTTAAGGCCCTTGCGCTCGAATGCCTCGATGACATGAAAGCCGAGGAGACGATCGCAATCGATCTGGCCGGCAAGACGTCGCTCGCCGACACGATGATCATCACCTCTGGGCGCTCGCAGAGGCATGTCGGCTCGATCGCCGACAAGATCGTTCAGGAAATGAAGAACCGCGGCTTCGGCAACGCCCGGGTCGAGGGCCTCCCGGCCTGCGACTGGGTGTTGATCGATGCCGGCGACGTGCTGGTGCACATTTTCCGTCCCGAGGTCCGCGGCTTCTACAACCTCGAGAAGATGTGGGGCGCCGACCGCCCGGTCGGGATCGCGGCCGGCTGATCCGGACCGCGGCCGATGCGCCTGATTCTGGCCGCAGTCGGACGTCTGAAGGCCGGTCCTGAGCGCGAGCTGGCCTCACGATATCGCGACCGCGCCGCGCAACTCGGTCGCGGGCTCGGCTTCGCCACTTGCGACAGCATCGAGATCGCGGAATCCCGTGCCCGTCGCGCCCTCGACCGATGTGCCGAGGAGGCGGCGGCCCTGACGGGCCACATGCCGCCTGGCGGTGTACTGGTCGCCTATGACGAACGGGGTCGTGCCGATATCGGAAGCGAGGCGCTGGCCGAACGCGTCGCCGCTTGGCGCGATGCCGCGCGGCCGGCACTCGTGGTGGCGATCGGGGGGCCGGACGGTCTGGACGCCTCAATTCGGACGAAGGCGGAGTTGATCCTGTCTTTCGGGGCCGCCACCCTGCCCCATGGACTCGTGCGCGTGCTCGCTCTCGAACAGCTCTACCGCAGCCTCACCATCCTGTCGGGGCACCCCTACCATCGCGGTGAGGCGGGCTGACCCCCTATGGCCATCCCTGAGATGACGGCCGGGTCGAAGTCCGCGTCGAGACGCGCGCTGCAGACGCTGACCCTGGTCGCCCTCGTCTCGATCGGCTCGGCCGCGCGGTCCGAGACGCCTCCGGCCACCGACCCCGAAGCCATTCAGCGTGCCAATGAGGAACGTGAGCGCCGGGCCGAGAATCTGAAGCGCGTCCAGGATGCGATCGCGGCCAGTGCCGGCCAGCGTTCGCAGTTCGAGTCGGAGATCGCAGCCATTGGCTCCGACCGGGCGAAGCTCGACGCCGCCCTTCTCGATGCGGGCCGACAGGCGCAGGCGACGGAAGACCGCCTGAGCCGCCTGGAGGAGCGCCTGAAGGCGATGAGCGAGAGCGAGGCAGCGATCCGCCACTCGCTGCAGGGCCGACGCGGCATCGTCGCCGAGATCCTGGCGGCGCTCCAGCGCATGGGGCGCAGGCCGCCGCCGGCCGTTCTGGTGAGCCCTGAAGACGTGCTCGCGGCAATCCGGACCTCGATGCTGCTTGGCGCGGTGGTGCCGGAACTGCGCGGCGAGGTCGACACCCTGGCGGCCGATCTCGCGGAAATGATCAGGCTGCGCGGATTGATCGCGCAGGACAAGGAAGGGCTGTCCAATGACCTTGCCGGATGGGCGCGCGAACAGCAGCGCCTGCAGGCGCTGGTCGCCGCCCGCCGCGCCCGTCAGGCCGAGATCGAGAGCGGCCTCACGGCAGAGCGCCGCAGGGCCGCCGAACTCGGTGCCCAGGCCAAGAACCTGAAGGACCTTCTCGATCGCACGGAGGCAGAGGTCGCAGCGGCGAAGCGCTCCGCCGAGGAGGCCAAGGCAGCGGCCGAGCGGGAGGCGCGCATCACCCAGGAGCGCTTCGCCGCGGCCGGCTTCCGCGACCCCGCCCGATTGGCACCCAAAGTCCACTTCGCCGAGGCGCGGGGCGAAGTGCCGCGGCCGGTGAGCGGACGCGTCGCACGCGGCTTCAACCAGCCCGATGGCAATGGTGGCACCACCCGCGGCGTGTCGTTTACGACCCGTCCCAAGGCGTCCGTCTCGTCCCCGGCCGACGGGTGGGTGCAGTTCGCCGGGCCGTTTCGGTCCTACGGGCAACTCTTGATCATCAACGCTGGCGACGGCTACTATCTTTTGCTAGCGGGGATGGATCAGATCAGCGTCGAGGTCGGTCAGTTCGTGCTCGCGGGCGAGCCGGTCGGCACCATGGGCGAGAAGAGCGCAGGTCCCGGCGGGTCCGAGGGTGATCCCACCCTGTACGTCGAGTTCAAGAAGGACGGCGGCTCCATCGATCCGGAGCCGTGGTGGGCGAAGAGCCCGAACAATACGGTACTTGGCGAGAAGGTTCGCGGCTGATGCGCAAGACTTCCCTGATCATGCTCGGCGCCTTCCTCGGTGCCGGCACCTCCATGGTGGCCACCCAGACCGACTTCCTGTCGGGCCCGCGGGCGGTGGCTGCCTCGGCCGAGACCTATCGCCAGCTCAGCCTGTTCGGCGACGTTTTCGAGAAGGTCCGCACGGACTACGTCGAGAAGCCCGACGAATCGAAGATGATCGAGGCGGCCGTCAACGGCATGCTGACGTCGCTCGACCCGCATTCGAGCTACATGGACGCCAAGGCGTTCCGTGACATGCAGACCACGACGCGCGGCGAGTTCGGCGGTCTCGGCATCGAGGTCACGATGGAGGACGGCCTGATCAAGGTCGTCACGCCGATCGACGATACGCCGGCTGCCAAGGCGGGGCTGCTCGCCAACGACATCATCACGCAGATCGATGACGATCAGGTTCAGGGCCTCACCCTGAATCAGGCGGTCGACAAGATGCGCGGCCCGGTGAATTCGAGCGTCAAGCTCAAGATCACCCGCAAGGAGTCGAAGGATCCGATCGACGTTACGCTCACCCGCGACGTCATCAAGATCAAGCCGGTACGCTCGAAGGTCGAAGGCGGCGACGTCGCCTATATCCGCCTGACCCAGTTCAACGAGCAGACCTTCGACGGCATGCGGGCTGCGATCGACAAGCTGTCGAGCGAGATCGGGGCCGACAAGATCAAGGGCTACATCGTCGACCTGCGCAACAACCCGGGCGGCCTGCTCGATCAGGCCGTGATGGTGTCCGACGCCTTCCTGGATCGCGGCGAGATCGTCTCCACCCGCGGCCGCAATCCGGACGAGACCCAGCGCTTCTCCGCCAAGGCGGGCGACCTGACCAAGGGCAAGCCGATCGTGGTGCTCGTCAACGGCGGCTCGGCCTCGGCCTCCGAGATCGTGGCCGGCGCCCTGCAGGATCACAAGCGCGCGACCATCATGGGTACGCGCTCCTTCGGCAAGGGATCGGTGCAGTCGATCATCCCCCTCGGCGGTTCGGGCGCCCTGCGTCTGACCACGGCGCGCTACTACACGCCGTCGGGTCGCTCGATCCAGGCCAAGGGCATCGAGCCGGATGTCGAGGTCCTGCAGGAGGTCCCGGACGAGCTGAAGGGCAAGGACGAGACCAAGGGTGAGGCAGGGCTGAAGGGTCACCTGAAGCAGAAGGATACCGACGAGCGCGGTGGATCCTCCGCCTACGTTCCGCCGGATCCGGCCAAGGACAAGCAGCTGATCTCGGCGGTCGACTTCCTGCACGGCATCCAGAAGGGCGCCGCCAACGGCACGCCTTCGGCGCAGCAGCAGAAGCCCAGCCTGCCGAACTGACGGCGTTCGGAATGCCCTGACGACCCGATCCCGCCCGGCGCCGCGCCGGGCGGGATTTTCCGTTCCGGGACCGGGCATTAGCGGAACGTTAACCATAACCGCCGGCAATGGACGGAAGGATTGGCGCATTGCCGATCGGCGCAGCAATCGTGATCCCGCATCGAGAGCCGCTTGACCGAGTCCACGGACGATATCCTCACGCGCCCCCTCGGGGTGCCTGAGGCGGTGCCGGCGCAGCCCACGAGCCGGCTCGGGCAGCTGATCGCGGCTGCCCGGCGGCCCCGTATCGCTGCTGCCGCGATCGCGGCCGGCTTTGCAGTGGCAGCCGGCCTTGTCCTCGCCCTCGGGGATCCCGACGGCGGCGAACCGCGCGTGCAGGTCGCGATCGCGATGCGCGAGCCCACGATGCGTCCGGCCACACAGGCGCCTCCCACCCTGCAGCCCCAGGTCCTTGCGACTGCCCCCAGCACGGCCCCGCTTCAGCGCAGCGCCGAGGAGGTTGAGACCGCGTCCGGCGTGACGGTGGTGCGGCCGCCCGGCAGCGGTCCGAGCGATGCGGTGGTGATCCGCGTACCGCCGCCGAATGCACCGCGGCTCGTCCCGGCGCCTGATCCGCGGATCAGCGAGGCCGGACGCCACGGGCTGATGCCGAAGCTCGGCGAGGGGCGCATCCGCCCGCTCGACGTCTATGCCCGCTCCGAGGAACCCGGCACCGGTCCGCGCATCGCCATCGTGGTGACCGGGCTGGGCATCGGCCAAGCCACGACGGCCGTGGCCACCGCTCGCTTGCCCGCCGCCGTCAGCCTTGCCTTCCTCCCCTATGGCGGCGAGGCCGAGCACGCGGCCGCACGTGCGCGGGATGCCGGCCACGAGATCTTCCTGCAGCTGCCGATGGAGCCGTTCGATTACCCCGACAGCGATCCGGGGCCCCAGACTCTGCTGACGGCCCTGAGGGGACCGGAGAATGCCGATCGTCTTGCCTGGGCGATGACGCGCTTCTCGGGCTATGTGGGCCTCGTGAATTTCATGGGCGCCAAGATGATGGCCGATGCGGCCTTCGAGCCGGTGCTGCGCGAGATCGGCGCCCGTGGCCTGGGGTTCCTCGACGACGGAACGGCGCCCAAGGCCGCGACGATGCCCGCCAACAAGGGCAAGACACCGATCGCCCGCGCCGAGATCGTCCTCGACACCACGCCGCGCGCCGACGCCATCGATGCGGCCCTGGCGCAGGCGGAAGCCCGGGCGCGTGCCAATGGCTTCGTCCTCGTCTCGGCGACCGGAACGGCACTGAGCGTCGACCGGATCGCCCGCTGGGCCAAGGACATCGACGCCCGCGGTCTGCGCTTGGTCCCGGCGAGCGTTGCGCTGCGCGGCGTCCGCGACAAGCGGGTCTCGACGGCAGATTGAGGACGCGCGTGATTATAGTCAGCGCAAGTAGATCCACCCCCACCGGGATCGGGAAAGACTTGCGCGGCGTTGCCGCAACGGCCACCCCTGACCTATGGTCGTCTCGATGGTAACGGATTCGGACCTGGGCACCGCCCTGCCCTACCGCCCCTGCGTGGGCATCGCGCTGATTGCGCCATCGGGCGGCGTGTTCGTCGGACGGCGCAAGAAGGGTGCGGGTTCTGAGCATGTGGCCGGCCCGCACATGTGGCAGATGCCTCAGGGCGGCATCGATCCCGGCGAGGATCCCGAGGCCGCCGCGCGCCGCGAACTTTACGAGGAGACGAACGTACCGCCGGAGGCCGTGAAGCTCCTCGCCGAGATCCCCGAATGGCTCGCCTATGACCTGCCCCCGGCCGTGATGAAGCAGGCCTGGAAGGGTCGGTATCGTGGCCAGACGCAGAAATGGTTCGCCTACGGCTTTGTGGGCAGCGAGGACGTGATCGACGTGCTCAATCCCGGGGGCGGCGCCGACAAGCCGGAATTCGATGCCTGGCGCTGGGCGCAGTTCGCCGAACTTCCCGATCTGATCGTCCCCTTCAAGCGGCCGGTCTACGAGGGGGTCGTCGCGGCCTTCTCCGGTCTCGATCGATGGTCGGCGCAGCGTTGACCGCGCGGACGGGGCGCTGAGGCCATGCGCTGGCTCGCGATCCCGCTCGCCCTGGCCGTCGCGTGGCTTGCCTTCACCATGAGCCCGCTGTGGTCGCTCTACGACCTCGCGCAGGCGGTCCGCCGGCACGATGCCGCCTATGTCGAGGGCCATGTGAACTTCAGGACCCTGCGACTTTCGCTGGTCCGGCAGATCACCGCGGCAATGCGCACGGCATCCGAGACCGATCCTGACCTCGAGCCCCGCGACCGCCAGCGCCTCAACGACGCCGCCTACGGCCTGGCGCTTGCACTCTCCGAAACGATGGTGACGCCGGAAACGGTGATGGACCTTCTGGCCAATGGCTGGCCCGACAAGCTCGATGTCGAGCGGCCGGCCGGCGCTCATCCCGAGGGCTTGGCGATCCGCGGTTTGGGGCGGCTCGTGTCATACTATACGGCGTTGGAGATGCGGGGCTTTCGCGCCGTCGTGATCCCGATCCCGCCCGAGGGATCGCGCGCCGAGCGCACGCGCATCCGGCTGCGGCTGCGCGGGTTGAGCTGGCGCCTCGTGGATATCGAGATGGCCGATGTTCTGCGCGAGCAGATCGCCGCCAAGTTGAGCCGGGCTCTGGCCCGCGCCAAGATCGGCGCCAGCGCCGGCGAGGAGCGTTAGACGGCGGGCCCTCGACGCGTCCGGCCGACTTCCGCGCCCGCCTATTCGGGTCGACGCGGAATTGCGCCTGACCCGTGCCGTACGGAGCGGGGCATGGCTACTTCGCCGTCGGGGTGCCGCCGGCAGCCTTGGGCTGGCGCGCCTCGTTCAGATCCTCGGCCTTCTCCTCATCGGTGTCGCCGCTCTGCTCGATGGTCTTGCTCGGGTTGGCGAGGAGCGACCGGACGATGCCGAGAAGCACTTCGCACTCGCCGGGAAACTTGTAGCTCTCGAGGACGATCGCGGCATCGCGCAGGGTCCGCAGGTCGCGCACCAGCTGAGCATTGGCATCCTCGCGCAGCTCGCTCTTCTTGGCGATCGCCTCCTCGATCTGCGCGCCTTTCACGTCGCAGGCGGCTCGGGCCGGCGATGCAGCGATCGCGGCGGCGAAGGCGAAGCCGATTGCGGGAAGGGAGCGCCACATGGCGGATGTCCTCGAAGGTCCAGTTCAGACGGCATGAAGGAGCGCGGCGCGCAGGACGTCCTGCGTCAGCGCCACGAGTTGGCTCGGACGATAGGGCTTCGGCACGAACACCGAGCCTGGAACGGCCTCGCACGGCGGAAGGCAAGCCCGGCCGCCGGAGGTGTAGACGACCGGGAGGTCGGGAGACAGCTCGCGGGCACAACGCGCCAGCGACAGGCCGTTCGTATTGCGGGCGAGGTCGATATCCGTGAAGAGCAGGTCGACGCTCTCGCGAGCCAGGATGGACTCGGCTTCCCAGGCATCCGCAGCGGTGAGCACCCGATACCCTTCCTCGAGCAGCGCCTCGGCGGCCAGTTCGCACACGGTCGGCTCATCCTCGACGATCAGGATCGTGGCGGCCCGGTCCGGGACGGGCATGGACGGGCAGACGAATGCGGCGGCGAACGGAACCATGACGCAACTCCCACTCACCCGGCGGGGGCTCGATGGCCCCGGGCCGGATCGTAAGGGCAACGGCCCCTTCCGACGCGGCGTTCACCGTGTTTGCATCGAATTGCTCGGGTTTGGTGAGCGGCGCGTTAACCGCGGCCCGGCGTCCCTCAACGAAGCCGTCCGAATGGTTAATGGTTCGTTACCGCGCCGTGACGGGGAGGCTTGGTCGTGAGGCGTCCCTGGCAGCTCGGCTCCGGCCTGCTCCTCACGGGCCTCGCCGGTTATGTCGATGCCCTCGGCTTCGTGCGTCTCGGCGGCCTGTACATGTCGTTCATGAGCGGCAACACCACGCAGCTCGCGGTCCTAGGCGCCGGGGCCGAGCTGCATCGCATGATCCTGCCCGCGACCCTGATCGTCGCCTTCCTGGCGGGGTCGGTTCTCGGCAGCGGGCTGGCCATCCTGGTCCCGGCCCGGTGGACGACGCCCGCGGTGCTGGCCTACGAAACCCTGCTGATCCTCGCCGGTCTGGGGCTCGGTCTCGAGTCGCCCGAGCTGGGCCTCGCGGCCTTCTTCGTCGCCTTGGCGATGGGGTCGCAGAACGCCGTCCTGGCGCAGGTCACGGGCTTCCGAGCCGGGACCACCTTCGTGACCGGGGCGCTGTTCAGCCTCGGCCAGAAGATCGCGCAGGCCCTGACCCGCACCGGCGATCCGCTGGGGTGGATCGGCGATGCTCTGGTCTGGATGTCGCTGCTGTTCGGCGCCTTTCTCGGTGCCCACGCCTATCAGCAATTCGGCCTGTACGCGTTGGTCGCCCCGGCGGCCGTCTCGGGCGGCCTGGCGTTGATTACCGCCTTCATGGTCTTGCGCGCCGCGCCGCCGGCCGCAAATGTCCCCCCGACATGAGCAGCGCCATCAGCAATCCCTCCCTCACCAGTCACGTCGCCGCGCTGGAGCCCGGCGAACACGTGCTCGCGACGCATTTCCTCAAGGATGTGCCGGCTCTGGCGCTGAGCGACGGCAACGTCGTCCTGGCGAAGGACGACGGCCTGACCCGCCTCGCGGCCCATCCCGACGGCGGCATCCTCGTGGCTGCCGGTGGCGGCGACCGCCTGCTCACGGGCGGCGACGACGGCCGCGTGGTGGCGATCCGCGCGGATGGGACGATGGAGCCGGTCGGCCTCTCCAAGGGTGGGGCGTGGATCGATGCGCTCGCCGTCCATCCCGACGGCGCCGTGGCATGGTCGGCGGGCCGCACGGTCGTGGCCCGGGACGCGAAGGGGCGCGAGAAGACCTTCGAAGCGCCTTCCTCCGCCCGCGGCCTCGTCTTCGCGCCCAAGGGGTATCGCCTCGGGGTCGCCCACTACAACGGCGTGAGCCTCTGGTACCCGAACCTGGAGACGCCCGCCGAGGTGATCGGCTGGAAGGGTTCGCATATCGACGTGACGTGGTCGCCGGATGGGCGGTTCGTGGTCTCCACCATGCAGGAGAACAGCCTGCACGGCTGGCGGCTCCAGCCGGATCGCGGCCACATGCGGATGTCGGGCTATCCCGGCAAGGTCCGCTCGATGTCCTGGTCGTTCGATGGTCATTGGCTCGCCACGAGCGGCGCCGAGGCGGCGATCATTTGGCCGTTCGACTCCAAGGAGGGACCGACCGGCAAGGCTCCGCGGGAATGCGGCGTCCGTCCGGCCCGCGTGTCCCGGGTGGCGTTCCACCCGAAGGCGCCGGTTCTGGCCATGGGCTACGAGGATGGCTGCATCCTGCTGGTCCGCTTCACCGACGCGGCCGAACTCCTGGTCCGTCCGGCCGTATCGGGCAGCGGCGTGACCGCGCTCGCCTGGGATGGCCGCGGCGGCCGATTGCTGTTCGGCTGTGCCGACGGCAAGGCGGGCTTGCTGACGCTGCCCGGCTGACGCTGCCGGGCTGAAGCCTGTCGCGGCTCCGGCTGGAACCGCGACCATCGGCATGTTCTTTGTCCGGGGTCGATTCCCCCACCAGAGGCCAGACATGTTTCGCGTGTTCCGCACCTTCGGCCTCGCGCTCGGCCTGTTGGGCGGCGTCGTCGCCGCGCAGGCGCCGGAATTCGCTCAGCAATACGCCCAGCGGCTCGGCGGCGCCGCCGACGAGCTGCGTCGCCAGGTGGCCGTGCTCGAATCTGACGCGCAGGCATCCGGCACGACCCGCGACGGCGCCGTCGATCGGCTGCGCGCCAATCCGGATCAGCTGGTCGCCCGCCGCGGCGACGCTGCCCAGGCGGACATCGCGCGTCTCGCCCGCCTGAGCGCCCAGCAGCAGGCCCTGGCCTCGGCGACGAGCCCCCTCGGGCGCGTCGTGGCGATGCTGCGCGATCCCGACCTGCCCGTGGCCGAGGCGGCCTATCGGGACTTCAGCCCGGCCATCCCCACCAGCGCCGACGGCCTCGCCGCGGGCCTGATCGGGTTCTTCGTCGCGTGGGGCGGCTGGCGCGTCGCCTCGGATGTGGGCCGGAGGGCGGTGCGTCGGCGCCCGCGGGAGACTGCAACCGTCGCCTGAGCGCGGTTCACGCGCCCGAGAGTGTGGCGCCACGTCTACAGCAGCTTGCGCGAGCCTTGCGTATCGAGCAGGGATCCGGCCGTCCCGGTCCGGAAGAAGGCGCATGATGCCGCGCGCGTCGACCTCCACCACCATCGATCCGGCGCTCGACGCCGCAGCCTTGCTGCGGCGCATCGGCTTCTTCGGTCTGTTCGTGGTTCTCCCGGTCCTGGCGCAGGTCGCCCGCCGCGCCTCGGTGATCCTCGCACCGATCGCCGTGATCCTGCTGATCATCGCGAGCGTCATCGACCGGCGCCAGCGTCCGGTGCGCCCGGCGACCTACCGCCTCCTGACCGCTCCGGCCTTCCTGGCCGGGATGCTGGTGGTCCTGTGGTCGGCTCTTTCGCTGACGTGGACCCCGTTCCTCGGGCCGGCCCTGGAGCGGCTGGCCAATCTGGGCGCCACGATCGGCCTCGCCCTCCTCGGCTATCTCGCGCTCCCAGACCGGATGCGTTCGGCGAATCTCTACCTCCTGCCCCTCGGCGTCGTGGCAGGCGGGATCGTGGCGATCATGCTCGGGTTGTTCGGCGCCCACATGGCGCCGTCCGGTGTCGAGGATAACGGCGCGCTGGATCGCGGCCTCGTCCTGCTGATCCTTCTGCTCTGGCCCGCGCTCGCATGGCTGCGATCCCGGCGCCGAGACCGGGAGGCGCTCGGCCTCGCGCTGCTGGTCGCCCTCGCCCTGACGGTCCAGCCGGACGGGACCCAGATCGCCGCACTGTCGGTCGGCGCCGTCGCCTTCGCGGTGACGAGCTACCGGCCGCGGTTGGGCGTGATGCTCACCGCCGTCCTCTCGGCGGCTCTCCTCGCGGCTGCGCCGCTTCTGCCCTTCCTGGCGCGGCCGGTGGGCGCCGCCCTCATGGGGCCGCTCGCGCCCGCCGTGCTGTCGCTGAAGAGCTGGCAGAAGGTGGTGGCCGCCGATCCGGTGCGGCTGATCACCGGGCACGGCTTCGAGACGGCCCTGCGCGGCCGCCTGGTCGGCCTCCTGCCGGCCAATGCTCCGACCACGGCGTTGTTCGAGTTCTGGTACGAGCTCGGGATCGTCGGTGCGCTGGCCGCCGCCTTCGCCCTGTATGCATCGATTCGGCGGGCTGGGCGGGACGGGCCGGCCCTGGTGCCGGGGGCGATGGGCTGCTTCGCGGCCGCCTTCACGGTGGCCTGCCTGAGCGTGGGGCTGACGGCGGTGTGGTGGCTGACGACCGTCGCCATCGCCATCGTGGTCTTCGTCGCTGTGGAGCGAGGTCAGTTCCGAACCAGCCGGCCGAAGGTGGCCAAGCTGCCCAGGATCCAGGCCCGCGAGGAGTAAGCGGTCAGGCGCGCAGGAAGCCGTGCAGGCGGATCCAGGCCAGGAACAGGCCGGGCCACGCCGCCACGGGGGTACCGGGCGCACCGAGGCCGAACCCGTGGCCGCCGCGCTCGAACAGGTGCAACTCGGCCGGAACCCGCGCCTTCCGCAGGGCCGAGAACATCAGCAGCGGATGGTCGGCCACGGCGATGGGATCGTCGATGGCCTGAACCAGGAAGGTCGGCGGCGTCTCGGGCCCGACCTGCAGGTCCACCGAGTAGGTCTTCATCTCGTCGGGGGTGACGTCGTCGCCGACCAGGATGCGGCGGGTCGCGGTCCGGTCGAACGGCTTGCGCATGGTGATGACCGGGTAGATCAGCCCGGCCAGCGCCGGCCGGATCGGCAGGGCATCGGCGGTGTCGACGCCCGCGTACAGGTCCCGGGCGCTGCCCACCGCGGTTTCGCCCATCAGGTGGCCGCCCGCCGAGAACCCGAGGACGCCGACCCTGCCGGGATCGATGCCGAACTCCGCGCCGCGCGCCCGGACGAGCCGCAGGGCGCGTTGGGCGTCCTGCCGCGGCGCGTCCGGTCCCGAACCCCAGCCCTCCGCCGGCAGTCGGTAGACGAGGAGGAAGACCGTGATCCCGGCGGCGTTCAGGACCCGTCCGACCGGCACGCCCTCGTTGCCGAGCGAGATGAACTCGTATCCGCCACCCGCGGCGACGATCATGGCGGCGCCGTTCGGATTGGCCGGTCGCATGACCAGCAAACAGGGCCGCGACACCCGGGTGATGTCCCCGAATCGGCCCTCGACGTAGCGGTAACCGTCCGCCTTCGGCCCGTCGCCGCCGCCGGGCGCTTCGCCGGGCCACAGATCGATCACCTGCAGATCCGCGCCGGGCAGGGAGCGCGGAAGCGCCCGGACCGCCTCGTGCGGCGCCGGCTGGGGCGCCGTCTCCCCGGGGACCTCCGCGCGGGCGGTGCGAAGGCCCAGGACGCTTCCGAGGCCCGCGAGCAGGAAACGGCGGTCGAGCCGCAAGGGCATCCCCTCTGATCAAGCCGCGCACGGGGCCGCTCGTCGGCGGTCCCGACTCCCTAAGGAGCGCGGGTCAAACGCCCCGGCAACCGCCGTCGGTTCCGTCATGTCCGCGCGCGTCAGGCCTTGCGCGCGATGATCGCGACATAGAAACCGTCGGTCCCGGTCCGAAGCGGGCTCATCTGGATCCCGTGAGCGGTTCTCCGCACCGCCGCCCGGAGCGAATCCGGTCCTGCCGCCAGCACCTCCTCCGCCGGGACGACGTCGAAGCGACCGCGCCAGCGCGAGAGCAAACCGGACACGGCTGCGTCGTTCTCCGCCGACAGCAGCGAGCAGGTGATGTAGACGATCCGGCCGCCGGGCCTGACGAGCCGCGCCGCCCGGTCCAGGACCTGCGCCTGTTCGGCGGTGCGCAGCGCGAGGCTTCCCGGCCGCAGGCGCCATTTGGCGTCCGGATTCCGGCGCCACGTCCCGGATCCGGTGCAGGGCGCATCGACCACGACCCGATCGACTTTACCGTCGAGATCCTCCAGCATGTCGGCCCGTGCCTTGCCGCTCCGCGGGGTCCGCACCTCGGCCACCGCGCCGGACCGGCGCAGGCGTTCGTGGATCGGCGCGAGCCGGCGTGGATCGCCATCGGTGGCGATCAGTCGGGCCTCGTTCCGGGTCTCGGCCGCCAGGGCCAGGGTCTTGCCGCCACCGCCGGCGCATAGGTCGACGATGATCTCGCCGGCCCGGGGGGCGGCCAGGAGTGCGGCGAGCTGCGATCCTTCGTCCTGGATCTCGTACCAGCCGTCCAGGAACTCCGCCTCCACGTGCAGCGCCGGACCGCGCCCATCGGCACCGATCGGAATGCGCAGACCCGCCGGCGCGTGGGGTGTCGGCGCGGCATCGAAGGCCGCCAGCGCCGGCAACACCGCGTCGCGGTCGCCGCGCAGGGCGTTCACCCGGATATCGAGGGGGGCCCGCCGCGCCAGTGCCTTCAGCTCCGGGACGAGGTCGTCGCCGAGCGTGGCCGCAAGATCCGGAAGCACGAAGGCCGGGGCGTCGCCCGCGACTTCGGGAGGAGCGTCGTGCAGCGTCCCACCGTCGAGGCGCGCGCGCTCGTCGTCGCTGAGGGGTGCGGGCGCGAAACGCTCCCCGGTGAACAACGCCGCCACCGAAGCGGCGGCGAGGCCCTGCTGGAGTCGCAGCGTGCCGATCAGGATGGCGCGCGGCGTCTCCGCGCCCATGATCCAGGCCGCCGAAGCCCGGCGCCGCAGAGCATCGTAGACGAGGCTGGCGATGCCCGCACGGTCACCCGAACCGGCGAAACGATGGGCGAGGCCCCAGTCCTTGAGGGCGTCGGCGGCCGGCCGGCGACGCTCGGCGATATCGGTCAGGACTTCGATGGCGGCGGAGCAGCGAGCGGCGGGAGTCAGGGGTCGGATCCTCCGGAATGAGTCGGCGACGACGCGAAACGGCCACGCTTGGCCCACGATGCCGCCACGATACGGCCGAGCTTCCTGCACCTTCAGGGCGCAGATCGTGCCGCGGTTGGGCCGCCGTGCGGGCCGCCACGTGTCGTATGGCATCCGCCCGTCCCGGACCAGTGTGGTCCGCCGCCGGGCGCATACCGGGAGTACCTCAGCCCATGACGTCCATTGTACGCGTCGCCCTCGCGGCCCTGGTGACCGCCTCCCTCGCCGCCTGCGCGAGCGCCCCCGCCGCACAGCCGGACCTGACGCCGCCGCCGCGTCCACGGGTCGATGCCAAGACGCAGCTGGAATACGGCACGCCGCCCGCGCCGCCCCCCGGCCGCTACTGAGACGTCAGCGCGGGGCGCGGCTCAGGCCGTTTCCCGCACCCGCCGAGCCTCGTAAGCCTTGAGGCCGGTATAGACCGCGGTCAGGACCGGGAACGAAACCTCCGGCGCAAGCCGCTGGCCGCGGGCGATCAGATCGCCGATCACGTGATCCGCCTCGATCCGACCCTTGCTCTCGATGTCGCGCAGCATCGAGGCCGTGAAGGTGGATCCGGCCGCCGTCAGCTGCGCCCGCGCCCGCTCGGCCACGATGGCGCGCGGCTCGAAGCCGCTCGATGCGGCCACGATCGTGCATTCGGCATGGAGCGCTTCGATCAGGGCGGTCCCCTCGGGCGCCGCCACGATGTCGCCGACCGCGGCGCGCATAAGCGTGGTCGCTCCGGCGAGCGTCGCCAGGAACACCCATTTCTCCCACATCTCCTGCAGGATCACGTCGCTCAGGCGCGGCTGGAACTTCAGGCCGCGCATCATGGCGTCGACGGCCTCGATCCGCGCCGAGCGCGACCCGTCCCGCTCGCCGTAGGTGATGCTGCACAATTCGCTCATGTGGCGGATCGCACCGTCCGGCGCGACCGTCGCCGCGATGGCGCAGGAGCCGCCAAGCACGCGCTCGGCGCCGAACCGGGCGTCGAGCGCGTCGAGATGCGACATGCCGTTCAGCACAGGCAGGATCGCCGTGTCCGCCCCCACCGCCGGCGCCAGATCCGAGATGGCGCTGTCGAGGTCGTAGGCCTTGCAGGACAACAGGATCAGGTCGAAACGCCCGGCCTCGACCAGACGGTCGGCCGTCACGGTGGGCGGATCGGGCAGGTGCAGGTCGCCGAGCGGGGAGCGGACGTTCAGGCCGTCCGCGGCGAGCTTCGCCGCCCGGGCCGGCCGGACCAGGAAGGTCACGTCGGCCCCCGCCTCGGCGAGGCGCGCCCCGTAATAGCCGCCGGTCGCGCCGGCCCCGACGATCAGCGTGCGCATCGGTCCCTCAGGTCCGCGACGGATAGTTCGGGCTCTCGCGGGTGATCGTCACGTCGTGGACGTGGCTCTCGCGCAGTCCGGCATTGGTGATGCGGATGAACTGCGCCCGCTCCTGGAACTCGGGGATCGTGGCGCCGCCGACATAGCCCATGGCGGCGCGCAGGCCGCCGGCGAGCTGGTGCAGGACGTTGCCCACGGGGCCCTTGTAGGGGACCTGCCCCTCGATGCCCTCCGGCACGAGCTTGTGGGTGTCGTTCACCTCGGCCTGGAAGTAGCGATCGGCCGAGCCGCGGGCCATGGCGCCCACCGAGCCCATGCCCCGGTACGACTTGTACGAGCGGCCCTGGTAGAGGAACACCTCGCCCGGCGCCTCGTCGGTGCCGGCGAGCAGCGAGCCGAGCATCGCCACAGAGGCACCGGCCGCGATCGCCTTGGCGAGGTCGCCCGAGTACTTGATGCCGCCGTCGGCGATGACCGGAATGCCGGCCTCGCTGGCGGCCTCGACGGCCTCCATCAGGGCGGTGAGCTGCGGCACGCCGACGCCCGCGACGATGCGGGTGGTGCAGATCGAGCCCGGCCCGATGCCGACCTTGATGGCGTCCGCGCCGGCATCGATCAACGCCTTGGCGCCGTCCCGCGTCGCCACGTTGCCGGCGATGACCTGCACGGCGTTCGAGAGCTGCTTCACCCGGGCGACGGCGTCGAGCACCTTGATCGAGTGGCCGTGGGCGGTGTCGACCACGATGACGTCGCAGCCGGCGTCAATCAGGCGCTCGGCCCGCTCGAAGCCGCTGTCACCGGTCGTCGTGGCGGCGGCGACCCGCAGGCGACCCTGCTCGTCCTTGACGGCGTGCGGGTAGGCGACCCGCTTCTCGATATCCTTGACGGTGATCAGGCCGATGCACCGGTAATGGTCGTCGACGACCAGCAGCTTCTCGATCCGGAACTGGTGGAGCAGGCGCTTGGCCTCGTCCTGGGTCACGCCCTCGCGGACCGTGATCAGGCGGTCGCGGGTCATGAGCTCGGCAACCGGCTGGGCCGAATTCGTCGCGAAGCGGACGTCGCGATTGGTGAGGATGCCGACGAGCTTGCCCCGCGAACCGTTCGGGCCGCGCTCGACCACCGGAATTCCGGAGATCCGATTGAGCTTCATCACCTCGAAGGCGTCGGCCAGCGTCTCGTCGGGATGGATGGTGATGGGATTCATCACCATGCCGGACTCGTACTTCTTGACGAGGCGGACCTGCTCGGCCTGCTCCGGCGGCTCCAGGTTGCGGTGGATGACACCCATGCCGCCATTGGCCGCCATGGCGATGGCCATCGGGGCTTCCGTCACCGTGTCCATGGCCGAGGCCAGGATCGGCAGGTTCAGGGGGATCGTGCGGGTGAGCCGGGAGGCCACGTTCACTTCTGTGGGCATCACCGAGGAGGCGGCGGGCCGCAGGAGCACATCGTCGAAGGTGAGGCCCTCGATGATCGATGCGGTTTCTACTCGGGCCATGTGCCAACTTTCCTCGGACGGGGGCGCGCAGGGATCGCGCTGCGGGATCGGGTTGGCAAGTGCCAGTATCACGGGCTCCGCGACTGCGCCAATGCGCGCGCGACGCGTCGCAACCCGAAAACACGCAGGGCTCGCGGCTTATCCACGTCCGGTCGGGTCGCGGGGCGGTGCGCGCAGTCCCCGCGACGGTTGATCGCAACCGTTAGCCGCCCTTCGTCTCGGATGAAGCCAAGCAACGCAGTGCGGCGCCTTCGCGTGTGGCGCCGTCGTGGATTGCTTCGCCCGCGAAGACCGGGTTGGCGACGTGCGCCCTAGCGCATGGCCGGCGTGGCCGGCCCCTTGTCGGTATATTCGGGCGGCAGGCCGATATAATCGCCGAGCATGCCGTCGATGCCGGGCGCGCGGCCGAAGGCCTCGCAATCGGGGTCCAGCGGCGCCTCACCGAGCGTCGTGACGCGGATCCGGTCCCAGGTCGGCAGCGTGTTGGGGGCCGTGAACGGGTCCTCGCCGGTCGCCAGCATGTAGCCGAAATCCTGGCCGAACTCGCCGGCGAGGTCGTAGGCGTCGCTGGCGCGGGAGAAGCGCGGCTGGCTGGTGAAGGAATTCGCCGCTCCGCCCCAGACCATGGCGGCCCGCTGCTCGCGACGCCGGTCCAGAGCCTCGGCCTCGACGGTCAGGCTCCCGAGCCCGATCGGCACCCGCGGGATCGGCACGCGCCCGACCCCTTCCGCGAAGCTGAGACCCAGCTGCGAGGCCACGGTCACGCCCGCCGAGCCCGCGATGGTCGCGCCGGCGCCGAGGAGATCCGTCGGATCGACGCGGGTCACCTGCGCGCGCACGGTCAGATCCGCGTCGCGGCTGGTGACGATGTCGTACTTCAGCGACAGGTCATAGCAGAGCGCCCGGTCGGCGGCGTTCGCGATGAGCCGGCGCTCGGCCGCGGTCAGGGGCGCCGCACCGGAGACGTCGGCGTGGAACGCCGTCGGGATGATGCGGACCGTGCGCGCCTTCGCCAGCGCGGGCCGGTCGACGTAGATCCGCGAGGCCGACGCGACCTGATCGCTGGACTTCAGCCGGTCGTAGCGCGTCAGCGAGCCGCGATCGTTGAGCAGGACGGTGCCGCAGGCGGCGACCATCGAGAGAAGGGCGACGCCGGCGGCGATCCGCGCCACGGAGCGGACCTTGCTGGGGCTGGGCTGCATCGAAATCCTCGCGCGCCGGCCCCGGGCCGGCTGGAGCGGCCTCACGGACGCGTGATGGAAACTTAGCCATTGGCGCACCCGCAAAAAAGGTGGCTCCGCGCCGCGGCTCAACCTCTGTTGCACGATGGATACATTCGCGAAACACGAGGGTGCGAGGTGGCCGCGCTGCCGTGCAACCGCGGCGGTGCGACACGCGTCTGCTGTGTGATGCCTGCGACCGCTCAAAGACCGCTCTGGATCGTCCCGCTGACGGTCGCTACCGCCCTGTTCATGGAGAACACCGATTCCACGGTGATCGCCACGGCGCTCCCGAGCATCGCGGCGAGTCTTCAAGAGGACCCGATCGCCCTCAAGCTCGCGCTGACCTCCTATCTGGTCAGCCTCGCGATCTTCATCCCGGTGAGCGGCTGGATGGCCGACCGCTACGGGTCGCGGACCGTGTTCCGCGCGGCCCTCGTGGTGTTCATGGCGGGCTCGCTGGCCTGTGCGGCCGCGAACGGGCTCGCGTGGTTCGTCGCCGCGCGGTTCCTCCAGGGAATGGGCGGCGCCATGATGGTGCCGGTCGGGCGGCTCGTGGTCCTGCGCAGCGTGCCGAAATCGCAGCTCGTCACCGCCCTCGCCTATCTCACCTTTCCGGCTCTCGTCGGCCCGGTACTGGGTCCGCCGGTCGGCGGCCTGATCACGACATGGTTCGACTGGCGGTGGATCTTCTTCATCAACCTGCCGATCGGCTGTGCCGGGATCGTGCTGGCGAGCCTGTACTTCGAGGACATCCGCGAGGCGGAACGGCCGCCCCTCGACCTGCTCGGCTTCGCCCTGCTCGGCACCGGGCTGGCGGCGCTGATGCTCGGGCTGGCCTCGCTGGGCCGACATCTGCTGCCGGCCACGATCTCCTGGGGCTGCCTCGCAGCGGGCGCGATCCTGCTGCCGCTCTACTGGGCGCATGCCAGGCGCATCGCCCACCCGATCGTGCGCCTCGACCTGATGCAGCGGCCGACCTTCCGCGTCGCCGTGCTCGGCGGCAGCCTGTTCCGGATCGGCACCGGCGCGATCCCGTTCCTGCTGCCGCTGATGCTGCAGGTCGGCTTCGGCCTCGATGCCCTGCAGTCCGGCCTGATCACCTTCGCGGCGGCAGCCGGCGCGATGTTCGTGAAGACCCTGGGTCCGCGGATCCTGCGCCGCACCGGATTCCGCGCGCTGATGGTCTGGAACGCCGTGCTGGCGTCGGCCTTTCTGGCGGTGAACGGGTTCTACACGGCGCAGACGCCGCACTGGATCATGGTGGGCCTGCTGTTCATCGGCGGCTGCGCGCGCTCGATCCAGTTCACCTGCATCAACGCCATCGCATATGCCGACCTCGAATCGCGCGAGATGAGCGCGGCCACGAGCTTCGCCAGCGTCTGCCAGCAATTGTCGCTGAGCCTCGGCGTGACGCTCGGCGCGCTGGCCCTGGAAGGAACGGCCCATTGGCATGGCCGAACGCAGATCACGGCCGCGGATTTCGGGCCGGCTTTCTTCGCCGTGGCGGTGATCTCGGCAGCCTCCGTGCTGGCGTTCCGCAATTTGTCGCACGATGCCGGCGCGGAGATCTCCGGGCGCAAGACGGTCGCGCCGTCGCCGTCCGCGACCGCCGAGATGAGGCCCCGCCACGGCTGATCAGGCGGCAGCCCGGGCGGGCGGGCGCCCGGCCGCCCGCTTGCCTCCGCCCCGCGACGCGGCGGCCTTGCCGGACGCCTTCGCGGACGCGGGCTTCGGGCTCGGCGGCGGGGCGCGGTTTCCGGCACGCCAGCCCTGCCAGCTCAGGGCGCCCGGGCCGCTCAGGGCGTACATGAGGAATCCGCCCGCGAGACCGAGATCGGCGAGCATCAGCGTGCGCTCGGCGATCGCGGCGGGTCCGACGTAGTGCCAGAACGGGTGGAGCACGAAGGCCGTCACGGCGGCGAAGACGGCGAGCGCCAGACCGGTCAGCCGCGGCAGCACGCCGAGGATGAGCGCCAGCGGGCCGAAGACCTGCACCACGACGGCGGCCGTGGCGACACCGTTCGGGAAGGGCATGCCGGCGCCGGCAAGCGTCAGCGCGAAGCCCGAGACGTTGAGCGCCCGCGCGATGCCGGTCGGCAGGAGCGCGGCGGCGAGCAGCAGACGCGCAGCGAGGAGGGTTCCGTCCTGGGCGCGGGCAAGCATGGGCGGGTCCGGTCGGCTGGGATCAGGCGTGGAGCTTGACGCCTTCCCGCTGAAGACCGCGTTAAGGCGTCCGGATCAGCCGCCGACACCGCCGCGGAACAGCCGGCCGCGCTCCGTCCAGGCCACCACGAGCAACGACAATGCACCGAGGCTCGCATAGCCGACAGCCACCGGCATGACGCTGCCGTCGAAGGCCTGTCCGATCAGGAAGCCGCAGAAGGCGCCCAGGATCGTCGTGTAGAAGCCGAGGAACGACGAGGCCGTGCCGGCGATGGCCCCGAGCGGCTCGAGCGCGAGCGCGTTGAAGTTCGGCATCGCGAAGCTGATCAGGAACTGGTTGACCGCCAGGATCGACAGGAACAGCGCGAGCGGCGGATGCCCGTGATAGGCGAGCCCGGCGGCGATCTGCACGAGCCCCACCAACGTGAAGGCGATGACGCCACTGTGCGACATCGCCCGCATCCCGAGCCGCCGGACGACGCGGGCGTTGATCAGCGTCGCGACGCCCATGGCGCCGGCCACGAGCCCGAAGGCCAGGGGAAAGAGCGGGCCGAGGTGATACAGGCCGGTGTCGAACAGCTGCTGGGCCGAGCCGACGTAGCCCATGATGCACCCGGTCATCAGGCCGAGCGCGGTGGCATAACCGACGGCGACGCGGGTCTTCAGGGTCAGGCGGATCGCCTCCCAGGTGGCGGCGGGCGAGAGCGGCCGGCGGTATTCCGGGTGCAGCGTCTCGGGCATGCGCAGGGAGAACCAGACGGTCAGCCAGAAGGCCAGGATCAGCATCGAGACGAAGACATAGACCCAGGAGCCCAGCGCCAGCATCATGCCGCCGATCGCCGGTGCGATCATCGGGACGATCAGGAACACCATCATGGTGAACGACATCACGCTCGCCATCTCCCGGCCGGCGAAGCGGTCGCGCACGATCGCCACCGAGAGAACGCGCCCGCCGGCTGCACCGATGCCCTGGATGATCCGCGCGGCCAGCAGCCAGCCGAAGCTCGGCGCCATCATCGCGAGCCCGCAGCCGACCACGTAGACGGCGAGGCTCGCGAGCAGCACCGGGCGCCGCCCGAGGGCATCGGAGACCGGTCCGTAGACGATCTGCGCGAAGCCGAAGCCGATCATGTAGACGTAGACGAGGAGTTGCAGCCGGTTCGGATCCGGCACTCCGAACCGCGCCTCGATGGCCGGGAAGGCCGGCAACAGATTGTCGATCGAGATGGCCGTCACCGCCATCATCAGCGCGATGATGGCGACGAACTCGGCAAATCCCGGTCCGGACCAGGGGCGCGGGGTCCGGACCTCCTGGACCGGCGGCAGGGGCCGGATCGCGACTGTCAAAACGGGCTCTCGGGATGCGCTGGGAGGAGCCGATCAGGGCTCCTCCTTCGCGGCACACTTATGACGACCGCGCTCACCCCGCGCAGTTCAGGCCGGCAGCGGATGCAGGGCCGGCGCGGCCGGCTTGCGGCCCACGAAGGTCGCCATGAGAGCGGCGACGAGGCAGAGCAGGCCGGCCGAGATGAAGGCGCCGAAATAGGTGCCGCTCTCGGTGCGGATCATCCCGCCGAGCCAGGCTGCGGAAGCCGCACCGATCTGGTGAGCTGCCGCGATCCAGCCGAACATCAGGGCCGCGTTCTCTTCGCCGAACGACTTGCCGGCCAGCTGCACGGTGGGTGGCACGGTGGCGATCCAGTCGAGCCCGTAGAACACCGCGAAGAGGGACAGGCCGTAGAAGCTGAAGTCGAAGGAATAGGGCAGAAAGATCAGCGAGAGGCCGCGCAGGCCGTAATACCACGCGAGCAGCTTGCGCGAGTCGAACCGGTCGGTGAGCCAGCCCGAAGCCGTGGTGCCGATCAGGTCGCAGATCCCCATGAGGGCCAACAGGCCGGCAGCCGTCACTTCGGCGATGCCGTGATCGATACAGGCCGGGATCAGATGCGTGCCGACCAGGCCGTTGGTAGAGGCGCCGCAGATGAAGAACGTGCCGGCGAGCAGCCAGAAATCCCGGGAGCGCAGTCCGATCCGCAGGCCGCGCAGCGCCCGCAGGGCCGGATTCTCGGTGAGGACCGGCGTCGGCGTCACCACGGTCTCGCCGTAGCGGGGCAGGCCGAGATCGGCCGGGCGATCCCGCATCAGCAGGGCCACCAACGGGATCAGGGCCAGGGTCGCGGCCGCGACCACCAGGGAGACCGAGCGCCAGCCCTGGCCGACCGCGAGGGAGGCGAGCATCGGCAGGAAGACGAGCTGCCCGGTGGCGCTGCTCGCCGTCAGCATGCCGAGCACGAGACCGCGCCGCTTGGCGAACCAGCGTCCCGCCACGGTGGCGCCGAGGACGTTGGCGACCATGCCGGAGCCCGACCCGACGACGATGCCCCACAGCAGCACCATCTGCCAGGGCGCGGTCATGAGGCTCGTTGCGGCGGTGCCGAGCGCCAGGATGAGGAGCGCGCCACAGATGCAGCGCCGCAGCCCGAACCGCTCGATGATGGCGACCGCGAAGGGCCCGATCATCCCGTAGAGGAAGATGTTGAGCGCGATACCGACGCCGATCGTCGCCGCGGTCCAGCCGAATTCCCGCTCCCACGGCACGATCAACACGCTCGGGGTGGCTCGGACGCCGGCGCCGACAAGCAGCACCAGGAAGGTCACCGCGGCGATGATCCAGGCATAATGCAGCGGCGGCTTGGCGTGCGTGTCGGCGATGACGGACATGAACGGCCTCTGGAAAGGGCGGATTGCGGCGGATCGGTCAGGAGACGGAGGTCAGGGCGTCGGCGAGGGCAGCCACGGCCGCTGGCTCGACCCGCGCGTTGATGCGCGCCTGGGCGTCGCGCCAGTACGGCGTCGCCGCCGCGATCGCCTCGCCGCCGGCCTCGGTCAGCACGACCACGCGTTCGCGGGCGTCGGCCGCGCCGGGCGCGATTCGCACGAGGCCGCGACGCTCCAGCGGATCGAGGTTGCGGCCCATCGTGGTCCGCTCCAGGGCCGCCTCCGCGGCAAGTCGCGTCACCGGCGTCGGTCCGAGCCGCTGCAGCAGGCGCAGGATCGCGAACTGCGTCACGCGCAAGCCCACCGGCCGCAACGCGGCGTCGTAGGTCGTGGTCACCGCCCGTGTCGCCCGCCGCAGGGCTGAGCAGGTGCAGAGCTCTTGAGGACCATCGCCGGAATGAATGTCGGCCATAATATGTGCATATACACCCTTCTCGTCGGCGGCAAGGCGCATCTGCGGTGAGCCTGACGGTTTGCGCCGATCGATACTGGCGGGCCGGCAAACCGGCGGGGGTGTCATCGACACGGCGGAAGACGCTGCTATCGCTTGGATGAGTGACCCGGTTCGGGAGACGCGCGATGACACTCGAAACCGCCACGGCCTTGTCTTCCTCGGAGCAGAAGACGGCCCGAACGGGACTGATCGAGGCGGCCGCCGACATCGTGACCGAGCAGGGCGGACCGGGCGGCTTCGTGCGCGACCTGTTCGGCCGCGTGACACCGGAGGATCTGGCCTCCTACGACGCGGGGACTCTCGCCGATCTCGCCGCGCGCGCCCGTGCCTTCCTGGCTGAGCCGCGCCGGCCCGGTGAACCGGCGCGGTTGCGCCTCAGCGAAGGGGCCCTCGTCCGCGGTGGCCGGGCGCGCGAGATGACGATCCTCGAAGTCGTCAACGACAACCGGCCCTTCCTCCTCGACTCGACCCTCGCCGAACTGACCGAGCAGGGCCTGTCCCCGCACCTCGTCGCGCACCCGATTCTCGGCATCGAGCGGGATGGCGGCGGCGGTCTGATACGGGTCGTCGGCGAAACGACGGCCGATGCCCAGGGCAGCCTGGCGCGCGAGAGCTTCATCCACATCCACCTCGACCGGCTGGCGGCCGAGGCCGGCGAGCGGCTGCTGGACGCCCTCGCGGCGGTCTACCGGGACGTCGCTCTGGCGACCGACGATCACGACGCCATGCTGGCGCGCGTGGCGGAACTCGCGACCGATCTCGGCCGCGCCCCGACGCCGATGCCCGAAAGCGAGACCGAGGAAGCACGCGCTTTTCTGGAGTGGCTGACAGAGGGCCAGTTCCTGCTCCTCGGCATGCAGCAGCACGGTATCGACGGTGAGGGGCATCCCCTGGTCGAGGGGTCGAGCCTCGGCGTGCTGCGCGATCCCGGCGCCACGCCCCTGCGCCGGGGCCGGACCCCCGTGGACTACACCCCCGAGATTCTCGCCTTCCTGGAGGAGCCGCAGCCCCTCATCATCACGAAGGCGAGTGTGAAATCCCGCGTCCACCGCTCGGCCTTCCTGGACTATGTGGGCGTCAAGCTCTTCTCCGGGCTCGGGAAGCTGTCCGGTGAGGTGCGGATCGTCGGCCTGTTCACAGCGTCGGCCTATACCAGCCCCGCCCGCGAGGTTCCGGTCCTGCGCCGGAAGGTGGAGGCGGTGGTCCAGCGCGCCGGTCTCGACCCGACGAGCCATGCCGGGCGAAGCCTCCTCGCGGTACTGGAGAGCTATCCGCGCGACGATCTGTTCCAGATCGACATCGAGCGGCTCTACCGGTTCACCCTGGCCATCGCAGCCCTGGCCGACAGGCCGCGGGTGCGCGTGCTCTCGCGCCCGGACCGGTTCGGCCGCTTCGTGTCGCTCCTCGTCTACGTTCCGAAGGACCGCTACGATTCTGCGGTACGAGGCCGGATCGGCACCTACCTCGCCGAGGCCTATGGCGGCCGGCTGAGTGCCGCCCACCCGGACTATCCGGAGGGCTCCCTCGCCCGGATCCACTACATCATCGGCCTGTCCGACACGGGCAGCCCGGAGCAGGACCCAGCGGCCCTCGAAGCCGGCATCACCGCCCTGGTCCGGACCTGGGGCGACGCATTGCGCGAGGCGCTCGCGGAGGCTCACGGCGGCGACCAGGCGCGCATGCTGGCCGCCCGCTACGGCGACGCGTTCTCGGCCGCCTACCGGGACAATTTCCAGCCGGAGGTCGCAGTCGCCGACGTGGCGATCCTCGAGCGCCTCGGCGACAGCCAGCCGCGGGCCGTGCAGCTCGGCCGCCGACAGAGCGACTCGGCCGCGCAGGTCCGGCTGAAGGTCTTCTCGCGGGGCGCCGCCATCGCGTTGTCCGACCGGGTGCCCGGCCTGGAGAATCTCGGCTTCCGCGTCATCAACGAGCGCACCTATCGGGTCGTGCCGACAGGGGTCGAAGACGGCGCCCGAATCTGGCTGCACGACATGCTGATCGAGCGCGCCACCGGTGTCGCGATCGATCTCGACGCCCTGGAACGGCCTCTCGAGACTGCGATGCTCGCCATCGCCGACGGAACCGCGGAATCCGATGGCTACAACCGCCTCGTCCTCGAAGCCGCCCTCCCCTGGCGGGAGGCCGCCCTCCTCCGGGCGCTCGGTCGCTACCTGCGTCAGCTGCGCATCCGGTACGGACAGGACTATCTCGCCGGTACGCTGAGCCGGCATGCCGGGATCACGCGGGACATCGTCGCCTTGTTCCGCGCCCGGTTCGATCCGGCACTCGTCGGCGACAGGGCCGCCCGAGAGGCCGAGATACGCGCCGGCATCGAGACCGCGCTCGCCGAGGTCACCAGCCTCGACGACGACCGGATCCTGCGCCGGTTTGTGAACCTCGTCGAGGCCGCGGTGCGGACCAACTTCTTCCAGAGGGGTGCCGACGGCCATCCCCGCGAGACGATCAGCTTCAAGTTCGCCTGCGCCCGGGTGACGGCGATGCCGCTGCCGAGGCCCCTCTTCGAGATTTTCGTCTACGCCCCCCGCGTCGAGGGCGTGCACCTGCGCTTCGGCTATGTCGCCCGCGGCGGCCTGCGCTGGTCTGACCGGCCGGAGGATTTCCGCACCGAAATCCTCGGGCTGGTGAAGGCTCAGCAGGTGAAGAACGCCGTGATCGTGCCGGTGGGCGCCAAGGGCGGCTTCTTCCCCAAGCGCCTGCCTCCGGCGTCAGACCGCGCCGCCTGGATGCAGGAGGGCACCGAGAGCTACCGGATCTTCATCCGGACCCTCCTGGAACTCACCGACAACATCGTCGACAACGCCATCGTGCCGCCGCCGGACACGGTGCGGCACGATCCCGATGACGCCTATCTCGTGGTCGCCGCCGACAAGGGCACCGCCACGTTTTCGGACATCGCCAACGCGCTTTCCCTCGAGAAGGGTCACTGGCTGGGTGACGCCTTCGCGTCCGGCGGCAGCCAGGGCTACGACCACAAGGGCATGGGCATCACTGCCCGCGGCGCCTGGGAGGCCGTGCGCCGGCATTTCCGCGAGATCGACGTGGACGTGCAGACCGATCCGATCGCCACGGTCGGCGTCGGCGACATGTCGGGGGACGTGTTCGGCAACGGCATGCTGCTCTCGAAGAGCATCCGCCTCATCGCCGCCTTCGATCACCGCGACATCTTTCTCGATCCGGCCCCGGATGCGGCCACGAGCTTCGTCGAGCGGCGGCGGCTGTTCGATCTGGGGCGGTCCTCCTGGGCGGATTACGACAAGAGCCTGATCTCGGAGGGCGGCGGCGTGTTCTCGCGCAGCCTGAAGACGGTCCCGCTCTCCGCGGCGGTCCGGGCCGCCCTCGGTTTCGACCGCGCCGAGGCGACGCCAACCGAACTGATGCAGGCGATCCTGCGGGCGCCGGCCGACCTCCTGTGGTTCGGCGGTATCGGAACCTATGTTCGCGCGACCACCGAGACCGACGAGGATGCCGGCGATCGCGCCAACGACGCCGTCCGGATCACCGGGGCGGAGCTGCGCGCGAAGGTCGTCGGCGAAGGTGCCAATCTCGGCCTGACGCAGCGCGGACGAATCGAGGCGGCGCGCGCGGGCGTCCGGCTGAACACCGACGCCATCGACAACTCCGCCGGCGTGAACACCTCGGATGTCGAGGTGAACATCAAGATCGCCCTCATGACGCCGGAGCGGGACGGCCGGCTGAGCTACGAGGCGCGCAACGCCCTGCTCGCCGACATGACCGACGAGGTCGGACGTCTGGTCCTCCGCAACAACGAGTTGCAGACGCTCGCCCTGTCGCTCGCCCAGCGCGGCGGACTCGGCGAGACCGGCTTCGCCGTGCGGACCATGCAGGCGCTGGAGGCGGAAGGCCGCCTCGACCGGACGGTGGAGTTTCTTCCCGACGACGCGACGCTCGCCGAACGCATGCGCCGGAACGAGGGCCTGACCCGGCCGGAATACGCGGTGCTGCTCGCCTACGCGAAGCTGTCTCTGCACGACGCCATCCTCGACAGCACCGTGCCGAACGATCCCTATTTCGACCGGGAGCTGCAGCGCTACTTCCCGAAGGCCCTGCGCGAGCGCTTCCCGGACGCCGTGAAGGCACACCGCTTGCGCCGCGAGATCATCGCCACGGCGCTCGCCAACATCATCGTCAACCGCGGCGGGCCCTCGCTGGTGACACGGCTCGTGGACGGCACCGGCGCCGACGCCGCGATCATCGCCAAGGCCTACGCGATGACCCGGGACGCCTTCGGGCTGATGGAGCTGAACCTTGCCATCGACGGTCTGGCGGGCCGCGTTTCGGGGCGGGAGCAGCTCGATCTCTATGCGGAGGTGCAGGATCTGCTGCTGAACCGGATCGTCTGGTTCATCCGCAACCTCGATCTGAGCGGAGGGCTCGCCCCCATGGTCGCCCGCTACCGGGACGGCATTGCCGCCGTCGAGGCGGCGCTGCCCGAGGTGCTCGGGGATGAGGCCCGCGCAGCCATCGACGCCCGCGAGGCGGAACTAACGGGGCACGGCATGGCCCCGGCCCAGGCCCGGCGGCTGGCCTCACTCACCGCGCTCGGATCCGCACCCGATGTCGTCCGCGTCGCAGAGGCGAGTGGCCGACCGGTCGCGGAGGTGGCCGCGACCCATTTCGCCCTGGAGCATGCCTTCCGGCTCGACGATCTGGCGGCCGCGGCGCGGACTGTGCCGGTGGCCGACACGTTCGACCGCGTCGCGCTGGAGCGCGCGGTCGCCGGCATCGCCGCCGCCCATCGCAAACTCACCGCCGAGGTGGTGGCGGATCTGGGCGCGGGCCCCGACGCGGTGGAGGCTTGGGTGAAGGCGCGCGGCGCTCCGCTGGCCCGGATCCGCGACGCGGTGGACGCAATCGGTGCGTCCGGCCTCACCGTCTCCAAGGCGACCGTGGCCGCCAGCCTGCTGGGCGACCTCGTTCGGGCCGACTGATTGTTCAGGCCCCGGGCACGGAAGCCGACGCAACTTCGTGGCGACGGCGGCTGACCGCGGTGAGGACCAGGCCGAGCCCGGCGAGGGACATCGCCGCGGCGATCAACGGAAGCTCGCGGTAGCTCGCGCCGAGGGTCAGAGCGGTACCACCGATCCAGGCGCCAACGGCATTGCCGAGGTTGAATGCGCCCTGGTTGAGCGTGGAGGCGAGGTTCGGCGCATCGGTCGCGGCTTCGACAACCCAGATCTGCAGCGGCGAAACCAGCGCGAAGACGAGTCCTGACCAGAGGACCATCACGGGAACGGTCAGAACGGGATCGTGCGCGACGGCCGCCAGGGCCAGCAAGGCGGCCACGATGCCGAGGAAGCTGCCGATGATCGTCGCCATCGGACTCCGATCGGCAAGATGACCGCCGGCGAGGTTGCCGATGGTCAGGCCCAGTCCGGCCGAAAACAGCACACCCGTCACGCCACGCGGAGAGAAGCCGGACACCCCGGTCAGGAACGGTGTGATGTAGGTGAATACGGTGAAGAAGCTCACCGATGACAGGGTCGAGATCAACATCGGCCGCAAGACCGGCCAGCGGCCGAGCGCCCTGAACTCGCTGGCGAGACGGCCATGCGTTCCCGGAAGGCCGGTGGGCACACAGAGCTGGATCGCGAGGCCCGCCGCGAGGCCGATCGCCACCACCGCCCAGAAGGTCGACCGCCATCCCGCGACCTGGCCGAGGGCGGTCCCAAGGGGCACACCCAGAACGTTGGCAAGCGTCAGGCCGGCGAACATTAGCGAGACCGCCTGCGTGCGCCTCTCTCGCGGCACGAGGTCCCGCGCCACCACCGCGCCGATTCCGAAGAACGCGCCGTGGGCGAAGGCGGTCAGGACGCGCGCCGTCATCAGCAAGGCGTAGCTCGGTGCCAACGCGCAGCCGAGATTCCCTGCCAGGAACACGGCCATCAGCGCGAGAAGCGCGGTCTTGCGCGGCAGGCCCGCGGTGGCGATCGCCACGATCGGCGCCCCCACGACCACGCCCATGGCATAGCCCGACACCAGATAGCCGGCCTGCGGGATGGTGACACCGAAGCTCTGCGCCACCTCCGGGAGCAGGCCCATGATGACGAACTCGGTGGTGCCGATCCCAAACGAGGCGACGGCAAGGGCGAGGATCGGCAGAGGCAGCACGGCAAAGTCCTTCGGCACGGGCAAGATCCGATGGTGCAGAGCAGCATCGCAGCGCGTCAGCGATTGGATAGCGCCGTTGACGCGGCGCACACTTGCGCGACGCGCAGAGAGCCCGCCGGTGCAGATCGGCCTGGCCGGAGCGGAGGAGCAGGGAGTTCCCGGTGGACGGGGGCGCGCGAACACGGGTCGCTGCGGCTGGGATGCCGCACCTGCGGCTCACCCGCGCCGCGAGCTTCCGGATGGCCGGAGCCGCCTTCGATCAGGTCGAGACAGCGCCAGCCCAGCGCCGCGCTTGGCCTAGGCGTCCGTCGGAACGTGAAGTGGAGATTGCCTCGTCCGGCGCCCCGGCGCCTGTCTTGCGAGGCCAGAAGTCGCGGCGTGACCGGAGACCACCCCCGAGTGCGGCCGCGGCAATCGATCGGTGGGATCGGCTTAAAGACGATGGAGGCCAAGTAGGCCTGAACCGAGGCAGTGTCGAAGCAACGACACCGCCTCGTTGAGCCGAGGTCATTACAACACTGTCTTCGCAGACGTCAGCATCGCAAGTCAGGTAGGTAGACGGGTCCTGGCCGCGGGGGCCGCCCGAGCTGCGGGACGCGTCCGACGTGACTGAGCGATCCGGGCCACGAGATCCATCGTGCCTGAGCCTAAGTGGCACCGGCGGACATCGAGAGTCGAAGTCGCCGGCCCAGCGGAGCCACGCCAGCGCAGAAGGCAAGACTCCACCCAGCCAATCGAGCGAGGTAATCTGTGCGGCAAGCCGCTCAGTAGTCTTGTGTCATCGCCCGACACATTGATCGCAATGGATCGTTTCCGTCGATTCGGCCGACTACTCCGCCACGACCTTTTTCCGTCCGCGCGGCTTGGAAGCAGGCGCGACCACGGCTTCCGGTGTCGGCGCTGGCGCTGGCGCCCCGACGTTCTTGCGGCGCTGCTGCCCGAGGCCCAGAGCCCGAGCCAGCTCGGAGCGTTGGGCGGAGTAGCTTGCAGCGGTCATGGGATAGTCCCGCGGCAAGCCCCACTTCTCACGGTAGGCCTCGGGCGTCAGACCTCGCAACGTAAGGTGACGGCGAAGCGTCTTGTACGGCTTCCCGTCCTCGAAGCTGATGATATGATCCGCCGTGACCGACTTGCGGATCTGGGACGGGCTCATCTTTTCAACGGGCGAATTCGCGGCACGACTTTGAGTTGTCAAACCACTCAATGCCGCATGGATGCCGCCAATCAACCCGGGAAGCTCCGAAGCCGGCACGGAATTGTTCGACACATAAGCCGCCACGATATCTACCGTGAGATCGACCGACGGGCTGTGCTCGTTAGCTGCGCTGTCACTCACGATAAACTCCATGAGTACAAATCACCAAGTCGATCAATCCAGGTCGGATGCGATCGAATTCATCATAACGATAGCAGAGTATACAAAAAATCTCAATCATAATTGCGGAGGCGCGGAGAGATCGAAACCGCTCGGCGTCGATGCCAGGGGGATGCCAGGGGATGTCAGGGCGATGCCGTCGTTGACCGGGCATTAACCATGCCGTCGCTAGGGTTCGTTAACCATGCCGGCGACCCGTTTCTGGGCGGCATGATCGATGACCTTCGGACTTCGGTGCCGGAGATGTGGGCGGAGACCGGGATCAGGTGCGGACGGCGGCTGACCGGCGGAAACGGCAGAACTCGCGGCTGGCCGTCGCGGCGCTGAGCTTAACGCTCGCGACGCCGGCGCTGGCTCAACGCTTCGACGCGACGAGTCCCGTCACGGGTCAGCCCGACAATCCCGGCATCGGGCAGGAGGCGGCGCCGAACGGCCTGCCAGCCCTCAAGCGGAGCATCCCTGACGGCCTGACCCGCGATTCAGGACGCAGCTCGCTCGGCGGGGACACGACGGG
Source organism: Methylobacterium sp. 391_Methyba4 (assembly GCF_029691625.1). NCBI lineage: Bacteria > Pseudomonadati > Pseudomonadota > Alphaproteobacteria > Hyphomicrobiales > Methylobacteriaceae > Methylobacterium > Methylobacterium sp. 391_Methyba4. The sequence goes on along the minus strand of NZ_CP121475.1, from coordinate 126,577 downwards.
CGGCGAGCAAACCGGAGGCGACAGCCTTCGGTCCCCGCTGTCGCCTCCGATACCGCGACAGACGCTGGGCCAGCCCGGCCAGTCTCAGCTCGACACTCGGATCACGACGGGCGGCCGGCGGACCGGCGGAAGCTCGACGGCTCCGGCCAACCTCGCCCCTTCGACACTCCTGCGCACCCGAGCCGCTCCCCCCCGGCGGATCGGGTCCGCGACCCGGCGCGTCACCCAGAGCGTGACGCAGGTTCCGCCCCCGGCGCTGCGGTTGTCGCCGGTGGTTCAGCAACCGGTGGTCGGCGTACCGAATCCGTCGACGGTGACGCCGATCCGGCCCCTGTTCCCTCTGCAGGCCATCGGACCGACACTCGGCCTCCTGACGCCGGGCTTCATCCTCGGCACCGACTTGGCGCGCGCGATCCCCACCGATCCAGCCTTCGCGCCCATCGGCTATCAGGTCGGCACCTTCACGGTGCTCCCGACCTTCGCACAGAGCATCGGCTACGACTCGAATCCGGACCAGACCAGCCGGCAGATCGCAAAGGGCTCGGTCGCCCTGCGCACAGACGCCACGGTCGACTTCCGCAGCAACTGGTCCTCGAGTTCCCTACAGGGTTCGCTCAGGGGTTCTTACCTCGAAACGCCGCAGAACGAGGCCGCGAGCCGCCCCACAGCGGACGGCACCGTGCGCCTGCGGATCGACGCCAACCGGGATCTGCGCATCGACGCGGAGGGACGCTTCCTGGTGGACACGCAGCGCACGTCGAGCGCCAACCTGCAGGCCCCCGCGGCGACGAGCCGGCCGCTTCTAGCTGTTTACGGCGGATCGCTGGGCGCCACGGAGACGTTCAACCGTCTGTCGGTGACGCTGCGCGGATCCATCGACCGGTCGGAATTCGACAATGCCCGCTTGGCCAATGGGACGACCATCAATCAGTCCGACCGGAACTTGAATCAGTACAGTCTCCAATTGCGCACGGCCTACGAGGTCAACCCTGATTTCAGCCCATTCATCGACCTCCTCGGCGACACCCGCGTCTACGATCGGCGGTTCGACCTGACGGGTGTGCGCCGGGATTCGGACGGCATCGCGCTCGCCTTCGGCACGAGCATCGGGCTCGCGCGCTCCGTGACGGGTGAGATCTCGGCCGGCATTCAGCATCGGACCTACGTCGACCCGACCCTCCGCGACATCAATGCGCCGTTGCTCAACGCGGCCCTGGTCTGGGCCGCAAGCCCGCTCACCACCGTCCGGCTCACCGCCGCGACGGGCGTCACCGAGACGACGATCCCGGGCTCCAGCGGCGTGCTGACCGAGGTCGCAACGCTGGAAGTGCAGCACGATCTCCTGCGCAACCTGTCGATCGTCCTGGGCGGGTCCTACCTCCGCAACGATTATCAGAACAGCACCATCCGCGAGAACGGCTTCTCGGCAACCGCGCGCGTCGACTACCACTTCACGCGCTGGCTGACTCTGCGAGGCACTTATCTCTACCAGAAATTCGACAGCACCGTCGCCGGATCGAGCTTCCAGGAGAACACGTTCCTGCTCGGATTGCGGGTGAACCCATGAGGCGCCGCTCGCATCGCGGTCGTTAGGGCCGGCGTCATCGCCTCGTCTCGCCGCGCCGTTCGAGGCCATCGAGACCAGCGCGGCTGATCCGCCGTTCAACCGCGGCGCTGGGCGAAGAAATCCTGGAGCAGGGCCGCGGCTTCACGCTCGCGGAAGCCGCCATAGACTTCCGGCGCGTGATGGCAGGTGGGCTGATCGAAGACGCGCGGGCCGTGCTCGACCCCACCGCCCTTCGGGTCCGACGCGCCGTAATAGAGCCGCCGTATCCGCGCGATGGATATGGCCCCCGCACACATCGGGCACGGTTCTAGCGTGACATAGAGATCGCAGCCGGTGAGGCGTTCCTCACCGAGGACCGCACAGGCTGCCCGGATCGCCAGGATTTCCGCGTGCGCGGTCGGGTCGTTGAGCCGCCGCGGTTGATTGTGCGCGACCGCGAGGACGATCCCGTCCCGGACCACCGCGGCGCCGACGGGGACTTCCCCGGCCTCGGCGGCGGCGCGGGCGGCGGCGAAAGCGTGATCCAGTGCGGTCAGCGCTCCGGACGATGGGCGGTCCGGACGATGGATCGGATCGGAAGCTACCATGCCCTCAAGCCCGGGCCTGCACGGAGGCGCGGCGGCGTCCCGGCCTGATCCCCGTCAATGTTAAGGGCTGGAACATTCGACCGACCGTGACCGTTTCTTGAACCATTGCGGCACCGCCGCAGGTCGAACAAGAGGACAACGCCATGAGCAGCACCACCGACAAGATCAAGGGCGTCGCCAACGAGGCTCTTGGGAAGGCCAAGCAGGGCATCGGCGACGTGACCAACAACGACAAGCTCAAGGCTGAGGGCGCGGCTCAGGAACTCAAGGGCAAGGCGCAGGGTACGGTCGGCGACGCGAAGAGCGCGGTGAAGTCGGCCACCGACAAGCTCTGAACGTCAAGCACAACCGGAACGGAACCCGCCTCGCGCGGGTTCCAGTCTTGAACTGAACCGGACTAAGCGAGGATGCCATGATCGGCTGGGCTGTCACATTTCTCGTCGTCGCTCTCGTGGCGGCGCTCCTCGGCTTCGGCGGCATCGCCGGAACGGCCATGGAAGCTGCCAAGATCGTCTTCTTCGTGGCGATCGCCCTGTTCCTGATCTCCGCCGTGTTCGGCGTGATGCGCGGTCGCTCACCCCGGATCTGACGGCACACTCGCGCATCAATCTTCGAGGCGGTCCCCATGGGCCGCCTTCGTCGTTTCAGCCTCGGCTCAACCGCACGTGCCGTCTCGCCTGGAGAGTGTGGCTCTGATAAGCGGCAGGCATGACCGATCTGCCGAACGACGATAAGCCCGAGGCGGGCGCTGCCCGCCCGGCCCCCGAGGCAAACCAGGGCCAGGGCTGGACCCCGCCGACCGATGCGGGCAGTGCCGCGGACGCCCCTGACGCTCCGAGGAAGCCGACAGCCAAGGCGAAGGCGGGTGCCAAGACTGCGCAGCCGCTGCCGGCAACCCCGACCGAGGACGAGGGCGCTATCGAGACGCCGCCCGGTGAGCGTATCGCCAAGGCTATGGCACGGGCCGGCATCGCCTCACGGCGGGATGCTGAAGCGATGATTCTCGCCGGTCGCGTCAGCGTCAACGGCGAGACGCTGACCTCCCCCGCCCGCAACGTCACCGAGAACGACCGCATCCTGATCGACGGCGAACCGATGCCGTCGCGCGAGCGGAGCCGACTGTGGATCTTCCACAAGCCTCGGGGGGTGGTGACCACGGCCCGCGATCCCGAGGGTCGCCAGACCGTCTTCGAGGCGCTGCCCGAAGAACTGCCGCGGGTCGTCGCGGTGGGACGCCTCGACATCAACACCGAGGGTCTCCTGCTCCTGACCAACGACGGCGGCTTGGCCAAGGTGATCGCGCATCCCGACACGGGCTGGCTGCGCCGGTACCGGGTCCGTGCGCACGGCGACACCGATCAGGCGCAGCTCGACAGGCTGGCCAAGGGCGTGACCATCGATGGCATGGAATACGGCCCGGTGGAGGCCACCCTCGACCGCGTCCAGGGCGACAACGTCTGGCTGACGCTCGGCCTTCGCGAAGGCAAGAACCGCGAGGTCAAGCGTATCCTTGAGCATCTCGGCCTCTCGGTGAACCGGCTGATCCGGCTGTCCTTCGGCCCGTTCCAGCTGGGCGATCTGGAGGTCGGGCTGGTGGAAGAGGTGCGCACGCGCGTGCTGAAGGACCAGCTCGGCAAGAGCCTCGCCGAACAGGCGGGCGTGGATTTCGACAGCCCGGTCCGGGAACCGATCGCGCCCTTCGGCGAATCGCGACCGGCCGACCGGGAAGCCCGGGCTGCACAACAAGCTCCATCCCGGCGCAATGCTGCGCGTCCGGCACCGACGCCTCGGGTCTCGACGGGCGGTACCGGACCCGGACCCCGCAACTCCGCGTGGCGCGACGAGGACGCGACGAAGCCGCGGGGGACGCGCATCCCCCGCCGCGGTGCGGACCCTCGTGCGGCGCAGGCCGCCGCGGCCGAGCGGGGTCGCGAACGTGTCGGCTCGATCCGCACGGGCGAGCGCCGCGTCGTCGTCGAGCGCCTGACGGCGACGCCTGCGGAGCCAGCGCCCGTCGAGAAGCCGCGGCGCCGCTTTGCCGACAAGGCCGGACAGGAACGGCCGGAGCGCAATGCCGGCCCACGCGGCGAACGCGGCACCGGCGAGTGGAAGCGCCGGGAGACAGGGCGAGACGACCGGCCGCGCGGGGATGCGCGCTTCGAGGATCGCCGCGACGGCAAGGCTGGCGATCGGCGCGAACGCGCATTCGACGCCAAGCCGGCCGACGGAGCGGCCCGAAAGGCCGGTTCGTTCCCGCCCCGGAAACCCGCCGCCGGTGGCGGCAAGCCGGCCTTCGGAGGCCCGAAGCCGGGAGGCGCACGTCCCGGTGGATCCCGTCCCGGCGGCAAGCCGGGCGGCTTCTCTGGCGGCGCGCCCGGCAAGGGCGGCGGGCGACCGGGTGGTCGTCCCGGTGCCCCGCGCGGCGGAGCCAAGCCCGGCGGTGGCCGACCGCCACGCGGGACGCGATGAGGATCGTCGGTGGCGCTTGGCGGGGCCGCAGGCTCACCACGCCGCGCACCGAAGCGATCCGGCCGACTTCGGATCGACTCCGGGAATCGCTGTTCAACGTGCTGACCCATGCCTACGAGCACGCTGTCGAGGGCGCTCAGGTTCTCGACCTGTTTGCCGGGACGGGCGCTCTCGGATTCGAGGCACTGTCGCGGGGTGCCGCCTACGCGTTGCTCGTCGATGAGGGCGCCGAAGCCCGCGCGGTGATCCGCACCAATATCGAGGCGCTCGGGGCCGAAGGCGTGACGCGCCTGTTCCGTCGGGATGCGACCCGGCTTGGGCCTGCCGCCTCGGCGGGCCCTTTCTCGCTCGTCTTCTGCGATCCACCCTACGGCAAAGATCTGGCGCCGCGCGCCCTCGAGAGCGCTGCCGCGGGCGGATGGCTCGCCCCTGGGGCTCTTGTCGTGGTCGAGGAGGCCGCAGCCGTCCAACTGGTCTGGCCCGCGGGCTTCGAATCGGTGGAACGACGCGTCTACGGCGACACGGCGGTGGCGATCGCTCGATTTGGCGCCTGAGCCCCTCTAGGGAGCTTCGACCATTTCCTCCGCGGAAACCGTCAGCTCAGCGCCGAAATGGATAGCCAGCCAGACGGTGGGAGACGCGGTCCAGTGGACCCGGTGCCAACGGTGCGGAGCGATCATCACGGCATCGCCAGCGACGAGGCGACGCGGGGCCGTCTCGTCGGCGAACAGGAGGTCGGCCGCGCCCGTCAGGACGGCGACCCACTCGGCGTGCGGCTGGTCGTAGTAGAAGCCCGGCGGACTCGCTTGCCCGGTCGAGACGATGCGCTCCACCCGGAGACCCGGGCTGGCCACCAAGACCGACACGACCTCATCGGCTGCGCCGAGCGGCAGATCGGCCAGCAGATTGGTCACGGTCGTCGGTCGTTCGGCCATGATCCATCCCCGGCAGATCTCGCGCGGCGCTGGGCTGGAGCGCCGCGCCGGCCCGATCTCACGCGTTGCGCGTTGCGGTGGGAGACTGAGGCGCCGCTTCGTCCGCCGATCGCAGCTGGCCGATCCGCGCGGCGGATTTCACCAGCGAGAGCACGTCGCGGCGCATCTGATCGTCGGCGATCTGATTGTAGGCGCGCAGGATCTCGACGGCGCCGGCAACACGAAGCAGCGCCGGGCCATTCTCCGTCGAAGCCTCGGGCTCGGGCTCGAAGAAGCTTGAGACCGGAACGCCGAGTCGCTCGGCGATTGCCTGCAGACGGCCGGCTCCGACCCGGTTCTTGCCGGTCTCGTACTTCTGGACCTGCTGGAAGCTGACACCCAATGCACTGGCCAGGGCCGACTGGCTCAATCCGTTAGCGGCCCGAAGGAACGCGATGCGGCTGCCGACCCCGTGATCAATGGCTGTCGTCTGCTTCGGCTTGGGGGTTGGGTTCGCCATCGTTGGTAGTCCGGATGTTCTTAAATGTTGGCAGGCTTGCTCGCCCGGATCCGGGGCGCCAATCACAACTGACAGGTGCAACATTGCGCCGCGAAGATCCAGACGTGACATCTGTTAGTGCCACAGGTCAGCCGCGCGTGCAACGAATGGTTACGCTTTCAAAATCTTGAGCCCGGAAGACTCCCGGGCGGGCCTCTCAATGACCACGACATGAACAACTAAACGATCATCCGCGATCATACAAAAGTGATCGAAATCGACTAGAGCCCCGCATTCGAAAACTGCAGCGCGCTATTGGGTTGCCTGCTCCACGTTGGCCCGGGAATGCCGATCCACGGGGACACGGCGTGACACACAGAGGTTCGACCCGGAAATCGCAGCCGTTCGGTCGCGATGTGTTCACGCCGCAGGACCGAGCCAGTCGGTGACGATTCGCAACTGCTCGTCGTCCAGCAATGCAGGCGCGTGGCCGCACTGGGGGATCTCGACGCGCCGTGTCGGAGGTCCCCTGCGGGTCATCTCGTCGGCGGTCGAAGCGAGGAGCAAGTCCGAATGCTCTCCGCGCAGGAGCAGGACGGGACAGGTTATGACGTCCCAGTCGCGCCACATGCTGACGCTGTAAACCCGGCCGGGCCGGAACGCGTCGCCGATCCCGGGATCGTAGTGGGGCCGCCAGCCGCCGTTCGGCTCCTGGTGGAAGCTGTACTTGGCGATGTGGCGCCATTGCTCGTCGGTGAGCGGTCCGAATGCGCCCAGCACCGTGCGCAGGCGCGACTCGCCCGAGGCCAGGTTATGGTGAAGCCGGGGCGCGTCGCGCAGGCGCGAGCCGATCTCGCGGATGGGCGCCCAGGGTAGAAACGGGCCGATATCGTTGATCACCATCCGGCGGATCGGAGAGCGTGCGGCGGCGGCCAGGACCATTCCGGTGAGGCCGCCGAGGGAGGTGCCGACCCAGTCGATCTTCCCTGGAACCCGGAGATGCGCGATGAGCGCCGCCATGTCGGCGGCGTATTGCGGCAGGCCGTAGAGTTCCGGATCCTTCAACCAGCCGCTGAGACCGCGCCCGGGCAGGTCGGGACAGACGACCCGGTAGCCCAGCTTCGCCAGCCGATAGCCGAGCGCGTCGAAGTCGCGACCCTGGCGGCTCAGGCCGTGCACGCAGATCACCACGTGCGGGCTGTCCGCTTCGCCCCATTCCACGTAAGCGATGCGATGGAAGTCGTGCGGCGCATAGGCTTGGAAATGGCCTGTCCGGAACGGCACATCGGCGCGACTCAGATCGTCGAGCCGCAGCTTCGTCTCGGGTCCGGAAACCGGCGCCGCGCCGGCGGCGGTCACGGAGTCTCCGTGCGCGCGGCGACCTCGCGGGCGAGGCGGCTGGCCGTCTGATGGAGGTCGACCATCTGGTCGGTGAGCCGACGCGCCTGCTCCTGCAGGAACGCGATGTTCAGCGCCACGACCTCGCGGGCATCGGCTGCCGCGGCAAGGCGGTCCGCGAAATCGAGGCCCGCACGGACATTCGTGTCCGAAGCCACGAGCATCCGGTGGCTGATCTCCCGCATCGCCGCCATGGTATGGACGGCGTTGTCCTCAACGGCATTGTAGAGCCGCGCGCCGGCATCGTCCCATTGCTCGCGCAACGTGCGGGCACCGGCCGCATGACGATCGGCGAGATTGTGCGCGGTCTCGCGGCTCGAGCCCATGACCGCGCGCCAGCCCTCGAAACTCTGTGCCGCCGACGCCTCGAAGGCGTTCAGCGCCATCTCGCCGGCCTCGGCGAAGCGCTCATACGCCTCGCGCGCCCGGGCGACACTGCTCTCGGCCATGGCACGGCCGGTCTCTTTGGAGACCACCGGCAGGTTGTCGTTCCCCACTGTCGTCTCCCGCAGATCGGACGATCGCATCCGGCCTCGGCCGCGCACGGCCAAGGATAGGGCATCCGACAGGGTTGTCTTCCCGTCAATCGCGCCCGGTAACAGAATCCGCGCGCGGCCCACGCTGTCACGGCAATCGCAATTGACAGGTGTGACGGCCGCGAAATCATCGTCGCACGGAGCGCACGCCACGCTCACCGCCCGCTCAGAAGGCAGCAAGTGTCGATGATGGAGACCGGACCGATCCCCGCCGAGGCTCGCGAGGCCGGCCTCCATCCGTTCGAGGTCGGGCTCGGCCGCCGGCCAGCCAACTACGTCGCGCTGACCCCGGTGAGCCTGCTGGCGCGCGCCGCCGCCGCATGCGGGGCACGGATTGCGGTCATCGACGGAAGCCGCCGCTTCACCTATGCGGACCTGTACGGGCGCTGCCGCCGCCTCGCAGCGGGCCTCGCCGGTCGGGGCATCGGATCGCTCGACACCGTCGCGATCCTGGCACCGAACGTGTCCGAGATGATCGAGGCGCATTTCGCCGTCCCGATGCTCGGCGCGGTCCTCAATCCGCTGAACACCCGTCTGGACCCGGCGACGATCGCGTTCTCGCTCCGGCACGGTGGAGCCCGGGCGCTCATCGTCGAGGCCGAGTACGCCGCGCTAGCCGCGCGGGCGCTCGGCGATTTCGCCGAGCCCGTCCTGGTGGTGGCGATCGGCGAGACCGGCATCGACGGGGCTGTGCCCTACGATTCCCTGCTCGCCGAAGGCGATCCGGACTATGCCTGGGTCGGTCCAGTGGACGAATGGCAGTCGCTCTGCCTGCTCTACACGTCGGGAACGACCGGAGATCCGAAAGGCGCCGTCTACAGCCATCGCGGCGGCTATCTCCAGGCTCTCGGCAACGCCGTGACTTTCGGGCTCACCGACGCGAGCGTGTATCTCTGGACGCTGCCGATGTTCCATTGCAGCGGCTGGTCGTATCCCTGGGCCAGCGTTGCCGCCTGCGCCACGCAGGTCTGCCTCCGGAAGGTCGAGCCGGCGGCCATCTTCCGGCTGATCGCCGAGCACCGGGTGACGCATCTGTGCGGTGCACCGATCGTCCTGTCCATGATCGCCCACGCGCCGGCCCACGACCGCGTGCCGTTCCCGCAAACGGTGCGCTGCGCGGTCGGCGGCGCGGCGCCCTCCTCGACGATCATCCGCACCATGGAGGATCTGGGCTTCCAGGTGACGCATCTCTACGGGGCCACCGAGAGCTACGGGCCCGCGACGGTCTGCCTGGCACAGCCGGATTGGGCCGACCTTCCCGAAACCGAACGATACGCCCGCATGGCCCGTCAAGGCGTGCCGCTGGCGACCCTGGAGGCCGTAAGCGTCGCCGACCCGGCGACCGACGCGCCGGTGCCGCGCGACGGCGTATCGGTCGGCGAGATCCGGCTGCGTGGCAACACGGTGATGAAAGGCTATCTCGGCAACCCGGACGCGACGGAGCAGGCGCTCGCGGGCGGCTGGTACCGGACCGGCGACCTCGCGGTCTGGCACCCGGACGGGTCGGTGGAGATCAAGGACCGGGCGAAGGACATCATCATTTCGGGCGGCGAGAACATCTCCAGCCTGGAAGTGGAGGAGGTGCTGATGCGCCACCCCGCGGTGATGCTCGCGGCCGTCGTGGCCAAGCCGGACCCGACCTGGGGCGAGAGCCCCTGCGCCTTCCTGGAGCTGAAGCCCGGCGCGACGGAACCCGCCGACCAGGAGTTGATCGCCTTCTGTCGCGAGCGGATGGCGCGCTTCAAGGTGCCGAAATCCGTCGTGTTCGGACCGTTGCCGAAGACGTCGACGGGCAAGATCCAGAAGTTCGTCCTGCGCGAGCAGGCGCGGGCTCTCTGAGCCACGCCCGTCCGGCGCGTCGGAACGGATCACGTCACCATGCAGCCCCTAGAGGCCGGAGACGAGGTGGCCCCCGTCGACCGCCACGACGCTGCCGGTCATGTAGGCGCCGGCATCCGAGGCGAGCAGCAGCAGCGGCCCATCGAGTTCCGCCGCTTCGCCCAACCGACGCTGCGGCACGCGCTTGATCAGCGCCTTGCCGGCGTCGGATTCGAAGAAGGCGTCATTCAGCTCGGTCTTGATGTAGCCCGGAGCGAGCGCGTTCACCCGAATCCCGTGGCGCGCCCATTCGAGTGCCAGACTCTTGGTGAGCTGCACCACGGCCGCCTTGGAGGCGGCGTAGGGCGCCAGTCCACCGGTCACCCGCAGCCCGAGGATCGAGGCGATGTTGACGATGCTGCCGCCCGCGCCGTGTCGGACCATGCGCCGCCCGGTTGCCTGAGCCACGAGCCAAACCCCCTTGAGGTTCGTGTCGAGCACGGCGTCCCAGTCGGCCTCGTCGAGATCGAGGGCCGGTTTCGTCGCCGTCACACCGGCATTGTTCACCAGGACCGCCACGGGTCCGAACCGCGATTCAGCGGCATCGAGCGCCCGCTCGACGCTCGCGGCGTCGGTGACGTCCATGACGACGGCATGGGCCTCTCCGCCTTCGGACGCGACGCGGGTGACGGTTTCGGCGAGGGCATCGGCCCGGCGGGCCCCCAGCGACAGGCGGGCCCCGGCGCGGGCGAGAGTTCCGGCGAAGTGACGGCCGAGGCCGCTTGAGGCACCGGTGATGAGGACGTGACGTCCGGCGAGATCGAATGGGCCCGTCATCTCAGCGCACCGACGCGACGGCCGGAGCCGCGCTCCGCTTGCGTTCGGCGTCGCGGCACGGGCCGGTGATGAGGATATCGGTCATGGCTCTGCGCCTCCCCTGCATGCACCGGCGATCCGCGGCCGCCGGCTCCCCGGTCTTCGCGCCGAGGCATCGACCGTTCTTTTGGACCGCCCCTGCCCGGTAGGCCAGCCGGACCGGCGAAGCCGTCACCTCATCGGCGGCCAAACAGCCGCTCGATATCGGCGAGCTTCAGTTCGATCGAGGTGGGACGTCCATGGTTGCACTGCCCGGAATTGGGCGTGGCTTCCATCTCGCGCAGGAGGGCGTTCATCTCCTCCGGTCGCAGCCGCCGCCCGGCGCGGATCGAGCCGTGACAGCTCATGCGCGACAGGACCGCGTCGAGGCGCCGGCCGAGCGGGCCGCCCTCCGCAGCCGGGACGCCGCCCTCCTCGTCGCCGCTGGCCTCCAGGGCGTCGAGGATGTCGGTGACGAGGTCGCGAGTCGAAGCGCCGAGCAGCACGGCCGGCACCTCGCGCACGAGCACCGCCCCCGGTCCGAAGGCCTCGATGGCGAGACCCAGCCGCTCGAGGTCCGGCGCCGCGGCGACCAGCCGGTCCGCCTCCTCGGGGCTCATCTCGACCACGTCGGGGATCAGCAAGCCCTGGCGGGCGATGCCGCCCGTTTCCCGCTCGGCCTTCATCCGCTCGTAGACGAGCCGCTCGTGCGCGGCGTGCTGATCGACGATGACGAGGCCGTCGCGGGTCTGGGCGAGGATGTAGGTTTCGTGAATCTGCGCCCGGGCCGCGCCGAGGGGATGATCCAGCGTCTCCGTCGCATCGTCGGCGACGCGGATATCGGCCTGGGGCGGTGCCGACACCGGGGCCGGATCCGGGCCCGCGAACACGGCCTGCGCAGCCTCGCCGAAGCCCGCCGGCGCGGCCGGCACAGGCTGCGGCGCCCGCCACGCGGTCTGCGGACGGTAGCCTGACGGTGCCGCGACCGACGGCGTGCCCACCGGAAACAGGCCCGGTCGCGTCGGTCGGAACAGGCTCGGGGCGGCAGCGCCGCTATGGGTCGCGAGCGGCGGACCGGCGGGGCGCAGGGCGTCGAGAGTCCGCGCGGCGCCGGTGGTGGCCGAACGGGCGCCGCCGCGCCGCAGGGCGTCGTGGATCGCGCTCACGATCAGCGCCCGCACGAGGCCCGGCTCGCGGAAGCGCACCTCGGTCTTGGCCGGGTGGACGTTGACGTCGACGCGGTCCGGGTCGCACGCGATGGAAAGGCCGAGCACCGGATGGCGGTCGGAGGCCAGGGTGTCGGCGTAGGCGCCGCGGATCGCGCCCAGCAGGAGCCGGTCGCGCACGGGGCGCCCGTTGACGGCAAGATGGATATGGGTCGCCGCGCCGCGATGATAGGTCGGCAGGCCGACATGGCCGGTCACGGCAAAGCCCTCCCGGGCCAGGGAGACCGGCAGCGCATTGGCGAAAAAATCCGGCCCCAGAACAGCGGCGAGCCGGCGCAGCTCCGCCTCGGGTCCGGTCTCCGCGGGCAGGACCAGGGGCTGCCCGGCATCGGCGCGAAGGGTGAAGCGGATCCCGGGCTGCGTCGCGGCGAGCCGGCGCAGCGTTTCGGCGACGGCGGTGTTCTCCGCCCGGTCCGATTTCAGAAACTTGAGCCGTGCCGGTGTCGCGGCGAACAACTCGGTCACTTCGATCCGGGTCCCACGCTGCGCCGGTGCCGGACGGACCTGACCCTTCAGCCCCGCCTCGACCGTCAGGCTGGCCCCGGCCTCGGCATCCGGGGTCCGGGTGACGATGGCGAGCCGCGACACCGCGCCGATCGACGGCAGCGCTTCGCCGCGGAACCCGAGGGTGGCGATCGCCGTGAGGTCGCCGCCTGGAAGCTTTGAGGTGGCGTGCCGCTCCACCGCGAGGTCAAGATCGTCCGGCGTCATGCCACGGCCGTCATCGACGACCCGGATCAGCCGCCGTCCCCCGGCCTCGATGGTGACCTCGATGGCACCGGCCCCGGCATCGATGGCATTCTCGACCAGCTCCTTCACGGCCGAGGCGGGACGCTCAACGACTTCGCCGGCCGCGATGCGATCGACGAGCACGGGGTCGAGGCGACGGACGGACGGCGCGGTCAGGGCGGTGGACATCGCCACGGAGAATAGTCCCTGCGCCGCGGTGATCCAATCACGCTGCGCAGTGCGGACTGGGAATCAGGCGCGGCGCAGCGATCCGCCCAGAGAAATCCGGCCGCCGCCGCTGCGCGTCCCCTGGCTTGTCGCCACCTGGGGCCGGCGCGACAGGTCTAACAATGCGTTGCCGACGACGCCTGCCGTCCGCCGCAGGGTGGCACCGTCGCAGGTCGACGCAACGCGAACGCCGATCGCATGGGTGTGACTGCGGCCGTAGAGCCAGACCGCGAGCCGCGCCCGGGTCGCCTCCGGGATGCCCTCAAGGAGAAAGACCGCGCCCTCAGGATCGGCCTTGATCAGGCGACCGACAACGTCCGGTGCCACCGGGCACTCGAGGGCGGGATCGTCGATGCTGAGCGTCCGGTCCTGAGTCATAGCGCCCCCTGGCAGCGTCAAGCCGTCAGCGTGGGCGGTCTTGGTTAACGAATGCTCACCGCGCGACGTCGGAAACGCAGTCCGCCTGCGAAGCCGCTCATCTTCGGCTCGCCGTGATGCAGCCCGACGCCATGCGCCCACATCTTCGGAACCCTAGTCAGTCCGTCTCCGGTGACGGTGCGGGCGCTACAACGGCCGGCGGACAACCCGGGCGATCAGCCCGATGATGCCCTCCCGGAACAGCAGCACGCAGAGCACGAACACACAGCCCTGGATGATCGTCACCCAGGCCCCGAACTGCGCGAGGTAGGTCTCCATGGTGACGATCACCAAGGCCCCCACGATCGGTCCGAAGACCGTGCCCATGCCGCCCACGAGCGTCATCAGTACGACCTCGCCGGACATCGACCAGTGCACGTCGGTGAGCGAGGCGAGCTGGAAGACGATCGCCTTGGTGGAGCCCGCGAGTCCCGCGAGGGTCGCGGAGAGGACGAAGACCGCGAGCTTGTACTGGCTCGCTCTGTAGCCGAGGGAGATCGCCCGGGGTTCGTTGTCGCGGATCGCCTTCAGCACCTGCCCGAAGGGCGAGTGGATGATCCGGTAGATCAGCAGCATCCCCGCCATGAAGATTACGGCGACGACGGCGTACATCGCCCGGTCGTCCGCGAGGCTGATCGCGCCGAACAGGTTGCCGCGGGGCACCGCCTGGATGCCGTCCTCGCCGCCGGTGAACTTCGCCTGCAGGGAGAAGAAGAACACCATCTGGGCGAGCGCCAGGGTGATCATCGAGAAGTAGATGCCCTGCCGGCGGATCGCCAGGGCGCCGAAGACCAGACCCAGCAGGGCCGCCGTCACCGTGCCGCTGAGGATCGCCAGTTCCGGCGTGAAGCCGAGCTGCTTGGCCGTGTAGGCGCAGAGGTAGCTCGCCATGCCGAAATAGGCGGCATGACCGAAGGACAGCAGGCCGCCGTAGCCGAGCAGCAGGTTGAAGGCGAGCGCGAACAGCGCGAAGCACAGCACCTTCATCAGATAGACGGGGTACAGGACGAGCGGCGCTACGATCAGCAGCAGCGCGATGCCGATGAAGATCAGGCGATGGAGCGCCTTGTCGTCCCGGCTCGTCGGGAGCGCGGCGGCGATCGGGGCGGCCTCGAGGGCGGCGGTGTCGGCCATGGGTGTCGAGCCTCAGTTCGCGGTCAGGCCGTGCGCCCGAACAGGCCGGCGGGTTTGACGAGCAGCACCAGCACCATGATCACGAAGATCACGGTGGCCGACGCCTCCGGATAGAACACCTTGGTCAGCCCCTCGACGAGGCCCAGGGCGAAGCCCGTGATCACCGACCCGATGATCGAGCCCATGCCGCCGATCACCACCACGGCGAAGACCACGATGATGATGTCGGCGCCCATGTTGGGGTTCACCGAGTAGATCGGCGCGGCGAGCACCCCGGCGAAGCCTGCGAGCGCGACGCCGAACCCGTAGGTCAGCGTCAGGAACAGCGGCACGTTCACCCCGAAGGCCTGGACGAGCGTCGGATTCTCGGTGGCGGCCCGGAGATACGCGCCGAGCTTGGTCTTCTCGATGACGAGCCAGGTGGCGATGCAGACGGTCAGCGACGCGACCACCACCCAGGCCCGGTAGTTCGGCAGGAACATGAAGGGCAGCCGCTGGCCGCCGGAGAGCTCCGCCGGGATCGCGTAGGGCAGCCCCGAGACGCCGTACTGGTCGCGGAACAGGCCCTGGATGATCAGCGCCAGCCCGAAGGTCAGCAGAAGTCCGTAGAGGTGGTCGAGCTTGTAGAGCCGGGCGATGAGCACCCGCTCCAGCACGATGCCGAAGGCGCCCACCACGAGGGGCGCGAGACCCAGCGCCCACCAGTAGCCCAGGCCCACATAGGTGAGCAGCATCCAGGCCACGAACGCGCCCATCATGTAGAGCGCGCCGTGGGCGAAGTTGATGATGTTCAGGAGCCCGAAAATGATGGCGAGCCCCAGCGACAGGATCGCGTAGAACGAGCCGTTGATCAGGCCGAGCAGCAATTGCCCGAACAGGGCCTGCGTCGGCACTCCGAAGATCGTGGTCATGGCCGTTCTCCGCGCCCCGATCCCACCGTCAACCCTTCACGAGGGGGCAATTGCCCTCGTTGAGCGGCCGGAAGACCTGATCGCCCGGGATCGTCTCGAGCTTCTTGTAAAGATCCCACTCGCCCTTCGACTCGGCGGGCTTCTTGACCTCGAACAGGTACATGTCGTGGATCTTGCGGCCGTCCGCGCGGATCACGCCCTTGCCGAACAGAGGATCGTCGGTCGGCATCGCCTTCATCTTGGCGACCGTGGCGGCGCCGTCGGTGGTGGATTTCAGCTCGGCCACCGCCTTCAGGTAATGGAGCACGTCCGAGTAGACGCCGGCATGGTTGGCGGTGGGCTTCGAGCCACCCTTCATCTGCTTGGCGAAGCGGTCCGAGAAGGCGCGGGTTTGATCGTTCAGGTCCCAGTAGAACGGCTCGGTGAGCACGAGACCCTGGGCGACCTTGGTGCCCAGCGAATGCACGTCGGAGGAGAAGACCAGAAGGCCGGCCAGCGCCTGCCCGCCCTCGGTGATGCCGAACTCGCCCGCCTGCTTGATCGCGTTGATCGTGTCGGTTCCGGCATTGGCCAGGCCGATGACCTTGGCGCCCGAGCCCTGCGCCTGAAGCAGGAAGGACGAGAAGTCCGAGGTCGGGAACGGGGTCTTCACCGAGCCCACGACCTTGCCGCCGTTCTTGGTGACGACCGCGCTGGTGTCGCGCTGAAGCGTCTGTCCGAAAACGTAATCGGCGGTCAGGAAGAACCACGTATTGCCGCCGCGCTTCACCATCGCGCCGCCGGTGCCGTTGGCCAGCGCCACAGTGTCGTAGACCCAATGGATGGTGTTGGGCGTGCATTGCGGGCCGGTCAGGTCGGCCGTGCCGGCGCCGGTATCGATGAAGACCTTGTTCTTTTCCTTGGTGACCTGGCTGATGGCCAGCGCCACCGAGGAGGTCACCCCGTCGGTGATCATGTCGACGTTGTCGCGGTCATACCATTGCCGGGCGATGGCCGCCCCGACATCCGGCTTGTTCTGGTGATCGGCCGAGACGATCTCGACCTTCAGGCCGTGAGCGTCCGGCTTGAAGTCTTCGACGGCGAGCTTCGCGGCCACGACCGAGCCCTCGCCGCTGATGTCGGAATAGGCGCCCGATCGATCGCCCAGGATGCCGATCTTCACGTTCGTCTGCGCAGCAGCGGTGCCCATCATCAGGGCGCCGGCAAGGGCGGCGAGGGTCGCGGGCCGGGCGATACGTCCGAACATTTTCGTTTCCATCCTTGTAACGGCACGGCGGATCTCCGCCAGCCGAGTATCGGGGCGCCGATTGTTGGCGCTTCTACGGTTTTTGCGAACGGGCTTCAGACGCCGAGATAGGCGTGGAGCTTGTCGATATTGGCGTCAAGCTCGGCATTGGGGATCATATCGACCACCCGCCCCTGCTCGATCACGAAATGCCGGTCCGCCAGGGTCTGGGCGAAGCGGAAGTTCTGCTCCACCAGAACGATGGTGTAGCCTTTCGCCTTCAATTGCTGGATGGTCCGGCCGATCTGCTGGACGATGACCGGCGCCAGTCCCTCCGTCGGTTCGTCGAGGAGGATCAGCTTGGCACCGGTGCGCAGGATGCGTCCGATCGCCAGCATCTGCTGCTCGCCGCCGGAGAGCTTGGTGCCCTGGCTGCCGGCGCGCTCCTTCAGGTTCGGGAAGAGCTGATGGATCTCGTCCACCGACATGCCCCCCGGCTTCACCCGCGGCGGCAGCATCAGGTTCTCGTGGACCGTGAGGCTCGCGAAGATGCCCCGCTCCTCCGGGACGTAGCCGATTCCGAGGCGGGCGATGTTCCGGGACGCCATGCGGATGGTCTCGACACCGTCGTAGACGATCGAGCCGGCGCGCTTGCCGAGGATGCCGATGATGGCCCTCAGCGTCGTGGTCTTTCCGGCGCCGTTGCGCCCGAGCAGCGTGATGACTTCACCGGTCCGGACGTCGATGTCGATCCCGTGGAGCACGTGGCTCTCGCCGTACCAGCCTTCCAATCCGCGGACGGTGAGGAGCGCGCCGGTCGCGGCCGCCGGAGGTGTCTTGAGAGCCGCCTCACGCATGTCCCGCCCCGATATACGCTTCGACCACACGCGGATCCTTCGAGACCGTGGCGTAGTCCCCCTCGGCCAGCACCTGGCCGCGGGCCAGCACGGTGATCCGGTCCGAAAGGGAAGCGACCACCGACAGGTTGTGCTCGACCATCAGGATCGTCCGGTCCTTCGAGACGCGCCGAATGAGCGCGGCGGTCCGGTCCACATCCTCGTGGCCCATGCCGGCCATCGGCTCGTCGAGGAGCAGCATCTCGGGATCGAGAGCGAGCGTGGTTGCGATCTCCAGCGCGCGCTTGCGGCCATAGGACAGCTCGACCGCCAGCACGTCGGCGAACTCCGAGAGTCCGACCGCGTCGACCAGTTCGAGCGCCTCGCCGTTCAGCGCACGCAGGACCCGCTCGGGCCGCCAGAAATCGAAGGAATCGCCGCGCCGCCGCCGCTGCAGGGCGATGCGGACATTCTCCATCACGGTGAGATGCGGGAAGACCGCCGAAATCTGGAACGAGCGGACGAGCCCCAGCCGGGCGACATCCGCCGCCTTGAGGCCGGTGATGTCGCGATCCTTGTAGCGGATCGTCCCCGAGGTCGGGATCAGGAACTTGGTGAGCAGATTGAAGCAGGTGGTCTTGCCGGCGCCGTTCGGCCCGATGAGTGCGTGAATCGTGCCGCGCTCCACCTGCAACGCCACGCCGTTGACGGCCCGGAATCCACGGAATTCCATCGTCAGGCCATCGGTCGCCAGGATTACATCCCGTGCCAAGCGTGTCCCTCCCGGGTTTGATTTCTTGCCGCCATATCGCCGATCCGTGACGGTACAGTCCATCGCAATCGCCGGGGACCACGCGACAATCCCCCGTCAGTGATATCTGTCGCCGACCGTGTCGCGACGGTCGCTCGACCGAACTTGACCACGCGCCGCCCTCCGATTAACTCAGACAAATTACGGTGGCGCTATTCTGGGGAGACAAGGCATGGACGGTCGCGCGGCCTACATCGCCGTCGACTGGGGCACCACGAACCGCCGGGCCTTCGCCGTGTCGGGCTCGGGAGCGGTGCTCGACAGCCTGCAGGACGGACGCGGGATCCTCTCCCTGGCGCCCGGCGACTACCCCGCGGAGATCGCGGATCTGCGCGCGCGGCTGGGGCCTCACTTGGTCATCGCGGTCGGCATGGTCGGATCCAACCGGGGCTGGCTGTCGGCGCCCTACATCGCCGCGCCGGCAACCCTCGCGGCCCTGGCGAAAGCCTGCGTGGAACCCGCGCCCGACGTGCGGATCGTCCCCGGCGTCGCCCTGCGGGACGGACAGCGTCCCGATGTGATGCGGGGGGAAGAGGTCCAGGTCTTCGGTGCGATCGAAGCGGGTTCAGCGCCGCCGACGGCCTTGTTCTGTCAGCCGGGCACACACAACAAGTGGATCGAGACCGTCGATGGTGCGATCACGGATTTCACCACCGTGATGACCGGAGAGATCTTCGCCCTGCTTCGCGCACAGGGCATCCTGGCGGGGATGCTCGACGGTGAGGTCGGGAACGGAGCCGCCTTCCGCGCGGGCGTCGGGCGGGGCCTCGCCTCCCGAAACCTCGCCGCGACCCTGTTCGAGGTCCGCTCGGGACTGCTGCTCGACCGCCTCGCCCCCGATGACGCGGCCTCCTACGCCAGCGGCATCCTGATCGGCGCCGATGTCGGCACCCGGGACGACCTCCAGGGCCGTCCGGTCCATCTGCTCGGCGGCGGCCCCCTGGCCGCGCTCTACGCCGCCGCCATCGCGCAAGCGGGCGGGACTGCGGTGATCGTGCCGGACGGTTCCACCACGTCCGGTATCCACGCCATCTGGAGTCTGCGGACATGACCATCCACGACCGGTTCGAGGCGGCCTTCGCGGGCTGCCCGCTCGTGGCGATCTTGCGGGGACTCACGCCGGACGAGGCGCCGGCGATCGGGGAGGCCCTGGTCGGGGCCGGGTTCACCCTCATCGAGGTGCCGCTCAACTCGCCGGACCCGCTGCGGAGCATCGCGGTGCTCGCTGAGCGCCTCGCCGGACGGGCGCTCGTCGGCGCCGGCACCGTTCTCAGCCGATCGCAAGTCGCCGACGTCGCGGCCGCCGGCGGAGGCCTCGTGGTGTCGCCGAACGCCGATCCGACGGTCATCGGCGCGACCGTCGCGGCCGGTCTCGTTTCCCTCCCGGGCTATCAGACACCCACGGAGGCCTTTGCGGCCCTGGCGGCCGGCGCGACCGCGCTCAAGCTGTTCCCGGCGGACGTCGCGACGGCGCTGGCGCTCAAGGCGCATCGCGCGGTTCTGCCGCCGGGCACCCGAGTCCTAGCCGTCGGCGGGATCCTGCCCGAGACGATCGCGGGCTGGCGACAGGCCGGAGCCGATGGTTTCGGCCTCGGCTCCAATCTCTACCGCCCCGGCAAGGCGGCGGACGACGTGGCGCGCGACGCTGCGGCCTACGTGGCGGCATTGCAGCGATCTGCCTGAAGACACGTACGGGGTCCCGACGGCTTGGACCGGCGCCGAGGCTCGCCTATCAGCCTCTCGCGTCGGATAGGTCGGGAGCGGTAGATGATCGGTGACACTGCGGTATCGCCCGGTGGCGGCGGTTTCGACGGGCTGGAGACACCGTGCCTCCTCCTGGACGCCGACATCCTGCAGGCGAATGTCGACAGGATGCGCAGGCATATCGACGGGTTGGGCGTCACCCTGCGCCCGCATCTCAAGACGGCCAAATCCCTCGCGGTCGCGCGCCGGGCGATGGCCGGTCCCGCTGGACCCGCGACGGTCTCGACGCTCCGGGAGGCCGAGTATTTCGCCGAGGGCGGCGTGCGCGACATGATCTACGCTGTCGGCGTCGCACCGCAGAAGCTCGATCGGGTCGGAGCCATCCGACAGCGCTGGGGGGCGGATCTGGCGATCGTCCTGGATTCGGCAGCCCAGGCCGAGGCTGTGGCGGCCTGGAGCCGGCGCAGCGGCGATGCCCTGCCGGTGCTGATCGAGGTGGATGCCGATGGACATCGCTCCGGGGTCGGGCCGCGGGATGCCGAAGCGCTCGTCGCCATCGGCCGCGCGGTCGCGGACGGCGCGAGCCTGCGCGGCGTGCTGCTCCATGCCGGCGACAGCTATGGGCTGAGCGATCCCGCCGCCCTTCGTCGGGCGGCCGAGGCCGAGCGCGTGGCCGCCGTCGCGGCGGCCGAGATCCTGCGCGGCGCCGGCCTCCCCTGCCCTGTCGTGAGCGTCGGATCGACGCCCACCGCCCGGTATGCGGAGACCCTCGCGGGCGTCACGGAGGTGCGCGCCGGCGTGTTCATGATCGGCGACTTGTTCCAGGCGGGCGTCGGCTCCTGCACGATCGACGACATCGCCCTCACCGTTCTCGCGACGGTGATCGGGCATCAGCGGGACAAGGGCTGGATCATCACCGACGCGGGATGGATGGCACTCTCGCGTGATCGTGGCACCGCGCGGCAGGCGGTCGATCAGGGTTACGGCTTGGCCTGCGACATCGCCGGGCGCCCCTATCCGGACCTGATCGTGCGGGACGCCAACCAGGAGCACGGGATCGTCGCGGTGCGGAAGGGCGCTGCCGCCGGGCTTCCCGACCTTCCGGTCGGCGCGCGCCTGCGGCTTCTCCCGAACCATGCCTGCGCCACGGGTGCTCAGCACGACCGCTATCACGTCGTCGCCGATGGCCGCCTCTCCGGAGAGATCTGGCCGCGCATCAACGGCTGGTGAGGCGCGGCGCCGCGCCTAGCGGCGATTTGCGATGTTCCCTTTCGACCGGTCGGAACGGTCGACGACCGTCCGGCAGGCGGAACTCAACGCCACCCGATTCTCCCGCAGGCAGAGGGTGATAGCGCCCGCATTGGGAATCTGAGAGGCGCAGAGGCGCATCACGTCCGGCGTGCAGGCGGCCCGCTCGGCCCCCGTTTCCGCGAACGCCGAAGCCGTGCCGATGAGGACGACGAACAGTGCGAGGGGGGCGGACTTCATCGCGGTGGGTTCTCCTGAACGGGTCGGGTCGGCGTGCGGCCAAGCCTCGGCATCGGGCGAGAACGTCGACGCCGACCGAGATATCCCGTCACGCTTGTTTCAATCTGACGCAGGGGCGCCGCTCAAGACTACGCAGAGCGCAGGCTCAAGGACGCTCCTGCCGCGTAATCGTTCCGGTGGTGGCCGGCTCGATCAGTGCGGCGCCGACGACCGGTTGCGTTTTCCGCCGGTCGACCTTGTCCGCCGAGACGAGGGCGGCGGCGATCAGGGCCGACACCGCCAGCGTCGCCTTCACCACGTCCCAGACCCGCGCGAGCATGGCCGAACCCTTCCGATGTCACCGAATGCAAGCGGCGGATCCGCGTCGATCATCCGCGCACTCCGGATCCTCGACGGTGGCCGTTCCCAAAACCTTTCCTGCTCGACCGAGACCTGCAGATCGACGGTACCGTGATGCAATCAGGTCTCACTTCGACATCGGCCGAGCGGCCGCCTCGGCGGCCAGGGCTTCGAAGACCAGCGCGTGGCGCCGCGCGAGGGCCTCGACATCGCGGGTGTATCCGCCGCCGATCACCGCAGCGAGCGCGATCCCGCGCGCGCGAGCCTCGGCCACGACGAAGCGGTCGCGGGCGAGAAGGCCATCATCGGTGAGGCAGAGTCGGCCGAGGCGGTCGTCGCGATGCGGATCGACGCCGGCATTATAGAAGACGAGGTCCGGCGCGAATGCGTCGAGCAGCGGCGGCAGACGGGCACGCAGAACAGCGAGGTAGCCGGCTTCGTCGAGCCTGTCCGGCAGGCCGATATCGAGGTCGCCGGCGATCTTCTGCGCTGGATAATTGTTTTCGCAATGGATCGAGAAGGTGAAGAGCTCCGGGCTTCGGGCGAGACAATCGGCGGTGCCGTCGCCCTGATGCACGTCGAGATCGACCACGAGGACGCGCCGGACCAGCCCCTCGGCCTGGAGCGTCCGCGCCGCTACGGCGACGTCGTTCAGCACGCAGAAGCCAGCACCCTGCTGGCGCCGCGCGTGATGGCTGCCGCCAGCGGCGCTGCCCGCCAGACCTTCCGCCAGGGCGAGGCGCGCGGCCAGAAGGGTGCCGCCCACCGATGCGCGCGAGCGCCGGACGAGGGCCGCATCGACCGGTAGCCCGATGGCCCGCTCGATTTCAGGACCGACATCGCAGGCCAGCACCGCATCCACATAGGCGGCATCGTGAGCGCGGATCAGGATGTCCGCCCCGGCCGGCTCCGGCGTGACGAAACCGAGCGGAGCCAGCCCCTTCGCGATCAGCGTCTCCGCGAGCAGGCCGTACTTGCGCATCGGAAACCGATGGCCGACCGGGAGGGACGCCTCATAGGCCGGGTGGAAGGCGATCGGGGGAGTCACGCAGGGTGCCCGAGATCGTTCAGGATAGCGTCGGCGAGCGCCAGCCCGCTGTCGTATGCCGCCTCGATCCGGGCCCCCAGGCACCAATCCCCGGCTGCCCCGAGTCGGCATGCCGGATCGTAGAGGCAGGGCACCTGCAGGGCGTTCTCGACCTGCGCGTAGCGCCAGCGATGGGCTTCCATGTGGGACGGTCGAAGTTCGGAGCCGAGGCAGTCCCGGGTGGCGCGGACAAGTTCGGCGACGATCGTCTCACGGGGCGCTTCGAGATGCCGGCGCGACCAATCCGGGGTCGCGTGGACCGTGAGCCGGATCCCGGGGGGCCGCCCGGGCTTCGACGAATCGCACGCGATCAGGCCGATCGGACCGGCCCCCGGTTCGATCAGGACCTCCGGCGGGGACGTGTGCGCCGCGATCATCAAGGACCAGCAGGGTGCGTATGAAGCGCGGGCGATGTCCGGGAGGGTGACGCCGGATGCCGCGAGCAGCGTCATGACCTGCGGCGCCGGGACCGTGATCGCCACCGCGTCGAACGGCCCGTGAACGGCGCCGGACGCGTCCTCCAGCCGCCAGTGTGCCCCATCTCGGTGAAGACGCAGGATGGTCGTGGCGCTCTGGACCGGAAGACCCGACAGCAGGTCGCGCACGGGCTCGACCATGCTCGGCACGCCAACATGCCGTTCGGAACCGGCCCAGGGCGCAACGATGCCGCTTCGCGCCCATCGATCGATCTGACCCCCGAAGGCGGTACCGCGCGCGCGCATGAATTGAGCGCCATGGTCGAACTGGAGATCACCGACGCGCCGGGTTGCCATCCGACCGCCGACGCCGCGTCCCTTGTCGAACACCCGCACCCGCAGGCCCGCCTCGGCAAGGTGGCGTGCCGCAGCTGCGCCGGCCATGCCCGCGCCGAGAACCGCGACGATCCCACGCTCGTTCAAGTCCCTACTCCGCTCCGCAGGACGGCCAAGCCGGCCGCGTTGCAGCACAGATAGGGGTCAGCGATCAGGAGATCAGGGCGACCGAACTTCGCGCGTCGATGGGATTGGCGCGGACAATGGGTCGCCCCTCTTGGAGCTGCCGGACGGGATAGGTTGCGCGATCGCCGAACGGCCATGGTGCGGGTAGAGGGAATCGAACCCCCACGCCTTGCGGCTGGCGATTTTGAGTCGCCCGCGTCTACCAGTTCCGCCATACCCGCGTACGGAGGGCTCTTCGCATAGGTCGGCGGGTCCGGCCAAGTGTTGTTTTTGCGGTGGGCCCCGATCTGGCCAAGGCGGGACGCCTATGCTCAAAGGGCGACCGATCGCTCACTTCGGGACCTTGCATGCTCCGCCGGCTGTACGCGTGGATCCTGGCCCTCAGCGACAGGCCGTCCGCGCCCTATGCGCTCGGCGCTGTGGCCTTCGCCGAAAGCTCCTTCTTCCCGGTTCCGCCGGACGCGATGCTGGTGCCCATGGCGGTCGCCCGACCGGACCGGGTCTGGCTCTACGCCACGATCACCACCGTCGCCTCGGTCATCGGCGGACTCGTGGGCTACGCGATCGGGGCCCTCCTGTTCGATTCCCTCGGGGAATGGCTCATCCGTCTCTACGGATTGCAGAACTCGGCCGCGACCTTCCAGGATTCCTACGCGCGCTACGGCCACTGGGTGATCCTGCTGAAGGGACTCACGCCGATCCCCTACAAGCTCGTCACGATCACCTCGGGCTTCGCCCATTACAGCCTGTTCTGGTTCACGGTTCTGTCGATCGTGACCCGCGGCGCCCGCTTCTTCATCCTGGCCGGATTGCTTGGACGCTACGGCGTCCAGATTCGGGCCGTGCTCGACCGGCACCTCAACGCGGTTGCGGCGATCTCCGTCGCCGTCATCGTCCTCGGCTTCCTGCTCTTCAAGGTGATCCTGTAGCGATGAATACGGCGGCCGCCCTGCGCCTCAAGACCGCTGGCCTCTGGCTGGCAATCGCTTCCGCCCTCACCGTCGGAGCTGCGCTCGTTCTGCAGTACGGATACGGCTACGCGCCGTGCAAGCTCTGCCTGACAGAGCGGCTGCCCTATTACGCCGCGATCCCCCTGGGCCTTCTGGCCCTGTTCCTGCCGGAGCGCCTGGCACGGATCGCCCTCGGGCTCGCCGCCCTCGGCCTCCTCTACGGCGCCGGCATCGGGGTCTACCACGCCGGCGCGGAATGGGGCTTCTGGCCGGGGCCGGCCGATTGCGGGGGCGGCACCGGGACCAATCCGGGCCAGGTTGGCGACTTCCTCAACGCGCTCCAGATCACGAAGGTCGTCGATTGCTCGGTGGCGGCGCTGCGGGTGGCCGGGATCTCGCTCGCCGGCTGGAGTGCCCTTGTCTCGGCCGTGCTGGCGTCGTTCGCCGGGACTGCCGCCCTGCGGCCCTGAGGCTCGGGGCGGGTCTGGTATCCGCTCAGTTCCGGTCGTCCGGCAGGACCGGGATCGCCGCCACCTCGATGCCCTCGTCGATCAGCGCGCGCGCCTCCGCAGGGGTCGCCTCGCCATAGATCGAACGGCCCTCGGTCTCCCCGTAATGGATCCTGCGCGCCTCTTCGGGAAAGCGCGCGCCGACGTGCTCGGCATTCGCCACCACGTGCTCACGGAGCGCGCGCAGCATCGCCCGCAACTGACGCTCCGGCTCGGCGACCATGGTCACCGGCGCTTCCGCCTCCGCCTTCGCGGGCGGCGCAGATGCACGCGCCCGATCCGTGCGGGCGACGCTCGGCACCATCAGGGCCTTGCTGACCTTTGCGCTGTCGCAGACCGGGCACGTCACGAGCCCGCGTTCGACCTGCGTGTCGTAGGAGTCGGAGGACGGGAACCAGCTCTCGAAGCCGTGTCCGGCCTCGCAGACGAGACTGTAGCGGATCATTCTGTCGCTTGCTGTGCTGCCTGATGCGCCGCTTGAGCCTGGGAAGAGACGCGCTCGATGGTGAAGGGCCGACCGTGCTGCAGCGAGGGGATGCGGGCCCGGGCCTCGGCGACTCGCGCGAGGTCGATCTCCGCCAGAATGATCCCGGGCTCGGCCCCGCCGGCATCGGCCAGCACCCGGCCCCAGGGATCGACGATCAGCGAATGGCCGTAGGTTTCCCGCCCGTCCTCGTGCAGGCCGCCCTGCGCCGCCGAGATCACGAAGGCGCCGGTCTCGATGGCGCGGGCCCGCTGCAGGACGTGCCAATGGGCCTCCCCGGTCTGACGGGTGAAGCAGGCGGGTGCCGTCAGCACGTCCGCGCCCGCTTCGGCGAGGGCGCGGTACAGGGCGGGAAATCGGATGTCGTAGCAGATCGTCAGGCCGAGGGTGGCCCACGGCGTCTCGGCGAGGACCGCGCAGGCACCTCCGGAATACGTGGCGGATTCCCGCCACCGCTCGCCGCTCGGCAGGTCGACATCGAAGAGGTGCAGCTTGTCGTAGGACGCCAGGATCGCGCCATCGGCGCCGATCAGGTAGGCCCGGTTGGCGATCTTGTCGCCGGACCGGACTGCGATCGAGCCGATCTGGACGACCGTGCCGGTCTGGCGCGCGGTCTCGCGGAGGGCCGCCAGGGTCTGGTCCTGCTCCTCGGCGGTGACGTGGGCGAACAGGCGCTCGCGGCTCCGCTCCACCAGGGATGTCATCTCGGGAGTCTGCACGTAGGCCGCGCCCCGGGACGCCGCTTCGCGCACACCCGCCACGGCCGCGTCGCGGTTCGCCGCGGGATCGCGCCCCGACCGCATCTGCACGCAGGCGGCCGTGAAGCGGGCCTCAGGCATCGGCCGTGTCCTTGAGCAGCGGGTCGAGCTTGCCCGCCCGGTCGAGGGCGTACAGGTCGTCGCAGCCGCCGACATGCGTGGCACCGATGAAGATCTGAGGCACGCTCGTACGGCCGCCCGCGCGCTCGACCATCGCGGTTCGAGCACCCTGCGCGCGCTCGACGTCGATCTCCTGGAAGGCCACGCCCTTTTCCTTCAGCAGGCTTTTGGCCGCCGAGCAGTAGGGACACCAGCCCGTGGTGTAAATTGTGACCGGCTGCATCGCGAACGTCGTCCCGACCGTGAACTCCCGCCATATAGGAGTGCGGGACGCGACTTGCCTATGCCCGTGTCGCCACAGGCAAACTCGGTCGCGCCATGCCGGTGGCTCTGCGGCCGGCTCAGGCAGCCAGCAGTTTTTCGACCTCGTTCACGAGATCGCGCAGGTGGAAGGGCTTCGACAGGACCTTCGCATCCTTCGGAGCCTTGGAATCCGGGTTCAGGGCCACAGCTGCGAAGCCGGTGATGAACATGACCTTGATATCGGGATCGAGCTCGGTGGCCCGGCGGGCCAGTTCGATACCGTCCATTTCGGGCATCACGATATCGGTCAGCAGCAGCTCGAACGGCTCCTCGCGCAGCCGGTTGTAGGCCGAGAGGCCGTTGTCGAAGGACAGGACATCATAGCCCGCATTCTGCAGCGCCTTGGCCAGAAACCGGCGCATGTCGTTGTCGTCTTCCGCCAGCAGGATTTTCATCGGCCGGATCCGAGCCTTCGAGTCGAGAAGTTGATCCCATAAAGGGAGGCGATGGTAAACAAGGTGTTAGGATGGAGCGCGCAGCGGGAGCCGCGTGTCTCACGGGCGACTGCCCCATTCGCCGGCACGGAGTGGACAGGCGGTCGATCGCGCACCACAGTGAGCACCTGCCGTCCTCGTTCAACCGCCGGGGTGTCCACCAACCGATGACTGCATCCGAACCGGTACAGCCAGACGCCTTCGGATTTGCCCCGGCCTTTGCGGTCGACGAGCCCGCGGCGCACACCCTGCCCTTCGTCTTCAATACCGGTCATTCTGGAGCCGTCTACCCCCCAGACTTCATCGCAGCCTCGCGGCTCGACGCCCTGGCGCTGCGTCGTTCCGAGGACGCCTATGTCGAGCGCCTGTTCGCGCCCGTCGTCGAACTGGGCGCGCCGCTGCTGCGGGCCAACTTCCCCCGCGCCTTCCTCGACGTGAACCGCGAGCCGTACGAGCTCGACCCCCGCATGTTCGACGGGCGCCTGCCGCCCTTCGCCAACACCCGGTCGATGCGCGTGGCCGGCGGCCTCGGGACGGTCCCGCGCGTCGTCGCAGACGGTCAGGAAATCTACGCCCGGCGACTGCCCGTGGCCGAGGCGACCGCCCGGATCGAGGGCCTGTACAAGCCCTATCACCGCGCGTTGCGCAGCCTCATCCAGCGCACGGCGCGCGCGCATGGTTGCTGCATGCTCATCGATTGCCACTCGATGCCCTCATCGAGCCTGGGCCGCGACCCGGAGATGAAGGCCGACGTGGTGCTGGGTGACCGGTATGGCACGGCTTGCGCGCCCGCGCTGATCGACGGGTTCGAGGCCGCGTTCCGGGCTCGGGGTTTTCGCGTGGTGCGCAACAAGCCCTACGCGGGCGGGTTCATCACGGAGCATTATGGCGAGCCGAACCTGGATCGCCACGCGCTCCAGATCGAGGTCAACCGCGGCCTCTACATGAACGAGGTCAGCCTCGCGACGACGCCGGGCTTTCCGGCCCTGGTCGGAGCCTTGCGCGCCGTGATCGTCGAGGTCGCCCAAGATCTCGCAGATGTCGTTCCGCGCCAAATCGCCGCGGAATAGCGATCGCGCCGGGACGTTCGGCGGAGACGGGAGGACCAGACAGAAAAAAGGCCACTCCCGAAGGAGCGGCCCGAAGTCTAGGGAGGAAACGCCCAAGAAGGGCAGCGGAACCGCGACGCCATCGCGATCCCGCAACGCACAAATTAAAGTGCGCCGCACAAGAAGCAAGGGCAAATCGTCGGATCTCGCTGCTCTGCGTGCATACCTGAGCCGCGTGCGACGGACTAAAGAGGCCCACGCGGTCTCCGGGTGAGCGATCGGCCCCGATCACCGCGTTCGCCGGTCGGGGCCTGGACCTGGGCGGTTCGGCAGCCCCGGAGACGGCGCGCCTTAGCCCTGACGCTTCAGGAGCTTCTCGATTTCAGCCTTCAGCGGCCCCGCGAGGTCGTCGCGATCGAGGGCGTAGGCGAGATTGGCCGTGAGGAAGCCGAGCTTCGAGCCGGTGTCGTAGGTCCGGCCCTCGTAGCGCATGCCGTAGAACGCCTGCGTCTCCATCAGGTCGATCATGGCATCGGTGAGCTGGATCTCGCCGCCAGCGCC
The DNA here is from genome assembly GCF_029691625.1 of Methylobacterium sp. 391_Methyba4. Taxonomy (NCBI): domain Bacteria; kingdom Pseudomonadati; phylum Pseudomonadota; class Alphaproteobacteria; order Hyphomicrobiales; family Methylobacteriaceae; genus Methylobacterium; species Methylobacterium sp. 391_Methyba4. Next base: position 97,693 of record NZ_CP121475.1, on the reverse strand, counting down.
CTTCTTGCCATGCTCGAGAATACCGAAGATCTCGGGCTGCAGGATGTATCGGCCGGAAATGATGAAGTTCGAGGGCGCCGTGCCCTGCTTGGGCTTCTCGACCATGCCGGTGATCTGGAACGACTGACCGTAGGTCTCGCCGACGCTCACGATCCCGTACTGATGCGTTTCCTCCGGCTTCACCTCCTCGACGGCGATGATGTTGCCACCGTGGCGCTCATAGGCGGACAGCATCTGCTTCATGCAGCCGCGGCTGAGCATGTCGGGGAGCAGGACCGCGAAGGGCTCGTCGCCGACGATCTCCCGGGCGCACCACACCGCATGGCCCAGGCCCAGCGGGGCCTGCTGCCGGGTGAAACTCGTCTGGCCCGCCTTCGGCAGGTCCTTCTTCAGTTCCTCATAGGCGGCCGTCTTCCCCCGCTCCTGGAGCGTGTGGTCGAGTTCGAACGCCATGTCGAAATGATCCTCGATCACGGCCTTGCCGCGACCGGTCACGAAGATGAAGTGTTCGATCCCCGCCTCACGGGCCTCGTCGACGACATGCTGCACGACCGGCCGGTCCACGACCGTGAGCATTTCCTTCGGGACCGCCTTCGTGGCTGGCAGGAAGCGCGTGCCAAGGCCCGCGACGGGCAGGACGGCCTTGCGGATCGGTTTCATCAAACGGTAACCCCGGAACAGGATGGAGCGACGTGGTCGGCGGTGCCGTCAGTGAGATAGCTTAACGCGAGCCGTCGCAAGGGTTCTACGTCGATAGTATGAAGCAGCGGAGCGTAAATTTCCCGTCTGCAATCGCGTAATCAGGCTCGGCGGGACGGCGTCAGGGTGGGGGGTCATGGCGGTTCTGGTTACGGGCGGTGCCGGCTACATCGGCAGCCACATGGTGCTGGCGCTGCTCGATGCGGGCCACGAGGAGGTGATCGTCCTGGACGATCTGTCCACCGGCTTCGACTGGGCGGTTCCGGAGGGCGTCAAGCTCGTGGTCGGAGACGTGGCCGACCAAGCCCTTGTCACGCAGACGATCCTTCAGCATCGGATCGATGCCCTCGCCCACTTCGCCGCCAAGATCGTCGTGCCCGACTCGGTGGCCGATCCGCTGGGTTACTACCTGTCCAACACGGTCAAGACCCGATCGCTGGTCGAGGCCTCCGTGCGGGCCGGCGTCCGGCACGTCATCTTCTCCTCGACCGCAGCCGTCTACGGGGAGCCCGAGGTCGTGCCGGTTCCCGAGGACCTGCCACTGAAGCCGATCAATCCCTACGGCCGCTCGAAGCTGATGAGCGAATGGATGATCGCCGATGCCGCGGCCGCGCACGGCTTCTCGTACGTCATTCTGCGCTATTTCAACGTGGCCGGCGCGGATCCTGAGGGTCGGTCCGGCCAGTCGACGCCGAATGCCACCCACCTCATCAAGGTCGCCACGCAGGCGGCGCGAGGACAGCGCGCACGGCTCGACGTCTTCGGGACCGATTACCCGACCCCCGACGGGTCCTGCCTGCGCGACTACATCCAGGTCTCGGACCTCGCCGAAGCGCATCGTCTGGCCCTCGACCACCTCCGGTCGGGCGGCGACAGCCTGACGCTGAATTGCGGCTATGGCCGCGGTTACTCCGTGCTGGAGGTCATCGAGGTCGTGAAGCGTCTATCCGGCCGCGACTTCGAGGTCAGGCTCTGCCCGCGTCGTGCGGGAGATCCGGCCCGGATCGTGGCCGAGGGCGCGTTGATCCGCGAGCGTTTGGGCTGGCAGCCCCGGCATGACGATCTGGACGCCATCGTCGCTCAGGCCCTGGCCTGGGAGGAGCGCCTGGAAACGCGCAACCGGATCTGACCGAATGATGTCCCGCAGAGGGCTGCTCGCGGCGGCGGCCTGTCTCGCCGCGGGAGAGGTCCGCGCCGAAGATGCCTTCCGGGCCTTCGTGGCAGCGCTCCGACCGGACGCGGCGGCGCGGGGCGTCTCCGCGCAGACCTTCGACGCGGCATTCCGCGGAATCACCGGCCCGGACCCCGGCATCCTGGCGCATACGCGCCGCCAGAGCGAATTCGTCCGGCCCGTCTGGGACTACCTCGTCGGCGCCGTCTCCCCCGGACGCATCGCGCGCGGACGTGCCCGTGCCGCGGCCGTCGCAACGACCCTCCAGGCCATCAAAACCCGCTTCGGCGTACCGGGGCCGATGGTCACGGCGTTCTGGGGCGTGGAATCGGATTTCGGGGACAGCGCGGGCAGCGTTCCCACCATCCGAGCGCTGGCGACTCTGGCCGAGGCGCGCCACCGCGGCACGCTGTTTCGCGACGAACTCCTTGCCGCTCTCACGATCCTGCAGCGCGGCGACATCACGCCCGACCGGATGAGCGGCAGCTGGGCCGGGGCCATGGGCCAGGTCCAGTTCCTGCCCTCCACCTATCTGGCACATGCGGTCGATTTCGACGGGGACGGGCGGCGCGACATCTGGGCCAGCGCGGCGGATTCGCTCGCCTCGATCGCGGCCTACCTCAAGGATCTCGGCTGGGATCCGGCCCTGTCCTGGGGCTACGAGGTGCGCCTGCCGAAAGATTTCGACCTGAGCCGATACAGCGACGAGCTCGGCTCGTTCGCCGAGCGCGGCGTTGCCCGCACGGACGGGAAACCTCTGCCCGGCCGCGGCCGGGCCAGCCTGTTCCTGCCCGGGGGCCTCGGCGCCCCGGTCTTCCTGATCACCGACAATTTCGAGGTGATCCGAGGCTATAACACCTCGGATTCCTACGCTCTGGCCGTGGGCCACCTCGCGGACCGTCTCGGCGGCGGACCGCCGCTGGCGGCTCCCTGGCCGGCCGCAGGGGCGCGCCTCGACGGGCCGGGCCTTCGGGCCCTGCAGACCGGTCTGGCGGCCGCCGGCTTCTACGACGGTCCGACGGATGGCCGCGCCGGCCCGAAGCTGCGTGAGGCGGTGCGCCGCTATCAGATCAGCGTCGGATTGCCGGCTGACGGCTATGCCACGCCGGCCCTGCTCAGCCGGGTCACGGGACAGCCGGCGTCGCCGCGACGCTGATCCCCGCGAGAGGTTTAGACCCGCCGTCAGCTTCCACCTATACTGTGCGCGTTCCGAACGGGTTGGGTTCGGCGTACAGCGTACGGGATGCGCATGGTAGTCGCTCGTCGGCGTCACTCGGAACGCCCGTTGCTCCTCGGCCTCGCGGCCCTGCTGGGGCTCGCCGGTCTGTCCGTCCTCGGCGGGGGACCGGCCCGCGCGCAATGGGGCGACAGCTATCAGCAGCCCGGCGGCGGCACCTATTACGAGGCTCCGCCGCGGCGTCGGCCACGGGATGCGTATTACCGTGACGACGGCACATACGGGCGCCAACCGCGATATGCGCCGCAGCAGGAGGCGCCGCGCCAGTTCTACTGGCCCTGGGAGGACAGGCCGCAGCCGGTGGCGCCACAGCCGGAGCGCACCTACCGGGCGCCACGCTCACGTCCCCCCTACGCGACCGGGGAGGCACAACGACCGGCTCCCGCGGTGAAGCGGCGGGTCCGCCCGGCGCGGGCGCCGACGCCGCCGAAGCCGGCCGTCGCCAAGACCGAGCCGAACGTCCAGATCGCCGTGTTCGGCGATTCCCTGGCCGACCACCTCGCGAAGGGCCTCGACGACGTCTTCGAGGACAATGCCGACGTCGCCGTGATCGACCGTGCCAAAGGCGACAGCGGCCTCGTACGCAAGGACGTGGTCGACTGGCCGAAGGTTGCCCAGGACTATCTCCAGAGCAACGCGAAAGTGCGCTACGCCTTCGTGATGATGGGCGCCAACGATCGGCAGCCGATCCGCGACGGGGACGAGACGGTCGAGCCGCTGACGGATCGCTGGCGTGCCCTCTATCGCGCACGGGTCGAAGCGCTGGTGAAGGTGTTCGTCGATCGCAAGATCCCGCTGATCTGGGTCGGATTGCCGCCGATGCAGAGCGAATCGCTGAGCCGCGATCTCGCGTCGCTGAACGAGATCGTGCGCGACAGCGTGACCAAGGCCGGCGGCACCTATGTCGATATCTGGCCGGGCTTCGTCGACGATCGGGACCGGTACGCGGCGTCGGGACCGGATCCGGAAGGACAGATCGCCAAGCTGCGCACCGCGGACGGTGTCCACTTCACCAAAGCGGGTGACCGCAAGCTCGCGCATTTCGCCGATGTCGAGCTGAAGCGCCTCATGGGCACCGTGCCGGGATCGGCCGAGCCTTCGCCCACCGCAACCGTTGCGCCGACGGCGCCGTCCTCGACCTCGGGGCCCAGCCTCGACGGGCCCGCGCCGGCAACCGACACCGCGGCGATCGATCGCCAGATCACCGCCATGCTGCCGAGCCTGCCGGAACCCCCCGGTGTGCCGGCGCTTCCGGTCAAACCCGCGGCCGGACCTGTGGTCCCGCTGAGCCGCATGGAGGTCTCGCCCGGCGGCGCCCTCCTGAACGGGCGGCCGCGCGAGCCGGACAACCTCGGCACCGTGGAGCGGACGCTTCTGCGCGGAAACGCCCCCATGCCGCAGCCCGGCCGCGCCGACGATTTCCGCTGGCCGCCCGGCTGAGCCGGGCGCGCCTCTCTCTCGGTCGGCTTCAGCGCGGCAGGACGCTCGCGCCCATCAGGGTCTCGTCGATGGCGCGCGCCGCCTGACGTCCCTCACGAATAGCCCAGACTACCAGGGACTGGCCGCGGCGCATGTCGCCCGCCGCCCAGATCTTCGGATCCGAGGTCTGGTAGTCGTCCTCGTTGGCCTCGACGTTGCCGCGCTTGCTCACGCCGATTCCGGATTGCTCCAGGAGACCCTTCTGGACCGAGCCGGCGAAGCCGATCGCCATGAAGACGAGGTCGGCGGGCAGGACGAACTCGGTGCCGGGAATCGGCTGACGCTTGGCGTCGACCCGGGCGCAGACCACCCCGGTGAGCTGGCCCTTCTTGTTGCCCTGGAGCCGGAGCGTCGCGGCCTGGAACTCGCGCTCCGCCCCCTCGGCCTGGCTGGACGAGGTCCGCATCTTCGTCGGCCAGTACGGCCACACGGTCAGCTTGTCCTCCCGCTCGGGGGGACGGGGGCGGATGTCGAGCTGCGTCACCGACAGGGCACCCTGGCGGAACGCGGTACCGACGCAATCGGAGGCGGTGTCGCCGCCGCCGATGACGACCACGTTCTTGCCGCCCGCCAGGATCGGCAGCTCGCCGTTGCCGCGCATCGGCTCGCTGCTGACCCGGCGGTTCGACTGGACGAGATAGGGCATCGCGTAGTGAACGCCCTCCAGCTCCTGTCCCGGGAGCTGCGGGTTGCGGGGATCCTCGGCGCCGCCGCAGAACATCACGGCGTCGAACTCGGCCTTGAGCTCGTCCACCGACTTCGTCACGCCGATGTTCTGGTTGTAGTGGAAGACGACGCCCTCGGCCTCCATCTGGCGCACGCGCCGGTCGATGTGCCGCTTCTCCATCTTGAAGTCGGGGATGCCGTAGCGCAGCAGGCCGCCGGCCTTCGGCTCGCGCTCGAAGACATGGACGTCGTGACCGACCCGGGCGAGCTGCTGCGCCGCCGCCATGCCCGCGGGACCGGAGCCGACGATGGCGACGCGCTTGCCGGTGCGGGTCTCTGCGGGCTCGGGCTTGACCCAGCCCATGTTCCAGGCCCGGTCGGCGATCGCCTGCTCGATCGTCTTGATAGCGACGGGCTGGTTCTCGAGATTCAGCGTGCAGGCTTCCTCGCACGGCGCGGGGCAGATGCGGCCGGTGAACTCGGGGAAGTTGTTGGTGGAATGGAGGTTGCGCGCAGCCTCCTCCCAATCCGACTGGAAGACGAGGTCGTTCCAGTCCGGGATCTGGTTGTGGACCGGGCAGCCCGTCGGGCCGTGGCAGAACGGGATGCCGCAATCCATGCAGCGGGCCGCCTGTTTGGTCAGGTCGTGCTCGTCGAGCGGCAGCGTGAACTCGCGGAAATGCCGGACCCGGTCGGCGGCGAGCTGGTACTTCTGCTCCTGCCGGTCGAACTCGAGGAAACCTGTGATCTTGCCCATTGGTCCGCCCCTGGGCCGGCCAGTCCGTGACTGCGCTGCCCGCGTCGTCTCACATCATGCGTGCGTGACCGGGCGGCGAACCGCCCGGTTCGGGTGTCCGCCTATTCCGCGGCCACCGGCATCCGCGCCATCTCCATCTCGCGCAGCGCCCGGCGGTACTCCACCGGCATGACCTTCACGAACTTGGTGCGGTAGCCGCTCCAATCGTCGAGGATCGCCTTGGCGCGGGGGCTGCCCGTGTACTTGAGATGGTTGGTGATGAGCTGCGTCAGCCGCTCCTCGTCGTGCCCGGACATGTCGGCCAGGATGTCGACCCGCCCCTTGGTCTCCAGATCGCCGTCCTGGTGGAAGCGACGCATCAGGTCGTCCTCCTCCTCGACCGGCTCCAGATCGACCATCGACAGGTTGCAGCGCGCCGAGAACGAGCCGTCCTCGTCGAGCACGTAGGCGATACCGCCCGACATGCCGGCCGCGAAGTTGCGCCCGGTCTCGCCGATCGACACGACCACGCCGCCGGTCATGTACTCGCAGCCATGGTCGCCCATGCCCTCGACCACCGTGATGGCGCCCGAGTTCCGCACGGCGAAGCGCTCGCCGGCAGAGCCGCGAATGTAGCACTCGCCCGCGATCGCCCCGTACAGCACGGTGTTGCCGACCATGATGGTCCGGTCCTGCGGCGACTTCAGCGCGTCGCTCGGCCGGATGATCAGCTTGCCGCCCGACAGGCCCTTGCCGACATAGTCGTTGCCGTGGCCCGTCAACTCGAGGGTCACGCCGGCCGCCACCCAGGCGCCGAAGCTCTGGCCGGCGGTGCCGGCGAGCTTCACCACGATGGTGTCGTCGGGCAGGCCCTCGTGCCCATGCGCCTTGGCGACCATGCCGGACAGCATCGCTCCGGTCGCCCGATCCGAATTTCGGATCGTGTCGGTCAGGACGACGGGCTCGCCGGTCTCGATGGCGCGCTGGGCACCCGCGATCAGGCGACGGTCGAGGACCGTGTCGATCGGGTGATGCTGCACCTCCACGTGGCGGATCGCCGTGCCCTCGGCCACCTTCGGCCGGTGGAACAGCTTGGTGAAGTCGAGCCCGCGCGCCTTCCAGTGGGCGATGGCGTCGACCTTGTCGAGCAGGTCCGAGCGTCCGACCGCTTCCTCCAGCTTGGTGAAGCCCAGCGACGCCAGGATCTCGCGCACCTCCTCGGCCACGAAGAAGAAGTAGTTCACCACGTGCTCGGGCGTGCCCTTGAAGCGCTTGCGCAGCACCGGATCCTGCGTGGCAACGCCCACCGGACAGGTGTTCAGATGGCACTTGCGCATCATGATGCAGCCGGCGGCGATCAGCGGCGCCGTCGAGAAGCCCATCTGGTCGGCACCGAGCAGGGCCGCGATGATCACGTCGCGCCCGGTGCGGATACCGCCGTCGGCCTGGAGGGCGACGCGCCCGCGCAGGCCGTTGAGCACCAGCGTCTGCTGGGTCTCGGCCAGCCCGGTCTCCCACGGCCCGCCCGCATGCTTGAGCGAGGTCAGCGGCGCGGCACCGGTGCCGCCGTCGAAGCCCGAGATCGTGATGTGGTCGGCCCGCGCCTTGGCGACGCCGGCCGCGACCGTGCCGACACCGACCTCGGAAACGAGCTTCACCGACACGTCCGCCGACGGATTCACGTTCTTCAGGTCGAAGATCAGCTGGGCCAGATCCTCGATCGAGTAGATGTCGTGGTGGGGTGGCGGCGAGATCAGGCCGACGCCCGGCGTGGCGTAGCGGACCTTGGCGATCTTGGCGTCGACCTTGTGGCCGGGCAGCTGGCCGCCCTCGCCGGGCTTGGCACCCTGCGCGACTTTGATCTGCATCATGTCGGAATTGACGAGGTATTCCGTCGTGACGCCGAAACGGCCGGACGCAACCTGCTTGATCGAGGACCGGCGCGAGCGCCCGTCCGGCAGCGGCTTGAACCGCTCGACCTCCTCGCCGCCCTCGCCGGAGTTCGAGCGGCCGCCGAAGGAGTTCAGCGCGATGGCGAGCGTCTCGTGCGCCTCCTTGGAGATGGAGCCGTACGACATGGCGCCGGTGGCGAAGCGCTTGACGATCTCGGAGGCCGGCTCGACCGACTCCAGAGGGACCGGCTGACGGCCGATCTCCGGGGCCGACTTGATCCGGAACAGGCCGCGCAGCGTCTTGAGCTGGTGCTCCTGGCGGTTCACGAGATCGGCATATTCCCGGTAGCGCTCGGGCACGTTGAGGCGCACCGCGTGCTGCAGCGTGGCCACCGTGTCCGGCGTCCAGGTGTGGGTCTCGCCGCGCAGGCGGTAGGCGTATTCGCCGCCGACATCGAGGGCGTTCCGGTAGACCGGCGCGTCCCCGAAGGCGTCGCGGTGACGGCGCACCGTCTCCTCGGCGATCTCGGCCATGCCGACGCCCTCGATGGTCGTCGCAGTGCCGAAGAAGTCGCGGCCCACGAAGGTCGAGTTCAGCCCGACCGCGTCGAAGATCTGGGCGCCGCAATAGGACTGGTAGGTCGAGATGCCCATCTTGGACATCACCTTCAGCAGGCCCTTATCGATCGCCTTGATGTAACGGTAGATGATCTCGTCGTCGGTGAGATCCGGGGGGAACTCATCCTTCATCTCGAGCAGCGTCTCGAAGGCGAGATACGGGTTGATCGCCTCGGCGCCGTAGCCCGCCAGGCAGGCGAAGTGATGCACTTCGCGCGGCTCGCCCGATTCGACCACGAGGCCGACCGAGGTCCGCAGCCCCTTGCGGATCAGGTAATTGTGGACGGAGGCCGTGGCGAGAAGCGCCGGAATCGGGATCCGGTCCGGCCCGACCGCCCGGTCGGTGAGAACGATGATGTTGTAGCCGCCGCGCACCGCAGCCTCGGCCCGGTCGCAGAGGCGGTCCAGCGCCCCGTCCATGGCCTGCGCGCCCGACTCGGCCGGGTAGGTCATGTCGAGCGTCTTGGTGTCGAACCGGTCCTCGAAATGGCCGATCGAGCGGATCTTCTCCAGGTCACCGTTCGTCAGGATCGGCTGGCGGACCTCCAGGCGCTTGCGCCGGGAGGCGCCTTCCATGTCGAGCAGGTTCGGCCGCGGCCCGATGAACGACACGAGGCTCATCACGGCCTCCTCGCGGATCGGGTCGATCGGCGGGTTCGTGACCTGCGCGAAGTTCTGCTTGAAGTAGGTGTAGAGCAGCTTCGACTTCTCGGAGAGCGCCGAGAGGGGCGTATCCGTGCCCATCGAGCCGACCGCCTCCTGGCCGGTGACGGCCATGGGCTGCATCAGCAGCTTGAGGTCTTCCTGGGTGTAGCCGAAGGCCTGCTGACGATCGAGCAGGCTGACGTCGCCGCGCGACTCGCGCGGCTGCACCGGGCGCAGATCCTCCAGGACGATCTGGGTGTTCTTGACCCAATCGGCATAGGGGTGCGCGGCGGCGAGCTCGCCCTTGATCTCCTCGTCCGAGACGATGCGACCCTTCTGCAGGTCGATCAGCAGCATCCGGCCCGGCTGGAGGCGCCAGGATTGCACGATCTTCTCGTCCGGGATCGGCAGGGTACCCATCTCGGAGGCGAGCACCACGAGGCCGTCATCGGTGACGATGTAGCGGGCCGGGCGCAGACCATTCCGGTCGAGGGTCGCGCCGATCTGGCGGCCGTCCGTGAAGGCCACGGCGGCGGGGCCGTCCCACGGCTCCATCAGCGCGGCGTGATACTCGTAGAAGGCGCGCCGCTCCTCGGTCATCAGCGGGTTGCCGGCCCAGGCCTCCGGGATGAGCATCATCATCGCGTGGGCGAGCGGGTATCCGCCCTGCACGAGGAACTCGAGGGCGTTGTCGAAGCAGGCGGTATCCGACTGCCCTTCGTACGAGATCGGCCACAGCTTCGAGATGTCGTTGCCGAACAGGTCGGAATCGACGCTCGCCTGACGGGCGGCCATCCAGTTGACGTTGCCCCGCAGCGTGTTGATCTCGCCGTTATGGGCGACCATCCGGTACGGGTGCGACAGCCGCCAGGTCGGGAACGTATTGGTGGCGAAACGCTGGTGGACGAGGGCGATCGCCGAGACGAAGCGCTTGTCCTTCAGGTCGAGGAAGTAGCCGCCGAGCTGCGTGACCAGCACCATGCCCTTGTAGACGATGGTCCGGGACGACACCGAGACCGGGTAGAACTCCTTCACCCGCGGGTCTTCGAGGGCGTAGACCTTGTTGGAGATCACCTTGCGGGCGACATAGACCCGGCGCTCGAACGCGTCCTGGTCGGTGACCGAGGCCGGCCGGCCGATGAAGACCTGACGGTGATGCGGCTCGGTCGCCTTCACGGCCTCTCCGAGATCCTCCGGATCGACCGGCACGTCGCGCCAGCCGAGCAGCGGCAGGCCCTCGGCGGCGAGCGCCGATTCGACGATCTCCTGAATGATCGCCCGCGGCTCGTCCGCCTTCGGCATGAAGAACTGGCCGATCGCGTACGAACCCGCCGGCGGCAGCTCGAATCCGAGCCGCGAGCATTCCTCGGCGAAGAAGCCGTGCGGAATCTGCGTGAGGATGCCGCAGCCGTCGCCCATCTTGGGATCGGCGCCCACCGCACCGCGATGGTCGAGGTTCTCCAGGATCTTCAGACCCTGCGCGACGATCGCGTGGGTCCGGCGGTCGTGCATGTCGGCGATGAAGCCGACGCCGCAGGCATCGCGCTCGTTCGCGGGATCGTAGGAACCCTGGGCTTTCGGAAGGGCGGGATCGCGCACGATGAGCGGCATCGCGCCGCCGCGCGGGGCGGCAGCCTGGGCCGTGGACGCAGCAAACTCTTCGGCAGCCCTGCGTTGTGACATGCTTCGTCTCGTCCTTCCCTCGAACCCGTCCGCAGCCAAGAACCCGCGAGCATGTTTCATGCCCGCAAGCCGTCGGCGCCCGGCGCTTCGGCCTCTTGCCGCAGGCCATCCGGCCGGTCCGGGTGGACACGTCCGTCGGCTTGCGTTCATCGAGGACCCAGACCGCTCAGGGAGCGGTGCGCTGGCGCGCCCGTATCCGTCAGCCGAAGAACTCGCCCGCGCGCGAGACGGCGACGGCCGGGGTGCACGGCCGATGGGACAGTTGTGCTGTCCTAAGTCGCAAAACTGCCAGATTGAAATGTTTTCAGCAAGAGACTGCTGGCGGCTGCGGCGTCGCCGCTCTGGATGAGGGGGCGGACCCGGCTCCCGGCCTCCGCAATCTCGCCCGAATCGCGGGTTCTACCGGGCAGGCCGAGCACAAGCGGCATGCGGGGCAACGACCTCGCCGGCATGGTCGAGGTCCGGGTCCACCGGCCCGGACCATGCCGGAACCGGACACTCTGCCGGGTCTCCAAACCGAGAACGCACAAGAGTGACGATGAAGAGCAGAGTTGCACGCCTCCGACGACCGACGATCCTGACGCTGGGCGCGGTCGTCCTATCGGCCGCGACCTGCCTGGGTGCATCCAGCGGCGCCCACGCGCAATTCGCTTTCGAGGATGAGGTCCTCCCCCCGCGCGTCGTGGCTTGGCGCCTCGCAGACCGCGGCTTCAGCGGCCTCAGCCGCCCGCGCTTCGACGGGCGGGTCTACGTCGTCGAGGCCGTCGGCCCCGCCGGCGTGCCGGTGCGGCTCTTCGTCGATCCGATGACAGGGGCGATCGTGGGCCGCCAGCGGACGGGCGCGCCGGAAACCTACGCGCGGCTTGAGCGGCCCACACCCGGATTCGGTTGGACCGAGGACGAGGCCCTCCCCCGTCGCGCGATCCGCCCGGCCCCGCCCGCCGAGGACCCGATGGCGCGACCGCAGCGCCGACCGGGTGGCGAAGCCTTCCGACCGGACGTCAATCCCGACGGGCTCAACCCCGACGGCGTCGTCCGCAGCGCTCCGTCCAGAAAGGTCGCACGGGCGACGCCCGCGCGCACGCCGGAGCTGAAGACGCCCCACCGCACCTCACCCGAGGCGCCGGCCCCCAAGATCGCTCCCGCCGACACGGCCAAGAGCGATCCGAATCCGCCCTCAGCGCCCGAGACCAAGGCGGCATCGATCGAGAAATCCCCCTCGCCGGCCCCGACGACGCCTGCTGCAGCACCCTCGAAGCCGGCCGGAGCCCCCGTCGCGGACGCGGCCAAGCCGGCCGCGAAGGACTGGAAGGACCCGCCGTCGGACAAGAAGCCGGTGCGGGTGATCGGCGGTGCCACCATCGTCCCGGGCCCGTCCGAATAGGCGCGCCGGCTCTGGCCTCGGCGTCACCCGCCGGTGGTCAGCCGCCGGCGGTCAGCCTCTCTGCGCCCGTGAAGACCGTGACGGTATCGGCCCGCGCGATGGCGCAGAGCGTCAGGCCATAGGATCGGGCACGTTCGAGGGCCAGCGACGTCGGTGCCGAGATGGCGACGATCACAGCCGCGCCGAGCCGTGCGGCCTTTTCAACCATCTCGAACGAGCAGCGGCTGGTGATGACGAGAAAACCCTCGTCCGCGGGCGTGCCCGCCCGCATCAGGGCGCCGATCAGCTTGTCGAGGGCGTTGTGGCGGCCGACATCCTCACGGACCGCCGCGAGGCTGCCGTCGCGGCGAGCCCAGGCCGCCGCGTGAACGGCGCGCGTCTGCGCGCCGAGCACCTGCGCCCGATCCAGCTCGGAGAGCGCGCGGGCGATGGCCGGTAGAGCGATCCGGACTTCGGACGCGGCCCGCCCCCCGGCCCGCGGCAGTTGCGCCAGATCCTCGATGCCACAGACGCCGCAACCGGTCCGGCCGCTGATGGCGCGCTTGCGCGCCAAGTGCTCGCGAAGCCGACCGGGCGCCAGATCGACGTGAAGGCGCAGGCCGTCCTCGGCCATCTCGACCCGGGTCGCGCGGATCTCGTCCACGCTGTCCACGATCCCTTCCGTGAGGCTGAACCCGTAGGCGAAATCCTCCAGATCGGCGGGCGTCGCCATCATCACCGCGTGCGGCACGCTGCCGTAGACGAGGTTGACCGGCGCCTCCGCTGCGAGCGCCCGCGTGTCCGGCTTCGGCGCCGAACCGTGATAGGCCATCACCTGCATGGACACCGGCACCGCGCAGGGCGGCAGACCGGACGTTCGGCTTCCGGTTTCCGTCGACATCTCGAACTCCGATGGGGTGATACGAACGGCCGGCGATGGCTCATCCCCCGCGCCATGCGACCGTGAATGATTTCGCCGTTCCCTAGTGCGCCGACGCCACGAGACACCGCCAACTGGCTGGAAAGCGCGCGATGCGACGCTTGTGCGGTTGCACCTCGCCGGCCCTTGTGGTCTGAAGCCCCGGTCGGATAATGCCGGGTGACACAACCGGTACTCCGTCACGTCGGTACAATCCCGCACGCAGTCAAGACGGGACGGTTCGGCGGCAGCCAGATAGTTCAAGGGAGCCACGAGAGGCAGATGCGGACGGTGCGGACGATCAACCGGTCACTCTGGAGCCTCGCCGCTCTCGGCGCCCTGCTCTTCCCGATATCAGGCGCGCAGGCTGCGGGCTTCGGTCAGCCCGTGCCGTGGGAGATGGACCGGCAGATTCCGGTCACCGACAACGCGCGCGACATCCTGAACTTCGAAATCGGCCTGCACTGGCTGTCCCTCGGGATTTCCGTCTTCGTCCTGGGGCTGATCCTCTGGTGCATCTACCGCTTCAGCGAGAAGCGGAACCCGACGCCGTCGCGCACCACGCACAACACCGCCATCGAGATCGCCTGGACGATCGTGCCGGTGCTGATCCTGGTCGCCGTCGCGATCCCGTCCTTCCGCCTGCTGCGCACGCAGCTCTCGGATCCGAAGGCCGACATGATCGTCAAGGTCATCGGCCACGCGTGGTACTGGTCCTACGAGTACCCGCAGACCGAGGCCGGCGGCGGCTTCACCTTCGACGCCAACATCGACGAGGACAAGCAGCCGCGCCTGCTCCAGACCGACAACGAGATGGTCGTTCCGGTCAACAAGATCGTGAAGATCCAGGTCACCGCTGCCGATGTGCTGCATTCCTGGGCCATGCCGGCCTTCGGCTTCAAGATCGACGCCGTTCCCGGCCGCCTGAACCAGATGTGGTTCAAGGCCGACAAGGAAGGCACCTTCCACGGTCAGTGCTCCGAGCTGTGCGGCCAGCGCCATGCCTACATGCCGATCGTGGTCCGCGTGGTCAGCGAGCAGGCCTATGCCGAATGGCTGAAGGAGGCGAAGACCAAGTACGCCCGCATCGACAACGGCACGAGCTTCGCCGAGGCCCGCTGAGCCCCGGCTGACCGAACCGAACCCATCAGATTCACAAGGCATTCGAATCCATGGCTACAGCCGCAGCCCATGCCGGGGCCCACGAGGTCCACGACCACAAGCCATCGTTCTTCGCCCGCTGGTTCCTGTCGACGAACCACAAGGACATCGGCACCCTCTACCTGCTGTTCGCCTTCTGCGCCGGCATGATCGGCGCGTTCCTCTCCTTCGGCATCCGGATGGAGATGGAGGCGCCCGGCCTGCAGTATTTCTCGAACCCCGCGACCTACAACGTGTTCGTCACGGGACACGGCCTCATCATGGTGTTCTTCATGGTGATGCCGGCGCTGATCGGTGGCTTCGGCAACTGGTTCGTGCCCCTCATGATCGGCGCGCCTGACATGGCGTTCCCGCGCATGAACAACATCTCGTTCTGGCTGACGGTGGCGGGCTTCTGCTCCCTGCTCTGCTCGCTGTTCGTCGAGGGCGCGCCCGGCGCGTCCGGCGCCGGCACCGGCTGGACCGTCTACCCGCCGCTCTCGACCGCCGGCCATCCCGGCCCGGCCGTCGACTTCGCGATCTTCGCCCTGCACCTCTCGGGCGCGGGCTCGATCCTCGGCGCGATCAACTTCATCACCACCATCCTGAACATGCGCGCCCCCGGCATGACGCTGCACAAGATGCCGCTCTTCGCCTGGGCCGAGCTGGTCACCGCCTTCCTGCTGCTGCTCTCGCTGCCGGTGCTAGCGGGCGCCATCACGATGCTGCTGACGGACCGCAACTTCGGCACGACCTTCTTCGATCCGGCCGGCGGCGGTGACCCGATCCTGTACCAGCACCTGTTCTGGTTCTTCGGTCACCCCGAAGTGTACATCATGATCCTGCCGGCCTTCGGCATCGTGTCGCACATCATCGCCACGTTCTCGCGCAAGCCCGTCTTCGGCTACCTCGCGATGGCCTACGCCATGGTGGCGATCGGCGTCGTCGGCTTCGTCGTGTGGGCCCACCACATGTACACGGTCGGCCTGTCGCTGCAGACGCAGTCCTACTTCGTGTTCGCCACCATGGTGATCGCGGTCCCGACCGGCGTGAAGATCTTCTCGTGGATCGCAACCATGTGGGGCGGCTCCATCCGCTTCACCGCCGCGATGCACTGGGCGGTGGGCTTCATCTTCCTCTTCACCGTCGGCGGCGTCACCGGCGTCGTGCTCGCCAACTCGGCGGTCGATAAGTACCTGCACGACACCTACTACGTGGTCGCGCACTTCCACTACGTGCTGTCCCTGGGTGCCGTGTTCATCATCTTCGCCGGTGTCTACTACTGGTTCCCGAAGATGACCGGCCACATCATCCCCGAGTGGGCCGGCAAGCTGCACTTCTGGCTGGCCTTCATCGGCGCGAACGTCCTGTTCTTCCCGATGCACTTCCTCGGCCTCGCCGGCATGCCGCGTCGCTACGCCGACTATCCGGATGCCTTCGCCCAGTGGCACAAGGTGTCGACCTACGGCGGCCACATCTTCGGCCTCGGCATGTTCGTGTTCGTGATCGGCGTGGTCCTGGCCTTCCGCTCCAAGGAGCGGGCCGCGGACAACCCGTGGGGCGAAGGCGCCACCACCCTCGAGTGGACGCTCTCCTCCCCGCCGCCCTTCCACCAGTTCGAGACGCTGCCCCGCATCGTCGACGAGCCGGGCGCGCACTGATAGAGACCTCGCGAGGGCCGCATCCGCGGCCCTCGCCCTTCCCCGGAGGCCGGTCGGCCGACCTCCCGGCAAGGGCGAGCGTTGAGGGCGATCCGCACGGGCTGAGGACGACGTCCTGGGCCCCGCTCACGCCGACTCTTGGAACACGTCGAATTCGAGAACCGACTCGGCCGTGACGCGCGCGGCCGGGCGCCGACACAGCAGCGGCAGACGCGATGACGAGCCTGACGAACACGATCGGACCGGAGGTCCCCGCCCCGGCCCTCACGAGCGCCGGCGGCGACGTTCCGGACTATTTCGCCCTGCTGAAGCCGCGGGTGATGGTTCTCGTCATCTTCACCGCCCTGGTCGGCATGGTGGTCTCCCACGGGCACGTGCAGCCGGCGATCGGCGCGATCTCGCTGCTCGCCATCGCGGTCGGCGCCGGTGCCTCCGGCTGCCTCAACATGTGGTGGGACGCGGATATCGACGCCGTCATGAGCCGCACGGCGACGCGGCCGATCCCTGCGGGCAAGATCACGTCGGAGGAGGCCCTCGGCTTCGGCCTGTTCCTCTCGGTGGCGTCCGTGCTGGTGCTGGGCCTCACCGCCAATTGGCTGGCCGCGGCGCTCCTGGCCTTCACCATCGTGTTCTACGCGGTGGTCTATTCCATGTGGCTGAAGCGGGCGACGGCGCAGAACATCGTCATCGGCGGCGCCGCGGGCGCCCTGCCGCCGGTCATCGGTCAGGCGGTGGTGACCGGCTCGGTGGGCATCGAGTCCCTGATCCTGTTCGCCATCATCTTCATCTGGACCCCGCCCCACTTCTGGGCGCTCGCCCTAATCAAGGCCGACGAGTACGCCCGCGCCGGCATCCCGATGATGCCGAACGTCGCCGGCCCGGCCTCCACCCGCCGCCAGATCGTGTGGTACTCGCTGCTCCTCGCGCCGCTCGGCCTCGTGCCGGTTGCGCTCGGCTTCGGCGGCCTCGTCTACGCGGTGGTCGGCCTCGTGGGCGGCCTCGGTATGGTAGCCTTCAGCATCCGGGTTCTCCGGAACCGCGAGGGCGATGCCGAGAAGCGTGCCGCCATGGGCATGTTCGGCTTCTCGATCCTCTACCTGTTCGCGCTGTTCTCGGCGCTCCTGGCCGAGCAGAGCTTCGGCCTGTTCCGCCCGGTCCTGGGCTGAGCGCCATGGCGGATCCCGAGATCCAGTACCGGCCACTGACCCCCGAGGAGGAGGCGCGCCGCCGGAAGCGCTCCGTGGCCATCGCGCTGGCCCTCGGCGCCTGGGTTTTACTGTTCTTCGTGCTGACGATCGTCAAGCTCGGACCGCAGATCCTGAGCCGGCCGCTCTGAGGAGTTCGCGATGACAGCTGCCCCTTCCGGACCGGGTCGCGGCGCCAAGCGTACCGCCATCGCCTGCGCCGGTCTCGCCGTCGGTATGGTCGGCCTCGCCTTCGCGTCGGTCCCTCTCTACAACGCGTTCTGCAAGGCGACCGGCTACGACGGAACGCCCCGCCAGGGACCGGCGCTCGCCGCCTCCGCGGCACGCACCGACGACAGCATGGTCGTGCATTTCGACACCAACGTCGCGCCGGGGCTGTCCTGGAAGTTCGTCCCGGAAGTGAGCCGCGTCGAAGCGAAGCTCGGCGAGACGAAGACCGTCTTCTTCCGGGTGCAGAATGTCGGCAGCGCACCGTCGGCGGGTGTGGCCACCTTCAACGTCCAGCCCGGCCTGATGGGCGGCTATTTCGTCAAGATCGCCTGTTTCTGCTTCAACGAGCAGACGCTTCAGCCCGGCGAGACACTGGACGTGCCCGTGGTGTTCTATGTCGATCCGGCCGTCCGGGACGATTCGAACACCGCGCATCTCTCGGAGATGACGCTGTCCTACACGTACTTCGCCTCCAAGAACGGCCAGCCGGTCAAGGCGACGGTGGCGAAATCCGGTTCTTCGGAGACGAAGGGCGATTTCTGATCGCGGACCCGTGACAAGACGGGGCTGCACCGACTAAACGTTCGGGCAAGCTTGGGTGTGGTGTCGGCCGCGCCCGGCCAAGAGCAAGCAACGAACAGCGTAAGGCCGGATGCCGGGAACGGCGCGGGGCACGAGGGTGAGGAGCGACGGGACGATGGCCGAGGCGCACGCCAAGAATCACGACTATCACATCCTGAGTCCGAGCCCGTGGCCGTTGATCGGGGCCTTTTCAGGCTTCCTGATGGCGTTCGGCGCCGTGTTCTGGATGAAGAGCCTCCAGATCGGCACCCTGAGCCCAGGCCCCTACATCTTCGGGGCCGGCACGATCGGCGTCCTCTACACGATGTTCTCGTGGTGGCGGGACGTCGCCCACGAGGCCAATTCCGGCGATCACACCCGCGTCGTCCAGCTGCACCACCGCTACGGCATGATGATGTTCATCGCCTCCGAGGTGATGTTCTTCGTCGCGTGGTTCTGGGCCTACTTCGAGGCCGCGCTCTACACCGCCGATCCCATCCAGGTCTCGCGTGTGGAGTTTACCGGCGGCGTCTGGCCGCCGAAGGGTATCGAGGCCTTCGATCCCTGGCATCTGCCGCTCCTCAACACGCTGATCCTGCTGACATCCGGCACCACGGTGACCTGGGCCCACCACGCGCTGATCGAGGGCGACCGCAAGGGCCTGAAATACGGCCTGTGGCTGACGATCATCCTCGGCGTTCTGTTCACAGCCTGCCAGGCCTACGAGTACAGCCACGCCGAATTCGGCTTCTCAGGAAGCATCTACGCGTCGACATTCTTCATGGCGACGGGCTTCCATGGCGCCCACGTCATCATCGGCACGATCTTCCTCGCGGTCTGCCTGTTCCGCGTCTATGCGGGCCAGTTCACCCCGCGCCAGCATCTCGGCTTCGAGTTCGCCGCATGGTACTGGCACTTCGTCGACGTCGTATGGCTGTTCCTGTTCGCCGCCATCTACGTGTGGGGCTCGGGCGTCTTCCACGGCGGCGGCGCTCACTGAGAGCGAAGCATCCCGCCGATGCATGGCGGACCTGCGAAGGGCGGCTCAGGCCGCCCTTTTGCATTTCCGACGCTTCGTGATCCCCATATCGGATAGGACGGCCCGGGCGCGGGACGACCGGGGTCCGCGCGGAGCTGTTCTGGAGTATGCCCGTGGACAACCGAACCTATTCGCCGCCGCCCCCGATCCCCACCGGCCTGCGCGGCCGGTGCCCGCGTTGCGGCGAGGGACATCTGTTCAAGGGGTTTCTCACCCTGCGCCCCTCCTGCGAGGCCTGCGGCCTCGACTACGCGCATTTCGACTCCGCGGATGGGCCGGCCTTCTTCGTGATGTCGATCGTCGGCCTCATCGTCGTGGGCCTCGCCCTGTGGCTGGAGATCACCTACGAGCCGCCGATCTGGGTTCACGCCACGGTGGCACTGACACTCTCCGTCGGGCTCAGCCTGATCTTGGTTCGACCGCTCAAGGGCCTTCTGGTCGCCCTTCAGTTCAGCAATCGGGCCGAGGAAGGGCGCTTCGAGCCGTGACCGCTGCCGAAACGAAACGGGCTGCCTGGCGCGATCTCGTCGCGCCGGGAATCGCGTCCTTGATCGCTCTGGCCATCCTGCTCGGCCTCGGGACATGGCAGCTCGAACGCAAGAGCTGGAAGGAAGACCTGATCGCGCGGATCGTTCGGCAAAGCCGGGCCGAGCCCGTGGCGCCCCCAACGCCGGAGGCCTGGAATCCGGAGCGTGACGAGTTTCGGCATGTCCGGGTCTCCGGGCGCTTCCTCAACGACCGGGAGACCCTCGTCCACGGCCTGGCAGCCGGCGAGACGCCGGGACGCGCCCTGCAAGGCTTCTACGTTCTCACGCCCCTGCGCCGCGACGACGACAGCATCGTGTTGATCAACCGGGGCTTCGTGCCCACGGAACTGAAGGCGCAGGGTGATCGCCGGGATGGCCTGATCGAGGGGCCGACGACGGTCACTGGAATCCTCCGTTCCAGCGAGGCCCGGGGGATGTTCGTGCCGGAGCCCGACCCGGCCCGTGGCGAGTGGTTCAATCGGGATATCGCCGGCATCGCCGCGGCCCGCGGCCTCGGCACGGTGGCGCCCTACCTGATCGAGGCCGATGCCGTCCCGGGACAGACGACCTGGCCGCGGGGCGGTCAGCTGCGCGTCGACCTCCCCAACAACCATCTGCAATACGCGTTCACGTGGTTCGGCCTCGCCGCCTGTCTGATCGGCGTCTTCTCGGTCTTCGCGTGGCGCCGCCTGCACGATTCGGCCGAGCCCCGGGCGGCCTAGGACAAAATCGAACTCTTTGGCTCCCGGCGAGGAAAAGTCTCGCGGGGTCCGGCTGAAAAACAGCAACCCGTTCCTTTGACCGCGCGCCGTCGCTCCAGAATACTTTCTGTGTTCTGGATCGATCGGCCGCGCAGTGCATAGTGTATTCAGTTCGCGGCGATCTTCCAAAGACGACACGGCGCGTGGCCGCCGTGCAACTGAGGTAGCGCCGGATGACAAGCCATTTCGCCGATGACCCGCGGCGCGAGCCGATCCGCTTCGCCTACTGGGTGCCCAACGTTTCCGGTGGGCTCGTGATCAGCAAGATCCCGCAGTGGACGAGCTGGGATGCGGAGTACAATCGAAAGCTGGCCCAGATCGCCGAGGCGGCGGGGTTCGAGTACGGGCTGACGCAGATCCGGTTCACCGCCGGCTACGGGGCTGAGTACCAGCACGAATCGGTGGCCTTCAGCCACGCCCTGCTTGCCGCGACGACCAAGCTCAAGGTCATCGCCGCCCTTCTACCCGGACCGTGGCATCCGACCCTCGCCGCCAAGCAGATCGCCACGATCTCGCAGCTCACCGAGGGGCGCATCGCGGTGAACATCGTGTCGGGCTGGTTCTCGGGAGAGTTCCGGGCCATCGGCGAGCCCTGGCTCGATCATGACGAGCGTTACCGCCGGTCCGAGGAATTCATCCGGAGCCTGCGCGGGATCTGGACGCAGGACAACTTCACCTTCCGCGGCGATTTCTATCGCTACAGCGACTACACGTTGAAGCCGAAGCCCGCCCAGCCGCTGCCTGAGATCTTCCAGGGCGGTTCGTCCCGGGCGGCGCGCGACATGGCGACCCGCGTCTCCGACTGGTACTTCACCAATGGCGGCACGCCGGAGACGATCCGGGCCCAGGTGGACGACATCCGCGCCAAGTCGGCCGAGACCGGCAATTATCCCCGGATCGGCGTGAACGCCTTCGTGATCGCCCGCGACACGGAGGAGGAAGCCCGCGCCGTCCTTCAGGAGATCATCGACAATGCCGATCCCGAGGCCGTGAGGGCTTTCGGCCACGAGGTGAAGAATGCCGGCAAGGCCTCGCCCGAAGGCGAAGGCAACTGGGCGAAGTCGAGCTTCGAGGATCTCGTTCAGTACAACGACGGCTTCAAGACCAACCTGATCGGCACGCCCGACCAGATCGCCGAGCGGATCCTGGCGCTGAAGGATGCCGGTACGGACCTCGCGCTGCTGGCCTTCCTGCACTTCCAGGAAGACGTCGCGTATTTCGGCGCGCACGTGATCCCCCGGGTCCGCGCCCTTGAGGCCGCCCGGAACCGGCATGCCGAGGCAGCCTGAGCGTCGCACGCCGATCCGTATCCTGCCTGACTGGAGTGAGCCATGAACATCGCCGTCGATGCGCGCACGCTCGCGCCGGAGCGCCGTCAGGGCGCTCCCGGCCCTACGCGACCGCCCTCCCCCGCCCATGTGATCCGTGACGATGCCGAGGCGCTGGCCGTCGCCCAGCGGCTGGCTGCCGCGTTCCGGGGCGGCGCCTCGGAGCGGGACCGCCACGCCGCACGACCGCTGGCGGAACTCGACGCCTTCTCTCAGAGCGGCCTCTGGTCGATCAACGTGCCGCGGGCGTATGGCGGCCCGGAGGTCTCGTACCGGACCCTGGCCCAGGTGATCGCCATCCTTGCGGCTGCCGATCCATCGATCGCGCAGATCGCCCAGAACCATCTCGGCATCCTGGCTGCCATCCGGACTGTGTCGGACGAAGCGCAGAAGCACCTGCTCTTCTCGGAGGTGTTGCGCGGAACGCGGTTCGGCAACGCCTTCTCGGAGCGCGGCACCAAGCGGGCGGCCGATTTCGACACACGCTTCACCGATGACGGCGACCACGTCGTCGTGCGGGGCCAGAAATCCTACGCCACGGGCGCCCTTCTCGCGCATCTCGTGCCGATCGTGGCGCTCGATGGAGACGGGCGTGCTTGGTACGCCATCGCCGAGCGGGACGCGCCCGGCCTGACGGTAATCGACGACTGGTCGAGCTTCGGCCAGCGCGGTACGGCCAGCGGAACCGTGCTGATCGAGGACGTGCGGGTTCCCAAGAGCCATCTCGTCCCCGCCTGGAAGGGCTACGAGGCGCCCACCGCCGACGGCGCGGTGTTCCAGATTATCCAGGCGGCCGTCGATGCCGGGATCGGCCGCGAGGCCCTGGACGACACGATTCGCTTCGTTCGCGACAAGGCCCGCCCCTGGATCGATAGCGGGCTGGAACGGGCCTCGGACGATCCCTACACGATCCACGCGATCGGCGATCTGACCATCCGGCAGCACGCCGCCGAAGCGCTGCTCGACCGGGCCGGGCTCGTCCTCGACGCGGCCGTAGCGCGACCCGATGCCGAGGCGGTCGCCGCGGCACAGATCGCCGTGGCCGAGGCAAAGGTGCTCACCACCGAGGTGGCCTTGGCGGCGTCAAACAAGCTCTTCGAGCTGTCGGGCACCCGCTCGACCCTGGCGGCGGAGAACCTCGACCGGCACTGGCGGAACGCCCGCACGCACACGCTGCACGATCCGGTCCGCTGGAAATACGCGATCGTGGGCAACCACGCCCTGAACGGCGTGAATCCGCCGCTCCACGCCTGGAGCTGACGGTCCTACAGCACGGGCAATCCCCGGGCCTTGGCCTCCTCGCCGGGCTCGACATGGATGGTCACCACGGCGCCGGGAATCGTCGTCTCCAAGGCGGACTCCAGCCGGTCGCAGATGGCGTGGGAATCCTCGACGGTCATGGCCCCGGGGACGACGAGGTGGAAATCGATGAAGGTGGCCTGACCGGCGGAGCGGGTGCGCACGTCGTGCGCCTCCAGCGCGCCTTCACCGTGCTGCGAGATGAGCGACCGGATCTGGCTCACCATCTCGGCCGGGGCGGCCCGATCCATCAGGCCGTCCACCGATTCCCGGACCATGCGGAAGCCGGACCAGAGGATGTTGAGCGCCACGAGCCCGGCCACGACGGGGTCGAGGACCGGGTACCCGGTCAGGATGACGGCGCCGACACCGGCAAGGACGCCGCAGGACGTGACCACGTCGGCGAAGACGTGACGCGCATCGGCGATCAGAGCTGGCGAACGCCAGCGCTTGCCCCACCGCATGAGTGCCACCGCCCAGGCGGCGTTGATGATTCCGGCCCCGAAGTTGATCGCGAGGCCGATCAGGGGCGCGTCGAGGGGCTCCGGAGCGAGCAGCCCGGAATAGGATTCGCGCAGGATCAGCAGCGCAGCCACCACGATCAGCGCGCCCTCGATCACCGCGGAAAAGAACTCGGCCTTGTGGTGTCCGTAGGGATGGTCCTCGTCGGCCGGACGCGCGGCGACCCGCAGGGCCACGAAGGCGCCCACGGCCGCGACCACGTTGATGATGCTCTCCAGCGCGTCGGAGTACAGGGCAAGGCTGCCCGTGAGCCACGCGGCGTAGAATTTCAGCGCCGTAACGGCGAGGCCGATGCCCGCGCTGAAGAGGGCGGCTTTCTGGGTGCGGTCCATGGATTGCGCCGTTGGGGTGACGCCGCGCCCATACGGCACCCGCCGCGGCCAAGGCCACGGCAAAGGTTCGAGACCGTCGAAAACGTGTTAGCCGCGGCTATGTCTCCGACGGGGTCTCGCGGCCCCGGGCAACCTCGCGCCGTCGGCTCAGCTCCGCCTTGGCGTGGGCGACCTCGGCCTTGCGGAGATAGCGCCGACGCTGCCAAGCGAAGCGCGTCGCGGCGGCCAGGGTCTCCAGCCGGGCGGCCTCACGCTCCCAATAGCCGAGGAGCTGGCCGTCCAGGGTGATGGACCGGGGGGGCACGCGGGTCGTCACGCGGGGCGATCCCGCGACGCCGACGGCTCGCCCGTCTCGGCGACGACCAGCGCGTCCGGATCGCCGCGGAAGCTGCCGGCACCGGTATCCGGAACGGGGACGCCGGGGCTGCCGAAGGGCTGGCTCGGATAGGCCGATTCGAACTTCGCGCGCGCGGCTTCGGGATCCTCGGCCTTCAGCACGATCTCGGCTGTGCCGGGCAGCGGCCAGCGGGGGTCGGCGTCATCACGGGGGCGAACGGCGTACCAGGGCATGGATCGAGGACCTCGCGTCTCGGTGACGCGGAAACGGGCGCACTCCCCGGCGGTTCCGCGGTTGAAACCGCGTGCCGTTCGGTGCAGGCAGCCGGCGATGCGCGTAGACCTCTTCGATTTCGACCTGCCGGAAACCAGCATCGCCCTGCGCCCGGCCGAGCCGCGCGATGCCGGGCGATTGCTCGTGGTGCATCCCGGCCTGCCGCCGGCCGACCGGACCGTGCGCGACCTTCCCGGCGCCCTCAGGGCGGGCGATGCCCTGGTCTTCAACGACACGAAGGTGATCCCCGCGCGGCTGAACGGTGTCCGCACGCGTCCCGGCGCCCCGGGCCAGCGCACGGAGGTGTTGCTTCACCTGCGCGAAGCCCCGGATCGCTGGCGCGCCTTCGCCCGGCCGGCGAAACGACTCGCTCCGGGCGATGCACTGCGCTTCGGCGCACTGGGCGCCAACGTCATCGAGAAGGCCGAGGCCGGCGAGATCGTCCTGGCCTTCGACCGGTCCGGGCCCGAGCTCGACGCCGCCATCGCCGCCGAGGGCGCCCTGCCGCTGCCGCCCTACATCGCGGGCAAGCGCGCCACGGATACCCGGGACACCACCGACTACCAGACGGTCTACGCCCGGCATCCGGGAGCGGTCGCGGCGCCGACGGCGGGCCTGCACTTCTCCGAGGCGCTGCTGTCCGATCTCGATGCCGCCGGTCTACGGCGCCACCACGTCACGCTGCATGTTGGCGCCGGGACCTTCCTGCCGGTCAAGGCCGAGGATACCGACGCACACCGCATGCATGCGGAGATCGGCATCCTCGACGCAGCCACGGCCGACGCCCTGAACGCGGCGCGGGCCGCGGGGGGCCGGATCGTCGCGGTGGGCACCACGGCGCTGCGCCTTCTGGAGAGCGCCGCCGGCCCGGACGGAACGCTCGCGCCCTTCTCGGGGCCGACCGAGATCTTCATCACGCCGGGCTATCGGTTCCGCGCGGTCGACGCGCTCGTGACCAACTTCCACTTGCCGCGCTCGACGCTGTTCATGCTGGTCTCGGCCTTCTCCGGACTGGAGACGATGCGCGCGGCCTACGCGCACGCGATCGAGGCGGGATACCGGTTCTACTCCTACGGCGACGCCAGCCTGCTCTTCCCGGGCCCGCGCGCGGACATCCCATGACCGACAGCGTTCCCTTCGGATTCAACCTGCTGGCGCAGGACGACACCGCCCGAACCGGCGTCATCACGACGCCGCGCGGCACGATCCGCACACCGGCCTTCATGCCGGTGGGCACCGCAGCGACCGTCAAGGCGATGTATCCCGATCAGGTCCGCGACCTCGGCGCCGACGTGGTGCTGGGCAACACCTATCACCTGATGCTGCGGCCCGGCCCGGAGCGCATGGCCCGGCTCGGCGGCCTGCACCGCTTCATGAACTGGGATCGGCCGATCCTGACGGATTCCGGCGGCTTCCAGGTGATGTCCCTCTCCGCCCTGCGGAAGATCGACGAGCAGGGCGTGACCTTCCGCTCGCATATCGACGGCACCGCCCACCACATGAGCCCGGAGCGCTCCATCGAGATCCAGGGTCTGCTCGGCTCGGACATCCAGATGCAGCTCGATGAATGCGTGCGCCTGCCGGCCGACCATGCGGCCATCGAGAAGGCCATGCGTCTGTCCCTGCGCTGGGCCGAGCGCTGCCGCGTCGCGTTCGGCGAGCAGCCCGGGCGGGCCATGTTCGGCATCGTCCAGGGCGGCGACGTGCCGGCCCTGCGCGTCGAGAGCGCGCGCGCGCTGACGGATCTCGATCTCAAGGGCTACGCGGTGGGCGGCCTCGCCGTGGGCGAGCCCCAGGAGGTCATGTTCGCCATGATCGAGACCGTGGAGCCGCATCTGCCGGCGGCGAAGCCCCGGTACCTGATGGGCGTCGGTACGCCGGACGACATCCTGGGCGCGGTCGCCCGCGGCATCGACATGTTCGACTGCGTGATGCCGACCCGCGCCGGCCGGCACGGCCTCGCCTATACGCGCCACGGACGGGTCAACCTGCGCAATGCCCGCCACGCCGAGGACACCGCGCCGCTCGACGAGGCTTCGACCTGTCCGGCGGCCCGGGATTACTCCCGCGCCTATCTGCATCACCTCGTTCGGTCGAACGAGATCCTCGGGATGATGCTCCTGACCTGGAACAACCTCGCCTATTACCAGGACCTGATGGCCGGCGCCCGCGCGGCGATCCGGGACGGCCGCTACGCGGATTACTGCACCAGCACCCGCGCGGGTTGGGCTCGGTCCGAGCGCGCCGCCGCCTGACCGCATATCTCAGGGATGTGCCAGCACGCGGTAGACTCCGTCCGGATCGTCTTGGCCCGTCGCGACGGCGGCCTTCAGATCCGAGACGAGGCGCGCCGCCACGGGCAAACGGTAATGGAGCGCGTCCCAGTAATTCGCGTCCTCGGTCGTGAGCGGCGAGATCCGGCGGAAATCCACCACGACGGCGCCGCGGCGTTTCCCGATCATCGCGGTGCGCGCCTTGCAAGCCGCCTCGCGCCGGCCCGCTGCCGAATCCGGCGCTCCCTGCGCTGCCGCATGGACCGGCATGAACGCCACGATCTTCAGCGCCTCCCCCGGTACGCGGCCGAGCAGATCGTCGAGATGGGCGAGGGCCGGCATCGGGGCGCCCGGTGCGTCGGCGGCGGATGACTCGACGGCCCCCGCTCGGATATGCGCCCGCGCGCGGTCGAGGTCGTAGCGCACATCCGATGGCGTGAACACCGCATAGCCGTCGCCGCGGATCCTCGCCCGTGCCAGCCCGAGATCTGCGAACCCGGCTCCGACGGCCGTCGTGACCGAGCGCAAGCTCATCTGCCGCAACACGTCCCCCGGCGCTCCGTCCGCGTAGAGCCAGTCCGGAAAGGCGTTCGCGGTTCGGGCCGGCGGATCGGCGGCGCACCACGTGGCGTCGAGGCCGAACAGGACCGCGCGGATCGGCCTGCGTGCCAGGAACAATCCGGCGAGGCGGGTCTGCTCATCGGGGGTGGCGGCATTCATAGCCAGATTGGCGAACCGCACGCCGAAGGCCGCGTCCAGCGCGACCGGGTCGAGCAGACGTGCGGTCGAGGTCCCGAAGACCGCCGCGTCGAACGGACCGCCGCGGGCGATCTGCGGGTAGGAGAGCCGCTGATTGGTGTCCATGATCGGTCCCGGCGGACGACCGGGCGCGGCCCGCAATCCGTAGGGGTCGATTGCGGCCACGAGGCCGATCGCCGTCAGGCCCATGATTGCGGCGGCCACGACGAAGGTGCCGGCGAAGCCGCTCCATGCTGAAGAGTGGTCGATCGGGCGGTGAGACGGCGCGTCCATCGGCGGGCTCCATACGCCATTCCGCCGCCCGCGTCGCAGCCGGCGACACC
Source organism: Methylobacterium sp. 391_Methyba4 (assembly GCF_029691625.1). Lineage (NCBI taxonomy): Bacteria > Pseudomonadati > Pseudomonadota > Alphaproteobacteria > Hyphomicrobiales > Methylobacteriaceae > Methylobacterium > Methylobacterium sp. 391_Methyba4. The sequence continues at coordinate 70,035 of NZ_CP121475.1, read as the reverse complement.
GGGCGACGGCGCATCCCCGTGGGTTTGCTCGACCAGGGACACGGGCATGCGCGGAGCCATCACGCCGCCTCCACCGCGACTGACCGCTTCGTCGCGGCACCCAGACCCGTCTCAGATCGAAAAACCTTCGATTCACCATCCTGGACGGAGGCGAAGGCCAAATCCTGATCGAGGCCGTTGGAGGCGCATGGTCTCCTCCGCGCCGCCTGAGAAAGACCCCCTCGCGACGGCGGCGGAAGCGGTCGCCGATCTTCCGACGAATGTCTTCGTTACGCGGTGGCAGCAAATCACGGGTGAGCCGCCCGCGATTCTCTTGAGCTCGTATTCCGAGATGATCGCGCTCTTGGTGGCGAGCGTGCCCATGGCGCCGTTTCCACGTCACGGGCCCGAGCCCGACGAGGCGGGTCTCGACCCCGGTGCGGGCCGAGATCAAAACGAGCCATGACGATCAAGCCGTTGGCGGCCTGTAACTGGGTCCAGCGCCATATCTGGCGGCAGCACGCGCGCGACGCCCTAACGCCGTTTGAGGTCCCGTGCGATAGGCAGGAGTGATACGCGCTCCGTCCGGGTTCCTCTGCTGCTACCCGCCCGGCGTGCTTTGAATCGGCCATCGAATCCGCGCACCCAGGACATCAATCTGATCGCGGCACAGGAATTTGTACTCTGGGGCGCCCTGCGGCCAAACGCTGGGATCGCTGGCTATGCCGAGGCCATTGACGATGAACGAATGCAGCGAGCGGCCGGACAGATTGTCATCGAACTCTATATAGAATTTGTCGCTAAGCCCATTTATCTTTAACAGCTCTTTTAGAGCCGCGACCGCGCTGATTATTGCTTCTGCGCCGTTTGTCATGGCTTCCTCCGAAAACGGAGGTACCACAACCTACGGTAAGCGTCTGTGGCAGTATCGCTACAACCTACGGCGCCCTGTCAGCGCGCCGTCGATCTCCGCGGGGTGCGCACGCCCAGCCTCAGTGATGAACCATGCTGAGATTTCACGGCCCTGGCCCTGGGCGGATTGTGACACCACCAGCCCCAGCTTGAGCAGGACCGGCATCGCCGACGGGTAAGCCTCGTGCCGCAGCCCTTGCGGGTAGAGCAGGCAAGCACGGACCGCGGCGAGCTGTCGGACGCGGAGAGGTGCGGAGGGTTCTAAGGGCATCCGCAGAGAGGGTTTCTGTCGGGATAGCTGTCGGGGCAGCCATTCCGGTCTCTGCTAAGTTTTGGTCGGAGTGGCAGGATTTGAACCTGCGACCCCCACGTCCCGAACGTGGGCTGCGGAAAAACCGCCATTGATTTCATTGGCGAAATTCGATCGCGGTGGACCGGATCGGACCGGATTCGGTCCGCATTCGGTACATGAACCGGTACACGGCTTCGCGGCTCGACGCCCCTCCCCTGCCCGCGATAGCCTCGCCTTATGAGCGAGCCCGACGACCCGGTCCTTGAAGCAGTTGCGGCGCTCCGGGCCGCCGGCGTCGCGGTGGCGCCGATCGGCGACGAGCTCGAACGCTGGCAGATCGGGGATCTGGTCTTCTCGGACACCGATCTGAGGCGCCTCGCCGCGAGCCGAGGACTCGTCGAGGACGGCGAATCGCTGTAGCCCGTCGCTGCCATGCCCTCCGAACCGAAAGCCCCGATTCGCGGCCGCCACCTTGAGGCCCTGCGCGCCGTCGCCGAGAACCCCGGCGGACTGCGGCACGAGGCCTACCCGACCGTCATGCCGATCCTGCAGGAGCTCGGCTACGTCGAGGACCACCCGACCCGCGGGCGGACCAGTCGGCGCGCATGGCACCTGACCCCGGGCGGGCGCGAATTGCTGATCGCCCTCGGGATCCGCGAGAGCGCCGAGCCGTGACCTTCACGTGGCGACGGACGTTCCCGGGCACCCACCGCGACTTCGTGGCCGAGGAAGCCGGCCGGCACGTCGGCCGCATTAAGCGGATGGACGGCGGCCCGCAGAACGGGACGTGGACCTGGAGCTGCACCGGCTGCCAGCGCGGACACGAGGCCGAGGGCGTGCGGCCGCTGAACGGGATGGCCGACACCCGGGACGAGGCAATCGAGGCAATCGAGGCTCTGGCCGCGGCGTGGATCCGGGCGAAGGCGTGGAGCGCACGGACCGGGCTGCCACTGGCGCCGGGCGACCGAGGATGAGGCCGCGCGCGCGGGCAGCGCGGCCTTGATCCCAGGCGCGGGTTGGAGCAGAAGGCGCGCCCGCTCGCAACGTGAGGTCGTGATGATCAAGGAATCTGAGGGCATCCGCTCGAACCACTACACGCTGGCCGACGGTAACGGCGTCGTTGAGGTGAACCCCTATCAGGTGAAATACATCCAGGATGGTGGCGACGGCACCACCGTCATTCACTTCGACCGGGAGCATGTGATCACCGTGCTGGAGCCCTTCGCGAAGATCAGCGAGCACCTCAAGCACGTGTTCGGTTCCCGCGTGAAGCAATGGGGGCCCGGCGTCTAGGACGAAAAAGCCCCGCGCGGCGGTGCCGGCGGGGCTGAGTGAATCCCTGGGAGGAAGGCTGGCCGTCGCAAGGCGCGGGCCATCGGCACGAAAAAGCCCGCCGCGGCGGTGAGCCGGGCGGGCTTGCATGAGGGATGGCATAATCCGCGGCCGATTTCGTAAAATCAGCGCGGCGGCGGATCCTTCGGCGCGGTCCGGTTGCCGAGGATGATGCCGGCCAGGAACGCGAGCAGCGCCCAGACCAGCGAGAGGTCCTGCGCGTCGGGATCCTTCATGGCGCCACCGCCGCGCGCGGCAGGATCTCGAAGTCGAGGGCCGGCAGCATGACGATGATCGACCAGCCGAGCGCGCGCTGGAGCGGGTTGCAGTCGTAGGCGACCACGCCGAGCAGCCGGCCGCGGCCGGGCATCGCGTCCAGCGGGATCACCGGCCCGATGGTCTCTTCCTCACGGCCGATCGGGCCGTAGGCGTCGAAGCGCTCCGGCTCGAAGTCGAGCCGCCGGCCGGCCCCGTCGACGATCCACCAGCGGCGCGTGATCTCGCACGACCGGTCGCGAATCCGCACGCCGCGGATCAGCAGCCTGTCGCCGGCATGGACCTGCCGGCCGGGGTTCACCACCTCGCGAAGGACCTGCCGGACCGGCGGCTCGCGGTCGATCACCATCGCGAAGATCCAGCCCAGCGCCAGGATAAGGGTGCTGTAGTAGACCCCGTTCATGAGCGCCTGGAATCGCCCGCGTTTTCGCGCGACCGCCAGGGCGACCTCGACGCCGCGGGCATAGATCTCGTCGGTCCGATCAGCGTCGTGGAGCATCTGCACTTGGGGGAGGAAGGGGGGCTTGTCGCCGGGCATCAGTGCGGCACCCCGCCCTTCGACAGGACGAGGCCGACGATCGCCAGAACGATCGCGCCGAGGACAGATTTCACCAGCCAGCCGACGTGGTCCTTCAGCTTGGACACGTCGTCGACCACGTCCTTCAGCTCGGTCTTGGTGGCGTAGACGTTGCGCAGGTCCTCCCGGATGCCGCGCACGTCGGACTGGACCGCATCGAGCTTCGTCGCCGAGACCGCGACGTCGACCTGCATCTTCGTCCAGGCGACTTCGTCCTGTTTGTTCGGGGCTTCCGGCATCATGCCCTCTTGATCGTGGAACCGCAGGAAGGCCGGCGGCCGGGTCTGGGCTTCGCGGGCGGCGTCCATGGCGCGAGCATCCGCGCTCAACGCCGCGCCGGCTGCGGACCCGGAGCGGCGCCCGGCACGCCGGTCGTGCGCTCGTAGGTGCGCATCACGCCGAGCCCGAGCATACCGATCAGCACCGGCATGAAGTCGGACACGACGATCGTCGGCGGGGCGGGGAACGCGACGCCCAGCATGACGCCGATGATCGCACCCAGCCACGTGACCATGGGCGCGGCGAGGAATTGGTAGATGAAGGCCGCCACGCACGCCCAGCCGAGCGCCGGCCGCCACCTGGAGGAAAAGCGGTCGTTGCCCTGCGCTTCGGCGAGGTTGATGGCGTTCTGCTGCTCGTTCTGCGCCTGAAGGGCTGCCGTGAGCGCCGTCTCGCGAGCCGTGAGGGCCTGCTCGATCTCGGCCTGGGCTTCGGCCTTCTTCTGCGGGTCCGGGATGGTGCGGTCGACGATGACCTTTGCGATCTCAGCGATGCTCGGGATCGCCGCGCCGATTCCGGCCCCGAGCGCCGGGCCCGCGCCGCCCGTCAGGACGCCGCCGATGATCGAACCGATGATGCCGCCGGCCATGGGTCAGATCTCCTTCTTCGGATAGGCGGTGCGCAGCCGCGCGAGGGCGGAGGCCCAGAAGCCGGGCTTGGCCGGCGCTGTTGCGGGCGGCGGCGCGGCGGCGGCTGGCGCGCCGCTCTTGCGCGGCGCTGGAGCCACAAGCGGACCGGTCTCGGCCGGCGGCACGGGCGCGATCACGACCGGCGCAACCGGCGCTGCGGCAACGGCACCGCCCGGGACATGGCCGGCGACCCTCAGCGCCTTCGCGAAGGCATCGTGGTAGGCGGCGATCGTCTGCGCCTTGTCGGTGCCGTTGATGATCCGGCGAGCGTTGACCGGGTCTTCGAGCTTGCCAGGCCCGAAGTAGTCGGCGAGCTTCTTTCCGGTGAACCAGCCCTCGGCCATGCCCAGGAACATGATCGGCGCCGCGATGTCGGGCGTCATCGCCATGTCGGGCGCAGTGGTGAGATCAAGCGACCGATCCAAGTAACCGCGGTTTTGCAGCTCTCCGGTGGCGCGCCGATAGTTCGTCCGGCCGGTGAGCTGGACGTAGCCGCGGCCCGCGAACTTCGCCCCGTCGCCCGGGACCGTGTTGCCCAGCGTCTTTGCCGTCGCGGGCCGGTCGCCCTGCGGGTCGTACATGCGCCGGAAGTAGGCGTCTCCGCCCATCTCCTTGATCGGCAGCATGGTACGGGCCGTCTCGTGGAAAGCGGTGGCGAGGCAGTAGGCCAGCTCCGCGGTGCCGAGATCGGGAGGGCAGGCGTCGAGGATCGACGTCATGCCCGAGACCTGCCCCTGCGTCAGGGCATTCGGGAACGGGTTCTTGCGCGCAGCCGCGAAGAACGCGGCGCGGTCGAGGCTCGCAGCCATGTGGGTCTCTCGGTTGTGGGGAGGGGGTCAGCGGCGGCGCGCAGGCCGGGCTGAGATCCAGACGGTGCCGGCGCCTTCGATTAAGACCGGGACGGCGTTCGGGCAGCGATGGCGCCGGGCCTCGGCCGCGGCCGGCCACAGAAGCGCGCAGGCGAGCGCGGCCGCCACGAGGAGCGTGCGGGTCATCGAGCGTCCTCGGTTCCTGGTGGCGCGCCTAGCGCAGGGCGACGATGTCGAAGACGACAGGCGCGGTGCTGGCGGAAACCGCCAGCGTTGCCTTGCACGGGACGGCGACCGTGCCGTCGGCCGTAACGGACGGCAGCCCCATCTCGACGCCGGCCGGCAGCTTGGCCCGGACCTCGACCTGCTCACCGGCCTTCAGGATGTCTCCGGCCCGCGCAGGCACGAGCCCGGTCAGCGTCAGCGTGAAGGTCGCGAGCGCGGCGACGCTCGGGAGCTTCGCCGAAGCAGTGAAGTGCGCCACCTCCTCGGGCCGGCCCTCGAGCGCCGCGAGGCGGGCGAGGATCGGAGCGAGCGCGGTTGGGAGACCGAGCAGGTCGACCACCGCGGAAATGGGCGCCATGTAGAAGCGCCCATCCTTCAGGACCCGGACCATCTCGGTGCCGTCGAGCGGCTTGCGGTAGATCGGGGGCGTTGCCACGGGCTCAGCTCGGCAATGCGACGGCTGCGAAGGCGGCGTCGACCTGGGCGGTCGTCGTGATGGTCCCGGCCATCCTTCCTTCGTCGACCTGGCGATAGGCCGAGTAGCAGGCCTGAACCCACAGCCCGACGGCGATGGAGACCGTCTGCATGGTCTGGCTGTCGACGTCGGCCCAGCCGGTCGCCGCCTTGAAGTCGATGGTGTTGTCGGGACGCACCTGACTTAGGGCGTAGGCGCCGTCGATCAGGCCGCGGCTCTCGGCGTCGGTCTTGATGCGCATGCTGCCGACCGTGACCCCGCCATCGCGCAGGGCGGCGTGGGCGGCCGCGATGTAGGTGGCGAGATCCACGCCCGTGAAGGTGGCGAGCAGCGCGGTCGCCGCTCGCCGCTGCGAGGTTGTGGCGGCGGGGTCGAAGTCGATCCGCCATGTCGCGCGGTTGTCCGGGTCGCCGAGCGACACGCCCAGGATCGGGCAGACGGCCGCGAGGGCCGCGTGAAGAGCGGGCGCGTCCATCCTAGAACCTCAATTGCGCGGTGAAGCCCATGAAGCTGCCGCCGATGAACGTGATCGTGTCACCGGCTGAGTCGGAGGACTCCAGCGCCTGCAGGTAATGCAGGCCCAAACCTGGAGCGCCTCGGTAAGGGCTCAGCGGTGTGCCCTGGCCGCCCGCGGAGTTCGGGTAGAACATCGCCTGCACGGCACCGGCCGCGAGCGCCGTCGTGCTGTCCAGGCCGATCCCGATGAAGCCGTAGGCGGTCGTGGCGCCAGGATTGACCCGAACGCTGTACTCCGCCGACACGACGGACTCAGGCGCGCCGGACACGAAGGTGATGCGGTTGCCCGCGCTGTTGTCGGCCGCGCGCATGGCGGTGCCCGCGTAGGTCCAACTCGCATTGCTGTCGCGCACGAACACGGCCACTGGCTCGCGGTTGAAGGCGTTCCAGAACCCGATCCAGGCCGCACCGCCGCCGGCCGCCGCGGTTCCGGGATTGAAGGTGACGGTCGCGCCACCCGCATCGGTCGCGATGGTGCCCACGTGAACGCCGAAGCCAGCGGCCGGGCCGTTGGTGATGGCCACCGCGTTGACGAGGACTCCGCCGACGCGGGTCAGTGCGGACGAGCCGGCCCCCGAGCCACGCTGCGTGTTCGAACCGGCCGTCGCGCCCGCCGACCACGCCGGCCCGCGGGTGACGCGGAAGGTCGAGCCGTCAAGCCACGCGAACAGGTCGTAGACGTTTCCGGCCGCCGCCGCGCCAGGGCTCTTCGTGGCGTCGGACAGGGCCTGGGAGACCTCGGCGAAGACCACCGGGACGGGCGGCGTGGCGAGGCCGGTGCCGATGAGGGCGAGGTCGCCGCCATTGGGCGTGTAGTAGACCACCGCGGCCGCCGTGACCGCACCGGCAAGCACCGGCACGCCGGAGGTCAGGGTGAGGCGGCCCTGCGGCTGAAACAGCGCCCCGACATTGGCCAGCGCCTGGGCAATCGCCGCGGCGTTCGGGTTCTGTGCGGTGTCGTTGCGTACAGCGCCAGCGCCGGGCGAGGCCGCGGCGTAGACGAGGTCGGTGCCATTGGACTGGAGCGTGTAGCCGGATGCCCCGAGAGCGAGCGCGCTCCAGCCAGAGGCTGCACGCACCAGCACCGTGCCGCGGGTCGCGCCGAAGGCGGCGTCGAGAAGCGCCGCCGGCGTCGTGGCGATCGGCGCGGCAGCCGCCGGCCCCGCGCTCGTGTTGGCGAGCAGCGTGCCGGTTGCGATGCCGGCCAGCGCGAAGGAACGGTCGGCGGAGAGATCGCCGCCGCCCGAGAGGCCGGCGCCGGCCGTGACCTGCCGGCTGGTCGGGACCGCACCGAGTGTCTGAAGCGCGGCTGGCGCATCCGCCTGCGTCAGCAGCGAGCGCCCGAAGGCAGTCGTGGCCAGCGCGGCGAGCGCATCGAGCGACGCGCTCCACGCCTGGACCGACGAGCCGATGGCGAGCCCGAGCCCGGCGCGGGCCGCGGCGAGGTTCGGGGCGGTGAGCACCGCCTTCATGCCGGCGGTCACGTCGGTGAGCGCGGCGGCCAGCGTCGCACCCGCCGGACCGGCCGGGCCGCCCGTGAAGACGCGCTTGAGGTGGCCTGCGAGCATCGCGGCGGGTCCTTAAGTCTGAGGCTGGAGCACGACCTGGTGGGTGATCAGGCCGAAGAAGGCGATCACGCGCTGACCGGTTGCCGGGTCGGTGGCGTAAAGGTTGTACGGGTAGGCGGACTGCGACGGCGCGCAGCGCGCCATCGTCGCCTGCGGCACCCGCATCGCCAGCGTGCCGGCCGCGCCGCCGTTGGCGATCGTGGCCGCCGAGCCATCGCCGGGCACTGAGGTCGCCTGCAGCGCATAGGTCGCCGATCCCGCGGCGATGCGGCTGTCGAGGGTGAATACGAGCCCGGTGAGATCGACCGGCACCGGCAGCGTCGTGAGCGCGAAGGTATCACCGACTGCGAGTGCAGGCTGGCCGACGACCTGGCTGAGCGTGAAGGTGACGCCAGCCGCGTAGACCGGCAGCCCGACCACGCCTGATCCAGTGGCGCTACCATCGAGGTCGGCCACCTCGAGGTAGGTCAGGCCGCCCGCGACGGCGCTGACGCGGACGATCTGCACCGCCGCGAGATCGGCGCCAGCATCGACCGCACTGACGACGAGGCTGCCGACGCCGACATTGGCCACCCCCGGGATCGCCCCACCTGGGGCCGGGGTGACGATGACCGGCAAGCCGTCGAGCCAGTCGATGACCTGACAGGTGATGAAGTCCTGCCGCTGCGGCCGGATCAGAGCGAGGTTCGACATGGGGGCCAAGCCTCACGCGAGGATCGACGAACCGCGCCTCAGCGGTGCGGAGCGAGCGGGCTTCGAGAAGGTCAGGAGACGCTGCCCGACGACGCGGGCCAGGAGGCGGCCTCGACATCGGCCAGGGTCTTGATCTCACCCGACGCGATGGCCTCGAAAATCGCAGGCAGCGCATCGAAGGTCGCCTGGAAGAAGTCCTCGACCAACCTCGCCGCCTGGTCGAAATCGTCCGCGGCGATGGTCGCGAACTGCGTTGGCCCGACCTGCCAGCTCACACTTGCCGGCGGGTTCGGCTGGGCGAGGCGCATGGCCTTGCGGTCGAGCGCGGCGAGCGACGCCTCGTCAGTGGCGAACAGGACCGGTTGGCCGGCGATGATCGCGGTGAAGCCGCCGGTAGCGAGTGCCCACTGCCGGGCGTTGGCATGGGCCACGAGCTGCTCGGCGGACGGCGGCAGGGCGAGGGTCTCGGCCCATGCAGTCTGCAGTGCTGCGAAAGCCGGGTCGATATCGACCGCGACGTGCGTGCCGTCGGCCTCGACGGAAAGGGCTTTAGGCGTGGCAACGTCGCTCATGCGTACTTGAACCCCTCAATGCCAATGTACGACCCGCCTCGGATGAACTGGTTGGACCCGTTGGCGTAGAACCTAAGTTTCTGAGCCATGCCGCTTTGAAGAACATTCGACATGAATGACGAAGCCGAATATCCGATACCGTTCTGATAACCCTGAGATGAACCGAACATAGTCACAGGGCTTGTGGGCGAGCCCCGGTATAGATTGCTCAGCACCGTTGCGAACCCCAAGGACAGATCGCAGATCTGACCGAAGTTCAACCCAGAAGCAGCGTAAAGCGGATTTGTGTTGAACGGCGTACTTGCTGTGTACGTGCTGCCGTAGCCAGCGTTATAGTTGTTGGTACCACTGAGGAATGTCGAGCCGTCGAGTGAGACCAGCGCATTGACGTTCGGCACCTGCCCCTTGAGGAAGCCGGTCAGGCGGAAGAAGTCGTAACCGCTCGGGATCGACCAGTCGACGTAGGGCACGTCGCTCGGGATCGCGATGCCCGGCAGAGGCACGAACGAGGCGCCCGGGAACGAGGCCGCGACCGCGCCACCGGCAAGGCGGGCTTTGGCCGAAGCATCGATATCGAAGGTCAGGAACTGCCCCATCTTCCATGCGCCGACGCCGACCGCGCTGGCGCCGTCCGAGGCGACGATTGGGAACGTCACTCCACCGGCGGTCGAGCCGACACCGGTGAGCGTAAGCGTCGGTGTCGCGGTCGCGTTGGCCGACTTCGCGACGCCGCGGACCCGGGTCCCGGGGAGCAGGGCCGGCAAGAACACCGGGTCGGTGGCGGCGTCCGAGCCCGGCATCGTCGCGGCGAGCGCGTCGGCCGTGCCGCCGAGCGTACCGAGCCAGATCGGCCCGCGCGCCAGCCCTTGGACGAGCTGCGTCAGGTCGTCGGAGGGGGTGAGGCCCGCCAGACGGATGGCGGTCAGGATCTCCGCCTCCGCGTCGGTCGACAGGGCGTGCCCGGGAAACGACCCCTCCAGGCCGGCGACGGGATCGCCGTCGAACCACGGCAGCAGGCTCTGATCTTCCAGCCCGGTCGCGGGGCTGAGCGGGAAGTGACGGCGCATGGATCAGGCCCCGGAGTAATCGAAGATCAGGGTGGTGTGCTCGGGCTTGAGGCGCTGGAGGATGCACTCCAGATCCTCGGCCCGCTGGATCGCCAGGAAGGCGTCGTGGCCGAAGCTCGACTTGCCGAACTGGAAGCGGGTGACCCGCCGGCCGGTCACCTTCACGCGCCACGCGTGGCGGGCGCTGGCCTTCATGAACTGGCCGCGCGGACCGCCGAACGAGGAGCGGCCGAACTGGAACGGCCGGAACTCGGTGATGGTGATCGCGTAGCCGATGCTCGCCGCGAGGCAGACGTAGTAGGCCGGCGACTGCCCGCCGACGGCGCCGAAGCGGGCGCGCACGGCCGCGAGCCGGGCCGGCGTGCCGCCGGAGCCGGAGAAGCACGGGTCGGGCAGGCCGAGTTCGCGCTCCCAATCCGGCAGGGTGTAGGAGATCGCCGTCGGGAACGTCTGGGTCGCGGCCGTGAAGTCGAGGCCGAGGTGGTCGGCAACCCAGGAGGCGAGTGCGCGCCAGACCGAGCGCTGCACGGGCGAGGCGCCGCGGCCGTCGCCGACCTCGTCGGTGCCCCAGGCGGCCCCGCGCGGGGTGAGCGCAAGAATCTGCGGCAGCAGATCATCGGCGGTGGGCTGCGCCTCCAGGTCGAGCACCGAGGGCGGCGTCGTGGGCAGGCCCGCGCAGGGCCAGCCGCTCGGGATGTCGCTCACGGCCGGCCCCCGGTCACTGGTACGCGATGGTGCCGAGCACCGGGATCAGGCCGGCCGCGAACACGAGGTCTTCCATCAGAAGGCGATGGCTGTCCTCGCCGGTTGCCCGGGAGATCGCCTCGTCGATCCAGGAAGCCGAGAAGGTGAACGGCGCCGACGGCGTGCCGGGGCGGGCCCGGTCGAGGAAGGTCGCGGCGATCTCCAGCTCGACCGCCGCGCGGACGTTGACGGTATCGGGGTCCAGGTCGGCGATGACGATGTCGACCGGGACTCGGGTCGAGGGGGTCACGATCGGCTGCGCCGTCACCGGCCGCCGGATCGGGTCCTCGACATAGGCCTGCGCCGCCGCGATCTGCCCGGCCGTCGGGGAGATGATCGACGGGTCGGCCACGTAGGCGGCGAGCACCGCGGTCGGATTGCTCGGGTCGATCGACGCCGGCAGGTTGAGGACCGTGAACTGAATCCAGACCGACCCGGCGTTGGGCAGGAAGCGGTCGACGTAGACCGTGGCGCCGGCGACCGCCGCCTGCACCCACTCGACATAGTCCGGCGCGGCGCCGCCCTGGGGCGGGTTGCGCTTGCGGTAGAGCACCCGCACCCGGAACGCTTCGGTGTCCTCCTCGTCGGCGCCGCCGGACAGGCCGGAGCCATCCGCGGCCGCGAGCACCGTGATCGTGGCGGGCGCGCCTGCCGGAGCATCGTCCGAGTTCACGAGCGTGAGGACCGCGCCAGCCTCGGCATTGCCGACCGAGCCCGCCGCGTCGGCCTCCAGAGCGAGAGTCACCGAGTTGCCGGCGGCGGTCGCGGCGGTCAGGGTGGTGTAGGTGACGCCATCGCCGCGGGCGTATTGCAGGCCGGCCGGCACGACGAGGCCGGGCGGGCACGGCCCGACGCCCGAGCCGATCGCTGTAGTGGCCGGGACCGGCTGGAGGCCGAGCTCGAATCCGTGTCGGATCAGCCAGACCCGGTCGGCGGTCGAGGCGAAGAGCTGGCGCACCAGCCACGCGCGGCGCTGCTCCATCTCGAAACCGAGGAGCGCCAGGACCTTCGCCTCGACGCGCCAGACGCTAGGTCCGAGTTTGGCCGCCGTGCCTTGCACCGCCTGCACGAAGGCGCCCTTGGCCTCGGCCGCGAGTTGGGCGAGCGTCCGGACCGTGTAGCCCGCCATCACCTGCCCCCCATCGCGAGCTTCCAGAGCAAGTCGAATTTCTCGGAGAACACCTGCACTCCATCCCTGGCGAACAGGGCGATCGACAGCGTCATCCGATCGTTGACGTAGTCGGGCGTCGCGACGGCCGAGCACTTCACGGCCGCGCCCTGCGCGAGAAGCGGCTGCAGGGCGCGCTTGGCCTCCGCCTGCGCCCACATCGCCGTCTGATCGTTGAGGTCCATCCGGCGCAGGAGCCAGAGCTTCGAGCCCATGGGCTGCTCGCCGGAGGCGCGATCGACATCGAAGCCGTCGCCGGGCCAGCCGCGCTTGTCGCCGGCGCGGCCCGCGTCGATCTCGTAATCCTCGACGCGGCAGTCCGTGAACAGGCACAGGATCACGGCCGTGAGGAGCGGGTTCTTCGCCTCCAGGCCACCCGCGCCCTCGGCCGCGGAAGCCGCCACCGCGAAATCCCCGCGCACGCCGAAGCCGGTCCCGGCGCGGGTGCCGTCAGCCTTAAGCCAGACGATGTCGGGCGGCAGCGCGACAACGCCCGCATCGGCGAGCGGCGTCAGGGTCAGCAGCATGGCGAGCCCGGCGGTTGGTGTGTCAGGTCTTTGCGAAGACGACCGACGACGGGCCGGCCTGCGTCATCACGGGCGAGCCGCCCTCGCCGCCGAGATCCACCCGGTTTGCGGTCACGGTGACGGTCATGTTGTCGACCTTCACGACCACCTTGTCGGTGCCGGTGATCTCGATGGTCTTGCCGGTCAGCTTCTGCGGCCGGTCCTTGGCGTCGTGCCAGATGCCGTCGTCGCCGAGGTAGCGGGTCGCGTTGCCCTTGTCGTCGTACAGGGTCGTCTGCCCGGGCTTCTGCTTGCGCGGGCGGGACGCTGCATGCTCGAGGCCGAGCGCGGCGTTGAGGAGCCGGCTGCCGTCCTGGCCGCCGAACTGCAGGCCCATGCCGTGGGAGCCGACAGGCGGGTTGGAGCTGAGCCCGAAATGCTGGACCCGCGGGACCTTCTTCAGGGTCTCGTTCGGCAGGCCGTAGAGCGTCAGCGTCTGCTGATCGCCCTCGTCGTCGGCCTCGACGTGCTCGACCCGGAACAGGCGACCGCCCATCAGACACCCCCGCGCTTCGAGAACGCCCCGTAGTCGATCTTGGAATCGTCGAGCTGCGCGTCGTCCAGTCCGGCCGTGAAGTCGCTGTCGCTGCCGCCGCCGTCGCCCGCGCCGGACCCGGAACCCTTGCCACCGGACCGGGCGCCGAGCGTGCGCGGGTCGACGAGTGTGATATCGGCCCAGGTGCCGGAGCCCTCGCCCTCGCCGACCACCTGGTTGAAGGTCACGGTGGAGATCGCGAGGTCCTGGTCAATCTTGTCGCTCGGCTTCTTCACCGCCACGAGGTTGCCGGGCTCCCAGAGCTTGCCGTCCTCGTCACGCCACGACGCTACGCGGGCGATGATCGAGATCCCCGACCCGGACCGCCGGAGCTTGCGCCACTTCGCCCGGCGGTTCAGCTCCTGGGAGGTGTCCGAGCCCTCGTTGAACAGGATCTCCGGCCGGTAGCGCTCGACGCTGTCGTCCTGCTCGACCTCCTCCTGGCGGAGGCTGTCCTTGTCGGTGCCGAGGCTCTTCTGGCCGCGCACGTGGATGTGCGAGCGCTTGTGCTTGATCGACAGCCGGAGCTTGATGCTCTTGACCGGGGGCTCGCCCTCGACGAGCGCGCCGGCGTGCCGCTTGCCGCCGGCCCGGGTGATCTTCACGCGCCCGTCCGGCTGGCCGGTCAGGAGCAGCGCCTCGCGCCGCGCCTCCCGCTCCAGCGTCACGAAGAACGGCTGCCCCGGCACGTGCTGGACCATCGGGATCTTGGCCAGCGTCTGGTCGGTGAAGAACCCGATGCCGAACTCGTCGAACTCCTTGGCGACGCCGAGCAGGTCCTTGTTCTCGACCAGCCCGGTCTTGTGCTTCGTCGGCGGGCAGTCGATCGCGTCGCCCGCCTTCGACCGGCCGGCGATGCCGACATCCCGGCGGGCGCCAGGGCCGGTCTCGGACTCGTACTCATCGGCGTAGCCGGTGCACAGCAGGTCGCCGTCGCCGCGCGCGCCGAGCTCCTCGTCGGGCGTCGCGCGGATCTGAACCAGCCCTCCGCGACGAACAGCGTCGGCCTCATCGGTCCAGGACGGGTTCGTACACCGCATCGAGAATGAGATCGCCGCGGCCTCGGCCGACCGGGTGATGTGCACGCCCTGCCAGCCCTGGAGCGCATGGCCGCCCACGACCAAGCTGACGATCTCGCCGACATCGTCCATCGGATCGCCTCGTCAGGCCCTGGTCTTCGGCGCCACGGCCTCGAAGGTCGCGGGCATATGGAACGGCGTGCCGACGCGGTTGCGCGCCACGAGCTCGGAGGCCCGGTCCGGGTCGGCGTAGAGCGACCACGCCAGCGCGGTCGACGGGAAGGACCGCGCCGCCTCCACGCGGATCAGCGGCTGAAGGCTGCCAGTGAGATCGACGAGGTACGCGCAGGTCTGACCGGCGGCGGTCGTGAGGACTTGCGCCGCTGGTTGCCCGAGCGAGGCCGCGACGCGGTCGACGGCGCCGTCCAGCGCCGCGGTGATGCGGTCCCGGGCGGCGCTCGCGGCCTGCCGGTCGCCGAACTCGGTCCGCGCCTCGCACAGGAACGCCTCGCCGAGGCACGCCGCCTCAACACCGACGCACAGGGCCCGGGCGAGGCTGTAGGCCCGCGTCAGCGCCGGCGACGCGCTGATCGGCGCGCAGCCCCGTGTCGCCGCCGCGGCCGCGTAGAGGCTCGCGCTGGCATCGCTCGGCGGCGCGTCCCGCGCGATCGTCTGGACGATACCGACCAGCGCCGCGGCGACGCCCGCCACATCCGAGACGGTGAACAGCCGCGGCGCGGCGACGCTACCGATCCGGCGGCTGGCTGAGAGCGTGGACTGCGCGGTCCCCGCCGGCAGCGGCAGGCCGCGCACGAGGCCTGCCGTGACGTCCGCCAGAGCCATGGTCGAGACAGCTGCTGCGGCGATCGCCGAGGAGGGAGGCGACGCCATCACTGCATCTCGGGGACGAAGGCGGCGATCGCGTCCGCCACGACGTCGCCCAGCGTGTCGAGCACGCCTTGGGCGATGCGGTCGCCGAGCGCGATCGGCACCGGGCCGCCCGCCTCGGATCCGTGCTCCAGGAACTTGAGGTCGAAGGCGACCTTGCCCATTTCGGTCTTGCGGTTGTTCGTCGAGCAGCCGATGCAGTGGACCATTACCGGGTCGGTGATCGGCAGCACCAGCATGCCCGGCCCGTAGGTCGAGCACCGCTCCACGAACGCCATCGCCGCGGCGTCCGCGTCGTCGCCGACGATGTACGCCGTGACATGGTAGGTCCGGGCCTTGCGGCCCATGTCCTCGGTGCCGTGGACCTCGGCCTTGGTGTAGGGGTGTAGCGCGACGAGGCGGCCGGACTCGCCGATGCCCTCGTCGTCGACGTGGAACGGGAAGCCCTTGAACGAGGCGCCCGGGATCGTCTTCGGCCAGTTGCGCACCGGTCAGCGCCCCGCCACCGGCAGCAGCTTCGCCAGCTCGCGCTCGACCTCGGCCGGCAGATCAGTGACGACCAATCGATTGAAGGTCGCTGCCGTCTGACCGCTGACAAGCTCGTAAGGGATGAACATGCCGGTCTTCTCGACCCGGATGTGCCCGCGCCAGCGCTTGCCGTCCGTGTTGACGTAGACCTGCCTGTTCAGCTTCGCGACCATCACCCGGCGCCCGCGCGGGCCGGAGCGTCGGAACCCGCCCTCGACGAAATCGGCCTTGCCTCGGATCGTCGCCGCAACGCCGCCGGGCACCTCGTGCGCCCCGAAGAAGCGGAACGAGATCTGACCGCCTCGCGTGACGATCATGGCGTGCAGGTTCTGCGGAGAGGCACGATAGGGGCGCACCGCCTTATCGATGATCCGCCGCGTCAAGCCGGTCTGCTTCACGAGCGCCGGCACAACGGCGCTGCGGGTCTTGGTCAGCATCCGGTTGAGGACGTTGGCCTGAGCATTGGGCAGCCGCTTCCCGAAGGCGGTGAGCGGCTCCATCCCCTGCTTCAGGCCCGGGGTCTGGGCGGTGATGTTCAGCGACATGCCGCCCTCCCTCAGGTCCAGTCGCTCAGGTCTTCCTTGGCGCCGGGCTCGGAGATGCCGAGGTCCGCCGTCATGCCGCCGCGGCCGCGCACCTTGAGCGCGGTGGCCCGGACCTGCTGGCGACCGCTGCCGGTCACCGCGAGGCTGATCTGGCCGTGAAAGCCCATGCCCTCCATCCGGTCGACGGCCTGGTTCATCCGCTCGGCCGCCGCGCGCATGTCGCCACGCCCGCCGCCGCCACCGAGGCCGCCCGCGGGCGGGTCCGGGATCTCCAGCCCGCTGCGGGTGATCGAGCGGATCGACCCGTCCGGCATCTTCATGGTGCCGTCGCCGAGATCGAGCCCTTCCTTGCCATCGAGGCCCTTCACGAGGCGGGGCTCGCCATCCCCCGCGCCCTTGTAGGCGCCGAGCCGACGCGCATTGCCCAATTCGCCCCGGTGGACCTTGAAACCTTCCCATGCGCCGAAGCCCTGCCGGCGCCGGATTACATCGGCCAGCTTCCGCTGGTTCTCGGGGGAGAACTTGTCGTCCCATCCGAGCCCGGCCTCGCCCATGAAGGTCTTCATGGTCTGGCCGACGATCTGGAAAGCCCCGAGCGCCGAGGAGGAGCCGTGCCGCGCGCGCACCGACCGGCCGAACTTGTAGGCCTCCGCCAGAGACATGTCGGTGAGCGGCTTGTTCGGCAGCCCGTAGCGACCGTTCCCCAGAACGACGTTGTAGGGATCCTTGCCGGCGGTGCCCTCGGCCCGCATCACGGCCTCGAACCAGCTGTCACCAGCTCCAGTGCCGGGGCCGAAAGCGCCGCGCGGAACCGTCCGGCCGACGCCTGAGCCGCCGCCAAGGGAAAGCCCTCCTCCGCCGCCTCCGCCCGAGCCGATTCCAGTGCCTACGCCAGCACCGAAGCCGCCACCCGGACTGAAGCTCGCGCGCTGAATCAGACCGCCGCCACCGCCTCCGCCCATGCCCGCGCCAGGGGCGAAGTTGATCGGGACGAAGATGCCCTCGCGGAACTGCTCGTTCAGCTTCTGGAGCAGCGACCGCCCTTGCTCAATCACCTCGCCGGCCTTCGCCTTGATCCCGTCCGCAACCCCGGTTCCGACCTTCTCGCCGGCCTCCTTGCCGGCGGCCTCCGGGTTGACCGGGCCCGACAACCCGAAGCCACCGATGCCGGTGCCCTGGATCGTGAGCGGCATAGCGCCGGGCGCCAGCGTCATGCTCGGCGCCTTGCGTGCTACCCAGGAGGGCGCATCACTAGAACCGGAGAGGCCCGGCAGCTCGTCGCCCGGGTTCATCTGGACGCCGGGATCCGGCTTGCCGCCGGCGGCGACGGCCTTCGAGGCATCGCCGTACTCCGAAAGGACGTAGCCGATGCCGGCGGCCGCCCCTCCGACGACGCCGGCCCCCGCGATCAGAGGCAGGAGTTTGCCGCCCTTCTTGGCCACCTCTGGCAGCGCGCCAGCGGCGCCCTTCGCGCCCTGAAGCACTGCGGCTTCGGTCAGCGCTGCAGCGGCCGCGTTGAGCGCTACCGCTGAGCCGTTCAGAGCCGCGGCCCCGCCGCCGAACCCGAGCAACTTTCCCCCGATCTTCGCCGCCCCGTATACGCCGCCGCCGACCGCCGCCGCACCACCGACGAGCGAGATGACTTGCTGCGAGGTCCGCGACAGGTTTGAGAACATGTCGGTGCCGCTGGAGAGGCCTTCGGCCGCGAACTTGATGAGGCCGGAGTTGGCCTCACCGATGTTGAGGACCAACGTTTCCCAAGAACCTTTCAGGTTATCGATCGTGCCGCCGAGCCCTTCCGACATGTACTTGGCTGCATTTGCAGCGAAGTTCGGGTCGTGCGCCTGAAGATTCTTCAGCTCCTCGCGATCCTTAGAAAATTGCTCATACTGGCTGGAGAGGACCGAAGCCTTGCCACCGTGCTTGTCGGTGAAGAAAGCGTTGCGCAGCGCCTGCGTCATCTTCGGGCTGGAGAGAATGGTGTCGAGCAGACCTTCTGCGTTCACGCTTTCAACAGACAGCTTGTGGAAATCGCCCAGCATCTTTGCGATGTTCCTGGCGTCCTGCGCACTGGTCTTGCCCTTTTTATTCTTGGCGAAACCTTCCTGAACGACTTCCGAGACCTTTTTGGTGAACTCGGTGCGATCCCCGATAACGTCGCCGTCTTCCAGCAAGTCCTCAAGGCGTGCCCGCTGGCTGGCCGAAAAGCCCTTGCCGAAACGATTCTTGGAGAAGGCCTCCAAGTTGTTCACGCTGAGCCCGTCGGGCATCTTGGTGAAATCGTTGTAGTTGATCCCTGCCGCACGCAGCGCATCAAGACCGCCACGAGTCGGCGCGACCAGCTTCGAGGCGGCAGCGCGGATGAACACGCCTGTTTCCGAACCGCCCAGGCCGGAACGCTTACCCGCGGCGCCAAGAGCCGCCAGCGTGGTATCAGACAGCCCGGCCGAAGTACCGGTGGGCACGCCGTAGGTGATGTAGTCCTGGACGTCGTTGTCCTTCATGCCGCCGAGCTTGGCCATCTTGACCAACAGGTTCGAAGCCCGCTTCGCCTCGAAAACGGCCTTCTCCTCCGTCGAAATGTCCTTCTGGCTGGTCTGCAGGAAGGCACGGATGCCCTGCGCTGACGCCTCCATGGGCGCGCGCATCATCACCGCGTAGTTCTTCACGTTCTCGACGATCGCCGCCGCGACCGCAGCCTTCGCATCCCCCTTCATGGGCAGGCCCTGCAGGGTCGCGGTCTGCGCCTCGACGATGTCCTCGTTGGTGAACTTCGTCTCCTGACCGATGCGTAGCGCCTGCGGCAGCAACTTCGTGCGCTGCGCCTGCTCGCTGACACCGCCGGCGACGACCTGGTAGCGCTTGGCGTAGTCGAAGGAGGCGGCCTGATCGACCGCCTCGATCCCGATCTGCCGGCCCTTGTGCGCGGCGATCACGCCCGCTCCGCCGACGACCGTGCCGATAGCGTCCCTCCGAGCGGCTGTGCGCTGGGCCCGGGCTGAAGCGGCTCGAGCGCCCGCCTCCTCTGCGGCCATCTGCGCACGAAGCGCGCGAGTCGCCAGATCGGTCTGCCGAGCGAGACCGGCTTGGTGCCTCTCCAGGCTCGACAGGTCTACGCCCAGGCGCGAGGCCGCACTCTCGGCCGAACGGAGTGTGGAAGTCTGCGACGCGAAAGCGGCGTTGAGCTGCTTCACGTCCTTCTCGGCCGCGCGATATGCCGTGCCCAGACGTTTGACCTCGGCGCTCAGCGCCGCGGCCTGCTGGACACTGTCGGCGGTCTTGGCGACCTTCTGTGCCGCGGCGAAATCCGTCACGGCCTTGCGGGCAGTGTCGTACTCCTTGGCAAGGCGGGTGGTCTCCCGCTCGACCGCAGCCAAGTTCTTGACCGTCGCCTCGAGGGGGCCTCGGGCGGACATGACCGCTGTCGCCGCACGCATCTGGCGCTCGACGCTGGTGTAGGCCTTCCCGAGGCGCTCGACCTTGTCGGAGAACGCCGAGGCCTTCTCGGCCTCCTTCATCGCCTTGACGACCTTGGCGATCTCGGAGGAGGCCCGGTCTTCGCCGCTGATGACCAGCTTGGCTTCGATCGTCTTCGATGCCACCGCCTACCTCCTACGCGCGGCCTGCTGAGCAGCCTTCGCCTTCCTCTCGGCGTCCTCGACGGCGCTCCGCCACCACCAGACCAGCCGGGAGAGCGCCATCTCGTCTACGCGGTCGGCGTCGAATCCTGCGTCGAAGACGAGTTCTCGGGCGAGGTGCTCGATGCCGCGGTCGCCGCGGCGGGCTGGAAAAAATCGACGATGGCCTCCCGAACCTTCCGTGTGTCAGCGACGCCGAGCTGGTCCAAGATGAGCGGGTCGCCCGCCTTGCCATCCTCGACGAGGAGGCGCTCGGCGTACTTCGCGATGATCTGGGTGTCGTCCAGACGGCGGCTGTAATCGTTGCCGGCCGGCACCCAGATGTAGGGGTCGCCGAGTTCCATCAGATCACGGAACTTGGGCTCGCGAAACTCAAGCTGCCGATAGGGCCGATGCCCCAAGATCGGCTTTTCGAGGGTGACGACCTTGTTGGACATCGTGGCTCCTGGCTCGGCATGCCATAAGTTGTGGCAGGCAGGCGGAACTCGCCGTGCCGCAACCGGTGATCAGTTCGAGGATCTGGGATGAGGCGTCGCATGAAGCTGACGAAGGCCGCGGCAATCTCGCTTGCGCTGTTAGCGCCAAGCGTCGCGGTCGCGCAGCCGCTGATGGAGAACATCGCCGCGCTGGCCGTCGCCTCGCGGTGGTGCAAAGACTACACCGTCGACGTCGAGAGTGGACTGAAACTGGCGCTGTCCGAGGGGATGAACCCTCTCAAGTCGCCCTACAAGCAGGCCTTCGAGGAAGCGAAGGAGAAGCTCGAAGGGGTCTTGGCCAAGGTCGGCGTCAACCGGTTCTGCTCTGTGACCTACGAGCGCTACAAGCCGGGCGGGCCGGTGCCCGGCTTCATGGTCAAGAACTGAGGCCCGCGCTCTCAGACCGCCCGGTACTGATCGGACGCCACCGACATGCCGGTGACCTCGCCGGTGTCGGTGTCGATCGACGGCTTGCCGACCCAGGACCCCGCCGTGAAGTAGTGGGTCCGGCCGGCATCGTCCTCGATGAAAGTCACGTCGACGTCGGCCAGCAGCATGTTGGCGGTCCAGGTGATCGCCTGGGACTTGCTGCCGCGGTCGAAGCTGAGCGCGATCATCGGGAGCTGCGGCTCGACCGTCCGGTAGGCGGTCCCATCGCGGTTCGGGTCCGCCTTCGGAGTCGCCTCGGCCGGATCGATCGTCGCCTTGCCGCGGCCGGAGAACCGCTGGCCATTGATCCGCACGCTGTATCGTCCGCCCTTGGTGTCCATGGCCGGCCTTCCTCAAGATGGTGAGATGTCAGGGAGCGGCCGGGCCGCGGTGGTGTGGGGCGAGGCCGTAGCCTCAGATCCCCTGGTCGGACTGGTCGAGGTAGCTGGTCTGGTTGACCGCGTTGATGCGCAGCTGCGCCGCCGCCGTGATCGGCAGGAAGTAGTTCACCCGGTCGTTGGCGTAGTCGGCGAAGATCCGGATGTTCGCCACGAACAGGTCGAGCTGCCGGATGAGGCCGGCCCGGTGCAGATCGGTCGCGGCGTGGACCGAGGTCTGCTCCAGGTCAATCGGCGTGACGACGCCCTGCAGGTTGGCCGGGTTGTCCTCCATGAGCGCTGACCGGGGGTAGGTGCCCTGGATCTTGGTCCGGAAGTACCGCGCGCAGTAGGCCGCGATCGCGATGTCCTCGATGTCGAGCCACGTGCGGTCGGACAGGCCCGAGGCGTTCACCCGGTAGGTCGTCACGACGCGGTCGCAGGCGATCTGGCCGTCGGCGGTCACGGTGAAGCCCGAGATGCCGTTGCGGTAGAGGCTGTCGCGATCCGCCATGCCGAACTGGGCGTTCGGGTCCTTCGGCGGGCGCAGGCCGCGCAGGACGCGGGTCTGCATCGGCCGGGCGATCTCGATGGCGTTGGCCAGCGGGCGGCCGAGATTCTTCAGGAACGCGATCTCGCCGCCGAGCGAGGCCGAAATGCACCAGGAGGCCTGCGGCCACTGGTAGACGCCCGCCACCGTCACGTGGCGGTCGTTCCGGGTCTGGCCGAAGGCCGTCAGCGCCGAGAGATTGCCCTCCTTGTGGGTGGTGTAGTGCCCGAGCAAGCCGACGAGCGGGGCCGAGCGGCCGGAGCCGCTGTCCGACAGGAAGTCGCGCACGACGTTCAGCTGCGCGGTCGACGAGTACGGCCCGCAGATCCAGTCGGCGTTCTGGGACCCGAGCTTGGCAAGCGTCGCGGCCATGTCGACGTCGCCCGTGCCGCCCGCCATCGGGGTGATCGTCACCGTGATGCCGGGCACCTCGAGCTCGTCACCATCGAGGCCCTCCTCGATGCGCCAGCCATTCGTCTCGGTGCCGGCATGCCGCGCCGTCAGCGTGACCTCGGTCGAGGCGGACGAGCCGCCGGTCTTCACCGTCGCCGTGACCGGGGCCAGCATGCGGGTGTTGAACTTGGTGTAGCCCTGGGCAAACCGGGCGACAAAGGCGGCGGCCACCACGTCGGCGGTGTCGCCGATCGCCACGTTCACATCGTAGCGCTCGCCGCCGAGGTAGCGAGTGATCGTTCCGGCCGAGGTCGCGGCACCGGCGAAGACGAGCGCGCCGGCGGCCGCCGTCGGGCTCGCACCGAGCGCCGAGGTGGCGTCCACGAACAGCATCTCGCCGAGCTGGTTCTGCTGCCGCGCGTACAGGATCTGCTCGGCGCCCATGGAGCCGAGGCCGCACAGGGCGTTCGGGTTCTGAGCGCCGACGTTGATCGGCGCGCCGCGCAGGGCCGCCGGCGACGCCGGCAGCGCCCGGCCGATGATGACCTGGCGCGAGGTGCCGGAGTAGTTCGGCGGACCGGCGTTGAACTCGACCATGAAGGCCGGCACCAGCACATCGGCCGGCGTGTTCTCGAAGGCGACAGGACCTTGCATCGGCGGGGTCTCCAGCGTGTAGGGGCGCCGCAGGGCGGTCCCGAGAGGGGATTACGGGTTGGTGGTGCGGCCGCTCGGCGCGCCGCTCGTGGCGGCCTTCGGCGCCTCGGCCTGGGGATTGGCGCCGGCGCCCGCGTCGGCCGCGGCCTTCGGTTTCTCGACCTTGGTGTCAGCCGAGTCCCCATCGGGGACGTCCTTGGCTTTGATGTCGCCGCGGGCCTCCAGGCGGGCCCAGTGCGCGGACCACTCGACCACGCGCCCCTCGGGCGGCAGGTCGGTCTTGCGGGCCGGGTCCGGGATGGAGGCGGCCTTGTCGGCGGGCTTCACATGCTTGCGCATCAGTGCACCTGCGAGAGAGGGATGGAGACTTCGGTCGGCAGCGTGCCGGGCTCCGGGTCGGGCACGACGACGGGCTGGGACGGCGGGACGAGCGCGGGCGTGATCGCCCTGTCGAGGTCCTGCGCGATCTTCAGGCAGGTCCGGTATCCGGTGGAGCCCTCGGCCATCGCCTCGGCCACGGTGCGGAGCGGATCGGGCAGCGACCCGAATGGGCCCGAGGGGACCGCGTAGGTCTCGACCTCCTCGCCCTGGAGCTCGACGCGGAAGGTCATCATGTGGATGGCCAGCCGCTCGCCGCCGTCGTCCGGGGAGAAGCGCTGCGAATCCCGCCGGGACACGCGGCGGATGACGTTCTCGAACAGGATCTTGCCAGCCGGCGTCCGCTGCCTCGCCAGTGGGTGCGGCCGGCCCAGCGTCACGATCCACTCGGCGCACTGCTCCAGTAGGTCGAGCGCGGCTTCCAACTCGCTGTCCGTGCCGGGCTGGAAGTAGAAGTCGCCGCCGTTCTCGTCCTCGACGAACTGCGCCATGCCGATGTCGAGCACGAGGTTGCAGCTGTCGTTGAACGGGCCGCCGCCGTTCTGCGAGTTCCACGGCTCGCCGTTCAGGTCTTCGGTCGCCACCGTGATGACCGGGACCGGCTCCTTGTCGTCGAAGTTGCCGATGCGGGAATCGTAGATCCGGCCCTGGCACTGGCCGTCGATCACGGGATGCGAGTTCAGCGCCTCGATCACAGCGAGGCGCAGGGCAGTGCGTGCAAGGCTCATCGCGTGATCGGGATCAGCGGGACCTGAAGTCCGGCGCGGCCGCGGGCGAGCGGCACGCCCAGACGGAAGCGCTCGCCGGTCGCGCGCCGGGTGATCCGGTCGTTCTGCGCGAGATGCGGCGAGCCGTCTGCCCCTGGCGTGAGGCGGATGTGCGGGCCGTCCGCGGAGATCTTCCGGGTGGTGTTGTCGGCCATGGCGCGGCCCTTCGCGTACTGGGTCGAGCCGACGTCGCGGTAGGTCGCCCGGAAGGTGACGGCCGGGCGGGTCGCGTCCGGCACGGGCCGGGCGTTCACGTCGGGCCGGCCGTTCACCATGGGGACGGTGAGCGGCTCGAGGTCGAAGTCCTCCCCGAAGACCACGTCGAGACGCTGGAGAGCGTCCCTCCACTGGTCGTCGAAGACGGACATCGGATCAGCGCGGCGCCCGCAGGGCCGCGATGACGTCGTCCTTGGTCTTGGCCTTGGACACGTCCACGCCGCGCTCGGCCGCCAGGGCGTCGAGCTCGGCGCGGGTCATCGCGTCGAGGTCGGGCTCCGGCTGCTCCACGGGCTCGCTCATGGGCAGGGCGCGCGGGTCGCCCTGCACCGCGTGGCCCGAGGCGAGCGCCACCTTGCCGTGCTCGTCGGACAGGTCCCCGAGCCAGCCGCGCGGTGCCGTGACCTTCTCGCCCCGGTCGTTCCTGAACTCGAAGGCCTTGATGATGCGCACGTACATGCCGGCCTCCGTCAGGTGCGGGTGAGCTTCACGATCACGTCCGGGCGCAGACAGATCGGGAGCACGTTCGACTCGGTGTGGATCTCCTGGCCCTTGCCGTGCGGCAGGAGGTCGGTGGAGACGAACACCTTGGTGGAGGGGGCGATGTTCGCCTCCTGGATGCTGTCCGGCGGCGCGACGTAGCGCTTGAACAGCGGCGTCCCGAGCGGGAGCGCGATCGCCTCGTCGGCGCCCACCGCCTCACGCGTCACGAAGGTGCCGTCCGCCTGGCGGTAGCGGAAGTCCTCGTCGATGCGCTCGATGGTGATGCCGGCGAACACGAAGCTGTCCGCCACGTCGTCGCGTCCGGGGTTCGGGGTCGGGCCCGGGTAGGCCTTCAGCGCATCCTTGACGCTGGCGTGACCGACGTAGAGGTCGAAGAAGTCCGACCCGGCCAGCACCCGAACACCCGACGCCGGCTGGCCACGCAGGGCCTTCCGGATGATCGACTTCAGCGCGCGGTTCTTGGCCGCCACGTCCGTCCCGGCGTTGTCGAGGTCGAAGTCGACGACGCTCTGGGTGATGTCGAAGGTGGAGAACAGGTCGCACAGCACACGACCGGTCGCGTCGACCACGAGCCCGTTCAGGGCGCCCCAGTCGAGGTGATGGTGCGTGGCGTCGTGCTTGGCGCGGATGGCCTCCAGCTTGCCGTTGTAGACGTTGGCCAGCGTCTGCAGAACGTAGCCGCCGCCGTAGACCAGCAGGTTCTGGAGGTCCGACGGCGTGATCGCGTCGTCGAGCGGGAAGTGCGGGATCCGGACCAGCGTCTCCTGCCGATCGGTGCCCATGTTCTTGTTGCCCGGGCCGCCGCGCTCACGGGCCGGGATGATGGTGATCTCGCCCTCTTCGATGGCGATCTTGGCGTAGGTCGTGTTGATCGGCGTGTCGGTGAAGATCCCGAGCTGCGCCGGGCGCCCCGTGACGTAGGGCGGGATGTTGATGCTCTCCGTCAGCCGGTCGTCGGCGAACTCGGGAGCGTCGAGAAGATCGAGCGGCGTGGCCATTGGTCAGACCCCCATGCGGGCGACGACGCCCTTGGCTTTGAGCGCGGCCAGGGCAGCCGCCTGCTGGGTTGCGTTGATGCCGGCGGGCCACTCCAGGGCCTGGAGAACCACCTCGGCGTGGCGAGCGAGGATGACGACGCGCTGGTCGGCGCTCGTCGCGTCGACGTTCTCCAGCAGCACGCTGTCGGCGTTCTGGGAGCCGTCGGACGCGGCCGGCGCCAGCGGCACCAGCTTGTCGGACGCGGTGATCCGGCCGAGCACGCGGCCCGGACGCAGGACGCCGGAGCCGGTGGCGAGGATGGCCTCGTCACGGCTGATGCGACCCCGACCCTCGTTCTTCACGACGTCGGAATCGGTCTTGTAGGAGAGGGTCTTCAGGGCCATCGATCTGTCCTCCTCAGGCCTTGACGCCGTGGCGCCGCTTCATGTCGGCGACCAGATCGACGGGTTTCGGGGAGCCCCGGCCGGCGTCGGCGGGAGCGGGGACGTGCGACGAGATCGCGGTCTGCTCCTCCGCCGCCACGAGCTTGTCGAAGAGCGCCGCGCGCGCCTGCTCGACGGTCTTGCCCTCGGCGAGCATGGTCGCGTCGAGATCGGCGGGCAGCGTCGGATCCTTGCGGCGGGCCAGGGCCACCAGGTTGCGGACCTCGCCGGCTGCGCCGATCCGCTCCTTGGCCTGGGCGACGGTCACGCCCTCGGCGAGCAGGGTCGCGGCCATGGCCGGGACGCCACCATCGACGCAGAGCTTCGCGATCTCGGAGGCGTCCGAGCGCGACACGGTCGTGGCGCTGGTGGTCGGGCCGTCGACGACGGCCGCGAGGGCGGCAGTGGGGTTGGGCGGCGTGGCGGCCTGGTGTGCCGCCGGTTCGTTGGCCATGGGGGTCTCCACGTGGCGCTGGGAAACGGCCGGCGTGGCCGCGGTGGGACGCGCGCGGTTCGTCCACGCACGCCGGTCCGACAGAGCGACGAGGCGCTCCGGCGGGTGTTCGAAGAGGCGGTAGTCGAAGGCTGTCGGCTGCGGGTCAGCGCCCTGGGCAGGCGTGCGCGCCAAGACCCGGTCGGCGTAGCCGCCGGCGACGGCCTCCTCGGGAGTCATCCAGATCTCGGCCCGCATGTCGCTGCGGACAGCATCCACGGGCTTGCCGGTTTTCTCGGCGTAGATCCCGGCCATGGCGGTCGCGAGCGCCGTGAGGGCGGTGATCTGCTTCTCGTGATCGTCGACGGTGCCGAACGTGAATCCCGAGGGGTCGTGAACCATCATCAGGGCGCCGGGCGACATCACGACATCATCGCCCGCCATCGCGATGACGGAGGCCGCCGACGCGGCGATGCCTTCGACGATGATCGTCTTCCGGCCCTGGTGCGCGGCCACCGCCGCGTGGATCGCGGCGCCCTCGGTCGCGATGCCACCGCCGCTGTTCAGCCGGATCGTCACATCCTGACCGCGACCGACCTGCGCGAGCGCCAGGATGACGTCGGACGAAGTGAAGCACTCATCCCAATAGAGATCGCCGACCGTGCCCGAGAGCACGATCTCGTTCCCGCTGACCAGCACGGTCATGACGGCTCCTGTCGAGGCTAGGACTGCTCGGGGACCGAGGTGGCCGGCTCGGGCGCCGGATCGTCGGTGGGCGCGTCGAGCTTCGTCGCCCGCCGGCCGTCGCTGGTGTAGGAGAGACCGAGGCCATCGGCCCGGTCGTTGTCGGCCTTGTTCTCTGCGTCGATGGCCTCGGCGTCGTATCCGCCCTCGGCCACCTTCTGCGTCCGAGACGAGAAGCCCGCCTGGACCTCCATGGCTTTGCCCTGCACATCCTGCACGGGGTGGATGTACGGCCACGCCTGCGGGATCCACTTGACCGCCGCCGCCTGGGAGCGGGTCATTCCCGCCGGCAGCTTCAGCGAGCCGGCCAGGAGCGCCAGATCAAACCAGCGATTCCACACAGGCCGGCAGAACTGGAACACCACCAAGTGGTGCTGCCAGCCCTCGACAGCCCGGCGGAAGTCATTGAGGGCCGCTCGCAGGGTCCGGTCGTTGAGCTGGCTGTAGTCGCCGCTCAGGAGTTCGTAGAGCAGGCCCAGGGCGGCCGCGACTTGGCGCTTGGCCTCGCGGACGAAGATCTCGAAATTCGGCCCGACATCAGGGGGGTCGGAGAACTTGATGTCCTCGCCGTCGGCCAGGACCTGAAGGGTGGCGGGCTCGAATTCGACCGTGCCGACGCCGTCCTCGCCTGGTGGATCGGCGCCAAGGGGGCCGCTGCCCGGCAGGTCGCTCTGATCCTCCAGCTTCTTGATGATGAAGCCGACGAGCCGAGCGGCATTCTTCTTCCGCATCAACTCGGCGTCGAAGTAGCCGTCGAAGTCGTAGAGGGTCCGCAGCGCGCGGGCGAGCCACGGCTCTCCACGGTCCTGGCTGGGGCGCTGCGCCCGATACAGGTGGCAGATGTCCGCGGCCGGCACGAGCACCGGCTCGAACGCCTGGGTGCTGATGATGCCGTCGCCGGGGTGCTCTCGGAACAGCCAGAAACCGACCCGGGCGCCGATCGCGTCGTACTGGATTCCCTGCCGGATGCGCTGCGGGGCATCCGTCTTCAGATGCGGGCAGTGCTCGCCCTCGAGGACCTGCAGCTGCAACGGCACCGGCAGACCATCGGAGAGCAGCCGGGTACGCAGGCGCGTGAAGGTCTCGCCGCCTTCGACCATGCCACGCACGGCGAGCGCCTGCAGGCCGTAGAAGTCGTGTGCGCCGACGCTGTCTGCCTGATCGGTCCACTCCAGCCACAGCGCCTGGACGGCGGCCCGGAAGGCGGCGTCCTCCTGCTTGACCTGCTTGGCCCGGGCTTTTGACAGGCCGGCGGTGGGGCGGGCCGCCGTACTGCGCGGCACGATCCCGGTGCCGACGATGTTCGACGTCAGCTTGTCGATCGCCGCGCCGGCGTAGGGTGTCTTACGCGCCTGATCCCGGCTCTTCCGCCGCAGCTCGTCCAGCGAGTAGACGATCGCGGCGTTCGGTCCCCAGCCGCCGGTGCGCCATGTGCGCGATCGCCGGCCGAGACCGCCGGCCACGTCGTAGGGCGCCGACTCCGGCGCGGCGAACGCGCCAGGGGTCAGATCCAGCGCGACCGGCTCGACGTACTGCGCGGTGCCCTTCACGCGGAAGCGGGCACCGTAGGCGGAACGCTGAGCTACCACCCGCTGCGCCCGGTCATGACGACCTGCCGGGTCCGCGGCCGCAGGATCGGGCCAAGGGTGCCTTCGAGGTCGCGGATGCGAAGCGCCAGATCGGCGCGCGCCTGGCGCATCTCGGCGTAGGTCCGATACGTGATCCGACCGGAATCGGCGTCCTCGACCGTCAGCACGCCGCTGGCCATCGCGTCGTCGAGACCGACCAGCTGCGCGCGGAGCTTGGCCAGCCGAAGGCTCACATCGTCGGCCATGCTGACCTCATCGGCGGTTCACGACGCGACTGCGCCGGGCGGAGCGTCGGTGCTGCTCGCGTGCAGCGAGCGTGTTGACAGCGATCACCGGCGCGGGCACCGGCACTTCCTGTTCGGGCGACGGCTTCCGCTCGATCCCGAGCATGGCCTCGAGATCCCGCCAGTGCGCCTCGCGCCAGCGGTCCCAGCCCCGCATCGCGGCGAGCGCGCGGGCGTAGTTCGCGCAGTCCAGCCACTCGTTCCGGCGGCCGCCGATCGGCACCCACTCGCGCCGGGTGCGGCCGCGGTTTGTGCTAACCACGAGTTCCTCGGCCGTCAGCTGCTTCACGCCGTCCTCGGTGACGTCGCGCGGCAGGTGGACGAACCCGGCGGGGAACGCCTCGCCACCGGGCGGGCGCTGCAGCGCGAGGCAGCCCATCAGCTCCTGCTTGGCGAACGAGACGCCGACCCGGACCGTCTTCAGCCCGCGCCGGAGCTTCTTGCCCGCGGCGTTCGCATCCTTCGCACCGACGCCAAGGAAGGCGCCGGCATAGCTGTCCGCGCCGTCGATGGCGTGGACGTTGCCGCGGCCGGACTGGGACCGGACGAAGGCGTAGACCTCGGCCGTGAAGGCGCCGGAGTCGATACCCCAGTCCCGCACGGCCATCGGGGTGCCCGTCTCGTGCTCCCAGGTCTCGTCGAACATGGCCGCGAGGTCGTTCCAGACCTGCGCGCGCCCGGTGTCGCCCGGCAGCACCCGGTGCTCGACCAGCCACCGCTCGCGGTTGCGGCCGAAACCCCAGACGCTGACCTCGATCCGATCCTTCTGGACGTCGGCGCCGGCGAACAGGATCAGCGCGCCGCGCGAGACCGTCCCACTCAGGTAGCTATCGCGCCGCGCGTAGACGTCCTGCCATTCCGGCGTGTCCGCGCCTTCCTTCCAGGTGCGGGCCAGCTGGGTGTTGAAGAACGTCCGCAAGGCTTCCGGCCCTCGGCGCAGCGCCCGCGCGAACTTGGCCACCGTCTTCGTGATCGTCTGCTTCGGCGCGTACAGCTTTGAGGCCACGCCTCCAGCATGCTCGTTCGAGACCGCCTCGGCGCCGCAGTGCGCGCACAGGGCGCGCCGCACACCGTGCGCCTCGGGCGCCCAGCGCTCCGGGGTCTGGTGCTCGCCGCAGCAGGTGAAAGGGCGCGTCTGCCGCCACTCGACCTTGCGCAGCGCGATGAGGCGATGCGCCTCGCTCCAGGGCTCCTCGCACCTGACGCACTCGTACCGAGCGGTCTCGGGCAGGATCCGGTCCTGCGCGTCCTTGTCGAACTTGACCCGATCCCACTCCAGCGACTGCCATGTGCCGCAGCCCGGGTGTGGGCAGCAGACGTAGGCGCGGCGCTGGTCGCTCTCGTCGTAGGCCGCCTCGATCGCGCTGCGGCCGGCGATGGTCGGCGAGCAGGTCTGCACGGTCAGGGCGTTGGCCTCGAACTCGGCCTGGCGCTCCACCGCCAGATCGATCGGCGGGCCTTCGCCACCGGCCGAGGCCGGGAACTTGTCGATCTCGTCGCACATCAGCAGCCGGATCGGCCGCATGGCGAGGTTGGTCGGGCTATTCGCGCCGACGAGCGTGATATGCCCGCCGGGGAACTGCTTGTGCGTCAGCGTCGCGCTGGCGTCCGTCGCCTTGGCCTCACCGAACAGCTCGCGCAGCTTCTTGCTGTCCCGGATCATCGGGGCGAGCCGATCCTTCGAGAAGGTCTCGGCCGCGTCGTCCTTCGGCAGCACCACAAGGATCGGGCTCGGGTCGAGGTGCACGAACCGGCCGATGATGTTCTCGATCACCGTGGTCTTGAGCAGCTGGGTGCACGCCATCAGCGTCAGGGTGCGCACGCCCGGCTCGGTCGCCCAGAGCATCGGACCGCGGGCGACCTCGACGCGCGAGACCACGAACCGCCCGCCGTTCGACGATTCCTTGCTCAGCCTCCGGAAGCGCTCCGCCCAGTCCACCACGTCGAGGTTCGGCGGCGGGGTCATCCCGCGCCGCCACGACCTTGCGAGGCTGGAGGTGTCAGCCGAACTCGACGTCGGGCTCACCAAGTTCGGCGAGATGCTTTCGGACATAGGCAGTCAGGATCGGCGTCAGCATCCGGGCATCGATCCCCAGCTCGTCGGCCATCTCGATGGCGACGCGAGCCGGCCACGTCATCCAGGCGTCCCGAAGATCACGGGCCGTGTCGAAGAACAGCGCCTCGGCAGCGGCACGGTCGACGAGGCGCTTGTCGTTCTTCAGGACCTCCTGCCGGCGGAAGAGGCCGAGGAAGTTCTCCTTGCGCCGCACCGCCTCGCTGAGCGGCAAGTCCTGAGCATCGGGGTCGTAGGCCGGTGGCTCGTCGTCCAACTCGGCGGGGCGCAGCAGTGGCGCCGGCGGTGGCGCCGGCGGTGGCGGCGCGGCGGGCGCTGGCTTCGGCGCTGGGCGCTCTCGCGGGTCGGGTTCTTCCTTCGGCACGGCCCGGACCGGACGGTGCGTGGTGCCGCCCCGGTAGTTCGCCGGGCGCTGATCGAGGTTCCACTCGGTCGCCTCGACGTCGACGAGGCCCGCTGCGGTCAGGGCGAGCAGGCCCGAGGCCTTCCACACCGTGACGGTCTTCTTCGAGACGCCACGCATCCGGGCGAACTCGGCCTGGGTGACGGCCTTCTGAGCCTCCGCCATGGGGCGTTACCTCGTTACCCCTGGTAACGGTTACCGGGTTTTCGACCCTTGGAACTAGGAAGGGGCCGCGCCTCTACAGCCCGTGTCGCCGCCGAAACGGCAGGGTCCCTCAACCGTGCAGGGATGTCACAGTGTTGCTCTGCCGCCACTATTTCGGCCGGGGGCTCATCCTCCTGCCCAGGCGCCGGGCCATTGCCTCGACGTCCTCGATCGTGGTGCGGATCACCATGCGGGTCGCAGGTGCGATGGCACCGGGCTGTCCCCGCAGAGTGGAGCGGACGGCGTTACCGATGGCTGTGCGGCGCTCTGAGCAGCGGCAGGGCATCAGTGCAGGACCTCTGCCTTCACAGCAGCTAGCGCCGCCTCTGCCGTCTCACCGAACGCAAACCACACCGTGTGATGCAGCGGCTCGTACAGGATGTGGGCAGCCTCGAAGGGCTCGGTCGCTCGCTTGGCCTCGGCCATGAAGCCTCGGGTCTTGGAGCGGGTCACCCGATAGGCGAAGGGCTCGGGCATTCGGGCACAAGCCTCCATCGCAGAGAATCGGGGGTCTCCCGTTCTCCGACCGGGGCTCAACCACTTGCCCGAGGGCCAGGTCGAACGCGGGTCAGTCGACGTCGGCCGTCAGGCCGCGTCCAATTGCGTCCGGTCCAGCCGCATCGACGACTGGCGACCGAAGATCGAGACGTCCACCTCGACACGCCCCTTCGGGAGGAGCTTGCGGACGGTGGCGGTGAAGCTGGCGAAGGGGCCTTCGCAGACGCGCGCCTGATCGCCGACCTTGAGGCCGACGGACTCGCTGGCGTTGGCGCGGCCGAGCATGACGGCGAATGCGCCCACCTGCTCGGCCGCTACCTCGACGGGGCGGTGCACGACACCGGGGATGTTACCTGCGGCGCTGGCGTCGAAGGCCGGCGCGGACACCACCTCGGACACGCCGGGGTAGGCGAGGACCTGCCCGAGCTGCGAGCGCTCGGGCAGCCCAACGAAGATGGTGCGCGGCAGGATGGGGGTGGAGCGGATGGCGCGGCGGTTGCGCCGAATGACGATCTCGGAGTGGCGAAGGCGGACGGTGGCGATGCCCAGCTTGCCCATCGTCTCGCACGTACGATCGCCCCAGCGGGGCCGCGTGCGGGCGATGTGCCATGTCCGGCCCTCGCTGAAGAGCGGGTCCAGCGTCAGCTTCTCGGACGCGGCATCACGGGCGGCCTTCGCGCGCCGCTTCTCCCGCTCCCGCTGCTTCCGACCCGGACGTGCCATCTACGCGTTCGTCATCCATTCCGAGAAAACTCGGGTAATCACCCGATAACACCGTGATGCGATTATCGCAACACATCGCTCACGCCCAGTCGGGGCGGACGGCCTGGCACAGGGCGACGAGCCGGTTCTCGATGTCCCGCTGGTACGCCGCCTCGCGCTCGACGAGGACGCAGCGCATCCCCTCGAGGTAGGCGGCCGTGCCGGTGGTGCCCGAGCCCGCGAAAGGGTCGAGCACGAGGCCGCCCGGCGGCGTCACGAGGCGCACCAGCCAGCGCATCAGGCTGACCGGCTTGACCGTGGGGTGCTCGGAGCCGGCGCGGTCCCAGGCGCTGGCCTTGGCCGCGTAGAAGAACCGGCTCTCGCGGCCCGGGAACGCGGCCAGGACCTCGTCGGAGCCGTCGTGCAGGACGTTGGCGGGCCAGCGGGTCGCGGCTCGGGCACCCGTTCGGTTCGAGCCGTTAAGTCCATCGCCGAATGTGTTTTTCGAATTTTCGTTCCGTTTGCGAAACATCGGCACGCCGTCGGGCGCCGCGATCTGACACGCCTCGACCGAGAGCCCACCCGTCCCCCAGGTCAGAACGTTTCCGGCCACGGTGCCCTCGACAGCCTTGCGGGCCAGCACGATCGGCTCCCAAGCGGGCTTGAGCGCGGTGCCGAGCCCCTCGCCTACCCGGTGCGATTTCGGGAAGCCGGTCCCGTACAGCCACCCGAGCTGGTCGCGGATCTCGAAGCCCGCGTCCTCGATCGCAACCGCGAGGCGGTGGTAGGTCCGGGTGCCGGCGAAGGCGACGACGTGGCCGCCCGGCTTCAGCACCCGCAGCACGTCCGCCCAAAACGCGGCGGCAAAGGCGGTCTCGCCGGTATCCCAGGTCTGACCCATGAACCCGCGGGCGGCCCGGGCATAGGCGCCGTCGGTACCGAACCCGGCCGGCGCCGCGCCCGCCTTGCCGAAACGCTTGGCGATCGACACCAGCGCATAAGGAGGATCCGTGCAGACAGAATCGATCGAGCAGTCTGGCAGCGAGCGCAGCACCTCGCGGCAGTCGCCCGGCTCCAGCCGGACTCGGTCGGCCACGTAGCCATGGAAGGCGAGCTCCCGGGTCTGTCGGTTGCTCACTGGCGGTCCTCGGCGTGAACCACCGTCATGCTTCCGAGCTCACCCCGCTCGTGGCAGAGGCGAATTTCGGCGGAGCGCCGGCGGATCGTCTGCCCGCATTCCTCGGCGAACTGCCGCGCTCGGCTCGGAACCGCAGTGACGTTGGAGGTGCCCGCCATCAGCGCGACGACGCTCAGACAAGCGTCGACCACGTCTCCGCTCAGGATAGCCGCGGAGCGTCCATCCTCGCTGCGAGAGACGTCCACGATCGCCTGAAGCAACGCGGCTTGGACGCGATCCCGATAGTCTGCGTTTTTAATTTCGAGCATCGACATGAGAGCTTTTCTCCGTATCGACCCGGCGCTCCCGGCGCCGGGATTACGATAGTAATAGGGAACTGAGCGCACCGAGCGCCTTCAATGGAATCAACGACTTAAACGGACCAAGCGCACCAAGCGCGAACCAAGCGCGCGCACCGAGCGCAGCCAATGATTTCAACGACTTAGCGGGACCGAGCGCGCTTGACCCCGAACCGAGCGCAACCAAGCGCAGAACCGAGCGCACCCTCATGTGTTGTGATTTTCGAAACACTCGGCCGCTGATTTTTGCGCGGCGGCGTCCCCGAAAAGGATAGCGTCGAGATCCTTCCGGTTCTTGCGGACGGTGCCGAGCCTGACGGCGCCGCGTTCCAGGAGACGGTGCATCGCCGCCTCCAGGGCGCTCTCGGACACGTCATTCGCCTCGGACATTAGACGCATGACCCGCGGCGCGAAGGTGGACGCTCGGTCCTTCGCGCTGACGTAGCGCTCCTGTTCGATTAGGGTGCGCAGGGCGTCCATGAAGGCGGCCTCGGCAGCCAGGGCGGGGTCGACCGGTCGCCCCTCCTTGTCGAGCTTCAGGTGCAAGGCGCCCGCCCGCCATTCCAGCAGGATCTCGGCCCCGAGCTTCCCGTAGTTCGCCTTGGTGGTCCGCAGGATGCGGCCGTTTCCGGACTGATCCTTCTCCGGCCGAGTGAGGTACAGGCGGGACCGCACGGCGTTCGCCCAACCGGTCGACCCGGAGCGGCCGGAGCCCTCGGCCATGCCCGAGACCGACGGGTGCGCGATCAGCACGACTGTCGTGTCGAACTCGACGCAGAGCCGATTCGCCACCCGGTTCACGAACCCGGTGACCTGCACGCGGTCGAGCTCGCTACCGCCGAACATGTTGGCGACGGGGTCCAACAAGACGACCGCGGGTCGTATCTCGGCGATGGCGCGTCGGAGCTTCTCGAAGAACGCCGTGGCCTTGCCCGCGGGGTGCTCGCGAGTGAAATCCATCAGGACGCACCCGCCCGCCGCCAGATCGTCGGCCGACCACCACGATGTGCCTTCGAGCTTCTCCAGGGGCGCGCCGATATCGCGCTGCCGGCGCCACAGCTCGTCGGTGTCGTCCTCAGAGAAGACGCCGAGTACCCGCCCTTGAACCACTTTACGGCCGAGCCAGTCGGCGCCCTGATCCACGCAGGTTAGGAGCTGCTGCCCGAGGAGGCTCTTACCCACGCCGCCATCGCCGGTCAGGATCGTCGTCTTCCGGCGGGGGATCAGCCCGTCGACCAGCCACTCCCGGGGCGGCGGATCTCGGCCGGCGAACGCGATGGGGCGCGTGAAGCTCAGGGGCTCCGGTTGCTCGGTCGGGATCTCGGCCTCTTCCTCCGTGACCGGCTCGAAGTCGACCGTCGGGTTCCTGACGCCTGGCGGCTCGCGCCCGTAGGAGTAGGCGTTCGCCACCTTCACGGCGAGCGACTCCCACTCCCAGGGCGGCGCGCAACGCGGGTTCCAGTGCTCGGCCATCATCTCCAGGCAGGACAGCTCGGACAGGCCGAAGTCCTTGACGTCACATGCCACCCGATAGGTCGTGAGATCCCCGCCCGCGCCTTCGATCGCGAGTGGTGCCTTATCCAACAGCCAGTCCCGGGCCCGATCCAGGGCCGGCTGCATGTCGAGCAGGCAGACGACGTTCCCGTCGGTGCGCGTGCGCGGCGCCGGCTTCCCGGCGGCCTCCACCAGCCACGCGGGCGCCGCCCGCAGCGTGCCCCCCTGCGCCGTGTAGGCCTTGCCGTCCACGATGCTGCCGGGCGCCACGACGTAGCCGCCCTCCCCTCGCGTATCGAGCCCTGGCGCCACCCGGGAGGCGGTCGAGGCCGCCGGCGCGTCGACCAGGAAGTAGCGGTGCTCGCCGCCGGTGGTCGTGCCGACCGTCATCGTGACGAGCTCGTCGTCGCCGTAGACGAGCTGCAGCTCCGCGAGGCTCTCGCGGCCGCGCGCGCCCTTCTTCACGTCTACGTCCAGCACCAAGAGGTGGCCGCTCTCGCCGAAGCGATGGGTGGCGATCCCGATATTGTACTCGTGGTGTCGCTCGGCCCCGAGGATCGGATCCTGCTCGACCCACCACGCTCGGATCACGGCCGGGTCGCGGGTCGCCCGCAGCAGATTGTCCTTGATCGCCGGCGTCTTGCCGCCCGCGATAATGGGGAAGACGAAAAACCCCCGCGCGGCGAGCGCGAGGGCCTGATCGAGGAACGAGTGTTCCGACATGGGGGCTGCGCTCATTTCATGAACTCGGGCAGGTCGGTTTCAGGGCAGGACGTCGAGGGCGGCCTGGATGAAGGCGACGGCCGCTTTCGCGTTGATCGCGTTGCCGCAGGCGCGCAGTCGTCCCACGCGGTTGGCAATCCCATGAGCCAGCGGGAATGTGCCGGGTTCAACAGGCCGCCACCGACCATCGCTGCAGCCGAGCCACTGCGCTCCGCGCCAGAAGCCGCGTAGAGCGCCTGCCGCGCCAATGGTTGCCCCTTCGACCCGTACAGCTCCTCGCTCGTCAGGCGGGACCGATCCGATCTCCAGTCGCGGGCGGATGGCGTCGCCCAGTAGGCTAGCACCGCCATCTGGGAGAGCGGCACTCCCGTGTCCCACGGGCGTGGGGGCTTGTCCCCTCGACGATGATCCTCCGCCGTCGGGGTGGGCCACGAACCAAGTCCGGTGCCGCCCGTGCGGGGCGCCGACGCCCGCAGCAGGGAATACGATCGGCCCGAAGGCGTAGCCGTCTGCTTCCAGGTCAGTCTGAACAAGATCGACCCACATCCGGCCGTCCTTGCCATCAACCTGCTCGCCAAGGACGACCTCAGGGCCGCACTCGCGGATGAGGTGGTGCCATGCGGGCCAGAGGTGCCGCTCATCAGCGAACCCGCGGCCGCGGCCTGCCTTGCTGAAAGGTTGGCACGGGCAGGACCCGGTCCAGACGGGCCGGTCGGCGGGCCAGCCGGCGAGTTCGAGGGCGTGGTCCCAGACGCCGATTCCCGCGAAGAAGTGGCACCGCAGGTACCCGTCGAGATCCCGGGGGTGGACGTCCCGGATGTCGCGCTCGTCCACATCTCCGTCGGTGAGCCATCCGAAGGTGATGAGGTTGCGGATCCACTGCGCAGCATAGGGGTCGATCTCGTTGTAGTAGGCACGGCGAGGCAGGGCTCCGGCGATCATTTCCGATACCTCTTCCCGCGCCAGCCCTCGGCGGTGATGGGGAAGCCCTTGGCCCAGGCGGGCGCCTCGGCGACGAGGGCGTTGAACTCGTCGAGGTCGCCGACGCCCTCGGGCACCTCGCTCACCACCTCGTCGTGCACGTGCATGATGATGGGATAGCCGCGCGCCTCCAGGCGCACGATGGCGCCGGCGAGCAGGTCGCGGCACACGGCCTGGGTGATGTTCTCGACCAGCGAGCCGCCGTAGGTCGGGCCCTCGGTCCACGCCTTCGTGAGCCCGTCCACGTACTTGTAGTGGAGGGCCGGCTGCGGCTCGCCGTTCTGCTTCCACCCGCGGGCCAGCCATCGACCGAGATCCCGGTCCGGGACGCGGCGCTGCTCCGTGACCGGCTCGCCGCCGTCCGGGGCCGGCGTCGTCCGCTTGATCCAGACGTACGGCACCAGCTTCGGGTACGGGTAGGACAGCGCGCGGCCGCTCGGCAGCCGGCAGAACAGGAAGGAGCCGCGCACGAGGTACTTCACCTCGCGGCCCGGCGGACCGGCGGTGAAGACCTGGCCCTTGTTGGTGACGGCGCTGATCGCCGCCTCCTCGGCCGCGTACCAGTACGAGACGATCGCCGGGTTGGCGGCGCGCCACGCGCTGACGATCTCCTTCACCTTGGCGTCCGGGACCTTGACGCCGTAGCCCCGGGCCATGGCTTGGAAGGCGCCGACGCTGCCCTGGTAGCCGCAATTACTGGCTATCAAGGCCCCTTCGGTCGTCAGAATCGTGAAGCGCCGTCTCGGCCCCGCATTCAAGATGTCGAAGACGGGCTTCGAGCTCGTCGATTCGGAGCTGCATGGCCCGGACGCTTCGTCTGTTGGCGCAGTTGACGCTCCGGGTGACGAACCGGAGGTTCCCCGGCTCGTAGCCGCGGTCGTTGTCTCGGCGGTCGAGTTCGAGCGTAGGATCGTCCCACCCGGGGAGGGTGACGAGATACGCGAGGAACGCTGCTCGGTCCGTTCGCCAGGGCTCGTGGACGAGGATCCCTCGGCCCCCATAGTCGGGGTACTGCACGTCGTTCGGGTTGCTGCAGCGGTTGTAGATGGCCGAGATGCGGTTGCAGAGCCGGCGCCGGGTTGCGTCGTCGGGCACGAGGCCGGCGTACCCGAACCACTGCTTGACGGTTCGCTTTTGCTGCTGGCGGGAACAGGCGTCGCAGCGGGTTGTCCTGCCAGCGCGCAGGTTGCTGACGTTGACCGTGTACGGGCCCAGGCCGCACGAGCAGCGAACATGGACGCCTCGGAGGCCGCCGAGAGGCCCCCGCTCGAGCGCAACGACCTCAAGCTCTCCGAACCGATCGCCCGGGCTTGGCTCAGCAAGGTGTCCTGCGAGGCGACCTCGCTCGTCTCGGCCCAGCCGTCGTTCGCGAGGAATCGGTGATCGGGCGTCGCCCAGACCCCGTCCAGCATCACGGTGGGGCGCGATCCCCGGTCTATAAGGCCGTCGTGGCGTACCCATTCGACACCGTCCCAGAGCTGGTCGTCGTTGCGGATATCCT
Source organism: Methylobacterium sp. 391_Methyba4 (assembly GCF_029691625.1). Lineage (NCBI taxonomy): Bacteria > Pseudomonadati > Pseudomonadota > Alphaproteobacteria > Hyphomicrobiales > Methylobacteriaceae > Methylobacterium > Methylobacterium sp. 391_Methyba4. The sequence goes on along the minus strand of NZ_CP121475.1, from coordinate 30,932 downwards.
GGAGAGCGACGGCTCCCCGAGGGGTCAGAACCAGGGTGTCGCCGGCGATGCAGGCGAGGACGACGACCTTGCCGATCTGGCGCTCGTCCGGATCCTTCTTCTTCGAGATCGGCCGGCCGTACACGTCGCTGGCGGCGTGGCAGTAGATGTCGGCGCCGGTACGGAACACGTCCAGGACGCGCTCTTCGCCAGCGAGCCACGCGATGCCGCGCGCCTCGATCGCCGAGAAGTCCGCCACCAGCAGGTCGTGCCCGGGCGCGGACACGATGCAGCCGCGCAGGCAGTTGCTGATCACGTCGAGCGGGGGCCCATACAGCAGGTCGATGGTGTCGACGAGGCCGCTCACGACCGGACCTCGCCGAAGCCCGGCGCGCGGAGTACGGCAGCGAGGCGGCGGCAGATATCGGCGCGGGCGGGGCCCGCGTCGGCGGCCGCATCCTCCAGCGCCGCGGCGACAGAGCCGGGATCCTCGCTCGGCACCGCGAAGGAGACGTCCGCTTCGAACTCGGCGGCCTGCGCGTCCCAGATCTCGGCGAGACGCCGATGATGCTCGGCCTGCCGCCGCGCCTGTGCGGCCTGAGCGCGGCGAGAGCGCAGCCAGTCGGCGGATCCGCGAATCGAGAGCGCGGTCATGCTGCCATCCTTTCCGGGGTGCGGGTGAAGTTCTCGACCTTCGCGACGAAGGAGCGGGCCTCCGCGGGGTCGTTGCCGTTGCGGCCCTGCTTCCGGGCCGAGAAGGACCAGGCCATGCTGTCGGCCGAGAAGAGCAGCCGGCGAATGCCCGCGTGGCGGAGGCTCGTGAGCTTCACGCCGAAGCCGTGGAGGCGCAGGTCCGGACGCACGGCGTGGATCGCCGACAGCACCGAGAGGATCTGCTCGGGTTGGCTGTTGCGCTTGCAGACGGATCCGACGCCGACCCACATGCCCGGCTTCAGACGGTCTCCGTAGGCCCGGCGATGCAGGAGATAGTCGCGAGCCGCGAAGCCCTGCAGGACCGGCAGGATGTGGAACGGCAGACCGCAGGCATGCAGCGCGTCATAGCGCTCGATCGTCAGGCGCTGATGGTCCGCGATCGTCAGCCCGGTCTTCGCGAGCATGAAGGGCTCGCACATGTAGTCCTGCGCCACCGCGGCGGTGATGCGGACCACGCCAGCCTCGTGCAGCCGCCGCAGCTCGCTGGCGTACTCCTCGACGCTGTGCCGGTAGCGACCGTGCTTCTCCAGTTCAGTGAACGCGGCGCCGTCGATCACGACGTCAGCGCACGGGACCGGTTTCTTCCGGCCCCGAAGGCGGTTGATGGAGATGAAGGCGCGCTCGAATCCGCGGGCGTCGCCCGGCTGATGCAGGCCACAGTAGAACCGCAGGGCTGTGCTTTCGCGCGAGCCGATCACGGCCGGCCCTCTGCGCGCAGCACATCCGCGAGGCTGGCGCCGCCCGCGTGCCGGCCCGGCGCGCCGCTGACCTCGAGCAGGTGGTCCCGGCACCACGAGGTCGGCTTGCCGCCCTTCCAGGCGACCGGCTCGCCGCAGAACCGGTGCGCGTCGCGCGCGGCGCCGTGCGACGTGCAGGCGAATCGGCACTGGCCCTCGCGCAGCTCGGCGATCCGGTAGGTGCCGGGCTCCGGCGTCGGCGCCGGCGCGGCCTTCACGGCGGCGCGCTCGGCCGCCTGGGCGGCCAAGGCAGCGGTCGCCGCCCGGCGCTGGCGCTCGTAGAGAAGCGCAGCGCCGGACTTCTTGGCGGGGCGTGTCGCGGAGCGGCCCATCAGACGGCCTCGGGCGCCGGCAGGCCGAGCATGGCGTTCAGCTCGGCAATCTGCGGCGCCGGCAGGCCGGGAGCGCCCGTCTTGCTGGCGAGGCCACGAAAGAACGGCTCGCCCTCGGGCCAGAGATCGCGGAGCGCCTTCAGCGTGGTCACGCTGTAGAGCAGGGCCTTGAGGGACTGCTGTGCCTTCTCCCGCTCGGCCTTCAGCCCATCGCGCGCCTGCAGGAAGGCCTGGACCTCCGCGATCAGCGACTCGTCCGCGACGTTGCCGAGGCGCTCACGGTGCGCGTGCTGCGCAGGGACGCGGAGAGCGTCGCCGATCACGTCCAGGCGAATGTTCAAGCCACCGACGTTGAAGCGAAGCACCCGGTCCTCCGGGAGCCAGCCGGACGGGATCGAAGCGGCCGCCTTGCGTACCGAGGCCGAGAACACCGTGGCGTAGCAGCGGCGCGCGAGCCGATCCTCCTCGACCCTCAGCGCCTGCTGCCGATCGGCGAAGCTCGCCTCGACCGCGGCCTTCACGACGTTGTCGCGATCCTGGTTGGTCAGTCGGACGGACGGGATCTTGTCGGTCTTGGTCATCGTGTGCAGAGCTCCAGCCACCACGTTGCGATAATCACATCACCGTCGCCAACATTCAGCACGTCCCCGTCGATGCAGACGCACCGGGGAATCCAGGTCTGAAGGCCGTTGGCGTCGTTCTCGAACAGGACCGACTTGTCGGTTACTCTAACGACCTCACCCGAAAGGGTCTGAAACACTTTCTTCGACATGCGCTCCGCCTTTGCTGAGCAGGTCCAAGACGGCGTCGATGTCGTCCTGATCCATGGATGGCCGCGGGAAATTCTGCGGCTGGATGCGCCGCCCGGCCCACCGGCCGGTGTTGGCGCCGTGGAACTGGAGGATCCCGCGCACGCGCCCGTCGGCGCTCGCCGCGGCCCGCATCGCTTTCAGCTTCGCGGTGCTGCTCTTGGCGGCGTCCCGGCGCAGCTCGAGCGCGCGGCGCACGTCCGCGGGCAGGTCCGCCCGCGCCAGCAGGTCGACGATGTCGGCCTTGGCGACGCCCTCGGTCTTCACGCCGCGCATCGCGATCCAATCGCCGAGCTCCATCACCTTCGAGCAGCCGGACACCCAGCCGCCCGTGGTGATCGCCATCTGCTGGTCGAGGCGCTGCTTCGTGGCCTCCACGATGGCGATGGCATTCTCGATCGCCGGCAGGTCGACGCGGATCCCGCGGTCGTTGATGCGCTGATCGAGGTTCCAGAGCTCCTGCTCGGACAGCGACAGCGGCAGCAGGCGGGACTGGAGCGCGCGCTCGGCCTCCACGTCCTGGGCGCAGTAGGCGTAGAGCCGCGCGAGCTTCTCGGGTTCCTCCCACCACACCGGCCGGCCGTCGGCGTCGATGCGGCGCGGGCGCGCGAGCTGCATCATCACCTGCCGGCCCTTCATGTCCTTGCCGACCTCCAGGCCGACCGCGGCGGCCGCGTTCTCCAGGCTGCCGGGCAGGCCGAGCGCGTAGGCCATGGTCATCGTGCAGCGGGTCTGCTCGACCGGCAGCCGCGGCCAGCCGTAGCGAGGCGCCATCAGCCGATTCCAGATCGCGAGCTCGAACGCCGCGTTGTGGGCGACGAAGGTGGCGCCGGCCTGGATGTGCCGGAACAGGAACTTGCGGACCTCGGCCGAGCCGCAGTCGTCCCGGGTCAGCACCGTCACCGGTTCGGCGTCGACCGCGTAGGCCAGACAGAGCACATCGGTGCTCGCGTCCTCCGAATAGACGTGGACGCCGGCCTTGCGCAGGTCGCAGGCGCTCCTCGATTCGAAGTCGACATGCAAAGTCGTCACGCCTGCCGCTCCGGCTGGACGCGGTTCGCCTTCTCCCAGGCGACGACGTCGGCGAGCCGGTACCGGACCAGCTTGCCGAGCTTCACGAACGGCACGCCGCGGCGGCGATGCCGATGCAGGCGCAGGCTCTGCTGCGTGGTCCGCCAGCGGCTGGCGAGCTCTCGGGTGGTCAGGTAGGTGGTCACGGCATCTCGCTCATGGCATCGTGATGCGATATTCGCACCACGTGAAACGCACGTCAACGCGCGGCAACGCCGCGTCAGGTGCGGACCCATCGGACCGGCGTGGCGCTCGCGAGCCGCACGTCCTCGATCGCCGGCCCGAACAGCGGGGTGATCGTGTACTGGCCCTCGTCGAACCCGCGGGCGAGGAAGCCGGTCATCACCCGGCCGTCGTCCAGGCTGACGACGCTCAGGCGGCCGATCGCGTCGGCCTGCACGTCGCGCGCGGGGTAGTAGAACAGGACCCAGCCGTGGTGCGGCTGCCCGGGGCTGTTCACCCGGATGGCGGTCGCGCCCTCGTGCATGTCCTGCGGCGCGGCCACGGTCTTCGCCGCGTCGCTGGTGCGCAGCGCGCCGCCGGCTGCCACCATCCCACGGACCGGAATGGATCGCTCGCCCGCGGACACCGCGACGCCGGCGCGGCTCAGCACCTCGCCGACCGGCACGCCCAGGAGCTGCGCCAGCGTGCCGGCCTCGCTGACCGACATCTTGCGCTTGCCGTTCAGCATCAGGCTCAGGGCGGCGTGGTCCATCGGAATCATCTTGGCCAAGCCCCTCTGCGAGAAGCCCTTGTCCTTGATCAGGCCCTGAAACCAGGTGGTGTCGACGGTCGTGCTCATGGCCGGGATATTTCGAAATTCGAAACATGCTGTCAAGGGCCATTGCGCTTATCGCGCCCTATTGACTCGAATGATGAGATAATCGAAACATAGGGGCACACGAGGAGCGCCGATGCCCACGCCTGCGGAGAAGATCATCGCCAAGTTCGACGGGGTGCCCAACCTCGCGCGAGCCATCGGCAAGACGCCGGCCGCCATCTACCGGTGGACCTACCCGCGGGAGCGCGGCGGGACCGGCGGCTACATCCCGACCGCTCAGATCGCCAAGATCAAGGACGTCGCCGACCTGCTCGGCATCCAGCTCACCGCCGAGGACTGGGAGGCGTGAACGCGTCGGCGTGCCCTGAGCGGTGCGATTTTCGCACCATGATGCCGCCGGTGGTCACGCTGGTGCTCGCCGGCGCCCCGAAAGGCAAAGGCCGGCCGCGCTTCTCGAAGGCGACCGGTCACGCCTTCACCCCGGAGGCGACGCGCTCCTACGAGGGCGCGCTCAAGTACGCGGCCCAGGAGACGATGGGCTCGCGGCTGCCGCTGACGGGGCCGCTGGAGGTCGTCGTCGAGGCCCGGATGCCGGTGCCGGCGTCCTGGTCGAAGTCGAAGCGCGCCGCCGCGCTCGCGGGCCGGATCCGCCCGACCGGCAAGCCCGACGTCGACAATATCTTCAAGATGCTGGACGCGCTGAACTTCGTCGTTTGGCAGGACGACAGCCAAATTGTCGAGGGCGTCGCCAGCAAAACCTATCACGAGCAGCCCTCCTTGACGATCAAGGTCTGGCAGCGCGCTGATTTTATGGAGTGAGGAGGAGGAGCGAAATGGAGCGGATTGACGAGTTCGATACTCGGGAAAAGGACGCTGACCGCCGCGGCGACTGGATGCAGACCTTCACCGGTCGGCGCTTCTGGCCGCTCGATCCGCGGCCCGAGGACGTCTGCATTGAGGACATCGCCCATTCCCTGGCGCTTCAGTGCCGGTACGGCGGCCACTGCGTGCGCTTCTACTCCGTGGCCGAGCACAGCGTGCTTCTGGCGCACAAGGCGCGGCCCGAGCACGCACTGTGGCTCCTGCTGCACGACGCGAGCGAGGCCTACGTCTCCGACATGGTGCGCCCGCTGAAGCGGTTCATGCCGCAGTTCCGGGAAGCCGAAGATCGGGTGGCCTGGGCGATCTACCGGCGGTTCGGGCTCAACCCGGCCGACGAGCCCCGCGAGGTCAAGGAGCTCGACAACCGCATCCTGATCGACGAGCGCGCCCAGTTGATGCGCCCGACGGGCCAGCAGTGGCACTACGGCGGCGAAACCGAGCCGCTCGGGGTCACGCTCGCCTACTGGGACCCCCGCACCGCTGAGGAGCACTTCCTCGCGTTCTTCACGGGCCTGACCGGCTACGAGGCCCGGCCGTGAGCCCCGATCAGGTCGCCGGCTTCTGCATGCTCGCCGGCATCATGACCGCATGCAGCCCGCTCCTGGTGGTCGAGATCGTCCGCCAGCGTCGCATCGCCGCCGAGATCCGGCGGCTCACCGGAGGGCTCGCCCGTGGCTGATTTCACGGAGAAGACAATCGCGAAGGCTCTGCGCGACGCCTACGGGCAGGGGCGGCGGCACGGAGCGGATCGCCCGATTGAGCGGACAGAAGCCATTGCTAAGGTCCGAGACGCATGGATCCGGCAGTACATGGCGCGGCTGCCCGCGGTCACCCCGATCACGACCGCCCCCACCCCGACAGATCGGGTCGGGGAGGATGTCGGGCGGGGCTTCACCTTCGAGCAGCCGCAGCGCGGTCGCATGTTCGATGTGCTGCGTCGGCTCGGGCAGGCGGCGATCAATCTGCAGAAGATCACTGACCACGAGATGGCGCATATGGCCCAGAGCCGGTGCTTGGACGATATCGAAGCGCTCGTGGCCGAAGCTCTCGCCGCGAAAGAGTCGGTCGGATGGCCGTGGGACGAAGTTGGGACTCGCCTCCGCAATTGCAGCATCCAATCAATCGCTGGCGGCGAGCCAGAGCGCTACCTGATCAAGATCGGCTGCCCCGACATCCAAACGATGCAGGCCGTGCGCGATGGCATGGTGCAGCTTCGTGAGGCGAACCCCGCCGCCCTCGCATCCGCCCCCGCACCTTCTGATCCAGCCGGAGCGGGCGGGGATCTGGGGGAACTGGAAAGGCTGAGCAAGGCGGCCACGCAGGGTGAGTGGTCCCAAGACGATGGCTCGGATGGCGGCCCCAGCCTGCCGGAAGAGCACAGGATTTATGGCGACACCAATGGCGGGTACTTGGTCGCCAGAATTCCGAACTTTAGCGGCTACCCAGAGAATAAGGCCAACGCCGCCTATATCGCGGCCTTGGTCAACGCTCACCGGTCCGGCCAGATCGTCGCCTCGACACCGGGACAAAAGGGAGCGGGAGAGGAGAAGACGGTCGAGGAGGAGAGTCCCTGCCACTGGGGCGGCGGCAACGACATCATCTGGTGCAGCACGTGCGGCGCAGAATACGCCTACGCCAAGGGCGAGGAGCGGCCCGCGTGTCCCCGCGCCCCTCAACCGGGAGCAGCACGATGAGTGGCTACGTCCTCGCCGCCATGGCCGGTGCCGTAGGCGGTGCCACCTTCGGCATCCTCCTGATGTCCTGCTTCATCGCGGCTCGCCGTTCCTGATGCAGCTCAAGCCGTGGCAGGAGACGGGCGCCCGCTGGCTCGCCGCCCGCGGGCGCGCGCTCCTGGCGGACGGCATGCGGGTCGGAAAGACACCGCAGACCATCGCCGCGGCCGACTACGCCGGGGCCGAATCCATCCTGATCGTCTGCCCCGGGATCGCCCGGGAGAACTGGGCGCGCGAGTTCGACCGGTTCAGCATCCTGGGCCGGCCGATGGCCGTGGTGATGGACGCGCGCGACCGCATCGAGCCGCGCGGCGTCACGATTCTGTCGATGGATGGGGCGCGCAACGGCGACCTCTACGCCCGCGTCATGGCGCATCGGTGGGACGTCCTGGCGATCGACGAGGCGCAGTATCTCAAGAGCCCAGGCTCGCAGCGCACCCGGCAAGTGCTCAGCGCCCAGGGTTTCGCGGCGCGGGCCCGCCGGATCTGGTTTCTGACCGGCACGCCTATGCTCAACCACCCGGGCGAGCTCTGGATCATCCTGCGGACCTGCGGGCGGTTCGCGGGCTCCTACGAGGATTTCCTGAACCGCTTCACCACGTGGTTCATGGGCGACTACGGGCCAGTCGTGCGCGCGGTGCGCGACGCGGACGGCCTGCGGGCGCTGCTCGAGCCGATCATGCTCCGGCGGATGTGGCACGAGGTCAGCCCGGACACGCCCTCCCCCGTCTGGGGGGAGGTGCGGCTCGACCCGGCCGAGATCGGCGCCGACGCCCGGGCGACGCTCGCCGCCATGGAGGCCGACGGCGCCCTCGGCGGCCGGCTGCGGCGGATCGTGGAGCGCATCGCCGCCGGCGAGAAGATCGACCTGTCGAAGCAGGCCGGCGGCCTGACGCAGCTCCGGTCAGCCACCGCGGTCGCCAAGGCCGGGCCGGTGGCGGCCTGGGCCGCAGGCGCGCTCGACACCGGGATGATCGAGAAGCTCGTCGTCTTCGGCCACCACACCGCGATGGTGGAGCAGACCGCGGCGCGGCTGCGCGAGTTCGGCGCGGCCACCATCCACGGCGGCACGCCGATGCGGCAGCGGCAGCAGAACATCGACGAGTTCGCCGCCGACCCGTGCCGGCGGGTGCTCGTCTGCCAGGACCAGGTCGCGCGGACGGCGATCGATCTCACGGCCGCGAGCCACCTGCTGTTCGGCGAGCTGGACTGGGTGCCCGACAACAACGCCCAGGCCGCGATGCGCGTGCAGGGCCCACGGCAGACGGCGCCGGTGCACCTGCACGCCGCCTTCCTGCCGGGCTCGTCCGACGAGGGCTTGGCCCGCGTCCTCGCCCGCAAGAGCCGCATGGCCGCAGAAATCTTCGGATAGGGTGTTGTGATTATCGAAACAGTGTGCCACCTTTGGGCGTGGAATCGACGGAGCGAGCGGAAATCAGCACGTCGGACCGCTATGGATGTTTCGATTATCTCATCAGGAGCGCACGGAATGATCAAGGTGGAGATGACGTTCGCGACCGCCGAGGAGGCCGCCGACGCGATGTGCCGGCTGGCCGGTGACGCGCCCGCGGAGACCGGGGACGGCTCGACGGCCCAGCCGCGCAAGCGCCGGCGCACGAAGGCGGAGATGGACGCAGCCCGGGCCGCCGAGGCGGCCGGCGGCGATGCGACCGAGGGCGCCGCGGAACAGGCGCAGGCCCAGGCCGAGCCCGCCGGCGCCGCGGACGACGACTTCCTGGGGCCGGACCCGGCCGCGAAGCAGGCGGTCAGCGAGACGCCCGAGAACCGCAAGCCGCCGCTCACCAAGGAGGAGGCCGAGGCCATGTTCAAGACCGAGGTCCGGCCGGCGCTGGGTGCGGTCATGACGGCCAAGGGGCAGGACGCCGCCCGGAAGCTCCTCGAGGACTTCGGCTTCAAGAAGCTCACCGACATGCCGAGCGAGCGCTACGCCGAGTTCATCGCCGTCTGCAAGCAGGCCGCCTGACCATGGCCCGCATCTACGCGGCGTCGTCCTGGCGCAACCCCCTGCAGCCCGACATCGTCGGGCGCCTCCGGGACGTGGGCCACGAGGTCTACGACTTCCGGAATCCGCCGAACGGGATCCCGGGCTTCGCTTGGGAGGAGGTCGACCCGGACTGGCAAGCCTGGTCGGCCGCCCGCTACCGCGAACTGCTCACCACCCATCCGATCGCGGCCCGCGGGTTCCTGAACGACCTGAGGGGCATGCAGTGGGCCGACACGTGCCTGCTGATCCTGCCGTGCGGGCGCAGCGCCCATCTCGAGGCCGGCTGGTTCTGCGGTCAGGGCAAGCGCTGCATCATCCTCACCCGCGACGGCGAGGAGCCGGAGCTCATGGCACTGCTCGCCACCGACATCTGCGTGTCGATGACCGAGGTCGAACAGGCCTTGGCCGGCCATGGGTGAGCACGCCCGCCTGTCGCCGTCCGGGTCGACGATCTGGATGAACTGCCCCGGCCAGCCGCAGCTCGCGGCCGGCATGGAGCGCCGCGGCTCGGTGCACGCCGAGCGCGGGACGGCGGCGCACACGGTGCTGGAGTGGTGCCTGAAGCACAACCGGGAAGCCGGCTACTACGCCGGCCGCTCGGTCTACGTGCCCGGGCGCAAGGAGGGCGCGCTCACCCTCGACGAGGACGATCTCGCCGCGGTGCAGACCGCGGTGGACTGGATCCGCGACGAGATCGCGCCGGGCGACGAGGTCGCGACCGAAGAGCGGCTCCGCTACTCGGACGACTTGTGGGGCACCACGGACGTCCGGCGGTACCGGCCCAGCACCCGCGAGCTGCTGATCGTCGACTACAAGCACGGCAGCGGGGTGGCGGTCGACGCGATCGGCAACCCGCAGGGCATGATCTACGCCCTGATGGCCGCCAAGAACCTCGGCAACCGCGGCGTCTCCGCCGTGCGCTTCGTGATCATCCAGCCCCGCTGTTTCCACCCAGCCGGGCCGATCCGCGAGTTCACGGTCGACGGCATCGACATGCTGGACTGGGAGGACCGAATCGTCGCGGCGGTCGAGGCCACCCAGAAGTATGCCAGCCGAGCCGACGTCCTGTTACCGGTCACCGCCGGCGGCGAAGATCCGCTGCGGCCCGGCAGCCACTGCCGCTGGTGCCCGGCGGCGGGGACGTGCCCGGCGATCAAGCGGGAGGCCGAGGCAGAGGTGCAGCGCACCTTCGCGCCGACCACCTACGACCCGGACGAGCTGGCGGCGACGCTGGCGAAGCTGGATCGTATCGAGGCTTGGGCGAAGGCGGTGCGCGAGTTCGCCTACAGCGAGGCCGAACGCGGCGCCCGGATCCCGGGATACAAGCTCGCGCCGAAGCGACCGGTCCGCCGCTGGAAGGATGCCGGGCAGGTCGAGAGCGCGCTGGCGCTCTACGGCCTCGACACCGACGACCTGTACGAGCGCGCGTTCCGCTCGCCCGCGCAGGTGGAAACGCTGCTCGAGCCGGCCATGACGGGCGGCACGATGAAGGCGCGCCTCGCGGCCGCCAAGGCGATGCTGGCGGACATGATCGAGTCCGTGAGCAACGGGCACACCCTGGTGCCCGAGAACGACCCGCGCCCGCCGCTGCGCGGCGACGCGGCCGACGACTTCACCGCAGCTAGCTGAGCGCAAGGAGCGACTGGACCATGGCTGAGACCGTTGATGCGATTATCACACCAAAGTTCCGGGCCGCGTTCGTCTGGGTGTTCAAGCCCAAGGCGGACAAGCGCAACCCGGACAAGAAGCCGAAGTACTCGGTGCTGATGCTGTTCCCGAAGGGCAGCGACCTGTCGGCGCTGAAGGCGGCGGCGAAGGCCGCGGCCGTGCAGAAGTGGGGGTCCGACGCGGACACCAAGCTGAAGCACCCGAAGTTCAAGTCGCCGTTCAAGGATCAGGCGACGCTCGTGGACGGCGAGGGCAAGCCCTACGCCGGCACCATGGAGGGCGGCGTCGCCGTCGAGGCGTGGTCCTACACCGCGCCGGGCCTCGCGGGTCCGAAGCTCGACCCGTCGACCGGCAAGGTCGAGATCCTGACGGCCGAGCAGGACTTCTACTCCGGCGCCTGGGCGCGGGCGAAGATCCGGCCGTACGCCTGGGTCAACGAGCTGGGCGGCGTCGGCATCAGCTTCGACCTGGTGAACCTGCAGAAGCTCGCGGACGACGAGAAGCTCGGGGGCGGCCGCAGCCGCGCCGAGGACGACTTCCAGCCGGTCGAGGCGCCCGCCGAGGGCGGCGACGGCGGGGCCGGCGACTTCTTCGACTGAGCCCGCACCGGCCCGGCGCGCGCCGGGCCGGTCTACCGACCCCGAGCAGCAGGAACAGGACGATGGCCAAGAAGAACGAGCCCGGCGTCGGGCACAACTCCGAGAACGCCGATGGCGTCGCCGCCGATGAGCTGAAACAAATCGTTGAGCGGGTCGAGCGACTGGAGGAGGAGAAGGCCGGCATCGCCGGCGATATCAAGGAGGTCTACGCCGAGGCGCGCGGCCGCGGGTTCGACGTGAAGACGATCCGCAAGATCGTGGCGCTGCGGAAGCAGGACCACGCGGAGCGCCAGGAGCAGGCGGCGATCCTGGAGCTGTACTGCAAGGCCTTGGGCTTGGATTTTATGCTCTGATTTTAGATTATGGTTTTCGGCTGGCTCTCTCGATATCGGAGAACTTTTCGAAGTCGTCGGTTGAGATCGTAATCACAACCTTGGCGCCCGTCTTCGTTTCGATACTTCTCACGACCCGCTCAATGGCGTCGCCGGCGTGTAAAACGCTGCCGGCGCCTTCGTCGTTTAGCGTGGACTCTAAGCGAGCGACAATCTCGGCATTGAGGGATCGACCCGACGCCCGAGCCGCCTCGGTCAGTTTGTCGCGGAGCGTGGGCAACATCCTCAGCCCGAAGGGCGGGATGGTCGACACACGATCCTCAGGCCGCTTCCGCTCGCTCATGACGGCACCCTGTAGTCAGAATCACCGTTGACGACAACGCTACACCGTGTTGTGATATCACCGTGTAGCCATCAAGCCGACGCTACGCCGAAGCAGTGTCAGCAAATCGGAATGTGTTGAGGAGAGACAAATGCGTCCGAGCGACGTAGCCGAGAAAGTACTGCTCAGGCTTCCTGAAGGTATGAAGGCCGAATTGGCTGCACGTGCACGGGCTAACCGGCGCTCCATGAACAGCGAGATCATCGTTTACCTGGAGCGCATGCTTACGGAGCGCCCGCGCGCCATCCACGGAGCGCAAGGAGCACAAACGTGACCAGCAAAGTTGTCGATTTCCATAGCCGGCTCGACGCCGCTATCTCGGTGCCCGCTTCTCTCACTTTCGAGGGCCAGCATCTTCGCGTCGTGTGGCGGGACGGGGAGCCCTGGTTCGTGGCGGCGGACGTGGCGGTCATGCTCGAACATCGCGATGCCGAGAAGCTTACGCGGTCTCTAGACGACGACGAGAAGGGTACCCACTCAGTGGGTACCCTTGGCGGGCAGCAAGGGATGTCCATCGTTTCCGAGCCCGGCCTGTATCACGCCATCCTGCAGCGACGGGCTTCGAAGGTGATCTCGCCCGAGGTCAAGGAGCGCATCCAGCGGTTCCAGCGCTGGGTTTTCCATGACGTGCTGCCCTCGCTCCGGCGGACCGGCCGGTACGCGATGCCGAAATCCCGCAAGCCGAAGGCCGCCCCAGCACGCGAGCACATGCTCCATGCGATCGACCGTGGGTGGTGGAACGCACAGCTCGCCCGCACCGGGCTCAGCCAGCGGAAGCTCGCGCGCGAGCTCGGCGTGGATCACGCTGCGCTCAGTCTGGCGCTGAACGGCAAGCGCCACCTCCGCTTCCAGGAGGCGCTCGCCCTGGCGGATATCCTGGGGATCACTGTGGATGACCTGCGCGAGCAGATGCATCTGCCGCAGCCGCGTCTCATCGCTCAGGCGGACGCCGAGGATCTCAAAATCCTATTGCGAGCAGTGACTTCCATCGCTGATTCGATGGCGATGCTGATGCCGGTGCTAGTGGCGCGGCTCCGCCCGAACTGACAAGTTCTGTTCTCGTTCTGTTCCAGCGCGCTCGTTCCGCGCTATAGTAAGATTCGAACACGACGGCGGGCCCAAGGCCTCAGAAACCGAACCCGCCGCCGTGCCGCAACCTCGGTCCATGAGGCCCGAGGTCCATCCACGCCACCCGCGGGGGAGACCGTGAACGACTCGAATTATAAGGCTTCGCAGCGCAGTTGCGAAGAGGTGACGCAGCGCCGTACTGCCGCGCTTCAAGACCAACCAGAAGTTTTCGCCCTGGTTGTGGTCGGCAACGAGTTGATGCCGCGCGTTCGCGACGGCCAGACCGTTATCGTCGAGCGCGAGCTGCCCCGCACCGGGGATCTGGCCTTCGTGCAGCTGCATGCAGAAGATATCCAGTGCCTTCGCCAGATCGGCATATTCGATCCCGAATGGCTCAATCGTCGTTCGCGTGAAATCGAGCATCTCGTAGAGCTTGCGATCTTGTCTCCGAAGCGGAGCGAGTTCCTGCCCCTAAGCGAGATTGCAGTACTTAGACGCGTACTCGCGCTGTAGTCCTCAAGACAACGGGCGCGGCCTTCGGGCCGGCCCGACTTGTCCAGATGATTCGATTATCGCGTCACGTATCAGCCATCCCTACAGGGGAACGCCCCGATGAACCAGTATCTGTTCCTGCATGTCCGGGGCTTCGCGGCTCCCTTCGCCGCTGACGAGCGCTGCCGCGGCAGCATCACCGACGCCACCGGTCGGATGATCCCGATTATGGTGCTGCCCTCCGTCTGCAACGACGGCTCGCGGCTCACGCTGGCACGGGCCATCGCTGAGAACCTGAACATGGAGGCGGCCGCGCACGCGTCGGGCCGGCATACCGCCGATGCCGCGTAGCGTTCGCATCCCGGACCGAAACCAGATCACGGATGACACGCCGCTGCACCTCGAGACCGCGGCCGCCCTCGCCTTCCCGGACGGTTGCGTGTCGGGCCTCGCCTTGCGGAATGCGGCGGCCCGTGGCGAGTTGGAGCACATGCGGATCGGCGGGCGAGTCCTGACGACCCTCGCCTGGATCAAGGAGTTCATGGAGCAATGTCGGCAGAAGCCAAAGGGCCGCGCCTCTGGTGGCGCCGTGGCATCAAGGGCCCCGACGGCAAGCGCCGAGATGGCTACTGGATCATCAAGGACGACGGAGGAGTCCGGGTCAGCACTGGCGTCCGCTCGGCTCGCGCTGGAAAAGCTCCGGAAGCCGCCCAGGACGCCCTCGCCCGCTACATCATCGAGAAGCGCGAGGTCCCGCGCGAGCGCCACCGTTCTGCGGATGCCGTCAAGATCGCCGACGTGATCGCGATCTACGCGACCGACTGCGCGCCGAATCAGGCCCGGCCGCACGAGGTGCGCGGGCGCCTCGACGCGCTGCTGTCGTTCTGGGGCGAGAAGACGCTGTCCGAGGTGACGGGCCGCTCCTGCCGGGAATACGCGACCTTCCGCGCGAAGCCGGTCGCCCGGCGCGAGCTGGAGGACCTGCGCTCGGCCATCATCCACCATCGGCGCGAGGGGCTTTGCCGCGAGGTGGTCGAGGTGGTGCTGCCGGAGCGCGGCGCCGCGCGCGAGCGCTGGCTGACCCGCGCCGAGGCCGCCCGGCTGATCCGGTCCGCGTACCGGTACACGGAGACGAAGGGGCCCCGCCGCGGCCAGCACACGCGGCGCCACGTCGCCCGATTCATCCTGGTGGCGCTCTACACCGGGACGCGGGCCGGCGCGGTCTGCGGCGCGGCGCTCGGCAAGATCTCGGGCGGCTCCGGCTGGATCGACCTCGACCGGGGAATCTTCTTCCGCCGCGGCGCCAGCCAGCGCGAGACGAAGAAGCGCCAGCCGCCGGCCGAGCTGCCGGTGCGCCTGCTCGCGCATCTGCGCCGCTGGCACGCGCAGGGGTCCACCCACGTCGTCGAGTGGAACGGCAAGCCAGTCGGGACCGGGATTGAGAAGGCGTTCCGGCGCGCCGCTGAATCGGCCGGCCTGCACGATGTAACCCCGCACACGCTCCGCCACACCGCCGCGACCTGGCTGGTGGCCAACGGCGTGCCGCTTGAGAAGGCGGCCGACTTCCTCGGCATGACGGTCGAGACCCTGGATCGGGTCTATCGGCACGCGACGCCGGGCTTCCAGAAGGAGGCCGCGGACGCGATCACGCGCAAGCCATCCGGTACACGATCCGGTACACGGATCGCGCGCCCGGCGGGCGGCTGATCCTGTAAGTCGTTGCAGAAGCGGGAGAAGTAATGGTCGGAGTGGCAGGATTTGAACCTGCGACCCCCACGTCCCGAACGTGGTGCGCTACCAGACTGCGCTACACTCCGAAGGCCGTCCCGCGTCTCCGCCAAGGCCGGCGAGCGGGTGTATAGCCGCGCCTTTCCCCCACCGCAAGCGCGGTGTTGCGCCTTTTCAGCCGAGATGTTCGGGCCAATCGTCGGAGAGCCGGTGGCTCGTGATCGCCACCGCGGCCGAGCGCACCGCAACCGTGGCGAGATGGTCCGCGCCGCAATCGAGATCCGCGAGACTCCACGGGCCGTCCAGTGTCCAGGATCCGTCGCCGACCGCCCGGAGGAGACGCGGGGCTTCAGGCGGAACGGTGACGCTGAACCGGTCGAGGGGCAGCGACAGGCCGCTGCCGAGCGCCTTCACCACGGCTTCCTTGCGGGTCCACAGACCGAAGAAGGCACGCTCGACCGTGCTCCGGGATGCTCGGGACAGGGCTGACACCTCGTCGGCGGCGAAATGCGCCCGCGCGATCCGCAGCGCGTCCACGATCGGCCGGACGGCCTCGACATCGACACCGATGGGCATGTCGCGCGCGATGCCGATCACCGCCCGCGCTCCGGAATGCGACAGGTTGAACTGCCAGGCGCCTCGCGCCGCACTCGCGAGCTCCGGCTTGCCGCCGGGGCCGGCCGTGATCTCCACTTCGGCCGGCGGGAGACCGAGCACGTCGGCGAGCACCGTTCGGAGCGCCGCATGGCTGGCGACGAAGCGCGCCCGATCCGCCGGCCGCAGGAACCGGTCCGCGCGCAGGCGCTCCGCGCCGTCGAGTACGGCGTCGCAGCGATGGAGCCGGTCCGGAGAAAGCCCGAGATCGACGATCCAGACCCGAGCCGCGCTCACGCGACGCCTCGCAGGGGCGGAGAGCTGGCGCTAGCGTCGGCAGGGCGAAACGGCACGGGCGGGGATCCGGTGAGGGCGGTATGAGCAGCATCGGAAACAAGCCCGCCTCCCGCAAGGAGCGGCGTGCGCGATGACCCCGATTGCCGCGGGTTTCGGCAGCGCCCCCTCGGATAAGCCGAGCCTGCACCGGCGAAGGGTCCGCTACGGGGTGTTCTTCGCCACCTATCTCTACCAGGGCCTCATCGCGGGCTTCTCGCTCACCGCCCTCGCCAACCATCTGGCGGCGCAGGGCGTTTCGTCGGCCGAGGTCGGCGTTCACTTCGCCCTGGCGGGACTGCCCTGGACGTTGCAACCCCTGCTCTGGGGACCCTGGGTGGACCGGGCCGGCGACACGCGGATGGGCCGGCGTCGGCCCTTCGCGGTCGCAGCGCTCGTCGGATGCCTCGCGAGTCTCGCGCTCCTCCTCGTCGTCGGAAGCAACGCCATCGGTGCCTTGGGACTGGTCTTCCTCGTTCACAGCGTGTTCGCGTCGCTGCTCGACACCGCCTGCGACCGGATGATCATGGACCATGTCCCGGCGCACGAGCTCGGCCGGGTCAGCGCCTGCACGCGCGCGGGCTTCGTGGCGGGAACCAGCCTCAGCGCCGGGCTCTTCGGCTGGATGCTGGCGACCTGGGGATTCGCCGCGAGCAGCCGCTGGCTGCTCGTCGCCGCGATCCTCGCGAGCCTGCCGATGCTGCTGATCCGCGAGGCGCCGACCGACGCGTTCCTGTCCCTCGAGCGCCGCGGACCGGCACCGCGCCGCGTCCCGATCCGGCGCTTCCTGCGCCGGACCGTCGTCGCGCTCCAGCGGCCGCGTGCCCTGCGTCTGCTCGCCTTGTGCTTCGGCCTGGACGCCGCCCTGGGTCTGTTCGAGCTGCCCTTCTCGATCGATCTGCTCCAGCGTCAGGGCTGGGATGCCGCCGGCCTGTCGCGCCTTCAGGCGATCCTGACCCTGGCGAGCGGCACGGCCGGCGCCGTCGCGGTGGGTCTCTGGTCGGATCGGGCGGGGGCAGCAGCGCCCTTGCGCGTGCTGCTCCTGGGAAGCGCCGTCACCTTCGCGCTCGCCGGCAGCCTGATCGGCGCCGGCCTCATCGGGGCGGCGGGACCGGTGATCCTGGCGCTCACCAGCGTGCTGCCCGGCCTGCTGATCGTCGCCCTGATGCCGGCCCTGCTCGAGTCGAGCCGGGGCCGACCGGGCGCGGCCACGCAGTTCGAAGTCTACATGGCCGCCATGAATCTGGGCTCGGTCGCCGGCACCGCCGTCGCGGGCTGGCTGGCGCCCCTGCTGCCGCTGCACGGGGTCGCCGTCCTCGTCGCCGCAACATTCCTGGCGGCGTTCCGGATGGCGGGAGACGGCGGCCTGCTCAAGTCCCATGCTTGAGGGAACAGGGGACTGCGCGCCACAGCCGACTCCCCGTTGGCCGCCGATGCGTTAGAACCCCGCCATGGCCGTTACGAAATCCGATCCGCTCGATCTCGACCTCACCGCCGAGGATGCGCGCGCCGAGTACGCGCGGCTGTCGGACGCGCTCCTGGAGGCCGACCGGCTGTACTACCAGGAGGACGCGCCCGAGATCTCGGACGCCGAGTACGACCGGCTGCGCCGCCGCCTCGAGGAGATCGAGGCGCGCTTTCCGGATCTCGCCGGCACCGGCGCGGCCAGCACGTCGGTCGGCGCAAAGCCCTCGGAAAAGTTCGCCAAGGTGCGGCACGCCGTACCCATGCTCTCGCTGGGAAATGCCTTCGACGATGGGGAGGTGGCCGAGTTCGTCGCGCGCGTGCGCCGCTTCCTGGGCTGGCCCGACGAGACACCCCTCGCCTTCACGGCCGAGCCCAAGATCGACGGCCTGTCCCTGTCGCTGCGCTACGTGAACGGGCGGCTCGACACCGCGGCCACCCGCGGCGACGGCGAGGTCGGGGAGAATGTCACGGCCAATGCCCGCACGGTGCAGGACATCCCGGCGGTGCTCGCGGGGTCCGGCTGGCCGGAGATCTGCGAGGTGCGCGGGGAGGTCTACCTGTCCCACGCCGATTTCGCCGCCATCAACGCCCGGCAGGAAGCGGCCGGCAAGCCGCTCTTCGCCAATCCGCGCAACGCCGCGGCCGGGAGCCTGCGCCAGCTCGATCCCGCGATCACCGCGTCCCGTCCGCTCCGGTTCTTCGCCTATGCCTGGGGCGAGCTGTCGGCGCCCATCGCGGAGACGCAATCCGGCAGCCTCCAGCGCTTCGCGGACTGGGGCTTGCCGGTGAATCCCCGCACCGAGACCTTCACGGACACGGAGGCGATGCTCGCCCATTACCGCCGCATCGAGGCGGACCGGGCCGGGCTCGGCTACGACATCGACGGCGTCGTCTACAAGGTCGACGACCTCGGCTTGCAGAAGCGTCTCGGCTTCGTCTCGCGCTCGCCGCGCTGGGCCCTCGCCCACAAATTCGCCGCGCAGGAAGCCACGACGGTAATGGAGGACATCGTCATCAATGTCGGCCGCACCGGCTCCCTGAACCCGCTGGCGAAGCTGCGCCCCGTGACGGTCGGCGGCGTCGTCGTCTCCAACGCCACCCTCCACAACGAGGGCTATGTGAGGGGCGTCGGGGCGGACGGCGAATTTATCCGTGAGCCTATCGCGGAGGGAATCGGCGCCGACGGTCAGCCGATCCTCGTGCCCCGCGACATCCGCGTCGGCGACACCGTGACGGTGGTGCGGGCCGGGGACGTGATCCCCAAGGTCATGGATGTCGACCTCACCAAGCGTCCGGCCGGGTCGCAGCCCTATGCGTTTCCCGAGACCTGTCCGGCCTGCGGCAGCCGCGCCGTCCGCGCCATCAATCCGCGCACCGGCCGCCCCGACGCGGTGCGCCGCTGCACCGGCGGCCTGATCTGCCCGGCGCAGGGCGTCGAGCGCATGAAGCACTTCGTGTCGCGCAACGGCTTCGACATCGAGGGGTTCGGCGAGACCTATATCGAGGTCCTGTTCGAGGCCGGGCTCGTGCGCCAGCCCGCCGACCTGTTCCGCCTCGATTTCGAGGAACTCAAGGCCGCCATCGTGGCGCGACGGGAGGCGCTCTCGGCCGAGCGGCGCGCGGACTCGGCAACGGCCGAGCCACCCAAGAAAGCCGCCAAGAAGAAGGGCGAGGACGACGACAAGGCGATCAAGAACCTGCTCGCCGCCGTCGAGGCACGACGGGCCGTGCCGATGAATCGCCTGCTCTTCGCCCTCGGCATTCCGCAGATCGGCGAGGCGACCGCCAAGGCGCTGGCCAAGCGTTTCACCGACATGCCGACGCTCATCGCGGCGATCCAGGAGGCCTCGGCGGCGCAGCCCGGACCGGATTGGGTCGAACTCACCGCCGTCCCGCGCGTCGGAGGCACCACCCGCGACCGGCTGCTCGATCTTGGCTTCCCGGAGGACGACGCCGCGCCGGCCAAGGAGCGGGCGCGCCTGAGCGCGGTCCAGCGCGAGAACCTCCTTGCCCATTACGGCGACGTCGACGCGGTGCGTGCGGCGATCGCGCGCGCGGCGGCGCAGCGTCCCGGGGATGCCTACCGGGTCTTCGCCGATGACGGGGAGATCGGCCCGGTAGCGACCGATGCCCTGCTCCTGTTCTTCTCCGAGCCGCACAACGCCGATGCCGTCGCGGCTCTGCTCGACGCGGTCGCGGTCGAGCCGATGGAGCGGCCCGCCTCGGCCTCCGCCTTCGCGGGGAAGACCGTGGTCTTCACCGGCAGCCTGGAGAAGATGACCCGCAACGAGGCCAAGGCGGTGGCCGAGCGCCTCGGCGCCAAGGTGTCCGGCTCGGTCTCGGCCAAGACCGACCTCGTCGTGGCCGGCCCGGGAGCCGGCTCGAAGCTGAAGGACGCCCAGAAGCACGGCGTCCAGGTCGTGTCGGAGGACGATTGGCTGGCGATGGTGGCGCAGGGTTGAAGCCCGGATCCGGGCGGCCTAGACCTCGCGCGGAACACCCCGAGAACTCCCACCCGGCATGGTTGACCCTGGATGACGGTCCTGGCCCTCGACTTCGAGACGGCCAACGAGCGGCGTGACAGCGCCTGCGCGGTGGGGCTCGCCTGGATCGCGCAGGGTCGGGTCGTCCGCCGGGAGAGCCATCTGATCCGGCCCCCCGAGATGCGCTTCGCGCCGGGCAACATCCGGGTTCACGGGATCCTGCCGGCCGACGTCGCCGACAAGCCGGATTTCGCCACCGTGATGGCGCCCTATCTCGGCGATCTCGGGCGCGGGCTGATCCTGGCGCACAATGCGAGCTTCGATATCGGCGTCCTGCGGGCCGGCCTGACGCGGGCGGGCCTGGCGGTTCCCGATCTCGCGTATCTCTGCACGGTCCAGGTGGCGCGCCGGGTCTTCCCGGCGCCGGAGGGATGCGGGCTCGGCAAGGTGGCGCGGCGCCTCGGTATCCGCTTCGAGCATCACGATGCCGGCGAGGACGCCTATGCCTGCGCGGAGATCGCCCTGGCCGCGATGCGCGAGCGGGCGGTCGCGGACGTGCATGCCCTCGCGGCCGCGCTCGGCCTGCCGGTCACGCGGGCGGTCGGCGGCCCGGCAGGACCGCGTCGCAGCCCGGGGACGATCAGCGGCCGGGCCCTGGCGGCGTTCCCCAACGAGCCGGCGGCTTTGCGATTCGCCATGCGGGGCTCGACCGGCAACCGCTACCACGTCAGCCTGGAGGAGCGGCCGGGCGGCCCGGAGCTGCGCTGCACCTGCACCGCCGGCCGCTACGGCATGCGCTGCCGCCACGTGAAAGCGCTGGAGGTCGGCGACGTCACCGACCTGCTCTCGGACAATGCCGGCGACGTCGTCCTCCTCGCCCGGATGCTCGGCGCGAAGACGCGGGTCGCGGGCGCGGCCTGAGTCCGCTCAAGCCGCGTCGAGGCAGGTGCGGAAGGCCGCCACGGCGCGGTCGATATCGACCGCCGCGATGTGGCGGTGCGTGACGAGCCGAAGCCGCTGCCCGCCGAGGGGACGCGTGCGAATCCCGAGCGCGTCGAGATCCGTGATCCAGCGCGCGCTATCCCGCCCGGTCCGGCCGAGATCGACCTGCACGATGTTGGTCTGCGGCATGGTCGCCGAGAGGCGCGGCCGCAGGGCGTTCAGCCCCTCGCTCAGCTGTCGGGCTCGGTCGTGATCCTCGGCGAGGCGCGCCCCCATGACGGTGATCGCCTCGAGGCCGGCCGCGGCCATGATCCCCACCTGCCGCTGCGTCCCGCCGATCATCTTCCGCAGGCGCCGCGCCGCCGCGATGACCGGCCCGTCGCCCGCCAGCACGGCGCCCACCGGGGCGCTCAGGCCCTTGGACAGGCACAGCGACACCGTGTCGACATGCACGGCGAGATCCGCCGGCGCGACGCCGAGATGCGTCGCCGCATTGAACAGGCGCGCCCCATCGAGATGGACCGGGATGCCGCGCGCCCGGGCGAGATCCGCCACCGCCGCCATATGGGCCGGCGGCAGCACGGTGCCCCCGGCGGCGTTGTGGGAGGTCTCCAGCGCGATCATGGCCGTCCGGAGCGGGCTGGCATTCGGGCTGAGGGCGTCCTCCAGCCGGTCGAGGTCCATGGCGCCGTCCGTGCCGGCGACCCCGTACAGGAAGGCACCGGTCAGGGTCGCGGCGCCGCGCTCGGTGTTGAGCATGTGGGCCTGGGCTTCGAGCAGGATCTGCTCGCTGCGCTGGACCTGGGCGAGGATCGCCAGCAGATTGCCCATCGTGCAGCTCGGCACGAACAGGCCGGCCGCCTTGCCGAGCATGGCGGCGGCGGTCTCCTCCAGCGCGCGGGCGGTCGGGTCGGCATCGAGCCCGTCATCGCCCAGCGGTGCCGTCCGCATCCGCGCGTACATCGCCTCGGTCGGCCGCGTGACGGTGTCGCTTCGCAGGTCGACGACGGACGGTGCGTCCGCCGTATGGGTCAGATCGTCTCGCATCTCGGACTCGCCGGCCACCCTATCGGTACGCGGCCTCGTCGCCGGAATCGGTCGGGTGAGCCAGGGCCCGCTTGAGCACGTCGCTCATCGGCAACTCCAGGTTTATACCCTTCGGCGGGATCGGCTGCTCGAAATACCTGCCGTAGAGGCGGGCAACGGTGCCGTCCTGAATCAGCTCGATCACCGCCTTGTCGACCGCTGCCTTGAAGGCTGGGTCGTCCTTCGGCTCCAGGATCCCGTAGGGCGCGAATTCCAGGCCCTTGGTGCCGATCTTGTAATCCGCCGGCCGCTTGGCGCCGGCCACCGTGGCGTGGGCCAGGGCGTCGTCGTTGATGGCGCCCGCCGCGCGGCCGGTCTCGAGGAGCAGGAACACCTCCGCGGTGTCCTTGGCCGGCATCACCTGGATGTCGAGCTTGTCGCGGACGTTGATCCGGGTGGCGACGCGCTGGGTCTCGCCGCCGGCCTGCGCCGAGATGGCCTTGCCGCGGAACGAGGCGATGTCGTCCACATCCACCGGCGTATCCTTCTTGGCCACCAGCACCACCTGCGCGACGAAGGTGGTCGGCGCGAAGGAGACCAGCTTGTGCCGCTCGGGCAGGTTGCTGGCGGTGCCGCATTCCAGGTCGATCGTGCCGTTGTTGATGAGCGGGATCCGGGTCGCCGACATCACCGGCACGTGGCGCACCTCGAGCTTCGGCAGGCCGAGGGCGGCCTTGAGCTTCTGCGCGACGTGCTCGCATATCTCCAGCGAATAGCCCACCGGCTTGGCGTTCTGGTCGAGGAAGCCGAAGGGCGGCGACGCGTCCGGGAAGCCGAGGCTGATCTGTCCGGTCGTGCGGATCTTGTCGAGGCGCCCCTCCGCGGCCGACGGCGCGGCGAGCCCGGCCCAGCACAGAGTGGCCAACAGAAGCGGCAGCGTCCTCGACACGATCCGAACCCCCTCGCTATGTCTGAACCGGTTCAGCGCCGGGCCGTCCGCCAGGGAGTCGGCTCGAAGCTTTGCCGTGCGATCCTAGGAGCGGCCGCGCGCGGGCGTCCAATGCCGATTCACCTGCCGAGCATACGGATCTGATATGGCCGAGCGGCGCATGACCTTCCGGCACATCGAGGCCTTCCGGGCCGTTGTGGCCACCGGGTCCATGACCGAGGCGAGCCGCCGGCTCCACACCTCGCAGCCGCAGGTGAGCCGGCTGATCGCCCAGCTGGAGGCGATCACCGGCCTGCCCCTGTTCGATCGGAGCGGGAGCCGGGTCGTGCCGTCCCTCGACGGCACGCGGTTCCACGCGGAGGTCGAGCGCGCCTTCGTGGGGCTGACCAGCCTCGAATCCGCGGCCGCACGGATCCGCGCCTTCGGGGCGGAGCGGTTGCGGGTGGCCGCGATGCCGCGGCTGGCGGGCGGGCTCCTGGCGCGGGCGGTCGTGCGCTTCCGCGCCGCGCATCCGGACGTGATCGTGGCGATCCATTCCGGCGACGACGAGACCGTGAACCACTGGCTCGCCACCGGCTTCTGCGACGCCGCGCTGACGATGCTGTACGGCGACGGCCCGGACGCGCATCGCGAACATGTCGAGACGCGTGCCTGCGTCGCCGTCCTGCCGCAGGACCATCCCCTTGCCGCGCAGGCTCTTCTAACCCCTGCGGATTTTTTCGGCGTACCCTTCGTCGCCTCCTCGCTCGGGAGCGCCCTGCGCAACCGGACCGAGGCGATCTTCGCAGCGGCCGGGATTACCCTGACCATCACCGCCGAGGCCGGCCTCGGTGCATCGATCTGCACCCTCGTCTCGGCCGGGCTCGGGGTCAGCGTGATGAACCCGCTGGCCGCCTACGAGGAGGCGAAGATCTCGCCGATCGCGATCCGTCCCTTCGCCCCCGCCCTCCCGGTGCATTTCGCCCTGCTGTTCCCGCCCGACCATGCCCGTGGA
Source organism: Methylobacterium sp. 391_Methyba4 (assembly GCF_029691625.1). Lineage (NCBI taxonomy): Bacteria > Pseudomonadati > Pseudomonadota > Alphaproteobacteria > Hyphomicrobiales > Methylobacteriaceae > Methylobacterium > Methylobacterium sp. 391_Methyba4. Next base: position 6,832 of record NZ_CP121475.1, on the reverse strand, counting down.
CGGCTGATGCGGGCTTTCGGCGCCTGCGCGCGGGCGGTGCTGCTTGAGGAACTCGCTCAGCTGCCGGACGCCGCGATCGGGCGTCCGGCACCTCCGTCTTAGGCGGCGCGCTTCTCGGCGCCCGCGTAGAAGGTGCCGCCGCGCGCGGCCATCGCTGTCAGGTTATCGGGTGCCCGGAACCGGGGGCCGTGCTTGGCCTCGAGCGTCCGCGCGAGGTCGACAAAGGCCGCCGCACCCATGAAGTCGATGTACGACAAGGCCCCTCCGGTGAACGGCGCGAAGCCGAACCCGAGGATCGAGCCGACATCGGCCTCGCGCGGGTCGGTGACCACGCCCTCGCCGACGGTGCGTGCGGCCTCCAGCGCCTGCACCACCAGAAGCCGCTGCTTCAGCTCGGTGAAGTCGACGGCGTCCGGGTCGAGGCGGTTCGGCTGCAGGTCCTTCAGGCCGGGCCAGAGACGCTTGGGCGCGCCTTCGGGGTAGTCGTAGAAGCCCTTGCGGTTCTTGCGACCGAGCCGGCCCTGCTTCTCGACCATCTCGGACAGGATCGCCTTCTGCGCCGGGTCCACGGCGCCCTGCCCCACCTGCGCCTCGGTGGCCTTGGCGATCTTGAGCACGAGGTCGAGGGCGACCTCGTCGTTGAGCGACAGCGGCCCGACCGGCATGCCCGCCTGCCGGCCGGCGCTCTCGATCATGGCCGGCGGAACGCCCTCGGCGAGCATCTTGTGCCCTTCGAGGATGTAGGCGCCGACGCAGCGGTTGGCGAAGAAGCCGCGGGCATCGTTCACGACGATCGGGGTCTTCTTGATCAGGCGCACGTAATCGAGGGCCGCGGCGAGCGCCGCATCCCCGGTCGCCTCGCCCTTGATGATCTCGACGAGCATCATCTTCTCCACGGGGGAGAAGAAGTGGATGCCGACGAATTGCGCCGGCCGCTGCGAGGTCCTGGCCAGCCCGGTGATCGGCAGGGTCGAGGTGTTGGAGGCGAAGATCGCGTCGGGGCGGATCACCGCCTCGACCTTCTGGATCACCTCGGCCTTCACCTGCGGATCCTCGAACACCGCCTCGATCACGAGGTCGCAATCGGCGAGCGCGCCGTAATCGGCCGTAGCCTGGATGCGGCCGAGAAGCGCGTCGCGATCGGCGGTCTTGGCGCGGCCCTTGTTGATCTGGCCGGTGATGAGGGTGTGGGCGTAGGCCTTGCCCTTCTCGGCGGCCTCGACCGACTGGTCGACGAGCACCACCTCGAGGCCCGCCTGCGCGGTGACGTAGGCCACGCCCGCGCCCATGAAGCCGGCTCCGATCACGCCGACCCGGCGCAGGTTGGCGGCCGGCACGTCCTTCGGTCGCCGCGCGCCCTTGTTCAGCTCGCCCATGGAGATGAACAGCGTGCGGATCATCGCCGCCGCCTCGGTGGAGCGCAGGATGTGGGCGAAGTATCGGCTCTCGACCCGCAGGGCGAGGTCCATCGGCAGCTGCAGACCCTCGTAGACGGAGGCCAGGATCGCCTTGGCGGCCGGGTAATTGTCGTGGGTCTCGCGGCGGTAGATGGCGTTGGCCGGCGGCCAGATCATCATGCCGGCGGGGGAGTAGACCTTTCCGGACGGGGCCTTGAACTTCGGCACATCCCAGGGCGCCACCGCCGAGCCGCCCTCACGGATCCAGGCCTTGGCGCGCTCGACGATCTCGGCCTGGGGCGCCACCGCGTGGATCAGCCCCATGCCCTTGGCCATGGGCGCGCGGATCTGCTCGCCCTTGAACAGCATCTGGAGGGCGTCGCCGGTCTGCATCAGGCGGGCGACGCGCTGCGTGCCGCCGCCGCCCGGGAACAGGCCGACCTTGATCTCCGGCAGGCCGACCCGGGTCTTCCCGTCGTCGGAGGCGATCCGGTGGTGGCAGGACAAAGCCAGCTCGAAGGCGCCGCCCAGGCACAGGCCCTGGATCGCCGCCGCGAAGGGCTTCCCGCAGGTCTCCAGCCGCCGGAACAGCAGCGACAGGCGCCGGGACGCCTCGAAGAAGTGGCGCATCGCCACCTCTTCGCCCTGCTCGGCCTTGAGCTGCTCGTAGGCCCGACCGAGTCCCTGGAGCATGGTGAGGTCGGCACCGCCGGAAAAATTGTCCTTGCCGGTGGCGATGACGCAGCCCTTCAGGGCCGGATCGGAGGCAACCCGCTCGATGATCTGCTCGAGCTGGTCCATCACCCCCTCGGTGATCACGTTCATCGAGCGGCCGGGCATATCCCAGGTCGCCAGGGCGATGCCGTCGGCATCGGTCTCGAAGCGGAAATCGGTCAGCGTCACGGTGCCGTCCTCCCTGGGTTGCGCCAATGATCCACCGGCGAGCTTGCATTAAGGTTGTGTTGAGCGCCGACGCTCATGGTGGCGGCGTCGGCGAGAAGAACCGAAAGCTGCACATGACGAAGGACTCCGGCTGCCGCGCCTGTCGCGCCGGCACCACGCTCGACTTCGATTTCACGATGGCGTTCCAGCCGATCCTCGATCTCGCAGACGACTCCGTCTGGGCCTACGAGGCGCTGGTGCGCGGCCCGAACGGGGAATCCGCCTATACGATCCTCGACCAGGTGACCGACGAAACGCGATACCAGTTCGATCAGGCCGCCCGCGTCAAGGCGATCGAGCTCGCCGGGGCGCTGTTTCCCCGCGACAGCACCACGCGTCTCTCGATCAACTTCATGCCGAACGCGGTCTATGAGCCGAATGCCTGCATCCGCGCCTCGCTGGAGGCCGCGCGACGCATCGATTTCGCCCATCAACGCATCATGTTCGAGTTCACCGAGCAGGAACGCTTCCGGGACATCGGGCACGTGAAGGACATCGTCGCCGCCTATCGGAAGCAGGGATTTCTGACGGCCCTCGACGATTTCGGCGCCGGCTTCGCGGGGCTGAGCCTGCTCGCCAACTTCCGTCCCGATCTGATCAAGATCGACATGGACGTTCTGCGCGGCCTCGACGGCGACGCCGGACGGTACGCCATCGTGTCGGGTGTGGTCGGCATCGCCCGCGCCCTCGGCGTGACGGTGCTCGCCGAGGGCGTCGAGACCGCTGCCGAACTCTCCGCCCTGCGCAGTATCGGGATCACGCTCGTGCAAGGCTACCACTTCGCCAAGCCCCTTCTGAAAGCGCTCCCCCCGGTCGCGGGCTTCGCGCCCGTGACAGCCGCGCGCGCCGCCTGAGATCGGCCTCACGCGCGCGGCCTCCCATCGGCTATTTCGGAGCCGGAGCGGGCGCCGCGGCCGGCGGCACGGGCGGCATCGGCGCCGCGCCGGGCTTGGGTGTGTTGTCGGTCGCCGCGGCCACCGCCAGCATATTCAGCAGCTTGGTGACGGAGTTCTGCGAGATCGCGGTCACCGAGGAGTTCGGATCGGCGTTCATTGTCTGGAACTTGAGGTATGTCGGGTCCGAGTAGATCTCATCGAGATGCTTCAGTTCGGTGAGGCTGAATTTCTCGGCGTAGTCCTTCGACAGCCCCTCGACCATGAGGGCGCGCTGCTTGTCGAACTCGGTCAGGAGTTCCTTGCGCACGGCCTCGGCGCGCGCCTCCGGCATTGCCGCCACGGTCTTCTCGAGGGCGACGTTGAACCCGGTCTGAAGGTTCTTGATCAGGGTCTTGTTGACGAGGGTGGTGGCCGCGGCCACGCGGTCCGCCGCATCATCGGCGCGCGCAGCGACCGGCAGGCTCAGGGTGACGCCCAGACAGAGCGTCGCAAACAGGCGGTTCAAGGGCTTGTCTCCCGTTGTTTTATCGTCCGGCCCAGAGACGGGCCGAGCGTCGACCGCGCCTCTAGCAGCGTTACCGGACTTTGGGGAGCGGCGGCACGCCGCTCCCGTGCACGCGATGGCTCACACCCGCTCGATGATGGTGGCGGTTCCCATGCCGGCGCCGATGCACAGGGTGATCAGCGCCCGCTCCTTGCCGGTCCGCTCCAGCTCGTCGAGGGCCGTGCCGAGGATCATCGCTCCGGTGGCGCCCAGAGGGTGGCCGAGGGCGATGGCGCCGCCGTTCACGTTGACGGCCTCCGGATCGAGGTCGAAGGCTTGGCAGAAGCGCAGGACCACCGCCGCGAAAGCCTCGTTGACCTCGAACAGGTCGATATCCGACAGGCTCAGGCCAGTCTTCGCCAGGATCTTGCGGGTGACGTCCACCGGCCCGGTGAGCATCAGGGCCGGGTCCGAGCCGATATTGGCGAAGGCCCGGATCCGGCCGCGCGGGCGCAGGCCCGCGGCCTCGCCGGCCGCCCGGGAGCCGATCAGCACGGCGGCCGCACCGTCGACGATGCCGGAGGAGTTGCCGGCATGATGGACGTGATCCACGCTCTCCACGTCCGGATGCGCGTCCGTCGCCACGGCGTCGAAGCCGCCCATCTGGCCCATCTGCACGAACGATGCCTTCAGGGCGGCCAGCGACTGCATGTCGGTGCCCGGGCGCATGTGTTCGTCGCGGTCGAGCAGGGTGATGCCGTTCACGTCGCGGACCGGAACGACGGACCGGTCGAACAGGCCGTCTTCCCAGGACTTCGCCGCGCGCGCCTGCGAGCGGACCGCGTAGGCGTCGCACGCGTCGCGGGTGAAGCCGTACTTGGTCGCGATCAGGTCGGCCGAGATTCCCTGCGGCATGAAATAGGACTTGATGGCGATCGCCGGATCCACCGGCCAGGCGCCGCCCGAGGCGCCGATGCCGATGCGGCTCATCGATTCCACGCCGCCGCCCACCGCCATCTCGTGCTGACCGCTCATGACCTGTGCGGCGGCGAAGTTCACCGCGTCGAGGCCCGAGGCGCAGAAACGGTTGATCTGCACACCCGGAACATGCGCGCCGTAATCGGCCACCAGGGCCGCGGCCCGGGCGATGTCGCCGCCCGCCTCCCCGACCGGATCGACGCAGCCCAGGATCACGTCGTCGACGAGGGCCATGTCGAGCCCGTTGCGGACCTTGAGGGCGCGCAGCGCCGTCTCGGCCAGCCGGAGCGCGGTCACTTCGTGGAGGGCGCCGTCCGCCTTGCCGCGACCGCGCGGCGTGCGAACGTGGTCGTAGATGAAGGCGTCCGTCATCAGCACTCCCCGGGGCGTTGATTGTCGCCGGTCGACGACGCGGCCTTACAGGGCCGTCTCCATTCGCGCCAGTCTGCCACGGGGCGCGCGCCCCCGGCCAGTCCTGGAGGGAGGGACCGGCAGAGGGCGCGTGGCATCGGGGTCTGATGGGGCGCTGCTGGTCCGGACGCCTTCCCGATCAGGCCACGGGGGACGGTCCCGCGGCCGATCCGGAGCGAATCTGCTCGGTCGAGAGCAGGTTCGTCCGGGACGTCATGCAGGTTCGACTAGTCCTGAAGCATCCGCTTCAGGAGCTCGACTTCATCGCCGAGCACCGCGTCTTCGCCGATCTGCTTCTCGATCTTGCGCACGGCGTGCAGCACCGTGGTGTGGTCGCGGCCACCGAAGCGGCGGCCGATCTCCGGCAGGGAGCGCAGGGTCAGGACCTTCGACAGATACATGGCGATTTGACGCGGCTTCACCACCGCGGCGGTGCGCCGTTCCGACAGGATGTCGGACCGTGAGACGTTGTAGCGCGAGGCGACCAGCTTCTGGATGTCCTCGATCTTGATGCGCTTCGGCTCGCGATTCTTCACGAGGTCGCGGATCGCGCTCTCGGCGGTCTCCATCGTCACGGCGGTGCCCGTGAGCGTCGCGTGGGCCAGCAGGCGGTTCACCGCACCTTCGAGGTCGCGGCCGTTGGCGGTGATTGCCCGCGCCACGTAGGTTGCCACCTGGGGCGAGACGTCGAAGCCCGGATGTGCGGCCCGGACCGCGGAAAGCCGCGCCGACAGGATCGAGACCCGCAGGGCTTCGTCGAGGGCGGTGATCTCGACGACGAGGCCGCCGCCCAGGCGCGAGCGCACGCGCTCGTCCAGAGCCTCAAGCTCGGTCGGCGGCCGGTCGGACGCGACCACGACCTGGCGGCCGGCATCGATGAGCGCGTTGATCGTGTGGCCGAACTCGGCCTGGATCGACTTGCCCTGGATGAACTGGACGTCGTCGAGGATCAGAAGGTCGATGCCCCGCAGGCGCTCCTTGTAGGCGAGCGCCGACTGGGTCTTCAGGGCATTGACGAAGCCGTACATGAACCGGTCGGCGGTCAGGTAGATCACCCGGCGGCCGGCCTCGCGGGCGGCGTGGCCGATGCCGTGCAGCAAGTGGGTCTTGCCCAGCCCGACGCCGGCATGAAGATAGAGCGGATTGTAGAGGGCGCCCTCCCCCTGGTGGTTGGCGACCCGCTCGGCGGCGGCATGCGCCAGGGCATTGGAGCGCCCGATGACGAAGCTCGCGAAGGTCAGCCGCGCGTCGAGGGGCGTGCCGCTGAGGTCGCCTCCGGCGTCGGCATTGCGCGCCTCGGCTGCGGGCGCAACGGCGGCGATCGGGATCGGCGCGCTCGTGGCGTGAAGGCGGGCGAGCGGACCGCTGGCCGGGCCCGGCTTGGCGACGCCGGCGGCGACAGGACGGGCCGGGGCCCCGGTGCCGCGGACGCCGACCTCGATCCGCGCGATCTCCTCGACCTCGGCCTTGAACGTGTTCAGGACGCGGTCGAGGTAATGCGACTCGATCCAGCTCTTGAGGAAGCGGGTCGGGACGGTCAGCCGGGCCGTTCCGCCGGCGACGGCCTCCAGCTCGAGGCGGGCGAACCAGCTCGCGAACACATCCTCGCCGAGTTCGGCCCGCAGCCGACGCTTCACCCGGGCCCAGGCAGACCCGTAATCCACAGTGCCGCCGCCGCTGCGGCCCCCGTCGTCGTCACTCGCCACCGTTCCGTCGACACGCAT